>BJHW01000001.1:4800000-9233450 GCA_005405945.1 Streptomyces violaceusniger
CCGCCAGACCTCGGCCAGGAGTTCCCGGCGCGGCACCACGACACCGGGCCGCCCGGCGAGATAGGCCAGCAGGTCGAACTCCCGCCGGGTCAGATCGAGCGCCGTTCCGTCCAACTGGGCCTGGCGGCGCAGCGGATCGACGGCAAGACCGCCGACCCGGAGCACCGCCGGGGCGCCGTGCCGCCCGGCTCGCCCGCCCCGCCCCGCGCGCACGGCGCAGCACGGCGGTCATCCGGGCGGAGAGATGGGCCACGGAGAACGGTTTGACCAGGTAGTCGTCGGCGCCGTCGTTGAGCAGCCGGACGATCTCGCCCTCGTCGTCACGGGCGGTGGCCACGATGACCGGCACATCGGTGATGCCGCGCAGCATCTTGAGCGCCTCCGCCCCGTCCAGATCGGGCAGGCCGAGGTCCAGGATGACGACGTCGAATCCGATCTGCGCCACCTCGCGCAACGCCTCCAGGGCGGTGCCGACACTGCGCACGGTATGGGACGCCTCGGTCAACTGCCGTATGAGGGCTGAGCGCACGAACTGGTCGTCCTCGACCACAAGCACACTTGCCATGAGCGGCACCGTACGCCATTCGGGTGAGGCAAGATGAGGAAGATGCAAAGAGGTCTGGTCCAATGTCTGGCCTGGGTGCTGGCGACCGGCGCCGCGGTCACGCTGTCGTGGTACGGCGTGCGGACGGTGCTGACCGGTACGGCCTACGATCCGCCGCGCGCGCTGCCGATCGCGGACGGCTCCGGGTCGGCGAACGGGGCCTGGTCCTCCTCGACGCATCGGCCCAAACCGCCCTCGCCCTCTGCTACTTCACCCTCCTCGCCGTCCTCGCCCTCGTCCTCGCCTTCGGGGCGGACACGGGGTCCGGCAGGGGCGAGGACAAGGGGTCCGGTTCGGCCGGGCCCACCCGGAAGCCGACGCAGACGCCGTCCCAGCGGGAGTCGGCGCGGCCGGAGGAGAGCGGGGAGGTGCGCAGCTATCCGGCCAAGGGCGGCCGGGCGGTCTTCGACATCCGGGCGGCATCGGCGGATCTGGTCTCGGCCACACCGGACGGCGGATGGCAGATGCAGGTGTGGAAACAGAGCGAGTGGATCCGGGTGGACTTCGTCTCCGGGGCCGACACCACCACCATCTTCTGCACCTGGCACGACGGCCCGCCCCAGGTCCGCATCGACGAGCACTAGGGGTGTCCGGCGGGATCTGTCCCCTCCCCGCCCCTTCCCGCCCCTCCCGCCACCAGGGGCTCCGCCGCCCGGACCCCCGGCCCTGGGGCGGAGCCCCACCACGCGGCGGAGCCGCATATCGATGCCGCGGGAAGGGGCGAAGCCCCGGCCCGGGATCTGGGGCGGAGCCCCCACCACCCGGGGACTGGGGCAGAGCCCCGGCCCGGGGCCCGGGACGGACACCCCACCCGGGGTCTGGGGCTGAACCCGGGCTCGGGGCCAGAGGCGGAGCCACCGCCCGGGGACTCAGACGGACGCCCCACTCAGGGGTCTGAGGCTGAACCCGGGCCCGAGGTCCGGGGCGGAGGCCCCGCCCGGGGCCCGGGGCGGAGCCCCAGTTCGGGGCCCGGGGCGGAACCCCAGTTCGGGGTCTGGGGCGGAGGCCCGCACGCGGCGGAGCCGCATATCGTCAGGTGTCGGGAAGGGGCGGAATCGGGCGCAGGCCAGGACGCCCTTCGGACCACGGCCGACGTCCGCCGATCCGCTGCGGCCGTGTCGGTCTCCGGTCAGGCGAAGACGGCGGGCGGCGGGGCCGGGGAGGGTGCGGCGGTCGCGTCGGTGACCGGGGGGGGCGCCTCCGGTGAAGTCCGCGAGCGCACGGCCGTGTTCGACCCGGGCGGGGTGGGGATCGCCCGCGGCGCGGCGGGTGAGTTCGGCCAGCGGCAGCTCGCGGTCGGCGGCCAGCAGCACGGCGTTGCCGAAGCGGCGGCCGCGCAGCAGGGCGGGGTCGGCGGTCAGACACACCTCGGCGAACGCGGCGCGGGCGGTGGCGATCTGGGCCTTCAGATGGGCCAGCGGCGGGCCGTCGGCGAGATTCGCGGCGTAGCACCCGTCCGGGCGCAGGGCGCGGCGCACCTCGGCGAGGAACTCCCCACTGGTCAGGTGGGCGGGCGTACGGGCCCCGCTGAAGACATCCGCGATGATCAGATCCGCCCAGCCGTCGGGCACCTTGGCGAGCCCGGCCCGGGCGTCGGCGCCGCGCACCCGTATCCGGTCACCGGGGTCCAGCGGCAGCTCACGCCGGACGAACTGGACGAGCGGGGCGTCGATCTCGATGATCTGCTGGGTGGAGCGGGGGCGGGTGGCCGCTATGTAGCGGGCGAGGGTGAAGGCGCCGCCGCCCAGATGGACCACGTGCAGCGGACGGCCGGGAGGGGCGGCGAGATCGGCGACATGGCCGAATCTGCGCTGGTACTCGAAGTCGAGATACGCGGGGTCGTCGAGGTCCACATGCGACTGCGGCTTGCCGTCGAGCAGCAGCGTCCAGCCGCGCGGCCGGTCCCGGTCCGGCACGAGCTCGGCGAGCCCCCCGTCGACGGATGCGGTGACCGGCTCGGGGCTACGCCCCCGCGCCGCTCCGCGCCCGCGCGCGGCTCGCTTGTTCGTGCCTTTCGCCATGTGTCCCAGTATGGGGCCGGCCACTGACAGCCCCCGGACTCACTGGCAGCGGTCGACGGCCTCGATCGTGCGGGCCGCCTCACCGAGCGCCGCCCGGAGCTCGGCGGGGTCGGTGGCGACCGTGTACGCCGCGTCGGGCGGCACCAGCCAGCCGGTGCCGATGCCCGGCGGCGCCTCGTCCCCGGCCGCGCCGGACGCGCCGTTTCCGGATCCGCTGTCCGCGGATGCGGCGTCTCCGGATTCGCCGTCTCCGGATGGGGGATCTCCGAATGCGGAGTCTCCGGTTCGGGTGTCTCCGGCCTCGGCGGGGGCGCCGGTGCCGGAGCCGATATTTATCCGGATCCCACGCCCGGAAGTCTGGGTACAGGCCGAGCCCGGCAGGTCCCAGCCGTCCGCCGTGCCGGGCGGGACCAGGAAGCCGAGGGTGTCGCAGGCGTTGTCGTGCAGGACGGGGCCGAGGCCGTCGCACGCACGACGCAGGATGTCCACGGCCTCCAGCCCCTGGCGGGCGGGCACGGTGACGAGGTCGCAGTCCTGGCGCTGGAGGTGCTGGGCAGTCGTCCGTGAGCGGCTGGTATCCACTCCGGCCTCCCTCTTCATCGGGTAGCACCTGGTTCAACGCGCGGCGGTGTCAACGGCTACGGCTGAATGCCGCCGTAAAGGATGGCAGTTCATGGCAGATCGCGGGCGAGACGTCACCTTTGCCGGAAATCTCCGAGTGTCGTGGATCTCACAGCCGGTACGGTTCTCCCCCGCCCACCTGGCATCACCAAGGGAGAGGCTCAGATGGCGCCGCTTCCAGAGCCCTCGCCGCCCCGGCCGAACACCGCGTTCCGCCGACTGCGCGGACAGCTCTCGCCCTCCGAGTTCGCGGCGTCCGTGCGCCGTGCGGCCCGTGAGATCGGCGAGCAGGTCTCCTGCGACGCCCGCTATATCGGCCGTGTCGAGTCGGGGGCGATCCGCTGCCCCAACTACGCGTACGAGCGGGTCTTCCGCCATATGTTCCCCGGCCGCACCCTTACGGATCTCGGCTTCGCCTCCCGTGAGTCGGTGCGCGGCCACCAGGCGCGCGGCCCAGCGGGCCCTCCCGTCCCCGGCCCGCGCCCCGGGCCCTGCGAGCCCCCGGGCAAGGGGTCGGTCGACGTCTTCGAGGAGAGCGAACTGCTGCGCCGCTCGTTCATGGCCGGTGGGGCGGCGGCCGCCGCCGTGGCCGCCGCGCCCCGGGCCGGGACGCCGCCCCGGCGGGCGGGGCGGCGGGTGGGCGAGGCCGAGGCCGCCGCCGTGGAGGAGGCCGTACGGCGGATCCGGGTGCTGGACGACCGGCACGGCGCCGACCCCCTCTACGCACACACCGCCAAACCGCTGAGCGCCGCCTACGCGCTGCTCGACGCGGGCGGCTACAACCGCTCGATCGCCGAGCGGCTCTTCGCGGGCGCGGGCGAACTGGCCATCTCGGTGGGCTGGCTGGCCCATGACTCCGGGCGGCTGTCCGACGCGCGGTCCCACTACGCCGAGGCCCTGGCCACCGCGCGGGTCTCCGGCGACGCCGCCCTGGAGGCGCACGCGTTCTGCAACACCGCCTTCCTCGCCCGCGACGCCGGACACCCCCGCGAGGCCGTAAGGGCGGCGCAGGCGGCACAGCGGGTCGCCGAACGGCTCGCCTCGCCACGGCTGCTGTCGCTGCTCGCGCTGCGCGAGGCCGGGGGGCTCGCCTGGCTGACCGACCGGGGCGGCTGTGAGCGGGCGCTGCTGCGCGCCCGGACGCTGTTCGGGCGCGGACCCTGCGACGCCGACCCCGAGTGGATGAGCTTCTTCGGGGAGGCCGAACTGGAGGGGCTGGAGGCGCAGTGCTGGTCGGCGCTCGGCGACTGGAAGCGCGCCGTGGAGCACGCGCGGCGCGCGGTGGCCCTCCAGAACCCCCACTTCACCCGCAACATCGCGCTGTTCACGACCGAGCTGGCGAGCGATCTGGTGGCGGGTGGCGCGCCGGACGCGGCCGCCGCCTCGGCCGGCCGGGCGCTCGGCCTGCTGGACCAGGTGAAGTCGTCGCGGATCCGCCGGATGCTCGCCGACACGGCCCGGATACTGCGTCCTTACGGTCGCGACGCGGCGGTCGCGGACTTCCTCGCCCGCTATGAGACGGCCGCCGCCCGCCCCGAGACAGCCGCGCGCCCAGAGCCGGCCGCCCGCCCCAGCCCGGTCTGACGCCGGTTCGGGCCCTCGGTCGGGATGGCCGGTTGGGATGGCCGGTTCAGTCGAGATGGCCGGTGTCGTTCCAGCGCTCGATGGCGGGCTCGCCGTACGCCCAGCCGAGCACCGACAGGGACGTGGGATCGAGCCGGATACGTGCGGCGAAGGAGACGTCATGGCCGAGCCAGCGGGCGCCCAGCGTCCGCAGGATGTGGCCGTGCGCGAAGACCAGCACATCGCGGTCGGCCGAGCGCGCCCACTCCACGACCTCGTCGGCCCGCGCCGCGATCGAGGCGATCGACTCGCCCTCGGGCACCCCGTCGCGCCAGATGAGCCAGCCCGGCCGGGCGGCCTTGATCTCGGCGGGGGTCATCCCCTCGTACGCGCCGTAGTCCCACTCCAGGAGCGCGTCCCACTCCCGCGCCCGGTCGCCGAAGCCCGCCAGCGCGCAGGTCTCCTTCGCCCGCGACAGGGGGCTGGTGCGCACCTCGGTGTCCGGGAGGCCCGCCCAGGGGCCGTGGTGCAACCGCTCGCCGAGCAGTTTGGCGCCGCGCCGCCCCTCGTCCAGCAGCGGGATGTCCGTACGGCCGGTGTGCTTCCCGGTCAGCGACCACCGCGTCTGTCCGTGCCGGGCCAGGAGGATGCGTGGGGCCATGGGGTAGTGCCTTCTTTCACCGGATCCGCACCGCCGCGCCGCCGTGCGCCGTTACACGTCGCTGCCTGCGGTTTCGTGCACATCGCGGGACCGGCACATGGCCGATCGCCATCCCTCCATCATCGCGCACGTGATCGGCAGGCAACCTCCGGGTCACTCCTGGCGTCTTCCAGGCTGCGCGCGTCCGTCAGGGGGTTCCAACAGTGGGCGCGCTCGCGGACGGGGGCGGTGCGTAGGTCGCTTCGCCTACACCGTACGGTTGACCGCGCGCCTTTTTCTGGCCGCCTGAACTTTGGAGAGCGTCCGAATGCCCCATACCGTGCCCCGTGCCGGAGCAGCACAGGGCAGTCGGCCCCGTTGGTGGACCGAACTGCCGCTCATAGCGGTGGTGTACGCCGCATACTCGGCCGGTCGGCTCCTGGCCCGCGGCGATGTGTCCACCGCCGTCGATCACGGTCTGGCGATCCTCCATTTCGAACAGCGTCTGAACATCGACTTCGAGTCGCCGCTGAACGACCTCTTCACGGCTCACGCGGTCATAGGCATACCGGCGGACTTCGCCTACGCCTCGCTGCACTACGTCCTCACCCCGGCCATCCTGATGTGGCTGTGGAAGCGCCGTAAGGCGTCGGACTACCGCTTTCTGCGCACCTGGCTGCTGCTCTCCACGGTCATCGGCCTCATCGGCTTCACCCTGCTGCCGACGTGCCCGCCGCGGCTCCTGGAGGCGAGCCACGGCTTCGTGGACACCATGGCGCAGTACGGCTCGTACGGCTGGTGGGGCGGCGACGCCAGCGCGCCGCGCGGGCTCGGCGGGCTGACCAACCAGTACGCGGCGATGCCCAGCCTCCATGTGGGATGGGCGCTGTGGTGCGGCGTCGCCCTGTGGCGGCACGGACACGCGGTGTGGACCAAGGTCGTCGCGGTCGCCTATCCGCTGGTGATCACGCTCGTGGTGATGGGCACCGCCAACCACTACTTCCTGGACGCGGCCGCCGGCGCCGCCACCATGGGGCTCGGGGCGCTGCTTGCGGGCCCGGCGCTGCGGCTCACGGACGCCCTGCGCACCCGTCTGCGCCCGGCCCAGGAGGCCTCCGTCGCCTCCCGATACGCGGGTGTGCCCGCGAATGTCGGTGACAAGTGCGAGACTTCGGCGCGTGAACGGGAACGGATCCCCCGACAGCAGGGCAGGGGCGCGGACAGGCAACGCACCGACGGTGCCGCGGACGACGGCGGCCGGGGAGCCGGTGCCGGTACCGGCGGCCGGGGCGCCACGGCCACGGGCGGCGCGGCCCCCGCGGCAGGCGACGGGGCTCCGGCAGCGGCTCGCTGAGCTGCGCGGCCCGGCCACCGCTCCCCGTCCGATGGACGCCCGAGCACTGGCGGCGCTGGCCGCCAACCCGGGCTGCCGCCGCCGCGCGCTGCTGGACGGGGCCGGGGTCGACAAGGGCGCGCTGGCGCAGGCCCTGGGGGCTCCCGCGAACTTCGGCCAGTCGCAGTTCGCGCATCAGCGCGGCAACTCCTTCGAGGCCCGGGTCAAGGCCGACGGCGGCGCGGACCTGGTCCGGCTGCTGCACGAGCGGCTGCGCGACGGCTCGGAGCCGCCCGGCCCCGGCGCCGTCGCGACCCCCGATCTGACCGCGCCCGGACCGCAGGGCCGCACGGCCCGTACGGCGCTCGCCCTGCGGGAGGCCACGGAGGCGGGGCGCTGGGCGCTGCTGGACCATCCGATGGTGAGCCTGGACGTCGCGGGCTCGCCCGCCTTCCTGGAGCCGGACGCGGTCGTGGTGCACCCCGACGGGTCGTGGACGGTCGTCGAGATCAAGTCCTTCCCCATGGTGGACGGCTCCGCCGACCCGGCCAAGGTGGGCGCGGCCGCCCGGCAGTCGGCGGTCTACACGCTGGCGCTGGAGCGGGTGGCGTCGATGATCGGCCGGCCGCCGGAGGGCGGCGGCGACACCGCGGAGGCGGTGGAGGCCGTGGATGTGGCGGAGACGGCGAGCGCGGCGATGACGGCGGACGCGGCGGCCCCGGCTGGGACGAAGGAGGCAGCAACCACGGCGGACCCGGCCGAAACGGCGGCGCAGGAGGGCTCGGTGACCCCGGCGGAGGCCGCTTCCGTGCGGGCCCGGGTGCGGCATCAGGTGCTGCTCGTCTGCCCCAAGGACTTCTCCAACCTGCCGACCGCCGAACTGGTCGACGTGCGCAAGCAGCTGGCGGTCACCCGGCGGCAGCTGGACCGGCTGACCCGGATCGAGGAGATCGCCGCCGCCCTCCCCGAGGGCACCACCTTCGACCTCCGGCTCACCGACGACGGCCGCGTCCCGACCCGGCCGGTCGAGGAGCTCACGGCCGCCGTGGACGCGGTGGACGCGGCGTACGCCCCCGAGTGCCTGTCCACCTGCGAGCTGGCCGCCCACTGCCGGACGCGGTCCCGCGCGGCGGGACAGGTCGAGGCGCTGGGCCGTGGCGTCCGAGGCGAGCTGGGCGGGCTCACCACCGTGGACGCCGTCCTTACGGCCGCCATGAACGGCCCCGCCGACGAGGCGCCCACCGGTGACCCCGCCGTGGACGCTCTGCGCCGCGCGGCGGCCCTGCGCGCCGAGGCGCTCGCGTCCCGCCCGGAGGCGGTGGCATGTCGCTGATCACCACCCTGGCCCGGATGGAGGCGGTCCGGGAGGGGCGGGCCCAGCCCCTGACCACCGTGCGCCACCGCCATCTGTCGGAGCGCCCGCTGGCGTTCGTCCCGCTCACCACCGCCGGTGAGACGGGGGCGCCGCTCGGGGCGCTGGTGGGCACCGACCGGGACGCGCCCCGGCTGCTGATCGTGGCCCAGCCGCGCGACCGCGACCTGAGGTTCGCGTTCCTCGCCGAGCTCGCGGAGGAGATCCAGCCCTATCTGGACTCGTACGCGGACGAGGTCGAGCTGGAGGAGCGCAAGGAGACCGATCCGGAGACCGGTAAGAAGGTGCCGGTCCAGGTCGAGCTCTGTCAGGACGCGCCGCAGCTGCTGGTGCCCAGCGCCGCGGGCGTGGCGTTCGTCCGGCTGCTGGGCCGGTCGATGCGGTTCCGGCGGACCGCCGAGCAGGACCCGGAGACGCCCTTCCCGGCGCCCGCGCGGGTACCGCTGCTGGGCCGCTGGCTGACCCACTACGGGGAGCGGGCGCGGGTGCCCGGCTCCTGTCTGCTGCTGTCGCTCACCGAGCTGCTGAGCCGTCACTGGGCGACCGGGCAGAGCAATCTGGAGGATCAGCATCTGGGCTCGCTGCTGGCCTGGATCGACCCCCCGGAGGGCGTACCGGGGCGGAGGCGGCGCTGCGGGCGGAGTCGGAGCGGGACGAGGACGGCCTGCTGCGCTGCCCGCCCGCCGGCCCGGCCACCGACCCCGCCTTCGACAACAAGCTGCTGGCCCCGGCGATGGCCCGCTACGACGCGGCGCGCGCCGAGGCGTCCCAGGGCGTGGCCGGGGGCGAGGCGCGGCTGCGGCTCGCCGAGGCGGAGCTGCGCGGGCTGATCGCGTCGCAGCTGCGGCCCACCTGGGACGCGCTGTGGCACGGGGTGGATCTGCTGCGCGCCCTCCCCGAGGGCGCGCGGGTGGCCGACCGCTGGAAGCGGGACCGCTGGTCCTACACCGGCCACCGGGACCGGGTCCGGGCCGGGGAGCCGCCGCAGCCGAAGCTGGACGACGCGGTGACGGCGGCGCAGAAGCTCGCCGCGCGCGAGACCGCGCAGGCCCAGCTGGACGCCCATGAGGCGCTGGACGATCCGCTGGTCATGGCGGGGCGGCGGCTGGCCGGTGAGGCGTTCGCGGGTGAGGTGATCGACGTGGAGATGGCCTGGTCGGACGCGAAGGTGCCGCGCCCGCGCCCGCTGGTCACGATCCGCACCGAGGACCGTCCGCACCTGGCCGAGCGGGTCAAGCTGCACCGGGTCACGGAGGACGGCAGGGCGCAGAGCGGGGAGTTCGCCGGCTTCGCGGACATGGACGGTGCCGACGGGTCCGACGGGTCCGATGAGACCGATGAGACCGATGAGACCGATGAGACCGACGGAGCCGATGTCGCGCAGGGCCCGGGCGATGCGGGCGGCCCGGGCCGTGCGCTGGTGGTGCGGCTGACCGGCGGGATGGGCCGGGGCAAGCAGCCCGAGCCGGGCACGGTGCCCGAGAAGGGCGACCGGGTGTGCTGGACGCTGTTCGAGCACGCCCCGCGCGGCGGCCCCGAGCTGCCCGACCCGGAGAGCACCCCATGGACCCATGGCGGCCCGCCGGACGCCGCCGCCCCGGCCCAGGGCGCCCAGCCCGACCCGATGACCGAGGAGGACTATCTGTGATCGGCGCGGACCCGTCCGCCGCCGCGGCCCACCCGGGCCGTGCCCGCGCGGGCGAGCCGTTCGACCCGTCGGCCGCCGCGGCGCGCGCCACCGAGGCGATCCTGCACGACACGCTGCACGGAGCGGACCGCGGCGTCGTCGTGGACTCCCCGCCCGGTGCGGGCAAGTCGACCCTGGTGGTGCGGGCGGCGCGGGAGCTGGCCGCCGCCGGGCGGCCGCTGATGGTGGTCGCGCAGACCAACGCCCAGGTGGACGATCTGGTGGACCGGCTGGCCACGGCGGACCCCGATCTTCCGGTGGGGCGGCTGCACAGCAGCGATCCGCATCCGTACGACCCGGTGCTCGACGGCCATGAGTCGGTCCGCACCTCCGCGAAGATCGCCGACCTCGCCGGGCTCGACATCGTGGTCTCCACGGCCGCGAAGTGGGCTCACATCAAACACGTCGAGCCGTGGCGGCACGCGATCGTGGACGAGGCGTACCAGATGCGCTCCGACGCGCTGCTGGCGGTCGCCGGACTGTTCGAGCGGGCGCTGTTCGTGGGCGACCCCGGGCAGCTGGACCCGTTCAGCGTGGTGGGCGCCGACCAGTGGGCGGGGCTGTCGTACGACCCGTCGGCGAGCGCGGTCACCACCCTGCTCGCCCACAATCCGCGGCTTCCGCAGCACCGGCTGCCGGTCTCCTGGCGGCTCCCGGCCTCGGCCGCGCCGCTGGTCTCGCACGCGTTCTACCCGTACACGCCGTTCCGCAGCGGCACCGGCCACGGGGAGCGGCGGCTGAGCTTCGGGGTGGCCTCCGACGGCTCGGGCCCCGACCGGGTGCTGGACGAGGCCGCCGCGTCCGGCTGGGGGCTGCTGGAGCTGCCCGCCCGGCGCACCCCGCGCACCGACCCGGAGGCGGTGGCGGCCGTGGCCCAGGTGGTGCGGCGGCTGCTGGACCGGGGCGCGGTGGCGGTCAGCGAGCGGTCCGACGAGCCACAGCCGGTCGCCGCGGACCGGATCGCGGTGGGCACCGCGCACCGGGACCAGGCGGCGGCGGTCCGCGCGGCGCTGACGGGCCTCGGGGTCTCCGGCGTCACCGTCGACACCGCCAATCGCCTCCAAGGGCGTGAGTTCGAGGTCACGGTCGTGCTGCACCCGCTGTCGGGGCGGCCGGACGCCACGGCCTTCCACCTGGAGACGGGGCGGCTGTGCGTGCTGGCGTCGCGGCACCGGCAGGCGTGTGTGGTGGTGTGCCGGGCGGGGGTGGCCGAGCTGCTGGACGAGCACCCGTCCACGGAGCCGGTGCAGCTGGGCGTCACGGTGAAGTTTCCCGATGGCTGGGAGGCCAATCACGCGGTGCTGGCGCACCTGTCCGAGCACCGGGTGGCATGGCGACCGTAAGCGGGTGGCATGGCGACCGTAAGGGCGGCGCGTTCCGGTGGCCGTACGGTGCGTCACCGGGGTGAGCGGTGCGGCCATGGTTCAGGGAGCGGTGGGGTGGGGAGAGACCCCAAGGTCGGCGGCGTACGGCGGGGGCGCCCTTGCCCTACGCGCGACAATGGAGACGGCAAGACCCGCGAACCGTACGTGTCTCACGAGCCAGGAGGAGAGATCACATGCCCGAGCCGGATTCGGCTCACGGCCGGCACGGCTCCGCGCCCCGGCGGCTGAAACCCGCGCCCCTGCTCTTCGAACCGGCCGCCGCCGCGTCGGACGAGGCGCACTTCTTCGACCTGGAGTCGATCGAAGACCCGCGTGAGCTGCTGTCCCGCTCGACGGAGCTGGTACTGGCGTTCCGCGCGGCGACGGACCGGGCCATGGAGTTCCAGGCAATGGCGGCCGCGCAGCTCGCCGACCCGAGGCGGTTCGATCGGCTGACCCCCGCCGTGATCGCCGAGCGTGCCGAGTGGACCGAGGACTACGCCAAGAAGATGGTCGAATTCGGTCGTGAGCTGATGCGGGGCGGCGAGGTGTTGGACTGACGGCAGGCGTGAGCCCGGGGCATATGCGGGCGGAAGGTACCCGATACCGCCATCCGATGTCCCGGTTTCGTCTCATCTCTCTACACCGTCATCGCTGACGGTAAAGGTGGAAACATGAGCAGATCGCCGCAGGACTCACTTCACGCCGCCGCCTTCGTCACCCCGGCAGGCGCGGACTGGCTCGCCTCGGCCAGCGCCTCCCCGCGCGGTGTGCAGGCCCTGTGGGCCGCGGCCCCGACGGCCCCGGTGACGCTGCCGTGCGGCACGGCGTTCGACGTGATCAGCATGGACGCGCTCTTCGGCCGCCGGGTGGTGGGCCGGTTATGGACCGACGGCCCCGGCACCGGCCCGGTCGCGGCCCAGGGCGGCCGGGTCATGCTCTTCGCCACCCCGGGAACCGCCCAGCGGCTGCCCGCGCTGCTCGGCTGGGAGGAATGGAGCGCGGCCGCTCCCCCGCTGCTCTGCTACGGCCGGGGGGACGCGGTGACCGTGCCGCCGCTGTTCCCGCCGGACCCCGGTCCGCAGGAGGCGGCGCCCCTGGAGCACGACGCGCCTGAGGCCGACGCCATGAAGCCCGACGCCTCGGAGTCCCGCGCCAGGAAGCCCGGCGCCCGGGAGTCCCGGGCCACGGATTCCGGAACCCGGGAGTCCGCCCCAATGCCGTCGCCGCGCTGGCTGGTCGCGCCCGATGTCCGCAGCCCCTGGCTGCCCGGCCCCGAGGTGCTGCTGTGGGCCTGTGTGAGGGCGGCGCGCGCCGCCGGTGGTGATCTTGTCAGCATGGCTGTGACCAGCGCACCCGCCGCCTTTCCGGGCTGAAACTTATCGATTTTCGCTCCGTGGCGTCCGGGTGCTAAGGTCTCCTACGTCAGCAGGCGCCGCTAGCTCAGTTGGTTAGAGCAGCTGACTCTTAATCAGCGGGTCCGGGGTTCGAGTCCCTGGCGGCGCACAGACAGTGAAAGGCCCCTCACTTCGGTGGGGGGCTTTCGCGTGGCCCGTCCGCGCAGGCCGCGCATGACGGCCCTCACACCGCCGGGCCCGTGAGCCGGGTGACCGCCCGCACCGCCTTGTCCGGGCCGGGCATCGCGAGCGCCTCCCGGCGCAGGGCGTGCGCCGCCGCCGCGTACGAGGGCTGCTCCAGCAGGGTGAACAGATCCAGGGCCAGCCGGGCGCCCGCCGCCCGCGCCCCGGGCCGGGTGGCGTCGAGGGCGTCGGCGGGCAGATACATCCCGGCGCCCGCCCGGGCCAGCCGCGCCCCGTTCAGCTGGTGCTCCAGGCGGGGCGCGACGACCAGCTGCGGCACCCCGGCCATGGCTGCGGCCAGCACCGCCGCGCCCCCGCCCTGGTGGAGCAGCGCCCGGCAGCCCGGCAGCACCCGGTGCAGCGGCCCGGCGGGCGGCCGCCCCTCGGCGGCGCTGCCGACCCGGACGACCTCCACACCTCGCGCCTCGGCGGCCCACAGCGCGGCCCGTACGGCATCCGGCGGGCCACTGGCGTCGTCCCACGCCACGCACACCCGCACCGGCCCGGAGCGCCTGGGGCCGCCGCCCGGTCCGTGCCGCCCGTTCGACGCGGCGACGGGGCGCCCGGGGTGCCCGGGGTGCTCATGGCGTCCGGGGTGCCTCCCGGCGCGGCGGGCCTCGTACGGCGACGGCGTCTCATCCGGCGACGTCCCGTCGTGCGGCACGAAGCGCACCGGCAGCCGCCGCGCCCGCGAGGGCAGTGCGAGGCTCGGCGGGCAGGGGTCGAGCCACAGGTCGGGCTCGCGCGCCGGGTCGGCGCCGTAACGCCGCATCAGCCGGGCGTAGCCGGGCAGCGGCGGGCCTTCCAGCCGCTGCCGGTCCAGCCGCAGGACGGCCGCGCTCCCCCACAGCTGGCCGACCGCGGGCACCCCCAGCGCCCCCGCGGCCACCGTGCCCGCGTACGCGCCCGCGTCGTGCACCACCAGCTCCGGCTGCCAGCAGCGGGCGAAGGCCACCAGGCCCTGGGCCATCGCCTCGGCGATCCGCACCTGCCGGTCGCCGCACGCGCGCAGTACGCCGTGCTGCTCCGGGGTGAGCGCGGTGGGCCGCACCGGCCAGTCCGTGGGCCAGATGCCGCGCGGGCGGCGCACCGCGTCCGGCGCCCTGACCACCGCCATGGGCAGGGCGCCGATCTGCACCGGCACCAGGCCGGTCCGGGCGACGGCGGCCGCGCATTCGGACGGCACCGCGACCCGCACCTGGTGCCCGGCCTCGATCAGGGCGCGGGCCAGCGGCACCATGGGGACGAGATGGGCGCCCGAGGCCCAGGTCGTGAACAGGACGCGCAACGGTCACCTCCCGCAGAGGTCGAGCCGGCCGGACCGCCCCGTCCGGCCGATGGACATGACACCGAGCCGACCCCTCACACCCCCGGGCGGGCTCAGCGGCACCCCGCGAGCGTCAGCGTCTCGCCGGTGATCGCGCCGTTGGCCGCCGAGCACAGGAAGACGAGAGCGCGGGCGATGTCCTCGGGGGTGGTCATGGAACCCTTGGGCGTGGCGGAACTCTCGCGGGCGGTGGGCGGCCGATCGGGTGGGGTCGGCGGCCGATCGGGCGGGGTCGGGGACCGATCAAGCGAAGTCGGCGGCCGGTCACGCGATCTCGGCAGCCGGTCAGGCGAGATCAGGGACCGATCAGACGGGGTGAGCCCGGGGCATACGGCGTTGATCAGCACTCCATCCCCGCCCACCTCGCCCACCAGACCGCGGACCAGACCCCGCAGCCCAGCACGCGCCACCGCATGGAACTCCCCACCCGGGCCGCCCTCCGGTGGGTGCGGCGGGGCCACCAGCGCGATCCGGCCCCAGCCGCGCTTCCGCATCCCGGCCACGGCCCACTGGGCGGTGCGGATCGCGGGCGCGAAGGCGTCGACGACGAGCGGCCGCCAGTGCTCCTCCGGGACGTCCTCGAACCGGGCGTGCGGCTCGCGCCGCGCGCCCCTTCGCCGGGCGGCCGCCACCAGCACGTCCAGCCCGCCCCAGTACTCCTCCACGGCGGCCACGACCCAGCGCGGCGACGCGGCGTCGTCCAGGGCGTACGGCACGGCGAAGGCCCTGCCCCGGTCCGGCCCGGACAGCTCGGCGGCCAGCGCCTCGGCGGCCTCGCGGCGGTGTCGGAAGGCGAGCGCGACCCGGGCGCCCTGCGCCGCGAAGGCGCGTGCGGCGGCGCTGCCGATGGCCCCGGTGGCCCCGGTGACCAGGACCGTGCGCCCCTCCAGGCCGAGGTCCAACATGGGCGCTCCTCGCGGTCGTCCCCACTGAGAAGGCCATGGTCGCCGCCGTGACTCGAGCCCGCCTCGACCCGCGCCCGACCCCGTCCGGGGCCTCGCTCGGCGGTTAGCCGGCGTTTCGCTGGAAGGCGGAGCGATAGCTGTGCGGGCTGGTGCCGACGACGCGCTTGAAGCGGTCCCGGAAGGAGGTCGGCGAGCCGAACCCCACCTGGGCGGCGATGCGCTCGACGGGGTGGGTGGTGGCCTCCAGCAGATACTGCGCCTGGCGGATCCGGGCGCGGTGCAGCCACTGCAGCGGGGTGGTCCCGGTGTGCTCACGGAAGCGGCGGTTGAGGGTGCGGGTGCTCATGCCGACGTGGGCGGCGATCTCGTTGAGGGTGAGGTCCCGTGCGGCGTTGTCCTCCATCCACCGCAGCAGGGGCTCGAACAGCGATCCACGCGGTACGGGCGGCTGGTCATGGACGATGAACTGGGCCTGTCCGCCCTCCCGTTCCAGGGGCATCACGGACAGCCGGGCGGCGTCGGCTGCCACGGCGGAGCCATGGTCGCGCCGGATGATGTGCAGACACAGATCGAGCCCGGCCGCGGCGCCCGCCGAGGTGAGGAACTGGCCGTTGTCCACATAGAGCACATCCGGGTCGACCTGGATCTTCGGATGGAGCTCGGCGAGCAGCGCGCCGCCGCGCCAGTGCGTGGTGGCGCGGAGCCCGTCGAGCAGCCCGGTGGCGGCGAGGATGAAGGCCCCGGCGCAGATCGAGGCGATACGGGTGCCCCGCCCGGCCGCGTCCCGCAGCGCCTCGATCACCTCGTCGGGGACCGGGAGCAGGGGGTCGCCGCGGCCGGGTACGACGATGGTGTCGGCCTCGGCGAGCGCCTCGAGCCCGTACGGAGCCTGGAGGGCGAACACCCCGGCGTCGACGGCGGGGGCGGGGGCACAGACCCGGACCCGGTAGGGCTCCCGGCCGTCCGGCAGCCGGGTGCGGGTGAACACCTCGATCGGGGTGGCCAGATCAAAGGCGATGACCTGGTCCAGCGCCAGGATCACGACAGTGTGCATGGCCTCAACCTAGGCCCATACGGGGCCTGGCACCCACGCCGGGGTGGCGATAAGTCGGTGTGGAGTCGCTTTCCAGCCATCGCGCTCGGAAGTGTCATGTACGGCCGCACACTCCGGCGTCGGCGACGCGGATCGAGGGGTTGCCGTAGGCCATGCGCTGGAGGATCTTGCGATAGAGCGGCGTACGACGCAGCGCCCGCGCGAGGCGGGGGCGCACCCGGGTGGTGAACGCGCCCTGCGAGAGGATCGCCCGGCTCTGCAGGGTCTGCATCCGCATCACCGCCGCGATATCGGGCCCGCGCCGCCGCTCGAACTCCGCCAGCCGCTCGGCGCTGGTGTCGCCCTCGGCCAGGGCCCGGGCCAGCAGGGGGTGCAGCACCACCGCGTCCTGCACCGCGAGGTTGATGCCCTGGGCACCGATCGGGCTGTGGGTGTGGGCGGCGTCGCCGATCAGCACCAGCCCGTCGGCCACCCAGCGCTCGGCGCGTGCGGAGAAGACATCGAGCACACCGAGATCGGCGGGGGTGCGGATCTGATCGCGGATCAGCTCGGCGTACCGTGGCACGGCGCGCCCCAGCCGCTCCTTGACGTGGTCGAGGCCGAGGGCGGCGATATGGCCGTAGAGCCGGTGCGGCAGGGTCCAGCCGAGCTGGATCCGGTTCGGCCAGGAGCCGTAGACCAGCACCGGGCCGCCGCCGGTGCGGTACACCCGCACATCGCGGAGGGGCGGCTCTTCCGGGGGCGCGATGAGGGTGCACCACAGCACGTCCTGGGCGAACGCGTCGGCGCGGCCCGCCCCGATGCCCGCCAGCCGCCGGATCCGCGAGAACCGGCCGTCCGCGCCGACCACGACCCGGGCCCGTACGGCACAGCGGCCCGGCGGGCCTTCGGCGATGACCCCGGCGATCCGCCCCTCCCGGCGCAGCAGCGCCCCGGCCCGCCGCCCGGGCAGATAGCGGAAGCCGGGCGAGCGGCGGCAGCGGGCGAGGAGCTCGTCCAGCAGATGGGCGCGCACCACGCTCAACAGGTGGTCGTACGGGGCCGGAAGCAGCCGGTAGTCGGCCTCCAGCAGCACCCGCTCGCCCTCGATCACCAGGAACCGGTGGTGCTCATGGGCGCCGCGGGCGCGTGCGCCGGCGAGCACATCGAGCGCGTCCAACAGCTGCATCGCGCCGGGCTGGAGTATTTCGCCGCGGACCACGCGCTGATGCGCGCGGGCGCACTCCACCACGGTCACCCGGGCCCCCGACCGCAGCATCAGCAGCGCCAGCACCAGACCGGCCGGGCCGCCCCCGACCACGCACACATCGGTGTCGATCTCGCGCATCATCGCGCCTCCTGCTGGTCGGGCTCAGGTCCAGGGCTTCAGGCCATGGGCATCGGGCCATCGGGCATCGGCCGCCTGTGACAGCCCCTGGACGCACTACGGCTCCGCTTGCCCGCGCGGGGGATCGGGCAGCGGAGCCGTAGCAGGCCCGGCTGAAGGGCGGCGCCGGGCGTATTGGGGGGATGGTTCGCCGGACGGGGACGGCTGGCTGGTACGGGGACCTACGGGACTCCGGACGAGGGCGGGGCGGTATCGGGGACGTCGGGGATCTCGGGGCTCTGCTCCGCGGGGGTTGTGGGCTGGGAGCCGGGGCTGAGGGCTGGGGTCGGGCTGAGGGCTGCGGGCCGTTGGCCGGGGCTATGCGGCGAACAGATCGAGCACCGGGCGGCGCCAGTGGCCGTCCAGGTCCAGATCGAGCGCCGGGTCGGAGGCGAGCACCGCCTGCTGGAGCTTCTGCAACCGCGGCGACGGCTCCAGCCCGAGGTCCTCGACCAGTCTGGCGCGCAGCCCCTGGTAGACCTCCAGCGCCTGCCAGGGGCGGCCCGCGCGGTAGAGCGCGGCCATGCACTGGGCGTGCAGCCCCTCGTGCAGCGGATGACGGGCGGTCAGCTCGGTGAGCTCCGTGAGCAGCTCGGCATGGCGGCCCAGCCGCAGATCGGCCTCGATACGGCGCTCCAGGACGCCGAGCCGGCTCTCCTCCAGGCGGGCCAGCTCGATCTCCAGGACCGGTCCGACCTTCACATCCACCAGCGCGGGGCCGCGCCAGACGGCCAGTGCCTCGCGCAGCAACAGGGACGCCTGGACATCGTCCCCGGCGTCCAGCGCGTCCCGCCCCGCGGCCACCAGCCGGTCGTACTCATGGATGTCCACCGCGCCCGGCTGGGCCTCCAGCACATAGCCGCCGTACCGCGTGGCCAGCACGTCCTTGGAGGCCTGCGGGGCCTGCGGGCCATAGGCCGCGGCCAGCCTGCGGCGCAGCTGGAGGATGTAGGTCTGCAAAGTGGTGAGCGCGCTGCGCGGCATCTGCGTGCCCCAGATTTCCTCCATAAGAGTGGGCACCGGCAGCATCTGGTTGGCGTAGACGGAAAGCAGTGCAAGGATCTGGCGCGGCTTGCCCGCGCTGGGCACGATCGACTGACCGCACGCCTCGACGCTCAGCGGCCCCAACACCTTGATGTCCATGGTCGTGTACCTCCGTCAACGGTCCGTCAAGTGCCTCCTGGCCGCGCGGCCCTGCCACCGAGGCATCTAAGAGCCTCGCTTGTGGGCGGCCTGTGCGGCCAGTGCCGGAGTAACGAGCTCGATATGAGTTCCAGAGCCTCACACCATGACAAATTCACACCCCTGGCGATGAGAGAGTCCGCGATGACCGATACGCCCGTCCCACAGGAGCCCACGAGCCCCGCCGCCCTGGCTCATCCCGTCGAGAACACCGAGGTCACCGGGGTCGTCCCGATCACCGAGCGCACCAAGACCGCCGGGGCTGCCAAGGCCACCGGGGCCGCCGAGACCGCCGACGCCGTTCGTCCGCCCGCCGAGGACGACGACCTGGTCATCGAGGACCTCTCCGACGCCTCGTGGCCCATCCCCGCGCCCGGCATCTGCATCTGCACCGTCGGCGCCGAATGACCGGGCCATGACCGGCGAACTGGGCTTCACACCACATCTGCGGGTCGAGCCGGTGCCGGGCGAGGCCGTCTATCTCGTCTCCGAGCACGGGGTCACGGCGCTGCACGGCCGGGCGATCGCCGCGCTGGCGCCGCTGCTCGACGGGTCGCGGGACCTCGCCCACATCCTCACCGAGGCCGCCGCGCCCGGCCGCGCCGCGGACCCACCCGGCGCGGTCCCGGCCGGGCAGGCCGAGCGCGTCATCGCCCGTCTCCGCGCGGCCGGGCTGGTCTCCGAGCGGGAGCGCGCCTGGACCCCCGAGGAGGCGTACTGGGAGCTGGCCGGGCCGGGCACGGGCGGCTCAGCCCCGGCCCCCACGCCCGCGTCCGCCCGCCCCGCCGTGGCCCCGCTGGTGCTCGGCTCGACCGACCCGGACGAGGCGGTCCGGGCGCTGCGCGTCGCGGGGCTGAGGACCGCCGCGGGGCTGAGGACCGTGGACGGCGAGACGGCGGACCCGAGGTCCGTGAACGCGGAGGCGGCGGACGGCGATCCGACGACCTCGGGGGCCACTAGCCCTCGTCGAGAGATATGTCAAATCGCCCTTCGTCAACATGACGACGCGGAACTCACCCTTGTGGTGTGCGATGACTACCTCGATCCCCGGCTCGCCGCCGTGGACGCCGCGCACCGCGCCGCCGGCCGTCGCTGGCTGCCCGTCAAACCGGTGGGCACCCAGGCGTGGCTGGGCCCGTTCCTCGGCGCCCCCGACGATCCGTGCTGGGTCTGTCTGGCCGACCGGCTGTGGCGCGGACGGCAGGCCGAGGCGTATCTCCAGCGCCGGCTCGGCCGCCCCGGGCCCGTGCCGCGGCCGCCCGCCTCCCTGCCCGCGAGCCGCGCCGCCGCGCTCCAGCTCGCCGCCCTGGAGGCCGCCAAGTGGCTGGCCGGGTACCGGCACCCGGGCCAGCGGGAGCTGCGCACCCTGGACAGCCTCACCGCCACCGTGGACCGCCATCCGCTCTCCCGCCGTCCGCAGTGCGCCTGCTGCGGCGATCCGGCACTGGTCGCGGCCCGGATACTGGCGCCCCTGTCGCTGCCGTCACAGCGGGATCCCCTGGCCGATACCGCTGCCGACACCTCCCCGCGCGGGATCATGGAGCGCTACGGACATCTGGTGGACCCCGTCACCGGGCTGGTCACCGAGATCCGGCGCGATCCGCGCGGCCCCGCCGTCCTCAACTGCTTCCACGCCCGCCACCCCTCGTACGCCGGGGCGGCCCCCACAGCGGCCTGGACGCCGTAAGAGCCGGACTGCGGGCGGCCGCCCACGGTAAGGGCCGCACGGCCGAACAGGCGCGGGCGAGCGCGCTGTGCGAGGCCCTGGAGCACTACAGCGGCCACTTCCAGGGGACGAGCCGCGTCAGCCCGCCCGCTACCGCGATCTGCGCCCGGACGACGCGGTGCACCCGGACACCGTCCAGCTCGTCGACCCGCGCCAGTTCCGGGACCCGGCGCTCCCCGCGCGCCACCGCGTCCACGATCCGTTCGACGAGGGCGCGGAGCTGGACTGGACCCCTGTGTGGTCGCTCACCGCCGAGCGCCACCGGCTGGTGCCCACCGCGCTGCTGTACTACGGCGCCCCGCAGCCCCCCGGCCACCGCTGCTGCCGGGCGGACTCCAACGGCGCGGCGGCGGGCGGCACCCTGGCCGACGCCGTCGTACGGGGCTTCCTGGAGCTCGTGGAGCGGGACGCGGTGGCCCTGTGGTGGTACAACCGCACCCGGCAGCCCGCCGTGCCCCTGGACGCCTTCGACGACCCGTGGCTGGCCGAAGTGCGCGCCGCCCACCGGGACGTGCGGCGCGAGGTGTGGGCCCTGGACCTCACCACGGACTTCGGCATCCCGGTGGTCGCCGCGCTCTCCCGGCGGCTCGACAAGTCCGCCGAGGACATCACCTTCGGCTTCGGCGCCCACTTCGACCGGCACACCGCGCTGTGCCACGCCTTCGCCGAGCTGAACCAGATGCTTCCGGCGGTGGTCGAGGCCCGCGCCGACGGCGGGGGTTACGGCGCCGCCGAGCCCGAGGCGCTGCGCTGGTTCCGTACCGCGACCCTCGCCGACCACCCGTATCTGGCCCCCGATCCGGCCGCCGTACCGCCCCCGGGGATATCCGGCCCCCGGTGCCCCGGAGGGCGGTGCGCCGGCCGCCGTAAGGGAGTTGGTGCGCGGGCGCGGGATGGAACTGCTGGTGCTGGACCAGACCCGGCCGGATGTGGGGCTGCCGGTGGCCAAGGTGCTGGTGCCCGGAATGCGCCCGCACTGGGCCCGGTTCGCGCCCGGCCGGCTCTTCGATGTCCCGGTCGCGCTCGGCCGACTGCCGGGGCCCACGCCCTATGCGGACCTCAACCCGATTCCGTTTTTCCTGTGATCCCCCGTGATATCCGGTAACTCTGCGTACACCATGAGCCTTCCACAGGGCCTCTCCACCCTGGGTGAAGATCGGATACTCTCGGGCAAGCCACCCAATCCGGCCCGACCATCCGGAGGACGAGTGCAGGTGAGCCTCTTGCCCGACGATGCCGGGAACCACCCACCGCGCCACCAGGACGGTCTGGCGCCGCGTCTGGCCGTGGTCATCACGGTCCTCGTGCTGGTGGGGTACTTCGCCGTGGCCGTCACCTACGTGGTCGACGGCAATCGTTCGGGCCGGTCGGTCGACGCGGCGATGCTCGGTCTTGCGCTGCTGCCGATGACCATGCTGCTCTGCCTCCAGATGCTGCACTCCTTCCCCGGCCTCGCGCCCCGGCTCAGCGGTGCGCGGCGCTGGACGCTGGCGCTCCAGGCGGTGCTGACCTTCGCGCCGTTCGCCGTCTTCAAGCACGCCTGGCTGGGCATGCCGGGCTTCCTGGCCGGCTCCTCGCTGCTGGTGCTGGTCCCGGCGCTGGCGTGGCCGGCGTTCGCGGCCATCCTGCTGTGCACGGACGTGCTGCTGTTCCAGGTGGGCTTCGGCTGGGGTCAGGTCGCGTACACCACGGTCTCCACCGCGCTGACCGGGCTGGTGGTCTTCGGGCTCTCGCGGCTGTCCGGGCTGGTCGCCGAGGTGTCCCGGTCCCGGGCGGAGCTGGCCCGGCTGGCGGTCGCCCAGGAGCGGCTGCGGTTCTCCCGGGACGTCCACGACCTGCTGGGCTACAGCCTGTCCACGATCACCCTCAAATGCGAGCTGGTGCACCGGCTGGTGCCCCGGCAGAACTCCCGCGCCCAGCAGGAACTCTCGGAGATCCTGCAGACCTCCCGTCAGGCCCTTGCCGACGTACGGGCGGTGGCCAGCGGCTATCGCAAGATGTCGCTGTCGGCGGAGGCGGCGACGGCCCGCTCGATGCTGGCCGCGGCGGGCATCAGCGCCACGGCCGAGATCGACTGCGGACCGCTGCCGGAGCTGGTGGACACGGTGCTGGCGAGCGTGTTGCGCGAGGGGCTGAC
The DNA here is from genome assembly GCA_005405945.1 of Streptomyces violaceusniger. Lineage (GTDB taxonomy): Bacteria > Actinomycetota > Actinomycetes > Streptomycetales > Streptomycetaceae > Streptomyces > Streptomyces violaceusniger. The sequence continues at coordinate 4,822,483 of BJHW01000001.1, forward strand.
CAATGTGCTGCGCCACAGCAAGGCCGACCACTGCGCGGTCGAGGCGCGGCGCAGCGGGCACCGGGTGTCGCTGACCCTCGTCAACGACGGGGTCGGCCGACCGTCCACGATCCTGCGCGCCGACAGCTCGGACGGCGGCAGCGGCATCGGCAACCTCCGGGTGCGGGTGGAGAACCTCGGCGGGCGGCTGCGCGCGGGCGTACGGTCGGACGGCTGGTTCGAATTACGGGCGGAGCTGGATGTGTCCGTGGACGCGCCGCCGCGGAGCGGCCGGGAGTACGGCCCGGGGCCGACCGTGACGGCCTAGGCGGGGGGCCTGGCGGGGCCTGGCGGCCTGGCGGCGTGACGAGCGCGCGGGGACGCCGTACGCCGCCCTACAGTCGACCCACGCCGCCTTACAGCCAGCCCGCGCCGCCCTACAGCCAGCCCGCCTCGCGGGCGATCCGGATGGCGTCCACCCTGTTGCGGGCGTCCAGCTTGGTCACGGCGGACGTCAGATAGTTGCGCACCGTGCCCACCGACAGGAACAGCTTGGCCGCGATCTGCGCGGAGTCCTCGCCCTTCGCGGCGAAGCGCAGGACCTCCAGCTCCCGCGGGGTCAGCGGCTGTGGGCCGTCGTCCAGGGCGGCCAGCGCGAGCTGGGGATCGATCACCCGCTCGCCCTTGGCGACGGCACGGATGGCGTCGCTCAGCTTCTCCGGGCTGCTGTCCTTCAGCAGAAAGCCGGAGACATGGGCGGCCAGCGCCCGGCGCAGATTTCCGGGGCGGCCGAGGCTGGTGAGCATCATGGTGCGGCACTCGGGGACGGCGGTGCTCAATTCGGCCGCGGCAGTGAGCCCGTCCACGCCCGGCAGATCGATGTCCAGCACGGCGACGTCCGGGCGGAGTTCACGGGCGCGCGGCAGGATTTCGGCGCCGCTGGAGAATTCGGCCACCACATCGATATCCGGTTCGAATTCCAGCAGGGCCACCAGCGCCTTGCGCAACATATGCATGTCTTCCGCGATCAGCACCCTGACCATGCCGCCCCCCTGCTTTCCCCGCCCGTCCTCACCCCGCACAGTGATTATTCCCCCGCCCTCTCGGCCATTCCATCGATTCGCGGGCAAATACGCCCGTCGAACGCCTATCCCGTAGCGCGGACGCGACCGCGCGCCCCCTTTTCACGCCGCACCACCCCGGCAGGGCTCACCGGTCCCCGGCCCGAACTCGGCGTGCAGCGTGCGCACTTCACCCCGCAGATAGCGCTCGCGCAGCAGGGCGCGCCGTACCTTGGCGGTTCCCGCCCCGCGCACGGTGCCGGGGCGCACCAGCAGCAGCGCGCCGGTCTCGACACCGAACTCCTCCGCGATCAGGGCCCGGATCCGGGCCGCCGGCCGGGGCAGCCCGGTGCGCGCCCCGCCCGCCGTACGGACCACCTCCTGGACGACCACCAGCGCCCCGCGCAGAACACCCGGGCCGACCCCAGCGCCTTCGCGCAGCCCAGCAGTTCGCGCTCCACGTCCTGGGGGTGCAGGGTGTGGCCCTCCACCAGGAGGGCGTCACGGACCCAGCCGGTCATCCGGAGCTGGCCGTTGGCCGTAAGGCCGAGATCGCCGGTGCGCAGGAAGCCGCCAGGGCCCTCGGCGACACGGGCGGCGAACAGCGGCGCGGTGTCCGACGGACCGCCCCAGTGGCCGGTGGCGACGGCGGGGCCGCGCACCCAGATCTCCCCGGGCGCCCCGTCCGGCAGCCTGCGCCCGGTCAGCGGGTCCACGACGGCGAAGTCCGCGCCCGGCACCGATGTGCGCCCCGTGGCCAGCGGCACCGGCATCCCCTCGGCCGGGACGTACCCGGCCACCAGGGTGCCCGGGCGCAGGCCCAGCGGGGCGCAGCGGTGAGGGAAGGCGGCCATGGTCCCGGCCGAGACGGGCTCCCCGGCGTTCAGCGCGGTCCGCCAGCGGGAGAGGTCGAGCCCGGCCGGTGTCTCGTCGCCGAGGAGGGCGGCGCACCGGGCGTGGAGGATGTCGGGCGCGAGGGTTTCGGTGATGCCGTGGCGGCTGATGGCGCGCAGCCAGCCGAGCGGATCGGTGCGGAACGGCTCCGCCGGAAGCGGCACGGCGGTGGCGCCCAGCCATAAGGGGTGCAGCACCTGCCCGATCAGCCCGGGGTGTGGTGGCGGGGCAGCCAGCCGCCGATCCGGGAGCGGCGGTCGGTGCCGAGCGTCCACCGCAGCCCGGCCATGGCCGCCGTAAGGTTGCCATGCGTCAGCAGGGCGCCGCGGGGGCGGTGGCGGGCCCGGAGTCGTAGGCGAGCAGCGCGAGGCTGTCGGCGGTGGTGCTGACGAGGTGCCGGGGCACGTCGGCGCACGCGCCCGGGCGGAGTCCGTCGACGGCGAGGCAGGTCAGACCGGCGCGGCCGATGCGGGAGAGCCGGCGGGAGGTCTCGGTGGCGTGGGCGGTCTCGGTCAGGACGAGGTCCACGGCGGCGTCCCGGACGATCGAGGCGGTGCGCTCGGCATCGGTCCGGGAGGCGGACGGCGCGGGCACGGGCACCGCCACGGCCCCGCGTACAGACAGCCGAGCAGCGCCACCGCGGCGCACGGGCCGGGGTCCATGGCGAGCAGCACCCGGCGGCCGGCGGCGTCCCGGGCGCGCAGCCAGGCGGCCACGGCGTCGGCGCGGGCGTCGAGCGCGGCGTAGGACACGCGGTGTTCGGTGCCATCGGCGGCGGGGTGGGCGAGTGCCGTGGCGTCGGGGCGCTGGAGGGCCCGTTCCTTCAGGGCCTCGGCCAGATTCGCGTGTCGCGGCATTCTCAACTCCCGGGCGCCCGACGTCGAAAAGGGGCCCACAGTCTCGAAGCGCCACCTCGAAGCCGACTTGATCAACGGTGAGGAGCGCGCCCCGGTCCTCGGCGGGGGTCCGTCAGCGGCCCGACCTGCTGCATCGGCGGGACCCACCACCGGCCCGCCGGGCCGTCGCGACCCCGTCATCGGCCGTCATCAGCGCGCCCTGCGGTTGACCCGGACGGTCCAGCCCCCGTCGGCGGCGCGGCCGGTCACCGTGATCCGTACGGAGTCCTCCTTGACCGACATGGTGTCGCCGACCCCGAGCGGGGCGTCGGCGAGTTCGGGGTAGACCGACTCGTTCCAGCAGGCGGAGGTGGCGGGGTGGCCGTCCAGCACCTGGACGGGGCCGTCGCCCGACGCCTTGTCGTTGCGGACGCGGTAGACCAGCACGCCCTCGGTGCAGGTGCCCGCGTCGTTGCCGCGGCCGCCGCGCGCCTCGATGGCCAGCGCGGTGGTGGGCCCGGTGCGGACCACGACCAGCCGGGTGCGGGTGTCGGCGCCGGACCGGCCGCGGGCCATGGGGGCGGCGAGGGGCTGGAGGGTGTAGCGGCGCGGTCCGGCGAGGCGATCGCAGGCCACCTGGCGCGCGCCGAGCCAGCCGAGCTTCCACTTGTGCCAGCCGAACAGATCGGGTGCCATGCCGAACTGGCTTCCCATCAGGTCCCAGTCGCCGACGTAGGTGTCCCATTCGGCGTTGCCGTCGGTGTCCTTCGGCCGGTGGTAGAGGTCGGGCAGGTCGAAGACATGGCCGGTCTCATGGGCCAGCACATTGCGGTCCGGCGGATGGTGCTCGAAAACGGTGACCAGGCGGCGCAGGTCGACACCGTCCGCGCGCAGGGGCTTTTCGAAGTTGACCACTTTCGTCGCGTCGGCGTCCACACCGGGGGCGTCGGGGTCGGCGACCAGGTAGACGAGGTCGTAGCGGGCGAAGTCGAGGTGCGGATCGGCGGCCGCGATGGCGTCGCGCAGATAGGCGGCGCGGCGCTGGGCGTTCCAGTCGCGCTGTATGGCGTACGCGGTGGAGCGCTGGGGCATGGTGATCCAGCGCCGCAGCGGACGCACCCGCAAGCGGAACTTCCCGTAGGAGGCCCTTTTGAAGAAATCGGGGGTCGCGGGGATGTGGTCGGCGGCCAGCTTCGCGGGGGTCACCCGGGGCCGCGCGTCCGGGAAGGACAGGAAGACCATCGCCGCGTCCAGGCGGCGGACCGGGCGCGGATAGCGGGAGTTCCAGGTGTCCAGGCCCTCCGAGTGGTGGGCATCGGTGCGTTCCAGGTCACAGGGCCCGCCGGGGCCGGCCGCGACGGCGGGGCCCGCCACCACGGTGGTCGCGATGAGCGCGCTCAGCGAGGTGAGCAGGGCTCCGGTCCGACGCAGCCGAGGCTGCCGGTGCACCCCCTCGGGTACCTGAGGACGCACCATGTCGACCTCCCGGGCGTAGTCGGAACACCCACTCCACCCTGAGGTGAATTTGCGGGGTACGCCCTGTTGGGTTGGGCTGGTCGAGTGAAGAGGCCGCTATCCGGGTACGTAACAGACGGTCACATTCGGTCAGAGCGGCTGTTGGCCCGCGCAGAGTCGAACAGATACGACCAAACACATTGTCAAGGCGGCGGTGAGCGCGATGACATCGATGGAACGCCCGGAGCACGAGCCCCTATGATCGGCACATTTCCAGCGGGGAACCCCCTTCAGGCAGGCACTTACGGTCGGCCCGGCACCCGGTGTGAGACATGCACAAGATGTGTACGAACAACCTGGACACAACAAACGCCAGGCGGGAGCGAGCGGTGAGCGGAACCCCCGACGGGCAGGGACGCGCCCCGGGCGCGACACTGCCGACGATCACAGAGCGTGAGGCCATGCCGAGCGTCCTTCCGGTCGCGGAGGACCCCGGCGCACCCCGTCCGGCCCCGGCGCGCCGTCGGTCCTGGGCACGCCCCCGGCCCCCGGCACGCCCCGGGCGCGGGGAACCCAACGGGGAACCCCACGGGGCACCGGACAACGGGGCATACCACCGGGCCCGCGGCCGGGCATACGGCCGGGCCCACCACCGGGCATACCACCGGTCCCACGACCGGCCCCGCGCCCGGCGACTACCGCGCCGCCTTCAACGTGGCGCGCCTCGCCATGGCCGTCGTCGACCGCGAGGGCAGGGTGCTCGACGCCAACACCGCGCTCGGCGCCCTGCTCGGCACCGATCCGGCCCTGCTGATCACCCGCAGCGCGGCGGACCTGGCCGATCTGCGCGAGGATCCGCGCACCTGGCGGGAGTACCGGGACGTCCTCGGCGGCCGTGCCGCGCGGCTGCGCCGCACCCGGCGGCTGCGGCGCGCCGACGGCCACGCCCTGTGGGCCGAGATCACCGTCGAGCCGGCGCCGGACAGCTGCAGTCTGCTGCTGTCGATGGCCGACATCAGCGACCAGCGGGATCTCCAGGGGCGGCTGCGCCATCTGCAGATGCATGACCCGGTGACCCGGCTGCCCAACCGCAGCCTCTTCTTCGAGCGGATGACCAGGGCGCTGGAGGCGGCCACCTACGACCACGGAGGCACCGGCCGGATCGGACTCTGCTATCTCGACCTGGACGGCTTCAAGGCGGTCAACGACACCCTCGGCCACCGGGTCGGCGACCGGCTGCTCGGCGCGGTCGCCCAGCGGCTCACCGACTGCGCGGCGCCCGGCGGCCATCTGGTGGCGCGGCTCGGCGGCGACGAGTTCGCCCTGCTGGTCCGCAACTCCACCGGCACCGAGCAGCTGTGCGACCTCGCCCGGACGGTGCTGGCCGCCTTGCAGGAACCGTTCGACGTGGGCGGACAGCGGCTGTCGGTGTCGGCGAGCATCGGCGTGGTGGAGCGGCCCGCGGCCGGCACCCACACCACCTGGCTGATGCAGGCCGCGGACACCACGCTGTACTGGGCGAAGGAGGACGGCAAGGCGCGCTGGACCCTCTTCGACCCGGAGCGCAACGCCCATCGGATGACCCGGCAGGCGCTGTCCAGCACCCTGCGCCCGGCGGTCGAGCGGGACGAGTTCGTGCTCGACTACCAGCCGCTGGTGGGGCTGGGCGACGGGGTGGTCCGGGGGTGGAGGCGCTGGTGCGCTGGGACCATCCGCAGTTCGGGCGGCTGTCGCCGAACCGGTTCATCCCGCTGGCCGAGGAGAACGGCGCGATCGTGCCACTGGGCCGGTGGGTGCTGCGCACCGCCTGCCGCCAGGCCCGTGCCTGGCAGCTGACCGAACCGCCGCATCCGCTGGTGGTCAGCGTGAATGTGGCGGTCCGCCAGGTGTGGGACTCCGATCTGGTGGCCGATGTCGGCGCGATCCTGGCGGAGACCGGGCTGCCGCCCCATCTGCTCCAGCTGGAGCTGACCGAGTCGGCGGTGATGGGGTCCACGGGGCGGCCGCTGCAGGCGCTGCAGCAGCTCAGCGACATGGGGGTGGCCATCGCGATCGACGACTTCGGGACGGGCTACTCCAACCTCGCCTATCTCAGCCGGCTGCCGGTCTCCACGCTCAAGCTGGACGGCTCGTTCGTCCAGGGGTTCCGGGCGGAGGAGCATCCGAATCCGGCCGACGAGACCATCGTGGAGGCGCTGGTGCAGCTCGCGCACCGGCTGGGCCTCACGGTGACGGCCGAATGCGTGGAGAGCGCCGAGCAGGCGGAGCGGCTGAGGCGGATCGGCTGCGACACGGGACAGGGCTGGTTCTACTCCCGTCCGGTGCCGCCGGACCGCATCCAGGCGATGATCACCTGCCCGGCGCCGGGTTAGATGTCCGGCGGATCGTGACGCCTGCGGAGGGCCACGCGGCGGAGCCGCGTGGCCCTCCGGACACCCCGTAGGGCTACGCCTCCGTCTGTGCCGTCGGCAGATCGTAGGCGTCGGCGATCAGCTCGTACGAGCGCAGACGGGCGGCTCGGCCGTGGGCATTGGCCGTGATCTTGATTTCATCCGCCCCGGTGCGCTTGATCAGCCCGTCGAGGCCCTCGCGGACCTGGTCCGGGCTGCCGTACTCGACATTGGCCAGCCAGCCGTTGATGAAGTCGCGCTCGATCTCGTTGAACTCGTACCCCTCGGCCTCCTCGGGCGTCGGCACCAGGCCGGGGCGTCCGGTGCGCAGCCGGATCATGGCCAGGGCACCGGTGAGCACTTGGCGATGGGCCTCCTTCTCGTCCTCGGCGGCGAAGGCCGAGACGCCGATCGAGGCGTACGGCTTGTCCAGCACGGCGGACGGCCGGAAGCTCTCGCGGTAGAGGTCGAGCGCGGGGACGGTGTTGGCCGCGGAGAAGTGGTGGGCGAAGGAGAACGGCAGGCCGAGCATCCCGGCGAGCCGGGCGCTGAACCCGCTCGAGCCCAGCAGCCAGACCGAGGGCCGGTCGGCGGACTGGACCCCGCCGGGCACGGTGCCCTGCACCGGCCCCGGCACCGCGTGGATACGGGCATAGCGGTGGCCGTCGGGGAAGTCGTCGTCGAGGAAGCGGGTCAGCTCGGCGAGCTGCTGGGGGAAGTCGTCGGCACCCTCGCGCAGCCGGTCGGTGCGGCGCAGCGCGGCGGCCGTGGCCCCGTCGGTGCCGGGGCGCGGCCGAGGCCGAGGTCCACCCGGCCGGGGGCGAGCGCCTCCAGGGTGCCGAACTGCTCGGCGATGACCAGCGGGGCGTGGTTGGGGAGCATCACCCCGCCGGAGCCCAGCCGGATCCGCTCGGTGTGCGCGGCGAGATGAGCGAGGATCACCGCCGGGAGGAGCTGGCGACGCCGGGCATGGAGTGGTGCTCGGCGACCCAGAACCGCTGGAAGCCCCGGCGCTCGGCGAGCCGGGCGAGCTCGGTGGTGGTCCGCAGCGCCTCGGCGGCCGTCACCCCGCTGCCGACGGTCGCGAGGTCCAGCACCGACAGGGGCACGGGTGCGCTGCCGAGGGGCCGGGCCCGGATGGGGTCGCGCTGGTCGTCTCGCCGGTCCTGCTCATCGGCCACGGTGGCCCGCCTCCCTGGTCGCACTGCGGTGCGCGTATGTGGTGTGCGTGTGCGGCGCTGCGCCGCCACGCCTCTACGTCTACCGCCGACATTCAACCGGAGAAAGGCTCCGCTTTATTCCCGGCCCTTGTTCCCCGGGCTCCGATGGACGGCCGGGCCCGCCGATGAACGGCCGGGCCCGCCGCCACCTGGGGAGGAGGTGTGGCGGCGGACCCGACGGCGGTGTGCCGCGCGCTCGCGCGGAACGGGCCTAGCCCGCGGTCCGCGCGGTGCGGCGGCGGTGGAGGGCCAGCGCCGTACCGGCGCCGCCGAGCACCAGCGCACCCGCCGTGAGGCCGATGGGCAGTGCGGCGGAGATGCCCTTGTCGTCGGCGAGACGCCGGGTGGTCAGGGCGTCGGCGGCAGCGGCGTTCACGATCGGGGCGTGGGCGGCCAGGGCGGAGGTGGTGTAGTGACCGGCCTTGTGGACCGACGCGACCGAGCCGTCGGACTTCAGCAGCACCTGGGTGTTGTTGGGGTGACGGAAGTCGAAGAGCCCGGAGAGGGTGTTCGCCCGGCGGTCGAAGGAGGCGTCACCGATCCGGCCGGTGTGCCAGTTGTCCTCGATGAAGCGGGTGATCGAGGTCTGCTCGGTCTGGGTGTGGTCCACCTTGTTGGACTTGCTGAAGGGCGAGATCACCAGCAGCGGCTGCCGGGGGCCGGGGCCACATCGGTCCTGGTAGCCGCCCGCGGGCTTCGGGGCGGACTGGCAGGCGGGGCTGTCGGTGGCCTTGCCGCCCGAGCCCGTGGTCTTGTCGGTCGACCCGTTGAGGGGCTTGGCGTAGGCGTGGTCGTACCAGCCGTCGCTGTCGTCGTACGCGACGACGATCGCGGTGTCCTTCCACTGCGGCGACTTCTGGATCGCGTTGATCTGCTCGACCAGGAAGTGCTGCTCGTCGACCGGGTCGGAGTAGGCGGCGTGGCCGTCCTGGTACTCGGCGGCCTTCAGGAAGCTGACGGAGGGCAGATGGCCGGTCTTGAGCGCCGCGTCGAAGTCGGTGAGGTCGTAGTTGTGATTGGCCCGGCCGCTGTGGCCGATCTCCTGGACGTTCTTCGGCGGGAGGTGATGCGGGTTCGCCGTGGACTTGTAGTACTGGAACGGCGCGTGGTGCGGGCTGTAGTCCACCGAGGCCGCGCCGCCGACGTTCTTGTGGGTGGTGCCGGAGCACTTGGCGTAGTGGTCGGGCTCACCGTCCCAGGCGGTGCTGGGGCGGAAGCCGCCCTGGAACCAGCCCCAGCTCACCCCCTTGGCGTTGAGCAGATCGCCGACGTTCCGGCCCTTCATCCGGGCCAGGGCGTTGCCACTGGTGTGGTCCTTGTTGGAGCAGTCGTCGAAGGCCGGGTCCGGGTCGTTGATCACCGTGCCGACGCCCTTGGCGTCCGGCGAGGCCACCGCGTACGCGTCCGGCTTGTCGGTCTGGATCGGGTTCTCGGTGGAGGACTTGGGGTCGGTGGAGATCACGCCATGGGTCTGGCCCGAGATCAGCTCCAGCGCTCCGGGGGTGGAGGGGCCGTAGGCCGAGCTGAAGGAGCGGTCGCTCATCGCATAGTGCTGGGCGTAGTTCCACAGGCCGGTGACGGTGTTTCCGTCGTAGTAGTCCATCACCAGACCGGGCTCGCCGAACAGCCCGGTGCACTTGCTGACCTCGGTGTTCTCCACGAACTTATCGGCCTTGCCGCCATTGGCCGCGTACTGCTCGGGCCGTAGGAGTGGTTCTGGTCGCAGGTCATGGCCTGGTCGCTGCGCAACCGCTTGGGCTTGTAGAGATTGGGGTTCTTCTCCAGCAGCCCGGCGTGCGCCAGGGTGTCGATGTCCTTGGGGGTGTCCTTGGCCGGAGTGAACCTGGTGCCGTCCGTGTTCGCCGCCTTGGGATAGGTGCCGAAGTAGTGGTCGAACGAGATGTTCTCGTCGAAGATCACCACCACATGCTTCACCGGGGTCGCGGTGGGGTCGCCCTTGGCGGGCGCGGCCCATGCGGGGGCCACCCCGCCCACGGCCGCCAGGGCCGCGGCGCCGGTCAGGGCACCCCAGCGCGTGACCCGGCCACGCCGTCGGCCGCCTTCGGATCCTGCCGTGCCGCCCATGCCATGCCTCCACATGATTCGCGTTTCACGCCTGCGCCTGATCCTGTGCCGCGGGCAGGACTCTCCGATGGAATCCATGGAGGCGGCCGAGTGAATAGAGGGTCAGAAGAATCCAAGGAACTCTTGAGGCGTTCTTGACCGGATGGTGGGGCGACGATCAGGCCAGAAGGCTCCGCCCCAGCCAGTCGGAGCCGTCCCTCACCCCGGGGAGCGCGAAGAAATAGCCGCCGCCGAAGGGGGTGATGTAGTCCACCAGCGGCTCCCCCGCCAGCCGCTTCTGTACGGTCTCGAACTGGCGCTCGAGATCCTGCTGGTAGCAGCAGAACAGCAGCCCCATGTCCAAGTTGCCATTGCCGTCCATGCCCCGGTCGTAGTTGTAGGCACGGCGGAGGATGCGCTGGTCCTCGGTCCGGGCGGTGCGCGGATTGGCCAGCCGTATATGGCTGTCCAGCGGAATGACGTCACCCTTGGGGTCCTGTGCGAAGCGCGGGATGTCGAACTCGTGCTGACCGTCCAGCGGGGCGCCGGAGTCCCGGCTGCGGCCGAACATGCGCTCCTGCTCGCTGATCGACACCCGGTCCCAGAACTCCACCAGCATCCGGATCAGCCGGATCACCTGATAGCTGCCGCCGGTCGCCCAGGCGGGCTCCCCGGAGTGGGCGGCCACCCACACCAGACGGTCCATCGCCCGGGCGTCCCCGGTGTCGGGGTTGGCGGTGCCGTCCTTGAACCCCATGTGGTTGCGCGGGGTGCCGGACGGGCGCGGCGGGCTGACGAAGCCGTCGATACGCCAGCGGATCTGCAGCGCGCCCCGGGTGTGCCGGGCGATGTCGCGCAGCGCGTGCAACACCGTGTCCGTGCTGTCGGCGCACAGTTGGAGGCTCAGATCGCCATGGCACCAGTCGGGGTCGAGATCGTCGTCGGGGAAGGAGCGCATCGCGTGCAGCCGCCGGGGCTTGCGGTCCCGCAGTCCGTAGCGCTCGTCGAAGAGCGAGGCGCCCACGCCGACGGTCGCGGTCAGCCGGTCGGCGGCCACCTGGGGTCCCAAGGTGCCGGAGTCGGCGGGCGGCGCGGTGATCCCGACAGGGTCGGGGGCGCCTCCGGTGGTGAGGAAGCGGCACCGCTCGGTGAGCGTACGGAAGGCGTCGGCCAGCTCCTCGCGGCCCTCGGCCATGGTGTCGAAGGCGATGAACGCGGTGGCCCGCTGGGACGGGGTGAGGATGCCCGCCTGATGGGTGCCGTGGAAGGGGACGCGGGTGGGCCTCTTCTCCGGCCCGCCCTCCTTCGCGGCCGCCGTGCCCGCGACCGCGCCGACCGTGCCCGCGGCGGCGCCCAGCAGAAAGCCCCTGCGCAGCACCTCGCTCACCGGGTCCTCCGCACATCCATCAGCGCCGCCACCCGGGCCAGCCGCTCCACCAGCGCGCCCGCGTCCGCGTTGAGCCGCTGGCGCCCGGTGCGGCTCAGCCGGTCCAGCGGGGTCCAGCGGTCGCCGTGGTGCGAGCGCTCCAGGGTCCGCTGGGTGCGGTCCAGGTCGCTCTTCAGCTCGGACAGCCAGGGGGCACGGGGCTCCAGCAGCGGCTCCAGCCGGCGCAGCACGGCCCGGGTGCCGTCCAGATTGGCCCGCGCGGTGGCCAGATTGGTGCCGCTGCCGTAGTCGGTGCGGCCGGTCAGCTCGAACTGCACGGTGTTCTCCATGATCTCGTGCGCCCGCAGGCCCAGGTCGGCCGGGTCCATCCGCTCCTGCGGCCAGTCGTCCCGCAGGTCCCGGACGTCCTTGGCGAGCCGGTCGGCGGCCGGGCGCAGTGAGCTCGCGGACTCGCCGTGCCACAGGCCGTACTCGAGGCGGTGGAATCCGGTGAAGCCCGGGTCCTGGACCCCGTCGGACAGCCCCGCCGTGGTGCCGTTGATCGCCCCGTCGGCGTTGCCGAAGGTGCCGTAGGCGGCGCCCATCCGCTCGTACACCAGATGGGCCGGCAGCCAGTCCGCACGGGCCGCGGCCAGGTCACCGCAGTGGATGGCCGAGCGCAGCGCGTCCGTGCGCCGCACCAGCTCGTCCATCCGGCCCGCCACCCACTTCTGGTAGGCGATGGTCGGCGGGATCAGGTCCTGCTGGCTGACCGGGACCGCGGCCGGTCCACCGCCCCGCGCCGGTCCGGGCACGGTGACGGTGGGCCCGGTGACCGCGTCCGCGTCCTCGGGCAGGCAGACGAAGGCATAGGAACCCCCGCCCAGCGTGACGCTCAACGGTCTGCTGGTGCCGGGGCCCAGGCCCTCCACCTCTCCGTAGACGGCGCCGTTCGCCGGATCGGTGAGATAGACCTCGGCCGGTCTGCTGGAGGTGTTCCGCAGATCGAAGACCTGCTTGCCACGGGTGGCATCGGTCCAGCCACGGCCGCAGCCGCCCTCGGACACCTCGACGGAGGTGTGCCGCAGCCCGTCCGACGCCTTCGTGAGCGCGCTTCCGCTCGCGGAGGGGTGCGCACGAGGGCCGTCCGAGGAGCCTCCGCCGACCGCCAGCGCGCCGATTCCGACGGCCGTGGCCACCGTCACCGCACCGGCGACCAGCAGATGACGTGCCGGCGGGACCGGGGAGAGATGTTGGCGACGCACGGCTGCATGCTAGGCGCAGTCCGATAAGCGGAATGCACTGATGGCCAAAGAGCTGCATGGAATTCCGCCGGGGTTCAGCTCCCCGTCACCGACTCCTCGGGACCTTCGGCGCGCCCGCCCGTGGCCGCGCCACCCTCCGCTATCCGCCGCTCCGGGCGAAGAGCGTGCCCAGCCGGTCATGGACCGGATCGCGGCCCAGCAGCCGCAGCCCCTCCCAGACCGTGACCTGGTTGGCCGTGAGCACCGGCTTGCCCAGCTCCGCCTCCAGATCCGGAATCCAGGCGGCGGTGTGCAGGGCGGTGTCCGGCAGGAGCACCGCCTGCGCCTCGGGTGGTCCCCGGCGCGGCCCAGCTCCAGCACCTCCTCCCGGCCCCAGGTGCCGACCTCCGCTGCCGTGATGATTCCGCTGCCGCGCATCGAGACCACCTCGGCGCCGGCCGCCTTCAAAAATGCCCGGAAGTAGTCGGCGACGTCCTCCGGGTAGGTGGCGGCGATGGCCACCCGGTCGGCGCCGAGCGCCTGCACCGCGTGGGCGAAGGCGAAGGAGGTGCTGGAGGCGGGCATCCCCGCCGTCTCGCTCAGCTCGCGCACCTGCTCCTTGGCGCCCTCCCAGCCGAAGACGAAGCTGGCGCTGGTGCACGCCCAGACCACGGCCCGGGCACCGCGCTCGGCGAGCTCGGCGACCCCGGCCGCGAGGCGCGCCGCCGACCCCATCTCCAGCAGGGCGTCCACTCGATGGGCGTCCTCACCGATGTCGGTGTGGACCAGTGGAAGCCGGATGTCGCCGCTGTCGCCGCCGAGCATGCCTTCCAGGCGCGGGTATTCGTCCTCGGCGGAGTATCCGGGGTAGAGAAAGCCCACCGTGTCCGGGGCCGGGTGCGTCGCGTCCACCATGACTGCCTCCTTGACTGGCGGCCCCGCGAGCGCCGCCGCTGCACTGCTGTCATTTCTCCTACACCGCGGACGCCCGGCGGGTTCCCGCCCGCCGCACAGCCTCCCTCGCGTAGGTGACGGGCCCGCCCGTCCCACCCGGGCAGGCTTCCCGGCCACGCCGGGACGCCCACCCCGCATTCCGGGGCGGGCCGGGCCACGCCGGGGCGCCCCTCCTCATAGCTGGGCGGGCTTGCCACGCCGGGGCGCCCGCCCCCTCACTCCGGGGCGGGTCGCCCTCCACATCACGTCAGATCACGCCGGGCCGCCGCCTCACCCCGCGGCCGGGCCTCCCGAATCGTCGAGGTAGGGGCCCTCGCCGAGGCCGGTGCCGAAGCCCGGGTCGAGCCCGTCGGCCGGGTCGCCGTCCGAACCCGGCGAGGCCGCCCCGGCCAGCGCCGCCTCCGGCTCGTCCACCACGGACTCGACCGACTCCACGGCCCCGAGCATCGACTCGACCACCGGATCCGTCACCGGGAGCGGGCCGCTCGGCGAGACCGACATCCCCGCCGGACCGGACCGGGCGGCCGGGTCGAGCAGCGCCTGGTACGGCCCGACGGCCCGGGCTCCGATCGCCCGCAGCGCCGCCCACATGGTGACCTGGTTCGCGGACAGCACGGGCATCCGCAGCTCCGCCTCCAGTTGCGGGATCACGTCGTAGGTCGGCAGATTGGTGCAGCTGATGAAGAGCGCGTCGGTGGCCCCGACCACCGCCTGCCGGGCCATGTCGACCACATCGCGGTACGGCACCTTCCAGATGTGCCGGGTCAGTCCGAGGTACGCCCGCCCGGTGACGGTCATCCCGCCCTCGGCCAGGTACTCCTCCAGCGAGTCGGTGACCGACTGGGTGTACGGCGTCACCACGGCGATCCGCCGGGCGCCGATCTCCCGCAGCGCCTCCAGCAGCGCGCCCGAGGTGGTCAGCGACGGGATCTCACCCGCCTGGGACATGGCCGCGCACATCGCGCGCTCCCCGGCCACACCGCCGACGAAACTGCCCGAGGTGCACGCGTACGCCACCACTTCCGGTGCGACGGCCGCCAGCGCCTGCACCGCGTCGTGCAAGGTCTCGTGCTCACTCACGAGCCGCGCCAGGTCGAGGCTCACCTCGACGGGTACGAACGGGGTACGGGTGAGGTGGAGGGATACCTCGTCCGGCACCCAGCGCCACAGCTCACGGTCGAGTGCGAAGTCGAACGGTGCCACCACACCCACGCCGCGCTGCGGCTGTGGGCCACCCAGAAAAGAGACGTCCAAAGCGAGCCCCAATACGGAACGGAGGGACTGGACCATTGGCCAGAGATTTGGATGGAGAGAGCCGGCCTGATGCCGGGGACGCCGGGACAGATGCCGTTGTTGACGACGGTAGTTTCCGCTGCCTAGCGTGGTCAATCCTCAAACTGAGGCGCCTGCCCGCTCCTTCTTCAGGCAAACCCATCCACGTTTCGAAACGGTTTCCCGCCTATGTCCGAAAGCACAGTTGTCGTCTTCGGCGACCAGCCGCCGGTCCACCTGGACCGGGTGGCCGGCCGGGCCAAGGTGCTCGTCTGTGACGAGAATTCGCTGCCCCAGGCGCTCCCCACCGCGGATGTACTCCTGGTCTGGGACTTCACCTCCGACGCGGTCCGCGACGCCTGGCCCGGCGAGGGCCCCGGCCGGCGTGGGTCCATACCGCGAGCGCGGGGTGGACCGGCTGCTCTGCCCCGAACTCGTCGCGTCCGACACCGTGTTGACCAATGCCCGAGGGGTCTTCGAGCAGCCGATCGCGGAGTACGTGGCCGGTCTGGTGATCGCCATGGCCAAGGACTTCCACGGAAGCTGGGAGCTGCAGCGGCAGCGACGCTGGCAGCACCGCGAGACGATGCGGCTGGCCGGAACGCGTGCCGTGGTCGTGGGCGCGGGTCCCATCGGCCGGGCGATCGGCTCCACCCTGGCCGCGCTCGGCGTGGTGGTCGACCTGGTGGGCCGCACCGCCCGGCAGGGCGTGCGCGGCGGTGACGAGCTGCCCGAGCTGCTTCCGTCGGCCGACTGGGTGGTGAGCGCGGCACCGCTCACGGATGCCAACCGCGGCATGTTCGACCGCACCGTCTTCGACCGGATGAAGCCCTCCGCCCGGTTCATCAACGTCGGCCGCGGCCCCTGGTCGTCGAGAAGGACCTTACGGCGGCCCTGGTCGCGCGGCGGATCGCCGGCGCGGCCCTGGACGTCTTCGAACACGAGCCGCTGGCCTCGGACGATCCCCTGTGGGACGTGCCCGGGCTGTTCGTCTCGCCCCATATGAGCGGCGACACGGTCGGGTGGCGCGACCACCTGGCCGACCAGTTCCAGGACAACTACGAGCGCTGGTGCGCGGGCGAACCACTGCTCAACATCGTCGACAAACGCCTCGGGTACGTACCGGTGGACTGATCGCAGGACCTGAACGGAGAGCCGGATGACCGACATTCACGACCTGACAGCCGTTCAACTCGTCGAGCGCTACGCCTCCGGCGAACTCTCCCCCGTCGAGGCGACCCGTGCCGTCCTCCATCGGATCGAGCAGATTCAGCCAGAGGTGAACGCCTTCACCCGGGTGGACGCCGAGGGCGCGCTGCGGCAGGCGGAGGAGTCCGCCGAGCGGTGGCGGCGCGGGGCCCCGGCGGGTCTGGTGGACGGCGTTCCGGTGTCGGTGAAGGACATCCTGCTGCAGCGCGGCGCCCCCACGCTGCGCGGTTCGCGGACCGTACGGCCGAGGGCCGGGCGTGGGACGAGGACGCGCCCTCGGTGGCGCGGCTGCGCGAGCACGGCGCGGTGTTCGTGGGGAAGACCACGACCCCGGAGTTCGGCTGGAAGGGCGTCACCGACAGCCCGGTCCACGGGGTCACCGGCAATCCGTACGACCCCCAGCGGACAGCGGGCGGCTCCAGTGGCGGCAGCGCGGCCGCGGTCGCGCTGGGCGCGGGTCCGCTGAGCCTGGGGACGGACGGCGGGGGCTCGGTCCGTATCCCGGCGGCCTTCTGCGGCATCTTCGCGTTGAAACCCACCTATGGGAGGGTTCCGCTCTATCCGGCGAGCGCGTTCGGCACCCTGGCCCATGTGGGGCCGATGACCCGGGACGCGGCGGACGCGGCGCTGCTGATGGATGTGATCTCCGGCCCGGACTGGCGCGACTGGTCCCAGCTGGGCCCCGCCGAGGGCAGCTTCCGGGAGGCGCTCGCCTCCGGCGGGGGCGGGGTGGACGGCCTGCGGGTGGCCTACAGCCCCGCGCTCGGCGGCGCGGCCGTGGTCGACCCGGAGGTGGCCGCGTCGGTGCGGCGGGCGGTGGACCTGCTGGCGGAGCTGGGCGCGGTGGTCGAGGAGATCGACCCGGGGTTCGAGGACCCGGTGGAGGCGTTCCACACGCTGTGGTTCAGCGGCGCGGCCCGGGTGGTGCAGCCGCTGGGACAGGAGGACTGGGAGCTGCTGGACCCGGGGCTGCGCGAGATCTGCGCCCAGGGTGCGTCGTACAGCGCGCTGGACTATCTGGCGGCCGTGGATGTGCGGATGGCCCTCGGCCATGCCATGGGGCGGTTCCACTCCGCGTACGACCTGCTGGTCACCCCGACGCTGCCGATCACCGCGTTCGAGGCGGGGGTCGAGGTGCCCAAGGGGTCGGAGCACACGCGGTGGACCGGCTGGACGCCGTTCACCTACCCGTTCAACCTGACCCAGCAGCCCGCGGCGTCGGTGCCGTGCGGCCTGAGCGGCGCGGGCCTGCCGATCGGGGTGCAGCTGGTGGGCGCGCGCCATGCGGACGCGCTCGTGCTGCGCGCGGCGCACGCGCTGTTCGAGGCGGGGCTGGCGGACGGGGTGCGCCCGCCGGCGACGTAACGCCCGCTGCCCGCGGCCCGGGGCGGAGCGGCCCGGGCACGGCCCATGCGGTACGCCGGGCGGCGAGCCGAGGGCCTGCGCTCGGGGCGCGAGCCAAGGTCCACACCGGGCGCGAGCCGAGCGCCCGTGCCCGATGCGAGCCGAGGTCCACACCGGGCGCGAGCCGAGCGCCCGTGCCCGATGCGAGCCGAGGTCCACACCGGGCGCGAGCCGAGGGCCTGCGCCCGGCATGAGCCGAGGTGTTCACTGAGCGCGAGCCGAGGTCTACGCGCGGCGGAAGTTCAGCGTCTCCCCCAGCGCCCCCGCGCGCCACAGGTCCTGGCAGGCGTCGGCCATGCGGTCGAGGCCGTCCACGACCGCGCCCCAGACGATCCCCGGCACCCAGCCCGCGTCGCCGTTGATCAGCAGGTTGTTCCGCTCGTAGAAGAGCGCCAGGTCGATCACCTGCCGCCGCCCCTGGTGCTTGGCCTCGGTCTCGTATCCGTACGACTTGGTCCCGAGCTGGGTGTCCGTGAAGGTGAAGTAGCACAGGTCGCCGGGGATCGGGGTGATCGTCGGGTTCTCCAGGGGCGGCTCCTCGGGCGCGAACGGGGGCAGCAGCGCGTAGATCTCGTTGCGCGCGTACTTCGCGTGATACACATCACCCCCGAGCGGCAGCGCGTTCCACACCGCCTCGCAGGTGATCGGCGCGAGATCGTCAAGGAGCTTGGCCGTGCAGCTCACCCCGCGCTTGTCGAGCGAGACCTCGATGAACCGGTCGGCTCGGTCAACCATCGACTTTCCTCCAGGTCGCTTCGGAACCAGTCCTGTCCCAGGGGACTACCCAGACATCGGCTGTATCAAGGGCCGGAAACGGCCCGCATACATTTGCCGGAGTCGGGTAGCCGCGCGCCCATGGCTCCACCACGTGGGAAAGACACCGATAGCAGAGAAACAGCA
Organism: Streptomyces violaceusniger; assembly: GCA_005405945.1. Lineage (GTDB taxonomy): Bacteria > Actinomycetota > Actinomycetes > Streptomycetales > Streptomycetaceae > Streptomyces > Streptomyces violaceusniger. Next base: position 4,840,731 of record BJHW01000001.1, read on the forward strand.
AAAATGGGCCCGAGTCGCCGCGCTCTTCTCGCCGGCGGTGCGGCCCTGGGTCTGCTGGGCGCGGCCGGCTGCAGCCGGGTGTCCGGCTCGGGCGCCGAGGACGGGGGCAATCTGCTGGAGCGGCTGCGGTCGCAAGGGACGGTCCGGCTGGGAATTGCGGGGGAGATCCCATTCGGCTACATCGACAAGAACGGCGAGTTCACCGGCGAGGCGCCGGAGATCGCGAAAATCATCTTCAAGCGGCTGGGCGTGCCCAAGGTCCAGCCGGTGCCGACCGAGTTCGGCTCGCTCATTCCGGGCCTTCGCTCGCAGCAGTTCGACGTGGTCTCGGCGGGGATGTACATCAACCCCGAGCGCTGCGCCCAGGTGATCTTCTCCGACCCCGACTACCGCATGCGTGACGCGTTCATCGTGCGCAAGGGGAACCCCAAGAACCTCCACAATTACGACGACATCGCCAAGCAGAAGGCCAAAATGGCCACCGGTACCGCATACGCCCAGATCGGCTATGCGGAGGACGCCGGGATCAAGCAGAGCGACATGCTGATCCTCCCCGACCAGCTGGCCGGACTGCTGGCCGTGGAACAGGGCCGGGCCGATGTCTTCGCGGGCACGACCGTGACCGTCCACAACGTGGTGAAGCAGCGGAACAGCCGGCAGGCCGAGGCCACCGAGCCGTTCCAGGCGTACGTCGGCGGCAAACCGGACATCGGCGCAGGCGGCTTCGCCTTCCGCCCCGAGGAGACCAAGCTCCGGGACGCCTTCAATGTGGAGCTGCACAAGATGAAGAAGAGCGGCGAGCTGCTGCGCGTCGTGCGGCCCTTCGGTTTCACCAAGGAAGAGATGACCGATCTGACCGCCAAGGAGCTGTGCTCATGACGGCCGGACTGTGGGAAAACTGGCTTCTTCCGGGCGTCTGGATCACCATCCAGCTGACCCTGTACAGCGCGGTCTTCGCGGCCGTCGTGGCGTTCGGCATCGGGATCGCGCGCACCTCCCGGCTGTGGATCGTCCGCTTCCTGACCGGCTTCTATGTGGAGGTCTTCCGCGGCACCTCGGCCCTGGTGCTGATGTTCTGGCTGTTCTTCGTGATGCCGCTGGCGTTCCAGTACCAGCTCGTGCCGATGTGGGCCGCGGTGCTGGCGCTGGGCCTCACTTACGGGGCGTACGGTTCGGAGATCGTGCGCGGCGCGATCGCCGCGGTGGCCCCGGCGCAGCGCGAGGCGGCCATCGCGCTCAGCTTCACGCCCGCGCAGCGGATGCGCCGGGTGATCCTGCCGCAGGCGATCCCGGAGATGATCCCGCCCTTCAACAACCTACTGATCGAGCTGTTGAAGGCGACCGCCCTGGTCTCCGCGGTGAGCGTCGCCGACATCACCTTCGCCGCCCAGCTCTCGCGGCTGGCGACCGGTGACAGCCTGGAGATCTACGCGATCATCCTGGTCCTCTACTTCGTGCTGGCCTTCGTCCTCACCCGGCTGATGCGGCTGCTGGAGCGGCGCGCCAAGGCGGGCATCGGCCAGGCCCCCGTGAAGTCGGACAAGGGCCCGCTGGTCACCCGGAAGCTGTCGCCGCGCCAGGAGGCCGAGCAGTCGTCCAACATCATCACGGCGGGAGGTGCCCAGTGAGCTGGAACTGGGATGTGGCGAAGGACTTCCTCCCCGAGCTGGGCAACGGACTGCTGATCACCCTGGAGGCGACCGCCCTGGGCTCGGTCCTGGCGTTCGCGCTCGGCCTGGTGTGGGCGATGGCCTTCCGCTCGCCGACCCGCTTCATACGCTGGCCGGTGGCGGCGATCGTGGAGTTCATCCGCAACACGCCGCTGCTGGTGCAGCTGTTCTTCTTCTACTACGTGCTGCCGACCTGGGACATCAAGTTCTCGGCGCTCACCACCGGGGTGATCGCGCTCGGTCTGCACTACTCGACGTACACCGCCGAGGTCTACCGGGCCGGTATCGACGGTGTGCCCAAGGGCCAGTGGGAGGCGGCGACCGCGCTCAGCCTCTCCCGCGGCCGTACCTGGACCGCGGTGATCCTGCCGCAGGCCATTCGCCGGGTGGTGCCCGCACTGGGCAACTACGTCATCGCGATGCTGAAGGACTCCCCGATGCTCGCGCTGATCGGCGTCGTCGACATGCTGCAGAAGGCGCGCGCGGAGGGCGCGTCGTCCTTCCAGTACATCGAGCCCTACACGATGGTCGGCATCGCCTTCATCCTCATCGCCTATCCGGCTTCCCTTCTGATGCGAGCCCTGGAGCGTCGTCTTGGCCACTGAAACCGACCACACGAACCCTGCCGTGGACGGCAGTGAACTGATCCGCTTCGACCAGGTGACCAAGCGCTTCGGCAGCAATACGGTCCTGGACAACCTCGACTTCTCGGTCTCCTCCGGCAAGCACGTCACCCTGATCGGCCCCTCGGGCTCGGGCAAGACCACGATCCTGCGGCTGCTGATGACGCTGATCAAGCCGGACGAGGGCACGATCAAGGTCGACGGCGACTACCTGACCCATGAGGACAGGGCCGGCAAGCTGGTCCCGGCGGGCGAGAAGCACACCAGAGAGGTGCGCAAGAAGATCGGAATGGTCTTCCAGCAGTTCAACCTCTTTCCCAATATGCGCGTACTGCGGAACATCACCGAGGCCCCGGTGCATGTGCTGGGCCTCAGCAAGGACGAGGCCGAGACCCGCGCCCGGGAGTTGCTCGACCTGGTCGGCCTGGGCGACAAGTGCGACGCGTACCCGACGCAGCTGTCCGGCGGGCAGCAGCAGCGGGTGGCGATCGCCCGGGCGCTGGCGATGCGGCCGCAGGTGATGCTGCTGGACGAGGTGACGTCGGCGCTGGACCCGGAGCTGGTGGCCGGGGTGCTGGATGTGCTGCGTGACATCGCTCACACAACGGACATCACCATGCTCTGTGTCACCCATGAGATGAACTTCGCGCGGGACATATCCGATGATGTGCTGATGTTCGACGCGGGCCGGGTGATCGAGTCCGGACCGCCGGAGAAGATCTTCACCGAGCCGGAGCACGAGCGGACGAGGGAGTTCCTGAGCGCGGTCCTCTAGGGTCCTTCTGGCGGATGGCCCCGCCCCTGCCGGGCCGATCACCCGACCCCTGACGGGCTGATCGTCCGGTCCCCGCCGGGCCCGGTTCGGCGCTGCCCCCGCGACCCTCCCGCGGGGGCACGCCATTGTCATATGCGGCCGACATACGCCCCTGCTGACCGGGGCCGATACGCCTCGGCAATATCCTCAACAGCCGATCCGGATAAGCCCCTTGGCGGTTATCGTGATACAAAGCCACGCCAACCTGCGAGGGGGAAATCGTGGCGCTCAGGCCCGAGCCGACCGCGCCGTTCCACTCGGTGCAGCACGCCCTCCGCATCCTGGAGGTCGTCGCCAAACACTCGTCCGGCGTCAGCGACATCATGCTCGCCCGGGAGACCCGGCTACCGGCCCACCAGCTCGCCGATCTGCTGCGGATGCTGCGCCGCGAGGGCTATGTGGAGCAGATCGCCGACGGCGCCTACGTCGGTGGCAACGCCCTGACCCTGCTGGGCTCCGCCGCCCCGACCGCGGCCACGCCGTCCGGGACAAGCTCCAGCAGTCCCTCATCACCCTGCGCGACTCGGTGGGCGCGGCGGTCTACCTCAGCCGCTATGTGGACGGCGAAATCAAGATCACGCAGTACGCGGACGGGCCGCGCACCCCCAAGGTCAACGAGTGGGTGGACTTCCGCTCCGCCGGGCACGCCATGGCGCTCGGCAAATGCCTGCTCACCCAGCTCGACCACGACAGCCGCCGCGACCACCTCGCCCGCCACAAGACGGTGCGGCTCACCTCCCGGACCACCACCAACGAGAAGGTGCTGTTCCGCAAGCTGGACAGCCAGCCCGCCACCGTCCCCGTCCTTGACCTGCAAGAATACGCCGTCGGCACGGTCTGTGCGGCGGTCCCGATCAGCGCCGGGCGCTCGGTGGGCTGCCTGGCCCTCTCCCTCCCCCTGGCCCATGCCCACCGCCTCCGCCAGGCCGCCTACACCCTCAACCGCGAGGCGGCCCCGATGCTGCTCTCCCTCTCCATCTGAGCCGTCCGTCCGAGCCGCCTCCACCCGAGCCGCCCGGCCCCGGCCGCCCGGAGGCGCCCCGGCCTTGCCCCGGAGAGCGGTGGTCAAAACCACCCCTCCGGACCAGGTAGTATTTATGTCGTCAGCAGGCGCCGCTAGCTCAGTTGGTTAGAGCAGCTGACTCTTAATCAGCGGGTCCGGGGTTCGAGTCCCTGGCGGCGCACCGTGGCATTGGTCTGGGGCCTCTCGGTTTTTCCGAGAGGCCCCAGACGCGTTTCTCACCGTCACGCCCCTTCACTCTCAGGAGTGATCCGCTACGGATTGCGCCCCCGTCGCGTCGACGCCCGGAACACTGGCTTCATCCAGGAAAGGGGTGCAACATGACGGTTATGACCGAGCGCACGCACATGCTGGTGGAGGAGTTCGAGGAGATCGCCTCCACGGTGCCCGAAACCGTCACGTTGGAGTTCATCAACGGACGGATCGAGGAGAAGTGCGTGGCCGACGGGGATCACGAGACGATCATCATGTGGCTGCTCAGGCAATGCATGCAGAGTCGCCCAGAGTTCGACCTGCATACGTCTCAGGGGCTGAAAGTCGGGGAGTACCGCAACGGGCGGGCCCGCCCGGACGGCTCGCTCGCACCCGTCGCGCACTTCGCGGGTCAGGGAGAATGGGCCGAGCCTGATGGGGTGCTGATGACCGTCGAGGTCACGTCCTACGACCGGGACACCGATAGCCGCGACCGCCAGGAAAAGCCAATCGCCTACGCGGCTGCGGGCATCCCCGTCTACCTCCTCGTGGACCGAGATGCCTGCGCGGTCATCGTCCACACCAACCCCGATCCGAAGAGCGCGTGCTACCTCGACATCCACCGCGCCCCTTCGGCGAGCAGGTCGCGCTTCCGGAGCCCGTGGGCATCACACTCGATACGGAGATCCTTAAAAACTACGTCCGCTGAGTCCCCCGCCCGACGCCGGGGCTTCGGTGGGGCACGGTGGAGGCCAGGCGGCATCAAGGCACCACGTACTGGGTGCTCTCGGCGGCCCCGGGTCATTCAGCGTGCCGCTCCGCCGCGCACCTCGAGTGAGGCCAGCAGCTCCCCCGTGGCGGCGGCGATGGCTTCTACGGCCTTGTCGAAGGCCTCCGCGTTGTGGGCGGCCGGCTGGCGGAAGCCGGAGATCTTGCGGACGTACTGGAGGGCCGCGGCGCGCATATCGGCCTCGGTGACGGACTCGGCGTACGGCGGGCGGAGCGTCTTGATGGATCTGCACATATTGACGACGGTACGCCGGGGGTACGACAGTCCCCAGCCCGTGGTGGGGCGGTCCTTGCGGGGTGTCCGGCGGTGCTGGGCGCCTGCGACGGGCTGCTCCCCGCCCCACGCGGCGTCGATGTGCGGCTCCGCCGCGTGGGGCTCCGCCCCAGACCCCGCTCCTCAATCGCCGGAGGGGCTGGAATCGGGCTCGCCCAGGACGAAGGCGCGGATCAGGTCGGCCAGTGGGCCCGGCTGGTCCTGGGGGATCAGGGTGTGGCTGTCGGGGATCTCCACCAGGCTGCCCCGGGGCAGCAGACCGGCCAGGCGGAGGCCGTGCTCGGGCGGCATGACGCGGTCCTCGGACGCCCAGGCCACCAGGGCGGGGCGGTCGAAGGTGCGCAGGGCCTCGGCCCAGTGCAGCAGCTCGTTCACCGGTGGCACGCCGAGGACGTACTTCCGCAGGTCGCGGCGGACTTCCGGGGAGGACCACAGCGGCTGGAACCAGGCGTCCATCACCTCGCGGTCGACCGGGCGCTTGGTCATCCAGCCCCAGGTCATCGGCAGCCGGCGCAGGGGCGCGAGCTTCAGCAGCTTGAAGGCGGCGTTGAGCCCGCCCGGCAGCCTCGCGGCCAGCCGCAGATTCTTGCCGGGCAGCCCGGGCGGGTAGTTCTCGAACGCCTCACAGGAGGTGATCACCAGGCGGCCGATCCGCTGGTCGCGGCCGTCGGCGATCAGCGCCTGCGCGCCGCCCCAGTCGTTCATGGCCAGCGTGACGTCCGTAAGGTCGAGCCGGTCCAGGAACTCGGCGACCAGCCGGGCCACCGCGAGCACCGACAGATCCGCGTCGGGACGCATCGGGCGGCGGTGCCCGCCCAGGGGGAGGGTGGGGACGACACAGCGGATGCCGGGGGCCAGCGCGGCGACCGCCTCGCGCCACAGGGAGCCGTCCATGGCGACGCCGTGCAGCAGGACCGCGACGGGGCCCTCGCCTCCCGTGTCCTCGTACTCGATGGTGCCTGCCGAGAGTTCCACCTCGAGATGCGGCATGGCGCCGACTGTACCCGGGGTGATCAGCCCAGAGGCAGACCGGCCAGCGTCACCACCGGACGCGCCGCGCCACCGGGCGCCGTCTCGGCCCGTACGGCCTCGTCCCTTACCGCGACCGCCGCGTGGTAGCCGGGCGGGGCGTCCAGGTCGGCGAAGGTCCAGCCGCGTGGGCCGGGCGGGGCGTCGGCCGGGGCCAGGCGCTCGGCGAGCCCGACGTGGTGGGCGGCGATCCCGCCCGGCAGCCCGGTGCCGATGCCCTTGAGATACGCCTCCTTACGGACCCAGCAGCCCAGGAACGCCTCCTCCCGCAGCTCCTCCGGAAGCGCGTCGATCGCCGCCCGCTCCTCGGGGTGCAACTGCCCCACCAGCCCCGTCAGCCGGGCCCCGGCGCGCCCGGGGTCCCGCTCCTCGACATCGGCGCCGACGGGCACTCCGGCGACGGCGCACAGCGCCGCGTCCCCGGAGTGGGAGAGGGAGAAGTGCAGCGCGTCCTCGCCCGCCAGGGCCGGGCGGCCGTGCGGCTTGTCGCAGTCCGGCATGCCGCAGGTCTCCCGGGTGAACGCGACCTCGGCCGGGTCGATGCCGAGATAGCCGCCGAGCAGCGTCCGCAGCCCCACATGGGAGGTCACATAGCGCTCGCGCGCCACGTCCGACCGCAGCCGCGCCGCGCGCTCGCGCTCCCGCTCGTCCAGCATGCCCTCCGCGACGGCGGCGGCAGCGGTGGCGTACGGCGGGATCCGCAGCAGCCATACGGCCACCTCACCGGGGCCGGGGCGGTCCCCGGGGCCGGGCAGGGCGCGGACCGGGGCCCATCGCCGGGGCTCATGTGCGGGCTGAACCGGGCTGGTGAAGGACACTGTTCGGCTTCCCCCCTGTGCGATCGGCCGATGATGCGCTCGCTGTGGACGTACTGACGGTACAGCGGCGCGCGCGGCGCGCCGTGGGTGCCCCGCCGTCGGAACGCGCCACCCCGACCGCTTCACACGCCCCCAACGCCCTTGCCGCGAGGCCGCGTTGCCGATCCGCGACTCCCGGTGACTTAGGCCACGTTCACGTTCCGGCCGACGCGGTCACCTGTCCGTCCGCACTACGATCGCGCACGTCCGGGCACGATCGGTGATGGGGGTTTGACGACCATGGCGACGGGATTCCTGGCCAAGGCGGCCTCGGCGGTGACCCTCCCGGTGGCGCCGTTGTACGGCGCCTTCCTCTCGTACATGATCTTCCACCCGCCCCGCAGACCGCATCACAAGACCCCCGCCGACCTGGGGCTGACCAGCACCGACGTCAACGTTCCGCTGAACGGGCAGCGGGGCCGCGGGCTGCATGTCTGGCTCATCCCGGGCGACGCCGAGCGGGTCGTGGTGCTCGGACACGGCCTGGGGCTCAGCAAGTCCGCGAGCCTGGCGCACGCGCGGCTGCTCAGCGAGGCGGGCTATACGGTCGCCATGTTCGACCACCGCAACCACGGTAAGAGCGTCGCGGACCGGGCGGGCTGGGGCATGAGCGACCGTCACACCGACGATGTGGTCGCCGTGGTGCGGCACATGCGGTCGATGGACGAGTACGCCGCAGCGCGCATCGCGATCTACGGCTTCTCGATCTCGACCTTCCCCTCCTTCTACATGCTCAAGCGGGAGGACTGCCCGGTCGACGCGGTGGTCTTCGACAGCGGCCCGGCGCTGGAGCTGGCCCCGCTGTTCCGGAACTTCGTCGCGGCCGGCGGGGTGCCCATCCCCGGCCCGCTGGGCGCCGGCCCCTCCCGCCCGGTCGTGGAGTCGGTCGCCTCGTCGGCGGCCGTGGCGATGCTGCGGGTGCAGTGGCCGCCGCCGCTCGGGGGCGCGTACGAGCGCACTCCGATGCTCTTCCTGACCGGTGAGCGCGACACCATGATCCCCGCCTCGGGGGTACGGGCGCTGGCCGAGCGCTATCCGCTGGCCGAGGTGCACACCCTGCCGGACACCGAGCATCTGCAGGGGATCAAGACCCAGCCGGAGACGTACGCGGAGACCGTCCTGGGCTTCCTGGAGCGGACGCTCAAGGACTGACCAGGCTGACCGGGCTGACCTTACGGTGGGCACGGCCGGGCCCGGCCCACCGTAAGGACGCCATGGCCGCGGGTCAGTCCTTGAGTTCGCAGATCACCGCGCCGGCGCTGACCGAGGCGCCGACGTTCGCGTTCAGGTTCTTGACGATGCCACTGCGGTGGGCGTTGAGGGGCTGCTCCATCTTCATGGCCTCCATGACCACGATGAGGTCGCCCTCGGCCACGGTGTCGCCCTCGCTCACGGCCACCTTGACGATGGTGCCCTGCATGGGGGAGGTCAGGGCGTCGCCGGAGGCGGCCGAGCCGGACTTCTTGACCGCCTTGCGCTTCGGCTTCTTCGAGCCGCCCGCGGCGCCCGCGGCCTCCCCGGGCGACACCGCCAGGCCGAGGACCGCCGGGAGGGAGATCTCCAGCCGCTTGCCGCCGACCTCGACCACCACGGTCTCGCGGGCGGTCGGCTCCTCGGCCTCGTCCGCCCCGGTCGGGGTGAAGGGGGCGATGGTGTTGTTGAACTCGGTCTCGATCCAGCGGGTGTGGATGGTGAACGGCTCGCTGGTGAAGGCAGGGTCCTTCACGACCGCCTGGTGGAAGGGGATCGCGGTGGCCATGCCCTCGACCTGGAACTCGGCCAGGGCGCGGGCCGCGCGCTGGAGGGCCTGGGTGCGGGTGGCGCCGGTGACGATCAGCTTGGCCAGCAGCGAGTCCCACGCCGGGCCGATCACGCTGCCCGACTCCACGCCCGCGTCCAGCCGCACACCCGGCCCGGCGGGCGGCACGAAGGAGGTCACCGTGCCCGGGGCGGGCAGGAAGTTCCGGCCCGGGTCCTCACCGTTGATCCGGAACTCGAACGAGTGGCCGCGCATCGGCGGATCGTCATACCCGATGGCCTCGCCGTCCGCGATGCGGAACATCTCCCGCACCAGGTCGATGCCGGTGACCTCCTCGGTGACCGGGTGCTCCACCTGGAGGCGGGTGTTGACCTCCAGGAACGAGATCGTGCCGTCCATCCCGACCAGGAACTCCACCGTCCCCGCCCCGACATAGCCCGCCTCTTTGAGGATGGCCTTGGAGGCGGCGTAGAGCTGGGCGTTCTGCTCCTGGGTCAGGAAGGGGGCCGGGGCCTCCTCGACGAGCTTCTGGTGGCGGCGCTGGAGGGAGCAGTCGCGGGTGGAGACGACCACGACGTTGCCGTGGGTGTCGGCCAGGCACTGGGTCTCGACGTGGCGCGGCTTGTCCAGGTAGCGCTCGACGAAGCACTCCCCACGCCCGAAGGCGGCCACGGCCTCGCGGACGGCGGAGTCGTAGAGCTCGGGGACCTCTTCCATCGTGCGGGCGACCTTCAGGCCGCGGCCGCCGCCGCCGAAGGCGGCCTTGATGGCGATGGGCAGGCCGTGCTGCTCGGCGAAGGCCACGACCTCCTCGGCCCCGGAGACGGGGTCGGGGGTGCCGGCGACCAGCGGGGCGCCGGCGCGCTGGGCGATGTGGCGGGCGGCGACCTTGTCGCCCAGGTCGCGGATGGCCTGCGGCGGGGGGCCGATCCAGATCAGGCCCGCGTCCAGGACGGCCTGGGCGAACTCGGCGTTCTCGGAGAGGAATCCGTACCCGGGGTGGACGGCGTCGGCGCCGGACTCGGCGGCCGCGGCCAGGACCTTGGCCTGGTCGAGATAGCTGGCCGCCGGGGTGTCACCGCCCAGCGCATAGGCTTCATCGGCCGCGCGCACATGACATGCGTCCCGGTCCGGATCGGCGTAGACGGCTACGCTCGCGATACCGGCATCCCGGCAGGCACGGGCAACACGGACAGCGATCTCGCCACGGTTGGCGATGAGCACCTTTTGCATGCTCTCTCTTCCCTCTTCCGAAAAGTTCCGTCCCGTCGAGGACGGTCAAGGTGGCTACCCCAGGGCCCGCTCGAGGAAATCCAGCACCACGCTCGCGTAGCCTTCGGGATCGGTCTCCAGCCCGAGCAGATGCTCGGCTCCCGGCAGGACGTGCGTCTCGGCTTGGGCGTAGCGCTCGGCCAGCGCGTCCACCGAGGAAGGCGGCACGATGGCATCGTGCTCGCCCGACATGAACAACAGGGGGATCTTGGCGAACTTGCCCGTCGGGGGCGGCGGCCACTGGGCCCGGAGCATGGCCGGGCCCACCGCGCACAGCGTCCGCGCCACCACCGAACGGGCCGGTTCGCCCTTGAGCACGGCGGGCAGCGGCAGCGCCTCCGCCTCCAGGAACTTGCGCAGCAGCGGCGGGACGTCGTGCCCCGGCCCGCTGTCGCACACCAGCGCGTCAAGTTCGAACCCGTCGTGCGTCAGCGCCCACATGGACGAGAAGCACGAGAACGAGAAGCCGTAGCAGGCTATCCGCGCCGAGCCGTACCCGCCCCGGCCGCGCAGATGGGACACCACGGCGGTGACATCGCTCGCGAACCGGTCGCCGAGCCCGAACAGCGCCCGGTCGTCGCTGCTGGCCCCGTGGTTGCGGTGGTCGAACAGACAGACGGTGTACCCGGCGTCGTGCAGGAACTTGGCGTGGCGGAGGCTGTGGTCCTTCGCCGTCGCCATGCTGTGCCCGAGCACCACCACCTTCTCGGGGGACCCCGGGCACAGCCAGGTGTCGAGGTGCTTCCGCGCCGCGAAGGGGATCTTCAGCTCGGTGCAGGGCAGCCCGTGGTCCCGGGGGTGCTCCCGCTGTTCCCGGCGCCGCGGATGGAAGGCCAGATACGCCAGCGAGACGCCGAACAGCGGGGCGATCGGCAGGGCCGCGGCCGAGAGGGCGCGGGCTCCCAGGGAGGGAGGCCGCGCCGACGTCTGGCGTGGCTCGGGCATCTGCGTCCTCCAGGAGGGGGAGTGTCCGTCGGCGGTCAGGGCGTTCTCGTCTCGGTCGGGACGGGCGGCTGGACGGGCGGGTGGCTGGGGGCTGGCTGGGCGGTCGGAACGGGCGGGGTGGACGGGCGACAACGTGTGAACGAGCGGGCGGGCGAAGAGTCAGCCACAGCCTCCGGCATGGCCCGGATCGGCCGACCGGGCGGCGGCGAAGTCCGCGTCCGGCGCCCCGGCGACATCCGCGTCCGACGCCCCGGCCGGGGGCGTGTCCCGGGACCGGGAGCCGGAGCCGGGGCCGGACCCCGAGCGGACCGAGGCGACGAAGGCCGCCAGCCGGTCCACGCCCCAGAACTTGTCGTAGCCGTGGGTGAAGAACGGCACCCCGAACGCCCCGGCGTCGCTGAGCGCGAGCAGGGCCCGGAGCCCCCGGCCACCGCGAAGCTCCTCGTCATCGGCGGCCGCCGCCGCCCGTTCGGCGGGCAGCCCCAGCTCCCCGGCGATGTCCGCGATGGTCGCACGGTCGCAGATGTCGCGGCCCTCCTGCCAGCGCGCTCGGTAGACGCGCTCGATCCAGGCGGGGCCGAGCCCCGCGTCCAGCGCGAGGAAGTACGGCAGATGCGGCACCTCCCAGACCGGGTCGTGATCCACCGGCCAGCTGACCGCGAGACCGCGGTCGGTCGTCAGCCGGCGCACATCCTGGAGGATATAGAGATGCTTCTCCCGGGACATCGCCGAATAGGGGAAGTGATGGCCGTGTTCGGCCATACGGCGCTCCCCGTCCGCGTCCGGCTCCCACCACAGCTGCCATTCCACCGCCTGTGCGACATCCGGATAGCGGTCCATCAGATCACGGTAGGCGATCCAGCTGTACGGGCTGCGGAAATTGAAATAGAACCGCGGTACTTTGCCGCGCTTGGCTGCCACGTCCGTCCCCCTCGCTCGTCCGTCTCCTGCGTGACGCTCGTTCAGCGAGCGATCACATCGTGCGCACCGCCCGCACAGCGGTGCCGAGGGTGCCCGTCAGAGGACGATTCCGCCGTCCACCTGGAACACCGCGCCGGTCACATATTCCGCTCCGACCAGGTACGCGACCATGTCGGCGACCTCCTCCGGACGGCCGAAGCGGCGCAGCGGGATGCTCTGCTCCGCCTCCTTGCGCACCCGGTCGGAAAGTTCGGCCGTCATATCGGTCTCGACGAAGCCGGGTGCCACCACATTGGCTCGAATGCCGTACCGGCCGACCTCCTTGGCGAGTGACTTGGTGAAGCCGATGATTCCCGCTTTGGAGGCCGCGTAATTGCTCTGGGTCGCATTGCCGTGGACGCCGGCCACGGACGAGATGTTGATGACGCATCCGGACTTGCGTTTCATCATTCCGAACACCACGGAACGGCAGAGGTGATAGGTGCCGTCCAGGTTGACCTCCAGGACGCCCCGCCACTCCTCGTCCGTCATCAGCAGCAGCGGATTGTCCCGGGTGATCCCGGCGGAGGTGACCGCGACCTCGACCGGGCCGAGCGACTCCTCGGTGAAGGCGACCAGCTCTCGCACCGCGCCCGCGTCGCGGACGTCCGTCTGCCGGCCGAGCACCCGCCCACCGCCGAGCCGCGCCGCCGCCTCCTCCAGCTCACGGGCGGCGTCGGGGCTGGAGCGATGGCAGAACGCCACATCGAAACCGTCCCGGGCCAGCCGCAGCACGGTGGCCCGGCCTATGCCGCGGGAGCCGCCGGAGACCAGCGCGACGCGCGGCGTCGGCTCCTCGTCAGGCGTCGGCTCCTCGTCAGGCGTCGGCCCCGCGTCAGGCGTCGGCTTCTCGTCACCGGATGCGCGGCCCGCGTCGTCGGATATTCGGTCGGACATACGGTGAGGTCCTTCTCCCGGGGGTGGTGTGCGGTCAGAGCGGGTCGGGCACGGGTGGGTCGGGCAGGGACGGACCGGGCACCCGGGGCTCGGCCGCGGGCGGGGCGCTCGTGGGCGGGGCGCTCATGGGCGGGGCGGCCAGGTCGGAGGCCGGGCGCATGGTCATCGTCAGCCGCCCTATGGTGAGGGCGGTCTCCTTGCCGACCAGGCTCTCGCCCTCGAAGACGTAGGTCTCACCGACTCGGCGGGCCAGCCGCACATGATGCTCCACCACATCGCCGGGCACCACCGGCCGGTGGAACTCCGCGTCCGAGATGCCGCCGAGCAGCATCGCCTTGCCCGAGCGCACATCGGGGTTGGGCCGGTCCCAGGTGACCAGCACCCCGGCCACATGGCACCAGGACTCGATGAGCACCGTCCACGGGTAGTGGTAGTCCTCCTCGGACGCGGTGTCCGGCATCCCCTCGTACCAGGGCTCGTTGCAGGTGACCGCCTTCAGTCCGCTCGCCCGCTCGCCCGGCACCAGCTCGGTGACCCGGTCGACCAGCAGCATGGGGTAGCGGTGCGGCAGCATCCGCTTGATCTCAGCGACGGTGATCATCCGACGTCCGCTCCTCGATCCTGGTCGCTCCGCTCCCCCGCCCGGCCGCCGCGCCGCCCGCGTCACGGTTCTCGAAGCGCAGCCTTATCTGCGCGGCGGGCCCGCGTCCGGTGGCCGCCGAGGCCCGGCAGCGCCAGCCACCGTCCTTGCGCGACCAGACGTATTCGCTGGTCAGCTCGTCACCGGGGTAGACCGGGCTGAGGAAGCGGGAGGACTCGACGGCCACCAGGACCCAGCGCCCGCCCGGTTCGCGCTCCGGCAGTGTGGCGAGGGCGCCGCGCTGGACGTACTCCACCACACACACCCCGGGGAAGATGGCGAACCCCGGGAAGTGCCCGGCGAACACCTTCTCCGACGCGCCGACCACGGCCACGCACCGGGCGGGCCGCTCACCGGGCACGCCCGGGTCCACGACCTCCACGGTGCCGTCCACCGGCCCGCACGCGGCCGCCGTCATCTCACTCCCCCATCTTCGAGGCGAGCAGGTCGTGCACCTTCCGGAGCGTGGTGATGTCCTTCATCTCCCGCTCCTCCAGCTTCACCGAGTACTTCTTCTCCAGGACGACCATGACCTCGAGGGCCATCAGGGAGTCCACGCCGAGGGTCTTGACGAAGTCGGCGTCGTCGGTGACGTCCTCCTCGTCCACGTCGAGCACATCCGCGACGAAGGTGCGCAGCTCGTCCATGTCCACGGCGGCGGTGGCGTCGGCCATGCGGGGGTCTCCTTCCGCTCTCAGAGCGTGGGCTCAGGGTTCGGGGGTGGTCAGCTTGGCGAGGGCGGCGGCCGACTCGACCGGGACGGTGAGCGCGCCGTCCGCGATCCGGCGGATCATGCCGGTCAGCTGGCGCCCCGGGCCCAGCTCCACGAAGCGGACGCAGCCCAGCTCGCCGGCGAGCGTGCGGACGCTCTCCTCCCAGCGCACCGGGCTGGTGAGCTGGTTCAGCTCCAGGTCCCGCCAGTGCTCGCCGCTCGCGTACGGGCGGGCGTCCACGTTGGCGACGACCGGGGTGTGCTCGGGGCGAAGTCCACGGCGGCCAGGGCCTCGCGCACCTCGTCGGCGGCCGCGGCCATCAGCGGGCTGTGGAAGGCGCCGCCGACGGCGAGCCGGATCACCTTGCCCTCGCTCTCCACGGCCAGTTCGGCGAGCCGGTCCACGGCCTCGGCGGTGCCCGAGAGCACGATGGCGCCGGGCGCGTTCACATTGGCGATCCAGACCTGGCCGCCGTCCTCCTGGACCCGCGCGACCAGCCCCTCCACGGTCTCCGGGCCGAGCCGCACCACGGCGGCCATGGTGCCGGGCGACCGCTCGGCGCACGCGCGCATGGCCCGGCCGCGGGCGGCGACGAGGCGGGCGGTGTCGGCGAGCGGCACGGCCCCGGCGGCGTGCAGCGCGGTGTACTCGCCCAGGCTGTGCCCGGCGCAGGCCACCACCCCGCCCAGCAGCCCGGCGGCATCCGCCTCGCGGTGGGCGAGCACCTCGGTGGTGAAGACGGCGATCTGGGCGAGGTCGGTGCGGCGCAGCGTCTCGTCGTCGGCCTTCAGCAGGAGTTCCTCGACGTCGACACCGGTGTACTCGGAGATCTCCGCCACCAGCGCCCAGGACGCGGTGTCCCGCCACGCCTCGCCCATGCCCGCCTTCTGGGCGCCCTGCCCGGGGAAGACCAGCGCCGTACGGGGCGCCTCGTCACCGGGGGCCGCGCCCGTGATCTCTCGGTCCGTCATCTCAACCAGCTCCTTCAGTTCAGTGGGCGGCGGCCCGTCACCGGATCCGCAGCAGGGCCGCGCCGACCACACCGTCCCGGTCCACTGTGGTGACCAGGGCGGGGCCGCCGGAGGGGATCTCCTCGCGCTCGGCCATCGCGAGCACGGCGGCGATCTGGAAGGCCGCCGCGGCGGCGCAGGTGTCCCCGATGGTGTCGGCGACCGTGATCCGCGGCGGCTCCTCGCCGCCGAGGGCGGCGGCGAGTGCGGCGAGCTCGGCCTCCCCCTCGGCGCCGGGGGCGCCGGAGTCGGCGACGGCGCTCAGCTCGCCGGGGGTGACACCGGTGCGGTCCAGCAGCCGGCCGATCGCCTCGGCGAGCACCGTACGGGCGGCTTTCGCGTCCGCGGCGCAGCCGAACTCCAGGCCCACCACCTCGGCGAGCCCCTCGCGGCCGTGCTCGCGCGCCGAGGCGTCGGGCTCCAGCAGCCATACGGCCGCGCCCTCCCGAGCACGGCGGCGCTGTCGGCGCCGTCCCCGTCCGCGCGGGCGTGCCACTCCAGCCAGGCGCGGGCGGAGGAGAACTCCTCGACCGCCCCGCACAGCACGGCCCGGCCCGTCCGGCCCGCTGCAGCCGCACCGCGTACCGCAGGGCGAGCAGTCCGGTGGCGCGGCCGCCCGCGATGGTGGTGTTGGGCCCCTGAGCCCGTGCCAGATGGCGGACTGTCCGGCCGCGCAGTTCATCACGGTGTTGGGGAACCGGGCCGGGTCCACGTAGAAGGGCTTCTCGCCCACCAGCGAGTCCCGGGTGAAGTCCATGATGCTCTGGGCGGAGCCGGTGCTGGTGCCGAGCGCGAGACCGGTCTCCTCGCCCACCCCGGCAGCCGCTCGCCCTCGCCGTGCTCCCGCTCCCCGGTGAGCAGGTGGCGGATCGCGGTGACGGCGAGGCCGGTGGCCCGGTCCATGGAGCGGGTGCCCTTGCGGCCGAGGATCTGCCGGATGTGGAAGTCGGGCACGAGGCTCGCCTCGCGGAACGGCGCCGACCACTCCTCGGGGTCCAGCGGCCGGGCGGCCGGGCGGCCGGACCGCAGGGCCGCGGTGAAGTCGGCCCCGCGCAGTCCCAGGGGCGATACGGCGGTCCAGGCCGAGATGACCGGGGCTGCCCCGGAGGGGGCGTTGACCATGGGTTCGGGTACTCCTTCGGTAGGGGCCCAGGGGCCGTGCGAGCGGCGGGTCACAGGAACCACACCTGTTCGTAGGAGGGCCAGCGGGCCGCGAGGTCGTCGCCCCCGATGACGCGGACGCCGGGCAGCAGCCGCTCGGCGGCGGTACGGCCGAGGGCGGCCAGCCCGTCCTCCTCGACCAGCACGGTCACCCCGGCGGCCAGCAGCTTCGCCACGGAGGTGGGCGGATGGGGCAGGGTGTCCAGGGTGCGGCCGCCGAGGCGCAACGCGGGCCGGGCGCCGGTGTCGAGGGCGTAGCCGGCGGCGGGGCCGCGCAGCGCCAGATCGCAGCCGCCGCTCTGCCGGTGCAGATCGGGCACGCAGTACAGCACGTCGGCGTACTGGGTCTCGATCGAGCCCCGGTAGGCCTTCTCCACGATCAGCAGCCAGCGCGCCTGGTCGCCCATGGCTCAGCACACCCCCATGAGCAGGCTCTTGTCCGCCGCGTTCACATGCTCGGCGAAGACGAACGGCGCCCGCGTGCGCACCTGCGGGATCTGCTCGGCGGCGCCCCGCTCCTCGGCGCAGAAGCGGCACACGTACCAGTACAGCCGGTCGGGGTGGTCCTCGATCAGCTCGCGGACGACGCGGGCGGTGGAGGGGTGCTCGCGCCCCAGGTCGGTGTAGTCGCGCGGTTTGGCGTCGCCGAGAGCGGCGCCGGTCAGCCGGGTGGCGTCGCCGCAGGTCCAGATCTGCACCCGGGCGCCCCGGCGCAGCAGCGCGGCCGCCAGCCGCAGCGCCGAGGTGACCAGGTCGGTCTGGTGGGGCGCGCCGAAGAGGTTGAGCAGCACATCGGTACGGGGGACGGGTCTGGGCATCAGTGCCACACCGCCCTGACCCGCGGTTCCAGCAGCCTGGCGGCCACGTCGTCCATGTCCACCAGCCGCGCCCGGGGCGTCAGATCGGCGGCGGGCAGGGCGCGCTGGGCGGCGGAGAAGGTGTCCACCCACAGTTCGCCGCCGTCGCTCAGGAACGTCTCGATGCCCGGGGCGGTGCCGGGGACGGCGGCGGTCACGCCGTTCTCGACGAGGAACAGCACCACCTGGTGGCCGTCCCTGGCCAGCCGCGCGGCGTCGCCGAGGAACCGCTCACAGGCGGGTCCGGTCTGCGGCCCGCCGCTCTCGATCAGCAGATGGGCCGTCATGTCAGCAGCTCACCGCCGTCCACGCCGATCACATTGCCGGTGATCCAGGAGGAGTCGGTGCGCGAGAGCAGCGAGACCGCCTCGGCGACGTCCTCGGGCCGGGTCAGCCGCCGGTGCGGATTGAGGTCCCGGGCGTGGGCGGCGAGCCGGTCGCTGCCGGGGATGCGCTCCATGGACGGGGTCGGGGTGACCCCGGCGCGCAGCGCGTTGACGGCGATGCCGGAGGGGGCGAGTTCCAGGGCGAGCTGGCGCACATGGGACTCCAGGGCGGCCTTGGCGGCGGAGACGGCGCCGTAGTGGGGCATCACCCTGGCGCCCCCGGCGCTGGTCATCGCGTAGACCTTGGCGCCCTGGCGCAGCAGCCCCGCGGTGAACAGGTCCTGGGTCCAGTAGACGAGCGAGTGCGCCATCACATCGAGCGTCATGTTCATCTGGCGGGCGGTCAGGCTGTCCTCGCCCTCGGCGCCGACGTACGGCAGCAGGGTGCCGAAGGCCAGGGAGTGCACCACGATCCGGACGCCCGCGCCGCCGGTCAGCTCCTCGAACCGGGGCAGCAGCTCCTCGCGGGTGCGGGCGGAGGCGGCGTTGGCGTTGAAGAAGTGGGCATCGACACCGTGGCCGCGCATCTCCTCGCGGGCGACGGCGGCCTTCTCCTGGCCGTCGGTGGTGTCGAAGTGGACGCCGAGGATGTGGACGCCCTCGCGGGCCAGTTCATGGGCGATGGCCAGGCCCATGCCGCTGGAGGCGCCCAGGACCAGGCACCAGGAACCTTCGAGTCGGGTGATCATCGTTCGCTCGCCCTCCGTCGTCCGTTCATCGGCTGCTCGCTTCCGGCGCTCGCTTCGGTCCCGGCGGGCGCGTCCGGCATGGCGCTCGCTTCGGTCCCGGGGGCGCGTCCGGCATGGCGCTCGCCCCGCCCGGGGTGATCAGGCAGACGGCGGCGTTCCCCTCGGCCGCCGCGGTGACCACGGCGTGGGCGTGGCCGTCCGGTGCGCCGAGCACGGCGGCCACGCGCGCCACCGGCTCCAGGGCGCCCGCGCCCGCCGGGACCCGTTCGGGCTTCCCCGCCAGGGCCCGCCCGCCCAGCGCCTTCTCGTCCAGCGCCGCCGCCATGGCCTCGCCGACCGGGGAGCCGTCGAGGACGGCGGTGACGGCCAGCGGCCGGTCCGGCCGGTGGCCGAGGGCGTCCAGCGCGTCCCGCAGCAGCGCCGCGGCCTGCTCGGCCCCTCGGCGGAGGCGGCCGCCTTCGGCGGCAGGAAGAACGAGCGGACGCCCACCCGGCCCAGCGCCGCCACCCCCGGCCGCGGGCGGCCGGTTCGGGCTCCAGCACCAGCGCGACGGCCCCGGCCTCCGAGGTGCCCGCCCCGGCTCGCCCTCGGGCAGCGCCTCCTCGGTGGCCCCGGCCAGCAGCCGCCGGGCCCGGCCGGTGGCGAGGGCGCGCTGGCCGGTCTGGAGCGCCTCCAGGCCCGCGATCCGGGGGCTGGTGAGGGTGAGGTTGAAGCCCTTGAGGTCGTGTTCGGTGGCCAGCCGACTGCCGAAGAGGTTGATGGAGAAGTAGGGCGCGGTGACCGGGGACAGATCGCCCGCCCCGGTGACGGTGACCGTACGGTCCATGCTGTGGTGCAGGGCGACGGCCGCGCTGTTGGTGCCCACCGCGGCGCCCCGCTCCTCGGGCCCGACCGCCTCCAGTGCGTCCGGACCCGCCTGGGCCAGCGCGCGCTTGGCCGCGGCGAGGAAGTACTGGGAGGCGGCGGGCAGGTACTTGTAGCCGTGGCGGCCGAGCGCCGTACGGAAGTCGAAGCCGTCCGCGCCCACGGTGCCGATGCCCGTCACCACCAGGCCGACGGCCGCTTCGTCGCGCGCTGCCTCCTCGTTCGCTTCTCCGCCCATGCGGCGCAGGGGCGCGCCTTTCGTCGCCATCTGCGGCCCGGCGGCTGCACGTGCGTCGCTCACGCGGCGGCCTCCCCGAAGACGAGCGAGATGTTGTTGCCTCCGAAGGCGTAGGCGTTGACCAGCCCGTACGCCCCGGTCATGGGCGCCGAGCCGGACGGCAGCGGCACCGCGCACTCCGGGTCCCGCTCGCCGACCGGCACGTTCGGCGGCAGCGTCCGGTGGTGCAGCACCAGGCTGGCGGCCAGCGCGGCGAACGCGCCCGCCGCGCCGCCGGTGTGCCCGATGAGCGCCTTGACGCTGTAGAGGGGCGTGCCGGGGGTCAGCGCGCCCAGCACCCGGCTCTCCACCACGTCGTTCAGCTCGGTGCCGGTGCCGTGCGGGATCACGAACCCCAGCCCGCCCGACTCGGCCCCGGACCCGGATCCAGCCCCGGACCCGGACCCCGACCCGGACCCCGACCCGGCCCCCGCCTCCCGGAGCGCATCGCGCATCGCGCGCTCGATCTGCTCGCCGGAGGGCTCGGGGGCGGTCGCGTGGTAGGCGTCGCAGCTCCAGCCGGCGCCCGCCAGACGGCCGTAGACGGTGCGCGCGCCGCGCGCGCGGGCGTGCGTGGCGGACTCCAGGACGAGCACGGCGGCACCCTCGCCGAAGACGGTGCCCCGCCGCTCGACGGCGAACGGGCGGCAGCGCTCGGGGTCGATGGCGCCCAGCCGGTTGAAGCAGGCGAGGGCCACCCGGGAGTACGCCTCGGCACCGCCCGCGATGACCACGTCGGCCTCGCCGGTGCGGATCAGGTCGGCGCCCACCGAGAGCGCGTAGCCGCTGGCGGCGCACGCGTTGCTGACGCAGGTGTTGACGCCCTGGGCGCCGAACCATCCGCCGACCACCGAGGCCGGCGGGAAGGGGGGCGCCCAGCGGCCGGACGCGGAGGCCTCGCCGGTCCCGGTCCACCAGCCCTCGTGCAGATCCGTGTCGCCCATACCGGTGCTGAGGGCGACGGCCACCCGGCGCGGATCGAGCCCGCCGCCCGCGGCGTACGCCCCGCCACCCGCGGCGTACGCCCCCGCTTCCGGTCTCGGCAGCGCGGCCAGCCCCGCGTCGGCGACCGCCTCGCGCGCCGCCGCGAGCGCGAACCGCGAGCCGCGCCCCAGCGGCAGCCCGTCCTGCTCCTCGGGCCGTCCGGAAGGTCGGCCTCCGGCACCAGGTACATCAGCGGGTGGTCCATGTGGGCGAGCGGATCGGGCACCCGCGTCGGCGCGGTGTCCGCCTTGTGCATCCCGCGCCAGAAGGCGTCGACACCCGCGCCCAGCGGGGACAGCGCGCCGAGGCCGGTGACCAGTACGTCGTCCATCAGGTGCCGCTCTGCTCTCCGCCGAGCGCGTCCAGCACCCGCCGGTCGAAGGGGACCAGCCGCCAGTCGCTGCGGCTGTCGATCACCGCGTAGCCGTGGGTGATCCGGCCGGTGGCGGTGAGGGAGAGCGTGCCGTCGCGGACCACGAAGCAGTCCATCCGGGCGGTGTAGGTGAGGTCCTTGAAGATCTCCTCGACCGTGTAGACGGTGTAGAGGTCCTCCTCCATCACCGCCTCGTCGATGACGCGCACCGAGGACCGGGGGACGACCGGTATCCATTTGCGGTCGTCCAGCAGGGTCTTGATGGAGATGCCGCGGTCGAGGACGAAACGGTCCTTGGCCTCCTCCATCAGCCGCAGATAGCCGGACATCTGGAGCCGCTCGGTGAAGTGGCAGTAGGGGTAGGGGATGTTCCACTTCCAGGCGTAGGCGTTGCGGCCCTCGGTCAGCGAGGCCAGGACGGCGGCCTCGTCCCCGTCCGGCAGCTGCACCCGGATCGGCGCGAGTTCGCCCGGGCGCGCCTCGGCCCCCAGCCGGTCCACCACGAAGGGCGCGAACTCGGCCGGGGGTGCGCCGGCCTCCGGCAGATAGGTGTCGGCGCGCAGCGAGACCCGCACCTTGGCGGCCACGGCCTTGAGGACCGAGCCGTCGCGCGCCACCCGGAGGGTCACCCGGAAGCCGAGGGTGCGGTCGTCGTCCTCGGTGTCCGGCACCACCTCGGCCTCGGCCACGTCGTCCATGTGGAGGGCGTGCAGGATGCGGGTCTCCAGGGCGACGACGTCCAGTCCGAGACCGTGCTCCTCGTACAGCCGCCGCGCGGGCGCCCCGGAGTCCGCGAAGTGCACCAGTACGGCTTCCTCGACGAGGTAGTTGACGTGTTTGAAGCCGATCCAGGTGCAGATGTTCGACCCCTCGTAGCGCGGGCGCAGCCGGACGGTGGTGACGTCCGTCAGCAGGGCTTTGGTCGACATCGGCGGGGCGACGGCGGTCATCGGGAACACTCCATGGAGATGAGGGGGGCACGTGCGGGGTGCGGGTCGTGGCGGTCGGGCGCGGGGCGCAGCAGCAGTCCGGCCACGGCGTCCGCGGTGTCGTCCCCGCTGGTGATCAGCGCCTGGCGGGACGCGGGCACCGGGTCCGGCGCGGCCCCGCGGCCGACCGCGAAGGCGGCGCTCCCGGCTCCCGCGTCCGGATCGGCTCCGGCTCCCGCTTTCGGATCGGCTCCGGCTCCCGCGTCCGGATCGGCTCCGGCTCCCGCTCCGGCTCCGGCGCGGGCCAGCCAGCCGACGGCCGCCGCGCACTGGAGCACCCCGAGGGCCCCGGAGGCCCGGCCCACCGCACCGGTGACGTCGTAGCGCGGCACGGCTCCCGGCACCGGTGCGGCCCCGGCGGGCCCCTCGGCGTAACGCTCGGGGGTGAACCAGACGCCGGGGGCGGCACCGTCGGGCAGCAGGGCCTCGACACAGCCGGTGAGCCCGGCCCGCCGTTCGTACGGCCCCAGGGCGGCGGCGGCCCGCGCCCCCCGGGCCTCGGCCCAGCGGCCGCCCTCGACGACGAGCGCGGCCGCGCCGTCCAGCAGCTCACCGGCGGACCGGCCGAGCAGATCCTCCACGACGGCGTTGTGCGTCTCCACGCCGATCACCACCGCGCGCCGGACCCGGCCCGCCGCGACCAGCGTGGCGCCCCAGTGCACGGCGTCCAGGCCGGAGGTCGCCCCGTTGCACAGCATCAGATTGGGGCCGCGCAGCCCGTGGCGGATGGCCACCCAGGAGGCGATCACATTGCTGGAGGCGTTCGGCAGGCTCATGGGGCTGAGGTCCACGGCCGACCGCTCGGCGATGGCGGCGGCGGTGAGGCAGGCGGTGTCGAGGTTGCCCAGGTTGGAGCTGGCGACCACGCCCATGGTGTCGCCGGGCACCGTCACCTCCTCGCCGTCGGAGGGGATCAGACCGGCGTTCCGCAGCGCCTCCAGCGCGGCGCACAGCGCCAGCCGGGTGGCCCGGTCCTTGTAGCGGTGGCCCCGGCGGCCGATCCGGGCGGCGGTGTCGAACGGTTCGGGGGCGGGCCCGGTGACGGGGCGGGCCGTGCGGCGCAGCAGCGCCTCGGGGGTGCCCGCGCCGGGGACGGCCAGGCCGACGCCGGTGACGACGACTTCGCCGGGGCCATGCGTCATCGGCCGGCCCTCTCGACGATGGCGACCGCGTTGACCCCGCCGAAGCCGAACGCGTCGATCTGCGCGACCCTCAGGTCCCCGCCCTCCCGCGCCTCCTCCCGGACGAAGCGGAACGCCTCGGCCCCGGGCAGCGGTTCGGCCAGGCCCAGGGTGGGCGGCACCCGGCCGGAGGCCAGGGACTCCAGCGCGACGATCAGGCTGAGCAGCCCGGAGCCGCCCGAGGTGTGGCCGGTCATGCACTTGATGGCGGTCATCAGGGGCCCGCTGACCTCGCGGCCGAAGACCTCGGCGATGGCGGCCGCCTCGGCGGCGTCGTTCAGCTGGGTGCCGGTCCCGTGCAGCAGCACCAGGTCGATGTCGCCGGGTTTGACGCCCGCCCGCCACTGCGCCTCGTGCACCGCCCGCGCGATGCCCTGGGGGTCGGGGGCGGTCACATGGCTGGCGTCGCAGTTCATGCTGACGGCGCGCACCCGGCCGAGCGCGCGGGTCTCCGCGCCGGACTCCTCCCGGCGCAGCACCACGGCGGCCGCGCCGTCGCCCATCAGCACCCCGCGGCGGTCCCGGTCGAACGGCCGGACGCGGTCGGGGGGTTCGCTGTTGACGCGGTCCAGCAGCCCGTACATCGACTCGGTGAGGGTGTCGACACCGGCCACCACGACGGTGTCCTCGGCCCCCGTGGTCAGCAGGTCGGCGGCGAGTGCGAGCGCGTAGAGGGAGGCCGAGCAGGCACCGGAGAAGGTGTGGGTGCGCACCGCGCCGAAACGTGTCCGCAGCGCGGTGCCGAAGTGCAGCCTGCCGATGTCGAAGGGGGTGCCGTCGCGCCAGGCGAGTTCGGCCGAGCGCAGCTCCCGCAGCCCGGTGCCGATGAGGACCGGCACCTCGCTCAGGTCCTCGCCGAGCCCCGCCTGGGCCGCGGCCTCGCCGACCGCGCGCAGCAGCCAGTCGGTGGCGCGGCCGGGGAGGTCGGTACCGGGCGCGGGGCGGTCGTCGATCTCGTAGGCGTGGCGGGTCCGGTACCGCTCCCGGTCGAAGCCGCGCAGTTCGCCGAGTCCGCTGGTGCCCGCGCACAGGGCCCGGAAGACCTCGTCGACGCCCTCGCCCACGCTCGCCACCGCGCCCGCGCCCGTCACCAGCTGACTCATGACCAGTCCGCTCGGGCCTTGCCGAAGATGACGACGGCGTTGTTGCCGCCGAAGGCCAGACCGTTGTTCTGGACCACCTTCAGGTCCGCTGCCACGGCCTGGTTGGGCACACAGTCAAGACCGCATTCGGGTCGGTGTGCTCGTGGTTGATGGTCGGCGGGATGAAGCCCTCGGTGAGCGCGAGGGAGCAGGCGATCGAGGCCAGGGCCCCGGCGGCGCCCATGGAGTGGCCGATCATCGACTTGATGGAGACCGTGCGCGGCGGGGCGGTGTCCCCGAAGACCCGGCGGATGGCGCGGGCCTCGGTGATGTCGTTGGCCTTGGTGCCGGTGCCGTGCGCGGAGATGAAGTCGACCTCGTCCGGCTTGACGCGGGCGTCGTCCAGGGCGAGCCGCATACAGCGGACCACGCTGTCCTGGTTGGGGGCCACGGGGTGGTCCGCGTCGCAGTTGAGGCCGTAGCCGAGCACCTCGGCGTAGATACGGGCGCCCCGGGCCAGCGCCGACTCCAGGCTCTCCAGCACCAGGATGCCCGCGCCCTCGCCGGTCAGGATGCCCTTGCGGTCCTTGTCGAAGGGCTGACAGCGCTCGGGGGCGATGGTGCCCAGGCGGTAGAAGCCGGTGAAGGTCTTGCGGCACAGCGCGTCGGCCCCGCCGCACAGCGCGAGGTCCACGTCCCCGCCGCGGATGGCGTCGTAGCCGTAGCCGACCGCGTAGTTCCCGGCGGCGCACGCGGTGGGGAGGGTGACCGCCTCGGCTCGGGTGAGGCCGAACTCCTGGGCGATCGCGCTCGACAGCCGTCCGGCGGGCACCCGCCGGGCGACCGTGCGATCCATCCGCTCGGGCCCCAGGTCCACTTCCTCCTCGACCAGGTGGTCCAGGTCCCTGGACTCGCCGTCGGTCGTGCCGACGGAGATCAGACAGGGGATGTCGCGCAGCGCGCTCTCCGGCTCGGGGAATCCGGCGTCGGCCACCGCCATACGGGCCGCCGCGACCGAGAACCGGCTCGCCCGGCCCAGCGTTCGCACATCGAGATTTCGAATCCACCGGTCCGGCTCGAAATCCTTGACCTCACACGCCGTAGAGCGGTCGAAGCCCTCCGTGTCGAACGCGGTGATGGGCCCCGCCGCGCTCTTCCCGGCGCGCAGTCCGGCGAGGAATTCCGCCGCGCCGATGCCGATGCCGGACACCGCCCCGAGGCCGGTGACCACGACCCTACGACCCGGCTCACCACGCATTTCGCCCTGCCTTCCGAGGAGTCCGCCAGGATCCGGCGGTCACCAGCCCGCCGCGTCGGAGACAACCTCATAGACGCCGCGGAGGTTCACCATCCGGCTGAGTTCGGACTGGTCTATGACAATGTTGAAGGTCTTCTCCAATGCCGCGAGTATTTCAATGGCACGCAGTGAATCCGCGTCATGCTCTTCTTTGAAGAGACTGGTCTCGGTGACCTCGCCGGGGTCGAGTTCAAGAATATCGGTGACGATTTCCTTGATGGTTTCACGACGCTCTTCGACGATGGCGGTCATTACCGCGCACCTCCATTTTCGGACATGGGCAAAGCGACGAAGCTTCCGCTGACGCTAGGCGCCGGTCCGGGAGGGGACAACCCCAGAGTCCACTAGCTGTCACGCGCCCGATGAACACCAGCGTTCGACTAGTCGACGTGTCATAAAGCTGCAGATGGCAGCCAGTTACCCCACGGTCAGAAGATGGAATCTGCAGGAAGCTGCCAGATCACCGACGGACAGAAGCCTGCCAATAACGTTCAAACCGCCAGCAATCCGGCCGCCGTCCTGGTGTGACGGCCCGCTCCCTACTCGGGGTCGGACTCCATCAGCCCGGCGCGCACGGCGCGCACTCCGGCCTGGAACCGCGATTCGACCTGGAGGTCCCGCATGATGTCGGCCACATAGCGGCGGTAGGTACGCACCGAAAGGCCGAGTTTGCGGGCCGCGGCGTCGTCCTTGTAGCCCTCCGCCATCAGCGTCAGCACCTCGCGCAGCACCCGGCCGCGCGCACCGCCCTCGAACGACAGCGGCCGCATCGGGCGCTGGGCCGTGTCCCACATGCCGCACAGCAGTTGATGCAGCATATCGGCCACGGTCGAGTTCTGGATCATCGAGGCGCGGGAGCCGCCGGGCTCGCCCGGCGAGGCGTCGGGCGCGATGACCGCCGCGCCGTCCACGACCACCAGCTCCTGCCGCACCCCCTCGAAGACGCGCACCTCCAGGCGCGCCACGGTGCCCACCGAGCGCTGCCACGTCCCGCCCCGGATGACCGCAGGCGGGCACAGCATCCGGGTCCTGACCCCCTTGCCCGCCAGCTGGGCGAGCGTCTGCCCGACGAGCCGGGCGTGGTCCTCGCCCGTGACCTCCGGCAGGCTCCAGATCACATCCCGTTCGGCGCGCAGCACCAGCCGCGCCACCCACCCGGCCACGGCCTCCCCGTCCACCGGCAGTTCCGCGGACGCCGAGGCCAGCACGGAGCGGCGGTGGTGGTGCACGGCGGACTCCAGGAGGCGTAACGCCTGGCCCAGTGTCTCCTCCAGGTTGTCAGAACCCATGTCCGGCTCCGTTCGAACCGCGCCCCCCGTGCCCACCTCCCCGTCAAATCCGTCAATAGGCACTCGCCCATTTGGTTGAATTCCGAAATGGCTCAAAGGACACCCCCGTTCCCTTTCCGGGAACAGTAACGAGCCCCCTGGCACAGGGCAAGGAAGATCGTTCCTTATGGGACACTTCCCGCCGGGAAATACCCTCGGGTTCCGGCCACGACACCTCCCCGTGTCGGCAAGGGGCTGCGCCTCCGCTCGACGGATTGGTAACTTCCTCTAGAGCCAGCACGCCATCCCTTGCCATACGACGCGGACCCCCTACCTTGCCTTGGGTCCCGAAAGGCGCCGCCCCCATGGCTGCACAGAACACCGCGACCACCGATGCCGCCCAGGCCGGTCCTTCGCACTCCCCCACCGGACGCCAATGGCTCGCACTTTCGGTGCTCGTCCTCTCCCAACTCGCGGTGTGGCTGGACAACACCGTGCTGAACGTCGCCCTCAAGACCCTCGCCGACCCCACCGAGGGGCTCAGCGCCAGCCCCAATCAGCTCCAGTGGAGCATCAGCTCCTACACCCTGGTCTTCGCGGTACTGCTGTTCACCGGCGGGGTGCTCGCCGACCGCTACGGCCACCGCCGCTTACTGCTGACCGGCATGGTGCTCTTCGGCGCGGCCTCCGCCTGGGCCGCCTACTCCGGCTCGGCCACCGAACTCATCGTGGCCCGCGGCGCGATGGGCATCGGCAGCGCCCTGATCATGCCCGCGACCCTCGCCCTGATCGCCCAGGTCTTCGACGAGCGGCACCGGGCCACCGCCATCGCCATCTGGTCGGGTTCCAGTGGAATCGCGATCGCCACCGGGCCGATGCTCAGTGGAGTGCTGCTCGACCACTTCTGGTGGGGTTCGGTCTTCCTGGTGAACGTGCCGATCGTGGTGTTGTGCGTGGCCGGATCGTTCGTCTTCCTGCCCGGTGTGGTCACCCGGGTGCGGCAGAAGTTCGACCCGCTGGGCGTGGTGCTCTCCACCGCCGGGCTCTTCGCCATCGTCTGGGGCGTCATCGAGGGCGGCCACCGCAACGACTGGACCGACCCGGCCATCGTCGGCGCGCTGGCCGGGGGCGTGGTGCTGGTCGGGATCTTCGTCCTCGTCGAACTGCGCGTCGCCAACCCCAGCTTCGACGTCCGGCTCTTCCGCGACATCCGCTTCACCGGCGCCAGCGTGGCCGTCATGCTCACGTTCTTCGGGCTCAACGGCTCGATGTACTACACCAGCTTCTATCTCCAGGGCGTCCACGGCCAGACCCCGCTGGAGTGCGGTCTCTCCATCGCCCCGGTCGCCCTCGGCGTGCTGCTGGGCGCCCCGCTCTCGGCCAAGCTGGTGCGGGCCCACGGGGTGCGCCCGGTGGTCACCGCGGCCATGCTGATCGCCACCACCGGGTTCGTCGCGTACGTCCTCCTCGACGAGACCAGCGGGCTGCCGCTGTTCTGGGTCTTCCTCATCCTCCAGGGCCTGGGCATGGGCGCGGCCGTCGCGCCCACCACCGAGGCCATCATGGCGATCCTCCCCGCCGACCGGACCGGCGCGGGCTCCGCCGTCAACAACTCGCTGCGGCAGATCGGCGGGGTCCTCGGGGTGGCGGTCCTCGGCTCGGTCCTGGTCAGCGTCTACCGCGACCGGGTCACCCCGCGCCTGAGCGGGCTGCCGTCCCGCGCCGCCGACCGCGCCGCGGAGTCGCCCGAGGCCACCCGGCTGCTCGGCGCGAAGATGCGGCTGCCCCGGCTGTCGGCCATCGCCGACGAGGGGTTCGTCCACGCCATGCACGTGGCCTCCGTCGTCGGCGCGGCCGCCGCCGCGGCCGGAGCCCTGATCATCTGGTGGGGCTTCCGCAGGACATCTTCCGGAGCGCGATCCAGCATGTGATCGTTCTTCCTTGCACCCCGTTCGCCCCGGCATAGCCTCCCGGCACAACATCCGAAACGGGGAAGGCAGTTCACATGCGTACAGCTGTCATCACGGCGGCAGGCCAGGTGGAGACCCGAGAGATACCCGTCCCCGACATCGGTGACTCCGAGGTGCTGGTACGCATCGCGGCCTGCGGCATCTGCACCATGGAGGCCAATCTCTACGCGGGGCGGATGACGGTCTACCCCGCCGCCGCCGGACACGAGATATCCGGCTGGGTCGAGCGGATCGGCCCCAAGGCCGCATCGCTGGAGGACATGCCCGCCGTCGGCTCCCTCGTCGCCCTCGACGGACTGCCGCGCTGCGGCGCCTGCCGCAGCTGCCGACGCGGCCAGACCGCCATCTGTGTCGCCCTCCAGGGGCACAAGCGGGAGGACGGCGCGATCACCATGGGCGCGGGGCTCGCCGAGTACATCGCCCTGCCCGCCTCGCGCGTGTGGTCGGTCGGCGACACCGACTCCGCCGTGGCCGCCATGGGCGAGCCGCTGGCCTGTGTGGTCCACTCGCTGCGCCGCGGCGGCTTCCGCGCCGGGGACCGGGTGACCGTCATCGGCGCCGGCTACATGGGCCATCTCCACCTCGCCGTCGCCGCGCACCTCCAGGCCCGGAGCGTCGCGGTGGTCGAACGGGACGAGCAGCGGCTGGCCGCCATCGCGGCGGCGGGCGCCGACGCGGCCGTCACGCCCGACGAGATCGGCCAACTGCCCCCGGCGGACGTGGTCTTCGTGACCATCGCGTCCAAGGAGGCCATCGCCTCGGCGCTCGCCGCGGTCGCCGACGGCGGCACCATCGTGCTCTACGGCGGCGGCCCCGGCGGCCCGCCCGCCGAGCTCCCCGGCTATGAGGTGCACCGCCGCCAGCTGACCGTCACCGGCTCCTTCAGCCATGAGCCGGACGACTGGCGCGCCGCCGCCGAACTGCTGCGCGGCGGGCGGCTGTCCGGGCGGCTGGAGACGCTGGTCACGGCGCGCTACTCGCTGGACGAGGTCGAGAAGGCACTGAAGCAGGCAGCGGAGACGCCCGTCTACCGCGTGGTCGTCACGCCGTAGCGCCTGCGGGTGCCCGCCCGCCGCGGGCGAACCCACACAAGACCCGAATCGCCGAGAGATAAGGATTCCCCTCCGTGTCCCTGCGCGTAGGCGTCCAACTCCATCCCCAGCACACCGGAATCGCCGAGCTGCGCACCGCGTGGCGGGAGGCCGACGCCATCGGGGTCGACTCGCTGTGGACCTGGGACCACTTCCTGCCGCACACCGGCGACCCCGCCGGGCGCCACTACGAGTGCTGGTCGCTGCTGTCCGCGATGGCGGTCGAGACCCGGCGGGCCACCATCGGGCCCCTGGTGAGCTGCACCGCGTTCCGCAATCCGCATCTGCTGGCGGACATGGCCCGCACCGTCGACCAGCTCAGCGGCGGGCGGCTGGTGCTGGGCCTGGGCGCGGGCTGGTTCGAGGCCGAGCACGCCGAGTACGGGCTGCCCTTCCCCGGACCGGCCGGGCGCATGGACGCCTTCGCCGCGTCCGTCACCGCCGTCAAGGAGCGGCTGGCCAAGCTCAACCCCGGCCCGGCGGGCCCGCTCCCGCTGCTGATCGGCGGCGCCGGGCGGCGGCGCACCCTGGAGCTGGTGGCCCGCGAGGCCGACTGGTGGAACTGGTACGGCTGGGCCTCCGAGGACCCGGTCGCCGAGTTCCGTGAGCTGAGCGGCGTACTGGACGAGTGGTGCGAACGGGTCGGCCGGGACCCGGCCGCGGTGGCCCGTACGGTGATGGTCAACCCGGACCAACTGCCGCTGGTCGAGGGGTTCGCCGAGGCCGGTGCGGTCCATGTGGTGCTCTCCCTCCCGGCCCCGTACGAGCTGCGCAGGGTCGAGGAACTGCTCAAGGCGCGCGCCGCGCTCACCTCGTGACGGCCGTACGCGCCACGGCGCCCCGCACGCCCCTGGGGCGCCGCTTCGGCCTGCTCATGGGCGCGCTGCTGCTCTCCAGCCTGGGCAACGGGCTGTGCTTCCCGTTCACCTCGATCTACATCAGCCAGTTGCTGGGGCTCGGCGGCCGGGCGGCGGGCGGCTACTTCATCGCGATGGCCGCGGCCAGCTTCGCCGCCGCCCTGGCCGGCGGGCCGCTGGCCGACCGGGGCAGCCCGCACCGGGTGGGCGCGCTGGGCGGCGCGGCGCTCGCGGTCGGGTACGCGCTGCTGGCGCCGGCCGGTTCGGTGGCGCTGGTGCTCGCCTCGGGGGTGTGCGTCGGGGCGGGCTTCGGGCTCTTCTACGCCTCGATCGTGAGCATCGTGGACACCGCCGTCCCCGAGAGCGGCCGCCGCTCGGCCTTCGCCATCCGGCACATCGTCAACAACGCGGGGATCGGACTGGGTTCGGTCGCGGCCGGGCTCGCGCTGCACGGCGCGGCCACCCCGGTGGGGGCGCTGCGCTGGCTGTACCTGGCCAACGGGCTGGCGGCGCTGCCGCTGACAGCGGTGACCCTGGGCGTACGGCCCCGGGCCCGGCCCGAGCCCACTACGGGGTGTCTGGCGGATGTTCCCGAAACTGGGACTTCGCCCCGGACCCCGGGGTCCAGGGGCGAAGCCCCTGCCACGCGGCGGAGCCGCATAGCGAAATGGTGCGGGAAGGGGCGGGGAGGGGATCGGCCCGCCGCAGGCGCCAAGATCCGCCGGACGCCACCTGAGCCGTCCGAGTCCGCGGAGCCGTCCGGGGGCGGGCCGACCTATCGGACTCTGCTGCGGGCCCGCCCGATGGCGTTGCTGATCCTGGCCCAGGCGCTCTTCGCGATCGTCGGCTTCACGCAGATCGAGGCGACCGTACCGCTGCTGATGCACGACCGTATGGCGGTCACGCTGGGCTGGGTCAGCGCGGTGGTGGCGGCCAACTCCTTCGCCCTGATCGCCCTGCAGCCGCTGCTGCGCCGCCGCCTGGAACGGCTGCCGGAGACCGTGAGCCTGGCCGCCGGTCCGGTGCTGTGGACCGTGGCGTTCGGCTGCGGTCTGGGCGCGGCGCTGTCCGGGGAGGCGGCTCCGGCCGCCGTGCGGTACGGTCTGCTGCTGGCCTTCGCGGTGATCTTCGCGGCGGGCGAGCTGATGTACTCCTCCGCCTTCTACCCGCTGCTGTTGCGCTGGTCGGGCGAGGAGTCGGTGGGCCGGGCGAGCGCCCTGGCGTCGCTGGCCTGGAACCTGGGCACCGCCTCCGGCCCGCCGATCGGGCTGTTCGTCGTGGCCAACGCCTCGGCCACGGGCAGCTGGCTGGCCCTCGCACTGGGCGCGGCGGCCGCCTTCACGGTGGCCGCCGCGCTGCACGGCCGGACGGCGGGTGGCGTCTGACCGCCCGCCCGATCCTGCTACGACTTGGGCAGGTACGACGTGTCGTAGGCGTCCTCAGGCGTGACGGTCTTCTCCAGGAGCCCCTGGTCGTACATGAAGTCGGCCATCCGGGCCCAGGTCTGCGGGTCGATCGCGCCCAGCTCGCCCTGGTCGTTCCTCATCATCGGCGCCGTGGCCTTGAGCACCGCGCGGGCGTTGTTCCGCTGCTTCTCGCCGCGCAGTCCGGGGACGTACTTCTCGCTGAGCTTGATGGCCTCGTCCTGGTGGTCGATCGCATAGCGCAATCCGCGCAACGACGCGTCGACGAACTTCTTGATGTCATCGCCGCGCTTGTCGAGCGTCTTCTTCTTGGCGCCCAGACCCACGCCGACCAGCTGGTCCCCCGCCGAGCCCGAGTTGAGGGTTATCGACCGGACGTCCTTGCCCGCCTCCTTGAACGAGACGGCGTCATTGTTCAGATAGCCCATCACCCCCTCGACCTTGTTTCCGGTGAGGGCCGCCTGCTGGGTGAAGCCGATGTTCTGTACCTTGGCGTCCTTGGTGGAAAGGCCGCCCTCCTTCAGGAGCGCCAGCAAACCGAAATAGGTCTCGCCGAAGGGACCGGGCGTACCGATCTTCCGGCCCTTGAGGTCGGCGGGGGTCCGGATGTCGGAATCCTTGGGCACGATCAGCCCCACCGGGTATTTCTGGTAAAAGGTGGCGATGTCCACGACGGGCACATTCTTGGCGCGCGCCTGAAGCATCTCGTCACCGCCCGCGTAGATCACATCTTCCTTGCCCGACGAGAGGGCCCCGAAGAGATCTTCGGCCGCGCCGTGGTGGCGCAGTGTCACATTGAGTCCGGCGTCCTTGTAGTAGCCCTTTTCGGCGGCCACATAGAACGGCGAGAACTGGATGTTGGGGGTGTAGGTCAGCCCCACCGTGATGCTTGCGCCGCCCTTGGCCCCCGCGTTCTTCGGCTCCTCGGCGCATGAGGTCAAGGTGGCCAGTGCCACCACCGAGGCGAGGGCGGCCGCGCCCGTGACCCGATGTCTGTGGGCACGCCTCATGGACGTCTGCACGAAACGCACGTACTTCTCCTCTTGGGTGAAAGTTGTCAGTCGCGCTGAACGAGCCGCTCGACCAGGCGGACCACTCCGTACGAGACCGCGGCGAGAAGGCCGAGCATGACGAGCGTCGAGAACAGTCCGAGGGTGTCGGCCTCCTGTCGCTGCACCGACAGCAGCTGCCCCAGTCCGTCGCCGCCCATCACGAATTCGCCGACGACCGCGCCGGTGATGGAGAGCGTCAGGCCGTTGCGCACCCCCGCGAGGACGCTGGGCAGGGCGAGCGGGAACTCGATGTACCAGAGCATCCCCCACCGCCCCACCCCGTCCACCCGCGCGGCCCCCATCACATCGGGGTCCAGCGAACGCAGCCCCAGCACGGTGTTGACGAGGATGGGGAAGAAGACCAGCAGCGAGCAGAGGACCGCGATGGGCAGCAGTCCGTATCCGATCCACAGGGCCAGCAGGGGGCCAGCGCCACCGCGGGCATGGCCTGCGAGGCGGCCACATACGGCTGGAGGGCCGCCGCGGCGATCTCGCTGCGGGCGATCAGATAGCCGAGCGGCAGCGCCACTCCGATGCCGATACCGCTGCCCGCCAGCGCCTCCCACACCGTCTCCTTGGTGTAGTCGACGAGATCACCGTGGAAGACGTCATCGAGGAATTGCCGCGCGAGGTCCAGCGGAGCCGGAAGATAGAACTCCGCAACGGCGCCGGTCCGGGTCACGATGTCCCAGACGACAAGCAGCGACAGCCCGAATACCAGCGGCGGCAGCACACCCCGGAACAGCGTTCCGCGCCGGTCGGCGAGAGTCGTCCCGGACGCCGCTCCGGTCATTTTCCGACCGGCCCCGGACAGTGACTTCTCACCCTTTCCGCCGCCCTCGCCGGTCTTTCGCGCATGTCCCGGTCGGGGTGAATGCGACTCGCCCGCGGCCGACTCGCCGTCCGCGCCCGCCGTGGCGGTCGCGCCCCTTCCGTGCCCTTCGGTCATCCCCAAATCCCCTTGCATTACCGGCTGTTGCCAGATCTCGGCACGCCCGCAGGCAACCTATCGCCAGCACGCTCCGGATCACAATGTCGACGGGGAAAACGAAATTATCATGTGGAAGTATTTCCAAGGATGCCGAGCTCGGTGGCGCGCACCCCGGCCTGGAAACGGGAGTTGGCCTCCAGCAGCTCCAGGATCCCGGTGACATAGCGGCGGTACGTACGCACCGAGATCGCCAGGTCGCGGGCGGCGGCCTCGTCGGTGACCCCGTCGCGCAGCCGGGCCAGCACCCGGCGGACCATTTCGGTGCGGGCGCGGTTGCCGAAGTCGAGCGGGCGGGCGGCGGGCACGGCTCCGCCCCAGATGGAGCGGAACATGCCGTACAGGGTGGCCACCACCACCGGGTCCTCGATGACCGAGGTCTGCCGCCCCTCCTCGGCCTCGGCGCACACCAGGGCGGTACGGCCGTCGGCGATCACCGCCGTGGGCAGCGGCACCGACGCGATCCGCACCTGCGCGGGGCGGGCGGCCCGGGCTGCGCCGGGCGCCTCGGCGTCCGGCGCGGGCCCGGGGATGGGCCGCGGCACGGGCCCCGACGGCGCCGCCCCGGCGGCGGACCCGGAGGCAGACCCCGTCGATCCGGAGCCACCGGAGGCAGGCCCCGTGGATCCGGAGCCAGGGGCGGATCTGCCGCGCAGCACCCGCACCCCGACCGGCTCGCCGAGGTCCGTGAGCAGCGCGCCGAGCGCGGCCTGCACGGGCGCCATCCGGGCGGAGCACTCGGGGAAGACGGCGTCCACGCTCCGCCCCGCCTGGCCGATCACCTCCTCGGCGGCGGCGAGGAACGCGGCGTCCTCCACCCCCACCTCGGTGAACCGCGCCTCCCGGGCGCGCCGGGCGCGGTGCTGGACCACCGTGGCCTCAATGAGGTCCCGTACCTCCCGTAGCGCCCCCTCCAGGGTGTCCCCCGCGAGCGCGGCCTCCGGCCCAGGATCGCGTCCGCGCTCCATCATGTCGATCTTCCCGCGCTTTCCGCCTCGTGACGTGGTCAAGGTCTCGAGCGCCGTCAGTGACGGCTGGGCAGCAGCCCCATTTCCACTGCCCGCACCCCCGCCTGGAAGCGGGAGTTGGCCCCCAGCTCGCGCATGATTTCCGCCACGTACCGACGGTAGGTGCGCAAGGAGACCTGCATCTGGCGCGCCGCCACCTCATCGGTGTGGCCGGTGCGCAGACACTCCAGGATCCGTCGTACGGAGTCCGGGCACAACCGCCCGCCCAGCCGCGGATGGTCCGCGAGCGCCACGGCGTTCCCCCAGGTCCCCGCGAACATCATCTCCAGGACCCGCACCGTGGCGGGATCCTCGACGAGCGACGCCTGCCCCGGGCCCCGCCCCGGCTCCGACGGCCCGCTCCTGAGGTAGACCACCTCGCCGTCGATGAGCAGCGCCTCGGGTAACGCCGGCAGCCCCCCGTCGCAGACCCGGATCTCGCACCGCGGATCGGTGCGCGCCAGCGCCCGTACCGCCCCCGAGGTCAGCACCGGCTCCTCGCACAACAGCCGTACGACGACGGCGCGCCGGGCTCCCCTGGCCGGGCGGGCGAGCGCGGCGCAGACGGCCCGCGTCTGCTCCTCGTTCCCCGACAGCACCACGTTGACGGTCCGCTCGGCGCAGTCGACCAGGGTGTCGACGACCTCGGCGAGCGGCACCTTTCCCAGAGCCGTCCCCGCCCAGGAGTCCTGGGCCAGCTCCCTTCGGTGCCGGATGACCGTCGACTCGATCAGATCACGGGCGGCCAGCAGCGCGTGCTCGACATAGTCGATGGCGCCTGACGAGGGAGTCTCCGTGCTCATGGGAGAAGGCTCGGACACCCTCACAAGACCAACCATGACTTCCCCTGCCGGGTGACAGTGACCTGGTTATGCGAATACCGGCCTGATTCTCGTCAATTTCCCTGCCCCGAAATGCGCGGGCAGCATTGTGCGAAATCCATGACGACACTAATTCGCGCACAGCGACCGCGTCAACGCGGGGCGTGAGGTAAAGAGTTGGCAAAACGGCGCGCGGTGGCACGCATCGTGCTGCCGCGCCGCCGATGCGCCGGGGCGCGTGTCCACAAGTTACCGGCGAGTGCACCTTTCGGGCCCGGGGAGACTACGGACCGCAGCGAATCGACGCCGTTCGGCGACGCGGAGTGGGGGCCGCTGTCCGGTTACTGCCAACTCGGCACCGGACGTCCCCTCCCCCCGTCCGGGGGTGGCCGCCGGTGTCGGCCACGACGACCGGCATCAGCCGAAGCCGACCGGCATCAGCCGCCGAAGCCGACCGGCATCAGCCGAAGCTGATCGGCCCGTGGAAGTCCCGCCCCTGGATGACCGGGCCGGTGACACGGGCATCGCCCGCGACGGAGTTGTGCACGGCACCCGGCTCCTCCTCGGCCGCCCCGCCGTGCTCACGCATCCAGGCCGCCAGGTCACGGCCGAACTCCGGGTCCTGCCGGGCCCGTTCGACCAGCAGATCGGCCAACTGACGCAGCCGGGCGCCGTCGTCGTACGGAATCGCCGCCGGATCCGGCCCCGGATCCGGACCCGGCTCACCGGCCGGTTCGCCCTCGCCCCGCCGCAGCACCCTGCGGACCAGCGTGCCGAAGGAGTCCAGGGCCCGCCGCCCGGCCTCGCCGCCGGCGCCCGACACCGCCGCGTTCACCGCCGCGACCAGCGCACCCGCCGTCACCGGGTCCATGGCCCACCCCCTGCCCTCGATCGGGGCCCCACGCTACCGGCGCCGCCGGTCACGGTTCCACCGCTTCCGCGCGGAGGGTGAACCAGACCGTCTTTCCGGTCGGGGTGAGATCCGTGCCCCAGGCATGGGCCGTCTTGCTCAGCAGGAACATCCCCCGGCCGCTCTCGGAGAGGAAGTCCGGCTCCTTGACCACCGGCAGCGCGGACTCGGTGTCGCTGACCGCCGCCTGGATCCCGTGCGGAAGGTTCTCCAGGGTGAGGACGCATTCGGGAGAGGCCGCGTGCTTGTGGACATTGGACAACAGCTCGGTGACGCACATACCCGCCGCGCTGATCAGCTCGTCACGCCCCCACAGCCGCAGTCGCGCCCCTACGGCACGCCGTACGTCGGCGAGTATCCGCGGATGGGCGCGGAGGCGCAGTTCGTATCGCTGCGAGATGTTCTCAGCCATATGCTCCGGGGCCCCTCCACAGCACGGCGCGCTGCCGTGTCCCCTAGCGATCCTGGCCTATGGAACGTCCCACTCGCAATGTTTCGACCCACTCGCACAAGACTGGCATATGCCCGGCTGGTAGGCGTAGTTGGCGATACGACAGACTGGCGACATGTCCTACCAGCCAGTGCCCACCGTTCGGCGCAGGCGCCTGGGCTCCACGCTACGGAAGCTACGCACCGAAGCGGGGATGACACTGGACGCGGCGGCCGACGCACTCAATGCGGCCGCAAACGGATCGTCCGACGCCCGCCGCTGGACGGCGCCGAAGCTCTCCCGGATCGAGAACGCCAATGCCACGATCCGCACCACCGAGGTCGAAACCCTGCTGAGGGCCTACGCCGTCACCGACCCGGGCACCCGTGTCGCCCTGGAGGGACTGGCCAAGGACGCGGGCAAACGCGGCTGGTGGCAGACCTATCGCGGCATCGTGGGCCCCGCCTACGCCGACTACATCTCGCTGGAGAGCGACGCGGAGAGCGTCCGCGACTACGCCCGCTGGTCATCCCCGGCCTGCTCCAGACGGCCGACTACGCCCGCGAGACCATCGCGGCGAACGCCGTGGCCCGCACCGCCTCCGAGGTCGACGCCCTCGCCGAGGTGCGCCTGGCCCGCCAGGCCGTCCTCACCCGCTCCTGCCAACCGCTGCGGCTGTGGGCCGTCATCCACGAAGCCGCGCTGCGCCGCCGGTTCACCGGCCGGCCCGGCATCATGCCCGCTCAGCTGCGACGGCTGCTGGACGTGGCGGACTGGCCCACGGTCACGCTCCAGGTGATGCCGATCGACGCGGCGCCCAACCCCGGGGACGCGGGGGCGTTCACACTCGTGGCCTTCCCGGGCCCGATGCCGGATGTGGTCACCCAGGAGAACCTGCGCGGCCCCACGTACGTCGAAGGAGTCGATGACGTCAACGTCTTCGCCGACGCCTTCGGCCACATCGTGGACTGCGCGCTGTCCACGGATGCGACGAAGGCCCTCATCGCTGGTCTGGTAGGAGAAAGAGGGCCCCACATATGAACACCTCTGCAATGACCGCGCATCGCCACTCCCACTGGCGCAAGTCCTCGTACTCCGCGGGCGAGGGACAGTGCGTCGAGGTCGCCGCCGGCGGCGGCCGCGTCCGGCTGCGGGAGAGCGACGACCCCGGCACCGTCCTGACCACCGTGCCCGCGGTGCTGGCCGCCTTCGTCCGGAGCGCGAAGGCGGGCGCGTTCGACGCCTGATCGTGTGACGACGGTGTGGTGCCGCCCGTGGACGGCACCACACCAGGGACGCCAGAAGACGTCAGAAGACCTCCGAAGACGTCAGAACTGGACGTCCGAGCAGGCGTAGAAGGCGTTCGAGGTGTCCGCGATGGTCCACACGGCGAGGATCACGTGTCTGCCGGTCTTACCGCTCGGGATGGTGCCCGAGTGGGAGAGCGTGGACGGCGGGCGCTGACCGTTGTACGGAACGGTCAGGAAGGGCTGGGACTCCAGGCTCGCACGGGTCAGCTTCTGGCTGGGGTTCCAGCCGTTCTTGGTGATGTAGTACTTGAAGTCCGTGGTCGCGTGGGAGGCCGTGAACCGCCAGTTGAAGGTGTAGCTCCGCCCGGCGGTCAGCTTGGTCGCGGGCCAGTTGCCGCCCCGCGGGTCGTCGAGCTGCGAGAACCGGCTGTTGCCGCCCGCGCAGATGGTGCCGTCCGCGGGACCGCCCGAGGGGAAGCCCTTCGGACCCTCGACGCTCTGGGGCTCGTACTGGATGTCGCCGCAGCCCGTCACCGTGCCGTTGGCGCACAGCTTCTGGCGGCTGATGGGCGTGTCGGTGTAGCCGTGGCTGGAGGCGCTGCCGCCGGTCGCGAGGACGGAAATCGCCGCGAGACCGATGCCGATGACGGCGGCGCTGATCTTCTTGCGCATGCTTCGCTCCTGAAGACGGGGGAGTGCTTCGACGAGCCGTGCACGGCGGTCTAGACCAAGTGTGAGAGTATCCAGGTGCCAATAGTCATGTCCATACCAATGGCGCGCGGGGCGGACGCCGGACGGACGGGCCCTGACGGCGTCCCGAGCACCCTCCCGGGTCGGGTAGGATTTCCGGGTCAGCAGGCGCCGCTAGCTCAGTTGGTTAGAGCAGCTGACTCTTAATCAGCGGGTCCGGGGTTCGAGTCCCTGGCGGCGCACCTTGGCTTACGCCACTGACCTGGGGCTTCTCGGTTATCCGAGGAGCCCCGGTCGCTTTTCGGCGGAGCGTGACGGCCTTCCTGGCCACCATGACACCCGCTCTCCGAGTCCGGAGATAGTGACCAGGGACACATATCAACCCTCTGTATACCGAGCTCGCCGCACATGAGTCGCTTTATCCCCTCATGGGGGACGCACCCGATACTTCCTCCGTGACGGCCCGCCACCGGAGGGTTCGGCTCCACTCCCCGACCCGCCCAAACCCCTTGTCCAGGGCCATGACCAGCCCATAAGTTCCGTGCGACCACAGCGCGGAAAGCGCTTGTTGCCGCGTCGGGCCCTGGGGAGAGGCCCCGCGTTCTTCGCTCTCATCAGCCTTCACGGGAGGGGTACGTCCATGTCCACGTTCCTGAGATCCACCGTCGGTGCCGCCCTCGCCTCCGCCGCGGCCGCCGTCCTCACCCTGACCGCGCCCCAGGCCTCCGCCGCCGAGCGCCCCTCGGCGACCGACGTCAAGGTGTCCCCGCGGGCCTCGGCCGAGACCAGGGCGTTCGCCAAGGCCAACCCCGGCCCCACCGCGGCCGCCGCGACCGTGTGCGGCACCGGCTACGCGCTGAACAAGGTCATTCCGCTGCCCGAGGGCACCGACCCGAACATGCGCCTGGCCACGCTGTTCAGCTACACCAACGGCGGCAAGGGCTGCGCGATCCTGGACAACAACTACGGCGCCTCGCAGTACATGTATCTCAAGGTCTGCAAGGTGGACGGCACCGGCTGCGACACGGACTCCGGCAACTTCAGCCAGTACGCGGGCCCGGTCTACGTCTCCAGCCTCGCCTGCGCCCCGGTGACCGCCAAGATGGGCAAGACCTCCAGCAACCTCTACATCAACTACAAGTCCGACTACGTCTTCGCGTGCAACTGACCCCCGTCACTCGGCACTGAAGGAGACGTCATGGCCGACGCCTTGGTCGTGCGGGCGCAGAAGTTCATCAACGACACGTACGGCGGGAAGCTGGGCATTCCGGCGCTCGAGGAAGACGGGAGGACGAGCTGGACCGTGATGTACGCGCTCACCCGGGCGCTCCAGTACGAGCTGGGCATCACCAGTCTCTCGGACAGCTTCGGCCCCACCACACTGAGCACGCTCCAGTCGAAGTATCCGAAGCTCAACGCCAGTACGACGCCCTCGGCCAAGTTCACGAAGATCATTCAGTCGGGGCTGTACTGCAAGGGGTACAACGGCGGCGGGATCGACGGGGTGTTCAGCTCCACGGTGGCGAACTCGCTCACCGAGCTGATGACCGACATGGGGGTGGCGGGCGTCTTCGAGGCGGGCAGTCTCTTCCCCAAGGTCTTCAAGGGGCTGCTCACCATGGACGCCTACATCGTCACCGGTGACGGCGGCACCGGCATCCGCACGGTGCAGCAGTATCTGAACGCCAACTACGTCAAGCGCCAGGACTACTTCATCATCCCGTGCGACGGACACCACTCGCGGACCGTCGCCAAGTCCATGCTGCTGGCGGTGCAGTACGAGCTCGGCATGGCCGACGGCGTGGCCAACGGGAACTTCGGCCCCGGCACCCAGTCCGGGCTGAAGCAGCACACCGTCGCCTCGGGCGAGACCAGCACCTGGGTGCGGCTGTTCTCCGCCGCGATGATCCTGAACCAGCGGCCCAATGTGCCGTTCAGCGCCTCGTTCGGATCGGCGCTGCAGTCCGCGGTGAACGGCTTCCAGGACTTCGCCAAGCTACCGGTCACCGGAAAGGGCGACTACTCCACCTGGGCGTCGCTCCTGGTCTCCTACGGCGACCAGGACCGCAAGGGTCAGGCGTGCGACGGCGTCACCAAGATCACCCAGGCCCGTGCCACCACTCTGAAGGCCGCCGGATTCAAGTACATCGGCCGCTATCTCACCAACCCCCTCAGCAACGACCTCCCAGAGAAGGCCATCCAGATCGGCGAGCTGGAGACCATCGCCGACAACGGGCTCCGGTGCTTCCCGATCTACCAGACCTTCGGCCGCGACGCCTCGGGCTTCAACTACGCCGCGGGCAACGCGGCGGCCATCGCGGCGGCGAACGCGGCCGATGACCACGGTTTCAAGGACGGCACCCGGATCTACTTCGCGGTGGACTTCGACGCGTACGACTACGAGGTCACCGACAATGTCCTGCCGCACTTCAAGGGCATCGAGGACGGCATGGCCATCGCCGGGAACCGGTACAAGATCGGGGTCTACGGACCGCGCAATGTGTGCATCCGGGTCTCCGAGGCGGGCCATGCCACGGCGAGTTTCGTCTCCGACATGTCCAGCGGCTTCTCCGGGAACTACGGCTATCCGCTGCCGCCCAACTGGGCCTTCGACCAGATCGTCACTAAGACGATCGGCTCCGGTGACGGCTCGATCAACATCGACAACAACATCGCCTCCGGCCTGGACACCGGACAGGGATCGTTCAATCCCCGGTGGCGTCGATGCCGGACAGCCTCTTCAACCAGGCCTACTTCCCGGGGCTGCTCGCCGACGTCCAGACGTACATGCAATCCATCGGCTTCCCCGAGGACGACGGCCGGATCTACACCACCACCCAGTGCCTGGAAACGATCATCGCCAGGGATGTCGCCGTGACCAATACGGCACGGGCCTTCGGCATGCGGAAGGCGCTCATCCAGACCACGGCGTTCTGGGAGTTCCGGCACTACGGCAATGAGGACCTGGTCAAGGACGCCGGGGTGTGGCTCTACCACAACGACTATGTGCCGGACTGGGCCAAGGACCTGCCCGGGGTGGTGTCGTTGCGCGACAGCAGCACCGGTGTGGCCCAGATGTTCGGGCTGGTGGGCGTGCTCTGCTGGAACAACTCCATCAGGACCGGCCTGGTGACCGGCACCCTGAAGGACCCGGACAAGGACGCCGACATCTTCGCGATGTGGGACAGGCTCCGCACGGACAACGACTTCGCCCTCATCTCCGTCGGCCACGCCCACATCTGGGGAGCCGACGGCAAGCCCGGCAGCGTCGACAAGGAGATAGGGATCCGCCGGCCCTCGCTGGACTACAAGGAGTCGGAGATCTACGAGGTGCTGCGGCGCTACCAGGGCCCGAAGGAGCCCGCCTTCACGGACGCCAAGAAGCGCATGCCCCTCTACTACATCTTCGAGAAGTACAACAGGATGATGCGGTGAGCAAAGCACCTTCATCCCTGGCGGCCGATTCGCCGGACGGGATCGACTCGATCCTGCTGCTGTTCATCTGCCTGATCGGGGTCATCGTCATCTTCACCCTGGTCGGCATGGTCGGCTCCGGCATCGCCAAGCGCACCGGCCGCCCAAAGACCCGGGCCGAATGGCTCGGGGGGATCGCCCTGCTGTCCGTCTGCGCGACCGTCGCCCTGTACATCTGGGGCGCGCTCCATGTGATGTTCATGGAGAGCTACAACATGCGCGAGGAGTGCGCCAAGGCGGGCGGGGAGGCGAAGGCGGCCCAGGTCGACCGCTACTCGGCGAGCTACTTTCCGCTGCGTTTCACCTGCCGGATCGACGAGGGCGGAAGTTACGACGCCGCGGTCCCCGGATACGTCAACCCGGCCATGGGCGTCGCCTTCGCCCTGGCCATCGCCACGGGCGCGGTATCCGTCGTGGCCCGCGACCAGAACCGGTCCACCGGCCCTACCGTCACGAGGGGACGATGAATGAGCGTGTTCGACCCATCCCGTAGGCAGCTGCTCGCCCGCTCCGGTGCGCTGTTCGGCGCGGCCGCGCTGGCCTCCCTCCCCGGTTCCGCGCTGCTGGCGACGCCCGCGTACGCCGCGCCCTCGCACTCCAAGACGCCCACCGGCGAGGAGATCCGGACG
Organism: Streptomyces violaceusniger; assembly: GCA_005405945.1. GTDB lineage: Bacteria > Actinomycetota > Actinomycetes > Streptomycetales > Streptomycetaceae > Streptomyces > Streptomyces violaceusniger. The sequence goes on from BJHW01000001.1 coordinate 4,884,197, forward strand.
GCATACCGCCGCTTCCGGGCGAACCAGGCCCGGGTGCTGACGGGCAGACCGAGCCCCAACGGCTGGGAGATGGAAAAGGTCGCCGACGGCGGCGGAGCCATCTGGTCCCGCCCGGTGCCCGGCACCCCGCTGGAGGGCGTCACCGTCCGCATCGGCGCACCGGAGACCGTGCTGGTCCATGTGATCCGCCGCTTCCACTACGAGATCGACGAGCTCCGCAAGGGCGATGTGATCGGCTGGCGCAGCCCCGGCACGGTCCGCAAGGGGCTGCCGGAGGGCAACCAGGCGTCGGGGACGGCGGTCCGGATCCGGCCCGGCCACTACCCGCCGGGCGCCAAGGGCGGCTTCTTCCCCAGCAGGAGGTCGTGATCCGCGACATCCTCGCCGAGCTCGACGGTGTGGTCCGCTGGGGCGGGGACGACCGGAAGCCGGACGAGTCGCTGTTCTACGTGGCCGTAAGGCCCGGCGATCGGCGGCTGGCCCAGGTCGTGGCCCGGCTGGACCGCTGGCGCGCGACGCCGGGCAGCGGGGCGGGCGCCCCGGTCGACGTGCTCGCGCCGAAGCGCCGCAAGGCCGCGACGTCCCTGGCCCGCAGCCAGCGCGCGGCGGCCTGAACGGCGGCCTGAACGGTGCCTTGAACGGTGCCTTGAACGTAATTCCGCGGGAACCGGGGAGCCCCGGCGCGTGCGGCGCCGGGGCTCCCTTTCGCGATCAGTCGCAGGAGGGGCAGGGCGTGCAGGCGCTGACCCTGACGTCGTCGATGACCGGCCCGTAGGCGGTGGTGCCGGTGCTGGTGCTGGCGAACGCCAGCGTCGTGGAGGTGCCACGGGCCACGAAGGTCACCTCCCGGGTGACATAGCCCATGTTCGTCACGGTCTTCCCCGTGACGTCGAAGCTGAAGTCCTGGAAGTTCTGCCCGTCGATCAGCACCTTCCCGGTCCTCACGGGCGGGCCTCCCGCCGGGTTGCCGGCCAGCGAGTACGTCACCGAGTACTTCTTCCCGGGGACCGTGGTGAAGGTCTGCTCCACCGTGCCGGGGCCGCCACCGTTGAGGTCCACGGACTGGCCCCCCTCGGCCGCCTGCCAGAAGCCGTCCCCGATGTGGTCCACGTTTCCGGACGTGACCTTCCACGGCCCGATGGTCCCACCCGTCCCCACGTTCACGAACGTGTTGGCCGCCACGCTGGGCGTCTCGAAGCTGCCGTCGTCGAAGCGGCTGACGGCGGCCGCCGCCGCGGCACCGGCCCCCGAGCCGACGAGCACCCCGGCGACGGCGACCGCTGCGACAAAGACGCGAATAAGCGACATGTTCCCCTCCAGTGCGACTCATTCGGCAATGCACCGAATTGATGGCGCAGCAGAATCTTCCGCACCGCAGGCACACACGCCAGGGCTCGGTCCCCGGCGCACCGTGGTGCGGACCGGTTCGAGCGCGGCTGGTGCGCCGGTCGATCACGCCGAACCACCCCTCAGGGAGGCCTCGGTGATCCGCGCCCATACGGTCTTGCCCGGGCCCCTTCGCTCCCTGATGCCCCAGCGGTCCGCCAGCGCCTCGACCAGGAGCAGGCCCCGCCCCTCCTCGTCGTCCGACGTGGGCGCCTTCGGCACGGGGCACTTCTCGTGGGTGTCGCTCACCTCGATCTCCAGGACGCCGCCCCGCTCGTCGTACGCCAGCCGCACCGCGAAGTCCCGCCCCGGTACGCGCCCATGGAGCGCCGCGTTGGCGGCCAGCTCGGCGACGACCACGATCGCGGCGTCGTAGCCGCCCACCCCCGGGGAGAACCCCCACGCGGTGAGCTGGTGGGCGGTCAGCAGCCGGGCGAGCCGGGCGCCGCGCCGGGTGGCGGAGAATCGCTGCGCGAACGTACGTACGGTGACGGGCACTTGGCCCTGTGGTGCGGTCATGGCGGAAGCGTCCCGGGCTCGCGGCGGCCACTGCCAGGCACGACACCCACCCAGTTTCGCTTGTACCAGTTCACCGACTGGACCGGACCGGTCACCGCCCGTGACGATATGAGGATGACAAAAGACAGCGAACCGGAAACGTCGGAGAGCCTCAAGACCTTTGGCGCGGTGCTGAAGGCGCTACGGGACGAGGCTGGGCTGACGCAGGAGCAGTTCGCCCCACGGGTCCGGTACTCGGCGACGTACGTCGCGAAGATGGAACAGGGCAGGCGCTTCCCGCCCAAGGAACTCATCCCGCGCACGGAGGAGGTCCTGGGCGCCCCGGCCGCGCGGGTTCTGGGCGCGGCGTACCGGACGTTGACGCGGAAGGTCGGCCTCGCGTCGTGGTTCTTACGGTGGGCGGGGATCGAGGAGGAGGCGGTGTCCCTTCTCACGTACGAGTGCGCGGTCATCCCGGGTCTGCTGCAGCCCGAGCCCTACATCCGCGCGGTCTTCGAGCGCCGTATCCCGCACATCTCGCCCAAGCAGTTGGAGCAGCAGGTGATCGCGCGCCTGGCGAGGCAACGGCTGCTCAAGGAGCGACCGAACGCCTCGTTCTGCTTCATCGTCGAACAGGCCCTTCTGGGGCGGGACTTGGGCGGCCCCGCAGTCACCAGGGTGCTTCTCGATAACCTTCTTGAGCAGCAGCGTCTCTGGAACGTGGAGATCCAGGTCATGCCCACGCGGCAGGAGGATCACTTCGGCTCCGACGGGCCGATGCGCCTCGCGGAGACCGAGGACAACCGCTGGGTCGGCTACGTCGAAGCGCATGACACGAGCGTCCTGGTCACCGACCCAAAAGCCGTCAGTGCGATGGTTCAGCGCTATGGCAAACTGCGCTCACAGGCTCTGAGCCCTCAGGACACCACGAGCCTGCTGGAGCAGATGCGAGGAGCGCTATGAGCAGCATCACCGGCCTGAAGTGGTTCAAGAGCAGCTACAGCGGAAGCGGAGGCGGCGACTGCGTCGAGGTCGCATTTACCCAACTCGACTGGTCCAAGAGCAGCTACAGCGGAGGCGGAGGCGACAACTGCGTCGAGGTCGCGTTCACCCAGCCCGGCTGGTCCAAGAGCAGCTACAGCGGAAGCGGTGGCGGCAACTGCGTCGAGGTAGCCATACGCACCTCGGCCGTCCACATTCGCGACTCCAAGGACACCGAGCGGACCCCGCTCACCGTGTCCCCCGAAGCCTGGGCCGCCTTCATCGCGCACATCTGACCTGCTCGCGCCGCCGCCGCTAAGCTGTTCGGATCGGAGGTGGCGATGGCGGCGCACATACAGGAACGCATCAAGCGGCTGATCATCGACCAGCGGCTCCCCTCAGGCGCCCCGCTGCCCACCGAGACCGAGCTGATGGAACTCCTCGGCGTCAGCCGCAACTCCGTACGTGAGGCGCTCAAGGCGCTCCAGGCGATGGGGATCGTGGAGATCCGGCACGGCTTCGGGACGTACGTCGGCCCGATGTCCATGGCACCGATGATCGAGGGGCTGATCTTCCGTACCGTCGCCGGGCACTACCGGGGCGAGGACAGCCTGCTCGAACTCCTCGAGCTGCGCGAGGCCGTGGAGACGGGGCTGATCGCGCGGCTGGCCGGGCGGATCCCCGAGGCGGATCTCGCCGAGTTGGACGCGGTCGTCCGGCGGATGGAGGCGGAGGCGGCGGAGGGCTCGGTGCGCGCCGAGACGGACCGGGCGTTTCACGCCGCGCTCTACGGGAGCCTGGACAACACGCTGCTGAGCGAGGTGCTGGAGGCGTTCTGGGACGCCTTCCACCGGGTGCGCACCGACCTCGTGGACGTACCCACCGATCCGCGGGTCACCTGCAAGCAGCACCGGGAGATCCTGGAGTCGGTGCGCTCGGGGGACGCCCTACGGGCCGAAGAGGCGATCCGCGACCACTTCGGGAACATCCGCATCCGACTGCGGTCGGCGCACCGCGACTGAGCGGATCGGCGTCACGCCTGGGCGAGCAGCGGGTCGTAGGCCGTCGATCGTCGGCGGCCGGACATGAAGGCCAGGAAGTCCCGGACGAAGGCGCCGCGCGTGTAGGTGCGGTCGGTGCCGACCGTGTCGCGGTGGAACGCGGTCTGGAACAGCGTCCGGTATTCGTCCGCGTCGATGTGCTGGTCGCCGTCCTTGTCCGTGGCGTCGAAGAGGACCTCGGCGACCTTGATCAGTGCGGGTCCGGCCAGGGAGGGAACGGCGGTGGCGTACTCGCGGGCGCTGACGCGGCCGTCGCCGTCGGTGTCCAGTGCCCTCTGGAGCTCACGCCACCAGTCGGCGTAGGCGTCGTAGAGCCTCGTTTCCTCGGGCTCCTCCAGATCGAGGCGGGTGGACAGTTCGCGGGCCATGGCGGCGAGGTCCGGCCAGTCCAGGTATCCGTCGCCGGTCTGGTCGAGCACCTCGCGGAAGAACTCCTCCGCACCGCGTTCGGCGCCGGTGCGGGAGGCGGGTTCCGGTTGCGGAGGGAGCGGCGTGATGAGCCGGATCAGGGCACCGGCCCGCCGCATTCTGTCGTGCAGGGCGGTGACCGCCCGGGCTCGCGGGTCGTCGCTGTCGGGTGAGAGCGCCAACAGGTCGGCGACGGCGTCGGCTCGGACCCAGCCGTCCGGCAGGAACCGGGCCAGGCCGACGGCCAGATAGGCCCCCTGCATCAGGGTCTGGGCACCGGGCATCTCGGGCAGCCCGGCACGCCGTCGGAAGGGCTCCGGGAGCGAGGCGACGGTGATCGCCCCGATGAGCGGGCCGGCGACGGCCCGGCCGGTGGCCCACAGCGTGGGCACCCCGCCCAGCAGGGCCGGAGCGGGCAGATGGTCGAACAGCTTGTAGAGGATGATGCGCATCGCCTCGGTGTTCTCCAGTTCCTGTGCCACCACGTGGTCGTAGTAGGGCCAGAACTCGGAGAGGGTGGGCGGCAGGTGACCGGCCTCGTCTCCCATGGCGGCCAGGTATGCCTGGAACTCGGCGTACAGCCGCTCCATGCCGTGCTGCTCAAGGGGCTGTCCGCCCAGTCGGCACATGGTCACGGTGGACTCGAACAGGGTCGCCACCACCCAGGCCCGTATCGCCGGGTCCATCGCGCTGTAGGGCCGGCCCCGAGGGTCGGTTCCGCCCAGCCGTGCGTGGAGGCGGTTCAGCCGTGCCGCCTCGCGGAGCCGTACCTGTTCGTCGTCCCCGAACATGCGCTGCAAGCTGCGGAGGGTGTTGCGCAGCCGTCGCCACGGATGGGCGACGAACGTGGAGTTGTCGATCAGCGCGGCGCCGACCTGCGGGTGCGCGGCCTCCAGCACGGTCGCCCGGACGATGGCCAGCGCCCACCGCGGATCGTTGACGAATTCCTGGAACCGCGAGCCCGCGCCGAACAACGGCCCGTGTCCGTTCGCGTTCGCCGCGCTCGGCCGTGACGTACCGTCGTCGAACTCGGTCGCACCGTCCTGGGCGCTGTCGGGGTTCCGCCGTCTGCGATGGTCACGATCGGGAATCTCCGTTCCGCTCGGGCAGCACACCGCCGAAGCGGCGATCGCGTTGCCGGTAGGTGTGCAGGCATTCGAGGAAGTGCGGGGCGCGGAAGTCGGGCCACAACACGGTCGGGAAGACCCATTCCGCGTAGGCGACCTGCCAGAGCATGAAGTTGGAGATGCGCTGTTCCCCCGAGGTCCGGATGACCAGGTCCACGTCGGGTGTGTCGGGGAAGGGCAGATGGGCGGCGAAACTCCGCTCGTCCACCGCCTCGGCCGCCACACCCGCGCGGATCAGCGACCGCGCGGCCGCGACGATGTCCCGGCGGCCGCCGTGATCGAACGCGACGGTCAGGGTCATGCCTCGGTTGTCGCCGGTCAGTGTCATCAGGTCGGCGACGTCGCGCGCCAGTTCCCGAGGGATCCTCGGATCGCTCACCCCGAGGAAGCGGCAGCGGATCCCCCGCGCGTGCAGCAGCGGCGCATGCTTGCGCACCACCGTGCGCACCAGCCGCATCAAATAGTCGACCTCGGCACTCGGCCGGCTCCAGTTCTCGGTGGAGAAGGCGTACAGGCTCAGCCACTCCACGCCCGCGGCCCGGGCCGCCTCGATGACGTCGATCACGGTCGTCTCGGCCGCCCGATGACCTGACGTACGCGGCAGCGACCGCTGGGCCGCCCACCGTCCGTTGCCGTCCATCACACACGCCACGTGACGCGGCACGCCGAGCGACCGGTCAGCATCGGCGAACCGCGACGCGGACGTGGGATCGGCGAACGCGTCGCCCGCGGTGTGCCCAGCTATCACGCCAGCCCTCCCCTTGGCCCGCCACCACAGATCAACGCGGCGATCGCGCCTGAATGCAGGGTGCCAGCCCCCGGGCACGAACGCCGCGCCAGAGCCAGGCATTCACCCTTGGAACTGCTGTCCGAATCCATCGGCGCCGAGCCCGCCACGCCGTACCGGGTGCGATCCATCTTTTCTTCCTGGAGGTCTTCGGCGGGTCGCTCGCCTCTTCCTCCCACTTCGGCCACAGTCGTCCCGCGATGACCGTTTGGGCATCACGTGCCCTGGCTGTCACAGCAGCGCCGATCATCGTCTGGCGGTGGACCGTCCGCCAGGAGAAACGGAACACGCAGCCCGCCCTTGGGGACGATAAGAAGTGAAGTACCGACCGAGTCGCCGCACCCGCCGCTTCGGGATCGGTGCGGCGGCTGTCTTCGTGCTGGCCGGGATGAACGGCCCGGCCCTCTACCGTTTCAGCTCGGACAAGTACCACGCGTACAAAATCAACCAACCGGAGTACAAGGCGGAGAACGGCCACTGGGATGTGGTCGATGTCCCCGAGGCATACCGGATCAATACGATCCACGCCGCCCTGCTGCACACCGGCAAGGTGCTGCTGGTGGCCGGCTCCGGGAACAACGCCAAGAACTTCGCCGCCAAGTCCTTCCGCAGCGTCCTGTGGGACCCGGAGAAGAACACCTTCACCAACATTCCGACCCCCAAGGACCTCTTCTGCTCCGGGCACAGCCAGCTCCCGAACGGAAAGCTGCTGGTGGCGGGCGGCACGCAGCGCTACGAGAAGCTCCGGGGCGATGTCGAGAAGGCGGGCGGACTGATGTTCGTCCACAACGAGAACCCCGACAAGCCGAAGACCCTCCCCGCCGGGACCCGCTTCACGGGGAAGGAGAACGGCAAGACCTTCGAGTCCAAGGACCCGATTCTCGTTCCGCGCGCGAAGAAGACCACGCATCGCAAGGGAAAGGTCACCGTCACCGCCAGCACGGCGCGGGTCTATGTGGAGGCGCTGCGCAAGGGGAGGAAGTACCAGACCGGCACCGAGGACAATTACCGGATCTCCGGGCTGAAGGGAAAGGACAAGCGGAACTTCTACGGGATCGCCCAGAAGCTGTCGTTCGACAAGAAGGATTTCCAGGGCATCAAGCAGGCGTATGAGTTCGACCCGGACGCCGAGCGGTACGTCCCGGTGGATCCGATGAACGAGGCCCGCTGGTACCCGACCCTGACCACCCTCCAGGACGGCAAGGTGCTCGCGGTCTCCGGGCTGGACGAGATCGGCCAGGTGGTGCCCGGGAAGAACGAGGTCTACGACCCCAAGACCAATAAGTGGAAGTACCTGCCCAAGAAGCGCTTCTTCCCGACCTACCCCTCGCTGTTCCTGACCGACAAGGGCCGGATCTTCTACACGGGCTCGAACGCCGGATACGGCCCGGACGACAAGGGACGCACGCCCGGCATCTGGGACCCGAAGACCAATCGGTTCGACGTGGTCCCGGGCATCAGCGACGCGGACGCCCTGGAGACGTCGATGTCGGTGCTGCTGCCGCCCGCGCAGGACCAGCGGTACATGGTGCAGGGCGGGGGCGGGGTCGGCGAGGACCCCAAGTCCTCGGCGAAGACCCGGATCGTCGATCTGCACGCCGACAAGCCGCGGTTCCGCGATGGTCCGGATCTGTATGCGAAGGTGCGCTATCCGAGCAGTGTGATCCTGCCCGATGACACCGTTCTGACCACGAACGGCTCGGGCGACTACCGGGGGCGCGGCGCCACCAATGTGCTGAAGGCCGAGCTCTACGACCCGAAGAGCAACACCGCGCGTGCGGTGGCCGATCCGCTGGTGGGCCGCAACTACCACTCGGGGCGCTGCTCCTGCCGGACGGCCGGGTCATGACCTTCGGCTCGGACTCGCTCTTCGCCGACAAGGCCAACACCACGCCGGGTGAGTTCCAGCAGCAGATCGACCTCTACACCCCGCCGTATCTCTTCCGCGAGTCCCGTCCGAAGCTCACCGACACCGCGCCCAGGACGGTCAAGCTCGGCGGGAAGGCCACCTACCGGACCGCGCAGGCATTGGCGATCGCCAAGATGCGGCTGATCCGGCCCGGCTCCTTCACGCATGTGACCAATGTCGAGCAGCGGTCGATCGCGCTTGACTTCACCCGGACGGAGGACGGGGGCGGGGTGACGGTGACCCTGCCGAAGGACTCGTCGGTGGTGCCCCCGGGGTGGTACATGCTCCACGCGGTGGACGACCGGGGGACGCCGTCGAAGGCGGTGTGGGTGAGGGTGCCCGCGCCGAAGAAGAAGTGACGGCGGCTCAACTGTCCTTACGGGCGGCGTTACGGCCGGCGTTACGGGCGGCGTTACGGGCGAGATCGAGCGCGTACCGGGGCCACCACCGGCCCGCGGTGGGACCGCCCTTGCAGGTGCCGTCCGACTCGCCCGGACGCTTGATCCACAGATAGGCGTCGATCCGCTCGTCCCCGGTGTCGACGGTCGGCCTCTCGCCCAGCGCCCGGCCCTTCGGGTTGCACCACGCCTGTGGGTCGTTCTCACCCGGGGCCGGGCCATTGCCGTTGCGGCTGGTGTCGATCACGAACGGCTTGCCGCCGATCAGCGCGGACAGCCGCTTGCCGTACGCCCGGTTCTCCTGGGTCGTCTGGTAGTTGGAGGTGTTCAGCGCGAAGCCGTCGGCCTTACGGATACCGGCCCGCTTCAGCGGCTCGACCATCCGGCGCGGGTCCTTGATCCAGTGGGGGTTTCCGGCGTCCAGGTAGACCGTGGTGTGCGGCAGTCCCTTGAGCTTGTCCACGGCGCCGGTCAGTAAGTCGTACCGCTCCTGGTGGAACTTCTTGGGCGTACAGCCGTCCACCACGTGCGGCAGCGCGTCGGGCTCCAGGACGACCGTCGCCCGGCGGTCGCCGATCCCCCGGACCACCTTGTCCAGCCAGGCGCGATAGGCGTCGCCGTTGGCCGCACCGCCCTTGGAGTACTGCCCGCAGTCGCGGTGCGGGATGTTGTAGAAGACCAGCAGCGCGTCCCGGTTCACCTGGTCCGCGGCCGCGGTGAACCCCCGCGCCTGCCCCTCCGGGTCGTCCAGCCCCAGCCACTCGGCGACGGGCTGCTCCGCGATCTTCTCTATCAGCCTGGCCTCGCCGTCCTCGCCCTTCTTCCGATACGCCGCGACCTGGCGTGCCGCGCTGCCGTCCGGATTCACCCAATAGGGGATCGTGGACTTGGGCCGCTGCTTGGGCTGTCCGGCGACTGAAGCAGGGTCGCTGTCCCTCTCCGAGGCCCCGAAGCACCCGGAAAGCAGGGCGCACGACAGGAGCGCCCCGGCGGCGGCGAGCACGCGGACGCGGGTACGGCTGCGGATGGAGGCGACCACGGGGTGCCCGGCGGACCTTTCCCCACCCCGCCCCTCCCCGAAGCATCGATATGCGGCTCCGCCCCGTGGCGGGGCTCCGCCCCTGGACCCCGAGGCCTGGGGCGGAGCCCCGGGCGAGGTTGAGGGCCCAGCCCCGGCCCGGAGTCGAGGGCACAGCCCCGAGCGGGAGCCTGGGGCACAGCCCCGGGCGGAGGTCTGGGGCGCAGCCCCGGGTGAGGGTGCAGGGCGCGCAGCCCCAAGCGGGGACCAGGGCACAGCCCCGGGTAAGGGTGCAGGGCGCGCAGCCCCAAGCGGGGACCAGGGCACAGCCCCGGGTAAGGGTGCAGGGCGCGCAGCCCCAAGCGGGGACCAGGGCACAGCCCCAAGCGGGGACCAGGGCACAGCCCCAAGCGGAGACCAGGGCACAGCCCCAAGCGGGGGGCGGGGCACAGCCCCAAGCGGAAGCGCAGGCGCAGCCCCGGGCGGGGGGCGGGGCGCAGCCCCGGGCGGAGGCGCAGGCGCAGCCCCAAGCGGGGGCCGGGGGCGGAGCCCCGGGTGGGGGTGCAGGGGCGCAGCCCCTTGGTTTCGGGAAGGGGCGGGGTGGGGGCTTTGCCCGCCGCAGGCGCCCACCCGTCGCACCGGCTAGTGCGGCGCATTGCGGCTGCCTGCCGACACATGGCCAGGAGAGCCCGTCGTGCCCGTCAGGTAGGCCGAGACGACGACGTTCGCCGAGTACGTCCGGGTCGAGCGGTCGTACTTCCCCCCGCACGTGATCAGCCGCAGCTCCGCGCGGTCATGGGACCGCGACCCGTACACCCGCCGCGCGTCGAAGTGCTTCTCCGGCACCACCTCGACGTCCTCGACCGTGAACTCCGCCGTCGTCCCGTCCGATCGCGCGACCCGCACCCGCTCCCCCCGCTTGAGGTCGCTCAGCTCGTGGAAGACCGCCGGTTTGCTCTTCGTGTCCAGGTGGCCGACCAGCAGCGCGGCGCCCGGGGAGCCGGGCTCGGGGCCTGCGCGGTACCAGCCGACCGTGCCGGGGCGGCTGAACGGCGGGGGCTTCACCGCCCCGTCGCGGTCCAGGCCGCTGGCGACGATGGGGGCGCGGACCCCCGCCGCCTCGATCACGACCCGCTTCGGCCGGGCGGAGGCCAGCGGCGCGTGCGCCGGGGGCAGCGGATGGGCGGACGGCCGCCCGACCGCGGCCACGTCCCCGGTCATCGGCGCCGGACCACCCGTCCCCTCCGTGGTGTCCCGGCCCCACATCCACAGGCCCAGCAGCAGCGCGGCCCAGGCGAGTCCGATGGCCAGCCGCCCGAGGCCGGAGAAGCGATTCCCGATGCCGTCCATGTTTCCGTCCATCTCGGTATCCAGAATCCAGATCGATGGCGATCAGCTCGCGGTACGGGAGGGATGGCGGCGGCGGTGGACCGCGAGGCCGCCGACGGCCACGGCCGTACCGCCCGAGAGCACCAGGCCGTACGCCTCCGCGGCGCCGATGTCGTCGCGTGGCCGCGCCTCGTCCGGCGCGGCGCCGCCCCGCCGGCGCGGACGGGGGCGACGGGCGAGGGCGGGCGCTCCACGGCGAGGGCGACGCCGCCCGCGCCGCCCTGCCCGTCCGCTCCCGTCCCGTCCGTGCCCGCGCCGTCCGCGCCCGTTCCGCCCTCGCGCGTTCCGTCCTCGCCTACGAGGCCGCCGCCCGCGCAGTCCAGGGTGACCCGGTGCGCCCCCTTGGCCGCCGTCGAGCGGATCGTCGCCTCGCTGAAGAGCGCGTTTCCCTCGGGCGTCAGCTCCGCGTCGTCCACGAACACCGGCGACGAGGCGGTGGCCACCCGGTCCGGGCAGCCGAAGGCCCAGACCTCGACCTCGGCGCCGGGGGCGAGGCCCCGCGGACTGATCCGGATCGTGGTGATGGCGGAGTGGCGCTGCTCGGCGAGGGCCGGAGCGGCGGCCGTCACCGCCGCGACGGCGGCGCATGCTGCGGTACAGAGAGTGAGTGCGACAACGCGCATGGTGAACCTCCCGATACCAAGAGGCTCACGCGCCCGGCAGGGCCCCGCATCCGCTGCGGGCGCCTACTGCGCCATCCGGGGCACAGGGCTCAACGGCGGGTCGTGCCAGCGCTCACCGGTGGGTCACGCCCGGGCTCACCGGAGGGTCATACGATGCGTTCCACGAGGTCCGCGATGGACTCGACGACCGTGGACGGGCGGTACGGATACCGGTCCACCTCTGCCGCCTTGGTCACCCCGGTGAGCACCAGAAAGGTCTCCATCCCGGCCTCGAGCCCGGCCCGCACATCCGTGTCCATCCGGTCGCCGATCATCGCGCTGGACTCGGAGTGGGCGCCGATCGCGTTCAGCCCGGACCGCATCATCAGCGGATTGGGCTTGCCGACGAAGTAAGGCTCCTGGCCGGTGGCCTTGGTGATCAGCGCGGCCACGGAGCCGGTGGCGGGCAGCGCACCCTCCGCGGAGGGGCCGATCTCATCGGGGTTGGTGGCGATGAACCGCGCCCCGTCGTTGATCAGCCGGATGGCCTTGGTGAGCGCCTCGAAGCTGTACGTACGGGTCTCGCCGAGCACCACATAGTCGGGCTCGACATCCGTAAGGACGTAGCCGATGTCGTGCAGCGCGGTGGTCAGCCCCGCCTCCCCGATGACATACGCGGTGCCGCCGGGGCGCTGCTCGTCCAGGAACTGGGCGCTGGCCAGCGCTGACGTCCAGATGTTCGCCAGCGGGACGTCGAGCCCGATCCGGGACAGCCGGGCGTGGAGGTCGCGCGGGGTGTAGATGGAGTTGTTGGTGAGCACCAGGAACGGCGTATCCGATTCGCGCAGCCGCTTGATGAAGGCGTCGGCACCGGGCACCGGTATGCCCTCGTGCATCAGCACACCGTCCATGTCGGTGAGCCATGACTCGATCGGCTTGCGCTCTGCCACTGGTTGCTCTCCGCTCGGAATCGACCTCTGGCGACGACCTCAGCCTAACCGGGGAAAGTCCTGGGGAGACCGCCCTGTGTTCCGGAGCACGGTCCGTTCGCCGTCCGTTCGCGCTCCGTCCCAGCGCGACAGATCCGCACAGGTGTCTGATCCTGGGGAAGGGGCGGAATCCGCCCCTCCGTGGAACGAGCCGGACCGTAAGGCCGGACCGTAAGGAGGCCACGATGGGCATGATGGACAAGCTCAAGGGCGCGATCAGCAAGAACCCGGACAAGGCCCGGAAGGGCGCTCGTAAGGGTGGCGAGGCCGCGGACAAGAAGACCGGCGGCAAGTACTCGGAGCAGATCCAGTCCGGCTCGGACAAAATCGACGACGAACTGCGCCGCCGGGGCGAAGGGCCCCGGGGCCAGTAGTTCGTACGTGCGTCGGACGGCGTGAGGGCGTCGGGGCTGTCGGAGCGTCAGGCCCCCGAGCGCCGGGACCTCACCACGAGGACGGTTCCGCAGGTCACGAGCGCGGCGCTGATGACGCCGAGCCCCGCGAGCAGGGCGGTGTGACGGCCCGTCGCGGCGAGTTCGGGCATCCGCTCGTGCTCGCGCTCGTGGCTGCCCTCCTCCTCGTCACGGCCGTCACCACCGGTGCCGGTGCTGGGCTCGGCCTGGGGCTCGCGCCCGGTGTCGGTTCCGGGGTCGGCTTCGGCGTTGGGATCGGTTTCGGTGCCCGGGTCGGATTCGGCGCCGGGGTCTTCGGTCTCCGTGGCCAGCCCGGTGTCGGTGCCGAGGTCGGTCCCCACGTCCGTGCCGGGGTCGGTCTCGGTACCGAGGTCGGTGTCCGTGTCCAGGCCCTCGTCGAGGTCGGTACCGGTGCTGGTGTCGGCGCTGGTGCCGGTGTCAGTACCCGTCTCGGTGTCGGTACCCGTATCGGCGTCCGCGCTTGAGTCCGAGCCCGGGTCGGTGTCCGCCCCGAGGTCGGTGTCCACGTCCGTATCGACATCCGTGCCCAACTCGGTATCCGTATCGGTATCGGTATCCGCTCCGGTCCCCGCGTCCTCTTCGGCGCTGGGATCGGTGTCGATGTCGGCCTCCGCGCCGACGTCGGCGTCCGCCTCCGTGTCGGCATCAACGTCGCTGTCGGCACGGGGCGGCACCGCGGCCGGGCTGCTCTCCTTACGGGTCGCACCGGGGCTTCTGGTGGCGCTCGGCTTCCGGCTCGGCTCGGCCGAGGCGGTCTCCTCGGACGTCCGGCTCGGCGTGGCCGTGGGGCGCTTGGAACGGGTGGTCGGCTGCGGAGCGGGCCCGGTCTCAGTGGCCCCGCCGGTGGCGGCTCCGGTGCCGACACCGGTATCCGTCGCCTCGGTCTCCGTAAGCCCGCCGGAGCGCGTGGCCGCCCTCGTACGCGTTCCGGCGTCCGGGCCCGGTGTTCCGGCACCGGTGCCGGTAGTACCGGCATCCGCACCCGTAGTACCGGAGTCCGTACTCGAACCCGATTCCGCATCCGTTCTCGTACCCGAACCCGTACTCGTACCCGAACCCGTACCCGTCGCCGCCCCGCCGATGCGGAAGACGTAGTCGTTCGACTGCCCCACCCAGTCGCCGTCGTCCGCGCGCCGCTGTACGGCGATCGCGTTGGCCGTCACCGGCCCCTCGGGCGCGTCCGCGGTGAAACGCGTGCGCACCTGGACGTCGACGGTCTTGTGCGCGGGCAGGTTGAAGCCCTTGAAGTGGTCGTCGAAGACCCCGACGTTCTCGTCCTCGTCCGTGGTCTGGAAGGAGACGGTCCGCCAGGTGGCGCCGCCGTCCGCGGAGGGGTCCAGGAACTCGAAGCCGATATGGCGGGGCCGCAGTTGACGGGCCTGGTCGACCAGGACGGCGATGGGGTGGACGGCGCGGCAGCCGGTGTCCGTGGCGTTGCGCAGCTCGAGGTGCCAGCCGCGCCAGCCGCCGCCCGGGGCGTACTGGTCCGGTCCGCCGCGCAGATGGGCTTCGATCGGGAAGTCGGAGGCGTTCCGGTCCCCGCAGGCGGCGGGCTCGGCCTCGGCGGCGTACGCCGGGACCCCGTAGAGGGCCGGGGCGAACGCGAGCGCGGCCGCCGGAAGGACAGCTCGTAGGGACAGTGCGGTGGGCAAGCGCATGAGTGACCTCTGCTGTGCTGCGGTTTTCCCCGAGCACTCCGCTACATTCCGCGTCCGCACGCCGACACACCGCACCGGGCCCGGATTGCCCCCGACTGGCGGTCAGGATCCCCCTCGATCAGCCCAGTGCGAACAGCGGGGCGAGCACCAGCCGGGCGGCGCCCTCGACGACGGCCCGCTCGCCCCGTTCCACGACGTCCACGGAGACCGGGGGGCGGCTGGCGCGGGCGGAGTCCTCGGCGATCATCGTGGCCACACCGCGAACGTACGGCTCGGGGTCGGCCAGCACCATCCGGCCGCCCAGGAGCACCCGGTCGATGTCGAGGAGCCGTACGAGGTTGGTCGCGCCGATGCCGAGCAGCCGCGCCGCGTCCGTACGGTCGCCGCGCGCGACGGCGGCGAGGCACAGCGCCTCCAGACAGCCGTTGTTGCCGCAGTCGCAGGGCGGCCCGTCGAGCTGTATCACCTGGTGCCCGAACTCGCCCGCGTCGGTCCGTGCGCCCCGGTACACATCGCCGCCGAGCACCAGACCGGCGCCCAGGCCCGTGCCCAGGTGGAGGTACGCGGCCGACTCGGCGGTCCCGGCGGTCACCAGCCCGAGCGCCGCGGCGTTGGTGTCCTTGTCGAGGACGACGGGGAGGGCTAGCCGCTCGGCGAGGGCGTCGCGCAGCGGGAAGCCGTCCCACTGGGGGAAGCCGGTGACGCGGTGCAGCACGCCGGAGCCGTGGTCGAGCGGTCCGGGCGCGGCGACGCCGACGCCGAGCAGCCCGCCGCCCAGGGCGAAGCCGCTACCGGCGCCCGCCGCGACGTCGCTACCGCCGCCCGCCGCGATACCGCCACCGGCGCCCGCCGAGATACCGCTACCGCCACCCGCCGCGATATCGCCTCCCGCCGTTCCGCCCGCCACGCCGCTGGCCGCCGCGTCCGCCAGGAGCGCCCTGACCTCCGCCGTCGCCGCCGCGAGCGCCTCCTCCGCGGGGGCGCCGAAGTCGAAGGGGGCCGAGCGGGCGGCGACCGGGGTGCCCGCGAGGTCGACGAGGACCGCCGTCACCTCGTCGCGGTCGAGCTGGAGCCCGATCGCGTGGCGGGCGTCCGGGACCAGGCGGAGCGCGGTGGGCGGTTTGCCGCCGGTCGAGGCGCGCTGACCGGCCTCCGCCAGCAGCCCCTCCGCCCGCAGCCGGGCCGTGATCTTGCTGACGGCCTGGGGGTGAGGCCGGTGCGCCCGGCCAGCTCCGGCCGGCTGACGCCGTCCTCGCCCGCGTCCCGCAGCAGTCGCAGGACGAGTGCGGCGTTATGGCTGCGCAGGGCGGTCAGATTGGCTCCGGGCCCGCCCGCTCCGGACATCGTGCTGTTCACCCCTCCATTGTGGCCACCGCTTGCACTTTGACAACACTGTTGCCAAAGTGGCTTCCATGGATGCCACCGATGACAGCAGCACCACCCGCCGAGTGGGACTGATCGGGTACGGCCTGGCCGGATCCGTCTTCCACGCCCCCCTGATCGCGGCCACCGAGGGGCTGGTCCTCGACACCATCGTCACCTCCAGCCCGGAGCGGCAGCGGCAGGCGCGCGCCGAGTTCCCCGACGTCCGGCTCGCGGACTCCGCCGATGAGCTGTGGGCCCGGGCGGATGAGCTGGACCTGATCGTCATCGCCTCCCCGAACCGCACCCATGTCCCGCTCGCCCGCGCCGCCCTCGAGGCGGGGCTGCCGACCGTCGTGGACAAGCCGCTGGCCGCGACCGCCGCCGAGGCCGAGGAGCTGGCCGCGCTCGCCGAGGCCCGCGGGCTGCTGCTGACCGTCTTCCAGAACCGCCGCTGGGACAACGACTTCCTCACCCTCCGCACGCTGCTCGCCGAGGGCGCGCTCGGCGAGGTGCAGCGCTTCGAGTCCCGCTTCGAGCGGTGGCGGCCGCGACTCAAGGGCGGCTGGCGGGAGTCCGGCGACCCGGCCGAGGTCGGCGGGCTGCTGTACGACCTGGGCAGCCATCTGGTCGACCAGGCGCTCACCCTCTTCGGCCCGGTCGAGTCCGTCTACGCCGAGGTCGAGGTGCGCCGCCCCGGGGCGCGGACCGACGACGACACCTTCCTCGCCCTCACCCACACCGGCGGGGTCCGCTCCCATCTGTGGATGAGCGCGACCACGGCCCAGCTCGGCCCGCGCTTCCGGGTGCTGGGCAGCGAGTCGGGCTATGTGAAGTACGGCCTCGACCCGCAGGAGGCCGCCCTGCGCGAGGGCCTGCGCCCCGGCGACCCGTCCGTCGCATGGGGCGCCGAGCCGGAAGGCGACTGGGGCCGGCTGGGCGCGGGAGAGTCCCCGGCGACCGGCGGCGGCGCTCCGGTGGAGACCCTCCCGGGCGACTACCCCGCGTACTACGCCGCCGTCGCCGCCGCCCTCCGCGACGGCACCCCGCCGCCGGTCACCGCCGCCGAGGCCGCGGCCGCCCTGCGGGTACTGGAAGCGGCCCGGGTGGCGGCCGCGGAGCGCCGTATCGTCCGGATCGAGGTCCCCGCATGAGCGAGCACACCGACGCGACCTCCCTCGTAGCGGAGTTGGAGGAGCAGGAGCGCCGGCTGCGGCTGCCCCGCTTCGACAACGACGACGCCTGGCGCCTGGGCTGCCTCATCGCCGACCTGGCCCAGGAGCGCGGCGCCGCCGTGACGATCGGCATCCAGCGGGCCGGTCAGCGCCTGTTCCACCGCGCCCTGCCGGGCACCTCCCCGGACAACGACGCCTGGCTGGAGCGCAAGTGCCGGGTCGTGGAGCGCTACGGGGCCAGCTCGTTCCTGGTCGGCACCCGCTTCCGCGCCAAGGGCAGCAGCTTCGAGGAGTCCTCGCGCCTCGACCCCGACCGGTACGCCGCGCACGGGGGCGCCTACCCGATCCATGTGACGGGCACGGGCGTCATCGGCGCGGTCGCGGTCTCGGGACTGCCCCAGGCCGAGGACCACGCGCTGGTGGTGGAGGCGCTGGAGCGGTTCTCGCTCACCGGGCCCTGACGCTACGTGTCCGTCAGGTCCCGACGCTATGTGTCCACCGGGCCCTGACGGACGGACTCCGCCCGGGCCCGGGTCCGACGGCGTACGGCGTACAGCACTCCCAGAGCGAGCACGAGGGCACCGCCCGTCCCCCCGTACAGCCAAGGCAGCGTTTCCGGCTCGGCGGTGGCGGCGGTGGCCTCCAGGGCCACCGGGGCGCTGTCGTTCGCCGGGCGCGGGTCGTGTGGCGGGAAGTCGGGGTTGGGGACGGCCTCGACCCGGCCCCGCGCACCGTGGACCTTCTCGTCGATGTGCAGGCGGAAGCCCATCCCCGCGCCCGCCCCGGCCCCGACGCCGCTCCCTCCGCCGACTCGGGGCACATGGCCACCGTCCCCCCGTGCCGGATGGTGCACAGCGGCTGTCCGTCGTCCTCCGGCCCGCCCACGATGCGCGTCCCCCGGGGCGCCGTGAACCGCACGGACCAGGCGCTCTGATCCCAGTACGACAGGTCCAGGTCTGCCTTTCCCCGCGCCCGCACGCCGACCCGGACGGGCACCGTCTCGCCGACCCTGCCCGGGCGGGCCGCGCGACCGCGTCCAGGTCCACCTGCCGGTCGAGCCCCACCGTGGCCTCGCTGAGGGATTCCCTGAACCGACCGCGGTCCGCCGACGCGTCCGTCAGCCCGAGCGGCCGGCCCTTGCCCGCCGTGCCGGGGTACGGCTCCTCGTCGGGGTCGTACGCGGGGTCGTCGGGGCTGCCGAGGGCGTAGACGGTGATGGAGAGGTGGCTGTACAACCGCCGCTTCGACGCGGTGACTCCGAGGGGCCCGTCCGTGACCGCCGACTGACCCGGCTTCAGCGAGCACCCGAAGACACACCGCAGTTCGGGATCGAGGTCGGTGCCCTCCTTACGGCAGTTGCGGTACCTCGGAGTGATCCTCTGGTCCCCGCCCGCGCCGACCGCGATGCCGAAGCCGTTGCGCGCGGGGATCCCGCCCTCGTTCCGCACGGCCACCCGGAGCGGCAGCGGAGCGCCGGGCCGCAGGCGCTTCAGGCTGCCCCGCTCGCCCACGGTGAGCTTCGGCACCCCGACGATCACCGCGGTACTCCCCGCGGCCGCCGAACCGTCCTGGGACGCGCGCACGGTGACCCGGGCGTGGTCGCCGCGCGTGCTCCCCTCCGCCGGGCGCAGCCGGAAGGGACGTACGGTGCTCGGCTGCCCGCCGTTCCAGACGCGGTACGAACAGGTCACCCGGGCGCCCTCGCGGCGGCAGGAATCGCTCAGCCGGCCGACCGTGGCGACCCCGGCCAGCCGTGAGGTGTCGATGACCACCGTGACCCGCCCCGCCCGCTTCGGCACGACGGAGAACGCCAGGTCCATCGACCGTTCGTCGTTGCCCGGCTCCGGAACATAGGTGTCGGCGGGCAGATCCTCGACGCGCACCTGCCCCGAGTGGTCGTCCGCCCGCGCGGACGGCACAGCCGCCGTGACCGCGGTGGCCCCCGCCACCGCCAGAATGAGCGCGGCACGCGCGGCAGCTCTCGCCGCGCCCTTCACCACGCCTGCCGCGTTCGCCACGCCTGCCGCGAAGGAGACAGCCCCCGTGTCCACCACTGCTTCACACCCCACCGTGATCAAGAATCCGGGGAAAGACGTTCGCCGTGAGCATGTGGTTCCAGCATCGGACGGGCCCGTTCAGACGCCCGAGAATCAGACGCCCGAGAATCAGACGCCCGAAAATCAGACGCCGGAGAATCAGACCCCGAGAAGGCGGGCCACCCGGGCAAGTGAGCCCGAGTGGCCCCGGGGCCGTCGATGGTCAGGCGTCCTTGAACTCCTGGCGCTGGCGGCCCAGCCCGTCGATCTCGAGCTCGACGACATCGCCGGCGCGGAGGTACGGCTTGGGCTCGGGGCGGCCCATGGCCACGCCCGCCGGTGTGCCGGTGTTGATGACATCGCCGGGGTAGAGGGTCATGAACTGGCTGAGGTAGCGGACCACGTGGGCCACGCCGAAGATCTGGTCCGCCGTGCTGCCGTCCTGCTGGAGCTCGCCGTTGACCCAGAGGCGCAGGCCCAGGGCCTGCGGGTCGGGGACCTCGTCCGCGGTCACCAGCCAGGGGCCCAGGGGGTTGAACGTCTCGCAGTTCTTGC
This sequence comes from Streptomyces violaceusniger, assembly GCA_005405945.1. GTDB lineage: Bacteria > Actinomycetota > Actinomycetes > Streptomycetales > Streptomycetaceae > Streptomyces > Streptomyces violaceusniger. Next base: position 4,903,970 of record BJHW01000001.1, read on the forward strand.
CCTTGTCCCACTGGCCGCCGCGTTCGATCTGGAAGGCGCGCTCGGAGACGTCGTGGGCCACCGCGTAGCCCGCGACCGCGGCGAGGGCGGCCTCGTCGGAGTCGAGGTAGCGGGCGGTGCGGCCGATGACGATGGCGAGCTCGACCTCCCAGTCGGTCTTCACGCTGCCGCGCGGGACGAGGACCGTGTCCTCGGGGCCGACGACCGTGTCCGGGGCCTTCATGAAGATGATGGGCTCTTCCGGGATGCTGGCGCCGGTCTCGGTGGCGTGGTCGTGGTAGTTCAGCCCGATGCACACGATCTTGCCGATACGGCCGAGGGGCGGGCCGATCCGCACCCCGCCGTCCTCGATCGCGGGCAGCGCGTCGTCCCCCTCGGCGGCCGCCGCCGCGCGCACCCGCGCGAGGGCGGCCTCATCGGCGAGGAGGGCGCCGTCGATGTCCGGGACCAGGGCGGACAGATCGCGCAGGGTGCCATTCTGATCGAGCAGCGCGGGGCGTTCCGCGCCCGCCGGTCCGACTCGCAGCAGTTTCATCCCAAGACTCCCGAGGTCACAGGCCGGTGCGAGGCGCCTACCGGCCGATTGATCCTCCCTTCAGGGGCGTCCAGCCCGCAAGACCTCGTTCACGGACTGGGACATCGGTCTCAAGGGTGACCGCGGCGGGGGTCGCCGTCAGCGGTGCAGCAGGGCCCGCTCCATCGCCGTCCAGGTCGTGCTGGTGGCCAGGTAGAGCGCCGCCGCGAGCGGGACCACGGCGGCGGTGACGAGGGTCCCGAACGACAGCAGCGGCAGCGCCCGGGCCACTCCGGGCGCCCCGGGGACGGTCGCCTTACGGGCGCGGAGATACGTCCAGGTGGCCACGGCCGCGATCAGCGCGAAGAGCCCCAGGTACACCAGGCCCGGCCCGCCACTGAGCACCCCGCCCCAGTGCTGGCCGAGCGGGGCCCCGGCCAGCGTGTGGTCGAGGAGGTCTCCGGCGCCACTGCCGGTGGAGAACACGTGGTACATCACGAAGAAGACCGGGAGCTGGGCGAGGGCCGGCAGACAGCCCGCCAGCGGTGACGCGCCCTCCTTCGTCTGGAGCTCCGCCACGGCACGCCGCATCCGCTCCGGGTCGTCCCGGTGGATGCGGCTCAGTTCGGTGATCTTCGGCGCGAGCGCGGCCCGCGCTTTCTCGCCGCGCACCGCGGCCCGGGCGAGGGGGTGCAGCGCGGCGCGGACGCACAGCGTGAACAGAACGATGGCGGCCGCCGCCGCGGACGGCCCGAAGAGCGGATCGAGGCCGTCCGCCATCGTGGTCAACAGGGAGCCGAGGGAAGAGAAAAGGGACATGGGAGCCCTCCGCGGGTCTCGTCGTGCCGGAGTGAGGAAGACATCGGCGTGACGAGCCGCGTGGCGCGGCGGTACGGATCCTGGACCTTCCGGGGCTCCGCCCCGGACCCCGCTCCTCAGACTCCCCCAGCTACCGCTGGGAGGTGCCCCTGGAGGGGCTGAAGGTAGGCCGTACAGCGATATGGGTGCGCCTACGCGGCCGTCGGCAGGCGACGGCCCGGCGCTCGGGGCCTCGTGCGTCCGGCGGCATCGGGATCCCGCTGCGGCAGGAACGCCGTACGGTGCTCCCGGTCCCGTATCGCGGTGCGGATCCGCCCGGCGGGGATGGGTATCCGGCCGCGGGAGGCGAGGACCGCACAAAGGGTCAGCGCGGTGGCGACGGCGGTCGTGGCCGCGATGGTGGCGGCGAGGGCGACGGCGCTGACCACCCCGCTCTGCGCCAGCAGAACCCCGGTCAGCAGGAACAGGCAGACGCCCAGATGCGTCCGCAGCGCTTCGAGCCGTCGCGACACCGTCACGTCCCCCTCTCCCGGCCGGTCTCCCCTCCTGGCTCCGCCAGTCTAAGCAAACCGGCAGCAGTCGGCCGCGGCCCGGCGCCCCGGAGGGGCGCGGGGCGGTGTCGATGTGCGGCTCCGCCGCGGCGGTGTCGATATGCGGCTCCGCCGCGTGGGCGACCGGCCGCGACGGCGCCGCAGACGATCGACGGCAGGGCAGGGCACTTCCAGCGGATCGCCTACGGGGTGTCCGGCGGACCACGCGGCGGAGCGCCTGCTTTCCCCTCCCCGCCCCTTCCCGATACCAGGGGCTCCGCCCCTGGACCCCGGGACCCAGGGCGGAGCCCCGCCACACGGCGGAGCCGCATAACGATGCCGCGCAAAGGGGCGCACCCCCGGCCCGGGGTCTGGGGCTCAACCCCGACCCGGGGTCTGGGGCGGAGCCCCGGTGACGGGGCCTGGGGCCCAGCCCCGACCCGGGGCCCGGGGCCACAACCCCGACCCGAGGCCCGGGACGCAGCCCCCGCCCGGGGCCTGGGGCTCAACCCCGACCCGGGGTCTGGGGCGGAGCCCCGGTGACGGGGTCTGGGGCGGAGCCCCAGTTTCGGGAAGGGGCGGGGAGGGGAAAAGCCCGCCGCAGGCGTCACGGTCCGTCGGGCGCCCCCCTAGCGGCCCCCGCCGACATCCCGTGGGGCCGCGGCCTTCAGCCGGGCCCACACCACCAGGCGGTAGCGGGAGGTGAATTCGGGGGTGCAGGTCGTCAGCGTGAGGTAGTAGCCCGGCTCGGTGTAGCGGTAGCGGGGGTGGACGGAGCTGTACGGCACCCGCGCGATCACCGTTCCGTCGGCGGGCGAGGTGCGCGGCAGGGTGCGCTCGATCACGTACGTATAGCGGGCGTCGGCGGTGTCGATGCGCACCGTGTCGCCCGGGCGCACCTCGTCCAGCTGCCGGAAGGGCTCGCCGTGGGTGTTGCGGTGGCCCGCGAGGGCGACGTTGCCCGCCTGGCCCGGCTGGGCGGTGCGCGGATAGTGGCCCACATAGCCCTTGTTGAGCACCGCCGCGCGGCTGATGCCCTCGGCGATGGGCACCGTAAGGCCGATACGCGGGATCCGGAGCACCGCGTACGCCTGGTCCCGGCGCGGCCCTTGCCCCCCGGCGCCGCTCCCGGCCGACCGGTCACGATCGCGGTCACGGCCGCGGCCGTCCCCTGAGCGGAGTCGGAGGATCCCGTCGCCCCCGGTGTCGGCGTCGCGGAGTCCGACGCCCCGTCCTGCCACCGCCGCTCCAGCACCGACACCTCGTGCCGTGCGTCCGCCCTCGCCTGACGATTGGTCCACCACAGCTGGTGGACGACGAAGAGCAGCACCACGACCCCGAGGGTGACGGCGAGCTCACCGGCCGTCCACAGCCCCCGGGCGAGCACGGCACGCCCTCCACGACGTCGCACGCGCGCACCATAGGCCAGGCCGCGTACACCTTCCAGAGCCGCGGCGCGGCAATCCGCCGGGCGCCGCAAGCCAACCCGGCACCGCCCGCGAACTATCCGCCCAGCGCGCGCGAGACCGTATAGATCACCAGCCCGGCCAGGGCGCCCACCACCGTGCCGTTGATCCGGATGAACTGCAGGTCCCGGCCGATGTGCGCCTCGATCTTCCGCGAGGTGTGGTCCGCGTCCCAGCTCGCCACCGTCTCGCTGATCAGCGAGGTGATCTCGTCCCGATACGTCGTCACCACATAGACGGCGGCGTCCTCCAGCCAGCCGTCGATCTTGTCCCGCAGCCGGCGGTCCGTCACCATCCGCCTGCCCAGCGACAGGATCGCCGCCCGCGCCCGCTGCCGCAGTTCGCTGCGCTCGTCCTCGGCCGCCGCGACGATCATCGCCCGCACCGAGGCCCAGGCCGAGGCGATGAGGTCCTGGACGTCGCCGCGCCCCAGCACCTCGCTCTTCACCCGCTCCACCCGCAGCCGGGTGTCGGTGTCGGACTGCAGGTCCCGGCGAAGTCGGTGAGGAAGCGGTCAAGGGCGCCGCGCGCCGGATGGTCGGGCATGTCCCGCATCTCGGTCACGAAGCGCAGCAGTTCCCTGTAGACGCGCTCGCCGACCTTGCGGTCCACGAACCGCGGCGTCCAGCCGGGCGCGCCGCCGGTCACCGCCTGCATCACCGAGTCGTTGTGCTCCACCAGCCAGTCGTGGGCGCGCAGGCACACCAGGTCCACGGCGCGGCGGTGGCCGCCGTCCGCGACCACCCGCTCCAGCAGCTTGCCCAGGCCCGGCGCGATCTCCTGGCTGTCGGCCCGGCGGGTGATCGCCTCGCCCACCACCGCCTGCACATCGGAGTCGCGCAGCACCGTGAGCGCGCCGCGCAGCGCGGTGGCCAACTCCGCCGTCACCCGGTCGGCGTGCTCGGGCTCGGCGAGCCAGGTGCCGAGCCGGCTGCCGATGCCGACCGCGCGCAGCCGCATCCGTACGACGTCGCCGGAGAGGAAGTTCTCCCCGACGAACTCCCCGAGGCTGGCCCCGAGCTGGTCCTTCTTGGTGGGGATGATCGCCGTATGGGGAATCGGCAGCCCCATGGGCCGCCGGAAGAGCGCGGTGACCGCGAACCAGTCGGCCAGGGCGCCCACCATGCCCGCCTCGGCGGCCGCGGCCACATAGCCGGGCCAGCCGCCGATGCCGGAGGACCGCGCCCAGGTGGCGAGCACGTACACCAGTGCGACGCCGAGCAGCAGCCCGGTGGCGAACGCCTTCATACGGCGCACTCCGCGCCGCCGCTCCACGTCGAGGGGGCTGTCCGCGACGAAGGGCACGGCCGCGCCCCGAGCCGGCGGAGCCGCCGTCTCACCAGTCGTTCTTCGCTCCATACGCTCCACCTGGTCGGCCCGTCTCCCCTGCATTGTCTCTTTCCGGTCTCAGTCGCCCATGTGTGGAACGAACGGTGAGTTCCCGTCGTCTGTCTGGGGAGCGACCCAGCACATTGGGGGCAGGCCGACGGGCGGAGCCGGGTCTCATCATGGGATCATGGGGGACCGACCGGACCGCATCGGCGCTGCCGGATACCACCCGCCGTTCCCGTCCACTTCCGGAGCCTCGGGCTCCGTCTGCCCGAGGAGACAACCCGTCCATGAGCGTGCCCCTATGCCCAGACGCACGGGGTATGCCGTGCTCGCTGCGCTGGCGGCTGTGGTGATCCTCGTCTCCACCGCGATATTCATCGGGCTCGGTGGTGACGAGGGCGACGCGGACCCCCGTGCGCAGGGAGCCCGCGGCTCGGCCGACACGGCATCGGCCGGTGCCTGGGTGGGCACCTGGTCCACCGCGGCCGCGGCCGCCGAGCCGAGGACGCTGCGCGGCGGCCTCTCGGGCATGTCGATCCGGAACGTGGTGCACACCAGCATCGGCGGCACCAGCGCGCGGATCCAGCTCTCGAACTTCTACAGCAGCCGTCCGCTGACCATCACCCACGCCTCGGTGGCGCTGGCCGCCGCGCCCAGCAACCCCACCGCGGCCGCCGGGACCATGCGCCGTCTCACCTTCAGCAACCGCACCTGGGTGACGATCCCGCCCGGCAAGGCCACCACCAGCGACCCGGTGCGGCTCGCCGTCCCGGACGCGGCCGATCTGCTGGTCACCACCTACACCCCGCAGGCGTCCGGCTCCGTGACCTATCACCCGCACGCCCGCCAGACGTCGTACATGGCGCGTGGCGACCGTACGGAGGACACGGCGGGCGCCGCCTACACCCAGCAGAGCCCGTACTGGCGCTATCTGACCGGCGTGGACGTGTGGTCCAAGCAGGCCGAGGGCGCGGTCGCGGTGCTGGGCGACTCGATCACCGACGGCATCACCTCCACCGCCGGGGCCAACCACCGGTGGACCGACTTCCTCTCCGAGCGGCTGCGCAGCGAGCCCGGGGCGCCCCGCTTCGGCGTGCTCAACCAGGGCATCAGTGGCAACCGGGTGCTGAGCGACGGCACGCAGTTCCCGCCCAACAACCCCAGCGGGCTGTCCCGCTTCGACCGCGACGTGCTGTCCCGTACGGGCGTCAAGGCCGTGATCATCGAGCTGGGCGTCAACGACATACTCCGCATCCCCCATCAGACCGACCCCAACCGGATCGTGTGGGGCCTGAAGCGGCTGACCGAGCAGGCCCACGCCCGGGGCCTGCGGGTCATCGGAGCCACCCTGACGCCCTTCTACGGGCACCGCGGCTACACCCCCGGCTGGACGCCGTGCGCGAGCAGGTCAACGCGCGGATCCGCGCCGGGAAGGTCTTCGACGAGGTCGTGGACTTCGACAAGGCGCTGCGCGACCCGATCAGCCCGCTCCGGCTGCGCCCGATGTTCGACTCGGGCGACCATCTGCACCCCAGCGACGACGGCTACCGGGCGATGGCGCGAGCGCTGAACCTGGACCACCTGCGGGGCCGCACGGCGGCGGAGCTCTAGAGGGCTCTGGCCCGCGTCTTTCCCCTCCCCGCCCCTTCCCGCAGCATCGATATGCGGCTCCGCCGCGTGGCAAGGGCTCCGCCCCTGGACCCCGGAGGGGAGTTTGAGGAGCGGGGCCTGGGACGGAGCCCCGCCCGCGGCGGAGCCGCATATCGTCAGGTGCCGGGAAGGGGCGGGATGGGGGACAGCCCGCCGCAGGTGCCAAGCTCCGTCGTCGGCTAGTCCTCGCGGCGTTCCTTCTCCAGAGACAGCCGCCGCTCCTCACGCTCATCGCGCCGCGCGCTCCGCAGCTCCTCGCGGCGCTCGGCCTTCAGCCGGCGGCGCTCCTCCTTCATGCGCCTGTGCTCCTCCTTGCGGAGCTTGCGCTCGACGCCGACCCCGCCGCAGAGCGCGAGGCCGGTCACGGTCACCCGAGGACCCGTGGGGTCCCCGTCGGCGGACCCGGTGTGGTCGAAACCACCCATGAGACCGATGCCACTGACATGCGTCTCCAGGTCCGGCGGGACGATGATCTGCACCCCGCCCATGAGGGCGAAGCAGCGGATCACCACATCGCGGCCCTCGAACCGGGCCTCGCGCAGATCGATCTCACCGCCGCCCATGACGGCGAAGGCGGTGAAGACACGCGGGACGGTCCAGGTCCCCTTGCGCTGGAAGCCACCCATGATCGCCACGGCCCACTTCGAGGTCGGGGTGCCGCCGATCCGCTCGGCCCAGCCCGTGCGGTCGACCGGGGTCGGCGGGGCCGGAGCGGCGCCGCCGGGCACCGGGAGGTCCCGTACCAGCGGCTCCAGCTGGCCATGGGTGCGCGCCTCGTAGGCCGCGCTCAGCCGCTCCTCGAACTCCTCCATGTCCAGGCGGCCTTCGGCGACCGCCTCGCGGAGGACCTCGGCGATCCGCTCACGCTCGGCGTCCGAGGCCCGCATCCCGGCCGGGTCCGGGAGGTCGGGGCTCGCCCCCTGGGAAGAACCAGCGCTCGTCATACGGACAGACTAATGGCGGGCACCGGCCCTGACCCCTCTCACACACCGGGCCCTGGCCGCTTCCCGCACAGCCCGCCCCCAGCTACGCTCCCCGCCCCGCCCGGTGCTCCGCCCCGTGCAGCATCCTCGCGATGACATCCTCGATCTCGGGCTCGCGCACCGAGAGGTCCACCAGCGGATAGCCGTCCGCGACCGCCGCCACGATCGGCGCCGCGCTGCTGGTCGCCGGGAAGGCCAGCCACTGCCGGGGCCCCTCGACCCGTACCGTCCGGGCGCCGGGGACCTCGATGGGCGGCAGCTCCCGCTCCAGGTCGACCACGAGGGTGCGCTCGCTCTCCCCCACCGCGTGCAGCCCGTCCAGCCCGCCGTCGTAGACCAGCCGCCCGTGGTCGATGACCATCACCCGCTTGCACAGCAGCTCGATATCGGTCAGATCGTGGGTGGTGAGCAGCACCGTCGTGCCCTGCTCGGCGTTCACATCGCGCAGGAACTCCCGGACCTTCGCCTTGCTGACCACATCGAGCCCGATGGTCGGCTCGTCCAGATAGAGCACCTCGGGGTCGTGCAGCAGGGCCGCCGCGATATCGCCGCGCATCCGCTGGCCGAGCGAGAGCTGACGCACCGGCACGTCCAGCAGCGCGCCGAGGTTGAGCAGTTCCACACACCGGTCCAGGTTGTGGCGGTAGCGGTCGTCGGGGATCCGGTACATCCGGCGCACCAGCGCGTACGAGTCGCGCAGCGGCAGGTCCCACCACAGGGTGGTGCGCTGCCCGAAGACCACCCCGATCCGGCGCGCGAGTTTCGTCCGCTCCCTGGAGGGGTCGATTCCGGCGACTCTGAGCCGTCCGCCGCTGGGCACCAGGATCCCGGTCAGCATCTTGATGGTGGTGGACTTCCCCGCGCCGTTCGGGCCGATGTAGCCCACCATCTCGCCGCGCGGCACCCGGAAGCTGATGCCGTCCACGGCGCGCACCTCGCGCCGCTCACGGCGCATCAGCCCGGCCTTGCGCCGCACCTGGAACACCTTCTCCACGCCGTCGAGCTCGATCAGATCGCCCCCGGCACTCCCCATGCCCTTCGCCACGGCACTCCCCACACCCTTCGCCACGGCATCCCCGACGCCATTCCCCACGACCATCCCCCTCAGCTCCCCGTGCTCTGATACGCCCGCAGCCCCGCCCGCCACGCCAGCCCCGCCACCGCACAGCAGCCGCCCGCGACCAGCGGCGCCGCGAAGCCGATCCAGTCCGGGAGCCCCAGCGGGTCGGGACGGTCCAGGATGTGCAGCGCCGGGAGCCAGTTGACGAAGGCCAGCGGGATGACGAAGGTGACGCCCCGCAGCAGCTCCTTGCCGAAGACCGTCGGCGGGTACTCCAGCAGCGTGGTCCCGCCGAAGGTGAAGGCGCTCTGCACCTCGGAGGCGTCCTTGGCCCAGAACTGGAAGGCGCCACCGAGCACGAACAGCGCCCCGAAGATGGCGCCCCCGCTCAACAGCATCACCGGCATCAGCAGCGCCCGGTCCACCGTCCAGTCGATGTCCAGCCGGGCCAGCGACCAGCCGAGCACCACCGCCCCCTGGGTGATCCGGCCCAGGCGCCGCAGCGCGAAGCGGTCGGCGGCCACCTGGGCGAGTATCGGCACCGGCCGCACCAGCAGGGTGTCCATCGTGCCGTCCCGCACCCGCTGCCCCAGTCGGCCCATCGTGCCCAGCGCGAGATCGGCGAGGCCGAAGGCGACGCTGGTGGTGCCGTAGAGGAAGGCGACCTCGTCCAGGGTGAAGCCGCCCAGTTCCCCGATATGAGTGAACATCAGCGCGATCGCGACGAAGTCAAGGCCGGTCGCGAGGAAGTTCCCCAACGTCATGATCAGGAACGAGGTGCGGTACGCCATCGTGGAGCGCACCCACATCCCGACGATCAGGCCGTAGGCCCGCAGCCCGCTGGACACGGCGGACTCAGCCACCCTGGACCACCACCTTCCGGGTCGCCGCCGATTGCAGCGCCCGCCCGGCCGCCAGCAGCACCACCGTCCACCCCGCCTGGAAGGCGAACGCCCCCAGCAGCCCCGGCCCCGGCGCTCCTCCAGGAAGACGTCCGCGGGCACCTGGAGCATCGCCGCCCAGGGCAGCGCGCGGGCGATCTCGCCCAGCTGCCCGGGGAAGACGTTGAGCGGCAGGATCATCCCGGAGAAGAACAGGCACAGCAGCCCGCTCAGCAGGGACAGCCCCGTCCCGTCGAGCAGCCAGAAGGAGGCGAGCGACACCAGATAGCGCACCGCGAAGCCGACGCACACCGCGAGCGCCACGGCGAGCAGGAACCACAGCCAGGTCAAGGGCGAGGCGGGCAGCCGGAGTTCGAACGCCAGCGCCCCGACGGCCATCGGCACCACACCGCGCCCCAGCAGCTGGAACAGCGCCCGGCCGAGCTCGGTGGCCAGCCACCACATCTGGAGGTCCACCGGGCGGTAGAGGTCCACGGCGATGTCACCGGAGCGGATGCGCTCCTGGAACTCCTCCTGGAAGCCGCCGCCCATCAGCGCCACAGCCGCCAGCAGCGCCTGACCGAGCCAGACGAAGGTCAGCGCCTGGGCGAGGTCGTAGCCGCCGAGGTGGGGCCGCTCGTCCCACAGCGCGGTATAGGTGTAGGCGAGGATGAAGCCGAAAACGGTGTTGGTGAAGACCCCGGCCACCGTGGCGACCCGATACGTCGCGTAGCGTTTGAAGCCGCTGACCGCGACGGCCGCGTACAGCCGCATCCGCCCGTGCCCTCCTCCCTGACCGCACCGACCGGCCGACCGACAGGCCCGACCGGCCCGACCGACCGGCCCGACCGCACCACCCCGACCGGCGCCAAAATCCGGAGCCTAGTGGAGTGACGGGAGAGACGGCCACGCATTATTCACCGGATGGTGTGAGCGGAATCATTCATTCCACCGGTCACAGACCAGTCACAGGTGCGCGCCACGTCCTCGGCCCGGAACGGATGATGCGACAGTGTTTTATCGGGCGTACGACGCGAATCGCCCGACCGTGCACGATCCCGCCGCCGCGCAACCCTCGACGGCGGCCGAGGAGTCTCAGGAGACATGAGCGACGAGCCCCAGTTGATCGATGGTGGCGCGGCCGGAACGGGTGACCGGCCCGGCACCGGCGATGGCAACCACGACACGCCGCACCGCGCGGACGGCCTGACGGTGGGCAAACCGGCCAAGGGCAGAAAGGGGCGTCCCCAACGCACCGGATGGCGCCGACTGCTGCCCACCTGGCGCATGGTCCTCGGGGCTTCCTGCTGATCGTCCTGCTGATCGCGGGCGGGCTCGTCACCGGCTATCTGCTCGTCGAGATCCCCCGGCCAACCAGGCCGCCATCGCCCAGAGCAATGTCTTCCTCTACTCCGACGGCTCCCCGCTGGCCCGCGAGGGCACGGTCAACCGGGAGAACGTCCAGCTGAGCCAGGTGCCCAAGCGGATCCAGCACGCGGTGCTGGCGGCCGAGGACCGGGACTTCTACGCGGAGTCGGCCATCGACCCCCAGGCGATGCTCCGGGCCGCCTGGAACACCGCCACCGGCAAGGGCAAGCAGTCCGGCTCCACCATCACCCAGCAGTACGTGAAGAACTACTACCTGGACCAGGAGCAGACGGTCACCCGCAAGGCCAAGGAGTTCTTCATCGCGATCAAGCTGGACCGCGAGGTGAGCAAGGACAAGATCCTGGAGGGCTACCTCAACACCAGCTACTTCGGGCGCAACGCCTACGGCATCCAGGCCGCCGCCCAGGCGTACTACGGCAAGGACATCGGCGAGCTCAACACCGCCCAGGGCGCGTATCTCGCCACCCTGCTGAACGCCCCCAGCTCCTACGACATCGTCGCCCATCCGCAGAACAAGGGCCGGGCCGTGGCCCGCTGGAACTACGTGCTGGACGGGATGGTGAAGAAGCACTGGCTGAGCGCGGCCGAGCGGCAGAAGATGACCTTCCCCGGGCCCTCCGAGGCCAAGGCCGCCTCCGGCATGTCCGGCCAGCGCGGCTATCTCGTCGAGGCCGTCGAGGACTACCTCACCAGCAACGGGATCATCGACGAGCAGACCCTGGCGCGCGGCGGCTACCGCATCACCACCACGATCGACAAGGACAAGCAGGACGCCTTCACGGAGGCCGTGCGCGACCGGCTGATGAGCAAGCTCAGCAAGGACCGCAAGGTCGACGCCTACGTCCGCGCGGGCGGCGCCTCGATCGACCCCAAGACCGGGAAGGTGGTCGCCCTCTACGGCGGGATCGACTACACCAAGCAGTTCGTCAACAACGCGACCCGCCGTGACTACCAGGTGGGATCCACCTTCAAGCCATTCGTCTTCACCTCGGCGGTGCGCTACGGGGCCACCACCCAGGACGGCCAGACGATCACCGCGGACACCCTCTACAACGGCGACAACAAGCGCGAGGTCATCGGCTCCGACGGGCCCACCGGCTACGCCCCGCCAACGAGGACGACGTGGACTACGGCGACATCGACGTCACCACGGCCACCGACAACTCGGTGAACTCGGTGTACGCGCAGCTGGCCGAGGACGTCGGCCCCGGCAAGGTCAAGCAGACCGCCATCGACCTGGGCATCCCCAAGAGCACCCCCGATCTGCACGCCTCCCCCTCGATCGCGCTCGGCCCGGCCACCGCGAGCGTGCTGGACATGACCGAGGCGTACGCGACCCTCGCCAACCACGGCGAGCACGGCCGGTACAGCCTGGTCGAGGAGGTCACCAAGGACGGTGCGCGGATCAAGCTCCCGGCGCGGGAGAGCCGCCAGGCCATCCCGCGCAGCGCCGCCGACGCCACCACCTCGATACTGCAGAGCGTGGTCGACGGCGGCACCGGCACCGCCGCCCAGGGCGCCGAGCGCCCGGCGGCGGGCAAGACCGGCACCGCGGAGGAGGACAAGGCCGCCTGGTTCGCGGGCTACACCCCGGATCTGGCGACCGTGGTCGCGGTGATGGGCCAGGACTCCAATACGGGCGTGCAGAAGTCGCTGTACGGGGCGACGGGCCTGGAGCGGATCAACGGCGGCGGCTACCCCGCCGAGATCTGGGCGCAGTACACGGCGGGGGCGCTGGACGGCAAGGAACCGGCCGAGTTCGATCTGCGGCTGGACGACGGCGCGGACGCCCCCGACGGCTCCGAGACCCAGCAGCCTCCGAGCTCCCCGCCGCCGGTGGTCACCACTCCCCGACCGGCACGTCGCCGGACACCTCGGTCCCCACGGCGCCGACCGACACCCCGCCGACCCTGCCGACGGACGAGCCGACGATCCCCACCCCGCCGACGGACTTCCCCACCGGCGGCCCGACGACCGAGCCCGGCCCGGGCGGTCCCGGCGGGCCCGGCGACCCGGGGGGCGACCCGGGCGGCCCGGAGTGGCCGCCGAGCGGCTGAGGCCCCGAAGGGGCGCGGGGCCGCGTCGATGTGCGGCTCCGCCGCATGGGCGCGACCAGCCACCACGGCGCCGCGGACGATCGACGGCAGGTCGGGGCACTTCCTCGGGCGGCTCTACAGGTACAGCCCCGTGGAGTCGTGCGCGCCCTCCAGCCGCTCCGCGGCCACCGCGTGCAGATCGCGCTCCCGCATCAGGACGTACGCGACCCCGCGGACCTCGACCTCGGCCCGGTCCTCCGGGTCGTAGAGCACCCGGTCACCGGGCTCCACGGTCCGTACGTTCTGCCCGACCGCGACCACCTCGGCCCAGGCCAGCCGTCGGCCGACGGCCGCGGTGGCGGGGATGACGATTCCGCCGGACGACCGGCGCTCGCCCTCCGGAATGTCGGTGCGGACCAGCACGCGGTCGTGCAGCATCCGGATGGGCAGCTTGTCATGGGTCGTGTTCGCACTCACGCCATGACCGTACCTGGCCGGAGGGCGGGATGACGCCTCAGGGCCGGAGCCCGCCGCCCTTCCCTCACCGGTGCCGCTTGCCGCGCCACGAGGAGCGGGACGCCTTGGCGGACCGGGAGGACCTGGCCGAGAGCGCGAGCAGGCCGACCAGCCCGGCCACGAGGAGCGCGGCCGGCACGATCCGCTCCATGCGGGGCCCGCCCTCCTCCGAGACCAGCTGGCCGCGCACGCCCGTCACCACTCGGTTGACGGACACATAGGCCCGCCCGGCGGTCCGGTCCACGGCCGACGCCGCCTTCGCCTTCGCGTCCCCGATGATCGTCTTCGGGTGCACCCGCACCCCGATCTCGTCGAGCGTCACGGCGAGCTCCTGCCGCCTGCGGGCGATGTCCGCCTCGATCTGCGCAGGGGTCCTGGCATCCGACACCGCGCTGCCTCCGTCAGTCTCGATGATTCGTAGTGGACAGTCTGTCAGCTCGCTCTCCTCGCCGCCCCACGGCACCCCGGACGGGAAGCTGGCTAATGTCGGGTGTGTACCCCCGATGCCACGAGGAGCACCAGACCATGAGCGAGCGACTGCAGCCCGGCGACACCGCCCCGCCTTCACCCTCCCCGACGCGGACGGCAAGCAGGTCTCGCTCGCCGACCACGCCGGCCGCAAGGTGATCGTCTACTTCTACCCCGCCGCCCTCACCCCCGGCTGCACCAAGCAGGCGTGCGACTTCACCGACAACCTCGAGTTCCTCTCCGGCCACGGCTACGACGTCATCGGCATCTCCCCGACAAGCCGGAGAAGCTGGCCAAGTTCCGCGAGCAGGAGGGCCTGAAGGTCACCCTGCTGGCGGACCCCGCCAAGGAGACCCTGGAGGCGTACGGCGCCTTCGGCGAGAAGAAGCTCTACGGCAAGACGGTGACGGGCGTGATCCGCTCCACCGTCATCGTGGACGAGCAGGGCAAGGTCGAGCGCGCCCTGTACAACGTGAAGGCCACCGGCCACGTCGCCAAGATCATCAAAGACCTGGGGCTGTGACGGACCCGGGGTTCCGGCCCCGGCCCCCGTTCACCAGGCGATACCATTACCGTGCCGAGCGGCCGTGATGGAATTGGCAGTCATGCTGGGTTTAGGTCCCAGTGGGGTAACTCCCGTGAGGGTTCGAGTCCCTCCGGCCGCACGCCACGCATGCGCAGGCCCGGCCCGCCTCATCGCGGGCCGGGCCTGCGGCGCTCTCCGGGGCCGCTCACCCCAGGAGTTCGCGGACGACCGGGGCGATGGCGCGGAACGCCTTGCCGCGGTGGCTGATGGCGTTCTTCTCGTCGGGGGTCAGTTCGGCGCAGGTCCGGGTCTCGCCGTGGGGCTGGAGGATCGGGTCGTAGCCGAAACCCCCGCCGCCCACGGGCTCGTGGCGGAGGGTGCCGGTGAGCCGGCCGGAGACCACGCGCTCGGTGCCGTCGGGAGGGCGAGGGCGGCGGCGCACGCGAAGTGGGCCCCGCGGTGTTCGTCGGGGACGTCGGCGAGCTGGGCCAGCAGCAGTTCGAGGTTGGCGCGGTCGTCGCCGTGCCGGCCCGACCAGCGGGCCGAGAAGATGCCGGGGGCGCCGCCGAGGACGTCCACGCAGAGCCCGGAGTCGTCGGCGATGGCGGGGTGGCCGGTGGCCCGGGCCAGGGCGTGGGCCTTGAGGAGGGCGTTCTCCGCGAAGGTCACGCCGGTCTCCTTGACGTCCGGGACCTCCGGGTAGGCGTCGGCGCCGACGAGTTCGACGTCGAGGCCGGTCTCGCCCAGGATCGAGCGCAGCTCGGTGATCTTGTAGGCGTTGCGGGTGGCGAGGATGAGACGGCGGGGGTGCGGAGGGTGTCCCTCAGTGCGTTGCTGCATAGCTCTCGATTATCGAGGGTGCGTGGCCCGTGCCGGTCGGGGGCGGTCAGGGCGAGCAGACGTTGGTCAGCTCGCCCGCGGCGTCCTTGACCGGGCTCAGATCGGGGTCCTTGCCGCTGTCGACGGACTTCTGGACGTTGTCCACGGCCTTCTGGAGGTCGTCGACGGCCTTGCCGACGTCCGCGTTGTCGGTGCGGTCGGCCACCTTGTCGATGTCCTTGTCGAGGGAGTCCAGGATCTTGTCGGCCTGCTGCGGGTCGACGACGGCGCCGGTCACGGCGTCCTGGAGGTCGTCCACGTCGTTGGATATCTCGACCGCGAGCTGGGCGCAGTCCAGGGCCTTCTCCACCGCGCCGCAGCCCACGGTGACCGGCACGGCGAGCGCGACGGCGGCGAGGGCGGTGACGGCGGTGGTACGGCGGTGACGGTGGCGCGGCGCCATGGAGTGGGTCCTTCCCCGGGAAAAGGTGCTGGTACCTGACTAAACGCCAGGCGCCGCGCGACGGTTGCCCGATGCCGCCGTCAGTTCTCCTCGGCCAGCGCCGCGCGCTGGATCACCGACAGGGCGTCACAGCCCGCCACGGCGAGGTCCAGCAGCCCGTTCAGCTCCTCACGGGCGAAGGGCTCGCCCTCGGCGGTGCCCTGCACCTCGACGAAGCGTCCGTCACCGGTACAGACCACGTTCATGTCGGTCTCGGCGCGCACGTCCTCCTCGTAGCAGAGGTCGAGCAGCGGCACGCCACCGACGATGCCGACGCTGACGGCGGAGACGGTGCCGGTCAGCGGCTGCCGGGTGGCCTTGATCAGTTTCTTCCCCGGGCCCAGCCGATGGCGTCGGCCAGGGCCACATAGGCGCCGGTGATGGCGGCGGTGCGGGTGCCGCCGTCGGCCTGGAGGACATCGCAGTCCAGGACGATGGTGTTCTCGCCGAGCGCCTTGTAGTCGATGACGGCGCGCAGCGAGCGGCCGATGAGCCGGGAGATCTCATGCGTACGGCCCCCGATCTTGCCGCGGACGGACTCGCGGTCGCCCCGGGTGTTGGTGGAGCGCGGCAACATCGCGTACTCCGCGGTGACCCAGCCCTCGCCGCTGCCCTTGCGCCAGCGCGGCACGCCCTCGGTGACGCTCGCGGTGCACAGGACCCGCGTATCGCCGAAGGAGACGAGGACCGAGCCCTCGGCATGCTTGCTCCAACCGCGCTCGATGGTCACGGGGCGGAGCTGGTCGGGGGTGCGGCCGTCGATACGAGACATGGGATGAGCCTATCGGCATCGCGCGGGCCCCCGGTCCGCGTCCGGCGCGGCCCCGCCCGGGGACGGCACGGTGGGCTCAGGAGGTCACATCAGGTCTTCGATCTCGGCGGCGACGGGGTCCGCGTCGGTGCCTATGACCACCTGGACGGCGGTACCCATCTTGACCACGCCATGGGCGCCCGCGGCCTTCAGGAGGGCCTCGTCGACCAGGGCGGCGTCCTTGACCTCGGTACGGAGGCGGGTGATGCAGCCCTCGACCTCGATGATGTTGTCGATGCCGCCGAGCCCCTCGACGATCTTCTCAGCCTTGGTGGCCATGTTCGCTCCCTGTCATCCGTTCGCCATGCGGCAAGTGGTCTACACCATTATGCGGGCGAAGACGTTACACGTCACTTGGAACGATAGATTCCTTCATCGGATCCCTCCGTGCTACAACAGGTCTACACCACATGTGGTTTAGACCATAAAGCGGGCCGTCCCTTCCCCCGAGAGCCCGCCTCACCAGGAGGAATCCGATGAGTACGGCCACCGCCAAGGCGGCGCCCGCCCAGAAGCGGGGTGCCGGCCTGTTCCAGGGACTCCAGAAGGTCGGCCGCAGCCTTCAGCTGCCGATCGCGGTCCTGCCCGCAGCCGGGATCATGGTCCGGCTCGGACAGCCCGATGTGTTCGGTGCCGACGGCCTGGGCTGGGACAAGGTCGCCGCCGTGTTCAACAACGCCGGTGGCGCGCTCACCGGCGCCCTTCCGCTGCTGTTCTGCGTCGGCGTGGCCATCGGGTTCGCCAAGAAGTCGGACGGCTCCACCGCACTGGCCGCCGTGGTCGGGTTCCTGGTCTACAGCAAGGTGCTGGAGGCGTTCCCGGTCGCCGACGCGGTGATCCAGAAGGGCGAGGACATACCAGCCAAGTTCAACGACCCCGGGGTGCTCGGCGGCATCGTCATGGGCTGCTCACCGCGGTGCTGTGGCAGCGGTTCCACCGCACCCGGCTGGTGGACTGGCTCGGCTTCTTCAACGGCCGCCGGCTGGTGCCGATCATCATGGCCTTCACCGGTATCGCGGTGGGCGTCTTCTTCGGCCTGGTCTGGGAGCCCATCGGCGACGGCATCAGCAACTTCGGCGAGTGGATGACCGGGCTCGGCTCCGCGGGATCGGCCCTCTTCGGCGCCGTCAACCGCGCCCTGATCCCGATCGGCATGCACCAGTTCGTGAACACCGTGGCCTGGTTCCAGCTCGGCGACTTCACCAACGCGGCCGGTGAGACCGTGCACGGCGACCTCAGCCGCTTCCTGGCCGGCGACCCGAGCGCGGGCATGTTCATGTCCGGCTTCTTCCCGATCATGATGTTCGGCCTGCCGGCCGCCGCCCTGGCCATGGCGCACACCGCCCGCCCCGAGCGCCGCAAGGCCGTGCTCGGCATGATGATCTCGCTGGCGCTGACCTCGTTCGTCACGGGTGTGACCGAGCCGATCGAGTTCTCGTTCATGTTCATCGCCCCGCTGCTCTATGTGATCCACGCGGTGCTGACCGCCCTCTCGATGGCGATCACCTGGGCCCTGGGTGTGCATGCGGGCTTCAACTTCTCCGCGGGCTTCATCGACTACGCGCTGAACTGGAGCCATGCCACCAAACCACTGCTGATCATCCCGGTGGGGCTGGTCTTCGCGGTGGTCTACTACGTGGTCTTCCGCTTCGCGATCACCAAGTTCGATCTGCCCACCCCGGGCCGTGAGCCCGAGGAAGAGGTCGAGGACCTCACCAAGGCGTAGACCTCGGCCCGCGCCCCGCGCGAAGGCCCCGGAACCGAGCCGGTTCCGGGGCCTTCGCGCGTACGGGGACCGCGTACCTACACCTCGTAGACCGCGCCCGCCTTGGCCAGCTCCACCGGG
Organism: Streptomyces violaceusniger; assembly: GCA_005405945.1. Lineage (GTDB taxonomy): Bacteria > Actinomycetota > Actinomycetes > Streptomycetales > Streptomycetaceae > Streptomyces > Streptomyces violaceusniger. The sequence continues at coordinate 4,922,118 of BJHW01000001.1, forward strand.
CCGCCGAAGACCGCCTGGGCGTCGCGCTGGTTGATCTGGGGGTCCGTCCACGGCGGCACATGGGTGAGCACCAGGGCCCCGACCCCCGCCCGCAGCGCGTGCTCGCCCGCCTGGCGGCCGTTGAGGTGCAGCCCCGGGATGTCCTCCTTGCCGTGCGTGAAGGCCGCCTCGCACAGGAAGAGGTCGCCGCCCCGGGCCAGGTCCACCAGGGCCTCACAGGGGCCCGTGTCGCCCGAGTAGACGAGCGAGCGGCCGCCGTACTCGATCCGGAAGCCGTACGCCTCCACCGGATGGCAGACCCGCTCGGCGCGGATGGTGAAGGGGCCGATCCCGAAGCTGCCGGGCGTGAGCGTACGGAAGTCGAAGACCTCGCGCATCGACTTCTCGTCGGGCAGGTCGTCGTACGCCTGGACCAGCCGCCGCTCGGTGTCCTCGGGGCCGTAGACGGGGATCGCCTCGGCGCGGCCACCGTCGTGCCGGTAGTAGCGCGCGACGAAGTATCCGCACATGTCGATGAAGTGATCGGGGTGGAGATGGGACAGCAGCACGGCGTCGAGGTCGTAAAGACCGCAGTGGCGCTGCAGCTCGCCAAGGGCGCCATTGCCCATGTCGAGGAGCAGCCGGAAGCCGTCGGCCTCGAGGAGGTAGCTCGAGCAGGCCGATTCCGCGGACGGGAACGACCCTGAGCATCCGACGACGGTGAGCTTCATGAAGCAGGAACCTCCTTGAGGGGTCCCCATGCCGAGGGCCATGGGCGGGTGCGGGGGGTCATGCGGTGCCCACGAGCGTAAGGCGCAAAAGACCAGGCAGCTCCTCCACGGGCCCGCGTTGTGGGCGGAATCACCAGGACGGAGCCGGATGGCGCCCCATGCCCCCGTCGGCCGATCGGTCCCTACGCCCAGAGCTGGCCGTGCAGCGTCTCGATCGCCTCCTCGGTGGTGGCCGCCGTGTAGACGCCGGTGGAGAGGTACTTCCAGCCACCGTCGGCGACGATGAAGACCACATCGGCGCTCTGCCCGGCCGTGACCGCCTTACGGGCGACACCGAGGGCGGCGTGCAGCGCGGCCCCGGTCGAGACGCCCGCGAAGATGCCCTCCTGGGCGAGGAGTTCCCGGGTGCGGGACACCGCGTCCTCGGAGCCGACGGAGAAGCGGGTGGTCAGGACGGACTCGTCGTACAGCTCGGGGACGAAGCCCTCGTCGAGGTTGCGGAGTCCGTAGACGACGTCGTCGTAGCGCGGCTCGGCGGCGACGATCTGGACGTCCGGCTTGTTCTCGCGCAGGAAGCGGCCGACGCCCATCAGGGTGCCGGTGGTGCCCAGACCGGCGACGAAGTGGGTGATGGAGGGCAGGTCGGCCAGGATCTCGGGGCCGGTGGTGGCGTAGTGGGCACCGGCGTTGTCCGGGTTTCCGTACTGGTACAGCATCACCCAGTCCGGGTGCTGCTCCGCCAGCTCCTTGGCCACCCGGACGGCGGTGTTGGAGCCGCCGGCGGCGGGCGAGGAGATGATCTCCGCGCCCCACATGGCGAGCAGCTGGCGCCGCTCCTCGCTGGTGTTCTCCGGCATCACGCAGACGATGCGGTAGCCCTTGAGCTTGGCCGCCATCGCGAGCGAGATCCCGGTGTTGCCGGAGGTGGGCTCGAGGATGGTGCAGCCGGGGTCAACCGGCCGTCCTTCTCGGCCTGTTCGATCATATGGAGCGCGGGGCGGTCCTTGACCGAGCCGGTGGGGTTGCGGTCCTCCAGCTTGGCCCAGATCCGTACGTCGGAGGAGGGCGAGAGCCGCGGCAGCCCGACGAGCGGCGTATTGCCGACCGCGGCCAGGGGACTGTCGTACCGCATCAGACCATTCCGCCTGCGACCGCCGGGAGAATGGTCACATTGTCGCCGTCCGAGACCTTGGTGGAGATGCCGTCGAGGAAGCGGACGTCCTCGTCGTTCAGATAGACGTTGACGAAGCGGCGCAGCTCGCCGCCGTCGACCAGGCGCTCCTGGATCCCGGAGTGCCGGGACTCCAGGTCGGCGAAGAGCTCGGCGAGCGTGGCCCCGCTGCCCTCGACCGCCTTCTGGCCGTCGGTGTAGGTGCGGAGGATGGTCGGGATGCGGACCTCGATGGCCATGTCTGGGCTCCTGTCGGAGGGCGGGGTGGACTCCCGGACCGGGAGCGGCCGGGAGGGCGTCGTCGAAGGGCGTCCGGCGTCTCGGGCGCGCGCTCAGGCGGCCACGGCGCGGCGCGGACACATCGCGCTGGCGAGCCGGCACAGGTCGACGTGGAGCCGCGCCACGAGCAGCATGCCCGGCGTCTTCTCGCTCACGTCATCGAAAACCATGGACTCATCGTATCGATTCCCGAACCGGGCTCCGGTAGGCGATCCCTCGATACGGACGGGTAGCGACCACAATGCGAGACAGGCGGCGATTCAGCCACCCGGGACGATCTCCACCTCTTCCTCGGTGACCTCGCCGTCCACGATCCGGAAGGACCGGAACTGGAAGGGCCCCTCGTCGTTGCCGCATTCGGCCGTGGAGACCAGGACGTAGTGGGCACCGGGCTCATTGGCGTAGGAGATGTCGGTGCGGGAGGGGTACGCCTCGGTGGCGGTGTGCGAGTGGTAGATGACCACCGGCTCCTCGTCCCGGTCGTCCATCTCGCGGTAGAGCTTGAGCAGGTCACCCGAGTCGAACTCGTAGAAGGTGGGGGAACGGGCCGCGTTCAGCATCGGGATGAACCGCTCGGGGCGGCCGCTTCCGACCGGGCCCGCGATCACACCGCATGCCTCGTCGGGGTGGTCGGCACGGGCGTGCGCGACGATCTTGTCGTGGAGCGCCTGGGTGATGGTCAGCATGAGCACACAATAGGAGGCGGGCTCCGGACGTTGGTCCGGAGCCCGCCTACTGAGATCTGCCGCCCGAAGGGCGATACGGATTACTTGCGCGCGTACTCCGGCTCCGCCTCGGCCGAGGTACCCGGCTGGGCGCCCCCGCGCGACTTCAGCAGGAACCAGCCGATCACCAGCAGCACGGCCCAGACGGCGCCCACGTACAGACAGACCCGGGCATCCTTGTCGTAGGCGATCAGGCCGGTCACGCCGATCAGGAAGATCAGCGCGACCCAGCTGAAGACGGCACCGCCCGGCGCCGGGAACGACGAGGCGGGCAGCCGGCCCGAGGTCACGGCCTTCCGGTACTTGATGTGGCTGACCAGGATCATCGCCCAGGCCCAGATGCCCGCGGCCGTGGCCACCGAGGTGACGTACTCGAACGCCTTCTCCGGGACCACGTAGTTGAGGACCACGCCGATGCCCATCAGCAGCACCGAGACGGTGATGCCGACGGCCGGGGTCTTACGGGCGTTGAGCATGCCGAAGATCTTCGGGGCCTCGCTGTTGGCGGCGAGGCCGCGCAGCATCCGGCCGGTGGAGTACATCCCGGAGTTACAGGAGGACAGGGCGGCGGTGAGCACCACGAAGTTGACGATGCCGGCCGCGAACGGGATGCCGATCTTGGAGAAGGCGTGCACGAAGGGGCTCTCGCCGGCCGAGAACTCGGTCCACTTGACGACGGCGAGCAGCACCACCAGGGCGCCGACGTAGAAGATGATGATGCGCCAGGGCAGGGTGTTGATCGCCTTGGGGAGGGTCTTCTCGGGGTCCTCGGACTCGCCCGCGGTGACGCCGACCAGCTCGACGGCGAGGTAGGCGAACATCACGCCCTGGAGGGTCATCAGGCTGTCGCCGATGCCGTTGGGGAAGAACCCGCCGTGCGACCAGAGGTTGGAGGCGGCCGCGGTGTCACCGGCGTCGGAGAAGCCGAGCGTGAGCACGCCCAGGCCGATGACGATCATGCCGATGATCGCGGTGACCTTGACCATCGAGAACCAGAACTCGACCTCACCGAAGATCTTCACCGAGATCAGGTTGACCCCGAACAGCACCACCAGGAAGACCAGGGCACTGACCCACTGCGGGATCGAGGGGAACCAGTAGTTGATGTAGATGGCGGCGGCCGTGAGCTCGGCCATGCCGGTCACCACCCACATCAGCCAGTACGTCCACCCCGTGACGAAGCCGAAGAACGGGCCGACGAACTCACGGGCGTACTCCGCGAAGGACCCGGAGACCGGGCGGTACAGGAGCAGCTCACCGAGCGCTCTCATGATGAAGAAGATGACCACACCCGCGAGGGCGTACATCAGGATGATGCTCGGGCCGGCCTTGGCGATGTTCGCCCCGGCACCCATGAACAGGCCGACGCCGATGGCGCCGCCGATAGCGATCATCTGGACCTGGCGACTGCCAAGGCCGCGCTCATAGCCCTCTTCAGGAGCCGCTGAGGTCATATTGCTGCGCCTTTCTCCCTGTGGCGGCTGGCTGCGATCGTGAAGATTTACCACGACCGCCACGCTGATCGACCGGGCAGCTTGTGGTGCACACCACAGGAAGAAGCGGACAAAAGTCATGTCGCACGGCAAAGCTAACGGTCGCGGTGATGCGATCGTTATCCGGAGTTGAGCATCCTCTAAACGAACACTCAGTAATTGCCGGAGGGAATCATTCCGGCATGAGCGTCTCGATCAGGGTCTCCTGGAGCCCGCCGAGCCAGAAGTACGCCATCACCATCGGCTTGCGCGGATCGGAGTCCGGCAGCCGCAGCAGCTCGCCGCCGTCGTCCTCGTCGGTGACCTCCAGCCGGGTCCCGATGGCCAGCCGCAGGTCGTTGAGCGCGCCCAGCCAGTGCCGGGACCTCTCCGGCGCCAGCTCCAGCACCGCCGGGGCCGCGCCCGAGGAGCCGGGGCCCAGCGCGTCCAGGTCGCGCACCACCGTCAGGGCGTCGTCGCGCTTGCGCGCCCGCAGGTCGTTCTCGGTGAAGCGGCGGAACTCCGCCGACGCCTCCCGCGCCTCCTTCTCCTCCCGCGGCCCGAGCTCCTGGTCCGGCGGGGAGTAGGCGTCCGGGAAGAGCCGGGCGAGCGCCGGATCCTCCGGCGGCTTGCTGGGGCCGTCCACGAAGAGCGCGTCCAGGGGGTCACCGCCCCCGGCGGGCTGGTCGCCCGGGCCGATCAGCTCGGCGAGCTGCATGGCCAGGCTGCGCAGAATGGAGATCTCCACCTCGTCCAGGGCGATGGCGGCGCCGCCACCCGGCAGCGGCTCGAAACGTCCCGACATCAGCGCTCCTGCTGGAGGGTCGCCCACAGGCCGTAGCCGTGCATCGCCTGCACGTCGCGCTCCATCTCCTCGCGGGTGCCGCTCGAGACGATCGCGCGGCCTTTGTGGTGGACGTCGAGCATCAAACGGTGCGCCTTGTCCTTGGAGTAGCCGAAGTAGCTCTGGAAGACGTAGGTCACATAGCTCATGAGATTGACGGGGTCGTTGTGGACCACCGTCACCCAGGGAACGTCGGGTTCCGGCACCGACGAGGGTGCTTCACGGGATTCGGGACGTTCGATCTCCACGGGCGTGACACTCACACGTCCCATGCTGCCACCCGGCACGGGCCGTCGCCTAAACCGGCACCCAGATCTCGTCACTCTGACGAGTACGGGAGGTAGCATCGTCAACCATGGACACTGCGGACTTGGGACTGCCGGTGGACGTGCCGTCGACCGCACTCTTCACCGACCGGTACGAACTCACCATGCTTCAGGCCGCGCTGCGGGCGGGCACCGCCGACCGCCGCTCGGTCTTCGAGGTCTTCACCAGGCGCCTCCCCGAGGGCCGGCGCTACGGCGTCGTGGCGGGCACCGGGCGGGTGCTGGACGCCGTCGAGAACTTCCGGTTCGACGCCGGCGTGCTGGACTTCCTCGCCCAGCACCGGATCGTGGACGAGCCCACGCTCGCCTGGCTCGCCGACTACCGCTTCCGCGGCGACATCTGGGGCTACCCGGAGGGCGAGGTCTACTTCCCCGGCTCGCCGATCATGCGGGTGGAGGGCACCTTCGCCGAGGCGGTGCTGCTGGAGACGGTCATCCTCTCCATCCTCAACCACGACTCGGCGGTGGCCGCCGCCGCGTCCCGGATGTCCACCGCCGCCGGCGACCGGCCGCTCATCGAGATGGGCGCCCGCCGCACCCATGAGCTGGCCGCCGTGGCCGCCGCCCGCGCCGCCTACGTCGGCGGCTTCACCACCACCTCCGACCTCGCGGCCGGATTCCGCTACAACATCCCCACCGTGGGCACCAGCGCCCACGCCTTCACCCTGCTGCACGACAGCGAGCGGGACGCCTTCACGGCGCAGGTCCAGGCGCACGGCAGCGACACCACCCTGCTCGTGGACACCTATGACGTCGCCGAGGCGGTGCGCACCGCCGTGGAGGTGGCCGGCAAGGACCTGGGCGCCGTAAGGATCGACTCCGGCGATCTGCTGCTGCTCGCCCACCGGGTCCGCCAGCAGCTGGACGAGCTGGGCGCCAAGAACACCAAGATCGTGGTGACCAGCGACCTCGACGAGTACGCGATCGCCTCGCTGGCCGCGGCCCCCGTGGACGCCTACGGGGTCGGCACCCAGCTGGTCACCGGCAGCGGCCACCCCACCAGCTCGATGGTCTACAAGCTGGTGGCACGAGCCGGTTCGGACGACGCGGACGCGCCGCTGCTGCCGGTGGCCAAGAAGTCCATGGGCGCGAAGACCTCGGTGGGCGGCCGCAAATGGGCCGCGCGGCGGGTGGACGAGCACGGCGTGGCCGAGGCCGAGGTGATCGGCACCGGCGAGGTCCCCGAGGAGCTGGTGAACCATCAACTGCTGGTGGAGCTGGTGCGCGGGGGCGAGATAGTGGCCCGCGAGCCGCTGGACGCGGCGCGGGACCGGCACATCGCGGCCCGGGCCGGGCTGCCGCTGTCGGCGACCCAGCTCTCGCGCGGGGAGCCGGTCCTGCCCACCGAGTACGCGCGGTCCTGAGGCGGGCCGGTCCGGTCATGCGGCGGGAACACGGGGTACGCATGAGCGGGAACACGGGGCACGCCCACTGCCGCAATCGCCGCGGAGTGTCTACCCTCGGTGACATGCACCGGGCACTGATCGTCGTCGACGTCCAGAACGACTTCTGCGAGGGCGGAAGCCTCGCGGTGACGGGGGGCGCGGACGTCGCCGCCGCGATCACCGATCTCATCGGGGAGGCCACGCCCGGTTACCGGCACGTCGTCGCCACCCGCGATCACCACATCGATCCGGGCGATCACTTCTCGGACAACCCGGACTACGAGCACAGCTGGCCGGTGCACTGCGTCGCGGGCACCGAGGGCGTCGGGTTCCATCCCAACTTCGCGCCCGCCGTCGCCTCCGGTGCGATCGACGCGGTCTTCGACAAGGGCGCGTACACGGGGGCGTACAGCGGCTTCGAGGGCGCCGACGAGCACGGCACCCCGCTCGCGCAGTGGCTGCGCGAGCGGGAGGTGACCGAGGTGGACGTGGTGGGCATCGCCACCGACCACTGCGTGCGGGCCACGGCGCTGGACGCGCGCCGCGAGGGGTTCGCGGCGCACGTCCTGCTGGACCTGACCGCGGGCGTCTCCCCGGGCACGACCGAGCGGGCCCTGGAGGAGCTGCGGGCGGCCGGGGTGGAGCTCACCGGCAAGCCGGTCGTCTGAGGCGCCGGAGGCGCTCAGAGCGCCCCCAGCCCCCTTCCCGGGGGCTTGACCGGCCTGACCTGAGCGGCCGCCCTCCCAGGCCCGGCGCTACGCGTCGTCCGGCGGGCCACGCGGCGGAGCCGCATATCGATCCACGCGGCGGAGCCGCATTGATACTTCCCCCTCCCCGCCCCTTCCCGTAACCGGGGCTCCGCCCCAGACCCCGCTCCTCAAACGCCGGAGGGGCTGGAAGGCGGAGAAAGGGGCGGGGAGGGGAGCAGCCCGCCGCAGGCGTCAAGCCCCTCGGACACCCCTACGAGGCCGGGGCCGGGGGTCTGAGGAGGGCGGCCATGGGATGCCAGAGCTCCCCTCCGCGGTCCGGCGCGGTGCGCCAGACCACCCCGTCGGGATGGTGGAGCACCGCCGTCACCTCGTCGGGTGTCGGCGGCGCGGTATTGCCGCGCAGATAGACAGCGCGCAGCCCGAGATTGCGGAGCCTGGTCAGGGCTCGCTGGCGGTTCGCGGCGTGTACCAGTACGCGAACGCCGCCCTCGCCCAGCGGGCGCGGCAGCGTCAGTGCGACCACCACACTGCCGCCCGGCAGCTTGGTGAATCCTCCGTCGGCCATTGCGGGTCATGTCCCCCGTGAGACGTCGTGTCAGCAAGAAGGTCGTAGGGGCATCTAAACGCGAACGGCCGCCGCCCGCTAGGGGGCAACGGCCGCTACCGCTCTGACCTGCGAAAACGCAGACTGGTGTGGATCTAGGAGGCGGACGGTCCGACCTGGACGGTCATCGTCGAGCCGCCCGGGAGCTCCTTGAGGATCTTGATCCTGGTGTTGGTGTCAGCAACCTTGACACTGCCGGTCGGGTTGCTCTCGTCCCAGTACGTCCCCTTACGGTCATCGAAGACCGGGATGCCCGGCTTCGGCTTCACCTTGGCGGCCTTGCCGTCCTTGTGCAGCGCGAAGCCGTCCGAGGGGAGCCGGCTGAAGGGCGAGTCGTACGCCTGGATCCGGTTGCGCATCAGCGTGCCGTCGGCCCACTTCTCGGCGGCGGGGTGCGCGTCGATCGGCAGGATCAGACCGCTGCCCGGGTGGACGCCGACGTTGTTGTCCGGCTGCGAGGTGTCCCACTGCCAGATCAGCAGCCCGTTCTGGTACGGGAAGTGCTCGACCCAGTTGGGCCGGCTGGAGGGCCAGCCGAAGTTGTACGGACCGGTCTTGAGGGTGGTGTCGTACGACACGTACTGACGGTTCTCGGCGAGGTAGTACTGCGGGTAGTCCTTGGTGAAGGAGCCGCCGATGCGCGAGAAGCCGTTGGCGGTCCAGCCGTTGTCGTCGCCCTCGGCGCCGTCGCTGAAGACCGGGGCGCCGTCCGCGGTCAGGGTGATCGCGTCGGCCGCGAAGCCCTTCTGCGCCACACCGCCGTCGGTCTGGTAGCGGAAGCGCAGGTCGATCTTCTTGCCCGCGTAGGCGTCCAGCGGGAAGGAGAGCTTCTTGTACGCGCCCGAGGTGCCGGTCAGCGCGGGCTTGTCACCGGCGTCGCGCGGGATGGCCTTGCCGTCCGCGGTGCCGTCGATGGGCGTCCAGTTGGCGCCGCCGTCCGTGGAGACCTCGGCGTAGAGGTAGTCGTAGTTCTCCTCGATGTCCCACCAGCCCTGGAGGTCCAGGCTGGCCTTGGACTTGCCGGTGAGGTCCACGGACCGGGTGAGGGTGTTCTTGAGGTCGTCACCCATCCCGCTCCACCACTGCTTGGAGCCCTCGGCGGGGGCGACCACCTCGGTGGTGACGGCCTTGGCGGGCAGCTCGACCACCAGCGCCTGCTTGTTCTTGGTGTTGTACTCGGCCACCCCGAGGGTGTGGGTGGACTTCTTACCGGCCTTGGCCGAGGCGTAGTTCAGCCAGCCCAGCTGGAGCTTGTCCCAGGCGTTCATGTCGCCGGGCAGATCGCCGATGGCGTCCTTACCGGTGCCGAGCCAGGATCCCGCGGACATCAGCGACCAGTAGGCGACGGACGACTCCCCCTTGCCGGTGGTGTCGTACTCGTCCGGCAGGCCCAGGTCATGGCCGTACTCGTGGGCGAAGACGCCGAGGCCGCCGTTCTCCGGCTGCATCGTGTAGTCGCCGACCCAGATGCCGGTGTCGCCGATCTGCGTACCGCCCGACTTGTTGTCGCCCGGGCCGGTCTTGCCCGCGTCGGTGCCGTACGCGTACCAGCGGTGCGCCCAGATCGCGTTCTCGCCCTGGACGCCGCCGCCCGCGGACTCGTCCTCACCGGCGTGGACGATCTGGAAGTGGTCGATGTAGCCGTCGGGCTCGTTGAAGTTGCCGTCGGCGTCGTAGTCGTAGCGGTCCCACTGGTCGTACTGGGCCAGGTCCGCCTTGATCTGCGCGTCGGTGCGGCCGGCCGCCTTCTGGTCCTTGGCCCACTGGTTGACGCCGTCGCGGATCAGGTCCCAGGCGTTGGCGCAGTTGGTGTCGCCGCAGTAGTTGGAGCCGTAGCGGGCCTCGTTCCAGTCGACCTTGACCCAGTCGGAGACCTCGCCGTCCACCGAGTAGCGGCCCGAGGACTGCTTCTCGTAGTACTTCTTCAGGGACTGCTTCTTCTTGTCCTTGGAGAAGTAGAGGTCCTGGAAGTGCTCGCGGTTGTAGTCCTTCTGCCAGGCCGTGCTGTTGTCGTCGGCGCGGTCAGGCTGGGCGATGGTGTTGTGCGCCGGGCCGGGGTCGCCGCCGTACTTCTTCACCGGCGGCTTGGGGCCGTCCCCGTCCGGGTCGTACATGGTGGTGTCGTCCACCTTGTCGCCGAACTCGACCAGGATGGTGAAGATCTTGTCGGTCTTCTCCCGGGCCAGCTCGACGTACTTGCCCTTGCCGAGCTTCACGACCTTGGACGCCCCGCGCGTGGTCGCCTTGGTGTCGCCGGAGATGACCTGGCGCAGCGCCTCCTGGCGCTGGGCTTCCTGTTGCTTGCTGTACGGACCTTCGAGGTCGTGCTGGACGTCCGTCTTCGCGGGCGCCGGATCATGGCGCTCGACACGCGTAGACGGTGCGTCCGCCTGGGCCATGCCGGTCGAGAGTGCCGCCGCTCCGAGCGCGGCCACCACCGTGGCTATGGCGGCCGATCTGGCCGTCCTCCGTTGGCTGTTCACTCGCTCAGTCCTCCCCTTTCCACACCAGTGCCGGACATTTGACCGGAGTGGCAGGAGAAAAGACAGACCTTGACTTGGGCTGATGAGACAAGTACGTTCTGCGATCCCGACGTTCCGTTTAACGGACGGCAACGGGCGCGCCGTGCACGCCGGTTGGCACACCCGATGATTCCGTGCGCCCCCTGTGCAACGGCGTCGTGGGTGAGGTCACGCTTACTTCCGTTCCCCCTCGGGCATGCAGGACCGTAGAGTCAGGACTGACGGTGCACTTCGGCCTGACTCATGCCCCCTGCATATCGCCCTTGAGGACGGATCCCGCCATGCCGCGTCCGACTCCTGCACAGCTTGTCTATGGTTCGGCCACCGTCGTTCTCTCGACCTTCGCCATACTGCTGCTCTCCCAGACCCGATCGGGGCTCGGGGTGGCGGTGGTGACCGTGGTCGGGCTGGTTCTCGGGCTCCTCGTCGCCGTCACCGTGCCGGTGGCCCGGATCTCCCGCACCGGCCGTACCCTCCGCGCCAGCCGCCCCGTGGCGGGGTCCGGACCGGCCGACCCGGCGCGGGCGCACGCCCGGGAGCACGCCGACTCACTGCGCGGCTGACGCCACAGCCTCACCGCACGGCCGACACCACGACGGTCCGCGCGGCCTTGTCGTGCAGACAGCGCTGGAACGGCTTGTCCCACAGCAGTGAGGCCGAGTTGACCAGCCAGAAGACCGTGCCGACCAGCAACGGGATGAGCATCCCCGGCAGGACGTAGACCGCCGCGCGGACCCAGCCCTGACCGGCCGGCACATTCCCGTCGGACAGCATCGCCACCCGGATGCGCAGCGCCTTCTTGCCGAGCGTCTGTCCGCTGCGGGCCAGCATGACGCCCTCGTAGCCGAAGTAGAGCGCCATCGTGATGATGAGCGCGAGGGTCACCTTGCCCATGTCCTGCTCGCCCGGGTGGTCCATCGTGTACTGGAGCGCGCCGGTCGCCGTGAGCGCCACCGTCCAGATCGCGCCGAGGATGACGATGTCGATGAGCCGGGCGGCGAAGCGCTGACCAGGGGTGGCCAGCGGGGCATCCCTGGGGGATCACAGGCGGGGGCGAGGGCAGCGGGTCGGGGGCCATGCCCCGATTACATCAGCGCGCCCGGTGGGCCGGAAGGTCAGGGTGGCTCCTCCGGGGTCTCCGGGTGGCTCCTCGGGGGCTGAGCGGATCGGCGGAAGATCGGCTGCGGTTCGGTGCGCCCCGAAGGGGCGCGGGCTGTGTCGATGTGCGGCTCCGCCGCGCGGGCGCGATCGGCCACGACGGCGCCGCGGACGATCGACGGCAGGTCAGGGCACTTCCAGCGGAGCGCTTAGCGCACGGCCGAGACCACCAGGGTCTTGGCCGCCTTGTCGTGCAGGCACTGCCGGTAGGGCCGGTCCCAGGTGCACCACAACACATTGATCAGCCAGAAGAGGAAGCCGCAGCAGGGCACGATCTCGGGCAGGGCGTACACCCCGGCGCGCAGCCAGCCCGCCTGGCCGACCGGCGGCCGGCCGTTCTCCAGCATGGCGACCCGGATCCTCATCGCCTTCTTGCCGACGGTCTGGCCGTCCCGGGTCAGCATCAGCCCCTCGTAGAGGAAGTAGACCAGGACGTAGACCAGCGTGACGGTGGACGAACGCGCGTTGCCCGCGACCGGGTCATAGCCCCCGGCGAGCACGGTCACGACGGCCCCGACCGGAATGCCGATGAGCAGCGCGTCGATGATCCGGGCGATCAGACGGCGGCCGAGGTGCGCGAGCGGGGGCATCCCGGCGTACGGCTCGGGCCCCGCGGCGTGATCCCCGAAGTCCCCGTACGGGGAGCCGTTCGCCCGCGGTCGTTTCGCGAACGGGTCGCTGCTGTCCCGGTCCCGGGGCTCGTCCGGCCCGGGCGGCGGCTGGTCGGTGCTCATGGCCCGAGTCGACCCCGGAGCCGGGACTGCCGCATCCGGCACGCCCCGTTCGGGCGACCGGGATCGTCCATCCGCCGCAGCCGGGGCGGATGTTCGGTTCGGCGAGGGCGACTCAGCCCGCCGTCGCTCAGCCTGCCGTCGCTCAGTCGGCCGTCGCGACGAAGGTGCGGGCCGCCTTGTCGTGCCAGCACTGCCGCCACGGGCGGTCGAACAGGCACCACAGCACGTTCAGCACGCCGATGACGAGCACCCCCAGGACCGAGTAGACCAGCCAGCGGCGCAGCGCGGTGCCGAAGGACGGGGTGTCGTGCTCCTCGATGTCCAGCACCCGCACCCCGCACAGCCGCTTGCCGAGGGTGCGGCCCCACTTGGCGGTCGGCAGCGCCTCCAGGACGACGCCGAGGACGAGCAGCAGACCGAGGACGATGCCCAGATAGCCGCTGGTGGTGCCGTCCAGGAAGTAGACCGTGACGGTCTCGCCGCTCTGCTTGGCCGCCTCGACCTTCTCGTCGATGTGATCGCTCGCCTTGCTCCACAGCGGGAACGCGACCGCTCCGACGACGCCGAGCAGCACGACCGAGTCGATCAGCCGGGCGGCGAGGCGGCGGCCGAGCGAGGCGGGCCGCCCCTCGGCCTGGGCGGCCCGCAGGAAGGGGTTGTCGACGGGCGGCTTCCAGGGGATGACGCCCTCGGGCGCGCCCGGACCCGCCCGTGCGGGGCCGCCTGGGGAGCGTGCGGGGCGGCCTGCGGCGGGCTCTGCGGCGGGCCGGGCCGCTGGGCGAACTGCCCCTGCGGCTGCCAGGCCGGGCCGCCGCTCTGGGCGGGGATGCCGCCGAAGGGTTGCTGGGGTTGGTGCGGCTGCGTGGGCTGATGGGGCTGGTGTGTCTGCGGAGGTTGCTGGGGCTGGTGCGGGGGCTGGGGCTGGGCCGGGGGTGCCGCTTCGGCGCCCTTGCGCGCGCCGCCGCGGCCGATCGCCCGGATCGCCATCGTCCCGTCATCCCGCCCGGCGGTCTGGCCCCGACCTTGGCCTTGGTCCTGTCCCTGGCCGTGACCCTGAACCTGCCCCCGGCCCTGCCCCTGACTCTGGTCCTGCCCCTGACCGGTCGTGGGTGGCGCTCCGCCGCCGCGCCCCACCGCGCGGAACGTCATCGTCCCCTCGCCCGCCGGAGCGGGCGTCTCGCCGTCGTCCGCCGGGGGCAGCTCCGGGGCCCGGCGGACGGGCGGCAGGGCCTGGGTCGAGCGGTCCGTCCTGCGCCCGCTCCCGCCCGCGCGCATGGTCAGCGTGCCGTCGTCGCGCCCGGCGTCCTCGCCCGGGCCCGCGCGCCGCGGGTCGGGCACCCCCGCCCACTGCCCGCCACCGGCCTGCCCACCACCGGCCTGGGCGTCGCCGGGGGCGTCCGGCTCCGCGCCCCAGGAGACCCGGCGGTCCTGCTCACCGCCGAACCCGCCCTGCTGGGCGGCGTCCGCGTGCCAGGCCGACCCGGCGTCGGGGCGGGCACCGTGCAGCCGCTGGGGATCGTTCCAGTCCACGGACGCCGAGACCCCGCCGGGCGGCACCGGCTGGGCCCCCATGCCACCGGCCGCCGCCTCGGTCGGCCCGCCCGCGCCCCGGACGTCCATCTCGGCGCTCCGGCGCAGCTCGGGCAGCGCGCTGCCGGTCTCCTCCGCGGCCCGCGGCGCCGGATCCTCGTCCAGGAACATCGGGCCCGTCTCGTCCGGCGGCGGGCTGATCACCTGGGTGTGGGTGACCCCGGGCGGCGGGGCGGGCATGGCCTCGCCCTCGGCCGGGGCGGGACGGCTGGTGCCGGGCACCCAGGCGGCGCCGTTCCAGTAACGGATGTAGCCAGGGATGGACGGATCAGGATAAAAGCCAGGGATGGAGCTGCCGTCCGCGGATCCTGAGGTAGGGGCGCTCATGATCTCCGATGTCCCATATCTGCTCGGCCGTGCTGTACTGCGCTGCGCCTTTGCGGTGCCTCGCGGTGGGGGTGGGGCGTAAGCAGTTTGCCGTACAGGAGCCGCAGTGCAACCCGGAGCGCGCGGTCAAGGTCTATCAGACCGGCCCGCGGGCACCAGCCCACCGCTCCCGCCACCACTCTCCCGTGCGAGCGCCACGAAGCCATGCGAGCGGTGACGGCCCGCATGGCCCCGCCCGGCCTAGGTTCAGCAGACCTACTCTGGCACGCTCAGATGCCTTTTCCGTTGCCAATACTGGAACCCATGGACCGCAACACCGAGCTCAGTGAGTTCCTGCGGAGCCGCAGGGCACGATTGAGCCCTGGCGACGCGGGCGTGAGCGTGAGCAACGACAGCCCCCGTCGGGTGCCGGGGCTGCGCCGCGAGGAGCTGGCGCAGCTGGCCGGGGTGAGCACGGACTACTACACGCGTCTGGAGCAGGGCCGTCACCTCAATGTGTCGGAGACGGTGCTGGACGCCGTGGCCCGCGCTCTTCAGCTGAACGAAACCGAACGTGCGTACCTCTTCGAGCTGACCCGGCCGCGCCCCCGGCGCACGGTGCGCCGCCGGCCACCCCGTCCCCAGCGGGTGCGGCCCGGGGTGCACGCGCTGCTGCGCACGCTGGACGGGGTCTCACCGGCCTTCGTCCTCGGGCGCAGGGGCGATGTCCTGGCCTCCAACCGGCTGGCCCGGGCGCTGATCATCGACTTCGAGGCGCTCCCGTACCACGAGCGGAACATGGCACGTTTCATGTTCCTCGACGAGGCGGCCCGTTCGCTGTGGCCGGAGTGGGAGACGGTCGCGGCGGAGATGGTGGCGTCCCTCCGGCTGGAGGCCGGGCGGCATCCCGACGATCCCCGGCTGACCGAGCTCGTGGGCGAGCTCACGATCAAGAGCCCTGAGTTCCGTACGTGGTGGGCCGACCACGACGTGCGGGAGAAGACCCACGGCGTCAAGCTCTACCACCATCCGGTGGTCGGGGACATGACGCTGGCCTACGAGAACGTGACCGTGCCCGGCGATCCCGACCAGGCCCTGTGCATCTACACGGTCGAGCCCGGCTCCCCCTCCGAGGCGGCCCTGCGGCTGCTGGCGAGCTGGACCGCGACTCCGTCGGCCGGTCCTTCGGCGCCCTCGTCCGGTCCTTCCGCACCCTCGTCCGAAGCGCGTCCTTCGAGGGGACCGTCCTCCGACCGCTCCCCCTGACCTCGCCCTTTCCCCCGCACACCCTCCCCTCTTCCCCCTCCGTACTTCCCCCTTTCCTCCACCCATCCCCTTTTTCCTAGTTCGCCATAGGGAGACACCGTTATGACCACCAGCGTCACCGCCTACGCGGCCCCCGCCCCGAAGGCCCCGCTGGAAAGGACTTCCCAATCGTGATGTCAAGCCGCAGTCGTGGCGGGAGGTGAACCTTGGTAGCACTGTCCGTCACGGATCATCGCCCACAGGACGTTGAGCCTGCGGCGGGCGAGCGCGAGCAGGGCCTGCTTGTGGCCCTTCCCCTCGCTTCTCTTCCGCTGGTAGTACGCCTTGGACGCGGGGCATGTCGTGATGCTGACCATCGCCGAGAGGTACATCGAGCGCAGCAGTCCGCGGTGGTAGCGCCGGGGGCGGCGCAGGTTGCCGCTGACGCGGCCGGAGTCACGGGGCCTGGGGGCAAGGCCGGCGAAGCCAGCCAGGCGGTCGGCGCTGCCGAAGGCGTCCATGTCACCGCCGGTCGCGGCGATGAATTCGGCGCCGAGCTTGGGGCCCATGCCGGGCAGGCTGCGGATCACCTCGGCGTGCGGATGCTCGCGAAACGTGGCCTCGATCAGGGCGTCAAGCTCGACGATCTCCTCATCAAGGGCCATCACCCCCTTCGCGAGGCGGACCACCATGGCGGCCGCCAGCTTTTCGCCGGGCAGCGCGGTCATCTGCGCCTGGGCGGCCTCCACAGCCGTCTTCGCCAGCGCGGCGGCACCGCGGACCTTGCGGTTTTTCAGCCAGGTCTCGATCCGCTTGACGCCGGCGCGGCGGATCGCGGCCGGGGTCTGGTAGCCGGTCAGCAGCATCACCGGGCCCTTGTTGACCAGGTCCAGCGACCGCTCCAACGCAGGGAACACCTCCAGCAGTTGGGCACGGAGCCGGTTGATCTGCCGGGTGCGGTCGAAGACCACGTCCAAGCGTCGGGCGGTCAGGGTGCGCAGGTCGACAGCGATCTCGTCACCGGGCCGCAGGAGGCCGAGGTCGCGGCGGACGCGGGCCTGGTCGGCGATGACGAAGGCGTCCTTCGCGTCGGTCTTGCCCTCGCCCTTGTAGGTGACCGAGGCGCGGTGGACGGCCAGGCCGGTGAGATAGGCCATGGGCTGGCCGTGGCCGAGGAGCAGGCCGATCAGCAGGGCGGCGGCGCCGTGGTTGAGGTCGACGGCCCACAGCACATCCGTAGATATCTCCAGGACATCGCCGATGAGCTGGAGCAGCTCGGTTTCGTCGTTGAGGACCCGGCGGGAAAGCAACCGTTCGCCGTCCGCGTTGATCACCACGCAGTGGTGATGTTCCTTGCCGATGTCCACTCCGGCCCAGATCTCGGGCACGTTCCCTCCACCAGCTCGTCGTCACTTCACTCCCGCAGACGACCTCGCCGACGTTGTCCTACAGCAGCGATCGGGTCGCGTCTCCCAATTGGCGGTCGAGTCGTCGCGGGGCTCCGGGCGGCCAAGTCCTTTGAGCCATCCAAAAGGCGCCCACCATGCAGCCATACCCAAAGCCCCCGGGCCCTCCGATCTTACGAATGACCAGAGCAACCACCCTTGAAAGGTAGGACCACCATCGAGCGCCGCGCCCTGCGCGAGCACGACGTGCTGATCGAGATCGCCTACGCCGGTATCTGCCACTCCGACATCCACCAGGCCCGCGAGGAGTGGGGCACCGCCCTCTTCCCGATGGTGCCCGGCCATGAGATCGCCGGTGTGGTCGCCGAGGTCGGCCCCGCCGTGACCAAGTACGCCGTGGGCGACCGGGTCGGCGTGGGCTGCTTCGTCGACTCCTGCCGCGAGTGCGAGAACTGCCTCGCCGGTGAGGAGCACTTCTGCCTCAAGGGCGAGGTGCAGACGTACAACGGCAAGGAGTACGACGGCGCCCCCACCTACGGCGGCTACAGCACCCACATCGTGGTGGACGAGAACTACGTACTGCGCATCCCCGAGGGGATCTCGCTGGACGTGGCCGCCCCGCTGCTGTGCGCCGGGATCACCCTCTACTCCCCGCTGGCCCACTGGAACGCCGGTCCCGGCAAGAAGGTCGCCATCGTGGGCCTCGGCGGCCTCGGCCACATGGGCGTGAAGATCGCCCACGCCATGGGCGCCGAGGTGACCGTGCTGAGCCAGACGCTCCGCAAGAAGGACGACGGGCTGCGGCTGGGCGCCGACCACTTCTACGCCACCAGCGACGAGGCGACCTTCACCGAGTTGGCCGGAACCTTCGACCTGATCGTCAACACGACCTCGGCGAACCTCCCGCTGGACGGCTATCTGTCGCTGCTGAAGCTGGACGGCACGCTGGTGCACGTGGGCGCGCCGGAGAACCCCAGCGCGTTCAGCCAGTTCTCGCTGATCATGGGCCGCAAGTCGATGGCCGGGTCGAAGATCGGCAGCATCCGGGAGACGCAGGAGATGCTCGACTTCTGCGCGGAGCACGGTCTGGGCGCCGAGATCGAGCTGATCAACGGCGACCAGATCAACGAGGCCTACGACCGCGTCGTGAGCAGCGATGTGCGGTACCGCTTCGTGATCGACATCGCCTCGCTCAAGGCGTGATCAGCCGCCAAGGCCCGATCCGGTGCTGAGGCTGATCAGCCGCTGAGACCGAGGCCGTCCGGACCACCCCCGGGTCCGGGCGGCCTCAGAACGGTCCGGGCGGCCTCAGAAACAGTCCCGGCGGCCTCAGAACAGCTTGCCGGGGTTGAGCAGGCCCAGCGGATCGAAGACCTGCTTGATACCGCGCTGCATCTCCACCCCCACCGGGCCCAGTTCCCGCGCCAGCCACTCCCGCTTGAGGACGCCGACGCCGTGCTCCCCGGTGATGGTGCCGCCGAGCTCCAGGCCCAGCGCCATGATGGCGTCGAAGGACTCCCGGGCGCGGCGGGACTCGTCGGGGTCGGCGGGGTCGAAGCACACCGTGGGATGGGTGTTGCCGTCCCCGGCGTGGGCGACGACGCCGATGGTCAGGCCGTACTTCGTGGCGATGGCGGCCGTGCCGTCGATCATCTCGGCGAGCCGGGAGCGGGGCACACAGACGTCGTCGATCATGGTGACGCCCTTGACCGCCTCCAGCGCCGGAAGCGTCATCCGGCGGGCCTGGAGCAGCATGTCGGACTCGGCGGCGTCCTCGGCCGGGACCACCTCCGTGGCACCGGCCGCCGTGCACAGCTCGGCCACGGCGGCGAGGTCCGGGGCCGGGTCCGGGGTGTCGAAGGCCGCCATCAGCAGGGCCTCGGTGGACTCCGGGAGGCCCATGTTCCCCATCGCGTTGACCGCGCGGACGCTCGTACGGTCCATCAGCTCCAGCAGCGAGGGGGCGTGGCCGCGCTCCATGATCCGGCAGATGGCGTCGCAGGCGGCCGCGGTGGAGGGGAACTCGGCGGCGAGCACGAGCTGTTCGAGCGGGGCGGGCTTGAGGGCGAGGACCGCGCGCACGACGATCCCGAGGCTGCCCTCGGAGCCGACGAAGAGCCGGGTCAGGTCGTAGCCCGCGACGCCCTTGGCGGTGCGGCGGCCGGTCTTCAGCAGCCGGCCGTCGGCGAGGACCACATCGAGCCCGAGGACGTATTCGGCGGTGACGCCGTACTTCACGCAGCACAGCCCGCCGGACGCGGTGCCGATGTTGCCGCCGATCGTGCACTGCTCCCAGCTGGAGGGGTCCGGCGGATAGTAGAGGCCCTGCTCCATGACCGCGCGGGACAGGGTCGCGTTGATCACGCCCGGTTCGACGACCGCGATCCGGTCCACCGGGTTGATCTCCAGGATCCGGTCCATCTTGACCAGGGACAGCACGACGCAGCCGTCGGACGCGTTGGCCGCGCCCGACAGGCCGGTGCGCGCGCCCTGGGGCACGATCGGGACGCGCAGCGCGGTGGCGGTGCGGCACACGTGCTGCACCTCCTCGACCGTGCGCGGGAGGACGACCACGGCGGGCGCGCCCGCCTCGCAGAAGCTCGCCATGTCGTTGGCGTAGGCCCCGGTCACATCGGGGTCGGTGAGCACCGCCTCCTCGGGGAGGCCCTCCCGCAGCAGCTCGATGAGGTCCGTCATATCTCCAGACTCGCACCCGGGGAGCGCCCGGGGAAGATCGCTGCAGCGGACGGATGACCGCGAGGAGGGCCGCGACGAGGGCCGCGACGAGGGCCGTGACGAGGGCCGTGAGGAGTGCTGTGCGTTACGAGGAGCGCCGATAAGACCAGAACCCGTTCTGGCACAGCGCAACGAAGCAGGAAGCCACGGATTCCCATCCGAAGCCTGTGCCGTATAGCACAGGCTTCGGAAGGGAAGGCCAGAATTCTCGAGCTTCGGCCCCGAGGAGCAAGTCAATGCGCCTTGTAGTAGACGCTGACCTTTCGGTCCCCGGCGGCGCCCGAGGCGAAGCCCATGCACAGCCGACGGGGGCTGGACAGCTGGACGGCCATCCCCTCGGGCTCGCGGTAGCTCAGCGAATAGGCGGCCTCGGTGCGGGCGCGCTGGACGAGCTCGCCGGTGCGCAGATCGACGCAGGAGACGTAGGTGTTGCCGTGGCCGGAGGGCGGGTTGGCGCCGTCCTCGCCGGTGTAGGCGGTGCCGGTCAGCTGGTACACGTAGTCGCCGAGGACCGTGAAGCCCTGGAAGACCTCGCCGTCCTCGACGCCGGTCTGGGGTATGTCGTCGTACACGGCCGTGTAGTCGCCCGCGCTGACCCCGGACAGGCTCATCAGCCGGTAGCGGACCTCGCCGCCGAGGCGGTAGCGCAGCAGCAGCCGTCGGTTGAGCATGTCGACGGCGGGCTGGTTGCTGGTGGAGCCCGCCACCGGGCGGTGCTTGACCAGCGAGGACGAACCGGACGACAGCACCGTGCCATCGGCGAACTTGAAGCGGCTGATGGCGCGGCCGTAGCCGGAGTCGGGGTTGGCGTCCGACTCGGTCCACAGATAGGCCGTGGAGCCGACCGGCTCGCAGCCCATGGCGACACCGTGCCCGAACCCCTTGAGGTACATCGAGCCCAGCTCGGCACCGTCCAGGGACAGCTTGGTGACGCACAGGTCGCCGTGGGCGGCGCGGTCGGCTCCGGAGACGGGGGCGGACTCCCCGCTGAGCCGGATCCCGCCCTCCATCAGCTGGATCGTGTAGACGTGCCCACCCACGTCGTCGAACGCGAAGGACTGCAGCACGGTGGAGTTGTGCGGGGTCTTCTCGCGGATCAGCTGGGTGGAGGGCACCGACAGGTCGAACCGGCCGCCCGCCACGGTGGCGGCCCCCGCGCGGGCGGCGAAGGCGCCGAGCGCGCCGGCCGCGGCGACTCCCCCACCGAGGGTGAACCTACGCCTGGTCAAACGGCCCGCAGCGTACTTTTCCGTGTGCATTGATACTCAACAACTCCCATGTGATCACGCCGTGTTGGAGTGAACAGATCGCCGTGAGTGTAGACGCTGGGAAAGCGCTCCCATTCAGGTGTTCGCTTTTTCTGGCACCAGCGGCGCAAGGGCACGGGAGTGTGGGCGCATGTGCACGGAATTGGGCGGGAGTGGGCGCGGCCGTGCGGGGCGGACCCGCGGGCCGCGGCCCGCCCCGCACGGTGGTCAGAGGGGTCAGAGGTTGCCGCGCTTGGCCTGCTCGCGCTCGATCGCCTCGAACAGCGCCTTGAAGTTGCCCTTGCCGAAGCCCATCGAGCCGTGCCGCTCGATCAGCTCGAAGAAGACGGTCGGCCGGT
The DNA here is from genome assembly GCA_005405945.1 of Streptomyces violaceusniger. GTDB lineage: Bacteria > Actinomycetota > Actinomycetes > Streptomycetales > Streptomycetaceae > Streptomyces > Streptomyces violaceusniger. The sequence goes on from BJHW01000001.1 coordinate 4,943,647, forward strand.
CCTGGACCGGCTTGGTGAAGATCTGGAGCAGATAGCCGTCCTCGTCGCGGTCGGCGAGGATCTTCAGGTCACGGAGGGTCTCCAGCGGGACGCGGGTGTCGCCGACCCACTCCCCCAGGGTGTCGTAGTACGAGTCCGGGGTGTCCAGGAAGCTCACCCCGGCCGCGCGCATCGCCCGCACGGTGGCGACGATGTCGTTGGTGGCGAGCGCGATGTGCTGGACGCCGGGGCCGCCGTAGAACTCCAGATACTCGTCGATCTGGGACTTCTTCTTGCCGACCGCGGGCTCGTTGAGCGGGAACTTCACCTTGCGGGTGCCGTCCGCCACGACCTTCGACATCAGCGCGGAGTACTCGGTGGCGATGTCGTCGCCCACGAACTCCTTCATGTTGGTGAAGCCCATGACGTCGTTGTAGAAGCGGACCCACTCGTCCATCCGGCCGAGCTCCACATTGCCCACGCAGTGGTCGATGGCCTGGAAGTTCCGGCGCGCCGGCGGGGCGACGATCGGCTCGGCCTCGGCGTAGCCGGGGAGGTACGGGCCGAAGTAGCCGGTGCGCTCGACGAGGGTGTGGCGGGTGTCGCCGTAGGTGCGGATCGAGGCCATGACCACCGTGCCGTGCTCGTCCTTGAGCTCGTGCGGCTCCTCGATCCCGGTGGCGCCGTGCTCGAGGGCGTACGCGTACGCGGCGCGCGCGTCCGGCACCTCGACCGCGAGGTCGATCACACCGTCGCCGTGCTCGGCGACATGCTCGGACAGGAAGCGGCCCCAGGCGCTCACCGGCTTGATGACGGAGGTGAACACGAAGCGGGCGCTGCCCGAGACGAGGACGTAACTGGCCGTCTCCCGGCTGCCGTTCTCCGGACCGGAGTAGGCGACGAGCTTCATGCCGAAGGCGGTGGCGTAGTAGTGCGCGGCCTGCTTGGCGTTCCCGACGGCGAAGACGACCGCGTCCATCCCCTTCACGGGGAACGGGTCGGCGTGCCGTGCGTCCCCCTGCTGCAGCATTTCTGTCGTCTCAGTCATACTTCGAAGCGTCCCTCGGGGGCTCAAGGTGCGCAACACTTCGCGAAATCGCTGGTCAGTGTGTATAGCCACAGGCCGAGTAGGCAGCGCATCCTGTGCAGAGTGACTACCGTCACAGAGAACGCCTCGAGAGAAGGCCCGGGACCTGGAGGGGACCGCATGGGAATCGACGGGCTCGACGCCCGCTTGATCGAGCTGCTCGCCGAGGAGCCGCGGATCGGGGTGCTGGAGGCGTCGCGCCGCCTCGGCGTCGCCCGCGGCACGGCGCAGGCGCGGCTGGACCGGCTGCGGGCGCAGGGGGTGATCCGGGGCTTCGGCCCCGATGTGGACCCGGCGGCGCTCGGCTATCCGGTCACCGCCTTCGCGACGCTGGAGATCAAGCAGGGGCAGGGGCCGGACGTACGGGCCCATCTGGCGACCGTTCCCGAGGTGCTGGAGCTGCACACGACGACGGGCCACGGGGACATGCTGTGCCGACTGGTGGCCCGCTCCAACGCCGATCTCCAGCGGGTGATCGACCTGGTGGTGGGGTTCGAGGGGATCGTCCGGGCGTCGACGACGATCGTGATGGAGAACCCGGTGCCGCTGCGGGTCATTCCGTTGGTGCGGCAGGCGGCGCGGGACTGAGAACTGATGCAAAGACTCAGTTGCAAAGAAAGCGTTGCAACTGAGTCTTTGCATGCTTAGGCTGCCGCTCATGGCAGAGAACGAAGAGCCTGCGCCCGACGATGTCCGGGTGCTCGACCCACGCTCCCTGCGCGGGCTCGCGCATCCGCTGCGGATGCGTCTGCTCAGCGCGCTGCGCGAGTACGGACCGGCCACCGCTTCCCAACTGGCCGACAGATTGGGGGAGTCCAGCGGCGCCACGAGCTACCATCTGCGACAGCTGGCCGCCCACGGCTTCGTCAAGGACGACCCAGAGCGGGGCAAGGGGCGGGAGCGGTGGTGGAAGGCGGCGCAGCGGGGCGTGCGGGTGGGTAGCGACAGGTTCCTGACCAGCCCCGACCCGTCCGTGCGAGGAGCGATCAACACCTTGCTCCACGAGTGGGCCACCATCCACGGCCAGGACCTGTCCACCTGGTTCAGCACCATGCACGACTGGCCTTCAGCGTGGCGCGGCGCCTCGGACATCAGCGACTTCAGCATGCGTCTCACCCCTGAACTCGCCCGCGAAATGCGCGACAAAGTGCACGAACTGATCGAGAGCTACCGCGAGAAGGAGGTGGGCCAGGACGTCGAGAACTCGGCTCGCGTCCGCGTCCATCTGCACGCCTTCCCGCGCGACGAGGACTGACCGATCCCTGGGGGGAACCACACATGTACGGCGACGACATCCATCTGTGGCTGCACCACATACGCGCCGAGCGGCTGCGTGACGAGGCCCGCGAGGCGTCCCGGCCGCGCCGCCGCTCGCGCCCCGCCCGCGCCCGGGCGCTGCGCGCCAGGGTCGGCTGGACGCTGGTGGAGGTCGGGCTGCGGCTGGCCACGCCGCGGCTGCCGCAATCCGGTCTGACCGCCCGGTTCGACCACTGACATGGGCTTAGACAAAGCAGCGGGCCGAGGCGGCGGCCGAAGACCACTCCTTCTCGTCCTCGCCGCCAACACCGTCTCCATAGCGGGCAATTCCCTCACCCTGATCGCCGTCCCGTGGTTCGTCCTGCAGACCACGGGCAGCGCGGCCAAGGCCGGGTTGGTGTCCTTCTGCGCGACCCTGCCGGTGGTCGTCTCCGCCGTCATCGGCGGGCCGGTCATCGACCGGATCGGCCGCAGACGGGTCTCCATCGCCTCGGACTCGCTGTGCGGGGTGGCCGTCGCCACGATTCCGGTGCTGCACTTCGCCGGGCTGCTGCGGTTCTGGCAGCTGTGCGCGCTGATGGCGTTCTGCGGACTGCTCCACGCGCCGGGCGAGACCGCCCGCCAGGTGCTCGTCCCCGCGTTGGCCGAACGGGCGGGCACCACCCTCAGCCGCGCGGCCAGCTTCTACGACGGGGCCTCGCGCGGGGCCCGGATGCTGGGCGCCGCGCTCGGCGGGCTGCTGATCGCGCTGCTCGGCCCGCCGTCGGTACTGCTGCTGGACGCGGCCACGTTCGCGGCGTCCGCGCTGCTGATCATGGCGGGGCTGCGCGGACTCCCCGCCGCCGCGCCGCGCACGCCCGTGGTGCCGGTGTCCGCCCGCGCCTACCGCGCGGAGCTGGGCGAGGGGTACCGCTTCCTGCTGCGCCACCGGCTGCTGCTGGCCATCGTGCTGATGGTCATGGTCACCAACGGTCTCGACCAGGGCCTGTCCTCCGTACTGCTGCCGGTCCATGCCGAGCGCCATCTGGGCGGGTCCGTGCAACTGGGGCTGCTCACGGCGCTGTTCGGCGGCGGGGCGCTGGTGGGGGCGCTGCTGTACGGGGCGGTGGGCGACCGCTTTCCGCGCCGGACCGTCTTCGCGGTGAGCTTCCTGGTGTGCGGGCTGCCGCGGTTCCTGATCGCCGCGTTCGTGCCCGGGGTGTCCCCGCTCGCCGTGACGATGGGGATCAGCGGGGTCGCGGCGGGGATGCTCAACCCGATCCTGACCACGGTGACGTACGAGGCCGTCCCCGACGAGCTGCGCAGCCGGGTCTCGGGGGCGCTCACCGCGGGGGTGTGGGTGGTGATGCCGCTCGGCGGGCTCGCGGCCGGGTGCCTGGTGGAGGGGGTGGGGCTGACCGCCGCCTTCCTGGTGACGGGTGGTGTCTACTTCCTGGCCACGCTCAGCCCGCTGATCTTCCCGGCCTGGCGCGGGATGGACGAGGGGGCGGCGGCGGACAAGGGGGCCGCAGTGGACGAGGGCGTGGCGGCGCCGCTCAGCAGTGCGGGACCGCGCCGCCCGACCGCAGCGCCCGCAGAGCCGTCACCGCACCCTTGAGGGTGGTGACGGGGATCAGCCGCAGCCCCTTGGGCAGTTCGGCCGTGGCGTCGGCGCATTCGGCCTTGGGCACGAGGAAGACCGTGGCGCCGTCCCGCTTGGCGGCCTGCGTCTTGAGCGGGACCCCGCCCACGGCCCCGACCTTGCCCTTGGCGTCGATGGTGCCGGTGCCCGCGATCGTCCGGCCGCCGGTGAGGTCGCCGCCGCGGCCGTCGCCGTCCAGCTTGTCGACGATGCCGAGGGAGAAGAGCAGCCCGGCGCTCGGACCGCCGACGTCGGCCAGGCGCAGGGTGACCTTGACGTCGCGCGGGGAGCGGTGGAGATAGCCGAGCGCGGCCCTGGTGGCCGAGGACTGGGACGCCCGCATCTCGTCGGCGTTGTGCCGCTCGATCTCCTTGGTGGTGCCGCCGACGTAGACCGAGTCATGCGGCATGACGGCGCGGTCGGTGGCGAACCAGCCGCTGACCACGTCCTTCAGCCGCACGGTGGCGTCCGGGCCGGTCGCCAGGATCGTCGTCATCCGCAGCTGCCCGGCGGTCTTGCGGGTCCCGGTCCCCGAGACGCTGATCACCTGCTTGCCGTGGTCGGAGCCCAGGACGTTCACGGTCGAACCGGGCTGGGCCACGGTGAACGGCAGCGGCGCGAACGCGGCCACCGCGAGCAGGGCGAGCACAGGCGCGGAGCAGAGCGCGAGGATGCGGGCGCGGGGGAGACGGCAGGCATGGTGCGAATCTAGTTGACCACCGGGACGGGTGAGGCGCCGCCCCGGCCCCGGGCGCCGCCCGGGGTCGGCGGAAACCCCGCGGCGCCCGGCCCAGGGGCCTGCCGGAAACCCGACCGTGGCGCCCGGCCGCCTGACGCGGGCGGGCACGGGGCCCCACGCGGGCGGGTTCACGGGACGTGCCCCCGATCGCGCCGGGTGCGGGCCCAGTGCCACCGCCGGGCCGCCGCATGGCTGGCCACCGCATGGTTGGCCACCGCATGACGCAGGCGCGCGCGTGACGGGCCACCGCATGGCGCGGGCGCGCGTGACCTCACGTGTCGGACGTCCGGCCCTCGGGTCCTGGGCGGTGGCCCCGCCGACCCGCGCGGGCGAGGCTGCCCCGGAGAGACCGGCAGCGGTCGCGCCCGACACCGGCGCGGGTGACATCAGACGCAGCGCACCTAGCCACCGAACGCGCCCGAGGCGAACCAGCATCGCCTCCGGGCCGCCACGCGGCGGCGGCGGTCGCAGCCGCGCGGGTCAGCGCCGCCGCTACGGCGCCGCCGTACGCCCGTCTGCCGTACGCCCGTCTGCCGGGGCGGCGCCGCACAGGGCGCCGCCCCGGCAGGCGAGCGTCGTCAGGTGCGAGGCACCTTGCTGTCCGGCGCCCCACCGTGCCCCGGACGCCACGTGCCCGCGGCGCGCCCTCACCTCAAGGCGTCCGAGACCTCTCGGGCCGCGTCGACCACCCGGGGGCCGACGCGCTCCGGGACCGAGTCGCAGAGCATCACGACCCCGACGCTGCCCTCTATCCCCGTCACCCCGATGAGCGGGGCGGCCGCGCCGCTCGCGCCCGCTTCCAGTTCGCCGTGGGTGAGGGCGTACCCGGGGTCGTCGGGGCGGCCGGCGCGGGCGGCGAGGATCGCGCGCCCGGCGGCGCCCCGGTCGAGCGGATGCCGGAATCCGGCCCGGTAGGCCACGTGGTAGTCGGTCCAGGTCGGCTCGACGACCGCGACGGCGAGTGCCTCGGTGCCGTCGACCAGGGTGAGGTGGGCTGTCGCGCCGACGTCCTCGGCGAGGGAGCGCAGCGCGGGCAGCGCCGCCTCCCGTACGAGCGGATGCACCTGGCGGCCGAGCTGGAGCACTCCGAGCCCGACGCGCGCCCGCCCGCCGATGTCCCGGCGGACCAGGGAGTGCTGCTCGAGAGTGGCCAGCAGCCGGTACACCACGGTGCGGTTGACGCCGAGCTTGTTGGACAGCTCGGTCACGGTCAGCCCGTGGTCGGTGTCGGCGAGCAGTTTGAGGACGCGCAGTCCCCGGTCGAGCGTCTGAGAGGTCTCCGCGGTCACGACGCCCCCTCCTCGGTGATGAGTGGCGGCTCTTCGTGTGGTGCCCCGCCGGTCCCGACGACGGCGCGCGAAGAGGCCGCCGGTCGCGGTGGTCACGCACCGGCTGCGCTCCGCGGCGGCGCTGCCACGGGGCGTGTGCGTGCCCGAACGCTAGCGAGCCGGTCCGCTTTGCGGAAGGGTTTGTCCAGAATCCGATCGGAGCTACCAAGGCGTACGACATGAGAGCGCCCCAAACGGTCGCGGTTTGCCCGGTTTCATGAGGGAGGTCTGTGACCGGTTCATGAAATTTTTCGAAGGGGGTTGCAGGGGGCGGGACGCCTGCGGCGGGCTGCTCCCCTCCCCGCCCCTTCCCACAACTGGGCCTCGCCCCAGCCCCCGAGCCCAGGGCGAGGCCCGATGCCGCAGGAAGGAGCAGGGCGGGCCCCCGCCGCCCTGGCGCGCCAGCGCGCCAGGGGGTGTCCGGGCTTCGCCCCCAAACCCCGGGATCCAGGGGTGGAGCCCGTGGCGCGCCAGAGGGTGTCCAAGGCCCCGTCCTGGGCACCCCGGGGTCCAGGGGCGAAGCCCATGCCACGCGGCGGAGCCGCACATCAATGCCGCCGGAAGGAGCAGGGCGGGCCCCGGGGTCCAGGGGCGAAGCCCTTGGCAGCGGGAAGGGGCGGGGAGGGGAAAGACCTGCCGGACCCGACGCCCCAGCGGGCGCCAGCCAGACCGACCCAACCGCCAGACCCCGCCGCCCCGGCGAGCCAGCACGCCAAGAGGTGCCCGGCGCTCCACCCCGAACCCGGGCCCAGGGGCAGAGCCCCTGTCACGGGAAGGGGCGGGGAGCGGAAAGATCCGCCAGACCCCGCCGTCCCAGCGGCGCCAGCACGCCAAGAGGCGCCCGGGCACCACCCCGAACCCCGGGCCCAGGGCAGAGCCCCTGTTACGGGGAGGAGTGGAGAGGGGAAAGGTCCGTGCGTCAGCGCATGCGGGTCGCCCACTCCCGGACCTTCTTGATCCGCTCGCGGATCTGCCCCGCCGTCGCCTCCGCGCTCGGCGGGCCCCCGCACACCCGGCGCAGCTCGGTGTGGATCACGCCGTGCGGCTTTCCGCTCTGGTGGACGTACGCCCCGACCAGCGAGTTGAGCTCCTTGCGCAGCTCCAGCAGCTCCTTGTGGGTGACCACCGGCCGCCGCTCCGCCGGAAGCTCCAGCAGGTCCGCCTCCGCGTCCGGCCTCTTGCGGCTGTGCGCGATCTGCTTGGCCTGCCGCTTCTGGAGCAGCATCTGCACCTGGTCGGGTTCGAGGAGCCCCGGGATGCCCAGGTAGTCCTGCTCCTCGTCGCTGCCCGGATGCGCCTGCATGCCGAACTCGGCGCCGTCGTACAGCACCCGGTCGAAGACCGCGTCCGATTCCAGTGCCTCGAAGGGCAGTTGGTCCTGTTCGCCGGTGTCCTCGTCCTGCTGCTTCTCGGCCTCCTCGAGGAGCTTCTCCTCCTCCGCGTACGGGTTCTCCTCCTCGCCGTCCTTCTTCGGCTTGTCCAGGACGTGGTCGCGCTCGACCTCCATCTCGTTGGCGAAGCCGAGCAGCGTCGGGATGGTGGGGAGGAAGACGGACGCGGTCTCGCCGCGCCGCCGCGACCGTACGAAGCGGCCGACGGCCTGGGCGAAGAAGAGCGGGGTGGAGATGGTGGTCGCGTACACCCCGACCGCCAGCCGGGGCACGTCCACCCCCTCCGACACCATGCGGACCGCGACCATCCAGCGGTCGTCGGAGTGGCTGAAGTCCTCGATCCGCTGGGACGCCGCCGCCTCGTCGGAGAGCACCAGCGTCGCCTTGGTGCCGGTGATCTCGCGGATCAGCTTGGCGTAGGCGCGGGCCGAGTCCTGGTCGGAGGCGATGACGAGCGCCCCCGCGTCCGGGATGCCCTTGCGCACCTCGGACAGCCGCTGGTCGGCGGCGCGCAGCACGTTCGGCATCCAGTCGCCGCGCGGGTCGAGCGCGGTGCGCCACGCCTGGGAGACGGCGTCCTTGGTCATCGGCTCGCCGAGCCGCGCCGCGATCTCGTCGCCCGCCTTGGTGCGCCAGCGCATGTTGCCGCTGTAGGAGAGGAAGATGACGGGGCGCACGACGCCGTCGCCCAGCGCGTTGCCGTAGCCGTAGGTGTAGTCGGCCGAGGAGCGCCGGATGCCGTCGCTGCCCTCTTCGTAGGTGACGAAGGGGATGGGGTTGGTGTCGGACCGGAACGGGGTGCCGGTGAGCGCCAGCCGCCGGGTGGCCGGCTCGAACGCCTCCAGACAGGCCTCGCCCCAGGAGCGGGAGTCGCCGGCGTGGTGGATCTCGTCGAGGATCACCAGGGTCTTGCGCTGCTCGATCCGGTTGCGGTGCAGCATGGGCCGGACGCCGACGCCCGCGTAGGTCACGGCGATCCCGTGGTACTCCCGGCCCAGCGGGCCCGCGCTGTACTCCGGGTCCAGCTTGATGCCGACCCGCGCGGCGGCCTCCGCCCACTGCTTCTTCAGGTGCTCGGTCGGCGCGACGACCGTCACCTGCTGGACGACGTGGTGGTGCAGCAGCCAGGAGGCGAGGGTCAGGGCGAAGGTGGTCTTCCCGGCCCCGGGGGTCGCCACCGCGAGGAAGTCCCGCGGCTGCTCCTGGATGTACTTGTCCAATGCGCCCTGCTGCCAGGCGCGCAGCTTGCTCGCGGTACCCCAAGGCGCCCGGCCGGGAAAGGCGGGCGAGAGGTGATGGCTGGTGGAGGCGGCAGTAGTACTCACGGTCTCCGTCGGGCTGGCTCGGCGAGGTCGATCGGGAACCGCGTCAGCCTACCGGTGCCGTGCTTCACGCTCGGGGGTACGTGCGGATCCCACCCGAGGGTGGGATCAGACTCACATTCCCTCGTGCAGCCTCCGCAATCTGGCCGCGATGTCGCCAACGTCCTCGTTCGCGCCCGCGGCCACGCCGACCACCAGCTTGTACGCCTCGTCCTGGTCGACGTCGAGCATCTCGGTGCCGTTGAGGTCGAGGAAGACCACCGTGCACATCCACGCCATCCGCTTGTTGCCGTCCACCAGCGGGTGGTTGACGGCGAGCGACTGGAGCAGCGCGGCGGCCTTCTCGAAGAGATCGGTGTACGCCTCTATGCCGAACATCTGCGACTGCGGGCGATGCACAGCCGAGCTCAGCAACCCCAGATCGCGCACCGCGATCCGCTGCCCCCCACAGGCGATTTCCGCCAGGTCCAGCACTTCCTGGACCGTCAGGTACTTCACTTACTCCCCAGCCTCCGCAGCAGGTCCGCGTGGCGTGCCGCGTACTTCGCCCCCAGGCGCTGGACCGACTCCCGGTCCGCCTCCTGCTCCAGATACCGGTCGATCGCTTGAAGCACTATGGCGTGCATACTGCGGCCCTCCTCCTCGGCCCGCTGCTTGAGCGCCTCTTGCTGGTCGTCGCGCAGTCGGAGATTCATAGCCATACCAATACGGTACCACCAATGGGCCAGAATGGTACTACGCCGTGACGGGCCGCAACCGCGTCGTCACCCACGCGCCCACCAGCGCCACCGCCGCCATCGCCACGTAGACCGCCCCGAAGGCGGCGGGCTGGTGGGTGGCCGCCGTGCCGGTGGCGGCGATCTCGCCGCCACCGAAGGTGACGAAGAGGACACCGCTGAGGCCGACCAGCGTGATGTTGCCGAGCGCGTCGGAGACCTGGAGGGAGGCGGAGTTGCTGCCCGCGTCCTCCGGGCGGGAGAGCTTCAGCAGCAGCACGCTCCCGCTGGAGATGGTCAGCCCCATTCCGTAGCCCCCGATCACCCAGGCCACGGCCACGATCCAGGCGGGTACGGAGTCGACGAGGGCCAGGAGCACCATGGCGATGGAGACGGCCATGAGCAGCATGCCGAGGCCCATCAGCCGTTCGCGGTGCGGCTCCAGACGGGGCGGCTCTGGGTGTAGGAGCCCAGGGCCCAGGTGAGGCCGCCGCCGGTGAGCGAGAGCCCGGCGGCGGTCGCGGACAGGCCGCGCTGGGTCACCAGCATCAGCGGGACGAAGCTCTCCGCACCCAGGAAGGACCCCGCCGCCACCCCGCGCAGCAGGATCACCGACGGCAGTCCGCGGGCGGCGCGGAAGGTGCCCTTGGGCAGCAGCCGCAGTACGCACGGGACGAGCAGGGCGAGCCCGGCGGCGGCCGGGAGGAGGGAGAGCCAGCTGAGGTCCTGGCCCGCGTACTGGAGCAGCCCGGCGCCCACCGCGACGGCGAGCGCGAGCAGGATACGGCGGCGGTTCATGCCCGCGGAGCGCTCGCTCGGGGCAGGGCGCGCAGCGCGGGGAGCATCACCGCGAGCGGCGGCAGCACCAGCACCGGGATGGCCAGGAACACCCAGCGCCAGCCGGCCTGTTCGGTGACGGTCCCGGCGGCGAGCGGGCCGACGATGACCGGCAGCACCCAGGCGGCGGAGAAGGACGCCAGCACGGCGGGCTGAAGCCGCTGCGGATAGGCGCGGCCCACCACCACGTACAGCGCGACGATCACCAGCCCGCCGCCTATGCCCTGCACCGCGCGCCCGCCCACGAACATCCACATCCGCTGTGCGGAACCGGCCACCAGCAACCCGGCGGCGAAGGCCGCGATCCCGGTGAACAGCGGCGTCAGCGGGCCCTTGCGGTCGCACCACTCCCCCGACAGCGCCATCGCGAACAGGCTCGCGGTGAAGTAGGCGGAGAAGGCGTACGCGTAGAGCTCGACCCCGTCCAGCGCGCGGGCCGCGACCGGCATCGCGGTGTTGACCGCGCTCGCCTCGAAGGCGATGAGGGAGACGACGGTGACGATGCCGAGGGTGAGGGCGCGGTAACGGCGCCCCAGGACGGTGCCGCCGGTGTCGCCGGTGTCGCCGTCGCCCGCCAGGTCCGGGTCACCGGTTTCCGCCGGACCGCGATCCCCGGCTTCCGCCGGACCGCGTTCTCCGGCTTTCGGCTCGGGGTGGACGGCGGAGGCGGCGGCCTGGGGCGGCAGGGCGCTGTCCGTGACGGCGGCGTCGGCGGCGCCGACATCAAGGGGGTCACGAGGGGTCATGGCGTCAGGGTAAGTGGCGTTCCAGGACGTCACACCTGTCGCGGGACGGAGCCGCGCTCGGCCGCTGGCCCTAGGTACCCGGCCCAGAGTCCTCGCTGGGACACCAGTCGCAAAGCAGGTCGACGGGCAACCCGTCGTCCACCACCCGGACGACGCGGTCGACCACCTCGCGGCGCCGCCCGGCCGTCGCCGCGTGGGACCACCTGAACCTGGACTACCTCGGGAAGCTCGCCCTCGCCGGCGTACGGCCCGAGGACGTCGACCTGGTGGTCAACACCCATCTCCACGTGGACCACGTCGGCTGGAACACACGCCTGCTCGACGGCGCCTGGGTGCCACGTTCCCCAACGCCACCTACCTCATGCCCAAGGCCGACTTCGAGTCACCACCGTCATGCGCGGGGAAGCCCTACGGCCCTACGTGGTGAGCAGCACGCCCCCGTACGACGCCCCCGCGATCACCACCCACGCGCACAGCCCCAGCGCGGCGACCCGGGCGCCGGTGCGGGTGAGGGAGGGCAGGTGGACGGCGCTGCCCAGGCCGAAGAGGGCGGCGGCGAGGAGGAGTTCCTGGGCCGTGGCGGCGGTGTCCAGCACGGTGGTGGACAGGACGTCGGTACTGCGCAGGGCCGTCATGGCGAGGAAGCCGAGGACGAAGAGCGGCACCAGGGGCGGCCGCCGCCGCTCCTGCGCCTCACCCTGTGCCGTCTCGCCCTGTGCCGCCTGGCCCGCCACCTTCTTGGCGCGCCCCCGCGCCCGTACGGACGTCGCGAGCACCGCGACCAGCGGGGCGAGCAGCGCCACCCGCACCAGCTTGACCAGCACCGCGTCGCCCAGCGCCGAGGGCCCCGCGGTCTGCGCGGTGGCCACCACCTGGCCCACGTCGTGCACGCTCGCGCCCACCCACCGGCCGAACGCCTCGTCGCCGAGGCCCAAGGGGTGCTGGAGCAGCGGCAGGACGGCGATGGCGAGCGTGCCGCACAGCGTCACCAGCGCCACGGAGGTGGCCACATCGCGCTCATCGCTGTCCGACACCTCGCTCACCGCGCCGATCGCGGACGCCCCGCAGATGGAGTAGCCGGTCGCGATCAGCAGCGGCTGGTCGCCGCGCAGCCCCATCCGGCGGCCCAGCCACCAGGTGCCGCAGAAGGTCGCCGCGACCACGCCCAGGACCATCGCCACGGTGGCCCAGCCCAGGCCCAGCACATCGTCCAGGCTGAGCTTGAGCCCGAGCAGCACGATGCCCAGGCGCATCAGCCGCTTCCCGGCGAACGAGAGCCCGGCCCGGCAGACGCCCCGGACCAGGCCGCGCGCCCCCGGCAGATGCGCGGCGACGATGCCCAGCACCACGGCGGCGGTCAGCAGGGGGACGGCGGGGAGCAGCCGGTGGACGCCCCAGGCGGCCGCGACCCCGGCCGCGGCGAGCCCGAGCCCGTACGCCGGGGCGGGCGGCCGCCATCCGGCAGCCTGCCGCGCCCGGCCGGGCGCGGCGGTCAGCGTCACTGGCCGTCCGCCGTCGGGAGATGGCCGTCCGCCGCCGAAAGGTGACCGTCCGCCGCGGGGAGGTGACCGTCCGCCGCCAGGAGGCGGTCGTCCGTCGTCGGGAGGTCGTAGACCCGCCGGACGCTGCTGCCCAGGCGGGCGATGTCCGCCCCGTAGACGTGGATCGATATCGCCTGCGTCCCGCAGGCGTTCCACACCCTGTGGATATCTCCGGGCGGCGCGAACCCGCACACCGCGCCCCGCGGGTTGACCACGTCCTCCACCGCGATCAGCCGCGAGCCCGGGCCGTCGGGGACGAGGCGGTAGCGCCGCTCGTGCTCCTCACCCTCGTGGACGCCGGTCACGCACCAGGACACATGGTCATGGATCGCCGTGCGCTGGCCGGGCAGCCACACCAGCGCGACGATCGAGAAGCTGCCGTCGGGCTCGGCGTGCAGGATGTGCTGGCGGTAGCGGTCGGGGTCGCCCTCGCGCTGCTCGGGGGTGAGCAGATCGTCCGCGCCGAGGTGGGGCGCGAGCCGCTCGCCCACCAGATAGGCGGTCACATCGGGCGCCAGGCCCCGGCCGACGGCCTCGCGGACGTCGCCGACGAACGCGCCGAGGCGTGCCGTGAGAAGACGGGAGGGCGGATACGCGGTCGGGGTGGTCATGGGGGCAGCGTCCTGCCGCCCGCACCATCACGTCCAACGACAGGTTGTTGAGCCGTCCCCAAGCTCCGCTTATGGGTAAGGGGTCAGCATCCGATCCGGTTCCCGGCCACGGTCTTCAGCTCCTCCAGAACCCGCGCGGTGGCCGGTATCCCCAGGTGCTCGCGGAGGACGTACGCCGAGACATGGCGGCGCGAGGCGGGGTCCAGGGCGCGCCCGGTGACCTTCTCGTGACACAGGAACGACAGCACCAGGCCCGGCATCATCGCCACGCCGAGCCCCGCCGCCACCATGCTCTGCACCACCAGATTGTCGTCGGTGGTGAAGGCGATGTCCGGGGCGAAGCCCTGCTCGGCGCACTCGTGGAGGAAGTTGGCGCGGCACCGCAGACACCCGGCGATCCAGCGCTCCTCGCTCAGCTCGGCCAGCTTGACCGCCCGCCGCCGGGCCAGCGGATGGCCGGTCGGCAGCAGCACCGTCAGCTGGTCCTCCAGCAGCGGGATCTCCACCAGTTCGGCGGGGGTCTCCTCGCGCAGCCCGGGATAGGTGAAGGCGAGGGTGATGTCGCACTCCCCGCGCACCACCCGCCCCAGCGAATCCGGCGGCTCGCCCTCCAGCAGCTCCACCCGCACCCCCGGATGGGCGGCGGCGAGCCGGGCCATGGCCTCGGGGATGAGGGTCGCGTTGGCGCTGGGGAAGGCGCAGACCCGCACCCGGCCCGAACGCAGCCGGGTGATGGCGCTCATCTGCTGCTGGGCGGTGGAGATGCTGGTCAGAATGGTGTCGGCGTGCCGGGCGAGGGTCTCCCCCGCCTCGGTGAGCCGCATCCCCCGGCCGACCCGGATGAACAGCGGACTGCCCACGGCCCGTTCGAGCGCCTTCATCTGCTGGGTGATGGCCGGCTGGGTGTAGCCGAGGGCACGGGCGGCCCCGGAGTACGAGCCGGAGCGGACCACCTCGTGGAACGTCTTGATGTGCCGGGAATCGAACACGCTCGCATCATACGGAGCCGGGGACGGAAACCATAAGCGGGATTTGGGGACGTACAAGATCGCTCCTACCGGCGCTTTTGCGTCACGCGGACGGCCGCGCCACGGAGCCGCGAAACGGAGCCGGACCGCTGAGCCGGGCCATAGCCGCCCCACGGCCCGGCGCCACGCACGGAGCCGGCCCGGCGCCACGCGCGGAGCCCGGACCGGCGCCACGCGCGGAGCCCGGACCGGCGCCACGCGCGGAGCCCGGACCGTGCCCGGCGCCACACCCGGTGCGTGAGGACACCCGGTCAAGCGCGGTCAAGATGACGACGCTGGGGCAAGCTGACCCCATGCCGCACTACACCTCGTACGACGGAACCGAGCTGGCCTACCGCGTCATGGAGGCCCGGGACGGCTCGGCGGGGCCGCCGCTGATCTGCCTGGCGGGCGGGCCGGGGCGGGACGCCGCGTATCTGGGCGACCTCGGCGGTCTTGACGCCCACCACACCCTCCTCATCCCCGACAGCCGCGGCACCGGGGACTCCCCGCCGGCCGTCGACCCCATCGGCTACGCCTTCCCCGGGCTCGCCGAAGACCTCGAGGCGCTCCGCCGCCATCTGGATCTCGTCCGCTTCCCGCTGCTCGCCCATGACGCGGCCGCCGCCACCGCGCAGGCGTACGCGGCCGCCCACCCCGAGCGGCTCGGCCGGCTGATCCTGGTCAGCCCGGGCGCCCGGCTCCAGGGCGAACTCCCCGAGGACGCCCGGGAGATCTTCGAGTCCCGCGCCGACGAGCCCTGGTGGCAGGAGGCGTACACGGCGGTGCGACTGCTGCCCGACACCACCGACCTCGCCGAGATGCGCAGGCTGCTGCTCCAGGCCGCCCCCATGGCGTACGGCCGCTGGGAGGAGCCGCAGCGGGCCCACGCCGAGAGCGAGGGCGAGCAGCTGGGGCCGGTGGCGCGGGCCGGGTTCTGGCAGGGCGTCGACGAGGCGGGGCGGCGCGCGGTGCTCGCCCGGCTGCGCGAGGTGCCGTGCCCGGTGCTGGCGATCACCGGCGACCGGGACGCGGTGACCGGGATGCGGGCCGGGGAGCTGGTGGCCGAGTCCTTCCCGAACGGCCAGGCGCGGCCGCTGCCCGGGGTCGGCCACTACCCGTGGGTCGACGAGCCGGACCTCTTCCGCCAGGTGGTCGAGGACTTCCTGGCGCAGCGCCCCACGCCGTGAAGGCGGGCCGTGCGCCCGCACCGTGCGCCCACACCGTGAACCCGCGCCTTGAAGGGCCCCGGCGGGGGGCCGCGTCCGGCGGGCCAGGAACGGCGGCCATGAACGCAGTGTGTCAGTCGTATGGCAGCCCCCACCGCTCCGTTGTGCCCGCCCCAGCCCGGTCCTATCGTCGAGAACGCAAGCCGACATCGGCCGTGTGCCCGAGTGGTTGAGGGGCTCGACTGCAAATCGAGTTACGTGGGTTCGATTCCCGCCACGGCCTCCGACTGCCTGACCAGGCAGACCGAAAGGGCGGCCCCCGTGTGCGGGGTGCCGCCCCTTCGATCGTCCGTCTCAGTGGCCCGGGCCGTAGCGGCGGCCCTTGGCCGGGCGCGGGGCGCTCAGCCGGCGATGATCCGGGCGAGGGCCGCGTGGTTGTGGTAATCGCGGGATTCGACGATCTTGCCGTCGCGAACGCGCATCACCATCACGTTGGCCGTGGTGAACTGCTTGTCGGTGCCGGGCACGCGCGTCTCGTAGTCCCATTCGGCCACGATGACCTCGGGGTCGGCCGTCTCGTGGATGACCACGTTCTTCGCGGTCATCTCGAACCACTCCCGCAGTCCGTCCAGAAGCCGCCGCAGGCCCTCCTGACCGCGGGTCACGGTCGGCTCCGGCACCGCGAACGGGTGCTCCAGCACGACGTCCGGCGCGTAGAGCCGCCAGAGGTTGTCGAAGTCGCGGTTGACCATGCCGGCCAGCAGCTTCTCGAACACCGCGCGCGGGCTGTCACTCACTGGTCCTACCCCTTGAAAAGTAATCGGAGTATTCCTCCGCTCCACTTATACGGAACGACGTTCCGATTGTCAATGGGGGTGGGCCGACACGGCCTCCACACCCCGGCGCGGGCACCCACCCGGCACCCGCGCATTGGGGTGCCTCTCGGTGAACTCCCGACACCCTCTGGACACTCGCGCCCGTAGGGCGCATGCTCGTGCACGCGCTCCCGCCGTTCCGGCATCGCGGATACTCCAGGTAAACACCTAGGGCCCGGCGATTTTCACAGTCTCGCCACCGAACGGTCTCTTGACCCCCGCACCGAGTGCAATTCCGTCTCATAGGGTCACGTGTGGTGCCTGCGACCGCGCGGAAAACTACTCCCGGTCGGCGGGCACATTTTCGACCGTGGTCCCATTCTCAGTGGGGGAAATGTGCAGCCCGCCATACCGGCCGCCCGTCTGCCGCTCTCGACCGGCCAGAGTGAAATCTGGTTCATAGAGCAGCTGGAGCCGCCGGAGAGCACCACCTTCCGGGTCGGTGAGTACCTGGAGATACAAGGACCGATAGACACCGAGCTATTCGAACGGGCCCTGCGCAGGGCCGTGGCGGAGGCCGAGCCCTACAACATCCGGGTCGGCGAGGACGACGGGGAGCCCTGGCAGCTCCTGGACCCGGTGACCGACTGGGAGCTCCCGAAGCTGGACCTCACCGCCGAGGACGACCCCTGGGCCGCGGCCGAGCGGTGGATGAAGAACGACCTGGCCACGGGGGCGCTCAAGCTGGGCGACCACCCGGCGTTCTCGTTCGCCCTGCTCAAGGTGGAGGCCGAGCGCTTCCTCTGGTACCAGGGCACCCACCACATCGTCTCGGACGCCGGCTCGGCCGCCCTGCTGGGCCGGCGGACCGCCGAGGTGTACACCGCGCTCGTGGAGGGGACCGACCCGGCCGAGGGGGAAACGGTCTTCGGCTCCCTGCGGGCGATGCTCGACCAGGACGCGGAATACCGGGCCTCACCGGATTTCGCCAAAGACCGGGCGTACTGGCTGGAACACTTCGGTGATTCCCCGCGCCCGGCGCGGCTTTCCACCCACCCCACCAGGGAACTTTCCACCGTCCTCCGCCAGACCGCCTACCTGACCGAGGACGAAGCGGTCGAGCTGCGGGCCGCCGCGCGTAAATACGCCACCCACTGGTCCGCTATGATCATCGCGGCGACCGCGCTGTATCTGCACCGATTGACCGGTAAATCGGACATCATTCTGACGCTGCCCGTATCCGGCCGCACCGATGCCATTTCCCGCGCCATTCCCGGGATGTTCGCCAATGTGGTGCCGCTGCGCATCCAGGTGCGCGCCGATATGCGAATACGGGAGCTGGTCCGGCAGATCTCACGGGAAGTGCGGCAGGCCCTTCGCCATCAGCGCTACCGCCGTATCGACCTGGCCCGGGATCTGCGACTCCCGGACGGCGGAAACGGATTGCTCGGTCCGCACGTCAACATCATGACGTACGACTACGACTTCCACTTCGCCGGTCACCGGGTCAAGGCGCACAACCTCTCCAACGGCACCGTCGAGGACCTCTCGATCATGGGATACGACCGGTCCGACGGCACCGGTATCCGGATCGACCTCAACGCCAACTCCAACCTCTACACCGAGGAAGCGCTCATCGGCCACCGGGAGCGCTATCTCGGCCTGCTGCGCACCCTCTCCGACACCTCCGACATGCAGCGCACCGTCGGCTCGCTGGAGCTGCTGTCCGCCGAGGAGCGCCGGCGGGTCCTGGGCGCGCCGGGTGACACGGCGCACCCCACCTCCGGCGCCACCCTCCCGGAGCTGCTGGCGGCCCAGGCCGCCCGGACCCCCGGCACCCGGGCCCTGGTCTGCGATGACGCCGTGCTCAGCTACGCGGAGCTGGACCGGGCGGCGAACCGGCTGGCCCGGGTGCTCATCGCGCGCGGCGCCGGGCCCGAGCGCACCGTCGGCGTGGCCCTGCCCCGCTCCGCGGACCTGGTCATCGCGCTGATCGCGGTGTTGAAGACGGGGGCCGCGTATCTGCCCCTGGACCTGGACTACCCCGCCGAGCGGCTGGCCTACATGCTCGACGACGCGGGCCCCGCGCTCGTGGTCACCCGCGCCGACAGCGCCGGTGCGCTGCCCGCGCGCCACGGCGTGGGGCGGCTGCTGCTGGACGTCGTGGACCTCACGGGCACCGGCGACGCCGCGGGCGGCTCCGCCCCGGCGGTGACGATCGACCCCGAGCACCCCGCGTACATCATCTACACCTCGGGCTCCACCGGCCGCCCCAAGGGCGTCCTGGTGCCCCACCGGGCCGTGGCCAACAGCATGGAGTGGATGCGGGACGCGTACGGCCTCGCCCCCGGGGACCGGATGCTGCAGAAGACCCCGGCCGGGTTCGACGCCTCCGTCTGCGAGTTCTTCCTCCCGCTGCTCAGCGGCGCCGCCCTGGTGGTAGCCAAGCCCGGCGGCCACAAGGACCCGGCGTACCTGGCGCGCACGGTGCGCGAGGAGGGCATCACCGTGCTCCAGTTCGTGCCGTCGATGCTCCAGGCGTTCCTCGCCGAGCCGGGCGCCGCCGAGGCCTGCGCGGGCATCCTGCGGCGGGCCTCCAGCGGCGGCGAGGCGCTGCCGCGCGAGACCGCCGAGCGGTTCCACGAGCGGTTCCCCGGCGTGCCGCTGAACAACCTCTACGGGCCCACCGAGACCACCATCCAGATCGCCCACCACCCCTCCGCGCCCGGCGGCGAGGGACCGGTGCCGATCGGCCGGCCGGTGTGGAACACCCGGATGTACGTCCTGGACACCGCGCTGAAGCCCTGCCCGGCCGGGGTCACCGGCGAGCTGTACGTGTCCGGGGCGCAGCTGGCCCGCGGCTACCTCAACCGGGCAGCCCTGACCGCCGAGCGCTTCGTCGCCGACCCCTACGGCCCGCCCGGCACCCGGATGTACCGCACCGGCGACCTGGCCCGCCTGCGGCCGGACGGCGACGTCGAGTACGTGGGCCGCACCGACGGCCAGGTCCAGCTGCGCGGCTTCCGCGTCGAGCTGGGCGAGGTGGAGGCGGCGCTGCGGGCGCTCCCGCAGGTGGCCGGGGCCGCCGCGGCGGTACGCGCCGACCGGCCCGGCGACCAGCGGCTGGTCGGCTATGTGACGGCCGCCGGGGACACCCCGCCGGATGTGGCCGTGGTCCGCGAGGCGCTGGGCGAGGTGCTGCCCGAGCACATGGTGCCCAGCGCGTTCGTGGTCCTCGACACCCTCCCCCTGGACGCCAACGGCAAGCTGAACCGCGCCGCGCTGCCCGCGCCCTCCTTCGAGACCACCACGGGCGGGCGCGCGCCGCGCACCCCGCGCGAGGAGACGCTGTGCGCGCTCTTCGGCGAGGTCCTGGGCGTCGACGGCGTCACCATCGACGACGACTTCTTCCTGCTCGGCGGCCATTCGCTGCTCGCCTCCAAGCTGGCAAGCCAGGCCCGCGCCGCGCTGGCCACCGAGCTGTCGATGCGCGACCTCTTCGAGGCGCCGACCGTGGCCCGGCTGGTGGCCCGACTGGACACCGCGGGACCGGCCGAGGCGCACCCGCGGCAGCCGCTGGACATCCTGCTGCCGCTGCGCGGCGAGGGGACGCGCCCGCCGCTGTTCTGCGTCCACCCCGGCGGGGGTCTCGGCTGGTCGTACACCGGGCTGCTCCGCCATCTCGCCCCGGACCAGCCGGTGTACGCCCTCCAGGCGCGCGGCCTCACCGAACCGGACGTCCTCCCCGCGAGCGTCGAGGAGATGGCCGCCGACTACCTGGAGCAGATCCGGACCGTCCAGCCGACCGGTCCGTACCACCTGCTCGGCTGGTCCTTCGGCGGGCTGATCGCCCACGCCATGGCCACCCGGCTCCAGGCGCTGGGCGAGGAGGTCGCCACGCTGGCCGTGGTGGACGCCTACCCCGACAACGCCCAGGCGCTGCCCGATACACCGGAGCTCAGCAAGCGCCAGTGGCTGGGGGTGCTGCTCGACGACATCGGCGGCGGCGACATCTTCGCCCCGGGCTGGCTGGAGGCGCATCCCGACGGGGCCGACGGCACCGCCGACCTGGTGGCCGACCTCTGCCGGGAGACCGGGCTGCCGGCCCGGCTGCTGGAGGGCGAGACCAGCTTCCCGCTGCTCGACATCCTGCTCAACGACCAGGAGCTGATGCGGAAGTTCGCGCCCGAGCGGTTCCAGGGCGACATGCTGCTGTTCCGGGCCATGGAGGAGATCCCCGGCTACCGGCGCGATCCGCTGCATGTGGCGGACGCCTGGCTCTCCTTCGTGGACGGCGCCCTGGTGGTGCACGGCGTCCCCGATCACCACTACCGGATGATGCGAGAGGAGTCCCTTGACCGGATCGGCCCGGTGGTGGCGGCGGCGCTCGCGTCCGCCCGCCCGGTGCCGAGCGGGGCCGCCGGGCGCTGAGCACGACAAATGGGCGCCCCGCGTGGCGGGGCGCCCATGGCCGACGCCTTACGGTCGCCGTACGGCCCTACGGTGTTCGTGCGTGCCTTACGGTCGCCGTGTGCGCCTTACGGTCGCGTCGTTCAGGTGCGGTTGTTGACGACCGCCGCCTGGGGGCGGATCGGGAGGCGGTTGACCGGACGGCCGGTGGCCGCGCGGACCGCCGCCGCCACCGCCGCCGGGGTGGTGACCACCGGCACCGCGCTGGCCGCCTTGGCGCCGAAGGGCGCCACCACGTCCCGCTCCTCGACCAGCTTGACGATGTGGATGTCGGGGACGTCCAGGGCGGTCGGCAGGGCGTAGCCGGTCAGGTCCGGGTGCCGGACCACACCGCGTGAGGTGCGCAGGTTCTCGGTGAGGGCCGCGCCGATGCCCTGGGCGACACCCGCCTCGATACGGGTCCTCAGCTGACGTGGGTTGAGGACCCGGCCCACGTCCTGGGCCACCGTCATGTCGACGACCCGTACCGCGCCGATCTCGATGTCGACGTCCACCACGGCGCGCACCGCGCAGTAGGCGAGCCCGACGAAGGCGTCACCCTGGCCGGTCTCGTCCAGCGGCTCGGTGGGGTGCGGGCGGCACTGCGCGGTGGCCCACAGCTCCTTGCCCTCCAGGGCCTCCTCGACGGTGGTGCTGAGCACCCCGTCATACGAGGTGATCTTGCCGTCGGCGATGGTGAGCAGCTCGGTGGACATGCCGAAGGTGTGCGCCAGGGGCTGCAGCAGCTGGGTGCGGACCATCTTCGCGGCGCGTTCGACCGCACCGCCCGAGACCCAGGTGTGGCGGCCGCGCGAGGCGGGCCCGGCCGGGGGCTGGTCGGTGTCGATGGGCGCCACATGGACCTCCTCGATGCCGAGGACGTCCTGGACGATCTGGCGGGCCAGGGTGGTGAAGCCCTGACCGGTCTCGACCGCCGCGCAGATGACGGTGGCCACCGGCCCGGTGACCTTGACCGTGGCGGTGGAGACCTCGTCGGTGCCCTCCGCGCCGAGCATGTGGACCATGCCCAGGGCGTAGCCGACCCCGCGCCGCACCGCGGACGGTTCGCCCGCGCCCTCCAGGCCGCCCGGCAGCAGCCACTCCTCCTCGGGGTCGTCCTTGGGGAGGGTGGGCAGCGGTGCGTCCCTTACGGCCTGCAGCAGCTCGGCGACCGGGGCCGGGCAGGTGACGGTCTGTCCGGTGGGCAGCAGATCGCCGGTCGCCATCACATTGCGCATCCGGAGTTCGACGGGGTCGAGGCCCAGCTTGGCCGCCAGCTTGTCCATCTGGCCCTCGTACGCGGCGCACACCTGCATCGCGCCCTCGCCGCGCACATGGCCGGAGGGCGGGTTGTTGGTGCGCACCGCCCAGCCCTCGATGAAGGCGTGCGGAACGACATAGGGGCCGCAGGCGAAGGAGACGGCGGCGGCCAGCGTGTCAGCGGAGGAGTCGGCGTAGGCGCCCGCGTCCAGCAGGATCTGCGCCTCGACCTTGACCAGCTTGCCCTGGGAGTCCGCGTGGTGGCGGTAGCGCAGCAGGGTGGGGTGGCGGTGGGCGTGCCCGAGGAAGGACTCCTCACGGGTCGCGGCCAGCTTCACCGGATGGCCGGTGCGCAGCGCCAGCAGCCCCAGTGGCAGCTGCATCCCCGGGTCCTCGCGCTCGCCCATGGCGCCGGGGACGCCGGTGACGACGACCTTGACCCGCTCCGGCTCAAGACCGAAGCAGGCGGCGGCCAGGTCGCGGTCGGCGTGCGGATCGGTGGAGGCGGTGTAGATCTCCACCCCGCCGTCGGGGCGCGGCACGGCGAGGCCCGCCTCGGCTCCGATGGGCGCCGGGTCCTGGCGGCCGATGCGGTACAGCCCCTCGACGATGACCTCGCCGACCACGTCCGGGTCGCCGAAGGACAGCGGGATGTGGCGGACCAGATTGCCGTCGGGGTGCAGCGGCTCGGCGGAGAACGCCTGCTCGGGGTCGGTGACCGGCTCCAGCACCTCGTACTCGACGGCGATGGCGGCGGCCGCCAGCCGGGCCGTGTCGGGGTGGTCGGCTGCGACCGCGGCGATGGGCTCGCCGTGGTGGCGGACCAGGTCCTTGGCGAACACCGGACGGTCGGCGACCCGGCGGCCGTGGGAGGCGTCACCGGGCACGTCGGTGTGGGTCACCACGGCCCGTACGCCTGGCATCTCGACGGCCTGCTTGGTGTCGATGGAGAGGATGCGGGCGTGCGGGTGCGGGGCGCGCAGCACGGCTGCCCACAGCAGCCCCTCGGCCCACAGGTCGGCCGCGTACGGGAAGGTGCCCGAGGTCTTGGCCGCCGAGTCGGTGGGCGGCAGGGACACGCCGAGGCCCATGGTGGACGGGGTCTTGACGGGCGTTCCGGCCGCGGGGGTGGCGGTGACGGCGCCCGCGCCGTCCGCGATTCCGGTCATGCCGATGCCCTTCCGCTGCCGCTTCCGTTGACGCTCCCGTTGCCGGTGATGCCGTGCGGGCCCGCCTGGTGCGGGATGCGGGCCGGGTCCTGGTGGGCGTCGTGTCCCTCGTCCGCCTCGCCCTCCGCCTCCTCGGCGGCCTCGCGGCCCGCGACGACCTCGCGGACGGCGTCGAGGACCCCGCGGTAGCCGGAGCACCGGCAGAGGTTGCCGGAGATCGCCTGGCGGGTCTCCTGGTCGGTCGGGGCGTGGTTGCCCTCGAGGAGGTCGTGCACGGTCATCGCGAGCCCGGGCACGCAGAAGCCGCACTGCACGGCCCCGCACTCGGCGAGCGCGCGCTGGACGTCGGAGGGCTGTCCGCCAGTGGCGAGGCCCTCGACGGTGCGGACCTCGCTGCCCGCGGCGGTGGCGGCGGGCACCAGGCAGGAGGCGACGAGCCGCCCGTCGACCTGGACCGAGCAGGCACCGCACTCGCCCTGGGAACAGCCGTCCTTGGCCCCGGCGAGGCCGAGGCGCTCGCGCAGGACGTAGAGCAGCGACTCGCCGATC
The DNA here is from genome assembly GCA_005405945.1 of Streptomyces violaceusniger. GTDB lineage: Bacteria > Actinomycetota > Actinomycetes > Streptomycetales > Streptomycetaceae > Streptomyces > Streptomyces violaceusniger. Next base: position 4,967,240 of record BJHW01000001.1, read on the forward strand.
CAGACGTCGGTGACGGGTCGGTCGGCGCCGTTGACGTGCAGCACGTACGAGGCGAGCGGATGCTCGCTGTGGCTCGGGCCCTCGTCCGCGGCCGGGTCGGCCTCGGCGAGGACGGGCTCCGCAAGGGGCTCGACGGGGGTGTCAGCGGCCTCGGGGGCGTCGGTCGGGGTCCCGGCCGGGGCGGGCGCTCCGGCGGCGTCAGAGGCGTCCGTGAACTCGCCCTCGGCGGCGGCCGGTTCGGGCTCGGCCGCGGGCTCGGTGAACTCGGGCTCGGGCACGGGCTCGGTGACCTCGGACCCGGCCGCGGGCTCGGTGAGCCCGGGCCCGGCGTCGTCCGGCACCGCCTCGGCGGGGGCCTCGGCGGCGCTCGGCGCGGCGTCGGCGGCGCTCGGCGCTGCCTCCGCGGCGTCGGTGTGGCCCGCGCCGTCCTCGGGGCCGGGATGCGGGGCGTGCCCATGGGCGTCGCCCGCGAAGGGGGCGCTCTCCATCCGGTCGTCCGCGAACGCGTCGTGCCAGGGCGCCTCCTGGGGCAGCCCGGGCGCCGGGCTGCCGTGCGGCGGGGGCTCCAGCCCGATGTGCTGCCCGTCGACCGGGAACTCGCCGGCGTCCCCGGCGGCCGGATCGCCCGGCCGCCAGCCGGGGTCGTCGGCGGCGGGCCGCCGCTCACCGGGCGCGGGGCCGCCCTCCTGCGGCGGGGTGCCGTGAGGGGGCGTGCCGTGCGGCGGGGTGCCGTGCGGCGGGGTGTGCAGCCCCTGGTGCCCCTCGGTCGCGAACTCGCCCGAGTCCCCGGCGGAGGGGCCCGGCCACGCCGGGTCCGCGGCCGGGGCCGGTTCGTCGCGGTCGGGCATGCGCAGCCGACGGCGGGCGGGCGGCGGCGCGGGCGCGGCCGGTGGTGCGGACGCGGCCGGGCCCGGGTGGCCCTCGACCGCGTACTCCCCGGAGTCCTCCGCGCCCTCGTCGGCGGCCGGAACCGACCACTGGCCGGAGTGCCCCTGCTGCTGCCCGGGCTGGGGCTGGTGGGGCTGGTGCTGCTGATGGGGCTGGTGCTGCTGCTGTCGGGGCTGCGCCTGCCCGGCGAAGGGCATCCGCAACTGGGCCGTCGTCTGCGGGTCCTGGGGGCCGTCCGCGTGGCCGCCGTACGGAGGGGCGGCCGGGCCGGGGTGGTCGTCGACGCGGTACTCACCGGTCTCGTCCACACCGTCGTCGCCCGCGACCGGGATGGTCCACTGGCTGGTGTGCACGGACCTGCCGGAGCCGTCGTCGGACGGGGCGGGCACCGGCCAGTCGTCCACCGGCTCCTCGGCCGCCGGGGCCGGCCAGTGGCCGGTGTGCGGCGGGTGGTGGCCCTGCTGGCCCTCGGCGGGCACCGACCACTGGCCGGACCCCTGATGGGGGTCGTGCTGCGGATCGTGGTGGCCGCCGTAGAGGTAGCCACCGTCGGTCTCGGCGGTGGTCCAGTGCCCGGTCATGCCCTGGTCGTGGGGCGCGCCCTGGCCATGGCCGGTCGGCTGCCAGTGTCCGCCCTGGGACGGGTCGCCGTGCCCGGTGTCCATCGGCGGGGGCGCGTAGCCCGTGCCGGGCGCCGCGAGCGGGTCCCAACGGCCGGAGGGGTCGGCCGGATCCGGGTGGGCGTAGTCGGGCGGCAGTTGGACGAAGGCCGTCGACTCGGCGTCGTACTCCGGGCCGTGCGGCATCGGCTGCCATCCGCTCCCCGGCTCCGGCCGGTGCGGCTGCTGTTCATCACTCACGCGAGTGCCCTCCCCAGTGCTCGGCGGGCCAGGGCTGCCACGGTACGCCTCAGGTGGATCGCGGCGGGCGGCAGGGGGACCGGCTCGCTTCCGTCCTGCGGGGGCAGCGGATCGGGGATGCACGCGGCGGCGACGTACTCGCCGAAAGCGGTGGTGACCTGCGGGTCCAGATGACCGCGGTCGCCATCCCAGTCGATGAGCGAGGCGACCCAGCGCTCGGCCTCCAGGGGGCGCAGCGGCATCGGCGCGACCGCGCCGACGGCACAGCGCACCCCGCGTCGCGCGGGGTCCAGGACGAGGGCGACGGAGGCGGTGGCCCGGCCGGGCCCGGTGCGCCCGGTGGCCTTCAGGAAGGTCTGCGGGGCGTGCAGCAGCGGAACCCGGACGAATCCGACGAGTTCACCGGGGCGCAGCAGATCGACCCCGGCGAGCAGATGGCTGACCGGGATCTCGCGGCGGGACCCCTCGGGCCCGGCGATGATGACGGTGGCCTCCAGCGCGGCGAGCACCGGCAGCGCGTCGCCGGTGGGGGCGGCGGTGACGATGTTGCCGCCCAGGGTGCCGGCGTTGCGGATCTGCGGGGGCCCGGCGGCGCGCGCGGCCGCGGCCAGCGCCGGGATCAGCGCGGCGAAGTCGGGGCGGCCCATCCGGGCGTGGGTGAGTCCGGCGCCGAGGAGGGCGTGCCCGTCCAGATAGCGCCAGCCGCGGATTTCGCTGATCCGGCCGAGGCCGACGAGCGCGGCGGGCCGCAGCAGGCCGGAGTTGACCGCGGCCATCAGATCGGTACCGCCCGCCACGGGCACGGCGGCGGGCATGGCGGCCAGCGCCGCCACGGCCTCGTCGAGCGTGCCCGGCAACGTCACCGTGTGCGCCGCCTGCGGTGCGTGCGTGGTCAACCCAGCTGCCCCTTCCCCGGTGTCCCGGCTGTTGCGCCGTACGGTACGTGCTGACAGCCCGGACGTGGCAACTCTGGCACATCTTGCGAGCCCGCCGTCGCGGGGGTCCGTGATCCGTGGATCCGTCCCTGACCTGGGGGATGGTACGGGTTTCTTACGACGTCTCCGTCGGGAGTGGATTGCCACGTTTCAGGGACCCTTGTGCGATTTGGGCTTGCGCCGGTGGGACTACGCTCCCAGGGGCGGCGGAGCGCGGTGCGCACCTTACGGGCGGCTCACACGATCGGGGGCGCCCCCTCGCGCGGACGTCCGAGAAGGCCGGGGCGCCGCTGCCAGGGAAGCGGCCCGGCGGGCGGGCGGTAGCTCACGCCGAGCGCGTCCAGGCGCGCGTAATGTGCCTCCATGCGCCCCTGGAACGCCTCGAAGTCCCGTTCGGGAGACGGCGGCAGCGCCGACCAGACGACCTCGGCGAAGGCGGCGAGCCGGGGGAAGGTCTGGTAGTCCACCCGCCGGCGGTCCTCCATCACCTCGGTCCAGACATTGGCCTGGGCGCCCAGCACCCGGTCCGCGCCCGAGCCGGTGAGCTGCGGTGGAACCGGTTCGAACCGGTAGACGTCCTCCAGGGTGCGGACATAGCCGATCGGCACCGGCTCGTCCTCGCCCGGGGCCTGCCGGTGGTCGAAGTACACCTGCTGCTCGGGACACATGACGACGTCGTGGCCGGCCCGCGCGGCGGCGATCCCGCCCGCGTAGCCGCGCCAGGAGGAGACCGCGGCGCCCTCGGGCAGCGGTGCGTCGGGCGCGCCGCCCTCGAGGATCTCGTCCCAGCCGATCAGCCGGCGGCCGCGCTCGGCGAGCCACCGGCCGAAGTGGCGGATGAACCAGCTCTGCAGCTCGTCCTCGTCGGCCAGGCCCAGGGCGCGGATGCGCTCCTGGGCGGTCGGGGACGCCTTCCACTGGTCCTTGGGGCACTCGTCGCCGCCGATGTGGACGAAGGCGCCGGGGAACAACTCCAGGATCTCCTCGAGCACGTTCTCGTAGAAGCGGAGCGTGTTGTCGGTGGGGAGAGTACGTTCGGGTTGATGCCCCAGGTGGTCCAGACTCCGAGGGAGGCGGTGTCGATGACGTCGGTGTTGCCCAGCTCCGGGTACGCGGCGATGGCGGCCTGCGAGTGTCCGGGGATGTCGATCTCGGGCACGACGGTGATATGCCGCTCGGCGGCGTAGGCGACGATCTCGCGGATGTCGTCCTGGGTGTAGTGGCCGCCGTGCGGCCGCTCGTCCCACAGCGGGGACGCCCGGTGGCCCAGCTTGGTGCGCTCGCGCCAGGCGCCGGTCTCGGTCAGCTTGGGGTAGTGGCGGATCTCGATACGCCAGCCCTGGTCGTCGGTGAGATGGAAGTGGAACACATTGAGCTTGTGGGCGGCCAGCAGGTCCAGATAGGCCAGGACGCCGTCCTTGGGCATGAAGTGGCGGGCCACGTCCAGCATCAGCCCGCGCCAGGCGAATCGCGGCGTGTCCTCGACCGTCCGCTCCGCCAGCTCCCAGCCGGTCTCCGCGTCCCTGAGCGGGGCGCGGCGGAAGGCGTCGGGGCCCAGCAGCTGACGGAGGGTCTGCGTGCCCCAATGGACGCCCGCGGCCGTGCCGCCCGCGATCTCCACCCGGCCGTCGGCCACGGTGAGCCGATAGCCCTCGGGCTCCAGCGCGGCGTCGATCCGCAGGCTGATGGTGTCGTCGCCGCCGGGCTCGCCGTCCGGCAGGGACAGGCCGAGCGCCTGGCCGAGAGTGGTGCGCAGCAGCCGTGCCACCCCCTCGGTGCCGGGGCCGGCGGCCAGGGCGGTGCGTCGCGGGTGGATCCGCGCGCCCGCGCGGCCGGGACGGCTCTGGTCATGGCGGGCGCGGGGATCAGCCCCGCGGCGTCGTGAGTCATCTGATCCCCTGTCAACCTCTCGTCAGCTCTTGCCAGTCCTCGTCAGCAGTCGTCGGCACTCGTCGGCACTCGTCGGCACTCGTCGGCTCTTGTCAGTCCGCAGCTCTTGTCAGCCCTCGTCAGTCCTTCACCGCGCCGCCGAGCCCGGAGACCAGCCGGCGCTGGACGATGACGAAGAAGATCAGCACGGGGATGGTCATGACGGTGGACGCCGCCATGATCCCTCCCCAGTCGTTCCCCTCGTCCTTGAAGAAGACCAGCAGCGCCATCGGAAGGGTGGAGTTCTCGGTCGCGCTGATGATGAAGGACTTGGCGAAGAGGAAGTCGTTCCAGGCGGAGATGAAGGAGAAGACGCTCGTCGCCACGAGTCCGGGGAAGACGAGGGGGAAGAGGATCTGCCACAGGAAGCGGGAGCGGCCGGCCCCGTCGAGATAGGCCGCCTCCTCCAGCGCCTCGGGCACCGCCTTGACGAAGCCGCGCAGCATCCAGATGGCGAACGGCAGCGAGAAGGCGATGTGCGGCAGGATCAGCGAGCCCAGGGTGTTGAGCCCCACCCCCGGCACCGACTCCCCCAGATCGCGCATCAGGAAGAACATGGGGATGGTCAGCGCCTCGATCGGCACCATCTGGGCGACCAGGAACATGATCAGCAGCGTGGTGCGGAAGCGGAAGTTGAAGCGGGCGACCGCCGTGGCCGCGAGGAAGGCGATCAGCGCCGAGGCGACCACCACCACCCCGGCCACGAACAGGCTGTTGAGGAAGTAGCGCCCGAAGTCCTCCTGCTGGAAGACGCGCCGGAAGGAGTCCAGCGACGGGGACGCCGTCCACGGCCGGGGCTCGGTGGACTGGATCTCCCCCTGGGGCTTGAAGGCCGAGAGCACCATCCAGTACAGCGGGAAGGCGACCACGGCCGCCACGATCAGGGCGGTGGCCTCGGCGGCGAAGCGCCAGGGACGGCGGATGCGCAGCGAGACGCGCGAGTGGCTCACAGTTCTTCTCCCTGACGTCGCAGCAGCCGCAGATAGACCAGCGTGACGACCAGCAGGATCAGCAGCATCACCACGCCGATCGCCGAGCCCAGGCTGTACTGCGAGGACGCGAACGCCTTCTGGTACGCGTACACGTTGAGCACCATGTTCTGGCGCGCGATCCCGCCGCCGTCGGTCATCACATAGATCTGCGTGAAGACCTTGAAGTCCCAGATGATGGACTGGATGGTCACCACGACGAGGATGGGCCGCAGCATCGGCGCCATGATGGTGCGCCAGATCCGCCAGGTGGAGGCGCCGTCGAGGGCCGCGGCCTCCAGCACCTCGGTGGGGATGGCCCGGATGCCCGCGTAGACGGTGACCATGACGAACGGGAACGAGCACCACACGACCTCGAACAGCACCAGGGCGAAGGCGCTGTAGCGGTCGTAGGTCCAGGAGTAGTTCTCGAAGCCGGAGAGGCCGAGCCACACCAGGACCTTGTTCACCGGCCCGAAGTCGGGGTCGAAGAGGAAGACCCAGACCGTCGAGCCGGTGATCGCCGGGGTGGCCCAGGCACCGAGCGCGGCCAGCATCAGCGCCAGCCGCGGCAGGGCCCGTACGCGCGTCAGCAGCACCGCCAGCGCACACCCGACCGCGAGGGTGGACACCACACAGACGGCGGCGAAGAGCAGGGTGGCGACGACGACGTTCCAGAACTCGCCGTCGCCGAACAGCTCGGCGTAGTTGGCGAACCCCTGGAAGGTGGTCGGTTCGCCGCCGCTGACCTGCGCCTGGGTGTACTCCAGGAAGGAGATCAGACCGAGCTGGTAGATGGGGTAGACGAGCAGCCCGCCCAGGACGATGAGCGCCGGGGCGAGATAGAGCCAGGGGGTCCAGGTGCCGCGCCGGGGACCCTTCCCGGCGCGGCGCCCGGCCGGGACGGTGGGCCCCGGCCGGGAACGGCGGCCCTTGGCGGGGGCTCGCCGGGCGTGCTGTGCGGTGCCGGCGCTCACTGCTGGAATGCCTCGTCCATCTTCTTCGCGGCGTCCTGGGTGGCGGCCGGCACGCTCTTACGGCCGCTGACGATCTCCTGGAACATGGTGGGCAGGACGAGCTGCGCGTCGATGGTCGCCCAGCCGGGCGTGGCGGGCACGAACTTGGCGCTGTCGTTGAGGGTCTTCACGAAGGGCTTGACGAAGGCGTCCTTGTGGGCGACGTCGCCGCGCACATCGGTGAAGGTGGGCAGGAAGCCCATGGCGTCGTAGAGCTTGCGCTGGGTCTGCTTCCCGGCGAGCGTCTTGAGCAGGTCCACGGCGATCGTGCGGTGCGAGGTGCTCTTGAGCACCCCGAGGTTGTTCCCGCCCGCGAAGGCCGGGGCGATGTCGCCCTCCTTCACGCCCGGCAGCGGCACGACCTTGTACTTGCCCTTGACCTTGCCCGCCTCGATGGCCTGGCGGCTGAAGTCGCCGCCGATCGCCATGGCCGCCTTGCCCGAGGCGAACGCCTCGACGGTGTCGTTGCCGCCCCACTGGGCGCACTTGGCGGCCGGGCAGTTGTCGTCCCCGAAGAGCGAGGTGTACGCCTTGACGCCCTTCTGGGCGTCGGCGCTGTCGATGGCCGCCTCGTACTCGTTGGAGCCGAACTTGCCCTTCTCGTCGGCGAGGTCGCCGCCGTTGGCCCAGATGAAGGGCATCGCGCCGTAGGTGTAGGCGCCGCCGACCGCGAGACCGTACAGATCCGGCCGCTCCGAGCGGATCTTCTTCGCGGTCGCAATCAACTCGTCCTGGGTGGTCGGCGGCTTCAGGTCGAGCTCCTTGAAGACGTCCGTCCGGTAGTACAGCGCCCGTACGCCGACGAAGAGCGGGGCGCCGTAGACCTTGCCGCCGATGGTCAGCGAGTACTTCGCGGTGGGGTCGATATTGGTCGAGTCGGTCCAGGCGCCGAACTCCTTGCTGATGTCCAGCAGCCCACCGTCCTTGACATAGCCCGCGGTGTCGGTGTTCCCGAACTCGATGACGTCGGGGGCGCTCTTGGGGTCGTTGAAAGCCGCCTTGATCTTCTGCGCCCGGGTGTCGACGGGGATGTAGGTCACCTCGACGTCGGTTCCGTCGTGCTCCTTCTCGAAACCGGCGACCGCCTCGTCGATCACCTTCTTCTTGGGCGCGTTATTGACCTCCTGGAAGAGCCAGACACGCAGCTTGCCGCTCTTCTCGTCCTCCTTGGAGCTGTTGTCGGAGGTGGAGGGAGCACATCCGGTCGCGGCCAGCCCGGCCAGGGCGAGTGCCACCACGGGCACGGTGACACGGGAGGACAACCGGGAGAAAACAGGGAAATGGGACGGCTTCATGGGAACCCTTAACCATTTGGCGTTGCAAGTAATGCAACGCATGTTTTGCTCAGCACAATATGCGTGAGGCTAGGGAACCTTGAGCGACCCCACAAGAGGTCTGAACCACTTCGTGATAAAGCGAGCCTAAGCACTCCACGACAAAAGGAACTTCGCGCTAGCGACGCGGCAATTCCTCGCCCGGATAGGCGGGTTCAACATACGGCACGGCCTCCACCCGCGCACCCGCTTCCGCCAGGCGCTCGACCACCCGGCCCCAGTCCGGCCAGGTCTTCCGGAACCGCTCCAGAACGCGGTCGCTGGCCACCAGCACCACATCGGCGCCCGGGTCCGCCGCCCACTCCAGGAGCCGGGGCAGGGTCGGCTGGGCGACCGACATCACGCAGCCGCCGGAGAGCCGGTAGCCCCGCTCGGCGGCCAGCCGCCCGCACCGCTCCAGCTGGGCGTCCCAGTCCTTCTCGAACTGGCAGTAGGCGCTGGCGCCTTCCGCTTCGGGCTCGTCGACCTCACGCGCCCCGAACACCAGATAGGCGGCCCGCGCCGCCCCGTTCTCCGTACGCCCACTCATGGGCCGACCCTACTGGGGCCGTCCGGCGCGCGGCAGGGCGCACAAGGCACGGCACGCCCGGCCCGCGACCCCGTCTCGGGGTCGCGGGCCGGGCGTGCCGTCTGGTCGCGCGCGCGAGGCTTTCCGTCAGCACCCAGGGCCGACGGGCCGGCTACTTCTTGCCGTCGCCGTCCTTGCCCTTGTCGCCGCCGGCGCCCATGCCCTCGAAGATCTCCTTGCACATGGGACAGACCGGGTACTTCTTCGGGTCACGACCCGGGACCCAGACCTTGCCGCAGAGTGCGACGACCGGAGATCCGGAGAGGGCGCTCTCCATGATCTTGTCTTTCTGTACATAGTGGGCATAGCGCTCGTGGTCGCCGTCACCGTGCGACACCTGCGGTGTCGGCTCAACGAGGGTCCCCGTGCCTGCCCCGCGCTCGGGCTCAAGAGTGCTCATACAGCCCTAGGGTACTCATGCCTAGTTGAGAGAAGGGTCGTCCGGATACGTGGCGACCATGGCCAGCTCACTGCGCTGGCGGCGCAGCACCGCCCGCCACAGCCGCTCAGGGGCGGGCGAGGACACATCGCCCGGCTCGGACTCCACCACGTACCACGCGCCCTCGGCGAGCTCGTCCTCCAGCTGACCGGGCCCCCAGCCCGCGTAACCGGCGAAGATGCGCAAGGAGCCCACGGCCGCCGCCAGCAGCTCCGGCGGGGCCTCCAGGTCCACCAGGCCGATCGCGCCGTGCACTCTGCGCCAACCGAGTGGCCCGTCCTCACTGCGCGCCGAGGACCTGCCCGACTCGCCCGGCACGACGGCCACGCCCAGCGCCGAGTCCAGCGAGACCGGACCGCCCTGGAAGACCACCCCCGGCTCCCCGGCCAGCGAGGCCCACGACTCCAGGATGTCGCCCACCCCCACCGGGGTCGGGCGGTTCAGGACCACGCCGAGCGAGCCCTCCTCGTCGTGGTCGAGGAGGAGCACCACCGCACGGTCGAAATTCGGGTCAGCAAGCGCCGGTGTCGCGACAAGCAGCCGTCCTGTGAGCGAGGACACCTCGGTCATGGCCACATGATCCCCCATTTCCGGGCCGGAGGGGAGTGGAAGTCGAGTCCCGTATGAGAGCAGGTCGGGGCGCAAGAGGGCAGATGCGGCGCACGTGACTGTGGGCCTCCCGGCCGGAACGGAACGTGTTCCATCGCCTACGGGGTGACGCAAAGGGTGCAAGAGCCTTACGGAGGCGGTCTCCGGGGCCATTACTCTTGCCCTTTGGCCCTTGTGCCTTTTGGCCCTTGCCCGTCCCAGGAACGCGAGACCAGATGACCCGCTCGAACGATGTCCTGCTCGTCCATGGCGGCACCCCGCTCGAAGGCGAGATCCGTGTCCGCGGCGCGAAGAACCTCGTGCCCAAGGCCATGGTGGCCGCCCTGCTCGGCAGTGCGCCCAGCAGGTTGCGCAACGTCCCCGACATCCGCGATGTACGGGTGGTGCGCGGGCTGCTGCAGCTGCACGGCGTGACGGTGCGCCCCGGTGACGAGCCCGGTGAGCTGGTGCTCGACCCCACGCACGTGGAGAGCGCCAATGTCGCCGACATCGACGCACACGCGGGTTCCTCGCGGATCCCGATCCTCTTCTGCGGCCCGCTGCTGCACCGCCTCGGCCACGCTTTCATCCCGGGCCTGGGCGGCTGTGACATCGGCGGCCGGCCGATCGACTTCCACTTCGACGTGCTGCGCCAGTTCGGGGCGACGATCGAGAAGCGGGCGGACGGGCAGTACCTGGAGGCCCCGCACCGGCTGCGCGGCACCAAGATCCGGCTGCCGTACCCGTCGGTGGGCTCCACCGAGCAGGTGCTGCTGACGGCGGTGCTCGCCGAGGGTGTGACGGAACTCTCCAACGCGGCGGTCGAGCCGGAGATCGAGGACCTCATCTGCGTGCTGCAGAAGATGGGCGCCATCATCTCCATGGACACCGACCGCACGATCCGGATCACCGGTGTCGACCAGCTCGGCGGCTACAACCACCGCGCCCTCCCGGACCGCCTGGAGGCCGCCTCCTGGGCGAGCGCGGCGCTGGCCACCGAGGGCAGCATCTTCGTGCGCGGCGCCCGCCAGCGCGAGATGATGACCTTCCTCAACACCTACCGCAAGGTCGGCGGCGCCTTCGACATCGGCGACGAGGGCATACGGTTCTGGCACCCGGGCGGCAAGCTCAACGCGATCGCCCTGGAGACCGACGTCCACCCCGGCTTCCAGACCGACTGGCAGCAGCCGCTGGTGGTGGCCCTGACCCAGGCGTCGGGCCTGTCCATCGTCCACGAGACGGTCTACGAGTCCCGGCTGGGCTTCACCTCGGCGCTCAACCAGATGGGCGCGCACATCCAGCTCTACCGCGAATGCCTGGGCGGCTCCGCGTGCCGGTTCGGCCAGCGCAACTTCCTGCACTCCGCGGTCGTCTCGGGGCCCACCAAGCTCCAGGGCTCCGACCTGGTCATCCCCGACCTCCGCGGCGGCTTCTCCTACCTGATCGCGGCCCTGGCCGCGCAGGGCACGTCGCGGGTCCACGGCATCGACCTGATCAACCGCGGCTACGAGAACTTCATGGAGAAATTGGTGGAGCTGGGCGCGAAGGTAGAGCTCCCCGGCGGCGGCAACGCGGTGTAAGGCCTCCGTGGAGCCTCCGTAGAGCCTCGCAGGGTCTCCGTAGAGCCTCGCAAGGGTCTCCGTAGAGCCTCGCAGGGTCACCGTAGACCCTCGTAGGGCCTCGTAGACCCTCGTGGGGCCTCGTAGAGGCTCGTGGACGGGGCTCAGGGCCCGTAGGAGCGCCAAAGGGGCGGCCACCCTCCCGGGGTGGCCGCCCCTCCTGTTCGCGGGGGCTTACTTGCCCTTGGCGGCTTCCTTGAGCTTGGAGCCCGCGGAGACCTTCACGCTGTAGCCGGCCGGGATCTCGATCGGCTCACCGGTCTGCGGGTTGCGCGCGGTGCGAGCGGCACGGTGGGTGCGCTCGAAGGTCAGGAAGCCGGGGATGGTGACCTTCTCGTCGCCCTTCGCGACGACCTCACCGGTCACCTCGGCGAGGGCGGCCAGCACGGCGTCGGCGTCCTTTCGGGTCACCTCGGCGCGCTCGGACAGAGCGGCCACCAGCTCACTGCGGTTCATGTTGTACTCCCGTGTTCATCTTGCCAATGAGGCGTGAGATCGAAGCCGATGCTGCCAGGGCCCTCGGACAGTCCCCGGACCCGGGTCTGCTGTTCAGACCCTCGCGCCCGGAACGCATCCTGCCCGCACCTGTGGCGGGAAAGCCAATCCGGAGCCCTGGAGAGTCACACGAAAAGCGCCGTGGCGGTCGTTTTCCTGCCCGCCACCCTATGGCCGCTTCCGGGACCCCGGAGCGCGCGACGCGCCGTGCCCCGCCTAGACCGCAGTGGTACCGGTCACAGCGCGCGCCGCGTCCCGCACGGCCCCGGCGACCGCCCCCGCGACCTTGTCGTTGAAGACGCTCGGAATGATGTAGTTGGCATTGAGCTCGTCGTCGTGGACGACATCGGCGAGCGCACCGGCAGCAGCCAGCATCATCTCGGTGTTCACCGTACGCGACTGCGCGTCCAGCAAACCACGGAAAACGCCCGGGAACACCAGGACATTGTTGATCTGGTTCGGGAAGTCCGAGCGTCCGGTGGCGACCACGGCGGCGGTCTGGCGGGCGATCGCCGGGTCCACCTCGGGGTCGGGATTGGCCAGTGCGAAGACGATCGCGCCGTCCGCCATGGCGGCCACGTCGTCGCCGGAGAGCACGTTCGGGGCCGAGACACCGATGAAGACGTCCGCGCCCCGCACGGCCTCGCGCAGGGTGCCCGTGACGCCCTCCGGGTTGGTGTTGTCCGCGATCCAGCGCAGCGGGGACTCCGGGTCGGCGGAGACCAGGTCCTCGCGCCCGGCGTGCACCACACCGTGAATGTCGGCCACCACCGCGTGCCGCACGCCCGCGGCGATCAGCAGCCGCAGGATGGCCGTGCCGGCGGCGCCCGCGCCGGACATGACGACCCTCACATCCTCGACCTTCTTGTCGACCACCCGCAGCGCGTTGGTGAGGGCGGCCAGCACCACGATCGCGGTGCCGTGCTGGTCGTCGTGGAAGACCGGGATGTCCACGGCCTCGCGCAGCCGCGCCTCGATCTCGAAGCAGCGGGGAGCGGAGATGTCCTCCAGGTTGATCCCCGCGAAGCCGGGGGCGATGGCCTTCACGATCGCGACGATCTCGTCGGTGTCCTGGGTGTCCAGGCAGAGCGGCCAGGCGTCGATGCCCGCGAACCGCTTGAAGAGGGCCGCCTTGCCCTCCATGACCGGCAGGGCGGCCTTGGGACCGATGTTGCCGAGGCCCAGCACCGCGGAGCCGTCGGTGACGACGGCCACACTGTTGCGCTTGATGGTGAGGCGGCGGGCGTCCTCGGGGTTCTCCGCGATGGCCTGGCAGACCCGGGCGACACCCGGGGTGTAGACCATGGAGAGGTCGTCACGGTTGCGGATGGGGTGCTTCGACGACATCTCGATCTTGCCGCCGAGGTGCATCAGGAACGTACGGTCGGAGACCTTGCCGAGCGAGACACCCTCGATGCCCCGCAGCTTCTCCACGATCTCCTGGGCGTGCGCGGTCGAGGTCGCGGCGATGGTCACGTCGATACGGAGCTTCTCGTGGCCGGACGCGGTCACATCGAGGCCCGTTACCGAGCCACCGGAGGACTCCACGGCCGTGGTCAGCTGGCTGACCGCGGTACCGCTCGCGGGCACCTCCAGTCGGACCGTCATCGAGTACGAGACGCTGGGCGCCGTTGCCATGGCCTGCTTCCTCTGCTTTCCCTTGTTCATGCTGTCCGGGCCACGCGATTACCGGGCCACGTCCTCAGATGGTTACACCTACCTCTGGGTACGGGGTAACCCGGCCCGACTTTCGGACATATTGTTCTGACATAGCAGAGTGGGGTCAGCCGAGTGGAAAGCCCCACTCCTTCGCGGGAACGCCTGGCGAGGCGGGTCGTCCTCCGCGGCCACCGCCCTAGGCTCTGGCGCGCTACAGCGTCAGAGGACGTCGAGAAAGAGACAACGAGGAGCGCGGGCATGGCTCAGGGCACCGTGAAGTGGTTCAACGCCGAGAAGGGCTACGGCTTCATCGCCCAGGAGGACGGCGGACCGGATGTCTTCGTCCACTACAGCTCGATCGACGGCAGCGGCTACCGCAGCCTGGTCGACGAACAGCGGGTCGAATTCCAGATCGTGCAGGGCCGCAAGGGCCCCAAGCGGAAGAGGTCCGCGTCCTGGGCGGCTGATGCCGCCGGGCGCGGACCTCTCGCGGAAGCGATGAAAGGTGGCACCGACCCGCCATGCTCGCCTCGCGGCAAGTGGTCGCTCGAAGCGACGAAGGTTGGGCCCGGGGCTTGGATCGGGCCGGTGCCACATCAAGGCTAACAAACAGGCCCGGGAAGGGATTCCCCTCCCGGGGTGGATTTTGGAGCGCCTTCATCCGAGGCGGATACGGCCGCCCCGGGGCGGTGGTCAGTCCCGCAGCAGGTCCGGGACGGCGTTGCCGTCCGGCTCGTCGCGGTCGCCCGAGACCACCGTCAGCCGCTGGGTGGCGCGGGTGAGCGCCACGTACAGCACCCGGAGTCCCGCCGGGGACTCGTCGGCGATCTCGGCGGGCGAGACCACGACCGTCGCGTCGTACTCCAGGCCCTTCGCCTCCAGGCTGCCCAGCGCCACCACCCGGTCGCCCAGGTCCGCCAGCCACTGACGGGCCTGGGCGCGCCGGTTCATCGCGACGACGACGCCGACGGTGCCGTCCACCTCGTCCAGCAGCCGGACCGCCTCGCGGCGCGCGGCCGCGCCGAGGCCGCCGTCCGCGCCCGGTACGAAGCGCGGTGCCACGCCCGTGGAGCGGACCGCCTCGGGGGCGGGGTGCCCGGCATGGCGAGGGTGAGGACCTTGGTGGCCAGTTCGGCGATCTCCGCCGGGTTGCGGTAGTTGACGGTGAGGGTGAAGCGGCGGCGCGGGCGGTTGCCGAGCGCCTCGTCCCGGGCCCGCCCCGCCTCGTCCGGGTCGGACCAGGAGCTCTGGGCCGGGTCGCCGACGACCGTCCAGGTGGCGTGGCGGCCGCGACGTCCGATCATCCGCCACTGCATCGGGGTGAGGTCCTGCGCCTCGTCGACGATCACGTGGGCGTAGTCGGTGCGCTCCCGCTCGGCCCGCTCGGCCCGGCCGCGGCGGGGGCTGACCCGGTCGGCGTAGGTGGTCAGCTCCTCCAGACCGGTGAGCTGGTCCAGCGGATCGGCCTCGCGGGAGGCCGCGGGGCGGGCGGGGGTACCCAGGAGGGTGTTCAGCTCGTCCAGCAGCGCCACGTCGTGGACCGACAGCGGGCCCTGCCCGTCCGGGCCGAGCCGGCCGAGTGACCGGGCCACCTGACGGACCTCACGGGGCCCCAGCACCCGCCGTGACCAGCGGCTCAGCCGCTTCTCATCGGCCATGGCGGCGAGGACGGAGCGGGGCGTGAGCTCGGGCCACCAGGCGTCGAGGAACTCCTGGAAGGAGTCCTCGGAGGAGATGTCCTCGTCGAAGCCCTCCCGCGCCTCGGCGGCCAGCTCCGGGTCGGTGTACCGCCCGGGGGCGCCGGAGCGGGCCCACAGCGCGTCCAGGAGCAGCCGCCGGGCGCGGGGGCGCAGCAGGTTGACGGGCGCGGTGCCGCCCAGCGCGTGCTGGCGGATGGTGCGCAGCTCTTCGGCGTCCAGCTCGATCCGGGCGCCGAAGGCGACCACGCGCAGCCGCTCGGGCGGGCCGCCGGGTCTGGGCCCGGGCCGGTGCCGGGTCTGCCGCCGTCGCCGGGGGCGCCGAGCGCCGCGTCGAGGGTCAGCTGGCCGTTGTCGGGGGACGACGGGGCCGGGGACTGGGCCGAGGCCGGTGCGGCGGCTCCGCGCGGCAGCTCCAGCGCGCCCCGGGCGGCCTTGCGCAGCACCTTCACCATCCGGGATGAGCCCTTGACGCGGGCCACGGCCGGAGTGTCGTACGTGGTGGCCTCGGCGCCCTCCACCAGCGAGCCCACCGCCCGGATGGCCACCTGGCCCTCCTCGCCCAGCGAGGGCAGTACGCCCTCGGTGTAGGCGACCAGCAGCGGGGTGGGGCTGACCACGAGGATGCCGCCCGCGTAGCGCCGCCGGTCCTGGTAGAGGAGGTACGCCGCGCGGTGCAGCGCGACCGCCGTCTTGCCGGTGCCGGGGCCGCCCTCGACCTCGGTGACGGAGGCGGCGGGGGCGCGGATCACCTGGTCCTGCTCGGCCTGGATGGACGCCACGATGTCCCGCATGGTGTGGCCGCGCGCCTGGCCGAGCGCGGCCATCAGCGCGCCGTCGCCGACCACCGGCAGCGCCCCGCCGTCGAGGGTGGCGCTGAGCTCCGGGCGCAGCAGGTCGTCCTCGACGCCGAGCACCCGGCGGCCCTTGCTGCGGATCACCCGGCGGCGGACGACCCGGCCGGGGGCGACCGGGGTGGAGCGGTAGAAGGGCGCGGCGGCGGGCGCCCGCCAGTCGATCACCAGCGGGGCGTAGTCGGCGTCCAGGACGCCGATGCGGCCGATGTGCAACGTTTCGGCGATCTCCGCGCGGTCGCCGTCCGGGCCGGTGCGGATGGCGTCGTCGGCGGGCTCCACGGAGGTGTAGGCGCCGTCGGGGCCGCGCCGGCCGTCCTTGCCCGGCAGCAGATCGATGCGGCCGAAGAGGAAGTCCTCGAACTCGCTGTTCAGCCGGTTGAGGTGCACCCCGGCCCGGAAGACCTGGGCGTCCCGCTCGGCGAGCGCGCCGGGCGTCCCGACCTGGCCGCGCTTGGCGGCGTCGTCCATGAGGAACTCCGCCTCGTGGATCTTCTCCTCGAGGCGGCGGTACACCCGGTCCAGATGCGCCTGCTCGATCCGGATCTCGCTGTCCCGGACCCCGTCCCCGCGGTCCCCCCGCGGTGCCGTCCGGTCGTCGTGCGTGGCGTTGTGCGCGGCCACCCAGGGGCCCCCTTCTGTGTCCTTAAGGGCAGCCGTCAACCGTACACCTCCCTGGACGGGGTTTCTCAGAGCCTGACCTGGGCCAGGCGCTGGCCGTCCAGGGTGCGGACCTCGAACCGCTCGATCTCGTCGGTGTTCATGGCGGCGCCGCCCTGGGCGTAGAGCGGCTCCTTGCTCCAGCGGGAGCCGTCCCCGTCCTTGACGCCGTAGCCGGACGTGGGCACGGCCCAGGTGGTGATGGTCTCCTCGTGGCCGTCCTTGCCGATGGCGACCAGGTCGCAGGTGCGCGGCCCCTTGAGGTTGCCCAGCTTGAGGGCGACGGAGGTGCCCCAGCCCTTCTGCTGCAGCGAGACGGAGGCGTCCACCTTGGTGACGGGGTCGACCGCGCTGAACTTCTGGCCCTGGTCGTACACCTGCTTGGAGGAGGAGGCCGCCACCTGACCCTTGTCCCCGCCGTCGTCGGAGCTCGCGGTGATGGCCGCTCCCGCGAGCGGGCCGCCGACGATCAGGACGGCGGCCGCGGCGACGAGGAAGAGACGCCGTCTGCCGGAGGCCTTGCGACTCGCCGAGACGTCGTCCATCAGCCGGTCGAGCAGTTCGGGCCCCGGGCGGGCGGTGACCACCGCCGGATCCGGGAGCGCGGTGCCGTCGGCGGCGGTGGCGTACTCGGCCAGCAGCGGCGGGATGCCCATCAGCTCGTCGAGCTCGGCGGCGCACCGCTCGCACCCGATGAGGTGGTCCTCGAAGCGCGCCGCGTCGGCGGGGTCGAGCACCCCGAGCGCATAGGCGCCGACCGCGGTGTGCTGCTGGTCGTCCGCTGCCGGCATCATGCCGTGACCCCCCGTTCCTCGAGCGAGAGCTTCAGGGAGCGCAGCGCGTAGAAGACCCGGGACCTCACCGTCCCGGCGGGAACGCCCAGCACTTCGGCCGCCTCACTCACCGTCCGTCCCTTGAAGTATGTCTCGACGAGGGCCGCTCTATGTGCATCGGTGAGGTCATTCAGCGCGTCAGAAATGGTCATCTGGCGCAATGCGCGGTCGATGTCGTCCGCGGCGGGCATCACATGGAGCGGCGCCGCGTCCACTTCGTGGGGACGTGCGCGGCGTTGGCGGTGGCCGTCGATGACGATGCGACGGGCCACGGTCACCAGCCAGGGTCGTACCGATCCTCCGGAGCGCCGCAGTTGGTCGGCGTTGCGCCAGGCGCGCAGGAGGGTCTCCTGGACCACGTCCTCGGCGCGGTGCCGGTCGCCCGCGACCAGGCGCAGGACGAAGGCGAGAAGCGGGCCTGCGTGCTCCGCGTAGAGCGCGCGCATGAGCGCGTCGTCCGGTGTCGTCCTCTCGGTCACGAGGGCATCTTTGCGTACGCAAGCCGTCGGGTCGAGGGGGGTACGGGCTGGAAACGCTCGCCGTTCATCGGCCACCATGTGATGTAC
Organism: Streptomyces violaceusniger; assembly: GCA_005405945.1. Classification (GTDB taxonomy): domain Bacteria; phylum Actinomycetota; class Actinomycetes; order Streptomycetales; family Streptomycetaceae; genus Streptomyces; species Streptomyces violaceusniger. The sequence goes on from BJHW01000001.1 coordinate 4,985,148, forward strand.
ATCCCATTTCCGGACTGAACATCTCCCGCTGTGCGGTGCGTACTTGAGTCCGAGTAAGGCCGACGCCGGGCGGGCGACGGCCATCAGGAAGGGCTCCCTCCCCAAATCCGCCCCGCAGGCCCCGGTCCCCCCATCCGGGGCCTGCGTCATGTCCGGGTCGTGGCTGAATATCGCTCATGTTTTGCTGATGCTCGGGTTTACACGACGGCGGTGACGGGCAACCCGCTCGCGGTTTCCGCAGACTTCGCTGGAGCACCAGCGGCGCCGGCGGCCGCGTGAGGTGTCGAGGTAGACCAGCGAGCAGGTCTCCCCCTCACAGCGCCGCAACTGCCCGCGCGCCACCGGGTCGGTGAGCAACTGCACCGCGTCCCGGGCGATCTGGGAGAGCAGCGCACCGCAGTCCGGCTTCCCGGCGAGGGCGCGCACCAGGGTGCCGTCGGGGGTCCGTACGGCGCGCAGGGCGGGCGGGGCGGTGGCGGCCAGCGCGTTCATCCGCTCCAGATCGGCGGCCGCGGCATGGCCCTCGACCTCGGTGTGGACGATGCGGTGCAGCAGGTCGCGGGCGGCCCGGAAGCGGACGAGCCAGCGGTGGTCCACGGCCTCGAGCGAGGTGTCGCCGGGCACCAGACCGGCGCCCAGCAGCCACACCCTGAGGGGCTCCACCCCGCGGAGCCGCTCGACGGGCGCCTCGCTGAGCCGGCCGCCGACCGTGGCCACCAGGTCCAGGCAGATCCGCCCCGAGTCGAACCGCAGGTCGTAGGGAGACGCCGACGCCATGTTCCCGTCACCCCTTCGGGGAAGGCCCGATCCGGTCACCCTTCAGAGTGCCCGCCCCACGTGTTACCCGTAACCCCCTCAACCCAGCCCCTCCGGCATTCCAGCCCCTCCGGCGATTGAGGAGCGGGGCCCGGGGCGGACCCCGGCGGGGTCCGGGGCGGAGCCCCGGCAACAGAACAGCTACGCGCCCCCGTACTTCGTGTCGGCCGACGGATCGAGCGCCAGCCGATACCCCGCTTGACCACCGTCTGGATGAGCTTCGGCGAGCCGAGAGCCGTCCGCAGCCGAGCCATCGCCGTCTCCACCGCGTGCTCATCCCGCCCCGCCCCGGCAGCGACCGCAGCAGCTCCGACCGCGCCACGACCCAGCCGGGCCGGCGGGCCAGAGCCCGCAGCAACGCCATCCCGGCGGGCGGCACCGTACGCAGCTCCCCGTCCACGACCACCGCGTGGCCACGGATCTCCAGCCGCCGCCCGGCGACCGGCAACGGCCGCACCCGCCCCGGCAGTTCCGCGGTCAGCAGCTGCGCGAGCGGCCCGAGCCGGAACCGTTCGGGCTGGGAGGTGGGGACGTCGTGGGCCTCCAGCGGCAGCGCGGTGACCGGCCCGACACACGCGGGCAGCACATCATGGCGTAGCGCATCCAGCAGTTCCTCGCGCATCCCGCGCCGCTCCGCCCGGTCCAGCAGGCTCGCGGCGGCGGGCGCGCTGGTGAAGGTGACGGCGTCGAGAGCACGGGCGACCGTCGCGTCCAGCAGCCGGTCCACGGGCCCGATGTCCTCCGGTGGCATCCAGCGGTACACCGGCACCCCGACCACCTCCGCTCCCCCGGCCCGCAGCGACTCGACGAACCCGGGCAGCGGCTCGCCGTGCAGCTGGACGGCGATGCGGTGCCCCTCGACGCCCTCCTCCAGCAGCCGCTCGAGCACCTCGGCCATCGACTCGGAGGCCGGGTACCACTCCTCGGTGAGCCCGGCGGCCCGGATCGCCCCGCGCACCTTGGGCCCGCGGGCCAGCAGCCGCACCTCGCGGAGCCGGGCCAGCAGGGCGTCGCCCAGGCCCCAGCCGTCGGCGGCCTCGACCCAGCCGCGGAAGCCTATGGCGGTGGTGGCGACCACGACATCGGGTGCGCTGTCGATCAACTGCTTGGTGGCGGCGAGGAGTTCGGAGTCGTCGGCCAGCGGCACGATCCGCAGCGCGGGCGCGTACATCACCTCCGCGCCGCGGCGCCGCAGCAGGGCGCCCAGCTCATCCGCGCGGCGCGCGGCGGTGACCCCCACGGTGAATCCGGCGAGAGGGCCGACGGGCACCTCGTCGCCCGCGGCTCCGGTCTGTTCTCGGTGCATGGCTCTCGTCCCGATCTCCCGATCTCCCGATTCACTCGCGTATGGGCGCCTTCGGTTGCGCATCCTGTCGCCGTCCCGTGTCGGTGGCGGTTCACGGAGGTTTCCCAGGCGTAACGGAGTGGACGGCCGAGGGCTTCCCCGGCCGACCGTACGGCCCCGAACCGCCGGGGCGTCCCGGGCCCCGGGACGCCCCCTCGGCGGCCAGCTCAGACCTCGGCGGCCCGCTCAGACGTCCGCGTAGGCGGGTTGCCGCTCCGAGCGCGGATCCTGCGCACCCGCCTGGGCGGCGGACGCCGCGGCCGGGCGGCGGGCGCCACGCAGGTATACGGCCCAGGTGACCGCGGAGCACACCGCGTAGAAGCCGAGGAAGGAGACGAAGGCGGGGGTGCCGGAGTGTGCGCTCGCGAACGACTCCCGGAAGGCGAGGTTGATCGCGAGCCCGCCGAGCGCGCCGACCGCCCCGATCAGCCCCATCGCCGCGCCCGACAGCCGCCGCCCGTAGGCCGCGGCCTCCTCGCCCGCCAGGCCGCGGGCCACGGCCTTCGCCTGGAAGATGCCGGGGATCATCTTGAAGGTGGAGCCGTTGCCGAGCCCGCTGAGGACGAAGAGGGCGATGAAGCCCACGAGGAAGACGGCCAGCGACTTCTGCGCGGAGGCGTAGACGACCACGACGGTCGCGGCGGCCATGGCGGCGAAGGTCCACAGCGTGATCTTCGCGCCGCCGTGGGCGTCGGCGAGCCGGCCGCCGACGGGGCGGATGAGCGAGCCGAGCAGCGGGCCGATGAAGGTGAGCGAGGCGGCCTGGAGCGGGGTGCGGTCGAACTGGTTCTGCAGCACAAGGCCGAAGGCGAAGCTGTAGCCGATGAACGAGCCGAAGGTGCCGATGTAGAGCAGCGACATGATCCAGGTGTGGGCGTCCCGCGCCGCCTCCCTGGCCGCCCCGGTGTCGTTGCGCACCGGCGCCAGGTTGTCCATGAACAGCGCGGAGAGCGCCGCCGCGACGACGATCAGCGGGATGTAGACGGCGAGCACGAGCCGCGGATGGGCCGCCCCGGCGGTGCCGATCACCAGCAGCCCGACCAACTGGATCACGGGGACGCCGATGTTGCCGCCGCCCGCGTTGAGGCCGAGCGCCCAGCCCTTCCTGCGCAGCGGGTAGAAGGAGTTGATGTTGGTCATGGACGAGGCGAAGTTGCCGCCCCCTACGCCGGTGAGCGCCGCGACCACCATGAAGGTGGTGTACGAGGTCCCGGGCTCCATCACCACGGCGGCGGCGATCGCGGGCACGAGCAGCATCCCCGCGCTGACGATCGTCCAGTTGCGCCCGCCGAACCGCGCGACGGCGAAGGTGTACGGCACCCGCAGCACCCCGCCCACCAGCGTGGGCATCGCGACGAGGAAGAACTTCCCGGCCGCGTCGACGCCGTACTCCGGCCCCATGAACAGCACCATCACCGACCACAGGCTCCAGATGGAGAAGCCGATGTGCTCGGAGAGGATGGAGAAGACCAGGTTCCGGGCGGCGATCCGCTCCCCCTTCTCCCTCCAGAACCTCTCGTCCTCCGGGTCCCACTGCTCGATCCAGCGGCCCCCTTGCGCGCGGCGGTGGTGGTCGGGGCAGTCATCACGCCTCCACAGTTCTCGGTGTCGCTGCCCGACGGTAGGGACGGCGGATTTCCGGGCTGTGGCGGCAGGTGACGCGGACGAAACCTTGCTCTCACCCGGGGGCCGGGTGGCGGTGAGGGGGATTCCCGACGGTCCCCGGTGCCCCGGCTCCCGCGCCCCGGGGATTCCCTCGTGCGGTGGAGCCGTGCCCATCGCATACGCGACGGGAGGAATCGCCCGGTACCGTACGCGGTGCACCGCCCGCCCTGCCCTGCCCCGCCGGAGGAACGCCATGAGCAGCCAGCCGGATCACCCGCATGTGCCCGTCATCCCACAGCCGCCGATGACGCGGGACGCCTTGCGGGAAGCGGTCAAACGGCTCGACCTCGCGCGCATCGCCGAGTTCGACCGCGAGCTGGGCGAGGCGTTCGACCGCGCCGTTCAGACCGCTTCGACCACGCCGATGCGGCTGTTCCTGGAGAAGTGGGCGACCGTCGTCGCGATCGAACGCCACCCCGGCAGGTTCCACGCCATGCGCGAGGCGGAGCGCGTCACCGGCGATCCGGGGGCCACGGAAGAGGAGTTCCGGGCCGCGCAACAGACCATCACGCGCATCCTCCGCGAGGCGTCCGCCGAGACCGGGGCCGCCGGGTGAACGCACGGGGCGAAGGCGTCGAGGACGCCGTCGGCTGGGCCTGGGAGTACAACCCCGACGCCGAGTGGGTCGTCGGCGGCATGAAGGACACGGACCGGTGCGCGGTCGAGGTGATCGGCAGCGCTCTGGCCGATCTCGCGGCCCAGGGGCTCGGCCCGGACGGTCTCCTCGACGACGACCCCGAGCCCCATCGCCTGCGCACGTACAGCGTCGAGACGATGCTCGTCTGGTACCAGGTGATTCCGCATCGCAAGCGCGTCTACCTCAACCGCGTCAATCTCTGATCATCATCGCGCCCGCCTCGGGGTGCGGCAGCCAGGCGCCCGGTGGGCGGTGGAGCCAGCCGGACGCGGTGGCAAGCGCGCGGGCCGCGGCGTGGAGGGCGTCCAGGCCGGGGTGGCTGAGGCCCTTGCGCCACACGACGGAGACCGGGGAGAGCGGAACGGGCTCGGTGAGGGGGCGCAGCACCGCGCCGGGGAGGTGGGTGAACACCTCGCTGGCCAGCACCGACCAGCGGCGCTTGGTCACCACCCGGATGAACTCCTCGTCCCCGTCGATCTCCGGGAACGGCTCCGCCATCGCGATCCCGCGTCCCGCGAAGAGCTGGGCGGCCAGGTCCGTCCACTCGGTGGTGGTGTCGTTGCCCGCCGCCGCGTACAGGGTCTCGCCCGCGAGCGCGGACAGCGGGATCTCCTCGAGCCGGGCCAGCGGGTGGTCCTCGCGCAGGACCACGGCGATGCGCTCGTAGCGGATCAGCCGGTGGTCCAGCCGGGCGAGCACGGCGGGGTCGAGGCCGCGGGCCCGGCCGAAGGAGACGTCGAGGCGTCCGGCGAGGAGTTCGGCGGCGGCCCCGGCCAGTCCGCTGTGGAAGCGGGCCACCAGCTCGGTCTCGGGGCCGATGCGGCGCCGCGCCTCCGCCAGCACCTGGCTTCCGGTGCTCACCGGGGCGCTGACGTCCACCAGCAGCGGCCGCTGCTCGGCCCCGCTGAAGGCCGCTGCCAGGTCGTCCTGGGCCTGGAGCACCCGCCGGGCGTACGGCAGCAGCCGTTCACCCGCGGCCGTGAGGGCGACCTGGCGGGTGGTACGGACGAACAGCTCCGCGCCCAACTCCCGCTCCAGGCGCCGGACGTCGCGGCTGAGGGCCTGCTGGGCGACGTAGAGGCGGGCGGCGGCGCGGGTGAAGTGCAGCTCGTCGGCGACGGCGGTGAAGGCGCGCAGCAGGCGCGGTTCGATGTCCCGGTTCACCCGCACATGGTGACCGAGTTCGCCCACGCATGGTGACCGAGTTCACCCGCACATGGTGACCGAGTTCGCCCGCGCATGGTGATCGACGCGACCCGCGATCCTCACCCGGCCAGACCCGGCCGGCATTGACAACGCAGATGCGTGAATGGCCCCGGATCAGGTGTTGGACCGCCCCCGGCCGGGACCGGGACCGTAGTGGCATGATCCTCTTCCTCGCCTCCCGCCCCGTCGTCCCCCGCCCCTCCCGCCCGGCGCCGCCCCCGCCCCACCGCGCCGCCGCCGGTCGCCGCTCACCACCCTCGCGACCTCTGTCCGACGACTGCGGGCCTGGAACCGCACCCGCGTGGCCGAGCCGACACCCCAACCACGCGGCTCCCGGTCGGCGTGACTGACCGACACAACAACCTCGGCCCCATCCGCCAATGGCTGACCATCCGGGCCGGCGAGGTGGAGATCGAGCGCCGCCCCGACCTGGCCGCACGACGGCGTAACGCCGAACACGCGGTGCACACTCTCGGCAAGGACGACCCGGCCTGGCGGGCCGCCGTGGCCGAACTCGTGGCGGTGGTGGACGAGGCCCGGGAGGCCACGGCCGAGTGACCCGGCGGCGGTCATGGACCGGGCTGAGCGCCGTCGGCCTCCGCCAGGAAGGGCCGGAGCAGGGACAGCAGGGGGCCGGGGCGTTCCTCGGGCAGGAAGTGGCCGCTGTCGTCGATCACGGCGCCGCGGGTCGCCGGGGCGACCTGGCCGAGGCTGTGGACGGGGGCCGGGCCGCCGGCCCGGCCGCAGCCGACGGCCAGGGTGGGCATCGGGAGCGGGGTGCGGGCGAGTTCGGTGAGGGCGGCGGTGTCGGCGGGGCCGTTGCGGTAGTACGCGAAGCCGCCTGCCAGCCGGCCCGGGCGGGCGTAGGCGCGCAGATAGGTGTCGACGTCGGCGGGGCGGATGGCCCCGGTCTCCAGGGCGTGCCCGTAGAAGTGCTCCAGCAGGATCCGCTCCCGGCCCTCCGCCAGCTGCTCCGCGAGCCCGGGCACCGAGAAGAAGCCGAAGTGCCAGAGCCCGGCGCGGGCGATCAGTTCGCTCAGCCCGAAGCCGTGCAGTGGCACGGCGAGCAGGGTGAAGCTGCGGACCCGGGCGGGGTGGGCGGCGGCCCACGCATAGCCGATGGGGCCGCCCAGGTCGTGGCCGACGACATGGACCCGGCCCAGGCCCAGCTCGGCGCGCCAGGCGTCGAGGAGGTCGGCGGCGATCCTGACGCCGTGGCCGCGCGGGGAGGAGCCCGAGTCGCCCAGGCCCGGCAGGTCCACCGCGTACACCTCGTGGTGGCGGGCGAGTTCGGGGATCACCTTGCGCCAGGCGTACCAGGTCTGCGGCCAGCCGTGGAGCAGGACGACGGGGGTTCCCGGCCCCGCCGCCCGCACCCAGTGCAGCCGTACGCCCTCGATCGTCGTCTCGTGGTGTTCCGGTGTTTCGCTCATGCGGGCCAGTCGAGCACCAGTGCGACGATGCTTTCCTGTTTGATATATGAGACATGAAGGAGTTATTCGCGATCAGATATAGGCTTGGTCCTTATGGAGCTGCGCCATCTCCGCTACGCGCTCGCCCTCGCCGAGCACGCCCACTTCGGTCGCGCCGCCGCCGCGCTGGGCATCCGGCAGCCCCCGCTGTCCCAGCAGATCAAGGCGCTGGAGACCGAGCTGGGCGTACAGCTCTTCGACCGCACCGGGCACGGGGTGCGGCCCACCGCCGCTGGTGAGGCGTTCCTGGCCCGGGCCCGGCAGGTGCTGGACCATCTCGACCTCGCCGTACGGGACGCGGCCGACGCCGGGCGGGGCGAGACCGGTTCGCTCGCCATCGGCTTCCTCGGCACCGCACTGGCCGCCGTGCTGCCCGAGGTGCTCACCGCCTTCCGGACCCGTCGCCCGCAGGTCCGGCTGGAGCTGCGGGAACTCCCCAGCACCCGGCAGATCGAGGCGCTGCTGGACGGCAGCCTGGACGCCGGGGTCGTCTGCGGCCCGCCCCCGCGGCCGCCCGGCGGCGGCTGACCAGCCTGCCGCTGGGCCGGGAGACCCTGGTGGCGGCGGTGCCGTCCGGCCATCCGCTGACCAGCGCCACGTCCGTGCCCGTACGGGCGCTGGACGGCGAGCCGCTGATCCTCTCCTCGCGGCAGGCCGAGCCCGCCGCCGCCGACGCGGCGCTCGCCGCATGCCGCGCCGCCGGGGTCGAGCCGCGGATCGCGCACGAGGCCCACAATCTGCACACCCTGCTGGGGCTGGTCGCCTGCGGGCTCGGCATCGGCATCGGACCGGCGGGGATGCGGCGCTTCCGGCACGTGGGGGTGACCCTGCTGCCGCTGGAACCGGCCGCCGCCGGGCTGGAGTTCCACCTCACCCACCGCTTCGGCCCGGTCCCGAGCGTCCTGGGCGCCTTCCTCCGCACGGTGCGCCAGGTCCATCGCGCCTGAGGGCCTACGGGGTGCCCGGCGGACCACGCGGCGGAGCCGCATGGCGATGCTTTCTCCTCCCCGCCCCTTCCCACCGCATCGACATGCGGCTCCGCCGCAAGGCGGGGTGTCACCCCAGACCCCGGGGCCCAGGGGCGGAGCCCTGGACCGGGAAGGGGCGGGGAGGGGAGCAGCCCGCCGCAGGCGTCACAACCCGTCGGGCGCCCCCTCCGAGAGCCTGAAGGGTCTCCCCCGGCGCTTCCGGGTACGCCCGTTTTGTCAACGGCATTGACATATCTCTATCACCCCTCGTATACCTCTCCCCATCGAAGCGCTTCGACGAACGTTGCACGTGCGCCCTTCCTTCCCACCCTCCCGGAGGCAGCGGATGTTGACGGCACGGAAACGGACGAAACGAACGGTGGCCGTCATCGCGGCCACACTGGCGGCATCCCTGGTCATCGCGGGTTGCGGGGACGGCGGGGACGAGGCCGGGGACGGCAAGTCGCTCAAGCTCTGGCACTACGAGGCGCCCAACAGCGCCATGGGCATCGCCTGGAAACAGGCGATCGAGGAGTTCAAGAAGAGCCATCCGGGCGTCACCGTGAAGGTCGAGGAGAAGGGCTTCGAACAGATCCAGAAGACCGCCTCGATGGTCCTCAACTCCGGTGACGCGCCCGATCTGATGGAGTACAACAAGGGCAACGCCACCACCGGTCTGCTCTCGAAGCAGGGCCTGCTCACCGACCTCACCCCGAGGTCACCAAGCGCGGCTGGGACAAGCCGCTCAGCCCCGGCGTGCGCACCACCAGCCGCTATGACGCCCAGGGCGTGATGGGCTCCGGCAACTGGTACGGAATCCCCAACTACGCCGAGTACACGATGGTCTTCTACAACAAGGCCCTCTTCGACCAGCACCACATCAAGGTCCCGACCACCTTCGCCGAATTCACCGCCGCCCTGAAGGCGTTCAAGGACAAGGGCGTCACCCCGCTCGCCGGCGCCGGCGCCGAATACCCCGCCCAGCAGTACGTCTACCAGCTCGCCCTCTCCAAGGCCGACCGCTCCTGGGTGGACGCCTACGAGCAGTACCAGGGCAAGCCGGACTTCCACGACGCCGCCTGGACCTATGGCGCCACCACCTTCGCCGACTGGGTGAAGAAGGGCTACCTCGCCAAGAGTTCGAGCGGCGCCAAGGCCGAGGACGCGGGCGCGGCCTTCATCGCGGGGAAGTATCCGATGTTCTTCTCCGGCAGCTGGTGGTTCGGCCGCTTCAAGTCCGAGATGAAGGACGAGTGGGGTACCTTCCCCTTCCCCGGCTCCACGTTCACCCTCGGCTCCGGCGGCAATCTCTGGGTCGTCCCCAAGGGCGCCAAGAACAAGGAGCTCGCCTACGACTTCATCGACATCACGATGAAGAAGGGCATCCAGAACACCCTCGGCAACAACGGCGGAGTGCCCGTGGCCGCCGATCCCTCGGCGATCACCGACCCCAAGTCCAAGGCCCTGATCAAGGACTTCACCACCTACGCCGACGGCGACGGCCTGGCCTTCTACCCCGACTGGCCGGTCCCCGGCTTCTATGACGTCCTCGTCTCCGAGACCCAGAAACTGATCACCGGCAGCGCCGAGCCGGACGCCTACCTGGACGCGCTGAAGAAGGCGTACGACGCGGGCGCGCCGAAGGGATGAGCTCCCGATGAGCTCCCACAGCCACGGCGTTCGACGCGGGCGCCGCGAGTATCCGTACGCCCTGTTCCTGCTCCCCGGCGCGCTGGCCTTCCTCGCCGTCATCGTCGTCCCGTTCCTGATGAACACCGGGATCAGCCTCACCCACTGGCAGGGCGTGGGCAGCCCGAAGTGGGCCGGGCTCGCCAACTACCGCGATCTGCTGGACGACTCCGCGTTCTGGGAGTCCTTCCGGCACAGCCTGGCCATGGTGGTGGCGATGGCGGTGCTTCCCACCGCCCTCGGCCTGGTGCTGGCCGCCGCGCTCTTCGACTACATCGCCAAGCACATCGGCACCCGCACCGCGAGCGTGCTGCGCGCCTGCTTCTATCTGCCGCAGGTGCTGCCGATCGCGGTGGCCGGAATCGTCTGGAGCTGGATCCTCGCCCCGGAGAACGGCGCGCTCAACGAGGCGCTGGGCGCCGTCGGCCTCGGCTCGCTGCGCCAGGACTGGCTGGGCGACCCGGACTTCGCGCTCTACAGCGTGATGGCCGTGATGGTGTGGGTCCAGCTCGGCTTTCCGCTGGTGGTCTTCATGGCGGGGCTCCAGCGCGCCGACCCGTCCCTGCACGAGGCGGCCGAGCTGGACGGGGCCTCGTGGTGGCGGCGGTTCTGGCATGTGACGCTGCCCCAGATCCGCCCGGAGATCTATGTCGTGCTGCTGTGGTGCACCATCGCGGCGCTCAAGGTCTTCGGCGCGGTGTATGTGCTCACCAAGGGCGGGCCGGGCGGGGCCACCAACGTCCCCTCGTACTTCTCCTTCCAGTCCTTCTTCGAGAAGACACAGGTCGGGTACGGCTCCGCGGTCTCCACCGCCCTCACCGTGATCATCCTGGCGCTGGCCCTGGTGGCGTTGCGCCTGCAAACCCGGGCGGAGGACGAGTGACCGCCCTCGGAGGACCAGTGAACGCCCTCAAGCGACACCAGGCCCCGGCCCGCTACCCCGTACTGGCCGCGCTGATCGTGGCGGCCGCCCTCATGGTGCTGCCCTTTATCGTGGTGGCCCTCAACGCGGTGAAGTCGCCCGCCGACTACTCCGCGAACGGCCCCTCAGCCTGCCCGAGGGGATCCACCTCGACGGCCTCAGCGACTTCTGGCAGCGGGTGGACTTCGGCCGGAAGCTGTTCAACTCCGCGCTGATCTCCGGCTCGGTGGCGGTGCTCGCCGCGCTGCTGTCGGTGCTCAACGCGTATGCGATCGGCATCGGGCGGATCAGGGGCCGCCCCTGGGTGCTGGCCTTCTTCGTCCTGGCCAACATGCTGCCGCAGGAGGCCCTGGTCTACCCCGTCTACTACCTGTCCAAGGAGGTGGGCCTGTACGACACCCGGCTGAGCGTGATCATCGTCTTCACCGTGATCCAGTCGGCCTTCGGCACCTATCTGCTCTCCTCCGTGCTCGGCGCCTTCCCCAAGGAGGTCATCGAGGCGGCCCGGATCGACGGCGCCACCAAGTGGCAGGTGCTGTGGCGGGTCGTGGTGCCGGTCAGCCGCCCCACCATCGGGGTGCTGCTGGTCTTCTTCTTCATCTGGACCTGGAACGAGTTCCTGCTGCCCCTGGTGATGCTGATCTCCAACGACAACCAGACGGTCTCGGTGGCGCTCGGCGTCCTCCAGGGCCAACGGCTGATGGACGCCACCATGACCAACGCGGCCGCCCTGCTGGGGGTGCTCCCCGCGTTCTGCTTCTTCCTGATCTTCCAGCGGACCCTGACCCGTGGCATCGCCATGGGCGCGGTCAAATGACGAGGAGGGCCGCATTCGCATGAAGTTCAGCGATGGCTATTGGAGGCTGCGCGAGGGCGTCCACGCCGCGTACCCCCAGGGGGTGCTCGATGTGGAGACCGGCCCCGGCACCCTCACCGTCCACGCCCCCACCCATCCCGTACGCCACCGCGGCGATCTGCTCAAGGGTCCCGCCCTCACCCTGACCTGCACCGCCCCCATGCCCGATGTGATCGCCGTCCGGATCACCCACTTCGCGGGCGGGGTGGAGCGCGGCCCGTCGTTCGACATCGCCCGCCAGGAGGGCGACACCAAGGTGCGCTGCGACGACGGGGAGGCCCGGCTCACCTCGGGCGCGCTCTCGCTGCGCCTCGCCCGCACCGGACCCTGGCGGATGGACTTCGAGGCCGCCGGGCGCACGCTCACCAGCAGCGGCGTCAAGGACATGGGCATCATGGAGACCGCCGACGGCCACCACTACCTGCGCGAACGGCTCGCGCTGCGGGTCGGCACCTCGGTCTACGGCCTCGGCGAGCGCTTCGGCCCGCTGGTGAAGAACGGCCAGGCCGTCGACATCTGGAACGCCGACGGCGGCACCGCCACCGAGCAGGCGTACAAGAACGTCCCGTTCCTCCTCACCGACGCGGGCTACGGCGTCTTCGTGGACCACCCCGGCCGGGTCTCCTTCGAGGTCGGCTCGGAGGCGGTCTCCCGGCTCCAGTTCAGCGCCGAGGACCAGGAGCTCACGTACTACGTCATCCACGGGCCCACCCCCAAGGAGATCCTGCGCCGCTACACCGCGCTCACCGGCCGCCCCTCGCTGCCGCCCGCGTGGTCCTTCGGGCTGTGGCTGTCCACCTCCTTCACCACCTCCTACGACGAGGAGACGGTCACCGGCTTCGTCGACGGCATGGCGGAGCGCGCGCTGCCGCTGTCCGTCTTCCACTTCGACTGCTTCTGGATGCGCGAGTACCAGTGGTGCGACTTCACCTGGGATCCGCGGGTCTTCCCCGACCCGGAGGGCATGCTGCGGCGGCTGCGCGAGCGGGGGCTGAAGATCTCGGTCTGGATCAACCCGTACATCGGCCAGCGCTCCCCGCTCTTCGCCGAGGGCAAGGCGGCCGGGCATCTGCTGAAGCGGCCGGACGGCTCGGTGTGGCAGTGGGACCTGTGGCAGCCGGGCATGGCGTTGGTGGACTTCACCAGCCCCGCCGCCCGCGCCTGGTACGCGGCCAAGCTGACCGCGCTGCTGGACATGGGCGTGGACTGCTTCAAGACCGACTTCGGCGAGCGGGTGCCGTTGGACGTGGTCTACGCGGACGGCTCCGACCCCGAGCGGATGCACAACTACTACACCCAGCTCTACAACCGCACCGTCCACGAGGCGCTGAGCGAGCGGCGCGGGGAGGGCGAGGCGGTGGTCTTCGCGCGCTCGGCCACGGCGGGCGGCCAGCGGTTCCCGGTGCACTGGGGCGGCGACTGCGAGTCCACCTACGAGGCGATGGCCGAATCGCTGCGCGGCGGGCTCTCGCTGGGGCTCTCCGGCTTCGGCTTCTGGAGCCATGACATCGGCGGTTTCGAGGGCACCCCGGACCCGGCCCTGTTCAAGCGGTGGATCGCCTTCGGGCTGCTGTCCTCGCACAGCAGACTGCACGGCTCGTCCTCCTACCGGGTGCCGTGGCTCTTCGACGAGGAGTCGGTCGAGGTGCTGCGCCACTTCACCCGGCTGAAGCTGCGGCTGATGCCGTATCTGTACGAGGCGGCGCGGCAGGCGCACACCGACGGCATCCCGGTGATGCGCGCCATGGTCCTGGAGTTCCCGGACGACCCCGGGTGCGCGGGCCTGGAGCGGCAGTACATGCTCGGCGGGGATCTGCTGGTGGCCCCGGTCTTCGACGACGAGGGCGAGGTGACGTACTACGTACCGGAGGGCGTCTGGACGCATGTGCCCAGCGGGCGGACGGTGCGCGGCCCGGCTTGGGTGCGCGAGACCCACGGCTTCCTGAGCGTCCCGCTGCTGGCCCGCCCCGGCGCGGTGATCCCGTTCGGGGCGGCCGAGGACCGCCCCGACGCCGACTGGGCGGACGGGGTCACGCTGCGGGTGTACGAACCGGCGGCGGGCCCGGTCACGGTGCGGGTGCCGCGCCCGGACGGCACGACGGCCGCCACCTTCACCGTCGTCCGGGACGGGGCGGTGCTGCGCGCCGAGGCCGCCGGCACCTCGGCGCCGTGGCGGCTGGAGGTGGCCGGCGGCCCGTCCGCGGAGGCGGCGGCGGGGACGGCGGTGCTGACGGTGCGGCTTCCGCCTGGCGGCGGCGGGGCCTGACCTCAGCTCAGCGGTGGGGCTTGGCCTCAGCAGCGGTGGGGCTTGGTCCAGGAGCACTCGCGTCCGGCGTCGGCCGTGGCGGCCGTGGCACCCGTGGCGTCGTCCCGTACGGCACGGGGCCGCACCGCCTCCGCATGGCCCGCGCCGGACGTCGCGAGCGTCACCACGATCGCGTCCTCCAGGTTCTTCACCGAGGGGGCGAGGTAGTTGTTGAGGACGACGCTGTAGACCAGCTCCCTGCCGTCCGCGTCGGTGACATAGCCGGAGAGCGCGGAGGCGCCGGTCAGGGAGCCGGTCTTGCCGCGGGCGTTCCCGGCCGCCGGGGTGGAGCACATCCGCGACCGCAGGGTGCCGCCCACGAACCGGTCCGGGGCGCAGGCCACCGGCAGCGAGGCGTACCAGTCGGCGTACCAGGGCTCGTCGCGCACCGACAGCAGCAGTTCGGTGAGGCGCCCGGCCGCGATGTTGTCCATCCGGGACAGCCCCGAGCCGTCGACCTGGCGCACCGCGCCGGTGTCCACACCCTGCTTCTTCAGCCAGTCGGCGATGGCGGCGAGCCCCGCGTCCCAGGTGCCGCGCCCGGCCGTCTCATAGCCGATGGCCTTGGTGAGCGCCTCGGCGTGGATGTTGTTGGACAGCTTCATGAAGGGGATCAGCAGGTCCTTCAGCGGCATCGAGCGGTGCGAGGCGAGCGTTCGGGCGTCCGCCGGGGCGGCCCGGCCCAGGCGGGTGGGCCCGGCCACGCGGACGCCGTGCCGTTCGAGGGCGTCGGCGAAGACCGAGGTGGCGTAGCCGGTGGGCGCCCAGACGCTGACCCACTCCTTGGCGGTCGCCGCCCCGGCCGGGAGGGCGCCGCTGACGGTGATGGTGTTGGAGCCGTGCACCCGCTCGATGGTGAGGCCGCCGCTCCCGGTGGTCGCGCGGTTGTCGATCCGTACGTACGCGTTCGGCGGCGTGACGGTGACCTTCGGCCGGTCGCCGGCCGCCGCGCCAGGGGTCACCTCCACGATGACGCTGCCCGCGTCGTAGTCGGTGTCGGGGGCGAGGGTCAGCGCGGAGATCTGCGCCGCGTAGTACGAGGACTCGTCGTCGGCCGCCCAGGAACGGCCCACCCGCTGGGCGTCGAAGCGGGTGTCATCGGCGATCAGCCGCCCGCTGACCTTGGTGATCCCCGCGTCGGCGACCCCCTTCGCCAGACGGTCGTAGTCCCCGGCGAGCATCGTGGGGTCACCGGTGCCCCGAAGGTAGAGATCGCCCCTGAGGGTGTGCCCGCGGCGGGCGCCGTCGGTCAGCACATCGGTGCGGAAGCGGTGGCCGGGGCCGAGCAGCCCCATGGCGGCGGCCGAGGTGAACAGCTTGGTGTTGGAGGCGGGCATCAGCCGGTCGTCGGGCCGGTGCCGGTAGAGCACGGCACCGGAGTCGGCGTCGGCGACCACGACCCCGGCCGCGCCGCCCTTCAGCAGGGGGTCGGCGAGGATGGTGTCGATGGCGTCGCCGATCCCGGCGCGGGAGGCGTCCGCACCGGCCGGTGAGCTCCAGGTGAGGGTGAAGGCGAGTCCGGTGACGAGGGGGATGACGAGGGGCCAGATCCAGCCGCTCACACGACGGTTCAGGGGTCTGCTCATGTCACGGGAGGATCCCGCACCCGGGGGCTCGGCGACAGGGCGCGGACGGGCGGCGACCGGGCCGAGCGCGGCCGTCAGCGGGGCGTGACCGTCAGGGCGAGGCTGCCGGGGAGGGCGGCGACGGCCTCGCGGAGGCGGTCGGCCAGGTCGTCGGTGGTGGGCGGCTCGATACCGCTCACACCGCCCGCCGCGTCATCGGCTTGTGCCACCCAGCCCGTCACCGCCCCGTGGAACGCGGCGACCAGCATGTCCACCGCCAGCCGCGGCCGGAGGTCGCCCGGTGCGCCGAGGCCGAACCGGCGGTGCAGGATCGCCAGCGCCTCCTGCGTGGTGGCCTCGCAGAACTGCAGGCCGTGCGCGCCCATCGAGGGCGTCCGCTCGGCCAGCCGCCGACTGAGCAGCAACCGGCGGGCCCAGCCCTCGTCGTCCATCCGCGCCAGCGCGGCCAGCAGCGCGTCCCGCCCCAGCTCCACCACCGGCAGCCCGTCCGGCTCCGCCGTCTCCAGCTCCTCCAGGAAGGCCCGCCACAGGTCCTGGTCGGGGCCATCGCGACGTCTTCCTTACTGGTGAAGGTGCGGAAGAAGGTGCGTTTGGAGACCTCCACCTCCTCGCACAGCTCATCCAGCGTCACCCCGCCGAAGCCGCGCCGGGTGAACAGCTCCAGCGCGGTGTCTATCAGCGCCTGACGGGTGCGCCGCTTCTTGCGTTCGCGCAGTGAGGAGTCGGGAGCGGCAGTCACGGCGAAAAGTGTAGCCGTCATCGACGATGCCACTTGCACGCGTTTGCCACTCAGTGGCATAACTGATGTCGCCATCATTCACCGGAAAGGCGAACCGCCATGCGCGCCCTGCTCGTTGACCACTCCTCCCCCTCCGGCCTCCGCATCGGCGAAGCCGCCGACCCCGAACCCGCTCCGCATCAGGCGCTGGTCCGGGTGACCGCCACTTCCCTCAACTACGGCGAGGTCGCCCACCGGACCGAGGTCCCTGACGGCACCGTCCTGGGCTGGGACGCCGCCGGAGTGGTCGAGCGCGCGGCCGCCGACGGCTCGGGACCGGCCGCCGGAACCCCCGTCGTCACCCTGGGCGCGGACGGCGGCTGGGCGGAGCTGCGCGCGGTGGACACCGGGATGCTGGGCGTCCCGCCCGCCGGTGCCGACCCCGGCGCGATCAGCACCGTCCCGGTCGCGGGCGGCAGCGCCCTGCGCGCGCTGCGCCGGATCGGCGACACCCTCGGCCGGCGCATCCTGGTCACGGGCGCCACCGGCGGAGTCGGCCGCTATGCCGTCCAGCTCGCCCGGCTGGGCGGCGCGTACGTCATCGCCTCCACCGGCGATCCGGCGGCCCACGGCGACGGTCTGCGTGCCCTGGGCGCCCACCAGGTGGTCACGGACCCGGCGGAGATCGACGAGCCGGTGCACGGAGTGGTCGACAACGTCGGCGGACCACAGCTGGTGACCGCGTACGACAAGCTCGCCGCGCACGGCACCCTGGTGTCCGTCGGCCATGTGACGGGCCAGCCCGAGACCTTCCCGTTCGGCGCCCTCTACGGCAACGAAGGCCGCCACAACCGCTCCATCGTCACCTTCTACCTGCTGGACCGCCCCGACATCGGCGCGGACCTCGGCTGGCTCGCGGAGCGCGTCGCGACGGGCGACCTCGACCCCCAGATCACCTGGCGCGGCGGCTGGGACCGAGCCGAGGAGGCCATCACCGCCCTCACCGAGCGCCGCCTCCACGGCAAGGCGGTCCTGGACATCGGCTGACCCACCGGCCGAACGACAGCCCTACGCCCGGACGGGGCGCACCATCACCGTCAGTACCGGCGCCTCCGGCGAAGACTGCGCGGTGCCCACCGTCCGGTAGCCCCATGACACGTAGAGGGCCTGCACCCTCCCGTCCTGGTTCAAGGGGTTCACCATCAAGGAGACCTGTGTCTCGGGCCGCCCGGCCAAGAGCACGTCATGGAGCTTGCGGGCAGTCCCCTGCCTGCGCCACCGCTGGCGGACCATCATCTCTTTCACCGCGACTGTGGAAACCCCCGCGACGGTCGGCTCAGCCTCCGGGCGGGTGCGACGCCACCACCGGTCATCCGCTCCGGTGAGCCGGTTGGCGTAGATGTAGCCGATGGGCTCACCGGAGTCATACGCCACCACGGCCTCCCACCCCGGTTCCCCGGCATGTCGGTGCAGCCGCTCCCCGAATGTCTCCGGGGCGTAGTGCGGCAGGTGGAGCTTGTGCGCCCAGCACTCTCGGTAGATGCCCAGCAGGTCATCCCACACGGACTCCACGTCACCAATCCGAACGAAGCTCACGTTGCCTTCCGCCGCTGCCCCGGTCATGAGGAGACCGTCAGCTGGGCAGGGCCCCGGTGCGGGCCGCGAATTCCCGCACGCCCGGCACGCGGGCGGGCAGGTACAGCAGGTCCGCCGTCAGGGCACGCAGTGCGGGCCGCCGCGCTTCCTGCGGCGCCTCCTGCTCCACCTTGCGGAGCGCCGCGAAGGTCTGCGGATGGTCGCCGAGGGCGTGCCACATGCGAGCCGTATCCGTCCAGGCCCGGGCGCGGCGCTCGGCCGTCGGCATGCGGTCGATGTTCAGCCGTGCGGCGACCTTCACGCCCTCGTCAGGCGTGCCGAGTGCGTTGAGCACGCCGATCCGGTACACGTCCACCTGCGTCTGGCTGGCGTCCACGGTGAACAGTCCCGGTACCGCTTGGCGCCGCTCCGTCTCCTCCTGAGCTTCGTCCAGCAGGCCCAGCGCCGTGGCGCGGTCCCTGCTGGTGGCCGCTGTGTACGCGGCCGTCAGCAGCAGCGTCGTACGCACCGCCCCGGTCGAGGACCGGTCCACATCCAAATCGGCCGCCTCCTGGGTGAGCAGCCGCACTGCGGCCGGGCACCGCCCCGAGCGCCGCATGGTGATCGCGAGCACCCGGGAGGACTCACCAATCGGAACCGGGTGGCCGCTGGCCCGGGCCGCGGCCAGCGCACGGTCGGCAGCCACCCAGGCCGCGTCGTTGTGCTGTTTGAGCGCCAACTCGGCGGCCAGCACATATGCCCGCGCGAGCACCATGCTCACCTGCTCGCGCGCCCGCCCGCTCGACGCGTCCCGCGTCGCCGAGGCCGCGGCAAGCAGGCCCGGGAGCGCGCGACCGAGAGAGGTGTAGCGAGCGGCGCAGAAGTCCGATCGTGCGGCCGCTGCCTGCTGGACGAGGCGGGCCGGCGAAACCGGGGCAGCAGAAGGGAGCCGGAAGAGAGCGTCCTCAAGTCCGGCCGCCGGGTCGAAGGGGCCGGACGCGGCACCGGCTGGTGCGGTGCCGACAACGGCCGTTGTCCCGGCTGCCAACGCACCGGTGAGCAGTTCCCTACGACGCACCGCATCCTCCTCGCCCGATGGACACTCCACGGTATCGACCATGGGTCCGCCCGGCACAGGAGTCGCGATCAGCCGGTCGAGTGGGAGGTGCAAGAACGCCGCGAACCGCACCAGCGCAGCGTGGTCGAGCCGCATGCGACCGGACTCGATCCGGGAGACGGCCGACGCGGAGTAGCCACACGCCTGACCGACTTGCGCCTGAGTGAGGCGGGCGGCGCAGCGGGCGCCACGAAGGATCGCCCCGATGTCAACTCTCGCTGAACCAACGTCCATAGGTACCTCCTACGGAACAACGGGAGACACGACATTAGGGATACCGCGGGCGGGTGGGGAGGGCGTACGGAAGCACGCCATGTGCGGGTTCGGCACACGACGTACGGAATGCCACCTCACGCTCCCGCACGAGGCGGTGGGCCGCGATGGTGATGACACGCCCGGCGGCAGACCGGGCATTCCCAACGGCATGCGGCGAGCCCCATTCCCCGGGGTCTCCACGCTGCCTGGCCCACTCACCAGAAGGCCGACGAGATGACCACGATGATGATCAGCAAGCCCTCACCGCTCACGCCCACCTGCACAGGCCATCCGACCTACACCCAGTCGCTCCCATGCACCGAGGAGGCCGTGGGCATCGCGCGCCTGTCCGTCGCCGCGACCCTGCACGCCTGGGGGCTGGAGGACTTGGTGGACGACGCCCGCTTGATCGCCTCAGAGCTGGCCACCAACGCGATCCGGCACGTCACCCGCCGCATCCCCGATCCCGAGCAGCGCGGCTGCTTCCGCCTCAAGGTCGAACGCCCCAGCGATCACCTGGTACGAATCTCGACGTTCGACCGATCCCGCACGATCCCCCGCGTCATCGAGGCGAGCGAAACAGCTGAGTCCGGGCGCGGCATGGCCGTAGTGGACGCCGTCTCCTGCCGGTGGGGTATCGACCCCAAGCCGTGGGGCAAAGGCGTCTGGGCAGAGTGTGCCACCCCGGGTGACCTCCCGTGACGCACGACCGGCGATGGGCGCCCGTCCCTCACCCCTGAGCGAAGAATGCGGGCACACCACATCCACCTACACGAATGGAGAAACCATGACCACGTGCACCACCCCCAGCCAGCCCGCCCCGGTCCGCCCGTGGGGCCTGGGCCGACTCGGCCCGTACCCCACGGCGGCGGAGGTGCCGTTCACCACCGTCACCATCGACCCGGACACCCAGACCGGCGTTTTCCGCGACCGTGCCGGCCTGGTAGTCGAGATGGGCAGGCACGGCACCAGCTCCGCCACCTCGACATCGACCGTGACGAACCTGGACTCGCGCAACGACGCGGGCTCCGACCAGGACTCCCAGCAGGACTGACAGCCCGATGGCCGACACCAAACCGGTCCTCGTGGTCACGGAACCGCTCGACATCACCGCCGACATGGTGCTCACCCATCTCAACGAGCGCGGTGTTCCCGTGGTCCGTTTCAATCCTGCGGATCTCCCGGCCGGGGAGCTGACGGTCTCGGCGCGATTCGGTGACCGCCCGGCCTCCACCCCGGTGGCCGGGCGGCTCCGTACGCCGTCGAGGACCGCCGACCTGGAGCATGTACGGGCGGTGTACTGGCGCCGCCCTGTCTGGCCCGCATTCGAGCACCTGGACGCGGACGACGCACGCTACGCCGCCGCGCAGGTCCGCCACGGGATCGCGGGCGTCCTCCACGCCCTCGACGGCCCGCTATGGGTCAACCACCCCGTCCGCAACGCGGCGGCCGACCACAAACTCACCCAACTCGCCACAGCCGTACGCCTCGGCCTCACCGTGCCCGCGACGCTGGTGACCAACGACCCCGGCGAGGCACGCAGGTTCATCGCCGCGCACGGACAGGTGATCACCAAGACGCTGCGCTGGACCCCGTACGAGCGAGACGGCATCGGCATGACGAGCTGGGCAGAGCCGGTCACCGCCGACGAGGTCGACGACACCGTGTCCGTGGCTCCGCACCTGTTCCAGGCCCGTGTGGACAAGGTGGCCGACCTTCGAGTGCTGGTCGTCGGGCAGCAGTCGTTCGCCGTCCGCATCGACTCCGGCCTGCTGGACTGGCGCAAGGACTACTCCGCCCTCTCGTACCGCGTGGTAGACCTGCCGAATCGGCTGGAAAAGGCGCTCCTCGCCTGCCTCGACCACTTCGCCCTCCCTACCGGCAGCTTTGACCTCGCCCTCGACCGCCACGGCGAACCCCACTGGCTCGAGCTGAACCCGAACGGCCAATGGGGGTGGCTGGAAGAGAGGACCGGCCTGCCGATGGCCGCCGCCTTCGCCGACCTACTCGCGCAAGGAGACACCTCCCGATGACACCCGACACCGCACCGGAGCGGCGTGCCCTCGCCGACCGGCTCGAGGAGGCCGGAGTCCTCACCCATCCGAAGTGGCGCGCGGCGGTCGAGGCCGTACCCCGTGAGCTGTTCCTCCGGCCCGGCGTGTTCCTGCCCGCCGACGATGGGCGCTGGCGGCCCGTCACCGCACTCGGCACCGACCCGAAGGAATGGTCCGAGATCGCCTACCGCGACGAGTCTCTGGTGACACAACTGGACGGGCACCTCACCGCCGACCAGGCCACCGAACCCGTCCCTGGCGTGCCCACGTCGTCATCCACCACGCCGGTGACGGTCGTCGGCATGCTCGAGGCCCTGGATATCGAGGACGGTCACACCGCGCTGGAGGTCGGCACCGGTACCGGCTACTCCACCGCCCTGGTGTGCCACCGGCTCGGAGAAGACAACGTCACCACGATCGAAGTGGACCCGGGCGTGGCCGCCCGTGCGGATGCCGCCTTGGAGGCTGCCGGATACTCCACATGGACCGTGACCGGCGACGGCCTCCTCGGCCACCCCCGCCGCGCCCCTTACGACCGCGTCATCGCCACCTGTGCGGTACGCCGCGTCCCCCATACCTGGGTACGCCAGACCAAGCCGGGTGGCATCGTCCTCACCACCCTCGCGCCCGGCTCCTGGGCGTACGGCACCGGGCTCGCCAAGATCACCGTGAACGACGACGGCACGGCCGAGGGGCGGATCATCGGGGAGTCGTCGTTCATGCAGGCCCGTTCCCAGGCCGTCGTGCCGCTCGCCGGCGACCTGTCGGCGCGCACCGCCTACGCCGACAGCGAGCGCGAAGCGAAGGTGCCGCCGACCCTGCTGGAGCAGTGGATGCCCGCCTTTCTCGCTCAGCTCACCGCGCCCGGCGCCCAGCTCGTACGCGTCACCCGGAGCGATGGCCGCCAACAGCTCTACGTCTTCGATGCCGACCGCGAATCCTTCGCCGCGTTCACCGGGAACGGCTCCGGGTGGGCCGTCCGGCAAGGCGGTCCGGCGGCACTGTGGGACGACATCGAGCGGACGCTCATCGCCTGGCAGGACGCCGAACGTCCCGACATCAGCACCGTGCGGCTCCGCGTCACCCCCGCTCGCACACGTACTGGATCGGCGACCGGCCCGCACTGCGCTGGGAACACCGGCTCACCTGAGCTGACAAGCCGAACGCGACGAAGGGCCCCGCCGTGGTGGCGGGGCCCTTCGTCGTACATGGGATGAGTGGAGATGGCGGGAATCGAACCCGCGTCCAACGGTGCGGAATCAGGGCTTCTCCGAGCGCAGTCCGCTGTGCTTTTCTCGGCCCCGGAGATCACGCGGACAAGTCTCCGACGGGCTCAGTCACTGTTTGATTTCCCACTACACCCCGTGACCGGGTCTAGTGGTTTAGTTCCCTAGTCGATGCCAGGATCCGGGTCGGGAACAGCCCCGGGCTGACACTTCGCAAGTCGCTACTTAGGCAGCGAGGGCGAAGGAATCGCGCTTGGTGTTGGCGATTATTGGTTGCGACATATGGTTAACGAGATCATTGCCGCTTCCTCGGCTCGCTTCCCCTGCTTCGACAGCCGCTGTCGAAACCGATCATCCCCATGTGGTGTTTTCAAGGTGGTGCCACGCCCTCGGTGGGGCGCAGAGCCATCATAGGTGAACAACGCGCGACAAGGCCACATCATTCCCGCCGCCCGGAGCGTCGCCCGGGGCGCGCGGCCCGGCGGCCTTCCGGCTGGTCAGGCCCGCTGCCGCCGCCGCGCCGCCGACATCGCCCGCTCGGCCTCGCGGCGGTCCTGCTTCTCCCGCAGGGTCTGGCGCTTGTCGTACTCCTTCTTGCCCTTGGCCAGCGCGACCTCGACCTTGGCCCGGCCGTCCTTGAAGTACAGGGCGAGCGGCACCAGGGTGTGGCCGGTCTCCTGGGTCTTGCCGATCAGCTTGTCGATCTCCGCCCTGTGCAGCAGCAGCTTGCGCCGACGGCGCGCCGAGTGGTTGGTCCAGGTGCCCTGGCTGTACTCGGGGATGTGCACGTTGTGCAGCCATGCCTCGCCGCCGTCCACCTGGGCGAAGCCGTCCACGAGCGAGGCCCGCCCCTGGCGCAGCGACTTCACCTCGGTTCCGGTCAGCACCAGACCGCACTCGTAGGTGTCCAGGATGTGATAGTCGTGCCGCGCCTTCTTGTTCTGCGCGATCAGCTTGCGACCCGTCTCTTTAGCCATGGTCAGGCCATTCTCGCACTAGGACCCGCCCCCGAGGCCACTCAATACCGTGCGCGCCCGCGCCTCCGCGGACGGGCCGTCGTCGCGCTTGACCGTCAGGTCCGGGTCGATGCCCTCGCCGTCGACGTTACGCCCGGCGGGGGTCCGGTAGTGGCCGACGGTGAGCTCGGCGACCGAGCCGTCGGGGAGTTCGCTCGGCATCTGGACCGAGCCCTTGCCGAAGGTCCGGGAGCCCACGACCACGGCGCGGCCGCGGTCCTGGAGGGCGCCGGTGAGGAGTTCGGCGGCGCTCATGGTGCCGCCGTCGACCAGCACCACCAGCGGGCTTTCGGTGTCGCCGCCCGGTCGCGCGTCGAGGACTCGCTGGTCACCGCGGACGTCATAGGTGGCGACCAGGCCGCCGTCGAGGAAGGAGGAGGCGGCGGTGACGGCCTCGGAGACCAGCCCGCCGGAGTTGCCCCGCAGATCCAGCAGGATGCCGTCGCCCCGGGGGATGGAGCGCACCGCGCGCCGGATTCGCTCTCCGGTGCCCTTGGTGAACGAGTCGACCTTGATCCGGACGGCGCCGGGTCTGTGGTCGTCGTAGCCGCTGAGCCGGTCGACGGTCACCGGGTCCGTGGTCAGCCGGGCCCGGCGGAGCTCCTGCGTCCATTCGTGGTCGCCGCGCCGCAGCCCGAGCTCCACCCGGGTGCCCGGGGAGCCGTCGGCGGGGCCGCGCAGCAGGGCCACGACCTCGGTGACGGGCCGCCCGGTCACGGTTTTGTGGTCGACCGTGCGCAGTCGGTCACCGGCGCGGACCCCGGCCTTCTGGGCGGGGCTGCCTGGCTCGACGCGCTCCACCGCGATCCGCCCGTGGGCGTCCCGGCGGGCGGAGATCCCGACGCCGACGTAGGCACCGTCGAGGGTCTGGCGGTAGCCCTCGTACTCGCGGGCGCTGTAGACCGCGCCCCACCGGTCTCCGCTGCGGCTCACCACCTCACGGGCGGCCTTGGAACCGGACTTCCCGTCCTCCTGGGCCGCGGCCGCGGCCGCCTTGACCTGGTCGCTCTCGACCGCGCCGACGTAGGCGCGGGCCGGTATCCGGGCGGCTTGGGGGTCCCGGCGTGATCCGGGCTCGGCGCCCCAGGAACCGACGGCCGCCCCGGTGGCGAGCACGCTGGCGAAGACCAATGTCAGGGCGGCCCCGCGGCGAACGCGGCGGGGATGGACGAACAAACACGGGCCCGACATGCCGGTGAGTGTAGGGCACCAAAAGGCGCCGTACCGGGGGTTGTCCGGTACGGCGCCCTAGGCGAATGTCACACCTTGAGGTACTTGCGGAGCGCGAAGAACGCCGCGAGAGCGGGCATGAGCAGGCCAATCGCCAGCACCAGTGGCAGCTTCGCCAGCACCGCGTCCCAACCGATGAAGTTGATCACATCGATCTTGTCCACCAGCCAGTTGTTGACCAGGAAGTACTGCCCGCTCACCAGCAGTACACAGGCGAAGCCCGCGCCCAACAGCCCCGCGATGGCGGCCTCCATGATGAACGGCATCTGGATGTAGAAGCTGGACGCGCCGACGAGCCGCATGATCCCGGTCTCCCGGCGGCGGCTGAACGCCGACACCCGCACCGTGTTGACGATCAGCATCAGTGCGACGATCAGCATCAGCGTCATCACGCCGAGCGCCGCGAAGTTCATGCCGTTGAGCAGGTTGAACAAGTCGTCGACCAGGGCCTTTTGGTCCTGGACCTCCTGCACCCCGGGGCGGGCGGCGAAGGCCGTGGAGATGACGTCATAGCGCTCGGGGTCCTTCAGCTTGATACGGAAGGACTCCTGCATCTGGTCCGGGGTCAGGGAGTCGGCCAGCGGCGAGTCGCCGAACTGCTCCTTGTAGTGCTTGTACGCCTCCTCACTGGTCTCGAAGTGCACCGACTCGACGATGTTCATCTGCTTGAGCTCGGACTCGATCTCCTGCTTCTGCGCCTCGGTGACCGCGCCCTTGGCGCAGTTGGCCGAGGTCTCCTTGTCGTTCTTGTTGCAGAGGAAGATCGAGACGTTGACCTTGTCGTACCAGTAGCCCTTCATCGTGCTCACCTGCTCGCGCATGAGCAGGGACCCGCCGAACAGGGCGAGCGAGAGGGCCACGGAGACGATGACCGCGAAGGTCATCGTGAGATTGCGGCGGAGACCGACGCCGATCTCCGACAGGACGAACTGGGCGCGCATGGCGTCCTTTCAGTGCTGGTAGCCGTAGACGCCGCGGGACTGGTCGCGGACGAGCCGGCCCTTCTCAAGTTCGATCACGCGCTTGCGCATCTGGTCCACGATCTGCTGGTCGTGCGTGGCCATGACGACCGTGGTGCCGGTCCGGTTGATCCGGTCCAGCAGCTTCATGATGCCGACGGAGGTCTGGGGGTCCAGGTTTCCCGTCGGCTCGTCGGCGATCAGCAGCATCGGACGGTTGACGAACGCGCGGGCGATGGCCACCCGCTGCTGTTCACCACCGGAGAGCTCGCCGGGCATACGGTCGTCTTTACCGCCAAGACCCACGAGATCGAGCACCTCGGGGACGGTTTTCCGAATGGCACCGCGCGGCTTGCCGATCACCTCGAGCGCGAAGGCGACATTCTCCCCGACCGTCTTGTTGGGGAGCAGCCGGAAATCCTGGAAGACGGTCCCCAACTGGCGGCGCATCTGCGGCACCTTCCAGTTGGACAGCCGCGCGAGGTCCTTGCCCAGCACATGGACCGCGCCATGGCTGGCGCGCTCCTCGCGGAGCAGCAGCCGGAGGAAAGTGGATTTTCCCGACCCCGAGGAGCCCACCAGGAAGACGAACTCGCCCTTCTCGATCTCGAGCGAGACATCCCGGAGTGCGGGACGGTTCTGCTTGGGGTAAGTCTTGGATACGTTGTCGAATCGGATCACTGGAGCACCACGGTCGACCTGGGTAGCGGTACGGGCTGCAGCCGAAGCGGCTCCCGTCGGTGAGCGTGACCATACGCGAAGCGCGCGTGGGCGCGCAGTCCGCCGTCCGGCGTGGGTGGGTTTCTTCACTGCACTATTGGGGTCAAACGGTTGACAAACCGCCTGTCGGCGCGGCTGAAACGGCCACGAAACCGGTGCGGATGCGGCACGGAATCGTGCGGGGCGCGCCGAACCGGACGGAAGCTGGCACAGTGGAAGGGGAACCAACCCATTTTCCTGAGCGTTGGCCCCGTGTCTACTGCGGCACCGCCGCGCGGGAGGAGAAAGCGCATGACGTACGACAGGCTCGTCTGCGCCAACTGCGCGAGCCCCGTCAGCGAGGGCCGCTGCCCGGTCTGCCGGGCCAGCAGGGAGCGCCTGCAGCAGGAGGGCATGTTCGGCGGGCTGACCCCGGCCGCGCTGATAGCGCTGCTGGTGGCGCTCATCGCGGTGGCCGTGCTCGCGCATGAGATGGCGACGGCGTAACGGAGCGTTACGAGGCGATACGCCGGACAGGGCGCCCCTGACCTTGAACGCACTCAGGGGCCCGATCAACGCACCAGGGGCCCGGAGCGCCACAGCGCTCCGGGCCCCTTACCGTGCGTGACGCGCGCGATCAGGCCACGTTGTTGCGGTTCACCAGACGCGGCACAAAGCGGAAGCCGATACCACCGGCGATCATCGTCGCGGCGCCGACCAGCAGGAACGTGGTCTCGGAGGCACCGGTCTCGGCCAGCTGCTCCTTGGCCTTGCCCTGCTCCACCGGCTTGGAGCCGACGTTGTCGGTGCCGGTGTTGTCGTCGCAGTTGGTGCTGTCGAGGTCCACCGTGCAGGTGCTGTCGTCGCCACCGGCACCGCCGGCGCCGCCACCCTGGCCGGGCGTGCTCGGCTGGGCGGTCGGGCCGTCGGTGGGCTCGCCGCTCGGCTCACCGGTGGGCGGCTGGGTCGGCTCGCCCGTGGGCGGCTGGGTCGGCTCGCCCGTGGGCGGCTGGGTCGGCTCGCCCGTCGGCGGCTGGGTCGGGTCCTCGGTCGGCGGCTGAGTCGGCTCAGTCGGGATCGAGGTCGGGTCGTCGGTCGGCGTCGGGTCCTCGGTCGGGTCGTCCTTGCCGATACCGACGCCGACGTCCAGGCCCTTCTCGTCCGCGTTGGCCGAAACGTTCACGCCGCCGATACCGACATCAACACCAACGGCCGATGCGGCGCCGGCGGCGGTGAGCGACGCGCCGGCGGCGATCACCGCACCGGCCGCTATTCGCGCCACGCGCAGCCGCGTCTTCTTCGTCATCTGCCTGCTACCCCCAGTAGCTGTACTCGTCAATGGAGCAGCTATGCACGGGGCAACGGCTCGGGGTTCTCAGTCTCCGCGGGCCTCTGTATCCCTCCGAGGCGGTCCGCCGGCCCCCGTTCACACGCGCCCCAGTCATACGCATGCCGCGCGTCAGCCTTCCCAGTTTTCACATCACCGTCAAGGCCATTGCATGCGAGATGTCCGCTATGGAAGCGCTTGCCGCATGCATGGGTACAGGACTGTGACCAAAAGCGCGGGGCACGCGGCCCGTTGGGGCGAACGGGAAGGTTACTTCTCCTGCTCCTGCTGCTTGCGCCAGCGGATCCCCGCTTCGAGGAAACCGTCCAGCTCACCGTCGAGCACGGCCTGCGGATTGCCGACCTCGAATTCGGTGCGCAGGTCCTTGACCATCTGGTACGGGTGCAGGACGTACGAACGCATCTGGTTGCCCCAGGAATTGCCGCCGTCGCCCTTGAGCGCGTCCATCTTGGCCTGCTCCTCCTGGCGGCGCCGCTCGAGCAGCTTGGCCTGGAGGACGTTCATCGCGGTGGCCTTGTTCTGGATCTGCGAGCGCTCGTTCTGACACGAGACGACGATGCCGGTGGGGATGTGGGTCAACCGCACCGCGGAGTCGGTGGTGTTGACGCCCTGGCCGCCGGGGCCCGAGGAGCGGTAGACATCCACGCGCAGCTCGGACTCGTCGATCTCGATGTGGTCGGTCTGCTCGACGACCGGCAGCACCTCGACGCCCGCGAAGGAGGTCTGGCGGCGGCCCTGGTTGTCGAACGGCGAGATCCGCACCAGGCGGTGGGTGCCCTGCTCGACCGAGAGCGTCCCGTAGGCGTACGGGGTCTGCACGGCGAAGGTGGTCGACTTGATGCCGGCCTCCTCCGCGTACGACGTCTCGTAGACCTCGGTCTTGTAGCCATGGCGCTCGGCCCAGCGCAGATACATCCGCTGCAGCTGCTCGGCGAAGTCGGCGGCGTCCACCCCGCCCGCCTCGGCGCGGATGTTCACGACCGCCTCACGGGCGTCGTACTCGCCGGACAGGAGGGTGCGCACCTCCATCTCGTCGACCGCCTTGCGGACGGCCTCCAGCTCGGCCTCGGCCTCGGCGCGCGCGTCCTCGTCGCCCTCGTCGGAGGCCAGCTCGAACAGCACCTCGAGATCGTCGATCCGGCCGCGCAGCTCCTCGGCCCGGCGCAGGTGCCCCTGGAGATAGGAGAGCTTGCTGGTGACCTTCTGCGCGTTCTCCGGGTCGTCCCACAGGGACGGGGCCGCCGCCTGCTCCTCGAGCACGGCGATGTCGGCCCTCATCTTGTCGAGGTCCAGGACGGCCTCGATCGACCCCATGGTCGAGGAGAGGGACTTCAGCTCTTCGGATACATCGACGACTGCCACGGCACCAGCGTAACCGCTACGGAAGACTGACCGTCCCCGGTCACGGCGTACCGGGGTCCTGGGAGGCGGAGTGCTCGCCGCCCTTGGGCGGATCGCCGCCGTCGTCGCCGCTCGCCGCCAGCCATCCGCCGAGCCCCACCGCGACCAGCGCGGCCAGGGTGACCGCGGCCACCTTCAGCCGGCGGCGGCGCAGCGCGCCCGCGACCGCGGGGTTACGGGCCGAGCCCGCCCGGCGCTGGCCGTGCACCCGGGGGGCGCGCGCGGTGCCGTGGGCACCGCCCGCGAGCTCGTCCGCGCTAGGCACCCGCATGCTGGTGTGGGTCTCCCGGCTGGAGTCCGGCACCGCGCCCGGGACCAGCGGCACCGCGCCGCGCCGCCGCGGGGGCGTGTGCGGCGCGGGCCCGGAGGCGGGGACGGAGACGCCGCGGTGCGGGGTCTCGGCCTCCGCGCCCTCCCGCTCGCCGCCCTCCTGCTGCTCATCGGGCTCGTCGATGTCCAGCGGCGGGTATCCGGCCAGGCCGGGCAGCAGCTCGCGCAGCCGGGCGGCCAGCTCGGAGGCGCGCAGCCGGGAGGCGGGCGCCTTGGCCAGGCACTGGAGGAGCAGCTGCCACAGCTCGTCGGGGATCCCGGGCAGCGGCGCCACGGTCTCGGTCACATGGCGGCGCAGGATCGCGCCCGGGTGGCCGCCGCCGAAGGGCGTGAAGCCGGCCAGCATCTCGTACAGGACCGTCGCCAGGGCGTAGACGTCCACGCTGGCCCGGGGCGGCAGCCCCTCGACGATCTCGGGCGCGAGATAGTCCGGAGTGCCGATCACGCTGCGCGGGTTCGGAGAGCGGCCCTGGGAGGACTGCCGGTCGCGGGCGGGCTGGGCGCGGATCGGGGTCGGCTCGTCGACCAGCCGGGCGATGCCGAAGTCGGTGAGCAGGGCGGGGTGCGCGCCGCCGGGGCCGAGCGGGCCCCGCATGTCCAGCAGCACGTTCTCCGGCTTGACGTCGCGGTGGACGACCCCGGCGGCGTGCGCGGCGGCCAGCGCGTCGGCGACGTCCACCGCGATCGCCACGGCGGCCTCGGGGGCGAGCCTGCGCTCGCGGTCGAGGCGGGTGCGCAGATCCGTACCGCGGATCAGGTCCATGACCAGCGCGAGGTCATTGCCGTCGACCACCAGGTCGCGCACCCCGACCACCCGGGGGTGGTCGAGGCCGAGCAGTGCGGTCCGCTCCTGGACGAAGCGCTCCACGAGCTCCTGGTCGGAGGAGAGGTCCTCACGCAGGAGCTTGATGGCGACGGGTCCCTCGGGCCCGTCGCCCAGCCACACCGCGCCGGCGCTGCCGCGCCCCAGGAGCTGATGCGCGGTGTACCGACTGCCGATCTTCCGTGACAAGACTGCTCCGAATCCTCACGAACAAGGGGGCACGTTGGCGACAAAGCTACGCGGCTACTGGCGCGTTGGGTGCACCAGACAACGCCAACTGTCACTTCTGCGGCGGAAAACACCCTTCGGATGTCGACAAATCACCGGAGTGGGAGGTGCGGAGCGGACATCAGACCGCGAACCGGGCCGGAAACGGGGAGGGATCGGGGGCGGATCAGCTGCTGGGGCCGCCGAGGTCCTCGATCCACTTGCCGATGTCCTTGGCCCAGCCCGAGACCGCGTCCCAGTAGCCCTTGCCCTCGGCGATCCAGTCCTTGAGCGGGGTCAACTCCCAGACCAGCCAGGAGCCGATGATCAGGACCACGATCACGAACAGACAGCCCTTGAGGCACCCCAGGCCCGGGATCTTCATCCGGTTGGGGTTGGAGCTCCGCTGCCGGGGCTCGCGGCGCGGCTCCGGCTGCTGCGGCGGCGGGGCGTAGCGCTGCGGCTGGGGCTGCTGGGGGTGGTGCGGCGCCGGGGCGTACTGCTGCGGCTGCTGGGCGTACGGCGGCGGCTGCTGCTGGCGGCCCCGCTGGCGCTGGGGCGGCTGCTGGGGCTGCTGGTACTGCTGCGGCTGCTGGTATTGCTGCTGCTGGTACTGCTGCTGCGGCGCGGGGCGGTGGGGGCGGCGGCGCAGCGGGTCCTCGCTCGGGTCGAGGTACTGGACCTGGGTCTGCTCATTGCGGTCGCGGGCCGCGCGCAGCTGGTTCTGCCAGGGGTGCGGATCGTCCTGGCCCGGCCCACCGGGCGGTACGGGCGGCATGGCGCGCGTCGGATCGGCGCCTCCGGCCGGTCCTGAGCCGCTCGGCAGCACCTGGGTGGGGTCGGCGTTGGCCCCGGCGTTCGCCCCTGTGGTGGGCATCACATTGGTGGGCGCGGCCGGGTCGTACGAGGGGGTGCCGCCCGGGGCGTTCGTGGGGAGCACCTGGGTCGGGTCGGCGGAGTCCGCGGGCGCGGTGTCCGGGACCGGGGCGGGCGCCGGGTCCGGGGCGAGCAGCGCGGCCACGCCGAGCGCCGCCTCCGCCTGCGCGGGCGAGGCGTGCACCCCGACACCGGCGGCGACCACGCGCAGCGCCCGGGCCAGGTTCTCGGCGCTCGGGCGCTCCTCGGGCCGCTTGCTCAGACAGCGCTCTATGACCGTCCACAGCGGCTCGGGCACGGTCGAAGGGCGGCGCGGCTCCTCGCTGAGGTGGCGGTGGAGCACTTCGAGGGCGGTGTTCCCGGCGAACGGCGGACGGCCGGTGACCAGCTCGTAGAGCATGATGCCCGCGCCGTAGATGTCCACCGCGGAGGTCTGCGGACGGCCCTCGGCGGACTCCGGCGCCACATAGGCGGGGGTGCCGACGAACTCCTGGGTGCGGGTGAGGCCGGGCGAGTCGGCGAGGCGCGCGATGCCGAAGTCGGTCAGCATCGGGTGCATCTCCTGGCCCTCGCCGGTGCCCGCGAGCAGCACGTTGGCGGGCTTGAGGTCGCGGTGCACCACGCCGTCGGCGTGGCTGGCGGCGAGCGCGTCCGCGATCTGGGCGGTGAGGAGGGATGCGGCCACGGGGGTGAACGGGCCGTTGCTGCGCAGGTAGTTGTGCAGGTCCGGGCCGTCGATCAGATCCATGACCAGGGCCAGCAGATCGCCCTCGACCACCAGGTCGCGGGTGCGGACGATGTTGGGGTGGGTGAGCCTGAGCAGCACCGAGCGCTCGCGGAGAAAGCGCATGACGATCTCCGCGTCGTTCGCGAGCTCCTCCTTGAGGACCTTGATCGCGACGGTCTCGCCGGGCTGCCCGGCCACGGCCGCCTCGGCCCCCGCCGTCTCCCGCTGGCGGGCTCGCCAGACGGTGCCCGTGGCTCCGCGCCCGAGCGGCTCCTCGAGCAGGTATTTGCTGCCTACCGGCCGCACGTCATGCGCTCCCTGATCGTGGTCTTACATCGGTGGACTGCGATGGTCTGCTGGGTGATCTGCTGTGATCCGCTGTGATCTGCTGTGTGGTCTGCTCTGGTACTCGTCTTGTGATGCTCGTCCGCCCCACTGTAATGGCGCCGCACGGTCAGCCCTATCCGATCACCACACGAGGGTCCGGCGCGGGGGTCCGGAACGGAGTCCGGAACGGGGTCCGGCGCGGGGGAAGACGTGTGATCCGGGCGGATGGTTGCCAACTGGTCGCCAACGGTGATCCGGGTCGCTCGGTGACCGCTCAACCGCCGCTCAAACGGGCGCGGCGGGGGGCGGAGGGGCGACTTCCGTCGCCTTGAGGGCGGCTCAGGGCGGTTCAGGGCGGTTCAGGGCGGTTCGAGGGCGGTTCGAGGGCGGCCGTTCCGGTCGCAATCAGCCAGTTTCGGCCGACTAGCCGACCAATCAAGATCATGTAGCGCCGGGCGGCGGGCGAAGTGTCGGTGGCAGGTGCGAGGATGCAGGCAGCACGGAAGCGCCGAGCGCCGGGAGGCTCACGCTCCGTGACCCGTACGACCCCGTACGGACCTGTACGTGCCGAAGGGCCTGGGGGCGGTGGTGGGGGTCGGCACCCCTGCCCGGCCCCCCGGACAGAAGGGACCGTTGACGGCGATGCAGATTCGGCTGACCGTCCTCGGGCCGCGCAGCGCCCACCCGGGCCGTTCCGGCCACCATCCTGCGCCCGCGTCCGTGTCGCACGCCCTTACGGCCGCGGTGGACGTCCTGGTCACCGCCCCCGTCGGCACGGCCCTCGCCGCGGTGTCCAGTGGGCTGGCCGACGCGGTCGCCGCGGCCGGGTACGAGGCGGGGGGCGGCGGTGGCGGCGGCGGCGCGGTGGTGCTGTACGCGGGGGGCGAGCGGCTGGACCCGCAGCGCTGTGCGCTCGGCGAGCCGCCGCTGGTGGACGGCGCGGTGCTCTCCCTGCACGGCCCGGCCGACCCCGACTCCGACCACTACCCCGGCTACCCCGGTCTGCCCGAGAGCGCCGTCGCCGACGCCACGGTCCACTTGGACGTGGTCGCCGGGCCCGACGCGGGCGGCGTCCATCTGCTGCACGGCGGCCAGGTGCGCATCGGCCGCTCCGCCGACGCGGACGTCCCCCTGGACGACCCCGACGTCTCGCGGCTGCACTGCGCGGTCACGGTCGCCGAGGACGGCCGCGTGACCATCGCCGACCTCGGCTCGACCAACGGCACCGCCGCCGACGGCGTCCCCGTGGGCCCCCAGCCGGTGCCTCTGGAGCCGGGGGCGCTGCTGCGGATCGGTGAGTCCGCCCTGCGGCTGCGCGTCCCCTCCAGGGCGTCGGCGATCCCCTCGGCCCCCACGCGCCTCCCCGTCCAGGCGGACGGCGAGGGCCACCTCCGCGTCACCCCCGCCGGGGACCACCCCACCCACGCCAAGGCCCCCTGGACCGGCGCCCCTCAGTCCACCGCCCCCACCCACACCACCCAGGGCCCCTGGACCCCTCCCGCCCGCCACCCCGGCACGGGCTGGACGAGGGTCGCCGGGCCCGGTGACGAGTCTCACGCGGCCCACGACCGGGCCGGCGCCCACGGGAGCGACGACGGCTGGGGCCCGGCTGAGAGCGCGGCCCCGGGCCGCGCCGCACGAGCGGCAGTACAGGCACCGGGCCGCGCGGCGCCGCGAGCACCGGTACCCCCGGCGGAGCGGGCTCCTCCGGCCGCCGGAGCGACGACGACGGGTGGAGGCCTGGCGAGGGTGCGGGTGCGGCCCCCGGGCCGCGCGGCGCCGCGGCCGGACGCGGCCGGGCCCCGCAGCGCCCCTCGGCCCCCGGCGACCAGCCGTACGAGGACCCGTCCACCGCCCGCACCCGACGCGGTGGGCGCGCCCCCGGGGCCGGAGCCACCGGACGAGGCCCGGCGGGGCAGCCCGCCCGAGCCGACCAGGACCGACCCGGCGCGGGCGGCAGGGGCGGTCGGGCGTACGGCCGAGCACCCGGTCACGAGGACCACCAGGGATCCTTCGCCGACGTCGGACAGCCCTCCCCGCGAGCTACGGCGGGACGCCGTACGGCAGCCCGTCCGCCGCCCCGAACAGCGCGCCCCCTACCCCGGCGACCAGCCGGGCGCCGGGGAGCGTACGCATGGCGCGGGGTATGCGCTGGACGCACCGGGGGCGCAGGCTCGGCGGCGGGGATAGGGGCCTGGGTGCGGCAGTTGGCCGGGGCAAGGCGGCCGAGCGGGGTGGGGTACGGGAGGACCGGGGCGCGGCGGCGCGGGCGGCCGCGGAGGCGGAGGCGTTGCAGCGGCGGTGGCCGGATCCGGCCACCCTGCTGATGACGGCGCTGGGACCGGGCTCGCGCCTCTGGGAGCGCGCCCCCGGGCATCCGGACGCGCTGACCGTGCGGCTCGGCTCGGCCGACCAACTGGCGCCCGACGGCGGGCTGTTGCCCGCCGCGCCCGTGACCGTCGATCTGCGGCAGTGCGGTTCGCTGGGCCTCGCGGGCCCGCGGGCGCGGGTGGCGGGGCTCGCCCGGTCCGTCGTGGCGCAGCTGGCGGCCCTGCACTCACCGGCCGCGTTGGAGATCGTGCTGATCAGCGGCGAGGAGCGGCTCGCGGAGTGGTCGTGGCTCGGTTGGCTGCCACACGTCCAGCCGTTGCGCGGGCAGGACTGCCGGCTGCTGCTCGCGTACGACGCGGAGCAGGCCACGGCCCGTACGGAGGAGCTGACCCGGCGGCTGGAGGACGGGCCGCTGGGCCCCGGCTGGGCGAGCGCGTCCCCGGCCGCCGCGCGGTCCGCGGCGGCGCGCCACTTCGGGCCGTACACCGTGGTGGTCGTGGACGGCGCCCCCGGTCCGGCCGCGCTGCACGACACGCTCGCCCGGCTGGCGGTGAGCGGTTCGGCGGCCGGAATCCATCTGCTCGGCCTGGCCGAGGCCCCCGCCGCGTCGCCCACCTCCCCGCTGCCCATGAGCTACGAGGCCGCCCGTTCCGCGTCCGCCGCCTTCGCGGCGTGCGGGTGGCGGCCGTGCTGAGCGGTGACGTGGCCACCGGGCTCCAGATCGTCCACGGGGACGGGGTCGCGCCCGGCACCAGTGGGGTCAACGGGATCACCGGCGCGACCGGCGCCACCACGACCGTGACCGTGGACGCGGTGTCGGCGGCGTGGGCCGAGCGGTTCGCGCGGGCGCTCGCGCCCCTGCGCCCGGCCACCTCCGCGCAGGACGGCGCGTTCGGCGGCTCCGACGGCCCGCCGACCGTCCCGCTGCCGGACTCGGCGCGGCTGCTGGACGAGTTGGGGCTGGCGCGGGCCACGCCCGCGTCCCTGCTGGCCCGTTGGGCGGCCGCGGCGGACGAGGTCCCGGCGGGCGGCCGGGCGCTGGCCGTGCTCGGCGCCGGTCCGCGCGGCCCGCTCACGGTCGATCTGGCCGCCGAGGGCCCGCACGCCCTGATCGACGGCACGGCGGGCACCGGTAAGACGGAGCTGCTGCGCTCGTTCGCCGCCTCGCTCGCGGCCGCCGAACGGCCGGACCGGCTCGAGCTCATCCTCGTCGACGGCGCCGGGGCCGGGTCCGGGGCCGGGGCGGGGGCGGGGGCGGGGGCGGGCGAGGGGCTGCGGGTGTGCACGGATCTGCCGCATGTCTCGACGCATCTGGTGGCCACCGACCCGGTACGGATGCGGGAGTTCGCGCAGGCACTCAGCTCGGAGCTCAAGCGCCGCGCCGAACTGCTGGGCCAGCAGGACTTCGCCACCTGGCACGACCGGCCCCACCCCGACGATGGCGAGAACGGAGGTGACAACGACGGCGCCGCCCGCACGGCCGGTGCGGCCCGTGTTGTCGCGCCCCGTCCGCCCGGCGATATCGACCCTCCCCCGAGCGACACCCTCCGCACGCTCAATCTGCGTGCCCAGCGCACCGCGGGCGCGCCGGCGACCCGTCCTCGTTCCCTCCTCCCCCGTCTCGTCGTGATCGTCGACGACTTCGACGCGCTGGTGGCCCCGGCCCTCGGCAGTCCCGGCCGTCCGGCGGCCGGTTCGGTCGTCCGTGCGCTGGAGGCGATCGCCCGCGACGGCGCACGCCTCGGGGTGCATCTGGTCGTGGCGTCCGGCCGCCCGGACCGTACGGCGGACACGGTGGCCGTCGAGCGGGCCGCCCTGCGAATCGCCCTGGACGCCCGTCCACTGGACGCCCGTCCACTGAACACCGCAACACCCGCCCACCCAACCGCCCCCACACAGGCCACACACGCCACACACGCCACGCACCCCACCCACCCCGGCGAGCCCCCGAGACCCCATACATCCCCCGCCGCATCGACACGCTCGGTCACAACCACCCCTGCCGCCGCAGCCGCCCCGGGCGGCGACCCGGCGCCGGGCCGTGGGCGGCTGTTCCGCGCGGATGACGCCGCCGGAACGCCGTTTCAGGCGGGCCGGGTGACCGGACGGATACCGCGCACCGCGACCCAGCGGCCCACCGTCGTACCGCTGGAGTGGCGGCGGATGGGCGATCCGCCCGCCCGCCGGCCGCTGCGCGAGCTGGGGAACGGCCCCACCGACCTGGCCCTTCTCGCCAGTGCGCTCCAGCGCGCCGCGCAGTCGGCGGACGCGCCCACCGCACCCGCGCTGATCTGACCGGCCCCGTCCGCCGCCGTCCGCACCCTGCCCGATTCCCGCCCGGTTCCCGCCCGTTTCGCGCCCGTTCCCGAGCGGTCCTGCCCCGCCCGACCTTCCGATCCGTTCCGGCCATCCTCCCCTCTGTCCCACCTGCCCCGTTTCACGGCCGACCCTTCATCACGGCCCGATCACGATCCGTGAGTGAACGCCGGACGCAGTATTGCGACGTTCGGTGACCGGGCGTAGGACTACTCAGCACGGGACACGGCCGCACGGGGGCGGCTGGCATCGGAGGGAACACGGGGATGCACGTATCGCTTCGTACGAAGCGTTCGACACGAGCCGCGGTGGCCCTGCTGGCGGCGGGAGCACTCATGCTCACCGCCGCGGGCTGCGGCGGCGGCGACGGCGACACGGTCAGCGGCGGCCCACCGCCCAACACCGTGAAACTACCGAATCTGAAGGGGCAGAAACTCCAGGTCACCGCGGTCTGGACGGGCACCGAGCAGGAGAACTTCACCAAGGTGCTCAAGGAGTTCGAGAAGCGCACCGGCGCCAAGGTCTCCTTCGTGCCGAGCGGTGACGACATGGCGGGCTTCGTCGGCTCGAAGATCGCGGGCGGCGCTCCGCCGGATGTCGCGATGGTCGGACAGGTCGGCGTCATGCGCGAATTCGCCCAGAAGGGCTGGGCCAAACCGCTCGACGCCGCCGCCAAGGCCGAGTTGGCCAAGAACTTCTCCAAGGGCTGGCAGGACCTCGGCTCGTACCAGGGCAAGCCCTATGGGGTGTATTTCAAGGCCAGCAACAAATCCCTGCTCTGGTACAACACCTCCGCGTTCGACTACGCGGGCGCCAAGGTGCCCAAGACCTGGCCGGAATTCCTGGAGCAGGCCCAGCTGATCTCCGACTCCGGCACCGACGCGGTCGCGATCGGCGGCCAGGACGGCTGGACGCTCACCGACTGGTTCGAGAACGTCTATCTCTCCCAGGCGGGCCCGGAGAAGTACGACCAGCTCGCCCAGCACAAGATCAAGTGGACCGATCCGTCGGTGAAGAAGGCGCTCGAGACGCTCGCCGAGCTCTGGGGCACCAAGGGCCTGGTCGCGGGCGGCCGGGGCGGCGCGCTCCAGACCGCGTTCCCGGACTCCGTCACCAAGACGTTCGGCAACAAGGCGGAGCCGGACGCGGGCATGGTCTTCGAGGCCGACTTCGTCGCCGCCAACGTCGCCGACGCGGGCGCGGAGCTGGACAAGGACGCGAAGGTGTTCCCGTTCCCGGCGGTGGGCAAGGACGCGCCGGTGGTGACCGGCGGCGATGTCGGCGTGGCGCTGAAGAACAGCAAGGCGGCGCAGGCGCTGCTCACCTTCCTCGCCTCGCCCGACGCCGCGACCATCTGGGCCCAGTCCGGCGGGTTCATCTCGGCGAACAAGAACGTCAAGTTCAGCGCCTATCCCAATGCTTCGATGCGCAAAATCGCACAGGCGCTGATCGCGGCGGGCAATGACTTCCGGTTCGACATGTCCGACCAGGCTCCCGCCTCCTTCGGCGGCAAGCCGGCGCAGGGCGAGTGGAAAGCGCTCCAGGACTTTCTCAAGAACCCGAGGAATGTCGAAGGCATCCAGCGCCAGCTGGAGCGGGATGCCGCCAAGGCGTACAAGAACTGACGACTCGACCGGGAGAACCACATCATGTCGACCGCGACAGCGGACGGCGCGGCCACACCTGGCCGGGCATCGTCCGCCCCACCGGCCAAACGGCCGAGCGCAAGCAAGCAGAAGAGCCTCATGGGCACCCGGCCCTGGCTGGCGGCGGTGTTCCTGCTGCCCGCGCTGGTGCTGCTCGGGGCGCTCGTCGTCTATCCGATCGGCTACTCCGTCTACCGGAGCTTCTTCGACGCCTCGGGCAACGGCTTCGTCGGCCTGGACAACTACCAGGAGATGTTCTCCGACGACGCCACCAAGACGGCCATCAAGAACAACGTCATCTGGCTGATCCTGGCCCCGACCGTCTCCACCGCGCTGGGCCTGATCTTCGCCGTGCTCACCGAGCGGGTGCGCTGGGCCACCGCCTTCAAGCTGGTCGTCTTCATGCCGATGGCCATCTCGATGCTGGCGGCGGGCATCATCTTCCGGCTGGTCTACGAACAGGACCCGGACAAGGGCGTGGCCAACGCCATGTGGGTGAGCGTGCATGACTCCTTCAGCGAGTCGCCGCCGTTCCCCGGCGCCCATCCGCGTCCCACCGCCGGGCTGACCGAGGCGCCGAACGGCTCGTTCACCACCAAGGACACCGTGCGCGCCGGCTCCCCCACCTCGCTGCCGCTGGTCGCGGCCAAGCGCGGGGACATCAGCGGCGCGCAGGACGCCAAGGCCGCCACGCCCGAGCCGGGGAAGGTCACCGGCACGGTCTGGTTCGACTTCACCCGTGGCGGCCTCGGCAAGGAGGGCGCCATCGACAAGGGCGAGAAGGCGATGGCCGACCTCAAGATCGAGGCGGTCAAGGACGGCAAGGTCGTCGCGCGGGCGAAGACGGCGGCGGACGGCACGTACTCCCTCCCCGCCAAGGCCGAGGGCGCCCAGCTGCGGCTGCCCGCCTGGAACTTCTCCGAGCCGTACAACGGCGTGGACTGGCTCGGCCCGTCCCTCGTCACCCCGGCCATCATCGGCGCGTACGTCTGGATCTGGGCCGGTTTCGCGATGGTGCTGATCGCGGCGGGGCTCGCGGGGGTGCCGCGCGAGCTGATGGAGGCCGCGCGGATGGACGGCGCCAATGAGTGGCAGGTCTTCCGGCGGATCACGGTGCCGATGCTGGCGCCGGTGCTCTCGGTCGTCGTCGTCACACTGATGATCAACGTGATGAAGATCTTCGACCTCGTCTACATCATCGCGCCCGGCCCCTCCCAGGACGACGCCAACGTCCTCGCCCTCCAACTCTTCCAGTCGTCCTTCGGCACCGACGTCAACCAGGGCCTCGGCAGCGCGATCGCCGTGCTGCTGCTGTTGCTCGTGCTGCCCGTCATGTTCATCAACATCCGCCGGATCCGAAGGGAGAGCCGCCGATGACCAGCGCGGACACGGTCGTACAGGCGAAGCAGTCCCCGGTCGCGCGGATCGCCGCCCGCGCCGGCGGCGGGGCCCTGCGGGTCGTCCTGATCCTGGTCGGCCTGCTGTGGCTGATGCCCACCGCCGGACTGCTGCTGTCCTCCCTGCGGGACCCGTCGCAGGTGGACCTCTCCGGGTGGTGGAAGGTCTTCACCGACCCCGGACAGCTCACCTTCAGCGGCTACGACCATCTGCTGGGCAACCAGCAGATCACCGACTCCCTCTGGACCACGCTCGCCATCACCGTCCCGGCGACCCTGCTGGTCGTCGTGATCGGCGCCCTGGCGGGCTACGCCTTCGCCTGGATGGACTTCCCCGGCCGCGACGTGTGGTTCCTCATCGTGGTCGGCCTGCTGGTGGTCCCGGTCCAGGTGGCGCTGATCCCGGTGGCCAAGCTCTTCGGCGAGATCGGCATCTTCCAGACCACCACCGGCGTGGTCCTCTTCCACACCGCCTTCGGCCTCCCCTTCGCGATCTTCCTCCTGCGCAACTTCTTCGCGGAGATCCCCCGCGAGCTCCTGGAGGCCGCCCGCCTCGACGGCGCGGGCGAGCTGCGGCTCTTCGTGCGCGTCGTCATGCCCCTGGGCGCCCCGGCCATCGCCTCGCTGGGCATCTTCCAGTTCCTCTGGGTCTGGAACGACATGCTGGTCGCCCTGATCTTCGCCGACAGCGGCAACCCCCCGATCACGGTCGCCCTCCAGCAGCAGGTCCGCCAGTTCGGCAACAACATCGACATCCTCGGCCCCGGCGCCTTCGTCTCGATGCTGATCCCGCTGGCGGTCTTCTTCGCCTTCCAGCGCCAGTTCGTGGCGGGCGTGATGGCGGGCGCGGTGAAGTAACCGCACCCCGCGACGGCAGGCGGCCCGGCACCCCTTCGGGGGCGCCGGGCCGCCCCTTCTCACCTCACGGCGCACCGCACATCAGGGCGCCCCTCACATCACGGCGCACCGCACTCCGCCCACACCGTCTTGCCGACGGGGACACGAGGGGTCGTCCCCCAGCGGGTGGCCAGCAGATCGACGAGGAGCAGCCCACGGCCCGACTCGTCATCGGCCGTCGGCGCCGACGGCATGGCCGGGAGGCGGTCCTCGCGGGCGTCCGAGACCTCGACGCGAATCGTCCGCGTCGCGGGCGCGCAGGCGAGACGGAGCCGGAAGTCCCGCCCGGGCACCCGGCCGTGCCGTACGGCGTTCGAGGCCAGCTCCGCCACCAGCAGGGCCACCGTGCAGGACGCGTCCGACGCGGGCGGATAGCCCACTCCTCCAAACGCCGCACGGCGAGCCGCCGAGCGAGGCGCGCTCCGCGCGGCGTGGCGGGGAATTGCTGGGTGAGCTCCCGGAGTTCGGGCTCGGGGTCCGGCGCCGTGGTCGTCTTCAGCACGGTGTTGTCCATTTCCGTCCGATCGACCGTACGATTCGCATCGTGTGCGCGTCGTGACGTTCCGTGCCCAAGGATCGTGGCGTGGGTCTACGCTCAAAAGGCCATGACGCCTTACCTTTCAGGCCGTAAGGAACGGAAGTGATGTTTTGGCCAGAGAAGTTGATCCTCGCTCATCGATGGCGGCGCTGTTCGGATC
This sequence comes from Streptomyces violaceusniger, assembly GCA_005405945.1. GTDB lineage: Bacteria > Actinomycetota > Actinomycetes > Streptomycetales > Streptomycetaceae > Streptomyces > Streptomyces violaceusniger. The sequence goes on from BJHW01000001.1 coordinate 5,026,788, forward strand.
CCGGGTCCGCAGACTCCGCACGGCCGCCGGTCTGACCCAGGCCGAACTGGGCGAGCGCACGCATGTGGTCAGCACCCGGATCACCCAGATCGAGCGCGCGTCCGGCGCGAAACCGACATTCGAGCTGGCCCGGACCCTCGACACCGTCCTCGGGGCGGACAGCCTGCTGGTGGACATGTGGCCTTACGTCTACCGGGAGGCGTTCCCGGACTGGTCGCGGGCGTTCATGGCCTACTCGGAGCGGGCGGTGTCCATTCGTGAGTACGCCGCGCAAGTAGTACCCGGTCTGTTGCAGACGAAGGACTACGCACGGGCCGTACTGCGCCTCGACCCTCTGCTCAGCGGCGAGCAGCAGTTGGAGGAGCGCGTCACCGCTCGTCTCGGGCGGCAGGAGCGGCTCCGTTCACCGGACCGGCCGGAGTTATGGGTGGTCCTGGATGAGGCGGTGTTACGACGCCCCATCGTGAGCCACGCCGTGATGCGAGCCCAGCTGCACCGGTTGCTGAAGGCAGCCGCCGAACCAGGCATCACCGTGCAGGTGCTGCCGTTCGACCAAGGCGGACATGAGGCGATGGGCGGATCCCTGACCGTGCTCCCTGCCAGAGGGCGACGAGGTCGCCTACAAAGAAGGTGCAGGCTTCGGTCAACTCGTCGAGGAACCAAAGGTGTGAAGCACTACGCGCTGTCCTACGATCGGCTGCGGGCGGCGTCTCTGCCCCCGCTCATGTCGCTCGACTTGACTTCTTCCCCCTCGTAAACGAGAGGGATTCCTACGGCTCGCGCCGTAGGGCTTCCTGCTTCGTCACCGACTGCCCCGTCCGGGAGGACTCCCGTTGGGGTCTTACACCGGCTCCACAGGCCGACACCGCCAGCCCGGCGGCCAGAAGGTTCTTCGCCGCGTTCACGTCCCGGTCATGGGTCGCACCGCAGTCGCACGTCCAAGTGCGGACACTGAGCGGCATCCTCTTTTGCAGGGTGCCGCATACGGAACACAGCTTGGAGGAGGGGAACCAGCGGTCGACCGCGATCACTTCGCGGCCGTACCAGGCGGCCTTGTACTCCAGCATGCTCCGGAACTGCGACCATGCCGCGTCGGAGATCGCCCGGGACAGCTTGCCGTTGCTGAGCATGTTCCGGACGGTGAGGTCCTCGATCACGAGCGTTTGGTTCTCACGCACGAGTCGAGTGGTGAGCTTGTGCAGATGGTCACGGCGGCGGTCGGTGATGCGGGCATAGACCTTGGCGACCTTGCGGCGCGCTTTGGCCCTGTTGGCGCCGTCGCCCCTGGCCTTGCGGGCGAGGTTGCGCTGGGCGCGGGCGAGGCGGGCACGGTCGCGCCGCTCGTGCCCGGGGTTGGCGATCTTCTCACCCGTGGACAGGGTGAGCAGGTGGCCGAGCCCGGCGTCGATACCGACCGCCGAGCCGGTGGCGGGAAGCGGCTGGACGGCGGGGTCCTCGACCAGGAGGGAGACGAACCAGCGCCCGGCCGCGTCCTGGGAGACAGTTACCGTGGAGGGGAGGGCGCCTTCCGGCAGGGGACGCGACCAGACGATGTCCAGCGGCTGGTCCATCTTCGCCAGCGTCAGCTTCCCGTCCCGGAACCGGAAGGCGCTGGAGGTGTAACCGGCGGACTTGCGGGACTTCTTGCGCGACTTGAACCGCGGGTACATCGACTGCTTGGCGAAGAACGCGGTGAACGCCGCCTGGAGGTGCCGCAGGGCCTGCTGGAGCGGAACCGAGGACACATCGTTGAGGAAGGCCAGCTCCTCGGTCTTCTTCCACGCCGTCAGCATCGCCGATGTGGTGTTGTAGTTGATCCGCTCCTGACGCAACGCCCACGCCTCGGTACGGGCCGCGAGCGCCATGTTGTAGACCTTCCGCACGCATCCGAACGTGCGCGACAGCTCCGCTGCCTGCACATCGGTCGGATAGAAGCGGTACCGATACGCCCGCTTCACGCGAGTGGTCACGACTCACAAACCAGCACATCAACTTGTGACTGCCTGACGAGTTGTCAGTGGCGGACGCCGGATCGCCCCGGCGGCGATTCGGCTTTCCCTGCCCTGCTCCGCAGGAGTCCGATTCCTCCCCGCCTGAAGGCGGGGGTTTCCTCAGAGGCCCCCCATGAGCGTCGGCAACGTCCGGGACACGCCCTTGGCCACTGTCCTGGGCGGCGAGGCGATGGCCAGGGCCAACACAGTCATTCGTGCGGCTAAGCGGTCCGACTCCTGCGACCCGGACTCGTCCAGCGGCTGCGACCCGGACGGCCGCGTTCATTGACGTGACCTGCCTCGTCGTTCAGCTCATCGCGGCCGGGCACACGACCCAGGGAGCCGAGTCCTGGGCCGCTCACTGCCAGGCATGGCGGGCCTGGGCGGTTCACCGCGGAGTGGCGCCCCGTCCGCCGTCCCCCACCCATGCCAGGTGCGACGGCTACTCCGTCGACGCCGACGGCCACGACCTCGGCTCGGGCACGGCCGATCGATAGTCCAGGGTGGCCAGGCGAAGCGCTGGCCACAGTCCGAGGGTGGTCGGTCAGCCGCTGTCGGGCGTGTGGGGGTGCTCCATGGAGGAGAGCCACGTCGTCAGGAGCCTTTCCAGGGCCGAGGCGTCGGTGGGCGTCAGGAGATCCAGCAGGCGGCGTTCGTTGCGCATATGGTCGGCGAAGGCTTGGTCGATCAGCTCCAGGCCGGGGGTGGTCAGGGCGACGATACGGCCTCGTTGGTCGCCGGTGGAGCGGCGGCGGGTGACGAGGCCGGCGCGTTCCAGGCGATCGATTCTCTTGGTCATCGCGCCGGTGGTGACCATGGTGTGCACGGCGAGTTCGCCGGGGGCGCGTTCGTACGGTTCGCCTGCGCGGCGGATCGCGCACAGCACGTCGAACTCTCCCTCGCTCAGGCCGTAGCGGCTGTAGACGAGGCGGAGTTCTTCGCCGAGCCGGTCGGCCAGGCGGTGCAGTCGGCCGATCACTCCTTGCGGGGTGACGTCGATCTCGGGTCGCTCGCGGCGCCACTCTGCCTGGATGCGGGCCACATGGTCCATCGGTTCTCGGTCCTCCATGGAAGACAATATAGCTTCCTGGGAAGCTATATTGTCTTCCATGGAAGCTAATGTGCGTTGGGTAGCGCTGACCGCCGTCGCGCCGGTGGCCTGGGGGCCAATTACTACGTCACCCGTGAGTTCCTCCCGGCGGACCACCCGCTGTACGGGGCCGCCCTACGGGCGCTGCCCGCGGGGCTCGCGTTGCTGGCCGTGCGGCGGCGACGGCCTCGCGGGGTGTGGTGGTGGCGGTCCGCCGTGCTGGGGCTGCTCAATGTGAGCGTGTTCTTCGTCCTGGTCTATGCCGCCTCTCAGTTGCTGCCGACGAGCGTCGCATCGACGGTCATGTCGGTGTCCCCGCTGACGATGATGTTCATCGCATGGCCCCTGGTGTCCGAGCGGCCCCGGACCGCGCATCTGTCCGGAGCCGTGATCGGGCTCGCGGGGTATGTCTGATGTTGCTCATGGGGGCAGGGGCGAGCGTGCGGGGGATTCTTGCCTCGGGGACGGCCGTACTGGTGTCATCCTTCGGCCACGTCCTCACCAAGCGGTGGAGCGGCGACGCCGATCTGCTCGCCTCGACCGCCTGGCAGCTCACCGCCGGCGGACTGTTCCTGCTTCCGGTGGCCGCGGCCGTGGAGGGCGCTCCGCCCGCGCTCTCGCCATCCGTATGCGTCGCGTTCTGCTACGTCGCCCTGGTGGCCACCGCCCTGGCCTTCACCGCCTGGTTCACCGGGCTGCGGCATCTGCCCGCGGGCACCGTGGGCCTGATCGGACTCCTCAACCCCGTTACGGGCGTGCTGCTCGGCACGGTGCTCGCCGGAGAGGCGCTGACCCTTCAGCAGATATGCGGGCTGGCCATGGTCCTGGCGGGCGTCGCCCTGGGGCGCCCCACGCGTGTCCGGCGACACGCCGGAGGTCGGGCGGCCGACGGCGGGAACGTCAGTTCCCCCGGCCCGAATCAGACGCCCGCCGACGCCGGCCTTGGCGGCGCACGCATGTGATCCAGCCGCGGAGCGGCCCCACCACGGCCGATCAGGCGTCGGGGCGCTCGGCGGCCGCCCGCTGGGACTCCTCCACGACGCGGTGCAGCGCCACCACATGTCTTTCGAGTGCGGCCCGTCCGGTCGGAGTGGGGGCGAGCCAGGTTCGGGGACGTTTGCCGACGCGGTGGCTCGTTGGGCTGAACGAGTGAATCCGGCGGCGAGAGACGCGACGGACGCCGCTCGTTACAGCCCGGGTTCGGCAGCGCCGATCATGCGCCGCACATGCTTGAGGAAGGTGTGGGTGGCGGGATGCGTAGGGGTGCGCGGCCAGACCAGGCGCACCGTCACGGGGGCGGATTCCGCGAGGGGCAGGTAGCGGACACCGGGATGCGGGTGGCTGTGCTCGGTGGCTTCCGCGGTGGCGCCGACCGCTTCTCCGGTGGCGATCATGGTGAGCCACTCGTCGACGTTGGCCACCTCGATGGTGGCGGGCCGCTGCCCGCGGGGCCAGAGGTCGGCCGTGCTGGCGGCGGTGGCGCAGAGCACGACCAACCGGTCGGCAAGGTCCGCCAGACGCACGACGGAACGGCCGACCAGCGGATCGCTGTCCGACACGGCGGCCAGACGGCGCTCCCGGTAGAGCTCCTCGGTCATCAGCTCGGCATCGGCCGTGGGCGCAGTGCGCAGGAAGACGGCGTCGATCTCGCCCCGGCGGAGCGCCGCTTCGGGATCGTCCCGGCGGTGTACCCGCACCGGGATGTCGGGGTGCTGGTCACGCCAGGCCCGCAGCAACGGCACGGTACGGTCGCCGAGGGCCGCCCAGGCGAAGCCGATCCGCAGCGGCCGCGGCCCCGCCTGGGCCTCCGACAGCGCATCGTCCAGTTGCTTGAGGATCAGGTGAGCGCGCTCGTGCAGCAGGCGACCGGCGTCGGTGAGGGAGAGCCGGCGGGTGGTGCGCTCCACCAGGCGCGTGCCGAGCCGGCTCTCCAGTTGCTCCAGGGTCCGGGACAGGGCGGGCTGGCTGATGTGCAGAGCGGCGGCGGCGCCGGTGATGGTGCCCTCGTCGCCGATCGCGGCCAGTGCTCGCAGATGCCGCAGCTCGACATTCATAACCGCCAAGCATAAGCGCTTCGCAAACGGCATTTCCCTGCGCCGGTGGGCCGGGCCTAGCGTCGCTGACATGAAGATTCTGCTCATCGGTGCCACTGGCACGCTCGGCACGGCCGTGCACAAGGAGCTGTCCGCCCGAGGCCATGAGGTCCTGGCTGTCGGGCGCACCGGCGGCGACCTGCGGTACGACGTCACTGACCCCGCTCAGACCGCCGCGATGTACGAGTGCGCCGGCCGTGTGGACGCGGTGGTCAGCGCTGCTGGCGACGTGCCGTTCAAGCCGGTCACGGAGATGACACGCAAGGACTGTCTCGCCGCCTTCCAAGGCAAGGCGCTCAGCCAGATCGACCTGGTCCTGCAAGGCGTAGCCCGCATCGCCGAGCGCGGCTCCTTCACTCTGATCACGGGCGTACTGGCACGCGAGCCGATCCCCACGGGCGCCGCCGCCTCCATGGCCAACGGCGCGGTGGAGGCGTTCGTGCGCGCCGCCGCCATCGAGATCGCCCCGCAGCGCATCAACGCGGTCAGCCCCACCGTCGTCACCGAGAGCCTCTCCTCCTACGGGGACTACTTCCCCGGCATGGGGTCGGTTGATCTCGCCGACGTCGCCCAGGCCTACGTCCGCTCCGTCGAGGGCGCCCAGACCGGCCAGGTCTACGCGCTGTAGCGGCGAGTCGCCCGGGCCGCGTTTGGCGTCCCGGCGCTTTGAGGACGCCGGTACCTCCAGCCGTCTCCACCCGCTTGAGCACCCGAAGTTCGGCGAGCTGCTCACGTGCCCGCGCCTGGGCGACACCGTGCACATCTCCGAGATGTTCCGCCTCGTACGCGGCACCGGGCACATCCTCGACGTGCTCTCGACCTGTGGCGTGCCCCTGCCACAGTGTGACGGCGGCGCCGTTCACCTTCCGAAAAGTGCCGTTGCGGGCTGGGCCGAACGGGGGCTTTTGCGGGGTGCCTCGCCATGCCGCCGTCCTATTCGGTGGGCGTTCAGATGATGGTGTGAGGAACCATCCGTGCCGCTTCGACCGATGGGATGCGCCGTGCCCCGGTTCAGCGTCATCGTGCCCGCATACGAGGTCCAGCCGTATCTGAGTGACTGTCTGCGGTCCGTGCTGGAGCAGGACTTCACGGACCTGGAGCTGATCGCGGTCGATGATCATTCGCCGGACGCCTGTGGCGCGATCATCGATGAGGCCGCCGAGCGGGATCCACGGGTGCGGGCCGTGCATCTGGCGGAGAACGTGGGGCTCGGGCGGGCGCGGAACGCGGGGATCCGGCGGGCCACCGGGGACTATCTGCTCTTTCTCGACGGGGATGACACCCTCGCCCCGGGCTCGCTGCGCGCCATCGCCGACCGGCTGGCGCGGACCGGCGAGCCTCAGGTGCTGGTCTTCGACTACGCACGGGTGGACTGGACGGGTGACGTCGTACGGAACGTCCGGGCCGACCTGCTCCGGGAGGGGGACCCCGGGAGCGTCCGGCAGGTCTTCCGGCTCGATCAGCGGCCGGAGCTGTTGCGGCTGCTGATGGTCGCCTGGAACAAGGCGTACCGCCGGGACTTCGTCCGCGCGGAGGGCTTCGCCTTTCCGCCCGGGTTCTACGAGGACACGCCCTGGACCTTTCCCGTGCTGCTCAGCGCGGAGTCCATCGCCGTTCTGGACCGGGTGTGCGTCCACTACCGGCAGCGGCGGCGCGGCGGGATCCTGCGCACCACCAGCCGGCGCCACCTCGATGTGTTCGACCAGTACGACCGGGTGTTCCGGTTTCTCGGCGCCCGGCCGGAACTGGCCCACTGGCACCCGGCGCTGTTCCGGCGGATGGTCGACCACCTCGGCGTGATCGCCGCCGCGCCGGACCGGCTGCCGGTGCGGGCCCGGGCCGAGTTCTTCCGCCGGGCGGGCGCGCACCACCGCCGCTACCGGCCGCACGGCGCGGCCATCCCGCCCGGGCGCGCCCGGTTGCGGTGTCTGCTGCTGCGGCTGGGCGCCCACCGGGCGTATCGGCTGCTGCGGGGTGGCGATCGGATGCGGCGGAGTGTCGTCGCTCTGGCCCCGGTGGTGTACGCCCGGCTGCGTGCCTCCGTGCTGTGGGTGCATTACCGGGTCCAGTTGTGTCTCCCGCTCGATCCCCGGCTCGCCGTCTTCGCCGCGTACTGGCACAAGGGCTACGCCTGCCACCCGGCGGCCATCGAGGCGAAGGTGCGCGAGCTGGTGCCGGGGGCGCGTACCGCCTGGATCACCACCCCCGCGTACTCCCACACCCTGCCGCCCGGGGTGCGCCGGCTGCACCCCGGCTCGGCCGCGTACTGGACGGCGCTGGCCCGCGCCCGCTTCCTCGTCAACAACGTCAACTTCACGCCGGGGATGCGGAAGCGGCCCGGGCAGATCCATCTCCAGACCCACCACGGCACCCCGCTCAAGCACATGGGCCTGGATCTGCGGGACCGCCCGGCCGCCGCCCGCGGCATGGACTTCGGCAAGCTGCTGGAGCGGGTGGACCGCTGGGACTACAGCCTCTCCGCCAACCGCCACACCACCCTGGTCTGGGAGCGGGTCTACCCCTCCGGCTACACCACGCTCCCCTACGGCTCCCCGCGCGACGACGTCTTCCAGCACGCCACCGAGGACGACGTGACCCGGCTGCGCGCCCGGCTCGGCATCCCCGCGGGCACCGTGGCCGTGCTGTACGCCCCGACCCACCGCGACTACCAGCGCCGCCCGGTGCCGCGGTTGGACCCGGAGCGGGTGGCCCGCGCGCTGGGGCCCGGGTTCACGCTGCTGGTCAGGCCGCACTACTTCAGCGCCTGGGGCGGGGCCATGGGGAAGGCCGGCGGCCGGGTGCTCGACGTCTCGGGGTACGGCCGGGTGGAGGAGCTGTGCCTGGCGGCGGACGCGCTGCTGACGGACTACTCGTCCATCATGTTCGACTACGCCAACCTCGACCGGCCCATCGTCATCCACGCCGACGACTGGGACGCCTACCGCGCCGCCCGCGGCACCTACTTCGACATCACCGCCGCCCCGCCCGGCCCGGTCTCCCGCACCGAGGACGAACTGATCGCCCTCTTCGCCACGGGCGCCTGGTGCGGTCCGCGCTCGGCCGCGCTGCGCGCCGCTTTCCGGGCCCGCTTCTGTCCGTACGACGACGGGCGGGCGGCCGAGCGCGTGGTGCGCCGGGTGTTCCTCGGCGAGCCCCACGAACTGCTGCCGCCCGTCGTCCCGCTCGCCGAGCGCCGTCCCGCCCCCGCCGCCGCGCGCGCCACTCCGAACGGTGCTGACCAGCCCGTCGAGGCCCGGACGGCGCCACGGGCCGGGGTCGTGTGCACCCCCGCCCCACCAGCACCAGCACCAGCCGCATCGCCGGTCGCCTCGCCGACCGCCTCACCCGCCGCCTCGCTCACCCACCGGAGCCGCCCCCGCTAGCCCCCGCGCCCCGCCCCGTCCCGACGAGCCCCGACGCGCCCCCACGCGCCCCGTCCCGACGCCCCGACCCAGGACGCACGATGCCCCTCACCGCACCGCCCGCCGCCCCCCGCCCCTGGCTCGCCGATCCGCCGCCGCTGGTGCGCGGATACCGGCGTACGGTCCCGCTGCCGCTGCGCCGCGCGGTCGTCGCCGTGACCGTCCCCGGGCTGCGCCGGGCGGCCATGCGGGGCCTGGGCGGGCTGTCGGCCGCATCCGGCGCGCTGCGGCTGCGCCGGGCGCGGCGGCGGATGCGGCGGTCGGGGCTGCTGGCGGGGTCCGGACGGATGGTGATCGCCGACCGACGGGGCGGCGCCCTGGTGGCGACCGTGGTCCCCTCCCCCACCCCCCTGTTCGCGCGCGCCGAGAACCTGCGGCTGGTGTGCGAGGCGCTGGACCGGGCGCGGATCGACCACTTCGTGGTCCGCTGCTACAGCAACGTCGGCTCGGCCGTGGGCGTCCGGGCCGATCAGCGGGCCGAGGTGGTCAAGGCGCTGGCCGCGCTGTGCGCCGAGGAGGCGGGGTACGTCTCGCTGCCCCCGGGTCGGGGCCGCCCGGCGCCCCCGCCCCGGCTCGGCGGTGCGCGACGGGCCTGGCGGCGGCTGGCCGCCGCCCCCGTGGTCCGCTTCACCCGCTTCCACACCGGGCCGGGTGGACGGATGGTCCTCGGCCCGGCGCACGGCTGCGACATCGAGTTCTGGGAGCCCGGCGGGCAGGGCGAGGAGCGGGTGCTGATCGCGCCGCGCTTCAACCGCACCACCGCGTCCGTACCGCTCGTGGGCGAGCCGGTGCGCGCCCCCGACCAGCTCTTCACCCGGCTCGCCCCGCCCATCGGCTGGCAGCCGGGGCCGCTGGTGCGCACCCGCCCGGAGTTCCTGACCCGGCTGCCGGACGAGGTCCGCTTCCCCATCGACGTCGTCTACACCTGGGTGGACGGCTCGGACCCGCAGTGGCAGCGGCGACGGGCGGCCCTCGCGGGCACGGGCTACCACGCCCAGGCCGCCAACGCCGCCCGCTACGCCAACCGCGACGAGCTGCGCTATTCGCTGCGCTCGCTGTACCTGTACGCCCCCTGGGTGCGCCACATCTACCTGGTGACCGACCGTCAGGTGCCCGACTGGCTGGACGTCTCGCACCCGGGGATCACCGTCGTGGACCACCACGACATCTTCGACGACCCCGATGTGCTGCCCACCTTCAACTCCCATGCCATCGAGACCCGGTTGCACCACATCGACGGGCTCGCCGAGCACTTCCTCTACTTCAACGACGACGTCTTCCTCGGCTCGCCGGTCACCCCGCAGGACTTCTTCCTGGCCAACGGCGTCTCCAAGTTCTTCCCCTCCCGCGCGCTGATCCCGCTGACCCCCGTGGGCCCCGGTGACGTGCCCGTATCGGCGGCGGGCAAGAACAACCGGGCGCTGCTGGAGGAGCGGTTCGGTCCGGCCATCACCCAGAAGATGAAGCACACCCCGCACGCCCTGCGCACCAGCGTGCTCGCCGAGATCGAGAAGGAGTTCCCGGACGCGGTCCGCGCGACCATGGCCAGCCGGGTGCGCTCGACGTCGGACATCTCCGTACCGTCCTCGCTCCACCACTACTACGCGTTCCTGACCGGGCGCGCGGTCCCCGCCCATCTGCGCTACGACTACTTCGATCTGGCCCAGCCCACCGTCCGCACCCGGCTGGCCAGACTGCTGCGGGCGCGCCACTGCCAGGCGTTCTGCCTCAACGACACGGTCTCCTCCGAGTACGACCTCGAGGACCAGTTGGCGTTGGTCCGCCCCTTCCTCGACGCCTACTTCCCCCTCCCCAGCCCGCTGGAGCGGGCCGTCACCCGACAGGAGACGCGGCAGCCATGCCCCTCGCCATCACCCTTCCCCTGAACCCGGACGTCCTCGAGGCGGGCGGGCCGTATCCGCGGGCACTCAATGTGCTCAGCCGCAAGCAGACCGCCGTGCAACGGCAGTTGCGGCGCGCCGGGCTCGCGGGCTACGAGCCGACCACCCAGGCCACCTTGCTGGCCCTGGCCCAGCAGGCGCCCGAGGGCAGCGCGGTGTACGACATCGGCGCGCACATCGGGCTGTACTCGGCGCTGATCAGCGCGGTGTACGGGGACGGCGGGCGCGGGCCGCGGGCCATCGCGTTCGAGCCGACGCCGGAGACGGCCGCGCTGTGCCGCCGGATCCGGGAGTGCAACCGGCTCGGCTTCGAGGTGCAGCAGACCGCGCTGGCCGATGAACCGGGCACCGCCGAGCTGTACTTCTCCCTCAAGTCGGAGTCCTCCAACTCGCTGAACCCGGCCCACCGCCGGTACACCGAGTCGGTCACGGTGCCGGTCACGACGGTCGACGCGTTCACCGGGGAGCGCGGTCTCGCCCCGCATCTGATCAAGATCGACGTGGAGACGCTGGAGGCGGCGGTGTTGCGCGGGTCGTACGACACGGTCCGGCGTCACCGGCCGTGGATCGTGTGCGAACTGCTCCCCGGGGCGGACCACAACGCGCTGCGCACCGCCCTGGCGCCGCTGACCGCCATGGACTACGGCCTCCACCCGATCACCCCGGAGGCGCCCTGGCACCGCTACGACGAGACCACGTACCGGTCGGCGGTGAGCGGGCAGTGCCGTGACTGGCTGCTGGCGCCGCGGCCGCTGACGCCCGCTTTCCACCGGGTGGTGCGGCGGTGGCTGATCGCGATTTTGGCGTGCGACGAGACGACGAACATCATCACGACCGACAAGGCGTCCTTCCCCTACGGCTGGAACGCGCCGTACCGCTCGCCGCGGGGTGCGGCGCGGGTCCCCCGCACGGGCCCGCGCGGTGCGGCGCGGGTCCCGCTCACTGGTCTGCTGCGGCTGGCGGGCGCCGCCGCTCTGGCGCGCCGCGCCGTCGTCCCGGCGCGGCGGGCGCCTGGCGCGCAGGCTACGGGGAGCGGGTCGCTGCGGGGGTGAGTGGTGGCTTTCCCCACCCCGCCCCTCCCGAAAGAGGGGCTCCGCCCCTCACCCCCACCGGGGCTCCGCCCCGGACCCCGGAGGCGCGGGCGAGCAGCGGGGCCCTCGGGAACGGTTCGCGCTCGCCACGGAAGCAACCATCAGAGGCCTGCGGCAGCGGCTCGCGCGCGAGTGATCGCTGAGGTGCGCTCGGTCAGCGGTACCCCGGGCCCCGGTTCCGTGCGCGGGCCCCGTCCGCACGTAGTGCTCCAGGCGGATGCCGGGCAGGCACAGGGAGTACGCCAGCCGGAAGTGCCCCGTCAGCGCGGCCGCCTTCGGGCTGCGTGCCTCCGGCTCGTCGGCCGCGATCAGCCATGCTGACCGCGTCCCGTCCAGCCGTCGCAGTAGCTCGGTGGGGCCGACGTCCACCCCGTAGAGCGTGCCGGAGGCCGGGCCGGGGGTGGCCAGCGCGATGTCGCGCAGCCCGGCGAGGGGGCGCGGATAGGCGATCGCGATCCGCCGTTCCTTGGGTGGGTCGTACAGCACGGGCTCACCCGGTCGGGTGAGGCGCCCCACCGCGGCGGACAGCGCGGCCAGGTCGTCCTGACGGCTCAACGGCTCCCGCTCCCGCTGGTGCAGCGGAAACTGCCAGACGAACGCGCAGCCGACCACGAAGGCCCCGGCCGCGGCGGCCACGGCGCGACGGCGACGGGCCACCGCCCGGCCCAGTCGACCCGCCACCGCTCCCGCCAGGCGGTCGGCCCCCGCCGCGGCCAGTAGCGGGATGCCCGTCAGGGCGAAGAGGAGGTAGCGCTCGTGGAAGCAGGGGCGGTGGAGGGCTAAGGCGAAGAGGAGGACGGGCGGGACGCAGATCAGGGGCAGGGCCACCGCGGTCAGCGAGCGCCAGCGGGGGCGGATCACGGCGATCGCGATCAGCAGGAGGTTGACGGCGAGGACGAGCGCGCTGGGGCCCGCGAAGTCCTCGACCACCGCCCACAGCCGACCCGGCGTCGGATGGCGCATCCAGGCGATCTGCGCGCTCTGCCGCCGGGCCGCCAACGCCAGCGGCACCACCGCCCCCACCGCGCCCGCCGCCGCGCTCCCCCAGCCCCACCACACGCGGCGCGGGGCGCGCGAGACGAGCAGCGTCAACGCGTGCGCGGCGAGCATGAGCACCGCGAACACGTGCAGCAGCGCGGTCACGGCCACCACACCCCCGTACGCCGCCCAGCGCCACCCTGCCGCATGGCCCCTCGCCTCGGGCCCGCCCGGCGGACCCGGCGCCAGGCGGGGCACGTCGCCGTGGGCCCGTACGGCCGGACGGACCCGTGTGCCCGGCGCCGCCTCACCCGCCGGCCCGGTACCGGGTGTGGGCGTGGGGGCCGCACCCGCCGCGGGGCCCGGTGCGAGGGCCGCTCCCTCGCCCGGCGCGAGGGCCGGACCCCGCGCGGGCCGGTCCGCCCGTCTGCCCCCTCGGCTCGTCCCCGGCGCCAGCCCGGCCGCGTCCACCAGCAGGTACGTCGCCCCGGTCGCGCTCGCCGCGACCAAGGCGTAGGAGCGGCCCTCCTGGGCGTAGTGGGTGACCACCGGCGTGGTCGCGTAGAGGAGGCCGGCCCACAGGCCCACCCGGGGGCGGGCGAGGTGGCAGCCCAGGGTGGCTACGAGGGCGGTGGCGGTCACGGCGGCGAGTACCGAGGGCAGGCGCATGGTCACCTCGGAGGGCCGCAGGGCCAGGACCGGGTGCATCAGCAGGTAGTAGAGGCCGTGGACGGCGTCCACCGTGCCGAGCGCGTCGCGGATCTGAGGGAGGGTCCGCCGGGCCATCTGGTACGTCGCGGACTCATCGCGCCACATCGTGCCCCGGTCCAGCCCCCACAGTCCCAGCCCGAGCATGACGGCCATCGGGAGCACGACCGCCGCCTGCTCGGAGATCCCGCGCTTCCCCGCGCGCACCCTCACCGCACCCTCACCTCACCCACTCCGCACGACAACAAAAGGCATAAATACGACTATTCGCCTACAGTGTGCAGTCAGGACGACTCATCCGCCGCGAAGGGCACGCGTCATGAACCGCCTCGGTATCGACAACCCCCGCGGTCTCGTGGCCTTCGCCGCGCTGACCGGGTGTCTGGTGACCATGGCGGTGGCGGCGCTCACCGGGGCCGGAGGGGGCTTCGCGGCCGCCGGGCTGGCCGGGTGCGGCTGCGAGCTGCTGCTGCACCGCACCGCGCCGGGGCTGATGACCCGTCTGGGGCGGCTCCACATGGGCGCCACGTCACGCTTCGAGTTCCGCTGCGTCCTGCTGCTCCTCCTGCTCGGCCGACTCCACGTCACCGGCCCCATCGGCCTCGCCGCGGTCATGACGCTGGTGCTGTGCCTGCTCGCCGGGCAGGCCCTGCACGCCGCGCTCACCACCCTCATCCGGCGGCGCCGCGCCCTCGCGGTCGCGGCCCGCAACATCGATCTGCGCCGGCTGAACATCAGCGACCGGCCGCCCCGCAGACTCACCGAATGGCCCGGTCAGCGGATCCTGGTCTACGAGCTGTCCGCCCTGCTCGGGCTCACCGCGTCGCTGACGACCGGTGACGCCCGCTGGGTGGTGGCAGCGCTCACGCTCGCCGCCGGGTCCTCCCTGATCACGGTGGTGGCGCTCGTTCCGTACCTGGTCCGGGCCACCCGTCGGCTGCCCGGCGCCGCCGAGGTGCTGGCCGAGGTGGACGCCTGGCTGATCCGGCACCGCCCCCGCACGGTGCTCTACTTCTCCGGCCCGCGCGAACGCGCCGACCAGGTCACCCGATGGCTGGGGCCCGTGGCCGCGCTGCACACCCCGTCCCTGGTCATCCTGCGCGAACGGGAGCTGCTGGAGGCCCTGGAGCCGACCCCGCTGCCGGTGCTGTGCGTGCCGAGCGCCGCCCACCTCTCGCAACTGGACCTGAGCGGAGTACGGGTGGCGCTCTACCCCGCCAACACCGGCCGGAACATCCACCTCCTGCGGATCCCCACCATGCAGCACGTCTTCCTGGCCCCGGCGACGGCGACGAGACCGCCGCCGTCGATCCGTACAGCAAGGTCTACGACCAGGTGTGGGTCGCGGGCGAGGCGGGGCGCCGCCGCTATGTCCAGGCCGCGGTCGGCGTCGAGGACGCCGACATCGTGGAGATCGGCCGCCCCCAGCTCGACGGCCTGCGCGTCGCGGGAGCCGGTCCTGCCACCGCGCCCATGCCCGCGTCCCTGCCCACCGTGCTGTACGCGCCCACCCGTGACCTCGCGGCGGGCGAGCCGATCGTACGAGCCCTGCTGGAGAGCGAACCCCCGGTCCGCGTGCTCTACCGGCCGCATCCGCCCACCGGCCACCGCTCCCCCGAGGACCACGCCGCCCACCGCCGTATCGCCGCCCTGATCCAGGCCGCGAACGAGCGGCGCGCCGCGGAGGCCCTCGCGGCGGACGCCCCCGGCAAGGACGGTCTCGGCAAGGACGCCCTCGCCGCCGATGCGCTCCCCCCAGACGCCCTCGGCGAAGCGCCCGGCGACACCGACACCCCGCACGCCGAAGCCGCCCGCCACCGCGCCGAATTGACCAAGCGCATCGCCGCGCTGGACGCCCGTCTGCGCCGGGCGGACGCCGACGAGGCCATGCTCACCAGAGACCGCGCCGCCCCCGATCCGGCCCTGCTGACCGAGGCCGAGGGCCTGCGCCGGGAGTGGCACCAGGCCCACTGGGCGGCCTCACCGCCCTGGCTCCACCAGGTGATCGAGGGGGACACCCCCACCCTCCACTCCTGCTTCGACCAGGCCGATCTGCTGATCGGCGACCCCTCCGACGTGGTCGGCGACTTCCTCGCCACCCTCAAGCCGTACGCCCTCACCACCCCGGCGGGGATCGGCGAGGAGGAGTTCCGGCGGCGACACGTCATGGCCAGGGCGGCCTATCCGCTCGGTCCCGGGGCATCCGGAATGGACAACCTCCTGCGCCCGCTCTTCGACCCCTCCCTCGACGAGCTGCGCACCGCCCGCCACGAGGTGAAGGAGTTTCTCCTCGGCCCCGCCACACCACCGTCCATCCAGCGCTTCACCAACGCCGTCGACGCGCTCGCCGAGAAGGGAGAGGCGGTCGTCCGGCTGCGCGACCTCCACACGGCCTCGCCGCCCGGCGCCGGACGCTGGTCCATCACCCGGTAGCGAGACCACACACCCGTCGGCAAACACGACACCCCACATCGTCGGCAACACGACGCCCCACATCTACGTCACCCGGTAGCAGCACTTCCCACACCCGGACCTCACCCCAGGCCCTCACCATGAGCTTCCACCCCCGGCCCCGTCCCCAGGAGCCCCCTCCCACGCCTCCTGAGCCCCCGCACACCCTCCGGAGCCAGCATGCCGCGCAATCACCGCCCCGGCCCGCCTCCCCGCGTCAGCGTGATCGTCCCCGCCCGTGACGCCATGCCCGGGATCACCCGGGCCGTCACCTCCGCCATGGAGCAGACCCTCGGGCTCAGCCGCCTCGACATCATCGCCGTCGACGACGGATCGGCCGACGGCACCGCGGAGGAGCTGGACCGGCTCGCCGCCGACTGCCCCTCGCTCCATGTGGTCCGTAACCCCCACCCCTGCCGCGGCGGCACCGGCGGCCCCCGCAACACCGGGCTGGCCCGCGCCACCGGCGACTTCGTCTTCTTCCTGGACGCCGACGCCCGGCTCGCGCCCGACGCGCTGCGTCGCATGGTCGCGATGGCCGACCAGAACGGCACGGACGTGGTCCTGGGCAAGATGGTCTCCCCGGACGGGCGCGGCGTCCCCAAGGCGGTCTTCCGCCACAACCAGCTGCGCACCGACATCCACAGCTCCCACGCCTACGCCAGCCTGGAGCCGTGCAAACTCTTCCGCCGCTCCCTGATCGAACGGCTCCGGCTGCGCTTCCCCGCCCACCTCCGCCACGGCGAGGGCAAGCCCTTCACCGCGGCCGCCTACCTCAACGCCTCCGGGATCTCCGTCGTCGCCGACTACGACTGCTACCACCTGGGTCCGAACCGGGACCGCGCCGCCCCCGGTCTCGCCGAGCGCGTCGAGGCCATGCGGCCGCTGTTCGAGACCGCCGCCCGGCACACCCGGGCCGGCGCCCGCCGCGACGCGGTGATGCGCCACCACATCCGGCGCGAGCTGTGCCCGGCCCTGCGCGCGCTGCCGCGCGAGGACGAGACCGAGGTCCGCGAGCGGTTCCTGCCCGAGCTGCGCCGGTGGGCGCTGGCCCACTGCTCCGACGCGCTCTTCCCCACCCTCACCGCGCCCGAGCGGCTGATGGTCCATCTGCTGCGCACCGGCCGCTACGAGGATCTGCTGTCCGTCGTGCGCAACGCCAAGCGGGACGCCCGGTGCGGCCATCTGGTCGAGAAGGGCAGCGTCTACTGGCTGCACCCCTTCTTCCGCGACCCCGACGCCGAGGTCCCCGACGCCTGCTTCGACGTCACCGACCGGCTGCCGGTCCATCACCACCTCGCGGGCGCCGGCTGGCACGGCCGCAGCACCCTGCGGGTGCGCGGCCGGGCGGCCATCGACGGGCTGGAGGCCGACCCCGAGGAGGACCGCGCCGAGCTGGTGCTGCGCCGCCGCGAGGCGCGGGACGAGGTACGGATCCCGGTGGAGGCCACCGCCGAGAACGACCCCGCCCAGTTCGAGGCCGACGTGGACATCGCCACCGCCGACGGCGGCTCACCGCTGCGCCCCGGGGTCTGGGACGTCTTCCTCGACGTCCGCGCCCAGGGCATCAGCCGCACCGTACGGTTCGGCAACCGCCATGACGACCTGCTCGACATCGGCACCGCCCGCCGGGTGGTGGCCGCCGGGCCCGGGCTGCGCGCCCGGGTCACGCCGTACTTCACCAGCCCGTACCGCAATCTCTCCCTCGACATCGGACCGGCCCCGCGCGGGGCGCCCTGCGAGGTGACGGAGGCCGTGTGGCATCCGTCGGACAAGGGCACCCTCGTCGTCGCCGGACGGCTGCTGCCGCCCGGCACCCCGGCGCGCGGGCGGATGCTGCGGCTGCGCGCCGAGCACACCGACGGAAGGGTCCACGACCATCCGGTGCGGTTCGCCGCGGGGCATCCGGCCGGCGCCTTCACCGCCCGGCTGCCGGTGCGGGACCTGGGCCGCGGCCGGTGGACGGTGACGCTGGCCGTCGTCGCCCCCGGCGGCCAGGGCGCGGGCCGCAACGCGCCCGCCGCGCCCGTGCCGCCGCCCGCCCGGCTGCCCGGCGCCCGCTGGGTGCGGCGCGGCCGGCCGTACTACGCCAAGCCGCTCATGGGGCGCGGCGAGGTGACCCTGGAGCTGCGGGTGGCCCCGGTCCGGCTGCTCGCCGCCGTACGCAACCGGCTGCGGCTGAGCTGACCGGCTACGGCGGTGATCCCGGGGCCTGCGGCGGGCCACGCGGCGGAGCGGCATATCGATGCTGCTCCCTCCCCGCCCCTTCCCGACACCTGACGATTTGCGGCTCCGCCGCCGCGTGCCGGGCTCCGCCCCAGACCCCCGGGGTCCAGGGTCCAGGGTCCAGGGGCGAAGCCCCTGCCACGCGGCGGATGTGGCCGCGGCTCCGGCTCACCACCCCAGCCGCCGCCGCACCCCCGTGACGACCCTGATCGGAGCCACCTCCAGGCCCAGGGCCCGCGCCGGACCCAGGGCCACCGGCTTGGCGTAGTACGGACGCCAGCCGAAGCGGAGCCAGCGCGTGGCGGCCAGCCGGTCGAAGTACGGCACGATCGCGGTGCGGCGCGGCGCGTCCTCCCCGGGCCCTTCCATGATCAACTTCAGCGTCCAGCAGCCCGCGCCCAGGCGCCCGATCGGCAGCAGGGCGGTGAAGACGTTCACGGAGCCGCCCGGCTCACCGCGCACCGGCACCTCGTGCACCGCGCCCGTCCCCGTCTCGGCGCGCAGCCGCAGCACCCCGCCGTCCCGCAGCGCCTCCTCGGTCAGCCGGCCGCCGACCAGCAGCGTGCCGCGGGTGCGCCAGATCGTCCGGAGCACCTGGCAGGGCGGGTCGAGGGGGTGGGCCACCTCTCCGACGTCGAGCGAGAGATTGCCGTACGGGGTGAAGTACGGCACCACCGTCACCGGACCCTGGGAGGTGGTGACGCGGCGCCGGGCGGGATGGGTGACCTCACCACCCTCGCGGCGGTTGCCGAACCGCACCGTACGGCTGACGCCCTGGGCGCGGACGTCCAGGTAGATGTTCCACAGCCCCCGCTCCAGCGGGGCGCCGCCGTCCGCGGTCGCCGGGTCGATCTCGGCGGTGAAGCCCGCCATCTCGTACCGCCGCCCCTCCCCCGGCAGCGGATGGGCGGACAGGCACGGCGTGGTGGGCACCCGGACCTCGGGGCGGTCGGCCCGGTACTTGCGCAGCACGATCTCGGTGGCCGGGTCGAGGGAGTCGACGTCCTCGACGTACGCGTGCCCGGCCAGCCGCAGCACCCCGCCGTGCCAGCTCGCCGCCTCCAGGTGGTGCTGGACCGGCAGCCGGTCGGTCACGTCGAAGCAGATGTCGGGGACGGCGGCGGCGTGGTCGCGGAAGAAGGGGTGCAGCCAGTAGACCCGGCCCTTGTCGACGAGATGGCCGCGCCGCTCGTCCTTCTTGGCGTTCCGGGCCACGGTCAGCACATCGTCGAAGCGGTCGGCGCGCAGCAGATGGATCAGCAGCCGGTCGGGGGCGTCGAGCCGTTGGAAGAGGGCGTCGGTCACCCAGGTGCTCGCCCAGTGCCGGAACTCGGGGAAGTACTTCTCCCGCGCGTCCTGTTCGCTCTCGCGGGGCAGCAGGGCGCGCAGCGGACCGCACAGCTCCCACTCCACATGGCGGCGCATGATCTGGTCCCGGCGCGGGCCCGGCTCCAGATAGCGGGCCACGGTCTCGAAGCACAGCCGGGTGCCGTCCATGCGGTGGGCGAGGTCGGAGGCGGTGAGGGTGAGGTTGGTGCGGTTCTCGCGGTAGCGGACGTAGTAGCAGTCGTAGTCGGCGACCACCGAGATACCGCAGGCGTTGAGGTAGGCGGCCGCGGTGAACGGCTTGTCCTCGCAGTTGCGGTAGGGCGGGAAGCGCAGGTGCAGCCGCTCGATGAGGGAGCGGCGGAACAGCTTCCACGGGCCCAGGGTCAGATAGGCGTGGGAGCAGAAGATGTCCGTACGGGGCTGGTTGCGCCGGAAGACGGCGCGCGGCACGGCCCGTCCGCCCACGGAGGCGATCTTGCCGAGGACGACGTCGGTGCCGTGGGCGTCGGCCATGGCGACCATGCGGCGCAGCGCGTCCGGGCCCAGATAGTCGTCGGAGTCGAGGAAGAAGACGAAGTCGCCCCGGGCGTGGTCCAGCCCGGTGTTGCGGGGGACACCCGCGCAGCCGGAGTTCTCCTGGTGGATGACGTGGAGCGAGGGGCAGGTGCGGGCGAGCCGATCCAGCTCCTCGCCGGTGCCGTCGGTCGAACCGTCGTCCACCGCGATGATCTCGACCCGGTCCGGGCCCAGGGTCTGGTCCATCGCGGAGGTGACGGCCCGGGTCAGCTCCGGCAGGGCGTTGTAGGCGGGGATTATCACACTGACACGAGGTCGGGACAGAGCGGGCATGACGGCCTCCTGACTCCGGGCTCTCGACGGGTCGGGGTCGGGGTCACTCGGCGGACCTTGAGACACGGCCGATCGGGGACACGGCCAATCGGGGACACGGCCAATCGGGGACACAAACGCCGGACCATACGCCGGACCGCCGAACCGCCGGACCGCGCGGCGGATCGGTCACTCGGCGGTGAGGACGCCTCCGCGCGGCCCCGCCGGGGCGCTGTCCGCCAGGGGCCGCGTCCGTGGCGTGGGGCGAGCGGGAGCGCGATGTCCTGGCCCAGCATCAGGGCCCGCACCACCCGCTCGGCCGCGTGGCCGTCGTCGAACCGGCAGAAGCGGGCCCGGAAGGCGGTGCGCAGCGCGGTCGCGGCCGCGTCGCACCAGCGGCCCTCGCGGAAGACCTCGACCAGCTCCCGCTCGGTGCGGGCGACGGCCCCCGGGGTCTCACCGGGGGACCCCGACAGCAGGTCGAAGTAGACGCCGCGGGAGGAGCGGTAGATGTCCCAGTCGTCGGCGTAGATCACGACGGGCCGGTCCAGCAGGGCGTAGTCGAACATCATCGACGAGTAGTCGGTGATCAGCGCGTCGGCCGCCAGGCACAGCTCCTCCACGGACCGGTGGCGCGAGACGTCGATCACCAGCCCGGCCTCCTGGAGCCGGGCCAGATCGTCCTGGGGCCGGTAGGAGTAGTGGGCCCGCACCAACAGCGTGGTCTCGGGGCCGAGTTCGCGGCTGATCCGCTCCAGGTCCAGCCGGGGGGTGAACCCCTTCTGGTAGTCGCGGAGGGTGGGCGCGTAGAGGAGTGCGGTGTTCCCGGCCGGGATTCCCAACTCCGCGCGGATCCGCCGGATGTCCGCCGCGGTCGCGGTGAAGAAGACGTCATTGCGCGGATATCCGTATTCCAGCAGCCGGTACCCGGCGGGGTAGACCCGCTCCCAGATCTGGCTGGAGTGCGGATTGGAGGAGAGGGCGAAGTCCCAGCGGTCGATGCGCTTGAGCAGATTGCCGAAGCTCATCCCGCCCGCGGCGGCGGGATAACGCTGCTGGTCCAGGCCCATGCATTTGAGCGGGGTGCCGTGGAAGGTCTGCAGATGCACCGTGCCCGGCCGCTTCACCACCTCATTGGGGAAATTGACGTTGTTGATGAGGTATTTAGCGCGGGCCACCGTGCGGTAGAAGTCGCGGGTGCCGGTGACGACGTAGTCGACGCCGTCCGGAAGGGTCTCGATCTCCGACTTCTTGACCGCCCACACCCCGTGGATCTCCGGTGCCAGCTCCCGTGCCTTGTGGTAGATCGCCCCCGGATTGCACAGCACCCCGCGCCCCCAGTACGCGGAGTAGACGGCCAGGTGGGGGTCGACGGGACGCTGCCGGTGCAGCCGGTACAGGCCCTGCTTGGCGCGCGCCGCCAGCGGCGGCCGGACGGTCCGGCGCAGCTTGCGGGCCCCGGCGGCCGCCCGTACGGCCAGCTCGTGCTCGCGGTAGCGGAGGAAGGAGCCGGACGCCAGCGCCTCGAAGCGCCACCGGCCCTCGACCGGCGGGGTGAACCCGGCCGGGAGATGGGCGCGGTACCACTCGGCGGCCCGGGCGAAGAAGCGCGGCCGGTCCACCGTCGCCACCCGGGAGGTGCGGTCCAGGCAGAACAGGAAATGCGATACGGCCCGCTCGAAGAGCAGTGGGCGCAGCGGATCCAGATGCGGCCGGTCGTCGAGGAAGTCGAAGAGCCGGGCGTACTGCCGGAAGATGATGAAGTGCTTCTCGCCGGGGCTTCCCGTACTGGCCCCGACCCGCCGCTGCCGGTATTCCAGGCCCACCAGGTCCACACAGGCCATTCGCCGCGCGGTGAGCATCGTCTTGTACGAGAGCAGGGCGTCCTCGTAGATGCCCTCGCTGAACGCGAAGCCGTGGCGGGTGTAGAAATCCCGCTGATAGACGCGATTGGACGACATCGCGAACAGCCGCAGGTATTCCGGCCGTTCGACGACGGAGAAGACATCGGTGCCCGCCGAGGCCAGCAGTTCCCCGAAGAGGCTGGGGGCCCGGCGCTCCGACCAGTAGGTGCGCACGTGGTTGAAGTAGAGGATCTCCGGGTCGTGGGTGAGGGCGAGCCGGTCGGCGAGGCCCTGGAGGGTGCCCGGGGCGAGGGTGTCATCGCCGTCCAGGAAGAGCAGATAGTCCCCGCTCGCCCGCTCGACCCCGGCGTTACGGGCCCGGCCAGGACCGGAGTTGACCCGCTGGTGCACGGGCACGACCCGGCTGTCGCGTGCCGCGTACGCGTCGATGATCGCGCCGCAGTGGTCCGGTGAGCGGTCGTCCACGGCGACCACCTCGAGGTCGGGATACGACTGCGTCAGCACGGAGTCCAGGCAGGCGCTCAGATAGCCCTGGACGCGATAGGCGGCGATGACGATGGTGAAGCGGGGCATAAGGCTCCTCGGGACGCGGTGGCGGTTCGAGGCGCGAAGCACTCACTGACCACCCACGCTAGGTGGGTTCGTCCCGGTATGCCCGCTCGGTCGTTGGAGGGGCGCCCAAGTGGGTGACAAACGCCCCCGGCGGACATGAAGTCCACCGGGGGCGCGGCAGCCGTATGCGGCTGTCGTCAGCCGTGGGTGCGCAGCAGCGTCCGCGGTCAGCTGTGGGTGCGCAGCAGCGTCCGCATCGTCCGCATCGCGACCGACAGATTGGCCAGGTCGAAGGTCTCCGACGACTGGATCTCATCGAGCGTGGTACGGGCCCGCTGCAGGATCGCGGCGTTCTTCCCCTCCCACGCCTTGAAGCGCTGCTCGGGCGTGGAGCCGCCGTTGCCCACCGACAGCACATCGGCGGTCAGGGCGGCCTGGGCCGCGTACAGGTCCTCGCGGATGGAGACCCGGGCCATGGACTGCCACCGGTCGGCGCGCGGCAGCTCGATGATCCGGTCCATCAGCTGGCTGATCCGCAGCCGGTCGGCCAGGTCGTAGTAGACCTCGGCGACCGCCAGCGGGTCCTTGCCGGTGCGGTCCGCGATGGCCACGATGTCCAGCGTCGGGAAGGCCGAGGAGAAGCCCGCCACCCGGGTGGCCAGGTCCTCCGGGACGCGCGCCCCGGTCAGATCGTCGTAGATCCGCTGGTACCACTCGATGTCGGAGCCGCGCAGCAGCTTGGGCAGCTGGGCCCGGACCGTGCCGACCCGCTCGCCGAAGAAGTCGATCGTCTCGGCCAGCGCGAGCGGCTGCGGCCGGTTGTTCAGCAGCCAGCGGGTGCCGCGCTCGACCAGCCGGCGCGAGTGCAGCCGCATCCGGGTCTGGATGTCGGCGGCGACGACCGTGTCCAGCGCCTCGACCTCGTCCCACACCTGGTTCAGCTCGAAGATCGCGCGGGCCGCGGTCTGGGCCCGCACGACCTCCTCGGTGGAGGCCCCGGTCTCCTCCCGCATCCGGTGCAGGAACGTCGTACCGGCCGTGTTGACGGTGTCGTTGACCAGCACCGTGGTGATGATCTCGCGCCGCAGGGCGTGGCCGTCGATGTGCTCGGGGAACCGCTGCCGCAGCGCCTGCGGGAAGTACGCGTGCAGCAGCCGCTGGAGGTACGGGTCGTCGGGCAGCCCGGTGGTGATCAGTTCATCGGCCACCGTGATCTTGACGTAGGCCAGCAGCACGGCCAGCTCGGGCTGGGTCAGACCGCGCCCGGCGGAGAGCCGCTCGCGGATCTGGCGGTCGGTGGGCAGGAACTCCAGCGCCCGGTCCAGCCGCCCCTCGCGGCCCAGGCGGCGCATCAGCCGCTGGTGGGCGTGGAGCAGGCTGGGGGCCTGGGCGACGGAGTTGGCCAGCGCCACGTTCTGCGCGTAGTTGTTGCGCAGCACCAGCGCGCCGACCTCGTCGGTCATCTCGGCGAGCAGCTTGTTGCGCTGCTTGACGGTGAGGTCGCCCTCGGTGACCAGGGCGTTGAGCAGGATCTTGATGTTCACCTCGTGGTCGGAGGTGTCCACACCGGCGCTGTTGTCGATCGCGTCGGTGTTGATCCGGCCGCCGTTGGTGGCGAACTCGATCCGGCCGAGCTGGGTCAGGCCCAGGTTGCCGCCCTCGCCGACGACCTTGACCCGCAGGTCCTGGCCGTCCACCCGGATCGCGTCATTGGCCTTGTCGCCGACATCGCCGTTCGACTCGACGGACGCCTTGACGTAGGTGCCGATGCCGCCGTTCCACAGCAGGTCCACCGGGGCCTTGAGGATCGTCTTCATCAGATCGGCCGGGGTCATCTTGGCGACCCGCTTCTCGATCCCGAGCGCGGCCCGCACCTGCGGGGTGATCGGGATGGCCTTGGCCGTACGGGGGTGGATGCCGCCGCCCGCCGACAGCAGCTCGGCGTTGTAGTCCTCCCACGAGGAGCGCGGCAGCTCGAACAGGCGGCGCCGCTCGGCGTAGGAGGTGGCCGCGTCCGGGTTGGGGTCCAGGAAGATGTGCCGGTGGTCGAAGGCGGCGATCAGCCGGATGTGCTCGCTCAGCAGCATCCCGTTGCCGAACACGTCACCGGACATGTCGCCGACGCCCACGACCGTGAAGTCCTGGGTCTGGGTGTCATGGCCCAGCTCGCGGAAGTGGCGCTTGACCGACTCCCAGGCGCCACGGGCGGTGATGCCCATGCCCTTGTGGTCGTATCCGGCGGAGCCGCCGGAGGCGAAGGCGTCCCCGAGCCAGAAGCCGTACGCCTGGGCCACGTCGTTGGCGATGTCGGAGAAGGTCGCGGTGCCCTTGTCGGCGGCGACGACGAGATAGGTGTCGTCCCCGTCGTGGCGGACCACGTCCTTGGGCGGCTCGACCTGCCCGGCGACCAGGTTGTCGGTGATGTCGAGCAGACCGGAGATGAAGGTCTTGTAGCAGGCGATGCCCTCGGCCATCCAGGCGTCGCGGTCCACGGACGGGTCCGGCAGCCGCTTGCCGACGAAGCCGCCCTTGGCGCCCACCGGCACGATGACGGTGTTCTTCACCATCTGCGCCTTGACCAGGCCGAGGATCTCGGTGCGGAAGTCCTCACGCCGGTCGGACCAGCGCAGACCGCCGCGCGCGACCTTGCCGAACCGCAGGTGCACACCCTCGACCCGCGGCGAGTAGACCCAGATCTCGTACGCCGGGCGGGGCGCGGGCAGGTCCGGCACCGCCTGCGGGTCCAGCTTGATCGACAGGTAGTCGTGCGGCTTGTCGTCGGCGTTCTTCTGGAAGTGGTTGGTCCGCAGGGTGGCCTTGATCAGGGTGAGGAAGGAGCGCAGGATGCGGTCCTCGTCCAGCGAGGCCACCTGGTCCAGCGCCGCGTCCAGCTCCTCCAGCAGGGCGTCGGTCAGCTCCAGGCCCGCCCGCTGCCGCTCCGGCGACATCCGCGCCTCGAAGAGGGAGACCAGCAGTCGGGTGGTGTGCACATTGTTGCGGAGGGTGTCCTCCATGTACGACTGGCTGAAGGTGGACCCGGCCTGCCGCAGGTACTTGGCGTAGGCCCGCAGCACCATCGCCTGCCGCCAGTCAAGACCCGCACCCAGCACCAGCTGGTTGAAGTCGTCGCTCTCGGCCTGCCCGGTCCACACCGCGGCGAACGCGTTCTGGAAGCGCTCACGGGCGTCGTCGGCCAGGGCCTCGCCCTCGCGCAGCGGCAGCCGCAGCCCGAAGTCGTAGATCCAGGCGGTGGTCTTGTCCGAGCAGCGCAGCTCGTACGGGCGCTCGTCCACCACCTCGACACCGAGGGTGTTGAGCACCGGGAGCACCGCGGACAGCGAGACCTGGGCCCCGGCCCGGTAGATCTTGAAGCGGCGCTCGGCGTGGGCCGCGCCCACCGGCTCGTAGAGGCTGAGCGCGAAGTCCTTCTCCCCGTCCTGCAGCCGCTCCAGGTGCTGGAGGTCGGCGACGGCGCCGCGCGGGGTGTGGTCCGCCTTGTACCCCTCGGGGAAGGCGTGCTGGTAGCGGCGGAGCAGCTCGGCGGCGCGCTCCTCGCCGACCTCGGAGACCAGCGCGTCGGTGAAGCCGTCGGCCCAGGAGCGGGCGGCCTCGATCAGCCGCCCCTCGATCCGCTCCACATCGGAGTCGGTGAGGTCGGGCAGCTCGGTGCCGGGCTGGACGCGGACCACGAAGTGCAGCCGCGAGAGCACCGATTCGGTGTGCAGGGCGGTGAAGTCGACCGGCGGACGGCCGCTCAGCTCCTCCAGCAGGATGTCGGTCAGCCGCAGCCGCACATCGGTGGTGAAACGATCACGCGGAAGGTAGACCAGCGCGGAGTAGTAGCGCCCGTACTCGTCCTGGCGCAGGAACAGCCGCAGCCGGCGGCGCTCCTGGAGGTAGAGCACGCTGGTGGCGATCGAGCGGAGCTGGTCGACCGGGGTCTGGAACAGCTCGTCGCGCGGGTAGGTCTCCAGGATCTGCAGCAGGTCACGGCCGTCGTGGCTGTTGGCCGCGAAGCCCGCGCCCGCGAGCACCTCGTCCACCTTGCGGCGGATCACCGGGACCCTGCGCACCGACTCGGTGTACGCGGCGGAGGAGAACAGCCCCAGGAAGCGGCGCTCGCCGATCACATTGCCCTCGGCGTCGAACTTCTTCACGCCGATGTAGTCGAGGTACGAGGGGCGGTGGACGGTGGCGCGGCTGTTCGCCTTGGTCAGCACCAGCAGCTTACGCTCGCGCGCCTTGGCGCGGGCGTCGGCCGGAAGCCGGTTGAAGGCCGGGGAGACGGGGGTGCCGGGGCCCGCGTGGGCGCTCTCGTCGGCGTCCTTGTGCTGCGGGTCGGAGCGGAGGATGCCGAGGCCGGTGCCGGGCACCGCGGTCAGCACGTCCTCCTCGCCACCGGCCTCGGTGGGGACCTGCGTCAGCTCGTACTCGCGGAAGCCGATGAAGGTGAAATGGTCGTCCGAGAGCCAGCGCAGCAGCTCACGGGCCTCCTCCACCTCCTCCTCGCGGACCTCGGCGGCCTTCGGCTCGTCCGGCAGGCCCTCGGCGATGCGCAGCGCGGAGTCGCGCATCTTCTCCCAGTCCTCGACGGCCTCGCGGACATCGGACAGGACGCGCAGCAGATCGGCGGTGATCTGCTTCAGATCGCCGCGGTCGGTCTCGCGATCGGTCTCGACATGGATCCAGGACTCCACGACCGCGTCGTGCGGGAGCTTCTTCCGCTTCTTCCGGGCCGGGCCGTCCGGGGAGACGTCGAGCAGCTCGATCAGCTTGCCGGTGATGTCACGGCGCACGATCACCTGCGGGTGGATCACGACGTGGATGCCGCGCCCCTGGCGGGTGAGCTCATTGGTGACCGAGTCGACCAGGAACGGCATGTCGTCGGTGACCACCTCGACCACGGAGTGGCTGCAGGTCCAGCCGTGCTCCTCGACGGTCGGGGTGTGCACCCGGACGTTCGCCGTGCCCTGCGGACGCACCTCGGCGAGCCGGTAGTGGGAGAGCGCCGCCCCGAAGACATCGACCGGGTCGCGGTCGGCGAGGTCCTCGGGAGGCGTGTGCAGGTAGTAGTGCTGGAGGTATGCGGTCAGGGTCTCCGGTCCTGGGCCCTGCACCGGTTGCCCCCGGCAGGGCTGTTCTCAGCGACCCGGGCGGCTCGTTCGAGCAACTCGGCCTTGGCTTCGTCCAGCTTGGTCTGCATGTCCTCTGGCTCCTGTCGCGCGCCGTTGCGTGACATCGATGGCGGTGGCATGACGCCGCGACGCGAAAAATCCGGTCGTGGACGACGGTATGCCGGATAGGGAACTGGCCGGGGTGTACTGGGCCGTAAGTGACCAAGACCCCACGCGCCACGGGTCAGCGGCGGCTCGGGCCCGGGCCTGGTGGGGCGCCGGGCGCGGAGCGAGGGCCTCGTTGCCCTCACGGACTATCGCGCTGATCACGCAGTAAGGCTATCGCTCCTCCCCAGGGGGTCGTCATGAGCCGTTCGTGTACAAAACCGTGCCCCGAAGTTTGACGGAATGGACAGCGACCGGGAGGGGCGCACGGGCCGATGATGCGCCGCTCATGCCCTCTTGGCAAAGCGTGGGCGCGGATGCACCGTGGATCTGGACGGGGTTGAGCACGGTGGTAGGCGTGGACCTGGAGGTGCGTGGCATGGCTGACGGCATGGCTGCGAGGATCCTGCTGGTGACCGGCGACGCGGCCGAATCGCTGGAGGTGCTCTACCCGTACCAGCGGCTGCGCGAGGAGGGGTACGAAGTCCATATCGCGGCCCCGAGCCGCAAGACGCTGCGCCTGGTGGTCCATGACTTCGAGGAGGGCTTCGACACCTACACCGAGAAGCCGGGCTATACGATCCCCGCCGACCTGGCCTTTTCCGAGGTGGACCCCGGGAGTTACGCCGCCTTGGTGATCCCGGGCGGCCGGGCCCCGGAATATCTGCGGAACGACCCCGAGCTGCGCAAGATCTGCAAGGCGTTCTTCGACGCGGACAAGCCGGTGGCGCAGATCTGCCACGGCCCGCTGCTGACGGCGGCCGTGGGCGGCCTGAGCGGGCGGCGGGTCACCGCGTATCCGGCGCTGGAGCCGGACATGCAGGCGGCGGGGGCGGACTACCAGGACGCGGAGGTCGTGGTCGACGGCACGCTGATCTCGTCGCGGGCGTGGCCGGACCATCCGGCGTGGATGCGGGAGTTCCTGGCGGTGCTGCGGTCGAAGGCGCCGGTGGTGTGAGGGGCGCCTCGCCACGTCACCCGGCTCACTTCGCCCGGCTCACTCGTCGGCCATGCGCTCGGCCTCCCGTACGGCCTCCACCAGCGTGTCCACGACCGGCACCCCGGCCGCCTCCAGGCTGGACCGGCTGTGCGAACCGCCCGTGTAGAGCACGGCCCGCGCCCCCACGTGCCGCGCCGCCACCGCGTCGTCCAAGGCGTCCCCGATCACCACCATCCGCTGCGGCGGCACCCCTTCGAGCGCGGCGATATGGCGCATCATCTGCTCGGCCTTGCCGGTGTTGCTCTCGCCTGTGCGGCCGTCCACCCGGACGAAATGGCGCTCGATGCCATGCGTCCGCACCAGGGGGAGCAGATACTCATGCGGGGCCAGTGAACACAGCGACTGGGTGAGACCCGCCTCCTGCCACTCGGTGAGCAGCTGCCGGGCGCCGATCGCCAGCCCGGCGGTCTCGGCCAGCGCCCAGTAGTGCCGGTGGAACGCCTCGTCCATGACCACCCACTCCTCGTCGGTGGGCAGCCGCCCCATCAGCCTCTCGTAGAAGCGGGGCACCGGGACGCAGTACAGGTCGCGATAGCGCTCGAGGGTGATCGGCGGCAGCCCGATCTCCTGGAACGAGGCGTTCGTCGCCGAGATCACGGCGTCGATGTCGTGGAGCAGCGTGCCGTTCCAGTCCCAGACGAGGTGCGTCACGTGGTTCTTCCCCATCCCACGACCGTACCCGGAGGGTCGGACAGCGGGCATCACTCGATCAGATTGGGGATCTCCTGGGTGGCGTACCAGAGCAGTTCGTGGTCCTCGGCGCCGTCCACGGTGAACTGCGCGTCGTCGTCACCGAGGTCCGCCGCGCCGAGCGCGTCGGCGGCCGCGGCGATGTCCCGCTCGGCGTCATCGGCGTCCAGGTGCACGGCGGCGGCCTTCGCGAGCGGTATGGCGGCCTTGATCCGCACCTCGCCCAGCGCGGACTGGTCCAGCCCCCGGTCCGGATCGGCGACCGCCTGCCCGTCGGGCACGTCCACGGCCACCACGACCCGACGGCGAGGCGCCCGGGGGTCGACGGCGAGCAGCCGCAGCGACGCCTGCGCGGCCCGGCTCAGCGCCGCGTACTCCAGCTCCTCGATGTCGTCGGACACATACCACTCGCGGAGCGCCGGGGTGACCGCGTAGGCGGTCAGCGGCGTCGGCCCCAGGTGGCCCTCCTCGTACGCCTCGGCGAGACCGGAGAGGGTCAGAGGGACGTAGACGCGCATGGCTGCCGCTTTCATCAGAGACCAATAGGCCCCCAGCATACGATCGCCTGTCCCCTCTCCCGAGCCTTCCGCGAAGGGCCGGTGGTCCCCTTTCGGGGACAGGGGCCGACGGGGCCGTACGAAGACGGGACCGAGCCGCGCTCGAGCCGATGACCGGGGCCGATGAGCCGCCGCATGCCCCGAATAGGTGAACCGCGACGCCGACCGCGGCCGCGGGTCAGACGCATTGCGAACGCCGAAAACCCGCCGATAGAAGACTCTCCGACGAAAGCTACCGCCCGGTATTCGGCCGGGCCGGAGAGAACGGGGCGAGAGGCATGGGCGAGGGCGTCCGCGCGACGGATCGGACCACGGCGGCCGCGACCGGGGAGGCCGCACGACGACGCGGCCGAAACGGCCCGCCGGGCCGCAAGGACCCCCGCCGCCCCCGCACGACACCAAAGCCTGCGCCACCACCCACCGCAACCGCACCACGCGGCACGCCACCACCACCCGTAGCCGCACCGCGCGGCGCGACACCACCCAGAACGGCCGCACCACGCCGCGCGACACCACCCACCACAGCCGCACCACACCACACGACCGCCACCAGCGGCACCGCCGCACCACCCGCCGCAGCCGCGCACCGCGCCAGCCCCGCGTCCCGCGCCGCGGCGGCCGTATCGCGGCGCGCACCGCACAACGCAGCCGCGCACCGCGCCACCCCCGCGTCCCGCGCCGCGGCCGTATCGCGGTCCGCGGCGGCCGCCGCGGCGTGGCGGGAGCGGGACCGGCTGCCGCGCTACTGGTTCGCCAACCGCCTGGTGCTCACCCTCAGCGGTCAGCGCCCCGTCCACACCCTCCTCGGGCACGCCCTCCCGGCCGCCTACGACCAGCTGATCGAGCTCGCCCCGCGCGCCCCGCTGCGGCCCGCCGGAGAGCGGGCCACAGCGCCCGTGGTGCGGCGCTGTGGCGAGTACCAGCCCCGGCACGGGGTGATCGAGGCGTTCGCCCGGATCGCCTCCGGAGACCGGCTCACAGCGCTCGCGTTCCGGCTCGAGCTCGGCGCCGACGCCCGCTGGCGCTGCGCCGCCATCGACCTCGGCCCGCTCGCCCAGGGGATGTCCCACGGATCGTGACGCCTACGGCAGCCTGCTCCCCCACCCGCCCCTCCCCGCAGCACCGATATGCGGTTCCGCCGCGTGGCAGGGCTCCGCCCCAGACCCCGGGGTCTGGGGCGGAGCCCCAGTTGTGGGAAGGGGCGGGTAGGGGAAAGCGCCGACATGCGGCCCCGCCGCATGACGTGGCCCGCCGGACACCCCGAGGCACCCAGGACGCCGGGGCCCGGCACCGTGGGCCGGTCCGATCCGCGAAACCCGCCCGCCAGGGCGGCGGGCACAACGCGACGGGCCGGGGCACCGCGCTCTCGCGCGGCGCCCCGGCCCGTTCACCCCAGCCCGGTCACTACTTCTTGCGGCGGCGGCCCTTCTGCGCCTTGCGCCGCTCCGCCCGCGTCAGCCCGTCGGCCTCCGACCGGGGCGGCGGGGGCGTCTCACCGTTGGGGAAGTCGCCCTCGACGACGCCGCCCTCTCCGTCCACCGTCGGGGCGGAGAAGTGCAGCCGGTCCGGCCGCTGCGGGGCCTCCAGGCCCTTGGCGCGGATCTCGGGGCGGGCGGCCGAGGTGCCCGCGGACGGCGCGCCCGCCGGCACCGCGTCCTGCACGTCCTTCTCGAGGGCGACCTGCTCCTCCGACGCCTCGACCGGCACCTCCTCGACCTGCTGCTCGACCTGGACCTCCAGGTTGAACAGATAGCCGACGGACTCCTCCTTGATGCCCTCCATCATGGCCTGGAACATGTCGAAGCCCTCGCGCTGGTACTCGACCAGCGGGTCCTTCTGGGCCATCGCGCGCAGCCCGATGCCCTCCTGGAGGTAGTCCATCTCGTAGAGGTGCTCGCGCCACTTGCGGTCCAGGACGGAGAGCACGACCCGCCGCTCCAGCTCACGCATGATCTCGGAGCCCAGCTGCTCCTCGCGCGCCTCGTACTGCTGGTGGATGTCGTCCTTGATGGACTCCTCGATGAACTCGGCGGTGATCCCGGCGCGGTCGCCGGCCTCCTCCTCCAGTTCCTCGATGGTCACGCTGACCGGGTAGAGCTGCTTGAAGGCGTTCCACAGCCGGTCCAGGTCCCACTCCTCGGCGAAGCCCTCGACCGTCTCCGCCCGCACATAGGCCTCGATGGTGTCGTCCATGAAGTGGCCGATCTGGTCCTGAAGGTCCTCGCCCTCCAGGACGCGGCGGCGCTCGCCGTAGATGACCTCACGCTGGCGGTTGAGGACCTCGTCGTACTTCAGGACGTTCTTACGGGTCTCGAAGTTCTGCTGCTCGACCTGCGACTGGGCGGAGGCGATGGCCCGCGTGACCATCTTGTTCTCGATCGGGACGTCATCCGGGACGTTCGCCATCGCCATGACGCGCTCGACCATCTGCGCCTTGAACAGCCGCATCAGATCGTCGCCGAGCGAGAGGTAGAAGCGGGACTCGCCGGGGTCGCCCTGACGGCCGGAGCGGCCGCGCAGCTGGTTGTCGATCCGGCGCGACTCATGGCGCTCGGTGCCCAGCACATACAGCCCGCCGAGCTCCTTGACCTCCTCGAACTCGGCCTTGACCGCGGCCTCGGCCTTCTCCAGGGCGGCGGGCAGCGCGGCGGCCCACTCCTCGGAGTGCTCCACCGGGTCCAGACCGCGCTGGCGCAGCTCGGCCTCGGCGAGGTCGTCGGGGTTGCCGCCGAGCTTGATGTCGGTGCCGCGGCCCGCCATGTTGGTCGCGACGGTCACGGCGCCCTTACGGCCGGCCTGGGCGACGATCGTCGCCTCCCGGTCGTGCTGCTTCGCGTTCAGCACCTCGTGCGGCACCCCGCGCTTGGCGAGCTGCTGGGAGAGGTACTCGGACTTCTCCACGGAGGTCGTGCCGACCAGGACCGGCTGGCCCTTGGCGTGCTTCTCGACGATGTCCTCGACCACCGCGTCGAACTTCGCGACCTCGGTGCGGTAGATCAGGTCGGACTGGTCGAGCCGGGCGAGGGGCGGTGGGTCGGGATCGGGACCACGCCGAGCTTGTAGATCTGGTGGAACTCGGCGGCCTCGGTCATCGCCGTACCGGTCATGCCGGAGAGCTTGTCGTAGAGGCGGAAGAAATTCTGGAGGGTGATCGTGGCGAGCGTCTGGTTCTCGTCCTTGATCTCCACCCCTTCCTTCGCCTCGATGGCCTGGTGCATGCCCTCGTTGTAGCGGCGGCCCGCGAGGATACGGCCGGTGTGCTCGTCGACGATCATGACTTCGCCGTCCAGGACGACGTAGTCCTTGTCCTTCTTGAAGAGCTCCTTGGCCTTGATCGCGTTGTTGAGGTAGCCGACCAGCGGGGTGTTGACCGACTCGTAGAGGTTGTCGATCCCCAGCCAGTCCTCGACCTTGGTGACCCCGGACTCATGGATGCCGACGGTCCGCTTCTTCTCGTCGACCTCGTAGTCCCCGGTCTCCTCCTGGCCCTTCTGCGGCTCGGCGGCCTGGCCCCGGCTGAGCCGGGTGACCAGCTTGGCGAAGTCGCCGTACCACTTGGTGGCCTGGTCGGCCGGGCCGGAGATGATCAGCGGCGTACGGGCCTCGTCCACCAGGATCGAGTCGACCTCGTCGACGATCGCGTAGTTGTGGCCGCGCTGCACCAGCTCGTCCTTCGACCACGCCATGTTGTCGCGCAGATAGTCGAAGCCGAACTCGTTGTTGGTGCCGTAGGTGATGTCACACGCGTACTGCTCGCGGCGCTGCGCCGGGGTCATGTTGGCGAGGATGCAGCCGACCTCCAGGCCGAGGAACCGGTGCACCCGGCCCATCCACTCGGAGTCGCGCTCGGCCAGGTAGTCGTTGACCGTGATCAGGTGGACACCCTTGCCCGACAGCGCGTTCAGATACGCCGGGAGGGTGCCGACCAGGGTCTTGCCCTCACCGGTCTTCATCTCGGCGACATACCCGAGGTGCAGCGCCGCGCCGCCCATCAGCTGGACGTCGTAGTGACGCTGGCCGAGCACCCGCTTGGCCGCCTCGCGCACCGTGGCGAACGCTTCGGGCATCAGGTCGTCGAGGCTCTCACCGTCTTCGTACCGCTGCTTGTACTCGTCGGTGAGGGCGCGCAGCTCGGCGTCGGAGAGGGACAGGAAGTCCTCTTCGATGGAATTGACCTGGTCCGCGATGCGGTGCAGCTTGCGCAGGATCTTTCCTTCGCCTGCACGCATGAGCTTGTTGAGGACGGACACGTAGGCTGGCTCCTTGCCGGTCGGGCCTGGCACGGTCGGGGTGCGCTGGCGCGGCATTGTCAAGGGGCGCAGGCCCCGCCGCAACGGCCATCGTAAGACAGACCCCGGCACGCCGGGAGGTCCGTCACCACGAGGACCGGATGTCACCTCACCGTGTCAACGCCCGAGTGGCCCCCCAGGTGCCCTCCAATTCGTCGAAACCGCTCGCGGTGAGTGACGACGGCGGCGCAGACTCGGGTCGCATGGAGCCTGTCACCCTCACCACCGAGCGCCTGGTCCTGCGCCCCTTCCGCCCCTCCGACACGGACGCGGTCTTCGCCGCTTGTCAGGACCCGGACATCCAGCGATGGACCAGCGTGCCCTCCCCGTACGAACGGGCGCACGCGGAGGACTTCACCGGCCGGATCTGCCCCGAGAACTGGCGTGACGACGTGACCTACGACTTCGCGATGGTCACCAAGAGTGACGGCGCCCTCGTCGGTGCCATGAGCCTGGTCCGACTGGCCCATCTGCGCTCCCCGAGCACCAGGCCGAGCTGGGCTACTGGACGGCGCGCGAGCACCGGCGGCACGGCTACACGGGTGAGGCGGCGCGGGCCGTGATCGAGTGGGCGTTCACCCGGCTCGGGGTGGAGCGGCTGGAGTGGTGCTGCGAGGCCGGGAACGAGGGCTCGCGGGCGGTCGCCCTCGGCGTGGGCTTCCGGATGGAGGGGACGGACCGCGCCCGGATCGTCCACCAGGGGACCCGGCGGGACGCCTGGCGGGGCGCGCTGCTGCCCTCCGACTGGGGACTGCCGTCGACCACGCCGTATCTGCCCTCCGAGGCGTCCGAGGCGGCCGACGCGCCCCGGGAGCCGGAGGGGTCCGGCCGGGCGTCCAGGGCGGCGTCGGCGGTCTGAGGACGGCGTCAGGAGTGGGGGACGCCGTCGGGGGCCTGAGGACAGCGTCGGGGCCTGAGAATCGGCCGCCCGGGGGCCATCCGGCGGCACGGGCGGCGTTGTCAGTGGGTGCCACTACGGTGGCGCGCATGACGAACGCCGCCACCGGGTCCGCCGTGGACCGCACACCCGAGGCCACCCTCTCCGCCGACGAGGCCCGCCGGATCGCACTGCGCGCCCAGGGGCTGCTGGGCGCCCCGACCGGCGGGGCGGGGTGCGGGGCGTGCTGCGCCACCTGGGCGCCGTGCAGCTGGACACGATCTCGGTGCTGGCCCGCTCCCATGAGCTGATTCCGTACGCACGGCTGGGCGCCGTCGGCCGTAAGGCGGTCGAGTCGGCGTACTGGACCGACACCCACGCCTTCGAGTACTGGTCGCATGCCGCGTGCGTACTGCCGATCGAGGAGTGGCCGCACTTCGCCTTCCGGCGCCGCGCCTACCGCTTCCGCCCGCACTGGAACCACGAGCTGCCGGACGGGGTGTACGAGACGGTGGTCAAGCAGCTGCGCGCGGAGGGCCCGCTGACCGCGACGGAGCTCGGCGGGGCCAAGAACGGCGGCCCGTGGTGGGACTGGTCGGCGGCGAAGATCGCGGTCGAGCGGGCGCTGATGTTCGGCGAGGTGGTGTGCGTCGAGCGGCGCGGCTGGAAGCGGGTGTACGACCTGGCGGAGCGCGCCGTGCCGGACGACCTGCTCCATGACGATCTGGACGACCTGGAGTGTCTGCGCCGGCTGGTCCGGCTGGCCGGGCAGTCCCTGGGCGTGGGCACGCGGGCTGACATCGCCGACTACCACCGGCTCAAGGGCGAGCAGGTGGAGGCGGTGATCGCGGATTCGGGGCTGGTGCCGGTGGCGGTCGAGGGCTGGGACAAGCCCGCCTGGGCGGACCCCGAGGCGCTGGCCGCCCCGCCGCGCGGCCGGCACCGCACCACTCTGCTGTCGCCCTTCGACTCGCTGATATGGGACCGGGCGCGCACCGAGCGGATCTTCGGCTTCAGCCATCGGCTCGAGGCGTATGTGCCCAGGCCCAAGCGGATCCACGGCTACTTCGCCATGCCGCTGCTGTCGGGCGGGCGGCTGCTGGGCCGGGTCGATCCGGCCCGGGAGGGCACGACCCTGGTCGCCCGGCAGGTGTCCCTGGAGTCGCCGAAGGCCGTGGCCCCCATGGCGCGGGCGCTGCGGGAGGCGGCCGAATGGGTGGGCTGTGACGCCGTACGGGTCGAGCGCGTCGACCGCCCGGAGCTCGCCGCACCGCTCACGGCGGCCGTAGCGGCGGCGGTCGCCTGAACCACCCTGAACCGGCCCCGGCGGGCACCCGCCCGGGGCCCGGCTCACCCCCGGGCTACGGCTTGCCCGGGGCTCGGGCGAAACCCTCACCTGATCTCGAGGATCTTCTCCCGCATCGCATAGACCACGGCCTCCATCCTGGAGTGCAGCTGCAATTTCTCCAGGATGTTGCGGACATGGTTCTTCACGGTGTTCTCGCTGATGAACAACTCCTTGGCGATATCCCGGTTGTTCATTCCGGTCGCCACCAGCTTGAGCACCTCCAGCTCCCGGTCGGTGAGCCGGGGCGCGGGCACCAGCCGCCGCTCGTCGGTGCGCTGGATCATCGACTTGAACTCGGTCAGCAGCTTGGCCGCCATCGACGGGCTGATCTGCGACTGACCGTCCGCCACCGCCCGGATGGCGGTCGAGACCTCGTCGGTCGAGATCTCCTTCAGCAGATAGCCCGTGGCCCCCGCCTTGATCGCGTCGTAGAGATCGGCTTCCTCATCGCTGATCGTCAACATGATGATCTTGGCGCTGGGTGCCACCTCCTTGATGGCGGTGCACGCCTCGATCCCCCCGCGCTTGGGCATCCGCACATCCATCAGGACGATGTCCGGCAGCAGATCCGCCGCCTTGTCCACCGCCTCGGCCCCGTCCCCCGCCTCTCCGACGACCTGGATGTCCTCCTCCTGG
The DNA here is from genome assembly GCA_005405945.1 of Streptomyces violaceusniger. Classification (GTDB taxonomy): domain Bacteria; phylum Actinomycetota; class Actinomycetes; order Streptomycetales; family Streptomycetaceae; genus Streptomyces; species Streptomyces violaceusniger. Next base: position 5,063,989 of record BJHW01000001.1, read on the forward strand.
GCCAGGACGATCTCCAATCCACGCCGGAAGAGCGCGTGGTCGTCCACGACGAGGACCCGAATCGGCTCCTTGCGCGGCTCACCGCGCGGCTCGCCCCCGTCCGGACCGACGCCATGGTCTTCACCGGCGTCGGACACGGGCCCGAAGCTGTCCGCCATCGTTCCTCCCCCTGAAGGCCATGGCCCTTGCGGTCCGCACCCTGGGGTGCACTCGGTCTGGCGTCAACCGGTGCTCTCAGTACACCGGTTGGCCGCCCGGCCATGATTTCATGCCCGGACGGCGGAATGGTCCCTCCGTGGTCGCACGGAGGTGCCCCGGGGGGCGCGCAGGCGCTCCGGGGCACCACTCACTTCTCAGGCTGGATTCGGCTGAATTTCTCGGTCAGCCACCGAGTGCGCCGCCGGCGCCGCCGGGCGCCTCTCCGACGAACGCTTCCGGCTGAAGATGAATCACCCCGTAGTCATAGCCATGCCGCCGGTAGACGACGCTGGGCTGGTTGGTGTCGGAGTCGACGAACAGATAGAAGTCGTGCCCGACCAGCTCCATCTCGTAGAGAGCCTGGTCGAGCGTCATGGGAGCCGCGGCGTGAGTCTTCTCCCGGACCACCAGGGGGCCCTCGCCCTGGATTTCCAGGGGGCCCATCCGGGTGGTGGGGACGGTCTCCGTCGTGCGCTGGGGGGCGATCTCGCCATGCCCGTTGATGCGGGCCGCGTTGGGCACGGTGGTGGCCACGTCGCTGGCCGGAATGCGACCGTTGCCACGGCGCGTATGGCGCTTGTCGTGCTGCTTGCGCATCCGTGCCTCCAGCTTGCTGGCCGCCAGGTCCAGCGCTGCGTACGGATCGGCCGCGGCGGCCTCCGCCCGGATCACCGGGCCCCGCGAGCGGAGCGTGATCTCCACTCGGTCGGCGCGGTCGGACTGCCGCGGGTTGTGCTCCTTGGACACCTCGACGTCGAGGCTGATCACCTTGCCGTCGAGCTTCTGGATCTTATCCAGCTTCAGCTTCTCGGCCACGTGCTTCCGGAACCGCTCGGGCACCTCAGTTTTACGGCCCTTGACGACGATGTCCACGCAGAACTCCGTTCCCGGGTAGCTCCAGTCAGTATCGGAGCGTCATCCCTTGTGCACTTGGCTCCGGCGTCTTCCGGAGCCACCGGCTTGGCGCTTTCAGCTCCTCCTTCCCACGGGGAGGATCTCAATCCCGTTTGTTCCAAGCCTCACCAGAATGCAGGCAAAACACGCCAAGCGGATGAATGAGTCATAGCACCCGCCATTCCTCACAACCGAACATAGCTCGACCGGTCGGAAGTCGGCACCCCCTACCGGCACGTACCTCCGATCAGGCGCTTCGCGGTGCTTACTACCTGCAACGACGCGGCTTCGTAATCAGTTCCGGTTGGTAGGCGTCAGGGGTGCGGCGACCACGGCAGCGCCGATGACCAGCCCTCCGGCCGCCGTCACCGCCCGCGCCGCCTCCGCGAGCGAGGCCCCTGTGGTCATCAGATCGTCCACCAGCACTACCGGGCCCGCCGCCAGCAGCCGGCCGCTGCCGGGGACCGCCCCCAGCGCCCCGGTCACATTCGCCCGCCGCTGCCGCACGTCCAGCCCCGACTGATCGGTCACCCGACGCCGCTGGCACAGCACCGCCGGGACCCTCGCCGGGCGCCCGTCGGCGCGCAGCACACCCGCCGCGGCGAGCGCGATCCGCCGGGCCGGGTCATGCCCCGGGCGCCCACCGAACGCCGGGCCGACGGCACCGGCACCAGCAGCAGCGGCCCTCCAGGACGCCTCGCCCCCGGTCCGGCACCGGGTCTCCTACCCGGTCCGGTCTGCTGTCCCGTTCCCGCTCCGGCAACCGGTCTCGCCCCGGATCCGGCGCGCGGGAACGTGCCCGATCCGGCCCCTGGTCTCGCCCCGGGCCCCGTACCCGGTCTCGCCCCGCACAGCGCGCTCGATCCCACGGCCGCCCGCCCTCGGGGCCCCGCACCGGGCCCGCCGCCAGAGCAGGCCGCCCGCACGGCCCTCGCCAGCGCCTCGCCCAGCGGCCGCGCCAGCCGGAGCGCTCCCCGCTCCTTGTGCGCGAGCAGCACCGCCCGCGCCTCGTCCACGTAATCCACCGCCGCATGGACCACCGGCAGCCCCGGCGGCACCGAGCTCGGCTCCACCCGGCGCGCCCCGGTCCCCCGCAGCACTCCACGACAACGGACACACAGTGTGCCGCCCGGCCGACCGCATCCGGCGCAGTCGGCCGGCAGCACCAGATCAGAGATCTCCTGCCACCAGCCCCGCATGAACACCACTGTCCCGGTGGTCAGGCCACCGCGCCACCCCTTGTGGACAACCGCGCACATGTGGACAACCAGCCACCCCCGATCGGTGTCCTGCCCTAAGAGCTGCCGCTGCGTGCCCCGCCAGGCCGGGGCAGACCCAGCCGGGGCAGGCCTAACCGGGGCAGACCTAACCGGGGTAGACCGGAGCCGAGCCGTCCTGGTCCACGGTCTTCCAGTCGGTGTTCGGCAGCAGCCGCACGATGCCGTTCTCCCTGGTCTCGGCGATCAGCGGCCGGGTCTGGTCCTCCGAGGCGCCGATCGACTGCACACCGTTCGGCCCCGGCACCTCCGGGACGTTCGCCGGGGAGCCGTCCGACTCCACGTACTGGAGCTGCTGCACCCCGTCCGACTCCCGGCCCGCGACCACCAGCCGGCTGTCCCCGGCCCAGGAGAAGGTGTCCACGTCCTCCAGCTTCGGCGCGACCGCCCGCAGCGCCCCCACCGACAGCTTCGGGGCGTCCGCGGTGCCCCGCCGCTCGATCCGGCCGAGCCGCAGCGTGGTGTGGCCGGACCGCTTGACCAGCATCGCGATCCTGGAGCCGTCCGCGGACACCCGCAGCGCCGTGATCCGGCCACCGTCCAGCTTCGGCAGCTCCACCTCGTCCGCCGGTCCGGTGCCGCCCCGCAGCCGCAGCAGCCTCGGCTGCCGCGGATCCCGGTCGGCCACCCACAGACCGCCCAGCCCGTCCCAGCTGGGCGCCGTCAGACCGCGCTCCACACTGCCGCCCCGGCTGCGCACCCGCACCTTGCCGCGGTCGGCGCCGGACGCCAGCTCGGTCACATACAGTGCCTGGCCGTCGGCGGTGACCCCCGCCGCGTCCCGCTCGTCGCGGGAGACCGCCACCGAGCCCAGCCCCGCGTCATCGCCGCCGAACGGCCCCGGAACCGGCTGTGGCCGGTCCTCGTCGTCGGACAGCCGGACCATCCGGTGTTCGGAGTCCACGAAATACTGGTGGCGCGGATGGCCCTCAACCCCGTCCGGGGCGTAGGCACGCGCCGCGTCACTGGAGAGGGCACACAGCTCCGAGCCGTTCTGCCGCTCCAGCCGCACCCCGCTGACCTGGGACGGTCCCTCGCCCAGATCCTGGACCGTGAACAGCGTCTGCGCCGCCATCCGGGCGCAGCGCGCCGCGCTGATCCGCGCGGCCCGGTCGTTGAGCCGGATCCTCAGCGCGTTCGAGTCGTCCAGCGACAGCCGCTCGTCCCGGCGGCCGAGCGCCGCACCGCGCGGGAAGGAGCTGCTCACCACCGGCTCCAGCCACCCCGTGGGACCGTGCAGCAGCGCCTTGACGGTCGCGGTCACCGGGTCGATACGGCGCCGCACATAGACCGGATCGGCCACCAGGACGTTGTCCCCGGCCTTCGACTCCTCGGCGTCCGGACCGAGATCGGCGAAGTAGTACTTGTTGACCGAACGGTAGATGCGCTGGAAATCGGACTCGCCGAGGATCAGCCCCCGCGGCGGCCCGTCGATCCGCCACTCCGAACCGCTCAGCGTGAGATGGATGCGCTCCTCGTACGGCTGCTCATCGGGCTTGTACGCGTGGGTCTCGTCCACGACGGCGATCCGCTTGCCCGACAGCACGACCGTCTTACCGTTGCCGTCCCGGTCGCCCGGGTCCGTCTCCACCCGCACGTCAGGCGCCTGCTCCAGCACAGTGGTGGCCGCGAAGGGCTGCCACCGCCTGACCGCGCTCTTGGTCAGGTACTCCTTCGCCGTGCCGAAGTTCTCCTCGTCGCTCGTCGTGGCCTCCAGGAAGCCGGAGACCAGCTCCGCGGGCTGCTCGCCCTTGCCCGGGCTCACCCCGTACACCCGCACCTGCGAGTCGACGTCGGAGCGCGGTGAGGAGTCCACCCGCCGCACATCGCCGCTGTCGGGCATCGAGGCGCAGCCGGACAGCAGCAGGGCGCCACAGGCGAGCAGCACGGGCGCGCTCAGGCCCCGGCCGCCCGGACGGCGGCCACGGCGGCGGAAACGGCGACGGTCGGCACGGTCAGCGCCCACGAGGGCGGCCCTCCCCTTCGTTCGATGGCGTCGGCCGGGCGGACGGCTCCTGGCCTCCCAGCGGCCCGTCGGACGGCGTCTCCGGAGTGCCGCGCACCACCCGGGCCCCATTGCCCGGCAGGGCCGTCGGGTCGGCGGACGGCGCCGCGGCGTCGGCGGGCAGCGCGGACCGCGGCTGCGCGGGCACCGCCGCCAGCCGCTCCGCCGCGGGTTCCGGGGTCGCGGTGTCGGCCGGACGGCGGTTGCGCCGGGAGTCTTCGGGCTCCAGGGGGATCGGCGAGCCGCGCAGCACATCGCCCGCGGTGCGCGGCAGCGTCAGCCGGAACTGCGAACCGCCGCCGGGCTCACCCCACGCCTGGAGCCAGCCGCCGTGCAGCCGCGCGTCCTCCACCGCGATCGACAGGCCCAGACCGGTGCCGCCGGTGGTGCGCGCGCGGGCCGGATCGGCCCGCCAGAAGCGGTTGAACACCCGCGTCGCCTCGCCGGGCTTGAGCCCGACGCCGTAGTCCCGCACCGCGACGGCCACCGCACCGCCCGCCGTGGCGAGCCGTACGACCACATCGCGGCCCTCGCCGTGCTCCACGGCGTTGACCACCAGGTTGCGCAGCACCCGCTCGACGCGACGGGGGTCCGCCTCGGCGATCACCGGCGACTCGGCGCCCCGCACCACGATCCGGGTGCCCTTGGCCTCGGCGAGCGGCTCGGCCCCGTCCACCACCCGGTGCACCACATCGCGCAGATCGATCGGCTCGGCCTCCAGCGCGGCCGCGCCCGCGTCGAACCGGCTGATCTCCAGCAGATCGCTGAGCAGCGACTCGAAGCGGTCGACCTGGCCCCACAGCAGCTCGGCCGAGCGCGCGGTGACCGGATCGAAGTCCTCACGCGCCTCATGGATGACGTCCGCCGCCATCCTTACGGTCGTCAGCGGGGTACGCAGCTCATGCGAGACATCGGAGACGAAGCGGCGCTGCATCCGGGAGAGCTCCTCCAGCTGCTGGATCTTGAGCTGGAGGTTCTGCGCCATCTTGTTGAACGACTCCCCCAGTCGGGCGATGTCGTCCTCCCCGGTGACCTTCATCCGCTCCTGGAGCAGCCCGGCCGCCAGCCGCTCGGAGATCCCCGCCGCCATCCTTACGGGCGTCACGACCTGCCGGACCACCACCCAGGCGATGGCCCCGAGCAGCACCACCACGAACACCCCGGCCGTGGCCAGGGTGCCCTTGACCAGACTCAGGGACTTCTCCTCCTGGGTGAACGGGAAGAGGTAGTACAGCTGGTAGGCGTCGCCGTTGTTGTCATCCAGGCGCTTGCCGATGATCAGCGCGGGCTCGGAGTCCCCCGAACCCGCGTGCACGATCTTCCCGTAACGCTCGTACGGCGCCGTCCGGCCCTCGTCCACACGACGGCGCAGATCGGCGGGCACACTGTCCGGCTGCACATCGCCGGAGGCCCTCGGCCCCCGGCTGGCCACATAGGGCGTCTCGCCGGAGTCGGAGCTGAGCGCCACCACTGAATAGGCGCCCTTGCCGCCGCTGGCGAGCTGCTCCACCAGCGCGTTCAGCCAGGCGCCGGAGTCCTGGGCACCGGCCCCGGCCCCGTCCTGGCCGCGGTTGTCGCTCTTGCGGTCGGCCATCTGCTCGGCCACCTCGAACCCGCCGACGGCCTGGCCCTGCGCCGCATGGCGCTTGGCGTCCAGCAGACCGTTGCGCACCTGCCCGATGACCACCAGACCCAGCAGCAGCACCACGCCGAGCGACATCAGCAGCGTGGTGGCCACGACCCGCAGCTGGATGTTCCGCCGCCACAGCCGGGCAGCGGGCAGCAGCGGACGGCGCACCCACCGGCCGAACAGTCGGATCACCGGATGGGCCGGCCCTCCGGACGCCCCGTCGGGCAGCAGATGCCCGCCGCTCCACAACCTGCGCAGCAGCGGTATCTCACCCGCCGGGTCGGGCCGCCCCGTCCGGGCACCCTCCGGAGCCCCGCCGCCCGGTCCACCGGGCTGCGGCGCCGTACCACCGGTCATCTCAGCTGGGCCCGGCCTTGTAGCCGACACCGCGCACGGTCACGACGATCTCCGGCCGCTCCGGGTCCTTCTCGACCTTCGACCGCAGTCGCTGCACATGCACATTCACCAGCCGGGTGTCGGCGGCATGCCGATAGCCCCACACCTGCTCCAGCAGCACCTCACGGGTGAACACCTGCCACGGCTTACGGGCCAGCGCCACCAGGAGATCGAACTCCAGCGGCGTCAGCGCTATCGACTGGCCGTCCCGCTTCACCGAGTGCCCCGCCACGTCGATCACCAGATCGCCGATGGCCAGCTGCTCCGGCGCCGGCTCCTCGGAACGCCTCAGCCGCGCCCGGATCCGGGCCACCAGCTCCTTCGGCTTGAACGGCTTGACGATGTAGTCATCCGCCCCGGACTCGAGCCCGACCACCACATCGACCGTGTCGCTCTTGGCCGTGAGCATGACGATCGGCACCCCGGACTCGGCCCGGATCAGCCGACAGACCTCGATGCCGTCCCGGCCGGGCAGCATCAGATCGAGCAGCACAAGATCGGGCTTGGTCTCGCGGAAGGCGGCAAGAGCCTTGTCGCCGTCCGACACGAACGACGGTTCAAAGCCTTCGCCGCGCAGCACGATGCCGAGCATCTCTGCCAGTGCGGTGTCGTCGTCGACGACAAGGACGCGTCCCTTCATATCGACATCATCCCATTACCCGATCGTGACCTGGCCCACAGCTCGGCGATACCGTCCGTGGTGACCGGGGAAATCACGCCGTCCTCGGTGACGATCGCCGTCACCAACTCCGGTGGTGTGACGTCGAAGGCCGGATTGTGGGCCTGTGTGCCCAGCGGAGCGACCGGCACTCCGGTGCCCGCCTCCTGCCCGGCGATGGGAACATACGGGATTGTGATGTCTGTCACCTCATGTCCAGGGCGCTGTTCGACCTCGATCGCGACTCCGTCAGGGGTGGCCGGGTCCACCGTGGTGGTCGGGGCTACCACCACGAACGGCACATGGTGGTAGCGGGCCAGCACCGCGAGCGGATAGCTGCCCACCTTGTTGGCCACCGAGCCGTCCGCGGCGATCCGGTCCGCGCCGATCAGCACCGCGTCCACCTCACCGGCCGCGAAGAGCGAGCCCGCCGCGTTGTCGGCGAGCAGCGTATACGCCATACCGGCGCGCGCCGCCTCGTACGCCGTCAACCGCGCCCCCTGGAGCAGGGGCCGGGTCTCGTCCACCCAGAGCCGCCGCAGCTGCCCGCCCGGTGCACCGCCTTGACCACGGCGAGGGCGGTCCCCTCGCCTCCGGAGACCAGGGCGCCGGTGTTGCAGTGGGTGAGGATCCGATGGCCCCCCGCAGGCAGCAGCTCCTCGAGGAGCTGTCGGCCATGGGCCGCCATGCGCTCGCTGGCCTCGGCATCCTCCCGGTGCAGGGCACGGGCCTCGGCGAGGGCCGCCGCGGCGGCCTGGGCGTCGTCCGCGTCGTCCCGACGCGCGGCGTGGTACGCGGCGACAGCCCGGCGGACGCCATAGCCGAGATTGACGGCCGTGGGACGAGCATGGGCGAGCGACTCGGCGGCCTCGTCCACATCGAAGCCGCGGGCTGCGGCGAGCGCGATCCCATATGCCCGGCGAGGCCGAGCAGCGGGGCGCCACGCACGGCGAGGGAGCGGATCGCCTCCACCAGCGCCGGCACATCGGTGCACACCAGATCGACCTCTTCGGCGGGCAGCCGCGTCTGGTCGAGAAGTACCAGTACGGGCCCTCCGGGGGCTCCTCCCAGCGCAGCGCCAGGGCGGTGGGAGGTATGGAGCCTTCCGGGGACACCGGATGCTGATCAGCCATCCGCCCAGTTTGCCCTGTGCGCCACCGACTATTGAAGTGCCGGACCGCCCCCAGTGACCGGCACGGGGTGAAAGGCACCGTGGCACGATGGCTGACATCCACCCGCCGCGGACGCCGCGGCCGGTCAACGAACGACCTACGGAGCGACGATGAATGACACTCCGGGCTGGGCCCCGCCCGGATCGTCCCCTTCCGACGAACCGGACCACGGCGCTCAGCAGCAGGGCGAGCCCGCCGACCAGCCCATTCCGGAGCAGCGAGCATGGGGCGAACAGTGGGCCCGCCGCCAGCCGCCGCCCGGCCGCTGGGCCGCGACGGGAGGCCGCACGCCACCGCCGGTGCCGCCCGCTCCCGCGCCGGGTGGCGGATGGGGCACCGGCCGGCGTCAGCCACCCGCTCCCCGCCCCGGTGTCATTCCACTGCGCCCCCTGAGCGTCAGCGAGATCCTGGACGGCGCGGTGGCCATCATGCGCGCCCACTGGCGCACGGTCCTCGGCATCTCGCTGATCGTCTCGATCATCACCCAAGGTCTGATCACGGCCGCCACGGGACTGTGGTTCAACGACGGCCAGGGGAACGAGAGCAATGTCCTCGACGACCCGGACGCCACCGTCGGCCAGGCACTGCGCGCCGTCGGCGACACGCTCGGGGACAGCGGAGTCACCCTGCTGCTCGGCGTCCTCGGAACGATCGTCACCACCGCCCTGCTGACGGTGGTCGCCGCACGGGCGGTGCTGGGCCGGACCGTGTCCGCCAGGGAGGCATGGGCCGGTGCCCGGCCGCACCTCCTTCAGCTGTGCGGGCTGCTCCTGCTGATCCCCGCCATCGCCGCAGCCGTCATCGCCGCCGGTATGACGCCGGGTCTGCTGCTGGCCGTCGTGGGTGTGCCGAGCGAAGGCGCCGCTCTGGCCTCTCTGGGCGGGCTCGCCGCGGCATGCGTCGCCGCCTGGCTCTGGGTCCGCTTCAGCCTCGCCGCTCCCGCGCTGATGCTGGAGAAGCAGGGGATCATCAAGGCCCTGCGACGCTCCTTCAAGCTGGTGCGCGGCTCGTGGGGGCGCGTCTTCGGCATCCAACTGCTCGCCGTCGTCCTGGTCTTCATCGTCGGCGCCATCGTCGAGATCCCCACCAGCCTGGTCGCCATGGTGATCGGCGGCGACAACGCCATGGACTGGCTGTCCGGCGAATCCGTCTCCGTCGGCTGGACCTTCCTGATCGTGGTCGGCGCGGGCGGAGTGATCAGCTCGACCATCACCTTCCCGATCAGCGCGGGTGTGACGGCCCTCCTCTACATGGACCAGCGCATCCGGCGCGAAGCCCTTGACCTCGAGCTCGCCCGCGCCGCGGGGATGCCGGGAGACTCGACAGCGGGCCATGACGAGGATCAGCCGACCGTCGGCTCCACGTCCTGGAACTGACGGCATCACAACAGGCGGGGACGAACGGGGCGTCACCCTACGCCCCCTCACCGCACACCTCGTCATGCTCACAGTCCATCACCTCCCCCTCAGCCCGCTCAGCGCATGAGTCTGCTGGCTCCTGGGCCTCTTTGACTGGTCATCAATGGGCCGTCTGACTGGCCCTCACTGACTACTCTGCGTGACCCTGCCCACGCCACGCCAGAGCCCTGATGCCTTTTCACTCGATCCGGTGGAACATCCGATCGAGTGGGAACGCAAAAATGCCTCGGCCCCGAGCACTAAGTGCTCGGGACCGAGGCTAAAAATTGTTCGGCGGCGTCCTACTCTCCCACAGGGTCCCCCCTGCAGTACCATCGGCGCTGAAAGGCTTAGCTTCCGGGTTCGGAATGTAACCGGGCGTTTCCCTAACGCTATAACCACCGAAACACTATGAAATTGAACCGGACCCAGCCCCGCAAACGGGGCGGTCAAACGGTTCATTGCTTCAGAACCAACACAGTGGACGCGAGCACCTGAGGACAAGCCCTCGGCCTATTAGTACCAGTCAACTCCACCGGTCACCCGGCTTCCATATCTGGCCTATCAACCCAGTCGTCTACTGGGAGCCTTAACCCATCAAGTGGGTGGGAGCCCTCATCTCGAAGCAGGCTTCCCGCTTAGATGCTTTCAGCGGTTATCCCTCCCGAACGTAGCCAACCAGCCATGCCCTTGGCAGAACAACTGGCACACCAGAGGTTCGTCCGTCCCGGTCCTCTCGTACTAGGGACAGCCCTTCTCAAGACTCCTACGCGCACAGCGGATAGGGACCGAACTGTCTCACGACGTTCTAAACCCAGCTCGCGTACCGCTTTAATGGGCGAACAGCCCAACCCTTGGGACCGACTCCAGCCCCAGGATGCGACGAGCCGACATCGAGGTGCCAAACCATCCCGTCGATATGGACTCTTGGGGAAGATCAGCCTGTTATCCCCGGGGTACCTTTTATCCGTTGAGCGACGGCGCTTCCACAAGCCACCGCCGGATCACTAGTCCCGACTTTCGTCCCTGCTCGACCCGTCGGTCTCACAGTCAAGCTCCCTTGTGCACTTACACTCAACACCTGATTGCCAACCAGGCTGAGGGAACCTTTGGGCGCCTCCGTTACCCTTTAGGAGGCAACCGCCCCAGTTAAACTACCCACCAGACACTGTCCCTGATCCGGATCACGGACCCAGGTTAGACATCCAGCACGACCAGAGTGGTATTTCAACAACGACTCCACACTAACTGGCGTTAATGCTTCACAGTCTCCCACCTATCCTACACAAGCCGAACCGAACACCAATATCAAGCTATAGTAAAGGTCCCGGGGTCTTTCCGTCCTGCTGCGCGAAACGAGCATCTTTACTCGTAATGCAATTTCACCGGGCCTATGGTTGAGACAGTCGAGAAGTCGTTACGCCATTCGTGCAGGTCGGAACTTACCCGACAAGGAATTTCGCTACCTTAGGATGGTTATAGTTACCACCGCCGTTTACTGGCGCTTAAGTTCTCAGCTTCGCGGGATCGAAACCCCACTAACCGGTCCCCTTAACGTTCCAGCACCGGGCAGGCGTCAGTCCGTATACATCGCCTTACGGCTTCGCACGGACCTGTGTTTTTAGTAAACAGTCGCTTCTCGCTGGTCTCTGCGGCCACCACCAGCTCACACCGCAAGGGTGATCACCAGCAATGGCCCCCTTCTCCCGAAGTTACGGGGCATTTTGCCGAGTTCCTTAACCATAGTTCACCCGAACGCCTCGGTATTCTCTACCTGACCACCTGAGTCGGTTTAGGGTACGGGCCGCCATGAAACTCGCTAGAGGCTTTTCTCGACAGCATAGGATCATCCACTTCACCACAATCGGCTCGGCATCAGGTCTCACCCTTACACGAGGGACGGATTTACCTACCCCTCGGGCTACACCCTTACCCCGGGACAACCACCGCCCGGGCTGGACTACCTTCCTGCGTCACCCCATCACTTACCTACTACCACCTTGGGCCGGCGGCTCCACCACTCCCCTTCACCCGAAGGATCCAGGGCGGCTTCACGGCCTTAGCATCAGAGGATTCGATACTGGGCGTTTCAAAGCGGGTACCGGAATATCAACCGGTTGTCCATCGACTACGCCTGTCGGCCTCGCCTTAGGTCCCGACTTACCCTGGGCAGATCAGCTTGACCCAGGAACCCTTAGTCAATCGGCGCACACGTTTCCCACGTGTGTATCGCTACTCATGCCTGCATTCTCACTCGTGAACCATCCACAACTCGCTTACACGGCTGCTTCACCCGGCACACGACGCTCCCCTACCCATCACAGCCCCCGTTAGGGGTACATACTGCAATGACACGACTTCGGCGGTACGCTTGAGCCCCGCTACATTGTCGGCGCGGAATCACTTGACCAGTGAGCTATTACGCACTCTTTCAAGGATGGCTGCTTCTAAGCCAACCTCCTGGTTGTCTCTGCGACTCCACATCCTTTCCCACTTAGCGTACGCTTAGGGGCCTTAGTCGATGCTCTGGGCTGTTTCCCTCTCGACCATGGAGCTTATCCCCCACAGTCTCACTGCCGCGCTCTCACTTACCGGCATTCGGAGTTTGGCTAAGGTCAGTAACCCGGTAGGGCCCATCGCCTATCCAGTGCTCTACCTCCGGCAAGAAACACACGACGCTGCACCTAAATGCATTTCGGGGAGAACCAGCTATCACGGAGTTTGATTGGCCTTTCACCCCTAACCACAGGTCATCCCCCAGGTTTTCAACCCTGGTGGGTTCGGTCCTCCACGAAGTCTTACCTCCGCTTCAACCTGCCCATGGCTAGATCACTCCGCTTCGGGTCTTGAGCGCGCTACTAAAACGCCCTATTCGGACTCGCTTTCGCTACGGCTTCCCCACACGGGTTAACCTCGCAACACACCGCAAACTCGCAGGCTCATTCTTCAAAAGGCACGCAGTCACGACCGTGCTCCGAAGAACACGGCGACGCTCCCACGGCTTGTAGGCACACGGTTTCAGGTACTATTTCACTCCGCTCCCGCGGTACTTTTCACCATTCCCTCACGGTACTATCCGCTATCGGTCACCAGGGAATATTTAGGCTTAGCGGGTGGTCCCGCCAGATTCACACGGGATTTCTCGGGCCCCGTGCTACTTGGGTATCGCACAAGCAAGTTGCTGACGTTTCAGCTACGGGGTCTTACCCTCTACGCCGGACCTTTCGCATGCCCTTCGCCTACATCAACAATTTCTGACTCACCCAGCCGCCGGCAGACGACTGAAGCACGAACCCACAACCCCGCATGCGCAACCCCTGCCGGGTATCACACACATACGGTTTAGCCTCATCCAGTTTCGCTCGCCACTACTCCCGGAATCACGGTTGTTTTCTCTTCCTGCGGGTACTGAGATGTTTCACTTCCCCGCGTTCCCTCCACACTGCCTATGTGTTCAGCAGCGAGTGACAGCCCATGACGACTGCCGGGTTTCCCCATTCGGACACCCCCGGATCACAGCTCGGTTGACAGCTCCCCGGGGCCTATCGCGGCCTCCCACGTCCTTCATCGGTTCCTGGTGCCAAGGCATCCACCGTGCGCCCTTAAAAACTTGGCCACAGATGCTCGCGTCCACTGTGCAGTTCTCAAACAACGACCCGTACCCCGTCACCCACACCCTTACAGCGTGGTACACCGGGACCGGCCGAAGAAACGAGCGTCATGCCCGTACCTTCAGACACCCAACAGCGTGCCCGACATCATCCGCCTGCCTGTCCTGTGTTCCACGCCGAAGCAGTACTAACAGAAAGCATCCGAAACAATGCCGAGTAGTCAACGTTCCACCCATGAGCAACCGTGCAAGACACTCGCCTGCAGTCGGCTATGCGCTCCTTAGAAAGGAGGTGATCCAGCCGCACCTTCCGGTACGGCTACCTTGTTACGACTTCGTCCCAATCGCCAGTCCCACCTTCGACGGCTCCCTCCACAAGGGTTGGGCCACCGGCTTCGGGTGTTACCGACTTTCGTGACGTGACGGGCGGTGTGTACAAGGCCCGGGAACGTATTCACCGCAGCAATGCTGATCTGCGATTACTAGCGACTCCGACTTCATGGGGTCGAGTTGCAGACCCCAATCCGAACTGAGACCGGCTTTTTGAGATTCGCTCCACCTCACGGCTTCGCAGCTCATTGTACCGGCCATTGTAGCACGTGTGCAGCCCAAGACATAAGGGGCATGATGACTTGACGTCGTCCCCACCTTCCTCCGAGTTGACCCCGGCAGTCTCCTGTGAGTCCCCATCACCCCGAAAGGCATGCTGGCAACACAGAACAAGGGTTGCGCTCGTTGCGGGACTTAACCCAACATCTCACGACACGAGCTGACGACAGCCATGCACCACCTGTACACCGACCACAAGGGGGACCCTGTCTCCAGGGTTTTCCGGTGTATGTCAAGCCTTGGTAAGGTTCTTCGCGTTGCGTCGAATTAAGCCACATGCTCCGCCGCTTGTGCGGGCCCCCGTCAATTCCTTTGAGTTTTAGCCTTGCGGCCGTACTCCCCAGGCGGGGAACTTAATGCGTTAGCTGCGGCACGGACAACGTGGAATGTCGCCCACACCTAGTTCCCAACGTTTACGGCGTGGACTACCAGGGTATCTAATCCTGTTCGCTCCCCACGCTTTCGCTCCTCAGCGTCAGTATCGGCCCAGAGATCCGCCTTCGCCACCGGTGTTCCTCCTGATATCTGCGCATTTCACCGCTACACCAGGAATTCCGATCTCCCCTACCGAACTCTAGCCTGCCCGTATCGAATGCAGACCCGGAGTTAAGCCCCGGGCTTTCACATCCGACGCGACAAGCCGCCTACGAGCTCTTTACGCCCAATAATTCCGGACAACGCTTGCGCCCTACGTATTACCGCGGCTGCTGGCACGTAGTTAGCCGGCGCTTCTTCTGCAGGTACCGTCACTTGCGCTTCTTCCCTGCTGAAAGAGGTTTACAACCCGAAGGCCGTCATCCCTCACGCGGCGTCGCTGCATCAGGCTTGCGCCCATTGTGCAATATTCCCCACTGCTGCCTCCCGTAGGAGTCTGGGCCGTGTCTCAGTCCCAGTGTGGCCGGTCGCCCTCTCAGGCCGGCTACCCGTCGTCGCCTTGGTAGGCCATCACCCCACCAACAAGCTGATAGGCCGCGGGCTCATCCTGCACCGCCGGAGCTTTCCACCACCAGACCATGCGGTCGGCAGTCATATCCGGTATTAGACCCCGTTTCCAGGGCTTGTCCCAGAGTGCAGGGCAGATTGCCCACGTGTTACTCACCCGTTCGCCACTAATCCCCGGCCGAAACCGGTTCATCGTTCGACTTGCATGTGTTAAGCACGCCGCCAGCGTTCGTCCTGAGCCAGGATCAAACTCTCCGTGAATGCTTCCGGGCTGTCCCGGCAACACATCACGAGAGCGGAACCACCGGAGGAATAGTCCGATGGTTCACAGCGTCCTCGCTGTGTTTTTCTTCAAAGGAACCTCGTCCAAACGATGGACGGGGTATCAACATATCTGGCGTTGACTTTTGGCACGCTGTTGAGTTCTCAAGGAACGGACGCTTCCTTCGAAACCGTTTCACCGGTTTCTCCGGGCGCTTCCCTTCGGTGTTTCCAACCTTACCAGATCCGATTTCCGGTCGTTTCCGATCCGAATTCCGTTTCCGGTGGCCGTTGGAGGGGCCTTGCCTTTCGGCGTGTTTTCGACTTTAGCAGACGATCATCCGCCGAACCTAATCGGCTTCGCGTGATGCCTGCGGGTGTCAAAAGGTGCTCCGTTTTGGATTTCCATCCGTCTGCGGAGCGGTTCAGATGCGCTTTGGGGGCGAGCAGACTCTGCTCACCACAACCGTTTAAACCTACCTCCCCGGGTGACCCTGGTCAAGGACTCCGGGCAAGATTCTTTGTACGGTCCGGCCGGAGCACCTGTGCACTCCGTTCGCCGCGACCTTCAAACGTACGCACCGGGGCTCCCTGGGTCAATACGTTCCTGGAAGTTTCACAACACTGCAGGTCAGAGGGTGGTGTGCTCGTCAGGCCGCGAAGGACGACGGTGGGCTCTCGAGGTGCTCCAGCTCGATGCCGGGGCGGCGAGCACCACGTCGCCGGCGATGTGGACCGTCCGGACCTCTCCGGTGTCCAGCTCGCTGACCTGGTACTCGTCCACAACGAGTGGCCCGGTGTCGGTCGCGTGACCGGTTCTGCCGAGAAGTGCCCAGGACTGATCGAGGGTGAGGGGCGCGAGGACCGGATCGGTGAAGGCCACGAGGCGGACGCGGACGGCTCCGGCGCCCGGTTCCAGACGCAGCAGCCGGGAGACGGCGACCAGGAAGGCCGGGGAGGCGCCGGTGAAGGAGTGGGCGCGGACATTGCCCTCGGTCGCGTGCTCCCTCGTGGGGTCCGTGCGGACCCAGGTGACCCCCTCCAGGGCGGCGCCCCTGACCTGCCAGCTCGACGCGTGCAGCTCCACCCTCAGCGGGCGGCCGAGCTCGTCGAGGGTGAGGTCCACGGACCCGGTGTGATCGCCGGAGGGTGAGGTCCGCTGGGCGACGTAGCGCCAACCGCTGGGACCGGGAGCGCACTGGAAGTGCTCCTCGCCCAGGGGCGTGTGATCGTGCGGGTCGTGGAGGGAGTAGCGGCCGCGGGGCATGTGAGGTCCTTGACGAGCGTCGGGCCCGCCCGGCCGGATGGCGCGGACGGGCCCTGGGGCCCCGCCGGGGCGGGGCCGGGTCAGCGGCCGCCGACGGTGTGGGGCGACGGCGCCGGTGCGATCAGCGGATGCGATCAGTAGCGGTAGTGGTCGGGCTTGTACGGGCCCTCGACCGGGACGCCGATGTAGGCGGCCTGCTCGGGCCGGAGCGTGGTCAGCTTCGCCCCGAGCGCGTCCAGGTGGAGGCGGGCGACCTTCTCGTCCAGGTGCTTGGGGAGCACATAGACGTCGGTCGGGTACGACTCCGGCTTGGTGAAGAGCTCGATCTGGGCGATGGTCTGGTTCGCGAAGGAGTTGGACATCACGAACGACGGGTGACCGGTCGCGTTGCCGAGGTTCAGCAGGCGGCCCTCGGAGAGCACGATGATCTTCTTGCCGTCGGGGAAGGTCCAGGTGTGGACCTGCGGCTTGACCTCGTCCTTCACGATGCCCGGGAGGGCGGCGAGCCCGGCCATGTCGATCTCGTTGTCGAAGTGGCCGATGTTTCCGACGATCGCCTGGTGCTTCATCTTGGCCATGTCCGAGGCCAGGATGATGTCCTTGTTGCCGGTCGTGGTGATGAAGATGTCGGCGGTCTCCACCACGTCCTCCAGGGTGGCGACCTGGTAGCCGTCCATCGCGGCCTGGAGCGCGCAGATCGGGTCGATCTCGGTGATGATCACCCGGGCGCCCTGGCCGCGCAGCGACTCGGCGCAGCCCTTACCGACGTCGCCGTAGCCGCAGACGACCGCGACCTTGCCGCCGATCAGCACGTCGGTGGCGCGGTTGATGCCGTCGACCAGGGAGTGGCGGCAGCCGTACTTGTTGTCGAACTTGGACTTGGTGACCGCGTCGTTCACGTTGATCGCCGGGAAGAGCAGCGTGCCGTCCCGCTGCATCTCGTAGAGGCGGTGAACGCCGGTGGTGGTCTCCTCGGTGACCCCGCGGATCTCGGAGGCCAGCTGCGTCCACTTCTGCGGGCTCTCCGCGATGGTGCGGTTCAGCAGCTCGAGGATGACGCGGTGCTCGTCGTTCTCGGCGGTGGCGACGTCAGGGGCGGCACCGGCCTTCTCGTACTCGACGCCCTTGTGGACGAGGAGGGTGGCGTCGCCACCGTCGTCCAGGATCATGTTGGGCCCGCCGGTGGGGGTGCCGGGCCAGGTCAGGGCCTGCTCCGTGCACCACCAGTACTCCTCCAGGGTCTCGCCCTTCCAGGCGAAGACCGGGATGCCCTGCGGGTTCTCAGGGGTGCCCTCGGGGCCGACGGCGACCGCGGCCGCGGCATGGTCCTGAGTGGAGAAGATGTTGCAGGAGGCCCACCGGACCTGGGCGCCGAGGGCGGCCAGGGTCTCGATCAGCACGGCGGTCTGCACCGTCATGTGCAGGGAGCCGGTGATACGGGCGCCGGCCAGCGGCTGCTGCTCGGCGTACTCCTTACGGATCGCCATCAGGCCGGGCATCTCATGCTCGGCGAGGGTGATCTCCTTACGGCCGAAGGCAGCCAGGGAGAGGTCCGCGACCTTGAAGTCCTGACCGGAGACGGCTGTCGTCATGAGTGCTGCTCCTCCTCGATCGTGTTGCGAGCGAGAGTGGTTCGGCTGGGCATGCGAGGCGTCGGGCAGGCCCCCGCGACAGCGGACACACCTGTCCCCTTCTACCTCACAGTGCGCAGTCCGTCGGAGGCCCTCTCTCCCTCGGCCGGTCCGGGGTCCGGACCGCCCGACCGCCATCAGCAGCGACGTCTGGCTCGGTCACGAATCTACACCGATCGGCGGAGCGAACCCCAGCCCCCATCGGTCATCTTCGGCCGTACGGCTATGACCAGGGGCGACGGGTGCGCAGCTCCGGGGGCGACGGGCGTGCTTCTCCGGGGGCGTCGGCCGCGCTGCTTCGGGGCCGGTGGTCGCGTCGTTCGAGGGCGCGGGCATGTCGCTTCGGGGTCGGCGGTCGCGTCGTTCGGGGCCGGTGGTCGCGTCGTTCGAGGGCCGGTGGTCGCGTCGTTTCCGGAGTCGGGGGTTCAGCCCGTCGCTTAGATCCCGGCCGGATGTATTGCACGATGCCGCGAGCGCGGGGACGCTGGCAGCTTCCCGCGCCCGCTCAACGCGTTAAGGAGAACCACGTGACCAGTCCAGCCGATCCCCCAACGGTGCGGGGGCCAGCGGACCAGGGCTCAAGCTGCTCGCGGTGACAGCATGTCCCACGGGTATCGCCCATACCTATATGGCCGCTGAGAAGCTGGCCCAGGCGGCGGAGTCGCTCGGCCACAGCATGAAGGTGGAGACCCAAGGCTCGATCGGGGCCGAGAACGTACTGTCTGACAACGATGTCAGCGAGGCTGACGGCATCATCATCGCCGCCGACAAAGACGTCGACCGCAGTCGTTTCGTCGGTAAGAGAGTGCTTGTCGTCGGGGTCGCCGATGGCATTCACCGACCGCAGCGGCTGATCGAGCAGGTGCTGGACGCGCCGGTGTACGAGGGCGACGGCTCTGGTGCCGGGCGCGGTGGTGCCTCGGGGGCGGCGGCTTCCGGGGGTGGTGGCGGTGGCGGCAGTAAGGGGCGCAGCGTCACCTATAAGGCGCTCATGAACGGTGTCTCGTACATGATCCCGTTCGTGGTGGTCGGCGGACTGCTGATCGCCGTCTCGCTCGCCCTGGGCGGTGATACGACCTCCAAGGGCATCGTCATCCCCGACGACTCCTTCTGGAAGACGGTCAACGACATCGGGAGCGTCGGCTTCGAGCTGATGATCCCGGCCCTGTCCGGCTATATCGCCTATGCGATCGCGGACCGGCCCGCGTTGGTGCCCGGCATGGTGGGCGGCTGGATCGCGGCGCACGGCGAGCTGTACGACAGCGAGGCGGGCGCCGGCTTCATCGGGGCGATCGTCACCGGCTTCCTGGCCGGTTATCTGGTGCTGTGGATCAAGCGGGTCAAGGTCCCGAAGTTCGTCCAGCCGATCATGCCGATCATTGTGATCCCGATCGTGGCGACCTCGGCGCTCGGCCTCTTCTTCATCTATGTCCTCGGCGAGCCGATCTCCTGGGTCTTCGAGCAGCTCACCGACTGGCTCGGCGGGCTGACCGGCACGAGTGCGGCGGTGCTCGGCATCATTCTCGGACTGATGATCGCGTTCGATATGGGTGGGCCCGTCAATAAGACGGCGTTCCTTTTCGGTGCCGGGCTTGTGTCCAAGAACCCCGAGGTCATGGGGGCGTGTGCGGCGGCCATTCCGGTGCCGCCGCTGGGCCAGGGGCTGGCCACGCTGCTGCGTCGCCGGATGTTCGACGACCAGGAGCGGGAGACCGGGCTCGCGGCGCTCTTCATGGGCTTCTTCGGCATCACGGAGGGCGCGATTCCGTTCGCGGCGGCGCGTCCCGCGCGGGTCATTCCGGCGAACATGGTGGGCGGTGCGGTCGCCGGGGCGATAGCCGGGGTGGCGTCGGTCGAGGACAACGTGCCGCATGGGGGCCGATTGTGGCGGTGCTCGGTGCGATTGGTGGGGTGCCGATGTTCTTTGTCGCGGTGGTGGTGGGTACGGCGGTGACGGCGTTGGTGACGATTGCGTTGATGTCGGTGGGTGAGGGTGCTGTGGGTGCCAGCGCGACCGCGGGTGGCACCGCGACCGCGGGTGGCGCCGCAGGCGGCGCCGGTGTTGTGGGTGCTGAGGGTGGTGGCTCCGGGGCGCCGTCGGTCGTGGGTGAGCCCGTCCTTGCCGAGGTGGGCGGCGGTGGCCGTGCCGGGGAGGCGAGTGGGGCCGCGGGTGGGGCTCCGGGTGAGGCTGCGGGTGGGGCCGCGGGTGCCCGTAAGGCGGTCGCTCCTCAGGGGGTTGCGGCCGAGACCGGCGAGGTCGAGGCCGTTCCTGCGGGTCAGGTGCTGTCCGGGTATCTCACTGAGCAGACCGTGAAGGAGCGGTTGGCAGCTGATGGTAAGGACGCCGCGATCCGTGAGATGGCTGAGCTGCTGGCCGCGACCGGCAAGGTCGCGGATACGGCGGAGCTGGTGCGGGCCGCGTTTGCCCGGGAGGACCAGGGCACGACCGGGCTCGGCGAGGAGATCGCTATTCCGCACGCCAAGACGGATGCGGTGACCGCTCCGGTCGTCGGCTTCGCGCGGTCCCCCGAGGGGATCGAGTGGGGTGCGCCGGATGGGACGAAGGCTCGGTTGGTCTTCATGATCGCGGTGCCGGAGGCGGATGCGGGGGATGAGCATCTGCGGATTTTGGCGTTGCTGTCGCGGAAGTTGATGGGTGTGGAGTTTCGGGAGCGGTTGTTGGGGCGGGGGATGTGGGGGCGATATTGGGGGTGCTTGGGGAGATTGGGTAGGGGGTTGGGGTGGGTTTCTCCCCACCCCGCCCCTTCCCGAAACCGGGGGCAAGCCCCCGGGCCCCCACCGGGGCTCCGCCCCGGACCCCGGTTCGGGCCTGTGCCCGGGCCCGGCCCGAGTGCTCCGCCCCAGACCCCGGTTCGGGGCTCCGCCCGGACCCCAGCCCGAGTGCTCCGCCCCAGACCCCGGTTCGGGGCTCCGCCCGGACCCCAGCCCGAGTGCTCCGCCCCAGGCCCCAGCCCGGATGCTCTGCCTCGGCTCCCTGGGGCTCAGGGACCACGCCTGGGGCCCGGCCTCGGGATTCCGCCCCCGGGCCCCACTTAGACGCTCCGGCCCTGGCCCCGATGCGGAGGCTCCGCCCCTGCCTGGCGGCCGCTCCGGGGGGCCAGGCAGGGGACTCCTCTCCCCAGCCCACCCAGGGGCTCCAGCTGGCCGTGGCTCGCTCAGGCGGAGGCTGAGGTTCGGAGGATGTCGGGTTCCAGGTAGATGACTCGGGCGATGGGGACTGCTTCCCGGATGCGGGCTTCCGCGGCGTCGATCGCGCGGGCGACCTCCGCGGCCGTGTCGTCGTGCTGGACCGCGATCTTGGCGGCGACCAGCAGTTCCTCGGGGCCGAGGTGGAGGGTGCGCATGTGGATCACGCTGGTGACGGTGTCGCCGTCCACGACGGCTTCGCGGATCTTGGCGACCTCCGTGGCGTCGGCCGCCTCGCCCAGCAGCAGCGACTTGGTCTCGGCCGCGAGCACCAGGGCGATCAGCACCAGCAGGATGCCGATGCAGAGGGTGCCGATGCCGTCCCAGACGCCGTCGCCGGTCAGCAGGGTGAGGCCGACGCCGCCGAGGGCGAGGATCAGGCCGACGAGGGCGCCGAAGTCCTCCAGGAGGACGACGGGGAGCTCGGGGGCCTTGGCGCGGCGGACGAACTGGGACCAGCTCAGCTTGCCGCGGATCTCGTTGGACTCCTTTATGGCCGTACGGAAGGAGAAGCCCTCGGCGATGATCGCGAAGAGGAGCACCCCGACCGGCCAGTACCAGTGCTCCAGCTCATGGGGGTGCTGGATCTTCTCGTAGCCCTCGTACAGCGCGAAGACACCGCCGATGGTGAACAGCACGATGGAGACGAGGAAGCCATAGATATAGCGCTCGCGGCCGTAGCCGAAGGGGTGCTCGGGGGTGGCCTCGCGCTTGGCCTTCTTCCCGCCGAGGAGCAGCAGCCCCTGGTTGCCCGAGTCGGCGATCGAGTGCACGCCTTCGGCGAGCATCGACGACGAGCCGCTGAAAGCGAACGCCACGAACTTGGCTGCGGCGATGGCCAGGTTCGCGCCGAGCGCGGCAACAATCGCCTTGGTTCCGCCTGATGCACTCATATGTGCCGAATTTCCCTTCCGCTTACATGGCAGCTCATGGCGGCTTTGCCAGTGCTTTACCGCCTCACGGCGGGCCATTGTTCCAGCCCCTCGAACGGGCCGTACCTCAGGCGGCCACTGTGGCCCTGAACACAGTGCCGTCGCCGCTCAGGGCGGCCTCCTCGCCGGCCGGTACGAAGGCCGACTCCCCGCGCTTCAGCGGGAGTTCGCCGTCCGCGCCGCGCAGGGAGACCTCGCCCGAGGCGCACAGCAGGATCTGCGGGCCGGTCGCCGGCAGCGGGCGGGGAGCGGCGCCGTCGGCCAGGACGTGGCGGGAGAGCCGGAACTCCTCGATCGGGGTGGTGTAGAGCTCCTCGCCGGAGGGGTCCGCCTCGGGCCGCAGCACGGCGGGGGCGGCGCTCTCGAAGCGGACGACGCGCAGCAGCTCGGGGACGTCCACGTGCTTGGGCGTGAGTCCGCAGCGCAGCACATTGTCGGAGTTGGCCATGATCTCGACGCCGAGGCCGTCGAGATAGGCGTGCGGTACGCCGGCGCCGAGGAAGAGGGCCTCGCCGGGCTGGAGGGTCACGAAGTTGAGCAGCATCGCGGCGATCACGCCGGGGTCGCCCGGGAAGTGCCGGGCGATGGAGGCGTACGCCGCGTACGCCGGGGCGTACGGTCCGTTCCGCGCGCCGAGCCGCTCGGCGGCGGCAGCGGCCTGCCTTACGGTCTCCGCCATCGCCTCGGGGTCGGCCGTAAGGACGGCGGTCAGCACCTCGCGCAGGGCGTGCGACTCCGGGTGGGCGTGCAGGATGTCGACGTACGGCTTGAGCGAGTCGACCTCGAGGGCGGCCAGCAGCTCGGCCGCCTCGTTCGGGTCGCGGAAGCCGCACAGCCCGTTGAACGGCGTGAGCGCGCATATGAGCTCGGGCTTGTGGTTGGCGTCCTTGTAGTTGCGGTGCGGGGCGTCGGCCGGGACGCCGCGCTCCTCCTCGTCCGCGAAGCCCTCCTTGGCCTGCGCGAGGTCGGGGTGGACCTGGAGCGACAGCGGCGAGGCGGCGGCCAGCACCTTCAGCAGGTACGGCAGCCGGGGCCCGAAGAGCCTTACGGCATCCGCGCCGAGCTCGCCCTCCGGATCCGCGGCGATCACCTCGGAGAGCGCGACGGAGCCCGCGCCCCGGTCGATCCGGGACGGCGCCCCTGGGTGCGCACCCATCCACATCTCGGCCTGCGGCTCCCCGGTCGGCCGGACGCACAGCAGCTCCGGGATGGCGGTGGTGGAGCCCCAGGCGTAGGGGCGCACGGTGTTGACGAGGCGGTCCATGCGGTGCGGTTCCTGACTGTGCAGTGAGGGGCGGTATGGCAGGTGGTGCGTGCCTTACGGCCTTGAGTACGGCCTTACGGTCGTGCTCAAGGCCTATGACGGCCTCAAGTTCTATCCGGCAAAGCGAGCGTGAGGTAAACGGCGGCGAAATCCGTGATGGCGAGAAGTTCCGCAGCGCTCTCCAGTGGGGTGCCCTCGGCCGGTTCCAGCTCGCTGAACGCGGTCTCGTGCGCCAGCGCGAGCTCCCGGGCGGTCGGCACGGCCGAGATGGGGCCCACCGGCTCGTCGTGGAGCAGCACGATCCGGGCGCGGAGCGCCTCGGGCTCCTCCACCCGGTCGCGGAAGAAGTCGTCCGGGTCGGCACCGCCCGCGAACGCCCCGGTCAGCAGCGCGCCGTGCGCGGCGAGCGCCCCGGGGAGCTCGGCGACGAGCGCGGGGCGCCCGGCGAGCGCCGCGAGCAGCCCCGAGAAGCGCCGTCCGGTCGCCGCGGCGACCGGGCCCTCGGTCCACAGCAGCGGAAGCGCCCCGGCGAGCTCGGCCGCGAGCGTCTTGGCGGGGTTGGTGTAGGTGGCGATGGCCGGGCCGCAGCGCTCGGCGACCTGGTCGAGCCGGTCGGCCACCTGCTGCAGGGCGGTGGGCGGCGCGGACACCAGGCCGATCCGGTCGACCAGCAGGAGCAGCGGGGTGAGCAGGGCCCACAGCGTGCCGGGCAGCGCGGGGCCGGTCATCTCGTCGGGGGCGGTGCCGGGCGGCTCGACGGGCTGCGGGGCGGAGGGCGTCCCGTACGTGGCGGGTGCGTCGCCCAGGGCGCCCTCGGCGAGGGCGGCGTCCTCGGCGCCGGGCGCGCCGGGCGCGTGCGGTTCCCCGCGGTACGGGTCGGTGCCGTACCCGCCGGTGGCGTACGGGGCCGAGCCGTACGACGCCGTGGCCAGCGGCACCATCAGGCCGCGGGCCTGGGTGACCGCGTCGGCCAGCGGGGACTGGCCCGGGGCGACCGAGACGATGGCGCAGCCGCGGCGGTACGCCTGCTCGACCAGGCGCGGAAGGCCCGGTTCCGTGCCGTCCGGGGTCGCGATGACCAGCAGGTCGAGCGGGCCCGCCCAGCCGGGCAGCGTCCAGCGCAGGGCGCCCGGTGCGGGGGCCACGCCAGTGGGCATGATCAGGCTGACCGGGCAGTTGCCTCCGCTGAGCGCGCCGAGGAGGTCGGCGGTGCAGCTTCCGGCCGCCCCCGGGCCCGCGACCATGACGGCGCGCGGGCGCCCGTCCGGCTTGAGGTCGCCTATCCCGGCCTCGGCGGCGTGCCGGGCGGCGGTGCGGACGCGGGCTCCGGCCTCGGCGGCTCCGCGCAGCAGCCCGCGGGTATCGGCGCGGGCGAGGGCCTCTGGGGCGTCGAGGAGGGATTCGTCGAGCATCGTGCTTCGGCCTCCGATCGCCGTGGCGGGCGGTACGCGTGGGATCGCGCGGGGCTTACGCGTGGGACCGCGCGGGGCTGGGGCCCCGGCGGGCCGCCGGGTCAGCCCGGGCGGCGCGCCTCGTCGACGAGCAGCACGGGGATGCCGTCCCGCACGGGGTACGCGAGACCGCACCCCTCGCCCGTGCACACCAGCTCGAGGGTCTCCGGGGACTGCTCCTCGCGCAGCGGGGCGTGGCACGCCGGACAGGCGAGGATCTCCAGAAGACCGGCTTCGAGCGGCATGGGGTCGTCCCTTCGGGTATGGGTCCAGCCGGACATCGGTCCGGCGAGGTCAGCGTACCGCCGGGCGGGCCCGGGGCGCGGCCGGTGTACCCGGGGCCCGGGGCTCCCCCCGGCTCCGGAGACGCGTGGGTACCGCGCGCGGGCCTCCGTAAGGGCACGGGGGCTTCCGCAAGGGGCACGGGGGCTTCCGCAAGGCGTCGCGGACGCCCGTATCCGTGAGGCCGCGCGCGGCTGCGGGGGCCGCGCGCTGACGACCGTAAGGGCGCCGCGAACCTCCTGCGGCGCCCGTAGTGACGTCGATAGGGCGTCGCGGGCCTCGTAAGGACGTCGCGGCGGTCGCCCGGGGGCCTTCCCCCTCCGGAGGTCGGCCAGGCCGGGCCGCGCGCTGCGCACAGCTCAGGAGGGCAGTTTCGTGTCGACGACGAAGCTGATCTCGATGACCTGGCCGGGGAAGGTCAGTTCGGTGACGCCCAAGACCGTGCTGACCGGGCGGTGGTCGCCGAAGTAACCCAGGTTGCCCTCCGCCGTCGCCGCGGCATTCCGCCGCAGGTTCACCACGAGAGTCGTCCGGAGACGTGGATCAGATCGCCGGACTTGATCGCTTGCGAGTAGCCGAAGTCGCTCTCGGCCGGCACGTCGTGGTGGAAGACATCGATGGTGGTCAACGGTGCTCGCCCTTCTGGCTCACTCTCTTGCGGTTACTCGGAAACCGTAGGAGAGTGACAGCCGACCTGGAAGAACGCACTTTTCCGTGACTGGGGAACCCCATGGTGACCAAGCAGCAGCTCAAGGGCCTGCCCGAGGACGCGGACCTCAGGCGCGCGGACTCTCTGGCGCGGGAGATCTTCTCGGACGTCGCCAACAAGTGGGCGCTCCTGATCATCGAGGCGCTCGGCGATCGCACCCTGCGCTTCAGCGAGCTGCGGAACGAGGTCGAGGGCGTCAGCCACAAGATGCTCACCCAGAACCTGCGCATGCTGGAGCGCAACGGCCTGGTCGACCGGAGGGTGCACCCCACCGTGCCGCCACGGGTCGAGTACACCCTCACCGAGCCGGGGCGGGCCCTGCGCACCACGGTCGACGCCATCTGCGGCTGGACCCACCAGTACCTCGGTCACATCGAGGACGCGCGCCACCGCTTCGGCGCCTGACGGGCACGTGGGGCACCACACCCCCCATGGTGCGCTTCCTTCGGGCCCGTCCGGCTCCCTGAGGAGGCGGAAGGGCCCCGCGTCGGCCGCCGTATGGGCTAGGCGCGGACGATGGAGAGGACCTCGTCGCGGACCTCGGCCGCCGTCTCCTGGTCTCGGGCCTCGACGTTCAGGCGGAGGAGCGGCTCGGTGTTGGAGGGGCGGAGGTTGAACCACCAGTTGGCGGTGGTGACCGTAAGGCCGTCGAGTTCGTCGAGTTCGGCGCCCTCGCGGCGCTCGTACGCCGCCTTGACGGCCTCCATGCGCCCGGCCTGGTCGTCGACGGTGCTGTTGATCTCGCCGGAGGCCGCGTACCGGTCGTACTGGGCGACCAGGTCCGACAGCGGGCCCTTCTGGCCGCCGAGCGCGGCCAGGACGTGCAGGGCGGCCAGCATGCCGGTGTCGGCGTTCCAGAAGTCGCGGAAGTAGTAGTGCGCCGAGTGCTCGCCGCCGAAGATCGCGCCGGTGCGGGCCATCTCGGCCTTGATGAAGGAGTGGCCCACGCGGGTGCGGACGGGGGTGCCGCCGTTCTCCTTGACGACCTCGGGGACCGACCAGGAGGTGATGCAGTTGTGGATGACCGTCCCGCCCGGGTGCTTGGCCAGCTCGCGGGAGGCGACCAGGGCGGTGATGGCGGAGGGGGACACCGGCTCGCCGCGCCCGTCCACGACGAAGCAGCGGTCGGCGTCGCCGTCGAAGGCGAGCCCGATGTCGGCGCCGGTCTCCCGGACCCGCGCCTGGAGGTCGACGATGTTCTTCGGGTCGAGGGGGTTGGCCTCGTGGTGGGGGAAGGTGCCGTCCAGCTCGAAGTAGAGGGCGTCGAGCTCGAGCGGGAGCCCCTCGAAGACGGTCGGGACGGTGTGGCCGCCCATGCCGTTGCCCGCGTCCACGACGACCTTCAGCGGTCGGATGGCGGTCAGGTCCACCAGCGAGCGCAGGTGGGCGGCGTAGTCCGCGAGGACGTCCCGCTGGGTGAGGGTGCCGGCCTGGGCGGCGGGCTCGGGCGCGCCGCTGTCCGCCCACCCCTCCACCAGGGCGCGGATCTCGGCGAGCCCGCTGTCCTGGCCGATGGGGGCGGCGCCCGCGCGGCACATCTTGATGCCGTTGTACCGCGCGGGGTTGTGGCTGGCGGTGAACATCGCGCCGGGCAGGTTGAGATATCCGCTCGCGAAGTAGAGCTGATCGGTCGAGCACAGTCCGATCTCGGTCACATCCACCCCGAGCGAGGCGGCGCCGCGCGCGAAGGCCCGCGCCAGACCGGGTGAGGAGGGGCGCATGTCATGGCCGACGACGATCGCGTCCGCGTCGGTCACCCGGGCGAAAGCGGCGCCGAAGAGTTCGGCGAGCGACTCGTCCCACTGGTCCGGGACCACACCGCGCACGTCGTACGCCTTCACGATCTGCGACAAGTCGGGCACAGCCAACCCCTTCTGGAGGTCCTGGTGGAGATGTCTCTACGGACGTCTCGCGTACGTCCCCGTGGACGTCTTACGCGTACGTCCCTGCGGACCTCAAAACCTACCCGCAGGACCTGGGCCGGAACTGTGAGCCCCGTCGCGCGGCGTGCTGTCGGCCAACCCGGGTGGCCCGCCGCGGGCCGTCTCCGGCCGGATCACGGCAGCATCCAGCCCAGCAGGAACGACGACTGCGCGACGACGATCACGCACATCACCAGCAGCAGCGCGAGGCTCCACGGCAGCACCTTACGGAGCAAGTCCCCCTCACGCCCCTTCAGTCCGACCGCCGCGCACGCGATGGTGAGGTTCTGCGGGGAGATCATCTTGCCCAGCACCCCGCCCGAGCTGTTGGCGGCGGCCAGCAGGTCCGGGGAGAGCCCGGACTCGCGGGCGGCGGTCACCTGGAGGGCGCCGAAGAGGGCGTTCGCGGAGGTGTCCGAGCCGGAGACGGCGACGCCGAACCAGCCGAGCACCGGGGAGAGGAAGGCCAGCCCGGCCCCGGCGGCCGCGACGAAGTGACCGATGGTGGCGGCCTGCCCGGAGAGATTCATGACATAGGCGAGCGCGAGCACCGAGGTGACCGTAAGGATCGCATGACGCAGCTCGCGCACCGTGGCCGCCCACTCCCGCAGGGCGTCGCCCGCGGTCACCTTCAGCACGGCGGCGGTGGCCACCCCGGCCACCAGCACCAGGGTGCCGCCGGTGGCGATCAGCGGCATCGAGAAGACGTTGGCGCCCACCGCCTTTCCGTGGGGGTCGGCGACGTCCAGGAAGGGCCAGTCGAAGGTGCGGGCGGCCTTGGCCAGGAGGTCCTTGACCGGGCCGATCTGGGCGATGGAGAAGATCGCGACGATGAGCGCGTACGGGGCGTAGGCGCGCACCACCTCCCGGCGCGGGTCCTCGCGGTCCAGGTCATCGCTGCGTACGCCGGTGAGCACGGCGGCGCGCACCGGCTCCTCGGCGGGGCGCCGGGCGGCGGGCACGGCCACCAGCACGGCCGCGCCGAGCAGCGCCGCCGCGATGTCGGCGAGCTGGACGGAGAGATAGTTGGAGACTGTGAACTGGGCGATGGCGAAGGCGACCCCGCAGGCGAGCGCGGGCACCCAGGTCTCGCGCAACCCGCGCCGCCCGTCGACGAGCGCGACCAGCAGCAGCGGGACCACAAGGGCGAGCAGCGGGGTCTGCCGGCCCACGACGGAGGCCACGGAGTCCAGCGGCAGCCCGGTGACCTGAGCGAGCGTCACCACCGGGGTGGCCATGGCGCCGAAGGCGACCGGCGCGGTGTTGGCGACGAGCGCGACGACGGCGGCGCGCACCGGGTCGAAGCCGAGCGCCACGAGCATGACCGAGCAGATCGCCACCGGTGCGCCGAACCCGGCGAGCGCCTCCAGGAGCGCACCGAAGCAGAAGGCGATGACGAGGGCCTGGACGCGGGGTCGTCCGAGAGCCGGCCGAAGGAGCGGCGCAACACGTCGAAGTGGTCGGTGCGGACGGTCATCCGGTACACCCACAGGGCGTTGACGACGATCCACAGGATGGGGAAGAGGCCGAAGAGCGCCCCTTGGGCGGCGCTGGAGACGGTCTGGTCGACGGGCATCCCGTACGGGAGCCAGGCGACCAGTGCGGCGACGACGAGCCCTATGGGGCCCGCGTAGTGGGCGCGCATCCGCACCCCGCCGAGCAGGACGAGGACGGTGACGAGGGGAAGGGTGGCGACGAGGGCGGACAGGGAGAGTGAATCGGCGACGGGGTCCAACTGCTGCACGAACACACGGGCCTCCCGGCGTGGGCCATCCCTGGAAGGTCACATCCGTGATGCGGAAACGGAGGACCCTGGGGTGCAGGCATGGTCGTGTCCGCGCCAAGTCACAGTCAATGCTCCGTCGGCAAGTGATCCCGGGGATCGCCGCGGATGCCGCCGAATGCCGCGGAACGCGGGGAGATCGCGGAGAAAGCGGGTCAGGGTACGCGCGACGGCCGGTGAGGCCCGCGGCGGGCCGTTGAAAGCCGATCAGGGCTCGGGCGACCGCAGCACGCGCAGATGGCCGCGGCGCGCGACCTCACGCGGGTCGCCCTCCCGGCCGCCGTGCCCGCCCCCGGAGCCCCCGGAACCGGCCGCCGCCCCCGCCGCGCGCTCATGCGGGCGGGCGGCCTCGCGGACCGCGTTGGCCAGCGCCTCCAGATCGTCACCGCTGGGCCGGGGCGGACCGCTGTCGACGGCGAGCCGTACGACCTCCCAGCCGCGCGGCGCGGTCAGCCGCTCGGAGTGCTCCGAGCAGAGGTCGTAGCAGTGCGGCTCGGCGTAGGTGGCGAGCGGCCCGAGAACGGCGGTCGAATCCGCATAGACGTACGTCAGCGTCGCGACGGCGGGGCGGCCGCAGGCGGTGCGCGAACAGCGACGTACAGGGCTCACGACGTTGGACGGTACCGCACTCTTGAGCGGGCCGCGACGACTCTCCACCAGCTCACTCCGCCGTGTCGTCCTGGTTCGCACCGTGTACCCGAAACGTGAACTTACTGGCTGACCAGCGTGGACCTCCGACGCGGCCAGAACCGCCGACAACGAATCCGGTCAGCACTCGAACCGAGAGAGATCATCCTGGGTCGGGGAAGCGGCTCAAGAGACGTCCGTTTTTGGACCCAAGCATGACTGGAATGCTCATTTGGCGACATCCGGCACGGCTGTCCGGTAAGCGCATGACGGCGGGTCGGCGACGGCTACCCTCGGAGTGATGACCAGGCCCGTACACCCCATCAGTCCGAGCCGCGTCCCCGTCGTCGCGATCGCCATGGACGAGGTATGCGCGGCCCCATCGCGCCTCCCCAGGTGCCGCTCTCGGTCAGCCGCGCGGAGTCCTTCGTCGATCTTGTGCAGGACTCGGCGGAGCGGCTGGAGAGGCGCTGGCCACAGCTGTCCGGGGTCGACTTCACGGTGCTCGAGGTGCCCACATCGGGGCTCGGCGGCCCGGGGTCGGGCGGTGGCCCGGACGGGCACGGCGGGACGGACGGCTGGGACGGCGAGTCCGTTCCGCTCGGGCGCTTCATCGCGGCCCGCGGGGACGCGCCGGACCGGATCGTGATCTACCGCCGCCCGGTCGAGATCCGGGCGAAGAACCGCGACGAGCGGGCGCTGCTGGTGCACGAGGTCGTGGTCGAGCAGGTGGCGGAGCTGCTGGGGCTGGCCCCGGAGTCCGTGGACCCGCGGTACGGGCAGGAGTAGCCGCAGTACGGGTGGGAGCGGCGGGCACGCCGTACGGACAGGGTCAGGAGGCGTCCGGCGGGTCGTGGCGCCTGCGGCGGGCTGCTCCCCTCCCCGCCCCTTCCCACAACTGGGGCTCCGCCCCAGACCCCGAGATCCAGAGGGCGAGGCCACTGTCACGCGCCGGACACCCTCCAGCGGACGCGCCCTACGGGCGGGAGCGGTGGGCGACCGGGGCTCCAGCCCCGCCCTAGTCGTCGTTGAGCAGGGACAGGTCCTGGCCCGCCTCCGGCACCGCGACCGTGCCCCGGTCGTCCGGCAGCGACTGGATCGTGAACATCGGCACTCCGCCCTCCGTCAGCGCCAGCATCCGCGAGGCGTGCACCGGGCCGCCGGAGAGCCGCTCGACCGTGACCGCGTACGGGCCCT
The DNA here is from genome assembly GCA_005405945.1 of Streptomyces violaceusniger. GTDB lineage: Bacteria > Actinomycetota > Actinomycetes > Streptomycetales > Streptomycetaceae > Streptomyces > Streptomyces violaceusniger. The sequence continues at coordinate 5,095,310 of BJHW01000001.1, forward strand.
TGCCCGAGGCCGGGCGGGGTGGCTCCAGGGCCTTGGTGGTGCCGCCCTTGATCTCGTAGGTCTTGCTGACCGGGCTGCCGCCCTCCGCTCCCGCCGAGGCCGTGATGCGCACCTTGGCGGACGCGCGCGGCGCCACCAGGGAGAGCGTGGAGCCCTTGGAGCGGTTGTCGGCCGCGGTGGCGCCGCGCTCGATCGCGCCGGTCGCGGGGATGAAAGCCGTCTCCTGGTCGCTCCCCTTGCCCCGGGTCACCTGGAGCGCGGCCACGACCGGTGTGGCCGGGCCCTCGCCGCCCTCGGGGGTGAGCAGCAGCGAGCCGGGCTCGCCCTTGGTCACGTCGCCGAGGTCGATCGCGGTCGTCATCCCGCTCTTGACGTGCAGCGACTCATGTCCGGCCGGGGTGATCGCGTTGTTCGGCCCGGCCAGCCGCACCTTGAGGTCCGCGTCGTCGGACCCGGGCGCGAAGACGATCAGGCGGGCCGAGGTGGCGTCCTTGGGGATGCCGGGGATCGCGACGCTCGTCGAGGGCACGGCGGAGGCCGGGAGCCAGTCGCTGCCCGCCTTCTGGTCCACGGCCTGCACGGCCGCCCCGATCCGGCCGGTGCGGGTCGTCACATGGAGCGAGGCGCCGGCCGTCCGCTGGTCGGTGAGGGTCGAGAGCAGGATCGGGACCGTGGAGCGGGGCGGGACGGTGATCGCTTCGTCGGTGGAGGGCTTCAGCCGACCGCTCGGGCCGTAGAGCTTCAGGTCCACCTCGGCCGCGGCGTCGTCCGGGTTCGTCAGATGGACGAAGTCCTGGCGGTTCCGGTCGGTGCTGACGCCGGGGAACCAGAAGTCCGTGTCGGGCGCGGTGCACGCGGTGCCCAGGAGGCCGCGCCCGCTGCCCGCGTCGATCGTGGTGGTCTGCTGGACGGTCCAGCCGGGCGCGAAGCGGCCGTCGGCGGTGCCGATGAGCGCGGGCGCGTCCGCGCTGCTCTCCTCGGTGGTGACGGGCTTGCCGGGCTCCTTCAGGGGCAGCACGGGCTTGTCGCCGCCCGGGGCCGCCTGGCCGCCCTTCCCGCCGTCCTTACCGTCCTTGCCGTTCTTGCCGTCGTCCTTACCGCCGTCGCCGCCGGGGTCCGTCGTGTCGTCAGCGGGGTTCTGGGCGGGCAGCAGTCCGGCGGTGCCGTCCTTGGCGTCCACGCCGTCCCGCTTGGGCGTGTACGCGGTGTAGGTGGTGCTGCTCACATCCGAGGAGGAGGGCGTCGGGCACAGCAGCGTCGAGCGCTGCACGGGCAGCCGGGTGGCGGCCTTCGCGGAAGCGTCCGCGTCGTCGGAGGAGCCCCCCGTGAGGGCCGCGACGCCGGTGACGGCGGCCAGCGCCGTGGCGGCGCCGATCAGGGACAGGGTGGTGCGGTTCATCGCTGCTGATCGCTCCCGTCGCGGCGGTCCTCGGGGTCGGCGCCGCCGTACGTCGTGTCGCCCTGCTGGGGGTAGCCGCCGTCGGCATAGGGCTGCTGCTGGTCGTAGCCGTAAGGGTCGGCGTACTGGCCGCCCGCGTACGACGGGTCCGCCGGGTACTGGCCCTCCTGGTAGCCGGCCGGGTAGCCGGTGTCCTGATAGCCGCCCTGGTAGGCACCGGCCGGGTACTGGCCGCCGGAGTACTGGCCCGCGTAGCCCTCGCCCTGGTACTGCTCACCCTGGTGCTGATCCCCCGCGTACTGCTCGCCCTGGTACTGACCGGCCGGGTACTGGCCGTATCCGGCGTCGGCGTACGTCTGCGCGTTCCACTGCTGCCCGTACTGCTGCTGGTGCGGCACCGCCGCGTACGGGTCACCGGCGGCCGTCTGGTCGCCGTAAGGGGCGTTCGCCATCGCGTTGTCGCCGTAAGGGTCGCCCATGGCGGCCGGCTCGGCGGCCGGCCGCAGCGGCGGCTCGCCCGGCATGGGCGGCTCACCCGGCATCGGCGGTTCACCCGGCTGCGGGGGAATCCGGCCCGGCGGGGGAATCTCGCCCGGCTGCCCGGCCATCGCGTCCGCGGCGGCCGGGTCCGTCTCCGGCCGCCCCTTGGCGCCCCCGTCCTGCGCGGCCTGCGCCTCCGCGGCGGCCCGCAGCCGCCGCGCCCGGCGGCCGTCGCCCGCCAGGTCCTCGGCGGTGACGGCGGCGGCCGCGCCCTCCGCGTCCGGCAGGTCGTCGTCGACGTTCCGGCGGCGGCCCGGCAGTGCGAGCACCAGCAGCACGACCGCGAGCAGCCCCTGCGCCCACACCCATGCGGTGTGCGTGATGGGCGTGTCGTAGGTGAGGTCCAACCGGCCGCCGCTCGCCGGGAGTTCGAAGCCCTGCGCCCAGCCGTCGACCGTCGTCGGCTTCAGCGGCTTGCCGTCGAGCGTGGCCTGCCAGTCGGGCGCGGACCGGTCGGCGATCCGCAGCACCCGCCCGGCCGTGCCGTCCGGGACCGTGGTGTGGGCCTCGACGGGGCCGGACGCCACGTGCACCGGCTTGGCCGCCGCCCCGCCCGCCGGGCGGCCCGAGGACTCGGCCGGGACGATGGAGACCCGCGAGACCCGCTGGTCGACCCGCCACAGCACCCCGCCGTGCTCCCGGCTGAGCTGGGTGAGGCCCGGGGTCGCGTTCAGCACCCGCTCCATCTCCGGCGGCGCGCCCTTCTGGACATACACATAGCGCACCGCGTAGCCGCCGAGCTGACGGGTCTGGTCGGCGCCGGAGCCCGCGATCAGATTGGCCACGACGCCGTCGAGCCGGGTGTCGGAGCCTCCCGCCGCCGCGAGTTCGCCGTCGCCGAGCCGGGCGCCGGAGCCGCGCACCAGGGCGTAGTCGGCGCGGGCGGCGCTGCTGTCGCCGCCGAGCACCAGGGTGCGGGCCTGGTCCTCGGTGGCGCTCTCGGCCGCCACGAACGCCGGGACCTGCGAGGGGTCGCGCCGCCCCACCGGGCCGTCCGCGCCGCCCGTCATCCAGGTGACGGCGGCGTACAGCGGCGCGGCAACCGTGGCGACCGCGATCAGCAGCGCCACCGGCTGGCGCCAGCCGAAGCTCTGCGCCGCCACCCGCTCCCGCGCGTCCTCGGCGCCGACCACGGCGGCGGTCAGCAGTGCCAGGCCGTAGACGAGGGTCGCGGGCCCGGCCCAGCCGGAGCCGCTCGTGAGCGCCGCGAAGAGGAAGCCGGTGAGCGCCACGGCCCACGCGGCGCGCACCACCGTCTGCCGCTCCCGGCGCATCAGTGCGGCGAGCGCGGCCAGGACGAAGCCGAGCAGCAGCAGCGTGCCGCCGCCGTTGGGGCCGCCGGGGCTGAGCGCGAGCAGGTCCAGGGCGGAGGCGGAGCCGGCGCCGCGGTCCAGCCCGGCCTCCTTCAGGAAGCGGGCCGGGTCGGTGACGAGCTCCAGCGACCAGGGGGCGAGCACGACGAGCGGGGTGACGACGAGGCTCAGGAACCGCAGCCCGTACCCCATGAGCTGTTCGGTGCCGCTCTGCCGGTGGCGCAGCACGAGCACACCGGCGCCCAGGAGGAGCGCCATCGGCCAGACGACCGGGGTGAAGGCCATGGTGAACGTCAGCAGCAGCGCGTACGCCCACGTCGCCCGCCAGCTCGGCAACCGCGTCCCGTTGCCGGTGAAGCCGGTCGCGGCGGCCGCCGCCCGGGCCATCAGCGGCAGCAGTACGGCGAGCACGGCGGTGCCGAGCCGCCCGCCCGCGAGCGCCCCGGTCGCGGCCGGGAGGAAGGCGTACGCGACGCTTCCCCAGGCGCGCAGCAGCCGGGACTCCACCAGCGGCCGGGAGGCGAAGTACGCGGTGAATCCGGCCAGCGGCACCGAACACACCAGCAACAGGGTCAGCGTGAAGCCCGTGGAGCCCAGGAAGACCGTGGCCAGCGAGGCGAGGGCGGCCAGATACGGCGGCGCGGACTGCGTTCCGCCGGTGCCGACCGGATGCCAGCCGTCCACATAGCTCGACCACAGCTCGGAGACATGGGCGGGCGCGGGCAGCAGGGCGCCACCCGCGAGCGCGCCGGCGCCCAGCAGATCCCGGCAGGCGACCAGCGAGACCACCAGCAGCACGAGGAAGAGCATCGGGCCGGGCTTGCGCGCGATCCGCTTGAGCCGGGCGAACTGCTCGATCTCCAGGAAGTCGGCGTCGTCGCCGCCGGGCCCGGACTCGACCGCGCCGTGCCGCCCCCCGGAGGACAGCTCGGGCTCGGAACGGCCGCCAATATTGCTGGCGACTTGCTCGACCGTCGCCCTTACGGTCGCGCCGGGCGGCGGGAAGAGCGGCCGCAGCTCGCTCGGCTCCGTCGCGGGGCGCCCTCTGCGCTTACGGGCGGCGAGGATCCGCCCCGGCCGCAGCAGTACGCCGAAGAGACCGGCGACCTCGTCCAGGGCCTGCCCCGGCACCTTGCCCACGAGATAGGCCAGGGTGCGCAGCAGCGTGCCGAACAGGAGCCGCAGCATCACATAGGGCAGCAGCGCGCCCCGGGTGTTGACCAGCAGGGTGTAGACGGCGCCCGCCTTGTCCACGCGATGGGGCGAAGAACTGCGCGACGCGAAGCGTCTCCGTGGGGGTGGTGGTCGGGTGACGGGTGGGCCACCGAGCGCCCCACGCAGTCGATGGGCCGCCGCTCGCGCGCGGACGCCTCCGCGTGCCGCAGCACGGCGTCCGGGGCCACCAGCACCTGGTGCCCGGCCGCCTGGGCGCGCCAGCACAGGTCGACGTCGTCGCGCATCAGGGGCAGCCGCGAGTCGAAACCGCCCAGCTGCTCCCACACATCGCGGCGCACCAGCATGCCGGCGCTGGACACCGACAGCACCGGGCGCACCTGGTCGTGCTGGCCCTGATCCTGCTCGCGCCGCTCCAGGCCGGTCCAGCGGCGGCCGCTGCGGGCGATGCTGACGCCGACCTCGAGCAGCTGCCGACGGTCGTACCAGCCGCGCAGCTTGGGTCCGACGATCGCGGGCTCGCGGTTGGCGGTGAACTCGGCGTCGACCACCCGCAGCAGCTCGGCCAGCGCGTCGGGCTCGGGCGCGCAGTCGTCGTGCAGCAGCCACAGCCACTGGACGGGCTCGCCGTGCGGCAGCTCCGGCATGTCGTAGGCGTCGTCGCGCCAGGCGCGGTTGACGGGGTCCCAGCCGCTGGGGCGCTTGAGGTACGTGAGCTCCTCGGGGCCCAGCACCGGGGCCGTACGGACCGCTTCGGCGACGGCCGTGCCGAAGCCGCTGCGGCGCGCCATGTGCAGCACCCGCTCCTCGCCGAGGGTCTCGGTGAGCAGCCGGGCGGAGTCGTCGGCGCTGCCGGTGTCGGCCGCGACGACGCTCTGGACCGGGCGCTCCTGGCCGAGCAGACCGGACAGCGCGTCGGGCAGCCAGCGGGCGCCGTCGTGGGCGACCAGTACGGCGGTGACGACATGACGCGGATAGGCCGGTGTCTGAACCGGTTCGTGAGCGGGCGCAAACGCGGCGGTGGCGGCCGGGTGTTGGGCCGCCGGGTGGCTGTGCACGGACATCGAGGTACGGGCCCCGGTTCGCTGGACTGCGGTGGACGCGCGCGCCCCATGAGGGCGTTGGAGCGTCTCGGACGGGGCCCCACACTAACGGCTGTGTAAGCGACCGGTCCGCCTCCCGTCGCCATGGGCTCGGGGGCGGACCGGTCGCGGTGGCTCACTCCGACGTGAACTGTGCGGATATGTCAGCGCGGGTCATGCGGTTCTGCCAGGTCCGGCGGGTCCGGCGGCCTTGAGACGGGTCCGGCGGATCTGGCGGCCCTGAGACGGGTCCGGCGGATCTGGCGGCCCTGAGACGGGTCCGGCGGATCTGGCGGATCTCAGAGGCCGTGGGTCAGACGGCTGGCCTCAGACGCCGTGGGTCAGACGGCGGCCTTCTTCAGGCGGCGGCGCTCGCGCTCGGAGAGACCGCCCCAGATGCCGAAGCGCTCGTCGTTGGCGAGGGCGTACTCGAGGCACTCGGAACGGACCTCGCAGGCGAGGCAGACCTTCTTCGCCTCACGGGTGGATCCGCCCTTTTCCGGGAAGAACGACTCGGGATCGGTCTGGGCGCACAGTGCGCGCTCCTGCCAACCGAGCTCCTCGTCCGCCTCTTCGACCAGCAGTTGCTGGAACAACTCGGTCATGTGCGCCCCTCGTCTGTCTTTGCGTCCCCGTGCCTGATGCCGTCGGTGAAGCGGCAGAACGACACGAGTGAAATTACAAGTGTGCCGATCCGGGCCAGTCAAGCCGAGATCTGCTATTGGGCCTCTTATTCACTCTGGGGAACCAAGGCTGCGCGGAAAGTGTTCAAATCGGCCTAAACGCGGCACCGTCCCCATCCATTGCCTGGGCCCCTCCTCTCACTCACTGAGGAGGACGCCATCGGCGCCGGTCCCGTTGCATCGCGCGGGAGATGGTGCGGAGTGGGCGGGGTGATGCGGGAGTGGTGCGCGTTGATGCGCCGTGTCACCCATACAACGCGCGCACAAACCTTTCCGCCTCCACAGCGACCGGATGAGGTGAACCTTGACCTGAAACGTGAGACGAAGTTGACAGCGGCGCGGCGATCCGGGTCTCCTTGGTCGCATGTCAGTGACCCACGCGCCCCTGCCGACCCGTGACCACGGGTTCCGCTGCGCTGTGCGGGCTCGCTGTCGCTGTTCGAGCTGTTGATGCCTCCTGAGCTCCAGCTTTCTCCGCGTTCCGCACGCGGCGTCTCGTACTGAGACCGCACCCCGCGTCCAGACCGCACCCCGCGTCCAGACCGCACCCCGCGTCCAGACCGCACCTCGCGTCAGATCGCACCTCGCGCCCTTACCGTGCCCCTACCGCCCCACCGCGTCCTTACGGCGCTCTCTCCGCGCCCTTACCGTGCCCCTACCGCCCCACCGCGTCCTTACGGCGCTCTCTCCGCGCCCTTCCCGCCGAGGAACCCCACCGCATGAACAGCGACGTCCAGATCGCCGGTGACCCGCTCGCCATCCCGCATCTGCTGCCGCCCGTACCCGCGCACCCCTCCACCGTCTCCGCCTTCGCGGGCCTGGCCCGCACCATCGCGGCCGACCGCGACGGCTGGGCGCACCTCGTCCAGTACGACGCCACCAGCCGCTGGTACCACCGGCTGCGCACCGGCCCCGGCTATGAGGTGTGGCTGCTCAGCTGGGTGCCCGGACAGGGCAGCGGTGCCCATGACCACGGCCGGTCCTCCGGCGTGCTGACCGTGCTCCAGGGCGAGCTCACCGAGCGGGTGGGGACGCGCGGCGCGCGGCACACTCTCCGCGCCGGCGCACAGCGCGTCTTCGCGCCCGGTTATGTGCACGACGTGGTCAACGACGCCCTCGAACCGGCCGTCAGTCTGCACATCTACTTCCCCGGGCTGACCGAGATGCCGCTGCACCCCACCCAGAGCGCCGAATTGCCCGCCGGGGCCGGGGCGGACGCGCTGGGGCCCTCGGCGGATGAGCCGCCCCGAACGCCCCCGATGTCCGAGGCTGCCGCAAGACCCGCCCGTCACCCACCACCACCCTCAAAGGAACAGCCTTCGGCTGACAGACTGTCTCCATGCGCATTGTGGTTCTGGCAGGCGGTATCGGCGGCGCCCGTTTCCTTCGCGGTCTGATGTCGGCGGCTCCGGACGCCGACATCACCGTCATCGGGAACACCGGCGACGACATCCACCTCTTCGGCCTCAAGGTCTGCCCCGACCTCGACACCGTGATGTACACCCTCGGCGGTGGCATCCACGAGGAGCAGGGCTGGGGCCGGGCCGACGAGACCTTCACCGTCAAGGAGGAGCTGGCGGCGTACGGGGTGGGGCCCGAGTGGTTCGGCCTCGGCGACCGCGACTTCGCCACGCACATAGTCCGTACGCAGATGATCGGCGCGGGCTATCCACTGAGCGCCGTCACCGAGGCGCTGTGCGCCCGGTGGCAGCCGGGGGTGCGGCTGCTGCCCATGACGGACGACCGCGTGGAGACCCACGTCCTGATCGACGACCCCGATGGTGAAGGCCGTAAGGCCGTCCACTTCCAGGAGTACTGGGTGCGGCTGCGCGCCTCCGTGCCCGCTCACGCCGTCGTTCCCGTCGGCGCCGACCAGGCCAAACCGGCGCCCGGCGTCCTGGAGGCCATCGCCGACGCCGATGTCGTCCTCTTCCCCCGTCCAACCCGGTGGTCAGCGTCGGCACGATCCTCGCCGTGCCCGGGGTGCGCGAGGCCATCGCCGACGCCGGGGTCCCGGTCGTGGGCCTGTCCCCCATCGTGGGCGACGCGCCCGTGCGCGGCATGGCCGACAAGGTGCTCGCCGCCGTCGGCGTCGAGTCCACCGCCGCCGCCGTCGCCAAGCACTACGGCTCCGGGCTGCTGGACGGCTGGCTCGTCGACACCGTCGACGCGGGCGCGGTCGAGGAGGTCGAGGCCGCCGGGATCCGCTGCCGGGCGATCCCGCTGATGATGGCGGACCTCAAGGCCACGGCGGCGATGGCGGCCGAGGCGCTGGCGCTGGCGGAAGAGGTGCGGGGATGAGCGCGGTGGGGGGCGGGCCGGGGGGCGTGCCGGGGGGACCGGCGTTGGACGCGTCGGGGGGATCGTCGGGGGACGCGTCGAGGCGCGCATCAGGGGGCTCGTCGGGGAGCTGCCGTCGTATCGGGTGTGGGCCCTGCCCGGGATGCCCGAGGTGCGGCCCGGTGACGACCTCGCCAAGCTGATCGCCGACGCCGCGACCTCGGGTGGTCTGCCGGGGCTCGCCCACGGCGATGTGCTGCTGGTCACCTCCAAGATCGTCAGCAAGGCGGAGGGGCGCGTCGTCGAGGCGACCGACCGCGAGGCGGCCATAGACGCCGAGACGGTGCGGGTCGTGGCGCGGCGCGGCCGTACGCGGATCGTCGAGACCCGCCACGGTCTGGTCATGGCCGCCGCCGGGGTCGATGCCTCCAACACCCCTTCCGGGACGGTCCTGTTGCTCCCCGAGGACCCCGACGCCTCGGCGCGGGCGATCCGGGCCGGGCTGCGGGAGGTGCTCGGCGTGGAGGTCGGCGTCATCGTCACCGACACGTTCGGGCGGCCGTGGCGGACCGGGGTCACCGATGTCGCCATCGGCGCGGCCGGGGTGCGGGTGCTGGACGATCTGCGCGGCGGAGTCGACGCGTACGGAAACGCGCTGAGCGCGACCATCGTCGCCACCGCTGACGAGTTGGCCGCCGCGGGTGACCTGGTCAAGGGCAAGGCCGAGGGGCTGCCGGTGGCCGTGTTGCGGGGGCTTCCGCAGGTGGTGGCGTTCGAGGGGCTGGGCGGGGCTGAGGGAGCGGAGGGGGCTGAGGGCATTGAGGGCGCGGAGGGGGCTGAGGGCACTGAGGGAGCTGACGGGCAAGGCGGTGCTGAGGACGCGGGCGCGCGTGCGTTGGTGCGCGGGGCCGCGGACGACATGTTCCGGCTGGGCACCTCCGAGGCCGTACGGGAGGCGGTGACGCTGCGCCGTACGGTGCGGGAGTTCACCGACGAGCCGGTGGACGGCGCGGCGGTGCGGCGCGCGGTCGCCGCCGCCGTCACCGCACCGGCGCCGCACCATACGACGCCGTGGCGGTTCGTCCTGCTGGAGTCGGAGGACTCGCGGACGCGGCTGCTGGACGCGATGCGGGACGCCTGGATCGCCGATCTGCGCGGGGACGGCTTCTCGGAGGAGAGCATCGCCAAGCGGGTGCGGCGCGGGGATGTGCTGCGCAAGGCGCCGTACCTGGTCGTCCCGTGCCTGGTCGCCGACGGCGCCCACACCTATCCCGACCGGCGGCGGAACACGGCGGAGCGCGAGATGTTCGTGGTCGCGGCGGGGGCCGGGGTGCAGAACCTGCTGGTCGCGCTGGCGGGTGAGGGGCTGGGCTCGGCGTGGGTGTCGTCCACGATGTTCTGCCGCCCGGTGGTACGCGAGGTCCTGGGCCTGCCGGACGACTGGGACCCGATGGGCACGGTCGCGGTCGGCCAGGCCGCCGTGCCGCCGGCGGCACGGCCGGAGCGGGGGGTCGAGGGGTTCGTGGTGGTGCGGTAGGTGTGTGCGGTCGGGGCTTTGGGGCGGGGTTGTCTGGGGTGAGTTGTCTGGGGTCTGGTTGTCTGGGGCCTGGCTGTCTGGGGTCTGGTTGTCTGGGGTCTGGTTGTCTGGGACGGGGTCGTATGGGGCGGGCTGTCCGGTACCGGGGTTGCGCGGTGAGGTCGCGTGCGCGGGGGTTGGGGGCGCGCGTTGTGCGGAGTGGGAGCGCGGGTGCGGGGGTGGTTGCTGGGGTGCGCCTTGGGGTGGCCGGGTGTGTCGGGCGCCGTGGGGCAGGGTGCGCGGTCGGTGGTGTGGTGGGTGCCGGCCCGGTGGGGCGGCGGTGGGTCGTAGGGTGGCCGCGTGTGTGTGAGACGTACCTGGAGTCCCCCGGACCCCTGTGACCTCGCGCGTAACCTCGGCGTGCTGCAGCGAGGGCCCAGGGATCCCGCGTTCCAGGTCGGCGCGGACGGCGCGTTCTGGCGGGCGAGCCGGACGCCGGCCGGGCCCGGGACCCTACGGATCGCGCGCAAGGGTGCCGAGATCGAGGGGCGGGCCTGGGGGCCGGGGGCGGAGTGGCTGCTGGACGGTCTGCCCGCCCTCCTCGGGGCGGACGACGACCCGTCGGCGTTCGTGCCCCGCCATCGGCTCGTTCACGAGGCGCACCGGCGCCATCCTGGCCTCCGGCTCATCCGTACCGGGCTGGTCCTCGAGTCCCTGATCCCCTCGATCCTTGAGCAGAAGGTCACCGGCATCGAGGCGTACCGCGCCTGGCGGCTGCTGCTCCAGCGCCATGGCGAGCCCGCGCCCGGTCCTGCGGAGGGGATGCGGATGCGGGTCATGCCCGATCCGCGGGGCTGGGCGCTGATCCCGTCGTGGGAGTGGCATCGGGCGGGCGTGGACGCCAAGCGCTCCTCGACGATTCTGCGGGCGGTCCGGGTTGCCCGGCGGCTGGAGGAGGCCGCGTCCATGGACCTTGCCGCTGCCTCGGCTCGGCTGCGGTTGATTCCGGGTATTGGACCTTGGACGGCGGCGGAGACGTTGCAGCGGAGCAATGGGACGCCGGATGCGGTTACGGTTGGCGATCTGCATTTGCCGGGGATTGTCGGGTATGCGCTTGCCGGGGTGCGGGGGGCGGATGACAAGGCGATGCTTGAGCTTTTGGCGCCATATGCGGGGCAGCGGTATCGCGCGGCGCGGCTGATTTTGTTGTCCGGGCGTACGCCGCCTCGGCGGGCGCCTCGCTTGGCGGTGCGGGACTTTCGGGGGATGTAGGGGCGGGGGTGCGGGGCGGAGGTGCCGTTGCCGGGTGCCCGTTGCTGGGTGCGGGGCGTGGGTACGGGATGTGGGTGCCCGGTGCTGGGTGCGGGGCGTGGGTGCCTCCGGCGGTGAGCCCCACCCCGCCCCTTCCCGAAACGATGGGGCTCCGCCCCTCGGCCCCCGCCGGGGCTCCGCCCCCGGACCCCGCTCCTCAAACGCCGGAGGGGCTGGGTTGCGCAGCGACGGAGCTCCGCCCCTGCCCGGCTCCACCCCGGGCCCGGCGGCCCCTCAAACGCCGGAGGCGTTGGTTGCGCAGCCGGGTTCGGCAGGGCCTCTGACGCCGGAGGGGTGGGTTCGGGCCGTGCGGGTCGGGGTTTCGCCGGAGGGCTGGGTTTCCGTCGTGGTCGGCTGAGGGGTGCCGGGGAGGCTGGGGGCGGCGGGGCCGTTACTGGTCGGAGGAGAAGCGGACCGCGCCAGCCGGGATGTCGGCTCCGCACCACACGCGGACACCGTCTCGTAGCTCGTTGTCGGGGCCGACCAATGCGCCGTCGCCGACTACCGCGCCCTGGAGGACCGTGCGGGCGCCGATTCGGGCGCCGACGCCGACGAGGGAGTCGTGGACCTGGGCGCCCTCCTCCACGATGGCGCCCTCCAGCACCGTGCTGCCGTCGATGCGCGCGCCCGCGCCCACGCGGGCCTGGGGGCCGATCACCGTGCCGCCGGTCAGTTTGGCGTCGACCGCGACCGAGGCGCTGTCCAGGACGAGGCGGTCCCCGCAGCGGCCCGGCACGGCCGGGGAGGGGGCCCGGCCCAGCACCAGGTCCGCGGAGCCGCGGACGAACGCCTGGGGGGTGCCCAGGTCGAGCCAGTACGTGGAGTCGACCATGCCCTGGAGGTGGGCGCCCTCCGCGAGCAGACCGGGGAAGGTCTCGCGTTCCACGGAGACGGGGCGGTCGGCGGGGATGGTGTCGATCACCGAACGGTTGAAGACGTACGCGCCCGCGTTGATCTGGTCGGTGACGATCTCCTCGGGGGTCTGCGGCTTCTCCAGGAAGGCGGTGACCCTGCCCCGTTCGTCCGTGGGCACCAGCCCGTACGCGCGCGGGTCCGGGACCCGGGTGAGGTGCAGGGAGACATCGGCGCCCGTCGTGCGGTGGTTGTCGACGAGGGCGCGGATGTCGAGGCCGGTGAGGATGTCGCCGTTGAAGATGAGCACCGGGTCGTCGGGGCCCGAGCGCAGCCGGGAGGCGACGTTGCGGATGGCGCCGCCGGTGCCGAGCGGTTCCTCCTCCGTGACGTACTCCAGGTGCAGGCCGAGCGAGGAGCCGTCACCGAAGTACGGCTCGAAGACCTCCGCCAGATAGGACGTGGCGAGCACGATGTGCTCGACCCCGGCGGCGCGGGCGCGGGCGAGTTGGTGGGTCAGAAACGGAACGCCGGCCGCCGGGACCATCGGCTTGGGAGTGTGCACCGTCATCGGGCGCAACCGGGTTCCCTTGCCGCCGACCAGGAGGATCGCCTCTGGCGATGGCGTTGCTGGCGCATTGGTCACGTATCGTCTCTGCTTCCTGCTGGGGCTCGCCGGTCGGCGGCCAGTGTATGCAGATCCCCGGACCCCGCCTGATCAGCGCCCCTGGAGGCGGGCGGCGGTCTTCCGTACCGAACCGAGCTTCTTGTAGAGACGCTTGCCGGGGCACTCGGTGGCAAAGCCGTCGCGGTGACCTGCGATCACATGGAGCTTGACCTTGGCGCCTTTTTTGTACTTGTTGCCGCCGCCCGACACCAGGTGCGTCGTACCGCGCGGATTCCGCTTGAAGAGGCCCAGTTTCCACGCGGTGAGCTTGGCGACGGCCTTCACGGCCTTGGCCGAGGGCTTCTTGGAGGTGAAAGTGCCGAGGACGGCGACGCCCATGCTGTTGGTGTTGAAGCCCAGCGTGTGCGCCCCGCGTACGGCTTTGGTCACACCGCCGGAGCGGCCTTCGTAGATTTTTCCGCACTTGTCGATGGTGAAGTTGTAGCCGTAGTCACGCCATCCAAGGCTCTTCACGTGATAGCGGTAGATACCGCGCATAACGGAGGGCGCCTGTGAGCAGCGGTAGTTGTTGCCCGTCACGGTGTGGTGGATGAAGGCGACCTTCACGGTCTTGCTGTAGACGTGGCCCGCTTCGCGGATCTTCTCGTCGGCGCCCCAGCCCGCGCGCGTGACGATGCTGGGCCGGGGCGCGCGGTAGCGGGCGGCGGCCACCTTGGCCGCCTCGGCGTCGGCATCGGCGTTGGCATCGGCGTCGAGCGCGCTGGGCGGCGCGGTGGTGGGGTTGGTGGGGTTGGTGGGGTTGGTGGGGTTGGGCTGCTGGGTGGAGGTGTGGGGGTGGGGGTACGGCACCGGCTCGGTGGACGGCGCGGAGGGTCTGGGGGTCGGCTTCGCGGACGGCCCCGACGGTCCGGAGGCCCCCAGGACGGCCTTCCCGGCGATCCCACCGCCGTCGGCTTCGCGCCCGGCGCGCCGCCCCCTGACGCCGACACCTCACCCCCCGCCGTCGGCACCGGGTGCTCCGGAAGCGCGTGGTGCGCGGCCCGCTCCGACCCCGGCCGCGCCGGGGGCCCACCCGGGTCGATCAGCTCCAACCGCAGCCCGGACGGCAGGGCGGCCGTCCCCGTGTCCGCCGGCCCCGCATCCCCCGCCCGCACGTCCGCCGCCCCCGACCCCGCGTCCGCCGTCGCCGAGCCCGCATCCGCCGGCCCCGCATCCGCGTCCGTCGCCGACCCCACGTCCGCCTTCGCCACGTCCGCGTCCGCGCCCGCCTTAGCCGCGTCCTCGTCCGCGCCCGCCTTAGCCGCGCCCGTGTCCGCCGTCGCCGACCGTTCCGGCCGCACCCGCGCCTGGACGGCGTCCGAGGGGCCGACCCACAGCGGCGCGGTGCCGCCGTGGGCCCGTGCGCCGCGGAGTTCGGGCGAGTCCGGATCGGGGGCCTCGTCCCCGTACGGCAGCAGCTCGCGCCACGGCGACCACGCGCCGCCGACCGCGCGGGTACGCACCTGCGCCCGGCCGTGGAGCTCCGCGGCGGGCCGGTCCCAGACGACGCCGACGAGCGAGAACGGCCGCACGCCCGACGCGGTGACGCCCCGCTCGACCGCGGCGTCTCCGCGCCCGGCGGCCACGCCTCGGTCCAGCCCGCCACCTACGGGCGAGCCCCGCGAGCCAAGCGGGCGCAGTGGCAGCGACTGCGTGGAGCCGACGGCGACGGTCCGCTCGGCCCGGGCGTGGGCGGGTCCGGGGTACAGGGCGAGGGGAAGGGCGAGGGCGGCGGTGCACGCGACGCCGATCGAGGATGCCAGGTATGCACGCATGATTGGAATCGTCCCCATAAGGGGACAAACCTGTCCATTCGGAAGAGCGGACACGTCGCGGACGGTCCGGTGACCCGGACCCCACCGACCCCGTCCGCGCCGCAATTTCGGCGCGTAGTCTTGCGCGCGTGAACGCCACCGATCGCACCCCCGCCGACCTGCTGGGATCCGCGCTCGACGCGGATCCCTCCCGCCCGCTCGTGACCTTCTACGACGACGCCACGGGCGAACGCGTCGAACTCTCCGTGGCCACCTTCGCCAATTGGGTGGCGAAGACCGCCAATCTCCTCCAGGACGATCTCGCCGCCGCGCCCGGCGACAGATGCGCACTGCTGCTCCCCGCCCACTGGCAGACCGCCGTGTGGCTGGTGGCCTGTTCCTCGGTCGGGGTCCTCGTGGACATCGGGGGCGACCCGGCCTCCGCCGACCTCGTCGTCAGCGGCCCGGACAGCCTCAAGGAGGCGCGGGAGTGCTCCGGGGAGCGAGTGGCGCTGTCGCTTCAGCCGCTGGGCGGCCGCTTCCCCCAGCTGCCGGAGGGGTTCGCGGACTACGCCGTGGAGGTGCCCAGCCAGGGCGACCGCTTCGCGCCGTACTCCCCCGTGGACCCGGACACGCCCGCGCTGGCCGTCGGTGGTGTGGAGCTGACGAGCGCCGAGGTGGTGGAGCGGGCGCGCGCCGACGCCGCCGGGCGGGGACTCGGGCCCGGTTCGCGGATCCTGTCAGGTCTTTCGTACCGCACCTGGGAGGGGCTGTCGTACGGGCTGTACGCGCCGCTGGCCAGTGGCGGTTCGGTGGTGCTCTGCCGCCATCTGGACCGGCTGGACGAGAAGGGGCTGGCCGGGCGCAAGGAGAGCGAGCGCGTCACCGCCACCACGCCCTGAAACCACGGCCGCCACCACACCCTGAGCCCACACCCACACCCACACCCACCACACCCTGAGCCCACACCCACACCCACCACGCCTTGAGGCCACGCCGCCACCACGCCCTCAGCCACAGCCACCGCCGCACCCTCACCCTCGACCCGCCCCAAAAGCCCGACCACCCCTCCCCTGACCCGTCCGGCGGACCGAGGGCCGAGCCCACGGGCCGCGCCGCCCACCCCGCGCGATGATCTACAGATACGTACAACCATGTGCGGGCTTCGCATGTCTGTTCCGTTAATCGGTATCCCGGCATGCGATGCCGCTCCGCCCCGGGCGGAAGACGGGTGGGAGGACGCGGACGTGACGACCGACAGCTCTGAGCCTGCGCCGAGACGCAGGCGCCGCTGGCCGCGCGTCCTCGCGCTGGGCGTGGCCGTGCTGGTGCTGTCGGTGGCCGGGGCGGGGTGGTGGTTCTACGAGCGCCTCGACGGCAATATCCGCACCGATACCCGGACCGCGAACGAGCTGAAGAAGTACGAGGCCGAGCGGCCGGTGTCGGCGGTGCGGGACGCGCAGAACATCCTGCTGATCGGCTCCGACAACCGGGGCGGCAAGGGCAACGGCAAATACGGCAAGGACACCGGCACCCAGCGCTCGGACACCACGATCCTGCTGCATCTCCAGGCGGGCGGGAAAAGCGCCACCGCCGTCTCCATCCCGCGCGATCTGATGGTGGACATCCCGGCCTGCGAGGGGCCGGACGGAAAACACCTCCAGGCCCGATTCGCCCAGTTCAACTGGGCGTTCGAAGCCGGTGGCGCGGCCTGTTCGATCCGCACCGTGGAGAAGCTGACCGGCATCCGCGTCGACCACCACATGATCGTGGACTTCAGCGGCTTCAAGCGGCTGGTGAACGCGGTCGGCGGGGTCGAGATGTGCCTGAAGGAGCCCGTGGACGACGCCGAGGCGCATCTGAAGCTGCCCGCGGGCCGTCAGGTCCTCCACGGCGAGCAGGCCCTGGGCTACGTGCGCGCCCGGTACAGCATCGGCGACGGCAGCGACACGGAGCGCATCGGGCGGCAGCAGGAGTTCATGAGCTCGCTTGTGAAGAAAGTGCAGAGCAATGGTGTGCTGCTCAATCCCGCGAAGCTGTATCCGGTGCTCAATGCCGCGACGTCCGCGCTGACCACGGATCCGGGCCTGGATTCGCTCAAAGATCTGTACGCTCTGGTGCGCGGGGTGCGGGACATCCCCGGGACAAGATCCGCTTCCTCACGATTCCGCGGCAGCCCTACACGTACAACAAGAACCGCGATGAGCTCGTCCAACCCGATGCCGACCGCCTGTTCCGGCAGTTGCGACTGGATCGGCCGGTGCCGGTGTCCCACACCGTCACGGCGTCGACGGGCGGCGGCCCCGAGGCCGCCGACCTCAGCGGGTACCAGGGGACGACCGCCGCGCGCGGCATCTGCGAGTAAAAGGGCCATAAGGGCGACCCATGATTCGTGAAGGATCAGATAAGGATTGGGCAGATTGCCCAGTTGTAGGGAAGTGGAATTTGTCACCGGCGTCGCTTGACGCTGATCTGGACGGATAGTGTGAGCGATCCGGTGCGCTCTACGAGGTGGCCGCGCACTGCATGAAGACGGATGGAGCGCCTTGAGGGGGAGGCGCCGCGTGGCACCGACGGAGGACACAGGCGACCGTGGACGCGCAAGGCCCTGGCGGGGCGGGTGACTTCGACCCAGCCGATCAGTGGGTGTTCGACCCGAATACGGGCAACTACGAGCTGCGGCTGAATCCCGCCGAGACATCGGCGGACGACACCACGGAGCTGCGACGGGTCTCCAGATCATCGAGCGATGACGACGTCACCGGCTCCGAGCCCAGGGGGCGCCGCCGCGCGGCCAAACGGGAGGCGGAGCAGGAGAAGGCGGCGGGCCCGGTCAGCCGCCGCAAGCCGAAGCCGAAGAAGTCGAAGACGAAGAAGGCGCTCTACTGGGGCAGCGGCACCCTGGCCTTCCTGCTGGTGGGCGGTTCGGCCGCGGCGTACTTCGTCTATCAGCACCTGAACAACAACATCAGCAAGGTGGACGTCGGCGAGAACAACGCCGCGGTCTCCGACGGCCCGATGAACATCCTGCTGATCGGCACCGACCGCCGGGACGGCAAGGGGAACGAGGGCTACGGCGACGCGGGCAGCGTCGGCCACGCCGACACCACCCTGCTGTTCCACGTCTCCGCGGACCGGTCGAACGCGACGGTGCTGAGCTTCCCGCGCGACATGATCACCGACATCCCGGACTGCACCGTGAAGGAAGACGGCAAGGAGAAGACGATCCCGGGTGAGGAGGAGGTGCGGTTCAACACCAGTCTGGGACAGGAGGGCCGCAACCCCGGCTGCACCTGGCAGACGGTGGAGAAGATCACCGGTCTGAACATCAACCACTTCATGATGGCCGACTTCAACGCGGTCAAGGAGATGTCCACGGCGGTCGGCGGGGTGGACATCTGCCTCGGCAAGGACATCAACGACCCCAAGTCGCACCTGAACCTGAAGAAGGGGCGGCACACGGTCAAGGGCGAGCAGGCCCTGGCGTTCGTCCGGACCCGGCACGCCGTCGGCTTCGGCGGCGACCTGGACCGGATCAAGCTCCAGCAGCAGTTCCTGAGCTCGCTGATGCGCAAGATGAAGGCCAGCGGGACGCTCACCAGCCCGGGGAAGATGTGGGACCTGGCCCAGACCGCCACCAAGGCGCTCACCGTGGACACCGGGATCGGCACCGTCTCCAAGCTGGCCTCGCTGGGGAAGAACCTGAGCAAGGTCGATCTCAAGAACGTCACCTTCGCGACGGTTCCGGTCGTCGACAACACCGACGGTGCGACCGTGCTGCTCGACAAGACCAAGGCCGAGCCGCTGTTCTCCATGGTCCGGCAGGACGTCTCGCTGACCGAGGTCAAGAAGAAGGAGAAGGCGGCCAAGGACGAGCAGGCGCAGCGGCTGAAGGGGCCGAAGGCCGACCCCGCCGACGTCCGGGTCAAGGTGCTCAACGGCAGCGGGCAGTTCGGCGCCGCCCAGGAGACCGTCGACTGGATGCAGAACACCGAGGGGATGCTCCGCACCAGCAACGGCGGAAACGCTCCGTCAGAGCTGAAGAAGTCGACGCTGGAGTACGCTCCCAACCAGGCCGACCAGGCGCGTCGGCTGGCCGACAGCATGGGGCTGCCCGCCTCCGCCATGAAGGAAGGCACGAAGGACGCCGAGCCGATGGCGGAGATGACCCTGACGCTGGGCGCGGACTTCAAGGGCGCCGGCACACCGATCTCCGCCCCGTCGAAGGCACCGAAGGACATTCAGAGGGTTGAGGCCGACGACAAGGACGTCTGCGCCAAGTGACCGTCGCCGGCCAGCGGATCCACCCTCGTCCATCGGGCCGGACGACCGAGAGACAGCGGGGAGGGCCCGATGCGGCAGAGCGGTGTGCGGGGGGAGAGAGGGCGGCGGGCCACCGTTCCCGAACCCCGTGAGCACGGTGAGGACGACAGCCCGCCGAAAGGGAAGGGCCCCGCGCCGCACGGCGCGGGGCGCGGGCCGGGTGGTCGGGGACGGCCGGATGGTCAGGGACGGCCGAAGCGGAGCCGTGGGGTGCGGATCCTGCGCTGGACCGCCCTGACGCTGGCCGTGCTGGTGCTCGGCGCGGCCGGCGCCGGATATTTCTACTACGAACACTTGAACGGCAATCTGAAGAAGGAGAATCTGGACCTCGGCGACAGCAAGATCGGCAAGCCCGAGCCCAACGCCGCCGGACAGACCCCCCTCAACATCCTGCTCATCGGCTCCGACAGCCGGAACAGCGCGGAGAACGTCAAGCTGGGCGGCGCCAAGCAGGACGCGGACCGCAAGCCGCTGGGCGATGTGCAGATGCTGGTGCACGTCTCGGCCGACCGCAGCAACATGTCGGTGGTCAGCATCCCGCGCGACACTCGGGTGACCATCCCCCAGTGCACCGATCCGCACGACGGCACGGTGTATCCGAAGACCGAGGGGGCCATCAACCAGTCGCTCCAGCACGGCGGCCCGGGCTGCACGGTCGCCACCTGGAAGGAGCTCACCGGCGTCTACATCGATCACTTCATGATGATCGACTTCTCCGGGGTGGTCTCCATGGCGGACGCCATCGGCGGCGTCCCGGTGTGCGTGGACGGCAACGTCTACTCCCATGACAGCAAGGGCCATGGCTCCGGTCTGAAGCTGACCAAGGGCACCCACAACGTCAAGGGCGTGCAGGCCCTCCAGTGGCTGCGCACCCGCTACGGCTTCGAGGACAACAGCGACATCGGCCGGGCCAAGGCCCAGCACATGTATATGACGTCGATGATCCGCCAGCTGAAGTCGGGCACCAAGCTCAGCGACCCGGGCAAGCTGATGGACCTCGCGGAGGCCGCCACCGACGCGCTGACCGTCGACCACGGCCTCGGCACCGTCAAGAAGCTGTACGACCTGGGCAATGACCTCAAGCGGGTGCCGACCAAGCGCACCACCATGATCACCATGCCCTGGGAGTACGGCGGCGGCGGGGAGTACGTACTGCCCAAGCCGGGCGACGCCGAGCAGACCTTCTCGCTGCTGCGCAACGACATAAGCCTGGACGGCAAGGACAAGAAGAAGCCGGACGCCACCCCGGCGCCCACCGCGCCCAAGGAGCAGATCCCGGTGGTGGTGCAGAACGGCACCGCCAGCACCGTCCTGGGGCCGGTCTCCGGCCGGGCCGCGGTCATCACCTCCGAGCTGGTGCGGCTGGGCTACGCCAGGGCCACCGCGAACACGGTGCTCATCTCGCAGGCCGACACCACCGTCCTCTACCCGGACGAGCCCCGGCAGGGTGACGCCCTGGCCGTGGCCAAGGCGCTGAAGCTGCCGAAGTCCGCGGTGAAGTCGTCGAAGTCGGTGCAGGAGGTCACCCTGGTGGTCGGCAACGACTGGCGCGAGGGCACCGCCTATCCGAAGGCGGCGGCGGACGACGGCGAGAAGACGCCCAAGAGCGCGGACGCGCTCAACGGCGAGGAGAAGGGCTGTATGAAGGTCAACCCGAGCTACACCTTCTGACGCCCCCGGCACGGCATGCGGAGGGGCCGGACCCGATGCGGGTCCGGCCCCTCCGGCGTACGTGGCGTACGGGCGCGGCGTACGTGGCGTACGTGCGCGACTACCGCGCCATGACCGCCGGGCGGCGGCTGGCGATGACCTTCTTGGCGAGCGACCGCGGGCTGGTCAGAAAGCCCCAGCCCCACGACATGTGCATGGTCGCCAGCGCCACCGGAATCCGCAGCCGTGCCTTCACCGGCAGCCCCTTGCCCGCGGGGAGCGAGCCCGCGACGATCGCGGCCAGATAGCCGCCGGGGATCACGAAGCCCCACGGGGTGACGGCCGCGCCCACCACGATGCCCGCCGCGATGGCGACGACGGCGGTCGGCGGCGCGAGATAGCGCAGATTGATCGAGCCCTGGTGGAAGCGGGCCACGACATGGCGCCAGCGGCCGTAGTCCTTGTACTGCTTGGCCAGGGCCCGCACGCTCGGCCGCGGCCGGTAGGAGACCTTCAGCTCGGGCGAGAACCAGATCAGTCCGCCGGCCTCGCGGATCCGGAAGTTCAGCTCCCAGTCCTGGGCGCGGATGAACTCCTCGTTGTACCCGCCCTGCTGCTCCAGCGCCTCTCGCCGGAAGACGCCCAGATAGACGGTCTCGGCGGGGGCCGCCTCACCGCCGGTGTGGAAGGCCGCGTTGCCCACCCCGATCTTGGAGGTCATGGCGGCGGCGACGGCCTTCTCCCAGTCGTTCTCGCCCTCGGCGTGCATGAGCCCGCCGACGTTCTGCGCGCCGGTCTCCTCCAGGAGCCGTACGGCGGTCGCGATGTAGTCGGGCGAGAGCATGCCGTGGCCGTCGACCCGGACCACCACCGGATGGCGGGACGCCTTGATCGCCGCGTTCAGCGCGGCGGGGGTGCGGCCCGTGGGGTTGGGGACCGTATGCACCCGGGGGTCCTCCGCCACCAGTTCGGCGGCGATCTCGTCGGTGCGGTCCGTGGACGGGCCGAGCGCGATCACCACCTCCATCTCACCGTCGTACTCCTGCTCCAGGATGTGCCGCACGGCATTGCGCAGATGGCGTTCCTCATTGAGCACCGGCATGATCACGGAGACGGCCGGGAGCTGATGCGGGGGCATGGCACCTCGGGGTTCGGGGGCCGGGCCCCAGGAGACTGGGGGCGGGGCCCCAAAAGACTGCGGTTTCCGGGCCACGTTACCGCGAACGGGGGACACCGGAGCGCGCCGCCCGGGTGGCAGCGCCCCGTACGGGCGGCGTGGGGCCATCAAGGCGATCGTCGTATGGGCCTACGGTGAGGCGGTTCCGCCCAGCCCGCCGAAGTTCGCGGAGGTCCCCTTCAGTGAGTGCACCGGCCCGATCGCCGCGCCCGCCGCTCCCCCGCGCCCGCCGCCCCCGCTGGGGGCTGCGGCTGGCCACGGGCGGCGCCTGTCTGGTGCTGGCGGTCAGCGGCATCGGGCATCTGCTGGTCAGGGAGCTCGAATCCGGGATCCACCGGGTGGACGCCTTCGGCGGCCTGGACAACCGGCCGAAGAGCACCGGCGGAGGCGTCAACTTCCTCGTGGTCGGCACGGACGGACGGGAGAAGATCACGCCTCGGGAGAAGGCGCTGTACCGGCTGGGCGGAGCCCCCTGCCGCTGCACCGACACGATCATGCTGATGCATCTGTCGGGAGACCACCGCCGGGTCAGCGCGGTCAGCCTGCCCCGCGACTCCTACGCCGAGATCCCCGCGTACACCGACGCCGCCGGCAAGCGCCATCCGAGCCATCCGCGGAAGCTCAACGCCGCGTACGCCGAGGGCGGGCCGAACCTGACCGTGCGCACCGTGGAGCATCTCACCGGCGTCCACGTCGACCACTACCTCGAGGTGGACTTCGCCAGCTTCATGAAGACGGTCGATGTGCTCGGCGGGGTGAAGATCTGCACCGCGCGCCCGCTCAAGGACGACCACACCGGTCTCGACCTGCCGGCCGGCACCCATGTCCTGGGCGGCGGCCAGGCGCTGCAGTACGTCCGCTCCCGGCATGTGGACGGCACCTCCGACCTGGGCCGGATCCAGCGGCAGCAGCGCTTCCTGGCCGCCGTGGTCCACCAGGCCACGGCCGGGGGCATCCTGCTCAACCCGGTGCGGTTCAACCGGGTGGCCGGGGCCCTGCTGGGCTCGGTCCGCGCCGACCACGGCTTCAGCGCTGTGGACATGGTCGCCCTGGGTCGGGCGATGAGCGGGGTCACCCCCGCGTCCTCGGAGTTCGCCTCGGTCCCGGTCATCCTGCCCGGTGTGCCGGTGAAGGGGGCCGGTTCCACGCTCCGCTGGGACCGGGCCAAGGCCGAGCGGCTCTTCACCACCCTCCGCGAGGACCGGCCGCTCGTCGCCCACCGCCCGAAGCGTGTCCGGGCCACCCCGGTGGACGTGGACCCGGCCCAGGTCCGGGTGCATGTGCTCAACGGCACCAATACGACGGGGCTCGCCCGCCGCGCGGACCGCGCGCTGCACGCCACCGGCTTCGCCACCACCGGCTCCCCCGCCGACGCCGCGACGCCCGACGTCCGGCACACGGAGATCGCGTACGACCCCGTCTGGGACCGCTCGGTGCGCTCGCTGGCGGCCGCGCTGCCCGGGGCCCGGCTGAAGCCGGTGGCCGGGCAGGGCGCGGTGATGCAGGTCACGGTCGGCGCGGACTACAAGGGCGTACGGCCGGTGCGGGTCGAGGCGCCGAAGACCGACACCGCCGGGTTCGGGGCCGTCACCGGCGACGAGGTCGCCTGCCCCGAGGGCGGCGCCACCCGCTCCCTCTGACCCCGGAAGTCACGGCCGGCCACCGCTGGCCACGGCCGGTCACGGCCGGTCGGCGCCCTCGGTGGCGTCGTCGGCGCGCCCGGCGGTGTTTCGCTGAGCACGGAGTTCCTTGATCGCCCGGCGGCGGGCCAGCCGGTGGGTCCGGCGGATCTCGGCCTCCTGGTAGCGCCGCTTGTCCCGCTCGGTCTCCGGGATGACCGGAGGCACGGGCCGGGGCTTGCCGTCGGCGTCGACGGCGGCGAAGACCAGATAGGCGCTGCCGACCTGGGTGGCGGGCGTGGACTCGTTCCACCGCTCGGCCAGCACCCGCACCCCGATCTCCATGGAGGACCGGCCGGTCCAGTTGACCTGGGCCTTCACATGGACGAGGTCGCCGACTCTGACCGGTTCGAGGAAGGCCATCTCGTCCATCGACGCGGTGACCGCGGGCCCCTCGGAGTGGCGTCCGGCGACCGCTCCGGCGGCGTCGTCCACCAGCTTCATGATCACGCCACCGTGGACGGTACCGAGGAGATTGGTGTCACTGCCGGTCATGATGTGTGACAGCGTGGTACGAGAGGCGGAGGTGGGCTTACCCGGAAGCTCCGGTTCCGCACCCTGGGCCTGTTTGGTCATGTCGTCCACCTTATGCGGACCAGATTCTTATCAGGTCTGCAACAGCCATGCCGCGATCCTGCCCCCGGCCTGTAATGCGACCCACCCGACCAGGCACACTGCCTTGCATGAGCGAATGGCCCCAGGGATGGTCCGGCGACGGTAGCGGCCGGTACGGACGTGGTAGCGGCAGCGCCGAGCCGGAGGGGGCTCGCGCCATGCCGCAGGTGAGGCGCAGCGCGCCCGGAGCGGGCGGTCCGCCGCCGTATGACGAGCCCCCGCTGCCGCCCGACCTCTCGCCCCGCGGCACCGTCCCGCGGCAGCAGGCGTCCCAGGGCTATGACGACTACGACGACGGTTACAACACCGGTCAGGTCTACGGCCGCGGCAACGGCGGACCGGGCGGCGGCGACCACGGCCCCGGTGGCCCCGGCGGCCGCGGCCCGCGTCCGGTGAGGCCGAAGAACTGGAAGCGCCGGATAACCATCGGCCTGGTCACCCTGATCGTCCTGCTGCTCGCCGTCGGCATCGGCACCTACTTCTGGGCCGACTCCAAGCTCCGCCGCGAGGTCGACCTCAGCAAGGTCGAGGACCGGCCGAGCGGCGGCAAGGGCACCAACTACCTGATCGTCGGTTCGGACAGCCGCGAGGGCATGTCCGACGCGGACAAGAAGAAGCTGCACACCGGCTCGGCGGACGGTCGGCGCACCGACTCCATGATCCTTCTCCATGTCGGTGAGAACGGCAACACCATGGTCAGCCTCCCGCGTGACTCCTGGGTCACCATCCCGGCCTTCACCGGCTCGGAGAGCGGCAATCGGATCCCGCAGAGCCAGAACAAGCTGAACGCCTCGTACTCCTCCGAGGGCCCCGGACTGCTGGTCCGCACGATCGAGTACAACACCGGTCTGAAGATCGACCACTACGCGGAGATCGGCTTCGACGGCTTCGCCAACCTGGTGGACGGCGTCGGCGGCGTCGAGATCGACATCCCGCAGGACATGAAGGACAAGAAGTCCGGCAATGACCTGAAGAAGGGCAAGCAGACGCTGAACGGCCAGCAGGCGCTCGCCTTCGTCCGGCAGCGCTACGGCCTCGCGGGCGGCGACCTGGACCGCACCAAGAACCAGCAGAAGTTCCTGTCCGCGCTGGCCAACAAGGCGGCCTCGCCGAGCACGATCATGAACCCGTTCAAGCTCTACCCGACGATGGGCGCCGGCCTGGACAACCTGGTCGTCGACAAGGACATGAGCCTGTGGGACGTGAAGGACATGTTCTTCGCGATGAAGAGCGTCTCCGGCGGCGACGGCAAGCAGATGAACATGCCGATCTCCAACCCCGGCCTGGCCACCTCCAAGGGCAGCGCGGTGCAGTGGGACATGGCGAAGGTCAAGCAGCTGATGGGCGAGCTGAAGAACGACGACAAGGTCACCGTCTCCAGCAACTGATCCGGATCACCACCAAAGACCGCTGCCGGGCCCGTCGGGCCCGGCAGCGGTCTTTGGTCTTTCGACGACTACGGAAGGGAGGACTACGGAAGGTTGCGCGCCATCACGATGCGCTGGACCTGGTTGGTGCCCTCGTAGATCCGTGCTTTACAGGCCGTAGGGCCGTGACTTGCATGAACGACCCCTTCTGAGGGGGTCTCCCCAGGATTTCCCCATGATCACTGGGCTCCCGGGGCCGCTGTTGGTCATGCGTTGGTCACGTGACCAACCCTGCCTGAACTGCGGCGAGCCCCGCCCATCCGTCCCAGGGGGTAGATCGGATGGGCGGGGCGATCAAGGGGGCTCAGTGCCCGCTGCTCAGTTCCTTACAGACTTCGGCACTCGTGGGCCGGTCGGCCGGGTCGGGGCTGAGCATGGCTTCGATGAGCTTGCCGAGCACTCCGGGCACGTTCACCGGGCGGTGCGGTCCGTCCACGATGGCTTGCCGCTGATCCTTGCGGCTAGCGTCGTCCGGGTACGCGACGTGGCGCAGTCCGGTAGCGCTGATGAAGAGCGAGGCACCGAGGGCGTAGACGTCGGCTGTCATGGTCGGGGTGGCCGTGCCGGTCTCCAGGACGCTCCGGGAGATCTCGGGGCTCTCGTAGTGGACGAGACAGCCCCGATAGCTGAAGTCGTACGCGGTGGGGATGTCTCCGCCCTGGGCCAGCGCGAGATCAATGAGCGCCGTTCCCTCATCGCTGATGATCAGATGCGCGGGTTGGATGTCCCCGTGCGCCCACCCTGCCGCGTGCAACGCGGCTACGGCCTCCGCGCACGACAGCGCTTCACCTAGGTCGGGCTCTGATGAGGCCCCTTCGGCGCGGTGCGGCTGCCACAGGTCGTACAGGCTGTCGCCCTGGTGCCAGGGCTGGACGTTCCAGGTGCCGTGTTCCCATTCGCCGTAGCTGACGTTGCCCCTGTCGAGCTGCTGCAAGATCGCGCCCTCGCGGGCGGGGGCCAGGGCCGTCCATTCCTGAGCCTCCCATTCGCTCGTTGCTTTGATTGGATGGCCAAGCTTCACGGCATACCGGCCCTGCTGCGTCTCGACCTCCCAAACAGTCGACCCGCGCCGGTCGAGTACGAGCCGCCTTCCTGAAGCCACCAGCGTCTCTAAGACGCTGGTGGGGATCTCGTACGACGCTGCTTCGGCCACGAAATCTGATCCTCTCTAGAAGAGCGAACCGCCCCTCAGCATGTGCCGAGGGGCGGCCCTGTCTCACATCACCGGCCGGAGATTACTCCGCCTGTCCGTACGGCCGTCCGCAGTCGGAATCGCACTGCGCGGCGTTCTCGCCGTTCACGGTCCACAGGTCATCGAAGACCATGAAGCCCGCCGCCTTCATGGCGTGCGCGCTGGCCGTGACGGCTTCCAGGGTGCGCCCGCCGCCACCGGGGCGGGGTTGTGGTGCAGGAAGCGCCCGGCGTGCTGGTCGCAGAACTCCCCGTACGCCTTGGTGTGAAGGATGAAGGCGTGCAGACCCATGTCCACGTCGTCCGACGGGACCATGGGCACGGTGGCGGTGGCCACGGTCGCGAGGAACGCAATCGCCTGGTCGGCGATGCGCTCGGCCCGCTCCGGGGTCTGCCCGTTGTGGGTGGCCACGAAGTGAGCGAGGCTACCGAATAACTCCTCGCTGACCAGTGATCGGCCGGTCCGCTGGTCGTTCACTACTGCTGTCATTGCTGTGATCCCTCCCTGGTTGGAGTCGTGCACGGCACTTGCTGACCCGCCCCGACCGTTAGCCCTTCCTGTTGCGAACGATCGGGGCGGGGGCTCACCCACCCACCAGGCGGGAATCAACACCGTCCGGCGGGTGGAGTCATGGGATGCGTCAGGGCTGCGCGTCGCCGGAGTCGGGATGCGGCCGTGCCTCGTTGGGGAACTGGACGTTCCTGGAGTCAGTCATCCACTCCTGTCCGCCCCTCTGGGGGCGGAGGAACGCGATGAGTGGGCCCGGCATCTGGTGATCGAAGATGAGTTCATCGGCGTCACAGACGGCTTGAAGAACGCCCAGACGTCCCGTGGCGGCGTCGTAAGCCTCCTCGCCCGGCTGGGGCCCGTTGTACGGCGTCGGCTCGTTCACCCGATCCACCCCCATCGAGGTCCGAACGGAGGCATCTTGTGACCGTCCGGATGGTGCCGGATCTTCAGTTCAAGATCGGCGGCCAGCCGATAGTCACCGGCTTCCATGGCTTTGGCCTTCTCCTGCTTCAGCCGGGTGCACGTGGCACACGAGGTCATCGGGTCAGCCCCCGCGCCCAAGGTGCTTGTCAATCCTCTGATTCAGGGCGTCCGCACGCTCGTCCAACTCCTGCTGAGTCGGGGGCTTGGGCGCGTCTTGCTGTGCCTCCTGCGGTTGGGCTGGAGGCTCGATCGCGCTCACCGCGAGATCCCCGAGGCTCGCTGCCGCTCGTGCCGGAGGACGTACAACGGCACTGGGTCGGTGTCCCAAGCGATCGGGAAACGGCCTTCAGCCGGGATACGCGGGAGCTGAAGCGTGGGCGTGTCTGCGTTACAGACAGGCACGCAGGCCGGGCGGGTACGGGCACGGCACCGGGTGCCGGTGCGAACCTTGAGGTATCGGCTGTCCGATGGCGACCGGTGGCGGAGAATAACCTCCGCAGCCACGGCCTCATGGATCGGGCGATACGCTCTCTCATGTTGACGCTCCTTCGCAGCGTTGGCCATGCCCCGGACCGGTCGCACGGTTGCGGGGGTCCTTCTCGCTCTAGGCAACCGCTCCACTACGCATCGCGGTACCGTGGCAAGAGCGGCAGTTTTTAAGAGCTTTAAGCGCCTGCTTTAGCTGGGGAGTTGAGCGTGTCGTGAGTGAGCGGGAGCCGAACGAGGGTCTGGAACGGCTGTTTCGAGAGACCGGGTGGACGCTGCGGCAGCTCGTCCAGGAGGTCAACCGCATTGGCACCGAACGCGGAACGCCACAGAAGTACCGGGAGCCGTCTGCCCATCAGTGGCTTAAGGGGCACATGCCGAAAGAGGCTGCCCGACCGCTGATCTTGGAGGCGTTCGCCCGGAAGCTGGGCCGACCGATCACGCACGCTGAGGCAGGGTTCCCCCTGCCTGCCAACGAGTCGAACGCACGCCTGAGTACCGTTGAGGCGTTGATCGACTTGGGGAGGCAGGACATGGACCCTTCGCGCCGCAGCGTCCTTGGCGTGAGCCTCTTCTCTGTCGCGTTGACTGTGCCCAACTGGCCGGAGGTTGTAGGCCGGATGGAAGCCATTCAGACAGGGCAAGTGCAGCGCATAGGAATGCCTGACGTCCATACAGTCGTGGCCATGACCGAACGGATCTCAGAGCTTGATGATCAATTCGGTGGCCGACACGCACGCCCCATGGCCGCAGCATTCCTTGTCAATACGGTAGCTCCGTACCTTCGGGCCGACGCCACAGAAGAAGTCCGTAAAGCAATGATGTCGGCTGCGTCGGACCTGTGTTACCTCACCGGATACATGGCCGTGGATGAAGGGGTTCACGGACTGGCTCAAAAGTATTACTTGAAGGCTTTGGAGTTGGCTGGAGCCTCAGAGGATCACCTGACTTTCTGCACTACGCTGCGAGGGATGAGCGTTCAGGCAGTTGATCTGGGGCATGGCAGGGCCGCGATGAGGCTTGCCGATGCCGCTGCTGCCGCATCCCCCAAAGCCGGTCCCAGGATGCGAGCATTTCTTGCTGGCCAACAGGCACACGCTTCGGCGCAGATTGGCGAAAAAACTAAGGCGCTCATGTACCTTCGGGAAGCCGAAATCGCTATGGATAAGGCCGAGTCTCAGCAGAAAGCATTTGGATCGTATGATCCGGCGGCCTTGAACTATCACACCAGTCAGGTTCGTTACGAGCTTGGTGATGTAACTGGTGCAGTCGAAGCAATGAAGCAGTCAGACCGATTGAGGTATGACGTCTATCGGCGCACTCGCGTCAAGGAGCGGGCCATTCTAGCCGAACGGCAAATCGCTATTGGGCATGTGGAGGCAGCATGCGCCACTTGGCACAGCGCGCTTGACGACTACCCGCTAGTCCAATCAGGGAGGGCTGATCAGCGAATGCAAAGCATGCTGAAACTGATCAAACCGCACCTAAAGAATCATGCCGCCCGCGACCTGAATGACCGCGCACGAATGGTTATGCCTGCCTCGCTGCTGGTCTGAGAAATGCGCGTACCCCGACCGGATAACTCCGGGCGGGGCACTTTTTTTGGTTGGTTAGAGGAGATCACGGAAGGGGTTGTTGGATCGGTTGGGAGGGCGGGCCGCTTTACGGGCTGGGCAGTACGGGCATCGGCGACCAGTCGGAGGCGGGGCCGCTCGGCTCGGACGACTGTGGGCGCATCCGCTTCCCCATTTTCCTCACTCTCTGGCTGCGTCACAGAGTGACAGGAACTGTCGTGACGGACAAGCGTCCCGAGACGATCCGAAGCCACCTAAAAGAGGCTCGGAAACGGGACCTGCTCACCACCGTGCCAGGCAAGGCCGGGGGGCAACTCACCACCAAGGCAAGAGAGATCACGAACGGTGAGTACCTGGACAGAGTGACTGCTCACTTGATGGGCGAACAGCACTAACAGCCAAGGGGGGCAAGTGGCAAGGGCATGGGTTGCGCGGTCTAAGGACGACCCGAAGAAGTGGACTACTTACTGGTACGACCCGGACGGCAAACAGCGGCAGAAGACGTTCGAGACCAAGAAGCGAGCCGACGACCAGCGCAAGCGCAAGGAACAAGAACTCGACGCCGGGACCTACCTGGACGACAGGCTGGGTAAGCAGCCGGTGACGGCGGTATGGGAGCAGTGGACGAATCAGAGGAAGCTGGAGAACAGCACCAAGAAGCAGTACCGGTCGATCCTCAACACGACCATTGAGCCGTTCTTCAAGGCGCGTTCTATCGTGTCCGTCAAGGTCGCTGACGTTGAGCAGTGGCTCTTGTGGATGGAGCAGGACCGGAAGCTGTCCACTCGCACACGGCGTCAGCGGTTTTCGTTCTTCTCCGGGATGATGGACTGGGCTGTCGCCAACGAGATCATCGGCCGGAACCCGTGCAAGAAGGTCAAGGGCGCGGGCAGTCGCGCCAAGGAGATCCGGGAGCACAAGAGCACCGCTCGACGGCTTACGACGCGGGAAGTCCTGGCGATGCTGGATGCCGCCCCTTCGCGTTACCGCGCGATGCTGTGGCTCATGGCCGGATGCGGCCTGCGGCTGGGTGAGGCGATGGCAGTGTCCCGCGACCAGATCGACTTCAAGGGCGAGACGCTTCGCGTCGACTTCCAGATTGCAGAGGACGGAGACACCGAGTCGGGGAGGAACAGCGCGATCCAGCGTCGTCATATCAAGGCTCGGGACGAAGGCGAGCCAGGGCGTACCGTCCCCCTCCCGCCGAACGTCGCCTTCGAGCTTCGACGGCACATAAAGAACCACGGGGTATGGGGGCCTGAGAAGCTTCTCTTCCCTAACGTGACGCGAACTGGCTACCTCTACGCGTCGTACTTCTACCCGAAGATCTGGATGCAGGCTCTGGGCAAGGGACAGGTGGAGTACTGCAAGGCTCACTCACTCCGGCACTACTATGGGTCACGGCTTCTGTACGCCGGAGTCCCCGAGAACGATGTGGCCGACTGGATGGGCCACAGCAGTACGGACGTACTGAGGGAGCACTACCACTACATCTTCGAAGGGGCCGAGCAGCGCGGCCGGGCCGCCATCGCAACGATGCTGACGCCCGGCGCTGACGACCCCACGGAGGCATCAGAGGTCGCCTGATCCGCGTACGACAACAGCCCCCGGCCTTGCGCCGGGGGCTGCGCTGTTTACACAGGTCAGAGGCCGTTTCCAGCCCGGCATCTGCCCAGGATTTCCCCAGCATGACGCCCAGGAACGGGCCTGATCGGGCCGCAACGGACAGGAAGCCGTGACCGACTCGCCGGGCCGTCGAAACAGTGCCTGACCTGCGAAAACCCTGCTAGGGAAGGTTCCTGGCCATCACGATCCGCTGGACTTGGTTCGTGCCCTCATAAATCTGCGTGATCTTGGCGTCACGCATCATCCGCTCGAGCGGGTAGTCGCGGGTGTAGCCGTAGCCGCCGAGCAGTTGGACGGCGTCCGTGGTGATCTCCATCGCGGCGTCGGAGGCGTAGCACTTGGCCGCGGCGCCGAAGAAGGTCAGGTCCTCCTTGCCGCCGCCGAGGGCCACCCGCTCGGACCGGGCCGCCGCCGCGTACGTGAGCTGCCGGGCGGCCTCCAGCTTCATCGCCATGTCGGCGAGCATGAACTGGACGCCCTGGAAGTCACCGATCGGCTTGCCGAACTGCTTGCGCTCCTGGACGTACCCCTTGGCGTAGTCGAGCGCGCCCTGGGCGATGCCGAGGGCCTGGGCGGCGATGGTGATCCGGGTGTGGTCGAGGGTCTTCATGGCGGTGGCGAAGCCGGTGCCCTCGGCGCCGATGATCCGGTCGGCGGGGATGCGGACGTTGTCGAGGTAGACCTCGCGGGTCGGCGAGCCCTTGATGCCGAGCTTCTTCTCCGGGGCGCCGAAGGAGACGCCCGGGTCGGACTTCTCCACGACGAAGGCGGAGATGCCCTTGGAGCGCTTCTCGGGGTCGGTGACGGCCATCACCGTGTAGTACTCGGAGACCCCGGCGTTGGTGATCCAGCGCTTGACGCCGTTGAGCACGTAGAAGTCGCCGTCGCGGACCGCCTTGGTCTTCATCCCGGCCGCGTCCGAGCCCGCGTCCGGCTCGGAGAGGCAGTACGAGAACATCGCGTCGCCCTTGGCGAGCGGGGCCAGGTACTTCTTCTTCAGCTCCTCGGAGCCGGAGAGGATGACCGGCAGCGAGCCCAGCTTGTTGACCGCGGGGATCAGGGAGGAGGAGGCGCAGACCCGGGCGACCTCCTCGATGACGATCACGGTGGCCAGCGCGTCCGCGCCCGAGCCGCCGTAGGACTCGGGGACGTGCACCGCGTGGAGATCATTCGCGACCAGGGCGTCCAGCGCCTCCTGGGGGAAGCGGGCCTCCTCGTCGACCTCGGCGGCATAAGGGGCTATCTTCGCCTCGGCGAGAGAGCGGACGGCGTCCCGGAGCATGTCGTGCTCTTCGGACGGCCGGTACAGGTCGAAGTCGTTCACCGAGGACGCCAAGCCTCTCACTCCCCATAGAGCGCTAACTACCGTTAAGTAACTGAATTCTAGGGGTGACGCCTCGGTAGGTATACGTGAGTTACCTGACAGAGTCGGCTGAGCCCGTACCGCGGTCCCGACTATGCTCAGGCACCGCATCTGCGATCGACCGTTCTGGAGCACTGCATGGCCCTCAAGATCACCGTGATCGGCACCGGCTACCTCGGCGCCACCCACGCAGCGGCCATGGCGGAGCTGGGCTTCGAGGTGCTGGGCCTCGACGTCGTACCCGAGAAGATCGCGATGCTCACCGAGGGCCGGGTGCCGATGTACGAGCCCGGGCTCGAGGAGCTGCTGCGGCGGCACACCGCGGGGATCGAGGGGGCCAGCGGGCGGCTGCGCTTCACCACCTCCTACGAGGAGGCCGGGGAGTTCGGCGACATCCACTTCATCTGTGTGAACACCCCGCAGAAGCACGGCGAGTACGCCTGTGACATGAGCTATGTGAACTCCGCGGTGGAGTCGCTGGCCCCGCATCTGCACCGCCCCGCTCTGGTCGTGGGCAAGTCCACGGTGCCGGTCGGCAGCGCCGACCTGCTCGCGGCCCGGCTGGCCGAGCTGGCCCCGGTGGGGGCGGACGCGGAACTCGCCTGGAACCCCGAGTTCCTGCGCGAGGGGTTCGCCGTCCAGGACACCCTGCACCCGGACCGGATCGTGGTCGGCGTCGCGGGCGACCGGGCCGAGAAGCTGCTCCGCGAGGTGTACCAGACGCCCATCGGCGAGGGCTCGCCCTTCGTGGTGACCGACTTCCCGACCGCCGAGCTGGTCAAGGTGGCGGCCAACTCCTTCCTGGCGACCAAGATCTCCTTCATCAACGCGATGGCCGAGGTCTGCGAGGCGGCGGGTGGCGATGTGGTCAAGCTCGCCGAGGCCATCGGCTACGACGAGCGCATCGGCAAGAAGTTCCTGCGGGCCGGGATCGGCTTCGGCGGCGGCTGTCTGCCGAAGGATATCCGGGCCTTCATGGCGCGCGCCGGTGAGCTCGGCGCCGACCAGGCGCTGACCTTCCTCCGCGAGGTCGACTCGATCAACATGCGGCGCCGCGGCCATATGGTCGAGCTGGCCCGCGAGGCCGTCGGCGGCGCCTTCCTGGGCAAGCGGGTCGCGGTGCTGGGTGCGACCTTCAAGCCGGACTCCGACGACGTCCGCGACTCCCCAGCGCTCAATGTGGCCGGTCAGATACAGCTTCAGGGCGCCCAGGTGACCGTCTTCGACCCCAAGGGCATGGAGAACGCCCGGGCGCTCTTCCCGACCCTCGCCTACGCGGCGACCGCGGCCGAGGCGGCGGCGGGCGCTCATGCGGTGCTGCACCTCACCGAGTGGCGCGAGTTCCGGGAGCTGGACCCGGCGAGCCTCGGCGCGGTCGTCGCCGAGCGCCGCATCCTCGACGGGCGCAACGCGCTGGACCCCGACGTCTGGCGCGACGCGGGGTGGACGTACCGGGCGCTTGGGCGCCCTATGGCGTGAGGCTGCAAGGCTCTTCGTTCGGCGGGGCCGGTGTGAGGCTCTTCGTTCGGCGGGTCTGGTGTAAGTCTCGCCGTTCGACGGGGCCGGTGTGACGCTCCCCGTTTGACGGCCCGGTGTGAGGCTCGCCGTTTGACGGGGCCCGTTCGGTCAACCCGGGACGGGACCCGAGGAGGAGCCATGGCCATCGCCAAGCTGATCGTCACCGCCGTCGACTGCCCCGACCCCACCGCGCTCGCCCGCTTCTACCAGCAGGTGCTGGGCGGTGAGATCAAGAACGAGGGGAAGCCCTGGGTCGATCTCCACCTGCCCGACGGGGCACGGCTGGCCTTCCAGGAGGCGCCCGGCTTCGTCGCGCCGAGCTGGCCG
This sequence comes from Streptomyces violaceusniger, assembly GCA_005405945.1. Taxonomy (GTDB): domain Bacteria; phylum Actinomycetota; class Actinomycetes; order Streptomycetales; family Streptomycetaceae; genus Streptomyces; species Streptomyces violaceusniger. The sequence goes on from BJHW01000001.1 coordinate 5,129,770, forward strand.
TCGGCGAAGGAGTCGCAGCAGCTGCACTTCGATCTGCGGGTGACCGATATGGCGGAGGCGCAGGAGCGGGTGCTGGCGCTCGGGGCCCGGGCGCTGGACCTCGACGACGACGGCGGCAAGCGGGACTTCCGCGTCTTCGCCGACCCGGCGGGGCACCCCTTCTGCCTGATCCATCCCTGACCCATCCCGCATTACTCGGCCGCGTCCAGTTGGTCGATCGTCGCGATGGACGGGCCGCGTGTGGTCTGCGCCGCGCGGGCCGCGTCTTCCGCGCCGCGCAGCGTACGGACCGCGTTCTGCCAGGTCAGCTTGGCCAGGTCGGCCGGTGACCAGCGGCGGTCGAGGAGTTCGGCCACCAGGTTCGGATAGCCCGCGACATCGCCCAGGCCCTCCGGGGTGAAGGCGGTGCCGTCGAAGTCGCCGCCGATGCCGATGTGGTCGATGCCCGCCACCTCGCGCATGTGGTCGAGGTGGTCGGCGACGGTCGACACAGTGGCCATGGGGCGCGGGTTGGCCTCCTCGAAGGCGCGCTGCACCTTCATCGCGGCGGGCGTCATCTCGAGGGGGTGCAGCCCGTGGGCGCGCATGTTCTCGTCCGCCTCCCGGGTCCAGGCGACCGCCTCGGGCAGCACGAACTTCGGCACGAAGGTGGCCATCGCCACGCCCCCGTTGGCGGGCAGCAACTCCAGCACATCGTCCGGGATGTTGCGCGGATGGTCGCAGACGGCGCGCGCGGAGGAGTGCGAGAAGACCACGGGCGCCTCGGTCACGCGGAGCGCGTCCCGCATGGTGTCCGCCGAGACATGGGAGAGGTCGACGAGCATGCCCAGGCGGTTCATCTCGCGCACCACCTCCTCGCCGAAGCGGGTGAGGCCGTGTGCCTTCGGCTCGTCGGTCGCCGAGTCGGCCCAGGGGACGTTGTCGTTGTGGGTCAGCGTCATGTAGCGCACGCCCAGGTCGTAGAGGGTGCGCAGGGTGGCCAGGGAGCAGTTGATGCTGTGGCCGCCCTCGGCGCCCATGAGGGAGGCGATCCGGCCCTCGGCCCGGGCCGCCTCCATGTCGTCGGCGGTGACGGCTGGGCGCAGGTCGGTCGCGTACCGGTCGGTGAACCGGCGGACGACGTCGATCTGTTCGAGGGTGGCGCTGACCGCCGTGTCGCCCTGGAAGTCGGAGCGGACGAACACCGACCAGAACTGGGCGCCTACGCCGCCGGCGCGGAGGCGGGGGAGGTCGGTGTGGGTGTACGCGGTGAGGTCGGCGGCCATGTCGCGCTGGTCGAGGTCGTAGCGGACCTGCTCGCGCAGGGCCCAGGGGAAGTCGTTGTGGCCGTCCACGATGGGGTGGGTGGCCAGCAGGTCGTGGGCTTGCGCGAGGTGATCGGTCATGCTTGTAGTTTCGTATGGGGCGCGGTGGAAGTCACGTGTTGGGGGGCGGGCGTGCGGTGGGGGCGCCTGCGGCGGGCTGAGCCCCACCCCGCCCCTTCCCGAAACCTGGGGCTCCGCCCCGGGCCCCGTTTCGGGGCTGCACCCCCGGGCCCCCGCCGGGGCTCCGCCCCGGACCCCGCTCCTCGAACTCCCCCAGCTACCGCTGGGAGGTGCCCCCTGGAGGGGCTTGGGCTCAGTGGCCGAAGCCGAACGAGCCCGCCCCGTCCACCTTCGCGCGCAGGCGCTTGCCCTTCTCCGTGGCCTGGGCGTTGAGTTCGTTCTGGAACTCGCGCATCCGGGACTGGAGTCCGGCGTCGTGCGCGGCCAGGATCCGGGCGGCGAGCAGCCCCGCGTTGCGGGCGCCGGCCACGGAGACCGTGGCCACCGGGACTCCGGCGGGCATCTGGACGATCGACAGCAGGGAGTCCATGCCGTCGAGGTACTTCAGCGGTACGGGCACCCCGATGACCGGCAGGGGGGTGACGGACGCGAGCATGCCCGGGAGGTGGGCGGCGCCGCCCGCGCCGGCGATGATCGCCTTGAGGCCGCGGTCCGCCGCGTTCTCGCCGTAGGCGACCATCTCGCGCGGCATGCGGTGTGCCGAGACGACATCCACCTCGTACGGGACCTCGAACTCGTCGAGGGCCTTGGCCGCTTCTTCCATGACGGGCCAGTCGGAGTCGGAGCCCATGACGATGCCGATCACAGGAGCGCTCATTCGGTGATGGTCCCTCGGAGGTAGTCGGCGGCGTGGCGCCCGCGCTCGCGGACATCGGCCAGGTCGTCGCCGTAGGTGTTGACGTGGCCGACCTTGCGCCCGGGCTTCACGTCCTTGCCGTACATATGGATCTTGAGCGCCGGGTCGCGCGCCATGCAGTGCAGGTACGCCGCGTACATGTCGGGGTAGTCGCCGCCGAGCACATTGGTCATCACGGTCCACTGGGCACGCGGGCGGGGGTCGCCCAGCGGGAGGTCGAGCACGGCCCGTACGTGGTTGGCGAACTGGGAGGTGACGGCGCCGTCCTGGGTCCAGTGGCCGGAGTTGTGGGGGCGCATCGCCAGCTCGTTGACCAGCAGCCGGCCGTCGCGGGTCTCGAAGAGCTCGACCGCGAGATGGCCGACCACCCCGAGTTCCGACGCGATCTTCAGCGCCATCTCCTGCGCCTGTCCGGACAGTTCCTCGGAGAGGCCGGGGGCGGGGGCGATCACGGTGTCGCAGACCCCGTTGACCTGGATCGACTCCACGACGGGGTACGCGACGGCCTGGCCGTGCGGGGACCGCACGACATTGGCGGCGAGCTCGCGGGCGAAGTCGACCATCTCCTCGGCGAGGACGGGCACGCCCGCGCGGAACGGCTCGGCCGCCTCCGCCACGCCGCGGACGACCCAGACCCCCTTGCCGTCGTAGCCACCGCGCACCGTCTTGAGGACGACCGGGAAGCCGTCGCCCTCGTCCGCGAAGCGCGCGACGTCCTCGGGGTCGGCCACGATGCGGTGGCGGGGGCACGGCACACCGGCCGTACGCAGCCGCTCGCGCATCACACCCTTGTCCTGGGCGTGCAGCAGTGCCTCGACTCCGGGGCGGATGACCACCCCGTCCGCTTCCAGGGCGCGCAGATGCTCGGCCGGGACATGCTCGTGGTCGAAGGTGACCACGTCACAGCCCTGTGCGAAAGCACGAAGGGTGTCCAGGTCGCGGTAGTCGCCGATGACGACATCGCTGACCACCTGGGCCGCCGAGTCCTGGGGGGTGTCACTGAGCAGCTTGAACCTGATGCCGAGGGGGATGCCCGCCTCATGGGTCATGCGGGCGAGCTGGCCGCCGCCGACCATGCCGACTACCGGGAATGTCACCCTCCCAGGGTAACTTCCCCCTTCGACCGGCCCTGACCTGCGCCTGAGAAGCCTCCGGACATTCCGCCGGGCCCAGCCTCTCGGCCTGAAGGGCGCGAGACGCGGCCGCTGGTTAGCATGGGGTGATTGACGACGCCGACGGGACGGGGCTGAACGATCACCATGAGTGAACGGAGCACACTCGGTGGGCTGCGTGCCCGGATGGGGCAACTGACCCGCGAGATCGCGAAGTTCGGGGTGGTCGGCGGTGCCGGCGTCTTCGTCAATCTCGCGGTGTTCAACCTGGTGCGCGGGGTGACCGAACTGCCCGTGGTGCGGGCCAGCATCGTGGCCACGGTGGTCGCCACCGGCTTCAACTACCTGGGATACCGGTACTTCACCTACCGGGACCGCGACAAGCAGGGCCGCACCAAGGAGCTCAGCCTCTTCCTGCTGTTCAGCGCCATCGGCCTGATCATCGAGAACGGTGTGCTCTACACCGCCACGTACGGCTTCGGGTGGGACAGCTCACTCCAGAGCAATCTGTTCAAGTTCCTCGGTATCGGCCTGGGCACCCTCTTCCGCTTCTGGTCCTACCGGACCTGGGTGTTCCGGACGCTGCCCGCGCGGGAGGCCGTCGAGCGCGCGGAGGCCATCCTGTCCGAGGCGCCGCCCGCCCAGGCCACCCGGAAGCAGCCGGTCAAGAAGTAGCGCCCAGGGGTACGGCAGGGCCGCTCAGGAGGCCGAGGGGTCCTCGGCCTCGCGGCTGAGGAAGAGCGCGAACACCGGCGGATGCTGCTGGAGCAGCTCCAGTCGGCCGCCGTCCGCCTCCGCCAGGTCCCGCGCCACGGCGAGCCCAAGACCCGTGGAGTTGCGTCCGCTGACCGTGCGCTCGAAGACCCGCGCCCCCAGGTCCGGCGACACCCCGGGCCCCTCGTCGGAGACCTCCACCACGGCCTGGTTGCCGGTGACGCGGGTACGCAGCGCGACCGTACCGTCACCGTGCATCAGCGAGTTCTCGATCAGCGTGGCCAGCACCTGGGCGACCGCGCCCGGGGTGCCCACCGCGCGCAGCCCCTTCTTGCCCGAGCGTACGATGGCGCGGCCCTCGCTGCGCGAGGCCGGGCGCCACTCCTCGATCTGCTGCTTGACGACCTCGTCCAGGTCGAAGGCGACCGCGGAGCCGCTGCGCGGATCGCGTGAATTGGTCAGCAGCCGCTGGACGACATCGGTGAGCCGCTCCACCTGGCCCAGCGCGATCGTCGCCTCCTCCTTGACCGTCTCCGGGTCGTCGGTGAGCGTGATCTCCTCCAGCCGCATCGACAGCGCGGTCAGCGGCGTACGGAGCTGGTGGGAGGCGTCGGCCGCCAGCCGCCGCTCGGCGGTGAGCATCCGGGCGATGCGCTCGGCGCTCGCGTCCAGGACGTCGGCGACCCGGTCCAGCTCCGGCACCCCGTAGCGCCGGTGGCGCGGCCTGGGGTCTCCGGAGCCCAGCCGCTCGGCGGTCTCCGCGAGATCGGTGAGCGGGGCGGAGAGCCGGTGCGCCTGGCGTACGGCGAGGGCCACCGCGGCGAGCACGGCGAGCAGCGCCACCGCGAGGATGATCAGCATGGTGCGGCCGATCTCGCGGCTCACCGTGGAGCGGGACGCCTCGACCCGGACGACCTCGCCCTGCTCCCCCGGCTCGTCGGCGGAGATGACACTGCCCGTGGGGCGCTTGCCGATCTCCACCGTGCGGTGGTCGGGCATCCTGATCACCGCGTAGCGCCCGGGCTCGATCTGCTCGCGCAGCACCCGTGGAGTGACCCCCTCGCCACCCAGCAGCCTGCTGTCGACGATGCTGACCAGGCGCACGGCGTCGGAGCTCACGCTCTCCTGGGCGCTGTTCTCGATGGTCCGCGTCTCGACGATGACCAGCGACAGGCCGAAGACCGCGATGACGACGAGCACCACGGCCAGAGTGGAGTTGATCAAGCGACGGCGCATGGCCCTACCGTGTCAGCCCTGGTCAGCTTTTCTCGAATCTGAAGCCGACGCCACGGACGGTGGCGATATAGCGGGGGTTGGCCGCATCGTCACCGAGCTTCTTGCGCAGCCAGGAGATGTGCATGTCGAGGGTCTTGGTGGAGGACCACCAGGTGGTGTCCCACACCTCGCGCATCAGCTGGTCGCGGGTGACCACCCGCCCGGCGTCCCGCACCAGGACCCGCAGCAGATCGAACTCCTTGGCGGTCAGCTGCAGCTCCTCGTCGCCCATCCAGGCGCGGTGCGACTCGACGTCGATCCGCACCCCGTGGGTGGCCGGCTGCTGTTGCTGCGTCTCGACGGCGCCGCGCCGCAGCAGCGCCCGGACCCGGGCGAGCAGCTCGGCGAGCCGGAACGGCTTGGTCACGTAGTCGTCGGCGCCGGCGTCCAGGCCGACCACCGTGTCCACCTCGTCCGCGCGGGCCGTGAGCACCAGCACCGGAAAGCCATGGCCCTCCGTACGGAGCCGACGGCAGACCTCGAGCCCGTCCATCCCGGGCAGGCCGAGGTCGAGGACGATCAGGTCGACGCCCCCTTGCAGACCGGCGTCGAGCGCGGTGGGTCCGTCCTCACGCACCTCGACCTCGTACCCCTCGCGGCGCAGGGCGCGGGCGAGCGGCTCCGAGATGGATGCGTCATCCTCGGCGAGCAGTACTCGGGTCATGGGGGTGATGGTAGTCCGCTGAGGTCGGAGCACGGGGCGCGTACGGCGCGACGGACGGAGCACGGACGGTTGCACGCCTCGCCGTGAGCTATCTCTCACCGTCCCCAAAGGTGTCAAGAACGTGTCGTATGGTGAAACAACGTCTGTAGCACTCCTCCGGGACCTTTGGTGGCGACGACGCACCCAAAGGTCTCTGTCATGTCCGGAGCGGGACGAGGTCGGCACTACCGGCCCGGCCACGCCCGGCCGCTCAGTCGCTCAGCCATCCCCCCACAGGGCGCTGGCCCGACGGCAGCGCTCCCTGAGCACGCAAGGAAACCACCATGGCGTCCAGCCTGACGAAGGGCGCCACCGCGCAGGGGACCCCTGCCGGCGGCAAGACCTTCTTCGGCCACCCCCGCGGCCTGGCCACTCTCTTCATGATCGAAATGTGGGAGCGGTTCAGCTTCTACGGCATGCGGGCCCTTCTCGTGGTCTATCTGATCTCCGGTGGCCCCGACGCCAAGGACGGCGGGCAGGGCGGCGGACTCGGGATGACCGAGGGCAACGCGGTGGCCATCTACTCGGTGTACCTGGCCATGGTCTATCTGCTGGCCATGCCGGGCGGCTGGTTCGGCGACCGGGTCTGGGGTCCTCGCAAGACGGTGGTGATCGCGTCCGGCGTCGTCATGGCCGGGCATCTGGCGCTCTCCGTCCCCGGCCAGGCGACCTTCTTCGCCGGCCTCGGCCTGGTGGCGCTCGGCTCCGGTCTGATCAAGGCCAATATCTCGACGATGGTGGGCCAGCTCTACGACGGTCCGCAGGACCCGCGCCGGGACGGCGGCTTCACCATCTTCTACATCGGCATCAACCTCGGCGCCTTCGCCGCTCCGCTGGTGATCGGCACCGTCGGCCAGTCGTACAACTGGCACCTGGGCTTCGCGCTCGCCGCCCTCGGCATGGCGCTGGGCCTGGTCCAGTTCCTGATCGGCACCCGCCACCTGAGTACGGAGAGCAGCGTCGTCCCGACGCCGCTGGCGGCCGAGGAGCGCCGCTCCTGGCTGCGCAAGGCGATGATCTGGCTGATCGTGGCCGCGGTCTTCTACACCGGCGTGGTGCTCAGCGGCAGCTGGACCCTCAACTGGGTGCTGATCCCGATCACCGTCCTCGGCCTGATCATCCCGACCGGGGTGCTGATCCGGATCAAGCGCGACCGGGAGCTCTCGGCGGTCGAGCAGACCAAGGTGAGCGGCTACATCTGGTTCTTCGTGGCCGCCGCCGTGTTCTGGATGATCTACGACCAGGGCGGTTCGACGATGTCGGCCTTCGCCGACTCCAAGACCGCGGACACGATCTTCGGGCTGCACTTCCCGTCCTCGTGGTTCCAGTCGGTGAACCCGCTGCTGATCATGGCGCTGGCGCCGGTCTTCGCCTGGCTGTGGCTGTGGCTGGCGCGCCGTGACCGGGAGCCGAACACCACGCTGAAGTTCGCGATGGCCCTGGTCCTGGTCGGTGCCTCGTTCTTCGTCTTCGTCGTGCCGATGGGGATGGCCGGGGACGGGACCAAGGTCAGCCCGCTGTGGCTGGTGTCGATCTACCTGATCCAGACGATGGGTGAGCTGTGCCTGTCGCCGGTCGGCCTGTCGGTGACCACCAAGATGGCACCGGCGAAGTACGCCAGCCAGATGATGGGCGTGTGGTTCCTGGCCGTGACCGCGGGCGACTGCGTGACGGGCCTGCTGTCCATCGCCGGGGTCGACCTGAGCGGGGTCGGGGTGATCGCGCTGGAGGCGACGATGGCGGCGCTCGCGGGCTTCGCGGTCTTCATGTACCGGAAGAAGGTCGTGGCGTTGATGGCCGACGTCCACTGAGGTCCGTGAGGACGCCCTTAAGGGGCTCACGAGGGGCCCGGCGCGGGGAGATCCGCGTCGGGCCCCTCGTCCTTTGAGCGGGCCTCCTTACGGCCGGTTCAGCGGGTGGTGCCGCGCAGCTTGCGCCACGGGGTGAGGGTGAAGATGGCGCCGCCGAGCAGCACGGTGGTACCGGCGATCAGGGCGAGCGCCTTCAGCCCGCCATGGTCACTGGCACCGGTCTCGGCGAGCCCGCCGCTGGCGGCCGAACCGCCGCCGCTGCCCGAACCGCCGCCACCGGAGGTGCCGCCACCCGAGGTGCCGCCGCCGGTCGAGTCACCGCCGGTGGTGCCGCCGGGCTGGCCGGTGGTGTCCAGTTCCAGCGAGGCGCCAGGGTCCTTGGACGGGGTGCAGGTGGTGGTCGTACCGAGCGCCTTGACCGTCAGCACGCCGGGGGTGAGCGTCGACTTGCCGCTCGCACCCGGCTTGTAGGTGCCGGTGAGGTCGGGGATCTCGATCGGGTCGCCGGACTTGATGGGCTCCTTGTTGGTCGGCCCCGCCACGGCGACCGTGCCCTTGTCCGCGCCGCCGACCTTGACGGCCATCGACGGCTTGACCGAATCGGCGGGGATGTCGGCCGGGCTGTCCATCACGGACTTGCCGAACTTCACGGTCAGCTCGAAGTTCCCCCCGCTCTTGGTGGCGTTGATCCGCACCGGGGAGGTCGCTTTCTTGTCGCCGATGGGGGTCTTGCAGGCGTAGGCGACCTGAACCTCCTTACCGGTGTAGGAATCGCCTCCGCCGCCCCCGCCACCGGTGGTGCCGCTGGTCGTGCCGCCCGTGGTCCCACTGGTCGTTCCACCCGTGGTGCCACTTGTGGTGCCGCCGGTCGTCCCGCTCGTCGTTCCACTGGTGGTGCCGCTCGTGGTACCGCTGGTCGTCCCGCTCGTGGTGCCACTCGTCGTCCCGCTCGTCGTCCCGCTCGTCGTGCCGCCCGGACCGCTGCCGCCGTCCGTCACCTTGATGGTCGCGGCGGCCTTGACGGCCTCCTTCGCCGAGCACTTGGTGTCCGTGGACAGCGGCTTGCTGACGTTGATGTTGTAGCCGCCGGGCGTCAGCGTCACCTCTCCCGCCTTGGTGAGCTTGAGCTTCCCCTTCATGTCGGAGAGCTTCATCTCACCGCCCTTGGGGATCGCCGGGTTCTCCCGCGGCCCCTCCATGGCCAGTTCGCCGGTCTGGGCGCCACCCACCGTGATGGTGCCGGTCGGCAGCACGGTGTCGGCTTCCAGGTCGAGGATGGGCGGGTTCTTGGAGGCGGCCTGCACCGTCTTCCACACCACCTCGATCTCGTCCCCGACCTTCGCCGTCTCCGGTGCCGTCACGGCCACGGTCGTGGTGCCCTCCACCGGGGGCAGACCGGAGATGGGGGGCGGTAAGCACTCGGTCTGGTACGAGACCTCGGCGCCCTCCGCGCTGCCCGCGCCGAGCAGCACGCCCGCACCGCCGAGCAGCAGCGCGACGGCGGCCGCACTCACTCTTGGTCGCATCTCACGTGGTTCCTTTCGGGGTCGGTCGGATCTCCTCGGTCGGTGCGGAAATCTGGTGGTGCGGCCGTGCCTCCGGCGCGGTGTCCGGGGTGAACCAGGGCAGCGCCGGCGGTGCGCCGTCCGCCGCGGCCGGTCCGGACGGCGGCGACGAGGGCGGGAGCGGGGGCAGGGGCGGTGGTGGCACGGTCCGTGCCGTACGGGGCCGTACCTTGTCCACGACGGCCATGCCGATCCGGAAGAGCGTCGCCGAGACCACCACGCACAGCAGGACCCAGAAGAGCGTCACGCCCCAGGGCCGACCCACCGCCCACGGCTGTTCGACGAGCAGCTTGTGGCCGTAGCGCAGGGAGACCAGATAGTCGCCATGGGCCCCGGCGGACAGTTCGACGTCCAGCTTGACCTGCGCCTTCTTCCCCGGCTGGATCGTCCCCCGCCAGCGCTGCTCCTCCCAGGAGGGGGCGAAGACGCCGTGCGAGGTGCCCACCTCGAAGACCGGGTCGCGGGCCGGGGTCGAGCCGAGGTTGCCGACGGTGACCACGAGCTTTCGCCTGGGTGGTGCGCCGAACCAGGTCAGCAGCCCGCTGGAGCCGTCGAGCCGGGCCGAGAGCACGCTCAGCCGCTCGCCCCCGGTCTGCTCCTTCGGCAGCGGCGCGACCGGGTGCCCGGCGACCTTGAACGGCACGTCCGCGGCGGCGGCCTCGCCGGTGACGGTCGCTATATGGATGACACAGGGGCAGGGTTTGGGCGGCTCGGACACCGGCAGCTTCTTGGTGAAGGTGCCGTCCTTGCCGACGGTGACCGCCCTGCCGTCGCCGTTGGCGCAGGAGTTGGTGCCGCCGATCATGTTCTGCCCGCAGATGAGCAGGGTGAGCAGGGCACGCGGCCGCCAGCGGGCCCCGGTCACGGTAACCGTGCCGCCCGTGCCCGCCTCGGTCTTGGAGACCTTCGCGGCCGGGCCATCGGCCGCCGCGGCGCCACCCGTAAGGGGCGCACCGAGGCTGATGAGAACCAGGGCGAGCACGGTGACCACGGCGGAGGGCCGGGCCGGGGTGCCTGGGTGTCGGCGTACGTTCACGTGGTCGCTCCTGCCCCTGTGCGCTGCGGTTGCGGCTGCGGTTCCGGCTGCGGTGTGCCGGGTCGGCGCCGTCGTCTGCGCAGCAGCCAGACGCCTCCCCCGGCGCCCACCAAGGCGGTGGCCACCGGTGCGAGCAGCCACCAGGGGACGGCCGTATAGCCGGCGGTCGCCGTGGCGTGCGCGCCCCCGCCCGCGGTGACGGTGAGCGTCACGTCCACCGAGTCGAGGGCGGGCGGGTCCGGCCAGCTCTCGGTGAGCCGGACCCGTTTGCCCGGCGGCAGTTCGACCGGCAGGGTGCGAGGGCCGCGGCGCAGCACCTGGCCGAAGAGCCCGTCGGCGCGTACGGCCAGCCGTGGGGTGAGCACGGTGTTGCCGCGGTTGACGAGGGCGTAGCGGATGGCCGCCCCGCCGCCGCGGTCCTGGACCGTCACGTCCTCGACGGTCAGGGCGGACAGCGTCGCGCCGCTGATCCGCAGCCGCAGCCGGACCGCGACCTCCCGGCCGCCGGAGGAGACCATGACCGCGCCGGGGCGCTCACCGGGCACCGCGTCGGAGGGCACGGTGACGGTGAAGGGGATGTCGGCGCGGGTGCGGGGCGGCACCGTCACCCGCCGTTCGGCGAGCGCGATCCGGGCGCCGTCGCCGCCGCGCAGCCGGACGGTGCGGGGGTGCTCGCTCCGGTTGGTGACCGAGAGCTTGTCCTCGAGGACGGCGCCGGGCCCGCCTTCGAGGTAGATGTACGGCCGGTCGCCCGCGCCCGGTGCGCCGCCGCCCCCGGCGGCGGGGGCCGCCGACCAGTCGGGCCCGGCGGCGGCCGCCGTGGAGGCCCACGACACGGGGCTCACCAGGGGGCCGGCCAGCAGGGTCACGGCACAGGCGCGGACGGCCGCGCGGGCGACCGGGCCCACGGTTTCCCGCACGACTGGGCGGACGGCCGGGCCCACGGCTGCCCGGACAGCCGGGCGGACGACTGCCCGCACGGCCCGGCGTACGGCTGCCCGGACAGCCGAGCCTACGGCTGCCCGCACGGCCGGGCGGATGGCGGCATGGACCGCTGCACGGATACGCGACGGCATCGGCGGCTCCTCGGCTGCCGCGCGTGTCAGGGAGTGGGACGCTGACGGCGCGTCAGCCAGAGCGCCCCGGCCACTCCGGCGAGCAGCACCGTGCCACCGAGGGTGCCGAGCGCGACGGCGGAGTCCGTCGGTCCGGTCTGCGGCAGCTGGTCGTTGCCGGAGCCGCCCTGCGCACCGCCGGAGCCGCCCGTACTGCTGCCGCCCGTACTGCTGCCGCCCGTACCGCCCGTACCGCCGGTGGTGCCGGAGTCTCCGCCGCCGCCCGAGGCCTTGACGTCCAGCGTCAGCGAGGGCTTGGGGTTGTTGCCGGGGGTACAGGTCGTGGTCGTGCCCAGCGCCTTGATGGTGAGCGTGGAGGCGGTGAAGGTGACCTTTCCGCTCTTCTTGGGGGTGTAGGTGCCCGACAGGTCACTGATCTTGATCGGGGTGTTGGCGGGGATGGCCTGGTCGTTGGCGGGGCCCGACACCGACAGGGTGCCGCTCTCCACTCCGCCCAGTTTGATGAGCGCGCTGGGGTGCATGGCCCCCTTGCCGAGCTCGACGGGGCTGGAGGAGACGCCCTTCTGGAAGGACATCGTGAGCTTGTAGGAGCCGCCGCTCGCGACGCTCTTGATGTCGATGGGCGATACGGCGCTCTTGTCGCCGATAGGCGTCTTGCACTGGTAGTCGACGTCCACGGTGTCGGCGTGCGCGGCCGGGGCGGTCAGGAGTACCACGGAACCGGCCAGGGCCGCCGCGAGCGTGAGGGCGCCGCCACGGCCGGCCGGACGGCGTTGGTTGTGGGACACCACGAGTTCCCCTCTCGTCAAGCGCCGCAGCCGTGATGTAACTGACGGCACATCAGATTGGGCGCTGACGGTACGCCGGGGACCTTGTCAAGGGAAGACAAAGAGCACGCCGGATCGGCGTGGGGCGGGGGGAGGGGTGCGCGAAAGCGGGATCGTGGGGCCGGAGCCGTGCTCTTCAGCCCGGTGCGGCGAGTTCGGCCCAGACCGTCTTGCCGGTGCCCTCCACGTTCCGCACGACCCCCCAGTCCAGGCACAGCCGCTGGACGATGAACATGCCGTGGCCGCCGGGCCGTCCGGCGCGGTGCGGGGTGCGCGGCGCGGGCGTACCGGTGCCGAGGTCCACGACCTCGAGCCGGAGCACTTTGGCGTTGCAGCTGACGCGCAGTTCCTCGGGTCCTTCGGCGTGCAGACAGGCGTTGGTGACCAGTTCGGAGACGACGAGCAGCACATCCTCGGCGGCGGCCCGGTGGTCGGCGGTCGCGGCCGGAAGCCACCCCCAGTCGCGCAGCGCCTCGCGTGTGAAGTCGCGGGCACGCGGCACGGCACCGCTGGCACCGATCAGATGGAGCCTGCGGATCTGACGGATGGGGCCGGCGGTCGGGGGGGCCGGTGGGGAGGCCGAAGCGGCGGGGCCGTCCGGGTCCGGGCCGCGGTCGCCCGGCGGGTACGGCCGGGTGGTGCTCATCAGCGCTTCACCTCACCGATTCACCGATTCAGGGACAAGGGATACCTGATCTCTTCAACAGTTTCAGCCTGTCTCCTGCCCGGCCAAAGCGTGAGAACACCCACTACTTCCGCCCCACCGATGTGACGCGGGCAACGCACCGATGACCCATCGATGACACGCCGGAAACAGGAGTGAGCTATGTCACTCGACAAGGGCGGCGTCAAGCGACTCATGCACGGTAAAGACGGCGTCCGCACCCGTGATCTCGAACACCCGGGCAACGATCGGCAACATTCCGGCCAGGTGGACGCCGCCGCCTTCGGCCTCGGCCTTGAGCCGCGCGCCGAGGAGGACATTGAGCCCGGTGGAGTCGCAGAACTCCAGCTTCGAGCAGTCCACCACCAGCCGGACACGTCCCCCCTCCACGCACTTCTCGAGCGGCTCACGCAGCACCTCGGCGGTGTGGTGGTCCAGCTCACCCACCGGTGTGACGACCGCACTCGCCCCGTGGTGCCGAACCTCGACCTGGAGCCGGCCCTTGCTGGCGCTGCCGACCATCCCGCGGTCCATCTGCGCACCTCTTCTGGCGTCTCGTTGCTTTCGATTGCGCGCATCGAACCCTACGCCTTCTACCCGCCGCTCCGGTAGCCGAACATTTCGCATAGTTCGGCAAATATGGACAACGTGGACTTGCCACTTGATGGCCGATGCAGGTAGGCCTAGAGGGTCACATCCACTTACGGCCCGGCTTTGGAGGCGCCGCTCACCGGAGCAGCACGTTATGGCACCGGCAGCCATATGCCGAAGAACGATGGAGGAGACTATGTCACCCCGCCTCGACGACACGCGTACCGAACCCACGGGGAGTACTCGGACCACCGTTTCGTCGGCCCCCCTGCCCGAGCAGTTCACCCCCGACGTTGACGCCCCGGCGACCGTTGGCCACCTCTTCGACGAACTGCCGGAATTGTCCGATCTGCCGGAAATCCCGCCGTATGACACGGTGGCACCGGTGGACGCGAGGGCTCTGTCGAAGACCCTTTTCGAACGTCTCGAGGTGCTGGAGGAAGGCACCCACGAGTACGCCTATGTGCGTAACACCCTGGTCGAGCTCAACTTGGCGCTGGTCAAGTTCGCCGCCTCCCGGTTCCGCTCCCGCAGCGAGCCGATGGAGGACATCGTCCAGGTCGGCACCATCGGCCTGATCAAGGCGATCGACCGCTTCGAGCCGGGCCGGGGCGTGGAGTTCCCGACCTTCGCGATGCCGACGATCGTCGGTGAGATCAAGCGCTTCTTCCGCGACACCAGTTGGTCGGTGCGCGTGCCGCGGCGGCTGCAGGAGCTCCGTCTCGACCTGGCCAAGGCCGGCGACGAGCTGGCCCAGCGGCTCGACCGCGCCCCCACCGTCGGCGAGTTGGCCCAGCGGCTGGACATCAGCCCGGCCGAGGTCGTCGAGGGCATGGCCGCGAGCAACGCGTACACCGCGAGTTCGCTGGACGCCCAGCCGGAGGAGGACGACTCCGAGGGCGCGCTGGCGGACCGGATCGGATACGAGGACCACGGGCTCGAAGGCATCGAGTACGTCGAGTCCTTGAAGCCGCTGATCGCCGATCTGCCCGCCCGCGACCGGAAGATCCTCTCCCTGCGCTTCGTGGCCAATATGACGCAGTCGGAGATCGGTGAGGAACTGGGCATCTCCCAGATGCATGTCTCGCGGCTGCTGTCGCGCACCCTCCGTCGGCTCCGCAAGGGTCTGATGATCGAGGAGTGACGCCTCCGCAGACGGATAAGGGCCCGCCCCCGGATCACCGGGACGGGCCCTTATTCGTGTCTCCGTCGTGCGTTTGTCCCTGTCCCTGTCCCTGCCGTGCCGTCAGATCAAGGTGCCCTCGTGCCACACCGCCGAGATCAGGGGCACGCCGGGGCGGTAGGCGAGGTGCACATGCGACGGGGCGTCCAGCAGCGCCAGATCGGCGCGGGCGCCCGGGCTCACCCGGCCCACGTCGGTACGGCGCAGGGCCCGCGCCCCGCCGGCCGTGGCGGCCCACACCGCCTCGTCCGGCGTCATCCCCATCTCGCGTACGGCCAGGGCGACGCAGAACGGCATGGAGCTGGTGAAGGACGAGCCCGGGTTGCAGTCCGGGGACAGGGCGACCGTGACGCCCGCGTCGAGCAGCCGGCGCGCGTCCGGATAGGTCGAGCGGGTGGAGAACTCCGCTCCCGGGAGCAGGGTGGCCACCGTCTCCCCCTGGGCCAGCGCGTCCACGTCCTCGTCGGTCAGATGGGTGCAGTGGTCGGCGGAGGCGGCGCCCAGCTCCACCGCCAGCCGCACCCCGGGGCCGTAGGAGAGCTGGTTGGCGTGGACCCGCGGGATCAGCCCGCGCTCCTTGCCCGCGGTCAGGATGGTGCGGGCCTGGTCGCCGTCGAAGGCGCCCCGCTCGCAGAAGACGTCGATCCAGCGGGCGTGCGGGGCGCAGGCGTCCAGCATCGGGCCGGTGACCAGATCCACGTACCCGGCCGGGTCGTCGGCGAACTCGGGGCGACGATATGCGCCCCGAGGAAGGTCACCTCGTCGGTGTGGGCACCGGCGATGGTCAGGGCGCGGGCCTCGTCCTGCGAGGTCAGCCCGTAGCCGGACTTGATCTCGACGGTCGTGGTGCCCTGGCGGCGCGCCTCGGCCACATAGCGGCCGACGTTGGCGTGCAGCACGTTGTTCGAGGCGGCGCGGGTGGCGGCCACGGTGGTGCGGATCCCGCCGGCGCTGTACGGGCGGCCGGACATCCGGGCGTTGAACTCCTCGGTCCGGTCGCCCGCGAAGACCAGATGGGAGTGGGAGTCCACAAAGCCCGGAATGGCGGCCCGGCCACCGGCGTCGACCCGATTGTCAGTGGCGGGTGCTTTGCTGGACTCACCGACCCAGGCGATGCGGTCGCCGTCGATGACGACGGCCGCGTCCTGGATCAGACCGAGGGGGCCTTCACCGAGGGAGGGGTCATTGGTGACCAGAGTGGCGATGTCGGTGATGGCCGTCGTGGGCGTCGCGGTGGTCATCGTGGGGGTGCTCTCCTTCGTCGGCCGTGCCGGTAGCGGCCGGGTCACGGTCCGTGCAGGGCTTCGATGGCCTCGGCCAGCGCTTGCGGCACGCGCGGCACGAGCTGATGGGCGCCGTCCCGTACGACATGGCGGCCGCCGACCACGGTGTGCCGGACATCCGCGCTGGTCGCCGCGAATACGGCGGTCTCCGCGCCCAGCCGGGGCGGCGGCCCCGCGGTGCGCACCGAGTCCAGCGCGATCGTGGTGAGGTCGGCGAGCGCCCCCACCTCGATCCGGCCCGCATCCGCGCCCCAGCCGAGCGCCGCATGACCGTCCGCGGTGGCGGCCCGCAGCAGCTGGGCCGCGGTCCAGTGGCCCCGGGCGCGGGTGCGAAGCCGCTCGTCGAGCTCCATGGCGCGGGCCTCCTCCAGGATGTCGATCACGGCATGGCTGTCGCTGCCCAGCGAGAGCGGTGAGCCCGCGCTCTGCAGCTCGGCGGCCGGGCCGATCCCGTCGGCGAGGTCACGCTCGGTGGTCGGGCACATACAGACACCGGTGGACGCGTGGCCCAGCAGCCGGATGTCGCCCGGGGTGAGATGGGTGGCGTGCACGGCGGTGGTCCGCGGGCCCAGCACCCCGTGGTCGGCGAGCAGCCGGGTGGGGGTGAAGCCGTGTGCCTCCACACAGGCGTCGTTCTCCGCCGTCTGCTCGGAGAGGTGGACGTGCAGGGGCGCCGTGTGCGCGTCGGCCCAGCCGGACACGGTCGCCAGCTGGTCGACGGGGACGGCCCGCACCGAGTGGATCGCCGCGCCGATGCGGGTGTTGCCGTCGCCCTTCAGCCCGGAGACCCGCTCGGCCCAGGCTTCGGCGGTGCCGTCGGAGAAGCGCAGCTGGTGCTCGTTGGGCTCGGCCCCGAAACCGGAGGAGAGATAGCAGGTGTCGAGCAGGGTGATCCGGATACCGGCCTCGGCCGCGGCCGCGATCAGGGCCTCCCCCATCGCGTTGGGGTTGCCGTAGCGGGCGCCGCCGGGCGCGTGGTGGAGGTAGTGGAACTCCCCGACGCAGGTGATCCCCGCCATGGCCATCTCGGCGTAGACGGCCCGGGCCAGCTCGAAGTAGCTGTCCGGGGTCAGCCGGTCGGCGACCCCGTACATCACCTCGCGCCAGGTCCAGAAGGAGTCCGGAGCGCCCTTGCGCCGCTGGTCGGCCCGGCCGTTCCCCGCGCCTGCCGTCTCGTCGCCCGCCTCGGCTCCTGTCTCACCGTCCGTCTCGCCGTCCGGCGTGCCGTCCGCCCTGCTGTCCGCCTGGACGACACCGCGCAGGGCCCGGTGGAAGGCGTGGCTGTGGGCGTTGGCCAGGCCGGGGAGCGTCAGACCACGGAGCGTGACGGACCCGGCGGGCGGCCGCGGACTCCCGGGCACCACCGCCGTGATCCGCCCATTGGCCGCGGCCACGATCACCACGTCCGACCGCACGCTTCCGTTCACCCAGGCGTGCTCCGCCCAGTACGTCTGCGCCGTCAGTGACACGCCAGGCCCTCCAGTACCTCCGCGAGTGCGGCCACACCGGCGAGGCAATCATCCTCGCCCGCCGTCTCCGCGGGTGAGTGCGAGACGCCGGTGGGGTTCCTTACAAACAGCATGGCCGTCGGAACGGACGCGGACAAAATACCGGCGTCGTGCCCGGCCCCGGTGGGGAGCACCGGGACGCCGCCGAGCAGGCCCGAGAGCTGGTCACGCAGGTCGTGGGCGAACTCCACGACCGGAGTGAAGGACTCCCGGGTGACCCGGACGTCCACCCCGTCGCGCTGTCCGCGCTCGACCGCGGCGCGCTCGATCTCGCCGACCACGGCGGCCAGGGTCTCCTCGTCGGCGGCGCGCGAGTCCAGCCAGCCGCGGACCAGGCTCGCGATCGCGTTGACCCCGTTGGGCTCGACGCCGACCTTGCCGAAGGTCGCCAGCGCCCCGGCGAGCTTCGCCTTCTTACGGGCGGCGAGGACGGTGTTGGCATAGGTGAGCATCGGATCGCGGCGGTCCTCGATCCGGGTCGTCCCGGCGTGGTTGGCCTCGCCGTGGAAGTCGAACCGCCAGCGGCCGTGCGGCCAGATCGCGGAGGCGACGCCCACGGGGTCGGCCGTGTCCGCGAGGGCGCGCCCCTGCTCGATGTGGAGCTCGACGAACGCGCCGATGCGGGCCAGCCGCTCCGGGTCGGGGCCGATGGCGTCCGGGTCGTAACCGGCGCGCTCCATCGCCCGGGGCAGGCTCAACCCGTCCGCGTCGCGCAGCTCATGCGCCTGCGCGACGCCGAGCTGTCCGCTCGTCAGCCGGGAGCCGACGCAGGCCAGGCCGAAACGGGCGCCCTCCTCGTCGCCGAAGTTGACGATGGCGAGCGGTTTGGTGGGGCGGGCGCCCCGTGCGCGGAGCTCGTCGAGGGCGGCGAAGGAGGAGACGACGCCCAGCGGGCCGTCGAAGGCGCCGCCGTCGGGGACGGAGTCGAGGTGGGAGCCGGTGACGACGGCGTCTCCCGCGGTGGGGTCGCCCAGCCAGGCCCATTGGTTGCCGTTGCGGTCCACTTCGTAGGTGAGGCCGCGGTTCTGGGCTTGCTCCTTGAACCACGTTCTGCAGTCGGCGTCCGCTTCCGTCCAGGCGTAGCGGCGGTAGCCGTTCGTTGTCGTGTTGCGGCCGATGGGCGCTAGGTCGCGCCACATGTCGTGGAACGACGCGCCGGTCGTGCGGGGTGCGCCCACTGCGGTCTGAGCCTCCGTTTCGTGCGCGGGTGCGGGCCGGTGGTCGGGTTGTGCCCACCCGTTCCGCCCCGCGGAACGATTGCCCACAACGGTCACTTATCCGTCTCCCTCATGGGGACCCGCACGCCTCGTTCCCGCGCCACCTCGTCCGCTCGGTCGTAGCCCGCGTCCACGTGGCGGATGACGCCCATGCCGGGGTCGTTCGTCAGGACGCGGCGGATCTTCTCGCCCGCGAGCGCCGTGCCGTCGGCCACCGTGACCTGGCCCGCGTGGATCGAGCGGCCCATGCCGACGCCGCCGCCGTGGTGGATGGAGACCCAGGAGGCGCCCGAGGCGACGTTGACCATGGCGTTGAGCAGCGGCCAGTCGGCGATCGCGTCCGAGCCGTCCAGCATGGCCTCGGTCTCGCGGTACGGGGAGGCCACCGAGCCGCAGTCCAGGTGGTCGCGGCCGATCGCCAGCGGTGCGGCGAGCGTGCCGTCGGCGACCATCTCGTTGAAGCGCTCGCCCGCCTTGTCGCGCTCGCCGTAGCCGAGCCAGCAGATACGGGCGGGCAGCCCCTGGAAGTGGACCCGCTCCCCCGCCATCTTGATCCAGCGGGCCAGCGACTCGTTCTCCGGGAAGAGCTCCAGGATCGCCTTGTCCGTGGCCGCGATGTCCTTCGGGTCGCCGGACAGGGCCGCCCAGCGGAACGGGCCCTTGCCCTCGCAGAAGAGCGGCCGGATGTAGGCGGGGACGAAGCCGGGGAAGGCGAAGGCGCGCTCGAAGCCCGCCAGCTTGGCCTCGCCGCGGATGGAGTTGCCGTAGTCGAAGACCTCGGCGCCCGCGTCCATGAAGCCGACCATGGCCTCGACGTGCCGGGCCATGGACTCGCGCGCCCGCTGGGTGAAGTCGGCGGGCTTCTCGGCGGCGTACGAGGCCATCTCGTCGAAGTCCACGCCGACCGGCAGGTACGACAGCGGGTCGTGGGCGCTGGTCTGGTCGGTGACGATGTCGATCGGGGCGTTCATCTCGAGGAGCTGCGGGACCAGCTCGGCCGCGTTCCCCAGCACGCCGATCGACAGGGGGCGCCGGGCGTCCCGGGCCTCGGTCGCGAGCTGGAGCGCGTGGTCCAGGCTGTCGGCGCGCACGTCCAGGTAGCGGTGGTCGATACGGCGCTCGATGGCGCGCGGATCGCAGTCGACGCAGATCGCGACGCCGTCGTTCATGGTGACCGCCAGCGGCTGGGCGCCGCCCATGCCGCCGAGGCCCGCGGTGAGGGTGATCGTCCCGGCCAGGGTGCCGCCGAACTTCTTCGCGGCGACCGCGGCGAAGGTCTCGTACGTGCCCTGGAGGATGCCCTGGGTGCCGATGTAGATCCAGGAGCCGGCGGTCATCTGGCCGTACATGGTCAGGCCCAGCGCCTCCAGGCGGCGGAACTCCTCCCAGTTGGCCCAGTCGCCGACCAGGTTGGAGTTGGCGATCAGCACCCGAGGCGCCCATTCGTGGGTCTGCATGACGCCCACGGGGCGGCCCGACTGGACCAGCATCGTCTCGTCCTGCTTCAGCGTGCGCAGGGTGCGGACCATGGCGTCGAACGAGCGCCAGTCGCGGGCCGCCTTACCGGTGCCGCCGTAGACGACGAGCTTGTCGGGGTGCTCGGCGACCTCCGGATCGAGGTTGTTCTGCAGCATCCGCAGGGCGGCTTCCTGCTGCCACCCCCGGGCGCTGAGCTCTGCACCACGCGGCGCCCGTACGGGTCGCGGTCCTGTCATGGGCCAAGCCTCCCTGTGCCATCAACTGGTTCGACTGCGTCGGCTGCGTTCGACCGCATCGGCCGCATCAGTCGCATCCGACTGGATCGAGTTATTCACATCTTGATGCCGATGAATATGACTAGTCAATACCGTGGGGCTCCGCATACGGCCGGGTGGTTCAGCGGCGCGGGCTCACCGCGCCGCTCGCGGCCGACCCGGCCCGGTGCCACGGGGTAGCGTCACCAGGTCGTGTACCCCACGCCCGCCGAGGAGCCCTTCGTGTCCCTCCCCGCCACCCACCGCGAGGTCCGTCTGGCGGCCCTGCCCGATGGGGTGCTCACCCCCGGTCACTTCGAGGTCGTCACCGCTCCCGTCCCCACCCCCGGCCCCGGTCAGGTGCTGGTGCGCAACCGGCTGATGAGCGTCGCCGCCGTGATGCGCCCGCTCACGCTCGCCGACCCGGACACCTTCGGCCTCCCCCAGCTGCTGCACAGGGCCGGCGAGGTGATGCGGGGCGCGGCCCTCGGCGAGGTGGTCCGGGCGCCGGGCACGGATCTCGCCCCCGGGACCCTCGTCCGCCACCGCGCGGGGTGGCGCGAGTACGCGGTCCTGAACGCCTCCGAGGTGTCGCCCGTCGACCCCGAGGCGCTGCCGGACCCCGCCGCCCATCTCTCGCAGGGGTTCACCGCCTGGCTGGGGGTGGTGCGCGGGGCCGGGGTGCGGCGCGGCGACACGGTGTTCGTCACCGGCGCGGCGGGCGGAGTGGGCTCCCTGGCCGGGCAGTTCGCCCGGCTGCACGGCGCCGCGCGGGTCATCGGCTCCACCAGCTCCCGGCACAAGGCCGACCGGCTGACGCGGGAGCTGGGCTATGACGCGGTCGTCCTGCGGGGCGCCGGATCGATCGAGGAGCAGCTGCGCGCGGCCGCCCCCGACGGCATCGACGTCCTCTTCGACACCGTCGGCGGCGAGCAGCTGCGGGCCGCCCTGGCGCTGGCCCGCCGCAACGCCCGGTTCGCCCTGGTCGGCGCGCTGGCCGCACAGCTGTCCGACGACGCGCTGGCCCCGACCGCGATCAGCACCCTGGCCCTGATCACCCGGAGCATCACGCTGCGCGGCATCAGCGCGGTGGACCACCAGGACGCCATGCCCGCGTACCTGAGCGAGTTCGGCCGGGCGCTGCGCGAGGGCGCGCTCACCTACCCGTACACCCGGCTGACGGGGCTCGACCGGGCGCCGGGCGCGCTGTGCGAGTTGGTGGAGGGCCGTCACCTCGGGGCGGTGCTGGTGGAGCTGTAGACCCGGGTCGGGGCCGAGACCGCGCCCCGACCCCACGTATGCGCCTCCGGACCCGGGGGAGCTGGTCCGCGGCCGTTCCGGATGGTTGGCTGAAGGCATGACGTCGAAAGCGGTTGCGATGGCCACCCGGCGCGAACAGGCCGTACGGGCGGCCGTGGAGCAGCGGCTGCTCGGCCCGGACCAGCCCGTCGTGGGGCTGCTGGACGTGGCCGGGATCCGCTCCGCGGCCGCCGGGCTGCGCGCGGCCTTCGAGGAGGTCGTCGCGCCCGGCACCCCGATCCTGCACGCCTTCGCGGTCAAGGCCGCCGCGCTCGTCCCCGTCCTGCGGCTGCTGGCCGACGAGGGCCTGGGCTGCGAGGTGGCCAGCCCCGGCGAGCTGGCCCTGGCCCGCGCGGCGGGGGTCACACCCGACCGGATCGTCCTGGACTCCCCCGCCAAGACCGCCGCGGAGCTGCGCGAGGCCCTCGACCTGGGCATCGCCGTCAACGCCGACAATCCGCAGGAGCTGGACCGGCTCGACGCGCTGGTGGGGCACCGCGCGGCCCCGCCCTCGCCCCTGGGCCTGCGGGTCAACCCCCAGGTCGGCGGCGGCAGCATCGACGCGCTGAGCACGGCCACCGCGACCTCCAAGTTCGGCGTCGCCCTCCAGGACCCGGGGGCGCGCGCGTGGGTCGTCCGCGCCTTCGCCGAGCGCCCCTGGCTGACCCGGCTGCACGCGCACGTCGGCTCCCAGGGCTGTCCGCTGGAGCTGATGGCGGCGGGCATACGGGCGGCCTACGAACTGGCCGAGGAGATCAACGAGACGGTCGGCCGGCAGCAGATCGACGCCCTCGACATCGGCGGCGGCCTCCCGGTGAACTTCACCTCCGACGAGGTCACCCCGGCTACCGGGAGTACGCCCAGCTGCTGCGGGCCGCCGTGCCGGGGCTCTTCGACGGGCGGTACAAGCTGGTGACCGAGTTCGGGCGGTCCCTGCTCGCCAAGTCCGGTCTGGTGCTGGCCCGGGTCGAATACGCGAAGTCCGCGGGCGGCCGCCCGATCGCGGTCACCCACGCGGGCGCCCAGCTCGCCACCCGTACGGTCTTCGCCCCGGAGGCCTGGCCGCTCCGCGTCCTGGCCTACGACGCGGAGGGCCGCCCCAAGCCGGAGACCGGCGACGGCCCGGTCCCCCAGGACATCGCCGGCCCCTGCTGCTTCGCGGGCGACCTGGTCGCCCGCGACCGGGCACTGCCGGAGCTGGCGGCGGGCGACCTGGTCGCCCTGCTGGACACCGGCGCGTACTACTTCTCCAACCACTTCGCGTACAACAGCCTGCCCCGCCCGGGAATCTACGGCTTCGACGCGACGAGCGCCGACGGCGATGTGCGCTTCGCGACGGTACGGGAGCCCCAGACGGTGGACGAGATCGTGGCCGAGAGCGGCGCGAAGCACGCGCTGGGCCTGAGCCGTCTGCGGTAGGGCGCGGGGCACCCAGGGTGTGGGACGCCCCGGCTGTGGGGCGCCCAAGCTGTGCCCAGGCTGTGGGGCTCCGAAGTCCGCCGTACACGTGACGCTTTCGTCGGGGCTGGCGTTGATTGAGCATCGGGGCAGGTGGGGGCGGGCGCGGGCCACGTCGCCGACCACCGGCCGGTGGGGGCGAAGCCCGGTGGCGGCCTCTGTGACCCGGAGTCAACCCGTTGCCGGACTGCTGCCGAGCTGACGGGCCGGTGCCCGGCGGCGAGGCGCGTCACGCGTCGTGCCGGGTGGGGTACCCCCTTCAAGAAAACACTTGATCTGGCGCAACTAATTTGTCAAACGTTTTCGAGAGGGGTACCCCAACCTCCCGGCAGTCCGGATCGGCGCGAAGCCCCGGCCGGAGGGGCGCCGCGACCGGGCCCGCCCCCACGGGCGGGCCGCCGGCGACGGGCCCCGGCCAGGGCACCCCCGCCCCCATGCTCAAAGGCGCCGAAGGCGCGAGACGGCGCCGCACCAACCCACGCCGCGCAACCCCACCGGGGCAACCCCGCCTGGGCGCCCCTCAGGGACAACCCCACCTGGGCAACCCCCTCAGGGGCAACCCTCAACGCCGAGCAACCCTCAGCGCCCAGCCCCCGCCATCGCACGGGACCGCCTCGCGCCCCCCGGCCCCGCGTCACCGGCCACGATCCCCGTCGTCTGGTAGGCGTCCACCGCCTTGCCCGCGGGCCGTCCCCGGGGGACCCGGTCCGTGCGCACCCACAGCAGCGCGTCGTGTGCGCGCTCCCAGCGGCCCAGCCACAGGGCCTTGGCCCACAGCCCGGCGCCGAGCCCCGCCAGGAGCATGCCGCCCGCCGCCGGAACGGCGAAGGACGAGCCCATCGCGGCGAGGAAGGCCGGCAGCAGCCACCACCGCAGGGCGCGGCGGCGGGTCCGTACGGTCACCGCGCGGTCCTGGAGGAAGACCGTCTTGCCCGCGCGCGAGGCGTCGCGCGCCAGCTCCAGATAGCGCTTCCGGCGCACCACGAACACCACGGCCCCCGCGATCACGAAGAGCGCCGCCCCGGCGAGCACTCCGATCCGGCGCCCGGTCAGCCCCGGCACCAGTGTTCCGATCCCCGCGGCCAGCACACCGGGCCACCACAGCCACCCCGCGGGAGCCCTCACGATCACCGCCACCCGTGCCAGCGCATACGCCCCGCGCCCCACGACCGACCTCCTCACCCCAGTGAATCCCGGAAGAAATCCGTGTCGAATCGACGAATCCAATCGAGGAATCTAGCCAGGATGCCTGAGAATTCGGTGAGAGGGACGGGGGTTGGCACACGGAGCGGCCCGGAAGCCCGGCCGGAAGCCCGGCTCACTCCACGAACAGGCCCCGCTCCGCGGCCTTCGCGTCGAACTCCTCCAGCCGCGCCTGCGCGTCCGGCAGCGCGTCGCACATCGCCTCCAGCAGCACCCGCCCCAGCAGCATCGGGGCACACGCGGTGTCGAAGGCGAGGCCTGTGCCGACCGCCGCGGGCAGCAGCAGATCGCTGTGGCGGGCCACCGGGGCGAAGGCGCTGTCCGCGACGGTGACCACGGTCAGGCCCGCCTCCCGGGCGTACTCCAGACCCTCCACGACCTCGCGCGGATGCCGCGGCAGCGCGAAGCACAGCAGCGCCGTGGCGCCCGCGCGCTTCGCCGCGTCCACGCGGTCGTCGAGCATCGTGCCGCCCTCGTCGAGCAGCCGGACGTCCGGATGGACCTTGCTCGCGAAGTAGCTGAAGCCGCGGGCCTGCGCGGAGGCGGCGCGCAGCCCGAGGACCGGCAGCGGACGGGAGGCGGCGAGCAGCCGTCCGGCGCGGACGACGGGGGCGGGGTCGGCCAGCAGCGCGGCGAGATGGCGCAGATTGTCGATCTCGGACTGCACGGCCTGCTGGTACTCGTTGTACGACCCCTCGTCCGCCTCCGGCTCGGCGGGCGCGACATCGCGCAGATGCTTGCGCAGCGCCGGATAGCCGTCGAAGCCGAGGGCGACCGCGAAGCGGGTCACGGACGGCTGGCTGACGCCCGCGAGTTCGGCCAGCTCGACGCTGGAGAGGAACGGCGCGTCCGCGGCCCGCCGCACCATGCAGTGGGCGATCCGCCGCTGGGTCGGGGTCAGCCGGTGGCCCTCGAAGAGCGCCTGCAGCCGGGCGGAGGTCGAAACACCGGAGCCGGTCGGGGCGCCTGCCACCCCCGCCGATGCCACCGCGACGTCCTCGCCCACCGGCGTCATCTGCCCACCACTCAGCCCGTGGTCCGTACTCATCACGTCCTCCTGACCCTCGTACCCTCGTCCCTCAAGCCCCGCCAACCGGTCGAGCAGGCGCGCGGCCACCGCCACATCCTCTGTCAACGGCCGGTCCTCCATCCGGGGATCGAGCACTTCCGACGCCAGGGCGAAGGCCACACCGGCCGGGAGCTCCGGGTCCGGCTCAAGACCGCGCTGGCGCAACGCCCGTACGGCCGCGACCAGTTCACAGCCCAGCACCAGCCGGTAGTGGTCGGCCACCCGGAGCGTCTGGCGGGCGCCGAGCGAGGCGAAACTGGCCTGTTCCTCCACCCCGCGCGAGAGCACGGCATGGCCCAGCGAGGCGGGGTGGGAGACCGCGCGCATCTCGCCGAGGGCCGCCCCCGCCGCGTATTCGAGGATCATCACGCCCGAGCTCGCGGGCGCGGGGTCGCCGAGGAAGGGCCGCAGCCGGGTGAAGTCGGGTTCGCTGAGCGCGGCGAGCCGGGCGGTGGAGAGCCGGGCGGTCTGGAGCACGGCGAGCCGGAAGTGGTCCAGGGCGAGGGCGGTGTGCGCGGCGTAGAAGTTGCCGTGGTGGTAGGCGGCCTCGTCGGTGGAGCTGATCAGCGGGTTCTCGGCGGCGGCGTTGAACTCGACGGTCAGCACCCGCTCCAGCGCGTCCGTCGCGTCCAGCGCCGGTCCGTGGATCTGCGGCAGACAGCGGAAGCCGTACGGGTCCTGTATGCGGCCCAGCGGCGGGGTGGGCCGGGGCGGGGCGCCGAGCAGGGCGCGCATCCGGGCGGCGGCCGCGACGGAGCCGGGGTGCGGCCGGGACGCGTGGACGGGTTCGGCGTACGCCTCGTACGAGCCGCCGACCGCGATCAGCGAGAGCGCGGCCACGGCGAGCGAGGCGGACAGCAGCCGCCGCAGTTCGGCGAGGGCGAGCGCGGACTGGCCGAGGGTGAGGGCGTTGCTGCTGATGAGCGCCAGGGCGTCGTTGCTGTCGAGGGTGATGGGGTCGGGGGCGCGACGGCCCGGGGCGGCCTCGGTGAGGTCCCAGGGGTGCTCGCCGACGAGCGCGAGACCGGTCTGGGCGAGCGCGGCGAGGTCCCCGGTGCCGACCGCGCCGTATTCGTTGATCACCGGGTGGGCGCCGCTGTCCAGGCCCTCGACGAGCGCGGTGACGACGGCGGGGCGCAGCCCGGCGCCGCCCGCCAGCAGCTGATTGGCGCGGACGGCCATCATGGCGCGCACCTCGCGGCCGGGCAGCGGTGCGCCGATCGCGCCGGCGTGGCTGCGCAGCAGCCGCAGCCCGTGGTCGGAGTCGGCCGGGCCGACGTCCTCGGTGCGGTTGGCGCCCACTCCGGTGCTGCGCCCGTAGACGCGGCCGGTGGCCGCGAGCCGGTCCGCGGTCTCCCAGGCGCGCTCGGCCAGGGCGAGCGCGGTGGGATCGGGCGCGGCGGGCCGGCTGAGACGGTCGGCCAGCCGCACGACATCCACGACGCGTAGGCTCCGGCCGTCCAGCGTGATCCGCGGGTCGGCGCCGTCGGTGCCGTCGGCCGCCGCGTGATCAGCATCCAGCATGTGAGACAACATCCAGGGCAACCCCTCTCGAACACGCCTTTTCTGGGCCAACCGCTCAGCACTCCGTCCACATCGCGAGCAGAAGTAACCGGTGATTAACGCAGACCTCTTGACTTCTATTCACTCGACTATGACTGTGCATGACTATATGCAGACAGGGCAAGGGGAAGCGGATGATCAGCTTCAAGGACGTCAGTAAGCACTACCCGAACGGCACCACGGCGGTGGATCGCCTCAGTCTCGAGCTCCCGGAAGGGGGCATCACCGTTCTTGTCGGCACCTCGGGCTGCGGCAAGACCACCACGCTCCGCATGGTCAACCGCATGGTCGAGCCGACCAGCGGCACGGTGAGCGTGGGCGGGCGTGATGTCCTGCGAGCGGACGCCGCCGAGCTGCGGCGCGGAATCGGCTATGTGATCCAGCAGGCCGGGCTCTTCCCGCACCGCACCATCCTCGACAACATCGCCACCGTCCCGCTGCTGCTGGGCTGGGGCCGCCGCAAGGCGCGGGCCCGCGCCGCCGAGCTGCTGGAGCTGGTCGGGCTGCCCGCCGACTCCGGCAAGCGCTACCCGCACCAGCTCTCGGGCGGTCAGCAGCAGCGCGTGGGGGTCGCCCGCGCGCTGGCCGCCGATCCGCCGGTGCTGCTGATGGACGAGCCGTTCGGGGCGGTCGACCCGGTCGTACGAACCCAGCTCCAGAACGAGCTGCTGCGGCTCCAGAGCGAGCTGCGCAAGACGGTCGTCTTCGTCACCCACGACATCGACGAGGCGGTACGGCTCGGCGACCGCATCGCGATCTTCCGCACCGGCGGCCACCTCGTCCAGTGCGCACCCCCCGCCGAGCTGCTGGCGAGCCCCGCCGACGACTTCGTGGCGGGCTTCCTGGGCGCCGAGCGCGGGCTGAAGCTGCTCTCCCTGTCCACCCTCGCCGACGTGGACCGGGAGCCCGTGCCCGCCGACGGGCAGCGCTGGCGGCTGGTCACCTCCGAGCGCGGTGAGCCGGTGGGCTGGCGCGACACCGAGGGGCCGGAGGGCGACCGGGCCCCGCTGCTGCCGGTGCGCCCGCTGCGGGACGGCGACTCGCTGCTCACCGCCCTGGACGAGTCGCTGGCCTCGCCCGCCGGTCTGGTGGCCCGCGTGGACGCCGACGGGGTGCTCACCGGGGTCACCGGGCGCGAGGCGATCCATGAGTACGCGGGGCAGCGCCACGCGGAGGCGGGCCGCGCGGCCGCCCTCAAGAACGCCGCCGCCGGAACCGACGAGGCGCCCGGGACCGCCGAGGCTTCCGAAGCCGCCGAGGCGCCCGAAGCCGCCGAGGACCCGAAGAGCCCCGACACGAGCGTGACCGCATGACCATCGACTGGGGCTGGTTCCCCGACCATCAGTCCGACCTGGTCACGCTCACCCTCGACCACCTCTCCACCGCCGTCCCCGCCGTCCTCTTCGGTCTGCTGATCGCGCTGCCGCTGGCCGTGATCGCCCACCGGGTGCGCCCGCTGCGCGGACTCCTGCTCGGGGTCTCGAACATCCTGTTCACCATCCCCTCCATCGCGATCTTCGTCCTGCTGCTGCCGGTCACCGGCCTCACCCGCACCACCGCCATCACCGGCCTGACCATCTACACCCTGGTCGTGCTGCTCCGGAACACCGTCGAAGGCCTCGACAGCGTCCCCACCAAGGTCCGCGAGGCGTCCACCGCGATGGGCGCCCGTCCGCTGCGCACCCTGCTCACCGTCGAGCTGCCGCTCGCCTTCCCGGTGATCATGGCGGGCGTACGGGTGGCCACGGTGATGGCGATCTCGCTGGTCAGCGTGGCCAGCTACATCGGGTACGGCGGCCTCGGCCAGCTGTTCACCGACGGCTTCCAGCGCAACTACCCCACCCCCGTCGTGGCCGGAGTCATCCTGTCCCTGCTGCTCGCGCTGGTCGCGGACGCCGTGCTGGTCACCATCCAGTGGCTGTGCACCCCGTGGCTGAGGAGGCGTGCCTGACATGCTCGAACTACTCCAGAACCTCCTCCGCTGGCTGACCAGCGGCTCCCAGTGGTCCGGGCCCGACGGCATCGCCACCCGCCTGCTGGAGCACGTCCAGTACTCGCTGCTGGCCACCCTGGTCGCCGCCGCCATCGCCCTCCCGGTCGGGCTGCTCATCGGGCACACCGGGCGCGGCGCGTTCCTCGCCATCAACCTCTCCGGCTTCGGCCGGGCGCTGCCGACCGTCGGCCTGGTCACCCTGGTCTTCCTGGCCAGCGGGCTGAGCATGTGGCCGGTGTACGTCTCGCTGGTCGCCCTCGCGATCCCGGTGATCGTCACCAATACGTACGCGGGCATGGCCGCCGTGGACCCCGAGGTCAGGGACGCGGCACGGGGCCAGGGCATGCGCTGGTACCAGGTGCTGTTCCAGGTCGAGCTGCCGCTCGCGCTGCCGCTGATCATGACCGGGCTGCGGCTGGCCTGCGTCCAGGTCGTGGCCACCGCGACCATCGCCGCGTACGTCAGCTTCGGCGGGCTCGGCCGCTACGTCTTCGACGGGCTCGCCCAGCGCGACCTGGTGCAGGTGCTGGGCGGGGCGGTGCTGGTCGCCGTGCTGGCCATCGCCCTGGACCTGGCGCTGGCCGGAGTGCAACGCCTGCTGTTCCGCAACCGCCCGCCGCGCGCCCACGCGCACTGAAGCCCGCCACCCGGCTCCACCCCGAGGCGACTCAGCGCCCCTCCGACTCAGCGACTTCACTCCGATCCGAGGAGACGACCCCATGAACCGCAGGAAACTGCTCGGCGGCCTGCTCGCCGGCGCCTCCGTGCCCACGCTCGCCGCCTGTAGCGGCGGCGTCACCTCGCTCAAGGGCGACGGCGGCAGCGGCGGCTCGGGCGGCGGCAGCAGCCTGGGCGGGCTGGTCATCGGCACCGCCAACTTCACCGAGAACCAGCTGCTGGGCTACCTCTACGCCGAGGCGCTGAAGGGCGCGGGCATCAAGACCAGCGTGCGGCCCAACCTCGGCTCCCGAGAGATCGTCATACCCGCCCTCCAGCAGGGCGATATCGATCTGCTCCCCGAGTACCAGGGCAATCTGCTGCTCCACTTCGACGACAAGGCCCCCAGACCGAGGCCGGCGACCTCCAGAACGCCCTCACCGTGGCCCTCCCCAGCGGCCTGGAGGCGCTGTCGTACGCGGCCGCCGAGGACAAGGACGTCTTCTGCGTCACCCGCGAGGCCGCCCGGAAGTACGGGCTGCGCAGCTTCGCCGACCTCGCCAAGCAGAACGGCAAGCTGGTCTTCGGCGGCCCGGCCGAGGACAAGAACCGCGTGGTCGGCCTGGTCGGCCTCAAGGACCGCTACGGCGTGACCTTCAAGGAGTTCAAGGCCCTCGATGCCTCCGGGCCCCTGGTCAAGGGCGCGTTGAAGAAGGGGGATGTGGACGTCGCCAACCTCTTCTCCACCGACCCCGACATCGAGGCCAACGACTGGGTGATCCTCGCCGACCCCAAGGCCCTCATCCCCGCCCAGCACATCGTGCCCGTGGTCCGCGCCGCCAAGGCCGACGCCAAGGTCCGCAAGGCCCTGGCCCGCCTGGGCGGCGCCCTCACCACCCGGGAACTGGCCCGGCTCAACAAGCTGGTGAGCAACGACAAGAAGGACCCGGACCGGGTCGCCGCCGACTGGGCCGCCAAGAACGGCCTGACCAAGAAGTAGACGGCCTCACCACGAAGTAAACGGCTCACCACGAAGTAAACGGCTCACCACGAAGTAGCGGCAGGAGCACCGTATGCCCGACTCCCCGGACGCGCTGGACTCTTTGGTCGAAAAGCGCTCGATCGACGTCGTCCCGGACGCGGAGCGCCATGGCACCGCCTTCAGCCAGTTCACCCTGTGGCTCGGCGCCAACCTCCAGATCACCGCCGTCGTGACCGGCGCCCTGGCGGTGGTCTTCGGTGCCGCCGCCTTCTGGGCGATCATCGCCCTGCTGATCGGCAACCTGCTCGGCGGAGCCGTCATGGCGCTCCACTCCGCCCAGGGACCGCGGCTCGGCCTGCCCCAGATGATCTCCTCCCGGGCCCAGTTCGGGGTCCGGGGCGCGATCGTCCCGCTGCTGCTGGTCATCGTCATGTACGTGGGCTTCTTCGCCAGCGGCAGCGTGCTGGCGGGACAGGCGGTCGGCGAGCTCACCCATCTCGGCGACACCACCGGGATCGTCCTCTTCGCCCTCGTCACCGCCGTGGCGGCCGCGGTCGGCTACCGCCTGATCCACACCCTGGGCCGGATCGCGGGCGTCGTCTGCGCCCTGGCCTTCGTCTACCTGGGCATCCGGCTGCTGGACCGCACCGACCTGGCCACGCTCCTCCACGACCGGACCTTCGACTTCCCGCTCTGCCTCCTCGCGGTGTCGCTGTCCGCCTCCTGGCAGCTCGCCTTCGGCCCGTACGTCGCCGACTACTCCCGCTATCTGCCGCGCGCCACCTCCGCGAAGGCCACCTTCTCCTGGACCCTCGCCGGCACCGTCCTCGGCTCCCAGTGGTCCATGACCTTCGGCGCCCTCGCGGCCTCCGCGGCCGGCCACGCCTTCGTCGGCCACGAGGTCTCGTACATCGTCGGCCTCGGCGGCGGTGCGGCCCTGATCACCTCGCTGCTCTACTTCGTCATCGCCCTCGGCAAGCTGACGATCAACGTCCTCAACACCTACGGCGGCTTCATGTCGATGGTGACCAGCGTCAGCGGCTTCCGCGGCCGCGCCACCCTCTCCCCGCGCGGCCGGGCCGCCTACATCGCCGGGATCATGGTCGCGGGCACGGCGGTCGCGCTGCTCGGCAAGGACAGCTTCCTGTCCTCCTTCAAGGACTTCCTGCTGTTCCTGCTGACCTTCTTCACCCCGTGGAGCGCGATCAACCTCGTCGACTACTACGCCATCGCCAAGGAGCGCTACGACATCCCCGCCCTCAGCGACCCGAACGGCCGCTACGGCGCCTGGCGCTGGAAGGCGCTGTCCACCTACGCCCTCGGCGTCCTCGCCCAACTCCCCTTCCTGTCCACCGCCTTCTACACCGGCCCCTTCGTCGCCCCGCTGGGCGGCGCGGACATCTCCTGGCTCGTCGGCCTGGCCGTCCCGCCGCCGTCTACTGGCTCCTGGCCCACCGCGACACCGCCCACGTCCCGGACCGCATGATCCTCACCCCGGAGCCGACACCGGGCCGCCCGTACGTCACCGAGTCCGGGTGACGGCGGGCCGGGGCCCTATCGCCCAAGAGCGGCGGAGACGCGTTCGCGCAGGGCGACTGCCCGGGGGTCGTCGTACGAGGCGAGCGCCCTCAGGGCCTCGGCCCAGTGCCGCCGCGCCTCCTCCTCGGCCCCGTCCGCCTCGTCGGCCTCGTCCGCCTCGCGCAGCGCACCAGCAAGGCCGTCGAGGGAGAGCGCCATGTGCCACAGGTCGTCCAACTCCCGGTGGGCCGCCGCGGCGCGACGATGGAAATCGGCCGCCTCGCCGGGCCGCCCGAGCCGCCGGTACGTCTCCCCCGCACCGTCCCACGCCCGGGCCTCCCGCGCCCGGTCGCCGAGGCGACGCTGGAGGGACGCGGCCCGCTGGAACGAGACCAGGGCGGCGTCGAACGCACCGTTGGCCTGCTGCGCCCGGCCCAGCTCCAGCAGCCAGTACCCCTCCCACATGTGGTTGCGGTGGGCGAGGGCGATCTCCAGCGCGCGCTCGGCGGAGGCCAGCGCCTCCTCCGGCTGCCCGCGGTCCCGCTGAACGGCGCTCAGGATGCGCAGCGCGTTGCCCTCGCCGCCCTGGTTGCCCAGCTCGCGATGCATCTCCAGGGCCCGCAGCACAAAGCCTGACGCCACTTCCGGCCGGGCCAGCTCGGACGTCACCTCGGCGAGGTTCGCCGTCACGACGGCCTCCCAGTGGGCCGCGCCCAGCTCCCGGAAGAGCGCCGCGGCCCGCTCGAAGTGGTCCTTCGCCGCCTCCAGCCGACGCCCCCGCAAGTGGATCAGCCCGATGTCGTTCAGCGAGAGCGCCTCCCCGAGCCGGTCGCCGATCTCCCGGCGTGCCGCGAGGGCGCCCTGGTGGTACTCGGCCCCCTCGGCGAGGCGATGGGACTGCGTACAGGCCATCCCGAGGCTCTCCAGAAGCTCGGCCTCCGCGGTGCGGTCGCCCAGCCTGCGAGCGGCGCGCAGTCCGACGCGGCCCATGGCCAGCCATTCCTCGAACGGATTCAGGAGCATGTGCACGCTCCGCAGCACCGCGGGAAGCTGCCAGGCGATCACATCGAGACCGGCCTCCTCGGCCACGCGGGTCGCGGCCAGCAGATTGCCGCGCTCCGTCTCGTACCACCGCATGGCCTCGTCGTAGTCCGCGAAGGACGCGGGGCTGAGGCCGTCGCCCGGCCGATCGAGCGGGATATGGGCCTCCTGGGGATTGATCCAGGTCTGGGCCGCGTCCGCGGAGTGCAGATACCAGACCAGCACCCGCCGCAACGCCGCCCCGCGTTCCTCCGGGGACTCCTCGTGCCGCGCCTGGTCGGCCGCGTAGGCACGCAGCAGGTCGTGGAACTCGTAGCGGTCGGGCCCGGTCTGCTCCAGCAGATGGGCGCCGACCAGCACGTCCAGCAGATGCCGGATGCGGCCGGTGCCCCCGCCCCCGTCGAGAGCGGCGGCGGCCGCGGTCCCGAACTCGGCGCCCGGGTGCAACCCGAGCAGCCGGAAGAGACGCGCCGCCTCCGCGGGCAGCGCCCGGTAGGACCAAGCGAACACGGTACGCACCGCCTCGGCCTCCTCGTCGTCTCCCACGCTCAGGGCGTCCCACAGGGCTGACTCGTCGCGAAGGTCTCTTATCAGGTCGTCCAGCCCCATCCGCG
Organism: Streptomyces violaceusniger; assembly: GCA_005405945.1. Lineage (GTDB taxonomy): Bacteria > Actinomycetota > Actinomycetes > Streptomycetales > Streptomycetaceae > Streptomyces > Streptomyces violaceusniger. The sequence goes on from BJHW01000001.1 coordinate 5,163,646, forward strand.
GACGGCTGGCGGCCCGCTCCGCGGCGATGCGCAGGGCCAGCGGAAGGCGGGCGCACAGCCGCGCCAGCTCGATCAGCCGACCCGGGTCGTCCTGGGGACGGTAGGGGGCGGTGACGACGCTCAGCAGCGCGACGGCCTCCTTCTCGTCCAGCGTGCCCAGGGTCAGCGTGTGCGCCCCGTCGCGGACGGCCAGCCCGGACAGCCGGCTCCGGCTGGTCACGATGACCAGGCAGCCTGCGGCCCCCGGAAGCAGCGGTCTGACCTGGCTCGCGGTGGCCGCGTTGTCGAGGATGACCAGCACCCTGCGCCCGGCCAGCAGCGACCGGTAGAGCGCCGCGCCCGCCTCCAGGTCCGCCGGAATCGCCGCCGCCGGTACGCCCAGGGCCGAGAGGAACCGGTGCAGCGCCTCCTGCGGGGTGACCGGCGCACCCGGGTCATAACCGCGCAGGTTCACATACAACTGGCCATCGGGGAAACGGTCCTGTATGCGGTGCCCCCAGCGCAGCGCCAGGGAGGTCTTGCCGACGCCCGCGGTTCCGGCGAGAACGCAGACCGGGACGGAAACGGATTCATCGCCGCCGTCGGTCAGGATGGCGTCGAGCCGTCCCAGCTCCTGGCCCCGGTTGACGAATCCCCGGACGTCCCCGGGCAGTTGCCGGGGCTTGAGACTCTCGGGGCGTCCGCCGCTGTGGAAGTGGATGCCTCCGCTGACGTCCCGGGCCTGCACGACGTCACCCGCGGACCCGGACAGTTCGGAATGCGTCCCGTGATCCTCGTTGATCTGCTACTCCGGTTGTGGTGGCGGTAAATGCGCTACTTCGCGGGCGAAATACGACCCCAGATCCTCACCGGCGTCGTAGAGATCCCTGGTGAGCGCGCGGCAGCGGGTGGTGATCCCGGCATCCGTGAATCGCACCGCGCCGTCGAGAATGCCCTGGTCCGTGTAGCGGATCCGGTAGGTCGTGGAGTCGCCCAGTGTCAGGATCTCCGGCAGCGGTTCGGACCTCTCCAGGTCGGCGAGGTGTTCCGGGCCAACCACCCGGATCCTCTCCCCGCATTCGGCACGCAGCCGCAGCAGATGCAGCTCCCACTGCAAATACGGGGTGATGGGCTCCTCGACCACCCGGACCCGGTAGAGGGTGATCCGGTGGTCTTCGACCTCCTGCGAGAATTCCCGCAGATAGTCGCGCTCCTCCTCGATGAGACGCAGGGATTCGTCCCAGTCGCCCCGGGCGAACGCCTCCCAGCTGGTGAATCCCGGCTCCCTGAAGTGCTGCCCACGCTCCAGCTTCCAGGAGTCCTGGCCGTCGATCGTCCACTGCCGCTCGCGGAAGTCGCGGCGGTAGACGTCGAGGGGGAGCTCTTCGCCCTGGCTGGTGTCGAGGCGGGGGTCGTCAAGTCCGAGCATCGGGGATGTCCGGTTTCGCGGCACTCAAGGTGGAGCCCGGGATGACGACGAGGCGTTCGTCAGGGGCGATGCTGGCGTCGTCGGGGAGTTTCGCCCGGTAGGTGTCGGTGAGGTCGCGGCCGATGACCGCGATGTCACCGTTGTCGAGCTGCCAGATGTCGGGGCACCCGTCGCGTCCACCCGTGGTTCCGAGCTCGCGCGCCGACTTTCCTAATCGACGCGCGAACGACGCGGACGGGTCGGCTTCCCATGCACGGGCCATCGCTCTCTCCACTCATCCGTCGTGGTTACCGAGTGTAGGAATGGCCTTCACGGATGGCAACGGTCGCCGGAATCGAGGACTGAATCAAGCCGAGATCAAGCCGGGGGCAGGAGCTTCTTCTGGGGCTTGCCCATGGCGTTGCGGGGCAGGGCCTCCAGGAAGCGCACCTTGCGGGGGCGCTTGTGGACGGAGAGCTGGGAGGCGACGAAGTCGATCAGCTCCTTCTCCCCGATGCCGTCGGCCACGACATACGCGACGATCTCCTGGCCCAGGTCCTCGTGCGGGGCGCCGACGACGGCGGCCTCGCGGACGGCCGGGTGGTCCAGCAGGGCGTTCTCGACCTCGCCCGCGCCGATGCGGTAGCCGCCGGACTTGATCATGTCGGTGGAGGCGCGGCCCACGATGCGGTGGAAGCCGTCCGGGTCGATCGCGGCGATGTCGCCGGTGCGGAACCAGCCGTCCTCGGTGTACGAACCGGCCGTGGCCTCGGGGCGGTTCAGGTAGCCGTCGAAGAGGGTCGGGCCGGTGAGCTGGAGTTCGCCGATCTCGGCGCCCTCCTCGGCGGCGATCCGGGTGCGGATGCCCGACAGCGGGGTGCCGACGTAGCCGGGGCGGCGTTCGCCGTCGGCGCGGGTGCTGATGGTGATGAGGGTCTCGGTCATGCCGTAGCGCTCGATGGGGCGCTGGCCGGTGAGCCGCTCCAGGTCGCGGAAGACCGGGGCGGGGAGCGGGGCGCTGCCGGAGACCAGCAGCCGGGCGGAGGCGAGGGCGCGGGCGGCGTCCGGGTCCTGGACGACGCGGTTCCAGACGGTGGGGACGCCGAAGTAGAGGCTGCCGCCCGCCGTCGCGTACGCCGCCGGGGTCGGCTTGCCGGTGTGCACCAGACCGCTGCCCACTCGCAGCGGGCCCAGCACGCCCAGCACCAGCCCGTGCACATGGAACAGCGGCAGCCCGTGGACCAGGGTGTCCTCCGCGGTCCAGGCCCAGGCCGCGGCGAGCCCGTCCAGGTCGGCGGCCACCGCCCGCCGGGAGATCAGCGCGCCCTTGGGCGCCCCCGTGGTGCCCGAGGTGTAGAGGATGAACGCCGTGGACTCCGGGTCCGGCTCCGGCTTCGTCCACGCCGCGCGCTCGGTCAGGTCCACCGGGACGGTCTCGACCGGGGCGTCCACGGCTTCCCCGGTGAGCAGCAGGGCGGCGCCCGAGTCCCGCAGTATGTGGTCGCGTTCGGCCGGGCCGGAGTCCGGCGGTACGGGCACCACCGGCACCCCGGCCAGCAGCGCGCCGACCACCGCGACCACCGTCTCCGGGGTCGCGGTCGCCCGCACCGCGACGACCGGCGCACCGGCGATACGGGCCGCCACCGCGCCCGCGGCACCGAGCAGTTCCTCGCGCGAGAGCGCGCGGCCGCCGACGCTCAGGGCGTCGGGGCGGTCGCCGCCGGGCGCGGCGAGGGACGTGAGGAGAGGTGCGGTCACGAAACTGACTCCTTCCACAGCGGGCCGGGGTGCTTCTCGGGCCCGCGCGTCTTCCGGGGGGCTGGTTTCGGGTGCTAGCCCTACCGACAAAGCGTCCCCGCGACCGTACCGTTCTCAAGCATGGACACCCGTGACCCGGATCTGAAAAAGGAACTCGACGCGGCCCTGCAAACCCGTAAGGAGCTGGGTGCGGAGTACGAGTCGGAGCTGGTCGACTCCTTCATGGAGAAGGTCGAGCAGCGCTTCAACGATACGGCGGACCGCCATGTCCGCCGCCAGCTCGCCGAACAGCAGATGGCGGCGGCCCGCGGCAGCCGCCCGTACGCCACCGGCGCGCCCGCGGACCAGGCCCACGGCCTGGGCTTCGGCGAGCGCTTCGCCTTCGTCGGGGTCTCCCTGGTGCTGGCCATCCCGCTGTCGGCCATCGGCGTCACGAACGAGGGCCTGCCGGGCCTGCTGATCACCTGGGCCGGCATCTTCGGCGTCAACGCCGTCCACGCCATGGGGGCCTTCTCCTGGCTCCGCCGAGGCCGCGGGCAGGAGAAGAGCAGGGACTAGGGTCCTTCCGACGGATCTCCGTCAGAAGGACCCTGGAAAAATCTGCGCGGGGACCGCCGCACCCCGGTGACAAGCCACCGAGGGCGGGACGACGGCGGTCCCCGCGGGGACGCGGTCCGGGTCAGGGCCGGGATTCCGCGTCCAGGCGACCATGGAGGTCCGGGAGCCGCTCCGGAGGTCCTGTCGCCTCATCTCGGGTGTCGGTGTCGTCCTTCCGACGCCCACTAATCTGCCGGAGCTGTGTTAACCCTGTGCTGCGGGCGCGTGACACGTTCGTACCACTTGCCCGAAGCGCGGTTGGGACCCTTACGGACCCTCACTTCGGGGCGCCTGCCAGGTACGCCAGCAGGTCCTGCCGGCTCACCACGCCCTTGGGCTTGCCCTCCACCAGCACGATCGCCGCGTCCGCCGTGCCCAGCACCGCCATCAGGTCCTCGACCGGCTCACCGGAGCCGACGTGCGGCAGCGGCGGGCTCATGTGCTTCTCCAGCGGGTCGGTGAGCTCCGCGCGCTTGGCGAACAGGGCGTCCAGCAGCTCGCGTTCCACCACCGAGCCGATGACCTCGGCGGCCATCACATCGGGGTGGCCGGCGCCCGGCTTGACGATCGGCATCTGCGAGACGCCGTACTCCCGCAGCACGTCGATGGCCTCGCCCACCGTCTCGTCCGGGTGCATGTGGACCAGCGAGGGCAGTCCGCCCTCCTTGCCCTGGAGCACATCGCCGACCCGCACCGAGGGGCCGTCCTCCTCGAGGAAGCCGTAGTCGGCCATCCACTCATCGTTGAAGATCTTGGACAGATAGCCGCGGCCGCTGTCGGGCAGCAGGACGACCACCACATCGTCCGGGCCGAGCCGCTCGGCGACCTTCAGCGCGCCCACGACGGCCATCCCGCAGGAGCCGCCGACCAGCAGCCCCTCCTCCTTGGCCAGCCGCCGCGTCATCTGGAAGGCGTCCTTGTCGGAGACGGCGACGATCTCGTCCGCGACGGTCTGGTCGTACGCGGTCGGCCAGAAGTCCTCGCCGACGCCCTCGATCAGATACGGGCGGCCGGAACCGCCGGAGTAGACCGAGCCCTCGGGGTCGGCGCCGATCACCTGGACCCGGCCCTCGCTGGCCTCCTTCAGATAGCGGCCGGTGCCGGAGATCGTGCCGCCGGTGCCGACGCCCGCCACGAAGTGGGTGATCTTGCCTTCGGTCTGCTCCCACAGCTCGGGGCCGGTGGTCTCGTAGTGGGAGAGCGGGTTGTTCGGGTTGCTGTACTGGTCGGGCTTCCAGGCGCCCGGCGTCTCGCGGACCAGCCGGTCGGAGACGTTGTAGTACGAGTCGGGGTGCTCGGGGTCCACGGCGGTGGGGCAGACCACGACCTCGGCGCCGTAGGCCCGCAGCACGTTGATCTTGTCCGTGGACACCTTGTCCGGGCAGACGAAGACGCACTTGTAGCCCTTGCGCTGGGCGACCATGGCGAGGCCCACACCGGTGTTGCCCGAGGTCGGCTCCACGATGGTGCCGCCCGGCCGCAGCTCCCCGGAGCGCTCCGCGGCCTCTATCATCCGGACCGCGATCCGGTCCTTCACCGAGCCGCCGGGGTTGAAGTATTCGACCTTGGCCAGGACGGTCGCCCGGATGCCTTCGGTCACGGTGTTGAGCTTCACCAGCGGGGTGTTGCCGACCAGCTCAATCATCGATTCGTAGTACTGCACACCTGCTCCTGGTCCGGTTCCGCGGGGTCTCCGCGTCGGGGCGGCCGCCGTCGCGGGCCGTGCTGCCAGCTTATTGCGCGCCCCGCCCTCCGACCGGCGCGTTGGGACGAAGCCTGCGCGGGGCAACAAGTTGTTAGCAAGGCGTACAAAGGAGAAGGAAGCGCGTGCGCGTGCGGACGGAGGTGGGTTGGACCCATGTCGATGTCGAGGGCGAGGGTGGCGCGGCGGATCGCCGCCGCGGCGGCGTACGGGGGCGGCGGGATCGGGCTGCTGGGCGGGGTGACCGCCGTGCTGTTGCTCACCGAGGTGTCCCATGCGAAGCGGGTCGTGGGCGGGTCGGACGATCCGCCTCCGCGCGCGGACGGCCGATATGGCTTCGCCTTCGCCCGCAGGACCGGCCAGCCACCACTGCGGCTGGCCTTTCTCGGCGACTCCACGGCCGCCGGACAGGGCGTCCACCGCCCTAGTCAGACGCCGGGCGCGCTGCTCGCCTCGGGGCTGGCGGCGGTCGCGGAGCGCCCGGTGGACCTGCGGAACGTGGCGCTGCCGGGGGCGCAGTCCAGCGATCTGGAGCGCCAGGTCACGCTGGTGCTGGAGGATCCGGACCTGCTCCCCGACGTATCCGTGATCATGATCGGCGCCAATGACGTCACCCGGCGGATGCCGCCCGCCACGTCGGTGCGGCTGCTGTCGGACGCGGTGCGCAGACTGCGCGAGAGCGGCTGCGAGGTGATCGTGGGCACCTGTCCCGACCTCGGCACGATCGAGCCCGTCTATCAGCCGCTGCGCTGGATCGCGCGGCGGCTGAGCCGACAGCTGGCCGCCGCGCAGACGATCGGGGTGGTGGAGCAGGGCGGGCGCACGGTCTCGCTGGGCGATCTGCTGGGCCCGGAGTTCGCGGCGAATCCGCGGGAGCTGTTCGGCCCGGACAACTACCACCCCTCGGCAGAGGGGTACGCCACGGCCGCGATGGCCGTTCTGCCGACCCTGTGCGACTCGCTGGGCCTGTGGCCCGAGGAGGCGCCGGAGATGCTCGACGAGGGCATCCTGCCGGTCGCCACGGCGGCGGCCGAGGCGGCCGCGGAGGGCGGCACCGAGGTCACCGCGGCCCGCGGCCCCTGGGCCCGCCTGCTGCGCCGCCAGGGCCCCGCCACGAAGGAGCCCGCGGCCGTGTCCGGCTCCCCCGACGCCTCGTCCCCGGCGCCCCCGCCCCTACGGGCTGCTGACGCCTCCCCGGGCCGCGCCCCGGGGAGGCGCCCGGCCCCCACCCGAGGCCGGGCAGGCCCCCGGCGCCACCGCACCCGGCTGCCACGGCCCACCCGTGCGGGCTGACGTGCTCGGCCGGGCGCGGCACGCGGCAGGCAGCACGCGGCCCCCGGCACGGCCTCGTACCGCCCGGAGGACGGCACGCCCGAAAGCGGGCGGGACCCCGGGCGGGGGCGAACCCCGGGCCTGGGGGCCGGCCCGGGCGCGGGGGCGAACCCCGGACGCGGCCCGGCCCGCCGAGCGTACGCACGCCAAGCAGCACACACCCCCGGCACGGCCTCGTACCGCCCGGAAGGCGGCAAACCCCCAGCCTGGGGGGCCGGCCCGGGCGCGGGGGCGAACCCCGGACGCGGCCCGGCCCGCCGAGCGTACGCACGCCAAGCAGCACACAGCCCCGGCACGGCCTCATGCCGCCCGGAAGGCGGCAAACCCCCAGCCTGGGGGCCGGCCCGGGCGCGGGGGCGAACCCCGGACGCGGCCCGGCCCGCCGAGCGTACGCACGCCAAGCAGCACACACCCCCGGCACAGCCTCATGCCGCCCGGAAGGCGGCGGACCCCGTACGCGAGGGCGGGCCCCGGGCGCGAGGGCGGGCCCGGGGCGCGGCCCGGCTTGCTGAGCGTACGCTTGGAAAAAAGAGTCCCGTGTCACAGCCCGCACCCCGTGACCCCGTCGATACGTACAGGTAACTTCCCTCGGAGTCCCGCCCGCACCCCGCCCCCATGGAGCCGTGATGCCCGAAGCAGTGATCGTCTCTGCCGCCCGTTCGCCCATCGGCCGCGCCTTCAAGGGTTCGCTCAAGGATCTGCGGCCGGACGACCTCACCGCCGAGATCATCCAGGCCGCGCTCGCCAAGGTCCCCGAGCTCGACCCGCGCGAGATCGACGACCTGATGCTCGGCTGCGGTCTGCCGGGCGGTGAGCAGGGGCACAACCTGGGTCGGATCGTGGCCGTACAGATGGGGATGGACCACCTCCCCGGCTGCACGATCACCCGCTACTGCTCCTCCTCCCTCCAGACCTCGCGGATGGCGCTGCACGCCATCAAGGCGGGCGAGGGCGACGTTTTCATCTCGGCGGGCGTCGAGATGGTCTCGCGGTCGAAGAAGGGCACCTCGGACGGGCTGCCGGACACCCACAACCCGGTGTTCGCGGAGGCCGAGGCCCGTACGGCCGCGCGCGCCGAGCAGGGCGGCTCCGACTGGCACGACCCGCGCGAGGACGGGTTCCTTCCCGACCCGTACATCGCGATGGGCCAGACCGCCGAGAACCTGGCCCGGCTCAAGGGGGTCACCCGCGAGGAGATGGACGAGTTCGGCGTGCGGTCCCAGAACCTCGCCGAGGAGGCCATCGAGAAGGGCTTCTGGGAGCGCGAGATCACCCCGGTGACCACCCCCGACGGCACGGTCGTCAGCACGGACGACGGCCCCCGCGCGGGCACCACCCTGGAGGCCGTACAGGGCCTGAAGCCGGTCTTCCGCCCCGACGGCCGGATCACCGCGGGCAACTGCTGCCCACTCAACGACGGCGCCGCGGCGCTGGTGATCATGTCCGACACCAAGGCGCGGGAGCTGGGCGTGACCCCGCTGGCCCGGATCGTGTCCACCGGCGTCACCGGCCTCTCCCCGAGATCATGGGTTACGGACCGGTCGAGGCGTCCAAGCAGGCGCTGGCGCGGGCCGGGATGTCGATCGGCGACATCGACCTGGTGGAGATCAACGAGGCGTTCGCCGCGCAGGTCATCCCGTCCTACCGCGATCTGGGCATCGACCTGGACCGTCTCAATGTCAACGGCGGCGCGATCGCCGTGGGCCACCCCTTCGGCATGACCGGCGCCCGGATCACCGGCACGCTGATCAATTCGCTGCAGTTCCACGACAAGCAGTTCGGCCTGGAGACCATGTGCGTCGGCGGCGGCCAGGGCATGGCCATGGTCATCGAGCGCCTGAGCTAGGAGGTGCCTGGCGGATCTTGCCGCCTGCGGCGGGCCGCTCCCCTCCCCGCCCCTTCCCTCCACTGGAGCTCCGCCCCAGCCCCTGGGATCCAGGGGCGACGCCTGCCACGCGGCGAAGCCGCATATCGATGCTGCGGGAAGGGGCGGGGAGGGGGGAGATCCGCCAGGACGCACGGCCGAGCCGAGCCGACCCGGGCCCCGCGGCCCCGCCGCGACGCGTCTGCGACACTGGTTCGGCCCGGGCCGTGACCGAATCTCCCCCAGGATGTGACAAAGGTCCTGGGGAGAGCCGTCTACCCAGCTCAGCACCGGTGACCAAAGGCCCGCCCGGTATCGAATTCTGCCTATTTGGTGATGGTATGCACTGACGTCGAGAGGCGATAAGCCTCAAGCTGAGGTAGGAATTCGGGGGATCTACAGCCAACCGGGAGTACGTCAGTGAGCCCCACGAGTCTTGTCCTCCTCCTGGCCGCGGTGGCCGCCACGGCCGTAGGGACGGCCGCCCTGCACACCGCGCGCGGTGTGCGCCGGCAGATCAGTGAGCTGCGTGCCGAGCTCGCGGCCACCGTGGCCGCCGGGGCCCGTACGGGCGGCGGAGGCGGCGGTGAGGAGGGCGGCGCCACGGTGCCCGCGCCCCGCGCCACCCCGGCCGCCGAGATACGCGCGGCCGTCGCCGACGCGCTGGCCGAGGAGCGGGAGCGCGAGCTGGCCGAGGCGCGGGCGTTCTGGGCCGCCCAGGAGGCCAGGGACTCCGCCGGAGCGGCCGACGCCCACTCGCTGCTGAGCGGTCCTGGCGGGTTCGGCGAGGACGCCTCCCAGGACGCGCAGCTCTTCGTGCCCCGCCAGGCCGACCTGGCCGGGCTCGAACCGCTGCTCGGGCTGGACGCGCTCGGCCCCGAGGCCATGGACGCCGCCGGGGACCAGGAGCCCGAGGTCGAGTCCGAGGTGGAGCTGGAGCTGGGCGCCGGGGCAGAGCCCGCGGCCGAGCCCCTGGAGTCCGCCGAGCTGGCGGCGGCCCGCCGCCGCCATCCGTCCCACCCCGACTTCACCCCGTCGTCACCCGTCGCCGACCACGACCGTACGGTGACCCGGCTCAGCGAGCTGGCCGACGCCCGCACCCCGCTGTCCGACGTGCGGCCCGGGCCCCTCGGCACCCTCGACGTCTACGTCTTCGCCGACGGCACCACGATCTGCATGACCCCGGGCCACCGGGAGACCGCGGAGCGGCTGGCGGACGCGCTGCGCGAGGGCACCGCCCCGGTGCTGCTGGGCGGCTCGGGCGTCTCCGGTGCGTATGCGCTCACCTTCGGTTGCGGCGAGGAGAACGTGTACGTCCTCGCCGACCGCGTCATCGCCTCGCTGTAGCCACCGCGTCATCGCCTCGCCGTAACTGATCGCCAGCGGCATAACTCACCATAAGCGACGTAACTCACCGTAAGCGGCTTCCTCAGGCGCCGCAGCGCCCCGCCGCCTCCGCCACGAGCGCCACCGCCTCGGCGGCCCCCGCGTCGTATCGCCGCCCCCGGCGCCGCCCGGCGCACGCTCCAGCGCGTGCACCAAGTCGTGTCCGGCCACCGCCACCTGGTCGGCGACCACGAACAGCCCTGCGTCCGGCATGATCCGCGGCGGGGTGCCCGGCTCCTCGAGCCGCTGTGCGCGTACCGACAATTCCCTGGCCAGGGCGAGTCCTTCGGCCGCCGCGCCCGCGCGCAGCCGGGACTGTGGAAGGGCGCGCAACCGGTCGGCGAGCCGGTCGACGGCGGCGAGGAGGGGGGTGACATCATCCACGTTCCGAGCGTATGCGCCACTGAGGGACTGTTGCCAACGGGCGAACACTCAGGCACGGTGAGCTGAAGGAAACCCGGGCCATGGACCCGGGTCCGGCATGGAAGCGTCCGGAGGCGCCGATGTCCCAAATCTTCTCCGACGAGACTCACCGGAACCTACTCTCCCGCATCCCCCAGTGCACGGGCCGTGAAGTCGCCGACTGGCTGCGCACGGTCGACGAGGGCCCCGCTTTCTTCCGATTCGAGGAGAAGGTCAGCTGGCTGCGCGGCGAGCACCAGCTCGCCTACGGCCACGCGAAGGCGATCATCCATGAACACGACTTGAGGCGTGCGGCACGCAAGCTGCTGTAGCCGCTGCCCGGAGGCAGAAGCGTGTATGACAGACCCACCGAACGGAGCGGCTTAGGCCGCATAGGAAGAAGGGCCCGCGGAGGTCATCGCCTCCGCGGGCCCTTCTAGGTGCTACGCGCTACCAGGGACGCTAATCCCTGAAGATCGAGATCAGCCGGAGCAGCTCCAGGTAGATCCACACCAGCGAGAGCGTCAGCCCGAAGGCGGCCAGCCAGGACTCCTCACGCGGAGCGCCGTACCGGACACCGTCCTCGACCTGCTTGAAGTCCATCGCCAGGAACGCCGCGCCGAGCAGGACACCGACGAGGCCGAAGACGATGCCGAGGCCGCCGCTGCGGAAGCCGAGGCCGTCCCCGCCGCCGAAGGCGGCGAACAGCAGGTTGACCGCCATCAGCAGGATGAAGCCGATGGCGGCGGCGAGCACAAAGCGCTGGAATCGCGCGTTCACCCGGATGAGCCGGGTCTTGTACGCGACGAGCACACCGACGAACACGGCCATCGTGCCGAGCACGGCCTGCATCGGGATGCCGGACCAGCGCTCGTTGTACACCTGGCTGATGACGCCGAGGAAAAGGCCCTCGAAGAGGGCGTAACCCATGATCAGCGCGGGCGAGGCCGTGCGCTTGAACGACTGGACGAGGCCGAGCACCATCGCCACGAGCGCGGCGCCGAAGCCCACGCCCACCGGAAGCTGCGCGATCCACGCGGCCGCGGCGGCGACGATGACGGTACCGAGGGTCATACCGGTGCGCATGACGACGTCGTCCATCGTCATGCGGCCGGTCTGCAGCGGGCCCGCCGGCGGCGCGCCGTACATCTGCTGCAGCTGTTCGGGGGTCAGATTCTGCTGGTCGCCCGCCGCGTAGGGGTTCGTGGGCGCCTGTGTCTGCGCGTACGGGTTACCGCCCGCGTACGGGTTGGCCTGACCGGCGGCGGGGCTCCCGGCCTGCGGCGCCGCGCCGAAACCGGCGTAGCCGCCGCTGCGGCTGAACCCCCGTCGCGAGAAGACCGGGTTGCTGCTCCTCATCTCACTCCTCCGTGGCCGCCGTGCGCGACCTTGACTCAAGAGTAATGGGTAAGCAAAGAAAGCACCCTAGTGCCCAAGGAGGATCTTTTCATGCGGGAAGAGGCCGCGCGAGGCCCCTGCGGGCCCCGCGCACACACCTGGGGCGACCATCCACACACGCTGAGTGCGCCCACCGGATCTGAAGGTGCCCGGAACCGGACTTGAACCGGTACGCCCGCGAGGGGCAGCGAGGTTTAAGCTCGCCGTGTCTGCATTCCACCATCCGGGCAGCGGTTCCCCCTGGGCCGTACGGTGCGCATACGACCCTCCCCTGGAAGAGAGCAGCACGAGCCTATCCGGGGACATGCCCCCGCACAGTGAATCCGCAGACCGAGGTTGTCTTATTTTATTGGCAACTGAGGGTGCATCAGCATCGGGGCGGGGTACCCGCAGATACCGACGGCCATTGGACCTGCCGATATGCCCTGAACCCCCGTTAACTGGGGATTGACGCAATCTCGACGCCCCGGACGGGGCGTCTTCTCCTCCTCAAGGAGGACTCCGCCGTCACCACCTACATCGCGAGACCCCCACGAGAACCGGAGCACGGGTGATCCCGTGCTCTTTCACAACCGGAACCATGGAGTGACGTCCCGCCCACTCCCGCAGAGCACGACAGGAGTCATCCACCGTGACCACCATGCCTCTCGGCGTCAAAACCACCGCCCACTCCACCGGGGCGGCCGCCCGGGCCACGGACCTGAGCAAGGTCTACGGCGAGGGCGAGACCCAGGTAATCGCCCTGGACTCGGTCTCCGTCGAGTTCCGCCAGGCGGAGTTCACCGCGATCATGGGCCCCTCCGGATCCGGCAAGTCCACGCTGATGCACTGCATGGCGGGTCTCGACACCATCTCCAGCGGCTCGGCCCGGATCGGCGACGTCGAACTGACCACGCTGAAGGACAAGAAGCTCACCCAGCTGCGCCGCGACAAGATCGGCTTCATCTTCCAGGCGTTCAACCTGCTGCCGACGCTGAACGCGCTGGAGAACATCACCCTCCCGATGGACATCGCGGGCCGCAAGGCCGACCAGGCGTGGCTGGACCAGGTGGTGGCCACGGTCGGTCTGGCCGGGCGGCTCAAGCACCGCCCCAACCAGCTGTCGGGTGGTCAGCAGCAGCGCGTCGCCGTCGCCCGCGCCCTGGCCGGCCAGCCGGAGATCATCTTCGCCGACGAGCCGACCGGCAACCTGGACTCCCGCTCCGGCGCCGAGGTCCTGGGCTTCCTCCGCAACTCGGTGCGGGAGCTGGGCCAGACGATCGTGATGGTGACCCATGACCCGGTCGCCGCGTCCTACTCCGATCGGGTGGTCTTCCTCGCCGACGGCCGGATCGTGGACGAGCTGCGCAGCCCCACCGCCGATTCGGTGCTGGACCGCATGAAGCGCTTCGACGCCAAGGGCCGCACGAGCTGACGCGGGGCGCGCGCCCGTACAAGCACGCCGCCCCGCACTCCCCCACTCCCCCTTCAGGACTGACACCTCATGCTCCGTACAGCCCTGCGCAATGTGCTTGCGCACAAGGCCCGGTTGCTGATGACCGTGCTCGCCGTGATGCTCGGCGTGGCCTTCGTCGCCGGCACCCTGGTCTTCACCAACACCATCTCCGACGCCTACCAGAAGAGCTCCCAGAAGGGCTACGAGGGCGTCGACGTCGCCATCACGCCCGACAAGAAGGACGACGACTCCGCCAACCCCGGTGACGCGCCCCGCCTGAGCCAGCGGCTGCTGGACCAGGCGGCCAAGTCGCCCGGCGCCGCCTCCGCCTTCGGTGTGGTGAAGGGCTCCTCCGCCCTCGCCGACAAGAAGGGCGACCTGCTCGGCAGCGGCTTCTCCAACCTGGCCGGCAACTACTACCCGGGCGCGGACGGCAAGGACCCCCGGTACACGATGACCGAGGGCCGCGCCCCCAAGGCCGCGGGTGAGGTCGCGCTCGACTCCAAGACCGCCGAGCGCGGCCACTACAAGGCCGGGGACTCCATCCGGGTCTCCGTCGACGGCCCGGTGCGCACCGAGAAGGTCGTCGGCGTCTTCACCACCGACGACGGCACTGTCGCGGCGGGCGGCACCCTCGCGCTGTACGACACGGCCACCGCGCAGAAGCTGTTCGGCAAGCCCGGGCAGTTCGACGAGATCGATGTGAAGGCCGCCGCGGGCACCTCGCAGTCCACCCTGAAGTCGTCGATCGACAAGATCCTGCCCGAGCAGGCCAAGGCCACCACCGCCAAGAAGCTCGCCAAGGACCAGGCCAAGGTGATCGAAGAGGGCATGAGCAGCATGCAGACCGCGATGCTGGTGTTCGCCGGTATCGCGCTCTTCGTCGGCATCTTCATCATCGTCAACACCTTCTCCATGCTGGTCGCCCAGCGCACCAGGGAGCTCGCCCTGATGCGCGCGGTGGGTGCGACCCGCCGTCAGGTCACCCGCTCGGTGCTGATCGAGGCCACCGTCGTGGGCGCCGTCGCGGCCGTGGTGGGTCTCGCCGCCGGTGTCGGCATCGGCGCCGTGCTGCGCTCGGCGCTCAACTCCACCGGGGCCAACGTCCCGGACGGTCCGCTGATCGTCGCGCCGACCACGGTGCTGGCCTCGGTGGTCGTGGGCGTCGTGGTGACCGTGCTCTCCGCCTGGCTGCCCGGCCGCCGCGCCGCCAAGATCCCGCCGGTCGCCGCGATGAACAGCGTGCACGCCGCGCCGACCACCCGCGGTCTGGTGGTGCGCAACACCATCGGCGCGATCCTCGCCGCGGCCGGTATCGCGCTGGTGGTCGCCGGTGCGGGCATGGGCGGCGACGGCGAGGGCCCGATGGCGTTCGGCGCGGCCGTCCTGGTGATCGGCGTCTTCGTGCTCACCCCGCTGCTGTCCCGGCCGCTGATCGCGGCCGCCGGCCCGGTGCTGCGGATCTTCGGGATGCCCGGCAAGCTGGCCCGGCAGAACGCGGTGCGCAACCCGCGCCGCACCGCCGCCACTGCCTCCGCCCTGATGGTGGGTCTCACGCTGATCACCGGTATGACGGTGATCGCCGGGTCCATGCAGAAGGGGATCGACAAGATGGCGGCCGACGGGCTGAGGTCCGACTACGTCGTCAGCATGGGCGGGGGCAGCGGGGGCAGCGGACGGCCGCTGTCGCCCGAGGTGTCCAAGACCCTGGCGAAGCTGCCCGAGGTCACCACGATCAGCCCGCTGCGCTCCTCCCCGGCCCGGGTCGCCGGCGACTCCGACTCCCTGACGGGCGTCGACCCGAAGGCCATCAAGGACCTGGTGAAGGTCGACTTCACCGAGGGCTCGTTCGCCGCGCTCGGGGCACCAAGGCCCTCGTCGACGACAAGATCGCCGACAAGAACCACTGGAAGGTCGGCTCCACCATCCCGGTGACCTACGAGGACGGCCGCAGCGGCAAGCTGACCGTGGGCGGTGTCTACGAGGGCAACCAGATGATCCGCGGGTCATGGTCGACAGCGCCACGATCACCCCGCACATGGCCACCGTCGCGGACTTCCAGGTGATGCTGAAGACCAAGGGCGGCGCCACGGAGAACAACAAGGAGCTGCTGAAGAAGACGCTCGGCGACAACCCGGCGATCAAGATCCAGAACAAGCAGGACACCTCGGACGAAATCGCCAGCGCCTTCACGCTGATGCTGAACATGCTCTACGGGCTGCTCGCCATGGCCGTGATCGTCGCCGTGCTCGGTGTCATCAACACCCTGGCGATGTCGGTCTTCGAGCGGTCCAAGGAGATCGGCATGCTGCGGGCGATCGGCCTGGACCGGGGCGGCGTCAAGCGGATGGTCCGGCTGGAGTCGCTGGTCATCTCGCTCTTCGGCGGGGTGCTCGGCCTCGGCCTCGGCGTCTTCTTCGGCTGGGCGGCCGGTGAGCTGATCGCCACCGAGCTGCCGAGCTACGAGATGGTGCTTCCGTGGGCCCGGATGGGGCTGTTCATACTGATGGCCGCCTTCGTGGGCGTCATCGCGGCGCTGTGGCCGGCCCGGCGGGCCTCCAAGCTCAACATGCTGGCCGCCATCAAGGCCGAGTAGCCGAGCAGGCCGCACAGCGGCGAGCTGACACGGAACGTCCCCGTCCGCCCCCGGGAGGGGCGGACGGGGACGTCCGCGTTGTGGCCGCTTTCAGCCGCCTTCGGTCGCCTTCAGCCGCGCCACTCGCGGGTGCGCAGCGGAAGGCCCGAGGCCCCGCCCTCGGGGTGCGGACGGCGAGGATCTGGTTGACCCCGATCCGGTTGCGCTCGAAGGAGAGCGCCGAGGCCGCCATGTAGAGCCGCCAGACCCGGGCCCGGCCCGGGGAGGTCAGCCGCACGGCCTGGGCCCAGGACCGCTCCAGGTTGGCGACCCAGCGGCGCAGCGTGAGCGCGTAGTGCTCGCGGATGGCCTCCACGTCCCGCACCTCGAAGCCCGCCGCCTCCAGCTGGGTCACGGTCCGGCCGACCGGGGCGAGCTCACCGTCGGGAAGACATAGCGGTCGATGAACTCGTCCACGTGGTACGCCTCTTCGTCCGGCTGGGGGCGCCGGGCGATCTGGTGGTTGAGCAGCCGCCCGCCGGGCCGCAGCAGCCGGTGCAGGATGGCGGTGTACTCGGCGTACCGCACGGCGCCCACGTGCTCGGCCATGCCGATCGAGGAGATGGCGTCGTACGGCCCGTCCGGGACCTCGCGGTAGTCCTGGACCCGGATCTCCACCTGGTCGGTGAGCCCGGCGTCCGCGATGCGCTTGCGGGCGTACGCCGCCTGCTCCTCGGAGAGCGTGACGCCGACTGCGCGCACCCCGTACTCGCGCGCCGCGTGCAGCACCATCGAGCCCCAGCCGCACCCCACGTCCAGCAGCCGCTGGCCGGGCTTCAGGGCCAGCTTGCGGCAGACCAGGTCCAGCTTGGCGCGCTGGGCCTCCTCCAGCGTGGAGTCCGGCCTGTCCCAGTAGGCGCAGGAGTAGACCATCGACGGACCGAGCACCAGCTCGTAGAAGTCGTTGCCGACGTCGTAGTGGTGGCTGATCGCCTTGCGGTCGCGGCGCAGGGAGTGCAGCGGACCGAGGGTGGTCCGGGCCTCCTCGCGCGGCGGGGGCGGCGGCAGCCCCGGCCCGGCGAGCGCGATCATCTCCCGGGCGGCGGTGCGCAGCGCGGGGGCGCGCAGCGCCTGGAGGGCGGTGATCAGCCGGGACCGCGGCGCGGTGGCGGGGCCGCGCTCCCACAGCAGCCCGGACAGCCGGTCCAGGGCGTCGTACAGATCGCCCTCGACATCGAGGTCCCCGGCGACCCAGGCGCGGGCCAGGCCCAGCTCGCCCGGCCGCCACAGGATCCTGCGCAGCGCCCGGCGGCGCCGGATGACCAGGGTGGGGGCGCCGGGCGGACCGGTCTCGCTGTGGTCCCAGGCGCGGACGCGGATCGGGAGGGGGTTCCCAGCACCTCCTCGGCCAGGGTGGCGATCCGCCCAGCGGCGTCGGCCATATCGCACCTCCGTGATGGCGAGTCAGGAAGATTCACTCACCACGTAAACACCATGGAACCCGCCGTACAGTCCCACCGACACGTCTGGAATCGGCAAAACAGCTTCAAAAGCGGGCCATCGGAGGGGCGTCCGAGGGCAGACGTAAGGGCGTCCGCCCCACGGATGGCGGACGCCCTCGGCGTCGGTCGTGCGGGTCGGACCCGCAGGGTCAGGCCCTTGGGGTCAGGACGCCTTGGCCTTCTCGGCCGGGGCCGCCGGCTTGGCCGCGGTGGCGGCGCTGACCGGGGAGGCGGCCTCGTAGAACTCCTCGCGGGGGTTCTCGATGGCGCCGAGCGAGACGACCTCGCGCTTGAGGAACATCCCCAGCGTCCAGTCGGCGAGCACCCGGATCTTGCGGTTGAAGGTCGGCATGGCCATGCCGTGGTAGCCACGGTGCATGTACCAGGCCAGGCGGCCCTTCAGCTTGATCTTCATCTTGCCGAAGACGATCATCGCGACGCCCTTGTGGAGGCCAAGGCCCGCGACGGCGCCCTTGTTGGCGTGCTTGTAGTCCTTCTGCGGGAAGCCCCGCATGCCGGAGACCACGTTGTCACCGAGGACCTTGGCCTGGCGCAGCGCGTGCTGGGCGTTCGGCGGGCACCAGGCGCCCTCGCCGGTGGCGAGGTCCGGGACCTGGGCGTTGTCACCGGCGGCCCAGATGTAGTCGCTGCCCTGGACCTGGAGGGTCGGGGCGGTGTCCACATGGCCGCGCGGGCCGAGCGGGAGGCCGAACCGGGCCAGCGCCGGGTTGGGCTTGACGCCCGCGGTCCACACGATGGTGCTGGAGTCGACCTCGAGACCGTTCTTGAGGACGACATGGCCGTCGACGCAGGAGTTCATCGAGGTCTCGAGGTAGACCTCGACACCGCGCTTCTGCAGGTGCTCCAGACCCCACTTGCCCAGCTTCGGGCCCACCTCGGGGAGGATCTTGTCGGCGGCGTCGACGAGGATGAAGCGCATGTCCTCGCGCTTCACGTTCGGGTAGTACTTGGCCGCGTCGCGGGCCATGTCCTCGACCTCGCCGATGGTCTCCGCGCCGGCGAAGCCACCGCCGACGAAGACGAAGGTGAGCGCCTTGCGGCGGATCTCCTCGTCCGTGGTGGAGTCGGCCTTGTCGAGCTGCTCGAGGACGTGGTTGCGCAGGCCGATGGCCTCCTCTATGCCCTTCATACCGATACCGTTCTCGGCGAGACCGGGGATCGGGAAGGTACGGGAGACCGCGCCGAGGGCGACGACCAGGTAGTCGAAGGGCAGCTCGTACGTCTCGCCGACGAGCGGCTGGATGACGGCGACCTTGCGGTCCTGGTCGATGGTCGACACGCGGCCGGTGAGGACCTCCGCCTTGGGGAGCACGCGCCGCAGCGGAACCACGACGTGGCGCGGGGAGATGCTGCCGGCCGCAGCTTCGGGGAGGAAGGGCTGGTACGTCATGTACGAGCGAGGGTCGACGACCGTGACGGTCGCCTCGCCGTACCGCATCTTCTTCAGAATGCGGCGCGCCGCGTACAAGCCAACGTACCCACCGCCTACAACGAGGATCCTGGGACGCTCCGTGGTGCTCATGACTCGAGTATCCAGCACCCTTGGGGGTCACCTCGTGAGCCCCTTCACAAGCAAAGTGGGGGTATCTGCTACACTCCGCCGCCCCCGTGATCGACACCATAGGCGCACAGGGGAACCGAGGAGCGGATCGAGACGTTCCCACCCCCTCTGAGCAGCACATGCCGTTGAACCCGGGAGTAGACCACGCGGTCGTCGCAGGGCGGGCGCGGCGGCCCGCCCGGCACGCGATTCGGTCACTCCTTGAACATGGTCACCAAAACCGGCCCCGGACCGCCCCGATGGGCGGCCACCAGGCAATTTTTTCATGTGAAGGATTTCACGAACTCTTTTGGCCGGGGTCGGCGAAAGAGGCCCGCCCGGCCCTTCCGCCGCCGCTCAGACGATATTCGCCCCGCTCAGGCGATGCTCCAGCCGGTGCCGTCGAGGATGTCGTGTTCGCTCACCACGACCTCCTCCGCACCGGTCCTTTCCATGATCGCAAGCAGTACGAGGGCGCCCGCGCCGATCACGTCGACCCGGCCCTCGTGCATCGCCCCGATCGCCGCCCGCTCGGCATGCGTCGAGCTCAGCAGCTTGCCGGCGATCTCGTCGACCCGGCCGACCGGGACCCGGGTGTGGTGGATCGCGACCGGGTCGTACTCCGCCAGGTCCAGGGCGATGGCGCCGATGGTGGTGACCGAACCGGCCAGCCCCACCAGGGTGTGGCCGCCCACGCCGGGGTGGCAGGCACCGGTGAGGGGCACGCTCTCCTCGACCAGATCCAACGCCCGTTCGATATCCGCTTTTATGGCCTGTATCTGACCGGGTGTTGGGGGATCGCTCACTTGACCGTTGACGACCAGATGACGCTCGGTCAGCCGTACGCAGCCGATGTCCACGCTGCGGGCCGCCCGCACCGTCCGATCGCCGCTGACGAACTCGGTCGAACCGCCGCCGATGTCCACCACCAGGTACGGGCCCGCCAGGTGCTCGTGCCCGGCCAGCTCCTTGGTGGCGCCCAGGAACGAGAACTCCGCCTCCTGACCACCGGTGATCACCTCGGGCTCGACCCCGAGGATGTCGACCACCCCGCGCACGAACTCGCCGCGGTTCTCGGCGTCCCGGGAGGCGGAGGTGGCCACGAAGCGAACGCGCTCGGCGCCCAGCTCGCGGATGACCTCCGCGTACTCGCGGCAGGCGGCGAAGGTGCGCTCCAGGGCCTCGGGAGCGAGCCGGCCCGTGCGGTCCACACCCTGGCCCAGCCGGACGATCTTCATCCGGCGGTCGAGCTCGATCAGCTCCCCGGTGGCCGGATCGGCGTCCGCCACCAGGAGCCGGATCGAGTTGGTGCCGCAGTCCACGGCGGCGACGCGGGTCATGCGCTCTCCTCACGGCTCGGGTCATCGGTCCCGCAGGGGCTCACACACGGGCCCTTGCGCCACCACTCCGGCAGCATCGCGATCGCCTCGTCCCCGAGCGGATTGACCCCGGGGCCGGCCGCGAGGGAGTGGGCCACCAGCACGTGCAGGCACTTCACCCGGTCCGGCATCCCGCCCGCGCTGGGGAAGCCACGGAGCACCTCGATGGCGTCGCGGCGCGCGATGTAGTCCTCATGGGCGGCACGGTAGGCGGCGGCCAGCTCGGGGTCGGTGCCCAGCCGGGCCGTCATCTCCTTCATCACGCCCTCGGCCTCCAGCGTGCCGATCGCGGACGCGGCGCGCGGACAGGTCAGGTAATAAAGAGTGGGGAAGGGCGTACCGTCCTCGAGCCGCGGCGCGGTCTCCACGACGTCCGGATTGCCGCAGGGGCAGCGGTGCGCAATCGCGCGCAGGCCCCGGGGCACGCGGTTCAGCTGCTCCCGTACGGCGTGGATGTCCGCGTCGGTGGGCGCGGTGGGCTCCGTCTGGGGCGGGGGCGTATCCATGAGTGGGAAAGCTCTTCTTCTTCGTTTCGGTTCGAACGCCGGGTGCGGCCGGCGGCCGGAGCGCGGCGCCTCAGCGGCGCGCGCCGCCCGCCCCCGCCGCGTCCGCCGTGTCCACGGCGTCCCAGAGGTTGGTGTACCAGGGGCGGCCGGCCGCGCCCTGGTCGGTGGAGTGCTCGGTGAGGCCGGTGCCGTCCACCACGCTGTAGCCGGTCTCCCCGGCATCAGGAAGTGCAGCCGCTCCCGGGCCTGCTGCTCGGTGTAGGCGGGGTCGCGCAGCCGGGCCTTCCGCTCCCGCAGCTTCTTCACGTCCTCGCGGGCCCGCTGGGCCTCTTGCCGCTGCTTGACGATGTCGGAGCGCTGGGAGATGTACTGCCGCATCGGATAGGCGAGCGCCACGACGAGGGAGCAGACGACCAGCGCGAGCAGGGCGGCCCGGCCGGTCAGCCGGCCGCGGCGGCGCTTGGTGCGCACGCGGTAGACCCGGGCGGCGGCGTGCTCGCCGAGCGCCTTGAGCCTGGTCGCGGTGGAGAACCGTTCCCGATCCGCCGGCACGTCGCCTCCCCGGTGATGACTTCGCTTGGGTAACGCCGTCGAGCGACGCCGTCCCCGGCCACGGTACGGGACCGCGGCCGGGGACGGGCGTCAGACGTGTCCGCTCAGCCCTTGAAGCGCGGGAAGGCGGAACGGCCCGCGTACACCGCGGCGTCGTCGAGGATCTCCTCGATGCGCAGCAGCTGGTTGTACTTGGCCACCCGCTCGGAGCGGGCCGGGGCACCGGTCTTGATCTGGCCGCAGTTGGTGGCGACGGCCAGGTCGGCGATGGTGACGTCCTCGGTCTCACCGGAGCGGTGGGACATCATGCACTTGTAGCCGCTGCGCTGGGCCAGCTCGACCGCGTCGAGGGTCTCGGTCAGCGAACCGATCTGGTTGACCTTGACCAGCAGGGCGTTCGCGGTGTCGCTGTCGATGCCGCGGGACAGCCGCTCGGGGTTGGTGACGAAGAGGTCGTCGCCGACCAGCTGGACCTTGTCGCCGAGCTGCTCGGTGATGGTCTTCCAGCCGTCCCAGTCCTCCTCGTTCAGCGGGTCCTCGATGGAGACCAGCGGGTACGCGGCGACCAGTTCGGCGTAGTACGAGGTCATCTCGGCGGCGGAGCGGGACTGGCCCTCGAACTGGTACGTGCCGTCCTTGTAGAACTCGGAGGCGGCTACGTCCAGCGCGAGCGCGATGTCCTGGCCCGGCTGGTAGCCGGCCTTCTTGATCGCCTCGACGATCAGGTCGAGGGCCTCGCGGTTGGAGCCGAGGTTCGGCGCGAAACCGCCCTCGTCGCCCAGGCCGGTGGACAGGCCGCGCTCCTTCAGCACGGACTTCAGGGTGTGGTACACCTCGGCGCCCCAGCGCAGGGCCTCGGAGAAGGACTCCGCGCCCACGGGCGCGATCATGAACTCCTGGATGTCCACATTGGAGTCGGCGTGCGACCCACCGTTGAGGATGTTCATCATCGGCACCGGCAGCAGATGGGCGTTCGGGCCGCCGAGGTAACGGAAGAGGGGGAGGTCGGACGCCTCGGAGGCGGCGTGCGCGACGGCGAGGGAGACGCCGAGGATCGCGTTGGCACCGAGCGAGGACTTGTCCGGGGTGGCGTCCAGGTCGAACATCGCCTGGTCGATCAGCCGCTGCTCGGTGGCGTCATAGCCGACCAGCTCGGGGCCGATCTGCTCGATCACGGCGAGGACGGCCTTCTCCACGCCCTTGCCGTTGTAGCGGTTCTTGTCGCCGTCACGGAGCTCGAGGGCCTCGAAGGCGCCGGTGGAGGCGCCGGACGGCACGGCGGCACGGCCGGTACTGCCGTCGTCGAGGCCAACCTCGACCTCGACCGTGGGGTTGCCTCGCGAGTCGAGGATCTCGCGAGCTACGACGACGTCGATGGACGGCACGAGGTTCTCCTTCGTATGGGTCTGCGGTAGCAGCACGAGCCTAACGGGCCGGGAGGGCTGCGCCCCGCGTTCGCCCGCCCCACGAGACAGGGGCGTGACACAAAAAGCCAGATTCTGGATCAAAAATCCAGATTCTTGTGCATGGGGAAAGCCCCGGCAGGGCGCGCCATAGTGGGCGGCACGCCCGGCCGGGGCTCGTTCTCGGGGCCGGCCTCAGGAGAGGTCCCTGGGGGGGGAGTCCTCAGGCCGGGGCCGTGTCCGTGGCCATGACCGAGGCCGTGGCCGAGGCCTAGGCCGTGGCCGAGGCCTAGGCCGTGGCCGTGGCCGTGGCTCAGCGGAGGTGCAGCTGCTGGCCCGGGAAGATCAGGTCGGCCTGCTCCACGATGTCCTTGTTCAGCTCGAAGAGCTTCTTCCAGCCGCCCTTGACGTCGTGGGCCTTGGCGATCTTGCCGAGGGTGTCGCCGGACTTGACCTTGTACTCGCCGTCACCCTTCTTGATCGGGCCACGGGTCTGCTGCCGCGCGGCGTGCTCGGGCGCGGTGTGCGGCTGCGCCTTGGGCTGCGCCTTCGGCTGGGTCGGCTGGGCGGCCGGGGCCGACTTGGTGGTCGCCGAGGACTGGCTCTGCGAGCCGGAGGGCGCGGACGGGGCGGACGGGCTGCCGCCGGAGGTCAGACCCTTGCCGCAGACCGGCCAGGCGCCCTTGCCCTGGCTGCCCAGGACCTTCTCGGCGATCTGGATCTGCTGGGCCTTGCTGGCCTTGTCCGCGGTGGAGGCGTAGGCCGTGCCGCCGTAGGCGGCCCAGGTGGAGCTCGAGAACTGCAGGCCGCCGTAGTAGCCGTTGCCGGTGTTGATCGACCAGTTGCCACCGGACTCGCACTGCGCGACCTGGTCCCACTGGGAGGTGGTGGCCGCGGAGGCGGAGGTCGCCCCGATGAGCGGCGCCGCCACGGCGGCGCCGGCGAGACCGGTGAGCGCGGCGATACGGGTGGCCTTGGAGGGGCGGCGGTGCTTCCCGTTGGACTTGAGCATTTTGGTTCGTTTCCTCACCGACGCCTACGAGGTGAGCTGTCGGGTTCGGACGTGAGTTGCCCGGCCGGTCGCGATGGTCGCTCCCGGCTTCACCCCTAGCCGACGAGCCCGTTTCCACAGGCCATTCGGCACCTACCTTGGGTCCCCCGCTCCTGCCTTCGGCGCTGACGCGTCGGTTCCCCCCGACCGCCGGCAGGATTCGGCGTGACGATCGACGGTGCCCGCGGTGGCGAGCGGAAAGACGTTAAACACACCTTCCAAGAAGGTTCAAACACCCCAAGGGCAGTGAATGGGGCTGTAATTGATCTCACCCGGCCCACATCCGCGCAGGTGGGGCCGGGTGAGGAGGGATCGGACACGAGGTGCGGCCCGGAAAATGTGACGAGATGTATGTCTCACCGGGTCCAGATCGGGCAATTCCCCCGAATCACTGCTCCCTGATGGTGAGGTCAAGTCGCTGACCAGGGATGATCAGATCGGGGTCGGTTCCGATGAGGTCCTCGTTGGATTCGTAGAGCCCTTTCCAACCCCGGGCCACATTCTGGTGTTCGGCGATCCCTGACAGGCTGTCACCGCGGCGAACAGTGTAAGCGTCGCCCGTGGCGCTCTCGTCGCGGTCCGACGCGCCGCGCGAGGCATGGCGCCCGGAGGGCCGTGCGCTCCCCGCGTCGCCGTCGTCGGCCCGCTCCCCGGCGTCCGGGTCGCCGCGGTGGCGGCCGGAGGGCGCGGGGTCGGCGGAGGGGTCCGCCGAGGGAGTCCGGGAGCCGTCCGACGCCGAGGGGGTGTCCGAGCCCGAGGGGCCCTCCGACGCCGGGTCGTCCGACGCGGAGCCGTCCAGACCGTCGGGGGACTTGGAGGTGTGGGGCGCCTCCGGATCCTCGGCCGACCCGGACGCGTCCGGCGCGTCCGGCTTGTCGGCGCTGCCGGACGCCCCCGACCGGTCCGCGTCCGAGGAGGAGCCGTCCCGCTCCCGGTCCCCCGGGTCGCCCCCGTCGCGGCCCGCCCCCGGGTCCGGGGTGACCGTGCCGCCGGGGTCCACATCGGGGGCGCCGCCGCCGTCGGTGAGCCCGGCGCCCAGCGCACAGCTCGGCCAGGCGTCGGGGCCGCGGTCGCCGAGGATCGCCTCGGCGACGGATATCTGCTGGGAGCGGCTGGCGAGGTCGGGGCGCGGGGCGTACTCCGTGCCGCCGTACTTCTTCCACATGTCGAGGGTCAGCTGGAGCCCGCCGTAGAAGCCGTTGCCCTCGTTGGCGCTCCACATACCGCCGCTCTCGCACTCGGCGACGCGATCCCATGTGGTGGTCTGGGCGGCCTGTGCGCCGGCCGCCCCGAAGAGGGGCATGGCGAGGCCCGCCCCCGTGACCCCGCCGCCACGATGATGGCCGGGGCCTGACGGGGGCGACGGTGTCGACCATTACCGGAACGCATGCGATTGACCTCTCCTATGGCGCTATCGCGCTACGGCGACAAGGTTTGCCGGTGAACATAGCGAGGGCACTCGATCATCACAAGGCGATGTATCCCAGGTCACGCCAAGGTCACACGGCTGATTATTCGTCACGTATGTCCGGCCGTACGGGCCTTGGGGGCCTCGGCCGCCGGTCTCCTCAGGTCTCAGTCGTCCGCGGAATTCCAGGTCACCGGGAGCGTGCGCAGCCCGCGCATGATGAGCCCGCCGCGCCACCGCAGATCGTCCGGATCCAGCGCGAGCCGCAGCCCGGGCAGCCGCCGCAGCAGGGTGGCGATCGCGGTCTGGGCCTCCAGCCGGGCCAGCGGGGCGCCCAGACAGTAATGGATGCCGTGGCCGTAGCCGAGGTGCTGGTTGTCCCGGCGGGTGAGATCGAGCACGTCCGGCTCCGCGAACCGCTCGGGGTCCCGGTCGGCCGCGGCGAGCACCACCAGCACCGGCTCCCCCTCGGCGATGCGCTGCCCGGCGAGGGTGAGCGGCTCGGTGGCGAACCGCCAGGTGGCGATCTCCACGGGTCCGTCGTAGCGGAGCAGTTCCTCGACCCCGGCGGCGAGCAGCCGCTCGTCCCCTTCTTCCAGGGCCCGCTGCATGAGGGCGCGCTGCTCCGGATGGCGCAGCAGCGCGTAGACGCCGTTGCCGATGAGATTGACGGTCGTCTCGAAGCCGGCGAAGAGAAGGATGAAGGCCATGGCCGCGGCCTCGTTCTCGGTGAGGTGCTCCCCGTGGTCGCTGGCCCGGATCAGCCCCGAGATCAGGTCCTCCCCGTCCTCTTCTTCCGCGCGCTCCGCGAGCTCCAGGCGCTTGCGGTGGATCAGCTCGCCCAGATACGCGCGGATCCTCTTCACGGCGCGGGCCACTCCGCCGCGCGGGCCCCCGCCGTGCCGGATCATCGCGCCCGCCCAGTCCCGGAAGTCGTCCTGGTCCTCGCGCGGCACCCCGAGCAGATCGCAGATGGCGTAAATAGGGAGGGGGAAGGCGAACTCATGGATGAGGTCCGCCTCTCCTCTCTCTTCGAAGGCGTCGATGAGCTGATCGGTGAGGGTCCGCACCCGGGGGCGAACGCGGCCACCCGGCGCGGAGTGAACGCCTTCGACACCAGCCGCCGCAGCCGGGTGTGGTCGGGAGGGTCGATATTGAGCAGATGTGTCATCAGCTCGGCGCGCCGCTCCCCCGGGATGCCCACCTTGCCCTTGGCATGGGCCGCCGCGCTGTGCAGCTGGGGGTTCTTCGACAGGCGGGGATCGGCCAGCGCCCTCCTGGCGTCGGCGTAACGGGTCACCAGCCAGGCGTCCACACCACTGGGCAGCGTGGTCCGGTGCACCGGGGCGTGTTCGCGTAGCCAGGCGTACGCGGGGTAAGGATCGCTGGCGAACTCCCAGGTGAAGAGGGTGGGAGCGGAGCTGTCACGGGGCTGTTCCGACACCCCCGACGATACCGGCGAGGGGCCGCCCTCCCCCTGATCTGCCAGAAGTAACGGCAGACAAGAGGAATAAGGGAATAAGCAGAACAAAGAGAATAAGGGAGTCATGAATGGGATGAACAGTTAGCGGAATTCCCCATTCATCTCCACACACCCTTCACCGCCCACACACAGCCCGGTCCGAATGCCCGGATATCTGATGGCTGGCGCCACCGTTCGGCGGATGCCCGCGCCGCCCCGTTACGACCCCTCGGAAACCGCCCTGACGTCGGTCAACGCGGTGAACCAGGGGTGTGGCTGAAACGACGTCAGGTGAACGAATGAGACTGGGGCACATGCACGGGGCCCAGTGACACCGGTGATACGATCACCGCGCTTGCCAGGCGAGCCAAGGGCGCGTAAGACACACGGCGATCCGGCGCATCACGCCGAGAGGATCCCCACCCTGAGGAGCATTATGCCGCCAGTCGGGGCATACGGAGCCGTTCCGGCGCACCGACGCCTGTGTGCTGCCGTCGGCAAGACGAGTGCGATGTCCCCGGAACCCGCGGGCGCCGTACGGGCGCTGACTTACCGCCGCTCCGACCATTTCCAGACGCATAACGCACCACACCTCCCTAAAGTCCCTGGCGGTCTAGTCGTTTAAAGAGAGTCTCAATGACGCAATATCTACAGGATCCAGCGCTCTGGGCCCTGATCGCTGGCACGCCTCTCGCCGCCACCGCCATTATCCGCGGGCGAAAGGCGCGAGCGAATCTGCGCCGGGAGAAGGCGGAGCTAGAGAAACGCGCGGCCGACCTCGAGAACAATTACGCCGAGGCGGTGCAGGAGGCCCACACCCGCGCCGAAGAGGCCACCAAGAGCGCGCTGAAGTCCGCCATGCGTACCCTTCAGGGCCTCGCCAACGAGCAGCAGCTGGCCATCTCCAAGACGCAGGACAAGTACGGCGAGCACCAGATCCTCCAGGACCTCCTGGAGATCGACCACATGAACTCGCAGTTCGGTCGGCGTGCGCAGTCCATCGCGGTGCTCTGTGACGGCTGGCTTGGTCGGCAGCGCGCCGTCGCCTCGGTGTACGACGTGGTGCGCAGCGCCAAGGGCCGCATCCGTCACTACACCCGGGTGGAAATTCGCTCGCAGAGCAATTTCGCCCTGGTCAGCCGGGCCGTGGAACCGGTGGCGCTGGCGCTGGCCGAGCTTTTGGACAACGCGACCAGTTACTCCGCGCCCGACTCGCCCATCGACATCACCATCCGCACTGTCCCCAAGGGCGTCTGCGTCATCATCGACGACGCCGGCGTCGGTATGAACGAGGAGGAGAAGAACCGGGCGGACAAGCTGCTCTCGGCCACGCACGCCACCGGTGTAACGGGACTGGGCAATCCGCCGCAGTTCGGTTTCGCGGTGATCGGTGTGCTCGCCGCGCGCTATGGCTTCACGGTGTCCGTCGATTCGGCCTCTCCCTACGGTGGTGTTCGCGCGGTCGTGCTTCTCCCGAGGACCTTCTGACCAATATGCCCGAGCCGGAAGAGCAGCCGACGACCCACGCTCCCGCCGCGGCCGAGCACCCGGAGCCGAGCGGTTCCGCCGTGGCCGGTTCCACCGTGAGCGGTTCCACCGCCGGGGGCCTGCCCAAGCGTCGCCGTAAGGGCGCGATTTCCATCGTCCCGAGAGCGGACTCCACCACTGCCGCGGCCCGGACGAGCGAGGAAACCGCATCGATCATGGGCGCGTTCCAGCGCGGCACACAGTCCGGCCGCTCAGCAGCAAACCCGAGCAGGGAAGGGCATGATCCTCAGTGAACAACGACCTGTCATGGATGCTTGAGAGCGCCCTGGAAGTTCCAGGGGCTCGTCATGCGATCCTGGTTTCCGCCGACGGTCTGCTGATGGCCCGTTCTCAAGAGGTCAAAAAGGACGAGGCCGACACCGTCGCGGCGGCAATGAGTGGCATCCAGTCGCTGAGCCGCACCATGGCCGGCTTCTGCGGTGGCCCCCATATGACGTGGCGCCAGACCCTGGTCGAGTTCGACGGTGGCTGGGTCTTCCTCATCTCCGCGGGTGAGGGCGCGTACCTGGCGGTCTCCTCCGCGCCGGATGTCGACATGGCCGACATCACCTTCCGGATGCAGCAGCTTGTCGGGCAGCTCGGCAAGGCGCTGACCACACCGCCTCGCGAAAACACCGGAATTCAGGCATGACGGCACCAGGCGAGCAGGAGCCCGAATCCGCCCAATTAGTGCGACCGTACGTCATCACCAACGGTCGAGGGCTGCCGGAGAACGACCAGTTCAACCTGATCACGCTGGTCACCGCCTCCGAACAGAGACCCCCCAGCCATCTCGACCCGGAGAAGCGCGGGCTCTTGGAGCTGTGCTCGGGTGGTTATCTCTCGGTCGCGGAGATAGCCGGACACATGGGACTTCCGATCGGCATCGTGAAGGTCCTGCTGTCCGATCTCTCCTCGGACGGATACCTCGTCACCCGCGCACCCGCGCCTCCCGCGCAGCTTGTCGACGTTTCGCTCCTTCAGGAGGTGCTGGATGGGCTCCAGGCCCGTTTCGGATGAGGACGTCTATCTGAACGAAGCGGTGCAGATCGCGGCCAAGATCCTGGTCGTGGGGCATTTCGCGGTCGGAAAGACGACGTTCATCGGCACCATGTCCGAGATTCCTCCGTTGCGTACCGAAGAGCGGATGACTCAGGCCGGAGCCCATATCGACGACCTCATGGGCACCCGGGGCAAGACCACGACCACCGTGGCCATGGACTTCGGCCGGCTCACGCTCAGCGACAGACTTGTCCTGTATCTCTTCGGCACACCCGGACAGGAGCGCTTCGTCCAGGTGTGGGAGGACATGACCCGAGGCGCTCTCGGGGCACTGATCCTCGTCGATCCGGAACGGCTCAAGGAATCCTTCCCGGTGATCGACCTGGTGGAGCACTACGGACTGCCCTATGCGATTTCCGTCAACCACTTCGACGGCACACCGGTCCGCCCCGACAACGAATTGCGCGAGGCGCTCGACCTGCTGCCCGAGACCCCGATCGTCACCTGTGACGCACGTGACGAGAAGTCATCGGCCAACGCGCTGATAACGCTTGTCCGTTACCTACAGGAACGTACCCGCTAGGAGCACCTGATGAACATGCAATCGGATTTTCCGGTGGCGCCACCACCCGGCTGCCCCGCCCATGGCAGTGGCAAGCGGGTGCCGCTGCACGGGCCGGAGTTCACCGCCGATCCGGGTGCCTACTACGCGTATATGCGCTCGTACGGCCCGACCGCACCGGTGGAGCTCTCCCCGGGCGTCGAGGCCACGCTGGTCACGGACTACTCGGCGGCGCTCCAGCTGCTGCAGAACCCGGACACCTTCCGGAAGGACTCGCGCCGCTGGCGTGACTACAACGAGGGCAAGGTCTCGCGGGACAATCCGGTCGTCCCCTTGCTGGAGTACCGGCCGAACTGCATGTTCACCGACGGTGCCGAGCATATGCGGCTGCGTCAGGCGGTGACCGACAGCCTGGCCCGGGTGGATACGCACCGGCTGAGCCGCCATGTCGAACGTGTCGCGGATTATCTGATGGACCAGTTCATCTCCCGCGGCTCGGCCGATCTGCTCAATGATTATGCCAAACTGCTGCCGCTGTTTGTTTTCAATGAGCTTTTCGGATGCCCGGCGGAGATCGGCGACCGGGTCATCTTCGGTATTTCCGGAATGTTCGACGGCATCAACGCCGAAAAGGCGAACGAGGTCCTCGGCCAGAGCATCGCCGAACTCGTCGCATTGAAGCGCAAGCAGCCGGGGGACGATGTCACCTCCTGGCTTATGGAACACCACGCCCAGCTGAACGACGGTGAAATGGTTCATCAGCTGGTGCTGCTGCTGGGCGCCGGCGCCGAACCGCAGCGGAATCTCATTGCCAACGCGCTGCTGCTCCTGCTCTCGGACGAGCGGTACGCGGGGGCCGGGCTGCTGGTCGAGGACGCCCTCGACGATGTGCTGTGGAACAGCCCGCCGATGGCCAACTACGCTCCGCATTACCCGGTGACCGATGTGGACTTCGCCGGGACCCGGCTGCGGGCGGGCGATCTGGTGCTGATCTCCATCGCGGCCGCGAACAGCGACCCCGCGCTGTCCGCCTCCCGGCAGCAGCTCAGCAAGCGCGCCCACCTGGCATGGAGCGCCGGCCCGCACGCCTGCCCGGCCAAGGACACCGCTCAGCTGATCGGCGTGGTGGCCATCGAGAAACTGCTCAACAAGCTGCCGGACATCGAGCTGGCGGTACCCGAGTCGAGCCTGACGTGGCGCCCCGGTCCCTTCAACCGAGGGCTGACCGCACTGCCTGCCCGATTCACTCCGATACGTACGGATAAACAGCCCGTTACGCAGCAACAAATCCCCACGGGTGACCATCGCACCCACACCCAGAATAAGCAGGAGAAGGGTGGCTTGTGGAGTTCGTTCCTCTCCTGGTGGCGAGCGTGATCTAGGTCACATCGGGAACCCATTTCATACCGCATGAATGTTCAAATGAACGGGTAGGCAGTGTTGCGCAATTTATGTTGGCCAAAATCTAAGAGGAGCTGTCGTGAGGTCTCCCGCCGCCGGCGACATCACTGTCGGTCGACGATCAGCGGTTTCACTCATATCCCGACCGCACCCCCACCCCTGCGGCCAATCGAACACCTACCCTAATTTCGCGAAAGCACACGCGATGGGAGCCCGGATACCCGCCCCACGGGGCGGGTATCTTCTCGTAGGACGGGAACACCGGGTTTCCCCGCCGCCCAAACCCAAACAGCCGTTCCTCTCGATTCAGCGGGAGGTTCGATGAACGGTTTCCGTTCGGGTGAAGCACTGCTGGGTGACCTCACCACGGGCCAGCTGACCCGGCTGTGCCACGTGGCGGGGCTGAGCGAGGCCGATACGGCCGCGTACGCCGGAGTGCTGATAGAGAGTCTGGGGGCCGCGGCCGGACAGCCGCTGGCGCTGCCACCCCCGTCGCGCACCTTCCTCGCCGACGACCACAGCCCCGTGGAGTTCTCCCTGGCCTTCCTGCCTGGCCGGGCCCCGGACCTGCGGGTGCTGGTGGAGCCGGGCTGCTCCAGCGGGGACGACCTGGCGGAGAACGGCCGGGCCGGTCTGCGGTCGATCCACGCCATGGCGGACCGCTGGGGGTTCTCGACCGACCAGCTCGACCGGATCGAGGACCTGTTCCTCCCACCGTCCCCCGAGGGCCCGTTGGCCCTGTGGTGCGCCCTGGAGCTCCGCCCCGGCGGGGTCCCCGGGGTCAAGGTCTACCTCAACCCCTCGGCGAACGGCGCCGGCCGGGCCGCCGAGACGGTCCGCGAGGCGCTGGCGAGGCTGGGCCACGGCCAAGCGTTCGACTCGCTGCCCCGGGCGGAGGGCTTCCCGTTCTTCGCCCTGGACCTCGGCGACTGGGACGCCCCGCGGGTGAAGGTCTACCTCAAGCACCCCGGGCTGTCCGCCGCCGAGGCGGGCTCGCTGCCCCGGATGACCCCGGCGCCGGGCCGGGAACGGCTGGAGGAGTTCTTCCGCACCGTCGGTGATCTCCCCGCCGGAGACCTCACCGACGGCGAGGGCGCTGACGGCGAGGGCGCCGACCGGCTCACCGGGCGCCCCGCCCTCACCTGCCACTCCTTCACGGAGACGGCGACCGGACTGCCCAGCGGATACACGCTCCACGTGCCCGTCCGCGACTACGTCCGGCACGACGGCGAGGCGCGGGAGCGGGCCGTGGCCGTGCTGCGCGGCAATGGCATGGACAGCGCGGCCCTCGACCGGGCGCTCGCCGCCGTGAACCCGCGCCCCCTCGGCGACGGCGTGGGCCTGATCGCCTATCTGGCACTGGTCCACCAGCGCGGCCGGCCGCAGCGGGTGACCGTCTACGTCTCCTCCGAGGCGTACGAGACCCGGCCGCCCCGCGAGACGGTCCCCACCCGTGACCGAGTGCGGGCTCGACTGTGAACTTCGCCGGAACACCGAACTCCGAGCGCGCCGGGACACCGAACTCCGGAACACCGCACGCCGAGCAAGCCGAGCACGCCGAAACACCGAACGACGAACAGACAGGAGCAGGGGCAGCGTGGAGCCGTACAGGATCAAGGTCGTCGAACCGATACCCGTCACCACACGGCAGCAGCGCGAAGCCGCGCTGAAGCGTGTCAACTACAACCTCTTCGACCTGCGCGCCGAAGAGGTGACCATCGACCTCCTCACCGACTCGGGCACCGGAGCCCTCTCCGCCGCCCAGCTCGCCGCGGGGATGGCGGGCGACGAGTCCTACTCGGGCTCCCGCTCGTTCTACCGCTTCCACGAGACGGTCACCGAGCTCACCGGCTACGCCCATATCCTCCCAGCCCACCAGGGGCGCGCCGCCGAGCGCGTGCTGTTCACCACCCTGCTGGAGCGCGGCAACCTCGTGCTGTCGAACACCCACTTCGACACCACCCGGGCCAATGTCGAGCTGAACGACGCCGAGGCGCGCGACCTGCCGTGCCCCGAGGCCAAGAACCTCGACAGCACCGACCCGTTCAAGGGCAACATCGACCTGGACGCGCTCGCCCGGACGCTGTCCGGGCCCGACGGCTCCCGGGTCGCCGTGGTCGTCATGACCATCACCAACAACGGCGGCGGCGGCCAGCCCGTCTCCATGGAGAACCTCAAGCGGACGGCCGCCCTGTGCCGTCAGCACGGGGTGCCGCTCTTCCTGGACGCCGCCCGGTTCGCCGAGAACGCCTGGCTGGTCACCCGTCATGAGGAGGGCTACCGCGACCGCACCCCCCGGCAGGTCGCGGAGGAGGCGTTCCGCCTGACGGACGGCTGCATGATGAGCGCCAAGAAGGACGGCATCGTCCACATCGGCGGCTTCATCGGCACCAACGACCCGGAGCTCGCCCAGAAGTGCGAGCTGCTCCTCATCGCCACCGAGGGGTTCGCGACCTACGGCGGTCTGGCCGGGCGCGACCTCGACATGATGGCGCAGGGGCTGACCGAGGTGACCGAGCCGAGCTATCTCGCCGAGCGCGCCGAGAT
Organism: Streptomyces violaceusniger; assembly: GCA_005405945.1. GTDB lineage: Bacteria > Actinomycetota > Actinomycetes > Streptomycetales > Streptomycetaceae > Streptomyces > Streptomyces violaceusniger. The sequence goes on from BJHW01000001.1 coordinate 5,197,345, forward strand.
CGCCTCCCACCTCGCCCACCGGGTCCGCGCCGCGGGCGTGGACATCGTCGAGCCGCCGGGCATGCACGCGCTCTACCTCAACGCCGGGCGGTTGCTGCCGCACATCCCACCGCACCACTACCCCGGCCACGCCCTGGCCTGCCAGCTCTACCTGGAGGGCGGCATCCGCTCGGCCGAGCTGGGGTCGCTCTACCTCGGTGAGGAGGACGAGCACGGCAACCCGATCAAGAGCGCGCCGTACGAGCTGGTCAGGCTCGCCCTGCCGCGCCGGGTCTACACCCGCAGCCACTACGACCACGTGGGCGAGACGCTCGCGAAGATCGCCAAGAACACGGACCAGGTGTACGGCTTCCGGATCACCGACCAGTCGCCGATCCTGCGCCACTTCCGCGCCACGCTGGAGCCGGTGCCCGTCAGGGGCTGATCTCCGCACAGCCGCACGCACGGGCGGACGCACCACCACACGCACGACCGCACGCGGGCCCGGCACCGGACACCACCGGTGGCGGGCCCGCGTCGTCCGTACGCCCCGCGTGTCCGGCGCCTCGTACGCCTCAGCCGTTGCCGAACGAGCCGCTGCTGCCCGGGCGCCAGGTGGGCCGGTCCTCGGTGCCGCCCTTGCCGGAGTCCCGGGTCCCGGAGCCGCCCAGGTCGTACGGGAGCCGGCGGCTCCCGTCCCGGCGCAGCTCATCGGGCTCCCGGTTCTGGGTGACGTAGCCGACGCTGTCCTCGTCGTCCTGGTGCCCCGGGCCATGGCCCGCCGCCCGCGCCTCGTGGTCGGCCTCCTGGGCCGTCTGCCAGGAACCGGCGCGGCGTTGCGGCTGCTGGGGCGGGACCGGCTCACGCGCCCGTAGCCGTATCCCCCACCACACGGCCCCGAAGCACAGGATCACGACCACCAGCCCGACGATGAGCGGCCCCGTCCCGACCAGCAGGTCCCGGGTCACGGCGAGATCCTCGGTGTACGTATCCATGGCGGCCGGGTACCCGGGCCCGCCCGGATATCACTCCGGCCACAGGGGAGTCACACCCGTCCCCGCGTCACCGCCCGGGTCATCCGAGAGCCCGCGTCATCGGGGAGCCCGCGTCATCGGGGAGCCCGCGTCATCCGAGAGCCCCCGCGTCACCGCGCCGTGGACGCCTCCGCCGCCCGGATCGCGTCGCGGTAAGCGCGGGCTGCCGCGCGCAGCGCCGCCTCCGGGTCCACGCCGTCCGCCTCGGCCCGCACCGCGAGCGCCAGCAGCTCGTAGCCGATGCCCGCCCCGTCCGGCAGCACCACGTCGAGCCCGGCTGTCCGGGCGCGGAAGGCCAGCTTGGCGGTCAGCGCGAGCGAGGGCTGACCGAGCGGCACCCCTTCGGTGACCGAATCGCGCCGCTTCTCGGCCGCCTTGGTCCGCAGCCAGTGGCGCCGGACGTCCTCCGGGGTCTCGGCGGCCTCGTCGCCGAAGACATGGGGGTGGCGGTGGATCAGCTTGTCCACGATGCCGCCCGCCACATCGTCGATCGAGAACGGGTGCTCGGGGTCGTCCTGGGCGATCCGGGCGTGGAAGACGACCTGGAGCAGCACATCGCCCAGTTCCTCGAGCAGCGCCTCGCGGTCGCCCTCCTCGATGGCCTCGACGAGCTCGTACGCCTCCTCGATGCCGTACTTCACCAGCTCCTCGTTGGTCCGGGTGCCGCTCCACGGGCACTCGGCGCGGATCCGGTCCATGACCTGCACCAGATCGAGCAGCCGCGCGCCCGGCAGATCGTAGGAACCGGGCAGCAGCTCCAGGTCCGGCATCGCCTCCCGGCCGGATCCGGCCAGCCGCGCCAGCCCGTCGGTCAGCTCGGACTCGCCCTCGGCCGAGGTGATCACGACGGCCGTGCGGCCGCCCTCCCCACGCAGTAGTCGACCAGTTCGCGCGCGCCCGGTGCGCCCGGCTCCACCTCGACGCCCGCGTCCCGCAGATAGGGCAGCTGCGGGTGGTCGGGATCGCCGGAGAGCACCCGGTCGGCGCCGCGCAGCGCCTGCCAGGCGGGCCAGGACAGCAGCCCGGGCGCCACCCGGTGGCTGGTGGTGAGGAGGACGATGCGCCCGGTGGGGGCGGCGGCGTCGGCGGGGACGGGCGAGTCAGGTGCGGTCACCCTTGCAACGTAACTTACGCCCGCTCGGGAGTACCGCCGGTGGTGCGCAGCCAGGCCTCCTTGGCCAGGACGGCGGTGCCCTGGGTGTTGTCCCACTTTCCGTAGCGGGGGTTCACCCGGATGTCGAGCGCCTTGGAGGTCCGGGTGAACACCTCGTTGACCTTGGAGGTGCCGAGCTTGCGCAGCAGCGCGTTGCGCGTGAGGTCCATCCGGACCGCCTCGTCGATCCCACCGGGCGCGATGCCCTGCTGGAGGTACAGGGCGCGCAGGGCGGTGGCCCCGCCGCTCTGCTTCTCGGCGGCGGAGCGGGCGCGCTGGACCTCGCGGCGGGTGGGGTGGATCCCGTTGTCCTTTCCGGCCCGCTCAATCACCCGGAACTGGATCATCCGGATCAGCGTGTCCTGGCTCAGCCGACCGCTGCCCGCGACCATCTGAGCCGCCCTCGGGTCACTGCCCTGAGCCTGACGGACGGCCTTGACCTGCGCCTGGAGCTCGGACACGGTGATCCGGCCACCGTCCAGGACCGCCGCGGCACCGGGCCGCGGGGCGTCGCCGCACGCGGTGATCAGCGGCGCGGAGAGCAGCAGCGCGGACGCGGCGGAGACGGAGAGCGCAGTACGGCGGCGGATCATTGAGCCTCCCGGCAGAGATCGTGCGGCGCGACAAACGATCTGGCGTTGATCGATGGTATGAAGTCGGCGCGGCCTAGGCCACTGCTTGGACAACGATTCACCACGCTCTTGGTCAGCCTCCGGCTCCCGGCCCGCCGTCGGTCGCCCGGAACCGGTGACCGCCGTCGGCCTCCGCGAGCTACCGCCCGCCCGAGCGCGGGGGCAGCTTCGTGTGGGGCAGCCGCCCAACACCCGCGTCATCGCACTCTTCTCGGCCCCGGTCACCCACAGCCCGTACGCCTTCTTCACCGCCACCTGGTGCGCCACATAGTCACAGCGGTACGCCTTGTTGGGCGGCAGCCAGGTCGCCGCGTCGCCGTCGCCCTTACGGCGGTTGGCGGAGGCGTCCACGGCGATCAGATTGAGCGGATCGTTGGCGAACTCCAGGCGCTTGTCCCGGTCCCACTTCTGGGCGCCCTTCTGCCAGGCGTCCGACAGCGCGACCACATGGTCGATGTCCACCTTGCTGTGGCCACGGACGAACCGGACATCGCGGCCGGTGTACGGATCGTCGGTGAGCGTGCCCGAGGCGACCAGGCAGTGGCCGTCGCGGAACCTCACGTCCTTCAGGTCCCGCTTGAGGATGTCGTCGCGGGTCCCGCAGCCGTTGTCGTCGGTGTCCACCCACGAGCTGCCGAACTCGCTCCGCTCGTAACCCGTCTTCGGCGCACGGCCTTTGACTGTGAGCGAGGACACAGCCGCCAGGGCCGAGCCGGACGCCGCGGGCCGGCTGGAACCGCTCCCGCCCTCGTCAGCGCCCTTGCCGTCCTGGTCACCGGCCTTGCAGCCGCCGACCGCCAGCAACGCCGCCAGCACCGCCGCGGAACTTCGCATCGGTATGCGAAACCGTCCCTGCAACCTTCCCGCCCCTTCGCGTATCTTTTCGCACAGACCGCCCACACGATAAGGACCCTGGATGGACACGGCCGCAACCGCTCCGCCCGGCACCGGCGCCGAGGGGCGACCGCCGTCATCGGGGGGCCTACCCGGCTTCTCGCGAGGGCAGGCGTACTGCGGCGGCCGAAGGCCGATCCGTACTGGCTGGCCCTCGCCCTCTTCGCCGCCTTCACGGCGCTGTCGGTCTGCCGCTACCGCCGCATGGCCACCATGTCCTGGGACCTGGGCATCTTCGAGCAGGCGATACGGGCGTACGCGCACTTCCGGGCCCCCATAGCCGATCTCAAGGGCCCCGGCGCCAATATCCTCGGCGACCACTTCAGCCCCATAACAGCCCTGCTCGGCCCCGTCTACCGGCTCTTCCCCGGCCCGGTCACCCTGCTGGTCGCGCAGGCGGCGCTGTTCGCCGTCTCCGCCGTCCCCGTCACCCGCATCGCCGCCCGGCTGCTGGGGCGCGGCCGGGGGCTCGCGATCGGCATCGCCTACGGGGTGTCCTGGGGCCTCCAGCGCGCCGTGGACTTCGACTTCCACGAGATCTGCTTCGCCGTTCCGCTCATCGCCTTCTCCCTGGAGGCGGTGATCCGCAGGCGCTGGTACGCGGCGCTGCTGTGGGCCGCCCCGCTGGTCTTCGTCAAGGAGGACATGGGCGCCACGGTGGCCGCGATCGGCGCGGTCGTCTGGATCCGCGCCCGGCGCGACCCCGAGCGCGGCCCCCGCGCCGTCCCGCTCGCCGTCGCGCTGATGGGCTTCGGCATCGCGGCCTCGGCGCTCGCGCTCGGCGTCGTCATCCCCGGCTTCAACGGCACTGGTTCGTACGACTATTGGGACAAGGTCGGCGGCGGTGGCGAGCAGACCGGCACGATCCCGTTCGGCACCGCGCTGCGCACCCTGCTGTGGATCCTGCTGCCGACCACCGGGCTGCTGGCGCTGCGCTCCCCGCTGCTGCTGGCCGCCGTGCCCACCCTCGGCTGGCGCTTCCTCTCCCACGACGACCACTACTGGGGCACGGACTGGCACTACAGCGCGGTGCTGATGCCGGTCGTCATGCTGGCCCTGGTGGACGCCCTGGACCGGGTCCGCGACACCGACCGGCCCTGGCTCGCCTCGTACGCCCGTCAGCTGCCCGCGGCGGTGTGCGGCGCGGCCCTGGCGTTGTCGTCCTCCATGCCGCTGTACGGCCTCACCCAGGGCGCCACGTACGACAAGTCGCCCCAGACGCGGGCGGTGGAGCGGCTGCTGGACCGGATCCCGGACGGGGCGACGGTGGAGGCCAACGTCGGGCCGATAAGTCGGCTCACCAGCCGCTGCCGGGTGCTGTGGGTCGGCGCCACGCAGGGCATACGGCCGGACTACATAGCCCTCCAGGAGCCGCCGGAGCGCACCGAGCGGCAGGTGATCGAGTACGCCGGGCAGCTCCACCCGGGCAGCTCGTACACGCCCGTCGGCTCCACCTCCGGCTACTTCGTCCTCAAGCGGGGCTAGGGTCTGGGGCGAAGCCCCCCCACGCGGCGGAGCCGCATATCGTCAGGTGCCGGGACGGGGCGGGTAGGGGAGCGGCTCGCCGCAGGCGTCAAGATCCGCCGTATATCCCGTAGGCCCGGCCCGGGTTCCCGCGCCGTCTCAGCCCATGGGCTTCGGGGCGATCAGGGCGAACGGCGCTCCCTGCGGATCCTTCACCAGCGACATACGGCCCGCGACCATGTCGTACGGCGGCCGGAGGACCGTGCCGCCCTCGGCGGACACCTTGGCCGAAAGGCGGTCGGTGTCCTCGACGGCGAAGTAGACCAGCCAGTGCGGGGGCACCTCCGGCGGCATCCCCTCCCGCAGCGGCTGGAGCCCGCCGACCGTGCGCCCGTCGACGGAGAGCTCGAAATAGCCCTCGGCGCCCTCGCCCTCCACGGGGGTCGACTCCACGCCCAGCGCCTCCGCGTAGAAGGCCGAAGCCGCCTCCCGGTCGGTGGTGTTGAGCTCGTTCCAGATCAGCGTGCCCGGCTCGTTGACGAGGCCCGCGCCGGTGAAGCCGAGCGGCTGCCAGATGCCGAAGACGGCCCCCAGCGGGTCGGCCGCCACCAGCATCCGCCCGAGGTCCATCACATCCATGACCGGCATCAGCACGGTGCCCCCGGCCCGGCTGATGGACTCGGAGGTGGCCTGGGCGTCGGCGGAGCAGAAGTAGGTGGTCCAGACGGTCGGCGGCGGGGCCTCCTCGCCCATCGACTGCGCGGACATCACCCCCGCGACGGGCTTGCCCCTCAGGGTCCAGGTCGCATAGCCGCCGGTCTCCGGAGGGCCGATCTCTCCCTCCCAGCCGAACAGCCCGGAGTAGAAGTCCAGGGCGGCCTGTTGGTCGGGGACCATCAGATCGATCCAGCAGGGCGTTCCGGGCTGATAGGACGTGACTTCGGGCATGGGGCCGCCTCCGTGTCGCCACTTCCGGCCGGGTGCGGCCGGTACGGGATGCCCCCATGGCCCATTCTCCTCCGGACCGGGCGTCACGCCACTCGGCGCGGGACCGCTACGGCGGGCACCGGTTCGTCGACGGGCCGTGAAAGCGGCACCCGGCTTCCGGGCCGCGGCACAAAGCCTCCGCACCCTCCGCACAAAGCCGGGCGGCGGCCGGCCCGGAGGCCGACCGCCGCCCGGCGGTGGTGAGGAGAGGGTGTGTCAGGCGCTGCCGACCGCGCTTCCGGCCACCCACTGGCTCCAGTCCATGTTCCATCCGTTGAGGCCGTTGTCCGGCTGGATGGTCTTGTCCTTGGAGTTCTTCACGATGACGACGTCACCGACCTGGGAGTTGTCGTAGAACCAGGCGCCGTCCGTGTTGGGGTCGCCCGCGCCCTTGGTGTCCGACAGACCGACACAGCCGTGGCTGGTGTTGACGTTGCCGAAGATGGACTTGGCGCCCCAGTAGTTGCCGTGGATGAAGGTGCCCGAGGTGGACAGCCGCATCGCGTGGGGCACGTCCTTGATGTCGTACTCGCCCTTGCCGTCGTCGTCCGTGAAGCCGACCGTCGCACCGTTCATCCGGGTCTCCTTGAACTTCTCGGAGATCACCATCTGACCGTTGTAGGTCGTGTTCTCGGGGCTGCCGGCCGAGATCTTGATGGTCTTGAGCAGCTTGCCGTCGCGGACGACCTTCATCTCCTTGGACTCGGCGTCGACCGTGGAGACCTGGGAGTGGCCGATCTTGAAGTTGACCGTCTTCTCCTGGACGCCCTTGACACCGGGCGACGCCTCGACGCCGTCCAGGTCCAGCTTCAGGGAGACGTTCGAGCCCGCCTTCCAGTAGTCCTTCGGGCGCAGGTCGAGCCGGTCGCCGCCGAACCAGTGGCCGACCACCTGCTGGCCGCTGCTGGAGGTGACCTTGATGTGGGACTCGACGTCCTTCTTGTTGGTCACCGCCTTGTCGAAGCGGATGGACACCGGCATGCCCACGCCGACCGTGGAGCCGTCCTCCGGCGTGAAGTTGCCGATGAAGCTGTTGGAGGGCGAGACGGTGGTGAAGGACGAGTTCTCGGTCGCCTTACGGCCCTTGGAGTCCTCGGCGGACGCCCTGATCTTGTACTGGGTGGCCCGCTCCAGCTGCCCGCTCGGCTTCCAGGACGTCTTGTCGGGCGATATGGTCCCGGCCACGGTGTTGCCGGTCGCCGCGGACGTCATCGTGACGGAGGTGAGCTTGCCGCCACTCACCGTGACCTTGGTGTCACTGTTGATGCCCGCGTTCGTCGCACCGGCCTTCGGCGTGATCTTGATGTGGGCGTCCGACGCGTCCTTGGCCGCCGCCTCGTCGACCTGCGACTGCGACTTGTGCCCGTCGTTCTTGGCGTCGTCGCCGCCGCCATCCCCGCCGCACGCGGCGAGAGTGAGTACGCCGCCGAGCACGGCGGCCACGGCCACCAGCCCCTTACGGCGCTTGCCGTCCGTCATCACACGCTTCTCCATTTGACCTGGATCTTGATCTGGACCCCAGAAACCCCGGACCTGCCCGATAAGAACGCCTGTACCTTTTGGTCGGTTCCACGCACAGTAAAACTGTGCGCGAGACCACTCGGCGAAGGCGCCAGTCAAGCGTAAGACCCGTCGGCACCCGGACCGGCACGGCTCAGCCGTCTTCGTCGCCCGGAATGCGCCCCTCCGGGCTCAGCCGTCCCCTCAATCGTCCTCGTCCAGGTCGGCGAAGGCCCCGGACCACTCGGCGGCGCGCGGGTCGTAGTCGACGTGCTCGCTGCTCCAGGACGCCTGGGCCAGTTCGACCCCGGGCACCTCCTCCACCAGCTCGAACGGCTCGATCAGATAGGCCAGCGCCTCGGCCTCGTCCGACTCCACCATGCGGCGTGCGTGGCCCCGTTCCTCCGCGGCCATGGACTCGTCGCCGTCGATCCGCTCGTACGTCGCGCGCCGCAGCCGGTCCGCATCGGTGATCTCGACTACGAGCTCCACACGAAGCCGAACAAACCGTGATGTATCGGTACTCGTCATGCGACGGAGGTTAGGGGGCCGACCCGTCTCGCTTCCGCACGACCCGCAGTTGTCACTACGATCGGCGCACGGGGTCAATTTGCCGCAGCCTCAAGGAGGATGCCGTTGTCCGCACGCCGACCGCTGCTGACCGCCGCCGCTGCCGGTTCGCTGCTGTGCGCCCTGTGGTTCGTCCCGTCCGCCAACGCCACGGTGGAGGACCCGGGATCGTCCTCGTCGTCCTCGCGGACCTCCGAGGGCTCGCCCGGGTCCGGGCCCAGGACCGAGGCCGTGCCCGACGGGGATCTGGCCGATACCGGCAGCGTGGACGTCACCCCGTATCTCTTCGGCGGCACGGCCTTCCTGGGGCTGGGGGTGGCGATGGTGACCGCCTCCGTGCGGCGCACCCGCCCGGAGGCGTACTAGCGCCTTCGCTTGGGGGCGTACCAGCCCCTCCGCCCAGGGGCGTACCAGCCCCCGGTCCGGTTCAGTCCAGGGGACCGGTCACCGACTCCACGGCCTCGATCAGCTCTCCGGATCGTACGAACGCGTCCGCCGCCGCCAAGTCGGGCGCCAGATAGCGGTCCTCGCCCGGCCCCTCGACGCCCGCCCGGCGCACCGCCGCCAGCACCGCCCGGCTCGCGGGCGCGGGCTCCAGACCCTGGCGCAGCTCGATGCCCCGGGTGGCGGCGACCAGCTCGACGGCCAGGACGCGGGCCAGGCTGTCCACCGCCGTGCGCAGCTTGCGCGCCGCCGACCAGCCCATCGAGACATGGTCCTCCTGCATCGCGGAGGACGGGATGGAGTCGACCGAGGCGGGCACCGCGAGCCGCTTCATCTCGCTCACCAGCGCGGCCTGGGTGTACTGGGCGATCATCAGCCCCGAGTCCACGCCCGGGTCGCCGGCCAGGAAGGGCGGCAGGCCGTGCGAGCGGTTCTTGTCCAGTAGCCGGTCGGTGCGGCGCTCGGCGATCGAGGCGAGGTCGGCGGCCGCGACGGCCAGGAAGTCCAGGACGTACGCGACGGGCGCGCCGTGGAAGTTGCCGTTGGACTCCACCCGCCCGTCGGGCAGCACCACGGGGTTGTCCACGGCGGACGCCAGCTCGCGCTCGGCGACCAGCCGGGCGTGTGCGAGGGTGTCCCGGCCGGCGCCCGCGACCTGCGGGGCGCAGCGGATCGAGTACGCGTCCTGGACGCGCGGCGCATCGTCCTGGTGGTGCCCGGTGAGCCCCGAACCGGCCAGCACCCGCAGCATGTTGGCGGCGCTGGCGGCCTGCCCCGGGTGGGGGCGGATGGCGTGCAGCTCGGGCGCGAGGACGCGGTCCGTGCCGAGCAGCGCCTCCAGGGAGAGGGCGGCGGTCACGTCGGCGACGGTGAAGAGCCGGGCGAGGTCGGCGCACGCCATGATCAGCATGCCGAGCATGCCGTCCGTGCCGTTGAGCAGCGCGAGCCCCTCCTTCTCGCGGAGCTCGACCGGCTCGATGCCGTGCTCGGCCAGCAACTCGGCGGCGGGCCGCACGGTTTCGTCGGGCCCCTCGGCCTCGCCCTCGCCCATGAGCGCCAGCGCGCAGTGGGACAGCGGCGCCAGGTCGCCGGAGCAGCCCAGCGAGCCGTATTCGTGCACGACGGGGGTGATCCCCGCGTTGAGGAGCGCGGCCATCGTCCGTACCACGACGGGGCGGACGCCGGTGCGGCCGGACGCGAGCGTCTTGAGCCGCAGGAACATCAGCGCCCGCACCACCTCGCGCTCCACCCGCGCGCCCATGCCGGCGGCGTGCGAGCGCACGATGTTGCGCTGGAGTTGGGCGCGCAGCTCGGGGCTGATGTGGCGCACGGCGAGCGCGCCGAAGCCGGTGGAAACGCCGTAGACGGGCTCGGGCTTGGCCGCGAGGTCGTCGATCACCTGCCGCGCCGCGGAGACGGCGTCGAGCGCCGCCTCGGAGATCTCGATCCGCGCGGTGCCGCGGGCTACGGCGATGACATCGTCGGCGGTCGTTCCGGACGTCCCCACCACCACAGTGTGCATATCCATATTCAGGCACCCTAGAGAGTGAATCCCCACCTGTCACCCCGCTGTCCTTCCCCACCCCACCCCGCCCCTCCCCGAACCGGGGCCAAGCCCCGGCCCCCACTCCCCAATCGCCGGAGCGGCTGGAGACACGGGACTCCGCCCCCAACCCCGCTCCCCAATCGCCGGGGAGGCTGGAGACATGGGCCTCCCGCCCCTGCCCCACAGGCACCAAGGGGCGCAGCCCCGCCGGGACCTGGGGCGCAACCCGCCGGAGGGACGGAAGGCGCAGCCCCGCCGAGGGACGGAGAACGCAGCCCGCCGAGGCCAGGGCGCAGCCCCACCGAAGCCTGAGGCGCAACCCGCCGGAGGGACGGAGAACGCAGCCCCGCCGAGGGACGGAGAACGCAGCCCGCCGAGGCCAGGGCGCAGCCCCACCGAAGCCTGAGGCGCAACCCGCCGGAGGGACGGAAGGCGCAGCCCCGTGCGGGCCCAGGGCAGTGGCCCGAGGACTCGGGGCGCAGCCCCGGTTCGGAGCCCGGGGCGGAGCCCCGGTTCCGGGAAGGCGAGGCAGCGGACGAAATGCGCCGCACCCCTGCAGCGGGGCCCCAGGCAGAGCCGGTGGCCAGCCCTCGGATCCGGGAACGGCCGGGATGGGGAACCAAACGCGCCACGCCCCTGCACCAGGACTCAGAGACCGCGCCCCAGCAGGACCCGGGGGCGGAGCCCCATCCGAGCCCGAGGCGGAACCCCGGTGGGGGCCGGGGGCCTGCCCCCGGACTCGGGAAGGGGCGGGGCGGGGAACGAAACACCCCCTGCGCCAGGGCTCAGAGACCGAGCCCCAACGGGGCCCGAGGTACAGCCACGCCCGGGCCCGGGGGGAACCCCGGCAGGGCCCGAGGACCAGCGCCCGGACCCGGGAACGGCCGGGATGGCGAGCCAAACGCACCGCACCCCTGCACCAGGACTCAGAGACCGCGCCCTCGCAGGACCCGGGGCGGAGCCCCATCCGGGCCCGAGGCGCAGCCCCGGCAAGGGCCGGGGGCCAGCCTCCGGATTCGAAGGAAAGGGCGGGGCGGGGAACGAAACGCATCGCAACCCGGGAGCGGGACCCGGAGCTCAGCCCCGTCCGGGCCCGGGCGGAGCCCCGGTGGGGGCCGGGGGCTGCCACCGGATTCGGGAAGGGGCGGGGTGGGGAAGGAATCGCACCGCAACCGCCGCACCGGGGCTCAGGGGCGCAGCCCCGTCCGGACCGGGGACCGGGGCGCAGCCCCGGTGGGGCGTTAGCGGCGGCCTCGGAAGCGGCGGCGTTCTGGGGGGTGGGCGGGAGACGTGTCGGCGAGGCGGATCACCGCGTCCTCCGCACCACCGTCCCGGCCCGCCACAACCGGCTTCTGCGACCGGGCCGCCTTCGCCCGGTACTGGGCCGCGTCCGCCAGACGGAAGAGGCGGCGGGCCGACGGCACCGGGCCGATCGGATCGCCCGTGGAGGCAATCCCGCAGGCCACCCCCTCGCCCAGCTCCAGCTCCGCCGCCCGCCGGCACAGCTCATCGGCCACCCGGACCACCTCGTCCGCCGGGGCCCCACCCCCAGCAGGCAGAACTCATCGCCGCCCAACCGCGCCACCAGCGCCCCGGGCAGCATCGCGCCGCATATGGACAGCAATGAGCCGAATCGTTCCAGCAAGCGATCCCCGACCGCGTGGCCGAGCGTGTCGTTCACCCGTTTGAGGCCGTTGAGGTCGCAGACCACCAGGCTCACCACCGTGCCGTCGGCGTGGTACGCCTCCAGCGCCTCGTCCAGCCGTATGTCCACCGCCCGCCGGTTGCCGAGACCGGTCAGCGGATCGGTGAAGGCGAGGCGGCGGGCCTCCTCCAGGCGCTCGGTCTGGGCCAGCCCGGCGGCGGTCACCGAGGCCAGCACGGTCGCGAAGTCGGCGTCGTCGCGGTCGAAGACGGGCCGTCCGGCCGCCCGGGCCACGTACAGCTCGCCCCACGCCCGCCCGTGCAGCACGATCGGGGCCACCACACAGCTGCCGCGGCCGCGCCGCCGCAGCGCCGCCACCCTCCCCCAGCTGCCGCCGGGCGGGGCCGAGCCGGTGCCGTTGCCGGTGCCGGTTCCTGTGCCCACGCCCTCGGCCGTCTCGACCCAGGCGTGCGGCTCCCCGCCCGCGGCCCAGTGCTCATGCAGGAATTCGGCGATCTCCGGGAAGTCGTGCACCGGGTACGACTCGTCCTCCGGCAGCCGCTCCTCGCCCGTCATCAGCTCGCCCACGTTCACCAGGACCCGCAGCCGCCCCCGCTCGCGCTCCCACACCGAGATCGCCGCGAAGCTGCCGTCGAGGGCGCGGCGGGCCGCCTCGGCCGCCGCGCCCACCGACTCCTGCGGGGTGTGCGCCGCCGCCATCTCCTGAGCGAGCCGTACGACCGCCCGCAATCGTCCGTCGACCCCGCCGGGCCGTCCGCCGATCTCCCCGTTGTCCGTCACGACGGCCTCGCATTCCTCACGGCCATGCATCGTTCGCTCTGCTCTCCAGCGTAAGAACGTCGAGAACAATCCGCTGCGGGCCGTTCACCCCGGGTATCCGAGCGAACGGTCACCCCCGGTGGCCGTTTCGCTCCCCCCGGGCCGGGGCCATTCCCCGGATTCGGTCAGCTTCCCCGGTCCGGGCTCGCTACTCCCCCGGTCGGGGTACTCCCCGGTCGGGATCCGCTCCTCAGTACTCCCCGGTCCTCGGTACTCCCCGGTCCTCGGTACTCCCCGGTCCTCGGTACTCCCCGGTCTTCGGTACTCCCCGGTCTTCGGTACTCCCCGGTCGGGTACCCCCGGTCCCCGGTACGCCGCCCGGTCCGGGTCCGTCACTCCCCCGGCCAGTTCGCCGGTCGCTTCTCGTTGAACGCCGCCACACCCTCCGCGCGGTCCCCCGAGAAGGCCACCGTCCGCCACGCCGCGTCCTCGACCTCAAGGCCGGCCCGCAGATCGAGCCCCTGCCCCAGCCGCAGCGCCTTCTTGGCGGCCCGCACGCCGACCGGGGAGTTCGCGGCGATGCCCCGGGCCAGCTCCAGCGCCTCCGCCCGGTCCTCGCCCTCCGCCGTCAGCCGGTCCACCAGGCCCAGGGCGTGGGCCTCAGCCGCGGCCACCCGGCGCGCGGAGAAGATCAGCTCGGCGGCGCGCGCGGCGCCCACCCGGCGCGGCAGCAGCTGGGTGCCGCCGCCGCCCGGGATCACCCCGACCGACACCTCGGGCAGCCCCACCACGGCGGTGGGGTCGGCCACGATCACGTCACACGACAGGGCCAGCTCGAAGCCGCCGCCCAGCGCATAGCCGTGCACCGCGGCGATGGCGGGCATCGGCAGCTCCAGCACCCCGGTATAGGCGGCGCGGGAGACCGGCCGGTGCCGCATCATCTCGGCGTCGGTGAGCGAGTTGCGCTCCTTGAGGTCGGCGCCCACGCAGAAGGCCCGCTCATGGGTCGAGGTCAGCACCACGGCCCGGACGTCGCGGTCCTCGGACAGCGCCGCGCAGGCCGCCGCGATGGAGCGCGCCATCTCCGACGAGACGGCGTTCATGGCCTTGGGCCGGTCCAGCACCAGCTCGGCCACGAAGCCGTCCCTGCGGACCGCGACCCACTCCCCGTACCGCTGCTCACTCATCACGCACCCTCCCGGTTAACGACCGTGAACACACTGCCCGCGATCATTCCAGCTCCCCGGGGCGCGCGGAACCGGTGAGCCCCCGGACGGGGCCTGAGCGCCCTCGCTGAAGCCCGGTGCGGTTCGGCGCCCCGAAGGGGCGCGGGGCTGTGTCGACGTGCGGCTCCGCCGCACGGGCGCGACCAGCCACGACGCGGCCGCGGATGAACGACCGCACCTTGCGCCACTTCCCGCGGAGCGCCTAGCGGGCCCGCCGCCACCGGTTCAGGAAACCCAGCAGGATCGACTGCTGCTTCTGCCCGTCCTCCGCCTGCTGCTCCGACTCCGGCCCCGGCCCCGCCCCCGTCGGGGGTTCAGCCGCGGACGCCGCGTCGGTGGCGAACGGCAGCGAGATCGGCGGGATGGGCGGCGGCGGAGGCGCCTCCTGCCGCTGGCCCAGCGGCCCCGGCTGTCCCAGCGGCCCCGGCTGTCCCAGCGGCCCCGGCTGTCCCTGCGGGCCCGGCTCCCCCGGGCGGGCGGCGGGCGGCGCCCCGCGCCGGCTCCCCGGCCTGGGAACGGGAGCGAACCGCACCGGCAGCGTGATCACCCCCCGTACGAAGATCCCGGACAGCCACCTCAGCTCCTCGACCTCCCCGGCGAGCGCGAGATCGGGGATCCGGTCCAGCAGCTTCTCCAGCGCGACGGAGGCGATCAGCCGGGCCGAGGACCGGCCCGGGCACGCGTGGGCGCCCGCGCCGAACGCCAGATGGGCCCGGTTGCCCTGCTTGTGCGGGGACCTCAGCAGGGCGTCCCGGTTGGTCGCCGCGAAGCTGATCATCACGGCGTCGCCCGCGCGCAGCCGCTTCCCGGCGAGGTTGGTGTCGTGCACCGGGAAGTAGAGCCCCAGGTTGGCCAGCGGCGGGTCCGTCCACAGCACCTCGTCGAGGGCGTCCTCGACGAGCATGCTGCCGCCCATCAGCTCGCCCGAGAACCGCTCGTCGGTGAGCAGCACCCGCAGGGCGTTGCCGATCAGGCCGGGCACCACCCCGGTCACCATCCCGATCAGCAGCAGAAGCTGCTCGACCAGTTCCTCGTCGCTCAGCCGCGCCGGATGGGCGATCAGCCAGGAGGTGATGTCGGCGCCCGGCTCGCGCCGCTTGAGGTCGATCAGCTCGCGCAGCGCCGCGCCCGAGGTCCGGTCCCCGCCCGAGGGGTCCGAGCCGTCGATGAACGCCGCCACACCCCGCAGCAGCCGGTCCATGATCTCCTGCGGGCAGCCGAACAGCTGGCCGGTCACCATGATCGGGACCAGGGCGCAGTACGCCCCGATCAGCTCGGCCTCGCCCGCCTCACAGAACTGGTCGATCAGCGAGTCGGCGATGCGCTCGACATAGTTCCGCAGGGCGCTGGAGTCGATCCGGCCGGTGGTGTCCTCGACGGCGCCGCGCAGCCGCCGGTGCTCCTCGCCGTCCACGAAGTCGACCTGTGGCCGGGGCCTGATGACCTGCGGGGCGTAGCTGGACTCCGGCAGCAGGCCCTCGTTCCTGGCCCGCCAGTGGCGGGGGTCCTTGGAGAAGGTCTCGGGGCGCCGCATGACCTCCAGCGCCGTGTCGTACCCCAGGCACAACATGGCCGGTACGCCTCTGTCCAGCTCCACCGGCGCGAGCGGGCCGTGGGCCTCGCGCAGCCGCCGGTAGACCGCGAAGGGGTCCGCACCGAACTCGGGCGCGTGGAGCGGTTCGGCACCGGCCTCCCCGTGGGCGGGACAGCCCGGCGGAGGTAAGGCGCCCGGACGTTGAGCACTCGAATCGTAAAGCTGGGTCACACGTGCTCCTGGACACCGCCGGGCCCACCCCGCGGGCGGACGCGGACGGTGCTACTTCGACGACAGGACCTGCGATCCACCAAGTGGATCTTGCGGACGTAGGCTAGCCCAACGGGCCCTTCGCCGCGCCCGGTTCACCGATCCGGTCAGCGCCACCGGAACGATCCGGCCGCACCCGCACCGCGCGCCCCGAACGGGCTCACGCGCGACGGCTCAGCAGCCACGGCTCCACGACCCCGAGGCCACGCACCGGCCGCTGCCACATCGGCTGCAGCGCGAAGCGGTACGAGGGCGGCTCCTCGCCCTCCTTCTCCGCCGCGGCGGCCGCCTCCGCGGCCTCCGCCTCCGACACCGGGGCCTCCCCGGTGCGGCTCAGCTCCTCGGCGAACGCGCCGTCCACCAGGACCGCGTTCTTGGGGCTATGGACGTCAGCCGGCTGGCCAGGTTCACCGTCGTGCCGAAGACATCGCCCATCCGCGTCGTGACCGTGCCGAACGCGATCCCGACCCGCAGCTCGGGCATCGTCTCGTCATGCGTCAGCGTCTCGATCAGGCGCAGCGCGATCTCGGCGGCGATGCCCGCGTCGTCGGCCGCGTAGAGCACCTCGTCGCCCAGCGTCTTGATCAGCCGCCCGCCGTGCGCCGCCACCAGGTCGGCGGCCGTGGTCTCGAACGCCTCGACCAGCTCGCCGAGCTCCTCCTCCTCCAGCCGCCGGGTCAGCCGAGTGAAGCTCACCAGGTCCGCGAAGCCGACCGCCAGCCGTCGGTCCACCATCTCGACGTCGTCGGCCGCCTGGACCACCCGGCCGGTCGCCGCCGCGAGCTGGCGCCGGTAGACGTAGACCAGGAACTCCTCCAGCTCCGGCAGCAACAGCTCGACCAGCGGGTACGCGATCTCGGTCCGGGTCATCCCGGTCTCCTGGGGGTCGGTGAGCCCCTCCAGGAAGGAGTCGATCTGCCAGTCGGCGAGCCGGGCGGTGGTCTGGCCGGTGGACCGCGCCACCTGGATGGCCATCGGCTCGCTCAGCAGCCCGGCCTCCACCAGACCGGACAGCCGGCGCAGTGCCAGTACGTCGGCCTCGGTCAGCGCCTTGGCCTGGCCGATGTCGGCGAAGCCCATGGCCCGCCAGAAGCGGGTGGCCAGCTCGACCGAGACGCCCGCGCTGCGGGCGGCCTGGAACGGGGTGTAGCGCCGCTCGGCGCCGAGGATCAGCTGCTCCAGCCGGAGCGCGATGGGGTCCGGCTGGTCCTCGTCGGGGGTCTCCGCGGCGGCGCTCTCCCGCGCCCCGGTGTCCCGTACGGCCCCGTCGGGCGCGGCGGCGTCCAGCACCTCGCGCTCCTCGGCCGTACCGGAACCCGCGTCGTCGGCGGTCACCGCCCGCCCCTGTCCGATCCCTGCGCACTGCCCTTCCGTTCCCTCTTCCCGGCCCGGTCCCGAGCTCGTCCACAGCCGCCCCGAGCTGGACCGACCGCGACCACGATACGTCAGGTGTGCCGTAGCTCACTCTCGCGCGGGAGGGTCATTCCTCCCTCGGTACGGAGCGTAGATGCACGATGTCCCGGCGGAGACCGGCTCCTGAACCCCACCTTCCGTGGCCAGAACCAGACGCCCGTCGCCGTCGATCGCGACCGCCTCGCCGACCCGCTCCCGGCCGCCCGGAAGCTCGGCCCGCACCTGGCGCCCGAGGGTCGCACAGCCCGCCGCGTACGTCTCCTGGAGGCCGCTCGCCCCGGGGTCGCCCTCGAAGCGGCGCCACTCCCCGTACCACTCCGCGATCGAGCGCAGCACGGCCCGCAGCAGCGGATCGCGGTCGGTGGAGACGGCGTCCGCCAGGGCCAGCGACCCGGCGGTGGGAACGGGAAGTTCACCGGCGCGCAGCGAAACGTTCAGCCCCATGCCGATCACCACCGCGTCCCCGGCCCGCTCGGCGAGGATCCCGCCGAACTTCCGCTCCTCGCCCCCGACCGTCACCAGCAGGTCGTTCGGCCACTTCAGCGCGGTGTCCACGCCCGCCGTACGGCTGAGCGCCCCGGCGGCCGCGACCCCGGCCAGCAGCGGCAGCCAGCCCCAGCGCTCGGTGGGCACGCCGGCGTCGCCGGGCCGTAGCAGGATGGAGAAGAAGAGCCCGGACCGGGCCGGGGCCGTCCAGGCGCGGTCGAGCCGGCCGCGTCCCGCGGTCTGCTCCTCGGCGATGAGCACCGCGCCCTCGGGGGCCCCGGCCCGGGCCCGGGTGACCAGATCCGTATTGGTCGAGCCGGTCGCCCGCACCACCTCGAGCTCGGTCCACAGCCCGCCGGGGCGCACCAGCCCCCGGCGCAGCGCGGCGGCGTTCAGCGGTGGCCGCTCCAGGTCGGACCAGCGTCCGCGCGCGTCACCTGGGCTCCCTGAGGTGTCAGAAGGCGTCATGGGGGCCAGCCTAGGGTCAGGAGGTGTGGCCAACGACGCAGTGCCACCAAGCGGTGCCGCCGATACGCTACGTGCCGGTAGCCCAGCCAGCGCAAAGCCGCCGAACGGTCCGGAACCCCCGAAACCTGACAGGACCCATCTGATCACGATCCCCACTCGTACGACCCCGTTCCCCGCCTTCCCCCGATCCTGAAGACCCGCCGTATCCACCCCAGGACGAGCAGGAGCCGCATCCCGATGTCCACCGAGCCGGAGACCGCCCCCGAGATTCCTGACCGCCACACCACCGCGGGGAAGCTCGCGGACCTGCAGCGCCGCATCGAAGAAGCGACCCACGCCGGGTCCGCGCGCGCGGTGGAGAAGCAGCACGCCAAGGGCAAGCTGACCGCGCGCGAACGCATCGACCTCCTCCTGGACGAGGGGTCCTTCACCGAGCTCGACGAGTTCGCCCGGCACCGCTCGACCAACTTCGGCATCGAGCAGAACCGGCCGTACGGGGACGGGGTCGTCACCGGTTACGGCACGGTCGACGGCCGCCCGGTGGCCGTGTTCTCCCAGGACTTCACGGTCTTCGGCGGGGCGCTCGGGGAGGTGTTCGGCGAGAAGATCATCAAGGTCATGGACTTCGCGCTGAAGACCGGCTGCCCGGTCGTCGGCATCAACGACTCCGGTGGCGCCCGCATCCAGGAGGGTGTGGTCTCCCTCGGCATGTACGGCGAGATCTTCCGCCGCAACACCCACGCCTCCGGGGTGATCCCGCAGATCAGCCTGGTCGTGGGCCCGTGCGCGGGCGGGGCGGTCTACTCCCCGGCGATCACCGACTTCACGGTGATGGTCGACCAGACCTCACACATGTTCATCACCGGGCCCGATGTGATCAAGACGGTCACGGGCGAGGACGTCGGCTTCGAGGCGCTGGGCGGCGCCCGGACCCACAACACCACCTCCGGTGTCGCGCACTACATGGCCGGGGACGAGAAGGACGGCATCGAGTACGTCAAGGCCCTGCTGTCCTACCTCCCCTCCAACAACCTCTCCGAGCCCCCGGCCTTCCCCGACGAGGAGGCCGATCTGGAGGTCTCGGACGAGGACCGGGAGATGGACACCCTCATCCCGGACTCGGCGAACCAGCCGTACGACGTGCACAAGGCCATCGAGCACGTGCTGGACGACAACGAGTTCATGGAGACGCAGGCGCTCTTCGCGCCCAACATCATCACCGGTTTCGGACGGGTCGAGGGCCACCCGGTGGGCATCGTGGCCAACCAGCCGATGCAGTTGGCCGGCTGCCTGGACATCGACGCCTCCGAGAAGGCCGCGCGCTTCGTGCGCACCTGCGACGCGTTCAACGTGCCCGTCCTGACCTTCGTGGACGTGCCCGGCTTCCTGCCCGGCACCGACCAGGAGTACAACGGCATCATCCGGCGCGGCGCCAAGCTGATCTTCGCCTACGCGGAGGCCACCGTCCCGCTGATCACGGTCATCACCCGCAAGGCGTTCGGCGGCGCGTACGACGTGATGGGCTCCAAGCACCTGGGCGCGGACCTCAACCTGGCCTGGCCGACCGCGCAGATCGCGGTCATGGGCGCCCAGGGCGCGGTCAACATCCTCCACCGGCGCACCATCGCCTCCTCCGACGATCCGGAGGCCACCCGCACCGAGCTGATCGCGGACTACGAGGACACCCTGCTGAATCCGTATATCGCGGCCGAGCGGGGGTATGTGGATGCTGTGATCATGCCCTCCGAGACCCGTCGCCACATCGTCCGCGGTCTGCGGACCTTGCGGAACAAGCGCGAGGCGCTGCCCCCGAAGAAGCACGGCAACATCCCCCTCTAGCCCCCTAGCGAAGGGCTGTTCCCATGATCCGTATTGTCCGGGGCAACCCGACCCCCGAGGAGTTGGCCGCCGCTCTGGCGGTGGTGCGAGCACGCGCGGCGGCCGCCATGGCCACCGCGCAGACCGAGGACGATCCGGAGGAGTGGTCCGACCCGGCCCGCACCATCCCCAGCCACCGGGTGCCGCACCCGGGCCCCAAGGCGTGGCGCACCACCTACTGGCCCGCCTGAGCGGACCGCGGCGGGCCGAATGGCACCTTCGCGCCGGGGCGCCTGAGTACGCGTACTCAGGCGCCCCGGCGTCTGTGGCCTCAGGATCGGATTCATGCTGTGGTCCGAGCCGCCCGATGAGCCGCCCGAGGAACTGCGGCGCGCCGAGGCCATGCTCCGCCGCGCCCGCACCGTGCTGACCGTCTCCGTGCTGCTGGCGATGTGCATCCTGGGAATGTGGCCCTAGGGTCCTTCTGACGGATCTCCGCGGCCTGACGGATCTCCGCGGCGTCGCGGCGTCCGGCACGGAGATCCGTCAGAAGGACCCTGGCCAGGGGGTGTCGGGGGATGGTGACGCCTGCGGCGGGCTGTCCCCTCCCCGCCCCTTCCCTCAACTGGGGCTCCGCCCCAGACCCCGCTCCTCAAGCTCCCCAGCTACCGCTGGGAGGTGCCCCTGGAGGGGCCGGAAGGCGGGGCTCCGCCCCAGCCCCCGGGGTCCAGGGGCGGAAGGCCCTGCCACGCGGCGGAGCCGCATATCGGTGCTGCGGGAAGGGGCGGGGAGGGGCAGGGGCCCTGGCCCGCGGCCCCTCTCCGGGAGCGGCTTACCCTGGTGCGCATGACTGCGCAGCGCACTCTCGTCCTCGCGTCCGCCTCGCCTGCCCGGCTCGGGCTGCTGCGACAGGCCGGATTGGCGCCGAAGGTGATCGTCAGCGGGGTGGACGAGGACGCGCTCAGCGCCGAGACCCCCGCCGAGTTGGCCCGGGTGCTGGCCGAGGCGAAGGCCACCGCCGTGGCCGGGCTTCCGGAGACGGCCGGCTCCCTCGTCGTCGGCTGCGACTCGGTGCTGGAGCTGGACGGTCAGGCGCTCGGCAAGCCGGCCGACGCCGAGGAGGCCACCGCCCGCTGGAAGTCGATGCGCGGCCGGTCCGGGGTGCTGCGCACCGGGCACTGCGTGATCGACACGGCCAGCGGCCGCCGCACCTCGGCCACCGCGTCCACCACGGTCCGCTTCGGCGAGCCGACGGACGAGGAGATCGCGGCGTACGTCGCCAGCGGCGAACCGCTGCACGTGGCGGGCGCGTTCACCCTCGACGGCCGTTCCGCGCCGTTCATCGACGGCATCGAGGGCGACTCCGGAAACGTGATCGGGCTGTCCCTGCCGCTGTTCCGCCGACTGCTCGCCGAACTGGACGTGCGGATCACGGACCTCTGGAACGACTAGGGAATTCCGGCTAGGCGTTTCCCCGAACTTCTCCCAGGTCTTTCCCTGGAACTTTCCCGGATCAGGCCGGGCTGGGGGCGTCCTGGCCGCCGCCTGCGGGCTCGGCGGAGGGCTCGGTGGGCGGCTCCGCCTCGTACCCCAGCAGGCTCAGCACGATCAGCCCCAGCACCACCATCAGGAACGCGAACGCCGCCCATCCCACCAGGCCGACCGAGAACGCGCCCACCAGCCCGTGCACCACCGCACAGGTGATGAGCAGGATGCGGGCCAGGCGGCCGGGGGCGCGGTCGCGCACGGCGGTGCGCAGCAGCACCACCCCGCACACCAGCAGATAGAGACCGAAGAGGCCGCCCGCGACCCAGGTGCCGATCGACATCGCATCGGTGTCCAGGCCGCCCATGGACATCTGCTGACGGTCCACAACCAGGCCGAGGATCCAGTTCAGCAGCGCTATGCCGACCGCCTCGACCATCAGCGTCACTGCCGCCACCGCGGCCACTGGTCTGCGCGCCACCGCGATCCCCTCCCACTCTGTCAGTGCCGAAGCACGCTACTAACGGGTAAGCGCCCCGACAAGAGGTGCGGACGAGCTGAACGCCGTGGCAAAGTTTCCGCCCGGCATTCGTAGGGTTTCCACAAAGAAACGTGAAGCGCCGCAGCACGGCACGCCAGAGACCTTGCCCACATCGCGGACCGCGCCACGCCCCCGAAAACCGGGCGTACCGTGGAGCGACGGGGGATCCGGACGTTCGTCCAACGCGAGGTTCACGCTCCGTGTGGTCAAGCTCACGCCCGGGGTCTTCTCGGCGCGAGGTGTCGCCTGTACCTAAACTCGGCTTGTTTCAAGGAGGGAGCCATCGTGCGCAAGGTGCTCATCGCCAACCGTGGCGAGATCGCTGTCCGTGTTGCCCGTGCCTGCCGGGATGCCGGTATCGCGAGCGTAGCCGTCTACGCCGATCCGGACCGGGACGCTGTGCATGTGCGCGCGGCCGATGAAGCCTATGCGCTGGGCGGTGACACCCCGGCGGCCAGCTATCTCGACCAGGCCAAGGTCCTGGCCGCGGCCGCCGAGTCCGGCGCCGACGCCGTCCACCCCGGGTACGGATTCCTCTCCGAGAACGCCGAGTTCGCCCAGGCCGTCCTGGACGCGGGCCTGACCTGGATCGGCCCCCGCCGCAGGCCATCCGCGACCTGGGCGACAAGGTCGCCGCCCGCCACATCGCCCAGCGCGCCGGCGCCCCGCTGGTCGCCGGCACCCCCGACCCCGTCTCCGGGGCCGAGGAGGTCGTGGCCTTCGCCGAGCAGCACGGCCTGCCCATCGCCATCAAGGCCGCCTTCGGCGGCGGCGGCCGCGGCCTGAAGGTCGCCCGCACCATGGAAGAGGTCCCCGAGCTCTACGACTCCGCCGTCCGCGAGGCCGTGGCCGCCTTCGGGCGTGGGGAGTGCTTCGTCGAGCGCTACCTGGACAAGCCGCGCCACGTCGAGACCCAGTGCCTGGCCGACACCCACGGCAACGTCGTGGTCGTCTCCACCCGCGACTGCTCCCTCCAGCGCCGCCACCAGAAGCTCGTCGAGGAGGCCCCGGCCCCCTTCCTGACCGAGGAGCAGAACGCCGAGCTGTACCGGGCGTCGAAGGCCATCCTCAAGGAGGCCGGATACGTCGGCGCGGGTACCGTCGAGTTCCTCGTCGGCAACGACGGCACCATCTCCTTCCTGGAGGTCAACACCCGTCTCCAGGTGGAGCACCCGGTCACCGAGGAGGTCACCGGCATCGACCTGGTGCGGGAGATGTTCCGCATCGCGGACGGCGAGGCCATCGGGTATGACGATCCGCCGATGCGCGGCCACTCGTTCGAGTTCCGGATCAACGGTGAGGACCCGGGCCGGAACTTCCTGCCCGCCCCGGGCACGGTGACCTCCTTCGTGCCGCCCGCCGGGCCGGGTGTGCGGCTGGACGCGGGCGTGGAGTCGGGCAGCGTGATCGGCCCGGCGTGGGACTCGCTGCTGGCCAAGCTGATCGTCACCGGCGCCACCCGCACCCAGGCCCTCCAGCGCGCGGCCCGCGCCCTGGCCGAGTTCCAGGTCGAGGGCATGGCCACCGCGATCCCCTTCCACCAGGCGGTCGTGAAGGACCCTGCCTTCACCAGCGAGCCGTTCACCATCCACACCCGCTGGATCGAGACCGAGTTCAACAACACCATCGCCCCCTTCACCCCGACCGGAGCGGACGAGGCCGAGGAGCCCACCGGCCGCGAGACGGTCGTGGTCGAGGTCGGCGGCAAGCGGCTCGAGGTCTCGCTGCCCGCCTCCCTGGGCGTGGCGACCGCCCCCGCGGGCGGCGCGAAGAAGCCGAAGCGCAAGGCGGTCAAGAAGTCGGGCTCAGCCGCCTCCGGCGACGCCCTGGCCTCCCCGATGCAGGGCACCATCGTCAAGGTGGCCGTGGGCGAGGGGGACACGGTGGCCGAGGGCGACCTCGTCGTGGTCCTGGAGGCCATGAAGATGGAGCAGCCCATCAACGCCCACCGTGCGGGCACCATCAAGGGCCTGGCCGCCGAGGTCGGCGCGTCCCTCACCTCGGGCGCGGTCATCTGCGAGATCAAGGACTGACGCGGAGGTCGAGAACCGACGCGCGCGCCGAGCGGCTGACGCGGCGGTCGAGGGCTGACCGCCTCACCACACGCCCCATGACGGCGGGCCCCGGCCGGACGATTCCGGCCGGGGCCCGCCGTCTTCGGGTACGGCCCACGTACGGCCCACGTACGGCCCGTCCCGTACGGCCCGTCCCGTACGGCCCGCTCAGCGGCCGTGCACCACGTCCTGCGGGAAGGTCAGCTGACCGTTCATCCACCGCAGGGCGGTGGGCAGTTCGCGGCGCCAGGTGCGGAAGTTGTGGCTGCCCCGGTCCAGGATGATCGACTGCGCGCTCATCGGCGGCCGGACCGCCGCCAGGAACTCGCGGGTGGCGCCGTAGTTGGGCTCACCCCGGCGGCTGGAGGCCACCAGCACCGACACCTGCGGCTGGGGCAGATGGCGCAGCCGCCACAGCACATCGTGCTCCCGCTTCCTGCGCTCGCCCGCCGGGCCCCGGCCGAAGAGGTCGCCGGTGGTGGGGTCGTTGACCACGCGGTAGTCGGGCGACAGGGCCGCGGCCGTGCTGTAGACGCGGGGATGACGCAGGGTCAGCTGAAGGGCGCAGGTGCCGCCGGACGAATAGCCCAGCACACCCCAGGCGCTGGGGTCATGGCCGACCCGGTAGTGCGCCCGCAGCGCCTCGGGCAGATCCTGGGCGAAGTAGGTCTCGGCCTGGGGGCCGCCGGGGACGTCCACGCACTCGGTGTCGCGGGGCGGGGCGATGGTGGGCCGCACCATCACGATGACGGCCGGCTGCAGCGCCCCGGTGCGGATCAGCCCGCCCGCGGTCTGGGGCAGCCGCAGATGCTGGGCCAGCAGGAAGGATCCGCCGGGGTAGCCGCTGATCGCCACGATCACGGGGAAGCGCTGCCGGGCGTACTGGCGCTGGAAGTACTGCGGCGGCAGATAGACGTACGCCGGGTTGGCCACCTGGCTGCGGCGGCCCAGGATCCGCACCGACTCGACCTTGCCCGCCGTGCCGGGCGGCCCGCTCGGCAGTCCGTGCACCTTGTTCAGCCCCTGCGGCGGGGCGGGCCGCACCAGACCGCCCGCCTCCCCGACCGGCCCCGCGGCGCCGCCCTGTACATGGGACAGGGCCGCCGGTGCCGCATCGCCCTCGCCCAGCAGTTCGCCCCAGGACCCGTAGAACTGGAAGGTGCTGTTCACCGCGAGGGCCAGGGCGGCCACGATCGCGCACTGGGTCACGGCGAGGGCGGCCAGCCGGCCCGCCCAGGCCCGTACGCCCCGGCCCGCGAAGCGCGGCCACAGCCAGAGCGTCAGCCCCACGCACGCGATGGCGAGGGCGATCATCACATACTCGAGTGATCGACTGGTCAGTCCCATTGCTCTTCCACTCCGGCGCACCGCGACGCACGGCGCCCTCACCCTGTTTGATGCCGCATCCGGTGCCCGCGTTGCCTGGCCAGGGCGTGCCTCCGGTCACGAAATGGCATGCTTGACTCACGGGCAGGCAAGGCAGGGAGGACCGCGATGGCGATCGAGACAGCCACGGCGCAGACGCCACCGCGCCCCATGCGCGCCGACGCGCGCCGCAACTACGAGCGGCTGCTGGCCGAGGCGCGCATGGCCTTCACCCAGCACGGTACCGACGCTTCGCTGGAGGACATCGCACGCCGCGCGGGTGTCGGCATCGGCACGCTCTATCGCCACTTCCCCAACCGCACCGCGCTGATGGGCGCGGTCTTCCAGGGCGAGATATGCGCCCTGCTGGAGCGGTCGCGGGAGCTGGCCCAGGCGCCGCGGCCGTGTCAGGCGCTGATCGACTGGCTGCGCGCCATCGTGGACCACGCGAGCACCTACCGCGGGCTGTCCCAGGCCCTGATGGCGTGCTCGAGCGACGAGACCTCGGAGCTGTCCCGCGGCTGCGGTCTGCCGCTGCGCGAGGCGGGCAGCGAACTGCTCGCCCGCGCCCAGCAGAGCGGTGCCGTACGGTCCGATGTGGTCATCGCCGATCTGATGCAGCTCACGAACGCGATCGCACTGGCCGTGGAGCAGTCGCCGGACGACCCGGAGTTGGCCGACCGACTGCTGGCGCTGGCCTTCACGGGCCTCAAGGCCCGCTGACACCCGTTGACGATCACTCGCTCCAGGGTGTCCGGCGGGCCACGACCCGTCCGACACCCCTAGCGACGGCGCGGCGCCAGGTCCGCCACCCGCCCCGGCTGCTGCTCCGCCAGCGGCACCGCGGTGCGCAGCTGAGCGGAGCCGGGCCCGCCCGGGGGTGGGGGTGGTTACGGCGCGGCCCCGGCAGCGGCAGGCCCTCCTCGCCGCCGCCACGGCCCTGGGACGGGCCCAGCCGCCCCGACTGCCGCCCCGCCGAACCGCCGCCCTCGCCGCCCCCGGCCGGGCCGGACCCCGCGCCCGGCCCGGCCACGGCGATCTGAACGCCCTGGTCCGCGAGGGCCTGGAGCTCGGTCAGGGCACGGTCGTCATGGGCGGGCGGCTCATCGGTCACCAGCCGGGTGATCACATCGGTGGGCACCGTCTGGAACATGGTGTCGGTGCCCAGCTTCGTATGGTCGGCGAGCACGACCACCTCCGCCGCCGCCTGGACCAGCGCCCGGTCGACGCTGGCCGAGAGCATGTTGGAGGTGGACAGGCCGCGCTCGGCGGTCAGCCCGCTGCCGGACAGGAAGGCGCGCGAGACCCGCAGCCCCTGGAGGGACTGCTCGGCGCCGCTGCCGACCAGGGCGTAGTTGGAGCCGCGCAGGGTGCCGCCGGTCATCACGACCTCGACCCGGTTGGCATGCGCCAACGCCTGTGCGACCAGCAGGGAATTGGTGACCACGGTCAGCCCCGGAACCCGGGCGAGCCGGCGGGCCAGCTCCTGGGTGGTGGTTCCGGCGCCGACGACGACGGCCTCGCCCTCCTCGACGAAACCGGCCGCGAGATCGGCGATGGCCGTCTTCTCCGCGGTCGCTAGATGGGATTTCTGCGGGAAGCCGGACTCCCTGGTGAATCCGCCCGGCAGCACCGCACCGCCGTGCCGGCGGTCGAGCAGTCCTTCTGCCTCCAGCGCCCGCACATCACGCCGTACGGTCACTTCGGAGGTCTGGACGACGCGGGCGAGCTCCCGGAGCGACACCGCTCCGTTCGCCCGCACCATTTCAAGGATCAATTGGCGACGTTCTGCAGCGAACACGAAACTGACAGTAACGCCAACGACCGTCTGTTTTCAGCAGCTTGCACCAATTAGCAGAAGTTGTACATCTGTGAGGGTACGAAGTGCTATAAGGACCGGGCCTATGACTCTTCCTGAGTCTTCCGGGTGTGCAACTGCCGGGCCACCTCGGCGATCGAACCGGACAGCGAGGGGTAGACCGTGAAGGCGTTGGCGATCTGCTCCACCGTCAGATTGTTGTCCACCGCCAGAGATATGGGGTGGATCAGCTCGCTCGCGCGCGGCGCGACCACCACACCGCCGACCACGATGCCGGTGCCCGGACGGCAGAAGATCTTGACGAAGCCGTCCCGGATGCCCTGCATCTTCGCCCGCGGATTGCGCAGCAGCGGCAGCTTCACCACCCGGGCGTCGATCTTCCCGCCGTCCACGTCCGCCTGCGAGTAGCCGACCGTGGCGATCTCGGGGTCGGTGAAGACGTTCGCCGAGACCGTCTTCAGGTTCAGCGGGGCCACCGCGTCCCCGAGGAAGTGGTACATCGCGATCCGACCCTGCATCGCCGCCACCGACGCCAGCGCCAGCACCCCGGTGCAGTCACCGGCCGCGTAGATGCCCGGCGCGCTGGTCCGGGACACCTTGTCGGTCAGGATGTGGCCCGACTCCGCCAGCTTGACCCCGGCCTCCTCCAGGCCGATGTCCGCCGTGTTCGGGATCGAGCCGACCGCCATCAGACAGTGGGTGCCGGAGATGACCCGCCCGTCCGAGAGCGTGACCTCCACCCGCTCCCCCACCCGCTTGGCGGCCTGCGCCCGGGAGCGGGACATCACGTTCATCCCCCGGCGCCGGAAGACGTCCTCCAGCACCGCCGCCGCGTCCGGGTCCTCGCCCGGCAGCACCCGGTCCCGGCTGGAGACCAGCGTGACCTTCGACCCCAGCGCCTGGTAGGCACCCGCGAACTCCGCGCCCGTGACACCGGAGCCGACCACGATCAGCTCCTTGGGGAGCTCGTCCAGGTCGTACACCTGCGTCCAGTTCAGGATCCGCTCGCCGTCCGGCTTCGCGTCCGGGATCTCCCTGGGGTGGGCGCCCGTCGCCATCAGCACCGCGTCCGCCACCAGCGACTGCTCGCTGCCGTCCGCGGCCCGCACGATCACCCGCCGCGCGCCGTCCAGCGACTGCTGCGGCTCCACCCGCGCGCGGCCGCGCATGACCCGGCCGCCGGCCCGGGTGACCGAGGCCGTGATGTCGTGCGACTGGGCGAGCGCGAGCCGCTTCACCCGGCGGTTGACCTTGCCCAGATCCACGCCGACCACCCGGGCCGCCTGCTCCAGCGGCGGGGTGTCGTCGGCGACGATGATCCCCAGCTCCTCGTAGGAGGAGTCGAAGGTCGTCATCACCTCGGCGGTGGCGATCAACGTCTTCGACGGCACGCAGTCGGTGAGCACCGACGCCCCGCCCAGACCGTCGCAGTCGACGACGGTCACCTCCGCGCCGAGCTGCGCGGCGACCAGCGCCGCCTCATAGCCGCCGGGTCCGCCACCAATGATCACGATCCGAGTCACATGCTCCATTGTCCCGCACCGGTTCGAATCACTTCAGCCGGGGGGTTTCGCGGGGGCGACCGCCGTACGAAACCTCTCTCCGAACCTCCCGCCAAACCTCCCACCCCGAGGGCCGTTCCACCCCTCTCCCGTACCCTCAGACCCATGTCGCTCTACGCCGCGTACGCCGGCAACCTCGACGCGCGGCTGATGTCCCGCCGCGCACCACACTCCCCGCTGCGCGGAACGGGCTGGCTGAACGGCTGGCGCCTCACCTTCGGCGGCGAGCAGATGGGCTGGGAGGGCGCCCTCCCCACGATCGTGGAGGCCCCGCGCTCCCAGGTCTTCGTCGCCCTCTACGACATCGCCCCCATGGACGAGGACTCCATGGACCGCTGGGAGGGCGTCGGCCTCGACATCTACCGCCGGATGCGGATCCGCGTCCACACGCTGGACGGCGACGAGGCCGCCTGGCTCTACGTCCTCAACGGCTACGAGGGCGGGCTGCCCTCGGCCCGCTACCTGGGCGAGATCGCGGACGCGGCGGAGTCGGCGGGGGCGCCGCATGACTATGTGATGGAGCTGCGGAAGCGTCCCTGCTGAGTCCGGTGTGTCCGGTTGACCCTGTGTTCCCGGTTGCCTCGGTTGGGCTGGTTGCCCGGTGGCCCGGTTCGGCTGGTGGCCCCGGTTGGCCCGGAGGCCCCGGTTGGCCCGGTTGGCCCGGTTGGCCGGTTCCCGGATGGCCCGATGGGTCCGTCCGGTTGACCCGGTGGGGCCGGTTCTTTCCCGGCTCCCCGGTTGGCCTTGTTACCCGGCCCCCCGGCTGGCTCGGTTGTCCCAGTTCCCCGGTTGTCCCGCTTCGGCCGGTGGCCCACCGCCCCGGTCCATGGTTCCCCGGTGGCCCGATTGGTCGGTTGCTCCAGTTCCCCGGTGGCCCCGATCGGCCCGGTTGGCCCGGTGGGTTCGGGGTGGCGTGGTCCTGTTGGGTTCGGCGACAAGGCGGCGCAGGGGCCGGCCGCGGGCTTGGTGGCAATGCAACGATCCGAACACCTGGCGGACTCCGTCTACGCGCGTAGGCAGTTACCGGCTACCCTCGTGCGCGTGAACGCATCAGTTTCTTGGGACAGTCAGGGCGACCCGCACGCCGCCGCCGACGCCGCCGCCACCCGCCTGCGCGAGCTGACCGGCGCGGAAACCCACGACGTCGCGCTGGTCCTGGGCTCCGGCTGGGTCCCTGCCACCGACGCCCTCGGGGAGCCCGAGCACGAGTTCCCCGTCACCGAGCTGCCCGGCTTCCCGCCGCCCGCCGTCGCGGGCCACGCGGGCCGGATCCGGTCGTACCGGATCAACGACAAGCGGGCGCTGGTCTTCCTCGGCCGTACGCACTACTACGAGGGGCGTGGTGTCGCCGCCGTCGCACACGGCGTACGCACCGCCGTGGCCGCGGGCTGCAAGACCATCATCCTCACCAACGGCTGCGGCGGCCTGCGCGAGGGCATGCGCCCCGGCCAGCCGGTACTGATCAGCGACCACATCAACCTCACGGCCACCTCGCCGATCGTGGGCGCCAACTTCGTCGACCTCACCGACCTGTACTCGCCGCGGCTGCGCGCCCTGTGCCAGCAGGTCGACCCGACCCTGGAGGAGGGCGTCTACGCCCAGTTCCCCGGGCCGCACTACGAGACTCCGGCGGAGATCAACATGGCCCGCACGATAGGGGCGGACCTGGTGGGCATGTCCACGACCCTGGAGGCCATCGCGGCGCGCGAGGCGGGCGCGGAGGTTCTCGGGATCTCCCTGGTGACGAACCTGGCGGCCGGGATGACGGGCGAACCCCTCAACCACGAGGAGGTCCTCCAGGCGGGCCGCGACTCCGCCTCCCGCATGGGCAGCCTGCTGGCCCAGGTCCTCGACCGCCTCTGATCCCGGGGGCGGCGTCACGGCGCCCCGCGCGGGTACTCACCTTTTGGCCAACTGAACAGCGAATGCGCGAGGTATACGAGGTGCGCGGGGCAGGCGGGGCGGTGCGGGGTGCCCGGGAGCGCGGGGTGGGGTGCCCGGGAGCGCGCAGTGGGCCGGGGTGCGCGGCCGGTTTCGTTGTGGGTGCGGGGGCGGGGCCTCCGGGGCAGCGCCCTGGAGGCCCCGCCCCCGCACCCGACCACGGACCCACCGCGCACCCCAGCAACCACCACCCACCCGCACCCACACCGCACCTCGCACCCACCCCCATACGACCACCCCCCCAGGAGGCCCCCCATGGCCACGGAGCCCGATCTCATCGCCCAGGCTCGCGCATGGCTTGCCGAGGATCCCGATCCCGAGACGCGGGATGAGCTCGGGAAGCTGCTCCAGGACGATGCCGTCGACGCGATCGCCGAGCGGTTCTCCGGCACGTTGCAGTTCGGTACCGCCGGTCTCCGGGGTGAGCTCGGGGCCGGGCCCATGCGGATGAACCGCGCCGTCGTCATCCGCGCCGCCGCCGGGCTCGCCGCGTATCTGCGCACGTATCACGGCCAGGACGGCCAGGACGGCCAGAACGATCAGTACGGTCAAGGTCTCGTCGTCATCGGGTACGACGCCCGCTACAAGAGCGCCGAGTTCGCCCGCGACACCGCCGCCGTCATGACCGGCGCCGGCTTCCGCGCCGCCGTTCTGCCCCGCCCCCTCCCCACGCCCGTCCTCGCGTTCGCCATCCGCCACCTCGGCGCGATCGCCGGAGTCGAGGTCACCGCGAGCCACAATCCGCCCCGCGACAACGGCTACAAGGTCTACCTCGGCGACGGCTCCCAGATCGTGCCGCCCGCCGACGCCGAGATCGCCGCCGAGATCGCGGCGATCCCCAGCCTGGACGACGTGCCCCGCCCCGAGACCGGCTGGGAGACGCTGAACGACGACGTCCTGGAGGCGTACCTCGCGCGGACCGACGCCGTCCTCACCCCGGGCTCGCCCCGGAACGCCCGCGTCGTCTACACCCCGCTGCACGGCGTCGGCCGCGAGACGCTCACCGCCGCGTTCGCCCGCGCCGGGTTCCCCGAGCCCGCCGTCGTGCCCGAGCAGGCCGAGCCCGACCCGGCGTTCCCGACCGTCGCGTTCCCCAACCCGGAGGAGCCGGGGGCGATGGACCTGGCCTTCGCCACGGCCCGCAAGGTCGCGCCGGACATCATCATCGCCAACGACCCGGACGCCGACCGCTGCGCCGTCGCCGTCCCCACGATCACCAACCCCACGGCCCCCACGGACGCCGCCAGCTGGCGGATGCTGCGCGGGGACGAGGTCGGCGCGCTCCTCGCCACCCACCTCGTCCACAAGCGCGCCCGCGGCGCGTTCGCGACCACGATCGTCTCGTCGTCGCTCCTGTCCCGGATCGCGGACGACGCCGGGCTGCCGTACGCCGAGACGCTGACCGGCTTCAAGTGGCTGGCCCGGGTGGACGGGCTGCGCTACGCGTACGAGGAGGCGCTCGGCTACTGCGTGGATCCGGAGGGCGTACGCGACAAGGACGGCATCACGGCAGCGCTGCTCGTGGCCGAGCTGACGTCCGAGCTCAAGGAGCAGGGCCGCACCCTCGCGGATCTGCTGGACGACATCGCGGTGGCCCACGGGCTGCACGCCACCGACCAGCTGTCCGTCCGCGTCACCGACCTCTCCGTGATCGGCACCGCGATGAAGCGGCTGCGCGAACAGCCGCCCACCGAGCTCGCGGGGCTCGCCGTGACCTCGGCGGAGGACCTGACGCGGGGTACGGACACCCTGCCCCCGACGGACGGCCTGCGCTATCAGCTCGCCGGGAAGGGGAACGTCCGCGCCGCCCGTGTGGTCGTCCGGCCCAGCGGCACCGAGCCGAAGCTGAAGTGCTACCTGGAGGTGGTCGTCGACGTCCCCGCCGCCGACTCACTCGCCCCGGCCCGCGCCACGGCGGACACCGTGCTGGCCGCGCTGAAGGCGGACCTTTCGGAGGCGGCGGGAATCCAGCCCCCGGAAGCCGCGGGCGAGGACGCGGCTTCGGCTTCGGACGCGGACAGGAACGTCTCAGCTGCCGAGCCCGTCGCCGCCGCCCACGGCGATCAGTGACGGCGCCGGAACCGGAGCCGCATGGGCCCCAGCGGTCAGCCGATCGCCAGCATGATGCCCAACAGCACCGCGCCCGCCAGCGTCGGCGCGATCACCTCGAAGGCCCATCGCACCTCCGGCGCCCCCTGGGCGCCCTCGCGCTGGGCGTTGAGTTCGGCCATCTCGCGCAGGTCGCCGATCGCCGCGTCGGAGGGGGCCCGGCGGTCCTCGTCGGGCTTGTTCGCCGAGACGTGGGCGGACGTGGTGCCGAAGGGGTCCTCGGAGGCCGCCCTGGCCTGCTGCCGGGCGGCCCGCTTGCGCTGGCGCAGCGAGACCGGGATCGCCCACAGCTGGTACGTGGCCCCGCCCGCCAGGACCTCGCTGGTGTACCCGGCGCGCAGCCCCTCGACCGAGGCCCAGGGCAGCGTGATCGTACGGAACGGGTTGCGGACGAGCAGCCGGTCCTGCCCCGCGTACACCGCCGGGCGCACCGTGAAGGCGATCACCACCGGCACCGCGAACAACAGCCCGGCCAGCGCCAGCCACGGCGTCCGCCCCTCGCCCCGGATCATCGCGTCGATGCCCAGCCAGCCGCTGAGCCCGAGCAGCAGCACCCCGCCCGCGATACCGCTCGGGGAGCGGTAGATCCGGTCCGAGAAGGTCTCGCCATCGGAGGAGGCGGAGGAAGCAGCGGAGGAGGCAGAGGAAGCTGAGCTGGAGGCAGCGGGGGCGGAGTCGTCGTCCGGGCTCGTCATGCGCCCGATTGTGCACCACACTCGGAGGGCGGGGGGCGCCCAGGGGAGGCCCGGGGTCGCTCATCCCCCGGCCCCGATCGGTTCCGGGCCCGGGGGTGACATCCGACTACGCGCGTAGATATGCTCATCTGGTGACCATGCCCACCACAGTTCCCGCATACGGCAAAGAGGCCGCGGAGCGACTCGCGTCCATGGCGGACGTGACCGCCGGCGACGGCGCACTGCGCCGCTTCCTGCACGGCCTGCCGGGCGTCGACGCGGTCGGGCTGCAGGCCCGTGCCGCGACCCTCGGCACCCGCTCGATCAAGACCACGGCGAAGGCGTACGCCATCGACCTGGCGATCTCGATGATCGACCTGACGACCCTCGAGGGCGCCGACACCCCGGGCAAGGTCCGGGCGCTCTGCGCCAAGGGGATCAACCCCGACCCCACCGACCGTACGGCCCCGAAGGTCGCGGCCATCTGCGTCTACGGCGACATGGTGGCCACCGCCAAGGAGGCCCTGACCGGCAGCGGCATCCATGTGGCCGCCGTCGCCACCGCCTTCCCCTCCGGCCGGGCCGCGCTGCCGGTCAAGCTGGCCGACACCCGGGAGGCGGTCGCCGCCGGGGCGGACGAGATCGACATGGTGATCGACCGCGGCGCCTTCCTCTCCGGCCGCTACCTCCAGGTCTTCGAGGAGATCCGGCAGGTGAAGGAGGCGTGCGTCCGCGAGGACGGCACCGCGGCCCACCTCAAGGTCATCTTCGAGACCGGTGAGCTCCAGACGTACGACAACGTCCGCCGCGCCTCCTGGCTGGCGATGCTCGCGGGCGCGGACTTCATCAAGACCTCCACCGGCAAGGTGGCCGTCAACGCGACCCCGCCCGTCACCCTCGTCCTGCTGGAGGCGGTCCGCGACTTCCACGCCACCACCGGTGTGCGGGTGGGCGTGAAGCCCGCGGGCGGCATCCGCACCTCCAAGGACGCGATCAAGTACCTGGTGATGGTCAACGAGACGCTGGGCGACGAGTGGCTGTCCCCGGAGTGGTTCCGCTTCGGCGCCTCCAGCCTGCTCAACGACCTGCTGATGCAGCGCCAGAAGCTGAGCACCGGCCGGTACTCCGGTCCCGACTACGTGACGGTGGACTGATACGCCATGCCAGTTTTCGAGTACGCACCCGCGCCCGAGTCCCGCGCGGTCGTCGACATCGCCCCGTCCTACGGCCTGTTCATCGACGGCGAGTTCACCGAGGCGGGCGACGGCAAGGTCTTCAAGACCCTCTCCCCCTCCTCCGAGGAGGTCCTCTCCGAGGCCGCCCAGGCAGGCGCCGAGGACGTCGACCGCGCCGTCAAGGCCGCCCGCAAGGCGTTCGAGACCTGGTCCGCGCTCCCCGGCTCCGAGCGCGCCAAGTACCTCTTCCGCATCGCGCGGATCATCCAGGAGCGCTCCCGCGAACTGGCCGTCCTGGAGTCGCTGGACAACGGCAAGCCGATCCGCGAGTCGCGCGACGCCGACCTGCCCCTGGTCGCGGCCCACTTCTTCTACTACGCGGGCTGGGCCGACAAGCTGGCGTACGCGGGCTACGGGGCGGATCCGAGGCCCCTGGGCGTGGCCGGTCAGGTCATCCCCTGGAACTTCCCCCTCCTGATGCTGGCCTGGAAGATCGCCCCGGCGCTCGCCACCGGCAATACGGTCGTCCTCAAGCCCGCCGAGACGACACCCCTGAGCGCCCTGTTCTTCGCGGACATCTGCCGTCAGGCGGGCCTGCCCAAGGGCGTGGTGAACATCGTCACCGGCGACGGCTCGACCGGCGCCGAGCTGGTCGCCCACCCCGGCATCGACAAGGTGGCCTTCACCGGATCGACCGAGGTCGGCAAGGCCATCGCCCGTACGGTGGCCGGTACGAGGAAGAAGGTCACCCTCGAGCTCGGGGCAAGGCCGCGAACATCGTCTTCGACGACGCCCCCATCGACCAGGCGGTCGAGGGCATCATCGGCGGCATCTTCTTCAACCAGGGCCATGTCTGCTGCGCGGGCTCCCGCCTCCTGGTCCAGGAGTCGGTCCAGGACGAGCTGCTCGACGCGCTCAAGCGCCGGATGAGCACCCTGCGCGTGGGCGACCCACTGGACAAGAACACCGACATCGGCGCCGTCAACTCCGCCGAGCAGCTGGCCCGGATCCGCGCCCTGGCCGACGCGGGCGAGGCCGAGGGCGCCGAGCGCTGGGCACCGGCATGCGAACTGCCCAGCTCCGGCTACTGGTTCCCGCCCACCCTCTTCACCGGCGTCACCCAGGCCCACCGGATCGCCCGCGAGGAGATCTTCGGCCCGGTGCTGTCGGTGCTCACCTTCCGCACCCCCGAAGAGGCCGTGGCCAAGGCCAACAACACGCCGTACGGACTGTCGGCGGGCATCTGGACGGAGAAGGGCTCGCGCATCCTGTGGATGGCGAACAAGCTCCGGGCGGGCGTGGTGTGGTCCAACACCTTCAACAAGTTCGACCCGGCCTCCCCGTTCGGCGGCTACAAGGAGTCCGGATACGGCCGCGAGGGCGGTCGCCACGGCCTGGAGGCGTACCTCGATGTCTGACCGCAACGACCGACTCTCCGTGCTCAAGACCTACAAGCTGTTCGTCGGGGGCACGTTCCCCCGGTCCGAGAGCGGGCGGGTGTACGAGGTGACCGACGCAAAGGGCAAGTGGCTGGCCAACGCCCCGCTGGCGTCCCGCAAGGACGCCCGGGACGCGGTCGTCGCCGCGCGCAAGGCGTTCGGCGGCTGGTCCGGGGCCACCGCCTACAACCGGGGCCAGATCCTCTACCGCGTCGCCGAGATGCTGGAGGGCCGCCGCGACCAGTTCATCCACGAGGTGGCCGACGGCGAGGGGCTGTCGAAGTCCAAGGCGGGCCTCCAGGTCGACGCGGCGATCGACCGCTGGGTCTGGTACGCGGGCTGGTCCGACAAGACGGCCCAGATCGCCGGGTCGGCCAACCCCGTGGCCGGGCCGTACTTCAACCTCTCCTCCCCCGAGCCGACCGGCGTGGTCGCGCTCCTCGCGCCCCAGGACTCGTCGTTCCTGGGCCTGGTGTCGGTGATCGCCCCGGCGATCGTCACGGGGAACACGGCCGTGGTCATCGCCGCCGAGGGCGCCCCGCTGCCCGCGCTCTCCCTCGCCGAGGTGCTGGCCACGTCCGATCTGCCCGGGGGCGTGGTCAACCTGCTCTCCGGCCGTACCGCCGAGATCGCCGCCCCGCTCGCCGCGCACCAGGACGTGAACGCGATCGACCTCGCGGGCGCCGACGCGGAACTCGCGACCGAGCTGGAGAAGGCCGCCGCGGAGAACCTCAAGCGCGTCCTGCGCCCACAGGCTGTGGATTGGTCGGCCGACCCCGGCACCGGCCGCCTCCTCGCCTTCCTGGAGACCAAGACCGTCTGGCACCCCATGGGCGTCTAGCCCGACGGCCGGGTCTTTCCCCTCCCCGCCCCTTCCCGCAGCATCGATACGCGGCTCCACCGGTGCGGCGGGTGGCCGGGCGGGCGCCCGCCCACACCCGGGTCGTCCCAGGGCCTGGGGCGACGCCCCAGTTTCGGGAAGGGGCGGGGAGGGGAACAGCCCGCCGCAGGCGTCGCGAGGGCCGGAAGCACACCCTGGACCCACCCCGCACCCTCTTCCGCACCGACCTCCGCATCGGCGACGACGAGCTGCGCCGGAGCATCGAGCCGAACCAGCTCCGGCTAATGGACGAGCGCGCCCTCGTCCTGGCGGTCTTCGGCCCCCGGACTCGCCCGGCCCGTACGGCGGCGGGGATATCGGCCACGCGCGGTCGTCTGACGGCGGGGCCGGGACCACATGGGCGGTTGGGTCGGCCGTTGAGTCGGCGGTCACGCGGGGGTCACGCGGGCGAAAGGATGCGTCACACTGGTGTTCCGTGACCAGCCAACCGCCTTCCGCCCGTGTCGTCCTGCTCTCCGGCCCTCGGGTTCGGGCAAGTCCTCCCTCGCGGCCCGCACCGGGCTGCCCGTGCTCAACCTTGACGACTTCTACAAGGAGGGCGGCGACCCGACGCTCCCCCAACTCCCCGACGGCGGGGGCGCCGACTGGGACTCGCCGCTGTCCTGGGACGCGGACGCGGCGGTCGCGGCCATCGAGGAGCTGTGCCGTACGTCCGGTACGACCGTGCCGCTGTACGACATCGCCACCAGCGCCCGCGTCGGCGAGGAGGCGCTGGCCATCGGGCGGGCGCCGCTGTTCATCGCCGAGGGGATCTTCGCCGCCGACATCGTCGGGCGGTGTGCCGACCTCGGGGTGCTCGCGGACGCGATCTGTCTGCGCGGCCGCCCGTCCACCACCTTCCGGCGCAGACTGCTGCGCGATCTGCGGGAGGGCCGTAAGCCCGCGCTCTACCTGCTGCGGCGCGGCCTGCGGCTGATGCGCGCGGAGCGCGGGATCGTGGCCCGGCAGACGGCACTGGGCGCCTACGCGTGCGGCAAGGACGTGGCACTGGGCCGGATAGCGGCCGCGGCGGCGGGAGAGCGGATCCCCGCGGCCGGCCAGAAGGCGTCCGTATGACGGCATGAGGTCATGATCACGACCTCATGGCCTCATGGCCACGCAGCCAAAAAGGGGCGAGGCCGGACATCCCCCTCGGCTGTCCGGCCTCGCACCTGTTTCCCCCGTTATTTCCCCGTTCTCTGTTCCCTCCCCTTTTCCCCCGTATCCCCCGATTTCCCCGCCTTCGAACGTCCCCGCCGCCGTCAGGCGACCAGT
Source organism: Streptomyces violaceusniger (assembly GCA_005405945.1). Lineage (GTDB taxonomy): Bacteria > Actinomycetota > Actinomycetes > Streptomycetales > Streptomycetaceae > Streptomyces > Streptomyces violaceusniger. The sequence continues at coordinate 5,235,507 of BJHW01000001.1, forward strand.
TCGCCGAAGGACTCCTCCTCGTCACGGCCGAAGCTGAGGCTCTCGTCCTCGCGCAGCCGACGCAGTGAGCGCCAGATGCTGCTCTTGACCGTTCCGACGCTGATGTTCAAGATGTCCGCGATTTCCGGATCTGTCCGGCCCTCGTAGTAGCGCAGCACCAGCATCGTGCGCTGCAGCTCGGGAAGGCGGGCCAGGGCCTGCCACAGCACGGTGCGCAGCTCGGTGCCGCGCATCGCGTCGTGGTCGCCCACCGTCTCCGGCAGCTCCTCCGTCGGGTACTCGTTGAGCTTGCGCCGACGCCAGGCGCTGATGTGCAGATTGGTCATGGTGCGGCGGAGATAGCCGCCGACCGCCGCCTTGTCGCTGATCCGGTCCCAGGCCCGGTAGGTCGAGAACAGCGCGCTCTGCAGCAGGTCCTCGGCCTCGAACCGGTCACCGGTCAGGTGGTAGGCGGTTGCGTACAGGGAGGCGCGGCGCTCCTGGACATAGGCGGTGAACTCCGCCTCCGACGTGGTGCGCCGCTCCCCCTCTGCCTCCCCGTACGAGCCTTCCCCGAGGCCCCCGGTCCCCCGTTGTCCCCCCCGAGGCCGTGACCGGCCTCCTTGTCCCCCGTGATCGCGTCAATGGCCACCATGTAAGGAGGCCGCTGACGCCCGGCGCCGCGAGCGCACCCCCGCCCGCTCACGGCACCGGACTTCTCATTGCCACGCCCGGCGTCGTGGAGGCGTGTGCGAACTGCGCTGGTGGTGGAGAAGTGCAGTGTGCCCATTTCGCGCCCCCCGTCGATGGAGCCTGGTCGGTCTGGCTTCTGGCTGCCCCGGCCGGTGGTGTTCCGCCCGGTGCACGACAAGACTCTGCCGGGTCAGTTTCATGGGGGTGTCTGCCGACTGTCACAGGCTCGTCACAGGGGATCGGGCCGATAAACCCCTGACGGTCGAACTACAGGCCCCTTGTAGGCCAGAATGACCAACGTGCCTTTCCTGTTGCTGATCGAGGACGACGACGCCATCCGCACGGCCCTCGAACTCTCGCTGTCTCGCCAGGGCCACCGTGTGGCGACCGCGGCGACGGGCGAGGACGGCCTGAAACTGCTGCGTGAGCAGCGGCCGGATCTGATCGTGCTCGATGTGATGCTGCCCGGGATCGACGGCTTCGAGGTGTGCCGCCGGATCCGCCGTACCGACCAGTTGCCGATCATCCTGCTGACCGCGCGCAGCGATGACATCGACGTCGTGGTCGGCCTGGAGTCCGGTGCCGACGACTATGTGGTCAAACCCGTCCAGGGCCGGGTGCTGGACGCCCGGATCCGCGCGGTGCTGCGGCGTGGCGAGCGGGAGGCCAATGACTCCGCGGCCTTCGGCAATCTGCTGATCGACCGCGCGGCCATGACGGTCACCAAGAACGGCGAGGACCTCCAGCTCACCCCACCGAGCTGCGGCTTCTGCTGGAGCTCAGCCGCCGTCCGGGGCAGGCGCTGTCCCGGCAGCAGCTGTTGCGGCTGGTGTGGGAGCACGACTACCTCGGGGACTCGCGGCTGGTCGACGCATGCGTACAGCGGCTGCGCGCGAAGGTGGAGGACGTGCCGTCGTCGCCGACGCTGATCCGTACGGTGCGCGGGGTCGGGTACCGGCTGGACGCGCCACAGTGAGCGACGCGCGTGCGGCCGCCGGACCGCGGACGACTGCGATGCCCGCACCTTCGCCGCACGGGCGGAGAAGCGAACAAACCAGCACCGCGAGCGACGCGCGTGCGGCCGCCGGACCGCGGACGACTGCGATGCCCGCACCTTCGCCGCACGGGCGGAGAAGCGAACAAACCAGCACCGCGAGCGACGCACGTGCGGCCGCCGGACCGCGGACGACTGTGATACCCGCCCTTCGCCGCACGGGCGGAGAAGCGAACGGATCAGCACAGTGAGTATTGCCGCGGTGAGTCATACGGTGTGCGGCGCGCACGGGGGCGGAGAAGTACGGAATTGAGCGCAGTGAGCGACGAGCCCGGTCGGGCCCGGGGCTGGGCCGCGGGGCTCTTGCGGTGGTTCAGCCTCCGGCTGCGGCTGATGCTGGTCTTCGGCCTGGTGGCGCTGACCGCCGCCGTGTCCGCGTCCGCCATCGCGTACTGGCTGAACCGGGACGCGGTGCTGACCCGTACCCAGGACGCGGCGCTGGACGAGTTCCGCAAGGCCCTGAAGGACGACACCGACCCGCTGCCCTCCCTCCCCACCTGTTCCGAATTGCGGGAAGCGGCGGGTCGTATGGCGGACAACACCCAGAAGTACGAGGTGCTGCTGATCACCCGGACCAAGGACGCCGGAAGCTGCCCGGCGGCCTCGGACAAGGCTCTGTTCACCCTCGATGTGGTGCCCTCCTCGCTGCGGCGCGCGGTGGACCAGAAGCGCCCGGTGGGCAAGGGGAACACCTCCCCGTACCACCTCTACTGGCAGCGGATCACGCTGGACGGCACCCCGTACCTGGTCGGCGGGGCCAAGGTGAACGGCGGCGGGCCGACCGGCTACATGCTCAAGTCCCTGGACACCGAGCGCCAGGACCTGAACTCCCTGGCCTGGTCGCTGGGGATCGCCACCGGGCTCGCGCTGATCGGCGCCGCGCTGCTGGCGCAGGCCGCCGCGGCCACGGTGCTCCGGCCGGTGCAGCGTCTTGGGGAAGCGGCGCACCGGCTGGGCGAGGGGCATCTCGACACCCGACTGCAGGTCTCCGGCTCGGATGAGCTGGCCAATCTCTCGCACACCTTCAACCGGGCCGCGGAGCGGCTGCAGAAACGGGTGGCGGAGCTGTCGGCGCGCGAGGCGTCCAGCCGGCGGTTCGTCGCGGACATGTCGCATGAGCTGCGGACCCCGCTCACCGCGATCACGGCCGTCACGGAGGTGCTGGAGGAGGAGGCCGACTCGCTCGACCCGATGATCGCTCCGGCGGTGCAGCTGGTGGTGAGCGAGACCCGGCGGCTGAACGACCTGGTGGAGAACCTGATGGAGGTGACCCGCTTCGACGCGGGCACGGCCCGGCTGGTGCTCGACGATGTCGATGTCGCCGACCAGGTGACGGCGTGCATCGACGCCCGCGCCTGGCTGGACGCGGTGGAGCTGGACGCGGCGCGCGGGATCGTGGCCCGGCTGGATCCCCGGCGGCTGGATGTGATCCTGGCGAACCTGATCGGGAACGCGCTCAAGCACGGCGGCTCGCCGGTGCGGGTCTCGGTGCGCACCGAGGGCGATGAGCTGCTGATCAAGGTCCGGGACCACGGTCCGGGCATCCCCGAGGATGTGCTGCCGCATGTCTTCGACCGCTTCTACAAGGCGAGCGCGTCCCGCCCGCGCTCGGAGGGCAGCGGGCTCGGGCTGTCGATCGCGATGGAGAACGCGCACATCCACGGCGGCGACATCGGCGCCGCGAACTCACCGGAGGGCGGGGCCGTCTTCACGCTGCGGCTGCCGATGGACGCCTCGCGGATCGCCTCCGACGAGGCCGGGGGCGAGCGCGACCCCGATCACGACCGCGACGGCTCCTCCGGGGGCGAGCGCGGCGACGGCGGGACCAGGGGCACGGGCAAGGCCAAGGGCAAGGGCCCAGACACGGGCAAGGGCACGGGCAAGGGCACGGGCAAGGGCACGGGCCGGGACGAGGAGGGCAGGCCATGAGCGCGCGCTGGACCCGGTCGGCCGCCCTCCTGCTGACCGGCGCGGTCGCGCTGCTGGCGGCCGGGTGCGGAATACGGGGCACCTCGGTGCCGGTGGACGCCGGGGCCGCGCCCTCGCGGGCGTCCTGCCGGGCGCCGGAGTCGGAGCGGGCCGCCGAGGGGACGGGCCGGGCCTCCGTACGGATCTACCTGCTGTGCTCCTCGCGCATCCTGTCGGTGAGCCGGACCACCCGGCAGGGCGACGAGAAGACGTCCCGGGAGCCGGTGCGGGTCGCCCAGGCGCTGCTGGAGCAGCTGCGGCTGCCGCCGACGGCGGCCGAGGCGTCGGCCGGATTCTCCACGGCGGTCGAGGACTGGGTGGAGATCTCCGGTCCGGCCAAGGGCGACCCGGACAGCGCGCTGCGGCTGAACCGGCCGCCGGAGGAGATCCAGTCCCTGGCGCTCGCCCAGATCGTCTGCACCTTCGCGGACACCGCGGTGGCCGGTGACGACGGCAAGGTGGTGCTCGGCGGCCCGGACAGCCAGCGGGATCCGCTGAAGGCGTACCGGTGCACGGAGGAGATGCGCCGCAATCCGGTGATCGCGGTCAACTCCGGGGTCCTGGTGTCCTGATTCGTCACCTGTCGGTACCGCCCCGTCCCAGGTCGGCGACTTGTCGGTAACAAGGTGCTGACCAGCGGGGTGGGGGCGGAACCGCGACCCCCGCGCGCGGCGTCCTGATTTTCGTGCAGGGTCCTTTCGGCCGCAGGGCCGCCTTCCGCTACCGCGTCGCGGGCTTCGTGCTCCTCGTGGCACACCTCTCGTTCGTCTGCTGGCTGACCCTGCGACCGGTGAACGTCCCCTGGGTGTCCGCGGCGACCCTCGAACCACTGGCCACCATCCGCGCCGATCTGGCGCTCAGCCCCTGGTCGGCCGCCCGTTCCATCGGGGCGGGCTGCTGCTGCTCGCGCCGCTGGGGGTGCTGCTGCCGCTGGCCGGGGGCCGGGTGGAGGCGTATCCGCTGGCCTCGCTGGTCCGTACGGCCTTCACCGGGGCGATGGTGGCCATGGGGTTCGCGCTGCTGCGCAGCGAGGTGACCGGGCAGATCATGAACGTGGACACGGTGCTGCTGAACACCGTCGGGGTCGCCCTCGTGCATGTGCTGGTGGTCCCCGCCGTACGGGCGCGGCTCCGCCGCCGGGCCGACCGGGCCGGGCGGCCCCGCTCCCCCGGAACGACGGCGCCCAGGCCCCGACCCCGACGATCCACAGGGTCGGGATCGCACCGTGGAGCGACGTCTCCTCCAGCTCGCGGACATAGCGTTGAGGACATCGGGAACCAGCTCTTCCCGAGCCCACTCATACGGAAGCGGCCGGGCCGCACACCCCCAGCGGGGTGTGCGGCCCGGCCGTGTGCCCAGGCGGGGTTCAGCCGAGCTTGAGGAGGTTGCTGGTGGGCAGGTTCCCCAGCGGGAGCTGCCCCAGCATGCCCTGGGCGGGCTTGGCCTGGGGGGCGGCGGGATTCGCCGCGGGCTGGCCGGCGGTGGGCTGCCCCGGGGCGGCGACACGGCCCGCGGAGCCACCGGGGACCGGCGCCGCGGACGCGGCGCTGCCTCCGGCGACGACGGCGGCGGCACCGAGGGCAATGACACCGAGAGTCTTGAGGGTTCCCTGCTTCATCAGAAATCTGTCCTTGAGACGGGGGCTTGACCGATACGGAAACGTAGCCATGGATTTCGGCCTCCCGCAAACGCCGAAAACGGCCTCCGTCACCCCGCCCAGGTCGTGTGCCGGGTGTGCCCGCTCAGCTGCTCTTGGGCACGGAATCCCTGGTCACGGCCGACGCGGAGGCCACATCACGGAACAGCCATTCGGACTTCAACTCGGCGTATCCGGGCTTGATCACGTCATTGATCATCGCCAGACGTTCGCCAAAAGGAATGAAGGCCGATTTCATCGCATTGACCGTGAACCATTGCATGTCGTCGAGCGTGTAATGGAACGTTGATACAAGATGCTGGAATTCCCCGCTCATGCTCGTCCCGCTCATCAGACGATTATCCGTATTCACGGTGGCACGGAAATGCAGCCGGCGGAGCAGCCCGATGGGGTGCTCGGCGTAGGAACTGGCCGCGCCGGTCTGGAGGTTGGAGGTCGGGCACAGCTCCAGCGGGATGCGCTTGTCGCGGACGTACGAGGCGAGGCGGCCGAGGGTGAGGGAGCCGTCGTCCCCGACCTCGATGTCGTCGATGATGCGGACGCCGTGGCCCAGCCGGTCGGCGCCGCACCACTGGAGCGCCTGCCAGATGGACGGCAGTCCGAACGCCTCGCCCGCGTGGATCGTGAAGTGGTTGTTCTCCCGCTTCAGGTACTCGAAGGCGTCCAGGTGGCGGGTGGGCGGGAAACCGGCCTCGGCGCCCGCGATGTCGAAGCCGACCACGCCCAGGTCGCGGTAGCGGTTGGCGAGTTCGGCGATCTCCAGGGCGCGGGCCGCGTGGCGCATCGCGGTCAGCAGCGCGCCGACGCGGATGCGGTGGCCGTTCTCCCGGGCCCGTCGCTCACCCTCGCGGAAGCCCTCGTTGACCGCCTCGACGACCTGCTCCAGGGTCAGTCCGCCCTCCAGGTGCTGCTCGGGGGCGTAGCGGACCTCGGCGTAGACGACGCCGTCCTCGGCGAGGTCCTCGGCGCATTCGGCGGCGACCCTGACGAGCGCGTCGCGGGTCTGCATCACGCCGACGGTGTGGGAGAACGTCTCCAGATAGCGCTCCAGCGACCCGGAGTCCGCCGCCTCGCGGAACCAGATGCCCAGCTTGTCGGGCTCGGCCTCCGGGAGCGCGTCGTACCCGGTCTCCCTGGCGAGGTCGACGATGGTGCCCGGGCGCAGCCCACCGTCGAGGTGGTCGTGCAGCAGCACCTTGGGGGCGCGGCGGATCTGGTCGGGGGTCGGCTCATGGGTGTGCTCGCTCGTCATCTGGGCAGCGTAGCCCCTACGCGCGTAGAACATGAGGGATAGATACGCAACAGTGACCCGCACGGGTAGTGGAGTACACCAGTCCTTCTGCGATCGTGTCGGCATGGTTCAGCAAGCGTTGCCCGAGCGGGGCGCACGGCTGGGGCGGCCGATGGGCGCGGCCGCCGCGCGAAGGACCGTACACGGTGTGGTGCTGCTGCTCCCCGAGGGGGAGCCCAGCGGGACGAGACGGCCGTCCAGGCTCTCGGTGGCCGCCACGCTGCCGCTGGCCCGGCGGCTGGTCCGGGCGGGCCGGGAGGAGGGGCTGGCCGCCCATGTCGTCCACTACCGGTGCCGGGGCTGGAACGGGGCCGCCGCCGATGCCGCGTCCGATGCGACCTGGGCCGTGGAAGAGGTGGTGCGGCGCTACGGCGACGTACCGGTCTGCCTCGTGGGCCACGGCATGGGCGGGCGCGCCGCCCTCCGCGCCGCCGGGCACGAAGCCGTCACCTCGGTGGTGGCCCTGGCGCCCTGGCTTCCGGCGCCGGACGAGGTGCTCGCGCCCGAGCCGGTGAAACAGCTGGTCGGGCGGCAGGTGCTGATCGCCCACGGCACGAACGACGAGCGCACCGACCCCGAGCTGTCCTACCGGCTGGCGGAGCGGGCGAAGAAGGCCAACCGCGATGTGTGCCGCTTCGAGGTGCACACCGATGGGCACGGGCTGCATCAGCACCGCTCCGAGGTGCAGGCGCTGGCCGCGGACTTCCTCCTCGGCTCCCTCTTCCACTCCGGTTTCTCCCGCCCGGTCGCCGACGCGCTGGCGGCTCCGCCGCCACTGGGGCTGCGGATGCCCCTGGCGGCGGGCTTCGGGGCGAACCTGGGGCGCTGAGGGCTTGGTTGTGCGCGGGCGCGCCGGCCTCCGCCCGTGCGGCTCCCGCGCCGCACGGACGGGGGCCGGGCACGTCGGGGGCCGTGTTCGTCGGGGGCCGTGTTCGTCGGGGGCCGTGTTCGTCGGGGGCCGGGCACGTCGGGGGCCGTGTTCGTCGGGGGCCGTGTTCGTCGGGGGCCGTGTTCGTCGCCGAGTGCGGCGCCGACTCGCGCCTTCGGCGCCTTTGAGCAGCGGGGCAGGTGATGTGGGGGACGCGGGCCACGCCGCCGGGCGCCGGGCCGGTGGGTGTGAGCGCCGGGGCGGCTTCCGTGCTCGATGGCCGGGGCCCCGCCGGACCGCGGCCGACGGGCAGCCGAATCTCGCCCCTCCGGGTACCCCTCCGAAAAACGCTTGATCTAGCGCAACTAATCCATCAAGCGATTTCCAGGGGACCCCCGGCTATCCGGCATCGGCCCCGGGCCCCGGGCCACCTTCGCCGCCACCGGCGCTCGCCCGCACCGGCGCGGCACCCGGCGACGCGGGTCGGCCCGGCACCCCCGGCCCATGCTCAAATGCGCCGAAGGCGCGAGACGAAAGCCGCACCCGACCGAGCAGGCCCGCACGGGCCCCAAACCGGGCTCGCACGGGCGAAGGGGCCGCCCGCCGGACAGTGGCAGGGCGGCCCCTTCGGGCTTCAGGGGATGGGGCTACGCGGGCACGCCGACCAGCTCGCGTCGCGCCGCCTCCGCGCGCCGCTCCGCGCGCGCCTTCCGCGTCGCGTACACCGTGATCGCCGCCGCGCCGCCGACGGCCACCAGGCCCATGGCGACCGTGCCGCCCCACCCGGCCGCGTGGAAGGCGAGCGCGCCCAGCGCACCGCCCACGCTGCTGCCGATGTAGTACGACGCCTGGTAGAGCGCCGCGGCCTGGGCGCGTCCGGTCTTGGCCGTACGGCTCACCGCCGAGGACGCCGCCGCGTGGCCCGCGAAGAAGCCCGCGGTGATCAGCACCAGACCGGCCAGCACCGCCGGGATCGAGTTCAGCAGGGACAGCAGCAGCCCGGCCGCGGTCGTGGACACCGCCACGTACAGCGCGCCGCGCCGCCCGAGCCGGCCGACCAGCTTGCCGGTGGCGGCCGAGGAGACCGTGCCGACCAGGTAGATCAGGAAGATCGAGCCGATCAGGCTCTGCGAGAGCCCGAAGGGCTCGGCCACCAGGCGGTAGCCGATGACCGTGTAGACCCCGCCGAAGACCGTCATGAACAGCGCGCCGATCGCGTACAGCCGGCACAGCAGCGGATCGGAGAGATGCCCGGCGAGGGTGCGGGCCAGCGCCCGCGGGCTCACCGAGGCCGGGGTGAAGTGTCGGGCCTTGGGCAGCAGCGCCCGGAAGGCCGCCGCGCACAGCAGCGCCATCACGCCGACCGCGGCGAGCGCGGTCCGCCAGCCCCAGGCGTCCGCCACCCAGCCGGTGAGGATCCGGCCGCTCATCCCGCCGACGCTGTTACCGGCCACGAACAGCCCGATCGCGCCGACCAGCGCCTTCGGGTGGACTTCCTCCGAGAGGTACGCCATCGCGGAGGCCGGGATCCCGGCCAGCGCCGCGCCCTGGACCGCGCGCAGCCCGATCAGCCAGCCCAGGTTCGGTGCGAAGGGCACCAGCAGGGCGAGGGCGACCGCGACCGTGAGCGAGACGGTCATCATCGCGCGTCGGCCGAACCGCTCGGACAGCGCGCTCAGCGGCACCACCGCGAGCGCCAGGCCGAAGGTGGCCGCGGAGACGCTCCAGCTGGCCTGGTCCGCCTGGACCCGCAGATCGTCGGAGATCGCGGGCAGCAGCGCCTGGGTCGAGTAGAGCAGGGCGAAGGTGGCGAGTCCCGCGGTGAAGAGGGCGAGCCGCATCCGGAGGTAGCCGGGGTGGCCCGGGCTCATCCGCTCGGACGCGGAGGAATTCGGGTTCGGGTTCGAGTTCGAGTTCCGGCTCGGGTTCGGGTTCGAGTTCCGGTTCGAGGACAGCGAAGCGGAGGCGTCCACGCGGTGGTTCCCGGTGGACGCCCTGGTATCAGCAGGAGGCATGGTTCGACCGTACGTACCCACGGTTGATGCGTCCAATGCACGGAATGGTGATAATCAATCCACTGCCGCATGAGTAAAGGTCAGGGTCGTCCGTGTCACGCATCAGTTACGAAAACGACATTCCGGTGACAGCAGATGTCGAGGCGGAGTCCTGGGCCGCCGCGCTCACCCCGCGCCTCGCCCAGTTCGCCGCCGTCGCCCGCCATGAGCATGTGACCCGCGCCGCACAGGAGTTGGGGGTGCCCCAGTCCACGCTCAGCCGGGCGATGGTCCGGCTGGAGGAGGACCTGGGCGTGGCGCTCTTCGCCCGCCGGGGCCGCACGGTGGCGCTCACCCCGGCCGGACGGACCTTCCTGCGCTCGGTCGAACGGGCCCTCGCCGAGGTCGACCGCGCCGCCGAGTCCGTACGGGCCGACGCCGACCCCGCGGCGGGCCGGGTCTCGTTCGGCTTCCTGCACACGCTGGGGACCGAGACCGTGCCCGGTCTGATCCGGACCTTCCGGGTGGACCATCCGCGGGTGCGCTTCCAGCTGGTCCAGAACTACGGCGAGGCGATGATCGAGCGCATGCGCGCGGGCGGCCTCGACCTGTGCCTGACCTCCCCGGTGCCGGACGCCCCCGACCTGGTCGCCCGCCGCCTGGACGAACAGCGGCTACGGCTGGTGGTCCCCGACGACCACCGGCTGGCCGGACGCCGCCGGGTCCGGCTCGCCGAGGCCGCCTCGGAGCTGTTCGTCACCCTGGAACCGGGCTACGGGCTGCGGCGCATCACGGACGCGCTGTGCGCCGAGGCGGGCTTCACCCCGAGGATCGCCTTCGAGGGCGAGGAGGCGGAGACCCTGCGCGGCCTGGTCGCCGCCGGCCTCGGCGTGGCCCTCCTGCCGCCCCCGGCGGTGCCCCGCCCCGGAGTGGCCGAGCTGACCGTCACCGCCCCACGCGCCGTCCGCGAGATCGGCGTCGCCTGGCTGGACGGCCACCCCGACACGCCCCCGGTGGCGGCCTTCAAGAAGTTCCTGCTGAGCCGCCGGGGCCAGTTGCTGGACTAGGGTCCTTCTGGCGGATCTCCGCGGAGGAAGGAGCGCCCGCCGCGCAGCGGCCGAAGACCGCAGCCGGGGCGTGCTCTCGGCGTGCCGCGCGGATGCCCTCGTAGCGGAGCTACTCGGGCTTCCGTGCGGTGCGGCGAGAGGGCGTGCCGGACGCCGCGACGCCGCGGAGATCCGTCAGGCTGCGGAGATCCGTCAGAAGGACCCTAGGCCCGATACCGGTGACTTTGCGACCGCGACCGGGGGCGTCCGACGGCTGGTGACGCCTGCGGCGGGCTGGTCCCCTCCCCACCCCTTCCCTCAACTGGGGCTCCCCCCTTAACCCCGGGGCCCGGGGGCGAAGCCCCCGCCGGGCACCCGGTAGCGGCCGCGGGCGCGTGGGTGGTGGCCCGCCGGGTCAGGCGATGCGGTCCAGGACGATCGGGGAGGTGGTGAATTCCGTGTCCGCGGGGGCGTAGGCGATCGCGCCGTCCAGGGCCTGAAGGGCGTAGGCGAACGCGGAGGGGGTGTCGGTGTGGAGGGTGAGGAGGGGCTGGCCGGTGGTGACGTGATCGCCCGGTTTGGCGTGGAGCTCCACGCCCGCGCCCGCCTGTACCGGGTCCTCCTTGCGGGCGCGGCCCGCGCCCAGGCGCCAGGCGGCGAGGCCCACCGCGTAGGCGTCGAGGCGGGTGAGCACGCCGGTCGACTCGGCGCGGAGGACGTGCCGTTCGCGGGCCACCGGGAGCGGGGCGTCCGGGTCGCCGCCCTGGGCGGCGATCATGCGGCGCCAGTGGTCCATCGCGGTGCCGTCGGCCAGGGCCTTGGTGGGGTCGGCGTCCTTCAGGCCCGCCGCGTCCAGCATCTCGCGGGCCAGGGCGAGGGTGAGCTCGACGACGTCGGCCGGGCCGCCGCCCGCCAGGACCTCCACGGACTCGCGGACCTCGAGCGCGTTGCCCGCCGTCCGGCCGAGCGGGGTGGACATGTCGGTGAGCAGCGCGGTCGTACGGACGCCGTGGTCGTTGCCGAGGCCGACCATCGTGGTGGCCAGCTCGCGCGCGGAGTCGATGTCCTTCATGAAGGCGCCGGAGCCCACCTTGACGTCCAGGACCAGGGAGCCGGTGCCCTCGGCGATCTTCTTGGACATGATCGAGGAGGCGATGAGCGGGATCGACTCGACCGTGCCGGTGACATCGCGCAGCGCGTACAGCTTCTTGTCGGCCCGGGCCAGCCCCTCGCCCGCCGCGCAGATGACCGAGCCGACGTCGCGGAGGACGGCCAGCATGTCGCCATTGGTCAGCTGGGCGCGCCAGCCGGGGATGGACTCCAGCTTGTCCAGGGTGCCGCCGGTGTGGCCCAGGCCGCGGCCGGAGAGCTGCGGTACGGCGGCTCCGCAGGCGGCCACGAGGGGGGCGAGCGGCAGGGTGATCTTGTCGCCGACGCCGCCGGTGGAGTGCTTGTCGGCGGTCGGGCGCGGCAGGGAGGAGAAGTCCATCCGCTCACCGGACGCGATCATCGCGGCCGTCCAGCGGGCGATCTCGGCCCGGTCCATGCCGTTGAGGAAGATCGCCATCGCGAGGGCGGACATCTGCTCGTCCGCCACCTCGCCGCGCGTGTAGGCGTCGATGATCCAGTCGATCTGGGCGTCGGTGAGGCGGGTGCCGTCGCGCTTGGCGCGGATGACGGAGATGGCGTCCATGGGGGCTGTACGGGGCCTTTCGTGTTCGGGGGGCCGACCGGGCGGGCCGATTCAGGGGCCCGACCGGGCGGGCCGAGGCGGCGCGGGGCGTCAGCCGTGGGCCGCGGCGCGGCGGAGGTCGGCGGGGCCGAAGGCGTCCGGGAGGAGTTCGGCGAGCGGGCGGATGCCCGTGGCGGTGTCCACCTGGAGCTCCGGGCCGCCGTGCTCCCACAGCAGCTGACGGCAGCGGCCGCAGGGCATCAGCACGGTGCCCTCGCGGTCGCAGCAGGTGAAGGCGGTGAGGCGGCCGCCGCCGGAGGCGACGAGGGAGGAGATCAGACCGCATTCGGCGCACAGAGCGACGCCGTACGCGGCGTTCTCCACATTGCAGCCGCTGACGGTGCGGCCGTCGTCGACGAGCGCCGCGGCGCCCACCGGGAAGCCGGAGTAGGGGGCGTAGGCCCGGGACATGGCGTCCCGGGCCTGTACCCGCAAGCCCTCCCAGTCGGGGGCCGCGGCGGCGGAAGTGGTCATGTGCCCTGTCCCTTCCGGTAGGGCCTGTTGTTCGCCTTGGGCATCCGCAGCCGCTGTGAGGCGAGCCCCATGACCAGCAGGGTCACGATGTACGGCGTGGCGCTGACCAGGTCGTTGGGGACCGTGTCGGTCAGGGCGTACCACAGCAGCAGCGCGACGGCCGCGGCGCCGGACACCGCGCCCGCGACATAACTCTTGCGGACAATCCGCCAGGCCGCCAGCGCGGCGAGGCCGAGCGCGACGAGGAGCAGCAGGGCGTGCACGGTGGCCCCGCCGTTGCGCAGCTGCAGCGCGTCGGAGTAGCCGAAGAGACCGGCGCCCATCGCGAGCCCGCCCGGCCGCCAGTTGCCGAAGAGCATGGCGGCGAGGCCGATGTAACCGCGGCCGCCGGTCTGGCCCTCGTTGTAGATGTGCGAGCGGACGAGGGCGAGGAAGACGCCGCCGAGCCCGGCGAGCGCACCGGAGATCACCACGGCCGCGTACTTGTAGAGGTAGACGTTGACGCCGAGGGACTCGGCCGCCGTCGGGTTCTCACCGCAGGACCGCAGCCGCAACCCGAACGAGGTCCGCCACAGGGCGAAGAAGCTGCCCACGACCAGCAGGACGGAGACGACGGTGAGCGCCGAGATGTCGGTGACCAGGCCGCCGAGGATGCCCGCGACGTCCGAGACCAGGAACCAGTGGTGGTTCTCCAGGTCGGCGAGCCAGTCGGACAGTCCGGGGACGGTGAACGACTGGATGGGGTCGACCTGCGGGGAGTTCTTCGGGGAGCCGCCGATGTCGGCCAGCGGCTCGAACCAGCGCTTGGCCAGATAGGTGGTGGCACCGAGGGCGAGGATGTTCATCGCCACACCGGAGATGATGTGGTCCACCCCGAAGGTGACGGTGGCCACCGCGTGCACCAGACCGCCGACCGCGCCACCGAGGACGCCCGCGAGCACCCCCACCCAGGGGTTGGTCTGGTAGCCGGCCCAGGCGCCGAAGAAGGTGCCGAGGATCATCATGCCCTCGAGGCCGATGTTGACCACACCGGCCCGCTCGGACCACAGCCCGCCGAGGCCCGCGAGGCCGATCGGCACGGCCATGGAGAGCGCGGCGCCGATCTGCCCGGAGGAGGTGACGCGGTCGAAGTCCGCCTGCTGGGCGGCGTCGACGAGCGTCCGCAGCACCGACAGCGCGATCAGCGCCCCGGCGACGATCAGCAGCACCTTGCCCAGGGACATCCGGGAGGCGGGCCCGTTCCCCTTGCCCGGCGTGCTCGTGCTCTTGGTGGTGGTCACCGTGGCACTCATGCCGGCACCTCCGTCTCCTGCTTGTCCGTACCCTTGTCGGCCTTGGCCTGGGCGGCGAGCTCCGCGCCCACCCTCTGCTGCTGGCGCTTGAGCCCGTAGCGGCGCACCAGTTCGTACGCGATGACGACGCACAGGACGATCACGCCCTGCATCACGCCGACGATCTCCTTGTCGTAGCCCTCGAACTCCAGGCGGTTGGCGCCGCGCTCGAGGAAGCCCCACAGCACGGCGGCCAGGCCGATGCCGACCGGGTTGTTGCGGCCGAGCAGCGCGATGGCGATACCGGTGAAGCCGACGCCGGTGGGGAAGTCGGAGGTGAACTGGTAAGTGTCGTTGAGCAGGGTCGGCATGCCGATCAGACCGGCCATCGCGCCCGAGAGCAGCATGCTGGTGAGCACCATGCGCTTGACGTTGACGCCGCTGGCCTGGGCGGCGGACTCGGAGCGGCCCACCGCGCGCAGGTCGAAGCCGAACCGGGTACGGCCGAGCAGGAACCAGAAGCCGACCCCCGCGAGCGCCGCGACGACGATGAAGCCCCAGATGGGGTCGAGGTCGCCGCCCGCCGGAATGGTGAAGAAGTGGCTGGAGGACGGCAGCGGGTCGGTGGCCACGATGTTGGTCTGCTTGTCCAGGTCGGCCAGCCGCCCGTCCACCAGCAGATAGCTGATGACGATGCCCGAGAGGGAGTTCAGCATGATGGTGCTGATCACCTCGCTGACGCCCCGGTAGACCTTCAGCAGACCGGCGATGGACGCCCACATGGCGCCGACGAGCATGGCGACCAGCAGGATCAGCGGGATCTGCACCAGCCCGGGCAGCTTCAGCGCCCCGCCGACGACGGCGGCGAAGAAGGCGGCGAGCCGGTACTGGCCGTCGACGCCGATGTTGAAGAGGTTCATCCGGAAGCCGATGGCCACCGCGAGCCCCGCCAGGTAGTACGTGGTCGCCTTGTTGAGGATGTAGACCTGGCTGTCGGCCTTCACGCCGTAGTCGAACATGATGCCGAAGGCGTTGAACGGCTGCTTGCCGGTCGCCAGCAGCACCAGCGCGGTCAGCACGAACGCGGCGGCGAGCGCCAGCACCGGGGCCGCGACCGCGAGCAGCACCCGCTCCTTGTCCAGCTTCTTCATCGGTCCTCTCCCCCGGTCGCGGCCTCGGCCCCGGCATCGGTCGCGGTTCCGGCCTCGGCACCAGAGGCGGCCCCGGCCTCAGCCCCGCTCGCGGCCTCGGTCCCGTCGTCCGCCGGGCCCTCCAGATGGCCGGAGGCGGCGCCGGTCATGGCCGAGCCCAGCTCCTCCGGGGTGATCGTGGCGGGGTCGGCGTCGGCGACCAGCCGGCCGCGGTACATCACCCGCAGGGTGTCGGACAGGCCGATCAGCTCGTCCAGGTCGGCCGAGATCAGCAGCACGGCCAGGCCGTCCCGGCGCGCCGCGCGGATCTGGTCCCAGATCTGCGCCTGGGCGCCCACGTCCACCCCCGGGTGGGGTGCGCGGCGATCAGCAGCTTGGGGTGGTGGCTCATCTCCCGGCCGACGATCAGCTTCTGCTGGTTGCCGCCGGACAGCGAGGCCGCGGTGACCTCGATCCCCGGCGTACGCACGTCGTACTCGGCGACGATCCGCTCGGTGTCGCGCCGGGCGGCGGCCGGGTTGAGCAGTCCGGCCCTGCTGTTGGGCTCCTCGGTGACATGGCCGAGGATGCGGTTCTCCCACAGCGGCGCCTCCAGCAGCAGTCCGTGCCGGTGGCGGTCCTCGGGGATGTAGCCGATGCCGTCCTCGCGCCGCTTGCGGGTGGGCGCGTGGGAGATGTCGGCGCCGTCGAGGGTGATGGTGCCGGCGTCGGGGTCGCGCATGCCCATGATGGCCTCGACCAGTTCGGCCTGGCCGTTGCCCTCCACACCGGCGATGCCGAGGACTTCGCCCTTGCGGATGCGGAAGTCGATGTCGTCGAGCACGGCCCGCTCCACCCCGTCCACGTCGGTGGCGGTCAGCCGCAGCGCGTCCACGACGAGCATGTCGGTGTCGGTGACGGTGGATTCGCGGGTCTCGGGCGAGGGCAGCTCGCTGCCGACCATCAGCTCGGCCAGCTGCCGGGGGTTGGTCTCGGACGGCACGACGGAGGCGACCGTGGTGCCGCGCCGGATGACGGTGATGTCATCGGCCACGGACAGCACCTCGCCCAGCTTGTGCGAGATGAACAGCACCGTCAGGCCCTCGGACTTGAGCTCGCGGAGGTTGTCGAAGAGCGCGTCGACCTCCTGCGGGACGAGCACCGCGGTCGGCTCGTCGAGGATCAGCGTCCGGGCGCCCCGGTAGAGGACCTTGAGGATCTCCACGCGCTGACGGTCGGCCACGCCCAGGTCCTCGACGAGGACATCGGGGCGGACGCCCAGCCCGTAGGCGTCGGAGATCTCCTTGATCCGGGCCCGCGCCTTGCCGGCGATGCCGTACAGCTTCTCGGCGCCGAGGACCACGTTCTCCAGCACGGTGAAGTTGTCGGCGAGCATGAAGTGCTGGTGCACCATGCCCACACCGCGGGATATGGCGTCCGCCGGGGAGTGCAGTTCCACCGTCTCGCCGTCGATCGCGATGCTGCCCTCGTCCGGGCGCTGCATCCCGTAGAGGATCTTCATCAGGGTCGACTTGCCCGCGCCGTTCTCGCCCACGAGGGCGTGCACGGTGCCGCGGCGCACGGTGATGTCGATGTCGTGGTTGGCGACGACTCCGGGGAACCGCTTGGTGATTCCGTGGAGTTCTACGGCGACGTCGGTGACGGCACCGGCGGGAGCGCCCTTGGGTGGGCTGGCGGCTTTGATGGCGCACTCCTGAGGGGCGGAGGGGGGTGGGGCTGGCCGGGGGCCGGACCGGCCGGGGTACGCCACGGACCCGGGCGGACCCGGGCGGACGCCCGGGGGTCTCGTCGCGGGTCCGTGGCGCCAGGGTTCAGTCCTTGTAGGTGTCCTGGACCTTGATCTGACCGTCGATGATCTTCTTCTTGGCCGCCTCGATCTTCGGCTTGATGTCGTTGATGAAGCCGCCGGAGTAGGAGAGGGAGACGCCGCCGCGCTTGAGGTCGTAGGCCTGGACGCCGCTCTCGGGCTTCTTGTCCTTCACGACGCTCTTGATGAAGTCGTAGACCGAGCCGTCCACGGTCTTGACCATGGAGGTCAGGATCGAGTTCTTGTACTGGGCCAGGCCCTTGTCGTAGTACTGGTCGCCGTCGACGCCGATCGACCAGGTGCCCTTCTTCCCCGCGGTCGCCTCGATGGCGCCCGCACCGGAGCCGCCCGCCGCGGAGAAGATCACGTCGACCTTGTTGGAGAGCATGCCCTCGGCGATGTCCTTGCCGCGGTCCGGCATGCCGAAGCCCTTGGGCGAACCGACCTGCACCCACTGGACGTCCAGGGACGCCTTGGGGTTGGTGTCCTTCAGGCCCTGCTGGAAGCCGCCCGCGAACTTCTTGATCAGCGCGCTGTCGGTGCCGCCGATGAAGCCGACCTTGTTGGACTTGGTCTTCAGCCCCGCCGCCACGCCGGCGAGGTAGGAGCCCTCGTGCTCGGCGGAGACCAGGCTGGCCACGTTCTTGGCGTCGACGACCGAGTCGACGATGGCGAAGTCGGTGTCCTTGTACTTCTTGGCGGCCTTGGTGAGCGAGGGGGTCCACGCGTAGCCGACGCCTATGACGGGGTTGTAGCCCGCCTCGGCGAGGCTCGCCAGCTTGTCGTAGCGGTCGGCGTCCGTGTCGCCGTCCTTCGCCGTCAGCTCCTTGCCCTTGACGTCGAAGTCCTTCAGGGCCTTGTCGTAGCCCTTGGCGGCGGAGTCGTTGAAGGAGTGGTCGCCGCGGCCGCCCACGTCGTAGGCCAGGCCGACACCGGCGTCCTTGCTTCCCTCTTCGGAACTGCTGCCACACGCGGTGACGGAGAATGCGAGAGCCGCGGTGGCAATGCCCGCGACAGCTATCGTGGATACCCGGCGCACGAGGGTTCCCCTCTGATGATCTCGAAGCGCCCCTTGCGGCGCTGGCTCCGCCGCATCGTAACGCGCGTAGATGCCAGATAAAGGCCCCTCGGAAGCCGTTATCGGATCGTCGCGAACCTCTCGTTACCGCCAGATCTACAGACTGTTGCGAGCAGGTGAATCCGACCCGGCGGATGAGGCACCGGGAGCGAAGCGGCGTGCGTCGCGCAGGAGGGTGCCGACGACGCGGTCGACGAACGTGGTGAGTTCCCGCGCGTCGTGCCGTTCGAAGGTGGAGCTCCACAGGACGAAACGGCCGAAGAGGGCGGACCACAGGACCATCGCGGTCTGTTCGGCGCCGTCCGGCCATCGCAGCCCCTCCTCCTCCTCGCAGGCGCGGACGGCGTCGAGCCACTGCTCCCACATCAGACGGGCCGGGTGGGCCTGGCCCGGCTCGCCGAAGCTCGACGCGTTGTGGCCGAACATCATGCGCACGACACCGCGCTCCGCACGGGCGAAGCCGTAGAAGGCGTTGGCCTGGGCCCGCAGGCGTCCGGGGCGTCGGCGCCGTCCGCCGCCGCCTCGGCGTCCGCGTCGCGCATGGCCGCGACCGCGCGCTGGTAGCCGTCCTCGGCGACGGCTCGGGCGAGTTGGTCCTTGTCGGCGAAGTGCAGATACATGCTCTGGGCGGCGATGCCGACTTCACGGGCGACCTCCCGCAGGGAGATCGGCAGTGCGTTGTCGGTGAGCTTCTGGTCGAGGAGCCGTGCGACGGCGGCCAGGATCTCCGCGCGAAGCCGCTCTCCCTGGCCGCGGGGATTGCGGCGGCGTGCGATGCCGACGGCGCTCCCGGTGTCGTCGTTCATGGTCCTCATTCTGCGACACCTCGATGCCGGACGGTTTCCCGGTCGTCCCGGGCGGGGCCGGTACGGGTCGGGTCGGTCCGGGACGGTCCGGACCAGTCCAGTCCGGCCCGGGCCGGGACACCGTCCGGGCGTCTCCCGCACGACCCGCTCACCTCGGCTCGGATGCGGCCAGGCGGGGCAGCATGCCCAGCACGGTGGCCGTGGTCGTACCCGCGTCGACGGGGATGACGGTGCCGGTGATCCAGCGCGATTCCGCGCCGGCGAGGAAGAGGACGGCCCAGGCCAGGTCCCAGGCGGTGCCCTCGACACCGAGCAGGTTGGCCGCGCGGCGTATCCGCCGCCCCTCGTCCCCGCCGTGATCGCCGATGGGGTGTGCAGATGGCCGGGGACGAGGCAGTTGACGCGGATGTTGTCCGGCCCCAGGCGTAGGCCAGATCGATGGTCAAGGACTGGAGCGCGCCCTTGCTGGCGCCGTACGCGCCGCTGCCGAAGCCGCGCAGCGCCGCGATGGAGGAGATGTTGACGATGGAGCCGCTACCACCGCGCACGAGGTGCGGGTGGGCGGCGCGGGCGACCTGCATGGCCGCGGTCACGTTGAGGGCGAAGACCCGGTCCCAGCCCGCGCGGGTGGTGGCCGTGAGGCCGCCCTCGTCGGCGATGCCCGCGTTGTTGACGACCGCGTCGAGCCGCCCCGCCCGCGCGGCGAAGCCGTCCACCGCCGCCTGTGCAGCGTCCTCGTCGGTGATGTCCGCGGTGAGCGGGATGGCCCGTCCGCCGCTGCTCTCGATGCGCTCGCCGGTGTGTGCGGCGCGATCCCCGTCGACGTCGAGGATGCCGACGGTGGCACCCTGGGCGGCCAGCAGCATGGCCGTGGCCGCTCCGGTGCCCAGGAAATCGCCCGCGCTTCCGGCACCGGTCACCAGTGCCGCCCTTCCCGCCATGCGGGTGCCCCGGCCGTCGGCGTAGCCGCCGACCGGGAAGGTCCGGTTCTCGGTCATCACGCCGTCACCAGGTGACCGGGAGGGAGGTGAGTCCGTAGACGATCGAGTTCTTCTTGAAGTCCAACTGGACCTCCGCCACGGCGAGTCGTAGGTCGGGGATCCGCTCGAACAGCCGCGGCCAGGCGACCTGCATCTCCACCCGGGCCAGGTTCTGGCCCAGGCACTGGTGCGAACCGAAACCGAAGGCCACGTGGTTGCGCGCGTTGCGCCCGATGTCGAGCGTGTCCGCGGGGCATTCGCCCTCGCCGGCGCCGAAGACCCGCGGGTCGCGGTTCCCGGCGATCAGCGAGACGATGACGCCCTCGCCCTTGCGTATGAGGTGCCCGCCGATCTCGACGTCCTCCAGGGCCACGCGCCGCGGGTCGGTGGAGACGATGCTCCAGTAGCGCAGCATCTCCTCGGCGGCGCTCGGGCCAGTTCCGGACGCTCCCGCAACCGGTCGCGCTGGTCGGGGTTGAGCAGCAGCGCCACGGTGCCCAGGCCGAGCATGTTGGCCGTCGTCTCGTGCCCGGCGCCGACCAGGATTCCCACCAGGACGGGCAGCATCTCGAGGGCGAAGCCGTCCGGGCCGGTGTGGTCGGCCAGCAGCCGGCTGATCATGTCGTCGGCCGGCTCGCGTCGCTTGCGCTCCACGAGGGCCGAGTAGTACGCGAATGCCTCGTGCTGGAGCCGGGCGCGCTCCTCGTGGCCGACGTCCAGGTCCGTACCCGCGTTGGCGTGCCGCTGGAAGAGATCGTGGTCCTCGTAGGGGACGCCCAGGATGAGGCAGATGGCACGGGACGGCAGCGGCAGTGCGAAGTCCTGGATGAAGTCCACGGGGCCACCCTTGGCGAGCATCCCGTCGATCAGCTCGTCCGTGATCTCCAGCAGCTTCTCGCGCATCGCCCGGGTGCGCTTGACACTGAACTCCTTGGTGAGCATCTGCCGCAGCCGCGCGTGCTCGGGGTCGTCCAGGCGCAGGAACAGTCCGCCCTCGTGCTCGGGCTGGTTGGAGTGGACCAGCGGGAAGTCGGGGTTGCGGACATCGGCGCTGAGGGCCGGGTGGGCGAGAACGGCCCGGATGTCCGCGTGCCGGGTGGCCAGCCAGTGCCGGGAACCGTCCCAGATGGTCACCTGGTGCAGCCCTCCGGCCTCCCGGAACTCGGTGTGCCGCGGCGGCGCGCTGAACGGGCAGCTGCGCGGGGCCGGGAAGAACGGCGCGTCCGCCGTGCCGACGGCCTCGGGCGTGGTGGTGGTCATATCGCCTTCCTCGATCAGAGCGGTCCGTGCGGGTTCCGAAGGGGTTCACGGAGCCGGTGCCACGGTGGGGGAACCACGGCGCCGGTGGGCCGGGGCGCGGTCGAGCACGGCCTGCCCCGCGGCCTTGCCCCTGCCTTTGCAGGCGCTCGCCCAGATGACCTTACATATGTCACCTGACGGTTGTCAGTTGGTTCTGGGCGTGGGATGCGGCAGATAGGACATGAGGGTGGGCTCGGACACGCGAAAGCCCCGTCCGCGCGCCAGGGCGGTAGTGCACGGACGGGGCCGGGGTCGGTCCGAACGCTCAGTCGAGGCGTGCGTCGGGCGAGCGGAGCCAGAGCCGCTGTCCGCCGGGGGAGACGGCCAACCCGAAGTCGCCGGAGTCCGGGCCGCCGTCGTTCACGTACGCCTCATGCACGGCGGTGACCTCCTCCCACAGCTGACGTGGGCCGTAACTCCGCACCTCCTCCTGGGTGACCGTGGCCGCCGACCCCTTTCGATCGTGGAGCCAGATCTGGTACCTGCCGTCCGGTGCTCCGTCGGCCATGACCACACCCGGCAGTTTCACGCCCGCGTAGAGGGCGAAACCGAGGCCGGCCATGCTGTCGGCGGGAAACGCGCCGGTGCGGCCGCGCCGCCCGGTTCCGCTGTCCGCCGGGAGGTCCGGGCCAGGGCGCTCCGAGCGCATCGGCATGAACCGGGCACCCTCGACGAACCGGCCGGAGGCCACCCCATCACCGCCCACGTCGAGCCGCACCAGCGCACCGGACCAGAAGTCCCCCGCCAGCGGGGCGAGGATGCGCCCGCCCGGCGCGGTCTGCCGTACCCATGCGTAGGGGACGCGGCGCATCGAACAGGTCGCGATGATCCGGTTGTACGGTGCCCCGGACTCCCACCCCCGTGCGCCGTCGCCCCACACCACGTCGGGGCTGTACCCGGCCTCCTTGATGACCTTCGCGGCCTTCTCCGCCAGCACGGGATCGACCTCGACGGTGGTGACGTTCCCGCTCCCCAGGCGCGCGGCGAGCAGTTCCGCGTTCCAGCCGCTGCCGGTGCCGATCTCCAACACGCGCTGCCCGTCGGCGACCTCGAGCGCGGTGAGCATGCGCGCCACCATCGTGGGCATGGAGTTGGACGAGGTCGCGGTGGCTGGGCCGTCACTCCGCCCGTCGTCCACCTGCGTCACGATCGGCACATCCCGGTAGACCAGGTCCCACCAGGCCGGGTCCGTCGTCACGGGAACGCAGGTGGCCCGCTGCTCCCAGATCTCGCCGGGGATGAAGTGGTGGCGTGGGACGGCGTCGAAGGCCGGGCGCCAGGCGTCCGGCAGCTCGCCGGACGCGGCGAGGGCTTCCAGCAACGCCGCGGTGACGCGGTCGCCAGTCCTCGGCCATGGGCCCTCACTTCTCCCTCGGGGCGGCGTGCCGTCCGGCGGGGCGGCGTGCCGTCCGGCGGGGGCGGCGGCGGGGGCGTCCACGGCTTGATCGGGGCGGGATCGCCCTTGTGCTTGTTCTCGACAGTCACGGTTGCACCTCCTGAGTACGGGCGCCTGGGTAAAGGCCGCCCCGGCCGTTCCGTCCTCACCGATGAGGGGGCGGCCGGAGCGGGGGCTTATCTGGCGGTTTCCGACCGGGCCTGCCGCATGGCCCCTCGTAGGCGCGGAGCAGCCGCTCCCCGGTCTCACACCCGGCGCCGGGCGTCCGGCAGGCCAGGCAGCCCGCGGCGTGCTCGATGGCTGCGCGCCACGCCTCGTCGGCGAACGGGTCCTTGGTCCGCTGGGCGGTCTGCTCGGCGGCCGTCATCGGGTCCTGCCCCGGTCGAGGGCGCGACGCCTGGCGGCGGCCTGGGCGACGGCGTCGCGCGGGTAGTCCCGGGCGTGAGAGGGGCAGGCGTAGACGGTCGCGCTGGCGACGCTGCCGCTGTGCTCGATGGCGATGATGACCGGCTCGTCCGTGGGCAGTTGACAGCGATAGCAGGTCTGGCGGCCCTGCGGCACCGGGCCCAGCTCGGCCCGGGTCGGCCTCGGCCAGCGCCCCCCATAGCTTGACGGCGTCGGTGAGGTAGTGGTCAGCCGAAAGCGGCACGCGCCAGTGGGTGCCGGGGCCCTCCGCCCTGGAAATGGGCGGCACGCCGAGATAGGTACGCTCCGGGACCGTGATGGGGCAGTTAGCGCAGTACTCCAGCGCAGGTGAGGCCATCTCAGCCGCTCGGCGCACGTGGCTCGTCGAGGGACACGAGGCGGTAAACGACCAGCTCGGCGGTTACTGCAACCACGCCTACGTCCAGGCCCAGCGAGCAACGTGCTACCTCCGGCTGGGCAAGCCCACGGACGCCGTGACCTCCTACCGGCAAGCCCTCGACCACTGGCCGGCCATTTACCAGCGCGAGCGCGGTCTCCACCTTGCCCGGCTCGCTACCGCACACGCCGCCGACCGCGCCCCGGACGCAGCCTGTGCCACCGCCATGGAAGCACTGGAGATCAGCCGTGAGACCGAGTCGCGCCGCACCACGGCGGAGCTCCGGCGAGTCATCACCGGCTTGGCACCGTGGCGACGTACAGCGATGGTCCAAGAACTGACGGAAGCAGTCGCTGCCATGTGACTACGCTGCCCGGAACCAAGATCTGTCTGGAGGAGCCATGCACATCAGCGAGCTGGTCGGCACGGACGAGTGGCATACGGTCGAGGGGCGGCCGTTCGTCGTCTACAAGTACGCGGCCACGCTGGACGGCCGGATCGCCGCGGCGGACAGCACCAGCCAGTGGATCACCAGCGCGGAGTCCCGGGCCGAGGTCCACGCACTACGTGCAGCCTGCCAGGCAACTGTCGTCGGTTCCGGCACCCAGCAGGCCGATAATCCCCACCTTGCCGTGCGCTCGGTGAAGGACGACCCCAAGCTGAAGGTGGCCGTGCCGGTTGATGAGCAGCCGTGGCGCGTGATCGTCGACACCAATGCCCGGACCCCGGCTGATGCCCGGGTCCTCGACGATGCCGCACCCACCATGATCGCTGTCGCCGATGACGCCGACGCGTCCCACCTGGACGGCGTGGCCACCGTCGTACGGCTGCCCCGTGCGAAGGTCGGCGTGGACGTGGAGGCGCTCCTCCGTGAGCTGCACCAGCGCGGCGTGCGCGGGATGTTCCTCGAAGGTGGCCCCACTCTCGCCGCGTCGTTCGTGTCGGCCGGGCTCGTGGATCGCATCGTCGCCTACATCGCGCCCGCGCTCCTCGGCCGCGGAAAGAGCGGACTGGAAGGCGGCACCATCGAGACGATCGACGACATCCTTCGATGCGAGCTGGTGGACGTGGCCCGGTCCGGCCCGGACGTCAGGCTGATCGCACGCCCGCAGCGCTGAGCCCCTCGCCCGGCCCGCAGGCCGGACGAGGCGTACGCCAGAAGCGCCGGGCGGTCCGGTGCGAGCGCGGCCGGGGCCGACGCGCCCGGTGATGCCGGGGCCGGGTGGCGCGCATGCCACCAGCCCGCCAGGGCTACGCGTTCCGGTCCAGCAGCACCGCGGCCGTGAACAGCTCCACGCCCACCGCGATCGCGCCCTCGTCCACGTCGAAGTCGCCCGCGTGGAGGTCGCGCCGGGTGGTGTCGCCGACCTTGCGGACGCCGAGGCGGGCCATCGCGCCGGGCACCCGCTCCAGGTACCAGGAGAAGTCCTCGCCGCCCAGGGACTGCTCGGTGCCCTCGACCGCGTCCACGCCCCGGCGGGCGATCATCGCGTCCCGCAGCAGCTCGGTGGAGCTCGCCTCGTTCACCACCGGCGGGACCCCGCGGATGTAGTTGATCTCCGACTTGGCGCGGTGCAGGGTGGCGATCTCGTCCACCGCGGCGTGGACCAGGTCGGGCGCCTCCCGCCAGGCGGGCAGGTCCAGGCAGCGGACCGTGGCCGACAGCTCGGCGTGCTGCGGGATCACATTGCAGGCGTGGCCCGACTCCACCCGGCCCCAGGTGACGGCCAGGCCCGAGCGGGCGTCCACCCGGCGGGCCAGCAGCGCGGGCACCTCGGTGATCACCTTGGCGACGGCGGTCACCAGGTCGGTGGTCAGATGGGGGCGCGCGGTGTGGCCGCCCGGCCCGTCCAGCGAGACCTCCAGCCGGTCGCAGGCCGAGGTGATCGGCCCGACCCGCAGCCCGATCCGGCCGACCTCGACCTTCGGGTCACAGTGCAGCGCCAGGATCCGGCCGACGCCGTCCAGCACGCCCGCCTCGATCGCGTCGGCCGCGCCGCCGGGCAGCACCTCCTCGGCGGGCTGGAACAGCAGCCGCACCGGACGCGCCAGCCGCCCCTCGCGGGCCAGCTCGGCCAGGACCAGACCGGCGCCGAGCACCACCGTGGTGTGCACATCGTGGCCGCAGGCGTGGGCGCGGTCGGCGACGGTCGAGCGGTAGTCGACCGTCTTGGTGTCGGGGATGGGCAGCCCGTCGATGTCCGCGCGCAGCGCCAGCAGGGGCGCTACGCCATCGCGCGGGCCGATGTCACAGATGAGACCGGTGCCGGAGGGCAGCACTCGCGGCTCGAGTCCCGCCTGCTCCAGCCGCGCCTTGATCGCGGCGGTGGTGCGGAACTCGCAGTTGCCGAGCTCGGGGTGCATGTGCAAGTCGCGCCGGAAGGCGATGAGTTCGGCACGCAGCTCCTCGGGGAGCGTGCCGGGCAGCGCGGGCGCGTCGGCGGGTGTGACATCGGTCGCATCGAGGGACATCAATTGCTTCACCTGAAGAAGCGTAGAACGCCAGGTGGGTCCGCCGAATGTCGATCAACAAAAATTCAATCTGTTCGGGTACGCAAAAGTACCCGCCCCGCTGCATGATCCCCCTAGTCAGGGGGTATAACAGCCGTTTTCCCGGTCGGCCGCGGGGTGAGATGTGCCACACGGCCGTACGGGCGACGAGCTCAGAACCTGAGACGCCTCAGGACGCCACCCGACCGGTCTCAGGACGCCGCGACCGGTGCCGCCGGCGGTCCCGGGTTCACCGGCGGGGCCGCGTCCCGCTGCGGAGCGGCGTCCCGCTGCGGGATCGAGTCCCTGGGCGGGCCGCCTCCCTCGGCGGGGGCGACCCCGCCCGCGGCCCGAGCCCAGCCGGCGCACATCGCGCGCCGTCCCGGTGACCCCGGACAGGAAGCCCTGGGCGCGCGGGAGGCGTCGCTGGTCAGCCAGGCGGGGTCCACATCGCAGACCGCGACCTGGACGCCGGTGCCCACGAGCGCGAGCGGCAGGGTGTGCACCACGGTCGAGGGGAAGCTCACGATCGTGTGGCCGATGGGGCCGCGGCGGGCTATCAGCTCGAGCGGCAGATCGGGCCGTACGATCTCCAGACCCACCTCGGCCGAGACCCGGTGCAGCTTCTCGGCGCTCTCCCGGCGGTGGGCGAAGTAGCGGGTGGCGCCGTGGGCGCGGGCCAGCGAGCCGACCGCCTCCAGATAGCGCTCCAGGTCCACCACGCCCGTCTCGACCAGGGACGTGCCCACCAGGTCGGTGCCCCCGGTGAGCCGGGGCGGGCCGAACCGGGCGCGGGTCCAGGCGAAGTCGTTGGCGGTGATGGTGATCCCGGCGGGCGGCTCCACCGGCATCGAGCTGAAGACCTCGACCCGGCGCTTGGTGCCCGGGGTGAGCCGGCGGCGCGCGGTGGCGGAGACCGGTGCGAAGACCATGTCGCGCGGCCCCTTGCTGCCGCGCCGGTGCCAGCGCACCAGGGGCTCGCCGTTGGCCAGCTGGGAGATGAACTCCATGGTGGCCGTGCCGTCGTCCACCACGACCAGGTCCTTGGCCCGGGTGAGGGTCAGCAGCAGCTGGACATAGCGGGAGAACGGATCGCCTATGACGATCCGCCCGGCCCGGCGCAGCGGTCCGCGCAGTCCGCCGATGGTCTTGATCGGCGCACCGGCCCCGCCGCGCGCGTCCTCCCAGCGCACGGTGAATCCCTCGTCCCGCGCCAGCTCGGCCATCCGGCGCAGCTGGCCGCGGGTCATCGGATCGTGCGGGGAGAGCACCACCACGGTGAGGTCCTGGGGCGCCGTGGCCTCGGGGCCCCCGGCGCGCTGGGCGTCGGCGTACGCCCACTCCAGTACGTTCAGCAGCTGAACCGGGCTCTCGACGAAGGCGAGCGTGGCAGGAGGAGCAAGGGAAGCAGCGGAGACCATCGCACCGTCCAAAGGCAGGGCCCGGAAGCGGCGGGCAGCCCCCGACGAGTCAGGGGTGCCCGCCGCTTCCGGGCGAGGGCCGGGCTCACCGGCCGGTGGATTCACGGCAGAGTGCCTCAGACCGCGGCGGGCTCGCGGTCGGCGGACTCGGACTCGGCGACGACGCCCGCGACGCGGCGGAGCTTCTTCATCGGGCCGAGCTCGCTCTCGTAGACCTTCTTGACGCCGTCACCGAGGGACTCCTCGATGATGCGGATGTCCCGCACCAGACGCTGCAGGCCCTGCGGCTCGACCGAGGCGGCCTGGTCCGAGCCCCACATGGCGCGGTCGAGGGTGATGTGGCGCTCGACGAACGCGGCACCCAGCGCCACGGCGGCGAGGGTGGTCTGCAGACCGGTCTCGTGGCCGGAGTAGCCGATCGGCACGTTGGGGTACTCGGCCTGCAGCGTGTTGATCACGCGCAGGTTGAGCTCCTCGGCCTTGGCCGGGTACGTGGAGGTGGCGTGGCACAGCAGGATGTTGTCGCTGCCGAGCACCTCCACCGCGTGGCGGATCTGCTTGGGGGTGGACATGCCCGTCGACAGGATGATCGTGCGGCCGGTCGCCCGCAGGGCGCGCAGCAGCTCGTCGTCGGTCAGCGAGGCGGAGGCCACCTTGTGCGCCGGGACGTCGAACTTCTCCAGGAAGGCGACGGCCTCGGTGTCCCACGGGGAGGCGAACCAGTCGATGCCGCGCTTGGCGCAGTGCTCGGAGATGGCGCGGTACTCGTCCTCGCCGAACTCCACGCGGTGGCGGTAGTCGATGTAGGTCATCCGGCCCCAGGGGGTGTCACGCTCGATGTCCCACTGGTCGCGGGGGTGCAGATCTCCGGGGTTCGCTTCTGGAACTTGACCGCGTCACAGCCGGCCTCGGCGGCGACGTCGATCAGCTTGAACGCGTTCTCCAGGTCGCCGTTGTGGTTGATGCCGATCTCACCGGTGACGTAGACCGGGTGGCCGGGTCCGGCGATCTTGTCACCGAGGGTGCGGAGGCGAGAGTTGGAGCTCACTTAAGACAGTTCCTTTCCGAGAATCCACGAGGCGATCTCGCGGATCGCGCCGTCACCTCCGGGGGTGGAGGTGACCGCACGTGCGGCGCCGCGCACGACGTCGTGCGCACCTGCGACCGCCACGGGCCAGCCGACGAGGCCGAAGCACGGGAGGTCGTTGACGTCGTTGCCGACGTAGAGCACGCGCTCCGGCGCGATGCCCTGCTCCTCGCACCACTGCTTCAGTGCGAGATCTTTTCGGTCGATGCCGTGGAGCACGGGGACCTGGAGTTTGCGGGCCCGTGCGGCGACGACCGGGTTCTTTTCCGTGGACAGGATCAGCAGCGCCAGCTCAGCGCGGCGCAGGGCGGCGATCCCGAGCCCGTCGCCGCGGTGCACGGCCACGAGTTCGCGTCCTTCGGAGTCGACGAGCACCCTGTCGTCGGTCTGGGTGCCGTCGAAGTCGAGTACCACCGCGTCGATGTCGTCGCGGGTGGGGAGCGCGCCCGGCCGCTCGGCGTCGAACAGCGGGGCGAGCGCGCGGGCGCGGGCCAGATCGTGCGGATCGTCGATCTCCAGCACCCGGGCGGGGTCGGTGCGCACCAGGTCGGTGCGGCCGAAGAAGCGGTGCCCGGCCTCGCGGAAGCCGCGCGCGTCCATCGCGTAGGCGGCGCCGGTCTCCAGGAAGTCCTGGGGCGGTCCTGGCGGCGCGGGCGGTACGACTTGTCGTGGTTGACCCCGTCGCCGCCGTCCGTCTCGGGTTCTCGCCCTCGCGCCAGACGAAGCCGTGGAAGGAGGCGACGGTCAGGGCGGTGTCGGCGCCCTTCTCGGCGACCGCCGCGGCCACCCCGTCGATGTCCTCGCTGATGATGAAGGGGCTGGTGCACTGCACCAGGAGCACCACGTCCACGGTGGTGCCGTGCGACGCCTCGTACGCGTCCATCGCGTGGATCACCGCGGCCTCGCTGGTGGCGGTGTCGCCCGCGATGTCGGTGGGCCGCTGGATGACCACCGCGCCCGCACCGCGCGCCGCGGCCGCGATGCCGGTGTCGTCGGTGGAGACGACCACGTCCGTCACCAGGCGGCTCGCCCGGCACTCCATGACCGCGCGAGCGACCAGCGGCACGCCGCCGACGGCGGCGAGGTTCTTCGCGGGGACGCCCTTCGACCCGCCACGGGCGGGGATCACGGCGAGCACGCACGGGCTCGAGGCGGTCATGGCGGCTCCTTCAGGGGTTGCGGAGGTGATCGAGGCCGTCCCGGCCTCCTCTTGAGAGGCCCCCAGGGCCTCCTCGTGGTTCGCGCGCGGGTCGCTGCTCACAGCTCCCCCATCCGCCGGATGACGGGAGCCACGCGCTGGACGCCATGGCGATAGGCGCCGCGGGCCGCTTCCCGCATCGTGTTGCGCACCACCCGCCGCAACGCGGAGACCTGCGCCTCGTCCTCGGCCAAGGCCCCGGGGCGGGGTGAGCCGTCCGGCTCGAAGCCGTACCGGGCGAGTCGGCCGGGCAGATAGCCGGGTGCGGTGACGGGGGTGTAGAAGGGGGCGAGCGGCGGCAGGGCCGGTACGGCGGCCAGCTCGGCCACCCGCTCCCGCGCGGCGTCGAACCAGGTCTCGTACGGCCCGTCGGCGGCCACGCCCTGGCGGCTGAGCCACTCGGCGTCCGGCTCGGGCAGGTGCCCGGCGTCCAGCTGGTCCCAGGAGGCCAGGCAGCCGGAGCCGAGGAAGTGGTGGTTGCCGAGCGTCTCCCGCACCCCGAGGTCGGTGAGCACGGCGGTCGGTATGGAGCGGTGCAGCGACTCCAGGGCGGCCGTGGAGCTGACCGTGACCAACAGGTCCGCGGTGTCCAGGACCTCGCCCATGTTGCCGTAGGCGAGCCGGAAGTTGGCGGGCAGGTTGTCGCCGAACTTCGCGATCAGCTTCTGGTAGGGAAGCTCCTCGATGTGGGTGGTGTGCTCGCCCGGCTTGGAGCGCAGCTTGACCACGACCTCGCGGTCCGGGTGGCGGCGCGCGTGCTCCACCGCGCGGCGCAGCAGATAGGTGCGGTCGGCGCGGTTGTCCGGGACGGACGGCTGGACGGCGAAGACGACCGTGCCGCCGGGGTACTTCCGGCCCAGCCGCGCCTTCTCGTCGTAGCGGTCGCCGCCGAGGAAGGGCAGCGCGCACTCCACGACGCTCTCCGCGTCGGCGCCGACGCCCCGGTAGACGTCACGGAAGCGCTCGGCGTCATGGCGGGAGTTGGCCAGCACCACATCGGCGCCGTGGCGCAGCAGCAGCCCGTCGGCCAGCTTCTCGTAGACGACACCGACGTAGCCGGTGACGACCACGGGGCGGCGGTCGGCGCCCTCCCAGGCGTGGCGCAGTCCGTGCAGCATGGCCTGGACGGCGCCGCCGACCAGGGAGAGGACGATCACGTCATAGCGCTCACGGTCCATCGCCCGTACGAATTCCACGCCCGTGACCTCGCGCATCGCGTCGGCGCGCACCCCGACCTCGGTGAGCTGCCGGGCGGTCGGCGTGGCGCGGCCGCGCAGCAGGAAGCCGTCGAGGCGGCGCTCCGAGGCAGAACCCGACCCGTCCGGTACGAGGCGATGCGCGGTGAGCGCGCCCCATTTCCACCGGGTGTCGGAGTCGGCGAGCACGGCGACTCGCACAGGGGATTTGGTACGTGAGGACACGTCGGAGACGCTAGGAAGCGTTGTCGATTCACGGCCCAACGCAAGAGCAACAAAGGGTTAACAGAACGTCGACGATTGGAGAATCGGCTGGCTGGAGCGGCGGGTTAACCGTTCCGACGTTCTTCGTTCACCTTTACGTACACCCTAGGTCAAGACGAATGCCGACCGGCGACCTAGCGTCACCCGCGTGGTTAAGCTCTCCGTCATCGTGCCGTTCTACAACGTGCAGACCTATGCCCCCGACACGCTCAGAAGTCTGCGCGCGAACACGCGCGAGGACTTCGAATTCATTCTCGTCGACGACTGTGCCACCGACGGGACACCGGAGATCCTGGAGCGGGCAGAACGCGACCTTCCGGGGGCCGTCTACGTGCGGCACGAGAAGAACGGTGGGCTGGCCACCGCCCGGAACACCGGCCTGGACAACGCCACGGGGGAGTACATCGCCTTCCTCGACGGCGACGACTGGCTGGCCCCCGGCTACTACGCCCAACTGCTCGCGGCGATCGAGGACTTGGGGTGCGACTTCGTCCGTACCGACCATGTCCAGTGCACCGCCCGGGCGCGCTCCATCACCCGGGTGCCGCACGGCCGCCGCAATGAGGTGATGAACCCGCGGGACGTGATCCTCCCGGCCGACCGCTCCACCTCCGTCGACTATCCCTACGCCTGGGCGGGCATGTACCACCGCCGCCTGGTCGACGAGGGGTTGCTGCACTTCACCCACGGGCTGCGCACCGCCGAGGACCGGCCCTGGATCTGGCGGCTGCACCGCGAGGCCCGCAGCTTCGCCGTCCTCGGCCTGGCCGGGGTGTTCTACCGGCGCGGGGTCTCCTCCTCGCTCACCCAGATCGGCGATGTGCGGCAGCTGGACTTCATCCGCGCGTTCGACCAGGTGATCGAGGAAACCGCACGGGACCGCGACGCCGACACCCTGCTGCCGAAGGCCGTCCGCACCTATTGCGCGATCATTTCCCACCACCTCGGCAACATCGAGAGATTCGAACCACAAGTGGCACGCAAACTCCGTTCCATGTCGGCGGCGGCGATGAAACGCATGCCCCAGGACGTATTGAAGGACGCACTGGATTCCATGGACTACGAGCGCGCCGCACGACTGCGGCGAGTCAAGCGCCGGTCCGCGGGGGCGGAGGTGGCGGCCTGATGTCCGCCTACAAGCCCCTGGCGGAGCGCAAGCGCACCCAGATCTTCCTCGCCTCGACCCTCTACGGGGCGGCGACCCTCGCGGCCGCGATCGACGCGGGCAGCGTCGGCCCGGCCGACCGCCGGCTGCTGCTGATCAGCAACAACGCCGCGACGCCCGAGACCACCCCGCGGGTGGACGAGATGCCCGGCTTCGAGCGGCTGCGCGGCCGCTTCGACCGGGTGCTGTCCTGGAACGAGACGATCTCGCCGTTCCACCCCGGCGGCTGGGCCCCGCGCATCGACGACGCCCCGCTGTGGGAGCGCCATCTGCGGCTGCTGTGGAACCTCGGCGACGACAAGGTCGAGCTGATCCTGGAGTCCATCCAGGTCAACCCGGCGATGGCGGTCGCCAATGTGTTCCAGGGCGCGCCCATCGACGTCTACGCGGACGGGCTGATGAGCTACGGCCCGACCCGCAACAAGCTGGACCCGCTGATCGGCACCCGCATCCGCCGGCTGCTCCACCTCGACCTGGTGCCCGGGCTGCGGCCGCTGCTGCTGACCGAGTTCGGCGTCGAGCCGGAGATCCTGCCGACCGAGGTGTTCACCAAGGTGCTCACCGAGGTCGCCGACGCCGCCCCGCGCGGTGTCGCCTCCGCCAGCGAGCGGATCGCGGTCGGAAACGGCCCGGCGCTGTTGCTCGGCCAGTACCTGTCCGCGCTGGACATCCTCTCCCCGCAGGAGGAGGAAGAGCTGCATCTGCGGATGCTGCGCGGCGCCGTGGCGCTGGGCCACCGCACCGTCGTCTTCAAGCCGCACCCCACCGCCCCGGCCCGCTGGTCGCGGATGCTGGAGAAGAAGGCCGCGGAGCTGGGCGCGGAGCTGACCGTCATGGACACCCCGGTCCTCGCCGAGGTGCTGTACCAGCGGATGAGCCCGGCCCTGGTCATCGGCTGCTTCTCCACCGCGCTGCTCACCGCCGACGTCTTCTACGGGCTGCCGGTGGCCCGGATCGGCACCGACACGCTGCTGGAGCGGCTCACGCCATACCAGAACAGCAACCGCATGCCGGTGACGATCGTGGACGCGCTGCTGCCCGACCTCGAGGACCACAAGGCGGTGACCGCCGCCCAGCCGGTGGACGAGCGGGCGGGCAAACGGCTCACCGGGCTGGTCACCGCGGTCGGCTTCTGCATGCAGGCCAAGATCTACCCGGATCTGCGGCCGGCGGCCGAGCGCTATCTGGCCGCCCACCTGGACAACAACACCTGGCGCTACTTCAAGAAGCGCCGGCTGACCGCGCTCGCCCTGCCCGGGGCGGTGCCCTCGCAGCTGGCGTTCATCCCGCGCAATGAGACGGTGCGCAAGGTGGCACGGCGGGCCCGGGCACTGAAGCGGGCCGCCCTCAAGCGGACGGTCACCGGATGAGCGCGCCGCCCGCCCCCGACACCGGGCCGATATCCGACTCGGACGCCGGGCCGATATCCGGCTCGGACGCAGGACCGATATCCAACGCGGCGGCGACGGCTCCCACGCCGACGCCGCCGCGCGCCCCCGACCTGTCCCTGGAGCGATCCGCCGAGCGCACCGCCAAGGCGGCAGCGCGCGGCGGTGGCCATCCGGTGCGGCTGCGGGCGCTGGACGGGCTGCGTCTGCTCGCCGCGCTCATGGTGGCCGCGTACCACTACGGCGGCCGCGACGGCGAGATAACCCAGGCGTGGGGCTCCTCGCCCGCGCCCAGTTCCCCACCCTCTCCAGCTACTTCGCCTACGGCTGTCTGGGCGTCCAGATCTTCTTCGTCATCAGCGGCTTCGTCATCTGCATGAGCGGATGGGGACGGCCGCTGCGCTCGTTCTTCGCCTCACGCGTCTCCCGCCTCTACCCCGCCTACTGGGTCGCGATCATCCTGGTGACCGGCGTCTTCGCACTGCCCTGGGTCGCCTACAAGGCGGTGTCGCCCAGCGACGCGCTGGTCAACCTCACCATGCTCCAGCAGCCACTCGGGGTGGACCGGGTGCTGGGCGTGTGCTGGACGCTGTGGGCGGAGCTGCGCTTCTACGCCCTCTTCGCGCTGTTCGTGGTGCTCCCGGGCGCGACCCGGCACCGCGTGGTGCTCTTCTGCGCCGTCTGGACGCTGGGTTCGGCGTTCGCCGAGGCGTCGGACCTGCCGCTGCTGGACGTGGTCCTGATGCCGGAGTACTCCTCGTACTTCATCGGCGGCATGGGCATCTATCTGCTCCACCGCTTCGGCCATGACGCCCTGGCCTGGGGCATCATCGGGATCAGCTTCCTGATCGGCCAGCACTACGCGATCCGCGAGCTGTGGCACCCGGCCAACGTCGACGCCTTCTCCTACCGGTCGGCCACCGGCATCATCGCCGTCGTCGCCTTCGGCTATGTGGCGGTGACGCTGATCGCGCTAGGCAAGGTGAACTGGGCCGACTGGCGCTGGCTCACCGTGGCGGGCGCCCTGACCTACCCGTTCTACCTGGTCCATGAGCATCTGGGCTGGGTGGTCGTCTGGGTGCTCCATCAGAAGCTGGGCATCCCCTCCTACGGGACGTTCGCCCTGACCGTGCTGGTGATGCTGGGCCTCGCCTGGCTCATCTACCGCTTCGTGGAACAGCGCCTCACGCCGGTGCTGAAACGGTCCCTCTCGGCGGCTCGCGTGCGCTGAAAACGCGTCGCCGCGGAGCCCGGCGATTCCGCGCGCGGTCGCCTCGCTCGGCGCCCGGTAGGGCCGGTCCGGAAGTGGCGAACAGCGCGGGAATCGTTCACGCGGAGACCCCCTTCGGATCCTTCAGGGGGATGTCGGGGAAGTGGGCCCGCAGCGTGCGGCGGATGCCGTCGTGCCATTCGACGGTGCAGTCGCCGATCAGCGACCGCCGCTTGGTGCTGTCGAAGGCATACGTCTCACGGGTGACGGCGGTCCTCTCGAGCTTTGCCTCGACACCCGTGATCGCGGACATGTACTCGGCGCAGTCGGTCATCCCGACCGGCTCGTCACCGCCCCAGTTGACGACCGTCGCGGGCGCGCTCGCGATGCCCCACAGCAGCGGGACCTGGTGCACGAGGTCATCGGTGTGGATCAGCGATGCCCAGTTCTGGCCTTCCAGCGGGATCGGGATGGGCTCGCCGGCGAGCATCTTCTTGAAGTACATGACGGGCACGCCGCCGTAGGAGGCGGGGCCGTACGAGATGTTGAGGCGCGCGATGGTGGTGGGCACGCCGAGCGTACGGGCGTACGCGCGGGCGGCGCCCTCCGCCGCGATCTTGCAGACGGGGTAGGCCGGCAGCCATTCGGCCACGCCGTCCAGTGGGTCGGTCTCCTTGTACTGGTGGTCGAGCGTCTGGCGCTTGTAAAAGGCACCGGTCGACACGTGCAGGAAGGCCTCAGCCATGCGGCAGTGCGTCATGAGCCGTCCTACGGCGACCGAGTTGATCTCGATGGCGGTGTCGAAGTCGCCGTCGTGGCCTCGGTGCACCGCGGAGTGCATGACGTGGGTGAAGTCGTCGGGCAGCGCGTCCAGGGTGTCCTCGCCCATGTCCCAGCGATACGTCGTGATGCCCTGGGCGCGAAGCTCGTTCTCGACGCCGGGAGTGGTGAAGCGGCCGAGGCACCAGACCTCGTTGTCGGCGGCGAGGGCCTCGGCGACCGGGCGGGCCGCCTGCCCCGTGCCACCGGTGATCAGGATCTTCTTACCACGCGTCAAAGCCATGTCTCCTGGGTTCACTTGCCGTGGAGGGCCCGGTCGAGCTCGGACCGGAGGATGGTCTGGAAGGTGGGGACGTGCTGGGGACCCATCAGCGTGTAGTGCTCGCCGGGCACGTCGAGGTAGCGATTCGCTTCTCGGGTGTGCTCGTCCCAGCGGCGCAGCTCGTTGTTGAGCCAGTCCTCCTTGGTCCCCCGCAGCGGGATGGCGTAGAAGACGCTCATCGAGCGCACGGTGCCACTCGGGTGGTAGGTGCGGCCGAGTCCGGTCAGGCCGTCGGCGAGGTCGGCCCAGGCCGTGAACCGGGCCAGATCCAGGTCCAGTTCGCTCAGCCGCTCCGGCGGGGCGATCTCGATCAGGCGCCTGAGCTGCTCCTCCTTGGTGAGCGGACGCAGCAGGGCAGGCAGCTCGGCGGCCTGTTGCTTGGAGACCAGCTCCAGGAACATCGCCAGGTTGACGGCGGTCTCGATGTAGTCGAGTTCGTCCATGCGGTACTTGATGTGCGGCGGGAGGTTGAAGCTGCCGAGGAAGTCCACCCGCTCGCCCTCGGCCTCCAGGATCTTGGCGATCTCGAAGGCCACCGCTGAGCCGAAGGAGTACCCTGCCAGCGCGTACGGGCCGTGCGGCTGCTTCTCGCGGATGGCGGCGGCGTACGTACGGGCCATCTCGTCGAAGGACTCGAAGGGCCTCTCGCCGGGGTTGAAGCCGCGCGCCCGCAACGCGTAGAACGGGCGCTCGTGTACGAAGTACTTGGCCAGATTGACGAAGACGAGAACCTCACCGACGCCCGGGTGGACGCAGAAGAGCGGCGTCTTGTCGCCACTGGTCTGCAGAGGCACGATCGGGTCGTACACGGCCGGTTCGGCATCCTCGCCCACCGCGAGCCGCTTGGCCAGCTCCCGGACGCTCGGCGCGGTGAGGATGGCGAGGACCGGCAGGTCCACGGCGCCGAGCCGACTGCCCGCCAGCCGCTTCATGCGCAGGATGTCCAGCGATGTGCCGCCCAGGTCGAAGAAGCCGGCCGTGGCGCTCACCGTCTCGGGCGCCATGTCGAACAGCTCCGCGTAGATCCCGGCCAGGGCCCGCTCGATCTCGCCCTCGGGAGCGACGTATCCACCGAGGTGGCGGGTGACCAGGTCGTCGACGGCCGCCCGGTGCGCGGCATAGTCGCCGGCCTCCAGGCGCTTTCGCATGAGTGAACGCTGGATCTTTCCCAGGCTGGTCTTGGGGAAGGCGTCCGCGGGCAGCGGCAGCAGCAGCGCCGGGCGGAACCCCCAGGTCATGACGATGCTGTTGCGCACCGCGATGAGCAGGCGGTGCAGACCGGCCTCGTCGTCCCCGTCGAGGGTGGTCGCGAAAGCCACCACCAACTGCTCGGTGTCGCTCCCCTCGGGTCGAGTCGGGAAGGCCGCGACGTACGACGTCCGTACCCCGTCGAGATCCTCCAGGCACGACTCCAGCTCGTGGCTGAAGTAGTTCACGCCGTTGACGATGACGCTGTCCTTGCTGCGCCCGACGAGGGTGAGCCTGCCGTCGACGAGGCGGCCCAGGTCGCCCGTGCGGAACCAGCCGTCGGCGGTGAAGGCGTCCTCGCTGGCCTGCGCGTTGTTGAAGTATCCGCCGGTGACCATCGGCCCGTTCAGTTCGACCTCGCCGACCTCGCCGTCGGCCGGCGTCCGGTCCCCGCCGTCCTCGGCGGCTATCCGGATGGTGAGTCCTGGCACCGGGCGGCCGACCGCCGCGAACTCCGCGTCGAGGTCCTGGTCGGGGAAGTCACGGTTGTAGATGCTGCCGGCGCAGGTCTCCGTCATGCCGAACGCCGGCCACAGCACGCCGCGGTCGAGTCCGTACGGGGCGAGATTGTGCAGGAAGGTCACGCCGGTGGTCACGAGGTTGGCCTCGCCGCCGGAGACGATGTGCCGCAGACTGGACAGGTCCAGGGGCAACTCGCCGGGCAGCTGCGCCAGGGCCTGGTTGATCAGGCCGAGCAGGAAGTTGGGCGTGAAGGTCATCGTGACGCGGTGCGCGTCGATGAGCCGGAGGAAGCGCACCGGGTCACCGAGAATCGTGTCCGGCGTGGTCTGCACCTGGGTCGCACCGACCGACAACGGCAGCAGATGCGCCTCCAGCAGGGCCGCGACGTGATCGTACGAGATCCAGTTGAGCGTGATGTCCGACGAGGTGAGGCCCTGCGTTTCGGCTTTGGCCGCCATGGAGGCCAGCAGGTTGGCATGGGTGAGCATCACCGCCTTGGAGTTGCCCGTGGACCCCGAGGTGAGGACCAGCAGGGCGACGTCCGTGGGACGGGCCTCGAAGAGGGTCACGTCCCCGGGCGCGATATCGCCCGCATGAGCGGTGAGGTCCTTGAGGACCGCCGCCTCCAGGCCCGGGACCTCGGGCATTTCGTCACACAACCGCGCCGTGGTGACCACCAGCGGCCCGTCGAGCAGGGTGTTGACGTGTGCGAGTTGGGCGCTCCACCTCTCGTGGTCGTTGCGTAGAGGAACGAGGGGGCAGGCGGTCATGCCACCGAGCAGACAGGCCCAGAAGGCGGGCAGGAAGTCGTCCGGCCGCTCCAGCAGCAGTACGATCTTGCGGCCGGCTTCCGCGCCACGGGCGCGCAGTCCCGCCAGGATCCGGCGAGCCTCGTCCAGCAGTTCGGGATACGGTTGGAGTCGGCTCTCCCCCACATCGTCCGTCAGGCAGTACCGCAGTCCGTTGCCTGGATGGTGCTCGGCAGCCTGGAGTAGCAGGTCAGCCAGGTGCGGGGCGTCCTCCTGGGACCGGGGAGCCGTCAGGGTGGCAGGAGGCGCGGATGCCTGAATCGTCATCATCGTCCCTTTCCTGAGTGCACGGGAAATCACGGGAAAGCCTGCACCGGGCGGGGCGAGCCGGGCTGATGCACCCCAGGATGAGCAGGCACTGAGCGGCGGCAAAAACCGCGAAGTCTGCTTCGTCGGTTTCCTCGTCGCTTTGTCGGTTTCCTCGGCGCTTTGTCGGGATTCCTGGATCGAAAGCGTTTCCGGTGGGCGATGAGGGAATTGCAGCGCCGCATGTGGATCAGACGTCCCGCCGGTTGCCACGCCTTTTCTCGTGAGTCACTTGAGCGTTAAATCGGCCGCATTCGCAAGGAATTTGACGGTGAGTCATCCTTCTTTTCGGCGCAACGACCGGGAAACCCACTCGAGTTGACAGCGTGCTGAGATTCTCTCGCAATCCAGAAGCGTCAGGCTGTTGACGCGCTGCACGGAAGGGGCAATTTTATGAGTGCTTACCGCCGCAAGAACGCAGAAGCGGTTCAGGGCTCTGACACCGCATCGGGCCCGGCCGGGCGCCGGCGGTGGGTCGGCTTTGCCGGGACACTGGTGGCCGCTGTGGCGGTCATGGGCATCGCCGGGACCGGGACGGCTTCCGCGGCAACGGAGACGAGCGCGGAGGCAAGCCACGCGCCGACGCCCGAGTCCAGCCTCACCAGTCCCGTGGGCGAGTCGGTGGGCGCGCTGTGGCAGCACGTGGAGATGTACCACCTGAGTGACCCGTCGTGGGAGGTGACCAGCATGCTCACCGACCCCTCCGGAAACCTCAAGGTCCACGGGAAGATGCTGGACGACACCCTGTCTCCGGTCGTCGGGGCAGCCACCGAGGCCCTCGGCGGCTGAGCTCTCCCCAGGCGCGGCGGGGAAACCGGCTGCGGCGTCGGCGGGACCCGGGAATTCGGATCGACGACCCGGGCCCGCCGACGGGGAAAACCTGACGAGCGAGCCGAAACGCGGCCATACTCCCCACATGTTTCTTGCCGAGTTCAAGGTGGCGCAATGCCTCCTGGAGCTGCTCGACGAGGTAGACGGAATCGATCACGGTAGTGACACCGTGGTCACCGATAAAGGCAGCAAATTCCCGGAACATCTTCCAGCGAGCCGCTCGCGATTTCATGTGATTCCTCCGCGCGTCAGCCTTGTCAGGGCCGAGCACGCGCGGAGTGCGACATATTCCGGTGTCCCGCCGCCGCTCGTCCGGGAAGACGGACCGGACCGTCAGAGCCAGCGCGGGGCGTCGGCGCCCAGACGGCCGGGGGACGGGACCAGTCGAGTGGGTCCGGGGATCCGTCCGGGGAAGCGATCGGTGAGCGGGCGTGGTGCAGCGTGCCCAGGTCGGAGGCGGTCTCGGTCAGCCACGGCGCCGGGTCATGGGCGGGGCCGTCCGCCAGGGCGGCCGGGGCGATGCCGTGGATCAGCCAGGACGCGGTGCCCGCGAGGGAGAGCCGCAGATGGTGTCCGCCGCCGGTCTCCTGGCGCTCGGTCAGCGCCCGTAGTACGGCTGCCGCCAGCAGATAGCCGGTGCCGTGGTCGAGTGCCTGGGCGGGCAGCACACCCGGGCGGCCGTCGCCATCGCCCTGCGCCTCAATCGCGGCGATGCCGGTGGCCGCCTGGACCAGGCTGTCGAAACCGCGCCGCCAGGCCCAGGGCCCGGACCAGCCCCATGCGCACAGTTGGGCCACGACCAGCCCGGGGTGGCGCTCCAGCACGGCGTCCGGGGCGAGTCCGAAGCGGTCGAGCGCACCAGGGCGGTAGCCGGTGACCACCACATCGGCGTCCGCGAGCAGCGCCTCGAAGGTCCGGCGGGCCTCGGGCGCGGCGAGGTCGAGTGCGGCCGAGCGCTTGCCGAAGCCGGTGTCGGCGTGGGCGTCCGGGTCCTCGGACAGCCGGGGCGAGTCGATACGCAGCACGTCGGCGCCGAGCAACGCCAGGGTGCGGGTGGCCACCGGCCCGGCGATGACCCGGGTCAGATCAAGCACGCGCACGCCGCTCGCGGGCAGCACGGTGCCTGTGAGCAACCCACCGCTCGCGGGCAGCCCGCCGTTCACGGGCAGCCCGCCGTTCACGGGCGGCGCCCCGCTCGCGGGCACCCCGCCGTTCGCGGACCCTGCGCTCACGGGCAACCCGCCACCCCCGGGCACCCTTTCACTCGCGGGCCCCGCGCCGGCGGGCAAGTCGGCATCCCCGGGCAGCGCCCCGTTCGCGGGCAGCTCGCCCTCGCCGACGTGCCGGGACTCGATCAACGGCAGCGCGGCCAGCGGGATCTCGCTCTCGCCGGGCTCCGCCACGGCCACGGCCAGACCGCCCGCCGCGTAGACGGTCTCCTGGATCGCGCGCGCGGGGCGGGCCGCGAGCGCCGCCGCGAGTTCGTCCGGCCCGCTGTCGCCGGGCAGGCCGAGGGCGGTGAGCAGCCGGGCCCGGTGGTGCGGGTAGTTGGCGTGCGTACGGACCCATCCGTCGGCCGCACGCCAGAAGCCGGACAGCGGGGCGAAGTTGGTGGGCTTCCGGCCGTCGATCCGCAGGTGCCGTTCGCTGACGAACGCGGTGGCGACGGCACCCTCGTCGACCCGTACCGCCGGAACGACCCCGCCGGAGCGCCGCGCGCCCAGTTCGGCGGCGGCCAGCGAGCACACGCCCACGGTGGCGCGGGCCAGCTCGGCCACGGGCAGCCGGGCGGGCAGTCCGCCGCTCACCGAGCGGTACGTCACCCGCTCCAGCAGCGCGGGGTCGCCGCCGAGGGCGGCCCACGCATGGGCGGTGGCCGCGTCCCGCGTGTCCCGTGGTGATGCGTCGCTCCTCGTCATGCGCTCATTGTGCGCCGGGGCGCCTTACGGCGAGGCAGGCGGGGGCAAGGCAACGGCACGGCGAGGGCCCCGCCCCCTCCCCCTGGTCGGGGACGGAGGGGACGGGCCGTGCGAGGTGGGTGGCGGGCCTACTCGGCGCCCGCCCGGCGGTAGAGGTCAAGGGCCTCGTTGCCCAGCGTCGGGTGGTATTCGTTCGTGCCCGCGCTGACGCTGATGTTGCCGATCAGATAGCCCGCGCCGCCGGAGAAGTCGGCGAGGAAGCCGCCGCCGCTCGACCCTCCGGTCTGGACGCAGTCGATGCCCCACATCGTGGAGCCGGGGCGGCCCGCGTCGGCGAACTCATTGCCCTCGCAGTGGTTCAGCCGCTCGCCGTTGCCCTCGGCGGCGGAGCCTCCGTAGCCGAAGGAGTGGACGTGGCGGCCGGTCTGCGAGTTGAAGGCGATGCCCTGGGCGCCCACGGTGTCGGCCAGGGTGCGGCCGTTCAGCGTGTTCATCACGGCGAAGGCGTAGTCCCAGTTGGCGTTGCCCCGGGTGGAGACGTACTGGCCTTCCCAGAAGAGGCGGCGGGCGGGGAAGGTGCCGTAGGGGCGGTTGCCATTGTTGTAGCCCGGGATGAAGACCCAGTTGCGGTAGCCGGTGCCGGTGGCCGCGTCCACGGTGCAGTGGCCGGCGGTGAGCACGACGGACCTGTTGTCGCTGTTGGCGACGGTGGCGGAGCAGGCGAAGGTGCCGCCCGAGGCGTTCTGGAAGAAGACCTTGCCCGCCGTGGTGCTGATCAGGCCGCCGCCGGTCCAGGCGGTGGGGGACGTGGCCCGGGGCGAGGTCGCGGAGACGGGGCGGCGGGGCCCGGGAGCGGGGCACGGTCACCCGCTCCCCCGTGGTGGGCGCGGGCGCCGCGAGCTTCGCGGTGCGGGCGGCGGGCAGGGTGGTGACGTCCTGGGCGGTGCGCAGCCGTTCCGCCGTCCAGAAGCGGACGGCGGCACGCTGCTCCTCGGTGGAGACGGAGGTTCCCTGCGCGGAGGTTCCCTGAGCAGGGTGGGTCGGGGCGGCGGCGTGGGCGGCGGTTCCGGCGGTCCAGCTGAGGGTGGCGAGGGTGAGGGCGCTGAATAAGGTGGCGACACGTCTCATGCGGTCGACTCCAAGTCCGTTGGAGGTGCCCGAGAGCGTCGGACAACGTTGTCTGACGCTTTGTCGCCGGTAGGGTGCCACGACTGGTCCAGACCTGCCATAAGGCCGGACGCCACCATTAGGGATCCCCCTAGTGGTGTCTCGTCGAACAGCGACGAGCGATCCCGGTGTTCGAAACACCGCCCGCCGCCCACAACAACCCGTTGACCTCCACCCCTCGGCGGTACTCTTGCGCGATGCGGCCTCTTCGGTACTCCATCAACGTCACCCTGGACGGGTGTTGCGATCACCGCGTCATCGCCCCGGACGAAGAGATGCATCGTCACCACGCCGCGCACCTCGACCAGGCCGATGCGCTTCTCTTCGGCCGGGTGACGTACGAAATGATGGAGGAGGCGTGGCGGCCGCCGGCGCCGACCGGAACGAGACCTGAGTGGATGGAGCCCTTCGCCCAGACGATCAACGCGGCGAAGAAGTACGTCGTGTCGAGCACCCTGGAGCGGGTCGACTGGAACGCGGAACTCGTGCGCGGGGATCTGGCCGAGGCCGTTCAGCAGCTCAAGCGGGAGCCGGGCAAGGGCCTGTTCGTAGGAGGCGTGAAGCTCGCGCTGGCGTTGACGGAGCT
This sequence comes from Streptomyces violaceusniger, assembly GCA_005405945.1. Classification (GTDB taxonomy): domain Bacteria; phylum Actinomycetota; class Actinomycetes; order Streptomycetales; family Streptomycetaceae; genus Streptomyces; species Streptomyces violaceusniger. The sequence continues at coordinate 5,278,702 of BJHW01000001.1, forward strand.
GGGATTGATCGATGAGTACGAGTTCATGGTTCACCCCAGGCTCGCGGGCCACGGGCCGACGTTGTTCGCCGGACTGTCGAAGCATGTCGACTTGAAGCTCGTGAGCCGAGTGGAGTTCGGCTCGGGGGCGGTGGCGATGCGGTACGAACCGAGAGGCTGAGCGCTCCGCTGGAAGTGCTGCGATGCGTCGTCGGCCGTCTGCGGCGCCGTCGTGGCTGGTCCCACGCGGCGGAGCCGCATATCGACACAGCCGCGCGGCGGAGCCGCACATCGACACGGCCCCGCGCCGCTTCGGGGCGCTGCCGAACCGTAGCGGACTTCGCCCGACGCGCTTGGCCATCGCGCTCGCAAACCCGAGCCGGACGCGGATAGGAGCCACAGCGGCTCCACCGGGGACCGGCGCTATACGGCGCCTACCGCTGGCTCACCGACCCCGCCGCCCGCGCCGTCCACCCGCCGGAGGAGCGGGGGCGCCAGGCCCGCACCACCGATGCCGACCTGCGCACGGCCGCCGACCGCGCCACCCGTGACGCGGCCGGGGCCTGGGGCGGAGCCCCACCACACGGCGGAGCCGCATATCGATGCTGCGGGAAGGGGCGCGGAGGGGAACGGCCCGCCGCAGGCGCCACGTCGCCGCCGGACGCGGCCCGGCCTAGTCGCCGCCGGACGCGGCCCGGCCTAGGCGCCGCCGGACGCGGCCCGGCCTAGGCGAAGTCCAGCAGCACCTTGCAGGACTGACCGCGGTCGGCGGCCAAGGTGAACGCCTCCGCCGCCTCCTCCACCGGCCGTACGCCGCTGATCAGCGCGTCGAACGACGGCTCGGCGGCCAGCAGCCGCAACGCGTCGTCGAACTCGGCGTGGAAGCGCAGTGCGCCCCGCAGTTCGATCTCGCGGCTGACCAGTACGTTCCCGGCGAACGGGCTCTGCCCGGGCGGGAGCATGCCGAGTTGGACGACGACCCCGCCGCGCCGCACCCTCCGCAGGCAGGTGTCGAGCCCGGCGGCCACGCCGGATGCCTCGATGGCGACGTCGAACTCGTCCGAGGGCCAGTTCGGGTCGTCCGGGTCGTCGGCCCGTACGCACGCGGTCGCACCGGCCGCGGCCGCGAACTCCAAGGCGCGGGGCAGCAGATCGGTCGCCGTGACCGACGCCGCGCCCGCCGCGCGGGCCGCCGCGATGGTCAGGCAGCCGATCGGGCCGGCGCCGGTGACCAGCACATGGCGGCCCTTCACCGCGCCCGCCCGCCGCACCGCGTGCAGCGCGACGGACAGCGGTTCGGCGAGCGCCGCCCGGCGCGGGTCCAGCCCCTCCGGCAGAGCGCGCAGCTGCGCCGCCGGGACGGTGATGCGGGAGGCGAAGCCGCCCTGGACGTGGGGGTAGCGCGCGGCGCTGCCCAGGTAGCGGGTGTCGCGGCAGACGTTGGCGCGGCCGTCGGCGCACTCCGGGCACACCTCGCACGGCGTCGCCGGGTGCACGGCGACCGGCGTGCCGGCCGCGGGCCCGGTGGCGCCCTCGCCGTACGCCACCACCGTGCCCACGACCTCGTGCCCCAGCACCATCGGCTCCTGGAGCCGGAAGTCGCCCACCCCACCGTGCCGGTGGTAGTGGAGGTCCGATCCGCAGATCCCACCGTAGCGGATCGCCACGAGCGCCTGCCCGGGCGCCGGTTCCGGCTCCGGGAGTTCCTCGACCCGCAGATCACCCTGTCCGTGGATCACACAGCCCAGCACCATCCGCCCAGCCTCCTCAAGCTCACCTGGTTTCGACCTGGTTTCGCAGCGTTCACAAGCCCGTCAGCGTTCACAACACGCTCGTCATGCCGCCGTCTACGTACAGCACCTGTCCGCTCACGAAGTCCGCCGCCGGGGACGCGAGATACAGCAGCGCCCCGATCAGGTCCTCGGTGCGGCCCCAGCGCCCGGCCGGGGTCCGGCCGCGCACCCAGGCGCTGAACTCCTCGTCCTCGACCAGCGGCCGGGTCAGCTCGGTCTCGATGTAGCCGGGGCCGAGCCCGTTGACCTGGATTCCGTACCGGCCCCAGTCCGCGCACATGCCCTTGGTGAGCATCTTCAGCGCGCCCTTGGTCGCCGCGTAGGGCGCGATGCCGGGGCGGACCACCTCGCTCTGGAGCGAGCAGATGTTGACGATCTTGCCGTGGCCGCGTGTGGTCATCCGCCGGGCGGCCTCCCGGCCCACCAGGAAGGCGCTGGTGAGGTTGGTGTCCAGGATCTGCCGCCAGGCGTCGTCGGTGAACTCCAGCAGCGGCGCCCGGTTCTGCATCCCGGCGTTGTTGACCAGGATGTCGAGCGGGCCGACCCGCTCCTCGACATCGGCGATCCCGGCGGCGACGGCCGGGCCGTCGGTGACGTCGAACGCGGCGGTGTGCACCACAGTGCCCCCCGTGCCCTCCGCAACCTCCGTGCCCCCGCGCCACCGCCGAGTTCGGCGGCCGCCTTCTCCAGGGCCCGCGGATCGCGCCCGTTGAGCACCACCGTGCAGCCGGCCTCCACGAGCCCCCGCGCGAGGGCGTGGCCGATGCCCCGGCTGGAGCCGGTGACCAGCGCGGTGCGGCCCGCGATGTCGAAGAGCGGATGTGTCGTCATGGCGTGCGTATTCCTATTCTCTGCTCAGCGCTAGATCACCAGTGACAGCAGCAGGACGAAGACGAGCCCGACGACGGAGATGATCGTCTCCATCACCGACCAGGTCCGCACCGTCTGCCCGACGCTCATCCCGAAGTACTCCTTGACCAGCCAGAACCCCGCGTCGTTGACATGGCTGAAGAAGAGCGACCCGGCGCCGATGGACAGCACCAGCAGTGCCACATGCGTGCTGGACATGTCGGCGGCGAGCGGGGTCATCAGCCCGGCGGCCGAGATCGTGGCCACCGTCGCCGAGCCCGTGGCCAGCCGGATGGCGACCGCGATCAGCCAGGCGAGGAGCAGCGCGGAGACGCTCCAGTCCTCCGAGATATTCATGATCATCTTGCCGACGCCGATGTCGATGAGGGTCTGCTTGAAGCCGCCGCCCGCGGCGACGATCAGCAGCATCCCGGCGATCGGGGCGAGCGAGTGCTCGACGGTGGAGGAGATCCGGTCCCGGGTGAAGCCCGCCGGGCGGCCCAGCGTGAACATGCCCACGATCACCGCCGCCAGCAGCGCGATCAGGGGGTTGCCGATGACGTCGGCGACCCGCTGGACGCCGTTCTCCGGGTCGTCCACCACGATGTCGACCAGCGCCTTGATCAGCATCAGCACGACCGGCAGCAGCACGGTGAACACGGTGACGCCGAACCCGGGACGCCGCTCCAGCTCCTCCGAGGGGCGCGTGGGCATCAGCCGGTCCGGCGGGGTGACGTCGACCCAGCGGTCGGCGACGCGCGAGAAGACCGGGCCCGCGATGATCGCGGTGGGGATGGCGATGAGGACGCCGAGCGCCAGGGTGATCCCCAGGTCGGCGTGGACCGCGTCGATCGCGGCGAGCGGGCCGGGGTGCGGCGGCACCAGGCCGTGCATCACGGACAGACCCGCGAGCGCCGGGATGCCGATCCGCATCAGGGAGAAGTTGCCGCGCTTGGCGACCAGCAGCACCACCGGGATCATCAGCACCATGCCGACCTCGAAGAAGAGCGGCAGCCCGATGATCCCCGCGATCAGCACCATGGCCCAGGGCATCGTCTTGTTGTTCGCCCTGGCGAGGATCGTGTCGACGATCTGGTCGGCGCCGCCGGAGTCGGCGAGCAGCTTGCCGAGGATCGCCCCGAGGGCGATCAGCACGCCGACACCCGCGACGGTCGACCCGAGACCGGCCGAGAAGCTGGTGATGACCTTGTCGAGCGGGGCGCCCGCGACGGCGCCGAGCGCCAGTGAGCCGATCGTCAGCGACAGAAACGCGTGCAGCTTGGTCTGGGTGATGAGGAGGACGAGAACGGCTATGCCGACGAGGACGGCTATGCCGAGCTGTGCGTGACCGGCCGACGTGATCGGGTCGACGGTGTCCGCTGCCAGCATCTCGGCGCTGAGTCTGGTCACGGCGGGTTTCCTAACGTGCGTTACTGGTGTTCGAGCCGCCGCAGTTCGGCGGCGGCCCGCTCGGTGATGACCTCGGGCTCCGGGGAGACGTCCACGGCGACGCCGTACTCGTCCGGCTGGAGCGGTTCGAGCGTGGCGAGCTGGGAGTCGAGCAGGTCCCCGGAGAAGAAGTGGCCCTTGCGCTCCTTCATCCGCTCGGCGATCAGCTCGCGGTCGCCGGTCAGGTGGAGGAAGACGATGCCGGGGGCGGCGGACCGCAGCCGGTCGCGGTACATCCGCTTGAGCGCCGAGCAGCTCACCACTCCCCCGCCCGAGGCGTGGGTCTCGGCCCAGGCGCCGATGGCGTCCAGCCAGGGGCGTCGGTCATCGTCGTCCAACGGGGTCCCGGCCGACATCTTTTCGATGTTGGCCGGCGGGTGGAAGTCGTCGGCCTCGGCGTACGGGACGCCGAACTCCTCCGCCAGCAAGGGGCCGATCGTGGTCTTGCCCGTTCCGGACACTCCCATGACCACGACAACCTGGGGGGCGTGCATTGTGTGAAACCTCGCTGTCTTCTTCGACCTCGGCGCCGCCGGACACTCAACCCCACAGATACGACGTATTCAAGAGTCCGTGACGTAAAAGTCATACTTATTTGATGGTCTGGTGGCCGCGTAGGCTGAGCGCATGGACGAACAGGGGCCCGAGGGCCGTGGTCAGAGGCCCAGGGGCCGGGGGCTGCACGACCGCGTCCTGGAATCCCTCGGCCCCGCGATCACTGCGGGCGACTACCCGCCCGGGACGGTGCTACGCACGGACGAACTGGAGCGGCGCTACGACGTCTCCCGCACGGTCGTCCGGGAGGCGGTGCGGGTCCTGGAGTCCATGCACCTGGTGGAGTCCCGCCGCCGGGTCGGCGTGACGGTGCGCCCCACCGAGGAGTGGGACGTCTTCGACCCCCAGGTCATCCGCTGGCGCCTGGCCGGACCCGACCGCCCCCGCCAGCTCCGCTCCCTCACCGCCCTGCGCTCGGCCATCGAGCCCGCCGCCGCCGGGCTGGCCGCCGAGCACGCCACCCCGGAGCAGTGCGCCGAGCTCACCGAGCACGCGCTCAATATGGTGGCCACGTCGCGCGGCCAGCAGCTGCCCGCGTATCTGGTCCACGACGTGGCCTTCCACCGCGTGATCCTGCGCGCCTCGGGCAATGAGATGTTCGCCCGGCTCGGCGACGTCGTCGCGGAGGTCCTCACCGGCCGCACCCAGCACCGCGTCATGTTCAGCGACCCCGACCCGGAGGCGGTCACCCTCCACGTCCGCGTGGCCGAGGCGGTCCGCGCGGGCGACGCGGAGGCGGCGGAGCGCTACACGAAGGAGATCACCGTGGGCGCGCTACGGGAGCTGGACATCCTGGCGCCCTGAGCCCGCCGTGACACCCGCCCCGGGCCTGGCGTGAGTCCACCCCGAGTCCACCCGGGGCCTGGCGTGAGTCCCCCCGAGCCCGCCCGGGGCCTGCCGTGAGTCCACCCCGAGCCCGCCGTGAGCCCCCCCTGAGCGCCCTGAGCCCGCCCCGAGTCCGCCCGAGGGCGCGGCCGGTGCGCCCGGGTCAGATCTGGTTCTCACCTCCGTCGACGTAGAAGTTGGCGCCGAGGATGAAGCTGCTCTGCTCGGAGGCGAGGAACGCCACCAGCCCGGCGACCTCCTCGGGGCGCCCCATCCGACCGATCGCGGTGGTCGTGGCGAGGTGTGCCTTGAAGTCGTCCGCTTTGCCCTCGGGGGCGATGCCCGTGATCGCCGGCGTGTCGATCGGCCCCGGCGAGACCGCGTTGACCCGGATGCCGCGACCCTTGAGCTCGTTGGCCCAGGTCCGCGCGAAGGACCGGATCGCGGCCTTCGACGCCGCGTACGCGCCGAACGCCTCCGTGCCGTTGTCCGCGGCGGTGGAAGCGTTCAGGATCACCGAGGCGCCGTCGTTGAGCAGCGGCAGCGCCTTCTGCACGGTGAACAGCGTGCCCCGCACATTGACGGCGAAGGTCCGGTCGAAGTGTTCCTCGGTGACCTCCTCCAGTGTCGCGAACGAGGCGGCCGCCGCGTTCGCGAAGACCACGTCCAGACCCCGGCCCCGGGCGCGGACGGCGTCGTAGAGCCGGTCCAGGTCGGCCAGGTCGGAGATATCACCCGCCACCGCGGTGGCCCCCGCCGGGCCGATGGCCTCGACGGCCGCGTCCAGCTCGGCCTTCCGCCGGCCGGTGATGAACACGTGCGCGCCCTCGGCCGCCATCCGTACGGCGGCGGCCAGACCGATCCCGGTGCTGCCGCCGGTGACGACAGCGGTCTTGCCCTCAAGCTGTCCCATGCCAATAACCTCCCAAGATTTCAGTACCGATCGATACCGAAATCGAGCGTAGCGCACTTCTGAACCGATCGGTACCGAAGAGGTATCCTGGACGGCATGACGACGCGGCAGCAGGCACCGATCGGCCGACCGAGGGGGTTCGACGCCGACGAGGCCCTCGAGCGCGCCATGCGGGTCTTCTGGGAGCAGGGCTACGAAGGCGCCAGCCTCACCGACCTGACCAGCGCCATGGGCATCACCCGCACCAGCATGTACGCGGCCTTCGGCAACAAGGAGGACCTGTTCCGCAAGGCCCTGGAGCGCTACGCCGAGGGCCCGGCCGCGTACGCGGACCGGGCCATGCGGGAACCGACCGCCCAACAGGTGGCCACCGCGTTCCTCCACGGCTCCGTCCGGGCCAACACCCGCCCCGACTGCCCCGCCGGATGCTTCGGCGTCCAGGGCTCCCTCGCCGCCGGCGAGCCCGGACGCAGCGCCCGCGACGCCCTCATCGCCTGGCGCAACGAGGGCACGGCCCGCCTCCGCGACCGCTTCCGGCGGGCCGTCGACGAGGGCGACCTGCCGACGGACACCGATCCCGGAGTGCTCGCCCGCTACCTCATGGCCGTAGCGCACGGCATGGCCGTCCAAGCGGCCAGCGGTGCCACGCGGGAGGAGCTCCAGCAGGTGGCCGACGTGGCGCTGCGCAACTGGCCGCCCGCGCCCTGAGCCTGCCCGAGGGGGTTCCGATCTCAGCGGGGCGCTGCGGAGCGCACGAGCCGATGGCCCCCTCATCCGGCTCATGACCCCAGAGATCGTTGAGCTTGCGGTCACGCTGGAGACGCCAGACGGCCGTGGAGTCGGCGAGGTAACGGATCACGGTCAGGCCGCACCCTTCTCCGTACGCTCAGAGCCGCCCTTCTCGGCCGCGTGACGTTGCCAGAACCCTTCCTCGTCCCACTGCTGCGCCTGCTCCAGGTGGCGCAGGCGCGCCTCGGTGCGCGCCCGGCGCTCGGCGTACTCGCGGAGGGCGATGTTGACCATCTCCTTCTTGGTTTTGGCGCCGGACAGCCGCATGGCCTCCGCGAGTGCGTCGTCGTCGATGCCGATCTGAGTGGCGGACGACTGCGGGCAGCTGGGGGCCATGATCCCGACGAGTGCGACGCCCGACCGCACCCAACGGCGTTTCGGTGGTCCTGACGCCCCGGCCCCTGAACACTCCCTCCGAATTCGCTTGATATGGCGACGGCCTCCGCGAACCCACGCCGCGCTAGGTCCCGATCTCGGCCCACACCGTCTTGCCGATCAGCTCGGGCACGACGCCCCACCGGTCGGCCAACTCCTCGACCAGCAGCAGCCCGTGCCCGCATTCGCGCGGCGCGTCGGGCTCCGGGGCCGGGCGCACGGTCGGCAGGCGTTCGACGCGTGGGTCCCGCACCTCGATACGGAGCGTGGACCCGGTGACGGTGAGTGTCAGCCGGAAGTTCCGCCCCGGTACGCGGCCGTGCAGCGCGGCGTTCGCGGCCAGCTCCGCGATGATCAGTGCCGCCGTCTCATGCGGCAGCCCCCAGGAGCGAATGCGCTCCGTCCCGAGGAGTCGTGCCAGGCGGGCGCCCTTGCGGGTGGCCGAGAGCAGGACCGTGTAGTGCGAAACGGAAGTGTCGGTTCGAGTGATTTGTTGCTTCACGTCACTCAGCGTGGCCGCGCGCGAATAGGCTGAAAAGTAGCGGCGCCGATACGTGCAGTGACTGTCCGGCCATCGTCCGGACCTGTCCGACGGCGTCGGGTGGGAGGTGGACCCGTATGGAGGATGAGGAAAGCGGCGCGGTCCTGAGGACGGTCGGCCGCCAGATCAAGTTGTGGCGGGAAGCGGCCGGGCTGAAGCAGGCGGAGCTGGGGGCGGCGATCGGTTACGGAGAGGAGCAGGTTTCGGCCGTCGAGCGGGCTCGGCGCATCCCCAGCCCGGAGTTCCTGGACAACGCGGATCGGGTTTTGGAGGCGGGCGGCAAGATCGCCGCAATGAGGAAGGACGTGGCGGAGGCGCGTTACCCGAAGAAGGTTCGGGATATTGCGAAGTTGGAGGCCGACGCCGTCGAGTTGGGCGCCTACAACAACTCGGTCGTTGATGGCCTGTTGCAAACCGATGAGTACGCGACGGCGGTGTTCCGCGAACGACGCCCGACGTTCACGGACGAAGAGGTAGAGCAGCGAGTGGCCGCGCGTTTGGCCCGCCAGAAGATCATCGACACCTCGGCGGCGCGGCCACTCTTCAACTTCGTGCAGTGCGAGTCGACGTTACGCCGTCCCATCGGGGGCAAAATGGTGTTGCGACGCCAACTCGAACGCCTTTTGGAGATGGGCCAGTTGCGGACCATCGACCTCCAGGTCCTACCTCTGAACCGAGAGGAGAACTGCGGCCTCGAAGGTCCGTTCCGGCTACTCCGACTCAAGGGCGGGGCGACGATTGCGCTGACCGAGATCCAGCTCCTCAGCCGTGTGATCGCCGACCCAAAAGAGGCCCAGATCCTTGACATTCGGTATGGGATCATCCGGGCGCAGGCTCTCACACCACGGGAGTCACTTGCATTCATCGAGAAAGTGCTGGGAGAGACATGACCCTCAAGCCCTCTGATTCCGCGCTGCAGTGGATAAAGAGCAGCTACAGCACAGCCGACGGCCCCTCGTGTGTCGAGGTGGCCTGGAAGAAGAGCAGCTACAGCAGCAACGACGGCCCTGAGTGCGTTGAGGTCGCCACCACGCCTGCCCGCGACACCATCCACATCCGCGACTCCAAGAACCCCAACGGCCCCCACCTCACCGTCACCCCCACCACCTGGACCGCGTTCGTCACCTACGCCAGCAACAACTAGGGGCCCGACGATCCCCTCCCCGCCCCTTCCCGAAACCATGGGCTCCGCCCCTGGGCCCCGGGGGCTGGACGGAGCCCCGCCTGGGGCCTGAGGCGGGCCCAGCCCGGGGCTGGGGCGGAGCCCCAGATTCGGGAAGGGGCGGGGAGGGGAAAGACCCACCGGCCCCCACCCACGGCGACCCACCGGCTGATCGCCCCGCAGCCGCTCGGCCTCGCCTTCGGCGTGTTCATCACCATTGCAGACCGAGCCGCGTGCCGTCGCGCCCCTGGTGGCCCCACCGCGGGGCGCATGTTGACCTGATTCATGCTCCTGACGTCCGGGTTCCGTCCCTAATCTCACGGCGGTTGTTGCCGAGCGTCGCTCCGTGAGGCGACGCGCAAAAAAGGGGGATCATGAGATCTGCGCGAACACTCGCGCGCACTGTCTGCGCCACCGCCGTACTCGGAACCACCGTCGCGCTGGGCACCGGGCCGGTCTCCGCCGCGCCCGCCACCACCACCGCGAGCTGCGCCTATCCGTACGTGTGCATCCAGCGGTTGTCCGACGGGGTCATCATCGGACGGTTCCAGGACGTCACCTCGGGCTACCAGGACCTGCCGTCCAGACCGAGCAACGTCAACATCATCAACACCCGACACGACGACGTCGCCTACATCCGTTACGGCAACGGATCGAAGGTCTGCGTCGCTCCGGACAGCACCTTCTACATCAAGGACTACGTCCTGACGGGCATTCGCATCTCCTCGTCCGCGACCTGCAGTTGAGCCACGTCATCACCGACCGGACACCGATCAAGGAGGAGAGATGAAGGCATCACGTAAGCCTCTCAGACGAGTCGCGTGGGCCGCGGCAGCGGCCACCGGGATCCTCGCCGCCTCGGCGGGAACGGCGGTCGCCGTCCCCGCCGCCCCCACGACCGCCGCCGCCCCGCGAGTGCTGCGGCGAGCTGCGCGTATCCCTATGTGTGTCTGTTCAAGGACGGCGTCAGGATCGGCCAGTTCCAGGACGTCACCTCTGGTTTCCAGTCCCTGCCGTCCAAGCCGACCGGCACGGCCAGCTCGCCCATCACCGTCACCAACACCCGTCACGACGACGTCGCCTACATCCGTTTCAACACGGGCACGACCGTGTGCCTCCCCCGGAGTACAGCACCAACTTCACCGGGACGCTGACCGGGATCCGCATCTCCTCCTCCGCGACCTGCTGAGGTCCGGCGTGGAGTGAGCCGCGATGCGGCACGCTGAAGCGGTCGGGGTCGGTCGAGTTAGATCGGCTTCGTCAGGGCTTGCGGCCCACGCCCCCGTACGCGTCGACGTCGGGGCCGCGCCGCTCGCCCCGTCGGGCCCCGGCCGCCACCGCGTGATCCGGACGATGCCGGGCTCCAGCACGTCGAGCCCGTCGAAGAACGCGGCGAGCTCGTCGACCGGGCGGACGTAGTACGGGACCGCACCGCTCGCGTTGTACGTCTCGGAGGCCGCGATCATGCCCTCGCTGGTGGCGGTGGAGTCGCCGATCACCAGGTAGCTGCCGGACGGCAGACCGGCCATCAGGCGGTTCACCAGGGAACGGGCCTCGGCGTGGTCGGCGACGTGGCCGAGGACGTTGAGCAGCACCAGGGCGACCGGTTGGGTGAGGTCCAGCGTTCCGGCCGCCGCCCGGAGTACGGCGTCGGGGTCGTAGAGATCCGCGTCGAGGTAGTCGGTGGCGCCCTCGGGGGTGCTGCTCAGCAGGGTGCGGGCGTGCACCAGGACCAGCGGGTCGTTGTCGACGTACACGATGCGCGCGTCCGGCGCGACGCGCTGCGCGACCTCGTGGGTGTTGTCAGCGGTGGGCAACCCGGTGCCGATGTCGAGGAACTGGCGTACGCCGTGCTCGGCGGCGAGGCAGGTGATGGCGCGGGAGAGGAAGTGACGGCTGGTCACGGCCACGTCGGCCAGGCCCGGGAAGATCTCCTTGATCTTGTCGCCGACCTCGCGGTCGGCCTCGTAGTTGTCCTTGCCGCCCACGAAGTAGTTCCAGAAGCGGGCGGAGTGCGGCTTGGTGGTGTCCATGCGCTGCGCGACATCGGCGGCCGTGCTGTGGGTCGGCTCGTGCTCGGACAAGGAGCTGGCTCCTGACGGGAGTTCGTGGGGGTAGGTACGTAGGTGATGATCTCCTGCAAAGTTAGACGGAGCCAGTCGCCCAGTGCACCGAAACGGTCGGGGAGCGAAAGATTGGCCACATATGTGTGCGGCGCCGTCGGTGCGGAGGAGCCGCACGCCCGGGGCCGGTTCGCCGGTTGCCGCGCCGGGTTACGCGTGGTGGGCGGGTGGGTGGCGTTCGTACCACCGCTGGTCGGCCTCCAGCTGGGCCGCCAGCGAGATGAGCACGGGCTCGCTGTTGGCCGGGCCCAGGAGCTGGGCGCCCAGCGGCAGGGTGGCGGCGGGGTCGGCGAACCCGGCGGGGACGTTCATCGCGGGCCAGCCCAGGACGTTCCACGGCCAGGCGTACGGGCACGCCGCGATCATGGCCCGGTCCGTACGCCACCCGGACAGACCGGCCATGGCGCCGATCCGCAGCGGGGGCGTGGCCGTCGTCGGGGAGAGGACGACGTCGAAGCGCTCGAAGATCGCCCCGACCTGGCGCCGCAGCGGCTCCTCGTACGACCGCGCCCACCGCAGCGCGGCGCCGCCCAGCAGGCGGCCGTTGCGGACGGCGCCGCGGGTGCGGATGTCCAGCAGCAGCGGATCGGGGACCCGGCCGGACCATTCGGTGAGCCCGGCCGTGGCGCGCGGCAGGAAGGAGAAGCCCACGAGCCCGTAGCGCGGCTCGGCCTCCACGACCTCGTGGCCGAGGGCCGCCAGCCGCTCGGCGAGCCGGACGACGGCGGCCCGTACCACCGGGTCCAGCCTCTTCGGGGTGCCGGTGAAGGCCGTCTTGAACGACAGGGCGATCCGCAGCCGCCCGGGCTCGCGGCCCACCGCGGACAGCACGTCCACCGGCTCGGGGCAGTGCAGATCCCCCTTACAGTTGCCGGTCGCGGCATGCAGCAGCAGCGCCGCGTCGGCGACCGTACGGGCCAGCGGGCCGTTGCAGGTGATGCCGTTGAACGCCTCGGCGTCCGGCCAGGTGGAGATCCGGCCGCGCTGCGGCTTGATGCCGACGAGATGCGTCCAGGCGGCGGGGATGCGGACCGAGCCCGCGCCGTCCGAACCGAGCGCGGCGGGGACCAGACCGGCGGCGACGGCGGCCGCGCCGCCGCCGGAGGAGCCGCCGGGGGTGTACTCCGGGTTCCAGGGGTTGCGGGTGTCGCCGAAGGCGGGGCCCTCGGTGAACGGCCACTGGCCCAGCTCGGGGGTGTTGGTCTTGCCGACGATCACGGCCCCGGCCGCCTTCAGCCGCCGTACCGCCTCGCCGTCCTCGGTCTTGGCGGGGAAGTCCCCGCGGCAGCCGAAGGCGGTGGGCTCGCCCGCGACGTCCGTGTCGTCCTTGACCGCGAGCGGGACGCCGAGCAGCGGCAGCCGCTCCCCCGCCGCGAGCCGCCGGTCGGCCTCGGCGGCCTCGCGCAGGGCGGCCTCGGCGCGGATGCGGCGGAAGGCGTTGAGCGTGGGCTGGGTCTCGGCGATGCGCTGGAGCGACTGCTCGACCAGCGCACGGGAGGTCACCTCGCCGCCGGCCAGGGCGCGGATCTGCTCGCCCAGACCCTTGGGAAGGACGCTGGTCACCGTGGACCTCCTCGGGTGAGTTCGGCCACTCCCCCTTTACCCCAGGTGGCCGCTCGGCGCACCCTGGGCAACGGTGATGACCCTTTCATCACGTTCATCACGATCATCGCCGAGCACAGAGGACACCCGCATGACCGACATCGCGGCGCGCCGCGCCGGGCTCACCGGCCTCCAGGCCCACACCGGGGGCCCCTCCGACGGTGAGGGCCACCTGCTGGAGCATCTGCTCGGCTGGTCGCTGGTCGTCGTCCTCGCGTTGCTCACCACGGGGCTGGGGCTGTTCTGAGCCTACAGGTCGCGGTCCAGCACACTGCACCGCGCCGTATGCCATAGTGGACTACATGACGTTCGACGCCGCAGCCTGGCTGGAATCCGCCACCATCGATCCCGCCGTACTCGCCCTGCGCCCCGACTACCGGGCGCTGCTCATCACCGCCGAGGGGCTGCTTCCTGGGCCCAGTGACGAGCTCAGCGAGCGGCTGCTGGCCGACGCCGAGTCGGCGGCGCGGGAGCGGTTCGGGGACGGTCCGGTGGAAGAACATCCGCATCTGGCCGCCTGGCGCGAGGCGTTCCGCGCCTTCGGCGCGAAGCCGCAGCGCACCCGGCCCAGCGCGGAGGCACTGCTGCGGCGGGTGCCCGCCGGGCTGCCCCGGGTGGACCGGCTGACCGACATCTACAACGCGATCTCGGTCGGACATGTGATCCCGCTCGGCGGCGAAGACCTCGACCACTACGTGGGCGCGGCCCGGCTGGTGCGCGCCGAGGGCGACGAGACCTTCGAGACGACGGCCGGGGGCGAGCCCGTGGTGGAGCACCCGGCGCCCGGCGAGGTGGTGTGGCGGGACGACACGGGCGCCACCTGCCGCCGCTGGAACTGGCGCCAGTGCACCCGCACGCGGCTCACGCATGACACGACCCGGGCGATGTTCGTTCTGGACGCGCTGGGGCCGATGGACGACACGGCGCTGAAGGCCGCCGGCGACCAGCTGATGGAGGCGCTGATGGCCTCCAGCCCTGGGGTGACGATTGCCTCGAGGGTGCTGGGTGCGGAGTAGCGGGCCCGCCCCTGCGACGGCCCCGGCGGACCTTTCCCCTCCCCGCCCCTTCCCGTAACCAGGGGCTCCGCCCCTGGACCCCGGGATCTGGGGCGGAGCCCCACCACGCGGCAGAGCCGCATATCGACGCTGTGGGAAGGGGCAGAGCCCCGGGGCGGGGGCTGGGGCAGAGCCCCGAAGCGGGCCCTGGGGCGCACCCTCGGCACGGGGCCTGGGGCGCAGCCCGAAGCGGGGCCTGGGGCGCAGCCCCGGTCGGGGGTCTGGGGCGCAGCCCCGGTCGGGGGGTCTGGGGCGCAGCCCCGGTACGGGGCCTGGGGCGGAGCACCAGTATCGGGGAGGGGCGGGGAGGGGAGCAGCCCGCCGCAGGCGTCAAGCGCGGGCTAGAACAGCGCCTGCTGGCCCGGCGTCGGAGGCTCCTCCTCGCCGAACAGCTTCGGCGGAGTCGTGAGCAGCGGCGCGATCCGCCGCGAGCCGGGGCAGGAGATCAGCTCGTACGCGGAGCGCCGCCCCGGCGGGTCATGGCGGGCGAAGCGCCCGCCGACGACCGCGATCTCTCGGGTGCAGACCGGGCAGGTGCGGCGGGGTGACGACGACATGGCTCCAGTGTCACCCACCCCTCCGACAACGGCCCCGGACCGACTCCCCGGCATCCGACTCCCCGGCATCCGCCGCCCCGGCCCCGGCATCCGCCGCCCCGTCCTCAGAACGCGTCCACCGGCCTGTACGCCCCCCACACCTCCCGCAGCGCGTCACAGACCTCCCCGAGCGTGGCCCGCACCGCGAGCGCGTCCTTCATCGGGTAGAGCACATTGGCCGTGCCCGGCTCGCTCTCGGCGGCCTTCCGCAGGGACGACAGCGCCGCGCTCACCGCCGACCGGTCGCGCTCGGCGCGCAGCCGGGCGAGTCGGTCGCGCTGGCGGGCCTCGATCTCCGGGTCCACCCGCAGCGGCTCGTACGGCGCCTCCTCCGCCAGTTGGAAGCGGTTGACGCCGACCACCACCCGTGTCCCCGCCTCCGTCTCCCGGGCGATCCGGTAGGCGTTCCGCTCGATCTCCTCCTTCTGGAAGTTCCGCTCGATCGCGGCCACCGCGCCGCCCAGGTCCTCGACCCGCCGCATCAGATCGACGGCCGCCTCCTCGACGGCGTCGGTCAGCGACTCCACCGCGTAAGAGCCCGCGAAGGGATCCACCGTGGCCGTCACATCGGTCTCGTGCGCCAGCACCTGCTGGGTGCGCAGCGCCAGCCGGGCGGAGACATCGGTCGGAAGCGCGATCGCCTCGTCGAAGGCGTTGGTGTGCAGCGACTGCGTGCCGCCGAGCACCGCGGCCAGGCCCTGGACGGCCACCCGGACGAGGTTCACCTCGGGCTGCTGGGCGGTGAGTTGGACGCCCGCGGTCTGGGTGTGGAAGCGCAGCATCTGGGATTTCGGATCGCGGGCGCCGAACTCCTCCCGCATCACCCGCGCCCAGATCCGCCGCGCGGCCCGGAACTTGGCGACCTCCTCCAGCAGCGTGGTGCGGGAGACGAAGAAGAAGGAGAGCCGGGGCGCGAAGTCGTCGATGTCCATCCCCGCCGCGACGGCCGTACGGACGTACTCGATGCCGTCGGCGAGGGTGAAGGCGATCTCCTGCGCGGGTGAGGCCCCTGCCTCCGCCATGTGGTAGCCGGAGATCGAGATGGTGTTCCACTTGGGCAGCTCGGCCTTGCAGTATTTGAAGATGTCCGCGACCAGCCGCAGCGAGGGGACGGGCGGAAAGATGTAGGTGCCGCGGGCGATGTACTCCTTGAGGATGTCGTTCTGGATGGTGCCGGTCAGCCGGGCCCCGGACACGCCCTGCTCCTCGGCCACGAGTTGGTAGAGGAGCAGCAGCAGGGCCGCGGGCGCGTTGATGGTCATGGAGGTCGAGACCCGGTCCAGCGGAATGCCGCCCAGCAGCACCCGCATGTCCTCGACCGAGTCGATGGCCACGCCCACCCTGCCGACCTCGCCGTGCGCGAGGGGCGCGTCGGAGTCGTAGCCCATCTGCGTCGGCAGGTCGAAGGCCACCGAAAGCCCGGTGGTGCCGTGCTCGATCAACTGCCGGTAGCGGGCGTTGGACTCGGCGGCGGTGCCGAACCCCGCGTACTGCCGCATCGTCCAGGGGCGTCCGGTGTACATCGTCGGATAGACCCCGCGGGTGAAGGGGTACGCCCCCGGCTCGCCCAGCCGCCCGGCCGGGTCCCAGCCGCTGAGCGCGCCGGGCCCGTACACCGGCTCGACGGGGAATCCCGACTCCGACTCGCGCGCCATGGGTCACGCCTCCTGTTGGCTGATACCGGGCGTTCTCCCGGTACGGGGCCTTGTTCACAGCATGCGTCGAGGTTCGCCCCCTGGCAGCCCCGGGAAGCATTCAGAGCAAAAAGATCAGGGGAGGGGTTCGGATGCACCGGACAGCGGTGGTCGGCACCGCGCTGGCCACGGCCACGGCGGCGGCGCTCGTCGCCGGGTGCCGGCCGGGGGAGGCGACCGTGAACGGCCGGGGGCAGGAGCGACCCCAGGCCCGGGCGAGTACGAGCGCACCCGCGCGCGAGACACCGCCCCGGCCGCGGCGCACGTACACCCACAAGGCCAAGCCCAAGCGGGCGGTGGCGCGCCCGCCGCGCACCACGGCCCCTGCCATGCCGCGGCGCACCGCGCCGAGGGTGGCCCCGCCGGTGATCCCCTTCGGCACCAGCGGGGACCGGGTGCGCGAGCTCCAGGCCCGGCTTCGCGCGCTCGGCCTCTTCCACCGGAACCCGACCGGGTACTTCGGCACGATCACGCAGGCGTCGGTCAGCGCGTACCAGCGGGGCCACGGCCTCGCGGCCACCGGCTCGGTCAATCAGCGCACCTGGACCTCACTGCGCTCGGCGACGAAGACGCCCACGCGCGACGAGCTCTACCCGCCGACCACCCTCCCCCTGGCCAAGCCGGACCCGCGGTGCCTGACCGGCCGGGTGCTGTGCATCAGCAAGACCAGCCGCACGCTGGCCTGGATGGTCAACGGCCGGGTGGTGTCGGCGATGGATGTGCGCTTCGGCTCGGAGTACACCCCGACCCGGGAGGGGCTGTTCCAGGTCAACTTCAAGAGCCGGGACCATGTCTCGACGATCTATCACACGCCGATGCCCTATGCGATGTTCTTCAGCGGCGGCCAGGCGGTGCACTACTCCTCGGACTTCGCCGCCCGCGGCTACAGCGGCGCCTCACACGGCTGTGTGAACGTCCGGGACAAGAAGAAGATCGCCGCGCTCTTCGAGAAGGTGAAGGCGGGCGACAAGGTCGTGGTCTACAAGTAGGAACGCACCATCAATTGAGGAACCACGACGGCGAGCACCCGGTCCGCGAGAGCGGCGCCGGTTTAGGCGTAAAGAAGGGGGGCGGCGCGGGCAGAGCCGGGGGAACGTGCTCTGCCCGCGCCGAATGCGCGGAGCCGTCGGTACGGGGGGAACCTCGGCTCCCGCGCGGCCGATGACCAGTCGGCCCGTTTCTTTCAGCGTCACCGCTGAAAAAAACGTCACACCTGGGTGCCCGAGTCTCAGTCGGCACCCGTTCCCGCGGTGGTCGTGGGGTCGCCCGAAGCGGGCGAATCCGTGGGTGGCGCGGGGTCCTGAGGCGTCTCGGGGTCAGCGGCGGTCGTGGGCGTGGTGGCGTCGCTCGGCGTGCCCGTGGTGTCCGGCGGAGGGGGCGGCGGGATCGGCTCGCCGTCCCCGCCCCCTTTTCCCTGATCGCCACCGGAGTCGCCACCGCTGCCCGAACCGGCACTGTCACCGGAGCCGGACCCGGAGCCGGACCCGGAGCCGCCGTTGCCCGAGCCGCTGTCCGTGCCGCCGCTGTCGCCGCCGCTGCCCGTGTTCTCGCCGCTGCGCGGGGTGCCGCCCGTACCGTCGTCGGCCAGGACCTGCGTGCAGTAGCCGTGGATGGCGGACGCGCCGCCCGCCGCCTTCGCCAGCTTCTTCAACGACTTCTTGTCGAGGTCCGCGCCCACACCCGTTTCGGAGTCCAGGTAGCGCGGGCAGACGCTCAGGGCCCAGCCCGAGACGCCGGGCTTCCCCTTCGAGGAACCCTTCGACGTACCGTTCTTGCCCTTGCCGTCGCCCTCCGGATCGGAGGGAACCGTTCCGCCTTGGGCGCCGTTCGAGCCCACATCGCTGGCATCGTTGTCGCCCGAACCGCTGGGGTCAGGCGTCGTCGTACCGCCGTCCTCGGAGATCTCCGGATGGGCTGAGTTCCCGCCGGTGCCGCCGTCCGGCATGCTCACCGAGGGGCCCGGAGTGTGATCGCTCTGCCCGAACGGTGTCGGCAGTACCCCGCGGCTGCCGCCACCGCGAATCCGCTGAGCGCGCATCCGGCCACGACCGCGACCATGCCCGCGCGCAGCGGGCGGCGCAGCCGCGGCTGTCTGTCTCTGAACCGCCGGATCCGGTGCGGCCGCCGGGCCATGTCCATTTCGGCCACCTCGGCCACGGACCCCGCCCCGGCCACGGACCCCGCCTCGGCCTCGGCACCCGCCTCGGCGCCGATCCCGACCCGGGCCGCCCGGAAGGCGGCCACGGCCGCCTCCTCACCGGGAAGCACGGACGCGTCGGAGGGGACCGCCGTACGGCCCGCGCCGGCGACGGCGCTGAGCACGGCCGCCAACCGTTCCGCATCGGCATATGACTGGTCGCCCCGGCCGTCGGGAGCTGCGGGCTGCCCCTCGACCGGTTCGCCGCGAAGCAACCGCTCCGCGGCACTGTCATCCAGCCAGCTGTAGCGGTGGTCTTCGGCCATCACATGTCCTTCTGCGTTGGCGCGCGTGAATCCGTCACACCAGCAGACTTCGCCACGCCCGGCTTGGTTGCGCCACCGCCGTGTGACTCGCGTTGCCCTGGAACCCCGTCGAGCACCGAATCGCCCCCGGCCGCCGGGCCGATCAGATCGGCGAGCCGCCGCAGCCCCCGGTGGGCGGCGGTGCGCACCGCACCGGGCCGCTTGCCCAGCACCGCGGCCGCGCTCTTGGCGTCCAGGCCCAGGACCACCCGGAGCACCACCGCCTCGGCCTGGTCCTGCGGCAGCTGGGAGATCAGCCCGAGCGCCTTGCCGGTGCCGATGGCTTCCATCGCCTCACCGGCCGTGTCCGCGTCAGACGGCCGGAACTCCAGCTCCGACTCGTCGCCGCCGATGGCCGGGCGGCGGCCGCGCATCCGTATGTGGTCCAGCGCGCGGTTGCGGGCTATCCGGGCCGCCCAGCCCCGGAAACGATCCGCGTCTCCGTTGAATCGGTGGAGGTCACGGGCTATTTGCAGCCAAGCTTCCGAGGTGATGTCCTCCGCGTCTCCATCGCCGACCAGCGTGCGTACGTAGCCGAGGAGGCGAGGGTGCACGGACCGGTAGACGGTCCGGAAGGCGGTCTCGTCCCCTTCCTGCGCCGCGAGCACCGCGGCGGTCAGTTCCGCGTCGTCCCCCTGCACGCTCTCTTCCTGCCCCACTCGGAGAATCCGTGGTCCAGTCGATTCCGGCGTAACCCGCGGGCTAGCCCTGCCCGTAGGGCGGGTACTGCTGACCGGGCTGGCCGGGCGGCGGGGTCGGCGGCATCTGAGGGGCACCATACGGGGTGGAGCCGGGGGCCGGGGAGCCGTACGGGTTCGGAGAAGGCATCCCGTACGGGGCCGGGCCGGCCATCTGCGGGGGCAGCGAGGCCCGCTGCTCCTGCATCGCGGTGATCTGCCGGACCAGCAGCAGCGCCAGGACCGCCGCGGCCATGAAGATCACGATGGCGAACATGTCGAAGGCCAGGATGGAGTGCAGGCTCTCGATGTCGCTCTTCGCCTCCGAGGGAGTAGGGGAGTAGTCGTCGCCCTCCACCTTGCCCCGCAGCAGGTTGTACCGGATCCCGCCGACGGCGTTGGTGACCAGCGCCACGATCCAGGCGACCCACCATCCGTTGAGCATCCCGCGGCTGACGGCGTGCGGCCCCTGCGGGGAGCTGGCGCGCCAGATGTCGTTGGCGATCTGCTTGGGGAACCAGAGGTTGACCACCGGGGTGAACCACGAACCGGCCGCCCAGCCGCTGCTGAAGCGGTGCTGACCGGGCGCGAAGACCTCGGCGTTCAGCCGCAGCCGCCGGAACCAGATCGCCCAGACCACGGCGATCGCGACGGTGAGCAGCGAGTAGATGACCTGCGCCGTGGTGAACATGTCGTCGGCGTCGTTGAGGTCGTCCTCGGTGATGGAGACCGACTTGCCCTCGACCGCGTCCAGCATGTCCCCGATCACGCTGTACTGGCCGGATCGCGCCACCAGGAGGAAGATGAGCGCGGGCAGCGCCACCCCGAACAGCGCGACGAGCGTGGTGGAAAGCCCGCGCCGCAGATCGACCCCGCCGGTCGGCATGCCCATCGGCGGAGCGGCCGGGTAGCCGCCGGGCATCGGCGGCCCCTGCGGCGGGACGGACGGCTGGTGCGGGGGGCCGGATGGCTGCTGGAGCTGCTGCTGGTAGGTCCCGCATGCGGCACAGCGCCCGTCGGGGCCGACGGCGACAGCGCGGCAGTTCCCACACGGATACATGGTCTTTTGAGTCCCCCTGGGAACGTGACCGCTCCGGGCCACGCGAGAAAATGAGCCTCTGACCGCGCCCAGAGCGCGGACCTGCACGTTACGGGCATCCGACCGGTCCCGTCCAGAGCGGAACGAGCCCCGGACAGCGGGGTGAAGTCCCCGGTTTCGTCCAAGGGGAGGTGTGACGCAATCGAGGCGTGCGACGCTGTAAGGGGTACGAGCCTCTTGCGGGCTCTCCTGATCGACGGTCGGGGCCTCTCCTGTGGGGGTGGCGGCCCCGACCGTCCTTCTTTTCTCCCTCGCGGAACGCCTTCCCCTCGGAACGCCTTTCTCCCTCTCGGAACGCCCCAGGAGCGCGCGCTCGGCCCCCGGTGGCCCCGCGCTCAGACCCCCAGCCGCTCCGCGAGCCGGGTGAATTCGGACCAGCTCAGCGGCGGCTTCCTGGGGTTCCACACCCGCTGTGCCAGCGCCGCGAGCGGCAGCCGGATGCCCTGGGCCACCTGGACGGGGGTCTGTGCCTGCGGCTGGTCGCCCCAGATGGCGAGGCGGGCGCCGAGGATCCGGTCGGGTCCGGTCAGGCTCTTGTCGGCGATGGGCGTGGAGTCGCGCAGCACCGCCGGGGACCAGTCCCGGTAAATGCGTTCCCCGGTCGGATAGGTGAAGCCGCCGGGCTCGCCGAGCACGTAATAGAGGAAGGAGTCGTTGAGGTTGACCACCTTGCGGCCCTCCTTCAGATACTCCAGCGGCTGCCGCGCCGTCTCCTTCAGCCGTCCCGTCCAGTACTCGACCTCGATGTTCTTGTCGGGCTTGACGACGCCGCCCGCGAAGAAGCCGTCGTTCCACGCCTTGGGCCGCTTGCCGAGCTGCCGCGCGAGCCGGGCCCGGTCGTTCAGCCAGCCGGTGACCAGATCCTGCACCCGGGCGCTGGGGCCGTACTTCTTCTCGGCGGCGGCCACCAGCTTGGGGAACGACGCCTGGGGGTCCTTGACGGTCAGCGCGAGGTACTCATCCGCGCCCAGGTGCCACCAGCGGCCGGGGAAGAGGGGGGCGTACTCGCGCATCAGGTCATCGACGATGCGGGCCGCGGCCGGATTGGAGATGTCCACCGAGCCCTGGAAGGGGGTGCCGCCCGCGTTGCGCAGCTGGAGCTGGGGATGGGCCCGGATGACGGCGCCGAGGTGGCCGGGTGAGTCGATCTCGGGGATGAGGGTGATGTGCAGCCGCCGCCCGAGCGCGACGATCTGCCGGACCTGGTCCTTGGTGAGGTACTGGGACGAGACGATCTCGGGGTGGCTGGTGCTCTGGATGCGGAAGCCCTGATCGTCCGAGAAGTGCAGGGCCAGCTGGTTGAGCTTGAGATCGGCCATCTGGCGCATCCGGGCCTCGATCCACCCGACCGAGAAGAATTTGCGCGCGATGTCCAGGTTGAGGCCGCGCTGGGCGCGGCCGGGCCGGTCGTGGATCACGCCCTCGGGGAGGCGGCCGCCGGAGCGCAGGGCCTGTTTCACGGTGCGGGTGCCGTAGAAGACGCCCGCGTCGGCCGGGCCGGTGATCCGGGCGCGGCCGCCCGCCACCGTCAGGGTGTACGCCTCGCCGCCGCCGCTCTCCTTCGGGGCGAGGGCCAGGGAGAGGTCACCGCGCCGGGCGGGTCCTGAGGTGGTGCGCAGCCCCAGCTCCGCGGCGATCATGCGGGCCTCGTCGGCGAGCGGGCCCTTGAGGTCGGCCACCACCCGGCTGCCGTTGCCGGGGCGCCAGCCGGGGCCCGAGGCCGGGGTGAAGTCGCGGACGGAGGGGATGGTGCGGGGCGGCGCGGAGGCCGCCGTGCCGTGCGGCGGCACGGCCGAGGGGGACCGCGCCGAGGTGGCCGTCGTGGCGTGGGGCGAGGACTGCGCGGGCGAGGAGCGGGTGCCCGCCGGGCGCTGCCCGCCCTCCGTCTGCTGACAGCCGAGGGCTGTCAGGACGAGCGTGGCGACGGCCCCCGCGACGAGACCGCGGACGCAGGACGCCTTGGTGGCTCTGAGCGGCAATCCCATGGCGGTGTACCTCCTCCTCGGGCCCTCCCCGCTTCAGGCGTTCGGCCGCTTTTGGCCGAAAAACGCCCTGCGCCCCGAATGCCGTCCACCGCATACGGTAAAACCACCTCGTTCGGGTGATATCGCGTTCCCTCCGGCACGCCTACCTCCCCGCCTCGTTAGCGTGTACTGCTCACACGCCCAGCCCATGTGTCCCACGCCTCCCCCGGGTCCGTTCCTCCCGGGCGTCCGTATCCCATGCGCGCCTCATGCGTGTCCGAGGAGTCCACGCTGTCCAGGTCCAGGTCCCGCGCCGCCGCCTCCCGCCTCGACCGGCTCAACACCGCCCCCGCCGACGCGGCCGAGGCCGCGCTCCTCTCCTGTTGCGGCAGCCGCCGCTGGGCCCGGCTGATCGCGGCCCACCGCCCGTACCCGGATCTGGAGGCGCTGCTGGCCGCCGGGGACGAGGCCAGCTATGACCTCACCCCCGCCGATCTGGACGAGGCGCTGGCGGACGAGTCGGTCGTCGGCCATGAGCTGCCGCCCGCGGACAGCCTGGGGTCGCCGGCCGCGCACACCGCGCTCCAGGCCGCGCACGACGCGTACGAGCGTCGATTCGGTCACGTTTTCGTCATCTGTCTGGATGGTCTGCCGCCCGAGGAGCGGCTGGACCGGCTGCTGACCGGGATCCGGGACCGGCTGGGCAACGAGTGGGAGCGGGAGCGGGACAACACCGCGGAGGAGCTGCGGCGCATCGCCCGGGGCAGACTGGTCCGGCTGGCCGAGAATCCGGCGCGCCTGCCGGAAGTGCCGGGGTTCCGGATCGCGTGATCGCCCGCCGCCGCGTGACCGCCCATCGCCGCGTGACCGCCCGCCGTCGCGTGTTCGCCTGTCGCCGCAGGACCGCCTGTCCGTGATCGCGTGATCGCCCGTCCGTGCTTGATCGATCACACTTGAGCCCCCCGGCCGGACCCTCCGACAACACGTCGGTACGATGGCCAGGGCCGGTGGACCGTACCCGGCCGGGCCCGACCGACCGTGAAGCCGGCAGGCCCCAATCCCGCTTCCGGAGGGTTTTTCCGTGCCGGCTGGAACGCTGTATCGCGGCCGGGAAGGCATGTGGTCCTGGGTGGCTCACCGAGTCACCGGCGTCCTCATCTTCTTCTTCCTGTTCGTACACGTGCTGGACACCTCGCTGGTCCGCGTCTCGCCCGAGGCGTACGACGACGTGGTCGCCACGTACAAGAATCCCGTCGTGAACCTGATGGAGTACGGCCTGGTGGCCGCCATCCTGTTTCACGCCCTCAACGGCCTTCGCGTCAT
This sequence comes from Streptomyces violaceusniger, assembly GCA_005405945.1. Lineage (GTDB taxonomy): Bacteria > Actinomycetota > Actinomycetes > Streptomycetales > Streptomycetaceae > Streptomyces > Streptomyces violaceusniger. The sequence goes on from BJHW01000001.1 coordinate 5,302,567, forward strand.
CGCCGTCGACTTCTGGTCCAAGGGCGCGAGGTACCAGCGCCAGATGCTCTGGGGCGTCGTCGGTATCTGGGTCGTGCTGATGGCCGGTGCCTTCTACCCGGTCCTCCAGCACACGCTGCGCGAACTGTTCGGGAGCTGACGCACATGTCCGCCGAGACCACCACCCCCGCGAGCGACGCGGTCAGCGCGTACGACGTGGATCATCCGGCCCCGGTCATCGAGCCGCCGCGGGCCCGCACCCGCAAGACGCCCAGGGCGACCCGGACGAACTTCGAGATGTACGGCTGGCTCTTCATGCGCCTGTCCGGCGTCCTGCTGGTCGTCCTGGTCCTGGGCCATCTGCTGATCCAGCTGGTGCTGGACGGCGGTGTCACCAAGATCGGCTTCGCCTTCGTGGCCGGCCGCTGGGCCTCGCCGTTCTGGCAGGCATGGGATCTGATCATGCTCTGGCTCGCCACGCTGCACGGCGCGAACGGCCTGCGCACGATCATCAACGACTACGCGGAGCGGGACAACACCCGCCTGTGGCTGAAGGCGCTGCTCTACACGGCGGCGGGATTCACCATCGTGCTCGGCACTCTGGTGATCTTCACCTTCGACCCGAACATCCGCTAGGCCCCGGGGCTGAGGTATCCACTCATGAAGATCCACAAGTACGACACCGTCATCGTCGGCGCCGGCGGGGCCGGGATGCGCGCGGCCATCGAGTCGACCAAGCGCAGCCGCACCGCGGTGCTCACCAAGCTCTACCCGACCCGGTCCCACACCGGCGCCGCGCAGGGCGGCATGGCCGCCGCCCTCGCCAACGTCGAGGAGGACAACTGGGAGTGGCACACCTTCGACACGATCAAGGGCGGTGACTACCTGGTCGACCAGGACGCCGCCGAGATCCTGGCGAAGGAGGCCATCGACTCGGTCCTGGACCTCGAGAAGATGGGCCTGCCGTTCAACCGGACCCCGAACGGCACCATCGACCAGCGCCGCTTCGGCGGCCACAGCCGCAACCACGGCGAGGCCCCGGTCCGGCGGTCCTGCTACGCCTCGGACCGCACCGGTCACATGATCCTCCAGACGCTGTACCAGAACTGCGTCAAGGAGGGCGTGGAGTTCTACAACGAGTTCTACGTCCTGGACCTGCTGATGAGCGAGGTCGACGGGGTCAAGCGCACCGCCGGTGTGGTGGCGTACGAGCTGGCCACCGGCGAGCTGCACGTCTTCCAGGCCAAGGCCGTCGTCTTCGCCTCCGGCGGCTGCGGCAAGTTCTTCAAGGTGACCTCCAACGCCCACACCCTCACCGGTGACGGCCAGGCGGTCGCCTACCGGCGCGGGCTGCCGCTGGAGGACATGGAGTTCTTCCAGTTCCACCCGACCGGCATCTGGCGCATGGGCATCCTGCTGACGGAGGGCGCCCGCGGTGAGGGCGGCATCCTCCGCAACAAGGACGGCGAGCGCTTCATGGAGAAGTACGCGCCGGTCATGAAGGACCTCGCCTCGCGCGACGTGGTCTCGCGGTCGATCTACACGGAGATCCGCGAGGGCCGCGGCTGCGGTCCCGAGGGCGACCACGTCTACCTGGACCTCACCCACCTGCCGCCGGAGCAGCTGGACGCCAAGCTGCCCGACATCACCGAGTTCGCGCGGACGTACCTGGGCATCGAGCCGTACACGGACCCGATCCCGATCCAGCCGACCGCGCACTACACGATGGGCGGCATCCCGACCAACGTCCAGGGCGAGGTGCTGGCGGACAACGACACCGTCGTGCCGGGCCTGTACGCGGCCGGCGAGGTCGCCTGCGTCTCGGTGCACGGCGCCAACCGCCTGGGCACCAACTCGCTGCTCGACATCAACGTCTTCGGCCGCCGGGCGGGCATCGCCGCCGCGGAGTACGCCGCCACGGCCGACTTCGTCGAGCTCCCGGAGGACCCGGCCGGGTTCGTCCAGGCACAGGTCGAGAACCTGCGCGACGCGACCGGCACCGAGCGGGTCACCGAGGTCCGCAAGGCGCTCCAGGAGACCATGGACAAGAACGTCATGGTCTTCCGCACCGAGCAGACGCTCAAGGAGGCCGTCGAGGAGATCGGCCACCTGCGCGAGCGCTACAAGAACGTCAGCGTCCAGGACAAGGGCAAGCGGTTCAACACCGATCTGCTGGAGGCCATCGAGCTGGGCAACCTGCTCGACCTGGCCGAGGTCATGGCCATCTCCGCCCTGGCCCGCAAGGAGTCGCGCGGCGGCCACTACCGCGAGGACTACCCGAACCGCGACGACGTCAACTTCATGCGGCACACCATGGCGTACCGAGAGGTGGGCGCGGACGGCTCCGAGTCCATCCGCCTCGACTACAAGCCGGTCGTGCAGACCCGCTACCAGCCGATGGAGCGTAAGTACTGATGAGCACCCCCACGCTTGAGAAGTCCGACCAGGCCCCCGAGGCGGCCGACGCCACCGCCTCGCACCTGATCACCGTCACCTTCCGGATCCGGCGCTTCAACCCGGAGATCTCGGACCAGGCGGTCTGGGAGGACTTCCAGATCGACATCGATCCGAAGGAGCGCGTCCTCGACGGCCTCCACAAGATCAAGTGGGAGCTGGACGGCACCCTGACCTTCCGCCGCTCCTGCGCCCACGGCATCTGCGGGTCCGACGCGATGCGGATCAACGGCCGCAACCGGCTGGCCTGCAAGACGCTGATCAAGGACATCAGCCCGGAGAAGCCCATCACGGTCGAGCCGATCAAGGGGCTCGCGGTCCTCAAGGACCTGATCGTGGACATGGAGCCGTTCTTCCAGGCGTACCGCGATGTGATGCCCTTCCTGATCACAACGGGCAACGAGCCGACGCGAGAGCGGCTGCAGTCCGCGGAGGACCGCGAGCGGTTCGACGACACCACCAAGTGCATCCTGTGCGCCGCGTGCACCTCGTCGTGCCCGGTGTTCTGGAACGACGGCCAGTACTTCGGCCCGGCGGCGATCGTCAACGCGCACCGCTTCATCTTCGACTCGCGTGACGAGGGTGGTGAGCAGCGGCTGGAGATCCTGAACGACAAGGACGGCGTCTGGCGCTGCCGTACGACCTTCAACTGCACGGAGGCGTGCCCGCGAGGCATCGAGGTCACGAAGGCCATCCAGGAGGTGAAGCGCGCGCTGATCACGCGGCGCTTCTGAGGACGGCTGTGGCTCCCTAGGAGCTTGCGGGCGAGGGCCCCGCTTCCCGGGTTTCCGGGGGCGGGGCCTTCGTCGTTGCGAGCCGTCGAGAGCTATACGGCCTAGCTATACACCCTAGGTATACACATGACGTATAGTCGTGCTCATGGCCACCGCCTACGTTCTCCCGATCAAGACCGCTGCCGCGCTCTTCCCGCTGCTGGCGCTCTTACTGTTGCTGCCGACAGCCGTCGTCCTGTACCGCCGTCACGGCGTGATGTCCCGGGGGCGGGCGCTGTCGCTGTACGGCTTCCTCTACTACTCGCTCACGGCCTTCTGCATGACGATCGTGCCGCTGCCGAAGCAGACCGCCGATATGTGCCAGCGGTTCGCGATGGTGGCCCATCCGCAGTGGATGCCCGGGAACACCTTCAGAGACATCTGGAAGGAAGCGGACCACAAGGTCGGGCTCAACGCGCTGGTCCTCCAGAACCCCGCCGTGGCCGGAACCGTCTTCAACCTGCTGCTGCTCCTGCCGCTCGGCGTCTTCCTGCGCTATCACTTCCGGCGCTCGCTCCGCGCCACCGCCGCGATCGGCTTCGCGGTCTCGCTGTCCTTCGAGCTGACGCAGTGGACCGGGGTGTGGGGCCTCTACACCTGCCCGTACCGGCTCTTCGACGTGGACGACCTGATCGTCAACACGGCGGGGGCGATGGCCGGTTGGCTGCTGACCGGGCCGGTCGCGCGGATGCTGCCCACGTTGGAGACGCTGGACGGGCGGGCGCTGGCGGCGCGGCCGGTTCCGTTCGGGCGGCGGCTGACGGCGCTGGTCGTGGATGTGGCCGGATATGTCGTCGCCTCGGTGTTCACCGCCGCCGTGATGACCTATCAGGGCGGGTCGGCCCCCACCTGGATGCTGGTGGGGATCTTCGTGGCCTGGTTCGTGCTGCTGCCGCTGGCGACCGGGGCGACACCCGGAAAGCGGCTGTTGCTGCTGAAGCTGGTGGCGGACGACGGCGGTCCGCTGGTGCCCTGGCGGCTGGCCCTGCGGGCGCTGCTGATCGGGGCGCTGGTGATGCCGTTCCTGGCGGGGCTGTTCCTGGCCGCGCTGACGCTGCTGAACGAGCCGTATCCGTCCGGCCTGTTCGCCACCGTCCGCGACTCGGGCACGCAGGGCGCGGCGGCGGTCCTCATGGCGCTGAGCCCCGTTCAGCTGCTGGCGGTGCTGGTCGGGTTCTCGCTGACGGTGGTCTGCGTACGGAAGACGCTGCGGCACCCGGACCGACTGGCCCCGCACGACCGCATCTCGGGCATCCGCAACGCGACACTGCCGCACAGGCGGGCGGCGCGGGCGGCTGCACGGACGGGGGACGGGACGGCTGCTGGGGCGGCTGCTGGGGCGGCTGCTGGGACGGCTGATGGGACGGCTGATGGGACGGCTGATGGGCGCGTTGACCGGCCTACTGGCCCGCTCGCTGACCGGCCCGCTCCGGTCGCGGTGGCGCGGGCGGCCGAGGGCGCACCGGCGGCCGCGCCCGGCCGTCCGGTGGCCACCATGGCCACCATGGCCACCACCGGTCCGGGTCCGGCGGAGACTCGGCGGTCAGCCGCCAACTCCCGCTGACGCACAGCGTGCTGATGGCGGATCGGCGGCGAGCCGGCCGCAGCCGATCAGGCGCGGGTCGAGGCGAGCTCCACGACGGTGACGTCCGGGGGCGCCCCGACCCGTACCGGCGGACCCCAGGCGCCCGCGCCCCGGGTCACATAGAGCTGGGTGTCGCCGTACCGGTCGAGCCCGGCGGCGGTGGGGTTGGCGAGCTCGGCCACATAGGTGCCGGGCCACAGCTGACCGCCATGGGTGTGGCCGGAGAGCTGGAGATCGACGCCCGCCTTCACCGCGTCGTGGATCACCACCGGCTGATGGGCGAGCAGCACGGAGGCGCGTGAGCGGTCGCGGTCCCCGAGCGCCTTACCGAAGTCGGGGCCCTGGCCCTCGCTCTCGCCCGCGACGTCGTTCACCCCGGCGAGATCGAAGCCGGGCAGCTCGGTGCGCTCGTTCTCCAGGGGACGCAGGCCCAGCTCGCGCACGTGGTCCACCCACTCGGCGGCGCCCGAGTAGTACTCGTGGTTGCCGGTGACGAAGTAGCTGCCGTGGCGGGCGGTCAGCCCGCGCAGCGGCTCGGCGGCGGGGCCGAGGTCGGCCACGCTGCCGTCCACGAGGTCGCCGACGACGGCGACGAGGTCGGCGTTGGTGCGGTTGACCGCCTCGACCACCCGCCGGGTGTGGTCGCGGCCCAGGATCGGCCCGAGGTGGATGTCGCTGACGACGGCGATACGGAAGCCGTGCGCTCCGCGCGGCAGCTTGGCGAGCGGCACGGTGATCCGCTTGACCCGCGGCCCACGCAACACGGTGTACGTCCCGTACCCCACCGTCCCGGCCGCCACGGCGGTGGCCCCGACGGCCACGGCCCGCGCGACGAAGAGCCGACGAGAGGAGGCGGGGGCCGAGTCCTCCGGGTCGGCCGCGTCGCCCTTGGCGGCATCGACGGCGCCCGCAGCGGCCTCGGCCGCCCCGCCGTCCGCGAAGGCCGGGGGCGCCGCGCCTACCGGGCCCGCCACGCCGTCCGTGGCGGCCGCCTGCGCGGTGGGCTCCTCAGCGGCCTCGGCCGCTGTAGGCGCAGCCGCCTCGGCCGCCTGGACCTCGGCTGCCGAGGCGGCTGCGGCGACCTTGACCGCCCCGGCCGTGGCGGGCCCCGCCGCCCCAGCCGACGCCTTGACGGCCCCGTCGGCGACGGCCTCGGCTTTGCTCACCACAGCCGCGCCCACGCCATCTCCGGCCGCTGGGCCCGCGCCGCCTTCGGCCGCCGCGCCCTCGCGGCCGCCCGTGCCGACGGCCGCCGCAGCGGGAGCGGGCACGGCGGCGCCGCTGTCGTCGGCGAACGCCGTCGGCGCCCCGCCGGGTGCCGCCGGTCCGGCGGTCGTTGTCCGCCCAGCGGTAGCCGCCTTCGCGGCCGCTCCCGGGCCACTGGTCGACCGCATATCAGCGGACCTGCTCAGCCAGGCGCGCAGCAGGGGGCGTACCGCCTCACCGACCAGCAGGGCCAGGGTCAGGTACAGGAGCAGCGCGAGCCAGAGGTAGCCCGGCCAGGCGAGGGCGCGCTGGAGGGGGAAGGGCGCGCCCGCGCGGCCCGCGACCAGCGCGCCGACGCTGATCAGCGGCAGCGCGAAGGCCGCCGCCGTGCCCGTACGGCGCGCCCATCCCCCGCGCGCCGTCGTATCGCGGACGAGCCGCCGCCACACATACCAGTGGACGCCGGTCAGCAGACCGACGACGACCAGTGCGATCAGGACGTAGAGCACGACCATCCCGGGTCCCCTCCCCTAGCGACTACGCGACTACCTGCCACGGCTGCCTGCCGCAGCTGCCTGGAACGGCTACTCGGAGGCATCGTTCCGGCGCAGAGCGCGTACGCCACGCAACCCGATCACCCCGATCGCCGTCCCCAAGAGAAACGAGGTGATCGCGAGCAGCAGATGCACCCAAAAGTACGCGGTGGGGTCACCGGAGTCGTCGAAGGCGAGTCCGCTGGCGTCCTTCCACAAATTTTTGACAAAGGTGAACCAGATGACCCAGCTCCAGACCCCGAAGGCGAGCAGGAACCAGGACACGGGGCGGCTGAGCTTCATGGTCTCCAGTATGGGCACGGCCTCCCATACCTCCACGCGGGGGTATGCCGTCAATACATCGGCGCTGCTGTCGCTCTCCTCAGCGACGCCAGGTACGTTCACCTTCGTGCCCACACCTTCCTTCACCAGCACTCACGTCCGACGCAGCACCCGTAAGAGCACGGGCAAGAGCACCAGCAAGAGCACCGACAAGATCTCCGGCAAGGGCCGCACCCCCGCCCGCCGCGCCGCGGCGCCGCTGGCCGCCACCGCCGCCGCCCTCCTGCTGTGCGGCCCGCTCGCCGCCGCCCCGGCGCACGCCGCCGACCAGCCGGGTGGCTCCACGGACGCGGTCAAGCCGCCCGCGCACATGTCCACGCTGGGCGGGAAGCGGCTCGGCCGCCCCGACACCCAGGTGGACCCGAAGCCGGGCGCGCCCGCGCTGCCCAAGGGGCTCAGCGGGAAGTCGTGGCTGGTGGCCGACGCCGAGTCGGGCGATGTGCTCGCCTCGCACAACGCCCACTGGCAGCTGCCGCCCGCGTCCACGCTGAAGATGCTCTTCGCGGACACGCTGCTGCCGAAGATGCCGAAGACGAAGACCCACAAGGTGCGGCTCTCCGACCTGGAGGGGATGGGCGAGGGCAGCAGCCTGGTCGGGGTCAAGGAGAACTACACCTACTCGGTCCACGACCTGTGGCTCGGCGTCTTCCTGCGCTCGGGGAACGACGCGGTGCACGTGCTGTCGGCCATGAACGGCGGGGTCCCGGAGACCGTAAGGGAGATGCAGGCACACGCGAAGTACCTCAACGCCCGGGACACCCATGTGGTCACCCCGGACGGCTACGACGAGAAGGGCCAGGTCAGCAGCGCGTACGACCTGACACTCTTCGCCCGCTCGGGGCTGCAGAAGGCGGATTTCCGGGAGTACTGCTCGACGGCGACGGCGCAGTTCCCCGGTGTGTTCGAGAAGGACAAGAAGGGCAAGAAGACCCGCTCCAGCTTCGGCATCCAGAACACCAACCGGCTGCTGACCGGCCTCGGCGTCGAGCCCTACAAGGGCATCGCGGGGGTCAAGAACGGCAACACCACGAACGCGGGCGCCACCTTCACCGGGGTCGCCCAGCGCGGCGACCGGGTGCTGCTGGTCACCGTCATGAATCCGCAGCAGAAGGAGCCGAACGAGGTCTACAAGGAGACCGCGAAGCTCTTCGACTGGGGGTTCGAGGCGTCGGGCTCGGTGAATCCGGTCGGCACCCTCGTCCGGCCGGGCGCGGCGGGCGCCAACCACCCCTCGGCCGGTGCCGACGACGGCCATAAGCACGCCCAGGCGTCCGTCTCGACGGACAACGGAAGCTCGGGCGGCATGTGGACCGCGGTGGGCATCACGGGCGGCTCGCTGGCCCTGCTGGGCGCGGTGGCCTTCGGGGTGCACCGCCGCTGGCCGCTCCCGGAGCTGGTGCGCCGCCGCTCACGCGACTGAGCGGAAGCCCTCACGGCCGGCCGTGGCCGCCTTACTGCCGCCATGACTGCCTTACGTCGCCGTGGCCGCCTTACGGTCGCCATGGCCGCCGTGGCGCCTTACGGTCGCCGCCGTCCGTCGTCACGCCGCCGCCGGCGGGCCTTCCGGCCCGCTGGCGCGGGGCTTCTCGACGACCTCCGGCTCGGGCGGTCCGGACGGCTCCGACGGCCCGGACGGCTCCGACGGCTGGGCCTTGTCCGCCTCGGCCGCCCATGCCGCCTCGTGCTCGGCCTGGGCGGCGGGCGGGGTGGCGGTCCAGGCGGCGCAGTACAGCGTGAGCTTCGCGGTGAAGTTGATCCACAGCAGCAGCGCGATGGGCACCCCGAACGCCCCGTACATGCTCTTGGCCGCCACGTCCTTCAGATAGCTGCTGAGCAGCAGCTTGAGCAGTTCGAAGCCGATCGCCCCGATGAGCGCGGCGACCACGACCGTATGGCGGGGCGGCTCCACGCCGGGGAGCCAGGTCAGCACGTAGCACAGCAGCAGGAAGTCGGCGCCGACGGCGATGAGGAACGCGGCGATCCGCAGCAGCCAGCCGCCGACCCCGTTCTCGGGGATGCCGATGAGCCGGGCGACCCGGCCCACGGCGGTGGCGGCCAGGGCGGACACGGCGAACGACACGAGCGCCACCCCGCCCAGCCCGATCAGTACGAACGCGTCCTTGGCCTTGCGCACCAGCGGATTGCCGGGGTCCTCCTCCAGCTCCCACACGGCGCGCAGGCACTCGCGCAGCGAGCCCACCCAGCTGATGCCGGTGAACAGCAGCAGGGCGCCCGCGACGACCCCGATCGTGCCGGCGTTCTGGACGAGCGCGCCCAGGTCGAGCTGGCCGGAGATGCCGGGGATCTGCTGGGCGAGCTTCTTCTGGAGCTGCGCCATCTGCGACTGGGTGAGCGTCGCCGCGCCGATCGCCGCGCCGACGGCGACGAGCGGGAAGAAGGCGATGAAGCTGGTGAACGTGATCGCGGCGGCGAGCCGGGTCCAGTGGACGCGGTCGAGCCGTTCGTACGTACGCCAGGCGTGGGTGCGCATCAGCCGGGCCAGGGCGGGGCCGACGACAGGCAGCCGGTTCAACCATTCCATGATCAGCAACTACCCCTCTGCGCGTTGTCACTCCTCGGCGCGCCGGGCGCGCGGTTTGGATATCCGGGTTCCCCGGACCGGCGCTCCCCTCATCACTCTTTTCGGTGAGGGCGTGCATACGGACGCACAATCACTCCATATGCCCCGGATCGTGGGGATACGTTCCCCCCATGCGGCACGCCGCCTGCTGCCCCGCGCCGTGTCCCGCCGACTGCCGATCCGAGTGGGCCCCGAAGGGCGCGGGCTGTGGCGATGTGCGGCTCCGCCGCGCGGGCGCGACCAGCCACGACGGGCCCGCGGATGACTGACGCACCGGAACCCCGGCGGAGCGCTCCGGCGGAGCGCTCAGTGGGAGGGCGCCGCCGGGCGCGAGAGATCGGCCTGACGGGGCACCATGGGCGGGGCACCGCCCGGCCGTTCATCCGCCCCGAAGGGGTATTCGCGGTCCAGCCGCCAGACCCCGTCCGCCCCCTGTTCGTACAGCGCGAAGCCGGTGATCGTCCAGACGGCCTCATACTCCTTGAGCTCCACGAACGCCCGGTCCATCGCCTCCTCGTCGATGCCGTGCGCGACCGTGACATGGGGGTGGTACGGGAACTGCAGCTCACGCGCGCACGGCCCGGACTCCGCCCGGATCCGCTCCTGGAGCACCGCGCACTCCTCCGCGCCCTCGACGATCCTGACGAAGACCACCGGCGAGAGCGGCCGGAAGGTGCCGGTGCCCTCCAGCCGCATCGGGAACGGCCGCCCCTCGGCCGCGACCCGCGCCAGATGGTCCTCCACGGCGGGCAGCGCCGAGGCGTCGACCTCGGTCGGCGGCAGAAGGGTGACATGCGTGGGGATGCCATGGGCGGCCGGGTCCCCGAAGCCCGCGCGCCGCTCCTGGAGGAAGCTGCCGTACGGCTCCGGGACCGCGATCGAAACGCCGAGCGTTACGGTCCCCACTGCGTTCTCCCTCCTGGCCCTCCCGGGCTGCTGGGTTCTGGCCGCTGCACCCGTGTCAGTGTGGCGGCTGCGCCGCCTTCGCGGCTAGATTCCTCGGTCCTTCGGCACACCCGTCCAAAGGCCCCCTGGTCAGGGGGCCGGACCGGTGTGTTCCGCTGTCCGCGCGTCCGTATGGGTACGTGCGCGGGGCGCTCCGTGCTCACCGGGCGGTGGGCACGGCGCTCGGCGTGCCGCTCAGCGCACCGCGGGCAGGAAGCCCACCTTGTCGTAGGCGTCGGCCAGCGTCTCGGCGGCGACGGCCCGGGCCTTGTCGGCGCCCTTGGCCAGGATTCCGTCCAACGTCGCCGGGTCGCCCAGGTATTCCTGGGTCCGCTCGCGGAACGGCGTGACCCACTCGACCAGCACCTCGGAGAGGTCGGTCTTGAGCGCGCCGTAGCCCTTGCCCTCGTAGCGGCGCTCCAACTCCGCGATGGCGGTGCCGGTCAGGGTGGAGTAGATGGTCAGCAGATTGCTGACGCCCGGCTTCTTCTCCTCGTCGAAGCGGATCTCCGTCTCGAGGTCGGTCACCGCGCTCTTGATCTTCTTCGCCGAGACCTTGGGTTCGTCGAGGAGGCTGACGATGCCCTTCGGCGTGGACGCCGACTTGCTCATCTTGACCGTCGGGTCCTGGAGGTCGTAGATCTTCCCCGTCTCCTTGACGATGTACGGCTCGGGGACGGTGAAGGTCTCGCCGAAGCGGCCGTTGAAGCGGTCGGCCAGATCGCGGGTGAGCTCGATGTGCTGGCGCTGGTCCTCGCCGACGGGGACGTGGTTGGCCTGGTAGAGCAGGATGTCCGCGACCTGGAGGATCGGGTAGGTGAAGAGGCCGACGGTGGCACGGTCGGCGCCGTGCTTGGCCGACTTGTCCTTGAACTGCGTCATCCGGGACGCCTCGCCGAAGCCGGTGAGACAGTTCATCACCCAGCCGAGCTGGGCGTGCTCGGGCACATGGCTCTGGATGAAGAGCGTGCAGCGGTCCGGGTCCAGACCGGAGGCGAGCAGCTGTGCGGCGGCGAGCCGGCTGTTGGCGCGCAGCTCCGCCGGATCCTGCGGCACGGTGATCGCGTGCAGGTCGACCACGGTGTAGAACGCGTCGTGGGTCTCCTGCAGCGCGACGTACTGCCGGATCGCGCCGAGGTAGTTGCCGAGGTGGAAGGAACCTGCGGTGGGCTGGATACCGGAGAGCGCACGGGGACGATCGAGGGCCATGCCACCCATTCTCTCAGGTGTGGAACCAGACTCCGTCCGCCGGTGTATGAGAGGTGTGAGGACTGGTGAAGCACAGATCATCGCGCGGGTGCGGGCCGGCGACACCGAGGCGTATGCCGAGCTGGTGCGGGCCCATGCGCCGATCGCGCACCGCACCGCCCGGCTGCTCGGGGCGGGCGCGGATGCCGAGGATGTGGTGCAGGACGCCTTTGTGAAGGCGTATCTCGCGCTCGGGCGGTTCCGGAGCGAGGCGGCGTTCCGGCCCTGGCTGCTGCGGATCGTCGCCCATGAGACGAGTAACGCGGTGCGCTCGGCGCGCCGCAGGCGCACGGCGGCGGACCGGGAGGGGGCGCTGCTGGCCGGAGCCGAGCCGGTGATACCGGAGTCGGCCGATCCGGCGGCCGTGGCGCTGGCGGGCGAGCGGCGGGCGCGGCTGCTGGCCGCGCTGGAGGAACTGAGCGAGCCGCAGCGGCGGGTGGTGATCTACCGCTATCTGCTGGATCTGGACGAGGGGGAGACCGCGCAGGCGCTGGGCTGGCCGCGCGGCACGGTGAAATCGCGGCTGAGCCGCGCCCTGAGACGGCTGGAGCGGCTGCTGGGGCCGTCGGAGACGTCGGAGACCGAGAGGGAGACGGCCGATGAGATGGAGTGGGGAGGCGAAGGAGATGGCCGAGGAAGGGCTGCCCGGAGAGCTGCGGGCGCTCGGACGGGGCCGGGGATACCGCCGTCCGGCGGACCGCCGCGGCACGGCGGGTCGCGGGCGGGCGGCATGGAGCCGGAGGACGGCATGGAGCCGGAGGACGGCGCGCTCCCGGGGGCGTCGGAGGACGGCATCCCGCCGGAGGGCGGGGAGACGCTGGTCGAGCGGGTGCTCGCCCGGATCGTGGGCCTGCCGGTGCCGGTGGCCGACGACGACCGGATCCGGGAGGAGCAGTGGTGGCGGCCGCTGCCCGGCCTGGAGGCCGGGCAGGGCCCCGCGCCGGGGGTCAGCCGGTCGGCAGACCGGGCGCCGGGTAGGCCGCCATCAGCTCGGACACCTCGGCCCTGATCTTGATGAGGGCGCCCTCGTCACCGCCCTTCGCGGCGGTCACCCCGCGGTCGATCCAGTCGGCCACGGCGGGCATGTGCCCGGTGGACAGACCGCGCGAGGTGAGGGAGGGGGTGCCGATCCGGATGCCGGAGGGGTCGAAGGGCTTGCGCGGGTCGTAGGGCACGGTGTTGTAGTTCACCACGATCCCGGCCTGGTCCAGGGCCTTGGCCGCGACCTTGCCCGGCACCTCCTTGGGCGTCAGGTCCATCAGGATCAGATGGTTGTCGGTGCCGCCGGAGACCAGATCGAAGCCGCGGGCGAGCAGTTCCTCGGCGAGCGCCTTGGCGTTGGCGACCACGGCCCGGGCGTAGTCACGGAAGGCGGGCTGGGCGGCCTCATGCAGGGCCACCGCGATGGCGGCGGTGGTCTGGTTGTGCGGACCGCCCTGGAGCCCGGGGAAGACGGCCTTGTCGAGGGCCTTGGCATGGGTCTCGCGCGACATCAGCATCGCGCCGCGCGGACCCCGGAGCGTCTTATGGGTGGTGGTGGAGATGACATCGGCGTACGGGACGGGCGAGGGGTGGACGCCGCCCGCGATCAGACCGGCGATATGCGCGATATCGGCCACGAGCACCGCGTCCACCTCGCGAGCGATCTCCGCGAAGGCGGCGAAGTCGATCGTGCGGGGCACCGCCGTGCCACCGCAGAAGATCAGCTTGGGCCGCTCCTTGCGGGCCAGCTGGCGCACCTGGTCGAAGTCGATCGCGCCGGTGTCCTGCCGCACCCCGTACTGGACGCCGCGGAACCAGGCGCCGGTGGCGGAGACGCCCCAGCCGTGGGTGAGATGACCGCCCATGGGCAGTGACATGCCCATCACGGTGTCACCCGGCCGGGCGAAGGCCAGATAGACCGCGAGGTTGGCGGGCGAGCCGGAGTAGGGCTGGACATTGGCGTGCTCGGCGCCGAAGACGGCCTTGGCCCGGTTGATCGCCAGGGTCTCCACCTGGTCGATGACCTGCTGGCCCTCGTAGTAGCGGCGGCCCGCGTAGCCCTCGCTGTACTTGTTCTGCAGCACCGTCCCGGAGGCCTCCAGGACGGCGGCGGAGACATAGTTCTCGCTCGGGATCAGGCGCAGGGTCTCGGACTGCAGCAGCTCCTCGGAGCCGACGAGGGAGGCGAGTTCGGGGTCGGCGGCGAGAAGGGCGGGATGGGACAGGGGCAGGCTCATCGAGTCCTCCGGGGCGATCGGTGACGGTCCGGTCGTGTCCCGGGGTGCCCAGGCGGGCGGCACCTCGTGGCGCTGTGGCCGCGCATCGCTTCATCGTGGTCGGTTCCACGCTCGGCTCGCCAGTCACGATGCGCACCCCCACTCTAGCTAGTGAGACAAGGAGGACAAGATGGGACCGGGACGTCCCTCGGAGCGGGCCATCGCCGCCGCCGAGGCCCATGGCGCGCACAACTACCGTCCGCTGCCGGTCGTCGTCGCGTCCGCCGAAGGCGCCTGGATGACCGATGTGGAGGGCCGCCGCTATCTGGATCTGCTCGCCGGATACTCGGCGCTCAACTTCGGGCACCGCAACCGCCGGCTGATCGAGGCCGCCAAGGCCCAGCTGGACCGGGTCACCCTCACCTCCCGCGCGTTCCACCACGACCGCTTCGGCGCCTTCTGCTCCGAGCTGGCCGAGCTGTGCGGCATGGAGATGGTGCTGCCCATGAACACGGGCGCGGAGGCGGTGGAGACGGCCGTCAAGACCGCCCGCAAATGGGGCTATCGGATCAAGGGCGTCCCGGACGGCCGGGCCAGGATCATCGCCGCCGGGAACAACTTCCACGGCCGGACGACCACCCTGATCAGCTTCTCCACCGACCCGGAGGCCCGCGCCGACCACGGCCCGTTCACCCCGGGGTTCTCGATCGTGCCGTACGGGGATCTGGCGGCGATGGCGGCGGCGCTCGACGCCGCGCCCGAGGAGACGGTCGCCGTGCTGCTGGAGCCGATCCAGGGCGAGGCGGGGTGGTGGTGCCGCCGCCCGGCTATCTGGCCGGTGTCCGGGAGCTGACCCGGGAGCGGAACGTGCTGTTCATCGCCGATGAGATCCAGTCGGGCCTCGGCCGCACCGGCACCACCTTCGCCTGTGAGCACGAGGGCGTGGTCCCCGATGTCTATGTGCTGGGCAAGGCGCTGGGCGGCGGGGTGGTGCCGGTGTCGGCGGTGGTGTCCTCCCGCGAGGTGCTGGGGGTGCACCGCCCCGGGGAGCACGGCTCCACCTTCGGCGGCTCACCGCTCGCCTGCGCGGTCGCCCTGGAGGTCATCGCGATGGTGCGGACCGGGGAGTTCCAGCGCCACTCGGCCACGCTGGGCGGGCTGCTCCACCGGGAGCTGGGGCTGCTGCGCGGAAAGGGGGTCCAGGAGGTGCGCGGCCGGGGGCTGTGGGCGGGGGTGGACATCGACCCGTCGCGGGGCACCGGGCGGCAGGTCTCCGAGCGGCTGATGGACCGCGGAGTGCTGGTCAAGGACACCCATGGCGCCACGATCCGGATCGCCCCGCCCCTGGTGATCAGCGAGGAGGATCTGGAGTGGGCGCTGGATCAGCTGAGGTCGGTGCTGGCCGAATGATCCGGTGTCGCTCAGAGGATGACATGCGGGACGAAGCGCGCGTACTCGTCCGTCACCAGCCCCGCCGACTCGCGGATGCCGAGCCCCGCCGACTCGCCCTCGACCACCCAGGTGCCGAGCACCACGCGGTTGCCGTCGAAGTCGGGCAGCGGCGCCAGTTCCTGGTAGCAGCACGGCTCGTCGCGTACGACGGGCTCCTCGCCCGGCGGATGCACGGTGACTCCGGCGCCCTCACGGCCCAGCAGCGGTTTGGCCACATAGCCGGTGGTATGGGCCAGCTCCCGGGGGCCGTCGAGGTAGGCGGGCAGCAGATGGGGGTGGTCCGGGAAGAGCTCCCACAACACGGCCAGCAGCGCCTTGTTGGACAGCAGCATCTTCCAGGCTGGTTCGATCCACAGGGTGGATCCGGTGCCGCCCCCGTTGTCCAGCGTGTCCAGCACATGCGGGCCGAACCGGTCGGTGGCCAGCCACTCCCAGGGGTAGAGCTTGAAGCAGCTCCGGATGAAGCGGAACCGCTTGTCCACGAAGCGGCCCGACAGCCGTTCCCAGCCGATGTCCTCCATGGAGATCGCCTCGGTCCTCAGCCCGGCCTGCTCGGCCGTCTCGCGGAGGTAGGCCACCGTCATCAGGTCCTCGCCCAGCTCGTCCCCGGCCGAATGGGCGAAGTACAGGGGCGTCCCCGGCGGCAGCAGCGCCGCCTGGGCGCGCCAGGCGTCCACCAGCCGTTCATGGAGGGAGTTCCACTGGTCGGCGCCCGGGAAGCGGTCCTCCATCCAGAACCACTGCGCGCTGGCCGCCTCCACCAGCGAGGTGGGTGTGTCGGCGTTGTACTCCAGCAGCTTCGCCGGGCCCGACTCACCGTCGTAGCGCAGGTCGAACCGGCCGTAGACGCTGGGCTGTTCGGCCCTGCGGTGCCAGGACTCGGCGATCAGCCCGGCCAGCCGCGGATCGTCGATGCCCAGGTCGGCGAAGCGGCCGGTCTCGACGATATGGGCGGCGGCGGCCAGCGACATCCGGTGCAGCTCCTCGACGACCTCCTCCAGCGCCTCGACCTCGGGCAGCGAGAAGGCGTAGTAGGCGCTCTCGTCCCAGTAGGGGCGCAGCGAGCCGTCCGGGTAGCGGGTCAGCGGATAGATGACCCCCTGCTCCTCCACCGTGGCCTGCCAGTCGGGGCGGGGGTCGATGGTGTGGCGCTTCATCGTGGGCCGGTCCGCTCAGCCGCCACCGGAGCCCGAGCAGCCGAAGCCGCCCCGGTCGGCCGCCTTGCTCTTGTCGAAGGTGCCGTAGTCCGCCCAGCGGCCGCTGACGTCGGAGTCGTAGTACCACTCGCCGTCCACGCGCGATGTGCCCCGGCTCTTCTTGCCCTTGCCGCCCGTGGTGGACGAAGAGCCCTTGCAGGCGCTGGAGTCGACGACCCGGTAGCCGTTCACCGCGTCATAGCTGTTCCGGTCCACACAGCGCTTGTCCGGTTCCGAACCACAGGAGGTGAGCGCCGCCGCCAGCGCGCCCATACCGCCCAGGATCACCGTGCTCGACCGCAGCCGCCGCGTCGTCTTCCGTCCCATCCCCGTCTCCCCCGTTCCTCTCCCCCGAGGCCGTCGTCCCGCCCGAGGCCGTCGTCCCGCCCGGGGTCGTCGTCCCGCCCGAGGCCGTCCTCTCCCCGGGTCCCCGGGACCGCGACCGCCCACCTTAGGGCAACGGAGGCGTGGCCTTCATGGCAGCACCCGGCACAGCGCCTCCAGGGCGCCCGTGAAGGCGTGGTCGGGCGGGGCGCCATAGGCGAAGACCAGCGCGTCCGGCCGCGCGTCCGGGCCCGGTCCCGGCTCGTCCGGCTCCCCCTGCTCCTGGTAGCGGTAGCGGGACAGCCCCTCCAGGGCCAGGCCCTGCCAGGCCGCGCCCTGCACCACGGACCGTTCGGTGCCCGGCGGCAGTTGGAGCACCGCGTGCAGCCCCGCCGCGATGCCCGTGACCCGCACCCGCGGGGCGCGTTCGGCGAGCGCCGCCACCAGCTGGTCGCGGCGGCGCCGGTAGCGCATCCGCATACCGCGCACATGGCGGTCGTACGCCCCGGAGTCGATGAACTCCGCGAGCGTCAGCTGGTCCAGCGCGCCCGACTGCCACTCCCCCGTTCCCTTGACCGCCAGGAGGTCGTCCATCAGATGGTCCGGCACCACCATCCAGGCCAGCCGCAGCGCGGGCGCCAGGCTCTTACTGGCGGTGCCCAGATAGACCACATGCTCGGGGTCGAGCCCCTGGAGCGCCCCGACCGGCTGACGGTCGTAGCGGAACTCCCCGTCGTAGTCGTCCTCCAGCACCAGCCCACCCACTCGGGACGCCCAGTCGACCACGGCGGCGCGCCGGTCGGGGTGCAGCGAAACGCCGGTGGGGAACTGATGCGCCGGGGTGAGCAGGACCGTCCGCAGCCCGGCCGACCGGTCCAGCTCCGCCGTCCGCGCGCCCTGCTGATCGACCGGCAGCGGAACGGTGCGCAGCCCGGCCCCGCGCATCACGTTCCAGTGCACGTCGAGCCCGTAGGACTCCACGCCCACCTCACGGTGTCCGGCCCTCGCCCGCACCCTGCTGAGCAGGGCCAGCCCCTGGACGACCCCCGCGCAGACCACGATCCGTTCGGGCGCGGCCCGCACCCCGCGGGCGCGCGCCAGATAGTCGGCCAGGACCCGCCGCAGCTCGGGCCGTCCGGCGGGGTGGCCGTAGCCGAAGGCGTCGTTCGGCGCGGCGGTCAGGGCGCGCCGGGCCGCAGAGAGCCAGGCGGACCGGGGGAAGGCCGAGACATCGGGCTGGCCGGGCCGCAGATCGTAGGTGGGCCGGGCGGCGGCCACGGCGGCGGGCGGGGTGTGCGCGGCGGCGCGGGCTCGGGCGGTACGACGCGCCGGGCGACCCGGGTGCCCGAGCCCTGCCGGGCCGTCAGCCAGCCCTCGGCCACCAGCTCCCCATAGGCGTCGGCCACGGTGTTCCGGGCGATGCCGAGGTCGGCGGCGAGGGAGCGGGAGGAGGGCAGCCGGGTGCCCGGGGCGAGCCGCCCGCCGCGGACGGCGTCGCGCAGGGCGCGGATGAGCGCGCCCCGCACCCCGGTCCCGCCGCCCGCGGCAGATCCAGATGGAGGTCCGTCCCCGGCCCGGCCGAGCCGCCCGGATGCGCACCCGGCCCGGCCGGGCCGCCCGCCCGCTGTCCGGGCTCGGCCGCCCGCTCCCCGGCGTCGGCCCTGTGTCCGGAGCCGCCCGCCCGCTGTCCGGGGCCGCCCGCCCGCTGTCCGGGGCCGTCTGTCCGCTGTCCGGGGCCGCCGCTCGGAGTGGCCCATGAATCCGCCATGGAAATGGACCATACCCCTGGGCCGCCCGGCCTCTAGCGTGGAGGCATGACGACCGGAACTTCCCACACGCACGGACCCCGGATGCAGTTCGCCAAGGCCGCTCCCGAGGTCTACAAGGCCATGGTCAACCTGGACGCGGCCGCCAGGAAGGGCGTCGACCCGACGCTGGCCGAGCTGGTCAAGGTCCGTGCCTCCCAGCTCAACCGCTGCGCCTTCTGCATCGACATGCACACCAAGGACGCCCGCGCGGCGGGCGAGTCCGAGGAGCGCCTCTACCTCCTCAGCGCCTGGGAGGAGGCCGACCACCTCTACACCGAGAAGGAGCAGGCCGCCCTCGCCCTGACCGAGGCCGTCACCGTCCTGACCGACGGCTTCGTCCCGGACGAGGTGTACGAGCAGGCCGCCAAGCACTTCGAGGAGCGGGAGCTGGCCCAGGTCATCGCCCTGATCTTCACCATCAACGCCTGGAACCGGATCGGTGTGACCACCCGCATGACCCCGGCGCCTACAAGCCGACCGTGTGACCATCTGCCCCCGTCGTCGTTATTGACGACGGGGGACCGTTATCCGACATCGGAGTCATCGCGTCACGCATGATGGTGACAGGCCCCCGCATGGCAGTACGGCACGAAGGCAACACAGCCAGAAGGGGGACCCGCCAATGGGAGGTCTCGTGATGACGGCGCCACTGCCCGACCAAGAGTTCGTAAATCTGCTCGACATCCATGCCCAGCTGGAGCTGCCGGATGGAATGCGGGCAGAACTCATCGGGGGGGAGATCGTCATCTCACCGACGCCTGCGAATTTCCACAACTGGATCTTCAGCGAGCTGAACCTCCAGCTCGTCCGCGAGGTACCAGCGCAATGGCGCATTACCAACACCACAACGGTCTTCCTCCCCGCGACGGAAGAGAGGTTCATCCCGGACCTGCTCATCTGTGAGTCGGAAGCGCTGAAGAGCATGGAGGAGTGGCAGGTCAAGGCGGATGACGTCCTGCTCGTCGCCGAGATCACCTCGCCCTCCACACGAGCGCGCGATCTCGGGGACAAGGTCAAGGGCTACGCCCACTCCAACGTGCCGATCTATCTGCTGATCGACCCGCACCACAACGAGGGCTCCACGACCGTGTACTCCGCACCGGACGGAAAGGGCCGCTACCGGGACGAGCATCGAGCGGCGTTCGGGGAGCCGGTGACGCTCCCCGAACCGCTCGGCCTCACCCTCGACACCGCGGGCTTCCTCAAGTAATCCGGTCTCAAGCAATCCGGTTACGCCGACCGCCCTGAGCGCGATCCGGGCTCAGGGCAGCCACTTCTTCCACACGTCCGGATGCGCCTCGACCCACTTCTTCGCGGCGTCCTGCGGCGACATCCCCTTCGAGGCGATCAACTCCGACACCTCGTTCTGGTCCTTCTTGGTCCAGTGGAACTTCTTCAGGAACGCCGCCGCCTTGCCGCCCTTCTTCGCGAAGTCCGCGTTCAGGTACTTCTGCAGCGGTGTGGTCGGGTAGGCGCAGTCGATGGTGGCGGGGTCCTTGGTGCCCTCGTCAGCGCACTTGTTCGTGTACTTGGGCAGCTTGACCTCGACCATCGGCACCTGGTTGAACAGCCACTGCGGCTCGTACCAGTACGACAGGAACGGCTTCTTCGCCTTGGCGAACTGCTTCATCTGGGTGATCTGCGCCGCCTCCGAACCCGCGAAGACGATCTGGTAGTTCAGCTTCAGGTTCTTCACCAGCGCCTTGTCATTGGTGACATAGGACGGTGAACCGTCCAGCAGCTGGCCCTTGCCGCCGCTCTCCGCGGTCTTGAAGGTCTTCGCGTACTTGTTGAGGTTCTTCCAGTCCAGGACGTCCGGATGGGCGTCGGCGAAGTACTTCGGCACCCACCAGCCGATATGGCCGGTGACGCCGAGCCCGCCGCCCGGCACGATCGTCTTCTTGTCCTTGACGTAGCGCTGCTCCTGGTCCGGGTGGCCCCAGTCCTCCAGGATCGCGTCCACCCGGTCCTGGCTGAGCGCGTCCCACGCCGGCACCTCGTCCACCTGGACGGTGTCGACGCGATAGCCCAGCTCGTGCTCCAGCAGATACTGGGCGACCGCGACATTGGACTGGGCGCCGACCCACGACTGGACCGAGAGCGTGACGCTCTTGGCCCCGCCCACATTGGCGTACGGCGAGGTCTGCTTGGTCATGTCCGCCGCGCCGCAGCCGGTCGCGGTGAACACGGCCGCGACCCCGGCGGCGGCCATCAGCAGCTGAGTGCGGGTGCGAGCCATCTCAGGCCCCCTTCCTGTCGCGGCGCGAGGTCGGCTGGGTGACCCGGTCCAGCATCAGCCCCAGGCAGACGATGGCCGCTCCGGCGACCAGGCCGGTGGCCAGATCGCCCTGGGCCAGGCCGAACACCACGTCGTAGCCGAGCGCGCCCGAGCCGACCAGACCGCCGATGATCACCACGGCGAGCACCAGCACCACGCCCTGGTTGACGGCGAGCAGCAGCGCCGGGCGGGCCAGCGGGAGCTGGACCTGGCGCAGTTGCTGCCCCTGGGTGGCGCCGAGCGAACGCGCCGACTCCAGCGCCGCCGGATCCACGTTCCGCAGCCCCTGGGTGGTGATGCGGATGACGGCGGGCAGCGCGTAGACGATGGCCGCGGCCGCCGCCGGGGCGCGGCCGACGCCGAACAGCGCGACCACCGGGATCAGATACACGAACTGCGGCATGGTCTGGCACACGTCCAGCACCGGCCGCAGCAGCCGCTCCAGCCGGGTGGACCGCGCGGCCGCGATGCCGATCGCGAAGCCGAGCACCAGCGTGACGAAGACGGCCGCCAGCACCTGGGAGAGGGTGTCCATGGACGGCTCCCACACCCCGAGCACACCGATCGCGGCCATGGCGGCGGTGGCGGTCAGGGCGGTGGCCCAGGTGCCGATCAGCCAGGCCAGCGTCGCGACGATCAGCAGCACCGCGTACCACGGCAGGCCCTGGAGCCCCTCGCGCAGCGGGTCCAGGATCCACTTGACGTAGTCCGAGGCCCAGTCGGCGGTGCCGCCGACGACCGGCACCCCCGTGTAGAGGTGGTCGACCATCCAGTCCTTGAACTGGTTGACGGGCTCCTCGATGGGGACGGTCCAGCCGGTCGGCCAGGCCTGGGACCCGGCCAGCCGCCCGACGAGGGTCACCACCACGGTGATCACCCCGACGCCCGCCCAGGCGGGCCAGCCGCGCAGCAGCCGGGGCCCGCCCTCGGCCGGGGGCTCGCCGAGGCGTTCGCCCGCCGACGCCGTGGTGCGGTCCATCACGACGGCGAGCAGCACGATCGGGAGGCCGGCGGCCAGCGCCTTGCCGACGTCCACGCTGGACAGCGCCTGGTAGACGCGGTCACCGAGACCGCCGCCGCCGATCACGGAGGCGATGACGGCCATGGACAGCGCCATCATGATCGCCTGGTTGACGCCCAGCAGCAGCTCCTTGCGGGCCAGCGGCAGCCGGGCCGACAGCAGCCGCTGCCGCCAGGTGGCGCCGAGCGAGGTCACCGCCTCCAGCACCCCGGCGTCCGCGCCGCGCAGGCCGAGGGCGGTGAGCCGGGCCATCGGCGGCGCCGCGTAGATCACGGTGGCCAGCACCGCGCCCGGTACGCCGATGCCGAAGATCAGCACGACGGGCAGCAGATAGGCGAACGCGGGCAGCACCTGCATGGTGTCCAGAATCGGGCGCAGCGCCCGGAACGCCCGTTCCGACAGCCCGCCCGCCAGGCCCAGCAGCCCGCCGATGACGACGGACGCGGTGACGGCGACGGCCATCAGCGCGAGCGTCTGCATCGTGGGCACCCACATGCCCAGCAGCCCGCACACGGCGAAGGACACCAGGGTCGTCACCGCGACCCGCACCCCGGCGACCCGCCAGGCCACCAGGGTCGATGCGGCGGTCACCCCGGCCCAGCCGAGGGTGAGCAGGACGACGTAGACGGCGCGCACGCAGATGATGACCGCGTTGCTGATGTGGCCGAAGAAGTAGAGGAAGATCCAGTGGCTGTCGCGGTTGTCGATGATCCAGTCGCTGGCCTTGCCGAGCGGCTCGGAGACATCGACGGTCAGCGCGTCCGGCCAGCTGCCGCTCGCCCACTTGGCGTGCGCGAGGGGCACGAGCACGGCGGCGATCACCACGAGCACCGCCAGCTTGCGCGCGGCGTGGCTGCGCACGACCGCGCTCAGCGGGGACGGGCGCGTCTCGTCCGCCGCCGTCCCGGTGGCCGCCGCTTCGGTGGCGGGGTCGGTGGAGGGGCGGGTGGCGGTGGCGCTCATACGCGCCCCCGGTG
Source organism: Streptomyces violaceusniger (assembly GCA_005405945.1). Taxonomy (GTDB): domain Bacteria; phylum Actinomycetota; class Actinomycetes; order Streptomycetales; family Streptomycetaceae; genus Streptomyces; species Streptomyces violaceusniger. Next base: position 5,325,467 of record BJHW01000001.1, read on the forward strand.
CGGCCTGGCGGGGCGAGGGTCGAGGGGAGGCTCATGCCGCGGCCACCTCCTTGCCGTCCAGACCCGCGACGACGCTCAGCAGACAGGCGTGGTCGACGACGCCCAGGCAGCGGCCGCCGTCCACGACGCGCGCGGGGCCGCCGGTGCGGGCCACGGCCTCGATCGCGTCGGCGACCGTGGTGCCCGGGGCCAGCGCGGGCCCACCGTCCTGCTCGTCGGACGTCGCGGGGCGCATCGCGCGGCGCACGGTCAGCACCTGCTCCCGCGGCACGTCGCGGACGAAGTCCCGTACGTAGTCGTCCGCCGGGGAGCCGACGATCTCCTCCGGGGTGCCCAGCTGCACGATCCCGCCGTCGCGCATCAGCATGATGCGGTCACCGAGCCGCAGCGCCTCGCTGAGGTCATGGGTGATGAACACCATCGTCCGGCCCTCCTCGTGGTGCAGCCGGATGACCTCCTCCTGCATATCGCGGCGGATCAGCGGGTCGAGCGCGCTGAACGGCTCGTCGAAGAGCAGCACCTCGGGGTCGACGGCGAGCGCCCGGGCCAGGCCCACCCGCTGCTGCTGACCGCCGGAGAGCTGGCCGGGGCGGCGGCGCTCGAGGCCGGTGAGGCCGACCTTCTCCACCACCTCGGCGGCCTTGGCCCGGCGCTCGGCCTTGCCCACGCCCTGGATCTCCAGCCCGTAGGCGACGTTGTCCAGGACGGAGCGGTGCGGCAGCAGCCCGAAGTGCTGGAAGACCATGGCGGCGCGGTGCCGGCGCAGATCGCGCAGCCGGGCCTTGTCCATGGCCAGGACGTCCTCGCCGTCGATCTTCAGGGTCCCGGAGGTGGGCTCTATCAGCCGGGTGAGGCAGCGGACGAGGGTGGACTTGCCGGAGCCGGACAGCCCCATGACCACGAACACCTCGCCCGGCTGGACGTCGAAGGAGACCTCGCGGACGGCGGCCGTACAGCCGGTGCGGGCACGCAGCTCACCGGCGGGCAGCTTCGCCTCGGCGGACCCGGGGATCCGGTCGGCCTTGGGGCCGAAGACCTTCCACAGGTCGCGGACCGAGAACACCGGGGTGCCCTCGCCGCTCTCGGGGATCTTGGGGGTGTCGGGCGTCTCGGGGACCAGGGTCGCGGCCATCACGCCTCACCTCCCGGCGCCAGCGTGGCAGCTCGGTCATCGGGCCGGTGCCGTTCCCGATCGCGCTCCTCGAACAACAGCTCAGCGCACTTCTCGCCCACCATCAGGACTCCGATCATCGGGTTCACGGCCGGCATCGTCGGGAAGACGGACGCGTCGGCGATACGGACGCCGCTCAGGCCCCGGATCCGCAGATCGGGGCCGACCACGGCGAGTTCGTCCGACGTGGCACCCATACGACAGGTGCCCGCCGGGTGGTACACGGTGTGCGCGACCTTGCGGGCGTACTCGCTGATCTCCTCGTCAGAGGTGATCTCCGGGCCCGGGCACACCTCGCGCTTGAGCCAGCTCGCCAGCGGTTCGGTCTTGGCGATCTCACGCGCGACCCGGATGCCGTCGACCAGCGTGCGGCCGTCGTAGTCCTCCTCGTCCGTGAAGTACCGGAAGTCGAGGGCGGGCTTGACGGACGGGTCGGCGCTGGTGAGGTAGAGCCGGCCGCGGCTGCGCGGCTTGGGGATGTTGGGGGTCATCGACACGCCGTGCTCGGGCTTTTCGTAGCCCAGCCGCTCCGGATTGTCGGTGAACGGGATCTGGTAGAAGTGGAACATCAGGTCCGGGCCCCGGGATTCGGGGTCGCGCCGGATGAACAGCCCCGCGTCGGAGTCCATCGCGGAGTTGTCCGGGATCGGACCGTCCGTCTCCCACACGATGACCGACTCGGGGTGGTCGAGCAGGTTCTCGCCGACGCCCGGCAGATCATGGACGGCGGGAATGCCCAGCGCCCCCAGATCGCCCTTGGGCCCGATGCCGGAGTGCATCAGCAGCCGCGGGGTGTCCACGGCGCCCGCGCAGACCAGGACCTCGGCCTCGGCCCGGACCAGGATCTCCTCGCCGTCCTTGGTGCGCACATGGACGCCGGTGACCCGGCCGGTGTCGTTCAGCTCCAACCGGTACGCCCAGGTCTCCAGCATCAAATGGAGGTTGGGGCGGTCCAGGAACGGGTGCAGATAGGCGACGGACGCCGAGGAGCGCTTGTTGTTCTCCGGGTGGTACGCGAGGTCGAAGAAGCCGACGCCCTCGTGGAACGGCTTCTTGTTGAACCCCTCGACCCGCGGCACCCCGGCGGCGGCCTGGGCGGCGTCGACGAAGTCCCGCGCGATCGCGTTCCGGTCCTTCTCGTCCACCGGGACGATGTTGTTGCGCAGCCGCTGGAAGTACGGGTCCATGGACTCCGCGTCCCAGCCCTCGGCGCCGGCCTCGGCCCACTCGTCCCAGTCACCGGGCAGCGGCTTGAAGGAGATCAGCGTGTTGTGCGAGGAGCACCCTCCGAGCACCCGCGCCCGGCTGTGCCGGATATGCGAATTTCCGCGTGGCTGCTCGGTGGTGGGGTAGTCGTAGTCCAAGTCGCCGCCGAGCAGGCCGAGCCAGCGGCGCAGGGTGAGCACATCGGGCCGGTCGACATCCGACGGTCCGCCCTCGATGACGGCGACACGGATGTCCGGGTCCTCGGTGAGCCGGGAAGCGATCACCGAGCCTGCGGTGCCGCCGCCGATCACGACGTAGTCGTATGCGACAGGTACGGACATGTGGGGTTACTCCTCGCGGTCTTACCCAAACGGCTCGCGCCGGTGCGGGCCGGGGGCTGCTGCCGCCCCTGGGGTTGGGGGTGTTGCTGAGTGCCTTACGTGCCCACGGGCTTCTCGCCGCCGGTCGCCGCGATCGGGCGCGGCCGGGTCCGGGCCCCGAGGGACGAGTCCGGGCCCGGCCGTGCCCCGGGCGGGGCCGGCGGCGGGTGTCAGCCGGCGAACCAGCGCACCGGGCTCGGCCGCAGGTTCTCGTAGACGTGCTTGGTCTCGCGGTATTCGTCAAGGCCCGCGGGACCGAGCTCGCGCCCGACCCCGGACTTGCCGAAACCGCCCCATTCGGCCTGCGGAAGGTAGGGGTGGTAGTCGTTGATCCACACGGTGCCGTGCCGCAGCCGGGCGGCGACGCGCCGCGCCCGCGCGGTGTCGGCGGACCAGACGGCGCCGGCCAGTCCGTACTCCGTGTCATTGGCGAGTGTGACGGCCTCGTCCTCGGTTTGGAAGGACTCGACCGTCAGAATCGGCCCAAACGTTTCCTCCCGCACCACCCGCATCTCGCGATGGCACTGGTCGAGCACGGTCGGGAGGTAGAAGTAGCCGGTGGCCGGGCGGACCCCGTTGGGCTCCGGCTGCTTGCCGCCGCAGCGCAGCAGCGCGCCCTCCTCCAGGGCGGACGCCACATACGCCTCGGTCTTGTCCAGCTGCTGGGCCGAGACCAGCGGACCGCACTCCACACCGTCCTCGGTGCCGCGGCCCAGCTTGATCTTCTCTGCCCGGCGGGCGAGCTCGGCCACGAACCGCTCGCGCACCGACTCCTCGATGATCAGCCGGGCGCCGGCCGAGCAGACCTGGCCGCTGTGGATGAAGGCGGCGTTCAGGGCCTGGTCGACGGCGGTGTCAAAGGCCTCGGCGGTGGCGCAGGCGTCGGCGAAGACCACATTGGGGTTCTTGCCGCCGAGCTCCAGCGCGACCTTCTTGACCGTCGGCGCGGCGGCCTGCGCGACCTTGGTGCCGCTGATCAGGCCACCGGTGAAGGAGACCAGATCCACATCGGGGTGCTCGGACAGCCGGGCGCCCACGGGGTCGCCCGCACCGGTGACCACATTGGCCACCCCGGCCGGGAGCCCGGCCTCGACCAGCAGCTTCACCAGATGGACGGTGGACAGCGGGGTCACTTCGCTGGGCTTGATCACAAAGGTGTTCCCGGCGGCCAGCGCCGGAGCGATCTTCCAGCTGGCCTGGAGCAGCGGATAGTTCCAGGGGGTGATCATCGCGCAGACGCCGACCGGCTCATGGACCACGACGCTGTGCACATCGGGGGTGCCCGCGTCGACCACGCGCCCGGCCGACTCGCCCGCGACCAGGTCGGCGAAGTAGCGGAAGGCGTTGGTCACGTCGTCGACGTCGACCCGGCCCTCCTCCAGGGTCTTGCCGGTGTCACGGCTCTCGATGAGCGCGATCGCCTCGCGGTCGCGCTGGAGCAGCTCGGCGACGCGGCGCAGCAGCGCCGCCCGCTCGGCCACCGGCGTTCCGGGCCAGGGCCCCTGGTCGAAGGCGTGCCGCGCGGCCGCGATCGCCGCGTCGGTGTCCTCGACACCACCCTCCGCGACGACGGCGAGGGTCTTGGCGTCCGCGGGGTCGAGGACCTCCCGCTGCGCCCCGGATGCGGCTGCCTGCCACACCCCGTCCACATGAATGGTCTCGACTGCCGCCACGTGATGTCTGCCTTCCGGTTTCCGCGTGCTGTGCCACTGGTCCAAGCCAGCAACATGGACCCCTAACCGGAAGGCGGGAACCTATGCGCGATTCGCAAGAGAAAGTGGGCCGGCTCACGTGATCCGAAGGGAGAACCGGCCTCTCGGCTCATAATCGGCCTCTGTGTCAAGAGACGGTGCGGTCAAGAAGTGGTTCGGGTCGAGAGGCGGGGGTGGTCGAAAGGCTGGGGGGCGAAAGGCTGGGGTGCGATCAGGAGGCGGCGCGGCCAGGACGCGGCGCGGTCACGACGCGGCGCGGTCACGACGCGGCGCGGTCACGACGCGGCGCGGTCACGACGCGGCGCGGTCACGACGCGGCGCAGTAGGCGGTCGGGCAGAAGGTGTCCACCGCCGTCTGGTGGACCTCCCGCTCCTCCACCCGGTCCCCGGCCCCGGAGGGGCCGATCACCAGCACCGCGTACATGGTGCCGCCGGGGGCGGCGAAGCGGCGGTCGAGTATCCGGCGGTGGCCGTCGCTCTTGGACTCATAGGTGTACTCCAGCTGGGCCGGGTCCATGGCGGCCGAGCCCAGCCGGGTGAGGGCGATCTGCTCGTAGTCGCGGTGGGTGGAGGCGATCCGCTCGGCCTCCTGGGCGGACTCGTACGGCGTCGACTCGGGGCCGTGGAGCTCAAAGATCTGGATCACGGTGCTGTCGTCGGGCGAGGTGTAGTAGACGCTGGGGCCCTCGGTCGTCCGCCGCCATCCGTCCGGGACCGCGAGGTGGTAACCGGCGGGGTCGGCCTGGGTGCTGTAGCCCCCGGGCGGGGCGGCACCCGTCAGGGAGGGTGAGGACGGGGTGCCGAACGGCGTCGCGACCGGGGACCCGGAGGGTGCCCCGGTCGGAAGGTCCGTGGGGAGATCGGTCGGGAGGTCGGTCGGCCCGCTGGTCTCGGGGCCGGGCGAGGGGTAGAGGTCGCTCGGCTGGGAGGCGTCCCCGCTCGGCGTGGCCGTGGGGCTCTCGCGGTCCCAGGGCAGTGGCCCCGCCTGATTCCGGGAGGTGCCATCGCCTCCGAAGGCCACCCATCCGGAGAACGCGATCCCCGCGACCAGGAAGATCGTCACCGCCAGCGCCCGTAGCACCCGCCTGGCGTCCTGCCCCGGCGCTCCCCCGTTGTGCATGCTCATCTATGCCCCCGATGATGGATCTCTACTCCCATATGCGGATAAGCCACGTCGACCCCCATCGATGTACCCGGTTCGAGGGCCGCCCCACCCCCTGTCACCGCACCGATACGTGTCCGTCGCCCGGTCGCCGGTCAGGTGGCCGGGCAGCCGGTCAGGTGGCCGGGCAGCCGGTCAGGTGGCCGGGCAGCCGGTCAGGTGGCCGGGCAGTAGCCCGTGGGGCAGAAGGACGCCAGCACGATGCCCTGCCGCTCCCGCTGCTGCGGCCAGTCGTCGGCCGGGCCCGCGACCAGCACCGCGTACTGCACCCGGTCCGGGCCGGTGAAGGCCCGGTCGAGTATCCGGCGCGGGCCGTACTTGGCGCTGCGGTAGCCGTACTCCAGCTCCGCGTCCGCGTCATCGCCGGGGCCGAGCCGCTTGAGCCCATACCGCTTGTAGTCAGGGTTCTTCTTGAGCCCCGTCTCCGCCTGGCGCAGCGCCTCATACGGCGTGATGTCGGGCTCGGTCAGCGCGAAGACCTGGATCAGACTGCTCGCGTCGGACGACTCGTAGAACACCCCGGTGTCGCGCTTGACCCGCTGCCAGCCCTTGGGCACATCCAGCCGGAACCCCTCCGGGTCGGTGGTGCGCACATAGTCCGCCGGCGGTCCCTGGGTGCTGTCCTCGGACACCGACGGCGGCGCCGAGGTCGGCTCCGGGTACGGCCCCGACGACACCGCCGAAGGCTGCCCGTCCGATGGCGACCAGGACGAGGCCGAGGGCGAACCGCCGTCCGCCCGGGGCTTGTCGTCCCCGCCGCCCGACACCAGCTTCCAGGCGCCGATACCGATCCCGCCGACCAGCACGACGGCGAGCACCGCCAGCAGCACCGTGCCCAGATGCGGATTGGGTGGTCTTCGGCCCGGGGCCGGCGGCTCCGCGCCCACTCCCACCCAGCGCTGGGCCTCCTCGTCCCATCGACGGCCCCCCTCGCCGCCCGGGGTGCTCATCTCACCCACCCAACAGCGCGCCGACCGCCTGTCCGACGGCGACGCCCGAGGCGAGCATGCCGACACTGGCGCTCGCGTCCTGCAACATCACCCGGATCCGGGCCAGTCGGCCGGCTCCGGCCCGGCCGGTGCGCTGGATCTCGTCCTCGGTCCGGTCCAACTCGTCGGAGAGCGCGCCGATCTCCGGGCTCGGGACCACCCGCCGCAGATCCTCGGCAAGCTGCCGAACGGCCTCCAGCAGCTCCTGATAGGCGGGGTCACAGGGGGCCGCCTCCCCCTGCCGTCCGTTCACGATGTGGTTGTGGTCGCCGAAGCCGATGGCGCTGCCCCGCACACTGCCGAACCGGATGTTCCCGAACGTGCTCCCGCCGCCCGCCGCCGGGGCCACGCCGCCACCGCTCGCGTCCGCCGCGTGGTCCGGGCCGCCGCCCATGTCGCTACCGTCCTGCGCGTCAGCCATCGCCATGGCCGCCTCCCGCTCCATTGCTTCCGGTGGTGTTGCTGATGGTGTTGTGGTCACCGAAGCCGAAGGCGCTGTGCTCCGCGGACTCGATGAAGACCCCGCCGCCGCTCACATTGATGACCTTCTGCTCGAACTCACCGGTCTCCCAGCCGGCTTCGTCGAGCGCCCTTCGCACGCCGTTGGCCACCCGGTCCTCGACGCTCTTCAGATAGCGGCTGACATCCATTTCCTGGAAGAGCGATGCGCCGGCGTCGCTGCCCAACTCCCGCACCGAGACCCAGGGCCCGTCGGGGATGGCCGCCTCATAACCCCCCGCGTACATCCGCCAGAGGAAGGCGGCCGAGCGGAAGGCGTGGATGACCGCCCGGCCCGCCGCGGTGGGCGTCCGCCCCAGCGCCCAGACCACCTTGCCCGGCAGCCCGCCGCGGCGGTGGGAGTCGGAGAGCCGGTCGACCGCCCGGAAGTCCGGGCGGATCGGACGCAGCACATGCGGGGCGAACTCCAGCATCAGCATGCCGCCTTGCGTATGCACCCGCACGAAGACCGTGGTGACGACCTCTTCCCGCCAGGCGCCGACGCGGATGCGCAGAAAGTGTCGGCGGATCTCGCCGCCCTCCTCGACGGCCTCCGCCCGCTCCCGCGCGAAGTCCGCCTCGCCGTACGGCACGAAGGAGCGGCTCCGTAATCCGGTGACCTTGAGGAAGACGCATTCGTCGAGCTCCAGGCCGCGCAACCGGTCCCGGCTCTCGGCGGCCGGACGGGCGGTGCTCTGCGCGGGGCGGTGCCCTGTGCGAAGGCGGTGCCCTGTGCGGCGGCGCCTTGGACAGCGGCGGTGCCTTGGGCGGAGGGGGTGCGCAACTTCTCGACCAGCGGCCGGATCCGCTCCAGGATCACCCGGTTGTCCAGCGGCACCGGATCCCCGCCCTCGCGCGGCCGCAGCTCGACGGCGAGGGTCCAGGTGTCATGGGCGGTGCCCGCGCCGAGGAAGGGGTGCCGGTCGTGGTAGAGGATCACCGGTGAGTGCTGCTCACGGCGGATCAGGGCCCGCACCCGCTGGAACCGCCCGCCCTCGAACCGCTCCGCGGGGTCCGCGGCGGGGTCGGCGAAGGTCTCCGGCTCCAGATCGGTGGCCAGCACCCGGGCCACATGCTCACGGTGCAGGGCGACCGCGGCGGCCATCGCGGCCGGGATCAGCAGCGCGAACCAGGCGGCGGTGGTGTCCGACCCGGTGGCCAGGGCGGGCGCGAAGGCCTGAAGCCCACCCGGATCGGACTGCCCGTCCGTGAGCGCCTGCGTCAGGGCGGAGAACACATAGGAAAGCAGGGACAGACAGCCGAGCACCCGCAGCACCGCGGCCGCCCGCCGCCGGGTGACGGTGACCCCGTCGGCCCCGGGATAGTCGGCACGGAAGGGCCCCATGGCCCCGCCCCTCGCCCAGGCCGCCAGCAGAAGCAGCGCGCAGGAGAGCAGGAAGAGATAGAAGAAGCCCTGGGCCAGCAGGAAGTCCAGCACCCACAAGGACACCAGCAGAGCGGTCCAGCATGCCTCCAGACGGCGGGCGCGCAGCGCGTGCGCGAGCACCCGGACCGCGTCGATGCCCAGCGAGGGCGCCACCGCACGCTCCTCGTGGACATACAGCTCGTCCACGACCGCGTCCCGGAAGTCGTCGTCCAGATAGGCGCCCGCGCATAACAGCCGGGTGGCCTCGCTGGTGGCGTAGGGAGAAGCGTCGGCGGCAGCACGAGGAGAAGGGACGGCCGGTGACGACTCGGCTCGCGACCGCGGCAGGCGGGCGGAGTGATCGCTCACAGAGGAGTCGCCGGAAGAATCAGCACCGCTAGAAAAATGATCACCGCGCGTATTGGCCATGTTTCCCCCGAGGCCGTAGCAACTGCCTCCACGGTAGGGGAAGATGACCCGCGATTACAGTTCATGGCCGAAGGGTCACACTCCGGAGTGAATACCGGAATGTGACCCTTCGGAAACGGCCGCGCCGGGGCGGGCCGGGGCGCGTCAGATCAGGCCGAGGTTCCGCACGGCCTCGCGCTCGTCCTCGAGCTCCTTCACCGACGCGTCGATGCGGGTACGCGAGAACTCGTTGATGCCCAGGCCCTGGACGATCTCGAACTTCCCGTTCTTCGCGGTGACCGGGAAGGAGGAGATCAGGCCCTCCGGCACCCCGTACGAGCCGTCGGAGACCACACCGGCGGAGGTCCAGTCGTCGGCGTCGGTGCCGTTGACCCACGTGTGGACGTGGTCGATGGCGGCGTTGGCGGCGGAGGCGGCCGAGGAGGCGCCGCGCGCCTCGATGATCGCGGCACCGCGCTTGGCGACGGTCGGGATGAAGGTGTCGGCCAGCCACTGCTCGTCGTTGACGACCTCGGCGGCGTTCTTGCCCGCGACCTCGGCGTGGAAGACGTCCGGGTACTGGGTGGCGGAGTGGTTGCCCCAGATCGTCAGCTTCTTGATCTCGCTGACCGGGGCGCCGGTCTTCTTCGCCAGCTGCGACAGCGCGCGGTTGTGGTCCAGCCGGGTCATCGCGGTGAAGCGCTCGGCCGGTACGTCCGGCGCGGCGGCCTGCGCGATGAGCGCGTTGGTGTTGGCCGGGTTGCCCACGACCAGGACCTTGATGTCGTCCGCGGCGTGGTCGTTGATGGCCTTGCCCTGCGGCTTGAAGATGCCGCCGTTGGCCTCCAGCAGATCGCCGCGCTCCATGCCCTTGGTGCGCGGGCGGGCGCCGACCAGCAGCGCGACGTTCGCACCGTCGAAGCCCACGTTCGGGTCGTCGGAGATGTCGATGCCCTGGAGCAGCGGGAAGGCGCAGTCGTCGAGCTCCATCGCGGTGCCCTCGGCGGCCTTCAGCCCCTGCGGGATCTCCAGGAGGCGCAGTTTGACCGGCACGTCCGCGCCGAGGAGCTGACCGGAGGCGATGCGGAAGAGCAGCGCGTAGCCGATCTGGCCGGCCGCGCCGGTGACGGTGACGGTGACGGGAGTGCGGGTCATGGCGGTCTCCTGCGCTGTGTTGTCAGTCCAAGATCTCTTGGTGTCGAGATACCTGCGTCAGGCTATCCGACGGCACCTGGCCCAGGTTCTCTCGGGCCATTGTGTAACCGCTCACCGTGCGTCCCGGACACCGCGCACGCGGGACCACCGCGCACTTTGGCGGCCGCCTGCCAGGAGGGGGGAGTGCAGGCGGCCGCCCAGTGCCGCACCCGTGGGGGGCTCGGGCAGCGCCTGCCCCGATTCCCCCGGCTCATTCCCCCGGTTTCACGAATTCCTCCGGACGGGCTCCGGACAAGTCCGGGACGGGCCCCGATCGGGCTCCCGGACGGGCTCCGGACAGCTCCCGAACAGACTCCGGACGGCTCTCGGACGCGCTCCGGACAGCCTCCCGGACGGGCCTCGCTCCGCCGCGCTCACCCCCGGCCGGGGCCGTGCAGGCGCGCGTGCCGCCGCCGAGGGTGGCGCACGCGGTGGCCCGCGCGGCCGAGTCCACCGAGATCATCTTGGTGTAGGCATCGCCGTCGGCACCGACCCTGCCGCTCCGCGAGCGGTCCGCGCCGCCGTTCGCGCCCGGCACCTCGACCTGGATGACGTCGCCCGGGTTAGCTCGGGCGATCCGGGCCCAGGCCGCCTCGCAGGTCTTGCTGTAGCGGACCTCGACATACGCGGTGCCGACGGTGACGTCCGCCGTCGTCGTCGCCGAGGTGCCGCACCCCATGGCCTGCGGATCCTGGCCGGTGCAGTCCTGCCCGGCGCACTTCACGCCCTCCGGCAGCTGCTGACGCGCGCTGGTGGCCGGCGCGGTGGTCGGCCGCTCCCCGCGCTTCTCGCCGTCGCCGCCCGCGTCGATCAGAACGACGGCACCGGCGACGAGCAGGAGCGCGCCCACGAGCCCCCCGGCGAACAGCGCGACACGCTTCCGCCCCCTCGGGCCCGGCGACGACGGCGGCGAGGACGGAGGGGACGTGGGCGAAGGGGACGACGCGGGCGACGGCTCGGCGGAGTCCGGTGCCCGCCCGGCCGACGCCGCGCGAGCCGGGAGCACCGGAGCCGTCGCGACCAGCGGCTGCTCCGGTTCGGGCGGTTCGACCCTCGGCCGGTCCTTCCCCGGGGAGCGGCCGTTCTTCCGGGCGTCCACCGCCTGCGCCGCCGGGTCGAACCGCTCGACGGCGGCCCGCGCCTGCGCGACGCTGGTGGCCTCCATCGTGACGTCGTGCCGCAGCTCGGAGCGGCTCCAGGCCCGCTCCGCCAGCTCCCACAGCGTGCTCAGGTGGTGGACGTCGGCGCCGGTGGCCTCGGCCAGGGCCGCCACCGCGCCCCGCGGGGCAGCAGCCGTCCGTTGAGATAGCGCTCCCAGGACCTCTTGCTGTAGCCAGTGCGGTCGGCGACGGCGACGACGCTCAGCCCGCTGCGCTCGACGAGCGTGCGCAGCCGGGCGGTGAACTCCCGGACCCGCGGATCGAGTTCCTCCGGTAAGTCCCTCCAACGAGGCATTGCCACCCCCTGTCCCCCCCCGCACGTACCCGTCAATCTCCCGCGCCGCGGCCGCCGTTGGCCGCCCTCGAGCCCCGAACTGACTACCCAGAGGGATGCCTTGCCCCAGGATGTCAGCTCCTCGGGCGGGGGCGCATCGGAGCATTTCGCTCACCGGTACGCACTCCCCCGCACCCGGCTCATCGTTGCACGGCCGATACCTCGTGCTGGAACGGTCACTTCCGCGCCACAGGGTCTCGACGCTCATTGATCCGGCACAGCCCACACACAACCCTGATCACCAGGCGGTCCGTCCTTCTTCGGGGAGAGGGCGGACCGCCGCCGGACCGTTCGGATCCGGCCACAACGACGGCGGCCCGTCCTTCCACGGGGGAGAGGACGGGCCGCCGTTTCACCTCGTCGGCTAGCGCACCGTGAAATGCACCACGTCGTCAAGGAACGGGATCGACACCCACGGATCCGGCTGGGCCATCAGGGACAGCAGCACGATCGCCGCGCCCAGCAGTCCGTAGGTCAGCATGTCGGTGAAGCGCGACCGCACCGCGAGCATCCCCACCTCGGGCAGCGCCCACCGGAAGAAGGCGCCCGCCAGCAGGGACAGCCCGATCAGCACCGTGCCCGCCCGGAACGCGTCCAGGGCGACGATCAGCAGCCCCAGGCCCACCCCGCCCATCACCGCGAGCAGCGGCCACTGCCGGGCGGGCGCCGGAGCGGCACCGGGCGCGGCCCGGCCGCCGCCCTCCGGACGCGCGGTGTCCCGGGTGATCAGCGGGAAGCGGCGCGACCTGCGGATGAGTCGGCCGGGCCCCGCGGGTGCCGCGGGCGGGTCCTGCCGCTGCTCCCCGGCCGCCGGCTCGCTCGCCTCAGCCGTCATGGCCGGCACCGGCGTCGGCGGCCGCCTTCGCGTCCCGCTCCGCGGCCTCCACCACGTTGACCAGCAGCTGGGCCCGGGTCATCGGGCCGACCCCGCCCGGGTTCGGCGAGAGCCAGCCCGCGACCTCGGTCACACCGGGGTGCACATCGCCGGCGATCTTGCCGTGCTCGTCCCGGCTGACGCCCACGTCGAGCACCGCAGCGCCCGGCTTGACGTCCTCCGGCTTGACCAGATGCCGCACCCCGGCGGCCGCCACGATGATGTCGGCCTGGCGCAGGATCCCGGGCAGGTCGCGGGTGCCGGTGTGGCAGAGGGTGACCGTCGCGTTCTCCGAGCGGCGGGTCAGCAGCAGCCCGATCGACCGGCCGACGGTGATGCCGCGGCCGACGACCACCACATGCGCGCCGTTGATCTCCACCCCGTGGTGGCGCAGCAGCTGGATGACGCCCTGGGGGGTGCACGGCAGCGGGCCGCTCTCGTTGAGCACGAGGCGGCCGAGGTTCATCGGGTGCAGCCCGTCGGCGTCCTTGACCGGGTCGATCAGCTCCAGCACCCGGTTGGCGTCGATGCCCTTGGGGAGCGGCAGCTGGACGATGTAGCCCGTGCAGGACGGGTCCTCGTTGAGCTCCCGGACCGCCGCCTCGATCTCCTCCTGGGTGGCGGTCTCGGGCAGGTCGCGCCGGATGGAGGCGATGCCGACCTCGGCGCAGTCGCGGTGCTTGCCCGCCACGTACCACTTGCTGCCGGGGTCCTCGCCCACGAGCACGGTCCCGAGGCCGGGATGGATGCCCTTGGCCTTCAGCGCCTCCACGCGGCTGACGAGATCGGACTTGATCGCGGCTGCGGTTGCCTTGCCATCGAGAATCTGGGCGGTCATGACTTCATCCTCCCGGATGCGGGGACGTCGGATCCAATCAGGGGCCGGTCGGGGCCGGACCGGCGAAGGCCGCACCCCGTGATCCGGTCGGGGTGCGGCCTCCTGTGCTCGCTCAGCGGTCGTCCGGTGCCCGCCCGCTGGTCACTCGGTACTCGCTCAGTGGAAGAAGTGGCGCGTGCCCGTGAAGTACATCGTCACACCCGCCTTCTGGGCGGCCTCCACCACCGCCTCGTCGCGGACCGAACCGCCCGGCTGCACCACGGCCTTCACGCCCGCCTCGGCCAGCACCTCGAAGCCGTCCGGGAACGGGAAGAAGGCGTCGGAGGCGGCGTACGAACCGGCGGCCCGCTCGGCACCGGCCCGCTCGACGGCCAGCTTCGCCGAGTCCACGCGGTTGACCTGGCCCATGCCGACGCCGACCGTGGCGCCGCCCTTGGCGAGCAGGATCGCGTTGGACTTCACCGCGCGGCAGGAGCGCCAGGCGAACGCCAGCTCGGCGAGGCCGTCGGCGTCCAGCGCCTCGCCCGTGGCGAGGGTCCAGTTGGCCGGGTCGTCGCCCTCGGCCTGGAGGCGGTCCTTGACCTGGACGAGCGTGCCGCCCTCGATGGGGCGTTGCTCGGCGGCCGCCACCGGCGACTCCGCGCAGCGCAGCACCCGGATGTTCTTCTTACGGGCGAGCGCCTCGACCGCGCCGTCCTCGTACGCCGGGGCGACGATCACCTCGGTGAAGATCTCGGCGACCTGCTCGGCCATGGCGACCGATACCGGGCGGTTGACGGCGATCACCCCGCCGAAGGCCGACAGCGGGTCGCAGGCGTGCGCCTTACGGTGCGCCTCGGCGACATCCGCCCCGACCGCGATCCCGCACGGGTTGGCGTGCTTGATGATCGCGACACAGGGCTCGGTGTGGTCGTACGCGGCCCGGCGGGCGGCCTCGGTGTCCGTGTAGTTGTTGAACGACATCTCCTTGCCGTGCAGCTGCTCGGCCTCCGCGAGCCCCTTACCGCTGCCATCGGTGTAGAGGGCGGCGGGCTGATGCGGGTTCTCGCCGTAGCGCAGCACGTTCTTACGGGTGATGGTGGCGCCCAGGAAGTCCGGGAAGGAGGAGTCGTCCGCCGCCGCGTAGTCGGCCGCGAACCAGTTGGCCACCGCCACGTCGTAGGCGGCGGTGTGCTGGAACGCCTCGGCCGCCAGCCGCTTGCGCCGCTCCAGGTCGAAACCGCCCTCCGCGGCGGCCTTGAGGACGTCGTCGTACCGCTCGGGGTTGACGACCACGGCCACGGACGGGTGATTCTTGGCGGCGGCCCGGACCATGGAGGGGCCGCCGATGTCGATCTGCTCGACGCACTCGTCCGGCGCGGCGCCCGAGGCGACCGTCTCGCGGAACGGGTAGAGGTTGACCACGACCAGCTCGAAGGGCTCCACGCCCAGCTCCCGCAGCTGCTCACGGTGGGAGTCGAGCCGCTGGTCGGCAAGGATGCCCGCGTGGACGCGCGGGTGCAGCGTCTTGACGCGCCCGTCGAGACACTCGGGGAAGCCGGTCAGCTCCTCGACCTTGGTGACCGGAACCCCGGCGGCGGCGATCTTCGCGGCCGTCGAACCGGTCGAGACGAGCTGGACACCCGCCGCGTGCAGCCCTCGGGCCAGCTCCTCGAGCCCCGTCTTGTCGTAGACGCTGACCAGCGCGCGGCGGATGGGCCGCTTGGTACCTTCGGCGGTCACGGGATCCTTACCTTTCGTCCCTCTATGCGGTAGCCGTGACGGGCCAGACGCCCCACGACCTCGACGAGCAGCGAGCGCTCGACTTCCTTGATCCGCTCATGGAGAGCGGACTCGTCGTCCTCGTCCCGGACCTCGACCACGCCCTGGGCGATGATCGGGCCGGTGTCGACGCCGTCGTCGACGAAGTGGACGGTGCATCCGGTCACCTTCACACCGTGCGCGAGCGCGTCGCGCACGCCATGGGCGCCGGGAAAGCTGGGGAGCAGCGCGGGATGGGTGTTGACGCAGCGGCCGCCGAACCGGGCGAGGAACTCCTGGCCCAGGATCTTCATGAACCCGGCCGAGACGACCAGGTCCGGCTCGTGGGCGGCGGTGGCCTCCGCCAGGGCCGCGTCCCACTCGGCGCGGCCGGCGTGGTCCTTGACCCGGCACACGAACGTGGGGATCCCGGCGCGCTCGGCGCGCGCCAGGCCCTCGATGCCGTCACGGTCGGCGCCCACGGCCACCACCTCGGCGCCGTAGCGGGCCACGCCCTCGGCGGCGATGGCGTCGAGCAGCGCCTGGAGATTCGTACCGGAGCCGGAGACGAGGACGACGAGGCGGACCGGGCGCCCGGGGCGCGCAGGGCTGGCGGGGGAAGGCGGGGAGGCCACGGCGGGGCTCTTTCTCGCGGGCGGTGCTGCCGTTTGTGTGGTCGTACAAGGTCGCGGACTCATCAATTCCGGGGAACTCTACGAAGCCGCCGACCGTCAGCAACGATACCGGCACACGAAGCGGCCCCCAGGGGACGGGGGCGGGCACGGGAGGTAGCGTCTGGACTGCGAATGCAACTGACGCCACTGACGCCGTGGGAACGAACACCGCGCCCGCGCCCCGAGCCATACGGCACCGGCCGTACCCGGGCCGTACGGCACCAGGCCGTACCCGCCCCGGCGTGCAGGACGACGACACAAGGGGAAGACACACTCCACATGCCGGACCGACGCCGCCGCGCGGCTCATCGCCCCACTCCGTCCCCCGCCCAGGCCCGGGGCGGCGATGAGGCGCGCCCGCATGTCGCGCACGACGCCGCTGCTCCGGGAGCAGCGGTCGTCGTCCTCCTCGTCCTCGTCCGCCCCCGGCGGGCAGAACGGGGACCAGGACAATCCGTTCGCCCCACCGCCCGAGGACAGGCCGGACCAGCCCTGGCGGCCCCGGCACCGGCCGGACGGCTCCGGCGGGGAGGGCGGCGAGGGCCGCCCGGGTGCCCAGGGCGGCCAGGACGGGCAGGACGGCGACCAGAGCGGTCAGCAGCCGCAGCAGCCCCCGGCCTGGGGCAGCCAGTGGAGCAGCCGCCAGCCCGGCCGCCAGAGCGGCGGCTTCGGCGTCGGCCCCGGCTCCAACCGCCCCTCCGGACCCGGCGGACCCGGCGGACCGCGCTGGGACCCCAACGACCCGGCCCAGCGGCGCGCCCGGTACGCGCTGCTCTCGGGCATGTGGGCGTTCTTCTTCGCGCTCTTCAGCCTGCCGCAGATCGCGCTGCTGCTCGGGGTGCTGGCCCTGTACTGGGGCATCAGCTCGCTGCGGGCCAAGCCGCGCCGTACGGCGCCGTCCCCGGCCGCGGCCGCGCCCCTGAACGCCCCGCCCCCGCCTCCGGACGCCACCCCGGCGGCGCTGCCCGCGCCCGGCAGCGGCCCGGCGAAGCCGCAGGCGACAGCGGCGATCAGCGGTCTGGTGACGGGCGGGCTCGCACTCGCCATCGTCGCGGCGACGTTCAGCTTCCAGATCGTCTACAGCGACTACTACACCTGCGTGGACGACGCCCTTACGCAGACCTCGCGCCACGACTGCGAAACCTTGCTCCCCGACCAGCTCCGCCCCTGCTGAGCACACAGGACTGACGGCTCCGAGCCCGCCCGGCCGACGGCTCGCGCCCGCCGACCGCCTTACGGTTCGCGGCGGGCGCCGTCCGGCGGGGTCGAGGACTCCGCCCGCAGGGGTTCGGGGCGGTCTCGCACTCGGTGGGCGGCTGCGGGTGCGTCTCGGGGGCGCGCTTCCGGCTCAGCGCCCAGCGGCGCGGGCGGGCCGCACCGGTGGCATCCGGGGTGCCCGCGGGCGTCGCGAGCCCGGCCATCGTGCCCACACCGGTTTCGCGCCCCGTCTCCCGTGCCGTCTCCGCACCGGCCCCGGAGGCCGCCTTACGGTTCCGCTTGCGGCCGGCGCCCGACGCCCCGGGGCGCAGCCACTGCCACCACGGCTCGGCCATCGCCTCGCGCACCTCGGCGGCCTCCATGGGCGACACCGTGGGCAGTACCGCCGCCCGCGCCTCCGCCTTGGCCGCGGCCCGCGCCGCACGGGTGGCCCTGGCCGCCGTACGGGCCTCCCTGGCCGCCGTACGGGCCTGTGCGCGGGCCGTACGGCGCTCCGCCCGCATTGCCTTCCACTCCGGCCAGGAAGCCCTGGTGGGGACGCACAGCCGGTACCAGCGCAGCACCATCGCGCCGGGCACGCCGATCACTCCCGTCCAGGCCAGCGTGATCGTGCCCGTGCGCCACCAGTCCGGGCCGAGATCGGCGAGGATGCCGATGCCCAGCGGTCCGCCCGAGACCCCGGCCAGCAGCGCCATCGCGGCCGCGCAGCCGACCGCCGCCAACACGGCGAGCACCAGCGTCTCGGCCCAGCCCCAGGGTGGCCTGGGCTCGCCGTTACCGGGCCGCCGCACCGCCGCGATCCCGATGAACCAGGCCACCGACGCCCCGGCCGCGATCCCCGTGAGCCAGACCAGCGGCCCGCCGGAGCCGTCCGTGGGCAGCGCCGCGACCAGAGGGAAGTGCGGCAGCTGAGGGTAGGAGGTGATGCCCAGCGGCGCGACCACACTGCCGCCGCCGACCGTGAACCCCGCCCCGACCCCGTACGCGGCGCCCCAGACGATCGCGTTCGGCAGCAGCGCCAGGCTCACCAGGAGCACCGCGAACCGCCCCGACCACACATCGCTGAGGTTGAGGAACGTCACCTGCACGGCGCCCGCGTGGCTCAGCATCGACGTCGCCGTAAGGAGCGCACCGCTGCCGAGCAGGACGACGAGACCGCTGGTCCCGGCGCGTAGCGCGGCGGTCAGCCGACGGCGCCGGCACCAGCTGCGCGCGGCCAGGGAAGCGGCCGCCCTTACGGTCCGTTCGGCGCCGGGAAGCCGCCGCAGTCTCTCGCTCACCGGTCCGGGCAGGCGGAGCGGGAACCGTCCGTCGGCCGTCCACACGCCGACGGCGGCGATGGCCCCGGCGACGACCGGCAGATGCAGCAGCGCGCTGAGCGGGTCGACGTGCAGCGGCCCGGTCGAGGCGTACACCACGGCAGCGGTGCCCACCAGCAGATAGCCGCCGGTCACCCAGGCGAAGGCGGTGCGCGGATCGACGAAGGACTCCTCGGGCGCCCACTGCCCCTCACCCTCGTCGGGCTCCGCCTGGTAGACGGCGTGCTGGGCGGCCCGGTAGAGCAGCCAGCACGGCACCACGCTGAGCAGCAGCGGGGTCAGCCCGACGGGCGCGGTGTGGCCGGAGAGCGTCTCGGTGCGCACGAGGTCGGCGCCATGGCCGAGCAGCCACAGGTCGGCGGCGACGTGCAGGGCTCCGTCGGGGCTGCTCGCGGGGGACGAGGAAGTGATCCACAGCAGCAGTACGACCACGGCGAGCGTGCCGAGGCCGAGCCCCGCGGCGACCACACCGCCGAGGAACGCCTCCCTGATGGCGGAGGAGCGCCGGGGTGCTGAGCGGTCGCGTGCGGACACCGACGGGCTGCGATCGGTCGTTTGCGTCACGTGACCATGCTGCCAATAACAGCCGTTTCATCCCTACATCAAGGGTTTGGTCGCCGTGTCGCGGCTAGTCCGCTTATGCGTCTTTTATGGCGCGATGGGATGGATGGGTGGCTTGCCGCGTTCCGCCTGGGTATCCGTCGCCCGGGAACGCCGCGGGCCCGCACCACCGAGGGGTGGTGCGGGCCCGCCGCATCGAGCCGTGGCGGCGTCAGCCGGCCAGCGCGGCGCGCGCCAGGCGCGCGGTCTCGGACGGGGTCTTGCCGACCTTCACGCCCGCGGCCTCGAGGGCCTCCTTCTTGGCCTGGGCGGTGCCGGAGGAGCCGGAGACGATGGCACCCGCGTGGCCCATCGTCTTGCCCTCGGGGGCGGTGAAGCCCGCCACATAGCCGACGACCGGCTTGGTGACGTTGGCCTTGATGAAGTCCGCGGCCCGCTCCTCGGCGTCGCCGCCGATCTCGCCGATCATCACGATCAGGTCGGTGTCGGGGTCGGCCTCGAAGGCGGCGAGGGCGTCGATGTGGGTGGTGCCGATGATCGGGTCACCGCCGATGCCCACGCAGGACGAGAAGCCGATGTCCCGCAGCTCGTACATCATCTGGTAGGTCAGCGTGCCGGACTTCGACACCAGACCGATCCGGCCGGGCTTGGTGATGTCGGCCGGGATGATGCCCGCGTTCGACTGACCCGGCGTGATCAGACCCGGGCAGTTCGGGCCGATGATGCGCGTCTTGTTGCCCTTCTTGCCCGCGTAGGCCCAGAAGTTGGCGGTGTCGTGGACCGCGATGCCCTCGGTGATCACGACGGCGAGCGGAATCTCGGCGTCGATCGCCTCGATGACCGCGCTCTTGGTGAACTTCTCCGGGACGAAGATGACCGTGACATCGGCGCCGGTGGCGTCGATGGCCTCCTTGACGGAGCCGAAGACCGGGATCTCGGTGCCGTCGAAGTCCACGGTGGTGCCGGCCTTGCGCGGGTTCACGCCGCCGACGATGTTGGTGCCCGAGGCAAGCATCCGACGGGTGTGCTTCTGCCCCTCGGACCCGGTCATCCCCTGGACGATGACCTTGCTTTCCTTGGTGAGGAAGATAGCCATGGTTTCTGGTGACCTCGTCCCTTACTTCGCAGCCAGCTCGGCGGCACGCTCGGCCGCGCCGTCCATGGTGTCCACCTGCTGAACAAGCGGGTGGTTGGCGTCGGTGAGGATCTTGCGACCCAGCTCCGCGTTGTTGCCGTCGAGGCGCACGACCAGCGGCTTGTTGACGTCCTCGCCCTTGGCCTTCAGCAGTTCCAGGGCCTGGACGATGCCGTTGGCGACCGCGTCACAGGCGGTGATGCCGCCGAAGACGTTGACGAAGACCGACTTGACGTCCGGGTCGCCGAGGATGATCTCGAGACCGTTGGCCATCACCTCGGCGGAGGCGCCGCCGCCGATGTCGAGGAAGTTGGCGGGCTTCACACCGCCGTGGGTCTCGCCCGCGTAGGCGACGACGTCAAGGGTGGACATGACCAGACCCGCGCCGTTGCCGATGATGCCGACCTCGCCGTCGAGCTTGACGTAGTTGAGGCCCTTGGCCTTGGCGGCCGCCTCGAGCGGGTTGGCCGCGGCCTTGTCCTCGAGCGCCTCGTGCTCCGGCTGCCGGAAGGCGGCGTTCTCGTCCAGGGAGACCTTGCCGTCCAGCGCGATGATCTTGCCGTCTTCGGTCTTGACCAGCGGGTTGACCTCGACGAGCAGGGCGTCTTCCTTGATGAAGACGGTCCACAGCTTCTGCAGGACCTCGACGACCTGGTCCGCGATCTCGGCCGGGAACTTCGCGGCGGCGACGATCTCGGCGGCCTTCTCCTGGGTCACGCCCTCGATGGCGTCCACCGGGATCTTGGCGAGCGCCTCGGGGTTCTGCTCCGCGACGACCTCGATCTCCACGCCGCCCTCGACGGAGGCCATGGCGAGGAAGGTGCGGTTGGTGCGGTCCAGCAGGAAGGAGACGTAGTACTCCTCCTTGATGTCCGCGGTCTCGGCGAGCATCACCTTGTGGACCGTGTGGCCCTTGATGTCCATGCCCAGAATCTGGCCGGCCTTCTCGACGGCGTCATCCGGGTCGGAGGCCAGCTTGACGCCGCCCGCCTTACCCCGGCCGCCCGTCTTGACCTGCGCCTTGACGACCGCGCGGCCGCCCAGTCGCTCGGCCACCTCGCGCGCCGCCCCAGGCGTGTCGATGACTTCACCGGCCAGCACCGGTACACCGTGCTTGGCGAAGAGGTCCTTCGCCTGGTATTCGAACAGGTCCACGCGCGTCCGTCCCTTTTCCATGGATTTCGCGGTCGTTATCAGCGCGGGCGTGCCGCGGGGGCAGCGTGAGGACGCGATCTATAACGAGGGCGGCACACGTTCGCCGGGTACGCGGCATGTCCGTCTCGCAGGTTATCTCCGTGGGCCGTGCGGCCCTAAATCGCAGATCACACTGGAGCGGTGATTACGGTCACAGATCGCGACCGTTTCCATCTATCTCCCTACGACAACCGGGCAGCCCCCTCCCCAACGAGGGCTGCCCGGTCGATGACGCTTGCCTTACGGTTTTACGGTTTCACAGCCTGCATGGCCTTCACGGCCTGACTGTCTGATGCCCGCCGGAGCGATCAGACGGTCGGGAGCGTGCCCGGAACGGTCGGCAGGTCGGCCGGCAGCTGCGGCAGGTCGGCCGGGAGCTGGGGCAGCTCAGCCGGAACCTGCGGGAGGTCGGCCGGGAGCTGCGGGAGCTCGGCGGGCACCTGCGGGAGGTCGGCCGGAACGGCCGGCAGGTCGGCCGGGAGCTGCGGCAGGTCGGCCGGCAGCACCGGGAGGGCCGGGATGTTGGCGACGTCGGTCAGGTCGGTGGGCACTACGGGGAGCAGGCTCAGCGCACCGTCCTTGGCGTTCCCCACGGTGGTCTGAGCGTTCGCGACCGCGCCGGTGGCCAGGCCGTGGGCGAACGGCACGGTGGTGCCCGCCACGTCCTGCGCGAACGGAACGGCGGTGGACGGCACGCTCACCACGACCGGCACCAGGCGGCCGACGGTGTCCTGGGCGGCCGGAACCACGTTGGAGGCGGTGCCCAGCGCGAAGCCCTCGGCGCTGCCGGTCACGACGTCCACGTACGGGGTGGTGCGGGCCACGGCGTCGTCGGCCAGCGCACCGGTGTCACCCACGGTGCGCTCGGCGACCGGGACGACCTTGACCACGAGGCGGTGCACGGCGGGCGGCAGCACGTCCGAGGCCACACCGTCGACGACCGGCTTGGTGGTGCCGATGACACCCTGGACCTTGCCGGTCAGCTCCTCCGGGCGGATGCCGGCGCCGGAGAGGGAGGCGAGCAGGTCATTGGCCGAACCCGGGGCGGAGGGCAGCTTCGGGGTGGCGGGGAGCTCGGTGGGCAGCTGGCCCGTGACGCCATCGACGTTCGGCAGCGTGGAGGTGTCGGGCAGGGTCGGCAGCGAGCCGAGGCCGGGCAGGCCGGGCACGACGCCGGGGACCTCGCCGGTGGGCAGGTCGAGGTGGGTGGTCTTCTTGACGGTCTTCTCGACGCCCTTGACGGCCTTGTGAGCCTTCTTGACGACCTTGTCCGGCTTGCCGGCGACGTCGCCGGTCAGGCCGTCGGTGGTGTGCTCGACGGTCTTGGTGACATCCGAGACCCTCGGCAGGTTCTCGGCGCCGGGGACGCGGTCCCGCACGGGGGCGGTCACGCCGTCCACGGTGGAGGCGGCGCCGTCCACGGTCTTCTTCGCGGTGTCGGTCACCTTGGAGGTGTCGGCCACGCCGCCGGTCACACCGTCGACCGTCTCGGTCACCTTGTCGGCCGACACGGTCTTGTTGACCGTCTTGGTCACGCCGTCCACGGTGCTGGTGACACCGTCGGTGGAGGGAACGGCCGGGTTCTCGGCGGCGGAAGCGGCGGCCGAGCCGAGCGCCCAGATACCGGTGGCGGCGGCGGCTACGAGGATGGAGCGGCGAAGGTTGTTGCGCATGGTGGAGGAAGTCCTTCGAAAGTCAAGAGGGGTTTTCGGACGGGCAGACCTGACCCGCCCCCGCGCGGCAGGTCTCAACAGACGGGGGTGAGGTCTGCCCTAGCCGGGGAATTCGAGGACTTCGTTGAACCGCTCGCGCGTCGGCGCCGAGCTCTCCGCGCGGACCGTACCGGGCTTCAGCCCGAAGGACGGCACGCCGGACGGCGGAAGAGCGGCCTGGGTGTTCCCGCCACGGGAAGCGCCGCTGTCGCCGGTGTACTGGGAGGTGGCCCGAGCGGGGACCGCGGAAGGGGCAGCGGCGCCGGGGCGCCACCGGCCGGACCGGTGCCGGAGACCGCCACCTGGACGACGGGCCCGTGCCCGTCGTGGGAGACGGCCGCGTCCTGGTGGGCGATGACGGCCTGGGCGTGTACCCCGGGCCCCATCGGCTCCGGCGCCGCGGGCCCCGCCTTGTGCACGGTCACCGGCTCGGCCTTGGCCCCGTGGTGCGCGGCGGCCGGGCCGCAGTACGCCCCGGAGTCCTGGGGGCCCACGCCGATCGCGTCACCGATGCCGACCTCGGGAAGGCGCACCGGCAGCTCGCCGCTGGTGGCGCCGCCGACCAGGTCGTCTATCGGCTTGGTGATCTTCCGCGCCTGCTCCTCGACCGGCTCCTGGATGGGCCGCACGGCTTCCCGCACGACGTCCTGGGCCTTGTGCGTGGTGCGCCCCACCACCGGTGGTGCGTGCCGCTCCACCCGCTGCCGCGCCCGCTCGACACCCGAGGGGTCGAGCAACCGGGAGACGCCGGAGCGGTCGGCGGAGACGCCGCCCTGCTCGCTCGTCGCGCCGACGGCAGCGCCCTGATCGCTCCGCTCGGCGGCGTGAGCGCTGCCGCCGAAGAGGAACGCCAGGGCGAGGAAGCCACCAAGGAAGAGCGCCGCCAGCAGCGCCCGCCGCGCGGCCACCGTGCGCGGCAGGCGCACGGCGACAGACATGGCGGGCGTGACAGACACGAGTGGGGCCTTCCCTGAGTACGAGACGCACAACGGGCACGCAAGCGTGGCGATATGGCGTGTGGGCCGCCAGAACAGGACGAGATCGCCAACCGGATGGCCGGGTTCATGTCCTGGGCGACGCAGATGATCCTTGCACGACCCACAGGGGTCGGCGCAAGCCCCGGATCACTGATGCATCGTCATGTCCGGTATAGGTAGTTGGCGTCGTTCGATGGCCGCGGCCATCACGTCCGGGAAGAGATCGGGGGTGCAGGCGAAGGCGGGCGCGCCCAGAGCGGCGAGCGCCGCCGCGTGCTCGCGGTCGTAGCTCGGCGCCCCCTCGTCGGACAGCGCGAGCAGCGCCACGAACTGCACCCCGGACGCCTTCATCGCGGCGACCCGGCCCAGCATCTCCTCGCGTATGCCGCCCTCGTAGAGGTCGCTGACGAGGACGACGACGGTGTCGGCGGGCCGGGTGATCTGGGACTGGCAGTAGGCCAGCGCGCGGTTGATGTCGGTGCCGCCGCCGAGTTGGGTGCCGAAGAGGACGTCCACCGGGTCGTCGAGCTCCTCGGTCAGGTCGACCACGGAGGTGTCGAAGACGACCAGCCGGGTGGCGAGGGAGCGCATCGAGGCGAGCACGGCGCCGAAGACCGAGGCGTAGACCACGGACGCGGCCATCGACCCCGACTGGTCGACGCACAGCACCACGTCCTTCTTGACCCCACGGGCCGCCCGGCCGTATCCGATGAGCCGCTCGGGACGACCGTCCGGTGGTCGGGCAGGTAGTTCTTGAGGTTGGCCCGGATGGTGCGGTCCCAGTCGATGTCCCGGTGGCGCGGGCGGCTGATCCGGGCGGAACGGTCGAGCGCTCCGGTGAGGGTGGCGCGGGTGCGGGTGGCCAGCCGCTTCTCCAGATCCTCGACGACCTTGCGGACGACGGCCCGAGCGGTGTTCTTGGTGGTCTCCGGCATCGCCTTGTTGAGGGACAGCAGCGTGCCCACGAGATGGACGTCCGCCTCCACGGCCTCCAGCATCTCCGGCTCCAGCAGCAGGGCGGACAGCCCCAGCCGGTCGATGGCGTCGCGCTGCATGACCTGGACGACGGAGGTGGGGAAGTACGTACGGATGTCGCCGAGCCAGCGGGCCACTTGGGGCGCGGAGCCGCCGAGCCCGCCGGAGCGCGCACCGCTCCCGGCCCCCTGGGAGCCGCCGCTCCGCCCGGCGGCCGTTCCGCTGCCGCCCGCGCCGTCGCCCCCTCCGGAGCCGTAAAGGGCCTCGAGCGTGCGGTCCATGGCGGCGTCGGTCCCGCTGAGCGAGCAGCCGGTGCCGTCGGCACCCTGGCCGCCGAGCACCAGGCGCCAGCGCCGCAGCCGTTCCTGGTCGGTCTGGGGGTGGGAGCCCTGGGCGCGAGCGTCGTTGGGAGCGGGGTCGCCGTGGGGGTCGGCATCGATGTGAGGGGCGCCGTGCGTCATCGGGCTGCCTCCATGGTGTCGTTGGCGTGCGGGGCGGGGTCGAGGCCCAGCAGCAGCCGCACCGTCGGTACGACGGCCGCCGCGCGGTCCGGGTCCAGCCCGGGGCCGAAGCCGGGTGCGGCGGGGGCGCCTTGGCCGCCGGTGGGCCCGCCGGCCGCGGGGCCCCGGCGGACCAGCTCGCCCAGGGTGCGGCGTACGCCGGTGTCGTACGCGGAGAAGGTGCGCCGCAGCAGCGGCAGAACGTCGGTGAACGCCTCGGCGGGCACGGAGGTCAGCCAGCGGTCGACCAGGCCGAGCAGCCGTTCGTCGTGGACGAGCAGCATGCCACCGCCCGCGCCGCCGCCGATGAACCCCTCGATCCAGGAGGCCGCTTCGGGCGGCTGGGTGCCGGGCGAGAGCGCGAGCCCCATCAGCCGGGCCGCCTCGTCCTCGGCGAGCCGGCCGTCGTCCAACAGCAGCCGTGCGGCGCGGCCCCGGATCAGGCCGGGGGTGGCGGGGGTGCCGTCCCTCCCGGCGAGGCTGCGCAGCATGGCCGCCCAGCGGGCCCGCAGGCCGTCGGCGGCGCGGGGGCGGCTGACCGTGTCTCCGCTGTCGACATGTCTGTTGTCGACATGTCGGTCTGCGTGTGTGGCCGCGTCACGGTCTCTGCCCCGGTCCCCGTCTCCGTCCCGGCCGTCTCTGCTTCCGACAGCAGGGCGATCGCCCGGTGCACGGCCTCCATATGGCGGCGCATCTCGGCGGCGCCGTCGGCGTCGAGACCGACGCAGGCGGGCGGCAGCCCGACCAGGATCCGCTCGGCCAGGCCCACCGCGACCTCGCCGAGCGCGGCGGTGTCGGTGCCCCGTACGTCCCCGTAACGCACCGAGCGCACCAGGGCGGGCAGGGCCTGGGCGAGATGACCGACGTCCGCGTCGAGCGCGGCCCGGTCGGCGAGCGAGCGCATGACGACCGGGAGAGCCCCGGAGAGCCCGGCGAGCAGACAGCGCTCGGCCAGCTCGGTCACCTCGGCGAGCCCCTTGGCGCTCCGGGCCTCGGTCTCCGCCTTGGCGGTGGCCGCCGACAGCACCGTGGTGCCCACACCCCCGCCTCGGCGACCCGCACCGCCAGCTCCGGCTCCCACCGCAGCCGCCATGTCTCCCTGAAGGTGCCGGTGCTGCCGCGCGAGACGGCCGGGGTGCCCCAGTCGACCCCGAGCAGCCGCAGCCGGTGCAGCAGACGGCTGCGCCCGGCATCGGTCTCCTTGCGCAGGTCCAGCTCCAGGTCCCGCTCCAGCGCCTCGGGCTTGAGCCGCAGGGAGCGCTGGGTGCGCGTCAGGTCGCGTTGGAGCGGCACCGCCGGAGCGGACTCGGGCACTTCGCCCAGGATGTCGCCGACCACGAGCCGGTCCCGCACGAGCGCGATCGGCACATCGGAGCCGTCGCACATCACCGCCCTTACGGCGTCCAGGGTCTCGGCGAGCCCGGCGAGCGGGCGTCCGCGCATGGCGGCCAGGGTTTCGGCGAGCCTTACGGCCTCGATGACATGGGCCGAGGAGACCGCGAAGTCCTCGTCCCGCAGCAGCCCGGCGACCTTGGTGAGCCAGCGCTCGACGGGCCGGTCCGGGGCGTGGAAGAGATGGTCGTACCAGCCGGGCGAGGTGATGCCCGCCCCGTATCCGCTGTGCCGGGCCAGCCGCCGGTGGGTCCACGGCACCCAGCTGATCTCGGTCTTGACCTTGGGCAGCCCCTTGAGGAGCTTTCGGTCGGCGGTCGCGGTGGTCCGCTCCACCAGCGCCGGTACGTGCCAGGCGCCGCAGACGACCGCGACCTCGTCCCCGAACTCCCGCCGCGCCTCACGCAGCCGCAGCCGCATATGGGCCTCGCGCACGGCGTCGTCCTCGTGCCCGCCGTGCCCGTACTCGGCGCGCAGCGCCTCCATGGCCTCCGCGACGGCCACGAACGCCTCCACGCCACCGGTGCCGCGGTGCTCGATGACGTCCTCCCACCAGCGCTCCGGGTCGTCGTATCCGGCCGCCTCGGAGAGGACGGCCAGCGGATCGACACGCATCCGCTCGGCGGGGCGGCGGCCGGGGCGACCTGATCGCCCGGACCGGCCGGAGCGGGCGGATCCGCCGGACCGGCCGAGTCGGCCGCCGGGGCGGGCGGACCGGCCGGGGCGGGCTCAGCCGGCTGGGCGGGCTCGGCCGCCGGGGTCTTCTTCGCGGCCATGGCCAGCGAGTTGGCCGCCGGGAGATCGATGAACCGCACCGGAACCCCGTGGGCCAGTGCCCACTGGATGGCCGCCCACTCCGGGGAGAACCCGGCCAGCGGCCAGAAACCGGCGCGCCCCGGGTCGTCCGCGGCATGGGCGAGCAGCGCCACCGGCGGACGCATGTCCTTCTCGGCGGCGAGCCCCACGATCGCGTCCGCCTCCGGCGGCCCCTCGATCAGCACCACGCGCGGTGGGCGCGCCTCCAGCGCCGCCCGTACCGCCCGCGCCGACCCGGGACCGTGGTGCCGCACGCCCAGCAGCAGCGGGCCCGTGGCCCGCGCCCGTGGGGCGCCCGTCATGCGGTCACCTCTCGGCACGCGCGGTAGAAGTCCTTCCATCCGTCGCGCTCGCGGACCACCGTCTCCAGGTACTCCTGCCAGATGACACGGTCGGCCGCCGGATCGCGGACGACCGCGCCCAGGATGCCCGCGGCCACATCGCCCGCCCTCAGCACGCCGTCGCCGAAGTGGGCGGCGAGGGCGAGACCGCCGGTGACCACGGAGATGGCCTCGGCCGTGGACAGCGTGCCCGAGGGCGACTTCAGCTTCGTACGGCCGTCGCCGGTCACTCCGTCGCGCAGCTCGCGGAAGACCGTGACCACCCGGCGGATCTCCTCGACGCCCTCCGGGAGCTCCGGGAGCTCCAGCGAGCGGCCGATCTGGGCGACGCGGCGGGAGACGATGTCGACCTCGTCCTCCGGGGTCGCGGGCAGCGGCAGCACGACCGTGTTGAAGCGGCGGCGCAGGGCGCTGGAGAGTTCGTTGACCCCGCGGTCGCGGTCATTGGCGGTCGCGATCAGATTGAAGCCGCGGACCGCCTGGACCTCCTCCCCCAGCTCCGGGATGGGCAGCGTCTTCTCGGACAGGATCGTGATCAGCGTGTCCTGCACATCGGCCGGGATGCGCGTCAGCTCCTCCACGCGCGCGGTCATGCCGTCCGCCATCGCGCGCATCACCGGGCTCGGCACGAGCGCGTCCCGGCTCGGGCCGTGGGCGAGGAGCCGGGCGTAGTTCCACCCGTACCGGATGGCCTCCTCGGGCGTCCCGGCGGTGCCCTGGACCAGCAGGGTCGAGTCCCCGCTGACCGCCGCGGCCAGATGCTCCGAGACCCATGTCTTGGCGGTGCCGGGCACGCCCAGCAACAGCAGGGCGCGGTCGGTGGCGAGGGTGGTGACGGCGACCTCGACGATGCGGCGCGGGCCCACGTACTTGGGTGTGATCACGGTGCTGTCGGGCAGCGTGCCGCCGAGCAGATAGGTGGCGACCGCCCACGGCGACAGCCGCCAGCGCGCGGGACGCGGGCGGTCGTCGGCGGCGGCCAGCGCGCTCAGCTCGGCGGCGAAGGCGTCCTCCGCGTGTGGACGCAGCGCTTCCGCGGCTCCGGCGGCCGCTGCCGCCCCGCTCGTATCGGTGGATTCGGTTCCGGGCACAGTGACGGTCACAGCTCCCCCACGACTCGTTCTCTCGCTCCGTTTCCGGACGCGTGAACCACACTGCACCACGCCACTGACAACCGGCCGTCCATCAACGAATGCCCAGGTCAGAACGATTGTCAGTGGGTGCCCGTACCGTCGCAGACATGAATCCGCAGGGGGAACGCTGGACGGCGGAGCAGGTGCTGGCCCTGGCTCCTGACGCCGCGTCACGCACGGCGGGCGGCAAGCTCGCCGCGGCCGGCACCTGGTCGGGCGCGGGCGCGCACGGTCAGGCGGTGTGGGGGCTGTGCTCGGGCAGCGGCAGCAAGCCGTACCAGACGGTGGTCGATCTGAACGGGCCCGGTTATCGGTGCGGCTGCCCGAGCCGGAAGGTCCCGTGCAAGCACGTGCTGGGTCTGCTGCTGCTGTGGGCGTCCGGCGAGGGGGCGTGCCCGCGGGCGGGGAGCCGCCGGAGTGGGCCGAGCAGTGGCTCGGCAGCCGGCGGGAGCGGGCCGAAAAGCTCGCCGCCGGGGCCCGGGATGGGGGCCCGGGCCCCGGCGGCGGGGCGAGGGACGGCGCGGGGAAAGGGGGAAGCGGAGGCGCGGCCGATCCGGAGGCGGCGCGCCGCCGCGCCGAGCGGCGGGCCCAGCGCATCGCCGCGGGCGCCACGGAGCTGGAGCGGCGGCTCGCCGATCTGCTCCGCGACGGTCTGGCCTCCGCCGACCGCGCCGGGTACGGGGCGTGGGACGAGACGGCCGCGCGGATGATCGACGCCCAGGCTCCGGGTCTGGAGGCGCGGGTGCGGGAGCTGGCGGCGATCCCGTCGTCCGGTCCGGGGTGGCCCGCCCGGCTGCTGGAGGAGTGCGCGCTGGCCCACCTGCTCAACCAGGGCTTTCTCCACCTGGACCGGCTCCCGGAGAAACTGGCCGCCACCACGCGCACCCGCGTGGGTCTCACGACGCCGGTGGCCGAGCTGCTGGCCACGGAGGAGACGATCCGGGACCGCTGGCTGGTCCTGGGCCGCCAGGACGGCACGGACGGCAGGCTGACCACCCGCCGGATCTGGCTGCGGGGCGAGCGTACGCACCGTATGGCGCTGCTGCTCTCGTTCAGCACCCCCGGCCAGTCCCCGAGCTCGCGCTGCCCACCGGCCTGGTGCTCGACGCGGACCTCGCGTATTACCCGGCGGCCCGGCCGCTGCGGGCGGCGATCGGCACCCGGCACGAGGAGGTGGCGGAGGCGGCGTCTCCCGTGGCGCCGCCGGCCGCTGAGGGGTGCGAGGTGCCTGGGGCTCCCGAGGGGTGCGATGTCGAGACCGCGCTCGTGGCCTATGGGGCGGCGCTCGGGGAGGATCCGTGGCTGGACGGCTGGCCGGTGGTGCTCGCCGATGTGGTGCCGGTCCCGGGGGACGACGGATGGCAGCTGGCGGACGAGCGGAGCGGCTCGGCGCTGCCCGTCGATCCGCGCTGCGCGGGGCGCACCGATCTGTGGCAGCTGATGGCGATATCGGGCGGTGGTCCGGTCACCGTCTTCGGTGAGTGCGGCCATCGCGGCTTCTCCCCATCACCACCTGGGACCCGACCCCGTCTCGCTCATCGGCACGGCAGCGCAGGGAGGCACCCGTTGACCAGTACGACGCCCGTCGCGTCCAGCACGTCGAGCGCGGCCAGCACACCCGTCGCGTCCAGCGCGGCCACCGCGAGCAGCACCTCCAGCGCGTCCACCGCGGCCAGCACGTCCACCGCGGCCTGGGACGACCTCGTCGCGGCCGCGCTGCTCGGGACCGAGCGGCGCACCCCGCCCGTCGCGCCGCGCGCCGGGCAGGACGTACCGTCCGCGCTGCTGGACGCGGCCGCGCTCAGCACGGTGCGGCGGCGGGCCGGGCTGCGACCCGCGCCCGCCCGGCCGGGGCCGGGCCGGGCGCCCGAGGATCCGCGGCCGGCGCTGCCCACGGCCGCCCGCAGCAGGCTGGCGCTGCTGCTCGCCGACCGTTCGGCGCCGGGGCGCGGCGGTTCGCGCTCCGCGCCCGACCTCGCCGAACTGCTGCCGCAATGGCTCGCGCTGGCCAACCACCACGGCTATCGCGTGCCGGACGCGCTGCTTCCGGCGCTGCTCGACGCGGCCCGCGCCCGCACCGATCTGCGGGCCGAGGCGCTGACGCTCGGCGGGCCGCGCGCACTGTGGCTGGCCCGGCTGAACCCGGACTGGAAGTTCGCGCTGCGGGGCGCGGCGGGCCGGGCGTCCGCACCGCTCCCGGAGTCGTCGGGGCCGGCCGCCGCACCGGAGGAGGAACAGCGGCTGTGGGAGGAGGGGCTGTTCGCCGAGCGGGTGTCGCTGCTGGCGGCGGCCCGCCACCGCGACCCGGCGGCGGGGCTGGCGCTGCTCAGCGGCACCTGGTCGACCGAGCGGGCCGAGGACCGGCTGATGTTCCTGGACTCGCTGCGCGACGACCTCTCCCCGTCCGATGAGCCGTTCCTCGAACAGGCGCTGTCCGACCGCAGCCGGAACGTCCGCGCGACCGCCGCCGAACTGCTCTCCGCGCTCCCCGGCTCGGCGCTCGCCGCGCGCATGGCCGAGCGGTCGCGGGGCTGTGTGTCACTGACCGAGCACGAGCCGACCGACGACGGACTGACCGCTGATCGGCTGACCGCCGAGGGGTCGGCCGACCACGGGCTGACCGACGGGCTGACGGCCGCCGAACGGACACCTCGGATCACCGTCCGCCCGCCGGACGAGTGCGACAGCGGAATGCAGCGCGACGGCATCGTGCCCAAGCCGCCCTCCGGCCGGGGGGAACGGTCCTGGTGGCTGGGTCAGTTGGTGGAGGCGACCCCGCTGGACCGCTGGGCCGAGTGGTTCGGCGGACGCGGTCCCGCCGAGATCGTGGCACTGCCCGTCGCGGACGGCTGGCAGGCGGATCTGCACGCGGCCTGGTGCCGGGCCGCGGTGCGGCAGCGCAGCGCCGAGTGGTGCCGGGCGCTGCTCGGCACCCCGGCGGTCGCGCCGGTCACCGCCGGGGAGGCGGCCCCGCCGCCTGGCGCGACCCGGCGAAGCTGCTCTCCGCGCTGCCCGCCGGGGAACGGGCGGAGTGGGTCGCCGAGTTCATCGCCTCCCACGGGCTGTCCGACGCCTTCCGGCTCCTCGGGGTGTGCGCGGTGCCCTGGGCCGAGCCCCTGGGCCGGGCCGTCGTCGACGCCCTGGACATCGCGCGCGACGCGGGCAGCTACCCCTGGAGCTTCAGCGGCGTCATGGGCCTGGCCGAGCGCTGCCTGGACCCGACCCAGGCGGACCGCCTCGAAGTGCTGACGGCGATACCGGACGAGAGGGAGGGGGCGGCGCCAGGTGCCGGTGGCTATTGGGCAGAGGCATTCCAACGCCTGGTGGGCACCCTCCGCCTGAGGGCGGCGATGCGAGCGGAGCTCGACCCGGCCTGACCCGGACCGGCCTCCGGCTCGTGGGGCGCCGGGGCGTGTTCGGGGCCGGTTGGTCCGGCGTCCGGACGTCCGCCCCACGGCTCTGGCGGAGCGACGGGCTCCGGGGCCGTGGATGCCCTGGGCTCCGACCGTGCCCCGGCCCCCGGCCTGGCTCAGGGCCCGGGTCTGGCTCAGGGCCCGGGGGGAGGGCACTGCGACAGGCCCCGGTCGAGAGCGGTGCGGCGGGTCAGGCGGCTACCGGGCGGACGTTTTCGCGGACCCAGTCGACGATGGCTGTCGTGGTCGCGCCCGGGGTGAAGATCTCGGCGACGCCCTGCTCCTTGAGCGGGGGGATGTCCGCCTCGGGGATGATCCCGCCGCCGAAGACCTTGATGTCCTCCGCGTCGCGCTCCCGCAGCAGCTCCAGCACCTTGGCGAACAGGGTCATATGGGCACCGGACAGGATGGACAGCCCGATCGCGTCGGCGTCCTCCTGGATCGCGGTGTCAACGATCTGCTCGGGGGTCTGGTGGAGCCCGGTGTAGATGACCTCCATGCCCGCGTCGCGCAGTGCCCGCGCGATCACCTTCGCACCCCGGTCATGGCCGTCCAGCCCCGGCTTGGCCACCACCACACGGATCGGACCGGTCACACCCATCGCAGCCTCCAAGCCGTCACACGCTCGCCCTCATCGACGTGAACGAACGTTATCCCCAGCATCCCCTACCCGGCAGTTTCGCGGCACACAGCGAGGGGGAAATCACACGTGGGACACGTTCACTGAAGGCCGCACCCGCATCCGCATCCGCGCACACCGCACACCGCGCATCCGCCGCGCGGACGCCGCACACGCTCGGGCCGGCCACATCAGGGGAGCCGCAGCGGGGACCGTCGCACCGCGCAGCGCCGCCGCGAGCCGCATGGCGCCGCGGTGCGACGGGCGGTCCTGCGTCAAGGAGGGCACTCGGGGGAGCCGTCAGCCGCCTCTCGTGCGCGTCATCGCGGGAGGTCGGCCGCCATGTCGAGGAGGTCCGCACCCGTACCGGCCACGGCCCGGCGGATGTCATCGGGCACCGCCTGGGCGGCCTGATCGCCCGTTACTACGTCCAGCGTCTCGGCGGGGACGGCCGCCCGCGTTCACACCCTGGTGACGCTCGGCACCCCGCACGGCGGCACCCTCCTATCGCGCCCCTGTTGTCCGCACATCCGCTCGTGCGTCAGATGTGCCCGGACTCCTCGGCGATAACGGAGTTGCGGCAGCCTGCCCCGATTGCCGTACGCGTTTCATCGCTTTCTGGAGCGATGCGGATCAGTTGATGATCCTGAAGGAGACGGCCCGGATAGACCATCCGGATGTGATCTCCCAGAACATCCACGTCAACGGAATCGGACATCTCGCCCTGGCGGTGCATTTCTCCGTGGCCGCCCGCATCCACGAGGCCCTGGACGCCGCCGACGAGGCGCCGGCGGGCGCCTCTGGCCCGGTTCCCGATGGTTCAGGAGCCCCGGAATTGCCGAACGTCAATCGAACATCCGGCCAAGGAAGCACGTACAGTCAGCCGAAAGACGGCCAAATGCCCTTTGCCGAGATGCTCAAAACTCACGGAAGATTGTCGCTGCCGCGTACCGCCGGGTACAGTCGCCGCTAATTCTCCTGCAGCCGAGGCGAAAGAGAAGTTGGTGGTGAACGACCGTCACCCGTCGGGGGCCTCTCCGACCGTCCCCGCTCCCGACGCCTCGTATCCGTACGACGAGGCCTACGGTCAGCGGCAGGACACAGCGCACGGCTACGTCGGGTACGACGGGTACTCCACCGGCAGCTTCGCCCACCTGGCCACCGCCTACGGGGACGGTGACCCGCTCTACGGCGACGGCGACCCGCTCTTCGGCACGCTTCCGGGCGCGTACGACGGCGGACAGGGCGCCCACAGCGGTCAGTACGACGCCTCGCAGTGGGCCACGGCCGACCAGCACCACCAGACCGGGTCATACGCCACCGGCCACTACGACCCGGGCCACGAGACGGGCCACCACGACACCGGCCACTACGACACGGCCCATTACGACTCCGGCGCCTACGACACCACCGCGATGTGGGCCGCCTCCGGCTATCACCTGCCGACCGGCATCCCCGCCCAGCAGGACGCCGAGACCGGCGCCCAGTGGGACATCGGCGCCTGGGACACGGGCGCCACCGGCCACACCGAGCTGCCGGATCAGTGGGACCACGGCGCGGGGTACGAGGCCGAGGCGTACGCCTCGGGCGTGGACACCGGTCAGACCCAGGTCTGGGACACCTCCGTCTACGGGACCGTGGACGAGGCGCAGTACGACCAGGCGGGGCTGAACCATCCGGCACTGAACCATCCGGGGTTCGACCAGCACGGACTCGACCAGCAGGGGCTCGACCAGCACTCCGGCTTCGATCGGACAGGCCTCGACCAGCCCGAGCACGAGCCCAACGCCTTCGATCAGACGGCCGTCTTCGAGCCGAACGCCGTTGACCAGACCGCCGCGTTCGAGCGGGCCGTCATCCCCGAGCAGCCCGGCGCGTTCGAGCACACCGCCGTCTTCGACCCGGTCAACGATCCCGACCAGCCCTGCGACGCCGGACCCGAAGCGGAACCTGAACCCGAGGCGGCGGTCATGCGGGAATCCGCCCCTCCCCTCGCCGGGAGGTGAACCGCGGCCGCCGCCGTACCCCCTCGCCCCGCCCCAAGCGCTCCGCGCTCCTCACCGTCGCCGTCCCCTCCGTCTGCGCCCTGGGCGTCACCGCCGTGGCCGCCGCCTCGGTCAGCGGCGTGGGGAGCGACAAGAAGGACGAGTCCACCACTCAGGCCGCCCCCGACACCGCGGCGGCCCCCGTGAAGCCCTCCGTCGCCAACAGCAAGCTGGACTCCCAGCTCGCCGGGGTCCGCGAGGGCGCCGACGACTTCCGCGACCGCGCCAGCCGCACCCAGGAGCGGATCGACCTCCAGGCGCGCCAGGCCGCCGAGAAGAAGCGCAAGGAGGCGGAGGCGGCGCGCAAGGAGGCGCTGCGCCCGAAGTTCGCGCTGCCCGTCGCCCAGCACGGCCTGAGCGCCATGTTCGGCCAGGCCGGTATCAACTGGATGTCGGTGCACACCGGCATCGACTTCCCGGTGAGCTACGGGACGCCCGTGATGGCCGCCACCGACGGCACCGTAAGGACGCAGTGGAACGACGCCTACGGCAATATGGTCATTCTGACCAGCCCGGACGGCACGGAGACCTGGTACTGCCACCTCAGCAGCGCCAAGATCCGCTCCGGGACCGTCAAGGCCGGAGAGACCATCGCGTACTCCGGGAACTCCGGTAACTCCACCGGCCCGCATCTGCACTTCGAGGTCCATCCCGGCGGTGGCGCGGCCGTCGACCCGCTGCCCTGGCTGCGCGGCCACGGCCTCGACCCGAACTGACCGGGACGGGACGGGACGAGCCTTCCAGCCCAGTCCCAATCCACGCCAGCCGCCGCTAAGCGCTCCGCGCGCTCCGCGGGAAGTGGCGCCATGCGTCGTTGGCCGACTGCGGCGCCGTCGTGGCTGGTCCCACGCGGCGGAGCCGCATATCGACACAGCCGCGCGGCGGAGCCGCACATCGACACAGCCCCGCGCCCCTTCGGGGCGCTGCCCGAACCGGAGCGGACTTCCTCCGACCTGCTGAGCCCAGCCCCCTACAGCTTCTCCACCGGTGCGTACCGCAACAGCAGCCGCTTCGGCTTCTCGTCGCCGAAGTCGATCGTCGCCTCCGCGTTGTCCCCGCTGCCCTTGACCGCCACCACCGTGCCGAGCCCGAACGAGTCATGGGTGACCCGGTCGCCGATGGCCAGGGCGACCACCGGGCGCTCCTTGGCCCGCCGGGTGGCGAACCCGCTGCCCCCGGTGCGCGCACGCGACGTCGACAGACCGGACGAAAGACCCGACGGCGGGGTCGAGGCGATGCCGCCCATGGACGCCGACGGGGTGGCGGGCCCGGTGCGCCGCCAGCGCACGTACTGGTCCGGGATCTCCTCCAGGAAGCGGGACGGCGGGTTGTACGCGGGCTGTCCCCAGGCGCTGCGCATCGTCGAGCGGGTCAGATAGAGCCGCTCGCGGGCCCGGGTGATCCCCACATAGGCCAGCCGCCGCTCCTCCTCCAACTCCTTGGTCTGGCCGAGCGCCCGCATGTGCGGGAAGACGCCGTCCTCCATGCCGCTGAGGAAGACGACCGGGAACTCCAGGCCCTTCGCCGTGTGCAGGGTCATCAGCGTGATCACGCCGGAGCCCTCGGTGTCCTCGTCCGGGATCTGGTCGGAGTCGGCGACGAGCGCGACCTGCTCCAGGAAGTCCGCGAGGGTGCCGGGGTTCTCCTCGCCGCGGTCCTGCTCGAACTCCAGGGCCACGGCCGCGAGCTCCTGGAGGTTCTCGATCCGGGTCTCGTCCTGCGGATCGGTGGACGCCTGGAGCTCGGCCAGATATCCGGTGCGCTCCAGCACCGCCTCCAGGACGGTGGCCGGGCCCGCCCCGGACTCCACGATGGTGTGCAGCTCCTCCATGAGCGTGTTGAACCGCTTGACGGCGTTGGCCGAGCGGGCCGCCATGCCGTACGCCTCGTCGACCCGGCGCAGCGCCTGCGGGAAGGTGATCTTCTCGCGCAGCGACAGCGCGTCGATCATGGCCTCCGCGCGCTCCCCGATGCCGCGCTTGGGCACGTTCAGGATCCGGCGGAGCGGGACGGAGTCCTCGGGGTTGGCCAGCACCCGCAGATAGGCGAGGACGTCCCGGACCTCCTTGCGCTCGTAGAAGCGCACACCGCCGACGACCTTGTACGGCAGCCCGACGCGGATGAAGACCTCTTCGAAGACACGGGACTGGGCGTTGGTGCGGTAGAAGACCGCCACGTCCCCGGCCTTGGCGTCGCCCGCGTCCGTCAGCCGGTCGATCTCGTCGGCGACGAACTGGGCTTCGTCGTGCTCGGTGTCGGCCACATAGCCGGTGATCTCGGTCCCGGCGCCGGCCTGCGTCCACAGGTTCTTCGGGCGGCGGTTCTCATTGCGCTCGATGACCGCGTTGGCCGCGCTGAGGATGGTCTGGGTCGAGCGGTAGTTCTGCTCGAGGAGGATCGTCCGCGCGGTGGGGTAGTCCTCCTCGAACTGGAGGATGTTACGGATCGTGGCGCCCCGGAAGGCGTAGATCGACTGGTCGGCGTCGCCCACCACGCACAGCTCGGCGGCCGTGGTCTCCTCGGTGTCGGTGCCGACCAGCTCGCGCACGAGTGTGTACTGCGCGTGGTTGGTGTCCTGGTACTCGTCCACCAGGACGTGCCGGAAGCGGCGGCGGTAGTGCTCGGCGACATCCGGGAACGCCTGGAGCAGATTGACCGTGGTCATGATGATGTCGTCGAAGTCCAGCGCGTTGGCCTCGCGCAGCCGCGCCTGGTACATCACGTACGCCTCGGCGAGCGTCTTCTCGAAACCTCCCCAGACTCCGTCCGGGAGGTGCCCCCTGCAGCTTGCCCCGCGAAGGTCTCCTCGTCGATCAGCTCGTTCTTGAGATTGGAGATCTTGGCGCTGAAGGACTTCGGCGGGAACCGCTTGGGGTCGAGGTCCAGATCCCGGCAGACCAGCGACATCAGCCGCTTGGAGTCGGCCGCGTCGTAGATCGAGAACGACGAGGTGAAGCCCAGCTTCTTCGACTCCCGGCGCAGGATACGGACGCAGGCGCTGTGGAAGGTGGACACCCACATGGCGTTGGCCCGCGGGCCGACGAGCTCCTCGACGCGCTCCTTCATCTCGCCCGCCGCCTTGTTGGTGAAGGTGATGGCGAGGATCTGGCCGGGATGGGTGGAACGGGCGCCGAGCAGATAGGCGATGCGGTGGGTGAGCACCCGGGTCTTGCCGGAGCCGGCGCCCGCGACGATCAGCAGTGGGGAGCCGGTGTGCTCCACGGCGGCCCTCTGCTGCTCGTTCAACCCCTCGAGCAGGGCGGACGGGTCCACGGCGGGGCGGGCCGCGCCGTCCCGGTAGTGGGCCTCCCGGGGCACGGGCGCGTCGAAATCGCCGCTGAAGAGGTGATGCGGCACGTCCTCGGCACCGCCGTGGCCAGGGTGCGCCGATTCCTCGGGCGGCGGTGGCCGCTCCTCGTCCGAAGGAGGCCCGAGGTCCGCCAGGAAGCTGTCGTCAAAGAGGCTGCTCATCGCTCCCCGAGTCTAGGCCGCCCCACTGACAGCCGACGTCCGAACATCACGAAACGGTTTCGGGCAAAACGGCCACCAGTCTTCACAGGAGCCCCACGTGTTGGCTACCGTCCTGCGTCAGGCGGCCCGGAAGATCCGTCGGCGAACCACGTCGGCACGGGCGGCCTCCGCCGAGTCCGGTACCGCCGTGAGGCGCCCGGAGCCGGGGACCCGCCCTCCTAGCCCCCTTCGGAGAGGAGGGGCCCACGCAACACCGGGGTGAATCGGCCCGACCGGTGTGGCACGCGAGTGCCTCCGGACACGGCCGTAGGGCAACCTTCCGAACCGCCCGAACCCGACAGCTAACCCGGTAGGCGGTCCACGGAAGGAGTCGCCTCCCTTGGCGTCGCACCGCAAGCCGCGGAGCCGAATACCCGCCCCGCTCACCGGTCACGGCCGCCGTACGGCCGTCGGGTTCACCACGGCCGCCCTCGCGTCCGTCACCCTCCTCTCCCAGTCGGCCAACGCCGCGCCCACCGATCCCAAGCCGGCCGCCCAGTCGATCGAGAAGGTGAAGGAGAAGGTCGACACCCTCTACCACCAGGCGGAGGCCGCCACCCAGCGCTACAACGCCGCCAAGGAGCGCACCGACCAGCAGCGGGCCAAGGTCGACAAGCTGCTGGACTCCGTCGCCCAGCGCACCGAGAAGCTCAACGAGGCGCGCCGCATGCTCGGCACCTACGCCGCCGCCCAGTACCGCGAGGGCGGAATGGCCCGCTCCGCCGCGACCCTGCTGTTCTCCAACGATCCGCAGGACGTCTTCGACCAGTCGCATCTGATGGACCGGATGACCGGCCGGCAGAAGCAGGCCGTCGACGACTTCCAGAAGCAGCGGGCGCAGGCCGCCAAGGAGCGCGGTAAGGCCGGTGAGAGCCTCGCCTCGCTGACCGCGTCGCAGAAACAGCTGAAGGTCCAGAGGAAGACCGTCCAGGACAAGCTGACCGAGGCGCGGCGGCTGCTGGCGAATCTGACCGCCAAGGAGAAGGCGCGGCTGGCGGCGATCGAGAAGAAGAAGGCGGAAGAGGCCCGCCGTAAGGCCGCCGAGCTGGCCGAGAAGCAGCGGCAGGAGGCGGCCGCGCGCAAGAAGCAGCAGGAACAGCGGCAGGAGCAGCAGAACGCGGGTGGCTCCGGTTCGACGGCGCCCTCCACGCCCTCGGCCCCGGCGGGCAGCTCCAAGGCGGCCCAGGCCATCGCCTTCGCCAAGGCACAGCTCGGCAAGCCGTACGTCTGGGGCGCGACCGGGCCCAGCTCCTTCGACTGCTCGGGGCTGACGCAGGCGGCCTGGAAGTCCGCCGGGATCTCGCTGCCGCGCACCACCTGGGACCAGGTGAAGGCCGGTACGCGCATCTCGACGTCCCAACTCCAGCCGGGCGATCTCGTCTTCTTCTACGACGACATCAGCCATGTCGGCCTCTACATCGGCGACGGGATGATGATCCACGCGCCGAAGCCGGGCGATGTGGTGAAGAAGGCGCCGATCACGGAGATGCCGATCTACGGGAGCGTGCGGCCCTCGTAGACCCCCTGTCCTGACGTGCCGCCGCCCCGGGGCCGACCCGGGGCGGCGGCGCCGTCAGCACCTCAGCGGCGCCGTCAGCGCCACAGCGGCGTCCTCAGCGACACCGCCATCTGCTCACGTGCCGGGCTTGCGCCCGTAGACGTACACGTCGTCGCCGTTCTTCAGCAGGCTCCAGTACTTCTTGGCGTCGCCCTTACGCATGTTGACGCAGCCGTGGGAGCCGGGCGGGGACCATACGCTGCCGGCGATCGAGTGAAACGCCTGGCCGCCGTCGAAGAACTGGCTGTAGGGCATGGCGACCTTGTAGAGCGTCGACCAGTGGTTGATGTCCCGCCAGTAGATCCTCTTCAGCCCGGTGCGGGTCTCGAAGCCGTTCCGCCCGGACCGCACCGGCACCGGCCCGTAGACCAGCCGGGAGCCGTCCTGGACCCAGCTCAGCTGCCGGGTGAGGTCCACGCAGGCGATGCGGCCCTTGTTGGTGGGGCACTTCTTCGCCGCGTTCGGATTGTGCCCGGCGGCTTTCTGGGCGCCGATGAGGTTCATCACGCCCGAGGTGATCGGGCCCGCGTAGCCGATCGTCGGGCTGATGCCGTGGTCGATCTGGAACTTCTGGATCGCGAGACAGTCCGCCCGCGACTGCCGCCCGTCCACGGGACGGCCCAGGAACCGCTCGGCCTGCTTCTGGTACGGCCCAGCGGTGGTCGTGCACGAGGACGCGGCCGTGCTCACCGGTGTCACCGTTCCGGCCGACCGGCCCAGCGGCCGTGCCTGAGCCTGCGCCGGACCGGCGACGGCGACCGCGAGCGGCACCGCCATCCCCGCCAGCCCCAGCGCCACACCCACGCGCCGCCTATGACGTCTGACTGCCCCCACTACCCCCATTGGCCACTCCTCTCGACTGCCTCGCTCATTACTAAGACAGCTCGCGAGTGCAAACGGTTGCCTCGGGATCGTGTCGCAATTGCCTTGGGTTACCCCAGAACATTCGTTCGTCAGGTCCACAGCACGGCGATGAAGATGTTTGCCGTTGTCAAGGCACCCACCGCGCCGAAGGCGGCCGACTCTACCTTCTCCTCGTCGCGCTTCACATACACCAGGCCGAGGATCACGACCAATAGCGCCAGCTTTACGCCGATTTTGACGGTGTTGACGCTGTTGTCGTCCGCCTGGTTGAGCCCGACCAGCGCCACACCGGTCACCAGCATGGTCAGCGCGCCGTGCAGCATCGCCGGGATCATCCGGGCCTCGCCCGCGCGCATGGCTTTGAGCTGCGAGAAGAAGCCACCGAGCAGTGCGCCGATGCCGACGATGTGGAGGCCGACGAACACGTGAATGAGTACGTCCATGGCTCCGGAGACTAGCCGCGCACATATCATCACCCGGCACCCGGGTGGGCCCCTATCGCCGCTTCGATCACGGCCGCCCCACACTGCCGACCACCCCACTCGCCGGGCGATCAGCAGCCGCCACGGAACCGATGAAATCCGTGCACTCCCGTTCAATCCCCCGCACGACCCCCGCTTTCCGGCCTAGCTTCCTCCTCCAGGTGGCAGTCCGCTCCCGTCAACCGAGGGTCCCCGCCTCACGGCGGACTGCCACCTGCCCGTCCGTTTCCCCACAAGGGTCCAGGATCTGTCGAACTGTCCTGGATTGCCCGAACTGGATTGCCCAAGAAAGACCAGGTGAACCGCCGCAGTGGCGTCGCACAGGAAGCCCAAGCAGCGCTCGCTCACCAGCGGCACCATCCGCGCGGCCGCGCTCCTCGCCCTCACCGGCGCCGCGTCCGCCACCCTCCTCGACGGCACCGGGCACGCCGAGAACCGCCTCACCCCCGCTCAGGTGAAGGCGAAGGTCGATGAGTACCAGCGGGAGGCCGAGGAGGCCACCGAGAAGTACAACGGCGCGAGGGAGAAGGCCGACAAGGCCCGCCTGAGGCTGGAGGCGCTGCGCGACCAGGCCGCCCGCCGCACCACCCGGCTCAACACCGCGCGCAACGCCCTCGGGGCCTTCGCCACCGCCCAGTACCGCTCGGGGACGATCGCCCCGGCCCTCCAGCTCGCCCTGTCCTCCTCCCCCGACCAGTACCTGGAGCGCGCCTCGCTCGCCGAGCGCGCGGGGAGCCGCCAGGCCGCCCTGATCGCCACGATCGGCCGACAGGAGCGGAAATTACGCCAGGTCCGCGGCGAGGCGGCCGACCGCCTCGCCGCTCTGCGCGCCTCCCGGACGGCCGCCGCCCACCACAAGCGGACCGTCCAGGAGAAGCTCGCCGCCGCCGATCGCCTCCTCGCCCGGCTGACCCTCGAGCAGCGGCAGCGCCTGCTGGCGACGCGGGACGCCGACAAGGCCGCCGGCTCCCTCGCCCTCGTCGCGGGCCGCGCCGCCCGTGCTGTCTCCTACGCGTACGCGGCCCTCGGCAAGCCGTACGTCTGGGGCGCCACCGGCCCCCACGGCTACGACTGCTCGGGGCTCACCCAGGCCGCCTGGCGCGCCGCCGGGGTCGCCCTGCCCCGCACCACCTACACCCAGATCAACGCCGGACGGCGCGTCACCCGCGACCAACTGGCCCCCGGGGACCTGGTCTTCTTCTACTCCGGCATCAGCCATGTCGGCCTCTACATCGGGGGCGGCCGAATGATCCACGCCCCGCACCCCGGGGCCCCGGTCCGGATGGCCTCCGTCGGGGACATGCCCTTCGCGGGGGCGGCCCGCCCGGCGTAACGGTCCCGGACGGCCGCCCGCCCGGCGTAGCGGTCCCCCGACCCCCTCCGTCGTGCTATCGGGGTACGGCCCGGTGGGCCGGGCCTACGCCGAACGGCTGGTCGGCGGCACGCTGCCGCTGCGGCTCGCCGCCGTACGCGCCAGCGCGGCCGAGGGGCTGCCGCCGGAGCCGCGTCACGGTGAGCGGCGCTCCAGCCCCCTGGGCGCGGCGCTCGCCATGGTCAAGGACACGCTGGACGTGGCGGGGCCGGTGGGTTCCGGGTTCGCCTGAGCGGCGATCTGTCGGCGGGGTGCGAGAAGAGGCGACGGCGATCTGTCGGCGGGGGGCGGGGATGACGGCGGTCTGTCGGCGGGGGGGCGGGGATGAC
Organism: Streptomyces violaceusniger; assembly: GCA_005405945.1. Taxonomy (GTDB): domain Bacteria; phylum Actinomycetota; class Actinomycetes; order Streptomycetales; family Streptomycetaceae; genus Streptomyces; species Streptomyces violaceusniger. The sequence continues at coordinate 5,368,638 of BJHW01000001.1, forward strand.
GGCGGTCTGTCGGCGGGGCGTCGGTGGCGACCGTAAGGCTGACACGCGTTCAGCGTCAGCCCCATGGGCCCGCCCTCACCACCGCAAGGAGCCCCCGGCATGCCTTCCGCAGCCCCGACCGAATCCTCGACCGAGCGGTGGGACGTCCACAGCCTTCCGCGAGCCGAGGGAAAGACCTTCCTGGTGACCGGAGGCAATGCGGGGATCGGATACTTCGTCGCCGAACAGCTCGCCGGTACGGGAGCCACCGTCGTTCTCGGCAGCCGCGACCCGGGCAGGGCGGACGCCGCCGTGGCCTCGATCCGCTCCCGGGTCCCCGGCGCCCGGGTGCGTCACATCCGGCTGGACCTCGCCGATCTCCCGTCGCTCGAAGCCTCCGCGGAGGCGCTGGGGTTGGACCGTCTGGACGCGGTCGTCCACAACGCCGGGGTGAAGTTCGACGAGCCGTCGCGCCGTGAGACCGGGGACGGCCATGAGGCGATGTTCGGCATCAACCACCTCGGGCACTTCGCGCTGACCCACTGGCTGGCACCTCTGCTCGCGGCCGCCCCCGAGGGCCGTGTCATCACCACGGGCAGCTTCGCGGCCATGTCCGAGCGGCTGGACCTGGACGACCTCGAGAGCACCCGCGACTACGAGCCCGAGCGCACCTATGGGCGCTCGAAACTGGCCCAGATGCTCTTCGGTTTCGAACTCGACCGACGACTGAGGGCGGTCGGCAGCACGGTGCGGAGCGTGGTCACCCACCCCGGCGGCGCGCTCGACTCCCTCACCCCTTCCCGCCCGCCCCTGCACGTCCGCACACCCGCCGAACGGCTGCGCGGCCTGCCCGCCGGGATCCTCGTCCAGGGCAAGGACGCGGCCGCCTGGCCCGCCGTACGAGCGGTCCTCGACCCGTCCATCACCGGCGGCGAACTCTGGACCCCCCGCCACTTCGCCCTCCGCGGCACCCCCCGCCGTCGGCCCGTCCGAGGTCACCTGGCCGACACGGAAGTCGCGGCCCACCTGTGGTCGGCAAGCCGCGACCTGACGGGGCTCGAGCCGCGGTTCGGCCCGGCGTGAGGCCGACCGATCCGGACGCGTAGTCCTACGTCACCGGATCGGGTGGTTCATCCGCCGGGGCGGGTCGTCTCCCAACCGGCACCACCGGCGTTCTCAGGCCCGGAGGCCGCCGTCCACCCGGAGGACCGTGCCGGTCACATACGAGGCGCGGTCGCTGAGGAGCCAGGCCGCGGCCTGGGCGATCTCGGCCGGGTCGGCGGCGCGGCGCAGCGGGGTGTGGGTGGTGATCCGCTCGACGACGCCGGGGGATGCCTCCTCCCATTCACGGATCATCTCGGTGAGCGTGCTACCGGGCGCGATGGCGTTGACGCGGATGCCCTCCGGGCCGTACGTGACGGCGGCGGACTCGGTGAGGCTGTTGACGGCGCGCTTCATGGCGCCGTAGGCGGGGAGTTCGGGGTTGCCCATGAGGCTGCCGACGCTGGAGTTGTTGACGATGGCGCCCGTTCCGGCGGTGGCGCGGATGGCCGCGACCTCGGCGTTCATGGCCAGCCAGGGGCCGCGGAGGTTGACGGCGTAGACATGGTCGAAGTCGGCCTCCGGCAGCTGGTCCATCGGGCCCGGCTGCTGGATCGTCGCGCCGTTGTTGAAGGCCACGTCGAGCCGGCCGTACAGCTCCACGGCCCGGTCGACGGCGGCGCGGACGCTCGCCGCGTCGGCCAGGTCGCACACCACGTGATCCGCGGTGCCGCCGGCCGCCCTGATCTCCTCGGTGACCGTCTTGAGCTGGGCCTCCGTACGGGCCGCCAGCAGCACCCGGGCGCCCTCGCGGGCGAAGAGGCGCGCCGCTGCGGCGCCGATGCCGCGCCCGGCGCCGGTGATGAAGGCGACCTTGCCGGCCAGCAGGCCGACGGTCGTGGAAAGGGGTGAGGTGTCGAGGGGGGTGGTGTTCGGTGTGTCGTTCATGTCCCCGAGGCTGCTGTGGACGCCGGAGCTCAACCAGGCACCGGCTGTACCTGGCTGAGCCCCCGGCCGTCCACGCACACTGAAAGGCGTGGACAGACGAGAGCTGGCGGCCTTCCTGCGCAGTCGACGTGAGCGGATCACGCCCGCCGATGTGGGGCTGCCCGCCGGGACGCGGCGCCGCACCCCGGGGCTGCGGCGCGAGGAGGTGGCGCAGCTGGCGTTCATCTCGACCGAGTACTACACGCGGCTGGAGCAGGCCCGCGCCCCGCGCCCGTCCCGCGAGGTGCTGACCGGGCTGGCCCGCGCCCTGCGGCTGGGCGATACCGAGCGCGATCATCTGCACCATCTGGCGGGCACCCCGCCGGGCCCGCCGGCCGGGCCCTCGCGCGAGGTGCGGCCGAGCATCGCGAACCTGCTGCGGCGGCTGCCGAACGCGGCGGCGATCGTGCTCTCCGCGACGTACGAGGTGATCGCCTGGAACGATCTGGCCGCCGCCCTCATGGAGGACTTCTCCGCCCTCTCGCGCCGCGACCGCAACTTCGTCCGCCGCGCCTTCCTCGGGCCGCACCGGGACGGGCGGAGGCTGTACGGGGTGTCGGACGTGGACGAGTTCGCCCGGACCGCGGCCGAGGGGCTGCGCGCCGCGGCCGCCCGCTACCCCGACGACCCCGAGGTGACCGAGCTGGTGGCCGAGCTGCGCTCGGGCAGCGAGGAGTTCGCCCGGCTGTGGGACTCCCACGATGTGTCCGCCCGGCCCACCCTGTGCAAGACGCTGCACCATCCGCTCGTCGGACCGATCGCCGTCAACTGCGATGTGCTGGACATCGCCGACCGGGATCAGCGGGTGATCATCTACACCGCCGACCCCGGCTCACCGGCCGAGGAGGCGCTGCGGCTGCTGTCGGTCGTCGGCACGCAGCGGATGGGGGTGCCGGGCTGAGCCGCCGCGCCGTCCGGCCCGTTCCGGTTCCCAGGTCCAGGCTCAGACCAGGCGGCGGGCCGTCGCCCAGCGGGTCAGCTCATGCCGGTTGGAGAGCTGGAGCTTGCGGAGCACCGCCGAGACATGGCTCTCGACCGTCTTCACCGAGATGAACAGCTGCTTGGCGATCTCCTTGTAGGCGTAGCCGCGCGCGATCAGGCGCAGCACCTCGCGCTCGCGCTGGGTGAGCCGATCCAGGTCCTCGTCCACCGGTGGGGCGTCGGTGGAGGCGAAGGCGTCGAGGACGAAACCGGCGAGGCGCGGGGAGAAGACCGCGTCGCCCTCGGAGACCCGGAAGATCGCGTCCACGAGGTCGGTGCCGGTGATGGTCTTGGTCACATAGCCGCGGGCGCCGCCGCGGATCACGCCGATGACGTCCTCGGCCGCGTCCGAGACGGACAGCGCGAGGAAGCGCACCGGGCGGTCCTGGTCGGCCATCAGCGAGGCGCTGCGGCGCAGCACCTCGACGCCGCCCCCGCCGGGGAGGTGGACGTCGAGCAGCACGACCTCGGGGCGGGTCGCGGTGATCACGGTCACGGCCTGGTCGACGTCGGCCGCCTCGCCGACCACCTCGACACCGGTCCGGGCCGTCTCCCCGATCTCGGCCTGGACCCCGGTGCGGAACATGCGGTGGTCGTCCACGAGCACGACCCGCACCCGCCGCGCCGCCGCGGCATCCTCCGCCCCGGAGCCCCCGGCCCCCGCCGGACCGGGCGCGGCCCCCGCCCGACCGGGCTCAGCCCCCGCCCGACCGGGCTCAGCCCCCGCCCGACCGGGCTCAGCCCCCGCCCGACCGGGCTCAGCCCCCGCCCGACCGGGCTCAGCCCCCGCCCGACCGGGCTCAGCCCCCGCCGGACCGGGCGCGGCGCCCGGCACACCCCGCGCCCCGGGGCCGCTCGTCGCGTTCGTACCGCCCGTTGCGTCGGTCATGTCGTCGCCGCCCTCTCCATCTCCAGCTCCACTTCCGTGCCCCCGTCCGGCGCGGACCTCAGCCGCGCCGTGCCGCCGTTCCGCTGCATCCGGCCGATGATCGACTCGCGTACGCCCATCCGGTCCTCCGGCACCGCGTCCACGTCGAAGCCGGGGCCGCGGTCGCGCACGGAGATGAACACCGTGGCCCCCTCGACCTCGGCGAAGACCTGGACGGCCCCGCCGTCGCCACCGTACTTGGCCGCGTTGACCATCGCCTCGCGCGCCGCCTGTATCTGTGCGCCCAGTTTCTCGTCCAGGGGGCAGTCGCCGACCACCACCACCTCGATCGGGACGCCGTGGTGGTCCTCGACCTCCGCCGCCGTCTTCTTCACCGCCTCCGCGAGGGTGTCCGGCTCCTCGGCCTCGTCCTTGCCCGTGCCCTCCGGCCGGTAGAGCCACGCGCGCAGCTCCCGCTCCTGGGCGCGGGCGAGGCGGGCCACCTCGCGGGGGTCATCCGCGTTGCGCTGGATCAGGGTGAGGGTGTGCAGCACGGAGTCATGGACGTGGGCCGCCACCTCCGCCCGCTCCTGCGCGCGGATGCGCATCAGCCGTTCCTCGGAGAGGTCCTGCGTCATCCGCACCACATACGGGCCCACCAGCAGCGCGATGCCGACAAGGACGGCCAGGGCCGCCTGCAGCACGGCCCCCAGGTGCTTGGCCGAGCCCTGGAGGACGACGATCCCGGACACCCCGGCGGCCACCAGCACGACCCCCGCGGCGCCACGGGCCAGCGGTAGGACCCGCTTGCTGCGGCTGAGCTCGACCCACTGGGCGCGGCGGGCGTTGTCCGCCTGACGCCAGAAGAGGGCGACGCCCGCGCCGATGAGGAGGAGCGGCCAGATGTAGGTGTTGGCGCGGCCGAGCTGGAAGCCCTGGACAAAGATCCCCATGCCGACGAAGAGGGCGACCAGGGCGATGATCTGGCCGCGCTCCGGCCTGCGGGCCAGGATCCGGCGGCGGCCGTCGGGGCCCACGGCGGTGAGCGGGCGGCCGGCGGTCGTCTCCACGCCGCCGACGCCGAGCGGGACGATGAACCAGAAGAGCGCGTAGACGAGCGCGCCGAACCCCTCCGCCATGAACAGCGCGATGAAGACGATCCGCACCCAGGCGACCGGCAGCCCGAGATGCCCCGCGAGCCCGCGCGCCACACCGCCGAGGAGGCGGCCTTCGGCACTGCGGTAGAGCTTGCGCGGGGGTGGCTCGGGGGCCGTGGGGGCACTGCGGCGGTCATGGCTCGATCGTCACACGCCCGGCCGACAACGAGCATCAGGGTCGCCCCTGATCGTTCCCCGACCCGGGGGCGGGGGCTGGGCCGGGCCCGGAGCCCGGGGCGCTGCGCCGGGGGCCCAGGGGCGGGGGCGGAGGCCGGGGCGGCCGCGCTCGGGGGCGGGGGTCGGGCCGAGGGCCGAGGGCGGAGGGCGGAGACCGGGGCCGCTGCGCCCAGGGCCCAGAGGCCGGGGTCGGGGCCGGGGGTCGGGGCCGCAGGCCAGAGGCCAGGAGGTGCTGCGCCCGGGGGCCGGGGCCGCACGCCAGAGGCCAGGAGGTGCTGCGCCCGGGGCCGGGGCCGCAGGCCAGAGGCCAGGAGGTGCTGCGCCCGGGGGCCGGACCCGGAGGCCGGGCCGAGGGCCAGGGGCGCTGCGCCCTGGGGCCCAGAGGCCGGGGCCGGAGGTCGGGGGCTGGGGCCGCCGCGCACCGCGCACCGGGGCGACCGACGTCGCCTCGCGGCGCCGTCAGTCGTCCGGCGTCGTCCTGGCCGACCGGCGGCGGAACGCGTACGTGAGGGCCGACGTCAGAGCCGCGACGCAGAGGCCGCACAGGAGGGCCGGGAGGGCGATCTCCGGGCGGACGTCCCACTCCCCGGCCGCGTCCATCCCGTACGCGGCGGCCACGCCCAGGATCACCAGCCCGGCCACCAGCTTGCCCGGCTCGAACGGATGGCGGGACCGGTCGGGGGACGCATGACGCAGCGGATGACCGCGCGAGTGGTCGGGCCGATGGCCGACCCGATGGCCGAACCCTGGGTGCCCGAACCGATGTCCGAACCGATGGTCGGACCGGTGACCGAATCGGTGACCGAGCCGATCCCCGAACCGATGGTCGAATCGGTGACCGAACCGATCCTCGAACGAACGGCGCCTCATGAGCGCTTCACCTCCACCGCACCCAGCCCCATCTCCAGCTTCAGCGAGACCGTGCCCTCGGCCCTGCCGCCGCCCACCGGCTCCAGGGTGAGCTTGCGCTCCCGGTCCGGGCCGATGTCGACGTTGTGCTTGTCCCGCTTCTCGCCCGGCAGCCAGATGTCGCCGATCCCGACCTCGATGTCCAGCCTCACCCGGGCGTCGCGCGGGACCGTGACGGCCAGTTTGCCCGCGCCCATCTCCACCCGGCTGGAGACGGAGCTGCCCGCGTCCAGGGCCAGCCGGTCCAGCTTCAACTCGGCGACGCCGCCGCCCAGCTCATAGCCGTCGCGCAGCGACGCCACGGAGGTCGGGGCCCAGGTGCGGCGCGCCCAGTCGGGGGTGACGGCATCGGGGAGGGCGGCCGCGCCCGCCAGCAGCACGCTCGTCAGCAGCGCGAGGAACACCGTGCCGCCACCGGCCCGCCCCCAGCGGGAGCTGATGACGAGGGCGAGCCCGAAGACCCCCAGCGCGCAGGCGAACCCGATCTCCAGGCTGGTGCCCAGTGGCCGCGAGGACCACCCCGCCCGCGCCCCCACCACGGCGGCGGCGACCGCCACCAGGAAGGCCCAGCCGCCGATCGACGCCCGGTCCGGCACCCGGCGGGCCCGCTCCGCCTTCGCCTCCGCCTTGTCGTACGGGCCGTCGTCCGGCCCCCACAGATAGCCCGTCCGCGACCCGGCCCCGGCGCCGAGCGGCCCGGTCGTACCGTCCTTGACGATCGGGTCGCGCCACCAGGACGGGCCGGGGCCGCCGCGCGTGGGCGGCGCCTTGGTCTCGGGCGGCGCGTCGGCGACGGCCTGGGCCGTGGCCGCGTCCACCGCGCCCACGCTCTCCGCCTGCCGCCGGTGGTGCGACCAATAGCCCGCACCGGCCGCCGCGAGGGCGAGCATGAACGAGAAGTACATGACGCCGCCGTTGTTGAGCATCGACAGGAAGAGCCCACAGCCCACCAGCGCCACCAGCACCGCCGTCAGCCCCGGGCCCTCGACCCGGCCCGAGAGCAGCCTGCGCCCCTCGTTCTCGTCCTCGCCGTGGAACGGGATCAGCAGCCAGCAGAACCCGTACACGATCAGGCCGAGGCCGCCCGCGACGGCCAGCACCGACAGCACCACCCGGAAGATCACCGGGTCCAGATCGCAGTAGCGGCCGAGCCCTCCGCAGACTCCCGAGATCACCTTATGGTCACGACTGCGCCGAAGCGGCGTCTGTGACAGGCGGGAACCGGACGCGGCCTCGGCCTCGTCCGCCACGGTGGGTGCTTCGGTCATGCGTCCATGGTGACAACAGGGCCGTACCCGCGACATCCGGCATGCCCCTAGGTCTTCCCTGAGATCTCCCCGGGGGTCACGGCGGCTATCGTGTCGCATCGAACGTGTGCGGGGAGGGGAAAGCGGTGTCGGACGAAGGCCACCTGATAGCCGGACGTTACCGCCTGGTCGAGAAGATCGGCCGTGGTGGCATGGGCACGGTGTGGCGCGCGGAGGACGAACTGCTGGGCCGCCAGGTCGCGGTCAAGCAGCTCTATGTCTCTCCGCACCTCGCCGAGGACGAGCTGACGACCCTGCACGAACGCACCCGTCGCGAGGCGCGCAGCGCGGCCCGCATCACCCACCCCAACGTGGTCGTGGTCCATGACGTGGTGGACCACCACGGACTGCCGTGCATCGTCATGGAGTACGTGCCCTCCACGACCCTCGCGGACCTGCTGAGGGACGGGGGACGCGTCTCGCCCGACGAGGCCGCCCGCATCGGCCGCGGCATGATCGCCGCGCTGCGCGCCGCGCACGCGGCCGGGGTGCTGCACCGGGACGTGAAGCCCGGCAATGTGCTGCTCGGGCCCGAAGGCCGGGTCGTGCTCACGGACTTCGGCATCGCCATGGCCACCGGCACCTCGACGCTGACCAAGACCGGCGAGGTCGTCGGCTCCATCGACTACATCGCGCCCGAGCGGGTCAGGGGCCGCAAACCCGGCCCCGCGTCGGACCTCTGGGCGCTGGGGGCGACGCTCTATCAGGCGGTCGAGGGCCGTGCGCCGTTCCGCAAGGCCACGGCGATCGAGACGGGTTACGCGATCGCCGTCGATCCGCTGGACCCGCCCAAACGGGCGGGCGCGCTGGCTCCGTTGATCGAGAGCCTGCTGGCCAAGGAGCCGGAGCTGCGGCCCTCGGCCGAGGAGACCGAACGCGCGCTGCGGCTCCCGGCCTCGGAGCCCGAGACGACATCGCTGCAGACCCCGCCGCTCGATACGACCGCCACGAATCCGCCGCTCGACGCGACCATGAACCTCTCGACGCGGCGGGAGCCCGGCACGGGCACGGACCGGACGACGGGCACGGACCGGACGACGGGTCCGGACGCGCACGCCGCGCCGAACGCGCCCACGACATCGCCCCCGTATCACCACACGACCCACACACCGAGCGCTCCGCACAACCCGCCGAACACGTCGCACACCCCGAGTACACGGCAGGCACCGGACCCACGGATTCCCTCGCACACCCCGGGCACCGCCCCGGGCACCGGGAACACCTCCGGCGCGCAGCACACCCCGCCCACGGCCACGCCGTTCACCGCGTCGACGCCGTCCATGACCGCCCAGACGCCGGTGCCCCCGCCCGCCCCCGCTCCGGCGCGCAAGAGCCGTAAGGCGGTGTGGACCGCCGCGGCGACCTCCCTGGCGGTCGTGGCCGTGGCCGGCGGCGTCTATCTGTTCGGCCTCGACCATGACAACGGCGGGGGAACGGCGGGGGTTCCTCCGCCACGGGCACCCCGTCGGCCTCCCCGACCAAGCCGTACAACGCGCCGTCCGGCTACCACATCGTCACCGAGAAGAAGTTCGGCTTCTCCCTGCCCATCCCCGACGGCTGGACCCGCCAGGAGAAGAACGACCCCGACGGCAACACGGTCGACCGCACCCAGGAGGTCCGCTACCTCGACCCCAACGGGCTGGCCGGTCTGAGGATCAACGTCCTGGACTTCGCCTCCGGCAACCAGGTCCAGCACTTCGAGGACCTGGAGGTCGCGTTCAAGGACAAGAAGGAGTACCCGATCTACGAGCGGTTGCGCCTGCAGGAGACGAAGTACCAGGGCATGCCCGCCGCGATCTGGGAGTTCAAATTCCGCGGCGAGGTCCGGATGTTCCGCGCGATCGACCTCGGCTTCGGCAATGAGGGCGACAAGGAGTACGCGATCTACCTGAGCGCCCCGGACGCGGACTGGAGCACCTACCGGCCGATCTTCGACGAGGTCCGGGACGGCTTCCGCATCCTGAGCTGACGGGATCGGGCCCGGGGGCGCACCCCGCGTGAAGAGGCGCGCCCCGCGAAGAGGCGCGCCTCCCGTGAGAGCCGCGAGCTACGTGAAGAGCTGCGAGCCCTGGCGGCGCCGGCGCCGGGAGATGGCGACGTCCAGGGAGAGATACGGCGCCCCGGCCAGCACCAGCGGCAGCCACGCCATCAGATAGGCCAGGTCGTTGCCGTAGTAGTACGGGTCCGACTGCCAGCTGACGGTGAGCCACAGGCTCAGCGAGATCAGCGCGCCGCCGAAGGCGGCCAGGCGGGAGAGGAGGCCCACCAGAATGCCGAGGCCGACGGCCAGTTCGCCGTAGGCCATCGCGTAGCCGAAGGCGGTGGGGTCCTTGAGGGCCTGGTCGACCAGCCACGGCACGGCCGAGCTGTCCCGCACCTGCCGCATCAGCTCGCCGATCGAGCCCGAGCCCGAGTCGGACAGGAAGGCCGAGTCGGTGAGCTTGTCGATTCCGGCGTAGACGAAGGTGACGCCGAGAAAGATCCGCAGGGGCAGCAGCGCGTACCGGCCGGCGGTGGCCCTGATGCCCACGGGCTGCTGCCCGCCTATGCCGTTCACGCCACCCATCCCGCCTATACCGTGCACGCTCCCGCCGCTGCCCGCCGTGCCCGAACCGCCCATACGATCCGCGTGTCTCATGCCGCCCGCCTCTTCCCTCACGCCGCCGTTTGGTTGCGCGTTCGACGAAACCATACGGAGCGGCCGGCCGGAACGACTCAGTCCATCACATCGATGGGATAGCGGTTGGTCTCCGCCCCCGAGGCCGTCACGACCTGCACATCCACCCGGCCCGGCTCCACGTCCACCGGGACCGGCACGGTGAGCGCGGTGTCCGTGGGGCTGCTGAAGCCCCCGGCCACCGGGACGAGCGGGACATGGACGTGCACCGCGCCGATGCGGACCACCAGCTTGGCCAGCCGGTCCGGGTCCTGGGCGCCCGGCGGGACGAAGCCGCTGCCGCGGATCTCGATGTCGTCGCCGGTGCGGATCGGGGCGTCGCGGTCGATGGCGCCCTCCTCGGGGAGGACCCGTACGACGGACAGCACGGTCGGGCGGCCGCCCTCCGCGTACTTCCCGGTCAGGTACATCACCACCGACACGGCCGCCAGCAGCGCCAGGCCCCACGGCACATCGGGCAGCCGCCACGGCTCCCGGGCGAGGCGGACGGCGGTGAAGGCGAGGGCCACGGTGTGGACGACGATGTACTGCACATCGGCGAAGCTGCCGCGGCCCGCGTCGTCGGTCAGCAGATCGGCGGCGCGCGGGCGCACGGCCCGCACCTTCTGGAGCCGCTGCGCCCGCACCCGGGCCGCCACGACGAGCCGTGCCAGCACCGCGGCCGCACACGTCAACGCGGCGACCGTGAGGAGCCCGGCGGTGTGGTCGAGGGCGAGCCCGTCGGTCAGCCGCTGCCGGTCGCCGGGGGCCACGGCCAGCTCGACGCCGAGCACCAGCACCGCGAAGACCGCGATCAGCAGCCAGGCGGCGGCGACGGTACGGGAGGTGGAGAGGCGGTTGTCCTCGCCGACGAGCGGGGCGAGCGGGCCGCATCCCGCGCGGTGCAGCCGGGCGGTGAGGGTCAGCAGCGCGGCGGTGATCACGGCGGCGGTGAGCCCGGCCGTCCGCGCGACCGACCAGCCCGCGCCGATCGCCGTGGCCAACTGGCCGATCAGCAGCGCCCCGGCCGCGCCCCACACCACGCACACCGTGCGCAGCCACACCCGGTGGCGCCAGGCCGAGGTCTCGGCGCGGCCGCTGTCGGCCACCGAACGGGCCGCGTGGGCCAGCTCGTCCGAGACCCACTGCCGGGACGCCCCGGCCGAGTGGGCGAGAGCCCTGGGAAGGCCCTCTCCGGCCGCGAAACGCTCCCGCAGGGCCACGAACGCGGCCACGGCCCTCCGGTGGCCCTCACGGGCCCCCTGGGGCATCCACAGCCCTTGTGGCCGTGGGGGTGCCCATGGGGGTGCTGTCCTTCTGCCGTCGTGGCGTTCTCCGCCTGCTCCACCGCCACGCGGGTCGCTCCGTCGTTCACTCGTTCCGTACGGGACCGCGGGTTCGCACGGCACCGCCCAACTGTCATGTGTTGAGAGGGGATTGTGCCGCACCGCGGAGGGTGTCAGCTCAGCAGGTCCGGCTCATCGCGGGTGATCTGCAGATACAGAGGTTGATAGTTGATCCACGCCACAAGATCGTTTCCCAGCTGCTCACGGGTCCGCATCGCGTCGGCGTAGGCGATGGGCACCGGCCTGCCCGACGCCTTCGCGGTCAGCTGCACCTGGGCGGCCCGCTCCATCGTGATGAACCACCACGCGGCCGCGTCGACCGAGTCCCCGACCGTCAGCAGACCGCGATTGCGCAGGATGAGGGCCTTGTGACCGCCGAGCGCCGCGGCGATCGCGCGCCCCTCGTCCTCGTCCACGACGACCCCCGTGGTGCCCCCGTAGACCGCGTGGTCCTCGAAGAAGGCGCAGACCTCCTGGGTGATCGGCTCCAGCGGCTCGCCGAGCGCGGCCAGCGCCCGGCCGTGCACCGAGCGGCTGTGCGCGACGGCCACGACGTCCGGCCGCGCCCGATGCACGGAAGAGTGAACGACGAAGGCCGCCTGGTTGACGTGAGCGCGCCCCTCGACCACCTGGCCGGCCTGGTTGACGAGGAGCAGATCGCTCACGGTGATGTGGCCGAAGGGCATGCCGAACGGATTCACCCAGTAGCAGTCGGTGAACTCCGGGTCCCGCACGGTGATGTGGCCCGCGACCCCCTCCTCGTACCCGAACCGCCCGAACAGGCGCAGCGCCGCGGCCAGCCGCTCCTTGCGGTAGCGGCGCTCGTCATGGGGGGAGGCGTGCTGCGGGGGCATGGTGAACCGCAGCTGGTCCGTCGGTATCGGGGTGGGGGTCTGCGGCTGGTTCGTCATCGGCAGCTCCGCTCCTGTGGTGTGCTGGAGCGGAAGCTACCTCTGGGTATCGCAGGAGGCCAGAGTCAGGACGGCCGGGGACGGGCCTCAGACGGCCGGGGACGGGCCCCGGCGGGGGCCGGTCACTCCCACTCGATGGTGCCGGGCGGCTTGCTGGTGATGTCCAGCACCACCCGGTTCACCTGGTCCACCTCGTTGGTGATGCGGGTGGAGATCCGCGACAGCACGTCGTACGGCAGCCGCGACCAGTCCGCCGTCATCGCGTCCTCCGAGGAGACCGGGCGCAGCACGATCGGGTGGCCGTAGGTGCGGCCGTCGCCCTGGACGCCGACCGAGCGCACGTCGGCGAGCAGGACCACCGGGCACTGCCAGATGTCGCGGTCCAGACCGGCGGCGGTCAGCTCCTCGCGGGCGATGGCGTCGGCCTCGCGCAGCAGGTCCAGGCGCTCCTTGGTGACCTCGCCGACGATGCGGATGCCCAGGCCCGGACCCGGGAAGGGCTGGCGGTGGACGATCTCGTCCGGCAGGCCGAGCTCCTGCCCGACCATCCGCACCTCGTCCTTGAACAGCCGGCGCAGCGGCTCGACCAGCTGGAACTCGATGTCGTCGGGCAGCCCGCCCACATTGTGGTGGGACTTGATGTTGGCGGTGCCGGTGCCGCCGCCGGACTCCACGACGTCGGGGTAGAGGGTGCCCTGGACCAGGAACTCCACGTCCTCACCGGCCGCGCCCGCCTCGGCCACCAGCTCGGCCTGCGCCTGCTCGAAGACCCGGATGAACTCCCGGCCGATGATCTTCCGCTTCTCCTCGGGGTCGGACACCCCGGCGAGCGCGGTGAGGAACCGCTCCTCGGCCTCGACGACCTTCAGCTGCACCCCGGTGGCCGCCACGAAGTCCTTCTCGACCTGCTCGGACTCGCCCTTGCGCATCAGGCCGTGGTCCACGTACACGCAGGTCAGCTGGTCGCCGATGGCCTTCTGGACGAGGGCGGCGGCCACGGCGGAGTCCACCCCGCCGGACAGCCCGCAGATCGCGCGCTTGGTGCCGACCCGCTCGCGGATCGCGGCCACGGACTCCTCGACCACATTGGTGGTGGTCCAGGTGGGCTCCAGACCGGCGCCCCGGTAGAGGAAGTGCTCCAGCACCTGCTGGCCGTGGGTGGAGTGCATCACCTCGGGGTGGTGCTGCACGCCGTACAGCCTGCGCTCGTCGCATTCGAAGGCCGCGACCGGCACCACATCGGTGGACGCGGTGACGGTGAAGCCCTCGGGCGCCTGGGAGCAGGCGTCGCCGTGCGACATCCACACCTGCTGCTCCTCGGGGGTGCCCGCGAAGAGCGTCGAGCCCTGCTTGGTGACGCTGAGCGCCGTACGGCCGTACTCCCGCGCCCCGGTGTTGTCCACGGTGCCGCCGAGCGCCGTGGCCATCAGCTGGAAGCCGTAGCACATGCCGAAGACCGGGACGCCCGCCTCGAAGAGCGCACGGTCGAGCGTGGGCGCGCCTTCGGCGTAGACCGACGAGGGGCCGCCGGAGAGGATGATCGCCTTGGGGTTCTTGGCGAGCATCTCGGCCACCGGCATGGTGGACGGAACGATCTCGCTGTAGACCCGGGCCTCACGGACCCTGCGGGCGATGAGCTGGGCGTACTGCGCGCCGAAGTCGACGACCAGGACGGTGTCGGGGGCGGCAGCAGGGGACGCTGATGGCACTTCGGCGGCCTTCCGGCGGTGGTGGCGTGCGGTGGAACATGACTGCGGCGGGGCCACGGCTTCGGGGCGGGACCGCAGGTTTGGACTTTCGATTCTAACGGGCCCATAATCGACGCCATGTCCACGCGCATGACCTTCGTCTTTACCTATGGCACCGGCCCGTCCGGCTGCCATGGTCGTGCTGCGTAAACACTGACAGCGACTTCCCAGGCGCCCCGGGCCGGCAAAGGCCCGGGGCGCTCTGTCTTGTTCTCCGGGCCTTGGCCGGACTCCAGGGCTCCGCGACACGGACCAGGAGATACGGACATGAGCAGCAGCGTTTCGGCCACGGAGGCCGCGCGGGTGATCGACGCCGCGCGGGAGCGGATCGACGCCCTCGACGGGCAGATCCTCGATCTCGTCCGGGAGCGGATGGCCGTCTCGGCCACCGTCCAGGAGGCACGGATCGCGGCGGGCGGGCGGCGGGTGCACCTCTCCCGCGAGATGGAGATCCTCGACCGCTACCGGCAGCGGCTGGGCAAGCCCGGTACGACGCTCGCCATGACGCTGCTGGAGCTGTGCCGGGGCCGGGTCTGATCCCTCCGCCCCCACGGACGCGGACAGCGGACCGCGGACGCGGACCGCGGGGGCGGACTGCCGACGCGGACAGGCGAAGGGCCCGGGGGCGCCCGAACGGGGCGGGCGCCCCCGGGGCCCTAGGCGGTCAGCACCGGCGTCAGGGCAGCGCCGGTGCTGAGAGGCGGCGCCGGGGGGTTGCGCCGCTGGCTCATGGGACCCGTGTGTCAGGGGTGTCTGAACGGCGTGCGCCCGCGTGGTCGGACCAATGTCGGGGTGTGACCGGGGGCGTTTTCCCTCTCAGCATCGTGGTGGATGCGGAGCGCCGGGCGCAACCGTTTCGACCGGATACGGTCGGCCCCAGGCGTCCCCGGGGCCGACCGCCCTTAGGTGGTGACCGGGCTGCTGTCCCCTGCCGACCGGTCACCTCGCCGGAGCGAGGTCCCACGACGGGCCGCCTGAATCACCACAGGGGCCGCGTCTCATCGCTGCGGCGGATCTGAGCCACGCGTGGATTTTCCGGGCCGCTCCTGGCTGGCGCGGCACCGGGCACAACGAGCCCGCGCGCGGACCGGGCACCCGCCGTACGGGTGATGACGTGCGAGGCCGGACGCCCGTCGCGGATTCTGTGACCATTCTGTGAGCAACTGTGAAGGCAACCTTTCGGCCATTCGCCTGGTCATGTACGTGCAAACGCACGGCCATCCCGCGCCCCCACCGCGACGGCCTTCCACACGCGTATCGCCCACCACGGCGATGCGTACGGACCCAGAGAGGTCTTCATGAAGCTTCGCCGCGCCCTGGCGGCTGCCGCAGCGACGGCCGCCATAGCCCCTGCCGCGCTTCTCGCGGCCCCCGCTGCCTTCGCGGAGACGCCGACGGACGACCCGTCGCCATCCGCCACCGAGACCCTGACGCCGTCCCCGGAGGACCCGACGCCGTCGCCGACGGAGACCGCTCCGAGCGACGAGCCCACGCCGACCACCCCGGCGCCGTCCACGAGCGCCACCGAGACTCCGAGCCCCGGCACCCCTCCGGCACCCCCTCGTCCACCCCCACCGACACCGCCACCCCGACCCCGACCCCGACGTCGACCGAGGAGCCGGGCGACGGCGAGTGCGCGGACGACGGGGACTACAACGAGGACCCGGAGCTCAGCACGACCCTGGTCGGCCTGCCGTCGAAGGTCGTGGCGGGCAGCGGCTTCCACGGCTTCAGGTTCCAGGTGAAGAACGAGTCGGACCGCAGCTACCAGCGGGTCGACTTCGGGCTCTTCGCGGGCACGGTGCACGAGTCCATCCCGGACGGGACGGGCAAGTACCTGACGCTGCAGTACAAGGACCCCGAGTCCGGCGCCTGGAAGGCGATCTCCACCGACGAGAACGACCCGGGCTCCGGCTACATCGGCTACACCGATGTGCGCCCGCACGAGACCCTTGACGTCGACCTCCGGCTGAGCGTCGCCAAGAGCGCGCCCGAGGGCTTCGGGTACGCCATCAGCGTCGGCGTGTACGCGGACGACGAGGGCAACTGCGTCTACTCGACCGGTGAGTACTACGAGTTCGACGTGTTGAAGGCGGGTTCGGAGCCGGGCCATGTGCCGCCGGCCGACCCGAAGCCGCAGGGTGGCAAGAAGCCGCTGCCGCACAAGCCGGAGGGCAACACGGAGATCAGCCCGAAGGGCAGCCTGGCCGAAACCGGCTCCTCCTCCGCGCTGCCGATGATCGCCGTGATCGGCGGTGTGGCGATGGCCGCGGGCGGAGGCGCGGTCTTCGTGGTCCGTCGCCGCCGCGCCACGGTCTGACGGCCCTCGCGACGGTTCTGAGGGGCGCCGTACGGGCTGGTCTCCGGCCCGTACGGCGCCCCGGCGCTCAGCTGGCCCGGCGCTCAACTGCCCGGCGCTCTGCGTTCAACTGCCCGGCGCTCAACCGCCCGGCGCTCAGGCGCGTGGCGCTCAGGCGCGTGGCGCTCAGGCGCGCGGCGGGGCCTTCGGCACCGGCAGCAGCGGGAGCTTCAACGCCCCGAAGGCGTCCGCCGGTACGGCGGGGCTGCGCGGCGGGATCGGCCGCAGGCGTTCGTACGGCGCCTCCGGGGCCGGGCGCGGGTCGGGCTCGCCCTTGTTGGGCCACAGGGACATCGCCCGCTCGGCCTGGGCGGTGATGGTCAGGGACGGGTTGACGCCCAGGTTGGCCGAGACGGCGGCGCCGTCGACCACATGGATGCCCGGATGGCCGTAGAGCCGGTGGTACGGGTCGATGACGCCCTCCTCCGGAGACGCCCCGATCGGGCAGCCGCCGAGGAAGTGGGCGGTCAGCGGGGTGCCCATGAGCTCGCCGACGTTGCTTCCCGCGAAGCCGTTGATCGAGTCGGCGATGTGGCGGGCGGCCTCGGCGCCCTCGGGGATGTGGTCGGGATTGGGCTCGCCGTGGCCCTGGCGGGCGGTGAGCAGCCCCTTGCCCGGCCCCTTCGGCTTGCGGTAGGTGGTCAGCGAGTTGTCGTGCGTCTGCATGACCAGGCCGATGATGGTCCGCTCCGACCAGCGGCGGTTGGACAGCGAGCGCACCGCCAGGGTGGGGTGCCGGAGGTTGGCGCCCAGGAAGCGCAGCCAGCGCGGAACGCGCCCGCCGTGCGGGATCTGCAGGATGGAGAGCATCCCCATCGCGTTGGAGCCCTTGCCGTAGCGGACGGGCTCGATATGGGTGTTCTCGTTCGGGTGGATGGACGAGGTGATCGCGACGCCCCGGGTGAAGTCCGCCCGCCCCTCCCCGCCCGCGCGCGGCGGTAGCGGCGGTCGGTGGTCTGCGCGCCCACCAGGGCCTCGGAGTTGGTGCGGGTGAGGATGCCGAGCCGCTCGGAGACCCGCGGCAGCAGCCCCTTGTCCCGCATCGTGTGCAGCAGCGTCTGGGTGCCGTACGTACCGGCGGCGAGGACGACGTACCGGGAGCGCAACGCCTTCGGCTTGCCCTTACGGCGGTTGTCGGTCGGGACGGTGGTGACCGTATAGCCGCCGTGCGGGTCGTCGCACAGGGCGACGACGGTCGTCATCGGGTGGACCACGGCTCCGGCCCGCTCGGCCAGGTGGAGATAGTTCTCGTTGAGGGTGTTCTTGGCGCCGTGGCGGCAGCCGGTCATGCACTCACCGCACTCCGTGCACGCCTTACGGGCCGGGCCCGCGCCGCCGAAGTACGGATCGGGAACGGCCCGCCCGGCGCGGCCTTCGTGGTGCCGTCGGCGTCGTGCCCGTCCCGAAGAAGACCCCCACGGGCGCCATATGGAAGGTGTCGCCCACGCCCATCTTCTCGGCGGCCGCCTTGAGGTGGACATCGGACGGGGTGAGGGTGTGGTTGAGGCGCGCCCCGAGCATCCGCCGCGCCTGGTCGTAGTACGGGCTCAGCTCCTCCTGCCAGTCGGTGATGTGCCCCACTGGCGGTCCCGGAAGAACGGCTCGGGCGGTACGTAGAGGGTGTTGGCGTAGTTGAGCGAGCCGCCCCCGACCCCGGCGCCCGCCAGCACCATGACCTTGCCCAGGACGTGGATGCGCTGGATGCCGAAGCAGCCGAGGGCCGGGGCCCAGAGGTAGTTGCGGAGGTCCCAGGAGCTCTTGGGCAGGGTTTCCGGGGTGAACCGGCGACCCGCCTCGAGGACGCCGACCCGATAGCCCTTCTCGGTCAGGCGCAGGGCCGACACCGACCCGCCGAAACCCGAGCCGATCACGATCACGTCGTAGTCGAAGTCACCGTCGTCGGCGTCGGCGTCGGCGTCGGCATGGGCATGGGCGTCGGCATGGGCGTGGGCGTTGAGCTCGTCGGCGAAGTCCTCGTCGTGGCCGGGCTCTCGTACCCGCTTTTGGGCAGACCTCTCCCTGACACTGGTACCTCCATTGGAATGTGCTGGTCAGCGCAGGCGCAGTGCCTTGAGCGCGCGCAGGCTGCGGGTCATGAAGTCCGCGTATTTCTCGTCCGTCATCCCGAAGGCCGGGCCGAGCGGCATCAGCCGCTGCTGGGCGACCGTCTGCGGTTCGGTGAACCTGAGGATGCCCTCGGAGCCATGGCGGCGGCCGAGTCCGGAGTCGCCCATGCCGCCCATGGGAGACGCGACGCTGCCGAAGGCGGCGGCGTAGCTCTCGTTGAGGTTGACCGTGCCCGCGCGCAGCCGGGTGGCGATCGCGCGGCCGCGCCGGGCGTCCTTGGTCCAGACGCTGGCGTTCAGACCGTAGGACGTCGCGTTGGCGCGCTCGATGGCCTCGCCCTCGTCGCGGAAGCGGTAGACGGAGACGACCGGGCCGAAGGTCTCCTCGGTGCAGACGGCCATCGGGGACTCCACGCCGTCCAGGATCGTCGGCTCGTAGAAGTATGGGCCGATGTCGGGGCGGGCACGGCCGCCGGCGAGGACCGTGGCGCCCTTGGAGACGGCCTCGTCCACATGGCGGGTGACGGTCTCCAGCTGGCGCTCCGAGACGAGCGAGCCCATCTCCGCCCCGTACGCCAGGGCGGTGCCGAGCCGCATGGCCTTCGTACGGGCCACGAAGCGCTCCAGGAAGTCGTCCGCGATCGACTCGTGGACGTACAGCCGTTCCATGGAGATGCACAGCTGCCCGGCGGAGGCGAAGCTGCCGCGCACCGCGCCGTCGACCGCGCGGGCCAGGTCGGCGTCGCGCAGCACCAGCATGGCGTTCTTACCGCCGAGTTCGAGGGAGCAGCCCACCAGGCGGGCGGCGGCGGCCTGGGCCACCTCGCGGCCGGTGCGGGTGGAGCCGGTGAACGCGACGTAGTCGGCACGCTCGACCACGGCGGGGCCGACCACCGGGCCGTCCCCGATCACGACCTGCCACACCCCGGCCGGAAGTCCGGCCTCCACCATCAGCTCGCGCGCCCACAGGGCGGACAGCGCGGTCTCGGTGTCGGGCTTCATCACCACGGCGTTGCCCGCCACGAAGGCGGGGATCGCATCGCCCACGGAGAGCTGGAGGGGGTAGTTCCAGGGCGCTATGAGGCCCACGACCCCGCGCGGCTGGCGCAGTTCGGTGACCCTGGTGAGGGTGGGTACCGCGCCCAGATGGCCCTTGGGGCGCAGATACGCGGGCGCCTTACGGCCGTAATGGCGGGCCACGATGGCGACGCCCTGGATCTCCTCCTGGGCGTGCAGCCGGGTCTTGCCGGTCTCCAGTTGGATCAGGTCCAGGATCTCCGGCTGGCGGCGCAGCAGCAGATCGTGGAAGCGGAGGAGGACGGCGGCGCGCCGGCGGACGGGCGTCGCGGCCCAGGCCCGCTGGGCGGCGCGGGCGTTCTCAAAAGCGGTGGCGACGTCTTCGGGGGTGGACTCGGGCAGGGCGGCGGCGAGGACTTCCCCGGTGAACGGGGTGTGGCTGACGGTGGTGCCGCTGCCGCCGACGCCCCGGGTGAGCCGCGCGATCAGCTCGGGAGTGACGACGTCGGCGGCGGTGCGGGTGCCTTCGGGGGCGACCGGGTTGCCGGTGCCGCCCTGCGTGATGTGCGAGTCCGTCATGGGGGCGAGGGTAGGCCCGCCCGGCGGCTTTGGGTACCCGGCGGTAACAACTTTCGCCCCGCGGCCCCGGGCGGACCCGCCCAACTCCCTCAGAGCTTGTCGATCTTCAGATTCCGCACGATCCGCTCGTAGAGCTCCTGGCCGTCCCTCTGGGCGTCACCGTTGGCGGGCATGGAGACCGTCAGATCCCAGGCGACCTTGGCCTTGTTGACGTACAGGTGATCGCGCTTCACATACCGGATGGGGTTCTTGTTGCTGCTGGTGCCGTACGGCAGATAGGAAGTGGTGACGTCCCGCGCCTCCCTCCCCTGCTGCTTCGACCCGGCCTTCTCGCTCCTGGCCTCCTCGACCGTCGCCCCGCCGCCGTCCTTGTAGAAGGCGACGATCTGGTCCGCCGCCGCGTCGACGTTCGCGGGGTCGTTCTCGCCGTCGGGGTGGAACGCCGCAGGGAGACGGTGAACACACCGCTGGGGTCGTAGTACGTGACCACCGGGTTGTCCGAGTCGCTGTCGTCCTGGACCCGCCGGTACTCGCCCGGCACGGCCAGGGAGGCGCCCACGACATCGCGCTCCTCCCGGACCGTCCAGCCCGGCGGCAGCCCCTCGCCGGAGAACGGCTTCATGATCGTGAGCACCAGGGCGGCCGCCACCACCAGTACCAGGCCGCCCAGCCCGAGTTGCGCCTTACGGTTCTTGTGCAGGATCGGCGGCACGAAGCGGCTGCCCGCTGACTGACCACCGCCCGGCGGGTATCCGGCCGTGGCGAGCATGGTGGGCACCGACCGCGGCTCCCGCGCCGCCGCCTCCAGGGCCTGCCGCACCTCGGGCGCCGCCGGGCGCATCGCCGGGTCCTTGCGCAGCAGTTGCATGATCAGCGTGGCGAGCGGGCCGGTGGCCCGCGCGGGGACCTGCGGTTCGGAGCCGAGCACGGCCTGGAGGGTCGCGGGGGCGTGGGAGCGGCGGAACGGCGACATGCCCTCGACCGCCGCGTACAGCACGACGCCGAGCGACCACAGGTCGGACTCCGGCCCCGGCCGCTGGCCCAGCACCCGCTCGGGCGCGATGAACTCGGGCGAGCCGACGAAACCACCCGTCTCGGTGAGCCGTTGCTCGCCCTCGATCTGCGCGATGCCGAAGTCGGTGAGCACCACCCGGTCGCTCCGGCCGAGCAGCACGTTGTCCGGCTTCACATCGCGGTGCAACACGCCCGCCTCATGGGCCGCCGCCAGCGCGCCGAGCACGGCGAGGCCGATCCGGGCCGCCTCGCGCGGATCCAGCGTGCCCTCCATCAGCCGGTCGCCCAGCGACTGGCCGCGCACGAGCTCCATCACGATCCAAGGGCGGCCGTTCTCGACCACCACGTCGTGGACGGTGACGACGGAGGGGTGGTCGATCCGCGCCGCGGCGCGTGCCTCGCGCTCCATCCGCTGATAGACGGTCTGCCGCTCGCGCTCGGGGAGATGGTCGGGGACGCGCGGCTCCTTGACCGCGACGTCGCGGTCCACGATCTGGTCGTGCGCCCGCCATACGGTGCCCATACCGCCGTGGCCGAGGCGGGAGACGAGCTGATAGCGGCCGCCGATGAGCCGCCCGCTGCTCGGGTCCTGGGCGGCGGGGGCGGGGCGGGAGCGGACTGCCGCGCGCCGGGCCGGTCTTCGGCGGGCGGCTGTCCGGCAGGTGCCTCTTCGGCGGGCGGCTGTCCGGCGGGTGCCTCTTCGGCGGGCGGCTGTCCGGCGGGCGGCTGTCCGGCGGGTGCCTCTTCGGCGGGCGGCTGTCCGGCGGGCGGCTGGGGGCCGCCGCGCGGATCGGAGAACCGGGTCGGCTCGTACGCGCCCCGCGAGGGCCCCGCCGCCCCGGCCTCCTGGCCCGGCTGCCGGGGCTCCTGGGGCGGCTGTGGCCCTTGGGGCCCTTGGGACGACTGGGCCGCCTGGGGCCCCTGGGACGTCTGGGGCGCCTCATGTGCCCCAGGTGCCTCGGGTGGCGGCTGTGGCCCCGGCACCGGGGCGGCCGGGGCGTGCGGTGGCCGCAGGCTGTAGCTGGTGGGCTCGTTCGCCCGTCCCCCGTCGTTCGTCATGCGCCCATCATTACCCGGGGGCGGCACCGCTGTGGAGGCGCGGTGGGCGCTCGTGACAAAGCCGTTGCGACGTCGTTCAGTTCGCCGCGCCGGGGCGCGAGAACGTGGCGGCGGCGGTGTCGAAATGCCGCTTGCCCAGGGATTTCTCACCCACGGGGCGGATAGCCACAGGTCGTACATTTTGCCGTTTTCGTTCCAGCTCAGGTCGTATGTCTGCCGAGAGCCGCCGTCGTCGGCCGAGCCGTTCCAGATGAACGCCCACAGGGCGGCGGGACGGCCGTTGTGCTCGGTCTCGATGACCTGGCCGCTGCGGTAGCCCGGATAGTTCCGCGGGCCCTTGGCGTCCGCCTCACGGCTGAGCCCGAGCGGGCCCTCGGGGCTCTGCTCCTGGATATGGATCCCGATCCGGAACTCCATACCGGGCGAGTTGTAGTAGACCCGGGGCGCCTTGTACTCGCGGGCGAACCCCTCGGGCACGGCGAGCGAGAAGCCGAGCGGGTCCTCGACCAGCTCATAGCCCTCGGGGATCCGGTCCGACGGGCTCGCCGTGGGCTCGGAGTCCTTCACGGGCCGCTGCGGCGCCTTCTCGGGGGCGCTCGGACTCCGCGAACTCCCCTTGTCCGCGCTCTGGCTCGTATGCCCGCCCAGCGCCGCGCCGCCGTCACCGCCCCCGTTGTCCAGCAGCGCCACGACACCCGCGGCGACGCCGGCGAGTGCGACCACGGCCGCGGCCGCCATAAGGACGGCACGGTGGCGCCCACCGCGGCCGGAACGGGACCGGGCGGCGGGGTCGGCCGGAGCGGCTACGGGGACGGAGGCGGCCGGGGGCGCGGAAGCGGGGAACGGCGCGGGGGAAGACACCGGGGACGCCGGGGACATCGGCGACACCGGGGGCGGCACGGGTACGGACGCCGACGAACCCCGGCCGTCCGGCCCGAACGGCACGCTGGGCTGGGTCGGGGTGTACTCCAGCGGGATCTCCGGGGTGTCGCCCACCTCCTGGGCCATCAGCAGCATCCGCTCGACCTCGTCGGCGCTCAGCCGCTCCTCCGGAGCCCGCCGCAACAGCCCCTCGATGACCGGCTTCAGGGCCCTGCCGCCTCGGGTATGGGGATCTCGTCGAAGACGACGGCGTGCAGCACCCCGGCCAGCGACTCGCGGTGGAACGGGGATTCACCGCCCACCAGCGTGCAGAGCAGTACCCCGAGCGACCACAGGTCCGACTCCGGCCCGGTGCGCCGCCCCGACATCCGCTCCGGCGCGGTGTATTCGGGCGAGCCCACGAACGAGCCGGTCTCGGTGATCGTGGTCGACCCGGTGACCTGCGCGATCCCGAAGTCCGTCAGCACGACCCGGCCGGTGCCCGACTCCACCAGCACATTGGCGGGCTTGATGTCCCGGTGCAGCACCCCGCGCGCGTGCGCGGCGCGCAACGCGCCCAGCAGCGCGGCCGCGATCCGCCCCGCCTCACGCGCGCCGACGGGGCCGTCCGCGCCCAGCCGGTCGGCGAGCGAGAACCCGTCGACCAGCTCCATGACGATCCAGGCGCAGTCGTCCTCCTCGATCACATCGTGGAGGACGATCACGTTCGGATGCTTGATCTGTGCGACGGTCCGGGCCTCGCGCAGGGTGCGCTCACCGCGCAACTGCGAGTCGAAGGCCGTGAGCCCCTCGTCCACATGGAGTTCCTTGACCGCGACATCGCGGCCCAGCAGCTCGTCGACGGCCCGCCAGACCGTGCCCATTCCGCCGCGTCCGAGCCGTGTGGCCAGCCGGTAGCGGTTGGCGATCAGACGGCCTTCTCCCCCGGTACCCATGGGCTCATCTTGCCTCACGACACGGATGCCCTCGAACACCGGACCACCGACCCGCCCCCACGGGCGATTGAGCCCGGGCGCGCCATACGGGAACGTAGGGCATGCCGATGTTAACGGGGCGGACCGCGGCCGCCCCCATCGGGCACCTTCGCGCTTACGGCCCCTGAGGTCTTCCGGCAGGGGGCACCTCCCAGCGGTAGCGGGGGCGAGCCGAAGGGGCCGGACGCTCTACGGCAACCAGGAAAAGTGGGCCGCCCCGCGGCGGGGGTCCACGGGGCGGCCAGTCAGAGGGGCGCCACAGACGGGGCACCAGGTGGTGGGTTGGTCAGCCAGTGACCTTCCACGTCCGGGAATCACTCAGCAGCTTGCGCAGGGCCGGGTCCTTCACCGCACTCGTGCCGTCCGTCGCCTTCGCGGTGACCTTGTGGGTCGCGCCGTCGCTCGGGACGCCCAGCGCCGCCGGGGTCACGCTCGTCTTACCGTTCGCGGCGGTGGCCTCCGCCCCGTCCACGTACCACTTCAGCGACGCGCCCTTGGCCACGTCCACCTCGATGCCCGCCGACCGCTTGACGGCCGTCCCGGTGGCCGTACGGCTGCTGAGCGCGCTGGCGTGGCGGTAGAAGCCCGCGATCATCGCCTCACGGCCGGGGAGGCTGAACTCCCGCCCCAGGGTGCGCATGATCGAGTTGTCCGTGGGGCGGTTGATGCCCTTGGGGTAGTAGCGGCCGCCCTCGTAGGCGCCGACCGTACCGCCGTCGGGCGAGGTCTGGCCGATCCAGCGGTACCACTTCTTCTGCTGGGCGGTCAGCTGCGCCGCGCTCAGCTTGGTGGCGTTGGACTCGTCGGGCTCGGCGCCCGTGTAGGTGCCGTACTCCGGGTAGAAGTACTCGTCGGCCAGCTTGCCGAGCGAGTGGCCGGTCTCGTGGACCGCGATCTGGTCGGAGTCGGCGTGGTCGGAGGCGGCGGTGGCGATGCCGTCGTAGCCGACCTGCGAGGTGAGGGTGTAGCCCGCGCCGCCGTACTTGGTGGAGTTGGACAGCACGACCACCAGATCGGCCTGCGGCGCCTTGGCCGCGTAGGACTCGACCTTGGCGGTGTTGACGCACAGCAGCCGCTCGATGTCGTCGCACCAGAAGTACGAGCCGAGGGCGGTGTCCTTGACGACGCCCTTGGACGGGTCGCCGGAGACACCCGACTGGTTGGAGACGGCGTCCACGGTCCAGACGTTGAAGAGGTCCTTGTACGAGGCGTAGGGCTGCACCGCGGACATCTGCTCCCACTTGGAGCGCGCGTCGGCGTGGAAGTCTTCCTGCTGGCCCGCGGTGTAGCCGTCGCCGATGAAGACGACGTCCAGCTTGTCGGCCGTGGTGCCGTTGCCGACGACCGAGCCGACCTGGCCGTCGGCGGCGGCCTCCTTGGCGGACAGGGAGCGGGCGGCGCGGGTCAGCCGCTCGGGGGCGGCGGCCGGGACCTCGGTGTGGCGGGGGTGGCCGCCCGGGCCGGTGAAGTACTCCACGTCCAGGGTGCGCTGTGACGAGGCGGCGTCAGCAGCGGCTGACGAGCCGGACGCTCCCGGCGACGCCGTGGCCGGCGCGGTCATGGCCGCGGCCGCCGCCAGGGCGATGCCTCCGGCGACGGCCGCGGTGCGCAGGGGGATGCGGCTGCGTATGCGGCTCCGTATGCGTCTGCGCACGGTGGCTCCCGAAGTCCTCGCGATAAGCGGCCAGTTAAGCAGGATTAATTCGCCGCTCAACCTAAGGGCTTCAGGTGTCGGGGGCAATGGGAATTAGGGAAGTGGCTAGGAAATCGGGCACCGCACAACCATGCGGCGGGCTCCTCGCCCAACACCTCCCTTCCTCCCGGTCAACCCCTCCCGACCTGCCGCTCAGCCCCTTCCCGCGCACCCCCTCCCGTCACGCGCCAGCCGCAGCAGCCGGTCCAGCACCCGGCGGCCCCGGCCCGGATCCCGTCGTGCTCGAACTCGTCCGTCACCCAGGTGCGCAGGCCCCGGATCGCCCGCGCGGTGGCCAGGGAGTGCTCCGTGTCCACGTACAGGTCGTCGTGGTAGATCACGGCGGCCACCGGCACGGTGTTACGGGCCAGCCGCTCGGTGTCGTACAGCGGGCCCCAGCCGGTGCGCGCGGCGAGCAGCTCGGCGGTGCGGGCGAGCGGGCGCAGCGCCGCGTGGGTGTCGAGCATCCAGGGGTGCACCGTCTCGCCCGTAAGGAGCACCGGACGGTCCTCCGCGACCGCCTTACCGGCGTCGAACACGGGGAATTCGGCGCGGACCCGCTCCGCGGCCCAGCCGGTGGCCCGGCCGTCCTGGGCGTAGGTCGCCTCCAGCAGGAGGCTGTAGAGCGGGATGGCGGCGCGCGAGAGGACGGCCGCCGTCTGCTCGCGGAAGGCGTCGCTCAGCCGCGGCCCGTCGGCGGTGGGCACGAACGCGTCCTCCAGGAGATAGTGCAGCCGGTGCGAGCCGTCGCCGCTGCCGAGCAGGAAGCCGAGCTGCTGGAGGGCGGGGACGGTGAGCCGGGTCCCGTCCGTCAGGACCTCCTCGTGGTCGGTCAGATGCCGCACCAGGGCCCGGACGGTGTCCGCGTCCCGCGGATAGCGGGCGTAGTGGGCGAGGGTCTTGCGCTCCATCCGCGGATAGGCGGTCCGGTAGACGGCGTCCACGTCGGTGCCGGGGTCGATCGCGGGCAGTCCGCCGGCCACCAGCACCGCGTCCAGCCCCTCGGGCGCGTGGGACAGATAGCTCACGGCGCAGAAGCCGCCGAAGCTCTGGCCGAGCACGGTCCACGGGCGGTCCCCGATGAGCCGGCGCCGGATCAGCTCGCAGTCGCGGACGATCGCGTCGGCGCGGAAGTGGGAGAGGTACGCGGCCTGTTCCTCGGGTCCGCCGCGCAGCGGCAGGGTCTGGCGGTTGGCCGGGGTGGAGCGGCCAGTGCCGCGCTGGTCGAGCAGGAGCACGCGGTATTCGTCCAGCGCGCGGTCCAGCCAGCCGGAGCGGCCCACCGGACGGTCCGCGCCACAGCCGGGCCCGCCCTGGAGGTACAGCAGCCAGGGGAGCCGCTCGCGCTCGGCGGCGGATTTGCCCGCGGCGACGACCTCTCGTGCGTAAAGCCGGATCAGCTCGCCCTCGGGAGCCTTATGGTCGAGCGGTACGTCGAAGTGATAGTCGGCGAGGAGCAGTTCCGGCTGACGGACTGTCGTCACGGCGCCCGGCCCGGCCGGTACCGCTGTGCTTGCCTGCTGCATCCTTCAATCCTCACGTTAAATGGACTTAGCTCGGCGATTAAGTTACCGCCGGGGAGAAGAGGGCACGGTGGCCGACAGAAGCGCCGGTGACGGGCGGACGGCGGGAACGGTGACGGGGGCGGCCGGGGCGGGGTCGACCGCCGAGATAGGGCGCCGGGTGCTCAGACTGCGTACCGAACGCGGCTTCACCCAGCGGCAGCTGGCCGAGCCCGCGTACACCGCCGCCTATGTCTCCACCCTCGAGGCCGGGAAGGTGCGCCCCTCGGAGGCCGCGCTGCGCCACCTCGCGGACCGGCTCGGCGTCAGCTACGAGGAGCTGACCACCGGCCGCTCACCCCGCGACGCCACCCGGCTGCGGGCCGCCGTCACCGACGCCCGGCGGGCGCTGGCGACCGGCGCCGCCGAGGACGCCGCCGGGCTCTTCGCGGAGGTGCGCGACGAGGCGGAGCGGCTCGGGTTCGCCGAGGAGCGCTCGGCGGCCCTGCTGGGGCTCGGCGACTGCGCGCTGGAGACCGGTGACCTCACCGTCGCCCGCGACCACTTCGAGGCCGTGGAGCGGCTGCTCGCCGGTGAACCGCTGCCCCGCCGGGTCCCGGCGATCCGCGGCCGGGCCGTGGCCCACCTCCTCGCTGGTGAACTGCGCTACTCCTGCTATCTGCTGGAGAGCGCCATCGACGAGCTCAACGCCTCGGGGCTGCACGACCCGTACGCGCTGCTGCTGCTCTATACGGCGGCCATCGCGCCCTATATGGACATGGGGCGCACGCCCGTGCCGTACGCGCCGCCGAGTTGGCGCTCGCGCTGGCGCCGAGCGTGGACGACCCGGGGCTCATCGCACGGATGCACCGCGGAGTGGCCCGCACCCTGATCGCCGAGGGGCGGACGGCCGAGGCCGACGCCTCCCTGGCCAAGGCGCAGGAGCTGTACGAGCAGCTGCGCATCCACACCGACCTGGCGCACTGCCACTGGATGCGCGGCTATGTGCACGCCCAGGACGGCAATCTGGAGCGCGCCGAGCGCGAACTGCGCACCGCCCGCGACATGCTGGCCTCCAAGCGGGCCGCGCTGTTCACCGTGCAGGTCGAGGTCGAGCTGGCGGATGTGCTGCGCCGCCGCGGCCGTACGGCGGAGGCGGAGGCCCTGCTGCTGCCGCTGCTGGCGCGCACCCCCGCCGCGGGGCCGCGAGCGCCCCGAACGGGCCGGACACCGCGTCGGGCGAGGCCGGGCCGGGCGAGGCCGGGTTCGGGCTCGGCGTGGCCGGGCTGACCGCCGACCGCGGCGCGGTCCACGCGGGCGGTGCCCACCGGCTGCTGGGCCTGATCGCGGACGAACGGGGCGACACCGAGGCCGCGGAGGAGCACTACTGCGCGGCGCTCTCCCTGCTCGAACGCACCGGCGCCGCCGGTGACCTGGCCGACCTGTGCCGGCTGCTGGGCGACCTGCTGCGCCGGGAGGGCCGCCTGGAGGCCGCGATGGACGCCTACCGCACCGGGCTCGGCCACCGCGCCGCGCCCGGCACCACCACCCTGGGCCCGGCCCCCGCCGAGCCCCCCATGTGAGGCGTCCATCGGCCCCTCCCGCCCCCACCGACCGCCCGCCCGGCCCCTCCCCGTGGTTTCTCGGGGGCCGGCCGGCGCCTGGGTCGCCGGGCGGAGCGCCTGGTCGGGGCGCACCGCACGGCAGGCGGTCGGAGAGACGAACAGGCCGCCGCGTGTGGGGGTCGCGGCGGCCTGACCGCGGCAACGCCCCGCTGCCGTGTCCGCCGAACGCGCATCGGGAGGCACTCCGGCGCGGTCACGGGGCTGGGGTTCGGGACGACCCCACGGGGTGATGCGGCTTGAGATCCACTCTGCCTGCCGGGAGCCGCCGGGGAAATCCGCCATTGGTCTGCCGTCACCCCCTCCGACCGGCGGGGGTGTTCCCTCCCACTGACGGAGCCAACCACTCCATATTCGCTCTCCGATGAGGCAGGCTGTCCGGGCAATGGGCATGACAGCTGAGGAGAGGGAGCGGCCGGTGATCCGTGTGGCTGTGGTGGACGACGAGGCGCTCGTACGATCCGGTCTGCGACTGATCCTGGGCACGGCCCCGGACATCGAGGTGGTCGCCGAATGTTCCGGGGCCTTCGCGGTGGACACGGTGCTGGGCAGCAAGGCCGATGTGGTCCTGCTCGACATCCGGATGCCGGACGCCGACGGGCTCAGCGTCCTCAGACAGTTGCGGGCCGCGCCTCGCTCCCCCGCCGTGGCGATGCTGACGACCTTCGACGTCCAGGAGTACCTGGCGGCCGCGCTGCGCGCCGGGGCCGCGGGCTTCCTCCTCAAGGACACCGATCCGGAACAGCTCGTACGGGCCGTGCGCACGCTCGCCGAGGGCGGCAGCGTGCTCGACCCGGCCGTCACCCGCGCCGTGATCGGCGGCTATCTCGCCGCCGAGGCGGAGGCGACGGCGGCCGAGGCCGTCGAGGCGCTCACCCCGCGCGAGCGCGAGGTGCTGACGCTGCTGGGCGAGGGGCTCGCCAATCCGCAGATCGCCGAGCGGATGGGGCTGGCGCCCAGCACCGTCAAGGACCATGTGCGGGCGGTGCTCGGCAAGTTGGGCGGGCTCAACCGCGTCCAGGCGGCGATCGTGGCCGACCGCGCCGGGCTCGTCACCAGCCGTCCGCCGATAGGTGGCCCCCGATGACCGTCTCCCCGCTGCCCCCGCCCCGGAGTTCGCCCCCCGGCGCGCCGGACACGTCCGGTACGCCCGGCGCGTCCCCGGCCGCGTCGCCCGCGCCCGCCTCCTCCCTCGCCTCGCCGCCGCCCGCCCCGGCCTCCCGGCGGCGGCCGCCGCAGCGGGTCATGCGCTGGGGCTCGCTGATCGTCCCCGTCCTCCTCGCGATCGCCGACGCGCTGCTCGTCAACGGCGTCACCTTGGGCCTGGAGCTCAACGTCTCGCTGGTGGCGGCCGCCGCGCTGCTGGTGCGCCGTAAGCTGCCCGCGCTGGTCTTCCTGGTCACGCTGCCGGGGATCCTCATCGGCTACGTCTGGTTCGCGCCGATGATCGCCCTCTACACGGTGGCCCGGCTCCGCCCCGACCGGCGGCTGCTGGGGATCTCCGCGCTGCTGCTGGCCGCCGCGCACTTCATCCCCTGGCCGGTCTCCGACTTCGAGCCGACCGCGTACCGGGAGAACACCCTCACGCTGATCGACGCGTGTGTGACCTCGGTGGGGCCCATCGCGCTGGGCCTCCTGGTGCGTACCCGCGGGGAGCTCGCCGCCCGGATCGAGGACCTGACCCGCAGCCGCCGCCACGCGGACGAGCTGATCGCCGAGCAGGTGCTGTCCACCGAACGCGCCCGGCTCGCCCGCGAGATGCACGATGTGGTCGCCCATCAGGTCAGCCTCATCAGCCTCCAGGCCGGTGCGGTGCAGATCAGCGCGGAGGACGCGAAGGCGAGGGAGGGCGCCCGGACCATCCGCGAGCTGTCCGTGCGGACCCTGGACGAACTCCGCCATATGGTCGGCATCCTGCGCGCGGCGGGCGGCGACCACGAGGAGCTGACCCCGCAGCCCCGGCTGGCGGATCTGCCCCGGCTGATCGAACTCAGCGCGCTGGACGTCGACTTCGAGACGGACAGCGCGACCCAGCGGCCGGGCCACTCGGAGGCGGTGGAACGGGCCGCCTTCCGCATCGTCCAGGAGGCGCTCACCAACGTCCGCAAGCACGCGCCGGGGCGCGGGTGACGGTACGGGTCAACGACGCGGAGGGGGCGGGGACGGAGGCGGCTCGAGGAGCGGCGCACGAAGCACCGAACGGGGCAGCGCACGAGGCGGCTCACGGAGCGGCTCAAGCGGCGGAGGAGACGCGGGGCCTGCGGGTCGAGGTGCGCAACGGCCCGCCCGACGCCTCCGCCGTGGCCCCGGGGCTGCCGGGCGGCGGTCACGGCCTGGTCGGGCTGCGGGAGCGCGCACAACTGCTGGGCGGCACGCTGGAGGCCGGGCCCACGGAGGAGGGCGGCTTCGTCGTGCGGGCCGACTTCCCCAAGACCCCGCGCGTCACGGGACCGACGGCATGAACGGGCCGCGCGGCGCCCCGGGCGCACCCACAGGCGTACGGACACCCCTGGGCGGACGGACGGTTCCGGGCGCCCTAGGAGGATCGGTGGAAGTCGGCTGCGGTTCGGTGGCGCCCCGAAGGGGCGCGGGCTGTGTCGATATGCGGCTCCGCCGCGGCTGTGTCGATATGCGGCTCCGCCGCGTGGGCGACAGCCACGACGGCGCCGCGGACGATCGACGGCAGGTCAGGGCACTTCCAGGGGCCAGGGCACTTCCGGCGGAGCGCTTAGGCCGACAGCGGGTCGACCGCGTCCTCGTCGTCCTCGTCCAGCTCCGTGGCCGCCCCCAGGTCGGGGTAGACGTCGAACAGCCGCCGCACCCCCAGGGCCGCGAGCACCCGGTGCACATGCGAACCGTGCGCGGCGTCCTGCGGCGGCAGGATCAGCCGCAGCCGGCCCGAGCACGACCGCATCAGCCGACGCGCCGCGATCAGTACGCCGACCCCGCTGGAGTCGCAGAACCGGACCTCCGAGAGGTCCAGAACCAGCCAATGGCGGCCCTCGGCGACCGCGTCGTGGACGTGCTGCCGGACTGCGGGCGAGGTCACCAGGTCCATCTCTCCCGAGACCTGGAGAACGACCCACTCCCCCCGCCGGTCCTCCATCACCTTCAACGTCACGCGCCCGAAGCCCTTCGCTCGCCGCTAACCGGAATTCGCTGTTCCCGGGCGGCTGCCCGCCCGTCGGCGCATGAAACTCCCCCAGGCATACGCCTTGAGGAGCGACCCTATGCCGCGCCGAAGCGTTTCGTCTCCCCGATCCCGCGCAAAGTGACCGTCCCAATACCATGCGCGGCCTCATTCGCACGCACTTTGCCTGATGGACGCGTGTTGTGAGAGCCACCGGCATTACATTCGATATGAACGTGGGCATAGTGCCTGGAGGACCGGCCGGACAACTCGGGATTGGGGGCCGCATGACGAATGACGCACCGCCCCGCTGGGACCGCAGGATGCAACAGCGCCTGGCACGCGGCGAAGCGGCCGCACTCGCCGAGCTCTACGACCGTTTCGCCTCGCTTGTCCACACTTTGGCGCATCGGGTCCTCGAGGACGAGACCGGCGCCGACCGCGTCACCCGGGAAGTCTTCGGCTACGTCTGGGAGAACCCGGACGCGTACGACCCCCAGCAGGGCTCGCTGCGCGCCTGGATCGCCATGCTCGCGCAGCGCCAGGCGGTGCACCGGCTACGCGCGTCGCAGACCGCCTCGGCCCGCGGGGACACCCTCACGTCCGAGGCCCTGGAGGAGCGGATCCGCGAGGCGTCCGTGGCCGCCCGCGCCGACTACATCGTCACCTCCATGCCCGCCCCGCTGCGCGCCGCCCTGGAGCTCGCCTACTTCGACCGCCGCGACTACCGCCAGGCCGCGGCCGCCCTCGGGGTGACCGAGGACGAGGCCAGGCGCCGCCTGCGGCTGGGCCTCCAGCTGCTGTCCACGGCCCATGTCCAGCCGCCCCGCGCGGTCTCGTCTCCCGGCTACGGGCGGGCGCTGTGACCGGGCGCGGCGGGCCGGACCCGTACGACGACGCCTACGGCGAGGGCTCCGGCGGCTCCGGGGACGGGAGAGACGGGCCCGGACGGGGCAGCGACGCGGAGCCGCCGTCCCACCCCGCCGGGCCACCACGCATACCGCCGCCGCGGTCGGCCGCCGAGGACAGCGGCCACTGGCCGGGCGCCCTGGACGGCGGCATCCCCGCCCCGCGCCCGCCCACGGCGGACGAGACACCGACGGACGAGACACCGACGGACGAGACACCGACGGACGAGGTGGCGGCGGACGAGACACCGACGGACGAGGTGGCGGCGGACGAGACACCGGTTGACCAGACACCGGCGGAACGGACACCGGAGCCCCAAACGGCACCCGCCGCAGGCTCCGAACCGGAAGCGACACCGACACCGGAGCCACGCCCGGGCCTTGAGCCGGAACCAGCCCTGGGCCCCGAACCGGAACCGACCCCGGCCCCCGGCCCGGAAGCGAATCCGGAACCGGAACCGGAACCGCGCCCGGCCCCGGAGCCACGTCCGGACGCGGAACCGCCCGCCTCCGCATCGCTCCCCGCGCCCGCGCCCGTGGTCGCGCCCGTGCCACCGGCCACCCCCGCCCCACCGGCCGTACCCCTGGCCGCGCCCACGCCCTCCGCGGCGCATCGGCTCTCGCACGATCTGCTCCGCTCGCTGCTCGGCGCCTGGGCGCTGACCGCGTGCTCGCAGGAGGAGACCTCCGCCGTCGAGGCGCACCTCAACCACTGCCCCTCCTGCGCCGAGGAGGCGCTGCGGCTGCGCGACGCCGTCGGGCTGCTGCACACCGAGCACAGCCTGGACCTCGACCCGATGCTGCGCTCCCGGGTGCTCGCGGGCTGTCTGGGCCGCCGCCCGGCGCGGATACCCATGCCCGGCTGGGCCGGTGCCTACGACGCCGAGGCCGCCCGGCTGGACGCGCTGCTGCGCGACATGGGCGAGGCCGAGTGGCGTGCGCCGGTGCGGCTCAAGTGGTTCGACGGGCGGCGGCTCATCGGTCGGGACACCACCGTCGCCGGGGTGATCGGCCATCTGATGGTCGTGGACGGCATCGTCGCCGCCTCCCTCGGCCTCCCCGACCCGATGGGCGCCGGCGCCCCCGGCTCACCTCTGGCCCGTACGGAGGCGTACTGGCACCACGAGCCCGGCGCCGCGTACGGGGCCGGGCCGCCCGGGGCGGTACGGGAGTTGTGGCGCGAGCAGGGCCATGCCCTGGTCCGTACGGTGTCCTTCGCCGGGCGCGGGGTCGCGGAGCTCGACGTGCCGTACGGGGACTTCGCGCTGCCGATCCGCGACGCGTTCCTCGACCGCGCCCTGGAGTGCTGGGTGCACGCCGGGGACATCGCCGAGGCCATCGACTACCCCTATGAACCACCGGCCTCAGCCCACCTCAAGGCCATGATCGACCTGTGTGCCCGGCTGCTTCCGGGGACGCTGGCCGAGCGGCGCCGGGCCGGGCTCGCGTCCCCGCCCCGCCGGCTGGTCGAGGCGGGCACCCCGGGCCGTACGCTCCATCTCCAGGTGGAGGGCACGGGCGGCGGCGACTGGTACATCCCGCTGGACTCCCCGGCGGCGGCGGCCGCGCCGGAGGAGGCGGTGGCGACGATCGCGCTGGACCAGGAGGCGTTCTACCTGCTGGCGTCCGGGCACGTGCCGCCGCAGGAGGCGGCGGCGGGCCTGTCCGGGGACACCGAGGCGATCCGAGATGTGCTCTTCGCCACGGCGTCCCTGTCCCGCCTCTGAGGAGCGCGGCGCCTCTGAGGAGCGCGGCGATCGACCTCGGTCGAAGGGAACCGACCTCGGTCGAAGGGGACCGGCCTCAGTCGAAGACGACCGTCCGGTGCCCGTTGAGCAGCACCCGGCGCTCGCTGTGCCACTTCACGGCGCGGGCCAGCGCCTGGCACTCCACATCGCGGCCGACCGCAACCAACTGGTCCGGGGTGAGCCCATGGCCGACGCGCTCGACCTCCTGCTCGATGATCGGGCCCTCGTCCAGATCGGCGGTCACATAGTGGGCGGTGGCCCCGATCAGCTTGACCCCGCGCGCATGCGCCTGGTGGTACGGCTTGGCGCCCTTGAAGCTCGGCAGGAAGCTGTGATGGATGTTGATGATCCGGCCCGACAGCTCCTTGCACAGGTCGTCGGAGAGCACCTGCATATAGCGGGCCAGCACCACCAGTTCCACGTGCTCCGCGCGCACCAGGTCCAGCAGCCGGGCCTCGGCCTCCCGCTTGGTGTCCTTCGTCACGGGGATGTGGTGGAACGGAATCCCGTAGGAGCCCACCAGCTCCTGGAAGTCCGTGTGGTTGGAGACCACCGCGGCGATCTCGACCGGCAGCGCGCCGATCCGCGACCGGAAGAGAAGGTCGTTCAGGCAGTGCCCGAACTTGCTGACCATGAGCAGGATGCGCATCTTCTCGTCGGCGCGATGGATCTCCCAGTCCATCCGGAAGGACTCGCCGACCGCCGCGAAGCTGGCCCGCAGATCCTCCAGCCGCACCGGCGAGACGGCGCGGAAGGCCACCCGCATGAAGAAGAGCCCGGTGTCACGGTCCCCGAACTGCTGGCTGTCCTCGATGTTGCAGCCGGTCATGAACAGATAGCTCGACACGGCGTGCACGATGCCCTGCTTGTCCGGGCAGGACAGCGTCAGGACGTACTGGTCGGGGACGGGATGTGACTCGCTCATGACTCCATAGCGTCCCACACCCGCGTCCGCTCCCCACACCCGCGACGTCGGTCAGACCGCCTGCGTCATGATCGCCAGCACTTCGAGGGTGCGCGGTGGGGTGTCCGGATCCTCGCCGTCGTTGGTGGCCAGCCGCACATGGGCCTCGCGGGCCGCCCGTACGGCCTCCGGCCAGCCATGGTGCTCGAGGTACGCCGAGACGGGGGCGTCCGCGCCCACCTGGTGCATGATCCTCAGCACCCGCAGCACGGCGACATCGACCAGCGCCGCCTCCTGCGAGTCGCGGAAGATCGTCCCGACGTACTTCTCGGCGGACCAGTTGTCCAGCCAGGTGTCCTCGACCAGCCGGTAGACGGCGTCCGTCACATCCCCGTACCCAGGCTGGCCGGCCAGCCAGCACTCCTGCTGGAAGACGGGATCCGAGAGCATATGCAGCGCCGAGCGCACATTGGTGCGCCAGCGCCACCAGGGCATGTCGTTGACAGGCATGGCCCCCATGGTGGTCGAGCGACGGGCGCGACGGGAAGACTTCTCCGAACCTTGCACAGTCACCGATCGTACGTTCTTCACACACAGAGCCGGATCAGCCCCCGCTGTTCACCCCTACGTCACCATCCCTTGTCTTGTCATAGCGGCTGCGTTCCTCGCGAAGCACCAAGCTCCCTTGCCATGACCGGACGGCGACGCCCCTCCTCCCGCCCCTTCCGAGCCGCCATCGCGGCACTGTGCACGGCGGTCGGCGCGTCGCTGCTGTCCGGCTGTGGAGCGGTGCTGTCGGACAAGAGCGACAGTGACCCCATCACCGTCATGACCTGGGCCCCCGAGGGCACCAAAGCGACCAATATGCCGGGAATGCCCGCCATGGCGAAGGCATTTGCCCGCTGGGTCAACGACTCCGGTGGCATCCACGGCCGCAAGCTCGATGTCGTCACCTGCAACGAGCGCAACGACGCCGTCCAGGCCGCCGGCTGCGCCCAGCGGGCCAAGGAGGACAAGGCCGTCGCGGTCGTCGGCTCGTACAGCCAGTACGGCCGGGCCTTCATCTCCCCGCTGGAGGTCGCCGGCATCCCCTACATAGGCGGCTACGGGCTGACGCAGGAGGAGTTCGACAGCCCGTACTCCTATCCGGTCAACGGCGGCCAGGCCGCCCTGCTGGTGGGCAACGGCCGCCAGCTGGCCTCCCGCTGCGAGCGCACCGCGCTCGTGCGCCCCGACACCATCGCGGGCGACGAGCTCCCCCAGCTCCTCAACACCGGCCTCAGGGCGGGCAATCGCGCCGTCGCCCGCGACGTCCGCGCCCCCGAGGACGCGGGCGACTACAGCAAGCAGGCCACCACCGCCCTGGAGGGCGTCGGCGCCGACAGCTCCCTCGGCACCGCCGACCAGGGCGCGGCCCTGGAGAACTCGTGCGTCACCGCGGCGCTCGGCAACCGCACCGGCACCTTCTTCGACTCCTTCCGCCGGGTCCAGGAGAACCATCCGAAGGTGCGGATAGCCTCCATCCTCGGCGGCGTCCGGCAGTCCCTGATCGACTCCACCGGCGGCACCTCCAGCCCCCTGGAGGGCACCTACGCCACCGGCTGGTACCCGGCCGGGGACGATCCGCGCTGGAACCCCATGAAGAAGGTCATCAGCAAGTACGCCTTCGACGACAACCGCATCGACCCGGACGACCCCGGGACGCAGACCACCTGGATCGGCTACACGGTGCTGCGCTCGGTGCTGATGTCCCTGAACGCCGACGACATCAGCGCCCGCACCGTGCGCAACGCGCTGGACAACGGCCACGCGGTCAACACCGGCGGGCTGACGCCGACGCTGCGCTGGGGCTACGACGACACGCTGCACGTGCCCAACTACTCGCGGATCGTCAACGCGGACGTCACCTACCAGATGGTGCGCGGCGGCCGGCTGGTGGCGGTGCGCAAGGGCTTCGTCAACGTGTCCAAGATCCTGGAGCACTACCACCCGGGGGACTGAGCCACGGGCCGGGCGGGGACGGCGGCACCACACCCGGCCGCCCGGTCAGGCACCACACCCGGCCGCCCGGTCACAGCTGACCGATCACAGCCGTCCGGTTACAGCCGTCCGGTCACAGGTCGGTGGCCTGGTGCGAGGTGAGGCCGTACTGGGAGGCGATCGGGTTCCACAGCTCCGAGGCCGTCTTCTTGGCGCGGGTCGCCTCGCCGCTCGCCCGCTCGGCCGCCCCGACCCGGGGCGAACGGCGGGCCTTGCCCTTGGGGCAGCCCTTCTTGCCGCCGACCTGGTCGGCCCAGGCCGCGTACTCGTTGTCGGCCCTGGCCGAGGACTTCCACGCCCTGGTGAGCGACGCGGTCAGCCGCGCGTGGTCGGGCAGCTTGTCCACCGACAGCTTGCCGAGCCGGGTCACCAGGTCATTGCGCTGGCCCGCGGCGGTCCGCAGATCCGATGCCGCGGTGGTCAGGTCCTTGCAGGACTTGATGTTGTCCACGGCCTTGATCACCGACGCCCGGCTGTTGTTGCTGTCGGCGAGCAGCGCGTCCAGCGCCTTCGCCTGCGTCTCGACGGGGTCGGCGGCCTTGGACGACGCCGCGGCGCTCGGCGAGGAGCTGCTGAGCGTCGAGTTGTCCTTACCGTCGTCATCGCCGCCCATACTGAGCACGGCTCCCGCGGCGAGCCCGGCGACGGCGCAGCTCGCCACCACCAGGACGCCGATGAGCATGCCCCGCGACATCCGGCGCCGCCCACCGCCGCCACCATCCCGGTGGCCGGACGGCGGTTGCGGAACGTCCTGGCCGAACTGCGGAAGCTGCTGCGTCTCATCGGCGCCACCGCCGCCGTCGCGGAACAGACCGTCGAACTCCGAGGGCGGCGGCCGGTCCCCGGGACGGCCGGGGCGGATCGCGTACGGGGCGCTGCCGGGCCGCTCCGGAATCGGCGCGGGCGCGGCGGGCGCTGCGGGCGTGGGCGGGAGCACCGCGGTCTCTTCCGCGGCCGAGGCCGCGGGGGGCTGCTGGCGGTGGGCACCCCGGCGGCCGGGGCGGACGGCGCGCAGCTGGGTGGTGGACTCGGCCGGTGACTCGGGCCGGTTCTCGGGCGGCAGCGGCGCGCTCTTGACCGGGGCGAGCGTGGCGGTGGGGGTGTCCAGGGGCGGCGGGGCCTCACCCGGGACCGGGGGTATGACCTGGGTCGCGTCCGCGTCCCCCGCGGGCTGCGGCGGCAGCACCTGAGTCTCGTCGGCGGCCTGGTACGGCGGCGGCTGCTGGGGCTGGTACGGCGCCGGGACGTTATGGGGCGGCTGGGCGCTGTGCGGCGATGGGACGCTGTGCGGCGGCTGGGCCGGTCTCTCCGGAGCCGTCCAGCCCTGCTGCCCGTACGGCCGCACCTCGGGCGGCGGGGCGCCGAACCCGGCCTGCGGCGGCAGTTCCCCCGGCGGCGTCGGGGCGCCGAACTCACCCGGCGGCGGCAGTTCGCCCCGCCGCGGCGGTTCCGGAGCGCTCTGCGGCCCCCAAGGCTGCCCCCACGCCTGTCCCCCGGCCGGGGCCCCCTGCTGGGCGTCCGAGGGCCTGTAGTCCCCCTGGGCAGGCAGCACAACCCCCTCGCGCACGGGGTGCGCGGGCGGGACCGCGGGAAGCCGCGGCTCATTCCCCTGACCGCTCTGCGTCACCGGGACTCCTTGGTTGTACGGAACGACGGAATCGTCGGGTCACGCTACCGGTTCCCCAGAGGGCTCGGTGCCCATGAGCCCACCGGGACGGAGAGAGACTGGTCACCGCGACATGGGGCACATCACCACGATCGGGGTCGATATGAACCCCATCCGCACCCGCGGTAAACACAACGCAACACACTCCACAACACCCATGCCTCACCACATGCGCATCAGCCATCACAACACCACGCACCCGTAGCACCCACACCGCACAGCGCCTCACAACACCCCAGCACCGGCGGGCGCCTCAGGCCGAACCCCAGGCTGAATCCCGACCGAATTCCAGGCTGAATCCCAGGGATATCGTGGCCGGATCTCGCGGCCGATGCTCAGGCCACCTGCGCCTGGAGCCGCGCCCCGAACTCCCGCACCACCGGCTCGTCCCGATACGGCTCCAAACGCTGCTGGAAGTCGTCCAGATACTCCGCGCCCCGGTTGGACCGCAGCGTGCCCAGCAGATCCACCGCCTGGGTGCCGACATGGCATGCCTGCTCCACCTCGCGCTGCTGCACATGCGCGGTGGCCAGCAGCAGCAGACCGATCGCCCGCCGCCGCACCCGCCCCTCCGGATGCCCCTCCAGGGCCTCCTCGGCGCGCCGCCTGGCCTGCTCGGCCTGGCCCAGGTCGCGGTGACAGTGGGCCAGCTCATCGGCGAGATAGGCGTGGTCGAAGTGGCGGATCCAGATGGGTTCGTCGCCCGTGACGGAGCCCGAACCGCTGCCCACCGCCCGCTCCATGGCGTCCAGCGCCCGCCCGGCCGCGGCCTGGCAGGCCCGCGCGTCCCCCATCAGGGCGTGGCCGCGCGCCTCGGCCGCCAGAAACATCGATTCGGCACGCGGCGGCACCTGGCCCCGGGCGCCCTCCTGCGCGGCCTTCGCCAGTTGGGCGATCTCCCGGGGATTGCCCAGCTGGGCGGCGAGATGGCTCATGCTGGCGGCGAGCACATAGCCGCCGTAGCCCCGGTCCCCGGCGGCCTGGGCGAGCCGCAGCGCCTGGATGTAGTAGCGCTGGGCGAGACCGGACTGACCGGTGTCGACCGCCATATAGCCCGCCAGCTCCGTCAACCGCGCGACGGCCGCGAACAGTTCCCGGCCGACCGCCTCGGTGTACGAGCCGGCCAGCAGCCCGGAGACCACGCTGTTCAGATAGTGGACGACGACGGGGCGCACATGGCCGCTGCCGTAGCGGTGGTCCAGGTCGACGAGCGCGTCCGTCGTGGCCCGCACCGCCGCGACGTCGGACCGCCCCACCCGGGCCCCCGCGGTGCGCGCCACCTGGGTGTCCGCACCGGTGATCAGCCAGTCGCGGCTGGGCTCGACCAGCGCGGAGGCGGCGACCGTCGAGCCACTGAGGAAGTCGCGGCGCCCCACATCGCTGCGCCACAACTCGCAGACCTGCTCTATCG
Organism: Streptomyces violaceusniger; assembly: GCA_005405945.1. Lineage (GTDB taxonomy): Bacteria > Actinomycetota > Actinomycetes > Streptomycetales > Streptomycetaceae > Streptomyces > Streptomyces violaceusniger. Next base: position 5,409,279 of record BJHW01000001.1, read on the forward strand.
CGCCGAGGACGGTGGGCGAGAACTGCAGCCCGACCCGGAGGCGAGGTTCTTGCCGTTGGCCATGCCGATCTCGTCGATCGTGACCGTACGGCCGAGCTTGCGGCCGAGCGCCTCGGCGATGATGCCCGGCGCCCGGCCCGGGGCTGCTGGCCACGCAGCCAACGGGCCACCGACGTCTTGTCGTACCGCAGATCGAGACCGTGCTCGGCGCCGCACATATTGACCCTGCGCGCCAACCCGGCGTTGGAACAGCCGGCTTCCTGGATGAGCGCCTGCAGCCGTTCGTTCGGCTGCCGCGCCACAAGCGGCCTAGCGGCCATGGCATTACCCCCAGTGACTGCTTGCGTTCTCGGCGTATCCGTCCCTGTTGCTGAGTGATGCCCCGCAGATATCGCAGGTATACGGTGAATGCGGAACTTGCCCGTATTGACCGCATCGACCGCATGGTTCGCGTACGGCGCCGATCCGAGTCCGGGACCGCCCTCCCCCTGGCGCCGCGGCATGGCCGCCGGACACTCGCACGCCCGTCACGCATGGTGGCTACCCGCTCACGCAGCCGCAACCCCACACGCGCCCCCGCCCGTGCACCCATGCGCCCCGCCGTGCCGTCACCGCGCACCCCGGGCCCCCGACGGCACCGCCCGTGCGGGGGCCCGGCCGTAACCCTCGTTGACGGCGGAAGTTGTCCTGTGCGTGGAAGAGACCATGGACGTGACAGGACCATCGCGGTTCCCCGCGGGAACCTCGCAGATCCCTCAGCAGCGCGGGGAGCGGCTGCGCGACGCGGCGGTGCGGTACGCCGAGGAGCGGCATTGGGACGTGCTCTCCGGCACCTGGCTCGAGGCCGTGGACGGGGTGGAGCGCTGCTCCTGCGGAACCGCCGACTGCCCGGCCCCCGGCGCCCATCCGACCGGCCGGGACTGGGTGAACCAGGCCACCGGCAGCGCGGTCGTGGTCCGCCGCATGTGGGCCAGGACGCCGCGCGCCGCCATCCTGCTGCCCACCGGCCGCACCTTCGACGCGCTCGACGTCCCGGAGTCCGCGGGCTGCCTGGCGCTCGCCCGCATGGAGCGCCGCCAGGTCGAGCTGGGCCCGGTCACCTGCACCCCCGGGCGCCGGATGCTCTTCTTCGTCCTCCCGGGCGCCGCCGCCAAGGTCCCCGACCTGGTGCGGAATCTGGGCTGGCCGCCGAACGCGATCGACCTGACCGCCCGTGGCGAGGGCGACTACGTGGTCGCGCCGCCGACCCGGGTGGGGCTGCGCGGCCCGATCCAGTGGGCCCGGCGGCCCACCGCCGCCAACCGCTGGCTGCCCGACGCACAAGAGCTGGTGAGCGCCCTGGCCTACGCCTGCGGCCGCGAGCGCCGCTGACCCTTGGGAGGGCGAGCGCCGCTGACCCTTGGAAAGGCTCTCCGGGACGGCCCCTATCGTGGAGCGACGGCGGGGGCGTCGTGACCGGCCCCGCGTGAGACGTCAGTGGGCCACGTCCCACGGGAAAACGGGGTAAGCCGGTGCCGCAGGAGCAAGCAGCAGACAGCACACAGCCACAGTCGTCCCGGGCCGCCGCCGTGCGGGTGAGCGGCCTGTGGAAGCGCTACGGGGAGCAGGTGGCGGTCGCCGGGATCGATCTGGAGCTGCCCGCCGGGCAGTTCATCGGACTCGTCGGACCCAACGGCGCCGGTAAGACCACCACGCTTTCGATGATCACCGGCCTGCTGCGCCCCGACAAGGGGACCGTGGAGATCGGCGGTCATGACGTGTGGCGGGACCCGGTCGAGGTCAAGGCGCGGATCGGGGTGCTGCCCGAGGGGCTGCGGATGTTCGAGCGGCTCTCCGGCCGGGAGCTGCTCACCTACACCGGGCGGCTGCGCGGGCTGCCCGGCCCGGAGGTCGACCGGCGCGCCACCCAGCTGCTGGACGTCCTCGATCTCGCGGGCTCCCAGAGCAAGCTGGTCATCGACTACTCCACCGGTATGCGGAAGAAGATCGGACTGGCCGCCGCGCTGCTCCACAACCCCGAAGTCCTCTTCCTCGACGAGCCCTTCGAGGGCGTCGACCCGGTCTCCGCCCAGACCATCCGCGGCGTCCTGGAGCGCTACACCCGCTCCGGCGCGACCGTCGTCTTCTCCAGCCATGTCATGGAGCTGGTGGAGTCGCTGTGCGACTGGGTGGCGGTGATCGCGAGCGGGCGGATCCGGGCCCATGGCCCGCTGGCCGAGGTGCGGGGCGACGCGCCCTCCCTCCAGGACGCCTTCCTGGAACTGGTCGGCGCCAACCGGCGCCAGGCGGGCCAGAGCCTCGACTGGCTGGGCGGCGGCGCCCGATGACGCTCACCGACCCGCTCGACGCGAAGGGCCCGCTCGGCGCCGCGGCACCCGCACCGCCCGCCGTCCCCACCGGCTCCCCCACCCCCGTCTTCGTCTCGCTGAAGCTGGCGCTGCTGCGCAACGGGCTGCGCCAGTCCAGCGGCCGCCGGGCCGCGTACCTCACCTCGCTGGTGATGGCCCTGCTGTTCGCCGTGTTGCAGCTGCTCGGCCTGGTGCTGCTGCGCGGTACGAACCACGTCGACGCTCTGGTCACTCTCCTTACGGCGGTGCTCGCGCTCGGCTGGGCGGTGATGCCGCTGTTCTTCCCCGGCGGGGACGAAACCCTCGACCCGACGCGGCTGGTGATGCTGCCGCTGCGGCCGCGCTCGCTGATCGCCGCACTGCTGGTGTCCTCGCTGATCGGCATCGGCCCGCTGTTCACGCTGACCCTGGTGGCCGGTTCGGCGATCGCCGTCGCGCACGGGGCGGCCGCCGCGGTGGCGGGGGTCCTGGCCGTGGTGCTGACGGTGCTGGTGTGCGTGGCGCTGGCCCGCGCCGTCGCCACGGCCAACACCCGCCTCCTCACCAGCCGCAGGGGCCGCGACCTGGCGGTGCTCAGCGGTCTGTTCGTGGCGATCGGCGCGCAGTTCGTGAACCTCGGGGCCCAGCAGCTCGGCGGCGAGAACGGCCTGTCCGTGCTGGAGCCGGCCGCCGCGGTGCTGCGCTGGGTGCCGCCCGCGGCGGCGGTGGACGCCGTCCAGGGCGTGAGCGACGGCGCCTACGGGGTCGCCGCGGCCCAGTTCGCGCTGACCGTCGCCGCGTTGGCGCTGCTGATGTGGTGGTGGCGGTCCACCCTCACCCATCTGATGACCACCCCGGACGCCTCCACGATCCAGGCGGCGACGCCGCGCGAGCGACGGAGCCCCGGCGCGGCCGACACCCCGGACGCCTCGGGCCCGTTCGCCGGGCTGCTGCCCTCCGGCCGCACCGGCACGGTGCTGCTGCGCACGCTGCGCTATGCCGTACGGGACCCGAAGACCAAGTCGGCATGGGTCACCTCGCTGGGCGTCGGCCTGCTGCTGCCCTTCATCACCGCCGCCCAGGGCAACGGCTCGATCTACTGGGCCTGCTGGGCGTCGGGGATGCTCGGCATGCTGATGTACAACCAGTTCGGCCAGGACACCTCCGCCTTCTGGATGGTCGCCCAGACGATCTCCTCGCCCCGCGACGCCTATCTGGAACTGCGGGGCCGTGCGCTGGCGCTGCTCCTCGTCGCGGTGCCGTACGTGGCGGTGGCGGTGCTCGGCTGCGCCGCCTTCCTGAAGAACTGGTCGGCCGCCCCCGAGGCGCTCGGGATCGCCCTGGCGCTGCTCGGCTCGATGCTGGCGACCGGCGCCATGACCTCGGTACTGGCCCCGTACTCCATTCCGCAGGACAGCGGCTACAAGAACGTCGTCCCGGCACAGGCGGGGATCGCCTGGATCAGCATCTTCGGCGGGATGATCGTGGGTTCCGTGCTGTGCGCGCCGGTGCTGGGCCTGACGATCTGGCTGCATGTCTCCGGGGCGCACGGCTGGCTGTGGGTGGTGTTCCCGCTGGGCGCGGTGTACGGCGCGGCGATCGCGGAGACCGGCCTGCGGGTGGCGGCGCCGCGGGTCGCGGCGCGGCTGCCGGAGATCCTGGCGGCGGTCAGCAAGGGGTGACGACGCGGGCACGTGCGGCGGGGCCGGGGTGGGCCCCCGGCCCCGCCGCGTGCCGTCGTACGAAAGCCTCCGCAGCCTCCGCGCCCGACTGCCGAGCAACCAACTGCCGCGCACTCAACTGCCGTAACGTTCCGGCTAGTCGAGGTACTTGCTGTACACCCAGCCTCTGGTTCCGGCGTGAATTCCGGTCGTGGTCCGCTTGAGGATCTTTCCGTAGGACCAGCTGTTCTCAAAGCCCCGGGTGCGGCAGAAGTACCGGAACGAATCCCCTCGGTAAAGCGTCCCTATAGCGCGGTACCGCTTTCCCGGTCCGGTGCGGAATCTCGCGCCGCTGGTCGAGACCTTGAAATTGACGTCCGGGGAATTGAACTGACACGCCGATGACCCCACCGCCGACGCCGTTGGCGCCAGGGCGACGGAACCGCCCAGCATCAGCACCGCCGAGAGCACGACCATCGAGGCTTTACGTTTGATCTTCACGCGACCACCCCCCGTGATCAGTAATTTCATTGCGCGCCGAAGAGCGTAGCACCCGTCAATCCGGAAGCTCAGGACCCGGTAAAGACCCCGACGCCCCTCGGCGAGTCGCCGATGGATCGGTGGTGCTGACAAGTTGAAAGCCGAAGGGAATTGTCAGCAGAGCGCCTCGGGGGTGAGCCCCGCGGCATCCGTATGGCCCGACAGCGCCAGCGTCAGCTCGAACTCGGCCAGCAGGGCGCGGATCACATGCTCCACCCCCGGCTGCCCGTCCAGCCCGAGCCCATAGGCGTACGGCCGCCCCAGCAGCACCGCGCGGGCGCCGAGGGCGAGCGCCTTGAACACATCGTCACCGGTGCGCACTCCGCTGTCGAAGAGCACCGCCAGCCGGTCACCGGCCGCCTCCACCACCCCCGGCAGCGCGTCGGCCGCCCCGATCGAGCCGCCCACCTGGCGGCCGCCGTGGTTGGACACCACGACGCCGTCCATCCCCGCGTCCGCCGCGCGCCGGGCGTCGTCGGGGTGCAGCACCCCCTTCAGCACGATCGGGCCGTCCCAGTGCTCGCGCAGGAACGCCAGGTCCTCCCAGGTCTTCCCGGCGTCGCCGAACAGCCGCACAAAGTGCAGCACCGCGGCGTCCCGGTCCTCGTGGACCGGCTTGGCGAGCCCGGCCTGGAACGCCGGATCGGTGAAGTAGTTGGCGGTGCCCACACCGTGCAGGAACGGCAGATACGCCTGGTCGAGATCGCGCGGCCGCCAGGCCAGCAGCGGGGTGTCGAGGGTGACCACCAGGGCCGTGAAACCACAGGACTTGGCGCGGCTCAGAAAGCTCCTGGTGACCTCGCGGTCCTTGCCCCAGTAGAGCTGGAACCACCGCTCGCCGTCCCCCATCGCCTCCGCCACCCGCTCCATCGGCGTACTGGACGCGGAGGAGAGGATGAACGGCACGCCCTGCGCCGCGGCGGCCCGCGCCGCCGCGCACTCCGCGTCCGGGTGCATGATCGACAGCACGCCGATCGGCGCGAGCGCGAGCGGCGCGGACAGCCGGGTGCCGAACAGCCCGACCGACAGATTCCGCCGCCGTACGTCACGGAGCATCCGGGGCACGATCCGATGCCGTTCCAGCGCCGCCCGGTTGGCCCGCTCGGTGCTGCCGCTGCCCGCGCTGCCCGCCACATAGCCCACCGGCCCGGGCCCCAGCCGCGCCTCGGCCAGCTCCTCGAGCCGGGTCAGATCGGCGGGAAGCCGGGGAACGGCGCCGGTCATCCCGTTCAGATAAATCTCGTACTGGAACGCCGCCCAGTCCTTGCCGGGTTCCGGTTCCGTGCTGTCGCCACCGATCATGTGCTTCCCTTCACCTGTCCATTACTGGTCAATTTCCCATTGCTGTAAGGGAGTAGAGGCCTCGTAGGATCGACGAACCGTCGATCGCGTTCAAGGGATCACACCGGAACGCGATGAGGACACGTTCCCGCATTGGAGTTCCACTTGCCGCTGACCAAGACAACCTGGCTGCGTGTCGGCGCGCCCGTTGCCGTACTGGCTCTCGCCCTGACCGCGTGCGGACCATTCGGCGAAAAGGGCGATACATCCGAGAACGCACGGCACACTTCCCGCTCGGGTGTCACCGATGGTCACCAGAGCGGTGCGCAGAAGGTCGGTATGCGATCGGACGGGGAGCCACCGCTCCGGCCGGGTCAGGCCGGTACGCGTGCGTTCAAGGAGGACACCGGGGTCGAGCCCACCTACCGGATCGCGGCGCAGAAGGTCGACATCGGCACGGCGGCCGAGGCCAAGGCGCTGGTGTCGAACCCGGCGGACGCCGAGGGCAAGGTGCCCGCGGTGGCCTATGTGAAGTACACCCATGTGCGCGGCGCCACGGTGAAGGAGTATCCGCGGGTCGGGGACTACGCGGAGGTGTACGCGGACGGGCGGCGGGGAGCGAAGGTCACCGGCGCTGCCGGACGGCCCAAGGGGTGCGCGGACTCGGATGAGATCAAGAACTGGAGGAGCGGGCAGAGCTATCTGCTCTGCAACACCTTCCTGGTTCCCGCGCGGGCGAGTTCGGTCGAGGTGATGTGGACGGAGATCGGCGGCGAGCCGTTCGTCTGGACGTTCTGAACCGGGCGCCACATGGTCCGTGTTGGGCCCCTCACATGGCCCGTGTTGGGCCCCTCGGTGCCGTCAGACGGGCAGGACGGAGGCCAGGAACGGCTCCACGGCGCGGCGCCAGCCGTCCGGCTGGTCGTAGTGGACGAGATGGCCCGCGTCCACCACCTCCGCGTACTGTCCGCGGGGCAGGACGCGGACCATCTCCTGCGCCTCCGCGCGGCCCAGCTCACCGTCCAGCCCGCGCACGACCAGGGTGGGGCACTCGACCAGCGCCAGCTCCTCCCAATGGGCGTCATGGACCCAGGTATCACGGATCTTCAGCATCTGGCGGCAGGAGAAGGCCGGGCGCCAGCCGTCCGATCGCTCGGCCATGACCTCGGCGAAGAAGTCGCCCCGGGGCGGGTTCGGCCGCTCCAGCGTCGGATCGTCCTCACCGAACCACTTGCGCACATCGGCGAGCGTCGCGAACGGCGCCGGCCAGGAGCGGAACCATTCGGCCCACTCGCGCTGTGAGGCGGCGCCGAGGGCCGAGGCCCGCATATCGCAGATGACCAGCGCCCGGACCAGATCGGGGCGGCGGGCGGCGAGCTGCCAGGCGGTGAGGGCGCCCATGGCATGGCCGATCAGCGTCACGGGGGCGAGGCCGAGCTGCTCCACGGCCGCCTCGGCGTCGTCCACATAGGTGGAGCGGTCGAACGGCCCCTCGGCCGGCTTCTGGCTGCGGCCGTGGCCGCGCTGGTCGAGGGCGACCGCCCGATAGCGAGTGGAGAGCCAGCGGGCCGTCTCCGCCCAGTGGGCGGCCCGGCCCAGCAGCCCATGGAGCAACAGCACTCCGGGGCCCCGCGCTCCCTCGCGGCCAGCGCCTGCCTTGGGCGGATCGGTGAACTCCCAGGCGGCGAGCCGCACGCCGCCGGCCCCGCTCACTTCGATGCGTCGCACCATGTGGTCTGACACCTCCAACCCTCTCTCGAACACCCTCACAGTATCGAACTCATATTCGAACACAGGGTATTGCCGTCCAACACCCCTCGTTCGAGTGACCGTGCACGGGGATTGATCGTCTGCGCCCTGGGGAGACAGCTAGCGGGAGGCGGACTGCTCGGGGAAGGGAGTCCGCGGGGACGACCCTGGGAGCTCGGGGCTCCGGGTCACCAGGGCCCCGGGTCGCACCGGCCGCGTTCGCGCGGTCCGTGCGCACCGGGGCCCAGCGGGGGACATGGGGAAGCGGGGCCCCGGCACCTGACGGCACCGGGGCCCTCGCTACGGAACACCCCCTTGGCGGCGCAGCCCATCGGGCCCACCGGACCCCCTCCCCTGACGATCCGACGTCAGCGACAGCGTCGCACGCGGCGGCCCGGCCCGCTCGGTTTCTGTCGACTCCGGTATCGGGAAAATCCGTCGTCGCAGGTCGTGACGGCCGAATGGCTTGAACCGGGTGTATCGGTCAGCGTGTCGAGGCACGGGAGGTGGTGCGGAAGTGTGTTCGCGGGCTGTTGGGGAGCGAGATGAGCGGCGGGCCGGGGCGGGCGTCCGCGCGCCGGGGTTTGGAAGAGTGGGACGAGCCGGAGCCGGGGGGCGTCCAGCGTCAGCGCTTGGCCACGAAGACATGCGAGGCGATCTCCGCCTCCAGCTCCGCCGCCTCGCCACTGCTGCCGACCAGCACCCCGCCCGCCGACTCGGTGACGCTCACCACGGAGCCCGGCTGCACCCCGGCCCGCCGCAACGTGTACATCACCTGGGCGTCGGCCTGGATGGGCTCGCCGATGCGGCGCACCACCACCGTCTTGCCCTCCGAACCCGGCTCCAGCTCACGCAGGCTCACCATGGACTCGTCCAGGAACGGATCGGCCTCGGCCTTCTCACCCAGCTCCTCCAGGCCCGGAATGGGGTTTCCGTACGGCGACTCGGTCGGATGGCGGAGCAACTCCAGCACCCGCCGCTCCACCGCCTCGCTCATCACATGCTCCCAGCGGCACGCCTCGGCGTGGACCTGCTCCCACTCCAGCCCGATCACATCGACGAGCAGGCACTCCGCGAGCCGGTGCTTGCGCATCACGCGCGTGGCCAGCCGGCGGCCCTCCTCGGTCAGCTCCAGATGACGGTCGCCCGCGACCGTGACCAGCCCATCGCGCTCCATCCGCGCCACCGTCTGGCTGACCGTCGGACCGCTCTGCTCGAGCCGCTCCGCGATCCGGGCGCGCATGGGGACCACGCCCTCCTCCTCGAGCTCGAGGATGGTGCGGAGATACATCTCCGTGGTGTCGATCAGTCCGGACATGCGTGCCCCTCGAAGTGTCGTGCGGTGGCCCTCAACCAATTCTGACGCATCCCACCGACAACGGGGCCGAGTCGGCCCCTTCCGCCGCAAGGGACCGGGCTGCTATTCACAGCGTCATGATCGAAACCCCCCACAGGGAAGGCGACGCGTTGATGAGCGAGTCCAAACCGGCCGGGCGATTCTTCGACGCGGCCATCGGCCTGCTGCGGCAGGTGCGGGACGAGGAGGGCGAGCATATCGCCGCGGCGGGCACCCTGATCGCCGATACCGTCGCCGCGGGCGGCCGCCTCTTCACCTTCGGCGCCGGGCACTCCTCCCTGCCCGCGCAGGACGTCGTCTACCGCGCGGGCGGGCTCGCGCTGATGAACCTGCTGCCGGTGCCGGGAGCGGTGGGCGTGGACGTCGTCCCCGCCACTCTGGGCAGCGCGCTCGAACGCGTCGACGGGCTCGCCACGACCGTCCTCGACAGCAGCCCGCTCCAGGCCGGGGACCTGCTGATCGTGATCTCGCTGTCCGGGCGCAACGTCCTGCCCGTGGAGATGGCCATGAGCGCGCGGGATCGCGGCGTCAAGGTGATCGGGGTGACCTCGGTCGGCTACGCGACCGGCACGACCTCGCGCAACCCTTCCGGTGGCTTCCTCAAGGACCACTGCGACCTGGTCGTCGACAACAAGATCGCGGTCGGGGACGCGGAGCTCACGGCGGACGGCGTCGGCGCGCCCTTCGCGCCCGCGTCCACCGTCGTGACGAGCGCGATCATGCAGTCCATGGTGGCGGCCGGGATCGGGGAACTGGCCGAGCGCGGGATCGAGCCGCCCATGCTGAGGTCGGGGAACGTGGACGGCGGGCACGAGTGGAACCGTAAGGTGATGACCGAGTACGGGGACCGGATCTTCTACCGGCGGTGAGACCTCGCCGGGGCGCCCTTACCGGCGGTGAGACCTCGCCGGGGCGCCCTTACCGGCGGTGAGACCTCGCCGGGGCGCCCTTACCGGCGGTGGGGCTTGCCGGGGCGGCGTCAGCGGCTGCGTACAGCCAGGTCCACCGAGGCGGCGACCCGGGCCGCGACGTCCTCCGCGTACGTCGCGTCCGTCCGGTCGAAGGCCCGGCGGCTGGAGGTGCGCAGGAAGGTGACCACGCCGAGGGTGCGGCCGCGGCTGCGCAGCACCGCGCACAGGCCGTGCACCGCGCCCTCCGGCCATTTGCGGGCCGCCGCCCACTGGACCGCCCCCGACTCGTCCAACCGTCTCGCGCTGGCCCGTACCGAACCGCAGCGCTCGACCGACTGGAGCGCCGGATGGCCCTCCGGGTAGGCCAGCGGGATGCCGCCCGGGACGACGGGCGGGCAGGGGCCGGGGGCGCCGGTGGGCGTGGCCGCCGCCCGGACCAGCCGGATCCGGTCGGCCGGGGCGCCCGGCGGCGGGTCCAGGACCAGGTCGATCAGGGCGTGGTCGGCGAAGCCCGCCAGCGCGAAGTCCAGGTGGACCGAGGCCGCCTCCATCGGGTCCTCGCATTCGGCCGCCGCCCGCGCCGCCCGGTGCAGCTGGTTGCCCCGGAAGCGCATCCGGGCGCTCTCCTGCTCCTGGCCCTTCACCTCCGTCACGTCCTGGAAGATCCAGGCCACCCCGAGCGGCGTCGGCTCCTCGGTGAGCGGTGAGGCCAGCCGGAGGAAGCCGCTGCGCCAGCAGCGGCGCCGCCCCGCCGCCCCGGCCTCGCCGCGGTCGGCGCCCTCGCCGCGCACCGCCTCGTCGTCGTCGAGCAGTTCGTAGCGCACGCCCTCCGCGCCCTCGAGGCCGTCCGCCGCGTCGGCGTCGGCGTCCCGCAGCGTCACCCACAGCTCGGTGGGCGCCGGGGCGCGCCCTCCGCCAGGACGTGCTGGAACGCGGCCTCCGCCTCCTCCACGCCCTGGTCCAGGAAGTCGCCCAGCGGCCGCCCGGGCGCGGCCTTACGGACGGTGCGCAGCGCGCCCGCCGCGTTGGCGTTGACGACGGCCACCCGCAGATCCGCGTCGACCAGGACCACGTTCCAGGAGGCGTCCTCCAGCAGCGCCTCGCTCAGCGCGATCGACCGCTCCAGCTCGACCTGGGCGTGCGCCTCGCTGAAGGCGCAGTACACCCCGGCCGGGCGGCCGTCCGCGCCCGGCACGCCCGAGGACTGCGTACGGACCAGGACCCGGCCGCCGTCCTTGGTCAGCAGCGCGAACTCGTGCACCCGGCGTCCCGTGGCTCCCATGGCCTCCGTAAGGCGCGCCTCGACGTCCCGGGCGTCCCCCGGGCGGGCCGCCCAGCCGCCCAGCCCCTTGCGGCCGACCGCCTCCGCCGCCGTCCACCCGAGGATGCGCTCGGCCTCGTGGTTCCAGTGGGTCACCCTGCCGTCGGCGTCGAACGCGCACAGGGCGGCGTCCATCCCGTCGAGCAGCGCGGCGAGCAGTTCGGCGTCCGGCCGCCCGGGGCCGTCCGGGCAGTCGGGGTGGCCGGACGCCGACGGGGCCGCGCCCGGCTGTCCCGGGACCCCCGCGAGGACCGGGCGGAACGCGCTGGACGTGCGGGTTCGGAACGTTGTGAAGCGCTCACCTGACACCCCTTGCTGGACGTGGCTGTCTGTGGTGGGGCACGTCGGACATTGAACTCGAACGTGACACGCGCCACACCGCATTCGCCGAAATCGTTGCCTCACGGAAATTCGCTTGTGTGTGGCAGGAGGGGGTTCTTAGGGTGTCGGTACACGAGAAGGGAGGTGGTTCGGCAGATGTATGAAATCCGGACGCGTGAGGTGACTGCGGGCTAGCAGTCCGTCGTCGCGCTCAGCGCATTCGCCGGACTGGCGCACCAGAGGTGCGCGGCCGGCCAATCCCAAGCAGTCACCCGACCCGCGGGTCGCCGGTACGTCCGACCGGCCCCCTTCCGCCTCTCGAGGGCGTCAGGGGACAGACCCGCGGGTTGTCCGCGTTCTCAGGGCATCCTGAGGGCCGGGCCCCGGGCCCGAGGACAAGGCGGCCGCGCGGCCCACCACGAGACCCTTACGGCCATCGGCCCCCCTTTACGGGCGCAGCCGCTCCACTACGGGTACAGCCGCTCCACCCGCCAGCCGCCCGCCTCCTCGGGCAGCCGGACGTACCGCAGCCGGTCGTGCAGCCGGTTCTCCCGGCCCTGCCAGAACTCCACCGCCTCCGGCACCACCCGGAACCCGCCCCACTCCGGCGGCACCGGCACCTGCTCGCCCGGCGGATAGCGGTCCGCCAGCTCCTCGTACGAGCGGTCCAGCTCCTCCCGCGAGCCCACCACCGTGGACTGCGAGCTCGCCCACGCCCCCAGCTGCGAGCCGTGCGGCCGGGTGCGGAAGTACGCCGCCGTCTCGTCACGGCCGGTGCGCCGCGCGGTGCCCGTCACGATCACCTGCCGGGCGATGGGGTGCCAGGGGAAGAGCAGGGCGACATGCGGGTTCTCGCCCAGTTCACGGCCCTTGCGGGAGCCGTAGTTGGTGTAGAAGACGAAGCCGCGCTCGTCGAAGCTCTTCATCAGGACCGTGCGGGAGCTGGGGCGGCCCTGCGCGTCGGCCGTCGAGACGACCATGGCGTTCGGTTCGAAGAGCCCGCTGCCGACGGCGTCCTCGAACCACCGGGTGAACTGCCGGAACGGATCGTCCGCCAGGTCCGCCTCGCCGAAGCCGGCCGCGCGGTAGTGCTCGCGCATGGCGGCCGGGTCGTACGTACGCGTGGAGGAAGCCGAGGGCTCCGAGTCAACGTGAGGCACGGGCATATCTTGCAACATCATCGGTCCGTCGCACGGGTGGCCCCGGAAGAGCGCTCTCCCTCCCCGCCCCGGCGTCCCGTAACCCTCCCGCGTTCCGGAGGGGATGTGCCACTTCTCACGCTTCCCCATGGGCAACGCACGCACCAGACTGAGCGGACCACGCGCCGCCCGTTCGGCGCCTGGGCAGGCACCACCCGTGTCCCGGGGGTCACTCCCCGCCACGGTTGGGTGACCACCACCCGCACGGGGCACTTCACGGAGTGACCGGTACGGACCGCGAGCCGTGTCAGGCGGCCGCGTAACCGTTCCGGCACCGTCCGCCGCCGACCGTCGTCCCGCAATGAGGAGCCGCCTGATGTCCGACTTCGTACCCGGACTCGAAGGAGTCGTCGCGTTCGAGACGGAGATCGCCGAACCCGACAAGGAAGGCGGCGCGCTCCGCTACCGAGGGGTGGACATCGAGGACCTGGTGGGCCATGTCTCCTTCGGGAACGTCTGGGGTCTGCTGGTCGACGGCGCCTTCAACCCGGGGCTGCCGGCCGCCGAGCCGTTCCCCATCCCGGTCCACTCCGGGGACGTCCGGGTCGATGTGCAGTCCGCGCTGGCCATGCTCGCGCCCGTCTGGGGCCTCAAACCGCTGCTGGACATCGACGAGGAGCAGGCCCGCGAGGACCTGGCCCGCGCGGCCGTGATGGCCCTGTCCTACGTGGCCCAGTCGGCCCGCGGCCAGGCGAAGCCGATGGTGCCGCAGCGGGAGATCGACAAGGCCGGAACCATCGTCGAGCGCTTCATGCGGCGCTGGCGCGGTGAGCCGGACCCCAAGCACGTGGCCGCCGTCGACGCGTACTGGACCTCGGCGGCCGAGCACGGCATGAACGCCTCCACCTTCACCGCCCGCGTCATCGCCTCCACCGGCGCCGATGTGGCCGCCGCGCTCTCCGGCGCGGTGGGCGCCATGTCGGGGCCGCTGCACGGCGGCGCGCCCTCCCGGGTGCTCGGCATGATCGAGGAGATCGAGCGCACCGGGGACGCCACCCGCTACGTCAAGCAGGCCCTGGACCGGGGCGAGCGGCTGATGGGCTTCGGCCACCGGGTCTACCGCGCCGAGGACCCGCGGGCGCGGGTGCTGCGGCGCACCGCCAAGGAGCTGGGCGCACCGCGCTTCGAGGTGGCCGAGGCGCTGGAGCGGGCCGCACTGGACGAGCTGCACAACCGCAGGCCGGACCGGGTGCTGGCGACGAACGTGGAGTTCTGGGCGGCCATCGTGCTGGACTTCGCCGAGGTCCCGGCGCCCATGTTCACCTCGATGTTCACCTGTGCCCGTACGGCGGGCTGGAGCGCGCACATCCTGGAGCAGAAGCGGACCGGCCGTCTGGTGCGGCCGTCGGCCCGGTACGTCGGCCCCGGCGCGCGCAGCCCGCACGACGTCGACGGCTACGGGAACACCGCCTCGCGGTAGGTCCGCTCGCGATAGGTCACTCGCGATAGGTCAGGAGGCGGCCGGGGCGGAGTGGTCGTCGGCCGGGTGGTCGTCGGCCGAGTGGTTATTGGCCACGTGGTCGTCCGGGCCCTTCGGGGTCAGGATTCCCTCCAGGATCCGCGACCACTGGGCCACCACCCGCTCCCGGCGGTGGCCGTCGTCCGTCAGCAGATTGGCCAGGCCCAGGCCCCGTCCCATGTCGAGCAGGCCCTGGACGGCCTCCCGGACGCCCGGCACCGACTCGTCGGCGCCCAGCAGCTCCACCGCCATCCGGTGCGTCTCCCGGCCGATCTTCGCCTCCAGGGCGGCCACCCGGGCGCCCAGCTGCTCCTCGTAGGAGGCCGCCACCCACAGCTGGAGTGCGGCCCGGAAGAGCGGGCCGGTGTAGAGGGTGACCAGCGCCTCGACCACCGCGGGGACGCGGCCTCCCCGTGCGGGGCGGGAAGGGCGCGCAGCTCCGCCGAGCGTTCCTCGGCGACATGCTCGACGGCGGCCGTGAAAAGGTCCTCGCGGGTCGGGAAGTGGTGCTGGGCCGCGCCCCGCGACACCCCGGCCCGCTCGGCGACCACCGCGACCGTGGAACCGGCCCAGCCGCGCTCGGCGAGGCAGGCCACGGCGGCCTCCAGCAGCCGTCTGCGGGTGGCGCGGCTGCGGTCCTGCTTGGGCTGCTTGGGGTCGCGCACCGCCGTACGGGGGGTCATCGGGACGCCCCGCCGGGGCCCGTGTTCCCCGCGGCCCTCGCGGCCCCGCGTCCGGAGCCGCCCCCGCGTCCGGAGCCCCCGCGTCCGGTATCGCCCCCGTATCCGCCGCGGCGCCCGCGTCGGAAGCCGTCTGCCGCACCCACGCCGGGTCGCGCCGCTCCAGGAACGACGTCATGCCCTCACGCGCCTCCTCGGAGGCGAAGAGGCGGGCCGAGAGCGCGGCCAGCGCCTCGCCGTCCCGGTCGAAGGCGCGCAGCACATCGGCGGTCACCAGCCGCTTGGACTCGGCCAGGCCCTGCGGGGAGCCCCGGCGCAGCCCGTCCAGGACGGGCGCCAGCGCCTCGTCCGCGTCACCCTCCGGGTCCGCGAGCGTCACCAGCCCGATCCGGGCCGCCTCGGCGGCGTCGAACCGCTCCCCCGTGAGGTAGTAGCGGGCCGCCGCGCGCCGGTCCAGCCGGGGCAGCAGCGGCATCGAGATGACGGCCGGGGCGAGGCCGAGCCGCGCCTCGGTGAAGGCGAAGCTGGCGCCGCGCCCGGCCGCCGAGATGTCGCAGGCTCCGAGCAGCCCGAGCCCACCGGCCCGTACGTGCCCGGTGACGCGGGCGACCACCGGCTTGGGCAGCTCCACGATCGACCGCAACAGCGCCACAAGACCGGACGCCCCCGAAGCCGAGGGCGGTTCGCCCAGGTCCGCGCCCGCGCAGAAGGTGGTGCCGGTGTGGGTGAGCAGCACCGCCCGCACGCGGTCGTCCCGCCCGGCCGCCGCCAGCGCCTCGCGCAACTCGGCGACCAGGCGCGAGGAGAGGGCGTTGCGGTTGTGCGGCGAGTCCAGGGTGAGGGTGGTGATCCCGCGCGCGAAGGCGGTCCGGACAAGGGGAGTCGGCGCGTCGGCCGTAAGGCCGTCGGCCGTGGAGCCGCCAGCCGTAAGGCCGTCAGTCGTGGAGCCGTCGGTCCTAAGGCCGTCAGTCGTGGAGCCGTCGGTCCTAAGGCCGTCGGTCTGCGGGCGGTCGGTCGTGGGACCGGTCGTGGGGCCGTCGGTCATGGGGCGGTCGAACTCCTTTCCCTGGCGCGCAGTTCACGCCTGAGGACCTTGCCGGTGGCCGAGCGCGGCACGGCGTCCGTGAACTCCACGCGGCGCACCTTCTTGTACGGGGCCACCTGTCCGGCAACGTATGCGATCAGGTCGTCCTCCGAGATCCGGGTCCCGGCCCGTGGCACCACATACGCCTTGGGGATCTCATTGCCCGCCCCGTCCGTCACCCCGATCACCGCGGCGTCGACGACGGTCTCATGGGCGAGCAGCACGGCCTCCAGGTCGGCCGGGGCGACCTGGTAGCCCTTGTACTTGATGAGCTCCTTCACCCGGTCCACCACATACAGCCAGCCGTCCGCGTCCACATGTCCGACGTCGCCGGTGTGCAGCCAGCCCTCGGCGTCGATCACCGCGTCGGTGTCCTCGGGGCGGCCCAGGTAGCCCTTCATCACCTGCGGTCCGCGGATGACGATCTCGCCGTCCTCGCCCACGGCCAGGTCCGCGCCGCTGTCCGGGTCCACGACGCGCATCTCGGTGCTCGGGAGCAGCTTTCCGACGGTCCCGGGCGGGGCGTTCTTCGCGTCGCGCGGCACCAGATGGGAGCCCGGAGACAGCTCCGTCATCCCGAACGCCTGGAGCAGCGGCGGGACGCCGAGCCGCTGGGCGCACGCCTCCGCGAGCCGGGCGTCCAGCGGGGCCGCCGCGCTCAGCACGTACCGCACCGACGACAGGTCATGGCCGTCCACCGCCGGATGCTTGGCGAGCGCGAGCACGATCGGCGGGGCCACATAGAGCGCCTGGGCGCGGTGCTTCTCGATCGCCGCGAGGAAGGTGTCGAGTTCGAAGCGGGGCAGCACGATCACCGTGCCGCCGTTGCGGAGCGGTGCGTTCATGAGCGCCGTAAGGCCGTAGCTGTGGAAGAACGGCAGAACGGCCAGCACCCGCTCCCCCGGCCGGTTGGGCACCAGCGTCTCCACCTGCGCCAGGTTGGTGGCCACGTTGCGGTGAGTGAGCATCACGCCCTTGGGGGTGCCGGTGGTGCCGGAGGAGTACGGCAGGACGGCGATGTCCTCGGCCGGGTCGATCTCCACCACCGGTTCGGGCGCGGTGCCGCTCAGCATGGAACGCAGCGAGCGATGGCCGCTCGCCTCGTCACAGACGAAGATCTCCCTTATCCCGCCCGCCCGTTCGGCGGCCTGCCGGGCCACGCCCAGCAGCGCCGAGACGGTGATGATCCACGACGCGGCCGCGTCCCGGAGCTGCTTGGCGAACTCCTCCGGCGTCGCCAGCGGATGCACCGTGGTGACCGCGGCCCCGGCGCGGGTCGCGCCGTAGAACGCCGGTGGGTACATGATCGAGTTGGGGCTGTGCAGGGCCACCACATCGCCCTTGCGCACCCCGCCTCCGCCAGCGCGGCCCCGATCCGGCGCGAGGCGCGGTCCAGTGCGGCATAGCTCAGGGCGGCCCCGGTCACGCCGTCCACCAGCGCGGTCAGGTCGCCGAACTCCTCGGCCGCGCGGGCCAGTACGGCGTCGTGGATGGGCAGATCGACGGGCGGTACATCGGGATACTCGCTGCGCAGCACCATGGCCGCTCCCCTCAGCTCTGATGGACCTACCTGTCCGTTCTGCCCCATCCGCGAAGGCCCTACGACTTCGCCGGGCCCGGCGCCCGCTCACTACGACCTGAGCCCGCTCAGTACGACTTGGGCAGGCCGAGGGTCTGGTGGGAGACATAGTTGAGGATCATCTCCCGGCTGACGGGGGCGATCCGGGCCACCCTGGCGGCCGTGATCAGCCGGGCCAGCCCGTACTCGGCGGTCAGGCCGTTGCCGCCGAGGGTGTGCACGGCCTGGTCCACCGCCTTCACCGCGGCCTCCCCGGCCGCGTACTTGGCCATGTTGGCGGCCTCGCCCGCGCCCGCGTCATCGCCCGCGTCGTACAAGTACGCCGCCTTCGCCATCATCAGCCGGGCCAGCTCCAGCTCGATATGGGCCTGGGCAAGCGGGTGGGCGATCGCCTGGTGGGCGCCTATGGGCTCCTTCCACACCTGGCGGGTGCGGGCGTAGTCCACGGCCTTGTCGAGCGCGTAGCGGCCCATCCCCAGCGCGAACGCCGCCGTCATGATGCGCTCCGGGTTGAGCCCCGCGAACAGCTGGAGCAGCCCGGCGTCCTCGTCGCCCACCAGCGCGTCGGCGGGCAGCGTCACGTCGTCCAGCACCAACTCGAACTGCTTCTCCGCGGCGGCCAGTTCCATGGGGATGTGGTGGTGGGAGAAGCCGTGGGTCTCGCGCGGGACGATGAACAGGCAGGGCTTGAGCTTCCCGGTCCTGGCGTCCTCGGTGCGGCCGACGACAAGGACCGCGTCGGCGTTGTCCACGCCGGTGATGAAGACCTTACGGCCGTTGAGTATCCAGCCGCCGCCCTCGTCCCGGCGGGCGGTGGTGGTGATGCGGTGCGAGTTGGATCCGGCGTCGGGCTCGGTGATGCCGAAGGCCATGGTGATGCTGCCGTCGGCCAGACCGGGCAGCCAGCGCTCCTTCTGCCCGGCGGTGCCGAACCGGGCGATGACGGTGCCGCAGATGGCGGGCGAGACGACGAGCATGAGCAGCGGGCAGCCCGCCGCGCCCAGCTCCTCCAGGACGATGGACAGCTCGGTGATGCCGCCGCCCCGCCGCCGTACTCCTCGGGGAGGTTGACGCCGAGGTAGCCCAGCTTTCCTGCCTCGGCCCACAGTTCGGCGGCCCCGTCGCCCTCCTGGGGGCCGCCCGGGGCGTGTCCCTTGGCGAAGGACGACACCGCGGCGCGGAGCGCCACGCGCTCCGGGGTGTCCACGGGTGTGTGCGGGCTGGTCATGGACGGCTCCTCCCACGTGCGTGCGTTGTGCGGGCCACGTGCGCTGTTCACTCCCCCGCCGCCACGACGGCGAGCAGGGCTCCGACCTCGACCTGGCGGCCGGGGGCGGCGTGCAGGGCGGTGAGCACCCCGGCGGCGGGCGCGGTCACGCGGTGCTCCATCTTCATGGCCTCCAGCCACAGCAGGGGCTGTCCGGCCTCGACCCGGTCCCCGACCGCCACCTCGGCCACCCGCACCACCGTGCCCGGCATCGGCGCCAGCAGCGAGCCCGGTTCGGTGCGGGCGGTGGGGTCGGGGAAGCGGGGCAGCGCGGTGAACACATGGCCGCCCTGGGGCGTGTCGACATAGCGGCGGTCCCCATAGGCCGTCACCTCGAACGTCCGCCGGACCCCGGCCACATCGAGGACGACCCGCGCCGGGTGGGCGGCCGGCGCCGACTCAGCGGCTGGCCCCGCATCGGCGTCCCGCCCCGGCCCGGCGTCCCTCCCCGGCTCGGCGGCCCTCCCCGGCTCGGCGGCCCTCCCCGGCTCGGCGGCCAGCAGCCGGACCTCGGGGAAGCCCTCCGCGAGCAGCCCGTCACGGGTGAGGCGGTAGCGCACCTCGTGCTCGGTGCCGCCCGGCTCGGCGCGGTAGCTCCTCAGCTGCGGCTGGGAGGGCACATTGCGCCAGCCGCCCAGTCGCCCCGCCACGGTCGCCGGCCGCCGCGCCGCGTCGGCCAGGGCGGCGGCGAGGGCCGCGAGCGGAGCCGCCTCGTCGTCATCCGTGGCGCCGGTCAGCTCGGGCAGATGGCGTTCGAGGAACCCGGTGTCCATACGGCCCGCCTCGAACTCCGGGTGGCGCAGCGCCCGTACGAGCAGTTCGCGGTTGGTCACCGGGCCGTGGATCCGGGCCCGCTCCAGCCCGTGGGCCAGCCGCCGCACCGCCTCGGCCCGGGTGGGGGCCACGGCGATGACCTTGGCCAGCATCGGGTCGTAGTGGACGCCGATCGCGTCCCCGCCCTCCGGCCCGGAGTCCACCCGCAGCCCGGGTACCTCCAGCCGGTGCAGGATCCCCGTCTGCGGCCGCCAGCCGCGCGCCGGGTCCTCGGCGTACAGCCGCGCCTCGATCGCGTGCCCCGGGGCGCCGGAGGCTCGGCGTCGAGCCGCTCCCCCTCCGCGATCCGCAGCTGGAGCGCCACCAGGTCGAGGCCGTGGATCTCCTCGGTGACCGGGTGCTCGACCTGGAGGCGGGTGTTCATCTCCAGGAAGTACGCCCGCCCCGAGGACGAGACCAGGAACTCCACCGTGCCCGCGCCCTCGTAGCCGATCGCGCGCGCCGCGTTCGCCGCCGACTCGGCCAGGGTGCGCCGCAGTTCCCCGTCAAGCCCCGGGGCCGGGGCCTCCTCGATGACCTTCTGGTGGCGGCGCTGGAGGGAGCAGTCGCGGGTGCCGAGGGTCCATACGGTGCCGTGGGTGTCGGCGAGCACCTGGACCTCGACATGGCGGGCGCCCTCCATATAGGGCTCCACGAAGATCTCGCCGTCGCCGAAGGCGGAGGCCGCCTCGGCGCGGGCGGAGTCGAGTTCGGCGGGGAGCGCGGCCAGTTCGCGCACCACCCGCATGCCCCGGCCGCCACCGCCCGCCGCCGCCTTGACCAGTACGGGCAGATCGCCGGCGGCGACCTCGGCCGGGTCGAGCGGATCGAGCAGCGGCACGCCCGCCTTGCGCATGATCTCCTTGGCGCGGGTCTTGGAGGCCATGGCCTCCATCGCCTCGGGCGGCGGCCCCACCCACACCAGTCCCGCTGCCCTTACGGCGCGCGCGAAGTCGGCGTGCTCGGAGAGGAAGCCATAGCCGGGGTGTACGGCGTCGGCCCCGGCGGCCAGGGCGGCCTTCACCAGGAGATCGCCGCGCAGATAGGTGTCGGCCGGGGCGTCGCCCGGCAGCCTTACGGCGGAGTCGGCCTCGCGCGCGTGGGGCGCGTCGGCGTCCGCGTCGGAGTGCACCGCGACGGTGGCGATGCCGAGGTCACGGCAGGTGCGGACGATACGCCGCGCTATCTCGGCGCGGTTGGCGACCAGGAGGGAACGGATCACGGGTTCCTCACTCACATCCGGAAGACGCCGAAGCCACCGCGCGTGCCCTCGACCGGCGCGGTGTGCAGGGCGGACAGACACAGGCCGAGCACCGTGCGGGTGTCGCGCGGGTCGATGACGCCGTCGTCGTAGAGCCGCCCGGAGAGGAAGAGCGGCAGCGACTCGGACTCGATCTGCTGCTCCACCATGGCGCGCAGCGCGGCGTCGGCCTCCTCGTCGTACGGCTGCCCCTTGGCGGCGGCGGACTGCCGGGCGACGATCGACATCACCCCGGCGAGCTGCTGCGGGCCCATCACGGCGGACTTGGCGCTGGGCCAGGCGAAGAGGAAGCGGGGGTCGTACGCCCGGCCGCACATCCCGTAGTGACCGGCGCCGTACGAGGCGCCGATGAGCACCGACAGGTGCGGGACGCGGGAGTTGGAGACTGCGTTGATCATCATGGCGCCGTGCTTGATGATCCCGCCCTGCTCGTAGTCGCGGCCGACCATGTAGCCGGTGGTGTTGTGCAGGAAGAGCAGCGGGATGTCGCGCTGGTTGGCGAGCTGGATGAACTGCGCGGCCTTCTGGGACTCCTCGCTGAACAGCACCCCTGGGCGTTGGCCAGGACCCCGACCGGATAGCCGTGCAGCGCGGCCCAGCCGGTGGCCAGGCTGCGCCCGTACAGCGGCTTGAACTCGTCGAAGTCCGAGCCGTCGACGATCCGGGCGATCACCTCGCGCGGATCGAAGGGGACCTTCAGATCGCTCGGAACGATGCCGAGCAGCTCCTCGGCGTCGTACTTGGGCGGCTCGGCGGGCCCCGGATCGGGGTGAGCCTTGCCCCAGTTGAGGCGGGCGACCACCCGGCGGGCCTGGCGCAGCGCGTCGGGCTCGTCGGTCGCGAAGTAGTCGGCGAGGCCGGAGGTGCGGGCGTGCATCTCGGCGCCGCCCAGCGACTCGTCGTCGCTCTCCTCGCCGGTGGCCATCTTCACCAGCGGCGGGCCGCCCAGGAAGACCTTGGAGCGCTCCTTGACCATGATCACGTGGTCGGACATCCCGGGGATGTACGCGCCTCCGGCGGTGGAGTTGCCGAAGACCACGGCGATCGTGGGGATCCCATCGGCCGACAGCCGGGTGAGATCCCGGAACATCGCCCCACCGGGGATGAAGATCTCCTTCTGCGAGGGGAGATCGGCGCCGCCGGACTCGACGAGGCTGACCAGCGGCAATCGGTTGGCGCGGGCGATCTCATGGGCGCGCAGCGCCTTCTTGAGCGTCCAGGGGTTGCTGGCCCCGCCGCGTACGGTCGGGTCGTTGGCGCTGATCAGACACTCCACACCGGAGATCACCCCGATGCCGGTGACGATCGAGGCCCCCACCGGATAGTCGCTGCCCCAGCCGGCCAGCGGCGACAGCTCCAGGAAGGGGGTGTCCGGGTCCAGCAGCATCTCGATCCGCTCGCGCACCAGCAGCTTGCCGCGCTTGCGATGGCGCTGGACGTATTTCTCACCGCCCCGGCGAGCGCCTTGGCGTGCTCGCCCTCCAACTCGGCGAGCTTGGCGAGCATCGCCTCCCGATGGGCCGCGTGGTCGGCGCCTGCGGGGTCGAGCGCGGACGCGAGCACGGTCACAGCAGTACCTCCGGTATGTCCAGGCGGCGAGAGGGCGGCCCATCGCCGACAACTGCGGCCCGAGGGCCGGAACGGGGGCTCACAGCGATACCTCCGGCATGTCCAGGCGGCGAGAGGGCGGCCCATCACCGACAACTGCGGCCCGGGGGCCGGGACGGGGGCTCACAGCGATACCTCCGGCATGTCCAGGCGGCGAGAGAACGACCCATCGCCAACAGCCGTGGCCCGGGGGCCGGGACGGGGGATCACAGCAAAACCTCCGGTATGTCCAGATGGCGGGAGCGCAGCCATTCGCCGACGGCCTTGGCCTGGGGGTCGAAGCGGGCCTGCGCGGCGACGCCCTCGCCGAGCAGGCCGTCCACGACGAAGTTCAGGGCCCGCAGCCGGGGCAGCGGATGGCGGGTGACGTTCAGCGCGGCCGTCTCCGGAAGCAGCTCCCGCAGCCGGTCGACGGTGAGGGTGTGGGCCAGCCAGCGCCAGGCGTCCGCACCGCGCGCCCAGAGGCCGATGTTGGCGCTGCCGCCCTTGTCGCCGCTGCGGGCCCCGGCGACCGCACCGAGCGGGGAGCGGCGGGTGGGGCCCGGCGGCAGCGGGGGCGGCAGCGGAGGCTCGTCCACCGGGCCCCGGCGGCGGGCGTGGTGGGCGCCGGGGGAACGGACAGCCGGGTGCCGTCCGGCAGTACGGCGGTGTGCGGCACGGTGTCGGCCGGGGTCTCCACGGCCTCGAAGACGCCGTAGGGGGAACCCTTTCCGGGCGGGGCGGTGACGTGGAAGCCGGGGTAGCTGGCGAGGGCCAGTTCGACGGCCGCCCCGCTGATCACCCGCCCCACCGCCGCCGGGTCCCGGTCGCGCACCACCAGCCGCAGCAGCGCGCTCGCCTCCTCCTGCACGGCCGCGTCGGGGTGGTCGGTACGGGAGAGGGTCCAGCGCACCTCGGCGGGGCGGCGCTTGCTCATCGCCCCCTCCATCTGGTCCCGTACGAGCGCCGCCTTGGCCTCGATGTCCAGGCCGGTGAGCACGAACACCACCTCGTTGCGGTGGCCGCCGAGCCGGGTCAGCCCGGTCTTGAGGGTGCGGGGCGGCGCCTCGCCCCGTACGCCGTGGACGCGCACCCGGTCCGGGCCGTCCTGGGTGAGCCGCACCGAGTCCAGCCGGGCGGTGACATCGGGGCCCGGGTAGCGGGCGCCCGCCGTCTCGTAGAGGAGCTGGGCGGTGACGGTCCCAACCGTGACGGCGCCGCCGGTGTGCGGATGCTTGGTGATCACGCTGGAGCCGTCGGGGTGGATCTCGGCGAGGGGGAAGCCGGGGCGGCGGACGTCGTGCTCGGCGAAGAAGGAGTAGTTGCCGCCGGTCGCCTGGGTACCGCACTCCAGGATGTGCCCGGCGACCACGGCCCCGGCGAGCGCGTCCCAGTCGTCGGCGGCCCATCCGAAGTGCGCGGCGGCGGGGCCCGTCACCAGCGCGGCGTCCGTCACCCGCCCGGTGACGACCACGTCCGCGCCCCCGCGCAGACAGGCCGTGATCCCGGCGCCACCGAGATACGCGTTGGCGGTGACCACGCCGGGCCCCCAGTCGCGGGCGCCAAGCAGATCGTCGCCCTCGACATGGGCCACCCGGCACTCGATCCCGAGCCGGTCGGCGAGCTCGCGGATCGCGTCCGCCAGACCGGCCGGGTTGAGCCCGCCCGCGTTGGTGACGAGCCGTACGCCGCGCTCCATGGCGAGCCCCAGGGTGTCCTCGAGCTGGCGCAGAAAGGTCGTGGCATAGCCCCGCGCGGGGTCCTTGGCGCGGTCCCGGCCCAGGATGAGCATGGTCAACTCGGCGAGGTAGTCACCGGTCAGCACGTCCAGGGCCCCGCCGGTGAGCATCTCGCGCAACGCGTCGAAGCGGTCGCCGTAGAAGCCGGAGGCGTTGCCGATACGGAGGGGGCGGGGCGGAGGGGTCACGAGGCGCCTCCGGGGCGGTGTCCGGGAACGTCGCCCTGCGGGGCGGGGCTCGCGGGGGCGTCGTTTGGGGCGCCACCGCCTGCGGGCGTATCGCTCGGGGCGCCACCGCCTGCGAGCCCATCGCTCGGGGCGCCACCGCCTGCCGAGGCGTCGCCTCGGGCACCACGGCCTCCGGAGGGGCCGCCTGAGCCACCACCGCCTGCGCGGACGTCACCCGGGGCAGCACCCCCCGCCGTGCGCTCGGTACCACCACCCACCATGTGCTCAGCCCGCTGCCCCGGCGCCCGCCCCTTGCCGGGCGGGCCCGCGAACGCCTGGGCGATGTCCAGCCAGCGGTCCGCGTCCGGCCCTTCGGCTCGTAGGGCCAAGTCGTCGCGGTGGGCCCGCTGGGTCACCAGCAGACAGAAGTCCAGCGCGGGCCCGGTGACCCGCTGGGCGGCGTCCTCCGGCCCGTACGTCCACAGCTCACCGGCCGGGGCGGTGAGTTCGACCCGGAACTCATCGGCCGGCGGCTCCATGCCCCGCGCCGCGTACGCGTAACCCCGCGCCCTGAACCCGATCCGGGCCACATGGCGCAGCCGGGCGGTGGGGGCCCGGTGCGCGCCCAGGGCGTCGGCGACGTCCTGGCCGTGCGCCCAGGTCTCCATCAGCCGGGCGGTCGCCATCGACATCACGCTCATGGGCGGCCCGTACCACGGCAGCCGGGCGCGCGGCGGCTGCGCGGCCAGCGTACGGAGCAACCGCTCCCGCCCCTCGCGCCAGCGCCCCAGCAGCACCTCGGGCGGCTCGGCCGCGCCACGCTCGGCGCCCTCGTCCACGAACGCGTCCGGCGCGGCCCACGCCCGGCGCACCTCGTCCGCGAACCCCTGGGCGTCCTCGGCGGCTTGTACGGCCCGCTCGTCGGTCCACGCGAGATGGGCGATCTGGTGGGCGACGGTCCACCCGGGCGCGGGCGTCGCCATCCGCCACTCCGCACCCCCGAGCCCGGCCACCAGGCCGTCCAACTCGTCCCCCTCCGCCCGCAGATCGCCGAGCAGAGCCTCCGTCTCGGACACGCGTCGCTCCCGTCGTCGGGTCTGTCGTGTGTCGGCCTTCTCTTGCCCTCGCCGAGTGCTCTCGTCCAGGGCTCTCGTCGAGTGCCCTCGCCGAATGCCCCGGTCGAGTGCCCGTCGAGTGCCCGTCGAGAGCCCTCGCCGAGCGAGAGTGGCAGCGCGACAAGAAACAATCAAGCACGCTTGCATGATTCAGCCGGTTGAGACGACCCGTCAGAGCACGTCGGCAGCAGAGCTGGTCGGCTCGATGAGGTGTGTGGCTCGGCCGACCATCCCCGGCAACGGCGAACGGCTCGCCTTACGGCAGCCGTTCCGCCAGGACCTCTGCCAGGTGGCGGCCCTTCTGGCCCGCCAGCTGGGTGAGTTGGGTGCGGCAGGAGTAGCCGTCCGCCAGGACCTCCGTGCCGGGTTCCGCGGCCCTTACGGAGGGCAGCAGTTGCTCCTCGGCGCAGGCCGCCGAGACCTCGTAGTGGCCGTTCTCGAAGCCGAAGTTGCCTGCCAGGCCGCAGCAGCCGCCGCTCAAGGCGCCCGTAAGGCCGGCGCGTTCGCGGAGGCGGCCTTCGGCGGCGTCGCCGAGGACGGCGTGCTGGTGGCAGTGGGTCTGGCCGACGACGGGGCGGTCGATCCGCGGGGGCTGCCAGTCGGGGGCGTACCGCTCCAGCGCCTGGGCGAACGTCGAGACGGACTCGGCGAGGCGTGCGGCGCGCGGGTCGGAGGTGAGGAGTTCGGGGAGGTCGGTGCGGAGGGCGGCGGTGCAGCTGGGTTCGAGGCCGACCACCGGGAGCCCGGCGTCCAGGGCCGGGGCCATGACGTCCAGGGTGCGCCGCATGACCGTACGGGCGCGGTCGAGCTGGCCGGTGGAGACCCAGGTCAGCCCGCAGCACACGGGTTTCGGCGGGACGACCACCCGCAGCCCGGCCGCCTCCAGCACGGCGACCGCCGACCGGCCGACGGACGGGGAGAGGTGGTTGGTGAAGGTGTCGGGCCACAGGACGACGGTCCGTCCGTGCTCGGGCCGTCCCGATCCCGACGCGACCCCGGCCATCGCCTCGCGTGCCGCCTTGCGGACCCGGTTCCGCCACCACCGCGTGAAGGGCTCGTGGGCCAGTTCCGGGATGTCGCGTTCGGGGGCGATGCCGCCCACGCGTTTGGCCAGGGTGGCGAGTGGGCTCACCCCGGCCAGCGCGTTGGCCGCCGGGGCCGCCCGCAGGAGGGACGCCGCCCGCAACCACACCGGGAGCCACCCCATCGAGTAGTGGGCGGCGGGGCGCGGCCGGCCCTCGTAGTGGTGGTGCAGGAACTCCGCCTTGTAGGTGGCCATGTCGACCTCCACCGGGCAGTCGCTGCGGCAGCCCTTGCAGGACAGGCACAGGTCGAGCGCGTCCCGTACCTCCTCCGAGCGCCAGCCGTCCTGGACGACCTCGCCCGCGAGCATCTCGTGCAGCAGCCGGGCGCGGCCGCGCGTGGAGTGCTTCTCCTCGCCGGTCACGCGGTACGACGGGCACATCACCCCGGCGCCGGACACCGACTCGTTACGGCACTTGGCGACGCCCACACAGCGCCGGACCGCCGCCGAGAAGTCACCCTTGTCGTGCGGATAGCCGAACTCGACGTCCACCGGGCGCCTGGGCAGCGGATCGAAGCGCAGGTTCTGGTCCAGGCGCTGGGGGCGGGCCAGGACGCCGGGGTTGAGGCCGCCCTCCGGGTCCCACAGGTCCTTGAAGCGGGAGAAGAG
Organism: Streptomyces violaceusniger; assembly: GCA_005405945.1. Classification (GTDB taxonomy): domain Bacteria; phylum Actinomycetota; class Actinomycetes; order Streptomycetales; family Streptomycetaceae; genus Streptomyces; species Streptomyces violaceusniger. Next base: position 5,436,390 of record BJHW01000001.1, read on the forward strand.
GCCGACCATCTCCGCCCCGTACATGCGCGGCAGCAGCTCGGCGCGGGCCAGGCCGTCGCCGTGTTCGCCGGAGAGCGAGCCGCCGTGGGCGACGACGAGATCGGCGAGGTCGGCGGAGAAGGCGCGGAAGACCCGGATGCCGGGCTCGGTCAGCAGGTCGAAGTCAATGCGGACGTGGATGCAGCCGTCCCCGAAGTGCCCGTACGGCGTGCCGCGCAGCCCGTGCTGGGCCATCAGGGCGCGGAAGTCGCGCAGATACGCGCCGAGCCGGGGCGGCGGCACCGCGCAGTCCTCCCAGCCGGGCCATGCCTCGCTGCCGTCAGGCGTCCGGGTGGCGGTCCCGGAGGCGTCCTCGCGCACCCGCCACAGGGCGCGCTGCCCGGCCGGGTCGGCGACCACGGTGTGGTCGGTGGTGGCCTCGGCGGCGGCGCGGGCCACCTCCTGGGCGTGGGAAAGTGCTTCCTCGCGGGTGGCGCCGCCGACCTCCACGAACAGCCAGGCGCCGCCCTTGGGCAGCCCGGTCGCCCCGGCGACCAGGTCGGCGGCCATGCCCTCGACGGTCAGCGGACCGTACGGCAGCAGGGTGTGCGCGGCCTCGGCCGCCGCGCTCTCGTCGGGGTAGCCGAGCACGGCGAGGGCACGGGCGGCGGGCGCCCGCACCAGCTTTACGGTCGCCTCGGTCACCACGCCGAGCGTGCCCTCGCTGCCGGTGAGGGCGCGGGCGAGGTCGGCGTTCTTCTCGGGCAGCAGCTCGTCCAGGGCGTAGCCGGAGATCCGGCGGGGCAGCTCGGGGAAGCCGGTGCGCAGCAGGGCCAGATGCTGACCGGCCAGGGACCGTATGCCGTCGCGGAGCCGGGCGGGCAGGTCGTGGAGGCCCTGGGCGGCGCGCACCCGCTCCCCGCCGTAGGTGAGGACGTCCAGCTCGTGGACGTTGTCGGCGGTGGTGCCCCAGGCCACGGAGTGGGAGCCGCAGGAGTTGTTGCCGATCATGCCGCCGAGGGTGCAGCGGCTGTGGGTGGACGGGTCGGGGCCGAACGTCAGCCCATGGGCGCCGGCCGCCGTACGGAGGTCGTCGCAGATCACGCCCGGCTGGACGACGGCGGTGCGCCGCTCGGGGTCGAGCGAGAGGATGCCGCGCATATGGCGGGTGAAGTCGAGGACGACGCCGAGCCCGGTGGCCTGGCCCGCGATCGAGGTCCCGCCGCCGCGCGCGACCACCGGCACCCCGCGCTCCCGGCACACGGCCAGCACCGCCGCCACGTCGTCGGCGTCGCGGGGCGCGACCACCCCGGCGGGGACCCGCCGGTAGTTCGACGCGTCCATGGTCATCAGGGCCCGGCTCGCCGCGTCGAAGGAGACGTCCCCGCGGACGGCCCGTCGCAGCGCCTGCTCCAGCTCGTCTGCCTGGTGATCAGCCATGCCTTCCATGGTCCACGGCGAGGAGGCCGTTGAGAATGTCCAATTCCGATTCATGGCCGCCTCATGGCCGCCTCATGGCCCCCATGCATGGGCCGAACAGCTCGCATGGCCGCCTTAAGGCCGCCATGTTCCGCGATCGGCCCCTATACCGGCACATCCTCGCGCGTCAACAGGATGTGGACATACCGTCTCAGCCGCTGGACGCACGGTCGGACCGCGGCGGCCGACGGATTAGGCTTCGGCTCGTGGCTGAGATCCGGATTCCCGATGACATCAAGCCCGCCGACGGACGCTTCGGCTCGGGCCCCTCCAAGGTGCGCACCGAGGCGCTGAGCGCCCTGGCCGCGACCGGAAGCTCCCTGCTGGGCACCTCCCACCGCCAGGCCCCGGTCAAGAGCCTGGTCGGCTCCGTGCGCGAAGGGGTGCGCGAGCTCTTCCAACTCCCGGAGGGGTACGAGGTCATCCTGGGCAACGGCGGCTCCACCGCCTTCTGGGACATCGCGACCCACGGGCTGATCGACTCCAAGTCCCAGCACCTGTCCTTCGGCGAGTTCTCCTCGAAGTTCGCCAAGGCGGCGAAGCTGGCGCCGTGGCTCGAGGAGCCCACGGTGATCACCTCCGACCCCGGCACCCACCCGGAGCCGCGCGCCGAGAGCGGCACGGACGTCTACGCCTTCACCCACAACGAGACCTCCACCGGTGTCGCCATGCCCATCCAGCGGGTGGCCGGTGCCGACGAGGGCGCGCTGGTGCTGGTGGACGCCACCTCCGGGGCGGGCGGTCTGCCGATCGACATCGCCGAGACGGACGTCTACTACTTCGCGCCGCAGAAGTCCTTCGCGGCGGACGGCGGCCTGTGGATCGGCGTCTTCTCGCCCGCCGCGCTGGAGCGTGCCGCCCGGATCCACGCCTCCGGTCGGCACGTCCCCGAGTTCTTCTCGCTGCCGACCGCGATCGACAACTCGCTGAAGAACCAGACGTACAACACCCCGGCGCTGGCGACGCTCTTCCTGCTGGACGACCAGCTGAAGTGGATCAACGGCCAGGGCGGTCTGGACTGGGCGGTGCGGCGCACCGCGACCTCCTCGCGCACGCTGTACGGCTGGGCCGAGGAGTCCAAGTTCGCCACCCCGTTCGTGGCCGACCCGGCCAAGCGGTCGCAGGTCGTGGGCACGATCGACTTCAACGAGGAGATCGACGCCGCCGCGGTCGCCAAGGCGCTGCGGGCCAACGGCATCGTGGACACCGAGCCGTACCGCAAGCTGGGCCGCAACCAGCTGCGGGTGGCGATGTTCCCCGCCGTCGACCCGGCGGACGTCGAGGCTCTGACGGCGTGCGTGGACTACGTCATCGAGCGCCTCTGAAGTACGCGTCTTCGCGCCCGTATGAAGGGGCCCGCGGCCGACCACCGGCCGCGGGCCCCTTCACGTGGTTCGGCCATCAGCCCCGGCGGAAGAGCTTGCGCAGGCCGAAGAAGACCACCAGCGCGCCGACGAAGGTGAGCCCGGCCTTGACCAGGTTGCCGTTCTTGTCGTCGTCGGTGAGCTTGCCGTCGACGCGGTCGGAGTACTCCCCGTTCTTCTTCTGCTCCTTCGCGGTGGCGTCCGGCAGCAGCTCCCCGCCGAGGTCCACCGGCGTCACCTTGGAGCCCGCGCCCTCGGTGCCGTACATGAGGGTGCCGCCGTCGGGGGTGAAGGTGACCGACTCGCCCTGCCGCTGGAGCGGCAGCCCCGGCTCGTCCTTCAGCCGCGTCGGCTTTCCGTTCCGCCAGCGGTACTCGGCGGCCGAGAAGTAGCCGCGGAGCACCAGCCGGGTGCCGTCCGGGGAGAACGCCCCGTCCGTGACCTCCATGTCGATGTCGGAGACCCGCTGGAAGACATTCACCCCGGAGGGGCTCAGCGTGGTCGGTCCGGCGTACAGCCCGCCGTCCTCGTCGCTCTTGCTGGCGATGTAGACGCGGCCCGTCTTGGGATGGACCATCAGCGCCTCGGCGTTGCGCGGCCCGCCCTGGTACTTGACGGTGAACTGGGTCGCGGTGACGGTGGCGTCCTTCAGCCGCTTCGGCTCCGGGAAGCGGTAGATCCACACATGGTCCCACTGACCGCCCAGGTTGTCTCCGATGTCGCCGACGTAGACATTGCCGTCCGGCCCTATCGAGATCGCCTCCACATCGCGGGGATCCCCTATGCCGCGCAGGGTGATCCGCGCGACCGTCTTCCCGGTCCTGCCGTCCACGGCGTAGACGTACGGGCCGTCCGAGCTGTCGTTGTGCGTCCAGTAGACGCCGGGGTGCAGACGGCTCGCGGCGAGGCCGCTGGACTCGGTGATCCGTGGGTCCTGGATCGTGAAGGGGGACGGCGACGACGAGTCGTCGGCGGCGGCCGGGGCGGCTGCGGACACGGCCAGCAGCGCGGCGGCACCGAGTACGAACGGAAGCGGACGCATGGGCCCAAGCCTGCCATCCCGCCGGGGGCGTCCGGCGCCGGAACCACGCCGAGGGGTCCCCTCCGGCCACGTATGGCCTCCGCCTCCGCCTGGGCAGGGCCTTCCGCCTTCCGCCCGGGCATGGCTTCCGCCTTCCGCCTTCCGCCTTCCGCCCACGTCCGACTCCCTGTGATCAAGCCCGACTCCCGTGATCAAGCCCGACTTCCGTGATCACGCATGACTTCCGCGATCACGGGCAGATAACGTCTGTCAATTATTTGTGCGGGCGACCACCCCCAAATAACCCCGAGATTATTTGATCTCATCCGGGGATTATTTCGGCGAGAAATTTATCGGTCATTGACGGCATAGCGGGCGGCGGCATTGCAATGCAGAAAGGCCCCGCTTACGGTCTGAGCTCATGAGCGAATACAGCCAGTCCTCTTATGCGCAAACCGCACCGCCCACGCATTCCGCCGGTGCCCCGAACCACGGTGCGGCACCGGCCGCGCCGTCCAAGAAGATCGCGATCTTCGCGATCGTCGGCTCGGTCATCGCGCTGGTCGGCTCCATGGTGAACTGGGTGATCTCCGACTCCGAGGGCGCCACCGGAGGCATCAAGGGCATCGACGGCGACGGCATCATCACGCTGATCATCGCCCTGGTCGCGGCGGTCCTGTTCATCGCCGCCATGGCCACCAAGAAGGCGGCGCTCTACCTGGTCGGCGGCGTTCTGGGGCTGGCCATGGCCATTGTCGCGGCCATCAACATGGCCGACCCCGATCGGCTCCTCATCCAGAAGCTGAAGGACGAGGAGGGGGTGTCGCAGCAGGTCGCGGAGAAGGCGGTGGAGCAGGCCTCGAAGCTGTACGACATGACCGCAGGACCGGGGCTCTACATGGTCCTGATCGGCGCACTGATGGCCCTGGCCCTCGGCGTTCTCGGCTTTATGAAGTCCCGCGCCGCCCGGTAATCCGAAAAGACCGGTCGCATTCGGCGACCACATTCAGCGGCCATATCCGGCGATCACGTTCGACCGAAGTTCGGCCGGAATTCGGGCCGGAGTTCGGGCCGGAGTTCGATCGACGTCCGACCGGAGCCACGAAACCCCAAGACGCCCGCTTTTTGACCGCACGGGGGCCAAAAAGCGGGCTTTCGGGTTTTCTCGGTTTTCCCACGGGGTATTCCCGCCCGGGCCCCTGCCGCCGCCGATGACGGAGCACCCGGCCCGCCCCCTTGATTAGAGCGCACTCCAACGGCTTGGCTGATCCCCATGGAGTACACGCAGCTCGGACGCACAGGTCTCAAGGTCAGCCGTATCGTCCTCGGCACCATGAACTTCGGTCCGCAGACGGAGGAGGCCGACAGCCACTCGATCATGGATGCCGCGCTCGACGCGGGCATCAACTTCTTCGACACCGCCAATGTCTACGGCTGGGGCGAGAACAAGGGCCGCACCGAGGAAATCATCGGGAGCTGGTTCGCCAAGGGCGGCGGGCGGCGCGAGAAGACGGTCCTCGCGACCAAGGTGTACGGAAACATGGCCGCCGAGGGTGAGCCCTGGCCCAACAGCGACAAGCTCTCGGCCGTGAACATCCGCCGGGCCGTGGACGCCAGCCTCAAGCGGCTCGGCACGGACTACATCGACCTCTACCAGTTCCACCACGTGGACCGCTCCACCCCGTGGGACGAGATCTGGCAGGCCATCGACGTCCTCGTAGAGCAGGGCAAGATCATCTACGCGGGCTCCTCCAACCACGCGGGCTGGCACATCGCCCAGGCCAATGAGGCCGCCGCCCGCCGCGGTTCGTACGGGCTGGTCAGCGAGCAGTGCCTGTACAACCTGGCCGAGCGCCGCGCCGAGATGGAGGTCATCCCGGCCGCGCAGGGCTACGGCGTGGGCGTCATCCCCTGGTCGCCGCTGCACGGCGGACTGCTCGGCGGCGCGCTCCGCAAGGAGCGCGAGGGCGGCGGCTCGCGCAGCACGTCCGGGCGCAGCGCCGACGCGCTGAAGAACACGGCGGTGCGCGATCAGATCCAGCGGTACGAGGACCTGCTGGCCAAGCACGGCATCGAGCCCGGCGAGGCGGCCCTGGCCTGGCTGCTCACCCGGCCCGGCGTCACCGGCCCGATCGTGGGTCCGCGCACGGCCGAGCAGCTGGCGTCGGCGGTGCGGGCGTCGGAGCTGACGCTGGGCGAGGAGCTGCTGACGGAGCTGGACGAGATCTTCCCCGGCCCGGGTCCGTCGCCGGAGGCGTTCGCCTGGTAGCCGAGACACTGGGCGTGGGCCGCGCGGCGGTCCACACCCCCTCGTTCTCAACCTCCGAGGGCGGCAGCCGCGGCGACGACGACGAGAATCAGCACCAGCGCGCCGCTCATGATCATGTTTCTGGTCTTGGGGTCCACACCTCGAGATTAGCCGGACCGCTCAGTGCCCCAGCGGCCAGGCCGCCACCACCTCGTAGCGCGGCTGCTGCCCGGGGACGCCCGGGGCCGGTGGATGGCTGCGCACGAGGCTGAGCTCGCCCACGGTCCACTCCCGGCCCGCGAAGTCCGTGAGCCCGTCCACGTACGGCGCGAGGCTGGTGGCGGAGCCGTGGCGCGGGGAGCCGTGCCGCGGGGAGCGGGCGCGGGCGATGGTCAGATGCGGGTGGTACGGGCGGTGCCGGTCCATCGGGACCCCGGCCCGTCGGCCCCTCGCCTCGGCGGAGTCGGCCAGCCGCCGCAGGGCCTCGCTGTCGCCGTCGACGCCCACCCACACCACCCGGTCGTCGAACCGGCCGCCGCCCGCGAGCCGCAGCTCATGGGGGTGGTGCCGATGGGCGGCGCGGGCCAGCCGGGTGTGCAGCTCGGGCAGTATGTCCTCGGCCACCTCGCCGAAGAAGGCGAGTGTGAAGTGCCAGCCCTGCCGCTCGGTCCAGCGCAGCCCGTCCGCCCCCGGCAGCGCCCGGAGCGCCTTGACCCGCGCGGCCAGCTCGGCGACGGCCGCCTCCGGCGGCAACACGGCGGCGAAGAGTCTCATCCGCCCAGTCTCCCGCACCGGAGGTGGGGAACTCAGCCCCTCCGGCGTGCGAGGAGCGGGGTCCCGGGCGAAGTCAAAGAGGCGTAGCCCCGGCGAGGCCAAAGGGGGCGCTTCAGGCCATGGCGGCCAGTCAGGCCGTGGCGGCCAGCGGCTTGTCCTCCGGCTCGGGCGTGCGCGGCACGAAGATCACATGGGGGTGGCCCCGACGCAGGTCCAGCTTCAGCCGCAGGCCGCCGGCCCGGACCAGGATCAGCCCCACCCCGGCCGCGGCGGCCGCCGAGACCAGACCGCCCGCGGCGAAGCCGATGCGCGCGCCGCAGGTGTCGGTCAGCCAGCCCACCAGCGGGCCGCCGATCGGCGTACCGCCGACGAAGACCATCATGAACAGGCTCATCACCCGGCCCCGCATCGCGGGATCCGTCGCGAGCTGGACGCTGGAGTTCGCGGTCACGTTGAACGTCAGGCTGAAGATCCCGATCGGCACCATGAGCGCCGCGAAGAGCCAGAAGTACGGGGTGGCCGCCGCGACCATCTCCAGCACGCCGAACATCAGCGCCGCCCCGACCAGCAGCCGCCGCCGGGCCACCACGCGCCGGGCGGCGAGCAGCGCGCCCGTCACCGAGCCGATCGCGATCAGGGTGTTGAGCAGGCCGTACGTACCCGGTCCGGCGTGGAAGACATCGTCGGCGAAGGCGCTCAGCCAGATCGGGAAGTTGAAGCCGAAGGTGCCGATGAAGCCGACGAGCACGATCGGCCAGATCAGATCGGGGTTCCCGGCCACATAGCGCAGCCCCTCCCGCAGCTGCCCCTTGCCGCGCGGCGCCCGCTCGACCTTGTGCAGCTCGCTGGTACGCATCAGCAGCAGCCCGATGATCGGGGCACCGAAGGAGAGTCCGTTGATGAGGAAGGCCCAGCCGCTGCCCACGGCGGTGATCAGCACACCGGCGACCGCCGGGCCGATCAGCCGGGCGGACTGGAAGTTCGCGGAGTTGAGGCTGACCGCGTTCCGCAGGTCCTTGGGGCCGACCATCTCGTTGACGAAGACCTGGCGGGTCGGGTTGTCGACGACGGTGACCATGCCGAGCAGGAACGCGATCAGATAGACGTGCCAGACCTGCACATGGCCGCTGAGGGTGAGGGCGGCGAGGGCGAGCCCGCACAGCCCCAGCGCGGTCTGGGTGAAGAGCAGCAGCCGGCGCCGGGGACATCGGTCCGCGATGACCCCGCCGTAGAGGCCGAAGAGCAGCATGGGCAGGAACTGCAGCGCGGTGGTGATGCCGACCGCGGTGGAGGAGCCGGTGATGCTCAGGACCAGCCAGTCCTGGGCGATCCGCGACATCCAGGTGCCGGTGTTGGAGATCATGGCACCGGTCGCGAACAGGCGGTAGTTGCGGATCCTCAGCGAACGGAAGGTCCCGCCCCGGGTGCGTCCCGCGGTGACGGCGGGCGCGGGGTCGGATACGGAGTTTCCGGGGGTGCCGGGGTTGCCCAGGCTTCTGGGGTCTCCGGGGTGTGCGGGGTTCTTCGGTGCGGGTGCGGAGTCTGCTCCGGGTCCCGTACTCAAGTGCGTTCGCCTCCTGGCTGCCTCGGGTCGTTCTTACATATGCGCGAGCTTCTCCAGTACGGGCGCGGCGGCGCGCAGCACGTCCCACTCGTCCTCGGTCAGCTCCCCGACCAGCTCGGCCAGCCAGGCGTTGCGCTTGCGTCGGCTCTCTTCGAGCATGGCCTCTGCCCGCTCGGTCGGCGAGACGACCTTCTGCCGCCGGTCCTCAGGATGCGGCTCGAGCCTGACCAGCCCCTTGGCCTCCAGCAGCGCCACGATGCGGGTCATCGACGGCGGCTGGACGTGCTCCTTGCGGGCCAGCTCGCCGGGGGTGGCGGAGCCGCACTGGGCCAGCGTGCCCAGGACCGCCATCTCGGTCGGGCTGAGCGATTCGTCCACCCGCTGGTGCTTGAGCCGCCGCGACAGGCGCATCACTCCGGACCGCAGTGCGCTGACCGCGGCCGCGTCATCGGGGGGCGCCTCCGCCTGGTGCTGGGGGCGGGACAGATCCGGCATGGTCTTTAGCATAACTCATTACCTCGCCTAATGAAACCCTGGTGACTTCCCTATTTCTATTTCACCCGAACGAGTGAAACGACTCCGGGTAGTAACGTACGGCGGCACGCATGAGCGCCCAGGACCACGGGGGTCCGGGGCGCTCAGGGCGGAACGCTCGCGCGCCAGGCGGGACGGCGTGCACCAGGGGGGACGACGACCCGGCCCGGGCTCGGCCCAGGCAGGGCCGGGCTCGGCTCAGGAGACGCCGAGTGCCTGTTCGATCGGGTTGAGCAGGAAGTACACCAGGAAGCACAGCCCCACCGCGGCCAGCAGCCAGGGGATCTCCCGGGTCCGCCGGGTGGCGACGCGCAGCAGCAGGAACGCGAGGACGCCCAGCCCGATCCCGTTGGTGATGCTGTAGGTGAACGGCATCGAGATCATGGTCAGGAAGGCCGGGATCGCGATCGTGGAATCGCTCCAGTCGATCTCCTTGACGTTCGCCGCCATGATCAGGAAGCCGACGACCACCAGCGCGGGGGTCGCGGCCTGCGAGGGCACCACCTTGGCCAGCGGGGTGAAGACCAGCGCGAGCAGGAAGAGCGCGCCGGTCACCACGTTCGCGAGTCCGGTGCGCGCCCCTTCCCCGACGCCCGCCGTGGACTCCACGAAGCAGGTGTTGGCCGAGGCCGAGCCGAAGCCGCCGCCCGCGACCGCGACGCCGTCCATCATCAGGATCCGGCCCATGCCCGGCAGCTGGCCGCGCTCATCGGTCAGCCCGGCCTCCTCGCCGACGCCGATGATCGTGCCCATCGCGTCGAAGAAGCCGGACAGCAGCACGGTGAAGACGAAGAGACAGCCGGTGAGCAGGCCGACCTCATGGAAGCCGCCGAAGAGGCTGACATCGCCGACGAGGCCGAAGTCCGGGGTGTCGACCACCTTGTCCGGCACCGTGGGGATGGTCAGCCCCCACTGGGCGTCCGGGATCTGGGCCAGGGAGTTGATCACGATCGCGACCACGGTCATCGTCACGATGCCGATCAGGATCGCGCCGCGCGTCTTGCGGACGATCAGGATGAAGGTGAGCGCGAGACCGACCACGAAGACCAGCACCGGCCAGCCCTGGAGCCGCCCGGCCACCCCCAGGCCGAGGGGGACGGTGGTGTGCGCGGAGTCGGGGTTACGGCTGACAAAGCCGGAGTCGACAAGACCGATCAGGGCGATGAAGAGACCGATACCGATCGCGATCGCCCGCCGCAGCCCGGACGGGATCGCGTCCATCACCCGCTGCCGCAGTCCCGAGGCGACGAGGATCATCAGCACCAGACCCGCGAGCACCACCATGCCCATCGCGTCCGGCCAGCTCATCTTGGGCGCGAGCTGGAGCGAGACCACGGCGTTGATGCCGAGGCCCGCGGCCAGCGCGATGGGGACGTTGCCGATGATCCCCATGAGCAGCGTGGTCAGACCCGCGATCAGGGCGGTGGCGGTGACCAGCTGGCCGTTGTTGAGCTGATGCCCGAACTTGTCCGTACCGGCCCCGAGGATGATCGGATTCAGTACGACGATGTAGGCCATCGCAAAGAACGTGGCCAGTCCGCCCCGGATCTCCCGGGAGATCGAGGAACCACGCTCGCTGATCTTGAAGAACTTGTCGATGCCCTTGGCGGGGGGAGTCGGAGCCTGTTCGCCGGCGTCGACCGGCGCGGTGGCCGAGGGGGACATGAAGGACCTCAGGGTGCGTGAACAGCAACGGCGGGGCCCTTTGGATGATCGAACGAGACATTCCACTCAGACCCAGAAGTATTCAGTATGAAACTATCAACGCCGGATCGCCAAACCGGTCCCGGTGAGGTCTCGGTGAGGTCCCGACGAGGTCTCGGCGCTGCCCCGGCGCCGTCCCGGCACGGCCCCCGGCGCCGTCCCGGCACGATCCCCGGCGCCGCCCCGGCACGATCCCCGGCGCCGCCCCGGCACGGCCCCGGCCGGGCCCGTGACCGGCCCCCTTAAGCTGTGGCCATGACGAAGTGGACCCCAAGCACGAGGCGCCGGAGCCCCTTGAGGGCAATGTCGTGGCCACGATCACCGGCGGCACGATCCTGTGGTTCGTCCTCTTCCTCGCCCAGCTGCCCTTCTATGGCTGGTTCCACGACCACGGACATCTGTGGTGGCTGTGGACCTGCCTGGCCGGCGGCGGCCTCGGGCTGCTCGGCACCTGGTACGTACGGGCCCGGGAGACGGCGATCCGCCGCGGCTCGCGGAACGGCGACACGCAGCCGGCCGACGCGCAGAACGGCTGACACACGGACGGCCGACACGCAGAACCGCTGACGCGCAGCCAGCCGACGCACAGAACCGCCGACCCACCGCACCGCTGCCGTGCCCACCCCGAGCGCGCACAAGGGGCACCCGCGACGGCGCGGCGCCGGACCGCCCGCCGTTCCCGGCCGCGGCCCGGCGCCCTGGCCTGGTGCGCGGGCGCGCTCCCCTCCTCATGACGCACCCGCTCACCCGTCTGTGGTGCGCACAGAAAGATGACGGCCCCGCCGCGGGGACGCGCGGGCGGAGCCGGATGGGTCAACTGTACGATCTTCACGGGCCGTTCACAATGTTGCGGAAGCCTCACGACGGGCACTTTGTTCGAGAACTACCGTCTTGCGATCGTCAACTCACCAGTAATGTGAGAGATATGACCGGTAACCGCTTTCGTGCCGATGAGATCGACACCAGCAAGCCGCACTCGGCCCGCATGTACGACTACTTCCTGGGCGGCAAGACCCACTACGCGGTCGACACCCAGGCCGCCGAACAGGTCGAGGCCGTCTGGCCCGACGTCAAGCCGTGGACGCGTGCCAACCGGTCATTCATGCACCGCGCCACCCGCTGGCTCGCGGGCGAGGCGGGCATACGGCAGTTCCTGGACATCGGGACCGGGATTCCCACCGAGCCCAACCTCCACCAGGTCGCCCAGAAGACCGCCCCGGACTCCCGGGTCGTCTACGCGGACAACGACCCGATAGTGCTGGCCTACGCGCAGGCCCTGTTGCTCTCCACGCCCGAGGGCCGCACCGCCTACATCCACGCGGACGTCAGCGATCCGGAGGCGATCCTGGCCGCCGAGGAGCTGAACGACACCCTCGATCTGTCCCAGCCGGTCGCCCTGTCGCTCAATGCGATCATGCACTTCATCGCGGACGAGCAGAAGCCGTACGAGATCGTGCGCCAACTGGTCGAGCCGCTGGCCTCGGGCAGTTATCTGGTGCTCTCGCACGGCGCGCTCGACCCCCGCCCCGGCGTCTCGGACGCGGTCACCAACCTCTACCGCGGCAGCGGCATCCATGTGCAGGGACGCACCCGGGAGGAGATCCTTCCGTTCTTCGACGGGCTGGAGCTGGTCGATCCGGGCGTGGTGATGCCGCACCGCTGGAAGCCCGAGGGCGAGCAGGCCAGGGCCGAGGCGGAGGCCAAGGAGCTGTGGATCTTCGCGGGCGTGGCACGCAAGCCCTGACTCTCGCGGGCGTGGCACGCAAGTCCTGACCGGGTAGCGGGCCTTGCCCCGGGGGCACCGAGGCAAGGCCCACGCGCACACCCCGTACCCGCGCGCCGCGCACACCCCGTACCCGCGCGCCCGTCAGTCGAACCAGCGGGCCCGCGCCAGCTCCTCCGTACGGGTCAGATCCTCCAGCAGGGCCGCCACCTCGAACCGACGCGCCCAGTGGCCGGCCGCCCAGGACAGACCGGCCGCGACGCCCTCGACCGTCGAGGCGTGCAGGGTGCCGTCCACATACCGCCAGTCCAGCTCGATCTCGCCCGAACCCGAGCCCGCGCCCTCGCCCTCGCCCTCATCCGGACCCTCGCCCGGGCCCTCGATCAGCAGCTCCTCGTGCTCGATGTACGACAGCGGGGCGCGCGGGAGGAGTTCGCGGACCGCCTCGGGCACCTCGTGCGGATCGCCCTGTGAGGTCACCCGCGCCGGGTACGCCTCGCTCAGCCGCCGCACCTGGAACAGCTCGGCCAGCTCCGCCGCCCGCGTGGGCCGTACGGGCAGCAGCGCCCGGCCGTCCGCCTCGGCCAGCGGCATCAGGTCCGGAGCGTCCGCGACCAGCGCCTCGCCCGCCTCGACCACCGTCGGCTCGCCGTCCACGATGGCGCGCAGCTCGTCCGGCAGGGTCACCTGCTCGGGGTCCAGGTCGGCCAACTGCCCGTAGATGGCGTGCAGCTGGGCGGGGGACACCTCGCGGTCCGGGTCGGCGAGGCGGGCCAGCAGCTCGGCGGCGCCGCCCGGCTCGTCCAGCAGTGCGGCGACGGAGGTCCGTACGCCCAGCGCCCGCAGCACCTGCTCGTCCTCGAACCCGGCCGCGTCCACCGCCTCGTACAGCCCGGCCAGCAGCGGATCGCCCCCGGCCGCGCGCAGCCCGGCGGGGCGGCGGCCGTCCAGCACCGGATGACCGCGCAGCCACCACGCGGTGTACGAGCGCACGATCTCCGTCGTGCCGTCCGGCAGCAGCACCCGCACCGGCGCGGTCAGCGCGTCGCGCAGCGGCGGCTGGGCGAGCATGGCCAGCGCCCGCGGCCAGGCGTCGTCGTCGACCAGATCCAGGTCCCGTACGGCCACGATCTCGGTGGCCACCGGCGGCACCGGCGTCTCCGGCAGCCGGTCCAGCACGTCCTCGCACCACACGTCGACGGCGTCCAGCACGCCGACGTCGTCCGGTTCGGTGAAGTCGCCCTCGCGCGGCTCCAGTTCATCCGGGTCCAGCACCACATCGGTGGCCCTGACCAGCGTGAAGCCCGCCAGCACACCGACCGCGGCGAGCGGCTGCTCACCCCAGCGCTCGGCCAGCTCGGCGTCGCACGCGGCCAGTTCGCCCTCCCGCATCACCTGCTCGAAGGCGCTGCCGGGGAGGACCAGCTCACCGGCCGGGGCCAGCTCCCCGTCCTCGTCCGGCAGCGCGAGCGCGGCCAGCCACGGCTCGTCGCCGGGCGCCAGCCGGGCCTGCTGGACCAGGCCGAGGACGGTGTCGGCCAGCGTGTCGGCGTCCAGCGCCGCGCCCAGACCGCCCTCGCCCTCCTCCGCGAACGGGTCGTACTCGTCCTCCGCCTCCAGCGAATGCGCGACAGCGGTCCGTACCTGCGGGGTCGTCAGCACGGCGCGAGGGGTGGCGGGGGTCGCGCCGAGCTTCTCCAGCAGCGGATGGGCGGCGTCCGGATGTGCAACTTTCAGGCCGAGGCGGGCGAGGGTGCGATGCGTATCGCTGACCGCGGCGGCGCGCTCGGGGGTCCGCGCGGGCGCGGCGGACTCAGCGATCCCGGCGGGTGCGGCGGTGACGGCGGACTCGACCGGTCCGGCGGACTCGGCGGTGAAGGCGGACTCGGCGGTTCCGATGCTGTCCAGCCCGTGCGGGCCGTCCAGGTCGCCGTCGGCCTCGCCCGGCAGCGGCAGCAGCACCTGCCGCGGCCCGATCGTCGTCCGGCCGTCCGCCAGCGGCACCGGCAGGCCACTGAGCCGGTCCGGGTCGATGCCGCCCAGCGAGTCATACAGCCGCCGCCACCAGGCCGGGGCGCGCTCCACGCCCGCGAGCCGGTCGATGAGCTCGCCCAGCGGCACCCGGGCCACGCCCAGCACCCGCAGCTCCGAGCGGCGCTCGAGACCCGCGGGCAGCAGCGTCGGGAACAGCTCGGCCAGCACCTCCACCGTCTCCGCGCCCGCGCCCTCGACGATCTCGGCGTCCCGGGGCCGCAGCGCGTACGGCTCGCCCTCGGCGCCGCCGCGCGCCAGCACGTCGTCGTCCCAGTCGGCCGGGGTGGGCGCGGGCGGGGCGGCAGTCGGCTCCCCCGCCGCGGGGCCGCCCTGGGCGGCGTCCGGACCGAGCGCCTCCGGCGAGCCGAGCCAGCCCGCCGCGGCCTCGGCCACGGCCGCGTCCTCCGTGCCCACCCCCACCGCCGGTGCGGCGGCGCTGGGCAGGAACGGCACCCTCGGCAGCCGCTCCAGCACCCGCTGGCGCAGCTCCCCGTCCAGCTCGCCCCGGCCCAGCTGGCCCGGGACCAGGTCGATCGAGCCGACCGAGACCGGATGCCAGTCGCGCAGCAGGGTCGCGTACGCCTCGGCCGCGCGGTCCAGCAGGAAGTCCGTGAGCGGCCCGGGGGCGGTGTGGCGGCGGGTGGGCTCCAGCGGGAAGGACGCGATCAGCAGCGCGGGCATGCCCAGCGGCTCGTCGGTCGGCGTCGGGGCGTGGACCACCGGGGCGGTCGCGGGCCGCGTCGGCGCGCCCTCCGCGTCCACCGGAACCGCCCAGGTCACCGACCACACCGGACGCAGCCGCTCCTCCACCGGGCGGTCCGCGAGCAGCTCCGGCTCCAGCCGCCCCCCGACGCTCTCGGTGCGCCAGCGCGTCGTACCGCGGGCGCCGCTGTCCTCGACGACGGTGTACGGGCCGTCCTGGCGGCGGCGCAGCGTCCGGACGCCCTCGACGGTCTCGACCACGACCTCGGCCAGGCCGGGGAGGGTGAGCAGCAGCGCGTCGTCGATCCCGGCCAGCAGCCGCTCCGCGACATCCCACGCCGCGCCGTCGCGCAGCGGCAGCACGACGACGGTGTCGTAGCCGTCCGGGGCGCTCCCCTCGGCGGGCAGTGGCAGTCGCAGCAGGGGTACGTGGCCGTCGCGGCGGCGCAGCTCCTCGGCGAGGCCGGGGCTGGCGGCGGTGGCGCGCTGGGTCAGCTCCCGCGCCTCGGCCAGCGACCAGCGCACCCCGCCGGTGCGGCCCACGACCGCGGGCTCGTCGCTCACCGCGAGCACCGCCGCGAAGCCGACGCCGAACCGCCCGACCGCGCTCTCCGGCTCGTCCCGCTTGGCCGACGCCCGCAGGGTGGACAGCGACTCGACGCCCGCCGCGTCCAGCGGCGCCCCGGTGTTGGCGACGGCCAGCACGGCGGGCTCGCCGTCGGTGGCCGGCCGCAGGGTCAGCCGCAGCCGCCCGGGCACCCCGGCGCGGGCGGCGGCGTCCGCCGCGTTCTGGGCCAGCTCGACGACCAGCCGGTCGCGGTGGCCGCCCAGCGCCAGGTCCTCCTCGGCGTTGGCGTCCTCCCGGAACCGGGCGGGCGACGCGGCCCAGGCGTCCAGCACGCCGCGCCGCAGCCGCGCGGTCCCGAACGGGTCCACGTCCTCGGTCGCGCCTCGCACCATCGCCGTGCTGCTCACGTCTCGCCTCCGGAAGTTCCTGGTCGGGGTCCGTCCTGCGCCACGGCGCCACACCGCCGAGTCCCCCGCGGTGCGGATCACCCCACCGCGCTCGCCGTTCCCTCGCGTGCCGCCCTTGCTAGCCGCGAACGTACCGCTATCCGCCGTCAAACGACGCCCCGGGCCCCACACAGGCGCGGCAGCAACCGCGAGGGGGCCGGGCGCCGGCGCCGCAACGCGCTGGGACGCGCGGCCCCGCCGGGGCGGGAGTTCGCTGCCGCCGTCGGGGCGACCGTGTGCCGGGCGGCGGCCCCGGCCCGCAGTTCTGCAGCGGCCGGACCCGGCCCGCAGTTCTGCAGCGGCCGGACCAGGGCCGTCCTTCCGTAGCGGCCCAGCCGGGGGCCGTCCTTCCGTAGCGGCTGGCCCCGGGCCGCCGTTCCATAGCGACCCAGCCAGGGGCCGTCCTTCCGTAGCGGCCTGGCCGGGGGCACGTCCCGCAGCAGTGGCCCCGAGGCCGTCGCTCCGTGCAGCCTGGCCGGGCGCCGTCGTGGGGCGGGGCCCGGGGCCCCTCAACTGTGGCCCAGGTCCTCCGGGGGCGTGTCCGGCTCGACGGAGCCGCCCGTGCGGTCCGGGTGGAGGGGAGGGGTTCGACGATGGTTTCGTCGACGACGGGTGGGGCGGGGCGGGGGGCTTGGGCATGACGGCGGCCTCGGAGTGGGCGCCGCAGCCGTAGGAGAGGGAGACGACGCGGCCGTCCGCCGGGCTGAACTCGTTCGCGCAGACCCCGAACGCCTGCCCCAGCGAGCCGCCGAGGGCCACCAGGAAGCCGCAGCTCGCGCAGGTGCCGGGGGCCGCCTGGGCCATGGGGGTCTTGGGGCCGTACGCCTCATCCCAGCGGTCGGCCGCGACGTGGAGGCCGTAGCGGGAGAGCACCCGGGCGCGCCGCATGCCCAGTTCCTCGGCGACGGCCGCGATCGAGCCGGTCGTGGGCGCGACGGTCTGCGCCGCGGGGGCGCCGGCCGTCACATCGGCCTCCTCCACCGCCGCGAGCTGCTGCATCTCCTCCGAGACCGCTGAGTTGGGCGGCGGGGCGTCCTCGCCCGAGTAGCCGGGTTCCAGGCGCAGGTCATCGGCCTCGGTGGGGAGCAGGTCGCCCGGCCCCATGTCACCGGGGCGCAGCCGCTCGCTCCAGGGCACCCACTCCGGCGCGAGCAGCGCGTCGGGCCCGGGGAGCAGCACCGTCTCGTCCAGGGTGACGGCCTTCGCGCGGGAGGCGCGGGTCACCGTGACCGCCCAGCGCCAGCCGCGATAGCCCGGCTCGGCGCTCTCGAAGAGATGCGTGACCACGCGGTCGCCCTCGGCGACAGCGCCCAGATACTCGCCCACCGGCCCCGGACGGGCGGCTTCCGCAGCCGCCTCGCGGGCGAGTTCGACCGCCTCGGCGCACAGGCGGTCGGGGGTACGGCTTCGCATCGCACTCACAGGATCGATTCTCTCTTCCACGCCGTCGCAGCCGTCTGACCTGGTGCGCCAGCCGTACGGCCGTCGCGGGACCGCGGACGGAGCGGACCATGGGGCCGCGTCGACGTCCGCGCCCATCCGGGCTTCGGGCGCACCTTGTACGTCCCATTCTGCGGGATGGCTACTCGGCACACGGCCAGGAACGACCCTCGGTGGCGCGGTTACGCACGCTACCTTGTCCGGCCGCACCGGCCCTACCCCCGTCTCATCCCGACCACCCGGCCCGGCGCCGTACGCCCCCTCCCCTCCCGCCCCCGCGAAAGCGCGTTTCCGCTGCACAGCGGGGTGTTGCCGATCGCCGCCGACGGCGCCGCCATCCGGAAAGCCGTCGAAGGTCTGACGCTTCGGCCGCGTTGGCTGCACCATGGTCAGGTGGCAGGAGCACGGTGGTACAGCGGCGGCTCGACCAAGAGGTCGGGCCGCTGGGTCGTCCACGCGCTCCGCCTCCCCTTCGCGCTCCGCCTCCCCTTCACCGCGGCCGGGCGCGGCATCCGCCGCGCCACCCACGCCCACGGCGCCGGCGAGTCGGGGCTCGGCAAGCTGATCGAACTGCACGCGGTGAACTCCGCGGGCGACATGCTGATCACCGTCGCCCTCGCCTCCACGATCTTCTTCTCGGTCCCGACCGACGAGGCCCGCGGCCGGGTCGCGCTCTACCTGGTCATCACCATGGCGCCGTTCGCGCTGCTCGCCCCCGTCATCGGCCCGTTGCTCGACCGCGTTCCGCACGGCCGCCGCGCGGCGATGGCGGGCGCGATGCTGACCCGCGTGGTGCTCGCGCTGACGATGGCGGGCGCGGTGGCGGGCGGCGGGCTCGAGCTGTATCCGGCGGCGCTGGGCGTGCTGGTGGCGTCGAAGGCGTACGGAGTCGTCCGTTCCGCCGTCGTGCCACGACTGCTCCCACCCCACTTCTCCCTGGTCAAGGCCAACTCCCGGGTCACCCTGGCCGGGCTGCTCGCCACCGGCGCCGCGGCCCCGCTGGGGGCCGGGCTGCACCAGATCGGGCCGAGCTGGCCGCTGTACGGGGCGTCCGCGATCTTCCTGCTGGGTGGGTTCCTGTCGTTCACCCTGCCGCACAAGGTGGACTCCTCGAAAGGCGAGGCCAGGGCGCAGCTGACCTCGGGACAGCGCCATCTGCATCTGCCGGTGACGGTGCGCAAGCCCAAGACCAGGGTGGGCGGGGCCCGGGCCGCCGCAGCGGCCGGTGGGGCCAGGGCCGCCCCGGCCGGTGGAGCCGCCTTCGGCGGTGGGGCCAGGGCCGCCTTCTCCCGGATCGCCTTCTGGCGGGGCCGGTCCCGGCGGCCCGGCCTCCGTACGGTCGGCCCCTCGGTCCTGCACGCCCTTCAGGCGTGCGCCGCGCTGAAGACCCTGTCCGGGTTCCTCACCCTCTTCCTCGCCTTCCTCCTCCGCGACCAGCCGCTGGGCGGGCTCGGCCCCGAGGTCTCGCTCGGCCTGGCCGCGGTCTGCGCGGGCGGCGGCAACGCGCTGGGCACCGCGATCGGCGCCTGGCTGCGGGCGCGCGGCCCGGAGCTGATCATCGCGGTGGTGCTGAGCTCCGCCCTGGGCGTGCTCATCGTGTCGGCGGCCTTCTACGGCGCGGTGACGGTGGCCGCCGTGGCCGCCACCGCCGGGATCTCCCAGGCGCTGGGCAAGCTGTCGCTGGACGCGCTGATCCAGCGTGACGTCCCGGAGGAGGTCCGCACCTCGGCGTTCTCGCGGTCCGAGACGACGCTCCAGATGGCGTGGGTCCTCGGGGGCGCCATCGGCATCGTGCTGCCGCTCCACGGGGTGCTGGGGATGGCGGTCGCCGCGGCGGTGATCACGCTGGGCGCGGCTTTGAGCGTCCGCGGACTGCTGAGCGCGTCCCGGCAGGGGGCGCCGTATCCACGGGTGGCGTGAGTTCCGGGATCCGTGAGTTCTGGGAGCTACGGGTGGCACCCAAGCCCGACGGGACCGCCATCGGCGAGTCGTACCCGCGCGCGAGGCGATCGGTGCGGCCAGATAGCCTGCCCGCATGACCGCTGCGCTGTTTTCCAGGGGCAAGGGCCGCCGCGCCGTCACCGCCGCCTGTGCTGTGTCCCTCGGGCTCGTCGCCCTCTCCGCCTGCGACAAGCCGACCCCGCTGGCAACGGTGACGGTCGGTTCGAACACCGTGACGGCCGAGGCCGGCAACGGCTGCTACGGCGACGGCAAGGACCTGAGCTCGAAGAAGTTCAAGGACTGCCTGTCCGCCAAGCCCGAGCACACGATCAAGGTGACCGCCGGGGACAAGGTGCGGATCGGGGTGGACCCCGAGATCGCCAAGTCCGGCTGGGGCCTGATCGCCAACAACCCGGTGATGGCCGAGGCGAGCAAGGAGACGTACCGCAGCTTCGACAGCGATACGCTCTTCGCCCGGCAGAACCCGCAGACCGGCCAGACCACGCTCGAGAAGAAGGTCACGATCACGGTCGCCGAGCTCGGCAAGAGCAGCCAGGGCGTCAAGGGCATCTGGCGCTTCACGCTGGAACGCGACTCCTGACGGGGCTCCTGTGACGCGGAGCTCCTATGACGGGGGCTCCTATGACGGGGGCTCCTGTGAGGGGGGCTCCTGTGAGGGGCTCTCGTGACAGAGGCTCCTGACGAGCGGAACTCCGCGGGACGGGGCCCGGTCGCACCGGGCCACCGGCCGCCGCCCGTGACAGGGTTGTGTGTGACAGGGGGGAGTCGCCCATGCGCGTACTGATCGTCACGGCCGTACCCGCCGAGCGGGACGCCGTCGTACGGGGCGTCGGCGCCACGGCCCCCGAGGTGGCCGAACTCCCCGTCCCCGGCGGGGTCCTCCACCGGCTGAGCCCGGCGCCGCCCACCGGGCCGCCGCTCACCGTGGACGTCCTGGCCGCCGGGGTCGGCCCGGCGGCCGCGGCGGCCGGAACCGCCGCCGCCCTGACCGCGGCCGCGGTCGCCCGCACCCCCTACGACCTCGCCGTATCGGCCGGTATCGGCGGCGGCTTCACCACCGCGCGCCCCGTCGCCGCGGGGCCCACCACCACAGCCACGGCGCGGCCCGCCGACGCCGAGCCAGCCACCACGGCGCCGGCCAGCACAGGGTCAGCCACCACCGCGCCCGCCGCCACCGCGCACCTCGGCTCCGTCGTCGTCGCCGACGCCATCGTCGCCGCCGACCTGGGCGCCGAGACCCCCGACGGCTTCGCCGCCGTCACCGACCTGGGCTTCGGAACCGTCGAACACCTTCCGCCCGCCCCGCTCGTCGCCGCCGTCGCCGAGGCGACGGACGCCGTGCGCGGCACCGTGCTCACCGTGTCGACCGTGACCGGGAGCGCCGAACGGGCCGCCGAGCTGCTGCGCCGCCATCCGCGCGCCGTCGCCGAGGCCATGGAGGGCTTCGGCGTCGCGGAGGCCGCCGCGGCCCAGTCCGTACCCACCCTGGAAGTACGGACGCTCTCCAACGCCGTCGGACCACGCGACCGCTCGGCCTGGCGGATCGGGGAGGCGCTCGAAGCGCTCGCGGGCGCCTTCGCGACCATCGCCCCCCTCCTCGGCACCTGGACCTTTGACCCGGAAGGAACCCGGCAGTGACTGAGCCCCTGAGCGAGCCCCTGGCTGAGCCTTTGAAGATCGCCTACTCCCCGTGCCCCAACGACACCTTCGTCTTCCACGCCTGGGCTCACGACCGCGTCCCCGGCGCGCCCGCGCTCGATGTCACCTTCGCGGACATCGACATCACCAACGGGATGGCCGAGCGCGGCGAGTTCGACGTACTGAAGGTGTCGTACGCCGTACTGCCGTGGGTGCTGGACGACTACGCGCTGCTGCCCTGCGGCGGCGCGCTCGGCCGCGGCTGCGGTCCGCTGGTGCTCACGCGGCAGGCCGGCGAGGGGCAGCGGCTCAGCGGCAAGGACCTGGCGGGGAAGACGGTCGCGGTGCCGAGCGAGCGTTCGACCGCGTATCTGCTCTTCCGGCTGTGGGCCGCCGCCGAGGTGCCGGGCGGGGTCGGCGAGATCAAGGTGCTGCCGTTCCACGCGATCATGCCCGCGGTGCGGGACGGCGAGGTCGACGCCGGGCTCGTCATCCACGAGGCCCGGTTCACCTATCAGAATTACGGGCTGCACTGCCTGGCTGACATGGGCGAGCACTGGGAGCGGACCACCGGACTCCCGATCCCGCTCGGCGCGATCATCGCCAAGCGCTCACTGGGCGCCGAGCGGCTGCGGGAGCTCGCCGACGCCGTCCGGACGTCGGTACGGATGGCCTGGGACGACCCGGAGGCGTCGCGGGCGTATGTCCTGGAGCACGCTCAGGAGATGGACCCGGCCGTCGCCGACCAGCACATCGGGCTGTACGTGAACGAGTTCACCGCCGACCTCGGCGAGAGCGGCTACGCCGCGGTGCGCGGGCTGCTGACCCGCGCGGCGGCCGAGGGGCTGGTACCGCCCCTCGGCCCCGGGGCGCTGGACGCGGTCTGACGCTTCGGCGAGTGGTCGCACGCCGAGCGGAGCCGGACGGGGATCCATCCGGCTCCGCTGAGCTCCGCTCCGCTGAGTTCCACTCCGCTGAGTTCCACTCCGCTGACGGGATGTCGTATGCGCCGATGTATGCCGGGCCGCTCAGGTCGAACTCAGCCCGGACTCAGGTCAGACGTCGAGCTGGTCGGCCACCGCGCGCAGCATGCCCGCGATCTTGTGGCCGTGTGCCTTGTCCGGATAGCGGCCGCGCTCCAGCTGCTGCGTCACGTTCTCCAGCAGGGTGGTCAGGTCCTGGACGATGGACGCCAGCTCGTCCGGCTTGCGGCGCTGGGCGGCCGCCACGGAGGGAGTCGGATCGAGAACGGTGACGGACAATGCCTGATCCCCGCGATTTCCGGCCACCACGCCGAATTCCACGCGCTGCCCCGGCTTCAGTGAGTCGACGCCTTCCGGAAGCACCGACGAGTGAACGAAGACGTCGCCACCGTCATCGCGGGAGAGAAAGCCAAAGCCCTTCTCACTGTTGAACCACTTGACCTTGCCGGTAGGCACGTCTGTCTCGTCCTCGTCGCTCGTCGGAAAACACGGAAAAACAGCTCTCGATAGCACTACAGCGGGTCGTAAGACCCGCCACCACCAAGGCTAATGGTCCCGAGCCTGGTGACAAGACGTACCCGGGTGGTTCCTATGCGCGCTCTGGCACGGATCTACCCTGGTCCGGTGAGTAATGAAACCCCGCACCGCGGCGGCGCCCCCGGCCACCCCCGAGAGGCACCCCTTCCCGGCGACCGGCTCATCCGGTCCGGCGTCATCGTCTTCGCCATCGGAGCGGTGGCCACGCTCGTCACCGTCGCACCGCTCTTCCTGGGCGCGGATCCGCTGCCCTCGGTGGCGTACTTCGTGTGCATGCTGATGGGCGTGGGCTTCGCCCTCGCCGCCGTCGGGCTGCTGCGCTCCATCGCGGCACAGCGGCGGGAGGCCTCGACCGCCGCCCGGGTGTCGCGACCCCCCGTACCGCCGTCCGGGTGAACCGGGCGCATCAGGTGAAACGGCCCGGGTGAGCCGGTGAGCTCGTGAACCTATGAGCCGGTCAGCCGGTGAACCCGTGACCTCATGAACCGGTGAACCCGTGACCTGGGCGGATCAGCCCGCCGTGCGACCGCCTATGTGGCCCGACAGCCAGGCCGGGAACGCCGTCAGATCGTCCAGTACGACATCGGCGCCGGCCGCGAGCAGCTCGTCCATCGCGCAGGGCCCGGTGGCGACCGCCACGGACAGCGCACCGGCCGTACGGGCGCCCCGTACGTCACCCGTGTGGTCCCCGACGTACACCGTCGCCCCGTACTCCCGCAGCGCCTCCGCCTTGGCCTCGGCCCACAGCCAGCCGATGACCGCGTCCGCCTCGATGCCCAGGTGGCTCAGGTGCAGCTTGGCGTTGGGCTCGTGCTTCGCGGTGACGACGATGGCCCGGCCGCCGGCCCGCCGCACGGCCTCGATCGCCTCCCGGGCCCCTTCATGGCCGGGGTGGGAGCGATCGCGTACTCCGGGTACAGCTCGCGGTAGAGCTCGCCCATCTCCTCGACGCGCTCATCGGGGAACCAGTGCACCAGCTCCTGCTCCAGCGGCGGGCCGAGCCGGGTGACGGCGAGGTCGGAGTCGATGTAGGTGCCGGTCCGGGCCGAGAGCGCCTCGTACGCCGCCTTGATGCCGGGCCGGGAGTCAATGAGCGTCATGTCGAGGTCGAAGCCGACGGTGAGAGCGGAGTGCGAAGACATGCCCGCCATTGTGCCTTGGCCCACCCCATACACTTAGCCTCGCCTAACTTCGTAGTCGACGAGCGAACGGACGCGATGACCGCCGACCGGACCAGCAACCGCCCTCCCAGAGCCCCCCTGGTCCACGACACCCCGGTCCACGACACCCCGGTCCGCACCTCTTCGGCCCGCGCCTCCCTGGTCCGCCGCCGCCTCGGCTGGACGGCCGCGGCCGTCGTCGCCCTGCTGCTCGCCGCCCTGCTGAGCCTCGCCGTGGGCAGCCGCCAGATCGCGCCGAGCGCGGTCCTGGACGCGCTGCTGCACGGCGGTTCGAGCGACGCCGCCGACATCGTGCGGTCCCTGCGGCTGCCGCGCACCCTCATCGGGCTGATGGTCGGCGCGGCGCTCGCCATGGCGGGCACCGTGATGCAGGGCGTCACCCGCAACCCGATCGCCGACCCCGGCATCCTCGGCATCAGCCAGGGCGCCTCGGTGGGCGTGGTGCTCGCGATCGCCTTCGCCGGGGTGCACACGCTCAGCGGCTACGTCTGGTTCGCCTTCGCGGGCGCGGGGCTGGCCTCGGTCGCCGTCTACGCCATCGCCACCAGCGGGCGGGGCGGCGCGACCCCGGTCAAGCTCGCGCTCTCCGGCGCCGCGATCAACGCCCTGCTGGTGTCCGTCACGACGGGCGTGCTGACGACGAAGGCGGCGGCCCTGGATGAGTTCCGCTTCTGGCAGATCGGCTCGCTCGCCGGGCGGGACACCGGGATCGTCGCCCAGATCTGGCCGTTCCTGCTGGTCGGCACGGTGCTGGTGATCGCGGTGGCACGCGGTCTCGACGCGCTGGCGCTCGGCGAGGACGTCGCGAAGGGGCTCGGCCAGAACGTGGCTGCCGTACGGATCGTCGCGGCCCTCGGCGCCACGATCCTCACCGGCGTCGGGGTAGCCGCCGCCGGTCCGCTCGCGTTCATCGGCCTCGCGGTCCCCCATATCGCCCGCGCGATCGTCGGCACCGACCACCGCTGGGTGCTGCCGATGGCCGCTCTGATCGGCCCGGTGATGCTGCTGGTCTCGGATGTGGTGGGCCGGGTCGTCTTCCCGCCGAGCGAGGTCCCGGCGGGCGTGATGACCGCGCTGATCGGGGTGCCCTTCCTGGTCACGCTGGTGCGGCGGAAGGCGGTGGCTGCCTGATGACAACCATCCCCGCCCCGCTCGCGCGACCCCGTCGTCGCGACCGATCGGGCCGTGCGAAAGAAGGTGGGGCCGCGTGAGCGCGACGGAAAGCCGTACCAACGTCCGTACGGTCCGCCCGGCCGGGTACGGGCTGATCCGCGTCAAGCCCAAAGGCCGTGGCGGAGGTGGCGGAGGTGGCGGAGGTGGCGGACGTGGCGGGCATGGCGGATCGTTCCTGCTGCACCGCCGCTCGGCCCTCGTCGCGCTCGGGCTGGCCCTGGCCACCACCGCCGTCGGTGTGACCTATCTGTGCGTCGGCGCGAGCTTCGTCGCCCCCGCCGACGCCGTGAAGGCCGTCCTGCACACCCAGTGGGGCCTCGGGCAGGCCACCCCGAACGATCTCGTCGTCGGCACCCTGCGGCTGCCCCGGATGACGCTCGGCCTGATGGTCGGCGCCGCCTTCGGCATCGCGGGCGCGCTGATCCAGACGGTGGCCCGCAATCCTCTCGCCAGCCCCGACATCATCGGCGTCAGCCAGGGCGCGAGCGCGGTGACCGTGGGCGCGATGACCTACGGGGTCACCTCCTTCGCCGTCCTGCCGTACCTCTCCGTCCTGGGCGGTCTCGCCGCCGCCGCGCTGGTGTACGTCTTCGCCTGGCGCGGCGGGCTCCAGGCGGCCCGCTTCGTGCTCATCGGCATCGGCTTCGCCGTCGCGCTGCGCTCGATCACCCACCTCTTCCTGACCAAGGGCGACTATCTCGTGGCCCAGCAGGCGAAGGTGTGGATGACCGGCTCGCTCAACGGACGCGGCTGGAACGAGGCCACTCCGCTCGGCTGGGCGCTGCTGGTGCTGCTGCCCGGTGTGCTGTGGGCGGCGCGGGCGCAGCGCACGGTGTCCATGGACGACGACACGGCGACCGCGCTGGGCGTACGGCTCGGGCGGGTGCGGCTGGGCCTGGTGGCCCTCGGCGTCGTACTCGCGTCGATGGCGACGGGCGCGGCAGGACCGGTGGACTTCGTGGCGCTGCTCGCCCCGCAGATCGCCCGCCGGATGACCCGGACCGCCCAGATCCCGCTGCTGTGCTCGGCCCTGACCGGAGCGTTCATCGTCGTCACCGCCGATCTGCTGGCCCGCAAGCTGTTCGCGCCGACCGAACTGCCGGTGGGCGTGCTGACGGCGGCGGTCGGCGCCCCGTATCTGATCCACCTGCTGCTGTCTTCCGGGGGACGCGGCCGTAAGGGAGGCACCACCGCATGACCGCTTCGGCGTCCACAACGGGAACGAGCCCGGAGCCCGGTCCGGCGGAAGCCGCTTCCGTGAACCGGCCGAACCTGGTGAACCGGCCGAACCGGCTCACCGCGCGCGAGCTGACCCTCGCCTACGAGGACCGCACCGTCGTGGACGGGCTGGACCTGGAGATACCCGACGGCGAGGTCACGGTGATCGTCGGCCCCAACGCCTGTGGCAAGTCCACCCTGCTGCGCGCCCTGGGGCGGCTGCTGCGGCCGCGCGGCGGCGCCGTGCTCCTCGACGGCACGGACCTCGCGCGCATCCCGACGAAGAAGATCGCCCAGTCCGTGGGGCTGCTTCCGCAGAGCCCCGTCGCACCCGAGGCGATCACCGTCGCCGATCTCGTCTCCCGTGGCCGCCAGCCGCATCAGCGGTGGTGGCAGCAGTGGTCGGAGGAGGACGAACGGGCCGTCACGGACGCCATGGAGCGCACGGACGTGACGGCGCTCGCCGACCGCCCGGTGGACGAGCTGTCGGGAGGACAGCGGCAGCGCGTATGGATCGCGATGGCGCTCGCGCAGGAGACCGACCTGCTGCTGCTGGACGAGCCGACGACGTACCTGGACATCTCCCACCAGGTGGAGGTGCTTGACCTGGTCCGCCAGCTCAACCACGAACGCGGCCGTACGGTCGTCGCCGTCCTGCACGACCTCAACCAGGCCGCCCGCTACGCCGACCACCTGATCGCGATGAAGGACGGCCGCATCGTGGCACGCGGCCGCCCAGGGGACATCGTCACGGCGGACCTGGTGCACGAGGTCTTCGGCCTCGACTCGGTGGTCGTCCCGGACCCGGTGACCGGCAGC
Organism: Streptomyces violaceusniger; assembly: GCA_005405945.1. Classification (GTDB taxonomy): domain Bacteria; phylum Actinomycetota; class Actinomycetes; order Streptomycetales; family Streptomycetaceae; genus Streptomyces; species Streptomyces violaceusniger. The sequence goes on from BJHW01000001.1 coordinate 5,463,481, forward strand.
CCCCTGGTCGTCCCGGGCACGCCTTGGCAGGCCGAGCGGAACTGAGCCGCGCAGGGCGCGGGCGCACCGGGGCCGGGGCCGGGGGCTGGGCCGGGGCTGGGGGCTGGGGGCTGGGCCCCGCGCTTTCTTGGGCTGAGACCCCACCCCCGGGGACGGCGCCCCGCGCGGGGCCGGGGGAGCACCCGGCGTATGCCGCGCGGGGTTGGGGCGAGCGCCCCGCGTGCCCCGGGCCTGGCTGAGGCGAGCGCTCCGCGTTCCCCGGGCCCAGACGCCTCGCACCCCGGGGGTCAGGCGCTTCGCGCCCCGGGACAGACACCCCGCAGCCCCGGGCCAGACACCCCGCGAGTCGGGACAGACACCCCGCACTCCGAGGGCAGACGCCTCGCACGTCGGCAAAGACGCCCGCACCCCGGCGGCAGACGCCCCGCGCTCGAGCCCAAACGCCCCGCACCCCGGGCCAGACACCCCGCAGCCCCGACGGCAGACGCCCCGCGCTCGAGCCCAAACGCCCCGCACCCCGGGCCAGACACCCCGCAGCCCCGACGGCAGACGCCCCGCGCTCGAGCCCAGGCGCCCCGCACCCCGGCGGCAGACGCCCCGCGCGTCGGGCCCAGACGCCACGTGCGTCGGGCACGAGGGTGCAGGGTGCAGGGAGGGTGCTCTGCGGGCCCGGGGACGGGCGCCCCTGCGTGCCGGCTAAGGCCGCGCCCGCGCCTTCCTCCGGCTTCCGGCTTCCGATTCGGCCTTCGGCCTTCGGGCTTGAGCCGCCCCGGGCGGCCCCGCGTCAGCCCCTGCCCCTGCGCCTCGCGCGCCAGAGGAGGAACAGGACCGAGGCGATGGCCGCGCCCCGGACGACGTAGGGCCAGGTATCGGTCAGGGCGTCCTTCCAGCCGTGTTCGGGGATCGGCTCGCCCCACTTGTCGTCGGCCCGGCCCCACAGCCAGACCGCGGCCCCGGCCGCAACCAGGCCGGGCATGCCCAGCGCCGCCCACTTCGCCTCGGCCGGGGAGCGGCGGTAGGTGCTGTAGTACGCGATCACCCAGCCGAAGGCGATCAGGATGATGTTGCCCAGCGCGGCGCCCGCCACGAGGAGTGCGACCGTCACCAGCAGCACCGGGCCGAGCCCGGACAGCACCTTGGGGACGCCGCCGCCCGCGGGCTGGCCGGCCGCCTTACCGGGCCCGAGCAGTACGCGGCGCAGCCCGCCGCGCGGCTTGCCCCCGGCCTCCGCCTTCTTGGCCTCGGTCTTCGCCTTCGCCTCCGCGGCGGCCTCGGCCTCGGCGGCGGCCGCCTCCGCCGCCGCCTTCTCCTCGGCCTCGCGCCGCTCCTGGCGCTCCTGCTCGGCCGACTTGCCCTTGCCGAGCAGTTCGGGGATCTCGATCCCGCCGGTGAACCCCTCGACCGCGCCGTACTGCGCGTCGCGCTGCTCGGGCTGGGCGAACGGGCCCGGCTCGACGTGCCACCAGTCCATGTTGGACTCGCGCGGCCCCAGTTCGTCCTCGCCCGCGAGGTGCGGTGGCGAGGCGGCGTTGGACGGGGGCGCGGCGGGGGTGGCGGGCCTCGGCTTGATCAGGGAGGGGGCGCCGTCGCCCGGGGTGTGGTGGCCGCGGCCGTCCCCGTTCCGGCCGCCGGTACCGGGCACCCCGGGGGCGTCCTCCTCGCGCGGGGTGGGCACCTTACCGGTGAGACCGCTGCTCTTGGCGAGCCCGGCCAGCTTGTCGCGGGCCGCCCGCGCCGCCCCGGCGGCTCCTCGCGGCGACGCGCCACCGGCCGCACCGCCGCCCGCACCGCCGCCGTCCGTACGGGGCTCACCACCCGTTCCCCCCGACCCGGGGTCGGGGGCTCGGCCGCCCGCTGCGGCCACCACATCGGCCGGTGAGCCCAGCTTGGACAGGATCCGCTTCACCCCGGCCGGGCTGTCCGCCCCTCCGGTGGCCCGGCGATGGTCGATATCGGCGCGGAGCCCGGAGACCAGCCGCATGCGTTCACCGGACGACAGACCTTGTTGCTGAGCCAGGTCACCGACACGGCTCAGATAGTCGTAGACGAGCTTCTCGCTCTCGATCCCCACCAAGACCCCTGAGAATGCGCACCGTCGGCGTATCAGTCGGCTCCGACGGTACCGCGCGGAACCGGAATCCCGCCGCACCCCCTGCGCCCCGCACCCCCGCGGGTACTGTGGATCGAATGAGCGGTTCATGGAATCGATAGGGCTGACATGCCCGAAGAGACCAGCTCGCGCAACCGGGAGGCATGAGTTGCCCGCAGACACCGGCCACGGGGACAGCGGTCCGCAGGATCGCGTCCCCCGGGGCGGCGGCCCACGAGACGGCGGCCACGGCGGCCACGGCGACCGCGACGACCGCGGCCGCGGGGTGCCGCGCACCCTCGCCGACGAGCTGCGCACCCGGCCCGACGACGCCCTCGCCGCCCTGCTGCGCGCCCGCCCCGATCTGCTCTCCCCGGTCCCGAACGACCTCACCCAGCTCGCCACCCGGGCCGGCACCCGCGCCTCGGTGGTACGGGCGGTGGAACGGCTCGACCGATTCGCGCAACAGACCGCCGAGGCCCTGGCCGTCGCGCCCGACCCCTGCCCGTACGAGACCCTGCGGGCCCTGATGACGGGCGACGAGGGCCCGGAGCACGCCGGGGGCACCTCTGCCACCGGGCCCGCCCCGGCCACCGGCGCCCCCCTGAGTGCCGAAGAACGTGCCGCGATCGTCGACGAGTTGCCGCGGGCCGTGGCCACCCTTCGCGAGCAGGCCCTGATCTGGGGTGGGGACGATCGGCTTCGGCTGGTCCGGACCGCTCGCGAGCTGCTCGCGCCCTCGCCCACCTCGCCCTCCCCCACCGGGCTCGGCCCGACCGTGCAGGAGGCCACGTCCGGGATGTCGCCGGGGCGGCTCCAGGAGCTGCTGGCGGCGGCCGGGCTGTCGCCCACGCATGACCCGGTCACGGCGGTGGCGGCCCTGGCCGGGCTGTTCCGGGACCGCGCCCGGATGGCGGCGCTGCTCGACGGGGCGCCGGCGGGCGCGGCGGCCGTGCTGGCCAAGCTGACCTGGGGGCCGCCGTACGGGGAGGCGTCCGTCTCCTCGCCCACCCCGCCCGTCGGCTGGCTGCTGGACCGCGGGCTGCTGCTGCCGTCCGGGCCGCGCAATGTCGTACTGCCCCGCGAGGTCGCCCTGCATCTGCGCCACGGCCGGGCACACCGCGCGCCCGAGCCGCTGGCCCCGCCGCTCTCGCCCATCACCGAGCACGATCCACAGGTTGTGGACAACACCGCGGCGGGCCAGACCTTCACCGCCCTGGCCACCGTCGAGGAGCTGCTGGGGCAGTGGGAGACCGCCGGTCCGCCCGTCCTGCGCGCGGGCGGGCTGAGCGTCCGCGACCTCAAGCGGACCGCCGTGGCACTCGACGTGTCCGAACCGGTCGCCGCCTTCTGGATCGAGCTGGCGTACGCGGCCGGGCTGGTGGCCTCCGACGGCGAGACCGACGAGCGCTACGCCCCCACCCCGCCTACGACGACTGGCTGCGGCTGCCCGCCGAGGAGCGCTGGGCGCGGCTCGCCGCCGCCTGGCTGCCCGCGACCCGTACGTCGGGCCTGGTCGGCGGCCGGGACAGCAGGGGCCGCACCCTCGCCGCGCTCGGCCCGGAACTGGACCGCTCCCCGGCCCCCGAGGTCCGCCGCCGGGTCCTCGAACTCCTGGCCACCCTCCCGCACGGTGCCGCGGTCGCCCCCGATGTCCTGCTGACCCGGCTGCGGTGGGAGCGGCCTACCGGCCACCGTGGGGCGCCCGCCACGGCCACCCCCGGCGCGGCGGCCCCTTCCGGGTCCGCCTCCGGGACCACCTTCACTTCCGCGGCCGCCCCCGGGGCCACCCCGGGCGCCACCCCGGGGGCCGCCTCCACCGCCGCCTCGCCCACCGCCGCCTCGCCCACCGGCGAGGACCTGCGCTCGCGGCTGGCCCGCTGGGTCGTCGCCGAGGCCGAAATGCTCGGGGTCACCGGCCGGGGCGCGCTCTCCTCCCACGGCCGCGCCCTGCTGGAACGCCACCCGGACGAGCCGACGGCCGCCGAGAGCGACCTCGCGTCCACGCAGGCCGCCCGGCTGCTCGCGCCGCTGCTCCCCGAACCCCTCGACCACGTCCTCCTCCAGGCCGACCTGACCGCCGTCGCGCCCGGCCCGCTGGAACGGCCGCTCGCCGAGACCCTGGGCATCCTCGCCGACGTCGAGTCCAAGGGCGGCGCGACCGTCTACCGCTTCACGCCCGAGTCCGTACGCCGTGCGCTGGACGCCGGGCGGACCGCCGACGATGTGCACACCTTCCTGGCCGCGCACTCCCGCACCCCGGTGCCCCAGCCGCTCGCCTACCTCGTGGACGACGTGGCCCGTAAGCACGGCCGACTGCGCATCGGCGCCGCCTCCGCGTACCTGCGCTGCGACGACGACGCGCTGCTCGCCGAGATCCTCGCCGACCGCCGTTCGGCGGGGCTGCGGCTGCGCCGCCTCGCCCCCACCGTGCTGGCCGCCCAGGCGCCGCCGGACACGCTGCTGGAGGGGCTACGGGCGATGGGGTACGCCCCGGCGGCCGAGTCCGCCGAGGGCGATGTGCTGGTCAGCCGGGCCGAAGCCCAGCGCACCCCGCCACGCAAACCGCCCGTCCCGGTCCCAGAGGGACCGCCGGTGCCGGACGCCGCCCTGCTGGGCGCGGCGGTCCGCGCCATCCGCGCCGGGGACCTCGCCGCGACCGCGCCCCACAAACCGGCGGCCGCGGGCGCGGCCGGGGCAGGGCCGGAGGCCGGGTCCGGCTCACGGTCCGGTTCCGGGTCCGGTTCCGAGTCGGCCGCCGGAGCCGGTTCCGGATCCGCCGCGGGCGGCGACCGGCTGCCCCGCACCACCTCCGCCGACACCCTCGCCACCATGCAGGCCGCGGCCCTGACCGGCTCCAACGTCTGGATCGGCTACGTCAACGCGAACGGCGCGGCCACCCAGCGCGTGATCGCCCCGGTCCGGGTCGAGGGCGGCTTCGTCACGGCGTACGACCACACGGCCGACGAGGTCCGTACGTACCCCCTGCACCGCATCACGGGCGCCGCCGAGCTGGCCGAGGACGCCACGTAGGCCGAAATCAGCCCGTCCGGGGCCCAGGGGCGGAGCCCCGCCACGCGGCGGAGCCGCGTATCGATGCAGCCGCATACCGATGCAGCCGCATATCTATGCCGCGGGAAGGGGCGGGGTGGGGCTACGGCACGGAGGGACGGCTCACGCGGAGGGCGGAGCCTCGGTCCCCCGCCGGGTCCACCGGTGCCACCAGTGGCGGCGGCGCGGGTGCAGCGCGTGGCCGAGCCAACGGCCGACCACGACATAGCCGATCAGCGCGCCCGAGGTGTTGAGGATGACGTCGTCGATGTCGAAGGCCCGGCCCTCGACGATGAGCCCCTGAGCGGTCTCGACGGCCACCATCACCAAGGCCGTCACCACGACCACCCGCACCGCGCCCCGCGCCTTGGGCACCAGCATCGGCAGCAGCACCCCGAAGGGCACGCCGAGCAGCACATTGCCGCCGATCTGCTTCACCGTGTCGCGGAAGGCGGGCTGGTCGACGTAGGTGCGCAGCGACCGCCCCGGATGCAGATTGGTGTGGACGAGGTCGACGGAGCCGGGCGAGGGCACGAGTGTGGCCTTGGCGAGCGCCGCCGCGAAGCCGACCATGCAGACGAACGCCACGAGCAGCACCATCGCCCGCGCGAGGCGCGCGCCGAACGAGGTGCGCTGCAGCAGCGCCTTCTCCTGGGCGCCCTGGGGCTCGGGGGCCGGGCCTTCGTGGACTGGGCCCTCTCGGCCCGGGCCTTCGCGGTCGGCGGCTCAGAGGTCGGCGACTTCGCGGTCGACGCCTTCGCGCTCTGCTTCTTCGAGCTCTGCTTCTTCGCGGTCGGCGACTTCGCGGTCGGCGACTTCGCGGTCCGCTTCTTCGCGCTCTGCTTCGCGGTCACGAGCCCCTTCGTCAAGCCCCCGCCCGTCCGCGGCCCCTTCTTCTGACCACCGCTCGCCTTCTTCCGGCCCTGTCCCCCGCCTTCTTCTGGCCCTCCGCCGTCCCGGAACCCGCCCGCGGCCTCTTCTCCGTCGTCCGCTTTACCGTCGTCCCCTTCTCCGCCGCCGTCCTCTTCTCCGCCGCCGTCCTCTTCTCCGCCGTCCTCTTCTCAGCCGTCCTCTTCGCCGCCGTCCGCCGGATCTCCCATCCAGCGATGCTGATCACAGGGACTCGCCTCCCACCCATGGCTCTGTTGTCGCCGCTCCGTCGGTCCGTCGGTCCGTGTCCGTCTTCGCCGCTTGCCCGTAGCCGCCCGGAGTATCCCTGTGGCTCTCCGCTACGCCTCCTCGATGGGGGACACTGGTTCTTTGGCCGGCCAGCACGAAAGGACCCAGGCGCGTGAATGGACCCCTCATCGTCCAAAGCGACAAGACGCTCCTGCTCGAGGTGGACCACGAGCAGGCGGACGCCTGCCGCCGCGCCATCGCGCCCTTCGCCGAACTGGAGCGGGCGCCCGAGCACATCCACACCTACCGGGTGACCCCGCTCGGGCTGTGGAACGCCCGCGCCGCCGGGCACGACGCCGAGCAGGTCGTGGACGCCCTCGTCGCGTACTCCCGCTACCCCGTCCCGCACGCCCTCCTCGTGGACGTCGCGGAGACCATGGCCCGCTACGGGCGGCTGCGGCTGCTCAAGCACCCCACCCACGGGCTGGTCCTGGAGACCAGCGACCGCCCGATCCTCGAGGAGATCCTGCGGTCGAAGAAGATCCAGCCGCTGGTCGGCGCCCGGATCGACCCGGAGACCGTCGTCGTCCACCCCTCCGAGCGCGGCCAGGTCAAGCAGACGCTGCTGAAGCTGGGCTGGCCCGCCGAGGACCTGGCCGGCTATGTGGACGGCGAGGCGCACCCCATCGAGCTGCGCGAGGACGGCTGGGCGCTGCGGCCGTATCAGAAGCAGGCCGTGGAGGGCTTCTGGCATGGCGGCTCGGGCGTCGTCGTGCTGCCCTGCGGCGCCGGGAAGACGCTGGTCGGGGCGGGTGCGATGGCCACCGCCAAGTCGACCACGCTGATCCTGGTCACCAACACCGTCTCCGCCCGGCAGTGGAAGCACGAGCTGGTGCGCCGCACCTCGCTCACCGAGGAGGAGATCGGTGAGTACAGCGGTACGCGGAAGGAGGTCCGCCCGATCACCATCGCCACGTACCAGGTGCTCACCACCAAGCGGAAGGGCATCTACCCGCACCTCGAGCTGTTCGACTCCCGCGACTGGGGCCTGATCGTCTACGACGAGGTGCATCTGCTGCCCGCGCCCGTCTTCAAGTTCACGGCCGACCTCCAGGCCCGCCGCCGCCTCGGTCTGACCGCCACGCTCGTACGGGAGGACGGCCGGGAGTCCGACGTCTTCTCGCTCATCGGGCCCAAGCGCTTCGACGCGCCCTGGAAGGAGATCGAGGCGCAGGGCTACATCGCGCCCGCCGACTGTGTCGAGGTCCGGGTCAATCTGACCGAGACCGAACGGCTGGCGTACGCGACCGCCGAGACCGACGAGAAGTACCGCTACTGCGCCACGACCGACTCCAAGCGACGGATCACCGAGGCGCTGGTCGCCCGGCACAAGGGGCAGCAGACGCTGGTCATCGGGCAGTACATCGACCAGCTCGACGAGTTGGGCGAGCACCTGGACGCGCCCGTCATCAAGGGCGAGACCACCAACGCCCAGCGGGAGAAGCTCTTCGAAGCCTTCCGGCAGGGCGAGCTGTCGGTGCTCGTCGTCTCCAAGGTCGCCAACTTCTCCATCGACCTCCCCGAGGCCACGGTCGCCATCCAGGTCTCCGGCACGTTCGGATCGCGCCAGGAGGAGGCCCAGCGGCTGGGCAGGGTGCTGCGCCCGAAGGCCGACGGCCACCCGGCGGTCTTCTACTCGGTGGTCGCGCGCGACACCATCGACCAGGACTTCGCGGCGCACCGCCAGCGGTTCCTGGCCGAGCAGGGGTACGCGTACCGGATCGTGGACGCGAGCGAGCTGCTCGCGGACGAGGACGCCTGACGTACCCAACCATCACCGGTCCCCTCATGACTTCTGTCATGAGGGGACCGGTGATGGGCGGCTCTGCCCGTGGTGCGCGCGATGCTCAAGAACTCCCTCCGAGGGCCGGCTCCCCCGGCCCCGTCATAATTCATTCGCCTCCCCTACATGCCCTGGCTACAATCGCCGGTCTTGCCGCCTCCCGCGTTCCGAACGAACGGGAGAGCCGCCGCCCGGACGGAAACCGGTCGGCATCTCGTACCGCGCGTCATGTACGTACCGCATGTCATGCACGTACCGCATGTCATGCACGTACGCACGTCATGCACGTACGCACGTCATGCACGTACGCACGTCATGTACGTACCGCGCATCCGCTCTGTGCACTCGCTTGTGTGTACTCACTCGCCGGAGGCAACGCCGTGCCCTCGCACGCCCCTGACCACCCAGACCCCCTCGCGCGGGAGCGCGCCCATCTGACCGCGTCCCGCGCCGCGCTGCGCGCCATGCGCGCCGACGTCGAGGCCTTGGACCTCCGGGACGTCGCCGCGAACTGGGTCAACGCCGAAGCGCTGCACCACCAGGTCAGCGAGCGCATCAAGGCCCTCGCCGACCTCGCCGACACCCCGCTCTTCTTCGGCCGCCTCGACTATCTGCACGCGCCGGGCGCGGAGACCGCGGAGGGCGCGGAAGGCGAGCGGTTCTACATCGGCCGCCGCCATGTGCACGACGCGGACGGCGACCCCATGGTCATCGACTGGCGTGCCCCGGTCTCCCAGCCCTTCTACCAGGCGTCCAAGAAGGCGCCGATGGACATCGAGCTGCGCCGCCGCTTCGGCTATACGGGCGGCGAGTTGACGGCGTACGAGGACGAACGGCTCTCCGACCCGGACGAGGCGGAGCAGACCAGCAAGCTGCTCCAGTCCGAGATCGAGCGCCCGCGCGTCGGCCCCATGCGGGACATCGTGGCGACGATCCAGCCGGAGCAGGACGAGATCGTCCGCCAAGGGATCGGCGGCACCATCTGCGTCCAGGGGGCGCCGGGCACCGGGAAGACGGCCGTGGGACTGCACCGGGTGGCGTATCTGCTCTACGCGCACCGCGAGCGGCTGGCCCGCTCCGGCACCCTGGTCATCGGCCCGAACCGCTCCTTCCTCCACTACATCGAGCAGGTCCTGCCCGCCCTCGGCGAGTTGCAGGTGGCCCAGGCGACCGTCGAGGACCTGGTGACGCGGCCGTCCCTGGGCGCGGTGGCGCGGGGCGCCGACTCCGCCGACGCGGCCCGTATCAAGGGCGACGCACGGCTGGCCGAGGTGCTGCGCCGCGCCCTGCGCTCCTACGTCACCCGGCCCACCGAGCCGTGCGTCGTGGTGCGCGGCTCACGCCGCTGGCGGGTTCCCGCGTACGAGCTGGAGGAGATCGTCGAGGAGTTGCTCACCCGGGACATCCGCTACGGCGCGGCCCGCGAGGCGCTTCCGCGGCGCATCGCACACACCGTGCTCGTCCGGATGGAGCAGGCGGGCGAGGCGCCCGACGACCGAGTGCAGGACGCGGTCGCGCGCAACGCGGCCGTCAAGGCGGCGGTCAAGGCGATCTGGCCGCCGGTCGACCCGGCCAAGCTGGTGCTGCGGCTGCTCTCCGACGCCGACTTCCTGGCCGAGCACGCGGAGGGGGTCCTGGACGCCGACGAGCAGAAGACCGTCCTGTGGGCGAAGTCGGCGCGCGGTGTGAAGTCCGCGAAGTGGTCCCCGGCGGACCTGGTGCTGATCGACGAGGCCGCCGATCTCATCGAGCGCACCCCGTCCCTCGGCCATGTGGTCCTGGACGAGGCGCAGGACCTCTCCCCCATGCAGTACCGCGCGGTCGGCCGCCGCTGCAGCACCGGCTCGGCGACCGTGCTCGGCGACATCGCCCAGGGCACCACCCCGTGGGCGACGGCCAGTTGGGAGGAGGCCCTGATCCACCTCGGCAAGGAGGGGGCGCGGATCGAGGAGCTGACCCAGGGCTTCCGCGTGCCGCGCGAGGTGATCGCGTACGCCTCGCGGCTGCTGCCCGCGATCGCCCCCGGCCTGTCGGAGGCCACCTCGATCCGCGAGGCGGCGGGCGACTTCTCCGTACGGGCCGTGAGCCCCGCGGAGCTGGACACGGCCGTGATCGCCGCCTGCCACGAGGTCCTGCGGCATGAGGGCTCGATCGGGCTGATCGCCGCCGACGCCCGCGTCCCGGCGCTGGCCCAGGCCCTCGACACGGCGGGCCTGACCCACCTCACCCCCGGCGAGGAGACCAGCGCCGGGTCCCGCCTCACCCTCGTCCCGGCGACGCTGGCCAAGGGTCTGGAGTACGACTACGTGGTACTGGACGAACCGGCCGCCGTGGTCGACGGCGAACCCGACGAACGCACGGGCCTGCGCCGCCTGTACGTCGCCCTGACCCGTGCCGTCTCGGGCCTGACAGTGGTCCACGGCGCACCCCTGCCGGAGCGGCTGACGGCCTGACGGGGTGGGGCGCGGTTCGGCGGTTGGCCTCTGCTCAGGCGACGCGGCCACGGCAGGCCGCCTACTCAAGCCACCTCGGCCCAGGCCGCCTCGGCCCAGGCCACCTCGGCCCAGGCCGCCTGCTCAAGCCCCCTCGCCCCAGGCCGCCTGCCCGAGCCGCCACGGCCCAGGCCACCTCGGCCCAGGCCGCCTGCTCAAGCCCCCTCGCCCCAGGCGGCCTCTGCCGAGGCGCCCCCTCGGCCCAGGCCGCCTCTGCTCAGGCCACCGGAACCGGCGCGTCCAAGGCGGCGCGCCACTGGCCGACCGCGGCGGCGTCCACCGGGCCCGACCAGCCGTCCGGGCGGGCCGCGCCGCCGATGTGGAAGGCGTTGATCCCGGCGGCGCGCAGGGCGCACAGGTGGTCGAGGCGCAGGCCGCCGCCCGCCATGACGCGCGCTTCGTAGCCCGGGGTACCGGCCCGCTCGGCCTCGGCGAGCAGGGTGGGCAGACCGTCGTCCACGCCGTGCGCCGACCCGGCGGTGAGGTACGTGTCGAGGCCGGGGATGTCCGCGAGCCGCTTGCGCAGGCCGTCGCGATCGGCAGCGCGGTCGATGGCCCGGTGGAAGGTCCAGCGGCTCTCGTCCACGCCGCCGCCCGCGCCCACGACCTCGGTCAGCGCGGTCACGGCGGCCAGGTCGACCCCGCCGTCGTCGGTCAGGAAGCCCAGGACGAACTCGTCCGCCCCCTCCGAGTGCAGCGCGGCGGCGGCCTCGCACAGCGCGTCGAACGCGTTTCCGGCCGCGAAGCCGTCCGACGCGCGGAGCATCACCCGCACCGGCAGATCGACGGCCGAACGGACGGCGGCGAAGGTCTCCCGGGATGGGGTGAGCCCGTCGGCGGCCATGTCGGTGACCAGTTCGAGGCGGTCCGCCCCTCCGGCCTGTGCGGCGATCGCGTCCGCGGGGTCAGGGCGATCACCTCGAGCAATGGTCTAGACATGCAGGACAGCTTGCCACACCGCACAAGAGGGCAAACCGCTACCCCACAATTGGCCCGCACCCGCACCCGCACCCGCACCCACACCCACACCCACACCCACACCCACACCCACCGCCATCCAGCCCATGACGCGCTGCAAACCGCTACCCCACAATTGGCCCATGCCCGCACCCGCACCCACCCGCCATCCGGCCCATGACGCGCTGCTCACCCGCTGGACGGACCTCCTCACCAGCGCCCGCGACGCCACGACCCCGTCTCCCGTTCCCTACGGCGAAGACCTCCTGACCCGCTGGGCCGAGCCCCAGCGCCGCTACCACACCACCGACCACCTGCTCGCGGTCCTGGACCGGGTGGACGAGCTGCTCCCCCACGTCCAGGCCCCCGACCCCGCCGCGATCCGCCTGGCCGCCTGGTTCCACGACGCCGTCTACCTCCCCGACCGCTCCACCAACGAGGAACGCAGCGCCCGCCTCGCCGAACGCGCCCTCCCGGAAGCCGGCGTCCCGGAGCCCCGCGTGGCCGAAACCGTCCGCCTCGTCCTCGTCACGACCGACCACGACCCCGCCGAGGACGACACCAACGCCGAGGTCCTCTGCGACGCCGACCTCGCCGTCCTGGCGGGCTCCCCCGAGGACTACGGCGCCTACGCGGCGGCGGTCCGCGAGGAGTACTCCTTCGTCCCGGACGACGCCTTCCGCGAGGGCCGCGCGAACGTCCTCCGCCATCTGCTGGCCCTGCCCCGCCTCTTCCGCACGCCCGTCGGCCACGACCGCTGGGAGGCCGCCGCCCGCCACAACATGGCCACTGAGCTGGAGCTGCTCGGTGCGTAACATGTGCCGTTCGTGGCTCTAAAGTTGACGGACCATCCGCGCACGCCAGGGGGCAGCATGGACGACAGCGCAGTACATCTCGATGACCAGGCTCTCCCCTTCTGGGTCGAGGTGACCGAGGACAGCGACGACGACTCGATGGGCATTCTCGGAGGAGGCAACCCCGAACTGCGCATGGTCCCGCTCGGCCCACTGCGCAAGAACCTCGCCGCGACCGTCGACGCCCTCCAGCAGGTCTTCGCCGACGTCGCCGCCCGCGGCGGCACCCTCCCGCTCGCGGAGGCCCAGCTGTCCTTCCAGGTCACCGCGAGCGGCGGCGTCCAGCTCATAGGCACCGGCCAGGTCCAGGGCACCCGAGGGCTCACCCTCACCTTCAAGCGCCCCTGAGGCCGCGCGGCGCACCATGACCACACGACACAAGGCGCTGCTCATCGGCGCGAGCGACTACGACGAGCCGGGCATCCGCTCGCTCCCCTTCGTCCGCGACGACCTCGCACGGCTGTCGGCGGCCCTCACCGAGCGGGGCTTCCACTCGGCGGAGGTCGCGGACTCCAAGCGCGGGATCACGCTCAACTTCGTCAACGAGCAGGTCAGCCGCTTCCTGCGGGAAGCCAAGCGGGACGACACGCTGTGGATCCTGCTCAGCGGGCACGGCCAGCACTACGAGGGCACCGACCATCTGATCCCCGAGGACGCCAGCTTTCACGTCCACCCCTTCGCCTCCAGCTGCGTCCCCATCGACTGGAGCAAGGAACTCAACGAGACCGCCGCCGCGCGGGTGGTCTTCCTCATCGACGCCTGCCGGGAAGGCATCGAGCAGGACTCGATGGGCCCGGCGGGCATCGAGGGGTGGAGCAAGCGCAAGCAGGCCGATGCGCTGCGGCGTGAGGTCGCGTATGTGTACGCCTGCTCACCGGGCCAATTCGCGCTGTTCGTACAAGAAGGGGAGACCGTCCGCGACGGCGTGGACGTCGGAACGTCACCGGGCGAATCCTTCAGCCTCTTCTCCCGCGCCGTGTGCGACGTGGTGACCGATCTCCCGCACGCCATGCATCTGGCGGAGTTCGAGGAGACCGCGCAGCGACGCATCGCCGAACTGCACACCGCCTACCGCAAGTCCCGGCCACTACAGCGGCTCCGGGTGCAAACCGACGCCGAGAAGTCGGGCTTCGCGGTCCTGCCCGGCCCCATCCGCGACGCCCGGGAGCATCCCTGGGTACGCGCGGTCGCCGGCCATCCGGCGTGGGAGCGGACCGACCCAGAGCTGTGCGCGGCGCGCGACGCGCTCAAGGAGCTGTGCGTCGAGCACGCGGGGCGGCTGGCCGAGTCGTACGAGCAGAATGCCGCGGCGCTGCGGGACGACCCGTGGCACGACGCCGAGCTGGCCAAGCGCGTCCACGAGAAGGCCGAATTCCTCACCGGCAAGCTCGCCAAGGACGCCCGGTTGTCGCCAACCGAGGCCGCAGTACTGACCCTGATGCCGTTCATCAGCCAGGCGTTCTGGACCCAGGAGGCCGCGCGCCGTACCGCTGCACTCAGTGGTGATGTGGCCGACCGAACCCTGGAGGGCGACGCGTTCAGCTCTTTCATCCAGCAATACCCCCGGCTGGACCGCAGGCTTCGACGACTGCGGCAGACGAAGGCGACGGACGAGTCGGCGCACCACATCCGGTGGTGGCTCTTCCACCGCTGGCTGCTGCAACAACCGGATGTCTACGCGCCGCAAGCCCTCAAAGAACTCCTGGGTCCTGCGTCCTGCGGGCCGGAACATCCTGCGTGGATGCGCGACGTACTGTCCGGCGATCGCCTCATCCGCTTCATCAAGGATCAGCGCACCGCTCCGTTCGCAACCCCTCGCCCAGGCGAACTCGCCGACCACGAGGCGATTGCTGCCAGCACCATCCATGAGCACGAGGTCCACGAATCTCTCGTCTCCTGCCTCGCCAAGGCCGCCCACGCGCTGGCCGTCGACCCGATCGACCTGCCTGAAGTCGTGGCCGAGCACCTGGGCATCTCCGACAGCGTCGACCTGGCCGAACTGCACGCCACTCTGCGCGAATCCCATTGGCTCGGCTCCGGCGCCGGACGCACTCTGGCCGCCGTTTGCCAACACCCGGCTGTGGAGATCGCCCTCCAGGAGCACGCGCAGCGCGTCGATTCCCTGCTCCGCGACATCAACCAGTCCTCGGCCAACACGGCTCACCCCCTCGCCTCGCTGAGCACCCTGCCCCCGTACGCCAACGCGGGCCGCGTACGCCCCAGCGGCAGCACCCCGCCAATCTCTCCTCCGGCATTCGCTTCCATCTCGCAGAGGACCGCGTCCAGGAGCTGCTGATGGGCGAGGAGCTGTACGGCGACCGAGGCCTGGCCGTCCGCGAGCTCTACCAAAACGCCCTGGACGCGTGCCGCTATCGGGACGCACGTACCACGTATCTGCGCCGGACGGGTCGGCGGGTGGAGGAGTGGGAAGGGCTGATCGAATTCGTCCAAGGCGTCGACGAATCGGGCCGTCCCTACTTGGAGTGCCGGGACAACGGCATCGGCATGGGCGTCAACGAACTGAGCCGCACGTTCTCACAAGGCGGGGCGCGCTTCGTGGACCTGCCGGAGTATGTCGAGGAGGCCGCCGACTGGGCCGAGCTGGACCCGCCCGTCGAGCTGTTCCCGAACAGCCGGTTCGGCATCGGCGCGCTCAGCTACTTCATGCTCGCGGACGAAATCACGGTCCATACATGTCGTCTGGACCGTGAGGGTCGCCCTCAGCGGCTGCTGAAGGTCACGATCGCCGGCCCCGGCAACCTCTTCCGCATCGAAGACGAGGGGCCGGGCGAGTGGGCGGGCACTCGGGTGCGGCTGCACCTCACCACACAGGCGGCGCAACAGTCGGCGTTGGATCAACTAACCAACGTACTTTGGGTGGCGCCGTACCGGACGACGGTGGTGCATGGGTCTCGGACGCAGGAGTGGGAGCGGGGAGTCTTGCGGGCGGATCTCGCCGCCCTCTATGAAGAGCGCTACCGGCACCCTAGGCGCAAATTGGGCCATGCCTATCCATCGCGTGATCCAAACCTGTGGTGGGCGCAGCACCACGGCGTCGTGCTTGCCGACGGCATCTTGACCGACAACACCGGTCTGCTCTATAGCACGGGCGTGATCGTCAACCTGCACGGCAGGGACCGCCCCTCGCTTTCCGTGGACCGACGGCGGATGCGCTCATACAGCTCCGCCCGCGTGCATTCGATGATGCGGGCCGCGATTCCCAGCCTGTTTGACAGCACATTCCCAGGTGCCCAATCGGTGGTAACCCGCGCCTGGCTGAGTGAAGTGAGTGAGCACACAGTCACCTTCGCCGACGAGGTCACCGATCAGGCAGGAGATGCAGGCGTCACCTGGTCCGTGGACGGCCAAGAGCTGCCTGCGGCGATCACCGGCTTCTTCTCCCCTGACGCCCTATTGCTGTCCCTGGTGACGGGTGCGTATTCACCGCCAGTCGGCCACCGGCGGAAATGGCCGTTCCTCGTGCGCATGATCCCCGCTGCAGTCCTCCGGTGGCGGCTGCACGTCTTGTACACGGCGGGAATCGGCGACGATCCCAACCCTACCGTCCAGTGCACTCAATCGCCACCCAATGCGCGCCCGTCGGACCTGTATCTATTGAGCTCCGATCCCGATGGCACTCCCATGGCCTGGGACGGAACAGCCATGTCAGACGCCGCGATATGGCAAATCAGAGGTGAGTTCCTATCCGCATTCCAGAAGACCGGGTGGCCCATCCTCCAAAGGCTCTTCCACTGGCGGTCGCCGTCCGCTGACGTCACGGCGGCCGATGTCTTCTCCTGCGTAGCACGGACTCAGCGGTCCGCCGCATATGTCGTAACCCGGCTCAGCCAGCTGGGTTATCGCACGCCAGAGCTTCTCGGTGCGGTGGACGTGGTTGCCGCTGACGTGGCCCTGCTGAAACCGATTGGCCAACACAAAGGCTGGCTCTCTCCTGGCTCAGTACTCTCGATGGCTCAGATCTCCTACAGCGCAGCCCATGCCGGGTGCTCCCCCTCCGAGGCCGCCGCACGCCTGACTCAACTCGGCTACCGAATGCCAGACCGCTCGTATCGGACCACACCCTGGGCTCCGGAGGACGCGCAGGTATTGAAGGCATTGTGGTTCGACGGCGAGAAGCCCATCTCGGCTGACCGGGCCCACGAGATCTCGACGGCCCGCATCTCCTACCTGGCATTCACTCGAGGGCGGTCGGTTGGTGCTCTTGTTGAGCTATTACAAGAAGCCGGTTTCGCGACTCCTGCGGAGACAGCGCGGCTCGATCTCGCCCAGGACGACGACAGCATCCTGCTCTCAGACGACTTGCCTGTTGATCGGCCCGTCCCCCGCGGACAGCTGGCAGCTCTTGCTCTGCGCCTCGGGCGCCCGGTGTCCGAGGTCGCGCAGCGCCTGACCACGCTGGGATTTCGGGTTCCTGATCCGCTCCCTGATGCCGGCATCGTGACCGCCGCGGATGCGGAGCTGTTCAAGAACCGTCGCCGGGTGAGCGGAGCCCGATGGCCCGCCGAGGAAGAGCCCCTGGATGTGTTCACCCTCAGGCAACTGGTAGAACGAACCACGACCCCACTGGGCGACCTGACGGGGCGTCTAACAGCCATCGGTTACCACATCGCGCCAGACCCTGCGCTGTTGCAGGGGGTAGGCGCAGAACTCACCACTGCGCCGAATCGTAGCCGTAAGGAGCCCATCACTAAAGAAGAGCTGTATGCAACCGCCCAACTCATCGACAGCAACGTGGACGACGTCGTTGACGGTTTGTCACGGCTCGGGCTGGAAGTCGAACCAATTCCTGACGAGTTCAGGGCCGACATCGCCGCCGAAGAAGTCCTCGCGGAGGTCCTTGATCCGTACACTTCCGCCACTGCCGAGTCCATGACCCAAGACAGTCGCATCGGCCCCATCTCACTCCCCGCCCTCGCCTCAGTCGCCATGCGCTACCAGTGCACCTTCCACGAGGTAGCGCTCCTCGCCACGCGGCTCGGCATGACGCACGAGGCAGAGGACTGGTTCGGGTAAGGCAGCCAGGGTCAGGCGGCGGGGAACTCGTCGCGTATGAGGGTGGAGATAAACGACGACCAGCCCTGTGCCGAGAAGATCAGCGCCGAGCCGTGGGGGTTCTTGGAGTCGCGGACCGGGATGGCGCCGTGGGTCTGGGCGAAGGTGCGGGAGAACTCGACGCATTGGCCGCCACTGCCATCGCTGTAGGTGGATCTGACCCATTGGGCAGCCGTGAGATCCAAGTCGGCGCTCATACGCGGTACTCCTTCACCAGAGTCTTGATCAGGGCCAGTGATCGATCCGGGGACAGCGCGTGCGCCCTGAGCAGATGGGGTCCCGGTAGTTCTCGCCGAAAAAACAACGCTAAGGGCTGAGTCGCAGGTCAGGACGTGGGTTCCACTGGGAATGCGGTCGTCTGCTCGTCGTGCTCGCGCAGCATGCGCATGACGGTGGCGGGCGAAGGGTGTTGGCCCTTCTTCGTGCCGGTGGTGATGACGAGCCGCTTGGCGATGTCGCGCAGGCTCATCTCCTGGTCTCGCAGGTGGAGGGCCATGGCCAGCATGTCTTCGTCGGTGACGCCCGCCCCGCCGATGGTTTTGCCGCGCTTGTGGGCGGACTCGTGGCCTTCGAGAGTGCGGTCGCGGATGTACTCACGCTCCATGCCAGACATGGCCGCCAGTACGGTGAACACGATGCCGGACGGGTCGTGCGATCCCTTCAGCTCGCCGGTGAGGAACTCCAGGCCGACGTCGCTCGCCTTCAGTTCCTCGGCGAGCATGGCGAGTTCGATGCCGCGGCCGAGTCGTTTGTGCTCGTGGACGACGAGGGTGACGGCGACGCCGGAGGAGCGGATCTCCCCGGCGAGCTTGACGGCGGCCTCCAACTCCGGGCGCTTGGTGGCGCGGGTGGAGATCTTCTCCGAGAAGACGCGCGTCACCCCGGCCTCGGCGAGGGAGCCCAACTGCGCGTCGAGGGACTGCCGGGCGGTCGAAGCTCGGGCGTAGCCGAGGCGGACGTGCCCGACCGGTTCGGCGCCGGCGCTCACCGGCCGGGGCAGCTCTGTCCACACCGACCCCGGCTTGCGTACGGCGGGGGTCGGCACGCTGAGCGCCTTGGCGAGTTGGGGCACGAGGCGGAAGCGGGCGGTGTGGTACTGGATGGCCACCTTGCCCTTGCCGGTCCGGCACGGCGAGCCCGCCGGGGCCGCACAGGTGGACATCGGGCAGTCGCGCGATTCCACGCGCTTGAAGTCGTCGCTCACAAGCCCCGACTGTTTCATGAAGGCGTTTCAGCAGTCCATCGGTTTGCAGCAACCCATGAAACAGAGAACCCGCTGCATGACTGCTGGACAGCGCCGTGTTTCACGAGCGATCACCTATGAAACGACCTCGGCGTCCGGCGCCGTCGTCGCTTCAAGCTGGGCAGACGTCCTCACCACCGCCTACGACACCCACTCACGCCTGTGGCCGGCCTGGCCGGTGACGTGTGACACTGCAGGCGCCCAACCGCCTGCGGTATTCGCCAGGTGGCATCCCGAAGGCGGCTTTGAAGGTCCGGCTGAACACCGCAGCATCGGTAAACCCCAACGCGCTCCGATAGCTTCGATGGGGTGGCTGGCATAGCCAGGTTGTGCGAGGTCGGTCCGGCACCGGTCCAGCCGGAGTTCCCGGATGTGGGCGCTCACGGTCTGTTTTTCTGGGCGGAAGAGTTGGTGCAGGTAGCGCACCGAGATGTTGTGGGCGTCGGCGATTGTCTGCGTCGATAATCGAGGTTCCGTCAGATGCGCCTCGATGAAGGCCTTCACCCGGCGCAGGAGCACGCTCTGCCGGGTCTCCGGCGGCAGCAGACCCTCCCGGTCCGCGAGGCCGCCGAGGAAGGCGGAGGCGAGCTGGACTGCGGCCGCTCCGAGACGTTCGGCCTCCAGGTCGCTCCACTGGCCGCCGGCCAGCCCTTGGAGGAACCCCGCGAGTAGGGATCCGGTCCCCTGTGCGGGAAGCCGGCGTGACAGAAGATCCCGCATCGACCGGTCCGGAAGCGGCACCGCAGGTTTCGGCAGGTGGAGGATGGTCAGCCAGCCGCCCTCGGGCATCTGCATCTGCACCGGCTGCGACGTGTCGTACAGCAGCAGGTCGCCTGCTCCGACCTGGGCATGGTTGCGTGCCTGGTCCACCACCATGATCCCGCTGGCCATGTAGCCCAGCTCCCACAACTCGGGATCCGACCGCTGGATCAACCGCGCGGTTCGTCTTGAAGTCAAGGGTGGGAACGACAGGACGGACACCTTGACGGGCCCGAGCTCCAGTGCAGCGGTCGATCCCTGGAAGTCGTCGCGGTGCTCACTGGCGATGTGTGTGGGTGCGAGATCCTGCATCAGCAGGTCGAGCCACCAGCCGAACCTCTCAGCCTTCGGCACGTTGGCCGTATGCATCTCGGCCCAGCCCATTGTTCCGCCCTCCGTGCTTGTTGTTCACATCGTGTCAACGACTGTGCGCTCTGTGTCAATTACCCAAGCCCGGATCAACGGAACACTTCTGGTCTGAGCCAGATTCACCAATCAGAAGGCACGATCAACGAGGTCGTGGCTGCCACCGCTCTAACCAGCACTTCCGGGTCAGAGAACGCGCACTAACGACACAGGAAGCACCGTATTTGTTCGGTGTGGCGGAGAGGGCCTGCTGAACAACGGTGCAGGCGGCTGGACTGGTCGTCGTCGGACCGATCGCCGGGCCGGCGCGATACAGCGGAACATCGCGCTGTACGCATCCGTCACCACAATGAAGGGGAACCCGAATGCTGAACCTCCGAAGGAGCCTCACTCTTTCGACTGCTGCCCTGGTGCTGGGCTCCGGGCTAGCCATCGCGGCCCCCGCTGCCCAGGCGGAGCAGCCGCTCCGTCCCCCGCCGCATCTGCCCCCAGGCGGACGTCACCGTGCAGTCGTCGCGCAGGGACGTCTGTTTCACCGGGGCCTGCGGCAGCGCGACAGTCACGTTCACCAGTGAGTACAGCGCGAATGTCAGCATGTCCGTAAAGGACACCGCATGCCGGGACAACAAAAAGGTCAAGATCCGCATTCAGGCGAAGCAGGCCAGGCCAGCAGGGGGCACGTACACCGAGAACGGACCGTGGCACAAGTACACCAAGGGCTGCGGGGGCTACCAGGTGTGGAACAAGGGGTTCAGGGGCCAACACAAGTTGCTGAGTATGCGGGTGCAGATCTGCAACGGCGGCCGTTGCGAGACCTCCTCCTGGATGTGACACGCGAGATGACCCGGCGCCGGCGAGATCCGTAACGGCTTGGTCCACCTCCGCGCGTCGTCATGGGCGTCGATGGCGACCGCGGCACCGCCGGACACCCCCACGGGGCCGTGACCGGTACCCACTTCGCCCGCGCCTTCGTCATCCCGTTACCTGACTGACCCCGCGTCCAGGGTGTCCGTCCTCGGCCCCGGCGCCGCCCTCCTCTTGTGGGCCGGCGCCGGGGCCGATGCGTCCTACAGCCCGGCCGCCGGGTCGTCGGTGGCCACGGTTCGCAGCGGCCGGTGGCCCTTCTCGTCGAGCTGGGCGAGTTCGCGTTCGTAGTCGACGGTGATGGAGCCGTAGTAGTTGACCGCCGAGCTGCGGGCCGGGGAGATGTGCGCCAGGACCTCGGCGTCCACCTCGCGGCCGGCGGTACGGAGTTCACCGACGGCCAGGCCCATGTACTCGGTGCGCCAGCACACGACCGCGTTCGTCACCACGGTCAGGCACCATGCCTGCTCGTTCTGCTGCTCGGGCTGGCGCCGGGTGACCTTGCCCTCGCGGGCGTAGTGCAGCTGGCGGCGCAGGGAGTGCAGGGACTCGCCCTTGTTCAGCTGCCGGGCGATCTTGCGGCGGTAGACGGGATCGGACAGATACTTCGCCGCGTAGATCGTCCTCCGGATGGCCCCGTACTCCTTCAGCGCGGCGGCCAGGGCGTTCTGCCGGGAGGACGCGGAGAGCTTGCCGACGACCAGGGAGGCGGTGGCGTGTCCGTACTTCAACGACCCCGCGAGGCGGAGCAGGTCGTCCCAGTGGTCGGCCACCAGGTCGAGGTTGGCCTTCTTCGTCAGCAGCGGTCCGGCGGTGGGGAAACGCTCCTCGTAGTCGGCCTTTGCACCCATCCGGTACAAGGTGATCTTGCCCAGGTCGCGGATGCGCGGCGAGAGCTGCTTGCCCACCAGGTCGAAGAGGCCGAAGTTGACCAGGGTCACGCCGTGCGTATCAGTCGCGTGCTCGGTGATCGGCAGATCGGTGGCGTTGCCGAGGATCTCGTCCAGCACGTAGTGGGCCTCGCGGTGCGTCGCCACGATGACCTTGGTGCCGAACGTGGAGTGCTGGTCGGAGACGTGGGTGTAGGTGGAGATGCCCTCGGGCACGAAGTACTTGTTCAGATGCCGGGCGGTGATCGACTTGCCCCGGGTGGGGAAGCGCTGCCCGTCGGAGGAGGACAGGGTGCCGGAGCCGAACATGCTCGTCATGGGAAGCTTGTGGTGGTAGTTGACCAGGACGATGTTCGCCTCGCGCAGCGTCTCCTCGCGGATGTACCACTCCGCTGTCCATGCCAGCACGTCGTACGGGATGCCGCAGGAGGCGGCCATTCCGTGCAGGCCCATATTCGTGGAGAGCCCGATCAGGCAGGCGATCAGGTTCCTCTTGAGCTGCGGTGAGCGGGCCTGCTTGCCGCCAGCGTGGGTGAAGCAGTCCAGGAAGCTGGTGTGCCGGTCCATCTCCACCAGCAGCGAGGCGATCGGCACGTTCGGCAGCATCCGCTCCAGCTCGCCGTGCAGTTCCTCGGCCTCGCTGGGGATGTCCTCTGCGGTGAGCGGCGAGATCACCAGCTCGCCTGCCTCGTTCAGCCGCACCGGCCCATCGCCCGGCTTGAGGGTGTCCTCCAGGTCGCTCAGGGCCTCGTCGAGTTCGTCCATCACCAGCGGCAGCGCCTCGGAGAAGTCGGGGCTCTTGCCGACCAGACGGCAGAACTCGGCCCGGTGCTCCTCCCACTGGGCGGGCTTGAACAGGTAGGCGGCCGGGTTGTCATACCGGCGCGAGCCCGGCACGTACACATCCCCACTGCGCAATCCGTCGCGCAGCGCGAGCAGCGTGCACAGCTCCCAGTAGTGCCGGTAGGCGGTCGCGTCACCCTTCGCCGCGGCCTCGTCCAGATAGCCCTGCCAGCGGGCCGGGACGAACAGGGTGGGCGCGTGGTCGGGGACGTTTCGGGCGCCGGTGGCGTTCAGTTCCCGCAGGATCTCCAGTGCCTCGATCAGGGGCCTTGTCTCGGTGCCGCCGGTAAACCGCACCGCCTCCAGCACCTTCGGCGTGAACTGCCGGATGAAGGTGTAGGAGCCCTCCAGCAGCCGCAGATGCCCGTGGTCCTTCGGCAGCCGGGGTGGCCCCGGCATGCGCGGCGCGGATACGGTCCATGCCGATCTTCTCGCGCAGCAGCGTGCCGACCTCTTCGTCCACGATCCCCACGTCCGCGAGGACGGGCAGGATCTCGTCCAGCAGGGCAAGCCGGTCCTCCGACAGCTTGGCCCGCTCGGCGAGCGCCTCACGCAGCTTGATCCGGGCCCGCGATTCCGAGCCAGAAAGGGTCTGGTCGAAGAGCTGCACGACCGAGTCGAGGACGTCGACCGAGGACTGCGCCAGCAGCGTCAACAGGATCGGGTGACGCCGGTTCGGCTCCTCCGCTCCAGGGCCTGCGCGGTCAGCCGACGACCGATCTGGGCCAGGAAACGGCGCCGTTCGGCGGGCAGCGCCGACATGTCCAGCACATCGGCGCCCAGGCCGCGCAGGAACTTGAGCTTCTCGACCTCGCCCTTCACACTCGCCGGTGACGCCTGCACCGGCCCGGTCACCAGCCAGTGCAGCCGCGAGGACCGCAGGGCCGGATCGACCGCCAGCAGCCCGTCCAGACCCCGCGCACGCACCGGATCGAGCAGATGAGCCACCCGGGCATGGGTCTCCCGCTCAGCCGCCGTACGCGCGGTAGCGACCCGCTCCAGCAGCGACACCACACCCGGCCGGATCACCTTCGCCGAACGCAGATACTCACACCCCAGCCGGAACAACAGCGACGGCGAGTCGTGCTCCATCGCCCGCGCCAGCAGGAACTCATCCAGCTCCTTCAGCTCCAGCGGCTTCGCCGGCTTCCACCCCAGGTATTCGGCGATCTCCCGCAGATGATCAGTGCGGGTCTGCTCGCGCTCCCCGTAGCCCACCAGGTCGCCCATCACGAGCCCGAGCTGCCGGGCGAGCCGCCCCACCGCCGCAGGCGGGGCAGAGGGCACGTCATCGGGCACGAACCCCAGCCAGGGCAGCGTGGCCAGCTGGACGGCGGCGCCGAGCACGTTCTGAGCCCGGCGGAACTTAGCGAGGAACGCGGTGTCGGCCGCAGTGAGCGTGAAATAGCGAATCAGCTCGTCCTTGCCGATCGTTGGGAAGGACCGTAAGCCCTCCAGCTCCTCATCAGAGAACACCCGCGTGGCCATCGGCCCCTCCCACCCCACTCGATCAGCACAGACGGCCACCAGCGGTACCCGGCTGAAAGACACGAGCGGTTGAGAACCACCGAACTACCCCCAGTCTGTAGGGGGTTGCGCTACTCTCCGACGCCCGTCACGCGGGGAAGCCGGAATCGCGCAGGTTCGCCATCGTCGGGTCGGACTTGATCCGCTTCGCGCTCCGTACCGCGCCGAGCACCGCCTCGGGCAGCAGGTCCGGCCACTCCTCGGGCTCGACCATGTGGTGCTGCCCGGCGGTCAGCACGGACTTCAGTAGCCCCTTGGCGACCTGCTGCAAAAGCGCCTCGCGCATCCCACCCTCGCGCGGCGTGACACCCGCAGTCACCCGTACGGCCCGCTCACAGTCCTTGGCCATGTACGGATGGGCGGGCCCCGACAGCACCATCATCAGGCCCATCGCCTCACGCGAGAGCCCGTCACAGATCTGGTTCCACGTCTCCCGGTCGCAGCCGCCCTCGCCGTAGTACTCGTTGGCGAGGTCCATGCCCTCGATCAATTTCTTGATCCGCTCCCACGCGGTGGAGAGCAGTTTCTGGATCTGCGCGTCGGTCAGGTCGGGCAGCGACGACGGGTCGGGATTCTGCATGGCCGCTGCGCTACCGACCCGCACCACACCACCGCCCACCTTCTCCGGGATCAGCCCAGATCAGGGGAGGCTCCCGGGCTTAGCGTTGCTTTTTCGGCGAGAACTACCGGGACCCGCAGATCATAGTCATCCAGGGCGGCGGCGACCGTCTGTGCGGAGTCGTGCATCCTGCCGCCTACCCGGGTCTCGGTGTAGAGCACCGTGGGAGCGTCCGTAAAGCGCAACAAGGTGAAGGGCTTCGCGTGTGCGGCGGGAGCGCCTGCCGAGAACGGCATGACCTGAAGCTTGATGTGCGGTGACTCGGCCGCCGTCAACAGGTACTCAAGCTGCCCCGCCATGACGTCGGCACCGCCAACAACCGTCCGCAGGCACGCCTCATGCAGGATTACCCATAAGAACGGCGGTGCATTCGACTCGAACACCTCACGCCGACGTAGACGCGCTGCGACCTTACCCTCGACCACCTCTGCTTCTTCTCGCGGATGTGACGACCGGAAGACGGCCCATGCATAGTGCTCCGTCTGAAGGATGCCGAGCACGAGGTTCGCCGAGTAGTCCAGTACCCGCGACGCCTTCCGCTCCAGGTTGAGGTACGGGGTGAACCACGAAGGGTGGTCGCCCTCGTCGATCCTCCGGAGCATGTCCGCGAACAACTGCCCCGTGCCGAAGGCGATGTCGCAGCCTTTCGCGAACTTGTCGCTGGGTCTGGGCAGAAGCTTCCCGGCCTCCACCCTGCTGACGTACGCCTCCGAGTAGCCGGCCGCCTGGCCCAGGCGCTTCTGCGTGAGCTTGCGAGCGAGACGGACCTGTTTGACATCACGGCCGAAGCGCTGGAGCGGGTTCAAGTGAGCGGGCGGGGTTGTCTCGTCCGATGCTGTGACCTCTCGCCATGTGATCAGGGCCAGCATCGCGGCAGGTCATGGACTTGCGCGCAGCCGTTCAAGGCGTCTCATTCTATTGGCATCCGCGTTGTCTGCGTGACCAATTGACTACACGGTGCCCATCCCGACGTCGCCGGAAACAGCTGAGTGGAGCTGATGACATGAACGGTCTACGCCTCTCGCCATGGTCCAGCCCGGGGGAAAGCCCTGCTATCTGGCGACGGACAACGGCAACAGCCGATTGAGCCGGAAGGCAGACGAGGTCGAGACTCTCCAACTCGCCATGGGCGTCCAACTGCTCGCCCATGCCCGCGCTCTGCTCGACGAGGACAAGGCGACAAGTGGTGAACTCCGCTTTCTGGCCCGGCGGCTGGTTGAGGCGCTGACAGACGTGTTGCGCGTCGCCGAGAGCAGGGGTGGACGGCTCCTTGTCCGTGGCGAGCAGGGCGCCGACGAGCGGAACCGAGCCGATCAGCGACGGTAGTCATGGGGTCGGTTGGTGTACCTGTGGCCGGTGGGGGCGGTCCAGGTGGTGGTGCCGGTTCGGGAGTCGCGCTTCACCGCCCAGCCTGGGTGGTGGGTTTTCATCCGGTGGTGGCGTCTGCACAGAGCCCCGAGATTCTCCGGGACCGTCTGGCCGCCCGCCGCCGGGTCGTGGTGGCTGAACGGCTCGACATGGTCCAGGTCGCAGCGGCGAGCGGGCATGCGGCATGTCGGAAAGGTGCAGTAGGCGTCGCGGGCGATGACATGCCGCTCGGTTTCGGCGGTGGGTTTGTAGGTGGTGGGGTCGGTCTTGATCAGCATCCCGGTCTTCGGCTCGATGATCAGGCGGTGCCAGACCGTGCCCTTGGCGAAGGCGATCCTTCGGGCCTGCCCTGCGGTGATCGGGCCGTAGCCCTTGAGCTGGGCCGGATCGTCGCTGTCGCCGATCAGGACGTCCAAGGGGACGGTGACCTGGACGACTGCCGCCGAGCGGCCACCTGTGGTCGGCCCACTTGTGATCGGCCCGCCCAGGCCCGACCTGTCCGGGGCCGGCCTGCTCGGGCCCGACCCGCTCGGAGTTGGCTCGCCCAAGACCGGTTCACCCGAAGCCCGCACACCTGAAGTCGCCACACCCGGGTCGGTGCGGTTGAGCACCAGGTCGACCAGGGCGTCCACCCGCTTCTGCTCCAGGGTGCGGCCCTCGTCGGGCAGGGTGGCGGCGTGGGCGTCCACGGCGGCGTTCATGGCCGCGGCCTGCTCGGCCGGGAGGGTGGCGCCCCAGAGCGCCATGCCGTCGTCCTTCGGATAGTGGACCATCTGCCGCTCGTGCTTACGGGCCTGGTGGCGCTGCTCGGCGCCGTGCGGATCGGCTCGTAGGATCTCGCGGGCCAGAGCGCGGCGGGTTTGGCCGGTGGCCATGCCTGGCATCTTCTCCACCAAGGCGGCCTCGACCTGTCCCGCCACCTCGGGGTCCAGGACTGCGCATGCCTCGGTGACGGCTACTGCCTGCATGTAGCAGATCTCTCCGCGCTCCAGCATCCCCAGCGTGGTGGGGTACTGCCGGTCGAGCTCGCGGGCGACCTCCAGACGCTTTGCGGCCGTCGTGCCGGACAGCTTCAGCGCACAGGCCACTTCCTCGCAGGTGAAGTTCCAGGCAGCCTCCGCGTCGCGATCCCGTACGGCCGCCGGAAGCTCCGCGTCAGCGTCCGCTTCCAACGCGGCCAGGATCTGGGCCTGGTGCGCCTGGATCCATCCCGTATGACGCTCCAGGACTTTCAGTGCGTCGATCCGGCCAGTGCGGGACAGCTTCTCCGCGTCCAGGACCGGCAGTACGGCCGCGGTCTCCGGTCCCGGAGCCGCTGTGGCCAGATACGCGGCCCATTCGTCCGGCGTGCCCGGGCCGTTCAGTTCGCTAGTCGTCTCCTCCGTCACGTCGATCACCCCCCGTGATCTCCTCAACCCGCCTCCCCCGCGGGTTCACATCTCCATCCTTCCTCACTCAGCGTGACGACACCAGGACACAACCGCCAGTCCACACCATCGAGTGAACGTTCGAGAAGCGCACACCCCGATGTTCCGCGCAGGAATGCCGACGTCCTTCCACGACGTTGAGCCTCGCATGCCCTCCTCCTCCCCAGCGGATTCCGCTCGCTCCCGCATGCCCCTGGCCGTCTACGTCCTCGGACTGTCCGTCTTCGCGCTCGGTACCTCCGAGTTCATGCTGTCCGGGCTGTTGCAACCCGTCGCGCGGGACATGGGGGTGTCGATCCCCACGGCCGGGCTGCTGATATCGGCGTTCGCGATCGGGATGGTGGTCGGGGCGCCGGTGCTGGCGGCGGCCACGTTGCGGCTGCCGCGGCGGACGACGCTGATGGCGCTGCTTGCGGTGTTCGGGCTCGGGCAGATCGCGGGGCGGTGGCGCCGTCGTACGAGGTGCTGTTCGCGTCCCGAGTGGTGAGCGCGCTCGCGTGCGCCGGGTTCTGGGCCGTGGGCGCCGCCGTGGCCGTATCGCTGGTGCCGGTGAACGCGCGGGCCAAGGCGATGGCGGTGATGGTCGGCGGGCTGAGCATCGCGAACATCGCCGGGGTCCCGGCCGGCGCGTTCCTCGGTCAGCACGCGGGGTGGCGGGCCGCCTTCTGGGCGGTGGCCGGGCTGTCGGTGCTCGGGCTGGTCGGGGTCGTCGCGCTCGTACCGCGTACGGAGGTGCCGACCGGGGACGACCAGCCGCGGCTGCGGGCCGAGTTGCGCATCTACCGCGACCGGCAGGTGTGGCTGGCGCTGGCCGCCACCGCGCTGAGCGGTGGCGCGGTCTTCTGCCTGTTCTCCTACCTCGGGCCGCTGCTGACGGATGTGGCGGGGCTGGACGAGGGCTGGGTGCCGACCGTGCTCGCGCTGTTCGGGGTCGGGGCGCTGCTGGGTACGGTGCTCGGCGGGCGGATCGCGGACGCGCATCTGTTCGGCACGATGTTCGGCGGCATCCTCGCCTCCACGGTCGTGCTGAGCGCGCTGGCGCTGACCGCGCACAGCGCGGTCGCGGCGGTGAGCCTGGCGCTGATGCTCGGCTTCACCGCCTTCTTCACCGCGCCCGCGCTCAACGCCCGGATGTTCAACCTCGCCAACGCCGCGCCGACGCTCGCGGGCGCGACGAACACCTCGGCTTTCAACATCGGCAACACGGTGGGCCCGTGGCTCGGCGGCCTCGTCATCGACGCGGGCTGGGGCTACCCGGCCGTGGCCTGGACGGGCGCGGCCCTCGCCGGTACGGGCGCGGTGACGACGGTCGCCGCGATGCGCCTGCACCGCGCGGCGGGCGCCTCGCGCGTCATCGCCACGTCGGCTTCCTCGGCCTCCTCGGCCTCCTCGGCGGGTAGGGAAGCGGCCCACGACCTGGCCGCTGACCCGTCGCGCACCACGCGCTGAAGAGGCTCTCGCCTCGTTGCTCGGGCGCGGCAACACCGCCCGCACACGCCCGCACACGCTCGTGGGCACGAGCGGCGGCGCAGCACCGCGCGCCGACCTGCGCGCCGACCTGCGCGCCGACCTGCGCGCGGACCTGCGCGCGGACCTGCGCGCGGCGCGGGCGCGCGGCGCGGGCGCGGCGGTCGCGCCGTGCGGCCGGACGGCGAGCGGCAGAGCGGCGAGCGGCAGAGCGGCAGAGCGGCGAGCGGGAGAGCGGCAGAGCGGCGAGCGGGAGAGCGGCCGCGGGCCCGCCCGTTCCGGTCAGTCCGCGTTCGCGGCTCGTTTGGGGCGGCGAAGGCCCGCGGCCTTGAGGCGGCGGAGGAGTTCCTTGCTGCCGACCTCCTCCGCGCCCGCCCGTACCGCCTGCGCGTACAGCTCGCTCGGCACGTCGTAGTGGTCGCGGTCGAAGCCTCGGCGCGGGGCGCCGATGCGGGCGGCGAAGGCGTGGAGTTCGGCGTAGGAGACATCGCTGACGAGGTGGGACCACAGGCGGCCGTGGCCCGGCCACGAGGGCGGGTCGATCAGGACGGCCATCAGAGGGTGGTGCCCAGCGAGCCCACGGGCGCCACCGCGACCGCCGTCTTGCCGCAGACCCAGTGCGGGTCGGGGCCCAACTCGGGCTCCACGTCGAGGGCGTGGAGGTCGCCGCCCGCGGTGCAGACGGGGCACAGCGGCCAGCGGCCGTACCGTTCCAGCAGGGCGTCCTGGACGTCCTGGGCGACCAGACCGGCCACGTACGCGGCGCCTTCCGGCCACTGCTCGACCCACCACCGCCGGTGCGCGATCGCGTCTTCGACCAGCGAGACGATGTCGGCGCGGGCGACTTCCCCGCCGCGAGGTCGGCCAGGACGAGGGCGCGGGCCGCGTGCAGTGCCTGTTCGAGCTTCATGGGTCCCATTGTCACCTTTGCTTCCTCCTGGCGCCTGTTCGCTTCGTCCGCGGTCGCGGTCGGTCCCGGCTCGTTCCCGCGCCCGCTCGCCGACCCGCCGCGTCGTCGTCCGGAGGGTTGACGGGCACCGTGGCCGGAAATAGTTTCCGCTGGTGAGTAGCGACCTGAAGGAAACTTTCATGCCTCCACCGCAGCCCGACGCCACCCCACCCGCACCACCCACCCCACCTGCCCCGGCCGCCCTCGCCGCCAAGGTCCGCACGTTAACCCCCTCCATGACCCGCTCCATGCAGCGCGTCGCCGAAGCCGTGGCGGGCGATCCGGCCGGTTGCGCGGCGCTCACCGTCACCGGGCTCGCCGAGCGGACCGGCACTAGCGAGGCCACCGTCGTCCGCACCTCCCGGCTGCTCGGCTACCCCGGATACCGGGATCTGCGCCTCGCGCTCGCCGCGCTCGCCGCCCAGCAGGCCGCCGGCCGGGCCCCGGCCGTCACCGCGGACATCGCGGTGGACGATCCGATCGCCGACGTGGTGACCAAGCTGGCGCGGGAGGAGCAGCAGTGTCTGGCCGACACCGCCGCCGGGCTGGACACCAGCCAGGTCGAGGCGGCCGTCTCGGCGCTGGCCGCCGCCCGCCGGATCGATGTGTACGGGGTCGGGGCGTCCAGCCTCGTCGGCCAGGACCTGGTCCAGAAGCTGCTGCGGATCGGGCTGATAGCCCATGCCCACGCGGATCCGCACCTCGCGGTGACCAACGCGGTCCAGCTGCACTCCGGCGACGTCGCCATCGCGATCACCCACTCCGGGCGCACGACGGATGTCATCGAGCCGCTGCGGGTGGCCTTCGAGCACGGGGCGACCACCGTCGCGATCACCGGACGGCCGAACGGCGAGGTCGCGCAGTACGCGGACCTGGTACTCACCACCTCCACCGCCCGCGAGAGCGAGCTGCGCCCGGCGGCCATGTCCAGCCGGACCAGCCAGTTGCTGGTGGTGGACTGCCTGTTCATAGGGGTCGCCCAGCGGACGTACGAAGCGGCGGCGCCCGCGCTCTCCGCGTCGTACGAGGCGCTCGCGCACCGCCACGATCCGCGTCCCGGGCACCGCTGAACCCGGCCGGTCCGCCTCCGGTTCCGCTTTCGGTCCATCCCTGGTTCCGCCTTCGGTCCTACCCCAGGTCACTGTTTCGGTCACCGTTTCGCCCGGTGATCGCTCTCGCGGTCACCGTCACCCCCACCCTTACGCTGACGTACCGGAAAGAGCCGCTTCACCATGACTTCCGCCGACTCCGCAGCCGATTCCGCAGCAGACTTCACAGCCGACTCCACGGGCTCCACGCACCTCCGCGCCCAACTCGACACCCTGACCACCGAGGCCTTCCGCCCCGAACTCGCCGAGATCGACCGGCTCGAAACCCTCGAAATCGCCCGGATCATGAACGCGGAGGACGCCGCCGTCCCCACCGCCGTCGCCGGTCAGCTCCCCCGCATCGCTGCCGCCATCGACGCCATCGCCGCGCGGATGTCCCGTGGCGGCCGCCTCCTCTATACGGGCGCAGGCACCGCCGGACGGCTCGGGGTGCTCGACGCGAGCGAGTGCCCGCCCACCTTCAACACCCGGCCCGAACAGGTCGTCGGGGTGATCGCGGGCGGCCCGGACGCCGTGGTGACCTCGGTCGAGGGCGCGGAGGACAGCGCGGAGCTGGCCGCCCGGGACCTCGACCGGCTCGGCATCGGCCCCGACGACACCGTGGTCGGCGTCTCGGCCTCCGGCCGCACCCCGTACGCCGTGGGCGCGGTCGAGCACGCCCGGCGGCGCGGCGCGCTCACCGTCGGGCTGTCCTGCAACGCCGGGTCGGCGCTCGCCGCCGTGGCCGACCACGGCATCGAGATCGTCGTGGGGCCGGAGCTGCTCACCGGTTCGACCCGGCTGAAGGCGGGCACGGCCCAGAAGCTGGTGCTCAACATGATCTCGACCATCACCATGATCCGGCTGGGCAAGACCTTCGGGAATCTGATGGTCGATGTGCGCGCCTCCAACGACAAGCTGCGCGCCCGTTCGCGGAGGATCGTCTCCCTGGCGACCGGCGCCTCCGACGAGCGGATCGAGAGCGCGCTGGCGGCCACGGACGGCGAGGTGAAGAACGCGATCCTCACCATCCTGGGCGGGGTGGACGCCCCGACCGCCGAGAAGCTCCTGGCCGAGGCGCACGGCCATCTGCGCACCGCCTTGGAGGCCGCCACGGGGTGAGCCCGGGACCGGGCCACGCACCCGCACGGGCCCGGACACGCCGTCGGAGCGGGCCCGGACACGCCGTCGGAGCGGGCCCGGACACGCCGTCGGGGCGGCACCCCTGGGAGAGGGTGCCGCCCCGACGTTCGGACGGTATGACCGACCGGCGGACGAACGCGCCGAGTCGATCAGAAGTCCATGTCACCGCCCGGCATGCCGCCCGGAGCGCCCGCCGGGGCGGCCTTCTCCGGCTTGTCGGCGATGACGGCCTCGGTGGTGAGGAACAGCGCGGCGATCGACGCGGCGTTCTGCAGCGCGGAGCGCGTGACCTTGGCCGGGTCGATGATGCCCTCGGCGATCAGGTCCACGTACTCACCGCTCGCGGCGTTGAGGCCGTGACCCGGGGTCAGGTTGCGCACCTTCTCGACCACGACGCCGCCCTCGAGACCGGCGTTGACCGCGATCTGCTTCAGCGGGGCCTCCAGGGCCAGGCGCACGGCCTGGGCACCGGTGGCCTCGTCGCCCTCGAGCTCCAGCTTCTCGAAGACCGAGACGGTCTGGAGCAGGGCCACGCCACCACCGGCGACGATGCCCTCCTCGACGGCGGCCTTGGCGTTGCGCACCGCGTCCTCGATGCGGTGCTTGCGCTCCTTGAGCTCCACCTCGGTGGCGGCACCGGCCTTGATGACGGCCACGCCGCCGGCCAGCTTCGCCAGGCGCTCCTGGAGCTTCTCGCGGTCGTAGTCCGAGTCCGAGGACTCGATCTCGGCGCGGATCTGGTTGACGCGGCCCTGCACCTGGTCGGTGTCGCCGGCGCCGTCCACGATGGTGGTCTCGTCCTTGGTGACCGTGACCTTGCGGGCACGGCCGAGCAGGTCGAGACCGGCGTTCTCCAGCTTGAGGCCGACCTCCTCGGAGATGACGGTGCCACCGGTGAGGATGGCGATGTCGCCGAGCATGGCCTTACGGCGGTCACCGAAGCCCGGGGCCTTGACGGCGACGGACTTGAAGGTGCCACGGATCTTGTTGACGACCAGGGTCGCCAGGGCCTCGCCCTCGACGTCCTCGGCGATGATCAGCAGCGGCTTGCCCGACTGCATGACCTTCTCGAGCAGCGGGAGGAGGTCCTTCACGCTGCTGATCTTGGAGTTGACGATCAGGATGTACGGGTCGTCGAGCGACGCCTCCATACGCTCCATGTCCGTCGCGAAGTACGGGGAGATGTAGCCCTTGTCGAAGCGCATGCCCTCGGTGAGCTCGAGCTCGAGCCCGAAGGTCTGCGACTCCTCGACGGTGATGACACCTTCCTTGCCGACCTTGTCCATCGCCTCGGCGATGAGCTCACCGATCTGGGTGTCGGCGGCGGAGATGGAGGCGGTGGAGGCGATCTGCTCCTTGGTCTCCACGTCCTTGGCCTGCTCGAGGAGCTGGGCGGAGACGGCCTCGACGGCCTTCTCGATACCGCGCTTGAGCGCCATCGGGTTGGCGCCCGCGGCGACGTTGCGGAGACCCTCCTTGACCAGCGCCTGGGCGAGGACGGTCGCGGTCGTCGTGCCGTCACCGGCGACGTCGTCCGTCTTCTTCGCGACCTCCTTGACCAGCTCGGCGCCGATCTTCTCGTACGCGTCCTCGAGCTCGATCTCCTTGGCGATGGACACACCATCGTTGGTGATCGTGGGGCGCCCCACTTCTTCTCGAGGACGACGTTACGGCCCTTGGGGCCGAGGGTGACCTTGACGGCGTCGGCGAGCTGGTTCATCCCGCGCTCGAGGCCGCGCCGCGCCTCCTCGTCGAACGCGATGATCTTGGCCATGTGAAGTGGTCCTCCCAGAGACGGGGTGGATTGCTCCGGACCGCGCTGGCGCCCGCGACGGACGGCCTGCCTGCCCCGCGGTTCCTTGCCCCGCATGGCCTGGCGGGCCTCACCGACCCGGTCCTTCTGTCACTCTCAACGTCAGAGTGCTAACGCCAATGATTAGCACTCGGGCCTATAGAGTGCAAGCGCCCGTAGGGCGTACAGCGCCCGTAGGGCGTCCTTGAGGGGTGGTGGCCGGGCGACGGGTGGGCGCAAGCGCCCGAAGGGCGTCCTTGAGGGGTGGTGGCCGGGCGACGGGTGGGCGCAAGCGCCCGAAGGGCGTACGGGCCGATGCACAGACCCCAGCGACCCAGGCACGCCGAAGGGTCCGTACCCTGTTCGGGGCACGGACCCTTCAGATTTGTTCGTTTCAGCTGCCTCGCGTCGGCGCGTCAGCCTACGGCCACGCGGACCATGTCGGCCTGCGGGCCCTTCTGGCCCTGCGAGATCTCGAACTCGACCCGCTGGCCTTCCTCGAGGGTGCGGTACCCGTCCATCTGGATCGCGCTGTAGTGGACGAACACGTCCGCACCACCGTCGACCGCGATGAAGCCGTACCCCTTCTCCGCGTTGAACCACTTGACGGTGCCCTGAGCCATTCCTAACTCCCCTATTGCTGGCCCTTGCGCAGGACCGCACTCCGCGGACCCGGGTCAGACCTCACCCCCCGGATGTGGGGGGTGTGCGCCGGAACGCGTCGACCGCCGCTGAATGTATCCGTCCCAACGCCCTCTGCAACAGGTCAATCGGACGAGAATTCTGGGCACGGCCGAACGGTTAAAAGTGAGGAATTATGTGAAGTTCGGGCAAGCCGGGCCGGACATAAGGAACCAACCCGACAATTCGCGCTCACACTTTACGCACAACTTGACGAGTTCTCATATGTGGCTCCGACCCCGGAGCCGCCGGGGAATCCGGGCAACTGTATCGCGATTCCACACACGGAATCGCCCCGTCCGGTTGTCCCCGGACGGGGCGATGCCAAAGGTGAGGAGGGGGACGCGGGGTCAGCAGCCGCCCGCGACCGCCGGGATGATCGAGATCCCGGCGCCGTCCGGGGTCGCCGTGGCCAGGCCGTCGGCGAAGCGGACGTCGTCGTCGTTGACGTAGACGTTCACGAAGCGGCGGAGCTTGCCGGTGTCGTCCAGGACGCGGGCCGAGATGCCCGCGTGGTTCTTCTCCAGGTCCGCCAGGACCTCGGCGAGGGTCGCTCCCTCGGCGGAGACCTCGGCCTGACCGCCGGTGTAGGTGCGCAGGATGGTCGGGATTCGGACGTTGACGCTCATGCGAGGCCAGCCTCTCGGAACGAGTCAAGGGTGGGGCGGATGATGGCGGAGGGACCCGTCGTGGGGGCCACCGCGTCGAGGGTCTTGAGGCCGTCGCCGGTGTTGAGCACGACGGTCGTCAGGGACGGGTCGAGCAGACCGTCCTCGATCAGCTTCTTGGTCACGCCGACGGTCACGCCGCCCGCGGTCTCCGCGAAGATCCCCTCGGTGCGGGCCAGCAGCTTGATGGCGTCGACGATCTGCTCGTCGTTCACGTCCTCCACCGCGCCGCCCGTACGGCGGGCGATGTCCAGGACGTAGGGGCCGTCCGCGGGGTTGCCGATGGCCAGCGACTTGGCGATGGTCCGCGGCTTCTGCGGCCGGACGACGTCATGGCCGGCCTTGTAGGCGGTGGAGACCGGGGAGCAGCCCTCGGCCTGGGCGCCGAAGATCTTGTAGGGCCTGTCCTCGACCAGACCGATCGCGATCAGCTCCTTCAGCCCCTTGTCGATCTTGGTGAGCTGGGAGCCGGAGGCGATCGGGATGACGATCTGGTCCGGCAGCCGCCAGCCGAGCTGCTCGCAGATCTCGTACGCCAGGGTCTTGGAGCCCTCGCCGTAGTACGGCCGCAGATTGACGTTGACGAAGCCCCAGCCCTCGCCCGCCGGGTCGCCGATCAGCTCGCTGCAGAAGCGGTTGACGTCGTCGTAGGTGCCCTCGATGCCGACCAGCTCGCCGCCGTAGACCGCGGCCATGACGACCTTGCCCGCCTCCAGGTCGTGCGGGATGAAGACGCAGGAGCGGAAGCCCGCGCGGGCGGCCGCGGCGCCCACCGCGCCGGCGAGGTTGCCGGTGGAGGAGCAGGAGAGGGTGGTGAAGCCGAAGGTGCGGGCGGCCTGGACGGCGATGGCGACGACCCGGTCCTTGAAGGAGTGGGTCGGGTTCCCGGAGTCGTCCTTGATGTGCAGCTCACCGGTGACGCCGAGCTCACGGGCGAGGTTGTCGGCCTTGACCAGCTTGGTGAAGCCGGGGTTCAGGCTCGGCAGATCCGCCACGTCCGCCGGGACGGGCAGCAGCGGGGCGTAGCGCCAGATGCTGTTCGGACCGGCCTCGATGCGCCGGCGCAGCCCCTCCGGGTCGCCGGCCGGGAGCTCGTACGCGACCTCGAGGGGCCCGAAACAGGCCTCACACGCGAAGATCGGGCCCAGTTCGAACCGCTCACCGCACTCCCGGCAGGACAATGCGACGGCGGGGCCGAAGGCGCCGGAGGGGGAGGCGGAGGTGGAGGAAGTGGTTGAGCTTTCTACTGACTGCACAGCCATGGATGGCGAGGCCCTTTCTCCTCATCTTCCTCGCGACGCACTTCGCCACGAGACGGAATTGGCACCTTCCCGAGCTGGGAGCCTCGCTGCGGAATGCGAGATCAGCTGGAGGGTTGCCGGGGCTTCAACGGGCCGTTCCCTCTGCCCCTCTGGATGAGCGGTATGGCACCGGGCGGACCCGGGGCGTTTGTCGGCACCAGCGTCGTCGGGTACGTCGGTAAACACCGAGGTCGACCCCGACATACGACGGCCATGTGCGTTGTTCAAGACTGTAACCGAAGGCCCGGATGGTTGAGCTAGCCGTCCGATGCGCGAGATGGATCACAGCGATCACGCAGGGGAGACACACAGGTGCTGGATGAGGTGGAGCGCTGGCTGAAGCGTCGCTCCTGGTCTGCCGACGACCGTCCGCTGGACCGCCTGCTGGCCGCGAAGCGGGCCGCGGCGACGACGGTGAGCGTGGTCCTGCCCGCCCTGAACGAGGAGGCCACGGTCGGCGAGATCGCCGGAACGATCCGGCGTGAGCTGATGGGCGAGGCGACGCCGCTGGTGGACGAGCTGGTGGTGCTGGACTCCGGCTCCACGGACCGCACCGCCGAGGTCGCCGCGGCGGCGGGCGCCACCGTCATCCCCCGCGACTCGCTGCTGCCCCGGCTGCCCGCGCTGCCCGGCAAGGGCGAGGTGCTGTGGCGGTCCCTGCTCGCCACGAGCGGCGACATCGTCTGCTTCATCGACGCCGACCTGCGGGAATTCGAGCCGCGCTTCGTCTCGGGAATCGTCGGTCCGCTGCTGACCGACCCCACGCTTGAGCTGGTGAAGGGCATGTACGACCGCCCGCTCGGCGAGGTGGCGGGCCAGGGCGGCCGGGTCACCGAGCTGGTCGCCCGCCCGCTGCTGAATCTGCACTGGCCCCAGCTGGCCGGGTTCGTCCAGCCGCTGGGCGGGGAGTACGCGGCGCGCCGCTCGCTGCTGGAGCGGCTGCCCTTCCCGGTCGGCTACGGCGTCGAGCTGGGGCTGCTGGTCGACGCGCTGCACACGGTGGGGCTCGACGCGCTCGGCCAGGTGGACATCGGGGTGCGCAAACACCGCCACCAGGACGGGCAGGCGCTCGGCCGGATGGCGGCCGCGATCTACCGCACCGCGCAGTTGCGGCTGGCCCGGGGCCACTTGGTGCGGCCGCGGCTGACCCAGTTCGACCGGGGCGAGAACGGCTTCGAGCCGCGTACGACGGCGGTGGACACCGAGGAGCGGCCGCCGATGATCGAGATACCGGAGTACACGGCGCGGCGCGCGGCGTGACGCGGGGCTGCGGCTCGGCGCGCACCGGACCCGGGCGCGGAGGAATGGCGTCCTGGCACTGACGTGGCCGGAACCGGAATAGCACCTACGGGGCAAGAAACCGTACGTACGTTTGCGCGGGGCCGCGCCTGGCTAGGCTCGCGACATGGCAGTTCCGCGCACCGCCCCGATCCTGGTCGCGTCCAACCGCGGCCCGGTCTCGTACACCCTGGGCGAGGACGGCTCGCTCACCGCCCGGCGCGGCGGTGGCGGGCTGGTCTCCGGGCTCAGCGCGATCGGCCCCGACGCGGGCGCGGTGTGGGTGTGCGCGGCGCTCGGCGAGGGCGACCGCGAGGCGGCCCGGCGCGCCGGGGCGAGCCATCTGAACCCCGGTGACACCGGCGGCCAGCA
Source organism: Streptomyces violaceusniger (assembly GCA_005405945.1). Classification (GTDB taxonomy): domain Bacteria; phylum Actinomycetota; class Actinomycetes; order Streptomycetales; family Streptomycetaceae; genus Streptomyces; species Streptomyces violaceusniger. The sequence goes on from BJHW01000001.1 coordinate 5,501,604, forward strand.
GGTGCGGATGCTCGACATCGCACCGGACGTCTTCGCCGCCGCGTACAACGGCGTCGCCAATTCGGTGCTGTGGTTCGTCCACCACCTGCTCTACCAGACCCCGGTCGAGCCGGTCTTCGACGCGGAGTTCGCCGAGCAGTGGGCGGCCTACGAGAGCTATAACGCGGCCTTCGCGGACGCGCTCGCCCAGGAGGCGGTGGACGACGCCGTCGTCCTGGTGCAGGACTACCACCTGGCGCTGGTGCCCGCGATGCTCCGCGAGCGCCGCCCCGATCTGCGGATCGGTCACTTCTCCCACACCCCGTGGGCCCCGCCGGACTACTACCGGCTGCTGCCGGACGACGTCGCGGCGGCTGTGCTGCGCGGCATCCTCGGCGGCGACCGCGCCGCGTTCCTCACCGAGCGCTGGGCCACCGCCTTCGCCGACTGCTGCGCGGCGGTGCTGGGCGCGGAGATCGTCCGGGCAGGTGACGGCGAGGGCGGGGGCGGCGTGGCGACGGCCGTGCGCTTCGAGGGCCGGGAGACCCGGCTGGGCGTCCACGGCCTGGGCGCCGACGCGGACTTCCTGCGGGAGCGGTCGCGCCGACCCGATGTGGACGAACGGCTGAGCGCTCTGCGGGCGCAGATCGGGCCGGGCCGGAAGTCGATCGTCCGGGTGGACCGCACCGAGCTGTCCAAGAACATCGTGCGCGGGCTGCTGGCCTACCGGCGGCTGCTGGAGACCCGCCCCGAGTGGCGCGAGCGCGTGGTGCACGTGGCCTTCGCCTACCCCTCGCGCCAGGACCTCGCGGTCTACCGCGACTACACCGAGCGGGTGCGGCGGATCGCGGACGAGATCAACGACGAGTACGGCACGGACGGCTGGACCCCGGTCGCCCTCCATGTGAAGGACGACTTCGCCCGGTCGCTCGCGGCCTACCGGCTGGCGGACGTGGCCCTGGTCAACCCCATCCGGGACGGGATGAACCTGGTGGCCAAGGAGGTCCCGGTGGTCTCCGAGCGGGGATGCGCGCTGGTGCTGTCCCGGGAGGCGGGCGCGTACGCCGAGCTGGGCGAGGACGCGCTGGTGGTGAACCCGTACGACGTGGAGGGCACGGCCCGGGCGCTCCACGAGGCGCTGCGCATGAGCGACGGCGAGCGCGCGGACCGCACGAAGCGGCTCGCCGCCGCGGCGACCGCGCTACCGCCACAGGCATGGTTCCTGGCGCAGCTGCGGGCGCTGTGATGGCTTCGGGGTGACGGGTCCTGGGGTGATGGGCTTCCGGGGCGGCGGGTTCCCGGGGTGACGAGCGCGGTCCGGGCGCCGGACCCGGATGCCGGACCCGGGCGCCAGGCACGACCTGGGCGCCGGACGTGATCCGGGCGCCAGGCGCGACGTAGGCGCCGGGCTCGGCCCGGGTGGCAAGCGCGACCGAGGTGGCGGGCGCGACCGAGGTGCCGGGCTCGGCCCGGGCCGCTGTCCCGCCCGCCGAGCCCTACGCGGCTTCGCCGCCGACCGCGTTCGCCAGGGCCGACAGCAGGTCCACCACGCCCGCCGGGCCGTCGACCACCAGGTCGGCCCGCTTGGCCAGCTCGGTCACCTCCGTGCTGCCGCTGCACACCAGCAGCCCCGGCACGCCCTCCTCGCGCAGCCGCTCCACCGCCGCGAACGCGGCCAGGTCACCCAGGTCGTCGCCCGCGTAGAGCACGGCCTCGGCGCCCGTCCGCCGTACGTAGTCGGTGAGCGCGACGCCCTTGTCCATGCCCGGCGGCCGCAGCTCCAGCACCAGTCGGCCGGGCTCGACGATCAGTCCATGGCGCTCGGCGAGCGCGTGCAGCGGCGCGCGCAGCCGCTCGAACGTGGCCTGGGGGTCCTCGGCGCGGCGGGTGTGGACGGCGACGGCACGGCCCTTGTCCTCGATCCACGTGCCGCGCGAGGCGCCGTGCTCCTCCAGGACGGCGGGGAGTTCGGCCTGGACGGCGGCAACGCCGGGGTGGGGTTCGGGCGCCTGGACCTCGCCGCTGCCCGCGTCCCAGCGCTCGGCGCCGTAGAGGCCGAGGACGACGAGCCCGTCCAGCCCCTCGGCCCCGGCGAACCCGCCGTACCGTACGGCGACCTCGGCCGGGCGTCCGGTGATCACCGCGACGGAGCGGATCCGCGGGGCCAGCCGGGAGAGCGCGGGGACGGCGCCGGGGTGGGCGCGGGCCTGGTCGGGGTCGGGGACGATCTCGGCGAGGGTGCCGTCGAAGTCGAGTCCGACGATGGCGCGGCCGGGCCGTCCGAGGAGGGCGGCGAGACCCTCACGGCCGGCGGAGGTGGTGGGTACGGGGACGGGGTGACTTCCCATAGCGCTGCCCATGGCGGTGACCCTACCGGGCCCGACGGCACGGCGGACTTCCCCCGGACGTCCCCGGCCGTTCCGCCGCCGATGCGCGTCAGCGGCGTTCGCGGCGCTCGTCCCTGATCCGGCGCAGCCGGTTGACGGTCACCGGGTCGTGCTCCAGGGCCCTGGGGTCGTCCAGCAGCGCGTTCAGCAGCTGGTAGTAGCGGGTCGGGGAGAGGCCCAACCGCTCCCGTATCGCCCGTTCCTTGGCGCCGGGGCCCGGCCAGCCGCGACGCTCCACGGCGAGCACGGCCAGGTCGCGGTCGGACAGCCCGGCGTCCGGACCCGGCTCCTGGTCCCCGACCTGGTCCTGGTCCTGCTCCCCGACCTGGTCTTGCTCCCCGACCTGGTCCTGCTCCCCGACCCGGTCCTGGTCCTGGTCCCCGACCCGGTCCTGGCCCTGCTCCCCGACCCGGTCCTGGCCCTGCTCCCCGACCCGGTCCTGGCCCTGCTCCCCGACCCGGTCCTGGCCCTGCTCCCCGACCCGGTCGGCGGGGTCTTCGGAAGGGTCGGGGCCGGGGCCGGGCGTGTCCACTGTCATGCCCCCGCATTCTCCATGGCGTCGGCCTCGCGCTGGATCTGGCCCAGCACGCTCGCCGGGTCACCGCCCTTGGCCACGGTCGAGCCGATCTTCTGCTTGATCAGCTTGCTGACCTCCGCCCAGGAGGTCTTGTCGGCCGGGTAGAACTCCGCGCTCTCCAGCTCGTCCAGGAACCGCCACAGCCGCTTGTACTCACGGTCGCCGAGCATCGTCTGCTCGACGGCGGTGGTCACCGGCAGCAGGTCGTACTCGGTGACGAAGTCCAGCACGTTGTTCTCGGTGTAGACGAAGTCGAGGAACTTCCCGATCTCCTTGCGATGGCCGTTCTGCCTGAAGGCCATCAGCCAGTCGGCGACGCCCATCGTCGACGGGGACTTGCCCTGCGGCCGGGCAGCGGCGCGGTGCCGTACGTGATGCCGTGGCCGGACGCCTGCTGCATCAGGGTCGGGTGGCCGTTGAGCATCCCGACCTCGCCGCGGGCGAAGGCGTCGAAGGTGTCCTGGCGGTTGGTGCGGGCCGGGGAGCCGGGGCCGGTGAGGCCCGCGCCGACCAGTTCGTCCCGCAGCCATTCGAAGGCCTCGATGTTCTCGGTGGAGTCGATGGTGTAGCTGCCGTTGGCGTCGGTGTAGCCGCCACCGCCGCTGAGCATCCACATCATGGTCTCGGCCTGGCACTCCTCGGGGCCGAGCGGCAGCCCGTACGGGATCTTCACCCCACTGGCCTTGAGCTGGACGGCCGCCTGTTTGAGCTCGTCCCAGCTGGTGGGGCGGAGGATATCCCGGCCCGGTCGAAGAGCTTCTTGTTGTAGAAGAGCAGCCGGGCGCTGGCCACGAACGGCACCCCGTATTGCACCCGCCGCACCTCACCCGCATGGGCGATCGAGGAGATGAAACCGGCCTGGGTGGGGATGGAGAGCATCTCGTCGGCACGGTAGAGCTTGCCCTGCGCGGCGTAGTCGGCGTACGCGCCGATCTGCGCGATGTCCGGGGCCCGACCGTCCTTGACCATCTCGGCCACCCGCCGGTCCACCTCGGTCCAGCTGTAGACCTTGACCTCGACCTTGAGGCCGCCGTTCTTGGCCTCGAAGGCCCGGGCCACCTTGTTCCAGTACTTCTGGGAGCTGTTGGCGGTGCTGTCGCCGTAATCGGCCGCGACCACCTTCAGGGTGACCTCACCGTCGGAGCCGGAGCTGCCGCTGCCACAGGCCGTGAGTCCTGGTGCCGTCGCCACCCCCGCGACACCCGCCGTTGTCAGACCCAAGAAACGTCGCCGCTGCACCGCTGTTTTCCCACCCTATGGCTTGTTTCCTCCTCAAGGGTCCTCCCCCGAGGTCGAGCGAGTCTGCCTTGCAAACCTCCACAAGGTCTACACCATGGGCATATCGCTTCGGTATCAGGGCCCATTTTCCCAGGTGAGCGGGGCGCTACACGCGTAAGTGGGATGTGTCACCCAGCCACAAACGGAAGGATTGGTTCACACCAAGTCCCCTCCGCGGGACGGCGTGATCTCCCGACCAGAAGCGGCGAGTGGACTAGACCTCTCATGGTGGATCGCGCGAGACTGTTCCATGTGAAACACGTCATCGCCCTGGATGTGGGCGGCACCGGTATGAAGGCCGCCCTGGTCGGGGCGGACACCACACTCCTCCACGAGGCCAGGAGGCCCACCGAGCGGGAGCGCGGGCCCGAGGCGGTCGTGGCCGCGATCCTCGACTTCGCCGCCGAGCTGCGCGAGATCGGCGAACGGCGGTTCGGCGGGCCCCCGCTGGCCGCGGGGGTCGGCGTGCCCGGGGTCCTGGACGAGGACCGCGGGGTAGCCGTCTTCGCCGCCAACCTCGGCTGGCGCGACGTCCCGCTGCGGGCGCTGCTCACCGAGCGGTTGGGCGGGATCCCGGTCGCGCTCGGCCATGACGTCCGGATGGGCGGGCTGGCCGAGGGGCGCATAGGAGCGGGCGAGGGTGCACGGCGCTTCCTGTTCGTCTCCGTCGGCACCGGCATCGCGGGCGCCATCGGCGTCGACGGGCGCATCGACCCCGGAGCCCACGGCTCCTCCGGCGAGATCGGCCATATCGTCGTCCGGCCGGGAGGCGCCGCCTGCGGCTGCGGTCAGTCCGGCTGTCTGGAGACGCTCGCCTCGGCGGCCGCGGTGGGCCGCGCCTGGGCCGCCGCGAGCGGCGATCCGGCCGCGGACGCCGCCGACTGCGCCAGGGCCGTCCGGTCCGGCGATCCCCGGGCCGTGGCCGTGTGGGGGGAGATGGTGGGCGCGCTCGCCGACGGTCTGGTCACCGCCCTCACCCTGCTGGACCCCGGTGTGCTGATCGTCGGCGGTGGGCTGGCCGAGGCCGGGGAGACGCTGTTCGCGCCGCTGCGCACCGCGGTCGAGGAGCGGCTCACCTTCCAGCAGCTCCCCCGTATCGTCCCGGCGGCCCTCGGGGACACCGCCGGCTGCCTGGGCGCGGGTCTGCTCGCCTGGGACCGACTCTCCACGGAGGTAACCGCCTGATGGTCCAGCGAACGCATCTCACCGGCGCCCGGGTGGTCCTGCCGGACGGCGTGGTCGACAACGGGCGGGTGACGGTCGAGGGCACGCGCATCACGGCGGCGGGACCGGCGGCCGGGCCCGCGGGGAGACCGGCGCCGGGACCGGCGGCCGGGCCCGCCACGGACTCTGCGACCGGCGGTGCGGCTTCCGCGTCCGGCGGTGCGGCTTCCGCGTCCGGCGGTGCGGCTTCCGCGTCCGGCGGTGGCGAGCGGGCGCTCGACCTGGCCGGCGGCTGGATCGTCCCCGGCTTCGTGGACCTGCATGTGCACGGCGGCGGCGGTGCCTCGTTCTCGGCGGGCACCCCCGAGGAGGCCCTGACCGCCATCCGTACGCACCGGCGGCACGGCACCACCACGATGCTCGCCTCCACCGTCACCGGCGATCTGGACGACCTCGCCCGGCAGGCCGCCGCCCTCTCGGAGCTGGTGGAGCAGGGCGAGTTGGCGGGCATCCACTTCGAGGGGCCGTTCATCTCCCCCACCGCTGCGGCGCCCACCAGCCCTCGCTGCTGCGCGCGCCCGATCCGGCGGATGTGCGCAAGCTGGTGGACGCGGCGCGCGGCACCGCACGGATGATGACCCTCGCCCCCGAACTGCCGGGCGGGCTGGAGTCCGTGCGGCTGCTGGCCGACAGCGGGGTCCTCGCGGCCGTCGGCCACACCGACTCGACGTACGAGGCGACGCTGGAGGCCGTCGAGGCGGGCGCGACCGTGGCGACCCACCTGTTCAACGCGATGCCGTCGCTGCTGCACCGCGCCCCCGGCCCGGTGGCCGCGCTGCTGGAGGACGAGCGGATCACGGTAGAACTGATCAACGACGGCACCCATCTGCACCCCGCCGTCCTGGGGCTGGCGTTCCACCGGGCGGGCGCGGACCGGGTCGCCTTCATCACCGACGCCATGGGCGCGGCGGGCATGAGCGACGGCCGCTATCCGCTCGGCCCCATGGAGGTCGAGGTCAAGGACGGTGTCGCGCGGATCAGCGACGGGCCGACGGCCGGTTCCATCGCGGGCTCCACCCTCACCCTGGACCGGGCCTTCCACCGCGCCGTCACGATCGACGGGCTCGGCGTCGAGGCGACCGTAAGGGCGCTGTCCGCGACCCCGGCCCGGGTGCTGGGCATCGCCGACCGGGTGGGGTCGCTCGAGCCGGGCAAGGACGCCGATCTCGTTGTGCTCGACGACGACTTCCGACTGCGGGGCGTGATGCGCGGGGGCGCTTGGGTGGTCCATCCCGAACTGGGCTGAAGTGCCCTGATTTCAGGCGGTGGTGACGGGGTGTTGACACTGCCCGACGCTGTCCGGAACGACGCGGAGGTCTGGGCCGAAGCCACTCGTTTTGGCATGATCGCTCGGGCACGGGCACGCACGGCCCGGGTACGCACAGCTCGGGCACAGGCACAGGAACGGCTCGGGCACGCGCACGGGCACGGCCCGGGCACGCGCACGGCTCGGCACACAGTCGCATTCAGCACAGGAGTCTCCGTCCGGCGGGGGGACGGGAGAGGGGATGCCAGGGTGATCCTCACGGTCACGCTCAACACCGCCCTCGACGTCACCTACCGGGTGCCGGAACTGCGCCCGCACACCACCCACCGGGTCACCGAGGTCACCGAACGGCCCGGCGGCAAGGGTCTCAACGTGGCCCGGGTGCTGGCCGCGCTGGGCCATGACACCGTCGTCACCGGCTTCGTCGGCGGGGTCACCGGCGCGGTGCTGCGGCAGCTGCTCGCCGAGATCGCCACGCCCGGCGACGGCCCCCAGGCCCCTCGCGGCACGATCACCGACGCGCTGGTCCCGATCGCCGGCACCACCCGGCGCACCATCGGCGTCGTGGACTCCGCAACGGGCGACACCACCCAGCTCAACGAGCCGGGCCCGATCGTCACCACCCCCGAATGGTCCACCTTCATGGACGGTTACGGCCGACTGCTGCGCGAGGCGTCGGCGGTGGCGCTGTGCGGCAGCCTGCCGCCCGGGGTCCCCGTCGGGACGTACGCCCAGCTCATCCGGGAGGCGCACGCGGCGGGCGTGCCCACCCTGCTGGACACCAGCGGCGAACCGCTGCGCCGGGGCATCGCCGCCCGCCCCCATCTCGTCAAGCCGAACGCCGACGAGCTCGCCGGGCTCACCGGCTCCACCGACCCGCTGCGCGCCGCGCGCGACGCCCGGCGGCGCGGGGCGCGCGCGGTGGCCGCCTCGCTGGGCTCCGACGGCATGCTCGCGGTCACCGCCCACGGCGCCTGGCGCGCCGCCCCGCCGCGCCGGCTGACGGGCAATCCGACGGGCGCCGGGGACGCGGCGGTCGCGGGGCTGCTGTCCGGGCTGGTCGAGGAGGCGCCGTGGCCGGACCGGCTGGCCCGCGCGGTGGCCCTGTCGGCGGCGGCTGTAAGGGCCCCGGTGGCGGGCGAGTTCGACCCCGCGGTCTACGACGAGGTGCTGGCACGGGTCGAGGTGACGGAGCACCCGGCGGCCGCATGACGCGGTGATGCGCAGCAGCTGGGACGCGCAGCAGCTGGGACGCGGTGAGCGTGGGTGACGGAGCACCCGGCGGCGGCCTGAGGCCGCCGCGAGCCCCGCCCCGGCCCTACGGGGTGTCCGCCGCGTGGCAGGGACTTCGCCCCCGCACCCCGGGGCCTGGGGCGGAGCCCCACCTTTCAGCCCCTCCGGGGGGCACCTCCCAGCGGTAGCTGGGGGAGTTTGAGGATCGCGGTCCGGGGACAGCCCGGGGGCGAAGCCGGGTGCGGCGGGGGCCCTTTGGCCGCCGGTGGGCTCGCCGGCCGCGGGGCCTGGCCGCCGGTGGGCTCGCCGGCCGCGGGGCCTCGGCGGACCAGCTCGCCCCCGTGCCGTACGACGGCGGGGTCTGGGGCGGAGCCCCAGTTGAGGGAAGGGGCGGGCAGGGGAAAGCAGCCCGCCGCAGGTGTCACGACCCGTCAGACACCTCTAGCCCTTGGCCTAGCCCTTGGCCTTGGCGAGCCACATCTGATCGATGTTGGCGTCGCACTTGTCGCCGGGGTCACACGACACGGTGATCGTGTTGGTGCCCTTGGTGAGCTGGACGATCGACCAGGTCTCCGTCCAGCCCTTCTCGTAGTCCCCCTTCGGCGCGCCCGAGAAGTTCTTCATGTTGAGCGGCCGCGTCTCCTTCTTGCCGTTGATCGTCAGCGACATGCTCTGGTCCTCACCGGGCACGCCGTAGGTGACGTACAGCCGGTAGGACTTCGCCTTGGCCACGTCCATGCTCCAGGTCACGGACGAGCCCGGGGCATTGAGCCCGCCCACGTAGGTGCCGCCCGCGGCCTTGGCGCCCTTGATGTCGCTCGCCGGGGCCGCGCCGCCGGTCAGCTTCATCTTCGCGGCATCCTCGGTGGGCAGCTTCTCGCCTTCCGGGCCCTTGGAGGGCCCGGAGGGCTCGCTGGGCTGGACGCTGGAGCCCGCCGTGGGCTGGCCGGTCGGGTCGGCCTGGTCGTCCTTGCTGTCGTCACCGTTGGTGATCATGGCGACGCCGATGCCCACGAGGACCACCGCGACCACGGCGATCGCCCCGATGAGCAGCCCCTTGTTGTTGGGGCCCCGGCCGCCTCCGCCATGGCCACCGCGCGGGGCGGCCGCACCGGGCTGGCGGGGGGCGCCGCCGGGCAGGGTCTCGGGGGCGGCGTAGTGGGCGTTCTGCCGACCGTAGCCGCCCTGCTGGCCGTACCCCTGCGGCTGCTGGTTCGGGATCTGCTGGCCGTAGGTGCGCTCGCCCACCGCGCGGACCTGGTTGTACGAGGTGCGGGGAACCCCCGGCTGGGCCGGGCCGGGGTAGCCATAGCCGCCGGTGCGGGGGGCGGCACCCGGCTGGCCCGACTGACCGCCCTCGTTCCCTTGATCGCCCTCCGAGCGATACAGGTAGGCGAACGGGTCGTCGTTCTCCGGTGTGCCCGAGCCGTTGTTGCCGGCCGTCATCCCTCGTCACTCCCCTATGCATATGGCCATCGGCGCGGGATCAGAACGCGCCACGACAGCTCATATCAGGGTCGAGAGGGCCTCAACAGGGCGTGTGCTGTCCGGATGGCCAATATTCATGATCGGTTCACTGTCGGCGGCAGGGCCGCATCGGCGCAGCCTACCGCGACCGACCGCTCCCCTACCTCATCCCGCCCGGCGGCACCCATCTCCCACCCCGGACATATCTCACAACCACCCCGCCGCCCACACCGCCCCACACCCCTCATCCCGCCCGGCGGCGCTCCTTGGAGCGGGACCGCTTCTCGATGTACATTCGCTGGTCAGCGGAGTGCAACACCTCTTCGGCCGACATTCCGCAGCCCGCCCAGCCGATGCCGAAGCTGGCACCGACCCGCACCGCCCGGCCGTCCACCCGGATGGGCGGGGTGATCGCGTTCCGCAGCCGCACCGCCAGGTCGGCCGCGTCGGCCCGGCCGAGGCCGTCGGCGAGGACGACGAACTCGTCACCGCCGAGGCGGGCGACCGTGTCCCCTTCCCGCACGCCGTTGGTCAGCCGGCGGGCGACCTCGATGAGCACGGCGTCGCCCGCGTGGTGCCCGAACCGGTCGTTGATGGACTTGAAGCCGTCGAGGTCGCAGAAGAGCACCGCGAGCCCCTTGTGGCCGTCGTCGATGTCGGAGTCCTCGTTGGGCGGGACGGTGTGCACATGGCCGTCGAACGGGGCGGTCTCGACCGGGGGCGGGGTGCCGAAGCACTCGAACTCGTCGAAGCCGTGCAGATGCCCCGCCGCGTCCACATAGACCCCGCCGTCGCCCGCGAAGCCGTCGTCCGACGCGCCCCCGTCCTCGTACCCCCCGCCCGGCCGGGGCGGGGTGGCGCACAGCCGGGCGGCGAGCCGGGCGCGCAGCTCGGCGCTGTTGGGCAGGCCGGTCAGGGAGTCATGGCTGGCGCGGTGGGCGAGCTGCAGCTCATGGCGCTTGCGCTCCTCGATGTCCTCGACATGGGTGAGCAGGAAGCGCGGGCCGTCGGCGGCGTCGGCCACCACCGAGTTGCGCAGCGAGACCCAGACGTACGAACCGTCGCGGCGGGCCAGCCGCAGCTCGGCGCGGCCGCCCTCGGCGGAGGTGCGCAGCAGGGTGCCGATGTCCTCGGGGTGGACCAGGTCGGAGAAGGAGAAGCGGCGCATCGCGGAGGCCGGGCGGCCCAGCAGCCGGCACAGGGCGTCGTTGGTGCGCAGCAGCCGGCCGTGCTGATCGCCGCCCATCTCGGCGATGGCCATGCCGCTGGGCGCGTACTCGAACGCCTGCCGGAAGGACTCCTCGCTGGCCCGCAGCGCCTGCTGCTCGCGCTCCAGGCGCAGCAGGGCGCGCTGCATATTGCCGCGCAGCCGGGCGTTGCCGATCGCCACGGCGGCGTGGAAGGCGTACATCTGGAGGGCCTCGCGGCCCCAGGCTCCGGGGCGGCGGCCGTTGCGCGGTTTGTCGACGGACAGGACGCCGATGAGCTCGCCGCCGGAGGCACCCGCCGCGTAGAGCGGGGCGAACAGGCGGTCCATCGGATGCCATTCGTCGGGGAAGCGGGGCGCGGGTCCTGGGGTGTGCCACTGCGGGACGTCGTCGTCGTCGAGGACCCAGCCCTCGCTGTACGGGATGAAGCGCAGATCGCCCCAGCGCTCGCCCATGGACAGCCGGCGCTCCCACGAGCAGCGGGAGCCGACCCGCCCGGCCATCAGCGCCTCGGCCCCGGCGCTGCCGCCGACGGCGGCGACCACGAGGTCCCCGTCGGGGCGGACGAGGTTGACGGCCGACAGCTCGAAGCCGAGTCCGGCGGTGACACCGTCGGCGACGGCCTGGAGCGTGTCGGCGAAGCTGCGGGCGGTGTTCAGATCGGCGACCACCTGGTGCAGCTGCCGCAGCGTCGCAAGGCGGATGTACGGCTCCGACTCGGTCTCCATCGATCGCACTCCCCCGAGACCTCGACAGCAAACTCCTGGCGTCTTGTCGTCCGATTGCCACGGCCACTGAATCACAGCGAGCTGCCCACTCGGTACACAGGGTCAACAATTACCGCCTGCTGTGACTCATGTCACAGACAGTGTTCACTTCTTCGACAGGGTGTATGGGAGCGCTCCTAGCTTTTGTGATCGCAAATCCCGGAACGCGGGTGCCTGGCCGTGGGGCGGCCGCCCGGGGAGCCCGGACACCGCCCGGACACCCTCCGGTTCGGCGCCGGGCTTACGGCCCGCGACCTACGCCCGGAGTGGTCCCCGGGCCCGATGCGGGGACCGGCCGGGGGCGGTTAGCGTCGAAGGGTGTTCCCGACGACTCCTTCCAGCCCAGCCGAGCCCGCCGTCCCCCATGCTGGTGGGGTGGGCGAGGACGAGTTCCGCATCGCACTGTCGCGGTTCACCGCGGGCGTGGTGCTGGTGACCGCGCACGACCCGGAGGAGGGGCCGCGCGGCGAGGACGTCGGCATGACGGCCACCGCGTTCATGTCAGTGTCACTTGACCCGCCGCTGGTGATGGTGAGCGTTCGCAACGGCTCCCGGATGGACGAGCTCCTGGAGCGACAGCCCCACTGGGCGGTATCGGTCCTGTCGGAAGGTCAGCGACACATCGCGGGACGATTCGCCATGAAGGGGCGCATCAGCGACAGATTGCTGTTCGAGGACATGTCCGTGGTGCGGGGCGAGCATACGGACGCCCCGCTCGCGGTGGGCGCGCTGGCGACACTGGAGTGCCGCACCGAGCAGCGGGTGACCGCCGGGGACCACACACTGGTGGTGGCCCGGGTGCTCGCCGCGGCGGCACCGGCCGCGGAGGGCGGGCCGCTGACGTACTTCAGGGGGCGCTACCGGACGCTGGGGTGAAGGGTGCCGAGGAGGTGGCGGCCGGGGAACGGTGACCGGCGAGCCCGGGGAACGGTGACCCGGGGCAGCCTGGGAAACGGTGACCCGGGGCAGCCTGGGAAACGGTGACCCGGGGCAGCCTGGGGAACGGTGACCCGGGGCAGCCTGGGGCTACGTCCAGCCCCGCCCTGTACGCCCCCGCTTGACGTCGCTCCGCTGCTTCTTCTCGCGCAGCCGCCGCTCGTTGATGCCCCGGGGGATCCGGGTGGGGCGGCGCGGCTTGGGCGGTGGCGCGGTCGCCTCCGCGAGCAGGGACGCGAGCCTTACAGCGGCCGTCTCGCGGTTGCGCCACTGCGAACGGTGCTCGGAGGCCCGTACGGTCACCACCCCGTCCACCAGCCGGCCCGCCAGCCGCTCCAGGGCGCGCTCCTTCCATACGGGCGGCAGCGCCTCGGTGCGGGCGAGGTCGAAGCGCAGCTCGACCTGGCTGTCACTGGTGTTGACGTGCTGTCCGCCAGGCCCGGAGGACCGCGAGAAACGCCACATCAACTCGGCCTCCGGCAGGAGGACCGAACCTCGGATGACATAGGGCGCGGACATGTCCCCCATGGTCGCCCGCCGACCCCGGTGGCGTCATCTTGTTATCTCGTCGCACCCCGACATCAGGGTTTGGCAAAGAAAGTAAAGAGAGCTGGAACCTGTCGGGCCATTCATGGCGTTGTGGAGGGTGACGACGGCTTCGCCCGTCGCCTCGGACCACAGAGACCACGAAAGGGACTCCCCATGGCTGTAAGCCTGTCCAAGGGCGGCAACGTCTCGCTCACCAAGGAGGCACCGGGCCTGACCGCCGTCACGGTCGGCCTCGGCTGGGACGTCCGCACCACCACGGGCACCGACTTCGACCTCGACGCGAGCGCCATCGCCGTGAACACGCAGGGCAAGGTCTACTCCGACCAGCACTTCGTGTTCTTCAACAACAAGTCCACGCCGGACCAGACCATCGTCCACACCGGTGACAACGTCACCGGCCAGGGCGAGGGCGACGACGAGCAGATCAACGTCAACCTGGCCGGTCTGCCGGCCGACGTGGAGAAGATCGTCTTCCCGGTCTCGATCTACGAAGCCGAGTCCCGCAGCCAGAACTTCGGCCAGGTGCGGAACGCGTTCATCCGCATCGTCAACCAGGCCGGCGGCACCGAGATCGCCCGCTACGACCTGAGCGAGGACGCGGCCACCGAGACCGCCATGGTCTTCGGCGAGCTGTACCGCAACGGCGCGGAGTGGAAGTTCCGCGCCGTGGGCCAGGGCTACGCCTCCGGCCTGGTGGGCATCGCCAAGGACTTCGGCGTCAACGTCTGAGGTTCCACCAGCGCACCACCGCCGAGGGCCGCCCCGCACCCGGGGCGGCCCTCGCCGTGTCCACGGCCACCCGTCGCGGCGAGCCGTCTCGGGCGGTTGGGCCCGTTGTCACCCTTCCGGATGACGATCAGCGCTTGCGCGGAAGGCGCCCGAGACCGCCTGGGCCAGGGCCTGCTTGCGGCGGGTGTGGGCCTCGGGCGGGTCGTCGGGGGCGGCGGTGGCGGAGAGGCCGGCGGCGGACCAGGTCAGGGCCATGGCGAGGACCAGCGCGAGGACGTCCTGGGGGTCGATCGAGGCGGTGACACGGGCGGCGCGCTGGGCCTCGGCGATCGCCTGGAGTTTGACGGTGACGGCGGATGACTCGGTCACCAGGTTGTCGGTGACCACGCCTTCGAGCTTCGCCCAGGTGGCCAGGCGGACCAGCTCCGGCCGTTCGATGGTGGCCTCGTACAGCCGCACGGCGTACCGGGGGAGGTCGTCGGCCGTGAACGGCACGGCGTCGACGACGGCGTCGGCGTGGCGGCGGAAGACGGCGCCGAAGAGGCCGAGCTTGTCCCCGAAGTAGGCGTACAGCTGCGCCTTGTTGACGCCCGCGGCGGCCGCGATGCGGTCGACGCGGGCGCCCGCGATGCCATGGGCGGCGAAGTCGGCGGTGGCCGCGTCGAGCAGGCGGCGGCGGGTGGCATCGCTCTTCCGGGGAGACATGGGGCCAGATTACCAACTGGTTAGTTGCCGACGTTGGGCGCGGGGCGTAGCGTACGTAAATCCAACCAACTAGTTAGTTAAAAGTGAGGTGGGACGCATGACCGTGCGCGCGTACGCGGTGGAGCGGGCCGGTGGCCCGGTACAGCCGCTGGAGTACGAGCCGGAGCCCCTGGGGCCGCTGGAGGTCGACGTCGCCGTGACGCACTGCGGCGTCTGCCAGACCGACGTCGGCCTGGTGGACGACGTGTACGGCCTCTCCCGGTACCCGGTGGTCGCGGGGCATGAGGCGGTCGGCGTGGTCGAGGCCGTGGGCGGCGCCGTCGACGGCGCGCGGCTGGCCGTCGGGCAGCGCGTGGGCGTCGGCGCGGTGGCCGGGGCGTGCTTCGCCTGCGAGTGGTGCCTCACCGGCCGGCAGTATCTGTGCCCGCGGAAGGACGACACGGCGCTGCGCGGCGACCGCGGCGCGTTCGCCACCCGGGTGCGGGCGAGCGACTGGCGGTACGTCCAGCCCCTGCCCGACGCCCTCGCCTCCGAGCACGCGGCGCCGCTCCTGTGCGCCGGGATCACGGTCTTCTCGGCGATCAGCCGGAACGGGGTCCGGCCCACGGACCGGGTCGCCGTGGTGGGCGTGGGCGGTCTGGGCCACCTCGCGATCCAGTTCCTCGCCAAGTGGGGCTGCCATGTGACCGCCATCTCCTCGACGGCGGCGAAGGCGGACGACTCCCGGCGGTTCGGCGCCCATGAGTTCATCGTCGCGGAGGAGGGGCTGCGGCGGGCCTCGGGCTCGTTCGACTTCGTCCTCTCGACCGTCTCGGCCGATCTGCCGTGGGACGACTACCTCGCGGCGCTGCGCCCGCAGGGGACGCTGTGCGTGGTCGGCGTTCCCCACGGGTCGTTCGGCGTCCACCCGTTGAGCCTGCTGCCGGGCGAGAAGCGGCTCGTCGGCGGCGTGGTGGGATCGGCGGAGGAGAACCGGCGGATGCTGGACTTCGCGGCGCGGCACGGCATCCGCCCGGCCGTCGAGACGTTCCCGGTCGCGCGCATCGGCGAGGCGCTCGACCACGTCCGCCACGGACGCGCGCGCTACCGGGCCGTGTTGGAGTTCTGAGGCCGCGCCCCGGGAAGCCCCGTCGCGCCCCTGGGAAGCCCCGCCGTGCCCTCGGGAAAGGCCGGTTGGGCACGGCCCCGCCCCACAGATCGTCTTCTCGTCGCGTACACGGCAACACCGCCCTCCGGGCCCGCCGTTCGCCCCGCCGCGCCCGTCACCTGGGCGATCGGCCGGGGCCCGCCCCCGCCCCGGCCGCGGGCGCCGATGCGGCGGGGGCATGACGTAGCGGGATAAGTCAGCATCAACCGGCCGTTGTTGCCTCATGCCTCGCTGACCGAATTCGCCCCCACTTGAACAACGTCGAGTCAAATTCTTGTTACGCGCCTATCCCAATCGATCGTTCAATGACAATCTCTGGTCGGCCCGCCGCACGTCTTCTGACTCCGCGGTAAGGCCCTCATGCACCGCTCTGTGCACCACTCGCACCACTCCTGCTCGACCGGACGGCCCACCCATGGCCGTCCGTACCCCTACGCAGGGCCGCGACCCGGCGGCCCCAAGGCAAGGAGACCGAGTGAGACCCAACGCTTCCTCCCCCGTAAGAAGACCGTCCGCGTGGCGGCGCTCGTCGCCTCCGCCGCCATGGTCGTCATCGGCGTGCAGACCGGCCAGGCCAGCGCCCAGCCGGAGCACTCCCGCGAGGCGGGCGCCACGGCGCTCCCGCTGACCGTGGGCGAGCGCGCCACCGCGATCAAGGCGGCCCAGGCCGACGCCTCCGCGCAGGCCGAGTCCCTCGGGCTCGGGGCCAAGGAGAAGCTCCTCGTCCGCGACGTCATCAAGGACGCGGACGGAACCGTTCACACCCGCTACGAGCGCACCTACGCGGGGCTGCCCGTCCTCGGCGGCGACCTGGTCGTCCACGAGAAGACCAGCGGCGCGCGCTCCGTCAACAAGGCCACCGACGCGCGGATAGCGGTCAAGAGCACCGACGCCGCCGTGGCCGCCTCGGCCGCCTCCGGCACCGCGCTGAAGGCCGCGCCGAAGGCGACCACCGGCGAGAAGGCCAAGTCGCCGCGGAAGGTGGTCTGGGCGGCCACCGGCAAGCCCGTCCTGGCCTGGGAGACCGTCGTCACCGGCACACAGGCCGACGGCACCCCGAGCGAGCTGCACGTCGTGACCGACGCCACCACGGGCAAGAAGCTGTCCCAGTGGGAGGGCGTCGAGACGGGCACCGGCACCAGCAAGTACAGCGGCACGGTGCCCCTGGGCACCACCAAGAGCGGCTCCACGTACAGCCTCACCGACTCCACACGGGGCAACCACAAGACGTACGACCTGAACCAGGGCAGCTCGGGAACCGGCACCCTGTTCACCGACGCGGACGACGTATGGGGCGGCGGGCGCCAGACCGCCGGCGTCGACGCGCACTACGGCGCGGCCGAGACCTGGGACTTCTACAAGGAGTTCCTGGGCCGCAACGGCATCAAGAACAACGGCGTGGGCTCGTACTCCCGCGTCCACTACGGCAACAACTACGTCAACGCCTTCTGGCAGGACTCCTGCTTCTGCATGACGTACGGCGACGGCTCGGGCAACGCCAACGCGCTGACCGCGATGGACGTGGCCGGCCACGAGATGAGCCACGGCGTGACCGCGGCCACCGCGAACCTCAACTACAGCGGTGAGCCCGGCGGTCTCAACGAGGCCACCTCCGACATCATGGCCACCGCGGTGGAGTTCTACTCGGGCAACTCCGCGGACGCCGGTGACTACCTCATCGGCGAGAAGATCAACATCAATGGCGACGGCACCCCGCTGCGCTACCAGGACAAGCCGAGCAAGGACGGGGCGTCCAAGGACTACTGGTCCTCGACGCTCGGCAACCTCGACGTCCACTACTCCTCCGGCCCCGCCAACCACTTCTTCTACCTGCTGTCCGAGGGCAGCGGCGCGAAGGTGATCAACGGCGTGAGCTACAACAGCCCGACCTACGACGGCTCGACCGTCACCGGGATCGGCCGGGACAAGGCCATCAAGATCTGGTACCGGGCCCTGACCACGTACTGGACCTCGACGACCAAGTACGCGGGCGCCCGCACCGGCACCCTCAGCGCCGCCTCCGACCTCTACGGGGCCAACTCCACCGAGTACAAGGCGGTCGCCGCCGCCTGGACCGCGATCAACGTGAAGTAATCCCCGGGGAAGTCCGAAAGAAGCCTGAGCGGGCCGCACCGGGGACCGGTGCGGCCCGTTCCGGACGGGCCTCGTCATCCCTGTCGTAGCCGCTGGTCGCCACTTACGCTGCTGTCATGACTCAACAGGTACGCGGCGTGGTAGCCCCCGGCAAGGGCGAGAAGGTCAGGATCGAGACGATCGTGGTGCCGGACGCCGGCCCCGGCGAGGCGGTGGTCCGGGTCCAGGCGTGCGGCGTCTGCCACACCGATCTGCACTATCGGGAGGGCGGGATCAACGATGAGTTCCCCTTCCTCCTCGGCCATGAGGCGGCGGGCATCGTGGAGTCCGTGGGCGACGGCGTCACGGAGGTGGCCCCCGGCGACTTCGTGATCCTCAACTGGCGCGCGGTCTGCCACGAGTGCCGGGCCTGCCGCCGCGGCCGCCCCTGGTACTGCTTCAACACCCACAACGCGAAGCAGCCCATGACGCTGACCGACGGCACCGCGCTCACCCCGGCGCTCGGCATCGGCGCGTTCGCCGAGAAGACGCTGGTGGCGGCCGGGCAGTGCACCAAGGTCGACCCCTCGGCCTCGCCCGCCGCGGCCGGGCTGCTCGGCTGCGGGGTGATGGCCGGCATCGGCGCCGCGCTCAACACCGGCAACGTCCAGCGCGGTGACTCCGTCGCCGTGATCGGCTGCGGCGGGGTCGGCGCCGCCTCGGTCGCCGGGGCGCGGCTGGCCGGGGCCGCGAAGATCATCGCGGTGGACCTGGACGAGCGGAAGCTGGAGTGGGCCCGCTCGCTGGGCGCCACCCACACCATCGACGCGGGCAGCGCCGACGTCGTCGAGGCCGTCCGCGAGCTGACCGACGGCAACGGCGCGGATGTCGTCATCGAGGCGGTGGGCCGCCCCGAGACCTACCGGCAGGCGTTCTACGCCCGCGACCTGGCCGGCACCGTCGTCCTGGTCGGCGTCCCCACCCCCGAGATGAAGCTGGAGCTGCCGCTCCTGGACGTCTTCGGGCGCGGCGGGGCGCTCAAGTCCTCCTGGTACGGGACTGTCTGCCGTCCCGCGACTTCCCCCTGCTGATCGACCTCTACCAGCAGGGCCGCCTCGACCTGGACGCGTTCGTCAGCGAGACGATCGGGCTCGAGGACATCGAGGAGGCGTTCGCCAAGATGCACCGCGGTGAGGTGCTCCGCTCGGTGGTGATGTTCTGATGACCCCTCCGCCCGTACGCGTCGACCACCTCGTCACCTCCGGCACCTTCTCGCTGGACGGCGGCACCTGGGAGGTGGACAACAACGTATGGCTGGTCGGCGACGACCACGAGGTCTACGTGATCGACGCCGCGCATGACGCCGACGCGATCGCGGACGCCGTCGGTGACCGTCGGCTGCTCGGCATCATCTGCACCCACGGCCACGACGACCACATCGACGCCGCCCCCGCGCTCGCCGAGCGCACCGGCGCGCCGATCCTGTTGCACCCGGAGGACGAGGTGCTGTGGCGGATGCGCCACCCGGACCGCGCCCCGGACAAGCCGCTGGCCGACGGCGACGTCCTCACCGTGGCCGGGACGCGGCTGCGGGTGGTGCACACCCCCGGCCACTCCCCCGGCGCGGTCTGTCTGTACGCACCGGCGCTGACCACGGTCTTCTCCGGGGACACCCTGTTCCAGGGCGGCCCGGGCGCCACCGGGCGCTCGTACTCGTCCTTCCCGACGATCATCGAGTCGATCCGGGAGCGGCTGCTGACGCTGCCCCCGGAGACGGTGGTCCGCACCGGCCACGGCGACTCCACGGCCATCGGGGACGAGGCCCCGCACCTGGAGGAGTGGATCGCGCGGGGGCACTGAGGGCCGCCACGGGGCCGTCCCCTCTCGGGCGGCCCCGCACCCCGTGACACCATCGGCCATGTGATCGACCTGGACTACTCCCTTTCGCGCCGCTTCCCGGATCCCCCGCAGACGGACTACCGGACCGCGGATGTCCGCACCCTGCGGCACGATCTGTTCTGCGGGGACGTCTACATCGCCGATACGGAGACGGACCGCGAGCTGTCCACGGCCTGGGGATGGGTGCCGGTGCTCGACTTCGTCTGGGCGCTGTGCGACATCGTGGAACGGCTCGACCGGGACCCGCGCGGCAGCCGTTCCGCCACGGCGGTTCGCGCGGAGCTGGACTTCACCGAGTCGACGGACCGGATGCTCTTCGAGCGCCGCTTCGGCTGGGTGGACATCACCGCCGACTGGGTGCCGCGGGAGGAGGCTCCGCTGACCTTCAACCACGCGGCCCTGCGCCGCGAGGCGCGCGACTTCCTGCACGATCTGATCGCCGATCTCGTCGATATGCATGAGGGGCTCGGCGACAACCCGGTGGTGTGGAACCTGCAAGCCCGCTTTCCGCGGGTGTGAACCCGCGGCGGCCGCGGGTTACTGACGCCCGCGGAAGATGACGAACAGCATCCGCATCGACAGCACGGCGCTGAAGACGAGCAGGTGATAGCCCAGGATCTCGAAGAGCCGGGTCGAGGGGGTGACCAGCGGCCCGCCCGGCGCGTGCAGCAGGATGACCGCCATGATCCCGGAGGTGGCCGCGAGACAGGTGAGCAGGATCTCGTGCACCAGGTTCCGGATGTACCGCCGGTCCCGGCTGTCGGCGAAGAGCCGGACGTGGAAGCCGAGCCTGCCCTCCTCGAGGGCGCTGGTGACGCGGTCGAGCCGGCGTGGCAGCCGCCTCAGCACCGCCAGGGCCGACAGCACCTCGCCCTGGAACGACATGCCCGAGCCGGTGCCGGAACCCGAGCTCAGCCGCTCGAAACCCTGCCCGACGGCGAACGTCTGCGCCTCGGCCATGAGATCGAAGCCGGGTGACAGTTTGCCGAGCGTGCCCTCCAGCGTCGCCAGCGCCCGGAACACCGCGGCCACCTCGGGCGGGACCGCGAAACCGTGCTGGGAGACCAGCCGGAACAGGGCGGCGAAGACCTGCATGTCCAAGGCGGCCCCGGGGCGAAGTGGCGCGCCATGAACCGGCCGAGCGCCCGCTCCAGCTCCTGCTCGTTGATCTCCTCGGGCCGTGCCAGCACCTCGAGCAGGGCGTCGCACATGGCCGCCGGGTCCGCGTTGTGCACCGCGAGGAGGAACCGCGTCAGGGACGCCCGCAGACTGCTGTCGAGGCGGCCCACCGAGCCGAAGTCGATCAGACCGATCCGGCCGTCCTCCAGCAGCAGGATGTTTCCGGGGTGCGGGTCCGCGTGGAATATCCCGTCCACCAGGATCTGCAGCAGCTGATTGGTCAGCAACGCCCGTGCCAGCGCGTCGCGTCGCTCCGCGTTCTCGCCGCCGAACTCGCCACCCGCCGAGATCGGCAGGCCCGGCAGCCACTCCAGGACCAGGACGCGCTCACTGCTCAGCGCATCGTGGACGGCGGGCAGCGCAATGGTCTCGTCGGGAGCGCGCCGCTCCCACGCGGCCCGCACGGTCGCCAGGTTGCGCGCCTCGACGCGGAAGTCCATCTCCTCCTGGATGGAGACGGCGAAGCCGTCGGCGAGGGCGACGACGCCCAGCGCACGCGCCCAGCGGGCCCGCTGCTCCAACATCCGGGCCATCCGGCAGATGATGTCCAGGTCGCGCTCGACGCTCGTCCGGATACCCGGGCGCTGCACCTTCACCGCGACCTTGCGCCCGGAATGCAGCCGGGCCAGATGGACCTGCGCGATGGACGCGGCGGCCAAGGGGGTGCTGTCGAACTCGGCGAAGATCTCCTCGACGGGCCCGCCGAGCTCGCGGCGCAGCTGCTCCAGGATGTGGGCTTCCGGCTCCGCCGGCACCTGGTACTGCAACCGGCTGAGCTCGCTGACGTACTCCGGCGGCAGCAGATCATGGCGGGTGGACAGCATCTGTCCGAGCTTGACGAAGGTCGGTCCCGCCTCCTCCAGCGCCAGCCGCAGCGGCCGGGCGAGGTGGCGCTTGCCCTCCCGAGAGCCCGTACGGCCCCCGTCCCGGCCGAGAAGATACGGGCGCAGGCCGTGGCGCAGCACGATGGAGCTGATGTGAGCGTAGCGACGGGTTCTGGCGACGCGGGAGCGCAGTGTCCGCAGCAGCACCATGGGCAGGGCGGCCCCGCTGGGCAGCAACACCTCTGAGACCGCCATGAACCCCATGGCCAGCAGTAAGGTGCAGCCCACCTGGACGCCCGTCAACGCGCCCTGCTGGCCCGGCTGTTGCATGGCCCCGGCGAACATCGCCAGCCCGCCGATGGCGACCAGCCCGGTCAGCAGCATCCGGATGACGCCGACCCGCAGGTCCAACAGCCGCCGCGCGGCGACCGCGAAGACGACGATGAACACGCCGATGCTGATGGCCGCCAGCACGGCCTGGGTCACGGTCATGTGCCGCTCAGCTCCCGGGTCCGCGGCGACGGTAGTAGGCATAGGTCAGGGCCAGCAGCAGCGGCCCCCACAGGGTCAGCAGCCCGATGCAGGTCGTCGCCAGCGCGTCCCACCAGCCGTTGGTGTAGGCGACATGGGAGACCCCGCCGATCTGGAATGTGGCGAGCGCCCAGTAGACCAGCATTCCGGTGAGGAACAGTCCTCCGAGCGCGGCGGGCACAATCACCGCGAACGGTGGAATGCGCCGCCCACCCAGCACCGGAATCCAATGCGGCACGACCTCACCCCATCCGCGCACCAGCCCGAAACTGAGGAGCGCGAAGGATTCCGACAGCACACTCAATCCGAAGATGTAGGGCACGGCCCACCACACATCGGTGGGATCCGACTCAACACTTCCCATGGTGAAGCCGAAGGCGAAAGGAAGTCGCCAGATGCATTGCGGAAGTCCCACCAGCGGGATCAGATGAGCGACGATTTCGGCCCAGCGGGGTACGGGGCGATCCGTACCCGTATCCTTCGCGGGCCGACGCATCGTAGGAGTTGTCATGCCAGGAAGTATTCGGGCTTTCCGGAGGGGCGACATCATCCCCAGGCATGAAGGGACACGCCATGAGGTGGAGTGCCGGCCCGGCGCAGGATCTCCTCGGCCACGCGCTCCGGCGCCTCCTCCGGCTGCCAGTGGGAGACACCGGCCAGGATGACGAAGTGGTAGGGCCCGGTGACGTATCGGGCGGTTCCCTCGACGGCCGCCCGACTCGCCGCCATGTCGCCGTCGCTGGAGACGTACGTGGTCGGCACCGGCACCGCTGGGAAACCCTCGTGCTCGGCGAGCAGACTGCCCGAGCGGTACCAGTTCAGCGCCGCGTCCAGCACCCCCGGCCGGGTGTGCAGGTCCACGTAGCGGTCCACCTGCTCGGGCGCGACCGCCCCCGCGAACAGGGAGCGCAGCTGCGCCGCGCCGTCGGCGAGCATTCCCGCGGTGCTGTCCGGGGAGACGAAGTAGCCGATGTACCGGGACAGTTCCCGCTGCTCGGGGTCGTGGCGCAGGGCGTGCCAGTACGACTGGGGATGCGGGAAGGAGACGGCGGTCAGGGTGCGCACCCGATCGAAGTGGTGTGCGCCCAGGTACCAGGCGACGACCGCGCCCCAGTCGTGGCCGACCACATGGGCGGACCGGATGCCCAGGGCGTCCAGGATGCGCAGGGCGTCCCCGGCGAGCAGCGGCAGCGCGTAGTCGTCCGGGCCGCCCGCGGGGCGGGCGCCGGCGGAGTAGCCACGCTGGTCGGGCACGACGGTGCGGAGCCCGGCCGCGTGCAGCCGGGGCAGCACCCCGTCCCAGGCGTGCCGGCTCTGGGGGAAGCCGTGGAGCAGCAGAACGGGATCGCCGCCTTCCGGCCCTGACACATCGACGTCGAAAACCAGTTGGCCGACGGGAACCCGCATACCCACCCCTGTTCAGTCTTCATGGTGGAAAGCCAGGCACGGTGTCAACCGTATTCAGCGCCTGGCGGTGGCATCTTCTGGAAGGTATCGAACCGGAGCTCTTCGAGCGGTTCCGATGACAGCGAACTGCTGCCCCTCGCTCGACCGTACGGCCCCGCCTCCCTGCCCATGGCAGCTTGTTGCAGCCACGGTTGCCCCCTTCCGGAGCTCGATGTTGAGTGGCCACTGAAATGCGCTCACTGTATACGGGCGCGGATATCCTGTGCGCATATCGAGTGGGAGTTATTCACGTGAATAGGCCTGGGGTCGAGGACGTTCTTCCACTGTCCCCGCTGCAGCAGGGTCTGCTGTTCCACGCGGTATATGACGAGGCATCGGACGACGTCTATACCGTGCAGCTGGTTCTGGAAATCGAAGGACCGCTGGATTCCGAGTCGATGCGTCTGGCCGCGGACGCCCTGCTGCGCCGGCACGCCAATCTCCGGGCGGCCTTCCTTCACGAGAAGTTCGACGAGCCGGTCCAGGTGATCCCGCGCAAGGTCGAGTTGCCATGGGCGGAGAAGGACCTCAGTGGACTGCCGCGCGATGAGCGCGACGCCGAGTGGGACCGCTGGCTCGCGGAGGACCGCGCCCACCGCTTCGTCCTCACCCGGCCGCCCCTGCTGCGGTTCACCCTCGTCACCCTCGCACCCGGCGAGTACCGGCTGGTCGTCACCAACCACCACATCCTGCTCGATGGCTGGTCGATGCCGATCGTGCTGCGTGAGCTGTTCGAGCTGTACGGCACCCGGGGCGACGCCTCGGCGCTGGCCCCGGTCACCCCGTACCGCGACTATCTGGCCTGGCTCGCCCGGCAGGACCCGGCGGCCGCGGACGCCGCCTGGCGGCAGGCGCTGGACGGGCTGGAGGAGCCCAGCCTGATGGCCCCGGTCAGCCGGGGCCGCGCCCACACGCTGCCCGAGCGGGTGTCCGCCACCCTGTCCGCCCCGCTCACCGAGGCGCTGGCCGGGCAGGCCCGTTCAGCCGGCCGAACCCTCAACACCCTGCTCCAGGCCGCCTGGTCCATTGTGGTCGGGCAGCTCACCGGGCGGGACGACATCGTGCTCGGCATGGCGGTCTCCGGCCGCCCGCCGCACATCCCCGGCATCGAGTCGATGGTCGGGCTCTTCATCAACACGCTGCCTTCGCGCGTCACCCTCGACCCCACCGAGACCTTCGGCGCCCTCGTCGACCGGCTCCAGTCCGAGCAGGCCGCTCTCACCCCGTATCACCATGTGAGCCTCACCCAGGTGCAGCAGCTGGCCGGGGTGGGCACCCTGTTCGACACCTGCATCGTGGTGGAGAACTATCCGGTCGACACCGCGGAGCTGAAGCTCCCCGGCGAGGGGCTGCGCATCACCGGCTTCGACGGACGGGACGCCAGCCACTACGCGGTGGTCCTCACCGCCGTCCCGGGCGAGCGCATGCACCTGCGGATCGACTACCGCGCGGACGTCTTCGACCGTGCGACCGCCGAATCCGTGCTGAGCCGCTTCCTGCTTCTCCTGGAGGAGATCGCCGAACGGGACACGATGCCGGTCGGCCGACTGGAGTTGCTGACCGCGCCGGAGCGCCGCCGGATCCTGTCCGACTGGAACGACACCGCGCGGGATATCGCGCCCACCACCTTCCCCGCGCTGTTCGAGGCCCAGGCGGCACGCACCCCCACGGCCCCCGCCCTGGACTCCCCGGAACTCTCCCTGACCTACCAGGAACTCAACGCCCGGGCGAACCAACTCGCCCACGAACTGACCCACCGCGGAGTAGCCCCCGAACACATCGTCGCCCTCGCCCTACCCCGCTCCACCGACATCGCCATAGCCCAACTCGCCGTCATGAAAGCCGGCGGCGCCTACCTCCCCATCGACCCCGACTACCCCACCGACCGCATCAACTACATCCTCAACGACGCCAACCCCACCCTCATCATCACCACCACCCAACACACCCACCAACTACCCCACAACCACCCCGCACCCCGCCTCCTCCTCGACACCACCAACCTCACCCCACACCCCACCCACAACCCCACCACCACCCTGACCACCACCCACCCCGCCTACCTCATCTACACCTCCGGCTCCACCGGCCGCCCCAAAGGCGTCCTCGTCACCCACCACGGCATCGCCGGCTTCGCCACATCCCTCAGCCAACGACTCGACGTCACCGCCGACAGCCGGGTACTGCAATACGCCTCCCCCAGCTTCGACGCCTCGGTGGCCGAGCTGTCCATCTGCTTCCCGTCGGGCGCCACCCTGGTGATCCCGCCGCCCGGTCCCCTGGCCGACGACGTCCTCGCCAAGGTCCTCGTCGACCAGCGGGTCACCCACGCGATCATCCCGCCGGCGGCACTGGCGTCCGTCCGGGCCGGAGACTTCCCCGCCTTCCGCTCACTGACGGTGGCGGGCGAGGCCGCCACCGCCGAACTGGTCGACCGCTGGGCCCCCGGCCGTCGCATGGTCAACGCCTACGGGCCGACCGAGGCGACCGTCGGCGCTTCGGCGAGCGCCCCGCTGGCGGCCGGCACCGGCACCCCGTCCATCGGCCGACCGCTGGACAACACCCGGCTGTACGTCCTGGACTCGAGCCTGCGCCCGCTGCCCGTCGGCGTTCCGGGCGAGCTGTACATCGCCGGTGACGGCCTGGCACGCGGCTACCTCGGCCGCACGGGCCTCACCTCCGAACGGTTCGTCGCCTGCCCCTTCGGCGCCCCCGGCGAGCGCATGTACCGCACCGGCGACCTCGCCCGTTGGACCCCCGACGGAGAACTGGTCTTCGCCGGCCGCGTCGACGACCAGGTCAAGGTCCGCGGCTTCCGCATCGAGCTGGACGAAATCCAGCGGACCATCGCCGCCCACCCGCTGGTCGGCCAGGCCGCGGTGGTGGTACGCGAGGACCGGCCGGGCGACCGACGTCTTGTGGCCTATGTGGTCGCGGGCTCGCCCGACCTGGACCTGACCGCCCTGCGCGACCATGTGGCGGGGACACTGCCCGACTACATGGTGCCTTCGGCGTTCGTCGGCATGGACGTGCTGCCCGTCACCACCAACGGCAAGCTGGACCGCAAGGCCCTGCCCGCTCCCGACTTCAGCGGCCGCGCCACAGGAGAGGGCCCGCGCACCGAGCGCGAGGAAGTGCTCTGCGAGCTCTTCGCCGAGGTGCTCGGGATCGAGCGGGTCGGCATCCACGACAGCTTCTTCGACCTGGGGGCCACTCGCTCAGCGCGACCCGCCTGGTCAGCCGGATCCGCGCGCGGCTCGAAGTGGAACTGTCGGTGCGGACCCTGTTCCAGGCAGCCACCGTGGCGGGCGTCGCCGCGGAGCTCGGCGACGCCGACGACGCCCGTACGCCCCTGAGCGCCCGGGAACGCCCCGCGGAGATCCCGCTGTCCCCGGCGCAGCAGCGGCTGTGGTTCCTCAACCGGCTCGGCGACAGCGGCGGGCAGTACAACCTGCCGGTGGCCCTACGACTGTCCGGCACGCTGGACGTCAAGGCCCTGGAACTCGCCTTCGCCGACGTCCTGGCACGCCACGAGTCCCTGCGGACCGTGTTCCCCGACACCGACGGCCAGCCCCGCCAGGAGATCCTGCCGACCGCCGACGCCCAGCCCGAGCTGCACATCACCTCACTCGCCGAAGAGGACCTGGCCGACGCGCTGGCCCGTGCGACCGCGGCCCGCTTCGACCTCGCCACACAGATCCCCATCCGGGTGCACCTGTTCCAGCTGGCCCCGGATGAGTACGTCCTGCACGTGACCATCCACCACATCGCGGGCGACGGCTGGTCGATGGCACCGCTCTCCCGCGACCTGTCCACCGCGTACGCGGCGCGGTGCGCCGGTACGGCGCCCGAGTGGCAGCCGCTGCCGGTCCAGTACGCCGACTACACGCTGTGGCAGCGTGAGGTGCTCGGCGAGGAGTCGGACCCCGACAGCGTTCTGGCGCGACAGATCGCGTACTGGCGTACGGCCCTGGCCGACGCGCCCGAAGAGCTGGCCCTGCCCACCGACCGGCCCCGCCCGGCGCGGCCGACCCACCGTGGCGCCGATGTCCCGGTCCGGCTCGACGCGGCCACCCACCAGCGGCTGCTCACCCTGGCCCAGTCCACCGACAGCAGCCTCTTCATGGTGCTGCAGGCCGGTCTCGCGGCGCTGTTGACCCGCCATGGCGCGGGCACCGACATCCCCATCGGCTCGCCGATCGCCGGGCGCACCGATGTGATGCTGGACGATCTGGTCGGCTTCTTCGTCAACACGCTGGTGCTGCGGACGGACACCAGTGGGGACCCGACGTTCCGGGAGCTGCTGGACCGGGTCCGGGAGACGGACCTCGCGGCCTACGCCCACCAGGACCTGGCCTTCGAACGCCTCGTGGAGATCCTCAACCCGTCGCGCTCGCTGGCCCGCCACCCGCTGTTCCAGGTCTTCCTGTCCCTGCACAACAACCCCGAGCCCGAGCTCGACCTGGGTGGCATCCGGGCGACCAGCCACACCGTCCCGATCGAGCACGCCCGATTCGACCTCACCGTCGAGCTCGTCGAGGCCCATGACGGCCGGGGGAATCCGTCGGGTGTGACGGGCCGGCTGGAGTTCGCGCGGGATCTGTTCGACGAGGGCTCGGCACGGCGGCTGGCCGACGGGCTGGTGCGGCTGCTGGAAGCGGTGGCCACCGACCCGGAGACCGCGATCGGCGGAATCGAGATCCTGTCCCAGGCCGAGCGTGGGCTGGTGCTGCAGGACTGGAACGACACCGGGCGTGAGGTGGCACCGGGAACACTGCCCGGCATGTTCGAGGCCCAGGCCGCACGGACCCCGGACACGGTCGCCGTGGTCTTCCAGGACCAGTCACTGACCTACGCCGAACTCGACGCACGCGCCAACCGCTGGGCCCACACCCTGCGCACACACGGAGTACGCGAGGGCTCCTTCGTCGCCATCGCCGCCCAACGCTCCCTAGAACTGGTCACCGCACTGTACGCCGTCACCAAAGCAGGAGCGGCGTATGTGCCGGTGGATCCGGAGTACCCGGCCGAACGCATCGGCTGGATCCTCCAGGACGCCCAGCCCACCCTGATACTGACCACCACCGAAGTCGCCGACAGCCTGCCGGACAACAAACTGCCCCGCCTGCTGCTGGACACCACCGATGTCTGCGACCAGCCCGCCACCGCCCCGGTGCGCACCCTGCCGGACAGCGCGGCGGCGTATGTCATCTTCACCTCCGGCTCCACCGGCCGCCCCAAAGGCGTCGTGATCCCCCACACCGGCATCCACAACCGCCTCGCCTGGATGCAACACACCTACCCACTGGACGCCACCGACCGGGTCCTGCAGAAAACACCCTCCGGCTTCGACGTCTCGGTCTGGGAGTTCTTCTGGCCCCTGCAGACCGGAGCCACCCTGGTCCTGGCCCGCCCCGGCGGCCACAAAGACCCCGCCTACCTCACCCGCCTCATCCGCGAC
Source organism: Streptomyces violaceusniger (assembly GCA_005405945.1). GTDB lineage: Bacteria > Actinomycetota > Actinomycetes > Streptomycetales > Streptomycetaceae > Streptomyces > Streptomyces violaceusniger. The sequence goes on from BJHW01000001.1 coordinate 5,530,470, forward strand.
CAGCACATCACCACCGCACACTTCGTCCCCTCCATGCTCCAAGCCTTCCTCACCGAACCCACCACCCCCCACTGCACCGGACTGCGCCAGGTCATCTGCAGCGGAGAAGCCCTCCCCACCGACACCGTCACCCGCTTCCACCACCTCCTGCCCCACACACAACTGCACAACCTCTACGGACCCACCGAAGCATCCGTCGACGTCACCGCCCACACCACCAACCCCACCACCCCCACCCCACCAGCATCCCCATCGGCACACCCATCTGGAACACCCGCACCTACATCCTCGACACCGCCCTGCGCCCCGTACCCATCGGCGTCCCCGGCGAGCTCTACCTCGCCGGCATCCAACTCGCCCACGGCTACACCCACCGCCCCGACCTCACCGCCGAACGCTTCACCGCCGACCCCCACGGCACCCCCGGCCAGCGCATGTACCGCACCGGCGACATCGCCCGCTGGACCGCCGACGGCCAACTCGAATACCACGGCCGCGCCGACGACCAGATCAAACTCCGCGGCTTCCGCATCGAACTCGGCGAAATCGAAACCACCCTCACCACCCACGACACCATCGCCCAGGCCACCGTTCTGGTCCGGGAGGACCAGCCCGGCAACAAACGCCTGATCGCCTACCTCGTCCCCGCCACCGGCCACACCCCCGACACCCTCGACACCGACCTCCTGCGCGAACACGTCGCGGGAATGCTGCCGGAGTACATGGTCCCAGCCGCCTTCGTCACCCTGCCCGAACTGCCCCTGACCGCCAACGGCAAGCTGGACCGCAAAGCCCTGCCCGCCCCCGACTTCACCCAACACACCACCAACCGCGCCCCCCGCAACCCACGCGAGGAAACCCTGTGCGCGCTGTTCGCCGACGTCCTCGGCCTGGACCGCGTCGGCATCGACGACAGCTTCTTCGAACTCGGCGGCCACTCCCTGCTGGCCACCCGCCTGATCAGCCGCATCCGCACCGCGCTGAACACCGAACTCGACGTCCGCACCATCTTCGAGGATCCCACCGTCGCCGGTCTGGCGCGGCGGCTGGACTCGGCCGCCGCCTCCCGTCAGGCACTCGCCGTGGGCGAGCGGCCGGAGGAGATCCCGCTGTCCCCGGCGCAGCAGCGGCTGTGGTTCATCAACCGACTCGAGGGCCCCAACGCCACGTACAACATCCCGCTGTCGATGCGGCTGCGAGGCACGGTGAACGCCGCCGCGCTGCGTGCGGCGCTGGCCGATGTGGTGGAACGGCACGAGAGCCTGCGGACCGTCTTCCCCGACACCGAAGGCCGACCGCGCCAGGAGATCCTGCCGGCGCGGGGCGCCAAGCCGGGGTTCGAGGTTGTCGACGTCACTCCGGAGGCACTCGACGACCACGTCAGGGACGCTGCCCGGCAGGGCTTCGACCTGGCGCGCGACCTACCGCTGCGCGCCTGGCTGTTCCGGGTCGCACCCGATGACCACGTGATGCTGCTCGTCGTTCACCACATCGCCGGCGACGGGTGGTCGATGGCCCCGCTGTCCCGCGATCTGTCGACCGCGTACGCCGCGCGCTGCGCCGGTACGGCGCCCGAGTGGGAGCCGCTGCCGGTCCAGTACGCCGACTACACGCTCTGGCAGCGCGAGATGCTCGGCGACGAGAGCGACCCCGTAAGCGCCATGGCCCAGCAGCTCGCCTACTGGCGCACCGCGCTGTCGGGGGTTCCCGAAGAGCTTCAGCTGCCCACTGACCGGCCGCGCCCCGAGGTCGCGGGCCACCGCGGCCAGACAGTACCGCTGCACCTGCCGGCGCGGCTGCACCAGCAGGTCGTGGACCTCGCCCGGGGCCGTGGCGCGAGTGTGTTCATGGTGATGCAGGCCGCCGTGGCGGCGCTGCTGGGCAAGCTGGGCGCCGGTGAGGACATCCCCATCGGCAGCACCATCGCCGGCCGCACCGACGAAGCGCTCGACGACCTGGTCGGCTTCTTCGTCAACACCTTGGTGCTGCGCACCGACCTGTCCGGCAACCCGACCTTCCACGAGCTGGTCGACCGGGTGAAGGAGACCGACCTGGCGGCCTACGCCCACCAGGACGTGCCGTTCGAGCGACTTGTCGACGACCTCAGCCCGGACCGCTCCCTGGCACGCCACCCGCTGTTCCAGGTGATGCTGTCGTTCCAGAACAACGCCGATGAGCAGACGGACATCCCGGGCGCACGGATCACCCCGTACTCGGTGGGCCTGGACGTCGCCAAGTTCGACCTGGCCTTCCAGCTCGGCGAGAGCTTCGACGCGGCCGGTGCACCGACGGGGATCGGAGGCGGTATCGAATTCGCCACCGACCTGTTCGACCCGGCCACCGTCGCCGCCATCGCCGACCGGCTGGTGCGGCTGCTGGAGGGGGCGCTGAAGTCGCCGGACTCCCCGGTCGGATCGGTGGAGATCCTGTCGGCCGACGAGCGCTCACGGATCCTCGACGACTGGAACCCGGCGCCGGCGAACCCGCTGTCGAACCCGGTGCCGGAGACGACGCTGGTGGCGCTCTTCGAGGAGCAGGCGGCGCGTACTCCGGAGGCCACCGCGGTGACCAGCGGGGAGACCACGGTCTCGTACGCGGAGCTGGACACCCGGGCGAACCGGCTGGCGCGACACCTGATCGCCCAAGGAGTCAGCCCCGAGCATCTGGTGGCCTTGGCCCTGCCGCGTACGGAAGAGATGATCGTGGCTCTGCTGGCCGTGCTGAAGGCCGGTGCGGGTTATCTCCCGGTGGATCCGGACTATCCGGCGGACCGCATCGCCTACATGCTCCAGGACGCGCGGCCCGTGCTCGTACTGTCGTCCCTGGACACCGCCGCCGTGCTGGACGCCGTGGACGCCGAGACCGGCTCTCGGCTGGTGCTCGACGACCCGTCCGTGGCGGCGGCCGTGGCCCGGCGGTCCGGTGCGGCGGTCACGGACGGGGAACGGGCCGCCCCGCTCTCGCCATGGCACCCCGCCTATGTGATCTACACCTCCGGCTCCACCGGCCGCCCCAAGGGCGTCGTCATCCCGCACCAGAACGTGGTGCGGCTCTTCCGCTCCACCGAGCCGTGGTTCGAGTTCGGCGCGGACGACGTGTGGACCATGTTCCACTCCTACGCCTTCGACTTCTCCGTCTGGGAGATCTGGGGCCCGCTGCTGTACGGCGGCTCGCTGGTGATGGTCCCGCACGCGGTCAGCCGCTCGCCCCAGGACTTCCGCGCCCTGCTGGCGCGCACCGGGGTCACGGTGCTCAACCAGACCCCGTCCGCCTTCTACCGGCTCATCCAGGAGGAACACGAGAATCCGGACGCCGAGGGCGAACTGGTCCTGCGCACCGTGGTCTTCGGCGGTGAGGCACTCGATCTGCGACGGCTCGAGGACTGGTACCGGATGCACCCGGGCAACGCGCCCACGCTGATCAACATGTACGGGATCACCGAGACCACCGTGCATGTCACCTACCGCGCGCTGGACCGGCGGAGCGCCGCCGCGCTCGGCGGAAGCGTGATCGGCGAAGCCATACCGGACCTCCGGGTGTACGTCCTGGACAGCAACCTGCGGCCAGTGCCGCCCCGGGTGCCTGGCGAACTCTACGTCGCGGGCGCCGGGTTGGCGCGGGGCTATCTGGGCCGCCCCGGGCTGTCCGCCGAGCGCTTCGTCGCGTGTCCCTTCGGCGGCCCCGGCGAGCGGATGTACCGCACGGGCGATGTGGTGCGCTGGACGGCGGACGGCGAGCTGGAGTACCACGGGCGTGCGGACGACCAGGTCAAGATCCGCGGCTTCCGCATCGAACTGGGTGAGATCGAGACGGCGCTCGGCTCGTACCCACCGGTGGCCCAGGCCACCGTTCTGGTCCGGGAGGACCAGCCCGGCACCAAGCGCCTGGTCGCCTATGTCGTCCCGGCCACCGGCCACACCCTCGACACCAACCTCCTGCGCGAACACGTCGCGGGAATGCTGCCGGAGTACATGGTCCCAGCCGCCTTCGTCACCCTGCCCGAACTGCCCCTGACCGCCAACGGCAAGCTGGACCGCAAAGCCCTGCCCGCCCCCGACTTCACCCAACACACCACCAACCGCGCCCCCCGCAACCCACGCGAAGAAACCCTGTGCGAACTCTTCGCCGACGTCCTCGGCCTGGACCGCGTCGGCATCGACGACAGCTTCTTCGAACTCGGCGGCGACAGCATCGTCTCCATCCAACTCGTCAGCCGAGCCCGCGCCGCCGGACTCCAGTTCACCCCACGCGACGTCTTCCAGCACCGCACCGTCGAAGCCCTCGCCACCATCGCCCAGAACACCGACAACACCACCGACACCCAGCCCCACGACCCCGACGCGGGCATCGGCACCCTCCCCGCAACCCCGATCATCCACTGGCTCGCCCAAACCGGCGGCACCATCGACGGCTTCAACCAGGCCATGGTCGTCCAAACACCCGCCAACGCCACCCTCAACACCCTCACCACCACCCTCCAGACCCTCCTCGACCACCACGACATCCTCCGCCTGCACACCACCCGCACCGACCACCAGCCCTGGACCCTCACCATCCGCCCCAAAGGCACCATCAACGCCCACCACATCCTCCGCCGCGTCGACACCACCGGAATCCACGGCGACAACCTGCGCCACCTCATGGCCAAGGAAACCCAACCCGCCCAAACCGCCCTCGACCCCGACAACGGCACCATGCTCCAAGCCGTCTGGTTCGACGCCGGCCCCAACACCCCCGGCCGCCTCCTCCTCATGGCCCACCACCTCGTCATCGACGGAGTCTCCTGGCGCATCCTCCTCCCCGACCTCGCCACCGCCTACCAGGCCGTGGCCGACGGGCGCACCGTGGAACTGCCCTCTGTGGGGACGTCGTTCCGGGCCTGGGCACAGGGGCTGGTCGAGGCCGCGTCCTCCAAGGAGCGCACCGCCGAGCTGAACACCTGGACAACCATGCTCGACACCCAGGACCCCCAGCTCGGCAGCCGCCCCCTGGACCCCGAACGGGACACCGCGGCCACCGCCCGGACCCTGTCCGCCGAACTCCCCCCGCACCTCACCCAACCACTCCTCACCACCATCCCCGCCGCCTTCCACGCGGGCGTCAACGACATCCTGCTCACCGGCTTCGCCCTCGCCGTCGCCGACTGGCGCCGCCGCCGGGGCACCCAGAACCCCGGCGTGCTGATCGATCTGGAGGGCCACGGCCGCGAAGAGCTGGTGCCGGACGCCGATGTCTCCCGCACGGTCGGCTGGTTCACCAGCCTCTACCCGGTGAACCTCGACCCGGGGGTCGGGGACGACGAATGGGACCAGGTGTGGTCCGGCGGTGCCCCGGTCGGCGACGCCATCAAGGCCGTCAAGGAACAGCTGCGCACCCTCCCCGACAACGGCGCCGGCTACGGCCTGCTCCGCTACCTCAACCAGGACACCGCGCCCACACTCGCCGCCCTCCCCGACCCGCAGATCAGCTTCAACTACCTCGGCCGCTTCGAACTCGCCGACGGGAACGCGGCGGGCTCGGACTGGGAGCTGGCCGCCGACGCGGACACTGGCAACGGCCGGGACCCGAAGGGAGCGCTGACCCACGCCCTCGAGGTGAACGCCTCCACGCTGAGCGGCACCGACGGCGGCACTCTGGTCGCCGGATGGACGTGGCCGGGCGAGTTGTTCGGCGAGGACGAGGTGCGTGACCTGGCGGACACCTGGTTCCGCGCCCTCGAAGCCATCGTCACCCACGCCGAAGGACCGGGCGCGGGCGGCCACACCCCCTCCGACTTCGCGCTGGTGGACCTGGCGCAGCACGAGGTGGACGAACTTCAGGCGCGGCAGCCGCAGTTGGCCGACGTGCTACCGCTGGCCCCGCTCCAGCAGGGTCTGCTCTTCCACGCGCTCTACGACGACCAGGGCGAGGACGTCTACAACGTCCAGATGGCCTTCGACTTCGAGGGCGAGCTGGACGCCGACGCGATGCGGCGGGCCGCGACCACGCTGCTGGCCCGCCATGCCAACCTGCGGTCCGCGTTCCACTCCCGCGAGAACGGCGAGCCGGTGCAGACCGTCCCCCGCGAGGTGGAGCTGCCCTGGACCGAGGTGGACCTCAGCGGGCTGCCGGAGGACGAGCGCGAGGAGGCGCTGGCCCGGCTGGTCGCCGAGGACCGGGTCCGCCGCTTCGACCTGGCCACGCCGCCGCTGGTCCGCTTCACGCTCGTCACCATGGCGCCCGGCCGCCATCGCTTCCTGGTGACCAACCACCACATCCTGCTGGACGGCTGGTCGACGCCGGTGCTGCTGGGCGAGCTGTTCGCGCTGTACAGCACGCGTGGCGACGACGCCGGGCTGCCGCGGGTGACCCCCTACCGGGAATACCTCGCCTGGCTCACCGCGCAGGACCGTACCGAGGCCGAGGCCGCCTGGGCGCGCGAGTTCGACGAGCTGGAGGAGCCGACCCTGCTGGCCGGGCCCACCGAGGGGCAGGGCGCCGCGCTCCCGGACCGGCTGGTGGTCGAGCTGTCCCAGGACGAGACGGCGAAGCTGCTCGCGCAGACCCGTCGGCTCGGTGTCACCACGAACACCATCGTGCAAGCCGCCTGGGCGCTGCTGCTCGGGCATCTGACAGGACGCGAGGACGTGGTGTTCGGCGCCACGGTCTCCGGCCGCCCGGCGGACATCCCGGGCATCGAGTCCATGGTCGGCCTGTTCATCAACACCCTGCCCGTACGGGTCCGGCTCGACCCCGCCGAGACCCTGGGCGGCCTGGTGGCGCGCGTCCAGAAGCAGCAGACCGACCTGTTGCCCCACCATCACATCGGGCTGAACGACGTACAGCGGCTGACCGGACACAGCGAGCTGTTCGACACCATCGTCGTCTTCGAGAACTACCCGATCGACGACGAGACGCTGGAGCAGGACAGCCAGGGTCTGCACATCGTCTCCGGCACCAGCCGGGACGCCACGCACTACCCGCTGAGCCTCATCGCGGCCCAGACGGAGGCCGCCTTCGAGCTGCGCCTGGACTACCGCCCCGACCTCTTCGACCGGGAGCGCGTGACGGACATCGGGGAGCGGCTCCGGCGGATCCTCGACGCGCTGTCCGAGCGGACCGAACTGCCCACGGGCCGCGCGGAGCTGCTGTCCCAGGCCGAGCGTGGGCTGGTGCTGCAGGACTGGAACGACACCGGGCGTGAGGTGGCACCGGGAACACTGCCGGGCATGTTCGAGGCCCAGGCCGCACGGACCCCGGACACGGTCGCCGTGGTCTTCCAGGACCAGTCACTGACCTACGCCGAACTCGACGCACGCGCCAACCGCTGGGCCCACACCCTGCGCACACACGGAGTACGCGAGGGCTCCTTCGTCGCCATCGCCGCCCAACGCTCCCTAGAACTGGTCACCGCACTGTACGCCGTCACCAAAGCAGGAGCGGCGTATGTGCCGGTGGATCCGGAGTACCCGGCCGAACGCATCGGCTGGATCCTCCAGGACGCCCAGCCCACCCTGATACTGACCACCACCGAAGTCGCCGACAGCCTGCCGGACAACAAACTGCCCCGCCTGCTGCTGGACACCACCGATGTCTGCGACCAGCCCGCCACCGCCCCGGTGCGCACCCTGCCGGACAGCGCGGCGGCGTATGTCATCTTCACCTCCGGCTCCACCGGCCGCCCCAAAGGCGTCGTGATCCCCCACACCGGCATCCACAACCGCCTCGCCTGGATGCAACACACCTACCCACTGGACGCCACCGACCGGGTCCTGCAGAAAACACCCTCCGGCTTCGACGTCTCGGTCTGGGAGTTCTTCTGGCCCCTGCAGACCGGAGCCACCCTGGTCCTGGCCCGCCCCGGCGGCCACAAAGACCCCGCCTACCTCACCCGCCTCATCCGCGACCAGCACATCACCACCGCACACTTCGTCCCCTCCATGCTCCAAGCCTTCCTCACCGAACCCACCACCCCCCACTGCACCGGACTGCGCCAGGTCATCTGCAGCGGAGAAGCCCTCCCCACCGACACCGTCACCCGCTTCCACCACCTCCTGCCCCACACACAACTGCACAACCTCTACGGACCCACCGAAGCATCCGTCGACGTCACCGCCCACACCACCAACCCCCACCACCCCCACCCCACCAGCATCCCCATCGGCACACCCATCTGGAACACCCGCACCTACATCCTCGACACCGCCCTGCGCCCCGTACCCATCGGCGTCCCCGGCGAGCTCTACCTCGCCGGCATCCAACTCGCCCACGGCTACACCCACCGCCCCGACCTCACCGCCGAACGCTTCACCGCCGACCCCCACGGCACCCCCGGCCAGCGCATGTACCGCACCGGCGACATCGCCCGCTGGACCGCCGACGGCCAACTCGAATACCACGGCCGCGCCGACGACCAGATCAAACTCCGCGGCTTCCGCATCGAACTCGGCGAAATCGAGACGGCGCTCGGCTCGTACCCACCGGTGGCCCAGGCCACCGTCACCGTCCGGGAGGACCAGCCCGGCAACAAACGCCTGATCGCCTACCTCGTCCCCGCCACCGGCCACACCCCCGACACCCCCGACACCCTCGACACCGACCTCCTGCGCGAACACGTCGCGGGAATGCTGCCGGAGTACATGGTCCCGGCCGCCTTCGTCACCCTGCCCGAACTGCCCCTGACCGCCAACGGCAAGCTGGACCGCAAAGCCCTGCCCGCCCCCGACTTCACCCAACACACCACCGACCGCGCCCCCGCAACCCACGCGAAGAAACCCTGTGCGCGCTGTTCGCCGACGTCCTCGGCCTGGACCGCGTCGGCATCGACGACAGCTTCTTCGAACTCGGCGGCGACAGCATCGTCTCCATCCAACTCGTCAGCCGAGCCCGCGCCGCCGGACTCCAGTTCACCCCACGCGACGTCTTCCAGCACCGCACCGTCGAAGCCCTCGCCACCATCGCCCAGAACACCGACAACACCACCGACACCCAGCCCCACGACCCCGACGCGGGCATCGGCACCCTCCCCGCAACCCCGATCATCCACTGGCTCGCCCAAACCGGCGGCACCATCGACGGCTTCAACCAGGCCATGGTCGTCCAAACACCCGCCAACGCCACCCTCAACACCCTCACCACCACCCTCCAGACCCTCCTCGACCACCACGACATCCTCCGCCTGCACACCACCCGCACCGACCACCAGCCCTGGACCCTCACCATCCGCCCCAAAGGCACCATCAACGCCCACCACATCCTCCGCCGCGTCGACACCACCGGAATCCACGGCGACAACCTGCGCCAGCTCATGGCCAAGGAAACCCAACCCGCCCAAACCGCCCTCGACCCCGACAACGGCACCATGCTCCAAGCCGTCTGGTTCGACGCCGGCCCCAACACCCCCGGCCGCCTCCTCCTCATGGCCCACCACCTCGTCATCGACGGAGTCTCCTGGCGCATCCTCCTCCCCGACCTCGCCACGGCATATGACGCCGCGGTCGCGGGCAGAGAGGCCGACTTCGGGGCAGCGGGCACGTCGTTCCGGGCCTGGGCACAGGGGCTGGTCGAGGCCGCGTCCTCCCAGGAGCGCACCGCCGAGCTGAACACCTGGACAGCCATGCTCGACACCCAGGACCCCCAGCTCGGCAACCGCCCCCTGGACCCCGAACGGGACACCGCGGCCACCGCCCGCACCCTGTCCGCCGAACTCCCCCCGCGCCTCACCGAACCACTCCTCACCACCATCCCCGCCGCCTTCCACGCGGGCGTCAACGACATCCTGCTCACCGGCTTCGCCCTCGCCGTCGCCGACTGGCGCCGCCGCCGGGGCCAGCACGCGCCCAACACCCTCGTTGACCTCGAAGGCCACGGCCGCGAGCAGCTGGTGCCGGACGCCGATGTCTCCCGCACCCTCGGCTGGTTCACCAGCCTCTACCCGGTGAACCTCGACCCGGGGGTCGGGGACGACGAGTGGGACCAGGTCTGGTCCGGCGGTGCCCCGGTCGGCGACGCCATCAAGGCCGTCAAGGAACAGCTGCGCACCCTCCCCGACAACGGCGCCGGATACGGTCTGCTCCGCTACCTCAACCAGGACACCGCGCCCACACTCGCCGCCCTCCCCGACCCGCAGATCAGCTTCAACTACCTCGGCCGCTTCGAACTCGCCGAGCAGGAGGACATCGGCGCGGCAGCCGACTGGACGTCCGCTCCGGAGGCCGACAGCGGGGTGAGCGGCGGCAGCGATGACGGCATGCGGCTGAGGTACGCGTTCGTCCTCAGCGCCGCGGTGGTGGACGGACCCGACGGTGCTCGGTTGACGGCCGGGTGGACCTGGCCGAGGGAGCTGTTCGGCGAGGACGAGGTGCGCGACCTGGCGGACACCTGGTTCCGCGCCCTCGAAGCCATCGTCACCCACGCCGAAGGACCGGGCGCGGGCGGCCACACCCCCTCGGACCTGTTCCTCGACGGCCTGTCCCAGGACGAGATCGACGAGTTCGAAGACGAGCTCGGGCTCTGAGTGGAGATCACGAAATGACGAAGGAAAACGCGATGAAGAAGCCAGGGCTCGAGGACGTCCTTCCGCTGTCGCCGATGCAGCAGGGAATGCTGTTCCACGCGATGTACGACCAGGAGGGCGGTTCGGACGTCTACACCATTCAGCTCTCCTTCGCGATCGAGGGCGAGCTGGACGCCGAGGCGCTGCGCGGCGCCGCGGCCGGGGTGCTCCGTCGGCACGCGAATCTGCGGGCCGGGTTCCGGTCCCGCAAGAACGGCGAGCCCGTGCAGATCATCCCGCGCGAGGTGGCGCTGCCGTGGACCGACGTCGACCTCAGCGGGTTGCCGGAGGACGAGCGCGAGGAGGCGCTGGCCCGGCTGGTCGCCGAGGACCGGGTCCGCCGCTTCGACCTGGCCACGCCGCCGCTGGTGCGGTTCACGCTGGTCGCCATGGGTCCGGGCCGCCACCAGTTCCTGGTGACCAACCACCACATCCTGCTGGACGGCTGGTCCATGGCGCGGGTGCTGGGCGAGTTGTTCGAGCTCTACGGCACGAAGGGCGACGACCGGGGTCTGCCGCGGGTCACCCCCTACCGCGACTACCTCGCCTGGCTGGGGCGTCAGGACCGTACGGCGGCCGAGGCGGCGTGGCGGCGGGCGCTGGTGGGGCTCGACGACCCCACGCTGATCGCGACCTCGGATCAGACGTCGGCCGCCCGTGAGCAGCACAAGGTGCGGCTCACGGCGGAGCAGACCGCGACGCTGGCCCAGGAGGCGCGGCGGGCCGGGGTGACCGTCAACACCGTGGTGCAGGCGGCCTGGGCGATCATGCTGGGTCAGCTGACGGGCCGCGAGGACGTGGTGTTCGGCGCCACAGTGTCCGGCCGCCCTCCGGAGATCCCGGGCATCGAGTCCATGGTCGGCCTGTTCATCAACACCCTGCCGGTACGGGTCCGGCTCGACCCGCGCGAGACGCTGGGCGCACTGCTGACCCGGCTCCAGGACGAGCAGTCCGAGCTCATGCCGCACCAGCACATGGGGCTCAGCGATATCCAGCGGCTGGCCGGCCACGGTGAACTCTTCGACACCATCGTGGTGTTCGAGAACTACCCGGTCGACTCGCAGAGCCTGCAAGAGTCGGCGGGCAGCCTCGGCATCGTGGCGAGCGAGAACCGCGATGACACCCACTACCCGCTCACGCTCGCCGTGCTCGTCGGCGAGACCATGGAGCTGCAGCTGGCCTACCAGCCGGATGTGCTTCCGCCCGCGCTGGTGGAGATCGTCACCGAGGGGCTGGTGCGGCTGCTGACCACCGTCGGCGAGGACACCGAGCGGCCCGTGGGGCTGCGGCGGCCGCTCTCGCCGGAGCGCGAGCGACTGCTGCTGGAGCAGGGCACCGGCGCCGAGGTGGCGCTGCCGGACGGCCAGTTGCTGCACGAGCTGCTGGAGCAGCGGGCGGCGGACACTCCGGAGGAGACCGCGCTGGTCCACGGCGGCGAGCGACTGACGTTCGCGGAGCTCAACCGCCGCGCCAACCGGGTCGCCCGGTTGCTGGTGGAGCGGGGGGCCGGGCCCGAGTCGCTGGTGGCCCTGGCGCTGCCGCGCTCCGCGGAACTGGTCGTGGCGATCTACGCGGTGCTCAAGTCCGGTGCGGCGTACCTGCCGTTGGACCCGGAGTACCCGGCCGAGCGGATGACCTATCTGTTCGAGGACGCCACCCCGGCGAGCCTGATCACCGCCCGCGCCATCGCCGAGGGCCTGCCGGAGTCCACGGCCGACGTGGACCGGATCGTCCTGGACGACCCCGGAGTCCGGCGGACCCTGGACGCGATGCCCGGCGGCGACCTGGCCCAGGGCGACCGGCGCGCGCCGGTGACGGCGGACAACCTCGCCTATGTCATCTACACCTCGGGCTCCACCGGACGCCCCAAGGGCGTCGTGGTCACACACCGCAATGTCGTGGGCCTCTACCACGGCGAGCGGCGGGGGCTCTTCGGGCCGGCCGTGCGAGCCGTCGGCGGAAGACGGCTGAAGACCTCGATGACCAGCGCGTTCACCTTCGATGCCTCGGTCCATGCGCTGCTGTGGATGCTGGACGGGAACGAGCTGCATCTCATCGACGACGAGGTGCGCCGCGACCCGGAGCAGATGATCCGGTACGTACGCGAGGAGCGGCTCGACTTCGTCTTCTCCACGCCGACGTACATGGAGCAGCTGCTGGCCGCCGGGATGATGCGGACCTCGGGGCACCGCCCACGCATCCTCCAGGTCGGCGCGGACGCCACCGGTGAGGCCCTGTGGCAGGAGCTGCGCGGCCTGCCGGACACCATGGCGCACAACTACTACGGTCCCACCGAGTGCACGGTCGTCACCTTGTGCTGCCCCCTCGAGGACAGCCCGAAGCCGCTGATCGGCCGTCCGCTGTCCAACACCCGGGCGTATGTGCTGGACGGGCAGATGCGGCTGCTGCCGCCGGGCGTGGCGGGCGAGCTCTATCTCGCGGGCCCGAGCGTGACCCGCGGGTATCTGCGGCGGGCGGGTCTGACGTCCGAGCGCTTCGTGGCCGATCCGTTCGGCGCCCCCGGCGAGCGGATGTACCGCTCGGGCGACGTGGTGCGGCGGACCGAGGACGGGTTGCTGGAGTACCTGGGGCGGGCGGACCACCAGGTGAAGATCCGCGGCTTCCGGATCGAGCTCGGCGAGATCGACGCGACGCTCTCCCGGCATGAGGCGGTCGCGCACAGCGCGGTCGTGGTGCGCGAGGACCAGCCGGGCACCAAGCGCCTGGTCGCCTATGTCGTACCGGTCGAGGGCGCGGAGGCGGACGCCCGCACGCTGAGTGAGCATGTGGCGGCATCGGTGCCGGAGTACATGGTGCCGTCGGCCTTCGTCACACTGGACGCGCTGCCGATGACGGCGAACGGAAAGCTGGACCGCAAGGCCCTGCCCGCCCCCGACTTCGCCACCCGGGCCGGCGACCGTGCCCCGCGCAACCCGCGCGAGGAGCTGCTGTGCGGGCTCTTCGCCGAGGTCCTGGGGCTGGAGCGGGTCGGCATCGACGACAGCTTCTTCGCCCTGGGCGGGGACAGCATCATCTCGATCCAGCTGGTCAGCCGGGCCCGCCGGGCCGGTCTCGTGCTCACACCGCGGGACATCTTCACCCACCGGACGGTCGAGGCGCTGGCCACCGTCGCGCACTCGGCCGAGGAGGCCGGGAACGCCGGGCGCGGCGGCGCGGACGAGGCGATCGGCGCGGTACCGCTGACGCCGATCATCCACCGCCTGCGGGAGACCGGTGGCCCGGTCGACGGCTTCAACCAGGCCATGGTGATGGAGATCCCGGGCGACTACGACCAGTCGACCCTGACCAAGGCGCTGCAGGCGGTGCTGGACCACCACGACGCGCTGCGGCTGCGGCTGGACCGGGCCGGGGGTGGCACATGGGAGCTCGAGGTGATGGCGCGCGGCGCGGTCCGGGCCGAGGACCTCATCCACCGGCATGACGCGGCCACCGTGCCGCTGGGCCGGGCCGCGCAGGCGGCACAGGAGCGGCTGGACCCGGGGAACGGGGTGATGCTCCAGGTGGTGTGGGCCGATGCCGGGCCCGGCGCGCCGGGGCGGCTCGTGCTCATGGCGCACCACCTGGTCGTGGACGGCGTGTCCTGGCGGATCCTGCTGCCCGACCTCGCCGCCGCCTACGGGGCGGTGGCGGCGGGCCGTGAGCCGGACCTGGAGCCGGTCGGAACGTCGTTCCGCGGCTGGGCGAAGGGGCTCGTCGAGGCGGCCTCGTCCAAGGCGCGCATCGCGGAGCTGGAGACCTGGGTGTCGATGCTCTGGGTCGAGGACCCGCCGCTCGGCTCCCGGCCGGTGGATCCGCTGCGCGATGTGATGGCGACGGCCGCGGGGCTGTCGCTGACGTTGCCCGCCGAGACCACGGGCGCGCTGTTGGCGCGGGTCCCGGCCGCCTTCCACGCGGGCGTCAACGACATCCTGCTCACCGGCTTCGCCCTCGCCGTCGCCGACTGGCGCCGCCGCCGGGGCATCGAGGCCGGCGGGGTGCTCGTCGACCTCGAGGGCCACGGCCGCGAGGAGCTGGTGCCGGACGCCGATGTGTCCCGTACGGTCGGCTGGTTCACCAGTCTCTTCCCGGTGCACCTGGACCCGGGCGTCGGCGCGCTCGAATGGGAGCAGGTCTGGTCCGGCGGCCCCGTCGTGGGCCGGGCCGTCAAGGCGGTCAAGGAGCAACTGCGCGCGCTGCCGGACAACGGCGCCGGATACGGGCTGCTGCGCTACCTCAACCCGGAGACGGCCGCGGTCCTGGCAGGGCTGCCCACGCCCCAGCTCGGCTTCAACTATCTGGGCCGACTGGGTGGTTCCGCGACCGGCGAGAGCGGCGGCGAGGCGGACCTCGGCGGCGGCGCCGACGCGCAGATGGCGCTGCACCACGCCCTGGAGGTCAACGCGGTGGCCCGGGAGACGGCCGAGGGCCCGTCCCTGGTGGCCAACTGGTCATGGCCGCGTGAGCTGTTCGGCGAGGATGAGGTGCGCGATCTGGCTCAGACCTGGTTCCGCGCCCTGCGGGCCATCGCCGCCCACGCCGAGCGGCCGGACGCGGGCGGCCACACGCCGTCCGACCTGTCCCTGGTCAGGCTGGCGCAGAGCGAGATCGACCAACTGGAGACGGAGCAGCCGCGGTTCGCGGACGTACTCCCGCTCGCGCCGCTCCAGCAGGGGCTGCTCTTCCACGCGATGTACGACCAGCAGGGCCATGACGTCTACACCGTCCAGCTCGCGCTGAACATCGAGGGCGCGCTGGACGGCGGGGCCCTCAAGGCCGCCGCGGCCACACTGCTGGGCCGCCACGCCAACCTGCGGTCCGCGTTCCGCGTCCTGGGCGACGACGCCGTCCAGGTCATCCCGTCCGAGGTCCGGCTGCCGTGGACCGATCTGGACCTCAGCGGACTTCCGGAGGCGCGCCGGGAGGCCGAGCTGGCACGCCACCTCGCCGAGGACCGCGGCCGCCGCTTCGACCTCACCACTCCCCCGCTGATGCGGTTCAGCCTGGTCGCCCTGGCCCCGGACCGGCATCTGTTCACGATCACCAACCATCACATCCTGCTGGACGGCTGGTCGATCCCGGTGCTGCTGGGCGAGCTGTTCGAGCTGTACAACCGCGGGGGGACGACTCCGGTCTGCCGCGGGTGACCCCATACCGGGACTACCTGGTCTGGCTGGCCCGCCAGGACCGCACGGCGGCCATGTCCGCCTGGGCCCGGGTGCTGGAGGGGCTGGCGGAGCCGACCCTGTTGGCACCCGCGGACCCCGCGCGCAGGCCGGTGGTCCCCGAGCGGGTCTCGCGGGAGCTGCCCGCCGAGCTCGCGACGGCGTTGCGAGAGCGGGCGCGGGAGCACAACGTCACGCTCAACACCCTGCTGGGCCTGGCCTGGGCCATCACGCTGGGCGGGCTGACCGGGCGGGACGACGTGGTGTTCGGCACCACGGTTTCCGGCCGCCCGGCGGAGATCCCCGGCATCGAGTCCATGGTCGGCCTGTTCATCAACACCCTGCCGGTACGGGTCCGGCTCGACCCGGGCGCGACGCTGGGCGCGCTGCTGACCCGGCTCCAGGACCAGCAGTCGGAGCTGATGGCGCACCAGCACGTGGGGCTCACCGACATCCGGGAGATGACCGGTCTCGCCGAGCTCTTCGACACGATCGTGGTCTTCGAGAACTACCCGGTCGACACCGGCGCGCTGGAGCGGTCGGTGGGCGACCTCGCCGTGACGAGCGGCGAGGGCCGGGACGCCACCCACTACCCGATGGGCATCACGGTGATCCCGTCCGGTGACCGGCTGCTCGTCCGGGCCGACTACCGGGCCGATGTGTTCGACGCCGCGACGGCCGAGCTGATGGTCGGCAGGCTGCTGCGCGTCCTGGAGGCGACCACCCGGCCTGACACCGTGCTGTCGTCGGTGGAGGTGGTGGAGCCGGGTGAGCGGGTGCGGATGCTGTCGGAGTGGAATCCGGTGGGGTATGCGGGGCCGGTGGGGGTGTTGCCGGAGTTGTTCGAGGCGCGGGTGGCCCGGACTCCGGACGCGGTGGCCGTGGTGTGGGGGCAGGAGTCGGTCTCCTACGCGGGGCTGAACGCGCGGGCGAACCGGCTCGCGCGGTACCTGATCGCCCAGGGTGTGGGACCGGAACAGATCGTGGCGCTGGCGGTACCGCGTTCCCTCCAGGCGGTGGTCGCGCAACTGGCGGTGGTCAAGACCGGAGCGGGCTACCTGCCGGTCGACCCCGACTACCCGGCCGAACGCATCACCCACATGTTCCACGACACCCGGCCCCCCGTCCTGCTGACGACCACCGAGAACACCCCCGTACTGGGTCCGCTGCTGCCACCGGGAAGCCGCCTGGTAGCACTGGATGCCCCGAGCACACCCACCCCCCGGCCACACCCGGCAAGCCCGGCACACCCGGCAAGCCCGGCACACCCGGGGAGCCCGGGGAGTTGGGGGCGTTGGGGGAGGGGAATGTGACCGCGGCTGAGCGAGGCGGCCCGATCACACCGGACACCTGCGCCTATGTGATGTACACCTCCGGCTCCACCGGCCGGCCCAAGGGCGTGGTGATCACCCACCAGGACGTCGCCGCCCTCGCCACCGACAGCGCCTTCACCCACGGCCACGACAGAGTGCTGGTCCACTCCCCCCAGGCCTTCGACGCCTCCACCTACGAGGTGTGGACACCCCTGCTGGCCGGCGGCCGGGCCGTGATCGCCCCGCCCGGCGACCTGACCACCACCCGGCTGCGCGACCTCATCAACCGCCACCGGATCACGGCCGTATGGCTGACCGCCGCCCTCTTCCAGCTGTTCGCCGAGGACGACCCCGGCTGCCTGAGAGGACTGCACGAGGTATGGACCGGCGGCGACGTCGTCCCCGCCGAGGCAGTACGCCGCGTCCGGCAGGCCTGCCCCGAACTGACCGTGGTCGACGGCTACGGACCGACCGAGACCACCACCTTCGCCACCCGCCACCCCCTCACCCCCACGACCCGCTGCCCTCCACCGTCCCCATCGGACGCCCCCTGGACTCCCACCGCGTCTACCTCCTGGACCCCGCCCTGCGACTGGTCCCACCCGGCACACCCGGCGAGCTGTACATCGCCGGCACCGGCCTGGCCCGCGGCTACCTCGGCCGCCCCGGCGCCACCGCCGAACGCTTCGTCGCCGACCCCTACGGCGCCCCCGGCGAACGCGCCTACCGCACCGGCGACCTCGCCCGCTGGACCCCCCAGGGACACCTCCAGTTCCTCGGCCGCGCCGACAACCAGATCAAACTGCGCGGCTTCCGCATCGAAACCGGCGAGATCGAAACCCACCTCACCACCCACCCCACCATCGCCCAGGCCACCGTCACCGTCCACCAGGACCAGCGCGGCACCAAACGCCTGATCGCCTACCTCGTCCCCGCCACCGGCCACACCCCGACACCCCGACACCCCCGACACCGACCTCCTGCGCGCACACCTGGCCCGGACACTGCCCGAATACATGATCCCGGCCGCCTTCCTCACCCTGCCCGAACTGCCCCTGACCGCCAACGGCAAGCTGGACCGCACAGCCCTGCCCACCCCCGACTTCACCGAACACACCACCACCCGCGCCCCCGCAACCCACGCGAGGAAACCCTCTGCGCACTCTTCGCCGACGTCCTCGGCCTGGACCGCGTCGGCATCGACGACAGCTTCTTCGAACTCGGCGGCCACTCCCTGCTGGCCACCCGGCTGGTCAGCCGCATACGTTCGCGGCTCGATGTGGAACTCGCGGTGCGCGCGGTGTTCGAGGAGCCCACGGTGGCGGGACTGGCCCGCAGCCTGGACCTGGCCGAGGGCTCGCGTCAGCTGCTGGGCGTGATGGACCGGCCGGATGAGATCCCGCTCTCCCCGGCACAGCGGCGACTGTGGTTCCTCAACCGCTTCGAGGGGCCGAACGCGACGTACAACATCCCGCTGTGCGCGCGGCTGCTCGGCGATGTCGATCCCGCCGCCCTCCAGGCGGCGCTCGGCGACGTGGTGGCCCGGCACGAAAGCCTGCGCACGGTGTTCCCCGACACCGACGCGCGCCCGCGGCAGCTGGTGCTGCCCGTGGAGCGGGCCGTGCCCGAGCTCGTGGTCACCCCGGTGACCGCCGACAGCCTGAGCCGGGAGGTGGACGCCGCCGCCCGGCAGGGCTTCGACCTCTCATGCGACATCCCGCTGAAGGCGTGGCTGTTCCGCGTGTCCGACGATGAGCACGTACTGCTGATCGTGGTGCACCACATCGCGGGTGACGGCTGGTCGCTCGGCCCGCTCTCGCGAGACCTGTCGACGGCCTACCGGGCACGCCGCGCGGGCTCGGCTCCGCGCTGGGAGCCGCTGCCGGTGCAGTACGCCGACTACACGCTCTGGCAGCGGCAGGTGCTGGGGGACGAGAGCGACCCGGGCAGCGCCATGGCCGGACAGCTCGACTACTGGCGCACGGCGCTCGCGGGCATCCCGGAGGAGCTGCCGCTGCCGACGGACCGGCCGCGCCCCGCGGTGGCCGGCTACCGGGGCCGCTCGGTCCCGCTGCGGTTCGCGCCGACGATCCACCAGCGAGTGGTGAGCCTGGCACACGAGAGCGGCGCGAGCGTGTTCATGGTGGTGCGGGCCGCGGTCGCGGCGCTGCTGGGAAAGCTCGGCTGCGGGGAGGACATCCCGATCGGCAGCGTGATCGCGGGCCGCACCGATGAGGCGCTCGACGATCTCGTCGGGTTCTTCGTCAACACTCTGGTGCTGCGCACCGACCTGTCCGGCAACCCGACGTTCCGGGAGCTGGTGGAGCGGGTCAGGGAGACCGACCTGGCGGCCTACGCCCACCAGGACGTCCCGTTCGAGCGGCTGGTGGAAGAACTCAACCCGACGCGTTCCATGGCCCGGCATCCGCTGTTCCAGGTGATGCTGGCCTTCCAGAACAACGCGACCGAGCAGGCCGAGCTGCCCGGTGCCCGGATGCTGCCGCACCCGGTGGGCCTGGACGTCGCCAAGTTCGACCTCTCCTTCCAGCTCGGTGAGCGGTTCGGCCCGGACGGCTCGCCCGCGGGTATCGAGGGCAGCGTCGAGTTCGCCGTGGACCTGTTCGACGCGGCCACGGTGGAGGCGCTCGTGGCGCGGCTGGAGCGGCTGCTCGACGCGGTGACGGCCGAGCCTTCCACGGCCATCACGGCCGTGGACGTCCTCGAGGTGGAGGAGCGGCGGAAGGTCCTGGTGGACTGGAACGACACCGAGCGCGACATCGCCCGGGTCACCTTCCCCGCGCTGTTCGAGGCCCAGGCGGCACGCACCCCCACGGCCCCCGCCCTGGACTCCCCGGAACTCTCCCTGACCTACCAGGAACTCAACGCCCGGGCGAACCAACTCGCCCACGAACTGACCCACCGCGGAGTAGCCCCCGAACACATCGTCGCCCTCGCCCTACCCCGCTCCACCGACATCGCCATAGCCCAACTCGCCGTCATGAAAGCCGGCGGCGCCTACCTCCCCATCGACCCCGACTACCCCACCGACCGCATCAACTACATCCTCAACGACGCCAACCCCACCCTCATCATCACCACCACCCAACACACCCACCAACTACCCCACAACCACCCCGCACCCCGCCTCCTCCTCGACACCACCAACCTCACCCCACACCCCACCCACAACCCCACCACCACCCTGACCACCACCCACCCCGCCTACCTCATCTACACCTCCGGCTCCACCGGCCGCCCCAAAGGCGTCCTCGTCACCCACCACGGCATCGCCGGCTTCGCCACATCCCTCAGCCAACGACTCGACGTCACCGCCGACAGCCGGGTACTGCAATACGCCTCCCCCAGCTTCGACGCCTCGGTGCTGGAGATCTGCATGACGTACGCGGCGGGCGCCACCCTGGTGGTGCCGCCGCCGGGTCCGCTGGCCGGCGAGGTGCTGGCAGCGGTGCTGCTGGACAGCGAGGTCACACACGCCCTGATTCCGCCCGCCGCGCTGTCGTCCGTCCGGTCCGGCGACTTCCCCGCCTTCCGCTCACTGGTGGTGGGGGGCGACGCGACCTCGGCGGAGCTGATGGACCGCTGGGCTCCGGGCCGCCGCATGGTCAACGCCTACGGGCCGACCGAGGCGACCGTCGCCGCGACGATCAGCGCCCCGCTGGCGGCCGGCAGCGGCACCCCGCCGATCGGCCGACCGCTGGACAACACCCGGGTGTATGTGCTGGACGCGGGCCTGGCCCCGGCCCCGGAGGGGGTGGCCGGCGAGCTGTACATCGCCGGTGACGGCCTGGCACGCGGCTACCTCGGCCGCGCGGGCCTCACCTCCGAACGGTTCGTCGCCTGCCCCTTCGGCGCCCCCGGCGAGCGCATGTACCGCACCGGCGACCTCGCCCGCTGGACCCCCGACGGGCAGCTGGACTACCTGGGACGCGCCGACAACCAGGTGAAGATCCGCGGCTTCCGCATCGAGCTGGGCGAGATCGAGTCCGCCCTCGCCTCCCACCCCCAGGTCGCGCATGTCGCGGTGGTGGTACGGGAGGAACGGCCCGGCGAGCCCGCACTGGTGGCGTATGTGGTCCCGGAGGCGGGGGCCGAGACGGGTCAGGTGGAACTGCGCCGCCATGTGGCGGCCTCCCTGCCCACCTACATGGTGCCCACCGCGTTCGTCCAGCTGGACGCGCTTCCGGTGACGCCCAACGGCAAGCTGGACCGCAAGGCGCTGCCCGCCCCGGACTTCGCCGAGCTGCTGGGGTCGCGCGGGCCGCGCACCCCGCAGGAGGAGATGCTGTGCGGGCTGTTCGCCGAGGTCCTGGGTCTGGAACGGATCGGCATCGACGGCAACTTCTTCGAACTGGGCGGCGACAGCATCGTCTCCCTCCAGCTCATCAGCCGGATCCGCGCGGTCCTCGGCGTGAAGATCAGCAACCGGGCCATCTTCGAGACCCCGACGGTCGCGGGGTTGGTGGAGGTCCTCGGTGTGAACTCCGCCCGGGACGGCTTTGAGGTCCTGCTGCCGCTGCGCACCGGCGGGGACCGGGCGCCGCTGTTCATGGTGCACGCCACCGGGGGTCTGGCCTGGGGGTACGGCGAGTTCCTGAAGCAGATCCGCGCCGAGTACCCGGTCTACGGACTACAGGCGCGCGGCTTCAAGCCAGGTGACCGGATCGCCGCGAGCGTGCCGGAGATGGCCGCGGACTACATCGAGCAGATGCGCACGGTCCGGCCGCACGGCCCGTACCACCTCCTGGGCTGGTCGATGGGCGCGCTGATCGTGCACGAGATCGCCACCCAGCTTCAGGCCCAGGGGGAAGAGATCGGGCTGGTGGTCAACCTCGATCAGGGCCCGTACGAGGAGTACTGGGACGACACCCGCCCGGAGTACACCGAGCAGATCGTCTTCCGGACGCTGTTGCATGTGGCCGGTCTCGACGTGGGGTCCATCGCGGACGATGTCGTCCTCGAACACGCCCAGGTCATGGAGATGATCGCGAGCCGGGACAGCGCGCTGGCGAATCTGGAGCCGCATCACATCTCCGCGTTCGCCGCGGTGATGGAGAACAACTACCGGATCGTGACCGAGTACCAGCCCGAGGTGTTCAAGGGCGACCTGATGCTCGTCGTCTCCACCGCGCAGCGTGGGGACGAGGCGATTCCCCATCTGTACGACCTGTGGCGGCCCAAGGTGACCGGTGACATCGAGACCCACCCGGTGACCGCGGAACACGGCGAACTGCTCTCGCCCGGCCCCGCGGCGGAGATCGGACGACTGGTCTACGACAAGCTCCGGTCCCTCGGCTGATGTCCCAGGGAGGCAGGTTCCAGCCCTGCGGAGCGGGCCTGCCTCCCGGCCGTGACAGCTTGCTGCCCCTTCCCTTGTGGCGGCCGGACCATCCCCTTTGGATGTGCCGGAGTGCACGGCTTACCGAAAGTTCCAACTTTGGGGAGTGAGTATGGAAACAGCCATCTCCGCGGAGGGTCTCCGCAAGAGGTACGCCGAGCACGAAGTGCTGCGCGGCATCGACCTGGCCGTCGGGGCGGGGGAGGTCCTGGGGCTGCTCGGCCCGAACGGGGCGGGAAAGACCACCATCGTACGGATCCTCGCCACCCTGCTGCCGCCCGACGCCGGAAAGGTCACCGTCGCCGGTTACGACCTCGCGCGGGAACCGAAGGAGATCCGCCGCCGCATCGGCTTGACCGGCCAGTACGCCGCGGTCGACGCGGTGTTGACCGGCCGGGAGAACCTCAGACTGATCGGTGTGCTGCTCGGCCTGGGCAAGCGCAAGGCCCGGGCGCGGGCCGATGAGTTGCTGGAGCAGTTCGATCTGGCCGACGCCGCCGACCGGCCCTCACGGTCCTACTCGGGTGGTATGCGCCGTCGGCTCGACCTGGCCGCGAGCCTGGTCGCGACGCCTTCGGTGCTCTTCCTCGACGAGCCGACCACCGGCCTGGACGTGACCAGCAGGCAGTTGCTGTGGCAGATGGTGCGGCAGCAGGTGGACAGCGGGGTGAGCGTGCTGCTCACCACCCAGTACCTGGAAGAGGCCGATCAGTTGGCCGACCGCCTCGTGGTGCTCGACAAGGGCACGCTGATCGCCGAGGGCACGCCGGAAGAGCTCAAGCGGAAGGTCGGCGGCGAGCGCCTTGAGGTGTCGGTGGCCACGGCGGCGGAGCTGCCCGCCGTGGTCAAGGCCGTCGCCGACGCGTCGGCGGACCCCCCTCGGTGGACGAGAAGGCCCGTCGCATCTCCATCCCGCTGGTCGGCGGCATGGACACCATCGCCTCGGTCACGGCCCAGCTGAAGGCGGTGGGAGCCGAGCCCGTGGACTTCGCGATCCGACGCTCCTCCATGGACGACGTCTTCCTCGCCCTCACCGGTCAGACGGCCACGTTGCGGGAGGACGGAGAGACCGGCCCGGCGGACCAGAACATCACGCGGCAGGCGCCGCACGGAGAGGAAGCGGCATGAGCAGCGACACCTTCACCCATTCCCGCGCGCTCATCGGCCGCCATCTGCGGCATCTGACGCGCACACCGCAGCAGCTGATGAGCATCACGCTGATGCCGGTGGTCTTCGTCCTGGTCTTCGGCTACCTCTTCGGCAGCGCCATCGACGTGCCGGGCGGCCAGAAGTACCAGGAATACATCATGGCCGGCATCTTCATCCAGGTCGTCATGAGCAACCTGGGGCTCACCGCGCTGGGCGTCGTGGGAGACCTCGACAACGGGCTGATGGACCGCTTCCGGTCGCTGCCCATCTCCCGCGCCGCCGTGCTGATCGGCCGCACCACCAACGATCTGATCCTCGTCGCCTGGAGCTTCGTCCTGATGTCGGGGATCGGCTTCCTGATCGGCTGGCGGGTCCACAACGACTTCCTGTCGGTGCTGGGCGGCTTCGGGCTGCTGCTCCTGCTGGGGTTGGCCACCTCCTGGCTGGGCGCACTGCTGGGGCTGGCACTGCGCAGCGCCGAGGCGGTCAATGCCATCGGGGCCATCATCGTGATGCCCATGTCGTTCCTGTCCAACGCCTTCATCCCGCTGGACGGCCTGCCGGGCTGGATGCAGTCGGTCGCGGAGTGGAACCCGGTCAGCGCTGTGGTCCTGGCCTGCCGGAAGCTCTTCGGAAACGCGGGAGGCTCCACCGGCGACTCGTTCCCCATGCAGCACCCGATCCCGATGGCGCTGGTGCTGACCGTTGCCCTGCTGGCCCTGGTGGTCCCGCTGACCGTCCGCGCCTACGAGAAGGCGGCCTCGAAGAAATAGCCGCTCCCCACCGCCCCGGCGGCCCGAGACCGACGTCGGCCTTCACGACCCCATGGGGATCGTGGAGGCCGAGGTCATGTTCGGAGACATTCCGGCCCCCGGCGGAACGCCGAACAGTTGAATCCCATCATCCCCTGCCGAAGGGCAACACTCATGGAAAAGGAATTAAACGACTCACGGAAAACCCGTATCGGATCGCTCACCGGCGTCCGGTTCCCCGCGATATTCCTGGTCTTCCTGGCCCACGTCTATCTCGCGGTCCCGTTTTCCTCCCAGGACGCCGCCACGTGGTATTTCCACTACTTCGGCGGCATCGGCAAGGTCGGCGTCTCCTTCTTCTACCTGCTCAGCGGGTTCATCCTGGCGTGGTCCCCGCGGAAGAACGACTCGCCGGTGCTCTTCTGGCGGCGCAGGCTGACCAAGATCCTCCCGATGCACTGGCTGACCTACGCCCTCTCGATGATCATCTTCGCGAGTTCCGCGGTCACCGGCACGGCGGCCGTCCTCAACTTCTTCATGCTGCAGGCGTGGTCCTCCTCGCCCGAGGTCTTCGGCAGCGTCAACGCCCCGAGCTGGTCGCTGAGCTGCCTGCTCGTGTTCTATCTGCTCTTTCCCTGGCTCAACCGGGCCGTGGCCCGCATCCGGACCGCGTACCTGTGGTGGTGCGTCGCCGCGATCGTGGCCGTCATCGCGGCCCTGCCCGCCATCGTGCGGGAGGTCGTGTCCCCCGATCCCATGCTGACGCCGCAGGCGCCCGCCTCCTCGCCGCACGCCTTCTGGATCATCCAACTGTTCCCGATGACCCGGCTGTTGGACTTCACCCTGGGCATCCTGATGGCCCGCATCGTCCGCACCGGCAAGTGGATCGGCGTCCGGCCGCTGCCGCTCGCGCTGCTGCTCGTGGCCGCCTATCTGGCCTCTCACCAGGTGCCCCGGGAGTACCGCCTGGTGGCCGTGATGATCGTTCCGCTGACGCTGTTCATCGCCTCGCTGGCCGCGTCGGACCTGGCGGGCAGGCCCTCCCTGCTCGCCAGCCGGCCCGTGCAATGGCTGGGAGACCTCTCCTACGCCTTCTTCCTGGTGCACTGGCCGGTCATGATGTTCTTCGTCAAGGTCTTCGGAACGCGCCTCTACACGGTCCCGCAGGCCATCGGCGTCATGGCTCTCGACTTCACGGTCGCCCTCGGCCTCGCATGGCTGCTCACCGTGGCCGTGGAACGCCCGCTGGTGCGGAGGTTCGCCAAGCCGCGGCGGCCCGAATACGTCACCGACCAGCGATCGACACCCGCGCCGGCGGGCTCCGCCGGACGGCTGAGCGCCGTTCATCCCAGGGATCGACGACCTCGCGATACGCGGCTGGGAAAGTAAAGCGGGACGGTGAAAAGCGTGCTCCCCGCCCTCCTCTTTCCTTTCTCGTAAGGAGCCACCATGAGCGATGTCGTCGACTGCCCGCCGCCCACGCGAAAGGCCGTGGTGGCGGCTTACACCGCCTGTGTCTCCGCGATCATCGGATTCATTCCGTTACACCTCGTGTGGGCGCTCGGGTGGCCGCTGTGGACGTATGAAGACCGGTTCAAGGACTGGTACGACGGCGGCGGCGGAAGCTATCTGATGGTCCTCAACGGGCTGGCCGTGCTCGCGGGCGTCTTCGCGCTGAGCCTGGTCCGGCCGTGGGGCGTGGTCTTCCCGCGCTGGGTTCCCGCGCTGGCGGGCCGCAGGGTACCCCGTCGGCTCATGGTCGCGCTGGCCGCGATGGTGTCGGTCTTCCTGTTCCTCTACACCCTCTGGGCCGCCTACTACATCGCGTTCATCGGGCCCGACGTCGAGGAGTCGAAGAAGATCTTCAGCCCATGGATCGTGGCCTTCGGCATTCCACAATTCCTGGTCTGGAGCCTCAGCCTCATGGCGGCCGGCTGGTACTACTACCGCCGCACCGCACAGCCCCCGGCCCAGCCGAACTCGGCCACGGACTGAGGCGGACCGCCGCCCCGCGCCCCCTACCGCCCCTGCCTGGGCGGTGGCATGACGCCACCGCCCCGGCAGGGGCGCCGTACCAGGTCAGAAGCTCACCGACTCGGCGGGGACGACGCCCCGCGCCAGGTCAGAAGCCCCACTCCTCCTGGAGCAGGTCGAGGTCGTTCTGGCTGAGGTTCACCAGCGGCAGATCCGATGGGGTGAAACCACCGGCTTCGGGCGCCTCGGCGTGGGTGATCAGGGCGACCAGCGCCCGGAACCAGCTCTCCGCCAGGGCCCGCACCTCATCCTCGGTGAACAGGTCACCCGGCCAGGACCAGGTGGCCATCAGCCGCGGGCCGCCGGACTGGTCCCGCGTCACCGCGTTCAGCTCCAGGGAGTGGCCGAACGGCATGGCCGCATCGTGCCCGTCGCCCAGGTCCGCGTCCGACCGCACGGCCCAGTCGGCCACCTCCCCGCCCGGTGCCCCGTCGCTCATGTCGATCCGGCCCAGGTAGTTGAAGCTGAGCTGGGGCGACGGCAGGGAGGACAGCGTGGCGGCGGACTCCCGGTGGAGATGGCGCAGCAGCCCGTAGCCGATGCCGTTGTCCGGGATCGCGCGCAGCTGCTCCTTGATCTCCTTCAGGGCCCGGCCGAGCGCGGGACCGCCTGCCCAGACCTCGGCCCACTCGGAGTCGGCGATCTGCGGGTCGAGGCGGACTGGGTACATGCTGGTGAACCAGCCCACCGTCCGCGAGACCTCCAGCCCCTCTGCCAGCTCCTCACGGCCGTGCCCCTCCAGGTCGAGCACCACGGTGGATCCGGCCCCCCGCCCGCGCCGCCAGTCGAGGACGGCCAGGGCGAAGGCGGTCAGCAGAACGTCGTTGATCCCCGCGTGATAGATCGCCGGGACCTGGGTCAGCAGCGGCTCGGTGTGCTCGGGGGGCAGGGTGAGGGTGAGCTTGCGGGACACGGCGAAGGTGTCCCGCGTCGGGTCCAGGGGGCGGCTGCCCAGCGATGGCTCCGAGGCGCCCAGCATGCCGGTCCACAGCGGGAGTTCGGCCAGCCGGCGCGCCGTCCCGGCCTCGCCGACCAGATGCTCCGCCCAGCGCCGGAAGGAGGTGCCCACGGACGTCAGATCCGCGTCCCGGCCCTCGGCGGCAGCCCGGTACAGCTCGGGCAGCTCCGTCAGGAGGATGCGCCAGGAGATGCCGTCGACCACCAGGTGGTGCACCATCAGCAGAAGCCGCCCCGCCTCGGCGGGACCGGCGTCCAGCCAGACCGCCTGGAGCATCACACCGGCGCCCGGGTCGAGGCGCCGCTGGGCGTCGCGCGCCTCTTCGGTGACGTCCGCGCCCGCCGCGTCCACCCGGCGGAAGACCTGGTCCGCGTGGACGCTTCCGCGTGGCCGCGCCTCCAGCTCCCAGTCCCCGCCGTCCGGCCGGATCAGCCGCGCGCGCAGCATGTCGTGCCGGTCCAGCAGTGCCCGAAGCGCTTCCGCGAGGGTCTCGCCGGAGCACCCGAGGGGCGTCTGTACCAGCATGGCCTGGTTGAACCCCTCGACCGGTCCGCCGAGTTCACGCAGCCAGTGCATGATCGGCGTGAGCGGTACGGGACCGAGCCCCGCGTCCGGGCTCTCGGCCACCGTTTCGGTGACCTCCTCGGCCGTCAACGCGAGGGCCGCCGGGGTCTGGTGCTCGAAGACATCCCGGGTCTTCAACACCAGACCGGCCTTGTGCGCCCGACTGACCAGTTGGATGGAGATGATGCTGTCGCCGCCGAGTTCGAAGAAGCTGTCGTCGATGCCGACGCGGTCCAGGCCGAGGACGTCGGCGAAGAGTGCGCAGAGGGTTTCCTCGCGTGGGTTGCGGGGGGCGCGGGTGGTGGTGTGTTCGGTGAAGTCGGGGGTGGGCAGGGCTGTGCGGTCCAGCTTGCCGTTGGCGGTCAGGGGCAGTTCGGGCAGGGTGAGGAAGGCGGCCGGGATCATGTATTCGGGCAGTGTCCGGGCCAGGTGTGCGCGCAGGAGGTCGGTGTCGGGGGTGTCGGGGGTGTGGCCGGTGGCGGGGACGAGGTAGGCGATCAGGCGTTTGGTGCCGCGCTGGTCCTGGTGGACGGTGACGGTGGCCTGGGCGATGGTGGGGTGGGTGGTGAGGTGGGTTTCGATCTCGCCGGTTTCGATGCGGAAGCCGCGCAGTTTGATCTGGTTGTCGGCGCGGCCGAGGAACTGGAGGTGTCCCTGGGGGGTCCAGCGGGCGAGGTCGCCGGTGCGGTAGGCGCGTTCGCCGGGGGCGCCGTAGGGGTCGGCGACGAAGCGTTCGGCGGTGGCGCCGGGGCGGCCGAGGTAGCCGCGGGCCAGGCCGGTGCCGGCGATGTACAGCTCGCCGGGTGTGCCGGGTGGGACCAGTCGCAGGGCGGGGTCCAGGAGGTAGACGCGGTGGGAGTCCAGGGGGCGTCCGATGGGGACGGTGGAGGGCAGCGGGTCGTGGGGGGTGAGGGGGTGGCGGGTGGCGAAGGTGGTGGTCTCGGTCGGTCCGTAGCCGTCGACCACGGTCAGTTCGGGGCAGGCCTGCCGGACGCGGCGTACTGCTTCGGCGGGGACGACGTCGCCGCCGGTCCATACCTCGTGCAGTCCTCTCAGGCAGCCGGGGTCGTCCTCGGCGAACAGCTGGAAGAGGGCGGCGGTCAGCCATACGGCCGTGATCCGGTGGCGGTTGATGAGGTCGCGCAGCCGGGTGGTGGTCAGGTCGCCGGGCGGGGCGATCACGGCCCGGCCGCCGGCCAGCAGGGGTGTCCACACCTCGTAGGTGGAGGCGTCGAAGGCCTGGGGGGAGTGGACCAGCACTCTGTCGTGGCCGTGGGTGAAGGCGCTGTCGGTGGCGAGGGCGGCGACGTCCTGGTGGGTGATCACCACGCCCTTGGGCCGGCCGGTGGAGCCGGAGGTGTACATCACATAGGCGCAGGTGTCCGGTGTGATCGGGCCGCCTCGCTCGGCCGCGGTCACATTCCCCTCCCCCAACTCCCCCAACTCCCCAACGCCCCCGACTCCCCGGGCTCCCCGGGCTCCCCGGGCTCCCCGGGCTCCCGGGCTCCCCGGGCTCCCCGGGCTCCCCGGGCTCCGCGGGTGTGCCGGGCTTGCCGGGTGTGGCCGGGGGTGGGTGTGCTCGGGGGTATCCAGTGCTACCAGGCGGCTTCCCGGTGGCAGCAGCGGACCCAGTACGGGGGTGTTCTCGGTGGTTGTCAGCAGGACGGGGGGCCGGGTGTCGTGGAACATGTGGGTGATGCGTTCGGCCGGGTAGTCGGGGTCGACCGGCAGGTAGCCCGCTCCGGTCTTGACCACCGCCAGTTGCGCGACCACCGCCTGGAGGGAACGCGGTACCGCCAGCGCCACGATCTGTTCCGGTCCCACACCCTGGGCGATCAGGTACCGCGCGAGCCGGTTCGCCCGCGCGTTCAGCCCCGCGTAGGAGACCGACTCCTGCCCCCACACCACGGCCACCGCGTCCGGAGTCCGGGCCACCCGCGCCTCGAACAACTCCGGCAACACCCCCACCGGCCCCGCATACCCCACCGGATTCCACTCCGACAGCATCCGCACCCGCTCACCCGGCTCCACCACCTCCACCGACGACAAGGTGAGGTCGGGGTCGTCGGCGACCGCTGTGAGCAGCCGTTCGAGCCGGCCGGCCAACCGCTCGACCGTGGCCCGCTCGAAGAGGTCAGTGGCGAACTCGATGCCACCGTCGATCCCCTCGGGCGCGCCGTCGGGGCCGAACCGCTCACTGAGCTGGAAGGACAGATCGAACTTCGCCGTGTCGATGTCCACCGGCAGGGGAGCGGCCTCGATGTCGCCCAGCCGCATCGTGGCAGCCGGGGTGTTCTGCATCGAGAGCATCACCTGGAACAGCGGGTGCCGAGCCAGCGACCGGACCGGGCTCAGCTCGTCCACCAGCCGCTCGAACGGGACGTCCTGGTGGGCGTAGGCCGCCAGGTCGGTCTCCCTGACCCGCTCCACCAGCTCCCGGAACGTCGGGTTGCCGGACAGGTCGGTGCGCAGCACCAGCGTGTTGACGAAGAAGCCCACGAGATCGTCGAGCGCCTCATCGGTGCGGCCCGCGATCGCGCTGCCGATGGGGATGTCCTCACCGGCCCCCAGCTTGCCCAACAGGGCCGCCACGGCGGCCTGCATCACCATGAAGACCGTGCCGCCCGTCGCATGGGCCAACTCGGCCAGTCGCGCGTGCAGTTCGGGACCGAAGCGGAGCGAAAGGGTCTCGCCGCGATAGCTCATCCTCGCCGGGCGCGGCCGGTCGGTGGGTAGCCAGAGCTCTTCGGGAAGTTCGGACAACGCCGCACGCCAGTAGTCCAGTTGACCGGCCAGCGCACTGTCCGGGTCGTCCTCGTCGCCCAGGACCTCGCGCTGCCAGAGCGTGTAGTCGGCGTACTGGACCGGCAGCGGCTCCCACTCGGGCGCCGTACCGGCGCAGCGCGCGGCGTACGCGGTCGACAGATCGCGGGACAGCGGCGCGTTGGACCAGCCGTCGCTGGCGATGTGGTGCACCACCAGGAGCAGCACCGACTCGGCCGGCCCCAGCACGAACAGCGTGGCGCGCAGCGGAGGCTCGGCCGACAGGTCGTAGTCGACCGAGGCAGCCCGCGACAGGGCCGCGTCGAGGTCGCATCGGTCGATCTCCGTAACGGCCAGCTCGGGGGCCGCCCGCTCAGGGGTGAGTATCTCCTGGTGGGGCTGCCCGTCGGGGTCGGGGAAGACGGTCCGCAGGCTCTCGTGCCGTTCCACCACATCGGCCAGGGCCGCGCGCAGCGCGGCGACGTTCACCACACCCGACAGGCGCAGCGAAAGACCAGTGTTGTAGTTGCCGCCGGATTCCTCGAGTCGGTTGATGAACCACAGCCGCTGCTGCGCCGGGGACAGCGGGATGCGTACCGGACGCTCCCGCGCGGTGAGCGCCCGGCGCGCCCCGGCCGCCCCCGCGAGCTTCGACGCGAGCGCCGCTACGTTCGGGGCCTCGAAGATGGTGCGGACGTCGAGTTCGGTGTTCAGCGCGGTGCGGATGCGGCTGATCAGGCGGGTGGCCAGCAGGGAGTGGCCGCCGAGTTCGAAGAAGCTGTCGTCGATGCCGACGCGGTCCAGGCCGAGGACGTCGGCGAACAGCGCGCACAGGGTTTCCTCGCGCGGGTTGCGGGGGGCGCGGTTGGTGGTGTGTTGGGTGAAGTCGGGGGCGGGCAGGGCTTTGCGGTCCAGCTTGCCGTTGGCGGTCAGGGGCAGTTCGGGCAGGGTGACGAAGGCGGCTGGGACCATGTACTCCGGCAGCATTCCCGCGACGTGTTCGCGCAGGAGGTCGGTGTCGAGGGTGTCGGGGGTGTGGCCGGTGGCGGGGACGAGGTAGGCGATCAGGCGTTTGTTGCCGGGCTGGTCCTCGCGGACCAGAACGGTGGCCTGGGCGATGGTGTCGTGGGT
Source organism: Streptomyces violaceusniger (assembly GCA_005405945.1). Taxonomy (GTDB): domain Bacteria; phylum Actinomycetota; class Actinomycetes; order Streptomycetales; family Streptomycetaceae; genus Streptomyces; species Streptomyces violaceusniger. Next base: position 5,562,186 of record BJHW01000001.1, read on the forward strand.
GGTGAGGGTGGTTTCGATTTCGCCGAGTTCGATGCGGAAGCCGCGGAGTTTGATCTGGTCGTCGGCGCGGCCGTGGTATTCGAGTTGGCCGTCGGCGGTCCAGCGGGCGATGTCGCCGGTGCGGTACATGCGCTGGCCGGGGGTGCCGTGGGGGTCGGCGGTGAAGCGTTCGGCGGTGAGGTCGGGGCGGTGAGTGTAGCCGTGGGCGAGTTGGATGCCGGCGAGGTAGAGCTCGCCGGGGACGCCGATGGGTACGGGGCGCAGGGCGGTGTCGAGGATGTAGGTGCGGGTGTTCCAGATGGGTGTGCCGATGGGGATGCTGGTGGGGTGGGGGTGGTGGGGGTTGGTGGTGTGGGCGGTGACGTCGACGGATGCTTCGGTGGGTCCGTAGAGGTTGTGCAGTTGTGTGTGGGGCAGGAGGTGGTGGAAGCGGGTGACGGTGTCGGTGGGGAGGGCTTCTCCGCTGCAGATGACCTGGCGCAGTCCGGTGCAGTGGGGGGTGGTGGGTTCGGTGAGGAAGGCCTGGAGCATGGAGGGGACGAAGTGTGCGGTGGTGATGTGCTGGTCGCGGATGAGGCGGGTGAGGTAGGCGGGGTCTTTGTGGCCGCCGGGGCGGGCCAGGACCAGGGTGGCTCCGGTCTGCAGGGGCCAGAAGAACTCCCAGACCGAGACGTCGAAGCCGGAGGGTGTTTTCTGCAGGACCCGGTCGGTGGCGTCCAGTGGGTAGGTGTGTTGCATCCAGGCGAGGCGGTTGTGGATGCCGGTGTGGGGGATCACGACGCCTTTGGGGCGGCCGGTGGAGCCGGAGGTGAAGATGACATACGCCGCCGCGCTGTCCGGCAGGGTGCGCACCGGGGCGGTGGCGGGCTGGTCGCAGACATCGGTGGTGTCCAGCAGCAGGCGGGGCAGTTTGTTGTCCGGCAGGCTGTCGGCGACTTCGGTGGTGGTCAGTATCAGGGTGGGCTGGGCGTCCTGGAGGATCCAGCCGATGCGTTCGGCCGGGTACTCCGGATCCACCGGCACATACGCCGCTCCTGCTTTGGTGACGGCGTACAGTGCGGTGACCAGTTCTAGGGAGCGTTGGGCGGCGATGGCGACGAAGGAGCCCTCGCGTACTCCGTGTGTGCGCAGGGTGTGGGCCCAGCGGTTGGCGCGTGCGTCGAGTTCGGCGTAGGTCAGTGACTGGTCCTGGAAGACCACGGCGACCGTGTCCGGGGTCCGTGCGGCCTGGGCCTCGAACATGCCGGGCAGTGTTCCCGGTGCCACCTCACGCCCGGTGTCGTTCCAGTCCTGCAGCACCAGCCCACGCTCGGCCTGGGACAGGATCTCGATTCCGCCGATCGCGGTCTCCGGGTCGGTGGCCACCGCTTCCAGCAGCCGCACCAGCCCGTCGGCCAGCCGCCGTGCCGAGCCCTCGTCGAACAGATCCCGCGCGAACTCCAGCCGGCCCGTCACACCCGACGGATTCCCCCGGCCGTCATGGGCCTCGACGAGTCGGAAGAACAGATCGAAGCGCGCACTCCCGGTGTCCATCAGCTCGGAGTCCGCGGTCAGCCCGGCCAGGTCCAGCCGGGAGCCTGAGCCGGCCTGGACGTCGACGGCGATCTGGAACAGCGGATGGCGGGCCAGCGAGCGCGACGGATTGAGGGCCTCCACAAGGCGTTCGAAGGCCAGGTCCTGGTGGGCGTAGGCCGCGAGGTCCGTCTCCCGGACCCGGTCCAGCAGCTCCCGGAACGTCGGGTCCCCACTGGTGTCCGTCCGCAGCACCAGCGTGTTGACGAAGAAGCCGACCAGATCGTCCAGCATCACATCGGTGCGCCCGGCGATCAGCGAACCGATGGGGATGTCGGTGCCCGCGCCATGGCGGGTCAACAGCGCGGCCACACCGGCCCGCACCACCATGAACAGGCTGGCCTGGTGGTCGACCGCCAGGGCCCGCAGCCGCTCGTGCACGTCCGCGGAGAGCTGGAAGGAGACGCGGCCGCCCCGGTGGGTGGCCACGGCGGGCCGCCCGCGGTCGGCGGGCAGGGCTATCTCCTCGGGAAGTCCGTCCAGCGTCTCCCGCCAGAAGCGCAACTGCCGGGCGAGCTCGCTGTCCGGGTCGTCCGCGGCGCCCAGGAGGCCGCGCTGCCACAGCACATAGTCGGCGTACTGGACCGGCAGCGGCTGCCACTCGGGCGCCGTACCGGCGCACCGCGCCGCGTACGCGGTGGACAGGTCGCGGGTGAACGGGGTGACCGACCAGCCGTCGCACGCGATGTGGTGCACCACGAGTTCCAGGACGTGCTCGTCCTCGGCCAGGGTGAGCAGCCGGGCCCGCAGGGGCGTCTGGGTGCCCAGGTCGAAGCCCTGCCGTGCGCCCTCGGCGAGCGTGGCGGGCAAGGTGCCCGCGGTGACCGCCACCACGGGCAGGGCGACGGACGCCGTGGCGGGGTCGAGGATGTGCTGGCGCGCCTCGCCGTCGACTTCCGGATACACCGTGCGCAGCGTCTCGTGGCGGGCCACCAGGTCGTTGAGCGCCGCGTGCAGCGCGGCGACGTCCGGGCGGCCGTGCAGCCGGATGGCCACCGCCTCGTTGTAGACCCCGTCCTGGCGGCCGAGCTGGTTGAGGAACCACAGCCGGTTCTGGGCGGGCGAGAGCGGCACGGTGTCGGGGCGTTCGACGGCCTGGAGCGGCTGCCGGGCGCCGTGCGCGCCGGTCAGCTGCCGGACGAGCCCGGCCACGGTCGGGTTCTCGAAGACCCGGCGCAGGGTGAGTTCGACCTTGAAGACCGCCCGCACTCTGCTGACCAGCCGGGTGATCTGGAGGGAGCGCCCGCCGAGCAGGAAGAAGTTGTCGTCCGGCCCGACCTGGTCAACCTCCAGCACGTCGGCCGCGATCCGGCACAGGAGCTCCTCCCGCGGGCTCCGGGCGGCGCCCGGCGCGTCGGCGGATGCGACGGCGGGTGCGTCGGCGGATGCGACGGCAGGTGCGTCGGCGGATGCGACGGCAGGTGCGTCGGCGGATGCGACGGCAGGTGCGTCGGCGGATGCGACGGCAGGTGCCGGTCGGTTGTTCCGCTCCTCCCGCGCGGCGGCGAGGGCGCGGTCGCGGGTCCGCCGCGCCGGGTCGGCGACGGCCAGCTCCCCGACGAGCCGGTGCGGCCCGGCCGCGGCCAGCTCGCGCAGGAAGGCCAGGAAGCCCTCCTGGTAGGTGGCGAGCTCCTCCGGCCCGTACAGCTCGGCGTTGCCGTCGCAGTCGATCTGGAGTCCGGGCTCGGTGGTCCGGTCGTAGATGAGGAACGACAGATCGTCGGTCGGGCCGGTGGCCAGGGTCCGCGGCCGCGAGGGGTGTTCACCGAAGGACAGTTTGTGGTCGAACAGCATGAGGTTGACGTGCGGACCGACCAGCCGCCGCTCGTCGGCGAGCAGGCCGAGGTCCTGACGGATGTCCTCGAACGCATAGCGCTGGTGGCGGGTGACCTTGCGCAGCTCGCGCGAGACCTGGCCCAGGAGCTCCTCGACCGTCTGGCCGGGGGCGAAGGTGATCCGTGTCGGCAGGACGTTGGAGACCATCGACGGGACGCTCGGGGCCAGTGTGCCCAGCCGGTTGGACACCGGAAGGGCCAGGATCACCTCGTCCTCGCCGGTCAGCCGCTGGAGATACGCGGCGACCGACGCGAACAGCACCGCGGGCCAGGACACCCCGGCCGCCCGGCCGAGGTTCCGCAGCGCGTCGGTGTCCGGCTGGTCGAGGCGGGCCGTCCGGCGGATGAGGTTGAGCGCGGCGCCCGGTCGGCGTCCGGAGAGGCTCGCGGGCTCCGGCGCGCCGGCCATGTGCTCACGCCAGTACGCCCCATCGGCGGCCCGGCGCTCGGACGCGCGGTACGCGCGGTGTTCGGCGATCAGTTCGGCCAGGGGGCGGAACGGGTTCTCGCCGACGGGGCGTCCGGCGGCCAGCGCCGAGTAGATCTCCGGGACGCGCTGGGCGATCAGCACGACGGTGTAGCCATCCGCCACCAGGTGGTGGTAGCGGTAGAACCAGAGGTACCGGTCCACGCCCACCTTGAGCAGGGCGAAGTGGAACAGCGGGTCCACCAGCGGGTCCACCGGCCGCTCCAGCTCCGCCGCCATCCAGGCACGGGCCGCGGCGCGCGGGTCGGCGGCACCGGTGAAGTCCACCCGGTGCGGTGACCAGTCGGTGTCCGCCACCGGCACCACACGCTGGACCGGCTCGCCGTCCCGCTCCTCGAAACGGACGCGAAGCGTGTCCGCCTCGGCGACGACCTGGCGCAACGCGCTCCCCAGCAGCTCCGCGTCCACCGGTCCGTCGATGTCGAGGTACTCGCCCAGATGGAAGATGGTGTTCTGTGGGTTGAGCCGCTGTGCGTACCAGATGCCTGCCTGGGCGGCGGTCAACGGCAGTGTGCTGTCCTGTGGTTCGGACACAACTAGTTCCCTCCTGTGTAGGGCTCAGCCCTGTGCCCCGCGGACAAGCTGGATGAACTGCCTCGCAACGGAGTTGCGGTAGAAGTCCTGAGTGGAGACCCGGGGCAGGCCGTGGTCCCGCATCTCCCGCAGGAGCCGGATGACCAGCAGAGAGTTCCCGCCCCGTTCGAAGAAGTTGTCGCCGGGCCCGATGTCGGTGTTGAGGATCTGGCGCCACAGGCCGAGTATCTGGTGGGCGAGCGGGTCGCCGGATTCCCCGGGGCCGGTGGCCTGGTCGGCCGCCGCGGTGGCGGTCTGTCCGGTCCGTTCGGGGGCCGTCTCCCGCGGGGCCGGTTCGGGAAGCGCCGCGGTGTCCACCTTGCCGTTGATGGTCAGGGGGATGGACGCCACCTCGGTGACGGTCGCGGGCATCATGTAGTCCGGCAGCACACCCCGCGCGTGGCTGAGGAGTTCGGCGGTGGACAGGGCGGTCCCGCCGGGCACGACGTAGGCGTCGATCCGGGCCGTCGCCGTGTCCCCGGGCGTCTCGTACCGCAGGACGACCGCCGAGCCGGTCACCGACGGGTGGCTGAGGAGCACGTTGCGGATCTCGTCCAGCTCGATCCGGTGGCCCCGCACCTTGACCTGGTTGTCGAGCCTGCCCAGGTGGTCCAGGCGTCCGTCGGGCCGCAGCCGGCCGCGGTCGCCGCTGCGGTAGATCCGGCCTCCGCCGTACGGGTCGTCCTGAAAGCGCTCGGCGGTCAGCTCGGGCTGGTTGAGGTAGCCCAGGGCCACGCCCGCCCCGCCGACGTAGATCTCCCCGGGGGCTCCGGGGGGCAGGATCCGTCCCTCCGCGTCACGGACGGACACGGACCAGCCGGGCAGCGGACGGCCGACCGAGCGGGTCCGTATCGCCACGTCCGCGGGGGTCACGGTCTGCTCGGTGACGTGCACGGTGGTCTCGGTGATACCGAACATGTTGGACAGCCGGCAGTCGGCGGGCGAGTGGCGGGCGAACCACGGCGTCAACATGCCGACGTCCAGCGGCTCGCCGCCGAAGACGACCAGGCGCAGCGCCAGCGGCGAGCGCAGCCGGGCGTCCACCTCGATGACCTGTGCGAAGGCGGAGGGCGTCTGGCTGAGGACGGTCACCTTCTGCTCGACCAGCAGCTCGTAGAACAGCTCGGTGTCGCGGGTCACCCAGTAGGGGACCACCACGAGCCGGCCGCCGGTGAGCAGGCAGCCCCAGATCTCCCAGACGGAGAAGTCGAAGGCACTCGAATGGAAGAAGGTCCACGCGTCGTCGCCGCTCAGCGCGAAGTCGGTGCGGGTGCCCGCGATCAGCGAGGCGACGTTGCGGTGCCGGATCACGACCCCTTGGGGCGGCCGGTGGACCCTGAAGTGAAGATCACATAGGCGGGGGACGAGCCGTCCACCGCGCCGGACGGCGGCTCCTCGGCGCCCCGCTCCCCCGGCTCGCCCAGTTCGGCCAGCTCGCCCGGGTCGAGCACCCGCACATTCTCGATCTCCGGGAAGGAATCGGCGGATCCGACGACGATGCGCAGGCCGGCCTGTTCCGCCGTGTAGCGCAGCCGCTCCTCGGGATACCGGATGTCCATGGGCACATACACGCCGCCGGCCTTCAGCACGCCCAGGAGCGTCACGATGAGGTCGGCCGTGCGGTCCAGCGCCACCCCGACGAGGTCCCCGGAGGCTGTACCGAGGGCGCGCAGCCCTCTCGCCAGCCGGTCCGCGCGCTGGTCCAGCTGTGCGTAGGTGAGCCGGTTGTCGCCGTCGACCACGGCGACGGCGTCCGGCTGCCGCCGTACGGTCTCCTCGAAAAGGCCGTGCACGGTCCGGTTCAGGGTGGCCGGGTCGGAGAGGGCGGGTGTGGCACCGCACTCGACAAGGGCCAGCGCCTCGGTCCTGGGCATCAGGTCGATCTCGGTGAGCGGCCGGTCGGGATACGCGGTCAACTGGTCGGCGACATGGCCGATATGGGCGGCGAGATTCCGCGCGATCTCAGGGGCGACCTCACCCTCGTCGTACGTCAGGACCCCGTCCACGGTGCCGTCGGCACCGCGCCGCCAGTGCACCACGACGGGCAGCGCGGGGGCGAGGAAGGGCCGGTAGTCCACGCCCTGCCGGGCTTCGCTGAACACCACGCCCACCTCGGGCACCGGGCCGGGGGCACCGGCCGTCTCGCCGCTGTCCGGGTGCCACAGCGCCACGTAGGCGGCGGCGGTGAGCCGCTCGTCGCAGGGGACGGAGCGGACCAGCGCGTCCCCGGGGGCGGCGTCCGCGCCCAATTCCGCGACGGCCGTGCTCTCCCCGGCCGAGTAGCGGGCGAGCACGAGGGCTACCGCCGCGTGCAGCGTCGCCTGTGAGGGCTGCGGTTCCTTGAGAGCCTGTGTCATATCCCCGGTCGGATCAGCGTGCGGCGTCTGGTGCGTGCGATCGCAAGGCGCCGGAGCGCCCTCGTGGCGGAGCCACGTGGGCGTTTCGGCAACGCCGCGAGCGTGCGTGCCAGACGCCGCACGCCCGGCCGGGGATATGACACAGGCTCTGAGTTCCACCGGCACCGCGCCGACCTGGCCCGAGCGGGCGGGAGCGCCGAGTCCCCACTCCGCCTCGGGCCGGGTCCCGGTGGCGGGTAGCTGTCCGACTGTCTCGGTGGCGGCCCACTGCCCCACGGCCTCGGCGATCCTCGGCCGCGGCCCGGTGCCCTCCAGCAGATACGCCGCCAGCTCCCGCAGCTCGTGCTCACCACAGGCGGACCGCCGGGCGACCAGCACCAGGTCGGCTCGCGCGTCGGCGTAGCGCAGCAGCACGGTGCGGACCGCGCGCGCCGAGGGGCCAACGGTCGCTCCAGCTCGGCGTGGAGCCGGGCCAGGGCGGCCGGGGCGTCGGCCTCGGCGGGGACCCGCTCGGTCCAGAGCGGGAGGCCGCTGACCGGCCTGGGGGCAATCGAGCCGCTGACCCGGACCCGCAGACTGTGGCAGGACCTGGCCTGGGCTGCCGGCAGTCGGGCGGGGCCGACCGGGACGGCCACGCGGTAGCGGACAGCTGTCGCCATGTGAGGACTCCTGCGGGACGAAGGTGATCGGGAGGGAGAACGGCGTACCGGGGCGGTGCCGCCCGGCCACGGGGCGAGGGGCCGCCCAGCGGGGCGGGAAGCCACCGGCCGCGTACCGGGGCGGCTACTCGATCGCGGGACGACGGGGCGCTGGGCGCTCAGCGGGCCGTGAAGCCGCCGTCGACGGTGAGCGTGGTGCCGGTCACCTGCCGGGAATCATCCCCGGCCAGCCAGACCGCCGCTCCCGCGATGTCATCGGGCTCGATGAGCCGGTTCATCGGCTGGGCCTGGACGAAGATCTGCTCGTGCTCCTCCACCGCCACGTCGAGCGACCGGGCGATCTCCGCGAGCATGCGGCCCTCGACGAGCGGGTCGTCGCGCACGGACCCCGGGCACAAGGCGTTCACCCGGACCCGGTGCGGGGCGTAGTCGAGGGCGGCCGCCTTCGTCAGTCCGATCAAGCCGTGCTTGGCCGCCACGTAGCCGGCGAAGTTGCGGTAGCCGACGAGGCCCGCGGTGGAGGCGATGTTGATGACGCTGCCCTCACCGCGGACGACCATGGAGGGAGCGACCGCCCGGGTCATGCGCCATGCCCCCGACAGATCCGTGTCGATCATCAGGTCCCACTCGTCGTCGGTGATCTCGTGGACCTGCTTGCCCGAAGGGGCGGCGATCCCGGCGCCGTTGACCAGCACCTGCACCGAGCCGAAGCGGTCCAGCGCCTGCGCGATCGCGTCCTCGCACGCCGATGAGGTGCGGACATCCGCCGTCACCGTGACGACCGCCGAGCCCGCCCGGCGGCACAGGTCGGCGGTGTGGTCGAGCTGGCTGCCCGAGCCGAGAGCGTAGGGGACCCCTTCGAGGTCCCGGCCGATGTCCAGCAGGACCAGGTCGGCGCCCTCCTGGGCGAAGCGGATGGCACAGCTGCGGCCCAGGCCCCGGGCCGCCCCGGTGATGACGGCTGTCTTGCCTTTCAGTAGCATCCGGCCGACCGCCGCTCAGCCGAGGATCCGGCCGATGGCGGCCAGCAGCGGGGCCGGGTCGTCGGCCAGGTACATGTGGTGGCCCGGGATCTCCAGCAGCTCGAAGGCCGCGACGGTCGCCGCACGCCACTCCCGGGCCTGATCCCTGGAGACCAGTGCGTCCTCGGTACCGCGCAGCGAGGTGAGCGGGGTGCGGAGCGGCTGCTCCGAGACGGGCTTGTAGTTCTCGTGCATCTCCACGTCGGCGCGCAGCGGCGGCAGCAGGATCTCGCGCATATCGGGATCGTCCAGCGCCTCGTGCTTGTACCCCGCGAACGCCTCGACCCGCTCCAGGAACGCCTCGTCCTCCAGACCGGTGGCGCGCTCGTCGCGGCCGGTCCACGGCCCGGGGGAACCGCTGACGAACAGATGGCACAGCCGGTCGTCGCCGCCGCTCTCCAGGTTACGGGCGATCTCGTACGCGAGGATGGCGCCGAGGCTGTGCCCGAACAGGGCGATCCGGCCGTACCCCGGCTCAGCTCGGCCACTTGGCCGACGAGTTGCTCACCGGCCTGGACGGCGTCCCTGAACGGCTCGTCGATGAACAGCTCCTCACGTCCGGGCAGCTGCACCGGCACGATGGCCGGGCATCCGTCCGGCAGGTCCTTGAGCGCGCGATAGAAACCCGCGCCGCCGCCCGCGAAGGGAAGGCATATCAATGCGCAATCCATCCGGGCCTCCGGATCGTCATCAAAGGGATTGGCCGCCATTATCAGTCTTCCTTTTCCGACGAGTAGTGGGACGAGTAGCGGGATGAGTAGTCGAGACGAGATGCGAAGGGTCCACCGACCGATCAGAGTCCGGCCGAGGACCATACTGCGGATCCGTCTAAATCCCCGGCAATCGTCACTGCAGCAAGCTGCCAGCAGCGCCTTATCGGCCCGGGAGTTCCCATGGCAACTTGCTGCAGTAGCGCTTGAGCGGGACCTGACGCCAGGTCAGGGTGTTGATCCATCGATGCCCCCAGGTAGACAAGTCCACTTCGGAATACCTTCCGGCTGAATACCTGCGGGCCCTCGCGGAGATGTCAGCAAGCTGCCAGCCGGTATCGGCTCCGTGCACTAAGCGGACAACCGGGCGGCGGAATCGAAACCTGACACCAGGACTGTCGGACAGGGAGCATCATGACCGCGCACGACGTCGAATACATTGAACTTTACGCAGACGACGAGAAGACCACGGTCGACTACTTCGTCTCGTCATTCGGATTCACCGAGGTGGCCAGATCGGCCAATGAGAGCAGTCCGGGCATGGAGTCGGTGCTGCTGCGCCAGAACGGCGTGCAGCTCATCGTGAGCTCGGGCCCGGCCACCCACGACTTCCTCGCCGAACACGGCGACGGGGTCGCGGACATCGCGTTCGCCTGCGAGGACGTCGTGGCGGCCCGGGAGAGCGCGATCGCCGCCGGCGCCAAAGCGCTGACCTCCGAGGGCACCGGCGCCCCCGCGGTTTCGGGATTCGGCTGCGTCCGGCACACGCTGGTGCGGCGGTCCGCGACCGCCGCCCCCGGGCTCCCCGGCCACCGGCGGTGGACGCCGACCGCGGCCCCGGCCGCCGCGGGCACCGAGGCGGCTCCCGCGCTCCGCGAGCTCGACCACATCGCGGTCTGCCTGGAGGCCGGCACGCTCCACGACACCGTCCGCTTCTACCTCGACGGATTCGGCTTCACGCAGTACTACAGCGAGTACGTCGCCGTCGGCGACCAGGCGATGGACTCCATCGTGGTCCGCAGCCCCTCGGGCGGCATCACGTTCACCATCATCGAGCCGGACACCACCAAGCAGCCCGGCCAGATCGACGAATTCCTCACCAGGAACGGCGGCGGGGGCGTCCAGCACCTGGCCTTCCTCGTCGACGAGATCGTCCCCTCGGTACTCGACTTCGAAAGCCGGGGTGTGGAGTTCCTCCAAACCCCGGGCACCTATTACGACATGCTCGCCGAGCGCATTCCGGCCCTCGGGGCGCAGATCGCCGACCTGGCCAAGGCCAACGTCCTGGCCGACCTGGACGAGTGGGGACACCTGCTGCAGCTGTTCACCCGGTCGCCGTTCGAGCGGCGCACGCTGTTCTTCGAGCTCATCCAGCGCCAGGGCGCCCAGGGCTTCGGCAGCGCCAACATCCGGGCCCTGTACGAGGCCGTCGAGCGCGCCCGGGCGGCCTCCTCGTGACCGGTACCGATCCCCGGGTCATGGCCGAGCGGCCCCTGACCCTCGCCGACTACGCCCGGCTGGCCCGCTCCGGCATGGAGTCGGCCACCTGGGACTTCATCGAAGGCGGAGCCGGTGAGGAGCGGACGCTCGCCGCGAACCTCGAGGCCTTCGACCGGGTGCGGCTGCGCACCCGCGTGCTCTCGGGCGGCGGCGACCCCGACCTGGCCACCACCGTCCTGGGCCGCCGCTGGGCCGCCCCGGTGGGCATCGCCCCGATGGCGTACCACACGCTGGCGTGTCCCGAGGGCGAGGTCGCCACGGTCCAGGCGGCCGGCGCGGCCGGTCTGCCCGTCGTGGTGAGCACCTTCGCGGGACGCTCCTTCGAGGAGCTGGCCGGGGCCGCCACCGCGCCCCTGTGGCTGCAGGTCTACTGCTTCCGCGACCGTTCCACGACCCAGCGGCTGATCGAGCGCGCACGCGACGCCGGCTTCGAGGCCGTGGTCCTCACGGTCGACACGCCCCGGCTCGGCCGCCGACTGCGCGACCTGCGCAACGGCTTCCGGCTGCCCGACGGAGTCCGGCCGGCCAACCTTCCCTCCGCCGGGGCCGACTACTCCTCGCCCGCCGACCACGGCCGGACCGAGCTGGACCCGGCTCTCGACTGGTCGGTGGTGCCCTGGCTCCGATCGGTCAGCCCCCTGCCCGTCCTGCTCAAGGGCATCACCACGGCCGAGGACGCCGGCCGGGCGGTCGCGGCGGGCGTGGACGGCATCGTCGTCTCCAACCACGGCGGCCGCCAACTCGACGGCGGCCTCGGCACGCTGGACGCCCTGGCGGAGGTCACCGCCGAGGTGGGCGGCCACGTCCCGGTGCTCCTCGACGGCGGGGTGCGCCGGGGCACGGACGTGCTCGCCGCGCTCGCGCTGGGCGCCGACGCGGTGCTGGTCGGCCGCCCGGTGCTGCACGGGCTCGCCGTCGACGGGCGGCGGGGCGCCGCCGATGTCATCGACATCCTCCTCGAGGAACTGGCCGACGCGATGGTGCTGACCGGCACCCGGTCACCCGCCGAGGCCCGCCCGTCCCTCCTCCGCGAGGTCCGCCCGTCCCTCCTCCGCGAGGTCCGCCCGTCCCTCCTCCACGAGGTCCGCCCGTCCCTCCTCCACGGGAGCGACGCGGCCCCGGGGCGGAGCCCGAGCCGGGGGCGGAGCCCGAGCCGGGGGCGGAGCCCGACCCGGCGTCCACGCCGGGTCTGCGCAAGCGTGACCTGCACGCCAGCGTGTCGGATCCGGTGCTGGACACCATGAACTTCCTCAACGAGGTGACCGGGCGCTACCCCGAGGCCGTCTCCTTCGCGCCCGGCCGACCGTACGAGGGCTTCTTCGACACCGAAGAGATCTTCACGCACATCCGCCGCTACCTCGGCCATCTGGCCGAGCAGGGCGCGTCCCCCGAGGCCATCCGCACCGCCGTCTACCAGTACGGGCCCACGGCGGGCCGCATCCGCGAGCTGATCGCCGACTCGCTGCGCAAGGACGAGAACATCGACGTCCCCGCCGAGTCGATCGTGGTCACGGTCGGCTGCCAGGAGGCCATGCTGCTCACGCTGCGCGCGCTGTTCGCCGATCCGCGGGACGTACTGCTGGTGGCCAGCCCCTGCTACGTGGGCATCACCGGAGCCGCCGCGCTGCTCGACATCCCGGTGACGCCGGTCGAGGAGCGCGACGGCGGGATCGCCTGCGCCGACGTCGAGGCCGCCGTGCGGGCCGAACGGGGACGCGGCCGGCGGCCGCGCGCCTTCTATGTGATCCCCGACCACTCCAACCCGTCCGGCACCACCATGTCCCGCCAGGCGCGTGAGGAGCTGTTGGACCTGGCCGCCCGGCATGATCTGATCCTCATCGAGGACAGTCCGTACCGGCTGGTCAGCGCCGGACGCCAACAGCCCACCCTCAAGTCGATGGACCAGGCACGCCGAGTGGTGCACCTCGGGTCCTACGCCAAGACCGCCTTTCCCGGTGCCCGCATCGGCTACGCCGTCGCCGACCAGCGGGTCCACGACGAGTCCGGTGCCACCACCCTGCTCGCCGACGAACTCGCGAAGATCAAGAGCATGGTGACGGTGAACACGCCGCCGCTGAGCCAGGCGGCGGTCGCGGGGATGCTGCTGGCCTCGGAAGGCCGGCTGTCCGCGCTCAACTCCGCCGCGGCCAAGCACTACGGCAACGCGCTGCGGGTGACGCTGGAACAGCTCGAACGCCACTTCCCGGAAGGCCGGCGGCGCGAGCTCGGGGTGAGCTGGAACGAGCCCAGCGGCGGCTTCTTCCTCACCGTCCGCGTTCCGTTCGCCGCCGACAACGCCGCCCTGCTGTGCTCCGCGCAGGACCACGGCGTCATCTGGACACCGATGGCCTACTTCTATCCGCACCAGGGGGGCGAGCACACGATGCGGCTCTCCTTCAGCTATCTGGCACCGGAACAGATCGAGGAGGGCATCGCCCGGCTGGCGCGCTTCATCGAGGCACGGGCCGACGGTGGCCGGTCGGCCGAGGCCCCGGGAGGGGCCCGATGAGAACCGCGGCGGTGATCGGGACCGGCCTGATCGGGACGTCCGTCGCGCTCGCCCTCACCCGGCGTGGGGTGACGGTGTATCTGGACGACGCGGACACCACGGCCGCCGCGACCGCGGAGGCCATGGGCGCCGGGTCCATGGCGGCGCCGGAGAGCCCGGTGGAGCTGGCCGTGCTGGCGGTGCCGCCCGCGCACATCGGCTCCGTACTGGCCCGCGTCCAGGGCCGCGGCCTGGCCCACGCGTACACCGACGTCGCCAGCGTGAAAGCCCGGCCGCACCACGAGATCCAGTCCGCCGGGGCCGATCCGGCCGGCTACATCGGCGGCCACCCGCTGGCCGGCGGCGAGCGCTCCGGACCGCTCGCCGCCAGCGCCGATCTGTTCGAGGGCCGGCTGTGGGTGCTCACCCCATCGGCCCACACCGAGCGGTTGGTCCTCAACCGGGCGCTGGAACTGGTGTCGCTGTGCTCCGGCGTGCCGGTCATCATGGACACGGTGGCGCACGACCGGGCCGTCGCCCTCACCTCACACGCGCCCCATCTGATCGCCACCATCATGGCGGCCCGTCTGGAGAACGCGGCGGACGAAAGCGTCCGGGTCTCCGGCCAAGGGCTGCGGGATGTCATCCGCATCGCCGCGGGCGACCCCTCGCTGTGGCGGGACATCCTCGACGCCAACGCCGACGCGGTCGCGGACGTGCTGGACACCTACGCCGCCGACCTCGGCGGTGCCGTCACCGCGTTACGCGCCCTGGGCAGTGCGGACGAGACGCGGCGCAAACAGGCCGGAGCCGATCTGGACGACCTGTTGCGGCGCGGCAACCGGGGCATGCACGCCTGGTGCGGAAACCGGGCGCGGCGGCCGCCGGTTTTCTGCCGGTGCCCGTGATGATCCCGGATCAGCCGGGCGCCCTGGCCGAGCTGTTCACCGCCGTCGGCGAGACCGGAGTCAATATCGAGGATGTGCGCATCGAGCACTCCCCGGACCGCCCGCGAGGGCTTGTCGAACTCCTCGTGGAAAAAGCGTCCGCACCCCAGCTCTGCCGGCTGCTCGACGCGGCCGGATGGACCTTACCGGACAAGAATTCGGCGGCCGTGAACTACCCCTGAGAGGGGAATGGCAGGTTGTTGCAGTCGCGATTGCCCGCAGTGCCGGCCGTAGTCACAGTGGAAAAGTGAACCCGATCTGACCTTCCCACTGCATCTCAGTAATCCGCTCACTTTTCTTCGGAGACGCTGCCTGAAGAGCTCGGGGCGGAATACGCCGGCTGCCCAGGCAGCCCGACCGAAGGATCAATATGTCCCCAGTGCTTCCTGGTAATGCGCCGGAAAAGCACCGCGTGGTGCTCACCGGGTTCGGCGTGGTGTCCAGTATCGGAATTGGCGCCGCCGAATTCACCGAGAGTCTGAAGGCAGGCCGTAGCGGGGCGAAGCCGATCTCGCTCTTCGACGTCGAGGGCTTCGCCCACAGCAACGGGTGCGAGGTCTCCTCGTTCGATCCCGAGCAGTGGATCACCCGCACCCCCATCCAGAGCCTCGGCCGCGCCAGCCGGTTCGGAGTCGGCGCCGCACGCATGGCTCTGGAGGACGCCGGGCTGGAGCCCGAGTGGCTCGCCGCACGGCGCGGGCTGATCTCCATGGGCACCACCGACGGCGAGTCCTATGAACTCGACCAGCTGGTGGCGGCGGAGATCGCCCACGGCCCGGAGCGGATGGACCCGCAGGTCGTCCGCAGGGTCTCGCCCATCCGGCTGTCCACCACCATCGCCCAGGAACTCGGCCTGACCGACGTCGAGGCGCAGACCATCGCCACCGCGTGCTCCGCGGGCAACTACGCGATCGGGTACGGCTTCGACGCGGTCAGCTCCGGCGAGGTGGAGTTCGCCCTGTGCGGCGGGGCCGACGCGATGTGCCGCAAGACGTTCACCGGTTTCTACCGGCTGGGCACCATCGCGCCCGAGTGCTGCCAGCCGTTCGACGTCAACCGCAAGGGCATCCTGACCGGCGAGGGCGCCGGGGTGCTGGTCCTCGAGAGCCTGGAGTCGGCGCTGGCCCGCGGCGCCAGGATCTACGCCGAGGTCCTCGGCTACGGTCTCAACTGCGACGCCTACCACCAGGTGGCACCCAACGGATCCAGCGTCGCCACCTGCATGGGCATCGCCCTGAGGAACGCCGGGGTGAAGCCCGAGGAGGTCGATCTGATCTCCGCGCACGGCACCGGTACCAAGGCCAACGACATCACCGAGGCCCGCGCCATCCGCGAGGTCTTCGGCGACACCCCGCCCCGGACCATCTCCCTGAAGTCGATGCTCGGCCACACCATGGGTGCGGCCAGCGCGCTGGGCGCGATCGCCAGTGGGCTCGCCCTCGCCCACGGCTTCATTCCGCCGACCATCAACCACACCGAGACCGACCCCGAGTGCGAGATCGACTGCGTGCCCAACCGCGCCGTCGAGGCGAACCTGCGGGTCGTCCAGAACAACGGCCTGGCGTTCGGCGGCAACAACGCGATCGTCATTCTCGGCACGTACGAGGAGACCCCGGCATGAGCTATCCGATCACCGGAGTCGGCGCGGTGGCGAGCATCGGGAACACCCCCGACGAGATCTTCACCGGACTGTGCGCGGGCCGCAGCGGCCTGGGGCCGCTGCGTGGCTTCGACCGGGAGAAGTTCACGGCACAGCAGCTGTTCGAGATCGACGACAGGGCGGGGACGGGCGACGAGCCCGGCCGCGCCACCCGCTTCCTGATCGAGGCCGTACGGCAGGCCGCCGAGGACGCCGGTCTGCCGGAGGACCTCAGCGGGGTGCCCGTGCTCATCGGCACCGGCCTGCGCGAACTGCGCTCGCTCGAGCTGTGGTGGCGCGACGGCATCCCCTTCGACGCATCCGAGCTCGACTTCGGCCCCGCGCTGCGACGCCGCTTCGGAGCCGTGGACACCCACACCTTCGCCAATGCCTGCTCCGCGTCCCTGTACGCGCTCGCGCTCGGCTGGGACCTGCTGGAGCAGGGCGATGCCGACACGGTGATCGTGGCCGGCTGCGACACCGTCACCGAGAGCATGTTCGGCCAGGCCGACCGGGTCCAGCCACCACCGCCCGAGGTGCGCCCCTTCGACCGGGGGCGGCAGGGCACCATCCTCGGCGAGGGTGCCGCCGCGGTCGTGCTCCGCCGGGACGCCGACCCCGGCCGTCCGGTACGCGGCTGGCTGCGCTCGGTCGCGATCAACTGCGACGCCCGCCACCCCACCGCACCCGACCGGGAGGGGATCACCGCCTCCGTACGACAGGCCCACCGGATCGCCGGCGCGGATCCCCGGGACATCGACCTGGTGGTGCTCCACGGCACCGGGACCCCCATCAACGACCTCATGGAGACCGAGGTGACCGCCTCGGTCTTCGCGGCCGCGACACCGGCTCTGACCGGCATCAAGTCACAGACCGGCCACACCTCCGGGTCGGCCGGGCTGATGAGCCTGCTGGTGGCGCTCTCCTGCATCGGCACCGGGCGGATCCCGCCGGTCGGCGGCCTGGTGGACCCGCTGCCGGAGGCGGACGGACTGCGGCTGGTCCGGGACGCCCCGTTGTCCCAGCCGGTTCACCTGGCCCAGGTGAACGGATTCGGATTCGGCGGAGTCAACGCCGTCGCGATCGTGGCAGGTGCGGCATGAACACAGCGATCACCGGAGTGAGCCTGCTGCTTCCCGGGCTCACCGACCCCCGAGGGCTGCTGCGGCCCGCCGTGACCGACGGTGAACCGGTCGACCCCGCGGCCCTCATCGGGAAGAAGGGCCTGCGCTACAAGGACCGGGCCACCCAGCTCGGGCTGTGCATGGCGAAGGCGGCGCTCACCGACGCCGGGCTGCTCGGCCCGTCCGGAATCACCATCCCCGGCGAGCGGGTGGGCGTCGTCGTCAGCACCAACCTCGGCAACGTGGACACGGTGTGCCGGGCGGTGGAGACCATCGCGAAGGAGGGCACCGCCGGGCTGAGCCCCATGGACACCCCCAACGCCTCCAGCAACATCACCGCCTCCGAGATCGCCATCCGCTTCGATCTGCGCGGCCCCAACCTGACCGTGTGCAACGGCGCCACCTCCGGTCTGGACGCGGTGCGCTGGGCGGCGCTCACGCTGCGCTCCGGCCGCGCCGACCGGATGCTGGTGATCGGTGTGGAGCCGGAGAACCCGATGACCCGGGCGCTGGTGGGCGGGCCCGTGGTGGACGGCGGCGCCGCACTGGTGCTCAGCCGGTCCGCCGAGGCCGACCGCTGCCGCGCCGTGCTCGGCCCCGCCGTCCGTGCCGCCACACTCGCCGACGGCGCCGGCCGGCTGGCCGACGCCGTCCCCCACGCCGGGGCCTGGGTCACCGACCACTCTGACGTGGTGCCCGAGTTCGCGGCGCGGGTGGACCTGAGCGGCTGGGGCGAGTGCTCCGGCGCGCTGGGCGTCATGCAGTGCGCCGCGGCCGTCGGCTGGGCGGATTCCGGGCGGACCGATCCGGTGTGCGCACTGACGGGCGGCCACCCCGGAGCGGTGGCCTCCGCCGGGCTGGTCCTGCGCCCCCCGGGGCCGTCCTCATGAAACAGGTCCTGCTGCTGCACGGGCTGGGCAACAACGGCGGCATCTGGGCAGCCGCCCGGCCGCATTGGCGGCCGGACATCCGCGTCCACACCCCGGACCTGCCCTGGCGCGGCGACGGCATCAGCGACTGGCGGTTCGAGACCGACTCGGCGGCCCGGGTCGGCAAGGCCCTGGCCGCCGTGCCGGGCGGGGCCGACGTAGTGGTCGCCCACTCCTTCAGCGCTCTTCCGCTGCTGGAGCTCCTCAGCCGCAAGGCGCTCGCCGGAGAACCAGTCGGGCCGTCCGGAGTGGTCCTGATGACCCCCTTCTACCGGCGTCAACCGGACGACTTCCACTGGAACATGATCGTTCCCCTGCTGACCAGCTTCCACGACACCATGGCGGAGGGGATCCGGCTGCAGTCCCTGGACCGGCCCATCGAACCCGGCCTGCGCGCCGACATGGCGCGCAGGCTCTGTGAGTGGGTCGGTCCGTACGGGTGGCTGCGCTTCTTCGAGGCGTACTTGAACACACCGCTGCTGCGCCCCGACCTGATCACCGTGCCCTGTCTGGTGATCGGCGCGGAGCGGGACCGCACCGCGCCCGTGGACGAGGCCCGGCTGCTCGCCGAGGACCTGCCCGCCGGCGAAGCCCGGATCCTGGCCGACGGCGGCCACTTCCCCATGCTGGAGCGGCCCCGCTGGTTCACCGACACCGTCCACGCATTCCTCGACACCGTCCCGGCCCGGGTCAGCCCGTCGGCCGGGGTCTGAGACCCAACGAACCGAACACCACGAAGGAGACGGCGATGAGCCAGGTGCGCGACGCCGCTGTGGCGGCGCTGCTGGACAACCCGACCACGGCGCGGATACGGCCCGTGTTCGAGGGCAACAACATCAGCTACGCGATCGGGTTCAAGCACATCAACTATGTGGCCGAAGCCGCCGTACTGAACCACTTCCGTGCGGCGGGCTGGCCGGTGGGCGCCCTCTACAAGCGCCTCGGCCTCGGGTTCGAGGTGGTGGAGATACGCTCCCGCCTCGGCGCGCTGCTCGACGTGGACGACGAGGCAGAGGCGGTCGTCACCCCCGCCACCAAGGAGGGGGCGAACGAGTTCACCTTCAAGGTGGCCCAGTACGTCCAGCGCGACGGAGAACGGGTCAAGTGCGCCGATTCCACGGTGCGGGTGGCTCTGCGGATCGACGGCCACATCGCCGCCCAGGAGGACTACCCCGCCGGCCTCGAGCCGTTCGCGGTGGCGCGCCTGGGCGATGGCGAACGGCGTGAGCTGGCCGCGACCCCGCGCCCCTACGGCCTGCTCAATGAGGGCCGGGGCGTCTTCGGCGGCGACCCGGTGCTCGACGAACTCATCGGCGAGGAGAACGCGTTCGGCTGGCGCTGGCGCGTGCCGTACTTCTACTGCCACTTCAACGAGCGTGTGCAGATGTCGGGGTTCCTGCGGATCATGGAGGAGGCCGAGGACCTCTTCCTGGCCGAGCGGGGGCTGGCCATCAAGGAGGTCCTGGACACGCGGAACTGGATTCCCGTCGTCACCCAGTCGCAGCTCCGCCTCCTCGGCGAGACCCGCATGGAGGAGGAGCTCTACACCGTCTACACCATCGAGAACATCTTCAAGAGCCTTCTCTACACCGCGCGGATGGACTGCTACGTCGTCCGCGACGGCGCGCTGGTGAAGACCGCCACCGGGACCATCACCCACGGCTATCTGACCGAACACGCCCCCAACCAGTGGTCGATGGCCACCCTCGACGAGTCCGCGATCGAGGCGCTCAGCACTCCGAAGCGGGTGACCGCGTGAGCACCGCGACCATGACCGGACCGGTGATCTCCGCCTGGTCGGCCGTCTCCCCGTACGGCATCGGAGCCCAGGCGCTCGTCGACGGGCTGCGCCTGCGGCGCACCACGTCCGCGCCGATGGACACCGAGCGCTGGCGGGTTCCCCCGGGCGAGGCCCATCCGGTGCCGGGCTTCGAGGTGCGCGAAGTGCTGGGCAAGAAGGGCACCCGCTCGATGGACCGGGTGACCGGGCTCGCGGTGACCACCGCCGGAAGGCTGCTGGAACAGCCGGACGCCGACCGGGCCCAGGAGACCGGGGAACGGGCCGCGCTGGTGCTCGGCACCACCTCCGGCAGCGTCGCCAGCATGATGGACTTCACCCGCAGCTCCCTGACGGCGGCCAGGCCCTTCGAAGTGGACCCCGCCCAGATGCCCAACGCGGTGATGAACTGCGCGGCCGGCCAGTGCGCCATCTGGTACGGCATCAAGGGGCCGAACACCACCCTCGCCGGTGGCCGCACGGCCGGCCTCGCGGCGCTCAACTACGCCACCCGACTGCTGAGGTCCGGCCACGCCGAGTCCGTACTGTGCGGCGCTGCCGAGGAGTTCTCCTCGGCGCGGTACTGGCTCGAACACCACAGCCGGGGGGCCGGCACTCGGGAGCAGGCGCTCGGCGAGGGGTGCGCGATGCTGCTGGTCCAGCCCGCCCACGCGCGCAGCCCCCACCGTCCGGTGCTCGCCGAGGTCCTGGCCGTCACCTCCCGGGTGGCGACCGGGTCCAGGCTGCGCGAGACGCTGACGGCCTGTGTACGGGCCGCGCTCGACACCTCCGGCTTGACACCGGGCGAGGTGTGGGCGGCCTGCCCGAGCGAGGCCCCCGGCCCGGCCGGGGCCGTCGAACGCCAGGTGGTGGCCTCGGTGGTGGGCGAGGAGGCCCTGGCCAAGGTCCCGGCCCTGTCCACGCTGGGCGATCTCTCCGCGGCCTCGGGAGCGTTCCAGATCGCCATGATGCTGGCCACCGCGGCCGACGACCGCGACGCGGCCGGCCGGATCGGCCTGGCCACCTCCGTGGACCGGGACGGCTCGCTGTGCTGCGCGGTCCTGCGGCTGGCGGCCTCATGAGGACCGCGACGGCCGACCAGGCCACCGATGTGACGGCCGCCCGGATCAGCCCGGTGACCGGCGAGGTCCGGATCGTCTCCGCTCTCTCCCCGGAGGGGCGGGCGGCGACCCGGGTCCCCGTTTCGCCGCGGGAGCCGGTGTTCGCCGGGCACTACCCGGACTTCCCCATCTTTCCCGGCGTGTGCGTCATGGAGTGCGTGCACCGCAGCGCGCTGGCCACCGCACCGGAGCCGGTGGAGCTCGCGGCCGTGAAGTCGGCGCGGTTCGCCGCGCCTGCCTTCCCCGGGGACGTCCTCGACATCGACCTCATATGGGCCCGCGCGGGCGGCGCGTGGCGGCTGACCGCCACCGCCGCCACGGCGCGCGGCGCCACCGCGTCCCTGCGTCTGCGCTACCGGGCCGCGGGCAGTGCCCTCCAGGCCCCGGCCGGCCCCGCCGCCGCGGCGCCCGCGGCCGCGCTGCCGGGAATGCCCGAGCCGGCCGATCTGCTGCCGCACCGGTATCCCATGCTGCTGGTGGACCGGGTCCTCTCGCTCCGGCCCGGGGAGCGGATCACGGCGGTGAAGGCCGTCACCCACAACGAACCCTGGTACGCGGCGCTCGTCCCGGCGCAGGACCTGGCCTACCCGGCCTCCCTGCTCATCGAGTCGTGGGGGCAGTCGGCCGGGCTGCTGGCCTCCGCGGCCACCCCGCGCGACCGTGATCAGGTGATGCTGTTCGGCGCGGTGGCCGGCGCGGAGTTCCACCGCCCGGTCTTCCCCGGCGAACTGCTGGAGCACCACATCACCATCGCGCGCTCACTCGACGACTCCGTGATCTTCGAGGGGAGAGCCGCGGCGGCGCGGGCCCCGTGATGTCCGTGGAACGCATGGTGATGGCCTTCCGGCCCGCCGGACAGCTGCGCTCATGAGTGAGAAGGAAACCATGACGGACCATCCGAAGCTCTCCAAGTACTGGATGCTCACCGACGACTTCACCCAGGACCCCTACCCCGTGCTGGAGCGGGTCCGAAAGGAGCAGCCGGTCTCCAGACTCTCCATCCCCGGAGGCGGACACGCCTGGGTGGTGACCCGCTACGAGGACGCCAAGGCCGTCCTGTCCGATCCGCGCTTCAGCCGTGACATCCATGTGCACTACGAGCTGATCTCCAAGCTGACCGGGGCGGCCCTGACGCCTCCCCCGGAGCACGCCAACCACCTGGCGAACCTGGAGCCGCCCCGCCACACTCCGCTGCGCAAGGCCATCAGTTACGCGTTCACCCCGCGCCGGGCGGACGCGATGCGGCCGCGCATCGAGCAGGTCGCGGACGACCTGCTCGAAAAACTCGCGGACAAGCCGCGGGCGGACCTGATCACCGGGTACGCCGACCCGCTGCCGGTGATCGTCATCGCCGCGCTGATGGGTGTGCCGGCCTCAGCCTGGCCCGACTTCCTCACCTGGTCCGCGCAGCTGCGGGCGACCCCGCCGACCGACCCGGCCGCGGACCGTACGGTCAAAGAACTGTCCGCTTATATGGCGGACCTGATCGCGGCGAAGGAGAAGGAACCCGGCGACGACCTGATCTCAGCCCTGGTCCACGCGGAGCCGGACCGCAAGCTGACCGGCACGGAGATCCTCTCCACCAGCTTCGCGCTGATGACCGGCGGCAACGACACCACCGCCAGCCTGATCGGCGGTGCGCTGGCCGCCCTGCTCACCCATCCCGGGGAACGCGCGGAACTGCTGGCGTCACCCGGTCGGTGGGGCGCCCGGATGGACGAGCTGGTCCGCTACGTCAGCCCCATCACCAACACCCTTCAGCGGGCGACGCTGGAGCCCGTCGAGATCGGCGGGGTCACCATCCCCGCGGGCGAGATCGTGATCATCTCGGTGATATCGACCAACCGCGACCGCGACCAGTTCCCGGAGCACCCGGACACCCTGGACCTCGCCCGCCCCAAGCCCTCCCACCTCAGCTTCGGGCACGGCATCCACTTCTGCTCGGGCGCCCATCTGGCGAAGCTGATGACCGAGGTGGCGGTCCGCCGCCTCTTCGCACGGTTCCCCGACGTCCGCCTGGCCATCGACCCCACGGCGCTCCGCTACGAGCAGAGCATGGTGGTCCGGCCCCTGGAGTCGCTGCCCGTGGAGTGGTGACGCGTCCGAAAGTCCTGCGGGCCGCGGCTGACCTGGTCAGCCGCGGCCCGCAGGGCTTTCGGACGTGCCGGGCTTTCGGACGTGCGGGGCTTTCGCGACGTGCGGGACTTTCGGACGTGCCGGGCGGTGCTCCGGGCATGCGGCGAGCCCGGTGCCGCGCACGGATCGCGCGACTCCGGGCTCGCCGGTGGGGCCGGACGGTCAGCCCATGGCCTCGGCAAGGCTCTTGGGACGCATATCGGTCCAGTTCTCCTCGACATAGGCGAGGCAGGCCGCGCGGCTGTCCTCGCCGTGCACCACCCGCCACCCGGCCGGAACCTCCGCGAAAGCGGGCCACAGAGAGTGCTGGTTCTCGTCGTTGACGAGAACGTAGTAGGTGCCGTTCTCGTCCTCGAAGGGGTTGGTCATCGTTGTCTTCCTTCCCTACGGAATGGGGTCGTGGCGGCAGTCGGCACGCTAGCCGCAACCACCGGCGTGGCCCTGGTCGCCCGCCGGAGCCAAGGCGTGGGCCGGAATGTCGTCGGCCGCCGCGGTCCGAGGGGCCGGCACCTTCGCCGCCACCCCCTCGCGCACGGCCTCGATGAAGCCGGGCAGCCGGTCCGAGCCCCAGAACTTGTCGTGCCGGTGGACGAAGAAGGGCACGCCGAACGCACCGTCGCGATCCGCGGCGCGCAGCGCCTCCACACCGCGCGCCCGGATGTCCGGGTCGTCCGCGGCTCCGGCCAGCGCCTCGCCGTCCAGCCCGAGCCGCTCGCCGACGCCGGCGATGACCGCGGGGTCCGAAATGTTCAGGCCCCGCTGCCAGCGAGCCTGGTAGACGAGCCTGATGAAATCGCGGCCACGGCCGAGGTCATCGGCGACGAAGTACGCCAGGTGCGCGATGTCCCAGTTGGGGTCGGTATCGATGGGCCAGCCCACCGTCAGACCGCTCGCGGCCGCCAGCCGTTTGATGTCCTGGAGGATGTAGAGGTGCTTCTCCTTGGACATGTGCACATACGGCAGCCGGATTCCGGCCTCGTCCAGCAGCTTCCGGGTGGCCTCGGCCGGCTCCCAGCACGGGCGCCACTCGATCGTGTCGGCGACGTCCGGATGGTTTTCGGTGAGTTCGCGAAAGGCGAGCCAGGAGTACGGACTGCGCAGTGAGAAGTACCAGCGGGGTGGTTTGACGGCCATCAGGAGCCTCCTCGAAAACCGTCGCTGAAGTCGTTAGATGGTGATGCCGCCGTCGATCTGAAGTACGGCTCCGGTGACGTAGGCGGCGCGGTCCGAGACGAGGTAGGACACCATGTCGGCGACCTCCTCGGCCTGCCCCAGCCGCCCCAGCGGGATGGTCTCCAGCGCCTTTTCCCGCACCGAGCCACTCAGCGAGGACGTCATATCCGTGTCGATGAAGCCGGGCGCGACCACATTGGCCCGGATGCCGTACCGGCCCACCTCCTTGGCGAGCGCGCGGGAGAATCCGATGATCCCCGCCTTCGACGCCGAGTAGTTGGTCTGGGTGGCGTTGCCGTAGACCCCCGCGACGGAGGAGATGTTGACGATGACCCCGGTGCGGCGCTTCATCATGGAGAACACCGAGGCGCGGCACAGGTTGTAGACGCCGTTGAGATTGACGTCGAGCACCTGGTGCCATTCCTCGTCCGCCATCATCACCAGCGGGTTGTCACGGGTGATGCCGGCGGCGGTGACGGCCGCGTCGATGGGGCCGAGCGCCTGCTCGGTCCCGGAGACCAACTCCCGTACGGCCGCGGAGTCGCAGACGTCGGCCCGGCGGGCCAGCACCCGCCTCCCCAGCGTCTCGACCTCCTTCTCGAGTTGCCGGGCGGCCTCCTCATCGGACTGGTAGCAGAAGGCGACGTCGTAACCGTCCTGGGCCAGTCGAAGGACGGTGGCCCGGCCGATACCGCGGGAGCCGCCCGTGACCAAGGCCACCTTGGATGTCTGCTGTGTCATGGGTCCTCGCTGTCGTCGCACGACGGCTGCAACGTCCCGAGCAGTGCGTCGTTGGCCTGGTGCGGGCAGGGCACCTGCCCGCGGGACTTCCGCCGCTCAGGCGCGAGGGGCGCCTTCGACAACCTCGTAGACCGCCTTGAGGTTGACCATGCGCCCCAGCTCCGACTGGTCGATGCTGATGCTGAATTCCTTCTCGAGCCGCGCAAGGATCTCGATGGCGCGGAGCGAGTCCGCATCGTGGTCCTCCTTGAAGAGGCTGGTCTCGGTGACCTCGTCCTCTTCGATCTCGAGTATGTCGCAGACGATTTCCTTGATCTGCGCCATACGCTCTTCGTATACATCGCTCATGACGAGTGCAATTCCTTCCGAATGTGAAGCGGGGCAACGTTCCGCCTCCGGTGGCTGCTTGTGGCATGCGCCCGGAGGCGGAACGATTACTTTCTATGGCACTGCAACCGCACCAGCAAGGCCGTCTTCATAAAGCTGCCACGTGCCGTCATCGAGAGCAGCGGACCGCAACAAGCTGCCAGGACCTCAGGCCAGTCGGCCCGCTATATCGCGCACCACTGACTCTTTTTCATCCGCGAGATAGAAGTGACCGCCGGAAAAGGTCCTGAGGTCAAACTCCACGGTGGTGGCGTCGCGCCAGGCCCGCATATCGCCCTCGGTGACATCGGGATCGCTTTCGCCGAGATAACCCACCACCGGACAGCCCAACGGAATCACCGGACGGGCCTCGTACGTCCCCACGACGCGGAAATCGGCCCGCATGGCGGGCAACAGGAGTTCACGCAGGTCCGGGTCGGTCAGCAGACCCGGATCGGTGCCGCCGAGTCGGCGCACCTCGGCGACCACGGCCTCGTCGCCCCGCAGATCGTGCCGCTCCGGCTCCACCCGGTGCGGGGCCTGGCGGCAAGAGACGAAAAGCCCGCGCAGCGCGGTGCCGTACCGCTTCTCCAGCCGGACCCCGACCTCATACGCGAGCGAGGCGCCCATGCTGTGCCCGAAGACCGCCAGCGGCACGTCCGTGTACGGCAGGAGCTCGTGGGTGATCGACTCGGCCAGGGACTCCATGCTCTCCACGCACGGCTCGGCGATCCGCTCCTGACGCCCCGGGTAGCGAGCCGCCAGGACCTCGATGTCCGCGCCCAGGGCGTGCCCCCAGGAGTGGAAGAAGCTCGCGGATCCCCCGCATGCGGCAGGCACAGCAGCCGGGCCCGCGGCCTGGCCACCCGGTACCTGCGGAACCATGTGCTCTCTGTGCTGACGGGCATTGTGCGCACGCCTCCTCGTAGGGTGATCCAGCCTCTGTCTATCCAGCAGGTCACAGGCGTGCAATGGCCGTTTCAGGAAGCTGCCAGGGCGGCACGGCAAGGGTGCCGGCGGCCGCCGGCCACACCTCTCAGCGGTCGGCCACGCGGCTCAGCCGCACCGCCGCGTCGACCAGCGAGCTGACCAGGTCCCGGCCCTGCGCGCTGGGCATCCGCGCCGCCGGCCCGGAGACCGACAGCGCGGCCACCACCCGGCCGCTGGGTCCACGCACCGGGGCCGCCACCGCGGCGATGCCGTGCTCCGCCCGCCCACGCTGTGCGCCCAGCCCTGGCGCCGCACCCCGGACAGGGTGCTCGCGGTGAACATGGCCCCGCGCAGCCCCTCGTACAGTTCTTCGGGCCGCTCCCAGGCGAGCAGCACCTGGGAGACCGGACCCGCGTTCATGGGCAGCGGCACGCCCATCGGCGTCCGGTCCCGCACCGCGGGGTTGCCGGGCGCCACCGCCTCGGCCACACAGACCCGTGTCCTCCCGCGTCGCCGGAAGAGCCGCGCGCTCGCCCCCGTCTGATCCCGCAGCTCGCACAGGACCGGCTCGGCGACCGCGGCGAGGTGGTCCGCGCGCACCTTCGCGGCCATCAGTCCCAGCCGCGGCCCCAGCACGAACCGGCCCTGCGTGTCCCGCGCGAGCAGCCGCAGCCGCTCCAGGGCGAGCACCAACCGGTGCACAGTGGGGCGCTTGAGGCCGGTGGCGGACACCAGACGCGACAAGGAAGCCGGACCCGCCTCCAGTACGCCGAGCAGCAGGGAGGCTTTGTCGAGCACGCCGACTCCGCTCTCCAATGTAGAGGTCGCCATAAAAGTGCCCTCCTCGTCGGGCGGTCTTTATTCATGCGCCCGGGCCGTCCACCACCATGGCTCATATCCCGGAAATTCAGTGGAGGCCCGGCCCGACGCAGGCCAATTGCCGGGCCTCCACTTCGACAGCTCCCTCGGGGTGGAAAGCCGCCGGGGAATTCTGGCCGGCGCGCTCCGAGGAGGCGCTGAGAATTCCCTCGGCCCATGTGTATCCGTCCCTCCTGAGCGTCCGCAACGGCGCTACAGGAAGCTGCCAGGTCAGGACGTGGTGTCGCCACTCGGGGAGGACTTCCCCCGCTATTCACGTCCCCTTTTCCGCCGTCAGCGCTGCTGCTTGGAACGGTCCGCCGAGGAGGGCATCGGTGGCAGCAGCCCGAGCTCCGCCGCACGCATCCCCGCCTGGAAACGGGAGTTCGCCCCCAGCAACGCCATGATCTCGGCGACATAGCGGCGATACGTGCGCACGGACACGGATAACTCGCGCGCCGCCACCTCGTCCGTGGCGCCGAGCCGCAGCCGCTCCAGGATCGGCCGCACCATCTCCCCCCGCGAACCCTCGCCCAGCTCAATGCGCTCGTTGACCGGCAGCGCGTTCCGCCAGATGCCGTCGAAGAGCGTCTGCAAGGTCTCGATGATGCCCGAGTCCCTGATCGTTGACGCGCGGCGCCCGGCGGCCGAGTCCGCGCACACCAGCGCCGCCCGGCCGTCCACGATGATGGCCGCGAGCAGTGGTATCCGGGCCACCCGGACCTCCAGCGGCTTGTCGTCTCTCACGTACCGCTGTACGAAGTCCCAGTCCACCGTGTTCTGGGCACACAGCATCCGCGTTCTCACGGTGTCGCCGCCCGCCATGAACCAGTCGCCGAGAACACTGTGCACGACCCGCACGTGTGCGGCCTCCGCCGCGAGCACCACGTCGACATGATCGGTGGCTTCCCCGATCAACTCCTGTGCGGCGGCGTGGACTTCCTCGTCGACCGCCTCAATGGCCGCCACCCAGGAATTCCGCAACTTCCGATCGCGATGCTTGACGACCGTGGATTCAACGAGTGCGCGGACCGCGAGAAGTTCCTGGGTGATGTCATCTCCGACATGCCTGCTTTCACCATGGTCCTCGTGGTCCGGATCGACGCCGGCTCCCGATATTCCAGAGTTCCTCATTCATGTCACCCCCGTGAATGCGCTCAATCCACCAGCTCGCGCCTGCCGAGATCGGACAACAGTCCCAACTCGACCGCGCGGACTCCGGCCTGGAAACGGGAACTCGCCCCGACATCACGCATGATCGTCGCGACGTGACGACGGTAGGTGCGCAGGGAAATCTGAATCTTCTTGGCGGCCACGTCATCCGTGTGGCCCTCACTCAGCCGCTCCAGGATCAGCCTCATGGAGTCCGAGCGGAGCCGCTCGGCCAGCCGCAGATGCTCCTGCAGCGGCATCGCGCTGCCCCAGGCACCGGCGAACATCAGATCCAGGGCCCGCACCGAGGCCAGGTCGGTGTTGACGGTCGCGTACCGGCCGTCGCGCTCGGACCCCGACCGTCCGAAGGCGGCCCGGCCGTCCACGACAACGGCCCCGTGCAGATCGACATCGGTGACCCGGACGTCGAATCCCCGTGGCCCGCCGCGCGCCGCGGTGAGGATGCCGTTGGGAACCGCGAGCACCTTTGGGGTACAGAGCACGCGGACGACTACGCCGGACTTGGCGACGGCGGCGAACCGGCCCATGAGCGCGAGCATCGGCTGGGCCCGGTCGAAGGTGCTCGGAACGATGACACTGACGCTGTACTTGGCGCTCGCGAGCAACGGCGCGATGGCGTTGGCAACCGCCACCCCATCGGTGGCCAATACCATCGGCGATGGCTGGGCCGTTTTGCTCCGGTGCAGGGTCACCGCCGATTCGATCAGCTCACAGACCTGCTTGAGCGCCTCTTCTATCCCGTCCGTTCTTTCACTTACATTCGACAGTTCAGACATGACTCCCCCATGCAGCACGCGAAAGACACAGACCTGTCGCGTACCCGTCGATTAGCGCCGGACGTCCGAGCGGCCGAGGCACAGCCGCATGGCGTCCGAACAGTTCCCCCGTGGTTGAATCCGCAATGACTCGGGCGCACCCCCGTGCACCCCTTGCGCCGCCGGTCATTCACCTGAGTTCAAGTGCCCGTTACCAGCGGTGCGTTCTCTCCAAAAGGCCGCCCCTAGGCCATACGGCGGCGAGATTAGTTCGCTGGCCGCCACTCAGTCAACGCATCATAGTTGATAACGATGACGTAAAGGCGCCCTCTCCCACACGTCCCCCGACTCTTACCCGTCCCAGGATACGGGATTGGCATCAAGCTGCAGGTCCCGCCGGAACAGCGGCGCACACCACCCGCGCCCGAACGCGCAGCGCGCCCGTAAGGCGACTCTGGGCGGTCGCAAAGCAGAGTCATGGCCGCTTGCTGACAGTGCCGCACCCACCTGAAACGCGGCGACCGGAATCCACCGCACCGCGCCGCCCCGAAGCCCATGAAAACCCCTGATCGTTGGGGGTGAATTAATCATTCCGCAATGCCCTACCGAAGAGTCCGGCAAGCCGCCCCGCCCGCTTTGCGCAAGCGGCGGTCACGCCAACGTCCCCGACCCCATCGGCACCGGGCGGCGCCGTGTCGGAACGGTGCCGTGCCGGGGCGATGCGCGGTCTCGCGCAGCTCGTCGACCGCACCGGCCGGCGCCGCATGCCGTGGCGGCCATGGGAGGGGTTGACAACGGCCGTCGCATGCGGCAGCTCCGACCCGAGCCCGACCCGCTCGGCGAAGATCGCGGCGTGCGCCGCCCGTTCGTCAACGCGGCCGACGCACATGGGCGACTTTGTCCAAGAAGAATTCTTGCCGCCGTTCGCGCACGCGGCGGCGCGCATTTCGAGCTCCGGCATCCGTACGGCCGGTTTCGAGCTCGACATCTGTACCGCCGGCCGGATCGGGAGTTTTTGGCAGTTTTATGCGACATCATCGAGGAACGTCATCGCGCACTTGACGCGACCGCTCCACGGGCCCGTTTTCATCACCCGTACCGGCCGGGCTATCGGCGCCCCTCAGGGCGGATGTGCCCGTTACGGTGTGTCCGCGCACCAGGACGCGCCCAAGCCCGCGTGACACGCCTGGCGCCGGTTCTCTTCCTCTGTGCTCTTACCCACCGTGTTCGCCCCCAGCATGACCACGACGGTGGGGCCCACGACCGCCCCTTGGCTCCAGGCGATCCCCGGCGCACCCCGCACGGCGGCCACAACGGCCGTGGGGATGTCGATGCCATCCGTAGACGTCGAAAGCCCCGGAGGGCAGACCGTCCGGGGCTTCTTCCCTGCTGGGGCTCAGAGCCGACTGTCGGGTTCGAACCGACGACCTTCGCTTTACAAGAGCGGTGCTCTACCAGCTGAGCTAAGTCGGCATCTCCTGCAGTGTACCCGGCCCCGGGGCGTGATCCGTTCGAAAATTCTCGGGTCCTGGCTAGAGACAGGGCAGCCCTCGCCGGTATAGCGTCACGCCAATCCACCTCCGGTGGACTAGACCCCTACCTTTACTCGGATCGTCCGGCACGTTCCTGCCGGTGAAGGGACCAGATCACCATGGCCACGGTCACGTACGACAAGGCGACCCGGGTGTACCCGGGCACCGAGAAGCCCGCTGTCGACCAGCTCGACATCGCCATCGAGGACGGCGAGTTCCTCGTCCTCGTCGGCCCCTCCGGCTGCGGGAAGTCGACCTCCCTGCGGATGCTCGCGGGGCTGGAGGACGTCAACGGCGGGGCCATCCGGATCGGCGACCGCGATGTCACCCATCTGCCGCCGAAGGACCGGGACATCGCCATGGTGTTCCAGAACTACGCGCTGTACCCGCACATGACCGTCGCCCAGAACATGGGCTTCGCGCTCAAGATCGCCGGCGTCAACAAGACCGAGATCCGGCAGAAGGTCGAGGACGCGGCCAAGATCCTTGACCTCACCGAGTACCTCGAGCGCAAGCCGAAGGCGCTGTCCGGTGGTCAGCGGCAGCGTGTGGCGATGGGCCGGGCGATCGTCCGCGAGCCGCAGGTGTTCCTCATGGACGAGCCGCTGTCCAACCTGGACGCCAAGCTGCGTGTGCAGACGCGTACGCAGATCGCCAGCCTCCAGCGGCGGCTGGGCATCACGACGGTGTACGTCACCCACGACCAGGTCGAGGCCATGACCATGGGCGACCGGGTGGCGGTGCTCAAGGACGGGCTACTGCAGCAGGTCGACTCGCCGCGCAACATGTACGACCGCCCCGCCAACCTCTTCGTCGCGGGCTTCATCGGCTCGCCGGCGATGAACCTCGTCGAGGTGCCGATCACCGACGGCGGCGTGAAGTTCGGCAACAGCGTCGTCCCGGTCTCGCGTGAGGCGCTGACCGCCGCGGCCGACAAGGGCGACCGTACGGTCACCGTGGGCGTCCGGCCCGAGCACTTCGACGTGGTGGAGGCGAACGGCGGGACGGCGAAGACGCTGTCCAAGGCGGCCGACGACGCCCCGGCCGGTCTCGCGATCACCGTCAACGTCGTCGAGGAGACCGGCGCGGACGGCTACATCTTCGGTTCGGCCGACGTCGGCGGCGAGAGCAAGGACCTGGTGATCCGGGTCGACAGCCGCCAGGTGCCGGAGAAGGGCGCCCAGCTGCACGTCGTGCCGCGGCCGGGTGAGACGCACGTCTTCTCGACCTCGTCCGGGGAGCGGCTCAGCGACTGAGGCCGCCGGCCCGTCAGTTCGCCCCGACTCGTCCCGACGGCGCCGCTCGTCCGCTTCCCGCGGACGGGCGGCGCCTTCGCGTTGGGCGCCGTGGCGTTGGGTGGGCGTCGCGTCGGGTGGGCGTCGCGTTGGGTGGGTGTGGAGCGCGTCGCGATGCTCCGTTGTCGATAAATTCCCCGACATTTCGAGCATTTCGCCCCCGCGCGTCAACACCCCGGACGCCAAGAGCGGGTTTCCATCACCCGGCCTGGTGACGGAATGTCGCCAAATCGTCGCTCCTCGCTACGATCACGGCGTACCGCAGTTCCGTACCACCCACTCCGTACCACCCACCCGCGAGGAACCACCCCGTGAACCACGCAGCCCGCCGCATCGGCAGAACGCTCGCCCTCGTCCTCCCCGTCGTGCTCGTCCTCTCCGGCACCCTCGCGGTCACCCGCGTCCCCTGGGCCTCGCCGAGCGCCGAGTCGCAGATCCTCACCGCCTCCTCCGACCGGGCGTCCACCCGTGCCACCCACCGGGCCCCGCATGAGCTGCTGCGCGACCGGCTGCTCGCCGAGCTCCAGGAGAAGAACCCCTCCGTGGCGCTCACCCACCTCCAGGTGGCGACGGCCGAACGGCCCTCGCTCGCCAAGCACTGCGCCTCCATCGCCCGTGCGCTCGGCCGCGCCGCGGTCGCCAAGTACGGCGGTGTGAGCCGCGCCCAGGCGTACGCACGGCCCGTCTGCGACACCTCGTTCGCGTCCGGGATCACCCAGGCGTACCGCTGACCGCGTCCCCGACCGCACCGCCGGGGCCCTTCCCGCCGCCCTTCCCGCCCTCGTTCCCGCTCCGGCTCCGCCTGCGGCGGTCCCCGCACCGCATATGGTGCGGTTCATGAGCGATGACGACGAGCGCAGACCCGGGCATCACCACCAGACCGCGCGCCCCACACAAGCCGTCGTCCTGGCCGGAGGCCAGGGCTCACGGCTGCGTCCGTACACCGACGACCGCCCCAAGCCGATGGTCGAGATCCCGGGCACCGGGACTCCGATCATCGGCCACCAACTGGCCTGGCTGGCCGCCGAGGGCGTCACCGACGCCGTGGTCTCCTGCGGCCACCTCGCCGCCGTCCTCCAGGACTGGCTCGAGACGGCGGAGCTGCCGCTGCGGGTGAAGACCGTCGTCGAGAAGGAACCGCTGGGGCGCGGCGGCGGCCTGAAGTTCGCCGCCGCCAGGCTCCCGGAGCCCGACCAGCCCTGGTACGCCACCAACGGGGACATCTGGACCCGCTTCTCGCTCCGCGACATGGCGGACTTCCACGACGAGCGCGGCGCCACCGCCACGCTCGCCCTCGCCCGGCCACGGATCCCGTGGGGGCGGTGGAGACCAACGAGTTCGGCCACGTCCTGGACTTCATCGAGTCGCCGCCCTCGCCGTACCTCATCAACGCGGGCGTCTACGTCTTCTCCGCCGCCTTCACCGCGCTGCTGCCCGACCGGGGCGACCACGAACGCACCACCTTCCCGCGCCTGGCGCGGGAACGTCGGCTGGCGGGCTTCCCCCTGCCCCAGGGGGCGTACTGGCGCGCGATCGACACGGCCAAGGACCTGACCGAAGCCGCCAAGGAACTGGCCGCCGGCCCCCCACCCCACGGCCACGGCCCCTTCGACACCACCCCTGTGCCACACGGCTGAACCCGAGTACGCCGTCCGGCACCGACAGGGCGGCCGCGGCTCAGCACCCCGACGAACCGCGCCGCCTGCGGCGGGCTGTTCCCCCACCACGCGGCGGAGCCCCGTGGCGGGGCTCCGCCCAGACCCCGGCCGCGTCACAGGTGGCGCGGCCGGGGCACTGGCCGGTGAGCTGTTCGCGGCGTCCGGTCAGCTCATCGACCCCTGGGGCCCAGGGGCGAAGCCCCAGTTACGAGAAGGGACAGGGAGGGGAAAGCCGCCTCGACCCAACCGCCAAACCCCGCCACCCGGACAAGCCAGCACCCCAAGGAGCGCCCGAGACTCCGCCCCGAACCCGGGGCCTGGGGCGAAGCCCCAGTTTCGGGAAGGGGCGGGGAGGGGGCAGCATCGATATGCGGCTCCGCCGCGTGGCCCGCGGCAGGCGTCACGATCCGGCGACAGGGACGGGCACCGCACCCGCACCCGCCTGCGAGCGGATGGCGAAGCCGTCGTGGGCGGCGGGTGGGCGCCCAGGCGCGGCGGCGCGGTCGTGCTCAGCCGAGGAGGCCGCCGAGGGCGGCTTCCTCGGCGGCCGGGTCGCCGTAGTTGTACGTGTTGTCCTCCGGAGGGCCGCCCTCCGGGCCGCCCGCGGACATCCCTCCACCGGCGCCGCCCAGCGAGGACGGGCCCGGCGCCGTCGGATCGAGGGGGTGGCGCGGGGAGCGGGGCGCGGTCCCCGTGCCCGGGCGGGGCCGCGACGCGCCGCTCGGGCGGCCGGACGTGCCGGACGCCGAATCCGTCGCGCTCGGCACCCCGGACGAGGACGTCGACGCCGAGGAGTCAGACGCGGACGGCTCGGGGCGGTGCGACAGCCGCTCACGCGGCGACGGCGCGCCCGCCGAGCCGCCACCCGTGCCCGCCGTCCCGCGCTGCCCACCGCGCGGGCTCTCCGCGTGCTTGCTGGGCAGCGGCGAGCCGGGGAGGTTGTTCGTCGGCATATCGCTCGGCTCCGGCGCCTTCACGACCTCCGACGACCGTACGGCGGCCCCCAGCGTCGAGCCCACCAACAGCGTCAGCCCGGCGACCACCATCGCCATCACCCCGCCGCGGCGCAGCACCCGGCGCCGCAGCTCCCACAGTTCGGCCCGGGGCCCCAGCCGCCGCCACGCCTCGCCCGCGAGGCGGCCGTCCACCGAGTAGACCGGCGCGCCCGCGATGATCAGCGGGCTCCAGGCGGCGAGGTAGATGATGTCGGGCGCGTCGTAGACCGGCACCGTGCGCCAGCTCACCGTGACGATCAGCGCGGCGGACAGCAGCGCGCCGAACGAGGCGGCCAGCCGCTGCCACAGCCCGAGCACGGTCAGCACCCCGACCACGATCTGCAGGAACGCCACGGTCAGCCCGGCGCCCACCGGATGCTCCAGCGCCAGGTCGCGCAGCGGCTCGGCGATCGGCCAGGGGTGCAGCCCGCTCAGCCAGGTGACCATCGAACCGCGCTCGCCGCCGTCGAAGTAGACGGGGTCGGAGAGCTTGCCCATCCCGCCGTAGATGGAGATGAAGCCGAGGAAGATGCGCAGCGGGAGCAGGACGACGCCGAGGTTCATCCGGCGCCCGGGGTAGTAGGCCTGGCGTACGGACTCGGAGTGGCGGCGCGGGCGCGGCACGGTGGCGCCGCGCCGCGACCCGTCCCGCTCGCCGTCGAGGGCGCCCGGCCGCCCGGAGGACGCGCCGCGCCGCTCCGCCCGGCCGCCCTGGCCACCGCGCTCGCCCCGCCCGCCCCGGCCGGGCCGCCCGCACCCGGACGCCGCCGCCCGCCGGACGACCGGGGCACGGACTCCGTACGGGGGTTACGACGGGGGTTGCGCGGGCCGATGACCGTGGGCGCCGTGTCGTTGTCGTCGTCGAAGGCGATCCGCGGCAGCACCTGCGTGGCACCCACGTCCTCGGCGCCCTCGCCCGGCCGGGAACGGCCCAAACCATCGCTCAGGCCATCGGACAGATGGTCGGTCAGACCCTCGGAGGAGTACCGCACGGCCTGCAGCAGCCGGGTCGCCGCGGTG
Organism: Streptomyces violaceusniger; assembly: GCA_005405945.1. Taxonomy (GTDB): domain Bacteria; phylum Actinomycetota; class Actinomycetes; order Streptomycetales; family Streptomycetaceae; genus Streptomyces; species Streptomyces violaceusniger. The sequence continues at coordinate 5,597,558 of BJHW01000001.1, forward strand.
TCCCCGCCGGGGCGGGTGCGGCCGCTCCACACCACCGGCGGCCGACGCCGGCCGGGGGCCGGGACGCGGGCGAGCCGGGTCGTGTCCGTCAGCGTGCTGCTGACGACCGGGACGCTGAGCTGCACCCGGAAGCTCGGGGCATTGACGGCGACCTGCGCCGGATCGCACGGCACCTTGGCCATGGTCAGCTGTGGTTCGTCGTCGAATCCCCCGCGCGTCCCGCCAGGGGCGAAGGCATGCGGGCTTTTCTGGTCTCCACGCCCAACTAACCGAGTGACGGACGGGAAAGACACTGCCGGGGACGTCCCGATCTGTCCGAGGCCCGTCAAGATCATCGGCCGGAGGGCACGCCACGGACCCGGACACGTCCAACCAACCCGGCCCACGCCCGGGTCAGGCCCGGTCAGGCCCGGGTCAAGCCCGCATGACGGGCCCTACCGGGCCCGCGTCCCGGCCGGATCAGGCCAGATCCCGGCCGGATCAGGCCCGCATCGCGGCGGCGCTACCGAGCCCGCACCACAGCCACACCCGGCCCGCATCACGCCCGTGACCAGGCCCCGCACACACCCGTCGGCGTACCGCCCACACCCGATCTACGCCCGGCGCCGAACCGCCCACGCCCGCCGACGAACCGCTCACGCCCGCCGACGAACCGCCTACGCCCGTCGGCGAGACGCCTCGTAGAGGACGACGCCCGCCGCCACGCCCGCGTTCAGCGACTCCGCGCCGCCCGGCATCGGGATCCGGACCCGCAGATCGCAGGTCTCGCCGACCAGCCGCGACAGCCCCTTGCCCTCGCTGCCGACGACGATCACGACCGGGCCGTCCAGCACCTCGAGGTCCTGCAGCTCGACGTCGCCGTCCGCCGCGAGCCCGACCACCGTCAGGCCCGCCTTCTGGTAGGCCTCCAGGGTCCGGGTGAGGTTGGTCGCGCGGGCGACCGGGGTGCGGGCGGCGGTGCCCGCGGAGGTCTTCCAGGCGCCCGCGGTCATCCCGGCCGCGCGCCGCTCCGGTACGACCACGCCGTGGCCGCCGAAGGCGGACACCGAGCGGACCACCGCGCCCAGGTTGCGCGGATCCGTGACGCCGTCGAGGGCGACGATCAGCGGGTCCTCGCCCTCGTCGAAGGCGGCCGCGCTCAGGTCCTCGGGGTGGGCGTACTCGTACGGCGGCACCTGGAGCACCAGGCCCTGGTGGTTGAGCCCGTTCGTCATCCGGTCCAGCTCGGCCTTGGGCGCCTCCATGAGGTGGATGCCGCCGCGGTCGGCCGCGACCTTCAGCGCCTCGCGCACCCGGTCGTCGCTGTCGATGAACTGCTGCACATACAGCGTGTTCGCCGGAACGCCCTCGCGCAGCGCCTCGACCACCGGGTTACGGCCCACCACCAGCTCGTTCGTGCCCTTGCCGCCGCGCCGCGGCACGGGGCGCTTGGCGGCCTGGCGGGCGCGGGCGTTGGCGATCCGCTGCTTGGCGTGTCCCTTACGCATCTCGGCGGGCGGGGTGGGCCCCTTGCCCTCGAGGGCGCGGCGCCGCTTACCGCCGCTGCCGACCGTCGCGCCCTTCTTGTTGCTGGTACGGCGGTTCCTGCGCTGGCTGTTGCCGGCCATGAATGTCACCTGTCTCTTCACTGCTCAGCGCTGCTCGGCAAACGGCAACGGAAGAACGTCGAACGTCACATGCGTCTACGGTCGTACGTTCGTGTTCGTACGGTCGTATGTACGGTCACAAGTGTGCCGCCCGACGCGGCGGGCGGCACAAACAGCGAGGTCAGCGGGTGCCCAGCTCCCAGCGCGGCCCGGACGGGGTGTCCTCGATCACCAGACCCGACTGCTGGAGCTGGTCGCGGATCGCGTCCGCCGTCGCGTAGTCCTTACGGGCCCGCGCGGCCTGCCGCTGCTCCAGGACCAGCCGGACGAGGGAATCGACCACGCCGTGCAGATCCTCACCGCGGTCCGAACCGCCCGCCCAGTGCTCAGCGAGCGGATCGAGGCCCAGCACGCCCAGCATGGCCCGCACCTCGGCGAGCCGGGCGACCGCCGCCTCCTTGTCGTCGGCGGTCAGGGCGGAGTTCCCCTGGCGGACGGTGGTGTGGACGACGGCGAGCGCCTGCGGCACCCCGAGGTCGTCGTCCATCGCCTCGGCGAAGGCGGGCGGCACCTCGGCCGCGGGCTCCACGCTCCCGGCCTTCTCCACCACGCGCTGGACGAAGCCCTCGATCCGCGCGAACGCCGACTCGGCCTCGCGCAGGGCCTCCTCGCTGTACTCGATCATCGACCGGTAGTGCGGGGTGCCCAGGTAGTAGCGGAGCACGATCGGACGCCAGCGCTTGACCATCTCGGAGACCAGCACCGAGTTGCCGAGCGACTTGCTCATCTTCTCGCCGCTCATGGTCACCCAGGCGTTGTGCGCCCAGTAGGCGGCGAAGTCGTCGCCGAACGCCTTGGCCTGCGCGATCTCGTTCTCATGGTGCGGGAAGATCAGGTCGACGCCGCCGCCGTGGATGTCGAAGGCGCGCCCCAGGTACTTGTGGGCCATCGCCGAGCACTCCAGGTGCCAGCCCGGACGGCCGCGCCCCCACGGGGTCTCCCAACTGGGCTCCCCCGGCTTCGCCGCCTTCCACATGGCGAAGTCGCGCCGGTCGCGCTTGCCGGTCTCGCCCTCGCCGGAGGGCTGGCGGAGTCCGTCCAGATCCTGGTTGGAGAGCTTCAGATACTCGGGGAACGAGCGCACGTCGAAGTAGACATTGCCCTCGGCGGCATACGCATGACCCCGGTCGATCAGCTCCCGCATCATCTCGATCATCTCGGGGACATGACCGGTCGCCCTCGGCTCATAGGTCACGGGCAGGCAGCCGAGGATGTCGTACGCCTGGTTGAAGGCGCGCTCGTTCTCGTACCCGATCGCCCACCAGGGGCGCTTCTGCTCCGCCGACTTCGCGATGATCTTGTCGTCGATGTCCGTGACATTGCGGATGAACGTCACGTCATAGCCGCGGTGGGCGAACCAGCGGCGCATGATGTCGAAGTTCAGCCCCGACCTGATGTGCCCGATGTGCGGGGCGGCCTGCACGGTCGCGCCACACAGGTAGATCGAGACGCGGCCCGGCCTGAGCGGGGTGAAGTCACGGATCTGCCGGGCGCTGGTGTCGTACAGGCGAATAGTCACGCGTCAAGGGTAGTGGGAAGTGAACGGTGCCCCGTGCGCCTTCCACCACGGGGACACAGAAGCGTGACACTCGGGACGCGGGTGACACTCCGGACGCACCCGCGCGCCCCCGGACCGCGGGAACGCCGACGCCACCGCCGGAGCACCGGAGCACCGGAGCACCGGAGCACCGGAGCACCGAGGCCACCACACGGAGCACCCGCGCGCCCCGCGCGGACCACCGGTCGCCCCCCCTACCGCCGGAACACCAGCGCCGTCGCGATCGCCGCGAGCCCCTCGGCGCGGCCGGTCAGGCCCAGCCCGTCCGTGGTGGTACCGGACACCGAGACGGGGGCGCCCACGGCCGCCGTCAGCGCCTTCGTCGCCTCGTCGCGCCGTTTGCCGATCTTCGGACGTACGCCGATCACCTGGATCGCCACATTGCCGATCTCGAACCCCGCGTCCCGGACGATCCGGGCCGCCTCGGCGAGCAGCGTGGTGCCGGCCGCGCCGGACCACTCGGGGCGGTCGGTGCCGAAGTGGGCGCCGAGATCGCCGAGCCCGGCGGCGGAGAACAGCGCGTCACAGGCGGCGTGCGCGGCCACATCCCCGTCGGAGTGCCCGGCGAGTCCGTACTCCTCGCCCTCCCACAGCAGCCCGGCGCACCACAGCTCACGGCCCTTCTCGAAGGCGTGCACATCCGTGCCGATGCCCACCAGGGGGAGCATCGCCGCGTCAGAAGCCATCGTTCGCCCTCCTGCGGGCCAGGACCGCCTCGGCCAGCACCAGGTCCAGCGGCCGGGTCACCTTGAACGCCTCCTCGTGGCCGGGGACGACCACGACCTCCACGCCGAGCCGCTCCACCATGCCCGCGTCGTCCGTGGCGCCCTCGCCCTCCAGGGCGATCTTCTCGTGGGCGGCCAGGAGCGTGGCGCGGTCGAAGCCCTGCGGGGTCTGGACGGCGCGCAGCAGGGCGCGCTCGGGAGTGCCGACCACCGGCTCGGGCTCCCCGGCCCGCTCGCCGGTGCGCGGCTCGACCTGCTTCACGGTGTCGGCCAGCGGCAGCGCCGGGACGACGGCGGGCGCCCCGTCCCGTACGGCGGCGGCGACCGCGTCCACCGTGTCCACGGGCACCAGCGGGCGCGCCGCGTCGTGCACCAGCACGGTGGTGACGGTCTCGGGGACGGCGGCCAGCCCCTTGCGCACCGACTCCTGGCGGGTCTCGCCGCCGGGCACGACGACCACCTCGGTGGTGTCGCCCAGACTGCCGCTCAGCGGATACGCGTCCAGCAGCCGCCGCACCTCGTCGGCGCCGTCCGGCGGGGCGACCACGACGACGAGGGAGACGGAGCGGGATCCGGCCATCGCCCGTACGGCGTGGACGAGCATGGGCGTGCCGCTCAGCGGGCGCAGCGCCTTGGGGGCGCCCGGGCCCAGCCGCACTCCGCGGCCCGCGGCGGGGATCACGGCGGCGGTGCGGACGGTTCGCCCGGACGCGCCGGAGCCGCCGTGATCCGGTGTTGCGGACATTGAGTTGGCGTTCAGGTTTGCTTCCTCAGCCGAAATGGGTATGGCCACAGCGTGCCGGGCGCGATGCCCCGACCGGCCCCTTCCGTGACGACTGGTCGAGCCAGCTGCCCGGGCCCGGCACACCTGACACCGCGCACCGTGCGCGCGGTGGCGCATCGGCACCAGGTGCGGTGGACCGGGGGCTCGGAAGATCGCTCGGGGGATCAGCGAGATCGCTCAGATCAGCTGGATCGCTCGGGGGATCAACGACGTCCGGCACGTACGCATGCCGCAGCGCCCGGCGACAGACGATTTAGCGGGAATTCACGTCTGAGTCACTCGGGCACCACGGCATTGATGTGTCAGGACGCGAGAACCTCGTCGAGCAGGGCCTCGGCCTTGTCCTCGTTGGTGCTCTCGGCGAGGGCGAGCTCGCTCACCAGGATCTGGCGGGCCTTGGCGAGCATGCGCTTCTCACCGGCGGAGAGTCCGCGCTCACGCTCTCGGCGCCACAGGTCACGCACGACCTCGGCAACCTTGATCACATCGCCGGAGGCGAGCTTCTCGAGATTTGCCTTGTAGCGACGGGACCAGTTCGTCGGCTCTTCGGCATACGGTGCGCGCAGCACCTCGAAGACCCGATCCAGCCCGTCCTGGCCGACCACATCACGCACACCGACGAACTCCGCATTGTCCGCCGGCACACGAACCGTCAGGTCACCCTGAGCGACCTTCAGCACCAAGTAGGTCTTGTCCACGCCTTTGATCTGACGAGTTTCGATGGCCTCGATCAGCGCGGCCCCGTGATGGGGATAGACCACGGTGTCGCCAACCTTGAACGTCATGTGACAGGTACCCCTTCCGTGGCTATCCAGGGTAACACGGGAACGCCTTCTTCTGAATGGCGTTTTCGCAGGTCAGGGCATATCTCGGGGCTTGACAAGTGCGGCAGGGACGTGCTGCACGGAGCCTACGGAACCGGGTATTCGCAGGTGGGAGCGGCTGTCCGGGCACCCCGAAACCCACCCGTTACGCGCCAGAAGAAGCCCGGACGAGTGGCCGTACGTCCCGTTTTGCCGGAGTCCAGTCGATGGACTTCCGCTACTCCGTTCGGATCAGGAGCGACGGATCCGGCCCCGATTCGCGAATTGATCACAGAGTTGATCACGCACAGCGGATCATCTCTGTGATCAATTCGCGGACATGCATGGATTCCTTACCGATAATCTCCCGCGCGACCGGTCGAGCCGATATTCGGGACTTCGGGACGGCGCCGTACGGACCGCGTAACGCACGCCGTAACCGCGCCGGAACCGCGCCCGCACCGCGCCCGAACCGCCGGCGTGCGGGCGTGCCGCCCCGGGGCCGATCGCCTTGGGGCGGGTCGGGTGCGGCTCGAAGAGGGCGGATCGGTAATCTAAGCGGGCTGATCCAACCTTTACCTCGTCCTAGGAGATGCCGCCGCCGTGAGCAGCAGCCTTCGACGCGGCGCCCTCGCCGCAGCCGCCATCGTGGTCTCGGTCGCCCCGCTCTCCGCCTGCGGAGCCGGGAACGACGCGCAGACGCTGGGGGTCAAGCCCGACAACGCCGCGACGTCCGTCGGGGACATCAAGATCCAGAACGCCACCGTGGTGACCCAGCCGGACCGCACGGCCGAGGGCCCGGCCGTCGTCACCGGCCGGATCTTCAACAACGGCAAGAACGACCAGACCGTCAAGGCCATCACCCTCCCCGGCACCAGCGCCCAGGTGAAGCTCTCCCCGGCCAAGGGCAAGGGCCCGGTCGTGGTCCCGCACGGCGGCTCGGTGGCCTTCGGCGGCGAGGGCAACGCCTCCGCCGTCATCAGCAACGGGCGCGAGGCCGCCCAGGACGGCAACGCGCAGCGGGTCGTCTTCGACCTCAGCTCGACCGGCAACGTCCCGATCACCGCGTTCGTGGTCCCGGCGAAGAGCTACTTCAAGGGCTGGGGCCCGTCCGAGCTGCCGACCGCCAAGCCGTCGGGCTCGGCGACGCCCAGCGGCAAGCCGAGCGGTACGCCCACCGGCACCGCCACCGGTAAGCCCAGCGGCACTCCGACCGGCACGGCGAGCGGCCAGCCCGGCGGCGAGGAGAGCAGCGGCACCCCGAACGGCATCGCCTCCGGCGAGCCCACCCCGAACGGCGGCGGTCACTGAGACGGTCACTGAGACCCGCACAAGCATGCGCGAGGGCGGCCCTGGACCTCTCCAGGGCCGCCCTCGCGCATGAGCCGGTTGCCTTGCTACGGCTCGTCTGAGCCGGTGGTTTACGGCTCGAACTTGTACCCCAGACCCCGCACCGTCACCAAGTACCGAGGCGCGCCCGGATCGGGCTCAAGCCCCCTCCCCCGTGCGCCCCTCGCACCGCTCGGCCCTAGCGGGCCTCACCGGCTTCGGGACGCCGTGCCGGACTCCGTCCGGCGGTCCGGGGCCCAGGCCCGGCTTTACGGCTCGAACTTGTACCCCAGACCCCGCACCGTGACCAAGTACCGAGGCGCGCCCGGATCGGGCTCGATCTTGGCCCGGAGGCGCTTGACGTGGACGTCGAGGGTCTTGGTGTCGCCCACGTAGTCCGCGCCCCAGACGCGGTCGATCAGCTGCATACGGGTCAGCACCCGGCCCGCGTTGCGGAGCAGCATCTCCAGCAGGTCGAACTCCTTCAGCGGGAGGTCCACCTTGCCGCCGCCGACCGTGACCACGTGCCGGTCGACGTCCATCCGGACCGGCCCGGCCTCCAGGGCGGCCGGGGTGACCTCCTCCGGCTCGCCGCGGCGGCGCAGCACGGCTCTGATCCGGGCGACCAGCTCGCGCGAGGAGAAGGGCTTGGTCACGTAGTCGTCGGCGCCTATTTCCAGCCCGACCACCTTGTCGATCTCGCTGTCCTTGGCGGTCACCATGATCACCGGGACATTGGACCGGCCGCGCAGCTGGCGGCAGACCTCCGTACCGGGCAGGCCCGGCAGCATCAGGTCGAGCAGCACCAGGTCGGCGCCGTTCCGCTCGAACTCATCGAGGCCCTCGGGCCCGTAGTCGCGATGGCGACCTCGAATCCCTCCTTGCGAAGCATGTACGACAGCGCGTCGCTGAACGATTCCTCGTCCTCGACGACCAGAACTCGGGTCACGGAAGGACCTCCGGGGCAGAGAGTGGTTCATTGGTGAAGGTCTCGTACGGCCGGCCGTGGTCCTCGCCATCGAGGTCTCCGGTGTCGTACGACTCGCTCGATTCGCCCGTCCGGCTCCGCGAGCGGTCCCGGTCCCGCGCCGCACCGGCTTCCGGGAGTCTCAGGGTGAAGGTGGAGCCCTGTCCCTCGGCGCTCCACACGGTGACCTCCCCGCCGTGCGAGGCGGCCACATGCTTGACGATGGCGAGCCCGAGCCCGGTCCCGCCGGTCTGCCGCGAGCGGGCCGGGTCGACCCGGTAGAAGCGCTCGAAGATCCGCTCGCGGTCCTTCTCGGAGATGCCTATGCCCTGGTCGGTCACGGCGATCTCGATCAGGTCCCCGCCGGTCGCGGGGATGCGGCGGGCGGCGATGCCGACGCGGGTGCGGGCCGGGCTGTAGTTGACCGCGTTCTCGACGAGATTGCCGAGCGCGGCGGCCAGCTGGCCGCGGTTGCCCCAGACGTGCAGATCGGCGGTGCCGCCCGTGGCCATCGTGATCTGTTTGGTGCCCGCCTGGTGGCGGCACCGGTCGATGGCCTCGGCGACGAGCTCGTCCACCCGGACCGGCTCGGCGTCCTCCAGCGGGTCGTCGTTCTGCACCCGGGAGAGGTCGATGAGCTCCTGGACCAGGCTGGTCAGGCGGGTGGCCTCGACCTGCATCCGCCCGGCGAAGCGGGTGACCGCCTCGGGGTCGTCGGACGCGTCCATCACGGCCTCGGACAGCAGGGACAGCGCACCGACCGGGGTCTTGAGCTCATGGCTGACGTTGGCGACGAAGTCGCGTCGTACGGCCTCGATCCGGCGTGCCTCGGTGAGGTCCTCCACGAGCAGCAGGACCAGCCGGGAGCCGAGCGGGGCCACTCTGGCGGAGACCGCGAGCGCGTCGCCGCCCCGGCCGGTGCCGCGGCGCGGCAGATCGAGCTCGATCTGCCGGATCTCGCCGTCCCGCCGGGTGTCACGGGCCATCGCCAGCATCGGCTCGACGGCCAGCTTGCCGCCGCGCACCAGGCCCAGCGCGTACGCGGCCGAGCTCGCCTTGACGACGGCGTCCGCTTCGTCGAGGACGACGGCCGAGGAACGCAGTACCGACAGCACTGTGTCCACGCCGGGCGGCAGCACGGCGTCGGTATGCAGCGAGGAGCGCGTAGGCTTCGCCTGTTCACGCTCGCTCCAGCGGAACGCCAGCATGGCGATGACGCCGGTGCACAACCCGGCGAGCGCCGCCACTGCGGCGATCGCCGCGTTCACGTTCATGCGTCCAGGTTATGCGGGCGGCGAGACCCCTCCACAGCCCCGTGACGATCCCCTCGGTCAGACGTTGCCGAGAGTTCACCGGGGAGTCGGTATCGGTTCACTCCGGACGTTTCGTCGAGCGGGTGTCACACGGGGTGGCCGGGGCCGCGTTGCCGAGAGTTCACCTGGGGCTCAGGTGTGATTAACGCCCGATGCCGGAAGCGGACGCGTTTCGGCCGGAGCGTGGAAGTGTGGGGCCCCGGGGCAAGAGCCACGGAGAACTGCCAGAAATCTGTCAGAGCCTGTCAAAGATCGTCACCAGAGTCGTGAAAGAGGTCAGTGATGCGGGACGCGTACCACGAGGAGCTTGATTCGATCGGGGACGGCCTGGTCGATATGGCCCGGCTCGTCGGTTCGGCCATCGGCCGTGCCACCACTGCCATTCTCGACGCGGACCTCAAGCTCGCCGAGAGCGTCATCGCCGCCGATGAGAAGGTCGATGATCTGCAGCGGGACCTGGAGGGACGGGCGATAGCCCTGCTCGCCCGGCAACAGCCGGTCGCCACCGATCTGCGGATCGTGGTGACCAGCCTCCGGATGAGCGCCGACCTGGAACGCTCCGGCGACCTCGCGCAGCACGTCGCCAAGCTGGCCCGGCTCCGCTTCCCGGGTACGGCCGTGCCGCACGACCTGCACGCCACGATCCTGGAGATGGGCCAGCTCGCCCAGCGGCTGATGGCGAAGGCCGCCGAGGTCATCATCACCAAGGACGTCGACCTCGCGCTCCAGCTGGAGCAGGACGACGACGCGATGGACCTGCTGCACCGCACCCTCTTCCAGCACCTGATGGACGACCGCTGGAAGCACGGCATCGAGACGGCCGTGGATGTCACGCTGCTGGGCCGCTACTACGAGCGGTTCGCGGACCACGCGGTCTCGGTCGCCAAGCGCGTGGTCTACCTGGTCACCGGTGAGCACGCCGACGAGATGTCCCCGCAGGAGGACGTCGAAGGGGCGTGACCGTCGAGGGCGCGTGAGCGGTGACGGAGGCGTGAGCGGCGATGAGGGGCGTGAGCGGCTACGCGATGTGAGCGTCTGCGGCGGTGTGCTTCGAAGCGCCGTCGACGCGCCCCTGCGCTCGGTCGCCGGGTCGTCGGCACCATGAGCAGCAGGTGACGTGACCCCTCCCGAGGAGGAGACGCATGGCGGACCTCTCCAAGCCCGAACCCGCTCCGACCCACCCCGTCGGCGCATGCGGCTGCGGCTCGGGCTGCGGCTGCGGCTGTCAGTCCGGCGGCCCGTGCCAGTGCGGCGGCAACTGCGGCTGACCGGCGCGACCCGTTCGAACGCTACGACCCGTATCGCAGAGGGCCCGGGACCGGTGACCGGTCCCGGGCCCTCTCGCGTCGGCCACGGTGTCGTCGGCACGTCCCGCCCGAGGTGCGGTCGGCGCCGGAAGCGGCGAGCCTGGACCTATGGAGGACAAGACCCCGGCCCCGCCTCGCGTCGTGGTGGACGAACCGCTGGACGGCCGCCGCCGTGTGCTGATCGACGGCGCTGACGTCGGAGTGGTGGTGAGCCCGGACGAGCTCCGGCGGCTCCTGCACCGCGCGGGTGTGATGGAAGCGGACGCGCCCCTCGACAACCCCGAGCTGATCGAATGGAACGGCGGCGGCCCCGACGACTGGCCCGCCGCGCCCAGATGACGCACACCGTCCGGTTTGTGTACGCACCCTGCTGACGCACGCCGTCCGGCTTGCGTACGCGCCCCGCTGACGCGCCCGCTCAGATGACGTAGCAGAGACGACAGAACCGCCACAACGTCCGGCGCCGGTCCCTCCCCTCGTGGGGACCGGTGCCGAACGCTGGAGCGGTGCCGATCCGCGTCCTACCGGGGCGGATCAGCGGGCCGGATCCGTGGTCGACGCGACCGCCGTCCCCGAGGGAAACCGGCTTCACGGATCTCCGGGGCTCAAGCGACGGGCTCACGCGACGCGCCCGTGACCACCGTCTCGTGACCGCGGTGAAAGCTGGCCGAGAACATGCGGTGCCATGGGGTTGTCTCTCCGTGCGCTGAGCTGATGGCCTGGCTGGACGGCTCGTGGTGGGTGCGCTAACGCGTCATGATCCTGCCAGCTGCGCCTCCCACCGAGGAGGTTCCGGTATCACGCCGCCGGTTTCTCCGCTGGTCAGCCATATAAAGTGAGTTTTCCGGTCCGGATGTCCAGCGCGGGGGAAGTAAGGAGTAGAGACCTTGAGTTCCGACTCGGGGGCACGCATAGCCTTCGCGGAACGCCTCGCGCTGCTGTACAAGGAGGCCGGCAATCCTCCCCTCAAGAGCGTGGCCGAGGCGGTCGTCCGACTCCAGCGGACCGATGAGCGGGGGCGTCCCGTACGGGTCTCCGCCCAGCGGATCAGCGACTGGCGACGAGCAAAGAACGTACCCGCCCAGTTCGCCGCCCTCGCCGCCGTCCTGCACGTCCTGATCCCCGACGCACGGCGCTCGCGGCCCGTACCGGTGTCCCCGGGCCTGTACGACATGGCCCGCTGGCAGCGGCTGTGGGAGCGCGCGGTGGCCGACCCGGTCGGCGAACGCCCCGCGCCGGCCGCGGAAGAGGAGGAAGGGCCCCCGGCCGAGGGCGGCCCGGCGGTCCCCGGCGGCGTATGCCCGTACCGGGGCCTGGCCTCGTACCGCCAGCAGGACGCCCGGTGGTTCTTCGGCCGGGAGCGGAGCACGGACGCCCTCGTCGCCCAGCTGCACGCGGCGGAGAAGACGGGCGGCCTGGTCGTGCTCGTGGGCGCCTCGGGGGCGGGGAAGTCCTCGCTGCTGAACGCCGGTCTGGTGCCCGCGCTGCGCACGGGGGCGCCGGGCGACGGGGACGGCCGGGCGAGGGGCGTGACTCAACTCGTGCCGGGCGCCGACCCGCTCGCGGAGCTGGCCCGCCACATCCCCGAACTCGCGCGCGTGGTCCCCACGGCGGAGGAACCGGAAACGGATGAACCGGAGCCGGACGTACCGGAAGCGGACGCGGACGAACGCCCGGCTGACGGCCCACCAGCAGACGCGCCGACAGCGGACGCGCCGACAGCAAACGCACCGACAGCGGTCACCCCAACACTGGACAAACCGACAGCACACCAACCATCCGCGCACGAACCCGCGGCCGAGCCCGGCACCCCACAATTCGCCCACGCGGTCCGCGAGGCCATCACCGCATGGGCGGACCGCGAGACGCCGTCCTCCGACGCCCGCCCCGTCGTGATCGTGGATCAGTTCGAGGAGGCGTTCACCCTCGGCTCCGACGAGGCCGACCGGCGCACGTTCATCCAGCTCCTCCACGCCGCCTGCACCCCCGCCGGCCCCGGCGAACCGCCCCCGTGCTCGTCGTCCTCGGCATCCGCGCCGACTTCTACGAACTGTGCCTGGGCTACCCCGAACTGGCCGACGCGCTCCAGCACCGGCACATGGTGCTCGGGCCGCTGACCACCGCCGAGTTGCGCGAGGCGGTGACCGGCCCGGCCAAGGCCGTGGGCCTGGAACTCGAACCGGGGCTCGCGGAGCTGATCGTCCGTGAGGTGAGCGCCGACGGCCCCCGAGGGTCCCATGACGCGGGCGCACTGCCGCTCCTCTCCCACGCCCTGCTCGCCACCTGGCAGCGGCGGAAGGCCGGACGGCTGACGCTGGCCGGTTACCGCGCGGCGGGCGGCATCCAGGGAGCGGTGGCGGCGACCGCCGAGCGGGCCTGGTCCAGCCTCGACTCCGAGGCGCGCACGGCGGCGAGGCTGCTGCTCCTCCGGCTGGTCCGGCTGGGCGAGGATACCCAGGCCACCCGCAGGCGGGGGACGCGGCACCAGCTGGCCAGGGAGTCGACGGATCCGGGCAAGACGGAGGAATCGCTCGAAACGCTGGTCCGCGCCCGCCTGGTGACGCTCGACGCCGAAACCGTGGAGATCACCCATGAGGCGCTGCTCCACGCCTGGCCACGGCTGCGCGACTGGATCGACGAGGACCGCAACGACCATCTGGTGCGCCAGCGGCTGGAGGAGGACGGCCGGTCCTGGGAGGGCTCGAACCGCGACTCGTCCCTGCTCTACCGGGGCTCCCGGCTGGAGCAGGCCCACACCTGGGCGAAGACCGCCGGCGGCACCTATCTGACCCGTAGCGCGGTGGAGTTCCTGGCCGCTTCGATGAGGCTGCGCAGGCGCACGGTGTGGCTCCGCCGTGGCGCGGTGTCGGCTCTGGTCGCCCTGGCGGTGCTGGCCGCCGGTACGGCGGTGGTCGCGTGGCAGCAGCGGGACGACGCGGTGTTCGAGCAGGTGGTCACCGAGGCCGATCGCTTCCAGAACACGGATCCGTCGCTGTCCGCCCAGCTCGCCCTGGTGGCGCACGACTTGCGGCCGCACGACGAGGGCGCGCGGAACCGGCTGCTCTCGATGGTGAACGCGCCGCTGGCCACGCCGCTGCACGGCCACACCGGTGCCGTCTACCTCACCTCGTTCAGCCCGAACGGGCGGCTGCTGGCCACCGCCAGCTACGACCGGACCGTCCGGCTGTGGGACGTGAAGGACCGGAGCCGCCCCAAACCGCTGGGCAAGCCCCTCACCGGCCATACGAGCTGGGTGAGCAGTGCGGTCTTCAGCCCGGACGGCCTGACCCTCGCCAGCGCGGGCGACGACGGCACGATCCGCCTGTGGGACGTACGCGATCCCCGCCATCCGCGCCCGCTCGGCGCGCCCCTCTCCCGCCACGACGGCACGATCTATCTGCTCGCCTTCAGCCCGGACGGGCGCACGCTGGCCGCCGCCACGGAGGGTCGCGTGGTGCGCCTGTGGGACATGGGGCGCCCGGGCCGGCCGAAGGCGATCGGCGCGCTGACCGGCGCCACCGCCGCCGTGCGCTCCGTGGCGTTCAGCCCCGACGGGCGGACGCTGGCGGCCGGGGGCGACGACGCCTCGATCAGGCTGTGGAACATGGCCGATCCGCGCCGTCCGAAACGGATCGGCAAGGCGCTGACCGGCCACAAGGATCTGATCCACTCCGTGGCGTTCAGCCCGGACGGCCGGACCCTCGCCAGCGGCAGCGCGGACAACACCATCCGGCTGTGGGACGTCGGCGATCCGCGTCGGGCGGAGCCGCTGGGCTCGCCGCTCACCGGCCATATCGGTCCCATATGGTCGGTGTCCTTCAGCCCGGACGGATCCATGCTCGCGGCCGCCAGCCAGGACAGTACGGCGAGCCTGTGGAACGTCAGCGATCCGGCGTATCCGTCCCAGGTCGGCGAGCCGCTCGCGGGGAGCAGCGGCGAGATGTACGCCCTGGGCTTCAGCCCCGACGGGCGGACCCTCGCCACCGGGAGCGGCGACAACACGGTCCGGCTGTGGTCGATCCCGACGTCGGACATGGTCGGCCGGATGGGCGTGTTCCGCCCGGACGGGCGGGTGCTCGCCACGGCCGGGCGCGACGAGAAGGTCCGGCTGTGGAACGTGGAGGATCCCAACCGGCCGGTGCCGCTGGGCAAGCCGTTCGCCCCCGGGAAGGGCTCGGTGCGGGAACTGACGTTCGCCCCCGACGGCCACACCCTGGCGATGATGACCGGAGGCCGCCAGGTGCGGCTGTGGAACGTCACCGATCCGACCCGGCCCGTCCCGTACAAACCGCCCCTCCCCCTGCGGACCCGGTTCGCGGGCGCGCTGGCCTTCACGCCGGACGGGCGCATGATGGCGACCGCGTACAGCGACAACACCATCCAGCTGTGGAACGTCAGCGACCCGTCGCATGTCCGCCGGCTCGGCAAACCGCTCACCGGCCACGGGGGCTACGTCAACAGCCTCGTCTTCAGCCCGGACGGCCGCACGCTGGCCAGCGGCAGCGCGGACAACACCATCCGGCTGTGGAAGGTGACCGACCCGCGCCACGCCACCCCGCGGGGCAGGCCGGTCACGGGCCACCTGGGCCCCATCAACGCGCTCGTCTTCACCCCGGACGGCCATACGCTGGCCAGCGGCGGCGACGACAACACGGTCCGGCTCTGGGACGTCACCGACCCCGGCAAGGTGACCCGGCTGCGGCCCCCGCTCACCGGCCACACCGACGCGATCGTGTCGCTGACCTTCAGCCAGGACGGCAGGACGCTCGCGAGCGGCGGCAACGACAACGCCGTCCGGCTGTGGGACGTCACCGTCCCGTCCAAGGCCACGTCCATCGGTCAGTCGCTCAGCCCCAACGCCAAGACCGGCAATTTCCTGTCGTTCAGCCCCCACAGCCGGATGCTCGGGGTGTCCAGCGGCGCGGACACGGTCCGGCTGTGGAGCCTGGACGTGGACGAGGCGGTGCGCCGCATCTGCTCGATGACGCGAGGCGTGCTGACCCCGGAGAAATGGGACGAATACCTCTCCCGGCTCTCGTATGCGCCGCCGTGCGGTCGGTGACGACGTTGCGCGAACGTTGCGTGATCGCGGTCACAACTGCTCACCACGAGGGAGGAGTCGGCTTTTCCACCCCGGTGGTCGCGTTACTCTTAGGTACAGCCCGACCGCTGGTGCATCCCCCGTCGCCAGCGGTCGGGCGCTTCCATGTCCGGGGGCGTGTCCGGGAGACACTGGGCACCGGTGCGGCGCGACAGCGAACGACCCGCACGCCGTACGCACGACGACACCTCCCCCACCTGGAGACCCCGTGATCCGCAGGCTCGTCGACCAGGCGGCTCTCGACCTCGGCCGCGAGTACGTCCGCCACGCGCCCTGGAGCGCCGGAAAGCGGGCCCTGGTCGAGCGCCACCTCAACGCCGCCCTGCGGGACCGCCCCCTGCACCGCCTGGCCCGTACGCGCTTCGGCGCCACCTTCGCCGTCGACACCCAGGACCTCATCCAGCGGTACCTCTACCTCTTCGGCGTCTGGGAGCCCCATATGACGCGGTGGCTCCAGCGCCGGCTGAAGCCCGGGGACGTCTTCGTGGACGTCGGGGCCAACATCGGCTACTACAGCCTCCTCGCCTCCCGCCTGGTCGGGCGCGGTGGGACGGTGGTGGCGATCGAGGCCTCACCGACGTTCCACCAGCTCCTCCAGCGCCATGCCCGGCGCAACGACCGCACCAACATCCGCGCCCTCAACGCGGCCGTCTCCGACCGCGACGAGCTGCTGACCTTCATCCTCGCCAGCTCCCGCAACATGGGCGCCAACAGCGTCGTCCCCTACGACGGCCCCGCCGAGTCCACCTTCGAGATCGCGGCCCAGCCCCTGCCCGACCTCCTCACCGACGACGAGATCGCCAACGCCCGGGTCATCAAGATCGACGTGGAGGGCGCGGAGGGCAGCGTGGTCCGCGGCCTCCTCCCCCTCCTCGACCAACTGCGCCCCGACGCCGAACTGACCGTCGAGGTCACCCCCCAGCGCATGTCCGATCTGGGCGACTCCGTCGACGACCTGCTGACCGCCCTCAAGGACCACGGCTTCCACGTCTACCGCCTGCCCAACGACTACGCGGCGGGCAGCTACCCGGACGCCCTGCGGCGCCCGCCGGAGGTTCCGGTCCGCTGGCGGGGGCCGGTCACGGAGGAGAGCGACCTGGTCTTCTCGCGGGTCGACACGGAGACGCTGCCCTGAGTGCTGGGGGCGGCTACTGGTCGTCCTGGGGCAGGTGGGTCCTGGCGTCCTCGTAGGTGGCGTCGGCTGCGGGCTCCGCCGGGGCGTAGACGAGGTGCAGCACACCGGTGCTGAAGGTGGCGGAGGAGAGCAGCTTCAGCGGGATCGTGGTCTCGCCCTCGTCGAACAGCCGCATCCCCTTGCGGACGGCGATCGGGTGGACCAGCAGGTGCAGCTCGTCCAGCAGGCCGTGCGCGATGAGCTGCCGGACGACGGAGACCGAGCCGCTGAGCGCGATGTCCCCGCCCGGTTCGTTCTTCAGCGCGGTGACGGCTTCGGCGAAGTCGCCCTTGAGCTGCTCGGAGTTCCGCCAGGTGAAGCTGAGGTTCTGCCGCGACAGGACGATCTTGCGGACGTCGCCGAGCTTCTTGGCGAAGTGGGCGTCCTCACCGCCCGCCGCCTCGCGGTCCGGCCAGGCTCCGGCGAAGCTGTCGTAGGTCTTGCGGCCGATGAGGAGGGTGTCGGCCGCGCCGAGACTCGCGTCGACGGCGGCGCCCATCTCGTCGTTGAAGTAGGGGAAGTGCCACTGGTCGGGCGCCTCCACGACCCCGTCGAGCGAGATGAACAGGCTGGCGGTGATCTTCCTCATGATGCCCCTCCGGGGATGCGGTCGGTGAGCGGTCGGTGCGCTCTTCCTCCTCTCAGACCGGGGAGGCCGCACAAACTCATCGGTGACGGCGAGCGGGTTTTCAGCGGGTGTCTTCGTAGCGCCAGCCGTCCATGGCGGCCAGGACCCGGGCCCGCGCCTCGACCACCGCGAAGCGTGCCGCGCGCTCGGCCGCGTCGGTGTGCGCGGACTGGCTGGTCACCTGGCCGGGCCACTTGCGGTAGAGCAGACCGGTCTCGGCGGTGAACCAGCCGCGGCTGACCGCGTTGAGGGCCATGAGCAGGCCGGTGTCCTCGGAGGCGGGCAGGGCCATCCAGCCGCCGAGAGCGAGGAGCAGGTCCCGGCGTACGAAGAGGGTCGCGGGGTGGACCTGGGCGCGGTGGCCGTTCGCCCGCCAGAATTCGAGGACGGCGCCGCGTGCGAGGGGCCCCTGCGGCGGGTCGCCCTCGAAGCCGACGGTGGAGCCGTCGGGCAGCAGGTCCAGGGCGCGGGAGGTGGCCCAGCCGAGATCGGGGTGGTCCATGAGCGCGCGGAGGTCGCGGGCGAGTGCGCCGGGGGTGAGCATGTCGTCGGCGTCCAGCACCTTGACGTACGCGCCCTCGGCGCGCGAGAGCCCCATCGTGCGCGCCATCGCGGCCCGGCCGGCCCGGCCCTGCCCGAAGCTGACGCGGGCGTCGTCGGGCACGTACGGCCGTACGGCGTCGGTCTCGCCGTCCTCCTGGATGACCCACTGCCAGTCCCAGCCGTCCGGCAGCTGCTGCTCGCGCAGCGACTTGTAGGCGTCCGGGAGGTGCACGGCGCCCGGGGCGTGGACCGCCGTGATGACGGTGATGGTGTTCGGCATGGTCACCACCTCTTCAGGGGCGTGGTGAAGACGAGTTCCGTACGGTCGCCGCACAGCGTCACATCGGAGACCTCGACGACCCGATCGTCGGTGTCCGTGCAGATCTTCCGGAGAACGATCACCGAAACCCCCTTCTTGAGGCCGAGCGCTTCGGCCTCCTCCACCGTCGGCGGCCGGGCCGTGATCCGTTCCTCTATGCGGTCCAGCTCGACGCCGATCGTGTACAGCTGATTCTGCGTGCCGCCGGGCCAGGGCTCATGGGCGGCGTCGAGCAGGTCGGGGTTGGCGGCCACGACGTCGTGGACCAGGTAGGAGTGCACGAGCGCGAACGGCGCGTCCTCCTCGCGGCAGTTGGTGCGGTAGATCCGCTCCAGCAGCCGCGTGCCCACGGGGACCCCGAAGACGGACGCGAGGTCCTCATCGGCCTCGGCCTCGCGATACTCGGCGTGAAAGGCGAGGTCCGACGCCTCCAGCCCGGTGTCGTGCTCGGTCGACCCGGTCCGCGACCGCTCGGCCTCGGACCGCCGCACCCGGTCCTTCTCCCACTGGTGCCGCTCGTTGCTCCGCTCGACCCGCCGGCGCGGGGTCCGTACGAACGTCCCCACCCCGTGCCGCCTGTCGATCAGCCCCTCGGCCACCAGCTCCGACAGCGCCCGCTGCAACGTCGGCACGCTCGTCCGATACCGCGCCGCGAGCTTGTCCTCAGCCGGAAGCCGCTCCCCGGGCCCAAGCTGACCTGCGCGGATGCTCTGGCGCAGGGCATCCGCGATCTGCTCGTACTTGGCCATGCTCAGCTCACCCGTCCCAGGTTGCGCAGATACTTTCAGCCTAAGTCCTCAAGACCTCTTGACGTCTTGAGGACCGGAGCCAGGGCCGAATCAGCCCTCTGGGCAGCCGCTTCGCCGCATCACCAAAGCCCCTACTCGCGGTGAAACCGCAAGTAGAGGGCCTGTTGGTTCGGGCTTACTTCTTCTTGCCCTGGTTCTTCACTGCCTCGATGGCCGCCTTCGCGGCGTCCGGGTCGAGGTAGGTGCCGCCAGGGTTGAGCGGCTTGAAGTCGGCGTCCAGTTCGTAGGAGAGCGGGATGCCCGTCGGGATGTTCAGGCCCGCGATGTCGGCGTCGGAGATGGCGTCGAGGTGCTTGACCAGGGCGCGGAGGGAGTTGCCGTGGGCCGCGACCAGGACCGTCTTGCCCGTGAGCAGGTCCGGGACGATGCCGTCGAACCAGTACGGGAGCATGCGGACGACGACGTCCTTGAGGCACTCCGTCTGCGGGCGCAGCTCCGGCGGGAGAGTCGCGTAGCGCGGGTCCTCGAACTGGGAGTACTCGGCGTCGCGGTCCAGCGGGGGCGGCGGGGTGTCGTACGAGCGGCGCCACAGCATGAACTGCTCCTCGCCGAACTCGGCGAGGGTCTGGGCCTTGTCCTTGCCCTGGAGCGCGCCGTAGTGGCGCTCGTTGAGGCGCCAGGAGCGGCGGACCGGGATCCAGAGGCGGTCGGCGGCCTCCAGCGCGAGCTGCGAGGTGCGGATGGCGCGCCTGAGGAGGGACGTGTGGAGCACGTCGGGGAGCAGGCCGGCGTCCTTCAGCAGCTCACCGCCGCGGACGGCCTCCTTCTCGCCCTTCTCGTTCAGGTTGACGTCCACCCAGCCGGTGAACAGGTTCTTCGCGTTCCACTCGCTCTCGCCGTGGCGGAGGAGGATCAGCTTGTACGGTGCGTCGGCCATGCCGTCGAGCCTACTGGACCGGTCTGAGGGGGTCGGTTGACGGACCCCGTCAATTGACTGGCGGGGCCACGTCAACATCAGTAAGTTGCGGATGTAGGTTGTGCCACTTACAGGGGGAGTCGTCCGGTGTCCGTCGTCCGACTGAGGCAGGCCGCGAAGGAGAGCGTCTCGGGGTTGCCCCGGGAGTTCTGGTGGCTGTGGACCTCCACGCTGGTCAATCGGCTGGGCGGGTTCGTGGCCACGTTTCTTGCCATGTACCTGACCGTGGACCGCGGCTATTCGGCGATGTTCGCCGGGCTGGTCGGTGCGCTGCACGGGCTGGGCGGCGCCGTGTCGGCGGTCGTCGCCGGGGTGCTGACCGACCGGCTGGGGCGGCGGCCCACGCTGCTGGTCTCGCAGCTGTCGACCGCGGTCACCGTCGCCGTACTGGGCTTCGTCCAGAACCCGGTCGCCATCGCCGTCGTGGCCTGTCTGGTGGGGATGACCAGCAACGCGTCACGGCCCGCGGTGCAGGCGATGATCGCCGACATCGTCGCGCCCGGGGATCGGGTACGGGCCTTCGCGCTCAACTACTGGGCCATCAACCTCGGCTTCGCCGTCTCCGCGGCGGCGGCCGGGCTGATCGCGCGCCATGGCTATCTCACGCTCTTCCTGGCGGATGCCGGGATGACGCTGCTGTGTGCGGTCATCGTCTTCGGGAAGGTTCCGGAGTCCCGGCCCGAGCGGGAGCGTGCCGCCGAGGGTGTGGTGGCGGATGCGCCGGAGCGCGAGGTCGGGTTGGGTACGGTGCTGCGGGACGGGCGGTTCATGGCCGTGGTCGCGCTGTCGTTCCTGGTCGCGACCCTCATCCAGCAGGCGTTCGTGGCGCTGCCCGTGGCCATGGGGGCGGACGGGCTGTCCAGCACGGACTTCGGCGTCGCGATCGCGACGAACGGCGTACTGATCGTGGCCGTACAGATCCCGGTGACGCGGTTCCTCGAGCATCGCGACCCGGCGCCGCTGCTGACGGTGTCCGCCCTGCTGACCGGCGCCGGCTTCGGGCTGACCGCCTTCGCCGGGTCGGTCGGGATGTACGCGCTGGCCGTGATGGTCTGGACGGTCGGCGAGATCATCAACTCCCCGACGCAGATGGGGCTGGTCGCCCGGCTCTCCCCGACCCATGGGCGCGGCCGCTACCAAGGGATGTACACCCTGTCGTGGTCCCTCGCCTCGCTCATCGCCCCGCTCGCGGGCGGCGCCGTCATGGACCGCTTCGGCGCGGATGCCCTGTGGGCGGCCAGCGCCGTGGTGGGCCTCGTGGCGGCCGGGGGTACGTGGCGTTGGGGCGCGCCCTGCGGAGCCGGCCTGCGGCCGGGGAGGTCGGGGGTGGAGTGGGTGTGGGTGCGGCTCCAGATGCGGCTGCGGCTGGTGGGGCTGGTGCCGCCTCGGGTGGTGGCGTGCCCGTGGTGGGGGCGGGCTCCTCGTAACGGGGCCGGGGGCCGCCTCCAGTGGGGGCGGTGAACACCGGCTTCAGGGGGATCAAGGCGTGGGTCTCGGGATGACCGGCTCGATGTGGATGGTCGGCTCGATGCGGAGGGTCGGCTCGATGCGGAGGGTCGGCACCGAGCCCGAGGGCAGGTGGTAAGCCGGGGCGTCGGCCATGCCGGGAAGGTGGGCTGTTGGTAGGTCGGGTACGGGCCGGGCTCCGTACCCGTGCCGCCGCCCGGCTGATAGCGGTCGTTCCAGCGGGTCACCGGTGTTCCGGGGTAGCTCCGCTCGTCCCGGTTCACCCATAGGACGAACGTCAGCCCCGTCAGCCCCAGCAGCACGGTGAGCGCCAGCGCCCGTACGGCGGTGATGCGCCGGCGTGCGGGGCCGGTGGCCCCGGGTGCGATGCTGATCCGTCGCGCCCGCTCCCCCGGCGTCGGCCCGTCCGCCGTGCCCCGGCCCTACCGGTGGTGGGCAGCGGTGCGCGTTCGTCCACGCCCAGGGCCGCCAGGTGCAGCCCGAGCCGCTGGGTCTGGCCGGGGAGCCGAACGGCGGTGTCGGCCCAGGTGCGGATGGTCTCGGGGGCGATGCCGTCGGGCGGTACGAGGAGGCTGGGGCCGGTCCAGTTCATGGCCCAGTACGCGGTCCCCCGCGCCACCAGCTGCGCACCGATCAGTACGGCCAGGGCCTCGGCCAGGGGGGCGAGTGGGTCCTGTTCGGTCTGATCGCCACGGGGCGTTCGCTCGGCCTCCGGCAGCCGGGCGTTCAGCGCGCGGGCCAGGGGCATGCGACGACCGCCGTCCAGCAGGCGGAGCACTCGGTGGATGGTCAGCCTCTCCGGCTCCCTGTCCGGCTTCGCCTTCGGCTGCCCCATCCCCTCCGTCTCCTCCACCCCCCGCACCGCCTCCGCCAGCGGGGTCAGGATCCGGGTCGCGCGGTGCTCCGCCAGCTCGGTGAGCCAGTCCCGCCAGGGCACCCTCGTGCCCGCGTCCGGGCCGGACAGCAGGACGCGGCCCAGCGCGACCGCGTACCGCGGCTGTACGGAGAGCTGTACGGAGAGCTGTGCCGAGAGAGGTTCCAGGGTGGCGGAGGGTTCGGCTCCGGGCTCCCGCGCGGGCAGGCGCGCCAGCCGTTCCAGCCGGACGGCCAGGGCCGGATGCGCGTCGTCGGGGCTGCGGGCCGCTCGACGGCGCGGGCGCGCAACGCGGCCATCGGCTCCCGGAGTTCGGGCGCCTCGACCATATGGGCGAAGGCGCGGAACGGATCGTCGGGGACCCGACCCGTCGCCCGGCGCAGCGGGGCGAGGAAGTCGGCGAGGAACTCCTGCCACGCCGCCTCCAGCGCCACCGTGGAGCACAGCGCGTCGGCGACGGCGCCCGGACCGGCCACCCGCGCCGCCTCGCGATCGGCCTCCAGCTCCTGCCGCCGCCGGACCGGGCGGGTGAGCCAGCGGAAGACGTGGGTGTAGAGGCCGAGCAGCAGCAGCGGCACGCCCGCGTACAGCCGCACCAGGTCGTTCGCGGCCGACGCGTCCTGGATCGCCTGCCGGGCGGCGACCAGGCCCGCCGCGCCCCGGTGGGCGACCGCGCCGAAGCGGCTGTGGCGGCCGGAGAAGTGGCCCAGCTCATGCGCGAGGACGGCGCGCAGCTCGGCGGGCGACAGACCGGCCAGCAGGGGCAGTCCGAGGTAGAGGACGCGTCGGCCGGGGGCGAGCCCGAGGAGCGGTGCGTCCTCGGTGACGGAGGCGTTGACCTCGGCGGTCAGCCTGATGTGGCCGGGCGGCCGGGTGCCGACGTCGAGGGCCAGCTCCTCGACCGTGCGCCATAACTCCGGGGCCCCGCGCCGGGTCACCGTCACCGCGCCCTCGCGCGGGGCGGCGGGGCGGGCGGTGCGGATCACCGCCCACACCATGCCGAAGACGATCGGGGCGAACGCCGCGCAGGCGGTGACGACGGTGGTGGGCGGTGTCATGGCCTCCGGCGTTCCCGCGGTCCATAAGGCCGCCACGAGGAAGGCCGCCCAGAGCAGCACCATGGCCGCGACCAGCGCGTAGAAGACGGCGAGCAGGGCGAGGGCGAGGAGCGCGCGGGAAGTGGCGAGGAGCGCGCGGGCGGCGGCGATCACCGACGCCCCCGCATGCCGTCGCGGGCGCGGTTCGGGACGTCGTCGCGTGCCCCGCTCCGGGCGCCGTCCCCGCCCCGCAACGCCCGGCCCTCGTCCCTGAACCCGGCCGACAGCCACTCCGCGGCCCCGTACAGGGCCACGCTCAGCGGGTCCTTCGGGGTGCGGGTCAGGAGGCGCTCGGTCGCGCGGCCCAGCTCCGGGGAGACGTCGAGCAACAGGCTCAGCCGGGCACGGGCCTTGTGGAGGTTGCTGCCGACGCTGCCGACGGAGATGCCCAGCTCAGCCGAGATCGCCTGATAGCTCATGCCCTCGAGCGAGTGCATGACGACCACCTGGCGCTGGCGCGGCGGCAGCGTGCCGAGGGCGCGCAGGGCGGCCAGCGCCTCGGCGGTCTCCTCCACGCTCGCGGTCGTGGCGGCCGGGACGCTCATCTCGACCGGCTTCCAGCGGAACCACCAGCGCCGCCCGTCCCGCGAGAGCTTGCGCCGCATGGTGGTGGTCACCCATGCCTCGGGCGAGGCGCACGCCCTGACCTCGGGCCAGCGGCGCATCGCCTCGATATACGCCTCCTGCACGGCGTCCTCGGCGTTCTGCCGGTTGTCGCTGAGCATCACCGCGCGGGCGGCCAGCCAGGGGTAGGTGCGGGCGTAGAAGGCGTCGAACTCCTCCTCGGGCCGCCCGCCGCGCGTGGTCTCCTCGACGGTGTCACTCACCTCGATCGCCCCCGCTCCGCCCCGTCCCGGTCGCCCCGGTAGCCCGGCTCGCACCGCCCGTTCCGCTCGCCCCTGTCACCCCGCCCGTTCCGCTCGCCCCACTCCCCCGACCCTCCGGCCGCCGCCGTATGGTCAGCGCCGCGCCGTCGGGGCGGCGGTCGGTGAGGACCGTGCCCGGCTCCGTTCTGTTCACCAACTCGGCCAGCGTGCGCGCCCGGAGCCGTTCGCCCGAGCGCGCCGCCAGCCAGCGGATGACGTCCCCCATCAGCCGTAGCACTCCCACCGTCACGACCGTTGCCACCGTGGGCCACGGATTGTCCATGAGCACCGTTGTGTCTCCTCTTCATGGTTCCCGGCCGCCGGAGCCGGTTCACCATGAAGAGCCCTCATGGACGGTATTTCTTCACCGCCTTCCTCACGATGTTTCAGGGGAGGTGTCAGCGAAGTGCGCGCTGCGCCTCGTACAGGTTGCGGGGGTGGACCGCCTCCGGGTGCCCGTAGGACTCGATACGGGAGTGGAGCGGACCGGTGAAGTCCGGGACGTCGATCTGGCCGAACTGCCGGACCTCGCTGATCCCGACCGTCGCGCTGTACGGCGCAATGTCGTCGATCTTGACGCACCCGGCCCGCTGATTGGTGACCGTGACGTTCCAGTGGGCGAACCGCGCACCGTAGAGCGGACCGGCGCTCGCGTCGCCGCCGTGCGACCCCGTGTTGTCCACGGTGATCTCCGTACGGACGTTGGCGAAGGGCATCCCGCGGTGGGTGTCGAAGGTGCCCATCTCCATCCGGCCGCGCGACCAGACGTTGTAGCTGGACAGCCCCTCCACGTTGATCCCGTGCAGCTGTGTCCCCGCCGGGGCCGGGACGGTGCGCTGGACCAGGACGAAGTCCTCCACGAGGTTGTCGTGCGAACCCTCACGGCAGCAGTAAGGATGGTGGCTGCCACGGCCGGTCACCCGGGTGCGGCGCAGGGTGCACGCCTTGGCGGCGACGAGCAGGAAGCCGTTGTCGACGTTGTTGACGGTCACGTCGTCCACCCAGCAGTCCCACGCGCACTGCAGCGCGACGCCGTTGTACCCCTTGTCCAGCAGGTGCTGCGCCTGCGGGGTCTCGACGACGTCGAGGGTGATGCCCTCGACCCCGGAGCCGGTGACCGGGCGCACCAGCGTGGTGAACCGGGGCTTCCAGACGGGCCGTGCGTCGAGCGGCAGCGGACGGTCGAGGGTCACCCGGCGGCGCCGCCGGTCGACGGCGACGACGCGGCACGGCCACTCATAGGGGACGTACGAGGTGAGCTTGGTCTTGTCGGTCCAGACGTAGTCGGCGGCGCCCTCGACGTCGCCGGCCATATGGGCCAGCAGCGAGTGGCCGTCGTCGTCGGTGAGTTGGAGCAGCACGCGGTCGCCGCGGCGCAGGGCGGACGGGTCCCCGACGGTCACCGTCCAGTCGCCGCGGCGGGCGGGGGCGGCGAAGTCGGTGAGGGTGTGCCACTCGTCGCGCCGGTTGCCGGTCCAGCCCTCGAACGGCCATGCCTGGGCCCGGATCGCGTCGGTGAGGGAGCGCCGACGGGCGTCCGGGCAGACCCAGATGAGCCCGCCGGCCCAGGACCAGGACGACTTGTTGCCGCCGTAGCGGCTGCCGTACGGGCCGATCAGCTCGGTGAGGTTACGGGTCGCGTGCAGGGTGGTGCGGCCGCTGCCCGCCCCGCGCAGTACGACGTTGTCGTAGCCGAGGCGGATGACGTCGTCCACGCGGTACGTCCCGGGCGGCACCAGCACCGTACCGCCGCCGCGGCGACCGGCGGCGGCGATGGCGCGGTTGATCGCGGGGGCGGCGTCCGCGGAGCCGTCGGGCCGGGCGCCGAAGGCGCGGACGTCCGCGACGACGGGCAGGCGGGGGAAGCTCGTGCGGCCACCGAGGTATCCGGCGCGGCCGACGTAGGGGATCTGGGGGTGGGTGTACGGCTGGGCGCGGAACTCACGCCAGAGGGCGGAGGTGCCCGGCCCGCCGGGCGTGCCCGTCCCGCCCGGCGTACGGGTCCCGCCCGGCATACCCGGTGCGGCGGCCGCCGCCGCGTCCGTGGCGGTCAGGAGCGGGGCCCCCGCCCCCAGGAGCGTGGCGCCCGCCGCCAGGCCCATCGCACCGCCGAGCAACTGCCTTCTGCCGATCTCCGTGCCCATGAGCCAGCCCCGCCTTCCATGGATGTGAACGCAGTTCAGGTGAGAGACGGCGTGAGAATGCCATGGGGCAGGGGTGCGCGGAAGGGGTCGCGTCAGGATGGGCAGAGATCAACAGGAGAAGTCAACAGAATGGGCGGAGGTCAAGCAGAAAGGCAGGCGTCGGACGAAGACCGGGCCGTAGCCCGGTCGTTCACTTCGCCGCATCCCGAGTCAGATTGCTGAACGCCTCAAGATTCCGGGTCGATTCGCCCCGCGAGGTACGCCACGCGTACTCCTTGCGAATGGCCGTGGCGAACCCCATCTCCAGCAGCGTGTTGAAGCTGCCGTCCGCGTTCTCCAGCACCGTGCCGAGCAGCCGGTCCACCTCCTCCGGGGTGACGGCCACGAGCGGCAGCTTGCCCACCAGATAGATGTCGCCGAGCTGGTCGATCGCGTAACTCACCCCGTACAGCCGGGTGTTGCGCTCCAGCAGCCAGCGGTGGACCGCCTCGTGGTTCTCGTCCGGGTGGCGGACGACGAAGGCGTTGACCGAGAGGGAGTGCCGGCCGACCCGCAGCGAGCAGGTGGTCGACAGCTTGCGGGTGCCCGGGAGAGTGACGACATAGGTGCCGTCCTCCGGGCTCTCCCACTCCAGTTCGGCGTCGTCCAGCGTCCGCTCGATGACGGCCCGGGGTCGGCCTCGGGGCCGTGTCGGCCTTACGGTCGGCGTCGCGGGCCGTGTCGGCCTTACGGTCGGCCTCGGCCACGGGGTCAGCCTTACGGTCGGCCTGGGGCTCGGCCATGGGGTCAGCCTTGGGGTCAGCCATGGGCCGATCGTAGGCGACGCCGCTCCCGCATCGCCTCCGTGTACACCTCCGCCGTGGCCGCGGCGGCCGTGTCCCATCCGAAGGACTGGGCGTGCCGGGCCGCCGCCGCACCCATCCGGTCCGCCCGCCCGGGTCCTGGACGAAGGCGCTCAGGGCACGGGCGTAGTCGGCGGGGTCGTGGCCGTCGATCAGCGTGCCGCTGACCCCGTCCCGTACGGCCACCGGAAGGCCGCCCACCGAGGCCGCCACGACCGGGGTGCCGCACGCCTGCGCCTCGATGGCCACCAGCCCGAACGACTCGCTGTACGACGGCATGACCAGCACGGACGCCGCCCGGTACCAGTCCGCGAGCTCGTCCTGCGCACAGGGCGGCCGGAACCGGACCACATCGCAGATCCCCAGCCGCGCCGCCAGCTTGTGCAGCCCCTCGGGCTTGGCCAGGCCACTACCGCTGGGGCCGCCCACCACGGGCACGACCATGCGCTCGCGCAGCGAGGGGTCCTCCTCCAGGAGGTGGGCGACGGCGTGCAGCAGGATGTCGGGGGCCTTCAGCGGCTGTATGCGCCCGGCGAAGAGGGGTATGAGCGCGTCGGCCGGGAGCCCCAGCCGGGCCCGGGCGGCGGCCCGGCCGTCGGCGGGCCGGAAGCGGTCGAGGTTCACCCCGGGGTGGACGACCGCCACCAGCTCGCGCGCCGCCTCGTAGTGGCGCACCAGCTCCTCCGCCTCCTCGGCGGTGTTGGCGATCAGCCGGTCGGCGGCGCGGACGATCTGCTGCTCGCCGATGACGCGGGCCGCGGGCTCGGGAGTGTCGCCCGCCGCCAGCGCGGCGTTCTTGACCTTGGCCATGGTGTGCATGGCGTGCACCAGCGGCACTCCCCAGCGCTCGGCGGCCAGCCAGCCGACGTGGCCGGAGAGCCAGTAGTGGGAGTGGACGAGGTCGTAATGGCCCGGCCGGTGCCCGGCCCACGCCTGCATGACGCCGTGGGTGAACGCGCACAGCTGCGCCGGGAGGTCCTCCTTGGCCAGACCCTCGTAGGGCCCGGCGTCCACATGCCGGACGAGCACCCCGGGGGCGAGCTCGACGGCCGGGGGCAGCGCGGCGGTGGTGGCCCGGGTGAAGATCTCCACCTCGATGTCGATGGCGGCGAGGCGCCTGGCCAGCTCCACGATGTAGACGTTCATGCCGCCGGCGTCGCCGGTGCCGGGCTGGTGCAGCGGCGAGGTGTGGACGCTGAGCATCGCGATCCGCCGCGGCCGCCGTGACGTACGGCGAATCCGCTGGTGGGACGGGGCGCCGAACGGTATGTGGGACCGGCCTCGCAGGCCGCCGAGCCGGGACGCGTGCTGGCTCACCGCGCGTTACCTCCTTGCCGGGGCGGGCTCCCTCCAGGGCGTCAACACCGGAGCGTGTAGTTCCCATTTCCGCTTTGCCAAAGCGTGACGTTCTGATGTCCGACGGCCACTCCCCGTCCGCCCCGCCATGGGCTCCTCCTGCGCCCCGGAGCGGGTTCCCCGTCCGCCCCGGAACAGGCTCCCCTCCACCACGGAACGGGCCTCTCCTCCGCCCCGGAACAGGCTCCCCTCCACCACGGAACGGGCCTCTCCTCCGCCCCGGAACAGGCTCCCCTCCACCACGGAACGGGCCTCTCCTCCGCCCCGGAACAGGCTCCCCTCCACCACGGAACGGGCCTCTCCTCCGCCCCGGAACAGGCTCGTCCTGCGCCCCGGCATAGGCTCAGCGCCATGCCCGCCCGCGTTCCCCCGCCGTCCCGCCCGATCGGTTCGGCGACCCGCGGGACCACCAACCCCAACCGCCTGCGCCGCATGGACCGGTGGATCGCGGCCGCGCACGGGCCCGCGCTGCGGCGGGCCGGGGAGGCGCCGGTGGCGGTGGACCTGGGGTACGGGGCGGCCCCGTGGACCGCCGTCGAGCTGCTGGAGCGGCTGCGGACCGTACGGGCCGGGGCCCGCGTCGTGGGGGTCGAGATCGACCCCGGGCGCGTGCTCGCCGCGCGGCCGTACGAGCGCGAGGGGCTCACCTTCGCGCACGGCGGCTTCGAGGTGCCGCTGCCCGGCGGGGCCCGCCCGGCGCTCATCCGGGCGGCCAACGTGTTGCGGCAGTACGAGGAGGGCGAGGTCGCCGCGGTGTGGCGGCGGCTGTGCGCGCGGCTGGCGCCCGGCGGGCTGCTGGTGGAGGGCACCTGCGATGAGATCGGGCGGCGGCACGTATGGGTCGCGCTCGACGCGTCGGGCCCGCGCACGGTGACCTTCGCGGCCCGCCTCGGCTCCCTGGAACGCCCCTCCGACCTGGCCGAACGGCTCCCCAAGGCGCTGATCCACCGCAATGTGCCGGGCGAGCCGGTGCACACCTTCCTGCGCGACTTCGACCGCGCCTGGGCTGCCGCCGCCCCGTACGCGCCGCTCAGCGCGCGTCAGCGCTGGATACGCAGCGCCCAGACGCTGCGCGCGGAAGGCTGGCCGCTCACCGACGGCCCGCGGCGCTGGCGCCAGGGCGAGGTCACGGTGCGGTGGGAGGCGGTGGCGCCCCGGGGCTGACGGCGCCGCCCGGGCCGTCTCCCGTGGTGCCCAGGGCATTCGTCGCGTCCCCGCCCGGAGCGTTCGTCGCGTCCCCGCCCGGAGCGTTCGCCGCGTCCCCGCCCGGAGCGTTCGCCGCGTCCCCGGTGCCACCCGCCGTATCGGGGTCACCGCCCGCCGCGTACTCCTCGCTGATCTCCTTCGGGCCGAACGGCCACACCTTCTCCATCCGCGCCCACAGCACGAACGCCACACACCCCGCCGCGACCCAGGCGAGCGACCACTCGATGGGGTGCCGCCCGGGGGAGTTCTTGTCCGCGTAGCCGTAGATCACCAGCCAGCCCACCAGCGCCACCACGCTCGGCAGCGGATAGAGCCACATCCGGTACGGCCGCCGCAGGCCGGGCTGGCGGCGGCGCAGCACCGTGACGGCGACGACCTGCGCCAGGGCCTGCACGATCACCATGACCGTGGTCAGCAGCTGGATGAGCGTGGCCAGATCGGTGTGGCGGCCGATGAGGAAGCCGACCGCCGTCACGACACCCATCGTGGCCAGGCCCAGCACGGGGAAGCGATGGCGCGGGTGGAGCGTGCCGTACGGCCGGAAGAAGACCCGGTCGCGGGCGGCGTCGTACGGCACCCGGGAGCCGCCCAGCAGCCCGGCGAAGACGGACGCGAAGGCCGTGATGAGGATGAGCACGGTGACGACGTCGGCCGCGCCCTTCCCCCAGGTCTCCTCCAGCACCGCCGAGGCGACGGACTGGGCGGCCACCGAGTCGGGGTCGGTCATCTCGTGCCAGTCGACGACGCCGAGGGTGCCGATCTGGAGCAGCAGGTAGATCCCCATGATCCCGGCGATCGAGGTGACGATCGCCCGCGGCAGGGTGCGCCCGGGGTCCTTGATCTCGGCGCCCATGTACGCGGCGGTGTTGTAGCCGAGGTAGTCGTAGATGCCGATGGTCAGGCCCGCGGCGAAACCGGTCCAGAAGTGACCGCTGGTCAGCTCGAAGGCGTGGTCCGGATAGGTGAACGCCTGCCCCGCGTCGAAGTGGCTGAAGGCCGCCACGATGACCAGGACCACGGAGGCGATCATCACGCACCACATGACGGCCGTGATCCGGGCGATGTGCTCGACGCCCCGCCACAGCAGCCCGATGACGAGGA
Organism: Streptomyces violaceusniger; assembly: GCA_005405945.1. Lineage (GTDB taxonomy): Bacteria > Actinomycetota > Actinomycetes > Streptomycetales > Streptomycetaceae > Streptomyces > Streptomyces violaceusniger. Next base: position 5,628,433 of record BJHW01000001.1, read on the forward strand.
CGATGACGCCGAGACCGACCAGATCGCCCTGAGTCTGGGTCATGTCCGGCCACAGATAGCCCAAATACTGCACCAGACCGACCACACCCGTGGACATGATCAGCGGGATGAACAGCATCGCCGTCCAGACGAACAGGAACGGCATCAGCTTGCCGCTGCGGTACTGGAACGCCTGGCGCAGATACACATAGCTGCCCCCGGCCCCGGGCAGCGAGGCGCCCAGTTCGGCCCAGATCAGCCCGTCGGCGAGCGCGAGCACCGCGCCCGCGACGAAGCCGATGACGGCCTGTGGCCCGCCGAAGGCGGCGACCATGAGGGGGATGGTGACGAACGGCCCGATGCCGCACATCTGGCTCATGTTGATGGCGGTCGACTGGAACAGGCCGATACGGCGGACGAATCCGCCCTCGGTGCCGGACATCCGGACCTCCATTGCCCTCTCGCGCCACTGGCGCCACCGTGGGAGGGAATGAAAGTAAGGAAAGTTTCCAGTCGCGTCAAGGAGGGGGCCGCGGCACAACGCGGCCCGGGGCATCAGGGAACCGTCCGGCGCCCGGACCATCACAGGCACTACCCGGTGCCCCCGTCCGGGCCGTCAGGCCACCGCCGCCGCGCCCGCCAGCACCTTCAGCGCCTCCGCCGTCGCCGACCCCTCGTCGGCCGTGTACGTGCACAGCATCTGCCCGGGGTCCGCGGGCAGCACGAACGCCTCGAACCGCAGCACCAGCTCCCCCATCTCCGGATGGCGGAACCGCTTGACGCCCCGCGTCCGCTCCAGCACCGCCTGCGCCTCCCACCGCCGCCGGAACTCCTCGCTCCGCTCCAGCAGTTCATGGGTCACCCGGCACACCCGCGAACTGCCCGGGTGGCGCCCGACCTCCGCGCGCAGCCCGGCCACCGTGTCATCGGCGACCTCGTCCCAGTTCGGATGGATCTCCTTCAGCCGGGGGTCGAGGAAGACCAGCAGCGGGCCGTTGCGCCGCTCATCGGGGATCGCGGCGTAGTCGATGCCGAGCCGGGTGCCGAGGGTGTTCCAGGCCAGGACGTCCATCGCCGGCCCGTAGACATAGGCCGGGACGGTGCCGTCCATCGCGTTCAGCAGCTGCTGGATCTCCGGCCGCACCCGCGGCCGTGGATCGGGATCGGGCCCTCCGGCGCGCCGCCGGGGCAGGGTGATGTTGCGCAGATAGGTGTGCTCGGACGGGGTCAGCCGCAGCGCCCGCGCCAGTCCGTCGACCACCGAGTCCGAGACGGCCGGGGCCCGGCCCTGCTCGATACGGGTGTAGTAGTCGACGCTGATCCCGGCCCGCTGGGCGACCTCCTCACGGCGCAGCCCGCGCACCCGGCGCCGGACGACGCCCTCCGGCAGTCCCAGTTCGGCCGGGTCGAGCGCGGCGCGGCGCGACGTGAGGAACCCCTTGATCTCCGGTTCGGATTGGCCCATTCGTTCATTATCCGCGCGCCGCCGGATTCCGGGCCGGAAAGGTGGTTCTGGCAGACCCAGGTTGAGCCGGGCCTGGTGAGGTCCCCGCCCGGAGCCGAGGCTGAAGGCGCAGGACGCCATGGAAGCAAAGGCGAAGACACACGCAAAGGCCCGGAACGCAAAGGTCCGGAAGGCAAAGGGCCGGAAGGCAAAGGAAGGCAGCTGCCATGAAGCGCAGGATCCTGGGCGGTACCGGCATCTCGGTGAGCGAGTACGCCCTGGGCGCGATGATGTTCGGCGCCCTGGGCAACCCCGACCACGAGGACTCGGTACGGATCATCCACCGCGCCCTCGACGCGGGCATCAACTTCGTCGACACCGCCGACATCTACTCGGCGGGCGAGTCCGAGGAGATCGTCGGCAAGGCCCTCAAGGGCCGCCGCGACGACGTCGTCCTCGCGACCAAGGCCCATTTCCCGATGGGCGACGACCCCAACCAGGGCGGCAACTCACGGCGCTGGATCACCCATGAGGTGGAGAACAGCCTGCGCCGCCTGGACACGGATTACATCGACCTCTACCAGATCCACCGGCCGGACCCGACGACGGACGTCGACGAGACGCTGTCGGTCCTGTCCGACCTGGTCAGGGCGGGCAAGGTGCGCGCCGTCGGCTCCTCCACCTTCCCCGCCGAGCAGATCGTGGAGGCCCAGTGGGTCTCCGACCGGCGCGGCCACGTACGGTTCCGCAGCGAGCAGCCGCCGTACTCGATCCTGGCGCGCGGCGTGGAGGCGGCGGTGCTGCCGACCGCGCGGAAGTACGGGATGGGCGTGCTGAGCTGGGGTCCGCTCTCGGCGGGCTGGCTCACGGGCCGCTACAGCAAGGCGTCCGACATCGATCTCTCCGGCGGCCGGGCGGCCGTGGAGAAGCACAAGTTCGACCCGTCGCTGCCCGACAACGCGCGCAAGCTGGAGGCGGTCGGCGCGCTGGCCGAGCTGGCCTCCGACGCCGGGCTCTCGCTGCCGCACATGGCCATCGCCTTCGTACGAGCGCATCCGGCCATCACCTCGGTGATCATCGGCCCGCGCACCATGGAGCAGTTGGAGGATCTGCTCGCCGGGTCCGAGGTGGAGCTGAGCGAGGACGTCCTGAACCGGATCGACGAGATCGTCCCGCCGGGCACCGACCTCAACCGGGCGGACAGCTACTACGTGCCGCCGGCGCTCGAGGACAAGAGCCTGCGCCGCCGCTGACGGTCAGCCGCCCGTCAGCCGCTGACCAGACACCGAGGGCGGTTCAGGACGGCCGCAGGGCGTGCAGCAGCGCGTCGATGAGGGTGCGGTCGTGGTCGTAGGTGAGGCGGCGGCGGGCCGCGTCCGGGGGCAGCCAGAGCAGACGGTCGACCTCGCGGTTGGGCACGAAGACCTCGTCGTGGTCGACCGCCTCCGCCGCCCAGTAGCGGACCTGTTTGGGGCGGCCCTTGGCCGTGTAGTGGAGGGTGGGCAGCACCGCCCCCGGGACGCAGCCCATACCGGTCTCCTCGGCGACCTCGCGCACCGCGCCGTGCAGCGCTTCCTCGCCGTGCTTCAGCTTGCCCTTGGGATGGGACCAGTCGTCGTAGCGGGGGCGGTGGACGAGGGCGACCTCGAGCCCGCCGCCGCGCGGGGACCGCCGCCACAGCACACAGCCCGCTGCCAGGACCGTCCCGGTGTCCGTCCCGGTGTCCGTTCCGGTGTCCGTTCCGGTGTCCGTTCTGGTGTCCGTTCCGACCAGCCCGTCATCACGGGAATTCCGTCGGTTCATCCGCCGTCTCTCCCTCCCCGGTTCTCCGCGTTCCGCCCCTCGGATCCGTCGTCCGGCGTCAGGAGGCTCTGGTGGCGGACAGGCGCCGCCAGATCCGGCCGAACGCGAAACGGGCCGCCTCGACCTCATGCCGCTGATCGGCGTGGAGCACGCCCAGCGCGTACGCCGTCGCCGGGGCGATCCGGGGCGTACGGGCGGCGGCCGCCGCGGCGGCGGCCGCCTCGGCCGCGTCGCGGTGGCGCTCCAGCGCCTGCCCGGCGGCCAGCAGCCGCACCGACAGCGGCGGCTCGGCGTCCGCGGGTCCGGAACCCCCTGGCCCGGAACCCCTGGCCCGGAACCGCCGGGCCCGCTCGCCCCGTCCGGCTGCTGCCACGCCTGGTCGATCACCTCCAGCGCGTACCGCCGCAGCCGCAGCAGATGGCGCACCTGGTGCCAGGGGGCGTCCTGGCGCTCGCTGGCGGGCGGGGCGTCCGCCGCCGGGGTCGCCGCCAGGCCGTGGACCAGCGCCTCCGCGTTGTACGGATGCCCGGCGCGGACCAGCGGCAGCGCCTCCACCGCCTCGGCCAGCCGCCGGTTCGTCAGCTCGGCGAGCGGCGGCAGCACCTGCCCTGCGGGGCGGGCGGCGTTGGCCTCGTCGAGCGGGACGTCGGAGGCGAGCAGGGCGACGGTGTCGGCGACCGCGTGGAAGCGGGAGGAGCCGAGCGCCTCCAGGGCGGCGGTGTGGGACCGGGTCCGGGCCAGCGTGAGCTGGCGCTCCAGCAGCGCTCCGGCGCGGGCCGCGCCCACGGTCAGCGCCCCGCCGCGGGCCTCCTCCTCGGCACCGGCCCGCTGATGGGTCGCGCCCGGCTGGCCGGACCGCTCGCCCTTCTCGCCCTTGGTGCCCCGGCCGCTCTTGTCGCCGCGCTCGCCGCGTTCACCGCGCTCGCCACGGCGCCGTCCGGCCGCCCGGCCCTCGTCCCTCTCCCGGTCTCTGTCCCTGGCCGTCCCGGCCGCGCCCTCGGCGCCGCCGCCCGCGTCGGCCGGACCGGGCCGCGCACCCTGCCCCCGACAGTGTCCGCGGCCCCGCCTCCCGGTGCACCGGCGGCCAGGGAGACGCTGCGGCGGGAGGCACGGGTGGAGCGGATCGGGCCCGTTGTGCCGGAGGGACCGCCCGCGCCGTCGACCGCGACCGTGACCCCGCCGCGCGCGGTGCGCGCCGCGCTCGCGGCGTGCGCCGCGTTCACCGGCTGTGTGTCGGAGGAGCGCTCACCCGGGCTCGCGGCCTCGGCGGCCGTTCCCTCGCCCTGCGATGACCGGTCCGAGGGGACGCCCGCGCCCGAGAGCCGGTGCAGGGCGCCGCGCAGCCGGTCCAGCCGCTCCGCGTAGGCGTGCTCCCGCGCCAGCGTGCCGGACAGCCAGGCCAGCTCGGTCCGCAGTTCGTCGGACCAGGCCGTGTCGGTGATCGGGCGGTAGACGTAGAGCGCGCCGCTGATCCGCCGCGCGGCGCGGCGCAGCAGCCGGGCGGCCTCGGCCGCCTCCTGGACGTCGGAGCCGCTCTCGCGGTGCAGCCGCAGGCTGCGCAGGAAGTCCCCGGCCTGGGCGTGCAGATACGCCGACAGCACCTCCCCGGCCGTCGCCGCCTCCCACGAAGCCGCCGCCGAAGCCGCCGAAGCCGCGGAGGGTGCCGCCGCAGCCTCCGCCGCCCGGTCCGTCACGCCGTCGGTCCCCGGGCGGGACGGGTCGGCGGCCGGGTCCGCGGCGCCCGTCATCCCGGCCGGCGGCAGGTCATGTCGTTGAACCACGCCGTCGCCTCCGGGCGTCGATGAGCATCTCCTGAACGTTCCGCAGCGGCTGGCCGTCCGCGTCCGTGGCGTGCCGGGTCCACTCGCCGTCCGGGCCCAGGTGCCAGGAGGAGGTGGAGTCGGACATCCCGGTCTCCAGCAGCCGGTTGAGGGCGGCGCGGTGGCCGGGGTCGGTGACCCGCACCAGCGCCTCGATCCGGCGGTCGAGGTTGCGGTGCATCATGTCGGCGCTGCCGATCCACACCTCCGGCTCGCCGCCGTTCCCGAACGCGAACACGCGCGAATGCTCCAGGAAGCGTCCGAGGACCGAGCGGACCCGGATGTGCTCCGAGAGCCCGGGGACGCCCGGCCGCAGCGCGCAGATGCCGCGCACCCACACATCCACCGGCACCCCGGCCTGCGAGGCCCGGTAGAGGGCGTCGACGACGGCCTCGTCGACCATCGAGTTGACCTTGATCTTGACGTAGGCCGGGCGCCCCGCCCGATGGTGGGTGATCTCCTTGTTGATCCGGGTGATCAGCCCGCCGCGCAGCGACTTGGGGGCGACCAGCAGCCGCCGGTAGTTCTCCCGCCGGGAGTAGCCGCTCAGCCGGTTGAAGAGGTCGGAGAGGTCCGCGCCGACCTGGGAGTTCGCCGTCAGCAGCCCCAGGTCCTCGTACAGCCGGGCGGTCTTGGGGTGGTAGTTGCCGGTGCCCACGTGCGAGTAGCGGGTGAGGGTGTCGCCCTCCTGGCGGACCACCAGCGACAGCTTGCAGTGGGTCTTCAGGCCCAGCAGGCCGTAGACCACATGGCAGCCGGCCTCCTCCAGCTTGCGCGCCCACTTGATGTTGGCGTGCTCGTCGAAGCGGGCCTTGATCTCGACCAGCACCAGCACCTGCTTGCCGGACTCGGCGGCGTCTATGAGCGCGTCGACGATCGGCGACTTGCCGGAGGTGCGGTACAGCGTCTGCTTGATCGCCAGCACGTCCGGATCGGCCGCCGCCTGCTCAAGGAATGCCTGCACGGAGGTGGAGAAGGAGTCGTACGGGTGGTGGAGCAGGACGTCCCGCTCGCGCAGCGCCGCGAAGATGTCCGGCGGGGAGGCGGACTCCACCTCGGCGAGGTCCCGGTGGGTGCCCGCCACGAACTTGGGGTACTTCAGCTCCGGCCGGTCCAGCGCGGCTATGCCGAAAAGGCCGGTGAGGTCGAGCGGTCCGGGCAGCGGGTAGACCTCGGCGTCCGAGACCTTCAGCTCGCGCACCAGCAGGTCCAGCACGTACGGGTCGATGGACTCCTCGACCTCCAGCCGCACCGGGGGCCCGAAGCGGCGGCGCAGCAGCTCCTTCTCCAGGGCCTGGAGGAGGTTCTCGGCGTCGTCCTCCTCGACCTCGAGGTCCTCGTTGCGGGTCACCCGGAACATGTGGTGCGCGAGCACCTCCATCCCCGGGAACAGCGCCTCCAGATGCGCCGCGATCACGTCCTCCAGCGGCACGTACCGCTGCGGCGACGCCTCCAGGAACCGGGAGAGCGACGGCGGGACCTTCACACGTGCGAAGTGATCATGCCCGCTCACGGGGTTGCGCACCACGACCGCGAGGTTGAGCGACAGCCCCGAGATGTACGGGAAGGGGTGTGCCGGGTCCACCGCGAGCGGGGTCAGCACGGGGAAGATCTGCTGCCGGAAGAGGGTGAAGAGGCGGGACTGCTCCTTCTCGGTGAGATCCGGCCAGCGGACCAGATGGATGCCCTCCTCCGCGAGCGCGGGGGCGACATCCTGCTGGTAGCAGGCGGCGTGCCGGGCCATGAGCTCACGGGACCGGTTCCAGATCAGCTCCAGCACCTCGCGCGGCTGCAGCCCGGAGGCCGAGCGGGTGGCGACCCCGGTGGCGATGCGCCGCTTGAGGCCGGCGACCCGCACCATGAAGAACTCGTCCAGATTGCTGGCGAAGATCGCCAGGAAGTTGGCCCGCTCCAGCAGCGGAGTGGACGGGTCCTCGGCCAGCTCCAGCACCCGCTCGTTGAACGCGAGCCAGCTGCGCTCCCGGTCCAGGAACCGCCCCTGCGGCAGCTCAGCGCCCTCCGTGCCGGGCCCGGTGGCCTCCTCGTACGAGTCCAGGTCGGCGTCGAGGTCGGGGTCGAGCGACCGCACCGGCGCGGCGACAGCATGCGGCCGGTGGGCCGCGATGGACCCGACCGAAGGCTGGGGGTGGGGCTGGGGCTGCGGGGAAACCGATGCCTGACCGCTTGTGTGGCTCATGAACTCATTGTTCCGCGCCGGAGGTGAATACGGCGTGGCGGAAGCGGGTGCGGAAACGGCACGGAGCCTCCGGTTCGACGAATTCGGCACAGCGGGCTGCATTCAGTGATGCTCGCAACCAAGGTTGAATCGCCGGTAACGGACACATGGCGCGTAGGAAATCGGGACCCATCCCCAGGGGTCCCGCCCTCTTCACGCCCCCGGGGTCCCCTTCACGCCCCCGGGCTCAGATCTGGCTCAGGTCTCCGTCCGGTACATCAGATCCGTCTCATGGGTGACGAAGCCGAGCCGCTCGTAGACCGCGACCGCGGCGAAGTTGTCGGCGTCCACGTAGAGCATCGCGGTCGGCAGCCCCTGAGCCGCCAGGTGCCGCAACCCGATCGAGGTCAGCGCCTTGCCGAGGCCGCCACCCTGCGCGTCCGGCCGCACCCCCACGACGTAGACCTCCCCCAGCCGCTCCTCGGCATGCACCTTCGTCCAGTGGAACCCGACGATCTCCCCGCCCCGCTCGGCCAGGAAGAACCCCTCCGGGTCGAACCACGGCTCACCCTTGCGGTCGTCCAGGTCACGCTGGGTGAGCGAGCCCTGCTCGGGGTGGTGGGCGAAGGCCGCCGCGTTCGCCGCCAGCCACGCGGCGTCGTCCTCACCCGGCCGGAAGGTCCGTACGGTCACGCCTTCCGGGAAGGCGGGCTCCGGCAGACCCAGCTCAGCGAGCGACCCCAAGGGCCGCCGCATCTGGCGCAGCTCCCGGAACAGGGTCAGCCCCAGCACCTGCGCGAGATGGCGGGCCGAGGCATGGCCCCCGTGCGCCCAGATCCGCAGCCGCTTGCCCGACTCCCTCAGCAGCCTCACCCCCAGCGCCCGGCCGTGCCCCTTGCCGCGGTGCCCCGGATGCACGACCAGCTCGGCGGCCGGCGCCTCCACCGGGTCGGTGTCCTCCAGCTGCGCGTACCCCACCAGCTCGCCGCTGGGCTCCCGCACCACCAGATGCCGCACCCCCTCCCGCCGCCCCCGCAGCTGCAGCCGCCCCTGCTCGGACACCGCCTGCTGCCCATCGGCCCGCGCGGACTCCGCGATCAGCCGCAGCACATCCTCCACCTCGGCCGCCGTCAACTCCTCCAGCACATCGAGCCGCCGGACCCCGGATGTCTCGTTCACCACGTCATTCATAGGGCCGAGCCTACGGCGGCCCCATTGTGCGGCAAGCTGCTGCACAATTTATTACCGGCGAGTCACCCGGCTGCTCCATCCCCGTCGAGGATGTCGTCGGCGATGCGGGACAGATCCTCGGCACTGGGCATCAGCTCGCGCACATGGGGCGGCAGCGCGGCGTAGGTGCTCACGGCGAGCGGTGCGTTGTTGCTCCGCAGGGCGTACTCGATCGTCCCCTTGTCGCGGCTCTTCGCGATGAGGATCCCGAGGGTCGGATCGTCGCGCTCCTTGTCCCGGACCAGGTCGTCGACGACGGTGACGTAGAAGCCGAGCTGGCCCAGGTGGGCGGGCTCGGCTTCCTTCGTCTTCAGCTCGATGACGACATAGCGGTGCAGCTTGCAGTGGTAGAAGAGCAGGTCGATCCGGAACTCCCGCTCCCCCACCTTGACCGGGTACTGCCGCCCGACGAAGGCGAAGCCAACCCCGAGCTCGGTCAGGAACCGGACGAGGTGGGTGACCAACGCGTCTTCCAGGTCACGTTCTGCGGGCTCGCCAGTAAGCCGGGTGAAGTCGAGGCGGTATGGATCCTTGGTGACCTCCTGGGCCGCTTCGGACTCACCAGGGACAGTGAAGGTGAAGTTGGACAGCGCCGCGCCGTGGGTAAGGTGCGCCTTGGCGAGGATCACGGATTCGAGCTCGCTCCGCGACATGCCTCGGTAGACGGCCACTTGGGAGTAGAAGTCCAACTCGGCGCGGTCGTTGCACTTGTCCATCAGGAGCTGGATGTGGGCCCAGGGCAATTGTCCAGCAGGCTGCTGGACAATTGGCTCAGGCCAGAGTCGGGCCATCTTCAGCATGTAGTGGAGGCTGCTACGTGAGAAGCCCCGCTGGTTCGGAAAGGCCGTGCGCAGTTCCACCGCCACCCGGTTGATGATCTTCGTTCCCCACCCCTCCCGCTCCCTGCGCTCCAGGATCGTCCGCCCGATCTCCCAGTACATCGCGATCATCTCGGTGTTGACCTTGAGCTGCGCCCGGACATGCGCCCCTCGCACGATCGCCTTGAGGTCATCGACCAGTTCGAAGAAGCCCGGCGGGAGCTCGGACCCCTGCGCGGGAATGGGCGTCTGCTGCGTGAGTTCGTTCTGCATGATCCGCACGCTCACATAACGAACCACCACTCAAACCCCTCATCAGGACTTTTCCGCCGAACGTGCGAAGTCGCCCCGCACCGTTGACTACCGGCAACCAGCTCTTCACCTCACCCCCTGCCCCGCTACGCGCGTTGACCGTAAGCTGCGCTCCACATCCATCACGGACGAACAAGGGCACATAAGGGGACGACATGCCAGCGAGACCTCAACGGCGCGGGGCGGGACGCCGGTTGGCCACGGGAGTCGCGGTGCTGGCCGCCGCGGCCGGGGTGCTGACCGCCGTGAGCCCGGCGGGTGCGGACACCGGCGCCACCGCCTCGGACCCGCACCGGCCCGGGCGCACCGTCGACGTGCAGCTGCTGTCCTTCAACGATCTGCACGGAAACCTGGAGCCCCCGCAGGGCTCCTCGGGCACCGTCACCGAGACCCAGGCGGACGGCACCACCAAGACCATTCCGGCGGGCGGCGCCGAATACCTCGCCACCTCCCTCCGTAACGCCCGTAAGGGCCACGAGTACTCGGTCACCGCCGCCGGCGGCGACATGATCGGCGCCAGCCCGCTGATGTCCGGCCTCTTCCACGACGAGCCGACCATCGAGGCGCTCAACAAGCTGGACCTCGACGTCACCGCGGTCGGCAACCACGAGTTCGACGAGGGCCGGGCCGAGCTGAGCCGGATCCAGAACGGCGGCTGCCACCCCAAGGAGGGCTGCTACGAGAAGGGCAAGACCTTCCCGGGCGCCGACTTCCCCTACCTCGCCGCGAACGTCACCGACGAGAAGACCGGCAAGCCCATCCTCAAGCCCTACACCGTGTGGCAGCGCAACGGCGTGAAGATCGGCTTCATCGGGGTCACCCTCGAGGGCACCCCGGACATCGTCACCGCCGAGGGCGTCAAGGGCCTGAAGTTCCACGACGAGGTCGAGACGATCAACAAGTACGCCAAGGAGCTCCAGCGCAAGGGCGTGAAGTCGATCGTCGCGCTCATCCACGAGGGCGGGCTGCCCGCCTCCCCCTCGTACAACTACGACTGCGACAACGGCGGCGCGGGCAAGGGCATCTCCGGCCCCATCACCGACATCGCCAAGAACATCACGCCCCAGGTCGACGCCCTGGTCACCGGCCACACCCACCAGGCGTACACCTGCACCATCCCGGACCCGTCCGGCACCCCGCGCACGGTGACCTCCGCGGCCTCCTTCGGCCGCCTCTACACCGACACCACGCTCACCTACGACCGCCGCACCGGCGACATCGTGCGGACGAGCGTGAAGGGCGCCCACGCGGCGAACCACGTCGTGAACCGCGAGCAGCCCAAGGCTCCCGACATGACCTCGCTCATCGGGCGCTGGAACAAGCTGGCCGCCCCGATCGCCAACAAGCCGGTCGGCTACGTCTCCGCCGACGTCAACGGCCGCGGCTCCACCGCCTACGAGACGCCCCTGGGCGACGTCATCGCCGACGGCCAGCTCGAAGCGCTCTCCCCGGCCGACAAGGGCGGCGCCCAGATCGCCTTCATGAATCCCGGCGGCATCCGCTCCGACCTCGCCTACAAGGCGTCGGGCAGCGAGGGGGACGGGGTCGTCACCTACGGCGAGGCGTTCACGGTCCAGCCGTTCACCAACATGATGAACGTCATCGACCTGACCGGCTCCCAGCTGATCAGCGCACTCCAGCAGCAGGTCAGCGGCTCGAACGAGGCTTCCCCGAAGATCCTCCAGGTCTCCAAGGGCCTCACCTACACCCTGGATCTGACCAAGTCCGGCAAGGACCGGATCGTCACCGACTCGGTGAAGCTGAACGGTGAGGCGATCGACCCCGCCAAGACCTACCGCGTCGCGATGAACGAGTTCCTCGCGGGCGGCGGCGACGGCTTCCCCGCCTTCAAGGACGGCAAGAACAAGCTCGTCGGCGCCTCCGACCTGGACGCGTTCACGGCCTACCTGGGCGCGCACTCGTCGCAGTCCACGCCCCTGGAGCCGCCGAAGGCGGACCGCATCACCGTCGTGAAGTAACCGCCCGACGCCCACCGATGGCCCGGCCGCCACAAGCGGCCGGGCCATCGTCATCTCACCGCAGCGCGTCCTCGATCAGATCGGCCGCCCGCGCGGTGCCACCCTCGGCCCGCACCTCGTCCCGCAGCCGCGCCACCCGCCGCGCGACCTCCGCGTCCGCGGTGAGCTCGGTCAGCGCCGCCCGCAGCGCCCCGGCGGTGGCGTCCGCCATGTCCAGACGACGGGCCACCCCCAGCTCCACGAGCCGGTCGGCGTTCATCGGCTGCTCGGCGCCCTGCGGTACGGCGATCATCGGCACCCCGCAGTACAGTCCCTCACTGCTGCCGCCCATCCCCGCATGGGTGATGAACGCGTCGGCCCGCTCCAGGATCGCCAGCTGCGGCACCCAGTTGTGCACCTCGACATTGGCCGGAATCTCCCCCAGCTCGCCCGGGTCGACGTACTTGCCGATCTGCAGCACCACATGCCATCCGGGCAGATCCCCGAAGGCCGCGACGCACTCGCGGTAGAAGGCGGCCTGCCGGGTGTACGCCGAACCCAGCGAGACCAGCAGCACGTTCTCCGCCCCGCGGGACGCTCCCAGCCACCCTGGTCGGCACGGTCCCCGAGGCACGGCCCCACGAACGTCACCACCTCGGTGTTCACCCGCTCGGCGTTCGGCTGCATCGCGCGGGGAATGAGCGCGACACAGCGCGGCGGCTGCCCGGAGAAGGCGTTCGGGTCCGTGGTGGTGGCACCCGACTCCACGAGCCACGTCGCGAACTTCTCCTGATACGCGTCCGCACCGGGAAGGCTCATGATCTGCTCCGCCACCTCGTCCTGGTACCCCTCCCAGCCCACGATCGTCGGCGACAGCTGGACCAGCGGGCGCCCCTGCGTCTCGGCGAGCACCCGGGCGGGGTACGCGCCGATGTCGTACAGATACAGATCGGCCGGGTCGCGGTCGTACACGGCGCGCAGCTGCGGCAGGACGTGGATGGCGTCGTCCAGGAACACGGTCATCGCACCGATCGGGTCCTCCGGCCAGTCGTTGTCGGCGACCGGCAGGGTGGAGCGGTACGGCACCAGCTGGGCCCCGGTCGGCTTGATGACGTCCGCCATACGGGGATCGTTGGCGTACGTCACCCGGTGCCCCCGGGCCACGAGTTCGCGGATGATCTCGAGGCTGGGCAGGGTGTGGCTGATGGCGGGGATGCCGACCATGGCGATATGGGCACGGCGACGGGACATGAGGAATCACTCGTTTCAGGTCTACGGCGAGATGGACACGACGGCCCGGCGCAGCGGCGGCGTCGCCGGTGCGCGGGGCGAGACGGCGTGTCAGCCGTAGATCTGAAGGAACGAATCCATGCGGGGAACGGTACCCCGGCCGCCGACCGGCCCGCCTCCCGTTTTTCCGGCCTCAGCAAGCGGTAAGTGCCCGCTCAGCGCCGGGCCCTAGGGTCGCGAACGCGACGGGCCGTCCGTTCTCCCTCCCTCTCCCGACGGACCGTCGCGCCTAACCTTCCTGGAGGCGGTCGAAGTCACCGGCCTTGGCCGCCCGTATGAGGAACCGCAACGCGGCCGGGGTGGTGGTCAGAACGATGTGGGGGTCGTCGCTTTCCCGGAGCCTGATCTTCCCGTTGCGTGCGGCAGCGACGTAGACGCAGGATGACGCCTCTTCGCTGAACGTGGACTTCCGCCAGTTGAGCCTGGACACAAACCTTCCCCTTCAGATTCCCTGCGCAATGCGTCGAATGAGGTCCCGTGACTCGTCCGCGCTGAGAGCGGCCTGCTCCATGCGGTCGAGCACCAAGCGGTACTTCTCCAACTGAGCGGCAGCGTCAACCAGTTCGACGCCATGAGCTGTATCGAGCTGAACCGTGTCGAGTTGGGTCACCGGGCCGTGGAAGTAGTCGACCCCGTGCGCCGAGATAGGGAACGACACGCCACCGAAGGGGATGACGAGGACTGTCAGATGATCCCGCTCGCTCATGCTGATGAGGTGTTCCAACTGGGCCTTGGCCGTAGCCGCCCCGCCGAACTGCATCCTCAAGGCGGCCTCGTGGATGATCGCGGTGTACGGCAGCGGCTTGTCCCGGAACAGGACAACTTGACGCTTGACCCGGTACGACACCCGATGCTCCACCTCAGGGGGCATGAGCGGCGGGACGACTTCACGGAAGATCGCCCGCGCGTGCTCGGGAGTCTGCAGCAGACCGGGGATGGTGATTACCTGGGCAACTCGAGCCGCGACGGCGTGGTGCTCAAGCTCGGCCAAGTCCAGAAGCCCGGAGGGGAACGTTTCCCGATACTCCTCCCACCAGCCTCGCTTTCGGTCCCCCGTCATTCCGGCAAGTGCGTCCACCAATGCTTGATCCGAGCAACTGTAGTTCTGCGCCAGAACCCGTACTCGGTCTGCACTCACCGCGTAGCGGCCTGCCTCGATGTTGCTGATTCGCGCTTGGTTGCCGCCCAGGAGAGCTGCGGCCGCAGTCGATGAGATCCCTGCGCGCTCTCGTAGTTTGCGCAGCTCGGCGCCCAACCTCTGCTTCCGCGCTGTGGGCGTACTACTTGGCGGCACCAGTTGTCTCCTCCTCGGAACACGCACGCTGCGTGAACGTCACCCACACGAGTCAACTTGTAACGACTTCCCCAACTTCGATGGAAGACATTACATCGAACGCCATATGGTGTGGCCCACGCCGCCCAGCCGCCAAAGGGAGACCCGCATGGCAACCGTATCGCCGCAGGCACCGACTTCAGGGCCATCCGAGAACCCCTGGACGTACTCCCTACGGCTGCCCAACGATCCACGCGCCGCACGGATCTCACGAGCCACGCTCCGGGCTGTCCTCTCCTCCCACGGCATGGCCGAACTGACCGACACGGCGGAACTCCTGACCTGCGAGCTGGTCACCAACGCCGTCCGCCACTCCGACGGCCCGGCCCAACTCCGCATCCGCCACCTCTGCGAAAACCGCCTCCGCGTCAGCATCTGGGACACCAACCCCACCATCCCCGCACCCTTCGACGCCCCGCCCCGCCCGCTCGACCGCTTCACTGCCCTCACCGAAGCCGCCGCCAACTTGGACGCCACGTCCGGCCGTGGCCTGCTCATCGTCCGTCTCTGCGCCGACAACTGGGGCGGATACCCCCTCGCCGACGACCTCTTCGGCATCAGCGGCAAGCTCCTCTGGTTCGAACTCACCCCCCAGCAGAACGCCTACGAGATCGCGGCCTGACCCATTCCCCCAATCGGGTGATCACCGGTCATTTGCCCCGGGCACATGCTCCGATGACCCTACGTTCACACACATGGTCAGTTCGCGGCACGAGGCCGCACATCGCATCTTTCAAGAACGACCGGAGTTACTCGCCCCGGTATTCCGCATATTGGACGTCCCGCTGCCAAAGGAAGCAGCCGTCGAGGTGCTCACCCCCGACGCCACGGAGATCCGCCCGCTGGAGCGGCGCGTGGACAGCGTGCTGCGCGTCGATCCCCCTGATGGTGGCGGCTTCCTCCTGGCCATCGAGGCACAGGGTCGTCCCGACCCGGACAAGGCGGTCAGCTGGGCCTACTACCTGGCGTTTCTCAAGGCGAAGCACAAGCGTCCGGCGCTTCTCTTGGTGGTCTGCCAGGACAAGTCAACCGCCGACTGGGCGGCGGGGCCCTTCCGGCTCGGCCTGGACGACTGGACGGCACTGTCCGTACACCCACTGGTCCTGGGCCCCGGGAATGTCCCAGTGATCCTGGACCCCGAGGAGGCCGCCCAGGACCTGACCTTGGCGACGTTCTCGGCCCTGACACATGGCAGCCACCGGGACGCCCCGGCCATACTGAAGGCCCTGGCTCGTGCTATGGGAACGGCCGACCCGGAGTCCGTCAGCTACTACTCGGAATTGCTGGAGATCGGCCTGGAGGGCTTCCCGGCCAAAGACACTTGGAGGAACGAGATGAGCGTGGGTACATACTTCCCCGGCCGTGGCACCCTCATCGAGGAGACCTTCCTCAAGGGAAAGGCAGAGGGACAGACCGAGGAGCGCGCGCTGGCGGTGCTGCGCGTCCTGGAGAAGAGGGGAGTCGCCGTCCCGGCCGAGGTACATGACCGCATCACCGCCTGCACCGACCTGGACGCCCTCGGCCGTTGGCTCGACCGCGCCGTCACCGTCTCCCAGGCAGAAGAACTCTTCGCTGAGGACGACTGACGACCATGGCCGTAGTGGGTAGCTACTTCCCCGGCCGGGGAACCCTCATCGAGCAGACCTTCCTCAAGGGCCAGGCCCACGGGGAGGCGGCAGGGCTGGCCGAGGGAGTCCTGCGCATCCTCGAACATCGGGGGATCGCCGTCCGGTCCGAGACACGCCGCCGCATCAGCGAATGCACCTACCGCGACACCCTGCGGCACTGGCTCGACCGCGCTTTCACCGTCTCCCAGGCAGACGAGCTGTTGGACGAGCTCTTCGCGGTGGAGGAGCCGGACCGGTAGGTCACCGCGCGGGCCCCGGGGCCGGACCGGAAGCCGTGCCACCGGGGCGCGGTCGCCGACGCGGCGGGAGGGGGCGGGGTCGGAGGGGTGGTGTCCTGGACGCTCACGCATATTTGTGGCGCCAATCCCCGGCCCACCCCACGCCCCCGGGCACCGGCGCCGTAAATGTGCGGTCCAGGGCGCCGCCCCGGAGGCCCCGCCCCCGGCACCCACCACGCACAGCAGGCGCACCCCCACGCACCCGCACCCCGCCCGCCACGCACCCGCACCCGCACCCCACGCACCCCACCCGACAGCGCCCCCGCGCCCGGCAACGCACCGCAACCACCCCCGGCGCCCCCGCCCCGTGCCACCGGCCGCCCCCGGAACCCACGCCGAACCCCCACCCATCCGGCACAGACCGTGCCTACCCTGGTGGCTTCTGAACGGCGAACAACAGTCACCGGGGGGACGGGGCCTCATGGATCCCGCAGACGCAGCCGCAGCCGCAGACGCAGCCATAGCCACACTGGTCCAACAACTCTTCGTCGCCGACGGACCGGTGGACCGACCCGTCCGCATCGCCTCCCTCGTCGCCTTCCAGGGCGACCACCGCACGCTCACCGAACGCGACCTGCCCCGTATCGCCTCCGCGCTCGTCGATGACGTCGCGAAAGAGATCGACGAAGAGACCACGGATCAGACGCGCCCCGCGCTCACCGACGCCCTCGCCCGCACCCTCCACTCCCTCGGCACCGTCGACCTGGACGACCTACGGGCCGTCCGCCTCGGCCCCGAAGCCTTCGCCCGCCACCTCGCCGTCGCCGCCCCCGACGCCGACGAGGAACTGGACCCGGCGGACGCCCATACGCACGCCTCCCTGCGAGAGGCCGTCTGCGCGCACATCCTGCGCTTCCTCACCCTCCGCTCCCCCTTCGTCACGGCCGCCGAGGACGCCGCGTTCGAGGAGCGCTACGCCCAGGACATCATCGCCGCCCACGACCACCTCACCATCTACGGCATCGATCTGGCCCACTCCCCCGACAGCTGGCCACTGGACGCCGCCTATCTCAGCCTGGAGACCGAGACCGACGGCGGCGGCCCCAGCGCCCCCGCCGAGCAGGCCCTCGCCGGGCGCACCCGGGTACTGCTGTGGGGCGTGGCGGGGTCGGGCAAGACCACGCTGGTGCAGCGGCTCGCGGTGTCCGTGGCGCGCGGCGACCTCCCGGCCCCGCTGGAGGGGCTGCGCGGGCGGGTGCCGTTCGTGCTCCCGGTGCGCCGATTCCGCCGCGCCGGGCCGAACCGCGACGGCTCCCCGGAGCCGAACACCTTCCCGGAGCCGAACACCTTCCCGGAGCCGGACGCCTTCCTCTCCGCCGTCCGCTATCCGCACGCCGCCGCACAGCCCCCCGGCTGGGCCGAACGGGTGCTGTCGCACGGGCGCGGACTGCTGCTCGTGGACGGCGTGGACGAGGCCCCGGAGGAGGAGCGCGAACGGCTCCGCGAAGCGCTCCGCGAACTCCCCACCCGCTATCCGGGAAATGTCTGGCTGGTCACCTCGCGCCCCTCGGCCGTACGGGAGAACTGGCTCGCCTCGGAGCGCTTCACCGAGCTGAAACTCTCCCCGCTCAGCCGCGAGGGCGTCACCGCGTTCATCCGGCGCTGGCATGCGGCGGCCCGCCAGGACATCACCGACCGGGCCGATCTGGACCGGCTCAGCGGTTACGAGGAAACGCTGCTGGACGCCGTAAGGATTACCCGGGACCTCGGGCGGCTGGCCACCAATCCACTGATGTGCGGTCTGCTGTGCGCACTGCACCGGGACCGCCGCGGCTATCTGCCGCGCGGCCGGAAAGCCCTCTATGACGCGGCCCTTTCCATGCTCCTGGAACGGCGCGACCGCGAGCGCGCCATGCTGCCGCCGGATGGAATCGACCTCCCCCAGGAACCGAAGATCCAGCTGCTGCAGAAGCTGGCGCACTGGATGCTCGTCAACGGCCGGTCCGAAATGGACCGGGCCACCGCCCTCGAGACGCTCGGCCGGCACCTTCCCGCCATTCCGCACGCGGCGCGGCAGGGCGGGCCGGAGGAGATCTACCGCCATCTGCTCAACCGGACCGGTCTATTGCGCGAGCCCACACCCGGTTCGGTCGATTTCGTGCACCGAACGTTCCAGGACTATCTCAGCGCGAGAGCGGTCGTCGAACGGCACGATTTTGACTTCCTGATCGACCACGCACACCTGGACGACTGGGAAGAAGTGATCAGAATGTCCGTGGCTCTCGCCCGTCCCGATGAATGCGCCTACCTCCTCGAGGGGCTGCTGGCGGCCCGTAAAGACGCCCGCCCGGTCCATGCCCGCCATCGCAAACTCCTGGCGGCCGCATGTCTGGAACACGCGACGGAGCTGGACCCCGAGGTGCGTTCCCGGGTGCATCGCTATACCCGTGATCTGGTACGCCCGACCTCGCTGGAAGGGGCCCGAGCGCTGGGCTGGATCGGGCCTATCGTGCTGGAAATGCTGCCCGATCCCGCGGGGGTATCCGATGAGGAAGCCCACCGGCTGGCCGTCACCGCCACCTCGATAGCCGACGACCGCGCGATCGACTATCTGGTCCGGCTGCGGGACCGCGCCTCCTGGGCGGTACGGGCGCAGCTCGCGGGCGCCTGGCGGCGATATGACACCGACCGTTACGCCGAGGAAATCATCGCCCATCTCGATGAGCGGGAACTCGACTTTCCGGTATCGGACCTGGAAGAACTGCGGGCGCTGCGGCGGCTCGGCGGCCGCCCCTGCGTTCAGGTGGCCGGGGCGTTGACCCCGGAGCAGCTGGCCGAGGGCCTGGTGGCCGAGCGGCTGACCGAGCTGTGGCTCGCGTACGACCTGGGCGCGGATCTGGACCTGAGCTGGCTGGCCGTCTTCCCACGGCTGGAGATCCTGCGGCTGAGCCACCGCAACGCGGAGGTGACCGGCGTCCCGGAGGGCGTCCAGGTCATCGTGGCGGGCCCGTAAGGCGAGCGCCGGAGGGCTGCCGTAGGGATCGGCGTACCCGGCCTCCTGGGACGTCACAGGGCGTCACAGGGCCGCTCAGGGGCACCTGCGCAGCCAGCCCCTAGGCAGCCCGCCTGTGCAGCCCCTACGCAGCCCCCACGCAAAGGCAGCCCCCGCAGGCCCCACACAAAAAGGGCCCCGCAGCCCCGAACAAAAGGGGGCCGCCCCGGACCGGGAAACGGTCCGGGGCGGCCCCAAGACGATCGGCGAAGCTCAAGCTCCGCGTCACGCCTCCTTGCTGAGGTTCGGGCCCGCGCCACCGGCGGCGGACTCGATCGGCGGGGTGTCCGGCAGCGCCGACTTCTCCTCGCCGCGGAAGGTGAACTTCTTCTCCTCACCCTCGCCCTCGGTGTCCACGACCACGATGTGGCCCGGACGCAGCTCACCGAAGAGGATCTTCTCCGAGAGCACGTCCTCGACCTCGCGCTGGATCGTCCGGCGCAGCGGCCGGGCGCCCAGGACCGGGTCGTAGCCCCGCTTGGCCAGCAGCTTCTTGGCGTCACCGCTGAGCTCGATGCCCATGTCGCGGTCCTTCAGCCGCTCGTCCACCTTGGCGATCATGAGGTCGACGATCTGGATGATGTCGTCCTCGGTGAGCTGGTGGAAGACCACGGTGTCATCGACACGGTTCAGGAACTCGGGGCGGAAGTGCTGCTTCAGCTCCTCGTTGACCTTGGCCTTCATCCGCTCGTAGCCGGTCTTCACATCGCCCTGGGCGGCGAAGCCCAGGTTGAAGCCCTTGGAGATGTCCCGGGTGCCGAGGTTGGTGGTCATGATGATCACCGTGTTCTTGAAGTCCACGACCCGGCCCTGGGAGTCGGTCAGCCGACCGTCCTCCAGGATCTGCAGCAGCGAGTTGAAGATGTCCGGGTGGGCCTTCTCGACCTCGTCGAAGAGGACCACGGAGAACGGCTTGCGGCGCACCTTCTCGGTGAGCTGGCCGCCCTCCTCGTAGCCCACGTATCCGGGCGGGGAGCCGAAGAGCCGCGAGACGGTGTGCTTCTCGCTGAACTCCGACATGTCGAGCGAGATCATCGCGTCCTCGTCGCCGAAGAGGAACTCGGCGAGGGTCTTGCTGAGCTCGGTCTTACCGACACCGGACGGGCCCGCGAAGATGAACGAGCCACCGGGGCGCTTGGGGTCCTTGAGGCCCGCACGCGTGCGCCGGATGGCCTGGGAGAGCGCCTTGATGGCGTCCTTCTGGCCGATGACGCGCTTGTGCAGCTCGTCCTCCATGCGCAGCAGCCGGGAGGACTCCTCCTCGGTGAGCTTGAAGACCGGAATGCCGGTGGCCGTGGCCAGGACCTCGGCGATCAGCTCCTCGTCGACCTCGGCGACGACGTCCATGTCGCCGGCCTTCCACTCCTTCTCCCGCTTCGCCTTGGCGGCCAGGAGCTGCTTCTCCTTGTCGCGCAGGCCCGCGGCCATCTCGAAGTCCTGCGAGTCGATCGCGGACTCCTTCTCCCGGCGCACATCGGCGATCTTCTCGTCGAATTCGCGCAGGTCCGGCGGTGCGGTCATCCGGCGGATCCGCATCCGGGAACCGGCCTCGTCGATCAGGTCGATCGCCTTGTCCGGCAGGAAGCGGTCCGAGATGTAGCGGTCGGCCAAGGTGGCGGCCGCGACCAGGGCCGAGTCCGTGATCGAGACGCGGTGGTGCGCCTCGTAGCGGTCCCGCAGGCCCTTGAGGATCTCGATGGTGTGCGGCAGCGACGGCTCGGCGACCTGGATGGGCTGGAAGCGGCGCTCCAGGGCCGCGTCCTTCTCCAGGTACTTACGGTACTCGTCGAGCGTGGTCGCGCCGATGGTCTGGAGCTCGCCCCGCGCCAGCATCGGCTTCAGGATGCTCGCGGCGTCGATCGCGCCCTCGGCGGCACCCGCACCCACCAGGGTGTGGAGCTCGTCGATGAACAGGATGATGTCGCCGCGGGTGCGGATCTCCTTGAGCACCTTCTTCAGGCGCTCCTCGAAGTCACCGCGGTAGCGGGAGCCGGCGACCAGGGCACCCAGGTCCAGGGTGTAGAGGTGCTTGTCCTTGAGGGTCTCGGGCACCTCGCCCTTGACGATGGCCTGGGCCAGTCCCTCGACGACCGCCGTCTTGCCGACGCCGGGCTCGCCGATGAGGACCGGGTTGTTCTTGGTGCGGCGCGAGAGCACCTGCATGACCCGCTCGATCTCCTTCTCGCGCCCGATGACCGGGTCGAGCTTGGATTCGCGGGCGGCCTGGGTGAGATTGCGGCCGAACTGGTCCAGGACGAGCGAGGTGGAGGGAGTGCCCTCCGCCGGGCCGCCGGCGGTGGCGGCCTCCTTGCCCTGGTAGCCGGAGAGCAGCTGGATGACCTGCTGCCGGACCCGGTTCAGATCGGCGCCCAGCTTCACGAGGACCTGGGCGGCGACGCCCTCGCCCTCGCGGATCAGGCCGAGCAGGATGTGCTCCGTACCGATGTAGTTGTGGCCGAGCTGAAGGGCCTCGCGGAGCGACAGCTCCAGGACCTTCTTGGCACGGGGGGTGAAGGGGATGTGCCCGGACGGGGCCTGCTGCCCCTGCCCGATGATCTCCTCCACCTGCTGGCGGACCGCCTCGAGCGAAATCCCGAGGCTCTCCAGGGCCTTAGCGGCGACACCCTCACCCTCGTGGATCAGGCCCAGGAGGATGTGTTCGGTGCCGATGTAGTTGTGGTTGAGCATCCGGGCCTCTTCCTGAGCCAGGACGACAACCCGCCGCGCGCGGTCGGTGAACCTCTCGAACATCGTTAATCGCTCCTCAGAGCGGTCAGAAAGATCGGGGACGATCCCCTCCCTGTCCTTCCGCATGCTAGTCCCGCAACCCGGGACAGCTCATTCCAACTGCCGACAACCGTCCGGATCACCCCCGCTCGCACGGGGCAAAAAGCTACTGGCCTCCTGCCCGAACAGCCGACAACTGCTTCAACCCGATGGTGCGAGACGATGTTCCCGCAGGCCAGGCATCTACGCCCACCGCCAGTACGCCGATGGCGAACGCCGCTTCCTCCTGACACGCGGACCGCCCCTCCCCACTAGGGATGTCTTACCCGCAAGCACAGATACTCCATGCCGTGAGGGCCGGTTCCATCCGCTACGGGCGAACAACCTTGCGCCCGGTCACCTGCCCTGCGGGGGCCCTTTCGGGTACGGAGCGCACACGGACCGGTACGGAACGTCATCGCGTACGGAGATCGTCCCGTACGAACGTCACCGCCCGCGTAACCAAGCGGGCGGGCCGGGAGTTCTGCTGGACATGATCCTCAGGGCCCAGGGCGCGGTGCCGTCCGCACCGGCCGCCCGGTCACGCTGGTACGAGCGCGAGCTGGGCTGGCCGACGGCCGGCAGCGATCCCGTCGAACTGCTCACGGGGGTGGCCTTCGACGTCATCGAACTGCCGGCCGTGGCCGGTTTCGCGATGCTGCGGCGCGTACCGCGGACCGGTCCGGTCGCGGTGGAGGGCGCCTGGATGCGGCTCCTGGTGGCCGCTGGTAGCGCGGACGAGCTTCCAGGGCTGCTCGACTGGCTGGAGTGGGGCGGTGTGGCCCTGGACCTGGGCGCGATCGGCGCCGGAGGCCGGATCACCGCGCCATGCCCCGCCCGCTCCTGGCCACCGTCCCTGGGCGCCGGGACGCCCGGTGAGCGGTGCCCGCAGGAGGCCGCCGTATGGCTGCGACCTCCCGACGCGAAGGGCGGGGTGGAGCCGACGCTGCCGAGGGCAGGCTTCGGGGGCGATGGGGGCGCCCCCGATCTCGTGCGGCTCGTGAGCGCGGCGGCCACGGAGTGCCACCGAGCCCGGTTGGTGCGCGCCCTGCCGCTGCCCAGGCAGCGGCGAGCCGGGGAAGGGTGACGCGCTCAGCCGTTGGCCTTCTCGTACGCCTCACGGACGGTCGCCGGAACACGGCCGCGGTCGTTGACCTCGTAGCCGTTCTCCTTCGCCCAGGCGCGGATCTTCGCGGTGTCCTGACCGCCGCCACCCGCCGCCGCGCGCGCCTTGCCCCGGCCGCCGGAGGCCCGGCCACCGGTGCGCCGGCCGCCCTTGGTGTACGGCTCCAGGGCATCACGGAGCTTGTCCGCGTTGGCAGTGGTGAGGTCGATCTCGTAGCTCTTGCCGTCCAGAGCGAACGTCACGGTCTCGTCCGCCTCGCCGCCGTCGAGGTCGTCGACAAGAAGGACCTGAACCTTCTGTGCCATGGGGTTCCTTTCAGGGAAAATCGGGGGGCTCGGGGGCGCGGCGTTAGCCGCTGATGACTCACCCCCCAGGTAATTACACTACGGGAGAATAGGAAACCGCTTTTCCCGGAAAAACACAAACCCCCGGGAAGGTTCGAGCGATCGGCCAAGCGGGAAGCCTCGTGGAAGGCGATGTTCCGGAGCTATGTGATAGGGGAGCGATTCGGACATAGGGCCCGCGATCACAGTTGCAGAAGCATCCGGCTGTTGCCAAGGGTGTTCGGCTTCACCCGTTCGAGACCAAGGAACTCGGCGACGCCCTCGTCATAGGAACGCAGGAGCTCGCTGTACACATCGCCGTCGACCGGCGTCTCGCCGATCTCCACGAAGCCGTGCTTGGTGAAGAAGTCGACTTCGAAGGTGAGGCAGAAAATGCGCCGCACGCCCAGCCAGCGCGCGGTCTGCAGCAGCTTGTCAAGCACCAGATGCCCCACACCGGCGCCCTTGAGAGTCCGATCGACGGCGAGAGTGCGGACCTCCGCGAGGTCTTCCCACATGACGTGCAGCGCTCCGCAGCCAATGACCTCAGCGTCCTCGTCGCGCTCGGCGACCCAGAACTCCTGGATGTCCTCGTAAAGCGTCACGGTGGCTTTGTCGAGCAGGATGCGATCGTCCACGTACGAGTCGATGAGGCGACGCACCGCCCGAACATCGCTGGTCCGGGCACGGCGGACGGTGACTACTTTTGATAGTGGGGAGGACATGAGCGGACGCTATCGCCCCGGGTCATCGCCCCGACTCACCGGGGCTCTCCCCCGGCTCCCCCAGTTGTGCGACGCGCATGGCATCCCGTAGTGCGTCGCGCTGCTCTTCGGACATCATCCCGAAGAACGCGACGAGTGCCGCCGCCGGGTTGTCACTGGTCGACCACGCTTCGTTCATCAGTGCGGCCGAGTAGGCGGCGCGCGTGGAGACCGCGGCATATCGATAGGCGCGGCCTTCCACCTCACGGCGCAGCCAGCCCTTGTGATGCAGGTTGTCCATTACGGTCATGACCGTGGTGTAGGCGATCGAGCGTTCCCGCTGAAGGTCTTCCAGGACTTCCCGGACCGTGACCGGGCGGTTCCACTTCCACACCCGCGTCATGACCGCGTCTTCGAGATCTCCCAATGGCCGAGGCACACCGAGAATAATAGTGGGAGATGTCTCGAATGTCCGGAGGGTCGGGCTCGAAAAGCCACACGCCCCGGGACGCGACGCGTCCGCGGGGCGTGGTCCGGCGTGATCGATCCGCTCAGGAGGTCTCGCGCTCCGGCGCCGGGCGCTCGGCCTCGGCACGGGCCGCCAGCGCGGCATCCACCGCGGCGTCCTCCTTGGACTTGTTGGCGCCGCCCTGGCTCTTCACCATCGTCACGATGAGCGCGGTGAAGGCCACGGCCATCACGACGGGCGGGACCAGCGCGGAGACGTAATCCATGACTCTCGGCCTCCTTGTTGCTCGAGACCACCAGATTACGCGGCGCGCCGCGGCCGCCCGGAGCCGGGCACCGGTCCCGGGCGGGGCGCCCCGGGGGCGGCCGGGTCAGGCCGAGCGGACCCCGGCGCCGGGCACGAGCCCTCCGGCACCAGTCCCGGACGGGGCGGGGCACCCCCGGAGGCAGCCCGTCAGGCCGAGCGGACCCCGGCGCCGGGCACGAGCCCTCCGGCACCAGTCCCGGACGGGGCGGGGCACCCCGGAGGCAGCCCGTCAGGCCGAGCGGACCCCGGCGCCGGGCACGAGCCCTCCGGCACCAGTCCCGGACGGGCGGGGCACCCCCGGAGGCAGCCCGTCAGGCCGAGCGGACCCCGGCGCCGGGCACGAGCCTCGACTCGTGCTCCGGGGGCGGCGAGGGGCGGCGGCGCTTGGGCGGGAAGACCTCCGCCGGCGTGGGCACCGGGCGCCCCGGGCGCGGCGCCCGGCGGCCCGGCTCCCTCCGCTTCGGCTCCTCGCGGTCGCCGTGCTCCGGCGGCGTGGGCTTCTTACGGGGCTCACGCTTGGGCTCGTCGGCCTTCTGCACGGCCTCCCGCGCGGTCTCGGGCCCCTCCGGGCGACCCCCGCGCGGCCGCCCCGGAGCCTGCCGAGACCCCGCCGGGCAGGGCGCGCAGCCGGGGCGCCACGGGGCGCGTGCGGGGCTCCACGACGGGGCGTAGGCGCTCCGCGAGCCGGGCGCGTACGCCCCGCTCGGCGAGGTGCTCACACTGGCTCAGCAGCGCGCGCCGGCGCGTGGCCTCATCGCCCCCGGCGGCCGACCCGCACAGCGCGCGGAGCGCGGCCAGATCCTCGGCCAGCGGCTCGTAACCGGCCGCCAGGGCGCCCTGGAGCTGCTCGAGATAGCCGACGGCGGCGCCGGGCAGGGCGGCGCGGTAGCGGGCGAGCTCGTCGAGCAGGAACGCTCGCAGCCGCCCGCCCTCGCGGACCACTTCGTCCACGGCCTCGGCGAGCCGGAGACAGTCCTGGACCTCCTCCGCCCGGTCCGGGCCGAGGGGCCGGCGGAGGGGTGACGGGGTCGGGTTGGAGGGCGATGGCGAGGGCGCGTCGGAGCACACGCAGCTCATCCGCACTGAACGCCATTCCGCCGCGGGATCCATATGGCGTGGGCATGGGGCGACTTTAAGTGCTAAGCGGACAAATTTCGCTGAGCGCCGGACGGTGCGGCGCGTTGCGGACGCCGAGCGGCCATACGGGGGAAGCGCCGGACGGGACCGCGCCGAGGCGGTCCCGCCCGGACCCGGCACCCGGGGGCGGACCGTCGCATCCGGGTGCCGGTGCACATGGTCGACGGCCGTTCCGCTTGTCAATACGGAATTCGATGTGCCGTCTTTCCCTCGACCGCCCCTTGACCCATTGGCGAAGAGCGATCAGTTGCGCATGACGAATCCCGAGTGCGGGAATTCGTTTCGGAATGCCGTCAATGCGGTCGAGCGCCCGGGTGAAGAGCAGGTGAAGAGCCGATCGCCGGTGCTCAGCCGCGCGAGACGTTCCGTTCGTAGACCAGTCTGAGGCCGATCAGGGTCAACCAGGGCTCGTGCTCATCGATCACTGAGGATTCTCCTAGCACCATGGGCGCCAGCCCGCCGGTGGCGATCACGGTGACGTCCTCCGGGTCCTGGGCGAGCTCGCGCGCCATACGGCGGACGATTCCGTCCACCTGGCCCGCGAAGCCGTAGAGGATGCCGGACTGCATGGCCTCCACCGTGTTCTTTCCGATCACGCTGCGTGGGCGGGCCAGTTCGATCTTGCGCAATTGCGCCCCGCGTACGCCCAGCGCCTCGACCGAGATCTCGATGCCCGGCGCGATCACCCCGCCCACGTACTCGCCGCGCGCGCTGACCGCGTCGAACGTCGTCGCGGTGCCGAAGTCGACCACCACGCACGGACCCTCGTAGAGCTCCACGGCGGCCAGCGCGTTGATGATCCGGTCGGCGCCGACCTCCTTGGGGTTGTCCACCAGGATCGGGACACCGGTCTTCACGCCGGGCTCGACCAGGACGGACGGCACATCGCCGTAGTAGCGGCGGGTCACCTCGCGCAGCTCGTGGAGGACGGAGGGGACGGTGGAGCAGATGGAGATGCCCGCGATGCCGTCGCCCAGCTCCTCGCCGAGCAGGGGGTGCATGCCCATCAGCCCCTGGAGGAGGACGGCGAGTTCATCGGCGGTGCGGCGGGCGTCGGTGGAGATCCGCCAGTGCTCGACGATCTCGTCGCCGTCGAAGAGGCCGAGCACGGTATGGGTGTTGCCGACGTCGATGGTCAACAGCATGGGCGGCACCGCTTCCGGTCGGGCTCACGGCCGGGGCGAGCCCCGGGGTGGGGGTGGGGCGACGGGCGGGCGCGTATTACCTACGTCGATGGTCAGGAGCATCGCTTACTTCTCCTCGGCCTCGCGCAGGTCCAGGCCGATGTCCAGGATCGGGGAGGAGTGGGTGAGCGCGCCGACCGCCAGATAGTCGACGCCCGTCTCGGCGTACGTACGCGCATTGGCCAGCGTCAGCCGTCCCGAGGACTCCAGCGCTGCGCGCCCGGCGACCAGCTCGACGGCCTCACGGGTCCGCTCCGGGGTGAAGTTGTCCAGCAGGATGAGATCCGCGCCCGCCTCCAGGACCGGCGGGATCTGCTCCAGGGTGTCGACCTCCACCTCGATCGGCACATCCGGGAACTCGGCCCGTACGGCGCCGAACGCCTCCGCGACACCGCCCGCCGCGATCACGTGGTTGTCCTTGACCAGCGCGGCGTCCGAGAGCGACATCCGGTGGTTGACCCCGCCGCCGCAGCGCACCGCGTACTTCTCCAGGGCGCGCAGCCCCGGAGTGGTCTTACGGGTGTCACGGACCTTGGCCTTCGTCCCCTCGAGGGCGTCGGCCCACGCACGGGTCGCCGTCGCGATGCCGGAGAGCCGGCACAGCAGGTTGAGCGCGCTGCGCTCGCCGGTGAGCAGGTCGCGGGTGCGGGTGCGGACGCTGAGCAGCTTCTGGCCGGGCTCCACCCGGTCGCCGTCCTCCACATGCCGCTCGACCTCGAACTCGTCCGTGCAGACCACGGACAGGATCGCCTCGGCGATCCGCAGCCCCGCGACGGTGCCCGTCTCACGGGCCGTGAAGTCGCCGGTGGCGAAGGCGTTCTCGGGGACGGTGGCCACCGTGGTGACGTCCACGCCCTGGTCGAGGTCCTCCTCGATGGCCATGTGGGCGATGTCCTCGACCTGGATGGGGTCGAGTCCCGCGCGGATCAGCAGCTCGGCCAGATCGGGGTCCAGACCGCACTCCATCGGGTCGAGTCCACCGTCGTCACCGCCGCAGCCGCAGCCATCGCCGCAGCCGCCCCCTCACCGGGGCCGCCGATCTGCAGCAGCGGCAGGGACACGGGTGGCTGGCGGTCTTCGGAAGTGCTGCTGCTCACGGGCGGGACTCCGTCTCGGCTCGGGGGTGGTCGTCGGGGGGAACGCTTCGGAGTCCGTGGAACGGACATCGAGGGTGCCGTCCGGGCGGAGGGTGACCAGCAGGTGGCGGCGCCAGGCGGCGTCGTCCCGCTCGGGGCGGTCCTCGCGCCAGTGGCAGCCGCGGGTCTCCTCGCGGCGGAGCGCGGCGGCGACCAGGACCCGGGACACGAGATGGAGGTTGGTGGCCTCCCAGGTCTCGACCCCGGGCTCGGCCGTCTTGCCGTCCCGCCGCAGCTGCGCCACGGCCTCGTCCTGGACGCGCTCCAGCCGGTCGGCGGCGCGGGCCAGGCTCTCGGCGGAGCGGAGCACCCCGGCGCCGTGGGTCATGATGTGCTGGATCTCGTAGCGGGCCTCGGAGGCGAGCAGGGGCGCGTCGCCGGAAGCGGCGGGAGCCGATGGCCTGGTCCGCTCCGCGGGCCGCTCGCGTCCCGCGGACTCCGCCCGGGCGGTGATGTCCTCCGCGATGCGCTCCGCGAAGACCAGGCCCTCCAGAAGGGAGTTGGAGGCCAGCCGGTTGGCGCCGTGGACGCCGGTGCAGGCGACCTCCCCACAGGCGTAGAGGCCGGGGACGGTGGTGCGGCCGCGCAGGTCGGTGCGGACCCCGCCGCTCGCGTAGTGCGCGGCCGGGGCGACCGGGATGGGCTCGGTCACCGGGTCGATGCCGTGGGCGCGGCAGGCGGCGAGGATGGTCGGGAAGCGCCGCGCCCACATCTCGGCCCCGAAGTGGCGGGCGTCCAGGTACATGTGCTCGGCGCCGCGCTCCCGCATCCGCCGCATGATGCCCTTGGCGACGATGTCACGGGGCGCCAGCTCGGCCAGCTCGTGCTGCCCCGCATGAACCGCACCCCGTCGGCGTCCACGAGATGGGCGCCCTCGCCGCGCACCGCCTCCGAGACCAGCGGCTGCTGGCCCTCCGCCTCCGGGCCCAGCCACAGCACCGTGGGATGGAACTGCACGAACTCCAGATCGCTGACCTCGGCCCCGGCGCGCAGCGCGAGGGCGACCCCGTCGCCGGTGGAGACGGCGGGGTTGGTGGTGGCGGAGTAGATCTGGCCCATGCCGCCCGTGGCGAGCACGACCGCGTCCGCCAGCACCGCGCCCACGCCGTCCCGCCGGCCCTCGCCCATGACGTGCAGGGTGACCCCGGCCGCCCGGCCGGAGCCGTCCTTGAGCAGGTCGAGCACCAGGGCGTTCTCCACGGTGTCGATACCGGCCGCGCGGACCGCCTCGACCAGGGCCCGGGAGATCTCCGCGCCGGTCGCGTCGCCACCCGCGTGGGCGATCCGGCGGCGGTGGTGGCCGCCCTCGCGGGTCAGCAGGATCTCGCCCGTGGCGTCGTCGGCGTCGAAGCGGGCGCCGGTGTCGACGAGCCGGCGCACCGCGTCGGGCCCCTCGGTGACCAGCGCTCGTACGGCCCGCTCGGCGCAGAGCCCGGCACCGGCCACCAGGGTGTCGTCCAGGTGCTGCTCGGGGGTGTCGCCCTCGCCGAGGGCGGCGGCTATGCCGCCCTGGGCCCAGCGCGTGGAGCCGTCGTCCAGCCGGGCCTTGGTGACCACGGTGACCTTGGCCCCGGCCGCGGCGCAGCGCAGCGCCGCCGTCAGCCCGGCGACCCCGGAGCCGACGACCACGACATCGGCCTCGGTGGCCCAGCCGGGGCGGGGGCACGCAGGGCGGTGGCGGGGGCGGGGGCCTCGGCCGCCGGGCGCCCGGTCGGACGGGTCATCGGGCGGCTCCGATCCACAGGCGGATGTTGTCTATCAGGCGGGTGGCGCCGACCTCGGCGGCCACGGCCAGCACGGCCTCGCCCGCGTGTCCCTCGGGGATCTCGGTGAAGTCGGCGGGGTCGACCAGGGCCAGATAGTCCAGGACGAGCGGCGGCTCGAGACCCGCCGCCTCGTCGAGCACCGCCCGCGCCGCGGACCGCACCGCGGCGGGCGACGCGACCCGTATGAGCTCGTGCTCCTCGGACCCGGCCGGGCCCTCACCGGCCGCCAGCAGCCCCGCGTCGCGCCCCGCGAACAGCGCCCGGGACAGGGCCAGCGCGGTGTCCCGCTCCTGGGCGCTCAGATAGCGGTTACGGCTGGAGAGGGCGAGCCCGTCGCCCTCCCGGACGGTGGGGACGCCGACGATCTCCACGGGGAAGTTCAGGTCGCGGACCATCCGGCGGACCAGCGACAGCTGCTGGGCGTCCTTCTCGCCGAAGAAGGCGATGTCGGGGCGGGTGAGGTGGAGCAGCTTGGCGACGACGGTGAGCATCCCGTCGAAGTGGCCGGGGCGCGAGGCGCCCTCATAGCGCTCGCCCAGGGTCCCGGCGGTCATCCGGACGCCCGGCTCGCCGCCCGGATAGACCTCCTCGGCGGTGGGGGCGAAGACGATGTCCGCGCCCGCCGCGGCCGCGACCTTGAGGTCGGCGTCGAGGGTGCGCGGATAGCGGTCGAGGTCCTCGCCCGCGCCGAACTGCAGCGGATTGACGAAGACGGTGACGGTCACCAGGCCCTTGGCGCCCACCCGGGCGCGGGCGGCGCGGATGAGCGAGGCGTGCCCGTCGTGCAGCGCGCCCATGGTCATCACGACGGCCGTGCGCCCCGGCACGGCGAAGTGGGCGAGCGCCGCGTCCAGCTCCGGGCGATGACGGAACAGCTCCACATCCGGCTCCCCAGGAAGCGCCTTGGTCCACAGCTTCGGGCTCATCCCTCACTACCTCCCCGGCCCCGCGCGTCGGTCACGTCCGAGAGCACGCCCAGCAGGTCCTCGGCGAGCTCCGGCTTGAGCAGGCCGTGCGCGAGAGCCCGGTCCGCGGTCGTACGGGCCATGGCCAGATAGCCGGCGACGGCATGCGGGGCGTGCCGCCGCAACTCGGCGACATGGGCGGCGACCGTGCCCGCGTCGCCGCGCGCGACCGGACCGGTGAGCGCGGCGTCGCCGCTGCGCAGCGCGTTGTCCAGCGCGGCGCCGAGGAGGGGGCCGAGCATCCGGTCGGGGCCTCGACCCCGGACGCGCGCAGCAGCTCCAGGGACTGGGCGACCAGCGTGGTGAGGTGGTTGGCGCCGATGGCGAGGGCGGCGTGATAGAGCGGACGGGACTCCTCCGCGATCCACTCGGGCTCCCCGCCCATCTCGATGACCAGCGCCTCGGCCGCCAGCCGCAGCTCCTCGGGCGCGGTGACGCCGAAGGAGCAGCCGGCCAGCCGCTGGACGTCCACCGAGGTGCCGGTGAAGGTCATGACGGGGTGCAGCGCGAGCGGCAGCGCACCGGCCCGCAGCGCGGGCTCCAGCACGCTGACGCCGTAGCGCCCGGAGGTGTGCACCAGCAGCTGGCCGGGGCGCACCGCGCCGGTCTCGGCGAGGCCGGCGACCAGCTCGGGCAGCGCGTCGTCGGGGACGGTGAGCAGCACCAGCTCGGCCCGCGCCAGCACCTCGGAGGGCGGCACGACGGGGACTTCGGGAAGCAGGGCGGCGGCCCGGCGCACGGAGGCGTCGGAGACACCGGACGCGGCGACCGGGCGGTGCCCGGCCAGCCTCAGCGAGGCGGCGAGGGCCGGGCCGACGCGGCCAGCGCCGACGACCCCGACGGTGAGCCGGGCAGGTCGGTCCTGCGGCTCAGGCAGTGGTTGAGCGTTCACGCGGCAACGGCCTTCCGTTCCAGTCCTCAGGGGGTACCGGACGATTCCCCGCCATGCTACGCGAGTGTTTCCGGGGGTTTGGCCGCACGCCCGGGCCTGTGGACAACTCTGTGGTCCGATGGACAGGCGTGCGACATGATCAGCCCATGGCGGACGGGACGGACGAGGCAGACGAGGCAGACGAGATGGACGGCACGGGCGGCGGGACGGAGCGGGCCGCGCGGGCGCGCCGCCTCGCGGCCTGGCACGGCGCCGAACGAACGCTCGCCCGCGGGCCCGCGGAGGTGCGGATCGCCGAGCGGCTGGCCGCCCTCACGACCGCCCTTGACGCCGACACCGCGCCGTACGACGGGGACGGCTGGGTGGACATCTACGGCGACGGCATCGTCGAGGAGCTCGAGCGGCGGGTCGCCGAACTGCTCGGCATGGAGGCCGCGGCGTTCTTCCCCACCGGCACCATGGCGCAGCAGGTCGCGCTGCGCTGCTGGGCGGGGCGCACCGGCAGTCCGGTGGTGGCGCTGCACCCGCTGGCCCATCTGGACATGCACGAGCGGGACGCGTATCTGACGGTCAGCGGGCTGCGCGCGGTGCGTCCGACGAGCGAGCCGCGGCCGCCCACGGCCGAGGAGATCCGGGGCCTGGACGAGCCGTTCGGCACCCTCGCCCTCGAACTCCCGCTGCGCGACGCCGGATTCGTGCTGCCCGAGTGGGACGAGCTGGTCGCGGCCGTGGAGGCGGCCCGGGAGCGGGACGCGGTGGTGCACTTCGACGGGGCGCGGCTGTGGGAGTGCACGGCGCACTTCGGCCGGGAGCTGCCGGAGATCGCCGCCTTGGCGGACTCCGTCTACGTGTCGTTCTACAAGTCGCTCGGCGGCCTCTCGGGAGCGGCGCTGGCCGGACCCGAGACCCTGGTGACCGAGGCCAGGGCGTGGCGCCACCGGTACGGCGGGCAGCTCTTCCAGCAGTGGCCGGCGGCGCTGGCCGCGCTGGACGGCCTGGACCGCGAGCTGCCGAGGCTGCCGTCGTACGTGGCGCACGCGCGGGTCGTGGCCAAGGCGCTGCGGACGGCGTTCACGGCCGCGGGGGTGGGCTGGTCCCGGGTGCACCCGGAGGTGCCGCACACCCACCAGTTCCAGGTGTGGCTGCCGTATCCGGCGGCGGTGCTGGACGAGGCGGGGGTGCGGCTGGCGGAGGAGACCCGGACGGTGCTGTTCCGTCGCTGGCGGGAGCCGGGGCCGCCCGGTCTGGCCATGACGGAGCTGACGGTCGCCTCATCCGCACTCGAGTGGACGGCCGACGACGTCACGGCCGCGGCCGACGCCTTCCTCGCCCGGGTCCGGGAGCTCACGGAGGTCCGGGGACTCACGGAGGGCTGAGCGGCGCCGCGCGAACACCTCCCCGACCGCCCTTACGGCGCGCACGGCGTCCATAAGGCCGCCATGACGGCCGCGGCGGCGGACCGGGCGCCCGGCCATCACGGCCCGGAAGTCGCGGTACTCCCGCAGCTCCCGCAGGGTGCGCCAGTCGTGCGGGCCCGGTGCGGGCGGGGCGTGCTCTCCGCGCTGGGCGGCCCGGTACAGATCGAGTGCGTACTGCTCGGTGAGGGACATGGCTCGACGGTCCGCCCGGCCCCTGGCGCCGGTCACGCCGTTTGACGATCGGCGTCAAACGAGGGCGGCGCCGGGTCCGGGCTCCCGCACCATGGGTTCATGGCCAATGTCATCGACATCGCCGGGCTGCCGCCCGAGCGCATCGTCTTCAGCCCGTCCCCGCTCGCCGAGCTGGGCGCCGCGCTCCATGTGCTGTCCGAGCCCGGCCACCACCCCGGGCTGCACGGCTGGGCCACCGCCACCGCCTCGGCGCTCAAGCCGGACCTCGCGGACCGGCTCTGCGAGGCGGACTTCCTGTGGCGCACCGCCCGCTCCGACCTGCTGCTCCCGGCCGCCCCCGGGGCGACGCTCGCCGAGGAGCTGGATGCCCTGGACCGGATCGACGACGAGACGTTCGTGGCGGCCGCCTTCGAGATCGCCTGCTCCCCCTCGTACACCCGGCACACCCCCTCGCCGCTGGTCGACGCGGACGAGCGGGCCCGGGTCCGCGAGATGGCCGCCGCCCGGGGGCCGCGGCAGGCGGACTTCACCGACCGCATGCTGGAGGACCCGGACGGGCTGCGGGTCTGGCTGCGGCGGCTGCTGGAGGACTGCGACCAGGCGTTCTTCGCCGACACCTGGCGGCGGACGCGGATCCAGCTGGCCGCCGACGCCCGCCACAAGGCGGAGCTGCTGCGGCACAAGGGGCTCGCGGAGGCGCTGGCGTCGACCTCGGCCGCGCTGTCGCTGTCCGAGGACGGGCACAGCATCGTGGTCGACAAGCTGGCGGGCGGCCGTACGACGGCGGTCGGCGACGGCATCACCTTCATCCCGACCGCCTTCGGCTGGCCGCATCTCGTCGTCCTCCACGCCCCCGGCTGGCGCCCGGTGATCCAGTACCCGGTCGCCACGCCCGAGCTGCCCCGCCCGCCGCCCTGGAGCTCGTCCAGCGCCGCCTCGAGGCCCTGGCCCACCCGATGCGGATGCGGCTGTGCCGCACCCTGGCCCGCGGCCCGCACACCACCGGTGAGCTCTCCGAGTCGTACGGCATCACGCCCCCGGAGGTCTCCCGCCACATCGCCGTGCTGAAGAAGGCCGGTCTGCTCACCACCCGCCGCCGCGGCCGCTATGTGCTGCACCAGCTCGACCTGCCGTCGGTGGCCCGGCTGGGCAGCGACTTCCTGGAGAGCGTTCTGCGGTAGGGGGCCGACCCCGCCTAAAATGTCCACCGCACGGTGAACGCGGTCGGAACGGCGAGCGGCGGAGGAGCGGCGATGAGCAACCGAAGCCACCGGTCCGCACCGCACCACACCCACCCCGACGACGTCCCCGTGCGGACCGCGCTCGCGGCGCTCGCCGACCCCGTGCGGCTCCAACTGGTCCGCGAGCTCGCCACGGCGGCCGACTGGGAGCACACCTGCGGCACCTTCGACGTCCCCGTGGGCAAGGCGGCCCTCAGCCACCACTTCTCGGTGCTGCGCGCGGCCGGGCTGATCGAGCAGCGCGACCTGGGCCCCAAGCGGGTCAACCGGCTGCGCCGCCCCGAGTTCGACCGGCGCTTCCCCGGACTGCTCGACCTGGTGCTCCGCGAGCGGCCGTACGAGCCATAAGGACGCCGTGCCAACCGTAAGGACGCCGCCTCAACGGTAAGGCCGTCGCCTCAACCGTAAGGCCGTCGCCTCAGCGGGCCGGTCCGGTCGACCTCCCCGCCCGGACCAGCCCGGTCTCGTAGGCCATCACCACCACCTGCACCCGGTCCCGCAGCTCCAACTTGGTGAGGATGCGGCCGACATGGGTCTTCACGGTCGCCTCGGACAGCACCAGCCGCGCCGCGATCTCGCCGTTCGACAGCCCCTGTGCGACCAGCAGCACCACCTCGCGCTCCCGGTCGGTGAGCCGGTCCAGCTCCGGACGGGCCCGGCCCCTGGGGCCACCGGCTCCGCCGCCCGGCAGCATCGGCGCGAACCGGTCCAGCAGCCGGCGCGTCGTGCTGGGCGCGACCACCGCGTCGCCGCTGTGCACCGCGCGGATCGCCGCGAGCAGCTCGCCCGGCGGCACGTCCTTGAGCATGAAGCCGCCCGCCCCGGCCTTGAGCGCGGAGAAGGCGTACTCGTCCAGGTCGAACGTGGTCAGGATGATGACCTTCGGCGCCCCGTCCCGCTCACATATCCGCCGGGTCGCCTCCACCCCGTCCAGCTTGGGCATCCGGACGTCCATGAGGACGACGTCCACCTCCGTGGAGCGCAGCACCTGGAGCGCCTCCACCCCGTCGCCCGCCTCGGCGACGACCTCCATATCGGGCTGGGCCGCGAGCACCATCCGGAAGCCGGTGCGCAGCAGCACTTGGTCATCGACGAGCATGACGCGGATCGACATCCCGGACGGGTCCCTTCCCTCAGGCCTGACAGCCGGCCTACGCACCTATCGGATGGCTCAACGAACCGGCTTCAGCGGCAGCAGCGCGCTGATCCGGAAGCCGCCGCCCGGCCGAGGGCCCGCGTCGAGCGTGCCGCCCACCATGCCGACGCGCTCCCGCATCCCGATCAGACCATGACCGCTGCCGTCGGCGCCGCCGTCCTCGTACATCTCGTGCTGAGCGCCCCGCCCGTCGTCCTCGACCAGCAGCCCGAGCCCGTCGTCGAAGTAGGTGAGGCGGACGCTCGCGCCCACGTCCGGGCCGCCGTGCTTACGGGTGTTGGTGAGCGCTTCCTGCACGATGCGGTAGGCGGTCAGCTCGACCCCGCTGGGGAGCTGGCGCGGGCTGCCCACGACCTTGAAGTCCACCGGGAGCCCGGCGCCGCGCACCTGCTCCACGAGCTCGTCGATCTGCTCGACGTCCGGCTGCGGGACGTAAGTGTTCTCCTCGCCCGGCTCCCCGGTGCGCAACACGCCCAGCAGCCGCCGCATCTCGGCGAGCGCCTGGCGGCCGGTGCCGGAGATCGTCTCCAGCGCCTGCCGGGTCTGTTCGGGCGAGGAGTCCAGGACGTACGCGGCGCCGTCCGCCTGCACCACCATCACCGACACGTTGTGCGCCACGACGTCGTGCAGCTCCCGTGCGATCCGGGCGCGCTCGGCGGCCACCGCGACCTTCGACTGCGCCTCGCGCTCCTTCTCCAGCCGGGCGGCCCGCTCCTCCAGCTGCGCGTAGTAGGCGCGGCGGGTGCGGATCGAGTCGCCGAGCACCCAGGCCAGGACGAAGGGGATGGAGACGAAGACCGCCGAGACCACGTCCTCCCACCAGCCCTGCTGGGTGGGTTGCCAGCGGAGGGCCGCGAGGGGGGACGCGCTGATCGCCACGCCCAGCGCGAAGCGGGAGGCCGGGCGCGAGGAGCTGACCGCCACCGTGTAGACGATCACCAGCATGGCGAAGTCGGTCGGATTGGGCTTGATGTCCATGGCCATCTGGGCGAGACCGCACAGAATGGCCAGCACCAGCATCTTCTCGGGGGCGCGGCGGCGCAGCGCGATCGTCGCGCCCAGCGCCAGGGCGATCGGCACGCCCGCGATGTGGGCGTCCCGGCCCACCGACGCCTCCATCAGCCACAGGAACCCGAAACCGACGAGGAGGACGGCCCAGAAGGTGTCCACCCCTGTCGGATGCCTGCGGAGAAATTCGTAGAGGCGCTGCACGTCACCCAGCGTAGGCATCGTCAGACCCCTCCCGGGTCAGCCCGAGGGGCGATCCGCGACGTCCGGCCCTACTCCCCAAGGTGGAGACCACTCCGCATAGCGTGGCGGTGTGGCGAGTGAGAAGCATGAGTGGAGCGGATGGCGTACGGCGGCCGAACGCGCGCTGTACGGAACGGGCGGCTTCTTCCGGCGCCCGGAGGGCCCGGCAGGGCACTTCCGCACGTCGGTGCATGCCTCACCGCTGTTCGCACGGGCGGTCGCGGAGCTGCTGTCCCGGGTGGACGGGGCGCTGGGGCGCCCGGCCGAGGTGGCACTGGTGGACCTGGGCGCCGGGCGCGGCGAGCTGCTCACGCGGGTGCTCGCCCTGGCCCCCGGCCTGCCACACGGGCTGGGCCGGCGGCTGCGTCCGTACGCGGTGGAGCGGGCGGAACGGCCGGCGGGCCTGGA
Organism: Streptomyces violaceusniger; assembly: GCA_005405945.1. GTDB lineage: Bacteria > Actinomycetota > Actinomycetes > Streptomycetales > Streptomycetaceae > Streptomyces > Streptomyces violaceusniger. Next base: position 5,665,934 of record BJHW01000001.1, read on the forward strand.
CGGGCGGATCGCCTGGCTCGACGCCCCGCCGGAGGGGTGCACGGGGCTGCTGTTCGCCAATGAGTGGCTCGACAACGTGCCCGTGGACGTGGCCGAGACCGACGCGGACGGCGTGCCCCGCCGGGTCGAGGTGGACCTCGCCTCGCCGGACGGCACCGAGCGGCTGGGCGCCCCGGTGGACGGCGAGGACGCCGCGTGGCTGGACCGCTGGTGGCCCCTGGCAGGCGCCGAACCGGGGCTGCGCGCCGAGATCGGCCATCCGCGCGAGGCGGCCTGGGCGCGGGCCGTCGGCTCCCTGCGGGCGGGCCTCGCGGTCGCCGTCGACTACGCCCACGAACGCGCCACCCGGCCCCCGTTCGGCACCCTGACCGGTTTCCGCGAGGGGCGCGAGGTCCGGCCCGTCCCCGACGGCACCTGCGATCTGACGGCGCATGTCGCGATGGACGCGTGCGCCGCCGCGATGGACGCGTCCGGTCCTGCGATGGGCCCGTCCGGCGCGGCGCCGACCGCGTCCAGTCCCGCGGTGGACCCGTCCGGCGCCGCGCCGACCGCGTCCAGTCCCGCGATGGACCCGTCCGCCACCGCGATGGACCCGTCCGCCACCGCGTCCGGGCCCGGCTCCCGGCTGTTGACCCAGCGCGAGGCGCTGCACGCCCTGGGCCTCGACGCCCGCCGTCCCCCGCTCGCCCTGGCCTCCACCGACCCCACCGCCTACGTCCGCGCCCTGAGCGCGGTGGGCGAGGCCGCGGAGCTGACCGACCCCGCGGGGCTCGGCGCCTTCACCTGGCTCCTGCACCCGGTGAACCTGCCCCAGGACGTGCTCCGGCCGTAGGGGGTGTCCGGCGAAGCTTGGCGCCTGCGGCGGGCTGCTTTCCCCTCTCCGCCCCTTCCCACAACTGGGGCTCCGCCCCAGACCCCGGCCCCTGCCACGCAGCGCATCGGTACGCGGCTCCGCCACCGGACGCGACACCACCCCGGGCGCGACTCCACCGCCAGGCGCGACTCCACCGCCAAGCACGGCTCCACCACCACCGGACGCGACACCACCCCGGACGGGACACCACCGCCAGGCGCGACTCCACCACCCCCGGACGCGACACCACCCCGGACGGGACACCACCGCCAGGCGCGACTCCACCGCCACCGGACGCGACACCACCCCCGGACGCGACACCACCGCCAGGCGCGACTCCACCGCCACCGGACGCGGCACTACCCCCGGACGGGGCACCGCCGCCGGGCGCGGCACTACCCCCGGGCGGGGCACCGCCGCCGGGCCCCGGGTCCAGGGGCGGAGTCCCTGGTACGGGAAGGGGCGGGTAGGGGAAAGCGTCGATATGCGGCTCCGCCGCGTGGCCCGCCGGGCAGCTGAGAGACTGGTACGCATGACGGAGACGACAGTCGGCATCGGCGGCGCCGCCGAGAGCACGGACATGGTGCTCAACATCGGCCCACAGCACCCCTCCACCCATGGAGTGCTTCGACTGCGGCTGGTCCTCGACGGGGAGCGGATCCAGAGCGCCGAGCCGGTGGTCGGCTATATGCACCGGGGCGCGGAGAAGCTGTTCGAGGCGCGCGACTACCGCCAGATCATCATGCTCGCCAACCGCCACGACTGGCTCTCCGCCTTCTCCAACGAACTCGGCGTCGTGCTCGCCGTCGAGCGGATGCTGGGCATGGAGGTCCCGGAGCGCGCGGTGTGGACCCGTACGCTGCTCGCCGAGCTCAACCGGGTCCTGAACCACCTGATGTTCCTCGGCTCCTACCCCCTGGAGCTGGGCGGCATCACGCCGATCTTCTACGCGTTCCGGGAGCGCGAGGACCTCCAGCACGTCATGGAGGAGATCTCCGGCGGCCGGATGCACTACATGTTCAACCGGGTCGGCGGCCTCAAGGAGGACCTCCCGGCGGGCTGGCTGGGCCGGGCCCGGCAGGCCGTGGCCGAGGTGCGCTCGCGGATGGGCGTGTACGACGACCTGGTGCTCGGCAACGAGATCTTCCGGGGCCGCACCCGCGGCGTCGGCGTCCTGGCCCGCGAGACGGTGCACGCGTACGGGGTCAGCGGCCCCATCGCCCGGGCCTCGGGCGTCGACTTCGATCTGCGGCGCGACGAGCCGTATCTGGCCTACCCGGAACTCCAGGACGTCCTTGAGGTCGCCGTCCGCCAGGAGGGCGACTGCCTCGCCCGGTTCGAATGCCTGCTGGAGCAGACGCACGCCTCGCTGGCGCTGGCCGACGCCTGCCTGGACCGGCTGGACGAGCTCCCGCCGGGGCCGATCAACCAGCGGCTGCCGAAGGTGCTCAAGGCGCCCGAGGGCCACACCTACGCCTGGACCGAGAACCCGCTCGGCCTCAACGGCTACTACCTCGTCTCCAAGGGCGAGAAGACGCCGTACCGGCTGAAGCTCCGCTCGGCCTCGTACAACAACATCCAGGCGCTCACCGAGCTGCTGCCGGGCACCCTCGTCGCCGACATGGTGGCGATCCTGGGGTCGCTCTTCTTCGTCGTCGGCGACATCGACAAGTAGTGCGACGACAAGCAGGTCAACGAGGCCGGCGAGCGGGCGAGCCGCGCGGGCGATCCCTCACGAGATCGCGCTGCGCAGCTCCCCGAGGTCGATCTGCTCCGTCTCGTCGTGCGCGGTCAGGTCGATGACCTCGCCCACCGCGCCCTTCTGGGACTCCGCCTTCTGGGACTCCGCCTTCTGGGACTCCGCCTTCTTGGTCTCCGCCAGGGTCTCGTCGCCGATCACATCGGCGAGGTCCTCCTCGGCGGCCGGTTCGGGCTCCCGCTTCTGCTTCTTCGACTGCTTCTTCTGGGTGCCGAAGTAGTCGAAGCCGCTCTCCGAACGGGCGGCGGCCCGGCGCGCCGCGGCATACGGCACCACCGCCGAGGCGGCCGTACGGGCGTGGGCGCGCGGCTCCTGCGGGCCGTCGCCGTCCTGCCCGCCGGCCGCCGGGGGCTTCCCCAGCGTGGCGGCACCGTCCTTGCCCCGACTCTCGCGCGGGCCCTCACGGTCGTCGTGCTCCGCGTCCTGCTCCGGGGCCTGCTCCGAAGCCTCGGCCTTGGCGGCCGCGGCGGCGGCCTGCTCCCGCCGCTCCTTCTGCCGCCGGGCGCTCTCCCTGAGCCGGCTCAGCGCCTCGTCGGCCTTGGCGTACGCGGCGGCCGACGGCAGCCCGGTGGGGAGCTCGTCCGGCTCGTCGTCGGAGTCGACGGCTTCGGCGGACCCGGCGGACCCGGCGGACCCGACGGCCTCCAGCGCCTTCGCCGGGGACGCGGCCTCCAGCGCGAGCCGGCGGCGGCCCTCCAGGGCGCTGGCCCGCTCGGTCTCGGCCGTGGCGTAGCGGCGCAGCAGCTCGGCGTGTTCGTTGCGGAGCCGGGCGAGTTCGGCGCGCTTGGCGCGCAGCCGGGTGTTGAGCGCGGCGCGGAGCTCGCTCGCCTTGTCGGCGTCCGCCTCGAGCTCCGCGATCCGCTCCTCGTACTTCATCTCCTGGCGCGCGGTCTCGCTCGTGGCCTCCGCGACCCGGCGGCCGGCCGAGCGGTCCCAACGGCGCATCAGGACGGCGCCGACGACGGCGGCGCCGGCCGCGGTCGCGGCTAGCCCACGGATCACGACCGTGTCGCCGACCAGCCAGGCACCGGCGGCGCAGGTTATTGACGCGACTGCGACCGAAGCGGAGGGGAGGAGCCTGTGCAGGGGTGGGGATTGGCGGTGGCGTCCACGTGGCATGGCCCGAAACTTACCGTGCTAAGGGGTCGCTTGGGTGCCCGCCGGGCCAGATCTGTTGTCAATCCGTTGGCAAATGCGGCGATCGCACGGCCGAGATCCCTTGCCGAGCCCTTGCCAAGTCCTCCCGAGCGGGGGATTTGATCCTACTTCACCAGCCCCTTGTCCCGCAGGTAGTCGTCGGCGACATCCCCCGGCTTGAGCCGCTCGGCGTCAACTTTCTTGTTGAGTTCCCTCAGATCGGCGGTCGTCAGCACCTTGGTGAGCTTGTTCAGCGAGTCCGCGATCTTCTGCGAGCCGGCGGACTTCGCATTCAGCACGGGAAGTACGTTGTCGGCATTCTGCAGATTTTTGTCGTCGCGCAGCAGCACGAGTCCGAACTGGTCCAGCGTGCTGTCCGTGGTCGTGGTCAGGACCATCTGGTCCTTGCCGTCCTTGACCGCCTGCTTGGCCTGGACGCTGCCGATGTCCAGCGGGTCGATCCCGGCGATGTCGATGCCGTACTTCTTCTCCAGACCCGGCTGGCAGAAGGGCCGCTTGGGGCATTCGTCGCCCGCCGCCAGGGTGATCTTCTGCTTCGACTTCCCGAGGTCGGAGAGCGTCTTGAGGCCGTGTTTCCTCGCGAAGTCGGCGCTGACCGCGAAGGCGTTCTGGTCCACGGCCTTGCCGGGCTCCAGCACCTTCAGCCCGCGCGGTTCGGCGAGCTTCTTCAGCGCCGCGACCGTCTTGGTCACGTCCGAGGAGGCCACCGGGGCGGCATTCGACCCGTTCTTCTTCTGGTTGAGGAATTCGGCCAGCGTCGCCGCGTACTCGGGCACGACATCCATCTGGCCCTTCTCCAGGGCCGGTTCATACAGCTCACGGGCGTCCACCGTCTTGATCGAGGTGGAATAGCCGGCGTCCTTCAGAACCCCCGCGTACAGCTCCGCGAGGATCTTCGACTCGGAGAAGGAGGCGGATCCGATCACCAGCGAGCCCTTGCCCGGTTCACCTGAGCTGTCGCCGCCGTTCGACTTCTCCAGGCTGTCTCCGCCGCAGGCGGTCAGCCCGACCGCCAGCGCCGCGACCCCCGCCACGGCAGCCGCCGCCCGATTGATCTTGTCCATGGTTCCCCATCCGTCGTTGTGGCCGCGGTTGTGTGGCCGCGTTGTCGGCGCATTCCGCGTCATCCGCGCTTCCCGCGTCATCCGCGCTTTCCGCGTCGTCCGCGATCTATGCGTCATCCGCGCTCTCCGCGCTGTCCGCCCTGGGTGTCCGCACGCCTTCGCGCCCGGTCGCGGGAGGGCTCGGCCCGCGGGTTCTACGTCGTGAGCGCCGGTGAGGCCGGCGCCTGGTCGGCGGGCGGGCGCCGGGCCGCGGTCGACCGCCGCCCCGTCCTGCGCCGCATCGGGTCGAGCGCCAGGCCCAGCAGCACGAAGACGCCCTCGACCACCAGCGCGAGGGCCGCGACCAGCACCGCACCGGCCACCACCTGCGGGGTGTCGGTGAGCCGGAAGCCCGCCGTGATGATCCGCCCGAGACCGCCGCCGCCCGGCAGCGCGGCCAGCGTCGCGGTGGCCACGACCTGCACCGCGGCCGTCCGTACGCCCGTCATGATGAGCGGGAACGCCAGCGGCAGCTCGACCCGGCGGATCAGCTGGCCGCCGGTCATCCCCATGCCGCGGGCCGCCTCCACGACCTCCCGGTCCGCCTCGTGCACCCCGACATAGGCGTTGGTGAGCAGCGGCGGGATGGCGAACAGCACCAGCGCGATGATCGTGGGCCACTGGCCGTGCGTCCCCAGCGGGCTGAGCAGCAGCAGCACCAGTACGGCGAAGGTGGGCACGGCGCGCCCCGCGTTGGAGATGTTCACCGCGAGCGCGCCGCCCCTGCCGATGTGGCCGAGGGCCACGGCGATCGGCAGCGCCACCGCGCAGGAGATCGCCAGGCAGACGAAGGTCAGGAACAGATGCTGGCCCAGCCGGTGCCACACCCCGTCGGGGCCCGCCCAGTGCGCCCCGGTGGCCAGCCAGGTCCACGCCTTGGCGACGACGTCCATCAGGTGGTGCCCTTCCGACTCTTGCGTGCCCACGGCGTCAGCAGCCGCTGGAGGCCGAGCAGCAGCAGATCCGCCACCACCGCCAGCGCCACGCACAGCACCGAGGCGGTGAGCACCTCGGCCTTGAAGAAGCTGCGCATGCCCTCGTAGATGAGGTTGCCGAGGCCGCCGTATCCGATGATCGCGCCCACCGTGGTGAGCGAGACCGTGGAGACGGTGGTGATCCGCAGCCCGGCCATCAGCGCGGGCAGCGCGAGGGGCAGCTCCACGCCGAAGAGCAGCCGCAGCGGGCCGTACCCCATGCCCCGGGCCGCCTCCCGCGCCTCCTCGGGCACCGAGGCGAGACCGGCCATGATGTTGCGCACCAGGATCGTGAGCGAATAGAGCACCAGACCGGTGATCACCACCGCGGCCGACACTCCGAACACGGGCAGCAGCAGCGAGAACATCGCCAGCGACGGCACCGTGTAGAGGATCGTGGTCAGCCCCAGCACCGGCCCCGCCACCGACCGCCAGCGGCGGGCCAGCAGCGCCAGCGGAAAGGCGACCAGAAGGCCGATCGCCACCGAGGCGAGCGTGATCCCTATGTGCTCGAGCGTCGCGTCCGTCAGCTCTTGACCACGTGTGCGTACATACTCACCGCATATCCACTCGTTACTGATCAGACAGTTTCCGTCGGCCATACGCTCACCTCCCCCGTCGGGTCGCGGGCCGGTTGCTCATCACAATTCCTGGGTGACCCTAACCCGGGAGATGACAATCTCGTCCGATCGCCACACAACAGCAACAATGTCTGCCACGAATGCGGCAACAATGGGGAGCCATGATCCGTTTCGAGCATGTCACCAAGCGCTACGCCGATGGCACGACGGCCGTGGACGACCTCTCCTTCGAGGTGTCGGAGGGCGAGCTGGTCACCCTCGTCGGCCCCTCGGGCTGCGGCAAGACGACGACGATGAAGATGGTGAACCGGCTCATCGAGCCGACATCGGGGCGGATCCTGGTGGACGGCCGGGACATCGCCGAGGCGGATCCGGTCGCGCTGCGCCGCCGTATCGGCTATGTCATCCAGCAGGTCGGGCTCTTCCCGCACAAGACCGTGCTGGAGAACACCTCCACCGTGCCGCATCTGCTGGGCTGGCAGCGGAAGAAGGGGCGGGAGCGCGCCGCCGAGCTGCTGGACCTGGTCGGCCTCGACCCGTCCGTCTACGGCGACCGCTACCCCGACCAGCTCTCCGGCGGTCAGCGGCAGCGCGTCGGCGTGGCCCGCGCGCTGGCCGCGGATCCGCCGGTGCTGCTGATGGACGAGCCGTTCGGCGCGGTCGACCCGGTCGTCCGCGAACATCTGCAGACCGAATTCCTGCGACTTCAGTCACAGGTGCGCAAGACCGTGCTCTTCGTCACCCATGACATCGAGGAGGCGGTCCGGCTCGGGGACCGCATCGCGGTCTACGGCTCGGGGCGGATCGAGCAGTTCGACACCCCGGCCACGGTGCTGGGCGCGCCCGCCACCCCGTACGTGGCCGACTTCGTCGGCGCGGACCGCGGGCTGAAGCGGCTGTCGGTCACCCCATCGAGCCCGGCGATCTGACCCAGCCGCCCGTGGTCCACCTGGACGACCCGCTCTCCAAGGCGGCCGCCAAGCTGGCCGCGGACGGGGCGCGCTGGGCCGTCGTCCTGGACGACGCGGAGCGGCTGCACGGCTGGATCCCGGCGGAGGCGGCCGACGGCGCGCGGGGGACCGTCCGGGACCACGCGCGCCGGATGGAGGCGTGGCTGCCGGTGGGGGCGCCGCTCAAGCAGGCGTTCAGCACGATGCTCCAGCACGACGCGGGCTGGATCGCGGTGCTGGACGAGGACCGCTTCCTCGGCGTCCTCACCCCGGCCCGGCTCCACGAGGCCCTTCGCCGCTCGATCGACGCCGACGCGGGCGGCATCGCCCGCGGCGAGGTCCAGCTCCAGACCGTCGCCGACGCGTAGGGGCTTCGCCCCCATTGACCGGGGCCCGCTCCTCAGCCGTCCCCCGGTCCGGAGGCGCCCCGAAGGGGCGCGGGGCTGTTTCGATGTGCGGCTCCGCCGCGGCTGTGTCGATATGCGGCTCCGCCGCGTGGGACCAGCCACGACGGCGCCGCAGACGATCGACGGCGCCAGCTCAGCGCAGCTTCCGGCGGAACGCTCAGCGGTCGGCGAGACGACCGCCGAGCCATTCCAGCGCGGCGGGGACCTCCCGCTTCCAGGTGTTGAAGTTGTGGCCGCCGCTGTTCAGGATGATCGACGAGATCCGGGTCGGCTCCCCGCGCCGGTTGAGCCGCTTCACCTTGTTCACGAACCGCACGGTGTCCCGGTAGTTCTGCTCCCCGTGCTCGCTGCTGGACACCAGCAGCGAGACCGGCGGCGCCGGCTTGTGGTCCAGCCGCCACATCAGGTCGTTCTCCCGCTCCAGCCGCTCGCTGCCGCCGAAGAGATCGCCCGTGGTGGCGTCGATCGGGGCCTTGTACGAGGGGGAGAGCCCGGCCGCCGCCGAGAACGCGTCCGGGTGGCGCATCGCCATCTTCAGGGCGCAGTAGCCGCCGGTGGAATTTCCGATGACGCCCCAGTTACGGGCCCGCTTGCCCACGCGGTAGTGGTCGGCCACCGCCTTCGGCAGGTCCTTGGTGAAGAACGTCTCGGTCCGCGGCCCGCCGGGCACGTCCACGCACTCGGTGTCGCGCGGCGGCGCGACCGTCGGCCGCATCATCACCAGGACGAGGGGCTGCATCCTCCCCGCCTTGACCAGCTTGTGCGAGTGCTGTGGATATTTCAGGCCATTGATGAGCGCCTCGGCGGTGCCCGGATACCCGGTCAGCACCAGCGCGGCGGGGAAGGTCCGCCGGGCGTACTCGGGCCGGAAGTACTCCGGCGGCAGATAGATGTACGCCGGGCTCGCGATCCCGGAGACCGGCCCCTGGATGTTCACCTTCTCGATGCGCCCGGCGACCTTGGGCGAGGAGCCGCCGTCCATGGCCAGGTGGCGGGTCTCGGTGACCCGCACCCGGGTACCCGGGTGTCGTGGTCCACCACGACACCCGGCTCGTCCTGCGTACCGAGGAGGTCGGACCAGGATCCGTAGAATCCGAAGGACTGGTTGGCGAACAGTCCGAACGCCATGAACACGGTCAGCTGCGTCCCCAGTAGCATGCCGACCCGGCCGAGCACGGGAGCCACGCCGCGCCCGGCCAGCCGGGGCCACAGCCATATCGTGGCCGCGAACAGCAGCAACGCCGCGACGGCTGCCGCGATCACGATGTTGTTGCTCGTGAGACCCATCACTATCTTTCTGCCGGGCGGCCGGCCCCCCCGTGCCGCCGGGGAACCTCCCAGCCGTTGGCTGGGGAGTGAACCCCGCTCCTTCAAACGCCGTCTTACTGGGCGCAAATCGTGCGGATGCCGAGCAACAGAACCGAAGATCCTCTTGACCGAAGCGACGGGAATACAGATGTCTGACAGTCAAGATGCCGAAACATCCGGGAAGGTTCCCACCCGGATACGGCGCCTGCCACGCGGCCCAGGCCAGAGGCGGTACCCACCGCCGTCGGTACCGCGTGCACGCTGATCGGGCTGATGGACATCGTCTTCCCCCGGCTGCGGCACAGCAGGGTGCACGCGCTGGCCGAGCTGCTGCCGGGCGCCGTCAGCTCCCTGGCGGCCGCCGCCTCGATCGTGGTGGGTCTGCTGCTGCTGATGCTGGCCCACGGCCTCAAACGGCGTAAACGGCGGGCCTGGGTCGCGGCCGTGGGGCTGCTGCCGGTCGGCGCGGCCGCACAGCTGCTCTACCGGCACTCGGTCATCGGCATGGTCCTCTCCCTCGTCCTGATGGGGGTGCTGATCCGCTACCGCGCCGAGTTCGCGGCGCTGCCGGATCCGCGCAGCCGCTGGATGGCGCTGGCCAACTTCGTGGGCATGGGCGCGGTCAGCGTCACCGTGGGACTGCTCATCGTCCGGTCCCATCCGGACGCCATCGAAGGAGCGCCGTCGCTCGGCGAGCAGCTGGAGCACGTGCTGTGGGGTCTGTTCGGCTTCGAAGGGCCGGTGGGCTACCGCCACGGCGCGGACTACACCGTCGGCTACTCCCTCGGTGCGCTGGGCCTGCTGACCGTGGCCACCACGGCCTATCTCGCCTTCCGCCCCGAGCACCCCGCCGCCCGCCTCACCGCCGAGGACGAGGAGCGGCTGCGGGGCCTGCTCACCGCCCACGGGCGCCGCGACTCGCTCGGCCATTTCGCGCTCCGCCGCGACAAGGCCGTGGTCTTCTCCCCCAGCGGCAAGGCCGCGGTCTGCTACCGCGTGGTCTCCGGGGTGATGCTCGCCAGCGGCGACCCGGTCGGCGACGTGGAGGCGTGGCCCGGTGCGATCGCCCGCTTCATGGAGGAGGCCCAGGCCCACTCCTGGACCCCGGCGGTGATGGGCTGCAGCGAGACCGGCGGCGAGGTGTGGACCCGCGAGACCGGCCTGGACGCGCTGGAGCTCGGCGACGAGGCCATCGTCGATGTGGCGGACTTCACCCTCTCCGGGCGCGCCATGCGCAATGTGCGCCAGATGGTCAAGCGGATCGAGCGGGCGGGCTACCGGACCCGGGTGCGGCGCGCCGACGAGCTGAGCCCCGAGGAGCTGGAGGCCATCCGGCGCGCCGCCGCCGACTGGCGGGGCACCGACACCGAGCGCGGCTTCTCGATGGCGCTGGGCCGGATCGGTGACCCGGCGGACGGGGACGCGGTCATCGCCACCGCCCACAAGGCCGCCGACGAGGGCGCCGAGGAGGGCCCGTACGGGGACCTCAAGGCCGTGTTGCACTTCGTGCCGTGGGGCCGGGACGGGATGTCGCTGGAGCTGATGCGGCGCGACCGGAGCGCCGACCCGGGCATGAACGAGCTGCTGATCGTGGCCGCGCTGCGGGCCGCCCCGAGCTGGGCGTGGAGCGGGTGTCGCTGAACTTCGCGATGTTCCGCTCGGCGCTGGCGCGCGGCGAGAAGCTGGGCGCGGGTCCGGTGCTGCGTGGCTGGCGGGCGCTGCTGGTGTTCCTCTCCCGCTGGTTCCAGATCGAGTCGCTGTACAAGTTCAACGCGAAGTTCCAGCCGCGCTGGGAGCCGCGCTTCGTGGTCTTCCGCAACACCCGCGACCTGCCCCGGATCGGCCTGGCCGCGATGCAGGCCGAGGGGTTCGTCTCGCTCGCCCTGCCCCGGCTGCTGCGCCGCGGCCGCCGCCCCGAGCCCCGGCCCTGCGCCCATCGGCACCGAAGCGAGGGCCGGGAGCTCCAGCAGGCGGCCTGAGCCAGAACGCACCCCCAGGCCCTGCCGGGCGGATCTTCGCGGGCCCGCGTAGATCCGCCCGGCAGGGCCTACGCCTAGGCTGGGCACATGAGCACGTTGCGTGGGCGGGCCGGGTGGCCGGACTGCCGGAGTGGGACCGGTGCGCGGTGATGGGCGTGGTGAACGTCACACCCGACTCCTTCTCCGACGGCGGGAAGTGGTTCGACACCGATCTGGCCGTCAAGCACGGTCTCGATCTGGTCGCCGCCGGGGCGGACCTGGTGGACGTCGGCGGCGAGTCGACCCGGCCCGGCGCGGCGCGCGTCGACGAGGCCGAGGAGCTGCGCCGGGTGATCCCCGTGGTCCGGGAGCTGGCCGCCGCCGGGGCCCTGGTCAGCGTGGACACCATGCGGGCCGCGGTGGCCGAGCGGGCCGTGGCGGCCGGGGCCCGGCTGGTCAACGACGTCAGCGGCGGCGGCGCCGACCCCGCGATGGTGCCCATGGTGGCCGCGGCGGGAGTGCCGTTCGTGGTGATGCACTGGCGCGGCCGGTCGATCGACATGGACAACCGAGCGGTGTACGCGGACGTGGTCGGCGAGGTCGTCGCCGAGTTGCGCGTCGGCCTGGAGCGGGCGGTCGCGGGCGGTATCGACCCGGAGCGGATCGTGGTCGACCCGGGCCTGGGCTTCGCCAAGGACGCCGGACACGACCTGGCGCTGGTGGCCCGTCTGTCCGCGCTGCGAGAGCTGGGCCGGCCGCTGCTGGTGGCGGCCTCCCGCAAGCGGTTCCTGGGGCGCGTCCTGGCCGGTGACGGGGGCAGCCCGCCGCCCGCCCGGGAGCGGGACGCCGCCACGGCGGCGGTCACCGCGATCGCGGCGCGCGAGGGTGCCTGGGCCGTCCGGGTGCACGAGGTACGGGCCAGCGCGGACGCGGTACGCGTGGCGCGGGCCATCGAAGCGGCCGAGACCACGGCGGGAGCGCTGTGACTTCCCTTACGGACAACGAGCGTGTGGCGCTGGTGAACACCGCGCTGTACGACGCCATGGAGCAGGGCGACCACGCCACGCTGCAGCGGCTCTGGCTGGACTCCCCCGACACCGAGGTGTCCTGTGTCCACCCGGGCTGGCCGGTGCTGCGCGGCCGGGGCGAGGTGCTCCGCTCCTACGCGCTGATCATGGCCAACACGGACTACATCCAGTTCTTCCTGACGGATGTCGAGGTGTCGGTGATGGCCGACACCGCCCTGGTGACCTGCACCGAGAACATCCTCAGCGGCGCCCCGGCGGAGGAGGAGGGCCAGCTCGGCCCGCTGGTGGGCCAGCTGGTCGTGGCCACGAACGTGTTCCGCCGAACGGAGGACGGCTGGAAGGTCTGGGCGCACCACGGCTCCCCGGTGCTGGCGGAGAGCGACGACGAGGAGCCGGGCGGCCCCGAAGGGCCCGCCGACGACGGACTGCTGCCGGGCTGAGTTCATCCCGTTCGAGCCCCGCGAGGTGGGGGTAGGAGGCTGTGGCGCGGAGTGTCGGCAGCGTGCGCAGCCCACCCCATGGGCGGGTGCCGCCGGAGCTCGCAGGTAGATTCGAGGCAGGTACCCCCGCATACGGCAGGGGACGGGTGGTGCGTTCCGGCTGGGACGTGCCCGCGTACCGACGACCAGCAGGAGTGGTTCAGGTGGATCGTGTCGCGCTGCGCGGCCTGAGGGCTCGCGGGCACCACGGTGTGCTGCCCCATGAGCGCGAGGAGGGCCAGGACTTCGTCGTGGACCTCGTGCTCGGCCTGGACACTCGGCTGGCCGCGGCCGACGACGACCTCGGCAAGACCGTCCACTACGGCGTGGTGGCGGAGGAGGTCGTGGACGTGGTACGGGGTGAGCCGGTCGATCTGATCGAGACGCTGGCCGAACGGATCGCGGACCGGTGCCTCGAGCACGACGTGGTGCGGGAGGTCGAGGTCGTGGTGCACAAGCCGCAGGCCCCGATCACCGTGCCCTTCGACGACGTGACCATCACCATCACCCGGAGCCGAGTATGAGCAGCAGCGACCCGACCGTGCAGCCCGTTCCCACCTCCGTGGTGGAGCAGGTGGACGCCGCCGACGTGACGTTGAGCAACCCCAAACGGGCGGTGATCTCGCTCGGCAGCAACCTGGGCAACCGCCTGGAGACCATCCAGGGCGCGATCGACGCGCTGGAGGACACCCCTGGCCTGCGGGTCAAGGCCGTGTCGCCGGTGTACGAGACGGATCCGTGGGGCGTGGAGCCCGGCACCCAGGCCACGTACTTCAACGCGGTGGTGCTGATCAAGACGACGCTGCCGCCGTCCTCGCTGCTGGAGCGCGGCCACGCCATCGAGGAGGCGTTCGAGCGGGTGCGGGACGAGCGCTGGGGCCCGCGCACCATCGACGTGGACATCGTGGCGTACCAGGACGTGGTCTCCGACGACCCGCAGCTGACCCTGCCGCATCCGCGCGCCCATGAGCGCGCCTTCGTCCTGGTGCCGTGGAACGACGTGGATCCGCAGGCCGAGGTCCCCGGGCGCGGGACGGTCGCGGGGCTGCTGGCGGCGGTGGGCCGGGACGGGGTCCGGGTCCGCGCCGATCTGGAACTGCGACTGCCCGAGTAGACGTTGATCCGGATAGGTTCCGGGAGACGCTGGTACGTACTGGATTGAGGGGCGACCGCTCGGTGAAGCAACTTCGGATCGGCGTGCTGGTCGGGCTGTTCGCCGTGGCCGGTGTGGTCTCGTGGGCGGGGGCCCGGCTGTGGGACACCTTCGGGTCACTGCCGAGCGTCCCGGTGGCCGCGCCGATCGTGCTGGCCCTGATCGCGGTCGTGCTGGCCGCCACCGCGCTGTCGCTGCGGTCCCGGCTGCGCGCCCAGCGGGAGCGGCAGCCCGACGCCAAGGGTGTGGACCCGATGGTGGCCGCCCGTGCGGTGGTCTTCGGGCAGGCCAGCGCGCTGGTGGCGGCGCTGGTCGCGGGGATGTACGGCGGAGTGGGCGTCTTCCTGGCCATGGAGCAGCTCGATGTGCCCGCCCGCCGCGATCAGGCGCTCTACGCCGGAGGCTCGGTCCTGGCGGGCGCGGGGGTGGTGGCGGCCGCGTTCTTCCTGGAGCGGGTGCTCAAGCTCCCGAGGACGACGACAACGACGGCAACGGCCCGAGCGCGGCGGCCCGCGCCTGAGGCGCGCCGGAGACCGAGGCCCCGAAGCGCACGGTCGTGACGCGGCTGAGCCGCGGAAGCGCTCGGTCGGTTACGCGGCCGAGCCGCGCGGGCCCGCTCAGCGGGCCATGATGAGGCTCATCGCCTCCGCCCGGGTGGCCGGGTCGCGCAGCTGGCCACGGACGGCCGAGGTGAGGGTCTTGGCGCCGGGCTTGCGCACCCCGCGCATGGTCATGCACATGTGCTCGCACTCGACCACCACGATCACCCCGCGCGGCTCCAGTATCCGCATCAGGGAGTCGGCGATCTGGGTGGTCAGCCGCTCCTGGACCTGGGGGCGGCGGGCGTAGACATCGACCAGCCGGGCCAGCTTGGACAGCCCGGTGATCTTGCCGTCGTGGGACGGGATATAGCCCACATGGGCCACGCCCACGAAGGGCACCAGGTGGTGCTCGCAGGAGGACATCACCTCGATGTCCTTCACCAGCACCATCTCGTCGTGGCCCAGGTCGAAGGTGGTGGTCAGGACGTCCTCGGGCACCTGGCGCAGCCCCGCGAAGATCTCCTTGTACGCGCGGGCCACCCGGCCCGGGGTCTCGCGCAGCCCCTCCCGGTCGGGGTCCTCACCGACGGCGATCAGCAGTTCGCGGATCGCGTTCTCGGCGCGCTTCTCGTCGAACACGCCAATGGGGCTCTCGCCGTCCAGCGTCACCGGGTCGGTCATGGAGCTGCCTCGTTCCTCACATACGCACACGAACGCGAAAATGCCGCGTCCAACAGGCTAGAACCTGATGGACGCGGCATTCATTCCGGGTCACCGGGAGCGGAGGCCGCCCCCGGTGGCGGGGATCAGTTCTCCGAGCCGGAGCCCGAGCCCTCAGGACGCTCGACGCTGTCCTCCGGGGCGGTGCTCTTGGTCAGCGAGGCCGCCGAGGTGGGCTGGGCGCCGTTGGCCGGGGCCAGCTCCTTGGGGGAGAGCACCGGCGGACGGGTGGAGGGCGTACGCCGCGAGGAGCCGGTCCACGCCGGGCGGGCCGGGCGCTTGACGACCGGGGCGAAGATCTCGGCGATCTCCTCCTTGTTCAGCGTCTCCTTCTCCAGCAGCGCCAGCACCAGGTTGTCCAGGACGTCCCGGTTCTCGACGAGGATCTCCCACGCCTCGTTGTGCGCGGCCTCGATGAGCTTCTTGACCTCCTCGTCCACCAGCGCGGCGACCTCTTCGGAGTAGTCGCGCTGGTGAGCCATCTCACGGCCGAGGAACGGCTCGGAGTTGTCGGAGCCGAACTTGATCGCGCCGAGCCGCTCGGTCATGCCGTACTGCGTGACCATCGCGCGGGCCGTGGCGGTGGCCTTCTCGATGTCGTTGGACGCGCCCGTGGTCGGGTCGTGGAAGACGAGCTCCTCCGCCGCCCGGCCGCCCATCATGTAGGCGAGCTGGTCCAGCATCTCGTTGCGCGTGGTCGAGTACTTGTCCTCGTCGGGCAGGACCATGGTGTAGCCCAGGGCCCGGCCTCTGGAGAGGATCGTGACCTTGTGCACCGGATCGCTGTTCGGAGACGCCGCCGCGACCAGGGCGTGACCGCCCTCGTGGTACGCGGTGATCTTCTTCTCCTTGTCGCTCATGATCCGGGTCCGCTTCTGCGGACCGGCCACGACGCGGTCGATCGCCTCGTCCAGGAAGTGGTTGTCGATCAGCTTCTTGTCACTGCGGGCCGTCAGCAGGGCGGCCTCGTTCAGCACGTTCGACAGATCGGCACCGGTGAAGCCGGGGGTGCGGCGGGCGACGGCCGACAGGTCGACGTCCGGGGCGACCGGCTTGCCCTTCTGGTGGACCTTGAGGATCTCCAGCCGGCCCTGCATGTCCGGGCGGTCGACGGCGATCTGCCGGTCGAAGCGGCCCGGGCGCAGCAGCGCCGGGTCGAGGATGTCGGGCCGGTTGGTGGCGGCGATCAGGATGACCCCGCCCTTCACATCGAAACCGTCCATCTCGACGAGCAGCTGGTTCAGCGTCTGCTCGCGCTCGTCGTGGCCGCCGCCCATGCCCGCGCCGCGGTGCCGGCCGACGGCGTCGATCTCGTCGACGAAGACGATGGCCGGGGCGTTGGCCTTGGCCTGCTCGAACAGGTCGCGGACCCGGGAGGCACCCACACCCACGAACATCTCGACGAAGTCGGAGCCGGAGATCGAGTAGAAGGGGACACCCGCCTCGCCCGCGACGGCGCGCGCGAGCAGCGTCTTACCCGTACCGGGCGGGCCGTAGAGCAGCACACCCTTGGGGATCTTGGCGCCCACGGCCTGGAACTTCGCCGGCTCCTGGAGGAACTCCTTGATCTCCTGGAGCTCCTCGACCGCCTCGTCGGCCCCCGCCACATCGGTGAAGGTCGTCTTCGGCGTGTCCTTGGTGATGAGCTTGGCCTTCGACTTGCCGAAGTTCATCACCCGGGAGCCGCCGCCCTGCATCTGGTTCATCAGGAACAGGAAGACCACGACGATCAGCACGAACGGGAGCAGCGAGAGCAGGATCCCGACGAAGGGGTTCTGCTTCGACGTCGAGACGTTGTACCCATCGGGGATCCCATTGGGCTTCTGAGCGTTGGCCTGCAGAGTCTTGGCGAGATCAACGCCCTGGTCACCGATGTAGGTGGCCTGGAGCTTGTTGCTGCCCGAGATCTTGGCGACGTTGTCCTTGAGCTCGATCTTTACCTTGTGCTCGTCGCCGGTCGTCAGTTCGGCGGACTGGACCTGGTTCTGGTTGATCGCCTTGACGACCTGACTGGTGTCCACCGACTTGTAGCCGCCGGACGAGCCGACGACCTGCATCAACACGACCACGGCGAGGACGGCCAGCACGATCCACATGACCGGCCCACGGAAGTAGCGCTTCACGTCCATCCATACGGGGCGAAGTCGCCCCGTCCCTCCTGCCACAGTGAGGCACGGCAGCCCTGGAGGGGCGCCTGTGCGTGCGGTGTATTTGCGGTGTATGAGCTGTGTAATCCTCAGTCTCGAAAAAGACTGACCTTCGGACGGTACCCCAGCATTGTCACCCGACGCCGCCGTGGACTGTTAACGAAACCGCCTTCCCCTGCTCCAACGGCGGAAAACCCCGCCGGGTTCCCAGGGGGCGGCCGCGCCCGTCAGCCGCCGTAGACGTGAGGCGCCAGGGTGCCGACGAACCGAAGGTTCCGGTACTTCTCGGCATAGTCCAGGCCGTAGCCGACGACGAACTCATTGGGGATGTCGAAGCCGACCCACTTCACCTCGATGGCGACCTTGGCCGCCTCCGGCTTGCGCAGCAGGGTGCAGACGTTCAGCGAGGCCGGCTCGCGCGAGCCCAGGTTCGACAGCAGCCACGACAGCGTCAGTCCGGAGTCGATGATGTCCTCGACGATCAGGACGTGCTTGCCCTTGATGTCGGTGTCCAAGTCCTTCAGGATACGCACCACGCCGGAGGACTGGGTGCCCGCGCCGTAGGACGACACGGCCATCCAGTCCATGGTGACGGGCGTGGAGAGGGCACGCGCCAGATCCGCCATCACCATGACCGCGCCCTTGAGCACGCCGATGATCAGCAGATCCTTGCCCGCGTACTCCTCGTCGATGGCGGCGGCCAGCTCGGCCAGCTTCGCGTTGATCTCTTGCTCGGTGATGAGGACCGACTTGAGGTCGGTGCCCATGTCCTTGTCGTCCACCCGCGCCACTCTCGTTCGACTACCGGCTCGTCTGGCTCGGGCGGATCAGCCCTGCCGGATGACCAGTCTGCCACCCTCCCGGCGGACCTCGACGCGGCCGGGGAGGTTGATGGCCCGCTGCCCCCGCCAGCCGGTGATCAGCCGGTCCACCTCTTCGATGTGGCGGGCGAAGAGCGAACCGGCGGGCGCGCCCGCGGCGATGGCGGCCCGGCGCAGCACCCGGCGGCGGACGGCGGCGGGCAGTCCGTGCAGGCCGACGGTGTCGAGGTGCACGGCCTGCGCGCCACCGGCCGCCGCCGGTGCGGTGGTCATCACATCGGCCTCGGCGCGCGCGGCCCAGGCGTCGAGGGTGTCGGCGTCGTCACGGGAGAGCTGGGCGGTGCGGGCGAGCGCCTCGACGACGCCCTTGCCCAGCGCCTTCTCCAGGATGGGCAGCGCCTCGTGGCGGACCCGGGAGCGGGTGTAGGAGGGGTCCACGTTGTGCGGGTCGTCCCAGACGGGCAGCGACTGGGCCAGGCACGCCTCACGGACGGTGTGCCGATCCAGCTGGAGGAAGGGGCGGCGGTAGCGGCCGCCGGTACCGGAGACCCAGGCCATGCCGGACAGCGAGCGGGTGCCGGAGCCGCGGGCGAGGCCCAGCAGAACCGTCTCGGCCTGGTCGTCACGGGTGTGGCCGAGCAGCACCGCGGCGGCGCCGTGGCGCTCGGCGGCGGCGTCCAGCGCGGCGTAGCGGGCGTCCCGCGCGGCGGCCTCGGGGCCGCCGCTCCGGCCGACGGACACGGCGATCGCCTCGACCGGCGCCAGGCCCAGGGCCCGCATCCGGTCGGCGACCTCGGCGGCACGGACGTCGGACCCCTGCTGGAGACCGTGGTCGACGGTGACCCCGCCGGCGCGCAGCCCGGCCCGCGGGGCCTCGAAGGCGAGGGCGGAGGCGAGCGCCATGGAGTCGGCGCCACCCGAGCAGGCGGCGAGCACGAGCGGTGCGTCGTCCCGCGGGGCGGAGCCGCGGGGCCGGGGGCCGGAGCCGCCGAGGAGGGAGAGGCGGGAGCGGAGGGCGACGAGGCGGCCGGGGGCGCGGCCGATTGGGCGACGAGGATGTCGTGGAGGACGCGGCGGACCGCGAGGCGTATCGCGGCGACCGCTGGATGGGGACCCATGTCCGTTTCCCATCTGTCATTCGAGGGGGTGCCTCGGGGGGTGCGAGGAGTACGAGCGGTACGAGCCTTTCGTCACGCTGCGTATGTCGATGGTGACAGAAGCGAGCTGTTCCCCGAGCATCGCACGCCTACCCGTCGCCAACGGTCCCTCGGACGAGTGATTAAAGGGGGCGTTCGTCCGTTTCCGTGTGTGCCGGGTGTGTGCCGGTTCTAGGACTCCGCCTTGCGGTGCACCCGCGCGACCCATTCGGCGGGTTTGCTGATCTCCGCCTTGGTCGGCAGCGTGTTGGGCGAGGTCCAGACCCGGTTGAAGCCGTCCATGCCGACCTGGTTCACCACCGCCCGTACGAACCGCTCCCCGTCACGGTACTGCCGCAGCTTGGCGTCGAGCCCCAGCAGCTTGCGCAGCGCCTGGTCCAGCCGGCCCGCGCCGCTCGCCCGGCGCTTCTGGAACTTCTCCCGGATCTCCGCGACGGACGGCACGACCTCCGGCCCCACCCCGTCCATGACGTAGTCGGCGTGCCCCTCCAGCAGCGACATCACCGCGGTCAGCCGGCCCAGGATCTCCCGCTGCGTCGGGGTCTGGACCAGCTCGATGATGCTGGGCGCGCCGCGCCTGTCCGCCTCGTCCCCCTCGTCGGCGGGACGGCCGCCGCTCAGCGACTGGACGGCCTCGCGGACCCGCTCCAGCAGGGTGGCCGGGTCCACGTCGGTCTCGCCGAGGAACGCCTGGATCTCGGACTCGATGTGGTCGCGCAGCCAGGGCACGGCGGTGAACTGGGTGCGGTGGGTCTCCTCGTGCAGCGCGACCCACAGCCGGAAGTCGTGCGGGGCCACGTCGAGTTCGCGCTCCACGTGGACGATGTTGGGCGCCACCAGCAACAGCCGGCCGCCGCCCGGGGAGCCGGGCAGCTCGCGGGTCGCGGGCGCGAACGTCTCGTACTGGCCGAGCACCCGGGAGGCCAGGAAGGACAGCAGCATCCCCAGCTCGACCCCGGTCACCTTGCCGCCGACCGCGCCCAGCACGGCCCCGCCGGGCAGTCCGCCGCGCCGGTCCTGCACCTTGCCGAGCAGCGGTTTGAGGATCTGCCGGAAGCCCGCCACGTTCGCCCTGATCCAGCCCGCGCGGTCCACCACGAGGACGGGGGTGTCGGAGGCCGGGCCGCCGGAGACGGCCATCCGGGTGAAGGCGCGGACGTGCTCCTCCGAGGACTTGGCGTGCCGGCGCAGCTCCGCGACGACCGCGCGCGCCTCCTCGCGGCTCACCTCGGGACCTGGGCGCACCAGCCGGGTCGCGGTCGCGACCGCGAGGTTCCAGTCGACCATCTCCACACCACCGATGCTCGTCATGGCTTCACGGTACGTGGCCCGCGCCCCATCCGGGAGGACACCGGGGTCCGCACAGGCGGCCACCCCGCGTCCGGGGCACCCCTTGGCTCAGCGGCAGCCGCAGTTGGCGAGGGCCGAGGCCATCCGGTCCAGGGCCCGCTGGGCGCCGGTGGCATCGGTGGTGCCATTGGTCAGATACGCGAAGACCAGCAGCCGGCCGTCCGCGTCCACGACCGAGCCCGCGAGGCTGTTGACCCCGGTGAGGGTGCCGGTCTTGGCGCGGACCACGCCCCGGCCGACCGCGTCCTGGGCGTAGCGGGTGCGCAGGGTGCCGGTGAATCCGGCCACCGGCAGCCCGGTGAGCAGCGGCCGCAGCTCGGGGTGGTCACGGTCGGCGGCGCGCACCAGCACCTGGGCGAGCAGCCCGGCCGAGACGTGGTCGGCGCGGTCGAGCCCACTGCCGTCCGCGATCCGGGCACCGCCCAGCGGCAGCTTGAGCTTGCGCAGCCGCTGGGTCACGGCCTTCGCGCCGCCCTCGAAGCTGGCGGGCTCGCCCGCGGCGAGGGCGGTCTGCCGGGAAAGGGCCTCGGCGATGTCGTTGTCGCTGGTGGTCAGCATCCGCTCGACGAGCGAGGACAGCGGCTGGGAGCGGACGGAGGCCACCGTACGGGCGCCCTTGGCGGCCTCGCGGGTCCGGGGCTCGCCCTTCACCTCGACGCCGCGGTCGCGCAGCATCGCGCCGAAGGCGCCGGCCGCGTCGGCGGCCGGGTCCTCGGCGCGCGGGGCCGGGCCGTGGTCGCTGTCGTCCTTACGGCCCTCATCGGCCATCAGGGGGACGACGGGCGAGAGGTTCTCGTTGGGGCCGATGGGGTGGAGCTTCGGCCCGGAGTAGAGCGAGGTGTCGTAGCCGAGCCGGTAGGGGCCCGCGCCGCGCTTCTTCAGGGCGCGGGCGGTGGCATCGGCCAACTGGCGGAGCGCGGCGGGGTGGTCGTTCCCCTTGACGGCCCGCGCGGTGAGCGTGGGGTCGCCGCCGCCGACCAGCACGATGTCGTGCCGGCCCGCGCCCGCCACGACGCTGGTCCTGATGCGGTGGTCCGGGCCGAGGGCGGAGAGGGCCGCGGCGCCGGTCGCGAGCTTGATCGTGGAGGCGGGGACGATGGCCGTGCCCGCCTTGGCGCCGAACACCTGCTGACCGGTGGTCACGTCCATCACCGCCACCGAGCGCTCACCGCCCAACGCGGAGTCCTTCAGCAGCGGTTCGAGCGTGTCGGCGAGCCCCGCCCCGGTGGGCGGCGGCACGGCGTCGCCGCCGCTGTCCGACGACCGGGGCGCGGGCTGCGCGCCGAGCGCCGCCAGGACGGGCGGGGCGCTGGGCGCGGGCCGCCCCGGGCCGCCGTGCCGCTCGCCCGGGACGCCGTCCTCGGTGGCGCGGGCGCGTTCGGCCGTACGCTGGCCGCCGTCCCAGGGCCCGGCCACCAGCACCGACACCACGGCGACCACCAGGCCGGTCGCGGCGGAGACCGCGACCAGTTGCCATGTCCGCTGCTGTTCGCGGGGCGTATTACGCCATTCGCGCCGAACACGGGCGCGCACGCGGTGCCACTCGCGCAGCCCACGCCCGCGCATCCGGTCCAACTCGCGTCGCCCACGGCTCAGCCGGTGACTCAGCCACTCCCTGACCTGCCACGATCGGGCTTCAGGCACGACCGACCAGCCCCTTTCGCCACCACACACCTGCGTGGGGGACACTTAATCACCAGACGTATGTGTTGATCATGGAGGAGCCACCCGTGGAGTTCGACGTCACCATCGAGATCCCGAAGGGTTCGCGGAACAAGTACGAGGTGGACCACGAGACGGGTCGCATCCGCCTTGACCGGCGACTCTTCACGTCGACCAGCTACCCCGCGGACTACGGCTTCGTCGAGAACACCCTCGGCGAGGACGGTGATCCGCTGGACGCACTGGTCATTCTCGACGAGCCGACGTTCCCCGGCTGCCTGATCAAGTGCCGCGCCATCGGCATGTTCAGGATGACCGACGAGGCGGGCGGCGATGACAAGCTGCTTTGCGTACCGGCCTCGGACCCCCGGGTGGAGCATCTGCGTGATATTCACCACGTTTCAGAGTTCGACCGCCTGGAAATCCAGCACTTCTTCGAGGTCTACAAGGACCTGGAGCCGGGGAAGTCGGTCGAGGGGGCCAACTGGGTGGGCCGCGCCGAGGCCGAGGCCGAGGTGGAGGCGTCCATCAAGCGTCTCGAGGCCGCCGGCGGCCACTGAGTTCTGATCACTCTGATCACGCCGGGAGGGCGGGGCACCGTGCGGGTGCCCCGCCCTCCCGCGTTTCCGGGCCCGGAGGCCCGGGACGGCGGCGGTCTCCGGGGCCGGGACGACAGCGGTCCCCAGGCCCGGGACGACGGCCCCGGGGTCTCGGTCAAAAGCCCCGCGTGCGCTTGGCGGCGCGGCGGCCGGAGGGGTCGGTGTCCCCGCCGGGGATCTTCAGGAAGAGGCGCGCGGCCTCGCCTCCCAGGTTCACCCCTATGGCGATCGCCAGGGCCAGTGCCGCCGCTTGGGTGAGGTGCGGAATGCCGCGGTCCAGGTTGCCCTGGGCCAGCGCGAGCAGCCCGAAGTAGGTCGCGCTACCGGGCAGCAGGGGCCCTATCGCCGCCGTGACGTACGGCAGCGCCGAGGCGTATCGATACCGCGAGAGCAGCTGGCCGAAGAGGCCGACCAGCCCGGCGGCCACGGTCGTGGCGGCCACCGGCGGGACGTTGGCGGTGTCGGCCAGCGCGCCGTAGACCACCCAGGCGACCCCGCCGTTGAGCGTGGCGAACAGCACGGTGTGACGTTCCTGCTGGAGCAGGATGCAGAAGGTCAGCGCGAGCACCATCGCCGCCAGGATCTGGATGTACGGCCGCTCCACATGGCGCAGCGCCGCCTCCGGGTTGAGCTTGGCGTCGAGCTGGAGACCCCCGTAGAGCACCGTGAGCACCCCGCAGACGATGCCGACGATCAGATAGCCGACCTCCAGCAGGCGCGCCGCCGCGGTGATGTAGTAGCCGGTCAGCCCGTCCTGGACGCCCGCGACCAGCGCCCGCCCCGGGATCAGCGCGAACAGCCCACCGGTGATCACGGCGG
Organism: Streptomyces violaceusniger; assembly: GCA_005405945.1. Lineage (GTDB taxonomy): Bacteria > Actinomycetota > Actinomycetes > Streptomycetales > Streptomycetaceae > Streptomyces > Streptomyces violaceusniger. The sequence continues at coordinate 5,689,462 of BJHW01000001.1, forward strand.
ACGCCTGGAGCCCGGAGTTGGCGAGGCTGAGCGCCACCCCGATCGCGGCGGGCGGCATCGCCGCGGCCACGAACTGGTAGAACTCCGGAAGCCCGCGCCCGGAGGCCAGCCACGCCAGCCGGTCGCCGAGCATCGCGCCGAGGGCCGCCGCGAAGAAGACCGGCCAGTCACCGCCGACCAGCATGCTCGCCGCGCCGGCCAGCCCGCCGCCGGCCACGGTGAGCGCCCAGCCGGGGTAGGGGTGGCGGTTGCGGCGTATCTCGGCGAGCCGCCGGTACGCCTCCTCCAGCGTGAAGTCGTCCCGCGAGGTGATGTCGTCCACGAGCCGGAAGACCGCGGACAGCCGGGTGTAGTCGGTGCCCCGGCGCCGTACGGTCCGGCTGGCGGTGACCGGGTCGTCGACCAGCGAGGGCTGGTAGCTGACCGACAGCAGGGTGAAGGTGACGGTCGGCTCGCAGCGGTCGAGCCCGTACGCGTGCGCCACGCCGAGCATCGCCGCCTCGACGTCCTCGGCCCCTCGCCGCCCGCGAGCAGCAGCTCGGCGATGCGGAGGGTGAGGTCGAGCACACGCGGCACGGCCGGGCCCGTCTCGTCCTGCCGCTCGACGCGCTCGGGCGTCGGCCGCTCGCTGATCGGCATGCGCAGCATCGTGCGCATCCGGTCCTGCCAGGGGGCGTCCTTGGTCAGCCGGACGATGGGCACGCCGTTCGGCGGGGTGATGACGGGGAAGCCGCCGGTGGTCTGGTTGCTCGAGGGGGTCTTCACCCCGGGGGCGGCACGAACGCCGAGCCCTCGGGCTCGGCGGGGCTTCCGCCGTCAGCCCGTCGGGGACGGCGAACTCCGACGTCGGGTGCTCGTCCTCGGGCGGCGGCGGCAGGGGTATGCCCAGGGGCGGGGTGAAGGCGCTGTGCGCCTCGTCGGACAGCGGCTTCTGCTGCTCCCCCGTGTCCGTCTCCGCCGCGCTCACGGCACGCGGCGTCTGCTGACGGTCCGACCTCACGTCTCCTCGCTCCTCACCAGCCCTCCCCGTACGGTTCCCAGCAGCCAAGGATGCAACATCGGCGGCCACCGGAGCCCATTGTGCGGTGCGGTGACCGCCGCAGGGGAGGTGGGGGCGGTGTGTAACGCGTGTGAAGCCCGGCGAAAGGGGTGGAGGAGAGGCGAGGAGAACGGGGGAGGCGGAGGAAACGGGGGAGGCGAGGGAAACGGGGGAGGCGGGGGATCACCGAGGGCGACCGACGCCCGCCCGCGGCTCAGCGCTTGGCGTGGCGCCCGCGCGGCCCTGGGAGGGCGGCCCCGCGGCCGGTCCCTGCGGCTCCGGCCGCGCGGCGGCCTCCTTCTTCGCCTTGCCGCGGGCCCGCAGGTACTCGATCACGATCGGGATGATCGACAGCAGCACGATCGCGATCAGTATCAGCTCGATGTGCTGATGCACGAAGTCGACCTTGCCGAGCGCCGAGCCGAGCAGGGTGACGCCGGTGCCCCACAACACACCGCCGATGATGTTGAAGATGATGAACGAGCGGTAGTTCATCCGGCTCACGCCCGCGATGATCGGCGTGAACGTCCGCACGATGGGCACGAAGCGGGCGAGGATCAGCGACTTCGGCCCGTGCTTCTCGAAGAACTCATGCGCCTTCTCCACGTTCTCCTGTTTGAAGAGCTTGGAGTCGGGGCGCCGGAACAGCGACGGCCCCACCTTCCGGCCGAAGAGATATCCGGCCTGGTCACCGAGGATCGCGGCGACCGCCACGGCGACGCACACCAGCCACAGATCCTGCTTGATCACATTGGTGGTCACCAGCAGGCCGGTGGTGAACAGCAGCGAGTCGCCCGGCAGGAAGAAGCCGATGAGCAGGCCGGACTCCGCGAAAACGATGGCCAGAACGCCGAGCAGACCGAAGGTCTGGATCAGATAGTCCGGGTCCAGCCACTGAGGGCCGAGCGCGAGGGTGGTCACGGGTGAGGCTCCTGGGTCGAGGAATGCAGGCTCGTGCGAGGCCCGGCCGCAGGGTTGGGGCGGACTGAGTGTTCTTCGCAGTGTGCCGCCCAAAGCTATCAACGCCGTGTGGGTGCCCTTGGTTCCCACCGCAAAGGAGGCCCGCCCCCGGCCCCTCCACCAAGGAGGCCCGCCCCCGGTTGCCACGCCCAGGGCCCGGCGGATCACGCGGGGGCTTCGCCCTGGACCCCGGGGTCAAGGGGCGGAGCCCCAGCTGTGGGAAGGGGCGGGGAGGGGAACGAGCCCGCCGCAGGTGTCACGATCCGTCGGACGCCCCTAGCCGTGCCGCTCCGCGTTCGCGAGGATCGCGTCCCGGAGGTAGCCGGCCAGCCCCGGCCCCACCTTGTCGAAGTTCTCCGTGAAGCGGTGGTCCGAGACGTACATCCGGCCCAGGCAGGTGTGCATCTCATGGCCGCACTCGTAGTGGTTGCGGCTGATCCACTGCCGGTGCTCCTCGGCGAGGTCCATCGCCGCCTCGGACTCCGGCGGGGTGCCCGCGCCCATCAGCGCGACGAAGCGGTTGTTGATGTCGCCCCCTCCTCCAGGATCCGCTTCCAGTCCTCCTTGGTGTACGTGGCCGCCCTGCGCTGGGACTCCTTGTACGCCTCGGTGTTCCCCCAGCGCTGCTCGACCTCCTCCTGGTACTGGTCCGGGTCGGCGTCCCCGAAGACCTCGAACTTCTCCTCGGGGTCAGGTTGATGCCCATCTTCCGCGCCTCCATGGCTCGTTCGACGGCGGCGGCCATCTTCCGCAGCCGCTCGATCCCTTCGGTCAGCAGCTGGTGCTGACGCCGCAGGTGGGCCTGCGGATCGATGTCCGGGTCGTCGAGCAGCACCGCCACCTCCTCGAGCGGAAAGCCGAGCTCCCGGTAGAACAGGATCCGCTGCAGCCGGTCGAGGTCGGCGTCGTCGTAACGCCGGTGTCCCGCCGCGCTGCGGGCGCCGGGGCGCAGCAGCCCGATCTCGTCGTAGTGGTGCAGCGTGCGCACCGTGACGCCGGCGAAGCCCGCCACCTGTCCCACGGAATAGCTCATGGCCGAATCCGCTCTCCTTCTGTTCGGTACGGGTTCCACGGTGCTCCCTCACGTCGCGTGAGGCGCAAGTCCGGAAGGCGAAATCGACTGGGCGGCGCGGCGGACCGCTGTCATCCTGCCGATCGTGCTGGGGATAACCGATCTTTCGACGTATCTGGCCGGTCTGGCGCTGATCATCCTGCTGCCGGGCCCCAATTCGCTGTATGTGGTGTCGGTCGCGGCCCGCCGCGGCCCCCGTACCGGCTATCGGGCGGCGGCCGGGGTGCTGTGCGGCGACGCCGTGCTGATGGCGCTGTCGGCGGGCGGGGTGGCCTCGCTGCTGCACGCCAGCCCGGTGCTCTTCGCGGTGGTCAAGTTCGCGGGCGCGGGCTATCTGACCTGGCTCGCGGTGGGCATGCTGCGCGGGGCGCGGGCCCTGTGGCGCCGCCGCCCGGGGACCGCGGAGGCGGCCCGGAGCGCGGCGGAGGCGCGGGGCGCGGCCGGGGCCGGGGCCGGGGATACGGCCATGGGGTCCGCCGAGGGCGAGCGCCCGTACCGCCGAGCGCTGGTCATCAGCCTGCTGAACCCGAAGGCGATCCTCTTCTTCATCTCCTTCTTCGTGCAGTTCGTGGATCCGGACTACGCCCATCCCGCGCTGTCCTTCGTGGCGCTGGGCGCCTGGGCGCAGCTGTTCAGCATCACCTATCTGTCGGTGCTGATCTTCAGCGGTACGTATCTGGCGGCCACCTTCCGGCAGCGCCGGAGGCTGCGGGCGGGGCTCTCGGCGGCCGCGGGCACGGCGTTCCTCGGCTTCGCGGCGAAGCTGTCGCTCAGCAGCGCGGGGTAGCCGTGACGCGGTAGCCGCTCCTCAGCGGGCAGGGCGCGGGACGCGGCGCGGGGTCGGGGTTTATCTCCGATATGCGCCTAATTTAACGAAGATGGCACTTCACCAAGGTACTCCCGGCCGACGCGCCCTCGACGAACGCCCCGAGTTCTCCATCAATCCGCTCTACGGCGAGGCCAATCCGGCCAGCGGAATGGCCGGCAGGCCCCCGCGCCACCGCCTCCCGGACGAGCCGATGGCGCCCACGACGGCGTATCAGTTCGTCCATGACGAGCTGATGCTGGACGGCAACGCCCGCCAGAATCTCGCCACGTTCGTCACCACGTGGATGGAGCCGCAGGCGGGCACGCTGATGTCCGACTGCCTCGCCAAGAACATGATCGACAAGGATGAGTACCCGCGCACCGCCGAACTGGAGCGGCGGTGCGTGGCGATGCTCGGCCATCTGTGGCACGCGCCCGATCCGGACGCGGTCGTGGGCTGCTCCACCACGGGGTCGAGCGAGGCGTGCATGCTGGCCGGAATGGCCTTCAAACGGCGCTGGGCCAAGCGGAACCCGGTGAGCTATCCGGCCACCGCCCGCCCCAATCTGGTCATGGGCACCAATGTCCAGGTGTGCTGGGAGAAGTTCTGCGCCTTCTGGGAGGTGGAGGCGCGGCAGGTGCCCATGGAGGGCGACCGGTTCCACCTCGATCCCCAGGCCGCCGCCGGGCTGTGCGACGAGAACACCATCGGGGTCGTCGCGGTCCTCGGCTCCACCTTCGACGGCTCCTACGAACCCGTCGCCGAGGTGTGCCGGGCGCTGGACGACCTCCAGGAGCGCACGGGCCTGGACATCCCGGTGCACGTGGACGGCGCCTCGGGCGCGATGGTCGCGCCGTTCCTCGACCCGGACCTGGTGTGGGACTTCCAGCTGCCGCGGGTCGCCTCCATCAACACCTCGGGCCACAAGTACGGCCTGGTCTACCCCGGGGTGGGGTGGGCGCTGTGGCGCTCGCCGGACGCGCTGCCCGAGGAGCTGGTCTTCCGCGTCGACTACCTCGGTGGCGACATGCCCACGTTCTCGCTCAACTTCTCCCGGCCCGGCTCGCAGGTGGCCGCCCAGTACTACACCTTCGTCCGGCTGGGCCGGGAGGGCTATCGCGCCGTTCAGCAGCGGACCCGCGATGTGGCGCGCTCGCTCGCCGAGCGGATCGAGGCGTTCGGGGACTTCACCATGCTCAGCCGCGGGGATCAGCTGCCGGTGTTCGCGTTCACCACGGCGGAGGGGATCCGCGACTTCGACGTCTACGACGTCTCCCGGCGGCTGCGCGAACGCGGCTGGCTAGTGCCCGCGTACACCTTCCCGCCCAACCGGGAGGACCTGTCCGTCCTGCGGGTGGTGTGCCGCAACGGCTTCTCGGAGGACCTCGCCGATCTCTTCCTGGACGACCTGGGCTCGCTGCTGCCCGAGCTGCGATCACAGCCCGCGTCCACGGGGAAGGCCGTCAAGGCGTTCCACCACTGAGCCCGGTGTCTCCGATCCTGGGGGCGACGGTGGTCGGGACGTCCGGGCCGGAGGTGACTGTGGTCGGGACGTCCGGGCCGGGGGTGACTGTGGTCAGGACGTCCGGGCCGGAGGTGACCGTGGTCAGCGCGTCCGGGCGGGGGCCCGGAGCAGCTCGGCCCGGCGCCGGACCGCCTCCAGCGCACCGGGTCTGCGGCCGGGCACCCGGCCCCGCAGCTCGATCAGCAGCGGCGCGAGGGCACCGGCCCTGGCCCGGTCCGCCACGAACTGCCACTGGTGGTGCGCCCGGTCCACGGCCCCCTCGACCTCGGGGTGCTCGGCCGGTTCCCCGTTGCCCAGCCGCGCGTCGGCCACCGCGAGCCACAGCTCGCAGGCGCGGGCCGGGTCCCCGGCGATACGGGAGAGATCGGCGCGGACCTCCAGCCAGTGGATCGCCTCGTCGGACCGGGGACCGGCCGTCCGGAGCGCCTCCTGCTCCCAGGCGGCCGCCATCGAGGCCGCCTCGCTGTGCCGCCCCGCGTTGGCCGCCTCGAATATCGCGGCGTGCGTCGAGGCGAGCGGATCGGCCACGGGCGCCCACCCGGGCGGCGGGGCGCGGGGGCGTGCGTCGGCTGCGGCGGGTGCACTGATGGGGGCGCCGGTAGGGGGTCGGCGGGGCGGAACGATTCGGGAGGGCCCGGCGGCATGGGCGGCGGCGTAACCGCCACCGGCCCGGCCGCCCCGGCCTGCCCAGCCCATACGGCCTGCCCGGCCTGCTCGGCCTGCTCGGTCGCCCCGGCCTGCTCGGGCGGCCCGCTCGATCCGGCTGCCCCGGTCGGTCCGGGTTGCCTGATCGGTCCGCTCGGTCCGGCTGCCCCGGTCGCCCCGGTCTGCCCGGCTGCCCCAGCCGGCCCGGTCGGCCGGATCTCTCCGGTCTGCCCAGCCGATATGGCCCGCCCACTCGATCCGGCTGCCCCGGCCTGCTCGGGCGGCCCGGCCTGCTCGGGCGGCCCGCTCAGTCCGGCTGCCCGGGTCTGCCCGGTTGCCCCGGCTTGCACGGCTGCCCCGGTCGGCCGGATCTCCCCGGCATGCCCAGCCGACATGGCCCGTCCGCTCGCCTCGACCTGCCCGGTCGCCCCGGCCTGCCCGGTCGCCCCGGCCTGCTCGGGCGGCCCGCTCGGTCCGGCTGCCCCGGCCGGTCCAGTTGCCCCGGTCGGCCCCGCCTGCTCAACCGGCCCCGCCTGCCCAGCCAGCCCAGCCGGTCCGGCCGCCTGCCCAACCGGCCCCGCCTGCCAGGTCGCCCCGCGCGGTGCGCTCGGCCCGGCCCATGGGGTGGCCTCTGGGCCAGGAGCGGCGTCCGGGGTTGGGTACGGCTCGCCCGGCTCGGCGCCGTCCAGGAGCAGTTCGGGGCCGGTGCCCAGCCCGGCCTCCAGCACGGCGCGCTGGTGCAGTAGCGCGAGTGGCGGGCGTTCGGCGGCGGCCCGCAGCAGTCCGGCGAACGCGCGGCTGTAGTCCGGGGTCGCCGTCTGCCGCTTGGGCGGGGCGGGTGCCACCGTGCCGTAGAGGGTCAGCCCGGCGGCGAGGGCGGACGGGCCGGCGGTTCGCAGCGGTGGCCAGGCCGTCTCGTCGGCCACCAGGTCGGCGACCACGACGGTGCTGCCCGGCGGGCGCCGGCCGAGCTCGGCGGCCAGCCAGTGCCAGGGCAGCGCCGTGTAGCGGGCGGTCCTCGGCGTCGTACGGGCCAACGCCAGGTGCGGCAGCCGCTGTTTGGCGTCGAGGGTGAGCTGGCCCGCGAGATGGACCAGCACCGGGCCCGGGTGCGCGGCGGCGGTCCGCAGATGCGTCAGCACGGTCTGCGGGTCGACCGGGTCCACGAGTTGGACGACGCTGGCGCCGCCGGGCGTGCCCAGCAGCGCCGCCGGTGGCACGGCGGCGAGCTGGGGCAGCGCGGCGGCCGCGTCCATCAGTCGCTGTTTGCCGGCCGGACCGGCGGCGAGCAGCAGGGCGTATCCGGGCCCGCTCACCGTCTCCGCCCCCGTGCCCGACCTGTCGTTCCCCATACCTGCACCGTATCCGCAACCGGCGACGACCGGTGGAGGTGTGACCGGTGGAGGTGTGACCGGCACGGCATGTGGAGGTGTGACCGGCGCGGCATCCGGATCCGGGGGCCGCCGTCAGCGGCTGAGCCTCCCGTAACTCCGCACCGCGATCGGGAGGAAGACCGCGATCAGCGCCAGCGGCCAGCAGACGGAGAGGAGTTGGGCGTGGTCCGCGGCCCAGGAGTCACCACCGCCGCCGGGGCCGCCGAACAGCTCGCGGATCGCGGTGGCCGTCGCCGACATCGGGTTCCAGACCGCGAGGGCGCCGAGCCAGCCGGGCATGGTCTCGGGCGAGGAGAAGACGTTGGAGAGGAAGCCCACAGGCCAGACCAGGATCTGTACGGCCTGCACCATCTCCGGGCGTCCGGCGGCCATGCCCAGGAAGATGCCGAGCCATAGCATCGCGAAGCGCAGCCACAGCAGCAGCCCGACGGCGAGCAGCGCGTCGCCGGGCCCGCCGTGCCAGCGCCAGCCCATCGCGAGCCCGGCCCCGAGGAGGACGAGCAGCCCGAGCGCCGACTGGAGCATGTCCAGCACACTGCGCCCGACCAGGACCGCCGAGCGGGCCATCGGCATCGAGCGGAAGCGGTCGATGACGCCCTTGTTGAGGTCCTGGGTGATGGCGAGCATCGTCCCCTCGAGGCCGAACACCATGGTGAGCGCGAACGTGCCCGGCACCAGGTACTCCTTGTAGTCGCCGCCGCCCGGGACGGTCATCCCGCCGCCGAGGAAGTAGGCGAACATCACCAGCATCATCACCGGGAAGACCAGCTGGACGGCCACCTGGACGGGCTGCCGGGTCCAGTGCGCGAGTCCGCGGCGGGTCATGGTCCAGGAGTCGATGAGGGTCGCGGTTGTCATACGAGGGTCTCCTCCTCGGCCGTGTCCGCCGACGCCGTGTCAGCCGACGCCGTGTCAGCCGACGCCGGTTCCCCGGTGAGGTGCAGAAAGACCTCGTCGAGCGTGGGGCGGCGCAGCACGATGTCCTCCGCCTCGATCCCGGCCGCCGCCAGCGCCCGTACGGTCTCCGTCAGCGCGGCCACCCGGTCGGTGACCCGCGCGCCGAGCCGCCGCCGGTCGGGGTCGGTCTCGACCTCGGCGGTGCCGGTCGCCCTGCCCACGACCGAGGCGGCGGCGGTCAGTTGGCCCGCGTCGCGCAGCACCACCTCGATGCGGTCCCCGCCGAGCCGGGCCTTGAGCTCGTCGGCGGTCCCGTCGGCGATGGCCCGCCCCTCGTCGATCACGCAGACGCGGTCCGCGAGTTGGTCCGCCTCCTCCAGGTACTGCGTGGTGAGCAACACGGTCGTACCGCCGTCCACCAGCGAGCGGACCGCGTTCCACACCTCCGTACGGCCCCGGGGGTCGAGCCCGGTGGTCGGCTCGTCCAGGAAGAGGATCCGCGGCCGCATGATGAGGCTGGCCGCGAGGTCCAGCCTGCGCCGCATGCCGCCGCTGTACCCGCTGACGGCCTTGGTGCCGGTGCCGGCGAGGCCGAACCGCTCCAGCAGCTCGTCCGCGCGGGCCGCCGCCCGGCGTCCGCCCAGGTGGTAGAGGCGGCCGAACATCTCCAGGTTCTGCCGTCCGCTCAGCTCCTCGTCCACCGCGGCGTGCTGGCCGACGAGGCCGATGCGGTAGCGGACCTCGTCGGGTTCGCGCAGCACGTCGTACCCGGCGACCTCGGCCCGGCCGCCGTCGTGCCGCAGCAGGGTGGCCAGAATCCGTACGCAAGTGGTCTTGCCCGCGCCGTTGGGACCGAGCACGGCGTGCACGGTGCCCCGCGGGACGGTCAGGTCGAGTCCGGCGAGCGCCGGTTTGTCCCGGTAGGTCTTCCGCAGCCCCTCGACGACGATCGCGGGATCGCTGTCGGCCAAGGTCTTCCCCTCTCCCTCGTGACCCTTCTCCGCGCCATGTAGTCAAGTTTGACTACGCACGCCGGAAACGTACTGCCCGAACCCCGGCTAGTCAAACTTGATTAACACACGCGACCGCCGTCATCCGTCCTCAGTCGGCAGGGTGGTGGCTCAGTCCGCGCCGGGCGCGGCGTACGGATTGGTAACGCCTTCCGGCAGCACATCCACCGAGCGCTCCCCCTCGCCCGCCATCACATACGCCCCGCCCTCGAGCCGCTCGATCAGCCCACGGGTCCACTCCGCCCCGCTGTCCGCGGAGTGCACCCAGAACTTCATGATCTCGCCGATATGGCCCCACTCCTCGGGGGTGCCGCCCGGTGGCGTCCAGTGCCGGGTCACCTCGGCCCGCCACTCCTCCAGCGCCGCCACCCGCCGCTTGAGCAGGGCGATCGCCTCGTCCCGTGGCAGGTCCACGATGAAACCCACCCCGGCCGTCAGCTCGTCGATCTTCTGGTCATGGCGCAGCAGTGCCTCCCGCAGCAGCCGGAAGTACTCCTCCTCGCCCGCCTCGGTCAGCTCGTACTCGGTCCGCGGCGGCCCGCCGACCGTGCTCGGCGCGACGTCGTGCGCGCGCATCAGCCCCTGCTTCGCCATCTGCTTGAGCGCGTGGTAGATGGACCCGGGTTTGGCGTTGGACCACTCGTGCGCGCCCCAGAACTCCAGGTCGTTACGGACCTGATAGCCGTGCGCCCGCCCGTGCTGGCGCACGGCCCCCAACACCAGCAGCCGGATCGCTGACATCGCCCGCTCGTCTCCATCCTGGTCCCGCACCCCGCGATGACCAGGCTAGGGGGTCGGCGGGCCGGGCGGATCACCGCTCCAGGACCGACCAGTCGGGCTCCGGCATCGCCCCCGTCTCGAAGACGAGGTCGAAGGCGCCCTTGCCGTCGATCGTCTCGCGGATGACGTCGGCGTGGCCGGCGTGCCGGGCGACTTCCTCGATCAGGTGGAGGAGTGCATAGCGCCAGGTGCGGGTGCCGCCCTCGTCCCAGGGGTACCGAGGCTGCTCGTACGTCACATCAAGAGAGGGCAGGGCCAGGACTGCCGCCTCGGTCTCCTTGGCCGCCTCCTCGTAGAGGGCAAGGAGCGCTTCGACCGTCTCGCCCTCGTCGGGCACGAAGCTGTTCTCCCACTCCGCCATCTGCTCGTTGAAGGGCTTCGGCTCCCCCGCCTTCCCCTGGAGCACCTGAAGCCAGCCGCGCTCGCCCACAGCCACATGCTTGAGCACGCCTGCCAGCGACAGCGCGCTCGCGCTGGGAGTGGAGCGGGCCTGCTCCTCGGTGAGGCCGTACACCGCACGCCGGATGGCGCCGCGCTGCGCGTCCATGTACGCGAGCAGCGCGTCGCACTCGGTGCCGCACGCTTCGGGGTTCACGACTACGGGCATGGCCGCCACCTCTCATCTGGAGGGCGCCCGGGTCCGGCGCCCTTCGATGAACCCCACGTTAGGAAGGCTTGCGGTCAGCTTCTGTCCGCGAGCCCGCCGGGCGGCGCCTCAGCCCGCCGGGCGGCGCCTCAGAACGGGAACTGGCTCCGGCCGTGCTGGATGGAGATCCACTTGGTGGTGGTGAAGTCCTCGATCATCGACTCCCCGTTGAGCCGCCCGAGGCCGGAGTGCTTCTCCCCGCCGAACGGCACGATCGGCTCGTCGTGGACCGTGCTGTCGTTCACATGGATCATGCCGGTGTGGATCCGCCGGGCGAACCGCACCCCGCGCTCGATGTCGGCGGTGTGCACGGCCCCGCTGAGCCCGTAGTCGGTGTCATTGGCGATCCGTACGGCCTCGTCGTCGCCGTCGAACGGAATCAGCGTCACCACCGGGCCGAAGACCTCCTGGCCGAGGATCGCCGAGCCCTCCGGGACCCCGCTGAGCACGGTCGGCCCCATCAGGGTGCCCTCGGTCCGCCCGCGCACCAGCGCGGTGGCGCCATCGGCGATCGTCTGGTCGACGAGCTGGGTGATCGCCTCGGCCTGGCCCTCGTTGATCAGCGGGCCGATGTGGGTGGTGGGGTCGACCGGATCGCCCACCTTCAGCGTCTCCACCTTGGCCACGAACTTCCTCGTGAACTCACCCTCGACCGCCCGATCCACCAGCACCCGGTTGGCCGCCATGCAGACCTGCCCCTGGTGGACGAAGCGGCTGAAGACGGCCGCGTCCACCGCGTAGTCCAGGTCGGCGTCGTCCAGCACGACCAGCGCGCTGTTGCCGCCCAGCTCCAGGACCGTGCGCTTGAAGTGGGATGCGGCCACGGTGGCGACGTGCCGGCCGACCTTGTCCGAGCCGGTGAAGGAGATCACCTTCGGTATGGGGTGCTCGATCAGGGCGTCGCCGATCTCCGCGATGTCGGTGACCACGACATTGAGCAGCCCGGCGGGCAGCCCCGCCTCCTCGAAGATCTTGGCGACCAGACCGCCACCGCAGACCGGGGTGTTCTGGTGCGGCTTGAGGACGACGGCGTTGCCGAGGGCCAGCGCGGGGGCGACCGACTTCAGCGACAGCAGGAAGGGGAAGTTGAACGGGCTGATGACGCCGACCACGCCCACCGGCAGCCGGTAGAGGCGGTTCTCCTTGCCGTCCACCGGCGACGGCAGGATGCGGCCCTCGGGCCGCAGCGCCAGCTGGATCGCCTCGCGCAGGAACTCCTTGGCGAGGTGCAGCTCGAAGCCCGCCTTCACATGGGTTCCGCCGCACTCCGCGATGATCGTCTCGGTGAGCTCCTTCTCGCGGTCCTCGATGATCCGCAGCGCCCGCTCGAACACCGCCCGCCGGGCGTAGGGGTTGGTGGCGCCCCACTCCGGCTGCGCCCGCTCGGCCGCCCGGTAGGCCAGGTCCACCTCCTCTACGGTCGCCACGGTGATGGAGGCCAGCTTCTCCCCGTTGTAGGGGTTGAAGTCGACGATGTCCCAGGAACCGCTTCCGCCGCGCCACTCACCGTCGATGAACTGAAGGGCCAATTCGGAGAAGTAGGACATGCCATCCCTATCTGCAGGACGCGGTGCCGGTCCCCGACAGCCGCGCACGTGTGGGGGTATTCCTGACAGAACGTCATCCTACTGATGGGTCAGGCATCGCGGAGGAGGCCCCGGAGCAGATCCCGGCTCCCCTCGGGAGAGAGGCTGTCCGCGCCGAGCCGCTCCAACACCCGCTCGTAGTGGGAGACTTCATCACGCTTGTCCAGGTAGAGCGCGCTGGTGAGCTGCTCCAGATAGACGACGTCGGGGAGGTCGGACTCCGGGAAGCGCAGCCGGGTGAACGCCCCGCTCTCCCCCGCGTGCCCGCCGAAGGAGAACGGCATCACCTGCAGCGTCACGTGTCGATACTCGGAGACCGTGATCAGATGGCGCAACTGGGCGGTCATCACGCCGCGCCCGCCGTACGGGCGGTGCAGCGCGGCCTCGTCCAGGATCACGTGGAACTCCGGGGCGCGCTCGGATACCAGCAGCTTCTGCCGCTCCAGCCGCAGCGCCACCCGCCGGTCCACCTCGTCGGAGCAGGCGTGCGGCTGACCGCGGGTGACCACGGCGTGGGCGTAGCCCTCGGTCTGGAGCAGACCGTGGACGAACTGGACCTCGTAGCAGGCGATATCGGAGGCGGCGCCCTCCAGCCCGACATAGGTCTGGAACCAGCCGGGAAGCACATCGCCGTAGCTGTGCCACCACCCGGCGACATTGGCCTCGCGGGCGAGCCCGAGCAGTGCCGCGCGCTCCGCGTCGTCGGTGACTCCGTACAGCGTCAGCAGATCCTCGACGTCCCGCGCCTTGAAGCTCACCCGGCCCAACTCCATCCGGCTGATCTTGGATTCGGAGGCCCGGATCGAATAGCCCGCCGCCTCGCGGGTGATGCCGCGGTCCTCGCGCAACCGCCTGAGTTGAGAGCCCAGGAGGATGCGGCGCACCACCGATCCACTCGACTCGCCTGCGGCCATTTCCGCGATCCTCCCTGTACGGAAAGCATCCTTGCGAACGGCGCCCCCGCAGCCCCTGAGGGCGAAGTCTGCCACTGTTCGGGCTTCACGCCGTAGGCACGTCGTTACTCAACCCGATGATGTACGCCAGTGTACGGAGTCAGAAATCACAGTAAAACCGATCGGATCGGACCAACTGGTCCGCGTGCACGTGCATTTGCCCTTGCATCTGACGTGCGCATTCGGAACCATAGGGTGTGCGCACGTGCTAGCTCGTACGAAATCTGGCCAGAGTTCGTCACGGCCACGGATGCAGGAGTGCTCGCATGGGGAGCGAAGGTTCGACCCTGCTGGAACCCTTGTGGCAAGGGCTTGCCGCGATCGATCCCTCCGCCGTCTCCGGAGCCGTCTCCTGCGCCCTGCCCGCCCGCTATGAAGCGGTCAAGGGGGCCCGGCAGTTCACCGGCTCCACCCTGCGGCAGTGGAACATCCCCGAACTCCTCGACGAAGTGGCGCTCGTCGTCTCCGAACTGGTCACCAACGCCCTCCGGCACGCCCTGTCCGGCACCGGTGCGGCCGGTGAGCCGGAGCGGCCGGTGCGGCTCCATCTGATGCGCGGCCCCTCACGGCTGGTGTGCGCCGTACGCGACCCCAGCGAGGTGGGGCCGGTGGCCGGCGAGGCGGGCTGCGGCGAGGAGTCCGGGCGCGGGCTCCATCTGGTGGAGTCCTTCACGGACGGCTGGGGCTGGCAGCCGCTGGTGGGCACCCCGCCCGGCAAGATCGTCTGGGCCGCCTTCCGGCTCCCCGAGGCGTAGGGATACGCCACGACGCGTCGGGATACGTCACCATCGTCACGGGGACACCGCCACGACGCATCGGGGATACGTCACCATCGTCACGGGGACACGCCACCGCCGTCACGGGCGGGTGGACTCCGGCGGGGCCGTGGTGATGCCCAGGCCGTGCAGCTGGAAGAGCCGGTTCACATCGTGCATCGTGACGATCCCCTCCAGCCGCCCGTGGTCCACCACCAGCACCGGCAGCGCGCCGCCGCCCGGACGGGCCCGCTCCAGCACCTCGCTCAGCAGCTCATGCGGTTCGGCCACCGTGCACCGCGCCAGCGGTATCGCCACATCGCGCACCCGCCGCTCCTCCCGGGCCTCGGCCGGCACCGCCGCGAGCGCGCGCAACTGGACGATCCCGCTGGGCCGCCCCTCGAAGTCCAGCAGCGGCATCACCGAATGCCGGGCGTGGGCCGCCACCTCGTCGATGAACCGCCCCACGGTCAGCCAGTCGGCCCCGGCGGCCACCGGCGCCGTCATCGCGTCCACCACCCGCACCCCGCGCAGCGCCGTGTTGACCCCGGCCCGCTGCCGCTCCGCGTTGGCGATGATCACCATGAAGAGGCCGATGAGCGAGAGCCACAGCCCGCCGTTGTTGCCGCGCAGGAAGGAGACCCAGCCGGCTGCGATGAGCACCACACCGAGGATCTGGCCGCTGCGCCCCGCCGCCCGCTCGGCGCGCTCCCGGTCCCCGGTGCGCCACCAGATCACCGCCTGCACCACCCGTCCGCCGTCCAGCGGCGCGGCGGGCAGCAGGTTGAAGACGCCCAGCAGCAGATTGGCCCAGCCCAGCCAGATCAGCACGGCCGTGGGCACTCCCCATCCGGTGAGCGCGTGCACCCCGACCCCGACGCCGACCGCGATACCGCCGATGACCAGGCTGGTGAGCGGCCCGATGACGGCCACCCAGAACGCGACCCCGGCGGTGCGGGGCCGTCCCATCTTGGTCATGCCGCCAAGCGCCCACAGCGTCACGTCCTCCACCGAGACGCCCCTTCTGCGGGCGGCGACCGCGTGCGCGGTCTCGTGCAGCAGCAGGCTGCCCATCAGCAGCACGGCGCCGACGACGCTGGCGGCGGCGTAGACGGCACCGGTCCGGCCGGGGGTCCACGCGGGCAGCGTCTCGTGGCCGAGCCCGTAAGCGAGCAGCACGATCAGCACCGGGACGCTCCAGTGCATCCGCAGTGGTACCCCGAGTACACGTCCGACGCGGACCGAGCCGTTCATCGCCGTCTCACATGGGTCGGGTCCCCCCGATCGCCACTACCAGTGTCGCGCGTCCGCGGCGATCAGCCCAGACCTGCCGGATCGTGCGCCAGGTGGTCGAACTCACCGTCCTTGGCCCCGCGCAGCATCGCCTCGACCTCGGCCGGGGTGTAGATCAGCGCCGGTCCGTCGGGGAACCGGGAGTTGCGGACGGCCACGTTCCCACCGGGCAGCTTGGCGAACTCGACACACGACCCCTGGGAGTTGCTGTGTCTGCTCTTCTGCCAGACGACTCCCCGGAGGTCCGCGGCCGCCATGCCGTTGTAGGGGTGGTCGCGCACAGGGCTTCTCCACTGTTCGTGCATGCGTGCAGCTGTCAACTGTCCGGGATCATAGCCGCGTTCCTTTGCGAATGCATGGGAAAATGCACCTGCGTATGTGCATGCAGATGCACAAGCAGATGCACGTGCACCATGCGTATCGGCATGATCACCCGACACCCGGGATCTTCTGCCCGGAGTGAAGAAGAGCAGTCGTCATGAATGACGTCCGGGTCCACCTCCGGGTTGAGCGGACCTCGGACACCGGAGCGTTGTCAGACCCCCCTGCCAGAATCCCGGGCATGAGATGGGCGGCGGCGGAGACGGACCACGGGGGTGTTCGTCTCTGCCCGCTCGACCCCGGGGGAAAGGCGGCGGGACCGGTCGTCGAGGTCACGGCGGAGCAGGGCGGGATCGCCGAGGCCGTGCGGTCCCGCCCCGAGGCCGACCGGTGGGTGTGGCGGTCCACCGCCGAGGTCTATCCACGGCTGCTGGCCGCCGGGGTCCGGGTCGAGCGGGCCTACGACATCGAGGCGGCCGAGGCGCTGCTCCTCGGCCATGAGGGGCGTTCGGGCGCACCGCGTTCGCTCGCCGCCGCCTGGGCGCGGCTGCGCGGGCTGCCCGTCCCCGAGGACCCGCCGCCCCGGGCGGCCGGGGACCAGCCGTCGCTGTTCGAGCCCGGTCCGCCGCCGCTGCCGCCGGGCGTCGATCCGCTGGAGGCGCTGCTCGAGGTGTACGCGGGCCAGCTGGTCCGTACGGACGCGGCCGAGCATCCGGACCGGATGCGGCTGCTGACCACCGCCGAGTCGGCCGGGATGCTGATCGCCGCCGAGATGCGGCGCGCCGGGGTGCCCTGGCGCGCCGACCGCCACCGGGAGCTGCTGGACGAGCTGCTCGGCGAGCGCTATCCGGGCGGTCTGGAGCCGCGGCGCCTGGCCGAGCTGGCCGACGAGGTCTCGCGCGCCTTCGGCACCCGGGTGCGGCCCGATCTGCCCGCCGAGGTCGTCAAGGCGTTCGCCCGCGCCGGCATCGCGCTCGGCTCCACCCGCGCCTGGGAGCTGGAGCGGATCGACCACCCCGCCGTGGAGCCCCTGCTGCGCTACAAGAAGCTCTACCGGCTGCACACCGCCCACGGCTGGGCCTGGCTCCAGTCCTGGGTTCGCGAGGGCCGCTTCCGCCCCGAGTACCTGCCCGGCGGCACCGTCTCCGGCCGCTGGACCACCAACGGCGGCGGGGCGCTGCAGATCCCCAAGGTGGTGCGGCGCGCGGTGGTGGCCGATCCGGGGTGGCGGCTGGTGGTGGCCGACGCCGACCAGATGGAGCCCCGGGTGCTCGCCGCGATCTCCCGCGACCCCGGGCTGATGGAGGTCGCGGGCAGCGGCCGGGACCTGTACGCGACGCTGTCCGACCGCGCCTTCTCCGGCCGGCGCGACCAGGCCAAGCTGGCGCTGCTGGGCGCGGTCTACGGCCAGACCTCCGGCGACGGCCTGAAGCACCTCGCGGCCCTGCGGCGGCGCTTCCCGGCGGCGGTGGCGTATGTGGACGAGGCGGCCCGCGCGGGCGAGGAGGGCCGGCTGGTGCGCACCTGGCTGGGCCGCACCTGCCCGCCCGCGGGCGGCGCCGCCGCCGAGGAGACGGCCGACGAGGCGGGGCTGCCGCGGGACCAGGAGGAGCCGTCGTACGGCAGCACGGCGAGCGCCCGCGCCCGGGGCCGCTTCACCCGGAACTTCGTGGTGCAGGGCAGCGCCGCCGACTGGGCCCTGCTGATGCTCGCCGCGCTGCGGCGGTCGCTGACCGGGGCGGGGCTGCGCGCGGAGATCGTCTTCTTCCAGCACGACGAGGTGATCGTGCACTGCCCCGAGGCGGAGGCCGACG
Source organism: Streptomyces violaceusniger (assembly GCA_005405945.1). GTDB lineage: Bacteria > Actinomycetota > Actinomycetes > Streptomycetales > Streptomycetaceae > Streptomyces > Streptomyces violaceusniger. The sequence continues at coordinate 5,706,960 of BJHW01000001.1, forward strand.
CGGTCCGGGAGGCGATCGCCGAGGCGGGCGAGACGGCCGGCCGGATCGCCTTCGGACCGACCCCGGTGCGGTTCCCCTTCACCATGGCGGCGGTCGAGTGCTACGCGGACGCGAAGTAGGCGGCCCAGGTCCGGTCCGGTGGACCGTCGCGCCCGCGACATCGGCGGCTGACGCCCGGAGCCCAGGGGGCAGTCCCTCCCCCGACCGGCTCAGCCCCACGGGCAGCGGGCCTGATGGTCCCCACACGATGAGAGCGGAGGGCCGCCGGGCGGCGGCCCGCCACGCCGCCCACAGGGGAGACCTGCCATGACCATCAGCCTCGAGGCACTGCGCCGCTGCTCCATCGCCGTCGACCTCGGCGCGGCCAAGACGCGCGTCTACCTCAGGCGCACCGGGCTCATCGTCGACGAGCCGACCGTGGCCGCCGTGAACACCCACACCGGCGGGCTGATCGCGGTCGGCACGCTGGCGCAGCGGATGACCGGGCGGACGCCCGCGCACATCCGCGTCGTCCGACCGGTCTCCAACGGCACCGTCGTCGACATCGAGATGGCCCAGCGGATGCTGCGGCTGCTGCTGGGCGACAAACTGCGCCGCGCCTGGCGGCGCCGCCCGCTGGTGAGCGCCGCCGTCTGCGTCCAGCACGACGCCGACCCGCTCGCCCAGCGCGCCGCCGTGGAGACGCTCACCGGGATCGGCGCCAAGCGGGTCGAGCTGGTGGACACCCTGATCGCCGCCGCCGTGGGCTGCGGTCTGCCGGTGGAACGGCCCGAGGCGACGATGATCGTGGTGTGCGGCGCGGCCACCACCCAGGTCGCGGTCCTGTCGCTGGGCTCGATCGTGGCCGCCGAGCGGGTGCCGGTGGGCGGCGACACCGTGGACCACGCCGTCATCCAGCACCTGCGCAACGAGCACGCGCTGATGCTGCCCAGCCAGGCCGTCCACCCGCTGCACCTGATGGTCAAGGACAGCGCGGGCGGCGCCGACGGCGCCCAGGTCGTACAGAGCGCCGAGGTGCACGGCCGGGACGTGGCCACGGGGCTCGCCCGGACCGTACGGATCGATGTCGAGGGCGTACGGACCGCCATCCGCACCCCGCTCACCGGGGTGCTGGACGCCATCGGCACGGTGCTGCGCCGCTGTCCGCCCGATCTGGTGGCCGACCTCGCCGACCGCGGCATCATGCTGGCGGGCGGCAGCGCGGTGCTGCCCGGGTTCGACACGATGCTGCGCGAGGCCACCGGTATGCCGCTGACCATCGCCGATCACCCCGACGTCTGCGCGGTCGAGGGGCTCGGCGCGATGCTCGACGGCAAGGTGCAGCCCCTGCTGCTGGACGCGATGGTCTCCTGACCCCTTCCGCGCCCGTACCTCGTTTCCGCACCCGCATCTCGTTTCCGCGCCCGCACCTCGTTTCTGACATCTGATCGGAAATTCTTCGTGACGCGTTGAGCGGCCGCCTCCCCCGTGCGTAGTGAAGGGGGAAGAGGCCGACATGGCCGCCGATCCCCCCGGGGCTCAGACCGGGAGTCGTCCGTTGATGTTGTCCAACTCAGGTCAGGTCCTGGAGGTTCAGGTGCACGACGACGCCGCCGTGGCCGATGAGCGTCCGTCAAGATCCAGGCGTGGTACGCCGGACGAGCGACTCATGCGCGCGCTCTACGAGGAGCACGCCGGGCCGTTGCTCGCGTTCGTGCTGCGCTTGGTCGCGGGCGACCGGCACCGCGCGGAGGACGTCGTCCAGGAGACCCTGGTGCGGGCCTGGCGGAACGCCGATCAGCTGTCCCGGGCCACCGGCTCCATCCGGCCCTGGCTGGTCACCGTCGCCCGGCGGATCGTGATCGACGGACACCGCAGCCGGCAGGCCCGGCCGCAGGAGGTCGACCCCTCCCCGTTGGAACTCATGCCCGCGGAGGACGAGATCGACCGTGCACTGCGGCTCATGACCCTGACCGACGCGATGCAGGACCTCAGCGACGCCCATCGCGAGGTGCTGGTCGAGACCTACTTCAAGGGGCGGACCGTCAACGAGGCGGCCCAGACCCTCGGCATACCCAGCGGGACGGTACGGTCCCGGGTCTTCTACGCGCTGCGCTCGATGAAGCTCGCGCTCGAGGAGAGAGGAGTAACGGCATGACAGCGCAGACGCACCATCCGGGACATGACGCCGTTGGCGCGTATGTGCTCGGCGTGCTCGACGAGGCGGACGCCACCTATTTCGAGGAGCATCTGGCCGGCTGCGACCAGTGCGGACGGCAGCTGGACGAGCTGACCGGACTGGAACCGCTGCTGGCCGATCTGGCCGCCGATGTCCCCGGGATCCACGGCGCCCCCGGGCGGACCCAGCTCACGGGCCACACTCCGCATGCCTTCAGCGCGACTCCCAACGCCATCGAAACCCTCACCGCGCGCCCCGGTCCGGCCCTGCTCACCCGCATGGTCGGCGAGGTCGCCGCGTCCCGCGCCAAGCGGCGGCGGCGCGGTCTCTACCTGGTCGCGGCGGCGGCCGTGCTGATCGTCGGCGGCCCGGTCGGCACGATCGCGGTCACCTCCGGCGGCTCGGACAGCTCCGTCACGGCCAGCCCCACCGAGAGCCAGCTCTTCAAGGGGATGCCGAACAAGGTGGAAGGCACCGACCCGGACACCAAGGTGAACGCGGCGGTCGCGATGGAGGACAAGATGTGGGGCACCGACACCCTCCTCCGGCTGAAGAACGTCAAGGGCCCCCTGGACTGCAGCCTGATCGCGGTCTCCAAGGACGGTCATGAGCAGACGCTGATGACCTGGTCCGTGCCCGAGTGGGGCTACGGGATCGCGGACAGCCCCAAGGCGGAGGCGAGAGATCCGCTGTGGGCGCACGGCGGCGCCGGCATGAAGCGTTCCGACATCGAACGCTTCGAGGTCCGTACGGCCGACGGAAAGCGCCTGGTCTCCCTGAACGTCTGACCTGCCACCGAGACGTCCGACCTGCCACTCGGATCGCCGATCAACCCATGCGGCGTGGTGAGCGAGATGTTACACAGAGTGTGATATGTCGTGCTTCGCGTCCCGGGGGTCCGGATCCGAGGAGGCACCCCGTGGCTGACCCGGACGCCCATCAGCAGCGCATGTTCGCTCAGTATGTGCTGCCCGAGGTCGAGGTGCTGCTGCGCGTGGCCATGTCACTGACCACTCAGCGAGCCGACGCCGAGGATCTCGTGCAGGACACGTTACTACGGGCGTACCGGGCAGTCGGCCGTTTTGACGGGAGACATCCACGGGCCTGGCTGCTGACGATCATGCGGCATGCGGAGGTCAGCCGACGCCGCCAGCGCCGGCCCCGGCTGCTCGACGATCCGGACACGGAGCTGGAGCGGCTGGTCCCGGCCCGGGACGCGACGCCGGAGGAGCTGGTGGTGGACACGACGTTCGACGAGGCCGTGGACGCCGCGTTCACGGCGCTTCCGCTGCGGGACCAGCAGGTGGTGCGGCTGGTGCACGTGGACGGGCTGTCCTATGCGGAGGCCGCACAGGTGCTGGACGTCCCCAAGGGGACGGTGATGAGCAGGCTGCACCGGGCCCGCAAGCGGATCCGGAACCAGCTGCTGGCCACGGGAGTGGAATCGGAGCGAGGTGGCGCATGAGCAGATGGACATGGTGGCGGACCACGCGCACCACGGGGACCACGCAGACCACCGGACGGCTCCTGACCACACGATGTCCCCTGGGCGCGCCGATGCTGCAGTCGTATCTGGACGGGGAGCTGGACGCCCCGGCCGCGGCCCGGGTGCGCACCCATGTGGCCGAGTGCCACCGCTGCGCCCGTGAGCTCGCCGTCTACCAGCGGATCAGCGAGGCGCTGGCCGCCCGCGGGACGGTCGACGAGGCGGTGCTGGACCGGCTCAGGGACTTCGCGGAGTCCCTCGCGGAGCGGGAGAGCCGGGAGCCGGGGACGGAGGGGGCGCCGCAGGAGCCGATCCCGGGGACGGAGACGGTGCCGCCGGAGGCGATGCCGAACGAGACGATGCCGACCGAGGTGATGCCGTCGGACGCGATGCCGAACGGGGCGATGCCGTCGGACGCGATGCCGGACGAGACGATGCCGACGGAGACGGTTCCCGGGACGGCGCCGGGGCGGATCGGGATGCCGATCAGGGCGCGGTGCACAAGGCGGGAGGCTGACGGCCACCGGATCGGGCCCCGCGCCCGGTCCGCCTGGTCCGCCGGGTCCGCTCGCGCCCGGGCCGGGCGGCGCGACGACCCGCTCGCGGGCCCGCGCGGGTCGGCGCAGCAGCAGGGCCGCGGTGAGCAGGGTCCCGCTGATCAGGGCCACATCGGCGAGGTTGAAGACCGGCCCGCGGGCATCCAGCGTGATCCAGTCGATGACGGCGCCACGCAGCGGGCCCGGCGACCGGATCATCCGGTCGGCGCCGTTGCCCATCGCTCCCCCGGCGATCAGCCCCAGGCCCAGCGCCGCGCCCCGGCCGCGGGCCCGCAGCCCGGCACCGGCCGCGCCCAGCGTGGCCACCGCGCCCGCGAGCGTGATCACCACGATCAGCGCGGGGCGGCTCTGGCCCAGGCCGAAGGCCACCCCGGTATTGCGCACCAGCAGCGCGCAGAACGGCCCGAACCGGGCCTGCGGCCCCGCGGTGCCGCTCCAGGCGGCCAGCGCCATCGCCTTGCTCAGCTGATCGGCCACGGTCACGGCGAGCGCGACCAGGGGGAAGAGCAGCCGGCCGGTCGCCGGGTGGGGCTTCATCATCGGCCTCCCTGGGGTGGGGGGCCGGTCCGCGGGCGCGGTCCGCGGCCCGGGAGGGAAACCCGCCGGGCGGCCGCCCCGCTTCCCTTCCGGCGAAAGACCCAAGACGAGGGCCCGCAGGCGGCACTGCCTGCGGGCCCTCGCTGCTTGCCAACGCCGTGATCAGCTATGCGGTCATCGGCGGTGTACCGAAGGGGTTACTCCGACTTACTTCCCCTTCTTCGCCTCCAGGAGCGGCGTCTGGTACTTGGCCAGCATCTTCATCTTGTTCTTGTCGATCGTCTTCCAGTCGTTCTTCAGCACACCGCCGGTGTCACCCGAGTCCGGGTTCCAGGTCCAGTAGGTGTAGCTGATCTGGTGCTTCTTGAGGTAGTCCATCAGTGCGTTCTGCCAGACGGCCTCGGAGCTCTTACCGGCGGTCTTCTTACCGCCGAACTCACCGAGCAGCAGCGGGGCGATGTTCTGCTTCTTGATGTACGCCCAGTGCTTCTCCCAGATGGCCGGCATGTTCTTCGGGAAGTCCTTCGCCATGAACCAGTTCTGGTTGTAGACGCCCGGACCGTAGTCGTGGGCCGAGTAGACGACCTTGTTCGGCTCCTTGAGCTTCACCGGGTGCTTCTTCACACCCTGCAGGTCACCGCCCCACCAGAACTGCTCGTTCTTGTGGCGGTCCGTACCCTCGACGAAGATCAGCCAGTTCTTGTTGACCTTGTGGATGGCGTCACCGGCCTTGGTGGCGGCCAGCTGCCAGTCGGTCTTCGGGTTGCCGTCGCCCCACGTGGCCTGGCCACGCGGCTCATTGTGCAGGTCGGCGCCGATCACCCGGTCGTTGTTCTTGTAGCGCTTGGCCAGCTTGACCCAGTCGTCCATCCACTGCTTCTCGGTGAGGCTCTGGGAGTACCACAGCTCACTCTGGCCGTACTGGTCCGGACGGTGCTGGTCCAGGATCACCCGGATACCACGGTCGGTGGCACCCTTGACGATCTTGTCCATGATCTGCTGGGGGTGAGGCCCTTCAGATCGGGGTTCTTGTGCCAGTCGATGCCGTTGGGCTTGGCCGACGACTTGAACATGTCGTTCGCGTACGGCAGGCGCAGGGTGTTGAAGCCCTGCTTGGCCATCTGGTCCAGCATCGACTCCCAGTTACGGGTCCACAGGCCGTGCGGCGCGTAGGTGCCGGTCTCGAAACCGAACCAGTTCACACCGGTCAGGACGACCTTCTTGCCGTCGGCGTCGACGATGTCGCCCTTCTTGGTGGACAGGGGACCCTCGGCACCCGCGCCGGTGGCCTTGGCGCCGGCGGCGGCGGAAGTCGTGGTGGTGGCCGACTGGCCATCGGTGTTGTTCACCGCGAAGGCGGTGACGGTGCCACCCACGGCAGCAGCAGCGACGACGGCCGCGGCGATACCGAAGCGGAGACGCTGCGAGCGCGGCGCACGCTTGGTCTCGGTGGTCGGGGCGTTGTTCTGGTCCATGGGGAATTCATTCGGTGAGGCTCCTGAGCAATTCGGGTACTGCGGTTTTCAGGACGCTGGGGTTGTTCGTCGGAGATTCCAGACATTCCATCTGCGGGTCGGAGACTGCGGTCAGCCGGACAATCCGCGCGGACGGTAGGAGTTCGCCGATCAGGCGGACCAACCGCTGCGTTTGCCAGCTGGGCTCATCCACGTCGATCAGCACCACATCCGGCTGCATGTGATGGACCTGAGAAATTGCTTCTCGGGCCGATCCTGCAATTCCGGATAGCTCCAGTCCGGGCTCCTCGACAACGAGATCGGCGAGAGCACTCAACACCAGTGGGTGGTGCTCCACGACGAGAACTCTGTGCATCGATGGGAGCTCCTTCGGGGCTTGTCCTTTCGCTGCACGACATTAGGGAGTGACCGCAGTGGGAATCGCCGTACGCCTGGCTGAAATCTGCGTACCTCAATTGCAGGAATTCCGGGCACACCAAACGGCCGAATTCCGCCTACCTCAATTGAGGTAGAGAAATTCGGCCGCTTTATACGGGTTATGTCCGATTTGAGGGGTGGTTTGGGGGGCTCAGGAGGAGTTCAGGTGGTGCTCGGAGGCCGCCCAGGGGCCCTCCGGACATGCAAAAGGCGCCGGTCACGGGGTGACCGGCGCCTATGGATCTTTCCCCTCCCCGCCCCTTCCCGATCCAGGGGCTTCGCCCCTGGACCCCGGGGTCTGGGGCAGAGCCCCGAACGGGGCCTGGGACAGAGGGCAGAGCCCGGAACCGGAGCCCGGGCCGGAGCCCGGAACAGGGCCAGGGGCGCACACCGGAACCGCGGCCCAGGGCAGAGCCCGGAACAGGGCCAGGGGCGCACCCCGGAACCGCGGCCCAGAGCAGAGCCCGGAACAGGGCCTGGGGTGCACCCCGGAACCGGGCCCAGGGCAGAGCCCGGAACAGGGCCAGGGGCGCACACCGGAACCGCGGCCCAGGGCAGAGCCCGGAACAGGGCCAGGGGCGCACACCGGAACCGCGGCCCAGAGCAGAGCCCGGAACAGGGCCTGGGGTGCACCCCGGAACCGGGCCCAGGGCAGAGCCCGGAACAGGGCCAGGGGCGCACACCGGAACCGCGGCCCAGGGCAGAGCCCGGAACAGGGCCAGGGGCGCACACCGGAACCGCGGCCCAGGGCAGAGCCCGGAACAGGGCCAGGGGCGCACACCGGAACCGCGGCCCAGGGCAGAGCCCGGAACCGGAGCCCAGAACGGGGCCCGGGGCAGAGCCCGGAACCAGAGCCCGGAACAGGGCCTGGGGCGCACCCCGGAACCGGGGCTGGGGCGGAGCCCCGGGCCGGGGGCTGGGGCGGAGCCCCAGTTTCGGGGAGGGGCGGGGTGGGGAGCAGCACGCCGCAGGCGCCGAGCTCGGCCGGGTACGCCCCAGGACGAGGCCGAAGGAGGCCGGAGCGTCAGCGCGTCAGCCGATACGCGTAGCCGGGGACGAACATCCCCGCACCGGCGGCACAGCCGTCCGCCTGGCCCGGCTGCTTGACCCACAGAAAGGCATCGACCCCGGGGATGCCCGTGGCCGCGGTGGGAGGCCTGCCCAGCTTGCGGCCCGGCGGATCGCAGAAGCGGTGATGACGCGTGGGCCCCGCCCCGTTACGGCTGGTGTCCACCACCACCCCCAGCCGGGGCCGGCGCAGCTCCCGGATCACGGACAGCCCGTAGCGCACCTCGTCGGCGGTGGCGTTGAAGTTGGAGACGTTGACCGCTATCCCGTCCCCGTACCGCTCGATACCGGCGCGCCGCAGCCGCTCGGCCATGGTCCGCGCGGGCTGCCATCCGGAGTTCCCGGCGTCGTAGTAGACCCGGGCGCGGGGCGCGCCCCGCTGGAGCGCCCGCGCCGCGTACGCCAGCGCCGCGAACCGATCCGCCTGCTGCCGCCGCTTGAGACAGCTCATATGGGCCAGCGCGTCCGGTTCGAGGATGACGATGGCGCGCCCGTCCCCTATCCCCGGGTGAGGGCGTCGCTCCAGCGCCGGTAGGCGGCCGTGTCCCCGGCGCCGCCGGAGCTCAGCTGCTGGCAGTCGCGCTGGGGGATGGTGTAGGTGACCAGCACCGGCAGCCGTCGCTGGGCGGCGGCGGTGCGGACGAGGTCGCGGGCCCGCTGCTCGATCAGGGACTCATTGGTCTCGGTGAGCCAGGCGGCCTGGGGCTCGGCGGCGATCCGCCGGGCGATGGCCGCCGCCCGCCGGTCGTGCGGATGGTCCCGCACCCAGGTCGCGGCCGGGTTGTGGGGGTCGACGTAGAAGCGGGTCGTGGCCGGGAAGAACGGCTTGGCCACGGGGAGCGACGGCCTGGTGGCGGGCGCCCGCACCGGGCCCACGAACAGGGCCTGGACGGTGGTCGCCGCCATCACCACCTCGACCACCAGCACCATCACGATCAGCTGGGCGATGCCCCGCCCCGCCCACCGGGAGGTGCGGGCGCGCACCGGCGGGCGGGGGCGGCGGTCGCGGCCGCACAGTTTCGTGATCATGGCGAGTCCTGCCCGGCCTCAGCCGCGGTGGGAGTTGTCGGGCGGCCTGCGGCGGCTGATGAGGACCACCGCCAGGATCGCGAGCACCACCAGGACTCCGGCCACCACACCTATCGTGACCAGGGCGGATTCATCATCCTCGGTTCTGGGGGCGGCGGCGTCCGGGGTTGCGGACGGATGGCGGCGGGGCGCGGAGAGCTCGGCGGAGGCGGGGGGCGCGGCCCGGTCCGCCAGCGCCTTGGCCGGGGCGATCACCCCGTACCCGTAGCGCGGGTCATGGCCCGCCGAGCCCTTGCGGTCGGCGGTGTCGATCAACTTCTGGACCACCTGGTTGGCGTTCCAGCGTGGGTGCTCCGAGCGCAGCAGCGCGGCGCCCGCCGCGACCCAGGGCGCCGCGAAGCCGGTGCCGTCGCCGGTCCAGTAGTCGTTGTTGCCGGAGGTGGTGAGGATGGCGACGCCGGGGGCGGCCAGGAGGGTCTTCCCGCCGTGGTGGGAGGAGGTCCAGACGGCGCCCTTCTTGTCGGTGGCCACCACGGCGACCACTCCGGGGAGGGCGGCCGGGTAGGTGGGCCGGTTGCCGATCTTGCCGTTGTCGCCCGCGCCGGCCACGATCACGGCGTCCTTGCCGACGGCGTACTTCACCGCGGACCGCAGTGCGGGGGTCGGCCGCAGAGAGGTGACGGCCAGGTCGATGACGCGCGCGCCATGGGCCACCGCGTGCCGGATGGCCTTCGCGGTGGGGTCGGCCAGGGGCTTTCCGTCGCGGTAGACGCCGAGCGGCATCACCTTGGCCTTGGGCGCGAGGCCGTACACCCCGTCGCCGCGGTAATTGCGGCCGGTGCCGACGATGATTCCGGCGGCATGGGTGGACTGCTCGGCCGCCTTGCCGCCGTCCCGGGTGCCGTAGCCGCCGGTGCCGCCCGCGAAATCCTTTCCGCGGACCACGCGGCCGCGCAGATCCGGATGGGAGGCGTCGACCCCGGTGCCGATGACCGCCACGGTCACTCCGGCGCCTTTGCTGAATTTCCAGGCGCGCTCCGCCTTGAGCGCCGTCAGCGCCCATTCGGAATCGTGCAGCCCACCGGAATCACGCAGCCCACCGGAATCACGCAGCCCACTGGAATCGAAATCACTTGCCGCGGCCGGCGTGGCCAGTGCGAGTGTCATCACGGCGATGACCGCTCCGGCCCGGCCGGCGAATGGATGGCGTGACATCACGCGACCTGACATTACGTCACCTACTCTCCTCGCACGGGACGCAAGGCCGTCCGGCCCATTTCATCTTTGGGCATCCCCCGCAGGTACGGGCACCCGCGAGAGGGTGAGCGTCCCTTCCCTTCTTTGGGGACCGGTCCGGATACCCGGGCCCCGGCTCTCCCCAATACGGGGAGAGGAAGGATCCGCCGAAGGTGTACCACCCGCTCCCCGGGCGCGGGTACTACCTCCTTTTCGGGTGACGCACTCTTGGGTCAACGGCGATAAGAGCCTCCTGCCGAGGGAGTCGCGATGCAGCGTTTCCGAACGTTCAGCGAGCGCACCGGAGAGCCGGGCGAAGAGGCGGACAGCACCGACCGCAATGCCCGCAGGCGGGCCGGAATACTGTCCCGAGCCCGCCGGATCCGGAACCCGATGGCGGGCATGCCCGGTCTGGCGCTGCGTTTCGCGGTGGTCGGCGGGGGTGGTGTGGTCGTGAACACGGTGGTCCTCTTCGTCCTCTATCACTGGGCCGGACTGCCGCTGCTGGTGGCGTCGTCGATAGCGGTGGAAATCGCCGTCGTTCACAACTACCTGCTGAACGACCGGTGGACCTTCGCGGTGGCCACTCCTTCCCTCGGACGATTCCTCAAGTTCAATGTCTCGGTCCTGGGCGGACTCGGGGTCAATGTGCTCATCGTCTGGTCACTGGTCCGCACCGGAATGCATCTGCTGCTGGCGAATTGTCTCGGCATCGCGGCGGCTTTCGCGGTCAACTTCGCGTCGAGTACCGGCTGGGTCTGGGGGAGGCGGCGCCGATGATTGTCGCCATCATCTACCTGGTGCTGATCGTGGTCTCGATCCTGCTCACCGTGCAGTCGGCCCATGTCCTCTATCTCATGCTCTACACCTGGGACCGGGCGGATGCCGAACGCCAGGCCCGGGCGCCGGATGAATTCCTGCCGCCTCAGATCTCCTTCAGTGTCCTGCTGCCCGCCCGGCATGAGGAAGACGTCATCCAGAGCACCATCGAGCGCGTGGTCCGGGCCAACTATCCGGCCGAACTGCTGGAGGTCTTCGTGATCTGCTCACAGGACGACGACGGCACGATCAAAAAGGCCGAGGAGAAGATCGACGACCTGAAGCGGAAAGGGCTGCACAACGTGCGGGTCGTGGTGTTCGACGACAAGCCGATCAACAAGCCGCACGGCCTCAACACGGCCCTTCCGCACACGGCCAACCAAGTGGTGACGATCTTCGACGCGGAGGACGACATCCATCCGGAGATCTTCTCTCTGGTGAACACCGTGATGGTCCAGGAGAAGGTCAAGGTGGTCCAGGCCGGGGTGCAGCTGATGAACTTCGAGTCCAACTGGTACTCGACGCTCAACGTCCTGGAGTACTTCTTCTGGTTCAAGAGCCGGCTGCACTACCACGCCCACTACGGCTCGATCCCGCTCGGCGGCAACACCGTCTTCTTCGCCCGTGAGCTGCTGCTGCGGCTCGGCGGCTGGGACGACCGCAACCTCACCGAGGACGCCGACATGGGGCTGCGGATATCCGCCATGGGCGAGCGGGTGCGGGTGGTCTACGACGACCGGTATGTGACCAAGGAGGAGACCCCGCCGACCCTCGGCCACTTCATCCGCCAGCGCACCCGCTGGAGCCAGGGCTTCATGCAGACCCTGAAGAAGGGCACGTGGAAGAAGATGCCGACGCGCAAACAGCGCTGGCTGGCCTTCTACGTCCTGGCGTTCCCGCGCGGACAGGCGCTGTTGGGCATCTATCTGCCGATCTCACTCGGCATGATCCTGATCCTCAAGGTGCCGGTGCTGATCGCGCTCTGCTCCTATCTGCCCGTTCTGCTGCTGGCCGCGCACTTTCTGGTCCAGGCGGTCGGCCTGTACGAGTTCACCGGCGCCCACGGCCTCGAAGCCTCGCCGAAGGCCATCGTGCGCATGGCCATCGCCTGGTTCCCCTTCCAGATGGTGCTGGCGTACGCCGCGCTGCGGGCCATGCGGCGGGAGATGCTCGGCCGCCACGACTGGGAGAAGACACAGCACGTAGGCGCCCACCGGGCCACCACCGAGGAGGCGGAGTCGCGTGTCGGATAACCCCACGCCCTCGCGGCCGGCGGCCGCCGACGCGGAAGGCCGGAACACCCCGGCGGACAAGAACACCGCCGCGGGCAAGGGCACCGCGGCTGGCAATGGCACCACGGCCGACAACGGCACCGCGCCCGACAACGGCACCACGGCCGAGAACGGCACCACGGCCGAGAACGGCACCGCCGCGGGCAAGGGCGCCGAGGCCCCCGCCCGGCGTCCGCGCCGCCGCCGCCCGCGGTTCTCCGTGGAGCGCGGCTGGTTCCCCCCGCTGGGGACCAAGGGCAAGATCGCCCTGGTCGTCTCCCTGCTGACCGGGCTGCTCACCCACGGCTACCACCTGTTCCGCTACCCCCTCTACCTCACCGACGAGGGCATCTACATGCAGCGGGCGTGGTCGCTGGTGCGGGAGACCAGCCTGTCCCCGTACACCTACGACTACGACCACGCCCCGCTGGGCTGGATCACGCTGGCCGGATGGGTCTACCCGCTGCCGAAGCAGTTCGAGACCTTCGGGAACGCGATCAACACCGGACGGTTCCTGATGCTGCTGGTGCACGTCGCCAGCGTCTATCTGCTGTTCGAGATCACGCGGCGGCTGTCCGGCAGCGTGCTGGCCGCCACCGTCACCTCGTTCCTCTTCAACGTCTCGCCGATCGCGGTCTACTTCCAGCGGCAGGTCCTGCTGGACAACCTGATGATCCTCTGGCTGCTGCTGAGCCTGTTCATGCTGCTCAGACGGGAAATCACGATCAGATCCGTGTTCGGCGGCGGACTGGCGCTGGGGATCGCCCTGATCACCAAGGAGAACGCGGTCTTCTTCGTGCCCAGCTTCATGTATCTGCTCTACCGAAGGGTCAAGGGGTCGGCCAGCAGCCGGTTCACCAGCACCCTCTGGCCGTTCGCCGCGGCCACCCCGATCGGCGCCTATGTGACCTATGCACTGCTCAAGAACGAGCTGCTGCCGAGCGGTTTCGACTTCGACCTGAACAACCCGCCCGCGGACCACGTCTCGCTGCTCTACACCCTGTGGTGGCAGCTCAACCGCAACCAGGGCACCCTCTTCAGCCACACCGGTCTGCTGCAGACCAGCTGGCTGGTCCGGGACAAGTTCCTGCTGATCGCCGGGGTGTGCGCGATGGTGATGTGCCTGTGGATCGGCACCCGGGACCGCAGGCGCAATCTGGGCTTCCTGATCGCCGGGACGCTGGCCTTCGGATACGCCTTCTACCTGGTGCGCGGCAGCGTGGTGCTGGACTTCTACGTCACCCCGCTGATCCCGATGTTCGCGCTCAATATCGGCATGATCACCGACCGGCTGCTCAAGGGCTCGTTCGCCAATCGGTTCATGCGCGGCGCGCATTCCCTGACCCGGGTCGCCGTACCGTCGTTCGTCGCGATTCTGCTCCTGGTGTCACCGGCCTCCGGATATCTCGTCCACACCAATACCGAGGGCCGTACGCAGATCGCCGACCAATACCAGTCCAAGATCAACCTCACCGGAATGCAGCATGCCCAGATCGCCTGGGTGCGCAAGCACGTACCTCCGAATTCACGCATCATCATGGACGACGACCTGTGGGGTGAACTGCACGATGTGCGCCCGTTCTACCCGTACGCGCATTCCCACTGGAACGCCTCGTCCGACCCGGATGTGCGCGACAAGCTCTTCAGGAAGAGATGGCAGAACGTCGACTACATCATCATGTCGAACAAGATGCGCAAATCGATGATGACCAACAATTCCGACGGCCGGGAGAACTGGATTCTCCAGGCGCTGCGTAATTCCACCCGCGTCTGGTCGGATACCCAGGGCAATATCAAGCTGGAAATCTACCGTGTGCAGTAGCCATGGGAAGAGGAGGTGAAGGCCATGCCTGAGTACGACGACGACTGGGATGTTCCGGAGGACAGGGATGATCCCGAGAACGAGGAGCACACCCCCGACGGTGAGAAGAAGAAAAAGCTCACCTGGAAGACCGTCCTGCTCGCACTCGTGGTCTTCGCGATCGTCGGATCGCTCGTCCAGGTGGTCGCGCGCGGCGGCTTCGGAGGCGCCCTGAACACCACCGGCAGCGGAGGCGGCGGCGCCCCGAAGAAGGAGCACCACTCCCGGCAGGAGCAGGAGATACGCCCGCCCAAGCAGCCCAAGACCATCAAGCTGGGCAACCAGCGGGTGCCCCAGGCGTCCGGCCCGATCATCGTGATCAACCCGGGCCTGGTCACCCCCGGCGGCAGCGCCGCGGTCGAGGGCGGCGGCTTCGACAAGAAGGCCACGGTGGACATCCTGCTCAAGGCCCGGAAGACGGACACCAAGGGCCGTGCCATCGGCAGCGTGCGCTCGGACCGGTTCGGGTCGATCTACGCCCGGTTCACCATGCCCGAGACCGCGGGCAACCGGCCCGCCACCCTGGTCGCCCAGCAGCGCGGCAGCAGCAAGGCGGCGGAGGCCAAGGTGATCACCGGTGGCGCCGTCGGCACCGCCAAGATCAACAAGATGGTGGGCCGACCCGGCGACGTGGTGACGGTCACCGCCCGCGGCTTCCGCCCGGGTGAGCCGATCGACGTCTTCTGGGGCCGGACCACCGGCATCCCCGTCACCACGCTGCACACCGACAGCAGCGGTGGCGTGGGCCAGGCGGCGATCAAGGTGGGCGTGGCCCCGACCGGCTCCAGCACCCTGGTCCTGGTGGGCAAGCGCAGCAAGACCACGGCCACCGCGCCCTTCCAGATGCTGGCCATGTACCCCTCGATGAAGTCCAAGCCGTACGCGCTCAAGGCCGGTCAGCGGATCACGCTGTCCGCCAACAAGTTCGCGCCCGGCGAGCGGGTGCTGGTCTACATCAACTCCACCGGCGGTCTGCCGGCCTTCACCGCCCAGGCGAACGGCATGGGCCAGATCCGCGACGTGGCGTTCAACGTGCCGTTCGGCCTCAAGGGGCGGCAGACGCTGATGGCGATCGGCGACCAGAGCCGGGCCGTGGTCCGCTCGGGCTTCACCGTGCTGCCGTACACCCCGTCCGCCGAGCCCAGCGCCTTCGGCGGCAGGGCGGGCACCACCCTCAGCTTCTACGTCGCGGGGTTCGCCCCGGGCGAGACGGTGGACGCCTACGCCGGTTCGGGCTCGAAGGGCCAGCGCAAGATCGGGACCTTCCAGGTGGACAGCCGGGGCAAGGCATCGGCCGTGGGCTCGTACAAGATCACGAAGGCGGATGAGAGCGGTGTGTCCTTCCAGCTCATCGGCCAGAAGAGCGGTGGCGTCGCCAGGGCCAGCATCAACATGTCCCAGGGCCGTGGGGATTAGGGACCGCGAGTGGCGCCGAGGAAGAGCGTGGGCCGGGTCGTGCCGTCCGCCGGGAAGCGGCGGGAAGCGCCGAGAGGCGGCGGGAAGCCGCGGACACGGCGGGGAAACAGGCCCACGTTCCAGGGAGCGAGCGGCCGCCGACGGCCATGGGGCGGCTCACCCGGGCGGCTCACCAGTTCCGTAGATGTACCATGCGTCCTGGAGTGTCCTATGAGCGTAATTTTCGGCCCTAACTCACGAAGAGTCCTACAATTCCTGACCCACATCGAAGACCTCTCCCCGGAGGAAATCGACCGGGTGGCCGATCTGTGGAAGCAGACGTCCAGCCAGACCCGCGCCGAGGGCTGGGCGGTGGTCCACCGCACCACCACGCCCGAGGAGCGGTACCGGATCCTGGTCGCCGCCTCGGTGGCGCGCCGGGCCGCCCTGGACGCCGCGAGGAACCACCACCGACACGACTGGGCCTTCTGGGCCGCGGTCTGGGACGCCGCGACCGCGGTGGCCGTCTGCGACCGCATCGGAGGCCACTACAACGTGCTGGTCGCGCCGCTGGCCGCGGTCATGCCGTCGCTGGCGCACTGCCGGCGCGATGAACTCGAACCCCGCGAGCTGCGGGGTGCCGTCCTCAAGGGAGGTGGGTAGCGATGGGCGACAACCGGATCGGCGTTGTGGTGGCCGATGACGACCCGGCCGTCCGTGAGGCGCTCGCCGACCTCATCGACTCCCACCCGGACCTGGAGCTGGTGGGCCTGGCCATCAACCATGAGCAGGCCGTGCGCGCGGCGGTGGACCACCGCCCCCAGGTCGTGATCATGGATGTGCACATGCCCCGGGGCGACGCCCCCAGCAGCGTCCGGGCCATCCGCGACCAGGTCCCCGAGGCCCGGGTGGTGGCCCTGTCCGCCCACGGCGAACGCGAGACGGTGCTGAACATGCTCGCCGTCGGGGCCAGCGGCTATCTGGTCAAGGGCACCCCCGCCGAGGAGATCCTCGAGGCGATCGTCCGGGCCGCCCGCGATCAGTTCAGCATGTCCGCGGAGCTGCTCGCCGACTGCGCCGAGCCGCTGCGCCGGGCCGAGCGCGCCTCCTGGCGGTTCGAGGACCTGGTCGGCAACCGCCTGGAGGACTCGTACCTGGAACTGCTCGGCCACGCGCCCTGCGGAGTGCTCGTGGTCGGCCCGCGCGGCCGGATCGAGTACGCCAACGCCCACGTCCGGCACATGTTCGGCTACAGCTCGGCCGAGCTGCGCGACAAGCGGCTGCGGGACCTCGTCCCCGAGCGCTACCGCACCGCCTCCGAGCAGCTGATCGGCCGGGTCTTCACCACGCCGTCCGCGATGAGCGGCCGCCGCCGCGACGGCAGCGAGTTCCCCGCCCAGTTCAGCGGCGGCCATCTGCAGGGCCGGCAGCCCCGCGGGGTGGTCTTCGTCGCCGACCTCAGCCAGCTGCGGGCGGCCGAGAGCCGGTTCCGCCAGCTCATCGAGTCCTCCCCGGACGCGATGCTGATCGTGGACACCAGCGGCCGGATCCAGGCGGCCAACCACCGCACCGAGGCGCTCTTCGGCTACGACCGCGACCATCTGATCGGCCGGGCCGTGGAAGCGCTGCTGCCCGACCAGCCGCTCACCATCTCGCTGCGCGAATGGGACGACAGCATGGAGGAGCCGGTCGGCCACAGCATGGAGCTGGTCGGGCGGCGCAGCGACGCCAAGCAGTTCCCCGCCGACGTCAGCATCAGCCCGCTGCGTACGGAGGAGGGCCTGCTCACCGTCCTGACCATCCGCGACATCACCGAGGTGCAGCGCGCCCAGTTCGTCCTGGAGCGCAGCCTGGAGCTGCTGGAGGTCACCGACCGCGACCGCCAGGCGCTGCTCAGCCATCTGGTCCACGCCCAGGAGGCCGAGCGCGGCCGGATAGCCGCCGACATCCACGACGACACCATCCAGGTGATCACCGCCGCCAGCCTCCGCCTCCAGCAGCTGCGCCGGCGGCTGCGGGACCCGGACGAGCAGCGGGTGATGGACAAGCTGGACGAGACCCTGAAGCTCTCGCTCAGCCGGCTGCGCCAGCTGATCTTCGACCTGCGGCCGTCCAGCCTGGAACACGGCTGCCTGGCCGGGGCGCTGCGCGGCCTGCTGGAGCAGATGCGCAACGAGACCGGCGTCACCTACCGGCTGGAGGACCGGCTCACCGCCCATCCCCCGGCCGAGACGATGGCGCTGATCTACCGGACCGCCCAGGAAGCGCTGGTGAACGTGCGCAAGCACGCCCACGCCAAGACGGTCCATGTGCAGCTGCTCGGGCTCGACGACGGCTGCCTGGTGCGGATCGTCGACGACGGCGAGGGCTACAACCCGCTCGAGGTGGAGTCCCGCCCCGGCCACCTCGGGCTCTCCCTGATCCAGGAGCGGGCCCAGATCGCGGGCGGCTGGTGCCGGATCGAGAGCGAACCCGGCTCCGGCACCACCGTGGAGTTCTGGGTGCCGCTGGGCACTCCCCCGGACGCGCCGCTCATCACCCCCGACTCCACCGACTCCCCCGAAGGGGACCCGCAGCCGTGACCGCACCTCCCGAACTGACGAAGGTGCTGATCGTCGAGGACCACCGGGTGGTGGCCGAGGGGCTGTGGGCCCTGCTGGCCGAGTACGCGGACCTGACGGTGGTCGGCTGGGCCGACTCGGTCGCCGAGACCGTGCCCATGGCCAAGGAGCTGCAGCCCGATGTGGCGCTGGTCGACTTCCGGCTGCCCGACGGCACCGGGGCCGACGCGGCCGGCGGCATCCGGGCCCATGACCCGTCCGTCGCCATCGTGATCCTCAGCGCCGACGCCAGCGACTCGGCCCTGCTGGCCGCCGTGGAGGCGGGCGCCTGCGGCTATCTGCTGAAGTCGGCGAGCGGCGACGAGATCGCGTCCGCCATCCGCTCGGCCGCCGAGGGCGAGACCCTCATCCCGGCCAGCACGCTGGTGGAGGTGCTGGCACGGCACCGCGAGGACGCGCGGTCCACCGCCGAGCAGACCGAGCGCCTGGAGAGCCTGACCCCGCGCGAGCAGGAGATCCTCACGCTGATGAGCCAGGGCCTGGACAACCGGGCCGTCGCGGAGCGGCTGAGCATCAGCTACGCCACCGTGCGCACGCATGTGCGCAGGATCCTGGAGAAGCTGGAGGCGCGCTCGCAGCTGGAGGCGGTCGCGAAGGCCGCCGAATTCGGCTTCAAGCCCGCACAGCCGGAGGGGCCGGAGGAGTGAGTGCCGGGCTGATCCGGCCCGTGTCCTGACCCGTGCCCTGACCCGTGCTCTGACCCGTGCCCGCCGTCGGTACGGCGGTGGCCCCCTCTGGTGCGGGGGCCGTTTGCGTTTCGCCGTATGGGTTCACCCGGATGAGCCCGTACGGATGGGGACGGGACCACCTGGTGGGGGCGGGGCGACAGGGGACGGGACCACCTGGGGCGGGCTGACCGGGGGCCACATGGGGCAAAAAGTCCCCCTTCGGATGGAATCGCGGAGCTACCGGGACGAGTTCCCTCCTCATGCGAGTCCCTGGACGGATCCGATGCCCGCTGAGCCGCGGGCACGCGATCGCCCTCCTGGTGGCCGCCGCCTGCTACGCGGCGGTCCTCACGGCCGTCCTCACCGGCTCGCAGCTGGTCCGGCTCGACTGGCAGGTGGCCCTGTTCAAGCCGTACGCACAGTGGCCGCGGCTCCGGCCGGTGCTGGACGCCTTCGTCATCGCGGGCCAGCGCGGCCCCACCGCCGTGGCCGCCCTGGCCTGGGCCGTCTGGCGCGGCGGCCGGACCCGAAGCCCGCGTCCGCCGCTGGTCCTGGGCGTGGCGCTGGTGCTGCTCAACGCGAGCGTCGGCACCGTCAAGATCCTCACCGGGCGGCTGGGCCCGTACGACGCCCGGACCCCGGGGTCCGCCGAGCTCTTCCACGGCGGCATGGTCTTCCCCTCCGGTCACACCGCCAACGCCGTCGTCGTCTGGGGCACCCTCGCCTATCTCGCCGGTCACCACCGGCGGACGAGCGCGCTGATCGCCTGCGTGATGGCCGTCGGCGTCGGTCTGACCACCGTCTATCTGGGCACCCACTGGGTGAGTGACGTCCTGGGCGGATGGGCGACGGGCGTCCTCGTCCTGCTGGCACTCCCCCTCTTCGAACCGCTGATCGCGACCGTTTCCGCGTATGTCTCCGCCCGTGCGGCGGGGTACTCCATGGGCAGGTGAACCAAGTGGCGCTTCGCGTGCTGATCGCAGACGACCATGCGGTGGTCCGGCAGGGCCTGCGCATGATCCTTGGCCTCGACAACGACATCAAGGTGGTCGGCGAGACGACCAACGGCCGGGAAGCCGTGCGGCTGGCCCGGGAGCTGTGCCCCGACGTCGTCCTGATGGACCTGCTGATGCCGGTGATGGACGGCGTATCCGCCACGGCGGAGATCCGCCAGGACCTCCCCGAGGTCGAGGTGGTGGCGCTGACCAGCTCACTCGACGACGCCATGGTCATGGGCGCGGTCCGGGCGGGGGCCATCGGCTTCCTGCTGAAGAACGCCGAGGCCGACGACCTGCGCAACGCGGTGAAGGCCGCGGCCGCGGGCCAGATCCATGTATCCCCCGCCGCGATCTCCCGGCTGATGGGCCAGGTCAGGGAGCCCAGCGGCCCGGAGCAGCTCACCGAGCGGGAGACCGAGGTGCTGACCATGCTCGCGCGCGGCAAGGCCAACAAGGAGATCGCCCACGATCTGCGGATCGGCCAGCAGACGGTGAAGACGTATGTGAGCCACATCCTGACCAAGCTGGGGGTGCACAGCCGGACCCAGGCGGCGGTCTACGCCGTGCAGTCCGGCCTGGTGCCCGCGGGTGAACTCACCCCTCCGGAAGCAGCGGAGTCGATGACGAGGGAGCAGTGGTGGTCGGCGTGATCAGTACACGGTGGACCCCGACCCGGCGGAGGCGGAGCGCCACCGCGCTCGCCGAGGTCACCCAGCACATCCTGGCGGGCGAGACCGCCGACGCCACGCTCCGGCTGATCGCCCGCCGGGTGCGGGAGCTCCTGGGCGCCGACATGGCCCGGGTGATGGTGCTGGAGCCGGGCGACGTCCTGACGATACGGGCCACCGACGGCGCCCCGTGGACCGCGCCGAGCGGACCGCTGACGCCCGGCGGCTCCTCCCCCGCCCGCCAGGCGATCCGCGCCGGACGGCCCACGGTCTCCGGCGGCGAACGGCGGCCGCGCCGGCGCGGCCGGGACCCCCGGCACGCGGTCCCGGCCTCGGTGCTGGACGCGCCGCTGCTGGTGCGCGGCCACCCCGTGGGGGTGATCGAGGTGGCGAACCGCGGCGGCGGGCGCCGGCTCACCCACGCCGATGTGAGCACCGTGGGGCTGTTCGCGGCGGCCGCGGGCCACGCGGTCGCCCAGATCCGGCACCGGGAGCATCTGCGGCGGCTGGCGTCGGCGGCGGCCGGGCCGGGCACCAACGGTTCCGGGGGCTCGTCCGACCCCTCGGTGTCCCCCCGTTCCTCCGGCCCCTGCGTACGGCGGACCCTGGACTCCCTGGCCGCGGGCGCGGTGGCCCGTACCGGCGCCGCGAGCTGCACCGTCTATCTGCTGGAGCCCGGACCGTCGGCGAATCTGCGCCTGGTCGGCGGCGGCCACGGCCACACCCCGCCGTCGCGCAAACCGGCGCTGGAGGCGATCGGCGGGGCCGCGCCCGTCATCCACGGCGGCGGCCGTACCGGCGCGGACGGCGAGGGCCCGGCGCGGGGCGCGGTGGCCGCCTGGCCGCTGCTGCGCGAATCCACCGCGATCGGCGCGATGTGCTGCCACTTCCCGCCCGGCCGCGACCCCGGCGAGGCGGACATCACCCTCCTGGAAGTGATCGCGGGACATGCGTCCTGCGCGGTGGAGAACGACCGGCAGCGGGCGGCCGCCCAGGAGAAGGCCGTCCATGAGGAGCGGCATCGCATCTCGCGCGAGCTGCACGACTCGGTCTCACAGGCGCTCTATGGCATCGCGCTGGGCGCCCGTACGGCCCGCGAGATGCTGGAGCGCGACATCGACAGCGCGGAGCCGGTGGAAGGCCGGACCGAGCCGGCGAGCCGAGGGGAAGGCCGGACCGAGCCGGCGAGCGGAGTGGAAACGCCGGGCCGGGCCGGGCCGGCGGCGGGGCACGAGACCGCCGGGGAGGTCGTGGACCTCGCCGAGCTGGCCGAACTCGCCGAGCCCATCGAGTACATACGGCGGCTCGCGGACGCCGCGATCGCCGAGACCCGGACCCTGCTGTGCCGGCTGCGGCCCGAATCGCTGGAGGCCGAGGGCCTGGTCGCCGCGCTCACCCAGCACGTCGAGGCGCTCCGCGCCCGGTACGGGATCGCCACCGAGGCGGAGCTGGACGCCGAACCGGAGACCACGCCGGAGGCCAAGCACGCCCTGTACCGGATCGCCCAGGAGTCGCTGCACAACGTCGCCAAGCATGCGCAGGCCCGGAACGTACGGCTCCATCTGCTCAACGAACCGGGTGCGGTGACCCTGACGGTCGCCGACGACGGTGTGGGCTTCGACTGCAAGGGCTCCTTCCCCGGCCATCTCGGGCTGCTCTCCATGCGGGAGCGGGCCCGCGAGGTGGGCGGCACGCTCAACGTGGACAGCCGCCCCGGGCAGGGAAGTCGCATCCGGGCCAGGGTCCCGGCCGCGCCGGACTCCTGATCCGCCGCCCCGAGACCACCTACCGACGACGTCCTGAACCAGCCGCCGATGACACGCCCTCACATCCACCACTGACGACATATGAGACATTTCTGTCCATGCAGCCGACCGTGCGGGACCACGCGCTGGTGGACGGCCTCCGGGCCGGCCAAGCGGCGGTGGAAGAGGGCCTGTTGCGGGCCACCAAGAGCGATGTGCCGTTCATCACCGAGGCCGCGCGGGAGCTGACGCGCACGGCAGGGCGACGACTCCGGCCGCTGCTGGTGCTGCTGGCGGCGCGGTTCGGCGACCCCGGCGCCCCGGGCGTGGTGCCCGCCGCCGTGGTCGTCGAGCTGACCCATCTGGCCACCCACTACCACGACGACGTCCGGGACGAGGCGGCCGTACGGCGTGACGCCCCGCGCCCGGACGCCAACTGGGACAACACGGTGGCGGTGCTCACCGGCGACTTTCTCTTCGCCCGTGCCTCGCACATCCTGGCCGACCTGGGGCCGCAGGCCGTCCGGATCCAGGCCCAGGCGTTCCGGCGGCAGGTCGCCGGCCAGATCCTGGAGACGACCGGACCGCGCGAGGACCACGACCCCGTCGAGCACCACCTGGACGTGCTGGCGAGCCGGACCGGCTCGCTGACCGCCGTCTCCGGACGGCTGGGCGCGCTGGCCTCGGGCGCGGACCCGAGCGTCGCGGACGCCCTCGCGCGGTACGGCGAACGGCTGGGCGTGGCCGGCCACCTCGCCGACGAGGTGGCGACCCCCACCACCCGCCGCCCCACCCTGCCCGCCCTGCTGCTGGCGCGGGCCGCGGACCCCACGGACCGGGAGCTGCACGAACTGCTCACCGGGCCCGCCGAGCGGGCGGGGCAGGCGGAGGCGGTGGCGCGGCTGCGCGCCCATCCGGTGCTGGACCTGGCCCGCGAGGAGACCGCCCGTCAGGCCGACGCCGCCCGCACGGCCCTGTCGGCGCTGCCCGACTGCCCGGCCCGGGACGCCCTGGAGTCGCTGTGCGAGACGGTGGTCGCGCCTACGGACACCGGGCGCCCACCCAGGAGTTGTGGCTGACCACCGGGCATCGACCGGAGCCGCACCCCCGCCGCGTAGGCGCGGAAGGCGGCGGGGACGCGGGCCTCGGCGCGTCCCGTCATCGCACCCGGTGCCGCCGGGACCTCCGCACCAGCCGCACCAGGCCGAGGACGATGTCGACCACCAGCACCACCACGCCGATGATCAGCAGATAGCCCAGCCCGTGCACCACCCAGCCGATGAGGCCGAGCACGATGGCCACGATCACCAGGAACAGGAAGAGCGCCACGGCCGACACCTCTCCTCGATCGTCAAGCGTCCTCGGCCATCAGCGGCGCGCGAGCTGCCGCCCGCCGCCCGGGCCCGACCGGTACGTCTTCCCGTAGTGCTGGAAGATCGCCCCCTCCTGCTCCGCGGGCAGCACATCGTCCATGCCGAGCGAGGGTGCCTTCTTCACCAGCGACCGCGTGTAGGAGACCTTCACATAGCCCGGCCCGACCACCGCGTCGTCCACGGGGACGAACACCAGACGGTGGCGGGTGGGCAGCCCGGTGCGGACGGTGGCCATGGCGGGTTCGTCGGTGGACGTGGCCACGTAGATCGCCTCGAGCACCCCGATCTTGCGGCCCTGCTCATCGACGACATCCTGGTCGCGCCACTCACGGATATCGGCTGGCTGGATCATGACGTATCACCCTCTGACCTCTGCCCTTCCAGCCTGCCTCCGCTCACCGTGGGACGCCACGCCACCCGGCCACCAGGGGTAACGGAGTGTTCGAAAGAGCATGAATTGATCAGGTGTGCCGGATTCCCGAAGGGGTACCCGCCGCGGCGAGGAGGTTGGTATTCATGGTCCCCCTGCTTGTCGTTCTTCTTCTCGCCCTGCTGCTCTTCGGCGCCGGATTCGCACTGAAGGCCCTGTGGTGGATCGCGGTCATCGTGCTCGCCGTCTGGCTGATCGGCTTCATCGCCCGGCCGACAGTCGGCGGGCGGCGAGGACGGTGGTACCGCTGGTAGCCCGAAGACGGCACAGACAAACCGCGACGCGAGACCGAAGGGGCCCGGCCGGAGAAATCTCCGGCCGGGCCCCTTCGGTCGTGTTCTGCTGTGACCGTTGTGGTCAGCAGCGCGGCGGTAGCACCCCGTCGTACCCGGGCCTACTCCTCGGTGAGCATTCCGCGCCGCAGCCTGCCGAGCGAACGGCTGAGCAGCCGGGAGACATGCATCTGGGAGACGCCCAGCTCGGCACCGATCTCCGACTGCGTCATCTCCTCGCCGAACCGCATCTGCAGAATGCGGCGGTCCCGCTCGCCGAGCTGCTCCACCAGCGGCTTGAGCGCGTGCAGGTTCTCCACGGCCTCCATGGCCGGGTCGACGTCGCCGAACCGGTCCGCGTACGTGGTCACGCGCGTGGCACCGCTCTCCTGGTCCGCGGGCGCGTCCAGCGAGGTGGTGAGATAGCCGTTGCTGGCCACCAGTCCGTCGACGACCTCGTCCTCGCTCAGCCGCAGATGCTCCGCGAGCTCGGCCGTGGTGGGCGACCGGTCCAGCCGCTGGAACAGCTCCTCGTGGGCCTTGGCGAGGTCGATCCGCAACTCCTGGAGCCGGCGGGGGACATGCACCGCCCAGCTGGTATCGCGGAAGAACCGCTTGATCTCGCCGACGATGTACGGAACGGCGAAGGTCGTGAACTCCACCTCACGGCTCAGGTCGAACCGGTCGATCGCCTTGATCAGCCCGATGGTGCCGACCTGGACGATGTCCTCCATCTCCACCGAGCGGTTGTGGAACCGCCGGGCGGCGTACCGGACCAGCGACAGATTGAGCTCGATGAGGGTGTTCCGCACGTACTGGTACTCGTGCGTCCCCTCCTCCAGCTCCGTCAGCCGGTCCAGGAACGTCTTGGTCAGCGCCCGCGCGTCCTTGGGCGCCACCTTCGCCGGATCGTCCACCGTGGGCAGATCGACGGGGCCGGCGGTCTCAACTCCATTCAGTGCTATGTCACTTACCCGAACGTCCTGTGCCTGCTCAGCTTCCGCTGCTGTCAGCATCGACATCGTCGCGGGTGCCGTGTGATTCACCGTCGCACTCCCTGTATCGGCTGCATGCATAGGCTGATTGGGGTCCCGTCTACCCACCCTCCATGCCCTCATGCCTCTTTCCTTCGGGCGCGCGGCGAGCCGACGAGGACCACCAGGCCCCGCCCGACTGGACCCCGCCGGAGCGGTGACGGCGGGCGTTAGCCGGGCGTTAGCGGATCGGCAGCGACCGTTAAGGGAACGCCAGCGGCGGCCGACACCATGGATGGTGCGTGAGCAGGAACCGCACAAACCAGAAGCCCATGGGGGTCGTCATGTCGCACCACATCCTCAACCGCCGTATCCGTAAGGCCGGTGCGGCCGCGCTGATCGCCGCCGCCTCGGCCGTCGCCCTCACCGCCTGCGGGAGCAACGACTCGTCCTCCGACGCCAAGGGGAGCTCCTCCTCCCACGCGTCGTCCGCGGCGAAGTCGCCGCGGTCGGACGCCTCGATCCACAACCAGGCGGGCAACCAGACCGGCAAGCGGGCAGCGGCCCTGGGCTCGGGCACCAACAAGGCCCAGGCGACCTCCGAATGCCAGCCGGGCACGCTGCGGGCGACCCTGGACTCCGCCGGCACCTCCCAGGCCGAGATGAACCACCGGGGCACCTTCCTGCGGGTGACGAACACCGGCGACGAGACCTGCGTGATCAGCGGCTACGCCGGAGTCGCCCTGGAGGGCGCCGGCCACACCGCCATCAAGACCACCGCCCGCCACGGCAGCACCTACTTCGCCACCGACCCGGGCACCCACCCGATCACCCTCGCCCCGGGCAAGAGCGCCTGGGCCGACCTCGTGTGGACCACCACCGGCGCCGGGACCGCACACGCGAAGTACCTGCAGATCTCCCCGACGGGCAGCAACTCCCACAGCACGGTCGCCTTCAACCACGACCTCGACAACAGCACCCTGTCCCTGACCGCCTGGTCCGCCAAGCCCCCCATCAACGGCTGAATCCCCCGAAAACCCAAAGAACCCCAGCTCGGACATGGTCCGGGCTGGGGTTCCCACTGAGCCGCCTAAGGGAATCGAACCCTTGACCTACGCATTACGAGTGCGTCGCTCTGGCCGACTGAGCTAAGGCGGCATGCTGCGGAGCCAGATTGGCAGCAGCAGCGTCGCCAAGTCTACACAGTTTCGAGGGGTGCTCCGTACGGGGCCGGGCGGGGCCTGGGCTGGGACGGAGCCGGGGCCCGGGCCGGTCAGTGGCAGCGGGTGTGGGGGGCGGGTGGGCGACCGGTGAGGAGGTAGGTGTTGATCGCCTTGTCGATGCAGCCGCTGCCGCGGCCGTAGGCCGTATGGCCGTCGCCGTCGTAGGTGAGGAGGGTGGCGGAGGAGAGCTGGGTGGCGAGGGCGCGGGCCCAGGGGTAGGGGGTGGCGGGGTCGCGGGTGGTGCCGACGACGACGATGGGGCGGCGCCCTTGGCGTGCAGGGCGTGGGCCGTGCCGGTCGGGCGGACAGGCCAGTAGGCACAGTTCAGGGCCGCCCAGGCGAGGGCCTTGCCGAAGACGGGGGATGCCTTTTGGAAGTCGGGGACGGACTTCCTGACCTCGGCGGGGGTGCGGAAGGCGGGTGGGAGGTCGAGGCAGTTGACGGCGGGGTTGGCGTACATGAGGTTGGCGTACGAGCCGTCGGCGTCGCGTTCGTAGTAGAGGTCGGCCAGGTTGAGCAGACCGCCGCCGTGGCCGCGCATCGCGGAGCGGAGGGCGGTGCGCAGCTGGGGCCAGGCGGTCTCGTCGTACATGGCGGAGATCACGCCGATCGTGGCGAGGGACTCGCTCAGGGCGCGGGACTCGCCGGTGCGGACCGGGTGGGAGTCGAGGCGGGCGAAGAAGGCGCCGAGCCGGTCGCGGGCGGTGGCCACGGAGCCGGTGCCGAGGGGCAGCCGGTGCGGCGCACGCAGTCCCTGGCGAAGGCGGTGAAGGCGGTTTCGAAACCGGCGGTCTGGTCGCGGTTGACGCGCCGGGCGGACAGCGTCGGGTCGAGCGCGCCGTCGAGGACGAGACGGCCGACGCGGTGGGGTAGAGGTCGGCGTAGGTCGCGCCGAGGAAGGTGCCGTAGGAGGCGCCGACGTACGTCAGCTTCCGGTCGCCCAGCGCGGCGCGCAGCACATCCATGTCCCGGGCCGCCTCGACCGTCGAGACATGGCCGAGGATGCGGCCGGAGCGGGTCGCACAGCCGCGGGCGAACTTCTTGTAGGCGGCGACGAGGCGGTCGGTCTCGCCGCGGCCGTCGGGCGTCTGGTCGGTCTGGGTGAAGGCGTCCATCTGCTTGTCGCTCAGACAGGTGACGGGCTCGCTGGCGGCCACGCCGCGCGGGTCCATCGCCACCATGTCGTAGCGGGCGCGCACCCGGGCCGGGTAGCCGACCGCCGCGAAGCTCTGCAGATAGCCGATCGCGGAGCCGCCGGGGCCGCCGGGGTTCACCAGGAGCGAACCGAGGCGGCGGCCGGTGCCGGTGGCCTTCTTGCGGGAGACCGCGAGCCTCAGGTCCCGGCCGGTGCCGGGTCTCGCGTAGTCGAGCGGGGCCTTGAGCGTGGCGCATTCGAAGTCCGCGCCGCCACAGGGGCGCCAGCTCAGCGTCTGCGCGTAGTACGGCTTGAGGGCGGCGGGAACGGCCTTCTTCGACAGCGACGCGGCGCGCGGAGCGGAGGCGTCGGCCGAGCAGCCGGAGGACAGCAGGGCGGCGGTCGTGAAGGCGACGCCGAGGGTCCGGAGCGGGCGGCTGCTGAGTCGGGTGTGCATGGGCTGATCCCTCGGTTCGCGGTCGAGTCGCGGGATCGCGCCGGCCGGATCACCTGGATCGCCCTGTACTGGTTCCTCCGGGACAGGACCGGTTCGCCCCCTTACGGAGAGTATCCACTCGGACACGCTCCATGCGTCCAGCGGCGAACCCGTATGGGTGACTCAGCCCGCCCGCAGCGCCATGGTCATCGCCTCGACGGCCAGCAGCGGCGCCACATTGCTGTCCAGCGCCTGGCGGCAGGCCGTGATCGCCTCTATCCGGCGCAGCGTCCGCTCGGGCTTCGAGCCCGATGCGATCCGCTCCAGTGCGTCCCGTACGTCGGTGTTGGCGAGCGCGACCTGGGAGCCGAGCTGGAGGGCCAGCACATCCCGGTAGAAGGCGGTCAGATCGGTGAGCGCGAGGTCGAGGCTGTCGCGCTGGGTCCGGGTGGCGCGGCGCTTCTGGCGGTCCTGGAGATCCTTCATGGCCCCGGCCGTGCCGCGCGGCAGCCGCCCGCCCGTACCGGCGGCGGCGCCCAGGGCGGCGCGCAACTCCTCGGTCTCCTTGGTGTCGATCTCCTCCGCCACCTGCTTGGCGTCCTCGGCCGCCGCGTCGATCAGCTCCTGGGCCGCCTTGAGGCAGCCGCCCACGTCGTCGACGCGCAGCGGGAGCTTCAGGACGGCGGCGCGGCGGGCGCGGGCCCGCTCGTCGGTGGCCAGGCGGCGGGCACGGCCGATGTGGCCCTGGGTGGCGCGGGCGGCGGAGGCGGCGAGCTCGGGTTCGATGCCGTCGCGCCGGACAAGGATGTCCGCCACGGCGTCCACCGGGGGCGTGCGGAGGGTGAGGAGGCGGCAGCGGGAGCGGATCGTGGGCAGCACGTCCTCCAGCGAGGGCGCGCACAGCAGCCATACGGTGCGCGGCGCGGGCTCCTCGACGGCCTTGAGGAGCACGTTGCCCGCGCCCTCGGTCAGGCGGTCGGCGTCCTCCATGACGATCACCTGCCACCGGCCTCCGGCGGGCGAGAGCTGGGCGCGGCGGACGAGCTCACGGGTCTCCTTGACGCCGATGGTGAGCATGTCCGTACGGACCACCTCCACATCGGCGTGGGTACCGACCAGGGCGGTGTGACAGCCCTCGCAGAAGCCGCAGCCGGGGGCTCCGCCGAGCGCCCGGTCCGGGCTGACGCACTGCAGCGCGGCGGCGAAGGCGCGGGCGGCGGTGGCCCGGCCGGAACCGGGCGGGCCGGTGAACAGCCAGGCGTGGGTCATCTTGGACGACGCCATGGGCTCCCCAACGGGGCCGTCGGCCGCCTCACCGGCCGCCGTGACCAGGGCGTCCGCATCCCGCGCGGCAGCCGACAACTGGGCCGCCACTCGGTCCTGCCCGACCAGGTCGTCCCACACCGCCATGGCTGCCTCCACCACTCGTCCCTACGGCACCCCATTGTGGTCCACCCCACCGACAGCCGAACGCGTCACCCACCGCTGACGCGGCCCGGCCGGCGGGCCTCCGGCGGTCACCCGCCGTCGGCGCCCTGACACCGCCGTCCCGCCGACGGCCGGACACGGCCATCGGCCGCGACGCGGGGACGGTCGGTCCTTCCCCACCCGGCCCCTTCCCGCACCGGGGCGCCGCCCCGGCCCCCGCCGGAGCTCCGCCCCTGACCCCGCTCCTCGAACTCCCCCGGCTACCGCGGGGAGGTGTCCCTGGAGGGGCCGGAGGGTGCCGCTCCGCTCCGGGGCTCCTCAAACGCCGAAGGGCACGGCTGCCCCAAGGACTCCACCGAACGCTGGAAGGCACCGCCGACGTCCCCTTCGCCGTCCCGCCGACAGCCGGGCGCGGCCGTCGGCGGCGACGCCCGCTCCATCAGCGAGCCTGCGCCAGCGCACTGCCACCTGCCGGACGCGGTCATCAGCAGCGGGACCCAACCGAACGGTCAGGGAGCCTCCCACGCCTCGCCGCAGCGGCCCACCGCCTGCCGGACGCGGCCGTCGCCGACGGCACCCAGCCGGACCATGAGCGGCCGTTCGCCGGCTCACCGCCGTCAATGGCCCACCGTCGGCGCCCCCGCCCGACAACCGGGCGCGGGCATCCGCGACGGCACCCCGCCATACCGTCAGCGGCGGCGGCCGTCCTCGTCGTCGCGGGGGCCGAGCAGTTCGTCGGCCAGGGACGGGAGGTCGTCCAGGGGGGTCTCCTCGGCCCACTCGGGGCGGCGGCGTCGGCGCGGCGGTTCGGCACCGCCCCGCGCCTGGCCCTGGTCATAGCCGTGACCCTGGCCCTGGCCCTGGTCCTGGCCGTACTGCGGCATCTCGCGCGTGCGCTCGTTGCCCTGGCCGTGCTCCTGGCCCTGGCCCTGGCTCTCGTCCGGGCGGAACAGCCACGGCGGGACCCGGTCCGCCGGGTCGGCGGAGCGCTCGTCCCGTACGGGCGGCAGGACGGCCGTCTCGTCGGCCGCGTTAGTGGGCGGCTCGGCGGGCGGCTGGGGCAGGACGGCCGTCTCCTCGGCGTCCGGGCCGCCCCGGCGCTCCGGGCCGTCCTGGGGCCGTACGGGCGGCAGCACGGCGGTCTCGTCGGCGTCCGGACCGCTCTGGGGCGGTACGGGCGGCGCGGGCGGCACCGGTGGCAGCACCGTGGTCTCATCGGCCGCCGACCCCGTACCGGACTCGCCGCCGTACCCCGCCCGCGGGTCGAACCGCGGCGTCTGGACGGTCTCCGTCGTATCCGGGTGCGGGTCGTCCGGGCTGTCCGCGCCGGAGCCCGCGGCGCCCCGGGCGCCGCCGGTGCCCCGGGGGCCGTCCTCGTCCTCGGGCGGCGGGGTCGGGGCTTCGGTCTCCACGGTCGGCGCGTCCGCCCCGGAGGACGCCGCGTCCGCCGCCAGCCGTGCCTGCTCCGCCCGCAGCAGCGCCTCCTCGGCCTTGCGCTGCTCCTCCTGGCGGCGCGCCTCGGCCTCGGCCTGCCGCAGCGCCTCCGCCTCCGCCTGGAGGCGGCGCCGCTCCTCCTCGGCGGCGCGGGCGCGGTCCTCGGCCTCGATGCGCTTGCGGTCCTCCTCGGCCCTGCGGCGCGCGTCCTCGGCCCGCTGACGGGCCGCCTCCGCCTGCCGCTCGGCCTCGCGCTGGCGGGCCTCCTCCAGCTCGCGCCGCTTGCGCTCCTCCTCCTCGGCGCGCGCCTTGGCGAGCGCCTCCTGGCGCTCGCGCTCCAGCCGCTCCTCCTCGGCCTTGCGGGCGGCCTCTTCCTCCGCGCGCCGACGGGCCTCCTCCTCGGCGGCCTTACGGGCCTCCTCCTGGGCCTTCACCTCCGCCTCGGACAGCGGCAGCATCTGGTCCAGGCGGTGGCGCACCACGGAGGTGACCGCCTCCGGCAGCTGCCCGGCGTCGACGACGATGTAGCGGGCCGGGTCGGCGGCGGCGAGGGCCAGGAATCCGGCCCGTACGCGCTGGTGGAACTCGGCGGGCTCGGACTCCAGCCGGTCCGGGGCCTCGGTGAAGCGTTCCCGCGCGGTCTCCGGCGAGACGTCCAGGAGCACCGTCAGATGCGGCACCAGGCCGTTCGTCGCCCAGCGCGAGATCCGGGCGATCTCGGTCGCGGCGAGGTCGCGCCCCGCGCCCTGGTAGGCGACGGACGAGTCGATGTAGCGGTCGGAGATGACGACCGCGCCGCGCTCGAGCGCCGGGCGGACGACGGTGTCGACGTGCTCGGCGCGGTCCGCCGCGTACAGCAGCGCCTCGGCGCGGTGCGAGATCCCGGCGGACGAGACGTCGAGCAGGATCGAGCGCAGCCGCTTGCCGATCGCGGTCGCGCCCGGCTCACGGGTCACCACGACCTCGTGCCCCTTGGCCCTGATCCACTCGGCCAGCGCCTCCACCTGCGTGGACTTGCCCGAGCCATCGCCGCCCTCGACGGCGATGAAGAAGCCGGTGGCGGCCGGGCCCTCGTCCGTGCCGCCCCCGCCGAGCAGCGCCTCGCGCAGATCGCGCCGCAGCGGCACGCCCTGCCGGTCGTCGGTCCGGCCGAGGACCAGCGCGGCGACGGGCAGCAGCAGCGCGCCCACCAGCATCAGGGTGAAGGCCGCGCCGCCGTGGGCGAAGACGAAGTCGCCGCTGCCGAGCCGGTGCGGTCCGATGACGGCGGCGAGCAGCGGCGCGGCGACCGCGCCGAGCCCGACGCCGACCCGGACGACGGCCTGCAAGTGCTCGGTCATCCGGGGCCGGCGGGTCTCCTCGGACTCCTGGTCCAGGAGGGAGTGGCCGGTGTGGGCGGCGACGCCCGCCGACACGCCCGCGATCAGGGCGATCAGCACGACGGTGGTGGTGTCGTGCACCAGGCCCACCACGAGCAGCGCGAGCCCGGTCAGCGCGACGGACAGCGCCAGCAGCCGACGCCGCGACAGACCCGGGAGGACCTTCGGGGCCCAGCGGATACCCATCGCCGGACCGCCGGTCAGGACGAGGACGAGCAGCGCGAAGCCGACCGGCCCGCCACCGAGGTCCATGGCCTGCAGCGGGGCGACGCCCACGGCCGCGGCGATCGCGCCCGCCACCCCGGCGCAGGCGAGCACCATCAGCGGAACGGCTCCGGTGCGGCCCTTGTCGGCGCCGGTCCCGGAGGCGGCGCGGGGGCGGCGCAGCCCCTCCAGGGGGGAGCGGGTGCGGCTGGTCTGCGCGCCGGGCAGCTCGAGGAAGGCGAGGATCGAGATCGACGCGGCGAAGAGCCCGGCGCCGACGTACGAGCCGAGGGCGGCCTGGTGGGTGTGGAACCACTCCACGCCGGTGCCCAGCAGCCTGCCGATGAGCGTGACGACGAGCAGCGCGGCGGCCGCGATCGGCAGCGTCAGGAAGTTCGTACGGAGGGAGAGCCGGCGCAGCGCGTCCAGGTGGTCGGGCAGCGGCCGCACGGCGGCGCCCTCGGCGGGCGGTGCCGGGAGCAGCGAGGGGGCCGCGCCGTCCTTGGCGACGGTCCAGAAGCGCTCCACGACGCCGACGACGAAGGTCGTGATGAGCAGCCAGGCGACGGCGTCGGCCGGGGCCCAGTCGATCCACAGCGGCGCGATGAGGAGCAGCGCCAGCCGCAGACCGTCCGCGCCGACCATGGTCCAGCGGCGGTCCAGCGGCCCGGAGGGGCCGATCAGCGCGGCGAGCGGCCCGAGGAGCACCGCGCCGAACAGCACGGTCGCGAAGAGCCGTACGCCGAGCACCACCGCCACCGAGAAGGCCGCGCCGCGATACCCGCCGCCGAAGGAGCCGGCCGCCACGGACGCCTGGAGCGTCAGCAGCACCAGCACCAGCACGGCGAGCACGTCCCCGGCACCGCCGACGAGTTGAGCGCTCCACAGCCGTCGCAGCGGCTGATAGCGCAGCAGGGCTCGTACGGCCCGCTCGCGGGAGTCCGCGGCAAGGGCACCGGAAGTGGCGGTCACGTCCGTTGGCTGCTCTCGCGTCATCCCGCCAGCCTATCCGGATCACATGAATCCACGGCCCCCGGCCGAACAAACGGGCGGTGAGCCGTGGATGGCGTGCGAATTCCTCCGCCTTGCTCCGCTTTCCCGCCCGCCGGCCGCCGTCGGCCGCCCGCCGCCGGCCGGCTCCTCCGGCTACTCGGCGTTGGCCGACGACCTCTCGGCCGCCGTCTTCTTGGCGGCGGTCTTCGCGGTCGTCTTCTTGGCGGCCGCCTTCTTCGCGGTCGTCTTCGCCGCCGCGGTCTTCTTGGCGGCGGTCTTCTTGGCCGCCGTCTTCTTGGCCGCGGTCTTCTTGGCGGCCGCCTTCTTGGCGGTCTTCTTGGCCGGGCCCTTGGCCCGCTTCTCGGCGAGCAGCTCGTAGCCGCGCTCGGGCGTGATGGTCTCCACGTCGTCGTCGCGGCGCAGCGTCGCGTTGGTCTCGCCGTCCGTGACGTACGGGCCGAAGCGGCCGTCCTTGACCACCACGGGCCGCTCGCTGACCGGGTCGGTGCCCAGCTCCTTGAGCGGCGGCTTGGCCGCGGCCCGGCCACGCTGCTTGGGCTGGGCGTAGATCGCCAACGCCTGCTCGAGCGTGATGGTGAAGATCTGCTCCTCGGTCTCGAGCGACCGCGAGTCCGTGCCCTTCTTCAGATACGGGCCGTAGCGGCCGTTCTGCGCGGTGATCTCCACGCCCTCGGGGTCGGTGCCGACCACACGCGGCAGCGACATCAGCTTGAGCGCGTCCTCCAGGGTCACCGTGTCCAGGGACATCGACTTCAGCAGGGAGGCCGTGCGCGGCTTGATGGCGTTCTTACCGCTCTTGGGGGTGTCCTCGGGAAGCACCTCGGTGACGTACGGGCCGTAGCGGCCGTCCTTGGCGACGATCATGCGGCCGGTCTCGGGGTCAGGACCCAGCTCGAACTCACCGCTCGGCTTGGCGAGCAGTTCCTCCGCGAGCTCCACGGTCAGCTCGTCCGGCGGCAGGTCGTCGGGGACGTCGGCGCGGCGGCCGGTGCCGCCCTCGACCTCCGTCGGGCGCTCGACGTACGGCCCGTAGCGGCCGACGCGCAGCACGATGCCGTCGCCCACGGGGAAGGACGAGATCTCCCGGGCGTCGATCGCGCCCAGATCGGTGACCAGCTCCTTGAGGCCGCCGAGGTGGTCGCCGTCGCCGTTCCCGGCCTCGGCGGCGCCGGCCTGCGCGCCCTCGCCGAAGTAGAAGCGCTTCAGCCACGGCACGGACTCGGCCTCACCGCGCGCGATGCGGTCGAGGTCGTCCTCCATCTTGGCGGTGAAGTCGTAGTCGACCAGCCGGCCGAAGTGCTTCTCCAGCAGATTGACCACGGCGAAGCTCAGGAAGGAGGGCACGAGCGCGGTGCCCTTCTTGAAGACGTAGCCGCGGTCCAGGATGGTCCCCAGGATCGTGGCGTAGGTCGACGGGCGGCCGATCTCGCGCTCTTCGAGCTCCTTGACCAGCGACGCCTCGGTGTAGCGGGCCGGGGGCTTGGTCGCGTGGCCGTCGGCGGTGATCTCCTCGGCGGTGAGCCGGTCGCCCTCGGCGACCTGCGGCAGCCGGCGCTCGCGGTCGTCGAGCTCGGCGTTCGGGTCATCGGCGCCTTCCACGTACGCCTTCATGAAGCCGTGGAAGGTGATCGTCTTACCGGAGGCGGAGAACTCGGCGTCCCGGCCGTCGCTCGCCTGCCCGCCGATCTTGACGGTGACCGAGTTGCCGACCGCGTCCTTCATCTGGGAGGCGACGGTCCGCTTCCAGATCAGCTCGTAGAGCCGGAACTGGTCGCCCGTGAGGCCGGTCTCCGCCGGGGTGCGGAAACGGTCTCCCGAGGGGCGGATGGCCTCGTGCGCCTCCTGGGCGTTCTTGACCTTGCCCGCGTAGGTGCGCGGCTTGTCGGGCAGGTAGTCGGCCCCGTACAGCTGGGTGACCTGCGCCCGGGCCGCCGCCACCGCCGTGTCCGACAAAACGGTGGAGTCCGTACGCATATAGGTGATGTAGCCGTTTTCGTACAGCTTCTGCGCGATCTGCATGGTGGCCTTGGCACCGAAGCCCAGCTTGCGGCTGGCCTCCTGCTGCAGCGTCGTCGTGCGGAACGGCGCGTACGGCGAGCGGCGGTACGGCTTGGACTCGACCGAGCGCACCGTGAAGGCGGTTCCGACGAGGGCCGTGGCCAGCGAGCGGGCGCCCGCCTCGTCCAGGTGCAGGACGTTGAGGCTGTCCTTGAGCTGCCCCAGCGAGGTGAAATCGCGCCCCTGGGCGACCCGGAGGCCGTCGACGGCCGTAAGGCGGGCACCGAAGGTGCCGGGGTCGCTGACGTCACCGGCCCGGCCGGTGGAAAAGGTGCCGGTGAGGTCCCAGTACTCGGCGGAGCGGAAGGCGATGCGATCGCGCTCGCGCTCGACGACGAGACGGGTGGCGACCGACTGGACCCGGCCCGCGGACAGGCCGCGCATGACCTTCTTCCACAGGACCGGCGAGACCTCGTAGCCGTAGAGGCGGTCGAGGATGCGGCGGGTCTCCTGGGCGTCGACGAGGCGCTGGTTCAGCTCGCGCGGGTTGGCCACGGCGGCCCGGATGGCGTCCTTGGTGATCTCGTGGAAGACCATCCGGCGGACCGGGACCTTGGGCTTGAGGACCTCCTGGAGGTGCCAGGCGATGGCCTCGCCCTCGCGGTCCTCATCGGTGGCCAGGAAGAGCTCGTCGGAGTCGGCGAGCAGCTCCTTGAGCTTCTTGACCTGGCTCTTCTTATCAGCGTTGACCACATAGACGGGCTGGAAGTCGTGCTCGACGTCCACGCCGAGGCGCCGGACCTCGCCGGTGTACTTGTCGGGGACCTCGGCCGCACCGTTCGGCAGGTCCCGGATGTGCCCGACGCTGGCCTCGACCACGTATCCCGGGCCGAGATAGCCCTTGATCGTCTTCGCCTTGGCAGGCGACTCGACGATGACGAGTCGGCGGCCGCCCTGTGCGGTCTCGCTGGTGGTCGGGGACAACTTGGCTCTTCTCTCCGGTCGACTCTCGGTGAACGGGCAGTGCCGCGCGGGTAACGCTCACGGCCTCCCTCTACGGTGACGCTGCGGAGTGTGACGGTACATCCCGCCCCCGTGTCAAACGGAAAAAGCCCGCAACGCCACTCGAACGGTAACCCGACAACCGTCCTGTCTGCCGCCCGGACCGGCACGAGGCAGCGCGGAAGGCCCTGTCAGGCGTAACCCAGGCACCAGATTCCGCCGCCGAGCGCGGCGACGCCGAAGAGAAGGGAGAGCACCGCGGAAGCGACAGGACTCACACCGTGCGCGACCGGCACACGCAGCCTCAGGCGCGCCGCCGTCCACAGCAGCAGCGCGGCGCCGAACAACACGAATGCCGTTCCGGCGAAGATCGCAGGTCCGCTCTCCATGGCGGGAGCGTGGCACGCACGGGAGGCGTGAGCGCGAACCCCGGGTGAACAGCGCGCGTCGCCTCGCCGGGCCCCGTCCGCACCCGCCCTGGGGCGGCCCCTTCGGCGCCCCGGCGGCAGCTTCCTGCCATACGGGGGCGCGTTCCAGAGCGCTGTACCACCGGCGCACGCCCCTGGCGCACGTGCGGCGCGTTTCGTGTTGTGGCGTTCCTGCGCCGTCATGCCTGTGCCGTCACGTCTGTGCCGTCATGACATCTCCATGCCGTCGTCGGCCGGCCGCAGAAAGCCCTGCTCGACCAGGAGCCGGATGGACTCCGGGGTGCGGTCGCGCAGCACCACCGGGTCCTCCCCGAGCAGCTGGGCGATGGCGTCCAGGATCCGGCCGGCGCTGAGTGTGCCGTCGCACACACCCGCGAAGCCCGCCCCGACCGTGTCCACCTTCGTCGCGCGCCGCATCCCCCGGTGCTGCCTGAGCACCACATGCTCGGGGTCCTCGGCCCCGGGCGGGCCCACCTGCTCCTGGACGACCTCGTCGGCCAGCCGGAAGCGGGTGGTCAGCAGCGCGGCGTCGTCATGCGTGCGCAGGAAGTCCTGCCGGTCGAAGTGGGCCATGACCTCGGCACCCAGCGGCTGCTCGACCGGATGGGGCCACTCCTCCACGGTCACCGATGGCCGGTCGGCGCCGGACTTGCGCAGGGTGATCCAGCCGAAGCCGACGGCCGTGGTCTTCCGCGCCTCGAACTCGTCCAGCCACGCGTCGTAGCGCGCCGCGTACGCCTCGGGGCCGGCCAGGTGCTCACCGGCGTCGCGCAGCCACAGCTCGGCGTACTGGGTGACGTCCTGCACCTCGCGCTGCACGATCCACGCGTCACAGCCGGGCGGGACCCAGGAGGCCAGCCGCTCGCGCCAGTCCTCCCCCTCGACGTGCTGCCAGTTCGCCAGCAGCTGACACCAGCCGCCGTCAGCAAGGTGCCCGGCGGACCGCTGGACGAGGGTGCGGCACAGGTCGTCCCCGGACATCCCGCCCTCCCGGTAGACCAGCTCCCCGCCCTCCGGGGCGCGCGGGGAGATCACGAAGGGCGGGTTGGAGACGATCAGGTCGTACGCCTCGTCCCGGACCGGCTCGAACAGCGACCCCTCCCGCAGATCCGGCTCCGGCGCCCCGGACAGGGCGAGGGTCAGCCGGGCGATGGCCAGGGCGCGCGGATTGCGGTCCGTGGCGGTCACGCGGACGGCGTGGCGGCCCGCGTGCAGCGCCTGGATGCCGGAGCCGGTGCCGAGGTCGAGGACCCGGTCCACCGGCGCGGGCACGGTGAGACCGGCGAGCGTGGTGGACGCGCCGCCGACCCCGAGCACGAGCCGGGAGCGGTCCTCACGGCCACGGGCGCCGCCCGGGCCACCGATCCCTGCCGCGCCGCCGACCGCGCAGCCCAGGTCGGAGACGATCCACCAGTCCTGGCCCTCGGGCCCGCCGTAAGGCCGCACATCCACGCTCGCGCGCACCTCGTCGCCCTCGCGCACCAGCCAGCCGTCGGCGAGGCAGTCCTCGACGGGAAGGGCCGCGGCCGCCCGCCCGTACGCCACCGGGCGCTGCAGCAGGAAGAGCCGTACCAGGGTCTCCAGCGGGCCGCTCCCGCCCCGGGTGGCGCGCAGCGCCGGGACGGTCTCCCCGCGCGCCAGGGCCGCGTACGCGGACGGGCCGAACAGGTCCAGCAGACCGTCGGCGGTGAAGGAGGCGGCCGACAGCGCCTCGCGAAGGCGGGCGGTGCGCTCGGGGTCGGCGGTGGGGAGGCGGAACGAGGGCTGGTGCGTACTCACGCCCCCATTGTCGGGGCAACCACCGACAGCGGGCGACGGCAGTCGGCATCGGGACGACATCGCCCGCGCCGACCGGGGTGACAGGCCGACAAAGGGCGCGCCGGAGGGCGGCGTTGCCCCCTGGCGGCAGAACTCCCGGGCGGTCCGCGTAAGGGGTTACGGGGACCGCTGGGAGGAGCACGAGGGCTACGAGGACCGGCGAGGACCGGCTAGGACTGCGTCGTGGCGCCGCCGGCCGTCTTCGGCTTCTGGCAGCCGGGCTGCTTGGCCATCGCCGAGCCGACCTTGCCCTCCTGGAGCTTCTGCAGGGCCTGGTCACCCGACTTGCTGAGCTTGTCGAGCTCATCGGCGACGCCCTTGAGCCCCTGGGCGAACTTGGACTTGTCCGAGGTGTCCAGCTTGTCGACGGCCGACTTCAGCTTCGTGTACGACGCCGACGTGGCGTTGAGCTCCTTGACCGCCTGCTTCTGGGTCTTGTCGCCGTTGTCCACGGGCGGCGGGCCCGCCTTGTTCACGGCCTTGGCGAGTGCCCCGTAGGACTCGGAGATCTCCTGGAACGCCTTGGAGTCGGTCTGCTGCAGTTTCTTGGAGTCCTGCTCGTCGGCGGCGCCCTGGATCGCGGTGTTGGCACCCTGGATCTTCGTCAGCTGAGGCTGCACCTCGTCACAGACCGACTTGGCCCAGTCGTTGACCTTCTTGTCCTCGTCGCCGCCCCCGCAGCCGGTCAGCGCCAGTACGAGTGCCGCACCGCCGGACAGTGCAGCCACAAGCTTCTTGTTCACCGGATTGGTCCCTTCCATGGCTCTCGGCCCCGGAACATACACGTCCATCCGGCGAAGCCCACGGGGAGAGCGTCCCGTATGGATATCTTTAGGATCATTTGCACCACGCTCATTGTGGACATGGCCTCATCGAGCGGATGGCGCACCGCGGACAGGGAAGCGGGCGGACGATGTGCCGTCGCACACCGCCCGCCCGCATGTCGCGGGGGCGTTCCCGGCCCCCCGGCCCCTTCCGGGGCTAGGACACCACCGCCGCGTCGGCTGACTTCGCCACGTGCTCGGAGTTGCCTTCGTCACCTACGGCGATTCCGCGCCGCTTGGAGATGTAGACGGCGGTCACGATGATCACGACGGCGATCACCGCGACGACCGCGCGCAGCCCCGGGCTGGCGTTGTCCCCGTAGGAGAACTTGACCACCGCGGGGGCGATCAGCAGCGCCACCAGGTTCATCACCTTCAACAGCGGGTTGATCGCGGGACCGGCGGTGTCCTTGAAGGGGTCACCGACCGTGTCGCCGATCACCGTCGCGGCATGGGCCTCGCTCCCCTTGCCGCCGTGGTGACCGTCCTCGACCAGCTTCTTGGCGTTGTCCCAGGCGCCGCCGGAGTTGGCGAGGAAGACGGCCATCAGCGTGCCGGTGCCGA
Organism: Streptomyces violaceusniger; assembly: GCA_005405945.1. Classification (GTDB taxonomy): domain Bacteria; phylum Actinomycetota; class Actinomycetes; order Streptomycetales; family Streptomycetaceae; genus Streptomyces; species Streptomyces violaceusniger. The sequence goes on from BJHW01000001.1 coordinate 5,746,905, forward strand.
TCGCGCCCGCCAGGAAGGAGCCGAGCGCGCCGACTCCGAAGGTGAAGCCGACGGCGATCGGCGCCATGACGGCGAGCAGACCCGGGGTGGCCAGCTCGCGCAGGGCGTCCTTGGTGCAGATGTCGACGACCCGGCCGTATTCGGGCTTCTCGCTGTAGTTCATGATCCCGGGCTTCTCGCGGAACTGCCGCCGCACCTCGAAGACCACCGCACCGGCCGACCGCGACACCGCGTTGATCGCCAGCCCGGAGAAGAGGAAGACGACGGCGGCGCCGAGGACGAGGCCCACGAGGTTGTTCGGCTGCGAGATGTCCAGGTTCAGGTTCATCTCCCCGGCCACGGAGGTGTGCACGTCCTTCACCGCCTCGGCGATGGCATCGCGGTACGAGCCGAAGAGCGCGGCCGCGGCGAGCACCGCCGTCGCGATGGCGATGCCCTTGGTGATCGCCTTGGTGGTGTTGCCGACCGCGTCCAGATCGGTGAGCACCTGTGCGCCCGCGCCCTCGACGTCGCCGGACATCTCGGCGATGCCCTGGGCGTTGTCGGAGACCGGGCCGAAGGTGTCCATGGCGACGATCACGCCGACCGTGGTGAGCAGACCGGTACCGGCGAGCGCCACGGCGAACAGCGCCAGCATGATCGAACTGCCGCCGAGCAGGAAGGCGCCGTAGACGCTCAGCCCGATCAGCGCCGCCGAGTAGACGGCGGACTCCAGACCCAGCGAGATACCGGAGAGCACCACCGTGGCCGGGCCGGTCAGCGAGGTCTTGCCGACGTCCCGCACGGGACGCCGGGTGGTCTCGGTGAAGTAGCCCGTGAGCTGCTGGATGAGCGCGGCCAGCACGATGCCGACGGCGACGGCGACGAGCGCGAGCACCCGCGGGTCACCACTGTGGCCGAGGATCTCGCGGTTGGTGACGCCGTCGAGATCCGCGTAGCTGGACGGCAGATAGGCGAAGACCGCGATCGCCACCAGCGCCATCGAGATCAGGGCGGAGATGAAGAAGCCCCGGTTGATGGCGCTCATCCCGCTGCGGTCGGCGCGGCGCGGGGCCACGGCGAAGATCCCGATCATGGCGGTGACCACGCCGATGGCCGGAACGAGCAGCGGGAAGGCCAGCCCGGAGTCGCCGAAGGCCGCCTTGCCGAGGATCAGCGCGGCCACCAGGGTGACGGCGTACGACTCGAAGAGGTCGGCGGCCATACCGGCGCAGTCCCCGACGTTGTCGCCAACGTTGTCCGCGATGGTCGCGGCGTTGCGCGGGTCGTCCTCGGGGATGCCCTTCTCGACCTTGCCGACGAGGTCGGCGCCGACGTCGGCGGCCTTGGTGAAGATGCCGCCGCCGACCCTCATGAACATCGCGATCAGCGCGGCGCCCAGGCCGAAGCCTTCGAGCACCTTGGGCGCGTCGGCCGCGTAGACCAGCACCACGCAGGAGGCGCCCAGCAGTCCGAGGCCCACGGTGAACATGCCCACCACACCGCCGGTACGGAATGCGATCTTCATTGCCTTGTGCGAGACGGCCGTGAGATCCACGCTCGGCTTACCGGGCGCGGAAGCGGCCGAATCGCCATTGACGGGTGTGGTGGGGGGCTCGGGGGTGGCCTCACGGGCGGCGGCGGCGACGCGCACATTGCTGCGCACCGCGAGCCACATCCCGATATAGCCGGTGGCCGCCGAGAATGCCGCACCGATCAGAAAGAACACCGAACGCCCGATACGCTGCGCCCAGTCGTCCGCCGGCAACAGCATGAGCAGGAAGAACACCACCACGGCGAATCCACCGAGGGTGCGCAACTGCCGGGCCAGATAGGCATTGGCGCCTTCCTGAACGGCTTCGGCGATCTTCTTCATACTGTCCGTGCCCTCGCCGGCCGCGAGGACTTGTCGTACCAGCACCACCGCGACCGCGAGCGCCGCGATCGCGACGGCGGCGATCGCCAGCACGATCACACGGTTGTCATCGGTCAGCTCTGCGGCGGCCAGGGTTGGGGTGAGGTCCAGCTGATGAGGGGTGAGAGGCCCCGCCATTCGTCCTCCTTGACGTTTGGCACATGGGCGCGCAGCAGTTCTGCGACCGCAGAAGAGCCGCCACGCTCAGGCGTCCTGAGCTCGAGATGTGGACGGATTGTAGGGAGCGTCACACGATCAAAACAGGGCGCCGGAATGGGAATTCCCCGCACCAGCGAAGATCAATAGGTTTGGCGGTACGAATTCCTTCGGAAGAAGGAAGGTCGACAATTCGATGACGGATGTAAAGTGATCTCTATAATGATCTATATAGATGATCTCAATTGCGATCTTGCAGCGGTTGCGCCGCACTGAGAAAAGCGCTGTTCAAAGCGTACGCCCGAGATCGAAAAAGCGCGCGCCGAAAGTTGCGCCGGGGGTGCGCCCGGGATGCGCCGGGACGATGCCGCCGAGCGGGCGCGGGCACGCCGACAGCCGGACCGGCGATCTTGAAACGGCCGGCCCGGTGGTCCGGAAGATCGGGCGAGGGATGACGGGCAGATGCCCCTCGGGGGGCCCGATTTGGCGGATTCGGCGGCCAGGGCAAGCTCAGACCCGCGCCGGGGGCCTCGGGGCTCAGACCCGCGCCGGGCCTCGGGAAGAGGCAAGAGGGCCGGCCCGCCGGGGCACGGCCCGAACCGGCGATGACAGGGCCCCACCCGATACGGGCGGCACCCGAACCGGCGAGGACAGGCCCAACTCGGTACCGGCGGAACCCGAACGGGTGGGCCAGGACTTCAGAAGCCCTGGCTTGGGCTAGGACACCAGAGGCTGGGGCGAGGTCGGCCAGCTCATCCGGATCACTCCACCCGTCTCGCTGGTCGTCACCTCGACGTCGTCGACGAGCCCGCTGATGACGGCGAGACCCATCTCGTCCTCGCCCTCGGCCTCGTCGTCCACCTCTGGGTGGGAGCCGGGCGCCAGGGCGGCCGAGGTCGGGGATTCGTCACCGACCTCGATGGAGAACTTCTTCTCCTCCTCGGTCAGGATCACCCGCACCGGTGCCTCCACCCCATTGCTCAGGTGGAGCCCGACCGCACGTGTGCAGGCTTCGCCGACCGCGAGCCGCACCTCGTCGAGCACGGCCTCATCCACCCCCGCCCGGCGCGCCACGGCCGCCGCGACAAGACGAGCGGTCCTGACGTGCTCGGGCAGCGCGCTGAAGCGGAGTTCGACGGTGGCCATGCCATCCCCCTCGGGCGTATGGGCGTGCGTATGGGGAGGGCCGGGCGAGCGCCGCCCGGAACCCCCTTCTGTGTCTTCCTTCGGCGATCTTGTCAGTCGGTCGCCGCGACAGCGTCCTCGACCGAGGTGTGGATCGGGAACACCTTGGTCAGGCCGGTGATGCGGAAGATCTTCAGAATGCGCTCCTGGTTGCAGACCAGGCGCAGCGAGCCCTCGTGGGCCCGCACTCGCTTGAGCCCGCCGACGAGCACGCCGAGTCCGGTGGAGTCGAGAAAGTCGACGCCCTCCATGTCGACGACCAGGTGGTAGTTGCCGTCGTTGACAAGCTCGACCAGCTGCTCGCGCAGCTTGGGCGCGGTGTATACATCAATCTCGCCACCGACCTCGACGACCGTGCGGTCATCGACGGTCCGAGTCGACAGGGACAGGTCCACGGATCCTCCAGCACCTTGCATCGAGCGGTCGCCCCCCATGGATCGGCAGCCGCGATGGCATTCAATCACTTACCAGCAGGCGTGCACGACGCCTTGAGACCATTGTCCGTCAGACCAGTGACACACTCGGTGTCGATGGCCGACAACCAAATCCCGCGGCAGGCGGGCATACGCCCCTCACCCCGGGCCGTCCTCGGTCGGCTGAGCACCGGGGCGAGCCGGAGCACGCGCATCACTCATACGGAGCACTTGCCCCCACGCCCGGGAACCCATGCCGACTGGCCCTCGGCGATCCGGCCAGAGGTGATCAACGCCATTCGCGCGGTCGGCATCGAGCGCCCCTGGGCCCACCAGGCGCGCACGGCCGAACACGCGCTGCGCGGCGAATCCGTGGTCGTGGCCACCGGAACCGCCTCCGGCAAGTCCCTCGCCTATCTGGCCCCCGTTCTCAGCACCCTGCTGGACGGCTCGGAGGAGCCCAGCGGCCGGGGGGCGACCGCCCTGTACCTCTCCCCCACCAAGGCGCTGGCGGCCGACCAGCGCCGCGCGGTGGCCGGCCTCACCGCCCCGCTGGGCACCGGCATCCGGGCGGCGGTCTACGACGGCGACACGCCCGTCGAGGAGCGCGAGTGGGTCCGGCAGTACGCGAACTACGTGCTCACCAACCCCGACATGCTCCACCGGGGCATCCTCCCCGGCCACCCCAGGTGGTCCTCCTTCCTGCGCGCGCTGCGCTATGTGGTGATCGACGAGTGCCACACCTACCGGGGTGTCTTCGGCTCCCATGTGGCCCAGGTGCTGCGCAGGCTGCGCCGCGTCTGCGCCCGCTACGGCTCCTCGCCGGTGTTCCTGCTCGCCTCGGCCACCGCCTCCGATCCGGCGGTCGCCGCGTGCCGGCTGACCGGCGTGCCCGTGGTGGAGATCACCGAGGACGGCTCGCCCCGCGGCGAGGTCGTCTTCGCCCTCTGGGAGCCGCCGCTGACCGAGCTCCACGGCGAGCAGGGCGCCCCGGTGCGCCGCACTGCCACGGCCGAGTCCGCCGACCTGCTCACCGACCTGGCCGTCCAGGGCGTCCGTACGGTCACCTTCGTGCGCTCCCGGCGGGGCGCGGAACTCATCGCGCTCATCGCCCAGGAGCGGCTCGCGGAAGTGGACCGCTCGCTGCCGGACCGGATCGCCGCCTATCGGGGCGGCTATCTCCCCGAGGAGCGCCGCGCCCTGGAGAAGGCCCTGCACTCCGGTGAGTTGCTGGGGCTCGCCGCCACCACCGCCCTCGAGCTGGGGATGGACATCGCCGGGCTGGACGCCGTGGTCGTGGCGGGCTATCCCGGCACGCGCGCCTCCCTGTGGCAGCAGGCGGGGCGGGCCGGGCGAACCCGCGAAGGGGCCCTCGCGATCCTGGTCGCCCGGGACGACCCGCTGGACACCTATCTCGTCCACCACCCGGACGCCCTCTTCCGGCAGCCGGTGGAGTCCACCGTCCTGGACCCGGACAACCCGTACGTCCTCGCGCCCCACCTGTGCGCGGCCGCGGCCGAGCTTCCGCTCACCGAGCCCGACCTGGAGCTCTTCGGGCCCGCCGCCGAGGAGCTGATGCCGCAGCTGGAGCAGCGCAAGCTGCTGCGCCGCCGGGCGAGGGCCTGGCACTGGACCCGCCGCGAGCGCGCCGCCGACCTCACCGACATCCGTGGGACGGGCGGCAGCCCGGTCCAGGTCGTGGAGGCGGCGACCGGGCGGCTGCTGGGCACTGTGGACGCCGCGGCGGCCCACACCACGGTCCACGAGGGCGCGGTCCACCTCCACCAGGGCCGGAGCTATCTCGTCAAGCAGCTCGACCTCGACGGCTCGGTCGCCCTGGTGGAGGAGGCCACTCCGCCCTACTCGACCACGGCCCGCGACACCACGGCGATCTCCATCCTGGAGACCACCACCGAGATCCCGTGGGGGGACGCGCGGCTGTGCTTCGGCTCGGTCGAGGTCACCAACCAGGTGGTCTCCTTCCTGCGCCGCAAGCTGATCACCGGTGAGGTCCTCGGCGAGTCCAAGCTGGACCTTCCGCCGCGCACCCTGCGCACCCGGGCGGTGTGGTGGACGGTGACCGACGACCAGCTGGAGGAGGCCCGGGTGCACCCCCAGGCCCTCGGCGGCGCCCTGCACGCCGCCGAGCACGCCTCGATCGGCATCCTGCCGCTCTTCGCCACCTGTGACCGCTGGGACATCGGCGGGGTGTCCATCCCGCTGCACCCCGACACGCTGCTGCCGACCGTCTTCGTCTACGACGGACACCCGGGCGGTGCGGGCTTCGCCGAGCGCGCCTTCCAGACGGCCGCCCGTTGGCTGGCGGCCACCCGCGAGGCGATCGCCGTCTGCGAGTGCGAGGCGGGATGCCCGTCCTGCATCCAGTCGCCCAAGTGCGGGAACGGCAACGACCCGCTGGACAAGAAGGCCGCCATCCGCCTGCTGACGACTCTGCTCGCCGGCGCCCCGGAGCAGCCGCCGACCGCCGAGTGAGCGCTCCCCGCCGTCCGGTGGGGACGGCGGTCCGGTGACCGGAGTGCCCGCGGGCCCCGCCCGCGCCCGGGCCCGGAGGGTGAACGGGCCGGTGCGCACCTCCGCGGTGAGATCCGCGATCTCACCGCTCAGAGCGCACCGCACCACGCGCGCCCCCTGGGCGGAGGCCACCCGCCGGGCGAGACCGCACGCCGTACGAGACCCCTCCAGCCCGTGGTCCGCCGCCGCGAGCGCCGCCAGGTCGGCGGCTCCGCCCGCCCGATGTCGCGCCACCATGGCCTGTCCGGCCGCCAGCACGGCCGCGAACACCACGCACAGCGCCGTCGCGGCCAGCGCGGTCCAGACAGTGGCCGACCCCCGGTCGTCCGCGCTTCTCATGGGACCGCCTCCCGGGCCGCACCGCCCGCGCGGACCCCGCCCATCGCGTCGTCCGCGCCCACCGTGTCCTCGGCGAGCGCGGCGGCCTCGCCGCGCAGATTCACCGCCAGCGGACCGGGACCGGCGGCATGGGTCCGGACCCGCACCCGCACCAGGTCCCCCTCCCGCCACAGCTCGACCCGAGCCCCATCAGGGGCGGCCGAGCGGGCGGCGGCCATCGCGTCCGCCTTCGGCTCCGAACGCGCCGCCGCCCTCGCCCCGGCTCTGGCCGCGTCCACGCACTGAAGCTGGGCGGACGCGGCCATCAGCCCCAGATCAGCATCAGAGCGAACAGCGCCAGCACCGGCAGTGCGACGGCCGCCTCCACCGTGACGTAGCCGCTGTCCTGCGCAGGGCCCCGGCGGGCCCCCGGAGCGCCCGTCCTGGCCACGCTCCGGGCCCTCGGGACGCCGCCGCGGCCCGTCCGGGCGCCACTGGCCCTCCGGCCGTCACTGGGCCCCGGAACGCCCCGCACACCGCTCCTGGCGCGCGGGCTCGTCCGCTCCCCCGTCCCCGGCGGCTCAGAAATGCGCATCGAGCGCCCGTCCGATGACAGACTGCAGCGCACCGCTGACGGTCCCGCTGGTCACCACCTTGTAGAGCACCGCGGCGAAACCGCATGCCGCGATCGTTCCCATCGCGTACTCGGCGGTGGTCATGCCTGCCTCGGCCTTCGCCCGCGCCGCCGCGTACCGCCGTACCCACCACTGCTTCACCATCTCGGCCCCCTTGTCCCGTCCGCGGTGTCACCGACCGCGGTGTCGTCGTTCGTCGTGCTGCTGTCGTGCGGCTGCCGCTCGTGCCGGTGTCGTTGGCGCCGGTGCCGTTGCCGTGCTGTCCTCGTGGTCCCGCCCGTGCTCAGGGGCCGTCGCCCGCCAGGCCGCGGGCCAGCCCGATCATCACCGGGACCAGACCGACCAGCAGGAACGCGGGGAGAAAGCAGCCCGCGAGCGGTGCGTTGACCAGCACACCGGTGCGGTCGGCCCGTCGCAGCGCCTCCCGCCCCTGCTCGGCCCGGCATTCGGCCGCCAGCCGGGACACCGACTCCACCGCCGGAGCGCCCGTCGTCCCGGCGCGTTCCATGGCGCGCGCCAGCCCCTGCGCTCCGGGCAGGGCACCGATGCGCCCCCAGGCGTGGGCCGGTTCGCCGCCCAGCCGCAGCTCCGCCGCGGTCTGGGCAAGCCGCTCGCCGACCGGGCCGCCGAGCGAACCTCCCACCGCCTCCGCCGCCTTCCGCGGGCCCGCGCCGGCCGCAAGGCAGGCGGTCAGCAGATCGGCGGCCAGCGGGATCTGGCCTGCGGCGAGGGCCTCCAGCTGCCGGTCACGGCCGGGCCGCCCGGCCGTGACCCGGCGGTGCCGCTGCCACCGCCAGAGGCCGCAGGCCGCGGCGAGCCCCAGCGCCCACCCCGGCGGCCCTCCGACGAGGACGACGGCGATCGTCAGCGCGCCGCCCGGCGCGGCCCAGGCGGGCAGAGCGCCCGCACCGGCCCCGGCGCGCCACCGCCGCCACGGCCGGGCCCGCCTCGGTCGCCCGTCCTCCGCGCCCGGAAGCAACGCCGCCAGCCGTCGTCGGGCGCATCGCTCCCGCCGGGCCTCGACCATCGCCATCGCCGTACACAGGACCGCCGCCAGGAAGGACAGCGAAATCCCCAGGCTGTGGACAACCTCGGCGCTCATCGGCCACCCCGGCGATCCACTGGGCCTCGTCCCAGGTGCGGATCCCCTCGCCGCCGCCCCGGCTCACGCGCGGCACGCACCATCCGGCCGGTCCAGACCAGGCCCGCCCACTCCAGCAGGCCGCCCGCCAGCAGACAGCTCAACCCGGCCGGGGTGTGCAGCAGCACATGCAGCGGATCGGAGCCCATCAGGCCGCCCAGCACCAGCCCGACGGCGGGCAGCACGGCCAGCCCGAGGGTGGTGGCCTTGGCTCCCGCCAGCTTGGCGTCCAGGCTCTCCCGCTGGTCCCGCTCGGCGCGCAGCGCCGCCGCCACCCGGTCGAGACCCGCCGCCAGCCCCGCCCCCTCGTCGACCGCCACCTGCCAGCAGGCGGCGACCCCGGTCAGCCCCTCGGCGCCCGGTAGCCGGGCCACCCTCCGCAGCGCGTCCGGCACATCCCCACCGAACCGCGCCGCGGCCGTCACCAACCCCCAACGCTCCCTCAGGTGCCCCGGATCCACCGCCAGCAGCGCCTCGCCGGGATGCCGCCCGGCCCGCAGCTCACCCGCCACGGTGGCACAGAGCTCGATCACCCCGGTGGCGCGCCGCACACGGTCCCGCTCGCCCGCCGGGACCGCAGCCAGCGGCCGACGACCGGTGTGGCCAACACCGCCCGAGCAGCGGCAGAACCGACGCGCCCAGCATCGCGATCGCACATCCGACCGGCAGGCACAGCAGCTCACGCCCCATTCGTCCGCCGTACTTGACCCGCCAGCGCTCCCGCAGCCAGGCGGTGGTCTCGGACAGCCGCCGCGCCGGGTCGGCCCCGCGGGCTCGACGGGTCCGCCGCCGGCCAACAGCAGCCTGGCCCGGCGCAGCTCCCGGTTCCGCCCGGTGAGCAGCCATAAGGCCGCCCCACGCACAGCGTGGCCGCGCAGAGCGTCAGCGCCCCCGGATCCGCTCCCGCGCCCGTCATGCCGCACCTCCGCCCCGTGCGCACAGCCGCTGGAGCCGCTGCCAGCCCGCCGCCCGCTCGAAGCCCTCGGGGCCCCAGACGGCCGCAGGGACGGTCGTGACGAAGCCCGCCCGGTCCCGGTCCAGCACATGCAGTTCGGCGATCCTGCGCCGCCCTGCGCGGTCCCGCACCAGATGGACCACGACCGACAGCGCCGCCGCCAGCTGGCTGTGGAGCGCGGCCCGGTCCAGACCGGCGGTAGAGCCGAGCGCCTCCAGCCGCGCGGGCACGTCGGCCGCTGTATTGGCGTGGACAGTGCCGCAGCCGCCCTCATGGCCGGTGTTCAGGGCCCCAGCAGGTCGGTGACCTCGGCGCCCCTCACCTCCCCGACCACCAGCCGGTCGGGGCGCATCCGCAGCGCCTGCCGCACCAGATCCCGCAGGGTGACCTGGCCCCGTCCCTCCTGATTGGCGGGGCGGGACTCCAGCCGGACCACATGCGGGTGGTCGGGCCGCAGCTCGGCCGAGTCCTCGGCGAGGACGATCCGCTCCCGCGGGCCGACCAGCCCCAGCAGGGTGCTCAGCAGCGTTGTCTTGCCCGAGCCCGTGCCGCCGCTGATCAGGTAGGACAGCCGGGCGTCCAGCATGGCCCGCAGCAGCCGCGCGCCGTCCGGCGGCACCGTCCCGGCCGTTTCCAGCTCCGCGAGGGAGAACGCCCGGGGGCGCACCACCCGCAGCGACAGACAGGTCGAGCCGACCGCGACCGGAGGGAGCACCGCATGCAGCCGGGTCCCGTCCGGCAGCCGGGCGTCCACCCATGGCCGGGCGTCGTCCAGCCGCCGCCCGGCCACCGCGGCGAGCCGCTGCGCGAGCCTGCGCACGGCGGCCGCGTCCACGAAGGTGACATCCGTGCGCTCCAGCCCCGAGCCGCGGTCCACCCACACCTCATCGGGGGCGGTGACAAGGACGTCCGTGACATCGGGGGCGGCCAGCAGCGGCTCAAGGGGGCCGGTGCCGACCAGCTCCGAGCGCAGCGCCTCCACGACCCCGAGCACCTCGGTGTCGCCGAGCAGCCGCCCCTCCTCGCGCAGGGCAGACGCCACCCGCGCGGGCGTGGGCTCCGCGCCGCTCCCGGCCAGCCGCAGCCGCACCGCGTCCAGCAGAACCGGCGATACGACGCTCATGCGGTGACACCCCCTTCGTCGGCGAGGGCGCGCGTCCAGAACTCGGCGCAGAACCGGCCGAGCGGGCCACGAGGGCTGCCGCCCGGGGGCTCGCCACCCTCGAACGCGTCCGCCAGACCGGGCTCCGGTGGCAGCTGACCGGCCAGCGGCAGCCCGAGCAGCTCCGCGATCTCCTCGTCGCCGAGCTCCGGCCCACACGGGCCCCGCACCACGGCGCGCAGATCCCGCAGCACCATGCCCACCGTGGACGCCACCCGGTGGGCGGCCGCGACCGCTCGCAGCTCCGACGGGACGACCAGCAGCCCGAGGTCGATCTGGGACAGCGCCTCGGCCGCGGCGTCGTCGACGCGGCGTGGCAGATCCACCACCACGACCCCGCCGCGCCGTCTGGCGGCGGCCAGTACCGCCCGCATCGCGGACGGCGGGATGACGACCGAATCGCCGCGGTCCCAGCTCAGCACCCGCAGCGCGTGCAGTTCGGGCAGCGACTCCTCCAGGGCGCTTCCGGCGACCCGCCCGCGCGACTCGGCGAAGGCCGGCCATCTCAGCCCCTGGGCGCCCTCGCCGCCGAGCAGCACATCGAGCCCGCCGCCCAGGGGATCGGCATCGATCAGCATGGTGCGCCGGCCGGAGCGGGCCGCGGTGACCGCCAGGGCGCAGGCAAGGGTGGAGGCGCCCGCGCCGCCGCGGCCGCCGATGACCCCGACCGTCAGGGCCTGTCGCCCCACGCCTTCGGCGACATCGGCGATCCGGTCCACCAGCCAGGTCTCGGCATCGGGCAGGAACGCCACATTGTCCGCGCCGAGCGCCACCGCCCGCTGCCAGATGCCGTGGTCGTCCAGATCGCGCCCGATGAGCAGCACCCCTTGTCTGCGGGCTCGGTCGGACAGCCGGGCGGCCGAGTCGTCGCCCACCAGAATCAGCGGTGCGGCCTCCCAGCTGCCCCGGCGGGTGAGCACGCCATGCGCCACTTCCGGTTCCGCTCCGGCCGCCGCGCACAGCCGCAGCAGATCGTCGAGAAGCGCCTCGTCCTCGGTGACGATGAGCGGTCTGCTTCGCTGTCCTTCGGTCGCCGAAGGGCGTTCCGGTGTGATGGATGCAGTCACGATCCCCTCCCATATCCGTTACGCGCTCTCACCCCCGCGAACAGCGAGTGCGAGCACCGCGGAGAATCACCGTGCTGCGATCCAGAAAATCTTGGGGATCTTGGTCCAAAACCGTGGACAACTCATCAGTTGTGAATATCCCAGTCACCTAAACCGGTGACTTCCGGAGAGCAGCCTAGCGATTACGTACGGTTACCGCTCAAGCTGTGGAGAGGCCGGGCCACACGGGCTCGAGGGAGGGGAGCAAGATCTCATGAGAGCGCCGAAAAAGCGTCCGGACATGCGACGACCCCGCCGGGGGGAGAGCGGGGGTCGTCCCCACGGCCGACTCGGGGGGGAGGAGTCGGGCCGGGTTAGCACGGTCGCGAACGATCCGTGACTTCCATGGTGTACCCGAGAGCCTTCTCAGGCAAACCCACGCGCCTGAGCTTACGCCGAATGGTGGGCCCTATGCTCGGCGTCGTGGAAAACCACTCCTTGCCTCGGACAGCTGCCTTCTTTGACCTGGACAAGACGGTCATTGCGAAGTCAAGCACTCTCACCTTCAGCAAGTCCTTCTACCGGGGTGGGCTGATCAACCGCCGGGCCGCACTGCGTACTGCCTATGCACAGTTTGTCTTCCTCGCCGGCCGCGCCGATCACGATCAGATGGAGCGGATGCGTGAGTACCTCTCAGCGCTCTGCCGAGGATGGAATGTCCAGCAGGTCAAGGAGATCGTCGCGGAGACCCTGCACGACCTCATCGACCCCATCATCTACGACGAGGCCGCCTCGCTCGTCGAGGAGCACCACACGGCCGGCCGCGACGTGGTGATCGTCAGCACCTCCGGGGCGGAGGTGGTCGAGCCGATCGGCGAGCTCCTGGGCGCGGACCGCGTGGTGGCCACTCGCATGGTGGTCGAGGACGGAGTGTTCACCGGAGAGGTGGAGTACTACGCCTATGGCCCGACGAAGGCGCAGGCGATCGCCGAGTTGGCGGAGTCGGAAGGTTACGACTTGTCGCGCTGCTACGCCTACAGCGATTCGGTGACCGATCTCCCGATGCTGGAGGCGGTCGGACACCCCCATGCGGTCAACCCGGACCGGGCGCTGCGGCGCGAGGCGGCGGCCCGCGGCTGGCCGGTGCTCTCCTTCAACCGCCCGGTGCGCCTGAAGCAGCGCAGGCCCTCGCTCTCCATGCCACCGCGCCCGGTTCTCGCCGTGGTGGCGGCCGTCGGCGCGGTGGCCGCCACCGCCGGACTGCTGTGGTACACCAATCGACGACGCGCCCTTTATGCCCGCATTTAGGGGTAACGACAAAGATCTGCGGTGAGGGGTTCCGATTGGCCTCTCGCAGGAGTACAAAGGAATCGACGGCCCGCGAGACCAGGGGTATCCGGGAGGAAACCCCCAGACGCCAAGGCCCACGGACCGAGCACAGATGCTGAGCACCCACGCGACGTCGACCCGTCGATTACGGGCCAGCCGCACCAGGTGACGGGCAGAAGTTCCCGACCTGATGGGCGAATGAGATTGCACGCATGGTAACCCGGCAGCTGTGCCAGCGGCGGTGCCCATGTGGTACCGCCGCAACTCTTGTCCGGGGCCAGCCCGCCGCGTCCGGCGTCAGACCGCACCCGTCCCGCGTCGGCCCGCGCTTCTGCGACATCGGGCCACGCCCATCCGCGTCAGGCCGCCCCGCGCTGCAACGCCTCGCAGACCGCCGTGGACTCACGGACCCCGAGTTCAACCGCCCGTCCGCAGTGCGCGATCCACACCGCCATCCCCTCCGGCGTCCCGGACGCATAGCCCTCCAGCGCGGCCATGTACGGCGCGGCGCCCAACTCCGCGTACCCAACCTCGGCCGGGCAGATGGACTTCGGATCGAGACCGCTGCCGACCAGCACGATCCGTTCGGCCGCGCGCGCCACTAGGCCATTGCGGGAGACAAAGGGCCGCAGGGCGAGCAGTTCGCCATGCACCACCGCCGCCGTCACCAGCGCCGGAGCCTCGCTGCCCGCGAGCAGCAGCCGGGCCAGCCCATCGAGCCGCCCCGCCACCTCGTCCGCGTCCGGCAGCGGCAGATCGGACCCGATCAGCGGCTCGTCCACCGGCTCACCCGACTGCCGCGGGCGGCCGATCCCCTCGTCTCCCTCCGCCCCGCCCGCCGCGACCAGATGCAACCGGGCCAGCACCCGCAGCGGCGACTGCCGCCAGATGCTCAGCAGCTGCCCCGCCTCGGCGGTCAGCCGCAGCGCCGCCCCCACCGTGCGCGGTTCGCCCTCGGCCCGAAGTCGGTGCGGCGGCGCACCTCTTCCAGTGCCCAGTCCGCACCGGCCAGCGCGGCGGAACCCCGCGCCCCGCGCAACGCCGCCTCAGAGGTGACCTCATTGCTGCGGCGGCGCATCACCCGGTGCCCATAGACCCGGTCCACGGCGGTCCGTACGGCGTTCACGGACTCGGTCACGCCGGGCAGCGCGGCCAGGGTGGCGAGCGGATCAGCTGACGTACTCATGAGTACGACACTACGCACCTCACACCGGGCGCCCCTCGTTGGAGTGGTGTTCTTCACGTAAATCCCGCATGGTCCGGGATCACTCACCTACGCTAGGTGAACATGAAGATCGCTTTCGTAGGCAAGGGTGGAAGCGGCAAGACCACGCTGTCGTCGCTGTTCATCCGCCATCTCGCCGCCACCCACGCCCCGGTCGTCGCCGTCGACGCCGATATCAATCAGCATCTGGGTGTGGCGCTCGGACTCGACGAGGCGGAGGCCGCCGCACTGCCCGCAATGGGCGCCCATCTCCCGCTGATCAAGGACTACTTGCGCGGCACGAACCCCCGGATCGCCTCCGCCGAGACCATGATCAAGACCACCCCGCCGGGTGAGGGCTCACGGCTGCTGCGAATCGGTGAGGACAACCCCGTCTACCAGGCATGCGCCCGCACCCTGCCGCTCGACAACGGGTCGGTGCGGCTGATGGCGACCGGCCCCTTCACCGAAGCCGACCTCGGTGTCGCCTGCTACCACTCCAAGGTCGGCGCGATCGAGCTGTGTCTGAACCATCTGGTCGACGGGCGCGGCGAGTTCATCGTCGTCGATATGACGGCGGGCAGCGACTCCTTCGCCTCCGGCCTCTTCACCCGCTTCGACATGACGTTCCTGGTGGCCGAGCCCACACGCAAGGGCGTCTCCGTCTACCGCCAGTACAAGGAGTACGCCCGCGACTTCGATGTGGCGCTCCAGGTGGTCGGCAACAAGGTGCAGGGCTCGGACGATCTGGACTTCCTCCGGGCGGAGGTGGGCGATGACCTGCTGGTCGCGTTCGGCCACTCCGACTGGGTCCGGGCCATGGAGAAGGGCCGTGCACCCCGGTTCGAGGAGTTGGAGGAGACGAACCGCGACGCGCTGCGGACACTTCAGGACGCGGTGGACGCGTCGTACGAGCGGCGCGACTGGCAGCGGTACACCCGTCAGATGGTGCACTTCCACCTGAAGAACGCACAGAGCTGGGGGAACGCGAAGACGGGTGCCGACCTTGCGGCCCAGGTCGACCCCGCCTTCGGGCTACGGGAGTTCGTACCAGGGGAGAGCCCGGCGGCAACTCCCGCTCCCGCATAGCCGTCTGCGCCTGGTGCCCGGACGTCCGCTCATGCGCCGTTTCACGATCGGGCGTCCGGCCCCGGCTCGGCGGCCAGGTAGCGCTTCCAGCCACCCGGCGGCCACATCCCAACGTCCCGGTACCGGGATCTGCTGCAGCGAGAAGTCCCAGATGCCGTGGATCCTGTGGAGCCGGCACGGGCGCGGAAAAGGACAGAGGGCAACAAGGCGTTTTAAACTACTATTCACCCTATAGGCGGAATACCAGCTCACTCACTCCCAAAAGACTTCCCAGCGACTTTACTCCGCATTACGATTCATTTACCAACGCTTGGAAGTCAGTACCGCAGTACGCCGTGACCCACGGCCGCGCTCCTACCCGCGACCGAAGCCCCGGAGGAGACGGGAATGTTGAAGCTCTTGGACCGGATCCACCCGGTCTCCCGCCCCAGACGCGGAGATCTCTCCGCCTCGGCCGCCCTCTTCCGGTTCGCCGTTCCTCTCTCACTGGGCATCGCCTCCGTCTCGCTGGGCATCGCGTCGGCCTGCGGTGCCTCGCTCCAGGCCGGACTCATGGCCGCCGCCGTGGCCCTCGCGCTCACCCTCCTCACCATGCTCCTCCGGCCCTCGGGCACCCTTCGGCGCCCGGGCTCCCAGCGGGCAGCGGGCTCTCGGCGGCCCTCGGGCACCCTCCGGCCCTCGGCCTCCCGGCGACCCCCGGGCTCCGGGCGGGGAGCAGCCGATGGACCGGCGGCGTGGCGGATCGCGGAGGCGGGCGGCGCCCGGGCCTGCCGACCGTGGACGCCGTGGCGCGATCACCACTGCACCCGTCCGGCCCGAAGACTGCGGGCGCCGGGGCGAGCGTCGCTGTCGGCGGGGACGCGGGCGGTCAGCTGCTCGGCGGGGTGAGCGCGTTCCAGCGCCATACGGCACCGCTGGTCCGCGATGAGCTGGCCCGGCTGGCGCGGGAGGGGCAGCGGCCCAGCCAGTTGTTCCTCACCTGCGCCGACTCCCGCCTGGTGACCAGCATGATCACCTCCAGCGGCCCCGGCGATCTGTTCACCGTGCGCAATGTCGGCAATCTGGTGCCACCACCGGGCTCCGATGACTCCTGCGACTCGGTGGGCGCGGCGATCGAGTACGCGGTGGAGGTGCTGAAGATCAGCAGCATCACGGTGTGCGGTCATTCGGGATGCGGTGCGATGCAAGCGCTGCTCGACTCATCCGCGCCGGTCCGCACACCGCTCCGGCCCGGGACGTCCGGCGGCGGGGCCGAGGCATCGGGCGAACCTGGGGCGTCCATCGGCAGACCCGGGTCATCCCCCGACGGGGAGCGCACACCGCTGGAGCGCTGGCTGCGCCACGGCAGACCGGCGCTGGCACGGATGGAGCGGATCGGCCGGCTGGGGCGCGGTGAGGTCGCCCTGTCGAGCCGGGCGATCGCCGACGAGGTGGAGCGGCTGGCGCTGGTCAATGTGAGACAGCAGCTCGACCATCTGATGGAGCACGCCTGTGTGGCACAGCGGGTGGCGGAGGGCGGGCTGGCGCTGCACGGCATGTATTTCCAGGTGGCGGAGGCCCAGGCGTATGTTCTGGACGCGGGTACGGGGAGGTTTCTGCCCGTCCGCCCGGACCATGGCGCGCCGATGCCCGTCTGCCTCGCCGCCACGGCGGCCCCCACCCGGCCCGGAAGAGGTCATTCCGGCGTGGCGGAGCGGGGCGGCGACCCCTCACAGGGCGCCCTGGAGCTGGGGCGGTGACGCACACAGCGACAGGTCTAAACCAATTTTCGGCGACAGCCCTTGTCAGGGTGTGCCGTTGGCTGATGAGCTATGGCCCGGGACACAACGGACACCCTGGGAATGGGAGATGTCGTGAGTAACGAGAGCCTGGCCAACCTTCTTCGGGAGGAGCGTCGCTTCGCGCCGCCCGCCGAGCTGACCGCGAACGCCAATGTCACTGCCGAGGCGTATGAGCGGGCGAAGGCGGACCGCCTGGGCTTCTGGGCCGATCAGGCCCGTCGGCTGTCCTGGGCGACCGCGCCGACCGAGACACTCGACTGGTCGAACCCGCCATTCGCGAAGTGGTTCGCCGACGGCAAGCTCAATGTGGCGTACAACTGCGTCGACCGGCATGTCGAGAACGGCCTGGGCGACCGGGTGGCGCTCCACTTCGAGGGCGAGCCCGGCGACACCCGCTCCCTCACCTACGCCGAGCTGCAGCGGGAGGTCTCCCAAGCGGCCCACGCACTGACCGAGTTGGGGGTCCAGTCCGGCGACCGCGTCGCCATCTATATGCCGATGATCCCGGAGACCGTGGTCGCGATGCTGGCCTGCGCCCGTATCGGCGCCCCGCATTCGGTGGTCTTCGGCGGCTTCTCGGCCGACGCTCTCGCCACCCGTATCCAGGACGCCGACGCCCGGGTCATCATCACGGCCGACGGCGGCTACCGCCGTGGCAAGCCGTCCGCGCTCAAGCCCGCCGTCGACGAGGCGCTCACCCGACCCGGCACCGAGAACGTGCGCAATGTGCTGGTCGTCCGCCGCACCGGTCAGGAGGTGGGCTGGAGCGAGGGTCGCGACGTCTGGTGGCACGAGATCGTGGAGCGCCAGCCGGAGCGGCACACCCCCGAGGCGTTCGACGCCGAGCACCCGCTGTTCATCCTCTACACCTCGGGTACGACCGGTAAGCCCAAGGGCATCCTGCACACCTCCGGCGGCTTCCTCACCCAGGTCTCCTACACCCACCACGCCGTCTTCGACCTCAAGCCGGAGACCGATGTCTTCTGGTGCACGGCGGACGTCGGCTGGGTCACCGGCCACTCGTACATCGTCTACGGCCCGCTCTCCAACGGCGCCACCGAGGTGCTCTACGAGGGCACCCCGGACACCCCGCACCAGGGCCGCTGGTGGGAGATCATCCAGAAGTACGGCGTCACCATCCTGTACACCGCCCCGACCGCGATCCGCGCCTGCATGAAGTGGGGCGACGACATCCCGGACAAGTTCGACCTCTCCTCGCTGCGGATCCTCGGCTCCGTCGGCGAGCCCATCAACCCCGAGGCATGGGTCTGGTACCGCAAGCACATCGGCGCGGACACCACGCCGGTCGTCGACACCTGGTGGCAGACCGAGACCGGCGGCATCATGATCAGCCCGCTGCCGGGCGTCACCGCCACCAAGCCCGGTTCGGCCCAGGTAGCGCTGCCGGGCATCGCCGCCACCGTCGTGGACGACGAGGCCAATGAGGTGCCGAACGGCCATGGCGGCTATCTGGTGCTCACCGAGCCGTGGCCGTCCATGCTCCGCACCATCTGGGGCGACGACCAGCGCTACCTGGACACCTACTGGTCCCGCTTCGACAAGCGCTACTTCGCGGGCGACGGCGCCAAGAAGGACGACGACGGCGACATCTGGCTGCTCGGCCGGGTCGACGATGTGATGCTGGTCTCCGGCCACAACATCTCCACGACCGAGGTCGAGTCGGCGCTCGTCTCGCACCCCAAGGTCGCCGAGGCGGCGGTCGTCGGCGCCACGGACCCGCAGACCACCCAGGCCATCTGCGCGTTCGTCATCCTGCGCGGCGGTGCGGCCGAGGACGAGGGCCTGGTCGAGGAGTTGCGGGCCCATGTGGCCAAGCAGCTCGGCCCGATCGCCAAGCCCAAGCGGATCCTGCCGGTGGCCGAGCTGCC
The DNA here is from genome assembly GCA_005405945.1 of Streptomyces violaceusniger. Taxonomy (GTDB): domain Bacteria; phylum Actinomycetota; class Actinomycetes; order Streptomycetales; family Streptomycetaceae; genus Streptomyces; species Streptomyces violaceusniger. The sequence continues at coordinate 5,765,634 of BJHW01000001.1, forward strand.
CAAGACCCGCTCCGGCAAGATCATGCGCCGTCTGCTGCGCGATGTCGCCGAAAACCGGGCGCTGGGCGATGTCACCACACTCACCGACTCCTCCGTCATGGAGCTGATCCAGAGCAAGCTGCCCTCCGCCCCCAGCGAGGACTGATCCCAGCACCTGCGCCGAACAGACGAGGGGCGCTCCCGCCTGGCGGGGGGCGCCCCTTCGTCGTGGCCACTGCGGATCGCCGCACCGGCTGGCTGCCGCCGGTAGCTGTCGCAGGCGGCGGTGCGGCTGCCACCGGTAGCCGGCCCTGGCGGTGGGCGGCTTTCGCAGGTGGCTGTCGCGTAAAAATTGCGACAAGATGATGGGCAGGAGCGCCGGGAAGTCTGGTCGGCATACGCCATACGTGTATCCGCACCTCGACCCACCCAGGAGGCCCGCCCGTGGCCGCGCCCACCAGCCGCAAGTTCCTCGGACGCCCGTCGCTGCCCGAGCGGACGTTCGTCATCAACGCGCTGCGCACCGAGACCGTCGGCGGTGTGATCCTCCTGGTGGCCGCCATCGTGGCGCTGGTCCTCGCCAACACCCCCCTCAGCGGCGTCTACGGAGACATCAGGGACTTCTCCTTCGGCCCCAGGCGCTGCATCTGCGTCTCTCGGTCGCTTCCTGGGCCACCGACGGCCTGCTGACGATCTTCTTCTTCGTCGCCGGTATCGAGCTCAAGCGTGAGCTGGTCGCGGGCGAGCTGCGCGACCCCAAGGCCGCCGCGCTCCCCGTGATCGCCGCCGTCTGCGGCATGGTCGTGCCCGCCCTCGTCTATGTCACCGTCAGCGCGAGCGGCGACGGCAGCCTCAAGGGCTGGGCCGTGCCGACCGCCACCGATATCGCCTTCGCGCTCGCCGTCCTCGCCGTGATCGGCACCGCGCTGCCCGCCGCGTTGCGCGCCTTCCTGCTCACCCTCGCGGTCGTCGACGACCTCGGCGCGATCCTCATCATCGCGATCTTCTTCACCCAGCACATCAACTTCGTCGCCCTGATCCTGTCCGTCGCCGCGCTCGCCCTCTTCTGGCTGCTGCACCGCAAGGGCGTCCGGACGGCCTGGATATACCTCCCGCTCGCCGTGGTGATCTGGGCGCTGATGCACGCCAGCGGGGTGCATGCCACCGTCTCCGGCGTCGCGATGGGCCTGATCATGCGCTGCACCGTGCGGGAAGGCGAGGAGCGTTCCCCCGCCGAGCGCGTCGAGCACCGGGTGCGCCCGGTGTCGGCGGGGTTGGCGGTGCCGCTGTTCGCGCTGTTCGCGGCCGGGGTGCCACTCTCCGGCGGCGCCGTGGCCGATGTCTTCACCCGCCCGGAGACCCTCGGCGTCGTCCTCGGCCTCGTCGTGGGCAAGGCCGTCGGCATCTTCGGCGGCTCCTGGTGCGCCGCCCGCTTCACCAGGGCCGAGCTGAACGAAGACCTGGCCTGGGCCGATGTCTTCGCCGTGGCCACCCTCGCCGGAATCGGCTTCACCGTCTCCCTCCTCATCGACGAACTCGCCTTCTCCGGCGATCCCACGCTCGCCGAGGAGGTCAAGGCGGCGGTCCTCATCGGCTCGCTGACCGCCGCCCTGTTCGCCGGGATCCTCCTCAAACTGCGCAACACCAAGTACCAGCGGCTGTGTCAGGAGGAGGAGCGGGACGAGGACATGGACGGCATCCCGGACGTCTATGAGCTCGACAGCCCCGCGTACCACCTGCGGATGGCCGCCATTCACGAGGCAAAGGCCGCCGAGCACCGGCGGCTTGCCGAAGTGGCTGCCGCAAACGACTCCGGCGACGATGGTCCGGCATGATCTGAGAGGCTTGACAGCCGCAGAAATGCGCAGAAGACGTAGCAAGCACTGACGACGTACCAAGCGTGGACGACACAGCACGAGCAGCACGACGCACAACACGCACAAGACACGAGCGTAAGACGCACAAGAGCAGAGGGAGATGGCGATGAGCGCAGCCGACGACGGCGGCAACCGCAGCCTCGGCCAGCTGGTGGCGACGGCGACCACCGAGCTGTCGGCGCTGGTGCACGACGAGATCGCGCTGGCCAAGGCCGAGCTCCGGGTGGGGGCCAAGAAGGCCGCGGTCGGCAGCGGCGCGGGGATGGTAGCCGGGGTGCTGCTGCTGTTCTCGCTGCCGGTGCTGAGTTTCGCCCTCGCCTACGGGATGCGCTCGTGGACCGGCCTCGGCCTCGCCTGGTGCTTCCTGATCGTGGGCGGGATCTACTGGCTGTTCGCCGGGATCCTGGGACTGCTGGCGCTGCTGAAGTTCAAGAAGGTCAAGGCCCCGAAGCGGTCGATTTCCTCGTCCAAGGAGACGGCCGCCGTACTGGGGAGCGTCAAGCCGCATCCGCGTGCCGCGAGCAATGGCGGACGCCCGGCGCGGGATGTGACACGCTCGTCGGCATGACCGTCCCTGATACCTCCGCGTCGGTCGTACGGCTCGACGGCCCCTGGACCCACCGGGATGTCGCGGCCAACGGCGCACGCTTCCACATCGCCGAGCTGGGTGACGGCCCGCTGGTGCTGCTGCTGCACGGCTTTCCGCAGTTCTGGTGGACCTGGCGGCACCAGCTGCCCGCGCTCGCCGACGCCGGCTATCGCGCGGTCGCGATGGATCTGCGCGGGGTGGGCGGCAGCGACCGTACGCCGCGGGGCTACGACCCGGCCAACCTCGCCCTCGACATCACCGGTGTGATCCGCTCGCTGGGTGAGCCGGACGCCGCGCTCGTCGGCCATGACCTGGGCGGATACCTTGCGTGGACGGCCGCCGTGATGCGGCCGAAGCTGGTGCGGCGGCTCGCGGTGGCCTCGATGCCGCATCCCCGTCGCTGGCGCTCGGCGATGCTCGCGGACGTCAAGCAGAGCGCCGCCAGTTCCCATATCTGGGGCTTCCAGCGGCCCTGGCTGCCCGAGCGCCAACTGGTCGCGGACGACGCGGCGGCCGTGGGGCGGCTGATCCGGGACTGGTCCGGACCGCGGCTGCCCGAGGACGAGGCGGTGGAGGTCTACCAGCGTGCGATGCGCATCCCCTCGACCGCGCACTGTTCGATCGAGCCGTACCGCTGGATGGTGCGGTCGCTGGCACGGCCGGACGGTTTCCAGTTCAACCGGCGGATGAAGCGGCCGGTGCGGGTGCCCACCCTGCATCTGCACGGGTCACTCGACCCGGTGATGCGCACCCGCAGCGCGGCGGGCTCCGGTGAGTATGTGGAGGCCCCCTACCGCTGGCGGCTCTTCGACGGGCTCGGCCACTTCCCGCACGAGGAGGACCCCCGGGCCTTCAGCACCGAACTGATCAACTGGCTGAAGGACCCCGAACCCGACCGCTGAGCGTCATCGGACGTACGCATTCCGACCACATCCCCGCGCACGGGCGAACATCTGTTTTTCGAACAGCCAATTGCCTGGAGCATAGGCCAATTGCCGCAGCCAGCGGCGATTACGGACCTTGGGTCAGGGGCACACACCGGGGTATGGGCTGGACGCACGACTACCGTGACGCACCAAACAGCCGCGGCCCCGAGGCCGCCGCTACTGCCAATGCCGCGCTGAGCGTTTCCGAGCGGGGCGGCTCCGGGCCTACCCAAGGCCATGACCCGAACATCGGGATTCCCCGCATCATCCGCCGCCGGGCCCGGTGGGTCTCGGCGCGACTGCGCCATCCACGCAGCCGCTAGCAGTATCCCGGGCGCGGCCCGGGGCCACGGCGACACCGGAAACTAGAGGGCACACCCCTGGCTGTCCACCGGCTGGTCGGCCGTGCGCCCTTTCTGGATGTCCTCGCTCACCTCGTCCGCCGTCAGCGCATACCCCGTGTTGGCGTCGTCGAGGGACTTGGCGAAGACCACGCCGTACACCCGCCCCTGCGGGGTGAGCAGCGGACCTCCGGAGTTGCCCTGCCGCACCGTCGCGTACAGCGAGTACACATCGCGGTGCACGGTGGAGCGGCGGTAGATGTCGGGGCCATTGGCCTCGATACGGCCGCGGACGCGGGCCGCGCGCACATCGAAGGCGCCGTTCTCCGGGAAGCCGGCGACGATCGCGCCATCACCGGTGCCCGCGTCTTCCTGCGCGAACTGCAGCGCCGGGGCCTGCAGCGAGGGCACATCGAGGACCGCGATGTCGCGCTTCCAGTCGTAGAGCACGACCTTGGCGTCATAGAGCCGGCCCTCGCCGCCTATCTGCACGGTCGGGTCGCTGACGCCGCCGACGACGTGGGCGTTGGTCATGACCCGGTTCGGGGCGAAGACGAAGCCGCTGCCCTCGAGGACCTTGCCGCAGCTGGGGGCGGTGCCGACGACCTTGACGATGCTCTCCTGCGCCCGCGTGGCCACCGGCGACTGGGCGAGCGCGGGGTCGGGCTGCGGCACCGAGGTGATCGGCTCGTTGGCGAAGGGCGAGAAGACCTGCGGGAAGCCGTTCTGCGCGAGCACCGAGGAGAAGTCGGTGAACCAGGTGTTCGCCTCGTCGGGAACGACGCGGGACACCCCGAGCAGCACCTTGGAGTCGCGGACCTCCCTGCCCAGGGTGGGGAGCGAGGTCTGCGCCACCAGGGAGCCGATCAGCCAGGCCACCAGCAGCATCGCCAGGACGTTCACCAGCGCGCCGCCGGTCGCGTCCAGGGCGCGCGCCGGTGACCAGGTGATGTACCGCCGCAGCTTGTTCCCCAGGTGGGTGGTGGCCGCCTGGCCGACCGAGGCGCACACGATCACCAGGACGATCGCCACCACGGCACCGACGGTGCCCGGGGACGCCTTGTCGTCGGTGGTGCCGTCCCATATGAGCGGCAGCAGATAGACCGCGATCAGCCCGCCTCCGATGAACCCCGTCACCGACAGCACGCCGACGACGAAACCCTGGCGGTAGCCGACGATCGCGAACCACACGGCGGCGAGCAGCAGCAGGATGTCCAGCACATTCACCGGAACACCGTCTCACGCGCGCCAGTCGAGTGGGACGTGCTTGGCTCGGTCCCACGGTCGCTCCCAGCCCGCGTAATGCAGGATGCGATCGATCACTCCGGCGGTGAAACCCCAGACCAGAGCGGATCCCACCAGGAAGGCGGGCCCCCGGTGGCCGCTGGGGTGGACGGTGGTGGCCCGGTTCGCCGGGTCCGTGAGATCCGCCACGGGGACCGTGAAGACCCGGGCCGTCTCCGCCGGGTCCACCGGCCCGACCGGGGTGGGCCGGCGCCACCAGCCCAGCACCGGGGTGACGACGAAGCCGCTCACCGGGATGTAGAGCCGCGGCAGCACCGCGAAGACCTGGACCCCGAGGGGTCGAGCCCGGTCTCCTCCTCGGCCTCGCGCAGCGCCGCGCGCAGCGGGCCCTCCTCCTCCGGATCGCCGTCCTCCGGGTCGAGGGCACCGCCGGGGAAGGAGGGCTGGCCGGCGTGCGAGCGCAGCGAGCCGGAGCGCTCCATGAGCAGCAGCTCGGGGCCGCCGGGGCCCTCGCCGAAGAGCACCAGCACGGCGGAGGGGCGGCCTCCGCCCTGCGCGGGCGGCAGATACCGGCTCAGCTGGCGCGGCTCGATCGTCTCGGCCAGCCGGGCCACCGGGAGCAGCCACTCGGGCAGCCCCTGGGCGCTGACCTCCACATCCCCGTACGTGCTCGTCACCCGGCGGCTCCCAGGGGGGCGGCGGGACGGCCGGGGTAGTCGGACGGCGGGCGCAGGCGCTGGCCCGGCTGGCCGCCCATCTCGTACTTCAGCAGCTTCTTCGCCTTGTCCGGGTCGGTCTCGCCCTCCCCGTACGCCGGGCAGAGCGGGGCGATCGGGCAGGCGCCGCACGCGGGCTTGCGGGCGTGGCAGACGCGGCGGCCGTGGAAGATGATGCGGTGCGAGAGCATCGTCCACTCGCTCTTGGGGAAGAGCGCGGCGATCTCCGCCTCGACCTTCTCGGGGTCCTCCTGGGCGGTCCACTTCCAGCGCCGCACCAGCCGCCCGAAGTGCGTGTCCACGGTCAGGCCCGGCACCCCGAAGGCGTTGCCGAGCACCACATTGGCCGTCTTACGGCCGACACCGGGCAGGGTGACCAGGTCCTCGAGCCGGCCCGGGACCTCGCCGCCGAAGCGGTCGCGGAGGGCGGCGGACAGGCCGAGCAGCGATTTGGCCTTGGCGCGGAAGAAGCCGGTGGGCCGGATCAGCTGCTCCAGGGCCTCCGGGTCCGCGGCCGCCATGTCCTCGGGCGTCGGATAGGCGGCGAAGAGGGCGGGGGTGGTCTGGTTGACCCGCAGATCGGTGGTCTGGGCCGAGAGGACCGTGGCCACCAGCAGCTGGAACGAGTTCTCGAAGTCCAGCTCGGGATGGGCGTACGGATACACCTCGGCGAGCTCGCGGTTGATGCGCCGGGCGCGGCGGACGAGGGCGAGCCGGGACTCGGGACGGGCGCTCTTCGAGCCCTTGACCGATTTATGTGGTTTCGAGGCTTCTGTCGAGTCGGCGGACCCTTGTTCGCCCACGGCGGAATTACGAGGTGCGGTCACCCGTCCGGCCCCCTTGCCCTGTGCTCTCACCGGCGTATTGGACACCCGGCCAGCCTAAGCCCACCCACTGACATCCGGCCCGGCCACCGTGAAGAGGCTCCCAATCGGACCCCTGCCGCACAGCTCGGCAGGCCAGTGCGTCAAACTTGTGATTGATCGCACTGTTTTACCGTCCGGCATCATGGGGACGTCGGTCCCCTGTGCATGTCGACAAGGAGAGACTCGTGGACGACGTTCTGCGGCGCGCCCCGCTCTTCGCGGCGCTCGATGACGAGCAGGCCGCTGAGCTGCGCGCCTCCATGGGAGAGGTCACCCTCGCGCGGGGTGACGCGCTCTTCCACGAAGGGGACCCCGGCGACCGCCTGTACGTGGTCACCGAGGGCAAGGTGAAGCTCCACCGCACCTCTCCCGACGGCCGCGAGAACATGCTGGCCGTGCTCGGCCCCGGCGAGCTGATCGGCGAGCTGTCGCTCTTCGACCCGGGCCCGCGCACCGCCACCGCCACCGCCCTCACCGAGGTCAAGCTGCTCGGCCTCGGCCACGGCGATCTCCAGCCGTGGCTGAACGCCCGCCCCGAGGTCGCCTCCGCGCTGCTGCGCGCGGTCGCCCGGCGTCTGCGCAAGACCAACGACCAGATGTCCGACCTGGTCTTCTCCGACGTCCCCGGCCGGGTCGCCAGGGCCCTGCTGGACCTGTCGCGCCGCTTCGGCGTGCAGTCGGAGGAAGGCATCCACGTCGTCCACGACCTGACCCAGGAGGAGCTGGCCCAGCTGGTCGGCGCCTCCCGCGAGACCGTCAACAAGGCGCTCGCCGACTTCGCGGGCCGCGGCTGGCTGCGGCTGGAGGCACGCGCGGTGATCCTGCTGGACGTCGAGCGGCTGGCCAAGCGCTCCCGCTGACGCCGGACGGAACACGAAGACCGAACTAAGGGGCCCGCCGGATTCCGGCGGGCCCCTTACGGCGCTCATGAACGGCTGGCCCTACAGGTACAGGCCACAGGTCCACAGGCTCTGGAAAAGCCGAACTGCCTCAGAGCAGCCCGTGCTCGCGCGGTCAGATCAGCCCGTGCTCGCGCAGATAATCCAGCTGGGCCCGGACCGACAGCTCCGCTGCCGGCCACAGGGACCGGTCCACGTCCGCGTACACGTGGGCCACGACCTCCGAGGGTGTCCGGTAGCCGTCCTCGACCGCCGTCTCCACCTGCGCGAGCCGGTTGGCGCGATGCGCGAGGTAGTACTCCACGGCGCCCCGCGCGTCGTTCAGCACCGGCCCGTGGCCCGGCAGGACGGTGTCCACTCCGTCGTCCACCGACAGCGAGCGCAGCCGCCGCAGCGAGTCCAGATAGTCGCCGAGCCGCCCGTCCGGGTGCGCCACGACGGTCGTGCCCCGCCCGAGCACCGTGTCGCCCGTAAGGACCGCGCCATCGGCCGGCAGGTGGAAGGACAGCGAGTCGGCGGTGTGGCCGGGCGTGGGCACCACCCGCAGCTCCAGACCGCCGGTGGTTATGACGTCTCCCAGCTCCAGCCCCTCGTCCCCCAGCCGCAGCGCCGGATCCAGCGCCCTTACGGACGTCCGCGTCAGCTCGGCGAAGCGCGCCGCGCCCTCCGCGTGGTCCGGGTGGCCATGGGTGAGCAGCGTCAGCGCGACGCGCCTGCCCGCCCGCTCGGCGGTCGCGATGACCTCCTTGAGGTGGGCGTCGTCCAGCGGCCCGGGGTCGATGACGACGGCCAGGTCGGAGTCGGGCTCGGCGACGATCCAGGTGTTGGTGCCGTCCAGGGTCATGGGCGAGGCGTTCGGCGCCAAGACGCAGACGGCCCGGTCGGTGGCCGGGCCGCCGATGGTGCCCCCGCGCGGCTGGCCGGGCAGAGCGGATGCGTACGTCATGCGGAAGGTCCCCCGTGGCTCCCGGGATGTGCTTGGTGAATTCATCATGGCCCGGCCAGCTCAGCACCAGTTCCCCGTTCTCCACCCGCGCCCGGGCCAGGACCGGCGTCAGATCCCGGTCCGCCGCGGCGGCCAGCGCGTCGGCGACCGAGCCGTAGGCCGCGAGCTGGCGCAGCGTCGCGATCGTGGGCGGCATCATCAGCAGCTCGCCCCGGTCGTAGCCGTCGGCCGCGTCACCCGGACGGATCCACACGGTCCGGTCGGCCTCCGTGGAGGCATTACGGGTGCGCTGCCCCCGCGGCAGTGCAGCCACGAAGAACCAGGTGTCGTAGCGGCGCGGTTCGAACTCCGGGGTGATCCAGCGCGCCCAGCAGCTCAGCAGGTCCGAGCGGAGTACGAGCCCCCGGCGGTCCAGGAACTCCGCGAAGGACAGGTCCCGGGCGACCAGCGCCGCGCGGTCCGCCTCCCAGTCGTCCCCCGTCGTGTCCGCGACCACGGTGTGCGGCGTCGGGCCCGCCAGCAGCACCCCCGCCTCCTCGAAGGTCTCCCGGACCGCCGCGCACACGATGGCCTGCGCCTGCGTCCCCTCGCTCGGGTCCAGGCCCAGCCGCCGCGCCCACTGGGCCCGTGAGGGACCGGCCCAGGTGACCATCCGCTCGTCGCGCGGGTCCACCGAGCCGCCCGGATAGGCGTACGCGCCTCCGGCGAAGGCCATGGAGGCGCGTCTGCGCAGCATGTAGACGGCGGGACCGGCGGCCCCTCCCGCCGTGTCCTGCGGGCCCTCTGGGGGCGTCTCAGGGCCTTCAGCGGCCCCCGCGGGCTCCGGCGCCCCCGCGGCCCCCGCGCCGCGTCGGGCTGCTCCGCCGCGTCGAGCCCGTCCGGTGTGTGCTCCCCGTCCCCGCCCTGTGCGTCCTGTGCGTCCTGTGGTGCGTCCTGCCCGGCCGTTCCGTACGGGTCGTCCCGCAGCAGCAGGACGGTGGCGGCCCGGCGCGGTGTCACCGGTGTGAGCTCACCGGCCGACAGGAGCCGGATCCGCTCTGGCCACTCGGGTGGGTACCACTGGCCATTCGTAGTGGACATGGCCGGATGCTATGCGCTTACGGGCTGATGTTCGAGTGGCCCCCGCGGCGCCACGCCGGGGCCGCTCCGCGCACCGGCCGTCACATCCGGTCCGCGTCCGCGTACGCCCGCGGTGCGCCCACCAGCACGCCCGCGCGTGCGCCCACCGACCCGCCGGCGGGACCGCCCACGGACCGCTCGCCGATTCGCAGACCCGGCACCCGCTGGTTCGCCAGTCCGACCTCTAGTCCGCTAGTCCGCGACCTCGACCTGGATCTCGACCTCGACCGGCGCGTCCAAGGGCAGCACCGCCACGCCCACCGCGCTGCGCGCGTGCACGCCCGCGTCGCCCAGGGCCTCGCCCAGCAGCTCGCTCGCGCCGTTGATGACACCCGGCTGGCCGGTGAAGTCCGGCGCCGAGGCGACGAAGCCGACGACCTTCACGACCCGCACGATCCGGTCCAGGTCGCCGACGACCGACTTCACGGCGGCCAGCGCGTTCAGCGCACAGGTGCGCGCCAGGTCCTTGGCCTCCTCCGGGGTGACCTCCGCGCCGACCTTGCCGGTCACGCCCAGCTTCCCCTCGACCAGCGGCAGCTGACCCGAGGTGTAGACGTACGGGCCGGTGCGGAGCGCGGGCACATAGGAGGCCAGGGGCGCCGCGACGGCGGGCAGCGTCAGGCCGAGCCCGGCGAGCCTGCCCTCGACCGTGCCGTCCGCCATCAGCCCTTCTCCCGCTTCAGATAGGCCACCAGCTGCTCCGGGTTCGGGCCGGGGACCACCTGGACCAGCTCCCAGCCGTCCTCGCCCCAGGTGTCCAGAATCTGCTTCGTGGCGTGCACGAGCAGCGGTACGGTCGCGTATTCCCACTTGGTCATGAGGCCGACTGTAATGCCTCTCCGCCGGGCCCTGGTGCGTAGGGCGAGGGGGGACTGGTTAGGCTCCCCACTGTGAGCAGGCTCCATGTCATCAGTGGCAAGGGCGGAACCGGCAAGACCACGGTCGCCGCCGCACTCGCGCTGGCCCTCGCGGCCGATGGCAGGCGCACCCTGCTGGTGGAGGTCGAGGGCCGGCAGGGCATCGCGCAGCTCTTCGAGACGGAGCCGCTGCCCTACGAGGAGCGGAAGATCGCCACCGCGCCGGGCGGCGGGGAGGTGCACGCCCTGGCGATCGACCCGGAGTTCGCACTTCTGGACTACCTCCATATGTTCTACAAGTTGGGCTCGGCCGGACGCGCCCTCAAGAAGCTCGGCGCGATCGACTTCGCGACCACCATCGCCCCGGGGCTGCGGGACGTCCTGCTGACCGGCAAGGCGTGCGAGGCGGTGCGCCGTAAGGGCAAGGACGGCCGCTTCGTCTACGACTCCGTGGTCATGGACGCGCCGCCCACTGGCCGCATCACCCGCTTCCTGAACGTCAACCACGAGGTGGCCGGGCTGGCCAGGACCGGTCCGATACACAATCAGGCCCAGGCTGTGATGCGCGTCCTGAAGTCACCCCAGACGGCGGTCCACATGGTGACCCTGCTGGAGGAGATGCCGGTCCAGGAGACCGCGGACGGCATCGCCGAGCTGCGCGCCGACGGCCTTCCGACGGGCGGGGTCATCATCAACATGGTCCGGCCCGCGATCCTCGACCACGAGGCCGTCGAGGTGGCCGCCAACGGGCAGCGCGCGGCCGTCGCCAAGGCGCTCTCCCAGGCCGGCCTCGGCGGCGCGCGCCGCGGCGGCATGGCCGAGCGGCTGGTCGACCCGCTGCTGGAGCAGGCGCGCGAGCACGCCGAGCGGGTGACGCTGGAGCGGGCGCAGCGCGCCGAGCTGACCGGGCTGGGTCTGCCGCTGCACGAGTTGGAGCTGCTCACGGACGGCATCGACCTGGCCGGGCTGTACCGGCTCGCGGCGGATCTGCGCAAGCAGTGGCCGGCGTGAGCGGCGCCCGCCGTAAGGGCGCCACGGACAACGAGTCGTACGCAGGAGGCGGCATGAGCATGGACGTGGCAGCCCGGCTGGACATCGACGTCCTGCTGGACGATCCGCAGACCCGCATCGTGGTGTGCTGCGGCTCCGGTGGCGTCGGTAAGACCACCACCGCCGCCGCCCTGGGCGTACGGGCCGCCGAGCGCGGCCGTAAGGTCGTCGTCCTCACCATCGACCCGGCCCGCCGGCTCGCCCAGTCCATGGGCATCGACGCGCTGGACAACATCCCGCGCCGGGTGGAGGGCGTCGGCGGCGGGAACGGTGGCGAACTGCACGCCATGATGCTCGACATGAAGCGGACGTTCGACGAGTTCGTGGAGGCGCACGCCGACCCCGAGCGCGCCCGGGCGATCCTCGCGAACCCCTTCTACCAGTCGCTCTCGGCCGGTTTCGCGGGCACGCAGGAGTACATGGCCATGGAGAAGCTCGGCCAGCTCCGGGCCCGCGACGAATGGGACCTGATCGTCGTCGACACCCCGCCCAGCCGGTCGGCGCTGGACTTCCTGGACGCGCCGAAACGTCTCGGCTCCTTCCTGGACGGGAAGTTCATCAAGGTCCTGATGGCCCCGGCCAAGGTCGGCGGCAAGGCCGGGATGAAGTTCCTGAACGTGGGCGTCTCGATGATGACGGGCACGGTCAGCAAGGTGCTCGGCGGGCAGCTGATGCGCGACGTTCAGACGTTTGCTGCCGCGATGGACACCATGTTCGGCGGATTCCGTACTCGCGCGGAGGCCACCTACCGGCTCCTACAGGCTCCGGGGACGGCCTTCCTCGTGGTGGCCGCGCCCGAGCGGGACGCCCTGCGGGAGGCCGCGTACTTCGTGGAACGGCTGGCCGCGGACCAGATGCCGCTGGCCGGACTGGTGCTGAACCGGGTGCACGGCAGCGGTGCCGAACAGCTGTCGGCGGAACGTGCGTTGGCCGCCGCGGAGATCCTGACCCTGGCGGGCGACCCCGTGGATCCGGACGATGCGCCCGCGAACGCCGCGGAGGGTAGCGATCCGGCCAAGAACGGCGCTGGGACAGAAAATCTTGCCGACGGCGGATTTGTCGATCCCCCTCAGGGAATGCTCAAGCGCGGAACCCCTCGGCAGCGGACCCCGACGTCTCCCCCACGTCGGCGGACTCGTCGGCGGAACGGCTCGCCGCGGGACTGCTTCGGCTGCACGCGGAGCGTATGCAGGTGCTCGGACGCGAGCAGCGCACACACGACCGCTTCACGGCGCTCCACCCCGAGGTTCCGGTGGCCCAAGTGGCCGCACTCCCTGGCGACGTACACGACTTGGCAGGACTGCGGGCGATCGGCGAACGCCTCGCGGTCCCGCTGGAGCGGACCAAGCGCGCGGCGGGCTGAGTCGGTGCCCGCCGGGCGGTCGGCCGCCCGCGCATGGATGGAGACGCACGACAGCACGACAGACTGCAACAGCACGCACAGCGAGCGGCAGCGGCGGCAGCGGCAGCGGTGATGGACCGTACGGCGCCCGGTGACGGACGCCGAGGCGGACAGGCGCGCGGACGCCCGTAGCGGGGCCCCGGGTTCGGGGCTCGGGCTTACCTCTGGCTCCGACGGACGCGTCTGCTCAGCCGACGGCGCACGGCACGCACAGGCAGAGGCAGACCCACGCCCCACGCGCAGGCAGGCCACAGTCGCCCGTGGCCGATGGCGGCACCAGCAGCCGATGGCGGCACCAGTGGCCCGGGCGGCGGACCAACCCCCGGCCCGCGACGGCCTGTTAGTCATGCCACACCAGGGTGCCGCACCAGGCCATGCCACAGGACGCCATGTCACCCGAGGCCGTGTCATACGCGCCCCCACAGCCCCACGGCCGACCGCGGCCTAGGCCGCGGTCGTGCTCGGAGGCGTGCGCGTACCCGTACCCGCCCCTGACGAGGCGCGCCCGTACTCGCACCCCCACTCGTGCCGAGACGAGAGGTGGGTGAGGTGATGATGAGGCGAGACGCTCACACCGGCAGGCCGTCAACCCAGCAGGCCAGGAACCCATCAGGTCAGCAACCCATCAAGCCGTCAGCCCGGCAAGGCTGTCAGCCCGGCAGGTTGTCAGCGGCCACCGGCGGACCACCGCCGGTCTATCCGACCGCGGCGAAGCGCTCGTAGTCCTCGTCGTCGAAGGGCAGAATCCCCGCGCTGCGCTCGTACTCGATGCGCGCGGTCTCCAGGAGCCTGCGCCAGGAGGTCACCGTCGGCCGGCGGCGCAGCAGTGCTCGCCGCTCGCGCTCGGTCATCCCTCCCCACACACCGAACTCCACGCGGTTGTCCAAGGCATCCGCAAGGCACTCGGTGCGCACCGGGCATCCGGTGCAGACCGCTTTGGCCCTGTTCTGTGCCGCGCCCTGGACGAACAGTTCATCTGGATCAGTAGTGCGGCAGGCGGCCTGCGCACTCCAGTCGGTTACCCAGCCCATGCTGGCGCCGTCCTCTCCCGAATCGGAGCTCCCCCACGGCGACAAACGGCATATTCACCGTCGCCAGTTGAGGACGTTACGGAAGCGAGACACAGTGCAACACCCCCTCCAGGCCCAATCTTGGATGGTCCGAACGGACTATGGGTACGCGGCAGATCACCCAACGGAGTGAGCTGACGACATTTGCGATTACTAGTGCAAATCCGGGCAGTTCACGCACCGAACAGCGGGCAGCTCAGGACAGGGGGCCGCAATCCGGGCAGCTCTCATCGCTCACTTGAGTGAGGGTGGAGGTGTGGCTCAGCCACACAGCTGTGACTGGCGTGAAACAGCTTATGCGAACACCCGGTCCCCTGTCCGGCGATTCGAGACGTAGGCTGCGTCCTATGGGAAACACGCGCTCGAGCGGAGGGCTGTCCACCGCTCAACAGGCCGCCAAGTTCCTCGGCGTCAGCGCGCTGGCCGGTGCCGTGATGGCCGGGCTCGCGCTTCCCGCCGTCGGGGCGCTCGGCCTCGCGGCCAAGGGAACGGTCGAGGAGTTCGACGGAATTCCGGCCAATCTCAAGACGCCGCCGCTCAGCCAGCGGACCACGATCCTGGACGCCGAGGGCGGGGAGATCGCGAAGGTCTACTCCCGCGACCGGACGATCGTGAAGCTGAAGGACATCGCCCCGTACATGCGGCAGGCGATCGTCGCGATCGAGGACGCCCGCTTCTACGAGCACGGGGCGGTCGACCTCAAGGGCGTGCTGCGCGCGGTCAACACCAATGCGCAGGACGGCGGCGTCTCCCAGGGCGCCTCCACGCTGACCCAGCAGTATGTGAAGAACGTGTTCGTCGAGGAGGCGGGCGACGACAAGGAGAAGGTCGCCGAGGCCACCCAGCAGTCCATCGGCCGCAAGATCAAGGAACTGAAGTACGCGATCAAGGTCGAGAAGGAACTGGGCAAGAAGCGGATCCTCGAGAACTACCTGAACATCACCTTCTTCGGGCAGCAGGCGTACGGCATCGAGGCGGCCTCGCAGCGCTACTTCAGCAAGTCCGCCAAGGATCTGAAGCTGGAGCAGGCGGCGCTGCTGGCCGGTCTCGTCCAGTCGCCCAGCCGCTACGACCCGATCAACGCCCCGAACGCCGCCAAGGCACGCCGCGACACCGTTCTGCGGCGCATGGCCGAGGTGAAGGACATCACCCCGGCGCAGGCCGCCGCGGCCCAGAAGAAGCCGCTCGGCCTCAAGGTCAGCATGCCCAGGAGCGGCTGCATCACGGCCGTCAAGGGCGCCGGGTTCTTCTGTGACTACGTCCGCGAGACCCTGCTCAACGACCCGACCTTCGGCAAGACCGCGGAGGCGCGCGCCAAGCGCTGGACCCAGGGCGGTCTGACGATCCGCACGACGCTCGACCCGCAGGCCCAGGAGTCGGTCCAGAAGTCGATCAAGAAGCATGTCTACCAGTCCGACCCGGTGGCCACCGCGGTGACGCTGGTCGAGCCGGGCACCGGCAAGGTGCTGGGGATGGGCCAGTCCAGGCCGTACGGCTTCGGCGAGAACGAGACCCAGATCAACCTGTCCGCGGACAAGTCCATGGGCGGCTCGAACTACGGCTTCCAGGTCGGCTCCACGTTCAAGCCGATCACCGCGGCGGCCGCCATCGAGCAGGGCAAGAAGCCGTACCAGCGCTACTCCTCGCCGTACAAGATGAAGTATCCGAGCCCGGTCACCACCTGCAAGGGCACCTGGAGCAACGACGAGGGCGCGACGGTCGAGAACGAGAACGAGAAGGAGGTCGGCCCGTACGGGATGAAGGAGGCGACCGCCAAGTCGGTCAACACCTACTTCGTCCAGCTGATCAGCGACATCGGGGTCTGCCCGGTGACGCGGATGGCCGACAAGATGGGGGCGAAGCGCGCCGACGGCAAGGACCACAACCAGGTGCCCTCCGTCACCCTCGGCTCCGAGGGCTTCTCGCCGCTGACGATGGCCAACGCCTACGCGACCTTCGCCAACCGCGGTGTCTACTGCTCCCCGGTCTTCATCGACTCGATCACCGGCCCCGGCGGCAAGAAGCTGAAGGTGCCGCAGTCGAAGTGCTCCCGCGCGATGTCGGAGAAGACCGCGGACACCATCAACACGCTGCTGCGCGGAGTGGTCGAGGACGGCACCGGCAAGCAGGCCGGGCTCCAGAGCCGTCCGAGCGCCGGTAAGACGGGTACGACGGACGAGCGCAGGGCCGCCTGGTTCGTCGGTTACACCCCGAACATGGCCGGTGCGGTGTGGGTCGGCGGCCCGGGCTCCAAGGGCGTCAAGATGGAGAACATCACCATCGGCGGCGTCCCCCACGACAAGGTCTACGGCGCGGACACCCCCGGCCCGATCTGGAAGGACGCGATGAGCGGCGCGCTGGACGGCAAGCCGGCGCCGGACTTCGTGAACGTCCAGATCAAGGACCCGAACCAGCGCAAGCCCCACGACGACAAGAAGCCGGGCGACCGCAGGCCGGGCCGCGACAAGGGCAACGACAACGGCGACAACGGCGGCCAGGACAACCCGTGGCCTGACATCTCCCTGCCCCGGACCTGATCGGCGGCGGCAATGGGAACGGCGGGAACGGCAACGGGAATGGTGGCTGGCGCTTTCCGCGGTAGCGGTGGCTCGTGATGGAGCGCTGAAGGGGCCGGACGGAGATGTCCGGCCCCCTTCTTATGTATGCGCGCGGGGATCCTTACGGCTCTTATGCGCGCGCGGGGATCCTTACGGCCGCGATGGGAGCCGTGGCAGCCTTACGGCGCCCACGAACCCACAGCGCCGAGCACGCCCACCCATCAACGCGACGCACGCACCTCGTAACACAACGCGACAAGGCGCGGCCTCCGGGCGGGGCTACCCGCCCGCGAGCTGCCGCTTCACCGCGGCGGCGACCCGGCCGCCCTCCGCCCGCCCGGCGATCTTCGGGTTCACGATCTTCATCACGGCGCCCATGGCCCGCGGCCCCTCCGCGCCGCCCGCCGCGGCCTCCCGTACCGCCTCGGCCACCAGGGCGTTCAGCTCGTCGTCCGTAAGGGGCTTCGGCAGATACTCGGCGAGCACCTCGCCCTCCGCCCGCTCCCGCTCGGCCTGCTCGGCGCGTCCGCCCTTCTCGAACGCCTCGGCGGCCTCACGGCGCTTCTTGGCCTCCCGGGCGACGATCTTCTCCACCTCGGCGTCGGACAGCTCACGTGCGCTCTCGCCCGCGACCTCTTCCTTGGTGATCGCGGTGATGGTGAGCCGGAGAGTCGAGGAGCGCAGCTCGTCGCGCGCCTTGATCGCCGCGGTGAGATCGTCCTGCAGCCTGGACTTGAGCGTGGTGGTCATGGCGTCGAGTGTGCCAGCACTGGCCGGGAATCACCCGAAGATTTCTCCCCCGGCGGCGTTCTGCGACCATGGACGGCATGCGCGCGCGATACGGAGTACCCCTG
Organism: Streptomyces violaceusniger; assembly: GCA_005405945.1. Taxonomy (GTDB): domain Bacteria; phylum Actinomycetota; class Actinomycetes; order Streptomycetales; family Streptomycetaceae; genus Streptomyces; species Streptomyces violaceusniger. The sequence goes on from BJHW01000001.1 coordinate 5,782,928, forward strand.
GGAATCACGGCGGTCGGCGCGGCCGGTCTCGCCTATGCCGCCTGCTTCGAAGTCCGGTCCTTCAGGCTCCGGCGGATCACCGTTCCGGTGCTCCCGCGGGGGATGCGCCCCCTGCGCGTCCTACAGGTCTCCGACATCCACATGGTGAGCGGACAGCGCAAGAAGCAGCGCTGGCTCCAGTCCCTTGCCGGGCTGCGCCCCGACTTCGTGGTGAACACGGGGGACAACCTCTCGGACACGGAGGGCGTGCCGGAGGTCCTGGACGCGCTGGGCCCGCTGATGGAGTTCCCCGGCGCGTATGTCTTCGGCTCGAACGACTACTACGGTCCGAAACCGCGCAACCCCGCCCGCTATCTGCTGGAGAAGGCCAGCGGTAAGCACGGCCTGAACGGCAACCCCCCGGTCGTCGGCGCCATCCACAACCCGTGGACGGAGCTCCGCGACGCCTTCGACGCGGCCGGCTGGGTCGGGCTGTCCAACACCCGCGGCCGGCTGAAGCTGGAGGGCATCGAGATCGCCCTCACCGGCCTCGACGACCCCCACATCAAGCGCGACCGCTACGCCGAGGTGGCCGGCGGCCCCGAGTCGGGCGCCGATCTCTCCCTGGCCGTGGTCCACGCGCCGTATCTGCGCGTCCTCGACGCCTTCACCGCGGACCGCTACCCCCTGATCCTCGCGGGCCACACCCACGGCGGCCAGCTGTGCATCCCCTTCTACGGCGCCCTGGTCACCAACTGCGACCTGGATGCCCGCCGGGTCAAGGGCCTCTCCCAGCACCAAGCCGGCGGCCACACCTCCTACCTCCACGTCTCCGCGGGCTGCGGCACCAACCGCTACACCCCGGTCCGCTTCGCCTGCCCCCCGGAAGCCACCCTGCTCACCCTCACCCCCAGACCCCCTGACCCCACGCGCCCACCGGGACCGCCCCGACCTGCGGGACCTCGAAAACCGGATTTCGTCTCTGGCCATAGGTCCGCTAAAGTAGAGCTCGTTGCTTCGGGGTGTAGCGCAGCTTGGCAGCGCGCTTCGTTCGGGACGAAGAGGTCGTGGGTTCAAATCCCGCCACCCCGACTGAAGGAACACCAGGTCAGGGGCCTGATCCGCGCAAGCGGGTCGGGCCCCTGACGCGTTTCGGAGTCGGCCGGTGACGGCCGGGGCGCCGCGATGATCGTTCGGTCGGGTCACGTGCTCGGGTCATGGCCACGAAGAGCTGTCTGCGGGCGAGTTGCTGTCGCTCGGGCGCCGTCTCGGACGAGCCGGACCGGGCCTTGACGTACTCGTCGTTGCGCGGCAGGCAGACGTACGTGAACTCAAGTCCCTTGGCCCGGCGGTAGCTGCCCAACTTCACGGCCTCGACGGGGCGTGCGTCGGACGGGACGCCTATTCGGCCGCGTCGGTCCAGCCCTGGCGGCGGAGGACGGCCGGGATGTCGGGGGCCTGGTAGTGGACGCCCTTGAGGACCTTGCCGTCGGCGCGGAGGGTGGGGCGGCCGTCGGGGCCGAGTTTGGTCATATTGGCCCGGTGGATCTCGGCGATCACCTCGTCGAGGTCGATGCCGTGGACCAGGGCGGTTCCGTAGGCGACGTAGACGACGTCGGCCAGTTCGTGGGCGAGGTGGTCGAGGGTGCCGTGGGCGCTCGCCTCGGCCACTTCGGCGCACTCCTCGGCCAGGAGGTCCTGGCGGTGGGCGGCGAGTTCCGGTGAGACCTCGGTGGGGGTCGTACGGGCGTCGAGGCCGAAGGCCAGGTGGAATTCGCGGACGAGGTCGGCGGGAGAGCGGCGCATTCGTCCGATCGTACGTGGGGGTGGGGTGCAGGGTGCGGCTGAGGGGTGGTGCGCGGGCGCCGCCCAGCCCTGTGCGGCGCGTGGGGCCGTCGTGCGTCGGCGCGCGGATCCTTGGGCGGGTGCCTAGGGTGAGGCCTATCAGGTCCTCGACCTCCGCCTCCGGGGTGGTGCACCCATGAGTCTCAGCATCCGCAATCAGCTCCCCGCCACCGTCGTGTCCGTGACGCCTGGCGAGGCCATGGCCACGGTCCAGGGGCGGCTGGCCGGGGGGCAGGTCGTGACGGCCGCCGTGACCATGAGTGCCGTGCAGGAGCTCGGCATCGGGGAGGGCTCCGAGGTGACGGCGCTGGCCAAGGCCACCGAGGTGGCCCTGGCCACCGGGGAGGTCTCGGGGCTGAGCATCCGCAATCGCTTCCCTGGCACCGTCAGCCGCCTCACCCTCGGGGCCGCCATGGCCACCGTCGTCATCGACATCGGCGGCGGCCAGGAACTCACGGCCGCCATCACTCAGAACGCGGCAGCGGAGCTGGGGCTCGCCGAGGGCAGTCGCGTCACCGCTCTGATCAAGTCGACCGAGGTGTCGCTCGCCACCGTGTAAGGCCGATGGGTGTTGGGGTGGGGTGGTGGGGTGGACGGCTGGATGGGCCACTGCCCTCGCCCCCTCACCCGCCCAGATCTCGCCAACCCCTCCCTCCCCCGCACGAATTTCTACAGTGCTGTAGATTTTGACTCCGGTCCACCGAGCACCAGGAGGAGATCGTGGGAGTTTCCCTGTCCAAAGGCGGCAATGTCTCGCTGAGCAAGGAGGCGCCGGGCCTGAGCGCCGTCCTCGTCGGCCTGGGCTGGGACGTGCGGACGACGACGGGCGCCGACTACGACCTCGACGCGAGCGCTCTGCTGTGCGACGAGGCCGGTAAGGTCGCGTCCGACCGGCACTTCGTCTTCTACAACAACCTCACCAGCCCCGACGGCTCCGTGGAGCACACCGGCGACAACCTCACCGGTGAGGGCGAGGGCGATGACGAGTCCATCAAGGTCAATCTGGCCGCCGTGCCCGCCGAGATCGCCAGGATCGTCTTCCCGGTCTCCATCCACGACGCGGAGAGCCGCGACCAGAACTTCGGCCAGGTCCGGAACGCCTTCATCCGGGTGGTCAACCAGGCCGACAACGTCGAACTCGCCCGCTACGACCTGAGCGAGGACGCCGCGACCGAGACGGCGATGGTCTTCGGCGAGCTCTACCGCAACGGCGCGGAGTGGAAGTTCCGGGCGGTCGGCCAGGGGTACGCCTCGGGGCTCGCGGGCATCGCATCCGACTTCGGCGTCAATCTCTGACTGACGCCCTCCTGCGGCCGCCGGGCCCGGCCTTTCCCCTGAGGCAGGCCCGGCGGCCGATTCATTCCTACTCATCGAGGAAGCGCGGACATGACCGCCCCACCCGGTTTACAGGCCGAGGACAGGCCCGACTTCGAGCGGGCGCTGCACCAGGCGCTGCGTACGGCGGAGATCCGTGAGGCCCTACGGCGCAACGGAGCCACCGGGGACGCGGACGTCCAACGGCTGCGCACCCAGGCGCTCGTGGCGAGCGAGCTGATCGCGACGGCCGCCGCACCCGAATACGCCGCGTACCTCCGGCAACGCGCCGCCGCGGCGACTTCAGCGTCCACCGCGCCCACCGCGCCCGCCGCGTCCACCGCGTCCACCGCGCCGGCCGCAGCTGCCCTGTCCGGCTCGTCCGCCCCCTCGGCAGGCGTCAGGGGACTGCTGCCCGTGCTCGCCGTCCTCACCCCGGCTCTGGCCGGCGCCTCGACCGCGGCCTTTCTGCTCCTCGGCGGGCTGCTGGGGCTCCTCGACTCCCAACGGGAGCTGGCCGACGCACTGTTGACCGCCGGGCTGACCAGCGCGACGATCACGGCGTTCACTCTGGTGGTGGGGGTGGCCTGTCTGCTCGTCACCGCCGTACGCCACCGCACCTCGGCCCCCGACCAGCGCCCGCGCCCTCATGGGCATCCACGCCTCCACCGGCCCCTACGCCTCCACCCGCATCCACCCACGCATCCACCCACGCACCCGCCCTACGTCAGGCGCCGGGATGACGCGGCCGTGGCCACGGCCCGTGACGCCTGGCTGAGGGCCCTTCTTCACCGCGGCATCCTGCCGTTTCTGCGCGACCGGCTGGAGAGGTCGCACAGCCCGTCCCGGACGAGTCAGAAGAGCGAGAGAGGAACCACATGACGGTAAACCTGGCCAAGGGTCAGCGGATCAGCCTGAGCAAGTCCGACGGGGGTGAGCTCACCGCGGTGCGCATGGGCCTGGGCTGGCAGGCCGCGCCGCGGAAGGGGTTCCTCGCCCGGCTGACCGCCAAGGAGATCGACCTGGACGCCTCGGCCGTGCTCTTCGCCGGACGCGAAGCCGTGGACGTGGTCTTCTTCCAGCATCTGACGAGCGACGACGGATCCGTACGGCACACCGGCGACAACCTCGTCGGCGGCGCCGGTCAGGGCGGCGACGACGAATCGATCCTGATCGATCTGCAGCGCGTTCCGGTCCATGTCGATCAGATCCTGTTCACGGTGAACTCCTTCTCCGGACAGACCTTCGCCGAGGTGCAGAACGCCTTCTGCCGTCTGGTCGACGAAACCAACGGCCAGGAGCTGGCTCGCTACACCCTCAGCGGCGGCGGTCCGTACACGGCCCAGGTCATGGCCAAGGTTCACCGCGCCGGCGGGACGGGCGGAGCGAGCGGGGGCTGGCAGATGTCGGCGATCGGCGCGCCCGCCACCGGGCGGACGTTCCAGGATCTGCTGCCGGTCCTCGCCTCCCACCTCTGACCGGTCACCCCTGCCGTCGATACGGCCTGTGGCGCGCTTCGCGCCACCCGAGGGAGAATCTGAGGGTGACCGAGCGAAAGCCACCGGGCATCAGTTTCGAAACGTGGGCCGACCGACAGATCCGCGAGGCGGAGGAACGCGGCGCGTTCGCCAACCTCAAGGGCAGGGGAAAGCCCCTCCCCCATCTCGACAAGCCCTACGACGATCTGTGGTGGGTCAAGGGGAAGATGGCCCGCGAGAATTTGTCGTTTCTGCCGCCGACACTCGTACTGCGCAAAGAGGCGGAAGACGCGCTCACCGCCGTGGAGAAGGCGCCGTCGGAGCGAATGGTGCGGGAGATCCTCTCGGAGGTCAATGACAAGATCCGGGAGGCGATCCGGCGGCCCCCGCCCGGCCCGCCGCTCAATCTCGCGCCCTTCGACATCGACGAGGCCGTACGGGCGTGGCGGGAACGCCGGGACCGCGAGCGGGCGGAGGAGGACTGAGTGGGTGGGCCGGGGTGCGTGCCCCGGCCCACTCGCAGTCCAGAGCCTCGGGCCCTCCCCGGACTACTCCTCGTTGCCGTACGGGCGAGTGATGATCTCCATGCCATGACCGGCCGGGTCCATGAAGTACAGCCCGCGCCCGCCATGATGGTGGTTGATCTCGCCCGGCTGCTTCAGATGGGGATCGGCGTAGTACGTGACCCCCTGCTCCCGGATCCGCGCGAAGGCCGCGTCGAACTCCTCGTCCGAGATGAGGAACGCGTAATGCTGCATGACGATCGACTCGCCGGGAATGGTGGCGAAGTCCAGGGTGACACCATTACTGGTCTCCACCGGAACGAACGGGCCCCATTCCTCCCCGACCTCGAGGCCAAGAATGTTCGCCAGGAATTCGGCGGATTCGTGATTGTCCAGAGAATGGACGATCGTGTGATTCAACTCGACAGACACTGTGGAATGCCTCCGTAAGGCAATCTCACGGGCACCTCCATGCCTCACCCAGCCGGTGACCGACACGCGATCCCGTACTCCCGATCGTAGGCGCCGCCGCCTACAGCCGTCGAGGGCCCCTGCCCCTCCTCCTCAGCATCAGCCCTCTCCTCAGCATCAGCCCTCTCTTCGCCTCGGGCCTCTCTTCAGCCTCGCCTCAGTCGGCGGGATCCCCGTCCGCGGGCCCCTTCCTCACGGCCGCCACGCTGAAGATGCCGCCCTCCGGGTCGCGCAGCGCCGCGATGCGCCCATAGGGGGTGTCGGCCGGCAGGGCGAGGACGCCGCCGCCGAGCTCCGTGGCGCGTTCGGCGACCTCGTCGACGTCCTTCACACAGAAGTAGACCCGCCAGCGGGGCCGGACGTTCGGGTCCGGGGCGGCCTCGATGGCGCCCCCGCGCAGCCCCGCGACCGCCTTACCGTCGATATGGAGGACCACCCGGTCGTGCTCGAAGCGGACGTCGCAGCGCTCCCGCCCCTGGGTGTCCCAGCCGAAGACCTGCCCGTAGAAGAGCGCCGCCTCGAAGGCGTCACGGGTGCGCAGCTCCAGCCACACGGGCGCGCCCGGTCTGCGCTCGCCCCACCAGGCGGAGGTCAGATCGCCTTCCCAGATGCCGAAGTTGGCCCCGTCCGGGTCGGCCGCCCAGGCCACCCGGCCGCTGCCGAACTCCAGCGGCCCGACCGCGACCGTGCCACCGCGCTCCTGGACGCGTGAGGCCACCTCGTCCGCGCTGTCCGCCGCGAAGTACGTGGTCCAGGTGACCGGCAGGCTCACCCCCGCCGACGGGGACGAGGCGCCGATGCCGACGGTCGGTACGCCGCCCTCGGTGTACGCGATGGTGTAACGGCCGTGCCCCTGCCGGGTGGGGCGGAAGCCCCAGCCGAAGAGCTCTCCGTAGAAGTGGTGCGCGCGGTCCAGATCCGCTGCCATGAGACTCACCCAGCAGGGCGCGCCCTGGACAGCACGGAACCTCTCCCGCAAGGCCGCTCACCTCACTCGTATCCCTGGGGGCGCCACAGACGTCCCGCAGGCAGCCGTCATCGCTCGCGCATCGTGCCCGATATGTACACCTTCCTCTGATTTCGCGGCCTGCGCCACCTTGCCGCCCACCGGCGTGCCCACCGACGCGCGCACCCGTGCGCCTGCTGATGCGCTCTCCGGAGTGCCCGCACAGGGAGGGAGCACACGCCGTTGTGGCGCATCACACCGGAGCGCGTCCGGCATCGGAGCACGGCCGTCCGGGCACGGCAGGGCAGTATTGCGCCATGTCGAATCTCCGCTCAAACATCGTCGCCTGGCTGGGCCGCAAGTACTTTTCGAGAATCCAGAAGAACGGCTTCGACTTGTCCAAGATGTCGTTCCTCCCGGACGCCACACTGGCACCGCTGAGGCGCGACGGCCTCGACCCCATTTCCGATCTGTCCCGAACCAGGGCAAAGGAACCCATCAGCAAGATATGGCTGCCTTTCGGGATCAATGCCTGGCTTGTCACCGGATATGACGAGACCAAGGCGGTGCTCGGAAAGGCGAAGGGCTTCAGCTCCGATTTCACCAACCTCGCGGAACGGAACATCGGCGTCGCCCCGCAGCAGAATCCGGGAGGTCTCGGTTTCAGCGATCCACCGACGCATACGAGACTGCGACGCCTGCTGACGCCCGAATTCACCATGCGGCGGCTCAGCAGGCTCACCCCGCGCATCCACTCCATCGTGGAGGAGCGCCTCGACGAGATGGCCGCGGCCGAGGGCCCGGTGGACCTCGTGGAGGCATTCGCGCTTCCCATTCCCGCGCTGGTCATCTGCGAACTGCTCGGTGTGCCGTACGAGGACCGCGATGACTTCCAGCGCCACAGCACGGCGCGGTTCGACCTCTTCGGCGGGGCGAACGCCTCCTTCGGCGCGATGTCGGACTCCCTCTCCTATCTGCACGGGATCGTGCGGAAGCAGCGTGAGACGCCCGGCGACGGGCTGCTCGGCATGCTGGTGAAGGAGCACGGCGACGAGCTCGACGACCAGGAGCTGGCCGGGCTCGCCGACGGGGTGCTGACCGGCGGTCTGGAGACCACCGCGAGCATGCTGGCGCTCGGCACGCTGGTGCTGCTCCAGGCCCCCGAGCACTTCGCCGCGATACGTGACCAGGACGATGTCGTGGACCCGTTCGTGGAGGAGCTGCTGCGCTACCTCACGGTGGTGCAGGTGGCCTTCCCGCGGTTCGCCCGCGAGGACATGGAGATCGCGGGCACCCGGATATCCGCCGGCGATCTGGTGCTGTGCTCACTGAGCGGGCCAACCGGGACGAGAAGCTGGGACCGGACATGGAGCGGGTCGATCCGCACCGGCAGGCCCCCTCTCATCTGGCCTTCGGGTACGGCATCCACCGTTGCATCGGCGCCGAGCTGGCCAAAATGGAACTCCGGGCCGCCTACCCCGCGCTCATACGGCGGTTCCCGGAGATGCGGCTCGCGGTACCGGCGGAGAAGCTCTCGTTCCGGAAGCTCTCCATCGTCTACGGCGTGGAGGAGCTGCCGGTGCTGCTGAAGTAGCCGAGCCCGGGGAGGGGACGGGGCGAACGGGAGGGGAGGGGGACGGGGTGAAGGGAAGGGGGCGGGGCCGGAGGGGCGGGAGGGTAGCGGGTATCGGGCATCGGGCATCCGATATCGGGAGGGAATTCAGAAGCGCTCGACCAAATGTTCGCGCTCACGCGGGGCTCGTACGACGCCGGCCAGAAGTCGGTGATGGTCTGGATCCGGCCGTCCGCCGAGGCGGTGAAGAAGCTGATCGCCTGCGTCTCCTCCTCGTCCACGCTGAAACTCACCCAGGAGACCGCCTGATCGCCGTCGGTGATGACGCGCTCGACCTCCAGGCTCCACTCGCCCACGTGCTCCGCGTTGAAGCGGACCACGCCGTCCCGGCCGAGCACCCGCTCGCGGGTCTGCGGCAGCTCGTAGCGGACGTCGTCGGCGAGGGTGGCACCGAACGCCCGCCAGTCCCTGGCCTGGGCCGTTGCCCAGTACGTCTCCACCGTCGCGGCTATGTCGGCCATCAGCTCCCCCTCGGTGTGCGGCCTGGCGTCCATCCCGCCGGGAACGTTATCCACAGGCGCGGGGCGACGCCAGCGCGCATGTCGGGGTGCGGCGCAGAATGGTGGGCATGACTGAGAGCACGGAGTCCATGCCGGACTGGGAAAAGCGCTTCCGGGCGCCGCGAGTGGGGCTGCCCGACTGGGCGGAAGACGCCCCGGACCACTCGCTGTTCGTCTCGAACGCCACGGGTACGTACGAGCTGTACGCATGGGACCGGGCCACCGGCGCCCAGCGGCAGGTCACGGACCGGCCGAACGGGACGACCGACGGGGTGCTGTCGCCGGACGGCCGGTGGATCTGGTGGTTCTCGGACACCGACGGCGATGAGTTCGGGGTGTGGCTGCGCCAGCCGTTCAGCGGCGGCGAGGCGGACGAGCGCCCGGCCGACGAGCCCGCGACCCCGGGTCTGGCCCCCTCCTACCCCGCGGGGCTCGCGCTGGGCCGTGACGGCACGGCGGTCGTCGGGCGGTCCACCGACGAGGACGGCTCGACCATCCATGTGGTGCGCCCGGGCGGCGAGTCGGAGGAGATCTACCGGCACCGCGAGTCCGCCGGAGTGGGCGATCTCTCCCATGACGGGACGCTGATCGCGATCGAGCACACCGAGCACGGCGACGCGATGCACTCGGCGATCCGGGTCCTGCGGCCGGACGGGACGGCCGTCGCGGAGCTGGACGACACCAAGGGCGGCACCGAGGAGCTGGGCCTGTCCGTGATGGGGTTCGCGCCCGTGGAGGGGGACACCCGACTGCTGGTCGGGCATCAGCGGCGCGGCCGGTGGGAGCCCATGGTGTGGGATCCGACGACCGGTGTGGAGACGGCGCTGGCGATCGACCTGCCCGGTGACGTGGGGGCGGACTGGTTCCCGGACGGATCGGCGCTGCTGGTCGAGCACAGCCATCAGGCCCGCAGCGAGCTGTGGCGGTACGACCTCGCCTCCGGCGAGCTGACCCGCCTGGAGACCCCGGCGGGCACGATCTCGGGCGCCACGGCCCGGCCGGACGGCACGGTGGAGTTCCTGTGGTCGTCGGCCGAGAAGCCGCCCCAGGTGCGGTCGACGAGCGGGCGGACGGTGCTGGACCCGCCCGGATTCACCGCCCCGGAGTCGGTGCCGGTCACCGACGTCTGGGTGGACGGCCCCGGTGGGCGGGTGCACGCGCTGGTGCAGAAGCCCGCGGGCGAGGGCCCCTTCCCCACGGTCTTCGACATCCACGGCGGGCCGACCTGGCACGACAGCGACGCCTTCGCGGCGGGCCCCGCGGCCTGGGTGGACCACGGCTTCGCCGTGGTGCGGGTCAACTACCGCGGCTCCACCGGCTATGGGCGGGCGTGGACGGACGCGCTCAAGCACCGGGTCGGGCTGATCGAGCTGGAGGACATCGCGGCCGTGCGGGAGTGGGCGGTGAGCTCCGGGCTCGCCGACCCCGAGCGGCTGGTGCTGGCCGGCGGTTCCTGGGGCGGCTATCTGACGCTGCTGGGGCTCGGGACCCAGCCGGCTTCCTGGGCGCTGGGGCTGGCCGCGGTCCCGGTCGCCGACTATGTGACGGCCTACCACGACGAGATGGAGGCCCTGAAGGCGATGGACCGCACCCTGCTGGGCGGCACGCCGGAGGAGGTGCCCGAGCGGTTCGAGGCGTCGTCCCCGCTGACCTATGTGGAGGAGGTGCGGGCGCCGGTCTACATCTCGGCGGGGGTGAACGACCCGCGCTGCCCCATACGGCAGATCGACAACTATGTGGAGCGGCTCGAGCGGCAGGGCACCCCGCATGAGGTCTACCGCTATGACGCGGGGCACGGCTCGCTGGTCGTCGAGGAGCGGATCAAGCAGTTGCGCTTGGAGATCGAGTTCGCTCGGCGTCATCTGGGGTCGGGTCCGCGTCCGGCGCCGTCGGAGCCGTCGGCTCGGGCGGCGTGATGCCGAGGGCCAGATCGCGGGCCGTCTCGGCCTCGCGGCGGAACAGCCGGAACCACATGAAGACCACGAAACCGGCGAAGACGAACCACTCACCGGTGTAGCCCAGGTTCTGGAAGGCCTTGATGTCGAGCCCGGTGCCCTCCGCCACCGTGGGGGGCACCGGCTTCAGGGCGCCGGGAGCCTCGGCGGAGGTGACCCAGGCGTCGTACACCTGGTACGGCACCAAGTTGACCAGGGAGGCGGCGCTGATCATGCCCAGCTGACCGCGGGGAGGCCACCGCTCGCGTTCACCCCGTCGCCGCCCTGGTGCTCGGACGCCTGCAGCGCACCGGTGACGGTCACCTCGCCGGAGGGGGTGCGGGCACCTTGGCGGTGGCCGCCGGATCGTCGGCGTCGCCGGGGAGCCAGCCGCGGACGACGGGCAGCGCCTTGGCGCCGCCCTCGGCTGCGTCCTTGGCCTCTCCCCTGCCCCCGGCCTTGGTCCCGCCCTTGTCCCCGTTCTTGTCCGCGGTCTTGTCCCCGTCGTTGTTCACATCCACGCGCAGCAGAGTCAGCACATAGAAGCCGTCGCGGCCGTCCAGCCGCCGGTCGGGCACGAGGAGTTGATGTGCGGTGTCGTATCGGCCGGTGGCGGTGGCCCGCTCCCCGGAGGTCTTCGCGGTGACCGGCAGCAGATCGCCCAGCGGCCGGGCCGCGGCCTTCCGCTCGGCGGACGCCTCGTCCTGCTGCTGGTTGTGCGTGTTGACACGCGTCTCGAAGCGGCTGAGCTGCCAGCTGCCCATGAAGAGGCAGACCGGGATCGCCAGCAGGGTGAACACGTTGATCACCCACCAGCGGGGTGTCAGCAGAAACCGATACACACCCCCACGGTACGGGCTTCGCGTCGCGGCCCCGGCGGCGGGGCCGCCTCACGGAGCCCTACGCCGCGGCCCCGGGATCCCGCCTGGGCGCACCCGGACGGCCGCGGGGCCTCCCGGGCTCAAGGCCCCGGGAGGCCGCTGCTCCGCGGCTCTGGGAGGACGTCGGCGGGCTGTGGAGGGCGAGCGGCGGGCTCTAGGACGCCAGCAGACCGGTGCGGTAGATCGTTCCGGCGCAGGCGCCGCCGATCGTCACGCTCGCCGCAGCCGGGTCGCCCGCCTCCGGGGTATGGCTGACCAGGACGCTCGCGTCCTGCGGCTCACCGCCGCCACCGCCACCCGGGGTGCCGCCCGGATCGCCCGTGCTGGGGTCGTCCTGCGGTCCGTCCTGGGCCGCGTCCGTGGACGGGTCGGGGGTCGGGCTGCCGGTGGTGGAGCAGCCGCTGGTGCCGCCGCCCGACGCCGGGATCCAGGCGAACTTGACCTCGTACGCCTGGCCGGGCTTGAGGATGAGCGTGCCCGGCTGGGTGGAGGGGTCGGGCAGTCCCGCCGCCGCGTCTCCCGCCGTGTGGTCCACGACCAGGATCCGCGAGGCGTCCGCACCGCCCTGGGCGCTCACACCCACCGAGCCGCTGCCCTCGACCGTGCAGGCCCGGTCCGAGACGTTCACGACGCGGAACGAGCCGTAGACCCGCCCCTCGGCGTCGGCCGCTCCGACCGATCCGGCGCCACCGCTGGTGAGCTGGGCGCGGCTGCAGGTGGGAGAGGTGGCGTTCAGCGTGTTGGTGGGGTCGGGGACCGCACCGCCGGAGCTGCTCTCCTCGCCCTTCGACGGCCTGTCCTTCTCCTTGTCCTTGCCCTTGCCGCCCTTGTGCTCCTCGACCATGTCGGAGGGCCCGTCGGCGTCCTTGCCGCCGCTGCCCTCGCCGTGCGGGCCACCGCTGGCCTCAGGGGTGCGGTGGCTGCTGGCGGCGTTGGCCGGGCGGTCGTTCGAGCTGTCGCTGGTGGTCGCGACGTGCACCAGCGCCGGTACGGCCGCGCAGCCGAGCACCACCGCCGCCACGGCCCCGACCAGGGCCTGGCGCCGCCGCGCACGGCGGGCGGGCACGGCGCGCCGCAGATGGTCGAGGGAGTCGGAGGACGGCTCGAGCTCGTCGACGACGCGGTGCAGCAGCCGCCGCAGCGCCTCCTCGTCCTCACCGCCGGGCTCGTCGTCGTCGAGCCGAATCCGGAAGGGCGTCACCCGCTCCGGCTCGGACCCGGCGGACTTCTTGCCCTCCGTGGCCTCGGCCGACCCGGTGTGCTCCTCGGCGGACCCGGTGTGCTCGTCGGCGCCCGCGGACTCCGCAGGTTCACGGGCCTCCGCGCCCTCACGGGCATCCCCAGGCTCACGGCTCTCCGCGGACCCGGCGGACTCACGGGCCTCCGGGGGCTCCGCAGGCCCGGCGGGCTCCCGGCCCGCCGTGGACTCCGCGGCCTCCGCAGACTCCGTCGCCTCCACCGGCTCCGTGGGCCCTGTCGCCTCTACCGGCTCCCTGGTTTCCCCTGGCTCCCGGGATTCCGGCTCGTGGCCGTGGAGCCGGCCAGGCTCCCCCGGGTCCGGCGTAGATGTGATGTGGTTCATGCCGGAGCCTCCATGGCGACGCGGAGCGCCGCGATGCCGCGCGAGCCGTACGCCTTGACCGAGCCGAGCGATATGCCCAGCGTCTCGGCCACCTGGGCCTCGGTCATATCGGCGAAGTAGCGCAGCACGAGAACCTCGCGCTGACGGCGCTGAAGTCCCCTCATCGCCTTGATCAGTTGATCGCGTTCAAGCTGTTCGTACGCCCCTTCCTCGGCACTGGCCATATCGGGCATCGGCTTGGAGAGCAGCTTCAGCCCGAGGATGCGCCGGCGCAGCGCGGAGCGGGAGAGATTGACGACCGTCTGCCGCAGATAGGCGAGGGTCTTCTCGGGATCCCGGACTCTTTTGCGCGCCGAGTGCACACGGATGAACGCTTCCTGCACGACGTCCTCGCAGGACGCGGTGTCGTCGAGAAGGAGCGCGGCGAGACCGAGCAGCGACCGATAGTGGGCGCGGTAGGTCTCGGTGAGGTGATCGACTGTGGTGCCCGCTGCCATCGCGTCGTCAGTGTCCTCGCGCCCTGTTGTGATGTGCGCGGGGCGGGCCGTCGGCCATGGCGCGATCACCGGCATGCCACCTGGGGCACGCGGGGGCGTACTGCCGCGCCGCCATGCCCTGGAACCGTTGCGATGCCGAATACCTCTGCCACGCCTGTTGGACACGCCGCCCCCTGTCAGGGTTGTACGCGTGAGGCACCGCTTTTGACGATGCGTTGAATGCCCCCATGCGCACCACTCTTCCCCAATGCCCCAGTTATCCCAGCGCCCACTGCGGGCGGCTGGAAAGACGCTCCCCGCCCACTGCCGGTTGCGGCGGGCGGGGAGCGAATACGTCGATCACATCAACGGCCCAGCTCAGCTGGTCCAGGCCAGTGACACGCGCACAGGATATTCACATCTGCGGGACGACGCACTGGTGAAACGTCACTTTAAGACGGTCGCTCACGTTACGGTCCCCCGACCCCCTCTTATCGCGCCCGGGCCCCTCCTACCGTGTCCCGACCCCCTCTTACGGCGCCCGGCCACTACCGCGTCCCGGCCCCCCTCTTGACCCAGTGGCGGGCCCGGGGTCACCGCGCGGCGGCCCCGCCCGCCAGCTCGGCCGCGACGACCTCCGCGATCTGCGCGGTGTTCAGCGCCGCGCCCTTGCGCAGGTTGTCGCCACAGACGAACAGCTCCAGCGCCTTGGGGTCGTCCAGCGACCGCCGCACCCGGCCCACCCACGTGGGGTCGGTGCCCACGGCGTCGGCGGGCGTGGGGAACTCACCCTCCGCCGGGTTGTCGCACAGCACCACCCCGGGGGCGCCCGCCAGGATCTCGTGCGCCGCCTCGACCGTCACCTCGTTCTCGAACCGCGCGTGCACGGCCAGCGAATGCGTGGTGACCACGGGCACCCGTACACAGGTCGCGGTGACCCTCAGCTCCGGCAGCCCCAGGATCTTGCGGGACTCGTTCCGCACCTTGAGCTCCTCGGAAGACCAGCCGTCCTCCTGGAGCGAACCGGCGAACGGCACCACATTGAGCGCCATCGGCGCCGGGAACGGCCCGGTGTCGCCCACCGCCCGCCGTACGTCCCCGGGGTGGGTGCCCAGCTCCGTACCGGCGACCAGCGCGATCTGCTCGCGCAGGGCGTCGATGCCGTCCTTGCCCGCGCCGGAGACCGCCTGGTACGAGGAGACGATCAGCTCGCTCAGCCCAAATTCGGCATGCAGCGCGCCCATCGCGACGATCATCGACAGGGTGGTGCAGTTGGGGTTGGAGATGATGCCGCGCGGGCGGACACGGGCCGCGTGCGCGTTCACCTCCGGCACCACCAGGGGACATCGGGGTCCATCCGGAAGGCGCCGGAGTTGTCGACGGCCACCGCGCCCTTGCTCGCCGCGATGGGCGCCCACTGCGCCGAGACCTCGTCGGGGACGTCGAACATCGCGACGTCGACGCCCTCGAACGCCTCCTCGCTCAGCGCGACGACCTCGACCTGCTCGCCCCGGACGGTCAGCTTCCGGCCGGCCGAGCGGGGCGAGGCGATCAGCCGGATCTCGCCCCAGATGTCGGCGCGCTCGGAGAGGATCGAGAGCATGACGGTGCCGACGGCGCCGGTGGCCCCGACGACCGCGAGGGTGGGCTTGTCGCCCCCGGCGGCACCGCCATGGCCGGTCATCGTCCGGTCCCTCCGTAGACCACCGCTTCGTCGGTCTCGCTGTCCAGGCCGAAGGCACTGTGCACGGCCACGACCGCGTCCTTCACATCGTCGGCGCGGGTGACGACCGAGATGCGGATCTCGGAGGTCGAGATCAGCTCGATGTTGACCCCGGCGTTCGACAGCGCCTCGAAGAAGGTCGCGGTGACCCCCGGGTTGGTGCGCATACCGGCACCGATCAGGGAGATCTTGGCGATCTGGTCGTCATAGCGCAGCGAGTCGAAGCCGATCAGCGACTTCGCCTTGGTCAGCGCCTCCATCGCCCGGTGGCCGTCCGTCTTCGGCAGCGTGAAGGAGATGTCGGTCAGCCCGGTCGACGCGGCGGAGACGTTCTGCACCACCATGTCGATGTTGATCTCGGCGTCGGAGATGGTGCGGAAGATGGCCGCGGCCTCACCCGGCTTGTCCGGCACCCCGACGACCGTGACCTTGGCCTCGGACGTGTCGTGCGCGACTCCGGAGATGATCGCCTGCTCCATGCCTTCTTCTCCTTCTCCCGCTTCCGGCCGGTTGCGCACCCAGGTGCCCTGGTGGCCGGAGAAAGACGACCGTACGTGAATGGGGATGGTGTACCGGCGCGCGTACTCCACGCAGCGCAGGTGCAGCACCTTGGAGCCGCTCGCGGCGAGCTCCAGCATGTCCTCGTACGGAATCTCGTTGATCTTGCGAGCCTTCTTCACCACGCGCGGATCGGCGGTGAACACGCCGTCCACGTCGGTGTAGATCTCGCACACCTCGGCGTCCAGGGCCGCGGCCAGCGCGACCGCGGTGGTGTCGGAACCGCCCCGGCCGAGGGTGGTGATGTCCTTGCTCTCCTGGGACACGCCCTGGAAGCCCGCGACGATCGCGACCGCGCCGAGCTCGAGCGCGTCACGGATACGGCCCGGCGTGACGTCGATGATCCGTGCTTTGTTGTGGACCGCGTCGGTGATGACTCCCGCCTGGCTGCCGGTGAACGACAGCGCCTCGTGACCGAGGTTTTTGATCGCCATCGCCAGCAAGGCCATGGAGATCCGCTCTCCCGCGGTCAGCAGCATGTCGAACTCGCGCCCAGTAGGAATCGGGGATACCTGCTCGGCGAGATCGATCAGCTCGTCCGTCGTGTCGCCCATCGCGGAGACCACGACGACCACCTGGTGGCCGTTCTTCTTGGCTTCCACGATTCGCTTGGCGACCCGCTTGATGCCTTCGGCATCGGCAACGGAGGAGCCTCCGTACTTCTGCACGACAAGGCCCACGTGCGCTCCTCGCAGCTCTCAATAATGCGGTCGGCTCAGTCTAACGAGCGGCCGGAATATGCCCTCCCAATATCACATAGCGAGACGAATGCCTCGCAAAGTGATCAGGGGAAGGCGAGGGGCATCACACGGCGCGACGTCCACGCACACGCGAGATTCCCCGCATCCCTCCCACCCGCTCAGCGACGAACCCTGCCCGCTCACCGCGGAAGCACACGGGAACGTAACCCAGCTCACAGGGTCGGACGTCGGGCACTCCTCAGCTCGGCCCCGAGCGCAGGCCGAGCGGTCCCGCGATCTCCGCCGCCATGACCCGGCCGGCCTCCTCCGCGAGCTCCTCGTCACCGCCCGCGTTGCTGTCCGTGTCCAGGCCGTCCAGTTCGTCCAGCGGGCTGTCCAGCCGTACGTGCGCGACCAGCGACTGCAGCGCGCGCAGGGCCGCCGAGGCGGTTGTCCCCCAGTTGGAGAGGTACGAGAACTGCCACCACCACAGCGCCTCGTTGATCCGGCCCTCGCGGTAGTGCGCCATCCCGTGCCGCAGATCGGTGATGATCCCGGCCAGGTCGTCGGAGATCCGGCAGGCGACCGGCTGGCTGCGCGGCACGTACGGGTCGAAGACCTCCGAGTAGATGTCCACCGGCTCCAGCAGCTGGGCGAAACGCTCACGCAGCTCGTCGACATCCGGCTCCGGGCCGGCGTCCGGTTCGTACCGCTCGTCCGGGACGAAGTCCTCGTGCGCGCCGAGCCGGCCGCCCGCGAGGAGCAGCTGCGACAGCTCGAGCAGCAGGAACGGCACAGCGCTGTCCGGCTCGTCCCCCTTGGCGACTTCGGTGACCGCGACGATGAAGCTCTCGATCTGGTCGGAGATCTGGACCGCGAAGTCGTCCGGGTCCGGGTGGGCGTCGTGCAGCGTTGCGTCAGACATCGAGAAGTCTTCTCCCTTCGAAGGCACGACCCAGCGTGACCTCGTCGGCGTACTCCAGGTCTCCACCGACAGGGAGGCCGCTGGCCAGGCGGGTGACCTTCAAACCCATGGGCTTGATCATGCGCGCGAGGTACGTGGCGGTGGCTTCGCCCTCCAGATTCGGATCGGTGGCCAGGATGAGCTCGGTGACCGTCCCGTCCGCGAGCCGCGCCAGCAGCTCCCTGATCCGCAGATCGTCCGGGCCCACGCCCTCGATGGGGCTGATCGCCCCGCCGAGCACGTGGTAGCGGCCCCGGAA
This sequence comes from Streptomyces violaceusniger, assembly GCA_005405945.1. Classification (GTDB taxonomy): domain Bacteria; phylum Actinomycetota; class Actinomycetes; order Streptomycetales; family Streptomycetaceae; genus Streptomyces; species Streptomyces violaceusniger. The sequence goes on from BJHW01000001.1 coordinate 5,800,654, forward strand.
CTCACGCGTCCGCTCGATCGCGACGACGTCCTTCGGCTCCTCGACCACGCAGATGATCGCGGGGTCGCGACGGGGGTCCTGGCAGACGCGGCACTGCTCGGCCTCGGCGACGTTCCCGCAGACCGCGCAGAACCGCACCTTCTCCTTGACCTGCGTCAGCGCTTGCGCGAGACGGCGGACGTCGGTGGGCTCGGCCTGAAGGATGTGGAAGGCGATCCGCTGCGCGCTCTTGGGACCGACGCCGGGCAGTCTGCCCAACTCGTCGATGAGGTCCTGGACCACGCCCTCGTACACGCCTTCATCCAATCTCGCGCCGACGCGCGGTGGCCGTACTTCACATGAATATTCGGTTGCGCCGTGCCCTCACGGCCGGGGGACGCCACGCTCTTGCGGCCGGGCCGCCGCGACGACTTTTACGACCGCTCTTACGGCCGCCGCGACTCTTACGGCTGCCGCGACTCGTACGGCCGCCGCGACTCTTACGGTCGGCCCCGGAGAACCCGAAGGTCAGAACGGGAGCCCGGGCATACCGCCCAGCCCCTGGGCGAGCGGGCCGAGCTTCTGCTGCTGGAGCTCCTGCGCGGCGTGGTTGGCGTCACGGACGGCCGCGACGACCAGATCCGCGAGGGTCTCCGTGTCCTCAGGATCCACGGCCTTGGGATCGATGACCAGGCCCTGCAACTCACCGGAACCGGTCACGGTCGCCTTCACCAGACCACCGCCCGCGGAACCCTCGACGTGGGTGCGGGCCAGCTCCTCCTGGGCCGCGGCGAGGTCCTGCTGCATCTTCTGAGCCTGCTGCAGCAACTGCTGCATGTTCGGCTGGCCACCACCGGGGATCACGGCTTCGCTCCTGGCGCTCGACAGTCGTTCTCTTCGATAGCCCGAGCCTACGTGCTCCCAGTGCGCCTTGCTCTACGCCGTACGGAGGAGACGCGGCGACGTAAGACACGGGTGCGGGGCCCGCGCCTCCTACTCGTTGACGATCTCCTCGATCACCGTGGCACCCAGCTCGCGGACGATCAGGTCGTGCCCGCTGAGCGCGGTGTCGTCCAGGTCCGGGTCGTCCTCGGCCGGCATGTCGTCCTCGATCGAGACCCGCGACGGCTCGGGCTCCCGGTACGCCGCCGCCTCGGGGGCGGACCCGCGTCCGCGGAGCCGGACGCCGCGGAGGACGCGGAGGGCGCGGCCGGGGGCGGGGAGGCGGGAGCGGGGCGGGGTGCGGACTGGCGGGGCGGGGCGGACTGGCCACCGCCGCCGAAGCCGCCGCCGCTGCCGGGACCGCTCCCGCCGCCGAAGCCGCCACCGCCGGTGGCACCTCCGCCACCGGCACCGGATCCGCCTCCGCCGTAGCCGCCACTGCCTCCGCCGTAGCCGCCGGGACCGCCCGGGCCGCCCTGGCCACCAGGACCACCGGCACCACCGAAACCGCCCGGGCCACCGGGGCCGCCGCCCTGCTGTCCGGCGCCGCCCGAGGGGTCGACGATCGCCTCGATCCGCCACTGCACCCCTATGGCGTCCTGGAGCGCCTGCCGCAGGACGTCCTCGCTGCCGCCGCCCACGAAGCTGTCGCGCGCACCCGCGTTGGAGAAGCCGAGCTGGAGGGTGGTGCCGTCGAAGCCGGACACCGTGGCGTTCTGGCTCAGCAGGATCCAGGTGAAGCGGCGGCGGTTCTTGACCGCCTCCAGGATGTCCGGCCACATCTGCCGCACCTGGACGGCGCCCTGCGCCATGCTCGGTGCGCCCGGCGCGGGTGTGGAAGGCCCGGGTCCGGGGGCGGGGCAGAAGGCGCGGTCGGGGCGCTCGGGGCAGTCGGCGCGGAGGGCGCCGCGGGCGTCTGCGCGGAGGGGCCGCCACCCTGCCCCGGCGTGGTGGCCGTGGGCCAGCCGCCGGGCTGCCGAGCGGGCGCCCCGGCGCCCTGACCACCGCCACCACCGGAGGCACCGCCCGCACCGGACGCGCCACCGGGAGCACCGGAAGCCCCGGAGCCGGGGGCAGTTGCCGTGGGCCAGGCTCCGGGCCGTGATCCGCCGCCCTCGGCGGCGGGGCCTGGGCACCCGACGGCCACGCTCCGGGCCGCTGCCCGCCGCCACCCTCCGGGGGCGCGGTCGCGGCCGGGGCACCGCCCTGCTGTCCACTGTCTACGGCGCCACCCGGACCGCTGTCCGCGGCGGGCCGCGCCCCGGCAGGCCACCCGCCGGGCGCCTCGCCACCGTCCGAACTCCCCGGACCGCCTGGGGCCTGCCCTTGACCGGGCCCGCCCCCGGCCATCGCCGCACGAGCGGCGGCCGGACCGGACGGCCCACCGGCGGGAGGACCGACGGGAGCGTGAGCGTCGGGCCCCGGTACGTACCCCATGGCGGGCCCGGGCCCCGCAACGCCGCCACCGCCGACGCCGCCACCGCCGATACCGCCACCGCCGACGCCGCCACCGCCGATACCGCCACCGCCGATACCGCCACCGGCACCGGCTCCACCGCCCAGGCCGCCCGCGACGGCCCCGCGCTCCAGCCGCTCCAGCCGCGACTGGACGGACCGCTCATCGTCGAAGGCGGCGGGCAACAGCACCCGGGCGCAGATCAGCTCCAGCTGCAGCCGCGGCGAGGTGGCGCCGCGCATCTCCGTAAGCCCCTCATTGACCAGGTCCGCCGCCCGGCTCAGCTCGGCGCCGCCGAAGACCGACGCCTGCGCCTGCATCCGCTCCACCACATCGGCCGGGGCGTCGATGAGCCCCTTCTCCGCCGCGTCCGGCACGGCGGCGAGGATCACCAGATCGCGCAGCCGCTCCAGCAGATCGGCGACGAAGCGCCGGGGGTCGTTGCCGCCCTCGATCACACGGTTGACGACCTCGAACGCCGCCGCCCCGTCGCTCGCCGCGAAGGCGTCCACGATCGAGTCCAGCAGCGAGCCGTCCGTATAACCGAGCAGCGAGGTCGCCATGGCGTACGTCACGCCGTCGTCAGCCGCGCCCGCCAGCAGCTGGTCCATCACCGACATCGAATCCCGCACGGACCCGGCCCCGGCCCGCACCACCAGCGGCAGCACCCCGTCCTCGACCGGAATCGCCTCGCGCCCGCAGACCTCTCCCAGATAGTCGCGAAGCGTCCCGGGCGGCACGAGCCGGAACGGATAGTGGTGCGTACGCGACCGGATCGTGCCGATGACCTTCTCCGGCTCGGTGGTCGCGAAGATGAACTTGAGGTGCTCCGGGGGCTCCTCGACCACCTTCAGCAGGGCGTTGAACCCCGCCGAGGTGACCATATGGGCCTCGTCGATGATGTAGATCTTGTAGCGGCTGGACGCGGGCCCGAAGAACGCCTTCTCCCTCAGCTCACGGGCGTCGTCCACACCACCGTGCGACGCGGCGTCGATCTCGATCACATCGATCGACCCCGGCCCGTTCCGCGCGAGGTCCTGGCACGACTGGCACTCGCCGCACGGCGCCGGGGTGGGACCCTTCTCACAGTTCAGACAGCGGGCCAGGATGCGCGCACTGGTCGTCTTGCCACACCCGCGGGACCGCTGAAGAGATACGCGTGGTTGACCCGGTTGTTGCGCAGCGCCTGCTGCAGCGGGCCGGTGACATGCTCCTGCCCGATGACCTCCGCGAAGGTCTCGGGTCGGTAGCGGCGGTACAGCGCAAGGGACGACACGCTTACGACGATATCGGGGACCACGGACAACAGGCCCGCACCCGCATCCCCACAGCCCTTCACGACCCCACAGACGCAAGGGGCCCCTCACGCACCCGCCAGAGCCCACTTACCCTTGCTGCCTTCCGGCCCTGGGGGAGTTCGGTGAGATAGCGCCACGTGAGGGGCTGGCCCCTACCTTAGCTGATCGACCCCGGTGGGAACGAGTTCGCGAGCACTCCCGATCGTCTTGTAGAGTCTCCAGCGGAGGATTCGCCTAGAGGCCTAGGGCGCACGCTTGGAAAGCGTGTTGGGGCAACCCCTCACGAGTTCGAATCTCGTATCCTCCGCAGCCGCCTGCACAGGCGAAGCAAGGACCCCGGACCGCTCAGCGGCCGGGGTCCTTGCTATGTCCTGATCTCACTTCGGCAGATGTAGGGGTATGTTTTATGGAAGCGTACTTCTCTATCCAGGGGGAGGCGTGGACAAGCCTGCCGAGGTGTTCGACCGGGATCACGAGTGGTCCGCGCTGAGCCGGTTCATCAGCGATCCGCAGCCCGGTGCGACCCTCGGGGTGGTATCCGGACGTCGCCGCCAGGGAAAGACGTTCCTACTGGACGCCGCCTGTCGTGCCGCCGGAGGGTTCTACTTCGGCGCGACCGAAGCCGCCGACGCCGAATCGCTCCGACGGATCAGCACCGCGCTGACCGACCACATCCGCCCCGCCAGTCCCTTCCACTTCGCCAACTGGTCGGAGGCCATCGACGCACTGCTCGCACTCGGCGCCGATCGGACCGTCCCCGTCGTGATCGACGAGTTTCCGTACCTCGCCAAGGCCAACCCGGAACTGCCATCGATCATCCAGGAGGCGCTGCGTCCGCTGCGCGACCAGCGCAGCGGCTCCCGCACCCGGCTGCTGTTGTGCGGCTCGGCGCTGTCCTTCATGGGCCGACTGCGGTCGGGCAACGCCCCGCTGCGTGGACGGGCCGGACTCGAACTGGTCGTCCGCCCCCTCGATCACCGTCTCGCCGCCGAGTTCTGGGGCATCACCGACCCCCACCTGGCCATGAAGGTGAACGCGATCGTCGGCGGCACCCCCGCCTACCGGCGCGAGTTCGCCCGCGGCGACACCCCCGCAGGACCGGACGACTTCGATGACTGGGTCGTCCGCACCGTCCTCAATCCCGAAACCCCCTCTTCCGCGAGGCCCGCTATCTCCTCGCAGAAGAGCCCGACCTTCGCGACACGGCCCTGTACCTGTCCGTCCTGGCCGCCGTCGCCGACGGCAACGCCACACGCGGAGGCATGGCCGGCTATCTGGAACGCAAGGCCACCGACATCGCGCACCCCATCAACGTCCTCGAAGACGCCGGGCTGCTGCACCGAGACGCCGACGCCTTCCGCGACAACCGGCCCACCTACCGCATCGCCGAACCCTTGATCGGCTTCTACCACGCCATCATGCGCCCGGTCTGGGACCAACTCGAACGCCCCGGCAGCGCGCCACGGGTCTGGCAGGCCAGTCGTCGTCGCTTCGTCAGCAACGTCCTCGGGCCCCATTTCGAACAGGTCTGCCGTGACTGGGCCCTTCATCACGCCGACCCCGAACTCCTGGGCGGGCTACCCGCCCGCGTCGGACATGGCGTCGTCCACGACTCCAAGACCCGCACCAGCCACGAGGTCGACGTGGCGGTCATCGGTATCGCCGACGGCGCCAAGCCACCGCTCCTGGCCATCGGGGAGGCCAAGTGGAACGACACCATGGGCATGGCTCACATCAACCGCCTCCAGCACATCCGCGACCTCGTCATGCGGGCGGGACGCTACGACACGAGCGCCACACGGCTCATCTGCTTCAGCGGAGCTGGATTCAATGACATGGCGTACGCCGCGGCGGCAGCCGATCCGGGCATCCGACTGATCGACCTGGCGGCCCTCTACGGGCAGGTCTGAAGCACGCCCCCCGCTTACCCGGCCGGCAGGAACACCATGTGGGCCGCGTCGCCGACTTCCTGGGAAGCCGACCTCAGCCGAACGAAGGGGAGGCCGCCCTGCCCTCGAAGTGCTGACGAAGTGCTGACGAAGTGCTGACGAACCATGAGAGCGTGCGCGGTTTTGGATGGGACTGACGCTCTCGCTCACGGTCAGCGGCTCGGCTTCACGAGTTGCCGCCGGCCCAGCCGCGTTCGGCGTTCACGAACGAGGAGGAGAACGCGGTCGGGCTCGCGTCGAGGGCGCGCTGGCTGCTGGAGGACGAGCTCATCGCCCTGGGCGTCGACTTCACCAAGAGCGAGATGTGGAAGCCCTACACGGTGGTCGACCGGAACCTGTTCGCCGGGCAGAAACCCGCCTCGGCGGGCGTCCTCGCCAAGAACCTGCTCAAGGTCCTTTAGGTCAAGGCCATGAAGTTATGGGCTGATCAGCTGTGTCAACAGGATGTCGATGCTGATGGTGGCCTTATAGGTGCGACGATCGACGCGCAGGCTCTTGTACGCGTAGCGGGACATGGGGCGTTTGACGGCGCGGGGGCTGAGGCGCAGGCGGCGTGCGGGAAGGAGGTGCTCCAGGACCGCCCGCCCGATAGCGCCTATGAGGTCGACGGTGGTGTCGGCGAACACGTTCGCGGCTTGGATGACCTGGTCACGGGCGGTCTGAAAGGCGACGCTGAAGCTGGCCCGGTCCGGGTCGGCTCCAGGAACGGTGCAGGTGGTGTCGGCGATGGCGATCCTGATCATCTGGTAGGCCGTCAGCAACGCATAGATCTCCTGGGCGATGCCCGGCAGGGTACGGGCCCGCAGTACACGGCGGCCGAGCATGGACTGCTTGATGGCGAAATAGGCGGACTCCACTTCCCACCGCTCGTGGTACAGCCTGACCAGCTCGAACGCTGGGCAACGGCGGTGATCGAGCAGGGTCGTGGCCAGGCGGTAGACGCCTGTGTGCCGCCCGGCGGCGGTGGTGACGGCGATCTCGCACTCGATGATGCGGACCTCCACGGTGCCGATCCTGGAGAGGAAGGAGCCATCGTCGAGCCGTCGCAGGACGGGCGGCTTGCGCGCGGCGGAGAGCCGGGCCAGGAAGTCGGCACCGGTGTCGTCCACGGCCTGCAGGAAGGCGTTGGTGGCGAAGCCCCGGTCCAGCAGTACGACCATGCCCTGGCGCATCGAGCGCATCAGGCGACGCCCGAGGACGGGTTCGCCGGGCTTGCGGGGGCCGAAGACCGCGTCGATGACTGTCCGGGTGCCGCAGGCCACCAGGGCGATGAGCAGGACCTGCGGGTAGCCGGAGGCGGCGGTGTACTGGTTGGCGCCCTTGCCCAGCTTGGCCCGCACGTCCGGGTCGTCGGCGACGTCCAGATACGTGCCGTCGACGGCAACCACCAGCAGCCCGGCCCAGCGGGCGCCGGCGGTTCGGACCGCGCTGGCCGGACCGCGGAGCAGGTCGAACAGGGCCCGCAGCGGGCGCACCCCCAGACGGCACCGGGCATGCCACAGTCCGGTCGCGGTGATCTTCGGCAGAGGCAGGCTGCCCAGCGCGCCGGTGAGCTTGGACCACACAGCCGGGTAGCCGCACTCCTCGAACAGCGCAGCGGCCAGCAGCAGGTAGACCACCACCCGGGCGGGTAGTTTCCGCAGCCGCTGCTGGGTGGCGCCACACTCGATGAGGACCTCGTCGACCATCTCGAACGGCACGATCTGCGTCAGCTCGCCCAGATGCCCCGGAGCGAAGACATCCTCGGCTACCGCGATCTTGCGGGTGATGACACACTGACCTGACAGCGGAGCCTCCGGTGCTGTGAACGGCTTGTCTTGGCGGACCAGCCAGTTCTACCGGGGCTCCGCTTCCCGCGTCCGGGCTTCTTCCAGATCAGTCCCCACTTGCAGCCACGCTCAGACCCGTAACTTCATGGCCTTGTCCTTTAGGTCCGCGGCCGCCCTTCGGGGGCGCCGCACGTGGGTGCCGGTGCACCCGCTCAGGCGGTACGGCGGTCACGGGTCAGGTAGAGGGCCGTGGCGGAGGCGATGGCGGTGAGGCCGGTGATCGCGCTCACGATGATCTGCTGGGTGCCGCCGAAGGCGAAGTTGGCGGCGACGTTGACGATGGCGGCGAGGGCCAGGACCAGCCAGAGCAGGGACTTCATGAGGGGTTCCTTCCGGAGGGGCCCTTGGTGGGCCGGTGAGTCAGGGGTCGTCTTCTTGGGCCGGGGGTTCGGGGGTCGTCTTCTTGGGCCGGGGGTTCGGGGTTCGCGGTTCGGGGGTTCGTTTGCTGAGGTCTACGATTCCGGGTTCGCCGCGCCGGCTCGATGGGCCGCGCTCCCGGATCCGTGGTGTAGCGGGCTACACCCCCGCCCATCCACCTACCGGCCGGCGCACTCCGCTCCCGCGGGGGCGGCCGGTCGCTTAGCCTGACCGCCATGCGGGAGACGGTGCGGCGGGCTGGGTGGGCCTCGGTCGAGTTGCTGCGAGCGGCCGGGCTGGCCCTGGCCTCGTACTTGTCCATCGCAGTGGTGATCTTCGCCGCCGTGGCCATGGCCACCGTCGTGGGGGCCGGGGTGCTGCCCGAGTCGGTGCTGCTGCTGCGCAGGACGGCCGGGTACAAGCGGCGGCTGGTGGGTGCCTGGACCGGCGAGCCGGTGCCCGAGGCGTACCGGCCGCTGACCGGGGAGGCGTTCGCGCGGGCGCGGGCGGCGGTCGGGGATCCGGCCACCTACCGCGATCTGCGCTGGCTCGTGGCCCACGCCGGTTACGGCTGGCTGCTGGCCTGCTGTGCGATGCCGGTGTGGGTGATCGGGCTGCTCGTCGACGGGGTGTGGTGCGGGCTGCTGGGGAAGCGGGCCGTGGTGTTGCCGCTGATCGAGCGGCTCGTCGACCTCGACGCGGCGTGGTCGCGGGCGCTGCTGCTGCCGTCGCCGGAGGCGCTGCGCAGCGCCCGGCTCGCCGAGCGGGTGGAGGAGCTGTCCGAGACCCGGGCGGGCGCCGTCGCCGCGCACGGGGCCGAGCTGCGGCGCATCGAGCGGGATCTGCACGACGGGGCGCAGGCGCGCCTGGTGGCGCTCTCGATGCGGGTGGGGCTGGCCCGGCGCGCGTACGAGAAGGACCCCGACGCGGCGCACAAGCTGCTGGAGGACGCGCAGGACCAGGCCGAGGAGGCCCTCACCGAGCTGCGCCACGTCGTGCGCGGCATCCATCCGCCGATCCTCACCGACCGCGGACTCGTCGGCGCCGTACGGGCGCTCGCGGCGGGCAGCGGGCTCGAGGTGTCCGTACGGGACGACGGAGTGGAGGACGGGCCCCGGGCCCCGGCGGCGGTCGAGGCCGCCGCGTACTTCGTGATCGCGGAGGCGCTGACCAACGCGGCCAAGCACAGCGGGGCGCGACAGGCGTCGGTCGGCCTCGTCCGGATGCCCGATAGGTTGAGGGTCGCGGTACGGGACGAGGGGCGGGGCGGGGCCGATCCCTCGGGCGGCAGCGGGCTGCTCGGCATGCGGCGCCGGGTCGCGGCGCTCGACGGGACCGTGGAGATGACCAGCCCCGTCGGGGGGCCGACGCTGATCGAAGTGGAGCTGCCGTGCGTGTGGTGATCGCCGAGGACAACGCTCTGCTGAGGGAGGGCATGGTCCTGCTGCTGAACTCCGCCGGGCACGAGGTGGTGGCCGTCGCCTCCAGCGGCCCCGAGGTGCTGCCCGCCCTCCTCGAACACCGCCCGGACGCGGCCGTGCTCGACGTCCGCATGCCGCCGGGCTTCCGCGACGAGGGGCTGCGCGCGGCGCTCGCGGCGCGGCGGGAGATGCCCGGTCTGCCGGTGCTGGTGCTCTCGCAGTACGTCGAGGAGACCTACGCGGCCGAGCTGCTGGCCGACGGCGCGAGCGGGCTCGGCTATCTGCTGAAGGACCGGGTGGGGCGGGTCGAGGAGTTCCTGGACGCGCTGGAACGGGTGGTCGCGGGCGGTACGGCGCTGGACCCGGAGGTGGTCAAGGAGCTGATGACCCGGCGCCGGGACGATCCGGTGGACTCCTTGACGCCGCGCGAGCGCGAGGTGCTGCACCTGATGGCGGAGGGCCGGGACAACGCCACGATCGCCCGGACGCTGGTGGTCTCGGAGCGCGCGGTCAGCAAGCACATCGGCAATGTCTTCGCCAAGCTGGGCCTGCCGCCGAGCGACAGCGGGCACCGCCGGGTGCTGGCGGTCCTGGCGTATCTCAACAAGGGCGCGACGAGCACGGGGAGTCGGCGGACAGGCGGTGAGGCCGAGCCCGGTGCGGGCCCCGGCCCGGGCGGGCCCCGGCCCCAGCGGGGATCGCGCCCCAGCCGGGATCGCGGCCCCGGCAGCGTTCGCGGCCGCGTGAGCCGTGGCTCTCCCCGCCCCGCCCCTTCCCGGCAGCATCGATATGCGGCTCCGCCGCGTGGGTGGGCTCCGCCCCCTCACCCCCGCCGGGGCTCTGCCCCTCTGCCCCGGGCCCCGCTCCTCGATCTCCCCCAGCTACCGCTGGGAGGTGCCCCTGGAGGGGCCGGAAACGTACCCTCAGTCGCCGGAGGGGCGGAAAACATACCGTCCCCGCAGTGTCGGCCACACCGGTGGCAGTGAGCCCGCCGCCGTCGCCACGACCACCGCGACGATCGCCGCGGCCTGCACCGGCGGCAGGTACGGCAGCGTGCCCGCCGTGGCCGCGCTGAAGGCCAGCAGGGGGACGGACGCCACGGCCGCCCCCACCACCAGGCCGGTCACCACCGTGGCCGCCGCCTCCAGCCGCAGCATCCGGCGCAGTTGGCGGCGGCCCGCGCCCGCGAGCCGCAGCAGGCGCAGCTCGGGGCGGCGTCCGGTGGCGATGAGGGCGAGGGTGCTCAGGACGGCGATCACCGTGAAGGCCCCGATCGCCGCGACCACCGCCACCGACACCACCTCGGCCAGCGCCTGGCCCTCCGCCTCGCTCCTCACCGGCGCCGGGTCCCGCTCCACCCGGGTCCCGGGCACCGCCCGCGCCAGCGCCTTCGTGAGCGCCTTACGGTCGGCATCGGGCGCGGCCGCGACCAGGATCCGCCCCGCGCCGGGCATCGACGTGTGGCGCAGCAGCTCATCGCGGGAGAGGAGGAAGTCCCCGAGCGCGATGGAGCGTTCGTACGTCGCCACGACCCGCAGCCGTGCCTCCTGGCCGTCGCCGAACCGCAGGGTCACCATGGAGCCGGGCCGCGTGCCGAGGGAGTCCGCGCGGTCGGCGCCGACGGCGACCGTGCCGGGCCGCAGCCGGGCGAGGTCCCCGCTCCGCACCCCGGGTCGAGGGTGCGCGTCAGCCGCTCCGGGGTGACGCCGAAGACCGGCAGCCGCTCGAGTTCGGGCGAGCCGAGTTGGCTCCGTGCCAGCACCACCGTGCCGGGGACGACCTCCGTCGCCGCCCGCACCCCGGGCACCTCGCGGATCCGCTCCACCGCACCGGCCGTAAGGCCGCCGTCCGCGCGCACCGCCACGTCGGCGCGCAGCAGCTGGCGGGCCTGGGCGTCCCCCGCGTGGGTCATGGTCGCACCCCCGGAGAGCTGGACCCCGGCGAACGCGGTGACCAGCACGATCGGGGTGATCGCCGCGCCCAAGCGGTGGGCGGACGCGGCGCAGTTGGCGGCGGCGAGGCGGCCGCCGGGGCCGAACAGCCGCAGCGGGGCGCCGAGCAGCCGCATCGCCCCCTGCGCGATCCACGGTCCGAGCACCGCGCAGGCGATCACCATCGTCACCGCCGCCGCACCGGCCGCGGCCGCCGCGGTCGCGCCCTGCTGGAGGGCGGCCGTTCCGGCCGAACTCGCGCCCACGCCCAGCAGCACCAGCCCGGCGATGCCCCGCGCCCTGCCGGGCGCCCGCTCGCGCAGCGCCTCGGCCGGGCGCGCCGTGGCGGTCCTGGAGCAGCCGATGAGCGCCGCGATCCGGGCCACCAGGACGGTGACGGCCGCGGTGACCAGGGGCGCGGGCCACAGCAGCGGGGGCAGCGTCAGCTCGAGTCCGGTGGGCAGGGCGCCCCGCGCGTCCAGCAGCACGCGCAGCCCCAGGTACGCGGGGGCCGCCCCGGCCGCGCCCAGCAGCGCCGCCCAGGCCGCGACCCGCCCGACCTCCCGGCCCACCGCGCCGCGCAGCTGCCCGGGGGTGGCGCCGACCGCCCGCAACAGTCCCAGTTCGTGGGAGCGTTGGCGCAGCGCCTGGACGATGGTCGACGACACGACGAGCAGTGCCACCAGGACGACGGCCCCGGCCACGGAGCCGAGCGCCGCCAGCAGCTCGCCGCGGGCGGGCGCGGCGGCCAGGAACTCGGCCTCGCCGCGCTCGCCTCCGGTCAGGACGCGCACGGTGTCCGGGTCGCCGTCCGCGCGGTGCCCGACGTCGGTGACACCGGCCGTGTCCAGGGCCTTCCGCACCCGTCGGGCCAGCTCCCCCGGGCCGGTGCCGGGTTCGGCGACGACCCCGATGGCGTCCAGGTCCTCCGGGTGGCCTGACAGGCGCCGGGCCTCGGCGCCGGTGAACCAGACGGCGGTACGGGGGCCGTCGGCGACGCCCACGACGGTGTACGCCGCGTCCCGGCCGCCCACGCGCAGCGTCAGCCGCGTGCCGACGCGGCCCGCCTCAGCACGGTCCGCCCCACCACCCACCACCACCTCGTCCGCCCGCTGCGGGGCGCGGCCCGTGCGCAGTGCGTGGGGCGCCAGGCGGGCCGTCTCCCAGGGGCGGCCGGTGGCGGACCGGCCCGCGAGGCCCACCGGGAATTCCACGTCGGCGACGGCCGTCCGCACGCCGGGCACCCCGCGCACCACGCTCAGCGCCGTCCGAGGGATCCGGACCCGCTCGGTGAGCCCGGCGCTCGCGGTCTCGCGCTCGCCCAAGGCCGTCGCGCTGAACCGGGTGGTCTGGTCGCCGGCCACCACGAGATCGGCCCCGGCGTACCGCTCCACCCGTGGCTGTGCGCTCCAGGCCGAGACGAGGGTCAGCCCGAAGGCGCCGAGCAGCAGGGAGGTGAGGGCGAGCGCGGCGAAGACGGCGGTCCACGCCTTACGGTGGGCACGCGTGGCGCGTGCGGCCAGGAGGGCGGCCACCTTCATGCCGTCCGCCCTCCCAGGTCCTTGAGGACGCGGCGGATGTCGGTCGCCTCCGGCCGCTCCTGCCGCCAGACCAGCTTCCCCCGCATCAGGAACAGCGCCTCGTCGGCCCAGGCGGCGGCGAACGGGTCGTGGGTGACCATGACGACCGTATGGCCGTCACGGTCGACGGCCTGCCGCAGCAGCGTCAGCACCTCCTCCGCGGCGGCGGGGTCGAGCGCCCCGGTCGGCTCGTCGGCGAAGACGATGTCGGGCGAGGTCACCAGCGCGCGGGCGATCGCCACCCGCTGGCACTGCCCACCGGACAGTTCGTACGGCATGGCGCCGCCCCGGTCCCCCAGTCCGACCGCCGCGAGCGCCCGCAGGTCCCGGCCGTCGCCGTTCTGGCCGCCGAGCATCAGCGGCAGGGAGACGTTCTCCGCGACGCTCAGCGACGGCACCAGGTGGTGCGCCTGGAAGACGAAGCCGATCCGCTCCCGCCGCAGCCGGGTCAGCGCCGCCTCCTTCAGCGAGGACAGCTCCGTGCCGCCGATGCGCACCGTGCCCGCCGTCGGCCGGTCCAGCCCGGCGGCGCACTGGAGCAAGGTCGACTTCCCGCACCCCGAGGGGCCCATCACCGCGAGGAACCGTCCGCGCGGCACCGTCAGATGGATGGGGTGCAGCGCCACGGCCCCCGGCTGGTACTCCCGGGTGACCCCGTCCAGGGTCAGCGCATGGTGCCAGGTCCCCGTCCGCTCCGCGGTGGCCGTCGTACGGCCGCGCCACTGCCGGTTCATCTCTCCGCCCCTCTGTCGCGCCGGGCGGATCAACGGGTCCGCCGGTCACGAAGAACGCTAGAAACGGGCGCGGGCGGGCGGGAGAGAGCACGGTCCCGTACCGGGAGGGGTACGGGACTCCGGCCCGGGGGTGGAGCCCGCTCCACCCTCTCTCGATCGCCGCAGGTCTTCCCCGGTCCTCCCCCGATCCGCCCCGGCCCCTCCCCGGTCTTACCGGTTCGCGGGCGACTCCCCGGGCGCGCCGCCGTGGCGAACCCCGCCGGGGACAAGATCCTGGACCCCCACAAGACCGGTATATGAGACAGAAGCCCGCAGAGAGGCACCAGGCACCCATGGACGTCAGCGCCCGTATCGAGGCCGTCTACGCGCAGATCGTGCACCGCAACCCCGGGGAGTCCGAGTTCCACCAGGCGGCGCGCGAGGTGCTGCCGGCCCTCGCCCCCGTGCTCGGCGCGCATCCGGAGTATCTGGAGGCCCGGATCGTGGAGCGGCTGTGCGAGCCGGAGCGGCAAGAGGGATCTCGACGGCCTTACGGTCGTCGTCTCCGGGTCCGGCAATGTGGCCCTCTACGCCATCGAGAAGGTCCACGCCCTGGGCGGCCGGGTGGTGGCCTGCTCCGACTCCTCCGGCCATGTGGTCGACCCGGACGGCATCGACCTCGCGCTGCTCAAGGAGATCAAGGAGGTACGGCGGCAGCGGATCGCCGCCTATGCCGACGCCAAGCCGGGCGCCGTCTTCTCCGGCCGCGGCTCGGTCTTCGAGCTGCCCTGCGAGGTGGCACTGCCCTGCGCGACCCAGGACGAACTGACCGAACAGAGCGCGATCGCCCTGGTCAAAAACGGTGTACTGGCCGTGACCGAGGGCGCCAACATGCCCTGCACCCCGGCGGCGATCGAGATCTTCCGGGAGGCCGATGTGCTCTTCGGCCCCGGTAAGGCCGCCAACGCGGGCGGTGTGGCCACCTCCGCGCTGGAGATGCAGCAGAACGCCTCCCGCGAGCGCTGGACCTTCGCCCAGACCGAGGCCCGCCTCGCCGCCGCCATGACCGAGGTCCACACCCTGTGCCGGGCCACCGCCGACCGCTACCGCTGCTCCCCCGACGACTACGCCCTGGGCACGAACGCCGCCGGATTCGTCCGGGTGGCGGAGGCGATGGCCGCCCAGGGCGTCGTCCGAGCCGATCCGCCGGAGGCGCCGAGCGGGCCACACCGGCCACGGGTCACGTCGACGGCGTATCCGCCACCCTGCGCACCGCGTCCAGCACCGGCTTGCGGAGCAGCAGCAGCGCCGCGTCGTCGTGGAGCCGGCCGCCCACATGGGACAGCAGCTCGTCGTGGAGCGAGGCGAGGGTGCGGGACGGCTCGTCGCAGATGTGCCGCGGCACCCGTTCCAGCAGCGGGAAGTACTTCCGGCCGCGGTCCCGCGCCTCGATGACCCCGTCGGTGTAGAGCAGCAGCTGGTCGCCCTCGGCGAACGGCACCACCTGGAGGCTCGGCAGTTCGCCGCCCAGGGAGGCCAGGCCGAGCGGCGGGGCCGGGCGGGTGGGCTCGACGGCGATGACCCCGGCCTCGCCGACCAGCAGCGGCGGGGCGTGTCCGCAGTTGACGAGCTCCATACGGCCCTCACTGGGGTATCCGGCGACCACGGCGGTGACGAAGTCGTCGGGCGCCAGGTTGCGGGACAGGCTGCGCTCGATCCTGGCGACGACGTCGAGCAGGTTGGGCTCGTCGTAGGCGGCCTCGCGGAAGACGCCGAGCACCAGCGCGGCGGTGCTCACCGCGGGCAGCCCCTTGCCGCGTACGTCGCCGACGATCAGCCGGACCCCGTGCGGGGTGGGCAGCAGGGCATAGAGATCGCCCCCACCCGTGCCTCCGCGGCGGCGGCGCTGTAGCGGACCGCCACCTGGAACTGGCCGACCCGGGCGGGCACCGGTGTGAGCAGGGCGTTCTGGGCGGCCTCGGCGACCGAGCGGACGGCGGCGAGGACCTGCTCACGCCGTCTGCGCATGGCGCTTGCCCCACAGCTCGCCAGGGCCACGGCTGCGGGCGTGGCCAGGATGATCGCCTGGGTGCGCACCGATTCATCGCCCTGGGTCCCCAGCAGCGCGCCCACCGCCACGGCGAGCACCCCGATCCGGATCACCCCATACGGTCCGGAGCGGGCGGCGGCGAGCGCCGGGCCGACGGCGAGCAGTGGCAGCCAGGCCAGCCCCTCGGAGGTCACGAGGGCGAGCAGGGCCACACCACAGATGATGAGGACGGGACCGCGGGGGCTATGAGTCCAGTGCCGTCCGGCTGGTCCGGGTCGTACGGGCGGAGTCGGGCCGGGAACATGACCTGCTTCGCTGCTCTCTCTCCACGGGGCAAGTGATACCAGAGGTGTCCGTTTCATCCAGAGAAACAGCGATTCGATAGGTTCGGCAAGGCCCGCGTTTTCAGATAGTGAGCGAGAGGTTCCTGCTCACCCGGCTCGCCGTCGGCACCAGGCGGGTCCGGAACAGCTCACGGTGCGGATCCGCCTCCGCCAGCCGGGCCAGCCGGTCCGCCCGCAGCGAGATGCCGAGCGAGCCGAGCCGGCCCCCGCAGTAGATCGGCACCGCGAAGCAGACCGTGCCCAGGGCGTACTCCTCCAGGTCCGCCACCAGGGGGCTTCCGGTCGGGGAGTCCAGGCGGCGCAGCAGGTCGTCGGAGCGGGTGACGGTGCGCGGGGTGAGGTCGACGAGCGGATGGCGGGAGAGATAGTCGTGGCGGGCCTCGTCGTCCAGTTCGCGCAGCACGCATTTGCCCAGCGCCGTGGCGTGCCCGGCGTCCTCGCACCCCACCCACAGATCGACCCGGGGTGCCTGCGGGCCATCGACGATGTCCGCGATCCGGATCTCGCCCTCGTCGTAGAAGGTGAGGTACGCGGCGGCGGAGAGTTCGTCGCGCAGCGCGGCCAGGGCGGGCCGGACCCGGGCGAGCATCGTCTGCTCACGGCTGTCGGCCTGGAGGGCGCGCAGCCTGTCGCCGATCACGAAGCCGCCGTCGTCCAGCCGGGACACATAGCCTTCGTGGGCCATCGTCCGCAGCAGGTGGTACGTGGTCGCCAGCGGCAGCCCGGTCTCCCGGGCGAGCCGCTTGGCCGGCGCACCGCCCTCATGTGCGCCCACTGCCTCCATCAGCCGGAAAGCCCGCTGAACGGATGAGATCAGCGTAGGCGCCGTTTGAGCACCCATATGCCAAGCTTGCTCCTGGTGTGACCGGATGAGCAAGATCTGATCTCTCTCGCGATCCGATCCCACGGAGACGCGCGCGAGGGCGCCGACCGGTGCGGTCGGCGCCCTCGCGGGCTTGCGGACTCGTCCTCGCGGACGTGCCTTCGCGGCTTGTGGATCGGTTGGGATCGGATCGGTTCGGTGCGAATCGGATCGGATCGGTTCGGTGCGCCGCGGTCAGCCGGGGAGATCCGGCCGCGCCAGGCGCCTTCCGCCTCACCGCGCTGCTCGATGAAGTCCTTGAACCTCCGCAGGTCGCCCTTCACCCGCCGGTCGAGCGTCCCGGTCATGTCCGCGGCCTTCTCCGCCATCCCGCTCGGCTCGAAGACCATCGCCAGATTGACCCGGGTGTGGCGCTCGTCCACGGGCTCGAAGGTGACCAGGCCCTGCTGCTGGACGTCACCGGAGGTGGTGCGCCAGGCGATGCGCTCATCAGGGAGCTGATCCACGATCTCGGTGTCGAACTCCCGGTGCACACCGGCAATGGAGGTCGCCCAGTGGTTATGGCGATCGTCCACCTGGGTGACCTGGTCCACGCCTTCCATGAACCTCGGGAACTCGGTGAACTGAGTCCACTGGTTGTACGCGGTGTGGAGCGGAACCCCAACCTCGACGGACTCCCGCACGGTGCTCATCGGTGACTCCTTTCGACGTTGTCGCGTCGCTCACCACGGCGGGTTTCCGGGACCGCCGAGCCGAAACACCCACAGGCGGGGGCGGGGGCTGATCAGCGCAGCGGGTGCAGCGGGGCCAGCTCGGCCGGGGAGGTGCCGGTCGCGATGGCCTCGGCCAGCAGCCGTCCGCTGAGCGGGCCGAGCGCCACGCCCCACATGCCGTGCCCGCCGTTGACGTAGACGCGCGGCGAGCCGGTCGGGCCGACCAGCGGCAGTCCGTCCGGGGTGCAGGGGCGGGCGCCGACCCAGGTGTCCGTACGGGCCTCCCAGTCGATGCCCCGCAGCAGCGGGCGGGCCGCCGCGATGATCGCCTGTATGCGGCGCGGGTCCACCGGCCGGTCCGCGGGGGCCAGCTCCATCATTCCGGCGACCCGCACCCGGCCCTCGCCCAGCGGGGTGCAGACGACCTTCTGGGCGGCCAGATAGGTGGGACGGGTGGGGGCGCCCTCGGCCGGGACGCTGAAGCTGTAGCCGCGTCCGGCCTGGACCGGCACCCGGACCCCGAACGGGCGGACCAGCGGGTCCAGCCAGGCGCCGGTGGCCACGACGGCGACGTCCGCGCGGAGTTGGCCCCCGGAGGTGGTGACGGCCACGCCCGCCGACCCGAGGTCCCGGATACCGGACACCTCCGTCCGCTCCAGGATCTCGCCGCCGCGCTCGCGCACCGCGTCGGCGAGGGCTCGGACGAAGTTCCCGGGTTGAGATAGCGCTGGCCGTGGAGTTCCACGGCCGCGCCGATGCCGTCGCCGAGCGCGGGCTCCAGCGCACGGGCCCGGTCCCCGTCGACCTGCTCGTACGCGATTCGGAAACCGGCCGCGCGGGCGTGCTCCAGCTCCTCGACCATCGCGGCGCGCTCGGCCGCGGTGCGGAAGGCGATCAGACAGGGTTCGGCGGGCCGGGTCGGCTCGGCGACGCCGTCCGCCGCGAGCGCGTCGTACGCGTCCAGCGCATGGCGGTTCAGCGTGGCGAAGGTGGCGGCCAGGACCCGCCAGCGGCGCGGGGTGCAGTTCCGGGTGAAGGTGAGCAGGAAGCGGGCGAGCCGGGGGTCGGGCCGGGGCGGGATGTAGACGGGCGACTCGGGGGAGACCAGGCCGCGCAGCCCGTAGCGGAGCGCCGCCGGTTCGGGCAGCGGCAGCGTCAGGGCCGGGGACAGCCACCCGGCGTTCCCCAGGACGCCCCGGCCGCGGGGTGGCGCCGTTCCACGACGGTGACCTCGACCCCGTGGTTCCGCAGCGACCAGGCGGTGGCGAGGCCGACCATGCCCGCGCCGATGACGACGGCGCTGCGCGGTGGGCGGGACGGGCCGGTGGCAGTGGGCACGGATGCGCTCCACATGGCTCCTCCGCTCATCAGCGCCGGTGGTCGCCGGGGCACTACCCGGTCCCGTTCACTCTGATGCGCGACGGCACGGATTAATCCGGCGGTGTGCGCTACTCGATACCCGCCGGGCGCCGCCGCCAGTGGCCGGTGGCCTGCTCGAAGGCGTGGCCGACCTGGAGGACCGCGAAGTCCGCCCGGTGCGGCCCGACGATCTGCACCCCGACGGGAAGCCCGCCGGGCGTGAACCCGGCCGGTACGGACAGCGCGGGACTGCCGGTCGAGCTGACCAGGTACGCCGAGCGCATCCAGTCCAGATAGTCGTCCATGGCCACCCCGGCGATCTCGGTCGGGTACTCGATGCCGACGTCGAACGGCACCACCTGGCTCACCGGCAGCAGCAGCACGTCATAGCGGCCGAAGAACTCCCGGACCCGGTGGTAGAGCAGGGTGTGCAGCACCTCCGCGCGGCCGATGTCCGGCCCGGTGAGCTTGCGCCCCTCCTCGGCGTTCTCCCGGATCGCCCGCTTCAGCCCGTCGGGGTGACGGTCCATGAGCGCGCCGAAGGCGACCTCGAAGATCGAGGCGCGCAGCGTACGGAAGACCTCATCGGCCTCGGTCAGGTCCGGGCAGGCCCGCTCCACGACGCAGCCGAGGCCGGTGAAGACCTCCGCCGCCGACTCGACCACCGCGGCCACCTCGGGCTCCACCGGCACCAGCCCGCCGAGATCCGGCGACCAGGCCACCCGCAGCCCCGTCAGATCGCGGTCCAGCGGGCGGGCGAAGCGGGCGCCGGGCTCCTCCAGGGCGATCGGCGACCGCGCGTCGGGTCCGGCGATGGCGGACAGCAGCAGGGCGGTGTCCGCCACCGTGCGGGCCAGCGGCCCTTGACGCCGAGGGTGCTCCAGGCGTTCGCGGCGGGCCAGGAGGGGACGCGCCCGGGCGACGGGCGCAGCCCGACGACATTGCAGAACGAGGCCGGGTTGCGCAGCGAGCCGCCGGTGTCGCTGCCGTCCGCGATCGGGATCATGCCGGAGGCCAGCGCGGCCGCCGCGCCCCCGCTGCTGCCGCCCGCGCTGCGGCCCAGGTCGTGCGGGTTGTGGGTGGCGCCGAAGACGGGGTTGAAGGTGTGCGAACCGGCGGCGAACTCGGGCACGTTGGTCTTGCCGATGGTGATCGCCCCGGCGGCCCGTATCCGTTCGATCAGCAGATCGTCCTGGTCGGGGACGCCGTCGGCGAGCGGTGAGCCATGGCTGGTGCGGATGCCCGCGGTGTTGTGGGTGTCCTTGTGGGCGATGGGCAGCCCGTGCAGCGGCCCGAGCTCCTCCCCGCCGCGATCCGCTCATCGGCCTGCTGGGCGGCCTCGCGGGCGCGGTCCGCGACGAGGGTGACGATCGCGTTGACGGCCGGGTTGACCCGTTCGATACGGGCCAGATGGGCCTCGAGCAGCTCGCGCGCGGACAGCTCGCGGGAGCGCAGCAGCGCGCTGAGGTCCAGTGCGGTCCTGAAGCAGAGATCGTCGTCCGTCGTCGTCACGGTCGCTCGCCTTCCTCGGTGGTCATCGCTGCGCGGGTCTTCGAACCACGGTCTTGACGGGGCTCGTGGTCCTTACGGAACTCGTGGTCCTTACGGAGCTCACAGTCCCTATGGGGCCCATGGTCCCTATGGTGCTCACGGTCCTCATGAGCCCCAAGGGTGGACTCCATGGTTGGGGAAGCGGCCGGGCGGGGGAAGAGCGCCGTCACGGCGGCCGCCACCAGCACATTGACCGCCAGCGCGACCAGGCCCGCGTTCACATGGTGGGTCTCCACCTCGGCCAGGGTCAGCCAGGTCACCACCGCCTCACCGGTCACCAGGCCCGCCAGCGCCCCGGCGCGGTCAGCAGCCGCCGGCGGCCGATCGCCGCCAGCAGCCCCGGCACGATCTGGATGAAGCCGCTCACCGTGAGCAGCTGAAGGTCGGCCAGCAGCCCCGGCCGCAGGATGCCGAGGGTGAGCGCGAGCCCGATGGCCAGGACGACCACGCTGTGGTTGACCGCCATCCGGGCCGCCTCCCGGCGGGCGGGCAGCAGTTCCGCGGAGCAGGAGGAAGGCGAGGGCGAGATAGACCATCGCGTACGTGGCCGCGTTGCCGCCCGCGTACGCGACCCCGGCGACGCCGAGGAAGCTGAAGGTGGTGAACACCTCGCCCGCTTGCGGGAACCACATGGCGAGGGTGCCGAAGTTCCGCTGCCCCACGGCCCATTCGGCGAGATCGGTGGTACGGCCGGTCCGGCCCAGGAAGCCGCACAGGGCCAGGGCGCACATGCCCAGCAGGGAGACCGCGAGGACGACGTTCACCGCCGCTCACCGCCCGCCCGCTCGCGGGGCGCCACAGGCCCCATTCGACGGCTTCGAGGCGGGGTGAGCGCGAGCACCCAGGCGCAGATCCAGACGTACAGCGACGGCATCCCGAACCACAGCCGCTGGGCGTTGACGAACGGCAGCCAGTTATGGTCCTCCCGAGCTCCCTACGGACCTTCCCGAGGTCCTTACGGACGCGCTCCGGCGGCTCCGGCGGGCACCGGAACCCGCGCGGCCGAGGTGCCGAGCCCGGTGGGCCCCTGCCACGGGGCCACCGGCCGCCGCTGGGCGCGGATCAGCTCCTCCTCCCGGTAGCGCGGGACCTCGCGGTGCCAGTTCAGGATCCCGGACATCCAGTCGCGCAGCTCCTCCACATAGCCGTCCATCGCCTTGCGGGCCTCCGGCCCCAGGCCGAAGTCGTCGTACAGCACCGGGAACTCATGGGCCGCGACATGCTGGAACTGCCGCATCCGGGACGCCATCAGATCGTTCACGACGGCGACCCCGGCCGGATAGTCGCAGTCGAAGAAGTTCTGGACGACGAGGACGCCGTTGTGGACCTCGCCCTCGAACTCGATCTCCTTCTGGTACGAGAAGACGTCGTTCAGCAGCGTCGCGTAGTCCATGGCGGCGTTCTCCAGCGACCGGACCGGGCCGCTGCGGTAGATCTCGGGCGGCACCCGCCGCCCGCGCGCCAGTCGGCACAGGCTCATGGTGAGGTCGGAGCCGAAGGTGTGCCGGCGCATCTCGATGTAGTCGACCGGGTCGGGGATCCGGTTCTTCGTGTGGTTGGCCAGCTCCCACAGCCAGCTGGCGGTCATGTTCTCGACCGCCTTACGGAGTTCACGGCGCGCCGGGTCCGCCATCGGGCCCGCCGTACGGCTCCACAGGTCGGCCAGCGACCGCTCCAGCGCGTTCGCCGGGGCCGGGGTGGGGCCCGCGTCGAGCGGCATGAACGCCCCGAGCCGGGCGTTGCAGGCCCGGGCCCCGACCAGGTCGTGGGTGCGGCCGAAGACCGCCGGGTAGTAGTCGTCCGCGTAGGTGCCCCAGGCCAGCCAGCCCGACGCCAGATCGAGCTCGTCCAGGGAGCCGTCCGGGTGGATGCCGGCGGCGCACAGCGGGAGGTCGGCGGCGAGCATCCGCCGCTCGTCCCAGACGTGCGCATGCGGGATGCCGGGCTGCGGTCCGAGGATGCCCATCCGGTGTGCCCAGGCGAGCAGGTGGTCGCGGGCGGTGGGCAGATGCTGATTGAGCCGGAGGGTGAACGGCATGAGGAAGTCCGGCAGCAGGGACGGCCCGGTCCGCTGGAACGGGACATGGCTGAACCTGCGGGTCCGGGCCGCCTCCGCACGTCCCGTGGTCAGCGGCAGGCTCGCCGCGGAGGTGCCGAGGCCGCTGAGCGCGAAGGGCGACCACGCCGGGGCCTTGTCCGGGCCGTCCGCATCATGCACACCGTCAGGGTCGTTCGCGTGCGCGCCGTTCATGTACCGGCTGGAGCGCATATGCCACTCATGGCCGCCGGACTGCCAGTCCTGGAGCCCCTTGACGTAGGCGAGGACCCCCGCGCAGGCGGCAGGGTCCAGGCCGTGCTCGGCGAAGAGCGGGCCGAGCTCGGTGAGCGCGGTGTCCTCGAACTGCTGCAGCCGTGAGGTGAGCAGTTCGTTGACGGAGTCGGCCGCCTCCTGGGTGGTGCAGCACAGGAACGTCTCCAGGACCAGGACGCCATTGCTGAGCTCGCCCTCGTCCTCGATCTCCCGCTGGTACGAGAACAGGTCGTTGCGCAGGTGCACCGCGTCCGCGAAGGCGTCCCGCAGCACCCGCATCGGCCGCGACCCGGCGATCACCGCGGGCGCCTCGGCCCCGACGGCGTGCTCCACCAGCCCGGCCGACCAGGGCGCGCCGCCGACCTTACGGCGCATCTCGATGTACTCGACCGGATTGGGGACCCGGTCGATGTTGATGTTGGAGAGTTCCCAGAGCGATTCGTTGAGCAGGTTCTCGGTGCTCTCCCGGAACCGCGCCCGCCAGTCCGGCGACATCGAGGGCACCGTCCGCGCCCACAGATCCGCGAGCCCCGCCTCGACCGGGTTGGTGGGCTCCGGGGTCCCGGCGGCGGGGTCCATCGGCATGAAGGCGGGCAGCCGGTCGAGATACGCCTTACCGGCCGCACGGTCCTGGGAGCGCTTGAACGTCTCCAGGAAGTGGTCGTCGAAGAAGAACACCCACACATACCAGTCGGTGACCAGCGAGAGCTCCGCGCCGGAGCAGTCGGGGTGGGTGTACGCGCACAGCAGGGCGTAGTCGTGGGCGTCGAGATCCTCCTGCTCCCAGATCCCCGAGCCCTCGAGCATGCCCCGCTCGCGGGCCCACCGGGTGGAGTGCTCCCGTGCCTCCTGGACATGGGGGTTCAGCCGCGCCGGATACGGCATGTAGAAGTCGGGGAGTTGAAAGGGCTGTGTCACTGCGGGGCCGGCACCTCTCGTGCGACGGTGACCCGTGGCCGTCGTCCGGCTACGGGCTGGGGTCCGCTACGGGCTACCCAGACCGCAACTGGCTTATCCGACAGCCCGATTAGTCACACAAGTGCGCCCCCGTGACCGGCGCCCCTTGCCGCGTACCCCCTGACAAGGGGCGCCGGTCGAGTGCGGGGATCATCCGTCGCGTCTCCGGAAGGCCCATTCCATCCTCGGCTCCATCGCGAACCGGAACGCCCGCTGGACGGGCGGCGTGCACAAGGCGGTCACCACGGCCACCGCCACCGCCGTCACCACGATCTCCCCCAGCGGCCGGTGCAGCCACGGGTGGTCGTACCAGTCCCAGAAGCGGGAGCCCTTGGCGAGGAAGCCGTGCAGCAGATAGCCGTACAGCGTCCCGGCGCCGAGCACCGTGAACCACATCCGGCGCCGGGGCACCCAGGCGAGGAAGCATACGGTGAGCACCATGGAGCAGCCGAAGAGGGCGAACGTCATGACCGTCCCGACCCACCACGGCGCACCGAGCTCCTGCGCGCTGTCCCGGCGGTAGAACCACGCCGGGTTCATCCGCGGCACGGCCCAGTAGGCGAAGACCACCGCGGCGGCGACCACCGGCACCGACAGCCATCTGACCTCGCGCCGCCGCACCATCCGGAAGTGCTCCGGCCGCATGTGCAGCCCCAGCACGAAGAAGGGCAGGAACTGCAGCACCCGCTGCAGGTCGAGGTCGTCACCGATATTCGGTGAACAGACGGCGAGCGCGGCGATGGTGAGGGCCAGCGCCACCGGCCACCGCACGATCCGCCACAGCGGCGTGGTCAGCCGCCAGACGAACAGCGCGATCAGGAACCAGGTCAGATACCAGGGGTCGAGCAGACTGATCGGATAGGACGGGTCGTCGTCAGCCCACCGCTTGAAGAAGGTGTACGCGACCTCGAAGAGGACGTACGGGACGGCGACACCCGTGATCAGACGCTTGAGCCGGTCCGGCCGGAGATCGAAATTCCGCGAGAAGTACCCGGAGATGAGAATGAACGCCGGCATATGGAACGTATAGACGGTCATATAGAGCGCGGATGCCGCTCTGCTGCCGTCTCGCAGGGGCTCCCACGCGTGCCCCATGGCGACCAGCACGATCGCCAGGTATTTGGCGTTGTCGAAGAACGCGTCACGTTGTTTCGGCGTGGGGGACGGAGCCGGTGCCGCCTTGGGGGGCGTGGACGCCGGTGCGCGCCGCGCGGGCAATGTCGGCAGTAAGGACGAGACGTTCATCACATACGCCCTCCCGTGAACCGTGCGGGGAAAATCCTGCCTCTTTTCAGGTTTAGGCGGAGGGTTGCGGAGTGGAACATTCCACGCACCATAGTGGCGCTCGCGAGTCCGTGCCCCAAAAGGCTCAGCTCTCGCGTACAAGGGTTTACGCCCAGCCCAGCGCATCCGTCACCTCCTCAACTTGGGAACTTCTTTACCTCTCCGGTCAGTTCACAGAGTGATGAAGAGGGGCCGATCCGCCCTGCCTTGACCGACCCCGCCTGCTAGCTTCTACACAACTGTAGATCCTAACGACCCTATGGAGTGTGACTGGCCATGGCCCTGTGGGACCGCATCAGGGAGTCCGCCCAGACGATGCAGACGCAGCTCGTCGCGAAGAAGAACGACTTGAAGAGCGGCGCCTTCCGCGACGCGAGCATGGCGATGTGCGCCCTGGTGGCGGCGGCGGACGGCTCGGTCGACCCGTCCGAGCGGCAGCGCGTCGCCCAGCTGATCGCCACCAACGAGGTGCTGCAGAACTTCCCGGCCGACGATCTGCAGCGCCGCTTCAACGACTACGTCAACAAGCTCACCACCGACTTCGACTTCGGCAAGGTGAGCGTGATGCAGGAGGTCGCCAAGGCCAAGAAGAAGCCCGCCGAGGCCCGCGCCGTGATCCAGATCGGCATCGTCATCGGTGGCGCGGACGGCGACTTCGACAAGACCGAGCAGGCCATGGTCCGCGAGGCGTGCTTCACCCTGGAGCTCCCGCCGGCCGAGTTCGACCTGTAAGGCGAGGCGTACAAGCCGTAAGGCGGCTAGGCAAGCCATAAGCCGCAGCCATGAGCCGACCCGGCAAGCCATAGGCCGCAGTCGTCAGGCGGCCCCGCGATCCGTAAGGGCGCGACCTGGAGCTACAGCGGGGTCGCGGCGTGCAGGACGAGGACCAGGGCGACCGCCGCGTTCGCCGAGGACAGCGCGGACGCGGCGGTGCCCACCGCCGCGATCCACAGGGCCAGCCCCGCCGCCGTCCACGTCGGCGGCCAGTGCCGGGACGGCTCCACCGGCTCCAGCAGCGCCGCGACCCTGCGCGGCACCGGCCCCGGCGCGGCGAACCCGGCGAGCGCCGGCCCCGGCGTGCCCCGGGAGACCAGGGCGGCCTTGCCGACCGCCCGCGCCGTGACCCGGCGGTCGCCGACCTCCCGGGCCGCCTCCTCGTCCGCCCAGCGCTCGGCGCAGTAGTCCACCGCGGTCCGCAGCGGCCGCAGCAGCGGGTTGGCCCGCGCCGCGAGCCGCGCGGCCAGCAGATAGCGGTGGTGGTGCGCGGTCAGATGGGCGCGCTCATGCGCGATCAGGGCCCGCCGCTCGCGGGGCTCAAGGCTGTCCAGCATCCCGGTGGAGACGACGATCCGGCCCGGCGTCCCCGTTCGCCCGGAGGTCCTGGGCAGGGCGTACGCGTACGCCTTGTCGTCCGGCAGCACCGCCACCGGCGACTCCGGCAGCCCGGCGAGCGCGAGCCAGGCGTCCCGCCGCACCCGGCCGTGACGCAGACAGGTGGCCGTGCAGGACACGGCCACCGCCGCCAGCGCGCCGATCGCCGCCTTCCCGGCCACCACGTCATAGGGCACCGCCGCCCGCACCTCGGGGTCCGACCAGCTGTCCGGCAGCGGATTGCCGGGCAGCTGCGCCGTGCCGACGACCATCAGCAGCCCCAGGCACAGCGTGGAGCACACCGCGAGGACGGTGCCGACGAGCGTCAGCAGCCGGGTGGCGGTGCGCGGATGGAGATGTTGCTCGGCGAGCCGGGCGATCGGCAGCGCCGTCAGGGGCAGAACCAGCGGGAGGAAGACGAAGACACCCATCGGTCAGTCCTCCGGCTCCTCCGCCACGTCGCTCAGCAGGCCGCGCAGCAGCCGCTCGTCGTCCTGGGTCAGCCCGGTCACAAAGCTGGCCAGGACCGCCTCGCGGTCGTCCTGGCCGTCCAGCACCCGGCGCATCCGCAGCGCCGCGAGCCCCGCCTCGTCCGACGCCGCCCGCCAGACGAAGGAGCGGCCCGCGCGCTCGCGGGTCACGGCCTGTTTGGCGTGCAGCCGGGACAGGATGGTCATGACCGTGGTGTAGGCGAGCTCGCCCTCGATCCGCTCCTGCACCCATGCGGCGGTCACCGGCCCCGGCGCCCGGCTCAGCGCCGCGAGCACCTGCGCCTCCAGTTCGCCCTGGCCACGCCGACGGGGGCGGCGGGGCCAGCCGGGCCCGCCGGTCCGGTCGTGGTCCGTCACACCGTCTCCTTCCCCACCGCACGCGCCCGGCGCGCGGCGCTCCATCGTAGCGAGCGACGGGCCGCCACCTCCCTCGCCGGGCCCCACCGTCCCCCTGGCTCGGCCCCGCCGCGCGTTCGCCCCTTTGGCCTGGCTGTACGCGCGGGCCCGGTCCGCCTCACCGATGCTGAGCAGGGGGACGACCCCGACGAAGGAACGCACTCAGCCATGACGCAGACGCAGGGCTCGCTCGTACGGCAGATCACCGACTACGCCCATCGTGCCGACCCGTACCCGATCTACGCCGAGCTGCGCAAGACGCCCGTGGTGCACGACGAGGAGGGGCCGTACATCGTCTCCACCTACTGGGAGATCCACGGTCTGCTGCACGACCCCCGGCTCAGCTCCGACGCGCGCAACCTGGACCCCCGGGCCGCCTCGGAGCTGCCCGAGGAGGACGACCCGGGGCTGCCGCCCAGCTTCCTGAAGCTGGACCCGCCCGAGCACGACCGGCTGCGCCGGCTCGCGACGGCGCCCTTCGGCCCGCCGCACACCCCGCGCCGGCTCCACGAGATGCGCGGGGAACTCACCCGTATCGTCGGCGAGCTGATCGACGGCTTCGAGGGGCGGGACCGGATCGATCTCGTCGACCACTTCTCCTATCCCTTCCCGGTGACCGTGATCTGCCGGCTGCTCGGGGTGGATCGGGAGGACGAGCCCCGCTTCCACGCCTGGGCCGACACCCTCGCCGCCAGTCTGGACCCCGACTCGGACGCGGACGCCGCCGAGCGGGGGCGGATCGCCCGGCAGGCCCGTACGGAGCTGGCGGCGTATCTGTCCGAGCTGATCGAGGAGCGCCGCCGCGCACCCGGCGACGATATGCTCTCGGCCCTGGTCAACGGGGACGGCCCGGAGGGGCGGATGAGCCGGGTGGAGCTGCTGAGCACCGCGGCGCTGCTGCTGGTGGCGGGGCACGAGACCACCGTCAACCTGATCACCAACGGGATGCTGACCCTGCTGCGCAACCCCGATGTGCTCGCCCGGCTGCGCAAGGATCCCCATCTGGTCGTGCCGCTGGTGGAGGAGCTGCTGCGGTTCGATCCGCCGGTGCAGATGCTCCCCCAGCGCACCCCGCTCTCGGACATCGACATCGCGGGCGTGACCATCCCCCGGGGGGCGCCCGTCTGGCTGCTGCTGGCCTCGGGAAACCGCGATCCGCAGCGGTTCCCCGACCCCGACCGGTTCGATCCGCAGCGCCGGGACAACCAGCACCTCGGCTTCGGCAGCGGCGTCCACAGCTGTTTCGGCGCCCCGCTGGCCCGGCTCGAGGCGCAGATCGCGCTGACCGAGCTGGCCCGCCGGCTGGACGAGCCCCGGCTGCTGGAGGACCCGCCGGCCTATCGGCGGAACGCGGTACTGCGCGGGCCGCGGCATCTGCCGCTCGCGTTCGAGGGACTGCGGCCGAACGGATCCCCGAACGGGTCCCCGAAAGGCTCCCCGAACGGGTCCCGGTGACGGCGGGGCTCACCGGGCGCGGAACGCGGACGCTCTCGTCCCGGCCGCGTCCTTCCCGCCCCTGCCCGTCCCGGCCGCGCCCCTCTCGGCCCGGGCGGCGATGTTCCGGGCCATCCCGCCGAAGACGAGCGCGTGGCACGGCGCGACCGACCACCAGTACAGATGCCCGGCGAGACCGCGCGGATGGAACAGCGCCCGCTGCCGGTACACCGCCCCGCCCCGCCCGTCCGGCGCGACCACCATCTCCAGCCAGGCCAGGCCCGGCAGCCGCATCTCGGCGCGCAGCCGCAGCAGCCGGGGCGGCAGCACCTCCTCCACCCGCCAGAAGTCGAGGCTGTCCCCCACTCTGAGCCGCGCCGCGTCCCGGCGGCCCCGGCGCAGCCCGACGCCGCCCGCCAGGGTGTCGATCCAGCCGCGCAGCGCCCAGGCGAGCGGCATCGAGTACCACCCGTTCTCACCCCCGATCCCCTCCACCACCCGCCAGACGGCCCCCGGCGAGGCGTCCACCGCGCGCTCGCGGCGGTCCTGGTAGAGGCTGCCGCCCGCCCAGTCGGGGTCGGTGGGCAGCGGATCGCTGGGCGCGCCGGGGGTGGCGGCGGAGGACCAGCGGGTGGCCACCTCCGCGTCGCGGATCCGCCGCAGGGCCAGCTCCAGCGCCCGGTCCACGCCGAGCGGCCCGCCCGGCGGGTCCGGCACGTAGCGGGTGATGTCCCGTTCGGCGCAGACCACTTCATGGCGCAGCGACTCCACCAGCGGGCGGGCGATGGCGCCGGGTACGGGGGTGACCAGGCCGACCCACAGACTGGAAAGACCGGGGGTGAGCACCGGCACGGGCACGATCAGCCGCCGCCGCAACCCGGTCACCCGTGCGTACCGCCGCATCATGGCGCGGTAGGTGAGGACGTCGGGGCCGCCGATGTCGAAGGCCCGGTGCACCTCGTCCGGCAGCGTGGCGCAGCCCACCAGCAGCCGCAGCACATCGCGGACGGCGATGGGCTGGGTGCGGGTGCGCACCCAGCGGGGCGTCACCATCACCGGCAGCCGCTCGGTGAGATAGCGCAGCATCTCGAACGAGGCCGAGCCCGAGCCGATGATCACCCCGGCCCGCAGCACGGCCGTCGGCACCCCGGAGTCCAGCAGCACCCGGCCCACCTCGGCCCGGGACCGCAGATGGGGCGAGAGCGCGCGCTCGGGGACGCCCTCCGGGGTCAGCCCGCCGAGGTAGACGATCCGGCGCACGCCAGCGGCCCGGGCCCGCTCGCCGAAGATCCGGGCGGCGCGGCGGTCGGTCTCCTCGAAGCCGGATCCGGTGCCCAGCGCGTGGACCAGGTAGTACGCGACGTCCACGCCCTCCATGGCGGCGCCCACGGACTCCTCGTCGGTCACATCGCCGCGTACGGTCTCCACCCGCCCCGCCCAGGGCTGGTCGCGCAGCTTCCCGGGCGAGCGAGCCACGCAGCGCACCTGATGCCCGGCGGCCAGCAGCTCGGGAACCAGCCTGCCGCCGATATAGCCGGTGGCGCCGGTGACCAGACAGCGGCGCGGCTCCGGCGAAGGCTCGCGGCGCGGCTCCGGCGCACCGTAAGGGCCCGGCGGGCGCTGGGGAACGGCCATGAGGCCATGGTGCGCGAGCACGACGAAACCTGCGAGGTGGGCTCCCTTCGGCGGCATTGTCCGTATCAGGTGTTGGAGGTCGCTCTCCGGTCTCCCCGACCTTCGAGCCTCTCAGCCCGGCCATCTAGAAGACGCTCTCGGGGGACTTACGTCCTCTGTCCTGAGCGCCTCTCCGGCCGAGCTCCCTCGCTCGCCCCGCAGGCTGTTATTTACGTTACTCCGGGCCCCCATGAGCGCCTAGTCCCATTCGAGCATTTTTTCCAATTTTTCGAGTGCGCCCGAACGCGGCCGAGTGCGGCGGGACGCGGCTCCGGCCCGGCACTCGGGCGCCTTGGCTGCGCCGGGAGGGGCATGCCCGGTAGGCTTTCCGTGTGATCTTCAAGCGCATCGGAAACGGTCGGCCCTATCCCGACCACGGCCGGGAAAGCACCCGCCAGTGGGCGGATGTCGCCCCACGCCCGGTACGTCTTGACCAGTTGGTCACGACGAAGCAGCAGCTCGACCTGGAGACGCTGCTCGCCGAGGACTCCACGTTCTACGGGGACCTCTTCGCCCATGTCGTGAAATGGCAGGGCGACCTCTATCTGGAGGACGGGCTGCACCGGGCGGTGCGCGCCGCGCTCCAGCAGCGCCAGGTGCTGCACGCACGCGTTCTGGAGCTCGAGGGCTGACCGCGCTCCCGCCCCCGATGACCGATCGCCGTTGATCGACTTCCGATCCGTGTTGGCCCTTTCGGGTTGGTCTGAGCACCAACCATTGATCATTTAGTAGGCATCGCCACCTGGCCGCACTACGCTGCGCACATGAGCATGCTGACCCCTCCCGGCATCGGCGGAAAGTACCGCATTACGGGCGATCGCTACCCGCGGATGAGCCGGCCCCGGAACCGCCGGCGGCTGGTGTTCACCGCCTTCGGCTCGGTTCTGGCGCTCGGCCTGGTCGGGTGGGGAACACTTCAGCTCATCGACGTCTTCTCCGGCGACAGCGGCGGCCAGAAGGTCCGCGCGGCGCACGGCACCGGGGACTGCCCGCGCGGCGACAAGCACCCCGACGAGAACGCCAAGTCCGGCCGGTCCGACAGCGGCCAGGGCGGTCAGCACGGCCGTACGGGCGGGAAGCCGCCGAAGCCCTCCCAGATCACGGTCAACGTCTACAACGCGACCACGCGCTCCGGCCTCGCCAAGGACACCGCCAAGGAGCTGGAGAAGCGCGGCTTCAAGATCGGAAAGGTGGGCAACGCCCCGACCCAGTACGACAAGAAGGTCAAGGCCACCGGGATACTGCTCGGCGCCCCCGGCGCCGGCGACGGGGCCTTCAATGTGCTCGGCACGCAGCTCGCCGACGCCCAGACCAAGAACGACGCGCGCGACGGCAAGGACATCGACCTGATCATCGGCAACGGTTTCAAGGACCTGGTCAAGCAGAAGGACGCCGACAAGGCGCTGGCCGCCCTGGCCAAGCCCTCGCCCGCGCCCTCCGGATCGCCTTGCCGCTGATGAGTCGGGTGGAGCTCAGCCCGCGGTGCCGTACATCCGGTCGCCCGCGTCGCCGAGGCCCGGCACGATGTACCCCTGCTCGTTGAGCCGCTCGTCAACGGACGAGGTGACCACCGTCACCGGCGCGCCCGCCAGCTCGCGCTCCATGAGCTCGACGCCCTGGGGCGCCGCCAGCAGACACAGCGCGGTCACGTCGTCGGCACCCCGCGATATCAGCTCCCTGATCGCCGCGACGAGCGTCCCGCCGGTGGCGAGCATCGGGTCCAGGACGTAGACCTGACGGCCGGAGAGGTCCTCGGGCATCCGGGTGGCGTAGGTGGACGCCTGGAGCGTCTCCTCGTCGCGGATCATGCCCAGGAAGCCGACCTCGGCGGTGGGCAGCAGCCGCACCATGCCGTCGAGCATCCCGAGACCGGCCCGCAGGATCGGCACGACCATGGGGCGCGGATGGGACAGCCGTACCCCGGTCGTGGCCGTCACCGGGGTCTCGATGTCGACCTGCTCGGTGCGCACATCGCGCGTGGCCTCGTACGCGAGCAGGGTCACCAGCTCGTCGGCGAGCCGCCGGAAGGTGGGGGAGTCGGTGCGCTTGTCGCGCAGCGTGGTGAGTTTGTGCGCCACCAGCGGGTGGTCGACGACGTGGATCCGCATGGCAACGACACTAACCGAGCCCCCGGAGCCCGGCTCCCGCCGGTGACGCCCTCCGTGCGCCTCCCCGCGCTCGACCGTCTGCCGCCGTACTGGCATCAAACCGCCGATTCGGGGAAAGTGGGCAACAGCGCCCGGACCTCCACCGGGCGACACCTCGGCCCCGAGGAGTGATGTGACCATGGCCGACGCGACCGCGATGGAAACCGCCGCGGACCGCCGCCGCCGTCGCGACCGCTTCCTGCGCGCGCTGAACGAGGCCCGGGCGGTACGGAACCAGGTGCGTCCCCGGCAGGCCCGCGCGGCCCGGATGCGCCGGGCGATACACATGCGGACGTTCTCCTGGTGAGGCCTGGTGAGCTTCCGCCGAACCGCCGGAGACGGTTTCCGCGCGTTTCGATTCCGTCCGCGTGAGCCACATCTCTTTGGACTGGTGCACGACGCAGCGTGGAAGACCTCTCGCGAAGCGACGGTTTCTGCCACGATTCCGATTGGGGCGGGACACTGTCCCGCCCGCCCCCGGCACGCCTATGACCAGTGGGAGAGTCACGGTGTACTTCGCCGCATTGCTCGCGCGCACCGCAGAAGGGTGGGAAGCGAGCGACACAGAGCTCGATGACGTGGAAACCCTGACGGACTTGATCGAACTGGCCCGTCTGGCCTCCAAGGACGACGACACGGTATTGGCCTTCATCGAGCACGAAGACGCGTGGTTCGGCGTCGTCCGCGTGGACGGCGAGGACGACCCGCACATCTATGTATCGGACGCGGCAGCGGCCGCCCGCACCTCGTACGGCTCGATGCTCACCGACGAGCTGCTCGGCCGGGACCCCGACGACGATCTGGACAGCCTGGTCGACCTGGACGGCACCGAGGACGGCGAGCCGGACCGGGACGACGAGGACGCGGACGACGCCCCGGTCCCGATCGGCCCGCTCGGCGACGCCGACATCCTGGCCGACCTCGGCATGGACGAGAAGGAGCTGAAGGCCCTCGACGGGGACGCCCTCGAATCGATCGCCGAGATGCTGGGGTGCAGCATGGAGGGGCTGGAGGCGGTGCGCTGACCGCCGCCACACTGATGTCATGACCGATCCGCTGACCGGCCTCCTGCCCGGCCCCGACCCCGACCCCCTCCGCGATCCCTGGCGCGAACCGATGCGCCTGGCGCTGGAGGAGGCGGTGCGGGCACCCGAGACGGGAGATGTGCCGGTCGGCGCCGTCGTGCTGGGCCCGGACGGCTCGGTGCTCGGCCGCGGCCGCAACGAGCGCGAGGCCCACGGCGACCCCACGGCCCACGCCGAGGTCCTCGCCCTCCGAGCCGCCGCCCACCACCTCGGCGGCTGGCGGCTGACCGGCTGCACCCTGGTGGTCACCCTGGAGCCGTGCACGATGTGCGCCGGCGCGATCGTCCTGTCCCGCCTGGACCGGCTGGTCTACGGCGCCGTGGACGAGAAGGCGGGCGCGGTCGGCTCCCTCTGGGACGTGGTCCGCGACCGCCGCCTCAACCACCGCCCCGAGGTCATCGCGGGCGTCCTGGCGGAGGCGTGCGCGGCCCCCCTCACCGCCTTCTTCCGCAAGTCCTGAGCCCCGCCGCACGGGCCGGTCCCGGAACCGATTTCGGTTCCCGGCCACCCGTCCGCTAGGCTCTCCCTCGGTAGCGTGTCCGAGCGGCCGAAGGAGCGCGCCTCGAAAGCGCGTGAGGGGGCAACTCCTCCGTGGGTTCAAATCCCACCGCTACCGCTCGAAGAACGTAGGGCCCGGCTCATCGCGAGCCGGGCCCTACGTCTTTGTGTGCGCGGGTGTTGTTCCGGTTCGTGTGCGCGGGTTGTGCCGGGGCCGTTCCCGTCAGGGGCCGGACGGCGGTGGTTGGTCCTGGGGCTGCTGCTGGTTGGGGTCGGGCTGGGGTTGCTGCTGCTGATTCGGGTCGGGCTGGGGCTGCTGGGGCGGGGGCTGGTTCGGCGGGGGCTGCGGCGGCGGAGGCGGGTTCGGCGGGGGCTGGTTCGGGGGCGGCTGATTGGGCGGAGGCTGATTCGGAGGGGGCTGGTTCGGCGGGGGCTGGGGCTGCTGCTGGGGCTGGTCCTGCGGCTGCTGCTGGCCCGGGTCCGAGGGCTGGTCCTGCGGTTGCTGCTGGCCGGGGTCCGACGGCTGGTCCTGCGGTTGCTGGCCGGGGTCCGAGGGCTGGTCCTGGGGCTGCTGCTGATTCGGGTCCGTCGGCTCGTCGGAGGGTTGCGACTGCTGCGAGGGGGTCCCGGACGGGCGCTCGGTCTCCAGCGGGGTGAACCGGTCGGACGGCTTCAGGGTGACCTTCGGCGCCTCCCGCAGCCGCGGGGCGTGCTGCTCGCCCGGCATCGCCAGGAACGAGGGATAGTCGGCGCGGGCCAGCACCGTGTCCCGCGGGTCGCCGCTGCCGTCGCCGTCACCGAGCGGGCGCTTCAGCAGCTCGGCCTTGCCGATCCCCACCAGGACGAGGTGTTTGACGTTCTTCGTGGCCGGCCGGATGACGGTCACCGTGCTCCGGGAGAAACCGTTCCACTCGGGCCCGGTGAAGGTCGGCTTGGCGTGGCGCGGCGGGGCCGAGACCTTCACGGGATTTCCGGAGTCGCACTTCACGACGGGCAGACCGCGCCCATCGACGAAAACCGCCGTTCCGGCCTGGAGAACGGCGGACACCGGCTTCACCCCACCGCGGTAGCCGTAGGTCTTCGCGTAGGTGTCGGAGCGCAGGGTGACGCTCGTGAGCCGCTGGACGAAATCGGAAATGCCGTCGGGCGAGATGTGCTGGACCTTGCTCCAGGCGGCGCCCTTCTGCTTGTCGGCGTCCAGGTCGTGGAGCAGGCCCTGCCGGTCACAGGGCTGTCGGTTCCGGACGCCGGCGTAGAGACCGGGGGTGTTGCCGCGGAAGGCGCGGCCTCCGTTGGAGGGCGAGACCACGTGTTTGCGGTCTCGGCCGGCGGAGGAGGTGAACGCGGGGACCGAGGTCTTTCCGACGGGTTCCCGCCGGTATTCGACCGTCGAGGCGTGTCCGGGGGCTTCCCCGGGCGCCTCTTTGGAGACTTCCCCGGATGCCTTTTCGGAGGAGGAGACCATCCCAAGGACCACCACGACGGCGACCACGACGACGAAACCGACGACGAATGCTGAACGACGCGAGGTGAGGTGCCATGAGATCGAGCGCATTTCCCTCTCCTTCCCTTACCTCGCCCCCATCCTGCGCTCGCTCCGCACACCCCCGCTTCCCCCGAAACCTTGACATCTCACCCCACCTTTGGGGACTTGGGCCGCGTTTGCCCGTCGCCGCTCGCAGAGCCGCCCCCGGACCGGGGCGCACCCGGACCGGGGGCGGTCACTACCCCTCGCGGTCTGTGCGCGGCGAATCCTCCGATCATGTCGGATCTTCGTCGCGTATCTAGACTAAACGGACGTGCTCCAGTTGGCAGCAGAACGGACAGGAGATACGGACCGGAGTTCCCGGACCGGAGTTCCCGGACCGGAGCGAAGAACCGGAGTTTCCGGACCGGAGTGACGGACGGCAGCCGAGGAGGACCGGATGAGCGGCCCTGTCGTGGCGGGGGTCGACGGCTCCCGGCGCAGCCTTACGGCGGCCGAGTGGGCCGCGCGGGAGGCGGCGCGGCGCGGGGTCGCGCTGCGCCTGGTGCACGCCTGTCCGCCGCTGCCGCGCAGAGTCTCGCCGGTGCCCGGGGCGGACGCCTGGCAGAACGTGGGCGAGCAGATGCTCGGGCAGACGGTGGCCGACTTCCGGGCGCGCCTTCCGGAGCTCGGGATCGACGGGGAGCACACCGACGCCGAACCGGCCGATGCCCTGCTCACCGCCGCCGCGAGCGCCGGGCTGCTGGTGGTCGGGGCCCGGGGCTGGGGTGGCTTCGAGGGCTGGCGGTGGGCTCCGTGGCGCTGCGGGTTGCGGCGATGGCGGACTGCCCCGTCGTCACGGTCCCGGAGGAGCGACGTACGGGTGCCGGGTGGGACGGTACGGAGTCGGACGAGGTGCAGCTCGGCTTCGACGCGCACGCCCCGGCGGAGGCGCCCACCGCCTTCGCGTTCCGCGCCGCCCAGGAGCGGGGCGTACCGCTGCGGGTGGTGCACGCGTGGGCGCTGCCCCCGGCCTCCCCGTCGGCCTGGATGCTCACGGTGCTGGAGGAGGACCGGGCGATGTGGGAGGACCAGGAGAGCCAGGTGGTCTCCGACGCCCTGCGGCCGTGGCGGGAGGGCTGCCCCGAGGTGGCCGTGGTGCCGGACGTCGTTCTGCTCAATCCGGCGGAGGCGCTGGTCAGGGCCTCGGAGCGGGCCGGGCTGCTGGTGATCGGGCGCCGTACGGCCACCCGGCCCACCCAGCTGCGGCTGGGGCCGGTGGCCCATGCGGTGCTGCACCACGCCCACTGCCCGGTGGCGGTCGTACCGCACCCCGGACCGTGAGCCCGCACCCCGCGCTCTGAGCCCGCCCCCGAGCCCCGTGTCCCGAACCCACCTCCCACACCCTGAGCCCGCATCCCGCAGGCGCTCAGCCGAAGAACACCCCGAATTCCGAGTACAGCGCCGGCTCGACGCCCTTGGTGCCCACCGTGGCCTCCGCGAGCGGCATCCGCACGATGTCCGTGCCGCGCAGCGCCACCATCGTGCCGAAGTCCCGGTCCTTGACCGCGTCGATCGCCCGCAGCCCGAAGCGGGTGGCCAGCCAGCGGTCGAAGGCGCTGGGCGTCCCACCGCGCTGGATATGGCCCAGGACCGTGGTGCGGGCCTCCTTACCGGTGTGATCGGCGATCTCACGGGACAGCCACTCGCCGATACCGGATAGCCGGACATGGCCGAACTCGTCCAGGCTGGAGTCCTTGACCACCATCTGGCCCGCCTTCGGCACGGCCCCCTCCGCCACCACCACGATCGGCGCGTATCTGATCGTGAAGCGGTTCTCCACCCAGGCGCAGACCTGGTCGATGTCGAAGGGCTGCTCGGGGATCAGGATGACGTTGGCACCGCCCGCGATGCCCGAGTGCAGGGCGATCCAGCCGGAGTGCCGCCCCATGACCTCGACCACCAGGGTGCGGGTGTGGGATTCGGCGGTGGTGTGCAGCCGGTCGATCGCCTCGGTGGCGATATTGACGGCGGTGTCGAAACCGAAGGTGTAGTCGGTGCCCGCCACATCGTTGTCGATCGTCTTGGGCACCCCGACCACCTGGATGCCCTCGCCCCCCAGCGCCGCGGCGACGCCGAGCGTGTCCTCGCCGCCGATCGCGATGAGCGCGTCCACCTCGTACTCGGCGAGCGTCCGCCGCACCCGATCGACCCCGTCCTCGCCGGCCAGGGGTTGGTCCGGGAGGAGCCGAGGATGGTGCCGCCGCGCGGCAGGATGCCGCGCACGGCCGGGACGTCCAGCGGCACGATGGCTCCTTCGAGCGCGCCGCGCCAGCCGTCCCGCACCCCGACGAACTCGAAGCCGTGGACCTCCACGCCCTTCCGGACGATGCCGCGGATCGCGGCGTTGAGCCCGGGGCAGTCACCGCCGCCGGTCAGCACACCGACACGCATCTCCGCTCCCTCCGCCGACGGCGCGAGCCGCGGCCGCCGCTCCTTCCGGCACCACTCTTGCCACCCCCTCTTCCTCCAGAATCCACCCATATGTAGCGCGGCGCCCACAGCGGCGTAGGGGTGTCCCCACAACACCGATGTGTTCATCCGACTGATACGACTGATGCGCCAGAGGTGTGGATAGACTCTCGCAACTGCACAAGGGCACAGCGGGGAGAGGCAGCACAGATGGCCCAGGCGAAGAAAATCGCGCTCTATATGCTGATCGTCTTCGTGCTGTACACGATCATCAAGACCCCCGCCCGGGCGGCCGACCTCGTCCAGGTCGGTTTCGAGGGCATATCGGACGCCGCCAAGAGCGTCGGCGAGTTCATGACGGAGCTGACCAACTAGCCGCGCGCCCCTCCCGTCCCCGCCCTCGAACCCCCGTTTCCCTCACTCCCTTATCGGGCGTTTTCTCCACCAACACGTGGTAAAGCGGTGCTTGCACACAGTGCACATGTCTTGTGATGCTATGACCGCTTTTGCCGGGTGAGTACATCGTGAAGGGGTGGCGTGACCGTGTCAGCCCGTACCGCGCCCAGAACCCCGCCCCAGGGCGATGGCGGCAGCGAAAGCGGCAGAAGCCGCGGGGCTGACGCCAGAGCGCTCACCCAGGTGCTCTTCGCCGAGCTCTCGGGCCTCACCCCCGGAACCCCCGAGCACGCCCGCGTGCGCGCCGCGCTGATCGAGGCCAATCTGCCGCTGGTCCGCTACGCCGCGGCCCGCTTCCGCAGCCGCAACGAGCCCATGGAGGACGTGATCCAGGTCGGCACCATCGGCCTGATCAACGCGATCGACCGGTTCGACCCGGACCGCGGGGTGCAGTTCCCGACCTTCGCCATGCCGACCGTCGTCGGCGAGATCAAGCGCTACTTCCGCGACAACGTCCGCACCGTCCACGTCCCGCGCCGGTTGCACGAGCTATGGGTGCAGGTCAACGGCGCGACCGAGGACCTGACCGTGCTGCACGGCCGCTCCCCGACGACGGCCGAGATCGCCGAACGCCTCAAGCTCAGCGAGGAGGAGGTGCTGGCCTGCATCGAGGCGGGCCGCTCGTATCACGCCACCTCCCTGGAGGCCGCCCAGGAGGGCGACGGACTGCCCGGCCTGGTCGACCGGCTCGGCTACGAGGATCCGGCGCTCGCCGGAGTCGAGCACCGCGATCTGGTGCGCCATCTGCTCGTACAACTGCCCGAGCGCGAGCAGCGTATCCTTTTGCTCCGTTACTACAGCAACTTGACGCAATCTCAGATCAGCGCCGAGCTCGGTGTCTCCCAGATGCATGTGTCCCGGCTGCTGTCCCGGAGCTTCGCCCGGCTGAGATCCGCAAACCGGATCGAGTCCTGATCCTTGGGAGGGACCTCCGTCCCGGGGTCTCAAGGCTGTAATGTCGACATGGCGCTACAGCGTGTTGCCGACATGTGACATTCTGCAGGAACCGCGTTTACCGCGGCCCGACCTCCGGTATTCAGGGGGAGGCTGCGTCGGACGCGAACCGCGCAGCTGGGATCCGTCCGCGACCTCTAGGGGGTGGCATGTCCGTAGAACTGGGCAGCTCGAAGGTGCTCAACAACGACGCACCGCACATGCCTGACGACTGCGACGCCATCGACACCCGCACCCTCTCCCGCTCCCTCTTCCTGCGGCTCGCCACACTCGACAAGGACAGTGCGGAGGCCGGCTACGTCCGTGACACCCTCATCGAGCTGAACCTCCCGCTCGTCCGCTACGCGGCGGCCCGGTTCCGCAGCCGTAACGAGCCGATGGAGGACATCGTCCAGGTCGGCACCATCGGCCTGATCAAGGCGATCGACCGCTTCGACTGCGAACGGGGCGTGGAGTTCCCGACGTTCGCCATGCCGACCGTCGTGGGCGAGATCAAGCGGTTCTTCCGCGACACCAGCTGGTCGGTGCGGGTCCCGCGGCGGCTCCAGGAGCTGCGCCTGGCCCTCACCAAGGCCAGTGACGAGCTGTCACAGAAGCTCGACCGCTCCCCGACCGTCACCGAGCTCGCCACGGCGCTGGGCGTCTCCGAGGAGGACGTGGTCGACGGGCTCGCGGTGGGCAATGCCTACACGGCCAGCTCGCTGGACTCCCCGTCCCCGAGGACGACGGCGGCGAGGGGTCGCTCGCCGACCGGCTGGGGTACGAGGACAGCGCGCTGGAGGGCGTGGAGTACCGCGAGTCGCTCAAGCCCCTGCTGGCGAAACTGCCGCCGCGTGAGCGCCAGATCATCATGCTGCGCTTCTTCGCCAATATGACGCAGTCGCAAATCGGCGAAGAGGTCGGGATCTCCCAGATGCATGTCTCCCGGCTGCTCACCCGGACCCTGGCCCAGCTGCGCGAGGGCCTGATCTCGGACTGACCGCCACTGGCCAGTCCCCTGCCGGATCCCTGCACACCGGATCCCTGTACACCTGACGGGTCGTCAGCCACACTGGCCCGATGCGATACGCATGGAGCCGGACAACGGGCCGCCGAGGTACGGCAATCGCCTCCTCGGCGGCCGCGCTGTGCCTGGGGGCACTCCTCAGCGGCTGCGGCGGTGGCAGCGACGGCTATGTGGCCGCCGGTGCGGCCGGACCCGACGGCCGGCGGACCGCGAACGCCGTGCCGCCCAAGGATGGCGTCGACCTGGTGCCCCTGGACGAGGACGGCACGGACAACGCTCGCGGCGGTAAGGGCGGCACGGACGGGAAGCGCGATCGGGGCACGGCCGGACCCGAGGCCACCACGGACGGCAGAGCGGACGGCCCGGCCTCGCGGGCGCCCTCGGCCTCGGCGCGGGCCCCCGGCCGCACGGACGGCTCGGGCGGCCCGGGCGGCGGGAAGAGCGGCTCCGGGGCCCCGGGGCGTACGGACGACGGCCCCAAGGGCGACGGCGGGCCCACGGGCGAGGGCCCCGGCGAGCCCTCACCCTCCGGCCCGGGCCCGGGCTCCTCGGACCCCTCCGGCACCCCCACGCCCACCGGACCGGCCGCCCTCAAGGTCGGCAAGCCGGAGCGGACGGCGACCGATGAGCGCTGGTGCGAGAAGGTGAAGGTTGAGTTCCGCAACACCGGAGGAGCGCCCATCGCCTCGGGCACCGTCACCTTCGGGACGCATGTGATCGACGCGCTCGGCATCGACTGGGCCACGCTGGAGTCCAAGGAAGAGCTGCCCGCGCCGATCGGCGCGGGCCAGAAGAAGGAGAAGACCTGGACGGTGTGCGTGGACGACTGGCGGGTGCCGCTGGGCATGCATATCGAGACACAGGACGTCTCGGTCAGCTGGAAGCCGTAAGGCCGACCCGGCAGCCGTAAGGGGCGCGGGAACTCGGGCCCCGAGAGAGCTCAGGCCCCCGCTGGAAGTGTCAGGGCTTCGCGGACTCAGCCCAGCGCCAGCCAGGCCACCGCCGCGACGATCACCACCGCCGCGATCACGCCGACGATGAGGCCGACGCGCGAACCGCCGCCCGATCCGGCGGACGTCTGAGGCTGCCGAGTGCCCTCGTCGACGAAGGCGCGGAACATCTGAGTGGAGCCGGCCGGGTCGTGGTTCCCGTTGGGGCTCTGGGGGTTGTTCGCCATGAGCCCCGACCCTAGCGAACGAGCGGATTCCGGGACACCCCCGGGTCTCAGCAGCCCCTCGCACCTCGGCCACCCCGCTTGACTCACTCCAGGACGACTCTTTAACGGCAATTTACCGCCCAGACCGCCCCTTCATTTGCCTGTAGCAACTAACTTCTTCTATGGTTGCCTTAAGCAACTGACCATCCTGATCAATCCCCCTGGGAGGTGCCGTGGCCACTCAGCGCCACTACGAGGAGCTGGCCCGGCAGCTCAGCGCCATCGGCACCGTCAAGCGCGGGCTCGGGCGCGTCCTGCCGGCCGACTGCCCGTCGGGCGCCGCCGTCGTCCTGATGCTCCTCGACCGCTACGGCGAGATGCGCATGAGCAAGCTCGCCGAGCTGCTCGACATCGACATGTCGGTGACCAGCCGGCATGTGGCACATGTCGCGAACCGCGGCTGGGTGGACCGCAAGCCCGACCCGCTCGACCGGCGGTCGCGGCTGCTGAGCATCAACCCCAGCGGACGAGCCCTGCTCGGTCAGGTCTCCGAGCGCTACACGAACGCGCTCGCCAGTTGTCTGAGCGACTGGTCGGACGAGGACGTCGACCGCCTCAATGAACTTCTCGCCCGGTTGCGGACGAGTTTCGGGGACACCCGTTCCCGGGCCCTGCCGCATCAGGCGGAGACCAGCACCACCCGTACACCTTCGCAACGTTAAGGAACTTCATGGCAACGACCACACCGGACGGTGGTGTGCGGGGACCCGCGGGGCACCCCGCCCACGCCAAGCACGGCGGAGGAGGCCACAGAGGCCAGCACGGCCACGCCGCGGACTCCTCGGCGCCGATGACCCACCGGCAGATCATGGAGGCCCTCTCCGGGCTGCTGCTGGGGATGTTCGTCGCGATCCTGTCGTCGACGATCGTCTCCGCCGCACTACCCAAGATCATCGCCGACCTCAACGGCAGCCAGTCCTCCTACACCTGGGTCGTCACCGCCACCCTGCTCGCCATGACGGCCACCACGCCGCTGTGGGGCAAGCTCGCCGACCTCTTCAGCAAGAAGCTGCTGGTCCAGATAGCCCTGGTGATCTACGTCGCGGGCTCCGTGGTGGCCGGTCTGTCGCAGAACCCCGGCATGCTGATCGCCTGCCGCGTGGTGCAGGGCATCGGCGTCGGCGGCCTGTCCGCCCTCGCCCAGATCGTCATGGCCGCGATGATCTCCCCGCGCGAGCGCGGCCGTTACAGCGGCTACCTCGGCGCGACCTTCGCCGTCGCGACCGTCGGCGGTCCGCTGCTGGGCGGCGTGATCACCGACACCGACTGGCTGGGCTGGCGCTGGTGCTTCTACGTCGGCGTGCCGTTCGCCGTCATCGCGCTGATCGTCCTTCAGAAGACCCTGAAGCTCCCCGTGGTGAAGCGGGACGTCAAGGTCGACTGGGGCGGCGCCTTCTTCATCAGCGCCGCGGTCTCGCTGCTGCTGATCTGGGTCACCTTCGCCGGCGACAAGTACGACTGGCTCTCCTGGCAGACGTACGCGATGGTCGGCGGCTCGATCGTGCTCGGACTGATCTTCACCCTGATCGAGTCCAAGGCGAGCGAGCCGATCATTCCGCTGCGGCTGTTCCGCAACAAGACGATCACCCTCGCCTCGCTGGCGTCGCTCTTCGTCGGTATCGCGATGTTCGCCGGAACCGTCTTCTTCAGCCAGTACTTCCAGCTGGCGCGCGGTAAGTCGCCCACCATGTCCGGCGTCATGACCATCCCGATGATCGGCGGTCTGTTCGTCTCCTCGACCATCTCCGGTCAGATCATCACCAAGACCGGTCGCTGGAAGGCATGGCTGGTCAGCGGTGGTGTGCTGGTCACGGCGGGTCTCGCGCTGCTCGGCACCATCCGGTACGACACCCCGTACTGGCACATGGCGATCTACATGGCGCTCATGGGCCTCGGCATCGGCATGATGATGCAGAACCTGGTACTGGCCACCCAGAACCAGGTGGCCCCGCAGGACCTCGGCGCGGCCAGCTCCGTCGTCACCTTCTTCCGCTCCCTGGGTGGTGCGGTCGGCGTCTCGGCGCTCGGCGCGGTGCTCGCCAACCGGGTCACCCACTTCGTCAAGGAAGGCCTGGCCGACCTCGGCCCCAAGGGCGCGGCGTTGGGTCACGGCGGCACCGGCGGCGGTGGCATCCCCGACGTGCAGGCGCTGCCCGAGCCGATGCGCACGATCATGGAGAGCGCCTACGGGCACGGTGTCGCGGACGTCTTCCTCTTCGCCGCCCCTGCCGCGTTCCTCGCCTTCCTGCTGACCCTGTTCATCAAGGAGGTCGCCCTGAAGACCAACTCAGGCACCCAGCAGGCCGCCACGGCCACCCCGGACGCCCCGGCCACCGACGGGGCCCCGGCCGACGCGGTGGCGGCCACGGCAGCCACCGGGCAGGTCGCCGACCTCGAGCCCGCGCTCGTGGGCGCCCCGGCCGCCGCGGTGCGCGAGCCGGACGCGGGCGGCGCCGTCGCGGCCACCGCCGCGCAGACGGCCACCGCTCCGCAGCGCCTTACGGCGTTCGCCTCCGCCGGGGGCGACGGCGCGG
This sequence comes from Streptomyces violaceusniger, assembly GCA_005405945.1. Lineage (GTDB taxonomy): Bacteria > Actinomycetota > Actinomycetes > Streptomycetales > Streptomycetaceae > Streptomyces > Streptomyces violaceusniger. The sequence goes on from BJHW01000001.1 coordinate 5,844,700, forward strand.
ACCGTCAGCCCCGGCAGGGTGTGCACGGCTTCGTGCGGAACGCGGAGGGCGGCCCCGTCGCCCGCGCCGCGGTGACGCTGATCTCGCTCGCCGGGCGGCAGCTGGGCCGTTCGGTGGCGCACCCCGACGGCTCGTACGCCCTGGACGCGCCGGGCTCCGGCTCGTACGTCCTGATCGCGGCGGCCGACGGCCACCAGCCGCAGGCGTCCACGGTCGTGGTCGGGGACGAGCCGCTCGGCTTCGACATCGTCCTGTCGGCCACCAGCGGCCTGGTGGGCACCGTGCGCGGTGCCGCCGACGGCCGGCCGGTGGACGCGGCGATGGTCGTGGTCACCGATGTCCGCGGCGAGGTGCTGGCCACCGGGAAGACCGGTGAGCAGGGCGACTTCGGCTTCGAGGAGCTGGTCTCCGGGACCTTCACGGTCGCGGTGAACGCGCCGGGCTACCGGCCCGCGGCCCTGCCCGTCGACGTGGGGGCCCAGGGGCTGACCCGGGTGGAGATAGCGCTGCAGGCCGGCGCCCGGGTGCAGGGCATAGTCCGGGCCGGTGCCGACCGGCGGCCGCTGCCCGACGCGCGGGTCACCCTCGTGGACTCGGCCGGGAACGTGGTCGCCACCGCCACCACCGGTGAGGACGGCGCGTACGCCTTCACCGACCTGGACGCGGGCGACTACACGGTCATCGCGAGCGGCTACCCGCCGGTCGCGGGGGCGCTGACGGTCTCCGGACCCGGCGTCGACGGCCACGACGTGGAGCTCGCCCACCCGGGCGAGTGACGGAACCCCGGGTCCGGGGCGCGCATGAGCGGAGACGCGCCCCGGACCCGGCCCGGGCGGCGGATTTCTCGGCCGGACCCGGAACCCGGATCCCGGCGGCGGTGTAGTGAAGGCAGGGGACGGCCTGACGCCGCCGCCCGGATCCGGTGCACAGACACGACGAGTACCACCGGCACGACGAGTACCACCAGCACGACAGCACGGCGCGCACGACCAGCGCGCCGGGCGACATGAGCCACACGAGCAACACGCCGAGCACGACGAGCAACACGGCGACACCCGAGCGGGAGCGAAACGCGGCATGACGACCACAGGAGCAGGAGCAGGCGGGGGAGCGGGACTGCGGGCCCGGATCCGCACCCGCGACGGCTGGGCGGTCCAGCACGCGGTGCTGACCGTCACCGATATGACGGGCGCCCAGGTGCTGCGCGCGCAGGCCGATGCGGACGGCGCCGTGCGGACCGACGAGCCGCTGCCGCCGGGGGCGTACACGATCATCGCCACCGCGGTCGGCTACGCCCCGGTCGCGTCCACGGCGATCGTCACGGCCTCAGGGCGGGCCGACGTGGGCAACGTGGTGCTGGCGCGCCAGGGCGGGGTGGAGCTTCCGCCGCCCGGGGCGTGGACGATCGACCCGGCGCATTCGACGGTGGCCGCGGTCGCCCAGCACCTGGGCATCTCCAGTGTCCACGGCCGGTTCACGGAGTTCAGCGGGCGGATCGAGGTCGCCGAGGACATCGAGAAGTCGCGCGTCGAGGCGGTCATGCGGGCCGCCAGCATCGACACCGGCAACACGATGCGGGACGGCCATCTGAAGTCGCCCGACTTCCTCAATGTGGAGGAGTTCCCGGAGCTGACCTACCGCAGCACGCATCTGAGCGCGGCCGGGGCCGACCGCTGGACGGTCCACGGCGAGCTGTCGATGCACGGCGTGGTCCGGGACGTGGACCTGGACCTGACGTACCTGGGCACGGGCCCCGACCCCTGGGGCGGGGTGCGGGCGGCCTTCCGGGCCGTCGCCGAGCTGCGCCGCGAGGACTTCGCGATGAACTACAACCAGGTGGTCGCGGCGGGCATCGCGGCGATCGGCACGACCCTGCGGGTGGAGCTGGACATACAGGCGGTGCAGGGCGAGGAGCTCCCCACGGCCTGAGGCTCCGCCCCGGCGCGGTCCCACCCTGCTCGGCGATGCCCGGCGCGCTATCGCTCCCGCAGGGTCTCGATACCGGCGATCGCCAGGTCCAGGGCGAAGGTGAAGTCGCGGTCGTGCATCTCCTGGACCGTGGTGCCGCCGCGAGCCTCCATGATCTTCCGCGCCTCGTCGAACTCCATACGACCCTCGACCGAGCTCATCATCTCGTGGAACAGCTCGTCCTGGGTGACTCCCTCCGCCCGGCAGCGGGCGGCGAAGCGGCCCTCGATCGTGGAGAAGCCGTAGACGAACTGGTAGACGAGGGACAGCGCGCTGGTGATCTTGTCGTCCGGCAGTCCGCTGTGGCGCATCACGGTCAGCGCGGCCTTCTGGAAGACCACCGCGTTCGGCCCGATGTTGAGATACTCCCCCAGCAGCGCCGGCAGCCAGGGGTGGCGGACCAGCACCCGCCGGTACTCGGAGGCGACCTGGCGCAGCTGCTCACGCCAGTCCCTCGGCTCGGCCGGGGCGTGGTCATGGCCCTCGACGGGGCCGACGGCCTCGATGGGCAGCGCTATCTCGCCCATGGCCGCGTCGAGGACGAGTTCGAGCAGATGGTCCTTGGTCTCCACGTACCAGTAGACCGACATGGCGGTAACCCCGAGCTCCGCCGCGAGCCGTCGCATCGAGAAGCCCGAAAGACCCTCGGCGTCCAGCAGCCGCATCGTCGCCGCGACGATCTTCAGATGGTCGAGCCCGACGGGCTGCTGGTCGCCCTTGCGCTTGGGGGTTTTGCGTTCGGAGAGCCAGACGCTGGACCGCGGGCGGACGGTGCGGCTGCCGGTTGCCATGGCGGCGCCTCTCTTTCTCCGGTGCGCTGGCGCCACGTACGTCCCGGGACCGGGCACGCGGCACCTCACTACCTGAAGATGCTATGCCGCCGGGGCCTCCTGTGAAGATCGTTCGGCCCTGCTGAGCAGCAGCGCGGCCAGCACTCCACCCGCCAGCACGGCCGCCGCGCCGACCAGCTGGCTGGTCTCCACCCCCGAGGCGAAGGCGTCCGCGACGGCCTCGCGGTCCTCGGGGGTACGGGCCGCGGCGAGGGCGGCCGGAAGCGAGCCCGCCCCGGTGGCGACCGCGGGCAGCAGCGAGCCGAAGCGGGAGTTGAGCACGGCGCCGAGGACGGCGACACCGAGCCCGTTGCCGCATTCGGTGAGCGTGCCGTTGACCCCCGCGCCCACCCCCGCCTTCTCCGGCGGGATGGCCGACATGATGGCGTTCGCCATCGCGGGCATGGCCAGCGCGATACCGGCCCCCATCACCACCAGCCCGAAGAGCATCCCGCCATAGCCATGCGCGCCGAGCGTCGCGATGGCGGCGAGACCGGCCGCGAGCAGCCCCATCCCGCCGACGATCGTCACCGGGGTCCCGAGCTTCGGCAGCAGCCGCGCGCCGACACCGGTGAGATTGAGCGCGACGATCACCAGCGCGAGCGGCGCGGTGCGCAGCCCCGCGTCCAGCGCGTCATAGCCGAGCACGAACTGCAGATGCTGGGTGAGCAGGAAGAGCGAACCGCCCATCCCGAAGGCCACCAGGATGCCGCCCGCCACCGCGCCCACGAACCGGCGGTCGCGGAAGAAGTGCATGTCCAGCATTGGATACGGAATATGACGCTCCCACAGCGCGAATCCGGTCATCACGGTGACGCCGATGAAGGCCGACAGCAGCACCCGGCTGGAGGTCCAGCCGTGCTCCGGCCCGGAGATGATCGCGAAGACGATGCCGGTCATGCCGACCGTGGACAGCAGCGCGCCGAGCAGATCGGGGCGGTCGCTGGTCGGCGCCTTCGACTCCGGCACCATCCAGACCACAGCCACCAGCCCGAGCAGCGCCACCGGGATATTGATCAGGAAGATCGAGCCCCACCAGAAGTGCTCCAGCAGCGAGCCGCCGATCAGCGGCCCCGCGGCGAAGCCGAGGGAGCTGACCGCACCCCACAGCCCGATGGCCTTGGCCCGTTCGCCCGCGTCGAAGACCTGCACCACGACCGCGAGCGTCGTGGTCATCAGCAGCGCCCCGCCGATGCCCATGCCCGCGCGGGCGGCGATCAGCTGGCCGGGGTCCCGCGCCATCGACGCCGCGAACGAGCCGATGCCGAACAGGGCGAGCCCGGCGACCAGCAGCTTCTTCCGCCCGTAGCGGTCGGCGGCGCTGCCCGCGGTGAGCAGCAGCCCCGACTGGACCAGCGAATAGGCGTTGATCATCCACTGGATGTCGGCCGTGCGGGCATCCATCTCCCTGGCCAGGGAGGGGACCGCCACATTGAGGATCGTGTTGTCCAGCAACACGGTGAGCTGGGCGAGGCAGATCACGGCGAGGATCAGCCAGCGCTGGGGATGACCACCCGGGGACTGATCGGGTGGCGCGGAGGCGGCGTCGGCGGTCGAGACCGTCATGGGAACTCCAGGCAGGGACTTCTACGGCGTATGACGATGTGCTGGGCCTTACACCGTACAAGTGCCGCTGTACGCCGTACAGCGAATTATGTGCGCGCGTCGCATACGCGTACGGGCCGGTGGTCGCGGGGGCGAACCCGCGACCACCGGCCCGTATCCACGGGGCTCCGGCGTCAGTCGGAGGACTTCGAGGACTTGGTCGCCTCCTGGGTGAGGTCATAGAGCGTGGTGCTGCCCACGGTGATCTTCTTGTAGGTGGACTCGATCCACGCGGTGATCTGGGACGAGGTCCCCTGGCCGCCGCCCGGCCCGCCGCCCATGCCGGTGCCCGAGGAGATGAAGTAGTGGATCTTGCCCTGCTTCACATACTCCTTGAACTGGGCGAGAGTCGGGGACGGGTCGCTGCCGTTGAAGCCACCGATGGCCATCACGGGCTTCTCGGTGGCGAGTTGGTAGCTCGCGGCGTTCTGCGAGCCGATCGCCGCGGCCGCCCAGGTGTAGTCGCCGGCGTTCTTCTCCAGCTTCGCCTCCACCTCGGCGTCGACCTGCTGACCGTCGAGCAGTCCGCCCATACCGCCGCCACGGCGGCCGCCCTCGCCCATGCCGCCGCCGGGCCACATGCCCGGCCGGCCGTTCTGCCCCTGGCCGCCCTGGGCGTTGCCCGTGCCGTTGCGCGGGGACTGGCCGCCGCCCGGGAAGCCACCGCCGGGGAAGCCGTTCTGGCCACCACCCGGCTGACCGCCGCCGGTGCCACCGCCCGGCACGCCCTGCGGACCGCCCTGGCCCTGACCCTGGCCTTGCCCCTGCCGGCCCTGACCACCTTGGCTGCCCTGCCCCTGCTGGCCCTGACCCCCCTGGTTGCTCTGCCCCTGCTGGCCCGCGCCCTGGCGTCCGTTCTGCATCCCCGGCGGACCGCCCATACCGCCGCCCGGGAAGCGGCCACCGGGGCCGCCCATACCGCCCGCCACCGACGGACCGGCGGTCACGATGGAGCCGTGCTTCGGGGTGTCGACCGTGTTGAGCGTGTACGCGACCGGCCCGGCCAGCCCCGCCGCGAGGCCGAGGCCCGCCGCGGCCAGCGCCGCCCTCCGCCCCAGGCGCGCCGTCAGCGGCATCCCGGCCGCCGTCGCGAGCCCGCCGATCAGCACCGCCCAGCGCAGCCAGGGGTGCCAGTCCGGCGACCGCCCCAGCAGGACGTACGACAGGTACGCGGTGACCGCGACCGTGACGGCCAGCACCGCCGAGGCCGCCGCCCCCGCCCGGCCGCCCTCGTTCCGCCGCTCCCACAGCAGGACCGCGCCCATGCCCACGAGCGCCGCGATATAGGGCGCCAGGGCGATGTTGTAGTACTGGTGGAAGATCCCGGACATGAAGCTGAAGGTGGCGAAGGTCATCAGCAGCGCCCCGCCCCACACCAGGAAGGCCGCGCGCCGGGTGTCGGTGCGCTTGGCCCGCCAGGTCAGCCAGATCCCGGCCGCCAGCAGGATGAACGCCGCGGGCAGCAGCCAGGCGATCTGACCGCCCATGTCGGAGCCGAAGAGCCGGTCGATCCCGGTCTCGCCCCACCTGCCGCCACCGCCACCGCCACCCGGACCGCCACCGCCGACGCTGCCGGTCTCGTTGCCGTTGATCCGGCCCAGACCGTTGTAGCCGAAGGTCAGCTCCAGGAAGCTGTTGTGCTGCGAACCGCCGATGTACGGGCGCGAGGACGCCGGCCACAGTTCGACGATCGCCACCCACCAGCCGCCGGACACCACCATCGCGAGCCCCGCGAGCAGCAGCTGCCCGATCCGCCGGCCGAACTTCGCCGGGGCGCACACCGCGTACACCACCGCGAGCGGCGGCAGGATCAGCCACGCCTGCAGCGTCTTGGTGAGGAAGCCGAGGCCGAAGCAGACCCCGGCCAGTACCAGCCACTTGGTGCGCGCGTCCTCCAGGGCGCGCAGCACGCAGGTGACCGCCGAGACCATCAGCAGGCACAGCAGCGCGTCGGGGTTGTTGAAGCGGAACATCAGCGCCGCGACCGGGGTCACCGCGAGCGCCGCGCCCGCGATCAGCCCGGCCCCCGCGCCGAACCCGCGCCGTACGGCCGCGTACAGCACCCCGACCGTCGCGACGCCCATCAGCGCCTCGGGGACGAGGACCGCCCAGGAGGAGAGGCCGAAGAGCCGTACCGACAGGGCCATCGGCCACAGCGCGGCCGGGGGCTTGTCGACGGTGATGGAGTTCGCGGCGTCGGAGGAGCCGAAGAAGAACGCCTTCCAGCTCTCGCCGCCCGCCTGCACGGCGGCCGAGTAGAACTGGTTGGCGTAGCCGGACGCGCCCAGGCTCCACAGATAGAGCACGGCGGTGGTGGCCAGCAGGGCCCACAGGGCGGGCCGCGCCCAGCGCGGGTCCTCCGGCCGTCCCCGCCAGGCCCGCGCCAGGCGCGAGCCGCCGGGCGCCCGCGGCCCCGGCCGGGGAGCGGCGTCGGGCATCGGCGGCGGCCCGGCTTCGCGGGTGCCGTAGTCGTAGGTGGTCATCGATCGGTCCTCGAGTCGTGGTCGGTCGTGGCCCCGCGGTCCGACGGGAAGACCCAGGCCCGGAAGAGCAGGAAGCGCAGAACGGTCGCGGCGAGGTTCGCCGCGATCAGCACGGCCAGTTCGGTGCCGTGCGCGGCGGTGCCGGGGACGGCGTCCAGGGCGGCCAGGGAGCCGCTGGTCAGCACGAGGCCCATGCCGAAGACGACCAGCCCCTGGGCCTGGTGGCGCATCGCGCGGTCCCGGCCGCGTACGCCGAAGGTGAGCCTCCGGTTGGCCGCGGTGTTGCCGAGCGCCGACAGCAGCAGCGCCAGCGCGTTGGCCACCTGCGGACCGGTGCCCATCCGGAAGAGGGAGTACAGCAGCAGATAGACCAGCGTGCTCAGCGCGCCAACCACACAGAACCCGACCAGCTGGCGGGCCAGGCCCCTCGGCACCCCGCTCAGCTCCCGGTCGCGCGGATCGTCGCCGAACGGACGGCGCACCCGGTCCAGCGGCAGCGCACCGGTGGCCAGCGCGCGCCCCACCCGCCACACCCCCCTGAGGTCCTCGGTCGCCGTCCTCACGATGTGGACCGTGCTGTGGGGGTCGTCCACCCAGTCCACCGGCACCTCGTGGATGCGCAGCCCGGCCCGCTCGGCCAGCACCAGCATCTCGGTGTCGAAGAACCACCCGGTGTCCTCGACCAGCGGCAGCAGCCGCTCCGCGACGTCCTTACGGATCGCCTTGAACCCGCACTGGGCGTCGGAGAAGCGGGCGGCCAGGCTACCGCGCAGGATCAGGTTGTACGCCCGCGAGATGAACTCCCGCTTGGGCCCGCGCACCACCCGTGAGCTGCGGGACAGCCGCGATCCGATCGCCAGGTCGGAGTGCCCGGAGATCAGCGGGGCCACCAGCGGCAGCAGCGCCTTGAGGTCCGTGGACAGATCGACGTCCATATAGGCGAGCACGGGCGCCTCGGACAGCGACCACACGGTGCGCAGCGCCCGCCCGCGCCCCTTCTGCTCCAGCCGGACCGCCGTCACCTCCTCGATGCTCTCGTCCAGGTGGGCCGCGAGGTCGGGCGTGCGGTCCGTACTGGCGTTGTCGGCGATGGTGATCCGGAAGCCGTACGGGAAGGTGCGGGCCAGATGGTCGTGCAGCCGTCGTACGCACCGCTCGAGGTCCGCTTCCTCGTTGTAGACGGGGATGACGACGTCCAGCACCGGACGGCCGCGCACGACCGTCACCGGCCCGCGCACGGGCAAGGTTTGGAGAGGTGTCTCGGGCGGAGCCCCGAGAGGGGTGTCGGTTCGCATGGGGTCGACGGTCGCGAGCCGCGCTGTCACGGCTGTGTGGTCAGCCTGTGGCCTGCCTGTGAGTCCGTTACGCCCTGGTGAACGACCCGGTGCACGGGCAGGTGGACGCCGAACACGGTGCGCCCGGGCACGCTGTCCACCGTCACCCGCCCGTCGTGCGCGGCCACGACCGCGTGCACGATGGCCAGACCGAGCCCCGTGCTGCCCGCGGCGCGGGAGCGCGAGGCGTCACCGCGCGCGAACCGCTCGAAGACATGCGGCAGCAGCTCGGGCGGGATGCCGGGACCGTCGTCCTCGATCTCCAGCGAGACGTACGAGGGCAGGCCGTACGGCGCCGGATACGGCGAGGGGTACGGCGACGCCCGCGGCCCGCCCCACAGCACCCGCGCCGTGACCGTGGTACCGGCCGGGGTGTGCGTCCGCGCGTTGGCGAGGAGGTTGACCAGCACCTGGCGCAGCCGGGCGTCGTCGCCGTGGACGACCGCGGGGTCATCGGGCAGCTCCAGCCGCCACTCGTGGTCGGAGCCGACCGCCCGCGCGTCGCTGACCGCGTCCACGACCAGCGGGGACAGATCGACCTCCGCGCATTCCAGCGGCCGTCCCGCGTCCAGCCGGGCCAGCAGCAGCAGATCCTCGACCAGCCCGGTCATCCGCCCGGCCTCGGACTCGACCCGGCCGAGGGCATGCCGGGTGTCGGGCCCGATCTCCTCCCGGCCGCGCCGGGTCAGCTCCGCGTAGCCGCGGATCGAGGCGAGCGGCGTACGGAGCTCATGGCTGGCGTCGGCGACGAACTGCCGCACCCTCGTCTCGCTCTCCTGGCGGGCCGCGAGCGCCGACTCCACATGGCCGAGCATGCGGTTGAGCGCCGCGCCCACCTGGCCGACCTCGGTGCGCGGATCGGCCTCCGAGGCCGGGACGCGCTCGCGCAGCGCCACCTCGCCGCTGTGCAGGGGGAGCTCGGAGACCCGGGTCGCGGTCGCCGCCACCCGGCGCAGCGGGCGCAGCGAGATGCCGACCATCGCGGCCCCGGCGATCCCGGCCGCGACCAGCCCGGCCGCGGTCACGCAGACCTCCACGAGGATGAGGGTGTTGACCGTCTCCCGCGTCTGGTCGAGCGGGAAGGCGAGGATGATGCCGCCTTCCCGGTGGTCCCACTGGGCCACGGCCCGATAGCCGCCGAGGCCGGGCAGATCGATGGTGTGCACCTGTCCGTCCAGCGGGACGGCGGCGATCGCCTTCCGCTGACCGCTGGTCAGGGGGTCCACCCGGTTCTCGGCGTCGACCTCGTTCGTCATGGGCGAGTCATTGCTCTTGCCGGACATGGAGATCTCGCCGTCCTGGCCGAACCGCGCCCCGACCGTGCCGATGGGCTGACCGGGCGAGGCGACGAAGAGCACGTCGTCCCGGGGGAGTTCGCGCACCGGGCCCGGCTTGTTCAGGAACCGCCCGACGGACGTGCGCAGATCGTCGTCCACCTGGCCCTGGAGGTACGACTGCAGGGCGAGGGTGGTGACCGTGCCGATCACCGCGCAGACCACCGCGATCAGGGCGACGGCCGAGACGACCAGGCGGGTGCGCAGGGACCAGGGACGGCGCCCGGCCCGCTGAGCGCGCCCGGCTCGTTGGGCGGTCCCCGCCCGTTGACCGGTCCCCGCCCGTTGAGCGACCCCCGCGCGCCCGGCGCGTCCCGCCCGCTGGGCGCGCCGGGCGTGTGCGCGCCCCCGCGCCGCTCCCGCGCCCGGCGGCGGCTGGGGGACGCCGGGCAGGTCGGGGACCCCGGGCGCCTCGGGGACGCCGGGCGTCCCGTGGGTGCCGGACGACTCGGGGACGCCGGGCACCCCATGGGTGCCGGGCATGTCGGCCCCCCGGGGAGGCCGGGGCGGGGGGTGCGCCACGGTGTCTACTCCCCGGGCTTGATCAGATACCCGGCGCCCCGTCGGGTATGGATCATCGGGCTGCGCCCCGCGTCGATCTTGCGCCGCAGATACGAGATGTAGAGCTCGACCACGTTGGCCTGGCCGCCGAAGTCATAGCTCCAGACCCGGTCGAGGATCTGCGCCTTGCTGAGCACCCGGCGCGGATTGCGCATGAGATAGCGCAGCAGCTCGAACTCGGTCGCGGTGAGGTGGATCTCCTGTCCCCGCGCGACACCTCGTGGCTGTCCTCGTCCAGGATCAGATCGCCGACGGCCAGCACCGACTCACTGCGCGCGGCCGCCGCCCCCGACCTGCGCAGCAGCCCGCGCAGCCGGGCGACGACCTCCTCCAGGCTGAACGGCTTGGTGACGTAGTCGTCACCACCCGCCGTCAGCCCCGCGATCCGGTCCTCCACCGCGTCCCGCGCGGTCAGGAACAGCACCGGGACATCGGGCAGTTCGCGGCGCAGCCGCCCCAGCACCGTGAGCCCGTCCATATCGGGCAGCATGATGTCCAGGACCACCGCGTCCGGGCGCAGCTCACGGGTGGTCCGGATCGCCTCGGCGCCGTCACCCGCGGTGCGCACCTCCCACCCCTCGTAGCGCAGTGCCATCGACAGCAGGTCGGCGAGCGCCGACTCGTCGTCCACAACCAGCACCCGGACGGGGCTCCCGTCGGGGCGCAGCAGCTCGGTACGCCCATGAGGCGAGGTCGGCATCATGACCTCCACCCTCGGAGCGGGCCCTGAGAGGTCCCTTTCGGCTGCCTGTGAATTGCCTGAGAATCCTGTGGAGGCGGGGACGAGACCGGCCGGGAGGCGAAACCACGGATCCGGGGCGCGGAACAGTTGTGGGGCCACGGAACAAACAGCTGCGGGGCCACGGAATGGACATCCGCCGGGCCACGGAATAACCGGAAGGACTCACCGGCTTCCCCTTGTATGACTTCTCGTCCCGCACTTGGCAAGATCGGCATCTGGACCGCGGCCCTGAAGACGGACTTCGCCCCATCGGAGCAGGTCAGCGAGGCGGCAGCCGAACTGGACGAGCTGGGGTACGGCGCCATCTGGCTCGGTGGCAACCCCAGCCCGGATCAGGCCGGAGTCCTGCTGGACGCCACCTCCCGGATCACCGTCGCGACCGGAATCCTGAGCATCTGGGACCACGAGGCGGCCTACGTCGCCGAGCGGCACACCGCGCTCAACGCGGCCCACGACGGCCGCTTCCTCCTCGGCCTCGGCGTGAGCCACAGCGCGCTCGCCGGTGAGCGCTACCAGCGTCCGTACACGGCGATGAAGGAGTACCTGACCGCGCTGGACTCCGCCCCGGCCCCGGTCCCCGCCGCCCAGCGGGTCCTGGCCGCCCTCGGCCCCAAGATGCTCGAACTGTCCCGCGACCGCGCGGCCGGCGCGCATCCGTACCTCGTCACCCCGGAGCACACCGCCAAGGCCCGCGACGTCCTGGGCAAGGAGGCCGTGCTCGCGCCGGAGCTGAAGGTCGTCCTCGACACGGACCCGGAGCGCGCCCGCGCCACCGCCCGCGAGTACCTCGGCCGCTACCTCGCACTGCCCAACTACACCAACAACTTCCGTCGGCTGGGCTTCGAGGACGCGGACTTCGCGGACGGCGGCAGCGACCGTCTCCTCTCCGCCATGTACGCGCTCGGCGACGCGGAGACGATCCGGGCGCGCGTGGACGAGTTCCTGGCCGCGGGAGCGGACCACCTCGCGATCCAGGTGGTGAGCGGCGACCCGCTGACGGTCCTCCCCGCGAGGAGTGGCGCACGCTGGCCGAGGCACTGCCGCTGGACAAGAGCTGACCCCTCGAATCACCGAGATCACTCGCCCGGCGCCGGCGCAGGCGCCGGGCAAGCCTCAATTCCGGAACGGCCACAGCGCGTCATATCCCGAACAGCCGCGCCGCGTTCCCGTAACACACCCCGCGCAGCCACTCCTCGTCCTGCCCGACCCGCGTCAGCGCGTCCAGCGCATGCCGGTATCCGTACGGGATGTTGGGGAAGTCGCTCCCGAACAGCACCCGGTCCCCCAGGGCCGCCAGCCGCCCCCGCTCCGACCGCGGGAACGGCCAGTGGCGCTCGGTGAAGTCGGTGAACGCCATCGTGGTGTCCAGGTGGACCCCCTCGTACCGCTCCGCCAGCCCCAGGAAGTCCGCGTACTCCGGCAGCCCCATGTGCGCGATGATCAGGCGCAGCCGAGGATGACGGGCCAGCACCCGCCCCACCGGCTCCGGTCCGGTGTGCTTGCCCGGCTGGGGCCCCGAGCCGCAGTGGATGACGACGGGCGTCCCGCTCTCGGCGAGCACGCCCCACACCGGGTCGAGCAGCGCGTCCCCGGGTCGTACGCCCCCACCTGCACATGGGCCTTGAACACCCGCGCCCCGCCCTCGAGCGCCGCGCGCACGTACCCCTCCACACCGGGTTCGGGGAAGAAGGTCGAGGTGTGCAGACAGTCGGGCGTACGGGCGGCGAAATCGGCCGCCCAGCCGTTCAGCCACCGCGCCATGTCCGGCTTGTGGGGGTAGAGCATGGCGGTGAAGGCCCGCACCCCGAACGCCCGTAGCGTCGCGAGGCGTTCGTCTTCCTCCTCGCGGTAGGTGATGTGCCAGCGGGGCTCGACGGCGTCGAAGAAGGCCCAGACCTTGTCCAGTACGCGCTGGGGCATGAAGTGGGTGTGCACATCGATGAGTCCGGGCAGCCCGAGCTCTTGCCAGAAGCGCTGCACCGACACCACGGCGGGATCGTCCATACGGATCACGGTAGTTGCCCCGGGCGTATTGCTACAGCCTCGTCTCAAGCTCTCGCACCGAGTTGATCACAGCCTCGACCAGTGGTTTTGTCACGCCCATGGCCAACCGCCCGCCTCGCGCCGCCACCCGATCCGGAACCACCCGATTCGGAACCACCCGATTCGGAACCACCCGATCCGGGACCGCCCTCATCTGCGCCCTCGGCGTCACCCTCCTCGCCCTCGCCACGGCCGGCTGCGAGGACGACACCGCCGCGTCCGGCCGACGGCAGCCCGCGACCCGCGCCGACCTGGCGGCCGACCGCGACGGCGGCAAGACCCTCCGCCTCGGCGAGCCCACGTCGGTCACCTACAAGCGCGGCTCGGACCATATGCGCGGCGCCCTGCGGGTCACGGCGGTGAGCGTGCGCAAGGGCACCCACGCCGAGCTGCGGACGGCGGGCGCGGAACCGTCCGACGTACGGACCACCCAGCCGTACTACGTCACCATGACCTTCGAGAACATCGGCGAGAACTCCCTCCACTACCCCTTCCTCAACACCCCACCGGCCTCGAGGACACAAGCGGTGTGGACGACCAGCCGCTCATCACCGGCGACACCGAGGTGACCGCCTGCCCGGGCAAGGACCCGGACGACTTCGCGGTGGGGGCGAAGGTCTCCCTGTGCAAGGTGTTCCTGGTGCCCAACGGCATACGGCCGTCGGTGGTGACGTACAGCACAGGCGATGACACCAAGCGCCCGGTGAGCTGGAAGGTCACGCGCTGAGGGCTGCGAGGCCGGGGCCCTCGGCGCGGCCGAACGACCGAACGACGACCGAACGACCGAGGGCCCGGCACTGAAGAAGTGCCGGGCCCTCGATACCTGAGTAGCGGGGACAGGATTTGAACCTGCGACCTCTGGGTTATGAGCCCAGCGAGCTACCGAGCTGCTCCACCCCGCGTCGGTAGACGTAACTCTACGTCGTTCTCCCCGCCAAGGGAAATCCACCGTCCCCACACCGCCGTCACTGGAGGCCGGCCGCGAACGAAACCACCCAGGACAGCGCCGAATTCCAGTTGATGGCGACCTCATTGGTCGACCACGAGTCAATGTCGTCGACGTAGCAGAACTGCGGCTCGGGGTGATGCGGCGGATCGACCGTGTAGTCGAACAGCATCCTCTTCGCCTTCGGGTCCTGGACCTTTCTGTTCGCGCCGCCGGCGATCGAGCCGGCGGGCGGCTCCGGGAACGCCGGGTCGGCCTCGTGACCGTAGATGCGACTGTGCTGGTTGTGGGAAGGGTGTTCGCCGTACCCGGTCACATAGGACTGGTTGAGGGCGTTGCGGCCGAGGATGTAGTCCAGCCCCTCCAGCGCCCCGTCCCGGTACCGCTGGTCGCCGGTCAGGTCGAAGGCCGTCGCGATGACGGCGAGCTTGTTGAGCACCGCGCTGTTGGAGCCCCACTCGAGCTCATCGCCCGTGACCGGTATCCCGTACGCCTGCTCGCGCGCCGTCGCCAGGTACCCGTCCGCGGCGGCCCGTACCGAGGCGCGGACGGCGTCCCGTTCGGCCTCCGGCAGCGTGCTGGGCACGGTCGCCAGGTCGAGCCGGCCGAGCGCCGCGACCTGCTGCCAGCTGAAGCCCTCCGGCGGGAACGGGTCACGCGCACCGATCCGGTACGGCGAGTTCCGCAGCGCGTCGAGGTAGGTCTGCTCGCCGGTGGTGAGGAACAGTTCGGCGGCGGCCCAGTAGGTCTCGTCGCACACGTGGGCGTCGTCGTACGCGCCGCCTCCCTCCACCTCGCCGCTGGCGAACATGTCCTGATGGGCCTGCGCGGCCTCCCAGGCGGTACGGGCCGCGGTCAGGCAGCGCGCGGCGAAGCCCGGGTCGTAGGGCGGGTACAGCCGGGCGGCCTGCGCGGCCGTCGCCGCCAGGTTGAGCGTCGCCGCCGTGGACGGCGGATGCAGATGGCGCGTCTTGTCGTCCCGGTCCGGGGACAGCGGCAGACCGGTCCACTCGTCGTCGTGCACCTTGTGGTGGGCCATCCCCTGGAGGGGCTTGCCGACCGGCACCTGCATGCGCAGCAGGAACTCCAGCTCCCAGCGCGCCTCGTCCAGGATGTCCGGTACGCCGTTGCCGTGCTCGGGAACGCGCAGCTCGCCGTCGCCCAGCCCGTCCGGGCGCGCCCGGGCGCGGTGCGGGTCCGTTCGTACTCGCTGAGCAGCTGGTAGACGGCGATACCGCCGTTGACCACGTACTTGCCGTGGTCGCCCGCGTCGTACCAGCCGCCCCGCACATCCAGCGCGTAGTCGCCCTCACCCGGTCTGCAGGGCACATGAGTGTCGCCCGTATTGGGAGGGACACCGATGTGCCCGGCCGGCCGGCCGTACCCGGGCGCCAGCTCGTCGCTGATCGGGATGCCACTGCGCTGCACGTAGAAGAAGTGCAGGGCGTCGGAGCGCAACTGGTCATACAGGGTGGGAGAGATGTCGAACGGGTAGCTGGTCTGCCCATCGGCGGTCAGCGTGTACCCGGCCCCGGCCCCGGCCCCGGCCTCCGTCACCTCGCCGAAGTCCACCGTGTGGACGCGCTGCCCGGAGGAGGTGTCGCTCCCGCGAGGCGTCGACGTGCCGGACGCGACGGTGACACCGTCACGGTTGTTCACCTGCCAGGGGACCGGCCCGGCGGCATCGGTCACGACGGTCGCGCGTTTCGGCCCGAAGGGCAGATAGCCGACCTGGTTGACCCGCACCCGCGAGCCGGTGTCCGGTACGTACCGCGGCAGTGGATCGCCGCCCAGGAGCGATACGTCGTCCAGCCGGAACACCCAGGGCTCGGGGTCGCCGCCGATGTGGAACGAGACCTGGCCGTACTCGGTGTCGAGGGTCGAGGAGAACGTGAACGTGTACCGCTGCTCCGCGTCGAGCGGGATGTCCTGAGTGAACGTCGCGGTGTACGGATCCTTGCTGAGCTGCACCTGGGCCTTCACCGTCACGGGCCGGCTCGCCGAGGCGCTGAACGAGAGGGTGTACGACGTGCCCTGCCGCAGCGGGATGTCGTTCTGCCCCACGAGGACGTCGGACGGGCCGGCCGTGCCCCCGGTACGTCGGCCAGCAGCCTCTCGTCGACCACGGAGAGCCGCGCGTCTTTGGAGAACCAGAAATCGGTCTGCTCCGCGAACCCCCCGTTGAAGACCTTCTCCTGTGGATCCATCGCCATATTTCCAGCGTGACCAGTGCCTCCCGGCCCGCCACACGAGCAGCCGAACCCGCGGCCGGAACCCCGGCCGAACCCCGGCCGCCACCGGTCCGCCCGGCCGGTCCGCCCGGCCGAGCCACAGCGTGAGCGGGCCGTACGTTCACCGCACGACGTCGACCACGACGGAGACGCCACCGACGACCGCGCCGTACCCGAGGACCGTCAGCAGCGGCCAGGGAACGGGCCGGGGGACGAGCACCCGCCAGTGGAAGGCGTAGTCCCGGTACTCGGCCATGCCCTCCGTCCCGGGCAGCACCATGAACCGGGGCTGGACCGTGCAGAACAGCCACCAGTCCAGAACCACCAAGTCGAAGACGATGAGCGCGAGCCAGATGAGGGCACCGAAGACGAACGCGCGCCAGAAGCCGAGCCCCCGTCGGCCCGCCCCGCAGATCGACCATTCCGGCGACCGGCACGGCGATGAACACCACCGCGTTCAACGCCCCTATGACCCCGGCCGTCCGCTTCCCCCGCGCACTCTGCGCGCCGTAGCGCTCCCGGATCGCGGTCGGATAGTCATCGACCAGCGCGTCCCTGGCCACCAGCAGTCCGCCGACGATCACTGCGGCGAACAGCACCACCAGAACTAGAGCGCAGGAAAGGCTCACCGTGACCAGCTGCCACCAGCTCATGACACCGCAGCATAGAGCAGAAACTTAGGCTTGCCTAACCTAACCACGCCCGGAAATCACTCCACGACCACTCCACTCCGACGGCCCGTCCGGGCATTAGCGGAGCGTTAGCCGTACGGCGGTGGATCATCAGCGGTGACCGACAGCCTTGTTCCCACGAGCACGAACCACCACGTCGCGAGACATCACGTCGCGAGAACGGGGAAGATCATGTCGCACCGCACCGCCCTCCGCCACAACCGCCACGCCCGCAAGGCCGCCGCCGCCGTGATCATCGTTGTGGCCGCGCTCGGGCTCACCGCGTGCCAGGACGTCGAGACCGACTCCTCGTCCTCCTCACCCTCCGCCTCCGCGAGCGCCCCGCAGGCCCCCGCACCCACGGCGAAGGACCAGGACCAGGCGAAGGACCAGGACCAGGCGAAGGACACCGCCAAGGGCACCCCGTCGGGCACCCCCAAGAAGCCCGGGATGAAGTGCACGGACCAGATCAACTACGCGGGCGACTCCAGAGACAACGCCACGATCAACTCCATCGGCAACGACACCGGCTACTGCCCGCCGATCCAGAAGGACGAGACCTCCAAGGGCACCCCCAAGAAGCCCGGGATGAAGTGCACGGACCAGATCAACTACGCCGGGGACTCCAGGGACAACGCCACGATCAACTCCATCGGCAACGACACCGGCTACTGCCCGCCGATCCAGAAGTGAGCTCCTGCGCTCCTGCCGGAACGGACGCCGGTCGGCGTCCACGGTCGCGGTCACGGCGCGGGCGGCGTCGCCCGTACCAGGCCCGTCTGGTAGGCGATGACGACCAGTTGGGCGCGGTCGCGGGCGCCCAGCTTCGTCATCGCGCGGTGGATATGGGTGCGCACGGTCAGCGGGCTGAGCGTGAGGACCTCGGCGATCTCGGTGTTGGACCGGCCCTCGGCGGCCAGGCCCATCACCTCGCGCTCGCGGACGGTGAGCTCCGACAGGCGTTGCGGAGGCGCGAGGTGGGCGTCGGGGCGGGGGACATGAGGAAGTTCGTGATGAGGGTGCGGGTCGCGGTGGGTGAGAGCAGCGCCTCGCCGGAGGCCACCGTGCGCAGTCCGGCCAGCAGGGTGTCGGCGGTGACGTCCTTGCCGAGGAAGCCGCTGGCACCGGCGCGCAGTGCCTGGGCGACGTAGTCCTCGGTCTCGAACGTCGTCAGGATGAGGACGCGGGTGGCGGCCAGCTCCGGGGCGGCGCAGATCGCGGAGGTGGCGGCGAGACCGTCGGTGCCCGGCATCCGGATGTCCATGAGGACGATGTCGGGGTGGTGGGCGCGGGTCAGCTCCAGCGCCTCCGCGCCGTCCGATGCCTCGCCGACCACCGTCATGTCCTCGCAGGAGTCGATCAGGATCCGGAAGGTGGCCCGCAGCAAGGTCTGGTCGTCGGCGAGCAGCACCCTGATGGTCATGACTTTTCTCCTCCAGCTGGAGCGTCTGTAGCGCCTATGGCCGCTTCGGGTGCTTCGGCCGCTTGGCTCGCTTCGGCCGCTTGGCTCGCTTGCGCCGCTTCGGGCCCCTCGGGTGCCGAGGGCTGGAGCGGCAGCGCGGTGGTGACCTCGAAGCCGCCCTCCGGGCGGGGCCCCGCGCAGAGTTCGCCGCCGATGGTGCGGGCGCGTTCCCGCATGCCCATGACGCCGAAGCCCCGGCCCGTCCCGGCCTCGGCGGCATCGGTGTTACTGGTGGTGCTAGTGGTGCTAGTGGTGCCGAGGATGCCGTTGCTGTCCGGACCGTCGTTGCTGACCGTGATCAGCAGGCGTGACCCGGAGTAGGCCAGCCGTACCTGTGCGGAGTCCACGTCGGCGTGCTTGGAGACGTTCGTGAGCGCCTCCTGCACGATCCGGAACGCGGTCAGGTCCACCCCGGGGAGAGCGGGCGGGGCTCCCCCGTCGTACTGACCGTGACCGCGAGCCCCGCGGACGCGCACGCCGAGACCAGTTCGGGCAACCGGGCGAGACCGGGAGACGGCTCCAGCGACGCGGAGGCCGGGTCGTCGTTCTGGCGCAGCAGTCCCAGCGTGGCCTTCAGCTCGCGCAGCGCGGAGGAGGTGGTGCCGGTCAGGTCGGTGAGGATCTTCTTCGTCTGCTGCGGACTGGTGAGCGCGAGGTGGGCGGCCGTACCGGCCTGCGCGTTGGCCAGGGCCATGTGATGCGCCACGACATCGTGCAGCTCGCGGGCGATGCGCATGCGCTCCTCGGTGACGCGCAGCCGTGCCTCCTCCTCCCGGGTGCGCTCGGCGTGTTCCGCGCGGGCCTGTACCGATGCCAGGTAGGCGCGGCGCAGCCGGGTCATGTTGCCGGCGGCGAGCGGCAGCAGCAGCCAGAAGAAGGGGCCGATCATCCGGAGCACCAGGGACAGGCTGTCCATGGAGTCGGAGACCGCTGACGCGACCATCAGCGCCGCCATGATGGTGCCGCCGAAGACGCGTGTGGTCTTGCGGTCGGTGAGCGTGGCCAGCCAGTAGAGCGCCGCCATGACGGGTGCCAGCAACAAGGGGGTGAGCAGGTACCCCAGCACGATCGCGATCATGGTGCAGACCGCGGTCACGACGACCGCGGTGCGCGGATGGCTGCGGTACTTCAGCAGGGCGAGGCAGGACACGCCCATGAGGACGGTGGCGGTCCGGTCCTGGTCGGGCGGGTCGGCGCCGGGCAGGGTGAGATTGCTGCCGAGGGACGCGCAGCCCATCAGCGCCAGGACCAGCACCACGTCGATGACGTGGGGGTAGCGGTCGGCGTACTGCTCGAAACGGTCCGTGTAACGCTCAAGGCTGGTGCTCATCGGGCTGGGCTCTCCGCTCGGTGCTCTGTGGGCCATCGTGACCGATTCGGCGCCCTCTGAGCCACCGTGACGGATTCGGCGCTCGGTGAGCACCGTGACCGTTTCGGCGCTCTGTGGGCCACCGCGACCGTTCCCCGCGCGGACCGCCCGCCGGGCCACCGCGACCGTTCGCCGCGCGGACCGCCCGCCGGGCCACCCATGTCGTTCGCCACGGGCGGCCCCGGTGGGGGCGGCGGGTCGGGCCGTCGATCAAGTACGGGCCACTTCCAGGCCGGTCGTCCCGGCCGGTTCCGGGTCCGATTCCGGGCCCGACCCCAGGCCCGATTCCGGCCGGCGGCCGAGCGCCTCGCCCTCCACGTCGACCTTGGGCAGCAGCCGGTCCAGCCACTTCGGCAGCCACCAGGCCCGGTCGCCGAGCAGGGCGAGCACGGCGGGCACGATCGCCATCCGTACGACGAAGGCGTCGAACAGGACGGCGGAGGCGAGCCCGAACCCGATCATCTTGACCATGGAGTCGCTCTCGCCGACGAACCCGGCGAACACCGCGATCATGATCAGCGCGGCGGCCACCACCACGCGCGCACTGTGCCGGAAGCCGGATGTGATCGCCTGGCCGGGCCGCTCGCCGTGGACGTACGCCTCCCGCATCCGCGAGACGAGGAACACCTCGTAGTCCATGGCCAGGCCGAAGATGATGCCCACCAGGAAGATCGGCATCAGGCTCATGATCGGGCCGGTCTGCTCCACGCCCAGGAGTTCGGCGCCGTGGCCCTGCTGGAAGACGAGGACGACCACGCCGAGGGAGGCCAGCACCGACAGCAGGAAGCCGAGGGCCGCCTTCAGCGGGACGAACAGGGACCGGAACACCACCAGCAGAAGCACGATCGCGAGGCCCACCACGACCACCAGATAGGGGATCAGCGCGGCCTGCACCTTGTCGGAGACGTCGATGTTCAGCGCGGTGGTGCCGGTGACCTCGAAGGTCGCCCCGGTCTCGGCCTCGACCTCGGGCCGCTCGCCCCGGATGGTCGTGACCAGGTCCTTGGTCCTTCCGTCGGTCGGCGCCGTGGACGGCACGACCTGGAAGACGGCCGTGTCACCGGCCTCGTTGAAACGGGCCGGGGAGACGGAGACGACACCCTCGGTGCCGCCGATCTCCTTCACGACCGTGTCGACGGCGCCCTTCGGGCCGGTGTCTCCCTTCGCGGTCCTCTTCGCGTCTCCCTTCGCGGCCCCCTTCACGTCTCCCTTCGCGGCCCCTTCGCGTCCACGACGACGGTCAGTGGCCCGTTGAAGCCCGGCCCGAAGCCCTTGGCGAGCGCATCGTAGGCCCGACGCTCGGTGGTGGAGGTCGACTTGGCCTCGTCCCCGGGCATACCGAGCTGCAGGTCCGTCATCGGCACCGCGAGGGCCCCGAGGCCCACCACGCCCAGCAGCAGCACGGGCAGCGGACGCCGCAGCACGAACCGCGCCCAGCGGCTGCCCCCGTTGTCCCGGGTGCCCTCGTCCACGATCCGTCCGCTCCTGCGGGCCCGCCGCCGGAGCACGGCGTTCGGCCAGAAGCCGAGGAACGCCGGGACCAGCGTCAGCGCGACCAGTACGGCGACGACGACCGCGCCCGCCGCGGCCAGACCCATCTTGGTGAGCATCGGGATGCCGACCACCGCGAGTCCGGCGAGCGCGATGACGACGGTGAGCCCGGCGAACACGACCGCGGAACCGGCCGTGCCGACCGCCAGAGCGGCCGCCTCCTGTGGCACCCGGCCCTTGGCGCGCTCCTCGCGGTAGCGGGAGACGACGAACAGGGCGTAGTCGATGCCGACCGCGAGACCCAGCATCATCGCCAGGGTGCCGGTCGTCGTGGACAGGCCCAGCGCCGCGGACAGGGTCAGGATGGTGGCCATGCTCACGCCGACGCCGATGAGGGCGGTCAGCAGCGGCAGTCCGGCGGCGGCCAGCGAACCGAAGGTGACCAGCAGCACGACGGCGGCTATCGCGACACCGATCACCTCGGCCGCACCGCCGGGCCCGCCGCCGCCGTCCATCGCGCTTCCGCCGGCCTCGACGGTCAGCCCGGAGTCCTGGGCCGTGTGGATGGCCCGCTCCAGATGGTCCTTGCTGGCGCCGGTGAGGTCGTTGGCGGCGACCTTGTAGGTGACCGTGGCGTACGCCGTCGTGCCGTCCTTGCTGACGGCCTTCGCCCGGAACGGGTCGGCGGCGCTCGCGACCTGTGACCCGTCGCCCAGATCGGCCACGGCCTTCTCGACGGCCTGCCTGTTCTCGGTGGCGGTGACCTTCTCACCGCTCGGCGCGACGAAGACGACCCGGGCGGTCGCGCCGTCGGCGGAGGCTCCCGGGAAGCGCTGTTCCATCAGGTCGAACGCCTTCTGGGACTCGATGCCCGGCATCGAGAACTCCTCGTCGGAAGCTCCCGAAGCCTTGAGCGCGCCCAGCCCGACGGCGGCCAGGACGGCCGCCCAGACCAGGGCGACGTACCAGCGTCGCCGGAAGGCCAGACGGCCCACTTGGTAAAGGAAAGTAGCCACGACAGGAGGTCTCCGCATCTGGTCCGACTGTCCGCTGTCCGCATCTGGTGCCGACCGTCCGCCCAGGCTCTCCGGGAGCGGGCCGCCCCGTCGTCGTGCGCCTGCCGACATTTCGCGCTACTGAGAACGCAGTACCCACCGCCCGGGCGGGTCCGCCGCTGGTACGACGCACCCGTCCGGGTCGCGACGGTGGCCGTCGGCCGCCGCTGTCATCGCATGTGCGCGATCGCGCAAGCCCGCGTGATCGCACAAGTCCGCGCGATCGCACAAGTCCGCGCGCCCGGCGGGCGGAGGGCCTACCGGGCGCGCGGAGTGTTGGAATGCGGGGCTTACGGGTGGTACTTCTCCTCGACCGTCTCGGCGCCGCCGGACTTGGGGTTCATGGTGACGCGGACGGTCACGCTGTTGGTCTTCGCGGCCTTCTCCAGCTGCTCCACGGTGCACTTCGAGGTGCCGTAGCCGTCGTCGCCGAGGGACACGCTGCCGCCGTCGTCGGAGCAGATGGCCGCCGCGCCGAGGATCCGTGTGGCGTTGGAGACAAAGAATGCCTGCTCCATGCCGCCGCTCTCGGGCTTGACGGTCAGCTTGCCGGGCGCGAGGTACTTCAGCGTGCCGACGTATGCGCGGTGGTTCCCCGCGTTGGCGACGCCACCACCGGTGCCGCCACCATTGCCGCCGCCCTTGCCCCCACCGTTGCCGCCACCATTGCCGCCGTCCTTGCCGCCACCGTTGTCGGCGGCGGGCGGCGCCGTGTCGGCCTTGCCGCCCCCCTGGCCCTGCGAGCCGGAGTTGTCCGAGGAGGAGCCACTGGTGGGCTGGGCCGAGGCCGAGGAGCCGGAGGAGTCGGCCCCGGAGTCTTCCGGCCCGCAGGCCGTGGCCCCAGAGTCAGCGCCGCGGCCGCGACAAGGGCGGCGGCGATACGGCGACCGGCGCGGCCGCGGAAGCGGTTGGTGGTGGTGTTCATGGTGACCTCTTCGTTGCTGTGTTCTGTCGTCTCGCTCCCGGACGACAATCAGCTTCGAAGATCGCGTTGGCGTTCTACTAACGGACAGCTAACAGTGTGCTGCCGCGGCCGGCCGGTCAACGCGGCCTTCCGGTCCGCTTTGAGTATGGGTACTCAGGCGTGCGAGGGATGTGCTGTGCAGGGTGAAGCCATGGTGAGCAGCAGGCTGGGCCGCTGGGCAAAGGGCATCGTCGTCTCGGCGGCCGCCGCCCACGCGACGTACTGGGTCTGGGAATCCGCCGAGCGGTGGGAATCGGAAGCGCGACAGGCCAATCCGGACGCGGGTATCGGCGCGGGGTTCATCGAAGGGGCGCTGGCCACACTCGCCTGGTTGACACTGGTGCCGTTGCTGCTGTGGGCGGGGATGCGGCTGCTGCGGGAGCGAGACAACCAGCTGCTGGTGAGCATGGGATCGGCGACGTGGATCGTTCTCGGGACCCGGATCACCGCGGCCGACGTCAGCGGGGTGGAAACGGAATTGTTCCTTCTCGCCTTCACTCTGCTCAGCGGCTTCCTTGCGATGTTCCGCCCCGCCACACCGGAGGACTGATCGATCGCACCGTCCCGGAACGGACATCACCACGAAGGAAGGTAATGGGCATTCAGACACCCACTCCATTGTGCGAAGCGGCGTTTTATGGCCTGTCCCAGAGGCCGATACGGTCGGATTCATGGAGTGGAATTTTCTGACGGCCGAAAAACTCGCGGCCGCCTTGCGCGCCGGTGAAGTGAGCTCGGCGGAACTGACCGACGAGGCGATCGCCCGTATTGAGCGGGACGACAAGGCGATCAACGCGATCTGCGTCCCGGACTTCGACCGTGCGCGGGCCGCCGCGCGCGATGCCGACCAGGCGCGCGCCCGCGGTGAGGACCGGCCGCTGCTGGGCATTCCGGTGACGGTCAAAGAGTCCTACGACATCGCCGGGCTGCCCACGACCTGGGGCATGCCGCCACACCGGGACTACATACCGGCCGAGGACGCGGTGCAGGTGTCCCGGCTCAGGGCCGCGGGCGCGGTGGTGCTCGGCAAGACCAACGTGCCCTTGGGGCTGCAGGATGTGCAGACCTTCAACGAGATCTACGGCACCACCCATAACCCGTGGGATCACGGTCGCACGCCGGGCGGATCCTCCGGCGGATCGGCGGCGGCCCTGGCGTCCGGGTTCGGCGCGCTGTCCATCGGCTCCGACATCGGCGGTTCGTTGCGCACCCCCGCGCATTTCTGCGGCATCTACGCACACAAGCCGACGCTCGGGCTGGCGGCGAACCGCGGTATGGTCCCGCCGACCGCACCGGCCCTGCCGACCGAACCCGACCTCGCCGTCGTCGGCCCGATGGCGCGCACCGCCCGCGACCTCGCGCTCCTGCTCGACGTCATGGCCGGACCGGACCCGCTGACGCTCGGCGTGGCGCACCAGGTGACGCTGCCGCCCGCGCGCCACGAGCGACTTCACGACTTCCGGGTCCTGGTCCTCGACGAGCATCCGCTCATCCCGACCGGGTCCGCTGTGCGGGCGGGCGTGGCCCGGGTGGCCGACGCCCTTGCCGACGGCGGCGCCCGCGTCGAACGCCACAGTCCACTGCTGCCCGATCTGAGCGAAGCCGCCACGCTCTACATGCAGTTGCTGTTTTCAGGCTTCGGTGCGGCTTTCCCCGTCGAAACGTACGAGCGGCTGCGGACCCACGCCGCCGGACTGGCCGCCGACGACCGGAGCCTCGACGCGGCGCGGCTGCGCGGGGTGGTGTTCAGCCACCGCGACTGGATCGAGGCGAACAACCGCCGCGAGCTCCACCGCCACGGCTGGCGGCGGCTCTTCACCGAGTTCGACGCCGTGGTGTGCCCCATCACCCCCACCCCCGCGTTCCCACACGACCACAACCCCGACCTGTTGGAACGCCGGATCGACATCGACGGCGTCGAGTACCCGTACCTCGACCAGCTCGTCTGGGCCGGCCTGGCCACCATGCCCGGCCTACCCGCCACCGCCATACCAACGGGCCACTCCCCGAGGGCCTGCCGGTGGGAGTACAGCTCATCGGCCCAACCTTCGAGGACCGCACCCCGCTGCGGCTGGCCGAACTACTCGAGCAAAAGATCGGCGGCTTCCAGCCACCGAGGTAGGGCGCACTACCTGAGCACCCGCCGAGGACAAGCCGCGAACCACGCCGAGAGCCCCTTCCGATGACCGAAAGGGGCTCTCTGAGCCGCTGCGCACTCGGCAGGATTCAAAATCCCCTGACCTGCGCCAATAGCCCATGGCACAGCCCGCTTAGGACTTCGTGGTCCATGGTCCACCAAGGGCCCACAGCGTCATCCGGACGGCCCAGCGGACGATGAGGTCCAGCACTGGAGCGGTGACCGGAAGCGATCCGACTCCGGGGCCGACTCGCCAGGGCGGCTGATCACGCAGGCACTGCAGGCCACGCTCCATGGACGACTATTGGCCGCGCAACTTGCCCCAGGAACAGACCTGTTGATGACGGCCCGCGCAGTTCGGCAGAAGGGCGGACGCAGGGACATGGACCGTCCTCCAGCAGTGGGCCCGCTCGTCTTCGGTGTCTCGAGTGTGGACGGGAAGTCCTGGGCGAGCGAACACAAGCTGTCCGGCTCGCCCTTCCGTCAGATCCGACGTACGACGGTGACCCATGAGCGCAAGCCTCTCCAGCACACGCAGGGAACTCACGAGAGTGTCTACGTGCTGCCCGACCAGAAAGTCCAGCAAGCCTCACAGCAGATCTTCGAGGACGGCGCGCTCGAGGCTCTCGGCCAGGCGAAGAAGACCTTCTTCGGCGGCCACCTCACTCAAGGTCCGGACCCGGCCCACGGGCAGACCGCGACTGCGGACTGCGCGGACGAGACCACCAGCGCGTGGCCTGCCCCGGGCGGCGGCTGCGGCGCCGACTTCCTGCTCTGCCTCGCCTGTCCGAACGCGCATGTCCATCCAGGTCACCACCCCCGCCTGGCCCTTCTCCACGGTCACATTCAGAGTCTGCGGTCGGCGATGCCTGAACACAGGTGGCACCAGCGTTGGTACGAGCACTGGCAGCGGCTCGACGACCTGGCGGACAAGGTCGGCCGCCCGTCCTGGACCGCCGCCCGATCACGGGCCAGCGACACCGACCGCACCCTGGTCGATCTGCTGCTGAAAGGACAACTGGCCTCATGAGCCTCCCCGTTGCCTCGGACAGCGACCCCTATCTGCTGTCGATCCCCACCCCTGACAGCCCTGTCGTCCTTCCCCGGTGGATCAGCTCCGGCAACGCCAATCCCAACGGTCGTTACCAGGAGCCGGTCTGGCCGCTCGGCCCGCTCATCGACCGTCCAGGCGCCAGCCTGATCAAAATCCACTGGAAGTACTGCCCCGAGCCAATGACGGAGCAGATCAAGCAGGTGACCTGGATTCTGTTGAACGGCCAACTGCGACCCACCTACCTTCAAAGCCGGGAGATTCGGGCCCGGTCCAGAGGCTCCGCCGATGTGATGCGGGAAACCTGCTACGAGTGGATGCGGCTCGGCCGCTGGCTGTACACGGCCGGCGTCAAAAATCTGCGTGCCTGCACGGACGACCACTGGGATGCCTACGTCACGGACCGTTTCCGTACCAATCCGACCCGGCACCACGCTGAGGAGACTCTGAGCCGCCTCACCGATCTGTGGGCGTTCGACCAGCTCTGTACCCAGCCCACCGGTGTCACCCAGCCACCTTGGGAGCGGCAAGGCGTCGACGACTATCTCCCTTCCTCCACCCCGCAGGACACCGGCGAGAACACGACCGAGCCGCTGGATCCGAGCGTGGTGAGCCCGCTGCTGATGTGGGCCATCCGCATGGTCGACGACCTCGCGGACGACATCCTGGCTGCCTGGGGGGAATGGCGCCGCATGCAGCAGTTGGCCGTCACCAATCCGAGCTCGCCCGCAGGACTGGCCGCGCTGGAGGAGTGCCTCTTGCCCCGACTCGCCGCGGGCACGCGCCTGCCGACTACCGAGTGGCGCGGCAAGACTGTCCTGGCTGCCACATTCATCGCGGCCACCGTCGGCTGCAGCGTCAACCAGGTCAGTGGCTTTCGACAACGCCATCAGCTCAGCATGCTGCAGCAAGGGCCTTGCCCGCTCACGGTTCCGGTGACCGGGCAGATCAACGGCAGGCCCTGGCGCGAACACCTCGACTTCAACGAGGTCACGACCTTGATGAGGCAGTTGGCCACCGCCGCGGTGATCGTCTGCCTCTACCTCACCGGCATGCGGCCGCAGGAAGTACAAGGTCTGCGGTCCGGCTGCTGCCCCGACCCCGAGGACGGCGGCCGCCATCTCATCCGCAGTCACCACTACAAGAACGTCACCGACGCCGACGGCCAGTACGTCTCGGCCGGCGAGGAACGCGAGGTCCCCTGGGCCGCCATCACCCGGTCGTCCGCGCGATCCGAGTCCTTGAACGCATGGTCCCTGAGGGCGAACTGCTCTTCAGTTCCACCCATCACGACTTTGCCCGCGGCCGCCAACGCGGCGGCGCCTTGAAGAACAGCAGCATGAACCAGCGGATCGAGGACTTCATCACCTGGATCAACCGGGAGACCGAATCTCATAGGCTGCCGGACCAGGGCGTTCCCCAGGACCCTCACGGCGCCATCGGGCTCGGACGCTTCCGCCGGACCCTGGCATGGCACATCGCCCGCAGACCTGGTGGACTCGTCGCGCTCGCGATCCAGTACGGCCACATGCGCACCGTCCTCAACGCCCGCACGTCCAGCGGCTACGGCAGCCGAAGCCGCCGCGGCATCCACAGCGTCCTCGACGTCGAGACCGCCCTGGCGGCTGCGGGCACCGCCGCGCGACTGCGAGACCGCCTCGCTGCCGGCGAGAAGATTTCCGGGCCCGCCGCCCGACGAGCCCTCACCGCCACGGTCCAAGTGCCGCGATTCGAGGGTCGCACCGTCACCCAGAAGTTCGCCAAACAGGCCGCCGACTACCTGGCCCGCGACGGCCTGGTCCTCTTCGACAACCCGGACGCTTCCCTGATCTGCGTCTTCAAGCGCGACAACGCACTGTGCGAACCAGGCCCCAACGCAACCGCCCCGAACCAGTTCGACTGCCGCCCCGGCTGCGGGAACGCCATCCGACTCGACAGCCACGCAAACGAACTGCTGGAAGAAGCCGACCGCATCAACCAACTCGCGACCCTTGCCCCTCACCCGCTGGCCAGGCGCCTTCGAGTCACCGCCGAACAGCATCGCGCCACCGCCGACACTCACCACGCCACCGCCCAACCTGCCGAGGACCTGTCATGACCGAGCAATCCACCGACGAACGCACGCGCATCAGGGCCGCTATCGACCGACTCCTCGCCGGCGAGCCCATGACCTCCAACGGCGCGCTGACCGTCGTCGCCCTCGCGGCCGAGGCTGGTGTTCACCGCATGGCCCTCCAGAAACGCCACGCCGACCTGAAGAACGAGTTCTACGAGCGCGTCCGCGCCGAGACGAAGCAACTCCCAGAATCGGAAAGGCGACTCCGGAAAACCGTCTCCGACCTCAAAGAAATACCCCTGCAAGGGTCTGGCGAGCCGTGCCGCGGCTCTCCCGTCAGCTGAACTCAGCCGCGTGGTCGATGGCCCACCTCGCGAAGGTGCCGGCCGGTCGGCCAGTAAGGCGCTCAACATGATCGGTGGTGCGGTTTGACTCCGGTCGGCACCCCGAGGCAGCCAGCAGCGCCTCTACCAGTTGCTCGGGACGACCGTCTGCGAGCATTCGCGAGCGAGCGAGATCAGCGGGAAGTGACTGAAAGCTCAGACGGCGCCGGAGTGCGGCACCGAGTTGAGCGACCTGATCGGCCCGACTGAGCACCTCGGGCCCGGTCAACACGTATGGATTAGGACCCAGTTGGGCATGGTGCGGCGCGAGCAATACGGCTACCGCCGCATCGGCGACATCGCGTTCGTCGACGACGGCTGTGCGCGCGACGTCCGAGCCCGCGATCACGTTGCCCGCCCGCAACTGTGCCGCCCATCCATGAGCGTTGGAGGCCAGCGTGTCGCTGCGCAGCACCACAGGTCGCAGCCCGGCATCGCGCAGCAGGACTTCCATGTCAGCGTGCACCTGAACGATGGGATCGCTCTGTCGGGCGGCTTCGTCGTCTATGGCTGTCGAGGACACGTAGACGACACGGGGCGCCGCTGCCATGAGTTCTGCGACCACTTCGTGGGCAGGGGCGGAATCAAGCAGTGGCCAGATGAGAAAGACAGCGTCGATGTCCAGGAGCGCAGTGCGGACCACCGTGGGGTCCGTGAGGTCGCCGACCACAGTCTCGACTGCGGACCGGGGGCCGGTTTGATGGCGCACGAGGCGCCGCACGCGCGCGCCGTGTGCCTGGAGGCGGTCGACGACCTCACGGCCGAGGTGGCCGGCCGCGCCGGTGACCAGGATCGATGCCCTGTGATGGGTGCCCGTGGGGCGATTGATGTCAGGCATGATCGAGACGCTAAGGGTTCAGGTCGACATGAAGGCAAGGCGTGTGTAATGCAGACGATCGGAGAAGCAGCCGCAGAACTCGGCATCGAAGCTCACGTGCTGCGGCACTGGGAAGATGTAGGGGCACTCACCGTGCGCCGCGATGGCAACGGCTACCGCATCTACGACGACAACGCTCTGGAGCAGGCACGCACCGTGCTGAAGCTACGGCGCGTCGGGCTCTCGTTGCCAGAAGTCATTGCTGCCATGGCGCCGAAGAAACGGGCGGCACAGGCGGTTGTGAGGGCGAAGATAGCCGCACTCGAAAGTGAGGTCGTCCGCACACAACAGGCCATTACCTTCCTGCAGCACACCGTTGAGTGTCGGCATCGGTATCTCGATGACTGTCCGGAGTGCGCGCATTTCGTCCGTGAAGTCTGAGCCGACCTCCAGCTGGGAAGTTCGTGCGCCGAGTAGCCCCCTCGACCTTTCCTCACGGCACAGTCGCAGAGGGTTGCCCGCGTCGCCGTCATCAATGTTGACCACCCAGAGCGTGAACATAAGAACTTGACTGGGAACACCACTCCGTGGGGTAGTTCACCAGGCCCACAGCGCTGAGCGCCCTCCCCAGCACCTTCCGGTTAGCCGACGCCTCCTCGCTGATGTTGGTGGCATGGTGGTGGGGGTGGCACTGAGTGACACGGGGGCACCGCTGAGCGGGGCGGCATACAGAAGCGGGCGGCGACCACGGGCCGCATTGATCCGCGCGACGATGGACATCTACACCTTCGTCCGGCTGGACTCGCAGCGCTCCGCCTTCGACCGCGTCGGCGAGGGATTGGGCGGGTCCCGGCAGCGGTCTGAGAGAGCCGCGCGGCGGTTGCCGTCAACGACCGCCGTCAACAGCCAAGGCAAGAGGCCCCCTCCATCACTGGAAGGGGCCTCTGAGCTGGTGCGCGCTCGGCAGGATTCGAACCTGCAACCTCTTGATCCGTAGTCAAGTGCTCTATCCGTTAAGCTACGAGCGCTTGGCTTCCCGGCGGTTTTTCTTGCCGGTCGGCGTTGCGGGGACAACATTACATGACCTGCGCCGTGAGGCGAAATCCGTTTCCCCCACCCCCACTGACCTGCGAAAACTTCATTTTCAGGGGCCCGCGGAGTTGCCCTTGTGAGACCTCGGGGAGCTCGCCTTCGCGTCGCGAGGTGCTTGAGGGGCGAGGGTCGCGAAGAGGGTGGTGAATACAGGAAGCCACGGAGGAGTCACCTTGCGTATTCCCGGCGGTCGCTCCGCGTCGCCCTGGTCCAGGGCGCACGGCCGCAGCCGCCCGGCGTAGCCGTAGTAAGGGGAACGCGGGCGGGTCGGTGTGGTGGTGTGATCGTTCGCGGCGGGCCGGGGAACGACACAGGGGCCCGCGCCTTGGGCGCGGGCCCCCTGGTCGGAGAGCGGAGGCTGAGGGATTTGAACCCTCGATGGGCTTTAAGGCCCAAACCGCATTAGCAGTGCGGCGCCATAGACCAGACTAGGCGAAGCCTCCAACACACCGGTCGCTCGCGCGAGCGCGAGGTGGTGTGTGCAGATGATGTCACAGCCCAGTGGGATGTCACCAATCGCGGACTACGGTACTCGGCGGGCGGGGCCCACCGCAAAGCCCTTGTGGGGGGTGGTGGGGAGCTCGGCCCGTACGGCGGAGCCACTCCTTACGGCCGAGGGGAGCCCTACGGCGTTACGGCCGAGGGGAGCCCTACGGCGGGCACAGCCCCTTACGGCTGGCGGGCACAGCCCCTTACGGCGGAGCAACGCGCGCGGCGGCGGCGCGTTAGACGGGGCGGGGGCAGCGCGTCCCCGACCGATCACACCAGGAGTGCCCCATGCCCCTGCCGCACCGCCTCGCCGTCACCGCCGTGCTGACGACCGCCGCCCTCGCGGGCGCGCTGGCCCCCGCCGCGGCCACGCCGCTGCCGCTGCCCTTGCCGCTCGACGGGGAGAGCGCCGACCGGCTCGTGATCACCGTGAGTGAGACCGGTGAGGACGACGACGCCGCGACCTATCTGCTGAGCTGCCACCCGACCGGCGGTACGCACCCCCGGGCGCGGGCCGCGTGTGCGCAGCTGGACTCGCAGACCGTGTGGGGCCGGGATCCGTTCGCGCCGGTGTCGCCCGACGCGATGTGCACCGGGCAGTACGGCGGGCCGGCCACGGCCCGGGTGACGGGGCACTGGGCGGGGCGTCCCGTCAACGCCTGGTTCAACCGCACCAACGGGTGTGAAATCGCCCGATGGAATCGGTTCTCCGTCGTTTTGCGCATGCCTGGGAGCTGACCTGGGGATTGGGCCGGGAGTGAGCGGAGAAGAGCCCGGTGAAGTTTGTCCGGGCGTGCGTCGAGACGCGTACGTCGCGCTGCGACCTCCCTCTCATCCGCCGTCGCGTCCGGCGCTGGTGCCCGTAGACTCCCCTAGAGACACTCCGCAGATGGGACGGCAGAATGACCGCGGGTGTCAGCAAGGTGCGGTAGCCAGGGAGGAAGCGTCGTCGTGAGCAGCAGGCCATCCCGAGGCGCTGCTCGCCTCGCGGCGATACTCGACGCCCTCCCGGACGCGCTGTTGCTGGTCAACTGCAATGGCACGATCGTCAACGCCAACCACCACGCGCTGGAGTCCTTCGAGGCTCCGGGCACCGCCCTGGTCGGCCGTGGTCTGCTCGATCTGCTCCCCTCCTTCGATCCCAATCGCATTCCCGGGTCGATGCGGCGCCCCGACGTGGCACAGGGGGACGGCAGCAAGCCGACCCGGATGATGGCCCGGCGCACCGACGGGGCGCAGTTCCCCGTCGAGGTGACCAGCGCCAATCTGGAGGACGGGCGGACTCCGTACGCCGATCAGTACAGCTACACCGGCGATGAGCTGCTGATGCTCATCGTGCGCGACCTGACCGGGACGCTCGACACCGAGGCCGAACTCGCCCGTCAGCAGCGTCAGACCGAGATGATCCTTCGCGCGGCGGCGGAGGGCGTGGTCGGCGTGGACACCGAGGGCAAGGTGGTCCTCGTCAACCCGTCCGCCGCGCAGATCCTCGGCTACCGGGCCAGCGACATGGGCGGTCAGGAGCTTCACTCTCTTGTACACCACTCGCGCCCGGACGGTTCCCCCTTCCCGTACGAGGAATCGCCCCTCGCCGACACCCTCCGCTCCGGCCGCAAGCACCGGGTGCGCGGCCAGGTGCTGTGGGCGAAGGACGGCAGCCAGGTCCCGGTCGATCTGACCACCGCGCCCGTCCGCGACGGCGACCAACTCGTGGGCGCCGTGCTGACCTTCACCGACCGGCGGGCCGAGAAGGCCATGGCGGCCGAGCACGCCGAGGAGGTCGAGAGCCTCACCACCCGGCACACGGAGAAGGTGGAGAGCCTCACCGCCCAGCACGCCGAGGAGCTGGAACAGCTCACCACGCAGCACACGAAGGCCCTGGAGGAGCTGCGGGCGCAGCTCGCCGAGGAGCGCGCGCGGCACGCGGCACAGCTGGAGTCCGT
The DNA here is from genome assembly GCA_005405945.1 of Streptomyces violaceusniger. Taxonomy (GTDB): domain Bacteria; phylum Actinomycetota; class Actinomycetes; order Streptomycetales; family Streptomycetaceae; genus Streptomyces; species Streptomyces violaceusniger. Next base: position 5,877,757 of record BJHW01000001.1, read on the forward strand.
CACCGCCCGGAACGGCCAGCTGCTGGCCGTGCTGGACCAGTCCCTGCGCGGACCCCTGTTGGAGCTGCGCCGTGAGCTCGGAGTGCTCGCCGACGACCCGGCCGGGCAACTGTGGCCCGAGGCCAACCAGATCCTGCACCACCTCGCCGCCGGCTACACCCGGATGACCACGCTCGTCGACAACGTCCTGAGCTATCAGCGGCTCGATTCGAGCGGCGAGGAGCTGGCCCGCCGTACGGTCTCGATGGACGAGGTCGTATCGGCCAGCGTCGAGGGCGCGGTCGAGCTGATCGGCCCGGGGCGCGCGCAGTTCGCGGTGCACGCCCCGCCGATCGACGCCGAGGTGGACGCGGAGCGGCTCGCCCAGGCGCTCGCCCATCTGATCGCGGACGTGGCCGGGGTCGACTCCACCGGCAACGCCGCCTCGGGCGTCGCGGCGAGCGACTCGACGATCGTGGTCGCGGCGGCGCAGCGCGGCGATGTCGTACGGATCGAGGTCCGCGGGCCGTACGCGGGCGGCGACCCGGTGCACGAGCCGATCGTGCGCGGGATCGTGCGCCTGCACGGGGGCGTGCTCCAGACCCATGAGATGCCGGGCATGGGCGGGCACGCGTACGTCCTGGAGGTGCCGATCTCGGCGGCGGCCGCCGCCGAGCAGGAGCTCATGGACGGCGACGCCGCCGGGCAGGGCGACGGTACGCAGGGGCAGGGCACCTCGGGCGCGGGCACCGGTGCGGGTACGGGTACTGGCGCGGGTACGGGTGCCGGTGCGGGTACGGGCACCGCGGGCGGCAACGCCTCCGGCCAGACCCCGACCGGACGCCGCGCCCGGCACGGGGCGGCCCCCAGCGACACGCCGGGCGACACCAGCGGCGGCGGCACGCAAGGAAACGGCACACACGGCAACGGCACGCAGGGCGGCGGCCAAGGCGGCGGCACACAGGGCGGTACGCCTCCGCCCAACCTCCGTAAGGCCGCCCCGCGTACAGCCGATCCCCGTACGGCCGACCCGCGCACCGCCGCTCAGCAGGGCGCCCCGGGAGCGACCGCGCCCGCCGCGCTGCCCGCGGTCGTCGGCGAACCCGCCGCGGCCCAGCAGCAGAACGCGGCCGAGCCCGCGAACCCGCCGCGGCCCACCGGGCGGCGCAGGGCGCGCCCCCACCCCGACGAGGCGGCGGCCGCGGCCGCGAATCCCGGCCAGAACGCGGAGGGAGCCGCGACCGGCAGCCATCGCCACGCTCGCGGCGACGCACCGGAAGCGGCCGGTCCGCAGCCGACGGGCCCCGCCGCCATGGGCGTTGTGCCGCCTCAGGGCATTCCGGCCCAGCAGCAGCCCCAGGGCCGCCGCGCCCGGCGCGGCGCCCCGGCGCGGGAGCAGGGCGGCCCTCAGGCCGCCGGTGCCCCCGCCCCCGCGCAGGGTGCGGGCGGCCGACCTGCCCTCGCCCTGCCCGCGGCCTCCGCCGACACGCCCCAGCAGCCCGCCCAGCCGGCCGCGTCGGGCATGCCCGCGCTGCCCGCCGCCCGCACCCCCGAGGAGCAGCACCCCAACTGGGGCCAGGACACCAGCGGCGGCCAACCACAGGAGGTCCCGCCCACCGGACGGCGACGCGCCCGCCGGGCGCTGGGCGAGGCGCCGGAGCAGCCGACGCCCGACCAGGCGCAGGGCCAAACGCAGCCACAACCTCAGGCACAACCTCAGCCGCAGCAGTCCCAGCCGCAGCCCGCGGGCGATCCCGGACTCGTCCGTTCCCCCTTCGCGCTGCCCCCGGCCGCCGCCGACCGGGCGCAGCCCGGCGCGCTCCCGCCCGAGCTCGGCCCGGCCGGGCTCGTCCCCGCGCAGCACGGCTCCCGCGAGGCGCGGGGCGGCGCGCCCCAGCCGCAGCAGGGCGGGGGGCTGGCCGTACGAGGCGAGCCCGTACCGCCCAATGGCGCGGCGCGGCCCGGTGGCTGGCCGTCCGACCCCGGTCAGGGGCAGGGCCAGGACCCGCGTCGGCCCCAGCCGCGGGCCCAAGGCCCCCAGCCGGCCGCGTCGGGCATGCCCGCGCTCCCGGCCACCCGCACCCCCGAGGAGCAGCACCCCAACTGGGGCCAGGACACCAGCGGCGGCCAACCACAGGAGGTCCCGCCCACCGGACGGCGACGCGCCCGCCGGGCGCTGGGCGAGGCGCCGGAGCAGCCGGAGGGGCCCAGGCCCAGGCTGGTCCGCGGCCCGCGGAGACCAGCGGGCACCCACCGGCCCAGCAGCCGGTGCAGCCGCCTGCGCAGTGGCCGGACGCGCCCGCACAGCCCCGTCCGCAGCCGCTGCCCGCCGAGACCCCGCAGAACGCCGACACCACCCAGGGGCGCGCGATCAGCGTGCGCACCCTGGGCCAAGGGGTGCCGTTCGCCCAGCAGGTGGGGGAGCAGCCTCAGGGTCAGCCGCAGGGCCGGCCGCAAGGACGCCCGCCGCAGGGCCAGGCGCAGACGCCCTCCGGAGGCACCAGCACGGGCGGCGGCAGGCGGCGCAAGCTGGCCGCCCGGCCCGAGATGACGGACCAGGGCGCCTCGGCCGAACTCCAGCCGGCCGGCAACCGGGCGCATCCGCACACCGGACCGCAGCCCCACACCGGGCAGCCCGCGCACGGCGGCCAGCAGCCCCACACCGGACCGCAGCCGCACCCCGGTCCGCAGACCGGCGCGCAGCCCCGCCCCCAGCCCGGGCCGGGGGCGCAGCCGCAGCGTGCGGTGGGCGCGTCGCAGGGCTCCGGCCGTACGTTCGCCATCGGCGCGCCGGACGAGGGCGCCGAGGGGCCGGAGCCGCTGGACGGGCCCAACGGCGCCGTCGAGATCGTCGACGACCGCACCCCGCCGCCCGACGACGAGCTGCCGCCGGAGCCGCTGGACAACCCGCGCCGCCTGCTGGTGTGGCCCGCGCCGGACATGTCCACCCAGCAGGCGCTGAGCGACCGCGGCTACCGCCCGGTGATCGTGAACTCCCGTGAGGAGGTGGACGCCCAGATCGCCGCGTACCCGGCGGCGCTGTTCGTCGACCCGCTGACCGGGCCGATCACCCGGACCGCGCTGCAGTCGCTGCGTACGGCGGCGGTCGCCGCCGAGGTGCCGGTGCTGGTGACCGCGGGGCTCGGCCAGGCGACGCGGGAGGCGGCGTACGGCGCCGACCCGGCCGTCCTGCTCAAGGCGCTCGCGCCGCGCGACAGCGAGCAGCACCCGTCGCGCGTGCTGCTGATCGAGGAGCACGAGCCGATCGCGATGGCGCTCACGGCGACGCTCGAGCGGCGCGGGATGCAGGTCGCCCGCGCGGCGACGGACGCGGACGCGGTCTCGCTCGCGGCCCAGATGCGGCCCAATCTGGTGGTGATGGACCTGATGCAGGTACGCCGCCGCCGGGCCGGGATCGTCGACTGGCTGCGCGGCAACGGACTGCTGAACCGCACCCCGCTGGTCGTCTACACCTCCGCGGACATCGACCCGGCGAACCTGTCCCGGCTGGCCTCGGGCGAGACGGTGCTGTTCCTCGCGGAGCGCTCGACGAGCGCCGAGGTGCAGTCGCGGATCGTGGACCTGCTGGCGAAGATCGGTACGAACTGACGCCTGCGGCCGGCACCGGTTTGCGTACGGCCGCCGTAAGGAAACACCCGCCTCCTTACGGCGGCCACGTTGCCCACAGCGGCACCCTTACGGCGGCCACGTTGCCCACAGCGGCACCCTTACGGCGGCCACGTTGCCCATAGCGGCACCCTTACGGTGACCGCGTTGCCGACGACGCGCTCCCGATCCCGGCGTCCTCAGCCCAGCGTGGTCACATCCAGTTCCCCGTCCGCGTACCTCTTTCGGATGACCTTCTTGTCGAACTTCCCCACGCTGGTCTTCGGCACCGCCGGAATCAGCGCCCAGTGCTCCGGCAGCTGCCAGCGCGCGACCCGTTCGGCGAGGAAGGCCCGCAGCCCCTCGTAGTCGATCGTGGCGCCCTCCGTCAGTACCACCGTGGCCAGCGGCCGCTCGCCCCACTTCTCGTCCGGCACCGCCACCACCGCCGCCTCCGCGACCTCCGGATGGCCCATCAGCTGGTTCTCCAGCTCGACCGAGGAGATCCACTCACCGCCCGACTTGATGACGTCCTTGGCCCGGTCCGTCAGCGTCAGATAGCAGTCGGGGCTGATGGTGCCGACGTCGCCGGTCTTCAGCCAGCCGTCCTCGGTGAACTTGTCCTCGGGACGGAACGGCTCGCCGTCCGCCCCTCCGTAGTACGCGCCCGCGATCCACGGACCGCGTACCTCCAGCTCACCCGGCGTCTTCCCGTCCCACGGCACGAGTTCGCCGTCCGCCGAGATCAACCGGCACTCGACGGAGGACGGGAAGCGGCCCTGCGTCAGCCGGTACGGCCAGGCGTCCTCGGCCGAGAGACCGCCCGGCGGATGGGCCACGGAGCCGAGCGGAGAGGTCTCCGTCATGCCCCAGGCGTGGACGACGTGAATGCCGTGACGCTCCCCGTAGGCCTTCATCAGGGAGGGCGGGCAGGCCGCGCCGCCGATGAAGACGTTCCGCAGACAGCTCACCTCCCGCGGCCGCGCGTCGAGTTCGGCGAGCAGCCCCTGCCAGACGGTGGGGACGGCGGCGGCGATGGTGGGACGCTCGCGCTCGATCATCTCGGCGAGCGGTTCCGGCTGGAGGAAGCGGTCCGGCATGAGGATCGAGGCGCCCGCCATGAAGGCGGCGTGCGGGGTGCCCCATGCGTTGGCGTGGAACATGGGCACCACCGGCAGCAGGATGTCGCCCCCGGACATCCCGAACGACTCGGCGCTGTTGACCTGCATCGAGTGCAGATAGATGGAGCGGTGGCTGTAGGCCACGCCCTTGGGGTGCCCGGTCGTCCCCGAGGTGTAGCAGAGGGCCGCCGCCTGGCGCTCGTCGATCTCCGGCCAGGCGTACCGCTGCGGCCTGCCCTCGATCAGCTCCTCGTAGTCGTGGACCCGGGCGGCACAGCCGTCCAGGACGGAGCGGTCGCCGGGGCCCGCGACCACGATGTGCTTCACCGTGGTGAGGCTAGGGAGGAGCGGGGCGAGCAGCGGCAGCACGGAGCCGTTGACGATGATCACGCGGTCGGCGGCGTGGTTCACGATCCAGCCGAGCTGATCGGCGGGCAGCCGCAGGTTGAGGGTGTGCAGTACGGCGCCCATCGAGGGGACCGCGAGATACGCCTCCAGATGCTCGCAGTTGTTCCACATCAAGGTGGCCACGGCCTGCCCCGGTTCGACCCCGAGCTCATCGCGCAGCGCGTTCGCCAACTGGATGGACCGCACCCCCACCTCGTAGAAGCCGCGTCGCTGGGGCTCGCCCTCTCCGGTCCAGGTGGTCACATGGGCCGTGCGGCCGTGCACGAGCGCCCCGTGCACGAGGATGCGGGTCACGGTCAGCGGTACGTCCTGCATCGTGCTGAGCACCGGGGCGCCTCCAGGGTTCCGGTTACGCGCGGGTTGAGGTTCCGCCGATTCTGCAGCCGACCACCTGGTATGTCACTACCCCCGGACCCCGTCGGTCCCGCCGTCGGTCCCCCCCGTCTGTCCCCCGCCCGTCAGCCTCGTAGGCCGCCATCGCGTCGATCAGGCGATCATGCCGCGTGGCCGAGTTCCGGGTCCTCGCGGAGCTTGCCGAGGGCGCGCGAGACCGCGCTCTTGACGGTGCCGATGGACACCCCGAGAACCTCCGCCGTCTGCGCCTCGCTCAGGTCCTCGTAATACCTGAGGACGACCATCGCCCGCTGACGGTCCGGCAGCCGCAGTACGGCGCGCCACAGCGCGTCGCGGAGCACCTGCCGTTCGGCGGGGTCCGGGGCGGGCACCGTCTCGGGCTCGGGCAGCTCCTCGCAGACGAATTCGTCGATCTTGCGCTTGCGCCACTGCGAGGTCCGGGTGTTGACCAGGGCGCGCCGCACATAGCCGTCCAGCGCGTTGTGGTCCTCGATGCGCTCCCACGCCAGGTACGTCTTGGTCAGCGCGGTCTGCAGCAGATCCTCGGCGTCGCACGCGTTGGAGGTCAGCGAGCGTGCGGTGCGCAGCAGCACGGGCCCCCGCGCCCGTACGTACGAGGTGAACGACGGGAACGCGGCGGCCGAGACGCCTGTGCACACGGTCGTGGTCATGGCTCAACGCTAGGAGCGAGCAGGTCGCAGCGGATCGGCCATAAGTGCCGAAGGGCAGTCAGCCTCAGGTTGTAGGGGTGGTGCTGGCACCACCTCCTGCGGGGGAGGGGGCGGTCGGACGGTCAGGGTTCTTCCCGAGGGTTCTCCGGGAGGGTTCCCTACGGTTCCCCGGAAGGGTGCGCCCCACCCCACGGGTGCTCACTTGATGATCGCGACCGGTGCGTCCACCTTGTTGCGGTCGATGCGCAGCGTCCGGCCGCCGTGCGTCACATCCACATTGCCCCGGTACTGGTGGATGCGGCGGTGCGGATTCCACGCGCTCTTGGCCAGCGTCGACTCCCCGTACAGCGACGGCTTCCCGTTCCAGCGCGCGAACCACATCACGGAGGGCAGGTCATGGACCCCGGCCCGGCGGGCCTGCTCCACATGGCGCACCCCGGACTCGGCGCTGCTGTAGAAGCCGGGAAAGAAGCCGCGCGAGCGGACCGCACGATTCCAGCCGCGGATGAAGGAGAGCGTCTTGGCGGCGCAGCTCGTCGCTTTCACGTCGTACGCCTCCATGTCGAGGTAGAGCGCGCTGCGCTTCTTCAGGGAGAGCGCCTTGGCGCGCGCCACCGCGTCCTTGCCCTCCGCCTGTCCCTGGGAGAACGGCTTGCTGCCGATGGGCACGTGCTTCTTGTTGGTGTTGCGGACACAAGGCGACTGGGATCCGACGAAGATGGGCAACACACGCCACTTCATGCTCTTGACGCCGCGCATCCAGGAGACGGTGAGGTTGGGCTGGCTGGCGCAGGCCCGGCCGCGGCCCGCGTAGTAGACGCCGACGGCGCGGTAGCGGGAGCTGTTCCACGCGCGCAGGGTGGCGAGGGACGGCGCGTGGCAGGTGTCGAAGGCCCAGCCCTTGAAGACCTTGGCGCCCAGGGGGCGGGGGTCGGGCAGGACCTCCGCCGAGGCGGCGGGGTGGCACCGGCGATGGCGGTGGCCAGGGCCGCGGCCAGACCGGTGGCCCAGCCCGTGACCTGCCATCTGCTCTGCTTACTTCGGGTCATATGACGAGTGAAGGCGGACCTGGGCGGCCCGATACCGCCGACACGCGCGCGGTTCAGCCGTCTGCGCCGAGGAGAAGCCCGGATGTCGGTACCCCGGTGCCCGCGGTGACCAGGGTGCGGGCGGCACCCGGCACCTGGTTGACGGAGCTGCCGCGGATCTGGCGGACGGCCTCGGCGATCCCGTTCATCCCGTGCAGATACGCCTCGCCGAGCTGGCCGCCGTGCGTATTGAGCGGCAGCGCGTCCTCGGTGACGAATCCGGCCGCCTCGCCGCGCCCGCAGAAGCCGAACTCCTCCAGCTGCATCAGCACGAATGGCGTGAAGTGGTCGTAGAGGATGGCCACGTCGATGTCGGCCGGGGTCAGCCCGCTGCCGCGCCACAGCTGACGGGCGACCACCCCCATCTCGGGGAGGCCCGTCAGATCGTCGCGGTAGAAGCTCGTCATCTGCTCCTGGCCGCGGCCCGCGCCCTGCGCCGCGGCCGTGATCACGGCGGGCGGACGCGGCAGGTCACGCGCCCGCTCCACGCTGGTGACCACGATCGCCTGACCGCCGTCCGTCTCCTGACAGCAGTCGAGCAGCCGCAGCGGCTCGACGATCCAGCGGGAGGCGGCGTGCTCGGCGAGGGTGATCGGCTTGCCGTGGAAGTACGCGGCCGGGTTGGTGGCCGCGTAGCGGCGGTCGGTGACGGCCACATGGCCGAAAACATCGGGTGTCAGCCCATAGGTGTAGAGATAGCGCTGGGCGGCCATGGCGACCCACGAGGCCGGGGTCAGCAGCCCGAACGGCAGCGACCAGCCGAGCGCGGCGCCCTCGGCGGACGGCTCGCGGTGCTGTACGCCGGAGCCGAAGCGGCGCCCGGAGCGCTCGTTGAACGCGCGGTAGCAGACGACGACCTCGGCGACGCCGGTCGCGACGGCGAGCGCGGCCTGCTGCACGGTGGCACAGGCCGCACCCCCGCCGTAGTGCACGCGCGAGAAGAAGGTGAGATCGCCGATGCCGCACGCCTGCGCCACGGTGATCTCGGGGCTGGTGTCCATGGTGAAGGTGACCAGCCCGTCCACGTCGGGCGGGGCGAGCCCGGCGTCGTCCAGGGCCGCCTGGACGGCCTCGACGGCCAGCTTCAGCTCGCTGCGGCCCGAGTCCTTGGAGAACTCGGTGGCGCCGATGCCGACGATCGCGGCCCGGCCGCCCAGGGTGTCCGGCGTGCGGGCGCTCATCGGGGGGTGTCCGGGGTGGTGGGGGTGGCGGTGGTGGGGTGGTCCTTGGGGCGTCGTTGGGGAGCCGCACGGTGACCGTGCCGGTCACATGGTGGCCGATGCCGTTCTTACCGATGACGGCGACCTCCGCCGTGCCCTCCGCGACCGAGGTGACCTGGCCGGTCAGCACCATCTCGTCGCCGGGGTAATTGGGCGCCCCGAGCCGGATGGCGACCTTACGGAGCCGGGCCCGCGGCCCGAAGTGATCGGTGATGTACCGGCCGACCAGCCCATTGGTGGTGAGGATGTTCATGAAGATGTCCGGGGAGCCCTTCTCCTTGGCCGCCTCGGCGTCGTGGTGCACATCCTGGTAGTCCCGGGACGCGAGGGCACCGGCGACGATCAGGGTCCGGGTGATCGGGATGCGCAGTGGGGGCAGCTCATCGCCCGTACGCACCGTCATACGACCGCCTCCTCGTCCGTACGGTCGGCGCTGCCGAGGCCGCCGGAGTCCGCGCTGCCGAGGCCACCGGAGTCCGCCCTGTCCATCCGTTAGGCCTCCTGTCCATCCGTTACGCCTCCGCGCCCCGGAACACCGGCAGCTCCAGCTCCTCGTCCACGCGCAGGAACTCCAGCTCGACGGGCATGCCGATGCGCACCTTGTCGTACGGCACCCCGGTGATGTCGCTGACCATCCGCACACCCTCCGCGAGCTCGATCAGGGCGACCGCGTACGGCGGGTCGAAGGCGGGGAAGGGCGGATGGTGCATGACCACATAGCTGAACACGGTGCCGGCGCCGGACGCCTCGACCGCCTCCCACCGCTGGGAGCCGCACGCCCCGCAGCCGGGCAGCCAGGGGAAGCGCGGGGTGGCGCAGTCCAGGCAGCGCTGGATGAGCAGCTGATGCCGGGCGACGCCCTCCCAGAAACCGGCGTTGTCGCGGTTGATGACGGGGCGAGGGCGGCGGGGACGGTCGGCCGGCGGCTCCGACTTTCGCTCCGGCTCCGGCGTTCGCTCCGGCTCCGACTTTCGCTCCGGCTCCGGCTTCGCCGCTCTCTTCGGCCGCGCGGGTGCGTACTTGAGGATGCGGAAGCGGTGGGTGCCGACCAGCTCCCCATCCCCGGCGCGGACGTTCATGCGGGTGGTGACGAAGTACCCGGTGCCGAGCTTGGTGGTCTTGCGCGGTGACACCGACTCGATGACCGCGTCGAAGGTGACCCGGTCGCCGGGGCGCAGCGGCCGCAGGTACTCCTGCTCGCAGTCGGTGGCGACCACCGAGGTGCAGCCCGCGTCGTCGAGCAGCGCCAGCAGCTCGTCGTACGCCTCGGAGCGGGCCGAACCGCCGGGGTGCCCGGCCAGACCACCCATCGTCCACGCCTGGAGCATCGTGGGCGGGGCCACAGCCGGGTAGGCGGGGTTGGTGTCGCCCATGGCCTCGCACCAGTGCCTGATCATGGGCTCGTTGACGGGGTCCCTGCCCGCGCCGCCGCTCGCGGCCGTCCGCCCCTCGTACGTCTTCAGCCGTCCGTACAGCTCTTCCGGGTCAACGTCCAGCTCATCACGCGTCATCGCTTCCCCTGCCGCATGTCTGCCGTAGAAAGCAATCTGACTATCCGTCAGGTAAATCGACGCTGTCAAGGACGAACGCTGAAGCACGACACACGTACGGTCGCGCGATGGCGTTGATACGCCACCACGCGACCGTACGACCTCACCCGTCCCGTTTCGCTCAATGAATCACCACAGCTCACTCAGATCGTTCGGATATCGCACCGTTTCCGCGGCCCCCGCGTTTCCCGGGCTTCGCGGGTTTCCCAGGTTTCCCGGTTCCCCGGGTTTCCGCGGCTCCCCTGCGGGCGCTCGCGAGGCCTCGCGTTGGCGGCGACCTGCCCCCGTGCGAGCACGTCAGATGTGTCGGATCCCAGGAGCCGCGCCCCACTCTGGACGCGGAGAACGGTGGCGCGGCGACGGTGCGGCCGGGGCCCGTCCGGATGTCCGCCATCTCGATTCCTCCGATCCCACTCCCGACTTCCGCGACCTCCCCGAGGCTCGAAAGGGCCGCGGAAGCAGAGTTGCCCACCGATTCCCGGACGATGCGCGCGGGCCACTGGAATTACCACGCAAGCATGATGAACCTGTTTTAAACGCCCCATGCACCCCCACTCCCCGCGTCGCGCCGGTGCGCCCGGTGCGGCGCTCCGCCCAGCCGCGGGGCGAGCCTTACGAGACACTCCGTTCCGCATAATTTCGGCCATCCTTGGCGACTTACCGCGCCCTCTTCCCATTACCGAACACTTGTCCGAAAATGAGTGACATGGCGAATCCCTCACTCGCCCATGCCCTTGCCCACGCCCTGACCGCCGCGGCCCACGGTTTCCGCGTGATCCCGCTGACCCGCGCGAAGCTGCCCGCCGTGCGCTCCCCTCACCACCACGACCCCGCCGCGCTGCCGTGCCATGGCGAATGCGGTCGGCTGGGCCATGGCGTCCATGACGCCTCGGCGGACCCGGACGCGATCCGCGCCCTGTTCGCCGCCGCCCCCTGGGCCACCGGCTACGGCATCGCCTGCGGATGCGCCCCGTACCACCTCATCGGCATCGACCTGGACCTCCGGGGCGTGCAGCCCGGTAAGCCGGGAGCGCCCGGCGGGCCGCCGGGAACCGGGGGAGCGGGCGACACGGACGCTCGGGCCGGAGGGATCACCGGGACGGCGGAGCGGGCTGGGGCTTCCGGGACGACCGAGCGGGCCGGAGCGGCCAGGGCAGCCGAGCGGACCGGAGCGACCAGGGCGGCCAGGGCGGCCAGTGCGACCAGGGCGGCCAGTGCGGCCGAGAGTCCCGGTGCAAGCCGTAAGGACCGCACGGACGGCCTGGCCGCCCTCGCCCGGCTGGCCCGTGAGCACGCCTTCACCATCCCCCGTACGGTCACCGTGCTCACCCCGAGCGGCGGCCGCCATCTGTGGCTGTGCGGCCCACCCGGCCTCGCCGTCCCCAACTCCGCCGGCCGTCTGGCCCCCGGCATCGACATCCGGGGGCTGGGCGGCTATCTCGTCGGCCCCGGCTCCTACGCCTCGCACGGCAGCTATCGCCTCGCGCCCGGCTCCCCCGCCTGGGCCCCGGCACCCGCCCCGTCCGCCCTGTTGCGCCTGCTCACGCCCCGCGCCCGGCCCCGCCTCGCTCGTACCGCCCCGGCCCGCCGTTCCCGAGCCGCATCCCGCGGCCCTGGAGGGGCTCGTACGGTTCGTCCGCGCCTCACGGGAGGGCCAGCGCAACGACCGGCTGTTCTGGGCGGCCTGCCGCGCCTACGAGACGGGCGCTGGGCCGGAGTTGGCCCCCGCCCTGATCGAGGCCGCGCTCGACACCGGCCTGCCCCGCGCGAGGCCCGCGCCACCGTCGCCTCCGCGGCCCGCAGCGCCGCCCGCCACCTCCAGCCCCCGGACGCGTGTGCCTGACGCTTGGCCTGATGCCCGGTATGACCCGTGGGCGGGATGAACGGAGCAGGGGCGGCAGACGTATCGCAGGACGCCAGAGGCGGCGCGATCCAGCGGTACATGGACGGTGAGCCGTGCGCTACGGGAACGAGGAGCACTATCGTGACCACGCGACGAGGCGCTCTGTACAGGAACCGGAAGGCGCGGCAACCGGAAGGCGCAGGGACCGAAACGCGTAGGAACCAGGCGGCGCGGGGACCGAACGGCGCAGGAACCACACGCCCACTCGCCGGTACGTCCGCCCCCGAGGCGGACAGTGAAGGGATCCCCGCTCTCCCCGTGATCGGTGCCCCGTGACCGGTGCTTCGGCACCGGTGCTCCGCGCCCGGTGCCCGGTGACCGGCCGACCGCCTCGGGCGCACCGGCACCAAGGCGCGATCAGGGGGGAGCATTGCACGAGCTGTACGCACAGGGGTGGTTCGCGGAGATCGCGTTACCGATAGGCGTCTGCGCGCTGGTCACCTGGATCTCGCTGGTCCACCGTTTCGCCGACAAGGGCCGTCTGCTGGGGACCGTAAGGTCCGCGTCGCTGTGCTGCGGAATCATCGCCTGCACCTGCGCGGCGGCGCTGCTCACCATCGCCCTGCTGCTGCCGCACGCCGCCGATGTGCCACCCGCCGTGGCCGCTGCCGCCGCGGGCGGGGCCTTGGCGCCTCGCGTCCGTCAGCAGCAGAACCAGCAGTCCACGCCGCCCTTCGTGGCCGTGATCACGCTGGGCATCGCGGTGCTGCTGAGCGAGCTGGAGCGGCGGCTGGTCCACGACATGTACCTCCACTGCCACCGCCTGGTCAGGGACTTCGAGAACGTGGCCCAGCTGCGCATGTTCGCCTTCGAGGCCCGCCTCCACCTGCGCGGCTGCGCTCCGGCGACCAAGGACAGGACGACGATCAACACCCTGTACGAGGAGGTGGACCAGCTCTTGGACGACGCGGCCAAGGTCGAGGCCGACATCGAGGCGAAGTGCCGCCAGCGCGAGGTCCAGGAGTTCCCGCCGGAGCTGCACGCCCCGACCCGGGAGGAGGCGGAGGACCGCCGTCAGACCCTGGCGATGGCCATGGACGCCTGCGTACGCATGCTGGAGTTCGGCTACCGGACCGGGAAGCGGAGCGGCGACCGCGAGCTCATGCGGCTGCGGGACGAGGCGCTGGCGGTACGCCCCCTCGCCACGACGGGCGCCTCGCACCCCTGACGCGGCTCGCACGTCCGACGCGGCCGGCACCCCCGACGCGCCTCGCACCCCCGACGTGGCGCCGCACACCGCACACCACGGCGACGCCCGTCAGGGACGCACCCCGCGCAGCCCGCGCACCCCCGCACACCCCGTGCACCCCGATGCCTTCAAGGAGCGTAGACAAAGGCATCGGAGCCATCGCCCAGCCCACGCGGCCGCCGAGCCCCGTCCTCCTTGGGCTCCACAAAACTGATCTTGATGTCCAGCTCCAGCGCATCGGCCACGGCAGCGAGGCTGCGCAGCGTCAGATTCTCGTCCCCGGACAAGATTTGGCTCACCCGTCCCGGGCTGACGTCCATGAGCCGGGCGAGGTCAGTGCGGCTCATGCCACGCTTCCCCAGCAACCCGGCGACCTCCACCGTGGCCTGACGCGCCAACCGCGCCCCCGCGTGGTCGGCAGCCTCCGCCTTCGCGCCTTTGCTCTTCCACGGCACGCTTCATCAACCTCCCAGCGCATGGTGCCGACCTCGGGCGTCGAACGCCCTCAGTGAAAGCTTCCCACCTTTAGCTACAACTAAAAGCCCACTTCCCGCCTTCCCATCCACCACCCACCCCCCAAACAGCCAATTCCCCCGACCCTGACCTGCACCAACGCCCCACCCATACATTTTCGGCCAGATCTGCTCACCGACCAGCCCCACCGAACGACCGACGGCCCCCGCCCCGTCCCTACCATCCGCACCGTGCAGATCGACGAAGCGAGAGAACCCGTTGACGAAGCCCTCTACGTACGATTCCAGAGCCCGGTCCGGAACGAGCGCGGCCACTTCTCCGGGGTGTTCGGCCTGGTCAACGGACTGGCGCGAAGCGGGAAGCTGAGCGCTGAGCAGGAGCGCTTCCGGCGGGCCAACAACGACTGGTACAACGCGGCCTATCCAGACCCCTCGACCGTGGACCCGACGGTCTACGACCACGCGCTCCACCCCGGAGCGGCGGCCTGGTTCAAATCCACGTCCCGGGAACTGATCACACGCGTGGACGGCTACCTGGAGATCCTCACCGCTCACGGCATCGAGTGCCGGATGATCCGATCGTCGAATCCGGGAGGGTCGTCTACGAGGACGAGTACCAGATCATCGTCGTACCGCACGAGGTCGAGGGCGACGGAACAGGCCGCTCCGGCCGCGAAGCACAGGAGCCGGATGCACGGCTGCCGACCGATGGAGCAGTTGTCCGGTCCGACCGGGTGACGCCGCGCGCGAACGGGTGATTCAGGTGGTTTTCCCACTGCCGGGTGGAAGGGAAAAGGTGGCGTTCATGCGCAAACAGTACGCATGAGCACCAGGGAGGAAACATGCCGATACAAGCGAGCGCGCTCGTGCGCGGCAGCTCGGTGCTGGTCACCGCCGCGGCGACCGTCGCCATGCTGGCCACCCCTGCCGAAACCACCGAAGCCGACGCCCACAACGGGCGGCCAAGCGACGGGCGGGGGGCCGAGACCAAACAGATCGCGTCCTCGGTCCTGGACGCCGACGAGAACGTCAAGTTCACCCTGACCGCGATCCGGTCCACCGTCGACCCGCTGAGAGCCTCCGTCCGGCTGAGGGCCTTCGCCCGGCAGCACGGCCGGTTCGTACTGTCGGACGAGGTGCGGGTCGGCGCGGTGGACAGCTGGTTCTGGTTCCCGGTCACCGGGCGGGGCGCGATCTGCGAGTTCTCGACGGCGAGCACCAACCCCGCACCCGTCACCGCGAGCCTGCTGATCACCCCGGCGATCGGCTGCTCGCCGCCCGAGCACTTCGAGCTGCGGGACGGGAAGTTCAAGGCCGACGGCCGCAGCGCGCGGACCCCGCACGGCGGAGTGAGCACCGGCGGTGGCGGCATGGCCCGACGGACCGCCACCCAGGAAGCGCCGGCCGGCGCGTAGGCGTCGCACCCATCCCGCACGGGCTCAAGGCGGCCGCCGAGTAGGCCGGCCGGACCGTGTGGCACACCATGCGCCACTTCACCCATGGCGGGTGGGGTGGCGCTGCGCGAAGCTGCTGTGGGGGCAGCGGCACCGGGCGAACCAGTTGATCGATGATGCGCTCAACAACATGCCGGACAATGCCGAATGACTCACCTACGTGGATTGGCTGACCGTCCAGTCGGCTCCGGCAGCCAAGTGATCACTCGCCGTCGCACACCAGCGGAACCGCTAGGCCGGAAGGGAGAAGCCCTCGGGCGGCGAACCCTCGGCGAACAGCATCCGCACCCGAACCTTTCCCTCCCTAATCTCCCGGGCTCGCCGGTACTCGGGGAGTCGTACCACTCCCGGATCCGGTCCATATCGGGGAACTCGATGACCAGGAACCGGGAGGAATCCCAGGTGCCCTCGACGGGCTCAGGCGTGGGACCCGCGACCAGGTAACGGCCGCCGTGGCTGAGAATGGACTTCTGGGCCACGGGGGCGTAGGCCAGAGCAGCCTCCTCGTCGAGCACATCGACGTTGACGATGACGTAAGCACTCACAGGGTTCCCCGTTTCCTTGTGGTTGTTGCTGCGGCGTTCAGTCTGGCCACAGCCTGGCCGCACGCGCTGGTCAACGCTGGGATTCAGGTGGGACAGGCTGAGACACAAAGCGAGTGGGAGGGGGCTCCGGTACCGCCGGAACCCCCTCCCACCTGCGCTTTTCCTACCTCGGCGGAGGCTGAGGGATTTGAACCCTCGGTGACATCGCTGCCACGACGGTTTTCAAGACCGTTCCCTTAGGCCGCTCGGGCAAGCCTCCCCGCGCCGTTCGTGATGGCGCGGGGATCAGCCTAGCGCGTCAGCTGTCACCCTTGCGCTTCCCCAAGGTGACATCCACCTTGGACACCTTGCCGCCGCGCTTGTAGGTGAGGGTGACCTTGTCGCCCGGCTGGTGGGTCCAGATCTCGCTGATGAGGGTGGGGCCGCTGTCGATGACCGTGTCGTCGAGCTTGGTGATCACGTCGCCGGACTTGAGGCCGGCCTTGTCGGCCGGGCCGCCGGGGACGACGGCGGGGCTGCCGCCGGCGCCGTTGGAGGCGATGGTGGCGCCGCTGGTGGAGTCCTTCATGTTGACCGTGGCCTCGATGACCGGGTAGACGGGCTGGCCCGTCTTGATCAGCTGCTCGGCGACGTTCTTGGCCTGGTTGATCGGGATCGCGAAACCGAGGCCGATGCTGCCGGACTGCTGGGACTCGCCGAGGCCGCTGCCGTTGCCGGCCGACTGGATGGCGGAGTTGATGCCGATGACGCCGCCGTCCGCGTTGAGCAGCGGGCCGCCGGAGTTGCCCGGGTTGATGGAGGCGTCGGTCTGGAGGGCGCTCATGTACGAGGCGTTGCCGCCGCCTCCGTCGCTGGAGGCGACCGGGCGGTTCTTGGCGCTCACGATGCCGGTGGTGACGGTGCCGGAGAGGCCGAAGGGGGCGCCGATGGCGACCGTGGCGTCGCCCACGGCGACCCGGTCGGAGTTGCCGAGGGGCAGCGGGTCGAGCTTGGCGCCCGCGGCGTTCTTGAGCTTGACCACGGCGACGTCGTAGCCCTGGGCGCGGCCGACGACCTGGGCCGTGTACCGCTTGCCGTTGGAGAAGGTGGCGGTCAGCTTGCCGTTGTCGGCGGCCGAGGCGACGACGTGGTTGTTGGTGAGGATGTGGCCCTGCTTGTCATAGACGAAGCCGGTGCCGGTGCCGCTCTCGCCGTTGTTGCCCTGGGCCTCGATGGTGACGACGCTGGGCAGCGTCTTGTTGGCGATGCTCGACACCGAGCCGGGCGCGCGACTCTCCGTCTTGGGGTTGCCGTAGGCGGAGACGGTGGTGGTGTCGCCGCTGTCGCTCTCCCGGTCGGCGGCCCAGAAGCCGATGCCACCGCCGATGCCGCCCGCGACCAGGACGGCGGCCAGCACGGCGGCGACCAGCCCGCGGGGCTTGCGCTCGAAGGGGCCGGAGGACGGCGACACGGGAGCGGTCCCCCACGGTCCGCCCGGGCCACCCGGTCCGCCCGGGCCACCCGGTCCGCCCGGGCCTCCCTGCCCGCCCTGGCCGTCGCCCTGGCCGCCGTGCGGCTGTCCGCCCTCGGCCGACCACCACGCGCCGGACTGCCCGGCGTCCGGGCCGGGGCCCGAGGCGCCGGGCGTGCCGCCGCCGGACCCGTCGCCCGCGCCGGCCGACGCCGAGACGGCCGCAGGAGCGGCCGGTGACGCGGGCGGGGGCGTCGACGGCGGCTGGGCGGGGGGCGCGGCCGACGGCGCGGGGCCGGGGGCGCCCGGCGACCCTGCGGCGTCGGGCGTGCCTATCGGCCCGTCCGGCGTGGCCGGCCGCGCGCCCGCGGTGGGCTCGTAGTCCGGCGCGGGCGGCACCGCCGGGTTCGGGTGCGGCGCCGGAGGGCCGGATGCGGCCCGGGCGCGGGCGGAACGGCAGAGCCCTCGTTCTCGGTGCTCACAGGTCTCTCCTCAGGTGCACGACAGATTTCCTCGACGGCCCACGTGTACGTCTTACCGTTACGTCTTACCGTCGTCAGCTTTTCCCACAGCGCGTCAGACCGCCGTAAGGAGCGACAGCCCCGCGGACTACCACCCTTTATCCCGGACAATTCGCCCTACCGCCATTCCGTGCGAACGAACGGAGGGGCCACATCGACCGGCTCACACCGGGCGGTGGCACCATAACGCGGTGACCTATGCGCGCCCTGCCCGGGACGGCCGCCCCGGGCCGCACACCGTCTCCGTCGTCGCTCACCGCGGGGCCTCCGAGGATGCCCCGGAGCACACCCTGGCCGCCTACCGTAAGGCAATCGAGGACGGCGCCGACGCCCTGGAGTGCGATGTCCGGCTGACCGCCGACGGCCATCTCGTCTGCGTCCACGACCGCCGCGTCGACCGCACCTCCAACGGCCGGGGCGCGGTCTCGGCGCTGGAGCTGTCCGATCTGGCGACCCTGGACTTCGGCTCCTGGAAGGGCCGGGCCACCGACCGGGAGGAGCCGGACCGCGACAGCCGGGACAGCACCTCCGTCCTCACGCTGGAACGGCTCCTGGGGTTCGTCGCGGATGCCGGACGCCGAATCGAACTGGCGATCGAAACCAAGCATCCCACCCGGTGGGCGGGCCAGGTGGAGGACCGGCTGCTCGGGCTGCTGCGCCGCTACGGCCTGGACGCACCGCCGCCCGGCGAACGTTCACCCGTCCGTGTGATGAGCTTCTCAGCGCGCTCCCTGCACCGGATCCGCAGCGGGGCCCCCGCCATCCCCACCGTCTACCTGATGCAGTTCATACTGCCGCGCCACCGGGACGGGCAGCTGCCGCCCGGGGTGCGGATCGCGGGGCCGAGCATCCGGATCGTACGGAATCACCCCGGGTATGTGGCGCGGCTGCAGCGCGAGGGGCACCGAGTGCACGTCTGGACCGTCGACGAACCCGAGGACGTCGAATTGTGCGTCCGTCTGGGCGTGGACGCGCTGATCACCAATCGCCCCAAACAGGTACTGTCCCAACTCGGACGCTCATAATGGGCATTACAAGGCGTGCACCGGCGCGTTCGGTACGTATTCGATCGTGACGAGTGCGTCACACGATGCCACTTGGCCGGTTTCCGCTCCAGTACCGCGGGGCATTCATCCCGTGGCGTGGGGCTAAGGAGGTCTCGGGGTGGCGTTGGTGGTGGCACGGCAGGTGCCGACGTCGTCGACCATGGCCGTACCCCATGGTCCTGCGGGCGTCCGCGCGGCAAGACAGCGGATGCGTCTCGATTTGGGCAGGACTGGGGTATCGGATTCGGTCATAGACGACGCTGTATTGATCCTTTCAGAACTGCTCAGCAACGCATGGCGACACGGTCGCCCTTGGCGTTCTGACCATGGTGGCGGCACGGTCCGGGCTGCATGGACCGTCGACGAGGACGACCGGCTGACGGTCGAGGTGACGGATGGTGGCGGACCCACAAGGCCACTTCCGGCCAATCCATCGGTGACCGCACGCGGCGGCCGCGGGCTGAACATCATCACGTCGCTGGCCGAGGAATGGGGCGTACGGGACGACATCGGCGAAGTCACCGTATGGGCTCTTCTCCCGCCCGACGACGAATTCGCCCGTCGCGTCACGATTCCCTCGGATCTCTCCCCCGAGCTGAGTCCCCGCCTGGACGCGGAACTGGCCTCCGGGCTGCGTCCGGGCCTCGACGCGCATCTCGAGGCCGGTCTCGACACGAATCTCGGCTCGAACCTCGGCTCGAACCTCGACGCGGATCTCGGCTCGGATCTCGGCGCCGACCTGGGTCCCGGCCTCGGCTCGAATATCGAGGCGAACATCGACCCCGATTTCGATCGCGAGCTGGGCTTCGCCGATCTGGACGAGCTCGCGTAGCCGACGCGGCGCAGGGAGCCGACGCGGTTCGGCCAAAGGGCTAGGCTCGCGCCCGTACCAGTCGTACGCGCCGTAAGGAGAGCATCGCCGCGGCCGTACGCAGACCGTCACGGGCGTACGAGCAAGCCCTCAGCCGCACGATCGGGAGACAGCCTCACCATGGCCAAGAAGCGCCGCCCCCAGACGAAGGCCGCAGGCCCACGGGTCGCCAACGGCGAGATCCCTGTGGTGGGCGCGCGGGAGCCCTGCCCGTGCGGCTCGGGCCGTCGCTACAAAGCCTGCCACGGCAGGGAAGCCGCGCACGCCGTCACCGAGCTGGTGCAGCGCCCCTTCGAGGGGCTCCCCGGCGAATGCGACTGGGTGGCCCTGCGCGAACTGGTGCCCGCCGCGACCGTCGAGCTGACCCTCGCCGAGGGGCTGCCCGAGGGGGTTCCGTCGGTGAC
Source organism: Streptomyces violaceusniger (assembly GCA_005405945.1). Lineage (GTDB taxonomy): Bacteria > Actinomycetota > Actinomycetes > Streptomycetales > Streptomycetaceae > Streptomyces > Streptomyces violaceusniger. The sequence goes on from BJHW01000001.1 coordinate 5,897,610, forward strand.
CCTGGCGACCGTGCTGCCCATGGCGTGGCCCGCGCTGCGCCGCGACAACGGCACCGTGCTGCTCGGCCTCCAGAACGACACGCCCTCCGGCGACATCAGCCGCGACCTGGCCGACACCCTGCGCCGCGCGCTGACCGCCGAGCCGGGCACCCCGGTGGCCGCCGAGCGGGCTCCGGGCGACGGTCCGCGGCTGCAGGATCTGCTCGACCCGAAGGGCACTTTCTCGCCGACTCTGCACGAGGGGTTCGAGTTCTGGCTCGAGGACGCCGCGAACGCGACCGGAGAGGTCGCCGCGTCCCTGGAACGGGCCAACGCGGCCGCGATCCCCACCGCCCGGCTCACCGGCGTGGAGGCGGCCTACTGGTGCGAGACGCCGGAGAAGAACCACCTGCGCTGGGTGATGTCCCACCCCGAGGAGAAGCTGCTGGACGCGCTCGCCCGGCTGCACGCCGCGGGGGCCTCCTCGCTCGGCGAGAACACCCGGCTGGTGGGCTCCTTCCGGGCCCACGGGCTCACGGTGCCGGTGTGGGATCTGCCACGCGGGATGAGCGCCGAGGACACCGAGAAGCCGGCCGTGGACCTCGCCGAACGGCTCGCGGAGGCGCTCGCCTCCGACGCCCCGCTGACGCCCGAGCAGCGGCGCGCCCGGGGCGGCCTCACCAATCGTCAGGTGACGCTGAGCTGACGTCCCCGGACGGCCGAAGGGCCCCTCGGGGGCACGTGACGCCGCTCACAACTCGCTGTTACGCCCTGCAAATCAACGTCCGGAAATCCGCGATCGAATTTGCTATCGGCCGATCTCTTGTTACGGTTCTAAAAGCCCGGTCGCTGGTGCATCCCCCGTCGCCAGCGACCGGGCGCTTCCATGTCCGCGTCCGGACGGCGAGGCGGGACGGCGGTGCAGGTACGGACCAACCGCCTTCGGCAGCGGGGGAGTTACTCCCGGGCCAGTGAGGGAGTTGCCCCCCGGGGCCCGGTGAGGGAGTTGCTCCCGGGGCCCACCGTGCGTCAGCGCGGGCGTGGCGACACCTCCGCACCGCGGCACCACGCCGGCTCGCGCAGGGCGCCCCTCAGCGCCCTGTGCCCAGGAAAACGCCGGGCCCGGAAACCAGGAGCCCGGAACCAGGAGACCCGAACCAGGACGAGCCCGGAGCCCCGAACCAGGACGGGCCCGGAGCCCAGGAAGTCGCCTCCCCGGCCTCCGAGCCCTCACACACCCGCGAGCGTCGCGCCCAGCGGCCCGTCACGCTCAGCCGCCCGTCGCTCCCAGCGGCCCCCGAACCCCCGCACCCGGGGCCCGCCTCAGTAGGCGAGCCGGCTGCCCCCGTCGGGCGCGCTGGTGCTGGCCTCGACCAAGGCGTTCACCACCGTGGCCACCTGAGGCAGCCAGGGCCGCCCGGAGCGGCGCAGCGGCGGCCGCTCCCAGCGCACCCGCCCGGAGCCGGTCTGCGACGGCGGCAGCACCACATAGCCGCCCTCGCCGTGGAACCGCAGCGAGCTGGGCACCCAGTCCTGCTGGCTCAGCAGCTCGCCGAGGTCTTCGAGGGAGTACGGCTCCACCAGCAGCGACCAGCGGGTGGGCGTGGCGACCACCGGGCCGAGCCGTACGCCCGCCCGGTCGAAGACCGCCAGCGCCCGCGCCCCGGCGACCGCGGGCAGGCTCACCGCGCAGGGCGCGTGGCCGCCGGTGGCCAGCAGGAGGGGCGCGGAGGGCCGGTTGCCCCACCACCAGCGCACCATGCGCTCGTCCGTGGTGGCGGCGAGGAGAACAGGGTCGAACGGATGTCCACCCGGAACCGCACATTCCGGGTCGGGGCAGCCGCACACCCGCGGCCGTCCGCCGCCGGACCGGAGTCCGACGCCAGGGACCACGGGCCACTGCCACTCGGTGGCGCAGGTGAGCGCCGCACGCAGCAGCGGCGACCGCGCGCCGCGCCGCAGCGAGAACTTGCGTCGCCTTCCGAGGATCTCGCGCATGAGCGCTCGTTCCTTTCCGTTAACGCCGAGGGCTGTCCGTCGCACTACATCGCACTTCAGATGGCACTTCACTTGGACTTACGTGGCGCTGTCCGGCATCGTTCGGCCCGTCACAGCAGGTGGATCACAAGTCACTGCGCGTACAAGGCAGCGCATCACGCCGCAGGCCGAGCGTGGAACATGGCGAGGGGTGGCGCGCGCATGGCGCTTGCCGTCCGGTTGGTGCCTTCCTCGCCACTCGGGGATGGGCGCGGCCGTTGTGGTCTATGACGCCTGGACCGGCCGCGGGGTTCCGGGGCGATCCGAACTGCCCCTGCCCCTCTCCGATGTGTACCCGCCGCGGTGGAGACGACGCGCTGTCGAACGACGTCAGTCGACCTCGAAGGGACAGCCTAACGACTTTTTTTCGGCCAAGTTCAATTCCCCCCAGACACCAACAAGACCACCGGGACAATGCTGGACATCGCATCTGCGCTCCGTGTACATCTGGAGACAGTAGCGGCACAGTAGCGGCGCAGCACGACAGGGGGTTTGCGATGCTATTGAGCGAGCCGGACCCGGCGGGCGAAGGCAGCGAGCCATGAACTCGCCCCACGCGCCGAAAGTGGCTGGAATCGATCCTTCCCTCCCCTCGCCCACGCAAACTGCCGACCCCGTCACACCGCCCCTGGCCGCGCCCAACTCCGGTGTCCAGGACCGGCTCGCGGGCTGGGTCTCGGACCTCACCACCCTTCATGAGCTCACCGAGCGACTGGTCCGGACCGACACCCTCGACGAGGCACTGCGCGAACTGCTGCGCGCGGGCGCGTCGCTGGTCGGCGCCCGGCGCGGGCTGGTGGCGCTCGAACCGGCCGACGGGCTCGGCCCGGTGACCACCGTGGGGCTCGGTCTCGGCCACGCCGACCTCGGCCAGATCGAGACCATCCCGCGCGGATCCGCCTCCACCGGCCATCTCCTCGACGGTCTGCCCGAGCCGGGCGGCGAGCGGCGCGCCGATGTGACCCACCCCGATATCGCCGGTGAGGCCGGCCTCGACCCGCGCCACCGCGAGGTGGCCGCACGGCTCGGCTTCTCCGCGAGCTACGCCGTGCCGCTGGACCCGTTCCGCGCGGCCCCCTGTGCCACGCCCGGCCTCTCCGCCATCCCCGCACCCGCCCCCGGCGCGGACGGGTCCGGCACCGGCTCCCCGGCGGGCGCGGGCGACCGCCCGGCCCCCGGCGCCCCCGGAACGACGAGCGTCACCGACGCCCCGCGCCTCCCCGAAACCGGCCCCGTGCGCGATGCCGCACCGGCCGCCGCACCTTCGTCCGGCCTTACGGCCGCCATGGGCGCCGACGGCCCCTCCGGGCGGCTCGGCGGTGCCGCCTGGCTCTACGACGAGCCCGCCGAGCCCGCGGAGCGCCAGCGCCATCTCGTGGGCCTGTACTGCCAGTACGCCGCCGCCCACATCGCCCGGCTGATCGAGCTCTCCCGCGCCCGCGCCGCCGTCGCGACCGTCCAGGAGGAGCTGCTGCCCACCCGGCTGCCCCGCGTCCCCGGGGTGCGCCTGGCCGTCCGCCACCACCCCGGTCCGCGCGGCGGCGGTGACTGGTACGACGCGCTGCCGCTGCCGGACGGGGCGCTCGGGCTCTCGGTGGGCCGGGTCTCCGGCTCCGGGCCGAGCGCCGTGGTCGCTATGGGGCGGCTGCGGGCCTCACTGCGGGCGTACGCGGTGATGGAGGGCGAGGACCCGGTCGCCGTGCTGTCCGACCTGGAGCTGCTGCTGCGGCTCACCGAGCCCGCCCGCTCCGCGACCGCACTCTTCGCCTACTGCGAGCCCGGGACGCGCAAGGTGGTGCTGGCCGGGGCCGGGCACTGCCCGCCGCTGCTCACCGGGGAGCGGCGCACCGAGTTCGTGGAGACCACCCTGTCCGCGCCGCTGGGGATGCTCTCGTGCTGGGAGGCGCCCAGCGTGGAGGTCGTACCGTCCTCCGGAGAGACCCTCCTTTTCTACAGCGACGGGCTGCTCCACCGCACCGGGGAGCCGATGGACCGGGCCTTCACCCGGCTGCACACGGCCGCGGCGAGCGCCCCCAAGGGCGTACGCGGCGACCCGGACGCCTTCGCCGACCATGTGCTCCGTACGGTGCTCCCCGACGGTCCGGCGGCCTCCGCGGGGCGGCCCTCGGAGGACGACACCGAGGACCTCGTCCTGCTCGTGGCGCACTTCGACTGACGCGGGCCCACGTCGGCTGCCCCGTGGACCACGCCGAGCGACGCGTGGGCTACCTCGGCGACGCGTGGCCCGGGTCGGCTGACGCGTGGGCCACGTCGAGCGACGCATGGCCCGGGTCGGCTGACGCGTGGCCCCCTTACGGCCGCGGCTCGAGCGGGACCACGGCCCCCGCTGGAGCCCTGGTCGCCCGGTGCTGCGAGCCCTCCCGGCCATCAGGCCCCGCACATACGATGGGAGGGGTCCAGTTCGAGGAGGAAGACGTGACCGAGGAGCCCACTTCCGAAGCCCCGGAGACCCCGGAAGGCGAGGAGCCCATCAAGCAGCGGAAGAACGGCCTGTACCCAGGCGTTTCCGACGAGCTCGCCGCGAGCATGAAGTCCGGCTGGGCGGACACCGAGCAGCACGACCTGGAGCCCCTCGCGCAGGCTCCGCACACCGCCCGCCGCCGCGCCGCGCTCTCCGCGCGCTTCCCCGGCGACCGCCTGGTCATCCCCGCGGGCAATCTCCGCACGCGCTCCAACGACACGGACTACAGCTTCCGCGCCTCGACCGAGTACGCGTACCTCACCGGCGACCAGACCGAGGACGGCGTGCTGGTCATGGAGCCCGAGGCGGGCGGCGGCCACACCGCCACGCTGTATCTGCTGCCGCGCTCCGACCGGGAGAACGGCGAGTTCTGGCTGGACGGCCAGGGCGAGCTGTGGGTCGGCCGCCGGCTCAGCCTCACGGAGGCCGAGAAGCGGCTGGGCCTGCCCGCCAGGGACGTCCGCAAGCTGGCCGACGAGCTCAGGGGCGCCACCGGCCCGGTCCGTGTCGTGCGCGGTCACGACGCCGGTCTCGAGGCCGCCCTGACCGACAAGGTCACCGGTGAGCGCGACGAGGAGCTGCGGGTCTTCCTCAGCGAGCAGCGCCTGGTCAAGGACGAGTTCGAGATCGGGCAGCTGCAGGCGGCGGTCGACTCGACCGTCCGCGGCTTCGAGGACGTCGTCAAGGTTCTGGACAAGGCGCGGGCCACATCGGAGCGCTATATCGAAGGAACGTTCTTCCTACGCGCCCGGGTCGAGGGCAACGACGTCGGCTACGGCACCATCGCCGCCGCGGGCCCGCACGCCACCACCCTGCACTGGGTGCGCAACGACGGCCCGGTCCGCTCCGGCGATCTGCTCCTGCTGGACGCGGGCGTGGAGACCACCACGCTCTACACCGCCGATGTGACCCGCACCCTGCCGGTGAACGGCACCTACAGCCCGCTGCAGCGCAAGGTCTACGAGGCGGTCTACGAGGCGCAGGAGGCGGGCATCGCCGCGGTCCGGCCGGGTGCGAAGTACCGCGACTTCCACGACGCCGCCCAGCGCGTCCTCGCCACCAAGCTCGTCGAGTGGGGCCTGGTCGAGGGCCCGGTGGAGCGGGTGCTCGAGCTGGGGCTGCAGCGCCGCTGGACGCTGCACGGCACCGGCCACATGCTCGGCATGGACGTCCACGACTGCGCCGTGGCCCGCACCGAGACCTATGTGGACGGCACCCTGGAGCCCGGTATGTGCCTGACGGTCGAGCCGGGGCTGTACTTCCAGCCCGACGACCTGACCGTGCCGGAGGAGTACCGGGGCATCGGCGTCCGGATCGAGGACGACATCCTGGTGACGGAGGACGGCAACCGCGTGCTGTCGGCCGCGCTGCCGCGGACCGCCGATGACGTCGAGGCGTGGATGGCCCGCCTCACCGGCTGAGGCGGGCCATGGAGCGGCGGCTCACCGCCTGATCGCGTGGGTCCCGTGGGGAGCGGCGGCACCGCTCCCCACGGTCCGCTCTCAGTCCCGCCCCGGCACCTTGCGGGTGGTCACCGCGATCCGGTTCCAGGAGTTGATCGTGAAGATGAGGGCGATGAGCTGGGCCAGCTCCCGCTCCTCGAAGTGCCGGGCGGCCCGCTCGTAAACCTCGTCCGGGACACCGCCGGGCAGCAGCGTGACCGCCTCGGTCAGCGCCAGGGCGGCCTGCTCCTTCTCGGTGTAGAACCCGGCCTCCCCGGCCTCCTCCCAGACCCCCACCAAGGCGATGCGCTCCTTGCTCTCGCCCGCCTTATGGGCGTCGGTGGTGTGCATATGGAGGCAGTAGGCGCAGTGGTTGAGCTGGGAGGAGCGGATCTGCACCAGCTCGACCAGGGCCGGGTCCAGGCCCTCGCGGGCGGCCGCGTCCAGGCTGATCAGCGCCTTGAACGCCTTGGGGGCGGCCTTCGCGAAGTTGACCCGCCCGGTCGTCCGCCGCGCCGCCATCGCGGTCTGTGCCGTCATCGCGGTCTGTGTCGTCGTCTGTGTCGTCGTCGCCGTCTGTGCCGGTGTCGAAGTCGTCATGGGAATGAAATTAGGCCGCTAAGCGACCCTCTGTAGGGTGCATTTCCATGGCGGATTCATGGGTCAATTCGGCGAAGATCCTCGGCAGTGACCTCCATCTGGAGCTGACCCGCGCGGGCAGCCGCAGGACCGCCCTGATGGCCGCGCTGCGGGAGGCCATCCGCGACGGGCGGCTCGCCCCGGGCACCCGGCTGCCGCCTTACCGTTCCCTCGCCGCCGACTTGGGCATCGCCCGGAACACGGTCGCCGACGCCTACGCCGAGCTGGTCGCCGAGGGCTGGCTCACCGCCCGCCAGGGCTCCGGGACCCGGGTGGCGCCCCGCCCCGCACCGCCCCCGCCCCGGCGGCGCGCACCCGGCCGGGAGTGCGGCGGGCGGCCGTCCGGGGCGACCGGCGGCCGCCGCGGGCCCCAGCCCGCCCCGCAGCCGGTGCACAACCTGCTCCAGGGCCAGCCGGACGCCGCCTCCTTCCCCCGCACCGCCTGGCTCGCCTCGGCCCGCCGCGCCCTGGCCGCCGCGCCCCACGAGGCGTTCGGCCCCGGCGATCCGCGCGGCCGCCCGGAGCTGCGCCGCGCCCTGGCCGACTACCTCGCCCGCGTCCGCGGCGTACGCACCGACCCCGAGCGGATCGTCGTCTGCGCGGGCTTCGCGCACGCGCTGCGGCTGCTGGGCGACACCCGGCTGCTGCGGCCCCGGATGGCCGTCGAGTCCTACGGCCTGGACTTCCACCGCTCGCTCCTGAGGTCCGCCGGGATCCGTACGGTCCCGCTCCCCCTGGACGGCGATGGCGCCCTTACGGAGGGACTGGCCGACCTCGACGGCGTACGGGCGGCCCTGCTCACCCCCGCCCACCAGTTCCCCACCGGCGGTCCGCTGCACCCCGAGCGGCGGGCCGCGGCCGTCGCCTGGGCGCGGGAGAGCGACGGTCTGGTGCTGGAGGACGACTACGACGGGGAGTTCCGCTACGACCGCCGTCCGGTGGGCGCCGTCCAGGGCCTCGACCCCGACCGGGTGCTCTACCTCGGCTCGGCCGGCAAGAGCCTCTCCCCGGCGCTGCGGCTGGGCTGGATCGTGCTGCCGGACCACCTGGTCGACGGCCTGCTGGCCACCAAGGGGGAGCGCGAGGGATGGACCGGCGTCGTCGACCAGCTGACCCTCGCGGACTTCATCGAATCGGGCGGATACGACCGCCATGTGCGCCGTATGCGCCAGCACTACCGCCGTCGGCGGGATCAGCTCGTCACCGCCCTCGCCGAACGCGCGCCCCATATCCGCGTCTCGGGGATCGCCGCCGGTCTGCACGCGGTGCTGGAGCTGCCGCCCGGCACCGAGCGGTCCGCCCTCCGCGCCGCCGCCTGGCAGGGGCTGGCGCTCGACGGCCTCGGCGGCTACCGCCACCCGGACGCCACCACACCGCATCGCGACGGGCTCGTGGTGGGCTACGCGACCCCGCCCGAGCACTCCTTCGCGGGGGCGCTGGACGCGCTGTGCCGCGCCCTGCCGCCCGAACAGACGGCCACCTGACGTTGCGGCGGCCACTCGGAGTTGAGCTACCCGACGTTGCGCTACCCGACGTTCAGCCACCCGACATTGAGCCACCCGACGCTGAGCCGCCCGACGTTGCGGCGGCTCCCTGACGCTGAGGCGGTCATGACGCTCTGAGCAGCGCCCCTTCACGCCACTTGAGGATCTTGTCGAAGCTCACCACCACCCCGCCGCGACCCGGACGGTCGCGGTAGCGGACATGGTCGGTGAGGGCCTCGATGAGAAAGAGCCCCCGTCCGTGCTCCGCCTGTGGCGGGGCCGGACTGCGCGGCTGCTGTGGTCTCGGCGCGCCCGCCGGACGCCGCTCGTTCCGGGTGCGGGCCTCGCGGCGGACGGTGCCACGTCCGGCGAAGCCGGGACCGGAGTCGGTGACCTCGATACGGCAGGTGTCGCCGTCGATATAGGCCGTGACTCGATAATCCCCGCCCGTGCCGTCGCGACCCCCGTGCTCCACCGCGTTCGCACACGCCTCGGAGAGGGCGACCGACAGATCGTAGGAGATCTCCGGATCCACTCCGGCCGTCTCCATGGTGCCGAGGAGCAGTCGTCGTGCGAGCGGAACGCTCGCCGCCTCACGGGGCAAATGGAGTGACCACCAGATGCTCATGCTCCAGCCTCCCGGCCGCGGCTCGACATACCGTTACGTATTGCCTGGGTCCATGGTCCGTAAGCGTGTTATTGACGTGACTCCGCTCATTCAGCGGACGCGCTCGATGCGCGAACCGGTGTATGGGCCTGTCCTGGTGTGCGCCGGTACGCCCCACCCGCCGTAGGGAACGCGTCCACACAGTGGGATGATGGCGCGGCCATGGCTTCCCCTGTCGCCCGTGCCGGCGCCGATCTGCGAATGCTGCGGGCCGCGGTGTTCACCGCGGTCTGCGTCGTGCTGTCCGCGGCGGGGCATGTGCTGGGCTCCTGCGCCACCGTGCCGCTGTGGACGCTGGGCGTGGGCTGCGCGGCGATGTTCACGGTGGCGCTGTCGCTGGCCGGGCGGGAGCGCTCGCTGCCCGGGATCGCGGCCGTGCTGGCCATGGGGCAGCTGGCGCTGCACGCGCTCTTCGCGCTCGGGCAGGACCGGGCCGCGGCGGCCGAGGAGGCCGCCCATCGGGCCGACGCCGCCCAGGGCCAGGTGATCGGCCTGGCCGCCAGGCTGCTGTGCGCCTCGGGCCCCGGGCGGCTCGACGCCGCGACGGCCCACCGGGTCGTCGCCCACGCGGGCATCGCCCCCTCCGCCGCGCACGGCGGCCCGCACGCCATGTCGGCGTCCACCGCCCCGGCGGGGCAGGCGGCCGGGATGGAGAGCCTGCTGCCGTCGCTGCCCATGGCCCTGGGCCATCTGCTCGCCGCGCTGGCCATCGGCTGGCTGCTGCGCCGGGGCGAGATGGCCGTATGGCGGGCGGTGCGGCTGTCGGTGGACGGGGCCCGAGGGGTCGCGGAGGCCGCGCTCGTACGGGCGCTGCGCGCCGCCCTGAGGCTCGTACGGGTGCTCCTGGCCCCTTCGCAGGCGCCTTACGGCGGGCCGTGCCGTCCGCGCACGGCCGAGCGGGACGAGGGCGGGACGACGGCCCTCGTCCTCCAGCACAGCGTGATCAGGCGGGGACCGCCGGTTTGGGACCTCGCGGCCTGACCGACGCGACGCTCCTCCAGCGGGACCGGAGGGCGGCCGCGACGTCACCGCACGCGCGCCCACCCATCTGATCATTCCTGTTCTGGAGTGTTGACATGAACGCCATGCGTCTCCGCCGTCTGCCGGTTCTCGGCGCCCTCACCGCGGGCGGCCTGGTGCTGCTCACCGCGGGCCCGGCCTTCGCGCACGTGAGCGTGCAGCCCGGCCAGGCCGAGAAGGGCGGCTACAGCACCATCAACTTCAAGGTGCCCAACGAGCGCGACGACTCCTCCACCGTCAAGCTCGAGGTGACCCTCCCCGCCGACCACCCGCTCGCCTCGGTGATGCCCCAGCCGGTGCCCGGCTGGGACGTCAAGGTCACCAAGTCCAAGCTCCCCAAGCCCATGGAGACGCACGGCGAGAAGATCACCGAGGCGGTCACCAAGGTCACCTGGACCGGCGGCAAGATCGAGCCGGGGATGTTCCAGCAGTTCCCGCTCTCGGTCGGCCAGCTGCCCGACGACGCCGACCAGCTCGCCTTCAAGGCCCTTCAGACGTACGACGACAAGGAGGTCGTGCGCTGGATCGAGGAGCCCAAGGAGGGCGCCGCCGAACCCGAGAACCCGGCTCCGGTGCTCAAGCTGGTCGCCCCGGCCGAGGGCTCGGACGGCGCCGCGGCGGCGTCCGGCCAGGACAAGGGCTCCGAGAAGGCCGGAGCGGAGAGTTCCGCCTCCAAGGACGCCTCCGATGACGAGGACGGCAGCGACACCACCGCCCGGGTGCTGGGCATCGCGGGCATCGTCATCGGCGCCGCCGGTGTCGTCTTCGGCGTGGTCGCCAGCCGCCGCCGCTCCGCCTGACCGCCGACCACCCCACCGCATGCGTGTGACCGCCGGTGACCACGGGTCCTGAACCGACCGCGTGATCCCGGCGGGGCGGCGGGCCCCCGCGCCCGCCGCCCCCGCGCGCCACCGATCCCCCTCTTTTGGAGAACAGCTCCATGCGCACCAAAATCCTGGCCACCGCGCTCGTCGCCGCCGCCGCGCTCACCCTCAGCGCCTGTGGCGGCTCGGACGACGGGGGCAAGGGCGACAACGCCGCCGCCGAGGTCAAGGGCGGCCAGAAGCCCGGGGAGGCCATCGTCCTCGACCAGGCGAAGGCCAAGCCGGACCTCGTCCTCACCGACACCGACGGCAAGAAGTACGACCTGCTGAAGGAGACCAAGGGCCGGCCCACCCTGCTCTTCTTCGGCTACACCCACTGCCCGGACGTCTGCCCGCTGACCATGAGCAACGTCGGCATCGCCGTGAAGAAGCTCCCCAAGGCCGAGCGGGAGAAGCTGCGGGTCGTCTTCGTCAGCACCGACCCCGCCCGCGACACCCCCAAGCGGATCCGCTCCTGGCTGGACGCCCAGGGCGGCACCGACTTCGTCGGCCTGACCGGCGACTTCAACACCATCGAGGCCGCCGCGCGGCCGCTGGGCATCTACATCGAGAAGCCGAAGAAGGAGAAGGACGGCAGCATCACCGTCAGCCACGGCGCCGAGGTGATCGGCTTCTCGCCCAAGGACGGCAAGGGCCACTGGATCTACACGACGGAGGCCACGGCGGATCGTTACGCCAAGGACCTGCCGAAGATCATCGAGGGCGGAACCCGTGATGGCGACCGGTCCCGGCCTCCGTAAGGCGGCCACCGCGGTCCTCGCCGTCGGCCTGTCCGCCGCGCTCGCCGCCTGCGGGAGCGACGACAGCGGCGGCGGGAACGGCGGGGACCACGCGGGCCACAAGGGCGCCCCGAAGCTGTCAGTGAGCGGCGCCTACGTTTCGCGGCCGCCCATGGACGACATGGCGGCGGGCTACCTGACCGTACGGAACGCCGGTGGCGGCGCCGACGAGCTGACGTCCGTCACCACCCCGCTCGCCTCCGAGGTCACCCTGCACACCGCCAAGGGCACCCGGATGAAGCAGGTGAGCTCGCTCGATGTCCCGGCCGACGGCCGGCTCGAGCTGACCAGCGGCGGAGATCATCTGATGCTGACAAACCTCACCCACCGGCCGAAGGTCGGTGAGAGGGTCAGCTTCACCCTTCACTTCGCCACCTCCGACCCCATCGAGATCAAAGTCCCGGTCGAGCCGACGACGTACCGCCCCAAGGACTGACGCCCGATGCCCTCGCTGACCTCCCTGGCCCCCGCCGGCCCCACCGCGACTCCCACCCGGACCATCGCGACCGCCCGGCGGCTGATGGCGATCTGCGGCACCCTGCTCGCCGCGCTGCTGTGCGCGCTGAGCGTGGGCGCGAACTCCGCGTCCGCGCACGCCGCGCTCACCTCGACCGACCCCGCCGACGGCTCGGTGGTGAAGACCGCCCCCAGGGAGGTCACGCTGAACTTCTCGGAAGGCGTGCTGCTCTCCGGCGACTCGGTGCGCGTGCTCGACCCCAAGGGCAAGCGCGTGGACACCGGGAAGACCGCCCATGTCGGCGGCAAGTCGTCGACCGCCGCCGCCGGGCTGCACTCCGGGCTGCCGGACGGCACCTACACGGTGGCGTGGAAGGCGGTCTCGGAGGACAGCCACCCGGTGAGCGGCGCGTTCACCTTCTCCATCGGCGCCCCGTCCAAGACCAAGGCGAAGGTGCCCACGGGCGAGGCGTCCGACAGCACGGTCAGCACGCTCTACGGGATCGGCCGGTACGCCGCCTACGGCGGTTTCGCGGCGCTCGTGGGCGGCTGTGTGTTCGCCGGGCTCTGCCGGTCCTCGCGCCCGGTGCGGAAGATCGCCGTGGGCGGCTGGGCGACGGTCTTCACGGCCAGCCTGCTGCTGTTGCTGCTGCGCGGGCCGTACACCGACGGCGAGGGGATCGGCGGGGTCCTCGACCTCGGCAGGCTGGGCGATGTGCTGTCCACCAAGCCGGGCGCGGCGTTGCTGTCCCGGCTGCTGCTGCTCGGCGCGGCGGCGGTCTTCCTGGCCGTCCTCTTCGGCTCGTACACCCGGCGCACCGGGGAGCGGGAGGCGGACGCCCGGCGCCGCCAGGACCTCGCCTTCGGGCTCGGCTTCGGCGGCACGGTGATGGCGGTGGGCCTCGCCGCGACCTGGGCGATGGCCGAGCACGCCTCGGTGGGCCTGCAGCGGCAGCTGGCCATGCCGGTGGACGTGATCCATCTGATCGCGGTCGGGGTCTGGCTGGGCGGTCTGGCCTCGCTCGCGGTGACGCTCTGGTCGGGTGAGCCGATCGAGCGGGCGGCCGTGCGCCGCTTCTCGCGGCTCGCCTTCGGCTCGGTCGTCGCCCTGGTGGTCACCGGGCTGTACCAGTCGTGGCGGCAAGTGGGCTCCTGGGGCGCGCTGACCGACACCGAGTACGGGCGATGGCTGCTGGTCAAGCTGGGCCTGGTGGCGGTGCTCGTCGGCATCGCCGCCGTCTCGCGCCGCTGGACCGGGCGCCTTACGGATGCCACGGAGGCGGCCGGAGCCGAGGCAGAGGCGGAGGCGGAGGCCAAGGCCGGCGCGGAAGCCGCGGCCGAGAGCGCTGCCGGGACCGATGTCGACGCCACGGCCGACGAGGCCGAGGCCGGGGCCAAGGCGGCGGTGAAGGCAGCGCGGCCGGTCCGTACCGGTGCGGCCGACGCGCCGGTCGACACCCCCACCGACGCCCCCGCCGACGCCGGAACCGAGTCCGGTGACGGGCCCGGCGACGGCTCCGGTACCGGCGCCGCCGATGGCGATCCCGTGCGCGCCACCCAGCTCGCCCGTCAGCGGGCCGCCAAGGACAAGACCGCCACACTGCGGGAGCGCGACGCCGACCGCGAGCGCAGCGGGCTGCGCCGGTCGGTGATCGCCGAGACCGTCGTGGCCGTCGTGCTGCTCGCGGTGGCCACCGTGCTCAGCGGCACCCAGCCCGGCCGGGCCGAAACCGAGCAGGCCGGCGCCTCGGCCACCAAGCCCGTGGACCAGCTGAACGTCGACCCGGTGAGCGTGCTGATCCCCTACGACACGGGTCCCAAGAGCGGTCGCGGCAAGGCCGTGGTGATGATCGAGCCCGCCCTGCCGGGTGACAACGCGCTGCACGTCTTCACCACCGACCTGGCCGACCGTCCCGTGGACGTGCCCGAGGTCAAGCTGTCGCTGACGCTCAAGGACAAGGGGATCGGGCCCCTGCGCATCCCGCTCGAGCGCCTCTCGACCGGGCACTGGAGCGCCAAGACCGTCCAGCTCCCCATGGCGGGCACCTGGCAGCTCTCCCTGACCGTACGAACCTCCGACATCGACCAGGTGACGGAGACCAGGAACGTGAAAGTCGCTCAATGACCACAGAGCAAGCCCCCTCGTCCGGCATCTCCCGGCGGCGTCTGCTGGGTTCGGCGGGCGCCGCCGGGGCGGCCGGACTGGTCGCCGGCGGAGCCGCCGGAGCCTACGCGTCCGAGGCGACGCGGGAGACACCCGCACCCCTCAGCTCGCTGGGCGCGACCGCCGTGCCCTTCCACGGCAGGCGCCAGCCGGGCATCACCACCCCCTCCAGGCCCATGGCCATCTCCTCGCCTTCGACCTGGCACCCGGTGCGAACCGTAAGGCGGCCGCCGCACTGCTGCGCCGCTGGTCGCGGACGGCCAGGGAGCTGATGGCGGGCGAGGCCCCACCGGACGACACCGGGATCGCGCTCGACGCCGGTCCCTCGTCCCTTACGGTCACCTTCGGCTTCGGCCGGACCTTCTTCGGCAAGGCGGGGGTCGAGGACCAGCTGCCGGAGGCGCTCGCCCCGCTCCCCGACTTCGTCTCGGACGCGCTCGACCGCAAGCGCAGCAACGGCGATCTGTGGATCCAGATCGGTGCCAACGACGCGCTGGTCGCCTTCCACGCGCTGCGCGCCCTGCAGCGCGAGGCCGCGGACACGGCCCGGCTGCGCTGGCAGATGAACGGCTTCAACCGGTCCCCCGGCGCCACCGGCCGTCCCATGACCACCCGCAACCTCATGGGCCAGATCGACGGCACCAACAACCCCAAGCCGACCGACGACGACTTCGAGCGGCGGATCTTCGTACCGGAGAGGGGCGAGCCCGCGTGGATGGCGGGCGGTTCCTACGCGGTCGTCCGGCGCATCCGGATGCTGCTGGACTCCTGGGACCACCTCTCCCTGGAGCGGCAGGAGAAGGTGGTCGGCCGCCGCAAGTCGGACGGCGCCCCGCTGTCCGGCGGCACCGAGACCACCCCGGTCCAGCTCGACAAGGTCGACAAGAACGGTGCGCTGGCCATCGCGGGCGCCGCCCACGTACGGGTCGCGGCGCCCGCGTCCAACCAGGGCGCCGCGATGCTGCGCAGGCCCTTCTCGTACCACGACGGCTTCCGCGACGACGGGGCGCCGGATGCCGGGCTGCTCTTCATCGCCTGGCAGGCGGACCCGATGAAGGGGTTCGTGCCGGTGCAGCGGAAGCTGGACCTGGGCGACGATCTGTCGCGGTTCCTGCGGCACGAGGCCAGCGCGCTGTTCGCGGTGCCTCCGGGCTGCGCCCCGGGGGAGTACGTGGGTCAGGCACTCTTGGAGGGATAGGAAAGGGGACGAGCCGCCCCGAGGCATCGCGTCCAAGGGGTGTCCACAGGAGTTCCACCATGCGGGTCGGCGGCCAGGACCGACGCGGGTATCGTGGCGGTCTCGTCTGATCACAGGGAGCGACCGTGATGTCGGCCAGCCGCTATGCCTACCTCGGCCCCGAGGGCACCTTCACCGAGGCCGCGCTGCGGTCCATGCCGGAGGCCGCCACCCGGGAGCTGGTGCCGATGGTCTCCGTGCCGGTGGCGCTCGACGCGGTGCGCTCCGGAGCCGCGGCGGCCGCCCTGGTGCCCATCGAGAACTCGGTCGAGGGCGGGGTCACCGCGACCCTCGACGAACTCGCCACCGGCGAACCACTGATGATCTACCGCGAGGTGCTGCTGTCGATCAGCTTCGCGCTGCTGGTGCGGCCGGGCACCGCGCTCGCGGACATCAAGACGGTGACCGGGCATCCGGTGGCCCAGCCCCAGGTGCGCAACTGGCTGGCGGCGAACCTCCCGGACGCCGTGTGGGAGTCGGCCGCCTCGAACGCGGACGGTGCGCGGCTGGTGCAGGAGGGGCGGTACGACGCGGCGTTCGCGGGCGAGTTCGCGGCGGCCAGGTACGGTCTGGAGCCGCTGGTCACCGACATCCACGACGCGCAGAACGCGATGACCCGCTTCGTGCTGGCCGGCCGCCCGGCCCGGCCCGCCGCCCGGACCGGCGCGGACAAGACCTCCGTGGTGATCTGGCTCGGTGACGACCACCCGGGCGCGCTGCTGGAGCTGCTGCAGGAGTTCTCCGCGCGCGGGGTCAACATGATGCGGATCGAGTCGCGCCCGACCGGCGAGGGCATCGGCCGCTACTGCTTCTCGGTGGACTGTGAGGGGCACATCACCGACCGGCGGGTGGGCTCGGCCCTGATGGGGCTGAAGCGGATCTGCCCGAAGGTGCGGTTCCTGGGCTCGTACCCGCAGGCGGGTGTGACGGCCGAGGACATGGCGCCGCTGCGGCACGGGACATCGGACGAGGCGTTCACGGAGGCGGCGGAGTGGCTGGCCCGCTGCCAGGACGGCCGGGCCTGAGACCCGCGCCTGAGGGGACCCGCGCCTGGGGCCCGCTGAGGACCCGGGACCCGCTGGGGACCCGGTGGGGACCCGCTGGGGATCAACAGAATCGCTGCGGAAAAGTTATCCACAGGCTGATACCGCGCGCTGGGGATAAGTCGACTTCCCCAATCCGGCACAGCGGACATATCGCGACACCCTCCATATTTACTGTCATCGCCGGGCATCACTCACCTGTCATCCCAATTCACTCGACCAACTCTTTGGAGTGAGGGATTCCTCTCTTGCGGGATGTGTGAACGCGGTTTGACAGGGGAATCCATCGCCGAGCATCTGGGCGGCCTCAATGATCATCGCGACATCCACAGATCTCACACACAGCCTGTGGATAACTTCGGGGATTCCCCCACGCCTGTGGACAACCAATCCCCAACTCACCCTGCACACAAGGGAAGAAGGTCGACCCGGCGCCGCCTCTTTGCCCCTTTTCGGGGAATGCGGAAGCATTCCTTGACGCCAGCCGTCACAGAAATTCCCCGGTTTACCCACAGCCCCAAAAGGGGCAAAACCGGACTCAAAGGAATATCGCGTCGAGCAGCCGAGGTCACACCGGTAACCTGGGGGGTGATTGACCTTCGCCTGCTCCGTGAGGACCCCGATCGTGTGCGCGCCTCCCAGCGCGCTCGTGGAGAGGACGTCGGCATCGTCGACGCGCTCCTGACCGCCGACGAGCGGCGCAGGTCCTCCAGTGTCCGCTTCGACGAGCTGCGCGCCGAGCAGAAGGCGCTCGGCAAGCTCATCCCCAAGGCCTCCGGTGACGAGAAGGCCGAGCTGCTGAAGAAGGCGGGCGAGCTCTCCGCCGCCGTCAAGGCGGCCGACGCCGAGCAGGACGCGGCCGCCGAGGAGACCCAGCGGCTCCTGCTCCAGCTGGGCAATCTGGTCCACCCCGAGGTCCCGGTCGGCGGCGAGGACGACTTCGCCGTCCTGGAGACCGTCGGCACCCCGCGCGACTTCGAGGCCGAGGGCTTCGCGCCCAAGGACCACCTGGAGCTCGGCGAGCTGCTCGGCGCGATCGACACCGAGCGCGGCGCCAAGGTCTCCGGCTCCCGTTTCTACTACCTGACCGGCGTCGGCGCCCTGCTGGAGTTCGCGCTGGTGAACGCGGCCATGGCGCAGGCCACCGCGGCGGGCTTCACCCCGGTGCTCACCCCGGCGCTGGTCAAGCCGAAGGCCATGGAGGGCACCGGCTTCCTGGGCCAGGCCGCGGAGGACGTCTACCACCTGGACAAGGACGACCTCTACCTGGTCGGTACCTCCGAGGTCCCGCTGGCCGCGTACCACATGGACGAGATCCTGGACGCGGAGCAGCTCCCGCGGCGCTACGCGGGCTTCTCCTCCTGCTTCCGCCGCGAGGCCGGGTCGTACGGCAAGGACACCCGGGGCATCTTCCGGGTGCACCAGTTCGACAAGGTCGAGATGTTCGTCTACACGACGCCGGAGGAGGCCGAGGCCGAGCACCAGCGGCTGCTGGAGTGGGAGAAGCAGTGGCTGACCTCGCTGGAGCTGCCGTTCCGGGTGGTCGACCTGGCCTCGGGTGACCTGGGCTCGTCCGCGACGCGGAAGTTCGACTGCGAGGCGTGGATCCCGACCCAGGGGAAGTACCGCGAGCTGACCTCGACGTCCAACACCACCGAGTTCCAGTCGCGGCGGCTGTCGATCCGGATGCGCGAGGGCAAGAAGGTCCGTCCGCTGGCCACGCTGAACGGCACGCTCTGCGCGGTCACCCGGACCATCGTCGCGATCCTGGAGAACCACCAGCGGGCCGACGGCTCGGTGCGGGTGCCCGAGGCGCTGCGGCCGTTCCTCGGCGGGCGCGAGGTCCTGGAACCGGTCGCGCGGTGAGCGGCGGCGACGTCCTTCCGTACCGCCTGGTCGCGACCGATCTCGACGGGACACTGCTGCGCCCGGACCACACCGTCTCGGCGCGGACCCGTGACGCGCTCGCCGCGGCCACCGCGGCGGGCGCCGCGCACATCGTGGTCACCGGGCGGACCGTCCCGGTGGCCCGGCACATACTCGACGACCTCGGCTACGAGGGCTGGCGGTGTGCGGCCAGGGCGCTCAGCTCTACCACGCGGGTGAGCACCGGCTGCTGACCTCCGTCACGCTGGACCGGCAGGTGGCGCTGCTGGCGCTGGAGAAGATCGAGGCGGAGATCGGCCCGCTGTTCCTGGCCGCGGCCCGCGACGGGCTGGACGGCGAGGTGCTGTTCGGCGAGGGGTACCGGATGGACCACGACGGGATGTCCCTGGTGCCGTTCACGGAGTCGGCCGAGCTGTGGTCGCAGCCCATCAGCAAGCTCTACATCCAGCACGCCGAGCTGGGCGACGACGCGCTCGCGGACGCCGCCCGGACGGCCGCCGGGGCCTGGTCGGGGTGACGATGGCCGGCACCGGGCTGGTGGAGCTGCTGCCGCTGGGGCTGACGAAGGCCACGGGCCTGTCGATGGCCGCGCGTCGGCTGGGGATGACCGCCGAGGACTCGATCGCCTTCGGTGACATGCCCAATGACATCCCGATGTTCGGCTGGGCGAAGCACGCGGTCGCGATGGCGAACGCGCACCAGGACCTCAAGGCCGTCGCCGACGAGATCACCGCGTCCAACGCCGAGGACGGCATCGCCGTGGTGCTGGAGCGGCTCTTCCCGGCGGCGGCGAGCAGGTGAACCGGCCGGATGCCGGTGCGGCCGCCTCGGCGAACCGCCCGGCATCCGGGCTCGGCAGCGGGAATCGGGCCCTCTGCCATGGCCTGGGGGCCCGGTCGCGGAAGGGTCAGCCGAAGACCTTGACCGCCTGGTAGTACGTCCAGGCCGTGCCGTCGCACGACGTCTTGGTGGCACCGCTGTAGGCGCTGCACACCCGCTTCAGGTCCTCGTAGAAGGCGCTGTCGAGGCGCGCCTTGTTGGCGTCGAAGATGCCCATCGCCTTGTGGTTGCGGTAGCCGAAGTCATGCCGGGCGCAGGCGGTCTGGAAGGGGAAGCCGAACGGGTTGTCGGGGGAGCTGCTGCAGTAGTCGGTGGACCAGTCGAACTGGTAGGCGGCCCAGGCACCCTGGTTGTTCCGCGCCGCGAGCCAGGTGTTGTAGCTGCTGGCGCTGGTCTGGGTCCAGCCGGCGAGGACCTGCTGCTTGTCCGCGGGGACCGCCTGGGCGGGTGCGGCCAGGGCGATGGTGGCGGCCGCGGTGACCGCGGTGGCGGCGAGACTCGTGACGAGGCGACGCATTCGGGTTCCCTCCGTTTTTCACTTCTGACACCCCCTCAAAAGCTCGTGGCGAAGAAGAGGGGGCGGCGCGGTGTGATCCAGCGCACGCCAAGAGTTCGCCAGGTCCCTGACAACCGTCAAGATCTACATCGACGTAGAGATGAACAGAGTTCGACCACCAGAGTTTCGGAGTTTTCTCCAACTACCGCTGGTACGGGGGCCGTTCAGGAGGCGTGCCAGGGCATCCGGGAGGGAGTCGACAGCAGCGGCCCGGGCCCTTGACCCGACGGAGGATCGGGGAGGTCTCCATGTCCCGCACGGAGGTCAGCTCGGCGATACGGGTCGTCAGATAGGTGTAGAGGGCCGGGACATCGGCGCAGACCACGGTCGCCAGCAGATTCTTCGTCCCGGTGGTCGCACATGCGAACGCCACCTCGGGGTGGTTCGCGAGCGTCTGCCCGGTGGCGGCGAGCTCCGACGGCAGTACCGACAGCCATATCGCGGTGGTGACGCCCTGGCTGAACAGCCGGTGGGAGTAGTCGACGTCGAAGTACAGGGTGCCGTCGGCGCGCAGATCGGCCAGCCGGCGGCGCACGGTCGACTGCGACCAGCCGGTGGCGGCGGCCAGTTCGGCCAGCGGCGCCCGCCCGTCCCCCGCGAGGACGTCCAGCAGCTTGCGGTCCCCGGCGCCCACCGGTCCGCGCGGGCCCTTCGACCGGTCCGGGGCGGGCGTACGCAGCCGCGCGATCTGCTCGGCCGTCAGCGCCTCGGACTTGTTGACCAGGCCCTGCTCCCCGCCGTAGTACTCATGCAGCACGCAGTGCGCGCTCACCCCCACCACCCGTGGCGTCCGCGGCAGTTTGCGCAGCAGCAGGGCGTCGCTGTCCTGGCCGGTCGCCGCGCGCGTCGACGCGGCGACCTCGGTGCCGTCGGAGAGCACATGCACCCAGGAGGTGTCGGGCCGCCGGGCCAGCGCCTCGGCCACCGGCAGGGCGGCGTCCGGCAGGCACCGCACCCGCACCATCCAGACCACGTCGCCGACCGCCGCCGGGTCGGTGAGCCCCAGCACCCGGAGCGCGCCGGTCGTCCGCAGCCGGGTGTAGCGGCGGGCCACGGTCTGGTCGGAGACGCCCAGCACCTCGGCGAGCCGGCTGAAGGGGGCCCGGCCGTCGAGCTGGAGGGCGTGCACCAGCGCCCGGTCCAGGTCGTCGTACGCGTCGGATTCCACCGCACCAAGCTAGCGGGCGTCGGATATCGCCGCCGGGCCGGGGGCCGGCTGGGAGAAGCGGCCGGTCCGGGGCGACCGTAAGAGCCGCGGGAGCCGCCCTCGGGCCGGCTCCGCCTCTCTTTGTCGGAATGTGCCGGATCCCGGAGTCAGTCATGCGCAGATCATGGTGGCCGCTCGCCGCCATCACCCTCGGCAACTTCATGCTGTTGATAGACGTCACGATCGTGAACACCGCGCTGCCCCAGGTGGCACGGGGGCTGGACGCGTCCTTCACCTCCCTCCAGTGGGTGATGGACATCTACGCGCTGGCGCTGGCCGCGCTGCTGATGGTGGCCGGATCGGCGGCGGACCTCTTCGGACGGCGGCGGCTGTATCTCGTCGGCCTCGCGGTGTTCGCGGTCTCCTCCCTGGTCTGCGGTCTGGCACCGGACGCCGGGGTGCTGATCGCGGCCCGCGCCGTGCAGGGGGTGGGGGCCGCGGCCATGTTCGCCACCAACACCCCGCTGCTGATGGCCATGTACTCCGGCCGCGACCGCGGTATCGCCTTCGGCGTGTGGGGCGGTACGAGCGGGGCGGCCGCGGCGGTCGGCCCGGTGCTGGGCGGGGTGCTGACCGAGTACGTCGACTGGCGCGCGATCTTCCTGGTCAATCTGCCGCTGACGGCGATCGCGGTGTGGATCACGGTCCGCTCCATCGAGGAGTCGCGCGGCGCGGCGGGGGTGCGCATCGACTGGCCGGGCGCCGCCTCGTTCACGGTGTGCGCCGGGGCGCTGACGTACGGGCTGATGCGCGGCGGTGAGGAGGGCTGGGCCGACACCGGCACGGTCACCGCGCTGGTGGCCGCCGCGGTCGCGCTGCTCGCCTTCGTCCTGCTGGAGCGCGGGAAGCGGCAGCCGCTGCTGGACCTGGGGCTGATGCGCCGCCCGACGTTCGCGGTGCTGATGGCGGCGGCCCTGCTGCTCCAGGCCGCGGCCTTCCCGTACCTCACCTACGCCGGGCTGTGGCTGCAGTCGGTGCTGGGGATGAGCCCGGTGCAGGCGGGGCTCGCGGTGACGCCGATGGCGGGTGTCTCGCTGGTCGTCGGCGCGGCGGGCGGACGGCTTCTGGACCGGGTCGCGCCCGGGCGGGCGCTCGGCGGCGGACTGCTGCTGGTGGGCGCGGGCGCGCTGGTCAACGCGGCGATGGTGACCCCGGACGCGGACTGGACCGCCTTCGTCCCCGGCCTGGCCCTGGCCGGTCTGGGGATCGGCCTGGCCATGCCGGTGCTGGTCTCGGCGGCCCTCGGCTCGGCCCCGCCGGAGCGGGCGGGCATGGCCAGCGGCGCGGTGAACACCTTCCGGCAGCTGGGCTACGCACTGGGGATCGCGGTCCTGGGCACGGTGTTCGCGACGCGGGTGCGGGACATGGTGGACGGCGGCGACACCGTTCCGGCCCGGGCGGCCGGGCAGGCCGCCGAGGCCATCAGCGGCGGCCACGCCGACGCCGTGATCGCCGCCGCGCCCCCGGCCCGGGCGGACGCGGCGCGCGCCCTGGTCCACGAGTCGTTCGCGGCCGGTCTCGACCGCATCTGCGTCATCGCCGGCATCGCGGCCCTGGCGGCGGGCCTGCTGGTCCTCGCCGTCGTCCGCGGCGGGCCCGGCGGCACGCCCCCGAAGCCGACCCCCGACACGTCCCCGACGGAGCCGGTCCACGCCTGAGCCGTGGCCGGGCATGAGGCATGAGGCATGAGGCATGAGGCATGAGGCATGAGGCATGAGGCATGAGGCATGAGGCATGAGGGGCGGGCGCCCGACGGCGCCCGCCCCTCGCGGCGTTGAGGCGACGTCCGTCAACGCAACGCGGTACGAGTATCCCTGCCGCGATCGGATCGTTGTTCCATATACGCGCTATGCGCGGAGGCAACGCGAGGGAGCCTCGGCCGGGCGACGGATCGACGGGCAGCGATGTCACGCCGGTTGGGTCCGAAAGAGGTTGGCAGCCTCCGCTCCTGGTCCCTGGATACGGGCGGCCTGGCCCCTGGCTGGCGGGGCGTGACCATCTCTCGAATCCACACCGGAAGGCACACCTATGCCACCTGAGATCGCACTGCTGGAGTCGCGCGCGCTGCGCGACAGCGTCATCGAACGGACGGATGTCCTCGACAAGGTCAAGGTCCTCACCCTGCTGCCCGATGTGCTGCATATCACCACGCGCATGGTCGCGGAGTACTTCGAGGTTGGGGAAGAAGCCGTCAAAAGTCTGGCCAAACGGCATCGAGAGGAGTTCCAGAGCAACGGGATGCGCACTCTCCGAGGCTCTGACCTGCAAGGCTTCCATAGGTCCACAATAGACCTATGGGATCGGAGTTATCCACAGGCAGTCACCCAGCTCACCCTCCACCCCCGTCGCGCGGTGCTCAATGTCGCCATGCTGCTGCGGGACAGCGATATCGCCAGGCGGGTACGCTCATATCTCCTCGATGCCGAGGAGTCGGCCTGGAGCGGATCGGAAACCGGTACGGAGCGGCTCCCGCTCGAACAGGTCCTCACCGAGCGGATGCTGGCCGGGCCGATCGGCAGCCGTCTCGACACCGCCGAGGCGTGTCTGGCGGATGTCGGCTCCACGCTGCGGGAGCTGGCGCCGTGGATGGCCAGGGTCTCCGCCCGGCTGGACGGCATGGACCGGCGGCTCGACGCGCACGGCCGGGTCATCTGCGCCATGAGCGAGCGGCTCTGCGATCTCGGTGAGGACATGGCCGAGGTCCGCAGGGACGTCGCCACGCTCAAGGCCGAGGCGGCCCAGCGGCGGGCGCGGCGCGCCAAGCGGCGGCACGCGTAGCGGACCGGAGCAGCCCGGTGGGCGGGGCATCCCGCCCACCGGGGTTTCGGCACCTCCCGGTCGCCGCTCACGCTGATGCCGGCGGGCCGCTCATGCTGATGCCGGCGGTGTACGGGGCGCTGGCGGTGCCGGGCCTGGGCGCGACCGCGAGATCCGGGCTCGAGCGGCCCGTGGAAGATCCGCTGGGAGGTCCGCTGGACCGCTGGAAGGTCCGCCCAAGTGGCCCCCGGTGGTCACTCCGGGGTCACTCCTCCCCGCGAGGGTCAGCGTGCGCAGCTTGCGGCCCGCGTACCAGGTCGCGGCCACGGTCACGGCCAGCAGCAGGATGACGCCGGTCGCCAGGCCGACGTCCGACGTGATCACATCGCCGTCCGCGACCTTCTGGCCGAGCGCCAGCGCCCACTGCTGCACGCTCAGCTTGCGCGCCCCGGCGACCAGGCTGCCGAAGAAGGTCTCCCAGACCAGCGCGTAGACCAGCCCCGCGATCACCGCGTGCCGGGTCACGGTGCCCAGCAGCAGGAAGACCGCGCTGTAGGCGACCGAGGCCACGGCGGCGGCGACGGCGTAGCCGACGGCCAGCTGGTTCGCGTTGCCGTTCAGCACGAAGCCCGCGAGCAGGGTGGGGATCGCGGAGAAGGCGACCGTGACGCCGATCGCCACGATCAGCTTGGTGACGATGATCGTCGGCCGCTTCACCGGCTTGGCCAGCAGATAGATGACCGAGCCGTCGTCGATCTCCGGGCCGATCGCGCCCGTACCGGCGATCACGCCGATCAGCGGGACCATGGTGGCCATCGCGAAGCCGCCGAGGATCGCGTCGGCCGTGTCGTCGCCGGATCCGGTCAGCAGCCGTACGGCGAGCGAGATGATCAGCAGCAGACCGGGGAGGGTGAAGAGGATCAGCGCACGGCGGCGGCCGAGCAGGGCCCGGTAGGTGAGCCGCGCGACGGTGGGGTGGTAGAGCGAGGACATCGCTGTGGGCTCCTTTCAGGCCGCGACGAGGTAGGAGAAGACGCTCTCCAGGGACTCGTCGGATGGCGAGACCGTGAGGAGCCGGATGCCCTGGTCACGGGCGACCCGGGGCAGCAGTTCGGTGAAGCGGGCGAAGTCCACCGCCTGGATGTGCAGCCCGCCGTCGACGCCGGTGCTCGCGTCGACCTCGATACCGGTGGTCGACGGGTCGGCGATCAGGGCGGCCGCGAGCGCGCGGTCGTCGCTGGACCGTACGAGATAGCGGTGCGGGCGGTCCGTCATCAGCCGGCGGATCTTGCGGAAGTCGCCGGAGGCGGCGTGCCGCCCCGCGACGATCACCTCGATGTGCGCCGCCAGCTGCTCGACCTCCTCGAGGATGTGCGAGGAGAACAGCACGGTGCGGCCCTCGGCGCCCATCCGCCGCAGCAGATCCATCAGCTGCATCCGCTGCCGGGGGTCCATGCCGTTGAACGGCTCGTCCAGGAGGAGCACCGACGGCTCGTGCACCAGCGCGGAGGCCATCTTCACGCGCTGGCGCATGCCCTTGCTGTACGTGGCGATCTTCCGGGAGCCCGCATAGTCCATCTCGACGGTGTCGAGCGCCTTACGGGCGGCTCCGCGCGGATCGGGCAGCCCGTGCAGCTCGGCGTTGGCGATCACGAACTCGCGGCCGGTGAGGAAGTCGTACATCGCCTCCCGCTCGGGGACGATCCCGATGTGGCGGTACGCCTGCTCATTGCGCCAGATCGGGGCGCCGTCGAGGGTCACGGACCCGGTGGAGGGGGCCAGGAAGCCGCCCATCATGTTGATGAGGGTGGACTTGCCGGCGCCGTTGGGGCCGAGGAGCCCGGTGACTCCGGGACCGATGTCCATGGTCACGTCGTTGACGGCCACGACGTTCCCGAACCAGCGGGAGACGTTGTCGATGGCGATCGTGGTCACAGGCCGACCTTTCGGTAGCGGCGCATCAGCAGCCCGTACGAGCCGGCGATCAGGCCGAGGAGAACGAGGACGTAGACGAGTCCGGTCCCGGTGCCGGGGCCGACCCCGCCGGGGAAGGAGGAGGTGGCACCGAGGAACGCCGTCTGCACCCCGTCGATGATGGTGATCGGCGAGAACAGCCCGATCCAGCTCACCGGGCCGGTGTCGCCCTGGTCCCAGGCGATGGCCTGGACGGCGGACACCGCACCGTAGGAGATGGTCAGCAGGGCGATGACGGCGGCGACGCCGAAGCCGCGGCGCGGGGTGAGCGCGGCGACGACCAGGCTGATGCCGGCGAAGAGGAGCGAGAGCAGAGCCACGGAGACCAGTCCTTGTGCGAAGCCCTTCGTCTGATCGGCGAAGTCCAGCTTGGCGAGCAGTGCCCCGCCGTAGAGGATCAGCAGGGGCGCGCCGGTGAGGATGAACAGCGCGGAGGCCATGGCGGCGAACTTGGCCACCACATAGTCCATCGTTTCGATCGGCCGCGAGAAGTAGAGCGGGACCGTCTTGAAGCGAAGGTCCCGGGAGACGGACTGCGGCGCCTGGGAGGCGGTGTAGAGGCCGATCACGGCCTGCAGCATGATCGCGTAGCGGGTGTACTTGACGGGCAGCTCGTCCGCGCTGGTGGCGATGGCCACCGCGACGATGATCGCGGCGGGCATGCACATCACGGCGAACAGCAGCATCGGCGCGACCTTGGACTTGGCCGAGCGGCCGAGGCCGTAGGCGCCGCGCAGGCTCTGGGAGAAGAGCGAGCGGCGGGCGTAGGCGCGGCCGAGGCGCGGGCCCTCGTAGTGGCGGTAGCCGATGTTGTGAATGACGTCGGCGCGCTGCTGGGTCACGGTCTCAGGCGGCATCGACGGCACCTCCGTTCCCGTGTGCGCTTGCGCCGGCCGGTCCGCCGGACGGCGTTGTGCCCTTCTGGGCAGCTGCGGCGGCGTTCGCGGCGTCTGCTGCGTCCGCGGCGTTCGCGGCGTTCGCGGCGTTCGCGGCGTTCGCGTCCTCGTCGTCGGACCGGAAGATCTCCGCGATGCGGTGGCGGCGCTGCTCCATGCGGACCAGGCCCAGGCCGAGGTCGGCGATGGTGTCGCGGACCGTGTCGTACGTCTCCTCGCCCGCGACGTCGACCAGCAGCACATGGTCGGAGCCGGGCGACCCGTCGGCGCCGCGGCCGGCCGGCTGGACGGTGAGCCCGACCCGGTCGAGCGCGGTGCGCAGCGCCGTGGTGCCGTCCGGGTGGTCGGCGGTGTCGGTCACCTCGACCGCGAGCGAGGCCGTCGCCTGGGTGAAGTCACTGGTGGAGCTGGAGCGGAGCAGCTTGCCGCCGTCGATGACCACGACGTGGTCGCAGGTGCGCTCCAGTTCGCCGAGCAGATGCGAGGTGACCAGGACCGAGATGCCGAAGTCGGTGTGCACGCGGCGGATCAGCCCGAGCATCTCGTCGCGGCCGACCGGGTCCAGTCCGTTGGTCGGCTCGTCCAGCAGCACCAGGCGCGGGTCGTGCACCAGGGCCTGGGCCAGTTTGACCCGCTGCTTCATGCCCGTGGAGTAGCCGCCCATGGGGCGGTACCGCTCCTCGTACAGCCCGACGTGGCGCAGGGTGTCGGCCGTGCGCTCACGGGCCGCGGAGGGCGGCAGCCCGGACATGCGCGCCATGTGGACGACGAACTCGGTGGCCGAGACATCGGGCGGCAGACAGTCGTGCTCGGGCATGTAGCCGACGCTTTCGCGAATGGCGCTGCCGTCCTTCGCCACATCGAGGCCGAGCACGGAAGCGCGGCCCTCGCTGGCGGGGGACAACCCGAGCAGGATCTTGATCAGCGTGGACTTACCGGCGCCGTTGGCACCCACCAGGCCGGTGACCCCTGGTGCGATGTCGACGGACAGCCGGTCGAGCGCGGTGACGCGGGGGAACCGCTTGCTCAGACTTTCGGTGGCGATCACAGTCACGTGTTCGACGGTAGTGGTGCGAGACACAGGCGGCGTCACTCCAGACGGTGGGATTCGCCTCGTCCTCGGGTCTGACGCGCCCGTAGGGGACAGGCCCCGACCGGAGGGGATTACCGAGGGTATCCACAGCCGGTCCGTGGGCTTATGCCCGATGTGCGGCCGGGGCCAGCCGGGACCGTGCCCATCCTGGGTACCACGCGGTGAACAGGGCCGGAAGGACGAACCCGGCGAACTGCGCCGCCAGTGCCGCCACCACGCCCAGACCGGCGGAGACGACCACGACCATGGCCCCGGCGGAGAGGGTGAAGGCGAGGGACCAGGCCCTGGTGATCACCACATTGATATGCCGGAACGCATGGCTGTCCCACACCTCGGGCGGTGCCTGACGCCGAGCGATACCGGTGGTGAAGGGCCGCCCGACGGCGAGGGTCGTCCAGGCGGTGACGGCCAGCCAGCTCAGCGCCAGCGCGCCGACGTAGTCCTTGAGCCCGCTGTCCGGGCGGGCGAAGGCGAGGATCGTCAGCGCGGTGAAGAAGGCCACCGTGCTGCACTCGAGGATGAGGGCGTCGGCGGCCAGACCCGCCCGACGGGCCCGGATCAGCATCGCGGCCCCCAGCACCAGCCCGGCCAGGGCGCCCCACTGCCAGCCCAGTGTGGACACGACCGCGAGGGCGATCCATGGCATGAATCCGCGCAAGTAACTCATTCGGCCCTCCCCCGGGCGTCAGGTCACATTCCGTCGTGGGATGTCGAAGGGAGAAGGTGCCCTGTGAGCCCAGTCCTATGCCTGATGGGCCGCCCGGCCCACGGATTCCCCCGTTGATTCCCCTGTGGAGCGGGGGAGTTGGGCACCCGCCCGGCCGGCGCCGGACCTTCCGCGCCGAGAACGGGAACGTCAGAGACCCGGTGCGCCCCAGACCGGGAACCAGCGGCTCAGGTCCTCCTCGATCCGCAGATCGTCCCCGAGCAGCGCCCGTATCTGGAGCTCCAGCGCGTTGTCGCGCTTCTCCGCGGCGCCCGGCAGCGGTGCGAAGGGGTAGAAGGTGCCGCGCTTGTAGAGGTACACCAGCGCGAGCGAACGCCCCGCCGGGTCCTGGAAGCCGATCAGCGAGCACAGCAGCTGCGGCCCGAACCCCCCGTCCTGGAGCAGCGAATTGACCGCGTGCAGATCGTTCACCAGCGACGCCACATCGTCCGGCCGCTGCCGGGTCAGCAGCCAGGTGTAGCCGTACGCGTCCTGGCTGAACTCCACGGGCACCCCGCCCCGGTCCGTGTCCGCGTCCAGCAGCTCCCGCACATCGCTCTGGAGCTGGGAGAAGGCGCCGCCCTCCACGCTCGCGAAGCAGACCGAGCCCCGGCCGGTCGGGGTGAACCCGGCCCCGCCTCCAGGCTGACCGCGGCCCCCGGGAGTCCGAAGAGCCGGTCGAGGTCGGGGCGGACCGGTTTGCTGCGGCCCAGAATGGCGTCCAGCAGCCTCATGCCTCAGCCCCTTCCCGCCTGGCCCAGCTGGGTGGAGACGCGGGCGAGCTGGTCGAGCCGCCGCTCCAGCGTCGGATGCGAGGAGAACAGCCGGCTGACGCTCTCCCCGGAGAGCGCGGGCGCGAAGAAGAACGCGTTGTACGGCTCGACCTTGCGCAGATCCCGGGTCGGGATCCGGGCCATCTGCCCCGTCACCTTGGTGAGCGCGGCGGCGAGCGCCGAGGGCCGCCCGGTCAGCAGCGCACCGGCGCGGTCGGCGGACAGCTCGCGGTAGCGGGACAGCAGCCGGGTCAGCAGGAAGCTGATCGCGTAGACGACGGCGCTGATCAGCGGGATGAGCAGCACCGCGATGCCGACGTTGTTGTTGCGGCTGCCACGGCTGAGCCCGCCCCACAGCGCCGCGCGGGTCATGATGCCCGCCAGCACGCCGAGGAAGGAGGCGATGGTCATGACCGCCACATCGCGGTGCGCCACATGCGACAGCTCATGGGCGAGCACGCCCTCCAGCTCCTCCGGCTCCAGCCGCCGCAGCAGCCCTGTGGTGGCGCACACCAGCGCGTTGCGCTGATTGCGGCCGGTGGCGAAGGCGTTCGGCACATCGGTGTCGGCGATGGCCACCCGGGGCTTGGGCATGTCCGCGAGCGCGCACAGCCGGTCCACCGCACCGTGCAGCTCGGGGGCCTGCTGCGGGGTGACCTCTCGGGCGCCCATGCTGAACGCCGCGATCCGGTCGCTGAACCAGAACTGCGCCACGAACAGCCCTCCCGCGATGATCACGATCAGCGGCCAGGCGCCCTTGAACACGGCGAGCAGCACGCCGATGAAGACCACATAGAGCAGCCCGATGAAGAACATCGTCGTGACCATGCGCGTGGTCAGCCCACGGTCCGGGGCATAGCGGGTATGCGGCATGGGATGCCTCCCCTGTGACGCGACGCCAAAGGCTCTATACCCGATTCTGCCGCTTATCGGGCGATCCGTGCCGCGCGCGCTCTCCCTTTCTCCGGCGAGCTGCCGTGTCCGGCGGTCCGGGCCCGCTTACTCCGCTATCCGGGCCGCTTACCCCGCTATCCGGGCCGCGCCCTCCGTGGCGATCTTCTCGAAGACCCCGAGGTCGGCCGCGAAGATCGAATCGGGGATCGGCCAGTGCAGCACGATCTCCTCGATGCCCAGCTCGGCATGGTGTCCGGCGAAGTCCACGAAGGCGTCCACCGAGCTCAGCGGCCCTGTGCCGTCCGGGGTGAAGCCGGTGAGAAAGATCTTGTCGAGGTCGCCGGCGCCCCGCCCGGCCTCCGCGCACGCCTTGCCCAGCCGCTCGATCTGACCGCCGATGGCGGCCAGCGAATCGGCCGGGGTGCCCGTCTCGGAGATCTTCGGATCGCCCGTGGTCACCCACGCCTGGCCGTACCGCGCCGCGAGCCGCAGCCCGCGCGGGCCGGTGGCGGCCACCGCGAACGGCAGCCGGGGCCGCTGCACACAGCCGGGGATGTTGCGCGCCTCGTGCGCGCTGTAGTGCGTGCCCTCGTACGTCACCGCGTCGTCCGTCAGCAGCCGGTCGAGCAGCTCGACGAACTCGCCGAACCGGTCCGCCCGCTCCCGGGGCGACCACGGCTCCTCGCCGCCGCGCAGCAGCGTCGTCGCGTCGAAGCCGGAGCCGCCCGCGCCGATACCGAGGGTGATCCGCCCACCGGACACATCGTCCAGCGTGATCAGCTCCTTGGCCAGCGTCACCGGATGCCGGAAGTTCGGGGAGGTGACGAGGGTGCCCAGGCGCAGCCGCGAGGTCGCCGCCGCGGCCGCCGTCAGCGTGGGCACCGCCCCGAACCAGGGGCCGTCGCGGAAGCTGCGCCAGGACAGGTGGTCATAGGTGTACGCGGCGTGGAATCCCAGCTCCTCGGCGCGCTGCCATATCTCCCGGCCGCCCTCGGACCAGCGGTGGATGGGCAGGATCACGGTGCTCACTCGCATACCGCGAGCCTAAGCGGTGGGTGTGACAACGCCGTACCGAGCCGTCCGGGCGGTACCGAGTCGTCCGAGCCGTCCGAGCCGTCCGAGCCGTACCGACGGGACGCCTGGACGGGTGTCGGCGGACGCACCCGGGCGAGCGCGTCCGAGGAAGCGCGCCCACTCGAGCGCACCCGAGCAGGGCCCATCCGAGCACCGTGCCCTCATCGCTGAGCGGCATATGCGGGAGGATGGTTGCCGTGACTCCTGCGACCGACCGGCCGAACACCCCGGCCCCAGAGCGTTTCCGCCCCGCCCCGGCCCGGCTCCGGCTGATCGCCACCGACCTCGACGGCACCCTGCTGCGGGACGACAAGACGGTCTCCGACCGCACCGTGGCGGCGCTCGCGGCGGCCGAGCGGGCGGGCATCGAGGTGTTCTTCGTCACCGGCCGCCCGGCCCGCTGGATGGACGTCGTCAGCGCCCATGTGCACGGCCACGGCCTGGCGATCTGCGCCAACGGCGCCGCCGTCGTCGATCTGCACCAGGGCGGGCTGCCGGTCGAGGTCCGTCCGCTCGCCACCGACCGGGCCCTCGCCATCGTGGAGACGCTGCGCGAGGCCGCCCTCGGCACCTCCTTCGCGGTCGAGCGCAGCGGCGGGATCTTCTACGAACCGCAGTACCCGCCCTTCCACCTCGACCCGGGCGCGATCGTCGCCCCCGCCGAGAAGCTGCTCCACGACGGATTCGCGCACGCCGACATGCCGGTCCTCAAGCTGCTCGCCCACCACCCCGAGCTCGCGCCCGACGACTTCCTTCAGCTGGCCCGCTCGGTGGCCGGGGCCCACGGCGACTTCACCCGTTCCAGCCCGTCCGCCCTGCTGGAGGTCAGCGGTCTCGGGGTCAGCAAGGCCAGCACCCTGGCCCGGTGCTGTGCCGAGCGCGGGATCTCGGCCGCGGAGGTCGTGGCGTTCGGGGACATGCCCAACGACCTGGAGATGCTGATGTGGGCGGGCACCTCGTACGCGATGGCCAACGCCCATCCGGATGTGCTCGCCGCGACCACCCACCGCACGGGCGCCAACACCGATGACGGCGTCGCCGCCGTCATCGAGCGGATCCTGGCCGGATAAGAGCGGTTCCGTGTCGTTCGCGCCCCCGGCAACGCGTACGCCCCCGGCCGCGGAGCCGGGGGCGTACGTGTCCGACGGAGTCGGCTTACCAGAAGATGACGGCGTACCCGTTGCCGCCCCGGGTGCCGTTGCCACCCGTGCCGCCCGCGGCGCCGCCAACGCCGGCGGCGCCACCGGCGCCGCCGTTGCCGCCCGCACTGCTGTTGGTCGCGGGCAGCTCCACGATGCCGTCAACCGCGTCGCCGCCCTCGCCACCGCCGAGGACGCCGGCCTCGCCGTTCTCACCGGTCCGGTTGACCACATAGATGCTGTTGCAGCTACTGCCGGTGCCGCCGGGGCCCGCCGTGCCCGGAGTGCCCGGCGCGGTCGTGGCGCCACCACCGCCACCGCCACCGCCACCGCCCGTGGCGGTGAGCTCGGTTCCGCTGGTGGAGGCCAGGGTCGTCGCGGTGCCGTTACCACCGGCCGTACCCGCGGTGCCGGTCGTGGTGCCACCGGCACCACCGGTACCGGCCGTGCCGCCAGTGCCCAGGTCCACCGTGTAGGTGGCGAACGGAGCGACCGGGATGACGCACCAGGTGAAGCCGCCGGATCCACCGCCACCGCCGGGCCCGCCCACGTTGGTGCTGCTGCCGCCGCCACCGCCGCCACCGCCACCGCCCGCGCCCCAGGCCTGGATGTGCACCGAGGTGACCCCCGGGGCGGTGTGAAGGTGCCGTCCGCGGTGAACTCCTGCACCCCGTGGAGAACGGTCGGCGGCTTCGGAGGCTTCGGACGGCCGCCGAGCCCCGCCGGGTCGTCCGCCGATGCGGCGGGCGCCAGGGTCAGCACCTGGCTGGAGATGGCCGCCGCTGCCGCGACGGAGGCGAAGAGGACCCGGCGGCGCGTCCGGGAACGATGAGGAGTAGGGCTCTGGCTGTTCACGTCATGACTTCCTTCCCCGCGGTCGGGCCACCATCTGTCGCGGAGTGCGATGGGATACGTAAGGACCGAACGGCCCGCGAGCCTCATCTCACCCACGGTTCCGGCGGTCTGCATTCTGACGAGCCGATAGTTGGACCGCGCAGGTGAGGAGTTGGGCCGGGCGGGCGACAACCACCGCCCCACTGCGGCGTATGAGCCGCCCGGCGCCGCCCGGTCAGCCCCGCGCCCGACCCACGCCCGTCAGGCACCCCCTCCGTCCGACCAGCGTCCGTCAGACACCCTCCGCCGGAGTAGCGGCCGTGAGACCTCCTCCCCGGCCGACGCCCGTCAGGCCCCGGCGCGCCGACGGCCCCCACTCGGCCGGCGGCCGTCACGCCCCCTCGCTCGGCAGGGGTGCCTCCCACACCACTGCCGTGCCGCGGCCGTCCTCCCCAGGCCGGGGCCGAAGGCGCTCGACCCGCCCAGCGCCTCGGCCCGCCGTGCCAGGTTGGCCAGGCCGCTGCGCCGCCCGTCCGCGGGCACGCCCACTCCGTCGTCCGCGACCGTCAGCCGGACCGCCGGCCGTCCGTCCGCGAGCCGGGCGGTGGCGTCCACGACCACCTCGATCCGCTCCGCCCGGGCGTGCCGGAAGGCGTTGGACAGCGCCTCGCGGAGCGCCGCGACGAGATGGGCGCCGGTCGCCGACAGGACCAGGTCGTCCACCGGGCCCACGAAGGTCAGCGACGGCTGGAAGCCCAGCGGCACGGCAGCCGCCCTGACCTCCCGCAGCACCCGGCCGCGCAGCCCGGGCGGCGTCTCGGGCGGGGTCTGCTGCAGCGCGAAGATCGCCGTCCGTACCTCCTGGATGGTGGCGCCCAGCTCCTCGACGGCCCGCTCGATCCGCTCCCGTACCTCCGGCGCGTCCGACTGGCGCCCCGCGCTCTCCAGCAGCATCCCGGTCGCGAACAGCCGCTGGACGACGAGGTCGTGGAGGTCGCGGGCGATCCGGTCGCGCTCCTCGAGGACCGCGAGCCGCTCCCGGTCGTGCTGGGCCTCGGCGAGCACCAGCGCGACCGCCGCCTGCGCCGCGAACTGGGCGGCCAGGGTGCGCTCGGTGGCCGTGAACGGGCCGGCGTCGCGCTCCCGCGCGGTGGCCAGCACGCCGAGCACTCGGTCCCCGCTGCTCAGCGGCACCATCATGCTCGGCCCGTAGCGCCCGGGGACGCCGGTGCCGAGCAGCGGGTCGGCGGCCGGGTCCTCGATGAGGACCGGCTGCCCGGCCAGCAGCCTCGGCACGGCCGGGGAACGGGCCGGAAGCACCGCGCCGAGCAGCCCGGACCGCTCATCGGCGGCCACCGCCACGGCCTTCAGCCCGTCGCCGCCGTCCTCCGGCAGCAGCACGATGCCCACCGCCGCGTCCGCGAGCTCCCGGGCCTTCTCGGCGACCACGGCCGGTCCGTCCCCGGCGCCGCCGGAGAGCACCGCCTGGGTGACGGCCACCGACCCCTCGATCCAGCGCTCGCGCTGCCGGGTGGCTCCCTGGACGCGGGTGTGACCGATGGCGATCCCCGCCTCGGTGGCCAGCACCTCGACCAGATGCCGGTCGGAGTCGGTGAACGGACCGCCGTCCCGCTTCTCGGCGAGACAGAGGACGCCGAAGATCTCCTCCCCGACGCGCAGCGGAACGGTGAGGGACGGGCCCAGCGGCTGGGCCGGGCCCAGCGGCTCGGCTGCCAGGGGCGTTCCGGTGCGGCGTGCGTCGGCGAGCAGCTCCGCGCACCGCTCCCGGTCGGCCTCGGTCACGCCGTACGTGACCACATCAGCCAGGCCATGGCCCGCGGCGGCGTCGCCCTCGGTGTGGTGCACCCCGATCGCGGCGCGGCGGGCGCCCACCAGCTCGGCCGCGGTACGGACGATCCGGTCGAGGACGGTGTGCGCGTCCGGCCCCGTGCCGAGCGAGCGCATCGCCTCCAACAGCCGCGGCAGCCGCGCCGTGAGCTCGGTGGACAGCCCCCGCAGACCGCGGGTCGCCTCCGCGGCCACATCCAGGGGGTCGGGGGAGGGGGCAGCGGCCGCCATGCGTCGAGCCTAATGAATACCGCAGGTAAACGCCCTGTTGTCGGCGCTGGGCCCCGCTTCCACCGCTTCCGGGGCGCCGTAGGACGACCCACACGGGCCCGGGCCACCCCATGCGGCAGCTCACGCCCCTGTCCGGCCGCGCGCCTGTGCCCCCGGAAGTCGTCCAGCGGACCATGCGGGACGGGATGCCTGCCACGGCGCTCCCGCGCGGAGTGCCGGTGGGCGCTAGGGCCCGTCGTCAAAGGTGCTCCCTGCTCGCGGCCGGGCGCCCCCTTTGACGACAGACCCTGGGCAGCCCCGGCGTGGGCAGGGTCCTTCTGACGGATCTCCGAGGCCCCGGAGGGTCCGCCGGACCACGCGGAGGCTTCGCCCCTGGGCTCCGGGGCGGCGGCAGACGCCGCAGGCCCGCTCGTCCGGTGCGGGGGACGCCCCCAGCGGTGCCGGGGGCGCGCATGCCAGCCATCGCAGGCCCCTCGGGGTCTGGGGCGGAGCCCCAGTTGAAGGAAGGGGCGGGGAGGGGAGCAGCCCGCCGCAGGCGTCAAGACCCGCCGGACAGGCCCTCACCCGCGCCCGGCTACCCAGCGCCCACCAGGG
Organism: Streptomyces violaceusniger; assembly: GCA_005405945.1. GTDB lineage: Bacteria > Actinomycetota > Actinomycetes > Streptomycetales > Streptomycetaceae > Streptomyces > Streptomyces violaceusniger. Next base: position 5,933,226 of record BJHW01000001.1, read on the forward strand.
CTCCGTCCTCCACCGCCTCCCGCTCCAGCATCCGGCGGAACGGGCCGTCGGCCGAGGCCAGTTGCCCGTACGTCCCGCGCTGCACGGCCCGGCCGCCGTCGAGGACGATCACCTCGTCCACCGCGTCCAGGCCCGCCAGCCGGTGAGTGATCAGGACGGTGGTGCGCCCCTGGGTCGCCGACAGCAGGTCGGCCGTCAGGGCGTCGGCCGTGGGCAGGTCCAGATGCTCGGCGGGCTCGTCCAGGACCAGTACGGGGAAGTCCGCCAGCAGCGCGCGGGCCAGTGCCAGCCGCTGCCGCTGGCCGCCGGAGAGCCGTGCGCCCTGTTCGCCGACGAGCGTGTCCAGGCGGTCCGGCAGCCCGTCCACCCATTCCAGCAGCCGGGCCGCGGCCAGCGCCGCGCGCAGTTCGTCCTCGCTCGCGCCGGGGCGCGCCAGCCGCAGGTTCTCGCGCAGCGAGCTGTCGAAGACATGGGCGTCTTGGGCGCAGAGGCCGACCAGCCGCCGCACCGCGTCCCCGTCCAGGGCGGCGGCGTTCCGGCCCGCCAGGGTGTACGTGCCGCCCTCGGTGTCCAGGAAGCGGAGCAGCACCTGGGCGAGGGTGGTCTTGCCCGCCCCCGACGGGCCGACGACCGCGACCCGGCGGCCCGGGTACAGCTCCAGCCCGAACCCGTCCAGGGCGGGGGCGGACTGCCCGGGGTGGCGGGCGGTGATCCCGCGCAGCACCAGCGGATACGGCGCGCTCGGCGCCTCCTCGCGCCCCGCCTCGTCGGGCTCGCGCACCGGAATCGGCTCGTCCAGCACCTCGTACACCCGCTCCGCGGCCCGCCGCACCCGCTGCCGGTGCTGCACCGCGAGCGGCAGCCCCGCGACGGCCTCGAAGGCGGCGAGCGGGGTCAGCACCACGACCGCGAGCCACACCCCGTGGATGCGGCCGTCCGCCACGGCCGGTACCCCCACCCACGCCGCGCCCGCCACGGTGAGACCGCAGACCAGCGCGGACAGCCCGGCACCCGTACCGGCGGCGGCCGCCGTCCGCCGGGCGATCCGGGTGAGCACGCCGTCGGCCCGGCGCACCGCGTCCAGCCGGCGCGGCAGCGCGCCCGCGACGGTCAACTCCGCGGTCCCCGCGAGCAGGTCCACGACCTGCGCCGACAGGGCACCGCGCGCAGGTGCCAGCCGCCGCTCCGCGCGCCGGGCGAGCGCCCCGGACACGGCGGGCACCACGACTCCCGCCACCAGCAGCCCCGCCGCCAGCACGGCCCCGGCCTCGGGCAGCACCCAGGTGAGGAAGCCCACCGAGGCCGCGCCGACGGTCAGCGCGGTGCCGACGGGCAGCAGCCAGCGCAGGAAGTAGTCCTGCACGGTGTCCACGTCGGCCACCAGCCGGGAGAGCAGATCGCCGCGGCGTGTCCGGCCGAGCCCGGCGGGCGCCAGCCGCTCCAGCCTCCGGTAGACGGCGACCCGCAGCTCGGCCAGCACCCGCAGCACGGCGTCGTGCGAGACCAGGCGCTCGGCGTAGCGGAAGACGGCCCGGCCGATCCCGAACGCCCGGGTCGCGGTGACCGCAACCATCAGATAGAGCACGGGCGGCTGCTGCGCGGCCCGCGAGATCAACCAGCCGGAGACGGCCATCAGCCCGACCGCACTCAGCAGGGCGAGGCTCCCGAGCAACAACGCCAGCCCGAACCGCCCCCGCCCCCCGTGCGCGGCTCCCCGCACCCGCGCCAACACACCCCGGCGCGGGCGCGCGGCCGAGCCGTGCGACGCGGCCATGCCGTACGACACGGCCGAACTGTTCGACACGGCCGCGCCGTGCGACGCGCTCAGGCCGTCCGGCGTGACGGAGGCGGCCGATCCACCACGGGCGGAAGTCCCAGAGCCCCGGTCCGGCCCCGGCAAGCGCAGCACCCGGTCCGCCAGCGGCAGCAGTGCCGGGCGGTGGACGACCAGGAGGACCGTCCGGCCCTCGGCGAGGCGGCGTACCGCATCGACGACCGAGGCTTCCGTCTCGCCGTCCAGGTTCGCCGTCGGCTCGTCCAAGAGGAGCACCGGGCGGTCGGCCAGGAAGGCACGGGCCAGGGCGATCCGTTGGCGTTGACCCGCGGAGAGTCCGGCGCCCATCTCGCCCAGCCGGGTCTCGATCCCGTCCGGCAGCGCGGAGACGAAACGCAGCGCGTCCGCGTCCCGCAGGGCGGCCCGCACCGCCTCGTCGTCGGCGTCCGGACGGGCCAGCCGGACGTTCTCCGCGATCGTCCCGGCGAAGAGGTACGGGCGCTGGGGCACCCAGGCGATCTGGCGCCGCCAGCTCTCCGGGTCCAGGGAGGCCAGGTCCCGGCCCCCGATCAGCACCCGGCCCTCGTGCGGCGCCGCGAAGCCGAGCACGGCGTTCAGCAGGGTCGACTTCCCGGCGCCGCTGGGGCCCACGATGGCGACCGTCTCCCCCGGGCGGATCTCGAACGAGGTCCGGGCGAGGGACGGTTCGGTGCGCCCGGGGTGGCGGACCAGCAGCCCGTCCAGCGCCAGCGCGGCACCCCGGGCATCGGGTGCGGGCGAGCCGCCCGCCGCCCCCGAGGGCTCGCGCTCCAGCACCGCGAAGACCTCGTCCGCCGCCGTCAGCCCCTCCGCCGCCGCGTGGTACTGCGCGCCCACCTGCCGCAGCGGCAGATACGCCTCGGGGGCGAGCACCAGCACCACCAGCCCGGTGAAGAGGTCCATCTCGCCGTGCACCAGCCGCATCCCGATGTCGACCGCGACCAGCGCGACCGACACCGTGGAGAGCAGTTCCAGGGCCAGGGAGGACAGAAAGGCCAGCCGCAGCGTCTTGAGCGTGGCCCGCCGGTAGTCACCCGTGATCGCACGGATCGATGCGGCCTGGGCCTTGGCCCGGCCGAAGACCTTGAGGGTGGGCAGCCCGGCGACGACATCGAGGAAGTGTCCGGACAGCCGGGACAGCAGCCGCCACTGACGGTCCATCCGGGACTGGGTGGCCCAGCCGATGAGCATCATGAACAGCGGAATCAGCGGAAGCGTGACGACGATGATCAGCGCGGAGATCCAGTCCGCGGTGACGATCCGGGCGAGCACCGCCACCGGCACCACCACGGCCAGCCCCAACTGGGGCAGATAGCGCGCGAAGTAGTCGTCCAGCGCGTCGATGCCCGGGTGGCGAGGGTGGTGAGTACACCGGTCCGCTGGGAGTCCAGCCAGCTCGGCCCCAGCCGTACGGCCCGCTCCAGCAGCCGCAGCCGCAGCTCCGACTTGACCGCCGCACCGGCCTTATGGGCGGCCAGCTCGGTCAGCCAGGAGACGGCCGCCCGGCCGACGGCGACCAGTGCCAGCAGCCCCAGCGGAAGCGTCAGCGCCGTCACGCCGTCGCCCCGCTGGAAGGCGCCCACCACGATCTCGGCGATCAGCATCGCCTGCGCGATGACCAGTCCCGCTCCGGTCAGGCCCAGCGCCACGGAGGCGGCCAGGAAGAAGCGGGTGGCCCGTGCGTACCGCAGCAGCCGGGGGTCGATTGGTTTCACGTGAAACACCGCACCCGCGTCAGTGGGCGGCGGGGATGTGCCGGGTGCCGATGCGCTTGCGGAAGACCCAGTACGTCCACGCCTGGTAGGCCATGATCAGCGGCATCATGATGACGCCGACCCACGTCATGATCTTGAGCGTGTAGGGACTGGAGGCCGCGCTCGCCGCCGTCAGACTCCACGCCGGGTCCAGCGAGGAGGGCATGACCTCGGGGAAGAGCGCCAGGAAGAGCATCGCGACGGCCGCCGCGACGGCCACCCCGGACAGCCCGAACGCCCATCCCTCACGCCCCCGCTGGTTCATGATCAGCGCCGCGGCCAGCGCCAGGACGGCTATGACGACCGCCACCAGACTCCGGGCGTTCCCGCTGTCGCCCTGCGTCCAGACGAGGAACGGCACCGCGACCACGGCGGTGGCCAGTCCCAGCCCGGCCGCGTACCGCCGCGCCCGCGTCCGGATGTCCCCTTCCGTCTTGAGCGCGGCGAAGACGGCGCCGTGGAAGGTGAACAGCACCAGCGTGACCACCCCGCCCAGCAGGGCGTACGGCGTGAGCAGGTCCGACAGACCGCCCGCGTAGTTCCCGTCCCGGCCGATCGGCACCCCGTGCACCAGATTGGCAAAGATCGCTCCCCAGAGGAACGCGGGCAGCAGCGAGCACCAGAAGATCGCATGCTCCCAGTTGCGCTGCCAGCGGTCCTCGGGGCGCTTGTGCCGGTACTCGAAGGCGACACCACGCAGGATCAGGCAGACCAGGACGGCCAGCAGCGGCAGATAGAAGCCGCTGAAGAGCGTCGCGTACCAGTCGGGGAAGGCGGCGAAGGTCGCCCCGCCCGCCGTGATCAGCCAGACCTCGTTGCCGTCCCACACCGGCCCGATCGTGTTGATCAGGACCCGGCGCTCGGTGCGGTCGCGGGCGAGCAGCTTGGTCAGCACGCCGATGCCGAAGTCGAAGCCCTCCAGGAAGAAGTAGCCCGTCCACAGGAAGGCGATCAGCAGGAACCAGACGTCGTGAAGGTGCATGATCCTCTCCGGTGATCCTCTCCGGCCGTCAGTACGCGAAGGTCAGCGGCTTGTCGGCGTCCTCGTCCTCGGCGGAGGACCCGCCGTCCGGACCGCCAGGACCGCCCCGACCGCCCGGACCATCCGGACCGCTCGAGGGCAGCCGCAGCTTCGGGTCCTTGGCGGGGGGCTTCTCGTCGGTGTCCGGTCCGGCCTTGGCGTACGTGGCCAGCAGCCGCACCTCGATCACCGCGAGCACCCCGTACAGCAGCGTGAAGACGCCGAGCGAGATCAGCACCTCGGCCTGGCTGACGCCGGGGGAGACCGCGTCGGCGGTCTTCATCAGTCCGTAGACCGCCCAGGGCTGTCGGCCCATCTCGGTGAAGATCCAGCCGAAGGAGTTGGCGATCAGCGGAAAGCCCATGGTGAGGATGCCGATCCGCCAGGACCAGGTGGACAGCAGCGGGCCCATCTCGCGCTTCTTGGTGAGCATGAGCCGGGGCACCTCGTCCTCGCCGGTGCGGAACGCGGGCGCCAGCCACCGCTTGCGACGGGTCGTCCACAGCCCGATCAGCCCGGCGACGAACGAGGTCATCCCGAAGCCGATCATCAGCCGGAAGCCCCAGAAGGTCATGAAGATGCTGGGGATGTAGTCATCGGGCTGACCGCCGTAGGCGTCGGCCTCCCGCTGGGCGATGTCGTTGATACCGGGGACGGAGTCGGTGAAGTTGCTGTGCGCCAGGAACGAGAGCACCCCGGGCACCTCGAGCTCGACGCTGTTGTGCCCCTTGCTGACATCGCCGACGGCGAAGACCGAGAAGGGCGCGGGCGCCTGGGTGTCCCACAGGGCCTCGGCCGCCGCCATCTTCATCGGCTGCTGCTCGAACATCACCTTGCCGAGCTGGTCACCGCTGATCGCCGTGGAGAGTCCCGCGATCACCGCGACCACCAGGCCCACCCGCAGCGAGGCCCGCATCGCCCCGATCTGCTTCTTCCGCCGCTCGCCCAGCTCCTCGCCGCGCTCCCGGCGGCGCTTGGCCCGCAGCAGATGGAAGGAGGAGATCCCGATGATGAAGGCGGCGCCGGTGAGGAAGGCCGCGGTCAGCGTGTGGAAGACCACGACCAGGGTGGTGTTCTGGGTCAGCACCGCCCAGATGTCGGTGAGCTGGGCCTTTCCGGTGGCCTCGTCGATGGTGTAGCCGGTCGGGTGCTGCATCCAGGAGTTGGCGGCCAGGATGAAGTACGAGGAGAGGATCGTGCCGAGCGAGACGATCCAGATGCAGGCGCAGTGGATCTTCTTGGGCAGCTTGTCCCAGCCGAAGATCCACAGACCTATGAAGGTGGACTCGAAGAAGAAGGCCAGCAGGGCCTCCATCGCGAGCGGGGCGCCGAAGACATCACCGACGAAGCGGGAGTAGTCCGACCAGTTCATACCGAACTGGAACTCCTGCACGATGCCGGTGACCACACCCATCGCGATGTTGATCAGGAAGAGCTTCCCCCAGAACTTGGTGGCGTGGAAGTACTTCTCCTTGCCCGTGCGGACCCAGGCGGTCTCCAGACCCGCCGTGATCGCGGCGAGAGAGATCGTCAGCGGCACGAAGAGGAAGTGGTAGACCGTCGTGATGCCGAACTGCCATCGGGCCAGCGTCTCCGGCGCCAGAGCCAGACTCACCTGAATCTCTCCTTACGGTCGTGCCTGCCCGCGAGCGAGCTTGTGAACGTATTCACATTCACAAGCAATGATACGCACACGACGCCGCCCCCTCCCACCGGGGGTGGTAGGGGGCGAATGGGACACGTATGGGTATCCTGCGCACCTTACGGAGGGGCCGATGGGCCCCTTGCGGGCCCAAAAGGCGGCCATATGCGACGCCATCACCGAACTCCCCGGTTGGGCGGGCGCCCGGGGAGGCCGCGGTCGGCGGGTGCCCGGCCGGCGAACGTTCGGCGGTAGGCGGAGGGAGATACGCCCAGGATGTGTGCGAGGTGTTCGCGCAGGGACCGGGCAGATCCGAAGCCGGTGGTCGCCGCGATGTGCTCGATGGTCAGGGTGGTGGTCTCCAGCAGGGCGCGGGCGCGGTCGACGCGTTGCAGGGTGATCCATTGCCCGGGTGTCGTGCCGGTCTCCATGCGGAACCGTCGGTTGAAGGTGCGCACGCTCATGCCGGCGTGCCGGGCGAGTTCGCAGAGTGTCAGGGGCCGGTGGAGCTGGGTGAGGGCCCACTCGCGTGCGGCGGCGGTGGAGGCGCCGTCATCGGCGGGGACAAGCGCCCGCACGTACTGGGCCTGGCCACCCTCGCGCCAGGGCGGCACGACGCAGGCGCGGGCCACGTCATTGGCGACGGACGCGCCGTGATCTCGGCGTACGAGGTGGAGGCACAGGTCGATGCCGGCGGCGACTCCGGCGGAGGTGAGCACGTCGCCGTCGTCGACGAAGAGCACGTCGCGGTCGAGCCGGACATCGGGGAAGGAGGCGCGGAAGTCCTCAGATTCCCGCCAGTGCGTGGTGGCCGGGCGGCCGTCGAGCAGACCCGCCGCCGCGAGGGCGAAGGCGGCGGCGCACAAACCGACGACGCGCGTACCCGGGCGCAGGCCGGTGAGCAGGGGCAGCACGTCGGCGGGGACCCCCTCGCGGCCCCGGTCCCGCATAGCGAGGGTGGGAGCGACGACGACGGTGTCCGCGTCGCGCAGGATCTCGGTGCCGTGCTCGATGGCGATCGAGAAGCCCGCGTCGCTGGTCACGGGCCGGGCGTCGAGCGAGCACACCCGCACCGCGTACAGCGGAGAGCCGTCCGGGGCGTTGGCCGCGCCCAGGACGCGGGTCGGAATAACCAGCTCGAACGCGCGAACGCCGTCGAGCGCGAGAACGGCCACTTTGTGCATGACCAGATCCTGCCACAAGGTGGCATTCGTGCCACTGTCGAGGTGAGAAGGGCGAGCAGAGAATGGTGGTTACGGGCAGAACGTGCCCGTTGTTCCTCCTCGAAAGGCCGCATGTCATGAACTCCGCCATCGCCCAGCACCTCGTCGGTTCCTGGCGGCTCGTCTCCTACCGGCTCACCGGCTCCGATGCCTCGTACCCGTTGGGAGAGGACGCGCACGGGCTGATCATCTACACCGGCGACGGCCACATGTCCGTTCAGATCAGCGCCCCCGGACGGTCTCCGTACACCGACGGCGAAGTACACGGTGGCACCGGCGCCGAGCAGGCCGGGGCGGCACACGGCTACCTCGCTTACGCGGGCACCTACACCGTCACCGACGACATCGTCGAGCATCACGTCGAGCACAGCCTCTTCCCGAACTGGGAGAACACGGTCCTGCTGCGGCGCGCCACCCTGGACGAGAACCACCGGCTCCACCTGGCACTCGTCAAGCCGGTCATCGTCAACGGACAGGAGCGCGGCGGGGTCCTGATCTGGGAACGCTGAGTCACCCGGGACGCCTGGCGCCAGCCCCTGCCAAGTCGGCGAGGAGCCGGTGGAACGACACACAGCCGAGCGATACACGGCATCGGGCCGTGCTTCCAGGCTCAGCCGTTCACCGCGCACCCCCCGCACACCCGCTCTCGGGCCTGTCCGGCGCCCTCGGACACGTTGCCGGCTAGGCCTCAAGGCTACTCAGCAAGCCGGTTCAGAACAGGCACTCAGAGCTCCTTGCGGTACTCCTCCGCCGTCCGCAGGAAGATCTCGTTCGCCTCGCGCTCGCCGATGGTGACCCGCACCCCTCACCCGGGAACGGACGGATCACCACGCCCGCCGCCTCGCACACCTTTGCGAAGTCGGCCGTGCGCTCCCCCAGCCGCAGCCAGACGAAGTTCGCCTGCGAGTCCGGGACCGTCCAGCCCTGGGCGGTCAGCGCCTCCCACACCCGGCCCCGCTCGGTGACCAGCGCGTCCACCCGCTCCCGCAGCGCGTCCTCGCTGCGCAGCGAGGCCACCGCCGCGTCCTGGGCGAGCTGGCTGACGCCGAACGGCACCGCGGTCTTGCGCAGCGCCGCCGCCACCGGCTCATGGGCGATCGCGAAGCCGACCCGCAGCCCGGCCAGGCCGTACGCCTTGGAGAACGTGCGCAGCACACACACGTTCGGCCGGTCCCGGTAGAGATCGATCCCGTTGGGGACCTGGTCGTCCCGGATGAACTCGATGTACGCCTCGTCCAGCACCACCAGCACATCGGACGGCACCCGCTCCAGGAACCGCTCCAGCTGGGCGCGGCGCACCACGGTGCTGGTCGGGTTGTTGGGGTTACAGACGAAAATCAGCCGGGTGCGGTCGGTGATGGCGTCCGCCATCGCCTCCAGGTCGTGCTCCTCGGCGTCGTTCAGCGGGACCCGCACCGACGTGGCCCCGGCGATCTGAGTGATGATCGGATATGCCTCGAAGGACCGCCAGGCGTAGATCACCTCATCGCCCGGCCCCGCGGTGGACTGGACCAGCTGCTGGGCCACGCCGACCGAGCCGGTCCCGGTGGCCAGATGCTCCAGCGGTACGTCGAAGCGGCTCGCCAGCTCGGCGATCAGCGCGGTGCAGGCGAGGTCCGGGTAGCGGTTGAAGGACGCGGCGGCGTTCGCGGCGGTCTCCAGCACCCCGGCCAGTGGCGGATAGGGGTTCTCGTTGGAGGAGAGCTTGAAGGCCAGGGGGCCGTCCGCGGCGGCCGGCTTGCCGGGCTTGTACGTCGGAATGCCGTCCAGCGCGGCGCGCAGCTTGGGGCTCTTCTCGGTCACCGACAGTCCTCCTCGACCCATCCTGTCCCGGTCCGTGCGCAGCGTTCGCACACGGCAATACTGCACACCTTATGAGGATTCCCCCGTCTCGCGTACCCGCCGGGCGCCGCCGCGTATCCGCCCCGGCGCCCGCGTACCCACCGGGGGAGCGCCCCGCTTTTTCACGCGCGCCGGTGGCGAGCGCCGTGGCGCGCATCACCCGTGCAGGTGAGTTGAGACCTCTTCGAGACATGTATCAATCAGCAGGCGCGGATATGCCAAGGGCGATCAGAGGCCCGGTGGAACCCCAACTGGCTTCACTTCCAAGGGAATTGGGGAAGGCGCTCATGCAGAAACGTGCCTTCCGAATACCGATGGCGGAATCGCGCAACCCGCCCATCCGCGCCCTACTATCGGCTGGCCATGACAGCAGCAGGGAAGCACCAGGTGAGCCGGTCGGCCGGCCGCCGGTTAGGGCGGGCGGGCATCCGGGACGTGGCCGCCGCCGCCGGGGTCTCCATCACGACCGTCTCCGACGCGCTCAACGGCAAGGGCCGGCTCCCGGAGGCCACTCGCCGCCATGTCCGCGAGGTCGCCGAGCGGCTGGGCTATCGCCCGTCCGCAGCGGCCCGCACCCTCCGTACCGGCAAGTCCGGCCTCATCGGCCTGACCGTGACCACGTACGGGGATGAACCTTTCACCTTCACCGAGTTCGCCTACTTCGCCGAGATGGCGCGGGCCGCCACCTCCGCCGCGCTGGCGCGCGGCTACGCCCTCGTCATCCTCCCCGCCACCTCCCGCCACGACGTGTGGTCCAACGTCGCCCTCGACGGCACCGTGGTGATCGACCCCTCCGACCACGATCCGGTCGTCACCGAGCTCTTGCGCCAGGGCATCCCCGTCGTCAGCGACGGCCGCCCCGCCGGCGCCCTCCCCGTCACCGCCTGGGTCGACAACGACCACGAGGCGGCGGTGCTGGGGCTGCTCGACCATCTCGCCGAGGCCGGCGCCCGCCGGATCGGACTGCTCACCGGGACCTCCACCGACACCTACACCCGGCTGTCCACCACGGCGTACCTGCAGTGGTGCGAACGGGTGGGACAGGATCCGGTCTATGAGGCGTACCCGGCCCACGACCCTTGTGCCGGTGCCGTCGCCGCCGACCGGCTGCTCGCCCGCCCCGACCGCCCCGACGCGGTCTACGGCCTCTTCGACCCCAACGGCACCGATCTGCTCGCCGCCGCCCGCCGCTACGGGCTGCGGGTCCCCGACGATCTCCTGCTGGTGTGCTGCAGCGAATCGACCGTCTACCGCACCACCGAGCCGCCCATCACGACCCTCTCACTCAAACCCCGCCGGATCGGCACGGCGGTCGTCCAGTTGCTCATCGACGCCATCGAGGGCCTTGACCCCGACCAGCCCGTTGAACAGGTCATACCCACCGAATTGATGGTGCGGACGTCCTCACAGCGCCGTCCGCCGCGTACGACGGTCAGCGCCCCACGCAGCCGCACTGGGGGCTGACCTGAGGGCGACTCAAGGATGATCCGAGGAGGACCTGAGGCCAATGGGCTTCCCCTACCGGGCCAATCCGGGATAAAAGTCCGACGAAGCAGGAGCGAGCAGCGATTGACGGCACCCTGGTGCGTCACAAGCCCTCACGGTCATTCCTATGATGGGCGGACGACACCGCGGACCGCCGTCGACCAGGCAAGGTCCACAAGGTGGCACGGCGGCGTGATGGTGGAGGGGTCGATGACTCAGGGGGCCGGTCTGGAAGCCACGGCAGGGACCACGGCTGCGATCCCTCCTGTGCCCGCGTACGGGGCGCACACCCCGCCCGGCATGGTCACGCCCGGTGCCGTACCGCCGGGTGTCGTGCCGCCGGGGTCCGCGCCCGTCGCGCCGGGCCCCGCCGCGCCCGTGCGGCCGCCCGCGCCCGAGGCGCCCGCTCCCGGCGCGCCCGTACCCGTACCCGTACCCGTACCCGGCGCGCCCGCTCCCGGCGTACCGGCGCCCGGGGCGCCCGCGCCGGACACGCCCACGCCCCTGCCCGCCGAGTACACCCCGACCGAGCGGCTCCCGGTCATGGGCCCGGGGCACACCATCAAGGACACCCCGCTCGTCCCGCCGCAGGACCGCCCCACCGTAGCGCTCACCCCGGTGCCCGAGCCCGAGGACGGCCCGCTGGCCCAGGACGAGGGCCCCGGCCCGCTGTACGTCGTGGGCGATGTCCACGGCTACCACGAGGAGCTGCGCGAGGCACTCGCCGCCGAGGGGCTGATCGACGCCAAGGGCAACTGGTCCGCGGGGAACGCCCGGTTGTGGTTCCTCGGCGACTTCACCGACCGTGGCCCGGACGGCATCGGCGTCATCGACCTGGTCATGCAGCTCTCCGCCGAGGCCGCCGCCGCGGGCGGCTACTGCAAGGCGCTGATGGGCAATCACGAGCTGCTGCTGATCGGCGCCAAGCGGTTCGGCGACACGCCGGTCAACTCCGGTGCCGGAACCGCCTCCTTCCAGGCGGCCTGGCTGCTCAACGGCGGCCAGCGCAGCGACATGGAGCGACTCGAGGACCACCACCTCCAGTGGATGTCCCGGCTGGACGCGATGGCGGAGGAGGACGGCCATCTGCTGGTCCATTCCGACACCACCGCCTATCTGGAGTACGGCGACTCCATCGAGGCCGTCAACGACACCGTCACCGAGACGCTGCAGCGCAGCGACGCCGACGAGTGCTGGGACCTGTTCCGCAAATTCACCAAGCGATTCGCCTTCCGCGACGAGGACGCCGGGCCCACGGCGGCCCGCGAATTGCTGGACACCTACGGCGGGGAGCGCATCGTCCACGGCCACAGCCCCATCCCGTATCTGCTCGGCGAGGTCGGATCCGAGGACGGCGAGGACGGCGGCGCACCCGCGGTCGAGGGCCCGCATGTCTACGCGGACAATCTCGCGGTGGCCATGGACGGCGGCATCACGATGGCCGGAAAACTGCTGGTCGTTCAACTTCCCCTGGCGAACTGAGATTCAGCGGACGCTGTCCGGGGCAGATAGAGGGTTTCACCGGCGCGGGAGCAATTCGGGAAACTTGCTGTCACCCCGCGCCGGATCGGCTCTACCATCGGCTTATCCGTCGCAGGCTCTCCTCCGTTTCCGCCCGACTGCCCGGCGAAAGCCGGCCGTCACGGCCCTACGGAGCATCGGGGGATGCACCATGAAAAGCGCTCCGCACCTGCTGACCGAGGACCGCCCGGAGTTCGAGCGGGTTCTCGACGAGGCACTGCGCACCGCGGACCGTCGCCCGGACCTCAGAGGTCTCGGGCAGCGGCTCACTGCCGAGCAGCTGCGCACGATGGCGCTCGGGGCATCGGCCGCCATAGCGGCATGCGCGGCCGACGAGTACCAGACCTACCGCGAGACTCGCGCCAAACTGCGCGAGCCCGCGCCGCTCTTCCCGCTCGCCGGGGACATGGGCCGGCGCGAGCAGCCGGACGGCACGGTGGGGCTCGCCGGCGCGGTGCAGGACGCCGCGGGGGCGGGGCTCGTGGCCATGCTCGCGGTGCTGGCCCCGGTGCTCGCCGGCGCCGCCGCGATCATCTTCCTCATCGTCGGCTACGTCCTCAACGTCCTGGACCCGGCCCCGTCCATCGCCCGGCCGATGGTCACCGCGGGCTGGTTCTTCGCCGCGCTGACCGCCGCGGGCATTCTGATCGCCGCCGTAGGACTGCTCCTGACCGCGCTGCGCAACGGCTCCAGCGCGATCCGCGGCGAGGCGCGCAGCGAGCGGCTGGAGGAGGTGGACCGCGCCAGAGAGGTCTGGCGCGAGGCCCTGCTGGAGCGCGGCATCCTGCCGTTCCTCCGCGAGGCCCTGGCCAACCCCTCGGCCCCGTCACCCGCCGCGTACGTCCCGACCAACCCCGAGGCGGTCAGCCGCACCCCGCACCTCGGCTACAGCCGCCCCGGCTTCAGCACCGACGGCGAAGGCCCCAAGGCCCGCCCCGCTACAGCAGCCCGGACTACACCAGCCCCGACTACGGCGGACCGGAGCACCAGCCGGATTAGCGCTGGCGTGCGGTTTGTCCCCTGATTGATCAATTACCCACCGATCGAGCGAACTTCCGCCTATTCGGGGGAATTGATGGACGGTGATGTTTAGCGTCCGTTGGTGGAGGTGATGCGCGATGCGCAAACACAACACACCGCCGGGCCCGGCCGCCCGGCACGACGCCATGGACGTCAACGACTTCGTCTACGCGGCCACGGGAGCCCGAGTCCGAAGGTTGACCCTGCCCAACGGAGAGCACTGGTTCCCCCGCTGCCGATGTGTGCCGGGAGCTCGGCTACACCACGACGCGAAAGGCTCTGCTCGACCATGTGCCGGAGGAGCGGCGAGAGTCTCTCGAGACTGTGACTTCCAGTCACAGTCTCAGCATTCCCGCAGGTAGGGAATGGCGCCGAGACTTGCAGCTCGTCGATCTCGAAGGACTTATCCTCCTGGTGAACGGCTGCACCAAGCCCGCGTGCCTGCCCTTCAAACAGTGGGTGTCCAGGGTGATCGCCACCGTCCAGCGCGAGGGCTCTTACGCGCTGGAGGTCTCCGAGGTCTCCCGCCCCACTCCACCGAGCGAGCTCATGGACGCGATCGTCCGACTGGAGATGCGGACCGAACGCTTCCATACGGAGGTACTGGATTCCCTGCACCGGTCCGAGCAGGCCTGGTCACAGATCCTCGACGCTCTGGGCTGCCGACCGGGTGCGGAGCCCGAGGCGGACAAGCGGGAGCTGAGGCACAAGACGGAGGATCTGTTCGCACAGTGGAAGGCCCGGCTGAGCATCACCGAGGACGTGTGGGCGGTGGCCGTCTACATCCTTCCCACGCTGGCGGAAGCCGGCCGGATCGGCTACTCGCTGGAGACGCTCGCGGACAAGACGGGGCTCACCCGGCAGCGGGTGCACGACTGTCTGCGGTTTCTCCAGAAGCACCGCTGCATCTGTCAGAACGGGCTGACGGACAGCGGGAACCCGATTTACGTGGCTGAGCTCCCGCCCGCGTAGCGACACGCGGCGGGTCCGAAGTCGCAAATCGAAGTTGCGGCTTCGGACCCGCCCTGCAACATACCGCCTGATGCGGCCACTCTGCCGGGCGTCACCCGTGATTTCGGCCTACGCGTCCACGCCTCAGTCCGCGATCGGCAGATATACGCGGTTGCCCGCCTCCGCGAACTCCCTGGACTTCTGGAGCATCCCCGCCTCGATCTCCTCGGGCGTCGCGTCGGCGTCGCCGCCGAACTGCTCCGTGATGCTTCTGCTGATCTTCATCGAGCAGAACTTGGGCCCGCACATCGAGCAGAAGTGCGCCGTCTTGGCCGGTTCCGCCGGGAGGGTCTCGTCGTGGAACGAGCGGGCCGTGTCCGGGTCGAGGGCCAGGTTGAACTGGTCCTCCCAGCGGAATTCGAAGCGTGCGTCGGAGAGCGCGTCGTCCCATGCCTGGGCGTCCGGATGGCCCTTGGCCAGGTCGGCCGCGTGGGCGGCGATCTTGTAGGTGATCACGCCGGTCTTGACGTCATCGCGGTCCGGCAGGCCCAGGTGCTCCTTGGGGGTGACGTAGCAGAGCATCGCCGTGCCCCACCAGGCGATCATCGCGGCGCCGATGCCCGAGGTGATGTGGTCGTAGGCCGGGGCGATGTCGGTGGTGAGAGGGCCCAGGGTGTAGAAGGGGGCCTCCTCACAGACCTCCTGCTGGAGGTCGACGTTCTCCTTGATCTTGTGCATCGGGACATGGCCCGGGCCCTCGATCATCGTCTGGACACCGTGCTCCTTGGCGATCCGGTTGAGCTCGCCGAGTGTGCGCAACTCCGCGAACTGCGCCTCGTCGTTGGCGTCGGCGATCGACCCCGGGCGCAGTCCGTCGCCCAGCGAGTAGGTGACGTCGTACGCCGCGAGGATCTCGCACAGCTCCTCGAAGTGGGTGTAGAGGAAGGACTCCTGGTGGTGGGCGAGGCACCACGCCGCCATGATGGAGCCGCCTCGGGAGACGATGCCGGTCTTGCGGCGGGCGGTCAGCGGGACGTACGGCAGCCGGACGCCGGCGTGGACGGTCATGTAGTCGACGCCCTGCTCGGCCTGTTCGATGACCGTGTCCTTGTAGATCTCCCAGGTCAGCTCCTCGGCCTTGCCGTCGACCTTCTCCAGCGCCTGATAGAGCGGCACGGTGCCGATGGGGACCGGGGAGTTGCGCAGCACCCATTCGCGGGTCGTGTGGATGTTGCGGCCGGTCGAGAGGTCCATGACCGTGTCGGCGCCCCAGCGGGTCGCCCAGGTCATCTTCTCGACCTCCTCCTCGATGGAGGAGGTGACGGCGGAGTTGCCGATGTTGGCGTTGACCTTCACCAGGAACCGCTTGCCGATGATCATCGGCTCGATCTCCGGGTGGTTCACATTGGCCGGGAGGACGGCGCGGCCCGCCGCGATCTCCTCCCGGACCACCTCGGGGGAGACGTTCTCGCGGATCGCCACGTACTCCATCTCCGCCGTGATCTCGCCCCGCCGCGCATAGGCGAGTTGGGTCACGGGGGCGCCCGGGCGGCCGCGCCGCGGCTGGCGCGGACGGCCGGGGAAGACCGCGTCGAGGTTGCGCAGCCCCCCACGGGGCGAGGTGTGCTTGATCCCGTCGTCCTCGGGGCGGACGGGACGGCCCGCGTACTCCTCGGTGTCGCCGCGGGCGACGATCCAGTTCTGCCGCAGCGGCGCCAGGCCGCGGCGGACATCCGTCTCGATGGTGGGGTCGGTGTATGGGCCGGAGGTGTCGTACAGCGTCACATCCTGGCCGTTGGTGAGGTGCACGCGGCGAACCGGGACCCGGAGGTCCGGGCGCGAACCCGCGACATATCCCTTATGCCAGCCGAATTCGGCCTTCTCGGCGCGCGATGGTGCATCCTGCTGAGTCATGAGACCCACTCCCTACGCCGGCATTACCCGGTAACAGGTTCAGCGGTCGGCGCAGCTGTCAGCGTCAGCGCCCTCTCAGCCCGGTGCTCCGAGCTCCCGCGATTGCAAAGGTTCGTCACCACGCTAACGGTTTATCCACAGCGCTGAACAGGGGGCCCACGTCTCTTGCGATGATGCGACCGTGACCACCATCCAGCAGGACCACCCGCCCGAGCAGCCCCGCCCCTCCGATCAGGCGCATGGCCACGGCCATGGACATTCCCATGGCCACTCCCACGGCCATGGCCCCGCCGCCCCCGTCTCCGCGCGCCTCCGCAAGATCATCGCGGCGGTGCTCATCCCCTTCGCCGTCGCCGTCGTGGCCGGTCTGATCGTGCTCTGGCCGGGCGGCACGCCCGACCACAAGGCGCACGGCCGCAGCGGTCTCGGCTTCGACCAGACGACCGTGGCCGGACGGGTGGTGAAGGTCGAGGAGGTGAACTGCGCCGATGTCAATGCCCAGCCGCAGGCGCCCACCGAGCCCGGCCAGGGCGGCGCCGCCCAGAACGGCGCCCCCGGGCAGGGCGGGAGCTCCGGGCCCGCTGGGCAGGGCGGGAAGAAGAGCGTCTGCGAGAAGGCCACGATCGAGGTCACCTCGGGCAAGGACAAAGGCCGCACGTTCCCCGAAATCGTCCAGCCCAACGCCTCGCGCCAGTTCAGCGCCGGGCAGGAGCTGAAGCTTTCGTACGCCCCCAAGGCGCCCAAGGAACTGCAGTACTCCGTGTCCGACGTCGACCGGTCGATGCCGATGGCGCTGCTGGCGGGGCTGTTCGCGCTCGCGGTCGTGGTGGTGGGGCGGCTGCGCGGGGTGTTCGCGCTGGTGGCGCTGGCGATCAGCTTCGGGGTGCTGACGCTGTTCATCCTCCCGGCGATACTCCAGGGTTCCAATCCGCTGGTGGTCGCGGTCGTCGGGGGCAGCGCGATCATGCTTCTCGCGCTGTACATGTGCCATGGGCTGACGGCGCGTACGTCGGTCGCCGTGCTCGGCACCCTGGTGTCACTGCTGCTGATCGGGGTGCTGGGCTCGCTGTTCATCGGCTGGGCGAGCCTGACCGGCAACACGGACGACCAGACCGGGCTGGTGCACGGCCTCTATCCGAACATCGAGATACGGGGACTGCTGCTCGCGGGCGTGATCATCGGCTCGCTGGGCGTGCTGGACGATGTGACGGTCACCCAGACCTCGGCGGTGTGGGAGCTGCGGGACGCGGACCCGACCACGTCCCGGCGCAAGCTCTACGGGGCGGCGATGCGGATCGGGCGGGATCACATCGCCTCCGTCGTGAACACGCTGGTGCTGGCGTACGCGGGCGCGTCGCTGCCGCTGCTGCTGCTGTTCTCCATCGCGGACAGCGGGGTGGGCACGGTCGCCACGAGCGAGATCGTCGCGGAGGAGATCGTACGGACGCTGGTGGGCAGCATCGGGCTCGTCGCCTCGGTGCCGGTGACCACCGCGCTGGCCGTGCTCGTGGTCTCCGCGGACCGCACCCCGGCGGCGGACGGCGGCGCGGAGCGGGTGGCCGACGCGGGCGGCGCCCAGGCGGCCCGGACCGGCCGGGGCGGGCGCGGGCGGCGCCGCCGGGCGAAAACGCGCTGAGCCGACGGGTGAGGATGCCTTGAGCTGGCGCCGAGCCGTCGGGCACACTGCCCGGCCGGGGCGTACGCGGCACAACACCGGCCCTCGGCCCGCCGCGCATCCGGCGCTCAGCCCGCGTACCGGTCCTCGGCCAGGATGCGGTGGAGCTCGGCGTCGAGATCGCCGACCGGGTCACAGGCCGCCGGCTCCTGGCCGAAAGGCACCACCCGGTCCGTCCGATCGAGGAAGGCCACCAGCGGAGCGGCCCCGGCCCGGAACAGGGCCCGTTCACATCCCACTTGGAGTCTGATGAAGACGTCCGAAAGCCCCTCGGGGGAGGCGGGGCGATGCGCACATCCCCCTCGCCGGTGGGTTTGCTCAACCCGTCCAGCAGCAGCTCCCGCGCGAAAGCCCAGCTCACCGGCGCATCGCCGGGCAAATGGAAGGTGATCTCGACGGCATAGGGATCGCTGCTGTCGTAGGACAGCTCGACCGGAATCCGGAAGGAGAGATCCTGCGAGACCAGGAAGGTCATCGTCACTTCCGCCTGAACTGTGTCACGCATCTCACGCATCGTTCGCCGCCCCGGGTTGTTTGCGCTTCGCCGACTCTGGAGCGTAGCGACTCGATTGCGGTGCGGAGTCGGTTTGCCTCGTGTGAGGGAACGAAACTGGCCAGTGTTGCCGTGAGGAGACCCGCGGGGCCGGGCGGCGCGGACGGCGCGGGCCCGGCGGGCGGGAGATCGGGGCCGGCGCACCGGCCGTATCGAAGATCGCTGTCGTCAACAGGCACCCCCGGGGTGTTGTTGCGAGGCAGACGCCGAAGGAAGAACGCCGAGGACTCGCACTGTAACGGCAGGGGTGGCACCGGGCGGTGCTCCCGCCCCGGCGGTATCCCTCGCGCGGCGTATCCGCGCGAGGCGGGGTCCGTCAGGGCCTGCGGTGATGCGTCAGGGCCCACGGGGACGCGTCAAGGCCTGCGGGGACGCGTCAGGGCCTGCGGTGATGCGTCAAGGCCAGCGGGGACGCGTCAGCGCCAGGGTGACGCGGCGAGCGCCGCGCGGCGGGTCAGGAAGTGAACTTCCGTACGACGTAGATCAGCCCGGCGATCAGCACCACCAGCAGCAGCGCCTTGAAGACGAGGCTCACCACGAACCCGATCACGCTCATGATCAGGCCGCCGAACACGGCGAGGACGAGGACCGGTATCGCGATCCAGGTCACCCACCACGGCAAGCCCTGGAATATCCCCTTCGTGGTCACGTGACTCCCTGCTTTCTCTCCGAGCCGTGGGTCCGGACGCCGACGGCCGGTCTTCCCTGCTGTCGATGCTAGGACGGGACGGAGGCGCGCGGGCGGCCCGCGCCCCCCGTCCTCCCCTGACCGGACCCCTACGGGACCGGCCGGCCACACATCGGCTCCGCGATGGACAGGCCCTGGGCCGGGATCGGCTCTCCGGCGGCATCAAGACCCGCGACGGTCTCAGCCCTCCGCGGCATCAAGCCCCGGGACGGCCTCAGCCCTCCGGCGGCGAGAACACCACCAGCACCCTCAGGTCCTCGGTGATGTGGTGGAACTTGTGCGCCGTGCCCGCCGGGACGTACACCACACTGCCCCGCCCCACCTGCGTCGTCTCCATCCCCACCGTGATCGACGCCCGGCCGCTCATCACGACGTACACCTCGTCCTGGCCGTGCGGCGACTGCGGGTCGGCCTGGCCCGCGTTCAGCGCGTACAGCCCCACGGACATGTTCCGCTCCCGCAGGAACTGCAGATACGCGCCGTCGTTCGCGGCCCGCTCCGCCTCCAGCTCATCCAGCCGGAACGCCTTCATTCGCCTCTCCACCCCTACCTGACCCATGCCTACGGTGCCCCTGCCTGCGCCGGGCCTGTCTGCGACGATCTCAACCATGAAGAATTTTCTCGTCAAGACGATCGCGAACGCCGGCGCCCTCGGCGTCGCCATCTGGCTGCTCAAGGACATCACGCTGACCGGTGACAACACCGGCCGCCAAGCGCTCACCCTCATTCTCGTGGCGCTGCTCTTCGGCGTGGTGAACGTGGTGGTCAAGCCGATCGTCAAGCTGCTGGCCTTCCCGCTGTTCATCCTGACCCTCGGGCTGATCACACTGGTGATCAACGCCCTGATGCTGTTGCTGACCTCCTGGCTCGCCGGAAAGCTGGACCTGAACTTCCACGTCGACGGCTTCGGCACCGCGGTGCTCGGTGGCCTGATCGTCTCCATAGTCGCGTGGGCCCTGCACGTCGTACTGCCCGACGACAAGGACTGATCACGGCCGGAGATGATGAAAGGCATGAGAGACCCGTCGCCCTACCGTGTCTGCTTTGTCTGCACCGGCAACATATGCCGCTCGCCGATGGCCGAATATGTCTTCCGCGCCCATGCCGTGGAGGCCGGGCTGGACGGCCTCCTCGAGGTGGACAGCGCGGGCACCGGGCCCTGGCACGAGGGCGACGGGGCCGACCGCCGCGCCATCGACGTACTGACCGCCCATGGCTATGAGCAGGATCACATCGCGCGCCAGTTCCAGGCCGAGTGGTTCGATCGTCTCGATCTGGTGATCGCCCTGGACAGCGGCCATCTGCACGAGCTGCGCGCGCTCGCGCCGACCCCGCACGACGCCGCGAAGGTGCGGCTGCTGCGGGCTTACGACCCGGACGCGGACCACGACGCGCTGGGCGGCCTCGATGTGCCGGACCCCTACTTCGGCGGGCTGGACGACTTCGAGGAGTGCCTGGAGATGATCGAGTCCGCCAGCGGCGGGCTGCTGGACGCGGTCGCCGAGGCCATCGACACCGCGGAGAAGGGCGCGGAGAGCGCCCGTGCCGAGCACGCGTCGGCCGCCGGTGGCCCGGACGCGGGGAAGGAGACCACATGACCGGCGACGGCACCCGCACCGTACGGGCCGGACTGCCCGAGGCCGAGGCGTACGAGCCGACGCTGCCGGGCCCGGTCTTCGCCGCCCACTACCACCTCCCCGGCGACGCCGTCGGCCCCTACACCTACGGCCGGGACGCCAACCCCACCTGGTCCCTGCTGGAGCGGGCGATCAGCGAGCTGGAGTCGCCGGGCACCGACGCCGAGACGGTCGTCTTCTCCTCCGGTATGGGCGCGATCTCGGCCGTCCTGCTGTCCCAGCTGCGCCAGGGCGACGCGGCCGTCCTGCCGTCCGACGGCTATCAGCTGCTCCCGGCGCTGATCGAGCGGCTGGCGGGCTACGGGGTCACGGTACGTACCGCCCCGACCGGCGAGGACGCCCAGCTGGCCGCCCTGGAGGCCCTGGGCGACGGGACGAAGCTGCTGTGGCTGGAAACCCCGTCCAACCCCGGACTGGACGTCTGCGACATCCGCCGACTCGCCGACGCCGCGCACGCCCGGGGCGCGCTGGTCGCCGTCGACAACACCCTCGCCACCCCGCTCGGCCAGCGCCCGCTGGAGCTCGGCGCGGACTTCGCCGTGGCGAGCGGCACCAAGGCGCTCACCGGCCATGGCGATGTGCTGCTCGGCTATGTGACCTGCCGCGATCCGCGGCTCGCCGCGGAGGTGCGGGCCTGGCGCAAGACGGTGGGCGCGATCCCCGGCCCCATGGAGGCCTGGCTCGCCCACCGCTCCCTGGCCACCCTCCAGCTGCGCGTCGACCGACAGGCGGCGACCGCCGTGGCCCTCGCCGAGGCGCTGCGCGACCGCCCCGAGATCACCGGGCTGCGCCACCCCGGTCTGCCGACCGATCCCTCCCACCGGGTGGCGGCCGGGCAGATGCGCGGCGGGCGCTTCGGCTGTGTGGTCTCCTTCACCCTGCCGGACAAGGAGCACGCGGAGCGCTTTCTGACCGCGCTGCGGCTGGTGGACGACGCCACCAGCTTCGGCGGGGTGCGCTCCACGGCGGAGCGGCGCGGACGGTGGGGCGGCGACGCGGTGCCCGAGGGTTTCATCCGGTTCTCGGTGGGCGCGGAGGACGCGGAGGACCTGATCTCCGATGTGCTGCGAGCGCTCGACGCGGCATCCGGCACGGACGCGCCAACCGGCACGGACCCGGCATCCGGCGCGGCGTCCACCGGGGCGGGTGGCTGACGACACGGCGTCCACCAGGGCGGGTGGCTGAAAGCGGGCGGGTATGCCTGTGCGGGCGTCTCAAGCCTCCCCCTCGTGGCTTGAGACGCCCCGGCTCTTCTCGTGGAGAACCGCTCGAACAAGGCTAGTTGACTCAGCGTCAGTGTCCAATCACAGTAGCGACATGGACCTATCGGCATATTTATAGTTGGCATGCGTTCGGGGCGCGACGAGGCGAGGGGAACCGCATGGATCTGGCCCTCTTACGCACCTTCGTCGCGGTTCACCGCGCCGGGTCCTTCACCCGCGCCGCCGGGCTGCTCGGGCTCTCCCAGCCCGCCGTCACCGGCCAGATACGCACCCTGGAGCGGCAGCTCGGCCGCCCCCTGTTCCTCCGTACGGCGCGCGGCGTCGTCCCCACCACGGTCGGGGACGAACTCGCCCACAAGGCCGCGCCGCATCTCGACGCCCTGGTGGAGATCACCGAGGCGGGCCTCGACGACCGCTCTACGCTGCGCACCCTGCATCTCGCGGGCCCTCCGGAGTTCACCGCGCTGCGCGCCCTGCCCGCGCTGACCACCCTGGTCACCCAGGGGCTGGCGGTGCGCTGCGCCTTCGGCAGCGCCGAGGAGCTGTTCGAGGGGCTGGGCGCCGGCCATCACGACCTGGCCATCACCACCGCCCGGCCACGGGGGCGGCTGCTGGCCGCCACCCCGCTGTGCGACGAGGAGCATGTGCTGGTCGCGGCCCCGCGCTGGGCCGCCCGGCTCGGCGGCCCCGCGGTGCTCCAGGTCAAGGGGGTGCGGGCGCTGGAGGCGCTGCCCGTCGTCGAGGTGCATGAGAGCCTGCCGCTGGTCACCCGCTACTGGTCGGCCGTCTTCGACGCCCGGCCGGTCACCGCCGGCACGATCATCGCGCCCGATCTGCGCGCGGTGCTCTCCTGCGTCGCGCAGGGCGCCGGGCTCGGCGTCCTGCCGCGCTATCTGTGCATGGACGCGCTGGACGCCGGGGAGGTGGTGGCGCTGCTCAACCCGCCGGTGCCGCCGCTGCGCACCTATTTCCTGGTGGTACGGACGGGGGCGCTCGCGCTGCCGCATATCGCGCGGGCGCACGAGTGGCTGTTGCGCGCGGCTGTCGATTGGTGAGTAAGTGGTTTCGCGGGACCAAGGGTGCGGCAGATGTCCTGCATGACCGAACGACCCGTGGTCAAGCGCACCGCCCGTGCCATTCTCCTCGAGGGCGACACCGCGCCCCGCATGATCCTGATCAAGCGCACCAAGCCCGGCCAGGCGCCGTACTGGATCACCCCGGGCGGCGGGATGGAGCCCGAGGACGCGACCGTCGTCGAGGCCCTGTACCGCGAGGTGGACGAGGAGCTGGGCGCGAAGGTGACGGACGTGGTGCCCGCCTTCGTCGACACCGTCCCGCATCCCGATGGGAGCGCAGAGGGCTCGGGGGGTGTGGGCGCGGCCGGCGTGAAGGTGCAGCACTTCTTCGTCTGCAGACTCGCCTCGATGGACCTCACCCGGCGGCACGGCCCGGAGGTGGACGAGCCGTGCGGGGAGTACGAGGTGGTGAGCGTCCCGTTCACCCGCGAGGGGATCGCCTCGGTCGAGGTGGTGCCGCCCTCGCTGCGGGCCTATCTCGACGCCAACATCGAGGGCGTGCTGGCCCTGCTCGCGGACGACCTCGGCTGAGCGAGGCCCTGCCGGGCGGAATTTCGCGGACAGGACCAGCGGAACAGGACCAGCGGAAGAGGATCCTCTGCCGGGACGGGCCCTAACGGAACCAGCCGCTGAACGGCTGCTGGGTCTTCCGGGCCGCCCGCTGACGCGCCTCGGCCAGCACCCGCTCGGCCTCCTCCCGCCAGTCCTCGGGCCCCGCGTCGGGCCGGACCGGCGGCCGGATGGCCGGGCTGAGATCACGCACCACCGAGGGCTCAGCGGCCCGCCGAGCGAGGTCGGCCGCTTCGAGTCGCGCGGCCGGTTCTGGCTGTGCCGCCGGGGCGGGCCGTGCCGCGGGTTCGGCGGCCGGAACCTGAGGGCCCAGGGCGTCCTGAGCAGCCGGGGCGGTCGGGGCGGTCTGGGCGGTCTGGGGAGGTAGGCCCACCGGCCACGAGACCGGTGACGTGGGCGGGGCGGGGGAATGGCCAGGACCTGAGTGTCCGAGTCCGTCAGGGGCTGAGGATCCGGGGCGGCCGGGGCCTGCGGGCCCGAGACCTCCAGCTCGGCCTGAGCAACCGGAACAGGCCGGGCAGGCTGACCCGGCAGGTCCACCGCCCACGAGGGCCTTGAGACGGGCGGGGCGGACGGAACGGGCTGGGCAGGAGAGGTAGACCGAGCAGGCGGCGCGGGCGGCACAGGCCGGGCAAGCGGGGCAGGCGGCGCGGGCGGCACAGGCCGGGCAAGCGGGGCAGGCGGCGCGGGCGGCACAGGCCGGGCAAGCGGGCCGGACGGAGCGGGCGGGCCAGACGGAGTGGGCGAAGCAGGCGGCGCGGACGGGACCCGGCGGCCCTCGCGGGCCTCGGCCGCGGCGCCGAAGAAGTCGCCGCCCTTCCGCTTGACGTCGTCCGTCCCCCAGTCCCGCTCCCGGCCGTGCTCAAGGGCCTGGTCACCGGAGAGCCCCCGGCGCCGGGCGGCGTCACCACCGCCGGTGCGCCGCTGCGCCGGGACCTTCTGGAGGTGCGGGATGTGCTTGGCGCAGTGGATGTACGCCTCCTCGACGGTCACCTCGACCCACACCACCGCGCGCCGCCCCGGCACCGGGTCCACCGGCAGGTCGGCGTGCGCCTCGCGCATCTCGGCGTCCTCCAGCACCCGGGCCCGGCCGTTCACATGCAGCCCGATCCGGTCCCGGAAGAAGTCGACCATGAGAATGCCGAGGTGGGGGTTCTCCTGGATATTGCCGAGGCTGGCCAGGACGCCGTTCCCCGGTATTCGGGATAGGCCAGCGTGCGCGTGTCGAGCACTCTCAGAAAGCCGGGCGGACCGGCCCGGAACGTGCTGTCGCACTCCCCGTGCCGGTCGGAGGTGGCCAGGAAGAACATTTCCTGGCGCTCGATGAACTCCCGCATCCGGACATTCAGGTGATCCAGCACCTGGTCGTCGTAGAAACGGTCGGCGCGGTCGACGGTGCCCAGTCGCCGCTGCAGATGGTGTTCGCCGTCGCTCCCCGGACGCCAGGCGCGGTCGTCCAGGTGCTCCGCACTGTCCACGGTTCTCGTCCCCGTCCTGATTCGCCGTCCGGAATCGCCGGAATGCCTGCCTAGTGTTGGTGTTTCGTCGTATGCCGTCCGTGCCCGCGTCCTATTCCGCGGCCGCGGCGAGCTCCTCGATGGAGTCGTGCCGGATGCGGTGCGACGGAATGCCGATGCCCATCAGTGCGTCGACACCGCTGCGGATCATCCCGGGCGGCCCGGAGAGATAGGCGTCGAACGCGTTCCACGGGCCGTACTGCCGCACGGCGTCGGGCAGCCGGCCGCTGAGGCCGTTGGTCGGGCCGTCGGAGACGACGGGGCGGACCGCGAGCCACGGATGCTTCTGGGCCAGCCGCATCATGGTGTCGATGTCGTACAGGTCGTGATCGTTGCGGGCGCCGTAGAAGACCTCGACCGGACGGTTGCGGCCGTGGTCGGCGACGTCCTCGACCAGCGCCTTGATCGGCGCGATACCGGTGCCGCCGCCGAGGCAGAGCAGCCCGTTGTCGCTGGCGTGGTCGACCGTCATGGAACCGGCGGGGGACCGAGGCGGATCACATCGCCGGGGCGGGCCCGGTGCACCAGCGCGGAGGACACCCATCCGGCCGGGACGGCCTTCACATGGAAGGAGAGCAGCCCGTCGGGGCGCGGCGCCGAGGCGAACGAATAGTGCCGCCATACCCGCGGCCACCAGGGCGTTTCCAGTGAGGTGTACTGGCCCGCCAGAAAGGGGTACGGCTGGTCCGGGCGGACGGTGATCACGGCGATGTCATGGGTGCGCAGCTCGTGCCCGACCACCTCGGCCTGCCACCACGCGGGGGCGATCAGCTCGTCCTCGGCGGCCGAGTCGATCATGATCTGGGAGATCTGGGTGTAGGCGCGCACCCAGGCGGCCTCGGCCTCGTCGCTCCAGGTGGTGACGGCGTAGCGGGTGAGCGCGCCGATCAGGCATTCGCCGACCGCGGGGTAGTGCTCGGGCTGGGTGCCGTACTTGCGGTGGCCACGGCCGAGCCGGGAGAGGAACTCGGTGAGGATGTCGAGGTCGTCGATGAGCCGGGCGGCGGTGAGGATCGCCTTGAACAGCCGGTCGCGCTGGGCGTCCATGGCGGCGGGGAAGAGCGGTCGCAGCTCGGGGTGCTGGACGAAGAGCAGCGCGTAGAAGTACGAGGTGACCTTGTCGCTGATGGGCTCGACCTCGGCCATGGTGCGGCGCAGCAGGATCGCGTCGGGCGAGGCGGTCTCGGGCGCGATGAACGGCGAGTCGGGGCCGGGCCGGACGTCCTGCGGAGCCGGGGCCACCTCGTCGGGGCGCTGATGCTCCTCGCGCCCGGGGCGGCGGGGCCGTGCCCCGCGGGTCCGGGGCCCGGCGGTCGTCGGTACGGCGGTCGTCCGGGCGACGGTCATCCGTACGGCGGTCGTCGGTGCGGCGGTCGTCGGTGCGGCGGTCGTCGGTGCGGCGGTCGTCGGTGCGGCGGTCGTCGGTGCGGCGGTCGTCGGTGCGGCGGTCGCCCGCCCCCGGGCCGGGCACGGGGGCCGGCTCCGCGGGGGTACGGCGGTCGGCTCCGGTGCCGACCGGCCGTATCGGGTTCACCGGGCGGCTGGGCGCGCGCTCATCGCTCTGCTGGTCCGGGGCCCTGCGGTCCTCGGCCGGTTTCCTGCTCGGGGTGAACCAGCCCCAGTCGCCACTGTTTCCGCCGGAGCCGTCGCTGCCGGCCGACGATGTGGTGGTCGGAGCGTCCATGGTTGCCTCGCCTCGAACATCTTTCTGTCGGTCTTCGCACTTCCGCTGCCGGAATGTGCCCGCAATTCCCCGTCCTGGTGCACTGGTTCAAGCGAGAATGGTCGTGCCGACCCTCTCCGTAACTCTCATCCGGGCAGCATGCCATGCTCGTTCCCAGCCCCGGGCGCATAGCCCCGAAGTCCGGCAAACGGGGGCTGCGTTCCCCTTATGCTGGTTGCCCTGGGATGCCCGTTCTGACCCCGTTACAGCACGCCGCACGGAACCGGACCCGACCCTACCGGCCCCGGATGAATTCACAAGCCCCAAGTGCCCTACATCTGTTACACCCACGAACTCACGTAATTACCGATAGTTACGTGCGGTTACCCATCAATTCGTAAGCCTCTCGGAGATCACGACCGCTATAGGCGTGGGATGCGATTTCGCTCACATGGTGGTCGGCGTTCACGGCGACCGAGACCGGAACCACCGTGAACAGTTCGGCGTCCGACAGAGAATCCCCGTAGGCCACGCAGTGATCCCTGGTCAAGCCGAACTTCGCGCAGAGTTCATCGGCGATCCTGACCTTCGCGGCCGGGGTCAGGATCCCCGCCGGATCCACCGGCTCCCGGAACGGCACGGCGGGCCAGGCCGAGCCGTACGTGGCGTCCGCGCCCCACTCCAGCAGCCGCGACACGAAGAAGCCCGGCGAGAGCGAAATCACCGCACAGCGCTCGCCCCGCGCCCGGATGTCCGCCCACACCTCGCGGATCCCGGCCAGCCACGGCGCCCCCTCGAACGCCGCCGCCACATGCTCCTCCGTCAGGGCCTCCCACAGCGCACAGGCCCGCTCCGCGAACTGGGCCGTCGTCAGCTCCCCGCCCGCGAACGCCCGCTCCAGCGCGGCGATCTCCCGCTCCAGACCGAGCTGCCGGGAGATCTCGATCGCGGCGGCCGAGCCGTGGATGAGCGTCCCGTCCAGATCGAACAGATGCAGTCTGGTCATACCAGCCGAGCGTAGATGCACCCGCCGACGCCCACCGCCCCGGCCCGCCCGCGCCGCCGGGAGTACGCGCGGATACTCCCGACGTCAGACGCCCCGGGGCCGCCGCGCCGCCACGGTGGGGGCATGCGGCAACTCACCCGCCCCGTGCGCCGGGGCCTCCTCGTCCTTCATGTCGTCGTCTCCGTCGGATGGCTCGGGCTGACCCTCGGAGTGCTGGCCCTGGGGATCACCGGGGCCATGGCCGGCTCGGCCGAAGAGGCCGGGGCGGCGTACCGGTCGATGAATGTGCTGGGCGACTGGCTGCTGATCCCGATCAGCCTGCTGTCGCTGGCCAGCGGGATCGTGCTGTCGCTGGGGACGCCCTGGGGGCTGGCGCGCCACCGGTGGGTGTATGTGAAGTTCTGGCTGACGCTGATCACCACCGCCGCCACGGCGTTCGCCCTGCGCGCCCGGATCGACGCCGCGATGGCCGATGTGGTGGCGGGGCGGGCGGTCGGGGCGACCACGGATCTGATCCTGGCGCCGTCGGTCAGCCTGGGCGTCTACACCTTTCTCACCGCGATCTCGGTGATCAAACCCTGGGGGCTGACCGCCCGGGGACGGCGGCTGCGGGCGACAAAGCACCGATAATTGCATACGCGGTCTATTTCATCCCTGGACTATTCTGGGAATCCGCTCACCCACCGAGGAGGGGTTCCATGCCGGACGAACCGCACGGCGCCGTCGCCCCGCCCGCAGAACAGGCCCTGGCCCAGGGCTGGTGCGCCCTGTCCTCCCTGCACGGCCGACTGGAGACGCATATCGAGCGCGCGCTGCAGGCCAAGCACGATCTGAGCGTCCGCGAATTCTCCGTGCTCAACGTACTCAGCGGGCAGCACGACGGCGACGGCGGCCATCTGCAGATGAAGCAGCTCGCCGACTCCGTCGTCCTCAGCCAGAGCGCCACGACCCGGCTGGTCACCCGGCTGGAGGACCGCGGTCTGCTCTCCCGCTACATCTGCCCCGACGACCGCCGCGGCATTTACACCAACGTCAGCGACGAGGGGCTGAAGCTCCTGGAGGAGGCGCGGCCGACGCATGACACCGCGCTGCGCGAGGCCCTTGCCGAGGCCGCCCGGCGGCCGGAGCTGGCACCCCTCGTCGCCGCCGTGGAGGGGCTGACCGGCACCGCGTGCCGAGGGGCCTGACGTGCTGATCCCCGGTGGCCGTGGGCCCGTCGCCACCGTCCGGGGCTCGCGGGCCCCCACGTAGGCTCCACCGCATGAGCGACTTCGAGATACGGCGCGCGACCGCCGATGACATCCCGGCGATCGTGGCCATGCTGGCGGACGACCCGCTCGGCGCCCGCCGGGAGTCCCCGGACGACCTGGCCCCGTACCGCGCCGCCTTCGATCGGCTGGCCGCGGATCCGCAGCAGCGGCTGGTCGTGGCGGTCCGGAAGGGCCGCACCGTCGGCACCCTCCAGCTGACCGTGATCCCCGGGCTGTCGCGGCGCGGCGCCACGCGCTCGATCATCGAAGGCGTCCGGATCCACTCCGAGGAGCGCGGCGGCGGGCTGGGCACGCAGCTGATCGAATGGGCCGTCGAGGAGTCGCGCCGCGAGGGGTGTGTGCTGGTGCAGCTCACCTCGGACACGACCCGTATCGACGCCCACCGCTTCTACGAGCGGCTCGGCTTCGAGGCCAGCCACATCGGCTTCAAGCTGCCGCTGGCCTGAACTGACCTGGTCTCATCGGTTTCACCTGTTTTCACTGGTTTTATTGGTCTCACCTACCCGCCGGCGGCCTCACAGCGTCGCGAGGTCGACGGCCTCGGCCATCCGCCGGTAGCCCGCGTCGTTCGGGTGCTTGAAGTCGCCCGAGTCGTAGGCCGGGTTCAGCCGCAGCGGATCGGACGGCGCGGCCATGACCTCCGCGAAGTCGACGACCGCGTCGAAGGCGCCCGAGGTGCGGATCCACTCGTTGATCGCGGCGCGCTTCGCCTCCGAGCGCGGGGTGTGGTACTCGGCGCCCTTGAACGGGAGGATCGTCCCGCCGACGACCTTGATCCCGCGGGCGTGCGCGAGAGCGATCAACTCCCGGTAACCGGCGATCACCTCCTCGGCCGACACCTGCGGATTGGGCTTGTAGGTGGGCAGATCCACCTCGCTGAAGCCGATGTCGTTGAGCCCCTCGAGCAGGATCACCGACCGTACGCCCGGCTTGTCCAGGACATCGCGCCGGAAGCGGGCGCCCGCCCGGTCGCCGTACCAGGCCGAGTCGTGCAGCAGCAGATTGCCGCCGATACCGGAGTTGAGGACGGGGCGCGGGGTGCCCGCGGCCGCGAGGCGCTCGGCCAGCAGATCCGGCCAGCGGTGGTCGGCGTCGTAGGTCGAGCCGAAGCCGTCGGTGATCGAGTCGCCGAAGGCCACCACCGTGCCCGGGCGGCGCGGACCGCCGGTGACCTCGACATCGGAGAGGTAGTACCAGGAGTGGGTGGTCTCGGTGAAGGCCGTCCCGGCGCGGTCGGCGCGGTGGTCGCCGTCCGCGCGGAAGCTGCGGGCGTACGCCTGAGCGTGGAAGGTGGCGGGACCGGTCGGGCGGTCGAAGTACAGCGTGACCGTGACCGGCTGACGGGCCGCCACGCGCAGCGGAGCCGCGTCGCTCACCGTCTCCCCGCCCGCCGGGATCTCCACCGGCCTCCGGTGCCCGAAGGTCAGCGGGCGCAGGCTCGCGCCGTGGACGGAGGCGCCGTGCGCGGTACGGGCGATGGTCGCGCCCGCGATCCGCAGCGGGGTGGTGCCGTAACGGTTCGACAGCCTGATCCGGGCGGCCGTGCCGCCGCCGGTGACCCGGACGACCTGGCGCAGGGTCTGGGCGGTGCGCTCGGCGAAGCCGCTCTCGGCCCAGTTCTTCTCGAAGCCCGAACTGGGGCGCTGGACGGGGGCGGCCCACCCGGCCGACCAGACGGTCCCCGGCCGGTCGCGGCCGGCCGCCGGGCCCCGGGCCGGGCGGTGGCCGTCCCGGAGGCGGCCATGGAGGCCGCCATGACGGTGGTGAGGGCGAGCAGGGAGGCGCTGAGACGAAGCGTGGACAAGCGCACGGCGGGGCTCCTGGGGGAGGGCGGATGAGTGGGTTGGTCAGGCCGCTCCCGTACGGGGTCACGGGGGTACGTGAGCACGTGAGCTCCGGCGTATCGACGCACCGGCGTACCCGACGTACCGAAGTCCCGACGAACCGACGTACCGGCGAACCGAGGTACGGGAGAACCGGTGACCAATCTGCCGCCCACCGCACCGCCGACCCAGCCCCCGGCCGTGCGTACCACTGGCGGGGTCAGGCTACGGCCGCCGGGTCCGGGCATGGCCTCCCCCAGGAATGGCCTCCCCTCGTCCGGCGCGGTCACGGCGCGCCGAAGGCGGCCGACGGCCCGCTGAGGTCCCGCATGGCCCGCCCGGCACAGCCCGGCGCAGCCCGGGGCCAGTCGCGGCCACAAAACCGCGCGGTGCGGCGGCAGGGGCCGGAACGCCGCGCCCGCCCCCTCGCCCCGCCTCCCCCTCAGGGCACGCGCCAGCCCTCCGGGTCGACCCCGCCGGGCACCACGTCATCCGGGGCGTAGGGCTCCCGCGTGAACACGAAGGTGCCCAGGTCCAGATGGGCCGGGGCGCCGCCCTCCCCCTCGACCACCCGCAGCGTCTCCCCCGCGTAATAGCCGTCGAGCCCCGTCCAGGTGCCGTCCGGCTCGGCCCTGAAGCGGGAGGCCCGGCCTCCTCCGGCGGCCGGGGACAGCTCCAGTCCGCGGTCCGCGCGCAGCCGCAGATGGTAGGCGCGAGGGCCCCAGTACCAGGGGCCGGTCAGCGCCAGCAGCGCCGGATCGACCTCGGTCAGCGGCCGCCACGGCTCGGGGATACGGGGCTCGTGCTCCGCCACGATCCGTATGAGGTCGGCGGCGATGGCGCCGATCGCGGGCCCCGAGGTGGTGTTGGCCAGCGCGATCCCGGCCAGCCGGTCCTCGGCGCTCACCCACAGCGAGGCCAGGAAGCCGGGCATGGAGCCGGTGTGGCCGTGGAGGAACCGCCCACCGTGCCGGACGAGCTGCGTCCCCAGGCCATAGCCGCCGTCCCAGTCCCCCTCCTCGGGGGCGACGGCGGGCGCCCGCATCTCGGCCAGCGACTCCGCGCCGAGCACCCGCTCGTCCCCGTCCAGCAGGAAGGCGGCGAAGCGGGCCAGATCCCCGGCGGTCGACCAGAGCTGTCCGGCCGGGCCCATCCGCCCGGTGTCCTCGGCCGGTTCGGGCAGAAGCACATCCGCCCAGGGGTGCACGGCCCATCCCCCGGCGTGCGGCGCCCGCGGCTCGAGCGACGTACGCCCCATCCCCAGCGGCTCCAGCACCTCATGCGCGAGCACCTCGCCCCAGGGCGCTCCGCGCAGCCGCTCGACCAGCGCGCCGAGCAGCGCGAAACCGGGGTTGGAGTAGTGGTGACGGCGGCCCGCGGGGTGGATCAGCGGGCGCTCGCCGAAGATATCGGCGGTTTCGGGCCGCAGCGCCCCGGGTGTGCGCTCCCACCACGGGCCGCGGGCCTCGGCGGCGAGACCCGAGGTGTGGGAGAGCAGCTGGGCCACGGTCGCGCCCTCGGCCTCCGGCACGTCCAGATGCTTGGCCAGCGGATCGCCGAGGTCCAGCAGTCCCTCGTCGCGCAGCCGCATCACCAGCACCGCCACAAAGGTCTTGGTCAAGGAGCCGATGCGGTACTGGGTGTCGGTGTCCGGTGCGGATCCGTCCACAGAGCTGCGCGAACCCGTCCACACCAGCCGCCCCTCCCGCACCACGGCCCCGACCATGGACGGGGCACGGCCCTCGGCCTGGCCGCGGGCGAGGCGCCGCAGCAGGGCACGGCGGGTGGCGGGCAGCGGCTCGGCGAACTCATCCACGTCGGGTGTGGTCATATCGGCACTGTACGGCGAGGGTCTGACAACGGTCAGTCATCGGCCTGGCGGCCGGGTACCACCCGGCCCCGCACCGCGCTCTGGCCTTGACGCCGGGGTCAAGGTCTACCGTCGAAGTCATGCGGATCGGAGAGCTGGCCGAACGGGCGGGTACGACCACCCGCACCCTGCGCTATTACGAGTCGCTCGGGCTGCTGCCCGCGCGTCGCACCGGCAATGGTTACCGGTCGTACGACGAGGACGATCTACGACTGCTCCAGCAGATCCGCACGCTGCGGGACTTCGGCTTCGAGCTGGAGGAGACGCGCCCGTTCGTCGAGTGCCTGCGCTCCGGCCATCCGGCCGGTGACTCCTGCCCGCCTCGCTGGAGGTCTACCGGCGCAAGCTCGCCGAGCTGGACGAGTGCATCGCCCGGCTGAACGCCATCCGGGAGCGGGTCGGGACCCAGCTCGTCCAGGCGGAGCGGGCCCGCGCGGAACTGGAGGCAGCGGCGGCGGCGCCCGAAGGGGCCCCGGAGCCGCGCTGCGAGCTGACACCGCCCGGCCCCTGAGGCCACCGCCTCCGCGCCGGCTCCGAACAACGCCCCCGAAGCAACGACTCCGAAGCATGGACTCCGAGGGAGATATGACATGTCACTGACACACGCTGAGGGAGTGGCCACGGTCACGGACGCCACCTTCGCCGAGGAGGTGCTGGCGGCCGAGCTGCCGGTGCTGGTGAAGTTCACCGCATCGTGGTGCCCCCCGTGCCGGATGATCGCGCCGGTGCTGGCGGAGATCGCGCAGGAGGAGGGCCACCGGCTGAAGGTGGTGGCCCTGGACGTGGACGAGAACCCCTCCACCACCAACGCGTACGGGGTCCTCTCGATGCCGACGCTGATGCTGTTCCGGGCGGGCGAGCCGGTGCGGTTGCTGGTCGGGGCCCGCAGCAAGCGGCGGCTGCTGGAGGAACTCGGCGAAGCGCTCCGACCCCGTACCTGACGCGATCTGACGCGCGCCGGAGCGGCGGCCGAACCGCCCCTGCTACGTTGGCCGGACATGACCATCAGTGGGGGCGGCCGTCAGCGGCCGTGAGCGGCCATCAGGCGGCCAGCAGTGGGGGCGGAAAAGGTGAGATCAGCGGTGCGCGTCCTGGTGCAGGGGAAACCCGTCGACTCCTATCCGGCGCTGCCTCCCGAGGCCGGGCGCGGTTCCCCGCGCCGGATCACCGAGGTCGGCGAGGAGGTGCTCCGCCGCTCCTGCCGCGAGGTGACCGAGTTCGGCACGCCCGAGCTGAGCGCCCTCATCGACGACATGTTCCTCACCATGTACATCGCCGACGGCGCCGGGCTGGCCGCCAATCAGGTCGACGTCGACCTGCGGCTGTTCGTCTACGACTGCCCGGACGACCACGGCGTACGCCACGTCGGCCACATCATCAACCCCGTCCTCGACCAGCCCGACCCGGCCCACCGGCAGCTCATCGAGGAGGCCGAGGGCTGTCTGTCCGTACCGGGCGCGCGGATGGATGTACCGCGCACCGACCGCACCGTGGTCCGCGGCGTCGACAAGGACGGCAACCCGCTGGTGATCGAGGGCACCGGCTACTTCGCCCGGTGTCTGCAGCACGAGGCCGACCATCTCTCGGGGCATCTCTACATCGACCGGCTCTCCAAGCGCGACCGCAAGGACGCGCTGCGGCAGATGGCGGACCGGCACGAGGAGGTCCTCACCCGCCGCGTGGAGAAGGCGACGGCCCTGGGTCACCAGCTCCAGCCCTGACCCGGCCCGGCCACCGCTTATCGCAGCCGCCGCGCTCGCAGCACGGTGTCATGGGTGTGGTGGGTGCCTGCGGGGGCGGGGGCGGTGCGTGGACGGGTCTCGTTGACGACAACCGCCCAGCCGTCGTCGAGCACCCCGGCGATGTCGTCGGGCTGGTAGTAGTCCGCCGGGTCGAAGCCCTGCTCCCGGTGCGGGGTCAGATCGGCGAGGTCATGCGTGACGAACAGCAGGGTGCCCCCGGGCGCGACGGCATCCAGCAGGCCACGCAGCGCGCCGTGGTCCGGCTGGCGCTTGAGCGGAAAGTACTGGACGGACACCAGGTCGAACGCCGCGGCCGGAGGCGGCGTGCCGGTCAGATCGGCCCGCGTCCAAGCCACCCGGCCCCGATGTCCGCGGCCGCCGCGGCGGCGCGCTCCAAGGCGACCCGGGAGATGTCCACCGCGGTCACCTGCCACCCCCGCCGAGCCAGCCAGACCGCGTCGCCACCCTCCCCACACCCCACATCGAGCGCCTGCCCCGGCGGCAGCTCGGCGACCTCGCTGACGAGCACCCCGTTGGGCGCCCCGCTGAACAGCTGATCGCGGCTGCGATACATGTCGTCCCAGAACTCCGTGTCCATGCCCGCCAACCTGCCCCCACCCAGGACGAACTGACAAAATTCTTTGCGAAAGCGGCAAAAGCAAAGCACGGGCCAGGCAGAGGCAGCGGCTGTCAGGTCTGGGCCATGTCCACGAAGCGGGAGTAGTGGCCCTGGAAGGCGACCGTGATCGTGGCCGTCGGACCGTTTCGGTGCTTGGCCACGATCAGGTCCGCCTCGCCCGCGCGCGGCGACTCCTTCTCGTAGGCGTCCTCGCGGTGGAGCAGGATGACCATGTCGGCGTCCTGCTCGATGGATCCACTCTCTCGGAGGTCCGAGACCATCGGCTTCTTGTCCGTGCGCTGCTCGGGACCTCGGTTGAGCTGGGAGAGCGCGATGACGGGCACCTCCAGCTCCTTGGCCAGCAGCTTCAGGTTTCGCGACATGTCCGAGACCTCCTGCTGACGGCTCTCGGGGCGCCGGGCGCCGCCGGACTGCATCAGCTGGAGGTAGTCGATGACGACCAGCTGGAGGTCATTGCGCTGCTTGAGCCGACGGCACTTGGCGCGGATCTCCATCATCGACAGGTTCGGGGAGTCGTCGATGTAGAGCGGGGCCTGGGAGACGTCCGGCATCCGCCGGGCCAGCCGGGTCCAGTCCTCGTCGGTCATGCTGCCGGAGCGCATGTGGTGGAGCGCCACCCGAGCCTCGGCGGAGAGCAGACGCATGGCGATCTCGTTGCGGCCCATCTCCAGGGAGAAGATGACGCTCGGCATGTTGTGCTTGATGGAGCAGGCGCGCGCGAAGTCGAGGGCCAGGGTGGACTTACCCATGGCGGGGCGGGCGGCGATGACGATCATCTGGCCCGGGTGCAGCCCGTTCGTGAGGGAGTCCAGGTCGGTGAA
This sequence comes from Streptomyces violaceusniger, assembly GCA_005405945.1. Taxonomy (GTDB): domain Bacteria; phylum Actinomycetota; class Actinomycetes; order Streptomycetales; family Streptomycetaceae; genus Streptomyces; species Streptomyces violaceusniger. The sequence continues at coordinate 5,969,187 of BJHW01000001.1, forward strand.
GCCGGTGGGCACGCCCGACATCTGCCCGCTGCGCGAGCCGATCGCCTCGATCTCGTCGAGCGCGCCCTCCATGATGTCGCCGAGCGGCAGATAGTCCTCGCTGGTGCGCTGCTCGGTGACGGCGTAGATCTCCGCCTGGGCGTTGTTGACGATCTCGTCGACGTCCCCGTCCGCCGCGTATCCCATCTGGGTGATGCGGGTGCCGGCCTCGACGAGGCGGCGCAGCACGGCGCGCTCGTGGACGATCTCCGCGTAGTACTCGGCGTTGGCGGCGGTGGGGACCGACTGGACGAGGGTGTGGAGGTACGAGGCGCCGCCGACCCGGGCGATCTCGCCCCGCTTGGTCAGCTCGGCGGCGACGGTGATCGGGTCGGCCGGCTCGCCCTTGGCGTAGAGGTCCAGGATGGCCTGGTAGACGGTCTCGTGGGCGGGCCGGTAGAAGTCATTGCCCTTGAGGACCTCCACCACGTCGGCGATGGCGTCCTTGGAGAGCAGCATGCCGCCGAGGACGGACTGCTCGGCGTCGAGGTCCTGGGGCGGAACGCGCTCGAAGCCGGAGCCCTCCCAGGGGGAGCCGCCGCCTCCGTCGCGGTCGTTGCCGTCGCGGCCCCGGCCGCCGCCGTCACCGCGGCGGAAGCGGGGGGACGGGAACCGGTCGGACGGGCCGGAGTCCGCCCATGGGTCGTCCATGGGCTCGGGCACGCTCACCCCGCCACCTCCTCCCGTCCGCGAAGCGAACCTCGCCGTGCCCGTCCTTCTTAGGGCACGGCTATGACACAACTGAGCGGCCGGCTTTCCGGACACGGCGCATCGGAGGCTGGGGGTTCCAGGGCCGGATCGGGTGGCGGGCGCCGGACCACGGTAGGCCCGTCGGCACCGCCAGCCAACTTGGTTATCCACAGGGCCTGTGGATGATGGGATCCATCCTGTGGGTAAGTCGCGCGAACCTGTGCACGGGCCGGGGGACAGTGCTGTGGACAAACACACAATCATCCCGAGAGTCCATGCCTGACCTGCGGTTTCTCTATCCAGTGGCTGTGCAGAAGAAAAACTTCCGCCCCCAGCGCAAGATCACGACAAAGGGCGCAGAGAAGATCGTCCCGCGCGCCGCCTTGTAAGGACCAGTGACAGCTTGTGTCTCTTACCTGTGGACGATTAGATTGCCTTCATGACACAGGTCCCCACGAGCGCGCCGAGCACCCAGCGCCACCACGACCGCGAGATCATCGCACTCGCGCTTCCCGCCTTCGGCGCACTCGTGGCGGAACCCCTCTTCGTCATGGTCGACAGTGCCGTCGTCGGCCATCTGGGCACCGCCCAGCTGGCCGGTCTCGGCGTCGCTGCGGCCCTGCTCGCCACCGCCGTCAACATCTTCGTCTTCCTCGCCTACGCCACCACCGCGGCGGTGGCCCGCCGGGTCGGCGCGGGCGACCTCGCCGGGGCGATACGGCAGGGCATGGACGGCATCTGGCTGGCCCTGCTACTCGGCGCCGCCGTCATCGCCGTCGCCCTTCCCACCGCCCCCGCCCTCGTCGACCTCTTCGGCGCCTCGGACACCGCCGCGCCCTACGCCATCACCTATCTGCGGATCAGCGCCCTCGGCATCCCCGCGATGCTGGTGGTCCTCGCGGCCACCGGTGTGCTGCGCGGCCTCCAGGACACCCGGACCCCGCTGTATGTCGCCATCGGCGGCTTCGGGGCCAACGCCGCGCTGAACGCCACCCTGGTCTACGGAGTCGGGCTGGGCATCGCGGGTTCCGCCTGGGGCACGGTGATCGCCCAGAACGCCATGGCCGCCGTCTACCTCGCCGTCGTCTTCCGAGGCGCACGGCGCCATGGCACCTCGCTGCGGCCCGATGCCGCGGGAATCAGGGCCTGTGCCCACGCCGGGGCACCGCTGCTGATCCGTACGCTCTCGCTGCGCGCCGTGATGCTGATCGCGACGGCCGTGGCGGCCCGCCTCGGCGACACCGATATCGCCGCCCACCAGATCGTGCTCACCCTGTGGAGCCTGCTGGCCTTCGCCCTGGACGCCATCGCCATCGCGGGCCAGGCGATCATCGGACGCTATCTGGGCGCCGGCGACGAGGAGGGGGCACGGGCCGCCTGCCGTCGCATGGTGCGGTGGGGCATCGCCTCGGGCGTGGTGCTGGGCCTGCTGGTGGTCGCTGCCCGGCCGCTGTTCATCCCCCTGTTCACCACCGATTCCGCGGTACGGGACGCCCTGCTGCCCGCCCTGTTGGTCACGGCCCTCATCCAGCCGGTCTCAGGCGTGGTCTTCGTCCTCGACGGCGTGCTGATGGGCGCGGGCGACGGGCCGTATCTGGCCTGGGCGATGATCGCCACACTGGCCGTCTTCGCCCCGGTGGCGCTGCTGGTGCCCTCGCTCGGCGGGGGCCTGACGGCGCTGTGGTGCACCATGGCGCTGATGATGTCGGTCCGGATGGCGACCCTGTGGCTGCGCAGCCGCTCCGGCCGCTGGATCGTCACCGGCGCGGTACGAAGCTGAGTCCAGGTCCCACCAGTCAGCCCCCGGCACGGCGGAGGGCAGCGCAGCGGAAGGCCGGCACGGCAGAAGGCCGACATGGCAGAAGGCCGCACCCCACAACAGGGTGCGGCCCTCCGGTGCACTGTGCACGGTGCCGACGGCGACCGTCACGGCCGTCGTCAGGCGGCGACGACCTCGACGCCAACCTTGGCGGCAACCTCGGCGTGCAGACGGACCGAGACCTGGTGCGCGCCCAGGGTCTTGATCGGGGCCGACACCTCGATGCGGCGCTTGTCGACCTCCGGGCCACCCGCGTCCTTGATCGCCGAGGCGATGTCGGCCGGGGTGACGGAGCCGAATAGCCGGCCGGCGTCGCCGGCACGGGTCTTCAGGCGCACCTTGACGCCCTCGAGCTGAGCCTTGACCTCATTGGCCTGCTCGATCGTGGCGATCTCACGGATGCGACGACCGCGGCGGATCTGCTCGACATCCTTCTCGCCGCCCTTGGTCCAGCGGAGCGCCAGACCACGCGGGACCAGGTAGTTACGGGCGTAACCGTCCTTGACGTCCACGACGTCACCGGCGGCACCGAGGCCGGAGACCTCGTGGGTGAGGATGATCTTCATGATTCGGTCACCCTTCCCTTATCGCGCGGTGGAGGTGTAGGGCAGCAGCGCCATCTCACGGCTGTTCTTCACGGCCGTGGCGACGTCACGCTGGTGCTGGGTGCAGTTGCCGGTGACCCGGCGGGCACGGATCTTGCCGCGGTCGGAGATGAACTTCCGCAGCAGGTTCGTGTCCTTGTAGTCGACGTAGGAGATCTTCTCCTTGCAGAACACGCAAACCTTCTTCTTCGGCTTGCGAGCAGGCGGCTTCGCCATTGTCTCTCTCCAGTGTGATCAAGAAGTGTGTGCTGGTCGCCCTGACCAGACCGCGCGCTGTTTCACGTGAAACAACGCCTCGGGCCTAGAAGGGCGGCTCGTCCGAGTAGCCCCCGGAGTTGCCGGAGCCGCCGCCCCAGCCACCACCACCGCCGCCCTGGCCGCCGGCCGGAGCGCCGGTCGCCCACGGGTCGTCGGCCGGAGCGCCGCCACCCTGCTGCTGGCCGCCGCCGCTGGGGCCACCGCCCCAGCCGCCACCGCCCTGGCCGCCACCGCCGCCGTAACCACCCTGACCACCGCGACCGGTGGTCTTGGTGACCTTGGCTGTGGCGTTGCGCAGGCTGGCGCCGACCTCGTCGACATCCAGCTCATAGACCGTGCGCTTGATCCCCTCGCGGTCCTCATAGGACCGCTGCTTCAGACGGCCCTGCACGATGACGCGCATGCCGCGCTGAAGGGACTCGGCCACGTTCTCCGCGGCCTGCCGCCACACCGAGCACGTGAGGAAGAGGCTCTCGCCGTCCTTCCACTCGTTGGTCTGCCGGTCGAAGGTACGGGGAGTGGACGCGACGCGGAACTTCGCGACCGCCGCACCGGACGGGGTGAAACGCAGCTCGGGGTCGTCGACGAGATTGCCGACGACCGTGATGACGGTCTCGCCTGCCATTGGGGGAACCTCTCGGCGGGTACTGCTGGGCTGCTTGCTACTCGTTGCGATTCGGCCCCGATGACCGCTGAACGCTTATGCGGTCAGTGGGTCTCGGGACGGAGGACCTTGGTCCGGAGGACCGACTCGTTCAGGTTCAGCTGGCGGTCGAGCTCCTTGACGACCGCGGGCTCGGCCTGCAAGTCGATGACCGAGTAGATGCCCTCGGGCTTCTTCTTGATCTCGTACGAGAGACGACGACGGCCCCAGGTGTCGACCTTCTCGACCTTGCCGTTGCCCTCACGGACGACGGAAAGGAAGTTCTCGATCAGCGGGGAGACAGCGCGCTCCTCGAGATCGGGGTCGAGGATGACCATCACCTCGTAGTGACGCATGTGGAACCCACCTCCTTTGGACTCAGCGGCCACGGTCGTTCCGTGGCAGGAGGGTCGTGATGCGTATCCGCTTCGGCGTCAGTGCAGACACCACCGCGGACGGTACACAGTACCCGGCTTCGGCCGCCCGCTTGAAATCCGGGCGTCTTGGCCCGCAATCTGTACACATCGGGTGTGAGCGGCGTAACAGTTCGCCGCCTTGCTCTATGTGCCCACCTGGAGGTGCCCCATGGCACAGGCAGCACGATCCCACCACGGCTTGTTCACCTTCCTGGACACCGATGGCAAGTCGCATCCCGTAGAGAACACGGTCGCCGTGGCGACCCTGGTGATCGGCGTGATCGCCTTTGTCACGGCTCATTTCCCCCACCTCCACCTGGTCAGCTCATGGGTCGGGCTGATCGGGATGATCAGCGGTGCCTGGGGCCAGCTGAGGTCCGTGACCACCGGTGAGCGGTTCCTGCTGATCATCGGGCTCGGTGCCTCCGGGGTCGGCTTCTATCTCGGCATGGCGCATGGTGGGCTCTTCGGCGGCGTGCTGGGCTGAGCCCGCCCGGAGCCCGGTTGTCCCCGGGCCCGAACGGGGCGTGTCCCGGTCGCAGTAGGCTTCGGCGCGAGAGCCGGAGCCCCGACCCTGGGGACAAACCTGCCGAGGAGCGCCCCACATGAGCCTGACCTTGAGGACGATCAGCCGAGAGCAGCATCTGGCGTACATCCAGAGCCTGCCGGCGGCAAGCCACATGCAGGTGCCTGCATGGGCTGACGTCAAGTCGGAGTGGCGCTCGGAGAACCTCGGCTGGTTCGACGCCACGGGTCAGCTCGTCGGCGCCGGTCTCGTCCTCTACCGCCAGCTGCCCAAGATCAAGCGCTATCTCGCCTATCTCCCCGAGGGCCCGGTCATCAACTGGTACGCCCCCAACCTCGAGGACTGGCTGCGTCCGATGCTCGCGCATCTGAAGCAGCAGGGCGCCTTCTCCGTGAAGATGGGCCCGCCGGTCATCATCCGCCGCTGGGATTCCGCCGCGATCAAGTCCGGCATCCAGAACCCCGACGTCAAGCGGCTGCGCGATGTCGAGGCCACCTTCATCGAGCCGCGCGCCTTCGAGGTGGCCGAGCGGCTGCGGCGCATGGGCTGGCAGCAGGGCGAGGACGGCGGGGCCGGCTTCGGTGACGTCCAGCCGCGGTACGTCTTCCAGGTGCCGCTGGAGAACCGGTCCCTGGAGGATGTCCACAAGGGCTTCAACCAACTGTGGCGCCGCAACATCAAGAAGGCCGAGAAGGCCGGTGTCGAGGTCGTCCAGGGCGGCTACGAGCATCTGCCCGAGTGGCAGCGGCTCTACGAGATCACAGCGGAGCGCGACCACTTCCGGCCCCGCCCGCTCAGCTACTTCCAGCGCATGTGGACGGCCCTCAACACCGAGGACCCCAACCGGATGCGGCTGTACTTCGCGATGCACGAGAACGAGGCCGTGGCCGCCGCCACGATGCTGATCGTCGGCGGCCATGTCTGGTACTCCTACGGCGCCTCCGCCAACCACAAGCGCGAGGTCCGGCCCTCGAACGCGATGCAGTGGCGGATGCTCCGCGACGCCTACGCACTGGGCGCGACCGTCTATGACCTGCGCGGCATCAGCGACTCCCTCGATGAGACGGATCATCTCTTCGGTCTGATCCAGTTCAAGGTGGGCACCGGCGGGCAGGCTGCCGAATACCTCGGCGAGTGGGACTTCCCGCTCAACAAGCTCCTGCACAAGGCGCTCGACATCTACATGTCGCGCCGCTGACCACGATTCGCTGTCTCCCATACCTCCAATACACCGCGGCTACGAGAAAGGTTCCGGGACCGGCCAATGGCGCTCACCCTCTATGTCGACACCGCGCGCTGGCGGGCGCATCAGCAATCGGTGATCCAGCAGTTCCCGGGATAGTCCCGGTCTGCAAAGGCAACGGCTACGGTTTCGGCCATGAGCGGCTGGCCGAGGAAGCCGCCCGTTTCGGCAGCGACATCCTCGCGGTCGGGACCACGTACGAGGCCGCCCGGATGAAGGACTTCTTCAGCGGTGACCTGCTGGTGCTCACCCCCTTCCGCCGCGGTGAGGAGCCGGTGCCGCTGCCGGACCGGGTGATCCGTTCGGTCTCGTCAGTCGACGGCGTCTACGGCCTGGTGAACGCGCGCGTGGTCATCGAGGTCATGAGCAGCATGAAGCGGCACGGCGTCACCGAGGAGGACCTGCCCAAGCTGCACGCGGCGATAGAGAACGTCCGGCTGGAGGGGTTCGCCATCCACCTCCCGCTCGACCGCACCGACGGCCTGGACGCGGTCGAGGAGGTCATCGCCTGGATGGATCGGCTGCGGGCGGCGCGCCTGCCGCTGCACACCATGTTCGTCAGCCACCTCAAGGCCGAGGAACTGGCCCGGCTGCAGCAGCAGTTCCCGCAGACCCGCTTCCGGGCGCGGATCGGCACCCGGCTGTGGCTGGGCGACCACGACTCGACGGAGTACCGGGGCTCGGTGCTCGACGTCACCCGGGTCTCGAAGGGCGACCGCTTCGGCTACCGCCAGCAGAAGGCCGCCTCCGACGGCCATCTGGTCGTGGTCGCGGGCGGCACCTCCCACGGCGTCGGTCTGGAGGCGCCCAAGGCGCTGCACGGGGTGATGCCCCGCGCCAAGGGGGTCGCCCGCGCCGGTCTGGCGACCGTCAACCGCAACCTCTCGCCGTTCGTGTGGGCGGGCAAGCAGCGGTGGTTCGCCGAGCCGCCGCACATGCAGGTGTCCATCCTGTTCGTGCCCAGTGACGTCCAGGCACCCCAGGTGGGGGATGAGCTGGTGGCGCATCTGCGGCACACCACGACCCAGTTCGACCGGCTGCTCGACCGCTGAACCCACGCCGCCGGGAGGAGCTCCCGTCCGGGGCTCACTCCCGGTGGACGCCCCAGTCCACCAGCGCCGCGCCCTCATAGCGGGACGCGCGCCGCGCCTCTCCCAGCACGAACGCGTCCGGGGCCCGGTCCAGCACGCCTCCTCCGGGGTCGTCCGACCCGTCCCGGCGCACCGGGTCCCGCTCCGGCACCAGCGCGTCCCGGACGATCAGGGCGCACAGATACAGCGTCCCCAGCAGATGCACGGCGATCGCCAGCTGATAGCCCTCCGCGGGCAGCCCCCGGTGCTGGTCGCCGCTGCCCGTGTACGCGAGGTACATCCAGATCCCCAGGAAGTACATGACCTCGCACGCCTGCCAGACCAGGAAGTCCCGCCAGCGCGGCCTGGCCAGTGCGGCCAGCGGGATCAGCCACAGCACGTACTGCGGTGAGTAGACCTTGTTGGTGAGCACGAACGCCGCGACGATCAGGAAGGACAGCTGGGCCAGGCGCGGACGGCGCGGGGCGCACAGGGCGAGCGCCGCCACCCCGAGGCAGGCCAGGGCCATCAGCACGGTCCCGTAGGTGTTGACGTCCTCCAGGGGGTTACCGGTGCGCTGGGAGATGATCAGCCACACCGAGCCGAAGTCCACGGGGCGCTCCTGGCTGAAGGTGTAGAACGTCTTCCAGCCGTCGCGGATGTGCGGTCCGCCCTGCGTGCTGATCATCACGGGGAGGTTCACCACGAGCCAGGCGGCCAGGGCTCCGCCCGCGGTCGTCCAGAAGGCCCGCAGCCGCCCCGCCCGCAGGCAGAGCACCAGCAGCGGACCGAGCAGCAGCCCGGGGTAGAGCTTGGCGGCCGTAGCGAGCCCCAGCAGCACACCGGCGGCCAGCGGGCGGCTGCGGGACCACATCAGCAGGGCGGCGGCCGTAAGGGCGACGGCGAACAGGTCCCAGTTGATGGTGGCCGTGAGCGCGAAGGCGGGGCGAGGGCGACCAGCAGCGCGTCCCAGGGGCGGCGGCGGTGCGTACGGGCCACACAGACCGCGATGACCGCGGTGCAGACCATCAGCATGCCCGCGTTGACCAGCCAGTAGATCTGCTCGCGGTCCTGGATGGAGCCGCCGTGCGGGGTCATCCAGGAGGCGACCTCCATGAAGAGGCCGGTGAGGACCGGATACTCCAGGTACTGCATCCCGCCCGAGACGTTGTCCGGTATGCGGTCGAAGTACGGGACGAGGTCGAGGGCGAAGCCGCGGCCGTTGTAGAGGTGCGGTATGTCGGAGTAGCAGGCGTGGGTGTACTGGGCGGTGGCCCCGTAGAACCAGCCGCCGTCGTAGCAGGGCAGCTTCTGCACCATGCCCAGGGCGAACATGCCGATGGCGACGATCGCCACGATCCGCACCGGGGTCCACCAGCTCGTGCCGAGCAGGGCCCGGCGCCCGGTCGGCCCACCGATCAGCTCGCTGCCGGCCGCGGCCACCGGGTCCTCGGCGGTCGGCCGTACGGGCTGGGCCTGTGGGTCCTCGCGCACGCTCATGGCCCCCATCCTGCCGTACGAGCCTCGCCGGAGGAGCCAGGACCGGCCCAGCGGGCGCTGAGCGCGCCGCGGACGCCCCGGCGGTCTCCGGGCCGGGGAGAGGTGTGCCAGAGGCGCAGAGAGCCGTCCAGGGCCCGGAACGGCGCTGGCCGCGCCGGAGCGGGTTCGCTCCGGCGCGGCCAGCGAGGGTGGACGGGTCGTACGGGACCGCGGGCTATTCCTTCCTGCGGGTCCCGGACGGGCCGCCGAATATGCCACCGGGGCCGCCCGGGTCCTCCGTGGTCGGCGATGTGGACGGGCCTCCCGGACCGCCGTTCGCGCCGCCGTTCTGGTTGCCGCCGTTGCCGTTGCCGCCGTTGTCCTGGCAGTTCAGGTCCAGCGGGTCACAGGTGTCCGTCGGGGTCGGGCTGCCGGACGGCGACTCCGAGGGGGACTCCGACGGAGATTCCGAAGGCGACTCCGACGGGGACTCGGACGGCTTCTCCGTCGTCTGGGTCGGGCTCGGGCTGGCGTCCTCGCCGAAGACCTTCTGCCCGAGCGGGGTGGCCGCGGGAAGTCCTTGACCGGCACGCCCTTCAGGGCACCGCGCATGTAGTCGGCCCAGATCTCCGCCGGGAACGACGCACCGTGGATCGTCTCCTGGCCGCCCACACCGCGCATGGACAGGAACTTCTGGCTCTTGGCCTGGTCGTTCACCCGCCACATGCCGATCGCCGTGGACAGCTGCGGGGTGTAGCCGGAGAACCAGGCCGACTTGTTCTCGTCGGTGGTTCCGGTCTTGCCCGCGACCGGACGGCCGATCTTCGCCGAGGTGCCGGTGCCGCGCTGGACCACGTTCTCCAGGACGTCGGTGACGTTGTTCGCCACGTTCGAGTCGAACGCCCGCTTGAGCTCGGCGTCCTGCTTGTGGTTGTAGACCGGGCCGTTCTTGTCCTCGACCCGCTCCACCGAGTACGGCTCGGCCTGCTGGCCGCTGGCCGCGAAGGTGGCGTACGCCCCGGCGAGCCGGATGGCGCTGGGCGCCGAGGTGCCGAGCGAGAACGTCGGGGTGATCGAGGCCAGCTGCTCCTTGCTGAGGCCCGCGGCCAGGGCCGCGTCCCGCACCTTGTCGGTGCCGACGTCCATGCCCAGCTGGATGAACGGGGTGTTCACCGAGTACTGCATCGCGGTGCGCAGGCTGACCGGGCCCTTGTCCTCGTCACCGTCGTTCCGCTGGTGCCACTCCTTGCCGTCCTTGTCGTGCCAGACGGTGCCGTCGTAGTCCCGCAGGGTCACCTTGTTGTCGCCGTTGTAGACACTGCTCGGCGAGACCAGGGTGCGCTCGGAATCGGGTTGCTCCCGTGGGCCCTTCGGATCCCGGACGCCATTGGTCATCGCAGCGGCCATCACGAAGGGCTTGAAGGTCGAGCCCACCTGGACGCCGGTGTAGTCGGCGTTGTTGCGGTAGTGCTCCAGCGCGTTCTTGCCGCCGTAGATGGCCAGGATCTTGCCGGTCTTGGGCTCCACCGAGGCCCCGCCGAACTGGACGTACTTGTCCACGTCGCGCTGTTTCGGCTTGATGTTCTCCTTGGAGACCTTCTCGACCGCCCGGGTCAGCTCACTGATCTTCTTCCGGTCGAAGGTGGTGTGGATCTGATAGCCACCCTTGTCCAGTTTTGACTTGCTGATGCCGGTGTTGGCGATGATGTAGTTGTCGGCGAGGTCGGTCAGGTAGCCGATCTGGCCCTGCTTGTTCGTGGCCACCTTCGGGTTCTGCGGCATCGGGAAGCCCTTGGCGATCCACTTCTGGGCCTCGGCCCTGGGCATCCTGTGCACGGCGACCTCACGCCGCAGGATCCACTCCCAGCGCTGCTTGGCCCGCTTGGTGTTGGCCTCCTTGGTGGCGGCGGCGCCGTAGCCGCCGTTGGGGTCGTAGAGGTTGGGGCCGTTGAGCGTCGAGGCCAGGAAGGCGCTCTGGCTGGGCGTCAGGTCCGCGCAGTCCCGGTCGTAGTAGGCGCGGGCGGCCGCCTGGCAGCCGTAGGCACCGCGTCCGTAGTACGCGGTGTTCAGATAGCTCCCGAGGATGTAGTCCTTGTCCTTGGTCGCGCCCACCTTTATGGAGATGAACAGCTCCTTGACCTTACGCGTGAGCGTCTGTGACTGGTCGAGGTAGGTGTTCTTCACGAACTGCTGGGTGATGGTCGAACCACTCTGGGTCGCTCCACCCTTCGCCATGTTGACGACCGCGCGGGCGATACCCATCGGGTCGACGCCGCCGTCGTCGTAGAAGCTTGCGTTCTCCGCGGAGATCACCGCGTTCTGCATGGACTTGGGGATCTTGCTGAGGGGGACGATCTGGCGGTTGAGGTCACCACCGCCGGAGACCACCATCTGCTTGCCGTCCGCCCAGTAGTAGACGTTCTTCTGGGTCTGGGACGCGGCCTGGGCGGTCGGCACTTCCACCAGCCACAGCCCTATGCCGACGGCGCCGAGCAGCACCGCGAAGAAGAAGATGAAGGTTCCCGTCACCAGCCTCCAGGACGGAACCCAGCGCCGGAAACCCGACCGCCCGCCGCGCGGATAGTCGATGAAGCGCTTCTTGCCGGGGTGCCCATCGCCCCCGAGCCACGTCCGCGGCCGCCGCCGGTCCCCCGTCGGCCGCCTCCGCGACCGCCGGAGCCCGCGCCGGCCGCGCTCGACTCGGATACTCGTCTACGGCCACCGCCACGTTGGGCGGCGCGGCGGGCCGCCGCACGGCCGCCGTAAGGACGCTCTTCCCCCTCGGGGGCGGCGCCCGACCCGGCTGCGGCGTTGTGCGTAGGTGCTGCGCGGCGGCCGGACGACTGCTGTCCGGCTCGCCGGGCCGCTGCTCGTCCGCCGCCTTGGGGTTGCGGCGGCTTGCGACGGTGCTCGCTCATGGAACGACTTCTCCTCGGGCAGGCGCTATCGCCTGAAAGCGGCAGATGGCTTCCGGTCCCCCCAATGTGCGATCCGGTCGCACCAGGCAACCGGACGCACTGCATCCGGGACGAGGACGCATCTCGGCGTCACTTGGTTCCCATAGGTCTGCATGGCGAACAGAGTACGCACGGTCAAAACCCGCCCAGCCGCCACCTTCGCTCCATAACCGTCAGATTGAGTGCCACCAATTGATGATGTGACGGCGTTCACCGTGGCCCCTCTTGTCCCATCCCGAGCACAGTTCTATCGTCTTGATGTATCGAGTCGATACATCAGCTCGACATAGCGGGCCCGGAGGAGAGGGGAGGCGGGGAATGAGCAGACGCTCAGGCGTCCTGGAGTTCGCCGTCCTCGGTCTGCTGCGCGAGTCGCCGATGCACGGATACGAGCTGCGGAAGCGGCTCAACACCTCACTCGGGGTGTTCCGCGCGTTCAGCTACGGCAGCCTCTATCCCTGCCTCAAGACGCTGGTCGCCAACGGCTGGTTGATCGAGGAATCCGGCAGCGCCTCCCAGGACGCTCTCGCGGCGCCCCTCTCCGGCCGCCGGGCGAAGATCGTCTACCGGCTCACGGCCGCGGGGAAGGAGCGGTTCGAGGAGCTGCTCTCCCACACCGGGCCGGACGCCTGGGAGGACGAGCACTTCGGCGTTCGGTTCGCCTTCTTCGGCCAGACGTCACGAGACGTTCGGATGCGGGTGCTGGAGGGGCGGCGCAGCCGCCTGGAGGAGCGCCTGGACAAGATGCGCGCCGCCATGGCCCGCACCCGCGAGCGCCTGGACGACTACACCCTCGAGCTGCAGCGACACGGTATGGAGTCGGTGGAGCGCGAGGTGCGCTGGTTGAACGAGCTGATCGAGAGCGAGCGGGCCGGACGCGATCGGCGCGACGGCACCGCCGGGCAGGACCGGACGACCGAGCGGGACGAGGACCGGCCGCCACAGCAGGACCAGTCAGAAGATGCGGACGGCCCGCCCCGGCACCAGGGTGGTTCCCGGCCGGATCCGTCCGATGACACCGCCAAGTGAGGCCCGGCATCCGCGGGGCCTCGTCCAGTACACACAGGGAGCAACCGGAATGGGTTCGGTTCGTGTAGCCATCGTCGGCGTGGGCAACTGCGCCGCCTCGCTGGTGCAGGGCGTCGAGTACTACAAGGACGCCGACCCGGACACCCGCGTGCCGGGTCTGATGCACGTGCAGTTCGGCGACTACCACGTGAAGGACGTGGAGTTCGTGGCCGCCTTCGACGTGGACGCGAAGAAGGTCGGCCTGGACCTCGCGGACGCCATCGGCGCCAGCGAGAACAACACCATCAAGATCTGCGACGTGCCGACGACCGGTGTCACGGTCCAGCGCGGCCACACGCTCGACGGACTCGGCAAGTACTACCGCCAGACCATCGACGAGTCCGACGAGACCCCGGTCGATGTCGTCCAGGTCCTCAAGGACAAGCAGGTCGACGTTCTGGTCTGCTACCTCCCGGTCGGCTCCGAGGACGCCGCCAAGTACTACGCCCAGTGCGCCATCGACGCGAAGGTCGCCTTCGTCAACGCGCTCCCGGTCTTCATCGCCGGCACCAAGGAGTGGGCGGACAAGTTCACCGAGGCCGGGGTGCCGATCGTCGGTGACGACATCAAGTCGCAGGTCGGCGCGACCATCACGCACCGCGTGATGGCCAAGCTGTTCGAGGACCGGGGCGTCATCCTGGACCGCACCATGCAGCTGAACGTCGGCGGCAACATGGACTTCAAGAACATGCTCGAGCGGGAGCGCCTGGAGTCCAAGAAGATCTCCAAGACCCAGGCCGTCACCTCGCAGATCCCCGACCGCGAGCTGGGCGCCGACAACGTCCACATCGGCCCCTCGGACTACGTGGCCTGGCTGGACGACCGCAAGTGGGCCTATGTCCGCCTGGAGGGCCGCGCGTTCGGCGACGTCCCGCTGAACCTGGAGTACAAGCTCGAGGTGTGGGACTCCCCGAACTCCGCGGGTGTCATCATCGACGCGCTGCGCGCCGCCAAGATCGCCAAGGACCGCGGCATCGGCGGCCCGATCCTCTCGGCCTCCTCGTACTTCATGAAGTCGCCGCCGGTGCAGTACTTCGACAACGAGGCGCGGGAGAACGTGGAGAAGTTCATCAGGGGCGAGGTCGAGCGCTGAAGCGCCATGCGCTGATTCCCGCCGCGTGATCACGGGCCTCCGGGTAATACACCCGGAGGCCCGTACGGTGTGTGAGGCTGACGCCATGCCTGTTGTGCGTGATCTCCGCGTACTGCTGCAACTGCGGGACTTCCGCCGCCTCCTGGCCATCCGGCTGCTGTCCCAGTCGGCCGACGGCGTCTACCAGGTGGCGCTCGCCACCTATGTGGTCTTCTCCCCGGAGAAGGAGACCTCCGCCGCGGCCATCGCCTCCGCCATGGCCGTTCTGCTGCTCCCCTATTCCCTGCTCGGCCCCTTCGCCGGAGTGCTGCTGGACCGCTGGCGCCGGCGGCAGGTGCTGCTCTACGGCAATCTGCTGCGCTCGGGGCTGGCCGCCGGAACCGCCGTGCTGGTGCTGGGCCAGGTGCCGGAGTGGCTCTTCTACGTCTCGGCCCTGTCGGTGACGGCCGTCAACCGCTTTGTACTGGCCGGGCTTTCGGCAGCCCTGCCCCGGGTCGTGGACAGCCAGGAGCGTCTGGTCATGGCCAACTCCCTCTCGCCCACCGCCGGAACGCTCGCCGCCACGGCAGGGGGCAGCCTCGCCTTCATCGTCCGGCTGTCGGGCCCGGGAGGCACCTCCTCGGACGCGCTGGTGGTCCTGGTGGGCGCCGCGCTCTATCTCATCGCCGGGCTCACGGCCCTGCTGATGGCACCGGGTCTGCTGGGGCCGGATCCCGCGGCCCTTCAGCCCCGTCTCTCCGCGGCCCTGATGAGCACCGCGCGGGGTCTGGTCGCGGGCGTACGCCATCTTCTGGAGCGCCGGGATCCCACCGTGGCGCTGACCGCGATGACGCTGATGCGCTTCTGCTACGGCGCGCTCACGGTGACGGTGCTGATGCTCTGCCGCTACGCATGGGCCGACACCGAGTCCCAGGGGCTCGCGCTGCTGGGGCTGGCCGTCGGCGTCTCGGGCGCGGGCTTCTTCGCGGCGGCGGTGATCACACCGTGGGCGGTGGCCCGGCTCGGGGCCCGTACGCCCTTCCGGCCGGACGGCCGACTCTCCTGGGTGATGGTGTGCGCGGGGAGCGCGGCCCTCCTGGAGCCGGGGCTCGGGCTGCCCTTCGAGCCCGCTCCCATGCTGATCGCCGCGTTCATCCTCGGGCTGGTCACCCAGGGCGCGAAGATCGCCACCGACACCGTGGTGCAGTCCGCCATCGCCGATGACTTCCGCGGGCGGATCTTCTCCCTCTACGACGTGCTGTTCAATGTCGCCTTCGTGGGAGCCGCGGCGGTCGCCGCGGTGATACTGCCACCGGACGGAAGATCGACCGCACTGCTGATCTGTGTGGCGCTGCTCTACGCGGCCACCGCACTCCTGGTGAGGTTTCACGTGAAACATGACCGACGGAGCGCCAAGCGGGTCGATGTTTCACGTGAAACGTGAGGGAGCGGGGCTCAGCCCTCCGGCTGAGCTTCCCACCACTCCTGGAGCGCGGCGATCGCGGCGTCCCGCTCCATCGGGCCGTGCTCCAGCCGCAGCTCCAGCAGATGCTTGTACGCCTTGCCGACCTGCGGCCCCGGGGGATGCCGAGGATCTTCATGATCTCGTTGCCGTCCAGATCCGGGCGGATCGCATCCAGTTCTTCCTGGTCCTGCAGCCGGGCGATGCGCTCCTCGAGCCCGTCGTACGCACGCGAGAGCGCCATCGCCTTCCGCCGATTGCGCGTGGTGCAGTCCGAGCGGGTCAGCTTGTGCAGCCGGTCCAGCAGCGGCCCGGCGTCACGGACATAGCGGCGGACCGCGGAGTCGGTCCATTCCCCCGTGCCATAGCCGTGGAAGCGCAGATGCAGCTCGACCAGGCGGGAGACATCCTTGATCAGCTCATTGGAGTACTTGAGCTTCGTCATCCGGTACTTGGTCATCTTCGCCCCCACCACCTCGTGGTGGTGGAAGGAGACCCGGCCGTCCTTCTCGAAGCGGCGCGTCTTGGGCTTGCCGATGTCATGCAGCAGCGCGGCCAGCCGCAGCGTCAGATCGGGGCCCTCGGTCTCCAGGTCGATGGCCTGGTCCAGCACCGTCAGCGAGTGCTCATAGACATCCTTGTGGCGGTGGTGCTCATCGCGCTCCAGGCGCAGCGCCGGAAGCTCCGGCAGGACGCGGTCGGCGAGCCCCGTCTCCACCAGCAGCCGCAGCCCCTTGCGGGGGTGGTCGGCCAGGACGAGCTTGTTGAGCTCATCACGCACCCGCTCCGCCGAGACGATGTCGATGCGCTCGGCCATCGCCGTCATCGCGGCGACCACCTCGGGGGCCACCTCGAAGTCGAGCTGCGCCGCGAAGCGCGCGGCACGCATCATCCGCAGCGGATCGTCGGAGAAGGACTCCTCGGGCGTTCCCGGGGTGCGCAGCACCCGGGCGGCGAGATCTTCCAGACCGTGGTGCGGGTCGATGAACTCCTTCTGTGGAAGCGCCACCGCCATCGCGTTGACCGTGAAGTCCCGACGGACCAGGTCCTCCTCGATGGAGTCGCCGTACGACACCTCGGGCTTCCGGGATGTCCGGTCATAGGCTTCTGACCGATAAGTCGTGATTTCGATCTGGAAGCTTTGATCCGACCCGCTTCCGGGGGACATGCCCTTGCGGCAGCCGACCGTACCGAAGGCGATGCCGACGTCCCAGACCGCGTCCGCCCAGGGCCGTACGATCTTCAGTACCTCCTCCGGCCGCGCGTCCGTGGTGAAATCCAGATCGTTACCGAGCCGGCCGAGCAGCGCGTCCCGTACCGAGCCGCCGACCAGGGCCAGGCGGAAACCGGCCTGCTGGAAACGACGGGCAAGATCGTCGGCAACGGGAGAGACCCGCAGGAGTTCACCCACGGCGCGGCGCTGCACCTGGCTGAGCTCGTTGGTCGACTGCGGGGATCGGCTGTCATTGTTGGCGTTCGGCACAACAGAACAGGGTACGTGGCCGCGCGCCCCCGAGAGTCCACCCCCGAGGGGGGCCACCACTGCGTAACGATCTTGTGGAGCCCTCCACAGCACTTCGTCACAGCGGGCATCGTTACCATTCCGTGGACGCACATTGCGACGACCACTGACGACCTACTGACGACAAGGGACGGGCGAGCGCGTGGCCGATGCGGCAGACCTCCGGGGGACAACTTCCGCTCGTGCCCGGCGATGGTTGCGGCGCACGGCGGCCCTGCTGGCCGCGGCGCCGATGCTCGCGGGCCTGGCACAGATTCCGGCGGCACCCGCCGCCCACGCCGAGAGCAAGGCCACCGGCTCGCGATCGGTGGACGTCTCCATCACCTCACTGACCCCCACCGCGCCGAAGAAGAGCGACACCCTCACCGTCAGCGGCACCGTCACCAACGACACCAAGGGCACGGTCTCGGGGGCCCGGGTGGGTCTCCGGGTCGGCCCGACCATGAACGGCCGCAGCGCGATCGACACCACCGCCCACCGCACCGGCTATACGGAGGGGCTCGACGGCACCGAGATCGACCGCAAATACGCCAAGAAGATCGGCAAGCTGCCGGCCGGCACCAGCCGTGACTTCTCCCTCTCCATACCGGTGGATCAGTTGCACCTGGGGGAGAACGGCGTCTATCAGCTCGGCGTCTCGCTGACCGGTGGCACCTCCCATCAGCCCTGGCCGCAGGTGCTGGGCATCGAGCGGACCTTCCTGCCCTGGCAGTCGGGCCCGTCCCAGAAGAAGTCCCAGCTCACCTATCTGTGGCCGCTGATCTCCGCCACCCATGTGACCGCCCGCACGGACAACGACGAGGACCGCACCCCAATCTTCCGGGACGACCGCCTGGCCAAGGAGCTGGCCCCGGGCGGCCGGCTGCAGCAGATGGTCGCCCTGGGGAAGAACCTCCCCATCACCTGGGTGATCGACCCCGACCTGCTCGCCACGGTCGACGCGATGACGAAGAACTACGAGGTCCAGAATCCCTCGGGCAAGGGGACCAGGGCAGGCCACGGCCAGACCGTCGCCAAGCAGTGGCTGGACGCCCTCCAGAAGGCCGTGGAGGGCAAGCAGGTGGTCGCGCTGCCGTTCGCCGACCCCGACCTCGCCTCGCTCGCCCACCGAGGTAAGAACGTCACCGGCGCCCTCAGCCACCTCCAGGGCGCCACCGAGCTCGCCTCGACGACCGTGGAGACCATCCTCGGGGTACGGCCGCGCACGGACTTCGCCTGGCCCGTCGAGGGCGCGGTCGACTCCTCGATCGTGGACGTCGCCACCTCCGCGGGCGCGCACAACGTCATCGCCCGCAGCGACAGCCTGCGCGAGACCGGCGGGCTCTCCTACACCCCCACCGCGGCCCGCCAGATCGGCGGCGGCAATACAGCGGTGGTCTCCGACGCACGGCTGTCGACCGCCTTCACCGGCGACATGTCCAAGGCGGAGAACTCCACCCTCGCCATCCAGCGATTCCTGGCCCAGAGCCAGATGATCAACCTCCAGGCGCCGGACAAGCAGCGCAGCATCGTGGTCGCCCCCAGCGGACGCCCACCACCAGCCAGGCGCAGGCGATGGCGGCGGCCCTGGAGGGGCTCTCCGGGCAGTGGACCCAGCCACTGAGCCTGGGGCAGGCCGCGAAGGCCAAGCCCGACCCGAACGCCACCCAGCGGGTGCCGAGCGCCCGCTCGTACCCCCGGGCGCTGCGCGCGCGGGAGCTGCCCATCGAGGCGTTCAACAGCATCCAGGAGACCCAGAAGACCCTGGACAATTTCGAGCCGATCCTGACCGCCAAATACCGGGTGGTCACCCCCTTCGGGAACGCGATCAGGCGCGAGATGTCGACCTCATGGCGCAGCGAGGCGCAGAACGCGACCGGCTTCCGGCACGACGTACAGACCTATCTCTCCGGGCTCACCAATAAGGTGCGCCTGGTCCCGAAGTCGAACATGACCCTCTCCGGGCGCAGCGCGACCGTCCCGGTGACCGTCCAGAACAACCTGGTGCAGAGCGTCGAGCTGCGGCTCGTCCTGCGCTCCCAGCAGGGCAACCGGCTGGCGGTCGGCGACCCCCAGCTGGTCAATGTGGAGGGCGGCCACAGCCAGTCCGTGAAGTTCGGCACCACGGCCAACGCGAACGGCCCGGTGTGGGTCTCGGCGCAGCTCTACACCCCGGACGGGCAGCCGTACGGCGACGAGATGATGTTCGAGGTGAATGTCACCGAAATCACGTCGACCGTGATTCTGGTGATCGCCGGCGGTGTGCTGCTGCTCGTCCTCGCCGGTGTCCGGATCTACATCCAGCGCAAGCGCGCGGCCGCCAGGGGCGGTGAGGACGGCGGGGACGGGGAAGACGCCGAGGAGGCGCACGGGCAGGATGAGGACGACAGCGAGGCCCCGGAGACCGATCGGTGTGACCGCGCACACACCCTCGTGCCCGAGCAGCCGAGTGACCCGGAGCCGGACACCGGATCGCAAAGCGCTGGCCCGTCCGGCCCGGGTGAGAAAGTGGACCATTGAGCAATTGCCGGGGCCGGTGGGCCGCAGTGGACGATGAGGTGGGGTAGCGATGAACGCGCCGTATGACGGTGATGGCCGAGTGCCACCGCCGCCGCAGCCGTCCCCTCACGGCCCCCACGACCCTTACGGACAGGAACCGCACCAGCGGGATCCGTATCTGGGCGACGCCCACCAGGTGACCCCGGCCGATCCGCGCCAGTCCTACGGCCAGCAGTACTACGCACCGGATCCGTACCTGGACGACTCGTACGCGACGGGCAGCTTCACGCCCTACCCGTATCCGACGCAGGATCGCTACGCCCACGATCCGCTGACGGACCCCCTGTACGACCGCCGCTCCTCCCACGCACCGCAGCAGGACGGCTACCAACAGCAGTACTACCAGCAGCCCCCCACGCCGCAGGGCCCCGACCCGCGCGTCTGGTCCCCGAGGCCGCCGCCGGCCACCAGGGCGCGGTACAGCAGCCGTACCCCGCCGACCAGGCGGGCCAGGGCTATCCGGGGGCCGACGACGGCTACGGGGTGGGGGAGCAGCCGCAGCGGGACGCCTTCGCGCATCTCTACCGCGATCAGCAGCCCTATGAGCCCCGGCCCGGCCAGGGCCAGGGCTATCCACAGGGCGCGGAGAACTACCCCCAGGCCCAGGCGCCCGCTCAGGGGCAGGCGCCGGTCCCCGGGCCATCCAGATCCGAGTCCGCCGACGCGACGGCCGCCGCCCCCACGGTGGCCGCCCCGGTGGTGACCGCCCCCGCGGCCGACCCCGAGCCGAAGACGCCCTCAGGGGGCAAGGGCCGCGCGTCCAGCGTGCTCCAGTCCAGCGCGCTGATGGCCGCAGGCACCCTGGTCTCCCGGCTCACCGGCTTCGTCCGGCAGATGGTGGTCCTCGCGGGACTCGGCGCGGCCACCCTCGGCTCCACCTACGCCCTCGCGTACACGCTGCCGACGATGGTGTACATCCTCACCATCGGCGGCGGTCTGAACTCCGTCTTCGTCCCCCAGCTCGTGCGCGCGATGAAGGAGGACGACGACGGTGGCGAGGCATTCGCCAACCGGCTGCTCACCCTGGTCATGGTGGTGCTCGGCCTCCTGGTCGCGGTGACCGTCGTCGCCGCGCCGGTGCTGATCCGCGTGATGTCGCCGACCATCGCGGACAACCCCGCCGACAACGAGGTCGCGGTCACCTTCGCCCGCTACTGCCTGCCCACCATCTTCTTCATGGGCATTCACGTGGTGGTCGGCCAAATCCTCAACGCCCGGGGCCGGTTCGGGGCGATGATGTGGACCCCCGTCCTGAACAACATCGTCATAATCTTCACCTTCGGCCTGTTCATCTGGGTGTTCGGCACCGCCGGCAGCTCCAAGATGGACACCACGACCATCACCGCCGAAGGCATCCGCCTGCTGGGCATGGGCACCCTGCTGGGGCTCGTCGTCCAGTCCCTGGCGATGTTCCCCTACCTGCGGGCCACCGGCTTCCGCTTCCGGCCGCGCTTCGACTGGCGCGGCCACGGCCTCGGCAAGGCCGCCAAGCTGGCCAAGTGGACAGTCCTCTTCGTCCTCGCCAACCAGGCGGGCGTGCTGGTCGTGACCCAGCTGTCCACCGCGGCGGGTGCCGAGGCCGAGAACCAGAACGCGCCGGGCATGAGCTTCGTCGGCTACTCCAGCGCCCAGCTCATCTGGGGCATGCCTCAGGCGATCATCACCGTCTCCGTCATGGCCTCCCTGCTGCCCCGGATCTCCCGGGCGGCCCACGACGGGGACTCCGGAGCGGTCCGCGACGACATCTCGCAGGGGCTGCGCACCTCCGCGGTCGCCATCGTCCCGCTCGCCTTCGGCTTCATCGCCCTGGGCATCCCCATGTGCACGCTGTTGTTCGGTGCCTCCGGCACCGATGCGGCTGTCTCCATGGGCTACATCCTCATGGCGTTCAGCCTGGGTCTGATCCCCTTCTCCGTGCAGTACGTCGTCCTCCGTGGCTTCTACGCCTACGAGGACACCCGCACCCCCTTCTACAACACGGTGATCATCGCCGCCGTCAACGCCGCCGGATCCGGGCTCGCCTATCTCCTGCTCCCCGCCCGCTGGGCCGTCGCCGGTATGGCGGCCGCCTACGGCCTGGCCTACGCCATCGGTGTGGGCGTGGCCTGGAAGCGGCTGCGCAACCGGCTGGGCGGCGATCTGGACGGCCCCCGCGTCGTGCGCACCTACACCCGCCTCGTCGGCGCCAGCATCCCCGCCGCCCTCCTGGGCGGTGGCGCGGCCTACGCCATCATGCAGACCCTCGGAATGGGCGTCGCCGGCTCCGTAGCGGCTTTGCTGGGCGGCGGTCTCGTTCTTATCGCGGTCTTCTACATTGCTGCGAAACGGATGCGCGTTGATGAGCTGACGGCCATGGTCGGTATGGTGCGCGGACGACTCGGACGCTGATCATTGAGCACAACCATCGTCCGCCACCGTGTGTCGTGCATAGCGGCGGACTGTGGGCACAATTGTCTTGGCTCGGAGTAGGCGCAACGGATGGGGAGGCAGGAACGACGGTGGCGGAACGGAGCACGGCTGCCGTCGACGTGGCCGACAGCGGTGGAGAGGCGCCGCTGACCGCCGAGGCGGGTAAGGCCACGGCCGACGGGGCGGGGACGAAACAGAAGGTCGGCAAGGGGACAGAGGCCGCGGTCACCGACGATACGGGCGCCGCGGCCGAAGCGAACCCGCTCGAACTGCACAGCGGTCACAAGCTGGCCAGACGCTACCGTCTGGAGGAGTGCGTCACCCGTCTGGACGGATTCAGCAGTTGGCGTGCCGTGGACGAGAAACTGCGGCGTGCCGTCGGGGTGCATGTCGTGCCCGCGGACCATCCGCGCGCCAGGTCGGTGCTCGCCGCCGCCCGTTCGGCGGCCCTGCTGGGCGATCCCCGCTTCGTCCAGGTCCTCGACGCCGTCGAGGAGAACGATCTCGTCTATGTCGTCCATGAGTGGCTTCCCGACGCCACCGAGCTCACCGCCGTGCTGGCCTCCGGGCCGCTCGAGCCGCACGACGCGTACCAACTGGTCAGCCAGGTCTCCCAGGCCATGGCCGCCGCCCACCGCGAGGGCCTGGCCCATCTGCGGCTGAACCCCGGCTCCGTACTGCGCACCGAGTCCGGTCAGTACCGCATCCGCGGACTGGCCGTCATGGCCGCCCTGCGTGGTATCAGCGTCGACCACCCCCAGCGCACCGACACCGAGGCGATCGGCGCGCTGCTGTACGCGGCGCTCACTCAGCGCTGGCCGTACGAGGCCGACGCCTACGGCCTCTCCGGGCTGCCCAAGGGCGTGGGCCTGATCGCCCCCGACCAGGTCCGTGCCGGAGTGCACCGCGGACTGTCCGAGCTCGCGATGCGCGCGCTGGTCAACGACGGGGCCACCGCCTCCCGTCAGGACCAGCCCTGCACCACCCCCGAGGAGCTGGCCAAGGCCGTCGCGGCGATGCCGCGCATCCGGCCGCCGGAGCCCGCGTTCACCCCTTCCCCGGCGTACCAGCGCACGACGTACCAGCAGGGTGTGTACGGGCAGCAGGGGAACCGCGGCGGCACCGCGCACCCGGCCGCCCCTCCGGCCGCTTCCGTGCCGCCTCCGCCGCCGCTCCAGAGCCGCACGGGCAAGGCCCTCAAGTGGACCGTCTCCGCCCTTCTGATCGCCGCTCTCGGCCTCGGCAGCTGGCAGCTCGCGGACACCCTCCTCAAGGAGGAGAACAAGTCCAGCCCGGGCAAGTCCACCGGTGAGAAGGACGACGGCAAGGGCCTGAAACCCGTGGCCAAGCCGCTCAGCATCGAGGGCGCCACGGAGTTCTCGCCGCTGGACGCCCCCTTCGCCCCGGACAAGGTCGATGGCGCCGTCGACGGCGATACGAACACCGCCTGGGTGACCAAGTTGTTCTACGGCTACCCGAACTTCGGTAACCTGCCCAATCGCAAGGAGGGCAGCGGCATCGTCGTCGACCTCGGCAGCGCCAAACGCGTCTCGAGCCTCGACATCGACTTCTACGCCGCCGGCCAGAAGGTGGAAATCCTCGCTGCCGACCCCTCGGCATCCGACCCCACCTCACTCAGCGCCTTCTCCAAGCGCCTCACCGATCTGAAGAGCGTCGGGAAGAAGCTGACCAGCGTTCTCGACAAGCCGGTACGGACGCGATATGTCCTGGTCCACATCACGGAACTTCCGGCCAGCACCCCCGATCGCTACCGTGGCGGCATCTCGGAGATCAAGGTCAAGGGCTGACCCTCTACGGTCGGCCGAGAGGGGAGGGGCTCAACGTTGGACGACGCCACCATCGGCGGAGCGAGCGACGGCGAGCTCCTCGCCCGGCACGTCGACGGCGATCCGGACGCCTTCAGCGAAATAGTGCGGCGCCACCGCGACAGACTCTGGGCGGTGGCGCTGCGCACTCTCGGCGACCGTGAGGAAGCGGCCGACGCGGTCCAGGACGCGCTCGTCTCCGCCTATCGCGCCGCCCACACCTTCCGGGGCCAGTCCGCCGTGACCACGTGGCTGCACCGCATCACGGTCAACGCCTGTCTGGACCGGGCCCGCAAGGCCGCCTCCCGTCGCACCTCCCCCGTCGACGACACCGAGCGGCTCGAGCAACTTCTGGAACCCCATGAGTCAGCCGCCGCCCCCGCCGAGCGCGGTGATCTCCACCGCGAACTGCTCCAGGCGCTGCGCACCCTTCCTCCCGAGCAGCGGGCGGCCCTGGTGCTGGTCGATATGCAGGGCTACCCCGTCGCGGAGGCCGCGAAGGTGCTGGACGTTCCCACCGGCACCGTGAAGAGCCGCTGCGCCCGGGGCCGCGCGCGACTGCTGCCCCTCCTCTCACATCTCCACCCCAGTGGGAGGGATAGCTCACCCTCGGGCAGGGGAAGGAACCGGACGCAGGGGACGTCCGTCCCACCGACGGCAGGACCGAACGACACAGATGCCGTGAAGGGCGGAGGTGGGCGAGCGTGACATCCTCGACGGACACGGAAGAGCACCCTGAGGTCGCGGAGATCTCCGCACTCACCGAGGGTCTGCTCTCTCCGTCCCGCGCCGTCGATGTGCGCACTCACCTCGCGAGCTGCGTGCTGTGTGCGGACGTATGGGAGTCCCTGGACGAGATTCGCTCCCTGCTCGGAACCCTCCCGGGCCGGTGCGGATGCCCGCCGATGTCGCGGGCCGCATCGACGCGGCGCTGGCCGCCGAAGCGCTCCTCGACGCGACCGCCCCCGAGTGCGTGGCCGACGTTTCACGTGAAACTCCGGATCCGGACGCCGCGCCCACGCCTGTTTCACGTGAAACAGCCGATGACGCCTCCAGCACCCCCGACTCCGACGACACCGTGGAGCCCACGACCAAGCCGTCCATCGGGGCGGACCGGCCCGCCGGGCGCCCGCGTGGGGCCACCGGGCCAGGACGGGGAACCACCGGACCCGGCGCCCGCCCCGGCCGCGCCCGCCGCTGGCGCAAGGCCGTCCTCGGCGGCGCATGCGCCGCGGCGGTGATCGGCATCGGCTCCTTCTTCCTCCAGAGCGGCTCCTCCGGCGATCACAAGGACAGCGACCCTCAGGCGCACGCCAGCCAGAGCCCCACCGGGAACTCCACCCTCTCCTCGGGCACGCTCAAGGACCGCGTGCACGCGCTGCTCGCCGACCGGAAGTCCACCGCGTCGAACGGCGTCACCGGGCAGGGCAACTCACCCGATGTGCCGCTGCGCGCCAATAACGACCCTGAGGTGCCGTCCTGTGTGCAGAGCGGCACCGGCCGCAAGGAGCCGGCTCTCGCGGCGCAGCAGGACACCTATGACGGCCAGAGCGCCTATATCGTCGTCCTCCCGCACCCCTCCGACAGCTCGCTCGTCGATGCCTTCGTGATCGACGCGTCCTGCGTCTCGGCGTCCCCGACGACCCCGGGGAGCTTCTGGTGACCCGGACCTATCCGCGTCGCTGAGGCACACCGCACACAGGGGCCCTGCCTGACAGCGCTCGGGAATGCCTGACCCGTAGGATCCGTTGGGTGGGGTGGCAGCGGAATTCCGGGGGAACCCGGGGCCGCCCGCCCAGTCAGCAGTCCGGCAGTCGGCAGAGACAAGGAAGACATCCGTGAGCGACGTCCGCAACGTGATCATCATCGGTTCCGGGCCCGCGGGCTATACGGCCGCGCTCTACACCGCCCGCGCTTCCTTGAAGCCGCTGGTCTTCGAAGGCTCCGTGACCGCGGGCGGTGCCCTGATGAACACCACCGATGTGGAGAACTTCCCCGGCTTCCGGGACGGGATCATGGGCCCCGACCTCATGGACAGCATGCGGGCCCAGGCCGAGCGCTTCGGCGCCGAGCTCGTTCCGGACGACGTGACCGCGGTCGACCTCAGTGAGCCGATCAAGACCGTCACCGACTCCGCCGGTACGGTCCACCGGGCCAAGACCGTCATCGTGGCCACCGGATCTCAGCACCGCAAGCTGGGGCTGCCGCGCGAGGACGAGCTCTCCGGCCGCGGTGTCTCCTGGTGTGCCACCTGTGACGGGTTCTTCTTCAAGGACCAGGACATCGCCGTCATCGGCGGCGGCGACACGGCCCTGGAGGAGGCCACCTTCCTGTCGCGGTTCGCCAAGTCGGTCACGGTGGTCCACCGCCGGGACACCCTGCGCGCCAGCAAGGCGATGCAGGAGCGGGCCTTCGCCGACCCGAAGATCTCGTTCATCTGGGACAGCGTGGTCGAGGAGATCCACGGCGACGGCAAGCTCTCCGGTCTCACGATCCGCGACGTCAAGAAGGACGAGACCGCC
Organism: Streptomyces violaceusniger; assembly: GCA_005405945.1. GTDB lineage: Bacteria > Actinomycetota > Actinomycetes > Streptomycetales > Streptomycetaceae > Streptomyces > Streptomyces violaceusniger. The sequence continues at coordinate 5,995,351 of BJHW01000001.1, forward strand.
GAGCTGCCGGTCACCGGACTGTTCATCGCGATCGGCCACGACCCGCGCACCGAGCTGTTCAAGGGCCAGCTGGGCCTGGACGACGACGGGTACCTGAAGGTGGACGCGCCCACCACCCGGACCAACCTGCCCGGTGTCTTCGCCGCCGGCGATGTCGTGGACCACACCTACCGTCAGGCGATCACCGCGGCCGGCACCGGTTGCTCGGCGGCACTGGACGCCGAGCGGTATCTCGCCTCGCTGGGCCAGGGCGACGCCACCGTCTGACTCCGCTTCCCACCTCTGCACCAACTCACTAAGGAGATTCCCATGGCCGGTGCCACGGTCACCGTGACGGACGCCGACTTCGAGGAGAAGGTCCTCAAGAGCGACAAGCCGGTACTCGTCGACTTCTGGGCCGCCTGGTGCGGTCCGTGCCGCCAGATCGCCCCCTCCCTGGAGGCCATCGCGGCCGAGCACCCCGACGAGATCGTCATCGCCAAGCTCAACATCGACGAGAACCCGGCGACGGCCGCCAAGTACGGCGTGATGTCCATTCCGACGCTCAATGTCTACCAGGGTGGCGAGGTCGCCAAGACCATCGTCGGCGCCAAGCCCAAGGCTGCCATCGAGCGCGACCTGGCCGACTTCATCGGCTGAGCGCACCACGCGTCGCCCTCAAACACGAAGGGGCTGCCCATCGGGGCAGCCCCTTCGTGTTTCACGTGGAACCCGCTACAGCGGTGTTTCACGTGGAACCTGCTACAGCGGCCGCAGCGCGGGCTCCTTCTGGACGGCGCCGAGCAGCCGGTCCAGCGCCAGCTCGACATCCTCCTTCCAGGAGATCGTCGTCCTCAGCTCCAGCCTCAGCCGGGGATAGCGAGGATGCGGCCGTACGGTCTTGAAGCCCACCGCCAGCAGATGATCGGCGGGCAGCACACACGCCGGTTCCTTCCAGGTGGCGTCCCCGAACGCCTCCACCGCCTTGAAGCCCCGGCGGATCAGATCCTTGGCGACGGTCTGCACCATGACCCGGCCCAGCCCCTGCCCCTGATATCCGGGCATCAGCCACGCCGTCATCAGCTGGACGGCGTCCGCCGCGACCGGACTGGTCGGGAAGGCCGTGGAGCGCGGTACATACGCCGGAGGCGCGTACAGCACAAAGCCCACCGGGACCTCATCGACGTAGACCACCCGGCCGCAGGATCCCCACTCCAGCAGGACGGCGGAGATCCATGCCTCCTTCTCCAGCTCCGGACGGCCGGCCCTTACGGCTGCTTCGCCGCTGACCGGATCGAGCTCCCAGAAGACACAGGCGCGGCAGCGCTTGGGGATGTCCGGGAGGTTGTCCAGCGTGAGCGGTACGAGCCGACGCCCCATGAAGCCAGTCCTTCACTTCCGTGGCCAGCCGCGCCACGGGCGGCTGACAGCGCACTACGCTCCCTGAGCAGACTGCCGACGAAACCGCCGACAGCTCCCAGGCCCAATCCTGTGGCCAACAGTCCGGTGCGGCTCACCGATCGCATGGCCCTGCCCTCCACATGCGGCGCCTCCACATGGATCCGCCCTACCTGATCGCATCGTATCCGTGCCGAGATTGCACCGATACCGCCCTCGGGCAAACAGCGGGTCGCGTTCCGACCATGTCGGAACGCGACCCGCCCCGCGCTGCCCTTCCGTACGGCATGACCGCACGGGCAGCGCCTCACTCGTCCTCGTCCGCCGCTCCGCCCTCGGAGGAGAGCGGCTGCTCCAGCACGGGCCCCTCGCCGGGGGCCAGTGTGCCGAGGATCCGCTCCAGATCCTCTATCGAGGCGAACTCGACGACGATCTTTCCCTTCTTCTGACCGAGGTCGACCTTCACCCGCGTCTCGAACCGATCGGAGAGACGTGAGGCCAGATCCGTGAGCGCGGGGGACACCCTCGCACCCGCCCTCGGGCTCTTGGGCTTGGCCGTACCGCCCGATCGCGATCCCATCAGGGTGACGATCTCCTCCACCGCACGCACCGAGAGCCCCTCGGCGACGATGCGATGGGCCAGTCGGTCCTGCTCCTCCGGGTCGTCCACGGAGAGCACCGCCCGGGCATGGCCCGCGGAGAGGACCCCGGCGGCCACCCTGCGCTGGACGGACGGGGAGAGCTTCAGCAGCCGCAGCGTATTGGAGACCTGCGGACGCGAACGCCCGATGCGGTCGGCCAGTTCGTCATGCGTGCAGTTGAAGTCCTTCAGCAACTGGTCGTACGCCGCCGCCTCTTCCAGCGGGTTCAGCTGGGCCCGGTGGAGGTTCTCCAGCAGCGCGTCCAGCAGGAGCTTCTCGTCATCGGTGGCCCGGACGATCGCGGGGATCTTCTCCAGCCCGGCCTCACGACAGGCCCGCCAGCGGCGCTCGCCCATGATGAGCTCATAGCGCTCCGACGCCAACTGCCGTACGACGACGGGCTGGAGGAGACCGACCTCCTGGATCGAGGTGACCAGTTCGGCGAGCGCGTCCTCGTCGAAGACCTCACGGGGCTGCCGCGGGTTGGGGGTGATGAAGTCCAGTGGCAGCTCGGCGAAGTGGGCCCCGGCCACCTCATCCGGCATCGCCTCCGGGGCGGCGGCCTCGGGCTCCTGCTCCCGCGGCGCGGGCTCGGTTTCCTGTGGAACGGTCTGCGTGGCCAGCCCGGCCACCTTGGCCGCCGCCACTCCGCGCTCCTGGGTGAGCACCGGGACCGCGGTCGGTGAGGTGGTGGCCCCGGTCGTCGTGACCGTTCCCGCCCCCGCCGAGGACGCGGCGTTGTCCGCCCCTTCGGCGCGGGAGGGATCAGGGCACCGAGCCCACGGCCCAGTCCTCTGCGTCGCTCACTCACTGAATCCCCTCCTGCATGCTGCTGTGCTGGTCGTGCTGGCTGAGCTCGGGCAAGGCATGAGCGTGCTGGGTGTCGTAGTGCACGCCGGCACCTCTGAGGGCGATCTCGCGGGCCGCCTCCAGATAGGAGAGCGCCCCACTCGACCCCGGGTCATAGGTGAGGACGGTCTGCCCATAGCTGGGGGCCTCGGAGATGCGCACCGATCGGGGAATGCTCGTCCGGAGCACCTCACCGCCGAAGTGGCTCCGCACCTCGTCGGCGACCTGGGAGGCCAGCCGGGTGCGACCGTCGTACATGGTGAGAAGGATCGTCGAGACATGGAGCTTGGGGTTGAGATGCCCCCGCACCAGATCGACATTCCGCAGCAGCTGCCCCAGCCCTTCCAGCGCGTAGTACTCGCACTGGATCGGGATCAGCACTTCCGCGCCGGCCACCAGCGCATTGACCGTCAGCAGGCCCAGCGAGGGCGGGCAGTCGATGAGGATGTAGTCCAGCGGCTGCTCATACGCCTCGATGGCCCGCTCAAGTCGGCTCTCCCTGGCCACCAGAGAGACCAACTCGATCTCGGCACCGGCGAGATCGATCGTGGCCGGAGCGCAGAACAGGCCCTCCACATCCGGGACCGGCTGCACCACATCGGACAGTGGCTTGCTGTCGACCAGTACGTCATAGATCGATGGAACCTCGGCGTGGTGGTCGATCCCCAGCGCCGTCGAGGCATTGCCCTGTGGGTCGAGGTCGATCACCAGCACACGACCACCGTGCAGGGCGAGCGAGGCGGCCAAGTTGACCGTGGTCGTGGTCTTCCCGACCCCACCCTTCTGGTTGGCGACCACGATCACCCGGGTCTGCTCCGGCCTGGGCAGCCCCTCACCGGCGCGTCCCAGGGCTTCGACCGCCAGTTGAGCGGCACGACCGATAGGGGTGTCGTCCATCGGAGGCGGCGTTTCACGTGAAACATCCTCCCCCGGCGATTCGGTACGGGGGCCGGGGACCGGATCGGTCATCGGCCCCGCGATGTTGGCGTCGGACCGCAAGGATTCACTCTCCTCGACATCAGGCTCGCGATATGCAGAGCCTGCCATGCTTTTGGGGTCGTGAACCAGCGAGGCCCGTTCTCCTGTGGATGAATCCACGTTCACACGGGGTCGGCGGTCGCGGGGCAAGGCCGCAGCACGACCGCGACTGATGATTCCATGCAGCAGAGAGCGACGTTTCACGTGAAACACGATGCACGGGAGGCCTCGTCAATGGGTCGCGACACTCCGGTATGTGTAGTTTTGCCAGCTTGTATGGAGCAATGCCCTTGATTCAGGGCCGACGGCGCGGCGACCGGCGAGCCGCCTTGGCCCGCTTCGCCGCGAAGCGCACACCCCCGGGGCTCTCCCCGACCTCGACCCGCACCACCGTGGACGGCGGGTCCACCACTCCCTCACCAACATGCAGCACCGAGGTCCCCACCACGCCCAGCTTGCTCAGCGCGGCCCGGGCCTGCTTCAGCTCCTCCTCGGCGGTGTCGCCCTTCAGCAGCAGCATCTCGCCGTACGGGCGCAGCAGCGGAACCCCCAGCCGGCCAGCCGGTCCAGCGGGGCCACCGCCCGAGCCGTCACCACATGCATCGGGGTCAGCTTGCCGAGGACTTCCTCGGCGCGACCGCGCACCACCGTCACATGCTCCAGCCCCAGCAGCTCCACCACTTCCCGCAGAAAGTTGGTCCGGCGCAGCAAGGGCTCCAGCAGCGTGATCCGGAGATCGGGACGGGTCAGGGCGAGCGGGATACCGGGGAGCCCGGCCCCCGACCCCACATCGCAGACGGTGACCCCCTCGGGCACCACTTCGGAGAGCACGGCGCAGTTCAGCAGATGCCGCTCCCACAGCCGCGGCACCTCACGCGGGCCGATCAGCCCGCGGGCCACTCCCACATCGGCCAGCAGCTCGCCGTAGCGGACGGCCTCCGGGAAACGGTCACCGAATACGTCCCTTGCCTCGGGGGCGCCGGGGGAGCTCCGCTGCTTCCGTCACGGGGACCGTCCTTCCGTACCGAACACTGTGCTGAACGATGATGTAAGGCTGACAAGATTCGGCCCCGTCTGCGTGCAGACGGGGCCGTATGGATCACGAGGCGGAACCACTTCAGACCGGAAGCACGACCACGCAGCGCTGCGGCTCCTCGCCCTCGGACTCGCTGCGCAGCCCGGCGGCGGCCACGGCGTCGTGCACCACCTTCCGCTCGAAGGGCGTCATCGCCTTGAGTTTCACCGGCTGACCGGTGCCCTTCGCCTCCTCGGCCGCCTTGGTACCCAGCTCGGTCAGCTCGGCGCGCTTACGGGCCCGGTATCCGGCGATGTCGAGCATCAGCCGGCTGCGGTCGCCGGTCTCCCGGTGCACCGCGAGGCGAGTCAGCTCCTGAAGGGCCTCCAGCACCTCGCCATCGCGGCCGACCAGCTTCTGCAGATCACGGCTGGTCGAGTCGCTGATGATCGACACCGCTGCGCGATCGGCCTCGACGTCCATGTCGATGTCGCCGTCGAGGTCCGCGATGTCCAGCAGCCCCTCGAGGTAGTCGGCCGCGATCTCCCCTTCCTGCTCAAGGCGGGTCAGGGTGTCGACACCCTCGGCTGCCGGGGTGGTGCCTTCCGTCACGGATGGACTCCTTCGTTACTTCTTGGACGGGTGCTTGGGGCGCTGCTGGCCCTTGCGCTGGCCGGACTTCGTGCCACGGGAGGAGCCGGAAGCCGAGCCGCCACCGGCCGACTTACCGCCCTGCGCGCCCTTCTTCTGCCCCGCGCCCTGCTTCTCGGCGGGCTTGTCCTCGGTGGACTTCGCCGTGGAGGCCGAGGAGGCCGGCTGCGAGCTGGCCTTGCTGTGGCCGGTCGTGGAGCGCTGCGCCTTGGTCTGGCGCTTGGGCTGCTGACGGTTGGCACGCGCCGTCTCGACCGCCTGCTTCGCGGCGACCTCGGCCGGCTCCTCCTTCAGCTTGCCCTTGGCCCGCAGCCGCTCCTGGCGGGCCTTGAAGGCGAGGCTGCCCGGGGTCGGGTTCCGGCGGATGACGAACATCTGCTGGCCCAGGGTCCAGACGTTGGTGGTCAGCCAGTAGACGAGGACACCGACGGGGAAGTTGATGCCGAAGACGGCGAACATGACCGGGAAGACGTACATCAGCATCTTCTGCTGCTGCATGAACGGCGTCTTCACCGTGAGGTCGACGTTCTTGGTCATCAGCTGGCGCTGGGTGAAGAACTGCGAGGCCGACATCAGGACGATCATGGTGATGGTCACGATGCGGACGTCGGTCAGCGAGGCGCCGAGGGATTCGACCTTCGAGGCCGAGTCCATGAACTTCACCGACAGCGGAGCGCCGAAGATGTGGGCGTTACGGGCGCTGTCCAGCAGCGACTGGTCGATGACACCGACCGTCCTGTTGTTCGCGATGTGGTTGAGCACCTGGTACAGCGAGATGAAGAACGGCGACTGCGCGAGGATCGGCAGACAGCTCGAGAGCGGGTTGGTACCCGTCTCCTTGTAGAGCTTCATCATCTCTTCGGACTGGCGCTGCCGGTCGCTCTTGTAGCGCTCCTGGATCGCCTTCATCTTGGGCTGGAGCGCCTGCATGTTCCGCGTCGACTTGATCTGCTTCACGAAGAGCGGGATCAGGCAGATCCGGATCAGCACCACCAGCGAAACGATGGACAGACCCCACGCCCAGCCACTGTCCCGATCGAAGATCAAGCTGTAGAACGAGTGGAACTGGACGATGATCCAGGAAACTACGTCATAAAGAGGACCGAGGATCGTGTCCACGAATCAGGCTCCTTGGGCTTTGGGCTGGGTCTCGGGCTGTGCGGCAGGCTCCACAGCCGGATGCCCGCCGAGGCGGTTCCGCAGCCGCTGGTGCCACACCGGACGCTTCCGGGGCGGGACGTGGTCGACGCCACCGAGCGACCATGGGTTGCAGCGCAGGATGCGCCAGGCCGTCAGCGCCGTTCCTTTCACCGCGCCGTGCCGGTTGATGGCCGTATAGCCATAGTGCGAGCACGACGGGTAGTACTTGCAGACCGGTCCCAGCATCGGGCTGATGGTCCACTGGTACAGCTTGATCAACCACAGCAGCGGGTACTTCATCGCGGCACCCCTCCCAGTAGCCGCTGCACTGCCGTGTCGAGATCGCGGGCCAGCTGGTCGTGACCCGCCTCACCCGCGCCGGGCAGCGCCCGTACGACCACAAGGCTACCTGCGGGAAATCGGTCGATGCGGTCCCGCATCAGATGGCGCAGTCTCCGCTTCACCAGATTGCGGACGACGGCACCGCCGATCGCCTTGCTCACGACGAAACCCGCACGCGCCGGAGGAGCACTCTCCCCGGATGCGTGCGGGTCCGTATCACCGCTGGTGAGGCCGGTGCGAAGATGCACGACAAGGAGCGGGCGCCCGGCCCTGCGTCCTCGGCGTACCGCGGCCGCGAAGTCCTCGCGCCGCCTCAGCCGATGTTCGGTAGGCAGCACGTCATGGACCTTGGATCAGGCTGCTCAGGCCGACAGGCGGGCGCGACCCTTGCTACGGCGGGACGCGAGGATCGCGCGGCCGGCACGGGTGCGCATACGCAGCCGGAAGCCGTGGGTCTTCGCGCGGCGACGGTTGTTCGGCTGGAAGGTGCGCTTGCTCACTCGGGGGCTCCAGAAATGAATCGGATGGTGGCGGTCTATCGCTTGGCTGTCACCGTGCGCCCACGAGTAGCTCGCAATACGCCCGAGTGCACCGCTTCACGACCACGGATCATCAGCCCGTGAATCCTTGCCCATCGGAGGCAGGCGGCAGCAGCCATCGACAACTCGACCTGGTTACGGTACGCGCGGTTACGCCATCCGGTCAAACCGGTGGCCGACACCCTGACAGCGCGCTGTCCCCCACAGACTAGGGGCAAGGGAACGCCCGGCGACATCGCATGGCACATTTGTACACACCCTGTGGACAACGACTTGAACCGTGTACCCCGGCCTGACTACCGTGGCTGGGCTCCGATTCCTTCACGCCCGTCCCGAGAACCACGCATTCGTGGGACCTGTCGGCGTCCCCCACCCAGCGAGTGAGAGAGCGTGCCCTGTGGCTGACGTACCCGCCGATCTTGCCGCAGTGTGGCCACGTGTGCTCGAGCGGCTGCTGGGAGAGGGCTCCGGGCAGGGCGGACAAGGCGTCGAGGCCAAGGACGAGCACTGGATCAAGCGGTGCCAGCCCCTCGCGCTGGTCGCCGACACCGCACTGCTCGCCGTCCCCAATGAATTCGCCAAGGGCGTGCTGGAGGGCCGGCTGGCCCCCGTCGTCAGCGAAACGTTGAGCCGGGAGTGCGGCCGCCCGATCCGCATCGCGATCACCGTGGACGAGTCCGCCGGCGAACCGATCGTTCCGCCGCAGCCCCAGCGCGAGCAGCGCGAGCAGCGCGAGTCGTACGAGAGCTACGACGGCCGGGACGGCTATGGCCGCCAGGCGCCGGACGATCTTCCGTCGGCCCGCCCCGCGTACCCCGGGTATCAGCAGTCGCGCCCCGAACCGGGCGCCTGGCCGCGGGGCCGTGACGACTACGGCTGGCAGCAGCCCCGGCTCGGCGGCTTCCCCGAGAGCGATCCGTACGCCTCCCAGCACGCCCCCTCCGGTTACGACCAGCAGTCCGGCTATGACCAGCAGCCGCCGTACGAGCAGCCGCCGCGCGGCGACTACCGCGGTCCGGGCGCCGAGCGCCCCGGGCCGGGCGGTCCCGGTGGCATCCCCGGCCCCGGGCCGAGCCCCGAGCGCCCGCCGTACGAGCAGCGACACGATCTGCCCGACCCGCTCGAGCGCGCCCGCGGCGGTCCGCCCGTGCTGCCCTCGCAGACCGGCGCCCCCGGCCCGCTCGCCGCTCAGCCCGCGCCCGCGTCCGGCCCCGGAGAGCCGACCGCGCGGCTGAACCCCAAGTACCTCTTCGACACCTTCGTCATCGGCGCGTCCAACCGCTTCGCGCACGCCGCGGCGGTCGCCGTCGCCGAGGCGCCGGCCAAGGCGTACAACCCGCTGTTCATCTACGGCGAATCCGGGCTCGGCAAGACCCACCTGCTGCATGCCATCGGGCACTACGCGCGCAGCCTCTACCCCGGCACCCGGGTGCGCTATGTGAGCTCGGAGGAGTTCACCAACGAGTTCATCAACTCCATCCGCGACGGCAAGGCGGACGCGTTCCGCAAGCGCTACCGCGACATGGACATCCTGCTGGTCGACGACATCCAGTTCCTGGCGAGCAAGGAGTCGACGCAGGAGGAGTTCTTCCACACCTTCAATACGCTCCACAACGCCAACAAACAGATCGTGCTCTCCTCCGACCGGCCGCCCAAGCAGCTGGTCACCCTGGAGGACCGGCTCCGCAACCGCTTCGAGTGGGGCCTGATCACCGATGTGCAGCCGCCGGAGCTGGAGACGCGCATCGCGATCCTCCGTAAGAAGGCGGTGCAGGAGCAGCTGAACGCGCCGCCGGAGGTGCTGGAGTTCATCGCCTCGCGGATCTCCCGCAACATCCGTGAGCTGGAGGGCGCGCTGATCAGAGTGACGGCCTTCGCGAGCCTGAACCGGCAGCCGGTGGACCTCGGGCTCACCGAGATCGTGCTGAAGGATCTGATCCCCGGCGGCGAGGACGCGGCCCCGGAGATCACCGCCACCGCGATCATGGCCGCGACCGCCGACTACTTCGGGCACACGGTCGACGATCTGTGCGGCGCCTCCCGCAGCAGGGTGCTGGTCACCGCGCGGCAGATCGCGATGTACCTCTGCCGGGAGCTGACCGATCTCTCGCTGCCCAAGATCGGCGCGCAGTTCGGCGGCCGGGACCATACGACGGTGATGCACGCCGACCGCAAGATCAGGGCGCTGATGGCCGAGCGGCGCTCCATCTACAACCAGGTGACCGAGCTGACCAACCGCATCAAGAACGGCTGAGAGGGGCCCGCAGGGCCACCGCGAACCGCTGAAGGGCGCTCCGGGACGGACAACTCCCGGGGCGCCCTTCGTCGTCCCCCTCGTCACATCGCCGTCCCTCGTCGTTCACCGCTACGAAGCTGTTCGATTCCCTGCCCGGCCGACCCGGTTCTCCACAGATCCACGGCTCATCCACCGTCCACACCCTGGGGACGTGGGGGTTGTCCCGATCGTGTCCACAGGGTGCCTGGTGAAAGGGAGATCCTCCGAGGTCAGCCGGTTGTGGAATTGTGGCTATCGGGAGTCCACAGACTGTGGATGACCGAGATGCCCACAGGCCGCGCGTCGGCTTGTCCACCGGCAACCCACAGCCGAAGGCCCGTTGCCCACAGCTTCTCCACACCGCTGTCCACTGTTCGGCAACGAAACGGCCACGGTCACCGGGCCGAGTGAAAGGCATCACACCGAAGAGGCGGGTTGGGCTGTGGGGAAGGTGGGTAAAACTGGGGACGGCGTTGGGGAGAACCGGGTGATGCCTGTGCATCGCATGTGCAGAACTCTTCGGCGTCCACAGACAGCCCTGGTTGTCCACCGCCCCCACCCACAGGCCCGGTGGATAAAAAATCGCCTCTGACCAGGGCGGATCGAGTTTTCCACGGTTTCCACAGGGCCTACTACTACGACCACATAGAGATAGCGAGGAAATCGCTTCGAAGTGGGGCCTGTGCACAACCTCGGGCCGAGCCGCCCGACACCCCGCGCACCGACTTGACCCCGAGCCGCACCGACTGTCGGCGGCGTGCGTCAGACTGGTCTCCGGCGACTCAGCCGACGACGAAGGCCAGCAGGGCGAGCCAGCAACAGCAGGAGGCGGCTTACGGTGAAGATCCGGGTGGAGCGCGATGTACTCGCGGAGGCAGTGGCCTGGACGGCCCGCAGCCTCCCGGCCCGACCGCCGGTGCCCGTCCTGGCGGGCATCCTGATGAAGGCGGAGGAGGGTGCGCTCAGCCTCTCCGGCTTCGACTACGAGGTCTCGGCCCGCGTCTCGGTGGAGGCCGACATCGAGGACGACGGCACGGTCCTCGTCTCCGGCCGGCTCCTCGCCGACATCTGCCGCGCCCTCCCCAACCGTCCCGTGGAGATCTCCAGCGACGGGGTGCGGGTGACCGTGGTCTGCGGCTCGTCGCGGTTCACACTCCACACCCTGCCTGTGGAGGAGTACCCGGCACTGCCGCAGATGCCGACCGCGACGGGCACCGTCCCCGGTGAGGTCTTCGCCGCCGCCGCGGCCCAGGTCGCCATCGCCGCCGGCCGTGACGACACCCTGCCGGTGCTCACGGGTGTGCGGATCGAGATCGAGGGCGACACCGTCACACTGGCCTCCACCGACCGTTACCGCTTCGCGGTCCGCGAGTTCCTGTGGAAGCCCGAGACCCCGGACATCTCCGCCGTCGCGCTGGTGCCCGCCAAGACGCTTCTCGACACCGCCAAGTCGCTGACCAGCGGTGACACCGTCGCGCTCGCGCTCTCCGGCTCGGGTGCGGGCGAGGGCCTGATCGGCTTCGAGGGCGCCGGGCGCCGTACGACCACCCGGCTGCTCGAGGGCGACCTGCCGAAGTACCGCACGCTCTTCCCCACCGAGTTCAACTCGGTCGCGGTGATCGAGACCTCCCCGTTCGTCGAGGCCGTCAAGCGTGTGGCCCTGGTCGCCGAGCGCAACACCCCGGTCCGGCTCACCTTCGAGCAGGGCGTGCTGATCCTGGAGGCGGGGTCCAGCGACGACGCACAGGCTGTGGAAAGGGTGGACGCACAGCTCGACGGCGACGACATCTCCATCGCCTTCAATCCGACGTTCCTGCTGGACGGCCTCAGCGCGATCGACTCGCCGGTCGCCCAGCTGTCCTTCACCACCTCGACCAAGCCCGCCCTGCTGAGTGGCAAGCCCGCCATGGACGCCGAGGCGGACGAGGCGTACAAGTACCTGATCATGCCGGTCCGACTGAGTGGCTGAAAGCCGAGCGAATGAGCAGGTGTAGCCCACATCTGTGCGGCTACCCGCGGGCGTAGGCTCGGTTTCACCGCGAAACGCAACGGACTACGGCATGAAGGATCACTGATGGAGCTCGGTCTCATCGGCCTCGGCAAGATGGGCGGCAACATGCGCGAGCGCATCCGCCGCGCAGGCCACACCGTCATCGGATACGACCGCAACCCGGACGTCGCCGATGTCCACAGCATCGATGAGCTCGTCAACCAGCTCAAGGGCCCGCGAGTGGTGTGGGTCATGGTCCCGGCGGGCGTTCCCACCCAGATCACCATCGATGAGCTGGCCGAGCTGCTGTCGCCCGGCGACGTCGTCGTGGACGGCGGGAACTCCCGCTGGACCGACGACGAGAAGCACGCCGAGCAGCTCAACGCCAGGGGCATAGGCTTCGTCGACTGCGGTGTCTCCGGCGGTGTCTGGGGTCTGGAGAACGGCTACGCGCTGATGTACGGCGGCTCCGTCGACCATGTGGCCCAGGTCCAGCCGATCTTCGACGCGCTCAAGCCCGAGGGCGAGGGCGGCGCCGTCCACGCCGGCAAGGTCGGCGCGGGCCACTTCGCCAAGATGGTCCACAACGGCATCGAGTACGCGATGATGCAGGCGTACGCCGAGGGCTGGGAGCTGCTGGAGAAGGTGGACTCGGTCACCGACGTCCGCGAGGTCTTCCGCTCCTGGCAGGAGGGCACGGTCATCCGCTCCTGGCTGCTGGACCTGGCCGTCCGCGCCCTGGACGAGGACGAGCACCTCGGCAAGCTGCGGGGCTACGCGGAGGACTCCGGTGAGGGCCGCTGGACCGTGGAGGCCGCGATCGACAACGCCGTGCCGCTGCCCGCGATCACCGCGTCCCTCTTCGCCCGGTTCGCCTCCCGCCAGGAGGACTCGCCGCAGATGAAGATGGTCGCCGCGCTGCGCAATCAGTTCGGTGGCCACGCGGTCGAGAGCAACGAGAAGTAACCACCCCTCGGGGTGGAAGCAAGCAGTCCTGCCGGGGGAGGTCGGCGCAGCCCACTATGCACGTCACGCATCTGTCGCTCGCCGACTTCCGCTCGTACGTCCGGGCCGAGGTGGCGCTCGACCCGGGCGTCACGGCCTTCGTCGGGCCCAATGGCCAGGGCAAGACCAATCTCGTCGAGGCCGTCGGCTATCTCGCCACCCTCGGCAGCCATCGGGTCTCCTCAGACGCCCCGCTGGTGCGCATGGGCGCGGAGCGGGCCGTGGTCCGGGCCGCGGTCGTCCAGGGCGAACGGCAGCAGCTGATCGAGCTCGAGCTCAACCCGGGCAAGGCCAATCGCGCCCGTATCAATCGGTCGTCGCAGGTCAGACCGCGTGATGTGCTGGGGATCCTGCGGTCGGTGCTGTTCGCGCCCGAGGATCTGGCCCTGGTCAAGGGCGATCCGGGCGAGCGCCGCCGGTTCCTGGACGAGCTGATCACCGCGCGGGCGCCCCGGATGGCGGGGGTCCGCTCCGACTACGACCGGGTGCTGAAGCAGCGCAACACCCTGCTGAAGACCGCCGCCCTGGCCCGGCGCCACGGTTCGCGCGGTGGGGGCGGCGACGCGGCCCTGTCCACCCTCGACGTCTGGGACCAGCATCTGGCCCGGGCCGGTGCCGAGCTGCTCGCCCAGCGGCTCGATCTGATCTCCGTGCTCCAGCCGCTCGCCGACAAGGCGTATGAGCAGCTCGCCCGGGCGGCGGCCCGGTGCTGCTGGAGTACCGCGGTTCGGCCGGTGAGGGGCTGGCCGACGCGGGCAGCCGCGAGGAGCTGTACGAGCTGCTGATGGCCGCCCTCACCGAGGCCCGTAAGCAGGAGATCGAGCGCGGGGTCACGCTGGTGGGCCCGCACCGCGACGACCTGGTGCTCAAGCTGGGCCGGCTCCCCGCGAAGGGCTACGCCAGCCATGGCGAGTCCTGGTCGTACGCCCTCGCCCTGCGGCTGGCCTCCTACGATCTGCTGCGCACCGAGGCGGGCGAGCCGGTGCTGGTGCTCGACGACGTCTTCGCGGAGCTGGACGAGCGGCGCCGGGAGCGGCTGGCCGAGCTGGTCGCCCCCGGGGAGCAGGTGCTGGTGACGGCGGCGGTGGAGGACGACGTCCCGCATGTCCTGACCGGTACGCGCTATGCGGTGTCCGAGGGCGAGGTGCGGCGCGTATGACGGACGGAATGGACCAGCCCGCGCGGCCCTCCGCGGCGCCCGGGTCCTCGCCGGTGCCCGAGCCCTCAGGCGTGGATCTCGCGCGGGTGGCGCTGCGCGCCGCCAAGGAGCAGGCGCGCGCCCGGGGAGCCGCGGCCCAGCAGAAGAAGCAGGCGCGCAGAGGGGGCTTGCGCTCCGGCGCGCGCGCAGATGGCCGCGATCCGCTTCCACTCGGTGCGGCGATCAACCGGCTGATCACCGAGCGTGGCTGGGAGACTCCGGCCGCGGTCGGCGGGGTGATGGGCCGCTGGCCCCAGATGGTGGGCCCCGAGGTGGCCCAGCACTGCGAGCCCCAGCGCTATGACGAGGACGCCCGGGTGCTCACGGTGCGCTGTGACTCCACGGCGTGGGCGACCCAGCTGCGGCTGCTCGCGCCGCAGCTCGTGGCCCGGCTCAACGCGGATCTGGGCCAGGGCACGGTAAAGCTGATCAAGGTTCTGGGCCCCGGCGGCCCGCCCCGCCGCTACGGCTCGCTGCGCTCCCCGGGCTCCACGGGCCCGGGGGACACCTACGGCTGACCAGGGTTCGAGCGCTGGTGTTAACCGGGGGTAACAGGGTGACTGCTGAGACCCCGGTCACGGTAGCCGGTGGTTGACAGCCCGAAGCGCTGAGTGGCGGCGTGAGCCTCTTGGAGCCCGTCCCCGCATATGGGGAGTCGGTGGCAGCCGGTTCAGGGCGGCACATGCGGACTCAGGCGGCAGCAAGCCCCCATTCTTGTCGGCGCTACCGGTAGACTGGGGCCGTACACCGTCGCCGCTGGCGCACCGAGCGCTTGCGGACACATGTTGAACGACGCAGCCGCTCCCGCCTGCCCGGAGACGGCTTGTGCTGTGCCAGAAAGGGCGCTTCGTGGCCGATTCCGGCAACCCCATCGAAAACATCCCGTCCACGCCCGACGGCGAGGCCCTGGCTCCGCCGTCGTACGACGCCAGTGCGATCACCGTTCTGGAGGGGCTTGAGGCGGTCCGCAAGCGACCCGGTATGTACATCGGTTCCACCGGTGAGCGCGGCCTGCACCACCTCGTCCAGGAGGTCGTCGACAACTCCGTCGACGAGGCCATGGCCGGTCACGCGGACACCATCGAGGTCACGATCCTCGCCGACGGCGGCATCCGCGTCGTGGACAACGGCCGCGGCATCCCCGTGGGCATCGTCCCCTCGGAGGGGAAGCCGGCCGTGGAGGTCGTGCTGACCGTCCTGCACGCGGGCGGCAAGTTCGGTGGCGGCGGCTACGCCGTCTCCGGCGGTCTGCACGGCGTCGGCGTCTCCGTCGTCAACGCCCTGTCGACGAAGGTCTCGGTCGAGGTCAAGACGGACGGATACCGCTGGACCCAGGACTACAAGACCGGGGTGCCGACCGCGCCCCTGGCCCGGAACGAGGCCACGGAGGAGACCGGCACCACGGTCACCTTCTGGGCGGACCCGGACGTCTTCGAGACCACCGAGTACTCCTTCGAGACGCTGGCCCGGCGCTTCCAGGAGATGGCGTTCCTCAACAAGGGCCTGTCGATCTCGCTGACGGACGAGCGCGAGGCCCATGTGGACGAGGAGGGCAAGCCGCTCTCCGTGAAGTACCACTACGAGGGCGGCATCGTCGACTTCGTCACCTACCTCAACTCCCGCAAGGGCGAGCTGGTCCACCCCACGGTGATCGGCTTCGAGGCCGAGGACAAGGAGCGGATGCTCTCCCTCGAGATCGCGATGCAGTGGAACGCGCAGTACACCGAGGGTGTCTACAGCTTCGCGAACACCATCCACACCCATGAGGGCGGCACCCACGAGGAGGGCTTCCGCGCCGCGCTGACGTACCTGATCAACAAGTACGCGCGCGACAAGAAGCTGCTCCGGGAGCGCGACGACAACCTCACCGGTGAGGACATCCGCGAGGGTCTGACCGCGATCATCTCGGTCAAGCTGGGCGAGCCCCAGTTCGAGGGCCAGACCAAGACCAAGCTGGGCAACACGGAGGCCAAGACCTTCGTCCAGAAGATCGTCAACGAGCATCTCGCCGACTGGCTGGACCGCAACCCCAACGAGGCGGCGGACATCGTCCGCAAGGGCATCCAGGCGGCCACGGCCCGCGTCGCGGCCCGTAAGGCGCGCGATCTGACCCGCCGCAAGGGGCTGCTGGAGACCGCGTCGCTGCCGGGCAAGCTGAGCGACTGCCAGTCCAACGACCCGTCGAAGTGCGAGATCTTCATCGTCGAGGGTGACTCCGCCGGCGGCTCGGCCAAGTCCGGCCGTAATCCGCAGTATCAGGCGATCCTCCCGATCCGAGGCAAGATCCTCAACGTGGAGAAGGCCCGGGTCGACAAGATCCTGCAGAACAACGAGGTCCAGGCGCTGATCTCCGCCTTCGGCACCGGGGTGCACGAGGACTTCGACATCGCCAAGCTCCGCTATCACAAGATCATCCTTATGGCGGACGCCGATGTCGACGGCCAGCACATCAACACCCTGCTGCTGACCTTCCTCTTCCGTTTCATGCGCCCGCTGGTCGAGGCGGGGCATGTCTTCCTGTCCCGTCCGCCCCTCTACAAGATCAAGTGGGGTCGGGACGAGGTCGAGTACGCGTACTCGGACCGGGAGCGGGACGCGCTGATCCAGGCCGGCCGGGAGCATGGCAAGCGCATCAAGGACGACTCGGTCCAGCGCTTCAAGGGTCTGGGCGAGATGAACGCCGAAGAGCTGCGGGTGACCACGATGGACCCCGACCACCGCGTCCTGGGCCAGGTCACGCTGGACGACGCGGCCCAGGCCGACGACCTGTTCTCGGTCCTCATGGGTGAGGACGTCGAGGCACGGCGCTCGTTCATCCAGCGCAACGCCAAGGATGTCCGCTTCCTCGACATCTGAGTCGGCCCCCAGCCGCAGACGACGACAAGGACTTTGACCAGCAATGGCCGACGAGAACACCCCGAACACGCCCGACGACCTGACCCCCGACGAGCTCGCCGACGGCGCCGCCCTCCGCGTCGAGCCGGTCGGCCTCGAGACGGAGATGCAGCGCTCGTACCTCGATTACGCGATGAGCGTGATCGTCAGCCGTGCGCTGCCCGACGTCCGGGACGGCCTCAAGCCGGTGCACCGCCGGGTGCTGTACGCGATGTACGACGGCGGGTACCGACCCGAGAAGGGCTTCTACAAGTGCGCCCGCGTCGTCGGCGACGTCATGGGCACCTACCACCCGCACGGCGACTCGTCGATCTACGACGCGCTGGTGCGGCTGGCCCAGCCGTGGTCCATGCGGATGCCGCTGGTCGACTCCAACGGCAACTTCGGCTCCCCGGGCAACGACCCCGCGGCGGCCATGCGGTACACCGAGTGCAAGATGGCGCCGCTGGCCATGGAGATGCTCCGGGACATCGACGAGGAGACCGTCGATTTCCAGGACAACTACGACGGCCGTAACCAGGAGCCGACGGTCCTGCCGTCGCGCATCCCGAACCTGCTGGTCAACGGCTCGGCGGGGATCGCGGTCGGCATGGCCACCAACATCCCGCCGCACAACCTGCGCGAGGTCGCCGAGGGCGCCCAGTGGTTCCTGGCCAACCCGCAGGCCACCCAGGAGGAGCTGCTCGACGCCCTGGTCGACCGGATCAAGGGCCCGGACTTCCCGACCGGCGCGCTGGTCGTCGGCCGTAAGGGCATCGAGGAGGCGTACCGCACCGGGCGTGGCTCGATCACCATGCGCGCGGTGGTGGAGGTCGAGGAGATCCAGGGCCGGCAGTGCCTGGTGGTCACCGAACTGCCGTACCAGGTGAACCCGGACAACCTCGCGCAGAAGATCGCCGACCTGGTGAAGGACGGCAAGATCGGCGGCATCGCCGACGTCCGCGACGAGACCTCATCGCGCACCGGCCAGCGCCTGGTCATCGTGCTCAAGCGGGACGCGGTCGCCAAGGTCGTCATCAACAACCTCTACAAGCACACCGATCTGCAGACCAACTTCGGCGCCAACATGCTGGCGCTGGTCGACGGTGTGCCGCGTACCCTCTCGCTGGACGCGTTCATCCGCAACTGGGTCACCCACCAGATCGAGGTCATCGTCCGCCGGACCCGCTTCCGGCTGCGCAAGGCCGAGGAGCGGGCGCACATCCTGCGCGGTCTGCTCAAGGCCCTGGACGCGATCGACGAGGTCATCGCGCTGATCCGGCGCAGCGACACGGTGGAGACCGCGCGCGAGGGCCTGATGGGCCTGCTGGAGATCGACGAGATCCAGGCGAACGCGATCCTCGAGATGCAGCTGCGGCGGCTGGCCGCCCTGGAGCGTCAGAAGATCGTCCAGGAGCACGACGAGCTGCAGGCCAAGATCAACGAGTACAACGCGATCCTGGCCTCGCCCGAGCGGCAGCGGCAGATCATCAGCGAGGAGCTGACCGCGATCGTCGAGAAGTACGGCGACGACCGGCGCACCAAGCTGGTCCCCTTCGACGGCGACATGTCCATCGAGGACCTGATCGCCGAGGAGGACATCGTCGTCACGATCACCCGCGGCGGCTATCTGAAGCGCACCAAGACCGAGGACTACCGCTCGCAGAAGCGCGGCGGCAAGGGCGTGCGCGGGACGAAGCTGAAGCAGGACGACATCGTCGAGCACTTCTTCGTCTCGACCACCCACCACTGGCTGCTGTTCTTCACCAACAAGGGCCGGGTCTACCGGGCGAAGGCGTACGAGCTGCCGGACGCGGGACGCGACGCGCGCGGCCAGCATGTGGCGAACCTGCTGGCCTTCCAGCCCGATGAGAAGATCGCGCGAATTCTCGCCATCCGGGACTACGAGGCGGTGCCGTACCTGGTGCTGGCCACCAAGTCCGGCCTGGTGAAGAAGACCCCGCTGAAGGACTACGACTCGCCCCGCTCGGGCGGTGTGATCGCGATCAACCTCCGGGAGATGGAGGACGGCCGCGAGGACGAGCTGATCGGCGCCGAGCTGGTCTCCTCCGCGGACGATCTGCTGCTGATCAGCAAGAAGGCGCAGTCGATCCGGTTCACGGCGACCGATGACTCGCTGCGGCCGATGGGGCGCGCGACCTCCGGTGTGAAGGGCATGAGCTTCCGCGAGGGTGATGAACTCCTCTCGATGAATGTGGTCCGGCCCGGTACGTTCGTGTTCACCGCCACCGACGGCGGGTACGCGAAGCGGACCGATGTCGATGAGTACCGCGTCCAGGGGCGCGGCGGTCTCGGCATCAAGGCGGCGAAGATCGTCGAGGACCGTGGTTCCCTGGTCGGGGCGCTGGTGGTCGAGGAGACCGATGAGATCCTCGCCATCACGCTCAGCGGTGGCGTGATCCGCACCCGGGTCAATGAGGTCAGGGAGACGGGCCGTGACACCATGGGCGTCCAACTGATCAACCTGGGCAAGCGCGATGCCGTCGTCGGCATCGCCCGGAACGCCGAGGCCGGTCGTGAGGCTGAAGAGGTCGAGGAAGAAACCGCGACCGCGAACGTGCCAGCCGAGGAGGCCGCGTCCGAGGCGGCCGAGGGCACAGCGCCCCCGGCCGACGAGACCGAGGAGTAAGTCGTGAGTGGAGCCACGGGTGCCGCGGGCGGTGCGGACGCCGGGGGGCGTCCGGGATCGGGAGCCCCGACGGGCGGTCACACCGCTGAGGACGGCGCCCGTGGCCCGGCCGGGGACTCCGCCGCCGCGGCGGTGACCGAGACCCGGAAGCTGCGGCCGCAGCGCGATCCGAACCCCAAGCCCCAGTACTCCAGCCCGCTCCCCAACGAGCGTCCCGCCCCCGCCCAGCCCGCGCAGCCGTACCACCCGCCGCAGGCATACGCCCCGCCGCCCGGCGGCGGGACCGGACGGGACGGCTCGGTGCCCGGGCAGTCGGCCCAGGCCGTCCAGACGGGGCACCAGCAGGCCGCCACGGCCGTCCGGCGCCCCCGTACGTCCGCGGGGGCACGTCCGGCGCCGCGGACCCGCAAGGCGCGGCTGCGGGTCGCCAGGGTCGATCCGTGGTCGGTCATGAAGGTCAGCTTCCTGCTGGCGATCGCGCTGGGGATCTGCACGGTGATCGCGGTGGCGGTGCTGTGGATGGTCATGGACGCCATGGGCGTCTTCAGCGCGGTGGGCGGCACCATCAGTGACGCCACGGAGTCGCAGAAGGGCAGCGGGTTCGACCTGGAGTCCTTCCTGTCGCTTCCGCGTGTCCTGGGGTTCACCGGGATCATCGCCGTGATCAATGTGGTGCTGGCGACCGCGCTGGCCACGCTCGGGGCCTTCATCTACAACCTGTCGGCAGGCTTCGTGGGCGGCGTCGAGCTGACCCTGGCCGAGGACGAGTAGCGGCCCGCCGTTACCGATTTTGGGACAGGGCAGGTGGTGCGCTAATCTTTCGGTGCAGCGCGGGGCTATAGCTCAGACGGTTAGAGCGCTTCCCTGATAAGGAAGAGGCCACAGGTTCAAGTCCTGTTAGCCCCACCGTCGCGATCAGCCTGGATGGAGATCTTCTCCGTCCAGGCTGATGTCGTATGGGGGCAGGGAGTTGATCCCCGCCTCCTTCCCGGTTTCTCACCGGCCAATGCCGGTCATAGGTCACCGATCGGTATCGGTCGGTGTGTATCATCGGGCGCCAGAGGTCCCCTACGTCAAGAAAGAGACGAGGTAGCGCGGTGAAGAAGCTGCTCCTGGTCGCACTGGCCGCCATCGGCGGGCTCCTCGTGTACCGCCAGATCCAGGCGGATCGCGCCGAGCAGGATCTGTGGACGGAGGCGACCGACTCCGTGCCCGCAGGTTCGGGTGTGTGAGCTCCTCCAACAGTCCCGGTACGGGGCCCCGACCGCTGGAGCGGTCGGGGCCCCGTCCGCTTTACTGGCGCCGTGGCGGGGAAGGGGCGGGGGCGTCGGGGGATGGGATGACGGGGGCCTTCGTGTTTCACTCTCTGTTTCACTCTCGCAAACGAATTGCTTGCACAGGCAAAGTTGAGCGGGCCGGCCGGGCCGGGTTGAACGAGCCGACCAGGCCGGGGCTGAACGAGCCGACCAGGCCGGGGCTGAGCGGGCCGACCGGCCGGTACGACGAGGAGCGACGCGCGATGAAGGACCGCCGCAAGGTCAGGGCCGGTCTCGCCGCGGCGGCGGCGCTGTGCGCGGTGGCCGCGGCACCGGGGACGTCCCTCGCCGACGGCGCCGCCGGGGCCCGGGCGTACGAGGCCCGCGGCACCCGGATATCCGGCTCGGACGGTGATGCGGGCGCCCCTTCCCTGGCGGCCGGCCGCACCTATGTCGACAGCGTCGCGCCGGGCGAGAAGCGGTACTACGGCGTGACGCTCGACACGAAGTCAGCCGCCTATGTCTCGGCGGTCGCGGCACCCCGGCCGGGCGCGGAGGTGACCTCGTACCGCGATGGCGTGAAGGTGACCCTGGAGAGCCCCGACGGGGGCATCTGCGGCACCGCCTCCCCGAAGATCGAGACGAGCGGTGTGGCCTATCCCCTGGCCGACTACGCCTCCCGCCAGATCGACTCCGGCCCGGCCTCCTGCCACCAGGCGGGGCGCTATGTGGTGACCGTGGAGCGCCAGTCCGGGTCACCGGACCCGGAGCGCTGGCCCGTGGAGCTCCGGCTGATGGTGGAGCCACCGGTGAAGGGCGGGGCCACGGGGGCCGCACCGGAGGGGAGTTCGAGCTCGCCGGCGCCCGAGGCGCCGGACGGCACTCCGCTGCCGAGGCGCGGCGGGCGCGGCTTCACCGACGCGCCGACCCTGGGGACCGGGGTGTGGAAGGACGAGATCACGCCGGGGGAGACGCACTACTACCGGGTGCCCGTGGACTGGGGGCAGCGCCTGGCGGCCACCGCCGAACTGTCCGCCGACGGCAAGGACCAGAGCACCCGTCTGCTCGACCGCGCCCTGGCGCTGCACGCCTACAACCCGGCGCGCGGGCTCGCGAAGCGCGGCACCCCCGCCGCGCAGGACGGCGAGTCGCCCCGCACCCAGGTGGCCACCGCGCCGGTGGCTTACGGAAACCGGTATGCGAACACCGGCTCCACGGTCCGCGCGATGAGCTTCAGCGGTGGGTACTTCCTGGCGGTCACCCTCAACCCGCCGCAGGTGGCACCGCATCTGAACAGCCCGGTGCCGGTCGTGCTGCGGGTCCGGGTCGCGGGCGACGCGCGCGGCGGGCCCACTTACGACGAGGACCCGGTCAAGGCGGGGTTCGGCCTCACGGCGGCCGACCGGCGGGCGGCCAAGCGCCATCCGGACGCGGCGGAAGGCGACCGGATGGGGGCTTCCGGCTCCGGCGCCGCCGACTCGAAGGACGCGCTGCGGGTGGTGGGGTACGCGGGGATCGGCACCGGGACGGTGCTGGTGCTGGGGCTCGGGGTGTGGACGCTCACCGCTCGGCGGCGGGCCTCGGCGGGGCGGCGGTACGGGCCGCCGCCTGCTTGGTAGTTGGGCTGGGCCTGGGGTCTGCTGGGGGCTGGGGTCTGCGGCTTGCTGGGAGGCTGGGGTCTGGGATTTGCTTCGTGGTCGTGGTCGTGGTCGTGGTCGTGGTCGTGGTCGTGGCCTGGGGCGGGGTCAGCCCGCTGCCACCAGGGCCCATGCGCCGATGGCGAAGCACAGCGCCGCCACGATCAGGATCGAGAGCGCCGTTTTCCGGGACGGTCCGGGGCGCCGCCGAGTCGCCGGGGAACCTGCGGCCGCTCCGCGGTGTATGGACGAGTAGAAGGAAAGTCACGCGGGAGCGGCGTTGGTGTCGGGGTCGGAGTCGGCGTGGGTGTCGGCGTTGGCGTCGGTGTCGGCGTGGGAGCCGCGTTCGGAGCGGGAGCGGGGGTGGGCGTATGCGGGTGCGGGTGCTGCACCGGCTGTACGGGGTGTGGGGGCTGCTGTTGTGCGTGGTGCGGGTGGTGCACGGGCGGCTGTGGGGCCGGTGGGATCGGGGCCGCCGTCGAGGGGGTCGGTGGGGTCAGCGGATGGGGTATCGACGGCCGCTGGACCGGTGGGGGCGGAGTCGCGGGTCGGCCGGCCGGCGGCGGGGGCGTCGGCGTCGGTGGGCCCGCGGGCTGCGGCGGTGGGGTCTGGTGCGGTGGGGTCCGATTCGGGGGCGTCTGGGCGTGCGGGGGTTCGGGGTGCCGGACTTCGGAGGGCGCGGCGCCGGAGGACGGAGCCCCAGGAGTCCCGGGGGCCCGGGAGTTCCAGGGGCCTCGGGGGCCTCGGTGTGCGGGGCGCGTGGCTGGTCGTTCCGGGGGAGCGGCGGCGGGAGGGTGAAGCTGCCGGTGTCGGACATGGACGGCCGCGGGGCGGCCGGCTGCGGAGGAGCGGCCGCGTCGGGGCCGGGGGCTGCCTCGTCGGCGGAGCCCGAGTCGGCGGCGGGCTGGGGCCGGGACGGCGCCGCGCCGTTGTCCTGGGGCGGGTCGGCCTTCGCATGGCGGCGGCGCGGCCGGGTGGGGCCGTCGGGGCCGAATCCGGTGGGCAGCGGCCCGAGTTGGTCGAAGACCTCGATGGCATCGTCGTCCAGGTCGGCCTCGGGAAGCAGGTCGACCGCGGTCGCCAGTGCCTTCCGCGCGCCATTGGCGGTGCGGAAGCGGTTCTCGGGGTCCGGCTGCAGCAGCCCTGCGAGCACCTGCCACAGCGGTTCGGGCACCCCGGTGGGCGCGTTCGGCACCCCTTGCTCGAAGAGCTTGACGAGCGCTTCCGCGTCCGGCTTGTGCCCGGTGATCAGATAGAGAGCCACCAGCCCGACGGCGAAGAGGTCCGCCGGGAAGTCGGGGTCGTCGCCCATCATCTGCTCGGGCGCGAAGTAACCGGGGGTGCCCATCACGTAGTTGGCCTCGGTGAGGCGGGGCTCGCCCTTGGTCAGCGCGATGCCGAAGTCGGACAGCCGGACGTGCGGCCGCCCGGTCCCGGTGGATTCCAGCAGGATGTTCGCCGGTTTGATGTCCCGGTGCACCACACCCTCGGCGTGCACCGCGGCCAGTCCGGAGAGCAGCTGGTCGAGCAGGGTGCACACATAGCGGGGCGGCAGCGGGCCGTAGTCCCCGATCAGATGGGCGAACGAGCCGCCGCCCACCAGGTCCATGGTGAACAGCACCTTGTCGTCGTCGGCCGCCCAGCTGGCCGGTGCCAGCACATGGGGGTGGTCGATCCGCAGGGCCTGTTCCCGGACAAAGCGCAGCAGCGTATGGGCGTCGCGTTGCTGGAGCACCTTCGCTGCCACGTACCGTCGGCGGCGGTGGTCCCAGACGCGCCATACGGCGCCCACGCCACCGCGCCCGATCGGGTCCACCAGCTCGTACCGGCCCGCGAAGATCTCACCCATCGCGCCGTGCCCGCCCCGTCATCGACTCGTCAGCAGTTCAGCCCGTCAGCTCTGGTGCGCCTCGTAGTGGGCGACCGCCTCGGCGGTCCGCCCGGCGCCGTACACACGGAGAAACTCTGCCAGCTCGGGGTGGGTGGAGGCGAGGGAGTCGGCGGCATCGATGATGTCCCCCGCGGCCGCCACGGACCGCAGCAGCGACTGGATCTCACGTACCACTCGCCGTACGGTCGGGGCGCCCGTGCTCGCCGTGGTCTGGGTGGAGTTGAGGACCGAGCCGCCCGCGGACTTCTTGATCTCCTCCATGCGCTCGGCGGCCTCGGCGGCGCTGACCCTGCCGTCCGCCGCCTGGCTGGACAGCTCCTGCAGCGCCTGCACCCGCTGGACCACGGCGGGGTTGCCGATCTTGGCGCGCTGGCCGCTCATGAGCTGCGAGAGCATGGGCGCGGACAGACCGAGGACGGCGGCGAGACGGGCTTGGTTCAGACCGAGATCGTCGATGAGACGGCGAAAGAGCGCCCCCAGCGGCTCCCCGTACCAGCTGCGCTGAAGCTCCCGTGCGCGCGCCGTGGCATCCTGCTGTGTTGCGTCCATCTCGCTCTCCCCTTCGCTTCGCTGCCGCGAATCTTGCGTGGCATCCTACGGAGAGCGCTACGCGCGAGCGATACCCGGTCGGGAATGGTGGTCGGTACCAGGTATCCTGATCGGCGAAGGGGCCTTAGCTCAGTTGGTAGAGCGCCGTCTTTGCATGGCGGATGTCAGGAGTTCGACTCTCCTAGGCTCCACCTCCATCACCAGCCAGGACGCCGGACCGGTGTCCTGGCTGGTGCGTTTTCGCCCCTGATATCGGTGTTGCCACTCTTGTCATTGCCCGGCGCAACACCCGCGGGATGCTCCAGGGTGTTTTCCACAACTCGGGCAGATCGCCCGGGAGTCGTCTGATCGGCGCGGTGCGCCGTACAGGGGGACACGATGGGTGAGCTGCATCCGCTGGGCGAGAACCTGCCCGAGGAGTGCCGGGCGTTCGCTGTGGAGCTGAGGAAGCTGTTCCTGGGGCTGGGGGTCTCGGTGCGCAGATACGCGGTGCGCAGGCACCGGGATCCGAGCACCATCTCGCGGTTCCTGAACGGCACCCGCATCCCGCCGTGGGAGTTCGTCTTCGATCTGTTCACCGATCTCGCCGAGCGGCGGGGCGTCGCTCCCACCCCGGCCGCCATCGAGCTGGTGCGGGAGCTGCACCGGGCCGCGGTCCGCACCAGCCGCTCCCCCGGGCACGCCATGGAGATCTTGCAGATCCAGCTGGCCGACGCCGATCGGGACGCGCGGGTCTCCATGGCGCACCAGGACGTGCTGGGTGAGGCGCTGCTGGACCTCAAGCACCGCATCGCCGATCTCGAGGTGCGGCTGAACCAGGCCGAGGCGGCATGGGCGACGGAGCGCGCCCGGGCGGACGCGCTGGAGCGGGACATCCCGGACCGGGATGAGCTGATCAAGGAGCGGGACCTGCTCCAGCAGGAGGTGCGGCGGCTCACCGAGGAGCTGGACGAGGTGCGGCTGCGGGGGCGGCTGGCGGAGGAGCGCTGTCTGGTCCTGGAGCGGCAGCTGGCCATGGTGGAGTCCCAGCGCCCGGCCGCGGTGCCACTGCAGGAGGAGGAGCCCATGGGACGGGAGGGGCCCGCGGCGCCCCAGCGAGCCATGGGGCCGCGGCCGAAGATCCTCGTGGTGGACGACCAGCAGAACAATCTGCTGGCCATGGAGGCCGTGCTGGCCACGCTCGACCAGGAGCTGGTGACCGCGACCTCCGGACAGGAGGCCCTCAAGGCGCTGCTCGACCATGACGACTTCGCGGTGATCCTGCTGGATGTGCAGATGCCCGAGATGGACGGCTATGAGACGGCGGCCCATATCAAGCGGCGTCCCCGTAACCGCGACATCCCGATCATCTTCCTCACCGCGATGGGCTCCGATCCCGAGCACTCCTCGCGGGGCTATGCGGCCGGTGCGGTGGACTACATGGCCAAGCCGTTCGACCCCTGGGCGCTGCGGGCCAAGGTCTCGGTCTTCACCGAGATCTTCCTGGAGCGGCGGCAGCGCCGCTCCCAGGGGGAGGACCCGGCTGACTGAGCCGTAGCCGTAGCCGTAGCCGTAGCCGTGGCCGTAGCCGGAACCGGGGACAGGGCCGGAGACGGGACGAGGGGCGGGAGATCAGGAGATCTCCCGCCCCTCGCGGAGGGCTTGCGCCGGGCGCCGTGAGCGGCGCCGTCAGCGCTCGTCGTCCCTGCGGGCCTCGGCCTCGGCCTGCTTGGCCTGCACCTCGGGGTCGAGGGCGTTCTGGTCGCTGCCGTCCACCGTCGAGAGCCGCTCGCGGTCGCCCACCTCGGTCGCCGCCGGGGGCTCGACCAGCCAGTCGGGGTTGGCCTGCTTGTCCCACCACTTCCACGCGGCGAAGACGCCCGCGCCGACCAGCCCGATGAAGGTCGCCCGCTTGGCGAAGCGGGCGGTCCGGGCCCGGCGGCGGTGCTTCCGGGCGAGCTTCTCGATCTCCGCGGCCGTCACATGGGTGCGCAGCGCCGCGATGGCTGCCGCCGTGCGGATGGTCGCCTCCTCGCGCGCCGGCCCTGCGGCGGCGCGCACCCCGGCCATCGCCTGCTCCACCCGCGGTGCGGTGTAGTCGGCGGCGTGGCGTGCCGCCTTGCGGGTCCGCTTGGCGGCCCGCGTGGCGGCCTTGTCCACCTTCGGCGGCAGGGTGCCACGGGCCTGGTTGAGCCGTGGTGCGACATGGGCGTGGTACTGAGCACCGGCCGTGGACCGGGCCTGGTGTGCCGCGGTCGAGACCTTCGGCGCCAGCCGGACGCGGGCCTCGTGCGCGTAGCGCGTCGCGGTGTCCTTGGCCGTGCCGGCATAGGGCGCCACCGCCTCCGCGGCGTGCAGGACGCTGCCCTTGGCTGTGCCGGTCGCGGCTCGCACGCTGTCAATGCGGGTCACGGGATCCTCCTCCTCGGTGGCGTGGTCGAGCTCCGGGGTTCAGAGTCGTGCGTTTTCGTTGCGCGCTCTATTTGCCCAGTTTCGTGTTTCCATCCCAAGAAAGATCATGCCTGTTTGTGGAGATCATGCCCGTTGGCGGCGCGGTCGGCATGTGTGATCGGGCATCCGGGTCATAGGGAGGATTCTCGGGGAAACCGCGCGGATCGGCGCGCCCGGGGCCGCCTCAGCGGCTACTCGTCCGCCTTGCGTCCGTGCGAGGATCAGGAGACGTAAGTGAAAACGATGGAAGGTTGATCGTGGCCGAGCAGCTATACGCCACCCTGAAGACGAACAACGGCGACATCGTGGTCCGGCTGCTGCCGAACCACGCGCCCAAGACGGTCAAGAACTTTGTCGAACTGGCCGAAGGGAGTCGCGAGTGGACCCACCCGGCCACCGGCAAGAAGGCCAAGGAGAAGCTCTACGACGGCACCGTCTTCCACCGCGTGATCAGTGGCTTCATGATCCAGGGCGGTGACCCGCTGGGCAACGGGACCGGTGGTCCCGGCTATGAGTTCGGCGACGAGTTCCACCCGGACCTGGCCTTCAACAAGCCGTACCTGCTGGCGATGGCCAACGCCGGCCCGGGCACCAACGGCTCGCAGTTCTTCATCACGGTCGCCCCGACCGCGTGGCTGACCGGTAAGCACACCATCTTCGGCGAGGTCGTCGACGAGGGCAGCAAGAAGGTCGTCGACGCGATCGCGGGCACCGCGACCAACCCGCGCACCGACCGTCCGCTCCAGGACGTCGTCATCGAGTCGGTCGTCGTGGAGACGCGCGAGGGCTGAAGCCGTACGGGGAACTTTCATGCCCCGCTTGTCCGTGTGAACAAGTGTCCGTGTGAACAAGCGGGGCGGGGGAACGCCCGATCAGAAGTGGACAAGGGGCGAGGGGACACCATGGAGGACCAGGCGGTCTGTTGCTACCGGCACCCCCAGCGGGAGACCGGCATCAGCTGCACCCGCTGTGAGCGCCCGATCTGCCCCGAGTGCATGATCAGCGCGTCTGTGGGGTTCCAGTGCCCCGAGTGTGTGAGCGGACGGGCGTCCGCCGGATCCGGGGCCTCGGCCGCCGGACCCCCGCCGCGCGCCGCTCAGCCGCGCACCCTGGCGGGCGGCACGATGGCCTCGGACCCGCGGCTGATCACCAAGATCCTGGTGGCCATCAACATCGCGGTATGGCTCGCCGCGCTGTCCGCGGGCGACCGGCTGGTGAACGACCTCGACCTGGTCGGCCGGGCCTATGACCCCGGTACGGTGCAGATCGTCGGCGTCGCCGAGGGCCAGTGGTGGCGGCTGGTGACCTCGGTCTTCCTCCACCAGCAGCTGATGCACATCGCCTTCAACATGCTCTCGCTGTGGTGGATCGGCGGCCCGCTGGAGGCCGCGCTCGGCCGTGTCCGCTTCATCGTGCTCTACATGCTGTCGGGGCTGGGCGGCAGCGCGCTGTCGTATCTCCTGGCGGCGCAGAACCAGCCGTCGCTGGGCGCCTCCGGCGCGATCTTCGGCCTGCTCGGCGCCACCGCCGTGCTGATGCGCCGGCTGAACTACGACATGCGCCCGGTCATCGCGCTGCTGGCGCTGAATCTGCTCTTCACCTTCACCTGGTCCGGCATCGCCTGGCAGGCCCATGTCGGTGGCCTGGTCGCGGGCACGGTGGTGGCGTACGGGATGGTGCACGCGCCCCGGGAGAAGCGGGCACTGGTGCAGCGGGGGACCTGCGCCCTGGTGCTGCTCGCGATCGTCGCGATGGTGTGGATCCGGACGGTGCAGCTCACCGGCTGAACCTCACCGGCTGAAGCTCATCGGCCGAGCGGAGTGGTCGGCCGATGAGCGGCAGGCCATCGGCCACCTGGGACGGCCCGGATCCGGTCAGTTGTCCACAGCACGTGGCGGATCTTACGCAACCTGTGGAGAACTTGCGTACGCCCCCCAACTGACCTGCGTTTTCGCAGGAAGATGGGGGTGTGAACGATCGAACGGACGCCCGTCACCGGTCACACCGGCGTCAACACGACAGAGGTTATCCACAGATCTTCTGAGTTTTCCCCGGCTGTGGATAACTCTGTGGACAACCTGGGGACGAGCGTGAGGACCGCCTGGTCACTTCCATTGGGTGGAGACGACGAACCCCGCGGCGATGAAGCCGAAGCCCACCACGATGTTCCAGTTCCCCAGCGACTCGACCGGCATGTCCCCGTGGTCACGTAGAAGATGACGATCCACGCGAGGCCGATCAGGAACATGGCCAGCATCAGCGGTGCCACCCACCGGCGGCCGCTGTTCAGACTGATGCTGGCTGCCTGCTTCGCCGGCGGCGGCGTGAAGTCGTCCTTCTTGCGGATCCGTGACTTCGGCACGAGGAACTCTCCTGTCGATGCGCTGCGTGACCGCGCGGGGATGTGTACGGACGGCGCCGGGGCGGGACAGCGACGGGGACCACGTCCCTCCCCCACACGTCCGTTAGCGTAGTCCTTCCGCGGCGTCGTAAGGAGTAAGGGTACGTTGAGCAATTCCGCTGACTCCCCCACCCCGGCGTCCCGCCGCCCCCGGTTCCGCCCCGTGCGGCTGCTGACCGGAGCGGTCTTCGCGCTGGCCGGAGTGATCTTCTGGACCAGTTTCAACACGGCCCAGGGCACCAACCTCCGCAGCGACGAATCGATGCTGCGGCTCTCCGATCTCATCCAGGAACGCAGCCGTAAGAACGGCACCCTGGACGACAGCACCGCCAAAATACGCTCCGAGGTCGACGCTCTCGCCCGGCGGGACAACGGCAGCACCCAGGCCGAGCGCCGCAAGCTGGCCGAGCTGGAGGAGACCGCCGGGACCAAGAAGCTCACCGGCCCCGGGCTCACCGTCACCCTCACCGACGCCCCGCCGAACGCCACCCCGCAGATCCCCGGCGTCCCGGATCCCCAGCCCAACGATCTCGTCATCCACCAGCAGGATCTCCAGGCCGTGGTCAACGCGCTGTGGCAGGGCGGCGCCGAGGGGATCAAGGTCATGGACCAGCGGCTGATCTCCACCAGCGCGGTGCGCTGCGTCGGCAACACCCTGATCCTCCAGGGCCAGGTCTACTCGCCGCCCTACAAGGTCACCGCCGTGGGTGACCGGGAGAAGCTGGGCGCCGCCCTCGCCGCCTCGCCCGCGATCCAGAACTACCGCAGCTATGTCGACGCGTACGGCCTCGGCTGGAAAGTCGACCAGCACGACACGGTGACTCTTCCCGGTTACTCCGGCACAGTGGATCTGCACCAGGCACAGCCCATCGGATAGCACCGGCTGACCGGCGCGCGGCACCGGGTCGGCGGGGCGGACAGTGGGGGCCGATTGAGAACGCGGCTGATCGTCAGAACGCTCAGTGAGATCTGCGTCACCGTCGGAGTCTTGATCATCCTTTTGGTGGTCTACGTCCTGTACTGGACCTCCGTACGGGCCGACCGCGCCATGGACGGCGAGATCGACCACCTCCAGGACCGCTGGGCCACCGGCACGGTCAGCGCGGGTGCCGAGCCCTCCTCGCGGCCCCGCCGCTACGAGCCCGGCGCCTCCTTCGCGATCATGTACATCCCGCGCTTCGGCGCCGACTGGGCCAAGCCCGTCCTCGAGGGCACCGCCACCGGCACCCTGAAGAAGGGGCTCGGCCACTACTCCCGCACCGCCCGCCTCGGTGCCCTCGGCAACTTCGCCGTCGCCGGGCACCGCCGCACCTACGGCGACCCCTTCAAGGACTTCCCCGAGCTGCGCCCCGGTGACGCGGTGGTGCTGACCGACGGCACCACCTGGTTCACCTACCGCGTCGACCGCCGTCCCTACCGCACCCTGCCGACCGACACCGGGGTGATCGATCCGGTGCCGCGCGCGTCCGGCTTCCGGCGCCCCGGCCGCTATCTCACGCTGACGACCTGCGAGCCGGAGTGGGGTCACAGCCACCGGCTGATCAGCTGGGCACACCTCGACGCGACCCAATCCGTAGCCCAAGGCAAGCCCAAGGCTTTGTACAGCTGACCCTCCGGCCCCACCCCTCGCCCCTTACTCTGGTGCTGCACTCCGGTGCTGCAATCGACTTCGTCATCGGTGAGTAGGGATGGCATGTACGGCTGGATCTGGCGGCATCTGCCGGGTAACGCATGGGTGCGGGCACTGATTTCGCTCGTGCTGGTGCTGGCGATCGTCTTCGTGCTCTTCCAGTACGTCTTCCCCTGGGCGGAGCCCCTGCTGCCGTTCAACGACGTGACGGTCGACCAGGGAATGGCGGGTCCGCGATGAGCGCGCGCATCCTGGTCGTCGACAACTACGACAGCTTCGTCTTCAACCTCGTCCAGTACCTCTACCAGCTCGGCGCCGAGTGCGAGGTGGTGCGCAACGACGAGGTCTCCCTCGGGCACGCCCAGGACGGCTTCGACGGGGTCCTGCTGTCCCCCGGACCCGGCACCCCGGAGGAGGCCGGGGTCTGTGTCGACATGGTCCGGCACTGCGCGGACACCGGTGTACCGGTGTTCGGCGTCTGCCTGGGGATGCAGTCCATGGCCGTCGCGTACGGCGGAGTCGTCGGACGGGCCCCGGAGCTGCTGCACGGCAAGACCTCGCTGGTGACCCATGAGGGAGCCGGCGTCTTCAGCGGGCTGCCCACCCCCTTCACCGCCACCCGCTATCACTCGCTGGCCGTGGAACGGGGGACGGTGCCCCCCGAGCTGGAGATCACGGCCTGGACGGAGACCGGCATCGCCATGGGTCTGCGCCACCGTGAACTGCGGGTCGAGGGCGTCCAGTTCCACCCCGAGTCGGTCCTCACCGAATGGGGCCACCGGATGCTCGCCAACTGGCTGGTGGAGTGCGGGGACACGGATGCCGTGGGGCGGTCCGCGGGGCTCGCCCCGGTGGTCGGGGCGGTCGGCGGTAAGGCCGGCGAGTGACCGGACCGCGCCCCGAGCGCGAGGGCGCCGCCCAGGGCACCCGGGAGCCCGCCCCGTACGCGCCGTACGGGTCTCATGAGCAACACGCCGCCCCTGGTGCGCATGGCGCCCACGCCGCCCAGGGGGACCCGGACGCGTTCCCGGCGGCGGCCGCGGAGGGCCCGCGGGACCCGCTGACCGACCCGCTGCCGGACTCCGCACCGGCCGGGCCGACGGGCACCCCGGCCGGGCTCACGGGGCGTGCCGTGGGCACCGCGTCGCTCTCCGTGCCGCCGCCCACCGGCCGCAGGCGGCGCGCCCGCCCGGCCGCCGCGGGGCCGGAGGAGGCCGCTGAGGCGGCCGAGCCGCCTACGGGGCGCAGACGCGCCCGTACGGCGGCCTCAGGGGCGGAGGAGGCCGCCGAGCCGCCTACAGGGCGCAGGCGTGCCCGCACGGCCCCTCGGGGCCGGAGGAGGCGGCTGAGGCGGCCGGGCCGCCCACGGGGCGCCGCCGCGCCCGTGCGGCCCCCACGGGGCCCTCAGGGCCCGCACACGCCACCCAGATGCCCATCCGCGCCCCGGGGCCATACCCACACTCCGGCGAGACGGCCCCACGCTCCGCCGAGAAGCCCCCGCACTTCGCCGGGACGACCGCCCCCCACTCCGGCGAGACGGCCACACGGTCCGCCGAGGCGTCCGCGCGCGCACCGGAGGCCGCCGAGACGGCCGTCCTGCCCCCGGTGACGCCCCGGGGCGACGACGAGACGGTCGCCCTGCGCGCCGTGGAGGCGCCGCCCGCCGACCGGACCATGCTGCTGCGCAAGGTCGAGGCGGACCGGGACGGCGATCCCGAGCCCGCGCCCGGTGGCCGGGCGGCCCGCCGTAAGGCCGCCCAGGGGACCGGGAAGCGCGCCGGAAAGCATGGCTCCCGCGCCGCCCGGCGCGGCACGGCGGAGGCGGGCGCCACACGGGCCGCGGAGGGCGCGGGGAGCGCCGGTGACGCCCGGCCCCGCACCCGTATGGAGGCCAAGCGCGCCGCGCGGGCGCGCAAGGACAGCCCAGGGGTGGTGGCGAGCCGGGTGGTCGGCGAGCTGTTCATCACGCTCGGCGTGGTGATGCTGCTCTTCGTCACCTATCAGCTGTGGTGGACGAACATCCTCGCCCATCAGCAGGCCAACGGCGCCGCCAACAACCTCCAGAAGAAATGGGACGAGAGCGGCGACGAGCGGGACCCGGGCACCTTCTCCCCCGGGCAGGGGTTCGCGATCATCTACATCCCCAAGCTGGATGTGAAGGCCCCGATCGCGGAGGGCATCGACAAGCACAAGGTCCTCGACCGCGGCATGGTCGGCCACTACGGCAAGAGCCCGCTGAAGACCGCCATGCCGTGGGACAAGAAGGGCAACTTCGCGCTCGCCGGGCACCGCAACACCCATGGCGAGCCGTTCCGCTACATCAACCGCCTCAAGCCCGGCGACGAGATCGTCGTCGAGACGCAGAGCCGGTACTACACCTATGCGATGAGCAGCATCCTGCCGCAGACGCCGCCGTCCAACACGGGCGTCATCAAGCCGGTGCCGCCCGGCTCCGGCTTCACCAAACCCGGGCGGTACATCACGCTGACCACCTGCACCCCGGAGTTCACCAGCACCTACCGGATGATCGTCTGGGGCAAGATGGTCGAGGAGCGGCCGCGTAGCGAGGGAAAGCCGGACGCGCTGGTCGAATGAGCGGGAACAGCCGGGAAACCAGAAAAAAGGGGTACGACGCGGTGGCACGCACCGACCACGACGAGCGGCAGGACCGGCACACCGGCCCGCCCGCAACGCCCAGCCGCCGTCCCGGCCGTGGACGGGTAGCGGCGGTCATCGCCGTCTTCGGCGAGTTGCTGATCACCGCGGGGCTGATCCTCGCCCTGTTCGTCGTCTACTCGCTGTGGTGGACCAACGTCCTGGCGGACCGTGAGGCGAAGAAGCAGGGCGACCGGGTGCGCAAGCACTGGGCGCGGCAGGGGCCGGGCAAGCTGGACACCAAGAGCGGCATCGGCTTCCTGCACGTACCGTCCATGCACAACGGCGAGGTGCTGGTCAAGAAGGGCACCAGCACCGAGACGCTCAACGACGGCGTGGCCGGCTACTACACCAAGCCGGTCAAGTCCGCGATGCCGTGGGCCAAGAAGGGCAACTTCAGTCTGGCCGCGCACCGGGACGGGCACGGCGCGAAGTTCCACAACATCGACAAGGTCCACGAGGGCGACCCGGTGGTCTTCGAGACCCGCGACACCTGGTACGTCTACAAGGTCTACGCGACGCTGCCGGAGACCTCGAAGTACAACGTGGACGTGCTGGACGCGGTCCCGAAGGAGTCGGGCCGGAAGCGGCCGGGCCGCTACATCACGCTCTCGACCTGCACCCCCGTCTACACCTCCCGTCACCGCTACATCGTGTGGGGCGAACTGGAGCGCACCGAGAAGGTCGACGCGGACCGCACGCCCCCCAAGGAACTGCGCTAGCGCCGACTCCCTGGAAGCCCAGGTACGAAAGAAGGCTCAGGTACGAAAGAAGCCCCGAGCGCGAGAAGCCCCGAGCACGGGGAAGCCCCGGCACCCTGAGAAGGTGCCGGGGGCTTCCCCGTGTCACGGTGCCCGGAAGTCAGCTAGAAGCCGTTCTGGCCGCCGAAGATGCCTCCGCCGTTGTCCCCGCCGCCGTTTCCGCCGTTGTCACCCTGCCCGGCGACCGTGATGAGGTTCACGGACTGGCCCTTGGGCACCTGGGTGCCCGCGCCGGGCTGGCTGGCCACCACGGTGGCGTTGTCGTCCTGCGGACCGGCGATGTTGCCCACGTTGAGGCCCAGGTCCTGGAGCGCCTTCTTGGCGTCCTTGAGCTTCTGGCCGCCCAGGTTGGGCACCGGCACGTTCTCCTCTTGTGCGGGCTCCTTGGCGACGGTCAGCGTGACCGTCGAACCGGGCAGGACCTCCTGGCCGCCCTTGGGCGTCTGGTCGGTGACCGTGCCGGCCTCGACGTCGCCGTTCTCGACCTCCTGGGTCTGGACCTTGAGGCCCTTGCCCTGGAGGGAGCTCGTGGCGTCCTCGACCTTCTGCGTGGTCACGTCCGGGACGACGACCTTCTGCTGGGCCTCGGCGACGGTCAGGGTGATCGTGGCGCCCTTCGGGACCTTCTTGCCGCCCTTCGGGTCCTGGTCGATCACCTTGCCGGCGGTCTGGTCCGACTGCTCGGTCTTCTGGTTGACCTCGAAACCCTTGGCCTCGAGCTGCTGCTTGGCCGATTCGAACTGCACGTTCAGCACGTCGGGCACCTCGACCCTGGCCGCGGGCTTGGGGCCCTTGGACATGGTCAGCTCGACGGTGCCGTACCGCTTGACCTCGTCGCCGCTCTTGGGGGTCTGCTCGCAGACGGTGTTCTTGTCCGCGTTCTCGCAGAACTTGGAGCCGACGTTCTTGACCTTGAAGTCGCCGTTCTCCCCTTGGTTCTTGGCGTCCTCGAACGTCTTGCCGACGAGGTTGGGGACCGAGACCATGTCGTCGTTCTTACCGCCGGAGAAGAGCGACTTCCCGATGAAGATCGCACCGACCAGCACCAGTATCCCGGCGAGGATCAGCAGGATCGTGGAGAGGTTGCTCTTCTTGTCGTTGCCCCCGCGCCCCCGGCCGCGGTCCGGCCGCTCGTCGTAGCCGAAGCCGCCGTCGTCCTCGCGCATCGGCGGGAGCATCGAGGTCTGCGCCCCGGCGCCGGAGTTCTGCGGCCGCAGCATCGCGGTGGGCTGGTCGTCGGAGCCGTAGCCGACCGCGCCCAGCGCGGCGGTGGCGGCCACCGGCTGGCCCTCCAGGGCGGCCTCGATGTCGGCGCGCATCTCGTCGGCCGACTGGTAGCGGTAGTCGGGGTCCTTGACCAGCGCCCGCAGGACGATGGCGTCCATCTCCGGGGTGATCTCGGGGTCGTACGTGCTCGGCGGCTGCGGTTCCTCCCGCACGTGCTGATAGGCGACCGCCACTGGGGAGTCGCCCACGAACGGCGGCCTTACGGTCAGCAGCTCGTAGAGCAGACAGCCGGTGGAGTACAGGTCGCTGCGCGCGTCGACGGTCTCGCCCTTGGCCTGCTCGGGGGAGAGGTACTGGGCGGTGCCGATGACGGCGGCCGTCTGCGTCATGGTCATACCGGCATCGCCCATGGCCCGGGCGATGCCGAAGTCCATCACCTTGACCTGGCCGCTCCGGGTGAGCATGACGTTGGCCGGCTTGATGTCACGGTGGACGATGTTGTTGCGGTGCGAGTACTCGAGGGCCTGGAGGATGCCGGTGGTCATCTCCAGTGAGCGCTCGGGGAGCAGCTTTCTACCCGAGTGAAGGAGCTCACGCAGCGTGGAACCGTCGACGTACTCCATCACGATGTACGGGATCGAGACGCCGTCGACGTAGTCCTCGCCGGTGTCGTAGACCGCGACGATCGCGGGATGGTTGAGCGAGGCGGCCGACTGGGCCTCTCGGCGGAACCGGGCCTGGAAGGACGGATCGCGGGCGAGGTCCGCCCGGAGCGTCTTCACAGCGACAGTACGGCCGAGGCGGGTGTCGTGCGCGAGGTAGACCTCCGCCATGCCACCGCGGCCGAGCACTGAGCCCAGCTCATACCGGCCGCCGAGGCGACGCGGCTCTTCCATAGCTACTCCAGCCCTCTTCCGTGGTTCCCGGCCGCACCCTGTGGGGCCGGCGAAGTGCTGCTCGCGCATACCGTACCCGGCACGTCTTACGGGACCCGGCCTCAGTGGCTATCTGATACCGGACCGGTACGGCGACGTGCGGGATTGGTATCCGGACGTGACGGGGGTCACTTGTCGCGCTCGGTTTCCAGTACGGCCTGCATCACGCTCTTGGCGATCGGCGCGGCCAGCTTGCCACCGGCGATGTCGCCGCGGAGGGTGTTGGACCCTTCGATGACGACCGCGACCGCGACCGGCGAGCCGTCGTTCCCCTTGGCGTAGGAGATGAACCACGCATAGGGGTTCTTGCTGTTGGCCACGCCGTGCTGCGCGGTACCGGTCTTGCCACCGACCGTGACGCCCGGGATCTGGGCGCTGGTGCCGGTGCCCTCCTTGACCACGGTCTCCATCATGCTCTGGAGCTTCTGGGCGTTCTCCGAGCTGAGCGGCTGGCTCATCTGCTCCGGGTCGGTCTGCTCGATGGTGTTGAGATTGGGGGCGCGCAGCGAGTCGACCATGTACGGCTTCATCAGCTTGCCGTCGTTGGCGACCGCGGCGGCGACCATCGCCATCTGGAGCGGGGTGGCCCGGTTGTCGAACTGGCCGATGGCCGACATCGCGTTGCCCGGCCGGTCCATCTTCTCGGGGTAGACGCTGGCGTAGGCGCGGACGGGGGTGTCGACCGTCTCGTTGAAGCCGAACTTCTCGGCCTGCTCCCGCATCTTCTCCTTGCCGAGGTCGTCACCGAGCTTGCCGAAGACCGTGTTGCAGGAGTAGCGGAGCGCCTGCCGCAGCGAGGCGTTCTCGCAGGGGATGTTCCCCTCGTTGGGCAGGTTTTGGGTGGACAGCGGGAGCTTCCAGGGGACCGGGGAGTTGGTCGCCCCGTCGATGTCGGTGTACTTGCCGTTCTCCAGCGCGGCCGCGGCGGTGACGACCTTGAACGTCGAGCCGGGCGGGTAGGTCTGACGGAGCGCCCGGTTGAGCATCGGGTCGTCCTTGTCCGTCTTCGGCTGGAGCCCGAGCCACGCCTTCTTGTCCTTGGAGGTGGCGCCCGCGATCTTCGACGGGTCGTAGCTCGGGGTGGA
The DNA here is from genome assembly GCA_005405945.1 of Streptomyces violaceusniger. Taxonomy (GTDB): domain Bacteria; phylum Actinomycetota; class Actinomycetes; order Streptomycetales; family Streptomycetaceae; genus Streptomyces; species Streptomyces violaceusniger. The sequence continues at coordinate 6,033,332 of BJHW01000001.1, forward strand.
GGCGAGGGCGAGGATCTTGCCGGTGCGCGGGTCGAGCGCGGCGACGGCGCCCTTCTTGTCACCGAGGCCCTTGAACGCGGCCTCCTGGGCCTTGCGGTTCAGGGTGGTGATGACGTCGCCGCCCTTCTGCTTCTTGCCGGTGATCATGTCGATCGTCCGGTTGAAGAAGAGGCGGTCGTCGTTGCCCGTGAGGATGCCGTCCTCGATGTTCTCGATCTGGTTGGCGCCGTACGCCTGCGAGGCGAACCCCGTGACCGGCGCCCACATGGGGCCGTCCTTGTAGGTGCGCTTGTACTTGAAGTCGATGCCGTTGGTCTCGGCGGATCCGGTGATCGGCTGGCCGTCGACGATGATGTTGCCGCGCGGCTGGCTGTAGCGGGCGATCAGAACCCGGTGGTTTCCGTCGTGGTTCTTCAGCTCGTCGGCCTGGACGTACTGGATCCAGTTGTCCCGCACCAGCAGGGCGAGGACGAGGAGTCCGCAGAAGATCGCGATTCGGCGCAGGGGCTTGTTCACGGTCGGACCACCTGGGTCATCTCGGCGTCTGTAGTGGGGGCGGGCGTCGGCGCCGGGCGGCGCGCGGTGTCGCTGACCTTGATCAGGATGGCGACGAGCGCCCAGTTGGCGATGACGGACGAACCACCCTGCGCGATGAACGGCATGGTCATACCGGTCAGCGGGATGAGGCCCATCACACCGCCCGCCACGACGAAGACCTGGATGGCGAAGGCCGCGGACAGGCCGATGGCCAGCAGCTTGCCGAACGGGTCACGGGCGGCGAGGGCGGTGCGCACACCGCGCTCCACGATCAGGCCGTAGAGCAGCAGAAGCCCCATGGTGCCCGCGAGCCCGAGCTCCTCGCCGACCGTGGCCAGGATGAAGTCGGAGTTGGCGGCGAAGCCGATGAGGTCGGAGTTGCCCTGGCCGAGGCCGGTGCCGAAGACGCCGCCGGAGCCGAAGGCCATCAGCGCCTGGGCGATCTGGTCACTGCCGCCGTTCTTGGCCACCTCGAAGGGCTGGAGCCAGGCGTCCACACGCGACTGGACGTGCGGCTCGAAGGTGGCGACGCCGACCGCGCCGGCCGCGGACATCAGCAGACCGAAGACGATCCAGCTGGTGCGCTCGGTGGCGACGTACAGCATCACGACGAAGAGGCCGAAGAACAGCAGCGAGGTGCCCAGGTCGGTCTCGAAGACCAGGATGAGGATGCTCATCCCCCAGACCACCAGGATCGGGCCGAGGTCGCGGCCGCGCGGCAGGTACAGCCCCATGAAGCGGCGGCTGGCCAGGGCGAGCGCGTCCCGCTTGACCATCAGATAGCCGGAGAAGAACACGGCGATGATGATCTTGGCGAACTCACCCGGCTGAATGGAGAAGCTGCCGAGGGTGATCCAGATGCGGGCGCCGAAACGCGCCGGGAAGAACATCGGAAGGATCAGCAGGATCAGCGCCACCACCATGGAGATGTAGGTGTAGCGCTGGAGGATGCGGTGGTCCTTGAGCAGGATCAGGACGCCGACGAAGAGGGCGACGCCCAGTGCCGAGTAGATCAGCTGGTTGGGGGCCGAGGGCGAGAAGGCCATGCCGGCGTCCTTCGCCCGCTGGGCCAGCCGCCTGGACTGGTCCAGCCGCCAGATGAGCACCAGGCCAAGACCGTTGAGGAGGGTGGCGATCGGCAGCAGCAGCGGGTCCGCGTACGGCGCGAACTTCCGGACCACCAGATGGCCGACGCCTGCCAGCAGACCGAGCCCGAGGCCGTAGCTGAGCATGCCGGAGGGCATCTCGTCGCTGAGCGCCAGGCCCGCGTTGGCGTAGGCGAAGACCGGAATGATCACCGCGAAGACGAGCATGGCCAGCTCGGTGTTCCGCCTGCTCGGCGGCCCGGCCGTACTGATCGTCGTCGTGTTGGTCGTACTACTGCTCATGGGTGGACGGCCCCTTACGGCTTCACTGCTGGGTGCTGCTGCACTGCGGGACCAACTTCTTCTCCTCCTCCGAGAGGGTGGGGCCGGGCTTCGGAGTGGGAGACGTCGTCGGCGTGGGCTTGGTGGTGGCCTTGGCGGCCTGCGTCCCGAGCTGGGTCTCGGTCTTCTGGCCGCCGGGCTTGCCGCTGCTGCTCTGGGACGGGTCGGCGCTGCTGGAGGCACCGCCACTGGGTGCCTTGTCGCCCTTGCCCTTGTCGCCGCCGGTGAGGTCCTTCTGGCTCTCCTCGGCCTTCTGCTGGGCATCGGCCTTCTTACAGGCGCTGGCGAGGGTGGCGAGGTCCTTGGTCTTGTCCTGGGCCTGGCCCAGTCCGCTGACCGTGATGGTGTCCTCCACCCGCCCGCGCTGGTCGGCCGGGAGGTACTTGAGTTCGATCTCGCGGTGGTCCTCATGGACCTTGTTGAGCTTGATCCAGGCCAGATCCTGGCTGATGCCCTGGTAGATCGCGACATGGTCGCCGTTGGAGCCCACGTAGTACTGCGTCTGGGTCCAGCGATAGCCGCCGTAGAGGCCGCCGCCGATCACGGCGAGGCCCAGCACGATGAAGAGCGACCGCTTGGCCCATGTCTTGCGGCCGCTCTTCTTGGTGAAGTCACCGTCGGCGTAGTCGCCGTAACCGCCCTGCGGCATACCGCCGATGGCCGGATCGCCGCTGCCGGGCGGCCCGAAGCCGCCGCGCGCGTCGCCCTGCTGCGGCGGTACGGACCGGCCGAGCTCGGCGGCGCGGCCCGCGGGGGTGTGCGCGGCGCCGCCGTCCCCGAGCGGGATCTGGTTCTCGGCGACCGCGCCCACGATCACGGGGGTGTCGTTGAGCTGGGCGGCGAGGGTGTCGGCGCCGTCGACGTCGAGGACGTCGGCGACGATGCAGGTGATGTTGTCGGGGCCACCGCCGCGCAGGGCGAGCTGGATCAGCTCCTGCACGGTCTCGTGGGGCCCTGGTAGCTGGCGAGGGTCTCCTCGAGGGTCTGGTGGCTCACGACGCCGGACAGGCCGTCGGAGCAGATCAGATAGCGGTCACCGGCCCGGACCTCGCGGATGGACAGATCGGGCTCGACGTGGTCGCCGCTGCCCAGGGCGCGCATCAGCAGGGAGCGCTGCGGGTGGGTGCCCGCCTCCTCCTCGGTGATCCGGCCCTCGTCGACCAGGCGCTGCACCCAGGTGTGGTCCTGGGTGATCTGGGTGAGCACCCCGTCGCGCAGCAGATACGCCCGCGAGTCGCCGACGTGCACCAGACCGAGCCGCTGGCCGGTCCACAGCAGGGCGGTGAGCGTGGTGCCCATGCCCTCGAGCTGCGGGTCCTCCTCGACCATGACGCGCAGCTGATCATTGGCCCGCTGCACGGCAGTGCCGAGGGACGTCAGGATGTCCGAGCCCGGGACGTCGTCGTCGAGCTGGACCAGGGTGGAGATCACCTCGGAGCTGGCGACCTCGCCGGCGGCCTGGCCACCCATGCCGTCGGCGATGGCGAGCAGCCGGGGACCGGCGTAGCCGGAGTCCTCGTTGCCCTCCCGGATCATGCCCTTGTGCGATCCGGCCGCGAAACGCAGTGACAGACTCATGCGCACCTCGCCCGTCGGCTCCGGGTACAGCCCCTTGCCAACCACGCTGCCCACCCTCCGGTCGTCATGGTCCTACTACTTCCGCAGCTCGATGACGGTCTTGCCGATACGGATCGGCGCACCCAGCGGAATCGGTGTCGGCGTGGTGAGTCGGGTCCGGTCGAGATAGGTGCCGTTGGTGGACCCGAGATCCTCGACGATCCACTGGCCGTCACGGTCCGGGTAGATCCTGGCATGCCGACTGGAGGCGTAGTCGTCGTCCAGCACGATTGTTGAATCGTGCGCACGGCCGAGGGTGATGGTCTGCCCTTGCAGGGCGACCGTGGTGCCGGTGAGCGTGCCCTCGGAGACCACCAGCTTGGTGGGGGCACCGCGGCGGCCGCGGCCCCCGGACTGCTGGCGCTGCTGCGGCGGCGCGCTCTGCTGGCGCTGCTGCTGCGGTTGCGGCCGGTCGGGGGCGCCGCGCCGCGCCGAACCGCGCTGGGTCACGCGGGTCCCGAACAGGTCGCTGCGGATGACCTGGACGGCCACGATGACGAACAGCCACAGTACGGCGAGGAAACCCAACCGCATGACCGTGAGGGTCAGCTCTGACATTGCCCCCGCTTCACCCTTCGGCTTGCCGGTAAACGATGGTGGTGCTGCCCACGACGATCCGCGAGCCGTCGCGGAGCGTAGCGCGCGTGGTGTGCTGCCCGTCCACCACGATGCCGTTCGTCGACCCGAGATCCTGGATGGTCGGTGGGGTTCCGACCCGGATCTCGCAGTGTCTGCGGGAGACACCGGGATCGTCGATCCGCACGTCAGCGTCGGTGGAGCGGCCCAGGACGAGCGTGGGACGGGAGATCTGGTGGCGGGTGCCGTTGATCTCGATCCAGCGGCGGGTCTGACCCTGCGGCTGGGCTCCGACGCCGGCCGCCGCTCCGCCGCCGCGGGGCGCCGGGCGGGCGCCGGGGGGCGTGGAGGGCATCGGCGGGGCACCGGCGGGCTGGGCGGGGTAGCCGTAACCGCCGGGGCGCTGCTGCGGGGCCGCTCCGGCGCCGGGGCGGCCCGCCGCCTGCTCGGGGCTCTGGGACTCGCTGGAGGCCAGGGTCCGGCTGCGCACCCGGTACAGGCCGGTGTCGAGGTCCTCGGCCTTCTGCAGATGCACCTTGATGGCGCCCATGAAGGTGTATCGCTGCTGCTTGGCGTAGTCGCGGACCATGCCGGCCAGCTCGTCGCCGAGCTGGCCGGAATACGGGCTGAGCCGCTCGTAGTCGGGCGTGCTCAGCTCGACGATGAAGTCGTTGGGGACGACCGTCCGGTCGCGGTTCCAGATCGTGGCGTTGTTGTCGCACTCACGCTGGAGCGCGCCGGCGATCTCGACCGGCTGGACCTCGGACTTGAACACCTTGGCGAAGGTGCCGTTCACGAGGCCCTCGAGACGCTGCTCGAAGCGTTTCAGTACTCCCACCGGGCACCTCCTTCCTCAGTCGTGCTCTGCGTCGTCCTGGTACTGCTTACTGATCGTATCCACGCGTCGGGAAATCGGGTGGTTCCCCTTCCTGGCCCTGTGGAGCAGTGTCACCTCTCACAGGGATCGTAGAGGTGCCCTGACGACAGTGTCCCGCAACCGTGACGCTCTACGGACGGGTGGGGGCGGGGGCCTCGGTAACGGGTGTGATTGCACCCCGAGGAGCGTGCTAGTGTTCTGGATGTCGGAAGGCGCTCCACGCGAACCGGACGGATCAAAAGATCGGGCCGGGGAGCGGGGCGAGTGACCGGACGGCAGCACCCATGCGCGGGTGGCGGAATAGGCAGACGCGCTGGATTCAGGTTCCAGTGCCCGAAAGGGCGTGGGGGTTCAACTCCCCCCTCGCGCACCAGTCGGAGCGGGTCTCTCCGGAGTGACGAAAGTCGCTCGGAGGGGCCCGTTTCGCGTTTGCGGCGGCTTGGCGTTCACCGCGGCTTCGTGGCGGCTTCGCGTGTGCGGCGCGGGCCTCCTGGGGCTCCCGGACGAACGGCAGGGGCCTCCCGGGGAAGAGGAGGCCCCTGCCGTCCGGTGTTCGCGCGACCGGATCGGTTGGGTCGGGCGGATCGGCCGGATTGGTCGGATCAGGCGGCGGCGAAGCGGGTGGCGAGCTCCTTGGCCTTGGCCGCGGCGTCCTCGTGGGCCTTCGCCTTGGAGGCGTCCGAGAGCTCGACCAGGTCGGCCATGGCCGGATTGCTGCGGGCCAACGTGAGTTCCGGCACAACGAACGTGACATCGAGGCCGAGGCCGTCACCCAGGGCCTTCCCGAGGTAGTTCGTCACGAACTCGAAGCTCTCCCGCGGGGTGCCCGGGCCGTAACCGCCGCCACGGCTGGCGACGACGACCGCCGGGGTGCCCGAGGTGGTGGTCTGCTCGGCGCCCGCGGTGCGACCCATGATGATCACGTGGTCCAGCCACGCCTTGAGGGTGGAGGGGATCGTGAAGTTGTACATCGGGGCGCCGATCAGGACCACGTCGGCCTGCTCGAGCTCACTGGCAAGGGTCTCCCGCAGGGCGAAGGCCGAGTGCTGCTCGGGGGAGCGCTGGTCGGGAGCGGCGAAACCGGCGGCGGCCGCGAGGCCGTCCAGGTGCGGCAGCGGCTCGGCGGCCAGGTCGCGATAGATCACCGTGCCGTTCGGGTGCTGGGCTTCCCATTCCTTGCGGAAGGTGGCCGTGACCGAGCGGGAAGCGGAGGCTTCACCGGGGAAGACAGAGGTGTCGAGGTGCAGAAGAGTCGGCATGGATGCCTCCAGTGACAAGGCTCGGGAGGAGCCAGTAATACCTACGTACCTACGGAAGGCACAGTAGCTTACTTTTTCGTAGTCCCAAACTGGAACGCAGTACTCTGTATTCCATGGCGAAGGATCGTGGGGACCACAACGAGCAGGCCTGCAAGCAGGTCGACGGCGAGATGACACGGTTCTTCGAGCTGTTCGGCAAGCGATGGACGGGGCTGATCGTGGCCGTGCTGACGGAGCAGGGGGCGTACTTCGCCGACCTGCGGCGGGCCATTCCGGGGATCAGTGAGCGGATGCTGTCGGACCGGCTCACCGAGCTCTCCACGGCGGGCCTGGTGGTGCGGGAGGTCGATGCCGGGCCGCCGCTGCGGGTGGCCTACCGGCTGACGGACGCGGGGAAGGCGCTGGAGCCCGCGCTGAAGGAGCTGTCGCGGTGGGCGGAGAGCCATCTTCCCTCGGGGGCGAGGACTGCCCGAAGCAGTTCCGGGGCTGAGCCGGATCACTTTCTGATCTGGGGGGCGGCCTCTTGGATCCTGGACTCGCCCTGTGATCTGGGGTTGGCCTTCTGATCTGGGGCTTCGCCATGATCGTCAAGGTTTTCCACAGGCTCTGACGGGGTGGGGCGACAGGGGGTACGGTCGGCGCAGTCGACTCAGTCGATGTCGTGTGCGAGAAGGGCGGGGGCGCGATGACGGACGACCGGAGCGTTGAGGGCGACGGAAGCCTTGACGGCGACGGAAGCGGCGAGGGCGGCCGGGGCGGCGGAAGCGGCGCGCGGGGGCCGGGCGGCGGGGATGGCGCGGGCGGGGCCCGGCGGCTGCCGCCGGTTCCGGGCTTCGCCATGTGGCGGGGTGAGGGGCCCTCTCCCCGGCAGCGGGGCAAGGCGCTGCGCAAGAGCGTGCCGCGCTCGGCGCATGCCGAGCCGCCGGGGAACGCCGAGCGGCCGGATCCGGTGGCGGCGGTCGAGCGGTCCAACGCCGGGCGGCTGCCGGAGCTCACCCCGATCCGGGTGGGACGGATGGCCGCGACCCCCTTCTCCTTTCTGCGCGGGGCCGCCGGGCTGATGGCGCACGACCTCACGACCACGCCGGTGACCGGTATCGGGGCCCAGCTGTGTGGCGATGCCCACGCCGCCAACTTCGGGATCTACGGGGATGCGCGTGGTGGCCTGATCATCGATCTCAACGACTTCGACGAGACCGTCCACGGTCCGTGGGAGTGGGATGTGAAGCGGCTCGCGGTCTCGCTGGTGCTGGCCGGTCGGGAGGCGGGCGCCGACGAGGACACCTGCCGGGCGGCCGCCCAGGACGCGGTGGGCGCCTATCGGCGCACGGTGCGGCTGCTGGCCAAGCTCCCGGCGACGGAGGCGTGGAACGCGATCGCGGACGAGGAACTGGTCTCCCACACGGACGCCAAGGACCTCGTGGGCACGCTGGAGCGGATCTCCGAGAAGGCCCGGCGGAACACCAGCGCGCGGTACGCCGCCCGGTCCACCGAGCCCGTGCCGGGCGAGGAGGGTTCCTCCGGCCGGCCGGCGGCCCGGCGCTTCGTGGACGCGCCGCCGGTGCTGCGCAGGGTGCCGGACGAGGAGGCGGCGGCGGTGGCCTCGTCGCTCGCCGGGTATCTGGGCACGCTGCCGGAGGACCGGCTGCCGCTGCTCGCGCGGTACGAGGTGCACGATGTGGCGTTCCGGGTGGTCGGCACGGGCAGCGTGGGCACCCGCTCCTATGTGGTGCTGCTGCTCGACCACCGGGGCGAGCCGCTGGTGCTCCAGGTGAAGGAGGCGCGCCCCTCCGCGCTGCTGCCGCATGTGGCGAAGGCCGGCTTCGAGGTGCCGGATGTCACACACGAGGGGCGGCGGGTGGTGCTCGGCCAGAAGCGGATGCAGGTGGTCAGCGACATCCTGCTGGGGTGGACCACGGTGCGGGGGCGGCACTACCAGGTGCGGCAGTTCCGCAACCGCAAGGGAAGTGTGGACCCGGCCGCCCTGGCCGCGGACCAGATGGACGACTACGGACGGATGACCGGGGCCCTGCTGGCCCGGGCGCACTCCCACAGCGCGGACCCCCGGATGCTGGCCGGTTACTGCGGCAAGGGGGAGGAGCTGGACGAGGCGGTGGCCGCCTTCGCGGTGGCGTACGCGGATCGCACGGAAGCGGATCACTCCGCGCTGGTCATGGCGGTGCGCAATGGACGGATAGCGGCCGAGATGGGAGTGTGAGGCGCGGGCGGGGGGTGTGACCTCCATCGCCGATCACCGCCGGACGTAGTCTGAGCGGGTGACGAATCCGGAAGCGCAGCAGCAGGCACAGCAGTCGGTGTCGGACGCGGAGCCCCAGGCGGAGTCGCACGACCGGTCGCGGGAGGAGGCTCAGGCCGCCGAGCGGCTGGAGCGGGCGGTGCGCGCGGCCGAGCAGGCGCTGATCGAGTTCGAGATAGCGGTGGAGACCTTCCGGGTGGAGGTGGAGAACTTCTCCCGGCTGCACCACCAGCGGCTCGGACCCATGTACTCGCGCCTGGACGAGCTGGACGCGCTGATCGCCGAGGCACTCGCGGCCCGCACCGGCGACCCGGAGGACATCCGCAAGGCTCGTGAGGCGCGGGGGCTGGTGCAGCCGATGCCGGGCGTGGAGGAGCTGTTCCACGGCTGGATCGACTCGGAGGGGCTCTCGCCGGAGGCCGCCGCGATGCTCACCGAGCGGCCCGTGCAGCCGCCGCCGCGGGTGCGGCCGAGCGAGGAGGCCCGCCGGATCTACCGGGAGCTGGCCCGTAAGGCCCATCCGGATCTGGCCGAGGAGGAGGCCGAGCGGGAGCGGCGCGGTGCCTTCATCGTGCGGGTCAACGCGGCGTACGCGGCCGGGGACGAGGAGGCGCTGCGGGCGCTGGCCGAGGAGTGGGAGGCCGGTCCGCCGCCGCCGGAGCGGCGGGCGAGCCGCAGCGAGGAGCTGTACGCCCGGCTGGAGTGGCTGGCCGAGCGCAAGGAGATGCTGGCCGCGGTCGCCGCGGAGCTGGAGTCGAGCGCGATCGGCGCGATGATCAAGATGGCGCCCGAGGACCCCGATGGGCTGCTGGACGAGATCGCCGAGCAGCTGCTGGCCCAGGCCGCGGAGAAGGAGGCCCGGCTCGCGGAGCTGGTGCGGTAGTAGGTTTGCCGCGGTTGCCGATGTCGTGTGAGAGGTGTGTCTGATGCATTTTGCCCAGCTTCCCCAGGTGGAGGCGGCGGCGGTACCGGCCGATGGCCTTCTGCTGGACGTCCGGGAGGACGACGAGTGGGCGGCCGGGCATGTCGAGGGCGCGCTGCACATCCCGATGGGCCAGGTCGTGGCGCGGTTCGACGAGCTGACCGCGGCGGCCGGCGAGGGGCGCCGGGTGCATGTGATGTGCCGGGTCGGCGGCCGCTCCGCACAGGTGACGCAGTATCTGGTCGCGCAGGGGCTGGACGCGGTGAATGTGGACGGCGGGATGCTCGCCTGGGACGCGGCGGGCCGGCCGATGGTGAGCGGCCCCGACGGCACCGCCGAAGGGGCCTTTGTGCTCTAGAAGTTTCCCTACTGATCTTCACCGCTGACCTTGCCCACTGAGCGGCGGGGCGCGCTGATCAGGCGCGGGGGCGCGCTGATCAGCCGAGGGGGTGGGCGGCGAGGAGTTCGCCCAGCGCCTCCTCATGAGCGGCGGCGGACCCCAGCGAGAGCTCCAGCTGCTTGCCCCAGGCGTGGTAGCGGTGCAGCGGGTAGTCGGTGACCGCGCCGAAGCCGCCGTGCAGATGCTGGGCGGTCTGGACGACGCGGCGCACGCCCTCGGCAGCCCAGATCTTGGCGACGGCGACATCTCCCGCGATGGGCAGCGCCCCGCTCACCGTGGGCCGCTCCTCGTCCAGGGACAGCCGCCAGGCCGCCTGCCACAGCGTGGCCTCCATGGCCCGCAGATCGATATAGCGGTCGGCGGTCTGCACGGCGACCGCCTGGAAGGTGGCGAGCGGGAAGCCGAACTGCTCGCGCTGGCTCACATACGAGCTGGTGAGGTCCAGCACCGCCGAGCCGAGGCCCAACGCGAGGGCGCAGGTGCCGGTGGTGAGGAGATCGCGCAGCCATTCCCAGGCGCCGTCCGCGGTCAGCACCTCGCGGTCGGCGAGCCGCACTCCGTCCAGCCGGACCTCGGCCTGCCGCTCACCGCTGGTGGAGATCTGCTCCTCGAGGGCGACGCCCTCATGGTCGCGGGGGACCAGGGCGAGGACCGTACCGCCCTCACCGGTGTGGGCCGGGATCAGTACGCGATCGGCGCCATGGGCCCAGGGGACGGCGGTCTGGACGCCGTCCAGCACCCAGCCCTCGCCGTTCCGTCGTGCCTGGACGGCCAGTTCGGCCGGGCCATGGCCGGTGCGGCCGCTGGAGGCCGCAGTGAGGACCAGTTCACCGCGGGCGGCCCGGGGCAGTACGTCGGCGCACAGCTCCTCCCCGCCGTAGCGCTGCACGGCCAGTGCGGCGGCGCTGGACTCCAGCAGTGGCACCCGGGCCAGCACCCGGCCGCATTCCCGCAGCACCAGGCAGAGGGCGAGCGGGTCCAGGCCCGAGCCGCCGTACCGGGGGTCGAGGGCCAGGCCCAGCAGATCGCCCTCGGCGAGCTTCCGCCACAGCGCGCGGTCGAAGTCGTCGGCGACGGCGCCCGCGGTCAGCGCGGGGCTGGGCACGCTGTCCGGTGTGACGGAGGAGAAGACGGCCTTCGCCGCCTCGACGGCCGCCTGCTGCTCCTCGGTGAAGGTGAAGTCCACTGTCCGTACCTCCCGCGCCGCGGCTTTATCTGACGGCCCGTCAAGATAGAACAGGTTCTACAAGAAGGGAACGCCGGTGCCGCGCCCGGGGCCGGTCAGCGGTCGAAGTCCAGCTCCACCCGCTCGCCCACCGGATGGGACTGACAGGCCAGCACATAGCCCGCCTCCACCTCGTCCGGCTCCAGCGCGAAGTTCCGGTCCATCCGCACCTCGCCCGAAACCAGGAAGGCCCGGCAGGTGCCGCAAACCCCGCCCTTGCACGCGTACGGCGCGTCGGACCGATTGCGCAGCACGGTCTCCAGCAGTGGCTCCCCGTCCTGGACCGGCCAGGTGCCCGAGCGGCCGTCCAGGGTCGCCGTGACCGAACTGTGCGAGGCGGCCAGGGCCGGGCCCGGCAGGGGGACGCCTTCGCCGGGGGCCGCGTCCACATGGAAGATCTCCTGGTGGACCCGGCCGCGGGAGACCCCGAGGCCGCGCAGCGCCCGCTCGGCGGCACGCACCAGACCGTAGGGCCCGCACAGGAACCAGCCGTCCACCGAGGCGACCGGCAGCAGCGCCGGGAGCAGCCCGGTCAGCCGCTCCTCGTCGAGCCGCCCGGAGACCAGCCCGGCCTGCTGCTCCTCCCGGGAGAGCGCGCACACCAGCTGGAACCGGTCGGGCCAGCGGTCCTTGAGGTCGGCGACCTCCTCCAGGAACATCGTCGAGGCCGCGGTGCGGTCGCTGCGGATCAGACAGAAGCGCGCCTCGGGCTGCCGGCTGAGCAGCGTGGCGGCGATGGACAGCACCGGGGTGATACCGCTGCCGCCGACGACCGCCGCGAAGTGGCCGGGGCGGGGCTCCAGGACGAAACGGCCGGCCGGGGCCATCACCTCCATGACCTCGCCGACCGCCAGCTCCTTGAGGGCATAGGTCGAGAACTCACCGCCCTCGACCAGCCGCACCCCGATCCGCAGGAACTCCGGGCCCTCCGCGCCCGGGGCCGGGGTGCAGATCGAGTACGTCCGGCGGATCTCCGCGCCATCGGCGAACCGGCGCACCGCTATGTGCTGCCCCGCCGCGAAGCGGAACGTCTCCCGCAGCGCGGGCGGCACCAGGAGGGTGACCGCCACCGCGTCATCGGTGAGCCGGTCGACCGCCGCCACCCGCAGCGGGTGGAACGCGCCATGGCGGGGCGCGACCCGCTTCACCGCCTCCGCAGCCATCACAACTCCTTGAAGTGGTCGAACGGTTCGCCGCAGGCCGCGCAGCGGCGCAGCGCCTTGCAGGCGGTGGAGGAGAAGCGGCTGAGCAACTCGGTCTCGGTCGAGCCGCAGTGCGGACAGCGCACCGCCAGGGCCACCGGGACCGGGCTGCCCGCCGTCGCGTCGCGCGGCGCGGGCGGCGCTATGCCGGACTCCGCCAGCTTGCGGCGGCCCTCGGCGCTGATCGCGTCCGTCGTCCAGGGCGGGGAGAGGACCGTGCGCACGGCGACCTCGGGGACGCCGTGGTCATGGAGCACCCGCTCGATATCGGTGGCCATCGACTCCAGCGCCGGGCAGCCGGTGTAGGTGGGGGTCAGCTCGACCTCGACCCGGCCCGGCCCCAGCAGCCGCAGCCCGCGCATCACCCCCAGCTCGGCCAGGGACACCATCGGCAGCTCCGGGTCCGGCACGGATCCGGCCAGCCGCAGCAGCTCCTCCTCGAGCGGGGTGAGGGTGGTGCCGGACGCGGGAGGCGTGGGCGCCGCGGAGGGCCCGGGCGTCACCATGTCGCTCCCGGGTGGCTGCGGTGCAGATGCTGCATCTCGGCGAGCATCCGGCCGAACGGCTCGGTGTGGATGCCCTGGCGCCCCGCTCCGGCCGCCCAGCCGCCGCGCCGCGGCCCCTCGGGCACCGCAAGGGTGGCGCGCTCCAGGACCGAGGTGATCCGGGTCAGCCAGGCGTCGTGCAGGGTGTGCCACTCCACCTCGCACCCCTCGACCGGCTCGAAGAGCTCACCGGTGAACCGCCAGAGCGCGTCCAGCCCCCGCCGCATCCGCTCATGGCTCTCGTCCGTGCCGTCGCCGAGCCGCAGGGTCCAGTGCTCGGCGTGGTCGCGGTGGTAGGCCACCTCCTTGACCGCCTTGGCGGCGAGCGGGGCGAAGGGGCCGGAGCCGTGCGCCAGCCGCTCGTACAGCAGCTCCTGATAGGTGGAGAAGTAGAGCTGACGGGCGATGGTGTGGGCGAAGTCCCCGTTGGGCTGCTCGACCAGCTGGACGTTGCGGAACGCCCGCTCCTCGCGCAGATACGCCAGCTCGTCCTCGTCGTCGGCGAGGGAGAGCAGCACCCGGGCCTGGCCGAGCAGGTCGAGGGCGATATTGGCGAGCGCCACCTCCTCCTCCAGCACCGGGGCGCGCCCGGCCCACTCCCCCAGCCGGTGGGAGAGCACCAGCGCGTCGTCGCCCAGGGCGAGGGCCGCGGTCATAGATGCCGCACCCCCTCCGGGATGGCGTAGAAGGTGGGGTGGCGGTAGGGCTTGTCGGCGGACGGCTCGAAGAACGGATCCCGCTCGTCCGGGGAGGAGGCGGTGATCTCGGCGGACGGCACCACCCAGATCGAGACGCCCTCCGAGCGGCGGGTGTACAGATCCCGTGCGTTCCGCAGAGCCATTTCCGCGTCCGGGGCGTGGAGGGATCCGGCGTGGGTGTGCGACAGTCCCCGCCTGCTGCGGACGAACACCTCCCACAGCGGCCACTCGGCGCTCGGGCTGCCGCTCATGCCTGTGCCTCCCCGTGCTTGGCCGCGTACGCCGCGGCTGCCTCGCGCACCCAGGCGCCTTCCTCATGGGCCCGGCGCCGCTGGGTGATCCGCTGGGCATTGCACGGCCCGTTTCCCCGCAGCACCTCGCGGAACTCGTCCCAGTCGATCGGGCCGAAGTCGTAATGCCCCCGCTCCTCGCTCCACCGCAGCTCGGGGTCGGGGAGGGTGAGGCCGAGGGATTCGGCCTGGGGGACGCAGATGTCGACGAAGCGCTGGCGCAGCTCGTCATTGGAGTGGCGCTTGATCTTCCAGGCCATGGACTGCGCGGAGTGGGCCGATGCGTCGTCCGGCGGGCCGAACATCATCAGCGACGGCCACCACCAGCGGTCCACCGCGTCCTGCGCCATGGCGCGCTGGGCCTCGGTGCCCCGGCTCAGGGCCAGCAGCAGCTCGTACCCCTGGCGCTGGTGGAAGGACTCTTCCTTGCAGATGCGGACCATCGCCCGTGCGTAGGGCCCATAGGAGCAGCGGCACAGCGGGACCTGGTTGGTGATCGCGGCGCCGTCCACCAGCCAGCCGATTGCGCCGACGTCGGCCCAGGTCAGCGTGGGGTAGTTGAAGATCGAGGAGTACTTCTGGCGGCCGCTGTGGAGCTTGTCCAGCAGCTCGTCCCGGCTGGTGCCCAGGGTCTCCGCCGCGCTGTAGAGATACAGGCCGTGGCCCGCCTCGTCCTGGACCTTGGCCATCAGGATCGCCTTGCGCCGCAGCGAGGGGGCGCGGGTGATCCAGTTCGCCTCCGGCTGCATGCCGATGATCTCGGAGTGGGCGTGCTGCGCCATCTGCCGCACCAGCGTGGCCCGGTACTCATCGGGCATCCAGTCGCGCGGCTCGATGCGCTCGTCCGCGGCCAGGGCGGCGTCGAACACCGCCTCGTACGCTCCCGCGTCCGCCGCCATCGTCGTCATGCGAAGCCCCTCCGCCATTCGTCTCCGCCGACCGGCCAGCCGACCGACCGATCGTTCGGTTCAATGGTGTGCTGAGGAACGTAGGGTGTCAACCCTGTGGATAACGCTGAGGACGCTGTGCCGAGTGGTTCCGCATCGGTACGGTGCCGGGGGCGTGGGGGCCACGGGGGCGCGCGGCCGACCGGCGTGCGCGAAGACCTGGACCATCGGGAGCGGGGCGGGGTATGGCGGACACGGAGCCGGAACCGGCGGAACGGGAGCCGACGGGACCGGAGCCGCACGATGGGGAGCCGACGGACCTCGAACCGACGGATCCGGAATCGACGGAATCGAAACCGAGGGGATCGGAACCGGCGGAATCGGCGCCGGACGGCGACGCGGTGGAACCGCTCAGCACGCTCTCCCTGCCCGCACAGCTGATCATCGCGGTGGCCATCGCGGTCGCCGCCGTCGCCGCCGCGATCCATCTCTCGGCGGCCTTCCTGAACGTCTCACCGCCCAACACCCTCACCAAGCGGCACGGCGCGGCGATAGACGACTACGTCTATCCGGAGTTCGAACGGGTCTGGAAGCTCTTCGCCCCCAACCCGCTCCAGCAGAACATCGCCGTCCAGGCCCGCGCCGAGATCCGCACCTCCGACGGCGGCACCGCGACCACCGGCTGGCGCGACCTCTCGGCCCAGGACGGCGCGGCCATCCACCACAACCCGCTGCCCAGCCACACCCAGCAGAACGAGCTGCGCCGCGCCTGGGAGTTCTACGTCGGCTCGCATGACGTGCGGGAGCGGCCGCAGGGGATGCGCGGCAACCTCTCCGAGCAGTACATCCGCCGGATCGTGATGCTCCGCCTCGGCCGCGAGGAGGACGGCGGCACCGTGGAGCGCATACAGGTGCGCTCCGCGACCACTCCGGTGGCCCCGCCGCCCTGGAGCGACGAGAAGATCGACACCAAGACGGTCTACCGCACGCTGCCGTGGTGGACCGTGACCTCCGATGACCTCCCGGAGGCGAAGCGCCGGTGACCCCCTCCGCCCGTCTCCAGACCGCCGTGGCGCGTGGCTACGCGCGCGTCACCGCGTCCGCGCTCGGCCCCCGGCAGAGCGCCGTCGTGCGCATCGGCTTCTCCTTCACCTGGCTGCTCTTCCTGGTGCGCGAATGGCCCCACCGCCGGGAGCTGTACGGGCCCGACGGCCCCTGGAACTGGGACATGGCCGCGCGGCTGATCGACGGCAACCGCGCCTTCAGCGCGCTCATGTGGTCCGACAGCGCGGTGTGGTTCGAGATCGTCTACGCCCTCGCCATCGTCTCCAGCGCGCTGCTGCTGGTGGGCTGGCGCACCCGCACCATGTCCGTGCTGTTCATGATCGGGGTGCTGTCGCTGCAGAACCGCAGCATCTTCGTGGGCGACGGCGGCGACAACCTCATCCACCTGATGTCGATGTATCTGGTGCTGACCCGGTGCGGGCAGATGTGGTCCCTGGACGCGCGTCGGGCGGCCCGGCGAGCGGACCGCGCGTGGCCGCCGCGTGACACCACCGGAATCGTGCTGTGGGCCGTCACCGGGACCGCCCTGCTCTGGGCGCAGCTGTTCACCGAGGCCAGGCTCTCCCTGACCGCGGACGGTCCGCTGCCCGGGCTGGGTTGGGCCACCGTCCTGTGGGGGCTGTGGCTCGTCCAGGCCGGGTGGTGGTTCGTCAGGCGTTACGCACCGGGGGAGCCGCGCACCGTATCGGACGCGCTCGCCAATGTGGCGCACAACGGCGCCCTGCTGGTGATCATGGCCGAGGTGTGTCTGCTGTACGCCTCCGCCGGCTGGTACAAGATCCAGGGCTCGCGCTGGCAGGACGGCACCGCCCTCTACTACCCGCTGCACCTGGACTACTTCTCGCCCTGGCCGTGGCTGGCCGACATCATGGCGTCCAGCGGCACCCTGGTGATGGTGCTGACCTACGGCACGGTCATCGTCCAGGTGGCCTTCCCGTTCACCCTGCTCAACCGGCGGGCCAAGAACGCGATGCTGGTCCTGCTGATGATGGAACACCTCGGTATCGCCGTGATGCTGGGGCTGCCCTTCTTCTCGCTCGCCGTGATCGCGGCGGACTCGGTCTTCCTGCCGACGAACGTCCTGCGCTGGGCCGAGGCACGGCTGGGCCGGGCCCGGGACCGGCTGGCGGCGCGCGAGGTCCGGCTGCCGGGGCAGCGAGCGCGGGAGAGCGACGAGGAAACCCCGGCCGGCACCCTCGTACGCTGAGGGGATGATCGATGACGAGTCCGCGCGGGCCGTACGGCACTGGCGCGCGACGGCACCCGACACCGTGCTGCTGGACGGCTTCCACGCGCTGAAGCACGCGCTGCGGTTCGGCGCGGAGGTGCGGGCCGCGGTCACCAGCGACAAGGCGGCCGCCGTGGAACTCGCCGAGGACCTGGCCGACGACCTCACCGGGGTGATCGCGGACCTTCTGGTGGAGGTGGATACCGGGACCCTGCGCGATCTGGTGCCCAGGGTGCACCCCACACGGGTCGCCGCCCTGGCGGTCCGGCGTGGCCGCCGGGCGAACCTGGACGAGCTGTCCCAGCGCCCCCGGCAGGCCCCCGTGGTCGTCCTGGACAACCCCCGCAACCTGGGGAACGTCGGGGCCGTGGTCCGACTCGCCGCCGGGTTCGGGGCCACGGGCGTGGTCACCACCGGCGATATCGACCCCTGGCATCCGAACGCCGTGCGCTCGGGCGCCGGGCTGCACTTCGCCACCGCGGTCGAGCGGCTGCCGGGCGACGCGCTTCCGGAGGGGCCGCTGTACGCCCTGGACCCGGAGGGGGAGGACATCCGGTCCATGGCCATCCCCGATGACGCGCTGCTCGCCTTCGGCTCCGAGCGGCACGGGATCTCGCCGGAACTGCGGAAGCGGGCCACGAGGCTGGTGGCCCTCCCCATGCGGCCACAGGTGTCCAGCTACAACCTGGCCACCAGCGTGGCCATGGCCCTCTTCCACTGGGGCGGCCCCGCCTAAGCGCTCGGCTGGAAGTGCCGCGATGCGTCGTCGGCCGTCTGCGGCGCCGTCGTGGCCGGTCGCGCCCGCGCGGCGGAGCCGCACATCGACACGGCCCCGCGCCCCTTCGGGGCGCTGCCGAACCATAGCGGACTTCCTCCGACCTGCTTGGGCCCCGCCTGGACCAGATCCGGGTGGGGCGTGCGCGAACACGCCCCACCCACTGGACCCGTCACTCCGCCGGGCGGCGGACCTCGACCATCCGGAAGCGGCCGGCCACGAACGCCCCGTCGCACAGCGCGGCGTTGGCCGACGGGTTGCCGCCCGTGCCGTGGAAGTCCGAGAAGGCCGCGGTCTGGTTCACATACACCCCGCCGGTCAGATTGAGCGACAGCTGGGCGCACTCCTCCAGACACGCCTCCTCGATCAGCCGCTCCGCCTCCGGCGAGGTGGTGTACGCCCCGACCGTCATCGCGCCCTTGTCCCGGGTGGTCCGGCGCAGCAGCGCGACCGCGTCCTCCGTGGAGTCGACGGCGACGGCGAAGGAGACCGGGCCGAAGCACTCGGCCAGATAGGGCGCGTCCGCGTCCGCCCCCTCCCAGAACTTCCGCGCGCCGTCCGCCTTGACCATCAGCGGCGTGCGGACCGTGGCGCCGGGGAAGTCGGGGTGGGTCACCGTGCGGGAGGCGAGGGCGACCGCGCCAAGGCCGGGGGCGGCCTCCAGCCGCTCCTGGACCCGCGGGCCCACGATCGCGCCGAGCAGCGCGCTCGCCCGTGCGTCGTCGCCCAGCAGCCCGTCCACCGCCGCCGCCAGGTCGGCCACGACCTCGTCATAGGTCTTGGGACCGGCGTCGGTGGTGATGCCGTCGCGGGGGATCAGCAGATTCTGCGGGGTGGTGCACATCTGGCCGCTGTAGAGGGACAGGGAGAACGCCAGGTTGGCGAGCATGCCCTGGTAGTCGTCGGTGGAGTCGATCACCACCGTGTTGACCCCCGCCTTCTCGGTGAAGACCTGTGCCTGGCGGGCGTGGGTCTCCAGCCAGTCGCCGAAGGCGGTGGATCCCGTGTAGTCGATGACGCGGATCTCGGGGCGGACGGCGAGGACCTTGGCGATCCCCTCGTCCGGCCGCTCGGCGGCCAGCGCCACCAGATCGGGGCTGAACCCCGCCTCCTTCAGCACCTCGCGCGCCACCTGGACGGTCAGCGCCAGCGGCAGCACGGCCTGGGGGTGCGGCTTGACCAGCACCGGATTGCCGGTGGCGAGCGAGGCGAAGAGCCCCGGATAGCCGTTCCACGTCGGGAAGGTGTTGCAGCCGATCAGCAGGGCGATACCGCGCGGGACGGCAGTGAACGTCTTGCGCAGGCGCAGCGGGTCGCGCTTGCCCTGCGGCTTGGACCAGTCCGCGGTGCCCGGAGTGCGGGTCTGCTCGGCGAACGCGTACGCCACCGCCTCCAGGCCGCGGTCCTGGGCGTGGGGGCCGCCGGCCTGGAACGCCATCATGTACGCCTGTCCGCTGGTGTGCATGACGGCCTGGGCGAACTCATGCGACCGGGCGCCGATCCGGGCCAGGATCTCCAGGCACACCATGGCCCGCGTCTCGGGACCGGCGTCCCGCCAGGCGGCCATCCCCGCCCGCATGGCCGGGAGGAGTACCTCGATGTCCGGATGCGGATACTCCATGCCCATCTCCGCTCCGAACGGAGAGACCTCGGAGCCCGTCCAGCCGTCGGTGCCCGGCTGGTCCAGCTCGAAGCGCTTGCCGCGCAGCGCCTCGAACGCCGCCTGGCCCTCGGCGACGCTCAGGCTCGGGCGCCCGCCCTGGCCCTCGCCGCCGTAGGCCTTGGGGTGCTCGGGGTGCGGGGACCAATAGGCGCGGGTACGGATCGCCTCCAGGGCCTGGTCGAGGGTGGGGCGGTGCTCTTGCGTCAACTGCGCGGTGGTGAGTGCGGCGGTCACGACTGACCAACTCCTCGTCGAGCTGGGGCTGGGCTGGAATGGGCGACAGGGTTAGAGTAACCGAACGATCGGTCGGGACAAGAGGGCCTGACGAACCTGTGGATAACTTCGTCGAAAAGGATCTGCGGCATGACTGCGATCGACCGTGGGACCGGCCGTGGGATCGACCGCGCCGACCTCGTCGCCGTCGTCGGCACCGGCACGATGGGCCAGGGAATCGCCCAGGTGGCGCTGGCCGCGGGCCATCCGGTGCGGCTCTACGACGCCGCGCCCGGCCGGGCCTCCCGGGCCGCCGACGCCATCGCGGACCGGCTCGGCCGGCTGGTCGCCAAGGAGCACCTCACCGCCGCCGACCGCGACGCCGCCCTCGGCCGGCTCACCCCCGTCGCCGACCTCGCGGACCTGGCCGAGTCGGAGCTGGTGGTCGAGGCGATCCTCGAGGAACTCGACGCCAAGCGGGAACTGTTCACCGCGCTGGAGTCGGTGGTCTCCGGCGGCTGTCTGCTCGCCACCAACACCTCCTCCCTCTCCGTCACCGCCGTCGCGGGCGTCCTGCGCCACCCCGGCCGCCTCCTCGGTCTGCACTTCTTCAATCCGGCCCCGCTGATGCCGCTGGTGGAGGTGGTGCGCGGCGCCGCCACGGACGAGACCGCCGTCGACCGTGCCCACGCCACCGTCGCGGCTTGGGGGAAGACCCCGGTGCGCTGTGCCGACACCCCCGGGTTCATCGTCAACCGGATCGCCCGCCCCTTCTACGCCGAGGCGTTCCGGGCGTACGAGGAGCGCGCCGCCGACCCCGCCACCCTGGACGCCGTGCTGCGCGGGTCCGGCGGCTTCAGGATGGGCCCCTTCGAGCTCACCGATCTGATCGGCCAGGACGTGAACGAGGCCGTCACCCGATCTGTCTGGGAAGCGCTGTCCCACGATCCGAAATTCACCCCGTCCCTCGCCCAGCGGCAGCTCGTCGCCTCCGGGCGGCACGGACGCAAGACGGGCCACGGCTGGTACGACCACTCCGAGGGCGCCGGGCGGACCGCCCCGCACACCGCGGAGCCGTGCGAGCCGCCCGGCAAGGTCGCCCTCCATGGCGACCTGGGGCCCGCACAAGGGCTGGTCGGTCTCATCGAGGAGGCGGGCATCCCGGTGACCCGCGAGCCGGTCGGGTCCCATCTCGCCCTGCCGGACGGCACCCGGCTGTCCCTGGCCGACGGCACGACCGCCACCGGCGACCCCTTCGCCGCGTCGGTCCGCTTCGACCTGGCGCTGGACTACCGCACCGCCACCCGCGTCGCCCTGGCGGCGTCCATGGCCGCCCCGAGGAGTCCCTGCGGTCCGCGATCGGCCTGTTCCAGGCGCTCGGTAAGGAGGTCAGTGTGGTCCAGGACGTCCCCGGCATGGTCGTGGCCCGCACGGTCGCGATGCTCGTGGACTTCGCCGAGGACGCCGCCGCCCGCGAGGTGGCGAGCCCCGAGGACATCGACACCGCCATGCTGACCGGCGTCAACTACCCGCGCGGACCGCTGGCCTGGGGGCGCGCGCTCGGCGCCCGCTGGGTGCGCGACACCCTGCGCAACCTCCACCAGACCTGTCCGACCGGCCGCTACGCCCCTTCGCAGGCGCTGATCCGGCGTGCGGCCGCCGATGAGAGACTGCTCTAATCATGACCATGGCCAAGCGCGACACCTACACGCCCGAATCGCTGCTCGCGGTCGCCGTGGAGGTGTTCAACGAGCGCGGCTACGACGGCACCTCCATGGAGCACCTGTCCCGGGCCGCCGGGATCTCCAAGTCCTCCATCTACCACCATGTGAAGGGCAAGGAGGAACTGCTCCGGCTGGCCATAAGCCGTGCCCTGGACGGGCTGTTCGGCATCCTCCAGGAGCCCGCCGCGCGCGAGGGACGGGCGATCGGGCGGCTGGAACACGTGGCCCGGCGCACCGCCGAGGTGCTGATGGAGGAGCTGCCCTACGTCACGCTGCTGCTGCGCGTCCGGGGCAACACGGACACCGAGCGCTGGGCCATGGAGCGGCGCCGGGAGTTCGACCACCAGGTGGCCGAGCTGCTCAAGCAGGCGGCTGCCGACGGCGACCTGCGGTCCGACGTGGACGCCCGGCTGGCGACCCGGCTGCTCTTCGGCATGATCAATTCCATTGTGGAGTGGTACCGGCCGGGCCGCGGCGGGGCCGCGACCTCCCATGAGGTGGCCGAGGCCGTGGTCCGTACGGCCTTCGCGGGCCTGCGCACCCAGGCCTGACGCGCGACGGCGGCACCGAGCCCTGACACGCGACGCCTGAGGGGCGGTACGCCCGCACCCGGCCCCGGCCCCGCTACGGCTCCGAGTCCAGGTCCGTCTCCTCGAAGACCAGCAGCGTCCGGGTGCTCAGCACCTCCGGTATGGCCTGGATCCGGGTGAGGACCAGCTCGCGCAGCGAGCGATTGTCCTCGGTGTGCACCAGCAGCAGCACATCGAAGTCCCCGCTGACCAGGGCGATGTGGGTGGCTCCGGGGAGCTGCCTGAGCTGTTCGCGCACGGTGCGCCAGGAGTTCTGGACGATCTTCAGCGTGATGTACGCGGACGCGCCCTGCCCGGCCCGCTCCTGGTCCACCCGGGCGCTGAAGCCGCGAATCACTCCGTCGTCGATCAGGCGGTTGATCCGGGCGTAGGCGTTGGCGCGCGAGACGTGCACCTGCTCGGCCACGGAGCGTATGGAGGCGCGGCCGTCCATTTGGAGCAGACGCAGGATGTCGCGGTCGATGGCGTCCAGTGGGCGTGCCGGGGGTTTGCCGTCCGGATTGGCCATCTGTTCGCCCGGCATATCGTCCCGCCTCCCCTTCATGGACGTCCTGTCTTCATCTCAGGGGCCGCAGAACCGTTTGTCCACAGGCTTGGGTCGCCTGTAGCCAAAATGCGTCAACGACCGAACAATCGGTAGGGGAGGGCGATGCCGCCCGGCACGCCCCGCCCTCCCGCCGTACGCCACGCCCAGGAGGTCGCGCCATGACGGTCCTTGAGCAGCCCGGTGCCTACCGGCCCACTCCCCCGCCCGGCTGGCAGCCCCGCGCCGACGCCGCGCCGCTGCTGCCCGACCCGGAGCCGTACCGCCTGCTGGGCACCGCCGCTGCCGCCGACATCTCCCCCGATCTGCTGACCCGGCTCCACCGCGAGCTGGTGCGCGGCCGCCGCTACAACACGCAGGCCACCGCCCTCACCCGGCAGGGCCGGCTGGCCGTCTATCCCTCCTCCACCGGTCAGGAAGCCTGCCAGGTCGCGGCCGGTCTTGTGCTGGAGGACCGCGACTGGCTCTTCCCCAGCTACCGCGACACTCTGGCCGCCGTCGTCCGCGGGCTCGACCCCGTCGACGCCCTGACCCTGCTGCGCGGCGACTGGCACTCCGGCTACGACCCCCACGCCCACCGCGTCGCCCCGCTGTGCACCCCGCTGGCCACCCAGCTGCCGCACGCCGTCGGCCTCGCCCACGCCGCCCGCCTCAAGGGCGACGATGTGGTGGCCCTCGCCCTGGTCGGCGACGGCGGCACCAGCGAGGGCGACTTCCACGAGGCCCTCAACTTCGCGGCCGTCTGGCACGCCCCGGTCGTCTTCCTCGTCCAGAACAACGGCTTCGCGATCTCCGTCCCGCTCGCCAAACAGACGGCCGCGCCCTCCCTCGCCCATAAGGCGGTGGGATACGGGATGCCCGGCCGTCTCGTCGACGGCAATGACGCGGCCGCCGTCCACGAGGTCCTGGCGGAGGCGGTGCGCCGGGCCCGCGGCGGAGGCGGCCCCACCCTGGTGGAGGCGGTCACCTACCGCATCGAGGCGCACACCAACGCCGACGACGCCACCCGCTACCGCCCCGACTCCGAGGTGGAGGCATGGCGCGCCCACGACCCGATAGCGCTCCTGGAGGAGGCCATGCGGGACCGCCATCTGCTGGACGACGAGGGGGTGCGGGCCGCGCGGGAGTCCGCGGAGCGGTTCGCCGCCGATCTGCGGACGCGGATGCACCAGGACCCGGCCCTCGACCCCATGGCGCTCTTCGAGCACGTCTACGCCGACCGGACCAGCCAACTGCGCGAGCAGGCGGCGCAGCTGCGCGCCGAGCTCGACGCCGAGGCCGCGGACGCCGGGAAGGGGGAGTGATGACCACCGCCGTCGGGGCCGACACCGCCCGTAAGCCCGTCACCATGGCCCAGGCCCTCGGCCGCGCGCTGCGCGACGCCATGGCCGCCGATCCGTCCGTCCATGTCCTCGGCGAGGACGTCGGCACCCTGGGCGGCGTCTTCCGGATCACCGACGGGCTCGCCGAGGAGTTCGGCGAGGACCGCTGCACGGACACGCCGCTGGCCGAGGCGGGGATCCTCGGCACCGCGGTGGGCATGGCGATGTACGGGCTGCGGCCGGTGGTCGAGATGCAGTTCGACGCCTTCGCCTACCCGTCCTTCGAGCAGCTCATCAGCCATGTCTCGCGGATGCGCAACCGCACCCGGGGCGCGATGCCGATGCCGATCACCGTGCGGGTGCCCTACGGGGGCGGCATTGGCGGCGTCGAGCACCACAGCGACTCCTCCGAGATCTACTACATGGCCACCCCGGGCCTCCAAGTCGTCGCCCCGGCGACCGTCGCGGACGCCTACGGGCTGCTGCGCGCCGCCATCGCCTCCGACGACCCCGTGATCTTCCTGGAGCCCAAGCGGCTGTACTGGTCCAAGGCCGACTGGTCGGCCGACGCCCCCGAGCAGGTGCCGCCCATCGGGCGCGCGGTGGTGCGCAGGCCCGGCAGCGGCGGTCGGCGCGGCGCCACCTTGATCTCCTACGGCCCCTCCGTGCCGGTGTGTCTCGAAGCCGCCGAGGCGGCCCGTGCCGAGGGCTGGGATCTGGAGGTCGTCGATCTGCGCTCGCTCGTCCCCTTCGACGACGAGACGGTGTGCGCCTCCGTGCGCCGCACCGGCCGCGCGGTCGTCGTCCACGAGTCCACGGGCTTCGGCGGGCCCGGCGGGGAGATCGCCGCCCGGGTCACCGAGCGCTGCTTCCACCATCTGGAGGCGCCCGTGCTGCGGGTCGCCGGGTTCGACATCCCCTACCCGCCGCCCATGCTGGAGCGGCACCATCTACCCGGAGTGGACCGGGTGCTGGACGCCGTCGCCCGGCTCCAGTGGGAGTCGGAGTGGACCGAGGGGAGTGCGGTCTGATGGCTGTCGTACGGGAGTTCACCCTGCCCGATCTGGGCGAGGGACTGACCGGCGCCGAGATCGTGCGCTGGCTGGTCCAGGTCGGCGATGTGGTCGCGGTCGACCAGCCGGTGGTCGAGGTCGAGACGGCCAAGGCGATGGTGGATGTGCCGTGCCCCTACGGCGGTGTGGTGACGGCCCGTTACGGCGAGGAGGGCGCGGAGGTGCCGGTCGGGGCGCCGTTGATCACGGTCGCCGTACCGGAGGGCTCGGACGACGGATCCGGTCCGGCGGTCACCGAGGGCGCGATCGACGGCGCGTCGGGCAATGTGCTGGTCGGCTATGGCACGGCCGGTCCCGCCGCGCGGCGCCGCCGCGTTCGGCCCTCCCCGGGCCGCTGCGCGAGACGCCCACGGCCCTGGCGGACCGCTGCCCGAGACGGCGGCGGCCCCCGCCGTGCCCGTGCGCGGGACGGAGACGGCAGCCTCCGCCGTGCCCATGCGCGGGACGGAGACGGCGGCCCCCGCCGTGCCCGTACGCGAGACGGTGACGGCCCCGCCGGGCCCCTTCCGGTGATCTCGCCCCTGGTGCGGCGGCTGGCCCGGGAGCACGACGTCGATCTGCGGCAGCTCAGGGGCTCGGGCCCCGAGGGGCTGATTCTGCGGGCGGACGTCGAGCGAGCGGTCGCGGGCACGGCGCCCGCCTCCGCCCCCGCGGCGTCCGCCCCCGTAGTGCCCGCCCCCGCAGCGTCCGCCCCCGCCCCGGAGGGGGAGCGGGTTCCGCTGCGAGGGGTGCGGGGCGCCGTGGCCGACAAGCTCGCGCGCAGCCGGCGCGAGATCCCGGACGCGACCTGCTGGGTGGACGCCGACGCGACCGAACTGCTCGCCGCCCGTACGGCGATGAACGCCGCGGGCGGGCCCAAGGTGTCCGTGCTCGCCCTCCTGGCCCGTATCTGCACGGCGGCCCTCGCGCGCTTCCCCGAGCTCAACGCCACGGTGGACATGGACGCCCGGGAGATCGTCCGGCTCCCCGACGTCCACCTCGGCTTCGCGGCGCAGACGGACCGGGGGCTGGTGGTCCCCGTGGTGCGCGACGCCCACACGCGGACCATAGAGGGGCTCTCCGAGGAGATCGCCCGGCTGACCGAGGCCGCGCGGGCCGGGACCCTCGCCCCGCCCAGCTCACCGGCTCCACCTTCACCCTGAACAACTACGGGGTGTTCGGGGTCGACGGCTCGACGCCGATCATCAACCATCCCGAGGCGGCGATGCTCGGGGTCGGGCGGATCGCCCGAAGCCCTGGGTGCACCAGGGCGAGCTGGCGGTGCGCCAGGTGGTGCAGCTGTCGTTCACCTTCGACCACCGGGTGTGCGACGGGGGCACCGCCGGCGGATTCCTGCGGTTCGTGGCCGACTGCGTGGAGCAGCCCATGGTGTTGTTGCGGCGGCTGTAGCGGATGCTCGGCGGCGCCATACTCATGGGGTGACTCCAGGTGCGTATGACGCAGTGATCCTGGCCGGGGGCGCCGCTCGGCGGCTCGGTGGGGTGGACAAGCCCGCGCTGCGGGTGGGCGGGCGAGCCTTGCTCGACCGGGTGCTGGACGCATGCCGGGGCGCCGGGCGGACCGTCGTCGTCGGCCCGCGCAGGCCCACGGCGCGGCCGGTGCGGTGGGCCCGGGAGGAACCCCCGGGCGGCGGCCCGGTCGCGGCCGTCGACGCGGGCATCCGGCAGACCACGGCTCCGGTCGTCCTCGTCCTCTCCGCCGATCTGCCCTTCCTCACCCACGAGACCGTCGAGACCCTCCTCACCGGTCTCCAGGGCGCCGAAGGGGCCGTGCTCATCGACCCCGACGGCCGTGAGCAGCCCCTTGTCGCCGCCTACCGAGCCGAGCCGCTGCGCCGCGAGATCGCCCTCCTCGCCACCGAACACGGCGGCCTCGGCGGGCTGCCCCTCCGCCTCCTCGTCTCCGAGCTGGCCCTGGCCCGCCTCCGGCACCCCACCGCGTCGTTCGACTGCGACACCTGGGAAGACATCACCACGGCTCGAGCGCGCATCAGGGAGCATGGAAACGTGTTGGACGAATGGATTGCCGCAGTCAAGGCAGAGCTCGGGATCGACCTGGATGTCGACACCGCGGCCCTACTCGATCTGGCCCGTGACGCCGCACATGGCGTCGCCCGGCCCGCCGCCCCCTGACCACCTTTCTGGTCGGCTACGCCGCGGCCCAGAAGGGCGGCGGCCCCGAGGCGCTGGCCGCCGCCACCGAGAAGGCCGCGGCGCTGGCGGCGCGTTGGGCCGAGGAGCAGTGACACCTCGCCGCCCCGGGACGGGGACCCGCTCGACCGCGAGGTCGACGAGGCGCTGGCGCTGGCCAATGAATCGCCGCCGCAGAGCCCGGAGCCGCCCGGAACGGAATCGGAAGAGGACTGGGCCGACGCCGCCCTCAGCCTGGCCAATGGCCGCCCGGCCCGACCCACCCGGGAGCGAAGCCCCGACGACACCGATGACGTCGGCGACCCCGACGGCATCGGCAATACGAACAACACGGGCAACAGGAGCAATACGCGCAACACGGGCGACATCAGCGACACCGGCGACCCGACCCGGACGGACTGGGTCGAGACCGCGCTCGACCTGGCACGGGAAACGGCGGAAGAGCCCGCGGCGGCCCTGGATGCCCAGGGCCGCGTACGCCGAAGGCCCGAGGTGTATTCGAGGAGCCGATCTTCGGGTAGTCCGACGTCGGAGGGCACTGGCACCAAAAGCACACGGTTCAGGACCCTCGCCCAGCAGGCTCCGGCCCCGCACCCGGCCCCGCACCCGAAACGCGCCCCCGGCGCATCCACACCCCACCCGCCTCCCTCCATGAACCCACCGCACCGCGCCCCACCTCCTGGCCCGACGCCCGCGCCATCGCCGCCCGCGCCGCCGTCAAGGAGGCCGCCCACGCCGCCCCGGTGATGCGGCCGCTGTCCGAGGCGCTCGGCCAGGTCCTGGCCGCGCCGCTCGCGGCGCTCACCGATCTGCCGCCCTTCGACACCTCCGCCATGGACGGCTGGGCGCTCTCGGGCCCCGGTCCCTGGCGGCTGCCGACCGGCACGAAGGGGCAGGACCACCCCGGCATCCTCGCCGGACACGGCGAGACGGCCCCCCTCCCCGACGGCCACGCCGTCCGCATCGCCACTGGCGCCCGCGTCCCGCCCGGCGCCACCGCCGTACTGCGCAGCGAGTACGGCACCGACGCGGGCGACGGCTGGCTGCACGCGTCCGCCGCCCACCCCGTCGTCCTCGGCCAGGACATTCGCACCCGGGGCCAGGAGTGCCGCAGCGGCGATCAGCTGCTGCCCGCCGGGACCCTGGTCACCCCCGCCGTTCTGGGCCTGGCCGCCGCGGCCGGGTACGACGAACTGCCGACGGTGCGCAGGCCGCGCGTCGAGGTGCTGGTCCTGGGCGATGAACTGCTCACCGAGGGGCTGCCGCACGACGGCCGGATCCGGGACGCGCTGGGGCCGATGGTCGGGCCGTGGCTGCGGGCGCTCGGCGCCGAGGTCGTGAGCACCCGGCGGCTGGCCGACGAGGCGGACGCGGTGTACGCGGCGGTGGCCGAGTCGTCCGCCGACGTCGTCGTGACGACCGGGGGCACGGCCGCGGGCCCCGTGGACCATGTCCACCCCACCCTGCGCCGCCTGGGCGCCGAGCTGCTGGTGGACGGGGTGGCGGTGCGCCCCGGCCACCCGATGCTGCTGGCCCGCCTCGCCCGCGAAAGCGCTGGAAGCGCTGGGGACCCCGGAAGCCCCGGAGACCCCGGAAGCCCCGGAGACCCTGAAAGCCTCGGAAACACCAAAAGCCCTGGAAACCCCGGAAGCCCCGGAAACTCCGAAGGCGCCGAACCACCCAAAACCACGGAAAGTCCCGAGCGCCGGTCCCGCCCCGCCCGGCATCTGGTGGGGCTCCCCGGCAATCCGCTCGCGGCGGTCTCCGGTCTGCTGACCCTCGCCGAACCGCTGCTGCGGACGCTGACGGGCCGCCCTGCCCCCGACCCCGGCCCGGCCCCGCTGGCCGAGGCCGTGCAGGGGCATCCGCGGGACACCCGGCTGGTCCCCGTGACCTTCCGGCAGGACACAGCCGTGCCGCTGCGCTTCAGCGGCCCGGCGATGCTGCGCGGCATCGCGGTGGCCGATGGCCTCGCCGTGATCCCGCCCGGCGGGGCGAAGCGCGGCGCGGAGGTCGACGTACTGGATCTCCCGTGGTCGGCGAGCGCGACAGAGCAACCGAGCCACAGGGACCAAGCGCGCCAACGCACGGCCCAGGCGACCGACGGCGAGGACATATCCCCCAGGAGGGCCCGGCGTGAAGCTGCCCAGCCATGACGCGGCCGCCCGCACCCCGGGGGACGGCGGCCACCGCGTCCATCTGCCCCACTTCCCGCGGGCCCGCTGCGCCAGGTCGCCCGGCGGCTGCTGCTCGCGCTGCTGGTGCTGGTGCTGACGGTGGTCATCGTGTACGTCGACCGCGCCGGCTACCACGACAACTCCGACGAGCGGGTCGACTTCCTGGACTCCGTCTACTACTCGACCGTCACGCTGTCCACGACCGGATACGGCGACATCGTGCCCTACAGCGACAGCGCGCGGCTCAGTAACATCCTGCTGGTCACGCCGCTGCGCGTGGTCTTTCTGATCATCCTGGTCGGCACCACCCTGGAAGTCCTGGCCGAACGCACCCGCGAGCAGTACCGCCTGAACCGCTGGAGGTCAGCGTTGCGTGATCACACCGTCGTCGTGGGCTTCGGTACGAAGGGGCGGTCCGCGGTGGAGACCCTTTGCGCGACGGGGCTGCCCAAGAACCGGGTGGTCGTGGTGGACCCGAACCACAAGGTGATCGAGGCGGCGAACGCCGAGGGGTTCGCGGGGGTGGTGGGCGACGCGACCCGCAGCGATGTGCTGTTGCGGGCGGAGGCGCAGCGCGCCCGCCAGTTCGTGATCGCCACCCAGCGCGATGACACCGCCGTCCTGGTCACGCTGACGGCCCGGCAGCTCAACCGGGGCGCCAACATCGTGGCGGCGGTGCGCGAGGAGGAGAACGCGCCGCTGCTGCGCCAGTCCGGGGCCGACGCGGTGATCACCAGCGCCAGCGCGGCGGGACGCCTGCTGGGCATGAGCGTGCAGAGCCCGACGGCCGGTGCGGTGATCGAGGATCTGATCCAGCAGGGCACGGGCCTGGACCTGGTGGAGCGCACGGTGGTGAAGGCCGAGGTGGGCAAGTCGGTGCGGGACACGGAGGACCTCGTGGTGTCCGTGCTGCGCGGCCATCGCCTCCTCGCGTACGACGACCCCGACGCCAGCCCGCTGCAGGCGGCCGACCGCTTGATCACGATCGTTCGCGCGCCGATGGTCCAGGAGTAGCCTCGCGGCCATGCATGCGATCACGATTCCCGAACCTGGTGGCCCCGAAGCCCTGGTATGGGCGGAGGTCCCCGATCCCGTGCCCGGTGAGGGCGAGGTCCTGGTCGACGTGGCGGCCGCCGGCGTCAACCGCGCGGATGTGCTCCAGCGCCAGGGCCACTATCCGCCGCCGCCCGGAGCCTCGCCCTACGCCGGTCTGGAGTGCTCGGGCCGGATCTCGGCGCTCGGCCCCGGCGTCACCGGCTGGGCGGTGGGCGACGAGGTGTGTGCCCTGCTCGCGGGCGGTGGATACGCCGAGAAGGTGGCGGTTCCCTCGGGCCAGCTGCTGCCCTCCCCGAGGGCGTGGACCTGGTCACGGCCGCCGCGCTGCCCGAAGTGACCGCCACCGTCTGGTCCAACGTCTTCATGATCTCCCATCTCCGGCCGGGCGAGACGCTGTTGGCGCACGGCGGATCGAGTGGCATCGGCACCATGGCGATCCAGCTCGCGAAGGCGGTCGGGGCGCGGGTCGCGGTGACCGCGGGCGGCCCGGAGAAGCTGGCCGCCTGCCGGGAGCTGGGCGCCGACATCCTGATCGACTACCGCGAGCAGGACTTCGTGGAGGAGGTCCGCCGGGCCACCGACGGCGCGGGCGCGGACGTCATCCTGGACATCCTCGGCGCGAAGTACCTCGCCCGGAACCTGGAGACGCTCGCCGTCAACGGACGGCTGGCGATCATCGGGCTCCAGGGCGGTGTGAAGGCCGAGCTGAACCTGGCCACCCTGCTGTCCAAGAGCGCCGCCGTGACGGCCACCGGGCTGCGGGGCCGCTCGCTGGCGCAGAAGTCGGCGATCATCGCGGCGGTACGGGAGCATGTCTGGCCGCTGATCGGGGGCGGCCGGGTCCGCCCGATCGTCCACAGCACCGTCCCGATGCGGGAGGCCCCGGAGGCCCACCGGGTGCTGGAGTCCAGCACGCATGTGGGCAAGATCCTGCTGACGACCTGAGGGGCGCGGTTCCGTACGGCGGCGCCGCCGCGTTCCTTACGGCGCCGCCGCGCTCCTTACGGCAGGCGCCGCGGCCCTAACGGCGCCGCCGCAGTTCTTATGCGGTCGCCGCGGCCCTTACGGTCGTACCGCGGCCCTTACGGTTGTACCGCGGTCCTTACGGCGGCGTTCAGGATGCCCGGTCCCTCGCCTCATGTGACGCTGATCCCGTTACGCAACGGTTCGGCACGGGAGGGTGACCACCGTGAACCCTGCGACGCTTCGCACGCTCCCCGCGGCGGCCCTGCTGGCGGGCACCGCCCTGGCCGCGGCCCCCGCGTCCGCCGCCCCCGTCACCCCCGCCGACGATGGCGGCGGGCTGGCGGGCACCCGCGCGGGCGAGGGCCGTGCGCACCCCGGCCGCGCCGAAACGCCGACCCCCTCGTCGCCGGAGGAGCCGGAGGGGGAGCCCTCGGCCGACACGGGGGACGACGAGAGCACCGGGCGGTTCTCGGTGGTGCCCGAGTGGACGCCGTCCTCCCTCCCCGTCCCACAGCGGCCGGACCGGCACCAGGCGCGCGAATCGCTCCCGTCCGGTCAGCCTTACGGTGCGCAGCGGACCGCCGCCGAGCCCAGCGGGCGGGCGATGCGAGTGCTGCCGCTGGGCACCGGTCTCGCGCTCACCGGGCTCGGCCTCGGCCTGGCGTTCTTCGGTCTGCGACTGCGCCGTCGCTGAGCAACGCCACCGATCCGAGGGCCGCCGCCGACAGCCGTCGCGGGTGATCGCCGCCGAATCCTCGACCCTCGCCCGCCGTACCGGGTGCCGGTGCGGAACAATAGGGGTATGAACCAGCCGATGAACGAACGAGCGCAGGAGAGCCCGCACGTCCTGGTCGTCGGTCCGGACGGCATGGCACTCGGCGGCGTCACTCCTGCTTCTGGCGAGGGCAGTGGTGACGACGAGTCGCGCGAGGTTCCCGTGACGGACATGGTCGAACAGCCGGCGAAGGTCATGCGCATCGGCAGCATGATCAAGCAGCTTCTGGAGGAGGTCCGCGCCGCGCCTCTCGACGAGGCCAGCAGGGTCCGGCTCAAGGAGATCCACTCCAGCTCGGTGAAGGAGCTGGAGGACGGGCTGGCCCCGAGCTGATCGGGGAGCTGGAGCG
The DNA here is from genome assembly GCA_005405945.1 of Streptomyces violaceusniger. GTDB lineage: Bacteria > Actinomycetota > Actinomycetes > Streptomycetales > Streptomycetaceae > Streptomyces > Streptomyces violaceusniger. The sequence goes on from BJHW01000001.1 coordinate 6,065,721, forward strand.
GCTGTCGCTGCCCTTCACGGACGAGGCGGTGCCCACCGAGGCGGAACTGCGCATTGCCCAGGCTCAGTTGGTCGGCTGGCTGGAGGGGCTGTTCCACGGCATCCAGACCACCCTGTTCGCCCAGCAGATGGCGGCGCGCGCCCAGCTGGAGCAGATGCGCCGGGCGCTGCCGCCGGGGATCGGCGGGGGCGAGGAGGACGAGGCCGTGCCCAAGCCGGGCGGCGCCCGCTCGGGGCCGTACCTCTGAGCCTCTGAACCGCGCGACGGGACGCGCACCGGACACAACGAAACGACGACGCCGCGGGCCTCACCTTCCGATGAGGCCCGCGGCGTCGTCACGCCGGAAGCCGGGGGGTGCGAGCCGCCCTTACCCCGGGTTGCCGGTGGAGACGGTCAGCTCGATGGTGTCCGTCTTGGGGTTGTACGGCTCGTAGTTCCGGTACGTGTAATTGAGGACGGTGCCCTTGCCCCACAGATTCTCGTCCTGGGGCACCACGCGGTACTTCCAGCCCGCCGCGCGGATGCACTTCTTCACCGAGTCGATGTAGAGGTTCTGGAAGTCGGGCACCGTGTACGTGCCCTTCTCGTCGGTGTCCTCGTACGCGTCGGTGCACTTCGACGTCTCGATCGTCTTGGTCTTGTCGCCCATGCGGAAGCCCGAGGCGGTGTCGGAGGCCGATGGCGACGCCGACTTGCCGCCACCGCCCCCCTTGCTCTCGTCCTTGGAACCCTCGCTGTCGCCGCTGAGCGCGACGACCAGGATCACGGCGATGACCGCGATCGCCGCGACGACGGCCGAGCCTATGATCACGCCCTTGTTGCCCCTGCCGCCCCCGCTCCCTGACGGCGTCGAGGGCGAGATGTTGTACGGCGGCGGGGTGCTGGGGCCCTGGTACGAGGGCGTCGGGGCCTGATAGCCCGCCTGCCCCAGCGGTGTCGTGGACGGCGCCTGGCCGGTCGGGGGCGGCGGGGTGGACGGGCCGAAGGCGCCGAACTGCCCGGGGGAGTGCTGCGGCTGGTACGGCGTCTGGACGCTGCCGGGGCCGGGCGCGGGCGTCTGCTGGTCGATCGGCGGGAAGACCGCCGAGCCGACACCGGCGCCGCTGCGGGCCGGGGGGCCGCCGCTGATGATGATCGGGGAGGCGCCGGTCTGCCCGGTGCGGGCGACTCGTGCGCATTCGTCGCGCATGGCCTCGGCGGTCGGGAAGCGCTCGTTCGGGTTCTTCTTCAGGGCGCGGGCGACCAGCGCGTCCACCGCCGGGGGAATGGACTGGTTGATCGAGGAGGGGGCGACCGGCTCCTCCTGGACGTGCGCGTACGCGATGGCCAGCGGCGAGTCCGCGTCGAAGGGCAGCCGGCCGGTCAGCAGCTCGAAGAGCATGATGCCGACCGAGTACAGGTCGCTGCGGGCGTCGACGCCGCGGCCCAGCGCCTGCTCGGGGGAGAGGTACTGCGGAGTGCCGACGACCATGCCGGTCTGGGTCATGGAGGTGACTCCGGACTGCATGGCGCGGGCGATGCCGAAGTCCATGACTTTGACCACATTACGCTTGGTCATCATCACGTTACCCGGCTTGATGTCGCGGTGGACCAGCCCCATCTCATGGCTGATTTCCAGCGCCGCCAGCACATCACTGGTGATCTTCAGTGCCTTTTCGGTCGGCATCGCGCCGTATTGCCGGACATCGCCGTCCAGAACCGAGCGCAGCGGCTGCCCCTCGACGTACTCCATGACGATGTACGGCATCAGGGAGCCGTCGATGGAGTCCTCGCCGGTGTCGAAGACCGAGACGATATTGGTGTGCGTGAGTTTCGCCACCGCCTGGGCCTCGCGGCGGAACCGCTCGCGGAAGGACTGCTCGCGTCCCAGCTCGGTGTGGAGGGTCTTGATGGCGACCTGGCGGTCCAGCACGGTGTCGTAAGCCAGGTGGACGGAGGCCATGCCGCCCTCGCCCAGCAGGTCACGCAGCTGATACCGGCCGTTCGCCAGAGAGTGGCCTTGATACCTGCCCGATGCGCCGTACTGGCTCATTTCGTACTTCCCCCTCGGCGCACTCACTACTCTGACGCGCACGTTTCGACGCATTGATCTTGATGTTCTGGATATCGTGGCCAAGTCTGCCCCAGGCCACGGACACGTCAAGCCGCGTTGCCCGTTCCGTGACCGGATGCGCAAGAACCCGTCACGCGATTTGCATCGCTTCACCGTCAACAGGTTTGATGGCCGGTCCATCACCAACCGATACACGGCGCGAAGGCTGTAGCGTGCCTAGCGGGAACCGTACCGCCCGTGGGCGGGGCGATCTCGACCCGACCCCCACCGAGAACGAGACGGCGAGGACCGATGGCACAGACCCAGAGCGCCCAGGGGCCCTCCGAACCTGACGCCAGCGGGTCCGGAATGTCGGATACGCCCGAGGCGTGGGGCAACGGAGGACTTGTCGGCGATGGTCGATATCGGCTTACCAGTCGACTCGGCCGCGGCGGTATGGCGGAGGTGTTCGCCGCCGAGGACCTCCGGCTCGGCCGTACGGTCGCGGTGAAGCTGCTCCGCGCCGACCTGGCCGAGGACCCGGTGTCCAAGGCCCGCTTCACCCGCGAGGCACAGTCCGTGGCCGGGCTGAACCACCACGCCGTGGTGGCGGTCTACGACTCCGGCGAGGACACGGTCGGCCAGAACACCGTGCCGTACATCGTCATGGAGCTGGTCGAGGGCCGGACCATCCGCGATCTGCTGCTCAACGCCGAGGCCCCGCCGCCGGACCAGGCGCTGATCATCGTCTCCGGGGTGCTGGAGGCGCTCGCCTACAGCCATCAGCACGGCATCGTGCACCGTGACATCAAGCCCGCCAACGTGATCATCACCCACAGCGGCGCGGTCAAGGTCATGGACTTCGGCATCGCCCGCGCCCTGCACGGCGCGCAGTCCACCATGACCCAGACCGGCATGGTCATGGGCACACCGCAGTACCTCTCGCCGGAGCAGGCCCTCGGCAAGGCCGTGGACCACCGCTCCGACCTCTACGCCACCGGCTGTCTGCTCTACGAGCTGCTGGCGCTGCGCCCGCCGTTCACCGGGGAGACCCCGCTGTCGGTGGTGTACCAGCACGTCCAGGACACCCCGGTGCCCCCGTCGGAGATCTCCGGCACCGTGCCGCCGGAGCTGGACGGCCTGGTGATGCGCTCCCTCGCCAAGGACCCGGACGACCGGTTCCAGAGCGCCGAGGAGATGCGCGGGCTGGTCCAGTACGCGCTCCAGATGCTCCACGAGGCGGGCGGCCACACCGGCATGTGGAACACCGGCCCGGTCACCCAGCACCTGGGCGCCGCCACCCCCGCGATGGGCATGCCGGGCGTCGGGGCCACCACCGCGCTGCCGCACCCGGGCCACGGCGAGACCTCCCAGCAGCCGATCGTCACCGGCCCCGGTGGCGGGGGCGGCGGCTACCACGGCGGTTCCGGCCGCCGTAAGGGCCGCGGCAAGTTGTGGCTGATCGCGGTGCTCGCGGTGATCGCGGTGGCGACGGGGGTCGCCTTCGCCCTCCAACTCGGTGACAAGGGCGGCGACAAGCAGCCGAAGAAGCACCAGACGTCGGTCACCCAGGAGAAGACGGACAAGCCGAGCGACAAGCCGAGCGAGGACTCGAGCGACGAGACGGCCCCGAGCGGCGACGAGCACAACTCCGGGGGCCCGGGCAGCGACTACACCCCGACCGATGACCCCACGCCGACGTACTCGGACAACCAGCCGACGGACCAGCCGACGGACCAGCCGACGGACCCGGGCACCAACGAGCCGACCGACGACCCGACCACCCCGGGCGGCGGCGAAGAGCCGAGCACCCCGTCGACCGGCGATCCGAGTCCGCCCGCCACGCAGCCCACCGGGGGTACGGAGGGCGCCACGGACGGCGCCGGCGGCACTCCCTGACGGCCCGGGGCGCCCTACGGCGCCCCCTCGGCCGTAAGAAGGGCCCCTTTCCGGCGGATTCCCGCGGAAGGCGGCCCTTCAGTCGTGGAACGCCCTCCCCGGCCGCGGAACGCCCTCCTCGGCCACGGAAGGCGGCCTTTCGCCCCGGCCCCGTCACCCGCAGAAGGCGTCACCCGCAGAAGGCGTCACCCGCAGAAGGCGTCGCGGACCGCGTCGTACTCCCGGGTCCACCACACCACCAGCGCGGCGGCCGCCGGGAACTGCGGATCGGCGCGCCGGTCCCCGCGCTGGTAGCGCCAGCGCAGCATCCAGAAGTCGTTGAGCCGCTCCCACCACACCCGGTGGACGGCCGCGGCCATCTCGGAGGTCCCGACCCCCGCGGCGCAGCGGTACGCCCGCGCGTAGGACCGCACCTTGGTGAGCTCCAGGGTGCCATCGGGCCGTACGAAGAAGATCGCGGCGGCCCGGACCGCCTCCTCGGCGCGCGGCTGCACCCCGAGCCGGTCCCAGTCGACGATGGCGGCCGGTTCCGTGTCGCGGTAGAGCAGGTTCAGCGGGTGGAAGTCGCCGTGCACCCAGCCGGCGACCGGGACGGCGTCCGCCTCCGGGCGGCGGTGGGCGTGCCGCTCCACCAGCGCCCGCCGCTCGACCAGCCGGTGCTCGGCGAGCTCGTCGAAGGTGTCGCGGTTGCGGCGCCCCCGGATCAGCGTGAGCAGCTCGTCGATGACGGGGAAGGTGTCCTCGGGGTCGGCGGCGGCCTCGACGGGCGGCCTGCGGTCGCCCGTACGGGCCCGCATGACACGCTCCAGACAGGTGTGGACGAGCCCGAGCAGCCCGCCCAGCCGCCAGCACTGCGGGGCGGTCAGCTCCCCGCCGTCGCGGTGCCGCCCGTCGATCCAGGGGTGTAACGCGTAGCAACGGCCGCCGATGACGGCGACCGTACGGCCGTCGGCGTCCGGGACCGGCGGGGCGACGGGCACCCCGAGCGCCTCCAGCCGCTGGGTGACGCGGTGCTGGCGGGCGATGGCGGTGCGGTCGCCGTCGAGGTGGTGTTTGAGGAAGAACCGGCCGCGGGTGGTGGCGAGGCGGTAGCCCCGGTTGAGCAGCCCCTCGGTGAGCGGTTCGCAGGAGACGGCCTCACCGGCGGTGTCATAGCGGCGGAGCAGGGCGCTCAGGGTTTCCCCGTCGGGAGCGGCCTCGGCGGAGCGTACATGTGAGCGCGGCACCTGCCAGATGTTAGATCACCGGGCATCGCCGCAACGGCCCACGAAGACGACGACGCACGGCACACCGGGGTACGGCCGGTTGACCGGGGCGGCCGCGACGCGTCGCGGCCCGCGTCGCCCCCGGGGCCGGGGTGTCCGACGGGTCTTGGCGCCTGCGGCGGGCTGTTTCCCCTCCCCGCCCCTTCCCGAAACTGGGGCTCTGCCCCAGGCCCCGGGCGGGGCTTCGCCCCGGGCCCCGGGCGGGGCTTCGCCCCGGGCCCCGGGCGGGGCTTCGCCCCGGGCCCCGGGTGGGGTCCCGTCCTGGGCTCCGGGTGGGGTCCCGTCCTGGGCTCCGGGTGGGGTCCCGTCCTGGGCTCCGGGTGGGGTCCCGTCCCGGGCCTCGGGCGGGGCTCCGTCCCGCGTCCCGGGCGGGGCTTCAGGCCTCGGGTGGGGCTTCGTCACGGGCCTCGGGCGGGGTTCCGCCCCAGACCCCGGGGTCCAGGGGCGAGACCCCGTGTGGTCCGCTGGACGCCCCGTAGCGCTTCCGGGCCTGCGTCGCGTCTCCGCCCGGGGGTGAGTGCTCCCGGGGCTGCGTCGCCCCTCTGCCCGGGGGCAGTGCTTCCGGGCCTCGCCGCCCCCGCCCGAGGGGTCAGCGCGTCTCGGCCTGCGTCGACCGCCGGGGTCAGTGCCCTGGTTCCTCGCCGCCCGCGCCCGCGCCGCCCGCGCCCGCGCTAAGCGCGTCGGGCGAAGTCCGCTATGGTTCGGCAGCGCCCCGAAGGGGCGCGGGGCTGTGTCGATGTGCGGCTCCGCCGCGCGGGCGCGACCAGCCACGACGGTGCCGCAGACGGCCGACGAAGCATCGCGGCACTTCCAGCGGAGCGCTTAGCGCTTCTGGGCCTGCGTCGCCTGCATCCGGGCGACGTATGCCGCCGCCTGCGAGCGGCGCTCCATGCCCAGCTTGGAGAGCAGGCTGGAGACATAGTTCTTGATCGTCTTCTCGGCGAGGTGCAGCCGCTCGCCGATCGCCCGATTGGTGAGCCCCTCCCCGATCAGCAGCAGGATCCGGCGCTCCTGCTCGGTGAGGGCGGCGAGATGGTCGTCCGGTTTGGCGGCCGTCTGGCCGCGCAGCCGTTCCAGCACCCGGGCGGTGGCCACCGGGTCGAGCAGCGACCGGCCCGCGGCCACGTCCCGGACGGCGGAGAGCAGTTCGTCGCCGCGGATGTCCTTCAGGACGTAGCCGGAGGCGCCCGCGATGATGGCGTCGAAGAGCGCCTCGTCGTCGGCGAAGGAGGTGAGCATCATGCAGCGGACGCTCTCGTCCCGGGCGCGGATCTCCCGGCAGACCTCGACCCCGCTGCGGTCGGGCAGCCGGATGTCGAGGACGGCGACGTCCGGGCGGGCGGCCGGGATGCGCGCCAGCGCATCGGCCGCGGTGCCCGCCTCGCCGACCACCTCCATGTCCGGCTCGCCCGCGAGCAGCTCGCGTACGCCGCGTCGGACGACTTCATGGTCGTCGACCAGGAAAATCCCTATTTTTCCTTCTTCGCGCACGGATCCAGTCTCACACACGAAGTCTTCCCGCGTCGTAGTCCAGCGGGATACCGTGCGCTTGTCCGGCGGCCTGCGGGGGCTGTGACCAGTGGATGTTTCCCCACCCGCGCGATTTACTTGGAAATCCAAGCAAAATTGCAGGTCAGGTGGGGTTTCGCAGACATGCGACGCACTGGGTAACGTGCTTTGTGCAGGGCCAGCCGCCGGGAACCTGTCACGCCCGGTCATGCCCCGGCGCACCCACCCCGTGCGCTATGGCGGAACGGGCGAGCCGCAACTGGCCGCCGGCGGATCCCGGGGGCCGGACAGACGGAGGAGCACACGTGACCGTGGAGAGCACTGCCGCGCGCAAGCCGCGCCGCAGCGGAGCCAAGCGCAGCACCACCACGCGGGACACCAAGAAGCAGCCTGCGGGCCAGACCGAACTCGTACAGCTGCTGACCCCCGAGGGCGAGCGTGTCGAGCACCCCGAGTACGCCATCGACCCCACCCCGGAGGAGCTGCGCGGTCTGTACCGGGACATGGTGCTGACACGGAGGTTCGACGCCGAGGCCACCACCCTGCAGCGCCAGGGCGAACTGGGCCTGTGGGCCTCGCTGCTCGGCCAGGAGGCGGCGCAGATCGGCTCCGGCCGGGCGCTGAACGACGCCGACTACGTCTTCCCCACCTACCGCGAGCACGGTGTGGCCTGGTGCCGGGGCGTCGACCCGACCAATCTGCTGGGGATGTTCCGTGGGGTGAACCACGGCGGCTGGGACCCGAACAGCAACAACTTCCACCTGTACACCATCGTGATCGGCTCGCAGACGCTGCACGCGACCGGCTACGCGATGGGCGTGGCCAAGGACGGCGCGGACGCCGCGGTCCTGGCCTACTTCGGCGACGGCGCCTCCAGCCAGGGCGATGTCGCCGAATCGTTCACCTTCTCCGCGGTCTACAACGCCCCGGTCGTCTTCTTCTGCCAGAACAACCAGTGGGCCATCTCCGAGCCCACCGAGAAGCAGACCCGGGTGCCGCTCTACCAGCGCGCCCAGGGCTTCGGCTTCCCCGGGGTGCGGGTGGACGGCAATGACGTGCTCGCCTGTCTGGCCGTCACCAAGGCCGCGCTGGAGCGGGCGCGCACCGGGCAGGGCCCGATGCTCATCGAGGCGTTCACCTACCGCATGGGCGCCCACACCACCTCCGACGACCCCACCCGCTACCGCTCCCCCGAGGAGCGGGAGCTGTGGGAGACCAAGGACCCGATCCTGCGGCTGCGCACCCTGCTGACCCGCGAGGGCCTGGCCGACGACGCGTACTTCGCCGAGCTCGAGCGGGAGAGCGACGCGCTGGCCAAGCGGGTTCGGGACGCCGTACGGGCCATGCCCGACCCCGAGGACATGGCGATGTTCGAGCACATCTACGCCGACGGGCACGCGCTCGTCGACGAGGAGCGGGCGCAGTTCGCCGAGTACCAGGCTTCGTTCGTCACCGCTGAGGAAGGCATCTGACATGGCCGCCGAGAAGATGTCGCTCTCCAAGGCGATCAACGCGTCCCTGCGCACGGCCCTCGAGACCGACCCCAAGGTCCTGATCATGGGCGAGGACGTCGGCAAGCTCGGCGGCGTCTTCCGCGTCACCGACGGGCTCCAGAAGGACTTCGGCGAGGACCGGGTCATCGACACCCCGCTCGCCGAGTCCGGCATCGTGGGCACCGCGATCGGGCTCGCGCTGCGCGGCTACCGCCCGGTGGTGGAGATCCAGTTCGACGGTTTCGTCTTCCCCGCCTACGACCAGATCGTCACCCAGCTCGCCAAGATGCACGCACGCTCGCTCGGCAAGGTCAAGCTGCCGGTCGTCGTCCGCATTCCGTACGGCGGCGGCATCGGCGCGGTGGAGCACCACAGCGAGTCGCCGGAGGCGCTGTTCGCGCATGTGGCCGGTCTGAAGGTGGTCTCGCCGGCCAACGCCTCCGACGCCTACTGGATGCTCCAGCAGGCCATCGACAGCGATGACCCGGTGATCTACTTCGAGCCCAAGCGCCGCTACCACGACAAGTCCGAGGTCGACACCGCCGCGATCCCCGGCCCGCTGCACGCCGCCCGGGTGGTGCGGCCGGGGACGGACCTGACGCTCGCGGCCTACGGCCCGATGGTGAAGGTCGCCCTGGACGCCGCCGCGGCCGCCGCCGAGGAGGGCAAGTCGATCGAGGTCATGGATCTGCGGTCGATGTCGCCGATCGACTTCGACACCATCCAGCGTTCCGTGGAGCGGACGGGTCGGCTGGTCGTCGTCCACGAGGCACCGGTATTCCTGGGCACCGGGTCGGAGATCGCCGCGCGCGTCACCGAGAGGTGCTTCTATCACCTCCAGGCCCCGGTGCTGCGGGTCGGCGGCTTCCACTCGCCGTACCCGCCGTCACGGCTCGAGGACGAGTACCTTCCGGGGTTGGACCGGGTGCTCGACGCCGTAGACCGCGCGTTGGCGTACTGAAGGGCTTGAGGAGATCGTGACGATGACCGCAGTCGAACAGCGCTTCCGTGAGTTCAAGATGCCCGACGTGGGCGAGGGGCTGACCGAGGCCGAGATCCTCAAGTGGTTCGTGGCGCCGGGCGACACCGTGACCGACGGCCAGGTGGTGTGCGAGGTCGAGACCGCCAAGGCCGCCGTCGAGCTGCCCATCCCCTTCGACGGCGTGGTCCACGAGCTGCGCTTCGACGAGGGCACCACCGTGGACGTGGGCACGCCGATCATCTCGGTGGACACCAACCCCGGGCGGGGAGGCGGCGCCCCAGGCCGCTCCCGCCGCCGAGGCCCCCGCCGCCGAGGCCCCCGCCGCCGAGAAGCCGACCGCCGCGGCCGAGCCCGAGGAGAAGGAGGGCCGCCAGGCCAATCTGGTCGGCTACGGGGCGGCGCCCGCCTCCACCAAGCGCCGTCCGCGCAGGGCCCTGCCGGGGGCGCAGCGGTCCGCGCCCGCCCCCTCCGCCGCGGCGCCCGCGCCCCAGGCGCCCGCTCCCGCACCCGCGTCGGCGCGCCCCGAGGCCGCGCCCGCGCCCCATGCGCCCTCGCCCTCCCCCTCCCCTCGCCCGAGCTGAACGGCAGCGGCCGGACCGCGCGGCCGCTGGCCAAGCCGCCGGTCCGCAAGCTGGCCAAGGACCTGGGCATCGACCTGGAGACGGTCACCCCGAGCGGGGCGGACGGGATCATCACCCGCGAGGACGTCCACGCGGCCGCCGAGGCCGTCCAGGCGGCCCGGGAGACGCCCGTGGCGGCCCCGTCCGCCGCCGTCACGGCCGTCCAGGGCCGGGAGCGCCGGGTGCCCGTGAAGGGCGTGCGGAAGGCCACCGCGCAGGCGATGGTCCACAGCGCCTTCACGGCCCCGCACGTGACCGAGTTCGTGACGGTCGACGTGACCCGCACGATGAAGCTCGTGGCCGACCTCAAGCAGGACCCGGAGCTGGCCGGGCTGCGGGTCAACCCGCTGCTGCTGGTCGCCAAGGCCCTGCTGGTGGCCATCCGGCGCAACCCGGACATCAATGCCACCTGGGACGAGGACAACCAGGAGATCGTCTACAAGGACTACGTCAATCTGGGCATCGCGGCGGCGACACCGCGCGGGCTGATCGTCCCCAACATCAAGGACGCCCACGCCAAGACCCTGCCCGAACTGGCCTCCGCCCTGGGCGAGCTGGTCACCACCGCCCGTGAGGGCAAGACCACCCGGCCGCGATGTCCGGCGGCACGATCACCATCACCAACGTCGGCGTCTTCGGCATCGACGCGGGCACCCCGATCATCAACCCCGGGGAGTCCGCGATCCTCGCCTTCGGCGCGGTCAAGCTCCAGCCGTGGGTCCACAAGGGCGAGGTCAAGCCGCGCCAGGTCACCACGCTGGCGCTCTCCTTCGACCACCGGCTGGTCGACGGCGAGCTGGGCTCCAGGGTGCTCGCGGACGTCGCGGCCGTCCTGGAGCGCCCCAAGCGGCTCATTACATGGGCCTGACGTGGGCTTGACGCAGCCGTAGACACCCTCCCCCGTCCGCATCGCGGACGGGGGATGAGTGCGCATGCATCTTGTATCTATGATGTGCGCATCATGAGTCCCGCCGATACGGCCACCAAGCCGCCCCCTGCCGCCGAACGCGTCTACCACCACGTCAAACAAGCCGTCCTCGACCGCCGCTACGAGGGCGGCACACTGCTGAGCGAGGGCGAACTCGCGGACGCCGTCGGGGTCTCCCGCACCCCCGTCCGGGAGGCGCTGCTGCGCCTGGAGGCCGAGGGGCTGCTCAAGCTCTATCCGAAGAAGGGCGCCCTGGTGCTGCCCGTCTCCTCCCAGGAGATCGCGGACGTGGTCGAGACCCGGCTGCTGGTGGAGCAGCACGCGGTCGCCAAGGTCGTCCCGGCCGGTGGGCAGCTGCTGGCCCGGCTCGAGGAGCTGCTGGAGGAGCAGAGGGTGCACGCCGCGGCCGGGGACCTGGCCGCCTTCGCGGCCGCCGACCGCTGCTTCCACGCGGCGATCGTCCGGGCGGCGGGGAACGCCATCCTGGCGCAGCTGTACGACCAGTTGAGGGACCGCCAGCTGCGGATGGGCGTGGCCACCATGCACGCCGAGCCCGACCGCATCGCCAAGAACATCACCGAGCACACGGAGATCCTCCAGGCCCTGCGCGCCGGGGACGCCGGTTTCGCGTCCGGTCTTGTGCAGCGCCACATCAGCTGGGTGAACAACCTCGCCCGGGGTGAGGTGCGATGACCTCGGCAAAGTTGCCCGGTGATCCACCCGGCGGACGTCGTGCCGTCGCCGTATGGGGCCTGGGCGTCGCCGTCTACTTCGTCGCCATCACCTTTCGCACCAGCCTCGGCGTCGCCGGTATCGACGCCGCCGAGCGCTTCCACATCAACGCCTCGGCGCTGTCGACGTTCTCCATCCTCCAGGTGCTGGTCTACGCCGGGATGCAGATACCGGTCGGGCTCATGGTCGACCGTCTCGGCACCCGTAAGGTGCTCATGCTCGGCGTGGTGCTCTTCACCCTGGGGCAGTTCGGCTTCGCGCTCTCCCACTCGTACGCGATGGCGCTGGCCTCCCGGGCGCTGCTCGGCTGCGGTGACGCGATGACCTTCATCAGCGTGCTGCGGCTCGGCTCCCGCTGGTTCCCGGCCCGCCGGGGGCCGATGATCGCCCAGGTCGCCGCGCTCTTCGGCATGGCGGGCAACCTGGTCTCCACGCTGGTGATCGCCCGGGCGCTGCACGGTGCCGGATGGACCACGACCTTCGCGGGCAGCGCGCTGGGCGGGGTGGCCGTCTTCGTCCTGGTGCTGTTCTTCCTCAAGGACCACCCGAAGGGCTTCGAGCCCGCGCCCGCCTCCCACATGGGCGCCGACTACGTCCGCCGGCAGATCGCGGACGCCTGGCGCGAGCCCGGCACCCGGCTGGGCATGTGGGTGCACTTCACCACCCAGTTCCCGGCGATGGTCTTCCTGCTGCTGTGGGGGATGCCGTTCCTGGTCGAGGCCGAGGGCTGTCCCGGGCGACCGCGGGCCAGCTGCTGACCCTGGTGGTGCTGTCCAACATGGCGGTCGGCCTGGTCTACGGGCAGGTCATCGCCCGGCACCACGCCGCCCGCGCCCCGCTGGCCCTCGGCACGGTCGCCGCCACCGCGCTGCTGTGGGGCACCGTGCTGCTCTGGCCGTCCGCCCACGCGCCCATGTGGCTGCTGATCGTCCTCTGCGTCGTGCTCGGCGCCTGCGGGCCCGCGTCGATGATCGGCTTCGACTTCGCCCGGCCCGCCAATCCGCCCGAGCGGATCGGCACCGCCTCGGGCATCGTCAACATGGGCGGCTTCACGGCCTCGATGACCACTCTGCTGGCCGTCGGCGTCCTGCTGGACCTGAGCGGCGAGAACTTCCGGATCGCGTTCGCCTCGGTGTTCGTGCTCCAGGCGCTCGGCATCACCCAGATCCTGCGACTGCGCGGACGGGCGCACCGCCGCGAGCGCGAGCGCGTGGTCGCGAGCCGCGTCGAGGCGGTGCACGTACCGGCGTGACGCCGTGGCCCTCCGGCCCCTGGATTGCTACGGCGTGACGCCGTGGCCCTCCGGTCCCGGATCGCTACGGCGTGACGCCGTGGCCCTCCGGTCCCCGGAGCGCTACGGCGTGACCGGGAAGTGCTGGAGGATCGCGTCCGCCAGCTGCTGGTCGCCCTCGATCTTCAGCCGCTCCGGGACCGCCTCGGGCCGCACCCGCCCACAGGCCAGCCGGACGTAGGTCTCCCAGTCCATGGTGAGGGTCACCGTCGGCCCCAGCGAGACGCTGCCGTCGATGGTGCCCCGGCCGTCCGCGTCGACCCGGACCGTCCGCATGAACTCCATCGGGCCGTGCACATCGAAGACGACGGCCGACTGGGGCGCCGCGCCCGCGTCCTTGGCGACCACCTTCGGCAGCGCCGACAGCAGCAGGTCACGGGTGATCGAGGCGCCCGGCGAGTCGAGGTTGCCCGGCTTGTTCAGGGCCCGGCGCAGATCCTGTTCGTGCACCCAGAGGTCGAAGGCCCGCCGCGTCAGGGCCTCCCCCAGCGTCACCTCGGTGCCGCCGGGCCAGCGCACCATGGCGTCCGGCTCTCGCTTCTCGTTCCGCAGCTGGCGGCCCCGCCGGATGACCGTGTACTCCAGCTCGGAGGTCATCTCGGGCGCGGTGTGGCAGCGCCGGACGTCGACCTGGACCTCCATGTACCGCGACAGCTCGTTGGTGACGTGGTAGAGGTCGCGCGGCAGGGTGTGGATGGGGCGGGGATCGCCGAGCATCTCGCATTCGAGGCCGATCACATGCGAGACGACATCCCGCACCGACCATCCCGGGCACTCGGTGGCGCGGTTCCACTCGCTCTCCGCTAGCGGGTTGACCAACTCCGATATCGCGTCGATGGAGTGGGACCAGGCGTCGATGGAGGTCTGAAGGCTGGGATGGACGGTCACGGGACCCCTCGGGCGGTTGGTGCGCGGGCTGGGTGCTGGTGTGTGCGTTCAAGTTACGCTGCCCATGAGCGCACGGGCAGTGCTTTCCAGTCTGATCGTAGGCCCGGATCGGCGGCTCGCGGCCTGCCCGCGATGGTAGTCTGCGCCCGCCCCCGCCTTATCTCCGGGCGTACCCGTACGCACCGGCCGAAAGCCACCGGGGGCGGGGGAATGGCGCGACCGGGACTGCTGTTTCATGTGGATATGGTTTCACCTGGATCTGGTGAGGATGCGCCGGCGTTCACGCCGGGGAGGAAACGCCTCTAGTGGTCGCGACGCGGAGCGTCGCCACATCGGCTCTGTGGGGCGCGGAGCGCCCACACGGCTGCCCGGCGGAGCCGGGGAACGCGAACAAGCGCCCTATGGGTAACTGGTTGTGGTGATCGCCGGGTGAAGGGTGCTCGCGTGTGCGGTGGTCGTACTACGGTCCGATGTCATGAAGCTGGTGGTCCAGGTGAAACTGCTGCCGACGCCCGGACAGGCGTTGGCGCTGGAGGCGACCCTGCGGGCCTGTAACCGGGCCGCCACCTACGCCTCCGCTGTCGCCTTTGCCGAGGGCCTGAAGGACCGAAACGGTCTGCAGAAGGAGGTGTACGCGGACCTGAAAGCGGGCTTTGGACTGTCGGCCCAGCCGACGGTGCGGGTGGTGAAGAAGGTCGTGGACGCCTACGCGACGCTGAAGGCCAATCTGCGGGCCGGGAATCTGGGCCCGTCCACATCGAAGCGGTACCGCACGGCGGTCGGTACCCCGGTCGTCTTCCGGCCCGGGGCGGCCCAGCCGTTCGACGACCGCTGCCTGTCCTGGCAGTACGACGCGCGCACCGTCTCCATCTGGACGGTGGACGGGCGGATGAAGGGTGTCCGCTTCGCCTGCTCCCCCGACCAGCTCAAGACGCTCGTGGCCTACCGCAAGGGCGAGAGCGATCTCCTCCAGCGCGGCGGCACGTGGTATCTGATCGCTACCTGTGACATTCCGGATCCCGAGGTGTACGAGCCGGTCGACTGGATCGGGGTGGACCGGGGCATCGTGAACCTCGCCACCACGTCCGACGGCATCAGCCATCAAGGCCGCCGTCTGGGCCGCTACCGGCGCTGGCAGGCCCGCAAACGCGCCGACCTCCAGAAGAAGAACACCCGTTCGGCGACCCGCCGTCTTATCCGCCGGGCGCAGAAAGAGAAGCGCCATGCCACCCACGTGAACCACCAGATCAGCAAGGAGATCGTGTCCGTCGCGCAACGCACCGGCCGAGGAATCGCCGTCGAGGAACTCGGCGGGATCCGGGATCGGGTACGGCTACGCCGTGACCAGCGGGGCACCCTCTCCTCCTGGCACTTCCACCAGCTCGGACAGCACCTCGCCTACAAAGCGAAGAAGGCCGGGGTGCCGTTCCTCGAGGTGGATGCGGCCTACACCTCGCAGCGCTGTCCGCGCTGCGGGCACACCGGTCGGGCCAACCGGCCCGACCGGGACCACTTCTGCTGTCGTTGGTGCGGTCTCGCTGGCCCGGCCGACGTCGTCGCCGGGGTCAACGTGCGCGACCGCGCACGCTCGGCGTGGGTGTTCGTCACCGCACCCGCACCCTCCCCCTGACCGGGGGACGGGTGGATGCGACCCGTGACCGTCCTGTCGTAGGGGGCAGTCGGGAGCGCGACGAGGTGTGAACGACCGAGTGCACAAGCTCGGCCGTTCACGGCCGAGAAGGTGACGTGCACGCGTCCGCGCCCCCGACCGGAATCTGGGGATGCGGGTCGGGAACGCGAAGCGGTATCTGCGCCAGAAGGGGCAATGGATCGGCGGCCAGCCCCCGTACGGGCTCAAGGTGGACCCGGAGACGAAGAAGCTTGTGCACGACCCGGAGACGGCCGTGTACGCCTGCTTGATCGCTGACGAAGCGCTCTCAGGGAAGGCACTCGTTCACGTCGCTCGGCTTCTGAACACGCACGGAGTCGAGTCTCCCCGTGGCGGTGAGTGGAACTCGTCCAGCGTGATGCAGCTTCTCTGTGCCCCCGCGTTCGCGGGTCTCATGCCGCTGACGGAGTGCACGGAGGCAGCGGACGGCACGCGGAAGTACAGCAGCAAGGTAGTGCCATACCGTGACCCTGAGACGTTGGACACCGTCAGCATCGGCGAAGGCATCATCACGGTCGGGGAGCGTGAGCTCATCATCCGACAGCTCGAATCGCGCACGTTCCCGCTTGCCGGTAAGCGTCACGGGCACAAGCAGGGGACGTCACTGCTTACGGGCATTGCGCGCTGCGGCCTGGGCGGGTCCCGGATGAGCAAGGCGGGAACGTCATACGCGTGTGCCAGTAACCGCATGGGGCGGGGCTGCGGAGGCGTGTCCGTGCGAGTCGAGAGCCTTGACGTCCATGTGACGCAAGCATTTCTGACCCGACTGCCCGCGTTGGGACCAGAGGACCCGCTTCTGGCCGCCATCGCCGACCGTTGGGTCAAGAAGGAAGACCCGGAAGTCTTCGCGAAGCGCGACGCCATTGACGCGGAGATTCAGGAGGAAGAAGCCCGCCTTGCTGACCTTGAGGAAGCTCGCTACGTGCGCGGGGAATTCAACGGGGCGGACGCCGTGGACCGCTACAACCGTCTTGCCGGGAGGCTGCGTGGCCGCATTGACGGTCTGCGCGCTGATCTGGCGAGTTTGCCGACGCCTGCTGTGGATCTCACGCCGTTGTTGGACGGTGTACTTCTGCGAGAAGCATGGGAAGCCGACGACGTGACGGGCAGACGTGAACGGCTCCGACTGGCGATTGACCGCGTCGAAGTCAGTAAGGGGCGGGTGGGCGTCCGCTTCGACGGTGACGAACGCTGTCGGATCGCGTGGGCCGAGTCAGCAGGGCGCGAACTTCGGGAACATCCTGGAACGCTTCCAGCCGTGCGAGTACGACTCGCACCCGCTCTGCGGTGCGCTCGCTGGTGATGTCGCTCGACAGGCTGATGACTCGCTCCGCCGTGATGGCTGCCTCTTCCGGTTCGTTGGCGTCGGCCAGGGCGACGGCGAGCCAGGAGAGGTACAGCGCCAGTTCCCTCGTGTGGGTCGCGTCGTAGCGGCTGAGCACGTCCCGGAGGAGCGGGACGGCGCGGAGGGGACGGTGTAGCTCGGTGTAGACGCGGGCCTCCATGACTCGGAGTTCTCCGGCGTCCACCCAGTACACATAGGCAGGGTCTTCCTCGTCACCATGCCGTGCCAGTGCTTCGCCCGCTTCGCTCAGCGCGCGCATGGCGGGCTGAGCTTCCCCGGCTTTGGTGTGCGCCCATGCGACGCGGTCGAAATAGAGGGCGCGCGCCCGTGGCGGGGCTTCAGAAGCGTTCTCCAGCGCTGCCCGGGCCATGGCGAGCCCTTCCCGTACGTCCCCCGTGTTGGTCCGCTGATAGGCCAGAGAGCCCAGCAGGTTGCCCGCTAACGTCGCGTCCCCGGCTGTGTGCGCTGCCGACAGCCCAAGCCGATAGATCCGTTCGGCCCCACCGTGCTGCCCGGCATCGCTGGCGATCCATCCGGCGATCTGTGCCAGTTCGCCGATGACCTGGAGGAGGGACCGGCCGATTGCCTCCGTATGGCTGCCTTCCCTGAAAAGCTTCACGGCCGAGCGGAGTTCGCGGAGGGCGGGGCGCAGCAAGTCCCCCCGGCGATCACGTCGTCCGCCAGCCGGAGCCCGTGGACGCGCTGCTGAAGATCCGCCACGGCAGCCACACCGACGCGTCGCCCCCGAGTCGCGCTGAGTGGGGCGAGAGGGGCGCCTTCGGGCAAATAGTCGGCCAGTGTCGGCGGAGGCGGCTCCGGTGGCGCTGACGACGTCCTCAAGGCTTCCACGGGCACACTGAGCGCGTCAGCGATGAACGGCAGCCACTCACGAGGGGTGCGCTTGCCGTTCTCATACCGGCTGATCTCCTGCCGCCCGATCGGCTCGCCTTGGATGCCAGCAGCACGGCAGGTTTCTCGCGCCAGGCGTGCCTGACTCCACCCGCGCTCTTCACGCAGGCGACGGATGTTGGCCCCGACGCTGCTGCCCATAGGGCAAGTGTGGCCGACAGTTGGCCGACACAGGGCCGCTCGCCAGAGATTCACACTCGTCCGATGCTGACGGCATGGATGAGTTGACCAGGAACCGCACCACGCCGAGCGACGTGCCGCCGCACTTGGAGCGGGAGCCGACGCCGGTTGAGGGCTGCGCGGGATGTGCTGAACTCGCCAACGTCAGGGTCCGCGCCCGTGCCGTTGGCGACATGACCACGGTGACCGACTGCAACGTCTTGATGAAGCGACACCCGGAGGGTCACCAATGAGCCGCCGCGCTGTGTATAGGTACGTGGCCCACACCATCCGGCGCGCTCCGGAGGGTGGCGTCACCTACGAAGCGTTCTGCGTCACAGTCGGCTGCGACGGCGAATCCGGACCACAGGATGAGCAGGAAGCGGCTCAGGACTGGGCGCTGAGGCACACCGGGCGCACCGGTCACGACCTGTTCCGGCGTGTCGTGACTGATCATGCTCGGGTAACCCGTGAGGGGTAGCCGCTGCTCACGGTCGGCACGAGTGGCACCCTTGACGGCATGAGCAAGCGAGCCCGCGTCCGCGCCCCTGAGCTGCAAGGACGAGCCTGGATCAACACAGGCGGTAAGGACCTGTCCCTTGCGGACTTCAAAGGTCGCACATTGATCTTGGACTTCTGGACGTTCTGCTGTGTGAACTGCCTGCATGTCCTGGACGAGCTGCGCGAGCTGGAGGAGAAGCACCGCGACACCGTGGTGATCGTCGGGGTGCACTCGCCGAAGTTCGTCCACGAGGCCGAGCACCAGGCGGTGGTGGACGCGGTCGAGCGCTACGAGGTGCACCACCCGGTCCTCGACGACCCCGAGCTGGCCACCTGGAAGCAGTACGCGGTCCGGGCCTGGCCCACCCTCGTCGTCATCGATCCCGAGGGGTACGTCGTCGCCCAGCACGCGGGCGAGGGCCACGCCCACGCCCTGGAGACCCTCGTGGGGCAGCTGGAGGCCGAGCACGCCGCCAAGGGCACCCTGCGGCGCGGCGACGGCCCCTATGTGCCCCCGGAGCCGGTCCCCACCGAGCTGCGCTTCCCCGGTAAGGCGCTGCCGCTCCCCGGCGGCACCTTCCTCGTCTCGGACACCACCCGCCATCAGCTGGTGGAACTCGCGGCGGACGGCGAGAGCGTGGTGCGGCGGATCGGCGCGGGCGAACGCGGCCTTACCGATGGCACGAGCGAGCGGGCGCGCTTCAGCGAGCCCCAGGGGCTCGCCCTGCTCCCCGACGGCACCGTGGCCGTCGCCGACACCGTGAACCACGCGCTGCGCTGCTACGACCCGGCCACCGGTGAGGTCACCACGCTCGCCGGGACCGGCCGCCAGTGGTGGCAGGGGTCGCCCACCGAGGGGCCCGCCCGCGAGGTCGACCTGTCCTCCCCCTGGGACGTGGCCTGGTTCGCCGACCGGCTGTGGATCGCCATGGCGGGCGTCCACCAGCTGTGGACCTACGACCCGGAGGCCGGGACCGTACGGGCCGCCGCCGGGACCACCAACGAGGGCCTGGTCGACGGCCCCGCCGAGGAGGCGTGGTTCGCCCAGCCCTCCGGGCTCGCCGCCACCGAGGACCGGCTGTGGATCGCGGACTCCGAGACCTCCGCGGTGCGCTACGTCGAGCGCGACGGTAAGGGCTTCACGGTCCGTACGGCCGTCGGCACCGGGCTCTTCGACTTCGGCCACCGGGACGGCGCCGCCGACCAGGCGCTGCTCCAGCATCCGCTGGGCGTCACCGCGCTGCCCGACGGTTCGGTGGCGATCTCGGACACCTACAACCACGCCCTGCGCCGCTACGACCCGGCCACCGGCGAGGTCTCCACGCTCGCCACGGATCTGCGCGAGCCCTCCGGCGCGGTCCTGGCCGACGGGGACATCGTCGTGGTGGAGTCCGCCCGGCACCGGCTGACCCGGCTGCGGCTGCCGGAGGAGGCCGTACGGGTCGAGGCGGTGGCCCACCGCACCCAGCGCGCCGCGACCGACATCGCCCCGGGGACGCTCCGGCTGGACGTGGTCTTCCAGGCGCCCGAGGGGCAGAAGCTGGACACCCGCTACGGCCCATCGACCCGGCTGCTGGTCAGCTCCACGCCGCCGGAGCTGCTGGCCGGGGGCGACGGCGCGGGGACGGATCTGAGCCGTGAGCTCGTCCTTACGGAGGGCGTGACCGAGGGCGTGCTGCACGTCTCGGCGATGGCCGCCTCTTGTGACGACGACCCTGCGAACGAGTACCCGGCCTGCCATGTGCACCAGCAGGACTGGGGCGTCCCGGTGCGGATCGCCGAGGGCGGCGCGACCCGGCTGCCGCTGGTGCTGGCCGGGATGGACGACTGAGACCTGACGTGCCGCGACTGCCCGGCTGATGTCCTGACCGGCGGTCAGTCGGGGCAGTTGGGCAGCGTGGAGTACTGCACCTGGTCCTGGCGGATCCGGATGCCCGGCACCCACATCCGCTTGCCGTCCTTGGCGACGCGGAACCACATGCTGCTGTGCCCGCCCGCCTCGTCGGTCACCGTGACGCCGTTGGCGATGCGGCAGTCGGCGCGCAGAGCATCGCCGTGCCAGGCCCGGCCCACGATGTTGGACGGGCGGTAGGCCTGGTACGGATCCTCGGCCAGGCCCAGGGAGCACTCGCGGACGCGCTTGTGCTGGCAGGTCTTCTCGGCGTTGTAGACGGTGATCCGGGCGTTGCCCAGAGGTGAGGAGCCCGCCGCGCCGCCCGGGGAGGAGCCGTCGTCGGACGACCGTAAGGCGATCACGCCGGCCGTGGCCCCGCCGATGACGGCGACCGTGCCCACCGCCGCGAGTGCGAGCCGCAGCCGGCGCCGGGACGGCCGGTCCTCCGAGGACCCCTCCGGGGCCTCCTCCGGGGCCGGTGAGGCGGCGCCGGACGCCATCGGCCCGTCGGCGGCCGCGATGGCGGCCTCGGCCTCGGTGGCCCGGTGCAGCAGGGTCACCAGCTCGGGCAGCCGGTCCTCGGCGGTGAAGGAGAGCGTGCCCCACTGGACCAGGAGCCGCTCGTCGGGCAGGCTCTGGCCGCGCAGATAGCGGGAGAGGGAGGACCGGCTCGCGGGCAGCCGCCCCTCCAGTTCCTTCAGACTGAGTCCCAGTTCGCCGTGCATCCGGCGCAGTGCGGTCACGAATTCCCGTACCGGGCCGGAGAGTTCCTCGGGGAGCGGGGCGAGTGGCTTTCGTCGTGGGTTCTCTGGGCGATTCGGATGCGCTGGCACGTACACCATTGCAGCACGGGGATCATGAACATGCCGAGCGACACGTCCACACCCCGAGGTGGACGTGCCGCTCGTCACCGGAACCGGATCGCCGAACGCGTCAGTCCGTGAACTTCAGCGGCCGGTAGGGCTTGTACTCGCTGCCCGGCTCCAGTCCATAGCGACGGGTCGCGTGATCCGTCCCGAAGTCGCCGCGCTGCTCGTAGGAGGTGTACGAGGTGTGGGCGGCATCGTTCCACTTCTCGAACATCACGACGTGGCGGGTGTTGTTGTTCCCCGAGGCGTCGATCAGCAGGTCCCCGGGCCTGAGGTCGTTGAGGGCGATCGGCTTGGTGACGCTGGATCCGGTGAGGCCCACGGTGTTGGTGCCGGGCGCCTGGAGGCCCAGCGCCATGGAGACGTAGCCCGAGCAGTCCTGGCGGTAGCCGTCCTTCCAGACCTTGGCCTGGCTGTAGGGCACCCGGCCGCCGTTGTCGGCGGTCAGCCAGGTGGCGGCCCGCTGGAGCGCCTCGGCGCGGCTGCCGCCGGGCTGCGGCGGCCGCGGCGGCTCACCGCCGCCGTTCTGCACCGGGACGCCGGGGAGCGAGTCCTGCGGGATGTCCACCGCGACGACGGTCACGAAGCCGTTGACCGGCCCGGTGATGTGGGCCATGTAGGTCGAGCAGGCCCCGTCCTCGCAGACCTTCTTGCCGGTGTCGACCTGGTAGTCGGCGGTGATGCGGTCCTGGCCCGGGGCGTTCTTGTTGAGCATGCCCACGGACGGGGAGCTGGTGTCGGCGGTCTGGTGGACCACCCAGCGGGTGCCCCAGGTGGGGAAGTCGGCGGTGGCCGCGGCCTTGGTGCCGAACTCGCCCGTGGTCGTCTTCAGCTTGAGCGCGGCGCCCCCGCCCTTGTCCGCCCCGCTCTTGGCCGAGGTGTCGCGGCTCGTCGCGCCCTTCTCGGCGACCTTCCCGGCCTTCTCCGCCTTGTTGGTGTCTTGGCCCGCGGTGCCGTCCCCGCCCGAGCAGCCCACGAGCCCGGTGGCGCCGATGCCCGCCGCGGCGATCGCGGGGAGCACCTTGCGCAGGAGGGTCCGCCGGTCGCGGCCGATGGAGTGCGTCATGTCTGGATTCCCCCTAGGTGAGCGTGGCGACGGGATGTCGGCACCGCTCGGTCCGGGCCGCGGCGGCCGTCCGCCGCGGCGACGGGAACCACTCTGGGCCGCGCGGCGGGGTGTTCCGGGGGCCGAGCCGTGCTTTGGGACGTCCCATCCGGGCCCACCCCTGATGACCTGCCAAAACGCCCACGGAGACGGCCAGGTGCGGGACGGGGAAGGCCGCGCCGTGGGACATGACGAGACGGCCCCCGCCGGAGCGGGGGCCGTCCGGGGCAGGTAGCCGGGGGGAGGCGGCTACCTGTCCGGCTGGGTGGCTCGGAGTCGAGCGGTCACCGGAGCGGAAGGGTGGGGGCGGTCATCCGATGGGGGCGGTCGGATGGGGGCACCGGATGGGGGCGGTCACCAGAGCAGGGCGTCGGAGGCGTCGCTCTGCCAGTAGCCGACCTCCGCCCCGCGGCCGACCTCCACCGAGTCGCCGGGGAGGTCGACGGAGCGGCGGGCGTCCTCGCCGGGGAGGGAGACGGTCAGCCCGGTGGCCTTGACGCCGTCGGCCGGGTCGTCCGCCGCGGAGGTGGTCAGTCCCGCGTAGCCGCTCTCGCCGGGGGCCAGCGTGACGACTGTCTGAGGCCGGGTGCCCGCGGCCTCCGGCACGGCCGGGCTCGCCTCGTCGAACCGCACCGCGGGGAAGCCGGTGAGACGGCAGGGCGCGCCGGACTGGTTGGTGATCTCCAGCAGGAGGTGGCCGGCCGGGCGGGGGACGGAGGTGACGCCCACCGACATCGTGTCGAGACGGCAGACCCCGGCCTCCCCCTCGACGCCGCTGTCGGCCCGCAGACCGCCCTGGGCCCCGGCGTCGGCCCCGCCGCCCGCCACGGTGTCCCGCGCGGCCCGCTGGGCGCCGTCCTGGAGGCCGTCCTCGTGGGCGGCGGGGACGGCCGGGGCGATGCTCTCCGCCGCGCCGGCCGTCCGCACGCCCGACGCGTCGGCGGTGCCGCACGCCGCGAGGGTGATGCCCGCGGCGACGACCGTCAGTCCGGCAGCGACCGAGCGCAGGGTGCCGGTGCGGTGGGCGAGGCGAGCGGTGGTGAGCGGCATGGCGGGTCTCCCCTCAGCGGGCGTTCGGGCGTTTTCCGGTACGGCTCAAGCCTGTCCGGACCCGCTGCCGTTCGGCTGGTGAACCGCTGCCGCCCGCTAACGCCTCGCTAACGCCCCGCTGTTCGCCCTCGTCAGGGCCTGTTGTCGGCCACCGCCTCCGCCGGACGGGCCGGGAGGCGCGGACCGGGGCAACCGTCGCCGTTGACGTCATCCGGTGGTCGGCTGCCCTCGCCGTGGGGGTGGGCCCGGTCGCGGTGGGGTGGCGGTGGAGCCGTCGGGCAGCCCCCCGGCGCCGCCGCCGTCAGGCCGCCCCCGCCACCGTCGTGAGGCGCCCCTGCTCGCGGCCGGGCGTCCCCTGCCACAGCCGTGAGGCGCCCCTGCTCGCGGCCGGGTGCCCCCTCCACGATGGGACGACGGCCCCTACGCCCCCTGCGACGGCCCGCCAGGGGCCTCGCCGGCGCCTCCGCCGGATGCCTCGCCCGGGGAGTCGCGGTCGCTGCCGTCGCCCTGGGCGAAGAGCTTCACCAGGTCGCTCATCACGTAGCGGTTGGTGGCCTCCTCGTCCAGCAGGTGCATCTCCGCCAGCCGCTCCAGGGAGTCCTGGATCAGCTCGGGGTCCGCGCCCGACAGCGCGGCCGCCTCGGCGGTGTTGACCTCCCGCGCGAAACCGGCGCCCAGGGCCCGCAGCAGCTGTGCGTCGTCCGCCGAGAGCCGGGCCACCGAGTTGCGCAGCGCGGCGGCCACTCCGGTGTCCTCCGCCGACAGCAGCGCGAGCCGGCGGCGCTCGTCGCGCAGCGCGGTGGCCAGCCGGGCCAGCCGCCAGCGGGGCCGGGCCATCAGCTGGGCGGAGGCGGCGCGCAGCGCCAGCGGCAGCCCGTCGCACAGGGCCACCAGCTCCCGCGCGGCCTCCGGGTCCTCGGCGACCCGCGCGGGCCCCAGCAGCGCGCCCAGCAGGCCCACTCCGTCCTCGGGACCGAGGGCGTGCAGCCGCACCGGGCGGGCGGCGTCGGTGGCGATCAGCCCGTCCAGCCTGCTGCGGCTGGTGACCAGCGTGGCGCAGTGGGGTCCGCCGGGCAGCAGCGGGCGCACCTGGGCGGAGCTGCCCGCGTTGTCCAGCACCACCAGCAGCCTGCGGCGGGCGGCCAGCGAGCGGTACAGCGCGGCCGCGGCCTCGGGCGAGGTGGGGATCTGCTCGGCCGGGGTGCCGAGGGCCAGCAGGAACTCCCGCAGCACCTCGGCGGGCAGCACCGCCTCGCCGCCGCTGAAGCCCCGCAGGTCCGCGAAGAGCCGTCCGTCGGGGAAGGCGGCGGCGTGGACATGGCCCCAGTGGACCGCCAGACCGGTCTTGCCGACCCCGGCCGGCCCGGTGAGCAGCGCGATACCGCCCGCCTGGGGGTAGCCGCCGGGACCGCCCGCGGCGCCGCCCCGGGCCGGTTCGACGGTGCCCAGGGTCAGCCGGGTCAGTTCGGCCAGCTCCGCGCCCCTGCCGTGGAAGCCCGCCGGGGGCCGGGGGAGCAGCTCGGGCACGGGCGCGGGGGCAGCGGCGGCCGCGGACAGCGGATGCTGCGGGGCGGCCGCCGCCTGTGCGCCCTGCTGCCCCGCGGCGCCCGGCTGCCCGGCGGCCTCGGCGCCGCCCCGCGGCCCGTCCGCGGCCGGGGCCGCCCGCAGGATTTCCTGGTACGCGGCGCTCAGCCGCTGGCCCGGGTCGACCCCCAGGTCGTCGTCGAGCAGCTGCCGGGTGCGGTGGAACCAGGCGATCGCGTCGGACTGCCGCCCGGAGCGGTACAGCGCCAGCATCAGGGCGGCGATCAGCCCCTCGCGCAGCGGGTTGGCGACGGCGGCGGGGTGCAGGGCGCGCACCGCCTGCTCATGCTCGCCCAGGCCCTCGTGGGCCCGCGCCAGGGCCTCCACGGCGCTCAGCCGCCGCTCCTCCAGGGCGTGCGCGGCCGCCGCGAACGGCGGGCTGGCCACGGTCCCGGTGAGCGCCGGGCCGCGCCACAGGCCGAGCGCCTGCCGGAGCAGCTGGACGGCCTCGCCGGGGGCGGACTCCGGGCTGGCCTGGGCGGTCAGCTGGTCGAAGCGCTGGGTGTCGATCAGGGATTCGGGGATGCGCAGCAGATAGGCGGAGCTGTGGGTGGTCAGCTCGACGCCGTGGTCCTCGGCGCCGCCCTCGGCCAGGGCCGCGCGGAGCCGCGAGACATGGCCCTGGATGACGGTCCGTGCGTGGGCGGGCGGCTCGTCCTCCCACAGGCTGGATATCAACTGCTCCACGGACACCGTCGCGTTGGGCCGCAGCAGCAGCATCGCCAGCACGCTGCGCCGTTTGGCGGGCCCCAGCGGAAGCTCGACGGGCGCTGCTTGCGGCCCCGCGGTGACGGTCACCGGGCCCAGCAGGGAGAAGTCCAACTCAAGCCCCCAGAAAGGCGTGCAGTGCCTTGGCCAGCAGCCGCGGGTCCTGCGCTCCGCACAGCTCCCGGGCCGAGTGCATGGACAGGATCGCGATGCCGATGTCGACGGTGGCGATGCCGTGCCGGGCGGCGGTGATCGGGCCGATCGTGGTGCCGCACGGCATGGAGTTGTGGGAGACGAAGCTCTGC
Organism: Streptomyces violaceusniger; assembly: GCA_005405945.1. Taxonomy (GTDB): domain Bacteria; phylum Actinomycetota; class Actinomycetes; order Streptomycetales; family Streptomycetaceae; genus Streptomyces; species Streptomyces violaceusniger. Next base: position 6,091,458 of record BJHW01000001.1, read on the forward strand.
CAGGGGACGCCGGCGCGCTCGCAGGCGGCGGCGAAGACGGCTCTCCCGGCGCCGTCGGTGGCATATCTCTGGTTGACGTTCACCTTCAGGATCGGGCCGCCGTTGGGCCGCGGGTGGTGGCCCGGCTCATGGCGCTCGGCGTAGTTGGGGTGGACGGCGTGGCCGGTGTCGGAGGACAGGCATACGGTGCCCGCGAAGGCGCGCGCCCGCTCCTCGTACGCCCCGCCGCGGGCGAAGACCGAGCGCTCCAGCACCGTGCCGAGCAGCGGGCCGTCGGCGCCGGTGTCGGACTGGCTGCCGTTCTCCTCGTGGTCGAAGGCGGCCAGCACGGGGATGTACGGCAGCTCCTGCTGGGCGGCGGCGATGAGCGCGGCCGTACCGGCGTGCACGGAGACAAGGTTGTCCATCCGGGGCCCGGCGACCAGCTCGCGGTCCCGGCCGAGGTAGGCGGGCGGCTCGACGCTGTGGGTCATCAGGTCCCAGCCGGCGATCTCCTCGGCCGCGACCCCGGTCTCCTCGGCGACGAAGCGCATCAGGTCGCCCTCCTCGACACCGCCGAGCCCCCAGACGGGCGTCATATGGCGCTGCTTGTCGAGCTTCAGGCCCTCGGTGTTGACCGATCTGTCGAGGTGCACGGCGAGCTGGGGCACCCGCATCAACGGCCGGTCGACGGTGACGAGATGGTGCGAGCCGTCCCTGAGGGTGATCCGGCCGGAGAGCCCGAGGTCGCGGTCGAGCCAGGTGTTGAGCAGCGCCCCGCCGTAGATCTCGACGGCGATCTGCCGCCAGCCGTGCGCACCGGTGTCGGGAATGGGCTTCACGCGCAAATTGGGAGAGTCGGTGTGAGCGCCCACAATTCGGTACGGAGTGGCGGGGCCCGCCCCCTCGGGGACGTACCAGGCGATGATCGCGCCACCGCGCAGCACGAACCGCCCACCGGCCGCCCCGTCCCAGGGCGCGGTCTCCTCGATCCGGCGGAACCCGGCCTTCTCCAGCCGCTCCGCGGCGCTCGCCACGGCGTGGTACGGCGAGGGGCTGGCGCGGAGGAAGGACATCAGGTCATCGGTGTGGCCGCGGTCGATGCCGGGTTGTGCGCTCATGTGCTCAGCATAGATTCGCCGGGGGGCGGCTCGCCCTGGTGCGGGACCGGCATCCATCCGTGGGGCCACGTTGATCCAATCTGATGAAAGGACGTCAGCTAAGGCGAGAAGTCGGGCGAATCGGTCGATATTCCCCGTGACTGAGCAACGTCGCGCTGAGTCGCAACTCGAGGGGATACCGGATGCGCGTTCTTCGACACCTGCTTGTCGTCCTGGGGTCGCTGCTGCTGCTGTGTGCCGGCGGACCGGCCATGGCCAAGCCCGTCACGGACTTCACCGCGGGGCCGGCCCCCGTGGCCTCCCCGGAGCCGGCGGCGGCGCCCTCACCCGGCCCGCGGCCGGTGGGCGGCGGGGACGGCGAGGGCAAGGGTCACCCTCCCTGTCCCACCACGGACCGCATCGGGGGGACCAACACCGCACCGAATCCTCCGCTCGACCGCTACTACAAGGGCGACTGGCGGCTCGGACCCGCTCAGCTCCCCCGCTACGGCGCGATCGGGCAGATGCTCGAAGGCTATGAACGACTCGACAACTTCCCCACCGCCTCCTCGTTCCTCAACTGTTATTGGAACGAGCAGACGAACGGCTGGTGGTACCCGTACCCCGACGGCTGGGTCCTGCTCAACGGGTCGCCCCTGCACACCACGGTCCGGCTGAAGGTCGGTCAGAAAGTCGATCTGTTCGGAAGCGGTTTCGGCCACTTCCTCGCCCCGGCGGGCACGCCCTACGCGGAGCGCGCGCTGCCGCCCAGCAACCTCAACACCCTCGACCCGGCGTATCCGTACGGCTATCACCTCTATGAGGTCACCGAACCCTTCCTGGTCGAGGGCGGTCCCATCCGGCCCTGGTTCGGCCAACCCGGTTTCGGACTGCAGTATCTGACCGGTCCTTCGATCCCCCAACTCGTCGCGGCCGGTAATCTCCGCCCGCTCAACTGAGGGCGGATCCTGGACCGGTGGACAGAACGGAACTCGTCCGGACCCTCCGCGACGAGCAGGTGCCGGACGCGCTGTACGACATCCCGGGCGTGCAGGACATCCCGGTGCAGCCGGACGCGTACTACTACCTGCGGCCCGCTCCGGACGGCGGCTGGGAGACCGGCCTCAGGGAGCGGTCCCTGGACCGGGACACCAGCCGGTTCGCCACCGAGGACGAGGCGTGCCGGGACCTGCTGGAGAAGCTGAGGGCCCGCCCGCGCCCGCCGGAGGGCGGCGGCGAGTCGATCGACGAGCTCCTCGCACAGGGCGAGGAGCTCAGGCGGTGGGCCCGCGAGGAGGTCGAACGGGCGCTGCGGGAGCGGCGGTCCGAGGACGACGAGCGGTGACGAGGACGAGCGATGACGACATGAGCGCGCACAGCCCAGGGGGCCGGCCGCCCCGCTGGAGGATGGGACGGCCGGCCCCCTGGACGCTGTGAGCGAAGCCCTTCCCTTCCCCGCCCCGCGGCTCCGCCGCGTGGCAGGGGCGGGGAGGGGACCAGCCCGCCGCAGGCGTCACGATCCGTGGGTACCTCGTGGAACGCGGCTCAGAACGCGGCCTCGTCCAGGTCCATCAGCCCCTTGTCGACCGACTCGGCCAGCGAACGCTGCACCGAGACGCCCGGCAGCACCTCGTGGGCGAAGAACTTCGCGACGGCGATCTTGCCCTCGTAGAACGAGCGGTCCTTGGCCGAGGCGGTGCTCAGCTTCTCGGCGGCCACGGCCGCGCCCTTGAGGAGCAGGTAGCCGATGATCACGTCACCGGAGGCCAGCAGCAGCCGGGTCGAGTTGAGACCGACCTTGTAGATCGAGCTGACGTCCTGCTCGGTGGCGGCCAGGTCGGTGAGCATCGCGCCGACGATCGCCTCCAGGTCCACCGCGGCCTGGGCCAGCTGGTCGCGGGCGGCCTCCAGGTCTTCGCCCCCGGCGGCCTCGGCCAGGAACTTCTTGATCTCCTCCGAGACGGCGGTCAGCGCCTGCCCCTGGTCCCGGACGATCTTGCGGAAGAAGTAGTCCTGGCCCTGGATGGCGGTGGTGCCCTCGTACAGGGTGTCGATCTTGGCGTCCCGGATGTACTGCTCCAGCGGGTACTCCTGGAGGTAGCCGGAGCCGCCGATGGTCTGCAGGGACTGCGCCAGCTGCTCGTACGCCTTCTCCGAGCCGTAGCCCTTGACGATGGGCAGCAGCAGGTCGTTGAGGCGGTTGACGGCCGAGGCGTCCTCGCCCGCGGCCTCCTTGATCAGGATCTCGTCCTGGACCGAGGCGGTGTAGAGCACCAGCGCGCGCAGACCCTCCGCGTACGCCTTCTGCGTCATCAGCGAGCGGCGCACATCCGGGTGGTGGGTGATGGTCACCCGCGGCGCGGTCTTGTCGGTGAAGGCCGCCAGATCCGGGCCCTGCACCCGCTCCTTGGCGTACTCCAGCGCGTTGAGGTAGCCGGTGGAGAGGGTGGCCATGGCCTTGGTGCCGACCATCATCCGGGCGAACTCGATGATCTTGAACATCTGGCGGATGCCGTCGTGCTTCTCGCCCAGCAGCCAGCCCTTGGCCGGGTGGTCGGCGCCGAAGGTCATCTCGCAGGTGTTGGAGACCCGCAGACCCATCTTGTGCTCGACGTTGGTGGCGTACACGCCGTTGCGCGTCCCCAGCTCGCCGGTCTCCCAGTCGAAGTCGTACTTGGGGACGATGAACAGCGACAGGCCCTTGGTGCCGGGCCCCGCGCCCTCGGGGCGGGCCAGCACGAAGTGGATGATGTTGTCCGAGAGGTCGTGCTCACCGGAGGTGATGAACCGCTTCACACCCTCGATGTGCCAGCTGCCGTCCTCCTGCTGGGTGGCCTTGGTGCGGCCCGCGCCGACGTCGGAGCCGGCGTCCGGCTCGGTCAGCACCATGGTGGAGCCCCACTGCTTGTCCACCATCAGCCGAGCGATCTTCAGCTGCTCCTCGGTGCCCTCGTCGTGGAGCACCCCCGCGAAGGCCGGGCCCGAGGCGTACATCCAGATCGGGGCGTTCGAGCCCAGGATGGTCTCGGCCGAGCCCCACAGCAGCGAGCGGGGGCAGGAGGTGCCGCCGAGCGACTCCGGGACGCCCAGCCGCCACCACTCGGCCTCCATGTAGGCCCGGTAGCTCTTCTTGAACGACTCGGGGAGCGGCGCCGTGTGGGTCTTGGGGTCGTAGACGGGCGGGTTCCGGTCGGAGTCGGCGTAGCTTTCGGCCAGCTCGTGCTCGGAGAGCCGGGATATCTCGGCGAGCACGCTCTTGGCGGTGTCGACGTCCATCTCCGTGAACGGGCCGGTGCCGTACACCGTGTCGCGCCCGAGCACCTCGAAGAGGTTGAACTCGATGTCGCGGAGATTCGACTTGTAGTGCCCCATGGCGACGGCTCCGTAAGGATCGGGAGGCCAGGACCTCTGCGTTGACGCGTATCGGATCAGCTGTCGCCATGATGCTACCCGTGGGTAATAAAGGGCAACCCTCAACCGGGTAACTGTGACTCAGTACGCTTCTGGGCATGTACGGCTACGACCAGAACGCGAGCGCAGGGCAGGGCTACGCCGCCCCGCCACCTCCGCCGCAACAGCAGCCGCATGCGTCACATCACGCGGCGGGTGCGGGGTACGGCCAGCAGCCGCTCTACCCGGAGCCCTCGCCGCCGTCGCTCGCCGACGCGGTGCGGGCCTTCACCACCGGATCGATGTCGGCCGAGGACTTCCAGCAGATCTTCGCCGGCTCGAAGGTCTACTGCCCGCGCGGTGACAATCCCGGCTTCCTGGCGCTGCACAACACCCAGCAGCCGGTGATCCCCATGTTCACCTCGCTCAAGGAGCTGCGGAGGTACGCGGGCAAGGAGTCCAAGTACTTCGTGATCACCGGCGCCGAGGTGATCGACCTGCTGCCCACCGGCTATGGCTTCGTCCTCGACATGGAGGGCGAGCACCGGATCGTCTTCGACGCGAAGGCGGTGGAGCAGATGGTCGACTTCGCCATGCGTCGTATGTACGGCTAGATCGGCATGCGTCTGTACGGCTAGATCGGCATACGTCCGGATATCGCCGGTTGCCTCAACGGGTGCTCGGGTGGAAATAAAGGCCCTCTTGCGAGTCGTTCACCGTTCAATTAAGTTGAATGGTGAACGACCGAGGAGGCCGTCATGCCCGCAGTGACCGTAGAGAACCCGCTGACCCTGCCGCGCGTCGCGGCACCCGCCGAGGCACGACAGCGCCCCGTGCTCGCCGTCACGACCGCTCCCGGCGGTCTCGAGGGCGAGGGCTTCCCGGTGCGCCGGGCCTTCGCCGGTATCGACTACAAGCACCTCGACCCGTTCATCATGATGGACCAGATGGGCGAGGTGGAGTACGCGCCGGGCGAGCCCAAGGGCACCCCCTGGCATCCCCACCGCGGCTTCGAGACCGTCACCTACATCATCGACGGCGTCTTCGACCACCAGGACTCGCAGGGCGGTGGCGGCACGATCACCAACGGTGACACCCAGTGGATGACGGCGGGCTCCGGACTCCTCCACATAGAGGCCCCGCCGGAGTCCCTGGTCATCTCGGGCGGCCTCTTCCACGGCCTCCAGCTGTGGGTGAACCTGCCGAAGAAGGACAAGATGATGCCCCCGCGCTACCAGGACATCCGCGGTGGCCAGGTCCAGCTGCTGACCTCCCCGGACGGCGGCGCGCTGCTGCGCGTCATCGCAGGTGAGCTGGACGGTCACGCCGGTCCCGGGATCACGCACACCCCGATCACGATGGTGCACGCCACGCTCGCTCCGGGCGCGGAGATCACCCTGCCGTGGCGCGAGGACTTCAACGGCCTCGCGTATGTGCTCGCGGGCCGCGGTGCGGTCGGCGCCGAGCGGCGCCCGATCCACCTGGGCCAGACCGCCGTCTTCGGAGCCGGTTCCTCGCTGGCCGTGCGCGCGGACGAGAAGCAGGACTCCCACACGCCGGACCTGGAGGTCGTCCTCCTCGGCGGGCGGCCGATCCGAGAGCCGATGGCGCATTACGGGCCGTTCGTGATGAACACCCGCGCGGAGCTCCAGCAGGCCTTCGAGGACTTCCAGAACGGCCGGCTCGGCACGATCCCCGCGGTGCACGGGATGTCCGAGGGCGGGATGTAAGGCTCGCCGGGACGAAATGCGAACGAGCCCCGTCCGGACATGGACGGGGCTCGTCAGCGCTTACGGGCGGATCACCCGTCTTTCAGCGGTGTCTCAGAGTTGCCTGGCCCGACGCTTCCGGGTCACGAACGCGGCTGCCGCGCCCGCACCGGCCAGCAGGGCACTGAGGGAGGCGATCTTCAGCAGGCCGGATGTACCCGTGTTGGCCAGCGAACCGCCGCCTCCACCGGTCCCCGAGCCTCCACCGGTCCCCGAGCCTCCACCAGTCCCGGAGCCTCCGCCTGTCCCGGAGCCTCCGCCACTCTGGGGGCCCGGATTGTTGGGCGGCTCGGACGACGACGGAGTCGGCGTCGGTTTGGGGTTCGGCGGTGTCTTCTTGGGGATGTACACGCCGGCGTCGATCGTGTGATCAACTTCTCCCGGCTTGTCCGGCGCCGTGACAGGTGCGTTTCCGTTACACAGCCGCCCGGTCCTCGGCGGGGTCACATTCGAGTCATGTGCCCGGTTGTCACCGGCCCGCGGGAGCGTGAACCGCAGCCTGGTGGCCGCCGGCTCGGTCGGCACCTCGCTGGTGTCCGCGGTGCACACATCGAACTGCACCGTGTACTTCGCACCCGGCTTGAGCTCGTACGCGGCGCCGACTCCACCGAAGTAGTACTCGCCCGCGGCATCGGTCTTGGTCGTGGCGACCTGCTTGCCGTCGGCGTCCAACAGGTTGATCGTCGCGTCCGGCAGCGGCACTTCGTTGCGACCCTCGGGATCCTGGATCCCATTGTGGTCGCCGTCGAACCACACCCGGTTGCCGATCTGGATCGGCGCGTTCGCCGCCTCGTAGGCGATGTCGCCGAGCCCACCGGCCTTACCGAACCCGCCTTGTTCCCGGCTGACGAACTGGAACCCGTTTTCGGTCGGGTTGTTGCCCGGGCCCTCGCCGGTGGTGATGTTGTGGTACCCGGTCCCCGAGGTCGCGACGTCGGCGACCGGGTCGAACTCCGTGCTGACGACCCACTGCTGCTGCGGGATATAGGCCACCGACCCCAGCGCGGTCTCCTGGTGCGCGTTGGCGAAGGTGTCGCCCGGGAAGTATTCGACGACATCGGCGGGCTGGCCGCCACTGTTGGCGGGGGTGGCGTGGTTGGGGCAGCTCCCGGTGCCTTCCCACTGGTATTCGCCGGTGGGAGTGGCGCAGACCATGGTGATGTCACCACCGGACATGCCGTTTTCCGCCGTGTCGTTCCCCGGGCGGGGGTCCAGCCCTCCCCAACTGAGCACGTCCATGAACCGGTCGCGGAAACCCAGGATCATCGAGCCGTCGCGGGCGAAGGCGAGGGAGGTCAGCTCCGGCTGCGGATCGATGAAGACGTTGCCCGCCTTCCGGTCCTCCCACGTGTCCAGGCTGGTGTTCCACGGGTTCCAGTGGGTGGCCTTGTCGCCGGAACCGAAGACGCTGCCGCGCTTGTCCGTGAGCTGGTGGCTCAGGACCTCGGTGAACCGCTCACCGTCGTAGGTGTAGACGACGGCCTTCAGGTCTTCGCGCTTCTGTGTGCTCTCCGCGCTGCACACGCCACCGACGTAGAGCTTGTTGTCGTGGGCCTGAAGACCGAACGGCCGCCAGTCGCCGGGGCTCGCGCAACCCGGGTCCGGGATGCGCACCGTCGCCTTGGGCGCGGACGCGGTGGCCCCGGTCGCGTCGAAGCTGACCAGGCGCCGGGTCAGCAGGTTCACCGCGTAGAGCGTCGAGCCGTCCTCGGACAGGGCCAGGCCGCCGATGCTCTCCTTGCCCGGCGCGTTGGTGAACCCGGCGTCCTTGATCAGGTTGTTGGTGTCGTGCGGCGTCACCGTGGCGCCCGGCACCTTCGCGAACAGGGTCGGCGCGCTCCCGCCGTCGGTCGGCGTGGTGTAGATCGCGTCACCGCCGTCCGGCCCGTACGAGGTGTACCGCCGGGCGAACGCGCCCTGGAAGATCCGCTGCCGGTCCTTGTCGTAGGCCAGTGCGAACGTGGTGCCCACCTGGGCCTGTGTGTTGAGCACGGTCGGGCACGCCGTGTCGCCAGGACACGTACCGCGTTTGTCCGTCCCGAACGCCACCAGCGCCCGGGTGTCCTGCCCGCCGGCACCATTCTGGACCGGTACGAAATACCGCGTGTCCGGCAGCGCGTAGTCGGCCGGGTTCCAGACCCCGGTAATCACCGAGTCGTCCTTGCCATCCGACACGTTCACGAACGTCGTGAAGCTGTCGAAGTGGTTTTCCGCCGTCGAGGCCGGTGCCGCCTGAAGATACTTGTTGTACGGCGCCGGGATGGTGACGTCGACGCGGTACTGGCCGCCGGTCAGTTCGGTCGACTTCGAGACCACCACCTTTCCGGTGGCATCCGTGGTGCCGGTGACCCGATGGCCGTCAGGGTCGGTTACCCGAACCTTCATGCCCCGCTGCGGCACATCCATGGTCGTGTTGATCACGCCGGTGCCGAAGAAGTCCCGCAGCACCTGAACCGTCAGGGTGCCGTCGCCGGTCGAAGCGGTGGCCGTCCCGGCCGTCGCGCCCATGGCGCTGCCCAACAGTACGAAAGAGCAGAGGCCCACTCGTGCCAGTGGACCCGTACGCTTTCCGGCTGTCCGGCGTAACCCTTTACATACTCTTCGCACAGCCATCACTCTCCCCTCGTGATGTGAACCGAACACCCGCTTCCGGTCGCGCATCCGCTTCTCGGCCCCGGGTGACACATCGGTCATGAAAAGGGCCCACCGCTGTTTCGGTGGGCCCGGTCGTTCTTGGCCGTCCTGGCGGATGGAGCGAATTCAGGGACTCGGGAGTGCCTTTCCCAGGCCAGTCGCACTCGTCCTCGCCTTCCCACGCGGAAACAGCACAAGAGTCTGAATTGTCATCCTGAACCGTCCCATCAGCAGCGATACTGTAGCGGGTGGATGCCAAGATCGGGGGAGAGTAGGGAATGAATAAGCGGAACGTGTTAGCAATGCGCCGTGTACGGAGTCTGAATATCAGACCCGTTCTCTCGCGGCGCGCGGTCGGCCGGAGCCGATGGCCGCGGAAACGCTGGGTGGTGGCCGTGATCGGCGGTGTGGTCGTCGCGGTGGCCACGTTCCTGGTCGTCGACAGCGACTCCGACCCTACCGGTCCGAAGACCTTGACCTCGGATCAGGCGAGCCGTCTGGCGGTCACGCGGTTCCTCAACTACCAGGCGGGCGGGCGCGCCGTGACGATCGACGTGCCGGGCACCGCCGGGGGCTGACCGTCACCGGATCCATCGACTACCGCCGCAAGGTCGGTTACGGCGTGGTGCGCGGCACCGGGCGCGATACGGCCAGCGATGGGCTGATCCAGTGGACGGCCACCACCGTGTTCGTCCACCCGATGGCGAACGCCCCGGCCAAGGCACCGGCACGGCCGCCGGAGTCGGGCTGGGTCCGCCGTCCGCTGCAAAGATACGGCAGCTCGCTGGACAGTTCGCTGGCCATCGCGCTGAAGCTCGGCAGCGACCGGCCGGACAACGCCGAACTGCTGCCGCAGAACGGTGCCGCCTGGGTGGGGCGGGACCGGGTGGACGACCACCAGGTGGACATCATGACCGGGCCGAGCGCCGCCCGGGCCTCGTCCGCTCCGGCGGGTGCGGGTGCGGGTGCGGGTGCGGGTGCCGTGCGCTACTGGATCGGCTCGGACGGCACCATGTACCGGGTTCGCGTCGGCGTGGCGTCCGCGTCGGAGCCGGTGGTCATCGATTTCGACACCCACAGTTACGTTCCGGTCCGGCCGGTGCCCGGAGCCACCCCGACGCGGTAGTCGCGGCTCAGGGCGTCCGCACCCGCGCGCCCGCGGCGAGCAGTGACTCCGGCGGCAGCCGGAAGTCCGCCGTGTCCGGCAGCGCCGGAACGGCCGGAACGGCGGTGGCGCCCGCGGTCGTGGCGTTCGGGAACCGCGGCTGTCGCTTGGGCGCCGCCACGTCCGTGAACGGGATACCGCCAGGTGCCGTCGGCTTCGCCCACGTGCCGGACGGCGAGGGCGACCGGGCGGGACGCGGGCAGGACGCGGTGGTCGCGAGCCGGGCGGGCACCGTCGTTCGCAGATCGTTGCCGCGCAGGCAGTTGCCCCGTCCCTTCGTGGCGGTGGGGAACGTCCAGCCGACGTCAACCTTGTTGGCGGCGAAGGTGTTGTCCAGGATCCGGTTGCCGTCCGGCGTGATGTCGGCGGTCGCGGTGATCACCAGCCCGGCGTAGCTGTTGCCGGCGATCCGGTTGCGGATGAACTGGTTGCCGGTGCCGCCGTCGACGCCGATGCCGATGCCCCACCCGCCGTCGGCCTGTTCGGGGGTGGCCGCCTGCTGGTTGGCCGCGATCAGGTTGCCCGCGATGACGGCGTCCTTCTGCGGGAGCAGCTTCTCCTGGTGGTCGGAGTTGGTGGTGAGTCCGACCCGGTTGCCGACCAGGCGGTTGCCGACCACGTACATGTCGCCGCTGGCGTTGGTGCCTTCGTAACCGACCGCGTTGAGCTCGGCGATGTTGTCCCGCACCACGATGCGACAGGGCTTGCACTGTCCGACGTAGATCCCCGAGTCGGCCGAGCCTGATGTGTACGAGTGCTCGATGACGCCGTTTTGCGCGGAGAACGCGTAGATGCCGTACAGCCCGTTGCGGGTCGCGGTCACGTGGGAGACCAGGAATGACTTCAGGAAGGTGACGGGTTCGTCGCCGGTGTCGTAGCCGCCGGACTGCCCCGGCATTCCGGCGGCCGCCTTCGCCGAACCGGTGACCAGGACCCCGTTCTGGGTGTTGTTCCGCACGGTCAGGTTCTCCACGGCCACGCCGGGAGCGGTGACGACGACGCCGTTCGGCTGCCGTAACCGCCCGTCGATGACGACCTTCTCCCGGGACTCGCCGCGAAGCGTGACGCGAGCCTTGGAGATCTTCACCGACTCGTGGTACGTGCCCGGCGCGACCAGCACGAGATCGCCGGGCCGGGCCAGGGACACCGCGGCCGAGATCGTCGGGGCGTCGGCCGGCACCTTGATCGTCACATGCTCACCGGACGGGCGTCGGCCGTCGTCCGACCCGTCATCGCCCCCGCCGCAGCCGACCAGTACGGGTGCCAGTGTGCCGAGCACCGTGGCCAGCACGCGAAGACGGAGACGAGGCATGGGCTCATCCTGGCACGGACGCCGACGGAGCCGCAGGCGCTGATACGGATATGGCCCGGATATGGCACAGTTCACGCTGTGCGCCAAGCCGACTCCCGCCCGTCACGCCGCGCGTTTCTCGGTGCCACCGGCACCGTGACCGCCGTCGGCCTCTCCACCGGATGCCAAGCGCGTTCCGCCCCGCCGGACCGGTCCGACGGCCCCGCGCCGACCCCGCCGGTGTCACCAACGGGCCGGTACCAGGCGGGCATCGCGCTTCCGCGACCGGCCCAGCGGAACCTGCTGGTCGTGGTGGCCGACATCGTCGATGCCGGGTCCGTCCGTCCCTTGCTGGCCGAACTCGGCGAAGCCATCCGCACCCTCACCTCGGGGACCGACGCACGGCTGATGGGCCTGGAGCCGGGCGATCTGACCGTGACGATCGGGGTGGGCCCCCGGCTGGTGCGCAAGGTCGATCCCGCCCTGCCCGGCGCGAAAGACCTGCCACGGTTCTCCCGCGAACAGATCGCCCCCCGGGCGCGCGGCGGCGACCTGCTGATACAGATCTGCGCCGGCGACGCCTTGGTGTTACCGGTCGTGGCTGCCGCGCTTCTGGAGCAGGCCGGTGACCGGATACACGAACGCTGGCGGCAGCCCGCGGGCCGCGGTCCGAACGTGCCGGTGGCTCAGGGCCTCGCCGCGCCACGGAACCTCTTCGGTTTCGTCGACGGCATCGTGGGCCCCCACACGAGGGCCGAACAACAACGCCATCTGTGGCTGGCCGGGCCGGGTCCGGTCGCCCACGGCACCATCGCCGTCCTGCGACGCATGGAACTCGACCTGCCGCGGTTCGCCAAGCTGTCCGTGGCCGAGCAGGAAGCGGTCTTCGGCCGGCGCCGGGACACCGGCGTGCCCCTCTCCGGTGGCACCATCGCCTCGGGCCCGGACCTCGGCGCCAAAACCCCGGACGGGCGCTACCTCGTCCCGGCGGACGCCCACGCCCGCAGGGCGCACTCCACCGCGGTCGGCGTCGGCCTCATGCTCCGCCGCTCCTACAGCATCGACGCACCCGCCCCCGGCCTGCTCTTCATGAGCTTCCAGAACGACATACGGACCTTCACCAACACCCTCACCCGCATGGACAATTCCGACGCCCTGCTGGAATTCACGACCACGACCGCCAGTGGGACCTTTCTGATCCTTCCCGGTTTCGACGCACAACGCCCGCTCGGTTCCCGGCTCTTCCGCTGAACGGCCCGGCCGCCCCGGCACGATCCTGCCGACGCGAGCTGATCCCTCGACGGCGGGGCGCCAGCGGCTCCTTTCCCTAGGGTCCTTCCCGAAACCGGGGCTCAGCCCCAGACCCCGGGGAGCCAGGGGCGAGGCCCCCGCGCGGTGGTCCGCTGGATCCGGCGCGGCCTCGTACAGCTCGTACCAGATGCATTTGCCGTCGCCGCGCGGATCCACGCCCCAGTTGTCGGACAGCATCTCCATCAGCAGCAGGCCGCGCCCGGAGGAGGCCAGCTCGCCCGGGCGGCGGCGGTGCGGCAGCTCGTCGCTGCCGTCGGCGACGTCCAGCCGTAGCCGCCGCGCCCCGGGCCGCCCGCTGACCTCGGCCACCAGCAGGGCGTCCCCGTCGGTGTGCACCAGTACGTTGGTGACCATCTCGGAGAGCATCAGCACCGCCGACTCCACCTGGTCCGGGTCCGCCCAGTCGTGCAGCAGGTCGCGCAGCTGCTGCCGGGCGCCCGCTATGCGCTCCGGCTCGGCCTGGGCGACCGTGACCGCCGTACGCCGCACCGGCGCCGAACCGGGCCCGACCAGGCACACCTCCGCCTCCCGGCGGATCAGCAGCAGCGCTATGTCGTCCTCGCGCCGGTCCGCGAGCGGACCGGTGGTGTGGTGGGAGGGCGGCCCGTGCACGGCCTGCACCAGGGAGTCGGCCAGGACCTCGAGGTCGTCCGAGTCGAGGTGGTCCGAGTCGAGCCCGCCGGAGCCGGCGGCCTGGGGGACGGGCCGCTCGAAGACCTTCCGGATCCGGTCCCAGCCGGTCTCCAGATCGTGCCCGCCGGTCTCGATCAGCCCGTCGGTGCACATCAGCAGCGTCTCGCCGGGCTCCAGCACCACCCGGGTGGTCGGATAGTCGGTGTCCGGGTCGATGCCCAGCGGCAGCCCGCCCGCCGTGGGCCGGAGCATCATCGTGCCGTCGGCCAGCCGGACCGCCGGGTCGGGGTGGCCCGCCCGGGCGATGTCCAGGGTGCCCGCCACCGGATCCACCTCCATGTAGAGGCAGGTCGCGAACCTCGGGTCGTAGCGGCCGTCCGGGCCCTCGGGCTCGGCGAGACCGGCCAGGAAGCGGGAGGCGCGGGAGAGCACCGCGTCGGGGTGGTGGCCCTCGGAGGCGTACGCCCGGACCGCGATCCGCAGCTGCCCCATGATCCCCGCGGCGCGCACATCGTGGCCCTGCACATCGCCGATCACCAGCGCGGTACGCCCCGACGGCAGCCCGATCACGTCGTACCAGTCGCCGCCGACCTGGAGTCCGCCGCCGGTCGGCACATAGCGCGCGGCCACCGTCAGCCCCGGGATGTCGGGCTTGCCGGCGGGCAGCATCGAGCGCTGGAGCCCGTCCGCCAGCTCCCGCTCGGTCTCCTGGAGCGCGGTGCGGGACAGCGCCTGGGCCAGCATCCGGGCGATCGTGGTCAGCACCGAGCGCTCATCGGGCGAGAACGACACCGGATCGGCGAATCCGGCCATCCACGCGCCGATGGTGCGGCCCGCGACGATCAGCGGCAGAAACGCCCAGGACCGGCGGGTACGGGGGCGGCCCGGCGACCACGCGGCCGGAAACCGGCCGCGGTACTCCTCCGGTGTGGGCAGATAGACCGCCCGGCCGGTGCGCACCACCTCCGCCGCCGGATGGTCGGTGCTCAGCGCGATGTCGTGGAGGGGGCGGTCGTGGCCCGCCCGGGGCCCGTGGTGGCCGATCACCGAGATCCGCTCGCCCTCGACACCGAAGACCGCGAGCCCGTCCGGGAGAAGCCCGGCATGGACAGCCCCGCCGCCACCCGCAGCACCTCGGCGGTGGACATCGCCTCCGCCAGCGCCCGCCCCGCGTCCAGCAGGAACGCCTCGCGGTTGCGCCGCCAGTCGCCGGTGATCGGCGGGCCGCCCGCCGAGGTGCCCGGCAGCGGGTCGGGGACCTCCTGGAGGGTGCCCAGCAGGTAGTAGCCGTCGTCGCCGCCCCGCGCTATCGGCCGGGAGCGGGTGCGCACGGTCCGCAGTACGGTGCCCTTCTCGTCCACGATGCGCAGCCGGGCCTCGGCCAGGGTGCCCTCGGCCACCGCGAGCTCGACGATCGCCTTGACCTCCAGCCAGTCCGCGGGGTGGAAGCAGGCGCGGGCGGCGGCCTCGGGGAGGGTGACGGCCTCGGCGGGGAGGCCCACCAGCCGGGCGGCCTCGGCGTCGTAGGTGACGGCGCCCGAGACACTGTCCCAGCGCCATAGGCCGGTCGCTATGGCGGCCAGCAGGTCCTCGGTGCGCATTGCACTACCTTATGGGGATTTGCAAACCGCTTACCAGTGAGGGTCGCGGCGCCGGTAGGCTTGGCCGGAAGCTTCCCGAGCGTACGTACGCCTCCCGATCGACACGACTTGGATGAATGATGCATCGGTACCGGTCCCACACCTGTGGTCAGCTCCGCGCCGCTGACGTCGGCACCGACGTCCGGCTCTCCGGCTGGCTCCACAATCGACGGAACCTGGGCGGCATCCTCTTCATCGATCTCCGCGACCACTATGGCCTGGTCCAGCTGGTGGTGCGCCCCGACACCCCGCCAACGAGGCCCTGAGCTCCATCAGCAAGGAGACCGTCGTCCGCGTGGACGGCCGGGTCATCGAGCGCGGCGCGGACAACGTCAACCCCGAGCTGCCGACCGGCGAGATCGAGGTCGAGGTCACCGACGTCGAGGTGCTCGGCGCCGCCGACCCGCTGCCCTTCACCGTCTTCCCCGAGGACGGGGTCGGCGAGGAGCGGCGGCTGGAGTACCGCTTCCTGGACCTCCGCCGCGAGCGCATGCACCGCAACATCATGCTGCGCTCCGCCGTCATCTCCGCCATCCGGCAGAAGATGACCGCGCAGGGGTTCAACGAGCTGGCGACCCCGATCCTGTCCGCCACCTCGCCGGAGGGCGCCCGGGACTTCCTGGTCCCCTCCCGGCTGCACGCGGGCAAGTTCTACGCGCTGCCGCAGGCCCCGCAGCAGTTCAAGCAGCTGCTGATGATCGCGGGCTTCGACCGCTACTTCCAGATCGCGCCCTGCTTCCGCGACGAGGACGCCCGCGCCGACCGCTCGCCGGGCGAGTTCTACCAGCTCGACGTCGAGATGAGCTTCGTCGAGCAGGAGGACGTCTTCGGCGTCATCGAGAAGGTCATGACCGAGCTCTTCGAGGAGTTCGGCGGCGGCCGCCACGTGACCTCGCCGTTCCCGCGGATCCCGTTCCGGGAGGCCATGCTGAAGTACGGCTCGGACAAGCCGGATCTGCGGGCCCAGTTGGAGCTGCGTGACGTCAGCCACATCTTCGAGGGCTCCGGCTTCAAGGCGTTCGCGGACAAGCACGTGCGCGCGCTGGCCGTGCCGGACACCGCCGAGCAGCCCCGGAAGTTCTTCGACCAGCTCGGTGAGTTCGCCTCTCAGCAGGGCGCCAAGGGGCTGGCCTGGGTCCGGATCGGCGAGGACTCCAAGCTGACCGGCCCGATCGCGAAGTTCCTCACCGAGGAGGACGTCGAGAAGCTGATCGCCGAGGTCGAGGGCAAGCCCGGCACGTCGATCTTCTTCGGCGCGGGCGACTTCGACGAGGTCTCCAAGATCATGGGCGCGGTGCGGGTCGAGGCCGCCAAGCGGGCCGGCCACTTCGAGGAGAACGTCTTCCGCTTCTGCTGGATCGTGGACTTCCCGATGTTCGAGCGGAACGAGGACACCGGGCAGATCGAGTTCTCCCACAACCCCTTCTCCATGCCGCAGGGTGGCCTGGAGGCGCTGGAGACGAAGGACCCGCTGGACATCCTGGCGTGGCAGTACGACATCGTCTGCAACGGTGTGGAGCTGTCCTCGGGCGCCATCCGGAACCACGAGCCGGACGTCATGTACAAGGCGTTCGAGATCGCGGGCTACTCCCGGGAAGAGGTCGAGCGCGAGTTCGGCGGCATGCTGCGCGCGTTCCACTTCGGCGCCCCGCCGCACGGCGGTATCGCCCCCGGCGTGGACCGCATCGTGATGCTGCTGGCCGATGAGCCCAACATCCGCGAGACCATCGCCTTCCCGCTCAACGGCAACGCCCAGGACCTGCTGATGGGCGCGCCGAGCGAGGTGGACGAGGCCCGGCTGCGCGAGCTGCACCTGTCGCTGCGCAAGCCGCCGCAGGTCAAGCAGGCCGAGAAGGCCGGGGAGGCCGATAAGGCCGAGAAGCCCGCCGAGTAGGCGGGGGCCGGACGAGACCCACGGGCCGGGGGGGCGTGCCGAACGGCGCGCAGGGCGGGCTGCTGCACCTGAAGTACCGCAAGGGAAAGATCGAGAAGGGCGTCGTCGGCAGCCTCACGCTGGGGGTCGATCCCGGCGCGACCCACGATGGCACGGACCTCTGACGCCCTGGGGTCGTCTGAAGCCTGGGGTCACAGTCTCCGGTCCACGCCGCACGGTGTGGACCGGTCCGCGCGGGCGGCCCGGTGCACGGCGCGCAACAGCCGCTTCGGCGTGGTCCGGTGCTGCCATAAGACGGCTCGGACGCCGTACTCCATCACCGCCATCAGCTCCGTCTCCCGGAGCTCGCCCGCGATCAGCACCACCCGCTGCCGGCCGCCCCGCACCAGGCGGCGCAGCTCCGCCCCGGCGCGGTCGTCGAGGCGCTCGGCGAGCATGACGGCGACGGCGCCCCGGGGTTCGTCGCCGAGCGGGCACGGCCGGTCGACCAGCTCGACGCTGGGCTGATGCTGCAGATGACGCACGACCCCGGCCCGGCTGAGCGGGTCGGGGCCGTGGACCGTCACCGTGACACGCGCGTCCGGCACTGTGTTCCTCGATTTCCCGGTGGCTATGGACTCCACAGGGTCTTCGAGGGGGCTAAACGAACGGTTGCCGGGCGATCAACACGTACGCGAGGGGGCGCATGAGGGGCCCGCGCGGCCGGGCGGTGACGGCGCCCGTTCCCGGCTGCGCCGAGGATCTTTCCCCTCCCCGCCCCTTCCCGTAACCAGGGGCTCCGCCCCTGGACCCCGGGGTTCGGGGCGGAGCCCCCGCCGCGTAGCAGGGGCTTCGCCCTTGGGCCCCGGGGTCGGCGGAGTTCCCGCCGGGTGGCCTGCGGCCGGTGAGGGGGAACTCGCTCCGCGGTATGGATGTGCGGCTCCGCCGCGTGGCAGGACTTCGCCCCTGGGCCCCAGGGTCTGGGGCGGAGCCCCACCTTGCGGCGGGGCCGTGTGCTGGTGCTCGGTCCGTCGCGGGGGTCGCGATCTGTTGGACGCTGCCTGGGCCCGGGGGCTGGGGCGGAGCCCCAGTTGCGGGAAGGGGCGGGGAGGGGGCAGCCCGTCGCAGGCGTCACCAACCGCCGGACACCCCTACGCCGCGCCGTTCCCGTTCTGCTCCTCGCCGCCGAAGCGCTGCCGGAAGGACTCCAGGTCCTCCTCGGTGATCTTCGCGAAGAGCACCGGAGGAACCGTGAAGGCCGTGCCCGCCGGGACCGATGCCAGCGCCTTCGCCTCCTCCTGGCCGACCCAGGCCGCGGTGTCCTCGCCCAGCGCGAACGCCGACCGCATGGCCCGCGCCGAGGCCGGGATGAACGGCTCGGAGACGATCGCGTAGAGGTGGATGAGGTTCATCGCCGTACGGAGGGTGAGGGCCGCGGCCTCCTGGTCGGTCTTGATCTCCAGCCAGGGGGCCTTCTCCTCCAGGTAGGAGTTGCCCGCGCTCCACAGGGCACGCAGCGCCGCCGCGGCCTTGCGGAACTGGAGCGCGTCCATGTGCTCCTCGTACTCCGCCAGCAGCCGCGCGATCTCCTCGCCCAGGCGCTCCTCCGCCTCCCCGGCGGCCTTCCCGGCCGGGACCTCGTCGCCGAACCGCTTGCGGGAGAAGGACAGCACGCGGTTGACGAAGTTGCCGAGGGTGTCGGCCAGGTCCTTGTTGACGGTGGCGGTGAAGTGCTCCCAGGTGAAAGAGGTGTCGTCGGACTCCGGGGCGTTCGCCATCAGGAAGTAGCGCCAGTAGTCGGCGGGCAGCACCTCGAGCGCGGCGTCGGTGAACACCCCGCGCTTGGCGGAGGTGGAGAACTTCCCGCCGTAGTACGTCAGCCAGTTGAACGCCTTGACGTAGTCGACCTTCTTCCAGACGTCCCGGGTGCCGAGGAGGGTGGCCGGGAACATCACCGTGTGGAACGGGACGTTGTCCTTGGCCATGAACTCGGTGTAGCGGACCGTCTGGTCCACGTCGTACCACCACGACTTCCAGTCGCGGTGCTCCGGGTCCAGGTCCGCCCACTCCTTCGTGGCGCCGATGTACTCGATCGGGGCGTCGAACCAGACGTAGAAGACCTTGCCCTCGGCCGCCAGGTCCGGCCAGGTGTCGGCCGGCACCGGCACGCCCCAGTCCAGGTCACGGGTGATCGCCCGGTCCTGGAGCCCCTCGTTCAGCCACTTGCGGGCGATCGAGGAGGCGAGCGTCGGCCAGTCCTTGCCGTGCTCGTCGACCCAGGCGGCGACCTCGTCCGCCAGCTTGGACTGGAGGAGGAAGAGGTGCTTGGTCTCCCGGACCTCCAGGTCGCTGCTGCCGCTGATCGCCGAGCGGGCGTCGATCAGATCGGTCGGGTCGAGCACGCGGGTGCAGTTCTCGCACTGGTCGCCGCGGGCGCGGTCGTAGCCGCAGTGCGGGCAGGTGCCCTCGATGTAGCGGTCGGGGAGGAAGCGGCCGTCGGCGTTGGAGTACACCTGGCGGATCGAGCGCTCCTCGATGAAGCCGTTCGCCTTGAGCTCACGCGCGATCGTCTGGGTGATCTGCACGTTCTGCGCGGAGGAGCTGCGGCCGAAGTAGTCGAAGGCGAGCCCGAAGCCGTCGTAGATCGCCTTCTGCGCGTCGTGCTGCTGGGCGCAGAACTCGTCGACCGGCAGCCCGGCCTCCTTGGCGGCCAGCTCGGCGGGTGTGCCGTGCTCATCGGTGGCGCAGATGTAGAGGACGTCATGCCCGCGCTGGCGCATATAGCGGGAGTAGACGTCGGCCGGGAGCATGGACCCCACCATGTTGCCCAGGTGCTTGATCCCGTTGATGTAGGGAAGGGCGCTGGTGATGAGGTGTCGAGCCATTGCAGGCTGCTCCCGAGTCGATACGGTAAGTGACAATTCGTTCTGCTGAGCCGCCCATATCGTATCCGAGCGACGGGGGCCACCCGCGCGGCGTTTTTCCGCGGCGGATGGCCCCCGGGGTGGCGCCGGTGCGGCGCCCGGTGGCGTGCCCGGTCAGACGGGGCCCCTTGTCAGCCCTGCTGTCTGCCCTGCTGCCAGCCCTGCTGTGTCAGTCCTGCTGTCAGCCCTGCGCGCGGGCGGCCAGCCAGCCCGGGAACTTCTTCAGCAGCTCCCGGTACAGCTCGGCGTCGGCGACCGTACGGGGGTCGAGCCCGGCGTGGAAGAAGCCGGTGTTGTCGACCGCCCGCTTCTCGGGGACGGCGAGGGCGGGCGAGGTGTCCAGCTTCCGCAGGAAGTCGAACCCCTTCGCCTCCGGGTCCCCGAACGCCAGGAACTGCCAGAACAGCGGCAGCCCCGCCGCCTCGCACAGCGCCTTCTCGGCGGCGGTCTTGGCGGTGGGCGCGCCGTCCGTCTGGAAGATCACGAACGCGGGGTCGGTGGCGCCGGACGCCTTGTAGTGCTCGATGACGGCGTTGACGGCGGTGTGGTAGTTCGTCCGCCCCATGTGCCCGAGCGAGCCGTGCAGCTCCTCGATCCGGCCGGTGTGCCGGTCCAGCTCGAGGTCGGCGGTGCCGTCGATGTCGGTGGAGAAGAACACGACGGGCACGGTGCCGCTGGTGTCGAGCTGCGCGGACAGGGCGAGCGCCTGCTCGGCGAGGTGCGACACGGTGCCGTCCTTGAAGTAGCCGCGCATCGAGCCGGACCGGTCCAGCACGAGGTAGACGACGGCTCGCTGACCACCCAGCCCACTCTCCCGAACGGCCTCCCCGGCCGCGCCGTACGCCCCGACAAGACCAGGCGCCCGCGACGTGAGGTCGGCGAGAGAAATGGCGGCCCCTTCGCTCTCGGCCGCGTCGGCGGGCGCGTCGGCCTCGGCGGCGGTGGCGTTGTCTGCGGCCGCCCCGGGCTCGGCCTTGGCCTTGGTCTTGGGCTCGGGCGCGGGCTCAGAGTCGGCCGCGGCCTTGGACTTGGTCTCGGGCTCGCTCGCGGCTGCGGGCTCGGCGTCTGCCTTGGCGGGCTCGTCGGCTGCGGGGGCGTCGTCGCCAGCCTCTGCCTCTGCCTCTGCCTCTGCCTCCGCCCCGGCGTCGGCGTCGGCCTTGGGCTCGGCGTCGGCACTCGCCTCCGCCGCCGGGGCCGCCGCGGCGTCGGTGTCAGCCTGTGCGGCTGCCTCAACCTTGGGTTCAGCGGCTTCTGCTGCTGCCTCGGTTTCGGGCTCGGCCTTGGCCGTGGACTCGGGCGCCTCGGCGGGCTCCGGCTCGGGGTCCTCCGCAACCTCGGCCTGGGGCGTGGTGTCGGCCTCCGCCACTGGCGCCGCGGCCTCGGTCTCGGGGGCACTCGCCGCTGCGGGCTTGGCCTCCGCCTTGGCGGGCTTGTCGTCACTCTTGGCGGCGGGCGCGGCCTCGTCGGCAGCCTCTGCCGCTGCCTCATCCTCGGGCGCGGCGGTCTCTGCTGCCGCCTCGGTCGTCGCGGCGGCTTCGGTCTCCGCCTTGGTGGGCTCCGGCTCGGGGTCCTCATCAGCCTCGGCTTGGGGCGTGGTGTCGGCCTCCGCCGAGGGTGCGTCGGCAGCTTCCGCCACCGGCTCGGCGGTCCCCGGCGCGGGGTCGGCTGCGGGCTCAGGCTCGGCCTTGGGCTCGGCGTCGGCACTCGCCTTTGCTGCCACGGCCTCGGCGGGCCTGGCGTCGGTCGTGGTCGCGGAGGTGGCCTCGCCACTCGTCGCGTCCGCCGCCGGGGCATCGGCGGCTGCGGCCGCCTCGGGCGCGGTGGCGGGCTCCGCCTTCGCCTCGGTCGCCGGTTCGGGCGTCAGATCGGGTTCGACATCGGCGTCGGTGGTGGCCGTGGCGTCGTCATCGGCCGACGACGACGGCTGGGCGTCAGCGTCAGGCTCGGCCGTGGCCTCCGACTCGGCGGCGGGCTGGGGCTCGTCCGCCTTCGGCTTCGCCTCGGTGGCGGGCGCTTCCATCTCGTCGGTCGCTGCCGCTGCCTCAACCGGGGTCTCGCCGCCGGAGGTTGTCGTGTCCTCGGACGCGGGGGACTTCAGGATCTCGTCGAGGGACTTCAACGGGGCGGACAGGGCCGGGTCATGCGCGGATTCGTCGTCCGGGGAGTCCGGGGAGTCCGGGGAGTCCGGGGAGTCCGCGGATTCCGGGGCCGAGGCCGCAGGGGCCGCGGTCGGCTCAGCCTTCGGCTCAGGCGCAGGCGCAGGCGCAGGCACCGGCTCGGGCGCAGGCTCGGGCGCAGGCTCCGGCTTGGCGTCCGACTCGGCCTTCCCCTCGGTCGCCTGGTCCACCGTCGGTTCCGCCGACTTACGCTCCGCCGACGTCGGCTGGGGGTCCGGGACAACCGCCGCCTCCGGCGCAGCAGAAGAATCGTCCACCCCCGTGGTTCGGGAGCGGCCGAAAACTTTGCGCAGTAGGTCCCGTATGCCCATGGGAGATACCTCTCACGTGTCGAGTGCGGTGCATGGCGGTGCATGTCCGTGGTGCCGAAAGGCTAGCGGGCCGTTCGGCGGCCCTCTTCCGCCGATTCCGCTCGCGCTTCGTTCACCTCTGGTTCAGGCGTTCGTCGCCATCATGCGGTTCTACGCCCATAGCTTCGCCGCCAAAGGATCCCGACGTCATGTCGGCCCGGACCGCGTCGGCGTACTGCCCATGCGGGGCCCGGCGAAGCCCATATGTGAACACCCTTACGGAGGGGAAGACGTGCGCAACCTCCTGCCGCTCATCAGCTCACACCCGGGCGGTCGTTCCGCGCTGACGTGCCGGTACCGCTGTGGCGACGCCTGCCTTCACGAGACGCCGAACACGAGCGACAACGCCTACGTGGGCGATGTCATCGCCGGCGCCGCCTCGCGCCGTGCCCTGCTGCGGGCCGGTGCCGTGGTGACCGTGGCGGCCGCGACCGGTGCGGTGGCGGTGGAGCGGGCGCCGCGGGCGTCCGCCGCGACGGGCGGCGCCGCCGCCGCGGAGCGCGAGGCCGCCGCGGCGAGCAAGGCCGCCCGCGGCCTCCGCTTCGCGCCCGTCGCCCCCAACACCCAGGACACCGTGGTCGTCGCCGAAGGTCACGACCAGAACGTGGTGATCCGCTGGGGCGACCCGATCCTGCGCGGCGCGCCCGCGTTCGACCCGGACCGGCAGAGCGCCAAGGCCCAGGCGGGCCAGTTCGGTTACAACAACGACTACATGGCGGTGCTGGACGTCCCCGGCGAGCGCGACCACCAGCTGCTCGTGGTCAACCACGAGTACACCGACGAGGTGCTGATGTTCTCGGGTTACGACCCGGAGAACCCCACCCGCGAGCAGGCCGAGATCGGCTGGGCCGCGCACGGGCTGTCCGTGGTCGTGACGGCCGAGGAGCGCGCTCTCGGCCGGCTCACCGCGCTGTCCCGCCACCGCCTCAACCGCCGTATCACCGCGACCACTCCGTTCGAGGTCACCGGCCCGGCGGCGGGCAGCGAGCTGCTGCGCACCTCCGCCGACCCGACCGGCAAGCGGATCCTCGGCACGCTGAACAACTGCGGCGGCGGCATCACGCCGTGGGGCACGGTGCTCTCCGGCGAGGAGAACTTCAACCAGTACTTCGCAGGCGGAGGTTCGGTCACCGACCCGACCACCGCGGCCCGCCTCAAGCGCTACGGCATCACCGGCGCCGCCTCCGAGCGCAAGTGGGAACGGTTCGACGACCGTTTCGACGTGACCAAGGAGCCGAACGAGACCAACCGCTTCGGCTGGGTGATCGAGATCGACCCGTTCGACCCCGAGTCCACCCCGCGCAAGCTCACCGCGCTGGGCCGCTTCAAGCACGAGGCCGCCGAGCCCCGGCTGACCACCGACGGCCGTCCGGTCCTCTACATGGGCGACGACGAGAAGTTCGACTACTTCTACAAGTTCGTCTCCGCCAAGCGGATGATGAAGGGCAACAGCCGCACCGCCCGCGAGCACAACCGCACGCTGCTGGACGAGGGCACGCTGTACGTCGCCAAGTTCACCGGTGACAGCCCGTCCGCCGAGATCGACGGCTCCGGAAAGCTGCCCAAGGACGGCGAGTTCGACGGCGCCGGTGAGTGGATCCCGCTGGCCTGCGGCGACCGCTCCTTCGTGGAGGGCATGACCGCCGAGGAGGTCTACGTCTTCACCCGCATCGCCGCCGACAAGGCGGGCGCGACGAAGATGGACCGCCCCGAGGACGTCGAGCCGAGCCCCCGCACCGGCCGGGTCTACATCGCGCTGACCAACAACAGCGACCGCGGCAAGGCGGGCAAGGCCCCGGCCGACGAGGCCAACCCGCGCAACGGCAACAAGCACGGCCAGATCCTGGAGCTGACCGAGCGCTGGAACAACGCGGGCTCCACCCGCTTCAACTGGCGGCTGTTCCTGGTCTGCGGCGACCCCGAGGACCCGAGCACCTACTTCGGCGGCTTCCCCAAGGACCAGGTCAGCCCGATCTCCTGCCCGGACAACATCACCTTCGACGCGTACGGCAACCTGTGGATCTCCACCGACGGCAACGCGCTCGGCAACCACGACGGGCTGTTCGGCGTGGCCACGGCGGGCAGCCGCCGCGGTGAGGTCAAGCAGTTCCTGACCGTGCCGAACGGCGCCGAGACCTGCGGGCCGATCGTGCAGGACCGGCGGGTGCTGGTGGCCGTGCAGCACCCGGGCGAGATCGACGGCGCGAGCGTGGAGAAGCCCGCGTCCACCTGGCCCGACGGCCCGGGCAAGCTGACCCGGCCGTCCGTGATCAGCGTCTGGCGGCGCGACGGCGGCGACATCGGCGCCTGATCCGCTCCGGCGCCTGCCCCGCTCGGCGGTAGCCCGCTCCGGCGGGGTCAGCCGTCGCCCGCCGCGAGCCGCTTCAGCCGCTCGCGGGGGCCGCGCAGCGAACGGCCCCTGGTGTCCGTACGGGCCCAGGGGTCGTCCGCGATCCGCTCGCCGACCGTCCGCAGCGTCCAGCGGTCGGCCCGCAGTTCCGGGTCGTCCAGCTCCCGCGCGTCGATGGGCGTGGCCACGGGGGCCCCGGGCCGGGCCCGCACCCCGTACGGGCTGACGGCGGTCTGGGCGTAGGCGTTGCGTTGGGTGTCCAGGTAGAGCCGGCCGCCGCGCTTGGCCTTGCGCGGCTCGGTGGTGAGCCGGTCCGGGTGGCGGGCGGCCAGCAGATCGGCGGCGTCGCGGGCGAAGGCCCGCACGGTGTCGAAGTCGGCGCGGCGGTCCAGCGGGACGATGACGTGCAGCCCGCGCGAGCCGGTGGTCATCAGCAGCTCCGGCAGCCCGAGCTCGCCGAGCAGCCCGCAGCAGCGGCGGGCCGTCCAGCGCACCTCCTCGAAGCCGGACTCACCCGACGAGGGCGGATCGAGGTCGAAGACCAGCCGGTCGGGGTGGTCGGGCCGGTCGGCCCGGGAGAGCCAGCGGTGCGGGGTGACGCACGCCTGGTCGGCGAGGTAGAGGAGGGTCGCGGTGTCGTCGCAGACCACATGGGTGACCTCGCCGCCCTCCTTGGGGAGCACGGCGCGCCGCACCCAGTCCGGAAAGTAGTCGGGTGCGTTCTTCTGCATCAGGGGCTTGCCGCCGATTCCGTCCGGATGGCGTTCCATCATCAAAGGGCGGCCGCGCAACTGCGGAATGATGCGCCGGGAGACCGAGCGGTAGTACGCGACGAGGTCCCACTTCGTGATCCCGTCGTCGGGGAAGAGCTCCTTTTCCGGCCGGCTGACTCGTACGGTGTGGCTGCCGGTCCTGACGTTCCGTGCATCGGTCCGCTTCTCGCTCATATCGGACTCGGGTAACCCCATGGATCGCTGACTAAACTCTGGAGTCCGGAAAACGGGAGAAGTGGAAAAGCGGGGGAAATCATGGTGAGACCCGGTTCGCTCGGCCCGCCGACGACGGATCGGCGCGGCCGCTGGGCGCAGAGCCCGCTCGCGCTGATGGACACCACGATGGACCAGTTGCGCACCCTGATCATGGTCCATGAGGCCGGTACGGCGCTGGGCGCCGCGCGGATTCTGGGCCGCGAACAGTCCAGTGTGCAAAAGCAGATCGACACCATGAACCGGAACTTTCGCGAGCTTTGCGGCGAACCCCTCGTACTCAAGCAGGGGCGGGGCAAGGACGTGCTGTTCACCGGCACCGGAGAAGCCCTGGTCGAATTGGCGCGCGGAACTCTCGGCGACTGGCTGGACGGCATCCATGAGTCACGGCGCCGCCTGGGAAAAACGCTGATGGTGGGCACCACCCGATTTACCCTCAGCTATCTGGCGGGCGCCGGCGAGCGGGTGGCCGAGGACTTCCGGCAGCGCGGTATCGAGCTCAAGGTCGGCCATGTGCGCACCCGGGACGTGCTGGCCAAGCTGCGCGCCAAGGACGTGGACCTGGTGTGCGGCTCCGTGGTGACCCGGCCCGACGGCGACGATGAGCTCGCCGCCTTCGATGTGATGGAGTGGCGGCGCAGCGGTGTCTCGCTGCTGACCAATCTCTCCGAGGCCGAGCTGCCCGGCCCCACCGCGCCGACCAGCGCGCTGCGCACCCTGCCGCTGGTGGTCTCGGCGAGCGGGCTGATGGCCGGGGTGCTGCACACCTGGTTCGGCGGCGACTACCGCGGCAAGCTGCGCATCGCGGCCGAGATCGACACCGTCAACTACGGCTTCGAGCTGCTGCGCTCCGGCCTGCTGCGCGGCTGCATGCTGGTCACCAAGGGGGTCGCGGACGCGGCGGGCGATCCGAGGGTGGCGTACGGACGCGGGCTGCGCGCCGTCGAGCTGGTCAATGACACCGGGCCCCGGCTGGAGGTGCTGCTGGGCGCGTTCACCCGGCGCGGGGAGCGCGCGTCCTATGACCCGGCCCATCCGCTCAATCTGCTCTGGGACTCGCTCGCGCAGGAGAACGCGCGCTGGCAGCGGGAGCAGCGCTGGCCCACGGCGGGCCTGGAGCCCGATCCGTTCGAGCTGGCCAACTCCTACGACCCGAGCGAGAGCTGAGCCCCCGGTCGGCCCTCGAGCCCCCTGGTCGGCCCTCGAGTCCCCGGGCCAGTCCTTGAGCCCCCGGCCAGTCCTTGAGCCCCCCTGGCCGGCCCTTGAGCTCCCGAAGAGCTGCCCTCAGCTCTGCTGTCCGTAGAGGTCCAGCTCCACCAGCAGCGCCCGGTGGTCGGTGTGCGGCAGGTCCAGGAAGCGGGCCGTGCGCGGCCGCAGCGCCCGGCTGACCAGGACGTGGTCGATCTGCGCGCCCAGGACCGGGGTCGTGGTGCTCGGCCAGCTGGGTGTGCGGGACACCCCGGTGGCCCGTGCGCCGTCCCGCAGCCCGGTGTCCAGGACGGCCCGGAAGGCGGCGTGGTCCTGGGTGGCGTTGAAGTCGCCCGCGACCAGGGTGGTTTCCCCGTCCCGCCCGGCGGCGTAGGCCCGCAGTCGCCCCAGCTCGGTGCGCCAGAGGTCCACTTGCCCCGGCATCGGCGGCATGGGGTGCGCGACCTGCACCCGCAGCCGCTGTCCCGCGACCCGGACCACCGCGCCCGGCATCCGCAGCGTTCCGCGCACCCCCTCCGCCCGGGTCAGCGGGTGGCGGCTGAGGATCGCCGAGCCCGCGGCGGCGCTGTCGCCGAGGGCGACGCTCCGGTACGGGTAGGCCCCGCGGACGGCGGCCGAGTCCAGCGCCGCGGCGCACCGCGTATCGCACTCCTGCACCGCGACCAGGTCCGGCCGCTCCCGGCGCAGCGCGCTCAGCAGTCCCTCCCTGGCCTGGCCGAACTCGAGGTTCGCGGTCATCACCCGCAGCCGGGCGAGGACCGGTCCGCGCGGCTCGGGCGGGGAGCCGCCGTCGTACGGCTGGATGAACCACCCGGTGGCCGCCGCTGCCGCGAGCGCCCAGCCGCACCCCAGCGGCCAGCGCGCGGCCGTGCTCAGCAGCAGCCCGAGCGCCGCCGGGACCAGCAGCCAGGGCAGGAAGGCCAGCAGCTGCGGTATGGGGGTGATGCCGTCGGTGTCCGCGGCGCGGGCCAGCACCACCACGCTGACCAGGGCCAGCGGCGGCATCGCGCACCAGGCCGCCCACCGCCGGGCCCGTCCGCCGGGGAGCCGTAGCAGCCGGGCGACGGCGCCCCGGGCGCCGCGCGGTGCCAGGGGGCGGCCGTGGCCTGCGGCTTGGTCCTCCGCGACTGTCGTCTCCACGCTGGGCCTCTCGATCGGGGCGGGGCGCACATTCTCCTACGCACGGCAGGTCTAGACCTTGACGTGTTCATGAGCTAACTTCCCGGAGCACCACAGGAGTTCATGTCGGCATCCATTGTTCACACATACGAACTCACCGTCAGGAGGGCCGCCCCCATGCGCACCAGAGCCCTGTATCTCGCCCTCGCCACAGCGCTGGCCGCGCTGTTCGCGGGCATCCTCAGCGGCCCGGCCACGGCCGGGCAGCCCCAGCGGTCCACCGCGTCCGAGGCCGCCACCGAAGCGGCGCCCAAGGTCACGTCCAAGGCCGCCTTCACCCACCCCGGCGTCCTCGTCAGCCGCGCCCAGCTCGACTTCGTCCGCTCCAAGGTGAACGCCGGCGCCCAGCCCTGGAAGGGCGCGTACGACGCGATGCTGGCGAGCCCGTACGCCTCGCTGTCGCGCACCCCCAAGCCGCGCGCGGTCGTCGAATGCGGTCCGTACTCCGACCCCAACATCGGCTGCACCGATGAGCGCCAGGACGCGCTCGCCGCCTACTCGCTCTCGCTGGCCTGGTACATCACCCGTGACAGCCGCTACGCCGAGAAGGCGATCCAGATCATGGACGCCTGGTCGGCCACCATCAAGGACCACACCAACAGCAACGCCCCGCTCCAGACCGGCTGGGCCGGATCCTCCTGGCCCGGGCGGCCGAGATCATCCGCTACAGCTACGACGGCTGGTCCGCCGCCTCGATCGACCGCTTCAAGACCATGCTGCGCACCGTCTACCTCCCGAAGGTCATCGGCGGCTCGAACTCCAACGGCAACTGGGAGCTGGTGATGATGGAGGCCGCCACAGGCATCTCCGTCTTCCTGGACGACCGGGCCGACTACGACAAGGCGATCGCCAAGTTCCGCGGCCGCGTCCCCGCGTATGTCTACCTGGAGTCCGACGGCTCCCTGCCCAAGACCGCGCCCGGCAGCGGCCTGGACACCCGCGACAAGATCATCAAGTACTGGCAGGGCCAGTCGACCTTCGTCACCGGGCTCACCCAGGAGACCTGCCGCGACTTCACCCACACCGGTTACGGCATCGCCTCCATCGCGCACGTCGCCGAGACCAGCCGCATCCAGGGCCAGGACCTCTACCCCGAGGTGGGCGAGCGGCTGCAGCAGGCGCTGGGCTTCCAGTCGAAGTACGAGCTGGGCGAGGCACCCCCGTCCTGGCTGTGCGGCGGCAGCGTCAAGCGCGGCCTCGGCCCGATCACCGAGGTCGGCTACAACGCCCTGCACAACCGGCTCGGCATCGCCATGGCCAACACCCAGAAGCTCACCGAGCGGCAGCGCCCGGCGGGCACCAACAGCCTCTTCCTGGGCTGGGAGACCCTGACCCACGGGGACAACCCCTCCTGAGCCCGGCCTGATCCCGGGCCGACCCCGGGGCTTGCTCCCGGGCCTGCTCCCGGCCCGGCCCCGGGCCGCCGTGCGGCTCGGGGGTCTGGGGCGTTCGGCGGTCCACGCGGCGGAGCTTCCCCTACCCGCCCCTACCCGCCCCTTCCCGCAGCACCGACATGCAGCGCCGCCGCGCGGCAGGGGCTCCGCCCCTGGACCCCCAGGGCCTGGGGCCGAGCCCCGGGACCGGGCTCTGGGGTCTGGGGCGCAGCCCCGGGACCGGGGTCTGGGGCGCAGCCCCGCACGCGGCGGAGCCGCATATCGTCAGGTGCCGGGAAGGGGCGGGGAGGGGAGCAGCCCGCCGCAGGCGCCAGCCACCCCCTGGGAGACTCGGGCCGTGGGCCGTGGGCCGTGGAGCCGTGGGGCCCGGTCACGTTACTCGCCGCGCAGCGCCAGCACCGTCTCGACCGTGTCCGCCTGATCCGCCGGTTTGTCCTCCCGGTAGCGCAGCACCCGCGCGAACCGCAGCGTGACGCCCGCCGGATAGCGGGACGAGCGCTGGAGCCCGTCGAAGGCCACCTCCACCACCAACTCCGGCCGCACCCGCACCACCCAGCCGTCGTCGCTGACCGCGATCCCCAGCAGCGCCTCCGTCTGCCACTCCAGCATCACGTCGGTGAGCCCCTTGAAGGTCTTGCCCAGCATCACGTACGTGCCGTCCGGCGCCCGCGCGCCCAGGTGGAGGTTGGACAGCTTCCCGGTGCGGCGGCCGTGCCCCCACTCCGCCGCCAGCACCACCAGGTCCAGCGTGTGCACCGGCTTGACCTTCAGCCAGGACGCCCCGCGCCGGCCCGCGCCGTACGGCGCCTCAAGACCCTTGACCAGCACCCCCTCATGCCCCGGGCCAGCACGTCCGCGGCGAACTCCCGTGCCGCCCGCCGGGTTTCCGGATCCCCCGGGTCGTCGGCCACCAGCCGCCGCACCCGCCGGGGCCCGGGGGTGATCCGGGCCAGTTCGGCGTGGCGCTCGCGGGTCGGGAGGTCGAGCAGATCGTGGTCGTCCACCACGAGCAGATCGAAGAAGACGGGGGACAGCGGCAGCGCGGCCGACGCCCCGGCCACATCGAGCCGGGAGCCGACCCGGCCGGAGGTCTCCTGGAACGGCCGGGGCCGCCCCTCCGCGTCCAGCAGGATCACCTCGCCGTCGAGGATCGCCCGGTCCACCGCCAACTCCCGCGCCGCCGTGACGACCTCCGGCAGCCGTTCGGTGATCTCGTCGAGGGTGCGGGTGTAGATCCGTACCTCCTCGCCGTCCCGGTGGACCTGCACCCGGATCCCGTCCAGCTTCTCCTCGACCGCGCACGGCCCCAGCCGGTCCATGGCCTCGTCGAGGTCCTTGGCGCTCTGCGCGAGCATCGGCAGCACCGGCCGCCCCACCTCGAGCCGGAAGTCGGCCAGCGCCTCCGGGCCGCGCGCCAGCAGCGCCTCGGCCACCGCGCCCAGCGACCCGCCGACCATCACCGCCCGCCGCACCTCGGTGGCCGGTGCGCCGACCGCCTCGGCGACCCCCTCCACGGCCAGCCCCTCCAGTGCCCCCTGCCGCAGCTCCCCGCCGATCAGGCCGAGCAGAAAGCCCTGCTCCTCCTTGGTCGCGGCGGACAGCAACTCGCCCACCAGCCGCTTGCGGGTCGCCGTCGCGCCGGTGCCGGAGACCGCCGCGACCCGGCTCAGGGCCTCGTCCACATCGAGCACCGCGAGCGTCGGCTCGGCGGCGGGTTCCCGCCGGTGGCGCAGGGTGGACCAGCCCACTCCGGTGCGGCGCTGGGGCAGCTTGCCCGCGAGGTAGGTGATCACCACGGCCGCCTCGGCCGGTTCCGTGCGCCGGAACAGCCGGGCCAGCGCGGCGATCTTCTCCGAGCGGGCGGAGGTGGCCGCGACCTGGCGGGAGGTCAGCGCGACATCAGCCAGCAGCATGGCTCCAGCCTGCCCCGCGCCCCGCCGGGAAACCAGGCATCGCGTCCCTCAGGCGGTGTGTCCCGTCTCGGGGCGTCCGGTCTCGGGCCGTCCCGTCTCGGGGCGTCCCATCTCCGCGCGCCCCGCGCCACCCCGGCTCGGCCCGGCGCACAGTGCCCAGATCACGAGGGCGTCGATGATGAGCAGCACCGTGGCCCAGACCGGGTAGTACGGCAGCCACAGGAAGTTGGCGATCAGCGCGAGACCGGCCAGCACCACGCCCGTGACTCGGGCCCACATCGCACCGGTGAACACCGCGAAACCGGCGACCACCACGGCGATCCCGAGGGCCAGGTGGACCCAGCCCCATCCGGAGAGGTCGTACTGGAAGATATAGCTGTGCGTGACCAGGAAGACCCGGTCGGTCCGGATGGCCGAGATGCCCTGAGCCAGGTTCATCAGGCCACCGAAGATCATCATGACCCCCGCGAAGACGAGCCATCCGCTCACCGCCCGGTGCATATGGCCCGGAGCGGCCCCTGTCTGAACTCCACCGGCGTGACTGGCCATGTCGGGCTCCTTCGTCCGGCGCGATCGGCGCCGCCACGACACCGATTCGCGGCAATAAGGGTGAATTACCCCTTTCTCAGATTTGCATAGACACCCGTCCTCGGCACCTCGCCCGCCGTGAGCCCGCCGGTCGCGTTCGCGATAAGAACGGAAAGTCGCGCATCATACGCGGAACGTGATGCCCGCCGGGCCGCCGGAAGCGGAGATTCGCCTTCCAAGAATTCGCGGTGTAGATGTATGTGTATGGCCCGGTTTATGGGTCGATCGTGGGCTGCCCGCACATTCCCCGGTCGGCGCCCACGGAGTCGGCGGCGGGAGCGCCCGGAGGTGGCAGGCCGGCGCTTTCGATCGTGGCTGAACGTTCGCAGCGTCGCCGGTCAGGTCTTCATCCTCCAGCTCGTGATCGTGCTGCTGCTCGGCGCGGCGGCCACCGTCGCCCTGGTGCTCCAGGTGCGGCACGACGCCACCGACGAGGCCCGTGGCCGGTCCGTCGCGGTCGCCGAGTCCTTCGCCAACTCCCCCGGGATCGTCCAGGCCCTGCACAGCCTCAACCCCACCAAGGTGCTCCAGCCCCGGGCCGAGGCGGCGCGGAAGAGGACTGGCCTCGATTTTGTCGTGGTCATGACCACCAGAGGCATTCGGCTCACCCATCCCAAACTCAACCGGATCGGCAAGCACTACGTCGGCGTCATCGAGCCGGCGCTGCACGGGCGCACCATCACCCAAACCGGCCCCGGCACACTGGGCGAGGCGATGGACGCGGTGGCGCCCATCTTCGACAGCCATCACAAGGTCGTCGGCGCGGTCGGCGCGGGGATCACGATCAAGAAGGTGAGCGGGCTCGCCAACCGCCAGCTGCCGCTCCTCGTCGGCGCCGTCTCCGCCTCGCTCGTGCTCGCCACCGGCGGCACCGCGCTGGTGAGCAAACGGCTGCGGCGGCAGACCCGTGGCCTGGACCCGGTCGAGATGACGCGGATGTACGAGCACCATGACGCGGTGCTGCACTCGGTGCGCGAGGGCGTGCTGATCGTCGGCGGCGACGGGCGGCTGGTGCTGGCCAACGACGAGGCGTCCCGGCTGCTGGATCTGCCGCCGCGCCCGGAGGGACGGCTGGTCGACGACCTGGGCCTGGAGCCCCATGTCGCCGATGTCCTGGCCTCCGGGCGCGATGTCACCGACGAGGTGCTGGTGGCCGGCGACCGGCTGCTGGCCATCAACAACCGGCTGACCGACCGCGCCGGCGGACCGCCCGGCAGCGTCGCCACCCTGCGCGACTCCACCGAGCTGCGCGCCCTGTCCGGCCGCGCCGAAGTGGCCCAGAAGCGGCTCAAGCTGCTGTACGACGCGAGTGTGGAGATCGGCACCACGCTCGATGTGGGCCGTACCGCCGAGGAACTGGCGCAGGTGGCGGTGGACCGCTTCGCCGACTTCGTCACGGTCGACCTGGCGGAGCCCGTGGCGCGCGGCGATGAGCCGCTGGCGGTCGGCGGTGTCGAGATGCGCCGGTCGGCGGTCCACGGCATCCGGCCGAGCCACCCCTTCTATCCGGTCGGCCGGGTGTTCTCGTTCGTCCCGTCCTCGCCGCAGGCGTTCGGGCTGAGCGAGGGCGAGCCGGTCGTGGAGGCCGATCTCTCCGAGGCCGCCGGCTGGCAGGCCCAGGACCCCGAGCAGACCGCCAAGGTCATCGAATACGGCGTCCGGTCGCTGGTCACCGTGCCGCTGCGGGCCCGGGGGTGCTCCTGGGCGTGGTCAACTTCTGGCGGATGAAGCAGCGCGAGCCCTTCGAGCAGGAAGAGGTGTCCCTCGCCGAGGAGCTCGCCTCGCACGCCGCGGTCTGCATCGACAACGCCCGCCGCTACACCCGCGAGCACACCATGGCGGTGACCCTCCAGCACAGCCTGCTGCCCCGCGCCCTGCCCAGCCAGAGCGCCCTGGACGTGGCCTTCCGCTATCTGCCGGCGGAGTCGGGGGTCGGGGGCGACTGGTTCGACGTCATCCCGCTGCCGGGGGCGCGGGTGGCGCTGGTGGTGGGCGATGTGGTCGGGCACGGTCTGCACGCGGCGGCGACGATGGGGCGGCTGCGGACGGCGGTGCACAACTTCTCCACGCTCGACCTCCCGCCCGACGAGATCCTCTCCCATCTCGACGATCTGATCGCCCGGATCGACCAGGACGAGGGCCCGGGTGGGCCGAACGGCGACGGCAGCGGTGGTGGAGGTGGCAGCGAGGGCATCACCGGGGCGACGTGTCTGTACGCGATCTACGATCCGGTGACGCGGCGCTGCACGATGGCGCGGGCCGGCCATCCGCCGCCCGCGCTGGTGCGTCCGGACGGTCCGGTGGAGTTCCTGGACCTGCCCGCCGGGCCGCCGCTGGGCCTGGGCGGGCTGCCGTTCGAGACCGTCGAGGCCGAGCTGGCCGAGGGCAGCCATCTCGTCCTCTATACGGACGGGCTCATCGAGGACCGCCGCCGGGAGATCGACACCGGCCTGGAGATGCTGCGCGGTGCCCTGGCCCACCCCGGCCGGACCCCGAGCAGATCTGCACCGACGTGCTGGACGCGCTGCTGCCCAGCAACCCGAGCGATGACATCGCCCTGATCGCCGCCCGGACCCGGGTCGTGGGCGCCGACCGCGTGGCCTCCTGGGAGGTGCCGTCCGACCCCGCCGCGGTGTCCGGGGTGCGGGCCGAGGTCATGCGGAAGCTGGCGGAGTGGGGGCTGGACGAGGCCGCGTTCACCGCCGAGCTGGTGCTCAGCGAGCTGATCACCAACGCCATCCGGTACGCCACCGGCCCGATCCGGGTGCAGGTCCTCCGCGACCGCGCGCTGATCTGCGAGGTCTCCGACACCAGCAGCACCTCTCCGCATCTGCGGTACGCGGCGACGACGGACGAGGGCGGCCGGGGGCTCTTCCTGGTCGCGCAGTTCGCCGAGCGCTGGGGCACCCGCTACACGGCGCACGGCAAGGTCATCTGGGCCGAGCTGGCGATTCCGTAGCGCCCGCCCCGACCGAGTGGGCGATTCCGTAGCGTCCGATCCGGGCAGAGCGGGCGATTCCGTTACGTCGCGGGGCGGGCCGACGACGGTGGCGTCAATGGCAACGTCATATGCGTCCGGAACATGACGCTTCGCTGCGCCTCGATTTGACGGACCGTCATGATCCATGTGCTGAGAGGGCCCGGTCAAACCGACGTGACTCTACTAACATGTGGCGCCCACGGCTTGATGTCCGCGTGGTCCAGCCGAAAACCCCTCAACGCGCCCATGAGGACCTGATAGATGTCAGCACACATATCCAGCCATCCGTACAAAGGGCCCTCGGTGACGCGCGGGGCCCTGACCGTCCCCCTGCTGGCAGTCGTCGTCGCCGCCGGAGCGGGACTGTGGGTGACCACCGCGGTGCCATCCGCCCAGCGCACCTTCGTCGCCGTCTTCTGCGGAGCCGCCGCCGTGCTGCTGGGGGTGGCGCTCGCGGTCGCCGCCAGCCGGTCGCGGACCATCGACCGTCTCCAGGAGCGGGTCACCGTGCTGGAGAGCGCGGCCGCCGCGCAGGAGATCGAGGCCACCCGGCTCGCTGAGGAAACGATTCCTTCCGCGGTGCGGCAATTGCGCGAGGGCGGCTCGGTGGAAACCGTGATCAACCGCATGGAGCGCCCCACCAGCCGGGCCCATCAGTACCTCCTGCGGACCCTGCTGCGCGAGATCGGCGACGGTGAGCGGATGCGCGCCTCCGCCATGGCCGCGTGCGCCAACGCCGCGGGCCGCGTCCAGGCGCTGGCCACCAGCATGCTGGCCGACCTCCGGGAGATGGAGAACCGCCACGACGAGACCGTCCTCGGCGATCTGCTGAAGCTGGACCACACCACCGCCCAGGCGGGCCGGATCGCGGACAGCATCGCGGTCCTGACCGGTGCCCGCTCCGGGCGCCGCTGGACCAGGCCGATCGTCATGGAGTCCGTGCTGCGCGGCGCGATCGGCCGGATCAGCGCCTTCCAGCGGGTGCGGGTCCACTCGACCAGCAACGCGGCGGTGGCCGGTTACGCGGCCGAGGGCGTCATGCACGCCCTCGCCGAGCTGATGGACAACGCCGCCAGCTTCTCGCCTCCCACCGAGGAGGTGCACGTGTACGTCGAGGAGACGCACGCGGGCGTCGTGGTGACCGTCGAGGACGGCGGCCTGGTGATGGGCCCTGCCGCCCTGGACCGCGCCCAGAAGGCGGTCTCCTCCGAGAGCCTGGACCTGATGAGCCTGTCCGGCACCCGGCTGGGCCTCGCGGTCGTCGGCTGTCTGGCCCGTAAGCACGGGCTCACCGTCTCCTTCCGGCCGTCCGCGCGGGGCGGCACCGGTGTCGTCGTCCTGATCCCGCAGCAGCTGGTCACGCACGTCAACCAGGACGCCGTGGTCCTCGACACGCCGGGCACCGTCCGCACCGGAATCCCCCGGCAGGCGCCCGCCACGCCGTCCGCCGCCACGAGCGCGTCCACGGCCACGAGCGCGTCCACGGCCACGAGCGCGTCCACGGCCACGAGCGCGACCACCGCCACCAGCGCGTCCGCCGCCGCGGTCGCGCCCACACCGACGGCGCCCGCCCCGGCCGCTTCCCCGGCCGTGCCGCCGGAGACCACCCCGTCATCCCCGTCCCCGTCCCCGTCCACCGCGTCGGAGCCCTCCGAGCAGCCCTCGCGGGTCAACGGACTGCCCAAGCGGCGCCGTGGCGAGACGCTGGCCGCCGCCACCCGCGCGGCCGCCCAGGCGGCCGAGACGGAACCCAGGCCCAAGGCCGGCCGTCCACGCCCCGAGGAAGCCGGAGCCCGCTTCGGCGCCTTCCGCCAGGCGGCCCGCGGTGGTTCCGCCGCAGGTGACCCCTGTGACACCGAGCCGTCGGTATCCGCAGATCACACCGAGACCGCCGAGCCTGCCGAGTCCACCGAGCCTGTCGAGAACGACAAGCCGTGACAGAAGGAACGCCGATGAACACCACCGACCGCAGCTTGGACTGGCTGTTGGAGAACCTGCTGGAGAAGACCCCGGGGTCGCGCCACGCCCTGGTGCTGTCACGGGACGGGCTCAAGCTGTGCCTCTCCTCCGGGTTGTCCGTGGACCAGGCCGATCAGCTGGCGGCCATCGCGTCGGGCATCCAGAGCCTCGCCCATGGCGCGTCCATCGAGTTCGGGGACGGCAGCGGCGGCGTACGGCAGTCGATGACGGAGTTCCACGGGGGGATTCTGTTCATCGTCGAGGCCGGCGAAGGCGCCCATCTCGCCGTGGTGGCCCATGATGACGCCGATGTCGGCATCATCGGCCACAACATGAACGAGCTGGTCGAGCAGATCGGCGACCACCTGCGGGCCGCTCCGCGGGTGGAAGCGGGCGGCAGCGGCGGCGGGGCGAAGGCATGATCCGAGGGCCGCTGGACAAGGAGGGGCCGGACCGGCTGTACACCGTCACCGGCGGCCGCAGCCGGGCGGACGAGAGCCGCTTCGACATGGTCACCCTGATCGTCAGCGAGAGCGACCCCACCCCCGGGATGCAGTCCGAGCACGTCAAGATCCTGCGGATGTGCCGCCGCCCCCTGTCGGTCGTGGAGATCTCCTCGTATCTGGAACTACCCGTCAGCGTGGTCAAGATCCTGCTGTGCGATCTGCTGGACACCGGCCGGATCACCGCGCGCCATCCGCATGCGGCCCGCCCCGGTGGCCGGCTGCCCGGGCCCGAAACCCTGAAGAAGGTGCTCGTTGCACTCCAGAATCTCTGAGACCACCGTGAGCACCACGCTTCCCGGCGACGCCGGGCACGCCCCGCTGCGGGAGAGCGCGAGCCACGGTCTGAAGATCGTGATCGTCGGCGGGTTCGGCGTCGGCAAGACGACGATGGTGCAGTCCGTCAGCGAGATCCGCCCGCTCAGCACCGAGGAGACGATGACGCAGGCGGGCATCGGCATCGACGACGCCTCGTTCGTGCGCCACAAGACCACCACCACGGTGGCCTTCGACTTCGGCCGGATCAGCCTGGACGAGCAGATGGTGCTCTATCTGTTCGGCGCCCCGGGCCAGGAGCGGTTCTGGTTCCTGTGGGACCGGCTGTTCGCCGGGACGCTGGGCGCGGTCGTCCTGGTGGACACCAACCGGCTCTCCGACTCCTGGTACGCGCTGGACCGGCTGGAGCACCACGGCACCCCGTTCATCGTGGCCCGCAACAACTTCACCGAACCGAAGCACACGCTGGATGAGGTGCGGGAGGCCCTCGACCTCCCGCCCGAGGTGCCGATGATCGACTGCGACGCCCGCAAGCGCGACTCCAGCAAGGCCGTACTGGTCGCGCTCGCCCGCTACCTCTACTCCCTGTCCACCAACGGCGCCGCCGGAGAGAGCACCGCGTGACCACCCCTGATCCCGCTTGCCGTCCCGGCCGAGCTTCCTGCCCGTCACCCCGCCGCCCGGGGGGCCGGTCCCCCGGGGTCGGCGCCGCTGGACCACCAGCGGTTCCGGGAGGACCCGCACGGGCTCTACCGAGAGCTGCGGCGGGAGCACGGCCCGGTGGTCCCGGTCCTGCTGGAGGGGGAGATCCGGCGACCACGGCTGCCCCCCGGCGGGCCGTGAGATCGCCGAGGGCATCGCCGCCACCGCGGTCGAGGTCCTGCTCGACCGCCTCCCGGACGTGCGGCCGGCCGTCGCCCCCGACGAGATCGAGTGGCGGGTCACGCTGGTCATGCGCGGCGTGGCCGCCCTCCCCGTCGAGTTCACCCCGGCCCTCGTCCACTGATCGCCCCACCCGTACCCTCATGTCCACCCACGCAGCCGCTGTGGAGTAACCCCGCATGACCACCCCTGACCCCACGGCCCCGCTCGAGGGCCGGCCCGAGCCCGTCTTCCCGTCGGCCCCCGCGCCGCCCGACGGGGTGGTGCCCCCGGGTCGGTGCCGCTGGACTACCAGCGGTTCCGGGACGAACCGATGGAGCTCTACCGCGAGCTGCGCCGGGACCACGGCCCGGTCGTGCCCGTCCTGCTGGACGGCAAGATCCCCGTCTGGACGGTGCTCGGCTACCGCGAGGTGATCCGGGTCACCACCGACCCCAATCGGTTCGCCCGTGACTCCCGCCGCTGGCACTCCTGGCATCTGGTGCCGCCCGACTGGGAGTTGACGACCTTCGTCGGCTACCGCCCGACCATGCTGTTCAGCGAGGGCGCCGACCATCAGCGGCGGTCCGAGGCGATCTGCGACGGCCTGGCGTCGGTGGACCAGTTCGAGCTGCGCGCCCAGTGCGAGCGCGTCGCCGACCGGCTGATCGACACCTTCGCGGGCAGCGGACGGGCCGACCTGGTGGCCGAGTACGCCAGCCAGATCCCGCTGCGGGTGGTGACCCGGCTCTACGGCCTGGACGACACCGAATCCGCCGCCATCCAGGACGATTCGCTCCACCTCACCGGGAACGACGCCCCCATCGCGCTGCAGAACATGCAGACCCGGATGGAGACGCTGATCAAGCGCGTCCGGGAGAACCCCGCCCAGGTCAACGTCGCCGCCCATCTGGTGTCCCACCCCGCCGGGCTCACCGACGACGAGATCATCAACGATCTGCTCGGCTCCATCTACGCCGTCCAGCAGCCCACCAGCGACCTGATCGGCAACGCCCTCCGGCTGATGCTGACGGACGAACGGTTCGCCATCACCCTCTCCGGCGGCCGCCGCAGCGTCGGCCAGGCGCTCAACGAGGTGCTGTGGGAGGACACCCCGGTCCCGTTCTGGATCGGCCGCTGGGCCGCCGAGGACACCATGCTCGGCGGACGTCGCATCCGTAAGGGCGACTGCCTGATGCTCGGCCTCGCCGCGGCCAACGCCGACCCCGACGTCCGCCCGGACTTCCACTCCGGCGCCGGCGGCAACCAGGCCCATATGGCCTTCAGCCACGGCAAACACGGCTGCCCCCCGGCCGCCCGCGAAATCGCCGAGGTCATCGCCACCGCCGCCATCGAGGTCCTGCTCGACCGCCTCCCGGACGTCACCCTCGCCGTCCCCGCGGACGACCTCGCATGGCGCGTCACCCTGATGATGCGCGGCGTGGCCGCCCTCCCCGTCGAGTTCACCCCGGCCCACCTGCACTGACTGTCCGCCGTCCCCCGGTGGACCGCCGTACCACCGGGGGACCGGGTCATTCCTCCGCGTCGCGGACCAGGAGTGCGATCTGCACCCGGTTCTCGACCGCCAGCTTGGCGAACAGGCTACTGGTGTGTGCCTTGACGGTCGCGACGCTGATGTGCAGCCGCCGGGCGATCTCCGGGTTGCCCAGCCCGTCCGCGATGGCCCGAGCGGTCTGGAGTTCGCGTTCGGTCAGCGTGGACAGCTGTTTCCGTGCGGCTTCGCGGGAAGAGTCGCGGGCGTGGGAGGACCGCGGGCCGGTGGCCGCGGCGATCACCCGTGCCGTGGCCGCCGGAGACAACACGGGGTTGCCGTCCGCGACGGTCCGTACCGCGTCGAGAATCCGCGGCGGCGGGGTGTCCTTGAGGACGAACCCGAGTGCCCCGGCGCGCAGGGCGCCGAGCACCAGATCGTCGGAGTCGAAGGTGGTCAGCATGAGCACCCGCGGCGGCGCCGGTCGGATGAGGAGTTCCCGGGTCGTGCTGAGCCCGTCGCGGCCCGGCATTCGCACGTCCATCAGCACGACGTCCGGCCGCTGCTCGTTCACCACGGTGAGCGCGGTGTCCCCGTCGGCCGCCTCCGCGACGACGCTCAGGTCCGGTTCGCCGTCGATGACGAGCCGCAGCGCCATGCGCACCAGTTGTTCGTCGTCGACGATGACGACACGTACCGGGTTTCGCCGGCTGTCCACTCACGTTCTCTTTCCCTGGGTGCGGTTGGGCCAGGGCAGTCGTGCGGTGAGGAGGTATCCGTTGTCGGATGTGGTGTGGTGTGGTGGTCGAGTTCTCCGCCGGCGAGGGTGATCCGTTCGGCGAGGCCGAGCAGGCCGAACCCCGATGCCGGTGGCTGTGCGGCCTTCGTGGTGGCCGCGGAGTTGCGGACGCTGACGTCGAGTCCGTCGCCCGCTGTTCCCTCGAGGGTGATGTGCACGTGTGCGCCCGGGGCGTGTTTGGCGGCGTTGGTCAGTCCTTCTTGGACGATCCGGTAGCAGGTTCGTCCGACGACGTCGGACGGTGTGCCCGTCACGGTGGTGAGCGTGACGACGCCGACGGCTCATGGGCGCGCGCTTCGGCGACGTGGATCGACCCGCCCACGGTCCATCAGGGCGGCCCGCAACGCCTGTGGACGGTGCTCGAGCGCATCCGGCACCGGCTGAACGCCGAGGGCGGCCTGCCGATCTACGGCAGCCGCGTGCACATCACGCCGGACGGCGTGTGTCATTTCACGCGCGGCAAGTGGTCGGCCTCCTACGGCTGATCTCACCCGACCGGCAGAGGCCATGGCCAGCCGAGCGCGGTCGTCCAGGGGCCGAAGGCCAGGAGAAAGAAGGGGAGCGTGCTGGACCTTCCTTCCCCTCGTGAGGAAGGTCCGGCAGACTCTGCGCCATGTTGGCCTAATGCGCTGTCGCACGCATTAAGAACGGGTGTCACACTAGCGAGGGGTGTGTACGCCGTGCAATGGGTTACCGGGCGTTCGGCGGCCCCGAGGTCGTGAAGATCTGGTGCTCACGAGGGTGGAGGAGCCGTAGAGTCGGCGCGTCATGACAGAGCGACCACCGCATGGGTCGGCTCGCCCCGGGGGCGTACGGCCCGGACTCGGGCCGCCGTGTTGGCGGCCGCGTACGAGGAACTCGACCGCGACTCGTTCGCCGCGCTCACCCTCGATCGGCTCGCGCGGCGGTCGGGGGTGCATGTGTCGACCATCCGGCGGCGCTGGCGCACGGTGGAGGGGGTGGTCGTCGATCTGCTGGCCGAGCGCAGTTCGACGCTGCCCACCCCGGACACCGGTGACTTCCACCGGGATCTGATGGAACTCACCCAGGCCATCGCGGACTTCAACAACGCCCTGCGCAACCGCAATGTCATGCAGG
Organism: Streptomyces violaceusniger; assembly: GCA_005405945.1. Classification (GTDB taxonomy): domain Bacteria; phylum Actinomycetota; class Actinomycetes; order Streptomycetales; family Streptomycetaceae; genus Streptomyces; species Streptomyces violaceusniger. Next base: position 6,133,281 of record BJHW01000001.1, read on the forward strand.
GGCTGATCGCGGCCGCCGCGCATGACACCGGGGTCGAGGAGATCGTCCGTAACGCGTTCGTACGGCGGACCGAGGAGGTGACCCTGATCGTGCGGAACGCGGTGGAGCGGGGGACGTCCCCGAGGACACCGACGCGTGGGAGGTCATCGCCTCACTGGCGGCGCCGCTGTACTACCGGGTGCTCATCCTGCGCGGGGCCGTCGACGAGCGGCTGGTGCACACCACCGTCGAGGTGACGTATCAGGCGGCCCGGTCCGGGGTGTTCGTGCGGAAGGGGTGATGGCGCCCCGCGACCCCGTGGGGCAGACCCCGTGGGGCAGACCCCGTGGGGCGGTCCCGTAGGGCGAGGGGCGCCATCGGCGGGCGTCAGGAGGACGCGCCGCGTGCCTTGAGCATGTCGGCCATCAGCTGGATCTCCGACTGCTGGCCCTGGACCATCGTCCGGGCCAGGTGCTTCTCGGTCGGGTCCTTGACCAGCTCGACCGCGCCCTTCGCCATCTCGACGCCGCCCTTGTGATGGGCGGTCATCAGCTTCAGGTAGAGCACCTCGGCCGCCTTGCCCTTGGCCTTGCGCAACTCGTCGAGCTGGCTGTTGGTGGCCATGCCCGGCATGAGCGAGCCGTCGTGCGGCTTGTACGTGGATCCCATGCCCTTCATCGAGCCGTGGTCCATGCCCTCCATGTCGTCCGACGACATGTGCTTCATCCACGTCATCGGTGGGTCCTCGGACGTCTTGTCCAGCCCCCACATGTCCAGCCAGCCCTGGAGCATCCCGGCCTGGGTGGCCTGGGTGCTGGCGATGTCGAACGCCAGCCGCCGCACCTCGTCGTCGTCGGTGCGGTCGCGCACGATGAACGACATCTCCACCGCCTGCTGGTGGTGTACGGACATGTCGCGGGCGAAACCGGCCTCGGCCGAGGTGTCCTTCGGCGTCCCCGTGTCGGTCGAGCCCTCCGAGCGGTCGCTCGTCAGCCACAGCACCGCCACCGCCACCAGCGTCAGCAGGGCGAGGGCGGCGGCGACCCCGCCACCAGCGGCTGGCGGGAGGCGCGGCCGACGGCGGTCCCGTCGCTCACGAAGTCTTCCCGTTGGTGCAGTAGGCGCCGGGCTCGGGTGTCTGCTTGCCCTGGACGAACTTCTTGAAGAAGTCGGCCACCCGCGGATCGGAGGCGTGTCGGACGTCCAGCTGGTTGCCCCAGGCGTTGAGGACGATCGGGGAGTCCTGCTCCTGGTAGGGGCTCATCATCGAGTACGGGGTCTTCTTCACCCGCTCCGAGAGGGCGGCGATGTCCTCCTTCGACGCCTTGTCGGTGTACGTCACCCACACCGCGCCGTGCTCCAGCGAGTGCACCGCGTTCTCCTTGGTCAGCGGCTTGGCGTAGACATCGCCGTTGCAGTTCTGCCAGACCTGGTTGTGGTTTCCGCCGACGGGCGGCGACATCGCGTACTTCACCGTGCCCTGGACATGCGTCCGGCCCAGGTTCTTCCAGGTCTTCATGCCCTTGAACTCGCCGGTCTGCACGACCGAGGAGGTGACCTTGGCCTCCTTCTCCTCCTTCTTGTCGCTCGCGTCGACGAGGAAGTAGCCCCCGACGGCCAGCCCGGCGACGATCACCGTGACCGAGGTGATGGTGATGATCCGGTACCGGCGCTCGCGCGCCTTCTCGGCGCGGCGCAACTCCTCTATCTTCGCGCGGCGGTCGGCCGCCGCGCCCTTCGTCTTCGATCCCTTGGAACCCATGGCTGTCCTCAACCTCGCAGTTCGCGCAGTTCGCGCAGTTCGCACACTGGATGGGTGGAGCGGTGCATCGCGGTGACCGGCGTCGGCCTAGGTCCGAAGTACTTGGAGTTGGTGAAGGCCGAGGGCGCGGACGGGATGGTCCGGCGGCGCCCGGGCGGAGTCCGGCTCCCGGGGGCCGGCGGGCGGCGGAACCTCGGCGAGGGAGGGCGGGGGTACGGGCGTGGGCACCAGGGCCTGGACGACTCCCCGGGGGCCCGCGACACAGTTGTCGCTTCCGGCGCCCGAGCCGGAGGCGCCGAACGGACGGTGCCCCGGAGCCGGATACGCGACCGGCTCCTCATGCGGCTGGACCGCCGCGGTCTCCGCCAGGCGGTGCGGGCGGCACCCCGTCGACAGGGCGGAGTGGCCGGCGGCGGGCTGGACGCACGAGGGCGCCATCCATATCGCCGCGGCGAGCAGCAGCACGGCGCGGCAGAGGACGGAAGGCACGGTGCCGCGCACCGGATCCCTCCGTATGTGGCCTATGTGGCCCCTCCGTATGCGGGCCTCTCCGCCGCCCTGCCCTCTGCCCATCGCGCCAGATCGTAACCACTGCGACTGTGGCGACTGAATGGGTCCATGCCGGAACGCGGCAAACGCCTGGTGGCGGCCCGGTGTCAGCCGCGCCGCCACCCCCGGCGTCCAGGTGTCTGTGAGCGGACGCCTAGTAGACGCCCTCGATCACGACCTCGTCGTCGAACATCGCCACCGGCCCCACATCGGCCACCGAGTCCCCGACCGCGCCCTCCGGCGGCGGGACGCGGATCGCCAGATCGCGCTCGAGGTTGCCCGGCAGCAGGGCGGACTTGCTGACGTGGTTCATCACCACCTGCCCGCGCTCGCCGTACGCCACCGGCGCCCCGCTCGCCGGGTCCACCACCGAGAAGGTGACGAACGGCGTCCGCGGATCGAAGACACACGGCTCGTCCGGGCCGAGCCCCAGCCGCTCGGTGGCACCGCCGAGGATCATGGTGTTGCCGTAGGTGCCGTACAGCTCACAGCCGGGGAAGACCTCGGTGCGCAGCAGATCGCGGGTGTCGGCGTCCATGTGGGCGCCGCCCCACATGATGCCCTTGACCTTCTCCCCGATCAGCTCGATGAGGTCGTCGTGCCGGGCCAGCCGCTCCAGCAGCGGCGGGGTGGTCATCAGCACCCCGATGTCCTGGGTGCGCAGGACGTACGCCGCCTGCTCGATCAGATGGTTCACATAGGCGTCGGTCTCCTCGGCCTTCCCGCCGGAGATCAGCTTCTTCACCCACCGCGGATCCATGTCGACGCGGAACATCAGCCCACCGTGCCGGGCGGCCGTGCCCGCGACCATCTCGCCGACCATATGGGGGCCGCTGGGGGCGATGGCGAGCCAGTCCACCCCGCGCGGGATGCCGAGCCCGTCGAGGTCGGCGCTCAGCCCGTGGGTGAGGCGGTCCAGCCAGTCGCGCAGACACACGATCCGCTTGGGCGCGCCGGTGGTGCCGCCGCTTTCGAAGACCCCGACGATCCGGGCGTCGGCGCCGTATCCCTGGGGGATCAGATCGCGCACCGGCACCTCGCGCAACTCCCCGGTGACATTGGGGAAGAGCGCGAGGTCGGCGACGCCCTTGACGTCCCGCCGCGGATCGAAGTCCAGCGTCTCCGCCTTCCGCAGCCAGAACGGGGAGCCGGTGTCCGGGCCGAAGTGCCACTCCATGGCGGCGCGGATGTACTCGTCGGGGTCGGGGCGCTCGTCGAAGGGGATGTCGAGCACCGAAAGGGAAGCTGTCGGCACGGGATGCTCCTCGCGGGTGGCGGCAGGGTGGCGGCAGGGTGGCGGCAGGGTGGTGGCAGGGTGGCGGCAGGGTGGCGGCAGGGTGGTGGCAGGGTGGCGGCAGGGATGCGGACTGGCGGTGGCAGGGGCGCGGACTCATGGGGTCAGCCGCGGATGACGGCCTTCGTACGCATCAGGAACTCGCCGAGATACGCGTCGTGCGGGATGCCCGGGCGATCCAGTGGGTGGGATGGTCCCCGATGTAGAGGTTCTTGATGGACGGCTCGGCGAGCAGCCCGTCCAGCAGCGCCTCGTCCCCGGTGACCGCCGTGACCACCAGGCTGTCCCGGAGCGCGGCGACCCCCGCCTCCCGCGTCCAGGGGGCCACCCAGACGCAGGGGAACGACAGCTCCACGCCCAGCCGCGCGTCCCGCGGATCGTCGAGCTGGAAGACGGCGGGGCGGAGGGCGGCGCTGCCGTCGCCGAGGTCGTCCACCACGCCGTCGCCGCCCAGCCAGGCCCGGGCGCCCGCGGCCTTGCCGAGCAGCAGGCGTTCGAAGCCGCGCGCGACCTCCAGCGGATGGACCGGCAGTACGGCCTTCTCGTCCTGCGGCGGCAGGCTGGGGAGGGCGGCGAGCCGCTCCGCCAGCGCCTCGGCCACCGGCGCCGGATCGCCCTCGACGAGGACGGCGGTGGCGTTGACGCACGCGGTGCCGCCGTGGCGGGCGATGGAGTCGACCACGACATCGAGGTGGTCGCGCCACTCCCGGTCGGCGGTGATCAGGACCTTGGAGCGGCCGGGCCCGTTGGGCAGGACGGCCGGATCGGCGGCGTAGCGGTCGATGACCTCCTGCCCGCCGTAGACCATGGAGAGGTCCGCGCCGTGCAGGATCTCCCCGGCCGCGTCGTGGTCGGTGGGCAGCAGCACCACCTGATCCGTCCCGAACCCCGCCTTGCGCAGGGCGCTGACCAGCCGGTACGGGGTGAGCGGCTCACGGCGCGAGGGGCGTACGGCCACCCGGTAGCCCAGCGCCAGCGCCTCCAGCCACAGGGCGTGCACGGCGGGGTGGTTGCCGGCGGCGTGCACCGCGAAGACGTCGCCGCGCCGGATCCACACCGCGGTGCCGCTCCGGGCGTACGGATCGCGCCAATCGCCCACCGCGCCCACCGGGCGGGCCGCCTGGACGCTGCGGTACGCCTCGGTGGCGCTGAGCCGTATCGCCTCCACGGCGATCCGCACATTGGCGAGCGGGGTGCCCGACATCCGGCACACCGCGCCCTCGTACGCCTCGGCCGACATTCCGGCCACGGTGCCGGTGGCGAACAGCTCCCCCGCCCGCTTCAGCGCGGCCAGCCGCTCCTCCAGGGGCAGGGTGTCGGCGGCGCGCAGCGCGGCCAGCGCCCGGGTGACGAACAGCCGGGGCACCAGGGAGAGTTCGGCCATCGGGGCGCCGGTGACATCGCCGACGGTGAGGCGGTGGCGGGAGCGGTAGGGCCCCTTGGGCCCCAGCGCGTCCAGAGAGGCCAGGGCGTCCAGGGCAGCAGGGGCGGCGGTGGCGGGCTGGGACACGCTGGCTCCTTCGCGGGCGCGGGACACACCGGCTCCTGGGCGGGCGCGTCGGGAAAAGGGTGAACCAGGCCAATCCCACGGCGCGGACGGTACGGAGTCAATTGGCCCAAAGGCCATGCCCGGGCCCTTGGCGCGGGCCGGGCGCACGGCGGGGCACGTACCATGCCCGGCCGGAGGTGGTAAGGACATGGCGGGTACGGGCAGCGGTCGCGTCCTGGTGACGGATGACGACGCGGCCATCCGGCGGTCCCTGGAGCGCGGGCTGCGGCTGGGCGGGTTCTCCGTGACCCTCGCGGACGGCGGGCACGCCGCGCTGGCCGCGGTGCGCGACGGGGCGCCCGATGTGGTGGTCCTGGACATCTCCATGCCCGACCTGAGCGGGATCGAGGTGTGCCGCGCCCTGCGCGCGGACGGCAATGACGTGCCCGTCCTGATGCTGTCGGCCCTCGACGAGGTGGCCGACCGGGTGGCCGGGCTCCAGGCCGGGGGCGACGACTATCTCGTCAAGCCCTTCGCGCTCCAGGAGCTGGTGCTGCGGCTGCACGCCCTGCTGCGCCGCCGTCCGCCCGCCGCCACCGACCGGGTGCGGGCGGGGGCGCTGGAGATGGTGCCGGAGGCCCGGGAGGCGTGGCTGGACGGGGTGGTGCTGCGGCTCACCCGGCGCGAGTACGAGCTGCTGGACGTGTTCGCCCGCAACGCCGGGATCGTGCTCACCCGCGATCAGCTGCTGGATCGCGTCTGGGGCTATGACTTCGACGTCCGTACGGACGCCGTGGACACCTTCGTCAGCTATCTGCGCCGCAAGCTGGAGGCGGACGGCCGCCCGCGGATGCTGCACACGGTGCGCGGCGTGGGGTTCGTCCTGCGGCCCGCCGAGGCGCCGTAGCCGGGGGCGGCGCCGGTCTTTCCGGTGGGTCCGGAGGTTTCGGCGGGTCCGGTGGGTCCGGTGGGTCCGGCCGTTCCCGCCCTTCCGGCCCTTCCGGCCCTTCCGGCCCTTCCGGCCCACAGAGTTTCCACAAAGAAGGCTCCTAGGTTTCCCCCGTCCGGGGCGACCCGGCCCCTCCCGGGTCGCCCGGCTCCGAGGGAAGGAACCGCACCATGCACCGTGGAAAGAGCGTCCTCGTGGCGTGCGCCGCCACCGCCGCCCTGCTCGGTCCGGTGGGCATCGCGGCGGCGGACGGCAGCGCCCCGGCCTCGACACCGGCCGCCGCCCCGAGCGCGAAGGGAGCGAAGGGCGCGGGGACGGCTCCCGGGGGCTGTGCAAGCGCGCCAAGAAGATCGACAAGCGGCTGGACCGCGCGCTGAAGCGGCTGAAGGGCCCGGCGACCGTCCGCGGGTCCGTGGCCCGGCTGGCGAAGCGGGTCGAGCGGGCGAAGAAGGCGGACCACACCGAGGTCCAGACGTTCCTCAACCACAAGCTCACCTTCCGCAGGTCCCTCGTGCCGACGCTCGAGCAGCGGCAGAAGGACCTGTCGAAGGTCCAGAAGTGGTGCGCCGCGCGCGGCGAGGGATCCGGCAGCGGTAAGGAAGCGGCCAAGTGAAGCGCGGCCCCTGGGCCCTGGCGGCCACGGCGCTGCTCTGCGCCGCGCTGGCCACCGGCTGCGGCGGCGGCAACGGGGGCTCCGGAGGCTCGGACGACGCGAACGGCTCATCGAGCACGTCCGCCCCGTCGGCCACCGCACCCCCGGCTCCTTCGGCCTCCGACCTGGACGGGCTGAACAAGCTGGTGGACGACGCGGAGTCGGCGGCGAACCGGGCGGACTCCGACGCGGTGGACGACGACTGAGGTGACGGGTCCCCGGCGTGCGACCTCACCGCTGCGCCGCCGCGCCGGGGACCTCGTCCTTCAGACGATCGTGACCGGGGCGATCAGACCCGCGGTGGATCCGGCCGGTACGGGGTTGGCCTCGGCGCTGACCAGATCGCCGTTCTCCATGACCCCGGAGCCGCTGACGTCCACATGGACCCGCAGCCCGTAGTTGTCCCCCGGGACCAGCTCCCCGGGGACGGTGACGCTGAACGGGACATGGCCTCCCGGGCTCAGCGGCACATCGGTGAGGACCTGCGCGGCCACGATCGACTCGGGGGTGTCGGAGCGGGACACGTTGCGCACCTCCACCACCACCCGCGCCGCCCGCCCGGCGGGGGCGTCGGGGGCAGGGTCACGATGCCACTGAGGACACTGCTCATTCCGAGATGGGTTCCCCGCGGGCGGCGGTCTTGTACCACCATCCGGGTGGAGCGGTGTGGTGCGGAGCGGTGTGGTGCGGAGCGGTGCGGTGCGGTGTGGTGTCGTCAGTCCGCGCAGGGGCGGCCGTTCAGGGTGAAGGAGCCGGGCGGCCGGTTGCCGTCGCTCCAGGTGCCGAGGAAGCCCATGGAGAGGGAGTCACCGGCCTTGACCCGCTTGTTGTAGTCGGCCGGGGTGGCGGTCACCTTCGAGCCATGCTGGGTGAACTCCCCGTTCCACATCTGCGTCACCCGCTGGGAGTCGCGGAAGGTCCAGGTGACCCGCCAGCCGTCGAGGGACTCGCGGGAAGTGAGGGTGACGGCGGCCTGGAAGCCGTCGGGCCACTCGTTGACCAGCTGGAAACGGGCGGTGCAGTCGGCGTCGTCGCCGGGCTTCCGGTCGTCGGAGGGCGGTTTGCCGCCGTGGCCGGACGTGGAGCCGGAGCCGGAGTCGCCCTTGGAGGACGAGCGGGATGGGGCGGGGGAGCGCCCGGGCTTCTTCTGGCGCCCCTCGCCGGAGCCCTTCCCGTCCTTCCCGCCCTCACTCCTCGAGGGGCTGGCGGAGGCGGGCGCGCCGGGGCTGTACGGGGAGGAGGTGGCGGGCGCCAGGCTGCCGGGGGTCACCTCCGGGCCCGTGGAACCGCCGCTGCGGTTGTCGGAGTCGGCGGCGGTTCTGGTCATCGCGACCAGTGCGGCGAGGGCGACGACGGCTATCACCGCCAGGATGACCGTCGTACGGGCTCTGCGTAACCGGCGGCGGGCGGCGCGGCTCCGGACGACCCGGTGCCCCCGGAGCGAGCCCCGCTCGCCCCATCGGCCCCGCCCGCACCGGCTCTGCCGCCCGCACCGGCTCTGCCACCCGCACCGGCTCTGCCACCCGAGCCGACTCTGCCCGCACCGGCTCTGCCCTCCACGGCACCGGCCCATCTGCTCCGCCGCGCCCTGATCACGTCCAGGACCCGGTCGCGCAGCCGCTCCCACAGCGGCGCGCGGACCGCGTGCGCGGTGGGCGCGGCGGCGCGGGCGCTCGGCGCGGCGCCCGGGGCCCGCTCGGCGAGCGCGCGGCGCCGCTTGAGGTAGAGGTGCGCGCCCCAGCCGATGACCCCGCCGGCCAGCGCGCCGGGCAGCCCGGCGCCGTCCACATACATACAGGTGGCGGCGTCCCGGCAGGTGCGGCACCGGGCGAGGTGCTGCCACAGGTCGGCGGGTGAGGGGGAGTCGGGCGCCCGGGTGGCGGCGTCCAGCAGCTTGGCGTAAGCGCGGCACTCCTCGTCGGTGAGGGTGTCCACATGGGCGCGCTGACACCGTTCGCGGAAGGCCGCGCGGACCCGGGCGATCTCCTCGGTGGCGTACTCCGGGTCGTACCCCAGCTGCCGGGCCACCGCCTCCGTGGACCGCGCCTCCACCTCGACCAGCCACAGCAGCTCCCCGTCCGCCTCCGGCAGGTCCCGCAGCGCGCGCAGGGCGAGCGGCTGGTCGCGGGCGGGGCGGCGAACCGGGCGGCGAGGTCGGAGGCCAGCCAGGTCCGCAGCTCCGGGTTGAGCCGGTCCCCGTGCCGGTGGGCGTCCCAGTCGGCGGCGGTCTTCCGTACGGCGGTCAGAAAGAGCGGAAGCCACGGGAGGCGCTTGCCGAAGCCCCGGGTGCGGCGGTTGCGGGTCTCCCGGATCCCCCGCCGGAACGCCTCGGTGGCGAGCCGCATCCCGTCTTCCGGGGTGGTGGTGCACAGCTCCGCGTAATCGGCGACCGCGTCCCAGTACGCGCCCAGCAACGCCGTAGCGGAGGCCGCGCCATCGACATCCTCGGCGGGCGCCTCGGCGACCCCGCGGCGCGTCGGGGAGCCGTCCCGGGCGATTCCCTGGGAGATGAGTGGTCGGGCATGGAGGCAATTCCTCACTCACGAACAGCGGCGCCCCGCCGGGGGCAACCCTCTCACAAACGGGCCGCGGGGTGTTCAGCCAACAGCACAGCGATGCCTCGGAGTTGGGGATTCCCCTTACGGGGGCGCGCCGAGCCTTTCACGCCGGTGACCTGGCTGACAAGAGACGTAGAGCAGTCCCCATTTGGGATTATGAGCTACCTGACAAGCCGTGGGATCCGGCCGAATCAACGTGAATAGTAGTCACGTTCACTGTCCCGTGCGACACAATGGCCACACCCGCAAAAGGTATAGACCGCGCAGTTCGCGCTGTGAACTCCTATGCGTTTTCGGTGACTTCCGGTGAGCCGACTTCCTCCGCGCCGAGGTCTGTGCGGTGTGACATTGCACTGTTATCGTCGAAAGGGCACAGAAGGACAAAGGACAGTGGCCTGGTCCCCTCCCCCTGGAGGTTCCGCATGCCCGATCTCTCCGCGCCCTGGCGTGGCGTTCATGTCGCCACGGCGCTTCCGTTCCATGACGATGACGAGCTGTCGGTCGACTACGAGGGTTACGCCGCCCACGTGCGGTTTCTCGCCGAGCACGGCTGTGACGGGGTCTGCCCCAATGGGTCGTTGGGGGAGTACCAGACCCTGACGGACGAGGAGCGGGCGCGGGTGGTGCGGGTGGCGGTGGAGGCGGCGCCCGAGGGGTTCGGGGTGATGCCTGGGGTGGCGGCGTACGGGGCGCTGGAGAGCCGGCGGTGGGCGGAGCAGGCGGGGAGGCCGGGGCGCGGGCGGTGCTGGCGCTGCCGCCGAACAGCTACCGCGCCGACCGGGAGGCCGTGGTCGGCCACTACCGTGAGGTGGCGCGGGCCGGGCTGCCGGTGGTGGCGTACAACAACCCCCATGACACCAAGGTCGACCTCACCCCGGAGCTCCTGGCCGAGCTGCACGGGAAGGGCTGATCGTCGCGGTCAAGGAGTTCAGCGGGGATGTGCGGCGGGCGTACGAGATCGCCGAGCGCGCCCCCGGTCTCGATCTGCTGATCGGCGCCGATGACGTGCTGCTGGAGCTGGGGCTCGCCGGGGCCGTGGGGTGGATCGCCGGGTATCCGAACGCGATTCCCGACGCCACCGTGGAGCTGTACCGGCTCGCCACCTCGGGCGTCGGCGCGGACCTGGAGAAGGCGCTGCCGCTGTACCGCGCGCTGCATCCGCTGCTGCGCTGGGACTCCAGGACCGAGTTCGTCCAGGCCATCAAGGCGTCCATGGACCTCGCCGGGCTGCGTGGCGGGCCGTGCCGCCCGCCGCGTTCGCGGCTGACCGGGGAGGTGGCGGCCCGCGTCGTCCGGGAGACCGAGACGGTGCTCGGGTTGGGGTACCGGTGAGGGCCGTGTCGGTGGGGGCGGCGGTGCCGGTGAGGGCCGTGTCGGTGAGGGCGGCGGTGCCGGTGGGGGCCGTGTCGGTGAGGGGGTGCCCGTGAGGTCGCGGCGGGTCTTCCACACCGTGGAGTCCCACACCGAGGGCATGCCCACCCGGGTGGTCACCGGCGGCGTGGGGACGCTCCCGGGCGCGACCATGGCCGAGCGCCGGCAGTGGTTCATCGAGCACCGCGACGATCTGCGCACCCTGCTGATGTACGAGCCGCGCGGCCACTCCGCGATGAGCGGCGCCATCCTTCAGCCGCCGACCCGGCCGGACGCGGATCACGGCGTGCTCTTCATCGAGGTGTCCGGTGTGCTGCCCATGTGCGGGCACGGCACCATCGGCGTGGCCACCGTGCTGGTCGAGACCGGGATGGTCGAGGTGCGGGAGCCGGTCACCACCATCCGCCTGGACACCCCGGCGGGCCTGGTGGTCGCGGAGGTCGCCGTGCGCGACGGGGCCGCCACCTCGGTGACGATCCGGAACGTGGCCGCGTTCTGCCTGGCCACCGACCGTACGGTGCGGGTGCCCGGCTTCGGCGAGGTGCGCTACGACATCGCGTTCGGCGGCAACTTCTACGCCATCGTGGAGCTGGACGCCCTCGGGCTGCCGTTTGACCGGGCGGCGGGGCAGGAGCTGCTGACCGCCGGGCTGAAGATCATGGATGCGGTGAACGCGCAGGACCCGCCGCACCACCCCGAGCGGCCGGACATCACCGGCTGCCGCCATGTCTACCTCCAGGCCCCGGGCTCGACGGCGCGCCACTCCCGCCACGCCATGGCCATCCACCCGGGCTGGTTCGACCGCTCTCCCTGCGGCACCGGCACCTCCGCGCGGATGGCGCAGCTGTACGCACGCGGTGAGCTGGGGCTCGGCGAGGAGTTCGTGAACGAGTCGTTCATCGGGACGCGGTTCGTCGGGCGGCTGCTGGAGGAGACCACGGTGGCGGGGCTGCCCGCCGTCGTGCCCTCGATCACGGGGCGGGCGTGGGTCACCGGCACCGCGCAGTTCCATCTCGACCCCGAGGATCCGTTCCCGGCCGGGTTCCTGGTGTAGAGAGGGGAGATCGGTGGTGGATGAGACATGACCGGGTCCGCTCCCCGCGGCCGCGGCTCCAGCCTCGAGCCGCTCGGCAAGCGCGAAAGCCTGCGCGACCGGGTCAGGAACGCCCTGCGCGCGGGCATCATCTCCGGTGAACTCGCCCCCGGCGCCGTCTACTCGGCGCCCGCCCTCGGCGCCCGCTTCGACGTCTCCCCCACACCCGTCCGCGAGGCGATGCTCGACCTGGTGAAGGAGGGGCTGGTGGTCTCGGTGCCCAACAAGGGGTTCCGGGTCACCGAGGTCTCCGAGCAGGACCTGGACGACCTGGCCTCCATCCGCCTGCTCATCGAGCCGCCCACCGTACGCGAGGCCGTACCCCGTATCCCGCCCGGCGACCTGCCCGCGCTGCGGGAGCTGGCCCAGGCCATCGTGGACGCGGCCGAACGCGGCGACCTCATCGGCTATATCGAGGCCGACCGGGTCTTCCACCTCACCCTGCTCGGCTACGCCGGGAATCGGCGTCTGGCGGACGTGGTCTCCGAACTCCGCTCCCAGACCCGGCTGCTGGGGCTCATCCCGCTGCTGGAGAGCGGGCGGCTCGGCCGGTCGGCCGCCGAACACCACGCGCTTCTCGACCTCGTGGAGGCGGGGGACGCGCCCGGCGCCGAGGCCATGACGCATCGCCATATCGGCCATGTGCGCGGGCTGTGGGCGGGTGGCCCGTGACGCGGGACGGGTGGGAATCGGCCTCCCAGGACGTGCCGAAGACCGCCGACCTCGTCGTCATCGGCGCCGGAGTCGTCGGCGCGGCCGCCGCCTGGTTCGCCACCCTCGCCGGGCTGCGGGTCGTGGTCGTCGACCGGGGCGCCATCGCGGGCGGCACCTCGGGCGCGGGCGAGGGCAACGTCCTGGTCTCGGACAAGGAACCGGGCCCGGAGCTGGAGCTCGCGCGGTACTCGCGGCGGGTGTGGGGCGAGGACCTGGGCCCGTACGGCGAGCGGTGGGAGTTCGAGCGGAAGGGCGGGCTGGTGGTGGCCTCCACGTCCGCCGCCCTGGACGCGCTGCGGACGCTGGCCGAGCGGCAGCGGGCCAGTGGGGTCGACGTACGGGAGGTGTCCGGGGCCGAACTCCACGCCCTCGAACCACGGCTGACCCGCGAGGCCGCCGGGGCCGCGCTGTATCCGCAGGACGCCCAGGTGCAGCCCATGCTGGCGGCGGCCCACCTGCTGCGGCTCGCGCGGCAGCGCGGAGCGGTGGTGCGGACGGGGACGGAGGTGGTGGGGCTCCTCCGGCGTGGTGGGCGTGCGGGGTTTTCGGCCGCCTCGGGTGGGCGTGCGGGCTTTCCGGGCGCCTCGGGTGGGCGTACGGGCTTCCCCGCCGCCTCGGGAGCAGGCGGCGCGGGCGCCCCGGTCACCCCGGTGGGCGGCGCGGGTGCCCCGGTCACCGGCGTACGGACACCCCACGGCACCATCAGCGCCTCCGCCGTCCTGAACGCGGCGGGCACCTGGGCCGGTGCGGTGGCGGGGCTCGCGGGCGTCGAGCTGCCGGTGCTGCCGCGCCGGGGCTTCGTCCTCGTCACCGAACCGTTGCCGCCCGCGACCGTACGGCACAAGGTCTACGCGGCCGACTACGTGGACGCCGTGGCCAGTTCGGACGCGGAGCTCCAGGCGTCGCCGGTCGTGGAGGGCACGGGCGGCGGCACGGTGCTGATCGGCTCCACCCGGGAGCGGGTCGGCTTCGACCGGCGGCCGTCCCCCGCCGCCGTACGGGCGCTGGCCCGGGGCGCGATCGGGCTGTTCCCGATGCTGGCGTCGGTGCGGGCGATGCGCGTGTACGCGGGCTTCCGCCCGTACTGCCCCGACCATCTGCCGGTCATCGGCCCCGACCCACGCGCCCCCGGGCTGTGGCACGCCTGCGGTCACGAGGGCGCGGGGATCGGCCTCGCGGCGGGGACGGGGAAGCTGATCGCGCAGGCGCTGACGGGGGAGGCGACGGATCTGGACCTGACGCCGTTCGCCCCGAACGCTTCGAGGAGGGTGGTGCGGATGAGCCACGCGGGGAGTGAGGAGCGCACGGGGTCGTTGCCCTACCGGCTGACCTTCGACGGTACGACGGTCACCGCGCGGCCAGGCCAGAGCGTGGGCGCGGCGCTGGTGGCCGCCGGGATCGTGGCCTGGCGGACCACGCGGCGGGAGGGCAGACCGCGCGGGCTGTTCTGCGGGATCGGGGTCTGCTTCGACTGCCTGATCACCGTGGACGGGCGCCCTGGCCAGCGGGCCTGCCTGGTCCCGGCGCGGGACGGGATGCGGTTGTCGCCGGAGGGCGGTGGTGGTGGCGGTGGCGATGGCCGTGGCGGTGTCGAGGGCGGCGGTGGTGGCGGTATGGCCGGCGGTGTCGAGGGGGACGGCCGTGGTGGCGGTATGGCCAGCCGTGTCGGCAACGGCCGTGACGGCGGCATGGCCGGCGGCCTAGAGGACGATCGCGAGGGTGATGGCAGCGATGGCGACTGATCGGCCGACGTACGACGTAGCCGTCGTGGGCGCGGGTCCCGCCGGGCTCGCCGCCGCCGTCGGGGCCGCCGAGGCGGGCCTGGACGTGGTGCTCATCGACGCGGGGCGGTTGCCCGGCGGCCAGTACTGGCGCCACGACGAACACTCCACGCCCCCTGCCCACCACCACGGTCGGCTCTTCGCCCGCCTCCACGCCCGGTTGCACTACCAGCGCCACCTCGGCCGCCTCCGCTACCTCCCCGGCCATCAGGTCTGGCTGATCGACCGCGCCCGCCCGGACGCCGGACCGTTCACCCTGCGCCTGAACGGCCCGTACGACACGGCCCCCGTCGAGCGGGACCGGGTGCGGGCCCGCGCGCTGGTGCTCTGCTGCGGCGCGTACGACCGCCAACTGCCGCTCCCCGGCTGGGAGCTGCCGGGGTGATGGCGGCCGGAGGCGTACAGGCGCTGCTGAAGGGGCATCGGGCGGCGGCGGGGCGGCGGGCGGTGGTCGCGGGTACGGGCCCGTTCCTGCTGCCGGTGGCCACGGGCCTGGCGCGGGCGGGGGTGCGCGTCCTCGCCGTGTGCGAGGCCAACCCGGCGCACGGCTGGCTGCGCCACCTGGACGGGGCGGTGCGGGCGCCCGCCAAGTCCGCCGAGGCGGTGCGGTACGCGGCGCTGATGGCCCGCCACCGCATCCCGTACCGGACCCGGGCCACGGTGGCCGAGATCCTGGGTGAGGACCGGGTACGCGGGGTGCGGCTCGACGGCGGCGAGGTGCTCGAGGCGGATCTGGTGGCGCTGGGCTGGGGGTTCACCCCCGCACTCGAACTGCCCCTGATGGTCGGCGCCGCCACCCGGCGCGACCTCGACGGCTCCCTCGTCGCCGTGGTCGACGCCCGCCAGCGCACCACCGTCCCGGACGTCCTGGCCGCGGGGAGACCACGGGCGTGGGCGGTGCCGCGCTCGCCGTCGCCGAGGGACGGCTGGCCGCCCTGTCGCTGGCGGCGGCCAACGGGCTGCCGGTCGATCCGCGCGCCGTACGGCGGCTGCGCGCCGCGATCCGCCACGGCCGGGCCTTCGCCGCCGCGCTGCACCGCACGTACCCCGTGCCCGCCGGGTGGGCCGACCGGCTGACCGAACGCACGGTGGTCTGCCGCTGCGAGGAGGTCACCTACGGGGAGCTGTGCCGCGCCCGTACCGAACTCGGCGCCGAGGACCCCCGCACCTTGAAGCTCCTGGCCCGCCCGGGGATGGGCTGGTGCCAGGGCCGGATCTGCGGTTTCGCGGTCGCCGCCGTCACCGCGTCGCTGACCGGCCGCCCGGCGACGGCGGAGGAGCTGCGGCCGCTCTCGGCACGGCCGTTCGCGGCGCCGGTGACGCTGGGGGAGCTGGCGGAGCTGGACGAGCCGGCGGACGACGCGGACGAGGAGCCCTGACCGGCCACGCCGATCCTGGCCATACGGCGTGCAGATGCCAGTGTCCGTACCCAAATCGTTGGACGGATGCCACCTGACCGGCATGTACCAGCTCGCAGATGCGGCGCTACCATCGGCGGATGCATACGTACCGGATCGGTGAGGCCGCGGCCCTGATGGGGTCAGCGTCGACACCCTGCGGCGCTGGGTCGACAGCGGACGGCTGGCCGCCGAACGGGACGAGCAGGGGCGCCGGATCATCCCGGGCCCGGCGCTCGCCGCGTTCGCCCGCGAGGTCGCCAGCGGCACGGACCGCGACCACCCCGGCTCCTCGGCCCGCAATCGCTTCTCGGGGATCGTCACCGAGGTGATCCTCGGCGATGTGTCCGCGCAGGTGGAGATCCAGGCGGGGCCGTTCCGCGTGGTGTCCATGATCAGCCGGGAGTCGGCTGAGGAGCTGAAGCTGGAGCCGGGCGTTCCGGCCGTCGCCGTGATCAAGTCGACCAACGTGGTCGTGGAAACGCCGTGAACACGCGCGCCGAGGGCGGCACAGGCAGCAGTCGCAGAGAGGGAGGGACAGACCCCATGACGACCCGTTCCGTATCCGGTTCCGGATCCCGACCCCGTTGGACACTCCGTGTGGTGGGCGGTTTCGCGCTTGCCGCCATGGCGCTCACCGCCTGCTCTTCCGGCGACTCCGGCGACTCCGGCGACTCCAACGACTCCGGTGACTCCTCCAAGAAGTCCGGCTCCGGTTCCTCCTCCGAGAAGCTGTCCGGCACGGTGACCGTGTTCGCGGCGGCCTCGCTGAAGGAGAGCTTCACCGCGCTGGGCAAGACCTTCGAGAAGGAGCACCCCGGCACCAAGGTCGCCTTCAACTTC
The DNA here is from genome assembly GCA_005405945.1 of Streptomyces violaceusniger. Taxonomy (GTDB): domain Bacteria; phylum Actinomycetota; class Actinomycetes; order Streptomycetales; family Streptomycetaceae; genus Streptomyces; species Streptomyces violaceusniger. The sequence continues at coordinate 6,149,712 of BJHW01000001.1, forward strand.
GGCGGCAGCGACGCCCTCGCGGCCAGCATCACCTCCGGCGCGCCCGCCGACGTCTTCGCCGCCGCGAGCCCGAAGACCATGAAGACCGTCACCGACGCCAAGGACGCGAAGGGCACCCCGGTCACCTTCGTCCGCAACCAGCTCGAGATCGCGACCCTTCCGGGCAACCCGAAGAAGATCAAGACGCTCAAGGACCTCACCCGCTCCGGGCTGAAGGTCGCGCTGTGTGCCAAGGAGGTGCCGTGCGGCTCGGCGGCGCAGAAGGCGCTGACCGCGGCCGAGCTCAAGCTCACCCCGGTCTCGTACGAGCAGGACGTCAAGGGCGCGCTGACCAAGGTGCAGTTGAAGGAGGTGGACGCCTCCGTCGTCTACAAGACCGATGTGAAGGCGGCGGCCGGCAAGGTCGCGGGCGTGGAGTTCCCCGAGTCGGAGCAGGCCATCAACGACTATCCGATCGCCCCGCTGAAGAACGCCCAGAACGCGGAGGCGGCCACGGCCTTCATCGCCCTGGTGAAGTCCGCACAGGGCCAGAAGGTGCTCGGCCAGGCCGGTTTCCTCAAGCCGTGACGGAGCGGAACGCCGAGGCTGAGCGGAACGCCGGGGCGGAACCAGGGGCCGGGCCGGACGCCGCAGCCGGGCCGGGGCCCGGGGCCGAGCCGAAGGCCACGACCGGGCCGAACGCCGCAGCCGGGCCGAACGCCGCAGCCGGGCCGAACGCCGCAGCCGGGCCGAACGCCGCAGCCGGGCCGAACGCCGGAGCCGAGCCAGAGGGGACAACCAGCCCCCGGAGGTCCTGGGCAGCGGCACACGGCGACGACGCCCCGGCACCCCCCGCCTCCGCGCGGGCGTCCCGCTGCCGCTGCTGCTCCCGGCCCTCGGCGGCCTGGTCTTCCTGGTGCTTCCGCTTGTCGCGCTGCTGGTCCGCGCGCCCTGGCGGAGCCTGCCCGACCAGCTGACCAGCGTCGCGGTGTGGCAGGCGCTCCGGCTCTCCCTGATCACCGCGACCGCCGCCACCGCCGTGGCACTGGTGCTGGGCGTGCCCCTGGCCTGGCTGCTGGCCCGCGCCCGCTTCCCCGGCCGCCGGCTGCTGCGCGCCCTGGTGACCCTGCCGCTGGTGCTGCCGCCGGTGGTGGGCGGTGTGGCGCTGCTGCTCGCGCTGGGCCGTAACGGGATCGTGGGCCGCTGGCTGGACTCGGCGTTCGGCGTGACCCTGCCGTTCACCACGGCGGGGGTGGTGGTCGCGGAGGCGTTCGTGGCGATGCCGTTCCTCGTGATCAGCGTCGAGGGCACACTGAGGGCCGCCGATCCGCGCTACGAGGAGGCCGCCACCACCCTCGGCGCCTCGCGCTTCACCGCGTTCCGGCGCGTCACCCTGCCGATGGTCGCGCCCGGTGTGGCCGCGGGCGCGGTGCTGGCCTGGGCGCGGGCGCTGGGCGAGTTCGGCGCCACGATCACCTTCGCGGGCAACTTCCCCGGCCGTACGCAGACGATGCCGCTGTCGGTCTATCTCGCGCTGCAGAGCGACCCGGCCGCCGCCATCGCGCTGAGCCTCGTCCTCCTCGCCGTCTCGATCGCGGTCCTGGCCGGGCTGCGCGACCGCTGGATGGCCGCCTCATGACCGATCCGGATGGCCGCCTCATGACCAACACGGACACCTCCCCACCGAGGAGGCCGCGCCGCACAGCGACGGCCTCGACGCCCGGCTCGTCGTCGACCGGGGCGGCTTCCGGCTCGATCTGCGGCTGACCGCCGCGCCCGGCGCGGTGGTCGCCCTGCTCGGGCCGAACGGCGCGGGCAAGACGACCGCGCTGCGCGCCCTGGCCGGACTCACCCCGCTCACGGAGGGCGCGCTGCGGCTGGACGGCCGGACCCTGGAGGAGCCGTCGCATCGGCTGCGGACGCCGCCCGAACACCGCCCGGTCGGCGTCGTCTTCCAGGACTATCTGCTCTTCCCGCACCTCACCGCGCTGGACAACGTGGCGTTCGGCCCGCGCTGCCAGGGGGTGCCCAAGGCGGAGGCCCGCGCGCAGGCGGCCGAGTGGCTGGACCGGATGGGCCTGACCGACCGCGCGGGTGCCAAACCCGCGCCCTGTCCGGCGGACAGGCCCAGCGGGTCGCCCTCGCCCGCGCCCTGGCCACCCGCCCCCGCCTGCTCCTGCTGGACGAACCACTGGCCGCGCTCGACGCCCGCACCCGCCTCGACGTACGCGCCGGACTCCGCCGCCACCTGGCCGACTTCGAGGCGGTGGCCGTGCTGGTCACCCATGACCCGCTGGACGCGATGGTGCTGGCCGACCGGCTGGTGGTGGTCGAGGACGGCCGTATCGTCCAGGAGGGCGCCCCGGCGGACATCTCCCGCCGCCCCCGCACCGACTACATCGCCAGCCTCGTCGGCCTCAACCTCTACCAGGGCCGCGCGGACGGCCACACCGTGGCGCTCGACGGCGGCACCACCATCACCACCACCGAGGACCTCACCGGCCCGGTCTTCGTCGCCTTCCCACCCGCCGCGGTCACCCTCCACCGCGACCGCCCCGACTCCAGCACGCGCAACCTGTGGCGGCTGGAGGTGGCGGGGATGGAGTCCCACGGCGACCAGATCCGCGTCGACCTCACCGGCGAGCTCCCCCTCCTGGCCGACCTCACGACGGCGGCGGTAGCCGAACTGTCCCTCCACCCGGGCCGCGCCGTCTGGGCCACGTTGAAAGCCACCCAGACCCACGCATACCCGGCGTGACCCGCCCCGGCACACCTACGCCCCCTCAAACCCCTCCCCACAGAGCGGACGACACACCCACAACTCGACCTCCCGCGTCCTGCTGACACAGGTCCACGCGACCGTCCCGAGCGACTGATCCGCGATCAGCCGCCGCCCACACAGCGCACAGTCCCAGCCCTCCAGCTGGGGCCCGGTCAGCGTGTCCGCATCGGGCATCTCGATGGGCGGACCACCGTGAGCATGAGCTCTCGTGCCAGGGGCGTACGCGCCAGGTCCTCCGGGGCCACGTCCTCGAGCTCCAGCAGGCTCAGCAGCACAGCCGCCTCCTCGCGCCGCAGGTGGTGACAGCGCGCCACCTCCAGATGGGAGGTGAACGACCGCTCCATGGACGGCAGATCACTGGTGTCCACGTCGTCAGCCATCTGCAGCCTCCGTACGTCTGCCCACTCAGCGTATGGTGCCCGTCCCCAACGGGGGCCGGTATCCAACGATCGGAAGGCGATACAGTGCCGTTGCTCGTGTTGTGGGACACCGACCACACGCTCGTAGATACCCGAGGGGTCGGACGCGAACTCTGGGCCGAGGCGTTCGAAGAGGTCACCGGGCGGCCCATGCGGGAGCAGGCGAAGATCGATGGGTCGACCGAGCGGGTCATCCTTCGCGAGACGCTGCGACTCCACGGACTGCCGGACAGCCGTGCCCTGTTCGAGCGGTTCGCTCGGGCTCTCGGAGCCGTTCACGCACGGCGCGCGGCCGAACTTCGGGAGCGCGGGCGCGCCCTCCCCGGAGCCTCCTCGCTGCTCGCCGCCCTGGCGGCGCGGGACGGGATCACCCAGACCGTGATGACCGGCAACATCCGGGCCGTCGCCGAGGTGAAGCTGGCCGCGTTCGGCCTGGACCCGTACATCGATCTCTCGACCGGGGCCTTCGGCGAGGACGCGGACGAACGTCCGGAGTTGGTAGGCACGGCTCTGCGTCGCGCTCAGACACCCTCGGGAAACGCCGTCCTCGTAGGGGACACGCCTTACGACGTCGAGGGCGGCTTGAGCTGCGGCGTTCGCGTCATCGGCGTGGCCACCGGGCGTACCAGCGCGGAGGATCTGCGGGCCGCCGGAGCTACGGAGGTCGTCGAAGATCTCGCGGACACGGAGTCGATGCTGAAGCTCCTGACGAAGCGTACGAATCCCTCAGTTCACCGCTGACCACATGACGAGGAAGGCCACGCCTCGATGACGACGATCGCCGTGACCGGGCACATGGACCTCACCGAAGAGTCGGTGGCGTTGGTCCGAGGCGAACTGGACAAGCTCCTGGCCGCCTATGACCCCGTCGGCCTGGTCGGCGTGTCATGCATCGCCAAGGGCAGTGACAGCCTGTTCGCCGAGGCGGTCCTGGCAGTCGGCGGAAGCCTGGTCGTGGTGGTTCCGTCACGGGACTACCGGCAGGCGAAGGTCAAGCCGGACCACGCCGCGACCTTCGACCGTCTGGTGGAGGCCGCGGACGAGGTGCTGGTGATGCCGTACGACACGGCGAACCGGCAGGCGTACGAGGCGGCGAACGCCGTGCTGCTGGAGCGCGCCGATCGGCTGATGGCGGTGTGGGACGGGCGGCCGCCCTCCGGCAAGGGCGGTGGTACGGCGGATGTGGTGGAGCAGGCGCGTGGGGCGGGCGTACCCGTCGATGTCGTCTGGCCGGACGGGGTTTCCCGTCGGGCGTGACACGCGTATCCGGGCTGAGCCGGGCCCGGTTGGGGCATGCTGGGGCACATGAGGCAGGGGGAGCCCGGGGAGGGCGAGGGGTATTCGGGCGGGCCGGGAGGCGGCGGGTCATCGTCGCGTCCGTGGTGAGCTGCGTGGCCATCGCCGTGGCCGTCGCCCATGTGCTGGCGCCGGATCTGAAGATAGACAGCGTCACCGTGGCGCTCCTGGTGGTCGCCGTCGTGCCCTGGTTGCGCGATCTGCTCGACAGCATCGAGCTGCCGGGTGGGTTCCGGCTGGAGTACGCGAAGGAGGTCGAGCGGCGCATCGAGGCCGCCGAGCGGATCGCCGACGCCGCCCTCGTGGGGAGCGGTGACGACGGACCCGAGGCCGACGGCGCCACGGCGCTGCGGGACGTGCGCCGACTGGCCGCCGAATACCTCGAGGTCCGTACGTCGATGGCCAGCGGGTCCGCCCGTACGCAGCGCATGAACGGCATCTTCGCCCGGCTGGTGCGCGCCACCCAGCGGCTCGCCGACCCCGACCTGGACGGCTGGCTCACCTCCCCGGACGGCGGGCTGCGCCTGGCCGCGTACGCGCGGCTGTACGCGGTGCCGGACGCGGACGCGCTGGCCGCCCTGACGGACGCCGCCGTGAAGGAGCCGCTCGCCTTCAGCCAGTACTGGGGCATCCACGCGCTCGACAAGGTCGTGGACGCCGTCGGGGTCGAGGACGTGCCGCCGGGGGTCGTCCGGCGTCTGGAGGACTGCCGGCCGCGCGGCAGCGACCGGGTGGCCCTGCTGCGGCGGCTGATCGCCAAGCTGCACGGCCTCCCGTAGCGGTCCGCCCGTAACGCCCGCTCCTAGGGGCCCGCTCGTAGCGGTCCAGGGGCCCGCTCGTAGCGGTCCAGGGGCCCGCTCGTAGCGGTCCTGTCGGCCGGGGTCGGTCCCACGCGGTGGTCGAGGGGCACTTCGGCACGCGCCCATCGCCCCGTACGGCTGTCGGCCCCGCTCGGAACAGGGCGGTGATTCGGTCAACGGCTATCGCGTGAGGCGTCGCAGCGTGGCGTGGCCGGGTGGGCCCCAGGTGCGCTTGCCGCCCGGACGGCCGTGGACGCCCGCCTCTCCGATGAGGATGCAGACGAGGGCCTTCAGCACCGCCCAGCCGCGGGCGCGGCGCCGGGTCGCCGCGTCCGGGGTGGGCTGATAGGCGTCGTAGAAGCGGTCGACGGCGCCGTCCGGCAACAGCATCCACCCGGCGGCGAGATCGCAGGCCGGATCGCCCGCACAGAGGTCGCCGAAGTCAATCACGCCGCAGAAGGTGCCGTCCTCGGTGAGGACGTTGGCCGGATGCAGATCGGCGTGCAGCCACAGTGCCGGACCCGTCCAGTCGGGCGCGGCGACGGCGTCTTCCCAGACGGCGCGGACGGCGTCCGGGTCGGGGATCAGCCCCGACTCGGTGGCCGAGGCCAAAGACCGGGCGAACCCCTCGGCATGGTCGGTCAGCGGCCCTCCACGGTCGCGGCCGGTCGGCGCCCCGTCGGGGGCGGGCCGGTGAAGAGCGGTCAGGAACGCGGCCAGGGTGTCGGCCGCCTCCGCGGCGCGCGTGGCGGGGGCGCGGTCGGCGGGCGTTCCCGGCACCCAGGTGGTGACGATCCAGGGCCGCGGAAACCGCCCGGAGGGCTCGCCCAGGCGCTGCGGTACGGGGACGGGCAGGGGAAGGCGCGGGGCGAGAGCGGGAAGCCAGGCGTGCTCTTTGCGCAGCAGCGCGTCCGCGGACAGCGTCGCCCAGGGCAGCCGGACGGCGAGGTCGTCGCCGAGCCGCCACAGTTGGTTGTCCCAGCCACGCGCGCCGAGCCGCACGGGGTGATCGGCCAGGTCGGGGTGCTGGTCGTGCAGCAGATCGCGAACCAGCTCCGCGGTGATCTCGATCTCGCTGTGCGTCATGCGGAGCCACGTTAGCCGACGATGGCCCGCCCGTTTCCTCGGCCAGTGGCGGTCGGCGGTTCCGCGATGCCGACAAAGTGCCCGGCCATGGTCCGGATACGGGCTGCCCACCCCAGAGCGGTGAGGTCGGCCGCGAGGGTCTGGGCATCGTGGAACACCTTCACGATGCGGTACTGGCTGCCGTCATCGAGCCGGCGCAGCGCCGCCGGGGCCGGTTGGTTCGGGAGGACTTCCTCGTACGCGGCCGCTTCGGGGCCGTCGTCGATGAAGATCGCTTTGCCGCCCGGGGCGAGCGCGGCGGCGACGGTGTTCCAGAAGTCGGGCAACCGCGTCGGCGGGACATGGGAGAGCCAGAAGGCGAAGAACACGGTGTCGTAGCGGCGCGGCGGCCGCCACTCGAACAGGTCGGCCTCGACGAACCGGACGGAGGGGGATGCGGTGCGCGCCCGAGCGAGGGCCAGCACTTCGGTTGCCGCGTCGACGGCTGTCACCGAACGTGCCCGTGCGGCAAGCCTTGCGGTCCACTGGCCCGTGCCGCAGGCCAACTCCAGCACATCCCCGGTGATCGGGAGGTCATCGACGACAGTCAGCAATTCCCGCAGGGCTTCGTGCTCCGCGTAGGGCCGGTCGTATTCGGCCGCGCCGGCGCTGTAGTAGGCCCTCTGCTCTGCCAGGAGAGCGTCGTCGTTCATGCGGGTCCGTACCTTTCCTCTCGTCCGAGGCCGGTCGCGGCGCATCACGCTCAGCTCGCCGGCCTGGTTGCCGCGGACACCGTCGGCCTTCCCCTTTGGGCAAGGTCAAGAGCCGGCCCGTCAGGCGGCGTTCGTCGTCACTCGTCCGTGATGACCACCTTCCCGAAGTGCCCCGCCCCGCGAAGTACCAGTACGCGGCGGGCGCCTCGGCGAAGGGGAAGGCGCGGTCGACGACGGGGCGCAGGCGGTGGTGCTCGATCGCGCGGTTCATCTGCTCGAACATCTCCCGGCTGCCCACGAACATCCCCTGCAGCGTGACGCCCTTGAGCAGGACGGAGGACGGGTCGGCCCCGCCGCCCCGGGCCAGTACGCCGATGAGGCTGATCCGCCCGCCGACGCGTACGGCCTCCAGCGACTGCGGCAGGGTGCCCGCGCCGCCCACCTCCACCACGTGGTCGACGCCGCCGCCGGTCGCCTCGGCCACCAGGCGGCCCCAGTCGGGGGTGCGGGCGTAGTTGACGCCGTCCGTGGCGCCGAGCGAGCGCAGCCGCTCCAGCTTGGCGTCGTCGCTGGAGGTGGCGAGCACCCTCGCCCCACCGAGCGCGGCGAACTGGAGGGCGAACAGGGACACTCCGCCGCTGCCCAGGGTCAGCACCGACTGTCCGGGGGCGAGTCCGCCGGTGACCGCCACCGCGTGCCAGGCGGTCACGGCGGCGCAGGGCAGCGTCGCGGTCTCGGCGAAGTTCAGATGGGCGGGGGCGGCGACCAGGGCCTCCTCGTCGAAGAGGACGTACTCCGCGAGCACCCCGTCCGCCGGGCCGCCCAGCGCGCCCGCCGTCTTCCGCGCGGCGGGCGGCCCGGAGAGCCAGCCGGGCATGAAGATCCCGGCGACCCGGTCGCCCTCCCGCCACCGGGTGACCTCGGAACCGGCGTCCACCACCTCGCCCGCGCCGTCGGACAGCGGTACGACATCGGGCTTCAGAACACGTCCGTAGGCGTCCGACGCGATCATCAGATCCCGGTAGTTGAGCGACCAGGCCCGCATCCGGACCAGCACCTCGCGCGGCCTTGGGGCGGGCACCTCGCGCTCGTCCAGCCGGAGGGCGTCCACGCCGGTCAGGCGCGGCAGGTGGTAGTAGCGCGTCTTCATCGCACCGTTCCTTTTCCTTTGCTCACGCGGTGCTTACGCGGTCCGCGGGTTCGGTCATCGTCCGGTCCGCGGGATCGGGACGGCCTGGCCGCTGACCCGCGCCCGGGGGTCGTCGGGCGTGACGTCGAGCAGGAGGTCGCTGGGGCGGCCCATGTCCTCTCCCTGGCGGATACGGACCCTGGTCCGGCCGTCGACCAGGCCGAGTACCCGCAGATAGCCGCCGAAGGCGGCGGCCGCGGCGCCGGTGGCCGGGTCCTCGACCACCCCGCCGACGGGGAACGGATCGCGGGCGTGGAAGACCACGTTCTCGGCGGAGCCCTCCGCTGACGGATCCGCGGTCTCGCGCCACACCAGATGCACCGTCGTCCAGCCGCGCCGTCGCATCACCGCATCGAGCGCGTCGAAGTCGTATGCGAGGTCCGCCAGCCGCTCGCGGGTGGCGGCGGCGAGGACGAGGTGGTCGTTGCCCGCGAAGGCGACGTGCGGGGGCAGGGCCGGGTCCAGGTCGTCCGCGGACCAGCCCAGCGCCGCCAGCGTCGGCTCGATCTCCGTGCCCGGGTCGGCGGGGCGCGAGCGGGTGGGAACGCTGGTGAGCGTGGCGCGGGGCGGGCCGTCGCCGTCGGCCGTGGTCTCGACGCGGATCTCGCCCGAGGCCGTGTCGAAGACCAGCTCACCGGGGCCGTCGCGCTCGGCGAGGGCCACGGCCGTGGCGATGGTGGCGTGTCCGCAGAACGCGACCTCGGCGAGCGGGCTGAAGTACCGCAGCCGGTAGCGGCGTGCGGCCTCGTCGCGCTCGGTGATGAACGCGGTCTCCGAGTAGCCGACCCGCGCGGCGACGGCGGTCATGGCCGCGTCGTCGTCCGCGATGGCGGCGGCGTCCAGGACCACACCGGCGGGATTGCCGCCGTCGGGGCGGGTGGTGAAGGCGGAGTAGCGCAGAACGTCGACGTCGGCGGTGGAGGTGGTGAGCGCGGTGGACGCGGTGGACGCGGTGGGCGTCGGGGGTGTGGTGGACGCGGTGGGCGTCGGGGATGCGGTGGACGCTGTGGGTTCGATGGGTGCCGTCATGCCGTCCACGGTTCCACCGGCCCCGGTATCGCGTCCAACGATTCCTTTCGCTGGAGTCGATCGAGAAACCCAATGAGAGCAGGTCGGAGGCCGCCTATCCTGACCGTCGTGGACACACGACTCCTGAAGACGTTCGCGGCGCTGGCGAGAACCGGCAGCTTCACCGCGACCGCCACCGAGCTCCATCTCGCCCAGTCCACCGTCACCGTCCAGATACGCACCCTGGAACGGGAACTGGGCACCCGCCTCTTCGACCGGCTGCCTTCAGGCGCCCTGCCGACCAGCGCCGGTCGCCGATTGCTGACGGAGGCCGAGGAGGTCCTGGACGCCGAGGCCCGGCTGCGCGCGGTGGCGGCGGCCGGAAACGGCGACGGCGCGGACGGCGCGGTGGAGGGCCCGGTCGCCCTCGGCGCGGGCGAGTCCCTGTGCGCCTCGCACCTCCCCCGCGTGATCGCCTCGCTGCGCCGCAGCCACCCCGGCATCGACCTCCACCTCCACCCCGCGGGCAGCGCGGCGGCGGTCGAGGGGCTGCGTACGGGACGGCTCGACCTCGTCCTGCTCCTCGAAGAGGACGTGACCGACGCCGACCTGGTGGCCCGCACCATCGCCCGCGAACCCCTGGCCTACGTCGCCGCCCGCGGCCACCCGCTGGCCGGACGCGAGGCGGGCTGGGACGAACTGGCCGGGCAGAGCTTCTTCGTCCACGAACAGGGCTGCTCCTACAGCGACCACCTCGTCCGCACCCTCCTCGCCCGCCCCGGCCCGGCGCCGCGCCTGACCCGCTTCGGCAGCATCGAGGCCGCCCGCGCCTGCGTCGCGGCGGGGCTCGGCCTGACGCTGCTCCCCCGCGCCACGGTGGAGCGGCAGCTCGCCGAGGGCTCTCTCGCCGAGGTCCACGGCCCGGCCATCCCCCCGGTTCCCGTCCAGCTCACCCGCCACCGCCGACGCTGGACCAGCCCGGCGGCGCGGGCGGTGGCGGACGAGCTGACGCGGCTGCTCGCGGCGTGAGCCGTACGTCAAACGACCGTCAAACGACCGTCAAACGAACACGGACGAGCTTCGGACGACCGTCGGACGAGGCGAGCCGTACGTCAGACGAGCGTGACGCCGTCGTGGGCGCGGACCGCCGGTGGGGCGGCGGTGTCGAGGGCGTCCAGGACGCGCACGGCGTACGCCTCGTCGGCGAGGTCGGGGACCTCGGCGCGGGTGGCCCAGCGCCAGGCCCGGGTGCGGGGGCCGGTGGCGGGGGTGCCGTCGAGGGCCGCGCAGCGGAAGACGAGGGAGACGGTGAGGTCGTTCATGTCCTTGTAGACCCCGTGAGCGCGGCCGGGAGCGCGATCTTGACACCCGTCTCCTCGAGGATCTCGCGCTGGAGGGCGTCGGGGACGGTGGCGTCGGGGTCGAGCGCACCGCCCGGCGGTTCCCAGGTGCTGCCGTCGCGCCGCTTGATCAGCAGCGCCCGGCCGCGCTCGTCCACGATGACTCCGGCGACGCTGACGCGGTGCGGGCGGTCAGTGGTCACGTTCCTCGGCCCTCTCGGCTGGCTGGGTTTCTCACGGTAGCAACGCCCGGACGGGGTCGGGGCCATGACCGGGGAGTCGCCCCCACCACGACCCCTGCGCGGCAGTGGCTTCGCCCCTGGCCCCGGGGCGGGGGCAGGGCCCAGCGCCTTCGCGGCCCGCCGCCGTCCGCCCATCAATCCGGCCTGACGGCCGCTGCGTGGCGGGGGCTTCGCTCCTGGGCCCCGGGGGCTGGGGCGGAGCCGCAGTTGTGGGAAGGGGCGGGGAGGGGAGCAGCCCGCCGCAGGCGTCACGATCCGCCGGACACGACACCCCCTAACGAACCTCGACCGCGCCGTCGTCCGCCCCGCCCCGCCGCTTCGGCTCGTCCCGCCGCTTGGACTCGTCCTCCGCGCCCGGGGCGCCCATGTTGCGCCGCACCGCGTCCAGGATGGTCAGCCCCTGGCCGACCAGGCCCGCCGCGATCTCGCCCAGCCCGTCCGCCCCGTTGAGGACGTTGACGTTCGCCCCGGACAGCCCGGAGGCGGCCTCCTTGACGATCTGCGGCAGTTGGTCGATCAGCATGCGGTCGAGCGCGACCCGGCCGTGTGAGGCCGCCGCCTCGGCCTGGATCTTCATCCGCTCCGCCTCGGCCAGCGCCACCACCCGGATCCGCTCGGCCTCCGCCTCCGCCGGTTTCACGATCTCGGCCACCAGCTGCTGTTGCCGCAGATCGGCCGCCCGCTGGGCCAACTCCGTCCGCGCGGACAGCACTTCCTGCTGTGCGTGCGCCTCCGCCAGCGGTCCGGCCTGGGCGGCCTGCGCCTGGGCGCGGTCCACCTCGGCGTTGTACTGGGCCTGCACCACCGCCGTCTGCCGGGCGTACTCGGCCTGGTTGCGCGCCGCCTCCTGCTCCGCCTCGGCCGCCGCCTGGCTGGCCTGCGCCTGGGCGATCTGGGCCTGCCGCTGGATGGCGGCCTTGTGCGGGGCGGACATCGCGTCGATATAGCCGGTGTCGCCGTCGTCGATCGACTGGATCTGCAACGAGTCCACGATCAGGCCGATCTTCGCCATCTCCGCCTTGGACGTGTCCAGCACCTCGGTGGCCAGCTTCTGCCGCTCGGTGATGAGCTCCTCGACCGTCATCGAGCCGATGATGGCCCGCAGATGACCCGCGAAGATCCGCCCCGTCAGCACCGCCATCTGGCCCTGGTCGGAGAGGAACCGCTGCCCCGCGTTGACGATGGACTCGGTGTCATTGCCCACCTTGAACGCGATCACCGCGCGCACCGTCAGCGTGATGCCCTGTCGGCTGACGCACTTCTCCGCGACCTCGGCCTCACACATCGCCAGCGTCAGGAAGCGGACCTTGCGGAAGACCGGGAGCACGAACTTGCCGTGCCCGGTCACCACGCGAAACGGCGCACCCCCATGTCCACGCCTGCCACCCGAGATCAGCATCGCCTGGTCGGGTGCGGGCACGCGGTAACCGAACATCCTTCGTCTCCTCAGCCGGCGCCGCCGGCCCCGCCGGACGACGCGTTCAATGGATCGGTCCACTCGATGACGTCGACCTGGCGGGAGCCGCGGGAGTCGATCACGAGGACGGACGCGCCTTGTGGCAGCGGGTCGGAGGACCAGGCGAGGAACGTCTCCGAGCCGCCTCGGACGCGCACCAGGACCTCGCCGGGACCACTGGCACCACGGGTGCCGAGAAGCAGCACCCCGGTGCGACCGATCACAGGATCATCCGGTGTCATGCGGCAGCCGCCCCCGTCGTTCCGCTGCTGAAACCCGACATTAGACCGTTTTCACGGCGCCGGATACGGTTGTGCGCAGCGGAGATCGGGCGAACCGCCACCCGCGTCGGCGGCCGCTACGAGGTGGCGTCCTTGGCGTCGGTGTTCTCGGCGTCGGTGTTCTTGGCGTTCTTGGCGTTCTTGGCGTCGGTGTCCTTGGCTTCGTCGCTCTTGGCTTCGTCGCTCTTGGCCTCGGCCTCGGCCCCGCCGTCCTCCGCGTCCTCGAAATACGCGTCGAGCACCGCGTCCAGCTCCGCCGTCCATTCCTTGAGGAGCTTGCGGGCCGGTGCCTCGACATCGGCGGTGTACCAGCGCTGGTTGGTCGTATAGACGGTGATCCCGAAGCGCTTCCCGAACCGCGGGGTGTCGACCTCCACCGCGCCGATCTCGTCCCACCCGAACTCGGCCTTCTCGCCGTCGAGCTCGAACGTGACCCCTCGGCGCCCGGCCCGTATCGCACCGCGCCGGTCGGACACCTCGAAAACGGCCCCGCCGTCCTCCTCGCTGTCCTCGTCCGCGTCGGCGTCCTTCTCGTCGTCCGCTTCCCCGTCGGACGCGACGACGTCCTTCGACGCGCCGGTTTCGCCGTCGGACTCCGCCTCGGCCTCGACGCCCCCGTCCTCGTCGAGCTCCGGCTCGTCCTCGGCGGTGACTTCCTCCGGCGGCCGCTCCGCCGCTGCCTTGTCCGGGGTGTCCTCCTCCACATCGGCAGGGCGCGGGGACGTCAGGCCGGGGATGTACCCCGGATCCGTCCCGGCGGTGTGCATGGGCGGGATGATCGGTCCAGTGCTCTGCTCCACGGCCGGAAGTATTGCCGATAAACCTGTGCCGACGACAGGCAACCCGGGGGCCAATCGAGCCGACGCGGGAAAGCCGCAGGTGACGCGGAGCCGATTTCGGTGCGGGCCCTGGAGGTGGCCCGGTGGGAGCGTACCTTTACCATCCCTTTACTATGGTTGTGGGCACACTTGACCTACTAGCGCCCTCCCAGCACTTCCCAGCGACGTAAGGAGCACCGGACCCGCAATGGGCGAACCTCCCAGTACCACCCGTGCCACACCCCGCCCGCCCTTCGGCGGAGCACCCGTTATCGGGCACACGGGGGTGGCACGGTGACCGAGATCCTGCTGCTTCTCCTCGCCCTGGCCCTCACCCTCGCCTGCGCGCTCTTCGTGGCCGCCGAGTTCTCCCTCACCACCGTCGAACGCGGCGCCCTGGAGCGCGCCGCCGAAGCCGGTGAGCGCGGGGCCGTCAGCGCGCTCACGGCGGTGCGCCGACTGACGTTCCAGCTCTCCGGGGCCCAGCTGGGCATCACCGTCACCTCCCTGGTGATCGGCATGCTCGCCGAGCCCTCGCTGGCCGCCCTGCTCGAAACCCCGCTCGCCGCGATCGGCCTGCCCGAAGGCGCGGCGTCGACGACCGCCGTGGTGCTGGGCGTGGCCGTCTCCACGGTGGTGCTGATGGTCGCCGGGGAGCTGGTGCCCAAGAACTGGGCCATCTCCCGCCCCCTGCACGTGGCCAAGGCGGTCGCCTCCCCGCAGCGCGCCTTCACCGCCGCCTTCGCCCCGCTGATCCACCACCTCAACAACACGGCCAACCGCCTGGTGCGCCGCATGGGCCTGGAGCCCGCCGAGGAGCTGGCCTCCGCCCGTACGCCGGACGAGCTGGTGGCGCTGGCCCGCCACTCGGCCGCCGAGGGCGCGCTGGAGCAGGACGCGGCCGAGCTGTTCGTCCGTACGCTCCACCTGGGCGAGCTGACCGCCGAGAACGTGATGACCCCGCGCGTGGACGTCCAGGCGCTGGAGGCCCACGCCACCGCCGCCGACGCGGCCAACCTCACCCTGGCCACCGGGCGGTCCCGCTTCCCCGTCTACCGCGACTCCCTGGACGAGGTGGTCGGCACCGTGCACATCCGCGACGTCCTCGCCCTGGACGCCGCCCGCCGCGCCACCACCCCCGTCACCGACCTGGCCACGCCCCCGCTCCTGGTGCCCGACAGCCTCCCGGTGGACCGGCTGCTGGACCGGCTGCGCACTGCGCACACCATGGCCGTCGTCATCGACGAGTACGGGGGCACCGCGGGCATCGCCACCCTGGAGGACATCGTCGAGGAGATCGTCGGCGACGTCCGCGACGAACACGACCCCGACGAGACGCCGGGCCTGGTGCCCCTCGGCCCCGGCGCCTGGGAGGCGGACGGCGGCGTACGGCTGGACGAGCTCACCGGCATCGGCCTGACCGCCCCCGAGGGCCCGTACGAAACCGTCGCGGGCCTCCTGGCCACGGCCCTGGGGCGCATCCCGGCGGCCGGGGACACCTTCGAGACCGACGACGGCTGGCAGCTCACGGTCCTGAAGGTGGACCACCACCGCGCCGACCGCGTACGGATCACGGAAGCCACCGAGGCCGCCGAGGCCGCCGAGATCGCCGAGGCCGCCGAGACCACCGAAGCCACTCAGTCCCCTGAGCTCCCCGAGTCCCCCGAGTCCCCGAGGCCACCCGATGACCGTCGTCCAACTCACCATCGGCGCCCTCACCCTCCTCACCAACGCCTTCTTCGTGGGCGCCGAATTCGCCCTGATCTCCGTGCGCCGCAGCCAGATCGAACCGCGCGCGCAGGCGGGGGAGAAGCGGGCGCGCGGTGTGCTGTGGGCGCTGGAGCACCTGTCCGCGCTGATGGCCACCGCCCAGCTCGGCATCACCATCTCCTCCCTCGTGCTGGGCGCGGTCGCCGAACCGGCCATCGCGCACCTGCTGGAGCCCGGCTTCGACGCCGTCCACGTGCCGGACGCCCTGGTGCATCCGATCGCCTTCGTCATCGCGCTCACGGCGGCCACGTATCTCCACATGCTCATCGGCGAGATGGTCCCCAAGAACATCGCCCTCGCCGCGCCCGAGCGCACCGCGCTCCTCCTCGGCCCGCCGCTGGTGGCCCTGACCCGCCTCCTGCGCCCCGTCGTCTTCGGCGTCAACGCGTTCGCCAACGCGCTGCTGCGGCTGCTGAAGGTCGAGCCGAAGGACGAGGTCGAGTCGGTCTTCACCGACGACGAACTCATCCGGCTGGTACGGGACTCCAGCGACGCCGGGCTGCTCGACAAGTCCGGCGGCGAGCGGCTGCGCGACGCCCTGGAGCTGGGCACCCGGCGGGTCGGCGACATCCTCGTCCCCCTCGACGAGATGGTCACCGTCGGCCACCGCGTCACCCCCGCCCAACTGGAGCGCGCGGCGGCCGCCTCCGGCTACAGCCGCCTCCCGGTCACCGGCCCCGGCGGCGCCATCCTGGGTTATCTGCACATCAAGGACACCCTCGGCATCGCCGACCGGGACCGCCCCTTTCCCGGCGCCGCCGTCCACACCGTCCCCCGCGTGCGCGCCGACACCCCGCTGGACGACACCCTGACCACCATGCGCGCCACCGGCGCCCACCTGGCCGCCGTGACGGCCGACACCGGCGCGGTCCTGGGCTTCGTCACGATGACGGACGTCCTGGACGAACTGGTGGGCCCGGCCACCCCGGCCTAGCCGGGGGGCGTCACACGGCGCGGCTCAGGACGACGGCCGGGCCGACGGGTGAACCGAGGGCCGGTCCGGCCGTACGGAGAACGCCGTGTCCCCGGCCGTCGCCACGATCGCGTCCTTGACGAGCAGCACCCTCGGCTCCGCGTCCTCCGCCGCGGTCCCGGGGTCGTTCAGCGCGGCCGTGCGCCACTCCTCCTTGCCGTCGGCCACGTCCAGCGCCAGCAGACGGCCGAAGCGGTTGGCGAAGTACAGCTGCCCGTACCGCCGGGACAGCACCGGCTCGGACAGGCTCTCCGTCTCCGTCGACCGCTGCCACAGCTCCCGGCCGCTGTCCGCCGCCACCGCGGTGACCATTCCGTTGGGACGGACGAAGTAGACGGTGCCGTGCAGCAGGGTCGGCTTGCCGAGCACCGGGCGCCGCAGCGGGATCCGCGTGATCTCGCCAGTGCGCGGATCCACCCGCACCATGGCGTTGTACGGGCGCTCGTACCCCGAGTCGTACACCTCCTTCGCGGTCTGCGGGACCAGGAACAGCGGCTTGCCCTGGACCGCGCCGAGGGTCAGCGCCTTCCGCGGGAGGGTGGTGAGGTTCTGCTGCGTGCCGTCGGAGGGGTCGAGCCGCAGCAGGTCGTACGGGCCCTCGGCGGCCAGGCCGTTGGAGTCGTTGGGCGCGCACAGGGCGTACGGCGCACCGCCCAGCGCCGTCGGCTCGCAGAACTTCCCCTCGAGCGCCGGCGACTGCCACAGCCGGGCGCCCGACGGCCCGTAGGCGACGAGCTCCCGGGCATCCGACGACAGGGTCAGCACCCCGCCGCGGAACAGGCGCACGTCGGCGGAGCCGCTGATGCTCCGCTCCCACCGCTGCTTCCGGGTGACGACGTCCAGGGCCACGACGGACCGCCCGCCCCCCTCCGCGTCCCGGTAGGTGTAGACGATTCCGTCCCGCACCCCGATGGGCCGCGCCAGCTGGGGGCGGGTGCCCCACCGCCACTGGACCCGGCCGGTGGCGGCGTCGACCCTGGCGACCGTGAACCCGTTGCCGCCGCAGTACAGGGTCCGGCCGTCCTCCGGGGCGCATCCGGGCTCGTCGTAGACGAGGGGCGGCCCATCGGCCTCGACCCGCAGCTCCGTCCGCCACGGCTGCCAGCCCTTGGGGAGCGAGGCGGGCTGCTGGGAGTGCGCGGCGTCGGCGGTGGCGGGCGTGTCGCCCGACGAGTCCGTTATGTCCGGGGCGAAGACCGCTGCCGCGACGGTCAGCCCGGTGAACGCCAGGGCCACCCCGGCGGTGGTGACGACGAGCCGCCGCCGGGCGCCTCGCCGCGGTGCGGTCGGCGGGGAGGCGGGGGCTGGGGGCCGCCGTGGGACGGGGCCGGGGCTGGTGCTGCGTCCGGGGCCGGGGCTGCGTCCGGGGCTGGGGCCGGGGCTGGGGCCGGGGCGACGGGAGGACGTCCGGCGGCGGACGCTGCGGTGCCGTGGGGCGTTGCGGTGCCGTGGGCCGCTGCTGGGCCGTGGGCCGCCCGTGAGCCGTGGGCGGCTCCAGGCCCGTCGACCGCCGGGGGTTCGGCCGGGCCCCGGCCGACGCCGGGGCCGGGGAACCTGCCGGGGCCGGGGAACCCGCCGGGAAATCCGACAGCTCGCGCAACATGCGATGCAGCTCGTCCAGCTCCGGCCGGGCCTCCGGCTCCTTGGCCAGGCAGCGCTCGGCGATGGGCCGCAGCGGTTCCGGGACCCCCTCCAGCGTCGGATGCTCGTACATCACCTGGTAGCCCGACAGATAGGGGCTGTCGGACTCGAACGGACTGCTGCCCCGCGCCGCGTACACCAGCAGCGAGCCCAGCGAGAAGACGTCCGACGCCGCCGTGACGCCCCGCGGACTGCGCAGCTGCTCCGGCGACATGAACGGCGGGGTGCCGAGTACGCGTCCGATGGTGACGGTGAGCGTCTGGCTGTCGACGGCGCGGGAGATGCCGAAGTCGATGACGCGCGGACCGTCCTCGGCCATCAGGATGTTGGCGGGTTTGAGGTCCCGGTGCACCACCCCGGCCCGGTGGATGTCGCGCAGCGCCTCGACCAGCCCGAGGCCGAGCGTCCGCAACTCCCGCCCGTTCAGGGGGCCGTTCCTCCGTACGACCTCGGAGAGGGTTCGCCCCGGTACGTACAGGGTGGCCATCCACGGCCGGTCGGCCTCCGGGTCGGCGTCCACGACGGGGGCGGTGAACGCCCCGCTCACCCGGCGCGCCGCCACGACCTCCTGCCGGAAGCGGGTGCGGAACTCCTCGTCCTGGGCGTACTGCTCATGGACCAGCTTGATCGCGACCTGTCGCCCCGAGGCCGCGCGCCCGAGATAGACGACCCCCATGCCGCCCGCGCCGAGCCGGTCGAGCAGGGCGTAGCCGCCTATGGATTCCGGATCCCCGGTGGCCAGCGGCATCGCCGATCCCCTCTCCCGCGCCTCTCCCGCGCTGCTTTTTTCGCGTCTCGAACGGCCCTACCGGAGACCTAGATTAGGTCGGCGGGGGCCCGGCGGACCATGCGGCCCAGGACGTGGCGGAACGGTGATGTGAGCCAGGGTGACGTGTGAGGGCGAACGGGCCGGTGTGGACGGGGAGTTCCGTTAGCGGCGCGTTAGCGGAACGGCGTCGGGACGGCAGCTTTACGCCAGCGGACCACGGAAGGCTCATGGCCATACCGAAGGCCGGTGCGGAACACCGGCCGGACCGCCGACCCATAGGGGGAGCCCGCCATGAACGTCACCGCTTACCGCCGCGGCCGCACCGTCCGTACGATCGCCGCCTCCATGCTGGCCGTCGCCGCCCTGAGCGTGACCGCGGCGTGCAGCGGGGCGGGGACGGAGGCTCCGACAACGCGGGCAAGGCGAACTCGTCGGCCTCGGCCCCCGCGTCCAAGGACAACCAGGGCGGCAAGGACAACCAGGGCGGCAAGGACAACCAGGGCGGCAAGGAGAACGCCACGGGCGCCGCGGGCGACGCGGGCGTCAAGGACGCGAAGTCGCAGGCCCAGAAGTCCGGGGGCGGCTCCGAGTCCGAGCCGATTGGCGACTGCGACATCAACAAGACGGCCATCTCCGTCCAGAACGTCAAGAGCCCCGTCAACCACATGCTGCTCAAGGCGACCAACAAGGCCGGCGTGGACTGCAAGCTGGTCGGTTACCCGGGCCTGAAGTTCGGCGCCGAGGCGCAGGCCGCCACCCCGGTGAACGAGGACAGCAAGCCGCAGGCCGTGGTCACGCTCGCCCCGGGCGAGAGCGCCTACGCGGGCATCACCACCTCCGCGGCGGACGGCTCGGGCGTCGAGGGCGGCAAGGTCGACTCGCTCGAGGTCTTCATCGACGGCAGCGAGGACCCCAAGCCGGTCGAACTGCCCGGCGGCTCGGTCTACGTCGACAGCGCGGCGAAGGTCACGTACTGGCAGACGGACGCGCAGACCGCCCTGACCTGGTAACGCCACGCACCACGCACAAGCACCCCTGTGCCGGAATGTTCATCCACCTGAACACTGTCTTGCATAGAAGACAGCCCCCTTGGAGGATGAAGCGGCGCCGCCGACGCGGCGCACAGGGCACGGGCACAGGGGTGGGGAACGGATGGGCATCGGCTCCGCGGCGCTGCTGGTGTCGGCCGGTGTGGCCTCCGGGCTCGCCGGTTCGATCGCGGGGCTGGCCTCGCTGTTCAGCTATCCGGCGCTGCTTGCGGTAGGACTGCCGCCGGTGGCCGCGAACGTGACCAACACGGTGGCGCTGTTCTCCAACACCGTCGGTACCGCGGCCGGCTCCCGCGCCGAACTCCGCGGCCAGCGCGACCGCCTCCTCCGGCTCGCCGCCATCGCGGCGCTGGGCGGCGCGGTCGGTGCCGCCCTGCTGCTGGGCACCCCGTCCTCCGCCTTCGAGGCCGTCGTCCCGTGGCTGATCGCCCTCGGCTCGGTGCTGATCCTGGTCCGCGATCCGCTCCGCCGGCTCATGGCCTCCCGCTCCCGCCCCCTCGCCCACAGCGCCCGCCCCACCCTCCCGCTGGCGTGCGCGGTCCTGCTGGTCGGCCTCTACGGCGGCTACTTCGGCGCGGCCTCGGGCGTCCTGATGCTGGCAGTGCTCTCACTGACGGCCACGGAACCCCTCCCGGTCACCAACGCCGTCAAGAACATCGCCACCGGCGCGGCCAACGTCACGGCGGCAGTCGCCTACGTGGCCGTCGCTCCCGTCAACTGGCCCGCCGCCGTCACCCTCGGCCTGGGCGCCCTCGTGGGCAGCTGGCTGGGCCCCCTGGCCGTCCGCCACCTCCCCGAAACCCCCCTCCGCATCGCCATAGCCCTGGCCGGCCTGGGCCTGGCCATCTCCCTGTGGCGCTGACCCCGCCGACGGCATTACCTCTCACGTCATCGCACCGAGCCGCTGCGCTGGGCAGCATGGTGATCGCTTCCCGCACGCTTCCGATCGGAGGGATCGCCATGTCCTTGGCCGCGCCCGTGACCACCCGCGACCTGGTGGCTGAACTGCTGCGCCGCATCGGTGAGGGCGACCCCGAGCGGGTCGCCGAGTTGTACGCCGAGCGCAGTGACTGGAAGTTGGACTGGCCGGAGGGTGAGCACGGCCGCGCGGACACCCCGTGGATTCGGCACCGGGCCACTCGCGCGGAGGTGGCGGACCACTTCCGGGAGTTGGCCCGGCACCATGTGCCCGAGGAGGCGGCCACCGAGGTCGAGCGGATCCTCGTCGACGGCGACGACGCGGTCGTGCTGGGCGAGATCCGCCAGACCGCCCGGTCCACCGGGCGCGCCTATCGTGCGCGGTTCGCCCTGCACCTCACGCTCGAGGGCGGCCTCGTCACCCGGCACCACGTCTACGAGGACAGCCTCGCGGTAGCGCAGGCATTCAGCCCGTCCCAGCCGCAGCCATGACGCCGGACCACTGAGCGATCAGCGCGCGAGCAGCGGCTCCACCCGGGACAGGGTGTCCAGGATGTTCGCCTCCGTGATCGCCATCCGCGCCTCGTCCGGCGTCAGCCAGCGCAGCGGCGCGTCCGGGTTCTCCGGCCGTACCGCCTCGGGAGCGCTGGTGGCCAGCACAAAGCGCACGTCGGCGTGTTCATGCGCCGGCTCCCGGCTGTTCGCGGGGACCGGAACGATCACCAGATGCCGCACCTCCGCGTCCGGCCACGGCGTCAGATCGGGCAGCCCGGTCTCCTCCCGCCCCTCCCGCAGCGCGATGGCGAGCGGGTCGTACTCACCCGGGTCGCCATGCCCGCCGACCAGCAGCCACGACTGGTGGCGCTGGTGCCAGCGCAGCAGCACACGGCCGCTGTCGGGGTGCACGATCAGGGCGGAGGCGGTGATGTGAAGGGGACTCATCCGGTCCCAGGGCGCCCCCGCCTCGAGGGCGCCGCGCACCCGCTCGACGTCGGCGCATTCCGCGGTGGTCTTCGGCCGGTAGCCCGTAAGGACATGGAGGACTGAGTGATTGGCTGTGGCCATGCGCGGATCCTAACGACGCGAGGCCACCCACGGCGCGGGGTTTTCCTCACCCCGGGCCCGTACCCCGTATACCTGGTATATCCCGAGTGGCCCGTGCGCGTGAGCCCCAGGCGGTCGGCCTGGGGCTCTGTGGCGGTGGCACGGGATGAATGCGACGGACGGGATGGACGGGGGCGGACCGGAACGTCATCCACTCACGGTGAGATTCGAATTCCCGCTGCTCTGATATCCCTCGGTCGCGAGCATCATGTAGTACTTGAAGGCGCCCAGACCCATTCCGGAACGGGCCCATGCGTCGAAGTGATTGCCCGTGGTGATGGTTCCGCCCGTTTTCTTCGACTGGCGGACGCTCCAGTACTGGTTGAAGGTCCGGATGCCCTCGACCGAGGGGGCGTTGTAGCGCGTCGTCTGGTAGATGTCGTACGTGCCGCCATCGCTGGTGACGCTGCCCTTGTACGTCCCGTGGGGCGGTATGTACCCCAGTTGTCGACGACGTAGTATTCCACGAGCGGGTTCGAGGTCCACCCGTAGAGACACAGATATCCGTTGCCGGACGGGTTGAAGCTGCCCGAGTACTGCACGTTCCTGCGTCCGCCGTTGCTCCAGCCCTTACCGCAGACGAAATTCCCGCAGTTGGTCCACGAGGTGCGGTAACTGCCGCCCGACGACAGCGTCATGGAGACCGACCCACCGCCGTCGGTCCAGAACGAATAGTAGAAGCCGTTGTTGGTGCCGGTTTGGTTCGTGGTGATGGTCGTGTCGGCGTTCGCGGTTCCGATACTGGGCAGCGTCAGCCCGGACGTGACCAGCGTCAGGGCGCCGGCCCGGCCGAGTAAGCTCCTGCGGCTGATCGGTCGGGCGGGGGTGTCGTCCCGGTGCATGCTTCCTCCTCCTGGGGTGTGGTGGTGGGCCTGTTGGTGCGGACAGTGTTGGACCGGCGCCGTGGGGTGTCAACAGTTTCCGCAAGGATTACGGAAGCTCCGCTGTGGTGAGCGATCTCTTGGGATATATAAGTCCTGTTCATCGCCTCTCCTTGTTGATCCAATCCGTTATTGATCAACGAGGAGGTGGGAGTGGAGATCCTTTTCCGAGTATCGGTCGGCGAAAATTTTCGGAGTGCTTCCGGATCCATTCGCATCCGGCGCGAGGAGATTGTGCGGGTTCGTGCTACGAGGGCGGTCGGGACGGCGAAGCGCCAGGTCAGGGCAGTGCCAGCCCGTGAACGGAGCGTTAGTGACGTGGCAGTGGATCGTCAGCGGCGGCGGACAGTCTCGTTGTCACGGCCCCGGAGGACGGGGTCGAAGCCCACGACAACAGGGGGACCCATGTCGCGCCGCACCACCACTCTTCGCCATGCGCGCAAGGTCGCCGCCGCGGCGGTCGTCGCTGTCGCCGCGTTCGGCCTGACCGCGTGCCAGGACAACACGGACGCCGGCGGAAGCTCGCCCTCCTCGGCCGCGAGCGACTCCTCGGACTCGGGCTCGTCGGACTCGGGCTCGTCGGACTCCGGTTCGTCCGGCTCGGGCCCACTCCCTCCCCGTGAGCATCAACGTACCCGTCACCGACGGTTCCGCCGACGCCATCGAGGTGGACCCGGTCGGCACCGGCAAGTAGGCGCACACAACATGCCATCCCCGGGCCGCTGGCCTGGGGATTCGCTATGGGCAGCGAGATGGGCAGCGAGATGGGCAGCGAGTATGGGCAACAAGACCGCCTGATCGATCGAACGTTCAACTTCCGACGCACCGGCACACCGGCGTGCGCCCTCGCCCGCGACGGCCGACCCTGGATGACGGGGGCGGTGGAGCGTGGACCGGACTGGAACCCGACTGGAACCGGACTGGAAGGTGAACGTCACGATGGAAACACCCCCGATCGTTTCGGCGCAGGAGTGGGAGGCCGCGCGCCAGCGGCTGCTCGGGGAGGAGAAGCGGCTGACCCGCGCCCGTGACGCACTGGCCGCCAAGCGTCGGCGGATGCCGTGGCTGGCGGTGGAGAAGGCGTACGCGTTCGACGGACCCGAGGGCAGGGTGAGCCTGCTCGACCTGTTCGCGGGGCGTCGCCAGCTGATCGTCTACCGCGCCTTCTTCGAGCCCATCGTCTACGGCTGGCCCGAGCACGCCTGCCGCGGCTGCTCCATGGTCGCCGACCACGTCGGCCACCTCGCCCACCTCAATGCCCGCGACACCACCCTCGTCTTCGCCTCGCGCGCCCCGCAGCCGGAGATCGAGCGGGTGAAGGCGCGGATGGGCTGGACGATGCCCTGGTACACGATCACCGACGACTTCGACGCCGACTTCGACGTGGACGAGTGGCACGGCACGAACGCGTTCATCCGCGACGGCGACCGAGTGTTCCGCACCTACTTCATCAACGCCCGCGGCGACGAGGCGCTGGGCAGCACCTGGAGCTACCTCGACATGACCGCGCTCGGGCGGCAGGAGACATGGGAGGACTCGCCCGAGGGCTACCCGCAGACCCCGCCGTACGAATGGTGGAACTGGCACGACGCATACGGCGACCCCGAGTCGGCCCCGGAATGGCTGGCACAAACCCGCCGGGGCCCCGAGGCCGGCCCGCCTGACCCCTACGTCGCCCGGAGATCCGGCTCTACGCCGACCACGCGCCGCCCAGGGGCGTCGGCACCTCGGCTTGACCTTACCCTCAGGGGCAAGGTTTAGCGTTCTTCGAGGTGAGAGACGTGCGCATCGGTGAGCTGGCCCGGCGGGCGGGTGTGACGACCAAAGCGGTGCGCTACTACGAATCGCTGGAGTTGCTGACGCCCGAGCGGCTGGCCAACGGCTACCGGGACTACGGCGAGCACGATGTGCGGCTCGTGCGGGAGATCCGGGCGCTCAGCGGGCTCGGGCTGCCCGTGGAGCGCACCCGGCCGTTCCTGGACTGCCTCGCCGTCGGCCATCGGCACGCCGATGACTGCCCGGCCTCACTGGCCGAGTACCGGGAGGCGATCGACGAGCTCTCCCGGCGCATCGCGGGACTCACCGCGCGCCGGGCGGCACTGATCACGCATCTGCGGCAGGCCGCCCACCGCAACAGCCGTGTCCCGGCCACCGACGGAGGAGAGAGCCTGATGACCGACTACGTGAACCTGCCGCCCGACCTGCCCGTACCCGAGGACGACGGTGCGGCCGCCCACCTGCCCGGGATGTCCGCGCCGCCCCTGGAGCTGCACAGCACCGGCGATGCGACCGTCCGTCTCGACGCCCTCGGCCCGGGTCGGACGGTGCTCTACATCTACCCGCTCACCGGCCGCCCGGGCACCGACCTGCCCGAGGGGTGGGACGCGATCCCCGGGGCGCGCGGCTGCACCCCCGAGGCGTGCGGCTTCCGCGACCACTACCAGGAGTTGCTCGCGGCCGGAGCGGTCCGGGTGTTCGGGCTGTCCAGCCAGGAAACCGACTATCAGCGCGAGGTCGTCGAGCGGCTCCGCCTGCCGTTCGAGATGCTCTCCGACCCCACGCGGAGCCTGGCGCGGGCGCTCGGTCTGCCCACGTTCGAGGTGAGCGGGCTGACCCTCTACAAGCGGCTGACGTTGATCATCCGTGACGGCGCGATCGAGCACGTCTTCTATCCGATCTTCCCGCCGAACGAGCACGCGGACCAGGTGCTGACCTGGCTTACGGACGGCGGCGCCCGCTGAGGCCGCTCCAGGATCCCCCTCTCCATGGCCACCACCACCGCCCTCGTCCGGTCGTTCACATCGAGCTTGGCGAACAGCCGGAGCAGATGCGTCTTCACCGTCGCCTCGGCGATCACCAGCCGTCGTCCGATCTCGGCGTTGGTGAGACCGTCCGCCACGGCGTTGAGGACGTCGGTCTCGCGCTCGGTCAGCGGGCCCTGGACGGCTGGCCGGTCGCCGCGCGGACCGGGCTGCTCGGCAGGCTCAGCATGGCGGCGTGCGCCGTCGTCCACCTCGGCGTCGGCGCGCTGGCCCGCACCGTACTGACGACCCGGCTCTCGGCGGCGCGGGCGGTGACCCGGGTCTTGTCTCCGGTGCCATGGTGATCGTCATCGGCGGTCTTCCGCTGGTGGAACGCCTCGCGGGCGCCTGAACGCGCCGTAGCCCCGTACACCACGCTGTACGAACTAAGCGACGCTCGCGACCGTCCTGGGCGACGTGGCTCGCCCCGGGCGGACGCCGCCGGTGCCCAGAGGACCGGCGGCGCCCCGTCGCGCTCAGGATCAGGAGCAGGGCTCGTAGAACTGCTTCCACCCGTCGCCGGGCATGGCCGGCGGCTCGGCCCTGGACCCGAACTCGCCGTACTTCTCCTTCAGCGCGTAGTCGAAGTCCCCCGGGCCGCTGCCCGCGTACGACAGACGCACGTCCCGATCCAGCTGCCCGTCACCGGAGTTGTTGAGGATCGCGAGGTCCGGGTACGGGTCGTCGCCGTAGTTGGCGATCCGGAGCTGCTGGACCTCGCCGTGGTCGCCGATGTCGGAGTGCCGGGAGCCGGCGGAGCCCAGGTCGGAGCGCTTGAGCGGGCCGGGGCGGTACTCCGCGAGGCGCGCCGTCGAGGGGTCGTCCCCGCCGGACGGCTCGACGATGTTGACGACCATGTCCAGGGTGCCGTCGTTCCGGAAGTCGGCGACCGCGGCGGACGCGACCTCTCCCTTCTTCGCGCCGAGGAGTTCGCTGACGGCCTTCTTCGTGCCGAACGAGCCGTCCGCCGCCCCCCACTGGATCGTCATCTTGGTGCCGGTGTGCCCAGGATTCACGATCTTGTCCGGGTGGCCGTCACCGTCGAGGTCTCCGATCAGCGTTGTGGCATCGGCCAGACACGGGCCCGCCGCCTCGGCGACCTTGCCGGACCGTTCCGCGCCACCCGAGGGCGACGACCCGGTCGCACTGGCCTGGTAACCCGCGACAGTCAGGGTCAGGGCGACGGCCGCGATCGGCGCGGCGATCAGACGTGACCGTTTGCGAAGCATCTACGAACTCCTAACGTCGTTGCTGTGAGATCCGCGGCGCGGAGCCGACCCCCTTACGGGTCTTACGGGCTACTGGTCCGTTCCGCCGAAGGGGACGGCATCCGCGGCGGAGGTGTGCCAGTTGGTGACGATGGGCTTGTCGACGGTGATGGTGCCGACCGGCAGGGAGACCGGGTTGGGGTCCTCGGCACCGATCCCGACGATGATGCTGTCCAGCTCCTTGCCACCGTTTTCCTTGGTGGTCTTCGGGTTCACCCCGGCATAGGCGGTCGTTCCCTTGCCCAGCGTGATCGCCGGGCCAACGGCCTGCTCCGCGGGGCCCGCCTCGGTGCCGTCCGACCCGAAGGCGATGGTGGGAAGCGCGGCGGGCAGAGTGCAGGTGATCCCCGGCTTGGCCTTCGCGATGACCAGGATGTATCCACCGGCCTGCGTCTCGGCCCTGGTGCTCCAGGAAATGTCGTTGGCCCCGCACACCTGCCCGACCTTGGCCCGCTCACCGTTCCCGGTGTCGACGCCGGAACCATCCTGGGTCCCCTTGCCCTTCGCCTCGGAGGACTCGCCCGATGAGCCGGAGGCGTTGTTCTTGCCGGCCTCCGCCTCGGTCGTGGCATCAGCCTTGTCCTCAGTCTTGGCCTCCGTCTTGGCATCGGCGGAGGCGGACGAGTCGCCGGACCGACTGCTCGTGTCGTCCGAGTTCTGGCAAGCGGTGGCGAACATCGCGGCCGTCACCAGCAGACCTGCACCGGCGAACATCCGGACCCGGGAGCGGTTGATAAGCATGGAATGACCCTCTTCGTCATCAGTGGAGTACTGCGCCCGGCGACGTTTCGCTCGGTGTGCCACCCACCCTGCCGGTGACCGCTACCGTTCCATTGGCGCTCCACTAACGAATCGCTGACGCACCATCAATGCGCGCCCCCGGGCGGAAGTTGGTGGTGTGAGTGCCGGTGTCGCGTACGTCAGCGCAGAGCGGTGGCGTTGGCGGGAGAGCCGACGCCGCCGGTGAGGTTGAGAGGCTTGACGGTCAGGAGGCTGGTCCAGCGGCCGGTGGCCCGGCAGTCAGCCGTCAGAGCGGTCAGGTTCCACAGCTCACCCAACGGCAGGCCGAGCTTGGCGATCAGTTCCTGGTGCATCATGCCGTCGTCCTCGGGCGCGCTGGCGTGGAAGTCGCTCTCGGGCACCACGGGGAGGACTTCGACGGCGAAGGTGTCCGTGGCCAGCAGCGCGATGCGGTGGTCCCAGCACCAGGCGGCGAAGTCCCGGGACTGGACGAACCCGGTGGCGCGTCGCTCGGCGCGGACCGCGGCTCGTGCGCCGGGTTCGGCGGTGAGGTACCAGTGGGCCCAGCCGGTGTGGACGAGAACCAGATCACCGGGTTCGACCCGGCAGCGCTGTGCCTCAAGCGCCGCGTCGAGCAGTTCGGGGCCGAGGGCGGGGCCCGTCGTGTGGTCGAGCGGTGTGCCGCGGTCGCGGAGGAGGCCGTCGATGTCGATGAGGAGCGCGCGCCCGGCCAGCGGGGTCTCGGCCCACAACTGCACGCCCAGGCGTGGGCTTCGCGGCGCGATCTCATCGTCGGGCACGGCGTTGTAGAAGCCGTGCCCGGAGGCGCGGCGGTGGCGCAGGCCGTCGATCTGGCTGCTGGCCTGGAGGTGGAAGCCCTCCAGGACGTCGTCGCGGGCCTGCTCGTGTTTGGCGGTGATGCGGTGGTGGGGGATGGAGCGGGCCCGGGACATGGGCGGGTCGAAGGCGTCGAGGGCGTGGTCGAGGTTGAAGGCGCGTCCGTCGTGGACCTCTTGCGCCGCCCGCCGGATCTGTTGGGGGCCCGCGAAGTTGGCCATGCCGCGTTCGGGCTGGTCGGTGAAGAGGTACCAGCTGGAACCGGGCGGGGCATCGGTGCGCTGCAGCAGCTCGTCGTAGGTGAGGTGCGGGGGCGGAACGGGGTGGGACAAGGGGAAGGGCGCTTTCTGTCCGGGGCTTCAAGGGTTTCAAGGGCTTCGGGGGCTTCGGGGGCTTCAAGGGCAGCGGGCGGCGATGGCGTCGGCCGCCCGGCGTACTTCGGTGATGACGCGTGGGTGGTCGGCGGCGGGCAGGTCGCTGCTGGGGCCGGCGACGCTGAGCGCGCCGAGGAGCTGTTCGTCGCGGTGGATGGCGGCGCTGATGGCGGTGACGTCCAGGACCCGTTCGCTGAGGGAGACGGCGTGGCCGTCCTCCTTGGTGCGCTGGAGCTCTTCACGCAGGTCCGCGGCGCTGACACGTTCGCCGGAGATCCGGGTGAAGGGGGCGACGCTGTCGACGTAGGTGTCGAGTTCCTCCTCGGGCAGCCAGGCGGCCAGGGATTTCCCGGCGCCCAGGTGCAGGGGAGCTTTTCGCCGATGGGCAGTTGGTAACGGAGCGGATTGAGGCCCTCGACGCGGGCGATCAGCACGCGGGAGAGGCCGACGCGTACGTACAGGGTGGACGTCATGCCGGTGGTCGCGGCCAGTTCCTGCAGCACGGGCAGGGCGACCTGGCTGAGCCGGTTGTTGACCAGGAAGGCGTGGGCGGTGGCCACGGACGCTGGTCCCGCGACGTAACCGGGTTCTTCCTTGACGGCGTAGCCGCGGTCGACGAGAACGTTCAGGATGCGCTGGGCGGTGGCCACGTGCAGCTCGGAGCGGCGCGCGATCTCGCTCAGGCGCAGGGGGTGGCGGGCGTCGTCCAGCACGGACAGAACGTCGAAGGCTCGGTCGACCGAGCGCATCGGAGAGGCGGGGGCGGCCATGGGTCGGCTCCTGGGTGGTCTGCTCGGCTGCGGAATGTCCTGATAAGTGTTATCAGCATGCGAGCAGCGGCGTGGTGCGCACAAGATCCACCCGGAGCGGTACGTCCTATTCCGGCCGCGGTGCGGTTTCGGCGGTTTGGGGCTCGGGTGTGGCCGTGGTCGTGGCCGTAGCCGTGCCCGCTGCCGTGGTCGTGGCCGTAGCCGTCCCCTTAGCCGAAGTCGTGGCCGGTTCCGGGTCGCCGGGACGGGCGTACGACAGGACGTAGGCGAGCAGGCCGGTGATGCCGGCGGTGATGAAGGTCGGGGGCCCGGCGGTGGTCGCGACACCGTTGACCCAGGCGGCGTCGCCGAGCGCCAGTCCCAGCGTCTGGCCCGCGACGATGCAGAGGCCGCCGAGCAGAAAGCCGAGGACGCCGAGGCGGAAGAGGATTTTGATCAGGTGGGTGGGCATGGCACGACCTCGTGTGGAAGGGCGGATCAGACGGGCAGCACGCCGGTGGCCACCGCGGCGCCGATCAGGAGGATCGGCAGGCAGTAGTAACCGACGAGGGGGACGAACGTGCGGGCCGGGTTGACTCCGGCGATGCCGCTGGCCACGTAGATCGGGGCGCCGGACGGCGGCGAGGCGCCCTCGGTGGAGGCGAAGATCAGCACGGCGACGCAGGCGGTGGCGGCCGGCACTCCGGCCTCGGCCAGGGACGAGACGGCGACCGGGCCGATGGCGGCCATGGTGGCGCTCGCGGTGAGCGGGATGGCGACGGCGACGACGATCACCCCCACGATCAGGGCCATGGCCCACTTCGGCGCGTGCAACTGCCCGAGCACATCGGTCAGTTGCTGGGGCAGGCCGAGCTCACCGAGGACGTTCGAGGCGGAGAACGCGGCCACGATCGTGACGCCGATGACCCCGAATTGCGGCGCGGCCCCCTCCAGCAGTTGCCACCACCCGCGGCCGGCGCGGGCAGCTGGCGGCGGCCCAGGAACAGCACGATCGCGATGAGCAGGACCGGTATCCAGGTGATCAGGCTGATCGCGTCCGACATCACGACACCGACGTAACGGCCCAGCTCGCCGCCGGTCGGTCCGCGGGTCAGCAACAGGGGAACGATCATCCCGGCGAACAGGAACAGGCTGGTCCACCCCGCGCCCAGGCTGGCCCTGAGCGGCAACAGATCGGCGCGGTCCATGGGCTGGATCTTGTGGCGGCGGACCATCCAGAACGCCGCCAGCAGGCGATAGCCCAGACACCACAGCCCGCCCAGGAACAGCGGCAGCACGATCTCGTCCTTGGAGACCAGCGCCGCCACACCGGCCGAGCCCATCAGGATGAACATGGTGGAGCTGAACGGGAAGGTGACGCCCATACCCGCGCCACCGGCGGCGACGGTGGCGGCGAGTTCACCGCTGACCTTGGAGCGCTTCATCCACGGGATGGTCACCGAGCCGACGGCGGCGGTGACGGCCGCTCCGACGTGGGCGATGGCGCCGAAGACGCCCGCGGCGACGGTCGAGGTGTAGACCGGTCCGCCCCGCAGCCGACCGAGCAGGGAGTTGAGGATGTTCAGCAACTGGTCCAGGACCGGCGTACGGCTCAGCAGGTAGCTCATGAACACGAAGGCCAGGGCGGCGAAAGTGACCTCCTCCTGCATCGCTTCGGCGAATCCGTCCCACATGACGTGGGCGATGTCGCCGCCTGCGAACAGGCCGGTCACCACGAATCCGACGAGGAGGGCTTCGCCGATGTTCCTCTTCAGTACGGCGTTCCAGACGATGATGGCCGTCATGTAGGAGACCAGGGCCCATATCGCGATCACGCTGCTTCTCCTGCGGGTGCTCCTGCCGGTCCGCCCGCGGGTGCTCCCGCCGGTCCGCCCGCGGCCTGTCCGGCCCGCTCGGCCTGTTCGTGCCTGTCGTCGCCTCGCCCGGCCCGGATGCTGCTGCGGCGGCGCGCCTCGTCGGCCTCGATCTCACGCGCCGCGACCAGGGTCGACTCTGCCTCTTCGGCGGGAAGGACGGCGACTCCGTCGCCGTCCGCGACGACCAGGTCACCGGGCCCGCACACCGCGCCTCCCACGGCGACGGCGACGTTCACCCTGCCGGGCCCGTCCTTGTAGGGGCCGGCGGGGGTGACCGCGCGCGCCCAGACCGGGAAGCCGATCTCTTCGAGGACCTCCACGTCGCGGGCCGCGCCGTCGAGCACCATACCGACCACCCCGCGAGCCTTGGCGCGCTCGGCGATCAGCTCGCCGATCAGGGCGCGGGAGGTGTCCCCCTGACCGTCGACCACGATCAGGTCACCGGGCCCGGCGATCCGCAGCGCTTCGTGGATGGCCCGGTTGTCCCCGGCCCGCGTCAACACCGTCAGCGCGCGGCCCACCGCGCGGGCGCCGGTCCACAGCGGGCTGATGCCGGAGTCGACCAGACCCAGCCGGTCGCGCGCATCGCCGATGTTGGCAGTCGGCAGCCCCGCGTAGGCCGCCAGCAGTTCGTCGGTCACCAGCGGTGCGGCGCTCAGCCCCTCCGGGCGGGCGGCGAGGGTGTGCAGCCTGCTGATGTCGCGGGCCAGGGCCGCGTCCAGGCCGAGATCCGCCATCAGATCGGCCGCGGCGGCCACCTCACCGGCCCGCCGCAGCCCGTGCTTAAACGTTCCCGCGTACAGACGTTCCAATGTGGCCTCGCCGTCGGCCAGCTCCTGCGCGATCTGCCGGCGCACCCAGGGCTCGTCCCCGGCGGCACGGCCCGCTTCCACCGTCTGCACGATGACCGCGCCCAGCCCCTTCATGAACAGGCTGCGCAACAGCTTGCGCGCCGACGCCGCGCCCGGCTCCCCGCCCAGGTCCTCCACGGGCGCACCCAGCGCTCGGAAGTGCTCCGCCACCACCGAGGCCCCGCGGCCGCTGACCATCAGAGCCGTGCGGTGGCGGTACGTGGGCACCGAGCCGATCACGGACACATCCGCGAAGACCGCCCGCCCACCCTCGCCGACGATGCCGTCGATCGTCCGCTTGAGCTCCGGCGCACCGGCGTTCATGTCGGCGAAGACGACATCGGCCCGCAGATGCGGCGCCGCCTCCGCCGCCACCGCCACGGCGGCCTTGGCCCCCGTCAGCCCCAGCACAAGATCAGCCTCCGCGACCGCCTCCGCCACGCTGCCCGCCCGCGTGACGCCGGCCGGCGTCGGCACGTCGCCGGGGTCATACGCCACCACGGACCAGCCGTTTTCCGCGAACCCCACGGCGTACAACGCCCCGGCCTCGCCCAGCCCAAGGATCCCCACACGCATCGATGGCCTCATTTTTCTCGTAGAGTGATAAGTTTTCTCGCGAAAGGTGGGAGGATGTTGCCTAGGTGTGAACGCGGAGTCAAGGGTTGAGTGCGAAACCGGTCTCGCGTTACCGGAACGCCTCCGGCCTGCTCGCCGCGCTCGATTCCACGCACCCGGAGCACGAAGCGGCTCAAGAGGCGATCATGGCTGCCGGTCTGCTCGTCATGTCGCCCTTGCTGCTCGCCGAGCTCGACCACGTAGCCACCCGGGAACTGGGCCGCGAGGCCGCGGTGAGCGCGATCGACGACATCCGGGGCTGGATGCGCCGCGGCCGGGTATCCGTCCCCGAAATCACCGAAGGGCACCTCGGCATCGCCCAGACCGTCCGCTCCCGCTACCCGGCGCTCGACCTCGATCTCACCGACGTGGTGAACGTCGCCCTGGCGGCCGACTACGACACGGACGCGATCCTCACCCTGGACCGCCGGAACTTCCGCGCCGTACGCCCCCTCGGCCATCACAAGGCGTTCCGCGTCCTGCCTGACGATCTACCCCTCTGAAGCCCCACCCGCACTCCGGAAGACCTCGAGGCCAGTCCGCCTCCTCCCACGCGGAGTTGTCGACGCGGG
This sequence comes from Streptomyces violaceusniger, assembly GCA_005405945.1. GTDB lineage: Bacteria > Actinomycetota > Actinomycetes > Streptomycetales > Streptomycetaceae > Streptomyces > Streptomyces violaceusniger. Next base: position 6,182,890 of record BJHW01000001.1, read on the forward strand.
CTGGGCCGTGACCCCGCTGGACTCCGGGCTTCCCGGCATTGTGGCCATCAGCGACAACTGGACCATATTTTGTAGCCTGTGGCGTCAGCACAGTGCGGATACGAATGTGCACGGGGGGAAGGCATGGTTGGCATCACGGGTAACCAACTCGGCGGTGTGATCGGGAAGCCGAGGCGCGCGGGTGAATCCGACGGAGTGAAGCCGGGCCAGAGGGCGCGGAGCACCGGGGGCGGAATGGTCGCCTTGCTGAGCAATGCGGAGAAGGAAACAACCACCGGGGCCGGCGGCCAGGACAGGGGCCGGTGACCTGAACAGTGGACTACGCGACGCTGAAGGACCTCAAGCCCAGCGAGTTCGAGGGCGCGGCCGACGGCTACCAAACGACCAGCGACATGGCCGGCCGGGCCAGACAGGCGCTGGAGCGCCGGATCGCCGCCCGGATGCGAGAGTCCCTGGAGGGTGAGGCCGCCACGGCGGCGTACGACCAGTTACGGAACCTCTCGGAGAACTTCCACTACGTGGAGGTCGAATGCGGCCTGGTCAGCACCGCTCTGAACGCGCTGGCTTTCGATCTGCGAGCGGCGAAGAAGAAGCTGGACGCGGCGATCGAGGGCGCTCAGGCGGAGAAACTGACGGTGAACGCGGACGGCTCGGTGAGCTATCCGCCTGGTGGCGACGAGGTCGACGGCAAGATCCCCGCGGGGGCAAGGTCACCGGCAGTGCCAGGGCACACGAGTCCGGTTCCCCCATAGACCCGGGCAAAGACGCCAATGACATTGCCGACGCCCTGGACCGGCAAGCCGGGAACCAGCACCCGAACCCGTACTTCAGCCGGGCGATCGAATACGCCGACCGGATCGCCCAGGCTGTCCAGGAGGCGACCGAGGCCGACGAGCGGTGGGCGCCGAAGCTGCGTAAGTTGAAGGCCGACGACGATCTGAACGTCTCTGACAAGGACTGGATCGACGCGGACAAGGACACCGCCGGGGTCAGGTCGGGCGCCAAGGACTACCTCGATCACATCAAGCACCCGCCGGAGGACGGCGGCCCCAAGGAAAACGCCGAATGGTGGAAAGGCCTGTCCCAGGACGAGAAGGACGCCTATATCGCCCTCCACCCGAAGGCTGTGGGCGGCATGAACGGGTTGCCCGCCGTCGCCCGGGACGAGGCCAACCGCACCCACCTGGACGTGATGCGTGCCAAGTACCAGGAGGAGCTGAAGGCCATCCCCGAGGAACCGCTGGTCAAATACAAGACGATTCCTGGCAGCGGAGGTTATCCGGTCCAGGTCTTCACCGACGAATACGCGAAGTGGTACTACAAGTACAACGACCGCAGGGACCATCTGAACGCCGCACTGGACGGCATGAAGGCGATCCAGGAGCGTTTCGACGAGACCGGCGGAAAGAAGCACATACCCGAGGCGTATCTACTCGGTTTCGACCCGGAGAAGAACGACGGTCGCGTCATCATGGCCACCGGAAACCCGGACACCGCCGACCACACGGCGGTGTATGTGCCGGGCACCAAGACGCACATTGGCAGTATCGGCGGCGATCTCGACCGCGGGGAAAGGCTCTGGGCGGAGAGCAATAAACTGAATCCCAACTCCGAGGTGTCCACGATCACCTGGTTGGGGTATGACGCCCCGGACGCCATTCCGGACGCACGGCACGACAAATACGCGGCCGCTGCGGCGCCCCATCTCCGCCAGTTCCTCGACGGCAACCGGGCGGCGCATGAGGAAGCGAGCGGCAACCATGGCCATACGACCCTCATCGGTCACAGTTACGGCAGCACGGTCATCGGTGATGCCACCAAGTCCCATACCTCCTACGACCCTCATGGCGGTGCCTTGCCCGTTGACGACATCTTCGCGGCGGGCAGCCCCGGCATGCAGGTGGGGCACGCGTCCGACCTCGGCATCGGGAGCGACCACGTCTGGGCCATGGGGGCCGGCGGTGCTTGGGGAGACGACTGGTGGGTCCGGGAAGGAGGGCGGAAGGCTGGTCTCGGTGGTGACGGGAGAATTCCCACCGACCCCGAGTTCGGCGCCCATATAGTGAAATCAGGTGTCGAGGGTCATGGTGACTACTGGGACGATGAAACCACTGCGCTGCGGAACCAGGCTGCTGTGATCACCGGCAGCTACGACAGGGTTCAATATGATTAAATTGACTTCTGGGAAAGTTTGGTCGGTACTCTTTGTGATTCCGATCCTCACGTTTATTGCGGGGTGTTCCCAGGTGGACGACAAAAAGGCTGCGGACAAAGTGGATGTCCGTGATGTCGGCAGCATGGAAAAGAAGACCGAGAAAATGTCCAGCACCATTCTGGACATCATTGGCCTGAAGAAGGCGAAGGTCACCGAGCCCGGTCCGGGGACGCTGCCGTGCTCGAAATACCCTGATGACGCGGGAGTGCGGCGCATGCACCATCCCTGGAGCGTCTATGACGTACCTTTCGATGATCTGTCCCGTGGTTTTGAGCGGCTTCGCACGGAGCTTCCCCAACACGACTGGAAGATCGTCAAGGACGGGCCCGACGGAAGTCCCGCTAAGACACCGCAGATCGTCGCGAACTTCACTCGGGACCACTTCTCCGCGGACATCCGACTGCTCGATCAGCGCAAGCATCCCGACAAAACGTCATTGATCGAGGTGACGGTCGTCTCCGACTGCTTCCGCGACACGTCGCACAAGCCCACAGAGCGCAACTGAGGGCGGGCAGGCCGCGCCGCACGTGAGTCAACCGCACATGAGCCGACCGCGCCTGGCTCAACCGCCCTTGAGCCGACCGCTCTCGCGTCAGTGGTGCCGGTGGCTTTCGCGGTCTTCGAGGGCGCTGATGGTGGTGGCGGTGAGGCTGTGGGTGATGTGGTCGCGCATGAGCTGCGCGGCCTCGGGGGCCCGGCCGTCCGCGATGAGGGCGACGAGCCGGTGGTGCTCTTCTCTGACGATGGCCTCCAAGTTCCTGGCGCAGGCGGTCGGCATCGACCACTCCTGGCAGCAGCAACTCGTCATGGTCGGCGTCATGATGCTCATCAGCAAGGGCACCGCGGGCATCGCCGGAGGCGCGTTCATCGTCCTGGCCAGCACTGTCACAGCGGTCGGCCACATCCCGCTGGCCGCCCTCTCACTCATCGTCGGCGTCGACCGCATCCTCAACGAGGGCCGCGTCTTCATCAACGTCCTGTCGGGTGCGAACCGGGCCGTCGGCTCGGCGCGGGCGTTGTGCCAGCGGGCAGGGGAGGCGTTTGAGCTGCCAGTTGCTTGATCGGGGCTGCCGTTGGATGGCCGCCCTCTTCATTCGAGTTCAAAGACGTGTTGCGACGCGGATCAGGTCAGCAACTGTACGAAGGCGGCTGTGCGGCGGCCAGGCGATCGCCGTTGTCACGGGCGGAGCGTCCAGGACCGGTACGGCGGCGAGGTCCCGGCGCAGATCGGCGCCGGCTGACTCGGGAATGACCACGGTGGTACGGCCGAGCGCGATCAGCTGGAAGAGCTGTGTCAGGTTCCGTACCTCTGCGCCCGGCCCCTCTGGGTAGCTGCCGCTGGGACCGGGCCAGCGCGCCATCGGGAGCTCTGGCAGCGTGGTGACGTCGGCCATCCGGATCTGAGAGCGGCTGGCGAGCGGGTGTGAGCCCGGCAGGATGGCGACCTGTCCCTCGCTGTACAGGGTTTCGGTGTCGAGCCCGGCTGCTGAGTCGAAGGGCAGGTGCAGCAGAGCTACGTCGGCTTGCCCGTCCCGCAGCAGCTGCTGGTGCTGGTGTGCCTCGCAGAGCAGTAGCTCGACGGTGGCCGCGCCGGGTTCCGCGGCGTAGGCGTCGAGCAGTTTCGTCAGCAGTTCGCCGGCGGTGCCGGACTTCACGGCAAGGACAAGGCTGGGGTGCCCTGTCGCGGCCCGACGGGTACGCCGCTCAGCCGCGGTCACTGCGCTGAGGATCGCACGTGATTCGGCCAGCAGCACGCCTCCGGCCGCGGTGAGCGTGACCTTGCGGCTGGTGCGTTCCAGCAGTGTGGTTCCGAGCCGCCGTTCGAGCTGGGTGATCGCGCGGGACAGGGGCGGCTGGGCCATTCCGAGGCGCTGGGCAGCCTTGCCGAAGTGCAGCTCCTCGGCGACGGCGACGAAGTACCGCAGCTCGCGTAGTTCCATGAGCCCAGGCTAACGACGGCAGACGGCAGATCGATACCGACCGGGTATCGCTGCACTACCGAGAGGGTGTTGGTGCCCGGCCGCGGCACGAGCATGCTCGCTGTCATGAGCGAGAAGACGATCGCGCTGGTCACCGGCGCGAACAAGGGGATCGGGTACGAGATCGCGGCCGGGCTGGGTGCGCGGGGCTGGAGTGTCGGTGTCGGCGCCCGGGACGAGCAACGCCGGGAGGACGCCGTGGCGAAGTTGCGCGCGGCTGGCGCTGACGCGTTCGGCGTACCCCTGGACGTGACCGACGGCGGGAGTGTGACCGCCGCGGTCCAACTGATCGAGGAGCGGGCAGGACGGCTCGACGTACTGGTCAACAATGCCGGCGTTGCCGGCGGCTGGCCGGAGGAACCCACGACCATCGACGTCGAGACCGTGCGGCGGTTGGTGGAGACCAACGTCATCGGCGTCATCAGGGTCACCAACGCGATGCTGCCGCTGCTTCGCCGCTCGGAGCACCCGCGGATCGTCAACCAGTCCAGCCACGTCGGTTCCCTGACACTGCAGACCACGCCCGGCGTCGACCTCGGAGGGATCAGCGGGGGCTACGCGCCGACGAAGACCTACCTCAACGCCGTCACCATCCAGTACGCCAAGGAGCTGAGCGGCACCAACATCCTGATCAACAACGCCTGCCCCGGTTATGTGGCCACCGACCTCAACGGATTCAGCGGGACCCAGACCCCGAGCAGGGCGCGGCGATCGCCATCAGGCTGGCGACCCTGCCGGACGACGGCCCTACCGGCCAACTGTTCGACGACAACGGGGTCGTGCCCTGGTGACCTGACCCCCGGATACGTCCTCGTCGATCAGGCCGCCGCCGGTCGGACCCACCTGCACTCTGCGAAGATCGCTGTCGCTGGGCTGGACGACGTCCCATGGCTTTACGCAGCCCGGCTGGGTATTCGGTCCAATGCCGGATGGGTGCCTCAGGTGCGAAGCCGTCTTCGGCTCGGCGCGGGAGTTGTGCCGGCGTATGTAGGCGGCGATGGCGGCGCTCTGCTCGTCGTGCGTGCGGTGGTCCGTGCCGTTGAGCGCGAAGTAGCGCAGCGCGGCGAACTCGGACTCGATCCAGTTCGGCCAGGAGCCGTAGGTGGGTAGGAAGACCGGCTCGATGTCGTTGTCGGCGGCCCCGGTGCGGACCTCGGCGCGCTGGTGCGGGGAGAAGTTGTCCAGTACGACGTACAGCTTCTCCTTGGGCCGGCGGGCTCGCGGTGCCTTCAGCAGGCCGAGGAACTCGTGCCACGGCTTGCGCTCGCGGATGCGGTAGTAAATCTTGCCGGTGGCCGGATCGAGGGCGGCGAGCATGTGACGGGATTCGAACCCGCGCTCTGAGCTTGGGAATCACGGGGCGTGGTGGGCGCGGAACCGGCTCTCACCTGCTGGAACGGGTGCTGTGTCGAGTCATGTCCGGGCTGGTCCCACGCCGTCCGCGGTATCAGTGAGGCCGAGATCATCCGGCAGGGCATCCATCTTGCTGCCATGGCCAATCGCGTGTGGGACGAGCCGTTGTTCTCTCGCACTTTCCCCGGCCCTGGGCGCACTCTTACCAAGGGCGAGCTGCGTGATGTCGTTGCTGACGCTGCCCAGCGCGAAACCGGTTCAGGAACTGCTGCGTGATCGTCGTCATCGCTGACACCTCCGGCCTGCCGGCAGCGCTCGATTCCACGCACCCGGAGCATGACGCGGCGCAGGAGGCCATCATGGCTGCCGGGCTGATCGTCATGTCTCCATTGCTGCTTGCCGAGCTCGACCACGTGGCAAACCGCGAACTCGGCCGCGAGGCCGCGGTGAGCGCGATCGACCTGGATCTCACCGACGTGGTGAACGTCGCCCTGGCGGCCGACTACGACACGGACGCGATCCTCACCCTGGATCGCCGAGACTTCCGCGCCGTACGCCCCCTCGGCCATCACAAGGCCTTCCGCGTCCAGCCTGACGATCTACCCCTCTGAAGTCCCACACGCGCTGCGGAGGGCCTCGAAGGACAGTCCGCCCTCTCCCGTGCGGAGTTGTCGACCCGTGCCGGGTCGGTGTGCCCACTCGGTTGGAGAGACGAGGCCTTCTGGCGCGGATCTGGTGTAAGACGCTTAGCACGGTCTAGCGGTGTCATCTCAGCAGGCGTCGTCGAGGACATCGGCGATCTGCTCGAGTACGTGGCGCGGTGGGGTGAAGGGCACCCGCAGGTAGCGGGTGAGGGTGGCGTCGACCGCGAAGCGTGGGCCCGCTGCCAGTGCCAGCCCGTTCTTGCCGGCCCGTTCGACGACGGTGTCGGCGCGAGTGGTCGTCAGCCGCAGCCACAGGGCGAGCCCGCCGGGTGGGAGGGCGAAGCGCCAACGGCCGTCCTCGGCGAGCAGGTGGCCAAGGTGGTCGCGCTGCTGCCGCAGCTCGTGCCGACGTCGTCCGAGTACGGGTTCCAGGTCATCGAGCAGTTCGACGGCGACGAGCTGCTGCACCGGAGGCGCGGACAGCGGCCCGGCCAGGGGGTGGCTTTGCAGTGCCCGGACGAGCGAGGCACGGGCACGGATCCAGCCGATGCGCAGCCCGCCCCAGATGGACTTGCTGGTCGAGCCGATCAGCAGAGCGCCGGGGATGCGGGGCATGGCGTGTGGATGATCGCGCAGGTCGAGGTCACGCATGGTCTCGTCCACCACGAGGGTGACCTGGTGCTGGGCTGCGAGATCGGCCACGGTCCGGCGGGTGCACGGTGGCATCAGCGCTCCCGTCGGGTTGTGGAAGTCGGGCACCAGATAGGCGAGGTGGCCGCGCGCGGTGGCGAAGGCGTCGCGCAGTTGGTCCACGTCCCAGCCGTCGGCGGTGACCCGGCAGCCCACCAGCCTCGCTCCCGCATGGCGCAGCACTTGCAGCGCATCGAAATACGTGGGGGTCTCCACCACCGCCACGCGAGGCCCGAAGTGTGCCGCGAGCAGGGTCAGCGCGGCCCGCGCCCGCTGGTGACGAGGATCTGCTCGGGCCGTGTCGTGGTGCCCTCGCGGCTGTACCGTCCGGCGATCGCCGCACGCAGCTCTGGGATGCCCGGACCTGGTTCGCCATGTTCGGCCAGCAAGGGCCCTGCCCGCTCGGTGGCGCGCCGGGTCGCCTGCAGGTAGAGATCCCGCGGTGCGGCGGGTACGGCCCGGCGCAGGTCGATCACGGAGCCGGCCTCCCCGGTCGCCGAGAGGGGGGCGATCCGTTCCGCGGCGGCCGCGGGGAGTTGTACCGTGCTGGCGCTGCCCTGCCGGGTCCGGACCCATCCGGCGTCGCGCAGCCGCTCCAGGGCGGCTGTCACCGTGCCACGGCTCACTCCGAGAGCGGCGGCGAGGCGGCGCTCGGCGGGCAGTTCGCTCCCGGGGCGTATCCGGCCGTCGAGCAGCGCTTCCCGTACCGCCCGGGCCAGCGCCGCGCTGAGTGGGGCCTTGGCCTTCCGCCAGGGCCCCAGCGCCTGCACCAGGTAGTCGTCCCTCATGCGCACTGGTCCAGTTTTCCATGATTGGACCAGGCGTCGGACCGGTGTGCTGTCTACGGTCGTGGCCACCCGATACGAACGGAGCCATGGCATGCACCCACGACTCGCCGCCGACCGCGACGGGCTGCCGCACCTGCTGGAGGCCGTCCGGCAGCACGCCGCCGAGGTGCTCGGGCAGGTCGCCGAGCGGGAGGTCGTCCCCGCGGCGCCGGTTCCGGCGCCGGATCCCCTGTCCGAGCAGGGGGTGGGAGCGCGGGCGGCGCTGGAGGAGTTCATCGCCTGCTGGGAGCCGGTGCTGTCGGCGAGTGCCGGGCCGCGCTATCTCGGATTCGTCACCGGCGGGACGACGCCGGCCGCGCTGGCGGGCGACTGGATGACCACGACGTGGGACCTGAACGCTTTCTCATCCCTGGACGGGGCGGGACAGAGCCTGGAGCGCGAGACGATCGCCTGGCTGCGGGGTCTGTTCGGTCTGTCCGATCGGCACCACGGAACCTTCGTCAGCGGCGCCACCATGTCCAACACCGTCGGCCTCGCCGTTGCTCGTGAATGGCTTGGAGAGCAGTTGGGCGTCTCACCCGCGGAGCAAGGGGCGGGCGTACTCGGCGCGGTACGGGTGTTGTCGGGATCAGCGCATTCGAGCGTTCCCAAAGCGCTGTCGATGCTCGGCCTGGGACGCCGGTCGCTCTTCCCCGTGCCGACCCTGCCCGGACGGGAAGCCGTCGATGTATCGGCCCTGGAACAGGCGCTTCGCGAGGCCGAGCCCGACGGCCCGTGCATCGTGGTCGCCAACGCCGGCACCGTCAACACCGCTGACTTCGACGACCTGCGAGCCATCGCCGCGCTGCGCGAACACTACGCGTTCTGGCTGCACGTGGACGCCGCGTTCGGCGCCTTCGCCGCGCTGTCATCCGATCACGCGCACCTGGTCGACGGCCTCGACCTGGCCGACTCGATCTGCGTCGACCTGCACAAGTGGCTGAACGTCCCCTATGACAGCGCTGTGCAGTTCACCCGGCGGCCCGACCTGCAAACGGCCGTCTTCCAGAACGCGGCGGCCTACTTGGGCCCGCTCGGTGACACCCCCGACCTGGCCCACCTCACCCCGGAGAACTCCCACCGCCTGCGGGCCCTCGCCGCCTGGTTCACCCTGCGGGCCTACGGGCGGGACGGCCACCGCGAGATCACCGAGCGATGCATCGGCTGCGCACGCGCCCTGGGCACCGACATCGACAGCATGCCCGGCCTGCGGCTGCTGGCACCGGTCCGCCTGAACGTCGTCTGCTTCACCCTCGCCGACAACCCCACCGCCGAACGACTCACGGCCCTCACCGGACAACTCGCCGACGAGGTCTTTCTCACCCCCACCGTCCTCGACGGCGTGCCCGCCCTGCGCGCCGCCTTCAGCAACTGGCGGACCACCGAAACCGACACGCGCCGAATAGCCGCGGCACTGCAAGCCGCGACACACAGATTGTGAACCCACCTCATCGGAGAGAACCGCGGCACCGCGGCCCCTCGCTCGTCTGCCCGTTCTAGTAGGTGCTGAGGGTTGCCAGGCGGCGTACTCGCCGGGGACCGCCAGGCTCAATGCCGTGATTACCGTGGCCGCAGTCCATTCGGCACTGCTGCCGTGGACGAGCACACATCCCCTCCGCCATCGAAAGTAAGGGGTGAACGACAGTGATCACCACAGAACGCCTCCGGCTGCGCCCGCTCACCGACGCCGACACCGACTGGACCTTCGCTCGCGCCCATTGGGGGCGAGGCTATGCCACGGAAGCGGCTCAAGTGGTTCTCAGGTGGGGTTTTGGGACTTTGAGGCTCAAGCAGATCACCGCGATGATCCATCGCGGCAACACGGCCTCTTTCGCCGTCGCTCAGCGCCTCGGATTCACGCACTTACGCGAGGACACGGTCCTCGGTCGCCCCTGCACCGTCTATGCCCTGGCTCGCGACGATCTCTCCTTCCCCTGAACGACAAGGGGGACGCCGACCGTCGCCTGGCCCCTGGTAGTCGCTGTGCGTAGGCCGCCGCCGGGTTGCAGTCCCCATTGACGTTACTTGGAGACAACGCGCAACCGTGCTTTCGTGACGGCACGGGTCCGGGATGACGAAGCTGAGCTGGCGCGGTTTTACGTGAGTGGGGCCGTCTCCCAGCGACCCGTACCTCTCCCTTGAGGTGGGAGAGGGAGCAGCTGACGTCGTCCCTCTCGCTGTATCGGGTGGCGTTGGTGACGAGTTCGCTGATGAGCAGCGTTGCTGTCTCGATGCAGTCGCTGATCCCTGCAGGCGGAGGTGTGTCGCGCTGATGCCGCAGGGAGCAGGCCGCCCCCGACTGCACAGCGGGACGGGGTACGGGAATTTCGTGGCGCGGGACACGGTCAGCCAGGGGCGATACGGCTGAGATGCTCCCAAGATCGGTACAGATCCGATCGGGCCTGGCCCATCTCCAGGACGTGATCAAAGGACTGGCTGCCGACTATCAGTCGTCGGGGCGGGTCCGGCAGTGCGGCCAGCTTCATGATGACCGGGGCGGCGGTTTCCGGCTCCGGACCGACGGCGTCGCCCCACATTGCCTCCATTTCGGTGCGCAGGGGCTGATACCGCGGCAGGGGTTCGGTAGTCGTGGTGCCGGCGGTGAACAGGCCAGTGTTGTAGCCGCCCATCTGTACGTTGGTGACCTTGACGCCGAACCCTTCGACCTCCATCGCAAGGGCCTCGCTGAGCGAGTCCAGCGCGGCCTTGCCCGCGCCGTAGAAACCGACGGTGGCCATGCCGCCGCCGCTGCCCATCGAGGTGACCTGAAGGAGCCGTCCCCCGCCTTGGGCGCGCAGGTGAGGAAGGACCGCCTGAGCCACCCATACAGCGCCGAAGAAGTTCACATCCATATGCGCTCGGATCTGCTCCTCCGTGGCTTCCTCCACCATGCCGTAGAGCATTCCGCCGGCGTTGTTGACGACAACATCCAGTCTGCCGAACGCAGCTGCCGCCCGCTCCACCCCGTCGAACACGCCCCGACGGTCGGCGACGTCCAGCGAAAGCGGGACCAGGTGGCCGGGATACTTCTCGGCCAGCTCCTCCAGGGGTTCGACGTTGCGGGCGGCAGCCACTACTCGGTCGCCGCTCGCCAGTGCGGCCTCGGCGAAAGCTCTGCCCAGGCCGCGGGATGCACCGGTGATGAGCCAGACTCGTGTATGCGTCACAGCACCTCACTCTCAGTAAACAAAACGGTTCGTCTCGATTCGTCTTAACCTACGGTGTCGCGCCACCTCGGTCAATACGGCCCGTCTCGTTTCGCTTCAGGGTAAGCTGAACGCATGTCCAAGGAGAAGGGCCGGACCACTCCCGGCGGAAGGAAAGGTCCCGGCAGGCAATCCTCGCGGCCACCCGCGCCCTGGTCGCAGAGGAGGCATACGAGAGGGTCACGGTCGAGGCCATCGCTGCCCGGGCCGGCGTCGGCAAGCAGACGATCTATCGGCGGTGGCCGTCGAAGAGCGCGGTCGTCTTCGCCGCCCTGCTGGCTCTGAGTGAGGATGCGGACGGGCAGTCGGTCGCGCTGCCGGACACGGGAGATCTCCAGGCCGACCTCAAGTTCGTCATGCGTGCCACGGTGGAGGAGTTCGCCGACCCTGCCTTCGACAGGCTCATCCGTGCCGTCAACACTGAGATCGCCAACGACGCCGCACTGGCGGCCGAGTACCGCGAGAAGCTGGCCCTGCCGCTGGAAGAGGCGAAGAAGGCGCGCTTGCGCAGCGCGCAGGAAGTCGGTCAGCTCGACGCCGACGCCGACCTCGATCTGGTCCTCGAAGTGCTCTACGCTCCCCTCTTCCAGCGGTGGCTGCACCGCAGCGCTCCGCTGACCGCCGCGTACGCCGACTCACTTGTCGACGTGACCCTCAGAGCTTTCAGCCCCTGAACAGCGGTGGGTCCACACCCGCAGAACTCGGCCGGTCGGCTCCTCGCTGTCTTGTGCGCGTTTCCAACAGTGCGCCATATCGTGGCGGCGTGCTTACGACGCGTGAACGGACGGAGCGTACGACTCCCCAAGGTCGCCTGGGGTGACTCGTACGCTGCGTACGAGTTAAACGATCAAGGGCACGCCGATGATCTCGCTGATCGACTGAACCTTCGACGCGGACACCTTCGCCAGCCGCCGACCGATCACCCCGGGGAGCGCCTGGTGCTTGACCCACTCCGGTGCGTCGAGTCCGACCTCGATGAGGGTGTCACCAGCCCTCGCCCGTAGTCCCCGAGCGCGACCCGGATGCCCACCGCTTCGGTGTTCGCCGCGGTCGGGCCGAGGTGGGTGCCGTAGGGCGACTCGTCGCGGCCGACGCGGTAGGCCGCCGCGTGCGCTCGTGAGAGGTACTCGTTCGCGGCCTGCTCACCGAGATCGGCAAGCTCCTGTCGGTGCGGGCGATCGGGCCGCCGCCGGATCTGTTCAGCGACGGCGCACCCAAGGTCGTGGCTGGCTGGCGCGGGCCCGGTGGAGTCGACTTCCCGCCTGCGGACGCACCCGGTGCCGCTGCGGGTGACCTTGCTGGCTGCGCTGCTGCATGAGCGGGAGCTCGATTCACTCAATAGTGGATATCCTTCGCTATAGTGGAGAACATGAGTGACGGCAGCACTTTCTCCAGCGGCCTGTCCATTGCCGAACTAGGGGCCAGGATCCGAGGCGAGCGACGGGCTCGGAGCATCAGCCTGGAACGGCTCGCCAAACTGAGCGGCGTGAGCCAGAGCATGGTGTCCGAGGTGGAACGCGGCGCGAAGACGCCAAGCGTGCTGGTTCTCGACCGCCTGGCGACCGCACTGGGCACCTCTGTCGCTCGACTGCTGGACGAACCGGTGCGCCCGGACGCCGTGGTTCTGGCCAGTGACCGGCAGCAGGTGGTACGGGACCCCGTGGGGTGGGAACGGCGGATCCTTTCCCCGGTCCTGCCGGACATCGAATTCGAGTTCATGCGCACCACCCTGGAACCGGGCGTGGACGCAGGAGAGTTCTCCCCGCACTCGCCGGGATCGCACGAGTACGTGGCAGTGGAACAAGGGTGTCTGCGCCTGACCATCGACGGTGTGACCCACCGGCTTCAGGCCGGGGACGCAGCCTATTTCCCCGGCAACCGCCGCCACGCCTTCGCCAACGACTCTGCCGAAGCGTGCGTGTACTACCTGGCTATGACACTGGCCCCGGCAGTCCCGTTCCACCGCCTGTCGGGAGGGCACGATGCATGACCTGCGGGAAGCAGCCCGTTCGGCGGCGGACCTCGCAGCCGAACACCTGGCGGGTGTGCCCGATGGGGCGGTGTGGCGGCCGGTGTCCGAGGCGGACCGCACGTGGCTCACCCGCCAGCCACTGCCCGCCGACGGCCGCCCGCTGGCGGACCTACTGGACGAGGTGCGTGACCGGATCCTGCCGTATCCCATGGGCAACGGGCATCCGCGGTTCTTCGGCTGGGTCAACTCCCCGCCGTCCCCGCCGGCGTCCTGGTGGCCCCCTGGCCGCGGCCATGAACCCCAGCTGCGCGGGCGGAGACCACACTGGCGTTCTGCTGGAGCGCACCGCCGTGCGGTGGCTGGCGGAGCTGGTGGGATTCCCCCACCCCCCGGCGGCCGGGCTGCTGACCAGCGGAGCCTCCATGGCCACCATCACGGCACTAGCCACGGCCCGCCACCAGGCGTTCCGCGACCAGGGCCACGACGTGCGCGAGACCGGCCTGTACGGGCATCGCCCGATGGCGCTCTACGTGTCCGCCGAGGCGCACAGCTGTCTGCGCAAAGCGGCAGAACTTCTCGGCCTGGGCACCCGGTACCTCCGCACCGTCCCGGTCGACTCGGCTTTCCGCATGGACACCGGCGAGCTGCGCCGTCTGATCGCGGCTGACCAGAGGGCCGGGGTGCGGCCGTTCTTCGTCGCCGCCAGCGCGGGAACGGTCAACACCGGAGCCGTCGACCCCCTGGACGACATCGCCGCGATCGCTCTCGAGCACCGACTGTGGTTCCACGTCGACGGTGCCTACGGCGCGCTCGGCATCCTCGCCGACGACGCCGCCCCCGGTTTTGCCGGACTGGAACGGGCGGACTCTTTGGCTCTGGACCCGCACAAGTGGCTCGGCGTCCCCGTTGATGCCGGCTGCATCCTCTTCCGCGAACCGGCCGGCCCGCGCGACGCCTTCAGCCTGGTTCCCCCTACCTGCGCGACGAGGACGCCGGGGAGCTGGGCTGGTTCTCCGAGTACGGCACCGAACAGACCCGCCCGTTCCGAGCGCTGCGCGTATGGGCCACGATCGCCCACCTCGGCCGGGACGGCATCGTTCACCTGGTACAGCACACCACTGGGCTCGCGCGCACGCTCGCCGAGTTGATCGAAGCTTCCGACGACTTCGAGCTGCTCGCCCCCGCGGTCACTTCCATCACCGCGTTCCGCCACCGCCCTCCGGACCTCGACACAGACCGCGCGGAAGCACTGAACGAGGCGATCCCGGCCGCCGTGCAGCGCCGTGGGCACGCCTTCCTCACCGGCACGCGGATCTCGGGTGCCGCGGCCCTTCGCGCCTGTGTCCTCCACCCAGGCACCACGAAGGACGACCTGACCGTCCTGCTCGACGAAATCCGAGCCGCGGCGCGGGAGGTCACCACATGAGTCCTCGATACCTGGTCGTCGACCTCGGCGGCGTGCTGTTCCACTTCGACCACGCCCATCGCCTGCAACGCCTGGCCGATGTCTTTGCGCTCCCCACAGATCGAATCGACGTGTTGCTGTGGCGGTCCGGGTTCAGCGCCGACTGCGATTCGGGCAAGTACCCGCACGCGGCGGAGATCCGGGACCGTATTCGGGCTGCCACCGGCTTCACCGGCAGCGACGATGACCTCGACGCTGCCTGGTGCAGCGCCTTCCGGCCCGACCACGCCGTTCGGGAGACACTGGAACGCCACCGCGGCTCCCGTCCCTTGGCGCTGTTCACCAACAACGGCCCGCTGGAGCAGGAGGCGCTGCTTCGGCTGTACTCCACGATGTTCGACTGCTTCGACCACCTGCTGTTCAGCCACCGCCTCGGCCACCGAAAGCCCGCCCTGGCCGCCTTCGGCGCCGCCGCGAAACAACTGGGCGCCTATTCGGACGACATCCTCTTCATCGATGACAGCGCGACCAACACCGACGCAGCACGCGCCGCAGGCTGGACCGCCCTCCACTTCCAGAGCAGTGAGACCATCGAACAAGCCCTGGCCCTCGAATGCAGTAACGCCACGACACAAGGGGCGCAGGCATGTTGATCCAACGACCGATTCGTGAGCAAGATCGGTAAGCGAGGGGCGCCGGCCTGGGGCTTCTGTCTGGAGCGGGTGACGGGAATCGAACCAGCGCTCTGAGCTTGGGAATCACCGGGCCTATCGAATGTGAAACCGACCCTGACCTGCTAGAACGGGCCGTCTGCCGTGCCCCGACGCGCCTCGCGAGAGACCGCGCTGCTCGACGGTGTATCCAGCGGTTTCGTAGGCGGTGATAATCCGCTCCGCGGCTTGCTCCATCTCGCGGCTCGCCCTCTCGAAGGGCGCGAAGAGGTCCACGTCGTCACTGACACGGTTGACGATGTGGTGGGTCTGGACGGCGTAGCCGCCTGCGAGGGCATATCCGTAGTCTTCGGCGAGCGCGTCCAGGCCGATGCGGATTAGTTGGCGGTGCAGGTCGTCCACTAGGCGGCCGCGGTCGTGGCGCCCGGTTCGCGGAGTTCGGGAAAGCGGGCCTCCCACGCAGCCTTGACCGGGAGGGGAGGAACAGGTCGCGCCACATCTTCCGCAGGGACATCGCGTTCAGATATGCGTTGAGGTCGTCGCGCGTCTGGGCCTCGCGGATGACTCGCTCGTACATCAGCCGGAAGTCGGCCTCGTCGGCCAGGTCGTAGACGTAGTGCGGTCCCCAGTCGATGTGGCGCGGCAGCGTGACGCCACCGGTCGTGGGCCCATCCAGCTGGGCGAGCGACTCCGGCAGTAGGTACGGCTTCGCCGCTGCATACCTGCTCATGGATCCAGCATGCCCGATGGGGCTGCCGAGTGCATCGACAGTGTGGTTCGGCGCACGGGAGAGTGAACGTGACCGCCGGACCTGCGCGACAGCTATCTGGCACGGAACGGGCACGGTGACCATTAAGCGGTCTGGGCTACGAACAAGGCCCAGGTCGCTGACCTGGGCCTTCGTCGTGGAGCGGGTGACGGGAATCGAACCCGCGCTCTGAGCTTGGGAATCACCGGGACTGGTGGGCAAACGTGTTCTGACCTGCTGAGATGGTCTACCTGCTGGGGCACGCCAGGGTGCCCCGGGGACCCTGACTGACCGTGGTTCACCGCCCGATCGGGCACGCATCGGGCACGGCGCGGCCTCATGGCAGGAGCGTCAGCGCGGGCACGTGGAGGGGTTTGATGGCATGGAAGTGGCGATGATCCAGTGTCGCGACCGTGGGCGCTTTGAGGCGCTCCGCAAGGGCGACTACTGAGGCATCAGCAACACCAAGAGGAAATCCGCGGTACTGCTGCATGAGTTCGGCCATGCGGGAAAGGTCGTCCCGGGCGGTTGGGGCTTGGACGAGGTCCTCTGCGGCAACGGCCTCGATGAGGTTGATCTCTGCGTCGGGGCTGACGTACTTGGCGAGCAGGTAGCAGGCTTCGGTGAGCACATACGGCGTGATCAGTAGTTCGCCCGTGTGGGACTCCAGCAGCTCGACACAGCTCTTGTGGTCGGGATCGTTGCGGTTCAGTAGGGCGACGATGGGGCCGGTGTCAACGATCAGCATCGGCCTCGCCGAGCTCCTCGCGAGCGATGTCCTTGGCGCGAGCTCCGAGGTCGTCCGACGGTCCGTCGAAGCTTCGCAGGACGCGGAAACGGCTCGGCGGGGGCGTCCTCACCAGGCGCAGGGCGTGTCGACGCAGCTCTTCGACCTGCTCGGGCTCAAGCCGCTCGATGATGTCATGCAGATCGCTGTAGTCATGGGCGGCAGTCATCAGAAGACTCTCCCTGTCGGCCGTCTCTGCTTCACGATAGCGCTCGATCGAGGAGACCGCGGGGACCCTGCATCTGGTGCGCATCTGGTGCGAGCCGTCTGGAGGGGGCTGGACAACAAACAAGCCCCGGGCCGCTGGCCTGGGGCTTCTGTCTGGAGCGGGTGACGGGAATCGAACCCGCGCTCTGAGCTTGGGAAGCTCATGTTCTACCATTAAACTACACCCGCGAGAGGCGCCCGATCTCTGGCGCCGCATCGTCGGACACTTTACCCCATGGCTGACCCCCGGCGCATTCGTCGTGGGGTCTTCGTGCTGTTCGGGGTTCGGGCGGAGGTCCGGTTGGGGCGGGTCGGGGTCGGGGCGGGGGTTGGAGTGGGGTGGGGGCGGGGTGTTTTGAGGGGGATTGCTGGGGTTTTGGGGTGGATTTTCGAGGTGTCCTTGGGGTGGAAGCGGCTGTTGGGGTGCGGGAGTTGGGCGTACGGTGGGGGTGCGGAGTGCCGCGTGGAGCAGGGTGTGGTTGATCCCCTAATGTGGCTTTTGTCGTCCACGCCGTCCACGTTCTTGGGGAAGGGACTCAATGGAGCGCACCGTCGTCCGTTGTGCTGAAGGGCATGTGTTCAGCACCTCCTCGTTCCCGATGCAGCACCTCACCGTCGACCGCATCGGCCCCGGCCGGTTGCTGCGGTGTCCGCGTTGCGCTCGGCTTCGGCACGCGGTGCCGGTGGGAGCCGATAAGCGGTGAGCGGTAGCCGATGAAGTCACAGGGTGCGGGCCCGGTCCGGTGGGACCGGGCCTGTGCCGTGGGGGCACCTGTGATGTGCGTATCCTCTTCAGGTGCTTCTCTCAGACAAGGACATCCGGGCCGAGATCGACGCCGGGCGGGTGCGGATTGATCCGTACGATCCGGCGATGGTGCAGCCGTCGAGTATCGATGTACGGCTGGACCGGTTCTTCCGGGTGTTCGAGAACCACCGCTATCCGCATATCGACCCGGCGGTGGAGCAGCCCGATCTGACGCGGCTGGTGGAGCCCGAGGGCGAGGACGCGTTCATCCTGCACCCCGGGGAGTTCGTGCTCGCCTCGACGTACGAGGTCGTGTCGCTGCCGGACGACATCGCCTCGCGGCTCGAGGGGAAGTCGAGTCTGGGGCGGCTGGGGCTGTTGACGCACTCGACGGCGGGGTTCATCGACCCGGGGTTCTCCGGGCACGTCACGCTCGAGCTGTCGAATGTCGCCACGCTGCCGATCAAGCTGTGGCCGGGGATGAAGATCGGGCAGTTGTGCATGTTCCGGCTGACCTCGCCCGCGGAGCATCCTTACGGCTCGGCCCGCTACGGCTCCCGCTATCAGGGGCAGCGCGGGCCGACGCCCTCGCGGTCGTTCCAGAGCTTCCACCGGACGAAGGTGTGAGCGGCGTGGGTGAGCAGCGCGAGAACCTTACGTACGAGCGGTTCGGGGTCGCGGTCCGCGAGCTGGCGGAGAAGATCGCCGACGATGGCTACGAGCCCGACATCGTGCTCTCCATAGCCCGTGGCGGGGTCTTCGTGGCCGGTGGGCTGGCGTACGCGCTCGACTGCAAGAACATCCACCTGGTGAACGTGGAGTTCTACACGGGCGTGGGGACCACCCTCGACATGCCCGTGATGCTCGCGCCCGTGCCCAACGCGATCGACTTCTCCGACAAGAAGGTGCTGATCGCCGATGACGTGGCGGACACCGGCAAGACGCTGAAGCTGGTCCGGGACTTCTGCCTCGGCACGGTCGCCGAGGTGCGCAGCGCGGTGATCTACGAGAAGCCGCAGTCGCTCGTGGAGTGCGAGTACGTCTGGCAGCGCACCGATCAGTGGATCAACTTCCCGTGGAGCGTCGAACCGCCCGTCGTGCGGCGGGAGGGGCAGGTTCGGGACGCCTGACACAGAGCATGTCGCGTAGATGAGGGGCCCGCCGGTGCGGGCCCCTTGTCATGCGGTCTGTGGTGTCGGCCATGCGGCCTGTGGTGTCGGCCTTACGGCTTGTGGTGTCGGCCTTACGGCTCTTACGGCCCTTACAGCGTTCCCAGCTTCAGCAGGCTCAGCAGCGCGATCAGCTGGAGCGCCGACGCGCCCAGCGCCTTCTGCCACGGCAGGTCGTGCGACTTGCTCACCATCGAGGTGAAGAGCGCGCCCGCCGCCAGCCAGGTCACCCAGCCCAGCACCTTCACCAGCGAGCTGTCCCCGCCCAGGAAGAGCGCGAACACCAGCCGCGGCGCGTCCGTGATCGACATGATCAGCATCGAGAGGCCGATGGTCGGCGCCCAGGTGCCGTCGCCGCCCAGTTGGCGGGCGAGGGTGTGGGTGACGGCGCCCAGGATCAGCCCACTGATCAGCATGGCGACGCCCGCGGTGAGCACCCACGGGATGCTGTTGGACATGGGGGCTTTGAGGACGTCCTTACGGGCGTCATCGAAGCTGAAGACCGCCAGCAGACCGTAGACGAAGGTCACGATCAGCGCCGGGCCCCACACCGCGTAGTCCCGCATCTGCCAGAAGGTGGCCGACGGGCGCAGCACGATGCCGCTCAGCAGCTGCTGCCAGTGCAGCCGGGGGCCGGCGGGCGGGCCGTGGAGGAGCCTGCGCGGTACGTCTGCCCGCCGTAGCCGTCGTCGTACGAACCGGGGCCCTGGCCGTACGGGCCGTACGCGTCGGGCGCATCACCGACGCTGAACTGCTGTGTATGGCCCGAGTTGTTGTCGGCGTACGCGCCGCCGCCCTGTCCGTACGGTCTCTGCCCCTGGCCGTAGCCTCCGGGGCCGGGGCCCTGCCCGGGCCCGGGGCCGTAGTGCGGGTCCTGGCCGCCGAAATACTCCGGCTCTCCCTGTGAGGAGGGCTGCTGCCACTGCGGCTGCCGCTGATCGCCGTACGGGTCGTGCTGCTGTCCGTACGGCGGCTGCGGCGGCCGCTGCTGCCCTTGTTGCGCGGAGTGGGAGTCCCGTCCGCGTCCGATCCTGAATCCAGCCACCATTCGAACGTACCCGGTCGTAGCGGGCCGGGTGCGGGAGCTGTGTGGGCAGCCCGGGCATTGCGGCCGAGCTGTGACATCCCTTAGGGGGTCCCTTATGGGTTTTCCCCCGGTGGTCGGTGGGGGTCGCCGGGGGCGCCGGTGTGCCCGCCCGGCGTTGGTCCCGCCCGGCGTTGGTCCGGCCCGGCGTTGGTCCGGCGTTCGCCCGTCCTGGTTCGCGCCCTGGTTTGCGCCCTGGTCCGCTTACCTAGTCCGCGTCCGCCGCGAACGGCTTGCTGCTGAAGGCTGTCTTGTCCGCCGTGCCGTCCGTGATC
The DNA here is from genome assembly GCA_005405945.1 of Streptomyces violaceusniger. Classification (GTDB taxonomy): domain Bacteria; phylum Actinomycetota; class Actinomycetes; order Streptomycetales; family Streptomycetaceae; genus Streptomyces; species Streptomyces violaceusniger. The sequence continues at coordinate 6,202,867 of BJHW01000001.1, forward strand.
CACCACCACTCGGGACGTTCGCCGTACCGCGAGAAGGCCAGGCCGGGGCCCCAGGCCAGGACGACCTCGTCCTTACCGTCGTGATCGAAGTCCGCGACACCGTAGAGACGGGCCGCGCGCTCGCCCTTACGGACGGATTCGCCGTCCACGACGGCGGGTGCCGCGCGGGTCAGCAGATGGCGCCGGGCGACGCGGGTCGTGGCGGGGCGGGATCCTCGCAGGGTGAGCAGCTCGACGCCGCCGCGCCCGAGCGAGACGGCCAGTTCATCGGTGCCGTCCCCGTCCGTATCGGCGGCGGCCAGGGTGCCCGACATCCCGGGCACCTTGAGGGGACGCGGAGCGGAACCGGCCGCCGGCGCCGCCCCCTTGTGGTAGACGCTCACCGTCTTGCCGATGTCCGGCCGCTCCGTCTCCACGCCCGGCTCGTCGTTACGGGTGCCGCTGTCGCCGACCGCGACATCGCGGCGGCCGTCGCCGTCGAAGTCGCCGAAGGCGATCGAGTTGCCCTCACGCAGCCCGCGGCCCGTGTGGCTGAGGCCGTGGGACCCGGCGGTGAGGAGGATGGAGCCGGACTGATCGTTGTCGTTGAGCGCGTGCACCACCAGATCGGTGGCGCGGTGGCGGCCGTCGGCGGTGTCGGCGATGGTGTCGGCGATGAGATCGCCGATCTCGCCGTGGCCCTCCAGCGGGCTCGCGTACGGCACGGTCCTGGCCGCCTTGCCCGCCCGGTCGAACGGCCCGTACAGCACCAGCAGCGAGTGCCGGTCCGCGCGGACCAGGGCCAGGTCGTGGTGGCCGTCGCCGTTGAAGTCGCCCACGGTGGGGCGCTGGGCGTCCACGCCGTCGTCCGGGCCGGTCAGCTGGACGCGGGCGGCGGAACGGGTGCGGTGGGGGCCGCCGGGGCCGCCCCAGGAGATGTAGGGGACGGTCCGGACGGTGGCCTGGGTGCGCTCGGCCTCCTGCTCGCCGAGCGCCTCGCCCGCCGTCGTCGTGACGTCGGCGTAGCCGTCGCCGTCGAGGTCGGCCGTGGCCACCTCGGTCGCGCCCGCGACGGTGACGTCCTGGGAGGGCAGCCCGAGGTCGCGATGGCGGAGCACGGTCCGGGTGGCGGGATTCAGGCCGTGGGACGAGCCGTGGACGAAGGCGATCCGGCTGGGCAGCCCCCTTTGCCGGACGGGACGGGGACGCGCAGATCGGGGTAGCCGTCGCCGTTGACGTCGTCCGGCAGCCGGCTGCCCTTGCCGTGGGGGACGGGCGCGGTCGCCGTGGGGGTGATGACGGACCCGGCGGCGGAGCCGTCGTGCTGCCCCTGGGCGCCGTCGTCGGGGCCGCAGGCGGTGAGCAGCAGCGCCAGACAGGCCGTACCGGCGGTAATGGAGGCGGTGACGGAAGTGGCGGCAGAGGCGACGGCAGAGGCGGTGGGGACGCGAGGGATGCGAGGGACGCGGGGGATGCGAGGGACGCGGGGGAGGGAGCGGCGTCGGGGGCCCGGGACGCGGCCGGGTGGTGCTGTGGGGGAGGTGCGGGCGTCATCGGGCCACCTCAACCCATCAGGGCGGCTCAGGCCAAGGGGCACGGCACTTCGTTACGAGGGTGATGCCTGGCGCTTCGGCCTCCGCCGCTCGGTGATCTTTGCGGACGATGCGGGACCGATCAGTCTGCTTGACTGTAAAGATGACCTTTGGAGCACAAGGGCTGTCCGGGACATTTACGGATGCCCTGTTGGGCATGATCCTGTAGGGAATTCGCAACGTCGTTGTGAGAAGGGATACTTCACGGCCAGTATCGGTACGTCCGACGCGGAACTTCGACGCGGAAAAACGGGGGCAACCATGTGTTTAACGCACGGTGTGCGGATGACGGGTGAGGCGGCGAGACGGGTGAAAGAGGGTGCGGGCGGGGTGTAATCGCGATGTCGGACGGGAGTGCTCGGCCGGCGGCTGAGGATGCCGCTCGCCCGCCGCTGAGCGAGGGTGCTAAAAATGGCGACATGGCTGGACTTTTCGGCCGACCACGGGTTCCGCTGGCCCGCACGATGACCGACTGGCGCCCACGCGGTCGGCGTGAGGGGCCCCGCTCGGCATGGGAGCGACGTGGGCGGCGCGTTCAGCAGGACACCCAGGATCAGCAGGATCAGCAGGGCCCGAGAGATCCGCGAGGCCAGCGAGACGAGCGGGACTGGCGAGACAAGCGCGACCAGCGCGATCAGTGGGACCGGCGCGATCAAGCCGACCCGCAGGGCTCGCCGGGCTCCTCTGACCGCTGGGGTCCGCAGGGTCGGCAGAGCCCGTACGCCCAGCTGAGCCCGCACGGGCGATCGCCGGTGCGCACCCGCTGGAGCGGCCGCGCATCGGGCCCCGGCTCCGGCCCTGGCTCCGGCGGCGGTCCCGGCGGCGGTCCCGGCGCCCCAACGGCCGCGGCAATGGGCAGCGGCCCCGCTGGCATCCGGGCGCGGCGTGCGCACCGTGGCCGGCCAGGTCTTCGTCCTGCAGGTCGGCGTCGTGCTGCTGCTGGTCGTCGCCGCCGTCGTGGCACTCGTCCTCCAGTCCCGCTACGACAGCGAGCGGGAGGCCCGTAACCGCTCCATGGCGGTCGCCGAGAGCTTCGCGAACGCGCCGGGCATGGTGAGCACGCTGCGCGGCCCCGATCCCAGCGCCGTGCTGCAGCCGCTCGCCGAGCGGGCCCGTAAGGGCTCCGGGGTCGACTTCGTCGTGGCCATGACGCCACAGGGGGTCCGCTACACCCACCCCAACCCCGCCCGGATCGGCAAGCACTTCATGGGCAGCATCCGCCCGGCGACCGAGGGCCGGACGGTCCAGGAGACCTACACCGGCACGCTCGGCCTGTCCGTACGGTCCGTGGTGCCCGTCAAGGACGCCCAGGGGAAGGTCGTCGGCCTGGTCGCGGCCGGTATCACGATCAAGAAGGTGAGCGGCGCCGCCGACCAGCAGCTGCCACTGCTGTTCGGCGCGGCGGCGGCCGCCATGGCGCTCGCCACGGCGGGCACGGCCCTGGTCAGCAGGCGGCTGCGGCGCCAGACCCACGGGCTCGACCCGTCCGAGATGACGCGGATGTACGAGCACCATGACGCGGTGCTGCACTCGGTGCGCGAGGGCGTGCTGATCGTCGGCGGCGACGGGCGGCTGGTGCTGGCCAACGACGAGGCGCGCCGGCTCTTCGACCTCCCGCCGGACGCCGAGGGCCGCCTGGTGTCCGAGCTCGGCTTCGATCCGCACACCGCCGCGCTGCTGGCGTCCGGGCGCCCCGCCACCGACGAGGTCCATACGGCGGGTGAGCGGCTGCTGTCCGTCAGCCACCGCCCCACCGACCGCGACGGCGGCCCGCCCGGCAGCGTCGCCACCCTGCGCGACACCACGGAGCTGCGCGCGCTGTCCGGCAAGGTCGACCTCGCGCGCAACCGCCTCAAGCTGCTGTACGACGCGGGCGTCTCCATCGGCACCACGCTGGACGTGGTGCGCACCGCCCAGGAGCTGGCGGAGTACGCGGTGGCCCGGTTCGCCGACTACGTCTCGGTGGACCTCGCGGACTCGGTGCTGCGCGGCGAGGAGCCCCCGGACGGCGTGTCGGACATCGGCGGCCTGGACGCGGGCTCGTGGGCCGCCGTGGCGGCCGCTGACGGCGGCCGTACGGTCCTGCGCCGTACGGCCCTGAGCGGCATCCGGGACGACGGCCCGCTCTACCCCTCGGCATGTTGATCGAGTTCGGCCCGAGCGCGCCCCAGGCCCGGGGCTTCCGCAGCGGAGCGGTCACCGTCGAGCCGGTCCTGGGCGACTTCGGCGGCTGGCAGGAACAGGACCCCGAGCACGCCCGCCGGATCGTGGACTACGGCATCCACTCGATGATCACGGTCCCGCTGCGGGCCCGGGGCGTCGTCCTGGGCGTGGCCAGCTTCATGCGCGCGGAGAAGCCGGAGCCCTTCGAGGAGGACGACATCTCCCTCGCGGAGGAGCTGGTCACCCGGGCCGCCGTGAGCATCGACAACGCCCGCCGCTACACCCGCGAGCACACGATGGCGGTGACCCTCCAGCGCAGCCTGCTGCCCCGGATGCTGCCGGAGCAGAACGCGCTGGATGTGGCGTACCGCTATCTGCCGGCGGAGTCGGGGGTCGGGGGCGACTGGTTCGACGTCATCCCGTTGCCCGGGGCGCGGGTGGCGCTGGTGGTGGGCGACGTGGTCGGGCACGGTCTGCACGCGGCGGCGACGATGGGGCGGCTGCGGACGGCGGTGCACAACTTCTCCACGCTCGACCTCCCGCCCGACGAGATCCTCTCCCACCTGGACGATCTGATCGCCCGGATCGACCAGGACGAGGGCCCTGGTGGGCTGGACGGCGACGGCAGCGGTGGTGGAGGTGGCAGCGAGGGCATCACCGGGGCGACGTGTCTGTACGCGATCTACGATCCGGTGACGCGGCGCTGCACGATGGCGCGGGCCGGCCATCCGCCGCCCGCGCTGGTGCGTCCGGACGGTTCGGTGGAGTTCCTGGAGCTGCCCGCCGGGCCGCCGCTGGGCCTGGGCGGGCTGCCGTTCGAGACGGCGGAGCTGGAGCTGCCCGAGGGCAGCCATCTGGTGCTCTACACCGACGGGCTGATCGAGAAGCGCGACCGGGACATCGACACCGGCCTGGAGATGCTGCGCGGTGCCCTGGCCCACCCCGGCCGGACGCCCGAGGACGCCTGTACGGCGGTGCTGGACGCGCTGCTGCCCGATCGCCCGAGCGATGACATCGCGCTCATCGTGGCCCGTACGAGGGTGCTGGAGCCCGGTCTGACCGCCGACTGGGAGGTGCCGTCCGATCCGGCGCAGGTGGCCGAGGTGCGTGCCGCGGTGGCCCGGAAGCTGGCGGAGTGGGATCTCGGCGACGTCGCGTTCACGACCGAGCTCATCCTCAGCGAGCTGATCACCAACGCGATCCGCTATGCGACCGGTCCGATCCGGGTGCGGCTGCTCTGCGACCGCAGTCTGATCTGCGAGGTCTTCGACACCAGCAGCACCTCCCCGCATCTGCGGTACGCGGGGACGACGGACGAGGGCGGCCGGGGGCTCTTCCTGGTCTCCCAGTTCGCCGACCGCTGGGGCACCCGCTACACGGCGGACGGCAAGGTCATCTGGACCGAGCAGGCGCTGCCGCTGTCGAAGAACGGCAGGCCGCGGGCGTAAGGGTGAGGCCCGCCTGCGCTGGAAGCGGTGCGCGGGCGGGCCTCGTCATCGTCGGTACGGCGAGTGCGTCACTTTGCCGGCGCGGGCTCCGGGGCCTCGGTCGACTCGCCGTCGCCCTCCGGCTCGGCGGGGGTCTTGACCGAGTCGAGCAGCAACTGCGCCACGTCCACGACCTGGAGCGCCTCGCTGACCTTGCCATCGTTCTTCTTGCCGTTGACGGAGTCGGTCAGCATCACCAGGCAGAACGGGCAGGCGGTGGAGACGATGTCCGGGTTGAGGGACAGCGCCTCGTCCACGCGCTCGTTGTTGATGCGCTTGCCGATCCGCTCCTCCATCCACATCCGGGCGCCGCCCGCGCCGCAGCAGAAGCCGCGCTCCTTGTGGCGGTGCATCTCCTCGTTCCGCAGCCCCGGCACCTTGGCGATGATCTCGCGCGGCGGGGTGTAGACCTTGTTGTGGCGGCCCAGGTAGCAGGGGTCGTGGTAGGTGATCAGACCCTCGACCGGGGTGACCGGGACCAGCTTGCCCTCGTCGATGAGGTGCTGCAGCAGCTGGGTGTGGTGGATGACCTCGAAGTCGCCGCCCAGCTGCGGGTATTCGTTGGCGATCGTGTTGAAGCAGTGCGGGCAGGTCGCGACGATCTTCTTCTTGGACTTCTCGACGACGACGCCCTCGTCAGCGTCCTCGCCGAACGCCATGTTCAGCATCTCGACGTTCTGCTGGCCGAGCTGCTGGAAGAGGAACTCGTTGCCCAGGCGGCGGGCGGAGTCACCGGTGCACGCCTCGTCGCCGCCCATGATCGCGAACTTGACGCCCGCGATGTGCAGCAGCTCCGCGAAGGCCTTGGTGGTCTTCTTGGCCCGGTCCTCCAGGGCGCCCGCGCAGCCGACCCAGTACAGGTAGTCGACCTCGGTGAGGTCCTCGATGTCCTTGCCGACGACCGGCACCTCGAAGTCGACTTCCTTGGTCCACGCCAGCCGCTGCTTCTTGGCCAGCCCCCAGGGGTTGCCCTTCTTCTCCAGGTTCTTGAGCATCGTGCCCGCCTCGGACGGGAACGAGGACTCGATCATCACCTGGTAGCGGCGCATGTCCACGATGTGGTCGACGTGTTCGATGTCCACCGGGCACTGCTCGACGCAGGCACCGCAGGTGGTGCAGGACCACAGCACGTCCGGGTCGATGACGCCGTTCTCTTCCAGCGTGCCGATCAGCGGACGCTCGGCCTCCGCCAGCGCGGCCGCGGGCACACCGGCCAGCTGCTCCTGGCTCGCCTTCTCCTCGCCCTCCATGGTCTTGCCGCCACCGGCGAGCAGATACGGGGCCTTGGCGTGCGAGTGGTCGCGCAGCGCCATGATCAGCAGCTTGGGCGAGAGCGGCTTGCCGGTGTTCCAGGCGGGGCACTGCGACTGGCAGCGGCCGCATTCGGTGCAGGTGGAGAAGTCGAGGATGCCCTTCCAGGAGAAGTGCTCGATCTGCGAGACGCCGAACTGGGCGTCCTCGTCCGGGTCCTCGAAGTCGATCGGCTTGCCCTCGCTCACCATCGGCTGGAGCGCGCCGAGCGCCACCTCGCCGCTGGACTCCCGCTTGAACCAGATGTTGGGGAAGGCGAGGAAGCGGTGCCAGGCGATGCTCATGTCGAGGTTGGTGCTGACCGTGATCATCCAGATCATGGTCGTGCCCAGCTTGATCATCGCGAAGAAGTAGGTCAGGTTCTGCACCGTGTCCACGCCGAGCCCGTCGAAGAGCTGGACCAGCGGATACGAGGCGAAGTACGCGGGCTCGTAATGGTCGACGTGGTGCAGCGCGCCCTCGGTGCCGCGCAGCGCCATGATCGCGAGGCCGATGATGAGGATGACGTACTCGACGAAGTACGCCTGCCAGGCGGTGGAGCCGGTGAACCGGGACTTGCGGCCGGCCCGGCTGGGCAGGTTCAGCAGCCGGATCACCATCAGCGTCAGGATGCCCAGCGTGGTCATCGTGCCGATGAACTCGATGTACAGCTCGTACGGGAGGAAGCCGCCGAGGATCGGCAGCGTCCAGTCCGCCTGGAAGAGCTGGCCATAGGCGTTGATGATGGTCGGCGGCAGGGTCAGGAAGCCGATCGCCACGAACCAGTGGGCGACGCCGATGACGCCCCACTTGTTCATGCGCGTGTGCGCGAGGAACTCCCGGACCAGGGTCACGCTGCGCTGCCAGGGATTGTCGGTCCTGGCCCCCGCCGGGACCGGCGCGCCGAGCTTGAAGAAGCGCACGAACTGCGCGACGGCCCGGCCGAGCAGGGCAACGCCGACCGCGGTGAGGACCAGCGACACGATGATCGCGGCGAGTTGCATAAGGGGCTCCTCGAACCTGCGAGAGCTGGATTACTAAGCAGTAACTTAATGTGGCTTGACCGAGATTACCCGTCCGGACGGGAACCCATGTAGTCGACGAGCCGGTGATCTGTGTCGCTCACTTGGCCCCGCCTCCCCTCACTTGGCCCCTCCCCGTGGCTCCTCGTCCGCCGCGCCGGGCCCATCCTCCACCTCTTCCACGCCCGCTTGGGCATAAGCCTCATATAAAACTTGAGCCCTGTCGACTCAGGTCTGTTGACAGCCGCAGAGCGGTGATGCACGCTTGAGTCTGTTCCACTCAATGCTGTAGCTGGAGGATCCCGAAATGGCACGTGCGGTCGGCATCGACCTGGGTACGACGAACTCCGTCGTCAGTGTTCTCGAAGGCGGTGAGCCCACCGTCATCACCAACGCCGAGGGCGCCAGGACCACGCCGTCCGTCGTGGCGTTCGCGAAGAACGGCGAGGTGCTGGTCGGCGAGGTCGCCAAGCGCCAGGCAGTGACCAACGTGGACCGCACCGTCCGCTCGGTCAAGCGCCACATGGGCACCGACTGGAAGATCAACCTCGACGGCAAGGACTTCAACCCGCAGCAGATGAGCGCCTTCATCCTGCAGAAGCTCAAGCGGGATGCGGAGTCGTACCTCGGCGAGAAGGTCACGGACGCGGTCATCACCGTCCCGGCGTACTTCAACGACGCCGAGCGCCAGGCGACCAAGGAAGCCGGTGAGATCGCGGGCCTCAACGTCCTGCGTATCGTCAACGAGCCTACCGCCGCCGCGCTCGCCTACGGGCTGGAGAAGGACGACCAGACCATTCTGGTCTTCGACCTCGGTGGCGGCACCTTCGACGTCTCGCTGCTGGAGATCGGCGACGGCGTGGTGGAGGTCAAGGCCACCAACGGTGACAACCACCTCGGTGGTGACGACTGGGACCAGCGCGTCGTCGACTACCTGGTCAAGCAGTTCAACAACGGCCACGGCGTCGACCTGTCCAAGGACAAGATGGCCCTGCAGCGCCTCCGCGAGGCCGCTGAGAAGGCGAAGATCGAGCTCTCCAGCTCGTCCGAGACCACCATCAACCTGCCCTACATCACGGCGTCCGCCGAGGGCCCGCTGCACCTGGACGAGAAGCTCACCCGCGCCCAGTTCCAGCAGCTCACCTCCGACCTGCTGGAGCGCTGCAAGACCCCGTTCCACAACGTCATCAAGGACGCGGGCATCTCGCTGTCCGAGATCGACCACGTGGTCCTGGTCGGTGGCTCGACCCGTATGCCCGCCGTCGCCGAGCTCGTCAAGGAGCTGACCGGCGGCAAGGAGGCCAACAAGGGCGTCAACCCGGACGAGGTCGTCGCCATCGGCGCCTCCCTCCAGGCCGGTGTCCTCAAGGGCGAGGTCAAGGACGTCCTGCTGCTGGACGTCACCCCGCTGTCCCTCGGCATCGAGACCAAGGGCGGCATCATGACCAAGCTGATCGAGCGCAACACGACCATTCCGACCAAGCGCTCGGAGATCTTCACCACGGCCGAGGACAACCAGCCGTCCGTGCAGATCCAGGTCTACCAGGGCGAGCGCGAGATCGCGGCGTACAACAAGAAGCTCGGGATGTTCGAGCTGACCGGCCTGCCCCCGGCCCCGCGCGGCGTGCCGCAGATCGAGGTCACCTTCGACATCGACGCCAACGGCATCATGCACGTCGGCGCGAAGGACCTCGGCACCGGCAAGGAGCAGAAGATGACCGTCACCGGCGGCTCCGCGCTGCCGAAGGACGACATCGACCGCATGATGCGCGAGGCCGAGCAGTACGCGGAGGAGGACCACAAGCGCCGCGAGGCCGCCGAGACCCGTAACCAGGCCGAGCAGCTGGTCTACCAGACGGACAAGTTCCTCAAGGACAACGAGGACAAGGTCCCGGGCGAGGTCAAGACCGAGGTCGAGGAGGCCCTCACCGAGCTGAAGGAGAAGCTCAAGGGCGAGGACACCGCCGAGATCCGCACCGCGACCGAGAAGGTCGCCGCGGTCAGCCAGAAGCTGGGCCAGGCCATGTACGCCAACACCGCGGACGGCGCGGGCGAGGCCGGTGCCGCCGCCGGTGACGCCGGCGCCGCGGGCCAGGCCAAGGCCGATGACGATGTGGTGGACGCCGAGATCGTCGACGACGACAAGGCCGACAAGGGTCAGGGTGGTGCCGCGTGACGGAGGAGACCCCGGGCTTCGAGGAGCAGCCCGACGTCCCCTCCGAGGCCGCGCAGACCCCCGACGACGCGGCGAAGGGCGCCGGGTCCGCCGACAAGGCGGGCCCGGCGGCCCCGGCCGGGGACCTCGAGCAGGTAGCCCTTCAGGCACAGCTGGACCAGGTCCGTACCGCGCTCAACGAGCGGACGGCCGACCTCCAGCGGCTCCAGGCGGAGTACCAGAACTATCGGCGCCGGGTCGAGCGGGACCGGGTGACGGTCAAGGAGATCGCCGTGGCGAGCCTCCTGTCCGAGCTGCTGCCCGTGCTCGACGACATCGGCCGCGCCCGTGACCACGGCGAGCTCGTCGGCGGCTTCAAGTCGGTGGGCGAGTCCGTGGAGACGGTGGTGGCCAAGCTGGGCCTCCAGCAGTTCGGCAAGGAGGGCGAGCCCTTCGACCCGCTGATCCACGAGGCCCTGATGCACAGTTACGCGCCGGATGTCACCGAGACCACGTGCGTGCAGATTCTGCAGCCGGGGTATCGAATCGGCGAGCGCACGATCCGCCCGGCGCGGGTCGCCGTCGCCGAGCCCCAGCCGGGAGCCACCCCCGGCAAGGGCGAAGGCGAGACCGCGGCGCCGGACGAGGAGAGCGGTGGCCCGGAAGAGGGCTGACGTGACGGTGACCGCGAGAGCAGCAGGAGAGGAGGGACGTCGGGGATGAGCACCAAGGACTTCGTGGAGAAGGACTATTACAAAGTCCTCGGCGTCCCCAAGGACGCCACCGAGGCAGAGATCAAGAAGGCGTACCGGAAGCTCGCCCGCGAGTACCACCCGGACGCCAACAAGGGCGACGCCAAGGCGGAGGACCGGTTCAAGGAGATCTCCGAGGCCAATGACATCCTCGGGGACCCCAAGCGGCGCAAGGAGTACGACGAGGCCCGCGCGCTGTTCGGCAACGGGGGCTTCCGCCCCGGGCCGGGCGGGCCGGGCTCCACCGGCAGCTTCAACTTCGACCTGGGCGACCTCTTCGGCGGCGCGCAGGGCGGCGGCGGCGGTGGCGGCGCCGGAGGCTTCGGCGGCGGGCTCGGGGACGTCTTCGGCGGGCTGTTCGGCCGCGGCGGCGCCACCCGCGCCCAGCCGCGCCGGGGCCAGGACATCGAGTCCGAGGTGACGCTCAGCTTCACCGAGGCCGTCGAGGGGGCCACGGTCCCGCTGCGGATGTCCAGCCAGGCCCCGTGCAAGGCCTGCTCGGGCACCGGCGACCGGGACGGCACCCCGCGCGTCTGTCCGACCTGTGTCGGCACCGGCCAGGTCAGCCGGGGCGGCGGGGGCGGCTTCTCGCTCACCGACCCGTGCGTGGAGTGCCGCGGCCGCGGGCTGATCGCGCAGAACCCGTGCGAGACCTGCAAGGGCAGCGGACGGGCCCGTTCCGCCCGCACCATGCAGGTCCGGATCCCCGCGGGGGTCAGCGACGGCCAGCGGATCCGGCTGCGCGGCAAGGGCGCCCCGGGCGAGACCGGCGGCCCGGCGGGCGATCTGTACGTGGTCGTGCACGTGGACCCGCACCCGGTCTTCGGCCGCAAGGACGACAACCTGACCGTCACCGTGCCCGTCACCCTTCCCGAGGCGGCGCTCGGCGGCGAGATCAAGGTCCCCACCCTGGGCGGCCCGCCGGTCACCCTGAAGCTGCCGCCCGGCACGCCCAACGGGCGGACCATGCGCGCCCGGGGCAAGGGCGCGGTGCGCAAGGACGGCACCCGCGGCGACCTGCTGGTCACCGTCGAGGTCACGGTGCCGAAGGACCTGAGCGACCCGGCGCGTGACGCGCTGGAGTCGTATCGCGAGGCGACCGTGGGAGAGGACCCACGGGCGGAGCTGTTCAAGGCCGCGAAGGGAGCTTGAGATGGACGGCCGAGGAGGAATCGGAGGCAGGGGCGCCGGCCGACCCCGCAATCCCTATGAGCTGACCGAGGATTCGCCGGTCTACGTCATCTCGGTGGCCGCCCAGCTCTCCGGGCTGCACCCGCAGACCCTGCGTCAGTACGATCGCCTCGGCCTGGTCTCGCCCGACCGTACCGCCGGCCGCGGCCGACGGTACTCCGCGCGCGACATCCAGCTGCTCCGCCAGGTCCAGCAGCTGTCCCAGGACGAGGGCATCAACCTCGCCGGGATCAAGCGCATCATCGAACTGGAGAACCAGGTCGCGGCCCTCCAGGCCCGGGTCGCCGAGCTCCAGGCCGCGGTCGAGGGTGCCGCGACGGCCATGCAGCAGCGCGAGGCCCAGGTCCACGCCTCCTACCGCCGCGACCTGGTCCGCTACCAGGACGTCCAGCAGAGCAGCGCCCTGGTGGTCTGGCGGCCGAAGCCCAAGCGCGGCGAATAGCGCCTCTAGCGCCTCAAGGCCTTGTGCCCACGTGGCCCGGCGACCGTTCCCGGTCGCCGGGCCCGCTTGTGCGCGGACGCGGGTCGGGAGCAGGTCACGACCCGCCCGGGCAACTCCACTTCGAGATCTTCATGGCGCGGACGTCGAAGTCGACGTCGATCGCTACCGGTCCGCTGCTGTTGACGACCCGTGCCCGGACGGTGTCGGCCCCGGTGCGGCGAGGCTCGCCGACGGTGAAGACCGTATCCGCCGTCACCCGCCCACACGTGGCGGCGAGGCCGTCCGCCCCCTTGCGTTTGCTGATCATCGCATTCCTCAGCGCGGTCTCGGTGAAGTGCACCGCCATCAGCTTCGACAGCTTGGCGTCCTGGGCCGGCCTCCGGGAGGCGAGAGCTTCCGGCAGGCCGGAATAGTAGGCGCGCAGTTTCTCCTGGGCCCGCTCCATGTCCCTGCCTTCCCGGGGGTGAGCGGGCTCCACCGCTGACCGTTCCGGCCTCGTGACGTTCCAGACGGTGGCCGCTCCGAAGGCGACCACCCCGACGGCGGCGACGGCGCCGGCAAGAACACGGCGCCTGCGCCGCCCGGCACTGCGCCGTCGCACGTCCCGCCCGGACAGGGCCCGTTCGACCCGGACATCGTCGAGTGCCGTCGCGGTCTCGGCGAACCAGGCTTCGACCCGGCGCTCATCCGACATGATCTACCTCTTTGTCCGGCAGGGGGAAAGGTAGTGAGCGAGCGACGTCCGCCCCCGGACCAGCCACGTCCTGACGCTGCCCGTCGGCCAGCCCATCTCGGCGCTGATCTGCTCGACGCTCAGATCGCACAAATGGTAGAGAACGATCACGCTTCGCTGCTTGGCCGGAAGCGTTTTGAGCGCGTCCATGAGGGCGACGTGCTCCGGGGAGGGGCCTTCCACGTGTCGATCTTCATGATGGCGCTGCAGCAGCTGTAAACCGCGCCGCACCCGGCGGAACCGGGATACGGCGAGCCGCCACGCCGTGGTGCGGATCCACGCCTCCTGCGAAGCGGCGCCCGAGAACCGCTCCCACCGGTCCCAGGCCTTGATGAACGCTTCCTGGACGACATCCTGGGCCTCGGAGAGATCCCCGGTCATCGCGTAGAGCTGCCGAACGAGCCTGGGATAGGCCAGTGCATAGAAATCGTCGAACTCCTCTTCCCGCCGCACCCATCGCCCCTCTTCCCGCCGATTCCCCGCACAGGAGGACGCACCGGCGTCCGCGCCGCGCTACGGCGCCGTGCTGTGACCTGTATCACCGGGATCGGGTGTCGCCGCAGGGTCCCCGTGGCGCGTATTCGCCATGTCCCAGTCGGACCGACAGCAGAGGAACCCTCATGCGCCACGCCGGACGCCGCAAGGCGAGCAAGACAGCCACGAAGCTCAAGACCGCCGCGGTCAGCGCCCTCGCGCTCGGCGGCCTGCTCCTGGCGGCGGAGTCACAGGCCAACGCCGCCGCGCCGGCCTCCCACTCCGCGCCGGACGTCGAGAAGGAGGCACACGCGCAAAAGGAGGAGCCCGGTGCGTGGAAGAACGCGCCCGGGCTCTCGGCAGCCCAGAAGCGGGCCCTCGCGCAGCGGGAAAGGACCATCGCCACCGCGCAGGCGAAGGCCAGGTCCCACGCGTCCTCGCCCTCAAAGGCTGAGGAGCGGGCCCTCGCACAGCGGGCGAGGGCCGTGGCGGCGGCGAAGGACGGCGCCGACGCCCGGGCCCAGGAGCGGGCCCGCGCACAGCGGGAAAGGGCCGTGAGCATCGCGAAGATGTCCGAGGCGGAGGCGAGGGCGCGCGCCGAGAAGGCCCGCGCGGTGGCGAAGTACCGCTCGTCCCACCGCTGATCGGGGACACCGCCCCGTGGAGGCCGACCGCCATCACGCGGTCGGCCTCCTTCGCGTTCCCTGCGCCGTGACCGCACTCGCCCATGAGGCGCCTACGACGACGGAGGTACCCGAAGGCATGGCTCAGATCTCGCTCGATGAGGCCCTGTTTCCAGCCATGCAGATCCCGGAAGGGCCGGCGAAGGGGTTCGCGATCGCGCAGCCCTCGTCACCCTCACGATCGACCCGGCCCAGGCCCCCGCAGCCGCCGCCGCGCTGATGAACGACATCCTGCCGAAGCTCACCGCCGCGCCGGGCTTCGTCTCCGGCCAGTGGCTGGAGCCCGTGGACGGACGCGGCATGTCGATCCTGACGTTCGAGGACGAGGAGCGTGCCCGCGCCGCCGCCCCGCTGCTCGGGGCCTCGGCCCCCGGCGTCACCATCGAGTCCGTCGAGTTCCGCCGCGTCGCCCTCTCGCCACCGTAGGCACGGCCCATGCCCACGCGGCGGACGGCTTCCCGGTGATCTCGCGCCGATGGGGCGTTCCAGGCGCACCATGGAGATATGGGAGGAGGTACCGCCAATGTTGGAGATCAAGACGATGGACAAGCCGGATGAGCGGCGGGACTTTCCCGGTGGTCATCTGGAGGCGCTGAACCTGACCGGACTGCATCTCGCCGTGGCCACCTTCGAGCCCGGCTGGCGCTGGAAGGAGTCGGTGCGGCCGATCGTGGGGACGGACAGCTGCCAGGTCCAGCACAGCGGGATCATCGTGCAGGGCCGGATGCGGGTGCGCATGGACGACGGGGCCGAGGGCGAGGTGGGCCCCGGCGATGTGTATGTGGTGCCGGCCGGCCACGAGGCGTGGGTGGTCGGTGACGAACAGGTGGTGATGTACGACGTCGGCGGGCAGATGGCGGAGACCTACGCGAAGTCCAGCGATGCCGGGGCGTGAGCCCGGGGGCGGGAGCGGCGTCGGGTAGCGGTTCCAGCCGGCGGCAGGGGACGAGATGACTACCGGTCCAAGACCACCGCGCGGCCCCCGCCGCGGAGGTTGGCCGCACGGCAGCGCCCGTACCGACCAGCTGATCCGGACGCTGCTGCGCCGCCGCAAGGAGCAGCTGGCGATCGAGGACGTCACCGTCGTCGACAAGCCGGGGATGCGCCGGGCCGTCGCGGCGACGGCCATCGGCAACACCATGGAGTGGTTCGACTTCGGTGTCTACGCGTATGTCGCCGTCACCCTCGGCCATGTCTTCTTCCCCGCCGACGACCCCGCCACCCAGGTGGTCTCCACGTTCGCCACCTTCGCCGTGGCGTTCCTGGTGCGGCCGCTGGGCGGGCTGGTGTTCGGGCCGCTGGGCGACCGGATCGGGCGGCGGCGGGTGCTGTCCACCACCATGATCATGATGGCGGCGGGCACCTTCGGGGTGGGTCTGCTGCCCGGCTACGACGCGATCGGCTTCGCCGCCCCGCTGCTGCTCCTGGCCTGCCGGGTGGTGCAGGGCTTCTCGACCGGCGGGGAGTACGCGGGGGCGACCACGTACATCGCCGAGTTCGCGCCCGATCAGCGCCGTGGCTTCCTCGGCAGCTGGCTCGACTTCGGCACCTTCATCGGCTATTCGCTGGGCTCCGGCCTGGTCACCGTTCTCACCGCGGCCCTCGGTGAGAACGGGATGGTGGACTGGGGCTGGCGGGTGCCGTTCCTGGTGGCGGGGCCGCTGGGGCTCATCGGTCTGTACATGCGGCTGCGGCTGGAGGAGACCCCGGCGTTCCAGCAGGAGGCCGAGCGGGCGGCCGAGGCGGCGGAGGCGGCGGCGGCCCATGGCGAGCCCCGGCCGGTGGAGGAGGCGCGCCAGTCCGGTCGGGGGCGGCTGAAGGAGATCTTCACCCGGCACTGGCAGGCGGTGCTGATCTGCATGGGGCTGGTGCTGATGTACAACGTCACCAACTACATGGTGACGTCGTACCTGCCGACGTTCATGACCTCCACGCTCGGCGCCGACGCCACCACGGCCCAGGTGCTGGTGCTGGGCACCATGCTGTTCGTGGTGCTGGCGATCACGGTGGTCGGGCGCACGTCCGACCGCTGGGGGCGGCGGCCGCTGTTCCTGTTCGGCAGCCTGGGCATGATCGTGCTGGCCGTTCCGGCGGTGCTGCTGATCCGGGAGGGCGGCGTCCTGCTGCCCGCGATCGGCTGTCTGATTCTGGGCGCGATGCTGGTCACCTTCGCGGGGACGAGCGCCGCGACGCTCCCGGCGCTGTTCCCGACCCGGCTGCGCTACGGCGCGCTGTCGATCTCGTACAACCTCTCCGTGTCGCTCTTCGGCGGGACGACGCCGCTGCTGGCCTCGTGGCTGGTGGCCACCACGCACAACACGCTGGTGCCCGCCTTCTACCTGATGGTGGCGGGCGTGATCGGGCTGATCGCCACGGTGTTCCTGCACGAGACGGCGGGGAAGCCGCTGCGCGGGTCGGGGCCCATGGTGGAGACCGAGGAGGAGGCGCGGACGGCGGTGGCCGAGAGCCGTACGGCGGCCGGGCGGCGCGCCCGTGACGTCTGGATCAGGCTGCGCCACCCTTGGGCGGGGGCCGGTCACCGGGAGGAGGAAGAGGAGTGACGGGACTCCTCGGGCCAAGAGGGGTGACGGGGCCCCTCGGGCCAAGAGGAGTGACGGGACTCCTCCGGCCAAGGGGAGTGACGGGACCCGTCAGGCCAAAGGGAGTGACGGGACCCGTCAGGCCAAGAGGGGTGACGGGCCTCAGGCCCTTCCCATGGCGCGGTTCAGGGCGATCTCGATGACGACCCGGTCCGGGTTGGGGCGGGGCGTGCGCTGGTAGCGCTCGGCGTAGCGGCGCTCGGCGTCCGCGATCAGCTCGGGCTCCTCCCGTACCACCGCGAGCCCCTCCAACGTGGCCCACCGCCTGCCCGCCAGCTGGCAGACCGCGACCCGCGCACCGCCCTCGCCCGCCGCCCGGACATGGGCGACCTTACGGCTGTGACGGCTCGCGATGACACGGGCGAGGCCGGCCTCGGGGTCGTAGGTGACGCCGACCGGGACCACATGCGGGGTGCCGTCCGGGCGTGGGGTGGTCAGGGTGCACACATGGCGTTCGCGCCAGAAAGCGAGGTACTCGGGATCGGGGTTGCGGGGATCGACGGGCATGGCCCAGAACCTAAGGCATGGCCCATTGGCCCAGAACCTGAGGCCAGAGGAGTGGCGTTCGCGAGGTTGAGTGGAATAGACTCAACTTTACGGAGGTTGGGTAGGGCAGGGATGAGAAGATCGGAGCGAGGAGGAGCACAGGGACGTGGATGCCGAGCTGACCAACAAGAGCCGGGCGGCGCTGAGCGCCGCCAATGACCGGGCGGTGTCCTCCGGACATGCGGACATGACGCCCGCGCATCTCCTGCTCGCCCTGCTGCAGGGCCAGGACAACGAGAACGTGATGGATCTGCTGGCCGCCGTCGAGGCCGACGCGGCCCTGGTGCGCGACGGCACCGAGCGGCTGCTCGCCGCCCTGCCCAGCGTCCAGGGCTCCACCGTGGCCCCGCCGCAGGCCAGCCGCGACCTGCTGGCCGTCATCGCGGACGCCACCCAGCGGGCCAGGGAACTCGGGGACGACTACGTCTCCACCGAGCACCTCCTCATCGGCATCGCCGCCAAGGGCGGCCAGGCCGGGGAGCTGCTCGACCAGCAGGGGGCGGGCGCCAAGAAGCTGCTCGCCGCGTTCGAGAAGGTCAGGGGTGGACAGCGGGTGACGACGCCCGATCCGGAGGGCACGTACAAGGCCCTGGAGAAGTTCGGTACGGACTTCACCGCCGCCGCGCGCGAGGGCAAGCTGGACCCGGTCATCGGCCGGGACCAGGAGATCCGCCGGGTGGTGCAGGTGCTCTCCCGGCGCACCAAGAACAACCCGGTGCTGATCGGCGACCCCGGCGTCGGCAAGACGGCCGTCGTCGAGGGACTCGCCCAGCGGATCGTCAAGGGCGATGTGCCCGAGAGCCTGCGCGACAAGCGCCTGGTCGCCCTCGACCTCGGCGCGATGGTCGCGGGCGCGAAGTACCGCGGGGAGTTCGAGGAGCGGCTGAAGACCGTCCTGGCCGAGATCAAGTCCAGCGACGGCCAGATCATCACCTTCATCGACGAGCTCCACACCGTGGTCGGCGCGGGCGCCGGCGGCGACTCCGCGATGGACGCGGGCAACATGCTCAAGCCGATGCTGGCCCGCGGTGAGCTGCGCATGGTCGGCGCCACCACGCTCGACGAGTACCGCGAGCGGATCGAGAAGGACGCCGCGCTCGAGCGCCGCTTCCAGCAGGTGCTGGTGGCCGAGCCGACCGTCGAGGACACCGTCGCCATCCTGCGCGGGCTCAAGGGCCGCTACGAGGCCCACCACAAGGTGCAGATCGCCGATGGCGCGCTGGTGGCCGCCGCCGCCCTCTCCGACCGGTACATCACCTCCCGCTTCCTGCCCGACAAGGCCATCGACCTGGTGGACGAGGCGGCGTCCCGGCTCCGGATGGAGATCGACTCCTCGCCCGTGGAGATCGACGAGCTCCAGCGCTCGGTGGACCGGATGCGGATGGAGGAGATGGCCCTCGCCCGGGAGACCGACGAGGCCAGCAAGCAGCGGCTGGAGAAGCTGCGCCGCGACCTCGCCGACAAGGAGGAGGAGCTGCGTGGCCTCACCGCCCGCTGGGAGAAGGAGAAGCAGGGCCTCAACCGCGTCGGTGAGCTGAAGGAGAAGCTGGACGAGCTGCGTGGCCAGGCCGAGCGCGCGCAGCGCGACGGCGACTTCGACACCGCCTCCAAGCTGCTGTACGGGGAGATCCCGGCCGTCGAGCGGGAGCTCGCCGAGGCGTCGGAGGCCGAGGCCGAGGTCCAGCAGGACCGCCCGACGATGGTCAAGGAGGAGGTCGGCCCGGACGACGTGGCCGATGTGGTCGCCTCCTGGACCGGCATCCCCGCGGGCCGGCTGCTGGAGGGCGAGACCCAGAAGCTGCTGCGCATGGAGGAAGAGCTGGGCAAGCGGCTGATCGGCCAGACCGAGGCCGTACGGGCCGTCTCGGACGCCGTGCGCAGGACCCGGGCGGGCATCGCCGACCCGGACCGGCCCACCGGCTCCTTCCTCTTCCTCGGCCCCACCGGCGTCGGCAAGACCGAGCTGGCCAAGGCGCTCGCCGACTTCCTCTTCGACGACGAGCGGGCCATGGTCCGCATCGACATGAGCGAGTACGGCGAGAAGCACAGCGTGGCCCGGCTGGTCGGCGCCCCGCCCGGCTACGTCGGCTACGAGGAGGGCGGCCAGCTGACCGAGGCGGTGCGCCGCCGCCCGTACAGCGTGGTGCTGCTGGACGAGGTGGAGAAGGCCCACCCCGAGGTCTTCGACATCCTGCTCCAGGTGCTCGACGACGGGCGGCTCACCGACGGCCAGGGCCGGACGGTGGACTTCCGCAACGCCATCCTGGTGCTCACCTCCAACCTGGGCAGCCAGTACCTGATGGATCCGCTGCTCGGTGAGGAGGAGAAGAAGCAGAGCGTGCTGGAGACCGTGCGGGCCTCCTTCAAGCCCGAGTTCCTCAACCGCCTGGACGACCTCGTGGTCTTCTCCGCGCTCAGCGGCCCGGAGCTGGCCCGGATCGCCGAGCTCCAGATCGCCCGGCTGGCCCGCCGCCTCGCCGACCGCAGGCTGACCCTCGACGTCACCCCGGCCGCGCTGGAGTGGCTCGCCGAGGAGGGCAACGACCCGGCGTACGGGGCGCGCCCGCTGCGCCGGCTGATCCAGACCGCGATCGGCGACCGGCTGGCCAAGGAGATCCTCGCCGGGGAGGTCCGGGACGGCGACAAGGTCCGGGTGGACAGGGTCGGCGGCGACCTGCTGGTGGGCCCCGCGCAGTAGGGGCCCGGGGCCGCTCGGCACCCCGGCCCCGCCGGTCCGCCCGGCCGTCGTTGCCGGTCCGCCCGGCCGTCTTCTCGGCAGTCGTGTCGGCCGTTGTTTCGGCAGTCGTGTCGGCCGTCTTTTCGGCAGTCGTTTCGGCCGGATCGGGCAATGTACGGCCGGGGTTGCACGGCGGGGGCGGGTGTGAGGGAGGATGGCGGTATTCCATACGAAGGGAAATCCACGGTGAGCATCGACCCGTCCTCGATTCCGAATTTCGGGGGTCAGCCCGAGCCCGAACCGACGGGTCCGAGCGGCCCCGTGCTGCCCGACCAGGACCTGGTCAAGCAGCTGCTGGAGCAGATGGAGCTGAAGTACGTCGTCGACGAGGAGGGGACCTCGCCGCGCCGTGGGAGCAGTTCCGCACCTACTTCATGTTCCGCGGGAGGAGGAGCAGCAGGTCTTCTCCGTCCGCACGTTCTACGACCGGCCGCACGGCATCGATGAGAAGCCGCGGCTGCTCGAGGCGATCGACGACTGGAACCGCCGCACGCTGTGGCCGAAGGTCTACAGCCACACCAATGACGACGGCACGGTCCGGTTGATCGGTGAGGCGCAGATGCTGATCGGCACCGGCGTCAGCCTGGAGCACTTCGTATCCAGCACGGTCAGCTGGGTGCGGGCTTCGATCGAGTTCGACCGCTGGCTGGTCGAACAGCTCGGTCTGGAGGCCGACATCGATTCCGACGGCGACGACAAGCCGGGCGACGACGAGGCCTGAGCCGCCGAGCCGAGCCGTATCGCGGTCGGAGATGTCGTAGAGCGCTCGGAGAGGCCGTATCGCGGTCAGCGACGCCGTCGGCCGCGTCGGTCGGCCGTGTCGGTCAGACCGGGCTGGTGGCCATGGTCAGCAGATACGCCCCGTAGAGACAGGAGAGCCCGGCCAGCGCGCCGCCCAGCAGGACGGCGGTGCGCGGCCGGGCTCTTGCCATCGCCAGCGCCGCCGGGAGCAGCAGCGGGAAGGCGGGCAGCAGGAAGCGCGGCTTGGACGCGAAGTAGTTGGCGCTGGCGAGCGCGATGAACACCAGGGTGAGGGTGTAGACGACCAGCGGCAGCGGCGGTGGCCGCAGCACGAGCCCGACCAGGGCGAGCAGCGAGGCGCCGACGACGATGAGCGCCATGTAGTGCGAGAGATAGCCGCTCCCCATGATCAGGGAGCGGGCGGAGCGGAAGCCGCTCGCACCGAGGTCCAGATGCGTCCCCCAGTCGTCCTGGACGTCCAGATAGCCGCGCCAGGTGCCGCGCCGCACCCCCACCCACGCGGCGTAGCCGAGCCAGCCGAGCGGTGACATCGCCGCGCCCGCCCACACCCGCCAGGACGTCCGCCCGCGGTGGCGCCAGATCTCGGCGGCCGCGCACGCGCATACGGCCGCCGCGACCGCGACCCCGTTGGGCCGCGTGGCCCCCGCGCACAGCGCGAGCGCCCCGGCCCACAGCCGGCGCCCGGTCAGCAGCGCGTACAGCGACCAGGCCGCCAGGGCCGTCAGCAGCGACTCGGTGTACGCCATGGACTCCACGACCGCATGCGGCAGCAGCCCCCACAGCGCGACCAGCGTCAAGGCCACCCGCCGCCCGTACAGCCGCTCCCCGACCGCGTGGATCCCCCAGGCCGCCAGCCCGGCCGCGACCCAGGCGACCAGCAGCCCCGCCGTCACCGCGCTCACGGGACGACGCCGGTGACGGCCCGGATCAGCGCCGGGTAGAGCGGGAAGAACGCCAGATCGCTGAAGGTCAGGCCGGGGTGGCTGACGGAGGGGCGGTTGGTGCCGTAGCCGTGCTGGGCGATGGCCACGTACCAGAGGCTGTCCCAGTAGTGCCCGAGCTGTGTCCGCGGATGCTTCCCGGCCCGCCAGGACCCCAGCGCCACGCAGAAGATCCCGGCGGCCCGCACCGTCGCGTACACCGCCAGCGCGACCCACGCCCGCCCCAGCGAGGCCCCGACCCGCCCCAGCACCCGCCGCCGTTCGGCCTGCCGCCGGGGCGGCTCCGGGGCCCGTGTGGACGCGGCGGTGTCGGTGGACACGGAGACCTCCGGTGCGGGCGCACGAGGGGCACACGACGGACATGCGCCGAGCCCCCGGGAGGGGACGAACCGGGGAGCTCGGCGGACACACCGACCATCCGCCAGGCCGCGGCCGCCCGCGACCCGGGACGTCCAACCGGGGGAGCGGGGTCACCGGAGGCGGCGGGTCACCCCGCGGCGAGGGTCTTGAGGCGGGCCACGGCGTCAGCAAGGACCTCTTCGCGCTTGCAGAAGGCGAACCGCACGAAGGGGGAGCCCTGGTCCTGGTGGTCGTAGAAGACCGCGTTCGGGACCGCGACCACACCGCAGCGCTCGGGGAGGGAGCGGCAGAAGGCGAAGCCGTCGGTCTCCCCGAGGGGGCGGATGTCGGTGGTGATGAAGTACGTCCCCGAGGGGCGGAAGACGTGGAAGCCCGCGTCGGTCAGGCCGTCGGCCAGCAGATCGCGCTTGGCGCGCAGATCGTCCCGGATGCCGTGGAAATAGGCGTCGGGGAGGGCCAGCGCCTCGGCCACCGCGTACTGGAAGGGGCCCGCCGAGACATAGGTGAGGTACTGCTTGGCCGAGCGCACCGCCGTGACCAGCTCGGGCGCGCCGGTCACCCAGCCGACCTTCCAGCCCGTGAACGAGAACGTCTTTCCGCTGCTGCTGATGGTGACCGTCCGCTCGCGCATCCCGGGGAAGGAGACGAGCGGGGTGTGCTCGGTGCCGAAGACGAGGTGTTCGTAGACCTCGTCGGTGACCACCAGCAGATCGCGCTCGACGGCGAGCTCGGCGACCGCGGCCAGCTCATCGTGGGTGAGCACGGTGCCGGTGGGGTTGTGCGGGGTGTTGAGCAGGATGAGCCGGGTGCGGTCGGTGACGGCGGCGCGCAACTCGTCCAGGTCCAGCCGGAAGGTGTCACCGTCGGGGCGCAGGGTGACGGGGACGCGGGCGCCGCCCGCCATGGCCACACAGGCGGCGTACGAGTCGTAGTACGGCTCCAGCGCGATCACCTCGTCGCCCGGCTCCACCAGCGCCAGCAGCGACGCCGCGATGGCCTCGGTGGCGCCCGCGGTGATCAGCACCTCGGTGTCGGGGTCGAAGCCCAGGCCGTACCAGCGCCGCTGGTGCTCGGTGACGGCGGCGCGCAGCTCGGGCACGCCTGGGCCGGGCGGGTACTGATTGCCCCGGCCGTCACGCAGCGCGCGGACGGCGGCCTCGCGCACCTCCTCGGGGCCGTCGGTGTCCGGGAAGCCCTGCCCGAGGTTGATCGCGCCGGTGCGCACGGCGAGGGCGGACATCTCGGCGAAGATCGTGGTGCCGAAGGCGGCCAGTCGGCGGTTGAG
Organism: Streptomyces violaceusniger; assembly: GCA_005405945.1. Taxonomy (GTDB): domain Bacteria; phylum Actinomycetota; class Actinomycetes; order Streptomycetales; family Streptomycetaceae; genus Streptomyces; species Streptomyces violaceusniger. Next base: position 6,226,061 of record BJHW01000001.1, read on the forward strand.
CAGCGGTCGTCCCATGGCGCCCATACTCCGCCGAACCCTCGGCCTCCATCAACTCTCCCTCTGCCCGGCGTGGGTTTAAAGGGCGATGTCAGGTCTGGGAAACGGCTCAGTGGTGACGCCGAGAGCAGCCGACCAGAAGGCGGTCGCCCGGGCGTCCTCGGCTTCGAACGCCATGGGCCCTGGGACAGCAGCCCCGGGGCCCATGACAATCCTGGAATTCACATGGTCGGCGGGTGAGTAATGCAGACCAAGTAAATCTCGGTGCGTCCGTCTCAGATGCCGACGCCGCCAGAGAAACCCGCCTGTCCGGAGACGGGGCCCACCTGGCCGCTGAGGTCACCTGAAACCGAGCCACCCAGAGCGGGCAGGGTGGGCAGGGTGGGCAGCGCGGGTTCTGCACCACCCGTCAGGTTTACGGTCCCGAGAACTCCGCCGGAGACATTGTCCAGCTCGCTGTCAGCGATCTCGATGGCCTCGCTCTGCGGCATAGCGTCCTTACGCACGTCAGGCTCTCCCTTTCGTTTGTGTTGTGACCACGGGGCGTATCGAGCGGCCCGGCGTCAAGCTGGTCCAGCCAGCTTGACGATCGTCCGCCGCCCGGAAGCGGAGGTGCATCTTCCGAGTGGCGTGGATCAAACCATGTCTACGGAGACTCGGCCACCACGATCTGTCTGAAATGTCCAGGGATATTTTGGTATCGCGGCATGTCGGCAAGCCGGACTTTTGACTGGATGGCGACGACTTCTTCACTTGCATTTCGGTGACCGGGCCTCGTGGAGGGGGCTGGCGTGGTCATCAGGGGGACATATCACCCCTTGAGGATGGCGTTCATCCTGCAAGGCGCGACCCAGCAGCAAGGCTGTGACCTTTCTGTGGAGATAACGCGCAGGTTTACTGAACCGCAGCGCTACAGCATTGTGTTGCTCGATTTCCGGACACAGCAGGCCGGCGCTGACCGCGACCCGCGCGGGCTGAGCACGCACGCGGCGTACGACCCGTTCGCCCCCCCGGAAGGGGACTTGGCGCATGTGCGGCCCTGGGGACGGCGGGTTCGAGGGTGAGACGGGAGACCTGGATGCGGGGATACGGGTACGCGGAGTGGACTACATGAGCGGCTGGCGGGATGGGAGGGAGGCCGCAGCCGAGCCGACCCTCTTGTCCCGAGTGCTGAAAGGAACACCGCCCCGGCTGTTCAGCGGGGGCGGTGCGGTCGTTATGCCTGCTGGCTTATGACCTCAGAAGGTCAGGGAATGCTGGAGATGCCGGCTCCACCCAAGCGGCTTCGGCCGCAGCTCAGTCCGAACTTCCACGTGCCGCGACCATGTATCGGCCGGTTATTGTCCTTCCATCGGCACATTCTGCGTTAGCCGCATGCCGGTGCTTTGTTATTTAACAGGTGACTTTAGCGGGACGTGCCGCTGCCTCTGGAGGCGGGCGAGGATGGTGTATCTGTTCCGGCTCGATGTCCGTGGTCGTGCGGGAGCGGGTCGATCCTGCGTCCCCTGCTTCCGTCTCCGCGTCGGCAGACCTTCCCACCCGGTGCGGGGCACCCACCCTCGCTGGATTTCCGCGCTGGTTTTGAGTGGCGGGATGGGCGGGTACTCGGCCGAGATCCATCGACCACGCGTTGTCGCCAGAGCGGTGAGTCCCGCGGGAGGCGAGATGGCCGAGCAGAGGACACAGCAGGCCGGCGCCTGGCCGCGGCTTCGGCTGGAGGACTGGGTCGAGACCCGGGACACCCTGCACATGTGGACCCAGATCGTCGGCAAGATCCGGCTGGATCACGCGCCACCGGCCAATCAGTGGTGGCAGGTGACCTTGTACGTCACGCCGCGCGGGCTGAGCACGTCCACGGTCCCGTATCGGACCGGGGCGTTCGATATCGAGTTTGATTTTGTCGAGCACCGGCTGGGGATCCGGGTCAGCGACGGGAGTCGGCGCGAGCTGGCGCTGGAGTCCAAACCGGTGTCCCAGTTCTACTCCGAGATCATGGGTGCGCTGGGGGACTTGGGCATCCAGACCCGGATGTACCCGCGGCCGAACGAGGTGCCCGTGGCGATCCCGTTCCCGGAGGACCACCGGCACGCGTCGTACGATCCGTACGCCACCCGGCTCTTCTGGGGTCAGCTGCTGAACGCACACCGGGTGTTCGGGGAATTCCGGTCCCATTTCGTCGGCAAGGCCAGCCCCGTGCACTTCTTCTGGGGAGCGATGGACCTGTGCGTCACCCGCTTCTCCGGCCGCACCGCGCCGCCGCATCCCCCCGGCGGTGTGCCGAACCTGCCGGACCGGGTGACGCAGGAGGCGTACTCCGTCGAGCTCTCCAGCTGCGGCTTCTGGCCCGGCGGCGGCGAGGAGGGCGGCTTCTACTCCTACGCCTACCCCGAGCCCGCCGGCTTCGCCGACCAGCCGGTCCGCCCCGAGACGGCCTCGTACCGGCGGGATGTCGGTGAATTCGTGCTGCCCTACGAGGCGGTCGCCACCGCACCCGATCCGGACCGGAGGCTGAGCGAATTCCTGCACAGCACGTATGAGGCGGCCGCCGAACTGGCCGATTGGGACCGCGCGGTTCTGGAGGCCGACCCCGTCCACTGGGAGCATCGTTAGGGGGGCGTTCGGCGGATCGTGTCGCCTGCGGCGGGCTGTTCCCCTCCCCGCCCCTTCCCGCAACTGGGGCTCCGCCTCAGACCCCCGGGTCCCGGGGTGAAGCGTTGTCCCCCGGGCGAGCTACGGGCGGGTGCGCTCCGCGTGGGGACGATTCCGGGGCTCCGGGTCCATAGCGTCTGAGACGCCCGCGGGGAGCGGGTGACCCAGACTCTCTCAGGGGGAAGAACGATGATCCGCAATGCCAGGGTGTCCGCCGTGATCGCGCTGTCCTGCGCCGTGGCCGGTGTGGGGCTGGTCGGTTGTGAGGATGACTCGAAGGCGGATGCGGAGACGACCGCCACCAAGTCCGCCGCCGCTTCGGAGAAGGCGGGCGACCAGGACTTGCTCACCGGCACCAAGAAGATCGAGATTGGCGGCCAGTTGGTGAACGTGTCCTGTTCGGGGACTTCGGCGGACGGCAGTCCGGTCATCATGCTGCTGGCCGGAGGCGGTGACGGGCTGGACAAGGTGGCCGGGATCCAGGAGACCCTGAGCGAGGAGAACCGGGTCTGCTCCTACGACCGGCTCGGCGAAGGCGCCAGCGACAAGCCCGACGGGCCGCAGACCCTCAAGAGCACGGGCAAGGTGCTGACCGCGGTGCTCGACCGGGTCGCCGGTGACAACCCGGTCGTCCTGGCCGGGCATTCGCTGGGTGGGCTGATCGCCGCCCGGTACGCGCCCGACCACCAGGACCGGATCAAGGGGCTGGTCCTGATGGACGCCACCTCACCGACCCAGACCGCCGATCTCAACAAGGGAATCCCCGAGTCCGCCACCGGTCCGGCGGTCGCATTGCGTGATCAGACCCTCGCGATCCTTCACGGAGGGGAGCCGGAAATGCTCACGGTGCCCGACGGGAAGGTCCGTTCCGCCGGGGACATCCCGGTGGAGGTGATTCGCCACGGGAAGCAGTACCTCGCGGAGGTGCCCGACTACGGGCCGGGCCTGGAGCGGGCGTGGACCAACGGCCAGCGCAAGTGGCTCGCCGTCTCCAGCCGCGCCAAGCTGAGCACCGCCAAGACCAGCACGCACTACATCTACGTCGACCAGCCGGGTGTCGCCGTGCGGGCGATCGAGCGCGTCACCGTTCAGGCCGCGGACGGCGCGGCCTCCGGGCGCTGAACCTCTGGACTTCCTCAACTCCGCTTTGACCCCGCATGAGGCCGGGCATGGGACCCGGCAGGTACGAAGCGGTACCTCGCTACGGGGGCTGGAAGGAGAGTGAGGACCATGGGTTCTGTTGTGGTCTTGGTCGTGCTGGCGTTCACGTTCGCGGCGCTCGCCGCGCTGGGCGCTGGTCGGTCGAAGGGGTACAGCGGGCGGCGCAAGCGGTCCTGGGGCGCCGGATCCAGCGGGGCCGCCGGTGGCGGCTGGTGGGCCGGTGGCGACGGCGGCGGTGGTGGCCATCACGGGGGTGGTCACCACGGCGGCGGTGGCTGCGGCGGCGGAAGCGGCTGCGGTGGCGGGGGTGGCTGTGGTGGCGGCGGTGGTGGTGGCGGCGGCGGTGGCGGCGGCGGTGGCTGCGGCGGGGGTGCCTGACCCGCGGTTCCTGCGGTCTTCGCGGTTGCCGTTCCGTTCTTACGGTTGACATGCCCTTCTTGCGGTTGCCACGCCGTTCTTACGGCCGTGAAGCGATGAGCCAGCGCCCGGCGCGCCAACGTGCGCCGGGCGCTGGCTTGTTGAACACTTGCCCTAGGGGGCGCCCTAGGGGTGGAAACCCGGCGAAGGTGGGTAAAAACGATGTGGCGCCCAGCATTTCATGATTCCGTATACCACCAATCGACCTTACGGCCCCACGTGGGCACGAGCCGCCGTATGCGCATGCCCCTGGTCCCCCGCGGGGCGAGCTGGCCCATCTTTTTCCACTGCGTGCTTGCGGAGCCGATCCATGCTCACGACCCTCAAGACTGCCTACACCGATACCCGCGCCGCTGACCTCGCCTGGGGCCTGGGACGGGAACCGCTTCCCGCCCTCGCTGTGCTCGATCTTCAACTCCATGACTTCGCCGTCCAGTTGCGGCTTCTGGGCGCCTCGCACCAGGTCCTCCTCGAAGGGGAGGGCAGCCGTTGCTCGGAGACCGTGGCCTGCATGTCCGGCAACAGCACCCCGCTTCCGCTGGGGGTTTCCACCCTCGTCGACGGCCGCGAATACGAATTCGCGGCGCGCGTCGAGGAGTTGTCACAAGGGGCCTTCGCCGGGCGCGCCCAGGAACTGCTCGCGCTGGTGGCCGACCATCCGCACGGACTGGCCGGTACGTTCCCCGGCAGCCCGAACGCGTTCACGGCGCTGCTCGCGCAGTGGAACGAGGGCACGGTGGGGTGGCGGACCTGGCATGCCTACCCCCAGGAGGGGCGGTTGGTCACCACCCGCACCTGTGTGGGGGCCCGGGTGCCGGCCGCGCTCCGGCCGCCGGGCGCGGGCGGGCTCGACATGAGCGGTCTGCCCGGCGGGGTGTCGCCCCAAGTCCCCTGTGTTTGAAGGTGTCGCGTCCCCTGCGTCTGAAGGCGTCGCCCCAAGTCCCCTGTGTCTGAAGGGGATCGCGCGTGGCCGAGAGGCCATCGATGCCAGACGCACGAACGGCAATGCACTCGTGTGGGGGACGAGACGTAAGTGATATGTGACGTAGCGTTCCCTTTGTGATCGATTCGCCCATGTCCGCCGTCTCGGATGCGCCGTCGTCGCCGGAGTCCGGCCCTCCGGCGCGGCTGCCCGTGCGGGCGGGGCTCGGCCGCTTCCTCGTGCTCGGCGCGGTCTTCGTCTGCGCCGCCTGCGGGCTCGTCTACGAGCTCGAACTCGTCGCCCTCGCCTCGTACTTGGCGGGTGATTCGGTCACCCAGGCATCCGTGGTGCTGTCCGTGATGGTCTTCGCCATGGGCGTCGGCTCGCTGCTGGCCAAGCGGCTGCGCTGCCGGGCCGCCGTGGGCTTCGGCGCGGTCGAGGCGGTGCTCGCGCTCGTCGGCGGCTGCTCGGCGATGGCGCTGTACGCGTGCTTCGCGTGGGGCGGTCACTCGCGCTCCGCGCTCGTCGGCTTCTCGTTCGCCATCGGTGTGCTCATCGGGGCCGAGGTGCCGCTGCTGATGACCCTCATCCAGCGGGTGCGTCGGCAGGACGCGGGCGGCGCGGTGGCCGATCTGTTCGCGGCGGACTATGTGGGCGCGCTGGTCGGTGGGCTCGCCTTTCCCTTTCTGCTGCTGCCCGCGTTCGGCCAGCTGACCGGCGCGCTGGTCACCGGCGCGGTCAACGCGGTCGCGGGCGGCGCCCTGGTGCTCTGGCTGTTCCGCCGCGATCTGAGCGTACGGGCGCGGTGGACGCTGATCGTCGCCAACGGGCTGGTGCTCGCCGCGCTGGCCGCCGGTGCCGTGCTGACCCCCTCCTTCGAGCGGGCCGCCCGCCAGGCGGTCTACGGACCGGGGGTGCGGGTCGCGCTGCACACCGGCGAGCAGGAGATCGTGCTGGTGGGCGGGGGGACGAGCGGGCGGCCGCTGTCCCTCTTCCTGGGCGGGCGGCTGCGGGTCAGCGGGCGCGACGAGGTCCGCTACCACGAGGCGCTGATCCACCCGGCGATGGCCGCCGGACCGCACGGCCGCGTCCTGGTGCTGGGCGGGGGCGACGGGCTCGCGGCGCGCGAGATCCTGCGGTACGCGGGGGTCCGCTCGGTGACCGTCGTGGAGCGCGACGCGGAGGTGGTGCGGCTGGCCCGGCGCGATCCCGGTCTGTCCGCGCTCAACGGCGGCGCCTACCGCGATCCGCGGGTGCGGGCGGTGACGGCGGACGCCTTCGACTGGCTGCGCCGGTCCATGGCGTACGACGTGGTGGTGTGCGATCTGCCCGCCCCCGAGCTCACCCCGAGCACCAAGTACTACTCCCAGGAGTTCTACGGCCTGGCCGAGCGGGTGCTGGCGCCCGGCGGTCGGCTGGTGGTCCACGCCGGGCCGCTGCGGCCCGATCCGCGGGCGTTCTGGACGGTGGACGCGACGATGCGCTCGGTCGGGCTGCGGACCACTCCGTATGTGATCGGCGCCCCGCGCCCGGGGCGCGGCAGCCCGCACGACTGGGGCTTCGTCCTGGCGGCGCGCTCCCCGGTGGGGCTGCGGCTGGCCCCGCACCGGCCGCGGCCGCGCTCGCTGACGGAAGAGGGGCTGCGGGCGGCCCGCCGCACGGCCGAGCGCGGCCGAGAGGGGGGTCTGCCCCCGTCGACGCTCATGCGTCCGCGCTATGGGGAGTGACGTCACCGCGGGCCCGGCGGCGGGCGCCCACCCGCGTACGGGCCTGCGTGCGGGGCGTGTGCGGGGCGTGTGCGGACACCGCGACCATGCGCGTCCCGGCCACCCGGGCGCCCACCCGCGTATGGGGCGTGTCCGCGTGTGGGGCGTGTCCGCACGCCGGGGGCTCGCGTCGGCGGCGTGCGTCAGCGGCGCGCGGAAAGTTGCGCGGGAACGGGTCTCAGGGAACGTGCGATGGGTACTGTCTTGACCTATGGAGCATGAGGTGTTCGTTCCGTTTCCCGTCGACACCGTCCGGCTGGCGCTCGCGGAGCCCGCCCGCGTCGCTCGCTGCGTTCCCGGGCTCCAGCAGGACGCCGATGAGGCCGCCGGTCCGCTCGCCGGGCGGCTGCGGCTGCGCATCGGCGGGTCCACCATCACCTATCGCGGTGCGCTGCGCGTCGTCCGGCGCGCCGATGCCTTCGAGGTCGAGGGCGAGGGCAGCGAGGCGCGCGGCAGCGGCTCGGTGAAGCTCGCGCTGACCATCACGCCGAAGCCCGTCGAGGGCGGTACGGAGCTGAACTGCTCGGGGACGGTCCACAGCGACGGGCGGCTGGCCGAGTTCGACGACGAGGCGTCCACCACCGTGGCCCGCCGCATGCTGGACCGGTTCGCCGCGGCGCTCACGGCCGGTCTTGAGACGTCCCCGATCAGCGCGCCCACGGAGGGCGAGGCCTCCGGGCAGGCCGCTGACGAGACCACCGACGCGGGCTCTGACGCGGGTGCGGCCGCCGCCGCGGACGAGACCGGGCTGCCGACCGAGGCCGAGCTTCCGCTGTCGGCCGACGACATGGACATCGAGGACGTCGGCGACCTCGAGGACCTCGACGAGGTGGACGCTGTCGAGGAGTCCGTCGGCTTCGGTGAGCTCGGCGATCTGGACGACCTGGACGAGGAGCCCCCGGCCGAGGCCGCCCACGCCCGCCGCACGATGATCGGCCGCTCCACCGAGGAGGTCGACCACGCCCCGCCGCGCGGCCGCTACGCCCCGGTCCCCGCGCCCGAGACCGTCTCCACCAGCGCCACCCTGCGCTGGGCCGCGCCCGCCGCGGCCGTCGTGCTCGCCTCCGTCGTCGTCGTGGGCCGTCGCGTACTTCGCCGCCGCCGATGAGCCAGGGCGCATAGGCTCGGTCTTTGTGACCACCGAAGACACAACGGAGACCAAGGGCGTACGGCTGACCGCCGGGGACGCCGAGCTGACCGTCTCACCCGAGAACGGCTGCCGTATCGGTTCACTGCGCATCGGCGGTACGGAGCTGCTGCGGCAGGGCCCGCGGTTCGGGTCGTTCCCGATGGTGCCGTGGTGCGGCCGGACCGGTCTTGGCCGGTTCCGCAACGGCGGGCGGACCCACCAACTGCCCATCAACTCCCCGCCGCACGCGATCCACGGGACCGGCCGGAACGTCGAATGGGCCCCCGTCAGCACGGGTCGGTCCAGCGCGGCCTTCACCTACGACCTCGCCGACCCCTGGCCGTACGAGGGCCGGGTCACCCAGACCTTCGAGCTCTCCCCGGACAGCCTGACCGTCACCATGAGCGTGGAGACCGAGGGCGATTCCTTCCCGGCACAGGCGGGCTGGCATCCGTGGTTCCTGCGGAACCTGGGCGACGGCGGCGCCGATGCCGAGATCGCCTTCGACGCCGCATGGCAGGAGGAGCGCGGCGAGGACCACCTCCCCACCGGCCGCCGGATCGCGCCGAAGCCCGGCCCCTGGGACGACTGCTTCGGGATGCCGCAGGGGGTGGACGTCACGCTCACCTGGCCCGGCCGGCTCGAGCTGAAGGTCACCAGCCGGACGGAGTGGGTGGTCGTCTACGACGAGCAGGCGGAGGCGGTGTGCGTGGAACCGCAGTCCGGCCCGCCCAACGGCCTCAACCTCATGCCGCGCCTGGTCACCCCCATCGATCCGCTGGAGATCGCCATGACCTGGAGCTGGCGCACACTGGCCTGACGCGGTCGGCTTCACGACTGATGCGGTCGGTCTCACGACTGATGCGGTCGGTCTCACGGTACGGAGCGGCTTGAGGGGTTCCGAGGGCCACCGCATAAGCTCATGCGCATGAGCGATGCGCGTGACGCCCTGCTGCAGCAGATCAAGGACAAGGCCGTGGTCCACGGCAAGGTGACCCTCTCTTCCGGGCGTGAGGCCGACTATTACATCGACCTGCGCCGGATCACCCTGGACGCCGAGGCCGCGCCGCTGGTCGGGCAGGTCATGCTCGATGCCACGGCCGATCTGGAGTACGACGCGGTGGGCGGGCTGACGCTGGGTGCCGACCCGGTGGCCACGTCCATGCTGCACGCCGCCGCCGCGCGCGGGCGCCGGCTGGACGCCTTCGTGGTCCGCAAGGCCCAGAAGACGCACGGTATGCAGCGGCGGATCGAGGGCCCGGACATCGCGGGCCGCCGGGTGCTGGTGGTCGAGGACACCTCCACCACCGGCGGTTCGCCGCTGACCGCGGTGGAGGCGGCACGGGAGGCCGGTGCGGAGGTCGTCGCGGTCGCGACGATCGTCGAGCGCGGCGCCGCGCCCGCGATCGCGGACGCCGGGCTGCCGTACCTCCCGGCGTACTCGCTCACCGACCTCGGGCTGAGCTGAATCCGGCAGGCTGGGGAGGTGGGAGGTTTCACGTGAAACCACCCACCCCCGTCCGTGTGGTCTCGGCGTGCGCCGTGTGGAGCAATCGGCGGAGTCTGGGATTATGGCCCCGACGATGACGTCGCCCCTAGGTCAGGGCCAAGTACGACTAACCCGCACATACAAGGAGCGGTCAGATGCCCATCGCATCCCCTGAGATCTACAACGAGATGCTCGACCGGGCGAAGGCGGGCAAGTTCGCCTACCCGGCGATCAACGTGACCTCGACGCAGACTCTGCACGCCGCCCTGCGCGGCTTCGCCGAGGCGGAGAGCGACGGCATCGTCCAGATCTCCACCGGTGGTGCCGAGTTCCTGGGTGGCCAGTACAAGAAGGACATGGTGACCGGTGCGGTCGGCCTCGCCGAGCTCGCGCATGTCGTGGCCGAGAAGTACCCGGTCAACATCGCCCTCCACACCGACCACTGCCCGAAGGACAAGCTGGACGGCTATGTCCGTCCGCTGCTCAAGATCTCGCAGGAGCGCGTCGCCAAGGGCCAGAACCCGCTGTTCCAGTCCCACATGTGGGACGGCTCCGCCGAGACCCTCGCCGACAACCTCGACATCGCGCAGGAGCTGCTCGCCGAGGCCGTCAAGGCGAAGATCATCCTCGAGGTCGAGATCACCCCGACCGGTGGCGAGGAGGACGGCGTCACGCACGAGATCAACGACAAGCTGTACACGACGGTGGACGACGCCCTGCGCACCGCCGAGGCCCTGGGCCTGGGCGACAAGGGCCGCTACCTGCTGGCCGCCTCCTTCGGCAACGTCCACGGCGTCTACAAGCCGGGCAATGTCGTCCTCCGTCCGGAGCTGCTGCGTGACCTCCAGGACGGTGTCGGCGCGAAGCACGGCAAGCAGGACCCGTTCTTCTTCGTCTTCCACGGCGGCTCCGGCTCCACGGAGCAGGAGATCCGCACCGCGCTGGAGAACGGCGTGGTGAAGATGAACCTCGACACGGACACCCAGTACGCCTTCACCCGTCCGATCGCGGACCACATGTTCCGCAACTACGACGGGGTGCTGAAGGTCGATGGCGAGGTCGGCAACAAGAAGACGTACGACCCGCGGAGCTGGGGGAAGCTGGCCGAGGCGGGGATGGCTGAGCGGGTCACCAAGGCTTGTGCGGATCTTCGGTCCACGGGCACCAAGCTGAAGTAGTCCTGCGGCGAGCCCCTCCGGGCCCGGCGCTCGCCTTTGCGGTGAGCCGCCGGGCCCGTTTGTGTTCTGGGCTGGCCCCGGGGGCGCTGCCCGGGGGATCATCCAGGTATGCCGGAAGTGCGACTGTCCGTGCCGGCCGGGCGGTGGCTGGTGTTCACCACCGTGCTGGGCTCCGCCATGGCCCTCCTCGACAGCACCGTCGTCAATGTCGCCCTGCCGCGCATCGGGCTCGACCTGGGCGCCGATCTGCCCGTACTGCAGTGGACCGTCAACGCCTACATGCTCACCCTCGCCGGGCTGATCCTGCTCGGCGGGGCGCTCGGGGACCGGTTCGGGCGGCGGCGGGTGTTCGTCATCGGGGTGGTGTGGTTCGCGCTGGCCTCGCTGGTGTGCGGGCTGGCGCCGAACGCCGGGGTGCTCATCGCCGCACGGGCGTTCCAGGGCATCGGCGGGGCGCTGCTCACCCCCGGGTCGCTGGCGCTGATCCAGTCGGTGATCCATCCCGATGACCGGGCGCGGGCGATCGGGCTGTGGTCCGGCTTCGGCGGCATCGGGGCGGCGATCGGGCCGTTCCTCGGCGGCTGGCTGGTGGACGGGCCCGGCTGGCGCTGGGTGTTCTTCATCAATGTGCCGCTGGCGGCGGTGTGTGTGCCGGTGGCTTTGCGCCACGTACCGGAGACCCATGATCCGCAGCCGCGCGGCCGGTTCGACGTCCTCGGCGCCGTGCTGGGGGCGGCGGCCCTCGCCCTGGTCACCTATGCGCTGATCGCCGCGCCGCAGAAGGGCGCCTCGCCCGCCGTGGTGGTTCCGGGCGTCGCCGGGCTGGCGCTGGGGCGGCCTTCATCGCCGTGGAGCGGAGGCTGCGCGAGCCGATGCTGCCGCTCTCCATCTTCGCCTCCCGCCAGTTCAGCGCCGTCAATGTGGTGACCCTCTGCGTCTACGCGGCCTTCGGCGGCTTCTTCTTCCTCTCGGTGCTCGACCTCCAGGTGGTGGTGGGCTACTCCGCGCTCGCCGCCGGTACCGCGCTGCTGCCCACGACCACGCTGATGCTGCTGCTGTCGGCCCGTTCGGGAGAGCTGGGCAAGCGCATCGGCCCACGGATCCCGCTGACCGTCGGCCCGCTGCTGTGCGCGGCGGGGATGCTGCTGATGACCAGGGCTGGGGTGGGGGCGGTGTACTGGCGGGACATCCTGCCCGCGCTGTTGGTGCTGGGCCTGGGCATGGTCGTGGTGGTCGCCCCGCTCACCGCGACCGTCCTGGCCTCGGTGGACGTCGCCCGCGCGGGCCTGGCCAGCGGTGTCAACAACGCGGCGGCGCGGGCGGCCGGGCTGGTCGCGGTGGCGGCGCTGCCGCTGCTCGCGGGGATGGGCCCGGAGGCGTACCGATCGGCGGACGCCTTCTCGAGCACCTTCCGGCGGGCGATGCCCATCTGCGCCGGGGTGCTGCTGCTGGGGGCGATCCTCGCCTGGCGCACGGTGCGCTCGGACGTGCTGGAGCAGGCGGGCGTGGAGGTGGGGGCGGGGCCGGAGAGAGTCGGGGCCGAGGTGCCCGCGGAGGGCGCCGAGGGCGTCGCGCGGGCGGCGGGGCCGCCGTGCCGCCCCGAGTGCGCCTACCACTGCGGGGTGTCCGCGCCGCCCCTGGACCCGGGCGAGCGGCGCCCTCGCCCCTGACCCGCGCCCTCTTCGCGCCGGACGCGCACCCGGATCCATGAGGCTCATGGCTTGAGCGTGTCGAGTGGGGCCCCGGACCAGGCAGACTGGAACCCATGGCCATTCACGAGAACCTGCTCGGGGACCGCCCCCGACCCATCTGCCCGACGACCCGGAGCCGCGCGAGCTGCTGGCCTCCGGCGCGGCCCCGGCCGAGGTCGCCGCGAAGTACCCGGCCTCCTCGCTCGCCTGGGCGCAGCTCGCCGACGAGGCGTTCGAGGCCGGCCGGGTGGTCGAGTCCTACGCGTACGCCCGCACCGGCTACCACCGCGGGCTCGACGCCCTGCGCCGCAGCGGCTGGAAGGGCCACGGCCCGGTGCCCTTCGAGCACGAGCCCAACCGGGGCTTCCTGCGCGCCCTGCACGCGCTCGCGCGCGCCGCGCAGTCCATCGGCGAGCAGGAGGAGTACGAGCGCTGCTCGACCTTCCTGCGCGAGTCCTCCCCGACCGCGGCGGACACGCTCTCCTGACGCACTTCTCCTGATTCACGTCTTCTGATCTCGCCTTTCCTGATCCGCTGAGGCGGCCCTGTTCCGCTGAGGCGGCGCGAGGCGCACCGGGCCTGTGGGGTGCCGTATGCCCCACGGGCCCCTTCCGTACTTGCCGATCGTCCGCGCTGCGCGGATGATGCGGTGCGGGGCCCCTTCGGCTGTGGGCCCCGAGGGGACCGGGGCTCCGAGACCGAAAGGAAGGGGCGGACCGCTACCCGGTAGCGAGCAGTACTCAGGAGATGCGATGTCGCAGCAGCCTGTCCCTGACCACGCCGAGCCCGAAGCCCCGCATCTGGACTTCGACGGCACCACGCCGTACGAGGACTACGTCCAGGCGTCCGTGCTCACCCACCTCCAGCACCCCCTCTCCGACGACCCCGGCGAGATGGTGTTCCTGGTCACCACCCAGGTCATGGAGCTGTGGTTCACCGTGATCGTCCATGAGTGGCAGACCGCCGCGCAGGCGCTGCGCGAGGACGATCTGCCCACCGCGATGGCCGCGCTCCAGCGCTCGGCCTACGAACTGGAGTCGCTCAACGCCTCGTGGACACCGCTGGCCCATCTCACCCCCGGCCAGTTCAACGCGTACCGCTCCGCGCTCGGCGAGGGCTCCGGCTTCCAGTCGGCGATGTACCGGCGGCTGGAGTTCCTGCTCGGCGAGAAGTCCGCGTCCATGCTCGTCCCGCACCGGGGCGCGCCGCGGGTCCACGCCGAGCTGGAGAAGGCGCTGACCGAGCCCAGCCTCTACGACGAGGTGCTGCGCTACCTCGCGCGGCGCGGCCTCGCCGTCCCGGCCGCGGTGCTGGATCGCGATCCCGCCCTGCGCCATGAACCGGATCCCGGGGTGGAACGGGTCTGGGAGGAGATCTACTCCGGCCCGCACGACAGCGAGCTGATCCGGCTCGGCGAGGCGCTGACCGAGGTCGCCGAGCTGGTGTGGCGCTGGCGCAATGACCACCTGGTGGCGACCCGGCGGGCGATGGGCTCCAAGACCGGCACCGGCGGCTCGGCCGGGGTCGCCTGGCTGGAGAAGCGCGCGGCCAAGAACGTCTTCCCCGAGCTGTGGACGGCGCGCAGCCATGTCTGACGCGACGATTCCGACGGAGGAGTCGGCCGGTACCGAGCCGACCGAGTCCGAGCCGACCGCCGCTCAGCCCGGTGCGGCCGAGTCCGGTACGCCCAGGATGGCTCCGGCCGACGAGGCCGCCAGGACCGCTCCGGCCGATGAGCCCGCCAGGACCGTTCTGGCCGATGAGGCCGCCGGGCTCGACGCGGCCGATCCGCTGCGTGCCAAGCGCGACGCCTTCACCCTCGACGACACGATCTACCTCGACGGCAACTCGCTGGGCGCGCTGCCCCGCGCCGTCCCGCCCCGGCTGGCCGATGTGGTCGCCCGCGAATGGGGTGAGCTGCGCATCCGCTCCTGGGATGAGAGCGGCTGGTGGACCGCGCCGGAGCGGATCGGCGACCGCGTCGGCCGGCTCATCGGCGCGGGCTCCGGTCAGGTGGTGGTGGGCGACTCGACGAGCGTGAACGTCTTCAAGGCGGTCGTCGCGGCCGTACGGATCGCTCAGGAGCGCGGCGCCCACCGGGATCAGATCCTGGTGGACGAGGCCACCTTCCCCACCGACGGCTATATCGCCGAGTCCGCCGCCCGGATGACCGGCTGCACCGTGCGGCCGGTGGCCGCGGGCGACGTCCCGACCGCCGTCGGCGCGCGCACCGCCGTCGCGCTCGTGAACCACGTGGACTACCGCACCGGCCGCCTCCACGACCTGCCCGGGACCACGGCCGCCGTGCACGCGGCGGGCGCGCTCGTGGTGTGGGACCTGTGCCACAGCGCGGGCGCCCTGCCGGTCGGGCTGGACGCCCATGGGGTGGACCTTGCCGTGGGCTGCACGTACAAGTACCTCAACGGCGGGCCCGGCGCGCCCGCGTATCTGTACGTCGCCCAGGCCCACCAGCCCCGCTTCGACTCGCCGCTGCCCGGCTGGAACTCGCATGCCGACCCCTTCGGCATGGCCTCCGCCTACACCCCGGCCGACGGCGCGGTCCGCGGCCGCGTCGGCACCCCGGACATCCTCTCGATGCTGGCGCTGGAGGCCGCGCTCGAGGTGTGGGACGACGTGACGATCGAGGACGTCAGGGCCAAGAGCCTGGCCCTGACGGACTTCTTCCTCCGCTGTGTCGAGACGTACGTCCCGGCGGGCCGCGTCCGGTCGATCACCCCCGCCGCCCCCGCCGAGCGCGGCAGCCAGGTGGCGCTGCGGTGCGCGGAGGCGGGGGAGGCCGGGGAGGTCATGGCGGAGCTGGTGCGGCGCGGCGTCGTGGGCGACTTCCGCCGCCCCGATGTGCTGCGCTTCGGCTTCACCCCGCTGTACACGGGCTTCGCCGAGGTGGAGCGGGCGGCGCGGGTACTGGCCGATGTGCTGAAGGAGGGCTGACCGATGGGCGGGGCTGCGGCAGGGGCGGCGGCCGAGGAGACGTCGGTCTTCGGGCTCGCGCCCGTGGCCCCGGCCCGGACCGCCGCGTACGGCGAACATCCGGACCAGGTGGTGGACTTCTACCTTCCGCCGCCCGGGACGGACGGGGCCGCCCGCCCCGCCCCGCTGGTCCTCCTCTTCCACGGCGGCGCCTGGCGCGCCCCCTACGACCGCCGCCATGTCTCGCCCCTCGCCGCCTTCCTGGCGGGGCGGGGCCTGGCGGTGGCATCCGTCGAGTACCGGCGCGGTGGGGCGGACCCCGCGCGGGCCGGGCGGTGGCCGGAGACGTTCGACGACATCGCGGCCGCCGTGGACGCCGTGCCGGGCCTCGTCCGGGACCTCGGGCTCCCCGGGGCCGACCCGGACCGCGTGGTGCTCACCGGGCACTCCGCGGGCGGGCACGCCGTGCTGTGGGCGGCGGCGCGGCATCGGCTGCCGTCCGGCACTCCCTGGCATCTGCCCTCCCCCTCCCCGCTCCACGGGGTCGTCGCCCTCGCCCCCATCGCCGACCTCGCCACGGCCCGTGCGCTGGACGTCTGCTCCGGCGCCGTCGACGAACTCCTCGGTGAAGGCGGTGGCGACGGCGAAGGCGCAGTCGGCGGCGATGAGCTGACGGTCCGGCTGGGCCTCGCCGACCCCGCCGCGCTGCTGCCCACCGCGATCCCCATCACCATCGTGCAGGGCGGCACCGACATCGATGTGCCACCGGCGGTCGCGGACGCCTTCGCGGAGGCGGCGGCCCGCGCCGGACAGGACGTACGGCTGATCAGGACCGACGGCGGCCACTTCCCGCCCATCGACCCCACGACGCCCGCCGCGCACACCGTCGCCGAGGAGATCGCCCGCCTGGCGGGGGCGCACCCCGCCACGTGACGCCAAGCCGCACCCCGCCACCTGACACCGAGCCGGACCCGCCACGTAGTACTTCAGACGGACGCCGGACAATCCGTACTGGTGGGGACGACGTGGGCCCGTCCGCTCTCTACGGTATGAGACGTGACCCAGACGATTCCGCGGACCGAACTCCGCATCGCCCGCAGTGTGTTGTCCGGCCTGCGGGAGGATTTGATCAACGACGCGTTCGCCCTCCGTCCACTGCCGCCGTTGAGCCCGGGGCATCCGCTGGTGCGCCGGGCCCCGGAGCGGGCCCGGCGATATGTGTGCCGGCTGCCGCATGCCGCGCTCACAGCCTGCGCGTTCTACGTCATGATGCAGTCGGTCATCCTGGTGCCCGACGACATGAGCCTGGTCCTGGCCCTGCTGAGCGGGGTGCCGCTGCTGCTGACGCTGTTCCGGCCGGTCGGGGCCTGGTGGCTGTCGTTCGGGGCGAGCGCCGTGACGGGGCTGGGGCTGCTGGGTCTGGATCAGACGGTGGGCTGGCCGTGGCCCATTCCGCTGGCCATCTCGCACGTCCTGGTGATGGTGGTGACGGCGGCCCGGACGCGTCCCCGGGCGGCCGCCGAGATATGGCTGCTCACGGCCCTTCTCGCGGCTGTCGTCCAGTACTTCGACACCGACAGCCGGTACACCTCGGACTCCCTCCAGATGCTGGCCGACGGCCAGCACATCTCGGACTCCTTCCAGGTGCTGTTCGTCTCCGGGCTGGTGCTCTGCGCCGTCGTCACCGGGCACACCCTTGGCGAGAGCAAGCGGCGGATCGCGGTCCAGGAGTCCTTCACCGTCGAGGAGCGTTCCCGCCGCACCACGCTGGAGGAGCGCGCGACCATCGCGCGGGAGCTGCACGATGTCGTCGCGCACCACATGTCCGTCATCGCCATCCAGGCGGAAGCGGCCCCGTACCGGGTGGAGAACGCGCCCGAGGAGCTGACCAGGAGCTTCGCGACCATCCGGGAGAACGCGGTGATCGCCCTCACCGAGCTGCGCCGGGTCCTCGGGGTGGTGCGGGCCGATGACATCGACACGGACGCCGACCCCGAGGCGCCCCAGCCCACGCTGGCCGCGCTCGACGGCCTCTTCGCGGGGGTACGGGCGGCGGGCCTGGCGGTCGAGCACATCACGACCGGCGCGGTGCGCACGCTGCCGCAGGGCGTGGAGCTGTCCGCGTACCGCATCGTGCAGGAGGCGCTGAGCAACGCGCTGCGCCACGCCCCGGGTTCCACCGCGCGCGTCGAGGTGTCGTACGTACTCGGCGGTCTCGGGTTGCGCATCGTCAACGGGCCGGCCACCAAGGCCGTGCCGCGGTCGCCTGGCATGGGGCACGGGCTGCTCGGGATGCGGGAGCGGGTCACGATGCTGGACGGGGAGATACGGGCCGGGGCGCGGGAGGAGGACGGCGGCTATGAGGTCACCGTCTTCATCCCGGCCCCCGATACGGCTACGGAGCGGGAAGCATGACGCCCGTCCGCGTGCTGATCGCCGACGACCAGGTGATGGTCCGCGAGGGCTTCTCCGTGCTGCTGAACGCCCAGCCCGATATCGAGGTCGTCGGCGAGGCGGTCGACGGGCGCCAGGCCATCGCCCAGGTGGCGGCCCTGCGCCCCGATGTCGTCCTGATGGACATCCGGATGCCGGAGGTCAACGGCCTCGAGGCCACCCGTGAGATCGTCGCGGCGGACGCGGACGCCAAGGTGCTCGTCCTGACCACCTTCGACCTGGACGAGTACGTCTACCAGGCGCTGCGCGCCGGAGCGAGCGGCTTCCTGCTCAAGGACGCCTCCGCCCGGCAGCTCGGCGACGCGGTCCGCGTCGTCGCGGCGGGCGAGGCACTGCTCGCGCCGACCGTCACCAAGCGTCTGATCAGCACGTTCTCGCGGATCGGCGAGACCGTCGGGTTCAGCGGTCCGCGTCCCTCCCCGCAGGGGCGGCTGGCCGAGCTGACCGAGCGGGAGAACGAGGTGCTGGTGCTGGTCGCCCAGGGCTGCTCCAACGCGGAGATCGCCGAGCGGCTGATCGTCGCCGAGTCGACGGTGAAGACGCATGTCAGCCGGATCCTGGTGAAGCTGGGGCTGCGCGACCGCACCCAGGCGGCGGTGTTCGCGTACGAGGTCCGCCTGGTGACGCCCGGAGACTGACCGGCCCGGAGGCTGACCGGCCCGGTGAGGCCGTGAGGCCCGGTGAGGTCCTGAGGCCCGGTGAGCCCCCGAGACTGCCCCCGGAGACATCTGGCGGCCCCTTGGAGGCACCTGGCGACCCCTGGAGGCCGGGCGGGCCCGGCGGTACCGTCCGGGGATGAGCAGCAGTGCGGAAGCCCCCGCCTTCGACCCCTGGCGGCCGTCGTTCGTCGCGGACCCGTATCCGGCCTACGCCGAGCTGCGCGAGCGCGGCCGCGCGCACTGGTTCGAGCCCTCCCGCCAGTGGCTGATCCCGCGTCACGCGGATGTCAGCGCCCTGCTGCGGGACCGCAGGCTCGGCCGCACCTATCTTCACCGCTTCAGCCATGAGGAGTTCGGCCGCACCGCGCCGCCGCCCGAGCACGAGCCGTTCCACACCCTCAACGACCACGGCATGCTCGACCTGGAACCGCCGGACCACACCCGGCTGCGCCGGCTCGTCTCCAAGGCGTTCACCCCGCGGACGGTCGAGGCGCTGGTGCCGACGATCCAGCGGCTCGCGGAGGAGCTCGTCGACTCGCTCGTCACCGCAGGCGGCGGCGATCTCATCGGGGCGGTCGCCGAACCGCTGCCGGTCGCCGTCATCGCCGAGATGCTGGGCATTCCGCCCGCCGACCGCCCCGCACTGCGGCCCTGGTCGGCGGATATCTGCGGGATGTACGAGCTGAGCCCGGGCGAGGACACGGCGCGCCGGGCCGTGCGCGCGTCCGTCGAATTCTCCGCGTATCTGCGCGAGTTGATCGCGGCGCGCCGCAAGGTCCCGGGGGACGATCTGATCAGCGGGCTCATCGCCGCGTACGACGAGGGCGACCGGCTCACCGAGCAGGAGATGATCTCCACCTGTGTGCTGCTGCTCAACGCGGGCCACGAGGCCACGGTCAACACCACCGGGAACGGCTGGTGGGCGCTCTTCCGCCACCCTGAGCAGCTCGCCCTGCTCCGTGCCGACCCCGACGCGCTGCTGCCCACGGCCGTGGACGAGCTGCTGCGCTACGACACCCCGCTCCAGCTCTTCGAGCGGTGGGTGCTGGAGGACATCGAGGTCGGCGGCACGGTCATCCCGCGCGGCAGCGAGGTCGCGCTACTGTTCGGCTCGGCCAACCGCGACCCGGACCGCTTCGACCGGCCCGACACCCTCGATCTCTCCCGCGCCGACAACCCCCACATCAGCTTCGGCGCCGGGATCCACTATTGCCTGGGCGCCCCGCTGGCCCGTCTGGAGCTGGTCGCCTCCTTCGGTGCCCTGCTCCGCAAGGCGCCCGGGCTGCGGCTGGTCAAGGAGCCTGAGCGGCGGGCGAACTTCGTCATCCGCGGTCTGCGGGAGCTCCAGGTCGAGCTCTGAGCACGGAGCCCTGAGCACGGAGCCCTGAGCACGGAGCCCTGAGCACGGAGCCCTGAGCACGGAACCCTGAGCACGCGGGACAAGCGAGCCCCCTGTTGTCCACAGCCTGTGGACAACAGGGGGCGGTTGCCGGGGTGTGGTGGGCCGACGGGGGTCAGCCGCCGATGTCACGACGGCGCATACCCACCAGTCCTCCGGCGGCGAGAACGACCGAGAGAAGCAGCAGCCACAGGAACGGTGCGGCCGTCACCTCGTCGCCCGGCAGCTTCGGCAGATGGCTGAAGGGCGAGGTGTTCATGACGGAATCGGACAGCTCCAGCGCCGGGCCCATCCAGCCCAGGGCGACCACCCAGCCGACGAAGGCCCAGGCCCCGGCCGAGTACTTCGGCACCACGCCCACGAGGAAGAGCGTCACGCTGGTGAGCACCCACACCGCCGGGAGCTGGGCGAGGGCGGCACCGAGGCAGCGGGGGAGCTGGTCGGCCAGATCGCCCGCCGCGATGCCGTAGCCCAGCCCCAGCGCCAGACCCCCGATGGCGAGGATGACCACCGGGCCGAGGTAGGCGATGACCAGGTGGCTCCCGGCCCAGCGCAGCCGGCCGACGGCGTTGGCCAGCAGGGGCTCCGCACGCTGGTCGGTCTCCTCGCCGCGCAGCCGCAGCACGGAGGTGGCGGTGTAGACGGTGAGGATGGTGCCGAGGACGCCGACCATGGCGGCCAGGAACGCGTCGTTGAGCCCCTGGGCGCCCCCCATCCGCTGGATGATGTCGCGGGTCTTGTCGCTGTCGCCGAGGAAGTCGTTCGCACCGTCGGAAATGCCTCCGAAGATGGCGCCCGCGAAGACGAAGCCCGCGGCCCAGCCGAGCAGGGCACCGCGCTGGAGCCGCCAGCCCAGGCCGTAGACCCCGCTCAGCAGCGGGCCGGCGGCCGGTGGGCCGGGACGGCTGGCGTAGAAGCTGGCGCCCACGTCGCGCCGCCCGGCGAGGGAGTACGCGAGGGCGATCGAGGCCGCGGCGAGCACGGCGATCAGCAGCAGCGGCCACCAGCGCTCGTTCGCGTACGGCCGGGCGTACTCGGCCCAGCCCAGCGGCGAGAGCCAGACCAGGACATGGCCGGAGCCCTTGCTGCCGTCCTCGGCGGCGTCACCCGCCATGCGCAGCACGAAGGCGACGCCGACCGCGGCGGAGCTCAGGCCCCGGGCCAGCCGTGCGTTCTCCGTGAGCTGGGCGGCGACGGCGGCCAGACCGCCGAAGGCCATACCGGACAGCCCGACGGCGAGGCCGAGGGCCAGCGCGCCGGTGCCGCCCTGGCCCGCGAGGCTCCCCGCGATGAGCAGGGTCACCGCGCCGTTGGCGATGGCCACGGCGAGCAGGGCCGAGGTGAGCCCCGCGCGGCGGCCGACCATGCCGGCGGAGAGCGCCTCCTGGCGGCCGGTCTCCTCCTCCTCACGGGTGTGCCGGATCACGATGAGCAGGCTCATGATCGCGGCGAACACCGTGAGGAAGGCACCCACGCGCCAGACGGTGAGCGCGCCCAGCGAGTCGTCGAAGGCGGCGCCGAACAGGGCCCGGGTCGAGCCGTTCCCATTCATGTCGTGGACGAGGCTGGCGCGGCGGGCGGGGGTGTCGTACGCGCTCTTCAGGCGGCCGACGGTGCTGCTGGCCGTGAGCCCCAGGCACAGCACCCACACCGGCATCATGATCCGGTCGCGGCGCAGGGCGAGCCGCAGCAGCGTGCCCGTGCCCGCCAGATCGTGGGCCGATCCGCGGGCGCGGGGGGAGACCCGGGCGTCGGCTACGGCGGTCATCGGGCGATCGCCTCGGCTTCCGTGCGCGTGATGTCGTCCTGGTAGTGGCGCAGGAAGAGCTCTTCCAGGGTGGGCGGGGTGGAGATGAGGCTGCGCACCCCGACCTGGGTGAGCTGCCGCAACACGGCGTCCATCTTGTCGGAGTCGACCTGGAGCTTGACCTGGTGGCCCTGGATGTCCACGTTGTGCACACCGGGGAGGCCGGACAGGCCGTTCGGCTCGCCGGCGAGCTCGGCGGTCACCGACGTACGGGTCAGATGGCGCAGCTCGGCGAGGGTGCCGGACTCCACCCGCCGGCCCTTGCGGATGATGCTCACCTTCCGGCAGAGCGCCTCGACCTCGCTGAGGATGTGGCTGGAGAGCAGCACCGTACGACCGCGGTCGCGCTCCTCGGCGACGCACTCACGGAAGACCTCCTCCATGAGCGGGTCGAGCCCGGAGGTCGGCTCGTCGAGGATCAGCAGCTCCACTTCGGATGCGAACGCGGCGACCAGGGCGACCTTCTGGCGGTTGCCCTTGGAGTACGTACGGCCCTTCTTGGTGGGATCGAGCTCGAACCGCTCCAGGAGCTCGGCGCGGCGTGCGGTGTCCAGACCGCCGCGCAGCCGCCCGTACAGGTCGATGACCTCTCCACCGCTCAGGTTGCGCCACAGGGTGACGTCTCCGGGGACGTACGCGATGTGGCGGTGGAGGTCGACCGCGTCGTGCCAGGGGTCCTTGCCGAGCATCTGCACCGCGCCGGAGTCGGCGCGGAGCAGCCCGAGGAGGACCCGGATGGTGGTGGACTTCCCGGCGCCATTGGGCCCGAGGAAGCCATGGACCTCACCTGCCTCGACTTCGAGGTCGAGGCCGTCCAACGCGTGGGTCCGGCCGAAGGACTTGTGGAGGCCGGACACGGAGATAGCCGTTTTCATGATTGCGAAGCTACGCTAGTTTCACAAATTTGTGAAGTTAAGGAACCATATAAACTTATGATGATGTGACGAAGAGAGGAGATGATGAAGCGGTGAGGGAGATGATCGAACCGGAGGGCGCGCCCGATGAAGCGCGCGGTGAAGCGGCGCGTGACGAGGCGGCGGTGTCCAGGTTCGTCGAGCGGTTCGCGGCCGATCTGGCCGAGGCCGGGATGCAGCGCATGGCGGCCCGGGTCTTCGCGGCGCTCCTCGTCTCCGACTCCGGGGCCCTCACCTCGGCGGAGCTCGCCGAGCGGCTGCGGATCAGCCCGGCCGCGGTCTCGGGCGCGATCCGCTATCTGTCGCAGGTGGACATGGTGGTGCGGGAGCGCGAGCCGGGCTCCCGCCGTGATCGCTACCGGCTCTACAACGAGGTCTGGTACGAGACGCTGACCCGCCGCGACCAGGTGGTCGCCCGCTGGGAGAGCACCATGCGCGACGGTGCGAAGGTGCTCGGCCCCGGCACCCCGGCGGGGCTGCGGATCACCGAGACCGCCGACTTCTTCGAGTTCGTGCAGCGGGAGCTGCCCAAGATGCTGCAGCGCTGGCGCGACCAGCAGGCCGAGCGCCGCGCCGCCGAGGCCCGCGCGGCCGAAGCGGGCTGACGGCCGGCCGGGCCCGCCCGCGCCGCCCGGCCCCACCGGGCCCCGCGGCGGCGCGAGTGGCGCTCAAGGGCGGTGGGGGAGCATCAGGCTCCAGGCCTCGGCCAGGACCGTCCAGGTGCGGCTGCGGACCGGGCCGCGGATCAGCGCGTCCGCGTGGTAGCGGAAGTCCGGGCCGGAGACGGTGACGGCCCGGGCCCGGGCGCGCAGGGGGCCGCCCGCCGCGTGGGGGTGGACCACGATCTCGGCCAGCCCGCCGCCCGGCGCGGCCGTCGACACCGAGACCCGCTCCACCGGCCGGTCCAGGTCGGTCAGCAGCACCCCGTCCGCCTCGATCCGCAGCCGCTGCGGCGGCGGATGCGCCGGGCGCCGGGCGCCGCCCGCCAGTCCGATGACGGGGAGCGAGAGCAGCGTCAGCGCCGTGCGGGCGGTGCGGGCCGCCGGGCTCCACCACGGCCGGTGGCCATCGCCCTCCCGGCCATCGCCTTCCCGGTCGGGGCCCTCCCGGTCGTGGCCGGGCGGGCCCGTGCCGTCCCGGCCGTCCCAGCCGTCCTCGGCCCGGAGGCGGTCGTGGACGCAAGGGTCGCAGCCGCAGTCCCGGCCCCTCGCCCCCTCGCCGTACGGCCCCGGGGCGTGCCCGTCCGCTCCGGCCGCCCCGTCCGGCCCGGCCGCCGCGCCTTGGCCGTCGCCCGGCACACGGTCGTGCGCACCGTGAGGAGCGAGCCCGGAGGGGATCCGCAGACCGCCGAGGACCACCCCGCCGCTCTCGTCCACCAGCAGGTCACGCGGGCGCGCGGTCCCGTCGAGGACCGTACGGGCCGCGGCGACCGCGTCCGTCGGCACCCCGAGCGAATGGGCCAGGGCGACCGTGGCGGAGCCGCCGACCGGGACCACCGACAGCGTGGCGTCCGCCAGCTCCCGCCGCCGGTGCAGCAGCTCCACCATCCGCAGCAGGGCGCGGTCGTCGCCCACCAGCACCGGCCGGCGGGCGCCCCGGCGGGCCAGCGCCCGCTCGACCTCCTCCGGGCCGTCCGGCAGGCAGATTTTCGTCTGCGCGCCCGCACACAGCACATCCTTCGCGATCCGCACCGACTCCCCGTCCGTTCGGCGGGCGTTGGGGTCGATGACCATGAGCAGCGGGCGCCCCCGGGCGGTGTCCGGCGCAGGGGGCCGGGGATCTGGAGCCGACACCTCGGTCCTTCCTCAGGTAATCTCTCGGTGCAAGAGCCCCTGTCGCTGTTGCGCCAGGGGCTTCGTCTATCCGGGGCACCGGTTCGACGGCTCTTGTGGTGGCGCGCGTCACCATGCACGTTGGACATGCCCCGCCCGGAAGGGGTGTACGCCTGTGCCCGCACTTGTGCTGCTCGGTGCTCAGTGGGGTGACGAGGGCAAGGGAAAGGCCACCGATCTGCTCGGTGGCTCCGTGGACTACGTAGTGCGCTACCAGGGCGGTAACAACGCGGGCCACACGGTGGTGGTCGGCGACCAGAAGTACGCGCTGCACCTCCTCCCGTCCGGAATCCTCTCGCCCGGGTGTACCCCGGTCATCGGCAACGGCGTCGTCGTGGACCCGGCGGTCCTGCTCTCCGAGCTGAGCGGGCTCGCCGACCGCGGCGTCGACACGTCCAAGCTGCTGATCAGCGGTAACGCCCATCTGATCACGCCGTATCACACGACCCTCGACAAGGTGTCGGAACGATTCCTCGGCAAGCGGAAGATCGGCACCACCGGCCGCGGCATCGGCCCGGCCTACGCGGACAAGATCAACCGCGTGGGCATCCGGGTCCAGGACCTCTTCGACGAGTCGATCCTGCGGCAGAAGGTGGAGGCGGCTCTGGACTACAAGAACCAGGTGCTGGCCAAGCTCTACAACCGCCGCGCCATCGCGGTGGACCAGGTCGTCGAGGAGCTGCTGGGCTACGCGGACCGGCTCGGCGGCTATGTCGCCGACACCACCCTGCTGCTCAACAACGCCATCGACGAGGGCCGGGTCGTGCTCTTCGAGGGCGGGCAGGGCACCCTGCTCGACGTCGACCACGGCACGTACCCCTTCGTCACCTCCTCCAACCCGACCGCGGGCGGCGCCTGCACCGGCACCGGCGTGGGCCCGACCAAGATCAGCCGCGTGATCGGCATCCTGAAGGCGTACACCACCCGCGTCGGCGCGGGCCCGTTCCCCACCGAGCTCCTCGACGAGGACGGCGAGAAGCTGCGCACGATCGGCGGCGAGCGCGGTGTGACCACCGGGCGCGACCGGCGCTGCGGCTGGTTCGACGCGGTCATCGCGCGCTACGCGACCCGGGTCAACGGCCTGACCGACTTCTTCCTCACCAAGCTGGACGTGCTCACCGGCTGGGAGCGGATCCCGGTGTGCGTGGCCTACGAGATCGACGGCAAGCGCGTCGAGGAGCTGCCGTACAGCCAGACCGACTTCCACCACGCCAAGCCGATCTACGAGACGCTGCCGGGCTGGTCGGAGGACATCACCCAGGCCAAGACCTTCGACGAGCTGCCGAAGAACGCGCAGAAGTACGTCCAGGCGCTGGAGGAGATGTCGGGCGCCCCGATCTCGGCGATCGGTGTCGGGCCGGGACGTGACGAGACCATCCAGATCAACTCGTTCCTCTGACCCCTCGGTGGGAGCGCCGCTCCCGGGAGCCCGGCTCCCGGGAGCGCCCCGCGCGCCGGCGTCACTACGCCGCGGGCGGGCCGAACACCCCGGCGGGCTGCTGCGGCTGACCGACGGGCCGCGCGGCCCGCTGCTCCTGCATCTTGGTGATCCGCCGCACCACGGCGATGGCCAGCACCGCGGTCAGGACGCCGATGGAGTCGTCGATGATGCTGATGATGACGCTGGGCCGCTGTTCCCGGGAGTTGTCGCCGATGATCTCGCTGATCCCGTTCACCGGGAACATCAGGAACATGATCACGAAGAGCGTCCACCACCAGTGCAGCACCGCACGGCCGCGCCGTCCGGGCCCCGGCGGAGTGCTGGAGGTCCAGACGTCGTTGGCGATCTGCTTGGGCAGCCACAGCTGGGCGATCGGGATGAACCAGGCGCCCACCGCGTAGCCGCTGCCGAACCGCTGCCGCCCGGGGTTCAGCACCGTGGAGTTGATGTAGGCGGTCCGGAACCAGACCAGCCACAGCACGACGAGCACGAGCGCGGCGACACCGGTGCCGCTGTCCATCGCCTCGACGTCGCTCCGCTTGCTGTAGAGCAGGTCGTCGGAGACCGTGCCGGAGTCGACGGCGAAGTAGGTGTCGAGCAGCGAGATGTTCAGCGACATGTCGAGGAGCGTCAGCACCAGCCAGATGCCGAACATGCTCATCAGCGCGGTGGCCAGACCCCGGATCGGCCTCAGTGTCGTGCCCGGGGCGGGGTAGCCCACCGGTGCCTGATAGCCGCCCTGCCAGGGCTGGGTGGGCTGGGGCACCTGGTACGCGGGGCCCCCGGCCGCGTGGGCGTGGGGGGTCGCGTACGCAGACGGCGTCGGCGAGCCGTACGCGGAGGGGCCGGGCGGGGTGTGCGCGGCGGCCTGGGGGTGTCCGTACGCGGACGGGCCCTGCTGCGGCGCCATGGCGTTCGGCTGCGCGTTCTCCGCCTCCACCTCCAGCAGCTGGAGGGCGTCCCGCCCCAGCCGGGCGAGCAGTCCGCCCGGCAGCCAGGGCTCGCCGTCATCGGCCACCGGCTGGGTGGCGGCGACCAGTTCGTCCACCGAGGGCCGCTTGGCCGGGTCCTTGTCCAGGCACGCGGTGACCAGCCCGCGTGCCCCGTCCGGGAGCCCCACCAGATCGGGCTCCTCCTGGGCTATTCGGTACATCAGGGCGTGGATGCCGCTGTCCAGGTTGCCGAAGGGCTGACGTCCGGTGGCGGCGAAGGCGAGCACCGAGCCCAGGCAGAAGACATCGCTCGCGGCGGTGACCGGCTCGCCCCGCACCTGCTCGGGCGACATGAACCCGGGCGAGCCGACGACCGCGCCGGTCATCGTCAGATTGCCGCCCGTGGTGGTGCCCACGGCGTCCAGGGCGCGCGCGATGCCGAAGTCGATGACGCGCGGACCGTCGATGGTGACGAGGATGTTGGACGGCTTGAGGTCGCGGTGGACCAGCCCGGCGCCGTGGATGTCGCGCAGCGCGAGGGCCAGGCCGTTCGCCAGGATCCGCAACGAGCGCTCGGGCAGCGCCCCGAAGTCCTCGGCGACGACGCTGTGCAGGGACGGACCGCCGATGTAGCCGGTGGCCACCCACGGCACCTCGGCGTCGGTGTCGGCGTCGAGGACGGGCGCGGTCCACTGCCCGCCGACTCGTCTCGCCGCCTCCACCTCCCGCTTGAAGCGGCCGCGGAAGTCGGCCTGGCGTGCGAGTTCGGCCTGTACGAGCTTCACCGCGACGGTGCGGCCGCGGGCGGAGCGGGCGAGGTAGACCCGGCCCATTCCGCCCTCGCCCAGCTTGCCGAGCAGCCGGTACTCGCCGATCCACCGCGGGTCCTGGGCCCCGAGGTTCTCCATCGCGGTGTGGCTCCTGTCCCTGTGCCGATAGTCCCTCTGCCGATCGGCCGATCAGTCGAGGCGGGTGAACGTCTGTGTCATCGTCTCATCGCTGTAATCGTCCGGGTCGTCATATTCGACACGCAGCTTGTCATGTCCGGAAGTTGTGAACGTGAGTGACGTGCCGGGTCCGCAGAGATTCTTGGGAGTGCCCCCGGTGAACTTCGAGGGGCTGAGGACGAGTCCCTTCTCCACCGAGGCCAGGACCCGGTCACCCTCGCAGTGGTACTTCGTGCTGTCCGCGACGTCCTGGGCCACCACGGAGCCGATCGCGCCCTGCTTGATGGTGATCTTCAACGTGGCGTCGGGCTTCCCGAAAGCGTCCTTGGCCAGCCATGTGCCCACGTACCCGGAGGGGACGGGCTTGCCGCCGCTCTTGGCGGGGCGCAGCGTCGCCTCGGAGGAGCCGTCCGTGGTGCTCCAGGCGAGGGTGCCGTCGTTGCCGATCCGCAGCGTCTGCTCGCCGACCGCGCTGCAACTGTCCTCGGGGATGCTGGTGTCCATCTCCTCGTCCTCGATGAGGAGCAGGCTGTCCGCCGACTTGAGCTTGGCGGAGTCCTGGCAGAACGAGTCCGAGTCGGAGGTCAGGGTCTCGGCGACGACCGAGCCGATCGGTCCCTGCGAGAGCACCACCCGGCGGATCTTGCCGGTCGACTCACCGCTCTCCTTGATCTCGCCCTCCCAGGCGCCCAGGTACTCGGTGGGCACGTCGCCCGCCGTCCCCAGCTTGGTCGCGGACGAACCGGGGCCGTCCGAACCCCGGAGGGCTCCTTGGAGTTGCCGCCGCCGGAGCCACCGGAGCCGCCCGGGTCCGCGGGCGGGGTGTGGGTCATCTTGTCGTAGTCGGTCTTGGCCCGGTCGCCCTTGTCGTCGTTCCCCTTGACGATGACGAGCGCGGCGACCCCGGCTATGAGGGCGGTGGCGACGGCGGCGGAGACGACGATGAGCGTCTTACGGCGCCGCCGGTTCGGCTTCGGGGACGTCTGCGACGCGCCGCCCCCGGGCCCGCCCGGCGCACCGGTTCCGCCTGGTCCGCTTGGCCCGCCTGGCCCACTCGGTCCGCCGAACCCGGCGGAAGGCGACCCGGCTGCCGCCCCGAACGAGGTGACCGCGGGCGGCCCAAAGCCATGCGCGGGCGTCGGCGGCTCCCCTCCGCACCCGCCTGCGGCGCCTGCGGCGGCGTGGCGTGCGACGGGTAGCCGTACGCCCCGGGGGCGTAGGGCCCGCCGGAACCGGCCGAGTTGGGAGCGGCACCGCCCGGGCCCGCCTGCGGCGGTGTGGCGCTTCCGGGCGCTCCGTGACCGGGCGTGCCCGCGTGCGGCCCGGCGGAGGGTCCGCCGGGTGTCCCGGGCGCGGCGGCGTGCGGGGTGCCGTGGCCGGGTGCGTTGGGCGCGGCGGAGCCTCCCGCCGCCCCGGCCTGCGGCGGGGTGGCGCTTCCGGGTGCGCCGTGGCCCGGTGCGCCCGCGTGTGGGGCGCCGTGATCCGGCCCGGCCTGCCCTGCGGCTGCTTGAGGTGCGGCGGAGGGCCCGCCGGGTGTTGCGGGTGGGGCCGCGTGTGGGGCGCCGTGGCCCGGCGCGGCGCCACCGGGCGCCTGCGGCGCACCTGCCTGAGGCGCGGCGGACGGGCCGCCGGGTGTGGCACCGCCCGGTGCGTTGGGCGCGGCGGCGGGTCCGGCTGCCCCGGCCTGCGGCGGGGCGGCGCTTCCGGGTGCGCCGTGGCCCGCTCCCGCCTGCGGGGCGCCCGGCGGGTCGGCGGGCCGGCGTGGGTCGGCCGATGGCGTGTCTGCCTGTGGCCCGGCGGCTGGGTCAGGGTTGCCCTGGTCCTCGCCCGCCTGCGGCGCGGCCGGGTGCCCGCCGGGCTGGGCCGGGCCGCCCTGCGCCGCCCCCGCCGAGGGCGGAGTGGACGGAGCCGGGGGAGCGGGGCCGCCGAGGGGCGGGGCGGGGTGGTCGGTGGCGGGGGTGTGGGGGTTCCGCCGGGGCCAGGGGTACGACGTGGCCGACGGTGGCGCGGAGGGCGGCGGCGGGGCGGCGGGGCCCGTCGCCCCGGCCACGGGCGGGACGGCGGGGCCCGTCGCCCCGGCCACCGGCGGTACGGCGGGTCGTGCGGGCACCCCCGGCCCGGCGGGCGTCTCCACCTCCAGCAACTGCACCGCGTGCCGCCCGAGCTGGGCGACGAGCGTGCCCGGCAGCCACGGTTCGCCGTCGTCGTCCGCCCCGGCCGTACGCTCCAGCAGCGCCTCCAGCGAGGGCCGGTCGTCCGGGACCTTCTTCAGACAGCCGGTGACGAGGTCCCGCAGCCCCTCGGGCAGCCCCTCCAGGTCCGGCTCCTCCTGGGCGATGCGGTACATCACCGCGTGCACCCCGCTGTCGGCCGTGCCGAAGGGCTGACGGCCGGTCGCCGCGTAGGCGAGCACCGAGCCGAGGCAGAAGACGTCGCTGGCCGGGGTGACCCGCTCGCCGCGCACCTGCTCGGGCGACATGAAGCCGGGCGACCCGACGACGGCGCCGCTGCGCGTGAGGATGCCGTCGGTGACGGTCTCCAGCGCCCGCGCGATACCGAAGTCGATGACGCGCGGACCGTCGATGGTGATCAGGACGTTGGACGGTTTGAGGTCGCGGTGGACGAGACCGGCGTCGTGGATGTCGCGGAGCGCCTGCGTCAGGCCGTTGGCCAGGATGCGGACGGTCCGCTCGGGCAGCAGTCCCGACTCGGCGACGATCGCGTGCAGGGAGGGACCGGCGATGTAGCCGGTGGCGACCCATGGGGTGGCGGCCTCGGTGTCGGCGTCCAGGACCGGCGCGGTCCAGGTGCCCCCGACCCGCTGCGCGGCGCGCACTTCCTGTGTGAACCGCCGCCGGAATTCGGCCTGTTGGGCGAGCTCGGTCTGGACGAGCTTCACCGCCACCGTGCGGCCGCGTGACGAATGAGCCAGGAACACCCGGCCCATGCCACCCGCGCCAAGGCGCCGGAGCAGCCGGTAGTCACCGATCCAGCGAGGGTCCTCGGCCCCCAGGTCTTCCATGCGTCGATCGTCCCTTCCCCGTGAATCCCCCTGATCAGCCCCCCGGAGAGAATAAAGGCGGCTGAGAGCGAAGTGGACGACGCGGACGATCCGTTATCGGTTCCGTATCCGTCCTGTGTCACTCCCGAGCCGGAGAACGGGATCCCGCGAGATCCGGAGGGGACCGCCGGGAGCGAAATCCGGACACCCGCCGCCCCCGCTCACCGGCGACGGCCACCGGACCACCACCGCCCGGCAGGATGTCGGCGTGCGACCCGAAACCCGGACAGGCTGTCGGTGCCGGGCGCGGGGCCGGGGTCCGTACGCTGGTGCCGCCCCGACCCGCGAGCGATGCGAGGTACGAACGTGTCCGTGCAGCCCAGCCCCGACCACGCGGCCGGCGCCGCCGTCAAGGCCGCCGACCGTGCGCATGTCTTCCACTCCTGGTCCGCGCAGGGCCTGATCGACCCCCTCGCCGTCGCGGGCGCCGAAGGCTCGTACTTCTGGGACTACGACGGCAACCGCTACCTCGACTTCTCCTGCCAGCTGGTGAACACCAACATCGGCCACCAGCACCCCAAGGTCGTGGCCGCGATCCAGGAGCAGGCCGCGAAGCTGTGCACCATCGCGCCCGGCTTCGCCGTGGACGTGCGGTCCGAGGCGGCGCGGCTGGTGGCCGAGCGCACCCCCGGCGACCTCGACAAGATCTTCTTCACCAACGGCGGCGCCGAGGCGGTGGAGAACGCGGTCCGCATGGCCCGGCTGCACACCGGCCGCCCCAAGGTGCTCTCCGCCTACCGCTCGTACCACGGCGCCACCGCCGCCGCGATCAACCTCACCGGCGACCCCCGCCGCTGGCCCTCCGACACCGCCTCGGCGGGTGTGGTGCACTTCTGGGCGCCGTTCCTCTACCGCTCGCCCTTCCACGCCGACAGCGAGCGGCAGGAGTGCGAGCGCGCGCTGCGCCACCTCGAGGACACCATCGCCTTCGAGGGCCCGCAGACCATCGCCGCGATCATCCTGGAGACCATCCCCGGCACCGCCGGCATCATGGTCCCGCCGCCCGGCTATCTGGCCGGGGTCCGGGAAATCTGCGACCGCTACGGCATCGTGTTCATCCTGGACGAGGTCATGGCGGGCTTCGGCCGCACCGGCCACTGGTTCGCGGCCGACCACTTCGGCGTCACCCCGGACCTGCTGACCTTCGCCAAGGGCGTCAACTCCGGCTATGTGCCGCTCGGCGGCGTCGCGATCTCCGCGGAGATCGCCGCGACCTTCGACCAGCGCCCCTACCCGGGCGGGCTCACCTACTCCGGCCACCCGCTGGCCTGCGCCTCGGCCGTCGCGACGATCAACGCGATGGCGGAGGAGGGGATCGTGGAGAACGCCGCCGCGATCGGGGAGAACGTGATCGGCCCCGGGCTGCGGGAGATCGCCGAGCGCCACCCCTCGGTCGGCGAGGTGCGCGGCCTCGGCGTCTTCTGGGCGCTGGACCTCGTCAAGGACCGGGAGACCCGCGAACCGCTCGTGCCGTACAACGCGAGCGGAGCGGACAACCAGCCGATGGCCGACTTCGCGGCGGCCTGCAAGCGCGGCGGTCTGTGGCCCTTCGTGAACATGAACCGCACCCATGTCGTGCCGCCGTGCACCGTCACCGAGGCCGAGGCCAAGGAGGGGCTCGCGATCCTGGACGAGGCGCTGAACGCGGCCGACGCACACACCGCGTAGCGGCCACCGGCACCGGCCTTCCCGGCGCCGCCCGTTTGCCCCGTGGCCGCCGCCCGACCGCGGCCCGACGACTGCCCGACGGCTGCCCGGTGTAGACCACCGCCGCACTCTGCGTGTTCCGCGCAACGGCCCTCGCATATCGTGATGCGAGGGCCGTCCGCTTTCTTACACCGACGGCCGTGGAAGGAGACGGTCCTCGATGCCCGTGCCCGGCACCAGCCCGGTCAAGCGGAACACCCTGCGGCAGCAGATCGCCGACGCGCTCTGTGACGAGGTGCTCGCGGGCAGGCTCCCTGCGGGGCGCCAGTTCACCGTCAAGGAGATCGCCCAGCAGTACGGCGTCTCCGCGACCCCCGTCCGGGAGGCGCTGCTGGACCTGTGTTCCCAGGGGCTGCTCGATGTCGAGGAGCACCGGGGCTTCAAGGTCCACGAGTTCACCATCGACGACTTCCGGCACATGGTGGACGCCCGCACGATGGTGGTGGAGGGCGTCTTCCGGCACTACGTCGAGCAGACGCTGAACTCCATGACCCCGCAGGCGCTGGCCTCGGTGCGGCGGCGGGCCGAGGAGGCCGAACGGGCCGCCCGCTCCGGCGACCTGGACATCCTCATCGGCTACGACCTGCGCTTCTGGCGGGAGATCTGCGGGCTGGTCGGCAATCCGTACGTGTCGGACTTCCTCCAGCGGCTGCGGGTGCAGACCTGGGTGTTCACGGTGCCGTACCTGCGCCGCGTACCCGATCTGCGGGGTCTGCTGTGGACGGGGCACTGCGAGCTCACGGCGGCGGTCACCCGTGGGGATCCCCATGATTCGGAGCGGCTCATAGCGGCGTACAACGCGCATTTCCGTGCGCTGATCGAGCGGTTGGCGGCGGGGGAGGAGACGCGCTCGCGGAACCGGACGGGGGCCGCGCCGGAAGTCAACTCCCCCTGATCTCCTTCTGAACTCTTCGCGAACTCCACCCGATCCATGGGCCCCGGCCCGCCACGGCTGACGCCCTGCACTCTTCGCGCCGCGTACGTGGGGCATTACGCTGGGCCGACCATCGACCGTACGGATACGAGAGTGAGATCGCGTGGCATGTGACCTCTGGCTGGTCCCCCTCGTCGATGTGCTGTGCCACAGCCCCGACAACCCCTTCGCCGAAGAGATCGCCGCGTACGACAAGGCGCTCGGTGATGCCGGTCTGCCGCCCGTGCCCGTCTTCAGCTATATGCCGGGCCTTTCCGGGGATGTCGCCCCGGTGGCCGGTTTCGACTACGACGCGCTGCACTTCCTCCGCCGCGCCTATCTGCTCCAACTGTGCGGACTCGCGGTGACGCCGGTGGACGAACTCGGCGGGGACTACGAGCAGTTGCTGGAGATGTTCGAGCCCACGGCCCAGCAGTCGCATCTGGTGTGGCACTACGACCACGCGGGCGCGTACGTCCCCGTCGACTTCCAGAGCCCGCTGTCCAACGACGAACTCCTCGAGGGCGGCGGCCCGTTGGGCTCCAGCCACGGACTGCTGCGCGAGCTGGAGTCGGTCGCCCCGGCGCTCGGCATCGACCCGTCCAACCCCCCGGCCGCCCCCGCGCCCCCGGCCCGCCCCACGAGCCTGGAGGAGCCGGCGGCGTCGGTCCCGTACGAGGACAGCCCCTTCGCGCGGGAGCGCCATGTGTGGCTGGGCCTGCACGCGGCGGCGACGCGCAGCCTCGGCCAGGGCTCGATGATCGTCTTCAGCTGACCACCGGTGCGACCGCCGAGCCGACGGTCGTCTCCCATGGGCCCCGCGGGGCCGTCGTCAGCGGGGTCTCCGACGGCCCCGCGGCCGTCGTCAGCGGGGCGGCTCGGGAGGACGCTGCCGCGGCATATTGGGCCGGGCGGGGGCCGGCGGCAGTGGAAAGCGGCTCGCGGGGCTCCCGCTGTCGGGACGGGAGCCCTGGGCCATCAGCGACTGCGTGACCAGCGGCGCCGAACCGGACCCGAAGTCCACCATCCAGCCCGCCGTCTCGGCCCGCACCAGCTCCGACACGTCCTCGCAGAACCGCCGCAGCACCGACAGACACCGCTCCACGGCCTCGCTCGCGGTGCCCTCGGTCGGGCCCAGCACCTCCCGCACGCTCTCCGACGCCCAGTCGAACTGCAGCGCCTCCAGCCGCCGCTGCACCGCCTGCGCCGTGGCCATGTCCCGCATCCAGCCGGACGTCAGCCCGAAGAACCGGTCGCCGCCGACGCACGCGACCGCCAGCAGCAGCGCCAGCGCGCCCCACCCGGCGCCCCCGTCCAGCGTCCCGTTCAGGTCCAGCAGCGGCAGTACGGCCCCGACGACCCCCGCCACCGCGGCCCCCACCCGCAGCACCCGGGCGGCCCGCCGCTTCCACACCCGGTCGGCGAGGTACCACCCGGCGACCTCCAGCGCACCCTCCTCGACCCACTGGTACAGCTCGTCGAGCCGCTCCGCGGGCTCCCCCAGTCGCCGTGCGGGAAGGGCCGGCCGAGCAGGTCACCCTGTTTCCTCGCGCCCTCCTGCCGAGGGAGCCCCTCGGGCTGCATCTCCGGCTGACTCACCGTGCGACTCCCTCTGCGGCGGCGTTTCTCCTGCGCGCGGCTGGCGCGCGACCACCATTCCTACCGCCGAACGGCTGGCCACGCGGACCCGATCACCGGATTTCAGCCCGTAAGGGCAGCCCCATCGGGTATAGGACCGCCCACTCCTCACCCAAAAGAGTGCCCCGCTCACGGCGGAGGGGCCCGCCCGGGGCTCGTCTGGGGCCCGCCTGGGGCTCCCGGCCGAACCGCGCCGAGCCGCCTATAGGCTCCTCGGACCGCCATGGGAGCGCGCTCGGACCGCCCTCGGACCCCGCCGCGGCCCCCACCGCACAGCGCCCGCCGCCCCAGGCAATAGGCTGCCTACCGTGAAGGTCCTCGTCATCGGCGGCGGCGCCCGCGAACATGCCCTGTGCCGCGCTCTCTCCCTCGACCCCGACGTCACCGCACTGCACTGTGCCCCCGGCAACGCAGGCATCGCCGAGGTGGCCGAGCTGCACGCGGTCGACGCGCTCGACGGTGCCGCCGTCGCCGACCTCGCCGTCTCCCTGGGGGCCGGCCTGGTGGTCGTGGGGCCGGAGGCCCCCCTGGTGGCGGGGGTGGCCGACGCCGTGCGCGAGCGCGGGATCCCGGCCTTCGGGCCGTCCGCGGAGGCCGCGCGGCTGGAGGGCTCCAAGGCGTTCGCCAAGGACGTGATGGCGGCGGCGGGCGTGCCCACCGCCCGCGCCTACGTGTGCTCCAGCCCCGCCGAGGTCGACGAGGCGCTGGACGCCTTCGGCCCCCCGTACGTCGTCAAGGACGACGGCCTCGCCGCGGGCAAGGGCGTCGTGGTGACCGAGGACGTCGAGGCCGCCCGCGCCCACGCGCTGGCCTGCGGCCGGGTGGTGATCGAGGAGTTCCTGGACGGCCCGGAGGTCTCCCTCTTCGCGATCACCGACGGCGAGACCGTGGTCCCGCTCCAGCCCGCCCAGGACTTCAAGCGCGCCCACGACGGCGACGAGGGCCCCAATACCGGCGGCATGGGCGCGTACTCCCCGCTGCCCTGGGCGGACCCCGCCCTGGTGGACGAGGTCGTGGCCACGATCTGCCAGCCCACCGTCGACGAGCTGCGCCGCCGTGGCACGCCCTTCTCCGGGCTGCTGTACGCGGGCCTGGCGATCACCTCGCGGGGCGTGCGCGTGATCGAGTTCAACGCGCGCTTCGGCGACCCGGAGACCCAGGTGGTCCTGGCCCGGCTGAAGACCCCGCTGGCCGCGGTGCTGCTCGCCGCCGCCACCGGCCACCTGGAGGCCGAGCCGCCGCTGCGCTGGAGCGACGGCGCCGCCGTGACGGTGGTCGTCGCCTCGCACAACTACCCGGGCACCCCCCGCACCGGCGACCCGATCACCGGGCTGGACGCGGTGGCAGAGAAGGACGGCCCCAAGGCGTATGTCCTGCACGCGGGCACCAAGCGGGACGACGCGTCCGGTGAGGTGGTGAGCGCGGGCGGCCGGGTGCTCTCCGTCACCGCGACCGGCTCCGACCTGGCGAAGGCGCGCGAGCGGGCGTACCGAGCGGTGGGCCGGATCGGCCTGGAGGGCTCCCACCACCGCTCCGACATCGCGGCGAAGGCGGCCGCCGCGGCGGAGTCCTAAGAGGCGGGTTCGCAAGAGACGGGGTCCTGAGGGGCGGGGTCCTGAGAGGCGGGTTCGCAAGAGACGGGTTCGCAAGAGACGGGTTCGCCACCAGAACCGGAGACGGCTGTAAGAAGTGTCTCAACCGGGGGCCGGAGCGGACCGGCGAACGGTCCGGAAGGCCGCTTCCGCCTGTTCACGCGGGGCCCGGCGTCGCCATCGCGAAGTTCCCGGTTTTACCCAAGGCCATTCCATTGGGTGAGCGGTTCCGCATCCTGCTGACGCGCGCCCGGCCCCCAACTAGTGTGCCGCTCAGGCGAGGTGCGGCAACTGGCCCACCGGCATTGCGGAGTGGGCGGCCGGTGCGACAGTGGGTGGGGAGAAAACAACGCCGCCGTCGTCCGCTGTTCACACACCGGCCGGACAGGAGGGGGTGATGAGAACCGTGGCAGGTCCCGAAGCAGGTGCCCTGGAGGCGCGTGCCCGCGCCCTCGCGGTACTGCGCATCCGGAGCACCGCGCTCGCGGTCGCACTCCTCCCGGCCGCCGCCGCCGTCGTGCTGCTGGCCGGAAGCGCCACCGGCAGCATCGGCGGCTCCCAGGACGAGGGCTGGACGGCCCTGCGCTGGGTGGTGACCGGGGCCGCCCTGGTGGTCCTGCTGCTGGCGGCGGCCGTGGCCGCCGTGGTCGTCCGGGCCAGGCCCGCGCTCACCCCGACGGTGCCCATCGCCGAGGAGACCGCGCCCGACCTCTACCAACTGGTCCGCGATCTGGCCGAGCGCCTGGAGGTCCCCGCGCCCTCGGCCATAGCGCTCACCCCCGACTGCGACAGCTGGCTGGAGGACCGTACGCATCCGGCGCACGCCCACCGCCGGGAGGGCCGGGACCGCGGTGCCCTCGCGGTCGAGGAGCCCCGCCCGGTGCGCGGCGCCGGAGGGCCCGGTCCCGCGGCCGGAGCGGACCGGGTCGTGGACCGCCCCGAGCGGCGGGCCCCGCGGGCGCCGGTGCTGGTGATCGGCTCGCCGTTCCTGTGGTGGATGCGGGTCGCCGAGCTGCGCGCGCTGCTCGCCCCGGTGGTGGCGGGCACCGGCCCGTCCGTCCACCCCGACATAGCCTCCGCCCGCCGCTTCGTGCGCGGTCTTGACGCCGCCGTGGCCGTCGCGGCCCGCGGCGGCGAGCCGTCGTCCGGGCCCGCGCCCGCCCTGGTGGCGGCGGTGCGCCGGCCCGCCTTCGCCTTCGTCGGCTGGGTGGCCCGGCTGCTGCTGCGCGGCTGCCGGGACCACGCGGCCGAGATGGAGCGCGCGGTCGCCGCGGCCGCCTCCGAGCGGGCCCAGTCGGTGGACTACGGGCTGCGGATCGTCGCCCAGGAGCAGGTGGGGCTCGCCTACGCGGGCTGGGACCGGCTGCTGACCCGGGTCGCGCTGCCCGCCTGGCGGATGGGCCGCTGGCCCTCCCGGCTGGACGCGGGCGTGGTCTCGGCGCTCACCGAGCTCTCCAGCCGGGACCGGCTCGCCGAGGGTTCACCTCCCGGCTGAGCGAGCGCCCGGCCTGCGACCTGCTGGAGGAGCCCGGGGTGATAGACGAGGCCACCTCGCTGCTCGCCGCCCGGCTCTTCCACGGCGGTCCGCCGGAGCCGGGCCCCGACTGGTCCCCGGTCGACTGGGGCGCGTATCCGGAGGAGGTCGTGGACCGCAAGTGGCGGCAGGAGGCCGCCCGGCTGAACCGGCTCCTGGACGAGCGGGACGACGCCCACGAGCCCATCGGCGCCGCCCCCGCACCGGCCAGCGCGAGCGCGCCCACCCCGGCCACCCTGGCCCGGGTCATGGACCGGCTCACCGCGGCCCCGTCCGACCCCGCCGACGGCACCGACGGCGACGCCCCCCGTCTCGCCGCCCGGCTCAGCGTCGAGGTGGCCCGGGAGGAGGCCGCCGCCACCCGGGCGCACGGCCGGGGCCCCGCGGCGGGGGCCGAGGGGCCCGCGGGCGGCTCCGGCGGCGACCCGTGGATCGACGGCTTCGCCCCGGTGTTCCCGCTCCAGCCGCCCCGCACCGGCCGCGAGCTGCTCGCCGACCACGTCACCGCCATGGTCTGCTGCGCCGCCGTGGACACCGCGGGCGCGGCCCCCGGCCTCGACTGGCTCGACGGGCCCGCGCTGCTCGTGGGCGGGCGGCGGCGGGCCGATCTGGCCCATCCGGTGCTGAGCCTGGTGGAGGACGGCGACGACGGGCCGCTGCGCGCCTGGCTCGGCGAGGTGGGGGTCCGCCCGGAGAAGCCCGTCCGGCTGGTGTAGCGGCGCATAGTCCGCCGAATACCGCTCCTATGTCCACCCTTGTCGCGCGTTCGGTGTCTGTTCCGGCAATTTAGCGACTATCGGTGACGGAGTAGGTGCGGAATGTGATGTGCTGGGACCGGTCGCT
The DNA here is from genome assembly GCA_005405945.1 of Streptomyces violaceusniger. Taxonomy (GTDB): domain Bacteria; phylum Actinomycetota; class Actinomycetes; order Streptomycetales; family Streptomycetaceae; genus Streptomyces; species Streptomyces violaceusniger. Next base: position 6,265,064 of record BJHW01000001.1, read on the forward strand.
GTCGCCCGGCCCAGGAGTTCCGGCCCAACCGGCCAGAACCGCAGGACCGGCCCCGCAGCCCGGCCCACAAGGCCGGACCCGCGGCGGTGCGGTGTGCGAGGACAGCGAGGCGAGGCGCCGCCGGGTACGCAGGGAGGGGAGCAGTTGTGGGGACGGACCAGATCCGGCGCTGGGAGTCGGGAGCGCTCGCTCACGCGGTGACGGATCCTTTCGGCCAGGGCCCGCTGCCCTGGCTGCGCGACAGTGAGAACTACTTCGACGACACCGGCCGGGTGGTCCCGTGGTACGTCGACCACGTCCATCTCTCCGGGGCCGACGACCGGATGGCCGAGCGGATCGGCGCGGGGGGCCCCGCCAGGATCCCCGGCCCCCGCACCGCCGACGATGTCCACCGGCAGATCAAGGGCTTCCCCTCCACCTCCGCGGCGGCCCCCGGCGAGGCCATCGACTTCCGGATCACGGTGGACCCGCCCCAGCAGTTCAGTGTGGACATCTACCGCATCGGCTACTACGACGGCACCGGCGCGCTGAAGATCACCACCAGCCCCCGGCTGTCCGGGATCGTCCAGCCGCCCCCGCTCACCGCCGACCGCACCGTCTCCTGCCACCACTGGTGGCTGTCCTGGCGGATGCAGATCCCTTCGTACTGGAAGCTCGGCGCGTACGTCGCGGTGCTGACCACCCTGGACGGCTACCGCAGCCACATCCCGTTCACCGTCCGCGACAGCCGCCCCGCCGACCTCCTCCTCGTCCTCCCGGACCTCACCTGGCAGGCGTACAACCTCTACCCGGAGGACGGCCGGACCGGCGCCAGCCTCTACCACGCGTGGGACGAGCGGGGAAAGCTGCTGGGCGAGTCGGAGGCGGCCACCACGGTCTCCTTCGACCGGCCGTACGCGGGCGCGGGGCTGCCCCTCCACGTGGGGCACGCGTACGACTTCATCCGCTGGGCCGAGCGCTACGGCTACGACCTGGCCTACGCCGAGATGCGCGACCTGCACGCGGGCGGCGTCGACCCGACCCGCTACCGGGGGCTGGTCTTCCCCGGCCATGACGAGTACTGGTCGGCGCCGATGCGCCGCACCGTGGAGGCGGCCCGCGACAGCGGCACCTCGCTGGTCTTCCTCTCCGCGAACACCATGTACTGGCAGGTCGACCTCGCCGCCTCGCCCTCCGGCCCGCACCGGCTGCTGACCTGCCGCAAGCGCCGCGGTCCCGGCCGCTCGGCGCTCTGGCGGGAGACCGCGCCCGAGCAGCAGCTCATCGGCATCCAGTACGCGGGCCGGGTGCCCGAGCCGAGCCCGCTGATCGTGCGGAACGCCGGCCACTGGCTGTGGGAGGCCACGGGCGCGGAGGAGGGCGACGAGCTGCCGGGCCTGGTCGCGGGCGAGGCCGACCGCTACTTCCCCCGCACCGCCCTCCCCGACCACCTCCGCCGCATCCTCCTGGCCCACTCCCCGTACGAGGACACGGAGGGGGTCGTCCGCCACCAGGAGACGTCGCTCTACCGGGCCCCGAGCGGCGCTCTGGTCTTCGCGTCGGGGACGTTCGCGTGGTCGCCCGCGCTGGACCGTCCGGGGCATACGGATGAGCGGGTCCAGAAGGCCACGGCGAATCTGCTGGACCGGATCTGCAAGCGGGGCTGAGACGGTGCCCGGCGGGTGGGTCTTTCCCCTACCCGCCCCTTCCCGAACCATGGGCTCCGCCCCTGTACCCCCGGGGACCTGGGACGGAGGCCCATCACGCGGCGGAACCGCACATCGACACAGCCCCGCGCCCCTTCGGGGCGCTGCCGAACCAGAGCGGACTTCCTCCGACTGCTCAGGCAGGGGCTCTTCGCTCCTGGTCCCGGGGTCTGGGGCGGAGCCCCACCACGCGGCGGAGCCGCACATCGACGCTGTGTGGGAAGGGGCGGGGAGGGGAGTGGCCCGCCGCAGGCGTACGCGTACCGCCGGGCACACCTACGCCACCGGGGCCAGGGGCGGGGCCTTCCGGATCCCGAAGACATGCCGCAGCGCCGACAGCGCCGCCAAGTAGCCGCACATCCCATGCACCCCCGGCCCCGGCGGGGTCGCCGACGAGCAGAGGAAGAGGCCGGGCAGCGGGGTGCGGTACGGGTCGAGGCGGGGCACCGGCCGGGCGAGGCTCTGCCGGATCGTCATCGCGCCCGAGCCGATGTCCCCGCCCACGTCGTTGGGGTCGTAACGCTCCAGGTCCCGCCCCGACATCCCGCGCGCCGCGAGCACCGTGTCGCCGAAGCCGGGGGCGTACGTCTCGATCCGGGCGCGGATCAGCTCCACCGGGTCGGTGTCGTCGCCGTTCGGCATGTGCGCGTAGGCCCACACCGGGCGCCTGCCACCCCGGGCGCGCTCGGGGTCGGTGACGGCCGGGTCGACGAGCAGGACGAAGGGCGCCCGGCTGCGGACCCCGCGCGCCGTCCGGTTCTCCTCCCGGACCAGCTCGGCATGGGTGCCGCCCAGGTGTACGGTCCCGGCGCGGCCCACGGCGGGGTCGGCCCACGGGATCGGCTCGCTCACCAGGAAGTCGGCCTTGGCGGCGGCCGGGCCGTAGCGGAACCGCCGCAGCGCCCGGGCGTAGCGGTCGGGCAGCGCCCGCCCGGCGATGTCCAGCAGCCCCGGTACACCGGTGTCGAGCAGCACCGCGCGATACCCGCCCAGCTCGCCGAGGTCACTGAGGTCACCGAGGTCACCGAGGTCGCCGATCGCGCACCCGGTGTGGAAGGTGCCGCCGTGCGCGGTGATGTCGTCCACCATGGCCTCGGCGATCCGGGCGCTGCCGCCGCGCGGCAGCGGCCAGCCGGGCCCGTGGGCCAGATGCCCGAGGAGGGCCGCCACCGCGCCGCCGGCCAGGCTGGGCAGCTCGCCCACGGCATGGGCGGCGACCCCGGTGAGCAGGGCGGGCGCCGCCGCACCGGTGAAGCGGGCGGCACCGAGCCCGGTGCCGTGCACGAGGATCCGCGTGGCCAGCAGCAGCGGTGCCACCGGATCGCGGGGGAGGGCGCGCTGCCCGGAGAGGATGAAGTCGACCACGCCCTCGCTGTGCCGCACCAGCGGCGCCATCAGCCGCCGCCAGCGCTCCCCGTCCGGGCCGAGCCCGGCGCAGGTGGTCTCCAGATCGCGGTGGGCGAGCGCGGCGCGGCCGCCGTCCAGCGGATGGGCGTAGGAGACCTCGGGCGTCAGCAGCTCCACCCCGCGCGCGGCCAGGCCGAACGCGCGGAAGAAGCGGGAGGCGGGCGCCATGGGGTGGACCGCCGAGCAGATGTCGTGGGGGATCTCCGGGTCGAAGAGCGGCTGGGTGCGCAGTCCGCCGCCGATGTCGTCGGCGGCCTCGTACACCGCCACCCGCAGCCCGGCGCGGGCCAGGGTGACGGCGGCCGCGAGCCCGTTGGGCCCGCTGCCCACGATCGCCGCGTCGGCCATCCCGCACCTCCTCGCCGCGCCCCCATCTGTGTCCTGCCCCACGAATTCCTCGTACGACGTGTTCGAACCGGCCGTAAGCGGAACCCGGAGCGCCGCCCCTGCGGCTCCACGCCCCGCCGCAGGTCGCCGCCGTTCAGTGCGGCAGAATCGAAAGGGCTTGGACAAAAACACCAGGAGGAAGCGTGTCCGGATTCGTTGAGAAGCCCGAGCCGGTCGAGGTTCCGGGCCTTCAGCACCTGCACACCGGCAAGGTGCGCGACCTCTACCGGAACGAGCGCGGTGAGCTCGTCATGGTCGCCAGCGACCGGATCTCCGCCTACGACTGGGTCCTGCCGACCGAGATCCCGGAGAAGGGCAAGATCCTCACCCAGCTCTCCCTCTGGTGGTTCGATCTGCTCGCCGACCTCGTCCCCAACCACGTCCTGTCCACCGAGCTGCCCGCCGGCGCCCCGCCGACTGGGCGGGTCGGACCCTGGTGTGCCGCTCGCTGCGGATGGTCCCGGTCGAGTGCGTGGCGCGCGGCTATCTGACCGGCTCCGGCCTGGCCGAGTACCGCGAGACCCGTACGGTGTGCGGGATCGCCCTCCCGAGGGGCTGACCGACGGCTCCGAGCTGCCCTCCCCGATCTTCACCCCGGCCACCAAGGCCGAGGTCGGCGAGCACGACGAGAACGTGGCGTACGAGGAGGTGGCCCACCGCATCGGCGCCGAACCCGCCGCCCAGCTGCGCCAGGCCACCCTCGCCGTCTACAACCGGGCCCGGGAGATCGCCCGCGCCCGGGGGATCATCCTCGCCGACACCAAGTTCGAGTTCGGCTACGCGGAGGCGACGCTGGGCGTGGAGAGCGTCGAGCCGGTGCTCGCCGACGAGGTGCTGACCCCGGACTCCTCCCGCTTCTGGCCCGCCGACCAGTGGGAGCCGGGCCGCGCGCAGCCGTCCTTCGACAAGCAGTACGTCCGCGACTGGCTGACCTCCCCGGCCTCCGGCTGGGACCGCACCGGCGAGCAGCCGCCGCCCCCGCTCCCGGCGGAGGTCGTCGAGCGGACGCAACGGAAGTACGCGGAGGCTTACGAGCTGCTGACCGGCACCAGCTGGAAGTAGCCCGGAAAACCGGAAACGGGGCGGAGAACGACCAAGGGCCCCGGCCGATCGGCCGGGGCCCTTGTGTCCACCGAGCGGACGACGAGGCTCGAACTCGCGACCTCAACCTTGGCAAGGTTGCGCTCTACCAACTGAGCTACGTCCGCCTGCGCCGGACTTTTCCGGTTCGACGCGCCTCTACTATAACCAAACCCTCGACCGGTGAACTACCACCCCGGGTGCCGAGCCCGCTCCGGGGCCGCTCCGGGCGGCGGTGAGGCCCGTCGGGGCCACGCTCAGACGCCCTCCGCGACGCAGGCGCCGTCCGCCACCGGCTCCAGCAGCACGCATGAGCCTGTCGCAGCGGTGTCGCAGCGGCATGTGCCCGAAAACGACTGAGGCGCCGGTCGATTCGACCGGCGCCTCAGATCTGGAGCGGACGACGAGATTCGAACTCGCGACCCTCACCTTGGCAAGGTGATGCTCTACCAACTGAGCCACGTCCGCATGCCTCCGACCGGCTTTCACCGATCGGCGCGCGCATCACTCTACCTGATCCTCTTCGACAAGAGGCCGATAGGCGATGAGAGCGGGTGACAGGGATCGCACACTGCGCCTCCCCCTTGGAAAGGGGGCGCTCTACTACTGAGCTACACCCGCATGGTGTCTTCCTCGGGGTTTCGGCCTTTCGGCCTCGCCCCTCGGCGTGCTCCAGACTTTAGCGGATCACCGGGGGTGGTGTGCAACTCGGCTGAACGGGTGCCTCAGGCCGACTCGTCGAAGGCTTCGTAGACCTTCTTGGGGATCCGGCCGCGCGGAGGCACCTCCATGCCGTTCGACCGGGCCCAGGCGCGCACCGCGGCCGGGTCAGGGGCGACGGCGGTGCGGCGGTACGTCTTGCCCGAGCGGGCCCGCTTGCGGCCGGCCTCCACGTACGGCGCGAGGGCGTCGCGCAGTTTCGACGCATTGGCAGAGTTGAGGTCGATCTCGTACAACTTGCCGTCGAGTCCGAACGTGACCGTCTCTTCCGCTTCGCCTCCTTCGAGGTCGTCGGAGAGCGTGACTACTACGCGCTGCGCCACGGATATCGGTCCTTTCGGGCTGCATCGATGCGTTGACGTGCAAAGATGTCAGCTGTCCAGTTGTGTCCAACAATGCTTTTTCATTTGTACAGTGACTGGCATTGCATTGTGAACCCCAGTAATTCTATCCGCGTGTCACGCCGCGATCTGGACCATGCGTTTTTCCCCGACCTTTCCCCGCCGGTTGCCACCGACGATGCTTAAACGTGACCGAACCCTTGCGTATCTACTCGCGTAGATTTTTGGCCGGGGTAGGCTTGGGCACCGCCTTACGCACCAGCACCACACCACCGGGAGTGCCAGTGGCACGCGTCGTAGTCGACGTCATGCTCAAGCCGGAGATCCTCGACCCCCAGGGCCAGGCGGTGCAGCGAGCACTGCCCCGCCTCGGTTTCGAGGGGATCGCCGACGTCCGTCAGGGCAAGCGCTTTGAACTCGAGGTGGAGGGCCCGGTCGACGACGCCGCCCTCGCCCGTATCCACCAGATCGCCGAGACCTTCCTGGCGAACACCGTGATCGAGGACTTTTCCGTGAAGGTCGAGGTCGGCGAGGGCGCCGACGCCGCTGCCGTGAAGGCGGAGTCGTGACCGCACGCGTCGGAGTCATCACCTTCCCCGGCACGCTCGACGACCGCGACACCCAGCGCGCCGTCCGCACCGCCGGGCTGGAAGCCGTCCCGCTGTGGCACCGCGACAAGGACCTCAAGCAGGTCGACGCGGTGATCCTGCCGGGCGGCTTCTCCTATGGCGACTATCTGCGGGCCGGGGCGATCTCCCGCTTCTCCCCGGTAATGGACTCGGTGATCGACCAGGCGAAGGCCGGTATGCCGGTGCTTGGCATCTGCAATGGCTTCCAGGTACTCACCGAGACCCATCTCCTCCCCGGTGCGATGCTGCGCAACAACCATCTGCACTTCATCTGCCGTGATCAGAAGTTGCGAGTGGAAAACGCGGAGACCACCTGGACCCGCTCCTATGAGCAGGGCCAGGAGATCAACATCCCGCTGAAGAACATCGACGGCCGCTATGTCGCCGATGAGCGCGTCCTCGATGAACTCGAGGCCGAGGGACGCGTCGTCTTCCGCTATCAGGAGCTCAACCCCAACGGCTCGCTCCGCGACATCGCCGGTATCTGCAATGCGGCGGGCAATGTCGTCGGCCTCATGCCCCACCCCGAGCACGCCGTCGAACCGCTGATCGGCACCGGTCGCACCGACGGTCTCGGGTTCTTCACCTCGATCCTCAAGAGGCTGGTCAGCGCATGACCCTGGACACCACCAAGCACGCGGCGCAGACCCCGGAGGCCGAGCAGCCCTGGGCCGAGCTCGGTCTCAAGCAGGACGAGTACGAGCGCATCCGCGCCATCCTGGGCCGCCGCCCCACCGGCGCCGAGCTCGCGATGTACTCCGTCATGTGGTCCGAGCACTGCTCGTACAAGTCGAGCAAGGTCCATCTGCGGCAGTTCGGCGATAAGGCCCCCGAGAGCGACGCCCTGCTCGTCGGCATCGGCGAGAACGCGGGTGTGGTCGACGTCGGCCAGGGTTACGCGGTCACCTTCAAGGTCGAGTCGCACAACCACCCCTCGTACATCGAGCCCTACCAGGGCGCGGCCACCGGCGTCGGCGGCATCGTCCGCGACATCCTCGCCATGGGCGCCCGACCGGTGGCCGTGATGGACCCGCTGCGCTTCGGCGCCGCCGACCACCCCGACACCAAGCGGGTGCTGCCCGGTGTGGTCGCGGGCATCGGCGGCTACGGCAACTGCCTGGGCCTGCCCAACATCGGCGGCGAGGTCGTCTTCGACCCCTGCTACCAGGGCAACCCGCTGGTCAACGCATTGTGCGTGGGTGTGATGAAGCATGAGGACATCCACCTCGCCAAGGCGTCCGGCAGTGGCAACAAGGTGATCCTCTACGGCGCACGGACCGGCGGCGACGGCATCGGCGGCGTCTCCGTGCTCGCCTCCGAGACGTTCGATGACAGTAAGCCCACCAAGCGCCCCGCCGTCCAGGTCGGCGACCCCTTCCAGGAGAAGCTGCTCATCGAGTGCACCCTGGAGGTCTTCAAGGAGGACCTGGTCGAGGGCATCCAGGACCTCGGCGGCGCGGGCCTGTCCTGCGCCACCAGCGAGCTCGCCAGCGCCGGCTCCGGCGGCATGCGGGTCGAGCTCGACACCGTGCCGCTGCGCGACTCCTCGCTCTCCCCGAGGAGATCCTGATGAGCGAGTCGCAGGAGCGCATGTGCGCGATCGTGAAGCCCGAGAAGGTCGACCGCTTCCTGGAGATCTGCGAGAAGTGGGACGTCATCGCCACCGTCATCGGTGAGGTCACCGACGGCGAGCGGCTGGAGATCTACTGGCACGGCGAGCAGATCGTGGACGTCCCGCCGCGCACCGTCGCCCACGAGGGCCCGGTCTACGAGCGCCCCTACGCCCGCCCCGAGTGGCAGGACGCGCTCCAGGCCGACGACGCGGGCAAGCTGCCGCGCCCGGCCACGGCCGAGGAGCTGCGCGAGCAGGTCCTCAAGGTGATCGGCTCCCCGAACCAGTCGTCCAAGTCCTGGATCACCGATCAGTACGACCGCTTCGTGCAGGGCAACACGGTCCTCGCCCAGCCCGAGGACTCCGGCATGGTCCGGGTGGACGAGGAGACGGGCCTGGGTGTGGCCGTCGCCACGGACGGCAACGGCCGCTACGCCAAGCTGGACCCGTACGCGGGGGCGCAGCTCGCGCTCGCCGAGTCGTACCGCAATGTGGCCGCGTCCGGTGCCAAGCCGCTGGCCATCTCCAACTGCCTGAACTTCGGCTCGCCTGAGGACCCCGCGGTCATGTGGCAGTTCGCGGAGGCCACCCGCGGCCTCGCCGACGGCTGTCTGACCCTGGGCACCCCGGTCACCGGCGGCAATGTGTCGCTGTACAACCAGACCGGGGAGGTGGCCATCCACCCGACGCCGGTCGTCGCCGTCCTGGGCGTGATCGACGACGTGGCCCGCCGCACCCCGATCGCCTTCGCGGAGGAGGGCCAGCTGCTCTATCTGCTGGGCGACACCGCGGCGGAGCTGGGCGGCTCGGCCTGGTCCCAGGTGATCCACGACCACCTGGGCGGGCTGCCGCCCAAGGTGGACCTGGAGCGGGAGCGGCTGCTCGCCGAGATCCTGATCTCGGCCTCGCGCGACGGCATGGTGGACGCGGCCCACGACCTGTCCGACGGCGGTCTGATCCAGGCGCTCGCCGAGTCGTGTCTGCGCGGGGACAAGGGCGCCCGGATCGTCGTCCCCGACGGTCTGGACCCGTTCGTCCTGCTGTTCTCCGAGTCCGCGGGCCGGGCGATCGTCGCCGTACCGCGCAGCGAGGAGGTCCGCTTCAACGACATGTGCGGGGCCCGGGGGCTTCCGGCGGCCCGTATCGGCGTGGTCGACGGCGACGCGATCGACGTCCAGGGGCAGTTCTCCATCCCGCTGGCCGAGCTGAGGGAGTCGTACGAGGCGACGATCCCGGGGCTGCTCGCCTGAGGACCCATGCCGTACGGCCCGCCCCCTGAGGTGAGGGGCGGGCCGTACGGTCCGTTGGGCCTTGTTGCGCCGGGACTTAACGGCCCCAGAAGGCGTTGATGGCGTCGATGTCCTCGACGCACTGGTCGATGTCGGTGATCTTCCCGCCGACGATGGTGAAGAACAGCCCGGTCTTCATGTCCAGCGTGCGGTTGCCGCGCTCGGCGCGGACGTGGTGTCCGGAGATCACATGCCCGCGCCCGTCGGGCATCACCGACTCCAGGTCGACCCGCAGCGTGCCACCGGTCTCCTCGAACTCGGTGCGGTACAGCTCCATGCAGGCGTCCCGGCCCTTGTGGTGTCCGGAGATCATGTTGTCACCGGGCACGTGCTGCATGACGTCCGCCGTCAGCAGCGTGGAGAGGGTGTCCAGGTCGCCCTGCTGGAACGCGGTGCATGCGCGGCGCACCACGGCGGCATCGGGGTGCTCGCCCATGGTCGTTCACACCTTTCGTTCTGATTGATTCCTCTCTATCCCCTTTTCTCCATCCTCCGTCCGCCCCGCCGGGCTGTCGATAGGCTCGGCGCCATGCCGCCTCGTGCCCGTGCCCGCAGCTATGACCCCGCCAAGACCAGGACCGCCGTGATCGCGCAGCTGAGGCAGGTGCGGAAGGCGGCCGAGGGACTGGACGCGACCGCCCTGGACGCCCCCACCCGGCTCGGCGACTGGACGGTCCGGGAGCTGATCGCGCATCTGGCGATGGCCGTGACGTCCGTCGTACGGCTCCTGGAGCGGCCCGCGCCGCCCGTGCGCGAGGTCACCGTCACCGGCTGGGCGTCGGCGGTGGCCGGGCACTCCGGGCCGATCGACGAGGAGACCCGTGCTCTCGCGGCGGGCGCGGAACCGGGTGAGCTGCTGGAGCGTGCCGAGGCCCGGTTCGCCGAGGTGGCCGCCGTCGCGCCCGCCGACCGGCTGCTGGCCGCCCGCGTCGGGGCGATGCGGCTGGACGACTACCTGGTCACCCGGTGTGTGGAGCTCGTGGTCCACGCCGACGACCTGGCGGCCGCCACCGGCGTCCCCGTCTCCCACGACCGCCAGGCGCTGGCCACCGCCACCCGCGTGCTCGCCGACGCCCTCGCGGCGAAGGCGCCCGGCGGCTCGGTCGAGGTCCGGATCCCGCCGTTCGCCGTGATCCAGTGCGTCGAGGGCCCCCGGCACACCCGCGGCACCCCGCCGAACGTCGTCGAGACCGATCCGCCGACCTGGATCCGCCTCGCCACGGGCCGTCTGACCTGGGCCGAGGCCCTGGAGTCCGGGCCGCTGACCGCGAGCGGCGACCGCGCCGACCTCTCCGCCCACCTCCCCGTGCTCGGCTGACCCGCCCGAGGTGTGATCCTTGCCTCGGACGGGCCGCTCCGCCCCGGCCGTACGCAGGTCGGGCACGGGTCCCGGGGTCCGCGGGCGGCGCGGAGGATGTGACTTACGCCCTCCTGACGGGTCCCTCGTTCGGAGGCACCGCCGAACTGGCCTAGACTCGATGACGTGCCACGTGGTGACGGACGACTCAGCCACGACCTGCTCCCCGGTGAGAAGGGCCCCCAGGACGCTTGCGGCGTCTTCGGAGTCTGGGCACCGGGAGAAGAGGTCGCCAAACTCACCTATTTCGGGCTGTACGCACTGCAGCACCGTGGACAGGAGTCCGCGGGCATCGCGGTGAGCAACGGCTCCCAGATCCTCGTCTTCAAGGACATGGGCCTGGTCTCCCAGGTCTTCGACGAGACCTCCCTCGGCTCCCTGACGGGCCATATCGCGGTCGGCCACGCCCGCTACTCCACCACCGGAGCCTCGGTGTGGGAGAACGCACAGCCGACGTTCCGGGCCACCGCCCACGGCTCGATCGCGCTGGGCCACAACGGGAACCTGGTCAACACCGCCGAGCTGGCGGAACTGGTCGCGTCCCTGCCCCGCGACGGCGGCCGGGCCACCCAGGTGGCGGCCACCAATGACACCGACCTGGTCACCGCCCTGCTCGCGGGCCAGGTGGACGAGGACGGCAAGCCGCTGACCGTCGAGCAGGCGGCCCCCATCGTGCTGCCCAAGGTCAAGGGCGCTTTCAGTCTCGCCTTCATGGACGAGCACACGCTGTACGCGGCGCGCGACCCCCAGGGCATCCGCCCGCTGGTCCTCGGCCGCCTCGAGCGCGGCTGGGTGGTGGCCTCCGAGACCGCCGCCCTGGACATCGTGGGCGCGTCCTTCATCCGTGAGATCGAGCCCGGCGAGATGGTCGCCATCGACGAGAACGGGCTGCGCTCCACCACCTTCGCCGAGGCCCGGCCCAAGGGCTGTGTCTTCGAGTACGTGTACCTGGCCCGCCCCGACACCGACATCGCCGGGCGGAACGTGTACCTCTCCCGGGTCGAGATGGGCCGCCGGCTGGCCAAGGAGTCCCCGGCCGACGCCGACCTGGTCATAGCGACGCCCGAGTCCGGCACCCCGGCCGCCGTCGGCTACGCCGAGGCCAGTGGGATTCCGTACGGCTCCGGGCTGGTCAAGAACAGCTATGTGGGCCGGACCTTCATCCAGCCCTCGCAGACCATCCGGCAGCTCGGCATCCGGCTCAAGCTGAACCCCCTCAAGGAGGTCATCCGGGGCAAGCGCCTGGTGGTCGTCGACGACTCGATCGTCCGCGGCAACACCCAGCGCGCCCTGGTGCGGATGCTCCGCGAGGCCGGGGCCGCCGAGGTCCACATCCGGATCTCGTCCCCGCCGATCAAGTGGCCGTGCTTCTTCGGCATAGATTTCGCCACCCGCGCCGAGCTGATCGCCAACGGTCTCTCGGTCGAGGAGATCGGCAAGTCGCTGGGCGCCGACTCGCTGGCGTACATCTCCACCGACGGCATGATCGAGGCGACCACGATCGCCAAGCCGAATCTGTGCCGGGCCTGCTTCGACGGCGAGTACCCGATGGACCTGCCGGATCCGGAGCTGCTGGGCAAGCACCTCCTGGAGTCCGAGACGCAGGGGCAGAGCAGCGGTGACGCCGACGGTGTGACGACGCTGACCGCCGGTGTCGGCGGTGCCGACGCCCTGCGCCGTCCCTGAGCGCCGCCCGCCCGTCATCCCCGATACGAAAGATCTCAACGTCATGTCCGAGTCCGGGTCCACCTACGCCGCCGCGGGCGTCGACATCGAGGCGGGCGACCGCGCCGTCGAGCTGATGAAGGAGTGGGTCAAGAAGGCGAGCCGACCCGAGGTCGTGGGCGGCCTCGGCGGTTTCGCCGGGCTCTTCGACGCCTCCGCACTGGCCCGCTACCAGCGTCCGCTGCTCGCCTCCGCCACCGACGGGGTCGGCACCAAGGTGGACATCGCCCGGCGGATGGGCGTGTACGACACCATCGGCCGCGACCTGGTCGGCATGGTCGTGGACGACCTGGTGGTCTGCGGCGCCGAACCGCTGTTCATGACCGACTACATCTGCGTCGGCAAGGTCTATCCGGAGCGCGTCGCCGCCATCGTCAAGGGCATCGCCGAGGGCTGCACCCTGGCCGGCTGCGCCCTGGTGGGCGGTGAGACCGCCGAGCACCCGGGGCTGCTGGGCGCGGATGACTTCGATGTCGCCGGGGCCGGTACGGGCGTGGTCGAGGCCGATCGGGTGCTGGGCGCGGAACGTATCCGAACGGGTGATGCGGTGATCGCCATGGCATCGTCCGGACTTCACTCGAACGGGTACTCACTCGTCCGCCATGTGCTCTTCGACCGGGCCGGCTGGGCGCTGGACCGCGAGGTGCCGGAGCTCGGCCGGACGCTGGGGGAGGAGCTGCTGGAGCCCACCCGGATCTACTCGCTGGACTGCCTGGCCCTCACTCGCACCACCGAGGTGCACGCCTTCTCGCACATCACCGGCGGCGGACTCGCCAACAACCTCGCGCGGGTCATCCCCGAGGGGCTGCGCGCGGTCGTGGACCGCTCGACCTGGACCCCCGGCGCGATCTTCCAGCTGGTCGGCGAGGCCGGCTCGGTCGAGCGCCTGGAGCTGGAGAAGACCCTCAACATGGGCGTCGGCATGATGGCGGTGGTTCCGGCCGGCTCCGTGGATGTGGCGCTCACCACGCTCGCCGACCGCGGCGTCGAGGCCTGGGTCAGCGGTGAGATCACCGAGCGCACGGCCGGGGACGCGGAAGCGGTGACGCTGGCCGGTGACCATGCGGGCTGAGACGGCCGCGCCAGGCGCGCGGACAGCACAGAAGCCGGCCCGAGGCGGCTGCCCCGGACCGGTGGAGGTGTGCGGCGATAAGCCGAGCGCCTGGAACGAGTGGTTCAGGCGCGGCGACGCTGCGGGGACGGATCGGACTGTTCGTCGTCCTCGTCCTCATCGTCGTTGTACAGATCCGCGTACTGTGCGTACGGGTCGTCGTCCAGCTCATCGTCCTCGAACCGCTCGCCATTCGGCGGCTGGCTCGATGTCGATGCGCCCAGCTCCTCGGCCAGGCGTGAGAGATCCGTCCCACCGCTGTTGTACTTCAGCTGGCGGGCGACCTTCGTCTGCTTGGCCTTGGCCCGGCCGCGCCCCATGGCTCGACCCCCTCAACGACGGGGCTCGACGGCCCCAGAGTCTTGACACGCGTTCACGTTCATAAATCGGAGCGGACTCTCAGAAGAGAGACCGGTCCGTAGGGCTTCAACGGTACCTGCTTCTGTGGCCATACGGTACGTCGCCCACACGACGTGCCACGAGGCAGAACCCGCGAGGAGCCCGTTCCTCGCTGGTCAGCTGCGATTTTAACGTGTCTTGTGCGCCGACCCGCCGACGGGCCGTGAGGGATCTCTCCCCGATGGCTCCCAGGGGGCTCCCATGTCCCCCGTACGGCGGCCTCCGGCAATCGATCCCGCACGGCCCGTCCCGCTGCCTCACATCGCTCCTCAGACGCTCTCAGGCGCTTCCCAGGGCCCTCGGGCGCCCCGCGGCCCATGCCCGTGGCAGCTGCCCGGCCATGGCTCAGCCGCCATGGCCCTCCGCCATCCGGTGCTCGGCCAGCCGGTCGGCGGCCGCGGCGGGTGGGATGCCGTCGGTCCGTGCCCGATCGAATATGGCCAACGTCGTGTCGTAGATCTTCGCCGCCTTGGCCTTGGCCCGGTCGAAGTCGAAACCGTGCAGCTCGTCGGCCACCTGGATGACACCACCGGCGTTCACCACGTAGTCCGGCGCGTAGAGGATGCCGCGGCCGTCCAGGTCCTTCTCGACGCCCGGGTGGGCCAGCTGGTTGTTGGCCGCGCCGCACACCACCTTCGCGGTCAGGACGGGCACCGTGGCGTCGTCCAGGGCGCCACCGAGCGCGCACGGGGCGTAGACGTCCAGGTCCGCGCGGATCAGCGCCTCGGTGTCCCGGACCGCCTGGACGCGGGGGTGGCGGGCCAGCACGCGGTCCACCGACTCGGCGCGCACATCCGTGACCACGACCTCGGCGCCGTCCTCCAGCAGGTGCTCCACCAGGTGGTGGCCGACCTTGCCGACCCCCGCGATGCCGACCCGGCGGCCGCGCAGCGTGGGCGCGCCCCAGGACGCCTGGGCGCTCGCCCGCATCCCCTGGAAGACGCCGAAGGCGGTCAGCACCGAGGAGTCACCGGCGCCGCCGTGCTCGGGGGAGCGGCCGGTGGTCCAGGGGCACTCCCGGGCGACGACGTCCATGTCGGCCACATAGGTGCCCACGTCGCAGGCGGTGACGTAGCGACCGCCGAGGGAGGCCACGAAGCGGCCGTAGGCGAGCAGCAGCTTCTCGGTCTTGATCTCCTCGGGATCGCCGAGGATCACGGCCTTGCCGCCGCCGTGGTCGAGCCCGGCGAGCGCGTTCTTGTAGGACATGCCGCGGGCGAGGTTGAGCGCGTCGAGGAGCGCCGCTTCTTCGGGGTGTTCCTCGGAGGCGTAGGCGTGGAACCGGGTGCCGCCGAGGGCCGGGCCCAGGGCGGTGGAGTGGAGGGCGATGACGGCTTTCAGGCCGCTCTCCCGGTCCTGGCAGAGCAGCACCTGCTCATGCCCGCCGAGATCGGAGCGGAACAGTGTCGAAAGCGGTGAGAGAGGGTTCGGCACGCGACTCTCCGTCGGACCGTCGGCGCTGACGGTGTGACGTACGTCGGTCACGGTGGTGACTCCCATAGGTCGGGGTAGACGCCCTCCTGGCTGGTGGGGAGGGCCGTGGGCAAGAGGGTAAGCCCTGGGGCCCGGGGGATCGGCCATGTCCCCGACGAGTCCGTACGCCAGGCATGGGACGATGCCGTCAGGCGGGGGTAAGGGAGCCCCTGGCGGTGGTCTCAGCCTTGAGGGAGCGCGTGTGACCTTGGCGTCTTCGGTGATTGTCCCGTACGCGGCGTATCTCCGGGTCTATGAGCCACTGGCAGCGTTTCCGGAGCCGGAGAGATCGCACTGGGCGCGGTATGCCAAGCGCGACGACCTGCCGGGCGCGCAGGACGAGCTGCGCCGCTCGCTCGCGGACCTCCTGCCGGTCCCGCCGGTGGCGGTTCCGGTGCACGAGAGCGCGGACGCCTTCGTGGCGCTCGTGGACGGCGTCACCTGTGTCTGCCCGTGGCGCACCCGGCTGAGGGGCTGGCTGGCCCTGGAGGAGCTGCCGGAGCGCCTTCCCGGGCCCCTTCTGGACGCGGCCCTGCCCCGGTGGTGCGCCGGCAGGCGGTGGCCGACTTCGAGCGGTGGCTGGAGCGCAACCCGGACGCCCGGCCGTGGATCCGCTCGGCCACCTGGCATGTGCCGGTGCGCTGGTTCGTGCTCTTCGGGGACGAGGAGCGCGAGTTCACCAAGGGTGACGACGGTCTCATCCTCCGCTACCGCACTCCAATGGTCCAGGCCAGGCGCCGGGTTGCGCGTGGCCTTAAAGTGCTCAAGGAGGCTCTCGGCGAGGGGCCGCTGATCGACGGGCTGGTGGACGTCGGCCGGTGGCTCGAGGAGTTCCACCCCCGTTCGCTGGTCGAGCTGGACTACGGCGGTCTGGTGCACACGCTGCCGGCCGGGCAGCTGGAGGACGACCACTCGGCCGCGGATGTGGCGGAGGGCCTGGCGGCGCTGCGCGACGGGGACGGGGAGCGGGCGGGCGTCGCGTACGAGCGGCTGACCGACCGCTGGAGCGTGGTCCGCGGGCGGCAGAACGCGAGCTGACCGTCCGGCCGGCCGGACGGGCGCCGGGTGACCGGTTAGCGGTCCACCGGCGGTCCACCGGCACAGAGGGGACGTAGGTCCCGATCCGGGCCATTGCCTCAATCGTGACCTAAAGCACTGACTTCGGGCCTTGCGGTAATCGCCCATCCTCGTGTCAAAATAGGACAAGGAGTCCGGGAGGGGCTCCTTCCGCCCAACTATGGGCGGATTCATCGGTATTGCACTCCTTGACGGATCTGGTGACCCCTGATCCTGTTGTGACTGATCGTCACGGCCGTGTGACAGTCCGTTATGGCATGGTCCATCGGCTTCCGTCGAGGTTGGTCACCTGAGAGGGCAATTCCATCGGTTTGGCCGACGGGGCTGGACAGATGGTGTAGTTGTAGTGCCGAGGACAAGCCGTTCGTCCTATAACCGACTCGGCCCGCGTCCGCCATTTCGGGCAACGTGGGTCAAGGTGCAGAATTTAGAGGAAAGAACCGTGATGGTTCGGTTCTCCCGAGGAGGCCGCTCATGACCGCTCGCACCCCTGATGCCGAGCCGCTGCTGACCCCGGCTGAGGTTGCCACGATGTTCCGCGTGGACCCGAAGACGGTCACTCGCTGGGCGAAGGCAGGCAAGCTCACGTCGATCCGCACGCTCGGAGGGCATCGGCGCTACCGCGAAGCGGAGGTCCGTGCTCTTCTTGCGGGCATCCCGCAGCAGCGCAGCGAGGGCTGAACAACCGCATAACCGGGCATTTCCGGGCCCCCAGCCCGGCTTTCGCCTGTATAGCTCCACCACGACGGGTGCCTGCCCCAACAGGCCCTCCACCGCTCGACATGGGTGCGTCGTTGATCGCGCTGGACTCCGCCGGGTCCGGCGCGATCTTTTTATGCCCTGGGACGGCCTTCCGGAGGGTTCCTCCAAGGGTCTTCAAGTGCCTCTGGAAGGGCAATCGTTCGTGTTGTGCGGGGTGGTCCGCAAGGGGCTCGGGGAAGCTCGCGGAGAGCTTTCGGGGGGCTCGCGAGGGTCACGGACAGAGGGTGCAATTGCACATATTAAATTGACCCATGGTGAGCGGGGTGTAAGTTCCCTCACTCCGGAAACTCATTCGGTGACTCCCGTCACACACCCCAACCCTTGCCCTGTGCCCAGTGATTGCGCTAAAGAGCAACTGCGGTAAGGGCTTACCGAGTTGGCGGTGGCGAGGCCGCCGCCGTCTCCTCGCGCTCCTGGTGTTCGGCCCCGTCGGCCGCCCCCTCGCCCGCCTTCTTGCCCGCCTCGTCGGCCGCCGAGGGCTCCATCGCCAGCCGCAGCAGGCGATGGCAGATCGGACAGTGCCGGGTGAAGTGGCGGTTGCCCGCGGCGGCCGCCAGATGGGCGCGCAGCAGCGCCCTGGTCTCATGCTTCGCGGACGTCGTCATACGCCGCACCTCCCGCGCACCCCCGGCGCACACCTTTTAGTTTGGGTACCTCTGTGGGTGGTGCGCCGTCAAGACGCGAAAGGCCCGGATCCAGATACGGATCCGGGCCTTCCGGGTAAGCGGTCCTGACGGGATTTGAACCCGCGGCCTCCACCTTGACAGGGTGGCGAGCACTCCAAACTGCTCCACAGGACCAACAGTGACGCTTGCGGCTTCGCCGCCGTGCGCCGCGCTGTGTGCGCTGCGATGCAGACTCTACAGCAGGTCAGGGGGTGCGGTCGAACTCGCGCCCGGCAGGGCCCCGGCGGGGCTCGGCCGGGCCGCCGGAGCCCCCGGGACACCCCTACGGCGCCACCGCGTCAATGGCCTTCACGATGCGCTTGTCGGACACCGGATAGGCCGTGCCGAGGGCGTGCGCGAAGTAGCTGACCCGCAGCTCCTCGATCATCCAGCGGATCTCCAATGCCTCCTGGGGCACCGGGCGCCCGGGCGGGAACTGCTCCAGCAGCCACGCGTACTCGTCCCGCATCTCCCGCACCTTCGCCATCCGGGCGCGGTCCCGGTCGGCGTTGCCCGGAAGCTGCTGGAGCCGCCGGTCCACGGCCACCAGATAGCGCATGAGGTCCGGAAGCCGCCGTACGCCGTGCGCGGTCACGAAGCCCGGCGTGATGAGCTCCGAGAGCTGCTCCCTGATGTCCGTCAGCGACGGCAACAGCACCGGGCTGCCGGTGGCCTTCAGCCGCCGCTCGCACGACTGCCAGGCCGCCAGCACCTCCTGGACCTTGCGCACGGTGTCCAGCGTGGCGTCCATGATGTCGCCGCGGACGGCGTCGAAGAGCTTGCGGAACGATTCCTCGTCCCAGGCCGGGCCGCCACGGGCCGCGATCAGCCGGTCGGCCGCCGCGGCCACGCAGTCGTCGAACAGCGCCCGCACACTGCCGTGCGGGCTGCTGGAGAGCGCCAGCTTGGCCTGGTTGGAGAGCTTGTCCTGGACGAACTTGGCCGGGTTGGACGGCAGCTGGAGCAGGATCAGCCGGCGCGTCCCCCGCCACATCGCCTCCCGCTGCTCGGCCTCGGTGTCGAAGAGCCGTACGGCCACCGAAGCGCCCTCGTCGACGAGCGCCGGATACGCCTTGACCGGCTGGCCGCCGCGGCGCGTCTCGAAGGTGCGCGGCAGCGTGCCGACCGTCCACCGGGTCAGCCCGCCGCGCTGCTCGATCCCCACGGCCTCCTTGGAGGACTCGAACGCCTTGGAGATCGCGGCCCGCGTCTTGGGCCGCAGCCGCTGCCGCAGCGCCTCCAGGTCCTTGTCCTCGGCCAGCTTGCGGCGCCGCTCGTCCACCACCCGGAAGGTGATCTTCAGGTGGTCGGGGACCTTCGTCAGGTCCCAGTCCTCCGGCTCGATCCGTACACCCACCATCCGCTGGAGCTCCCGCCCCAGCGCCGCCGTCAGCGGCTCCTGGAGGGGACAGCGCTTTCCAGGAAGCGCTTGGCGTAGTTGGGCGCCGGGACGTAGTGGCGGCGGACCGGTTTGGGCAGCGAGCGGATCAGCTCGGTGACCAGATCCTCGCGCAGCCCCGGGATCTGCCAGTCGAAGCCGTCCGCGGTGACCTGGTTGAGCACCTGGAGCGGGATGTGGACGGTCACACCGTCCGCGTCCGCCCCCGGCTCGAACTGATAGGTCACCTTGAACTTGAGCTTCCCCTGGCGCCAGGAGTCCGGGTAGGCGTCCTTGGTGACGTCCCGCGCCCGCTCGTTGATGAGCATCGACTTCTCGAAGTTGAGAAGCTCCGGCTCCTCGCGCCGCTTGTGCTTCCACCAGGAGTCGAAGTGCGCGCCGGAGACCACATGCTCGGGGATCCGCTGGTCGTAGAAGTCGAAGAGCGTCTCGTCGTCCACGAGGATGTCGCGGCGCCGGGCCCGGTGCTCCAGCTCCTCGACCTCGCCCAGCAGCTTGCGGTTGTCGTGGAAGAACTGGTGGTGGGTGCGCCAGTCGCCCTCCACCAGGGCGTTGCGGATGAACAGGTCGCGGCTGGTCTCGGGGTCGATCCGGCCGTAGTTGACCTTCCGCTGGGCGACGATCGGCACCCCGTAGAGCGTGACCCGCTCATAGGCCATCACCGCGGCCTGCTTCTGCTCCCAGTGCGGTTCGCTGTAGGTGCGCTTGACCAGGTGCTGGGCGAGCGGTTCGATCCACTCGGGCTCGATCCGAGCATTGACCCGCGCCCACAGCCGGGACGTCTCCACCAGCTCCGCCGACATCACCCAGCGCGGCGGCTTCTTGAACAGCGCCGAGCCGGGGAAGACCGCGAACTTGGCGCTGCGCGCGCCCACGTACTCGTTCTTGTCGGTGTCCTTCAGGCCCACATGGGAGAGCAGCCCCGCCAACAGTGAGGTGTGGACGCGGTCGGGGGCCGCGTCCTGCTCGGACATGTGGATGTCCATGGTCTTGGCGACCGTGCGCAGCTGGCTGTAGATGTCCTGCCATTCGCGTATGCGCAGGTAGTTGAGGTATTCATTGCGGCACATCCGGCGGAAGGCGGAGGAGGACAGCTCCTTCTGCCGCTCCCGGACGTAACGCCACAGATTGAGGAAGGCCAGGAAGTCGCTGGACTCGTCCTTGAAGCGGGCGTGGCTCTGATCCGCCTGCTGCTGCTTGTCCGAGGGGCGCTCGCGCGGGTCCTGGATGGACAGCGCCGCCGCGATCACCATGACCTCGCGGACGCACCCGTTGCGATCCGCCTCCAGCACCATCCGGGCCAGCCGCGGGTCCACCGGCAGCTGGGCCAGCTTCCGGCCGACCTGGGTGAGCCGCTTGCGCGGGTCCTTCTGCTTGCTGTCCAGGGCGTGCAGCTCCTCCAGGAGCTGGATGCCGTCCTTGATGTTGCGGCGGTCCGGCGGATCGATGAAGGGGAACTTCTCGATGTCGCCGAGGCCGGCGGCGGTCATCTGGAGGATGACGGAGGCCAGGTTGGTCCGCAGGATCTCGGCGTCGGTGAACTCCGGGCGGGTGACGAAGTCGTCCTCGGAGTACAGCCGGATGCAGATGCCGTCGCTGGTCCGGCCGCAGCGGCCCTTGCGCTGATTGGCGCTGGCCTGGGAGATCGGCTCGATGGGCAGCCGCTGGACCTTGGTGCGATGGCTGTAGCGGGAGATCCGGGCGGTGCCCGGGTCGATCACATAGCGGATGCCGGGGACGGTCAGCGAGGTCTCGGCCACGTTCGTCGCCAGCACGATCCGGCGGCCGGTGTGTCTCTGGAAGACCCGGTGCTGCTCGGCGTGCGACAGCCGCGCGTACAGCGGGAGCACCTCGGTGAGCGGGAGCTTCTTCTTGTTCAGCGCGTCGGCGGTGTCGCGGATCTCCCGCTCACCGGAGAGGAAGACCAGGATGTCACCCGGGCCCTCGGCCTGGAGCTCGTCGACCGCGTCGCAGATCGCGGTGATCTGGTCCCGGTCGCTGTCCTCGCCGCCCTCCTCGAGCAGCGGGCGGTAGCGCACCTCGACCGGATACGTACGCCCGCTGACCTCGACGATCGGCGCGTCGCCGAAATGGCGGGAGAAGCGCTCGGGGTCGATGGTGGCGGAGGTGATCACGACCTTGAGGTCGGGGCGGCGGGGCAGCAGCTGGGCCAGGTAGCCGAGCAGGAAGTCGATGTTGAGGCTGCGCTCATGGGCCTCGTCGATGATGATCGTGTCGTACTGGCGCAGCTCGCGGTCGGTCTGGATCTCGGCGAGCAGAATGCCGTCGGTCATCAGCTTGATGTGGGTGTCCTGGCTCACCTGGTCGGTGAAGCGGACCTTCCAGCCGACGGACTCGCCGAGCGGCGACCGCATCTCCTCGGCGATGCGCTCGGCCACGGTGCGGGCCGCGATCCGGCGCGGCTGCGTATGGCCGATGAGGCCCTTGACGCCGCGTCCCAGCTCCAGACAGATCTTCGGAATCTGGGTGGTCTTCCCGGAGCCGGTCTCACCCGCGACGATCACCACCTGGTGATCACGGACGGCCTCGAGGATCGCGTCCTTCTTCTGGCTGACCGGCAGCTCTTCCGGATAGGTGATGGCCGGCACCGCGGCGCGGCGGTCCGCGACCCGCAGCTCGGCACGCGTCATCTCCTCGGCGATCTCGCCGAGCACGGCCGCACGGGCCTCGGGTTTACGGATCCGGCGCACACCGTCGAGCCGGCGTCCCAGCCGCTGCTGGTCGCGCAGCATCAGCTCGGGCAGCCGCTCCAGCAGGGCGGGCAGGGCGGGGGCAGGCATGGTGGACATACGGACCCCAGGATCTCACCTCCGGAAAACGGCTGGCGAGCCATTTCCGTCCGCGTCGCGTTGCGCGATATGTGCGAGATGTATGGGATCGTCGCTTTAGCGTGATCTCATGGCCGATGAGCTGGCGCAGCGCCCCGACCCCGAGCCCGAACGCCGATCACCGCGATGGGGGTGGAGGGCCTTCAAGCGGTCCCCCTTCTTCCCCGCGACCGTCATCGTGCTGATCATCTCCGCGGCGGCCGGGCTCTTCGCGGGCTCGTACACCTACGCCTTCGCGAACCCCACCCCCGGAACGTCCCCACCGCCGTCGTGGTCCCCGCTCACGGCGCCGTCCCGCTGAAGCGGTTCCTCGCCGGGATGGAGCAGGCCCTGAACGCCTCCCTCCGGCTGCATCCTTACCCGACCTACGCCAAGGCCCGCTGGTCCCTGGAGGAGCAGCGGGTCTTCGCGGTCCTCCAGGTGCGCGGCCGCGGCGTGCGGATGGATGTGGCGAGCGCGGCCGGGGCGACCGTCGCCCAGGTGCTCGGCCAGGCCGCGGGCAAGGTCGGCCGGGTGTCCGGGGTGCCGGTCACGGTCAAGGACGTGAAACCGCTGCAGCCCGGCGATCCGCGCGGCCTCGCGGTCTTCTACATCTCGCTGGCCGCCACGATCTTCGGCTTCTTCGGCGCCATCCAGCTCAGCGTGAACGCCGCCGCGCTCAATCCGGCCGAGCGGATCGCCTTCATGATCGCGTACGCCCTGCTCGGCGGGTTCACGATCGCGGTGATCGTCGACCAGGGGCTTGGCGCGCTCCGGCTCCCCTTCCCGGAGTCCTGGGCGATCCTGGCGCTGACGATGTTCACCTCGGGGCTGGTGTTCTCCATGTTCAACGTCCTCTTCGGGCGCTGGGCGCTCATCCCCACCTGGGGGCTGATGGTGCTCCTCGGCAACCCCTCATCCGGCGGCGCCGTCTCCTGGCCCTGCTCCCCTCCCTCCTCGGCGCGATCGGCCGCTGGCTCCCGCCGGGCGCCTCGGTCAACGCCCAGCACACTGCGATCTACTTCCGCGCCCACCAGCACGCCTTTCCGTTCCTGGTGCTGGTGGCGTGGTGTCTGGTGTCCGCCGTGGTCTTCTGGACCTGGCGCCACCGCCACCCGGGCGGACGGCCGCCGAGGGCGACGCCGACGCGGTGCTGAGGTTTTTTTGGGGGTGTCCGGCGGACCGTGCCGCCTGCGGCGGGCCCCGCCCCTCCCCGCCCCTTCCCGAAACCGGGGCGGAGCCCCAGCCCCCGGTCCGGGGCTCCGCCGCGTGGCCCGCCGGACACCCCGGCACACGGGCACACGGGCACACGAAAAAGTCCCTCCCCTGCGTTCAGGGGAGGGACTTCTCTACAGAGCGCCGAGCAGGCCTTGCACCTACATCCCTCGTTTGGAGACGAGTATCTTTCCTTAGACGACCGACGCATCAACTCCCGCCCTCCGGGGCGGCGTTGCGAGATCAACTATACCCCATCCGGGGGATCACAGCCGCCACAGCGGGGCGTCGTACCGCTCGGGCTGAGTCCCGATCAGCAGCGCCCGCAGATCGGCCCGTTGGACACCGCTCAGCCCGAGGACCTCGGTGAGACGGCGGAAGGTGGTGTGGCTGACCCCGCGGGCGCGGGCCTCTTCCGCGAAGCGGGCGACCCCGGCGAGTACGGCCCTGGGCCGGAACGGACCCTCGGGCGCCGCCCCGGACCGCGCGGCCTTCTCCCGCTCGTAGTCGATCTCCGAGTAGCCGCAGACCTCCCGGCAGTGCCGCTCGGCCTCGACGAGGCCGATGGTGTCGGCGATGGCCCCGGCCAGCCGGTTCCGGCGGAACGCGGTGTCGAGATCCGCCTCGTGGACCACGGCCCCGTCGTCCGTCAGGGGAACGGTGAGCCCCGCGTCCCGTACCTCGCACAGCCCGCGCACCCCCCGCGCCGCGGCCGTGAGCATGCCGGTGGCCTCCGACGGATGCCACTCCATGACGGGGCCGATGGGCGCGACGTCGTCGGCGGTCAGCGTATGGACCACCCGCTCCAGCCGTTCGTGCAGCAGCTCCACCGGAATCTCCCGTCCAGCCCGGGCCCGGCGACCAGCAGCCGGATCTCCGCGTTCACCTGGGCGCACGCGGCGAGCGACAGCGCGTCCCCGAGCGGGCTCCGCAGCGTCGGCTCATCGCCGTGCGCGAGGATGTCGCCGCCCACGTCCAGCAGGTCGATCGATGCCGGGGCCAGGTGCTCGATCAGCTCCTCCAGCTGCCGGACCATGCCCTCCACGCCGTGGTGGGGGTCGAGCAGGGCGAAGGTGTGCGGCAGCTCGGCGGCCAGACGGGGCAGTGTGGACCCGGCGGGCGCCACGGGCCTCGCGTCCTCGGGCACGGCGTACACGCTCGGCGTCAGCGCCCGCAGACCGGTGAAGTCGGCCGCTGCCCGGGGCCCGGGGGCGGGGTCGACGAGCAGCCGGTCCCAGGCGTACGTCAGGACCACCGCCCGGTCGTCGGCCGTCCCGCGCCCGTACAGAGCCCGGTCGAGCACCGCGGCGGCAACGGCGTCCCCGCCCCCTCCGCCCGCCACGATCAGCCGCGTCATCCGCCCAGCGTACGGCGGGAGCGGACCATTCCGTCGGACGGGACGCGGCGGCCGTCAGTGCGCGGTGAGCCCGCCGTCGACCACGAGCTCCGAGCCGGTGACGAACGACGACTCGTCGCTCGCGAGGAAGAGCATCGCCGGCGCGATCTCGTCCGCCCGGCCCGCGCGGGCCATCGGCGTCCGCACGATGTCCGGCTGCTGATCGCCCTGCTCGTCCAGGAGGTCCTGGATCATCGGAGTGGCGATCACCCCCGGGTGCACCGAGTTGACCCGGACGTTGTCGCGCGCGTACTCGACCGCCGCGGTCTTCGTCAGCAGCCGGACGGCGCCCTTCGACGCCTGGTACGCGGCCGCCGCACCGCTGCCCACCAGCCCCAGCACCGAGGACGTGTTGATCACCGACCCCCTGCCGCTCGCGCGCAGCAGCGGCATGGCCGCCTTCATCCCCAGCCAGGTGCCCTTCTGGTTCACCTCGATGACGCGGTCCCAGGACGCCTCATCGGTGCCCTCGATGCCCGGCCAGTCCAAGATCCCGGCGATGTTGACCAGCACGTCCAGGCGGCCGAAGCGCTCCCGTACGGTAGTGATCACATCGCCCCACGCCTCCGCCGAGGCGACGTCCAGAACGGCCGAGGTCACGTCGGTGCCGCCGCGCTCCTGGATCCGTTTCTCCAGAGCCTTCAGCGGCTCCACGGCCACATCGGCGAGGAGCAGCCGTGCTCCCTCTTGTGCGAAGAGTTCGGCGGTGGCCGCGCCGATCCCTCCCGTCGCTCCGGTGATCAGGGCGACTTTGCCGTGCAGACGTCCAGACATGGGCGCTCCGTTCCTCGTCTCGCTCTCGACCGGGATCCGACCCGCGTCTCGACTCGAATCCCGATCCGAATCCCGACCCAGTCTGTGCAGGTCAGCGGGGGCAACCAGGACGCGCGCCGCCTGGGTGCGGCACACCCAGGCGGCGATACGAGAACGGGGCCGGGGGCCCGTCAGACGGTCCGGGACGTCACCTCGGCCTCCTCCTCCGATGCCTCCGGCTCTGCCGGCTCTTCCGGCGCCTCCGATCCCTCCGGAGCCTTGCGTTTCTTGAGGACGGCCGGGTTGGTCTCGGGAGCCGCCGCCACGGCGAAGACCGTGACCGCGCCCATGACGATCAGGAACAGCGCGACCGGCCAGGACGCCCCCGCCCACGCGAGCAGCGCGGTGGCGATGATGGGGGAGAACCCGCCGACGATCATTGACGCGAGCTCATGCCCCAGGGCCAGCCCGCTGTAGGCCACCCGGCTGGCGAAGAGCTCGGTGAAGAACGCCGGCTGGGTACCGATCATCGCCCCATGGCCGATCACGACCGCCACGAAGATCGCCACGAAGATCAGCACTGGATTGCGCGAGTCGAACAGCGCGAAGAACGGATACGCCCAGACGATCACCGCGACCGCGCCCCCGATGTACACCGGGCGGCGTCCTACGCGGTCGGAGAGCGCCCCGAACATCGGCATCGCGAACGACTCGAACAGCATCCCCACCACGAGCGCGGCCAGCACCACCCCCTTGCCGACCCCGACCTCGGCCGCGTAGGAGAGGCTGAAGGTGAGGAAGAGATAGCTCGCACCGGTTTCGGCGACCCGCGCCCCGAAGGCGATCAGAATCGACTTGGGGTGGGTGCGGATGACGTCGATGAGCGGCGGACGGGACTTCTCCGGCCCCGACCCCGGCTCCGACTCCTTCTCCCGGAACGCGGGCGTCTCCATGATCCGGAGCCGGATCAGCAGCCCGACGGCGGTGAGCAGGATGCCGACGACGAACGGAATGCGCCACCCCCAGGCGAGGAAGGACTCCTTGGTGGTCACCGCCTGGGCGAGCGCGTAGGCGGAGGCGGAGAGGACGAACCCGAGCCCCACACCGGTCTGGCTCCAGGCCGAGTAGAAGCCACGCCGGTGGCTCGGCGCGTGTTCGCTGACGATCAGCACCCCGCCGCCCCACTCGCCGCCGACGGCGATGCCCTGCACGATCCGCAGGGCTATCAGCAGCACCGGAGCCCAGACCCGATGGTGGCGTAGGTGGGCAGCAGGCCGATCAGGCAGGTGGCGACGCCCATGATCACCAGAGTGGTCACCAGCATCGACTTACGGCCGATCCGGTCACCGAAGTGCCCGAAGACGATGCCGCCCAGCGGCCGGGCGAGGAACCCCACCGCGTTGGTGCCGAAGGCGGCGATCGTTCCCACCAGCGGATCGAAGGTCGGGAAGAAGAGGGAGTTGAAGACGAGCGCGGCGGCCGTGCCGTACAGGAAGAAGTCGTACCACTCCAATGCGCTACCGAACAAACTTGCGATCGCTGCCTTGCGTGCTTCGCTCGGGGGCCCTTCACGTCTGCCATATTGGCTCTCCAATGGCCGCTTTGGATGGGATCATGACCTGCGGCTCGGGTGTGTTGGGGGATTGTTCGCCGCTGGTTCTCATGGCGGGAATGGCGGCGTTCCGCTCACCGGGACAGGACGCGAACCGGCGGTTTTCCGCCACTCAGGAGAGCTGCACCCGTACGCCCCTCACACGTCCTACGTTCGTGGGATTTGCATACTTTCATGCCTTACTCATCGCCTCGCCTGGTCACGCCTTCACGGTGTCGGTCCCGCCCAGGGGCCCGTGACGAAGGGAAGACACACATGCGTGGAAGGCTCGCCATCGCTGCCGCGGCATTGACCATGGCGCTGACGCCAGGCGTCGCGTCGGCGACACAGGACGGCGACGACCAGACGACCGGTTCCCACAGCGCCGAGGCGACCATGTCCCAACACTCCGAGGGGACCGAACACTCCGAGGGGGCCGAGTCCCACAGCTCGGAGGCGCCCGGTTCCCACAACTCCGGGACAACGACAGCGTCCCAGAGCTCAGAGACGCCCGCTTCGCACAACTCCGGGGCGACAGCCTCCCCCAGCTCAGTGACGCCCACTTCCCACAACTCCGAGGCGCCCGCTTCCCACGAGGCCCCCGCGCCGACGAGGGCGTGCCCGGCTACGAGGTGGTCACCCTGCCCAATGAGAACGTCCCGAACTTCCAGCGGCGCACGGTGTACTGCCCGCCGGGGAAGAAGGTCATCGGCGGCGGTGCCGAGGCCCGGGGCAACACCGCCATCCTCGTCGGCAGCTTCCCCACCGATGACGAGAGGGGCTGGATCGGGCTGGGCCGCCAGACCTCCGCCGACAACGTGGGCATCAGCGTCTTCGCCATCTGCGCCTACGCCTGATCGTTGATGCGGGACAAGAGCGCCCCCGTGGGCGTCGCGGGCAGTGAAGAAGCGCCCTCCGGATGCACCGGGAGGGGGCTGTGCCCTGTGGGGGCGGCGCTGACCGGCTCACTCCGGCGTGCTGACCGGGTCGACGCCAGGAAGGTGATGTCGAAGGTGACCCGCCCGCCGGAGGTGGTCGCTGGTGCAGCGGCTCGCCGACGAGGACCCGCCCGAGGCGGTGCTCGCCTTGCTGTCGATGCCCTCACCGGAGCCGCCGGCCGAGTCCGAGCCACCGCCCGAGCCCCCGACATCCCGTTCGCGGTCGCCGAGGACGAGCCCCCCTTCGCGTCGCTGTCGGACTCACCGCCCCACAGGCCGTGAGCGACAACGCGGCGGCGGCGATCAGCGAGGCGCGCCGCTGGCGCGCTCAACGGGGCTCTGCCCTGGTGAGGGTTGCGGTGGCGGGGGCGGGGTCGGGGTCGGGGTCGGGGTCGAACCGGCGAGGTCAGTGGGCGGCCGCGCGCAACGCCGCCTCGATCGCGGTGGTCAGCGTTTCCAGATACTCATCGTCGCTGCGGCCCTGTGTGACCAGTATGCGGAATGCGAGCGGTGCGATCAGCAGGTCGGTGCCGAGGTCCAGATCCAGCCCGGGGGGAAGTTCGCCGCGGTCGATCGCGCCCTGCAGTATCGCGCGCGCCGCCGCCCGCCGCGGTGCGGTCACTCCGGTGTGGAGCCCCTCCGCCAGGGCGTCGTCGTGACTGGCCTCGGCGAGCAGCCCGGCCGCGATCCGGGCCAGTAGCGGATTGGCCAGTTGGCCGCGGAAGGTGGCGAACAGCTCGCGAAGGTCGGTGTGCAGGGCTCCCGTGGCCGGCGTGGGCGGGAGCGCGTCGGTGACCTTGCTCCGGATCAATTCGGTGACCATCGCCTGCTTCGAGGGCCAGCGCCGGTAGAGCGCGGCCTTGCCCACTTCGGCACGCCGGGCCACCGACTCCATCGACATCCGCGCGTACCCGGCCTCGGCGAGTTCGGCGAAGGCCGCCTCGGTGATCGCCTCGGTTACCCGCTGTCGCAGGGCCGCTCCGCCGGTCGCCGGCCGGCCCTTCTTCTGCTGAGCTCTCATGCTCCCGAGCATAACGAACGGAACGGTTCCGTTCCATGCGTGCTACCTTTGAGCATGACGGAACGGTTCCGTTCCGTTCCATTCTCGGAAAGGAGCCAACGATGAAATTCCTCTACGACGACGAGTCCTTCTCCTTCGAGGCACTGCGCGCCGCGGGCTACGCCGCCTATGCGGGCGCCGACCTCGGCGAGGTCCTGGTCACCTGCCGGCAGATCCCAGAGGGGGACGAGGAGGCCTGGTCGGCCCAGTGGGCCGCGACGGCGGCGCGCATCGAGCGCATCGGCCGGGACGCGCTGGCCGCCGGTCACCGCGTCAGCGCCCGGGAGGCGCTGCTGCGCGCGTCCAACTACTACCGGACCGCCGACTTCTACCGCCGCGAGAACCCCGCCGCCGACGCCGAGTCGGCGCGGCTCGCCAAGGCCTCCCAGCAGACGTTCGCCGACGCGGCCCCCTGCTCGACACTCCGGCCCGCGCCCTGCGCATCCCGTACGAGGACACCACGCTTCCTGGCTACCTCTTCCTCGTCGACGATTCGGGCGCCCCGCGCCGGACCGTGCTCTTCCACGGCGGGTACGACTCCACCCTCGAGGAGGACTACTTCGCGCTGGCCGCGGGCGCGCTGCGGCGCGGCTACAACGTCATCGCGTTCGACGGCCCCGGCCAGGGCAGCACCGTCCGCGACCAGGGCCTGCACTTCCGGCCGGACTGGGAGGCCGTGGTCGCTCCGGTCGTCGACTTCGCGCTCACCGTGCCCGAGGTGGACACTGAGCGGCTCGTGCTGATCGGCATGAGCCTCGGCGGCTACCTCGCCGCGAGGGCGGCCGCCTTCGAGC
Source organism: Streptomyces violaceusniger (assembly GCA_005405945.1). Lineage (GTDB taxonomy): Bacteria > Actinomycetota > Actinomycetes > Streptomycetales > Streptomycetaceae > Streptomyces > Streptomyces violaceusniger. The sequence goes on from BJHW01000001.1 coordinate 6,294,757, forward strand.
ACCGCCTCGCCGCATGCGTGCTGTACGACGGCGTCTACGACTTCCACGCGGTCATCGCCGCGACCGCCGGCCGCGCCGCTTCGACGCCCGGCGGCATCGAGGCGCTGATGGCGCAGAACACCATGGTGCGGTGGGTGGTGCGCAACGGCCGGTGGACCTTCGGTGTGCCCGACTTCGACGAGCTGGTCAAGGCAACCGAGGCGTACACCATGGCGGGCATCGCCGACCACATCACCTGCCCGACACTCGTACTCGAAGCCGAGAACGACCAGTTCTTCAAGGGTCAGCCGCAGCAGCTGTTCGACGAGCTGACCTGCCAGAAGGAGCTGATCTCCTTCCGTGAGGACGAAGGCGCGGGCGAGCACTGCCACGAGGGCGCGATGTTCCTGTTCCACCAGCGCACCTTCGACTGGCTCGACACCCTGCTGGCCGGCTGACCTCGCGGCTGGCCCGCAGTTCGTGTCGAGGACGCGGGGACGATTTTCCGAACCTCTTATCGGGCAGCTCCCAGCCCCAGGCGTCGGTGATGAACCGGTGGTGCCGTACGCCGACCAGCCAGAGGTTGCCCCAAGGGCTCCTACGGTGTGTGCCGGAGGCGTCACGGACAACGAAGAAGCCCCCTCCGGATGGACCCGGGAGGGGCTTTGCCCTGGTGAGGGCTGCGGTGGCTGGGGCCGGGGTCGAACCGGCGACCTTCCGCTTTTCAGGCGGACGCTCGTACCAACTGAGCTACCCAGCCGCAGCGGTCCTGACGGGATTTGAACCCGCGGCCTCCACCTTGACAGGGTGGCGAGCACTCCAAACTGCTCCACAGGACCTTGCGTGTACGAGCACGAGTCTCGCACATGTGGGGTGCGCTCCCAACGGGATTTTCCTGGTGGATTCGCACTCCTTGCGATCTTCGAATCGGGGCCTTGATTTTTCTCCGCCGCGTCGATGTCGCTGGATCAGCGTATCAGACCTCCGGCCGTGTTCTGACCGCTCACCGGGCGGGCCCGGCCCTGGCCGGGTCCGCCCGGGTTCCGTCGATCTCGGCCCGGGTCAGGGGCGGCCGCCGCGCTCCAGGGGATCTTCTCGCCCGCCTCGATCGCGACCGGCAGGCGGTTCTCGGTGGGTGGCAGGGGCAGGTCGCGAGGTCGGTGTAGGCGCAGGGGAGGTTGGTGGCGCGGTTGAAGTCGAGGGTGACGCGGCCGGCCTCGTCGGGGGCGTCGATCTGGAGGGAGCGGTTGGCGGCGTACGTGGTCACGCCCGAGGTCGCGTCGGTGAGGAGCACCATCAGGCTGCCGGGCCGCTTGCCGTTGAAGGCGGTGAGCCGGAACGTCTCGCCGTCCAGCTCGAACTCGACCTGCCCGGGCGCGTCGTAGACGTGCTCAAGACCCTCCGCCACGGCCCCCACGGTGATCGCGCGCGGCTCGTCGAAGGGGAGGTAGCGGCCGGTGCGGACCCAGCGGGGGTCGGGGGCGTAGGCGGGGGTGCGGGTGAAGTCGGTGCGGAGGGGGTTGCCGGGTGGCGGGGGCGGACGATGTCGTGGCCGCCGCGCTTGGCGACCTCGATCACCGCGTCGCCGTACCCCGCGTACACGCTGGCCCGCTCGGCGATCGTCCCGAAGACGTACCGCCCGTGCACCGCCGTGCCGTCGATCGTCAGCTCCTCGCCGTCGGCGAGTTCGACCACCACGCCCTCCGGGCCGCTGGACCAGGCCCCGGGGGCGTCCTCGAAGCGGGTCGGCTCCGGGCTCAGCCAGCGCAGGCTGGTGATCGCGAGAAATCCATGGGGGCCGGCGAGCGCCTGCTCATGGGCGCGGTGCCAGCGCTCCCACTCCTCGGCGAAGCTCACCCGGTCGACGTCCTGGACGGTCATCTGCGCTCCCTCGCGTGGGGTCTGCGGCGGGTCCGGTGCCGTTGCGTACGCGTACGTACAACCGCGTCGGGGAGCGAGAGATTCCGGGAGGTGCGGGAGGTGCGGGAGGCGCGGGAGCCGCCGGAGGCGCGCGAGGCGCGGGGCCGCCGTGCGGCGCGCATGAAAAAAGTCACCGGCAGGTACGTTCCGACCTGCGGTGACTCAAAGAAGGTGGTGCCCCAACGGGATTCGAACCCGTGCTACCGCCTTGAAAGGGCGGCGTCCTGGGCCACTAGACGATGAGGGCCGATGGCCCACCTGGGCGCCTCGCGGCGCTTTCGGGGACGCGAGAAGCATATGGGATGCCGGTGAGGTTCGCCAAAACGGTTTACGGAGTGGTGGGCGTCGGTGTCGCCCCCGGGCGGTTCTCGGCCGGCAGATGACGGCTGACCTCGGCCTTCGCCAGGCCCAGACCGCCCAGGTCGATCTCGTCCCACGCCTGGAGCCGCCGCGTGTCCCGGTCCAGGTAGAGGACCGACGCCTGCACCGTGTCCGGTGTGCCGTCGTCCACCGCGCGCAGCCCGCTGCCGCCCGTCGACCCCTCGGTCATCAGCCGGGTACCGCCGGGGAGCACCTCCGTACGGCGGTGATGGACATGGCCGGTGAGGGCGAGCGGCACGGTGCCGTCGGTCTCGCGGGCGGCGATCGGGTTGTGGGCGAGGGCGATGTCGACCGGGGCGCCGGCGGCCCTGCGGTCCCGGATCGCCTCGGCCAGCCGCCGTCCGGCGCTGTGCTCGGCCGCGTCGCCGGCGGCCGCGGCGGAGCGGTCGGGGGTGAACTGCGGATCGCCGATGCCCGCGATCCGCAGCCCGGCGACGCTGACCGCCTCGCCGTTGTCCACGACATGCGCCCCCTTGCGCTTGGCGAGGTAGCGCTGGGTCGACGCCGAGTCGTGGTTGCCGCGCACCCAGACGTAGGGGGCGCCGAGGTCGGAGACGGGGTCGAGAAAGCCGTTCTCGGCGGAGGTGCCGTGGTCCATCGTGTCGCCCGTGTCGATGATCACGTTGACCTTGTACTGCCGCACCAGCGACTGAACGATGTGCCACGCGGCCGGATTGAGATGGACGTCCGAGATGTGCAGCACTCGCATGGTGGTCGGATCGGGCTGGTACGCGGGGAGCGTCGAGGTCGCCTCGTAGAGCTGGGTGACATTGGTCACCAGCCGGGCCAACTCCCGCTGATAGACGTCGAAGTCGGTCACGATGCTGCGCGCGTTGCCCACCACCGAGGGGCGCTGGAGAGCAGCCCGGAGTAGCGCGGCTCCAGGACGGAATTCGGGTTCCACGTGGCGTAGACGGCGCCGCCGGAGGCGGTCAGCAGCGTGAGCGCGAGCCCTCCGGCGGCCAGCGCCCGGCGCGGGCGGCGGTAGACCGCCAGGCCCAGTGCGGTGGCGCCGAAGACCACGGCGACGCAGGAGCGGACCGCGAGGCCGAGGGTGCCGCGGGTGACATCGCTCGCGACCTCGTCCTGGAGCCCGGAGAGCCGCTCGGGGTGGTCGACGAGGGCCTGGGACCGTATGGGGTCGAGCCGGTCCACGTCCACGTCCAGGCGGAGCGGGGCGTGGTGGCTGTTCAGCTCGAGCGCGCCCAGCGGGGCCACGTTGATCTTGGTGCCGCCGGTGAGGGACGGTCGGAGCGCCATCCGCGTGTCCATCGGGCCCACGGAGATGTGGACGCTGCCGACCACCAGCAGTCCGATCCAGGCGCCGAGGACGGTCACGGCGGCCAGTCCGGCGGCGCGGACGAGGGAGCGGGGGCGCGCGGTGGGATCGAGGGCCGTGGGGTCGAACGGCGTGGAGGCGACCGCCGTGCGATCGGGGGAAGCAGCGGCGGACGCGGTCTGCGAAGGGCGCCGGAAGCGGCGAAGAGGGGAGACGGCCAGGGTGCCCGCGCGCTGAGCGGTGGCACGGAGCAGCCGGAGCGGTTCGCGGGCCATTGGTCCCGTATGCCCGGCCGCGTGGGGGCGTATGCCTGCGGGCGAGGGGCGGGCCGCGGTCCGCGCTGGGCTGTGGTGCGCCACGGCGGCCGGACGCGTCCGGCGCGGATAGCTTGGCGCCGACGGCTTCTTTCCGGGCCCGACTGCCCGACAATGGCCTCGTGCTGGAGATGACGCGCGAGGAGTTCGAGGAACTGGTCGCCGAGGCGCTGGACCGGATCCCGCCGGAGCTGACGCGGCTTATGGACAACGTCGCCGTGTTCGTGGAGGACGAGCCACCGGCGGACGATCCCGAGCTGCTCGGGCTCTACGAGGGGACGCCGCTCACCGACCGGGGTGAGTGGTACGCGGGCGTCCTGCCGGACCGGATCACCGTCTACAGGGGTCCCACGCTGCGGATGAGCGAGACGCGGGAGGACGTCGTCCAGGAGACCGAGGTGACCGTGGTCCACGAGATCGCGCACCACTTCGGGATCGACGACGCGCGGCTGCACGCGCTCGGGTACGGCTGATCCCCGGCTACGGCTGAGCCTGATCCCCGGCTACGGCTGAGCCTGCTTCCCCGGCTACGGCCTGATCGCGGGCTCCAGCTGATTCCGCTGCCCGCACCGCCTCCGGCCACCCCCGGCTACGCCCGACGCCGGACGCGCGGTCTACGCGACGGGCCGGGTCCGTACCGCATGCGTGTCCTGGGCGGGGCGGGGCCAGTTGGGCAGGGCGTCACATCCCTGCCGTCTGGAGGTGTCCCGCGCATGCTCGGATCCCCCGTGCCCGGATCCCCCGCTCCTCGCACCGCCCGTTCCGCCGGTGCCCCCCGGACCTCCCCGCACGCGCCCCGTGCCGCCGTGCGCGGGGCGGCGGTCGCGGCGCTCGTGGCCGTCGCCATGGCGCTGGGCGGCTGCATGAGCATCTCCGACGACCCCGAACGGCCGGACAAACACCGCGGCTCCCACCAGAAGGGCGAGGCGGCGGACACGGGCGGCGCCGTGGTGCGGTCGGACGGCCGGGGGCGGGCGTACGACGACTCCGACCGGGACGAGAAGGACGGGAAGGGGGCGAAGGGCGAGAAGGGGAAGAAGAAGGACGGCGAGGACCGGTCGGCCTCGGCTTCCGCGACCGACCCCGAGGCCGAGCCCTCGGCCCCGCCCGGCAAGAAGGGGGCCCCGCACCACCGCCCGGCCCCCTCCGCCCCGCCGCAGCCGGGCGGCGCCACCCCGTCCGACGCACCGCCCGCGCCCCGGCCGTCGAGCCCGCCGCCGAGCGCCCCGGACCCGAAGCCGACCGACCCCGAGCCCCCGACCGCGCCCGCCTCCCCGTCGGACCAGCCCGCGGGATAGGACCCGTGCTTGCCGGATAGGACCCGTGCTCGCGGGCTGGGGCTCGTGCTCGCGGGATGGGGTCCGTGCTCATAGGGCCCGTATAGGGTCCGTAGTCATCAGACCCGGCCGACCCGACACAGCCACCGGCCCGGGCCCCGGCTGCCGCTGGCCAGCGCCGATAGAGCGAATTTGCTCTTGAGGGGTGAGGGTGCGTATGGTGGTAGATCGTTTGATCCCATTTGCCCGGCGCCTCGTAGAAGTGCGCCGCGAGGCGCGTTCCTTGCCATCCCGTGGCTGACCGCATAGAGGCGGTCGTTTGCGACAACACACGGAGTTTGGGCGCGTGCCGAGACTCCGGAAGGTTTCGCATTTCGCATGTCCGTTTCCACTGATCACGCCGTCATGCCCGCCCTCGACGAGACGAGCGAGTCGAGCCAGTCGAGCGAGCTGACCGCCCCGGCCTCCCCGGCCGAGCCGTTCGAGCAGGACGCGCAGGCAGAGCAGACCGGCCAGACGGCGTCAACGGCGTCAACAGCGTCAGCAGCGTCATCCGAGCAAGCCGCCACGGAAGCCCCCGACACCGACACCCCTAAGGTGCCCGACATCACATTCGCCGACCTCGGCCTCCCCGAGCAGATCGTCCGCAAGCTGGCGCAGAACGGCGTCACCACGCCCTTCCCGATCCAGGCCGCGACGATCCCCGACGCCCTCGCCGGACGCGACATCCTCGGCCGCGGCCGTACCGGCTCCGGCAAGACGCTCTCGTTCGGCCTTCCGCTGCTGACCACGCTGGCCGGCGGCCACACCGAGAAGAAGCGCCCCCGTGGGCTGATCCTCACCCCGACCCGTGAGCTCGCGATGCAGGTGAGCGACGCGCTCCAGCCTTACGGCGACGTTCTCGGCCTCAAGCTCAAGGTCGTCTGCGGCGGCACCTCGATGGGCAATCAGATCTACGCGCTGGAGCGGGGCGTGGACATCCTCGTCGCCACCCCGGGCCGGCTGCGCGACATCATCGAGCGCGGTGCCGCGTCCCTGGACAAGGTGCAGATCGCGGTCCTCGACGAGGCCGACCAGATGGCCGACATGGGCTTCCTGCCCGAGGTCACCGAGATCCTCGACCTGGTGCCGCGGGGCGGGCAGCGGCTGCTGTTCTCCGCGACGCTCGAGAACGAGATCGACACCCTGGTCAAGCGCTACCTGGTCGACCCGGTCACCCACGAGGTGGACCCGTCGGCGGGCGCCGTCTCGACCATGACCCACCATGTGCTGGTCGTGAAGCCGAAGGACAAGGCGCCGGTCACCGCCGCCATCGCGGCGCGCAAGGGACGCACCATCATCTTCGTACGGACGCAGCTGGGCGCCGATCGCGTCGCCGAGCAGCTGTGCGACGCGGGTGTACGCGCCGACGCGCTGCACGGCGGCATGACGCAGGGCGCGCGCACCCGCACCCTGGCCGACTTCAAGGACGGGTACGTCAATGTGCTCGTCGCCACGGACGTCGCCGCGCGCGGTATCCACGTGGACGGCATCGACCTGGTGCTGAACGTGGACCCGGCCGGTGACCACAAGGACTACCTGCACCGCTCCGGCCGTACGGCCCGGGCGGGCCAGAGCGGCACCGTCGTCTCGCTGGCCCTGCCGCACCAGCGCCGCCAGATCTTCCGGCTGATGGAGGACGCGGGCGTCGACGCCTCGCGCCACATCGTCGGTGGCGGCGGAGCCTTCGACGAGGACGTGGCCCGGATCACGGGCGCGCGTTCGCTCACCGAGGTGCAGGCCGAGGCGGCCTCGAACGCGGCCAAGCAGGCCGAGCGCGAGGCGCAGGACCTCAGCCGGGAGCTGGAGCGGGTGCAGCGGCGGGCGGCCGAGCTCCGCGAGGAGGCCGACCGGCTGTCCGCGCGGGTGGCGCGCGAGCGCGGCGAGACCGTGGCGCCGGCGGAGTCCGTGACCTCGGCCGGTGCCGGGGCCGGGGCCGGGGCCGGGGCCGGGGCGGAGACGGTGGCCGAGGCCGCCGCTGTGACGCTGCCCGCGCAGCGCACGGCGGAGCCCGCGACCGTGCCCGCAGTGAAGGGCGCGGGGGCCGCGGAGGCCGCCGAGGGCGCGGGTGACGGCGAGGCGCCGCGCCGCTCCTCGTACGACCGCCGGGACAACGACCGGGGCCGTGACGACCGTGGTGGCCGTTCCTTCGACCGCCGGGACGGCGACCGGGACCGCGGTTTCAACCGCGACCGGCGGGACGACCGCCGGGATGACCGTGGCGGCTTCAACCGCCGCGACGACCGGGGCGGCCGTTCGTACGACCGCCGGGACGGCGACCGGGACCGCGGCTTCAACCGCGACCGGCGGGACGACCGTCGCGACGACCGTCGCGACGACCGCCGTGACGACCGCTTCGGCCGGGACCGGGACCGGGACCGCCGGGACAACGACCGTGGCTTCGGCCGGGACCGCCGCGACGACCGCTCGTTCGGCCGCGACCGCCGGGATGACCGTGGCGGCTTCAACCGCCGTGACGACCGTGGCGGCAGCCGTCCGTACGAGCGTCGCGACGACCGTGGCTTCGGCCGCGACCGCCGGGACAGCGACCGTGGTGGCCGCTCCTTCGAGCGCCGCGACCACAACCACCGTGGCGGGGACCGTCCGTTCAACCGCGACCGTCGCGACGACCGGCCGGGCCGCCGTGACGACCACCGGAGCGGTGCGACCGGCGGCCGTTCGTACGAGCGCTCCCACAGCAGCTCGCACGACCGGTCCTTCGACCGCCGCGCCGACAAGCCGCGCTGGAAGCGCAACGGCTGATCGGGCCGTGCCGGAGGCCGTGCAACACCACGCTGTTGCACGGCCTTTCGCTCCCGGAGGGTATTGGCTCGGGTGTTGGCCGCTCGCCGAGCTATGCTGCGGGGGTGCGGGTCATTAGCTCAATTGGCAGAGCAGTGGACTTTTAATCCATTGGTTCAGGGTTCGAGCCCCTGATGACCCACCTCGGGAACCGCAGGCGCCACCGGCGACCTGCGGTTTCCTCGTTCCTGAGGATCTCGCCGTGCACTCTTCCGAGGCCCGGGGCCGGGGGGGTTCTCACCCTCGTCGTACAGAAGATCGAGTCTCACTCGACCGGCGCTTGAGCGGATGCCGAACGGTACTCGAGCGCAGAGCCTGAACCTGCTGCGTCTGGCCCGCTGCTCGGTAACGCGTAAGGAGACTCCTCGTGCGACTCGCGACAACGATCCGGGGTTTGATCCCCGTCATGGCGCTGGCGGTATCGGCATGGGCGGTCTCCGCTCCGGCGTCCGCCGCAGGAAAGGGAGGTGGGGAAGGGGAGGGCGAGAAGGCGGTCCCGGTGCCCTGTGGGGACACGGCGGCGCTGATCACCGCGGTGAGCGAGGCGAACAGCTCGCCGTTCGGCGGGTCCGTCGCCCTGACCACGGGGTGTGTGTACACGCTGGGCTCCGCGGCGTACACCGGACCCAACGGTGCCGACGGACTGCCGCTCATCACCCGTGACGTGACCATCACCGGGACCCTGGCGACCATCAGACGCAGCGCCTCCGCGGCGGACTTCCGGATCGCGGAGATCGCGCCCGGCGGAAGCCTCACGGTCAACGGCGTGACCTTCTCGGGCGGCCGGGCGACCTCGGGGGCGGGCATCGACGGCGGTGGCATCCTCGACCAGGGCTCGCTGAACCTGATCCAGTCCACGGTCACGGGCAACACGGCGAGCAACACCGGCGGTGGCATCGAGATCGCTTCGGGCGGCTCCGCGGTGCTTTCGGCCACGGATGTGACACATAATTCCGCGGGAGACAGCGGCGGCATTCACATCAGCACATCGGCCACCCTCAGCGTCTCGGGCGGCAGCATCTCCGACAATACCGCGGACAGTTCGGGCGGCGGCGTCGGTAACTACGGAACGACGTTGCTCAGCGCCGTCACGGTCGCGCGTAATACGTCCACCAACTTCGAGGGCGGCGGTATTACCACCGGGATCGGAGATTTTACCATCAACGGCAGCCGGGTCCTCGAGAACACCGCCGGCAATTTCGGTGGCGGTATCGCCAATACGGGCAGTGCACTGCGCGTGCAGTCCACCACCGTGTCCGGGAATACCGCCACGCTGAACGGTGGCGGTCTTTTCCAGCACGCGGGCACCACACAATTGATCGGCGACACCATCACCGGTAATACGGCCAATGGCGGTCAGGGCGGCGGCATCTTCACCGACGGCGGTACGGCGTCCCTCACCGTGACCACGGTCTTCGGGAACAACCCGAACCAGTGCGTGCCGGCCCTCGCGGGATGCTGAAAGAAGCGTGACGACCGCTTCTGAAAGAAGCGTGACGACCGCCGAAACGAACCGGTTGAACGCCGCGGCGCCCCCGGAGGACATGCTTCCGGGGGCGCCGCCTGCCTGACCGCCTGCTCGACCGTCAGTGCTTGCAGTCCTTCTTCTTGGCCTTGACCTTGGCCTTGTGGTGCTTCTTGACCTTGTGCGGGTCCTTGGCCTTGTGGTGCTTCTTGGCCTTGTGCTCCTTGGCCTTGTGCTGCTCCTTGGCCTTCTGGTGCACGACCACGACCGGGTTCGGCTGGGCGATGGCGATGTTCGCGCAGTTGGAGCCGATGTTGGTCTCGCCCGTCGGGGCGGTCGCGGCGGTGATGACGGTGGCGCCGGTGGCCGTGTCGCAGTCGTTGGCCTGGATCGGCGTGGCGTTGTAACCGCTGGCGAAGTTGAGGCAGTCCGAGCCGATGTTGAGTTCGCCGGTGGGCGCGCCGGTGGCGGTGTTGGTGGTCGCGCCGGTGGCCGTGTCACACAGGTTTCGCTGAGCCCCGCTGGACTGCGGGAAGAGGCCATGGGCACTCGCGCTAGCGGCGCCACCGACCACCATTGTGCCCGCGGCCGCCGCGGCCATGAGAGCTGCCTTCTTGCCGATCTGCATTGTTCTAGTGCCTCCATATCGGGTTCTCCGCGAATAATCCGCAGACATCTCTTGAACGAGTTTTCCGCAATCCGGGATCCGGGAGTAGCGGAAGCATCACCCATCCGCCACAGTAAAGGTATATTCAGTCGGTGCGGAAGTCGGTGGATTTATGTGTGTCGAGTCATGCGATATTCGCGGGAACGAAAAAAATGAACGCGGCCCGGGGAAACGTCCCAAGGCCGCGTTCATGCTGAGCGGATGTTTCCGGAGCTCGCTGGCGAGTTCCGGGGGTTCGGTGTTTCAGGACCGCTGACGGTTTCCCTGGCCACCGCTCTTACCGCTCTTCGCGCCGTTCGCGCTCTTCCCCTGACTTCCGTTCTGGGGGTCGGCGCCGGCCGCATTGACGCAGGTGGTCTCGTTGGTGACCTCGGAGCCGGGGCCGATTGTGATCGGACCGGTCACGGAGGTGGTCTGGCAGTCGTTCGTCTGCCTCGTCACGCCACCCGACTCGCTGACGTTGACGCAGTTGGTCCCGTTCTTGATTTCGGATCCCGGGGCCAGTGCGACGGTGATCGGACCGATGACGGAGTGGGTACGGCAGCGGTTCTCCTGCGTCGACACACCCGATTCGGCGGTGTTGACACAGTCGGTCTGATTGCTGATCTCGGTCGGGCCGGCCATTACGGTGATGGTGCCGATGACGGAACTGGTGGTGCAGCGATTGCTCTGTGTCCCGCCGTTGGCGCCGGCCGAGCGGCTGGGACCGGGTTCGGTGGCGTCGGCTCCGCCCGCACCGCCGATGAGCAGCGCGCCCACGGTCGCCGCAAGAAGCGCCGTCCTTTTGCGCTTGTGCATAAAGAGCCTCCAATCGGGCTTAGGGTGCGGCGCGGTTCATCACCGTCACCGAAAGCCACTTTCATGGCAGCGGCCCTGGAAGGGAGGCTTCCAGGGCCGCGATTCCCAACGGGGGGATGCCTCATGGTGTTACCGCGGGCGGGAACACCATGAAAGGGTCAGCGACTCACGGGACGTCGTTGACGGCGATGTTCGCGCACTTGGAGCCGATGTTGGTCTCACCCGTCGGGGCGCCCACGGCGGTGATAACGGTGGGACCGGTGGCCGTGTCGCAGTCGTTGGCCTGGACCACCGTAGTGGCGCTGCTGTTGGAGAAGTTGAGGCAGTCCGAGCCGATGTTGAGTTCGCCGGTGGGCGCGGTGCCGGCGGTGTTGGTGGTCGCGCCGGTGGCCGTGTCACAGCTGTTGAGCTGCGCGATGAAGTCGTCGTTGTTGTTGGCCAGCGCACCGCCCGCGCCACCGATGACCAGAGCGCCGGCGGCCGCGGTCAGGAGAACTGCCTTCTTGCCGATGTTCACTTAATTCCTCCGTCTGGGTTGCTCCGCGAATTCACGGACGCATGACACAACGAAGCTCATCAGTTAAGGCTTCGGGCCGCCAGTCAGCTTCACCCGTCCGGCATAATGCTGCTCTTCCGGTGCGTGTTATCCGAGAATCCCGCTAAGGGGGACCAACCTGAGCTCCATTTGGCCCAGCGGAATCCGAACCCTTTTTATGAGGAGGGGAGGAGGGCGGCCGTGGGCGGCGGTGGGGCGGGGTGAAGCGGGGGCGCGGGGACGGTCCCCGGAGGCTCGGCTGCCGTACGGCGGCCGCCCAGCGGCCGGACGGTGGCGGAGTGGTGACGGGGCGGTGGAGCGCCGATGGCCAAGTGGCGGCCGGGAGAGGGCCCCGCGTCGGTCGGCCGGGTCGTCCTGCCTCCGACCCCCGGACTTGTTCGACCGGTCGGACGAGTGATACATCCAGGCTCTATGACGCAGGAGTGAGTGAGGCACGGTCACACCGACAGCTTCGCCGAACCGCAGCGCGGCGCGTGTTCACGCCGCTACGCTAAGTGCGCGAAGTGGTCGCCCGGGGGGCGCGGCGAATCAACGCCGGGAGGCGGGAGGAGAGACATGGGGCACTCACGAGGGGCAGGGACCCCGGCCGAGCTGATGGACGGGCTGCTCGCCCGTGCGCAGAACGGCTTCGAGATCGACGAGGCGGTGCTCGCCCAGGCGCGGAGCGCCCTGATGCACCAGTCCGAGCTGCGGTCGTGCCGACAGTGCAATGAGCGGTGCGGCCAGCTCGGGTACAGCACCTACCGGCATGTCTTCCTGCTCCCCGACGGCAGCAGCCTGCTGCTGTGGGAACTGGAGCACAACACGGGCGAGGGCAACCGCCCGCTGTATGAGCTCTACGCGGACGAGGACGCCCTGGTGCTGGCCGAGCGCCGCGTCCACGAGCGCCTCGGCGGCGCCCGCTGGGAGGAGCTCGACGGGTTACCGCTGTGGCTCCCGGACCAGCTGCTGCACACGGCCGAGCCGGTGGAGAACTCCCGTGCGTATGTGGCCGACAATTCGGCCGACCACGCCCGTCGCGTCCTGCGCCGCGCGGAGAACCCCGACCGCCCGGGCGAGGAGACCGAGCGGCTGCTGGCCACCGCGTTCGCCCATGACATCGCCCTCGCGCCCAAGCCTCGGCGCCGCTCCGGCGGTCCCGACGCGACCTGGTGCCGCTTCTATGAGCACGCCTTCCTGCTCGCCGGAGGGGACGAGATCGTGTTGTGGGAGCTGGAGCACAATCTGACCCGGGACGGCCGGCTGGTGTGCGAGGTGTACCTCGACGAGGTCTCGGCGGAACTCGCGGCGGACCGCCACGCCCGCGCGCTGGGCGTCGACCTCTGACGTACGCGGGACCGCGACGTACGCGGTATTGGGCGTGGACCGCCGACGTACGCGGGACCTCTGACGTACGCGGGACCACCGACGTACGCGGGACCACCGACGTACGCGGGACCTGACGCGTCCGTAGCCCGCCCTTCCGTAGCCCGCCTGTCGCGGCCCTGACGCGCCTCCATCCGCCCAGCACCCGCTTGGCCGACACCGACTCGCCTGGCGACCCGTCAGCCGGAAGCCTGGTTGTGACGACGGTGACGCCGTGACGCCGTGACGACGGGTTACGCCGTGACGACGGTGATGCCGTGACGGCGGCGGGACGCGTACAGGACCAGGGAGGCGAGAGAAGCCGGTGCGGGTGCGAGGGAGCAGGGCTCGTACGGGCGCCCGTACGGAGGACCGTACGGAGGACCGTACGGAGCGGCGTACGGCCTGGCCCCGGCTGAGCCGCCCGCTCGCCCGCCGCCGCCCCACCACCCGCCTCCGTAGGCTCATCGACACCGGCGCCGCGGCCGGTGCCGCCGCCGACGCGTCCGCCGGGCCCACCGCCGGGCCCACCGCGGGGCCCGCTTCGGCGGAGGAGGGCGGTAAGGAGCCCCCGGGCCGCCGGATGGCCCGCTGGGTCCCCGCCGTCCTCGTCCTCGGCGGCGTCGCCTTCGACCTGGCCGCCCCGCCCGGCTACACCGCCTCGCCGTTCTTCGCCGCCGCCCCCTTGGTCGCCGCGGCGCTCTTACGGTTGCGTCAGACCATCGTCACGGCCGTCGTCGCCGTCCTCGCCACCTGTCTGCTGGCGGAGCTGCACGGGGTGCGGGACCCGACCCAGGCGGCCACCGAGATCATCACGGTGGCCACCGTGACCGCGCTGGCGGTGGTGATCAACCGCGTCGTACGCCGCAGCTACCACCGGCTCGCCTCGGCGCGCGGTGTCGCGGAGGCGGCCCAGCGCGCCGTCCTGCCCGCGCCGCCCGCCCGGCTCGCCGGGCTGGAGGTCGCCGCGCGCTACGTACCGGCGGAGAAGTACGCGGCGATCGGCGGTGACCTGTACGCGGTCCAGGACACCCCGCACGGCGTACGGCTGACCGTCGGGGACGTACGCGGCAAGGGACTGGGGGCCGTGGAGGTCGTGGCAATCCTCCTGGGCTGCTTCCGGGAGGCGGCGGAGCAGGAGACGACCCTGGAGGCGCTCGTGGGCCGCCTGGAGCGGGCGCTGCGGCGCGAGGGCGCCCGGCGGACCGACCTGGAGGTGTTCGAGGGGTTCACGACGGTCGTGGTGGCCGAAATTCCGCGCGGCGACTCCACCCTGCGGCTGATCAACCGCGGCCATCCGGCGCCGCTGCTCCTGGAGGGGGACGGCGCGGTGCGCGCCCTGGAGCCGGAGGCGCCGGCGCTGCCGGTGGGGATGGTGGAGTTGGCCGGCTGGCCGGACCGGGTGATGGAGCTGGCGTTCGCGGAGGGCGAGACGCTGCTGCTGTTCACGGACGGGGTGACGGAGGCCCGGGACCGCCATGGCGCGTTCTACGACCCGGAGGAGCGGCTGCGCGGCCGCCGCTTCGCCGGTCCGCAGGAGCTGCTGGACGCGTTGGTGGCCGACGTCGAGCGCCATACGGGTGGCGGGACGCCGGACGACATGGCGCTGCTGGCGGTCCGTCGGACCCCGGCCCGCGGCAACGGGCGGGACAACGACGGGCGGAACGACAGAGGGACCGACAGAGGGTAAGGACAGAGCGAACGACAGGACGAACGACAGGACGAACGACAGGACGAACGACAGGACGAACGACAGGACGAACGACAGGACGAACGACAGGACGAACGACAGAACGAACGACAGAACGAACGACAGGGCGGGCGAACGACAGGGTGAAACCCACACCCTCGTAGCCGACTCGACCGCACACCGTGCGTAACCGACCGAGCCCCCTCCGCATAACAATTGACGCACGATCGATCCGTATGCGGTTTTGCCAACTCTTGCCCCGCCCGTTGAATCAGCCCTATATGTCCCCTCCTGAGCGCTAAGTTCATGCCAAAGGTGCGCGGATTCCTCGGAACAGCTTGGAATCACATCGCGCTCTCTATTAACGTTCGATAACGCAGCGCGGTCGTCACAACCGTCGCAAGGGCGGCACCGTGCGCCGTCGCCGAATCCCGTACGCACAGCGGCAGCACCGCACCACCACCAGCAGCACCAAGGGAACCGGGGAACCAACAACCTTGGGGTGAATCGGGTCGAACCTGACCCGTAGGAGACCTTCCTGCTCCGAACCCGTCAGCTAACCCGGTAGGCGAGAGGGAAGGAAAGGAGTGCGCCTTCGTGGCGTCCAACAGGTCTGTCCTGGACGAGGCTCCGTATCGCACACGGGGAGGCGGTTTGGGGACCGCCACCGCCTACGGCCCCGGCTTCGACGCCGGCGGTGGGATGAGCTCGGGGACGGCCGATTCGCCCCCGACGACCGTTACGGGTTCACCCCCGACGACCGATACGCGTTCGCGCCCGACGACCGCTACGCGGATGAGGGCGCCCCCGAGGGCCCGGGTGCCGGATTCGAAGCCGAGACCTGGGAGGAGTGGAACCCGACCGAGGAGTCCATCGCTCCCGTACGCGGCCGGCACCGCGTGGCCAAGCAGCGGGGCGGAACCATGGCGCGCAGCGGCGCCGTCCTCGGGGTCGGCGTGATCGCGGCGGTCGGTGCGGGCGGTATGGCCAGCGCCAAGGACCGTCCCGCGCTCCCCATATCCATGCCGGATCTCGGCCATGTCGCCGATGAGGTCAAGGCCAGCCTGCCCGCCGCCAAGGACCTGCCGGGCATCGGCTCCTGGGCGTCGGACTCCGACGACGGCGGCTCGCGGACCGCCGCCGCCCCGCTCTCCCAGGCCGGTCTGACCAGCGAGGACGAGCAGCGCGGCGCCACCGACGCCGGTGAGGCGCTCCGCGCCCGCATCCTCCAGCAGGCCGAGAACCAGCAGAACGCGGCGGACGAGGACAGCCGCACCGCCGCGGCACAGGCCGCCGCCAAGGAGGCCAGGGCCGCCGCGGGAAAGGCCGCCGACCAGGCCGCGGAGGCGGCCGCCAAGCGGAAGGCCAAGGCCGAGGCGGAGAAGCGGGCCGCCGAGCAGCGGGCGAAGGAGGCGGCCGAGAAGAAGGCCGCGGCCGAGCGCCAGGCCAGGCTCGCGGCCGAGTACACCCTCCCCGTCGGCTCGTACACCCTGACCGCCGGCTTCGGCCAGGCGGGCGACATGTGGTCGGCCGACCACACCGGCCAGGACTTCGCCGCACCGACCGGCACCCCGGTCAAGGCGCCGCACGGCGGCACCATCACCCAGGCGGGCTGGGCCGGTTCGTACGGCTACCGCATCGTGCTGACCCTGAGCGACGGCACCGAGCTCTGGTTCTGCCACCTGTCCTCGATGGTGGTCACCTCCGGCAAGGTGTCGACGGGCGAGGTCATCGCCCGCGTCGGCGCCACCGGCAATGTGACCGGCCCGCACCTCCACCTCGAGGTCCGGCCGGGCGGCGGCTCGCCGATCGACCCGATGCCCTGGCTGCGCCAGCACGGGCTGAACCCCTGATACGCCGGCGGCCCTGACGCTCTCTCCCCCCTTGACGCCAGGGCCGCCGGTTTACGTCCCGATTACGTGTCCCGACGGGGCTTTACGTCCCGACGGGGCTTTACGTGGTCCGACGAGGCTTTGCGCCCCGACGCCGCCGACCTTCACGAACACACGCCAGCCGGAACAACCCCGTCCAGCCAACCGTTGTGAAGATGTATGGCTGACAACACACAGAAGATCGGTGACCTGTCCGTCTTCCCGCTCTCCCTCGGCGGGAACGTCTTCGGCTGGACCGCGAACGAGGCCGAGTCCTTCCGGGTGCTCGACGCCTACGTGGCGGCCGGCGGCAATTTCATCGACACCGCCGATGTCTACTCCGCCTGGGTGCCGGGCAACGAGGGCGGCGAGTCCGAGACCATCCTCGGCAACTGGTTCGCCTCCCGCGGCAACCGCTCCGACATCGTCCTCGCCACCAAGGTGGGCGCCGGCTCACCTGAGCCGCGCGGGCTGACCTCGTCCGCCATCAAATCGGGCGTCGAGGAGTCCCTCCAGCGGCTGCGCACCGACTACATCGACCTCTACTACACCCACTACGACGACCCGTCGGTGCCGGTGGAGGAGATCATCACCACCCTGGACGAGCTGGTCAGGGAGGGCAAGGTCCGGGAGATCGCCGCGTCCAACATCGGCGCGGACCGCCTGGAGGCCCAGCTGACCTTCTCCACCCGGGAGAACCTGGCCCGCTACGTCGCCCTCCAGCCGCACTACAACCTGGTCTCGCGCGACACCTTCGAGGGCGAGCTCTCCGAGGTCGCCGCCCGCCACGACCTGGCGACGATCCCGTACTACTCCCTGGCGTCCGGCTTCCTCACCGGCAAGTACCGCCCGGGCACGGCCGTCGACAGCCCCCGCTCCACGGGCGCGGCCAAGTACCTGGAGACCGAGCGCGGCCAGAAGGTCCTCGCCGCCCTGGACGACGTCGCCGCCAACCACCGCACCGAGCCCGCCACGGTCGCCCTGGCCTGGCTCCTCGCCCAGCCCACGGTCGCGGCCACCCTGGCCAGCGCCAGCTCCGTCGACCAACTCCCGGCCCTCCTGGCCTCGGTCGACCTCAAGCTGACCCAGCCGGAACTGGACCTGCTGACGTCGGCATCGGACTGACCGGAAGACGGGGCGTACGGGCCCCAACCGCCCGGCGGCCGGTAGGACGGCGGGCGGTGTCCAGGCGGGCGGGCAACAACCCCCGCCCGCCCGAGCCACCCGCACCTACGCGAACCGCTACGTACGACCCAGGACCCTTGCCGATCGGCGAGGGTCACCGCCGATCGGCAAGGGCCCAGGACGCGAGGGCGACGCCACCCGCGACGGCGAAGACGGACGGCCAGGCCCCGATCTTCTTCGCCAGCGGATGCGACCCGGCGAACGCGACGACGTACGCCGCACCGAGCGCGGCGGCGGTCCCGTTCCTCGCCTTCTCCCGCCACCCCCGAGCGGCCACGGCCCCGGCAGCCGCGAGGGCAACCCCACCCAAGGGCCGCCTCTTGGTCCACCGAGCCACCGAATACCCCCCGACCAACCCACCCGCAGCCACAACCCCCGCCGGCACTCCAGCCATCCCCATACCTCCCACTTGAAGGATCTCCTGGCCCAGACCCTACGCAGCAGACACGGGGAACCGTCGCCGGCTCGTCAGTCTTCCTCCACGCCATGGCAATCAGGTCTCTGCCGAACGCGGACCTCAGCCCAGTCGCCGATTCCGCACGGCCGCCACGAAGTCCGCCCACGCGCGATGCGAGACCCCGATCACGGGCCCGCCCGGATCCTTCGAGTCCCGCACGGCGGTCCCCCCGCTCTCCAGCTCGACCATTTCTATGCAGTTACCTCCGCTGCCATTGCTGTAGCTGCTCTTCCGCCATGGGAGAGGCGATATATCAGTCATCAGTACAGTCCTTGTGCCGCTCGTCTGATCAGGTCACTCGACCGTTGAGGACTCAAGGACAGAGCACGTAGATTGTCAAACGCCTTGGCGTAGAGAGCGATCTCTTCCGGACGCTCCAGATACACCGCGTCCGTCAGGCCGTCGCGGTACACCATGTCGGGGTCCTCCTGGTCCGGAAACCCCAGGATCGTGAATGCCCCGACGGCAGGGTAAGTACCAGCATCGAACGGCAGCACCTGGATCGTGATGTTCTTCAACTCAGCCATTTTTAGCAAGTGTTCGAATTGGCCGTGCATGATCTTGGCGTTCCCGATGGTGTGCTGCAGCACGCTCTCATTGAGGATCGCCCACAGGTCGAGAGAGTTGGAGCTCGTCAGGAGAGCCTGCCGCTCCATCCGTACGTTGATCATGCGCTCGATGTCGTTCGGGTCCTGAGCAGGGGCGGCGAGGTGGAGCTCTCGTGCGTAGTCGGCCGTCTGGAGCAGGCCGGGGACGAACTCGCACTCGTACGTCCGTAGCCCCGAGGCGGCCTGTTCCAGCCCAACGTAGACCGAAAACCACGAGGGCACGGCGCTGCCGTACGCATGCCACCACCCACGCGTCTTGGACTGCTTGGCGAGTTCTTTGAGGAGTTCACGGAGCTCGTCGGACGTGCCGTAGAACCGGCAGAGGGCATCCACGTCAGACGGCTGCACGCGGCCCTGGCCCGTCTCCAGGCGGTTGACCTTCGAACCGCTCCAATCCAGTTCTTTGCCCACTTGGCTGCAGGTGAGCTGGTGTTCCTCACGGAGCTTCTTGAGCTCGATCGCCAGGCGACGGCGTCGGGCGGTAGGTGATCCGGGCACGCTAACTCCTCCATGTCTAGGCGTCGTTCAGTCTTGTCGTGGGCTTGGAAGCCGCCAATCACTCGATCGAGCGAATCCGTATCTGCACATTGCATGCCGGGATATGCGCTGCCATGCTCTCACAAGGAGTAACCAAGAGCCATTGCGCGATTGCCAGGAGTGATCGCGTGTGTCATCCAGCGAAAAAGGCTGAGTCATGGTCATCGAACACTGCATGTCAAGGAAGGCATGGAACCTTCCCTTTCTTGCGGAGCCCAGCGAAGTCGCGGCCCTGCGCCGGATCGTGCGTACACACCTGACGCTGTGGGGACTGCCGGACCTGGTTGAGGTGGCACAGATCTGCGTCAGCGAGCTCGTCGCCAATGTCATCACCCACGTCGGCGCCGGCACTCCGACGACCTTGGTGGTCGCCATGAAAGGCACTCATGTGCGCATTGAGGTCCACGACCCCGACGGCAAGGCATTGCCGACGCTGGTCAGCGCAACAAGTGCATCCGAGTCGGGTCGAGGCTTGGCATTAGTCACGGCGATGGCAGACCGTTGGGGGTGATTCCGACCGAGAAGGGCAAGACCACCTGGTGTGAGATCGCCACTGAGCTCGTGCGGAACGACACTCATGTAGACAGCCCTCAAGTGCATCGTGCACAGGCCCTGCTCACTCTTTACGGACCATCGGTACCCCTATCGAGCTCTCCCACTCGACTAGGGCTGGCAAGCTGGGAAGAGGCGGCGATCACGTTGATCGCCGACTTGCTCCATTGGTTTCGCGCCCATGGACAAGATCCAGATACAGCCCTGGATCGGGCCCAGACGCACTTCGAGGCAGATCTGCACGCAGCCGGTTGACCTACCCTGCTGCAATGGCCGAGTAGGTCCAGACATCGGCGGGCAGCTGATGCTGCAATCGCCAGACAATGCCCATGGGCTTGCTGCCCTCGTGGGATTCGTAATCGGCGGGACCGAGCAGCATCCAGGGCTGAGGCCCCCCGATGTCCGTCTTCTTGTAGCGCCGCAGAAACAGCAGCACATGGGATCCCCGATCCTTGTGGTGCTGATAGCGCTGCCCCGTGGGGAGGAATCAGACGTTTGGTTCTGCGATTCCCAGTGGAAGCGGTCTGGGCTCATCGCGAAGTCCTTGTACCGGGTCTGCGGTGAGAAGTCCTTATCGTCCTTCTCGAGAGTGATGAGGAGTGCATCCGTCTGGATCCCTTCGCACCACTTCACACCCTCCCGGAAATTCCCTGGTACGAAGCCGCCTACCTCTGCCTGCCCGAGGGCGGGCAGGATCTCCTCCCGACTGTACGAGGCGTGGATGGCCAGTGGTACGCCACTGTGCTCGCCCAAGAGCGGGATGGGGTAGTGGTCGGTGTGCTCCAGGTTGTACGCCAGCACCTGGCTCAGTTCACTCCGAAAGGCGCTCTGCTGGCGCAACGACTCGAAGCCTTCGGCGTAGTTGCTGAACCCACCGCCCAGGGGCCACAAGGAGAAGAAGAGCATCCGTGCGTACGCCTGTCCTGATGCGTCGAGCGAGTCGTACCTGGGGGTGTCATCGACCAGCATCCGACGGTAGGCATCCACTCGCTGTGGGTCACTGACATGGAGAAATGCGGAGACGCGCTTGAGAAGGGCGGCCTCCCCTTCGGGCGGCTCGCCGGTGAGGAGATTGGCGCGCCTCAACAGGCCCGTCCATGAGTTGTTGGCCCGGTAGAGCTCCTTGAGCTCGCGGCGGCTCTCGCGGAGGTAGGCGTCGAGTCGCGGCTCGGCGTACGCCGCAACCTCCTGCGCCAACTGCCGCACATTGACATTGATCTGGCTCCTGATGTTGTCCAGGATCCGCTCCTTGGACTTGCGGTCCAGGATGATCTGACAGCCAGAAGGGAGCTGAGGAAAGTCTCGCTCCATGTGCTCGGTCAGCCGGTGACGGGTGAAGTTCGTCAGCGCACGGAACTGCTCCTCGAGTCGGAACTCCTTACGGTGTTGGCCGATGAAGTCGAGCACGGTGAGGACTGGCTTGTCCGGTGTACGCCGAAGCCCTCGGCCAAGCTGCTGGAGAAAGACCGTGGCGCTGGAGGTGGGGCGGAGCAGGAGCAGGGTGTCCACATCCGGGACGTCCAGCCCCTCGTTGAACAGGTCGACGGAGAAGAGAATCTGTACCGTGCCGTCACGGAGATCTCTCAGGGCCTGGGCGCGCTCAGTGGGAGGAGTGGAACCGTCGAGGGCCTTGGCGTTGACACCCGCCCGACGGAAGAAGTCAGCCATGAAGTGGGCGTGTGCGACGGTGACGCAGAAGCCCAGTGCCCGCATGGTCCCTGGGTCGGCCACCTTCTCCTGGACGGCCTTGATGATGAGCCGCGCTCGAGCGTGGTTGCCGGTGTAGAGCTGGCTGAGCTCACTGGTGACGTAGGAACCTTGCTTCCAGGTGATCCCTTCGAGATCGGTGTTGTCCGCGATGCCGAAGTAGTGGAATGGACTGAGGAGATCGTTCTCCAACGCTTCCCACAGCCGCATCTCGGCCGCGATGTGACCATCGAAGAATTCATCCTGGACGTTCCTGCCGTCCATCCGCTCAGGTGTGGCGGTCAGGCCAAGAAGCTCAACGGGCGTGAAGTGGTCGATGATGCGCCGATAGGTGGGGGAAACGCCATGGTGGAATTCATCGATGACCACCACGTCGAAGTGGTCGGGAGCGAGCTTTTCGAGGGCGCGGGTGTTGAGGGACTGAACGCTGGCGAAGACATGCGTCCAGTCCGTCGGCACCTCTCCGCCGACGAGCAGTTCGCCGAAGTTCGCATCGTCGAGCACCTCCTGGTAGGTGCGCAGGGATTGCCTGAGGATCTCCTGGCGATGGGCTACGAAGAGGAGGCTGAGGGCCCGCCCTTGATGGGCTCGCTTGAGCGCCTTGTAGTCGAGGGCCGCCATGACCGTCTTGCCGGTACCGGTCGCCGCGACGAGCAAGTTCCGGTGCCGGTTGTGGATGTCACGCTCGATGCGGAGTCGTTCGAGCATGTCTTGCTGATGGGGGTACGGGCGTACTTCGAGGCCGGACAGGCTGATGGCATGGGTATCGGTCTTCTGCTTACCGCTGGCCAGCGTGAGGGCCTCGTCTAACCGGGTGGCATCGCGCTCGGGATCGTAGGTCTCAAAGGCGGGCTCGGCCCAGTACGAGTCGAAGGTCGCCTCGAACTTCCGCAACACCGGTGGCGTCGCTACGGAGGACAGCCGGACGTTCCACTCCAAGCCATCGAGAAGCGCCGTCTTGGAGAGGTTGGAACTCCCTACATAGGCAGTGTCATAGCCGCTGTGACGCCGAAACAGCCATGCTTTTGCATGGAGACGCGTGGACCGCGACTCGTAGTTGACCTTGACCTCGGCGTTGAACTCTGTCACGAGACGGTCCAGCGCGCGTCGCTCCGTAGCGCCGATGTAGGTGGTCGTGATGACGCGGATGGGCACTCCACGATCGCGGGCCGCCTTGAGTGACTCTTCCAGGACGCGCAGACCATGCCACTTCACGAACGCACAGAGCAGATCGACACGGTCAGCCGTCGCCAACTCGGCCCTCAGCTCGAATCCGAGGTTCGGATCCTCGGGTGCGTTGGTGATGAGTGCCGTCTCGGACAGCGGCGTGGCCGGACGAATGCTGTAGACGCCCGGCGCTTCCTGCTCGGCAATGGCCGTCAGCTGATGAGGACCGTCTGCGACAAGGTCAACCCACTGCTTGGCCCCGTCGAAGGTGCTTATCGACTCGAGGATGTGATTCGCCGCAACGACCTGCTCTTCGGTCGTGAGGGAGATGAAGATCTGCCGGACGGTCTCGCCGATGTGACGGGCGAGCACATGAGGTGAGGAGTGCTCGCCCACCTTCTGCCGGATGGTCTTCCACCCACGGGCATCCAGGGCGTTGAGCTGCTCCTCGATCCGAGAGGTGATCAGCCGCTCATACAGCCCGGGCACCGGCCCCGTCTGGTCCGCAAGCTGATCAGCCATCGCAGCGCCTCCTCGTCTCGAATCTCTCCCTGATGTTGTATCAGCGGCCCCTGACAGTCCTCAGGTGGATCAACTGAGGTGGGGGCGGCCGGCCGCGCTGCTCAGGAATGATCGGACGTGATCGGGGTCAGGTCTTTGTCGGTCCGTTCGTGCATAGTTTTTGAGCATGGACATACGTGATCTGCTCCTTGAACTCGCCCGGACCTACGACGAGGGCAAGGGGACGTCGTCGGGCGTCCATGCACAGGATCTCCTTCGCAGGGCAGGGGAGGAGTGGCGGCACCTTCTGCCGGCGGGCTTTGATGCCGAAGGCAATGGTGGGAGTGGTGGTGCCAGCCGGACTCCCTGGATCGGCGTGTACGACCCCGACATCACACGCGACCCAAAGAAGGGCCTCTACCTGGCCTACATCTTCGCGGCTGACCTCAGCACCGTGACGCTGACGCTCCAACAAGGGGTGACGTCGCTGCAAGCGAAGTTGGGTGAGGGCGAGAAGCGTCGCAGGTATCTGCAGAGCAGGGCCAAGCAACTGCGAGCCGGACTAGCAAAGGACCTGGTGGAGGGCTGGGATGCCCGGCCGGACTTCAAGTGCGATGTGCTGAGAGCACGTTCTTATGAGGCGGGGAGCGTGGCAGCGCGAACTTACGACACCGCTGCCATGCCCACGGAGATCAGCTTGCGTGAGGACCTCTGGCACATGGCCGAAGTGCTGCAACACGCGGCTGCCGTGGAGCGGAACCTCAGGGACGAGATGGCCTCCAGCGGGCTGCCGGTCACCAAGCGCGTAGAGGGTGAGGAAGAAGAACACGCGGGGCTGGACGGCTTCCGGCCGAAGGATGGCAGCGACTACTACGTGCTCATCCGTCAACGGAAGATCAAAAAGTCCCGTAGCCACGAAGTGCTGGTCCGTTTGTTCGGCGAGTACATCGAGGAGCGTGGCTTCGTGCCGATCACAAAGAAGATGCACCCCAAGGACATCGTGCTGCGGCGGGACGGTGTGGAGTGGATGGTGGAAGCCAAGACCGTGAAGCGGGGCAACCCCACCAAGGCAGTGCGTGAGGCACTGGGGCAGCTCTATGAGTACAGCCACTTCTTGTATGAGGAGCAGGGGAAGGGCGAGCCGTTCCTTCTGGCGCTCTTTACCGAGGACATCAAGGCGTATGCCCCCTATCTCGAGAAGCGGGGCATTGCGTCCGTCTGGAAGACAGTGGAGGGGTGGGCCGGGTCGCCTATGGCTGTCGCTTGGGGAATGGTTGACGAGCAGTAACGATCCTTCGTTCTGCGTGCTTGCGGGCGCCCGCGCCCTGGCGGTGCGGGCGCCCGCAAGTGCGTGGGGGCTCAGCGCAGGGCGCTGAGCTTTTGCCAGGAGGGGTAGGGGAGGTTCCAGTCGCCGAAGCCGTTGCCGGTGGAGACCGTGGCGCGGGTGGAGCCGGTGATTTCGACGATGTCGCCTCGGGTGGCGCGGTTGTAGAACCACTTGCCGTCGGCGAGGGACATGCCGACGCAGCCGTGGCTCTGGTTGGTCTGGCCGAAGTAGCCGAGGCCCTCGTTCCAGGGGCGGCGTGGGCGTAGGTGCCCGAGGTGGTGAGGTGGACGGCCCAGGGGACGTCCTTGTTGTAGGGGTCGGCTATGCCGACGGACTCGCTGGTCATGTTGACCATGGGGGCCTTGTCGAGGACGACCATGGTGCCGTTCCAGGTGGGGTAGGAGGGCTGGCCGGCGGATATGGGGATGGTCTTCTGCTTTTGGCCGTCCTCGTAGACGGTCATCGTGTGGTTCTTGATGTCGACCTTGGAGATCCGGGGCGTGCCGATGGTGAAGGTCGTTGAGACATCGCGGCGGAGGTAGCGGGAGTCGCCGGTGTTCACGCCGCTGAGGCGGGCTCGGAGGGTGACCTTGGTGCCCTTGTGCCAGTAGGTCTTGGGGCGCCAGTCGACGCGCTCGATGCCGGTGAGGGGGTCCTTGACCCAGCCCCAGGTGCCTTCGACCTTCGGGCTGGTGGAGATGGAGAGCTGGCGCTCCACCGCTGCCTTTTCGGTGACGGGATGGTCGAAGGCGACGGAGACCGGCTGGCCCACGCCGACGGTTGTGCCCTTGGACGGGGTGACGGTGACGCCGTTGATCTGCTGGGCGGCGCGGGTGCGGAAGGTGGAGTGCTGGACGGCGGTCTTGCCGGCGGCATTGGTGGCCGTGGCCTCGACGGTGTAGGTCGTGCCCGGGGTCATGGTGCGGTTGGAGCGCCAGCTGGTCTTGGCGTGGGAGAGGGCGCCGGTCACCGAGACGGCCTGGGAACCGGCGCCGTCGGGGACGATGCGGACCTTGGTGAGGGTGCCGTGGGAGGCGGTCACCTTGACCGGGGCGTCGGGGGCTATCGCCGCCGAGTCGCTGCCCGGGGTGATGGTGATCCGGGCGGGCTTGGCGTCGGCCGGGTCCACCGAGGTGGATTTCGACGCCGACTGGCATCCGGCGAGCAGGGCGACGGCGATCGCGGGCACCACGAGGGTGCGCAGGGAGCGTACGGAGAGCACGGAGGACCTCTTGCGGGAGTCGTGAGGGGGGTTGGTGGGAGCGGAGGAGTGGGTCAGCAACGCCTCTTCACCTCCTCGGGGTTGGCCCGGTACGGACCGGGGAGGCGGTGGCGGTGGGATCGAGGCGCCACAGCGAGACAGCTATGCAGTAGGCGGAGGGGCCGTCGGTGTAGTCGCCGGACGGGCTGCCGATGCCCTGGGCCTGGAGAACCCCGACCCGGGTGCCCGAGCGCATCAGGACGACCTGGGCGTCATGCGGTGCGCGGGACGAGTGCCAGCCGTAGGTCATGGTGGTCGGCTGGTCGGCGGCGAGCTTGGGTGACGAGGTGGTGCCCAGCGCCTTGGGGCGGGCGCATCGGTCCCTCAGAGTCTCCTCGAGGGAGGCGAAGACCTTCGCGGCCTCGCCGTCGCTCGCATAGGCGTTGATGGTGTGGCGTGCCTGCTCCGCCTTGCGGCCCTGATAGTCGCGGGTGCGCTGGGCGAGGGGGCGCGGACCGTCGAGGCGGCAGCTGGGGGAGAGGTCGAGCAGCGGTGCCCGGCCGTTGTCAGTGGGGTTGATGGTGGAGTCGGCCGTCTTCCAGCGCATCATCGCGTCGAACGGCAGCGCCGAGGGGCGAAGGAGGGCGCTCGCGGGGATCGGCGCCTCCGGGACGCGGTCCGTTCGCGGCGCGGGCGGGGCCGCCGGGAGCGTACGGGTGGAGTCGTCGCCCGGCAGGAGCCGCCACGAGCCCGCAGTCACGGCGGCCACCGCCAGGACGGCCGCGGCGGCGATCGCGGTGCGCTGCCGTGCGCGGCGCCGACGGCCCCGCGCACGCACGGCTTCCGGGCCCGCCAGACGTATGGAGGGCTCGACATCGCGAGCGATATCGCGCAGGCGCTCGTCCAGATCAGCCATGGGAGGGCACCTCCTTGGGGTGGCAGACGGGCGGATGGGGAGCCGGTGCCGGTGCCGATGTCGGTGCCTTGGTGTCGGCATCGGCTTCGGCATCGGCGAGATGGGCGCCGAGGGCCTTGCGGGCACGGCTCAGCCGGGTGCGCACGGCGCCGGGGGAGACGCCCGTCTCCCGGGCCACCTGCTCAATGGGCAGATCGAGAAGGTGGTGCAGGACCACGGCCGTACGCTGCTCGGGCTTCAGCCCGCGCAGGGCATGGACCAGCGCCACTCGGTCCGGGGCGAGATCGGGGAGATCGGGGGGCGGGCCATGGCGGAAGTGGGCCCGCATGCGGTTACGGGCGCGGCGCCAGGAGCTGACGGCGAGGCGCAGGGCGACCGTGCGCACCCACGGCGTGGGGTCACCCTCGGCGGTCAGCCGGTCCCAGCGCTGCCACGCGCGGGCATACGCCTCCTGCACCGCGTCCTCGGCCTCGGCGAGATCGCCCGTCGCCGCATAGACCGCGGCCACGAGCCGCTTCGCCGTAACCGTATAGAACTGGTCGAAATCGGATGGTGTGGATGAAGGTGATGGCCCTGACATGAATCCCCCGCGCCCCCGCGTGCTCCCCGCTTCTATGTAGGAACACGTCCGAAAGGGGCGGGAGGTTACAGACGACTTTCCGGGCCGCCGGATCCGTACGCCACGGGGGAGACGTGGGGTGTCGCCGAGTTCGTCGGCGGCTGCGGGCTCCGCGGTGGTTGCAGGCTCCGCGGTGGTTGCGGGGTCTGCGATGGCTGCGGGGGCGGGGTCTGCAGTGGTTGCGGCGTTCGCGGCGGCCGCGGGCCGTGCGGGAGAGGGGCGCCCCACGGTGCGTAGGTGGGGTGGGGCCCGTACTGTGCCTGGGCGCCGGAGCCGGGGTCGTAGCCGGACCCGGGGCTGCTGCCGTGGCCGGTGCCGGATCCGGGGCTGCCGTGGCTGGTGCCGGGCCCGGGGCTGTCGTGGCCGGTGCCGGGCCCGGGGCTTCCGTAACCGTAGTTGGGCCCGGGGCTTCCGTAGCCGTAGCCGGACGCGGGGCTGCCGTAGCCGTAGCCCTGGCCGCCTCCGTAGCCGTATGCGTACCCGCCGCCGTACGGCCCCGCGGGCCAGAACGGTGCGGGCATCGTGCCCGGGGCGGGCCGGGGTACGCGGCGCGGCCGGGGGAGCGGCACCGACAGTGCCGCGTGGGCCAGCGCGGGCTGGGCGGTCTCCCGCCGCTCCCACAGCCGGTCCAGCAGTTCCTTCTCGCGCGCGGTGAAGTCCGGCCCCGCCGTGCCCCGGTACGCACGTCGCCGCAGCAGGGCCAGCGAGGTCGCGGAGGCGGTGTACTCGCCGACCGTACGGGCCGCCGCCGCGCCATGGGTGCGGCGGGCGAGGTCGCGGGCGATCCCGCGGGCGCGCATCGAGGACAGCGCGATCGGCTCGGGCGGGGTGAGCCAGCCGGCCGTCTGGTAGGCGGTGAGCTGCTCTCGTATCGCGCGCAGTTCCTTGGTGCGGGACCAGATCGTCAGCCAGGTCAGCAGCCCGAACACCGGGACCATGAACAGGGCGTAGACGATGAGGAAGCCGTATCCGCCGAGGGTGGCCGAGCCGTTCCAGACGCCGTGCAGGACCATCGCGGTCAGCAGCATCGCGATCGGTATGAGGACGCGGCGGGCGCGCTGGTGCCGCGCCGCCGCGGCGGCTATGCCGAAGCCCACACCCGTCATCGAGGTGAAGAGGGGGTGCGCGAAGGGGGACATCACGGCGCGGATGAAGAAGGTCGCGGCCGTGGTCGACCGGATGCCGGAGTAGCCGAGCGTCTGGTCGCTGACGAAGGCCGAGCCGAGATAGAGGATGTTCTCGGTGAAGGCGAAACCGGTGGCGGTGATTCCGGCGACGACGACCCCGTCGACCAGCCCGTTGAAGTCACGGCGGCGGAAGAGGAAGAGCAGCAGGACGGCGGCCGCCTTGGCGCTCTCCTCCACGAACGGCGCGACGAAGGTGGCGCCCCAGGCGTCGGCGTCGGCCTGGCCGGTGGGGGACGAGGAGTCCACGGTCGTCATGAGCCACTCGGTGGCGAAGCCGTTGGCTATCAGCGCGACCAGCGTCGCCGCGCACGCCCCCCAGGCGAAGGCGAACAAAAGGTTTCGCCAGGGCTTGGGGTCCACGCGGTCCAGCCACCGGAAGACCGCGATGATCAGCGGCACGGGGAGGACGGCGAGGCCGAGCCCCACCAGGAAGCCCTTGGTGCCCGTCTGCTCGCGCACCAGCGCCAGGATGATCAGGCCGGAGAGCGAGAGCAGACCGGCGAGCGCGGTGGCCCGGAGCGCCTTGTTGTGCCAGACGCGGGCGAGGCGGCCGCCCGGGCCCCACAGCCGCTGGCGGGGCGGTTGCGGCCAGCCCGCCGGTGCGGCGCCGGTGTCGAACCACGGCTGCCGGTCACCGTACGGAGCGCCGTAGGGCGTGCCGTACGGGGCGCCGGCGTGCGGCGCCTGTGCCGCTCCATACGGTGCGTCCCCGCGCGGGTCCTCCTGGGGCGTCCCGCGCGGGTCCTCCTGCGGTGTCCGGTGCGGGTCGTCCTGCGGTGTCCCGTGTGGTGCGCCGTCTGACGCCTCGTGCCGCGCTCCTTGCGGCGCCTCGTACGGCGGCGTGGCCGGTCGTGGCTCGGGCGGCTCTTGCGGGGGCGGGGACTGATGCACTCAACCGACCCTAACGAAAGGGGAGGGGGACTCAGGGGTTATGCCCATCCCCTTGGGGTCGTTATGTGTCGTTGCGGCGGAAGATCAGGTCATGGACGAGGTGTCCCTTGTCCAGCCCCTGGCCCTCGAACTTGGTGAGCGGCCGGAAGTCCGGGCGCGGGGTGTAGCCGCCGTCGGGCTGGGAGTTGTCGAAGGCGGGGCTCGCGGAAAGGACCTCCAGCATCTGCTCCGCGTACGGCTCCCAGTCGGTCGCGCAGTGCAACGGCGCACCGGGCTTCAGCCGGGTGGCGGCGAGCTCGA
Organism: Streptomyces violaceusniger; assembly: GCA_005405945.1. Classification (GTDB taxonomy): domain Bacteria; phylum Actinomycetota; class Actinomycetes; order Streptomycetales; family Streptomycetaceae; genus Streptomyces; species Streptomyces violaceusniger. Next base: position 6,324,294 of record BJHW01000001.1, read on the forward strand.
TGAACTCGGGCTGGATGAGGCGCCGCTTGTGGTGCCGCTTCTTGGGCCAGGGGTCGGGGAAGAAGACCCGTAGGCCGGAGAGCGAGGCGGGGGCCAGCATCTCGCGGAGCAGGATGATCGCGTCGCCGTTGGCGACCCGGATGTTGTCCAGGCCGTTCCGCTCCGCGAGCGCGAGCAGATTGCCCTGGCCGGGGGTGTGGACGTCGGCGGCGAGGATGCCCGTGCCGGGGTCGGCGGCGGCCATCTGCGCGGTGGCCTCCCCATGCCGAAGCCGATCTCCAGGACGACGGGGAGGTCGGGGCGCGGGCCCGCCTCTGTGGCGAACAACTCACCGAGGTCGATCCGGCTCAGCCCGTCGATGTCCAGGCCCCACTGTGGCCACAGGCGGCGCAGCGCATCGCCCTGGCCCGGGGTCACCCGGCCGCGGCGGGGCGGAAGGAGCGGATGCGGCGCTCGTGGTGCGAGCCCGCCGGGTCGGCCACGGGGCCGCCGGGGAACATCGGCTCGCTGCGGTCACGGGGGCGGGCAGAGCGCGCTCCACGTGGGAATCGGGGGCGGTGGGCTTCTCGGACACAGTGCTTCGATTCTACGGGCGGAGGCGGGGAGGCTCGGCCGTGCCGCCTGCGGCTGGGCTCGGCCGTGCCGACCTGGCCGGGGGTGGGTGGCTGGGTCCTGCCAGTGCGGCTGCGGTGGGGCTCGGCTGGTGGCGGCTGGGTCCGGCCGTGCCGCCTGGCGGCTGGGCTCGGCCCGTACCTCGGTGGTGGAGCCCTGGCCCACGTACGGTCGCGGCTCGGCCAGGCCCATACGGTCGCGGCAGGCCCTGGCCCTTACGGTGGCGGAGCTCCGCCCATACCGTGGCGGCGGGGCTCGGTCGTACAGCGGCGGGGCTCGGCCCGTACGGTCGCGGCGGCCCACAGCCCCTACGGCGGCAGCCCTCGGCCCGTACCTCCGTAATGGTCCCCGGCCGTACGGCGGCGGCGGGCCCGGGCCTCTACCTCCTCGACCCCACCCGCCCCATCACCCCGTCCGCAGGGTCTCCAGCACTCGGCCGGCGACCTCGCGGCCGATCGGCAGGGAGGCCGTGGCCGCGGGTGACGGGGCGTTGAGCACATGGACGATCCGGGGCGACTGCGAGATGAGGAAGTCGTCCACCAGCGTGCCGTCCGGCAGCACCGCCTGTGCGCGCACGCCCGCCGGGGCCGCTATCAGGTCGTCGGCCGTCACATCCGGCAGCAGGCGGCGCACGGCGTCGGTGAAAGCGCGCTTGGACAGGGAACGCCGCAGCTCACCCGCCCCGTACCGCCAGTGGCGGCGGGCGATCCGCCAGGAGCCCGGGAACGCCAGCGTGCCGGCCAGCTCCTGCGGGCGCACTGTATGCCAGGCGTACCCCTCGCGGGCGAGGGCCGGGACCGCGTTGGGCCCTATGTGGACGCCGCCGTCGATGCCGCGGGTCAGATGGACGCCGAGGAACGGGAACGCCGGGTCGGGCACCGGGTACACCAGGCCGTTCACCAGCGAGGCGCGGGAGGGCGCCAGCTCGTAGTACTCACCGCGGAAGGGCACGATCCGCATGCCCGGGTCATCGCCCGCCAGCCGGGCCACGCGGTCGCAGTGCAGCCCCGCGCAGTTGACCAGGGCCCGCGCGCGCAGCACCGTGCCGTCCGCCGTGCGCACCGCGACCGCGGAGGGGCGCCGGCCGATGGTGCGCACCTGTGCCCCGTACCGCACCGAGGCGCCCGCGTCCTGGGCCAGCCGGGCCAGCCGGGCCGCCACCGCGCCGAAGTCGCAGACGCCCGTCGTGCCGACATGGATCGCGGCGAGGCCGCGCACCCATGGCTCGTACTCCGCGATCTGGGCGGGGCCCAGCTCGCGCACCGGAATCCCGTTCTCCCTGCCGCGCTGGACGAGGCCGTGGAGCCTCGGCAGCTCGGAGCGCTCCGTGGCGACGATGAGCTTGCCGGTGACCTCGTGCGGGATGCCGTGCTCGGCGCAGAACTTCACCATCTCCGCGGCGCCGCGCACCGCGAACCGCGCCTTGAGCGACCCCGGCCGGTAGTAGATACCGCTGTGGATCACGCCGCTGTTCCGCCCGGTCTGGTGGCGGGCGGGCCCGCCTCCTTCTCGAGCACGGTCACGCGGGTGCCGGGCGCGGCGCGCGTGATCGCATACGCCGTCGACATGCCGACGATCCCGCCCCCGATCACCAGCACGTCGCAGTCCAACGCCGTCACGCCATGTCACCTCCCCGTGCGCCACACCGTCCAGTCGCCCGACCGTCGATCCCTATCATGACCTGCGCCACTGACAACGGCTCGAAACCCATATGAGGACTAGGGTCCGGGCTAGGTCGACCGGTCATGTGGATCGATTCACGCCGGGTCGCTCATTCCGGGTGAATCGCCTCTGAGTCGTCTATTCCGGGCTGCTCTCGCCTCACCGCTCATCCCCCGCCGTTCGCCGCTCATCCCCCGCCGCTCACCGCTCATCCCGCGCCGTTCACCACTCATCGCGCTCGCCCGCACCCGCTCCCATGCCGCCCGCACCCGCCCCCATGCCGCTCACGCCGGAGCCACCAGCAGCGGCCGGGCCTGCTCGCGCAGCTCGGCGACGCGCGGCTCGTCGCGGTACGCCTCGAGGCGCCGCATCAGGTCGCGCACGTACTCCGTGGTGCGCGCGGACGAGATCCGGTTGGCGACCTCCACGGCACGGGCGCCCGCCGCGCAGGCCGCGTCCAGATTGCCGGATTCCAGTTCGGCGACGGCGGACACCACGAGCCGCAGTCCGTGCGACCGTACGAACTCCTCCGTCGGCCGGGCCAGCGCCTGCTCGGTGAAGCGCCGCACCTGGCGCGGCAGCCGGAGGTCGCGATAGCACTCGGCGGCGTCGGCCGCGAACCGCTCATGGCTGTAGAAGTCGAGCCAGGACGGATCGGGGTCGCCCGCGCGCGAGCGCTCCAGCCAGCCCTCGGCGGACTTCAGGGCCGCCCCGCAGGCGGGTCCGTCCCCGGACTTGGCCTGGGCGCGCGCCTCCACCAGCCGGAAGAAGCTCATGGTGCGGGCGGTGGCCAGGCCGCGGTTGCGCTCCAGGGCGGCCTGGGCCAGGTCGACGCCCTCGTCGGCGAAGCCCCGGTAGGTGGCCTGGAGGCTCATCGACGCCAGCACATAGCCGCCCAGGGGGACGTCGGCCGCGGCGCGGGCGAGGCGCAGCGCCTGGATGTAGTACCGCTGCGCGGCCTCCTGCTGGCCGGTGTCGAAGGCCATCCACCCGGCGAGCCGGGTCAGTTCGGCGGTGGCGCCGAAGAGGGAGCGGCCGACCTCGTCGCTGTACGAGCCGAGCAGCAGGGGCGCCGCGTCCACCCGGAGGCATTCGGGAACCATGGACGAACGCCAGTCGCCGCCGCCGTACTTGGAGTCCCAGCGGCGTGCGTCCTCGGCGGCCTCGCGCAGCTTGGTGACGTCACTGTGGCCGACGCGCTGTGGCGGTATGGCGTCCGGCGCCGCCGCGCCCGTGGCGCTCGCGGCGGTGGTGCCGTCCTCGGCGTCCTTGGGCTCGCGGGCCACCGAACTGTCGGCGGGGATATGAGCCAGCGCGAGGCCGGGGTGGCGTACGCGCTTACTGAGAAAGATCCGGCCAGGCTCTGCCAGATGCCGACGCCGCCGCGCCGACCCGCGAGATCCAGCCGGTAGAGCTCGGTCGCGGAGCGGACGGCCTGGCCGATGTCGCGCGGGAAGGCAAGTCCGACCTCGGGGGCCGGATCGGCATCGGCCAGGCCGATTTCGTGCAAGGGGACGGGGCGGCCGAGTTTGCTCCCGATCGCAGCCGCAATGAGGTGTGGGGCGGCGCCTTGGGGCACCATGCCCTTGGACACCCAGCGCGCGACGGATGTCTTGTCGTAGCGAAGCGTCAGGCCACGCTGGGCGCCGAGGTCGTTGACTCTGCGCGCGAGCCCGGCATTGCTGATCCCAGCGAGGGCGAGAACGGTGCCGAGCTTTTCGTTCGGCCCGCGTGGCTCCCTGGACATGCGCACCCCTCGACAGCACCGACGGCCGCCCCTGCATAAGCGCGGGGCATTCGTAAACCCAGCGTAGTTCGCCGCATCCCGACCGTTAAGAGGTGGTGTCCCGGATGGCGAGATTCTTGTACGAACGGGCGTGCGGGGCGTGACGTGTGCTCCCGGTGTGTGTGGCTGTGCGCCCGTGTGTGCGCTCTGTCTCCGTCGCGGCGGGGACGTTTCGATGGGTCCTGCGTGGGTCGGCCCGCTGTACTGGATCCAGTGGGCTGGGGGACGCCGCCGCCTCATTCCCCGCGGGCGGCGGAACGGTCCGGGAGGCGAATGCCGCCTCCCGGACTGTCGTGTCAGAGGCGCGAGAGGCGGAAGTTGAGTCCTTACAGGTCGTCCGCAAGACCAACGAGAGCGCCACGGCAATTTGGCTGAATATCGCCCCTCACGGCCGGGTTCCCGCGTCGGGCCGGGGAGGGGGAGGCCCGACGCGGGAGCCCTCTTCCGCATGGATCGCGCCCGGATGGATCGCGCCCGGATTCGGCGCAGATTCCTCCCAGTTCTCCCTCGGAGCGGTTCGGAGCGGTGGGGCGCCCAGCACATGCCGCGGATGGCGCCTGGGCACGCGGTGGTCGTCTGCCGCGGATGTCGCCGCACGTGGCGGTCGTCGTGGCGCGGAGCGATAAGACCCTTGTGCGGCACGGAACGGTAAGGCCCCCATGTGGTCTGCGGGTTGGCGTTCGGTCGGCGCCCTTTCCGCGCGCCCCTTCGTGCGCCTCTTGTGCGCCGTTCCGCGCACTCATCGATGCCCTTGCGCTCTTGCGCGCCCCAATCGTGGCAGCATGGGCCACGGCGGAACGGTGGGTCGCTACCGGCGGTGGTTCCTTCGGTGGGCTCCTTACGGATGCCTTCGTGAGAGGCGCCACCCCTTGGGATCAATTCTGCGATTCCTGCGGTCATCTGTGGTCACGGGACATCCAGGAGATCCATGTTGTTGTCCGGTTCGATGCCGAAACCGTCAACATGCTGTGCATGATGGCACCTACTTCTTGGTTGCCCTGGATGCCCACAGCCTGTGGAGGCGGCGATGCGGTGGTTGGTGGGGTGGAGCAGTACCGCATCCGGCCCGGTCTCCTCGGAGGGCCGTGCGATCCAGCCGGTCGGCGCGCAACTCCTGTGGTCCGACCCCGATCCGCTGTGGGCGGTCGGCGACTGGCGCCCCGATGAGGTACGCGTCGTCCAGACCGACCCCTTCACCCGCCTCGCCGTCTTCGGCTGCTGCGGTGCCTCCGACGAGGAGCTGCGGGTGGGCCTGTTCGCCGCCCGCGGCGGCGCCCTGCGCCATCTGACCGCCTGGCCCGGCAGCTACACCGCCGTCGCCCAGGTCGGCCGCCGCGTCACCATCGTCGGCGACCTCGCGGGCGCCCGGCCCGTCTTCCACACCGACTGGGCCGGCGGCACCGCCTACGCCACGGCCGCGCTCCCGCTCGCCGACCTCATCGAGGCGCAGCTCGACGTCGGTCACCTCGGCGCGCTGCTCGCCTGCCCCGACTCCCCGGAGGCCATGGGCGACGGCACGCCCTATATGGGCGTCAGGCGCGTCCCCCCGGGCCATGCGCTGATCCTGCGCGACGGCGCCCGCGACATCACCGGCTACGAGCCCACCGCGTCCCTCGCCGTCGCCGCGCCCCCGCTCGACCAGGACAAGGCCGTGGACGCCGTCCGGGACGCCCTCGTGGAGGCCGTACGGGCCCGGCTCACCGCCCCGCGCCACGCCCCCGAGACCGATGACCTCGACCCCGGCCCTGTGCCCGGCATGGGCCCTGCCGAGCGGCGGGCCGCCCGCGGCGCCCCGGCCCCCGGCATCGGCGCCGATCTCTCCGGAGGCAGCGCCTCCGCCACGCTCGCCCTGCTCGCCGCCGGTCTCCCCGGAATGCCCGGCACCCTCTTCGGGCACGGCACCGAGGCGGGCGAGCGACTCCTGGCCGTCACCTTCAACGACCTCGCCACGGCGGGCGGCGCCCGCACCCGCGAGGCCGAACTCGAGCGGGCCGGAGCCATCGCCGCCAATCCGCGGCTGCACCATGTGGTCGTCGCCGCGGGCGAGGAGGCCCTGCCGTACGCGGGTCTCGACACCGGCGCCCTTACCGACGAGCCCGGCCCCTCCCTCGTCATCGCCGAACGCCACCGACGCCGGCTCGCCGCGGGCAGCGCCGACCACTTCATCGGGCACGGCGCCCGCCAGGTGCTCGACGCACACCCCGCGCGCCTCGCGGATCTGCTGCTGGACCGCCGCAGACGCCATCTGCTGCGCCCCGCCACGGCGCTCGCCAAGGCCGACGGCCCCTCCGCGCAGTCCTTCTTCGTGCCGTTCACGGTCTACCGGGCCGCGCGACGGCTGGCCCGCACCTCCTACCGCGAAGGCGTCCAGGAGGCCGCCGCGCGCCTTATGGACCGCCACTTCGCCGACGAGCAGGCGCTGCACGGCCCCGGCGCCGTATCCGCCTCCCTCGCCGCCCTGACGTGGTGCCGCCCCGGGCCCGCCGCCCGCTGGCTCACCGGCGAGACGCTCGCCGAGGTGTCCGTCCGGCTGGAGGACGCGGCCGTGCGCCCCGTACTGCTGCGCCGCCCCGGGGAGCGCCGCGCCGACGCCGCCCTCGCCCGCTACGCGGCGGACCACCGCGTCTTCGAGCAGGCCGCCGAGATCCGCAGCCAGCGCCTGCACGCGCCCTTCCTCGACAACCAGGTCGTACGGGCCTGCCGCGCGCTCCCCGAAGCGCTTCGGGTGCAACCGGGGGCGCGCGCCGCGGTGCTGCGGTCGGTCCTCGCCGGAGCGGGCGTCCGGGAGCTACCCCCCGGCTGGGGAGCCACCTCCCACGCCGCCCACACCGCCGCCGTACGGACCGGCATGCGCACCTGGACGGGCGAACTGATGACCCTCTTCGACGCGCCGCTGCTGGCCGACGCGGGCCTGATCGAGGCCCGTGTCGTCCGTAAGGCGCTGCGCGCCGCCGCACAGGGGGAGCGGCTGCCCCTGGACGGCCTGGCCGAGCTCGTCTCCACCGAGGTCTGGCTGCGGCGCCTGCTGGCCCGCCGCGGCACCTGCTGGACGGGTACGGCGGCGCCACGCCAGCGGGCGGTGGCGGGCGGAGTGGTGCCGCGGCCGAGCCTGTGACGGCTTCCGCACCGAGGCGGCACGAGGCCGCCTCGTGACATCCCGCCCCGGGGAGTCCTGCGGGACATGGCCCCTGGCGCCCAGGGGAGCCGGGGTGCTTGCCGCGCGCCGGAACTCGGGTCCTACGGGGGGCGAGAGGCCTTCGTCCTTACGGGGAACGAGAAGCCTTCGTCCTTTCGGCGGACGAGAGGTCTTCCGTCCTTACGGCGGACGAAAACGAATGGACCCCTCCGCCGCCGCTCCGCACCATCTCCCCAGCGGCAGTCCGCAACCTAGGAGAATGGCCCCCGTGCGGTATCTGATCCTCGGCACCACCGAAGCGCGCGACGACCACGGCGACCCGGTCCCCCTCGGCGGCCCCCGGATCCGCGCGCTGCTCGCCGCGCTCGCCGTAAGGGCCGCACGCACCGCCCCGGCCTCCGTCGACGTCCTGATCGACGAGGTGTGGGCCGACGACCCTCCGCATGACGCGCCCGCCGCGCTCCAGGCGCTCGTCGGCCGGTTGCGCCGCGCTATCGGCAGGGACGCCGTCGTCTCCTCGCCCGGCGGCTACCGGCTCGCGACCGCCGCACCCCACGACGACGTCGACCTGCTGCGCTTCGAGCGGCTGACGCACGAGGGCATACGCGCCCTGGACGCCGACGACCCCGAGACGGCCGCCGCCACCCTCCGTAAGGCGCTCGCCCTGTGGCGCGGCCCGGCCCTCGCCGACCTGCCGGGGCAGGCGGCCGCAGCCCGCCCCGAGGCGCTCCGGCTGGCCGCGCTGCACCGCCGGATCGACGCCGACCTCGCGCTCGACCGCCCTACGGACGTCATACCGGAGCTGCGCGAGCTCGTCGCGGACCATCCGCTCGACGAAACGTTCCACGCCCAGCTGATCCGCGCGCTGCGGGCGGCCGGTCACTCGGCCGACGCCCTCGCCGCCTACGAGGACGTCCGCCGGATCCTCGCCGACCGCCTCGGCACCGACCCGGGAGCGGAGCTCAAGGAGCTCCACAGACGGCTGCTGACGACGGACGCCGAGCCGGCCCTCCAGGAGCCGGACGCGGCGCGCGGCGGGGGGCACACCGCACAGACCGCTCCACCGAGGGCCGACGGCCATGAGGGGAGCGGGGGCGGAACCCGGGCGGACGGTACGGCGTTCGACGGCCGCGGCGCGGCCAGGGGCGCGTTCGACGGCCGGTCCGGGGGCGGAGGAACCGACGGCGGGGCGGGAAGCCGGATAGACGACCGGGAGGCGGGATCGCGCACCGCCGTGCCGCCTCTGCCGCACGGCAACCTCAGAGCCCGCCTCACCAGCTTCGTCGGCCGCCAGAAAGAGATCGGCGACATCCTCCGCGACCTGGAGGGCGCCCGGCTGGTCACCCTCACCGGCCCCGGCGGCTCCGGTAAGACCCGACTCTCCGAGGAGGCCGCCGCGACCGTGACGGAGGGCTACCCGGACGGCGTCTGGATCGCCGAACTCGCCCCGCTCGACCAGCCCTCCGCGGTCCCCGGTGCCGTCCTGAGCGCGGTCGGCCGCCGCGAGACCATGCTGCTCGCCTCCGGGCTCGAGAGCCGCACCACGGGCGCGGACGGCGGGGATCCGACCGGCCGGCTCGTCGAGTACTGCGCCGACCGTCGGCTGCTGCTCCTGCTCGACAACTGCGAGCACGTCATCGACACCGCGGCTCGGCTCACCGAGACCCTGCTCGCGCACTGCCCGGGGGTGACCGTGCTCGCCACCAGCCGGGAGCCGCTGGGGGTGCCCGGCGAGACCGTAAGGCCGGTGGAACCGCTGCCGCCCGCCCCCGCCCACCAACTGTTCGCCGAGCGCGCCGCCACCGTACGGCCCGGCTTCGACCCGGCGGCTGACCCGGACACGGCGGCCGCGGTCGCGGAGATCTGCCGCCGCCTGGACGGTCTGCCCCTGGCGATCGAGTTGGCCGCGGCGCGGCTGCGGCTGCTGACCCCGCGCCAGATCGCGGACCGGCTGGACGACCGCTTCCGCCTGCTGACCAGCGGCAGCAGAACCGCGTTGCCCCGCCAGCAGACCCTGCGGGCCGTCGTCGAGTGGTCCTGGGACCTCCTCGACGAGCGCGAGCGCACCGTGCTGCGCCGTGCGTCGGTCTTCGCGGGCGGGTGGACCCTGTCCGCGGCCGAGGCGGTGTGCGCGGACGCCCCGCCCGGCGCGAGCACCCTTACGGGCGGCCCGGACGGCCCGGGCGGCCCGGACGGTGCGGACCACATGGATGGGGACGGCGCGGACGCCGGTGGCGTCAACGAGAACGGCGTCGGGATCCATGGCGCCCTTACGGACGCGATGGTGGGCACGCCGGCACCGGGCGACACGGTTGCGTGCGCCGAGACGCGCGCCTCCACGCGCTCTCATGCGCACCCCCACGCCAGGATCGCGCCTGCCGAGGTGCTGGAGCTGCTCGGGGCGCTGGTCGACAAGTCGCTGCTGATCGTCGACCATCCGTCGCACGGTGCGGCGGCGGAGCCCTCCGGCCCGGCGGGCGGCGAGCCCCGCTACCGGATGCTGGAGACCATCAACGAGTACGTCGGCGAGCGCGCCACCGAGAACGCCGCGGCCCGTGCCGACCACAAGGCCGCCGTGTCCCGTCACACCGCCCACTTCCGGGACTTCCTCCGCACCGCCGAGCCCCGTCTGCGCTCCGCCGGACAACTGCCCTGGCTGCACCTCGTCGAGACCGACCTCGACAACATCCGGGCAGCGCTGCACCGCTCCCTGACGACCGCGGACGAGGGCACCGTCTTCGCGCTCATCCGCGACTTGGCATGGTTCTGGTGGCTGCGCAACTACCGGGACGAGGGCGCCGCATGGGTCGGCCGTGCCCTGGCCCTGGAGAGCCGCACCCACGGCACCCACGGCACCCACGGCACGGACGGCACCCACGGCACGGACGGCACGGACGGCGAGGTGGGCCGGGCACCGGGCGGCAGCCATCCCCTCGACCAGTTCCCGCCCATCCCGGCCCGGGTTCCGGACGGCGAGGACGGCGTCGACGCGGAAGCCACCCGGTACTGGCAGTTCATGGACCTGCGGCTGCTGCTCTTCTTCCTGCTCGCCGAGCAGGGCACCGGTCCGGATCTGAACGACCCCGAGAGCCGACACGCCGCGATACGCATGCGCGACGCCTACGCGAGCCATCCAGGGCCCCGCAGCGCGTGCTTCCCGGGTCTGTTGTGGCCCTTCACGGCCTTCGTCATCGAGGGCTTCAGCGGCGAGATTCTGCCGCTCATGGACCAGACCGTGGCCCACTGCCGGACCCACGGCGACGACTGGGCGCTCGGCGTCGCGCTGATGTACCGCACCCACCTCGCCATCGACATGCCGGGCGGCGTCGAGAGCGCCGGCGACGACCTGGCCGAGCTGCGCGAGCTGGCCGCCCGCGTCGGCGACCGCTGGATGCTCGCCCAGGTGGAGGGCGCGCGCGGCGAGATCGCCACCCATCGCGGCCGGTTCGGGGAGGCGAGGGCCGCCTACGAGAGGGCGACGCGGCTCGCGCAGGAGCTCGGCGCCCACACCGAGGTGCCGTTCCTCTACACCCGTCTCGCCGATCTCGCCGTCCACGAGCGGGACGTGGAGGGCGCGCTGAGGCTGGTGGAGCGCTCAGAGGAGGAGGCGGAGCGCTGCGGCACTCAGGACGTGCTGGCCTTCAACCGCATCGTGCGCAGCGAGGCCGAGCTGGTACGCGGTGATCTGGCGCGGGCCAGGACGTATTGCGACGCCGCGCGACAGCTCGCGCTGCGTGGCCCCTCGCCGCGGCAGTTCTGGGTCGTGGCCAATGGTCTGGACGCCCGCATCACCGGCCTGGAGGGCGATCTGGTCGGCGGACTGCGCAAGCTGCGGAACACCCTGTGCGAGGGACTCGCGGTGAACTCCATGGAGCTGCTGCTGGCCCATCAGGCGGAGTCGGCGGCGGAGCTCCTGGCGGGAAGCGGGCAGGAGCGGCTCGCCGCGCTGCTGCTGGGCGCCGCCGACGGCTGGCGCGGTCGGCTGCCGCGCTCACCGCTGGTGGCCGGGGACGTCGGCGCGACCGCGGCGCGCGCGAGCGAGGCGCTGGGCCGGGACGCGGTGGAGAAGCTGCGCACCGAGAGCACGGCCCTGACCCCGAGGACGCCCTCTGCCTGCTCGACGAGGCGCTGAGCTGTCTCGACGCCGCCGATGCCGTTGCCACTGATGCCGATGGCGATGCCACTGATGCTGATGCCGCTGTCCATGACGCCGCCAATGACTAGGGTCCTTCTGACGGATCTCCGCGGAGGAAGGGCCGGGCGCCGCGACGCCGCGGAGATCCGTCAGAAGGACCCTAGGCCGACCTGGCAGCAACCGTCGCCCCGCCCGCAACCGCCGGCCGGGGCGCCGCACCGCCGCCGGCCCGCTGACGCGGGCGCGAGCAGGTGCGACGCCCCGGACGACCGTCATATGTCGTCACTCATACGGAGGAGGCGAGACGCGCCGCTCACCTCCTGAAACCGACGCGCGAAGACGAGCACATGTCTCGCTCCGGGGCCGATGGCATCACCCCATGGGGCGCGACCGCAGCCCGTCCAGCAGAATGTCCAGCAGCCGGGCCGAGGCCGCCGCCTGCTGTGCCGCGTCCGGCAGCGAGGGCGCCGCCGTGGCGATCACCAGCAGCACATCGGCGACGGTGACGTCCGGGCGCAGCTCGCCCGCCGCCCGTGCCCGTTCCACCAGTTGCCCGACGACCTCCAGCAGCGCCGCGGCGCCCGCGTCGTCCGGCTCGTCCTCAGGTGCTATCGGCCGCTCGACCAGCCGGAGCTCCGGCTGAGCCGGTGCGGCTAACGCCGCCTGCCGCTGCTGCGGCAGCCGGATCTCGGTCTCCACGTCGACCCCGACCCGCAGCACCTGCGGCGGCAGCAGCCGGCCCGCGCCGGACGCCACCGAGGTGCGCAGGAACCGGGCCAGCGCCGACCACGGCTCGTTCTCCTGACCCAGCGCCGCGCGCGCCTGATCGGTCAGCCTTGCCGTCTCCTCCTCGGCTATCCGGCGCACCAGCACGTCCTTGCTGGGGAACCGCCGATAGACGGTGCCCACCCCGACCCGCGCCCGGCGCGCCACGTCTTCCATCGGAGCCCCGTACCCCAGCTCACCGAAGACCTCGCGCGCCGCCCGCAGGACGTGCTCCAGATTGCGCTGCGCGTCCACGCGCAGCGGTGTGTTCCGTCCGCCGTTTCCGTCCGACGACGCGACGGCTGCGGACCATGACGAACCCTGAAGGTGCATAAGTGATCCCCGGTAATGATGTCTCCCCCGGAGACTCCCCGCCCAGACTGTCGAGGCAGTCACAACCCCGACGAAGTACGAACATAGTTGAGCGCAGGTCAAGAAAGAAGAGGGTAGCTCGGGACAGAACGCCCCCGATCAGAGCAGCAGACCGCCTCTTTCCGACCATCCGCCCGCTTGCTCCCACCTATCCCCGGGCTGACCTGCGGACATTTCGTACGTGTAACCGATTCCGCGGCTCGGGGCCGAGCGAGCCGTCCGGTCACACAATTCGTCGGGCCTGTGGACAAACCGCGGTCGCGCGTGCCTCATGGGAGGGTGAAGGAACCAGCGCGCATTCTCGTTGTCGGTGGTGGCTACGTCGGGATGTACGCCGCGCTGCGCCTCCAGCGAAAGCTGAAGCGGGAGCTGAGGCACGGCGGCGTGCAGGTCATCGTGGTCGACCCCGAGCCGTATATGACCTACCAGCCGTTCCTGCCCGAGGCGGCGGCCGGATCGATCTCGCCCCGCCATGTGGTGGTGCCGTTGCGGCGGGTCCTGCCCGATTGCACGGTCGTCATCGGCGAGGCCACCGCGATCCACCACGGCAAACGGACCGCGACCGTGAGAACCCTCGCCACGGAGGAAGAGGGCACGGGCACGGTCGACATCCACTACGACGAGCTGGTGCTGGCCCCCGGATCCGTGTCCCGCGCCCTCCCGGTCCCCGGTCTCGCCGAGTTCGGCATCGGTTTCAAGACCGTCGAGGAGGCCATCGGCCTGCGCAACCACGTCCTCGAACAGCTGGACATCGCCTCCTCGACCCGGGATCCGGACGTCCGCGACGCGGCGCTGACCTTCGTCTTCGTCGGCGGCGGATACGCGGGCGTCGAGGCGCTCGGCGAGTTGGAGGACATGGCCCGGTACGCCGTCCGCTACTACCACAACATCGCCCCCGAGGACCTGAAGTGGATCCTCGTGGAGGCCACCGACCGGATCCTTCCGGAGGTCGGCGAGGAGATGGGCAAGTACGCCGTCCGGGAGCTGCGCGGCCGCAATATCGACGTGCGACTGGAGACCCGCCTGGACTCCTGCGCCGACCGGGTCGCCGCACTGAGTGACGGCTCACGCTTCCCCACTCGCACGCTCGTGTGGACCGCGGGCGTCAAACCGCACCCGATCCTCGCCTCCACCGATCTGCCGCTGAACGAGCGCGGTCGGCTCAAATGCACCGCGGCGCTCCAGGTCGAGGGCGTGGAGCACGCCTGGTCGGCCGGGGACGCCGCGTCGGTGCCCGACCTGACGGCCGACCGGCCCGGTGCGGAGTGCGCCCCCAACGCACAGCACGCCGTGCGCCAGGCCAAGGTCCTCGCCGAGAACGTGGCCGCCGCGATCGCGGATCAGCCCCTTACGGACTACGCGCACAAGTACGCGGGCTCCGTGGCCTCCCTGGGGCTCCACAGGGGCGTCGCACACGTCTACGGGCGCAAGTTGAAGGGCTATCCCGCGTGGTTCATGCACCGCGTCTACCACCTCAGCCGGGTGCCGACGTTCAACCGTAAGGCGCGCGTGCTGGCCGAGTGGATTCTGTCGGGGCTGTTCAAACGGGAGATCGTCTCGCTGGGGTCGCTGGAGAACCCGCGCGCCGAGTTCAAACTCGCCGCGGACACCGGTCGCCATCCCGAGGCCAGTTGAGCCGATCGGGGCGGAGCCGGGAACTCCCCTCCCACGATCGGCGTCTCACGGATGTCAGTCCGGTCGGCCACACTGGTCGTGTGACCATGGGTGGGCTCGTATCTGCAAAGAGTGACAATCGCGAGGATTCGGAAGTTTGCTGCATTCCCCTGGGGCCGTCCCCCGTACCCGCACCCATCTCCCCGATCCCGCGCCGGCGCGCCGCTCAGCCACCACCCCACGAGGTAATCCGCAGTGAACTTCACGCGCTGGAGCGCCCGGCTCCCCCGAACCCAGCGACGCATCGCCGCCCGGGCAGACCGCGGTGCGCGGCGGCCGAAGCCCGCGGCCGCCGCGGGCGGCGGCTCCGTCCCGGCGGCCCGGGGCGAGAGCGCCGACCCCTCTGGGCGCGGCGAGCCGCCCGCCGCCGCCCCTTCCGACGCCGCGTCGGTCGCCGCCGTCCCGACCCTCGACGGGCTGTCCGCCCATGACCTCCTCGGCAAGGTGCCGGCGCTGGTCGCGGTGGTCTACGGCCCCGAGCACCGCATCGCCTACCTCAACGACACCTATGTCGAGCTCTTCGGCTCCCGAACCCCCGGCACGCCCGCCGGCCAGGGCCTGCCCGAGCTGAGGGAGCTCGGGCTGCTGCCGCTCATGGACCAGGTCCTGCGCAGCGGCAAGCCCCGTACGGTCAAGTCCCGGCAGGTGCCCGTGGGCGGCCCGGCGACCACACCCGGGCCGCGGCAGGAGGGCGCGGTCCCCGGCCCCGGCCGGTCCCGCCACGGCTACTACACCTTCACCTGCTCCCCGATCGAGATGGCCGCGCCGAAGGTCGTCGCCCCCGCGCAGTCGGCGGACGAGCGGGCGGGGGAGGGGGCCGTGGACGGAGCGCCGGTGGACGGATCGCCCGTGGACGGATCGTCGATGGACGGTTCGATCCGGGAAGCCGCCGTCCGTAAGGCCGTCGCCGTGCCGGAGGCGGTCGCCACCGAGACTGTCGCCACCGACACCGGCACGGCCACCGAACCGGTCCGCGGCGTGCTCGTCTTCGGCGCCGACGTCACCGACCAGGTCGAATCCGCGGAGCGGCTGCGCGCCAGCGAGCGCCTCCAGCGCGAGGCCGCCGTCACCCTCCAGCGCAGCCTCCTCCCCCAGGAGCTGGAGCAGCCCGACGATCTGCGGGTGGCCGCCACCTACCAGCCCGGCGGCACCGACGCGGCGGTGGGCGGCGACTGGTACGACGTCATCACCCTGGGCGCCGGCCGCACCGCGCTCGTCATCGGCGACGTCATGGGCCGGGGCGTGCGGGCGGCCGCCGTCATGGGCCAGCTGCGCACCGCCGTCCGCGCCTACGCCCGGCTCGACCTCCCGCCGCACGAGGTCCTGCAGCTCCTGGACGGCCTGGCCGCCGAGATCGACCCCCACCAGATCGCCACGTGCGTCTACGCCGTCCACGACCCCAACGAGAACCGCCTCGTCTACGCCTCCGCGGGCCATCTGCCGATCCTGGTCCGCGACCCGGACGGCACCGTGCGCCGCGCCTCCGAGCCCACCGGACCGCCCCTCGGCACCGGTGGCTGGCTGCACACCACCGGCTCGGTCCCGCTCGGCCCCGGGGCCAGCGCGGTCCTCTACACCGACGGCCTGGTGGAGCGGCGGGACAAGGACATCTACGACGGAGTGGCCGCGCTCGAGCGCGTCTTCGCGGGCGCGACCGGCTCGCCCCAGGTGATGTGCGACCGCCTCATCAGGGCCCTGGGCATCACCGCGGAGCACGACGACGATGTGGCGGTGCTGGTCCTCCAGCACCCCGCCCGTACGGGGCATGACGCGGAGCTCTTCCACAACGCCGCGCTGGAGCTCCTCGGCGGCGTGGAAGCCGCACCGCGCGCCCGGGCCTTCGCCTCCGGGGTTCTCGCCAGCTGGCGCTTCCCCATGGAGCTGCGCGATCTGGGCGTGCTCGCCGCCAGCGAGCTCGTCGCCAACTCCCTCCAGCACGGCACACCGCCCATGCGGCTGCGGCTGCGCCGCACCGACCGCCGCCTGATCATCGAGGTGACGGACGGCGATGACCATCTGCCGCGCCGCCGCCGGGCCGAACCGGTGGACGAGGCCGGACGCGGCATCTCGATCGTCGCGACCATCGCCTCGTCCTGGGGCTCACGCCGCACACCGGGCGGCGGCAAGGCGGTGTGGTGCGAGTTCGCCCTGCCCGCGGGCTAGCTCCAGGGACCCGGGAGCACGGGCCCGAGCAGGGACACGACCGCCTCCGACCGACAGTTCGCCCTGGCGCGGGGGAGCCGACTGGCTCCTCTGCCGCGCCAGGGCGATGGCGGAGTGGACGGGCGGCTCAGGCCGCGGTGGTCACCTCGTCCGACGAGGCCGCCCGCGGCGCGGGCACCGCGGCCCCGGCGACCGCCCGCAGCGGATTGTCCTGCTCGGCCGTGAGCCGCCCGCCGAGCATCAGCGCGAGCGCGGTGATGCCGAGCGAGCAGACGATCAGCGTCACGATGTACGCCCCGTACAGCCCGGCACCCGCCATCAGCCCGCCGACCGCCGGGCCCACCGCCAGGGCCAGCTGCTTGACCAGCGCAAACGCCGAGTTGTACTGACCGAGTGCCGACGGCGGCGCCAGATCGGCGACCAGCGGCGCGACGGTCGGCGACAGCATGGCCTCACCGAGCCCGAAGAGCGCGTACGCCGAGATGATCGCGGTGACGCCGACGGCCTCGCTCCCGGGTATCAGCCCGGCGCTCCCGGCGGCGCACCACGCCACCGTCCAGATCAGTCCGACCAGCGCCATCACCCGGCTGCGCCGCCGCCGCTCGACCAGCCTGAGCATCACGAACTGCGCCAGCACGATCGCCGCCGTGTTCGCGGCCAGGGCGATGCCCAGCATCGACGGCGATATCCGGGCGACATCCACCGCGAACGCCGACAGCCCGGACTCGAACTGGCCGTAGCAGGCGAAGAACATGACGAAGCCCAGCACACACAGCTGCACCATGGCGCGGTGGCCGAGCAGGGCACGCCAGCCGCCGGAGCCGCCGAGCCGCTCATCGGCGGTCGGCACCGGGTCGCCGAACACCGGCGTCCGCTCCAGCCTTACGGTCGCCACCGCGGCGCCGAGCACCAGGAACATCACTGCGTCGATCGCGAAGAGCCGCACAAAGCTGGAGGCGGCGGAGGTGTCCACGAGCAGGCCACCGAGCAGCCCGCCGACGCCGAGGCCCAGATTCCCGAGGAAGAACTGGGTGGCGAAGGCCCGTGACCGGGTCATCGGCGTCGAGCACCAGACGATCAACGTGGCCAGCGCCGGCTGTATGGCCGCGATGCCCGCGCCCAGCACTCCGGCCGCGGCGATGACCAGCGGCTCGCTCGCCGCCAGGCCGAGCCCATCGATCCGACAGCGGCGGCGACCGCGCCCGCGACGGCAACGGACTGCGGCCCTCTCCGGTCGATCACCCGACCGATGAAGGGCAGCACGGCCAGCGCGGCCACGGCGAACGTCGCGAGCACCATGCCCGCCGTATTCGCACCGAGGTCCCGCACCTGCGCCACATAGACGAAGAGGAACGGGACCGTGAAGCCGTTGCCGAACGCGCTCAGCGCGTTGCCCAGCTGGATACGGCGCAGCGCTGCGCCCATCGCGGTGGTCACACTCACCTACCTAGGTCGAGGAGGGTCATAGGAAACCGGCCTGACCTGGGGGTCAGCCCGGAGGATCGACGTCTGCAGACTTCGAAGCTAAACTTCGATGCTTAAGAGTACAGAGCGAAGGACTTCGGCGCCAATGAGTTTCGTGTCATGCT
Source organism: Streptomyces violaceusniger (assembly GCA_005405945.1). Taxonomy (GTDB): domain Bacteria; phylum Actinomycetota; class Actinomycetes; order Streptomycetales; family Streptomycetaceae; genus Streptomyces; species Streptomyces violaceusniger. The sequence continues at coordinate 6,342,188 of BJHW01000001.1, forward strand.
CTTCACATGGCGGAGACCCCCGACCCGGACGACCTACTGAGCCTCGAAGAGCAGATCGCGGCCTATCAGCGCGAGTTCCAGGACCTGGACCCCCAGGTGGAGCAGGTCGTCAGCGCGCTCAGCCGGCTCACCCGGCGAATGAACGTCGCATACGGCCGTCAGTCGGCCACGCTGGGGATCAGCAACTCCGAGTGGGAGGTCCTCAAGGTGCTCGTCCTGTCCGGGGCTCCCTACCGCCTGGGCCCCGGCGACCTGGCCAAGCGGCTGGGTCTCACCCCCGCCGCCATGACCCACCGCATCGACCGCATGGTGAACGAGGGTCTGGTCACCCGTGAGCGTGATGCGGACAACCGCGTCCGCGTCATCGTCGAGCTGACCCCCGACGGCAGGGAGAAGTGGGTCGAGGCGATGCGCCAGGCCACGGTCTTCGAAGCGGACCTCCTCCAGGACCTCTCCAGCGAGGAGCGCGGAGCCCTCGGTGAGATGCTCACCCGCGTGCTGCGCCGGGTGGAGGAGGCCCAGCCCGACGCCGAGGGGCGGCTGAGCGGCCTCGGCTGAGGCATTCGGCCCAAGCGAGGTTGACACGGGTCGGGGCGAACCGTAATGTACTCCGAGCTGCCACGGAGCCGTAATGGTTCTCCGGTCAGCACTCGAGCCGCACCGGCGGCAAACCACTACTGCACGGCCCCTCATCGGGATGGATTTCGGCATGCCGAAATTCGGACCGGGGAACTCGATTATGAGCATCCGGGGAATCCGCTAAAGTAGTGGACACGCCGGAAGGCGCGAAAGACCCCGCTCCAGCAGGGGGCCGGAAACGGAATTCGGATCGGAAACGACCGGAAATCGGATCTGGTAAGGTTGGAAACACCGAAGGGAAGCGCCCGGAGAAACCGGTGAAACGGTTTCGAAGGAAGCGTCCGTTCCTTGAGAACTCAACAGCGTGCCAAAAGTCAACGCCAGATATGTTGATACCCCGTCCATCGTTTGGACGAGGTTCCTTTGAAGAAAAACACAGCGAGGACGCTGTGAACCATCGGACTATTCCTCCGGTGGTTCCGCTCTCGTGATGTGTTGCCGGGACAGCCCGGAAGCATTCACGGAGAGTTTGATCCTGGCTCAGGACGAACGCTGGCGGCGTGCTTAACACATGCAAGTCGAACGATGAACCGGTTTCGGCCGGGGATTAGTGGCGAACGGGTGAGTAACACGTGGGCAATCTGCCCTGCACTCTGGGACAAGCCCTGGAAACGGGGTCTAATACCGGATATGACCGCCGACCGCATGGTCTGGTGGTGGAAAGCTCCGGCGGTGCAGGATGAGCCCGCGGCCTATCAGCTTGTTGGTGGGGTGATGGCCTACCAAGGCGACGACGGGTAGCCGGCCTGAGAGGGCGACCGGCCACACTGGGACTGAGACACGGCCCAGACTCCTACGGGAGGCAGCAGTGGGGAATATTGCACAATGGGCGCAAGCCTGATGCAGCGACGCCGCGTGAGGGATGACGGCCTTCGGGTTGTAAACCTCTTTCAGCAGGGAAGAAGCGAAAGTGACGGTACCTGCAGAAGAAGCGCCGGCTAACTACGTGCCAGCAGCCGCGGTAATACGTAGGGCGCAAGCGTTGTCCGGAATTATTGGGCGTAAAGAGCTCGTAGGCGGCTTGTCGCGTCGGATGTGAAAGCCCGGGGCTTAACTCCGGGTCTGCATTCGATACGGGCAGGCTAGAGTTCGGTAGGGGAGATCGGAATTCCTGGTGTAGCGGTGAAATGCGCAGATATCAGGAGGAACACCGGTGGCGAAGGCGGATCTCTGGGCCGATACTGACGCTGAGGAGCGAAAGCGTGGGGAGCGAACAGGATTAGATACCCTGGTAGTCCACGCCGTAAACGTTGGGAACTAGGTGTGGGCGACATTCCACGTTGTCCGTGCCGCAGCTAACGCATTAAGTTCCCCGCCTGGGGAGTACGGCCGCAAGGCTAAAACTCAAAGGAATTGACGGGGGCCCGCACAAGCGGCGGAGCATGTGGCTTAATTCGACGCAACGCGAAGAACCTTACCAAGGCTTGACATACACCGGAAAACCCTGGAGACAGGGTCCCCCTTGTGGTCGGTGTACAGGTGGTGCATGGCTGTCGTCAGCTCGTGTCGTGAGATGTTGGGTTAAGTCCCGCAACGAGCGCAACCCTTGTTCTGTGTTGCCAGCATGCCTTTCGGGGTGATGGGGACTCACAGGAGACTGCCGGGGTCAACTCGGAGGAAGGTGGGGACGACGTCAAGTCATCATGCCCCTTATGTCTTGGGCTGCACACGTGCTACAATGGCCGGTACAATGAGCTGCGAAGCCGTGAGGTGGAGCGAATCTCAAAAAGCCGGTCTCAGTTCGGATTGGGGTCTGCAACTCGACCCCATGAAGTCGGAGTCGCTAGTAATCGCAGATCAGCATTGCTGCGGTGAATACGTTCCCGGGCCTTGTACACACCGCCCGTCACGTCACGAAAGTCGGTAACACCCGAAGCCGGTGGCCCAACCCTTGTGGAGGGAGCCGTCGAAGGTGGGACTGGCGATTGGGACGAAGTCGTAACAAGGTAGCCGTACCGGAAGGTGCGGCTGGATCACCTCCTTTCTAAGGAGCACATAGCCGACTGCAGGCGAGTGTCTTGCACGGTTGCTCATGGGTGGAACGTTGACTACTCGGCACACTGGCCTGCTCTGGTCGTTAGTACTGCTTCGGCGTGGAACGCGAGTTGGAGGGGCGAGGGTGTCGGGCACGCTGTTGGGTGTCTGAAGGTACGGGCATGACGCTCGTTTCTTCGGCCGGTCCCGGTGTACTGCACGGTGAGTGTGGGTGACGGGGTACGGGTCGTTGTTTGAGAACTGCACAGTGGACGCGAGCATCTGTGGCCAAGTTTTTAAGGGCGCACGGTGGATGCCTTGGCACCAGGAACCGATGAAGGACGTGGGAGGCCGCGATAGGCCCCGGGGAGCTGTCAACCGAGCTGTGATCCGGGGGTGTCCGAATGGGGAAACCCGGCAGTCGTCATGGGCTGTCACCCGCTGCTGAACACATAGGCAGTGTGGAGGGAACGCGGGGAAGTGAAACATCTCAGTACCCGCAGGAAGAGAAAACAACCGTGATTCCGGGAGTAGTGGCGAGCGAAACTGGATGAGGCTAAACCGTATGTGTGTGATACCCGGCAGGGGTTGCGCATGCGGGGTTGTGGGTTCGTGCTTCAGTCGTCTGCCGGCGGCTGGGTGAGTCAGAAATTGTTGATGTAGGCGAAGGACATGCGAAAGGTCCGGCGTAGAGGGTAAGACCCCCGTAGCTGAAATGTCAGCAACTTGCTTGTGCGATACCCAAGTAGCACGGGGCCCGAGAAATCCCGTGTGAATCTGGCGGGACCACCCGCTAAGCCTAAATATTCCCTGGTGACCGATAGCGGATAGTACCGTGAGGGAATGGTGAAAAGTACCGCGGGAGCGGAGTGAAATAGTACCTGAAACCGTGTGCCTACAAGCCGTGGGAGCGTCGGACATCAGCTTGCTGGTGTCTCGTGACTGCGTGCCTTTTGAAGAATGAGCCTGCGAGTTTGCGGTGTGTTGCGAGGTTAACCCGTGTGGGGAAGCCGTAGCGAAAGCGAGTCCGAATAGGGCGTTTTAGTAGCGCGCTCAAGACCCGAAGCGGAGTGATCTAGCCATGGGCAGGTTGAAGCGGAGGTAAGACTTCGTGGAGGACCGAACCCACCAGGGTTGAAAACCTGGGGGATGACCTGTGGTTAGGGGTGAAAGGCCAATCAAACTCCGTGATAGCTGGTTCTCCCCGAAATGCATTTAGGTGCAGCGTCGTGTGTTTCTTGCCGGAGGTAGAGCACTGGATAGGCGATGGGCCCTACCGGGTTACTGACCTTAGCCAAACTCCGAATGCCGGTAAGTGAGAGCGCGGCAGTGAGACTGTGGGGATAAGCTCCATGGTCGAGAGGGAAACAGCCCAGAGCATCGACTAAGGCCCCTAAGCGTACGCTAAGTGGGAAAGGATGTGGAGTCGCAGAGACAACCAGGAGGTTGGCTTAGAAGCAGCCATCCTTGAAAGAGTGCGTAATAGCTCACTGGTCAAGTGATTCCGCGCCGACAATGTAGCGGGGCTCAAGCGTACCGCCGAAGTCGTGTCATTGCAGTATGTACCCCTAACGGGGGCTGTGATGGGTAGGGGAGCGTCGTGTGCCGGGTGAAGCAGCCGTGTAAGCGAGTTGTGGATGGTTCACGAGTGAGAATGCAGGCATGAGTAGCGATACACACGTGGGAAACGTGTGCGCCGATTGACTAAGGGTTCCTGGGTCAAGCTGATCTGCCCAGGGTAAGTCGGGACCTAAGGCGAGGCCGACAGGCGTAGTCGATGGACAACCGGTTGATATTCCGGTACCCGCTTTGAAACGCCCAGTATCGAATCCTCTGATGCTAAGGCCGTGAAGCCGCCCTGGATCCTTCGGGTGAAGGGGAGTGGTGGAGCCGCCGGCCCAAGGTGGTAGTAGGTAAGTGATGGGGTGACGCAGGAAGGTAGTCCAGCCCGGGCGGTGGTTGTCCCGGGGTAAGGGTGTAGCCCGAGGGGTAGGTAAATCCGTCCCTCGTGTAAGGGTGAGACCTGATGCCGAGCCGATTGTGGTGAAGTGGATGATCCTATGCTGTCGAGAAAAGCCTCTAGCGAGTTTCATGGCGGCCCGTACCCTAAACCGACTCAGGTGGTCAGGTAGAGAATACTGAGGCGTTCGGGTGAACTATGGTTAAGGAACTCGGCAAAATGCCCCCGTAACTTCGGGAGAAGGGGGGCCATTGCTGGTGATCACCCTTGCGGTGTGAGCTGGTGGTGGCCGCAGAGACCAGCGAGAAGCGACTGTTTACTAAAAACACAGGTCCGTGCGAAGCCGTAAGGCGATGTATACGGACTGACGCCTGCCCGGTGCTGGAACGTTAAGGGACCGGTTAGTGGGGTTTCGATCCCGCGAAGCTGAGAACTTAAGCGCCAGTAAACGGCGGTGGTAACTATAACCATCCTAAGGTAGCGAAATTCCTTGTCGGGTAAGTTCCGACCTGCACGAATGGCGTAACGACTTCTCGACTGTCTCAACCATAGGCCCGGTGAAATTGCATTACGAGTAAAGATGCTCGTTTCGCGCAGCAGGACGGAAAGACCCCGGGACCTTTACTATAGCTTGATATTGGTGTTCGGTTCGGCTTGTGTAGGATAGGTGGGAGACTGTGAAGCATTAACGCCAGTTAGTGTGGAGTCGTTGTTGAAATACCACTCTGGTCGTGCTGGATGTCTAACCTGGGTCCGTGATCCGGATCAGGGACAGTGTCTGGTGGGTAGTTTAACTGGGGCGGTTGCCTCCTAAAGGGTAACGGAGGCGCCCAAAGGTTCCCTCAGCCTGGTTGGCAATCAGGTGTTGAGTGTAAGTGCACAAGGGAGCTTGACTGTGAGACCGACGGGTCGAGCAGGGACGAAAGTCGGGACTAGTGATCCGGCGGTGGCTTGTGGAAGCGCCGTCGCTCAACGGATAAAAGGTACCCCGGGGATAACAGGCTGATCTTCCCCAAGAGTCCATATCGACGGGATGGTTTGGCACCTCGATGTCGGCTCGTCGCATCCTGGGGCTGGAGTCGGTCCCAAGGGTTGGGCTGTTCGCCCATTAAAGCGGTACGCGAGCTGGGTTTAGAACGTCGTGAGACAGTTCGGTCCCTATCCGCTGTGCGCGTAGGAGTCTTGAGAAGGGCTGTCCCTAGTACGAGAGGACCGGGACGGACGAACCTCTGGTGTGCCAGTTGTTCTGCCAAGGGCATGGCTGGTTGGCTACGTTCGGGAGGGATAACCGCTGAAAGCATCTAAGCGGGAAGCCTGCTTCGAGATGAGGGCTCCCACCCACTTGATGGGTTAAGGCTCCCAGTAGACGACTGGGTTGATAGGCCAGATATGGAAGCCGGGTGACCGGTGGAGTTGACTGGTACTAATAGGCCGAGGGCTTGTCCTCAGGTGCTCGCGTCCACTGTGTTGGTTCTGAAGCAATGAACCGTTTGACCGCCCGTTTGCGGCTGGGTCCGGTTCAACTTCATAGTGTTTCGGTGGTTATAGCGTTAGGGAAACGCCCGGTTACATTCCGAACCCGGAAGCTAAGCCTTTCAGCGCCGATGGTACTGCAGGGGGGACCCTGTGGGAGAGTAGGACGCCGCCGAACAATTTTTAGCCTCGGTCCCGAGTACTTATTGCTCGGGGCCGAGGCATTTTTGCGTTCAGCTCCCCTATCCCGTCCCACCTGTGCACGGAAGAGACGCCCTGGTGGGTATGAGGGGACGGCGCTCGTCGTCGGTCCCGTCCTATGACGCGGGCCTCGCCGACGAGGGCGCGCCCGGGGTTGGCCGGCCGGAAGAGTCGGCGGGGTGCGCGTGCCGTCAGTGCGACTCCTGGCCCACCAGGGAGCGGTGCGGCCAGCGGGCTCGGGCCTGCTCCTGGGAGCGCATCAAGGCCAGGGTGGGCAGCCCCTGGTCCGCGCCCTGGGCGAGGAGGTCGGGAAGTACCGGGAGCGGGGCCACGGCGGCGACGTCGTCCAGGACGAGGGTCAGTGGTGGGTCGAGCCGACCGGAGGATGACCGTTCGGCCATGCGCCGGCCGTGCTCGACCACGTGTGAGGCGAGTGCGGTCAACAGGGGCATCGCACGCGGCTGGGTTCGGGGGTCCTCGATGGATTCACCCATCAGATACAGCGTTCCCCCTTCGGCGGCGAATGACTCCAGCGCGAGCGTGTCGGCGCGTCCCGGATTGCAGGCGTCCCGGATATGGATCGAGGAGAGCGCGCCGAGGGCACGGGCGGTCAGTTCCTGGGCCATGTCGCGGCGTTCGCGGTGGGCGGTGAGGGTGGCCTCCAGCTCGCCGGCCGCGCCGCCCGCCGCCTTGGGATGCGTACGGAGGATCTTTACGGGCTCGTGGGCCGCGCTGCCCTGCGCCCAGCGGTGCACATGGCGGAATGGTCGGCCGTCCACCGCGGCGGCGTGCAGCCAGCACCGCAGCATCGTCTCCGCGGCCTCAGCCAGGGGCCGGTCCATGGCGTGCATGGGCCGTACGGGGGCGAGGAGGGCGGTGGCGCGGGCGGCCGCGACATCGCGGGAGCCGCAGTCCGCCGCCGGGTTCCAGCGCAGCCGGGCGGGGGTGTCGAGCAGATGGGACGGGTCGAAGACGTGGGTGGGGCCGAGCTTGGCGCGGGCGTCCTTGGTCGTGGCCCAGAGCTTGGGATCGCTGGTGACGACGAGGACGGGGCCGAAGGCCTCCAGGACGGTGTGGGCCGCGGACTCCCCGCGCTGGGCGCCGAAGAGGACGCGGGACCGGACCAGCTCCCCGTCGGGGAGGGCGGCCGACGTCAGCGGGCCGGTGCGGGGGGTGGGGAGCGGCTGTGGTGCGGATGTCGGGTCGAGCGGGGCGTACAGGTCGTCCTGGGCCGGGGGAGTGGTCGCGCTCCCGGTGGGGGCGTCCTGTGCGCCGGCTCTCTGCTCGGTGATGTGGGGATGCGGCTCGGGTCCCGTCCCGGCGGACGCTTGGGCGGCGACGGCTTCGGTCGGGGGCGGTGACCGGTGACGGGCGCGATGACGCCGTCGCCGGGGACCGCCTCGGCCGGGCCCGGCGCGGGGAGCCCGCTGGAGCGGCCTGGAGCCGCGGTACCGGGCGAACCCTCAGAAGGTCCGGCGGAGGCGGCTCCTTGGGCCGTTGAGACGCTTCCAGGGCCGGGGACGGGCGGGGGCGGCGCCTCGACGCCCGGGGACTCGGCGCTCGGGGACGCCTCCACACCCGTACCGTTTCCGGTCGCGGGCTCGGTCGCCGTGCCCGTAAGGCCGAGCCGCTTCGCCTCCGCCGCCTTCGCGTGGGCGGTCGCGCGGGCGACGCGGCGCTGGGCGCGGACCGCTCGGTAGCGGGCCAGTGTGCCCATCACGAAGATCGCCAGGACGATCAGCACCATCAGCTCACTGATGAAGATGCCCCAGAACAGCCCGTACCCCGACAGTTGGTCCTTCGGGGTGTCGGGCCAGGCCGCCGCCAGATCCTGGGGCTCCTGCAACAGATGGCGCAGCGCCACAGGCGCGCGCATGAAGGTCAGGTTGTCCGGCCAGGCGCCGCGGGCGAAGAGCCCGGCCAGCCCGGTCGCCGACCACATCAGGCCGAGCGTGCCCAGCAGGAGGGCGATGGCGCCGACCAGCAGGCCGTCCGGAATGCCGCGTTCCGCGGACGGAGGTCTTCCGTGCTCCGCGGGCCCGCCATGATTCTGTCCCGCTGCCATCTCACGCCACCGTGGATCCGTACGACGGCCCGCCGTAGGTGTCCGCCTCCGCCGCCTCGACCGCCGCGGCGGCGCGCTCCTCGGCCTCCGCCTCGGCCGCCATCTGTACGGCCAGCGCGTCTTCCGTCATCGCGCGGTCGGTGTAGACGAGGGGCCGCTCGGCCTCGGTGATCAGGTGTTTGACGACCTGTACGTTGCCGTTGACGTCCCATACCGCGATGCCGGGGGACAGCGTGGGGATGATCTCGACGGCCCAGCGGGGCAGGCCCAGGACGCGGCCGGTGGCCCGTGCCTCGTCCGCCTTCTGGGCGTAGATCGTCCGGGTGGAGGCCATCTTGAGGATGGCCGCGGCTTCTCGGGCCGCCGCGCCGTCGACCACGTCGGAGAGGTGGTGGACGACGGCGACGAACGACAGGCCGAGCCGCCGCCCGAACTTCAGCAGCCGCTGGAAGAGCTGGGCGACAAAGGGCGAGTTGATGATGTGCCACGCCTCCTCGACCAGGAAGATGCGCTTCTTACGGTCGGGACGGATCCAGGTGTGCTCCAGCCAGACGCCCACGATGGCCATCAGGATCGGCATCGCGATCGAGTTGCGATCGATATGGGACAGGTCGAAGACGATCAGGGGTGAGTCCAGATCGATTCCGGCCGTGGTGGGGCCGTCGAACATACCGCGCAGATCACCGTCGACCAGCCGGTCCAGCACCAGGGCGACATCGAGGCCCCAGGCCCGTACGTCGTCTATATCGACGTTCATCGCCGCCGCCGACTCCTCCTCGGGGTGGCGCAGCTGCTCCACGATGTCGGTCAGCACCGGCTGGCGGTCGACGACGGTCTCGTTGACGTAGGCGTGCGCGACCTTCAGGGCGAACCCGGAGCGCTCGTCGAGCCCGTGCCCCATCGCGACCTCGATGATCGTGCGGAGCAGGGCGAGCTGACCGGTCGTGGTGATCGCAGGGTCCAGGGGGTTCAGGCGGATACCGCCGTCCAGGGCCGCCATGGGGTCGAGCCGGATGGGCGTTATCCCCAGCTCCTGGGCGATGAGGTTCCATTCGCCGACGCCGTCCTCGCCCTGGGCGTCCAGCACCACCACCTGGCGGTCGCGGAACCGCAGCTGGCGCAGGACATAGGTCTTCTCCAGGGCCGACTTGCCGTTACCGGATTCGCCGAGCACCAGCCAGTGGGGGGCCGGCAGCTGCTGGCCGTAGAGCTGGAAGGGGTCGTAGATATAGCCCTTGCCGGAGTAGACCTCACGGCCGATGACCACGCCGGAGTCGCCGAGGCCGGGTGCCGCGGTGGGCAGGTAGACCGCCTGGGCCTGGCCGGTGGAGGTGCGTACGGGCAGCCGAGTCGTCTCCACCTTTCCGAAGAGAAAGCTGGTGAACGCATCGGTGATGGCGCTCATCGGATCAGCCACGGCGGAGCCCCTATCGTCCCTGTCGTCCCAGTCGTGTCTATCAGCTCTATGGCTGTATCGGCTCTGTCTGCGCTAGCGGCGGATGCCGGTCGCGAACGGCAGTGTGTTCACGAAGGCCCGGTGGTGCTCGCGGTCGCACCACTCCAGCTTGAGATAGCTCTTCCCCGCCGAGGCGCGGATGGTCCGCTTGTCGCGCGCGAGGGCCTCCGGCGACCGGGAGGACACGGTGATGTAGCCGACGAGGTTGACGCCCGCGGCACCGCTGGCGAGGTCCTCGCCGCGCTGGTCGAGCCGGCCGTGGGCGGCGATGTCGCGCGGGTCCACGGTGCGGTTCATCTTCGCGGCGCGGCTGGCCTCGGCCTCGTCGTTGGTCTTCTCGGTGAGCATCCGCTCGATGGCGACCTCGGTGGGCTCGAGGTCCATACAGACGGCGACCGTACGGATGACATCGGGGGTGTGGACGAGCAGCGGGGCGAGGAAGTTGACCCCGACGGGCGTCATGGGCCACTCCTTCACCCAGGCCGTGGAGTGGCACCAGGGCTCGCGGGTGCTGGACTCCCGGGTCTTGGCCTGGAGGTAGGTGGGCTCCATGGCGTCCAGCTCTGCGGGCCAGGCGTTCCGCTTGGTCATGGCCTGGATGTGGTCGATGGGGTGGTCCGGGTCGTACATGGAGTGGATGAGCGAGGCCAGCCGCCCCTGCCCCAGGGGCTGGCGGACCCGGATGTCGGCCTCGGCGAGCCGGGCACAGATGTCGGTCAGCTCACGGGCCATCACCACGGCGAGGCCCGCGTCCTTGTCGAGCCGCCGGCCGCCGCCGCTGTGGCGGGCGGCGCGCGCGATGGCCTGGGCCTCGGCGGCCAGGTCGCGGGTGTAGTGCATACAGGCGACGAGATAGGCGCGGTGCTGCTCGGAGGAGGTGGAGACCATGGACTGCAACTGGTCGTAGGAGTCCTTGAGCCAGTCGGGGGCCTGGTCGTCGCCGCGCCGCTCGACGTCCTTGGCGTGGGCGTCGGGGTCGGCGGGGAGGGTGCGGGCCAGCATCTGCAGCCGGGTCACGAAGCCGTCGCCGTTGGCCACATGCTTGAGCAGGGTGCCGAACCGGTCGACGAGGGCCTCCTGGTCCTCGCTGTCGCGCAGTCCGACACCGGGGCCCTCGATCTCGATGGCGGCGGTGACGGTGCGGCGGTCGGCGTGCAGGAGCACGGCGATCTCGTCGGGGCCGAAGGGGGCGGCCAGCCAGTTGATCCGGCCGATGCCGGGGGGCGGGCCGACCTCGATCTCGCGGCCGTCCAGGCGGGTGCCGGCCTCGGCGGCGCCGGAGCGGTAGGTCGTGGTGCCCTTACGGACGTTGCGCTTGTAGGAGCGGTTGATCTCGAACCAGCGGTAGAACGTCCGCCCGTTGTACGGGACGTACACGGCGGCGAGGGCGAGGGTGGGGAAGCCGACCAGGGCGGTGATGCGGAACATCAGCACCGGCACCAGCAGCCCGCACATCATCCCGAGGAAAGCCCCCGCGATGATCAGCGCGATCTCGCCGGTCTCGCGGTTCTTACCGACGATCGCGTTCGGGCGGGGACGCCCGATCAGATATGTGCGACGGGGCGCGATGGGGTGCGACTGGGCGTCGATCGTCACCGCCGGTCACCTCCCGAGTTGTTGCCGGAGCTGCGGTTTGTGGCGGAGCCGCCACCGGAGCCACCGGTGTGGCCGGTGCGGCTGGCGGGCGCGGGGGAGGCGCCCCCGCCGCCTCCGCCGCTGGTGCGGGTGGAGTGGGCCGCCACACCGCCGGAGACGGGGTTGGCGGGCTTGGCCTGCCCGGGGCGGCGCCGCCCCCGCCGGCCTCGCCTCCACCGCGGGCGCTGTGGGTGTTGATGCCCTGCTTCACCAGGGCGGCGGGGGAACTGATGACGGCGGCGGCCTGGCGGGACGCGGGGTCGGCGCTGGCGCTGCGGGCCTTGACGATCTCGTCGCCGAAGCCGGGCACGAAGCGGTAGATCATCGCGCTGGCGAAGATGGCGAGGATGATGATGGACAGGCCGGAGACGACGGCCGAGAAGGCGTCGGGCTTGTCGCCGTTGGTGGAGAGCGCGCCGGCGAGGGCCAGGACGGTGATGATCACCGGCTTGACGAGGATCACGGCGATCATGATCCCCGCCCAGCGGCGCACATGCCCCCACATGTTCTTGTCGACGAGGCCCGCGTAGACGGCGGTGCCGAGCAGCGCGCCCACGTAGAGGAGGGCGGCGCGGATGACGAGCTCGAGGCAGAGCACGCCGGCGGCGAGGATCGTCACGAGCGAGACGACGATGAGCATGATGGGGCCGCCGCCGATGTCCTCGTCCCGCTTGAGCGCTTGGGAGAAGGATCCGAAGAAGGCGTCGTTGTCCGCACCGGTGCCGGAGGCGATGGCGTCGGTGACGGCGTCGGTCGCGGTGACGACCGTATAGAGGATGAGGGGAGTGAAGGCGGAGGCCAGGACCGTCAGCCAGAGGAAACCTATGGCCTCGGAGAGCGCCTCGCCGAGGGGGACGCCGCGGATGGCGCGCTTGGCGACGGCGAGGAGCCAGAGGATGAGGGTGAGGACGGTGGAGGCGGCGAAGACGACGGCGTACTGGCGGAGGAAGGCCTCGTTGGTGAAGTCGACGTTGGCCGTCTCCTTGACGAGCTTGGAGAGCTTGCCGACGAGCCAGGAGGCGGCGTCGGCGCAGCCGCGGGCGAGGGAGGCGGCGGGGTCGAGGGGGTTGGAGGGGTCGGGGGGCCGCCACTCTTGTCGCCTTTTTCGCAGTACTTCTTGGCTGAGCCTGTGAGCAGGTCGCAGTCGCTGTCGTCGGACGGGCTCGGCGACGGTGCGGCGGCGGCCCGCGTGGCGAGGAGCACAGCAGAGGTCTGGACCGCCGCCACCACCCCAGCGAGCGTGACGATGCGCTTGCGCGGCTTACCGGGCATACGTGAACCCTCCGTACTGCTGCACAGCCTTGGCGATCTCATCAGCCGTCGACGCGGTGTTGTCGCTGTTGACCGGGGCAGGGCCGTCCTTCTGGGAGTAGCTCTCGACCTTCCAGTCTTTGTTCACCCATCGCATCTTGACGGTCATGGTGAACCAGTCGTTGGCTACCGGGTTCTTCGATCCTTCTCCTGCCGTGCCGAACACACCGGTGCACCAGACCTCGACGGTGGCGGCGGTATCCGTGGAAGTGGTCGTCTTCGTGCCGATGGGGCTGCGCGCGAGACATAGGTCATGCCGTCGCCCGCGTTGCCGTTCGCGTCCAGGCCGAGCTTCTCCAGGAAGCTCTTGGAGTAGGCCCGGTCCAGCTTCTTCTGAAGCCCGTTCACTCTGTCGCTCGTAAAGATTTGGGAAACGAGCTGGTGACGACGGTCCGGCTTGGTCATGTCGGCGGATGCGAGCGCCACCGCGTAGTTCGCCGCCGCGCTCTGGGCGCCTTGCTCCGATTTGGCGAAGCCCGAGGCGATGCCGGTCGTGCCGTTCTTGCCGTCGACCGGGCGCTCGCCCGTGGGGGCGGTGGGGTGGGCTTCGGTGCCGGTGCCGCCGGTGTCGCCGGCGCTGGATTCGCCGTCCTTGCCGTCGCCGCGGTTGACGAAGGCGATGGCGGCGAGGAGGAGGACGACGACGCCGACCACGGTGATCAGGTTGCGGCTGGGCTTGGCGCGGCCGGGGGCTCGGCGGGGTGGACCGTAGGGGTCGCCGTCGCCCTCGGGCAGGCGGGTGCGCGTCAGGTGCCCTCCGGGGGCCGCGCCGCGTCCGCGGCGCGCCTCATGGCCCTCGTAGTCACCGCCGTATCCGTCGTCGCCGCCGAGACTCATCCTGCGTACGCCCCTTCACCCGTGCCGAGCCTGCCAAGCCTGCTGGTACCGCCGATCCCGCCGATTCTGCCGACCGCGTCATCCATCGTCCCTCTTCCGTCACCCGCATACGACGGTAACGGCGAGGACTGACGCTCGGGCGCGCTGGTGTGAGTGGACATCAAGCTGACACGACCTCAGCGTGGTGAGCGGGAGCGGGCATCAGGGAGCAGCCTCGGGTACGGGGTGTGTAGCCGGTAGGGGGGATCGGGAGCGGAGGCTTGCGGCCAGGAGTGTGCGCCCCGCGCGGAGGGGCGGCTCGGGGGTGGGCGGGGACGCGGCTAGATGGCCATGCCGTACACGATCGTGAAGAGCGTGCCCAGTGATCCGATGATGAACACACCGGTCAGGCCCGCGACGATCAGCCCCTTGCCCTGCTCCGCGCTGAAGGTGTCCCGTAGGGCCGTCGCGCCGATCCGCTGCTTGGCCGCGCCCCAGATGGCGATGCCGAAGCACAGCAACAGTGCGACCGCCATCACGACCTCGATCATGACGCGGGCCTCGCTGCCCAGGCTGCCGAACGGACCCCAGTCTGGGGCGATTCCGCCGATGATGGTGTTGATGTCGCCCTTTTCGGCCGCTAGGAACATGATGAACTCACCGCCCCTTGTGGGTTGTTGTGTCTCTTCGCCGGCATGGCGTGGGTCAGCTTCTATCTTCGCTGATGAATCCGCTTCCGCATGTCGACTTGGCGGCATTTCTTGGCGGATCTCGTGCGTGTTGTGGGACACGCCCGCCCGGCGGACGTGTGAGGCATGTCAACGGAGTGTCGTATGGTCACTCTGTGTATCACGCGGGTGGGTGTCGGGCAACGATCCGTGAGGGGTTGAGGGGCTGAGGGGCAGGCCCCTTGGTGAAGGGGCATCAGTGTGACTCGCTCAGTGCCCCGGTCGCTGGCCCGCCCCCTCACTTCCCCGCGGGCTCGTCCGTCTCCGTAAGGTCCGCGAAGTCGTCGAACTCGCCCGCCTTGACGCCCTTGATGAACGCGTCCCACTTGGCCCGGGTCGTGACGACCACGGTCTCCGGGTCGTTGCTCTCGCGCATCAGGATCTGGTCGTCGGGCCCACGGCCACCTCGAGGTAGGCGGCGCCCTCCTCCAGATCGGCGGGTGCGGCCCGCTGCCAGTCGAGCTCTTGCCAGTCGAGCCGTGTCATATGTGGTCCCCAGGGGTCGTGGTGCTCGGACGGCTGGACTCTACGCGTTCCCCGGCCCCGCAAGAGGCGGCCCAGGCGGGGCGGTGAGGCGCGCGGGGCGGGTCGGCGGCGCACAAGGGGGCGCGCGTCGACGGTCGTCGTATGGTTTCGGCTTGGGAGCGGCTGATTTTCGCCGTGCGAGCGGAAACGCGTTCGCATGACGGGTGAATGGGGGAGGATTGCCGGGTGCGTAAGGTCTGGCTGGGTGTCAGTGTCGGTCTCGGAGTCTCCTTTTCCTTCGTCGCGCTGCTCGTCGTCGGTACCTACATGGTCGCGGCGGACCTCGTCGGCGGTGCCGGGGGTAAGGCCGTCGGGCTGGCCAAGGGCGCCGTTCCCGCCACGTACGAACCGCTCATCCAGCGGTACGGGAACTCCTGCCCGGCCATCAACCCCGCGCTCCTTGCCGCGCAGCTCTACCAGGAGAGTGGCTGGAACGCGAAGGCGCAGAGCCCGGCCAACGCCAAGGGGATAGCGCAGTTCATCCCCGCCACCTGGGCCTCGCACGGGGTCGACGGCAATAAGGACGGCGTCAAGGACATCTGGGACCCGCAGGACGCGATCCCTTCGGCGGCCGCCTATGACTGCTCGCTCGCCAAGTACGTCAAGGGTGTGCCGGGCAATCAGACGCACAACATGCTGGCCTCGTACAACGCGGGCGCCTACGCCGTGATCAAGTACGGCGGGGTGCCGCCTTACCGCGAGACCCAGAACTATGTGAAGACCATCACCACCCTTGCCAAGAGCTTCGAGGCGCCGATCCAGAAGGTCCAGCCCTCCCAGCAGTCGGCCGGGGCGATCTACTTCGCGCAGAAGCAGCTCGGCAAGCCCTATCTCTGGGGCGGGAACGGCACGCCGGAGGAGGGCGGGCGGTTCGACTGCTCGGGGCTGACGAAGGCGGCGTACAAGACGGTCGGCATCGATCTGCCGCGCGTCGCCAACGATCAGTGGAACGCCGGACCGCATCCCAAGCGGAGCGAGCTGCTCCCCGGTGATCTGGTCTTCTTCGCCTACGACCTCGACGATCCGAGATCGATCCACCATGTGGGGATCTATGTGGGCGGTGGCTACATGATCAACGCGCCCTACACCGGTGCGGTGATCCGTTTTGACAAGATCGACTCGCCGGACTACATCGGTGCTACGCGGGTGACTCAGGATGGCGCGAAAGCGCTGCCGCGGGCGAACCCCGCGTAAGGATTCCCTCTGAGCTGCGACGATCGGTCACCCTTCGATAACGTCCCGGTGATCGTTGGGTGGAGTACGGAACCCCTGGCGAGAAGAGGGCGTTCCCTGGAGGTGGATCGAGGCGTGGATCAGCGTGGGTCGACGGCGGATTCTCCGGCGCCGGTCGCGTTGCCACGGCTCGCAAGGCATTACGGGGGTCGGCAGCTGCACGTAGTGACAGGCAAGAGATAAGGGCCACGGCATATGGCTGGACTCGCACTGGACGGGTCGAACCCTGATGTCAGCCTTCTCTACGACATCAACGGGCTGGCGAAGGACGCCCCGCACTGGTTCGACCGCGTCATGGAGTTCGTCGGCGAGTACGGGATCATCATCGGGCTCGCCCTGGTGACCCTGGCCGCCTGGTGGAGCGTCCGGAAGCGGCCCCAGGAGGCGCCGTCCGCCGTCGCCGGGCTGGTGTGGGCCCCGCTGGCCGCCGGGCTGGCGCTGATCGCCAACATCCCCATCCGCGGCTTCGTCGAGCGGCCCAGGCCCTTCAGGGACCATCAGGGGCTCGACGTCCTGGTGGCGGGCAAGACCGACTTCTCGTTCGTCAGCGACCACGCGACGCTGACCATGGCGGTCGCCGTCGGCGTCTTCATGGCCCACCGCGCCTATGGGGCGGCCGCCATAGGGCTCGCGCTGCTGGAAGGGTTCTGCCGTGTCTACATGGGCGTCCACTACCCGACCGATGTGATCGGCGGGTTCGCCCTGGGGACGGCGGTCACGCTGCTGCTGGCGCCGCTCGCGATGATGCTGCTGACCCCGCTGACCACGGCGGTCGCGGGTTCGCGCGTCGGCCGCCTGATACGGGTCGAGCCCGCCGTCGCCGACCAGGACGCGGACGAGGCACGCGCGGAGCTCGCCGAGTCCCGCTCGGTGGGCGGCGATCACGGGAACAAGGACCTGGCGGCCTAGCGACACCCTTACGGACGCCACGAAGACGGACGTGACGAAGACGGACGTGACGAAGACGGACGTGACGAAGACGGACGTGACGAAGACGGACGTGACGAAGACGGACGTGACGAAGACGGACGTGACGAAGGCCCGGCGGCTGCCGGGCCTTCTGTCATCTCCGCGGATCCGCCGCTGCCGACGTCCGACGTCCGACGTCCGAGGTCCCGCGAGTCCCTGGCGCAAGAGCTCACAGGGCCTGCGGGAAGTCGAAGAGCCGGTCCGGGTCGTAACGCTTCTTCACCCGCGTCAGCTTGTCGGCTGCCGAGCCGTAGTAGGCCGAGCGCCAGTCCTTCAGCGACGCGTCCGTGTAGTTCTGGTACGCCGCCCCGGAGGCGTAGCGCCGCATCGCCGTATGGGCGCCGTCCAGCCAGGCGTTGCCCGCGGTGCCCGAGCCGCCCGCCGCCCAGGACGCGGTGTACTGGGCGAGGAACCGCGAGCGGCGGTGGACGAAGGAGGTGGCCGTGGGCGAGACCCGGTTGACCGCCCCGCCGAGCGCGGTGAGCGCGATGCTGACCGCGCCCCCGCCGCCGGTGCGCCGCCCGTAGCGCTCCAGCTGGTCCAGCATCGCCCGGACGCCCGCCTGGCTCAGCGAGCGGTCGAAGAAGTCCGAGCGCGCCGCGTAGGTCTCGCGGTTCAGCACCCCGGAAGTGCTGCGGCCGGGCTTGTCGCCGGGTAGATGGCAGTTGGCCGTGGAGGTGTCGCCGCAGCCCGCGTACATCCGCATGGCGTCGACGTAGCCGCGGCGGCGCAGGCTGACCCGCGAGGCGGGGCCGGGGCCGCCCGGTCCGTCGGCGAGCTTGTCCACCGCGTTCTGCAGCGCGCCGTAGGTGCCGAGCGAGAAGCAGCTGATGGAGACGGTGGGGGTGCCTCCGGGGGCGGCCGACAGATGCAGCGCCGACCAGATCTCGTCCGGCTGGTCCGGGCCCCACTTCTGCCAGGCGCTCAGCACCTTCGCGGCCTTGGACCATGGCCATGACATGTAACAGGTCACACCGTCGGCCGCGGCATGCGTACGGAAGCGGAGTTCGGTGACGACGCCGAAGTTGCCGTTGCCCGCACCGCGCAGCGCCCAGAACAGCTCGGCCTCGCGGCTCTTGGAGACCTCCAGGGCCTTGCCGTCCGCGGTGACGATGGTGGCGCCCGTAAGGCTGTCGGCGGTCAGCCCGTACGCCCGGGAGACCACGCCGTGGCCGCCGCCGAGGGTCAGCCCCGAGATGCCGACGCTCGGGCAGGAGCCGCCGGGGACGGTGACCCCGCGCGCGCCCAGTGTGGTGTAGACGTCGATGAGCTTGGCCCCGGCGCCGATCCGCGCCTCGCCGGAGGTCGTGCGGATCGCAGAGAGCGCGGAGACGTCGATGACGAGGCGGCCGTCGCCGCTCGACCAGCCGGCGTAGGAGTGACCCCCGTTACGGATCGCGACGGGGCGCCGTGGCGCCGGGCGAAGTCCAGACAGGCGGAGATGTCCGAGGTGTTCTCTATATAGGCG
This sequence comes from Streptomyces violaceusniger, assembly GCA_005405945.1. Lineage (GTDB taxonomy): Bacteria > Actinomycetota > Actinomycetes > Streptomycetales > Streptomycetaceae > Streptomyces > Streptomyces violaceusniger. Next base: position 6,360,641 of record BJHW01000001.1, read on the forward strand.
ACGGCGGCCGGGCGCAGATGGTCGAAGCGGGTGTTGTAGAGCCGACTGGCGGAGGTGTAGTCCGAGTCTGCGGGGCGCACCAGGTCGCCCTGGAGGTCCTTGCCGAGCGCGCTCCAGTCCGCGGACTTCGGCTTGCCGTCGACGGCGGGCCGACTGCCGCTCGCCGAGGCCGAATGGGCGTCCGACGTCGAGGAGGAGGAGCCGGCCGGGCTCGTGTCACCGCCGGCCTTCCCCGCGTCATCGTCGCACGCGGTGACCGCCGTGGCGGTGGCCGCCAGCCCCGTGCCCGCTGCCAGCAGTGTCCGCCGGTTCATGGCGGTGTCCCCTCCCTGTCGACGCTGCTCTCAACCGTCGACCGGGCCACCGCGAAGCCGGCCCGGTCCCTTGGTCAGAGGGGTGGGCCCGGGGGTGTGGTTCCGCTCGTGGCCGAAGAGTTGTCGGGGTACGGACAAACCGCGCCAATCGGACGAGTCCGATCCGAACTAATCGGACGAGTCCGATGAATCGCCTGTGTCGGACGGCGTATGACGGGCCGTCGTGTGGTTCGCGGCGTCATCGCGGGCGAGGGCTCTGGCGCGACGGGCCGGACCGGACCAGCCGCAGGTGCAGCGGGCGATGGAGAAGGAGCCCCGCTCCACGGTGGTGGTGCGGTTCTGGCCGGGGCCTATGTCGCCTGAGTCGAGCACATGACCACGCTACCGGGCCGTGACGAGCCACCGGTGTGAATCGTTAAACGAACAAGTACCAAGCGGGACGAGCGTGGCCAGGGGGTCGGCGGTCGATGGTGTTCCAGCAGCGCGGGCTCGGCGTACGGAGACGGGTGAGAGTGGTCGCCGGAGCCGTGTCGGGCGGCCTGCTGGCCGTGTCGCTGGCGACCGTGAGCGGCTGCTCCACCGAGACGGCGGCCGATGAACGGCCGGGCGGCACCGCGCGCGAGAGCGCGGTCACGGTACTGCACCGGGCCGCGGATGTGCTGGTCAAGTCGGGTAGCTCACGGGTCCGTACGACCATGGAGACGGCGACGGGCGGCACCCGCCTGTCCATCCGGGGCGCCGGCGCGTACGACTTCGAGAAGCGGCTGGGACGGCTGCGGCTGCTGCTGCCGAGGGACGCGATGGGGGCCGCCGAGCATGCGCCGATCACCGAACTCCTGGCCTCCGGGGCGCTTTTCATGCGCAATCGCGGCGCGGGCGTTCCCCGCGACAAATGGGTGCGGGTGGATACGACGGACATTCCCGACGGCAATCTGGTCACCGGCGGGGCCACGGATCCGCTGACCGCCGCCGAGCTGCTGCGCGGGGTGCGGGAGGCCAGCCTGGTCGGGGAGGAGGGACTCGGCGGGGACCTGGTGCGCCACTACCGCGGCACCACCGACATCGGCCGGGCGGCGCGGGCCGCCTCGGAGGGCGCGCGGGGATCGCTGGTGGCCGCGGCCAGGGGGTTCGACGAGGGCACGGTGCGCTTCGACGCGTATCTCGACGGACTCGGCCGGCTGCGCGAGGTGCGCCACCGGTTCACGGTGACCAGCCGGGCCGACGGCCAGGAGGCGGCGGAGCGCCCGGACGCCGCCGGGCGGCGGCGCGGCGAACTGGGGGTCGCCTCCACCACGGAGCTGTACGACTTCGGGGCCCCGGCCGAGGTTGAGCTCCCCAAGCCCACGGATATCTACACAGGAAAGGTCGGATCACCTCAGAAGTAGTCGGAGGGGCCCGCTTTGCCCTTCGAAATGGCCCATCCGTGCCATGCGCGGAGTGTGTACCGATCCCTACGCTGGGAAGCCGCTGCTCGAAAGTGCTCGCAGGTGCTCGCTGGAGGAGGTGAAACACGTGGTTGCGCGTCGCGGCTCGTCGGGCCCGGACCCCGTGGCCCTCGTCGAAATCGATCTCTACGGTGACTTGATGATCGCTGCGTCGAGCGCGGACGAGGACAGGCTCAGTACGGACCGTATCGACGAGGTGCTCCGGGTGCAGGCCGACCGATCAGATTCGGCCGAGGGGGCCACGGGCGCCAAGGGAAACGGAAAGGGCGCCGAGGACAGGAGGCGCTCGGAGAAGGTGAAGCGCCCGGAGGAGGCGAAGCGCCCGGGGAAGGCGAAGGGCGCCGAGGAGGCGAAGGCCGCCCCGGAGGCCGATGCCGGGAGCCCGGACGCCCCGTAGCGGACGCCGCCCCGGCAACGTCGATGCCGCCGTCTCGTCGGCGGGCGCCCAGCGGCCCCGTCCGGCGAGAGGTGAGCGGACGGTCTTGTCCACGCCCGGAGGAACGGGCCCGTACCGGCACCGACCCGGCAACGGCCTGTACCGGCCGGAGGCGGCCCGTACTCGTGGTGCCCCGGAAGCGGCCCGTACCGGCGCTGACCCGAGGACGGGCCGTACGGCCGCCCACCCGGCAACGGCCCGTCCCCGCGCTCAGGTCCGCAGCAGCCGGGCGATGGCCGCCGTGGCCTCGGCCACCTTGGCGTCGACCTCTCCCGTGCCCTCCGCCTCGCCCTGGGCGGCGCTCTCCACGGCCGCGCTGGCGACACAGTGGCGCAGATGCTCCTCGAGCAGCTGGAGGGCGAAGGACTGGAGCGCCTTGGTGCTCGCCGAGACCTGGGTGAGTATGTCGATGCAGTAGACGTCTTCCTCGACCATCCGCTGCAATCCCCTGATCTGGCCCTCGATCCGGCGCAGCCGCTTCAGGTGCTGATCCTTTTGTTTGGCGTATCCATGCCCACCGTGGGGTACGGAGTCCTGGGCGGAGGTGTGCCCGGACGCCTGGCCCCGCTCGTCGCCGTCGGTGGGCGCGGTGGCGTCGGCCGCCGTGGTCGTCATGGCTTCCTCCCGTTGATTGCGCTATGTCCGCATATACCCCAGTGGGTATATGCTACCGCCTTTTCCGGTCGAACCGGGCCCCCGTGCTGAGCACTCCGCCCCATGGGCGACACTGGGGACGCCGGTTACCGTGGCCGGAAGATGCGCCTAGCATCGTCGAGTCCCCATCCGCTGCATTCCGAGGATCCCCAGTGCGCTTTCGTCTGACCCCCAGGGAGACGAGCTTTTACGACATGTTCGCCGCGTCCGCGGACAACATCGTGACCGGCTCCAAGCTCCTGATGGAACTGCTCGGGGCGGACTCCTCCGCTCGTGCCGAGATCTCGGAGCGGATGAGGGCCGCGGAGCACGCGGGGACGACGCCACACACGCGATCTTCCACCAGCTGAACTCCTCCTTCATCACACCGTTCGACCGCGAGGACATCTACTCCCTGGCCTCGTCTCTCGACGACATCATGGACTTCATGGAGGAGGCCGTCGACCTGGTCGTCCTCTACCAGGTCGAAGAGCTGCCCAAGGGCGTCGAGCAGCAGATCGAGGTGCTGGCGCGGGCGGCCGAGCTGACCGCCGAGGCGATGCCGAATCTGCGCACCATGACCAACCTCACGGAGTACTGGATCGAGGTCAACCGGCTGGAGAACCAGGCGGACCAGATCCACCGCAAGCTCCTGGCCCACCTCTTCAACGGTAAGTACGACGCCATCGAGGTGCTCAAGCTCAAGCAGATCGTCGATGTGCTGGAGGAGGCGGCGGACGCCTTCGAGCACGTGGCCAACACGGTCGAGACCATCGCCGTCAAGGAGTCCTGAGCCCGGGCATGGACACCTTCGCGCTTGTCGTGACCATCGCGGTCGCGCTGTTCTTCACCTATACCAACGGCTTCCACGACTCGGCCAACGCCATCGCGACCTCGGTCTCCACCCGGGCGCTGACCCCACGGGCGGCGCTCGCGATGGCCGCCGTGATGAACCTCGCGGGTGCCTTCCTCGGCAGCGGCGTCGCCAAGACCGTCAGCGAGGGCCTGATCGCCACCCCCACCGGCGACCAAGGCATGATGATCTTGTTCGCCGGACTGGTCGGCGCGATCGCCTGGAACATGGTGACGTGGTACTACGGTCTGCCGTCGTCCTCCTCGCACGCGCTGTTCGGCGGGCTGGTCGGCGCGGCGCTCGCGGGGGCGAGCACGGTCCACTGGGACGGGGTGCTGGAGAAGATCGTCATCCCGATGGTCCTCTCGCCCATCGTCGGCCTGGTGCTGGGCTACTTCGTGATGGTGATCATCCTCTGGATCTTCCGTGACGCGAACCCGCACAAGGCCAAGCGCGGCTTCCGGATAGCGCAGACCGTCTCGGCGGCGGGCATGGCGCTCGGCCATGGCCTCCAGGACGCCCAGAAGACCATGGGTGTTGTGGTGATGGCCCTGGTCATCGGGGGTGTCGAGGACGAAGGCGACGCGATTCCGGTGTGGGTGAAGATCTCCTGCGCCGCGATGCTGTCGCTCGGCACCTACGCGGGCGGCTGGCGCATCATGCGCACGCTGGGACGGCGGATCATCGAGCTGGACCCGCCGCAGGGGTTCGCGGCGGAGACCACGGCGGCAGGCGTCATGTACACGGCGTCGTTCATGTTCCAGGCGCCCATCTCGACCACCCATGTCATCACCTCGGCGATCATGGGCGTGGGGGCGACCAAGCGGGTGAGCGCGGTCCGCTGGGGGGTCGCGAAGAACATCATCCTCGGCTGGTTCATCACCATGCCCGCGGCGGGCGGAGTCGCCGCGGGCAGCTACTGGATCGTCAACCTGGCCTTCGGCTGACCGCCGCACAACAAGACCGGACCCATGAAAAGTGGGCCCGCCCCGGGAGCCAGGGGCGGGCCCTTCGTCTTGCGGTGGCACCGCCATGCAGCACCGCAGGACGTTCTGTCCTCGCCGGTCGTGCGAGGGGCCTGGTCAGCCGAAGCGGCCGGAGATGTAGTCCTCGGTCGCCTGCACCGACGGGTTCGAGAAGATCCGCTCGGTCTCGTCGATCTCGATGAGCTTGCCCGGCTGGCCGACACCGGCCAGGTTGAAGAAGGCCGTACGGTCCGAGACGCGCGCCGCCTGCTGCATGTTGTGCGTCACGATGACGATCGTGAAGCGCTCCTTGAGCTCACCGATCAGGTCCTCGATGGCGAGCGTGGAGATCGGGTCGAGCGCGGAGCAGGGCTCGTCCATCAGCAGCACATCGGGCTCGACCGCGATGGCGCGGGCGATGCACAGCCGCTGCTGCTGACCGCCGGAGAGCCCGGCGCCCGGCTTGTTGAGCCGGTCCTTGACCTCGTTCCACAGGTTGGCGCCCTTGAGGGACTTCTCGACGACGCCCTCGAGCTCGTTCTTCTTGTACGAGCCGTTGAGCTTCAGCCCGGCGGCCACGTTCTCGAAGATGGACATCGTCGGGAACGGGTTGGGGCGCTGGAAGACCATGCCGACCGTGCGCCGCACGGAGACCGGGTCCACCCCGGAGCCGTAGAGGTTCTCGTCGTCGAGCATCACCTTGCCCTCGACCCGGCCGCCGGGGGTGACCTCGTGCATCCGGTTGAGGGTGCGCAGGAAGGTGGACTTGCCGCAGCCCGACGGGCCGATGAAGGCGGTCACCGAGCGGGGCTCGACGGTCATCGAGATGTCCTCGATGGCCTTGTGGCTGCCGTAGTAGGCGGTGAGCCCGCTGACGTCGATGCGCTTGGCCATGTGAATCACTTCTCTTCTTCTTGGCCTCAGCGGCCGGACTTCGGGGCCTTCCAGCGGGCGATGCCGCGGGCCACCAGGTTCAGGATCATGACGAAGGCGATGAGCACGAGCGCCGCTGCCCAGGCCCGGTTGAAGGAGGCCTCGTTGCCGAGCTGCCACTGCTCGTAGATGTAGTAGGGCAGCGACGACTGGGCGCCTTCGAACGGGTTGTTGTTGATCCCCGCGGCACCGAAGACCAGCAGCACGATGGGCGCGGACTCACCGGCGATACGGGCGACCGCCAGCATCACGCCCGTGGTGATCCCGCCGATCGCGGTGGGCAGCACCACCTTGAGGATGGTGCGCCACTTGGGCACGCCGAGCGCGAGGGACGCCTCACGCAGCTCGTCCGGGACCAGCTTGAGCATTTCCTCGGTCGAGCGGACGACGATCGGCATCATCAGGATGGCCAGCGCCATGGCACCGGCGAAGCCCGAGTAGCTGAAGCCGAGGATGATGATCCAGAAGCTGAGGATGAACAGACCGGCGACGATCGAGGGGATGCCGGTCATCACGTCGACGAAGAAGGTGACGGCCTTGGCGAGCCGGCCGCGGCCGTACTCCACCAGGTAGATGGCGGTCAGCAGGCCGATCGGAACGGCGATGAGCGCGGCGAGGCCGACCTGCTCCAGGGTGCCGATGATCGCGTGGTACGCGCCACCGCCGGGCAGGATCGTCTGCACGCCCTCCATGGAGTGGCTCAGGAAGTAGCCGTCGAGCACGGTCCGGCCCCGGTCGATGGTCTCCCAGATCAGGGAGAGCAGCGGGACGACGGCGAGCAGGAAGCAGACCCACACCAGGCTGGTGGCCAGCCGGTTCTTGGCCTGTCGGCTGCCTTCGACCACGGCGCCGAGGGCGTACGAGGCGATGATGAAGACCAGGGCGGCGAGCAGGCCCATCTGGAACGGATTGCCCATTCCCAGGGCGGTGCCGATGCCCGCTCCCAGGCCCAGCGAGACCACGACCAGGGCGTACGGGGCCCACCCGGGCAGCCGGGCCTGCTGAAGGCTGGAAGCGCGGAGTGCGGGGTTCTTGTCAACGACAGTGCTCATGCGGCGGTCCCCGAGTACTCCTTGCGGCGGGCGATGATCATGCGCGCGGCGCCGTTCACCAGCAGGGTGATGACGAACAGCACCAGACCGGAGGCGATCAGCGCGTCACGGCCGTCGTTGCCGGCTTCCTTGAAGCGGCTGGCGATGTTCTGGGCGAAGGTGCCGCCGCCCGGGTCCAGCAGGCTGGTCTCGATCAGGAAGTTGGGGGACAGCACGGTGGCGACCGCCATGGTCTCGCCCAGCGCACGGCCCAGACCCAGCATCGAGGCGCTGATGATGCCGGAGCGGCCGAAGGGGAGGACCGCCATCCGGATGACCTCCCAGCGGGTGGCGCCGAGCGCCAGCGCCGCCTCCTCGTGCATCTTCGGGACCTGCCGGAACACCTCGCGGCTCACGCTGGTGACGATCGGCAGGATCATGATCGCCAGCAGGATGCCGACGGTGAACAGGGAGCGCGCGGCGCCGCCCTGGTAGCTGAGGATCCCGGTCCAGCCCAGGTAGTCGTCGAACCAGGTGTACAGGCCGGTCAGGTGCGGCACGAGGAACAGCGCGCCCCACAGGCCGTAGACGATGCTGGGGACCGCGGCGAGCAGGTCGATGACGTAGGCGACCGGGGCGGCCAGCCGGCGCGGGGCGTAGTGCGAGATGAACAGCGCGATGCCCACCGCGATCGGGACCGCGATGACCATGGCGATGATCGAGCTGACGACCGTGCCGTAGGCGAGGACGGCGATGCCGAACCGCATCGGCGAGGAGCCGGTGTTCCACTCGAAGGTGGTGAGGAAGTTGGCCTCGTCCTTGGAGATCGCGATGGCGGCGCGGTAGGTGAGGAAGGCCGCGATGGCCGCCATGATCACCAGCAGAGCGATACCGGAACCCCGGGAGAGGCCGAGGAAGATCTTGTCACCGGCGCGGCCGGTGGAGCGGGTCCTGACCTTCGATGGTGACCCTGCGGCTGTTGATGTGGGTTCTATGTCCGTTTTCATGGGTTCTCCGGTCTGCGGAGCCTGTTGCGGTGAGGCTCCCTGTGCGGCGGTGCACCGGACGATGCGGCTGACTCCGCCGTGGCGATCGCCAGGGCGGAGTCAGCCGCACTCGGGTCAGGAGAGGCTCTTGACGCTCTCGCGGACCTTGTTGGCGATCTCGGTCGGCAGCGGGGCGTAGCCCAGCTCCTTCAGCGAGGTCTGGCCGTCCTCGCTGGCGACGTAGGTCAGGAAGGACTTGGTCGCGGCGAGGGTGCTCGCCTTGTTGCCCTTGTCGCAGGCGATCTCGTAGGTGACCAGGGTGATCGGGTAGGCGCCGTCAGCCTTGGTGTCGTAGGCCAGGTCCAGGGCCAGGTCCTTGCCGGTGCCCTTGATCTTGGCCTCGGAGATGGCCTTGGAGGCGTTCTCGACGGTGGCCTGGACCGGGGCGGAGGCGCCGGTGTCGAGGTCGACGGTCTTGATGCTGTTCGCGGTCGCGTAGGAGAGCTCGAAGTACGAGATCGCCCCCGAGACCTGCTTGACCTGCGAGGAGACACCGGAGGAGCCGTCGGCCGACTGGCCGCCCTCGCCCTCCCACGCCTTGCCCGGCTCGTGCGGCCACGCCTTGGGCGCGGCGGCCTTGAGGTACTTGGTGAAGTTGTCCGTGGTGCCCGACTCGTCGGAGCGGTGGAACGCCTGGATCTTGAGGCTCGGAAGCTTCGCGTCCTTGTTCAGCGCCTTGATCGCGGGGTCGTCCCACTTCTTGATCTCGGAGTTGAAGATCTTGGCGAGGACATCGGCGTTCAGCGTCAGCTTGTCCACGCCGGGCACGTTGAAGCCGACGGCGATCGGGCCACCGACCATCGGCAGGTCAATGGCCTGGCCGCCCTTGCAGACCTGCTTCGAGGACTTGACCTCTTCGGGCTTCAGTGCCGAGTCGGAACCCGCAAAGGCGGTCTTGCCTTGCAGGAACTCCTGGATGCCCGCGCCCGAGCCGGTGGCCTTGTAGTTGAGCTTGGTGTCCTTGCACGCCGCCCCGTAGGTCTTGATCCACAGGTCCATGGCGTTCTTCTGCGCGGAGGAGCCGGAGGCCAGCAGCTGCCCCTTGCCGTCGCACTTGATGTTGGAGGCGGCCTTGGAGTCGCCCCCGCCGCCCCCGCCGCTGTTGTCGTCGGAGCCGCACGCCGTGAGGACAAGGACGCCGGAGACAGCGAGGGCACCGGCGGCGATGGCGCGAAGCCGGTTCTTGCGCTGAAGCTTCACTTTCAGGAGTTCCTTCCAGAGAGCCGCCGGTGGGGGACGGCGCGAGATGGGTGGAGCGCACTTGATGCGGCGTGCGCCGGAGCCGAACGCGGCTCACGCTCAGTAGGGCCGAAATTAGGCAGATCAGGTGAAGCGGCCTGAGGGGGTGAGTTAACGGATGGTGAACCTCGGCCGTCAGTGTGGTGGCCATGTCACGGCCAGGTCACGGCTGGATCGCGGCGTGGGTGACCTCCTCACGGAGGTCGCCCGGGGCCCGTCCGACACCTGTGCGGCACCCGTCCGGTGAACCGGATCGGGGTGGCTGCCGGCGTAACCGCCGCGTGTCTCTGTCGGATTGCGGTGCGGCATGTCACTATCCGTCCCTACGTGCCTGTACGTCAGATCTGGCGCGCTAGGCCCTGCCCGGTTGATCTTCGCGGATCAGCCCACGGCGTCTGGTGCAGGGAGCACCTCCCAGCGGTGGCTGGGGGAGCATCGCAAGGCGGAGGGTCGTCCTCGTACCGGGTTGTACTCGGACGATCCCGACAACGCAGCGAGGCGCCGTGCCAGACGCCGCGGGCCCGCGAAGATCCGCCGGACAGGGCCTGGGGAGACGGGAGCGCGCACGGTCGGAGCGGAACGAGAGGAGACCGCGGGTGAGGCGGGACGGGAGAGGGAGGAGTGTGAGCGTCGCCGCGGCCACCGCACTCGTCTGCGCGCTGGGACTGTCGGCCGTGCCGGAGACGGCGTACGCCGCGCCCGGCGAGCCGGGGCCGACGCCGGGTGGCGGGACCGGTGGCGGCGGGGCCGGGGACCGGAGCCTGGAGGCGGTCCGCCAGGAGGTCGAGGGGCTCTACCGCAAGGCGGAGTCCGCCACCGACGCGTACAACCTGGCGCGGGAGAAACAGACCCGGCAGGAGAAGTCCATCCTGAGGATCGCCCGAGCCGTGGTGAAGGCCCAGAAGGAGATGGCCGGACTGCGCAAGCGGGCCGGGGCGATGGCCCGGGCCCAGTACCGGGGCGGCGGGATGCCGGCGGAGGCGCGGCTGTTCCTCAACGGCGACCCGGGTGACTTCCTCGACGGCGTCACGCTCGCGCGCAAGGGGGAGAAGGCGACCCACGGTCTGATCGGCCGTCTGGCGCGCACCCAGGTGGCGCTGGACCGCTACGCCGAGTCGGCCTCACAGGAGTGGGAACGGCTGGACCGGAGCCGGGCGAAGAAGGCGGCCGCGAAGAAGGAGATCCTGCGCAAGCTGGCCCGGGCGCAGCGGCTGGAGTCCCGGCTGGCGAAGGACGAGCGGGAGCGGCTGCGCCGGCTGGAGGAGGACAAGGCCCGTGGCGCGCAGGCCAAATGGCTGGACACCGGGATACTGCGGGAGCTCGGGAGCGGCGCCACCGCGAAGGGCGGACGCGCGGTCGACTTCGCGAAGGACCAGCTCGGCAAGGACTATGTGTGGGGCGCGGTGGGTCCGGACACCTATGACTGCTCGGGGCTGACCCAGCGGGCGTGGGCGGCGGCCGGCCGGGCGATCCCGCGGACCTCGCAGGAGCAGTGGCGGCTGCTGCCGAAGGTGAGCGTGAAGGACATGCGCCCGGGCGATCTGATCATCTACTTCAAGGACGCGAGCCATGTGGGGATGTACGTGGGCAGCGGCGCGATGATCCACGCCCCGCGCCCCGGCCGCCAGGTGACGGTCGCGGGCGCGGGCTCGATGCCGATCCTGGGCGTGGTGCGGCCGGACGCGAGGTAGTGCCGGCCATCCGGACAGGCCCTCTCAGGTCGGCGGCAGCTCGTTCAGGGCCGTCTCGAAGGCGTCGTACGCGCGCTGGTCGAACAGGACGAAGCGGGCCTCGGTGACCGAGGTGTCCGCATCGCGGACGGTGCTGAGCGCGATCCGGGCCGCGTCGTCCAGGGGCCAGCGGTAGACGCCGGTGGAGACGGCAGGGAAGGCGACCGTACGGGCGCCCAGTTCGTCGGCGACCCGCAGTGACGCGCGGTAGCAGGAGGCGAGGGTGGTCGAGCGGTCCTCGGCCGCGGAGAAGACCGGTCCGACCGTGTGGATCACCCAGCGGGCGGGCAGCCGGCCGGCCGTGGTGGCGACCGCCTCACCCGCCGGAAGTCCCTTGCCGTAGCGGGACGTGCGCAGATCGCGGCATTCATCCAGAATGTCGGGTCCGCCCCGTCGATGGATGGCTCCGTCGACGCCACCCCCTCCCAACAGGGAGGAGTTGGCCGCGTTCACGACCGCGTCGACGCTCTGCTCGGTGATATCGCCCAGCGTCAGCGTGATGTTCGTCATCCCGGGATTGTCTCCCGGGCCGCCAAGTGCCGCATGACGTGCGGCATATGACAAAAGTCGGTGCCTGGAGGTCATTCCGTGAAACGGCCGCCTAGCGCTAAGGTCGCCTGGCAGTATCCGGTACCCGCGCCCTGGCGCCGCTGAAACCGACCAGTCGGTGTGCGTACCGGAATCCCACGTGCGCTCCACCGTCGGCGGGGCGCGCCCTCGGGGGAGGGAAGGAATCGAGCGATGTCCGTACCCGTGCCGAGGCAACGGGAGGCACCGGCCCAGTCAGCCGGTCCCGCCACCCTGCCCGACAACGGGCTCACCCTGCTGGTGATCGAGGACGATCCGTCCGGTGCCTTCAACGTTCCCGAGATGCTGGACACCGAGGGTAACCGGGTCCGCATCCGTACGGCCCGCAACCTCACCGAGGCCAGCCGGCTGCTCACCGACGGGGTGCAGTGCATCCTCCTGGCCCTGCCGGGCCCGTGTCACGACGGCGCGGACTCGCTGGCCACGCTGCGCGAGGTGCTGAGGCTCGCGCCCTCGCACGCCGTCCTCGTGCTCACCGCGGAGGACGACGCCGAGCGCGCCGCCGAGGCGGTGCGGGTGGGTGCCCAGGACTTCCTCTTCCGCGGCGAGCTGGACGGCCGGATCCTCAACCGCGCCATCCGCTACGCCGTCGAGCGCAAACGCTCCGACCTCGCCCAGCGCCAGCTCACCGAGTCACGGCTGCGCGCCCAGGAGAACGCCCGGCTGGAACGCGGACTGCTGCCCACCCCGCTGCTGGACGGCTCGGGGCTGCGCTTCACCGCCCGCTACCGGCCCGGCCGCAGCCGGGCCCTGCTCGGTGGCGACTTCTACGACACCGTCCGCACCCCGGACGGCACGGTCCACGCGATGATCGGCGACGTCTGCGGCCACGGCCCGGACGAGGCCGCCCTCGGCGTGGAGCTGCGGATCGCCTGGCGCGCGCTGACCTTCGCCGGGCTCTGCGGCGATCAGCTGCTCGGCACCCTTCAGCAGGTGCTGGAGAACGAACGCGCCGACGATGAGATCTTCGCCACACTGTGTACGGTCGACATCGCCCCGGACGGCCGCCGGGCCGGGGTCTGTCTGGCCGGGCACCCCTCACCGCTGGCGATCCGCCCGAGCATGGCGCCCCGGCTGCTGCCGACCGACGAGAACGGCCCGGCGCTGGGTCTGCTGCCGAACGCCCGCTGGCCGCGCCGCGAGGTCGAGCTCGGCGGGGCGTGGAGCCTGATGATGTACACCGACGGGCTGATCGAGGGCCGTGTCGGGAAGGGGGTGCAGCGGCTCGGCCAGGAGGGGATGGTCGAGATCGTGGCGCGCCAGGTCGCGGAGGGACGGCGCGGTGAGGAGCTGCTGGACGCGACCGTCACCGAGGTGCGGTCGCTGAACGGCGGGGAGCTGACCGACGATCTGGCGGTGCTGCTGCTGGACCGCGGCTGACCGGCCGCGGCCGGTTGTGATGTCGCTCGTGCCCGCTATCGGCCGTCGGCTCGTGCCCGCCACCGGTCGGCTCGCCCGCCACCGGTCGGCTCGTGCCTGCTATCGGTCGGCTCGTGCCCGCTATCGGTCGGCTCGTGCCCGCTATCGGCCGTTGAAGGGTCCGTAAGGGCCGTCGGAGCTGGAGCCGCGGCCGCGCGGCCAGCGGCGGCCACCGCCGGAGACCTGCCGCAGCGCGGGCCGGACGTCGACGATGTACACGATCGTCGCGATCAGCCCGATGATCGGCAGGAAGTCCAGGATTCCCATGAAGAAGTTCACCGCGGCCGCGAGACCGAGGATGATCAACCAGAATGCCTTGGTCTGCTTGTCCGCCGCTCGGTACGCGTCCTCCCGGCGGATCGCCGAGTCGACGAAGGCGAAGAGGCTGAAGAGGAGCAGGGCCCAGGAGACCCAGTACATCAGCTTGCCGAAGCCTTCCACCAGCACGCCGTCCACCGCCTAGAAGATTTGTATGGGAAGCGTCTCTGCGGGCCACCGTACCCGCCCACCGGGCCGGGCACGCAGGGTATACCCGGCGTACCCGGCCCGGTCGTGGGTGTGCGCGCGTCAGCCGGCCGACTTCGGCTCCGGCTTCTTGGCGGCGGGGGCGGGCTTGTTGCCGCGGGCCGGGGTCTTCTTGGCCTGGGAGGCCGACGAGGCCGCGGACGTCTGCGCGGCCGAGTGGCCGGAATTGCTCGACGCGGCCGGGGTGGCCGGCTTGGCCGGAGACTTCGGGGCCTCCTTGGAGTCCATGGAAACCGACTGCGACGGCGCCTTGGACCGGGCGTGGCCGTCCCGCTCCTCCTTGGGCTCGATCGCGCCGGCGATGTCGACGACCTCGTCGGCCGCCTCACCGCGCCAGTTCCGCACGACCTCCTGGCCGTGCTCGGCCACCTCGTCGTACCGCTCCCGCGCCTTCACGGCGAGCTCGGCGGCCCGGCCCACACCCTGCAGGGCGAGCTCCTGCGCCGTGTCGCGCAGCCGCTTGATGTCGGTGTCGAGCGTGCCCAGCATCTCGGTGAGCTTGTCCTGGGCGCCCTTGGCCTGCTGGGAGACCCGCTCCTGCACGACCTTGGGGTCGGTGTTGCGCACCGCGTTCAGACGCTCCGGGGCCTCCGCGACGATCTTCTCGACGAACGACGGCACCTCCTTGAGCTTCTGGGCGGCGATGTCGGCCGTGCCCGCCATGAAGTACAGCGGGGTCGGGTCGGTGAGGGTCTTGCGTACGTCGTCGGTGATGGCCATGGTGATGGTCCTCCCGGATCAGTTCGAGGGTGCGGCGACGTCGGCGCCGGTGTCGGGGGTGTCGGAGGCGTCGTCCGAGGCGGTCTGGAGCCCGTTCTCCTTGCGGAAGGACTCGTAGATCTGCAGCAGGACCTGCTTCTGCCGCTCGTTGATCGAGGGGTCGGCGAGTATCACGCTGCGCACCTCGGTCTCTTCGCGGTCCCGCTCGTCGAGGATCCCCGCCTGTACGTACAGGGTCTCGGCGGATATCCGCAGCGCCTTCGCCAGCTGCTGCAGGATCTCGGCGCTCGGCTTGCGCAGCCCGCGCTCGATCTGGCTGAGGTACGGATTGGACACCCCGGCCGCATCGGCCAGCTGCCGCAGCGACAGCTGCGCACTGCGCCGCTGCTCGCGCAGGAACTCGCCGAGGTTGCCGACGTTGAGTGATGCCATGCCTTCGATGCTGCAACAGACGTGCTAACTATTGCAAGCATTTGCTTGCAATAGTGGCGCGTGTCATGCGGGGGCCGTGAGCGTGAGCCGGTCGTTGCGTCTCGGCGGTGCGTCCTCGGCGGTGCATCTCGCCGGTGCGACCTCGTCGAAAAAATTTCGTGCGGTCTGTCGATCCGGGCGGTGCCCGTTCGACGCGGGGGTGAGAGGCGGGGAAGCCCCCGGCCTCCGTTCCCAAATCCCGATCTCGTTCCCCATGAGGAGTCACCATGCCGCGCTATCTGTCGATGATCCGCGTCGATGAGCAGAACGCCCCGCCGAGGGCCCCAGCCCCGAACTCATGGAGCGGATGGGCGAGCTGATCGAGGAGATGACCAAGGCCGGGGTCATGCTGGACACGGCCGGGCTCACTCCGACCTCCGACGGCACCCGGGTCACCTGGTCCGGTGGGAAGATCAGCTGCACCGACGGCCCCTTCACCGAGAGCAAGGAGGTCATCGGCGGCTACGCCCTGCTCCAGGCCAAGGACAAGGCCGAGGCCCTGGAGTGGACCAAGCGGTTCCTGCGGGTCCATGAGGAGTTCTGGACCATCACCGTCGAGGTCCGTGAGGTGGTCGAGCCCTGAGCCGGTAACGCTTGCTCCGTCCCCTTATGGCTGCTCTGATGGTGGCCGTGACGGCAGCAAGCCCGACCGATGCGGCGAAAGCGGCTGAAAGCGCCCAAAGTGGCGAAGCAGTCGACATCGCCAGAACGGTCGAAACGGTCTTCAGGATCGAGTCCGCGCGGATCATCGCAGGCGTCGCCCGCATCGTGCGGGACGTCGGCCTGGCCGAGGAACTCGCGCAGGACGCCCTGGTCGCCGCGCTGGAGCGGTGGCCGGAGTCGGGTGTGCCGGACAATCCGGGCGCCTGGCTCATGGCCACCGCCAAGCACCGCGCGATCGATCTCGTCCGCCGTAAGGAGACCTACGCACGCAAGCTGGCGGAGGTCGGGCGGGCCCTGGAGGACGTCTCACCGCCCGACCCGGCGGATCTGGCCGGGACCGCCGAGGACATCGACGACGATCTGCTGCGGCTGATCTTCACCGCGTGCCACCCCGTGCTGTCCACCCAGGCCCGGGTCGCGCTCACCCTGCGACTGCTGGGCGGGCTGACCACGGAGGAGATCGCCCGCGCGTTCCTGGTCCCGGAGTCCACCGTCGCCCAGCGCATCGTCCGGGCCAAGCGGACGCTCGCCAAGGCCGAGGTCCCCTTCGAGGTGCCGTACGGCGACGACCGGACTGCCCGGCTCTCCTCGGTCCTGGAGGTCGTCTACCTCGTCTTCAACGAGGGCTACTCCGCGACCACGGGCGACGATCTGGTGCGCCCGGCCCTGTGCGAGGACGCGCTGCGCCTGGCGCGGGTGCTGGCGGGGCTGCTGCCCCAGGAGCCCGAAGCGCACGGGCTGGTCTCGCTGCTGGAGTTCCAGTCCTCCCGGATCGCGGCCCGCACCGGCCCCGGTGGTGAGCCGGTGCTGCTCGCCGACCAGAACCGCACCAAGTGGAACCGCCTGCTCATCCGCCGGGGTGTCGAGGCGCTGCAGCGGGCGGGCCAGGGCCCGTACTCCCTCCAGGCCGCCATCGCCGCCTGCCACGCACGGGCGATCCGCTACGAGGACACCGACTGGACGGCCATCGCCGCCCTCTACGGCCGACTGATGGCGCTGACTCCGTCACCGGTGGTGGAGCTCAACCGGGCGGTCGCCGTCGCGATGGCGGAGGGGCCCGCGGCGGGTCTGAAACTGGTCGAGGCGCTGGCGGAGGAACCGGCCCTCAAGGACTACCACCTGCTGCCGAGCGTCCGCGGGGACCTGCTGGAGCGGCTGGGGCGGCATGAGGAGGCCCGGGCGGAGTTCGCGCGTGCGGCGGCCCTGACCCGTAACGCCCGTGAGCGGGCGCTGCTGCTGGAGCGGTCGTCGGGCTGAGCCAGTCTTGTCAGTCTGAGCTGATCTCGGGTGTCTGAGCTGATCTTGGCTGTCTGGCCGGTCTTGGCGGGCGGAGCTGATCTTGTGGTCGGGGCGAAAAGGTGCGCATGCTGCCCCATGACCTCATCCTCATCCTCATCCTCATCCTCATCCGCGTTTTCCTCGTTGTCGCTTTCCCCTCTCTCGTCACCGGCCGATCGGCTGGGCTTCGGCGCGATGCAGCTGCCGGGGCGATGGGCCGGTCCCCTCGTCGAGCGGGCCACGGCCGTGGCGGTCGCGCGGCGCGCCGTCGAGCTGGGCGTTCGTCATATCGACACCGCCGCCTTCTACTTCTCCGCCACCGAGCGGGCCAACGACATCCTGCGCGCGGCCCTGCACCCGTACCCCGAGCACCTCACCATCGCCACCAAGATCGGGCCGCTGCGCACCGCGACCGGGGAGATGTACGCGGAAGCGCGGCCGGAGCAGCTGCGCGGGCTGGTGGAGGAGAACCTGCGGCAGCTGGGCGTGGACGCGCTCGACCTGGTGTATCTGCGGGTGGGGCGGCTGAAGGCGGTGGGCGGGGTGCCGATCGGGGAGCGGTTCGGCGCGCTGGCCGCACTGCGGGAGGAGGGGCTGGTGCGGGAGCTCGGGGTGAGCAATGTGAGCGCCGAGCAGCTCGCCGAGGCCCGCGCGATCGCGCCCGTGGCGGCGGTGCAGAACCGGTTCGGGGTGCTCGACCAGGCCGACGGGGCGCTGGTGGACGAGTGCGCCGCGGCCGGGATCGCCTATATGCCGTTCTTCGCACTGGGCGGCGGTCACACCGCCCTGGAGAACGAGAGCCTGCGGATGGTCGCGGAGCGGCACGGCGCGACCGCGCATCAGATCGCCCTCGCCTGGGGCCTCGCCCGCTCGCCCGTGATCATCCAGATCCCCGGCACCAGCTCACTGGCCCACCTCGAGGAGAACATGGCGGCGGCGCGGATCGCCCTGGACGAGGACGACATGGCGCTGCTGGAGCCGGTGGCGTCGGCGGGCTGACGACGGGCGGGCCGGCCGGCGCGGGATGGGCCCGTGCGGGATGGGCCCGTGCGGGACGGGCGGGACGGGCCGTGACCTGGGCGCGAGGCCGTTGTCGTACCCCCGTGGTCGAATGAACGGAAGGCGGGCGCAGGGCACGCCGACGGCGGGAGGTGGCGCATGTCCGGTGGGGCGAGCGGGGTGCGGGTGCGGCTCGAGCCGTGGGAGGACAGCGCGCTCTGCCTGGAGCTGCTGCGCCGCGTCAACAGCCCGGAGATGACGAGCCACCTGGGCGGGCCGGAGAGCGAGGAGCGGATCCTGGTCCGCCACCGGCGGTATGCCGAGCTGACCGGGCCGGGCGCCGGGCGGATGTACCGGATCGTGCTGCCGGAGGGGGACGAGACGGCCGGCAGCATCGGGTACTGGGAGCGGGAGTGGCGGGGTGAGTCGGTGTACGAGACCGGCTGGGCCGTGCTGCCGCCGTTCCAGGGGCGGGGGATCGCGGCCGCGGCCGCGAGGGAGGTGGCCCGGGCGGCCGCGGCGCAGCGGACCCATCGGTATCTGCACGCGTATCCGTCCGTCGGCCATCCCGCGTCGAACGGGGTGTGCCGCAAGGCCGGGTTCACGCTGCTCGGCGAGTGCGAGTTCGAGTATCCGGTGGGGACGATGACGCGGTGCAACGACTGGCGGCTGGAGCTGTGGCCGCCCTCCTAGCCGCTCACGGCGGTCTGCGTGTCCTGGACGCCTTCGGCGGCCGGGGTACGGGGGTGTGTGTAGTGCACGGAGAGGCCGGTGCGGCCCGGCAGGACGTCGGGTCGGAGCACCAGGCGCTCGTCGTAGTCCCCGCCGTTCTGACGGCGGAACGGAATCGGCTCCTCGGTCGGCAGGGCGGCCAGCCGCTTCCGCAGCGCGGCGGCATGGGTTTCGTACGCCTCGGCCGGGACCCGGTCCGCGCCGTACACCACATACGGCGGCAGCACGGACATCCCGCTGTACCAGAAGGTGCCGTGGTGCAGCGGGAACAGCAGATCGCCGAGCTCGCCGTTGACGCCGCGCGGCCCCATGGTGGCCTCGGGCGCCCCGGCGGTCAGCACCACCATGGCGCGCTTACCGGCCAGCTTGCCGTCCCCGTAGCGCAGGGTGCGGCCGTCCGGCCCGATGATCCCGTAGGCGAAGCCCTTGACGAAGACGCGGTCGAACCAGCCCTTGAGGATGGCGGGCATGCCGTACCACCACAGGGGGAACTGCACGACGAGCGCATCGGCCCAGGCGATCTTCTCCTGTTCGGCGCGGATGTCCTCGCTGAGCGTCCCCGCGTCATAGGCGCGCCGCGAGGCGGCCCCGACGATGAGGCGTTCGTCCGCGTCATGCCGGAAGTCGGCGCCGTCCACCACCGGGTTCCAGCGCATCGCGTAGAGATCGGACAGCCGGTACTCATGGCCCGCCTCGCGCAGGGCGCGCAGCCCCTCGTCGCGCAACGCACCACTGAGGGACCGCTGTTCGGGGTGGGCGAATATCCACAGCACGTTCATGCCCACCATGCTCGGAAACCGGCCCCGGGGCCGACGAGTGGCCGGATGGCCAGGATGTACAAGGATCTGGCCAGCCCGGCGGGCGCGGGGACCAGTCTGGTGGGTGTGCGGGCCAGCCCCGTCGGCGTGGGGACCAGCCCCCGGGGTGTGTGGAGCGCGCGGATCCGGGCGGTCAGCTCCTCGCGCTGATCAGCGCCTCCACGCCGTCGAGGATCCGCTCCAGGCCGAAGACGAACTCGTCGTCGGGGCCGCCCGGGGTCTCGAACTCCCCCGTCCGGAGGGCCGCCGTCACGGCCGGGAAGTGCTCGGCGTCGGTCAGCTTCTCCAACAGCTTGGCCCAGGACGCCATCGCGGACTCGGGGCTCTGCCCCTTGCGCCGGTGGGCCGCCAGGATGTCGAAGGTCATCCGGGCCTCGTTCCGGACGAAGCCGCTGACCAGCATCAGCACGGATATCTTCTCGCCCTCGCTGAGGTTCGTGCGGCGAAGGCAGGCCAGTCCGCGCTCCATCCAGGCCACCGAGTTGGGCGTCGAGGGCGGGGCGCTGATCGGGACGTTCACCGCCCACGGGTGGCGGGCGTAGGCGGTGCGCAGCGCCCGGGCCCAGTCGGTGAACCCGGACCGCCAGTCCTTCCCTGGTTCGCCGGGCGGCGGCGGGCCGTAGGCCGCGTCCTCCATCAGCATCAGCAACTCGTCCTTGGCCGAGACATAGCGGTACAGGGACATCGTGGAGACGCCGAGCTCGGACGCGACCCGGCTCATGGAGACCGCGCCGAGGCCGTCCGCCGAGGCGATGCCGACGGCGGCGTCGACGATCCGGCCCAGGGTCAGCCCGGGGCGGGGTCCCTTGCCCGGGCGTTCCCGCAGCCCCCAGGCGGCCTCGATGCTCGCCGGCAGGCCGGTGCCGCTCTCCTCGGTGGCCATGGCCTCGGACCCTCCGTACCTACGTGCGCTGATGGTGGCTCGGTTGACCGCAATCCTAGGGTTATGTATACCCTACGCAGTAGCGCGTATGGCATACGCAGAGAGTGGAGCGGGGGAGGGATCATGGCCCATCGACCAGCCATCGAGGCGAGCGGCCTCGAGAAGTCCTACGGGGCGGTGAAGGTGCTCAGGGGCGTCGATCTGTCAGTCGCGCCCGGCAGCGTCTTCGCGCTGCTCGGCCCCAACGGGGCGGGCAAGACGACGACCGTGCGGATCCTGGCCACGCTGACGCCACCGGACGCCGGGCGGGCCCGCGTCGCGGGCTTCGACGTCGTCGCCGACCGCCGCCGGGTCCGCCGCGCCATCAGCCTCACCGGGCAGTACGCCGCGGTGGACGAGATGCAGACCGGCGAGGAGAACCTGCGGATGATGGGGCGGCTGACCCGGCTCGGCCGCGTCGAGTCCCATGGCCGAGCGCGGGAACTGCTGGAGCGCTTCGACCTCACCGGCGCCGCCCGCCGCACCGTGGGCACCTACTCCGGCGGGATGCGCCGTCGGCTCGATCTCGCCGCGGGCCTGGTCGGCCACCCCGAGGTGATCTTCCTCGACGAGCCGACCACCGGACTCGACCCGCGCAGCCGACAGGCCATGTGGGAGGTGGTCAAGGGGCTGGTGACGGACGGGGTGACGGTCTTCCTCACCACCCAGTACCTGGAGGAGGCCGATCAACTCGCCGATCGCGTGGCCGTGGTGGACGGCGGCCGGGTGGTGGCCGAGGGCGCCCCGGCCGAGCTGAAGGAGCGCGTGGCCGGGCAGCGGCTGGACCTCGTGTTCGGCGATGTCGCGGCGTACGGGTCGGTCGCCCGCCAACTCGGCGTCCGGCTCGTCTGGAGCGACGCCGACCGGCTGACGCTGGGCGTCGCGACGGACGGCAGCGCCGCCCATGTGCGGGCCCTGCTCGACGAGATCGACCCGAGCGCCGCGCCGTGGACCGCTTCACCCTGCACAGCGCCACGCTCGACGATGTCTTCATGGCCCTGACCGGCCACGGCGCCGGGGGCGGGAGCCGTACCGGCGAGGACGCCACGGGCGAGAAGGAGACGGCCGGTGTCTGACGCGATCGTTCTGACCGGCCGCACCATCCGGCTGAGCAGGCGCAATCTCGACGCGGTGCTCACCGCCATGCTGCTGCCGATCCTGTTGATGCTGGTCTTCGTCTACTTCTTCGGCGGTGCCATCCACACCGGCACCGAGTACGTCACCTATGTCGTCCCCGGGGTGATGCTGCTGTGCGCGGGCTTCGGCTCGGCCAATACGGCGGTCACCGTCACCAATGACATGGCCGGCGGCATCATCGATCGCTTCCGGTCGCTGGACATCGGCGGCACCCCGATCCTGGCGGGTCATGTGGCCGCGAGCGTGCTGCGCAACACGGTCGCGACCGCGATCGTCTTCGGGGTGGCCTTCCTCATCGGCTTCCGGCCGGCCGCCGGTCCGCTCGACTGGCTGGCCGTGGCCGGGATCCTGCTGGTGTTCATCCTCGCGATCTCCTGGCTCTCGGCCTGCTTCGGCCTGATCGCCAGGTCACCGGAGGCGGCGGGCGGGTTCACCTTCCTGATGATGTTCCTGCCGTATCCCAGCAGCGCGTTCGTACCGATCGACACGATGCCGGGCTGGCTGCACGGGTTCGCGGAGCACCAGCCGGTCACCCCGGTCATCGAGGCCCTGCGGGGGCTGCTGCTGGACCGGCCGGTCGGCGACAGCGCCTGGCAGGCCCTGGTCTGGTGCGGCGGAATCCTGGCGGTGGCGGCCGGGCTGTCGGGCGTGCTCTTCCGGCGCCGCACCGGCTGAGCCGCCGGGCCGCTGAACCACTGAACCGCTGGGCCGGGTTCCCGGCGGCGCCGTCAACGGGGGTCGGCGCCGCCGGGCAACTCAGCTGCCGTACGGATGGGTGGTCCGCGCCGTGCGCAGGGCCCGCGCCCACCAGGTGAGCTGGTCGAGCATGGCCCCGGCGGCGGCGTCCGGACCCTCGGGGTCCTTCAGTCGGCCGTCCTCTCCGAACAGCCCGCCCGCGTTGTGGAAGCTGACCGTGTCCCGGACGGTCACGGCGTGGACCTCGGCGAAGACCGGCCGCAGATGCTCGACCGCGCGCAGGCCCCCGGAGATGCCGCCGTAGGAGACGAAGCCGACCGGCTTGGCCTGCCACTGGGTGAAGTGCCAGTCGATCGCGTTCTTCAGGGAGGCGGGGTAGCTGTGGTTGTACTCGGGCGTGACCACGGCGAACGCGTCGGCCGCGTCCAGCCGGGGCGTCACGGCCTCCAGGGCCGCGACGTCCTCGGCGCCGGGACGGTGGGTGAGGGCCGTGGGCAGCGGGGTCTCGGCCAGGTCCACGACGTCGACGGTCATATCGGGGCGGAGCGTCGCATGACCGGCGAACCAGTCCGCGACCTTCGGCCCGAAGCGGCCGTCGCGGGTGCTGCCGATGATGATGGCGAGCCGGATGGGGGAGTCGGCGTCGGTGGCGGATGCGGACGTGGTGGTTGCCGTCAGGGCGGCGGTGTCTGTTGTCATGGAACGAGCCTCGGACTTAAACAAAGGTTGAAGTCAAGCTACCCTCGGCACTATGACGCAACTGACCTGGAAGACCCATGAGCTCACGGTCGGCGAGCTCTCGCAGCGCAGCGGGGTGCCCGCCTCCGCGCTGCGCTTCTATGAGCGCGAGGGGCTGATCCACAGCCGCCGCACCTCCGGCAATCAGCGCCGCTACACCCGCGATACCCTCCGCCGCGTGGCCTTCGTCCGCTCCTCGCAGCGCGTCGGCATCCCGCTGGCGAGGATCCGGGAGGTCCTCGGGCTCTTCCCCGAGGACCACGTCCTCACCAAGGAGGACTGGGCCCGGATCTCGGAGTGCTGGCACGCGGACCTCAACGAGCGCATCGAACAGCTGGAGAACCTCCGCGACCACCTCACCGACTGCATCGGCTGCGGCTGTCTGTCGATCGACAAGTGCGCGCTGGCGAACCCCTACGACCGGCTGGGCGAGCAGGGCGCGGGCGCGCGCCGA
The DNA here is from genome assembly GCA_005405945.1 of Streptomyces violaceusniger. GTDB lineage: Bacteria > Actinomycetota > Actinomycetes > Streptomycetales > Streptomycetaceae > Streptomyces > Streptomyces violaceusniger. Next base: position 6,383,426 of record BJHW01000001.1, read on the forward strand.
CTGCTCAGGTCCAGCTGCTGAAGCCCTCAGCGTCTCAGAAGCCGTCGGGGCACCAGGGGCGGCGCGGGGTTCGCAGCAGCCGGTCCGCCAGCGCCGCGGCGCCCGGGCGCTCCTCGGCTATCCGGCCCAGCGAGGCGAGCCTGACCGCCGACTCGTCGCCCAGCCACAGCGTGCTCAACTCGCCGATGTCCATGGTCAGATCTGCCGGGCGGCCCGTGGTCGCACACGCCGCGCCGTCGGGGCCCGCCTCCAGGAAGTAGCGGCCCCCGGCCAGCCCGGCGGCATCGCGCAGCTCGAGCACAAGCGAGCCCTCGGCCGGGTATGTACGGGTCTCGAGCAGCTGGGGCACATCCAGCGGGCGCAGCCACAGCCAGTCGGCATAGGTGGTGATCTGGGCGGCGCGGGGATCGCCGAGCAGCAGCGGGAGCAGATCGTCCGGGGCGCGCCGGCCGGTGTGGACCCGGGTCACCCAGTCGACCGAGAGCAGGAAGTGCCACAGCGCCCGCTCGGCGGCCGGGGTGACCGTGGTCAGCGCGAGCACGGTGGCGGTGTTGTGCGGTCGTTTGTTGCCCTCCCAGTGGTCGTCCGCCGTATAGGCGAGCAGTCCGTCCACCGAGCCGTCGGGGGAGCGGTAGAGCACATAGAACGGCTCGGCCCAGGGGCGGTTGGGCAACCGCCGCTGACCGGTGTTGATCTGCCACCAGTGGTCCGGGCGGTCGATGGCGCCGTGCTGCCGGGCGCGCAGCCGCTCATGCAGGGCGGGGCCCAGCTTCCGCACCTCGTCGGCGTCGGCGAAGTCGACCCGGCCGCCGTCCACCGGAGCCGAGTGGCGCGGGTCGAGGCCCGCACGGGGGACGTCCACCTCCCATTCGGTGATCCAGGTGGCCGGGCCGAAGCCGTACCGCCCGTAGATCGGATACTCGGCCGCGATCAGGGTGGCCACCGCCTCGCCCCGCTCCTTGGCGGCGCGCAGATCGTGCTCCATCATCCGGCTGAGCAGGCCCCGGCGGCGGTGGGTGGGCGACACCGCGACATTGCTGATCGCGTCGGCCGGGACATCCGCCCCGCCGACCGCCGTCAGCCGCTGTGCGAAGCTGCGGAAGGTGGCCACACAGCGGTCCCCGTCGAAGACCCCCTGCGTACGGGACAGATCTATCTGCTCCCGTCGCAGCTCCACCTCCTCCTTCGGCGCCTCCGGCGGACGCAGGAAGCCGGTGTTGAGTGCGACGGTCCAGTGGCTGAGGTCGGAATCGGCGAGTGGGGTGCGGAGTTCGAGGGCCATGCGCACACGCTAAGCGTCCGCCGCCACCGGCCGCACGCCGATTTCCACAGCCCTCGGACCAGGTCATTTCATCACACCGCACCCTGTGGACAGCGTGGCGAGCACCGCGCGAACAGCTCCCTGAGCACCGCGCGAACAGCTCCCTGAGGACCCCGCGGGCAGCACCCTGAGCACCCCGCGGGCAGCCCGTCGCTGCCTACGCCAGCAGGTCGTCCACCCGCGCCTCCCCTCGCGGTACCGGCGGGCGATCTCCGCGCTGCAGCCGTCCGCCGTGCGCTGGAGCTCCTGCCGCCGCCGCGACACCTGCTGCTCATGGCCGACGAGGCGGGCCATCGCGCCGTGCAGTTCCTCGTCCGTGCGGGCCCGCAGATCGGACAGGCCCACCTCGGCCAGCATCTCCTCGGCCAGCCGCTCGTACTCCGCGTCCTGCGGCGTCCCGAGCGTGACATGCCGGGCCGAGGAGCGGTGCCGTGGGGGGAGATCCGCGAGGATCTCCGGCAGCCGGTCCACCAGCGCGGCGGGCGGCTGGGCCGCGGCCGCCGCGGGCGCCGGGTCACGGCGGTGGCCCAGCTCCGCGCGGAGGATGTCGATCCGCCCCTGGAGCAGTCTGCGCAGATAGCTCAGATCCGCCTCCTCGCGCTGTGCCGAGCGGCGCAGCGCCCGCAGCTCCGGCAGCCGCAGAGCGTTCAGACCGCTCGCGGCCGCGGACGTGGACGTCACGGCCGGCGCCGTCACGGCGGCGGAGTCGGCCAGCCGCCCGCCGCGCTGGCTCGGCGGCCGCGGCGGCAGCAGGCCCTCGGTGGCCATGGGCTGGCCGGTGCCCGATGTGGTCATTGGTGTCCGTCCCCTCCAGCGATGCGTCGTTCCCGCAGTTCCTGCCCGCCTGCACCGCCTGCACGCATCGTGCCACCAGTGATGCTCCCTGTGCAGCGGCTCTCCACCCGATCGGCCCCGGATGGACGCACGGCATGATGGTCGCCATGCGTGCTGTGGTACAGAGAGTGGACGGGGCGAGCGTCGTCGTGGACGGCGAGACGGTCGGCGAGATCGTCGGCCAGGGACTGTGCGTACTGGTCGGGGTGACCCATGACGACACCCCGGAGAAGGCGGCACAGCTCGCCCGCAAGCTGTGGTCCGTAAGGATGCTCCACGACGAGAAGTCCTGCTCGGACCTGGACGCTCCGCTGCTGGTCATCAGCCAGTTCACGCTCTACGGCGACGCCCGTAAGGGGCGCCGTCCCACCTGGAACGCGGCGGCGCCCGGCGGGGTCGCCGAACCGCTCGTCGACGAGGTGGTGGCCCAGCTGCGGAAGCTGGGCGCGCACGTGGAAACGGGCCGGTTCGGAGCGGCCATGAAGGTCTCGCTCACGAACGACGGCCCGTTCACGGTGCTCGTCGAGGTCTAGCCCAACCGCGAGGTCCAGCCCGACCGCGAGGTCCAGCCGAACGGCGGGATCCAGCCGAACCGCGAGGTCCGGTGGACCGGCAGCGGCTTCACGGCTCCACGACCGTCTCCTGTGCGGCGGCCGTGGAGTCCGCGATCAGCTCCGCGTCCACCGGCACATTGCGCTTGACCAGCGCGAGCGCGATCGGCCCCAGCTCGTGGTGACGGGCCGAGGAGGTGATGAAGCCCAGTTGGCGGCCCTCCTCGCCCTCCGAGGCCAGCCGTATGGGCGCGCCGTGGGACGGCAGCGCCACCTCGCTGCCGTCGAGGTGGAGGAAGACCAGCCGGCGCGGTGGCTTCCCCAGGTTCTGCACCCGGGCGACGGTCTCCTGGCCGCGGTAGCAGCCCTTCTGCAGATGGACGGCGGAGCCGATCCAGCCCAGTTCGTGCGGAATGGTGCGGTGGTCGGTCTCCAGGCCGACCCGCGGCCGGTGGGCCTCGACCCGCAGCGCCTCGTACGCCAGCACCCCGATCGGCGGGCCGCTCGCCTCGGCGAAGGCGGTAAGGCGCTCACGCGGCAGGAAGAGGTCCCGGCCGTGCGGGGTCTCGCGGACGACGGCGTCCTCGGGGCCTCGGTGATGCTGCCCGCCGGGAGGTGGACGACCGCGTACTCGTCGGTGCGGTCCGCGATGTCCACCCGGTAGAAGAACTTCATGCTCTCCAGGTAGGCGATCAGATCGCCCTGGCTGTCGGGCTCCACATGGGCCCAGGTGGTTTCGCCGTCGTCGACGAGGTAGAGCGCGTGTTCGATATGGCCGTGGGCGGAGAGGATCAGGGCTTCGGTGGCCTGGCCCGGCGGGAGTTCGCTGACGTGCTGGGTGAGCAGCAGATGCAGCCAGCTGAGCCGGTCGGCACCGCTGACCGTGACCACTCCGCGGTGCGAGAGGTCCACGAAGCCGGTGCCGTCGGCGAGCGCGCGCTGCTCGCGGAACAGGTCGCCGTAGTGGGCGGCGACGCCTTCGTCGGGGCCCTCGCCGGGGACGGCGCCGGGCAGCGACAGCAAAGGGCTCTTCATGAACTCAGCCTACGACCTGCGGGCTCGGCCTTCACCGGAGCGGTTCTCGGCGTCGTCTCCCCCGCGTCGCGCGGCTTTTCCGCCGAGTTGCCCGGCCTCTCCGCCGAGCTGCGCGGTCTCTCCGGCGCGCTGCCGGGCGGAGCAGGAGGCACACTGGCCGAAGATCGCGAAGTGCTTCAGATCGGTGTCGAAGCCGAAGTCCGCCCGGAGCTGCCGGGTGAAGGCGTCGGCCACGGAGACATCGGCCTCGATCACATCCGTGCAGTCCCGGCACACCATATGGATGTGATGGTGCCGGTCGGCCAGGTGGTACGTGGGGGCGCCGTGGCCGAGATGGGCATGGCTGACCAGGCCCAGCTCCTCCAGCAGCTCCAGCGTGCGATAGACCGTGGAGATGTTGACGCCGCTCGCGGTGCGGCGCACCTCGGTGAGGATCTCGTCCGGAGTGGCGTGCTCCAGATGATCGACGGCTTCGAGCACGAGCTGGCGCTGCGGGGTCAGACGGTAGCCGCGCTCCCGCAGATCGCTCTTCCAGTCGGTGGTCGCCACGGTGCAAGTGTAGGCGGGTCCGCGATGACCGGCCGGACGCACAGGGGCAGAACCGGACGCGGTACGGAGGAACCGGACTCGGCGGGGAGCGGGGAGCGGAAGTCGGGAGCCGGGCGCTGAAAGCCGGAGGAGCTCAGCGGAAGAAGGCGATCCCGTCGTCCGGCAGGTCCTTGAGGTCCTTGGCCCACTCCCGGGGGTCCACGACCTTCTTCAGGTGCGCGGACATGTACGGGCGCAGCTCGACCTCGGGGGTGGCCTTCTCGCCGACCCACATCAGATCGCTGTTGACGTAGCCGTACAGCCGCTTGCCGCCCGAGTACGGGGCCGCGTGGGCGGTGCGCGCCACCGCGTCCGTCGCCAGGTCGATCTGCGGCTTGCCCTCCGCGAGCTCGCCGTACCAGACCTCGATGATGCCCTGGTCCCGGCTCATCACGACCTCGACCTTACGGTCCTTGTCGATCCGCCAGTAGCCGGACTCGGTCTCCAGGGGACGGACCTTCTTGCCCTCGGAGTCAAGCACCCAGGTGTGCGAGACGTACTCGATGAAGTCACGGCCGTCGTGCGTGAAGGTGGCCTCCTGGCCGAAGTTGCACTTCTCGGCCCCGGGGAAGTCCGAGACGCCGGCCCCTTCCCAGTTGCCCAGGAGGAAGGCGAGCGGCACGAGGTCCGGGTGGAGGTCGGACGGAATCTGGATCATGAATTCAGGCGATCTGTCGAGAGTCGAGCCGTGGTGGCGGGGCGGGAGCGGTTCAGCGCTGGCCCTGGTACAGCTTCTTCCAGGTCAGCGCGGCGAAGCCGAGCGTGGCCACGGCGACCAGGATCATCAGGGTGGTGAAGACTGCCTCAAGCACGAGCGCGCTCCTCGGAACAGATGACGGACGGCACCGAGTCTAGTCGGCACCGGGACGGCCGGTGGAGACAGGTGGCCGTGCGGCGCCGGGGCCGGGGTGCCGAGCCTAAGGTTGACGCATGGCGAAGAAGCTGGTGATCAAGGTGACCGCGGGCGCGGACGCTCCCGAGCGGTGCTCCCAGGCGTTCACGGTGGCGGCGGTGGCCGCGGCGAGCGGGGTCGAGGTCTCGCTCTGGCTGACCGGGGAGTCGACGTGGTTCGCGCTGCCGGGCCGGGCCGCGGAGTTCGAGCTTCCGCATGCCGCGCCGCTTCCGGATCTGATCGACGGCATCCTTACGGGCGGCGGAACGATCACGGTGTGCACACAGTGTGCCGCGCGGCGGGAGATCGAGGAGAAGGATCTGATCGAGGGGGCCCGGATCGCGGGGGCTCAGGTCTTCGTGAGCGAGATCGTGCCGGACGGCGTCCAGGCGCTCGTGTACTAGGGCGTGCTTGTGTACTCGGGGTGTCTGACGGCTCTTGACGCCTGCGGCGGGCCACGCGGCGGAGCCGCAAATCGGTGCTTCCCCCTGCCCGCCCCTTCCCGACACCTGTCGATATGCGGCTCCGCCGCGTGCGGGGCTCCGCCCCAGGCCCCGGGGTCCAGGGGCGAAGCCCCTGGTAGTGGGAAGGGGGGTAGGGGAAAGAACCACCGGACGCGCCGCAGGGCGGGGGCGACCCCGGCCGGATCCGCGGCCAGAAAAGTGCGCTCGTGGTCAATGCCGGTGGTTGTGCTCGTCCAGCTCCCGCCACCACCGGTCGGACTCCTCGTCCCCCGATTCGTCCCACCACCGGTCGTCCGGGCCCCGGCGATTGGCGACGATCGCGGCCAGGGGCGGGATCACCATGGCGACGATGCACATCGCGACCGCGGCGGGGACGGACCACAGGCGCACAAAGGCCCACGCCGAGATGAAGAGCGTCAGACACGCGCCCATCAGGAAGAAGTATGCGTGGCGGCGTCGCGCGTACATACGTCCAGCGTACGTCCGGGACCTCCGCACCGACAGACGAAGGACCCCGGCGCCTACGGACCAAAGCCCCCGCCCCGACGGACGAAGGGCCGCACCCCGCCGAGGCGTCCAACCCCGGGGTGCGGCCCTCCGGCCGTGCGTCACGACGCGTCGTAGCGCGTCAGACGGCGATGGCGACCTCCGCCAGCCCGCCCTTCTGGGCGACGACGGTGCGGTCCGCGGTGCCGCCGGGAACCAGGGCGCGCAGCGTCCACGTGCCCTCCGCGGCGTAGAAGCGGAACTGTCCGGTCGCGGAGGTGGGGACCTCGGCGGTGAACTCGCCGGTGCTGTCCAGCAGCCGCACGTAACCGGTGACGGGCTCGCCGTCGCGGGTCACCGAACCCTGGATCGTGGTCTCACCGGGCTTGATCGTCGAGGCGTCGGGGCCGCCGGCCTTGGCTCCACACATGGATGTCTGTCCTTACGTTCGGGGGAGAGGGGTCAGCTGTCGGAGCCGAGCTCGACCGGCACGCCGACCAGCGAGCCGTACTCGGTCCAGGAGCCGTCGTAGTTCTTGACGTTGCTCTGGCCCAGGAGCTCGTGCAGGACGAACCAGGTGTGAGCGGAGCGCTCACCGATGCGGCAGTAGGCGATGGTGTCCTTCGACAGGTCCACGCCCGCGCCCTCGTAGATCTCCTTGAGCTCGTCGTCGGACTTGAAGGTGCCGTCGTCGTTGGCCGACTTCGACCACGGGATGTTGCGGGCGCTCGGGACGTGGCCCGGACGCTGCGACTGCTCCTGCGGGAGGTGGGCCGGGGCGAGCAGCTTGCCGGAGAACTCGTCGGGGGAGCGCACGTCGACCAGGTTCAGCGAGCCGATGGCGTCCACGACCTCGTCGCGGAAGGCGCGGATGGCGGTGTCCTGCGGCTTGGCCTTGTACTCGGTCCGTGCGCGGGTCGGCACCTCGGCGACCAGGTCGCGGGAGTCCAGCTCCCACTTCTTGCGGCCGCCGTCGAGCAGCTTGACGTCCTGGTGGCCGTAGAGCTTGAAGTACCAGTAGGCGTACGCCGCGAACCAGTTGTTGTTGCCGCCGTAGAGGACGACCGTGTCGTCGTTGCCGATGCCCTTCTCCGACAGGAGCTTCTCGAAGCCGGCCTGGTCGACGAAGTCACGGCGCACCGGGTCCTGGAGGTCCTGCTTCCAGTCGATCCGGATGGCGTTCTTGATGTGGTTCTTGTCGTAGGCCGAGGTGTCCTCGTCCACCTCGACGATGACCGTCTTGGGGTCGTCGATACGGGCCTGGACCCAGTCGGCGTCCACCAGGACGTCACTGCGGCTCATGTTTCTCTCCTCCGGGGCAGTTGCGGCGGTACGGGCACGCTCACGACGCGGCGCCGCGCGGGGCGTGCGGCGAGCGTACGAGCGAAGGTGCGGGAAGGCCCGGCTTGACGGGCCGAAGAGGGGTGCCGGTCCGTGGCGTGTGCGGACCACGTCCGATTCAGACGGTGCGACAGAGCATGGCGGCGACGCGGCACAGGTCGACTGCCCGCCGCTTCGTGAGATCCGCCTGTCGCTTCATGGGTCCGATCGTAGGGACGGACAGGCGGGCATGTCACCGGCGTGTCGCATCATGAGACGCTATCGTCCGGAGTGTGAGATGAGAGAAGCGTGAACGGCCGGGAGGCGTGGCCGGAGGGGGCTGCGGCGGGCAGGAGTGTCCATAGGAGCGGACATGATCGTCTCAGTGAATGGACCAGGGGCGTGATCGGACGCCCCTGGTACTGATCGCGTCAGCCCGTCAGCTGGACGTTATTACCCGCGACCGAGACGTCTATGCCGTCCTTGGAGGTCTCCACCTTGTCCAGCCGCATGCCGGTGGGCAGCCCCTCGATCTTCCGCTCCATATCGGTCTTCTCGCGCACCTTGTCCTCCCACTGGGGGATGCTGCCGCCCGGGATGGACTCGGCGTGCAGCCGGATGGTGTTGCCGTTCACGATGGTGACCTGGGAGTGGGCGGTGAGGCTGAAGCCCAGCAGACTGCCGGTGATCTTGACCTTGTTGGTGCCCGACGGGTCGTAGGCGACCGTGATCCCCGGACCGGCGGCCTGTGACAGGTCCGCGTAGCTGATGTGGGCCGAGCCGGTGGCCCGGTCGGCGCTGGCCGACGAGAAGTTGCCCGAGATGCGGACGTTGTGCAGCTGGGCGTCGAGTTCGGTGACCCGGACGCTGCGGCCGTCGCCCGCGTCCGTCGTCAGCCCGTCCACGCCGACGTCGACCTCGTCCAGCTCCTTGCCCATGACCTGGGTGAGGAACGGGAAGCCCTTGATCGAGACATTGGGCGTGGTGGTCAGGGACTGAGAACTCTTGATCTTGTCGGCCGCCTTGGACTCGGCCATGTACACCGCGATGCGGTCGGCGGCCACGAAGAGGCCGCCGAGTATCACGACGACGATCAGTGTGATGCGTAGTGCGCGCATGTGCGTGGGTCCCCCAGGCTCTCGCTCAGGCCCTCGCGCCTGAGGCTGCGAGCCTATCCGGAGCGGCTGAACGGGAGCCGGGGAGTCAGCCCAGGGCGCGGCCGATCACATAGACCACGGGGGCGGCGGCCGCGAGCGGCAGCGCCACGCCGGCCGTCATATGGACGAAGCGCGAGGGTAGTCGTAAGCGGCGACCCGGTGGCCGATCAGCGCGCACGCCCCGGCCGCGAACCCGAGCAGGGCGGCGGTGGACGTGCCCGTTCCGGTGAGCTGTCCGGCCCCGACCCCGGCGCCCGTGGCGGCCGCCAGCGCGATCACGACGGCGGCGGCGGTCGGCAGCGGCAGCGCCCGGACGAGCACGGCCACGGCGACGGCGGCCGCGCCCACCAGCACGGCGTCCGAGGACTCGGCGACGGCGGCCAGATGGCCGGCCGCGAGCACGGCGAGGGCCGTGGCCGCCACGGCGGCCGTAAGGCCGTACAGCCGCTCGTCCGGGGAGGCGTGGCTGCGCAGCTGGAGGATCAGCACCAGCAGCAGCCAGACGCCGATGGTGCCGATGACGACCGTAGGGGCGTGCGCGGGCTCGGTGGCGAGCAGGCCGACGTCGGCGGCAAGGCCGCCCGCGAAGGCGAGTGCGATGCCCTGCCGGGCGGGCCACATGCCGTTCAGCCGGAACCAGCCCGCCGCCGTGACCGCCTGGAGAGCCGCCACCGCGACGGCGACGGCCGGGCGGCCCAGCGGCGCGGTGGCCGCGAGCAGCGCGGCGAGCACGGAGGTCAGCACGGCGGGGACGAACCCCGGGTGGAGGATCTGCGGACGGCCCTCGGCCTTGGCCTTCTCGGCGGCGGTGAGCGGCCGGTCGGGCTGCGGGGCGGGCGGCTCGGCGGTCGCGGTCGCGGCCTGTGCCCGCGGCGGGGCCGGGGCCTGAGCCTGTACCGGGGGCCGTGCCTGTGCCTGTACCGGGGGCTGTGCCTGGGGCGGTGCCGGGGCCCGAGGTGGCCCCTGGGACGGGTCGGCGGGCTGGTGGTACGTGTGCTGCTGCTGATCCCAGCCCTGGGCGTACTGGCCCTGGTGCCCTTGGTGGCCCTGGTGCGGCTGCCGGCCCTGCTGCCCCTGGTGGCCGTGCTGGGCGGCGGCGTAGGGATCCGCGTACGGCTGCTGCTGGTACTGCTGCTGCGGGTGCTGGTACTGCTGCGGCTGGGCCTGGGCGTACCCCTGCTGCTGCGGATACGCCGCGTACCCCTGCCAATCGGTCGGCTGCTGGGCACCCTGGCCATTGCCGCCGTGAGCGCCGTTGCCACCGGGACCGCCATTGCCACCGGGACCGCCGTGGCCGCCATGGCCGCCATAACCGCCGTAAGGATGCGCGCTCTGGTCGTATCCCCCATAAGGAGCCTCGTACGACCCGTACGGGGGATACGGCTGCTGCGGCTGCTGGCCCGGCGGCTGCTGGCCCTGCTGCTGGTGAGGCTCCTGGGGCTGATGTGGCTCGTGGGGCTGGTGCGGCTGGTTGCTCATGAGCTCGGGGTTCACCCTCCTGCGAACGGCGGGAGCACCTCGACCGTGCCGCCCTCGGCGAGTTGGATCGTCTTGTGGTCACGTGTGCCGACCGGGGTTCCGTCGACCAGGAACGAACAGCGCAGCAGGACCCGCGCGAACTCCGGCCGCGCGGTGTGCCGCTGCCGGGCCGCGTCGAGCGCCTCCGCCAGCGTCCACGCGGTGTACGTCTCCTCCGCGGTACCGGCCGCCGCGCGGGCCGCGGCCCAGTACCGGATGGTCCCGGCGGGCGTGCTCATCATCGCCATCGCGATCCCTTTCCCGTCATCTGCCACCTCCATGATGACGGGTGCGGGGCCGCGCCCGGGACCACGCGCGGTTCGTCGAAAATACGGCCGGTTAGGGGCGAGCGTCACTTAAGGTTTCCGTGTGCTGGTACGACTGATACGGGCGTATCTGAGGCCCTACACCCGAACGATCACGCTGATCGTCTTATTGCAGCTGGTGCAGACCCTCGCCACCCTCTACCTGCCCGCGCTGAACGCGGACATCATCGACAGCGGAGTGGTGAAGGGCGACACCGGCTACATCCTCCGTGTCGGCGGACTGATGATCGCCGTCACCCTCGTCCAGATCGTGTGTGCCGCGGGAGCCGTCTACTTCAGCGCCCGCACCTCCATGGCGCTCGGCCGCGATGTGCGCGCCGCCGTCTTCGACCGGGTGCAGTCCTTCTCCGCCCGGGAGATGAACCAGTTCGGGGCGCCGTCCCTGATCACCCGCACCACCAACGACGTCCAGCAGGTGCAGATGCTGTGCCTGATGGCCTTCACGCTGATGGTCTCGGCGCCGATCATGTGCGTCGGCGGTGTCGTCATGGCGCTCAACGAGGACGTGCCGCTGTCCGGGCTGCTCCTGCTCATCGTTCCGGCCCTGGGCGTCGTGGTCACGCTCATCGTCCGCCGGATGCGGCCGCTCTTCCGCGACGTCCAGCAGCGCATCGACACCGTCAACCGGGTGCTGCGCGAGCAGATCACCGGGATCCGGGTCATCCGCGCCTTCGTCCGCGACACCCATGAGCGCGACCGCTTCACCGCCGCCAACACCGGGCTGATGGATGTCTCGCTGCGCGCCGGGCAGCTGATGTCGCTGATGTTCCCGGCGGTGATGCTGGTGGTGAACGTCTCCAGCGTGGCCGTCGTCTGGTTCGGCGGGCACCGCATCGACAGCGGCGGGATGCAGGTCGGCGCGCTGACCGCGTTCCTCAGCTATCTGATGCAGATTCTGTCGTCCGTGATGATGGCCACCTTCATGTTCATGATGGTGCCGAGGGCCGAGGTGTGCGCCGAGCGCGTCCAGGAGGTGCTGGACACCGAGACCAGTGTCGTACCGCCGCTGATGCCCGTCGCGCCCGCGCCCGCCGACGCCGGACGGGGGCTGCTGGAGCTGCGGGGCGTGGAGTTCCGCTACCCCGGCGCCGATGAGCCCGTGCTGCGCGACATCTCGCTGACCGCCCGGCCCGGCCGGACCACCGCCGTCATCGGCTCCACCGGCAGCGGCAAGTCGACCCTGCTCGGGCTGGTGCCGCGGCTGTTCGACGCGACCGACGGCAGCGTCCACCTCGACGGGGTGGACGTGCGCGACCTCGACCCCCAGGTGATGACCCGGACCATAGGGCTGGTCCCGCAGAAGCCGTACCTCTTCGCCGGCACCGTCGCCTCAAACCTGCGGTACGGCGATCCCGACGCCACCGACGAGGAGCTGTGGCGGGCCCTGGAGACCGCCCAGGCACGGGAGTTCGTGGCGGCCATGGAGGGCGGTCTCGACGCCCCGATCGCCCAGGGCGGGACCAATGTGTCCGGCGGCCAGCGGCAGCGGCTGGCGATCGCCCGCGCCCTGGTCCGCAAGCCGTCCGTCTACCTCTTCGACGACTCCTTCTCCGCGCTCGACTACGCCACCGACGCCCGGCTGCGGGCGGCGCTCGCGGACGAGACGGACAACGCGACGGTCGTGATCGTCGCCCAGCGGGTGTCCACCATCCGCGGCGCCGATCTGATCGTGGTCCTCGACGCGGGGCGGATCGTCGGCGCCGGCACCCACGCCGAGCTGATGGCGGGCAACGAGACCTACCGCGAGATCGTGCTCTCCCAGCTCACCGAGGAGGAGGCGGCATGAGCGGCCCCACGGCGCCCCGCAGGGGTCCGGCGCCCGCCGCCGGGCCCGCCCGCTTCATGGGCGGGCAGCCCACCGAGCGGTCCATGGACTTCCGCGGCTCCAGCCGCCGGCTGCTGGCCCGGCTCCGGCCCGAGCGCGGTATCGCCCTGCTGGTGCTCGCGCTGGGCACGGTCAGCATCGGTCTTTCGGTCGTGGGTCCGAAGATCCTCGGCGAGGCCACCGATCTGATCTTCGCGGGCATCGTCGGACGGCAGCTGCCCGACGGCGTCAGCAAGGAGCAGGCCGTCCAGTGGCTGCGCGACAAGGACCAGGGCACGGTCGCCGACATGGTCGCCTCCATGGATGTCACCCCGGGCCAGGGCGTCGACTTCCACGCGGTCGGCATGGTGCTGCTGTGGGTCACGGCGCTGTACGTGGCCGCCTCGATCCTCAACCTGTTCCAGGCGCGGGTGGCGACCGTCGTCGTCCAGCGCGCGGTCTTCCGGCTGCGCGAGGACGTCGAGCACAAGCTGGCCCGGCTGCCGCTTTCGTACTTCGACAAACAGTCGCGTGGCGAGGTGCTCTCCCGCGCCACCAACGACATCGACAACATCCAGCAGACGCTCCAGCAGACCCTCAGCCAGATCATGGCCTCGCTGCTGACGATCGTGGGCGTGCTGTCGATGATGTTCTGGATCTCGCCGCTGCTGGCACTGGTGGCGCTGATCACCGTCCCGGTCTCGGTGTGGGTGACCACGCGCATCGGCAAGCGCGCCCAGCCGCAGTTCGTCGCCCAGTGGAAGACCACGGGCAAGCTCAACGCCCATATCGAGGAGATGTACACCGGCCATGCGCTGGTGAAGGTCTTCGGGCGGGAGAAGGAGTCCGCGCAGGCGTTCCGGGAGCAGAACGACAAGCTCTACGGGGCGGGCTTCCGGGCCCAGTTCATCTCCGGCCTGATCCAGCCCTCGATGATGTTCATCGGCAACCTCAACTATGTGCTGGTGGCCGTGGTCGGCGGGCTCCGGGTGGCCTCGGGCGCGCTGTCGATCGGTGACGTCCAGGCGTTCGTCCAGTACTCCCGGCAGTTCAGCCAGCCGCTCACCCAGGTGGCCTCCATGGCCAACATGGTGCAGTCGGGCGTGGCCTCGGCGGAGCGGGTCTTCGAGCTGCTGGACGCGCCGGAGCAGAGCGCGGAGCCGGTGGACGCGCGGCGGCCGGAGGCGGTGCGCGGGCGGGTCGCGTTCGAGGAGGTCTCCTTCCGCTACCAGCCGGACACGCCGCTCATCGAGGGGCTGTCGCTGTCGGTGCTGCCGGGCCAGACCGTGGCCATCGTCGGGCCGACCGGCGCCGGGAAGACCACGCTGGTCAATCTGCTGATGCGGTTCTACGAGGTCAGCGGCGGGCGGATCACGCTGGACGGGGTGGACATCGCCGCGATGTCACGGGAGGAGCTGCGCTCCCACATCGGGATGGTGCTCCAGGACACCTGGCTGTTCGGCGGCACGATCGCCGAGAACATCGCGTACGGGGCGGAGGGGGCGAGCTTCGAGAGGATCGTGGAGGCGGCGAAGGCCACCTATGTGGACCGCTTCGTAAGGATGCTGCCGGACGGCTACGACACGGTGATCGACGAAGAGGGCTCCAATGTCAGCGCCGGTGAGAAGCAGCTGATCACGATCGCGCGGGCGTTCCTCTCCGAGCCGTCGATCCTGGTGCTGGACGAGGCCACCAGCTCGGTCGACACCCGTACCGAGGTCCTCATCCAGCGGGCGATGGCCTCGCTGCGCAGCGGCCGTACGAGCTTCGTGATCGCCCACCGGCTGTCGACCATCCGGGACGCGGACGTGATCCTGGTGATGGAGTCGGGGCGGATCGTGGAGCAGGGCTCGCACGACGCGCTGCTCGCGGCGGGCGGTGCGTACGCGCGGCTCTACGCGTCCCAGTTCGCGGAGCCGGTGGCGGAAACCGAGTAGGCGACCGCCCGGGGCGGGTTCAGGCGTGGGCCGCGGCCCAGTCGGCGATGCGGGTCAGCAGATCGGGGGAGGCGGCGGTCTCGGCGTGGCCGTAGCCCGGTTCGATCCACAGCTCCGAGGTGGCCGGGTCCGCCGCCGAGGCCAGCATCCGCGGATGGTCCAGCGGGAAGTACGGGTCCCGGTCGCCGTGCACGATCAGCAGCGGCGTCGGCGCGATCAGCGGCGCCGCGGCCACCGGGGACAGCGGATCGACGGCCCAGCCTCGGGGGTCGATGCGGGTGCGCAGCCCGTAGCGGGAGACCAGCCGCCCCGCGGGCCGGGTGACCGCCCAGTGGAGCCGCCGCATGGGCGCGGTGCCGCGGTAGTACCAGCGGGCGGGTGAGCTCACGGCGACGACGGCATCGGGCGCGGCGCCGTCGGCCGACCCGGCGAGGGTGTCGGCGGTCTCGGGGAGGGTGTCGGCGGTCGAGGGGGAGCGTTCGGCTGCTTCCCTGAGGGCGTCGGCCGCCTGGGCGGGCGCGCTGGGCATGGCGTCCGTGCGCCCCGGTGAGCGCCCCATGCGCTCCCCTGGGTGATGTCTTTCAGCGGCTGGATCTCATCGCTCTTCTCGGTCTTCCCGTAGAGCGCGGCCTGCCGGATCACCACCGAGCCGCCCATCGAGAAGCCGACCGTGGCCACCCGCCGATGCCCCAGCCGGCGCGCCCAGCGCACCGCGGCGGCCAGGTCCAGTACCTCGCGATCGCCGACCGTGGACCGTCCGCCGGACCGCCCATGGCCCCGGAACGAGAATGTGATCACGGCCGTACGCTGATGAAACGCCGATGCCACCCGCCGCAGCGCGGGGCGCTCCAGGGCGCCGGAGAAGCCGTGTCCGACCACCAGCGCGAGGTGGCCGGAGGGTTCGGTGCGGACCCCCGGGGAAGGTTCGTAGCGCGCCTCGATCGAGACCCCGTCGTCGGTCAGCAACATGGCCCGTCGCTCCCCAGCGGTGACCGTGGAGGGACAACGGGGAGCAGATTGAGCCTCTCCGGCACATGTCATGTGGGTTATTCTGTCGTGAAGAGGATCCGGGCAACGTAGCCCCCGGGTCCTTTTGTGCTTTCAGAGCGGGGGTGCGCGTTTGAGCGCACCGTCGCTCCAAGGGCGCGGAGCGGGACCGTACGAAGTAGTAGCCGCAGACTCCCCGGGCACGGCCTGGGAGGTGCCCCTCTCGCAAGGGACCGAGGAGGAACCGACGTAATGGGCGAGCGAAGCGTGCACAACCTCGAGAAGATGGCCGGGGCAGGTGATGGACGATGAGTTCCCTCCTGCTGCTGACCAACGCACTCCAGCCCTCGACGGAGGTGCTCCCCGCCCTCGGCCTGCTCCTGCACAGCGTGCGGGTGGCCCCCGCCGAAGGGCCCGCACTGGTGGACACCCCGGGCGCCGACGTCATCCTGATCGACGGCCGCCGCGATCTGCCGCAGGTGCGCAGCCTGTGTCAGCTGCTGCGGTCCACCGGCCCCGGCTGTCCGCTGATCCTGGTGGTGACCGAGGGCGGGCTCGCCGCCGTCACCGCCGACTGGGGCATCGACGACGTCCTGCTGGACACCGCGGGCCCGGCGGAGGTCGAGGCCCGGCTGCGGCTGGCCATGGGCCGCCAGCAGATCACCACCGACGACTCCCCGATGGAGATCCGCAACGGCGATCTGTCGGTCGACGAGGCCACCTACAGCGCCAAGCTCAAGGGGCGTGTGCTCGATCTCACATTCAAGGAGTTCGAGCTGTTGAAGTACCTCGCCCAGCACCCCGGCCGGGTCTTCACCCGGGCACAGCTGCTCCAGGAGGTCTGGGGTTACGACTACTTCGGCGGCACCCGCACCGTGGACGTCCACGTCCGGCGGCTGCGCGCCAAGCTGGGCCCGGAGCACGAGTCCCTGATCGGCACGGTGCGGAACGTGGGCTACCGCTTCGTCGCGCCGGAGAAGGTCGAGCGCGCCGCGGAGGAGGCCCGGGCCAAGGCGGCGACGCGGGACGCCGGCGCGGGCGGCGCGGCTCGGGGCGAGCACCCCGGGGGTGCGACCGGCCCCACGGGCTCCACGGGCTCCACGGGCTCCACGGGCTCGGCGGGCTCCGCGGGCTCCACGGGCTCGGCGGGCTCCGCGGCGAGGGCGGCTGCCGCACGACCGGCCAACAGCTAGCTGGACCCGCGTAGACTTCGCGCGTGGCCAAGGTGACGCGGGATGATGTGGCAAGGCTTGCGGGAACGTCGACCGCGGTCGTCAGTTACGTCATCAATAACGGACCCCGGCCGGTCGCCCCGGCCACGCGCGAGCGGGTGCTCGCCGCGATCAAGGAGCTCGGCTACCGGCCGGACCGGGTCGCACAGGCGATGGCGAGCCGCCGGACCGATCTCATAGGGCTGATCGTTCCGGACGCCCGGCAGCCGTTCTTCGCGGAGATGGCGCACGCCGTCGAGCAGGCGGCCGCCGAGCGCGGAAAGATGGTGCTCGTCGGCAACTCGGACTACCTGGACGAGCGCGAGGTGCACTATCTGCGCGCCTTCCTGGGGATGCGGGTGTCCGGGCTGATCCTCATCAGCCAGGGTCCGAGCGAGAACGCGGCGGCGGAAATCGAGGCGTGGGACGCCCGGGTGGTGCTGCTGCACGAGCGGCCCGAGGCGATCGACGACGTGGCGGTGGTGCTGGACGACGTCGGAGGCGCGCAGCTCGCGGTGCGGCATCTGCTGGAGCACGGCCATGACTACGTGGCCTGCCTCGGCGGCACCGAGATAACCCCGACCGTCGGCGACCCGGTCACCGACCACGTGGAGGGCTGGCGCCGCGCGATGCACGAGGCCGGGCGGCCGACCGACGGGCGGCTCTTCCAGGCCCCTTACAACCGGTACGACGCCTATAAGGTCGCCCTCGATCTGCTCGCCGGCCCCGACCGGCCCCCGGCCATCTTCTGCGCCACCGACGACCAGGCGTTCGGGGTGCTGCGGGCGGCGCGTGAGCTGCGGATCGATGTCCCCGGGGAGCTGGCGGTGGCCGGCTTCGACGACGTGAAGGAAGCCCACCTCACCGACCCCCCGCTGACCACGGTCGGTTCCGACCGCCCCGCGATGGCACGCGCCGCGGTCGACCTCGTCCTGGACGACGGCGTCCGCCTCTCCGGCTCCCGCCGCGAACGCGTCAAGCAGTTCCCCTCGGCGCTGGTGGTCCGCCACTCCTGCGGCTGCGCATAGCGCTTCGCGCTCCTGACCCGAGTCGGGGCCCTGGGGCCCCGACGACCCCGGCCGCCTTCCCCGCCCGGCGTGGGCGGCCCTGCGGGCGGGAGTGGCGTTCCCAGGGACGAGCCCGAGTGCTTCGCGGCGGGGGTCGCCTGCGCTGGTGGTCCGCTGCTTCTTCTGCGGTTTGCGCGGAGCGCGTACTACCCGGGGCGGGGCCTTGGGGGCCTCGGCGGCCACGGGTTGTCTTCGGCGCCCGGCGTGGGCGGCCCTGCGGGCGGGGGTGGTGCCTGCGGACGAGCGCCCGCGCCCTGCGGCGGGGGCGCTCGCGTCTTTCCCCTCCCGTCCCCGCCCCTTCCTGCTGCCAGGGGCGGGACCCCGTCACGCGGCGGAGCCGCATATCGCGGCTGAGGGAAGGGGCGAAGCCCCGGGCCGGGGTCTGGGGCGGAGCTCCACCACGCGGCGGAGCCGCATATTGATGCTGGGGGAAGGGGCGGGGAGGGGAGCAGCCCGCCGCAGGTGTCAAGGTTCGTCGGACCCCGCCTTACGGGGTCCCAGCGCCGCGGGGGCAGACCCGAGCGGCCCGAGGGCCCGCCCTCATCGCGCACGCGGCCCCGGAGGGGCCTTATGTCGGGCATACCGACTTCTGGTGGGGTTCTCAGCGGGCACTCAGGTGGTTCTCATACTCCGGCCACACAGTCATAGACATGACGGACAGCACACGCCGCAGCGGCGCGGACGAGCCCTATCCCTACGCGTACGGTGCCGGTGCGGGGTATCCCGATCCGCCCGCGTACCAGCCTCAGCAGCCGGTCACCACGCCGTCCGGCGTCACCGTATGGCCGGGTGACGGCAGTGGCGGCGGTGATGGCAGTGACGGCAGTGGCGGCGGTGCGGGGGCGGACGGCGGCGCGTTCGCGAGTGTGGGTGAGGGTGAGGGGGCGCACGGGGGCGCGGGGCGGCGCAGGGCGCGGGCCTCGCGGCCGGTCGTGCTGATCGCGGCCGTGGCGGCGGTCTCGGCACTCGTGGGCGGCGGGGCGGCCGCACTGGTCACCAACGCCACCCAGAAGTCCGACACCACGATCTCCACCCCCGTGGTCAACGCCAACTCCACCAGCCACAGCGGGGTCTCGGCCGTCGCGGCGGCCGTCAGCCCCAGCATCGTGGAGGTCAGCGCCAGCGGCACCAGCGGCCAGTCCACCGGCTCCGGCGTGGTCATCACCAGCGGCGGCGAGATCATCACCAACAACCACGTGGTCTCCGGCGCCGACGCGATCAAGGTGGCGTTCAGCGACGGCAGTAAGAAGACCGCGACGGTCGTCGGCACCGACAGCAAGAAGGACCTCGCCCTGATCAAGGTGGAGGGCGCGAGCGGGCTCAAGGCCGCGTCCCTCGGCGACTCCAGCAAGGTCACGGTGGGCGACCAGGTCGTGGCCATCGGCTCGCCCGAGGGCCTGACCGGCACCGTCACCAGCGGCATCGTCTCCGCGCTCGACCGTGACGTCACCGTCTCCACGGACCAGGGCCAGGGCCAGGACGGTCAGGGGCCGGGCGGCGGCGGGCAGTGGCCGTTCGAGTTCGGCGGCGGCCGGTACAACGGCGACGTCGGCTCCTCCACCACCACCTACAAGGCCATCCAGACCGACGCCTCGCTCAACCCCGGCAACTCCGGCGGCGCGCTGATCAACATGAGCGGCCAGGTCATCGGCATCAACTCCGCGATGTACTCCGCGGCCTCGGGCCAGAGCTCCAGCAGCGCGGGCAGCGTCGGCCTCGGCTTCTCGATCCCGATCAACACCGTCAAGTCCGATCTCGCCGCCCTCCGCGCGGGCGGAAGTGACAGCAACACCTGATGGACGTGCGAGGCTGGCAGCAGCGCCGCACAGCCCGCCGCGGCCACCTCCCCGCCCCATCGTCACCGCTTAAGGAAACCGCCCCATGAGCCCCGCCGACCACGGCGATCAGCCGGCCCGCATCCTGATCGTCGACGACGAGCCGGCCGTACGGGAAGCCCTGCAGCGCAGCCTCGTCTTCGAGGGCTACGCGACCGAGACCGCCGTGGACGGACTGGACGCGCTGGACAAGGTCGGCTCCTACGACCCCGAGCTGATCGTGCTCGATGTGCTGATGCCCCGGATGGACGGGCTGACCGCCGCGCGGCGGCTGCGCGCCACCGGGGTGACGCTGCCGATCCTCATGCTCACCGCGCGGGACACGGTCGGCGACCGGGTCACCGGGCTCGACGCGGGCGCCGACGACTACCTCGTCAAACCCTTCGAACTGGACGAACTCCTGGCCCGTATCCGCGCCCTGCTGCGCCGCAGTTCCTACGCCGCCCAGCAGGGCGCGGCGCTGCCCGAGGGGGATGTGCTGGCCTTCGGCGACCTGCGGATGGACCTGACGACCCGCGAGGTCGCCCGGGGCGGGCGCCGCGTCGAGCTGACCCGGACCGAGTTCACCCTGCTGGAGATGTTCCTGGCCCATCCGCGCCAGGTGCTCACCCGTGAGCAGATCCTGAAGGCGGTGTGGGGCTTCGACTTCGAGCCGTCGTCCAACTCGCTGGACGTGTACGTGATGTATCTGCGCCGCAAGACCGAGGCGGGCGGCGAGCCGCGGCTCGTGCACACCGTGCGCGGGGTGGGGTACGTCCTGCGGCCCGCGGAGGGCGAGCCCTCGTGAGGTTCCGCACGCTGCCGCTGCGCTCGCGGCTGGCCCTGTTGACCGCCGTGGCGGTCGCGGTCGCGGTGGCGGTGTCCGCGTTCGCGTGCTGGCTGATCGTCCGGGAGCAGCTCAGCGCCCAACTCGACTCGTCCCTGCGCAACGTCACGGTGGACGAGCGCAATGTGCTGAGCATCCTGGAGGCGTGCCAGAACCCCGAGGGCGCCGACGACCGCACCCCGCACGCCCTCGGCTCGTACTCCGTGCAGATCGTGCTGGCCGACGGGAGCCGCTGCACCCAGCCCGGGGCGACCAAGCTGCCGGTGACCACCGCCGATGTGGCCGTGGCCGTCGGGCAGCGGCCGAGCGCGCTGCATGACGCGACGGGCGAGGGCGGCGAGGGCATGCGGGTGTTCACCTACCGGCCGACCTCCGGCCCCGGCAGCCCGCTGCCGCGCGGGATCGCCGTCTCCATGGCCCGCCCGCTGAGCGAGGTCGAGCATCCGCTGGGCACGCTCGCGCTGGTCCTCGCGCTCGTCGCCGGGGTCGGCGTCGTGGGCGCGGGAGCGGCGGGCCTGTGGATCGCGAGGACCGGGCTGAAGCCGGTGGACCGGCTGACCGAGGCGGTCGAGCATGTGGCCCGCACCGAGGACCTGGCCGTGCGCATCCCGGCGGAGGGCGATGACGAGATCGCCCGGCTGTCGCGGTCGTTCAACTCCATGACGGCGGCCCTCGCCTCCTCCCGCGACCGTCAGCAGCAGCTGATCGCGGACGCCGGGCATGAGCTGCGCACCCCGCTCACCTCGCTGCGGACCAATATCGAACTGCTCGCGCGCAGCGAGGAGACCGGGCGCGCGCTGCCGCCCGCCGACCGTAAGGCGCTCATGGGGAGCGTCAAGGCGCAGATGACCGAGCTGGCGGCGCTGATCGGCGACCTTCAGGAGCTGTCCCGCCCCGACGCCCTGCCCGGCAGCGGGCCCCCACAGGTGGTCGCCCTGCACGAGGTGGTGCGGACGGCCCTGGAGCGGGCCCGGCTGCGCGGTGCGCATCTCACGATCAACGCCTCGATCGAGCCGTGGTACGTCCGGGGTGAGGCGACCGCGCTGGAGCGGGCGCTGGTCAATCTGCTCGACAACGCCGTGAAGTTCAGCCCTTCGGGTGGTGTGATCGACGTTATCCTCGGAAGCGGAGAGGTACGGGTGCGGGACCATGGCCCCGGCATCCCCGCCGAGGAACTGCCGCATGTCTTCGAGCGCTTCTGGCGCTCCCCGTCCGCCCGCAGCCTGCCCGGCTCGGGCCTCGGGCTGTCGATCGTGGCCCGTACGGTCCAGCAGTCGGGCGGCCAGGTGGGGCTGGAACCGGCCCCCGGCGGCGGCACGGTCGCCTGGCTCAGACTCCCGGGCGCGCCGACGGCTCCGCCGGGGAGCGACGCCGACTGAGCGCGAGGACGCCGACTGAGCGCGAGTCCGAAGCGGCTCGGCCCGACTCGGGTCCGGCTCCGGTCCGGCTCCCGCCCGGTCCGGCTCGGTTCGCCTCGGCTCGGTCCGGCCCGGGTTCGGCTCGGCTCGGCTCGGCTCGGTCCGGCTCAGCCCGGCCCGGTTCGGGGGTCCGGTTCGGCTCAGACATCAGCCGCCGCAGCGGCCGGGCGGGTCCGACGGACTCAGCGGGTCTTCCCGAAATTCAGCCCCGCACCGGTCAGATCGGCCCGAATCCCCTCCGGGGACACGCCGATGTTCGCCAGCCGGATGCCCTTGGCCTTTTCGGGCAGCTGGAAGGAGAGTTCCAGCTTGTTCGTCAGCTCCGGCACCTTCAGCCGCGCCAGCGCCGCCGCCACCGTCGGATCGATGCCGAGCTTCCTGGCCAGCTGGGGATGGTCGTTGGCCGCCTGGACGAGGTTGACCGCGAGCAGCGCGGGGACGAACCGCGGCGCGCCCGTGATCTCGTCCAGCTTCCGCTCGTCGTTCAGCGCCTGCCCCGCCTCCACCGGCGACACCCCGAGCTTCTCCGCCACCGACGGGATCGACAGCAGCGCCTGCGCCTTCTCGGAGTCCTCGCTGATCTGCGTGGCCGCCTTCTTGTGCAGATACAGCCCGGCGCGCGGCTCGGGGCCGGGCCGGTAGGTGGCGATCCCGGGGATGTCCAGCCGCATATCGGTGACGCTGGTGGAGATCCCACGGTCTCCCTGGCGCCGGATATGTGCCTGGGCGTGCAGCGACACCTGCTGGCCCGCGACCGGCAGTTTCCCGTCCGCGCGCACCGAGCTGGGCCCCAGCGCCCGGAACCGCACCTGGGAGGCGCCCAGTTCACGGCTGAGGTCCTCGAAGGACAGCAGCACGTCGCCCTTCATCCGGCCCACCGTCGCGCCCCTGAAGGAGCTGGGCAGATCTCCTACGATCCGGATGTCCTGGGCCTGGGCGCGCACCTCGGCGAGCGAGACCCGGTCGGCCGCCACGTCCGGCACGGCGATGTCGACCTGCTGGAGGTCCTTACCCAGCACCTGGGTGAGGAACGGGAAGCCGTGGATGGTCACGTTCGGTGCCGTGGCCAGGTTCAGCTTCTTCTGGAGCTCCTGCTCGGCCTTGCGCTCGGCGTACATCACCGCGCAGCGGTCGCCCAGCACCAGCAGCAGGGCCAGGACGACCAGCCCGATCAGCGCCTTCGCGGTGCGCGGCACCGCCCGGAAGCGGCCGCGCCGACGCCGGGACGAGCGGCGGTGGTTGGGCGGTGACCACTGCTCGCCGTCGTCCACGGAGCCCGAGGCGGCCGGCTTGTCTCTGCGCCCGCCGAGGTCGGCGTCGTCGTCATCGTCCGACGTCAGGCCGAGGCCCAGCGGGTCGTCCGGATCGTACGGGTCGGCCAGCTCGGCGAGTTCCTCGTACGGGTTCCGATAATGAACGCCGGGTGAACCAATGTGGGGGTGTGAGGACTGCGGTGCAGGTATGCGTGTGGGGGATCGCATCACTCAATAGCACCACGGCACACTGCTCCACCCGCAAGTCCTAGCGGCGATACGTGGCGAACGGCACGTTCCGATTTTGCCTTCCGTGCACGTGCCGTTTCTCAGCGCGTGCTGCTCTTAGCGCGTGCTGCTCTCAGCGCGTGCCGCGTGAGACCGCCCTCGCCTCGGTGACCGTCACCGCCCTGCCGTCCATCTCACAGCCGTCGAGCTGGGCCATCGCCTTCTCCGCGGCCACCTCGTCCATCTCCACGAACCCGAACCCCCGCGAGCGGCCACTCTCCCGGTCGGTGATCACGGTGGCGTCCAGCACCTCGCCGAACTGCCCGAACAGGGTCGCCAGGTCCTGTGTCGTCGTCTGGTAGCTCAAGTTGCCCACATGCAGTCGTTTGGACATGACCGGCTCTCCTTGTTCTCCGTGGTTCCCAGGGGAGCGAACCGGGTCAATCCTCTCAGCGGGGTACGAATCCGGCCACCCATATGGGCTGAACCGGTCATGCGGCATACGGCTCAGTGCAGCGTGCCGAGCTGTTCCTTGGCGTACGGCACGAGCGCGTCCGTGCGCCCGGTCAGCACCTTCTCGGCCCACTCGGGGTCGGCGAGCAGGGCCCGCCCGATGGCCACGAGATCGAACTCGTCCCGCTCCAGCCGGTCCAGCAGATTCTCGATGTCCGCCACCTGGGCCCGCTCGCTGCCGGTCCCCGGCACGAACGTCGGCAGGAAGTCCTGGTTCAGGCCGACCGAGCCGACCGTGATCGTCGGCTTCCCGGTGAGCTTCTTCGTCCAGCCCGCGAGGTTCAGGTCCGAGCCCTCGAACTCCGGCGTCCAGTAGCGCCGGGTGGACGAGTGGAAGACATCCACCCCCGCCTCCACGAGCGGGGTGAGTAGCGCCTCCAGCTCCTGCGGGGTCTCGGCCATCCGCACGTCGTAGTGGTCCTGCTTCCACTGGGACGTACGGAAGATGATCGGGAACTCGGCGGAGACGGCCTTGCGGCAGGCCGCCACCAGCTCGGCCGCGAACCGGACCCTCGACGCCGGGTCGCCGCCGTAGGCGTCGGTACGGCGGTTGGTGCCGCCCCACAGGAACTGGTCGATCAAGTACCCATGCGCCCCGTGGAGTTCGACCCCGTCGAAGCCGATCCGCTCGGCGGCGGCGGCCGCGTCGGCGAAGGCGGCGATCACCGCGTCCACGTCGCCCTGCGTCATCGCCCGCCCGATCGGCCGCCCGTCCAGCCCGACGCCGGACGGGCTCAGCACGGGCGCCTCGGGGTACGGGGGCGCCCCTTCCGCCCGCGAAACCCCCACATGCCAGATCTGCGGCGCGATCCGCCCACCGGCGCTGTGCACCTGCTTCACGACCTCGGCCCACCCGGCCAGGGCGTCCTCCCCGTAGAAGCGCGGCACGCTGTCGCTCAACCCGGCCGAGGGGTGGTCGACATAGGTCCCCTCGGTAATGATCAGCCCCACCCCGGCGGCGGCCCGGCGCGCGTAGTACGCCACGACCTGGGCATTGGGCACGCCGCCCGGCGAGAACATGCGGGTCATCGGCGCCATGGCGATCCGATTGGGCACGGCGAGCCCGCCCACGGTGAAGGGGCGGGACAGCACCTGGGCCGCACGCTCGGCGCTCCTGCTTATGGACACGTGGATACTCCTTGACCGGACGTCATCACCGCGCGGAATCGCGCGGCCCGGCCAAGCTAAAACCTGACGTCGGCGTCAGGGGCAAGTACCGGAGGCTGCCTCCGCAGAGCCGAGAAGCTCGCGGTAGCGCTTGGCGTGCACGGCGAGGTTCTCGTCGGAGACGGTGCGGGCGCCGTGCAGAACCAGCGGCTCGGCGAGGCGCATGCCGATCAGGCGGGCGGTGGCGTCGAGGGGCGCCAGCAGCTGGGTCATCGTGAATCGGGAAGTGGGATCGACAGCGGCGTACGACTCTTCCGGCCCGCCTGTGGAGGTGACCAACTGGAGGGTCTTGCCGCGCAGCGCGGAGCCGCCGCTGCCGTAGGCGAAGCCATGGGTGAGGACCTGGTCGATCCATGCCTTGAGCACTGCGGGGACGGAGTACCAGTACCAGGGGAACTGCCACACGATCCGGTCGTGGTCCCGCAGCAGTTGCTGCTCACGGGCGATGTCGAAACGACCGTCGCGGCAGGCGGGGCCGAGCTCGTGGACGGTGACGTGTGCGAGGTCGCTCACGGCCTCGGCCAGGCGGGCGGTGATGCGGGAGGAGGTCAGGTCGGGGTGGGCAACGACAACCAGAGTGCGCATCGAGGTTGATCCTTGACTGTGGTCGCTTCTTGTGACGGATCGTTCCGTACCGGAGTTTGTGACGGAACGATCCGTCTGTCAAGCTGAGGCCGTGCCCAGCGAAGTGGAAGGAGCGCACCATGGCTCGCAAGACAGCGGAGGAGAACCGGCGCCATGTCCTGGCCGTGGCGAGCCGCCTGTACTACCAGCGCGGCATCCGCGCTGTCGGTATGGACCTGGTGGTCAAGGAGAGCGGGGTCGGCAACGCCACCGTCTATCGCCAGTTCCCCACCAAAGACGCTCTCGCCAGCGCCTACACACAAGACCGCGCCGACGCGTGGTTCGAGCGCATGCGCCAGGCCTCCGACCAGGCCGACGACCCGCGCGAGAAGCTCCTCGCGATCTTCACGGCCGTCATCGAGGAGACCAGACTGCCCACCTTCCGGGGCTGCCCCATGCTCAACACCCATACCGAGTTCCCCGACCCGGAACACCCCGCGAACCGTGTGGCGGTCACCCACGAGCAGCGGGTCCGCGACTGGATGCGTGACTTGGCGGCCGACGCCCGCGCTTCCGACCCCGACCAGCTCGCCGACGATCTAGTCCTCGTCCTCAATGGCGTCTACGTCACCGCCACCGTCCTCGGCCCCCAGGGCCCGGCTCAGCGCACCGGTGAACTCGCCCGCCGCCTCATCTGGGCCGCCTGCGACGAATCTGGCCGCGCCTGAACCCGGGCCTGACCGGCCGTGCAGGGGCACCCCTTGGAAATCGCTTGATGTATTAGTTGCGCCAGATCAAGCGTTTTCGA
Source organism: Streptomyces violaceusniger (assembly GCA_005405945.1). Classification (GTDB taxonomy): domain Bacteria; phylum Actinomycetota; class Actinomycetes; order Streptomycetales; family Streptomycetaceae; genus Streptomyces; species Streptomyces violaceusniger. Next base: position 6,409,536 of record BJHW01000001.1, read on the forward strand.
AGGGGGTACCCAGGAGGGCCGCACCCCCACCGGCCCTCCGGCCGGCAACGCGCCTTACGCCCCTGTTGGCGCATACCGCGCTCTACTGCCCCTCGACGGGCGAAGCCCACACTGGTTGCCTGACCAACGATGCGAGGGGGCCCGACATGGGATCGCACGGCAAGCCGCCCACACCAAACCCGCAGCCGAAGCAGCCGAGCCCGCGGGACTCGGACGGACAGCACCCGGATGTCTCCGGGCCGGGCGGGGGGACGCACCGCAAGTGACCGACCTGGAAGGGCTCCACGCGCGGGCGGCCGAGACGCTCGACATCACCGAGCCATGGGTGCGGCGCGCGTTCGAGGCCGTCCCGCGACACGAGTTCGTCCCCGGCACCGTATGGGTGGTGGACGGGGGCGCATACCGGCCGCTCCGCCGAGAGGACGACCCGGACCGGTGGGCCCGCATGGTGTACGACCCCGCACAGGCCACCGCCACCCAGGTGGATGACGGAGCCCCTGGCCCTGCGGGCGGCGATGTGCCCACCAGCTCCATCTCGGCGCCGGCCGCCGTGGTGACCATGCTCGCCGAACTGGACCTGCGTCCGGGGCATCGGGTGCTGGAGATCGGGGCGGGCACCGGGTACAACGCGGCGCTGCTGGCCGAGCGGGCGGGCGCCGACCGCGTGACCACGCTGGACATCGACCCGGTTGTGGCCGACGGCGCGCGAGCCGCGCTGCACCGGGCCGGGTACGGCGGGGTGACGGTGCTGGAGGCGGACGGCGAGCGGGGCTGGCGGAGCGGCGCGCCGTACGACCGGCTGGTGGCGACGGCCTCGGTGACCTCGATCCCCTGGGCGTGGGTGGAGCAGGTGCGGCCCGGCGGCCTGATCCTGGCCCCCTTCCGGACCGCGTTCTGCTCACACGGACTCGCGCGGCTGACTATCTCAGAGGGCTGTGCCGAGGGCCGGTTCGCGGGCGCGGTGACGTTCATGGCGGTGCGGGGCCAGCGGGCGCGCCCGCGTATCGAGGGAGTCTTCTCCACGGAGTCGTGGGAGGAGAGCCGTGAGGCCAAGGCGGCGTTGGACGTGGCGGTGCTCGCCGACCCGCATGCCGAGTTCGCGGTGGGGCTGAGGCTCGCGGACGTGGCGCACTGGCCGCAGGACGGCGGGCACTGGTGGTGCAGCCGCGACTCGTGGGCGTACGCGGCGGAGGGCGCGGTGCACCAGTGGGGCCCGCGCGACCTGGCTGACGAGACCGCCCAGGCCCTCGCCTGGTGGGAGGGCGCCGGGCGCCCGGAGCTGTTCGACTTCGGGCTGACGGTCACGGCTGACGATCACTGGGTGTGGCTCGGCGATCCCTCGGCGGCGTGGCCCCTGCCCGCCGCGTAGCCGGAGCGCCGTCCCGTCGACCGGGGGCCGTCCCGCTCGCCTGACGGGCCGCCTCAGCCGGGGCGCCGCATCGGTGGGGGCGCCGCGTCGGTCGGGTGCGGCGCATGGGCCGGGTGCGGCGCCGTCTCGCGCGCTTCGTGCGATGGAGCAGCGGGGCAGGGGGCGGGGGCGTCGGGCCGACCGCCGACCGCCGGGCCGGTGAGGGTGACCGCCGGTGGCGGCATCCGTGTGCGGGGGGCGACGCCCGTCGCCGGACCGCCGGACTCCGCATCCACCATCAGCCGCGCCTGGACGGTCACCGTCGCACTCGACGCCGCAGGGGGTACCTCTCCCGAAAACCCTTGACAAGGTAGTTGCTTCAGATCAAGTGTTTTCGGAGAGGATACCCGGAGGGGCCGCCCCACCGGACCGCGCTCCGGATCGGCATTGACCCCCGCGCGCGATGGCCGTCACGGCACGGACCCCCACCGGCCCGGCGGCCCGCAACGTGCCCTACGCCCCGGCCCCCGCCCGCCGCTGCTCAATCGCGCGAAGCGCGCGAGACGATGCCCGCGCTTTACCTTCCGGCCTGTGTTCAGAGGGTGTGGTCGAGGCGGCCAGTCTTTATGGCACGTATGAGGACCCGAGTGCGGCGGGCGTCGTACGGATCACCGCGTCGGGCTCGTCGCTCTCGCGTATGCGGACGCCGTCGGGGACGACGCCGAGTTCCACGCAGTTTTGGTTTACGTCCGCGCTGTAGGAGGACTTGCGCCACTTGAGGTCAGGCATGACCACGCTTCCTAGTAATGGCCGTAGAGGATGTGTTGGATCAGGCCCAGCGAATCTCGCACGTCGTGGCGGACCGCAGAAGGGCTGGTGTCCACTGGTGGTAGGGCCACGCCACGAAGCCGGTCGAAGTGCCTTCGGTACTGGGCGACCGAGTCCGGGTCGTGGAGGAACATGGACTGGCTTGCGTGGTCCAACTGGATGGTTTCCAGAATTCCGCCGTGCGAAGCGATCAGGTTGAACGGTGTCTTCACCATGGGAAGGCCGTCTGCTGTAAAGGGCAGGATCTGAATCGTCACGTGCGGCAGTTCGGCCAGTTCTACGAGCCGCAGCAACTGCTTGCGCGTCACGGCCGAGCTGCCGAACCGCATGTGCAGCGCAGCCTCGTGGATGACGGTATGGACCGTGGGCGGGTCTTCGGTGGTGAGGGCCGCCTGACGGAGCATCCGAAACTCCACCGCCCGGTCGATCTCGGAAGGGTTCGTCACCATGTCGCTCACCCGGAAGATGGCGCGGGTGTAATCCTCCGACTGGAAGATCCCGGGGATGAACAGCGACTCGTAGGAGCGAAGGCCGACAGCGCGGGACTCAAGTTCCGCCAAGTCCAGGACTGCGGCGGGCATGGTGCCTTTGTAGCCGCTCCACCAGCCCTTGCCCTTGTCCTCCGCGAGACTGACCAACGCCTCGATGAAGGGCACACTTGTGCACCCATAACCCTCGCAAAGCCTACGCAGTCGGTCGCTCGGGATCGCCGTGCGACCGCCCTCGACGTGCGTCAGGTGCACACGACCCATATCGATGAGCGCGCCCGCCTCATGCAGCGTCAACCCGGCTTGCTCGCGCAACCTTCGCAGCTCTGCGCCAAGGCGGCGCTGTCTCTCGGTGGGGTTGGTTCGCAGTGCCAACGGGGTCTCTCCTCAGAGTGTGGGCCACAGTCTGCCGTCAGGGGGTGGGCCGGTCCACTCATTCTCGCGATCAGGTTGAACTTGTCATCCTTCACCTCTACCGTGTGTGTGGTGACGGTCACACAGTGGAGCTGTGTTGGGCCGCACGATGCCCGTTCACGAAGCGCCACGGAGGCGTCGCATGGGAGCACACGCACACCCGGAACACCCGCACCGCTACACCCTCTCCGCCCCCGCCCTCCCCACCTCACCCCGCCTGTGCCGCGACTTCGTGCGCGGGATCTTCACGGCCTCAGGACTCTCCCAATTGGCCGAGGCGGCAGCCCTCTGCACATCGGAGTTAGTCACCAACGTCCACCGGCACGGCAAGGGCGACGTACGAATGGCCGCCACCGTCCAGCACGACCGGGTCCGGGTGACCGTCCACGACGACAGCCCCGAACTCCCCTCGCCCCGCCGCGCCGCGACCGATGAGACCAACGGGCGCGGCCTCTTCCTGGTCACGGCCCTCTCCGACATCTGCGGCATGACCACCGACGAACCCGCAGAAGGCACCGGCAAAGCGGTCTGGTTCGAGTTCAACGTCCCGCCCGCGCACACGAAAAGCACCGTATGAACGCCACCCCCGCCGAGCGGGTCGCCGTGATCCTCCGCGACGAGTTCGCCGCCCACGGCGTACGGCTCCCCGACATACGAGCGGACCTCGGCGACCCCCACCAACCGCAACTGGAGCTCGGCACCGTCCCCCTCGGCACCGGCTTCGCGCTGCTGCGCGTGCTCACCGACTATCAGCGCCTGCTGAAGGCCGAGCGGGCCCGGTCGGAACGGAGAGGCTAGAGGCGGCAGAGTCGATGGGGTCCGTGCGCTACACTTGATCTTGCCGTCGCCGCCCGGACTCCGGGTAGCCGGTTACGCGTTGGTGGTCCAAGGAAAGACGCCCCGCTTCCTGCGGGGAGATGCAGGTGCAAGGCCTGCCCGGCGCTCAAGGGGCGAGCCCACTCCGCATGCGGGGTGGGCTCGCTGCCGTTCGGTCGCACCGGCGTTCGGCCCCACCAGGCCGGGACGCGGGCGTCCATGGCGGTCACTCGCGACGACTGGCGTGGTCCGCGGTGAGGCGTGCCTCGAAGCCGTCCAGGATGGACTGAAGGCCGAACGTGAAGGTGTTGTCGGGCGCCGCGGCGTACTCCGTGGCGGCGGTGGTGCCGAGGCGCTTGCGCAGGCGCGGGAATTGCCCGGCGGTCTCCTGGGCCTGTGTCATGGCGTCGGCCATCAGTTGCCCGGTATCTGCGCCGTCCTTGCTCAGCCGGCGGTTCAGCGAGACCTGCGCGGCGGGGCCAAGTGCGCTGCCGAGCACGAAGGTGAGCACGGTGGCGGCCGCCCGGTCCGCGTCGGCGGCGGTAAAGCCCGCTTTTTCATAGATGGAGAGGCTGAGGTCGTTGTGTCGGGCCTGGCCGGGCCCGTACAGGAAGTGGCTGCCGAAAGCCTGGACGAGCCAGGGGTGCCGGGTGAGCATCGCGTGCATGGCCGAGGCATGGGCGGTGGCGGCCGTGCGCCAGTCGGTGGCGTCGGGATCGGGCAGCTCGACCTCATGCCAGATCGCGTCGCTGGCGAGCCGGACGAGGTCGTCCTTGGTCTTGATGTGCCAGTAGACGGCCGTGGCGGCCGAGTCGAGCCGTTTCGCCAGGCTCCGCATGTTGAGGCCGTCCAGTCCCTCGTCGTCGAGCAGTTCGATGGCCGCGCCGATGATCCGGTCTGCGGTCAGTGTGTCTCGCGCCATGGCCACCATCCTACTTGTACTTAGTTCATGTCACCTATTGCACTTTGTTCAAGCGGTCGCCTACGCTCGATCTCGTACTTAGTTCAAGTCTCTGGAAGGGGAGCCATGTCGCAGGAGAAGCTGTCGGATTTCGTCACCGAGCAGGCTACGGAGCTGGGCGTTCCCGGTGTCGCCGCCGGGGTGTTCCTGGACGGCCAGGAGATCTACGCCTCGCACGGCGTGACGAGCCTCAGCAACCCGCTGCCGGTCGACGAGAAGACGCTGTTCCCGCTGGCGTCGGTGTCCAAGACCTTCACGGCGACCGCGCTGATGCGCCTGGTGGCCGAGGGGAAGGTGGACCTGGACGCGCCGGTGCGGGCTTATGTCCCCGAGCTGAGGCTCGCCGACGAGGAGGCCGCGGCGCGGATCACCGTCCTGAACCTGCTCAACCACACCGCGGGCCTGGACTGGAACGTGATCGACGACGGTGAGGGCGACCGCTCCCTGGCCGGGTTCGTGGCGAAACTGCCCCAGCTGCCGCTGATCACACCGCCCGGGGCCCGCGCCTCGTACAGCCAGGCCGGGTACAACCTGGCCGGGCGGATCATCGAGAAGATCACGGGCCTGCCCTTCGAGCAGGCCATGGCCTCACTCGTCCTGGAGCCGGTGGGTCTTGCGGACACCGTGTACGGCCTGTCCGAGGTGATGGTCCGCCCGTTCGCCGTGGGCTACAACCGCGGTGACGACGGCGAACTGCGAGCCGCCCGGCCCTGGGGAGCGTTCAAGGAGGGCGCGCGCGGCGACAACCCCGGCGGCGGCCTCGCCTCCTCGGTGAGCGATCTGCTGCGCTGGGCGCGGTTCCAACTCGGCGACGGCGAGGGCGTGTTGCCCGCATCGGCGCTGCGCCGGATGCGGGAGCGGACGATCGAGCTGCGCGCCAGCACGCTCGGCGACGGCTTCGGCATCTGCTGGTTCCTGCACGACCTGGACGGCCTCCAGGGGATCGGTCACGGCGGCTCGGGCAACGGCCAGTTCGCCGAACTGCTCATCGTGCCCGAGCGCGACTTCGCGGTTGTCTCCCTGGCCAACGCCGGTCCGGACGGGTACCCCTTCAACCAGTCCGTCGTACGGTGGGCGCTCGAGCACTTCCTCGGCATCGTCGAGAAGCCGGCGGAGCCTGTTCCGTACGACCAGAGCCAGGCCCAACAGGTCGTCGGCCGCTACGAGATCGACGCCATGAACCTCCACATCGCCACCGAGGGCACCCGTCTCACCCTGGCGGTCGGGATCAAGCCGGAGATCCGCGAGGCATCGGACGAGGAAATGCCCCCGGACTACCCGGCCGCGGCCATCGGCTTCCTTCCCGGCGACGGTGACGAGTACATCGTCACCGAAGGCGGCCTCAGAGGGCAGCGCGGCTACTTCTCCCGTGACGTCAACGGCGTGGTCACCGGCGTTGACCTCGCAGGCCGGCTCTTCAGCCGAGTCTCGGACCCATCCTGATCACATCCCGTCCTTCGTCAGTGCGACAGGGGCAGGGCCGTCACGGTGACGCCGGGAAGCGCGCGCGGGTCCGTGACCTCCGCGTTGGAGATCGTGACGGTCTCCAGGTCGGGGAGTGCGGCGAGCGGGGACAGGTCGAGGGGGCGGTCGGCGCCATGGAGGAACGCGACGTTCAGATGACGAAGCCGGGGGAACACCATGGCCAGCCAGGTGGCGTCCAGGCTTTCGGCCCGGACGCTCAGATCCAGCCAGGTGATGCCGGGTGGGAAGTGGCGGGGGTGGGTACCCGCCTGGTCGATGAAGATCTTCAGCCGCTCCAGAGCCGTCAGCTCGCCCAGGCCCTTGGGGAAGATGGTCCTGCCCGCCGGGCCCGGAGGTTCGTAGACCAGGGTGTGGAGGGGGAGTTCGGCCAGGCGGGAGAGGTCGCGGGCCGCGAAGCAGCCGGTCAGATAGAGCGTTCCGAGGTCCGACAGGTGGCCGAGCGCGGTGCCGAGGTCGCTGACCACGTCGTTCCTGTTCAGCCGCAGCCGGGTCACCTCCTCCCCATCCAGGCTGTCCCTGATCTCGTCTTCCGTGAAATCCCCGCGCAGGATCAGCCACGGACGCGGCCCCGTGTCCAGGAGCAGCCGCAGTTGCTCCATGGACTCGGCCACGAAGTACAGGTCGTTCCGGTCCAGGCGGAGGATCACCTCGTGGAAGTACCGCTCGGTGTCGAACCGCCCCCAGCTCGACGCCAGTTGCGCACGCACCCCGACCGCGGGGTGGTCGGCGAACCTCGCCAGATACGGGATCGCCGCGTCCACCGCTATGCGTGAGGCCGTCACCACGCAGCACTCCGCCACCTCGTCCGTCAGCCCCTCCGGCCCCGGAAGGAGCTCCAGCACCAGGGGGCCCACCGTGGCCAGCTCCCGGGCTCGCGGACGGTCACGGGCGGGACGAACTCCAGCGCGTTCCACGTGACCTCGTCCCGTATGGCCGGGTCGAGGTCGGGCGCGTGTTCCAGGCAGGCCATGGCCAGCAGGAAGAGACGGAGCGCCGACTCGGCGCTGTTCTCGTGGCGCGCCACTTCCAGCAGTTTGCCCAGCAGCTCCGCCCGCTCGCGCGGCCGCGCGTGGGCCACCGCCATGCGGATGACGTCCTCCCACTGCGCGTCATGCGCGTTGCGGATCAGCAGCCCCACGTCCCACGCCTCCACCGCCGCCTTCGCGCCCAGGTAGTCCTGGAAGGTGCGGTGGACGAAGTCCACCGTGCTCACCGACGGCTCGCGCAACAGCCCGCTGCGCAGCAGCAGATGGCGCAGGATGGCGGGCGCGTCCCCCAGGGCGCGGGCGGCGGGGACGGAGGGAAGGGCCTCCTCGATGAGGTGTTCCGCGCGGTCGCGGTCCAGCTCGGCCTCGCCGTTGCGGATCAGGTAGTAGGCGAGCCGCTGGAGGAGCTGGATCTGCGGCTCCTCGTCCAGCTGGACGTCGCCCGGCGCGTAGACGTGGCGCTCGGTGTCGCGCCGCGTCAGCAGCATCGACAGCGCCGCGTCGTACAGCGCCTTGCGGCCCGGCGGCAGATAGCCGCGCCGGGCGCGGTGCAGGGCGCAGATCAGCCCGCACATCAGGGGGTTGGTGGCGAGCCGGCTGAGGTCCTGCTTGGTGCGGACGGCGGTGTGCAGGGCCGACTGGTACGCGTTCAGCGCCGTCCGCTCCTCCTCCGTACGGCAGGTCTGGCGCGCCGCCTCGTGCCAGCGGTCGATGAACGCCGCCATGTCCTCGCGGCTCATCGGGGAGAGCGTGAACTCGGCGAAGTCCTGTGCCCCAGCCAGTCGTCGGCCACGGCCGAGGGGCGGGAGGTGACCAGCCACAGATTGTCCGGGTAGGCGATGAGGAGGTCGGCGAGCCAGGCGCGGGTGCGCTCGCGGTCGCGCTCGGGGATCTCGTCGATGCCGTCGATCAGCAGCAGCCCGCGCCCGGCGGTCAGGACGCGGTCGGCCCAGCCGGGCGGCTGGGCGCCGTCCAGGGGGTTGTGGACGGAGGCCAGGAACGAGGCAGGGGAGGGCAGGGATTCCTGGCGGGCGATCGTGCGCAGGGGGAGGACGAAGGGGATGCGGCCGATCAGCTGCTCCAGGCCGCGCAGCGATTCCTGCCGCGCGGTGCAGACGGCGAGCCACTGGACGAGCGTGGTCTTGCCGGAGCCCGCGATTCCGCGCAGCAGCACGCGCTGGTGGCCGGAGAGCGCCCGGTCGGCGGGAACGACGGCGGGAAGGGGAGCGGGAAGGGGAGCGGGGAGGGCGGTATGCGTGACGGCGGGTGCGTCGCCGAACGGGTCGCCCGGCGGGCGCTCCTCCTCGGAGGAGACCGCCTCCAGGCTGAGATACGCCGCGTCCAGCGGCCACGTGGCCTCCGCGTGGCTGAGGTCGATCCCGACGATCGTCAGCGTGGAGTGCTTGCCGATCATGTACTCCGCGTACCGCCGCTCGAACCCCGCGTCCTGCGCGGATTGCGACGGGATGCGCTCGATCAGGATGTCGATCTTGGTGATGAGGTCGCTGAGCTGGCCGCTCTGCTCGACGAGGGAGCGGGCGACGAAGGTCGAGCGCTGGGTGAAGAAGTGCAGGATGTGCAGGCAAGCGGTGTCCAGCAGCCGTTCGTGGAGCGCCGCGCCGCCCTGGCTGAGGTGGAGGGTGTCCCGTCCCCGCGTGCGGGTGGCGTGGGTCAGCTCATGGGCCAGCCCTCGGTGGCCGAGCTGCACCGCCTGGACGTCGTTCATGTCGAGGTCGCCGAGCGCGTACAGCGTGGTGGCCAGCTTCTCGGCGACGAGCTCGTCCTCGTCGGCGGGGCAGGGCCGCTCGCCGGGTCCCGCGTGCCGGGTGGCCTGTGCGACGAGTTCGGCGGCGAGTTTGGTGAGGTCCTTCTCGGTCAGGGTGCGCTTCTCGCCCCGGAACGAGATGAGGGAGGAAATGCGGACCGGCTGGTTCACCAGCCCGGCGCCCGGCCCCTCCTTGACGAACAGCTTCTTGATGAGCGGTGTGACGACGCTCGACGCGAGGCGAGCGCCGATGGTTGCGGGATCCACGTCCCATTCCCCCCGGTAGTTGTGTGCCCCCCGGCCGCGGAGGGCCGCCGACAGCGTACAGCGGGGTAAGGCCCTTGGTCCCGAACCGGACATCCGAAAGTCCCTGCGAAGGTGACATCTCACACAGGCCGTCCGGGATCTACTACGGAAAATAGGGGATCTCGCAGGTCAGAGGTGTGATGGGAGTTTCTGGGAATTCCGCACGGGATACGGCTCCCCATAAGGAATTCGCTACGTACCCACTTAGTAGAAGAACACCTTGGCCTATTAACGAGAACGGGATAACAAGGGGCGTCCCTAAGACGCTTCTGGAGGTACTTCCCATGGCCCCGCGCGCCACAAACCGCCGATTCTCGCTTACGTCCGTGTCCAGGGGGCGCGCCGCCGTGGTCGCCGTGGGTCTGGGGGCCTCCCTCGCGCTCGGCGCCGGGACGGCGTTCGCCGTGGGGACGGGCACGGCCGCCTCCGCCCCGTCCGTCAGCCAGGCCGCCGCGAAGGCGCCCGCCCCGAAGGCCCCCGCCCCTAAGGCCCCGCGAAGGCGGCGAACGCCTGGGAGGCCCCGGTCGACAAGTACGCGATAGGCGCCGCCTTCGGCCTGGCGGGCAACCTCTGGTCGCACAACCACAGCGGTCAGGACTTCGTCGTGCCGACCGGCACCCCGGTGCACGCGGCGCACGGCGGCGTGGTCGTCAAGGCGGGCCCGAACGGTGGTGGTGACGGCCCCGCGTACGGCAACGCGATCGTGATCAAGCACGACAACGCGACGTACTCGCAGTACGCCCACCTCTCCCGGATCGACGTCCGGATCGGGCAGTCCGTGAGCACCGGCCAGCAGATCGGCCTCTCCGGCAGCACCGGCAACTCGACCGGCCCCCACCTGCACTTCGAGATCCGTACGACGCCGAACTACGGCTCCGCCGTCGAGCCGCTCAAGTTCCTCCGCGACCACGGCGTCAAGGTCTGACGCTCACATCCGACGCTCTGACGCTCATACCTGACGCGCCGTGCGTCATCCGTGGGTCGATGACGCGTGCGCCTGCTTCAGCAGATCGAGGGCGACCTCCAGGGCAGCCTCCCGCTTGTCCTCGGGGTCGCCCTCGACCGTCTGCAGCGCGAACATCCGCGCATGCATGCTGAACAGCGCGGTGACGCTCCGGACCTGGTCGACCAGGGGCGCCTCGGGGTCCCTGACCAGGGCGGACATCGCGAGCATCCGCTTCTTGAAGATCTGGCCGATGCTCAGCTCGCGCACCGTCGCCTGGTTCTCCTGCATGAAGCGCATCAGCGGCTCGCCGATGTCCAGGGCCGCGCTGTAGCGGCGCAGCAGCTCCTGCTTGGTCTCCAGGGTGCGCGGCTGCTGCTCGCCCCAGGCGATCAGCTCGTCCAGCGGCCGGCCCAGGTCCTGGAACAGGCTGAGGACGATGTCCTCCTTGGTCTTGAAGTGGTAGTAGAGGGCCGCCTTGGTGACCTCGAGCTGCTCGGCGATCTCGCGCAGCGAGGTCTTCTCGTAGCCGTGCTCGGCGAAGAGTTCCAGGGCGACGTCCTGGATGCGCTGACGGGTGTCGCCCCGCCGCGGTGTGCTGCCCATGGTGCTCTCCTGTACTGGTGGTCTGGCTGCCTGGCCAGGGCGAACGTAACTTACTTGACGCCCGGCTAGTTGGCGCCTTACCTTCTCTACTGTACTGAACTAGCCGGGCGGCAAGTAAGTGGGCGTCAGGGCTCTCATCATCCAGGGGGAGACGGAGAACATGGTCCGTAAACAATCAGACGACGAAGCGCCATCCGCTTCGGCACCGGCTCAGGCCGCCCGGGAGGCCCCGCAGCCCCCGGCCAAGGCCGAGCCCAAGCAGCGCAGCACCAGTGTGGTGATATTCGCGCTGATGATCGCGATGCTGCTCGCGATGCTCGACAACATGATCGTGGGCACCGCGATGCCGACCATCGTCGGCGAGCTCGGTGGCCTCGACCACCTCTCCTGGGTGGTGACCGCGTACACCCTGGCCACCGCCGCCTCGACCCCCATCTGGGGCAAGCTCGGCGACATGTACGGCCGCAAGGGCGTCTTCCTCACCTCCATCGTGATCTTCCTCGGCGGCTCGGCGCTGTCCGGTATGGCGCAGAGCATGGGTGAGCTGATCGGCTTCCGGGCCATCCAGGGCCTGGGCGCGGGCGGTCTGATGGTCGGCGTGATGGCGATCATCGGTGACCTGGTGCCGCCCCGGGAGCGCGGTCGCTACCAGGGCATCATGGCCGGTGTGATGGCCGTGGCCATGATCGGTGGCCCGCTGGTCGGCGGTACGCTCACCGACCACCTCGGCTGGCGCTGGATCTTCTACATCAACCTCCCGCTCGGTGCCATCGCCCTCGCGGCGATCACCGCGGTGCTGCACCTGCCGAAGAAGCGCTCCGAGGGACGGATCGACTACACCGGCGCGGCCCTGCTGACCGTGGGCATCACCGCCCTCGTGCTGATCACCACCTGGGGCGGCAACGAGTACGCCTGGGGGTCGGCCCAGATCATCGGCCTCGGTGCGGTCGGTGTCCTCTCGCTCGCCGCGTTCCTCTACGTCGAGACACGGGTCGCCGAGCCCGTGCTGCCGCTGCACATCTTCCGGAACCCCAACTTCACGCTGGTGACCGCGATCGGCTTCCTCACCGGTTTCGTGATGTTCGGCTCGACCACCTTCCTGCCGCTCTACCAGCAGACCGTGCAGGGCGCCACGGCCACCAACTCCGGGCTGCTGCTGCTCCCGATGCTGCTGGGCATGCTGGTCGTCTCGCTGGTCGCGGGCCGGGTCACCACCGCGACCGGCAAGTACAAGATCTTCCCCGTAGTCGGCGGCATCCTGATCACCGCCGGGATGTTCCTGCTGTCCACGATGGACACCGAGACCACCCGCTTCACCTCCGGTCTCTACATGGCGGTGCTCGGCATGGGCATGGGCTGCCTGATGCAGACGACCATGCTGGTGGCGCAGAACAGCGTCGAGATGAAGGACATGGGCGTCGGCAGCTCCTCCGCCACCCTCTTCCGCACCCTGGGCGGCTCCTTCGGCGTCGCCATCCTCGGCGCCCTGTTCACCAACCAGGTGAACGACACCATGGCCGAGCGGGGCGGGAGTAAGGCCGCGGCCATCACCTCCGGGAGTGCCCAGCTCGACCCGGCCAGCCTCAAGCTGCTGCCGCCGCCCATCCGGGACGCGTACACCCACGCGGTGGCCAGCGGTGCCCACCAGGTGTTCCTGTGGGGCGCGCTGATCAGCATCGTCGGTGCCGTCGCCGCCTGGTTCGTCAAGGAGGTCCCGCTGCGCGGGGCCGCCGCCAAGCCGGCCGACGGTGACGAGGCCGCGGCCGAGACGGCGCCGATCGCCGAGACCGTCTGACCCGGCGCTGATCGCCGAGACCGTCTGACCCGGCGCTGATCGCCGAGACCGTCTGACCCGGCGCTGATCGCCGAGACCGTCTGACCCGGCGCCGATCGCCGAGACCGTCTGACCAGCGGTCCGGGTGAGCCGGGCCGCCATCAGGGGGCCGCTGTCAGTGGGACATGACAGCATCGGTCCCATGGTGACCTCGCCGGACGAGGCGCGGCTGGCGCAACTGCGCCGGCTGCGCCTCGCGAAGGACGTGATGGACCGCGACTGGGCCGAGCCGCTCGACCTGGACGCGGTCGCCGGGCATGCCGGCTATTCGCGCTATCACTTCATCCGTGCCTTCAAGGGCGCCTACGGATCCACGCCGGGGCAGTATCTGACCCGGCGCCGCATCGAGCGGGCCGAGGAGCTGCTGCGCTCGGCCAACCTCTCGGTCACCGAGATCTGCTCGCTCGTCGGCTTCAGCAGCCTCGGCACCTTCTCCACGAGCTTCAAGAAGCAGACCGGGCTCACCCCCAGCGCGTACCGGGACCTGCACGTCGGCCGGGCGGCATCGGTCATCCCGGGGTGTTACGCGATGCTGTGGTACGGCGGGCGCGACGCCCGAGCCCCCGGTTCCGGCTCCGGCGTTCCCGCCCCCGGCGCCCCCGCCCCCGGTGCCCGCGGCGCCGGCTCCAAGGACAGCAATTCTGGAGAAGCGGAATGAATCCGCCGCTGCCTAGCGTGGCCTTGTCGCGACGACGCGCGGCCCACCCCGATACCTCCGGAGGCAGCAATGATCAAAGGGATGTCCATCGTCACCGTCTGGGTCCTCGACCAGGACCGGGCCAAGGAGTTCTACACCGAGAAGCTGGGCTTCGAGGTCCGCACCGACATGAGCATCGGCGGGGACGGCGAGGGCGGCGGTATGCGCTGGCTGACGGTCGGCGCCAAGGACCAGCCGGATGTGCAGTTGACCCTGATGGTGCCCAGCTCGCCGGGGCTCGACCCGGAGTCCGCCGAAGCCCTCAGGACGCTGGTCGCCAAGGGGGTGCTCGGCCCCGGGGTGATCACCACCGATGACATCCACCGGGACTACGAGGCGCTCAAGGCGAAGGGCGTGGAGTTCGTCCAGGAACCCCAGGAGCGTCCGTACGGCACCGAGGCGCTCTTCCGCGACGACTCCGGCAACTGGTTCTCGTTCACCCAGCCCCGCGAGCAGATGGACTTCGACAAGCCCTGGAGCGGCTGCGTCTCGGACTGAGCGGGTCAGTCCGAGAACTCAGACTCGGCTCAGTCCGGCACCTCGATGATCGGGAAGCTGCCGGTGTTGGTGGGCGCGGACTCCGGCAGCCACAGCACGGCGACCGCGCCCACGCACTCCCCGTCCGCGTCGTCGCCGCTGTCCATCAGCGGATCCGCGTTGCGGAACGTCAGCCGGGCGCCCAGCACCCGCGCCTGGCCCGCGGCTATGGTCAGCCCCAGGCCGTGCCCGGTGCCCGCGCGGTCCTTGCTGCCGGTGCGGAACCGGCTCGGCCCGTCCTTCAGCAACTCCTCCGGGAAGCCGGGGCCGTGGTCGCGGACGCGCAGTATCCGCCCTTCGACGGTGACCTCGAAGGGCGGTTTGCCGTGCCGGGCGGCGTTGGCCAGCAGATTGCCCAGGATCCGCTCCAGCCGCCGTGGGTCGGTGGAGACATGGGCGTCGCGCACCACGTTGACCACCGCGTCCGGGTCCACCGCCCGGACCCGGCGGGTGATGAACTCGGCCAGGGCTATCTCCTGGAGCTCCGCGCGCTCCGCGAAGCCGTCCAGCCGTGCCACCTCCAGGACGTCCTCGACCAGGGTGCGCATCGCCTGCGCCCGGTCCCGTACCAGCTCGGTGGGGCGGCCCGGCGGCAGCAGTTCGGCGGCCGTGAGCAGACCGGTGACCGGGGTGCGCAGCTCGTGGGCGATATCGGCGGTGACCCGGCGCTCCGCCTCCAGCCGCTGCTGCAGCGCCTCGGCCATGCCGTCCACCGCCCGCGCCAGATCGTCGGTCTCGTCGCGCACCCGGCCGCCGATCGCCTCGCGCACCCGGACCTCGGAGTCGCCCTCGGCCAGCTTGCGGGCGGCGGTGGCCGCCTTGCGCAGCCGCCGGGAGAGCTGATCGCCGACGAGCACACCGAGCGCGATACCGCCCAGCACCACCGCCACCGAGCCGATGATCAGCACCCGGTCCAGGTCGTCGAGGACGGCGAACCGGTCCTGGAACTTGGTGTGGACGGACAGCACCTTGCCGTTCCGCAGCGGCACCGAGGCCCACACCTCGGGGGTGCCGGTGCCGGAGTCCTCCAGATAGGTGGCGCGCTGGCCGCGCCACGCCTCCTTCTTCAGCTGGTCGGGCAGACGGGGGTCGTCCAGCTTGGCGCCGAAACCCAGCACCCGGGACTGCTCGTACCACCGCTGGGCGACCTTCACCCGCTCGTCCATCACGGTGCGGCTGTTGTCGAGCATCGAGACGCGGGCCGCGTTGTGGACGACGAGGCTCAGCACCACCGCCACCAGCGTGCTCACGGCCGCGATGGCGAGGCTGACCTTCCACCGCAGACCCGTGCGCAGGGCGAACCGCCGCAACGCCGCTCAGCCCTTGAGCTTGTAGCCGAAGCCGCGGACCGTCTCGATGCGGTCCTGGCCTATCTTGCCGCGCAGCCGCTGCACATGGACGTCCACGACCCGGGTGTCCCCGCCCCAGCCGTACTCCCAGACCCGCTCCAGCAGCCGGTCGCGGGAGAGCACGGTGCCCGGCGCGGCCGAGAACTCCAGCAGCAGCCGCATCTCGGTGGGAGTGAGCGCCACCTGAAGGCCGCCCTTGCGGACCTCCATGCCCTCGGGGTCGACCTCCAGATCGCCGAAGCGCAGCACCCCGCCGTCGGGCTCCTCGGGGACCGGCTCCGCGCCCCGCCCGCCGGGGCCGCTGGCATGGCCGAAGCGGCGCAGCACGGCCCGGATGCGGGCCACCAGCACCGCGCCGTCGAAGGGCTTGGTCACATAGTCGTCGGCGCCGGCTTCGAGGCCGAGCACCACATCGATGGAGTCGGCGCGCGCGGAGAGCATGATCACGGGAACGGTGGACTCGTCGCGGATCCGGCGGCACAGGCTGACCCCGTCCAGGCCCGGAACCATCACATCGAGCAGCGCGATATCGGGGCGGTCGGCCCGGAAGCGCTCCAGGCCGGTCAGCCCGTCGGGCGCGGCCGTCACGAGAAAGCCATCGCGCTCCAGGGCGAGCTGCGTGGCTTCACGGATGACATCGTCGTCCTCGACGAAGAGCACATGGGTCTCGGCCACAGCCTCGCTTCAGCCTTCCGTTCCGTCGTGGGCGCGCGCGGTCGGCACCGGGGTCGCGTCTTCCTTGGGCACATTCTTGCTGTAGTCGGTGCGCTCGCGGGACCGCACCGTGAACGAACGGTCCGCCCCGGACCAGCCGTAGGTGATCACGGTCTCGCTCGAAGGGCAACAGACCGAGTCCCCGGAGGTGTAGGAGAGCTTCGTCACCCGCAGCCCGTCCTTGGCGACGTCGGCGTAGACGGGCGGCTGCTCGTCGCTGAAGACGTTCTCGTACCGGCCGCCCACCTTGCGGTACACATACGAGCCGATGCCGAAGCCGTCGGTGCAGCTCATGACGTTGATGACCAGGTCGGAGTCGGCGGAGCCGGTCAGCCGGCCGGACGTCACGTCCACCGGATAGCCCTTGATCTCCTGCTTGGCCTCGCGCTCCTTGGCCGCGGGGCAGGGCTTGAGGCTCGTCTTCAGATCGTCGCTGACGCGCGGATCCGCCTTGACCAGCTTGATCACGTCGACCTTCTTCCCGGCAGCCGGTGACGGCCGGCCCGAGGCGCGGCCACCCGCGTACGCGCCGGAGTCCGCGGCGGCCGAGGCCCACTCGGTGCTCGCCGGTCCCTCCTTGCGCACCCCCTGGCTCGCGTCGCCGCATCCGGCCAGCATCCAGCCGCCGGCGGCCGCGAGGCCCACGACCGCGCCGCCGGTGAGCATGACTGTCCTGCTGGGAGAGGCCCTGGTCAGGCCGCGCACCGTTCCTGCCCCCGCTCCTGGCGGGCGCGCCGGACCCGACCCATGTGCCGCCGGACGTTGGTGGTCGGCCCCGCGTCCCCGTCCCGACGGCCGAGCGCCCGGGCGTCCAGATCGCGGCTCTCCAGCTCCTGCCGCAGCCGGGCCAGCGCCCGGTGCAGCGTGCTCTTGACCGTTCCGGTCGACATTCCGAGCGCCTCCGCGGTCTCTTCGGTCGTCATCTGCTCCCAGTGTCGCAGCACCACGACACTGCGCTGCTTGGGAGCCAGCACGGAAAGGATGTCCATCAGCAGGGCGCGGTCGGCGTGCTGCTCGGTGCCGTCCTCGACGCTCGCCTCCGGAAGCTGCTCGGTGGGCACCTCGTCCAGCTTGCGGGCGCGCCACCACTCGGTACGGGTGTTGATCATGACGCGCCGGAGGTAGGCGTCCGCGAGCGACTTGTCGGCTATGCCGTCCCAGCGGCCGTAGGTGCGCACCAAGGCGGTCTGGAGCAGATCCTGTGCCTCGACCGGGTCGGGGATCAGCCGACGGGCGCTGCGCAGCAGCGCGTCCTGCCGATTCCGCACGTACTCCTCAAAGTCCAGAACATTGCTGCTGCTGCTCATGGTGTGCAGCCTCCATCCCGCTGTTTCCCCGCCGCTTGTGTGTCCGGCTTCTCGCTCGGCACGGGAAGGACGCTACGGAGGCGCTGTTGCGGCGCCATGCGCAACTGCGCCTCGGCAAACGCACAGCTACCCATAGGTTGTGTAACAACGGAACCCGGTTCGACCGAGTGTCAGAACCGGGTCCTGGGCGTGTCACAGGTCTGTCACAGACAGGGCCGTCACGAGGGATGTTCTCAGGTCAGCGGCAGCCGGTAGAGGCCGCCCGGGAGCGGCTCCACCAGTCCGTCGGAGACGAGTCCGTCGAGCGCGCGGGCGCGCTGCACCGGCTCGTCCCACACCTGGTCCAGCGCCGCCTGCGGCACCGGTGTCACAGCCTCCCGCAACACCGCGAGCAGCTTGCCGCGCACCTGACGGTCCGTACCCGCGTAGGTCTGGCCGCGCCGCGGCGGTCCGTCGTGCTCCGGCGAACCGGCCTGCCGCCAGGCGCACAGCGCGGCGATCGGGCAGCGCGCGCAGTCCGGGGTGCGGGCCGTGCAGACCAGCGCGCCCAGCTCCATCGTGGCCGCCGCCCAGCGCGCCGCGGTCGGCTCGTCCTCGGGAGCAGGGCGCGGGCCAGCTTGCGCTCGGCGGCGGTGGTGGCGTTCGGCGGGTACTGCGCACCGCTGACCGCGCGCGCGAACACCCGGCGGACATTGGTGTCCAGGACCGGATGGCGCTGGCCGTACGCGAACGAGGCCACGGCCGCCGCCGTGTACTCACCCACCCCCGGCAGCGCCAGCAACTGGGCGTGGTCGCGCGGTACGTCACCGCCGTGCCGCTCCCTTATGGCGGCCGCGGCGCCGTGCAGCCGCAGCGCCCGGCGCGGATAGCCGAGCCGGCCCCAGGCGCGGACCGCCTCACCGGGCGGTTCCGCGGCCAGGTCGGCCGGGCGCGGCCAGCGGGCGAGCCACTGCTCGTACACCGGCAGCACCCGGTTCACCGGGGTCTGCTGGAGCATGAACTCGCTCACCATCACACCCCAGGCGCCCGCCTCGGGGCGGCGCCAGGGGAGGTCGCGCGCGTGCGCGTCGAACCAGTCGATGACGGGCCGGTGCAGAACGGCTCCGTCGGGGTCGGAGGATGCGGCGGCCGGGACGGCGGAAGCGGAAATGGCAGTCATCGCTCTCGATCCTGACACGACGGGACGGCTCGCGGGGCCCAGGGCGCGGGCGTTCGGGTTTCAGCCGCGCCAGTCGTTGCCGAATCGTGCGATACGGCGCCCGTACGGGAACGGATGGCCGCTTGCCGCGCCCGAGTGCGGTCTTCCGGTGCCCCCGGGGTGATCTCGGGGCACCTCATGGCCGCCTGTGGGGGCCCTCATGTGCCGGATCCGGTCGGATCATGAGAAAAGTAGGGCCGGGAGCGAGGGTTATTGGCCGGTACCGCTCCCGATCTCTCGTAGAGTTTCCGCGTGGGATCTCTGCGCAATCCGATCGGGCCGCTTCCCTCCTCCATTTACTGGCGGCGGAGGGCCGTTGCGCTGGCCCTGCTCATCGCCATCATCCTCGTGGTCATCTGGGCCTTCGGCTGGGGTGGTTCGGGCGGTGGCGGACGTGACGAGGGCAAGGGATCGGGCGGCGGGGACCCGCGAGCACGATCACCCCGGGCCCCTCCTCCTCCGGGCCGGTCAACAGCGAACGGCCGGGCGGGCGCGATGAGTCGGACAGCGGCGGCTCGGGCTCCGGCGGCAGCGGGGGCAGCGGCGGCGGCTCGGACGACGGCGGCGCGGACGCGAGCGGCGGTGGCGCGGGCGGCGGCAGCGGCTCCGGTGGCGCGGGCGGCACGGGCGGCTCATCGGGTGGCGGCGCGGGCGGTGGCATCGGCACCGGGACCGGGCAGGGCCTGCCCGCCGGGTCGAGCCTGCCGGACTGCCGCCCCGGTGACGCGGATCTGACGGTGCGCAGCGTCAAGGACTCCAAGGTCAAGAACACCTGGGCGCCGGGGGAGAAGCCCACCTTCGAGATCGTCGTGAAGAACACCAAGTCGAGCTCCTGCAAGGTCGACTTCGGGCGCGCGGCCGCCTCGCTGACCATCACCGACGCCCACAACGCCCACGTCTGGGCCTCCGACGACTGCCCGGAGGGCAGCGCTGCCGCGCTGGTCGAGGTGCCCGGGTCCGGCCAGACCAAGCGCACCGTGGAGTGGGACCGCAAGCGCAGCGCCGAGCACTGCGCCACGCCGTCGGGCAGCGCGTCGGCCAAGCCGGGCACGTACCTGGTCGAGGTGAAGGTGGACGGGCTCGGGACGGCCAAGGTGTCGTTCGTCCTCGAGAAGGACTAAGCGCTCCGCGGGAAGTGGCGCGAGGTGCGGTCGTTCATCCGCGGCTGCGTCGTGGCTGGTCCCACGCGGCGGAGCCGCATATCGACACAGCCGCGGCGGAGCCGCATATCGACACAGCTGCGGCGGAGCCGCACATCGACACAGCCCCGCGCCCCTTCGGGGCGCTGCCCGAACCGTAGTGGACTTCCTCTGACCTGCCACGCCTCACCCCCGAACCGGGCGGGATCGCCTACGTCGCCGGGGAGTCGCCGCCGCGGACAGCGCGTCGAGGTCCGGCGGGCCGTCCGCGGCGAGCGGGCCCGCGCCGCCGGGGGCGGTCCGCGCCGGCGGCGGCGCGGAGGACGCACCCATGGCCCGCGGCCCCGCGGAGCTACACGTACCGCTCCAGGATGGACGACTCCGCCAGCCGCGACAGGCCCTCGCGGACCGAGCGCGCCCGGGCCTCGCCCACGCCGTCCACCATCTGCAGGTCGTCCACGCTCGCGGCCAGCAGCTTCTGCAGGCCGCCGAAGTGCTCCACCAGCCGCTCGATGATGGCGCCCGGCAGCCGCGGCACCTTGGCCAGCAGCCGGAAGCCGCGCGGCGAGACCGCCGAGTCGAGCGTTTCGGGCGAGCCCGTGTACCCCAGCGCCCGGGCCACGATGGGGAGTTCGAGCAGTTCGGCGTGGGTCAGCCGGTCCAGCTCGGCGAGCGCGTCGGCCACCGTACGGGTGCGCTTGGCGGTCGGCTCGGGCACGTAGTCCCGCACCACCAGCTCACGCTCGGGCTCCACGCCCGCGATCAGCTCGTCCAGCTGGAGGGAGAGCAGCCGGCCGTCGGTGCCCAGCTCGACCACGTACTCCGCGATCTCGGTGGCGATGCGGCGGACCATCTCCAGCCGCTGCGCGACCGCGCTCACATCCCGGACGGTGACCAGGTCCTCGATCTCCAGGGCCGAGAGCGTGCCCGCGACTTCGTCGAGGCGGAGCTTGTACCGCTCCAGGGTGGCCAGCGCCTGGTTGGCGCGGGAGAGGATCGCCGCCGAGTCCTCCAGGACCCGCCGCTGACCGTCCACATACAGCGCGATCAGCCGCATCGACTGGCTGACCGAGACCACCGGGAACCCGGTCTGGATGGAGACGCGCTGCGCGGTCCGGTGCCGGGTGCCGGTCTCCTCGGTGGGGATCGCCGCGTCCGGCACCAGCTGCACCCCGGCCCGTACGATCTTGGTGATGTCCTTGTCGAGCACCAGCGCGCCGTCCAGCTTGCACAGCTCGCGCAGCCGGGTCGCGGTGAACTCGACGTCGATGACGAAGCCGCCGGTGCACAGCGACTCGACGGTCTTGTCGGTGCCGAGCACGATCAGCCCGCCGGTGTTTCCCCGGAGAACGCGCTCGAGGCCGTCGCGCAACGCCGTGCCGGGCGCGACCGCGCTCAGGGAGGCACGCATCAGACCGTCGGCCTTGCCGGGTGCCGATGCCCGGTCGCCTGCTGCCACTGCACTCCTCCGTCGCAAGGTCTGTCGGTGCCACGAGTCGCCCTGCCCTGCCGATGCGCGAGGCCACGTATGGGCGAGACCAGGGCAAAGTCTACCGGCGGCCACCGGCCCCCCGTGGGGTCTCCCGGCGTACGACCGTGGGCACGGAGCGGAGCGCGACTCCCGCCGGTCCGCGCGCCACCCGGCTCGCCGACCCCCGCTCCCCGGCTCGCCGACCCCCGCCGTACGCCCTCACCAGCGCACTCGGCCACGCATCCGCCACCGCCCCGGTGACGCCTCGCCCACCATGTCAACCCCGGTCGTCCGCCTCCCCCGCGCCTTGTCAGCCCTGGTCGTCCGCCTCCACCCGCGCCTTCTCGCCCCGCTCCCGGCGCCGGGGCAGCATCCGCAGCGCGTCCCCGATGTCCGCCACCTCCAGCACCCGCATCCCGTCCGGGATCCGGCCCGGGTCGCCCGGCACCAGGGCGTGGGTGAAGCCGAGCCGGGCGGCCTCCGCCAGCCGCCGCTGCACCCCGGTGACCCGCCTGACCTCGCCCGCGAGCCCCACCTCGCCGATCGCCACCAGGTTCTTGGGCAGCGGGGTGTCACTGGCGGCGCTGGCCAGCGCGAGCGCCACGGCGAGGTCGGCGGCGGGCTCGGACAGCTTCACCCCGCCCACCGTGGCGCTGTAGATGTCCCGCTTGCCCAGCGCGCTGATCCGGCCGCGCTGCTCCAGCACGGCGAGCATCATCGAGACCCGGGAGGTCTCCAGACCGGAGGTGGTGCGGCGGGGCGAGGGGATCTGGGAGTCCACGGTGAGCGCCTGCACCTCGGCCACCAGCGGCCGGCGGCCCTCCAGGGTGACCGTCAGACACGTGCCAGGCACCGGCTCGTCGCGGCGGGTGAGGAACAGCCCGGAGGGGTCGGCGAGCCCGGTGATGCCCTCGTCGTGCAGCTCGAAGCAGCCGACCTCGTCCGTCGCCCCGTAGCGGTTCTTCACCCCACGGACCAGCCGCAGCCGGGCGTGCCGGTCGCCCTCGAAGTGCAGCACGACATCGACCAGATGCTCCAGCAGCCGGGGCCCGGCGATGGCGCCGTCCTTGGTGACGTGGCCCACCAGCAGCGTGGACATCCCGCGCTCCTTGGACGCGCGGATGAGCGCCCCGGCCACCTCGCGCACCTGCGCCATCCCGCCCGGCGCGCCGTCGATCTCGGGCGAGGCGACGGTCTGCACCGAGTCCAGGACGAGCAGCGAGGGCTTGACCGAGTCCAGATGGCCGAGGACCGCGGAGAGGTCGGTCTCGGCGGCGAGGTAGAGGTGCTCGCTCAGCGCGCCGATGCGGTCGGCGCGCAGCCGTACCTGACTCGCCGACTCCTCACCGGTGATGTAGAGCGTGCGGTGCTCCTCTGAGGCGGCCTTGGCCGCCACGTCCAGCAGCAGCGTGGACTTGCCGACCCCGGGCTCCCCGGCGAGCAGCACGACCGCGCCCGGGACCAGCCCGCCGCCGAGCACCCGGTCCAGCTCGTCCACGCCCGTGCCCCGCGCGGTGGCCTGGCGGCCGTCCACCTGGCCGATGGGCAGGGCGGCCGAGGTGACCCGGCCGGGTGTGGTGGTGCGCACCGCGGGCGCCCCGTACTCCTCGACGGTGCCCCACGCTTGGCACTCCGGGCAGCGGCCGAGCCACTTGGCGGTGGTCCAGCCGCACTCCGTACAGCGGTAGGAGGGCCGGTCCTTGGCGGATGAGCGGGAGGAGCTACGGGCAGCCATGCCGTAACGCTAGCGTCGGCCACCGACAGAGCCGAACCGCGCCCGGCGCATATCGGGCCGGGCGCATATCAGGTTGTGGCCACCGGAGGGGGACACCTGTCCCCTTATGAGGGAGATGGTCACCCGTAAGGGTTAAAACAGCCCAAGTGGCGCGAGGAAGTCTGCATCATCCGCCTACCGTCGCCGGGTGATGAGCAGCAGGTCCGAGCACTCGACACAGACCACCGGCGCACAGCGGGCGCGGCGCCGTGCGCCCCGCTCCACCACGACCCGCCCCCAGCGGCCTCCGGAACGCTACGAGCCGTATCTGGACGGCCTGTTCACGTACTGCCTGTCCGCCCTGTGCGAGCACGACGCCGCGGCCGTCGCGGTGGGCGACGTACTGGCCGTGGCCGAGCGCCGCATCGGCCGGGGGCGCGGCCGGGCCACCGCGGAGGGCGAGCTGTCCCGCCCCTGGCTGTACGCGGTCGCCCGCTGGGCCTGTCTGCGCAAGCTGGCCGAGCGCCGCGGCCGTACGGGGACGGACACCCCGGGCGACGGCGCCGGGGCCGAGCTGCCCGAGCCCATCGCGGCCCAGCGCCGCCGCGAACTCGCCGCGCTGGCCTGGCCGGAGGCCGCCGGGACCTCCGCCGAGCAGCGCGAGGCGCTCGAACTCGCGGTGCGCCACCGGCTGGGCCCCTCCGAGGTGGCCGCCGTGCTCGGCAAGGACCAGGAGGAGACCCGCGCCCTGCTCTCCAGCGCCGCCTGCGAGGTGGAGCGGACCCGCGCCGCGCTCGCCGTCGTCGAGCTCGGCCACTGCCCGGTGGTCGCGCGGCTCGCGGGCGACACCCAGGTACTGCTCTCCGCCGCGCTCCGTCGTGAGCTGGTGCGCCATGTGGACGACTGCCGCGAGTGCCGCCGCATGGCCGAGCGCGCCACTGCCGACGGACCCTGGCCCGGTACGGCGGCCGCGCCCGCCGCGCTGCCGGTGGTGGAGGCCCCCCGCGCGGCCGTGCACGCCGCGCTGCTGTCCGCGCTGGGCGGACGGCCCGCCCGCGCGGGCGCCGGGCCGCGGTTCGACCGGCGCGGCTTTCCGCTGGAGCCCCAGGACCGGGCCGCCCGCCGCAGCCGGATGCGCAGCCGCGTGATGACCACGACGGTGGTCGCCACGGTGGTGGCGGCCCCGGTGCTCGCCCTGTGGGCCGCCTACCGGGGCGCCCCGCTCGCCGGTGACGAGCGCGACACGGAATCGGTGGCGGCCGCCGACGCGGACGGCGCGGACCAGGCCCCGGCCGGTCAGGACCGGCCCGCCCGGCGCTCGTACGAGCAGACCGGCGGCGCGCGGGACCGTTCCGGCACGCGGTTGGGCTCCGGGCCGCGCAGTGCCAAGGCGGGCCGTGGGGCGTCGGATGTGTCGGTCGAGGTGATCGACGCGGACGGGACGGTGGAGCGGCCGGGGCGCGAGGGCGGCGAGGCGTCCCGCCCGGACGGCTCCCCGGCCGGTGGCGGCCGCCCCGGTGACGGCTCCGGACCCTCCCGGCCCGCCCCGGGACCGGGGCGGCTCACGGTCACGGCCCACCCCGAGGGCGATGAGACGGTCATCACCCTCACCGCCTCCGGCGGCTCACCGGTGCGCTGGTCGGCCTCCGCCGGGGCGGCCTGGCTCCAGCTGAACCACACGGCCGGGGTGCTGCGGCCCGGCGACTCCACGACCATCACGGTCTCGGTGGACCACGATCGGGAGCCGGCCGGTCACTGGAGCGCGCGGGTCTCGGTGGACCCGGCGGGCGCGGTGGTGCGGATCGAGGGCCGAGGCACGCCCCCCGAGCCCACGCCCACCCCCACGACCCCCTCCAACCAGCCAACCCCGCCCCCGGGCGACCCGTCGCCGACGCCCGTCGGTTCGCCTGCCGCGAGGCGCTGACGCGAGGCGCTGGCGCGAGGCGCTGACGCGAGGCGCTGACGCGTGGACCGGACACCTGGCAGACCCGGCCACCTGGACGGGCGGGCCCGGACACGCCAACCGGGGGTCTAGCGGGTGTCCGACGGGTCGCGGCGCCTGCGGCGGGCTGCTCCCCTCCCCGCCCCTTCCCGAAACCGGGGCTCCGCCCCAGACCCCGGGCCAGGGCTCCGCCCCAGACCCCGCCCCGGGGCTTCGCCCCAGACCCCCGGCCAGGGCTTCGCCCTAGGCCTCGGAACCGGGGTTGCGTCCCGGGCCTCGGAACCGGGGTTGCGTCCCGGGCCTCGGAACCGGGGTTGCGTCCCGGGCCTCGGAACCGGGGTTGCGTCCCGGGCCTCGGAACCGGGGCTGCGTCCCGGGCCCCGGCCCCGGGGCTTCGCCCTAGGCCTCGGAACCGGGGCTTCGCCCCAGACCCCGGGCCAGGGCTTCGCCCCAGACTCCGACCCGGGGCTTCGCCCCAGACCCCGGGCCAGGGCTTCGCCCGTCACCAACGTCCCCGGACAGCACACCTAGGCCTCGGAACCGGGGTTGCGTCCCGGGCCTCGGAACCGGGGCTGCGTCCCGGGCCCCGGCCCCGGGGCTTCGCCCCAGACCCCGGGCCAGGGCTTCGCCCGTCACCAACGTCCCCGGACAGCACACCTAGGCCTCGGAACCGGGGTTGCGTCCCGAGCCCCGGAACCGGGTCTGCGTCCCAGGCCCGGGCCAGGGTTGCGCCCCAGACTCATCGGGGTCCAGGGGCGGAGCCCCTGGTTACGGGAAGGGGCGGGGAGGGGAAAGCATCGAGCTCCGCCGCGTGGCCCGCCGGACACCCCGTAGACGCGCCGGGTCGTGGTGCCTGCGGCGGGCACTACGGTCCGCCCATGACATCGGCACAGCCGCGTCAGCCGGTCGGATCCACCGGATCGGCCGGGTCCGCCGGATCCACCGGAAAGTCCGGGTCCGCCGGATGCGGTGCCACCAGCGGTAGCGACGACGCCATGCGCCGCTCGCACAGCTCGGCCAGCCGGTCGTACCCGGCCTTGCCCATCAGCTCCGTGAGCTCCGGCCGGTAGGACCGGAACACCGGCTCCCCGGCTCCGTGCGCCGAGGTGGCCGAGGTGCACCACCAGTGCAGGTCGTGGCCGCCCGGCCCCCAGCCGCGCCGGTCGTACTCGCCGATGGTGATCCGCAGCACCCGGGTGTCGTCCGGCCGGTCGATCCAGTCGTAGGACCGGCGCACCGGCAGCTGCCAGCACACGTCCGGCTTGGTCTCCAGCGGCTCGCGCCCCTCCCGCAGCGCCAGGATGTGCAGCGCGCAGCCCGCGCCACCCGCGAAGCCGGGCCGGTTCTGGAAGATGCACGAGCCCTTGTGGCGCCGGGTCTGCCGCTCGCCGTCCTCGTCCTCCTGCACCCATCCCGAGGCGTGCCCCTCGTCGTGGAACTGCCAGATCTCCGGGGTCAGCCGGGCCATATGGCGTCCGACCCGCGCCTCGTCGTCCTCGTCGGAGAAGTGCGCGCCCAGCGTGCAGCAGCCGTCGTCGGCCCGCCCCGCCTGGATGCCCTGGCAGCCCTGGCCGAAGATGCACGTCCACCGGGAGGTCAGCCAGGTCAGATCGCATCGGAAGAGCTGCTCGTCGTCGGCCGGATCGGGGAATTCGACCCATGCACGGGCGAAGTCCAGACCGACCTCGTCCTCGGCGCTCGGGACGTCCTCGGCGTCCCCGGCGCCCTCCGCCCCGGACGCCATCGGCTCCTCGGCCGCCCACTCCAGGGCGGCCTTCCGGCGTTTGTCCTGCTTCGCCTTTTTCGTCTTTGCCACGGTGCAAGGGTAGGCGCCTTCGGTGCGAAGCCGGAGGTGGGGACCGCACACGTCCCCGGCGCGGCTCATGCGCGAAAACGCACGCGAAAACGTACGCGAGAACGTACGCGAGAACGCGGGGGACCTGTGCATGACACCGAGCTGGGCGCAGTAGCGTTCACGCTATGAGACTCGGTGTCCTCGACGTGGGTTCGAATACGGTTCATCTGCTCGTGATGGACGCCCACCCCGGCGCGCGCCCGCTGCCCGCGCATTCGCACAAGGCCGAGCTGCGGCTGGCCGAACTCATCGACGGGGCCGGGGCCATCGGCCCCGAGGGCGTCGACCGCCTGATCGCGGTGGTCCGGGAGGCGCTGGAGGCGGCCGAGGACAAGGGCGTCGAGGACGTCCTGCCGTTCGCGACCTCCGCCGTCCGCGAGGCGTCCAACGCCGATGAGGTCCTGGCCCGGGTCGTCGAGGAGACCGGCGTACGGCTCCAGGTGCTCAGCGGCGCGGACGAGGCGCGGCTCACCTTCCTGGCCGCCCGCCGCTGGTTCGGCTGGTCCGCGGGGAAGCTGCTGGTCCTGGACATCGGTGGCGGTTCGCTGGAGATCGCGTACGGCATGGACGAGGAGCCCGACGCGGCGGTTTCGCTGCCGCTGGGGCCGGCCGGCTGACCGGGGCCTGGCTGCCCGGCGATCCGCCCGACCCGGCGGACGTACGGGCCCTGCGGCGCCATGTGCGGGCCGAGATCGCCCGGAGCGTCGGCGATTTCAGCCGGCACGGGGCGCCGGACCATGTGGTGGCCACCTCCAAGACCTTCAAGCAGCTGGCCAGGATCACCGGCGCCGCGCGCTCCGCCGAGGGCTGTACGTGGAGCGGCGGCTCACCCGCCGGGCGCTGGAGGAGTGGGTTCCCAAGCTGGCCGCCATGCCCACCCGGGAGCGGGCCGAGCTGCCCGGGGTCTCCGAGGGCCGGGCCGGGCAGCTCACGGCCGGGGCGCTGGTGGCGGAGGCCGCGATGGACCTGTTCGGCGTGGACCAGCTGGAGATCTGCCCGTGGGCGCTTCGCGAGGGCGTGATCCTCCGCCGCCTGGACCATCTGCCCACCTGAGAGCCTGTGTCATACCCCCGGCCGGGCGTGCGACGCCTGGCACGCTCCCCCAGCTACCGCTGGGAGGTGCCCCCTGACGCCGCACGCTGATCCGGCCGGGGATATGACACAGGCTCTGAGCACGGAGCGTGACCGAGGCCGGAAAGAGGCGGACGTTCCGCCGCAATGGCCGCCGCGGTTCGGTTGCGGAGAGCAGCCGCCGTACGCTGTCCCTCGTGACAGAGCCAGTGGTGCGCATCCCGGATGCGAAGGTCGCGCTGTCCACAGCCTCGGTCTATCCGGAGTCGACGGCGACGGCCTTCGAGATCGCGGCACGCCTGGGCTACGACGGCGTCGAAGTCATGGTGTGGACCGATCCGGTCAGCCAGGACATCGAGGCGCTGCGTCGGCTCTCGGACTACCACCAGGTGCCGATCCTCGCCGTGCACGCCCCCTGTCTGCTGATCACCCAGCGGGTCTGGTCGACCGACCCGTGGGTGAAGCTGCAGCGGGCGAGGGCGGCCGCCGAGAAGCTCGACGCGTCCACCGTCGTGGTCCACCCGCCGTTCCGATGGCAGCGGGCGTACGCCCGCGAGTTCGTCCGCGGAATCTGGCGGATGGCGGACGAGACCGAGGTGCGGTTCGCGGTCGAGAACATGTACCCGTGGCGCTATCGCGACCGCGAGATGCTGGCGTACGCCCCGGGCTGGGACGTCACCCAGGACGACTACCGCCACTTCACGATCGACCTGTCGCACACCGCCACCGCCCGTACGGACGCGCTGGAGATGGTGGACCGCATGGGCGACCGGCTGGCCCATCTCCACCTCGCCGACGGCCAGGGCTCCAACAAGGACGAGCACCTGGTGCCGGGGCGCGGCACCCAGCCCTGCGCCGAGCTGCTGGAACGGCTCGCGGCCCGCGGTTTCGACGGCAATGTGGTCGTCGAGGTCAACACCCGGCGTGCCATGTCCACGACCGAGCGCGAGGCCGATCTGGCGGAGGCCCTGGCCTTCACCCGGCTGCACCTCGCCTCGTCGACCTCGGCCACCCGGCCGAGCAGGGCGGTGCCCGGTTCATGACCGCCGCCGCATCCGGGTCCGCCACACCCCCGCGCAAGCGCGGCCGCCCAGCCCGTACGAGCGCGTCCGACGGCCCCGCCGCCCGCGACCGGATCCTGATCGCGGCGCGCAACGAGTTCGCCGAGCGGGGCTACGACAAGACCTCGATCCGTGGCATCGCCAAGGCCGCGGAGGTGGACCCGGCGCTGGTCCACCACTACTTCGGCACCAAGGAGCAGGTCTTCGAGGCCGCCATCGAGCTGATCTTCGCCCCCGCCATGGGCGTCCCGGACGCGGTGCACGGCAGCCGGGAGGGCGCGGGCGAGCGGATGGCCCGCTATATGTTCGGCATCTGGGAGAACCCGGTCAGCAGGCTGCCGCTGCTCGCCGTGATGCGCTCCGCGCTGACCAACGAGACCGCCGCCGTGGTGCTGCGCGGCATGATCGAGCGCCGGGTGCTGCTGCGGATGGCGGGTGAGCTGGACGTCCCGGACCCCGAGTTCCGGGCCCAGCTCGCGGCCGGGCATCTGATCGGGATCGCGATGCTGCGGTATGTGATCCGGATGGAGCCGATGGCCTCGGCGGAGGCGGACGACATCGTGGCCATGGTGGGGCCGACCCTCCAGCGCTATCTGACCGAGAGCTGATCGAAACCCTGCCCGGCCGGGCACGAACGAGCCGATCGCTGACGGCCCGATCGCTGACCGAGAGCTGATCGACCCGTTCCGCTCCGTGATCCGGCCGTCTCTGGATCCGGACGGACCATCCGGATCCGTGGACACAGGCGTAGGCTCAGAAGACTCCGATCCGATCCGCAGGACGCACGTATCACGAGGGAGCCGAGCACCGTGCCCGAGCTGAGGTCTCGCACCGTCACCCATGGCCGCAACATGGCGGGCGCCCGCGCCCTTATGCAGGCTTCCGGCGTAGCGCGCGAGGACTTCGGCAAGCCGATCGTCGCCGTGGCCAACAGCTTCACCGAGTTCGTGCCCGGCCACACCCACCTCCAGCCGGTCGGCCGGATCGTCAGCGAGGCGATCCACGCGGCGGGCGGCATTCCGCGCGAGTTCAACACCATCGCCGTGGACGACGGCATCGCCATGGGCCACGGCGGGATGCTCTACAGCCTCCCCTCCCGCGACCTGATCGCCGACTCCGTGGAGTACATGGTCGAGGCGCACTGCGCCGACGCGCTGATCTGCATCTCCAACTGCGACAAGATCACCCCCGGGATGCTGATGGCCGCGATGCGGCTCAACATCCCGACCGTCTTCGTCTCCGGCGGCCCCATGGAGGCCGGCCGGGCCACGCTCGTCGACGGCACCGTCCGCAAGCTGGACCTGATCAACGCGATCTCGGACGCGGTCAACGAGAACGTCTCGGACGAGGACATCCTCCGCATCGAGAACAACGCCTGCCCGACCTGCGGCTCCTGTTCCGGCATGTTCACCGCCAACTCGATGAACTGCCTGACCGAGGCGATCGGCCTCTCCCTGCCGGGCAACGGTTCGGTGCTGGCCACCCACACCGCCCGCAAGGCGCTCTACGAGACCGCCGGCCGCACGGTCGTGGAGATCACCAAGCGCCACTACGAGCAGGACGACGAGACGGTTCTGCCGCGCTCCATCGGCTCCCGCGCCGCCTTCGAGAACGCCATGGCGCTCGACATCGCCATGGGTGGCTCGACCAACACGATCCTGCACCTGCTGGCCGCCGCCCAGGAGGCCGGTCTCGACTACGACCTCGAGGACATCGACGAGGTCTCCCGCCGGGTGCCGTGCCTCGCCAAGGTCGCCCCGAACGTCGCTCCCGGCGGCACGTACTACATGGAGGACGTGCACCGCGCGGGCGGCATCCCGGCGATCCTCGGTGAGCTGTTCCGCGGCGGGCTGCTGAACGAGGACGTCCACTCCGTGCACAGCTCCTCGCTCGCCGACTGGCTCAAGACCTGGGACGTGCGCGGCGGTTCGCCGTCCGCCGAGGCCGTCGAGCTGTGGCACGCGGCCCCCGGCTGCAAGCGCTCCGCCACCGCCTTCTCGCAGTCCGAGCGCTGGGACTCGCTGGACACGGACGCCGCCGGCGGCTGCATCCGCGACATGGAGCACGCCTACTCCAAGGACGGCGGACTCGCCGTCCTCAAGGGCAATCTGGCCGTCGACGGCTGTGTGGTGAAGACCGCGGGCGTGGACGAGTCCATCTGGACCTTCGAGGGCCCGGCCGTGGTCTGCGAATCCCAGGAGGAGGCCGTCGAGCGGATCCTGGGCAAGCAGGTCAAGGAGGGCGACGTCGTCGTCATCCGCTACGAGGGCCCCAAGGGCGGCCCCGGGATGCAGGAGATGCTCTACCCGACCTCCTTCCTCAAGGGCCGGGGCCTGGGCAAGGCGTGCGCGCTGGTCACCGACGGCCGCTTCTCCGGCGGCACGTCGGGTCTCTCCATCGGCCACGCCTCGCCGGAGGCGGCGTCCGGCGGCACGATCGCCCTGGTCCGGGACGGCGACCGGATCCGCATCGACATCCCCGCCCGCTCCATCGACCTCCTGGTGAGCGAGGAGGAGCTGGCGGCCCGCCGCGAGGAACTCGGCGGCGTCTACGCCCCGAAGAACCGCGAGCGCAAGGTGTCCACCGCGCTGCGCGCCTACGCGGCGATGGCCACCAGCGCGGACAAGGGCGCGGTCCGCGACATCAGCCGCCTGGGCTGACGCAGCGGGGCGTCAGCCGCCTGGGCAGATCTCGCGCGACACCAGCCGCCCCGGCTGATGTCGCGCGGCAGCCGCCCCGGCTGATGCCCCTTCGCCTCAGCCGCCCCGGCTGACGTCCATCCCGGACGCCTCCAAGGTGTCGTATCCGTAGACCGTGGTGAGGGCGTCCCCGCTCAGCGTCAGCTCGGCGGGGATGCCACCGGGGTCCGTCCGCGCCTTGGTCCGCCACAGCACCCGGCCGTCCCGGCGGTCCAGCGCCACCACCCGGCCCGCGGCCGTGGCCAGGTACAGCGCGTTCCGGCGCCCGGACACCACGGGTGCGCCCAGCCACTCCACCTGCGTCGCCTTGCTCCACAGCCGCTTTCCGGCCGTGGTGACGGCGGTGACCTCGCCGTTCCGCCGGACGAAGTAGAGCGTGTCGCCCACCAGGGCGGGCGTGATCTGCCGGGCGGAGAGCCCGTCGGGCAGCTTCACCCGGCGCTCCCGCCCCCCGTCCGCGCCGAGGAAGAGCAGATCGGTGTAGTCGTCGGTGTCGTGCTCGCGCTGCTCCAGATAGAGCAGGTCGCCCGCGCGCTCCGCGAGGAGGGAGCCCACGGAGAGCGTGCCGATCCGCCGGGGCGCTCCCGTGGTGGGGGAGAGGGCGTAGAGCCCGCTCGGAACGGCCGGGTCGCCCTGGTCCTCCACCGGACCGCAGTCGGCGAGGGGGCGCCCGGCCACCACGCTCGGGCCGCAGCTCAGCCCGTGGCCGACCCGGCGTGACCAGAGCGTGCGGCCGGTGCGCACCTCCACCGCCTGGAAGGTCTCGTCGTCCCAACTCTGGGTGAGCACGGCCGGGTGGCGCCCCCGCTGGAACACCGCCCCCTGGTACGCGCTGCCGATGTCGGTCCGCCAGACCCGCTCACCGTCGCTGGTGCGATAGCCCTCCAGCCGTGCCGTGCCGTCCGACTGCTCCACGGTGCCCAGCACGAGGCCGTCGGCCACTCCGATCAGCTCGCTCGGCTTCGCCGACCGGTGCCAGGCCACATGCCCCCGGACGTCCAGCCGGGTCAGGGGGATCCCGGAACCACCGCAGTACAGATCCGTGCCCAAGGGCAGACAGCGGCGGCCGGTCGGCTCGCTGATCGAGCGCGGGGTGCCATCGCCCCTGGTCACGATGTCGGTGCCGGGCCCGGCGAGGGTGCGCTGCCAGGGGCGCCAGCCGGACGGGAGCGAGCCGTTCACCGACGAGCGGGTGGTGGGGCGGGCGTCCGGCTCGCCCTCGGGTCCGGATCCGGCCCTGAGGACGACGATCGTCCCCACGACGACGGCGACCAGGCCCGCGGCCGCCGCGGCGGCCACCAGGGGGCGGCGGGTGAGACGGGCGCGGCCCGGCGCACGGCCGACTTCGGTCGGCACGGCGGCGTCGCCTTCGTCGCCCACGCCGGTGCCGCCGTCCGCGTCCATGACGTCCTTACGGTCGTCGTCACTGTCCTTACGGTCGTCACCGTCGTCCTCGGGCAGTGTCCGCAGCCGCTCCAGCAGCTCGTCAAGACCGGGCCGCGCGGACGGGTCCTTGCTCAGGCAGTCCGCGACCGCGTCCCGCAGCGGCCGGGTCACCGCGTCCAGCGCCGGGGGCTCGTACACCACGTGATAGGCGGTCATATACGGGCTGTCCGCGTCGAACGGGCTCTGGCCGGTCGCCGCGTACACCAGCACCGTCGCCAGCGAGAACACATCGGACTCCGGCCCGACCTCGCGCGGATCGCGCAGCTGCTCCGGCGACATGAACGGGGGCGTGCCCATGACCCGGCCGGTCATGGTCAGGGTCTGGTGGTCGGCCGCCCGGGAGATGCCGAAGTCGATGACGCGGGGGCCCTCGTCGGACAGCACGATGTTGGCCGGTTTCAGATCCCGGTGCACCACACCCGCCCGGTGGATGTCCCGTAGCGCCTCGACCAGCCCGATCGCCAGCCGCCGCAGCCCGGCGCCGCGCAGCGGCCCGTCCGCCGCGACCTGTTCGGCGAGGGTGCGGCCGGGGACGTACGAGGTCGCCATCCACGGCAATACGGCATCGGGGTCCGCGTCCACGACGGCCGCGGTGAACGCGCCGCTGACCCGCCGGGCGGCCGCGACCTCCTGCCGGAACCGCACCCGGAACTCGTCGTCGTCGGCGAACTGCTGATGCACCACCTTCAGCGCCAGCCGCCGCCCCGACTGCGACCGGGCCAGATACACCGTGCCCATCCCGCCACGGCCGAGCCGCCGTTCGAGTGCGTAGCCTCCGATGGACTCCGGGTCCCCGGCGCGCAGTGCCATTCCTGTCTTCTCCCACCCGACCCACGATCCGCGGTCACTTTAGCGCCGCGCCAGCCAAGGTGTGCCCCGCTCGCCGCCCTGGCACGGCCGCCCCGGCTACCGCTGGGAGGTGCGCCCGGCGGCGTTGCCGAACCGACCGAGTAGGCCCTCCCCGGGCTTCGTCCGGGCGGTGCCGCGCGAGGCCGGTTCGGCGCCTTGCGGCTGACCGCACCAGGCGCCTCGCTACCGGGCAAACCTTGACTGACGCGGCACTATGCCCGGCTCGCGCCGGGGCCCGTGGCGCCGCTCACCAACCGGCCGGATTCCGCCCGTCCACGGCGAAGAGCGTGCCGTCCGGGGCCGTCGCGAACACCTTGCCGTCCGCCACCACCGGCGCGGGCATCAGATCCAGGAAGCCCTGACCGGCCGCGCCCCCGCGCGAGCGGGTCTCGCCGAGCACCTCGCCCCGCCGGGCGTCCACGGCCAGCAGCCGGCCGTCCGCCGCCGAGAAGTACAGCCGGCCGTCCGCCGCCACCAGCGGCGAGGCGTTGGAGACCGAGGTCTCCAGGCGCCAGAGCCGCGCCCGCGCCGAGCCCTCGCGCGCGGTGTCTACGGCCACCAACCCGCCGTCCGTGCCCAGGACATACACCCGGTCGCCGCTGGTGACGGCGCTGAGCGCGGACACCGGCGCGGACAGCGCGACCCGCCGCGCCGCGCGCCGCTCCGGGTCGTAGCGGACCACGGCGGCGGTACTGGTCCGGGAATCCGCCTCGGTCAGCAGCAGCACGCCACCGGGGCCGCTCCCGGCCGGGGTGAGGTTGCCGCTGAGCGAGGCGTGCCAGCGCGTCGTACCGCGCACCGTGTCCACCGCCGTGACCAGCGTGTGCGAGCCGTCGCCCGCGGTGGTCACGGCGTACGCGGTGCGGCCGTCGCCGTACGAGAAGAAGACGGGCCGGGCGTGGCCGGGCAGCCGATGGCTCCAACGCTCCTTGTTCGTCGTCCCGTTCACCGCCGTGACCACGCCGTCCGGCGTGACCAGCAGCACGGTGTCGCCCGAGGAGTAGACCCCGCCCTGGTAGCGGGACACATCGCGGCTCCAGCGGACGCGGTGGGTCGTGGGGTCGAGCGCCCGCAGCCGCCCGCCGTCCGGGGACACCGTCCGCACCAGACCGCCCGCGACCACGGGAACGGAGACCGTCGCGCCGTCCCCGGGGCGCGCCGCCGCGGACGGCCGCGACCAGACCACGCGGCCGTCGTCCGGATCGACCCGGGCGGTCTCGACGCCGCGAAGGGCGCAGTACAGCGCGCCCGCTCCGTACGAGCAGAACGCGGGCCGCGCCCCCGAGCCCGCGGCCTTGCCGACGTCCAGCCCGGTCGTCCAGGGACGCCACGCCTCCGCGGTCGCCGCGCTGATCCGCGGCCGGCCGCCGCCGGAGGAGTCCGTGGCGTCGAACGGGCGCAGTGCGACGACCGTGCCCGCGCCGAGCAGCACGACGGCCGCGAGCCCGGAGAGGGCCCACCGCCGGATCCCCCGGCGCCGCGCCCCGGGCTTGTCCGCCCCCGACTCGGGTTGGTCCACGGCCGGTTCCGGCTCCGGGGCCGCCTTCACATGCGTATCGGGATCCGCGGGATCGGGGGCCAGGGGATCGGGGGCCAGGGGATCGGGGGCCGCCGTATCGGGATCCGCCGTATCGGCAGGGGCGGCAGCGGCGGCAGCGGAAGCCTTCACATGCGTATCCGTGCCGCCGTCGTCCTGCCCCCAGCGCGCCCCCGGCAGCGAGTGCGGCTCCGGCGTCCGCTGCTGCGGCACCAGCGGCACGGAGCCGTGCGGCACCGGCGACAGGGGTCCGCGGACGGCGCGCAGGACCGTCATCAGCGCGTCCGGCGTGGGGCGGTCCTCGGGGTTCTTGGCCAGACACCGCTCGACCAGCGGCAGCAGCTCATCCGGCACCCCGGCCAGATCCGCCTCGTCGTGCACCACCTGGTACGCCACGATGTACGGGCTCTCGGACTCGAACGGCCCCCGCCCGGTGGCCGCGTGCACCAGCACCGACCCCAGCGCGAACACATCCGCCGCCGGGCCCACCGCACGCGGCCGCTGGAACTGCTCCGGCGCCATGAACGGCGGGGTGCCGATCAACTTCCCCGTCTCGGTGCGCAGTTCGCTGTCGGACGGCCGGGAGATGCCGAAGTCGATGACCTTCGGGCCGTCCGCCGCGAGCAGCACATTGCTCGGTTTGAGATCGCGGTGCACCACGCCCGCCCGATGGATGTCCCGCAGCGCCTCGGCGAGCCCCGCCGCCAGCCGCACCGTCGCGTCCGGCGCCAGCGGGCCGCTCCGCTTGACGTGTTCGGCGAGGGTCGGGCCGGGGATGTAGAGGGTGGCCATCCAGGGCCGCGGCCCCTCGGGGTCGGCATCCACCACGGGCGCCGTGAACGCACCGCTGACCCGCCGGGCCGCCGCCACCTCCTGCCGGAACCGCGCCCGGAACTCGGGGTCTTCGGCCAGCTCGGCATGGACGACCTTCACCGCGAGCCGCCGCCCCGAGGGCGAGCGGGCCAGATGGACCACGCCCATGCCACCGGATCCGAGGCGCGCCTCGAGCTGGTACTGACCGGCGTACTCCGGATCCTCCGCTTCCGGGCCCGTCCCGGCTCTGCGCACCGGCGGCATGCCCCACCCCCGTGAATTCGGCCGCATTCGCGACTCGGCGAGCCTAGTCGATGACACGTGCGAGCCTTGTTAGCCTCCGCATGTCGTGTCACTTCACACGACATGTGCACAACTTCGGAAAGAAGTTCAACGGGGGAGGGCCGCCATGGCCATCGAAGAGAGCACGGAAGCCGTAGCCACCACCGACGCCACGGACACCGTCGCGGACACGGTGGAAACCATCGCCGGAGCGGTCACCTATCCGGTCGCGCCCGGCTACCAGGTGCGCGTCCGCAGCGGGCCCGGCACCAACTACCCGATCGTCAAGGTGCTGCCGTACGACAGCCGGGTCCCGATCCGCTGCCAGCGGCACGGCCAGAAGGTCTCGGGGCCGTACGGCACCTCGGACATCTGGGACAACATCGCCCCGGGCCAGTACGTCTCCGACGCGTATGTGAAGACCGGCAGCGACGGCTTCGTCACCGCGCCCTGCGGCTGACCCAACCGTGCCCCGCGGCTGACCCACGAGCCGGCCCGGAGCGCAGTCGGCCCCCGGCACCGCGAGTGCGGCGCCGGGGGCCGGGCGACGGAAGGGGGTCTTCCCCTTTATCCGGGGTCTCCCTCTTGTACGGGCGTCTCCCCCTTATACGGGTGCCGTCTTATACGGGTGCCGTTACGCCGGGACCCGTTCCTCGATGGCGGCGCCCCGCTTGACCACCGCGTTGTGCCGCTCGGTCCAGGTGGCCAGCGCCATCTCGCAGGCGTGGTCCACATGGCGCAGCCCGGTCAGGTCGAGCTCCACCTCGCGCTCGCGGGCAGCCCCTCCAGCTCGTCCAGCAGCTTGGGCAGCCGCAGGAAGGTCGCGTTGCCGCGCACCCGCACGTGCAGGGGCTTGCCGGCGTCCTCGCGCCCGCTGACCTCGACATGCACATGCGAGGTCTCCCAGGCGGTCTTGACCACGGCCATCAGCAGACCGATGATCACGCCCTCGAACATATTGGTGATCACGATCGCGCCGGCGGTGACGAGCAGGATGATCGCCTCACCCCGGTGGGCCTTCCACAGCGGCACCAGGTCCTTGGTCGGGATCAGCTTCCAGCCCGCGTGCACCAGCACACCGGCGAGCGTCGCCACCGGGATGACGCCCAGCGCCGAGGGAAAGAGCACCGCGAAGACCAGCAGCCACACACCGTGCAGCACCCGCGACGCCTTCGTCTTCGCACCGGCCTGGACATTGGCCGAGCTTCGCACGATCACCGCGGTCATCGGCAGCGCGCCGAGGACACCGCACACCGCGTTGCCCGCGCCCTGCGCCATCAGTTCCTTGTCGTAGTCGGTGCGCGGGCCGTCGTGCAGCCGGTCCACGGCCGCGGCGCTGAACAGGCTCTCGGCGGAGGCGATCAGCGTGAACGCGAGCACGGTGCCGATGACGCCCACCTCGGCGAGGGCCTGGAACTCACTGCCGCCGGGCGGCTGGATGGCGTCCAGCAGACCCTTGACCTCGACCCGCGCGATCGGCAGGTCGAAGATCGCGGTCGCGGCCGTGGCGAGTGCGACGGCCGCCAGCGGTGCGGGCAGCACCTTGGCGCCTTGGCGGAAGCGCGGCCACAGCACCAGGACGACGATCGTCCCGGCGCCCACGGCGACCGCCTTCAGGGCGTCCGCGGAACCGGCCACATCCCCGATGAGCCCCGGAATGCTGAAGATCTTGTCGAGCCCGCTGCTCGGGGCCTTGGCGTCGGCGAGCGCGTACAGCTGTCCGGCGATCAGCACCAGGCCGATGCCCGCGAGCATGCCCTGCACCACGGCGACGGAGATCGCCCGGAACCAGCGGCCGAAGCCGAGCGCGCCCATGGCCAGCTGTAGCAGTCCGGAGATGAGGACGAGGACGCCGAGCGCGGCGACGCCGTATTGCTCCACGGCCTCGTAGACCAGCACGGTCAGACCGGCGGCCGGGCCGGAGACCTGGAGACTGCTGCCCGGCAGGAAGCCGGTGACCAGCCCGCCGACGATGCCGGTGATCAGGCCGAGTTCGGCCGGCACGCCGGAGGCGACCGCCACCCCCACGCACAGGGGACGGCCACCAGGAAGACGACGAGAGAAGCGGTGAAGTCGGCGCGGAAGGTTCCGGCGCCGGATGAGCCTGAGGTGCCTCCGGCACCACGGAAACGGTCAAGGAGATTTCGCATGAGGGTTGCCTCCAGTGCGCCCCGTCACCGGCTCATGGGCAGGCGGGGGCACGGCATAGCGCTACGTCAGTGGGATCGATGGAATCGGTCGCTGGCGGTTGAGATCGCTTGCTGCGAGACGCGTGAAAAGCGTTGCGATGTGCGTGAGAGGGACCGCCGGGCTACGACGGTTCAGCTCTCAGCAGCGGAAGATCTGGAGGAGGACGGGCAGTTCGCCCGATCTCGACACCGGAACGGCTTGCCGTCCGGTGACCGGTGTGGAGATGGCGGTGCGCGGCACCGGAACACCGGCATCGCAACCGCACACACATCCGTATTTGCCGCTCGGTGTGGGAGCGGAGAGCGGGGCCCTTCCGCGGAGCCCCTTGCAATCTTCGGATCCGTGCTCGCCGTGCGCGGATACCCATGACTCGGAGGTCGGGCGCGGCTCGGCCGGCGCGGTGGCACTGACCGTTTCGGGATGGACGACCTGCGCCGACGCGCAATCGGCCGCGATGAAGAGGGCGAGCAACACGGCAACCGCCGTTACCAGTGCGTGAGCGGTATGCCGGAGCGTCCTCACCATCGCCCCCTTCCCGTACGTATAGACACCGACCCCTATTGTGTCCATGAGACTGTGACCGTTTGCAAGTCGATATGTAACCGACTTGTGAACTCGGAGTCATCGAACAGGACTGTTTGGCTCCGAGCGCCCTGGTTGGCGCGGGCGCAAAGCCGCCTCCCCCTCGCGCCGGAGGGCGTGTAAAAATTAATTCATCGAACGACGAATAAGAAATTCATAAACGCCAGGGGGAATGCGCCACCCGTGCGAGGATGGCGGAGAACACCTACGCAGCACCCGCACGAGCCGCACAGGCATGAGGAGAGCCGCACCATGACGGAGAAGGTCGCCGTGCTGGGCACGGGAAAGATCGGCGAAGCCCTTCTCAGCGGAATGATCCGAGGCGGCTGGTCGCCGTCCGACCTGCTGGTCACGGCCCGCCGCCCCGAGCGCGCCGAGGAGCTCCGGTCGCGCTACGGCGTCGAGGCCGTCTCCAACGCCGAGGCCGCCAAGGCCGCCGACACCCTCATCCTCACCGTCAAACCGCAGGACATGGGCGCCCTGCTCGATGAGCTCGCCCCGCACGTCCCCGCCGACCGGCTGGTCGTCTCCGGCGCCGCCGGCATCCCCACCTCCTTCTTCGAGGCGCGCCTGGCCGCCGGCACCCCGGTGGTCCGGGTCATGACCAACACCCCGGCGCTGGTCGACGAGGCCATGTCCGTCATCTCGGCGGGCAGCCACGCCACCGAGGAGCACCTCGCCCACACCGAGGCGATCTTCGGCGGCGTCGGCAAGACGCTGCGCGTCCCCGAGTCCCAGCAGGACGCCGCGACCGCGCTCTCCGGCTCCGGCCCGGCCTACTTCTACTTCCTCGTCGAGGCGATGACCGACGCCGGCATCCTGCTGGGCCTGCCCCGCGACAAGGCCCATGACCTGATCGTCCAGGCGGCCATCGGCGCGGCGGTGATGCTGCGCGACAGCGATCAGCACCCGGTCAAGCTGCGCGAGGCCGTGACCTCCCCGGCGGGCACCACCATCAACGCCATCCGCGAGCTGGAGAGCCACGGGGTGCGCGCCGCGCTGATCGCCGCGCTGGAGGCGGCCCGCGACCGCAGCCGCGAGCTCGCCTCCGGCAACAGCTGACGGAGGGCCGCTCCGCTCAGGCGGGAGTCGCTCCGCTCAGGCGGGAGCCGCGCAGCTCAGGCGGGTGGCAGCAGCCCGACCGCCGCATACGCCTCGTCCACCCGGGGCCGGGCCAGCCCACGCGCCCGCTCGGCCCCGGCCCGCAGCACCCCGTCCACATACGACGGATCGGCGCACAGCTCGGCGTGCCGGGCCTGGAGCGGCCGCAGCACCTCCAGCACCGCCTCCGCCGTGGCCCCCTTCAGTGCTCCGTACGAGGTGAACTCCCCGGCCAGTACCTCCGGCTTGCCATCGGTGCACGAGGCCAGCACATCCAGCAGATTGGCCACCCCGGCTGCTCCGTCCGGTCGTACCGCACCTCGCTGCCGCTGTCCGTGACCGCCCGCATGATCTTCTTCCGCACCACGTCCGGCTCGTCGAGCAGATAGACGATGCCCGCCGTCTCCGCGTGCGACTTCCCCATCTTCGAGGTCGGGTCCTGCAGATCCATCACCCGCGCCGAGACCCGCGGACTGGTGGCCCGGGGCACGGTGAAGACGGGTCCGTAGCGCTGGTTGAACCGCTGCGCCAGATCCCGGGCCAGCTCCACATGCTGCGTCTGGTCCTCGCCGACCGGCACCTCATGCGTTCCGTAGACGAGGATGTCGGCGGCCATCAGCGCCGGATAGGTGAGCAGCGACAGCCGTACGCTGCCCCCTCTCGCCCGCTCCCGCGCGGACTTCTCCTTGTACTGGATCATCCGTCGCATCTCGCCGTCGGTGGCCGTGCACTCCATGAGGTAGGACAGCCGCGCGTGCTCATCCACATGGCTCTGCACGAACAGCGTGCAGCGCTCGGGGTCGAGCTCCGAGGCCAGCAGCAGCGTGGCGGCCTGCCGGGTCAGCCGCCGCACCCGCGCCGGATCGTGCTCCACCGTGAGCGCGTGCAGATCGACGACGCAGAACAGCGCGTCGGCACGGTGCTGGTCCTCCTGAACCCACCGGCGTACGGCCCCGAGGTAGTTCCCGAGGGTCAGATGCCCGCTCGGTTTGATCCCACTGAAGATCCGGCGCCGTGCCGTCTTCGTCTCTGTCATCTCTCCGCGTCTCCCGTTGTGTCGGGACCGCCGACCCGGCCGGCCGGGCTTCGCGGGAGGGAGAAACGCGAACGGCCGCCGGAGCGGCGGCCGTGGTTGCGCATGTGCTCGAAGGGGCGGCCGCCGTCAGGCGGCCCACCACCGTGGGTGAACACATGCGCTCGTCATGCCATCGACAGTACGCCCTGACGGGGGTCCGGCCATGGGTTTGGTGGTCCTCGGGGCGTCGTGTACTGTTCACCGAGTTGCCACGGAGCCCTGCGGGGAAACGCGACGACCACTCGAGCCGCACCGGCGGCAAACCACTACTGTACGGCCCCTCATCGGGATGGATTTCGGCATGCCGAAATTCGGACCGGGGAACTCGATTATGAGCATCCGGGGGAATCCGCTAAAGTAGTGGACACGCCGGAAGGCGCGAAAGACCCCGCTCCAGCAGGGGGCCGGAAACGGAATTCGGATCGGAAACGACCGGAAATCGGATCTGGTAAGGTTGGAAACACCGAAGGGAAGCGCCCGGAGAAACCGGTGAAACGGTTTCGAAGGAAGCGTCCGTTCCTTGAGAACTCAACAGCGTGCCAAAAGTCAACGCCAGATATGTTGATACCCCGTCCATCGTTTGGACGAGGTTCCTTTGAAGAAAAACACAG
The DNA here is from genome assembly GCA_005405945.1 of Streptomyces violaceusniger. Lineage (GTDB taxonomy): Bacteria > Actinomycetota > Actinomycetes > Streptomycetales > Streptomycetaceae > Streptomyces > Streptomyces violaceusniger. The sequence goes on from BJHW01000001.1 coordinate 6,451,556, forward strand.
CGAGGACGCTGTGAACCATCGGACTATTCCTCTGGTGGTTCCGCTCTCGTGATGTGTTGCCGGGACAGCCCGGAAGCATTCACGGAGAGTTTGATCCTGGCTCAGGACGAACGCTGGCGGCGTGCTTAACACATGCAAGTCGAACGATGAACCGGTTTCGGCCGGGGATTAGTGGCGAACGGGTGAGTAACACGTGGGCAATCTGCCCTGCACTCTGGGACAAGCCCTGGAAACGGGGTCTAATACCGGATATGACTGCCGACCGCATGGTCTGGTGGTGGAAAGCTCCGGCGGTGCAGGATGAGCCCGCGGCCTATCAGCTTGTTGGTGGGGTGATGGCCTACCAAGGCGACGACGGGTAGCCGGCCTGAGAGGGCGACCGGCCACACTGGGACTGAGACACGGCCCAGACTCCTACGGGAGGCAGCAGTGGGGAATATTGCACAATGGGCGCAAGCCTGATGCAGCGACGCCGCGTGAGGGATGACGGCCTTCGGGTTGTAAACCTCTTTCAGCAGGGAAGAAGCGCAAGTGACGGTACCTGCAGAAGAAGCGCCGGCTAACTACGTGCCAGCAGCCGCGGTAATACGTAGGGCGCAAGCGTTGTCCGGAATTATTGGGCGTAAAGAGCTCGTAGGCGGCTTGTCGCGTCGGATGTGAAAGCCCGGGGCTTAACTCCGGGTCTGCATTCGATACGGGCAGGCTAGAGTTCGGTAGGGGAGATCGGAATTCCTGGTGTAGCGGTGAAATGCGCAGATATCAGGAGGAACACCGGTGGCGAAGGCGGATCTCTGGGCCGATACTGACGCTGAGGAGCGAAAGCGTGGGGAGCGAACAGGATTAGATACCCTGGTAGTCCACGCCGTAAACGTTGGGAACTAGGTGTGGGCGACATTCCACGTTGTCCGTGCCGCAGCTAACGCATTAAGTTCCCCGCCTGGGGAGTACGGCCGCAAGGCTAAAACTCAAAGGAATTGACGGGGGCCCGCACAAGCGGCGGAGCATGTGGCTTAATTCGACGCAACGCGAAGAACCTTACCAAGGCTTGACATACACCGGAAAACCCTGGAGACAGGGTCCCCCTTGTGGTCGGTGTACAGGTGGTGCATGGCTGTCGTCAGCTCGTGTCGTGAGATGTTGGGTTAAGTCCCGCAACGAGCGCAACCCTTGTTCTGTGTTGCCAGCATGCCTTTCGGGGTGATGGGGACTCACAGGAGACTGCCGGGGTCAACTCGGAGGAAGGTGGGGACGACGTCAAGTCATCATGCCCCTTATGTCTTGGGCTGCACACGTGCTACAATGGCCGGTACAATGAGCTGCGAAGCCGTGAGGTGGAGCGAATCTCAAAAAGCCGGTCTCAGTTCGGATTGGGGTCTGCAACTCGACCCCATGAAGTCGGAGTCGCTAGTAATCGCAGATCAGCATTGCTGCGGTGAATACGTTCCCGGGCCTTGTACACACCGCCCGTCACGTCACGAAAGTCGGTAACACCCGAAGCCGGTGGCCCAACCCTTGTGGAGGGAGCCGTCGAAGGTGGGACTGGCGATTGGGACGAAGTCGTAACAAGGTAGCCGTACCGGAAGGTGCGGCTGGATCACCTCCTTTCTAAGGAGCACATAGCCGACTGCAGGCGAGTGTCTTGCACGGTTGCTCATGGGTGGAACGTTGACTACTCGGCACACTGGCCTGCTCTGGTCGTTAGTACTGCTTCGGCGTGGAACGCGAGTTGGAGGGGCGAGGGTGTCGGGCACGCTGTTGGGTGTCTGAAGGTACGGGCTGACATGCTCGTCTCTTCGGGCCGGTCCCGGTGTACCACGCTGTAAGGGTGTGGGTGACGGGGTACGGGTCGTTGTTTGAGAACTGCACAGTGGACGCGAGCATCTGTGGCCAAGTTTTTAAGGGCGCACGGTGGATGCCTTGGCACCAGGAACCGATGAAGGACGTGGGAGGCCGCGATAGGCCCCGGGGAGCTGTCAACCGAGCTGTGATCCGGGGGTGTCCGAATGGGGAAACCCGGCAGTCGTCATGGGCTGTCACCCGCTGCTGAACACATAGGCAGTGTGGAGGGAACGCGGGGAAGTGAAACATCTCAGTACCCGCAGGAAGAGAAAACAACCGTGATTCCGGGAGTAGTGGCGAGCGAAACTGGATGAGGCTAAACCGTATGTGTGTGATACCCGGCAGGGGTTGCGCATGCGGGGTTGTGGGTTCGTACTTCAGTCGTCTGCCGGCGGCTGGGTGAGTCAGAAATTGTTGATGTAGGCGAAGGACATGCGAAAGGTCCGGCGTAGAGGGTAAGACCCCGTAGCTGAAACGTCAGCAACTTGCTTGTGCGATACCCAAGTAGCACGGGCCCGAGAAATCCCGTGTGAATCTGGCGGGACCACCCGCTAAGCCTAAATATTCCCTGGTGACCGATAGCGGATAGTACCGTGAGGGAATGGTGAAAAGTACCGCGGGAGCGGAGTGAAATAGTACCTGAAACCGTGTGCCTACAAGCCGTGGGAGCGTCGCCGTGTTCTTCGGAGCACGGTCGTGACTGCGTGCCTTTTGAAGAATGAGCCTGCGAGTTTGCGGTGTGTTGCGAGGTTAACCCGTGTGGGGAAGCCGTAGCGAAAGCGAGTCCGAATAGGGCGTTTTAGTAGCGCGCTCAAGACCCGAAGCGGAGTGATCTAGCCATGGGCAGGTTGAAGCGGAGGTAAGACTTCGTGGAGGACCGAACCCACCAGGGTTGAAAACCTGGGGATGACCTGTGGTTAGGGGTGAAAGGCCAATCAAACTCCGTGATAGCTGGTTCTCCCCGAAATGCATTTAGGTGCAGCGTCGTGTGTTTCTTGCCGGAGGTAGAGCACTGGATAGGCGATGGGCCCTACCGGGTTACTGACCTTAGCCAAACTCCGAATGCCGGTAAGTGAGAGCGCGGCAGTGAGACTGTGGGGATAAGCTCCATGGTCGAGAGGGAAACAGCCCAGAGCATCGACTAAGGCCCCTAAGCGTACGCTAAGTGGGAAAGGATGTGGAGTCGCAGAGACAACCAGGAGGTTGGCTTAGAAGCAGCCATCCTTGAAAGAGTGCGTAATAGCTCACTGGTCAAGTGATTCCGCGCCGACAATGTAGCGGGGCTCAAGCGTACCGCCGAAGTCGTGTCATTGCAGTATGTACCCCTAACGGGGGCTGTGATGGGTAGGGGAGCGTCGTGTGCCGGGTGAAGCAGCCGTGTAAGCGAGTTGTGGATGGTTCACGAGTGAGAATGCAGGCATGAGTAGCGATACACACGTGGGAAACGTGTGCGCCGATTGACTAAGGGTTCCTGGGTCAAGCTGATCTGCCCAGGGTAAGTCGGGACCTAAGGCGAGGCCGACAGGCGTAGTCGATGGACAACCGGTTGATATTCCGGTACCCGCTTTGAAACGCCCAGTATCGAATCCTCTGATGCTAAGGCCGTGAAGCCGCCCTGGATCCTTCGGGTGAAGGGGAGTGGTGGAGCCGCCGGCCCAAGGTGGTAGTAGGTAAGTGATGGGGTGACGCAGGAAGGTAGTCCAGCCCGGGCGGTGGTTGTCCCGGGGTAAGGGTGTAGCCCGAGGGGTAGGTAAATCCGTCCCTCGTGTAAGGGTGAGACCTGATGCCGAGCCGATTGTGGTGAAGTGGATGATCCTATGCTGTCGAGAAAAGCCTCTAGCGAGTTTCATGGCGGCCCGTACCCTAAACCGACTCAGGTGGTCAGGTAGAGAATACTGAGGCGTTCGGGTGAACTATGGTTAAGGAACTCGGCAAAATGCCCCCGTAACTTCGGGAGAAGGGGGCCATTGCTGGTGATCACCCTTGCGGTGTGAGCTGGTGGTGGCCGCAGAGACCAGCGAGAAGCGACTGTTTACTAAAAACACAGGTCCGTGCGAAGCCGTAAGGCGATGTATACGGACTGACGCCTGCCCGGTGCTGGAACGTTAAGGGGACCGGTTAGTGGGGTTTCGATCCCGCGAAGCTGAGAACTTAAGCGCCAGTAAACGGCGGTGGTAACTATAACCATCCTAAGGTAGCGAAATTCCTTGTCGGGTAAGTTCCGACCTGCACGAATGGCGTAACGACTTCTCGACTGTCTCAACCATAGGCCCGGTGAAATTGCATTACGAGTAAAGATGCTCGTTTCGCGCAGCAGGACGGAAAGACCCCGGGACCTTTACTATAGCTTGATATTGGTGTTCGGTTCGGCTTGTGTAGGATAGGTGGGAGACTGTGAAGCATTAACGCCAGTTAGTGTGGAGTCGTTGTTGAAATACCACTCTGGTCGTGCTGGATGTCTAACCTGGGTCCGTGATCCGGATCAGGGACAGTGTCTGGTGGGTAGTTTAACTGGGGCGGTTGCCTCCTAAAGGGTAACGGAGGCGCCCAAAGGTTCCCTCAGCCTGGTTGGCAATCAGGTGTTGAGTGTAAGTGCACAAGGGAGCTTGACTGTGAGACCGACGGGTCGAGCAGGGACGAAAGTCGGGACTAGTGATCCGGCGGTGGCTTGTGGAAGCGCCGTCGCTCAACGGATAAAAGGTACCCCGGGGATAACAGGCTGATCTTCCCCAAGAGTCCATATCGACGGGATGGTTTGGCACCTCGATGTCGGCTCGTCGCATCCTGGGGCTGGAGTCGGTCCCAAGGGTTGGGCTGTTCGCCCATTAAAGCGGTACGCGAGCTGGGTTTAGAACGTCGTGAGACAGTTCGGTCCCTATCCGCTGTGCGCGTAGGAGTCTTGAGAAGGGCTGTCCCTAGTACGAGAGGACCGGGACGGACGAACCTCTGGTGTGCCAGTTGTTCTGCCAAGGGCATGGCTGGTTGGCTACGTTCGGGAGGGATAACCGCTGAAAGCATCTAAGCGGGAAGCCTGCTTCGAGATGAGGGCTCCCACCCACTTGATGGGTTAAGGCTCCCAGTAGACGACTGGGTTGATAGGCCAGATATGGAAGCCGGGTGACCGGTGGAGTTGACTGGTACTAATAGGCCGAGGGCTTGTCCTCAGGTGCTCGCGTCCACTGTGTTGGTTCTGAAGCAATGAACCGTTTGACCGCCCGTTTGCGGCTGGGTCCGGTTCAACTTCATAGTGTTTCGGTGGTTATAGCGTTAGGGAAACGCCCGGTTACATTCCGAACCCGGAAGCTAAGCCTTTCAGCGCCGATGGTACTGCAGGGGGACCCTGTGGGAGAGTAGGACGCCGCCGAACAAATTTTGCGAAAAGCCCGGTTGGGAGCCACAGCTCTCAACCGGGCTTTTCTCATGTCTGTTTGTAGGCTGACCGCATGCGCTATGACCTGGTCATCTTCGACAACGACGGAGTGCTCGTCGACAGCGAGCCCATCTCCAACCGGCTTCTCGCCGCCTACCTCACGGAGTTGGGACACCCCACCAGCTACGAGGACTCCATACGCGACTACATGGGCTCCGCCATGCATCGCATCCACGACCTGGTCCTCGAGCGCTCGGGCCGACGGCTTCCGCCGGACTTCGACGCCACCTTCCACGGCCGGGTCTTCGACGCCTTCCGCCGCGAGCTGCGGCCGGTGGCCGGTGTGGCCGAGGTTCTGGAGAAGCTGCGGGCCGACGGCGTTCCGTACTGCGTCGCCTCCTCCGGCAGCCATGAGCGCATCCGCGTAGCCCTCCGTACGACCGGGCTGTTCGACCTCTTCGGCGAGGACCACATCTTCAGCTCCGAGGACGTGGGCCGGGGCAAGCCCGCCCCGGATCTGTTCCTGCACGCGGCCGAGCGCATGGGCGTCGCGCCCGAGCGCTGTGCCGTCGTGGAGGACAGCCCGCTCGGAGTCCAGGCCGCCCTGGCCGCCGGGATGGATGTGTACGGTTACACGGCCATGACACCCGCCGCCAAACTCTCCGCGGCCCGGGGCCTCTTCGTGTGGATGGCCGAACTGCGAGGACTGCTCACCTCTACCCACAAGTAGTCCGGGGCCGTACGCTCCACGGCCATGACGGATTCGCGCCCGAGCCCCCGGCTCCGGCAAGGTCGGGCCTCATTGGCCATCAGCTTCTTCGTCCAGGGCGCGATCTTCGCTCTGTTGGTGACGCGGATACCCGCGCTCCAGGACCGGTACGGGATATCCGATGGGCTGTTGCCCCTCTTCCTGGCCGCCGTGCCGATCCTCGCCGGGGTGGGCAGCGTCGGCACCGAGCATCTCGTCAAGCGGGTGCGCCCGGGGCTGGTCCTCCGCGTGGTGCAGCCCATCGTCTCGCTCGCCCTGCTGTCCGCCGGATCGGGGACGGCGGTGTGGCAGCTCGCCGTGGCGCTCGCGGTGTTCGGGCTGACCGTCGGGGCGCTCGACGCGTCGATGAACATGCTCGGGGTGAGCCTCCAGCGCGCGTACGGGCGCAGCATCATGCTCGGCTTCCACGGCGCGTACAGCCTGGGCGGGATCGCCGGGGCCTCGCTCGCCTGGGCGGGGGCGCACTGGGACCTGCCGCTGCCCACGCTCTACGCGCCGCTGGTGGCCGTTCTGGTGCCCGCCGCGCTGATCGCCGGCCGCTGGTACGTCGACCACCAGGGCGCCGAGCCGGCCGAAGTGGCGGCCGAGCCGACCGAAGTGGTGCGGGACGGGGCCACCGTGAGCATGCGGGCGCTGCTGCCGCTCTGTCTCGTCATGGCCTTCGCCTACATCGGCGACTCCACCGTCTCCAACTGGAGCGCCAAGTACCTGGAGGACGTGCTGCACAGCTCCGAGCAGCTGGCCACGGTCCCGTACAACGTCTATATGGTCACCACGCTCCTGGGCCGCTCCTTCGGCGACCTCGGGGTGCGGCGCTTCGGCGCGGTCGCCGTGGTCCGGGCCGGGGCGCTGCTCGCGGGCGGCGGCTTCGCGGTGGTCGCGGCGGCGCCCGGGCCTGGGTGGGGATGGCCGGGTTCACGCTGCTGGGGCTGGGGTTGTGCGTGCTGGTGCCGCAGACCTTCGCGGCGGCGGGGCGGCTCTTCCCCGGGGCGTCCGACGCCGCCGTCGCACGCCTCAACATCTTCAACTACGTGGGCTTCCTCATCGGCTCCCCGCTCGTCGGCGCGCTGGGCGGGGCGTCGAGCTATCGTGCGGCGATGCTGGTGCCGATGGCGCTCGTGCTGATGACGATCCGGTACGCGAGGTCGTTCAGCCCTCTACCAGCCGGATACGGTGACGGGCATGAGCGGCCGCGCACAGTTGATGTGGGATGAGGAAGTAACCGGATACGACTTCGGCGCCGGGCATCCGATGGACCCGGTGCGGTTGGCGCTGACCATGCGGTTGGTGCAGGCGTTCGGGCTGGACCGGTCGGTCCGGGTGGTGGCCGCCAAGCCGGCCGGGGAGTCGACGCTGCGCCTGGTCCACGGGCAGGAGTACATCGAGGCGGTACGGCGCGCCTCGGCCGCCCCGGAGGCGGCGGACGGCTCGTACGGCCTCGGGACGATCGACGATCCGGCCTTCGCTGGGATGCACGAGGCGTCCGCGCTGATCGCCGGGCAGTCGGTGGGCGCGGCCGAGGACGTATGGCGCGGGGAGGCGCTGCACGCGGTGAACTTCGCGGGCGGGCTGCACCACGCCATGCCCCGGGGCGCGTCCGGGTTCTGCATCTACAACGACGCGGCGCTGGCGATCGCGCGGCTGCTGGAGCTGGGGGCGGAGCGGGTCGCGTACGTGGATGTGGACGTCCACCACGGGGACGGGGTGCAGGCGGCCTTCTGGGACGATCCGCGGGTGCTGACGGTCTCGCTGCACGAGCATCCCCGGACGCTGTTCCCGCAGACCGGCTGGCCGGAGGAGGCGGGCGGGGAGGGCGCCGAGGGCTCGGCGGTCAATCTGGCGCTGCCGGCCGGGACTTCGGACGCGGGCTGGCTGCGGGCCTTCCACGCGGTGGTGCCGGAACTGCTGGCGTCGTTCCGCCCGCAGGTGCTGGTGACCCAGCACGGCGCGGACACCCATGTCGAGGACCCGCTGGCCCACTTGGCGGTGACCGTCGACGCGCAGCGGGCAGTCGCCGAGAGCTGTCACCGGTTGGCGCACGAGCACGCGGACGGGCGCTGGATCGCGCTCGGGGGCGGCGGCTACGCGGTGGTGGACGTGGTGCCGCGGTCCTGGACGCATCTGGTCGCGATCGCGGCGGGGCGGCCGGTGGAGGCCACCACGCCGGTGCCGGAGGAGTGGCGGCAGGAGGTGTACCGGCGGACCCGGATGGACGCGCCGCGGCGGATGACGGACGGGCGGGAGCCGGACTGGCAGGACTTCCACGAGGCCGGGTACGACCCCGCGGACCGGCTGGACCAGGCGATCCTGGCGACGCGCCGGGCGGTCTTCCCGCACCACGGGCTGCTGCCGTAGCACGCCCCGTACACCGATCGCGGTCAAGCGGCCGTTACGCCAACCGTGGGGTCTGCCCGCGTATCCGGGCGGCCGAGGGGGCGGGTCCGCCAGCATCGGTGGTGTGTTGAGTACCGCGGCGCTGCGCGCGCATCTGCTGACGGCGCGGCTCGCCGGACCCGTGGCCACGAGCCGGGAGGAGAGCCTGCGCCGCTATCGGCTCTTCGCGGCCCGGGACCCCCGGGTGCTGCTCGGGTTGGAGCCCGAATACGATTGGTCCTTTATGGAATTGCTCGGCCTGATGGGCGAGAAATGCGGGGTTTCGGTCGACCCGGCCAATGTTTCGGGGCCGGATGTGATCGATCCGGAGCTGACGATCGCCGCGCTGGACGCCTTCGCGGACCGGCTGCGCGCTGCCGCCCGGGACCGGCTCCCGGTGCTCCTCGGCACCGGCCATCCCCACCGTCTCCTCGGTTTCTACGCCGCGTTGGCGTCGGCGCTCTCGGCGGCGGGCTGCCGTGTCCTCACTCCCGCGCAGGGTAGATGTATCGACATAACGACGCGGTTCGGCGTACGTACCCACCGGCTCGCCTACGTACGAGGCGTCGCGATGGTGCGGGCACCCGGCGCTCGCCCGACCCGGAGTGAGCCGGGCGCCCACTGCCATTCGCCGCTCCCGGTTCGGGTCGCCCTCGGCCGTGCCGCGGAGTCCGGCGGGCCCCTGCCGGGGCTCGTCATCGGGGACCACGGATGGGTCTGCGGGGCAGGTCAGCTGGGCTTTGAGGCCATCGGTCCCGGTGACACGGACGACCCCGCGCTGTTCGTCGGGGAGGCCGAGGGGCGGGTGTCCGTCGCCGTTCCGCTTGATGACGGTGTGCGGTCTGGTTACTACCGGCCGATTACTCGCTATGTACTCAATCGAGCGTGTCTGTCACAGTAGGCGTCCGATCGCTACTCCTCTTCCCCACTTGCATCACCCGCCCCTAATCTGGGGTGGAGCGCGCATGCGACCAGGAGTCACCGGAGGGGAAGCCGGTGCCCGACATGTGCGGAAGGTTCAGGTGTTGTCATGGCTGCTGGCGAACGGCCTCTGAACGAGGTTCAGTTTCTGACCGTGGCGGAAGTCGCCTCGGTGATGCGAGTGTCCAAGATGACCGTGTACCGCTTGGTGCACAGTGGTCATCTGCCGGCGATCCGGGTGGGCAGGTCTTTCCGGGTCCCAGAGCAAGCGGTTCATGAATACCTCCGCGAATCGTATGTGGGGGTGGAGTCCGCCTAGGCCGTTTCCGAGCCCGGGGAGGACCCTCGGATTACGTGGTTCGCTCGGCGCCGGGTAGGCTGGCCCGATGTAGGTCGTGTGGGCTCGGACGCCCCGCACCGAGTGAATCGAAGTGAGCGAGGGTAGTCGTGGGCTCTGTTATCAAGAAGCGGCGCAAGCGGATGGCCAAGAAGAAGCACCGCAAGCTGCTCAAGCGCACGCGCGTCCAGCGTCGCAACAAGAAGTAAGCAAGCGACGCTGTGTTCGTCCCGCAGCCCTTCCACCACCGGTGGGAGGGCTGCGGTGCGTGGGTGGCACCGGCCTGAAGCCACGTTCGCCCCTTTGGCCCCGGCTTAAAACGGCGCACCGCGCGGCGAGTGGTCATCACAGCGCAAGATCGAGCGGTTACGGTGTTCGGCACAGCCCAGCTCGGACGAGGGCGGGAAGGAAGGCGCTGATCTTGGGAAAGGTCGTGCTCGTCACCGGAGTCGCTCGCCGGCTGGGAGGCCGTTTCGTCCGGCGCATACAGCGCGAACCCGATGTGGAGCGGGTGATCGGCGTGGACGCCGTGCCACCCGAACACCACCTCGGCGGCGCCGACTTCGTCCGGGCCGATATCCGTCATCCCACGATCGGGAAACTGCTCGCCGAATACGGCGTCCACACCGTCGTCCACATGGATATCAACGGCACTCCGCTGGGCGCGCGCGGCAATCGCGCCTCGGTCAAGGAGACCAATGTCATCGGCACCATGCAGCTGCTCGGCGCCTGCCAGAAGGCCCCGTCGGTGCAGCGGCTGGTGGTGAAGTCCAGCACCAATGTGTACGGCTCCGCGCCCCGCGACCCCGCCGTCTTCAGCGAGACCACCCCGCCCAAATCGCTGCCCAGCGGCGGCTTCGCCAAGGACACCGTCGAGGTCGAGGGATATGTCCGCGGTTTCGCCCGGCGCCGCCCCGATGTCGCGGTGTGCGTGCTGCGCTTCGCCAATATCCTGGGGCCCTGCGCGGACTCCCCGCTCGCCGAGTACTTCGCGCTGCCCGTGCTGCCCACCGTCATCGGCTACGACCCGCGGCTCCAGTTCGTCCACGAGAAGGACGCCATCGAAGTGCTGCGGATCGCGGCCTCCGAGCCACGCCGGTCCACGCTCAACAGCGGCACGTTCAACATCGCCGGAGACGGGGTGCTGCTGCTCTCCCAGGCCGCCCGGCGGCTCGGCCGCCCGACCCTGCCGCTGCTGCTGCCCACCCTGCGCTGGGCCCGCACCGCGCTGCGGTCCCTCGGCATCACCGACTTCTCGCCCGAGCAGATCCGGCTGCTCACCCACGGCCGGGTCGTGGCCACCACCCAGATGCGCGAGACCCTGGGATTCGAACCCGAGCACACCACCGCCGGCGCCCTCGCGGACTACGCGCACAGCCGCGGCCCCGGGCTGCTCCCGCCCGAGACCCTCGCCCGTACCATCGACCGGCTCGCCGCGCTGCTGCCCGCCGGCGCCCAGCCTTAAGGAGCGAAACCACCATGGCGGACGCCAAGGTCATTCCGTTCGGTGAGGAACCCCGGTCGTCCCGGAGGAAGGTCCCCCGGCTGGGCCGCGGCGGCCGCTCCCAGGGCTCGCTCAAGCCCGTACCGCAGCAGCGCGACGAGGCGCTGGAGCAGCGCCCCCAGACGGCGGCCGCGGCCGTGCCGCCCCTGCCGCCCGCCCCGCCCAAGCCCGCCCCCGGCAGCGGTGACTGGGAGCGCAAGCTGGCCCACGGGCTGAACTTTCTGCGCCGCCGGATCACCGGGGACTACGAGGTCGACGACTTCGGCTACGACCAGGACCTGACCGAGCAGGTGCTGATGTCCCTGCTCCGCCCGCTGTCCGACAAGTACTTCCGGGTCGAGGTGAAGGGGATCGAGAACATCCCCGACAGCGGCGGCGCGCTCGTCGTCGCCAACCACTCCGGGGTGCTGCCGCTGGACGGGCTGATGCTCCAGGTCGCCGTGCACGACAACCACCCGGCCAAGCGCCACCTGCGGCTGCTCGCGGCCGACCTGGTCTTCGTGCTGCCGGTCATCAACGAACTGGCCCGCAAGGCCGGGCACACCCTCGCCTGCGCCGAGGACGCCCAGCTGCTGCTGGAGCGCGGCGAGGTGGTCGGGGTGATGCCGGAGGGCTTCAAGGGGATCGGCAAGCCGTTCTCGGAGCGGTACAAGCTCCAGCGCTTCGGGCGGGGCGGCTTCGTCTCGACGGCGCTGCGCGCGGGGGCGCCGATCGTGCCGTGCTCGATCGTGGGCGCGGAGGAGATCTACCCGATGGTGGGGAACGCGAAGACCCTGGCCCGGCTGCTCGGCATTCCGTACTTCCCGATCACGCCCACCTTCCCGCTGCTCGGGCCGCTGGGCGCGGTGCCGCTGCCGACGAAGTGGACCATCCAGTTCGGCGAGCCCATCCCCACCGACGGGTATCCGCCGGAGGCGGCGGACGACCCGATGCTGATGTTCAACCTGACCGACCAGGTACGAGAAACGATCCAGCACACGCTGTACAAGTTGCTGGTGCAGCGGCGGTCGGTGTTCTTCTGAGGATTGCCCGGCGGGGGCGGGGAGGGCGGCGCGGCTGCCCAGTCCGACGGACGGAGTCCGGCGCAGCCGGCCGAAGCTGGGGAGGCCCGCCAGGGCCGAGCCATGCGAGGGTGGCCGGGGGAGGGGCCACGTTGCTGGTGCAGCGGCGGTCGGTGTTCTTCTGAGGATTGCCCGGCCGGGGCGGGACGGCTTGGTGCCTGGGGGGTGTGCGCCGCACACCCCCCAGGCCTCTTCACCTCGTGTCGTCGCCGTCGATGCTCAGGCCCGGCAGCAGGTCCGGGAGGAGCGGGGGGATGGTGATGTCCGGCTGGGACGGTTTGCTGCCCGGGTCGCCCTTGCCCGTGGACGGGGTGGGGCTCGATCCGCCGCCGAGCGGTGGGTCCAGCAGATCGCCGGCCCCGCCCACCAGCCCGCCGCTCTGGCTGTGGGCGCTCGCCGAGGACGACGGGTGCGGGCGGGGTGCCGTCTTCTCGTCGGTACGGCTGCCGCTCGGGGTGGCCGAGGCGGACGCCGGGCGGTCGTCCGGGTCCGTCCCGCCCGCGCGCTGCGGCGCATGGCCGGTCTGCGGGCCGGACTGGGCCTGCTGCTCCTTCTTCGTGGGCAGCAACGCCCGCAGCGGACCGACCTCTTGGTCTATGGCGTCGAAGACCGAGCTCACCTCGTCGCCGACGTCCATGAGCTGGACCGGCAGCTGCTCGCGCAGTCGGCTCCAGCCGTCGCGGTGGGCCTGGGAGAAGGTGGACAGCTGCTGGATCGGGCCGAGCGATCCGTCGCGCTCATAGACCTGGTGCAGCAGCCGGTGGCCCTCGGAGGCGTCATGGCGCATCCCGGCCAGGGCCCGGCGGATCTCGCCCAGCGAGTCATGGTCCAGATCGCCGGTGCGGGCCCGCTCCATCAGCCGGCGCGCCTCGCTCATCCGGGTGGACGCCTGGTCCAGATAGATCCGGCCGCGGTCGGCGTCGCCGTCCGCCATCTCCAGCTTGAGGTCTTCCATGCCGCGCTTGAACCCGTAGAGGGTGTCGCCCGGCAGTGCGTTCGAGCTGGCCGCGGCGACGCCGCCGAACGCGCCCGCCGCCACGCCGACCGTGAGCCCCCGGCCGCGAGCCCCTTGGACCAGCGGGAACGGGGGCGGAATCTTGCCACCGGGGGTTTGGCCCGGTGGGCGCCACTGGGGCGGCGGCGCTGCTCGGGCACGCGCGGCGCCCCCTCGGCGAAGGCCGCCTCCATGGCGGCGAGCAGCTGCGCCCGCTGGGTGGCGCGGACCTCCGGGTCCAATGTCGGCGCCGGCAGCTCGCCCAGCCCGCTCGCCAGGGCCAGCAGCCGTCTCCGCTCGGCGCTCTCCGCCGATGGGGATCCTGGCTGTTGCTGCGGCGTCTCGTCCCGGGCGGCCCGGTGGTTGCTCTCCAGGGCCTCCAGGGCCTCCAGGGCCTTGGCGAAGGCGTTCGCCCGCCGGTGTGCCGATACGTTCGCGATCACAGGCGGCACCTCCTCTCGTCGTGACGGTCGACTCCCCAGGACACCCGAGGGTTCCGTGCCATGCGCGCGTCCACCCGATCGAGTGAGTGGATCACTGGCAGGGTACGACCACAAGGCGCCTGCATCCCCCACAACGAGCGGCGCAGCACCCGGGTTACGCCCTCCCCGAGGGCCCTCCCGACGGGCGGACGGACCGTGGCGGGGAGGCTACGGGCGGTCAGCGGGCGTCGTCCGGAAGGAGCCGGGCCAGGGTGCGGACGGCCCGGTACTGAAGCGTTTTGATCGCGCCCTCGTTCTTCCCCATGACCCGGGCGGTCTCGGCGACCGAGAGGCCCTGGAGGAAGCGGAGCGTCACGCACTCCTGCTGCTGCGGGTTGAGTTTTCGCACCGCTTGCAGCAGGGCGGCGTTGGACAGCGATTCGAGGACGGAGTCCTCGGGGCTGCGCTCGACCTCGTTGGCGTCCAGCATCTCGCCGGTGGTGATCTCCAGCCGGAAGCGGCTGGACTTGAAGTGGTCGGCGACGAGGTTGCGGGCGATGGTCACCAGCCAGGCGCCGAAGTCGCGGCCCTGCCAGGTGAAGGTGCCGATGCGGCGCAGGGCGCGCAGGAACGTCTCGCTGGTGAGGTCCTCGGCCGTGGCCCGGCCACCCACGCGGTAGTAGATGTAGCGGTAGACCGTGTCGGCGTACTGGTCGTAGAGCCTGCCGAACGCCTCGGCCTCCCCGGACTGGGCGCGCTCGACGAGGTCCATCATGCGGCGGCTGTCGCTGTCGGCGCCGGGGCGCCGGGCGGTGGGGGTGGAGCCGCGGGAGCGTCTGCCGACCGCGGCGCCGCCGTCCGCCAGTGCGTAGCACGGGTCGGCCCGGCGGGGGCGGTCGACCGTGCCGACGGCTGGGCTGACGGGCTGGGGGGTGGCGAGGGCGGGGACGGCATACGCGGTGGGGACGAAGCCGCGCAGACAGTCGAGGACCGTTGCGCGCAGCGTAGCCAGGCCCGAGGCGTCAACCCCGACGTGTGGGTACACGGGACTCCCAGAGGCAGAGCTTCCATCACGTGCAGTACGGGACCGTCACCCGCCGTAGGGACGCGTGGGTACCGGTTTGCGTCTAAGGAGAATAACGCTTCGTACAGGCGGCACTACACCCAGTTGCTCAAATCATCGTTTCCGTTCGCTCTGTTATGGATTGATGACGCATCAAGTATCGAACGCGTACCGCCAATTGACCGGAACCGTTCGTGGGTTGTGCGATTGTGTGGCGTGTTGTGACAAAGCGGCGGTAAGGGGACTGGCGGGGGCGCTGTGGGGTAGGAAGCGCGGAATGACCGAAACAGGGCGGGCGCGTTCGGTTGGTCACGCTGTGTATCGATGGGCGCGTCGTCACGGAGCGCGATCGACGGTCAGTCTTGACCGTCCTCGGTCACGGTCGTGCGCAGGCGGTCGGCACCGCCCGAACGGGGCACTCCGGAAAGGGCTCAGCGGGAGGTCAGGGAGGGGATCGGGGGTGGTGCCGGGGGCCGGAACGGGTCCCGGCCGCCGGTGGTCAGCGGCGCCGGCGGTGCAGGGCCACGGCGGCCGCCGTGCCGCCCGCCACCGCGCCCACCCCGGCCGCCGCCGGGATGCCGATCTTGGCCGCTTTGCGTCCGGTGCGGTAGTCGCGCAGCCGCCAGCCCTGCTCGCGGGCGTGCCTGCGAAGCCGGGTGTCCGGATTCACCGCGTACGGATGGCCCACGATCGACAGCATCGGGATGTCGTTCGCGGAGTCGCTGTAGGCCGCGCAGCGGGCCAGGTCCAGCCCCTCGGCCGTCGCCAGCGCCCGTACGGCCTCGGCCTTGGCCGGGCCGTGCAGCGGCTCGCCGACCAGCCGGCCGGTGTAGATGCCGCCCACGGACTCGGCCACCGTGCCCAGCGCCCCGGTCAGCCCCAGCCGCCGGGCGATGATCGTCGCGGTCTCCACCGGCGCGGCGGTCACCAGCCAGACCCGCTGCCCGGCGTCCAGATGGGCCTGGGCGAGGGCGCGGGTGCCGGGCCAGATGCGATCGGCCATGTACTCGTCGTAGATCTCCTCGCCGATCGACATCAGCTCGGAGACCCGGTGGCCCTTGACGATGGACAGGGCGCTGCTGCGCACGTCCTCCATGTGCGCCGGGTCCTCGACCCCGGCCATCCGGAACCAGGTCTGCTGCCAGGCGAAGCGGGCGAGCTCGCGCTTGCGGAAGAAGTGCCGCTTGTAGAGGCCGCGGCCGAAGTGGAAGAGCGCGGCGCCCTGCATGACCGTGTTGTCCAGGTCGAAGAAGGCGGCGGCCCGCTCGTCCCCGACGACGGGGAACTCCGGTTCGGCGGGGGGCTGCGGTGCGGGGGGTTCGGCCGATGACTTGCGCGCGGCCTCGGCCGATGCCTCTCCGGCGAGGACGCTCCGCTCGGTGGCGGGTCGTCGACGTCGGGTGAACCATCCCAGTGCGGCCATGGGGCGAGCATAGCCAGCGCTCCGGCGCATCCCGCTTACGCCCGGGTGTCGGGCCGATTCAGGTTGAGCGAAAGGGAGGCGCGCGAGGGGGAACGGGCCCGGTGCGGGGGCCGGGGTCAGCCGCCGAGCGCGGCGCGCAGCCGCTGGGGGTTCACCCGCCAGAAGTCGTGCTGCTCGCCGTCGATCAGCACCACCGGAATCTGCTCCCAGTAGGCGCGGTACAGCTCCTCGTCCTGGGTGATGTCCTTCTTCTCCCAGGGGGTGCCCAACTCGCCGCAGACCTCCTCGACCACGGCCTCGGCGGCCTCGCACAGATGGCAGTCGGGCTTGCCGATCAGCGTGACCGTGCGCTCGGTGGGCTTCTTGCGCGGGGCGCGGCGCAGCAACGGACTCATGCCCACAAGTGTGCCCGTTCGCGCGAGTGGGGAGGTACCGACGGGTTCGGAAGTGGGCTCTCGGTCGATTACGATCGTGGGCGTTTTGTTGCTGTCCGGGGGTAAAAGGTGAGGAGTGAGGGCCTGTGCTCCCGTCGGCGGCCCAGCGGGGCGAGCGTGCCCACCGGGCGGCGATGGGCGCCCGCGTCTCGGCGCGGACGTCCCGCTGGGAACAGTGCGACGCAGGTAGTGGTTCCGCGGCTGGCTCGATAAGACGCGTGACACCGGTCACTTTGCTCGGACAAAGCGGACACCATCTTTGTGCACGCGTTCACAAAGACATAGCCTGCTGTCGATGGGGCGGTCATGAAACACCCGGCCGCCCGCAGCCTCGCTCTACCCGCAGGAGCACCGTGGCAACTGGCCGAACTCACCGACCGGCGACCCGCAGCCGAGGGATCCCCGAGGCCACCGTCGCCCGGCTACCGCTGTATCTGCGTGCGCTGACCGCTCTCTCCGAGCGCTCGGTGCCCACGGTGTCCTCGGAGGAGCTGGCCACCGCGGCCGGCGTCAATTCGGCCAAGCTGCGCAAGGACTTCTCCTATCTCGGTTCGTACGGCACCCGCGGTGTCGGCTACGACGTGGAGTACCTCGTCTACCAGATCTCGCGGGAGCTCGGGCTCACCCAGGACTGGCCGGTTGTGATCGTCGGCATCGGTAACCTCGGCGCCGCGCTCGCCAACTACGGTGGCTTCGCCTCCCGCGGCTTCCGGGTCGCCGCGCTGATCGACGCCGACCCGGCGATGGCCGGGAAACCGGTCGCGGGCATCCCGGTGCAGCACACCGACGAGCTCGAGAAGATCATCACGGACAACGGGGTCTCGATCGGCGTCATCGCCACCCCGGCGGGCGCGGCCCAGCAGGTCTGCGACCGGCTCGTGGCCGCCGGGATCACCTCGATCCTCAACTTCGCGCCCACCGTGCTGTCCGTTCCGGACGGGGTGGACGTGCGCAAGGTCGATCTCTCGATCGAGCTCCAGATCCTCGCCTTCCACGAGCAGCGCAAGGCGGGCGAGGAGGTCGGCGCCCCGAGGAGGCCGCGGGGGCGGTTCCACCGCCGCCCGTGGCGCCCCATCGCGCGCCCTCCGGCGCCCCCGGCACCGACAGCGGCCGGCAAGGACCTGACGGGGACGTGCCCGCCGTGATGCCCGCATGAGTCTCCTCGTCGTCGGACTGAGTCACCGCAGCGCGCCCGTGAGCGTGCTGGAGCGCGCCGCCCTGGTGGGGGACGAGCAGGCGAAGCTGGTGCAGGACACCCTCGTCGCCGAGCCCGCCACCGAGGCCGCGGTGCTGGCCACCTGCAACCGCATCGAGCTCTACGCCGACGTGGACAAGTTCCACGCCGGGGTCGCCGAGCTGTCCACGCTGCTCGCCCAGCACACCGGCGTCGGACTGGACGAGCTCACCCCGTACCTCTACGTCCACTACGAGGACCGGGCCGTCCACCACCTGTTCTCGGTGGCCTGCGGGCTGGACTCGATGGTCGTGGGCGAGGGCCAGATCCTCGGCCAGATCAAGGACGCGCTGGCGCTCGGGCAGGAGCTGCACACCGCCGGGCGGCTGCTGAATGATCTCTTCCAGCAGGCGCTGCGGGTCGGCAAGCGGGCCCACAGCGAGACCGGGATCGACCGGGCGGGCCAGTCGCTGGTCACCTTCGGCCTGGAGCAGCTGGCCCAGGGCGCGCCGGTGGCGGAGTGGGCCCGGGGCAAGCGCGCCCTGGTGATCGGCGCCGGTTCGATGTCCTCGCTGGCCGCTGCGACGCTCGCGCGCGCCGGTGTATCAGAACTGGTGATCGCCAACAGGACGTTGGAGCGGGCGCTGCGCCTGGCCGAGTCCCTGGCCCAGCAGCACGCCGCCACCCCGGTCGCGATCGCCCCTGCCGATGAGGGCACCTCCACCGGTGCGGAAACGTTGCGTGAGGGCCTGGTGGCCCGCGCCGTGCCGCGGGACCGGGTCTCCGCCGAGCTGCCGCACGCCGACATCGTCGTGTCCTGTACGGGCGCGACCGGGCTGGTCCTGACCGCCGCCGAGCTGCGCACCGCGCTCGCCCAGCGCGCCGCCTGCCCGCCCGGGGCGCACCCCGCGGGGACGGACGTCTCGCTGCTCGACCTGGCGATGCCGCGCGACATAGACGCGGCGGCGCACCGGATCGAGGGGCTGCACCTGGTCGACATCGAGTCCCTCGCCGAGGCTGCCGCCGAACCGTCCGGCGCGCCGGGCTCGTCCGCCGGGGCGATGGCCGCCGACGTGGACAAGGTGCGGGCCATCGTCTCCGAGGAGGTGGCCGCCTTCGGGGCGGCCCAGCGCGCCGCGCACATCACCCCGACGGTGGTCGCGCTGCGTACCATGGCGGCGGACGTCGTCGCCAGTGAGATCGCCCGCCTCGACGGGCGACTTCCCGATCTGGACGACAAGCAGCGGGCCGAGATCACGCAGACCGTGCGCCGGGTCGTCGACAAGCTGCTGCACGCGCCCACCGTGCGGGTCAAGCAGCTCGCGAGCACTCCGGGAGGCGCCGGTTACGCGGACGCGCTGCGGGAGCTCTTCGACCTCGATCCACAGGCGGTCGCCGCCGTCAGCCGCGCCGACGGCTCGGCCCGCACCGCAGAAACGAACGACCCGAAGGGAGGCCGGGCATGAACGCCACCCCCTCACCCGCCGCCTCCGGCGGCGCTCCGCCGCTGCGTCTGGGCACCCGCCGCAGCGCGCTCGCCATGGCCCAGTCCGGGCTGGTCGCGGACCTGGTCCGCGAGGTCACCGGGCGCCCCGTCGAGCTGGTCGAGATCACCACGTACGGCGACACCTCGCGAGAGCACCTCGCACAGATCGGCGGCGCCGGCGTCTTCGTCTCGGCGCTGCGCGAGGCGCTGCTCAGGGGCGAGATCGACCTGGCCGTGCACTCGCTGAAGGACCTTCCCACCGCGGCGCCGGAGGGGCTGACGCTGGCCGCGGTCCCGCGCCGGGAGGATCCGCGCGACGCGCTGATCGCCCGGGACGGACTCACCTTCGCCCAGCTTCCGCCGGGGCCCGGATAGGCACCGGATCCCCGCGCCGCGCGGCCCAGCTGAACGCGTGGGCTCGCTCCTTCGGCCTCGACATCGAGACCGTGCCGATACGCGGCAATGTCGACACTCGCATCGGCTACGTCCGCTCGGGACGGCTGGACGCCGTGGTGCTCGCCGCCGCCGGTCTGATCCGGCTGGGGCGGATCGGCGAGGCGACCGAGCTGCTCGATGCCGACCATGTTTTGCCCGCCCCCGGCCAGGGGGCCCTGGCAGTGGAGTGTGCCGCGTCCAGCGTGGCGCTCGCTGCCCGGCTCGCCGAGATCGACGACCCGTCCACACGGGTCGCCGTGACCGCCGAGCGATCCCTGCTCGCCGCCCTGGAGGCCGGCTGCAGCGCACCCGTGGGGGCGTTGGCCGACCTGTTGGGCGACGGTCAGGCTGTCACCGAAATGCGCCTGCGCGGCGTCGTCGGCACGCTCGACGGCACGACGCTGGTGCAGCTGTCCACCACCGGTCCCGTACCCGCGTCGCCCAGTGTGGCCGCGGACCTCGGTCGCGTACTCGCTGCCGAGCTGCTCGCCAAGGGTGCGGCCGGTCTTATGGGGGAGCGAGCACTTTGAACCCCACCGCCCCGAATCACCCCGGCTGCGGACACGTCACCTTCCTCGGTGCGGGCCCCGGAGATCCGGGCCTGCTGACCTTGCGCGCCGTGGAGGCACTCGCCTCCGCGGACGTGTTGATCGCCGACCCTCAAGTGCTCGACGTGGTGCGCAAGCACGTCAGGCCGGGCGTGGCCGCGGAGGCTCAGGGCACGCCGCGGCAGGCGGACGCTGATGGGTCGTCAGGCACCGCCACCGTCCCGGTACTCAGGGACAGCGCCAATCTTGTCATGACGGCCGCGCGCGGCGGCAAGCGGGTCGTGCGCGCGGTCGCGGGCGACCCCGGCCTCGACGGATACGCCGCCGACGAGATGCTCGCCTGCGCAGCCGAGGGCATCGTCTTCGAGGTGGTGCCCGGTGTGGCCGCCGCGGTGGGCGTGCCCGCCTACGCGGGGGTGCCGCTGCGGGACGCCCACAGCGCCGATGTGCGCTTCGTGGACGCCCTGAGCGCCGACGAGCGCTGCTGGAGCGAGATCGGCTCGTCCGACGCGACCGCCGTGGTCTCCGCGACCCTCGAGACGGTGGCCGCCGCCGCGGGTGAGCTGGTGGCCGCGGGCCGCAAGCCGGACACCCCGCTCACCGTCACCGTCGCCGGCACCACCACCCGCCAGCGGACCTGGACCGCGACGCTGGGGACCATCGCCCAGGTGCTGAAGGCGGCCAAGGTGCTGCCGTCGCCGCAGGGCGCGCAGCCGGTGATAGCCGTGGTCGGCGAGCAGAGCGCGGCCGGCCGGCGCGATCAGCTGTCATGGTTCGAATCCAAGCCGCTGTTCGGCTGGAAGGTCCTGGTGCCGCGCACCAAGGAGCAGGCCGTCTCGCTCTCCGATCAGCTGCGCGGCTACGGCGCGGTGCCCAGTGAGGTGCCGACCATCGCCGTGGAGCCGCCGCGCACCCCGCAGCAGATGGAGCGCGCGGTCAAGGGCCTGGTCACCGGCCGCTATGAGTGGATCGCCTTCACCTCGGTCAACGCGGTCAAGGCGGTGCGCGAGAAGTTCGAGGAGTACGGGCTCGACGCCCGCGCGTTCGCCGGGATCAAGGTCGCGGCGGTGGGCGAGCAGACCGCGAAGTCGCTGGTCGACTTCGGGGTGAAGCCGGATCTGGTGCCCAGCGGTGAGCAGTCCGCGGCCGGGCTGCTGGAGGACTGGCCGCCGTACGACCCGGTCTTCGACCCGATCGACCGGGTGTTCCTGCCGCGTGCCGACATCGCCACCGAGACCCTGGTCGCCGGGCTGATCGAGCTGGGCTGGGAGGTCGACGACGTGACCGCGTACCGCACCGTGCGCGCCTCGCCGCCGCCGGCCGAGACCCGTGAGGCCATCAAGGGCGGCGGGTTCGACGCGGTGCTCTTCACCTCGTCGTCCACCGTGCGGAACCTCGTCGGCATCGCGGGCAAGCCGCACAATGTCACTGTCATCGCCTGTATCGGCCCGGCCACCGCGAAGACCGCGGAGGAGCACGGGCTGCGGGTGGATGTGCTGTCGCCCGAGCCCTCGGTGCTCAAGCTGGCCGAGGCGCTCGCGGACTTCGGGGCGGCGCGGCGGCAGGCCGCGATCGAGGCCGGGGAGCCGGTCACCCGCCCGAGCGAGCGACGGCCAGGTTCGCGAAGGAGGGCACGCTCTTGAGCACCACGTACGGCAGCTTCCCCGGTACCCGGCCGCGCCGGCTGCGCACCACGCCCGCGATGCGGCGCATGGTCGCGGAGACCCGGCTGCACCCGGCCGAGCTGATCCTGCCCGCGTTCGTCCGCGAGGGCGTGAGTGAGCCGGTGCCGCTCCAGTCGATGCCGGGCGTGGTCCAGCACACCCGGGACACGCTGCGGAAGGCGGCGGCCGAGGCGGTCGCGGCGGGCATCGGCGGGATCATGCTGTTCGGCGTGCCGGAGGAGTCCAAGAAGGACGCGGTCGGCACCCCCGGCACCGACCCCGACGGGATTCTCCAGGTCGCCATCCGCGATGTGCGCGCCGAGGTCGGCGACGACCTCGTGATCATGTCCGACCTCTGTCTGGACGAGCACACCGACCACGGCCACTGCGGCGTCCTGGACGCCGAGGGCCGGATCGACAACGACGCCACGCTGGAGCGGTACGCGGAGATGGCCCGCGTCCAGGCCGACGCGGGCGTCCACACGGTGGGCCCCAGCGGGATGATGGACGGGCAGGTCCGGGTGATCCGCGAGGCCCTGGACGGCGCCGGGCACCAGGACGTGTCGATCCTCGCCTACACCGTGAAGTACGCCTCCGCCTTCTACGGTCCGTTCCGCGAGGCGGTCGGCTCGTCGCTGAAGGGCGACCGCAAGACCTACCAGCAGGACTCGGCCAACGCCCGCGAGTCGCTGCGCGAGCTGGAGCTGGACCTGGCCGAGGGCGCGGACATGGTCATGGTCAAGCCGGCCCTGCCGTACCTGGACATCGTGCGCCAGATCGCCGACGCCGTGGACGTGCCGGTGGCCGCGTACCAGATCTCCGGTGAGTACGCGATGGTCGAGGCGGCCGCGGCCAACGGCTGGATCGACCGCGACCGCGCCATCATGGAGACGCTGACCTCGGTGCGGCGCGCGGGCGCGGGGATGATCCTCACGTACTGGGCGACGGAGGTCGCGCAGCGGCTGAACCGCGGCGAGTAGTTCTTTTCTGTCAACTGATGATCGGCAACTGCACGTAGCCGAGGCGGGACGGCCCCGTGTGCACCCTATTGACGGCCCCGTCGTGGTAGGCGGGGTCGTAGGCGTGGTGCATGCCGTGCGCGACGCCGTCGTACGGCTGCACGTCGACGCGGATGCGCTGGCCTTTCCTGAGCAGCCCGGTGCTGGGGACCAACTCGATCTCGACCTCGACCTCCTCGTCCGGGACGAGCTCTGCGTAGTCGGCTTTGCGATGGGTGTGTTTGACGGTGTAGTCCGTGCTGCGTTCTTCGTCGATTTTCCGGTGTGAGGCTTTCAGCCAGCCCTTCATGAGTGGAATGGGACGATCGCCGAAGCCGCTCGTGGCGAATCCGGTGAAGTCGACTTCGTGGCCGGCCTCGTCGATGACCCGTATCGACACGTAGATGTCCATGTCGTGGCTGGTGGACGAGACCGTCAAGCCGACTTTGCCGTATCCGGCGAGGATCGCGTCGGCCGTCAGCGGCGCGCTGAGGAACGAGATGCCGGTTGCGCGCGGATCGGACCGGGCCGATGCCGCATCGACGCGCAGGGCCGCGCCACGGGCAGGGGGAACCAACGCGATCTCAGCCGAGTATGCCTGCTGCGCCGGGACGGTCGGCCCGCTCGCCTCCAGCCGGAGGAACTGTCGCTCTCCTGCCAACTGGACTGTCTGTGTGCGAGAGGCGTCGAGGTACCAGCGGCGGTACTCGGTGCGGGCGACGGGCCACTCGTTCTCGTGCAGGATGAGCGCGGCACCGTTGCCGGACCGGATCTCCAGGCGCACGGGCGGGGCCGCCATGATGCCGTTGTCGATCCCCTTGAGCCAGTGGTCGAAGAACGCTTTGTGTGCGGTGACGGTCTCCTCGGCGTAGGACTTCTGGAACCAGTCGTCCCAGAGGTCGAGCTTCTTGTTCGCGGTCGGCGTGGCCAGATAGGCGTTGCTGCCACCGAGTTGGTGGAAGTGGGCGGAGTGCGTGGTGGCGGCGACGGCCCAGAGGGGGACGGTGACGTCGGTCAGGTCGGGGCTCATGAAGACATCGGCCCGTGGCCCGAAGACGGCGTCCGGGTCGCTGTCGCGGAACGGGCTGTCCTTCAGGGTTCGGATGAAGTCCGCGATGTCGGGTGTTCCCACGACCGCGGGGTCGATCCCGTTCGCTTTCCAGACGGGCCAGAACTGCTCGTTGAAGATTCCGCCGTTGTAGGCGACCTCCTCGTAGAGGTCCACGTCCGTGCCGATGGCGATCATC
Organism: Streptomyces violaceusniger; assembly: GCA_005405945.1. Classification (GTDB taxonomy): domain Bacteria; phylum Actinomycetota; class Actinomycetes; order Streptomycetales; family Streptomycetaceae; genus Streptomyces; species Streptomyces violaceusniger. The sequence goes on from BJHW01000001.1 coordinate 6,475,618, forward strand.
GCCTTGAGGTGCTTGGGCTTGAGACCGGCGGCCTGGTGCTGGCTCATGGCGAGGTACGACATGCCCCAGGTGCCGACGTTGCCGTTCGACCATGGTTGAACGCCGGCCCACTCAATGCAGTCGCGAAGAGCCTCGGCTCCGGCGATCCCCCAGGGGGCGAGCTGGCCGGGGTTGTTGCCGGCGCCGGGCATGTCGGTTCGTACGACGGCGTATCCGTCGGGAACCCAGGAGGCGGTGTTGACGGTTTCGTGGTTTTCGAAGGGCTGTCCGCCGGGATTGCCGCAGAAGTAGTCGTCCTCCATGAGTTCGTGCTCTTCGAGGTCGGTGGCGGTCGCGATGGAGTGGTGGTTGAACGCCTTGCCGTAGGGCCCCGAGCTGATGACGACCGGGTAGGTGCCGGGCTGGGCGGGCCGGAAGACGTCCGCGAGGACGTGTTCGCCGTTTTGCAGCGGGATCTTGACGTCGCGGAACCGCAGGATGCCCATCGCGTTGCGGCGCACTTCATTGCGGGCGTTCGCCGGTGTGCACAGAGTCCGCGGACCGGTGTCCTCGAAGACTCCGGCTTCGTTCAGCTCCCGCAGGATCTCGGTGACGACCGGGTCGTCGGTGAACGCCTGGAGCTTGTCGGCGACAGCGGTCCCTGCGAAGTCGGCGTCGTGCCGGAAATCGATGTGCCGGCGGCCGATGATGTCGTGGACCCGTGGGTCGATCTGTGTCCCGTGGTCCCGGATGTTCTTCCGGCCGAGGGTGAACACGAATCGGGCGATGTTCGTCAGCCCGGGGTCGCGCAGCTTGGCGACATCACCGTCCACACGGGCGACGATCTGCGCCAGATTCACCCGGGGGCGGGCGGAGACGTTGCCGATGGGTGTCGCCCCGACGAGGAAGGCGACCCGTTCTCCCTCCTCGTACAGGAATTCACCCTGGGCGCCCGTGAGTCCCTGGTGAGTGGGGGTTTCGTACCTGAGACCGGTGATCGGGCCGGCCAGGAGACCTGTCTGCGTCATGGGTCCTCCTCAGGAGTACTGGACGAACATATATCAACCGCTGTTGATATTATTGGGTCACCGTACACTGCGTGCATGGCTGAGCGACGTGAGACGCGGGAGCCGGCTGCGCGGCGCGGCCGAAGGCCCGGGCAGAACACGACCCGCCAGGCGGTGCTCAATGCCGCGCGTCGGCAGTTCGCGGCAGCCGGGTTCAAAGGTGCGACGATCCGTGCGATCGCCGCGGACGCCGGCGTCGACGCCGCACTCGTCATGCAGTTCTTCCGGTCGAAGGACGAGCTCTTCGGAGCGGTGATGTCGATCTCGCCCGAGGCACTCTCCCGCATCGCGGGCGCGTTCAGCGGTCCTCTCGAATCGGTCGGCGAGCGGGCCGTCCGGGCGTATCTCGCCGTCTGGGAGGGCGATCAGCCCGATGCCGACGCGCTGCAGGCGATGCTGCGCGGAGCGGTCTCGAACGAACAGGCGAGCACACAACTCCGAGAGTTCATCGAATCGCGACTGTCCGAGGGCCTCCAGCACTTCGAGTCGGACCGCCATGATGCCGCGCTCCGCGCTGCTCTCGCGGCCTCCATGCTGGTCGGCATCACCGTCGGCCGGCAGATCCTGCGAGTCTCCGTGCTCGCCGAGGAGGATCGCGAGGCGATCGTCCGGCGCGTTGGTCCGGCTCTGCAGGCGGTACTCGTACCTCCGCAGTCGCCGTCGCGGTGAAACTCACGCGTCCACGCGCTACGACGGACACGGCTACGTCTACCTCGGCACCGTCACCGTCGCAGCTCTCGTCATCTTTGGCGTGGGCCCATGGCCAGGGCCGAGCCCCGCGAGCTGTAACCCCCGTACTGTCGCCTGCCGTCGTGTCGTCGGGGTGACATGCTGGGGCTCGCGCAGGCGAAGGAGAGTGGGCTCATGCGGTGGACCGTCCATGGTGAGCGGCAGATCTACAGCAATCCGTGGGTGAACCTGTGGCTCGTGGATGTCGAGCAGCCGGACGGTCATCGTTGGGAACACCATGTGGTGCGGATGCGGCATCTGGTCGTCGCCGTCGTGGTCGATGAGCACAAGCGGGTGCTGATGATGTGGCGGCACCGGTTCGTCACGGACACCTGGGGCTGGGAACTGCCCATGGGTCTCATCGAGCCCGACGAGACCCCCGAGCAGGCCGCCGCGCGCGAGGTCGAGGAGGAGACAGGCTGGCGGGTGGAGGCGGTGAAGCCTCTGGTGTACGCCCAGCCCGCCAACGGCATCACCGACTCGGAGCACCATGTCTTCCGCGCCGACGGCGCCACATATGTCGGTCCGCCGACCGAGCTGAACGAGTCGGATCGCATCGAGTGGATTCCGCTCACGGAGATCCGCGGGATGATCGACCGTCGCGAGATCGTCAGCAGCGGCAGCCTGGTGGGCCTGTTGTACCTGCTCCTGGACGAGGCCACCAAGGCCGTCGGCTAGCACACAGCGTCTCGCATCCGCTGCTCGAAACTGATCACGGGTGTCTCGCGGGCGTACGGAGCCAGACGGCGATGGAATTCCTGGAGGTGCCCAGCGACCCGGGGTGAGTCGATGGCGGCCGTCGGATCGAGCGCGAGTGCGGCACTGCGGCAGGCGTCATCGAGTTGAGGTCTCCGATGCGGCCAGCGGTCGTCTGCCCCGTCGTACGGAGGCCGACGAGGGCGACGAGCACGGCCGTGGCCTCCAGCTCGTCGAGGCCCTGGCCAAGGAAACCGGTCACCGCCCCCCGCAACCCTATCGGCAAGACCGTTTGGGCGCGCGTTTCCCTCACTTGGGGTGAAGAAGCCGGGCAAACCTGAGAAGCCGGTCGCCCCTGCCACTACGTGGGGGCCACCGCTGTGAAGGCGACGTCGGGGAGGTTGGTTGTGGCTGTGGCTCCGCCGAAGAAGAACCCCGGGTGTTTGGCTGTGATCCTCACGCCGGACTCGATCGAGGAGGCCGTGGTAACCCCGTACGACCCTCTAAAGACTCCGCCGCACGTGTTCCTCGGCGCCTGGGAGGGCGAGGAAAACGAACTCGTCCTCGGTGAGGGCCAAGCGCTACGGCTGGTCCCTCTGGCTCTGCTGCCCGAGAGGATGCCGCCTCACATCCGGCACTACATCCTTCAGCTCACTGCGGTGAACAGCGTGTGACCACCGAGGCGCAGTGGCGCGATGCCAAGTTGATCTGGGACTACCGCCAGTTGAGGCACGAACCGCGCCCCTGTTCGGCGGCGATCTGCCTCGGCAGCCACGATCTCGGAGCGGCGACGCTCGCGGCCAGGCAGTACCACGCCGGTCTCTTCCCCGTGCTTGTGTTCAGAGGCGGCAACAGTCCGACGACCGCTGCCCTCTACCCTCGTGGCGAGGCCGTGCACTTCCGTGAGCACGCGCTCGGCCTCGGTGTACCCGCTGACGCGATCCTTCTTGAGCCCAACGCCGGGAACACCGGGCAGAACATCGCGTTCTCGCGCGAGGTACTGCGCGTGGCAGGCGTCGAGGTCGATTCCGTGATGCTGATCGCCATGCCGTACAGGGAACGGCGCGCATACGCGACGTGCCGCAAAGTGTGGCCCGAGGTCGCGGTCGTGTGTGCTTCCGACCCCCTGGACTTCGCCGATTACGTCAAGACGATCGGCGACGAGAAGTTGGTCATCGACACGATGGTCGGTGACCTGCAACGAGTGATCGAGTACCCGAAGTCGGACTACGCCATCGAGCAGGAAGTACCGGATGAAGTCCTTGCCGCCTATGAGCGGCTCCTTCGTTCCGGATTCGACAGCCGACTTCTCACGTCCTGAGCCGGCGTCCATGCGGCTGGGTACCGGTTGAGGCCGGATCGGCGGGTGCCGGGGCGAGGAGGCCGTGGAGGGCGTGGTCCACCAGCTTGCGCACCTCGTCGGGGGAGAGCGAGCCGTGGCCGGACATCAGACGGAAGACGAGCGCGCCCAGGAGGACGTCCGTGGCCGCGGCGGCGTCCACGCCCGGGCGGGTCAGGCCCGCTTCGGCGGCGCGGTCCCAGAACGGCTCGACGGCCGCCCGGCGGGGCATCAGGAAGAACTCGTGGAAGTACGGCGCCGCCTGTGGTTCGGTCGCGCAGGCCGCCAGCAACTGGGCGAAGAGGGCGCCTTCCGAGCTGGTGTAGTGGGTCAGCAGGTCGGTCGCGTACGTGACCAGGTCGTCGATGGGGCGACCGGTGTCGGGCAGCGCCACCACCTCGGCCGTGTCACGGCCGAACGCTTCCGCGATGATCGCGGCCTTGCAGGGCCAGTGCTTGTAGATGGTCGCTGTGCTCACACCGGACCGTGCGGCGATGCGATCGATGGTGATCGCGGTGATGCCGTCCTCGCGCATGAGGGCGCTGGTGGCCGTCAGTACGGCGTCGTGGGCCCGGGCGCTGCGGGGGCGCCGGGGGCGGTCCAGGGTCACGGGTGGGCCTTTCCTCCGGGCTTGCCGTTCAAAGTGAAGTGATGTTTCACTTTAGTTCGAGGGCGGGCGGTGGCGCAACGCCGTCGCCGCCGGACGGCCTCGGGAACAGCGAAAGGAACTGCCATGCCGCACTTCGTCGTCACGTACGTCCACCGCGACCCCACCGGCTGGGCGCGCCACCTCGACGCACATCTGCGGTGGCTGGTCGAGCGCGTGGAATCGGGCGACCTGCGCGCCTCGGGGCCGACCACTGGGACGGAAACGCAGAGCGCGAGGTGGGAGCGCACCGCGTTGCTGGTCTTCGCGGCGGCCGACGAGGAGGCGCTGCGCGCGGTCGTCGACACCGACCCGTACCTGGCGGAGGGCCAGGTGCAGGAGATGACGGTCACCCGCTGGGACCCGATCTTCGGAGTGTTCGCCGAGGAGTCGAGCCGGGCCGGTACCGGCGACGCGGAACTGCTCGAGCACCTCGCCGAGCTGGCCCGGTAGGGAGGGATCGACGATGCTCTACGAACTCGCGACCCTGTCGCTCAAGCTGTACTCCGTCCCCAAGGCGCTGTCCGCCCTGGAGACCTACACCACGCGCGATGCCATCGGCGGCCGGCTGCTCGGCTGCTGGGAGCCCGAGCACGGCGAGATCGTCGGGCGGCTGCTCCTGCTGCGCGGCTTCGAGGGAGCCGGGGAGCTTGCCGAGGAGCGTCGGCGGGTACTCGGCAGTTCGGACCCGTTCGGGATCGGGGAGCATCTGACCGGGTTCCAGGTGGAGAGCTACGCCCCGTTCCCGTTCCTGCCGCCGGTCGAGCCGGGGGAGTACGGGTCGGTGTACGAGTTCCGTACGTACGACCTCAAGGTTGGGGGGCTCGCGCCCACGATGGCCGGGTGGGAGGCCGCGGTGCCCGAGCGCACCCGGCTCTACCCGCTGACGACGGCCATGTACGGCCTGGACGGTGTTCCCCGGATCACCCACATCTGGCCGTTCCCCGACCTCAACGCCCGGCTGGAGATCCGCCGGGAGTCTTACGAGCGCGGCATCTGGCCGCCGGAGAACGGGCCCGAGAACATCGCACACGCCACCTCGACGATCGCCCTGCCGACGCCGATCTCGCCGTTGCGCTGACCGGTCCGTGGAACGCGTGCGCTCCACGGACCGGTGAGGTGTCAGGTTCGTCCGGCCGCCGCGATTGCCGAAGGGGCAGCCCCCGGGGCTTTCCCCGGGGGACGAATGGCCGCCGCCTCAGGGCTCCACGCGGCGCCCCTGCTGGGGCGAGCTGCGCCCACGCCCCGAACGCGGCGGCGACCGTCGGCAGGCCGAGGCAGGCGGCGGAACCCGTCGACGGCCCCGAGGTTCAGGGCGCGGTCATGCCCGTGTCTCGCCCGCGTCGGCGGGGCGCGGGGCGTGCTCGGGGGCGAGGTCGACGATGAGGTCGGCGGCGTCGCGGCCCGGGGCGACGAGGCGGGCGTTGGCCTCGTCCGTGGTGAGGACCCAAGCCTCGGCCTCGGCGGGCTCCTTGCCGAACCGCGCATGGCGGTCGATCAGCCGCCGTACCCGCTCCTCGGTGTCCAGCTCGATCCACCACGTCTCGTCCAGCAGCTCGCGGACCGGGCGCCAGGGGGCGTCGTCGAGGAGCAGGTAGTTGCCCTCGGTGATGACGAGCGGGGCCTCGGGCGGTACGAGGATGGAGCCCGCGATGGGCTGTTCCAGTTCCCGTTCGAAGCCCGGCGCGTACACCGGCTCCCCGGGGCGCGGGTCCCTCAGCCGCCGCAGCAGCGCCGTGTAGCCGTACGGGTCGAAGGTCTCCGGCGCGCCCTTGCGGCCGATCAGCCCGAGCCGGCGCAGCTCGGCGTCGGCGAGGTGGAAACCGTCCATGGGCACCAGGACGGCGCGGTCGGCGCCGAGGGCGTCGACCAGGTGCTCGGCGAGGGTGGTCTTGCCGGCTCCGGGTGGTCCGGCGATGCCGAGCAGACGGCGGGCGCCCGCGTCGGCGAGGCGCTGAGCGCGCTCGAGGAGGTGCTGGGGAGTCATGGCGGGGCTTTCGGCACGTCGGGTTCGGTGCGCGAGGCAGGCTATCGGGAGGCGGCGACGCGGGGGTGGTCGGCTGCCCACTGTGGTGACTGCCCACTGTGCTGACTGCCCACTGTGGTGACTGCCAACTGTCGTATGCGCGCGCTAGGTTGAGGCGGTTCGCTTCCTTCGCGTTCCTCAGCAGAGAGGCAATGCTCGTGCGCTCACGCACCAGATGGAGACGTATCGTCTCGTCCGCCGCCACCGGCCTCCTCGCGGCGACGGGACTCCTCGGGGCCGTCGCCGCCCCGGCCCACGCGGCCCCCGCCGCGGACACCACCCCGCAGGCCAGTACCTCGTACAGCTACACCAGCGAGCGCGGCGACTGGGTCGGCCGCGGCGAGACGGGGGCGTACGCCGCGCCCGCCGACACCCTCAAGGTCACCGGCACCGCCGAGTACCTCACCGTCCAGGTCTCCACCGGCGCCCTGCGGTCCTGGACCATCGAACTCGCCGCACCGAAGGGCGAGACCCTGCACCCGGGCGTCTACCGTGACGCCGAGCGCGCCGGATTCCGCACCGGCCGCGCCCCCGGGCTGGACGTCTCGGGCCTCGGGCGCGGCTGCAACGAGGTGTACGGGCAGTTCGCCATCGACCAGATCGAGACGGACGCCTCCGGCGCGGTCACCCTGCTGGACGCCTCCTTCACCCAGCGCTGCCAGGAAGCCGCCCCCGCGCTCAACGGCACCGTGAAGATCAACGCCCGTCCGCTGTCGTACGGCTACACCAGCGACGAGGGCGATCCGCTGGGCGGCGGCCGGTCCAACGTCCACACCGGCTCCACCAGCCTCTTCACCATCGCGGGCACCGGCGTCGGCCATATCGACTTCGGCGTCACCGGCAAACGCCAGTACTGGTCGGTGACGATGGCCGCGCCGAACGGCGAGGCGGTGGAGGTCGGCAAGACCTATCAGGCGACGCGCCTGGGCATGGACGGCACGGCGACGCTGGACATCTCCGTGACGGGAGGCGGCTGCAACGAGAGCCGCGGCGAGTTCACCGTCACCGAGCTCTCCCACGACGCGGCGGGCGGCATCGACGCGCTCGCGGCCACCTTCACCCAGCACTGCGAGGGCATCGAGCCCGCGCTGCACGGCACGATCCACTACCTGGCCTGACGCCTCCGGCGTCCATGCGCGCACCCGGGCGCCGGGCGCGCGCCCGGGGGAATTTCCAGGAAATCTCGGCAGAGGGCACATCCATCGGGCCCTCTCGGACGTCTGACCAGGGAGCGGCCCTGTGATGCGGCCGCAGGCCAGGTGCATTTGGAGATATTCACGTTGAAAACCGGCATGAAGGGTCTACGTCGCGTATCCGCGGTCGCGATCACCGCTGGAGCCGTGCTGACGGCGGGGGCGTTCACCGCCTCCGCGCAGGCCGCGACGACCGCAAGTCCCACGATCGCCGCCAAGGGCGGGTTCGTGATGAACAACGCCACGGGGAAGAGCCTGTTCACCAAGGCCGCGGACACCCGGCTTTCCACCGGCTCCACCACCAAGATCATGACCGCCCGGGTGGTGCTCGCGCAGCCGAACCTCAACCTGGACGCCAAGGTCACGGTCCAGAAGGCGTACAGCGACTACATCGTCGACAACAACTGGGCCTCCTCGGCCAAGCTGATCGTCGGCGACAAGGTCACCGTCCGCCAGCTGCTGTACGGGCTGATGCTGCCGTCCGGCTGTGACGCGGCGTACGCGCTGGCGGACAAGTTCGGCACCGGTTCCACCCGGGCCGCGCGGGTGAAGTCGTTCATCGGCAAGATGAACACCACCGCCAAGTCCCTCGGGCTGACGAACACCCACTTCGACTCGTTCGACGGCATCGGGCACGGCGCCAACTACTCCACACCGCGCGACCTAACCAAGCTGGCCAGCAGCGCGATGAAGTACTCCACGTTCCGCTCGGTCGTGAAGACGAAGTCGACCAAGCAGAAGGTGACCACGAAGAACGGCGGTTACCGCTACATGTCGTGGACCAACACCAACAATCTGCTGGGCAGCTACTCGGGCACCATCGGCGTCAAGACCGGCTCGGGTCCGGAGGCCAAGTACTGCCTGGTCTTCGCCGCCACCCGGAGCGGCAAGACGATGATCGGCACCGTCCTCGCCTCCACCTCGGTGGACAACCGCACGGCGGACGCGAAGAAGCTGATGGACTACGGCTTCAGCAGGTAGCCGTCGCCCGCGGCACAGTGAGGGGCCTGCCCCGCGCACCCATCGGGTCGCGGGGCAGGCCCGCGGTCAGGGCTTCGGCGCCGTGCTCAGCGCACCGCGTTCCAGGAGTGCGCCACGTCCACCACGACGTGCCCGTCGGTCTGGAAGGCCCGGAACGGCAGCCGTGCGCGCACCCCGAGGCCGACCTGGGTCTCACCCTCGAAGCTGGCGCCGAAGCGGGCGTCCCGGAACGTCTGGTAGCCGGAGATGTCCACCCCCGGCAGCGGCTTGCGCGCCCGCCCCGGGTACGACTCCGCGCCGCTGCCCGGGTCGTAGCTCGGCGCGGACACATGGATGTCCAGGATCGCGCCGCCGCGGACCGGGATCTCCTCGCCGGAGCCGTCCTGGTACAGGGTGTTCACATACCCCACGCGGTAGCCGGCGCGATCGGCGGCCGTGGCCCCCTTCACGTCGAACACGATGCGGTCGTAGCACGCGTGCCGGCCCGTCCTGATGTTCCCCAGCGGTGCGTGTCCCGCCGGTTGGGCCGTCTTCTCGCCGCTGCCCCAGCCGGTCTCACAGGTCGTCGCCGCCTTGGCCGCGGTCGGCGTGACGGCCCCGGCCGTCCCGCCGTCGCCGCCAGCGCGCCGCCCGCGAGCGCCGTCGCCGCGAGTGCGGTCCCCCACCGTCGCATGGTCAAGCCCCCAATGGTCTGTTGTCGGTTGATGACAGGTGATTCACAGGGTTGGACGGCCCGGGGTGGTGAGAGGTTGTCCCGGTCCGGGAAATGTGTCCCAAATGCTACGTGCGCGGAGGTGCGGCGGTACGTGCGCGCGGGGCGGCGGTACGTGCGTGCGGGCGGCGGTTCGCCTGACGGTCCCTCGGGGTTTTCCCCCGGGCGGGTCGGCCGGTTGCCCGGATGGGACGGGAAGGCCGGTTCGACAAGGCTGGTGCGCATGAGACCGACGACCGGCAGAACCGCCGCACTGGCCCTCGCCACCGCCGCCACCGCATCCCTCCTCGGGGTCGCGTCCGCGAACGCGACCCCGGGCGCTCTGGCCGACCCCAGCACCGCCGCGCTCGACTGGGGTGCCTGCGCGGGGACCGGGCTCGACCCCCGTCAGGAATGCGCCACGCTCAAGGTGCCGCTGGACTACCGCGATCCCGGCGGCGAGCGGATCTCCCTCGCCGTCTCCCGCATCCCCGGCGAGCGGCCGCAGGCCCGCCGGGGCACCCTGCTGCTGATCCCGGGCGGCCCCGGATCGCCGGGTCTCGACCGGCCCAGCACGCTCGGCAAGCGGCTGCCGAAGTCGGTGCGGGACGCGTACGACATCGTCAGCTTCGACCCGCGCGGCATGGGGAAGTCCACGCACGCCGGATGCGATCTGAACCCCGCCGATCTGTCGCTGCTCGCCTCGCGCCCCTGGCCCGCCCCCGACGGGGACATCACGCGGAACATCACCACCGGCCGCCGCATCGCCGACACCTGCGCCCGCAACGGCGGCGAACTGCTGCGCACCATCAGCACCGTCAACGAGGCGCGGGACATCGACAGCGTGCGCCGGGCGCTCGGCGAGCGGAAGCTGTCCGCGTGGGGCGTCTCGTACGGGACGTATGTGGGCTCCGTCTACGCGCAGATGTTCCCCGAGCACACCGACCGCTGGGTGCTGGACAGCAATGACGACCCGAACCCGGAGCGGGTGGAGCGCGGCTGGCTGGCCAACTACGCCGTGGGCGTCGAGGACACCTTCCCCGACTTCGCGGCCTGGGCCTCCGCGCCCGACAGCCCCGTCCGGCTCGCCGAGACCCCCGACGGGGTGCGGCGGCGGGTCCTGGACCTCGCCGCCCGGCTGGACGCGAAGCCGCTGCCGTGGCCCGGCGCCAACCCGCCCGAGCTGAACGGCAACGCGCTGCGCCAGAGCATGCTGAACGCCCTGTACTCCCGGGACCGCTTCGAGGGCCTGGCCCAGCTGATCGTCGACGCGGACGCGGGCAAGGCGCCCGCCGAGGCACCGGCCGACCCGCCGCAGGACGCCGCGGCCGTGTCCCTCGCGACCATCTGCAACGACGTGGAGTGGCCCACCTCCCTGCCCAACTACGCGCGGGATGTCGCCGCCAGCCGCAAGAGTCACCCGCTCACCGCGGGCATGCCGGTGAACGTCACCCCGTGCGCGTTCTGGCATGACGCGCCGCGGGACAAACCGGTGCGGATCACCGACCAGGGGCCGTCGAACGTCCTGCTGGTGCAGAACAAGCGCGATGTGGCCACCCCGTACAGCGGGGCGCTGGGCCTCCGGCGGGCCTTCGGCGACCGGGCCCGGATGGTCGGCGTGGATGCGATGGGGCATGGCGCGGCGTACGTGGAGAACGGCAGCGCCTGCGCGGACCGGAGGGTCACGGACTTCCTGCTGACCGGTGAGCGGCCGAAGCGCGATGTTCTCTGCCGGTGACGCGGTGACGCGGTGACGCGGTGACGCGGTGACGCGGTGATGCCGTGACGCGGTGATGCCGTGACGCGGTGACGCTGGTGACGCCTGTGACAAGCCACCGATGAACGCGCCAGAGCCCCTGAACGCGTCAGAGCCCCGCTCCGGGAGAAACCGGCGCGGGGCTCATGCGGTGGCCTCAGAGGCGCTCGGGGGTGCGGATGCCCAGCAGGGACATGCCCTGCCCCAGCGTGCGCGCCGTGATGTCGCACAGGAAGAGGCGGTTCTCCACCTGGGCCGGGCCGCCCTCCGCCTTCAGGACCGGGCACTGGTCGTAGAAGGTCGTGTAGAGCGAGGCCAGCTGGTAGAGATACCCGGCCAGCTTGTGCGGCTCGTACCCGGCGGCCACCTCGCGCAGCGTCTCCCCGAACTGGTCGAGGTGCAGGCCCAGCGCCCGCTCGGCCGGGGCCAGCGGAAGCTCCGGGTGGGCCAGCGGCCGCTGCCCCTCCTCGGCGCGGCGCAGGATCGACTGGATCCGGGCGTACGCGTACTGGAGATAGACCGAGGTGTCCCCGTTGAGCGAGACCATCTGGTCGAGGTCGAACTTGTAGTCCCGCGAGGCCGAGGTGGACAGATCCGCGTACTTCACCGCGCCGATGCCGACCTGGGCGCCGCGCTCGAGGATCTCCTCCTCGGTGAGGCCGAGCTTCTCGCTCTTCTCCCGGACCACGGCCGCGGCCCGCTCGGTGGCCTCGTCCAGCAGGTCCTCCAGCCGCACCGTCTCGCCCGCGCGGGTCTTGAACGGCTTGCCGTCCTTGCCCAGGACGGTGCCGAAGGCGAGTTGCACGGCGTGGACCTGGTCATTGAGCCAGCCGATCCGGCGGGCGGTCTCGAAGACCATCTTGAAGTGCAGCGACTGCCGGGCGTCCACCACATACAGCAGGGTGTCGGCCTTCAGGTGCTGCACCCGGTCGCGGATCGCGGAGAGGTCGGTGGCCGCATAGCCGAAGCCGCCGTCGGACTTCTGGACGATCAGCGGCACGGGATTGCCCTCGGGGCCCTTGATGTCGTCGAAGAAGACGCACAGCGCACCCTCGGAGCGCACGGCGACGCCGGACTCCTCCAGCAGTCGGCAGGTCTCGGCCAGCATGTCGTTGTAACCCGACTCGCCGACCACATCGGGGTCGTGGATCTCGATGTCCAGCTTGTCGAAGACCGAGTAGAAGTAGATCTTCGACTCGTCCACGAACTTCCGCCACAGGGCGATGGTCTCCGCGTCGCCCGCCTGGAGCTCCACCACCCGCCGCCGGGACCGCTCCTTGAACTCCGCGTCGGAGTCGAAGAGCGCCCGCGCGGCCTTGTAGAGCCGGTTGAGGTTGGACATGGCCTCCTCGCCGGAGGAGGCGTCCTTGTGGTCCAGCTCGTGCGGGTGCTCGATCAGATACTGGATGAGCATGCCGAACTGGGTGCCCCAGTCGCCGATGTGGTGGCGGCGGATCACCTTCTCGCCCGCGAACTCCAGGATCCGCACCACCGCGTCGCCGATCACCGCCGAGCGCAGATGGCCGACGTGCATCTCCTTGGCCACATTGGGCTGGGCGTAGTCGATCACGGTGGTGCCGGGCGCCTGCGCGTACGGCACGCCGAGGCGGTCGTCGGCGGCGCGGGCGGCGAGGGTCGCGGTGATCGCGGAGTCGGCGATCGTGATGTTGAGGAAGCCGGGGCCGGAGACCTCGATGTCGGCGATCACCGGATCGGGGTCGGCCGAGGTGGCGGCGACCGGAAGGTGCGCCACGACCTTGGCGGCCAGCTCACGGGGGTTTCCCTTGAGCTGCTTGGCCAGCGCCAGCATCCCGTTGGCCTGGAAGTCGGCCCGGTCGCTTCGTCGCAGCAGCGGGTCCGCGGAGCCGGCCTCCGGCAGGGCAGCCGAGAGGGCGTCCGCGACGCGCTGATGGACCGTAGCGGCGAGGGAAGGGACCGAAGCCATGGAGTGCCATTCCGGTAGTGGTGGTATGGGCAACCCAGTATTTCACGGCGGGTCCAACGATTTCCCCGGCCTGTGGATAACCCGGGCCCGCCCGGCGGGCCCTGTGGGCAATTCCGGAGGGGCCTGTTCCGTCTGGGACAATGGGCGGTGCCATGACCGCTAGGAAGGAAGTGCCGACCGTGGCTCAGAGCACCGAGACCGACTGGGTCTCCCGATTCGCCGACGAGGTCATTGCCGAGGCGGAGCGCCGCGCCCCGGGCAAACCTGTCGTCGTCGCCTCGGGTCTCAGCCCGTCCGGCCCGATCCACCTCGGCAATCTGCGCGAGGTCATGACCCCGCACCTGGTCGCCGACGAGATCCGGCGCCGGGGCCACGAGTGCGTTCACATCCTGTCCTGGGACGACTACGACCGGTATCGCAAGGTCCCGGCCGGGATCGACCCCTCCTGGTCCGAGCACATCGGCAAGCCGCTCACCTCGGTCCCGGCCCCGCCCGGGTCCCCGTATCCGAACTGGGCGGAGCACTTCAAGGCGCCGATGGCCGAGGCGCTGCGGGAGATGGGCATCGAGTTCCACCCCATCAGCCAGACCGAGATGTACACCTCGGGCGCGTACCGGGAGCAGATCCTGCACGCGATGCGCCACCGCCGGGAGATCGACGCCGTCCTGGACCGGTACCGCACCAAGGACAAGCCCGGCGCCAAGAAGCCCAAGCAGCAGCAGAAGCCGGTGGACGAGGCCGAGCTGGCCGCCGCCGAGGGCTCGGGCGCGGCCGCCGAGGACGACGGCAGCGCGGGCGCGGCGGGTTACTACCCGTACAAGCCGTACTGCTCGGTCTGCGAGCGCGATGTGACCACGGTGACCTCGTACGACGACGAGACCACCGAGCTGAGTTACGCGTGCGCGTGCGGCCACGGCGAGACCGTCCGCCTGAGCGAGCACAACCGCGGCAAGCTGGTCTGGAAGGTCGACTGGCCGATGCGCTGGGCGTACGAGGGCGTGGTCTTCGAGCCCTCGGGCGTCGACCACTCCTCGCCGGGCTCGTCCTATGTGGTCGGCGGCCAGATCGTCCGCGAGGTCTTCGGCGGCGAGCAGCCCATCGGCCCGATGTACGCGTTCGTGGGCATCAGCGGCATGGCCAAGATGTCCTCCTCCAAGGGCGGTGTGCCCACCCCGGCCGACGCGCTGGAGATCATGGAGGCGCCGCTGCTGCGCTGGCTGTATGCCCGCCGCCGGCCCAACCAGTCCTTCAAGATCGCCTTCGACCAGGAGATCCAGCGGACCTACGACGAGTGGGACGCGCTGGAGCGGAAGATCGCCGAGGGCGTGGCCCAGCCCGCGGACGCGGCCGCGTACAGCCGCGCGACCCGCACCGCCACGGGCGAGCTGCCGAGCACCCCGCGCCCGCTGCCGTACCGCACGCTGGCCTCGGTGGTGGACATCACCACCGGCCATGACGAGCAGACGCTGCGCATCCTCAGCGAGCTCGACCCCGACAATCCGGTGAAGTCCCTGGAGGAGACCCGGCCCCGGCTCGACAAGGCCGAGCGCTGGATCACCACCCAGGTCCCGGCCGACCAGCGCACCCGGGTCCGGGACGAGCCGGACACCGAGCGGCTGGCCGCGCTGGGCGACACCGAGCGGGAGTCGCTGCGGCTGCTGCTGGACGGCCTGGACGACCACTGGTCGCTGGACGGCCTCACCACGCTGGTCTACGGGGTGCCCAAGATCCAGGCGGGGCTGTCTCCGGAGGCCAAGCCGACGCCGGAGCTGAAGGTCGCCCAGCGGTCGTTCTTCGCGCTGCTCTACACCCTGCTGGTCGGCCGGGACACCGGCCCGAGGCTGCCCACGCTGCTGCTGGCGGTGGGGGCGGACCGGGTGCGCAAGCTGCTCGCGGGCTGACCTCTCCGGCTCCCGGGCGCCGGGCGGACGGCCTTACGGCTGCCGCCCGGCCTTCCGGCTGTGCGGGACGGCCAGGGTCCTTCTGACGGATCTCCGCGGCGTCGCGACGCCCGGCACGCCCTCTCGCCGCACCGCACGAAAGCCCGAGTAGCTCTGTCTGCTACGAGGGCGTCCGCACGGCACGCCGAGAGCACACCCCGGCTGCGGTCTTCGGCCGCTGCGCGGCGGGCGCTCCTTCCTCCACGGAGATCCGTCAGAAGGACCCCAGGGGCGGCTCTCGGGTGGCCACGGGGCGGCTACGGGATGGCCTCGCGCTCCAGGCGGACGCGCTCCTTGAAGTCCTCGACGTACCCGGCCAGCTCGCTGTTGCTGAGGTCGTTCACGCCGTAGGTCTCCCGCAGCCGCTGCCCGAACTGGTAGGCGGAGGGGTACTTGCTGTGGTCGGCGAGGAACTGGCGGAAGGTCGCGTAGTAGACCTCCTCGCGCGGGACGTCGTCCGGCAGCTGGTTCAGCCGCTGCTCCGGCTGCTGCTCCTCGTACGCGTACCGCTCGGGCTCGCGCTGCTCCGGTACGTAGACGCCCTGATGGCTCCCCACGCCCTCACCGCCGAGCGGCCGCACCCGGCCACCGGGCCCGACCGGCACGGTCAGCTGGTGCTGCGGGGGCTGGGGCTGCTGGAGTTGCTGCGGCTGCTGCTCGGGCTGCGGCGCCTGGCCCGGGCCCTGCTGGTCCTGCGGCTGGAGCTGTTGCGGCTGCTGTGCCTGCTGTAGCTGCTGTGCCTGCTGCTCGACCGGCGCGGGGTGGGCGGCCGCCGGGTCGAAGGGCACGGCGTTCCGGCCGTCATGGCCCTGCCCGGCGGGCTGCTGGTACACCGGCAGGGGCAGCGAGAGCGGCAGCTCCTGCGTCTGGGGCTGCTGGGGGTGCTGCTGCGGGCCCGTGTCCGCCACGGCCCCCGGCGGGCCGTACGGGCCCTGCTGGGCCTCCAGGGACGCGCTCCTGGGCCCCGTCTCGTCCGCCGCGGCCGAACGGCCCGGGGGAGCGCGGTCGCCGACACCGTGGACGGGTCCAGACCGGCTGCCGCGAGCCCCGCCGGGGCGGTGTCCGCCAGCGGCACCCCGAACCGCGCCAGCCGCAGCGGCATCAGCGACTCCACGGGCGCCTTACGGCGCCAGGACCGCCCGTAGCGGGCCCGCAGTCGGGCCTGGTAGACCAGCCGGTCCTGCTCCAGCCTGATGACCTCCTCGTAGCTGCGCAGCTCCCACAGCTTCATCCGGCGCCACAGCCGGAAGGTGGGCACCGGCGCGAGCAGCCAGCGGGCGATGCGGACCGACTCCATGTGCCGGTCGGCGGTGATGTCGGCGATCCGGCCGACCGCGTGCCGGGCGGCCTCGACGGAGACGACGAACAGGATCGGGATCACGCCGTGCATGCCGACGCCGACCGGGTCCGGCCAGGCGGCCGCGCCGTTGAAGGCGATGGTGGCCGCGGTCAGCAGCCAGGCGGTCTGGCGCAGCAGCGGGAAGGGGATGCGGATCCAGGTGAGCAGCAGATCCAACGCGAGCAGGACCACGATCCCCGCGTCGATGCCGATCGGGAAGACATTGGCGAACTTGCCGAAGCCCTTGTCGAGGGCGAGATCGCGCACCGCGGCGTAGGAACCGGCGAAGCCGATCCCGGCGATCACCACCGCCCCGGTGACGACCACTCCGGCCAGTATTCGGTGCGTCCGTGTCAGTTGCATCGCGGCCACCCGCGACCCCTCCCCGTCCTCAACAACAGCCGCATCAGCGTCGCATACACGTCAAGGCTCATGGGCGGGAAGGGGTCGTGTCGGCGAGTCAGGCGCCGCTCTTGGCGCCCTTACCGATGGCGCCGACGGCCTCCTTGGCGGCGGCCTTGGCGTCCTTGAGCAGGTCGGCCGGGTCCGGGGCCTTGGCGGTCTCATAGCCCGCGCCGTCGTACTGGAGGGTGATGACGACATTGGCGGTACGGGCCACGACCGTCTGGTCGCGGAAGTCGTCGCCGTCCTTCTTCTCCTTGGTGCTGACCGTGGTGGCCTCGTCGCCGATGCCCGCGACCTTCTCGGTCTTGGGGTCGGTCACCTTGCCGGCGGTGGCGGCCCTGCTCGCCTGCTGGGCGGCGTACTCCCCGGCGCGCTTGTCGCCGGAGCCGAGCCCCGGGTCGGAGTGGAACAGCTTGAGGGAGACGGTCAGCGAGCGGTAGTCGAAGTCGTCGAGGCCGCTCCACAGGCAGCTGGCCGAGGTGTTGGTGTCGGCCGAGGGAAGGGCCTTGCCCTTCTTGTTCTGCGCCTTGGGGACGAGATCGTCGATCGTCTTCCCGGAGAGCGTGGAGCACACATCGGGCAGCTTGCTGAACTTCGCTGCCGCGACGGTGGGCGAAGCGCTGGGCGAGCCGGGTCTCGCTGAGTCACCGGCGTTCTTGTCGTCCTTCTTGTCCGAGCCGGAGGAGCAGCCGGCGACGAGCACCACCGGTACGGTCGCGCAGGCGAGTATTCGGGCGAGTCGCGGGGCTGAACGGTGCATGGGTCCTTCGCTCATTCTCTGTCGATGGGCGGACGTGCCGCCCGCGTCATTAGTCGGCACGGTACGCGGCCGACGCGCGGGCGTCCCAATTTCCGAGGTCTCCGCGGGGTGGGGGCGGGGCGCTCGCGGGGGTGCGGCGAGGGCCCGTTATTCGTTGAGACGACCGGTCAGTTCATCGGCCAAGTCCTGGGCGTTTTCCTGCAGTTCCTGGCTGCTGGGAATGTGCTTCTTGTCGGTCGTCCACTGGTCGTACTCAATGGTGGCAATCACATTCGAGGACCGGAACACGACGGTGATGTCGCGGTGGATACCCGAGTCCTTGGTGATCAGTTGATCGTTGAGAAAGGCGTCGTCACCGAGGTCGTCCAGCCGGCGCGGGGCGGTGTCCTCCGAGGCGGTGTCACTTTCGTCACTTCCGCCGCTCGCGTCGGCGCCCGCGGAGGGGCTATCGGTGCTTTTGTCCCCCTCGCCGGTCTTGTCGCCCTTACCGGCTTCATCGCCTTTGCCGCCCTTGCTGCTCTTACCGGGCTCATCGGAGCTCGAACTGGCGGAAGCGGAGGAGCCGCTGCCGGCGCTCTCCGAGCCGCTCTCCGAGCTGGAGGGGCTCGAGGGAGGACTCGTGGCGTCCGGGATGTCGGCGGCGGCGGCCTTCTTCTCGTACGTCTCCTGGGCCCGGTCGTCGTCGCTGACCGAGGGGTCGTAACTGACCACCCGCTGGAAGTCGATCGTGAGGTAGCGCGTGCCGCTCGCGGTCTCGACCTTCCAGCGGCAGCCGTCCCGGCGGTCTATGTCATACGTCACGGCCGCCTGGCCGTCGTACACCTTGTCGTCCTGCTCGGCGCCGGGCAGCAGTGCCTGGAGGGTCTTGCGGCTGACCGCGCCGCACGCCTCGGGCAGGGTGCGATAGCGGCCGGGCTCGGCCGAGACGGCCGTCCCGGAGTCGCCGGAGGCGCCGTCGTCCGGGTCGGTCGGCGAATCGGAGCCGGTGCATCCGCCGAGCCCCGCGGCGGCGAGCACGGTGATGAGCACGGCGACGGCCGGGGTGGCCCGCCGTCCGTACGCCCTTCGCTGCGCTGGCTGCACTGTCCGTGTCCCTTCGAGCGACGGAAAACTCCTTGCCGCCCGGAGGCGGTGGCTGGAGACAATGTCTATCGCACGCACTGCCGTGCCTGCCGGTCGCCCGCCGTCTATGGGGTATTGGCCCGGCTTTTGCGTTTTCAGCCTTTTACGGGGGAATGAGTGCATCATGTCGTATGTCGAGGTGCCCGGCGCGCAGGTGCCGATCCGGATGTGGACCGACCCCTCGACGGTCGAGGGCGTGGCCATGCAGCAGCTGCGCAATGTCGCCACCCTGCCCTGGATCAAGGGCCTCGCCGTGATGCCGGATGTGCATTACGGGAAGGGTGCCACGGTCGGCTCGGTGATCGCGATGCGGGGCGCGGTGTGCCCGGCGGCGGTCGGGGTGGACATCGGCTGCGGGATGTCGGCCGTCAAGACGTCGCTGACCGCGGGCGACCTTCCGGGGGATCTCTCGCGGCTGCGCTCCCGGATCGAGCAGGCGATCCCGGTGGGGCGCGGTATGCACGACGACCCGGTGGACCCGGGGCGGCTGCACGCGTTCCCGACGGCGGGGTGGGACGACTTCTGGAGCCGGTTCGGGGAAGTGGCCCAGGCGGTCAGGTACCGCCAGGAGCGGGCCGTGAAGCAGATGGGTTCGCTCGGATCCGGTAACCACTTCATCGAGTTCTGTCTCGATGACGAGGGTTCGGTCTGGCTGATGCTGCACTCCGGCTCCCGCAACATCGGCAAGGAGCTGGCCGAGTACCACATCGGCGAGGCCCGGAAGCTGCCCCACAACCAGAATCTGGTCGACCGCGACCTGGCCGTCTTCATCGCGGACACCCCGCAGATGGCGGCGTACCGGCACGATCTCTTCTGGGCGCAGGAGTACGCGAAGTACAACCGCGCGATCATGATGGCGCTCTTCCAGGACGTGGTGCGCAAGGAGTTCAAGAAGGCCCGCCCGGTCTTCGAGCCGGTGATCAGCTGCCACCACAACTACGTGGCCGAGGAGCGCTACGGGGGCATGGACCTTCTCGTGACCCGTAAGGGCGCCATCCGCGCCGGGAGCGGGGACTACGGGATCATCCCGGGCTCGATGGGCACCGGTTCGTACATCGTGCGCGGTCTGGGGAACGAGGCGTCGTTCAACTCGGCCTCGCACGGAGCGGGCCGGAAGATGAGCCGTAACGCGGCGAAGAAGCGCTTCTCGACCCAGGATCTGGCGGAGCAGACGCGGGGCGTCGAGTGCCGTAAGGACGCCGGCGTCGTGGATGAGATCCCGGGGGCGTACAAGCCGATCGAGAAGGTCATCGACCAGCAGCGGGACCTCGTCGAGGTGGTGGCGCGGCTCAAGCAGGTGGTGTGCGTGAAGGGCTGAGACACGGGCCTTGTCGGCTGAGGTCGCTTGGGGCCGCCTGAGGTCGCTTGTGGCCGCCTGAGGTCGCATGAGGCCGCCTGGGGTCGCTTGAGGCGGCCTGGGGTCGGCTTGAGGCCGCTGGGGTCCTTGAGGCGGCTTGACGCGCGCTAGCGCCTCAGGGGCCGTCGTAGGCGGGCGGTCGGAGATCATGCCGTCCCGGGGCGCGCGGCGGCGCTGGTCGATCAGGCCGGAGACGATTCCGGAGATCTCGCCGCGCAGGTCGTGGACCCGCCGGGGCGCGTGCCCGCCCGCGTGCCTCCGCGAGGTGTCACCGCGAAGACCCTCCGCGAGGTGACCGCCGCTCCCAGCATCGGAGCGCCCCGGGATGGCGCACACGCACTGAGCCGAACGGGGGACGGGCGGGCTGTTACGGCAGGGGCTGTGAGGAGCCGTGGAGGACGAGGGCGGACGAGGGCGGACGAGGGCGGACGAGGGCGGACGAGGGCGGACGGGCTCAGCGCTCGCGGTGGACCTTGTGCTGGGCGGCCTGGGCGCGGGGGCGGATGACCATCATGTCGATGTTCACATGCGAGGGGCGGGTGACCGCCCATTCGACCGTGTCGGCCACGTCGTCGGCGGTCAGCGGCTCGGCCACGCCCTCGTAGACGGCCGCGGCCTGGCTCTCGTCGCCGCGGTAGCGGTTCACCGCGAACTCGTCGGTCCTGACCATGCCCGGGGCGATCTCGATCACGCGCACCGGCTCACCGCACAGCTCCAGGCGCAGGGTGGCCGCGATGGCGTGGGAGCCGTGCTTGGCGGCCACGTAACCGCCGCCGCCCTCGTACGCCACATGGCCCGCCGTGGAGGACAGCACGACGATCGTGCCGTCGCCGGAGGCGGTGAGGGCGGGCAGCAGCGCCTGGGTCACCTGGAGCACGCCCACCACATTGACCTCGTACATCGCCCGCCAGTCGGCCGGGTCGGCGGTGGCCACGGTCTCGGCGCCGATCGCGCCGCCCGCGTTGTTCACCAGGACGTCGCAGCGGTCCAGACCGGCGGCGAAGGACTCCACGGCGGCGCGGTCGGTGACGTCCAGGACGTATGCCTCGGCCTCGTGCCCCGCCTCGGTCAGCTCGGCGGCGAGCGCGTCGATGCGCTCCTTACGGCGGGCGGCGAGGACGACGCGGAATCCGGCGGCCGCCAGGCGGCGTGCGGTCGCGGCTCCGATCCCGCTGCTCGCGCCGGTGATGACTGCGGTAGGGGTGGTCATCGGTCCTCCAATGGCGACGTGGCGCAAACGGTGGTGCGTGCGCATGATCCATATGCAGGATATGACGGCCCGATTTACCTCCAACCGGGGGACTGAAGATAGGAATCCGCTAGGGGCTCTCGGGCTCGGGAAGGGTGCACTGCGTCCGGCGCGGCGCCGGTAGTTGGAGCACCCATGCCCAAGGAGTGAATTCAGGTAATGACCCAGCAGAGCAGATTCCTTCAGCGGTCTCGTCGTTCTTTCCGGCGCTGGGGCGTGGCCTCAGCGGGCGCCATCGCGGCGGCGGCCCTGGTTGCCGGTGCTCCGGGAACCGCATGGGCCTCGGGCAGCACCCCCGACCCGCACTCGTCGCAGAGCAACCACTGTGCCCAGGACCGGGCGCACGGCGACAACAAGGGGAACCACGAGAAGGACAACAAGGGGAACCACGAGAACGGCCGTCACGACGACAAGAAGGGCCACCACGAGCACGGCCGCTACGAGGCGAAGGACCCGAACGGCCGCCACGAGGACAACGGCCACGAGCATGGCCGCTACGAGGCGAACAGCTACAAGGACTCCAACGGCGGCCGCCACGATGACCACGCCCGTGACGACCAGGACGGCCGTCACGACGAGGGCGGGCGGTACGAGGAGAAGGAGAACGGCCAGCACGAGGAGTACGGCCAGCGCGAGGAGAGCGACCAGCGCGAGGAGCACGGCCAGCGCGAGGAGAGCGACCAGCGCGAGGAGCACGGCCGGTACGACGAGAAGAAGGACAGCGGCCGTAAGGAGGACAGCCGCAAGGAGGACAGCCGTAAGGAAGAGAACGGCAAGGAGGAGAACCGTAAGGAGGAGAACGGCAAGGAGGAGAACCGCAAGGAGGAGAACGGCAAGGAGGAGAACCGCAAGGAGCAGAACGGCAAGGAGGACCACGGCCAGCGCGAGGACCAGAGCCGTCCGGACCTGACCCGCTACTTCCCCACCGGGAAGTACTGGCCCGGCATCAAGGGCCGTAGCGCGGCGCGCCCCGAGCAGGCCGCGCAGCCCGAGCAGGTGGCTCAGCCGGAGCAGGCGGCTCAGTCCGAGCAGGCCGCCCAGCCCGAGCAGGCCGCGCAGCCGTACGAGGCGGCCCAGTCCGGTGAGGAGGCCCAGGACCGCGGTGCCGTCCGTCCCGTCACCGTTCCGGTCCACGAGGACGACCAGGCGCGCCACGGCCAGGAGCACAAGGAGCAGCAGGACCAGAAGAAGTACGACACGGTGACGCTCGCCGAGGCGGTCGAGATCGCCGAGTGCGAGGTCGGCGGCCAGGCGGTCAGCGCCGAGCTGGTGGACTGCCCCGAGGACGACCAGCACCACAAGGGCAAGTACGAGGACGACCGCAAGAACTCGCGCCACCACGACGACCAGCGCAAGGACAAGCAGCGCAAGGACGAGCACAAGGACTCGCACAAGCAGGAGGTCAAGCAGGTGTGGGTCGTGGAGGTCGAGTGCGACCACACCATCACGACCGTCTTCATCGACCCGGACACCGGCTGCGTCCTCGGCACGGAGCGGGAGCAGGACGACCACCAGGGTGACCACGGCAAGCAGGGCAAGCAGAACAACCACGGTGACCGTGAGGGCAAGGGCGGCCACGGCCGGTCGATGGTTACCTCCTAGGCACGTACATGATCACAGCGACTCCGGCCAGACAGATCAGCGCTCCGATGACATCGAAGCGGTCGGGCCGGTAGCCGTCGGCGACCATGCCCCAGGCGAGCGATCCGGCGACGAACACGCCACCGTACGCCGCGAGGATGCGGCCGAACTCCGCGTCCGGCTGGAGCGTGGCCACGAACCCGTAGGCGCCAAGAGCGATGATCCCGGCGCCGATCCACACCCATCCCCTGTGCTCACGCACGCCTTGCCAGACGAGCCAAGCACCGCCGATTTCCAGGAGCGCGGCCACGGCGAACAGAGCAATGGAACGTGCGATGAGCATGGGGGAAGGGTACGGCCCGCCCATGAGAGGCCCCGCAGCGGAGCGAGGTCATCTCCGTCGTCGTCTCGAACCTCACCTCCGTCGGCAACCTGCTGCTCGCCGTGGCCACCTGGCAACGAGGCCCGGGCACCGTGCCCGACAGCCACTACCGCTGGACGGGCTACTTCCTCCGCAACGGCCCGGACGCCCTGGGGCCCGCCGCCGACCACTCGGCCTGCGACCCTTCCTGAGCGAAATTCCCTGTGCGGGCATCCGGCCGTGTGCCAGGGTCGGCCGATGACGACTTCGACGGCCTCCCGCCTCGCCTTACTCCGCCGGCAGTTCGACCTGACCTGGTCGCTCTTCGAGTACCACCTGGAGCGCTTGGAGCCCGAGGACTTCCTGTGGGAGCCCACGGCCCACTGCTGGACGGTGCGTCAGGGGGCCGATGGTTTGTGGCTGCCGGACTGGGCGGAGACCGAGCCCGATCCCGTGCCCGTCCCCACCATCGGCTGGCTGAGCTGGCATATCGACTGGTGGTGGAGCGTGACCATCGACCACGCGGAGGGACGCGGGCCGAGGGAGCGGACGGACGTCAGCTGGCCCGGCGACGGTAAGGCGGCCATCGAGTGGCTGCGCGGTCTGCGGGCGGAGTGGACGGCCGTACTGGACCGGCTCACCGAGCAGGACCAGGACCTGGACGCCGTCGCGCCCTTCCCCTGGGACCGGGACCCCGAGCACACCATCGCCCACATGGCCGCCTGGGTGAACGCCGAGCTGATGAAGAACGCCACCGAGATCGGCCAACTCCGCCTGCTGCGCGCCGCCTCCGCGGCGTAGCGGCCACGGCCCCAGGCTCAGGGCCATGGTCCCAGGCTCAGGGCCACGGCCCCGGCGGACTCAAGGCCAGACCAGGCAGTACGGCTGGTGGCCCGCCTCGTGCAGCCGGTGGCTGAAGTCCTGCCACTCGTGGAGCAGCTGATAGACCGTGAAGGCGTCCCGGGGGCCGCCGCGGTCGGGCACCGTGGACCAGATGAAGGCCGCGGCGCCCACGGCTTCCTCGCCCACACCGCGCAGCGGATCGACGGCGGTCATAGGGAGTTTGACGACGGCGTAGTCCGGATGGAGAACGACCAGTTCCAGCGGGGGGACCTTGTGCAGCGGGACGCCCTCGATGCCGGTGAGGACCATCGCCGCCACCGTCTCCGGCTTGATCTTCGTGAACATGCCGTGTCCGAGCTCGTCGCCGCCGAGCTCCTCGGGGCGCATGGAGATGGGGACCCTGGCCGCGGTGGCGCCGTCCGGCGCACCGAAGTACTTGTAGGTCACCCCCATGCGGCCCCCGCTTCTGCCTGCCCTGCCCGCCTCGTCCCGACGATGGCGTCCGGGCCGGGCACGCTCGGGGCCTCGGTCGTCAGTCCCTTCACCCAGTTCGCCACCGCGATGCATATCTCCACCCGACCACTCGCGGCCACTACCGCGCAACCCGATCTCTGTTACAGAGACCTCCCCCACCATAGAGCTGTGAAACGCCCGGCCGCGGGAGTACGTCCGCCTCTGACAACATGGCTTGCGTGAGCTATCCGTACGCAGCCCCAGTTTCGCAGACGCTTTTCGATCGCGCGGCCGCCGTGACGCCCGGCGGCGTGAACTCTCCGGTGCGGGCGTTCCGCGCCGTGGGAGGTACGCCCCGGTTCATGGTGTCCGGGGACGGTCCGTACCTCACCGACGCCGACGGACGCGAGTACGTGGACCTCGTGTGCTCGTGGGGACCGATGATCCTCGGCCATTCCCACCCCGAGGTCACCGCGGCCGTGCAGGCCGCCGTCGCCCGCGGTACGTCGTTCGGCACGCCGGGCGAGGGCGAGGTCGAGCTCGCCGAGGAGATCGTGGCGCGGGTCGCCCCGGTCGAGCAGGTGCGCCTGGTCTCGTCCGGCACCGAGGCGACGATGTCGGCGATCCGCCTGGCCCGCGGGTTCACCGGGCGGTCGAAGGTGATCAAGTTCGCCGGTTGCTACCACGGGCATGTGGACGCCCTGCTGGCCGCGGCCGGGTCCGGGGTGGCGACCTTCGGGCTGCCGGACACTCCGGGGGTGACGGGAGCGCAGGCGGGGGAGACCCTGGTGCTGCCGTACAACGACCTGGAGGCGGTCCGGGCGGCCTTCGTCGCGCACCCCGGGGAGATCGCCTGTGTGATCACCGAGGCGTCACCGGGCAACATGGGCGTGGTGCCGCCGCTGCCCGGGTTCAACGCGGGCCTCAAGCAGATCTGCGCCGACCATGGCGCGCTCTACATCTCCGACGAGGTCATGACCGGCTTCCGGGTCTCCAGGTCCGGGTGGTTCGGGCTGGACGGCGTGGAGCCGGACCTGATGATCTTCGGCAAGGTCATGGGCGGCGGCTTCCCGGCCGCGGCCTTCGGCGGGCGCGCCGACGTCATGGAGCGCCTGGCCCCGGCCGGCCCGGTCTACCAGGCGGGCACCCTGTCCGGAAACCCGGTCGCCACGGCCGCGGGCGTCGCCCAGCTGCGGCTGCTGGACGACGCGGCGTACGGACGGGTCGACGCGGCCTCCGAGCGGCTGCGGGCGATGGTGACGGAGGCGCTCTCCAAGGAGGGCGTGGCGCACCGGGTCCAGGTCGCGGGCAACATGTTCTCGGTCTTCTTCACCGGCGACGAGGTCACCGACTACGAGAAGGCCAAGGCGCAGGAGGCGTTCCGCTTCACCGCCTTCTTCCATTCGATGCTGTCCCAGGGCGTCTACCTCCCGCCGTCCGTCTTCGAGTCGTGGTTCGTCTCCACGACGCACGACGAGAAGGCGCTGGAGCGGGTGGCGGCGGCTCTGCCGGGGGCGGCGCGGGCCGCCGCCGAGGCCACTGAATGATGGGTGACATGACACAGAGCGAGAACAACATCACCGTCGTCCATGTGATGCGCCACGGCGAGGTCCACAACCCGGAGGGCGTGCTCTACGGCAGGCTGCCCGGCTACCACCTCTCCGATCTGGGGCGGCGGATGGCCGACCGCGTCGCCGAGCACCTCGCAGACCGTGACATCACCTATGTGGTCGCCTCCCCGCTGGAGCGGGCCCAGGAGACGGCGGCGCCGATCGCCAAGGCGCACGGCCTGGACGTGGCCTCGGACGAGCGGCTGATCGAGGCGGCGAACGTCTTCCAGGGCAAGACCTTCGGTGTCGGCGACGGCGCGCTGCGCAAACCGGGCAACTGGCGCCATCTCACCAACCCGTTCCGCCCGTCCTGGGGCGAGCCCTATGTCGACCAGGTGGTGCGGATGATGGCGGCGCTGGGCCGGGCGCGGGACGCCGCGCGCGGGCACGAGGCGGTGTGCGTCAGCCATCAGCTGCCGATCTGGATCGTGCGCAGCTTCGTGGAGCGGCGGCGGCTGTGGCACGACCCGCGCAAGCGGCAGTGCACGCTGGCCAGCCTCACCAGCTTCACCTACCGCGGCGACCGGATCGTCTCGGTGGGCTACAGCGAGCCGGCCCGTGATCTCGTTCCGCCCCATCTGCGCGCGGGCGCCAAGCCGGTGAAGGGGGCCTCCAAGGGCTACGGCGCCTGAGTGGCCTTCCAGAGCGACGGCGCCTGAGCGGTGTGCGCCCGGCCGGGGCCGGGCCGGGGGTGCGGGCCGCCATGTGCGGCCCGCGCGATGTGCGTGACGGGCGCATGGCCGTGGGATGACCGACGGGCCATGCGGCGTGCTACCGAATGGAGACATTGTGTCCACCGTGTAATTGACCGAGTCCTTTCGGAACCTCGCTATTCGCCTCGCCATCTCCAGGGTTGTCCGGACACCCCGGGCAATCAGAACGGCGAGTGCGAATTGAGGACGTTATGCGTGAGGTCAGCCGGAGGGGGATCCTCGGTCTTGGTATGGGAGCGGCGGCATCACTGGCCGTCGCCGGCTGTTCCTCGGGGTCCGGATCCGGTACGCCGAAGCCCGCGAAGACGACCCAGGCGAAGCCGATCGGTGACGGCTCCACTTCGCACGGTGAGCGGCGCAAGGAGGCCCCGAAGCCGGAGCGGCTGGAACGGGGCAGAAGCCGCCGCAGTTCGTGGTGTTCTCGTGGGACGGTGCGGGAGAGGTCGGCAACGGTCTCTTCCCGCGGTTCCGCAAGGTGGCCGAGGACCACGGCGCGACCATGACCTTCTTCCTCTCCGGTATCTACTGCCTTCCCGAGTCGAAGAAGTCGCTCTACCGGCCGCCGAACAACCCGGTGGGCGCCTCCGACATCGGCTATCTCACCGATGAGCACATCAAGGCCACGCTGCGGAACGTGCGCGAGGCGTGGCTCGAGGGCCATGAGATCGGCACCCATTTCAATGGCCACTTCTGCTCCGGAAGCGGCTCGGTGGAGAACTGGACGCCCGCCCAGTGGAAGTCCGAGATCGACCAGGCCATGTCCTTCGTCACGGAGTGGCGGACGAATACGCGCTTCACCGATGTGGATCCGCTGCCCTTCGACTACCACAAGGAGCTCATCGGCGGCCGCACTCCGTGTCTGAAGGGCCAGACCAATTTGCTGCCGACCGCCCGGGAACTCGGCTGGCGCTATGACGCCAGTTCGCCGGGCGGACTCCAGGTGTGGCCGTCGAAGAAGGAGGGCCTGTGGGACTTCCCGCTGCAGCAGATTCCCTTTCCGGGGCACACCTTCGAGGTGCTCTCGATGGATTACAACATCCTCGCGAACCAGTCGAAGAATTCCACCAATGCCCCGCCCGCGAACTACCCGGGCTGGCGCAAGCAGGCCACCGAGGCGTACATAGCCGGTTTCAAGCGGGCCTATGAGACCAATCGCGCCCCGTTCTTCATCGGAAACCACTTCGAGCAGTGGAACGGCGGCATCTATATGGACGCGGTCGAGGAAGCGCTCAAGCACATGGCCGACGAGAAGCACAAGGACGTCCGGCTGGTCTCCTTCAAGCAGCTCACCGACTGGCTGGACGCGCAGGACCCCGCGGTCCTGGCCGATCTGCGCGGGCTCGGCGTGGGCCAGGCGTGGAGCGCGAACGGCGGTTGATGGCGCCGGTGGGCGCGGGGCGAGCCAGGAGTGAGCCGGGGGCGAGGCCGCGCGGAGCCCGGCAGGGTGCCCGGAGGGGGGTGGCGAAGATCCCCAAAAGGGCCATGCGAAACTTTTCACATGAGTGCCTGCCGTGCCCCTCGGGGCCTCGCGACCCGTCGTCGCGCAACCGTGCTGGCCATCGTGGCCACGGTTGCCGCGCTGTCCCTGACCGCCTGCGGCGGGGGCGGCACCTCGGGCGGCTCCGCCGACACCAAGTTCGTCCAGGGCAAGGGCGGCGTGGACACCGTCGCCAAGGAGAACCGCAAGGACGCACCCCAGCTCTCGGGCAAGACCCTGGAGGGCAAGCCACTGGACGTGGCGGACTACAAGGGCAAGATCGTGGTCCTGAACGTCTGGGGCTCCTGGTGCGCCCCCTGCCGGGCCGAGGCGTCGAACCTCGCCAAGGTGGCCAAGGACACCAAGGCCAAGGGCGTGCAGTTCATCGGGATCAACACCCGTGACTCCAACCGCGCCCCCGCGCTCAGGTTCGAGAAGGAATACGGCGTCGACTACCCGAGTCTGTACGACCCGATCGGGAAGCTCATGCTGCGCTTCCCCAAGGGCAGCCTCAACCCGCAGGCCATCCCCTCGACGATCGTGCTGGACCGGGAGGGCAGGATCGCGGCCCGCGCTCTGACGCCGCTCAGCGAGGAGCGCCTGCGCTCGATGGTCACCCCGCTGATCGCGGAGAAGTGACCTTTCGTGAACACGCTGGCCGCCGCGACCGATCCCAACCAGACCGTCCTGACCGGGGCGCTGCTGCTGGCGCTTCCGATCGCCCTGCTCGGCGGACTGGTCTCCTTCTTCTCCCCCTGTGTGCTGCCGCTGGTGCCCGGCTATATGTCGTACGTCACTGGGGTCACGGGCACGGATCTGGCCGAGGCCAAGCGCGGCCGGATGGTCGCGGGCGCCTCGCTCTTCGTCCTCGGCTTCACCGCGGTCTTCGTCTCCGGGGGCGCGCTCTTCGGCAACTTCGGCTGGACGCTCCAGGAGCACAAGGAGACGATCTCCAAGATTCTCGGGGTCATCACGATCGTGATGGGGCTCGCCTTCATGGGGGTGCTGGGGGCTTCGGACAGCGGGAGTTCCGCTTCCACATCAAGCCCACGCTGGGGCTCGCGGGGGCGCCGGTGCTGGGCGCCCTGTTCGGCGTCGGCTGGACGCCGTGCCTGGGGCCGACGCTCACCGCCGTCAACGCCCTGGCGTTCAATGAGGCGAGTGCGGGGCGCGGTGCCCTGCTCACCGCCGCGTACTGCGTGGGGCTCGGGCTGCCGTTCGTGGTGGTCGCCGTGGCCTACCGCCGGGCGCTGGGTGCCTTCGGCTGGGTCAAGCGGCACTACGTCTGGGTGATGCGAGCCGGGGGCGGCATGCTCGTCGCCCTGGGGGTGCTGCTGCTCACAGGTGTCTGGGACACCATGATGGGCTCCATGCAGACCTGGGCTCAGGGCTTCAACGTTGGGATCTGATCGATGTCCACCACCGATACCGACACCGCGCCCGGCAAGGAGGCCGGCACGCCGCCCGAGGGCGGTGCGAAGGCCGAGGAGCGCGAGCTCGGCGCCGCGGGGTCGCAGCTGTCCACCGCCCCGGCCGAGGAGATCAACGTCCCCTCGCTGGGGCCGCTCGGCTGGGCCCGGTGGTTCTGGCGGCAGCTGACCTCGATGCGGGTGGCGCTGCTGCTGCTCCTTCTGCTCACCCTCGCCACGATTCCCGGCTCGCTGGTCCCGCAGACCAGCATCGACCAGCTCAAGGTGCAGGACTTCCAGGATCGGCACCCGACGCTCACCCCGATCTACGAGAAGCTGCAGCTGTTCCACGTCTACAGCTCGGTGTGGTTCTCGGCGATCTACCTCCTGCTGTTCATCTCGCTCATCGGCTGCATCGTGCCGCGCACCTGGCAGTTCATCGGCCAGCTGCGCGGCCGTCCGCCGGCCGCGCCGCGCCGGCTGACCCGGCTTCCCGCGTACACCACCTGGCGCAGTGAGGCCGAGCCGGAGCAGGTGCTGGCGGCCGCCCGGAAGATCATGAAGGGGCGCCGCTTCCGCATCGAGGCCTCGGGTGACGCGGTGGCCGCGGAGAAGGGCTATCTGCGCGAGGTGGGCAATCTGCTCTTCCATACCGCGCTGATCGTGCTGCTGGTGTCCTTCGCCGCCGGGCAGTTGTGGAAGACCGAGGGCAGCAGCCTGATCACCGAGGGCGGCGGCTTCTCCAACAGCCTCACCCAGTACGACGACATCAAGACGGGGCAGCTGTTCAACAGCGACGATCTCGCCCCCTTCGGCTTCCAGCTGGACCGCTTCACCGCGACCTATGAACGCAGCGGTCCGCAGATGCGCACCCCGCGCACCTTCCGCGCCGATGTGACCTACTGGGACGGCGCGGACGGCGTCAGCCGCAAGACCTCGATCAAGGTGAACGAGCCGCTGGAGATCGCGGGCTACAAGGTCTTCCTGCTGAACCACGGCTACTCGCCGGTCGTCACCATCCGGGACGGCAAGGGCAATGTGGTGCACAAGGGCCCGGTGGTCGGGCTGCCGATCGACGGGGCCAACCTCACCGAGAGCATGGTCATCAAGGTTCCGGACTATCGGGACAAGAACGGCAAGAAGGACCAAATCGGCTTCCAGGGGCAGTTTCTGCCGACCTGGGTGCGCAGCAAGGGCATGTTCTCCGTCTTCCCGGCGCTGGACAACCCGACGCTGGTCCTGACCGCCTACCATGGCAGCCTCGGCGTGGACGGCGGCACTCCGCAGAGCGTGTACCAGCTGGACAAGTCGCGGATGAAGCAGTTCCTGGAGTCCGACGGCAAGACCAAGTTCGCCCGGGCGCTCAAGGTCGGCGACACCATGAAGCTGCCGAACGGCGGCGGAACGCTGTCGTTCGACGGCGTCAAGGAATGGGCCAGCTTCCAGATCTCGCACAAGCCGGGTGACCAGGGCGCCCTGATCGGTGCCGTGGCCGCGCTGGTGGGCCTGGCCGCCTCCCTGTTCATCCAGCGCCGCCGGGTGTGGGTGCGCGCGGTGACGGGCGACGACGGCACCACCGTGGTCGAGATGGCGGGGCTCGGCCGCAGTGAGTACGCCAAGCTGCCCGAAGAACTCGCCGATCTGGCCGTCCGTCTCCAGGCGGACGCACCCCCGGCCCCGGAAGCGGAACCCGATCCGGAGCCCGACCGGAACTCCACCGAGGACTCCGGTAAGGACTCCGCCAAGGAATCCACCGAGGAGTCCACCGAGGACTCCGCCTCGGAATCCGCATCCGACACCGCAGATCCCGCAGATCCTGCCGAAGGAGCGCGCGCGTGAACCTCGCCGCCGAAGTCAACGAGAACCTGGCTCATTACAGCAACGTGCTGATCTACTCGGCGATGGCGGTCTACACCCTCGCCTTCCTGGCGCATATCGCCGAGTGGGTGTTCGGCAGCCGCAGTGCCGTCGGTCGCACCGCCGCCGCGATCACCGCCGACGCCGAGACCGCCCAGCGCGCCGAGGTGACCGTGCGGGTCGGCGGGCAGGGCGGCGGCACCGCCGTCCTGGACCGGCCGAAGATCGTCACCCGCTCCGCGGCGGGCAGCCGCGACGTCCCGGACGGGCCGGGCGCCGCGGGCGGCACCGAACAGGGCGATGTGTACGGCCGGATCGCGGTGGGCCTGACCGTACTGGCCTTCCTCTTTCATGCCGTGGGCGTCCTCTTCCGCGCGCTGTCGGTGCGGCGGGCGCCGTGGGGCAACATGTACGAGTTCTCCACGACCTTCGCCATGGTCGCGGTGGCCACGTATCTGGTGCTGCTGGCGCTGAAGAAGAATGTGCGCTGGATCGGGCTGCCCCTCGTCACCACGGTCCTCCTCGACCTCGGTCTCGCCGTCTCTGTCTTGTACACCGCGAGCGACCAGTTGGTTCCGGCCCTGCACTCGTACTGGCTGTGGATCCACGTCAGCTGCGCCATCGTCTCCGGCGCCTCGCTCTACATCGGGGCCGTCGCCACGCTGCTCTACCTCTTCCGCGACCGCTACGAGGTCCAGCTGGAGAACCCGGAGGGCAAGCAGTTCGGCCGGTTCGCCAAGTCCGTTCTCCAGCGGGTGCCCTCGGCGGCGTCGCTGGACAAGTTCGCGTACCGGATCAACGCCACGATCTTCCCGCTGTGGACCTTCACGATCATCGCGGGCGCGATCTGGGCCGAGGCCGCCTGGGGCCGCTACTGGGGCTGGGACCCCAAGGAGGTCTGGTCCTTCATCACCTGGGTCGCCTACGCCTGCTACCTGCACGCCCGCGCCACCGCCGGCTGGAAGGGCCGCAAGGCCGCCTACCTGGCGCTGATCGCCTTCGGCTGCTACCTGTTCAACTACTACGGCGTCAACATCTTCATCACCGGCAAGCACTCCTACGCCGGGGTCTGACACCGCACAACGCGACGGCCGGTTCCCCTGACCCAGGTCACGGGAACCGGCCGTCGCCGCGTTTCTCCGGCCGCCTGACCGCCCCTCAGGACGCGGCCGGCGGGGTGTCCTCCGGACCGGATCCGGAGCCGGAACCCGAACCGGAGCCCGGCCCCTCGCCCTTGCGGCGCAGCTCCTCCTCGCGGCGGCGGAGGTCGGCCTCCCAGTCCCTCAGTCGCTCCTCGTCGCTCCCGCGGTCGCCGGACGTATCGGCCGGTCCGCCCCCGTCGTCCATACGGCCCTTGTCCTCACGGCCCTTGTCGTTCAGGGACTTGAGGAACTCGGGGTTGTCGTCCGGCGCGACCCAGCCGCCCCCGCCGCGCGTGCCGCGGACGCCGGGCCGGCCCGCGCCTCCGGGGACGGCGCGCTTGCGGCCCGCGATCAGCCAGGAGACGGAGCCCACGACGGGGAACAGCAGGACGAGGATCGCCCAGACGGGCTTGGGGATATAGCGGATGTCCTGTTCGTCGGTGGTGATGCAGTCGATGAACGCGTAGATGCTCAGTGCCAGCGGCACCAGGATCATCAGCACCCGTAGCATGAGGCGATTCCCCCTGCGTGTGGTGTTCGGGGCGGTGGCTCGGGCCCCCAGTTACGGGACCAGGGTAGTGCGTACCGGATACTGGGACGTATGGCTTATGACGATCTTCGTTCCTTTCTGCGGGCGCTCGACAGGGAAGGCGACCTCAAGAGGGTCAAGGCCGAGGTCGATCCCCATCTCGAGGTCGGGGAGATCGTCGACAGGGTCAACAAGGCGGGCGGCCCCGCGCTGCTCTTCGAGAACGTCAAGGGCTCGGCGATGCCGCTGGCCATGAATGTCTTCGGCACCGACCGCCGCCTCCTGAAGGCCCTGGGACTCCGCTCGTACGACGAGATCAGCGAGAAGATCGGCGGGCTGGTCAAACCGGAGCTGCCGCAGGGGTTCGTCGGGTTGCGCGAGGCGTTCGGGAAACTGGGCTCGATGGCCCATGTGCCGCCGAGGAAGGTGAAGGAGGCGCCCGTCCAGGAGGTGGTCCTCACCGGCGAGGACGTCGATCTGGACCAGCTTCCGGCGCTGTTCACCTGGCCCGAGGACGGCGGGTCGTTCTTCAACCTCGGCCTCACTCACACCAAGCACCCCGAGACCGGGGTGCGCAACCTCGGCCTCTACCGCCTCCAGCGCCATGACCGCCGCACCATCGGCATGCACTGGCAGATCCACAAGGACAGCCGCAACCACTACCAAGTGGCCGCCCGGCGCGGGGAGAAGCTCCCGGTGGCGATCGCCTTCGGCGCGCCGCCCGCCGTGACCTACGCCGCGACCGCGCCGCTGCCCGGCGACATCGACGAGTACCTCTTCGCGGGGTTCGTCCAGGGCCGGCGGGTCGAGATGGTCGACTGCAAGACGGTGCCGCTCCAGGTCCCGGCGGCCGCCGAGGTCGTCATCGAGGGCTGGCTGGAGCCCGGGAAGACGCTGCCGGAGGGCCCGTTCGGCGACCACACGGGCTTCTACACGCCCCAGGAGCCGTTCCCGGCCCTGACCATCGACTGTGTGACCATGCGGCGGCGGCCGCTGCTCCAGTCGATCGTGGTGGGCCGTCCGCCGACCGAGGACGGGCCGCTGGGGAGGGCGACCGAGCGGTTCTTCCTCCCCCTGCTCAAGATCATCATCCCGGACATCGTGGACTACCACCTGCCCGAGTCCGGCGGGTTCCACAACTGCGCGATCGTCTCGATCGACAAGAAGTACCCCAAGCACGCGCAGAAGGTGATGCACGCCATCTGGGGTGCCCACATGATGTCGCTCACCAAGCTGATCGTCGTGGTCGACGCCGACTGCGATGTCCACGATCTGCACGAGGTTTCCTGGCGCGCGCTGGGGAACACCGACTACGCCCGCGATCTGACCGTGGTCGAAGGCCCCGTCGACCATCTCGACCACGCCTCGTACCAGCAGTTCTGGGGCGGCAAGGCAGGCATCGACGCCACCGCGAAATGGCCTGAGGAGGGCTATACGCGCGACGGCGGATGGCCACGCATGGTCATGTCCGATCCGGAGACCGCCGATCGGGTGACAAAGCGATGGAAGGAGTACGGGCTGTGAGCGCCGATTCCGCGACCTCCGATCTCTTCGGCCCCCAACCGGCGCCGCCCGGCCGGGTGCGCGCCTTTCTGCGGCTGGTGATGATCGAGCACTCGGTCTTCGCGCTGCCCTTCGCCTACATCGCCGCGCTGACCGCGATGCACCTGTGGGACGGCACCGTCCACTGGACGCGGCTGCTGCTGATCACGATCGCCATGGTGGGCATGCGCACCTTCGCCATGGCCTGCAACCGGATCATCGACCGCGAGATCGACGCCCGCAACCCGCGCACCGCCGGCCGTGAGCTGGTTACCGGCGCCGTGTCGGTGCGCACCGCGTGGACCGGCGCGCTGATCGCCCTCGCCGTCTTCCTGGGCTCGGCGGCGCTCCTGAACCCGCTCTGCCTGGCGCTGGCGCCGGTCGCGGTGGTGCCGATGGTGGTCTATCCGTACGGGAAGCGGTTCACCGACTATCCGCACGCCATCCTGGGCGTGGCCCAGGCCATCGGCCCGGTCGGCGCCTGGATCGGGGTCACCGGCGAGTGGTCGTGGGACGCGGCGATCCTGGGGCTCGCGATCGGCATCTGGATCGGCGGCTTCGACCTGATCTACGCCTGCCAGGACGTGGCGGCCGACCGGGCGCACGGGGTGCGGTCGGTGCCGGCCCGCTTCGGCATCGCGGGCGCCCTCTACGGCGCGCGCGTCTGCCATGTGGTCACCACGGCCCTGCTGGTCTGGTACGCGCTGGCCACGGACGCGGGGGCGTTCTTCTGGGTCGGGCTGGCGATCGTCGCGGCGGCGTTCGCGTACGAGCACACGATCGTGCGGCCGGGCGATCTGTCGCGGCTGAACCGTGCCTTCTTCACGGTCAACGGCTTCATCGGGATCGCCCTGTTCTGCTGCGCGCTCCTCGACCTCGTGGTGCGGGGCCTCGGCCTGTGAGACCCGCCGGATAGGCTCGGTGACGTGGAGACGCCGCACGAGCCTTACGGGCCGCACGAGCCGTACGGGCCGCACGAAGAAGTGAGCGGGCGCCGTCCCTGGGTGGTCGGTGTGTCCGGCGCGTCCGGGACGCCGTACGCCGCCTCGGTGCTGCGCGCGCTGCTGGCGGCGGGGGAGGCGGTCGACCTGGTGATCAGCCGGGCGTCACGGCTGACGCTGCTGGACGAGACGGGGATCGGGTTCCGGGACGCCCACTGGCGCGACGATCTGCGCCGCTGGCTGGCGCGCGGCGCGGACGGCACGCCCGACGCCTTCGAGGTGCCCGCCGAGGTGGCGGACGTGGCCCACTGGTCGCCCGGTGACCTGGCGGCAGGGCCGTCCTCCGGCTCGTATCCGGCCAAGGGGATGCTGATCGTCCCGGCGAGCACCGCGTGTGTGGCCGGGGTCGCGCTCGGGCTGTCGAAGGACCTGCTCCAGCGGGCCGCGAGCGTCACGCTCAAGGAACGGCGCAAGCTCGTGGTGGCGGTGCGCGAGACACCGCTGAGCGGACAGACGCTGAAGGCTCTGGTGGCGCTGGACGAGGCGGGCGCGGTGGTGCTGCCCGCCTCGCCGGCGTTCTACGCGGGGGCGACGCACATCCAGGATCTGGTGGACTTCGTCGCGGGGCGGGTGCTGGACGCGGCAGGGGTGCCGCACAAGCTGTACCGCCGGTGGGAGGGGGAGCTCGGTGGGGACCGGGACCGGGGAACGGCCTAGCGGGTCCAGCGCCGCCTGGTGCGCGCCGCGCGGGCCGCGACGACGGCCGCGCGGCGGGCCGCACGGGAGACGGGCCGGTCGGTGGGGCGGGCTGCACGCGAGCGGTTGGCCAGGTCCCGCAGCTCGAGCATGCGGGCCTCAAGGCCCTCGATCGTGTACACGGTGAGTCTCATCTCCTGAGGGATGGTCGATCGCCTAAAAGATTTACAGGGCTTGTGGCCCTGATGCCTTAGATTCTACATGTAATCCCGCTCAAACATTGAATAATGGAAGGCGTACGTGCTTATGGACGCGGTGGACAGGCAGCTCATCCAGGCCCTGCGGGAGAACGGCCGGGCCTCCTACGCGGAGCTCGGCAGGCTCGTCGGCCTCTCCGGGCCCAGCGTCACGGACCGGATCAACCGCCTGGAGGCCGCCGGGGTGATCACCGGCTATCGCGCGACCGTGGACGCCGCCTCCCTGGGGCTCGGCGTCACCGCGCTGATCGGCATCCAGCTCTCGGACGCCACCGACCACGAGGATGTGGCCCACCGGTTGCGCGAGCTCGCCGAGATCGAGGACTGCTGGTTCATCGCGGGCGACGACTCCTACATGCTCAAGGTGCGCGCATCCGACGTGGACGGCCTGGAGCGGACCATCCGCCGGCTCTCCGGCACCAAGGGCGTCTCCCGCACCCGGACCACGATCGTGCTGTCCACGAAGTGGGAGAACCGGGTCGGCGAGCTTCCGGAGGACATCGAGGCGTAGTGTCGGCGAAGGCTGACATCAGCAGACGTATTGGGAGGCGACCGGGGTGACGGGGACCACACACGACGCGGGTTTCAAAAGGGAATTGGAGCAGAAGGTCCGCGCGGGCGAGCGGCTCTCGCGGGAGGACGGCATCGCCCTTTACGAGTCCGACGATCTGGCCTGGCTGGGCGGTCTCGCCCATGAGGTGCGCACCCGTAAGAACGGCGACGTCGTGCACTTCAACGTCAACCGCCACCTCAACATGACCAACGTGTGCACCGCGTCCTGCGCGTACTGCTCCTTCCAGCGCAAGCCCGGCGAGAAGGACGCCTACACGATGCGCATCGAGGAGGCCGTCCGCCTCGCCAAGGCGATGGAGAACGAGAACCTCACCGAGCTCCACATCGTCAACGGCCTGCACCCGACCCTCCCGTGGCGCTACTACCCGCGGTCGCTCAAGGCGCTCAAGGAGGCCCTTCCGCAGGTCTCCCTCAAGGCGTTCACCGCCACCGAGATCCACCACTTCGAGAAGATCTCCGGCATGCCGGCCTCGGAGATCCTCGACGAGCTGATCGACGCCGGGCTGGAGTCGCTGACCGGCGGCGGCGCCGAGATCTTCGACTGGGAGATCCGGCAGCACATCGTCGACCACGAGACCCACTGGGAGGACTGGTCGCGGATCCACCGGCTCGCGCACGAGAAGGGGCTCAAGACGCCCTGCACGATGCTCTACGGGCACATCGAGGAGCCCCGCCACCGGGTGGACCACGTGCTGCGGCTGCGCGAGCTCCAGGACGAGACCGGCGGCTTCCAGGTCTTCATCCCGCTGCGCTACCAGCACGACTTCGTGGACATGAAGGACGGCAAGATCCGCAACCGCCTTCAGGCCCGCACCACCATGGCCACCGGCGCGGAGGCGCTGAAGACCTTCGCCGTCTCGCGGCTGCTCTTCGACAACGTGCCGCACGTCAAGGTCTTCTGGGTGATGCACGGCGTGCAGACCGCACAGCTCGCGCTCAACCACGGCGCGGACGACATGGACGGGTCGGTCGTGGAGTACAAGATCACGCACGACGCCGACGACTACGGGACGCCCAACAAGCTCACCCGTGACGATCTGCTCGACCTGATCCGGGACGCCGGTTTCCGGCCGGTGGAGCGGAACACCCGCTACGAGGTCATCCGCGAGTTCGAGGGCCCGGACCCGGCCCGCCGCGAG
Organism: Streptomyces violaceusniger; assembly: GCA_005405945.1. Taxonomy (GTDB): domain Bacteria; phylum Actinomycetota; class Actinomycetes; order Streptomycetales; family Streptomycetaceae; genus Streptomyces; species Streptomyces violaceusniger. Next base: position 6,513,961 of record BJHW01000001.1, read on the forward strand.
ACCCCGCAGCCGATGCGGGTGTGATCCGTACGGCGGACGTGACGCGTATCGCGGGCGTACCGCCGGTGTGACCCGTGTCGCCTCCGCCCGGTGGCGCTGTCTAACGGCCGCCGAGCGGGGCACTCGGGGGCCATGGCCGGTACGAAGAGCCCCGAGGACGCGTACACCGCCGCCCCCTTCGTCCCGGAGGGCGCCGACCTGGGCGCGCTCCGGGAGGCGGCGGCCGGATGCCACGGCTGCCCGCTGCACCGCGACACCACGCAGACCGTCTTCGGCGCCGGGGACCCGGACGCCCGGGTCGTGCTCGTCGGCGAGCAGCCGGGCGACCAGGAGGACCGGCAGGGCAAGCCCTTCGTGGGCCCGGCGGGCAGGGTCCTGGACCGGGCCCTGGGCGAGGCCGGGATCGACCCGGACGAGACGTACATCACCAACGCGGTCAAGCACTTCAAGTTCACCCACGTCCCCGAGCGCGGCAAGCGGCGCATCCACAAGCCGCCGAGCCTGCGCGAGCTCTCCGCCTGCGGGCCCTGGCTCGAGGCCGAGCTGGAGCTGATCGAGCCCGAGGTGGTCGTGGCGCTCGGCGCCACGGCGGGGAAGGCGCTGCTGGGTTCGTCGTTCCGGGTGAGCAAGCAGCGCGGGACGCGGCTGGAGGGCAACCCGTCGGGACCGGCGCGCGGCGCCCTCATCGTCCCCACGATCCACCCCTCCGCGGTGCTGCGGGCCGATGACCGGGAGGCGGTGTACGAGGGGCTGGTGGCCGATCTGAGGGTCGCGGCGGAGGCGCTGGGCTGAGACCGGCCCATGGTCGGGTACGAGGCCGGCCGTACCCCGGTCGCGGACGAGGCCGACAGGGGACCGCGGCCGGGTACGGGCTCGGGGCGCGCGAGGGCGCTGACAGACCCCCTGGGTATCGTCGATCGCATGCCCCTGCGCTGTGAACTCGACCCCGAGACCACCCCCGAGCTGCTCGACTCCGTCTGCGCCCTCTGGACCGACGTCTCGAACGCGGGCGGCGCCGTCGGCTTCGTACCGCCCGTGGTCAAGGACGACATACGCCCCGAGCTGCTCAAGCACCTCGCCGCGATGACCGAGGGCCGGACCCGTCTGCTCCTCGGCCGCGACGAGGACGGCGCCGTGGCCGCCACCGCCTTCTTCACCTTCAACACCCACCGGCTGATGCGTCACTGGTGCTGGCTCTACACCGTGATGGTGCACCCCTCCCACCAGGGCAAGGGATACGGACGCGCCCTTATGGCCGCCGCCGAGGACGCCGCGCGCACTATGGACGGCATCCGGGGGATACGGCTCACCTGCCGCGGCGGCACCGGGGCGGATCTCTTCTACGGGCGGTGCGGCTACAAGGAGGTCGGGCGGGTGCCCGGCGCGATCAAGGTCGCGGACGACGACTTCCGGGACGACGTCACCATGTGGCTGCCGCTGAATTGATCGGAAACCGGCCGTGGTTCACTGGGAGGACAGGTCCTTCCGGTGGAAGCCCCCCGGAAGACCCCGCAGCAGAACTCCCCACAGAACTCCCAGGAGAGAGAGGACGAGTCGTGTCCTTCACGCCGAGCGCCGCGTTCCGCTACACCCTCATGCGCCTGGGAATCTTCGTCGGCTCGTTCCTGGCCATCTGGGCCCTGGTCTACTTCCGGGTGCTGCCCTCCGGCCTCGGCAGCTCCAATCTCTTCTGGGTGATGCTGCTCGCGCTGGTCGTTTCCGCGCCGCTCAGCTGGGTCGTGCTGCGCAAGCAGCGGGACGCCTTGGCCGTCGAGGTCGCCGAGAAGGTGGACCGCGCCAAGGAGCGGCTGGCGGCGAACCAGAGCCAGGAGGACGGCGTCTGACCGGCGCTGGACTGTAACCCTCCTCACACCACCCCGCACACTCCACCGACGCCCCTTGGGCCAGCTTCCGCTGGCGCAAGGGGTGTTGATGTCTTTCGGCCCCTCAGGTGACCTCGGATGCCCTCAGGCGTCCCCGCAAGTCAAAGATTTCCTTTGGGTTCCCCAAAGCGGCGGTGTTAACGTACTTGTCATGAAGACAGCAGCCGCGCCCCACATCGCAGCGAGCGTTCCGCTCGTGGCGCGCCTGCACATCGATCTTTGCCGCTGCCTGTCCGCGGCCTGTCGTCGCCGCTGATCCACCTCGCGCACAGCGGCCGGAGATCCGGTACGGACTCCTGGCTTTCTCCCGCCCTCTTGACCTCCACCGGAGTGTGTCCGTTGTCGTCCGCCCTCAAGGCGTCCCCCAGGGGTCGTCCTCCTTCCGCCTGCCCAAGGTGCCCTTCTGGGCGCAGATCCTGTTGGGCCTCGTCCTCGGTGTGGTGCTCGGCTGGATCGCCCGCAGCGCCGATGTCGGCTGGCTGGTCACCACGCTCGACAAGATCGGTAGCATCTTCGTCCAGCTGCTGAAGCTGGCCGTCGCCCCGCTGGTGTTCTTCGCGATCCTGATCTCGATCACCAATCTGCGGAACGTCAACAACGCCGCCCGGCTGGCGACCCGCACCCTGCTGTGGTTCATGGCCACCTCGCTCATCGCCGTCGCCATCGGCCTGGCGATCGGCCTGGTCACCAACCCGGGCGCCGGAACCGACCTCACCCCAAGGACGGCGCCAAGCCGGACCACGCGGGCTCCTGGCTGGACTTCCTCACCGGCATCGTGCCGACCGATGTCATCACCCCGTTCACCGAGCTGAACGTCCTCCAGATCGTCTTCATCGCCGCCGTCGCGGGCGTCGCCGCCCTCCAGCTCGGCGAGAAGGCCCAGCCGATCCTCACCCTGAGCCAGTCGGTGCTCGAACTGCTCCAGAAGGCCCTGTGGTGGGTCATCCGCCTCGCCCCGCTGGGCACCCTGGGCCTCATCGGCACCGCCATCGCCGACTACGGCTGGAACCTGATCGGCAAGTACGCGACCTTCACCGCCGACATCTACATCGGCTGCGCGCTGGTGATGTTCGGCGTCTACCCGCTGCTGCTGGCGACGGTCGCCAAGGTCAACCCCCTGAACTTCTTCAAGGGCGCCTGGCCCGCCATCCAGCTCGCCTTCGTCTCCCGCTCCTCGGTCGGCACCATGCCGCTGACCCAGAAGGTCACCGAGCGGCTGGGCGTCCCCAAGGAGTACGCCTCCTTCGCGGTGCCCTTCGGCTCGACGACGAAGATGGACGGCTGCGCCTCGATCTACCCCGCGATCGCCGCGATCTTCATCGCCCAGATCTTCGACGTGAACCTCGGCGTCGGCGACTACCTCCTGATCGCCTTCGTCTCGGTGATCGGCTCCGCCGCCACCGCCGGCCTTACGGGCGCCACGGTCATGCTGACCCTGACCCTCTCCACCCTGGGCCTCCCCCTGGAGGGCGTCGGCCTGCTGATGGCCATCGACCCGGTCCTGGACATGATGAGGACCGCCACCAACGTTGCTGGACAATCAGTATGCACGTTGCTGGTGGCCGGGCGTGAGGGAATCCTCGACCGTGACGCGTACAACAACGTGAAGAGCGTTGACCTGGACGAAAAGAACGCTGAGCCGCGGACGGTCCCGGCCGCCGCGTAGCGAGCGCGCAGCCTGGAGCCAACTGCAACGGCGCCCCACTCTCCGCTGAGGGTGGGGCGCCGCGCTATGTGTACCTTCGAGGACGTGGCACCGGAGACGCCGGTGCATCGACCAGTGGTCCGTCCACCGACGCCGCTCCTCCCGCGTGCCACCGCTGACGCATCCCTTATGCAGAGCAGAGCCCAACGGGTCACGCTGCACGATGGGCCCGCTGAGGAGTGACCCATCCGACCGCGACCCATACCCAACCGGGGTCTGCTCCGTCAAGTGAACCCAACCCCTGAGGATTGAAGATAACATCAGCTTCAATCCGTCGAGACTCTAGAATTCGAGGATCGCGTGCGCCAGGTGCTGTACTTCTCCGAAGCCAAGTCGCAGCAGTTCGTGAGCGGTAGCAGGCTCCGTAGCTCAATCAAGGAATTAAGCGCGGAAATATCGATATCGTTCGCCAGTGCCAAGCTATCTGCGGTCGCAGATGCCGGTGATGCTAGAGCGATCCCCAGAGGAGCGGACAAGCTCATACGTCATATCGAAGAGTCCGCCTTGTGGTTCGAAGATCCAACCGTAACTCATGGCGACTGGGTCCAATTCGAAACGAGGTTGGCCCAGGTCCTCGTGTGGGTTGGTGATCTACGCATGCTCTTCTTTGGACCTCACCCCGAGTCCACTGGTGATGTGGCGCTACTGCTCTACGGAAGCCCAAAGCATCTGACTATGCCTCCTGGTGTCAGGGCAGGTGTAGAGGTTCAAGATTTAGATTCCGCCCACGAAAGCCTCGTTGCCATGATCCAGGCGGCGGCGGTCGAAGACAGTGAACCTCATTTGCGAGGCGCGCCAGGCTTTCGTGACGGCGTAATCAAGATGGCAGAACGGGTCCAGCAACATAGCATGAGCTTCCCGGCAATGTTCGGCTGCGCCCAGGTGGTAGGGACTTTCGACTGTGCCAATCGAGTATTCCTGCCAGTGCACGATGGAAGTCGTCGTCCGTCTCGGCTAGTGGTGGCTTCACCTCTCATCGTCGAATGCCTCTAGCTCCAGCACTCGGCCAAAAACATCCCAACCTGGCCTCGTCTAAAGGCTTAAGGGTAAGTGCCACCGTGGTCGTGATCGGCGGCGTCGGTGGGGTGGTATGGCTCATGCCTGACCGGCATCGCGCTCACTGAGGGCTGACGCGGCGGCTTTGAGGGCCAGGTGCCACGGGTAGTTCTCCGGTCGGCCCTGGCCCGGCTTGTTGGGTACGAATCCGCCTTCCCCGTACAGCACCCGCACCCCCATCGCGCGCAGCGTGGCAATGCTGGCGTCGAACTGCGTGTGCTGGACATAGGCGGCGTTGACGCACGGCATGGTCACGGTCGGGATGCCCTTGCCGATGGCCTCGGCCACGAATCCGACGACGAACTTCTCGGTGATCCCCAAGGCCCACTGGTTGATCGTGTTGAAGGTGGCGGGTGCCAGCACGGCGACATCCGCGGGAGGCCAGGCGTCCGGCTCCCAGGGCAGCTTGTACTGGCTGCGTACCGGGTGCCCGGTCAGCTCCTCCAACCCTGTCAGCTTGTCGTCAAGCCAGCGTGCGGCCGTGGGGGTCAATCCGAGGCAGACATCCCAGTCGACCGCCTGCGCTCGTTCGATGACGCCAGCGATGTTCAGCACCGGCGGGGCGGCGCTTCCGAACAGGTAGAGGACACGGTTCGCGGTCATGCGGGCAGTCCACCGTGCGGCACCCTCCCTCCGCAAACCCTGCACACTCGGGGTTGAGATGGCCGTTCACGGTCTTCTGCCGTGGCCGGGCGGGTAGCGTTTCCGTTAAGTGAGTCACGAAAGGGAGGCATGCATGCCGCTCCCCGACGACGAGCACACGGGCGCTCGGATCGCACATCACCGGAAACGAGCTGGGCTGACTCAACGTGGGCTGTCTCAGAAGATTCCCTACTCCTACAGCCTGCTCACCCAAGTTGAATCCGGGCACAAGTCAGCCAGCCCCGACCTGGTGGCCGCTGTCGCGAAAGCGCTGTGCATCGACGTCACGGCGCTGACCGGCCAGCCCTACGTGACCGAGCTACAGCAGGACCGGTTGGCCGCGTTGGTCCGCCCGATCCGTGAAGCCCTCGACCTCTACGACCTGGGGGCCGATCCGGCGATCACACCGCGCCCCACTCCTCAGCTCATCGCCGCTGCCCAAACCCTGTGTCAGCGCGTCCGGGCCACGAAGCTCCATGACGCTGCTCTGGATCTCCCAGGAACGATGGCGGAGATCACCACAGCCGCGTATCGGACGCCGTCGTCCGAGCTGTGGGCTGCCCTGTCGAGTACCTACCGCACTGCGCATGACCTGGCCGTGAAGCTGGGCTACTACGACCTGTCCACGGTGGCTCTGGACCGTATGGACTGGGCTGCCTCGCGGGCCTCCGATCCATTGCTGTCCGCAGTGCGCCAGTACATGCGGGCCCTCGTCTACTTCCGAGAGGGCGAGTACACCATCGGTCAGCGGCTCGTAGCCTCCGGGCAGGGGCTGTTGGAGCAGTCTCCGCAGACGCGAGCGCGGCATGCCGTCGCGGGACAGCTTCACCTCGGAGCAAGCATCATCGCTGCCCGCGCTCATGACGAAGACGCGGTGAAGAACCACCTCACCGAGGCCCGGTCCTACGCGAACCGGACCGGCGAAGCAACGGACGTGCACTGGCTGTCCTTCGGCCCCACGAATGTCACCGTGCATGCGGTGTCGGCTCATGTCGAGATGCGGCACTACGGCGAAGCTCTGCAAGAGGCCGCGAAGGTGCGGATACCGAAGGACTGGGCTGTCTCCCGCGCCGCGCACTTCTACGTGGACCAAGCACGAGCCCAGATGGAAGCGGGGCGCTCTGAAGCGGCCTTGAAATCGATCGTGACCGCGCGCAAGCTGGCGCCGCAGCAGACCAGGTATCACGCGGGCGCTCGCGAGACCATCCGAGGCCTGATCCACTTGTCCCGTCGCACCCCGGACAGCCTGGATCACCTGGCTGCTTGGGTGGGCCTCTGACACTTTCACCGCAGTAGCCCCCGGCTTTCACTCAACTGTGAAAGTTGGGGGCTTCGCATGTCACCAGCATGAATACTCAGCCGGTTTTTCATCCGCCACAGGACCCCGGCGACGCGGGCGTGCGCCCCGGGGCGTGGCCAACCTGAGGAAGCAGGTCGACATGTGGAACTGTATCGGCAGGGTCTTCGAACCGTTGATGAAAGTGCTCCAACCTGGCCAGGGACGGCATCGCACGGTTACGACACGTCATCCGGTGGACTTCGCTGATGTCCCGACGTTGCATCTGCCTCGCGTGCGCCAGATGTCACGTAAGCCTGTGCTGCGCGGTGAGGACGTGCAGCTTGTCCGGCCGTATCTGGTGGCGCATGAGCGTCGGAAGGACGTGCCTCGGGTCGAGCTGTTGTGCGCTCCGCACGGGATGGTGGTGGTCCGGTGAGTGTGCAACCGCGATTGCTGCCGTGGAACGGTACGAACGGTCAGCCGTGCTATCTGGTGCCCGGTGAAGAGGGCACAGGGCATGTGTCGAAGCTCGCTGACGAGATGGAGACGTTCCATCTCCGCATGGCAACCGAACTTCTGGGCCATGCCCTGGAACTGCTCGGCAACCCCAAGGCGGAGGTGGAAGAGCTGCGCTTTCTCTCGAACCGCATGGTCGAAGCGCTGCGGGATGTGCTCCGGATCGCTGAAAGTCGCGGCCTGCGCCTCGACCTGCCCGAAGGGAGCGAGGACGACGGACCGGATCAAGGGGAGCGAGGCAGGCGATGAGCGACAGCGCGGAAGGCTGGCAAGTCGGCCCCGCACCGGGCCGTGGCCTGCGCCAGGGGAATGATGGTCTCCTTGAACTGCCGCTTCACGTACTGCGCCCCGGTCGCGCGTCCTTGGCTTCGCTGGTGCTGACCCTGGTGGAGGCAGAGCAGTTGCATGCCGCCTTGTGTTACATGCTCGGCGGTGAGCCTGCCCCGGAAAACGCACCGGAGTGCCGAAAGCCGGTCCGCTACCCGGGTGGGCGACAGAAGTACTGAGGTCGGTTCCGGCGGAATCGCGCGCAACAACTGAAGAAGCAACACCGGACCACCCCTCCGCCTGGACAGCTCGGGGTGGTCCGGTTGGGGATCGACGAACCCCGGTGCCGATGGTACCGGGGTCGTCGTCGTGCTCCCGCTCGACGTGGCCCGGTCGTTGATTGTCAGTTGGCTTGCAAAGAAGGGGACTTGACCAAATGTGCGGCCCTGGGGACGACGGGTTCGAGGCAGAGGCGGCAGACCTGGAGGCGGGGATATGGGTGCGCGGAGTGGACTACCTGAGCGGCTGGCGGGACGCACGGGAAGCGGCGGCCGAACTGGGGGATGCGCTGAGCCTCGTGGGCGTGGAGGCGGCAGGGCTGCGGCTGCGTGCCGCTTCGGGCACGGACGGCTCCGGGGTGGTGAGGCTGGAACTGTCGGCGGCGTCGGCGCGTGAGGTGGCGATGCTGGCGCGGGTGACGGCGGCCCGGCTGGGCAGGGCGGGGTGATCGGGGATGGCCGGTGGCGGGCGTGCGGTGCTGGATCGGCGCGCTGTGGGCACGCCGCCGGCCGTAGCGGATTTTGGGCGGGAGCTGCCACGGGGCGAGAGAACAGGGGGCCTTACGCTGGCCCGGCGAATCGGGCGGGTCTGTGATCCTGCCCGCGTTTGCGACCGATCGGCCCCCTGTTCTTAGAGGCTCGCCCCGTGGTGGCTGCCTAAAAGCCGCGTAGGCCGTCGGCCCCAGCCACAACGCCCCCGCCCCGAACGGCGGTCGGCACCTCGACGAACGATCACGGGTGCGCTGGGAGTGCGGGCGGTGGGCGTCCGCCGGGACCGGCGGCCACGCCGCAGCCCGGCGGGGCGGCCAGGCCGCCCGGCGCGCCGCAGGGCGCGCCCTTGAGTAAGTGAAGACAAGTTTCGACACCTCGCCCGGTCGGGGCTCAGACGGCGCGGAGCTGGCGGGGGTTGTCGGCGGTGATGCGGTAGCCGAGTTGGGCGCGGTCGGCGCTGGCGCGGAGTTCTTCGAGGATTAGCGGGCGGTCGTCGGTGCCGAGGGTGACGCGGGCGGTGTGGATGATCGGGGTCGCGTCGGGGATGTCCAGGGTGCTGCGTTCGTCGGGTAGCGGCATGCGGGCGCTGACGGTCTCGTGCCAGGTGAGTTTGTGTCCGGCGGCGGTGAGGATGGCGTAGATCTGTTCCGGCTCGGTGTCCGGAGCTTCGGCTAGCTGCTCGGCCTTGTCGGCGGTGGCGAACGGGATCAGCACGGTGTGCAGGGCGCGGGTTCCGGTGTCGGGGTCGGTCAGCAGCCGGTCAACGCCGAACAGTGCTTCTCCCTCGGCGAGTCCGAGCAGTGGACCCGTGATCGCGGTCGTCGCGGTGCGGTAGATGGCCGGAGTCTCGGCCTGCTCCCACGCGTGGTGTCCGGTGTGGAATGCCTTGCCGCTGTGGGTGATGGTGCGCTCGATGGTGACTGCCGGGGCGGGGAGGGCGCGGACGTAGCTGCCCTTGCCGTGGATGACTTCGATGAGTCCTTCGGCGCGGAGTGCGGCGATGGCCTTGCGGACGGTGGGGCGGCTGACCTTGTAGCGCTCGATGAGCTGGCTCTCTGAGGGGAGCGGGCTCCCGGGCTTGTACTCGCCTGCGGCGATGCCGCTGCGGATCTCGGCTGCGACCTGCTGGTACAGCGCTCCGGGGCGTTGGATCTCTCCCATGTCTGGCTCTCCTCGTCACCTGTCGTATGCGGTTCTGACGTCAGCTGATGTCACTCGTAAGCATAAGTACTTGCCTCCGGTCGTCAAGGCATGCATAGTTGGCGACTCGTAAGCATGAGTGACGTCACCTGACGTGTGGCGTCTTGACTGGCCAAGGAGGCCCACAACCCATGCAGTCCATGCCTGTGGACACATCCCGGCTTGGCGTACTGCGGTGCGCGGTCGGGCCTGAACCGAAGATCGCGGATTTTGAGAGCAAGGAGGTCAAGAAGGACCGGGACGGCAACACGATCTACACCGTCGCCGTGACCGTGCGGCAGGACGGGCGGCGCGTCTCGGTGATCGAAATCGCCGTCCCCGGAGAACCCAAGGGCGTCGTGGAGGGCTCGGAGGTGCGGGTGACGGGCCTGGAGGCGTTCGCCTGGGCCATGGGCGACCGTCACGGCATCAGCTTCCGCGCCGCTGCCATCACCCCCGTACCGGCCCCGGCCTCGTCGGCAACGCCCTCGGCGAGTAAGGGCGGTGGCGCGTGATGAGTCAGCTTCTCCTGCCTCTCGCGCTGGTGGCACTGGCCTGGACGGTCGCGCTCGCCACCCGTCTACCGGAGCGGTGGCCCAACTGGCGCTGGTACCTGACCGGGTACCCGCGTACCGCACTGCGGGTGACGGTCACCTGGCGCAAGGTCGCTCACCTCAATGACCTCACCGTCTCCCACAAGCCCAACCGGCGCCTACTGGGTGACCTGGCGGTCAAGGGCGAACCCCTGCGGACCCACGCGCCGCGCTGCTCCATCCCCCGTCCCACGCCGAACGGGCTGTCGGTGCGGGTGCGGCTGCATCCGGGTCAGACTCCGGCTCCCTTCCTGGCGGCGGCTGAGGCGTTAGCGCACGCCTGGCGCGTGCACGCGGTGCGGGTCGTCTCCCCCGAACGCGGCATCGTGCTGATCACCGCGACGGCGGCCGATCCGCTGGAACACCCCGAGCGGCCCACGGGGAGCTATCGGCGTCACTGCTGTCGGTAGTGGTCGGCGCGCTGGAGACCGGTGGCGCGTGGCTGATGGACTTCCGCCGGGTGCCGCACTGGCTGATCGTCGGCGCGACCCGGACGGGCAAGTCCACCCTGATCGCCCGCATGATCACCGAGCTGGCCCCGCAACCTGTCGCCATCGTCGGCATCGACTGCAAAGGCGGCATGGAACTGGGCCTGTTCGAACAGCGGCTCTCGGCCCTGGCCACCTGCCGCAGTCAAGCGGTCGCCGTGCTCGACGCGCTGGTGGTCGACGTCCAGGACCGCATGCGCATCTGCCGGGCGGCCGGGGCTCGCTCCATATGGGAGCTCCGGGAGAAGGAACGCCCGGTGCCTGTGGTGGTGGTCGTGGACGAGATGGCCGAGCTCTACCTGACCAACGGGACCAGGGAACAGCGGGCGGAGGCTGAGAAGTGCTCGACCTACCTGCTCCGCCTGGCTCAGCTCGGGGCGGCGCTCGGGGTGCATCTGGTGGTGGCCGGGCAACGAGTCGGCTCCGATCTCGGGCCGGGGGTGACGGCGCTGCGGGCCCAGTTGAGCGGCCGCATCTGCCATCGCGTCAACGATCCCGGCACCGCAGAGATGACCCTGGGTGATCTGAACAAGGATGCCGTGGCGGTGGCGCAGTCCATCGGGGAGGCCGAACAGGGCGTCGCCGTGACCACGGGTGATACGGGCGGCTGGATGCGCGGGCGGTCCCACCTGACCACCCCCGCTGAGGCCCAAGTCACGGCGGCCGAGTACGCGGGACTGGCGTTCCGCCTAGCTGGAGTCGCCCGCGCTCTGCAAGACCTGGACGGCGGTGAAGGCGCATGAGCGAATCCGCCGCTCTTCCCCTGGCGCTGCTGTTCGGGCTCGCCACGGTCCTGCTCATCCGCTCCCGCGAGGTGCGGTGGTGGGAAGCGCTGTTGATCGGCCTGTTCGGCATGTACCTGGGCCAGACCCCCGTCATCTTCACCGCCGATGGCCTCGTGAACTGGCTCCTCTCCGGCTTCACCCACACCGGCTAGACACCCCCGGGAGGCCCCACCAGATGCCCATGCGTCGTGTCCGCTGCCCCGTCTGCAAGGGGGAGCGCTACCGCAGGACCCGCACCGGACACCGGCGGCGCTGCCGCTGCTGCCGGGGCACCGGAACCATCCGCTAACCCACCTATTCGGCCCGCGAATCAGGGAGTGATCGCCATGGACGACACCCACCCATCCACATCCATCCGTGCCGCTGCGGCGGCCCACCCCGGGAGGTCCCCACCATCACCGCCGAGACCACCTCGGCTGACAGGCGCGCCCACCTCGACCGTGCGGCGCGCCTGCGTCAGCTCTCCGAAGTTGACCAAGACCTGATCCGCCTCGTCCAAGACCCCCGCTTCACCCGCTGGATAGAGCAGATCACCGCTACTGGCGGCTGCGCCCGCCCGATCCACCTCACCGGCTCCACCACCACCCGCGACACGCGCACAGGTGAGGTACTGCACCACTACGACACCCGCAATGAGCCCGGCGAACGGCTCCTGATCCGCTGCCGCAACCGCCGCCAAACCGTCTGCGCCCCCTGCTCCCGCCTCCACGCGGGCGACACCTTCCACCTGGTGCGCGCCGGACTCGTCGGCGGCAAAACCGTCCCCGGCGACGTACGGGAGCGGCCCCGGCTCTTCCTCACCCTCACGGCCCCCAGCTTCGGCCCCGTCCACCGTGCCACTGCTGACGGCCAGCGTTGCCGACCGCGACGCGATGCCGGGCGGTGCGATCACGGCCGTCCGCTGGGCTGCCCGGCCGTCCACGACGCAGACGACCCGCTCACCGGACAACCGCTGTGCCCCGACTGCTACGACTACCCCGCACACGTCCTGTGGCACGCCCACACGGGACGCTTGTGGAAGGCGTTCACCGACAACCTCTACAACCACCTCGCTGCCCGCGTCGGCCGCAGCCGCACCGGCCTGCGCCGCAGTCTGCGCGTCTCCTACGCCAAAGTCGCCGAGTACCAAAAGCGCGCGGCCGTCCACGTCCACGCTGTGGTGCGTCTCGACGGCGCACGCGGGCCGGACGATCCGCCCCCGGCCTGGGCAACGGCCGATGTCCTCACGGCCGTGGTCCGTACCGCCGCTTCGGCCGTACGCCTCCGCACCTCCTACAGCGCGGCCCTGGGGGAACACGAACTGCGCTGGGGCGCCGAACTCGACGCCCGGCCGCTCCGCGCCTTCGGCGGCGGTGAGGGCTTGGCCGACGACGCGGTAGCCGCCTACGTCGCCAAGTACGTCACCAAAGGGGCCACCGACACCGGGGCCGGACTCGACCACCAGATCACCACCCCCGACGACATCACAGCCGCCCCCGTGTCGGCACACGTGCGCACCCTCATGCGCGCCTGCTGGCGCCTCGGCGGCCTCCCCGAACTGGAACCACTCCGGCTACGCGCTTGGGCTCACACGCTCGGCTACCGGGGCCACATCCTCACCAAATCCCACGCCTACTCCACCACCTACACCGCACTGCGCGCCGAACGAGCCGACCACCAAACCGGCGGAACCCAACTCGCCGACCCCGACCTGATCACGGATGCCCACTGGCGATACGTCGGCTCCGGCCACACCCCCGGCGCGGCCCTCATCGCCGCTGGGATCGCCGAAGACCACGCCCGGAACCGCGAAGCCGCCCGCGACGCGTGCCGGGAGTGGGGCGGGCGCCTGTGACAGAACCTGCTACAGACGCCAACCCTCAAGAGCCGCCGGAGTGGATCGCCGAGATCCTGGCCCGGTGGGTACCGCCGCCGGACTACGACGCTCGGCTATCGGCCGTGGTGGACGGTTACCTGGCTGATCAAGTGAAGAAGATCAACCCTTCGAACCATCCGGCTCGGCCCCGACCGGCCAAATCCTGATCGAGTCGAGCTCGGGCGGCTTCTTGCGGCCCCTGCCCACGCTGAAGACCTCGACGTGATCGATGACGCTCGCCACGATGGCCCGGCGGCGTTCGAGGTTCTGCATGTCCTCGTCCTTCCACACAGCCAGGGCATCAGTCTCGGTGCGGGTCTCCCTGACCACCGAAGCCGCTTCGCGAGTCCGGAGCGTTTGCAGATCGCTGCGGAGGTAGGTCAACGAGTCGTAGTAGTCCTCGTCGTCCATGCCTCCGTCCTTCCACCGGTTGCGCAGTGCCCGGATGCGTTCCTCCAAGATCTTGATCTCGCCAGACAGGTCTTCGGAGGGTGCTGCCTGCGCCTGCGGCCTCCGCTTCGCCAACGCGGCCTCTACTACCTCATTGATACGAGCCTCGATCCAGTCCAAGCGACGAATGACCTTGCCGCATCCTCTCTCGCCATTGGCCCCGACCTGGGAGGAGTGGCAGGCCGTCCGACGGAAGGTGCGTCCCTGGATGGTCGCCCACTGAATCCGCATGGTCGATCCGCAGTGTCCGCACTTCAGGAAGCCTGAGTACAGGTGCTTGCGCTTCCCGGAGCCCTTCCGGGCGGGAGTGGCACGGCTGTCAAGGATGGTCTGTACGTTCTCCCACTCCTCCCGCGTGAGCGGGTGGGGGTAGATGCTGTCTCCGATGTCCTGCCCCTTGTAGGAGACGATGCCGCCGATGCGCTCCGAGCGGTACACCCTCTTGACCTTCTGGATGTCCCAGGCGGTTCCGGCTTCCGGCGTCCGTGCCCCTCGCTCGTTCCACGCACGGGCCACATCTCCGGGCGTGCCCCGGTCCAGGAGGATCTGGTAACCGAGGCGAATCAGCTCCACCTCCCCGGGCTCCACCTCCTGCAAGTTCGACCCTTCCTTGAAGCCGAACAGACGGCTGCCACCGGCGTGGGGCTTGCCCTGCTCGCGACGCTGGAGCAGGGAGTTGTTGACCCGCTCCGACATGCGCTCAGTCTCTTGCTGGGCTACTGCGCCCTTGATCGTCAGGATCATGCGCCCGTTCGCGGTCGCCGTGTCCTCGCCCTCCGTCGTGGCGAAGGCGAAACCGTGTTCCTTCTGCTCTTCCAGGAAGTGCGTCAGCTCGGTGATGCGGCGCGTCAGACGGTCGATCGAGTAGACGACGATGCCGTCAATCAGCCCCTCGCGGGCGTCGCGCAGCATCTCGGTGTACGCGGGACGCCGCCGCTTGCTCGTCGTCGACGCCGACGTATCGTTCTCCGGGTAGACCTTGAGTACGCCCCAACCCATCCGCTCGCACAGTTCGCGGCACGCCTTCTCCTGGCGCTGGATGCCGAGTTCCTGCCCCTTGCGGTCCTTGCTGATGCGGACGTAGATCCCCACCCGCGTCGGCCTGGCCATGTTTGTGTCCCCTCCGTTGGCCGCTCCCGCACTGAGCAACGTACATACTCGGGGAGCGGTTACGAACGTGGCCGGGCAGTCGCTGATACCGGTGATCGTCTCGGCCCGCGAGAAGATCCTCGACCACGAGGCGTACACCCACGCCAGCGCCTCCCCGCTGGACGACCGCGACGAGCCGGAACCCCGGCTGGCCGCCGCGTAACACCTGCCGGGCGACAAACGGTGCCCCCGGACCTCCCGCGGTCCGGGGGCACCGTGCTGTTCACTCGCCCGCCGTGGCCTCCAGGCCCACGATGGCCACCACCAGCAGGAGCAGGAAGAAGATCCGGGCCGGGGTGACCGGTTCGTGGAAGAGCAGCATGCCCAGCAGCGCGGTGCCGACCGCGCCGATGCCGACCCAGACGCCGTAGGCCGTGCCGATGGGCAGGCTCTTCACCGCCGCGCTCAGCAGCCCCATGCTCACGATCAGACCGGCGACGGTGACCACACTGGGCCACAGCCGGGTGAAGCCGTCGCTCAGCTTCATGCCGATCGACCAGCAGATCTCGAACAGCCCGGCCGTGAGCAGCAGGACCCATGCCATGACGGCACCTCCGTGGAGTCTCTCGATTACGGGGGTGCGTCGTCTTTGCGGGTCCCGGTACGGCGCGTCTCGTCGGGTTCCTCCCGACCGTAGCAAACCTCCCGCGTCAGCTGAGCCCGGCGGTGAGCAGGGGGAGGGCGTGGGTGAGTTCGCGCTCCCAGTAGGGCCAGGTGTGGGTGCCGGGGCCGTAGAGGTGGGCGGTGACGGCCAGACCGTGGGCGCGGGCGCGGCGCACGTAGCGCTCGGCCATCTCGCCGAGGCCGCGCTCCAGGGCGTCCTCGGGGCGGCCCGGCGGGTCGAGGGGCCCTGGGGTGCCGTTGCCGCAGGCGAGGTAGAGCGGGTAGCCGCGGGGGAGCCGGGGGATGAGGGCGTACGGGTTGTGGGCGTCCCAGAGCGTGGACTGGGCGGTGGGGTCTCCCCAGAGGGCCGTCGGGTCGGCGCCTTGGCCCGTGAGGATGGCCTGGATTCCGGCGGGGTCCAGGGTGGTGTGGATGACCCCGCTGAACGAGGCCGCCGCGCGGAAGAGGCGGGGGTGGCGGGCGGCGTAGGAGAGGGCGCCGAAGCCGCCCATGGACAGACCGGCGATGGCCCGGCGGCCGTTGGCCCGCAGGGCGCGTTCCAGCAGGGGGCGCAGCTCGGCCAGGTGGAAGGTCTCCCAGGCGGGCGGGCCGTAGTGGCCGCCGTTCCACCAGTTGGAGTAGAAGCCGGCGGGACCGCCCTCGGGGAGACGATCAGCGCCGGGGTGGCGGCGGTGATCGCCTCGACATCGGTGTTGCGGGTCCAGGCCTCCCAGCCGGGGCCCGGGTCGCAGCAGCCGTGGAGCAGGTAGAGGACGGGCCAGCGGTGGTGGGGTCTGCGGTCGTAGCCGGTGGGGAGGAGGACGCGGGCGTGGCCCTCGCGGCCCAGGGCGGGCGAGTCGACCGTCAGGTCCAGGACGCGCTCGCCGACGCGCTCCGCGGCGACCAGGCGCGCACGGGCGGGTGTCCCGCGTCCGGCAGGGGCCTCCGGGGAACGGGCCTTCGAGGCGCCGGGCTCCGGGGAACGGGCCTTCGAGGCGCCGGGCTCCGGGGAACGGGCTTGCGCCGGGGCGGGGAGGAGCGGTGCGGCGGCCAGCGCGGTCAGCGCGGCGAGCGTGCGACGGCGGTTCGGCATCGTTCGTTCTCCTTCGCGGCACTGCGTTACGGAGCTGAACGGGGCACGGTGCGTGCTCAGTTGAAACTTTGATGTCGTCGGGCGGCCGTGGCAAGAGCGCTGACAGTGGTCCCCCGTAGGCTTGTCCGCGATATGTGTGCGGGGGCACGATCGAAGGGGGCGGCCTGCGTGGGCGGGGCGACGGGGAGCAAGCGCGTACCGCGGGCGGTGCGGGAGCAGCAGATGCTGGACGCGGGGGTGCGGGCCTTCGCGCGCAGCGGCTATCAGAACGCCTCGATGGACGACATCGCCGAGCTGGCCGGGGTCTCCAAACCGCTGGTCTATCTCTATCTCAACTCCAAGGACGAGCTGTTCACGGCGTGCATACGGCGGGAGGCAGCGGCGCTGGTGACCGCGGTTCGGGCCGCCGTGGAGCGGGACGCGCCCGCCGACCGGCAGTTGTGGAGCGGGCTGAGCGGCTTCTTCGCGCACACGGCGGAACATCCCGACGGCTGGACGCTGCTGCATGTGCAGGCCCGTACGCAGGGGCGGCCCTTCGCCCGTGAAGTGGTCGCGATGCGGGCCGAGATCGTGGAGTTCGTGACGCAGCTGATAGGCGCGGCCGCGCGGGAGCAGGCACGCGGAGAGGCGCGCGCCCGGACCCTCGCGGGCACCGAGGTGTCCGGGCTCGCCCACGCGCTGGTGGGCGCGGCCGAGTCGCTCGCGGACTGGACGGCGGACGGGCGAGCGGGTGGGCCGTCGGCCAAGGAGGCCGCGGCCACCCTGATGAACTTCGCCTGGGCCGGGCTGGGGAACCTGCTCCAGGGGCAGGGATGGTCGCCCGAGCGGGCCGGCTGACGCGGATCGGCCCATGTGCTGGTCGACACCGCGTCAGCCGGGCCTCAGGCGGCGCAGTTGCCCCGTGTCGGCTCGTCCGCCAGCCGTCCGGCCATCCACTCCAGGGCCGTCGGTATCCCGGTCACGGCCGTGGTGACATGGTCCAGCGGATAGTCCTTCCACTCCACCGGCACGCCACGGGCGCACCAGCGGTCGCGCAGCGCCGCGCCGACCCGGTACGGGATCAACTCGTCCACCGTGCCCTGGTAGAGGTAGACGGGGTGATCGGGGGAGCGGGTGCCCAAGAAGGAGTCGCGCAGTGCGAGTTGCCAGACCGGGTCGGCCAATGGGTCCCTTACGGTCACCTCGGACCTGTGCCGGAAGAGCCCGCCGATGGTGCTGAGCGACACGCAGTTCCGCTTCATGAACTCCACATAGCCGCGGCCCCGGTCGTTGAGGTACGAGTCGAGCCGCAGTGCGGGGAAGGCGGCGTCCTGTCCGGTGAGCGCCATAAGGGCGAGCCCGGCGCCCGGTCCGCCGTCGTTGTACTCCAGCGTCGTGGGGAGGTCGGCGGGCACGCCACCGGCGACCGTGCCCTTCAGCCGCAGCTCGGGGGCGTACGAGGCATGCAGTTCGGCGGCCCAGCCGGCCGCCTGGCCGCCCTGGGAGTAGCCCATGACGCCCACGGGCGCCTCCGGTGAGAGCCCGGCCTCCGGAAGGCGCTGGGCCGCGCGCGCCGCGTCCAGGACGGCATGGCCCTCGGACCGGCCGGCCGTATAGGTGTGGTCGTCCGGGGTGCCCAGACCCTCGTAGTCGGTGACGGCCACGGCCCAGCCGCGGCGCAGCGCGAGGTCGATCAGCTGGGCCTCGGTCGAGGTGCCCCGCGGGAACCGGCCGGACACCGCGCAGTCGTCGGCGAGGCCCACGGCGCCGATGCCCCAGGTGAGGAGCGGCCGGGGGCCCTGTTTGCCGTCGTCGGGGACGAGGACCGTACCGGAGACGACGTCGGGGCGGCCGGTGGCGGTGGTCGAGCGGTAGGTGATGTGCCATGCCTTGGTGGGGGTCGGCACACCGGGCTGGGTGTGGAAGGCGGTGGGGGCGGACGTGACGATGTCGCCGGGTCTGCCGGTGTCGGCGGCCGGGGCGCCCGGTGCGGCGGCGGCCGGGGCGGCGGGCAGCGCCGAGGTCAGGGCGAGGGCGGCGAGGCCGGCGAGCACGGTGGTGCGGATGCGCATACGGCTCTCCCAACGGTGCGGGCGGTGCGCCTTGTCGGTGGTGCTGAGTCGCTCTGGGAGGACCGTAGGGACGGGCGGGGCGTCCGTGGCTGACCGCGGCGCTCAGATGTGCTGACTCCGCGTCTCATGTCGGTATGCGCCCGGTGTTGTCCCGGTCCAGCGCCGGAACGCCCGGTGGAACGCCGTGTCCTCGGAGAAGCCCAGCCGTAGGGCCAGATCGGCGATGGGCTCGCCCCCTCGGCCAGGCTGCTGACCGCCTCGTCACGCCGCACGATGTCCTTGAGCTCCTGGAAGGACGTGCCCTCCTCGCGCAGCCGTCGGCGCAGCGTCGCCGGGCTGACCGCCAGCCGGGCGGCGACCTCGGGCAGCTCCGGGAGCCGCGCGGGGTGCCGGGCGGAGTGCCGGGCGCGTGGGACGTCGGCCAGGCCGCCGCGCGTCCGCAGCGCGCCGGTGAGCGCGTGCCGCACCTGCTCGGCGACGGTCGTCCCGTAGTCGCGGCGGCTGAGCAGCCCGGCGGGCGCGTGCCGCAGCAGCGTTTGGAGCGTGGACTCGTCCTGGACGACGGGGGCGGTCAGCCAGCGGCGGTCGAAACCGGCCGCGGTGCGCGGCGCCCCGAAGCGGGGCGGGCAGCCGAAGAGCGGCTCGTAGTCCTCGGCGTACGGGGGCGGGGGATACGCGAACTGGGCCCACAGCAGCGGGATCCGGCGGCCGATCAGCCAGCCCGCGACCCGGTGCCAGATGAGCATGAGCCATTCGGCGACGATATGGCTCTCGGCCGCCGTAAGGGCGTCCTCATGCGGGCCGAGTCCGCCGCGCAGGGCGAACACCGCCTCCCGGCCCCGGCCTGCGCCGCGCTCCAGGGCCAGATCGGGGCCGCCGGGGAAGAGCCGGTAGAAGCGGGCGCCGCGCTCCACCGCCGTGCCGAGGTCGGGGCAGCCCAGCGAGGCGTAGCACATCATCGCGAAGGTGCCGGGCCGGCTGCGGATGGTCCCCAGCCCCAGGAACTCGTCCGCCGTGGCCCGGTGCAGGGCGCGCACCAGCCGGGCGAACTGCTCGGGGGAGACGCGGGCGCGGTCGTCGGCGAGCAGCAGCGGAGGTATCCGGGCCCGCTGCAGCAGGGGGACGGTGTCGAGGCCGAGCCGCTGCGCTCCGCGCAGCGCGGCCCGCACATGGTGCACCGTCACCGTCCGCCGCCCGTGCGCCATGGTCAAAACCGTAGCCCGAGCGGGCACGCCGCGTCAGCGGTGCGTCGCGGGGTCCCTACACGGCGTGAGCGCCGTGAGGGCGACATGAGCGCTATGGGGCGGTGTGAGCGCTTCAGGGAGGCGGCGTGAGCGCTTCAGGGAGGCGGTGTGAGCGCTTCAGGGGCGATCCGAGCACCTTGCTTCAGGGGCGATCCGAGTACCTTGAGGAGGGCGTGGGGCCCCTACGGGCTATCCTCGACGGGCCCGTACGGACGCGTGAGAGCGGTGAGCGACATGGCCACGACCCGACGACCCGCGACGGCCGAATGGCTCGGTCTCGAGCCCCACCCGGAGGGCGGCTGGTACCGGGAGACCTGGCGCAGCGATGTCACGGTGCGGCCGCCGGGGTACGAGGGGGAGCGCGCGACCGCCACGGCGATCTACTTCCTGCTGACTCCCGGTGAGGAGTCCCGCTGGCATGTGGTGCGCTCGGCCGAGCTGTGGCTGTGGCACAGCGGCGGTCCGCTGCGGCTCCGGTTGGGCGGTACGGGCGACGCCCCGGAGGCGGCCCCCACGGAGGTGCTCCTGGGCCGCGACATCGCCTCCGGCCAGCGCCCCCAGGTCGTCATCCCGCCGGGCGTCTGGCAGGCGGCCCGTCCGGAGGCGGACGAGGAGGTCCTGGTGAGCTGTGTGGTCTCCCCGGGCTTCGACTTCGCCGACTTCCGGCTGCTGGAGGACTGATCACATCCAGGCACGGGTCTCCGAGCCAAGGACCCCGAGCCAAGGACCCCCAAAGGCAGGGGCACCCAAAGCCATGGGACCAAAAGGCAGGAGCCCCGCCTCCCCGCCAGGCGGGGAGCAGGGCTCCTTGGGTGGTGCTGCTGGATCAGACGGCGCTGACGTTCTCCGCCTGGGGGCCCTTCGGACCCTGGGTGACGTCGAAGGTCACGGCCTGGTTCTCCTCGAGAGAACGGAAGCCGGTCGCGTTGATCGCGGAGTAGTGAACGAAGACATCGGGGCCGCCGCCGTCCTGGGCGATGAAGCCGAAGCCCTTCTCGGCGTTGAACCACTTGACGGTTCCGGTAGCCATAAGCCCTCCTTGGGCCAAAGGGTTGCCCTGCTCCAGAACCTGCAAGAAGTCTGAAAACTACAAAAGCCCGCGGTTACATGCTCCGCAGGCTCTGTACTGCAAGGAAACCAAACTGCAACTTGCGGCGAGCCTAGCACGCTCCGTGTGCGCGAGGAAAGAGCCGAAGATCACGAAAACGAGGGGTTTCCCGGGCCTCGGAGGTGGATAAGATCGCAGGTCGAGCGGCTACGGGCCAGTCGGCGCAAGGCTACCGGACCACCCCGCCGCCATTACCCGGGGCAAGCGGGGCTAGCCTCCGAGACGTGGACAATTCACCGAGTTCCCCCTCGCGGAGTACACAGGGCGCCTCCGAAAGCCTCGGAACACCCGGCGATCATCGGCTGAGTCGGCCAAAAGTGGGGCACATCCAGTACCTCAATTGCATGCCGTTGTACTGGGGCCTGGCCAGGACCGGATCCCTCCTGGATTTCGACCTCACCAAGGCGTCTCCCGACACCCTGAACGACCTGCTGGTCCGTGGCGATCTCGACATCGGCCCGATCAGCCTGGTGGAGTACCTGCGCAACGCGGACGATCTCGTCGCGCTCCCGGACATCGCGGTGGGCTGTGACGGGCCCGTCATGTCCTGTGTGATCGTCTCGCAGCTGCCGCTGGAGCAGCTGGACGGGGCGCGCGTCGCACTCGGTTCCGCCTCGCGCACCTCCGTACGCCTGGCCCAGCTGCTGCTCGCCGAGCGGTACGGACTCGCCCCCGACTACTACACCTGCCCGCCCGACCTCAGCCTGATGATGCAGGAGGCCGAGGCGGCGGTGCTGATCGGCGACGCCGCGCTGCGGGCCAACCTCCATGACGCGCCCCGGCTGGGCCTGCGGGTCCACGATCTGGGCCAGATGTGGAAGGAGTGGACCGGGCTCCCCTTCGTCTTCGCCGTGTGGGCCGCCCGCCGCGAGTATCTGGAGCGGGAGCCGGAGATCGTCCGGCAGGTCCACGAGGCGTTCCTGTCCTCGCGGAACCTCTCCCTGGAGGAGGTCGGCAAGGTCGCCGAGCAGGCGGCGCGCTGGGAGCAGCTCGAGGCGTCGGTGCTGGAGCGCTACTTCACCACCCTCGACTTCAGCCTCGGCCAGGCGCAGTTGGAGGGCATCGCCGAGTTCGCCCGCCGTACGGGGCCGACGACCGGATACCCCGCGGACGTCCGGGTCGCGCTGCTGAGCTGACCTTCCCGGCCGCACGACCTGCGGTGGACGGCCGGAACACCCCCTAAGCTGGACCGGCGCACGGAGGGGGAGGCAACGCGATGGATCCGCTGGGAGCGGACGATCCGCAGGTCATCGGCGCCTATCGGCTGCTCGGTCGGCTCGGTTCGGGCGGTATGGGCCGGGTTTATGTGGGCCGCAGCGCGGGCGGGCGCACGGTCGCGGTGAAGGTCGTGCACGCCCATTTCGCGCTGGACGAGGAGTTCCGCGCCCGTTTCCGGCGCGAGGTGGACGCCGCGCGCCGGGTCGGCGGCGACTTCACCGCACCGGTCCTGGACGCCGACCCGGAAGCACGCATTCCGTGGGTGGCCACCGGCTATGTGGCGGGCCCTCCGCTCAACCAGGCCGTGTCCGACGAGGGGCCGCTGCCCGAGGCGTCGGTGCGGGCGCTGGGTGCGGGACTCGCCGAGGCACTGGCCGCGGTGCACGCCCTCGGCCTGGTCCACCGCGACGTCAAGCCGTCCAATGTGCTGCTCGCGCTCGACGGTCCGCGGCTGATCGACTTCGGCATCGCCCGGGCCACCGAGGGCACGGTGTCGCTGACCTCGACCGGCGCCTCCATCGGCTCGCCCGGCTATATGGCGCCCGAGCAGATCCTGGGCGAGAACGTCGAGGGCGCCGCCGATGTCTTCTCGCTCGGCGCGGTGCTGGCGTACGCGGCGACCGGTGAGCCGCCGTTCCCGGGCGACACCTCGGCCGCGCTGCTGTACAAGGTGGTGCACGACGAGCCCCGGTTCGGCCGCGAGCTGACCGGGGAGCTGCGCGATCTGGTCGCCGCGTGCCTCGCCAAGAACCCGGCCGACCGCCCCACCCCCGAGCAGATCGTGCGGCGCCTCGCCCCGGAGGACGGCGCCTCGGGGCTGGCACGGCCGGGCTGGCTGCCGGGGGCGCTGGTCGAGCGGGTGAGCCGGCAGGTGGTGGAGCTGCTCGACCTGGAGGCGGAGGCCGTGGCCCCGCCGTCCGCGCCCGAGCCGCCCGACGCCGAGCCGTCCCCCGCCGGGCCGTACGTCACGGAGTCGCCCGCCGCCGAGCCCTCCGACGCCGCCCCGTCCGCCGAGGACCGCCCGACCCCGCCGCCCGCCCCGGCCCTGGGCCCGTCCCCGGCCCCTGCCGCGCCCGTGCTGGGCGCCTTCGGCCCGCCCGACCCGTTGTACGCCGACGGGCCGCAGGGGAAGGACCGGCCCGCCGCCCATCCGCTCCCGGCCCCGCCGTCGGCGGAGCCGGGTGGCGCCCGGAGCGTCTCGCTCTCCGCCGCCGTCGGCGGCAAGAAGCGCCCCAAGGCGCTGAGCTGCACGCTGGTGCTGTCCGTCGCGGGTGCGCTGGCCGCCGCGACGACCGCCGCCGTGCTCTTCCAGGTGCTCCCCGGCGGCTCCGACGACAGCGCCGACAAGAGCGCCGGTAAACCCCGTCCGTCCGCCACGGAGCAGCAGCCGGGAGCCGGGGACACCGGCTCCGAAAAGGGCGATGTGCCCAAGGGGTTCATCGGCACCTGGCAGGGCGATCTGACCTCCGACTCGGGCATCCCGGTGGGCACCCTGACCATCACCTTCCGGCAGGGTCCCATCGGGCAGGACGTCGCCAGCGGCTGGGTCAAGCTGTCGGTGCTGCGCTGCGACAGCACCTGGAAGCTGGTCTCGGCGGCCCCGAAACAACTCCACCTCGACGCGCGCCTCAAGGGCTCCGAGCCCCAGCAGGGGTGCAGCGACGCGTCGACGGACGAGCAGTTCACCCTCACCTCCGACGGAACGATCAGCTACAAGGCGAAGGACAAACAGGCGGGCGACCCCACGGGCACCCTCCGCAAGCTCAAATGAGCGCGGAGCGACGGATACGGCGGCTGCAGAGCGGCTGCAGATGCGCCTGACACGCACTCGTAGGGGCGTACAGGCCCTGGCGTAGTCTGGGTCGGTCCACCCGTAAACCTCCGAAAGGTACGCCCCGGTGACCGCAAACGCTGAGGTGCAGGCAGTCCTCGACCGCGCCGCCGACGGGGGGCGGATCACCCCGCAAGAGGCGCTCGACCTTTACCGCTCGGCTCCGCTGCACGCGCTGGGGGCCGCGGCCGACGCGGTCCGGCGCCGTCGCTACGCGGGCACCGAGCACATCGCGACGTACATCATCGAACGGAACATCAACTACACCAACGTCTGCGTGACGGCGTGCAAGTTCTGCGCCTTCTACGCCCCTCCCAAGGACACCGCGAAGGGCTGGACCCGCGACCTCGACGACATCCTGCGGCGCTGCGCGGAGACCGTCGAGCTGGGCGGCACGCAGATCATGTTCCAGGGCGGCCACCACCCGGACTACGGGGTGGAGTACTACGAGAAGCACTTCGCGGCCATCAAGCAGGCGTTCCCGCAGCTGGTGATCCACTCGCTGGGGCGTCCGAGGTCGAGCACATGGCGCGGATCTCGGGCGTCTCGGCCGAGGAGGCCATCCGCCGCATCCACGCGGCCGGTCTCGACTCCTTCGCGGGCGCGGGCGCCGAGCTGCTGCCCGAGCGGCCGCGCAAGGCCATCGCGCCGCTGAAGGAGTCCGGTGAGCGCTGGCTGGAGATCATGGAGATCGCCCACAACCTCGGCGTGGAGTCCACCAGCACCATGCTGATGGGCACCGGCGAGACCAACGCCGAGCGGATCGAGCACCTCCGCATGATCCGCGACGTACAGGACCGGACGGGCGGCTTCCGCGCCTTCATCCCGTACACCTACCAGCCCGAGAACAACCACCTGAAGGGCCAGACGCAGGCGACGGTCTTCGAGTACCTGCGGATGATCGCCATCGCCCGGCTCTTCCTCGACAACGTGGCGCACATCCAGGGCTCCTGGCTCACCGTCGGCAAGGAGGCCGGTCAGCTGGCGCTGCACTACGGGGCGGACGACCTCGGCTCGGTGATGCTGGAGGAGAACGTGGTCTCCTCGGCGGGCGCCCGCCACCGGTCCAACCGGATGGAGCTGCTCCACCTCATCCGCTCGGCCGGGCGGGTCCCCGCGCAGCGTGCGACGACGTACGAGCACCTGGTGGTGCACGACGACCCGGCGAACGACCCGGTCGACGACCACGTCGTCTCGCACCTGTCCTCGACGGCGATCGAGGGTGGCACGGCCCACCCCGAGCTGACGGTGATCCAGGCCTCCTGATGCTCACGCTCCACGCGGCGCCCGTCGTCCGGGTCACCCCCGGCGACGCGGCGCCGCTGCACGACGCCGCCGTCGCGGTCGACGGCGACCGCATCGCGGCCATCGGCCCCCTGGCCGAGCTGCGCGAGAGCTATCCGCGGGCGCGGGTGCGGGAGTGGCCCGGGGAGCTCGGCCCGGCCCTGGTCCACGAGGGCCCGGTGCCGGACGCGCCCAGCCCGCGGGAGCGGATCCACGCCCTGCTGCGGCGGGGCGCGACCGCCGTCCTCGCCCACCACCTCGACGACGCCGAGCTGCGCGCGGCCGCCCACCGGGGCGGCCTCGCCGTCCTGGACCGGCCGCGCCCGCCGGCCCTCGCCCCGGCGGGCCGCGCCGACCTGGCCGTCTTCGACGCCGACGGCGCCTGCCTGGCCACGGTGGTGGCCGGGCGGCTGGTGCACCGGCGCCGCTGAGGCACGCCGGGCCCGGGCGGGGGCGCGGGGCCCGCGAGGTGAACAATGGGGGCGTGAGCCGAGCATCCCTGGACAAGCAGCCGCACGAAGTCGCCGCCATGTTCGACGACGTGGCGGCCAAATACGACCTCACCAACGATGTGCTGTCGCTCGGGCAGGCCCGGCTGTGGCGCAAGGCCGTCGCCCGGGCCGTGGCCGCGCGCGCCGGTGAGCGGGTGCTCGACCTCGCCGCCGGTACGGGGACGTCCTCGCTGCCGTTCCGGGAGGCGGGCGCGTACGTGGTGCCGTGCGACTTCTCGCTCGGGATGCTCCGCGAGGGCAAGAAGCGCCATCCGGGGCTGCCGCTGACGGCGGGCGACGCGACCCGGCTGCCCTTCGCCGACGGGGTCTTCGACGCCGTCACGATCTCCTTCGGGCTGCGGAACGTGCAGGACACGCAGGGGGCGCTGGGCGAGATGCTGCGGGTGACCCGGCCCGGCGGACGGATCGTCATCTGCGAGTTCAGCCACCCCACATGGCAGCCGTTCCGCACGGTCTACACCGAGTACCTGATGCGCGCCCTGCCGCCGATCGCGACGTCGGTCAGCAGCAATCCGGACGCGTACGTCTACCTCGCCGAGTCCATCCGCGCCTGGCCGGACCAGCCCGGTCTCGCCGCCCGGCTGCGGTCGGCGGGCTGGGAGCGCCCGGCCTGGCGCAACCTCACCGGCGGCGTGGTGGCCCTCCACCGGGCGTACAAGCCGTAAGGCGGCCGTACCAGCCGTAAGGCGGTCATGGGTGGTCCGGGGCTGGAGGGACCGCCCTTCGCGAGTGCCGGAGTACCGCCCCCATAGACTGCAGCTGTCCAGTGCCCGGCGCGACCGGCACGCCGTTACCGAGGCTTGGGGAGACCCCGCGTGAGCGAGACCGCACCCACCGAGAGCGCGTCCTCCGGGATCTCGGAGCGCACCGCCGATGTGATCGTCGTCGGCGCCGGACCGGCCGGCTCCACCACCGCGTACTACCTCGCCAAGGCGGGGCTGGACGTGCTGCTGCTGGAGAAGACGGCCTTCCCGCGCGAGAAGGTGTGCGGTGACGGCCTGACCCCGCGTGCCACCAAGCAGCTCGTGTCCATGGGCATCGACATCTCCGAGGAGGCGGGCTGGCTGCGCAACCGGGGCCTGCGGATCCTCGCCGGCGGGGTGCGGCTCCAGCTCGACTGGCCGGAGCTGGCCGCGTACCCCGACTACGGCCTGGTCCGTAAGCGCGACGACTTCGACGAGCAGCTGGCGCGGCAGGCCCAGAAGGCCGGGGCCCGGCTGTACGAGCGCTGCAACGTGGGCGCCCCGATCATCGACGGGCGCACCGGCCGGATCACCGGGGTCGAGGCCAAGCTGGGCGAGGAGAAGACGCCCGTCACCTTCCACGCGCCCCTGGTGGTCGCCGCCGACGGCAACTCGACCCGGCTCTCGCTCGCCATGGGGCTGCACCGGCGCGAGGACCGTCCGATGGGCGTGGCCGTGCGGACGTACTTCACCTCGCCCCGCCATGACGACGACTACCTGGAGTCCTGGCTGGAGTTGTGGGACCGGCGCGGTGCGGAGGACCGGCTGCTGCCCGGCTACGGCTGGGTCTTCGGCATGGGCGACGGCACGAGCAACGTGGGCCTGGGCGTCCTCAACACCTCGTCCTCCTTCAAGGAGCTCGACTGGCGCGAGGTCCTCAAGGCGTGGTGCGCCTCGATGCCGGAAGACTGGGGCTACACCCCGGAGAACATGACCGGCCCGATCCGCGGCGCCGCGCTCCCGATGGCTTTCAACCGGCAGCCGCACTACACCCGCGGGCTGCTGCTCGTCGGGGACGCGGGCGGCATGGTCAACCCGTTCAACGGGGAGGGCATCGCCTATGCGATGGAATCCGGGCAGATCGCCGCGGACGTGATCGTCCAGGCCCATGCCCGCGCCACCGCGCCCCAGCGCGAACTGGCCCTCCAGCGCTACCCGAAGGTCCTCAAGGACACCTACGGCGGCTACTACACGCTGGGCCGCGCGTTCGTGAAGCTGATCGGCAACCCGAAGGTCATGAAGCTGGCGACACAGCGCGGGCTGACGCATCCGATGCTGATGCGGTTCACGCTCAAGCTGCTGGCGAATCTGACCGACCCGACGGGCGGCGACGCGATGGACCGCATCATCAACGGCCTCACCAAGGTGACCCCCCGCGCCTGACGGCGCCCCGGAGGGGCGCGGGGCTGTATCAATATGCGGCTCCGCCGCGGGGCGCGCCCAGCCACGACGCCGCCGCAGAAGATCGACAACGTAGACGTATCGCGGCAATCCCAGCGGAGCGCTTACGCGCCGGGGCCGCCGCTCGCTATGACGCCGAACGGCGCCCGGCCCGCGTCCGTCAGCCAGGCCATCCGGCCGATCCCCTCGGCCGACATGGCCGGCATCAGCACCGAGCCGCCCAGGTCCTGCCCCCTGGCCACCACGGCGTCGCAGTCCGACACCTCGAAGTACGGCAGCCACTGCGGCGGTGTCGAATGCCCCTCCTGGAGCTGGGCGACGCCGCCGAAGGAGCCCTCCCGGCCGGCGCCGGACGTCATCAGCACCGTGTACGCCCCGCCGGGGAAGGACATCTCCTCGGTGTCCCAGCCGAAGATCTTGCGGTAGAAGGCGAGGTCCTTCGCGGGATCGGGGAGTGCAGCTCGGTCCAGCACAGCGTGCCGGGGTCGGTGACCGCGTCCAGCCCCGCCGTCCTGCCGGGCTGCCAGACGGCGAAGCGGGCGCCGCCGGGGTCGGTGAACTGGGCCATCCGCCCTTCCTCGAAGACGTCGAACGGAGCGAGCCGCACCGTGCCGCCCGCCTGCTCGACGGTCTTGGCGGTCGCTTCGGCGTCGGGGGTGTGGAAGTACGGCGTCCAGGCGGGGCGCGCGCCCTCCTCGGTGAGCGGCCCGACGGCCGCGACGGTCTTCCGGTCCAGGGTGAAGAAGCCGTACCCGCCCGCTTCGGGGCCTGCCGACTCGAAGCGCCAGCCCAGCAGGGAGCCGTAGAAGGCCACGGCCGCTTCGGTGTCGGGGGCGCCCAGATCGAGCCAGTTGGGGGCGCCGGGGACGTAATCGGTGGTGAGCATGGGGCGCTCCTTCGACGGTCGGGCGCGAAGGCGCAGGAGAGTTCCGCGGGAGAGTTCTGCCGAGGTTGTCTCGTTCTGTCGGGGACTGCCTCGTTACTCAGTCTGGCACCGGGCACCGACAGCCGCCGCCGGGCTCGACATGACGTCGCCGTGGGGTGGTGGTGACAATGAAGGCAGGGGGCGCCGTGTGCGCCAGCCGCGGCGACGCCGGATCGATGGGGCCCACGGGGCCGGATCCACCGCCGGTGGGCCTGGCAGGAGGTACGCCATGACGAAGGCAGCGGACATCATGCACCCGGGCGCGCAGTGGGTACCGGAGAACGAGACGGTGCTGCGTGCCGCCCAGCTGATGCGGGAACTGGGCGTGGGGGCCCTGCCGGTCAGCGACGCCAACGAGCGGCTGTGCGGCATCGTCACCGACCGCGACATCGTCATCGGATGCATCGCGGAGAGCGCCGACCCCTCGGGGACGCCCGTCGGGGCGCTCACCAAGGGCACCCCGCGCTGGATTCCCGCGGACGCCGATGTCAGGGACGTCCTGCGGGAGATGGAGGAGCACAAGATCCGCAGGCTTCCGGTGATCGACCAGAACAAGCGGCTGGTCGGAATGATCTCCGAGGCGGATCTGGCCCATCACCTCAGTGACGACCTCCTCGGCGAGTTCGTGGAGAAGGTCTACGCGCAGTAAGGCTCGAACAGGGGAGCTCTGCGCGCAAGAGGGACGTGAGGCCGCCGCCCACGTGAGGCCGCCGCCCACGGTGGGTACGGCGGCCCCAGGGTCCCAAAAAATGACCAGCGGGCGTCTTACAGGACGCGCACGGCCCCGGTGGGCATGTCGTAGTCCAGCGGACGCTCGACGATCCCGGTGCTCGGGTTCTGGGCACCGATGAACTTGCCGCCGCCGACGTAGACGCCGACGTGGTACGCGCTGCCGGCGCTGCCCCAGTAGAGCAGGTCGCCCGGCTGGAGGGAGTCCAGCGAGACCGGGGTGCCGGCGGTGGACTGGTCCTGCGAGACCCGCGGCAGGCTCACGCCGACCTGCTTGAAGGCGGCCTGGGTCAGTCCGGAGCAGTCGTAGGAGGACGGACCGCTGGAGCCGAGCACGTACGCCTTGCCCAGCTGCGCCTTCAGGAAGCTGATCAGCGTCGCGGCGTTGCCGGAGGCGTTGCTGACGGTGGTGGTGGAGAGCGTGGTGCGCTCGGCGGAGCGCGACGCCTTCGCCGCCTGGGCCTTGGCCTCGGCCGCGCGCTTGGCGGCGGCCTTACGAGCCGCCTCCCGGGCTTCCTTCGCCTTGCGGTCGGCCTCCGCCTTGGCCTTCTTGGCGGCGGCCTTCGCGTGGGCGGCCGCCTGGTCCTTCTGCGCCTGGAGCTCGTAGTCCGACGCCGCCTGCTGGGTGGCGTCGGCGGTCTGGGCGGCCGTGCTCGCCAGCGTGGCGCTGACGGTCGGCATCTCCAGGGTGGACTCGGCGGGAGCGGCGTTGTTCTCGGTGGCGGAGGCGGGCACGGCGGCACCGGCCACCGCGAGGGTGAGGAAGCCACCGGTCACCCCTGCGCGGAGCGCACGCGTCGACGCGGCACGGCGGGGCTTCCGGTGGCTGGGTATGTGTGCGACTGGGGACATAGGTCACTGGCTACCAGGGCCCTAAGGCCCAGATCAACAAAAGTGGGGTGCGCCACATTTGGCGTGCACACGCCCAAAAACCGGGCCAAATGATCGCCATGGCCCACTCAGCCGGCTTGCCCGAATTTCGCGATCATGTGTCTACGCACGGCATTTGGCGGCCATGCGGAGGTGGCGCGGGACCTACCACCGATGCGGCCCGCGTACAAAGGGTTCCCGTGAAATCTAGATCCACAACCCGTCTGGGCGTGGGATACCTCACGCGCTCCGACCCGCTCGTGAACGCGTGCGCGAAGTGTTGATCACGAGCGCGCGCGAACCCGTGGATCCATCGACCCGGGGCGAAGGTCACTCATGGGGATGGAAGGCACATATCAGCTGACGCTGTCCAGAGCAAATTTGCATGTATGTACCATGTCTTGGTAAGGGCGCAACGCGCTCACCTGTGATGACGTCTCCGAATGTCACTTCTCGTGGTCGTTCGGATGCTTCGCGTACAAGATCACCGCTCATCCGACTTCATGATCCTTCGTCAGGTGGTGGAGATCACAAAGACGTTGTCGTACCCCGTGTCGCAGATCACAGACCGACGGGCATAGGATGCAGGCGAAACGGGCTTGTGAACTGCCTCACATGTGCGCGATCTTCGTGGGGTGGCGGCACGTCCGTGCGGTCCGCCAAGCAGTCATCGTCGACTGAAGGGAGCGAGGACGGTGAACGCATACGCGCCCATCCTCGTACTGGGAGCCCTCGGGGCAGGTTTTGCGATCTTCTCGGTTTTCATGGCCGCGATCATCGGCCCCAAGCGCTACAACCGGGCCAAGCTCGAAGCCTATGAGTGCGGCATCGAGCCGACTCCGCATCCGGCCGGCGGTGGGCGCTTCCCCATCAAGTACTACCTGACGGCGATGCTCTTCATCGTCTTCGACATCGAGATCGTCTTCCTCTACCCCTGGGCCGTCACCTTCGACGCGCTCGGCCTGTTCGGGCTCGTGGAGATGCTCCTCTTCGTGCTGACCGTCTTCGTCGCCTACGCCTATGTGTGGCGGCGCGGCGGCCTGGAGTGGGACTAAAGGGGCTCTAGAGGAGATAGGGGAAACATCGCATGGGTATCGAAGAGAAGCTCCCGAGTGGGTTCCTGCTCACCACCGTGGAACAGGCCGCCGGGCTGGCCCGTAAGTCCTCCGTCTTCCCGGCCACCTTCGGCCTGGCCTGTTGCGCCATCGAAATGATGACCACCGGCGCGGGGCGCTACGACCTCGCGCGCTTCGGCATGGAGGTCTTCCGGGGCTCGCCCCGCCAGGCCGATCTGATGATCGTCGCCGGGCGCGTCAGCCAGAAGATGGCCCCGGTGCTGCGCCAGGTCTACGACCAGATGCCGAACCCGAAGTGGGTCATCTCCATGGGCGTCTGCGCCTCCTCCGGAGGGATGTTCAACAACTACGCGATCGTGCAGGGCGTCGATCACATCGTCCCGGTGGACATCTATCTGCCCGGCTGCCCGCCGCGGCCCGAGATGCTCATGGACTCGATCCTCAAGCTGCACGAGAAGATCCGCGAGGAGAAGCTCGGCGTCAATCGCGAGCGTGCGGCCCGTGAGGCGGAGGAAGCGGCGCTGAAGGCGCTGCCGATGATCGAGATGAAGGGGCTGCTGCGTTGACTGAGGCTAATGGGGTCAACCCGGGGGCCAACGGGGTCAACCCGGACAAGGACCTCAACGCTGAGAACCTCCCCGGCCGCCGCGGCGACCAGGGCGAGCCCATCCGCGTCCAGCGCGGGATGTTCGGCGCCAACAACGGCGGCGACACCACCGGCTACGGCGGTCTTGTGCGCCCCGTACGGCTGCCCGGCCAGGCCACCCGGCCGTACGGGGGCTGGTTCGACGAGGTCGCCGACGAGCTCGAGGGCGCGCTCGAGGAGCAGTCGCTGCTCCCGGAGAACGCGATCGAGAAGACCGTCGTGGACCGCGGCGAGCTGACCTTCCACATCGCCCGGGAGCACCTGCCGAGGGTCGCCCGGACCCTCCGCGACGACCCGGCGCTCCGCTTCGAGCTGTGCACCGGCGTCAGCGGAGTCCACTTCCCCGGCGACAAGGGCCGCGAGCTGCACGCCGTCTACCACCTGCGGTCGATCACCCACAGCCGGATGATCCGGCTGGAGGTGAGCGCTCCCGACAGCGATCCGCACATCCCGTCGATCGTCGATGTCTATCCGACCAACGACTGGCATGAGCGCGAGACCTACGACTTCTTCGGCCTGATCTTCGACGGTCATCCCGCGCTGACGCGGATCATGATGCCCGACGACTGGCAGGGCTTCCCGCAACGCAAGGACTACCCGCTCGGCGGCATCCCCGTCGAGTACAAGGGCGCCCAGATCCCGGCTCCGGACCAGCGGAGGTCGTACAGCTGATGACTGCCCCCATGCAACGCCTTCGGCGTCCGCGCGCGAGACCACCGAAGGCACCGTCTACACCGTCACCGGCGGCGACTGGGACGAGGTCGTGGCCGCCCAGGCGAAGGCCGACGACGAGCGGATCATCGTCAACATGGGTCCGCAGCACCCCTCCACCCACGGGGTGCTCCGGCTGATCCTGGAGATCGACGGTGAGACGGTCACCGAGGCCCGCTGCGGAATCGGTTATCTGCACACCGGAATCGAGAAGAACCTCGAATTCCGGAACTGGACGCAGGGCACCACCTTCGTGACGCGCATGGACTATCTGACGCCCTTCTACAACGAGGCGGCGTACTGCCTGGGCGTCGAGAAGCTGCTCGGCATCGAGGACCAGATCCCGGACCGCGCCTCGGTGATCCGGGTGCTGCTGATGGAGCTCAACCGGCTCTCCTCGCACCTGGTGGCCATCGCCACCGGCGGTATGGAGCTCGGCGCGACCACGATCATGATCTACGGCTTCCGGGACCGCGAGCTGATCCTGGACATCTTCGAGCTGATCACCGGCCTGCGGATGAACCACGCGTACATCCGGCCCGGCGGGCTCGCCCAGGACCTGCCGCCGGGGGCGGTCGACCAGATCCGGGCCCTGCTGAAGACGATGCGGAAGAACCTGCCCGAGTACGACAAGCTCGCCACCGGGAACCCGATCTTCAAGGCCCGGCTCCAGGACGTGGGCTACCTCGACCTCGCCGGCTGCATGGCGCTCGGCGTGACCGGCCCGATACTGCGGGCCACCGGGCTGCCGCACGATCTGCGCAAGTCCGATCCGTACTGCGGCTATGACACCTATGACTTCGAGGTGCCGACCGCCGACACCTGCGATGCCTACGGCCGCTTCCTGATCCGGCTGGAGGAGATGCGCCAGTCGCTGCGGATCGTCGAGCAGTGCCTGGAGCGGCTGGAGCCGGGCCCGGTGATGGTCGCGGACAAGAAGATCGCCTGGCCCGCGCAGCTCGCGCTCGGCCCGGACGGCCTCGGCAACTCGCTGGACCACATCAAGAACATCATGGGCACCTCGATGGAGGCCCTGATCCACCACTTCAAGCTGGTGACCGAGGGATTCCGGGTCCCGCCCGGACAGGCGTACGCGGCGATCGAGTCGCCCAAGGGCGAACTGGGCGCCCACGTGGTCAGCGATGGCGGCACCCGCCCGTACCGCGTCCACTTCCGCGACCCGTCCTTCACCAATCTGCAGGCCGTGGCGGCGATGTGCGAGGGCGGCCAGGTCGCCGATGTGATCGTCGCTGTCGCGTCCATCGACCCCGTGATGGGAGGAGTGGACCGGTGACTGATGTCCAGCTGGGGATGCCGGAGCTGCCGGCCCCCGACTACCCGGCCGAGGTGCGCACCCGGCTCGAGGAGGACGCCCGGGAGGTGATCGCCCGCTACCCGGACAGCCGCAGCGCACTGCTGCCGCTGCTGCACCTGGTGCAGTCCGAGGAGGGCCATGTCACCCGCACCGGCATGCGGTTCTGCGCCGAGATGCTGGGCCTGACCACCGCCGAGGTCACCGCGGTCGCCACCTTCTACACGATGTACCGGCGCAAGCCCTCCGGCGACTACCAGGTGGGGGTCTGCACCAACACCCTGTGCGCGGTGATGGGCGGCGACGCGATCTTCGAGGAACTGCAGAGCCATCTGGGGGTGGGCAACGGGGAGACCACCGAGGACGGCAAGGTCACCCTGGAGCACATCGAGTGCAACGCGGCCTGCGACTACGCACCCGTGGTGATGGTCAACTGGGAGTTCTTCGACAACCAGACCGTCGAGTCCGCCAAGGCGCTGGTCGACGAGTTGCGGGCGGGCCGGACCGTCGAGCCGACCCGGGGCGCGCCGCTGTGCACGTACAAGGAGACCGCCCGCATCCTGGCCGGCTTCCCCGACGCCCGTCCGGGCGCCGTCGAGGCCGGTGGCTCCGCGGGGCCCGCCTCGCTGGTCGGGTTGCGGCTGGCCAAGGGGGAGGCCGCCCCCGGCCGGGTCGTCTCGCCGAGGGCCGCGGACGCCCCGCAGGACGAGGCGCCGCCGACGCATCCCAGCTCGCATGACGCGCCGCAGCGGACCTCCGCCTCGGATCCGCACCACCCGGCCGGTCCGGTCGCCGAGGAGGGGGAGTGATGACCGTGACAACCGAGATCAATGGGCACAGCCCCGAGAAGCTGCTGGCACCCGTGCTCTCCGCGTTCTGGGACCAGCCCAACTCCTGGGCCCTGCGCACCTATCTGCGGCACGAGGGCTACGAGGGCATGCGGAAGGCCCTCGCCATGGACCCCGACGCGGTGATCGCGCTGGTGAAGGACGCGGGTCTGCGCGGCCGCGGCGGCGCCGGCTTCCCCACCGGAATGAAGTGGCAGTTCATTCCGCAGGGCGACGGCAAGCCGCACTATCTCGTCGTCAACGCCGATGAGTCGGAACCCGGTACCTGCAAGGACATCCCCCTTCTCTACGCCAATCCGCACTCCCTGATCGAGGGCATGATCATCGCCTGTCATGCCATCCGCTCCGAACACGCCTTCATCTATCTGCGCGGCGAGGTCGTCCCCGTGCTGCGGCGGCTGCACGAGGCCGTGCGCGAGGCGTACGAGGCGGGCTACCTCGGCACGGCGGAACAGCGGCGGCGGAAGCTCGGGGTGGACGGACTGCCCGGTCTCGACATCACCGTGCACGCGGGCGCCGGCGCGTACATCTGTGGTGAGGAGACCGCGCTGCTGGACTCGTTGGAGGGCCGCCGCGGCCAGCCCCGGCTGCGGCCTCCCTTCCCCGCGGTCGCCGGTCTGTACGCGTGCCCCACTGTTGTCAATAACGTCGAATCCATCGCCTCGGTTCCCGCGATCCTCAACAAGGGCAAGGAATGGTTCCGTTCGATGGGCAGCGAGAAGTCCCCGGGCTTCACGCTCTACTCGCTGTCCGGCCATGTGGCCAACCCCGGACAGTACGAGGGCCCGCTCGGGATCACCCTGCGCCAGCTGCTCGACATGAGCGGCGGGATGCGCCCCGGGCACCGGCTGAAGTTCTGGACCCCGGGCGGCTCGTCCACCCCGCTGCTCACCGACGAGCACCTCGACGTCCCGCTGGACTACGAGGGCGTGGGCGCGGCCGGGTCGATGCTGGGCACCAAGGCGCTCCAGTGCTTCGACGAGACCACCTGCGTGCTGCGGGCCGTGACCCGCTGGACCGAGTTCTACGCGCATGAGTCCTGCGGCAAGTGCACACCCTGCCGCGAGGGCACGTACTGGCTGGTCCAGCTGTTGCGCGACCTCGAGGCCGGCAAGGGCCGCAGGGAGGACCTCGACAAGCTGGCGGACATCGCCGACAACATCAACGGCAAGTCCTTCTGCGCCCTTGGCGACGGCGCTGCCAGCCCCATCTTCTCCTCGCTGAAGTACTTCCGCGAGGAGTACGAGCAGCACATCACCGGCGGAGGCTGTCCGTTCGACCCGGCCAAGTCCACCGCCTGGGCCGACGAGCCGCGCTCCACTCACCTGGGGGTGAACGCATGACCGTGACCACCAACGCACCCTCGTCGGGCGGGGAGGCGGCGGTGCCGCGAGAAGATCTGGTCTCCGTCACCATCGACGGAATCGAGATCTCCGTCCCCAAGGGGACGCTGGTCATCCGCGCCGCCGAACTGCTCGGCATCGAGATCCCGCGGTTCTGCGACCATCCGCTCCTCGACCCGGCCGGCGCCTGCCGCCAGTGCATCGTCGAGGTGGAGGGCCAGCGCAAGCCGATGGCCTCCTGCACCATCACCTGCACCGACGGGATGGTGGTCAAGACGCAGCTCACCTCGCCGGTGGCCGAGAAGGCCCAGCGCGGGGTGATGGAGCTGCTGCTGATCAACCACCCGCTGGACTGCCCGGTCTGCGACAAGGGCGGCGAATGCCCGCTGCAGAACCAGGCGATGAGCGCCGGACAGGCCGACAGCCGGTTCGAGGGCCAGAAGCGGACGTTCGCCAAGCCGGTGCCGATCTCGGCCCAGGTGCTGCTGGACCGCGAGCGCTGTGTGCTGTGCGCGCGCTGCACCCGCTTCTCCAACCAGATCGCGGGCGACCCGATGATCGAGCTGCTGGAGCGGGGCGCGCTGCAGCAGGTGGGCACCGGCGAGGGCGACCCGTTCGAATCGTACTTCTCCGGCAACACCATCCAGATCTGCCCGGTGGGCGCCCTGACGTCGGCGGCGTACCGCTTCCGCTCCCGCCCCTTCGACCTGGTCTCCTCGCCGAGCGTGTGCGAGCACTGCGCGGGCGGCTGCGCGACCCGCACCGACCACCGCCGCGGCAAGGTCATGCGGCGGCTGGCGGCGGACGACCCCGAGGTCAACGAGGAGTGGATCTGCGACAAGGGCCGCTTCGGCTTCCGCTACGCCCAGCTGCCCGAGCGGCTCACCACTCCGCTGGTGCGCGACCGCGAGACGGGGAAGCTGGAGCCGGCGAGCTGGCCCGAGGCGCTGGACGCGGCGGCCGAGGGGCTCAGCATGGCGCGCGGCCGCACCGGTGTGCTCACCGGCGGCCGGCTGACCGTCGAGGACGCCTACGCCTACGCGAAGTTCGCACGGCTCGCCCTGGACACCAACGACATCGACTTCCGGGCCCGTCTCCACAGCGACGAGGAGGCCGACTTCCTGGCCACCCACATCGCGGGCCGGGGGCGTGACCTGGACGGCGGCGGACTCACCTACACCGCGCTGGAGAAGGCCCCGGCCGTGCTGCTGGTCGGCTTCGAGGCCGAGGAGGAGTCGCCCGGCGTCTTCCTGCGGCTGCGCAAGGCGCACCGCAAGCACGGACAGCGCACCTTCTCGCTGGCCACCCACGCGACCCGGGGCCTCGAGAAGGCGGGCGGCACCCTGCTGCCGGCCGCCCCGGGCACCGAGACCGAGTGGCTGGACGCCATCGCGGGCCGCACCGGTCTGGACGCGGACGGGGAGCGGGCCGCCGAGGCGCTGCGCGAAGAGGGCGCGGTGATCGTCGTCGGCGAGCGGCTGGCGTCCGTGGCGGGCGGGCTCACCGCCGCCGTACGGGCCGCCGCCGCCACCGGCGCCACGCTCGCCTGGATCCCGCGCCGGGCGGGGGAGCGGGGCGCGATCGAGGCGGGGGCGCTGCCCGGGCTGCTGCCCGGCGGCCGCCCGGCCCACGATCCGCGGGCCCGCGAGGAGGTCTCCTCCGTCTGGGGCACCAACGACCTGCCGCACCAGGTGGGCCGGGACACCGGCCAGATCATCGAGGCCGCGGCGGTCGGAGGGCTCGGCGCGCTGCTGGTCGCGGGCGTCGAGGTCGCCGATCTGCCCGATCCGGCGCGGGCCCTGGAGGCCCTGGACGCCGTGGACTTCGTGGTCAGCCTGGAGCAGCGGCCCTCGGAGGTCACCGAGCGGGCCGATGTGGTGCTGCCGGTCGCGGCGGTCGTGGAGAAGTCCGGCACCTTCCTCAACTGGGAGGGCCGGGCCCGGCCGTTCGAGGCCGCGCTCAAGCCCGACCAGATGACCCGCCGCCACACCCTCCCGGACGCCCGGGTGCTGCACATGCTGGCCGACGCGCTGGACGCGCCCCTGGGCCTGCCGGACGTCGAGGCCGTACGCGCCGAGATGACCCGGCTGGGCACCTGGCAGGGCCCGCGCGCCACCGCCGCGCTGGAGACGGGCGGTCCGCTGCCCCGGCCGGCCGAGGGCGAGGCGGTGCTCGCCGGACATCGGCTGCTGCTCGACCAGGGCCGGCTCCAGGACGGCGATCCGGCGCTGGCCGGGACCCGCCACGCGGCCGTGGCCCGGCTGTCGGCGGCCACGGCGGGCGAGGCCGGGGTCGAGGACGGCCAGCTCGTCCGGGTCACCGGCCCGGCCGGCTCGGTCCAACTGCCGCTGAGCGTCACCGCGATGCCCGACCGGGTGGTCTGGCTGCCGCTCGCCTCCGTCGGCGGCGGCGTCCAGCGCGATCTGGGCGCCCGCCCCGGCGATGTCGTGACGATCACTGCCCCCGCGACGGAGGTGACCCAGTGAGGTATCTCGCCGCAGAGGACCTGTCGATGTTCGGCCGCGACCCGTGGTGGCTGATCCTGATCAAGGCCGTCTTCTGCTTCGCGTTCCTGATGGTGACGGTGCTCATCTCCATCGTGATGGAGCGCAAGGTGGTCGGCTGGATGCAGCTGCGCATCGGGCCCAACCGCCACGGCCCCTGGGGCATGCTGCAGTCCCTCGCGGACGGCGTGAAGCTGATGCTCAAGGAGGACGTGGTCGTCAAGGGCGCCGACAAGGTGGTCTACGTCCTGGCGCCGGTCGTCGCGGCCATCCCCGCCTTCATGGCGGTCGCGGTGATGCCGTTCGGCCCGGAGGTC
The DNA here is from genome assembly GCA_005405945.1 of Streptomyces violaceusniger. Taxonomy (GTDB): domain Bacteria; phylum Actinomycetota; class Actinomycetes; order Streptomycetales; family Streptomycetaceae; genus Streptomyces; species Streptomyces violaceusniger. The sequence continues at coordinate 6,552,947 of BJHW01000001.1, forward strand.
TCGGTCTTCGGGCACCGCACCGCGATGCAGCTGACCGATCTGCCGATCGCCGTCCTCTACATCCTCGCCACCGCCTCGGTCGGCATCTACGGCATCGTGCTGGCGGGCTGGTCCTCCGGATCGACGTATCCGCTCCTGGGGGGCCTGCGCTCCTGCGCCCAGATGATCAGCTACGAGATCGCGATGGGGCTCTCCTTCGCGGCCGTCTTCCTCTACTCCGGGTCGATGTCGACCTCGCAGATCGTCGCATCGCAGCAGGACCGCTGGTACGCGGTGCTGCTGCCGGTCTCGTTCCTCATCTACATCGTCTCGATGATCGGTGAGACCAACCGGGCGCCGTTCGACATGCCGGAGTCCGAGGGCGACCTGGTCGGCGGCTTCAACACCGAGTACTCCTCGATCAAGTTCGCGATGTTCATGCTCGCCGAGTACATCAACATGGTCACCGTCTCGATGGTCGCCGTCACCCTCTTCCTCGGCGGCTGGCGGGCGCCCTGGCCGATCAGCACCTTCTGGGAGGGCGCCAACCACGGCTGGTGGCCGCTGCTGTGGTTCGTCGGCAAGGTCGTGACATCGCTGTTCGTCTTCATCTGGGTGCGCGGCACGCTTCCGCGCGTGCGCTACGACCAGTTCATGAAGCTGGGCTGGAAGGTGCTCATCCCGATCTCGATGGTCTGGCTGATGCTGGTCGCCACCGTCCGGGCGCTGCGCAACGAGAACTACGACTACCAGGACATCGTGCTCTACGTGGGCAGCGCGGTGATCGCACTGCTGCTGCTGTCCTTCGTGGTCGACTTCTTCCGCGACCGTTCGGCGCAGGCCGAGGCCGGAGCGGAACAGGGACCGGAGCCCGCCTTCGACCCGATGGCGGGAGGTTTCCCGGTGCCGCCGCTGCCCGGCCAGACCTTGCCGCCCGTCCCCCGCCGACGTCCGCGCACCGAGCGTGAGTTGATTGTCAGTGGTGGCCCCGACACTGTCAGTGACGGAAAGGAGGCCGACGGTGTCTGACTTCCAGAATCCGGTGGCCGGCTTCGGCGTGACCTTCAAGGCCATGTTCAAGAAGCGGCTCACCGAACAGTACCCAGAGGTGAAGAAGCCCACCGCGCCCCGCTTCCACGGACGCCACCAGCTCAACCGGCACCCGGACGGGCTGGAGAAGTGCATCGGCTGCGAGCTGTGCGCCTGGGCCTGCCCCGCCGACGCGATCTACGTGGAGGGCGCGGACAACACCGACGAGGAGCGCTACTCCCCGGGCGAGCGCTACGGCCGCGTCTACCAGATCAACTATCTGCGCTGCATCCTGTGCGGCCTGTGCGTCGAGGCGTGCCCCACCCGGGCGCTCACCATGACCAATGAGTACGAGCTCGCCGACCGCACCCGCGAATCGCTCATCTACACCAAGGAGGAGCTGCTCGCGGGGCTCGAGGACGGGATGGTCGACTCCCCGCACGCCATCTACCCCGGCACCGACGAGCAGGACTACTACCGGGGCCTGGTGACCGAGGCCGCGCCCGGCACCACCCAGCAGGTCGCGGTCAGCAAGGGCGAGACCCCGTCCGACCAGGCCGCGGGGAACGAGGAGTCGCAGGAGCGGCAGCAGGGGGTGCAGGCATGAGCGGCGGCGCTCTGGCCGCGGCGGCCTCCACCACCTCCACCGGTGAGGCCCTCCAGTTCTGGGTGCTCGGCACCGTCGCCGTGATCGGCGCGCTGTGCACGATCCTGATGCGCAAGGCCGTGCACAGCGCCCTGTGCCTCGCGGGCACCATGATCATCCTGGCGGTCTTCTACCTCGCCAATGGCGCGTACTTCCTGGGCGTCGTCCAGATCGTCGTCTACACCGGCGCGATCATGATGCTCTTCCTCTTCGTGGTGATGCTGGTCGGTGTCACCGCCGCCGACTCCCTCAAGGAGACCCTGAAGGGGCAGCGCTGGCTCGCCGCCCTCTGCGGGCTCGGCTTCGGCATCCTGCTGTGCGCCGGGATCGGGAACGCCTCGCTGAAGACGTGGAACGGCCTGGGCCAGGCCAACTCCGGCGGCAATGTGGAGGGCCTGGCGGCCCTGGTCTTCACCAAGTACGTCTTCGCCTTCGAGATCACCGGCGCGCTGCTGATCACCGCGGCGGTCGGCGCGATGGTGCTGACCCACCGCGAGCGCACCGAGCGGGCCCGCACCCAGCGCGAGCAGTCCGAGGCGCGGGTGCGCACCGGCCGGAACGTGCCGCCGCTTCCGGCGCCCGGTGTGTACGCGCGGCACAACGCGGTGGACATCCCCGGTCTGCTGCCCGACGGCACCCCGTCCGACCTCACCGTCAACGCCACGCTGCGCGGCCGCGGTCAGATCCGGGACGTCTCCCGCGAGGCGCTGGCCGAGCTGGCGGCGCTGGAGCAGCGCTCGCAGCGCTGGCTGGGCCGGAAGGGCAATGGAACCGGCAAGCCGTCCGGGGGCGCCGGGGAGCCGGGCACGTCCGAGAACGGCGAAAACGGCGAGAACGGTGAGAACGCGGGCAGTGCGCCGAATCCGAGGGGAGTCGCCAAGTGAATCCGGTCAACTACCTCTACCTGGCCGCCCTGTTGTTCACCATTGGTGCGGCCGGCGTCGTCATCAGGCGGAACGCGATCGTCCTCTTCATGTGCGTCGAGCTGATGCTGAACGCGTGCAACCTGGCGTTCGTCACCTTCTCCCGGCTGCACGGCAATCTCGACGGCCAGATCATCGCCTTCTTCACGATGGTCGTGGCCGCGGCGGAGGTCGTGGTCGGTCTCGCGATCATCGTGACCATCTTCCGCTCCCGCCACTCGGCCTCGGTCGACGACGCCAGCCTGATGAAGCTCTAGAAGGGGTCGCGTTCACGTGGAGAACCTCATCGGATTGCTTGTCGCGGTCCCGCTGCTCGGCGCGGCCCTGCTGCTGTGCGGAGGGCGGCGGCTGGACGGCAAGGGCCACTACATCGGCACGGTGCTCGCCGCCGCCTCCTTCGTCATCGGCGCCGTGCTCTTCGCCGACATGCTCGGCCGCGGCGAGCACGACCGGGCCTTGCACAGCAAGGTCTTCAGCTGGATCCCGGTGGGCGGCTTCCGCGCGGACGTCGCCTTCCAGCTCGACCAGCTGTCCATGACCTTCGTCCTGCTGATCACCGGTGTGGGCACGCTGATCCACATCTACTCGATCGGCTATATGGAGCACGACGAGCGCCGCCGCCGCTTCTTCGGCTATCTCAACCTCTTCCTCGCGGCGATGCTGCTGCTCGTCCTCGCCGACAACTACCTGCTGCTGTACGTCGGCTGGGAGGGCGTCGGCCTCGCCTCGTACCTGCTCATCGGCTTCTGGCAGCACAAGCCCAGCGCGGCCACGGCGGCGAAGAAGGCGTTCATCGTCAACCGCGTCGGCGATGTGGGCCTGTCGATCGCGATCATGCTGATGTTCACGACGTTCGGGACCTTCACCTTCGCCCCGGTGCTGACGAACGCGGACCACGCGAGCGAGGGCAAGCTCACCGCGATCGGGCTGATGCTGCTCCTCGCCGCCTGCGGCAAGTCGGCCCAGGTGCCGCTGCAGTCCTGGCTCGGGGACGCGATGGAGGGCCCGACCCCGGTCTCGGCCCTGATCCACGCGGCGACCATGGTGACCGCGGGCGTGTATCTGATCACCCGCTCCGGCGCGATCTTCAACGCCGCGCCGGACGCCCAGGCCGCGGTGGTCACGGTCGGCGCGGTCACGCTCCTGTTCGGTGCGATCGTCGGTTGCGCCAAGGACGACATCAAGAAGGCCCTGGCCGGGTCCACCATGTCGCAGATCGGGTACATGATCCTGGCCGCCGGGCTCGGCCCGATCGGCTATGTCTTCGCGATCATGCACCTGGTGACCCACGGCTTCTTCAAGGCGGGGCTCTTCCTCGGGGCCGGTTCGGTCATGCACGCCATGAACGACGAGGTCGACATGCGCAAGTACGGCGGCCTGCGGAAGTACATGCCGGTCACCTTCGTCACCTTCGGGCTCGGCTATCTCGCGATCATCGGCTTCCCCGGGCTGTCCGGCTTCTGGTCCAAGGACAAGATCATCGAGGCGGCGTTCGCCAAGGGCGGCACCGAGGGCTGGATCCTCGGCGGCGCGGCCCTGCTGGGCGCGGCCATCACCGCGTACTACATGACGCGGGTGATGCTGCTGACCTTCTTCGGCGAGAAGCGCTGGGGCACCACGCCCTCGCCCGAGGAGCCCAGCGCCGAGCCCGCCGCCGAGTCGGCCGGGGCGCACACCGAACCGCATCCGCACGAGTCGCCCTCGTCCATGACCATCCCCATGATCGTCCTGGCCGTGGGATCGGTCTTCGCGGGCGGGCTGTTCAGCGTCAACGACGCGTTCCTGAAGTGGCTGGAGCCGGTCACCGGCCACAGCCACGGCGACTCCCCGCTCAGCGCCGCGGCGGTCACCGCCGGGACGATGGTGGTGCTGGCGATCGGTGTCGCCCTCGCCTGGGCGCAGTACGGACGCCGGCCGGTGCCGCGCACCGCCCCCCGCGGATCGCTGCTCACCCGGGCCGCCCGGCGCGATCTGCTGCAGGACGACTTCAACCATGTCGCGCTCGTCAAACCCGGCCAGTATCTGACCCGCGGTCTGGTCTATGTCGACCACAAGCTGGTCGACGGGGTGGTCAACGGCACCGCGGCCTCCGTCGGCGGGCTCTCCGGCCGGCTGCGAAAGCTGCAGAACGGCTATGCCCGTACGTACGCGGTCTCGATGTTCGGCGGTACGGCGGTGCTCATCGCCGCGACCCTGCTGATGAGGGCGGTCTGAGTCATGTCATTTCCCCTGCTGACGGCCACGGCCGTGGTGCCCGCGCTCGGCGCGGTGGTCACCGCCGCCGTGCCCGCCGCCCAGCGCGCCGCCGCCAAGTGGGTGGCGCTGGGCTTCTCCCTGGTCACCCTCGCCCTCGCGGCGATCGTGCTGGTCCGCTTCGACCCCGGCGGCGCCCGCTTCCAGCTCACTGAATCCCACGCCTGGATCAAGGACTTCGGCGTCCGCTACGAACTGGGCGTGGACGGGATCGCGGTCGCGCTGATCGCGCTCACCGCCGTGCTCATCCCCTTCATCATCCTGGCGGGCTGGCATGACGCCGATCCGCTGGAAAGCGCCCGCCCCAACCGCCGCTGGCGGCCCACCCAGGGCTTCTTCGCGCTGATCCTGATGGTCGAGGCGATGGTGGTGATCTCCTTCGAGGCCACCGACGTCTTCCTCTTCTACATCTTCTTCGAGGCCATGCTGATCCCGATGTACTTCCTCATCGGGGCTTCGGGGACCGGGCCGGGGGCCGCTCCGAGGAGGAGACGGCCACGCAGCGCTCGTACGCCGCGGTGAAGTTCCTGCTCTACAACCTGGCGGGCGGGCTGATCATGCTCGCCGCGGTCGTCGGTCTGTACGCGGTCACTGCCGATCAGCTCGGCACCGGCACCTTCTCGCTCCAGGAGATCGTCCAGGCGCGGGCGGGCGGCCACCTGGACATGGCGTCCAGCACCGAGCGGCTGCTCTTCCTCGGCTTCTTCTTCGCCTTCGCGGTGAAGGCGCCGCTGTGGCCGCTGCACACCTGGCTGCCCAACGCGATGGGGGAGTCCACCGCCCCGGTCGCCGTGCTGATCACCGCGGTGGTCGACAAGGTCGGCACCTTCGCGATGCTCCGCTTCTGCCTCCAGCTCTTCCCGGAGGCCAGCAAGTGGGCCACCCCGGCGATCATGATCCTGGCGCTCATCAGCATCATCTACGGGGCGCTGCTGGCGATCGGCCAGCGGGACATCAAGCGGCTGATCGCCTACGCCTCGATCTCCCACTTCGGCTTCATCATCCTGGGCATCTTCGCGATGACCACCCAGGGCCAGGGCGGCGCCACCCTCTACATGGTCAACCACGGTGTCTCCACGGCCGCGCTGATGCTGGTGGCCGGGTTCCTGATCACCCGGCGCGGTTCGCGGCTCATCGCCGACTACGGCGGGGTGCAGAAGGTGGCCCCGGTGCTCGCCGGCACCTTCCTGATCGGCGGCCTCGCCACCCTCTCGCTGCCCGGCCTCGCGCCGTTCATCAGCGAATTCCTGGTCCTGGTCGGCACGTTCAGCCGCTACCCGGTGTTCGGCGTGATCGCGACCGTCGGAATAGTGCTGGCGGCGCTCTACGTCCTGATCCTCTACCAGCGCACCATGACCGGTCCGGTGAAGGCCGAGGTGCGGTCCATGCCCGATCTGCGGGTGCGTGAGCTGGTCGTCGTGGCCCCGCTCATCGCGCTTCTGATCTTCCTCGGGGTCTATCCGAAGCCGCTGGCCGACATCGTCAACCCGGCGGTCGACCACACGCTGTCCGTGGTGGACAAGAAGGATCCCAAGCCCGATCACCCCGTCACCGACGCGGGCTGGTTCAGCTACAGCCCGAAGTCCGACGGTGCTTCCCACGACGGTGCTTCCGGAGGTGCCAAGTGATCCACGCGGCCACTGTCCACAGCCTGTGGACAACAGCGGCGGCGGCGCCCGACAAGATCCCGTCGCCCGATATCGAGTACGGCCAGCTGTTGCCCACGCTGATCGTGCTCGGCGCCGCGATCGTCGGCGTCCTGATCGAGGCGTTCCTCCCGCGCCGCCAGCGGTACGTGGCGCAGCTGTTCGTCTCCGTGGTCGCCCTGGCCGCGGCCTTCGCCGCCGTGATCGGCCTCGCCGCCAGTGACTACGGCACCAGCAAGGCCCATGTCGCGGCCATGGGCGCGATCGCGGTCGACGGACCGGCGCTCTTCCTCCAGGGGACCATTCTCCTGGTCGCGCTGGTGGCGGTGTTCACCTTCGCCGAGCGGCGGCTGGACCCGGTGGTGCACGGCAACCGCGTCGACTCCTTCGCGGCGCAGGCCGCCGCCGTGCCCGGCGGCGAGGCCGAAAAGGCCGCCGTCAAGGCGGGGTTCACCACCACCGAGGTCTTTCCGCTGGTCCTCTTCGCGGTCGGCGGCATGCTGGTCTTCCCGTCCGCCAACGATCTGCTGACGCTCTTCGTGGCGCTGGAGGTCTTCTCCCTGCCGCTGTACATCCTCTGCGCGCTGGCCCGGCGCCACCGCGCGATGTCGCAGGAGGCCGCGGTCAAGTACTTCCTGCTGGGCGCCTTCTCCTCGGCGTTCCTGCTCTTCGGCATCGCCCTGCTGTACGGCTACGCGGGCACGGTCGCCTACTCCGGGATCGCGGACGTCGTCGACGGCCAGGTCAGGAACGTCACCCCGGCGCTCGCCGGGACCATGGGCAATGACGCGCTGCTGCTGATCGGCGGGGCGATGGTGCTGATGGGGCTGCTGTTCAAGATCGGCGCCGTGCCGTTCCACATGTGGACCCCCGACGTCTACCAGGGCGCCCCGACCCCGGTGACCGGCTTCATGGCGGCGGCCACCAAGGTCGCGGCCTTCGGCGCGCTGCTGCGGCTGCTGTACGTCGTACTGCCCGGGCTGCGCTGGGACTGGCGGCCGGTGATGTGGGGCGTCGCCATCGTCACGATGCTGGGCGGCGCCATCGTGGCCGTCACCCAGACCGATGTGAAGCGGCTGCTGGCGTACTCCTCGATCGCCCACGCCGGGTTCATCCTGGCCGGTGTCATCGCCACCACGCCCGACGGCATCTCCTCCGTCCTCTTCTACCTCGCCGCGTACTCCTTCGTGACCCTCGGCGCCTTCGCGGTGGTCACCCTGGTGCGGGACGCGGGCGGCGAGGCCACCCACCTGTCCAAGTGGGCCGGTCTCGGCCGCCGTTCGCCCCTGGTGGCCGCCGTCTTCGCGGTCTTCCTGCTGGCCTTCGCCGGTATCCCGCTGACCAGCGGCTTCGCCGGGAAGTTCGCGGTCTTCAAGGCGGCGGCCGACGGTGGGGCGGGCGCGCTGGTGGTGATCGGTGTGATCTCCTCGGCGGTCGCCGCGTTCTTCTACATCCGGGTGATCGTGCTGATGTTCTTCAGCGAACCGCGCACGGACGGCCCGTCCGTGGCCGTGCCGAGCCCGCTGACCTCGTCGGCCATCGCGATCGGCGTGGCGGTCACGCTGGTCCTGGGCGTCGCCCCGCAGTACTTCCTGGACCTCGCGAGCCAGGCGGGCGTCTTCGTCCGCTAGCCATTCCCCCACCCCGCCCCTTCTCCTACCAGGGGGCTCCGCCCCTGACCCCGGCCGGGCCCGGACACCGAAACGGTGCCCGCGCCCGGCCGGGGTTGTCCCCACCCCGCCCCTTCCCGCTGCATCCGATATGCGGCTCCGCCGCGCGGCAGGGGCTGTGCCCTTTGGCCTCGGCCTGGCGGGGACGACGTGACGGTGTTTGGGCCGGGCGGAGGCGTCTCCCGTGCCGCTCCTTCCTGCTGCATCCGATATGCGGCTTCGCCGCGCGGCAGGGGCTGTGCCCTTTGGCCTCGGCCTGGCGGGGATAGCGCGCGGGCGTCCGGGAGCCGGGGCGGAGCCGCGTTGCGGACACCGGCCCTTCCCGAACCCTCGGGCGGAACCCGCGGCCGGCCTCCGGCCGCTCCAGGGTCCGGCCGTCCAGCGGCAGCGCCCCTTCGGTGAGCGGGGTGAGCCCGATCAGGGCGCGCAATTCCAGCCCCTCCGGCGATTGAGGAGCGGGGTCCGGGGCGGAGCCCCGGCGGGGGCAGGGGCGGAGTCCCCTGAATCGGGAAGGGGCGGGGTGGGGGCCAAGCCCGCCGCAGGCGCCGACCCTAGGCCATCGCCTTGGCCGCGTAGGCACGGACATCCGCGTCCGGGTCGGAGCGCACCGAGGACAGGGCCTCCCGAGCGGCCGGTTCCCGCTCCGCCAAGGGCAACAGCGCCAACACCGCCGCCTTACGCTGGTTGAGCTTGTGGATGCCGCCCTCGGGGTCGATGCCCGCCTGCTGCAGGGCGCGCACGAGCGTGCCGTCCGCGGCGGAGCCGACACTGGTGGAGACGTTCTTGCCGCGCAGCCCGGACAGGGCGCGCAGCGTGGAACCGGGTGCGGTGAGGACCGTATTGAGGCCGCCGCGCAGGTTGTAGCCGGTGACGGAGACGAGGCGGGTCGGCGCGTTCAGCTGGGTGCCGCGCCCGGAGTTGATCAGGAGCGGGAAGTCGCCCATCGATCCGATGTCGACCTTACCGGCGACCATCTGGGCGGTGATGGGCGCTCCCGTGGCGTAGTCCTCCCACTTCACCTTGTACGTATGGCCGTCGCGGCGGTCGAGGGCGCGCAGCTCGCGTTCGAAGGCGCCGAGCGAGCGCAGCAGGGTGCCCGCGGTCACCGTGTTGATGGTCTTGGACTGGTAGCCGACGGTGACGGTCACGGTCTTGCCGTCCGCGTCCGCGTTGCCGCCGCAGCCGGTGAGGGACAGCAGCAGGGCGCCGGCGGCGAGGGCCGACGGGAGGGTCGTGCGCTGCATCGAGGGGCCTTTCACCTCACGGAGCCGCCGGCGGCGCGCGGCGGCGACCGGCGGGGCGTGCTCGCGGGGGCGACCGGCGGGGCGTGCTCGCGGGGGCGTTCGGCTGGCACCGGCCGGCTCCGTGGGTGGGCTGGTCGGCGGGGTCGTATCGGGACCATACCGACGGGGCCGGGACGATGGCGTTGCCGAAGTATTGCGCCACCTGACGGTGGCTTTCCCACCCCTTCTGCCTGCGGGTTCGTCTCCGCGGCGGCAAGATCTGCCACTGTGCGCGGCGGGCCCCCGGCGCGCGGGAGCGCCAGGGGCCCGGGGCGCCGGATGGGGTCCGGCGCCGTGGGTTCAGCCGGTCGGGAGGCCGGTCGGCAGATCGGTCGGGAGGCCGGAGGGCAGCGACGTCGGAAGGCCCGAGGGGAGGTCGCTGGGCGAGGTCGTCTTGATGAAGGTGTCATTCTTGGCGAGCGCGTCCCAGTCGACCGTGAGGGTCTTGCCGTCCGCGCTCGCGGTGACCTTGCCCGCGCTGCGGTCGGTGTTGCCGTCGGCGCACTTGAGCATGAGCATCTTCCCGCCCATGTCGGCGTACTCGCCGTTGCAGATGTGCTTGTCGGCCATCAGTACGGCCTTCTTGCCGCTGATGGACAGGATGACGGCCCCGTCACCGGCCTTCGCCACATAGGTGCCGGAGACCTTCGTGTCCGCGCCCCCCTCCGCCGGGGCGCTCGACGCGGAGGAGGGGTCCTTGGAGGTGTCCTTCTTGTCGTCGCCACCGTCACTGCCGCATGCGGTCAGCAGCAGGGCTGCCGCCGCCACCGTGCCGGCGATGCTCACTGCCTTCTTCACGTGCTTCTCCTCGGTCGTCCGGGATCGTCAGGGCAGGAGCACGACAAATTAGCAGCCGCGTCAGGGCGTGGCCGGGAGGACCTGGCCGGTCACCTCGCCCAGGCCGATACGGGTCCCCTGCGGGCCCGGCGCCCAGGCCGTGACGGTCACCTCGTCCCCGTCCTCAAGGAAGGCGCGGGTGCCGTCGGGGAGCCGCAGGGGGGCGCGGCCGCCCCAGGTGAGTTCGAGGAGACAGCCGAGCTCGTCCGGGCGCGGACCGCTGACCGTGCCGGAGGCGAAGAGGTCGCCGGTGCGCAGCGAGGCGCCGTTCACCGTCAGGTGGGCGAGCTGCTGGGCCGCGGTCCAGTACATGGCGGAGAAGGGCGGGCGGGAGATCGTGTGGCCGTTGAGGGCGACCTCCAGGCGCAGATCGAGTCCGCCGGGCTCGGCGGCGCTGTCGTCCAGGTAGGGGAGGGGCGGGACGTCGCGGGCGGGAGGGCTGGTACGGGCCGCGGTGAGGGCGTCCAGCGGGGTGACCCACGCGGCGAGGGAGGTGGCGAAGGACTTGCCGAGGAAGGGGCCGAGCGGGCGGTACTCCCAGGCCTGGATGTCGCGCGCGGACCAGTCGTTGAGCAGACAGACGCCGAAGACGTGGTCGTGGAACCCGGAGAGCGGCACCGGTGTATTCACAGTGGAAGGGGCGCCGACGACGAAGGCCACCTCCGCTTCGAAGTCGAGGCGCAGGGAGGGGCCGAAGACCGGAGTGGGGGAGGAAGCGTGTGGTGCGGAGGTATCGGCCGGGGGCAGATGCTGGCCCTGCGGGCGGACGATGGGCGTGCCCGAGACGAGGATGGTGCCGGCCCGGCCGTGGTAGCCGATCGGCATGTGCTTCCAGTTGGGGGTGAGCGCCTCGCCGTCGGGGCGGAAGATCCTGCCCGTGTTGGTGGCGTGGTGCTCGCTCGCATAGAAGTCGGCGTAGTCGGCCACCTCGAAGGGGAGGTGGAGCGCCACGGTGGGGAGGGGGTGCATCAGCGGCTCGATGGTCGAGCGGTGCGCCGGGTCGGTGAGCCAGTCGAGCACCTCGGCCCGCACGGCCTGCCAGACCGGGCGGCCCGCGGCCATCAGCGGGTTGAGGGTGTCGGCGCCCAGCGGCTCGGCGTGCGGCGAGGCGGTGGCGGCCGCGGCGGCGCCCACGTCGAGCACATGGTTTCCGTAGCGCACCCCGATTTTCCGCAGATGAGGAGCGTGCGGCGCGGTGAAGACGCCATAGGGGAGGTTGTGCGGGCCGAAGGGGTCGCCTTCGGGCAGGTCCAGCGGGGATCGCTGCGGCATCGGGGCTGCCTCGCCTTCTCCTCGTCACTGTGGGACGCAGCACACCCTAAGGCGCGGCGCGTGCGGGGAAGGCCCAGGGCAAGGCCGGCACCGGCCCCCCTCGACGGCCGGTTCGGTGGACCGTCCGGCGGTCCGGTCGAGCGGCCGGGTGGGGTCCGGGGCATGAATGATCTGCTGCGATCGCGGTACTGCGATGTGAAGCGGTCGGTTCGGGTGAGAACGGTGAGAGGCGCACAAGGCGGGAAGGCGCCCACTGTGATCGATACCCGACCGGATACGCTGCCTGTTGGTGGAGACAGCGACACATCGACATTCGCGTCATTCGTAGGCAGACAGGAGTACCCCGTGAGCTTCGTCGGGCCCTTGGGGCTGAGCGTGCGGGACCGGACTCTGGAAGCCGACACCCTGGCCGGGCTGACGGCGGTCGAAGAGGGCCTGCTGGAGGCCACCAAAAGCGATGTCCCCTTCATCACGGAGGCCGCCCAGCATCTGGTGCGGGCCGGGGGGAAGCGGTTCCGCCCCCTGCTGGTGCTGCTGGGCGCGCAGTTCGGTGACCCCCACGCACCCGGAGTGGTGCCCTCGGCGGTGGTCGTCGAGCTCACCCATCTGGCGACGCTGTACCACGACGATGTGATGGACGAGGCGGAGGTGCGGCGCGGCGTCTCCAGCGCCAACGCCCGCTGGGGCAACTCGGTGGCCGTCCTCACCGGCGACTTCCTCTTCGCCCGGGCCTCGCACATCCTGGCCGACCTCGGCCCCGAGGCGGTGCGGGTCCAGGCGGAGGCGTTCGAGCGGCTGGTCACCGGCCAGATCCTGGAGACGGCGGGCCCCCGCGACGGCCGTGACCCGGTCGAGCACTACCTGGATGTGCTGGCCGGCAAGACGGGCTCGCTGATCGCCGTCTCCGGCCGGTTCGGGGCGATGATGTCGGGCGCCGACGAGAGCATCGTCAGCATCCTCACCCAGTACGGCGAGCGGCTCGGCATGGCCTTCCAGCTCGCCGACGACCTCCTGGACATCGCCAGCGACAGCCATGAGTCCGGCAAGACCCCCGGCACCGATCTGCGCGAGGGCGTGGCCACCCTGCCCGTGCTCTATGTGCGGGAGCAGGCCGAGGCGACCGGTTCGGCCGCGGACCGCGAGCTGTGCGAGCTGCTCGCGGGCGATCTCACCGATGACGCGCGCCATGCCGAGGTGCTGCGGCGGCTGCGCGCCCATCCGGCGCTGGAGCGGGCCCGCCGGGTCACGATCCGCTACGCGGCGGAGGCCCGTTCGATGCTGGCGCCGCTGCCCGAGGGCCCGGCGAAGGCGGCCCTCGAGGGGCTGTGCGACGCGGTGGTCCACCGGGCCGGGTGACCCCCGCCCGGCGCCCGTTCCATCCGGACCGGCCCCCGGCGCCGGGGAGCCTGTCCCTGACTTCCGGTGGAGCGGCGTCATACCCGAGCATTACGCCGAGGTGATCCTGCGGGCTGACGCGCCACGTCGAACGATTTGGTGGGATGAAAAGACCACCACATGGCGGGATCGGGTGACAATGGCCCGAGAGGTGGACGAGTGCAAGCTGACGAACCGCCGCCGACGACGGAGGTAGAGCACACATGGCACGGATCCGACCGACACAGGTCGCCGACGACGGCTTCTGGGATGAAGAGCGGCCATCACGAAGGAAGAAGGCCGCCCGGTACGCCGCTCCGGTCGCCGTCGCGGGCATCGCGGCGGCGACCATAGGACTGGTCCCGGCGCTCGCCAGCACCGGTGACCCCAATCTGCCGAAGATCTCGGCACAAGAGCTCATCAGCAAGATGGCGGCATCGGACGCCCAGCAGCTGTCCGGTTCGGTGAAGATCACCACCGATCTGGGCATCCCCTCGCTCCCCGGCGGCGGCTCCCTCGCCGACCTCGGCGGGGCACAGGGCGGCGACGCGTCCGCCGCGCCCGAGTCCAAGCTGATGGAGCTGATCTCCGGCTCCCACACCCTGCGGGTGGCCACCGACGGCCCCGACAAGCAGCGGGTGTCGATCGTCGAGAACGCCGCCGAGTACAGCATGATCCACAATGGCGACGAGGTCTGGGCGTACGACAGCGGGAGCAACTCCGCCTACCACGCCACCGCCCCGAAGGACGCGAAGGCCAAGGGCGACCACCGGCAGGACGTGCCGAAGGACCTCCGGGACGCCACGCCCCAGAAGATCGCCAAGACGGTGCTCTCCTCCGTGGACGACACCACCGACGTGACCGTCGACGGCACCTCCCGGGTCGCCGGGCGGGACGCTTACGACCTGCTGATCAAGCCCAAGCAGAACAGCGATTCCACGGTCGGATCCGTCCGTATCGCGGTGGACGCGGACAACGGTGTCCCGCTGAAGTTCACGCTCTCCCCGAAGAGCGGCGGCAAGGCGATCATCGACGTGGGCTTCACCACGGTGGACTTCGGCAAGCCCAAGGCCGGCACCTTCAACTTCACGCCGCCCAAGGGTGCCAAGGTCACCGAGGAGCCCAAGGCCGACCGGAAGGACGCACCGAAGGGCTTCGGCACCAAGGACTTCAAGGACGCCCAGGGCGCCCTGTCCGGTCTGAAGGTCATCGGCGACGGCTGGGACTCGGTCGCCCGGCTCGACACCCCCGGCGGCGCAGCGGCGCCCACGGCACCCGGTGGCGACAGCGGCCCGGGCGCGGCCTCCGGCCTCCTCGGCGGCTTCGGCAAGGAGGTCAAGGGGAAGTTCGGCTCCGGCACCGTGGTCAGCACCCGGCTGGTGAACGCGCTGCTCACCGACGACGGCAAGGTGTTCGTCGGCGCGGTCGACAAGGACGCCCTGGTCAAGGCCGCCAACGCCGCCAAGTGAGCCCACTGGCCGCATAAGGCGCGGTGACGGACGACGTAGGGCGCGGATACGACGCAGAACGAAGGGGAGCCCGTGGAGCAGCGGTCCACCGAGGGGGACGACGCCGCGGTGGAGACCCGCGGGCTCACCAAGCGGTACCGGGGCGGGCAGCTCGCGGTCGACGCCCTCGACCTGTCCGTGCCGCGGGGCAGTGTCTTCGGCTTCCTCGGGCCCAATGGCTCGGGGAAGACGACGACCATCCGCATGCTCATGGGCCTGATCGAGCCCACCTCGGGCAGAGCCAGGCTGCTCGGCGAGCCGATGCCGCGCGCCTCCCGGAGCGTGCTGCCCAGGGTGGGCGCCCTCATCGAGGGCCCCGCCCTGTACCCCTTTCTGACCGGCCGCGACAATCTGCTGCGTTACGACGCGGCCGACCCCACCGCCGACCCCCGCACCCGCGCCGCCCGCGTGGCGGCCGCCCTGGACCGGGTCGGGCTGGCCGCCGCGGCCGGGAAGAAGGCCCGCGCGTACTCGCTCGGGATGAAGCAGCGCCTGGGCCTGGCCGCCGCGCTGCTCCAGCCGCGTGAGCTGCTGGTGCTGGACGAGCCGACCAACGGCCTCGATCCGCAGGGCATGCGCGAGATCCGCGCCCTGGTGCGCGAGCTGGCCGAGGAGGGCACCACCGTCTTCCTCTCCTCCCATCTCCTCGACGAGATCGAACAGGTGTGCACGCACGCCGCCGTGATGGCCCAGGGCCGTCTGATCGCTCAGGGCACGGTGGCCGAGCTGGCGGCGGGCAGCCGCGGCCGGCTGGCCGTCACCACCCCGGACCCGGTGGACGCGGTCCGGGTGCTCAAGGAGCACGGGGTGACGGATCTGGTGGTCCTGGACGAGCGCATCTCCGGCGAGCTGCCGGTGCCCGGCCCCGGCGTGGACGGCGCACCGCTGGAGCTGGCCGATCTCAACGCCGCCCTCGTACGCGCCGGGGTGCGGGTCCGGGCCTTCGGGGCCGAACGGGCCTCGCTCGAGGACGCCTTTGTCGCGCTGACCGGGGAGGGCTTCGATGTCGCGGGTTGACGAACCGAGGGTGGCCGGCACCGGCGCACGGGCCGAGCGGGCCGCGAACCCGCCCCGCCCGAGCCCGCTGTGGGCCCTGGCGCTCTTCCGTTCCGAGCTGACCACCACCCTCCGCCGCTGGCGAACCCTGGCCCTGCTCGGGGTGCTCGCGCTGATCCCGATCCTCATCGGCGTCGCGGTGAAGATCGAGACCAGCGACGGCGGCAGCTTCGGCGGCGGCCGTGGGGGAGACGGGCAGGGCCCCGCCTTCTTCGCCCAGATCACCAACAACGGGATCTTCCTGGTCTTCGCGTCACTCGCGGCGACGCTGCCGGTCTTCCTGCCGATGGTGATCGCCGTGATCGCCGGTGACACCATCGCCGGTGAGGCGGGCTCCGGGACGCTGCGCTATCTGCTGGTCGCCCCCGCAGGGCGGACCCGTCTGCTGCTGGCCAAATTCACCACCACCATGGCCTTCTGCCTGATCGCGACCCTGGTGGTGGCCTTCTCGGGCCTGGTGACGGGGGCGCTGCTGTTCCCGCTCGGCGATGTCACGCTGATCTCGGGCATCACCGTCTCGTTCGACGAAGCGCTGCTCCGCGCGCTCGGCGTGGCCGCCCTGGTGGCCCTGTCGCTGGTGGGGATCGCCACGGTGGGGCTGTTCATCTCCACCCTCACCAGCAGCGGGATCGCGGCCATGGCCACGACGGTGGGGCTGGTGATCACCGCGCAGATCCTCGACACCATCCCGCAGCTGCACGCGATCCACCCGTACCTCTTCCCGCACTACTGGCTCAGCTTCGCCGATCTCCTCCGCGAGCCGGTCTACTGGGACGAGCTGGTCAAGAACCTGGGGCTGCAGGGGCTGTACGTGGCCGTGTTCGGCTCGGCGGCCTGGGCCCGGTTCACCGCGAAGGACATCACGGCCTGAGCGGGCCTGGGTGGCCTGGGCGACCTGAGCGGGCCTGAGCCGGCGGAGCCGAACACGGCACATCATCCGGGGTCAGGCGCCGCCGAGCGTCCAGACCGCGTAGGCGATGGCGTCGCTGTTGCGGTCCAGGGCGGTGTCGTCGATGTTGCTCGAGGTGTCGCAGGAGCGGTGGTAGCAGCGGTCGAACGCCTGACCGGAGGTGCCGCCCCACTTCTGGGCCTGGGCGGCGGTCTTGATGTAGTCGGCGCCGCTGAAGAGACCGCCCACCGGGATGCCCTTGTTCTTGAACGGCGCGTGGTCGGAGCGGCCGTCGCCCTCGGTCTCGATCTCGGTGGGCACGCCCTTGGCGGAGAAGAACGCCTTGAAGACCGACTCGATCCCGGGGTCGTCGTCATAGACGAAGTAGCCGGGGTTGGGCGAGCCGATCATGTCGAAGTTGAGATAGCCGTCGATCTTCGCCCGTTCGGCCGACGGCAGGTTGTTGATGTAGTAGCTGGAGCCGACCATTCCCCGCTCCTCGGCGCCCCACCAGGCGAACCGCAGATGCTTGGTGGGCTTCGCGCCCTGGCGGGCGACGGTGAGCGCGGTCTCCAGGATTCCGGCGGAGCCCGAGCCGTTGTCGTTGATCCCGGGGCCCGCGGTGACGGAGTCGAGGTGGGCCCCGGAGAACACCACGTTGTTGGTGTCGCCGCCGGGCCAGTCGGCGATGAGGTTGTAGCCGGTGGCACCGCCGGAGGTGAACTGCTGCACGGTGGTGGTGTATCCGGCGGCGTCCAGCTTGCCCTTGATGTAGTCGAGCGACGCCTTGTAACCGGGGCGGCCATGGGCCCGGTTGCCGCCGTTGGCGGTGGCGATGGACTGCAGCTGGGTCAGATGGGCCTTCACATTGGCCACAGAGATGTCCGGCGCCGCGAGGGTGGAAGGGGCTGCCGCGGTGTGCCGGGCCGATGCGGCGGCGGAGGTGGCGGAGGTGGCGGGGGCGGCCGAGACCAGGGCGGCGACCGCCGTACCGGCGGCGGCCATGGCGGCCGTACGCCATATCAGGGATCTTCGGGGGCGGGCTTGCGCGCATGAGGACATGGGGGGCTCCGGTTCCGAACGGATACAGGACGGAATGACGTGACGCTGTGTGGTGCACGTGCCCGTCGGGGCGATGGAGCGATGAACCTGCGGTGCGGTGACACTGCGGTGCGATGAACCTGCGGTGCGGCGAATCCGGGTGCGGTGCAGCGGTGCAGCGGTGAAGCGGTGATGGCGTGAGGCTGATGGTCCGGGTGTGGCTGACTCCGCGTCAAGGGCGGGAACCGGACATCACCCGCCGGATATCGGTCCCGGCCGGGCATCGGGCACGGCGGCGTCCGAGGCGGCGACCTCCGGCACGACGTCGGCCTCCACTGTCGCCGACAGCGCCGCCGCCCGCGCGGCGGCGTCGGCCAGCGCCCGCCGCGCCCGCCGGGCGGTGTGCAGCGCGTCCCAGGTCAGCAGCGCGAGCGCGAGCCAGACGAGGGCGAAGCCCGCCCACCGTTCGGGTGGCATCGACTCGTGGAAGACGGCGAGCCCGAGGACGAACTGGAAGGTCGGCGCCACGTACTGGAGCATCCCGATCGTCGACAGCGGCAGCCGCACCGCCGACGCCCCGAAGCAGATCAGCGGCAGTGCCGTGACGAAGCCGCAGCTCGCCAGCAGCGCGGCGTGCCCGGCGCCCTCGCTCGCGAACGTGGCTCCGCCGTGCGCCCCGAGCCAGATCAGGAAGCCGAGGGCGGGCAGGAACTGCACGGCGGTCTCGGCGGCCAGCGACTCCAGCCCGTCGAGCCCGACCCGCTTCTTGGCCAGGCCGTACGTCGCGAAGCTGAAGGCGAGGGTGAGCGCGATCCACGGCAGCTTGCCGTAGCCCACCGTCAGCACGGCCACGGCCACCACCCCGACGCCGACCGCCGCCCACTGCGCGGGCCGCAGCCGCTCACGCAGCAGCAGTACCCCGAAGGCGATGCTGACCAGCGGGTTGATGAAGTATCCGAGCGCGGTCTCCACCACATGCCCGCTGTTGACGCCCCAGATGTACAGACCCCAGTTGACCGAGATCACGGTCGCGGCGAGCGCGATCATGCCCAGTCGCCGGGGCTGCCGCAGCAGCGGCCGTATCCAGCTCCAGCGGCGCAGCACCAGCAGCACCAGAATGACGGCCGCCAGCGACCACACCATCCGGTGGGCCAGGATCTCCACCGCCCCGGCGGGCTCCAGCAGCGGCCAGAAGAGCGGTACCAGTCCCCACATGCCGTACGCCGCGAAGCCGTAGAGGAGACCGGTGCGATCGACGCGGTCCTGCTGGTCCTGCGGCGTCACGGCACCCTCCCCGACGGCATGACGAGCCCCCGGCGGGCCCGTTCCGAGGGTCCGAAGGTAGCGCCGGTGAGGCCCGCCTGTCATTCCCGTATCGGAATACGGTGATGACAGGCGGGCCGTGGTGCGTACGGGGCGGGTCAGCCCTTCAGCGCGGCCGCCACCGAGTCCGCGATGGGCGTGGTCGGGCGGCCGATGAGACGGGACAGCTCGCCCGGGGTGGCCGCCAGCCGGCCGCGCTCGATGGCCGCCTCGACATCGGAGAGGATCGCGGCGAACGGCTCGGGGACGCCCGCGCCGGTGAGGATGGACTGGTACTCGGCGGGGGAGACGGCGCCGTAGACGATCTCCTTGCCGGACTGCCGGGCGACCACCTCGGCGTACTCGGCGAAGCCCCAGGCGGTGTCGCCGGACAGCTCGTACACCTTGCCCTCGTGGCCCTCACCGGTCAGGACGGCGACGGCGGCCGCCGCGTAGTCGGCGCGCGCGGCGGAGGCGACCCGGCCCTCGCCCGCGGCGCCCACGACGGCGCCGTGCTCCAGCACGGTGGAGAGGTTCTCGGTGTAGTTCTCGTTGTACCAGCCGTTGCGCAGCAGCACGTACGGCAGACCGGAGTCGGTGATCGCCTGCTCGGTGACCTTGTGCTCATCGGCCAGGGAGAAGTCGGCGGCGGGGCCGCCCAGGATGCTGGTGTAGGCGAGCAGCGCGACACCGGCCTCCTTGGCGGCGTCGATCACGGCCTGGTGCTGCGGCACTCGCTGCCCGACCTCGCTGCCGGAGATCAGCAGCACCTTGTCGCCGGCGGCGAAGGCGCCGGCGAGCGTCTCGGGCCGGTTGTAGTCGGCCACATGCAGCCGCACCCCGCGGTCGGCGAGGTCGGCGGCCTTCGCGGTGTCGCGCACGACCGCGGTGATCTGGTCGGCGGGAACCTTCTCCAGCAGCCCCTCGACGACGAGGCGGCCGAGGTGGCCGGTGGCTCCGGTGACGACGATGCTCATATGCGTGACTCTCCTGGTTCGGTATCGGCACACCCACCTTAGGGGAAGCGCTAACCAAAAGAAAGGTACTTCCGGTTAAGTAAGTGTGTTTATTCGGGGCCGGGCCGCTCCCGGTGCCCCCGCTCCCCGGGCCCCCGCTCCCGTGCCGCGAGGCTGACGGCGAACGGCAGGATCGTCACGGCGACGCCCGGCAGCCGTTCCAGCGCCTTGGCCAGCGACTCCGCCGTGCCCCGGTGCAGCAGCTTGCCCAGCGGGGAGACGTAGGTGCGGCGCGGCACCAGCAGGGTCAGCGCGGTCCGCCCGTCCTCGGTGGTACGGGCCGCCAGCTCCATCACCGCGTGGCGCAGCCGCCGGTCCGGGCACTCCACGACCTCCAGCGGCACCGTCACCCCCGCCGTGGCCTCCCACCGCGCCATCAGCCGCCGGGCATGGGTCTCGTCCACCATGAAGTGCACCGCGCGGACCTCGTCGGGCCGCAGCTCGTGCGCGTACCGCAGCGCCTTGACCGTCGCGAGGTCGATGCTGTCCGCCAGGACGAAGACCACATGGCGCCGCCAGCGCGGGATGTCGTCGCCAGGGCGTGGCACCGCCTCCAGGGCGGCCGCCTCCGCGCGGTACTCGCGGTTGATCCGGATCAGCGCCCAGACGCCCAGCGGGAAGACCACCACGACCAGCCAGGCGCCCTCGGTGAACTTGGTGATCCCGAAGATCAGCACCACGGCGGCGGAGACCACCGCGGTGATGAGGTTCACCGCGACCTTCCAGGTCCGCCCCGGCTCCCGGCGCCGCAGGTGATAGGCCGTCATCCCGGCCCCGGCCATGGTGAAGGCGGTGAACACCCCGATCGCGTACAGCGCCACCAGCCGGTCCACATTGGCCTCGGTGACCACCAGCAGCGCCAGCGCCACCACGGCCAGCGACACGATCCCGTTGGAGAAGGCCAGCCGGTGGCCGCGCCGGGTCAGCTGCCGGGGCAGAAAGCGGTCCTCGGCCACGAAGCTGGCCAGGAACGGGAAGCCGGTGAAGGGCGTGTTGGCGCCCGTGTAGAGGATGAGCGCGGTCGCCAGCTGGACGAGCGCCAGCCCCAGGGCGCCCAGGACCCCGCCGCCGAAGACCAGATGGGCCTCCTGCGCGAGGACGGTCGGGGTGCCGTCCCGGTACGGGATGGCGTGGGTGAAGTGGGCCAGGGCGGAGACCCCGAGGACCAGCGTGCCCAGGACGCAGCTCATCGTGATCAGCGTGCGGCGGGCGTTGCGGCCCTTGGGGTCACGGAAGACCGAGACGCTGTTGGAGATCGCCTCCAGACCGGTCAGCGAGGAGCCGCCGTTGGCGAACGAGCGCAGCACGATGAAGAGCGAGGCGCCGTAGAGCCAGCCGCTGCCCGGACTGCCGAGCTCCACGGCGCCCGCGGCGTGCACATCGGCGTGCGGCAGCGTCCCGGTGAGCCCGCGGATCACCCCGACCACCAGCATCAGGCCGACGGCGAAGATGAACAGGTAGGCGGGCGCCATGAAGATCCGCCCGGCCTCCCGCAGTCCGCGCAGATTGCCGTAGGCGAGGATCAGGACCACCACGGCACTGAGGGGCAGTTGGAGATGGTCGATACCGGTCCAGGAGCCACCGACGAGATGGGCGAACGAGATGATCGCGTTGGTGCCCGCCGAGACCTGGACCGCGACGGTGACGATGTAGTCCACCAGCAGCGCCACGGACGCGATCTGGGCGATGTCCGGGCCGAAGTTCTCCCGCGCCACCACATACGAGCCGCCGGCCCGGGTGTAGATCATCACCACATCGCTGTAGCAGAGCGTGACCACCAGCAGCACCAGCAGGATCGCCCCGGTCACCGGGAGGAGCATGGTGAACGCCGCGACCCCGATGACCGGCACCAGCACCCGCAGCATCTCCTCGCTGCCGTACGCCGTCGAGGAGATGCAGTCGGAGGCCAGCACGCCCAGCGCGGCCGGGTTGCGCAGCTTCTCGCGCCGGATCCGCTCGGTGACCAGGGGCGGGCCGAGCAGCAGTCGCTTGAGGTGGTAGCCGGGGCGGTCGGGCGGCTGGAGCGGTGCGGCGGTATCGGCCATGCGCATAGCAGAGCGGGTGCCCGGCCGGGGCGCGGTCAGACGCTCCGGCCGGGCACCCGCCTGTGCCCGTATGTACGAATACGCCCGCTGGGCGCGCTTCGTGGGGTCAGCCCACGACGGTCCAGGTGTCGCCGCCCGCGAGCAGCGCGCCGAGGTCGCCCTTGCCCTTGAGCTCCACGGCGTTGTCGAGCTGGTCGGACATCTGGGTGTCGTAGACCGGGCGCTCCACATCGCGCAGCACCCCGATGGGGGTGTGGTGGAGGGTGTCGGCGTCGGCGAGCCGGGTCAGTGCGAACGCCGTGGTGGGCGAGGCCGCGTGGGCGTCGTGCACCAGCACGTGGTGCTCGTTCTCGGCGGTGACGGTGACCACTTCGAGGTCGCCGGTGCTCTGGTTGCGCACGACGCCCTTGGACCGGTCGACGCCGAAGCGGATCGGCTGCCCGTGCTCCAGCCGGATCACGGCCTCCTCGGCCTGCTGCTTGTCCTTCAGGGCCTCGAAGGCGCCGTCGTTGAAGATGTTGCAGTTCTGGTAGATCTCCACCAGCGCGGTGCCCGGGTGGGCCGCCGCCTGCCGCAGCACCTCGGTCAGGTGCTTGCGGTCGGAGTCCACGGTGCGGGCCACGAAGCTCGCCTCGGCGCCGAGCGCGAGCGACAGCGGGTTGAACGGCGCGTCCAGGGAGCCCATCGGGGTCGACTTGGTGATCTTGCCGACCTCGGAGGTGGGGCTGTATTGCCCCTTGGTCAGGCCGTAGATGCGGTTGTTGAAGAGCAGGATCTTCAGGTTCACATTGCGGCGCAGCGCGTGGATCAGGTGGTTGCCGCCGATCGACAGCGCGTCGCCGTCACCGGTGACCACCCACACCGACAGATCGCGGCGGGAGGCGGCCAGGCCGGTGGCGATGGCCGGGGCGCGGCCGTGGATGGAGTGCATCCCGTAGGTGTTCATGTAGTACGGGAAGCGCGAGGAGCAGCCGATGCCGGAGACGAAGACGATGTTCTCCTTCGCCAGGCCCAGTTCGGGCATGAAGCCCTGGACGGCGGCGAGGATCGCGTAGTCACCGCAGCCGGGGCACCAGCGGACCTCCTGGTCGGACTTGAAGTCCTTCATCGTCTGCTTGGTGTCGCTCTTGGGTACCAGGGAGAGCGCGTGCCGAGCCGATGCCGCGCCCTCGGCGATGGTGTCAGTCATCGATGGCCTCCTTGAGGGCGGTGGCGAGCTGTTCGGCCTTGAAGGGCAGTCCGCGGACCTGGGTGAAGGAGCGTGCGTCGACCAGATAGCGGGCGCGCAGCAGCGTGGCCAGCTGCCCCAGGTTCATCTCCGGCACCACGACCTTCTCGTAACCCTCCAGCACCTTGCCGAGGTTGGCCGGGAAGGGGTTGAGATGGCGCAGATGGGCCTGGGCGATCCGGTCGCCCGCGGTGCGGACGCGGCGCACCGCCGCGGTGATCGGGCCGTATGTGGACCCCCACCCCAGGACCAGGGTGCGGGCGTCGCCGGTCGGGTCGTCCACCTCGATGTCCGGCACCGCGATGCCGTCCACCTTGGCCTGGCGGACGCGGACCATGTGGTCGTGGTTGGCCGGGTCGTAGGAGATGTTCCCCGTGCCGTCCTGCTTCTCGATGCCGCCGATCCGGTGCTCCAGACCGGGCGTGCCGGGCACGGCCCAGGGGCGGGCCAGGGTCTCCGGGTCGCGCTTGTACGGCCAGAAGACCTCGGTGCCATCGGCCAGTACGTGGTTGGGGCCGGCCGCGAACTGGACGCGCAGGTCGGGCAGCTCGTCGACGTCGGGCACCCGCCAGGGCTCCGAGCCGTTGGCCAGATAGCCGTCCGACAGCAGGAACACCGGGGTGCGGTAGGTCAGGGCGATCCGGGCGGCGTCGAGCGCGGCGTCGAAGCAGTCGGCCGGGGTCTTCGGGGCCACGATCGGCACCGGGGCCTCGCCGTTGCGCCCGTACATGGCCTGGAGCAGATCCGCCTGCTCGGTCTTGGTGGGCAGCCCGGTGGAGGGGCCGCCGCGCTGGATGTCGATCACCAGCAGCGGCAGCTCCAGCGACACCGCGAGCCCGATGGTCTCCGACTTCAGCGCCACACCGGGGCCGGAGGTGGTGGTCACGGCGAGGGAGCCGCCGAAGGCCGCGCCCAGCGCGGCGCCGATACCGGCGATCTCGTCCTCGGCCTGGAAGCTGCGCACGCCGAAGTTCTTGTGCTTGGACAGCTCGTGCAGGATGTCCGAGGCCGGGGTGATCGGGTACGACCCCAGGAACAGCGGCAGGTCCGCCTGGCGGGAGGCCGCGATCAGCCCGTACGACAGCGCCAGGTTTCCGGAGATGTTCCGGTAGGTGCCGGTGGGGAACGCGGTGGTGGCCGGGGCGACCTCGTAGGAGACGGCGAAGTCCTCGGTGGTCTCGCCGAAGTTCCAGCCCGCCCGGAAGGCGGCCACGTTCGCCTCGGCGATCTGCGGCTTCTTGGCGAACTTCTGGCGCAGGAACTTCTCGGTGTTCTCGGTCGGCCGGTGGTACATCCACGACAGCAGCCCGAGCGCGAACATGTTCTTGCTGCGCTCGGCCTCCTTGCGGGACAGCCCGAATTCTTTCAGTGCCTCGATGGTCAGCGTGGTGAGCGGCACCGGGTGGACGCGGTAGCCGTCCAGCGAGCCGTCCTCCAGGGGGCTTTGGTCATAGCCGACCTTGGCCATGGGGCGCTTGGTGAACTCGTCGGTGTTGACGATGATTTCCGCCCCGCGCGGCACATCGGGGAGGTTGGCCTTCAGTGCGGCCGGGTTCATCGCCACCAGTACGTTCGGCGCGTCACCCGGTGTGAGGATGTCGTGATCGGCGAAGTGGAGCTGGAAACTCGACACTCCGGGCAGCGTGCCGGCGGGGGCGCGGATCTCCGCCGGGAAGTTTGGCAGGGTCGACAGGTCGTTTCCGAACGACGCCGTCTCCGAGGTGAACCGGTCACCCGTGAGCTGCATA
Source organism: Streptomyces violaceusniger (assembly GCA_005405945.1). GTDB lineage: Bacteria > Actinomycetota > Actinomycetes > Streptomycetales > Streptomycetaceae > Streptomyces > Streptomyces violaceusniger. The sequence continues at coordinate 6,577,692 of BJHW01000001.1, forward strand.
CCGTCACCGGAGTCCCCCGCGAACCGGATGATCACCCGGTCCAGACGGCGGACCTCCTTGCCGCCATCTGCTGCTCGCTGCCCCCCGGCGGGCGTCTGCCCGCCCTGCTGATCGGCTGGTTCGGCCTGCTCGGCCGGGCTACTGACCTGGCTGGTCACTGCTTCGGACCTCCCTTGAGGCGGCGCTCCTGGACAGTCGGTGCCGACCGGTTGTCCCATGACCATCGTACGTCGGTAAGGGTGGCCTTCCTTGGCCGGATCACATGGTGGACTCCGAGAGGAGAACCATATATGTCCTTGTTTGGCACTAACTGCCCCTCCCCCGTACTGTCATTTCCGCTGATCCCCCGTTCAGCCTTTGGCCCCGCTTTGGTGGGCGGGAGTCTGCTTTCAGGGATGGAGCGTTTCAGGAATTGAGATAGGTGAGAACGGCGAGCACCCGACGGTGATCTCCGTCACTCGGCGACAGGCCGAGCTTCAGGAAGATGTTGCTCACATGCTTCTCGACCGCGCCGTCGCTCACCACGAGCTGCCGGGCGATGGCCGAATTGGTACGGCCCTCGGCCATCAGTCCCAGGACCTCCCGCTCTCTCGGGGTGAGCCCGGCCAGCACATCCTGCTTGCGGCTGCGGCCCAGCAGCTGGGCGACCACCTCCGGGTCGAGCGCGGTTCCGCCCTGGGCGACCCGCACCACCGCGTCCACGAACTCGCGCACCTCGGCCACCCGGTCCTTGAGCAGATAGCCCACGCCCCGGCTGTTCCCGGCCAGCAGCTCCGTGGCGTACTGCTCCTCCACGTACTGCGACAGGACCAGCACCGCCAGGCCGGGGTGGTCACGGCGCAGCCGGACGGCCGCCCGCACCCCCTCGTCGGTGTGCGTGGGCGGCATCCGGACGTCGGCCACCACCACATCCGGTGGCGCGCCCTCGTCGGCCAGCTCCCGCACCGACTTGATCAGCGCTTCCGCGTCCCCGACGCCCGCGACCACGTCATGGCCCCGGTCGGTCAGCAGCCGGGTCAGCCCCTCCCGCAGCAGCACCGAATCCTCGGCGATGACCACCCGTACTCTGTCCGCCACGATGCTCGGCCCCCGTTTCACTCGGTTCGTCGGGACCAGCATCCCAGGGTTCGGGTGCTCGCGTCGCACAGAACCGGCCGCGTACGAGCCGCTGACAAACGGAGGGGTGTGCGCCGCCGGCGCGTTTCCGGGGCGCCCCAGGGCCGGGCGCGGTCGGCGCCGGGTTCGCGTGCGGTCGGCGCCGGGCTCGCGTGCGGTCAGCCTCGGCTCGCGTGCGGTCGGCGCCGGGCTCGCGTGCCGTCAGCGCCAGGGGAGCTCGGCGGTCACCGTGGTCGGGCCGCCCGCCGGGGAGTGGACGACGAGGATCCCGTCCACCGCGTCGATCCGCTCGGCAAGACCGGCGAGTCCCGAACCGGTGGCGGTGTCGGCCCCGCCCCGCCCGTCGTCCGTGATCTGCAGCATCACCCGGTCGTCGGTGCGCCAGACGTCGACCTCGGCGGTGCGGGCGCCGCTGTGCTTGCTGATGTTCTGCAGCAGCTCGGAGACGGTGAAGTAGACGATGCCCTCGATCGCGGGCGCGGGCCGCTGCGGAAGGTCCACGGTCGCCTTCACGGGGACGGTGCAGCGGGCGGCGAGGGCGGAGAGGGCGGGGCCGAGGCCGCGGTCGGTGAGGATGGCGGGGTGGATGCCGCGGGCGAGGTCGCGCAGTTCCTGGAGGGCGAGCTTCACCTCGCCGTGGGCCTCGTCGACCATTTTGGCGGCGGCTTCCGGATCCTCCTCCAGCTTCTCCTTGGCCAGGCCCAGATCCATGGCGAGGGCGACCAGCCGGGCCTGGGCGCCGTCGTGGAGGTCGCGCTCGATCCTGCGCAGGTCGGCGGCGGCGGTGTCCACCACCGTGCCCCGGTCCGACTCCAGCTCCCAGACCCGGCTCGCCAGCCGGGACGGGCCGAGCAGCCCGGTCACCATGATCCGGTCGACCGAGGTCAGCCCTCGCATCAGCCACGGGGTCAGGAACAGGACCAGCACCCCGGAGGCGCAGGTCACGGTGATCTCGAACGGGGCGTCCAGATAGAAGTGGCGTCCGCGCTCGTCGTCCCCGAAGACTTCCAGGCCCGGCTGGTCCACATAGCGGGGGAAGACCCAGCGCCACAGCGGATAGGTCGCGAAGCCCCAGCCGTAGAAGGTGAGCGCCATCGCGAAGCCGAAGGAGAGCACCGCCCACGGCAGATGGATCAGCGCGTAGATCACATGCCGCCAGGACGTGCCGCTCCTGAGCAGCGCGCCCACCCAGGCGACCGGCCCGCGCCTGCCCCCGCGGCCGCCCCTCCGGCCGAGCACGGGCTCGGGCTCGGCCACCTCCAGCCCCAGCAGCGCCCGGGCGCGGGCCCGCTCGACGACGCCGAACGCCCGGCAGCCCGCGAGGGCGGCGCCGAGCACCGGGACGCCGAGGAAGGTGATCAGCAGCCCGGAGCCGAGCGCGATCATCGTGACCGTGTAGACGAAGGTGAGGATGGACATCGGCAGGCTGATCAGGACATAGAGGAACTCGCGCCACACGCGGCCCTGGAACGGCGCCTTCAGCACTGCGGGCACCAGTTGGCCGCGGGGCTCGGTCCCCGGCTCGTAGGGGCGGTATGCGGTGGCCATCGTCTCGTCCGTCCTCCGGGGGCCTGATCGGTCGCGTCTCCGCGTTCTCCCCAAGAGTCCCGGAGCGGGGCCGACCCGGCCATCGGGCGGGTCGGCCTCTTCACCGGGGGTTAGCCCTACCTCGGGGGCCATGTCAGGCGCCAGGTCGGGGTCAGGGCAGGTGCCAGGTCGAGGTCAGGGCAGGTGCCAGCTCTCAGGCTCTACGCCGGGACCGTTCTCAGGCCATACGCCGGGACCGTGCCACCGCCGCGCCCGCCGCCGACCCGGTCCGGTGGTGCCAGGGCAGCTCGGCGGTCACGACGGTCGGCCCGCCGGACGGCGAGTCCACCACGAACAGCCCGTCCACCGAGCCCAGCCGCTCCGCCAGGCCCGCGAGCCCCGAGCCCCGGTCGGTGGACGCCCCGCCGCGCCCGTCGTCCCGCACCTGGATCAGCAGCCGGTCGTCGGTGCGCCAGACGTCGACCTCGGCGGTGCGGGCGCCGCTGTGCTTGCTGGTGTTCTGGAGCAGCTCGGAGACGGTGAAGTAGGCGATGCCCTCGATCGCCGGTGCCGGGCGTTCGGGCAGCTCGACCGCCACCTTCACGGGGACGGTGCAGCGGGCGGCGAGGGCGGAGAGGGCGGGACCGAGGCCGCGGTCGGTGAGGATGGCGGGGTGGATGCCGCGGGCGAGGTCGCGCAGTTCCTGGAGGGCGAGCTTCACCTCGCCGTGGGCCTCGTCGACCATTTTGGCGGCGGCCTCCGGGTCCTCCTCCAGCTTCTCCTTCGCCAGACCGAGCCCCATGGCGAGGGCGACCAGCCGGGCCTGGGCGCCGTCGTGGAGGTCGCGCTCGATCCGGCGCAGGTCGGCGGCGGCGGTGTCCACCACCGTGCCCCGGTCCGACTCCAGCTCGGCGATCCGCCGCTCCAGCTCGTCGGAGGGGAACAGCAGCCCGCGCACCATAGCCCGGTCCACATGCGTCAGCCCCCGGGCGATCCACGGCAGCACCGGCCAGGCCGCGAACAGCGAGGCCAGGGTGATCGCGAAGGTGACCACCGACCAGGGCAGCCGGATCAGGGCGTAGAGCGTGGCCCGCCAGCCGACCGGGTCCCGCAGGCTCGTCCACAACTTGCCGAGGAAGCTACTGCCCGGCTGGTACGGCAGCGGGCTGGGCTCGTCGATGTGCACCGAGAGCAGCGCCCGGGCGCGGTTCCGCTCGAACCGGCCGAGCAGTCGGCTGAACCGCAGCCCCACGGCCAGCAGGGGCAGGCCCACCACCGTGACGGACAGCCCCAGGCCCACGGCCAGCCAGACCAGGGTGAAGACGAAGCACACGATGCCCACCAGCAGATTGGCCAGGAGGTGCGCGATCTCCTTCCAGGTCTGCGAGGGAATGGCGAACGCGGGCGGGCGCGGCAGCCGCTCGTCGGCGCGGCCACGGCCGCCGCCGTGGCCGCCGCCGTCGGGGCCGTCGACGGGCCCGTCGACGGGGGAACTGGAGGTCATGACAGCAAGACTGCCCGGCCGCGCGGGGGCTCCGCCATGGGGCTACCCCCACCGCATGGCGGACGGGCCGCCCGGCCGGGGGGCGGCAGGGCCTAGACTTCCCGTCCGTACGGATCGTCGAACACGCGAGGTCGACGAGGAGCGGACAAGGACCACGAGACCAGGGAGCGAGGGGCGGACGTGCCGGAGGCGACGACCGTACGCACCACCAGCGTCACCGGCGTCACCGACGTCCAGCTCGCGGCCGACTACTTCCACGGCTATGCGGTGGTCGGACTGCTGGCGGCGATCGGCGTGATCTTCGTCGCCGTGGCCTTCGGGGCCGGGCGGCTGCTGCGGCCTGTCGTGCCCACGCCCGAGAAGCTGCTGACCTACGAGTGCGGAGTGGACCCCGTGGGCGAGGGCTGGGCCCACACCCAGGTCCGCTACTACGTCTACGCTTTTCTGTATGTGATTTTCGCCGTGGACTCGATCTTTTTGTTCCCTTGGGCGACGGTCTTCGCGGCGCCCGGCTTCGGGGCCGCCACGCTGGTGGAGATGTTCATCTTCCTCGGGTTCCTCGCCGTAGGTCTGCTGTACGCATGGAAGAAGGGCGTCCTGGAGTGGACGTGACACCGAACCCGACGCCGACGACGGCCTCCGGGCCGCCGGTCCCCGCGCCCGCCCCGGTGGACCTGCCGGAGCCGCGCCGCCTCGGCCCGCTGGCCCGGCTGGCCCCCGAGCCGATGAAGGTGGTCCTGAACTGGGGCCGCCGCTACAGCCTGTGGGTCTTCAACTTCGGGCTCGCCTGCTGCGCGATCGAATTCATCGCGGCGTCGATGGCCCGCCACGACTTCATCAGGCTCGGCGTGATCCCCTTCGCGCCGGGACCGCGCCAGGCCGACCTGATGGTCGTCTCCGGCACGGTCACGGACAAGATGGCGCCCGCGGTGAAGCGGCTGTACGAGCAGATGCCGGAGCCGAAGTACGTGATCTCCTTCGGGGCCTGCTCGAACTGCGGCGGCCCCTACTGGGACTCGTACGCCGTCACCAAGGGCGTCGACCAGATCATCCCCGTCGACGTCTACGTCCCCGGCTGCCCGCCCCGGCCCGAGGCGCTGCTCCAGGGCATCCTCAAGCTCCAGGAGAAGATCGCGCGCGAGTCGCTGGGCGAGCGCTACGGGAATTCTGGCGGCGCCGCCGCTACGGCCGCGGGCCGCCCGTCGGTGGCCGCACTGCGCAGCGGACTGGTCACGCCTCCGGAGCGGGAAGACACGCGATGACCGAGCGGAATGAGGCCAACGGGGCGGCGGAGCCGCGCGAGCCGACGAACGAGCCGACTGGGGCGGAACCGACCGCGGCCGTGGAGCCGAGTAAGGCCGAGCCGAGCGGGGCTGCGAAGGCTGCGGGGGCCGCGGAGCCGACCGGAGAGGCGGGAGCCGCGGGGGCTCGGGGGCTGAGGTCCCCGAAGCGGAGCCCGCGGCAGAGGTGGTGGCGCCGCCCGTGGGCTGGCTGCCGCGTTCCGCCGCCGAGCTGTTCGGCGAGGGCACCACGGCGGAGGAGGCCTACGGTCTGCTGACCGTCGACGTCCCCGCCGACTCCTGGATCGCGGCGCTGGAGACGGCCCGCGACACCCTCGGCTGCACCTACTTCGACTGGCTGAGCGCGGTCGACGAGCCGGGCACCGGCTTCCGGGTGGCCGCGCGCGTCGTCGCCCTGGGAGCCCCCGGGGCCCCGCCCGCGGCTGGGCCCGGGGCCGGGCCCGCGGTGCGCGGCCTGCTGTTGCGTACCACCGTGCCGCACGAGGCGGCCGCGCTGCCGACCGCGACCGGCGTCTACGCCGGGGCGGCCTGGCACGAGCGCGAGACCCACGAGATGTTCGGCATCGGCTTCCCCGGCCACCCCGATCTCGCGCCACTGCTGCTCCCCGACGGCTTCGAGGGACATCCGCTGCGCAAGGACTTCGTACTGGCGGCCCGGGTCGTCAAGGCGTGGCCGGGCGCGAAGGAGCCGGGGGAGTCCGAACACGGCGGCCCCAAGCGGCGGCAGATGCTGCCGCCGGGTGTCCCCGACCCCAACGAGTGGGGCCCGCTCAAGGGCCAGCTTCCCCCTGCCCCGGCGCGCCCGGCGCGGGGCGCCCGCGCGGCGGGCGCCGCCGCGGGCGAACGCCCCGCCCGCCGCACCCGCAGCGCGACGGCGGGCTCGGCGAGCCAGCGCCCGGCGGGCGCGGAGACGGCGGAAGGGCAGCCCCCGGCGGCGGAGCGTCCGGCGCGGCGTGCGCGCAGTGCGAGCCAAGGTTCCGCGAGTCAGCGCGCGGCGGATCCGGCGGAGACGTCGGGGGAGGCTCCCGCCCCGGCGGCGGAGCGTCCGGCGCGGCGCTCCCGTACTGCGGGCGAGGGCTCGGCGAGCCAGCGCCCGGCGGGAGCGGAGGCCGCGGCCGAAGCCTCGACCACGGACGCGGCCGCCGGTGGGCGGGGCGCGGCCGACGAGCCGTCGGCGCCCCAAGCCCCGGCTCGCCCGCGGCGCCCCGCGCCGCAGCGCCGCTCGTCCGACGCCCCGTGGCACCACGCGCGCCCCGCGCGGGACGAGGACCGGGACGAGGACGCCGAGTCCCCGCGTGAGCCGCAGGCACCGGAACCGGAAGCGCAGACCGAGGCGACCGGAGACGGACGCGGCGCGAAACCCGCACCCGGCACCCCGGCCACCCCGGACGCCGCGCCCGACGCACTCGGCGCCCCGGACGCACCGGCCACCCCGGACGCCGCCCCCGACGCCCCCGCCACCCCGGACGCACCGGGCGCCCCGGACGCCGCGCCCGACACCCCCGGTACCCCGGCCACCCCGGACGCCACCCCCGACCACGACACCGACGACCAGCCAGGAGGCGCCGCGTGAACGACGTCCTCGACGTCGCGCTGCGACTGCTCGCCCTCCTGCTCGCCTTCCTCGTGCTGCCCCTGGTCGTGGGGCAGACCGAGCACAAGGTCATGGCCCATATGCAGGGCCGCCTCGGGCCGATGTACGCGGGCGGCTTCCACGGATGGGCCCAGCTGGTCGCGGACGGCGTGAAGTTCGCGCAGAAGGAAGACGTCGTACCGGCCGGGGCCGACCGGCGGATCTTCCAGCTCGCGCCCGCCGTCGCGCTGCTGCCCTACCTCCTCGTCCTCGTCGCGATCCCGATCGGCCCCGCCGAAGGCGCGGTCGGCCAGGTCCTGGACGCGGGCATCTTCTTCGTACTCGCCGTGCTGGGCGTCGGGGTGCTCGGTTCGCTGATGGCGGGCTGGGCCTCGGCGAACAAGTTCTCCCTCCTCGGCGGCCTGCGCACGGCCGCCCAGCTCATGGCGTACGAGCTGCCGATGCTGCTCGCCGCCGCCTCCGTGGCGATGGCGGCGGGCACGGTCTCGCTGCCCGGCATCCTCGACGCGTTCGAGTGGTGGTGGGTGCCGTGGCAGATCGTCGGCGGGGTGGTGTTCTTCACCGCCGGTCTCGCCGAGCTGCAGCGCCCGCCGTTCGACGCGCCGATCGCCGACTCCGAGATCATCTTCGGTGCGTACACCGAGTACACGGGCCTGCGGTTCGCTCTCTTCCTGCTCGCCGAGTACGCGGGCATCGTCGTCCTGTGCGGGCTGACCACCGTCCTCTTCCTCGGCGGCTGGCACGGGCCGTCCGCCGACGGCCTCGGCTGGCTGTGGACCCTGCTGAAGACGGCCGTCCTCGCCTTCATCGTGATCTGGCTGCGGGTCAGCTATCCCCGGCTGCGCGAGGACCAGCTCCAGCGGTTCGCCTGGACCTGCCTCATTCCGCTCTCACTGGCCCAGATCGCCCTCACCGGCGTCGTCAAGGTGGTGATCTCCTGATGGGCATCCCCGGATCCGGTCTGGCCAAGGGCCTGGCCGTCACCCTCCGCACGATGACCCGGAAGTCGCACACCGCGCGGTATCCGGACGCGCAGCCCGAGCTGCCGCCCCGCACCCGCGGGGTGATCGGGCTGTTCGAGGAGAACTGCACGGTCTGCATGCTGTGCGCCCGCGAATGCCCGGACTGGTGCATCTACATCGACTCGCACAAGGAGACCGTCCCCCCGGCCGCCCCGGGCGGGCGCGAGCGCAGCCGCAATGTGCTGGACCGGTTCGCGATCGACTTCGCGCTGTGCATGTACTGCGGTATCTGCATCGAGGTGTGCCCTTTCGACGCGCTCTTCTGGTCGCCGGAGTTCGAGTACGCGGAGGAGGACATCCGCGATCTCACCCATGAGCGGGACAAGCTCCGCGAGTGGATGTGGACGGTGCCCGCGCCGCCCGCGCTCGACCCGCGCGCCGAGGAGCCCAAGGAGATCGCCGCCGCCCGTAAGGCCGCCGACAAGCTCGCCGCCGCCGAGGCCGCACGGGCCGCCGAGGCCGCGCAGGCGGAGGCCGAGCGCGGATCCGGCGGGACCGACGGGACCGACCGGAACGGGAACGGAACCGATAACGGGAACGGAGCCGCCTCGTGAGCCCTGCGGTCCACTTGGCCGCCACCGGCCACGGGTTCCTGTCGCCGACCGGAGTCGAGATCGCCTTCCTGCTGGTGGGCATCGCGACCTTCGGCGCGGCCGTCGTCACCGTCACCACCAAACAGCTGGTGCACGCCGCCCTGTGGCTGGTGGTGGCGCTCGGCGGCCTCGCCGTGGAGTACCTCCTGCTCACGGCGGAGTTCATCGCCTGGGTCCAGGTGCTGATCTACGTCGGGTCCGTCGTCGTCCTCCTCCTCTTCGGGCTGATGCTCACCAAGGCGCCCATCGGCCGCTCCCCGGACGCCGATTCGGGCAACCGTCCCGCCGCGCTCGCCGTGGCCGTGGCCGCCGCGGGCGCCCTGGTGTGGGTGGTCGTGGACGCCTTCCGGACCACCTGGATCGAGCTGGACAAGGGCGTACAGGGCTCCACCGCCGTATCCGGCGAGAGCCTTTTCCGCCACTGGGTGCTGCCGTTCGAGGCGCTGTCCGTGCTGCTCCTCGCCGCCCTCGTGGGCGCGATCGTCCTCTCCCGCAAGAGCGGCGCCGACAGTGGCCGGGGCGGCACCGGCCACGGCAAGGAGAAGCGCTGATGCACCTCGCCTACCCCGCCGTGCTCGCCGTCCTCCTCTTCTGCACCGGTCTGTACGGCGTCCTCGCCCGCCGCAACGCGATCCTGGTGCTGATGTCGGTCGAGCTGATGCTCAACGCCGTCAACCTCAACCTCGTCGCCTTCGACGTCTGGCTCCGCGACACCCTGCACGCGGGCCAGGCGCTGACCCTCTTCACCATCGCCATCGCCGCCGCCGAGATCGGCATCGGCCTCGCCATCGTCCTGCTCGTGTATCGCAACCGCGGCACCTCCGACGTCGACCGGCTGCGGGACCTGGCCGACCCCCCGTCGGCCGGCCAGGACCCGATGGACGACAGCATGGCAGCCCCCACTGACAACGACGCCGACCAGGCACGACGCGCCCGGAGGCAGACCGCGTGACGACCACGACCGCCGCCGTTCTCGTCCCCCTCCTGCCGTTCCTCGGCGCCGTCGCCGGGCTCCTGCTCGGCCGCCGTGCCCCCGGTTTCGTCCGCCCCCTCGCGGTGCTCCCGACCCTCGCCGCGGCCGGGCTCGCCGTGCTCGTCGCCGTGCGGCAGGGCGGGGGAGCGGGCGGCGGCACGGCTCCGCTCACCGCCGCGACCCGGCTCGCCGACACCGGCTCGGTCCCCGTCGACCTGGCCCTGCAGATCGACGGCTTCGCCGCCCTAGTCGCGGTCCTCGTCGCCGTCGTCGCCTGCTGTGTGCAGATCTACTCGACCGGCTATCTGCGCGACGACCCCCGCTACCCCTCCTACGCCGCGCTCGTCTCCCTCTTCACCGCCGCGATGCTCCTCGTCGTCTACTCCGACGACCTGATCGTGCTGCTCGTCGGCTGGGAGATCATGGGCATCTGCTCGTACTTCCTGGTGGGCCACTACTGGGAGACCGCGGCCGCGCGCTCGGCGTCCCTGAAGGCGTTCCTGGTCACCAAGCTCGGCGACGTTCCGTTCCTGATCGGCATCTTCGCGCTCGCGGGCGACACCGGCACGTTCCGCATCAGCGAGATCCACACCCGGCTGACCTCCGAGACCGCCGGGATGCCGCTGGACCACCCCACCCTGATCGCGCTGCTGCTGCTCGCCGGGGTCGCGGGCAAGTCCGCGCAGTTCCCGCTGCACACCTGGCTGCCGGACGCGATGGCCGGTCCCACCCCGGTCTCCGCGCTGATCCACGCGGCCACCATGGTCGCCGCCGGTGTCTATGTGGTGGCCCGGCTGCTGCCCGTCTTCGCCTCCTCGGCCGCCGCGCTCGCCGTACTGGCCGTCATGGCGGCCGTGACGATGGTCGGCTCTGCGCTCGCCGCGCTCGCCCAGGACGACATCAAACGCGTCCTCGCCTACTCGACCGTCGGTCAACTCGGCTATATGACGGGCGCCCTGGCCGTCGACGACCGCGGCGCCGCCGTCTTCCACCTGATCACCCACGGCGCGTTCAAGGCGCTGCTGTTCCTCGGCGCGGGCGTGATGATCCACGCCGCCGGCAGCAACTCCCTCGCCGCCATGTCCCGGATGAGCGGCCTCGCCCAGCGCATCCCCGACGCCTTCTGGACGATGACGGTCGCGCTCCTCGCGCTCGCCGCCATCCCGCCCTTCGCGGGCTTCTTCTCCAAGGAGGCCGTCCTCGGCGCGGCCGAGCACGCCGCCACCGGCCACACCTCCGGCGTCCCGGAGGGCGTCGGCTGGACCGTGCTCCTCGCCGGGCTGCTCACCGCGCTCCTGACCGCCGGATACGCGGCCCGGCTGTGGCTGCTCGCCTTCCGGGGGCAGGGCGAGCCCGCCCCCGACCACGGCAAGCAGCCGGTGGCCATGAACGTCGTCCTGTGGGCGCTGTTCCTCCCCACGGCCGCCCTCGGCCTCGCCTACGGCACGCTGCCCGACTGGTTCGACGGCGAGTCCCTCACCCCGACCCTCACCACGTCCGTCCTCGGCACCGGGCTGGCCCTCGGCGGTGCCCTCGTGATGTACGGCGCCTGGCGGCACAGCTCGGCGCGGGCCCGCCGGGTCCCGCTCGGCGCGGTGGCCGCTCACCCCGAGGCCGCCGACGCCGTCTCCGAGGCCGAGGCCATCGCCACCCACGAGGCGGCCTACGGCTCCATCGCGGGCGCCGTCGACCCCGCCGACCCCGGGCGGCTGCTCCTGGGCCCGCTGCACCGCCACGCGGCCGTCGGCTTCCACCTCGACGCCGTCTACAGCGCCCTGTTCGTCCGGCCCGTGCGGGCCGCCGCCCGGCTCGTCCGCTTCCTCGACCGCGAGGTCGTCGAGACGTACGTACGCGGCGCGGGCGGTGCGCCCCGCCTGCTCGGCGCGGCCGTGCGCCGCGCCCAGACCGGCAATGTGCAGACCTACCTCGGCGCGCTGCTCGCGGGCTCCCTCGTCCTGGCCGTGGCCGCCGTCCTCGTCGCAGCGGGAGCCTGACCCGTGAACCACACCGTCCAGCAACTCCTCCTCGCCGCCCTGGTCGTGCTCCCCCTGCTCGGCTCCGTCGCCGCCCTGCTCCCGGCCCCGCCCGGGCTGCGCGGCCGCGGACCCGACCAGGCCGTCATGCGCCACGGCGTGACCGTCACCGGTGTGGTGCTCGCCGCGGCCATCGCCCTGGCCGCCGGATTCGACCACGACCACCCGGCCAGGATGCAGGCACAGACCGACATCGGCTGGATCCCCGCCCTGGACATCCGCATCCACCTCGGCGTGGACGGCGTCTCGCTGCCGCTGCTCGTGCTGACCGCGCTGCTGACCTTCCTCAGCGCGCTCTACGCCTACTTCAACCGGCCCTCCGGGCCGTCCCCAAGGCCTTCGTCGCGCTGCTGCTCCTCCTGGAGTCCGGCACCCTGGCCAGCTTCGCGGTGCTGGACCTGATGCTGTTCTTCCTGGCGTTCGAGATGGTCCTCATCCCGATGTACTTCCTCATCAACCGGTGGGGAGGCGCCGAACGCGAGCGCGCCGCCTGGCGGTTCATCCTCTACACGCTGCTCGGCTCCGTCGTCATGCTGCTCGGCCTCCTCCTCGTCGGGCTCAAGGGCGGCACCTTCGACATGGTGGCACTCGCCACCGACAACGGCTCCGGGCTCAGCCACACCACCCAGCTCATCGCGGCCCTCGCCATCATCGTCGGACTCGCCGTCAAGGCCCCGATGTGGCCGCTGCACAGCTGGCTGCCCGACGCCCACACCGCCGCCCCCACGGTCGGCTCGGTGCTGCTGGCGGGCGTGCTGCTCAAGATGGGCACATACGGTCTCGTCCGCATCGTGCTGCCGATGGCCCCCGAGGGCGCCCACACCTACGCGCCCTACCTGGCGGCCTTCGCCGTCGTCGGCATCATCTACGGATCCCTCGCCTGCCTCGCCCTGGCCCTCCCGTCTCCCACCACCACCCTCAACGGAGGCTCCGCGCTTTCTGAACGCAGCGGCGCGGGCGGCGACCTCAAGCGGCTCATCGCCTACTCCTCCGTCGGCCACATGGGCTTCGTGCTGCTCGGTATCGCGACCCTCACCCCCACCGGGGTGAACGGCGCGCTCTTCGCCAACATCGCCCACGGCCTGATCACCGGACTGCTCTTCTTCCTCGTCGGCGCCCTGAAGGACCGCTCCGGCACCACCGACCTCGACCAGCTCGCGGGCACCAGCGGCGCCGCCCTCTACGGCAGGGCGCCGCGCCTCGGCGGGCTGCTCGCCTTCGGCGCCGTGGCCTCCCTGGGGCTGCCCGGACTCGCCGGGTTCTGGGGCGAGATGCTCGCCATGTTCGGCGCCTTCGACCCCGCCGACGGGCTCAGCCGCCCCGCGTATCTCACCTATATGGCGCTCGCCGCCTTCGGCACCCTGCTCACCGCCGCCTACATGCTCATCGTCGTACGGCGCGTCTGCATGGGCGACCATCCGATCGAGCCCGGCACCGGGAGCGAGGCCGAGCGGCCCGCCCTGGCCGACGTCCACGGCCATGAATTCGCCGCGTGGAGCCCCCTCGTGGCCCTCACCGTCCTCGCCGGACTGTGGCCCGCGGCCCTCCTCGGCCTCACCGACCCGGCCGTGCAGCAGCTCCTCGCGGGAGGCACCCGATGACTCCGAACGCCTCGAGCCTCGCCACGAGCCTCGTCCAGTCCGTCGACTGGCTCGCGGTCGCACCGCCCACCATCGCGGCCCTGGCCGGCCTCGCCGTCCTCGTCGCGGACCTCTTCCTGCCCGAGCGCAGGAAGCACCTGCTGGGCTGGGGAGCGATAGCGGGACTGGCCCTGGCCGCGCTCGCCCTGCTGCCGCTGCTGGACGGCGACCGCTCCACCTTCTGCCTGACCACCGGCGCCCACGCGTGCAGCTACACGGCCGACACCTTCGCGCTCGTCATCCAGTTCCTGGTGCTCGGCGGGGCGCTGCTCACCGCGCTGCTGTCCTTCAGCGCCCTCGACGATCTCAAACTCCCCGCGGGCGAGTTCTGGTTCCTGCTGCTGTCCTCCGCCTCCGGGGCCGCCCTGCTGCCCGCCTCCCGCGATCTGGCCACCCTGGTCATCGCCCTCGAGGTGGCCTCGCTCCCGGCCTTCGCCCTCGTGGGCCTGCGCCGCGGCGACCGCCTCTCCTCCGAGGCCGCGCTGAAGTTCTTCCTCTCCTCGGTCACCGCGACGGCCGTGATGCTGCTCGGCGTCAGCTTCGTCTACGCCGCGACCGGCAGCCTCCACCTGTCCCGGATCGCCGACGCCCTCACCCATGTCGACCCGCGGCTGGACACGCTCGCCCAGGCGGGCGTCGTGCTCACCCTGGTGGGCTTCGCGTTCAAGACCGCCGCCGTGCCCTTCCACTTCTGGGTGCCCGACACCTACGTCGGGGCGCCGGTGCCCGTCGCGGCGTATCTGTCCGTCGTCGGTAAGGCGGTCGGGTTCTCCGGGCTCATCCTGGTGACCGTCCTCGCCTTCCCCTCCTACGCCGATGTGTGGGGCCCGGCCGTCGCCGTCCTGGCCGCCCTCACCATGACCGCGGGGAACGCGGCGGCGCTGCGCCAGCGCCCGGAGCGCTCCTTCAGCGCCGTACGGCTGCTCGCCTGGTCCTCCGTCGCCCAGGCGGGCTATCTGCTGGTCCCCATCGCCGCGGCCGGCTACGCCGACTCCGGCCGGGACGCCTCGCGCGCCGTCGGCTCCACCGTCGCGTACGCCCTGATGTACGCGGTCGTGAACCTCGGCGCCTTCGCGGTGGCCGCCCTGGTGGCCCGTACGAGCCCGGCCAACCGGCTCGCCGACTACCGCGGCCTGTACGCGGCCCGCCCGGCCGCCGCCCTGGCCCTGGGCTTCTTCCTGCTGTGCCTGGCCGGGCTGCCCCGGGCGTCATCGGCCTCTTCGCCAAGGTGACCGTCTTCTCGGCGGCGGTGGACGCGGGGCTGGGCTGGCTCGCGGTGGTGATGGCGCTGAACGTGGTGGTGGCGCTGTACTACTACCTCCAGTGGACGGCGGTGCTCTTCCGCGCCCCGGAGCCCGCGCCCGCCACCGGGACGGAACCCGCGCCCCCACCGGGCCGGCCGTCACCCGCCCCCGCGCCGTCCCCTTACGGCCGCCATCGCCCTCACCGCGGCCGTCGGCATCGCCCTCTCCGGCGCCCCGCAACTCGTTCTCCGGTTCGCCTCGAGCACCCTGCTGTAACCGCGACCGCGGAACCGCCCGCGGCGGCGCCGCCTCGCCCGCGGGCGGCGCGCGTCCGGTCCGCCGTGCGCCCCGCCCGCCCTATGGCGCGCCCCGGACCTCGCCGCGGCCGTCGGCATCGCCCTCTCCGGCGCCCCGCAACTCGTTCTCCGGTTCGCCTCGAGCACCCTGCCGTGAGCACCCCCACGGGCCCTGCGGATCCGCGCCCATGTGCACAAGGGAACTGGTGCCCTTCGCCTGGCGTTGACTTTTTCAGGAGGGTCCACTGGAAGGTGGAGACACCAGGCAAAGGGTTCCCCTGCGGCACATCGGGAGGGCACACCGTGCACCGCCGGCACAACGGGCTGAAGACCGCCGTACTCCTCGGTGGTCTGTCCGCGCTCATCATCGTCATCGGCAGCCTCTTCGGCCGTACGGGACTGATCATCGCGGTGATCGTCGCACTCGGGACCAACGCGTACGCCTACTGGAACAGTGACAAGCTGGCCCTGCGCGCGATGCGCGCCCGCCCCGTCAGCGAGTTCGAGGCGCCGGGGCTGTACCGGATGGTGCGCGAGCTCTCCACGGCCGCGCGCCAGCCGATGCCCCGGCTCTACATCTCCCCGACCGAGGCCCCCAACGCCTTCGCCACCGGCCGCAACCCCCGTAACGCGGCGGTGTGCTGCACCGACGGCATCCTGCGGCTGCTGGACGAGCGCGAGTTGCGCGGGGTCATCGGCCATGAGCTCAGCCATGTCTACAACCGCGACATCCTGATCTCCTCGATCGCGGGCGCGCTCGCCAGCGTCGTCATGTTCCTGGTGAACTTCGCCTGGCTGATCCCCATGGGTCGGTCCGACGACGACGAGGGCCCCGGCTTCCTCGGCATGCTGCTGATCATGATCCTGGGCCCCCTCGCGGCCTCCATCATCCAGCTCGCCGTCAGCCGTTCCCGCGAGTACGAGGCGGACGCCTCCGGCGCCCAGCTCACCGGCGACCCCCTGGCCCTCGCCAGCGCCCTGCGTAAGCTGGAGGCGGGCACCAAGCAGCTGCCGCTGCCGCCCGAGCCCCGTCTGGAGACCGCCAGCCACCTGATGATCGCCAACCCTTTCCGCGCCGGTGAGGGCATGGCCAAGCTCTTCTCCACCCACCCGCCCATGCGGGAGCGCATCGCCCGCCTCGAGCAGATGGCAGGAGGCCGCAGGCCGTGAAAACGCTCCTGAACCTGATCTGGCTGATCTTCTCCGGCATCTGGATGGCGATCCTCTATCTGCTCGCCGGGGTCCTGCTCTTCGTCACGATCATCGGCATCCCCTTCGCGATCGCCTCCTGGCGCATCGCCGGCTTCGCCCTGTGGCCCTTCGGCCGCACCGCCGTCCCCGCCGCGACGCCGGAGCCCCCTCCTGCGTCGGCAATGTGCTCTGGCTCGTCCTCGCGGGCTGGTGGCTGGCGCTCGGCCACCTCATCACCGGCGTCGCCCTCTGCATCACGATCATCGGCATCCCCCTGGGCCTGGCCAACTTCAAGCTCATCCCGATCTCCCTGGCCCCCTCGGCCATGAAATCGTCCCCACCGACCAGCCCTTCACCCACCGCTGACCGGGGACGCCGACAACACCAGGGGCGGCACGGCCATGCCGCACCGCCCCTGCCGCACCGGTCCGGGCGCTGCCTACCGGTAGTTGACGAACTGCACCGCGAAGTCGAGGTCCTTGCCCTTGATCAGGGCGATCACGGCCTGAAGGTCGTCCCGGCTCTTGGAGGTCACCCGCAGCTCGTCGCCCTGCACCTGCGCCTTGACGCCCTTGGGCCCCTCATCGCGGATGATCTTGGCGACCTTCTTCGCGTTCTCCTGCGAGATCCCCTCCTGCAGCGAGGCGAAGATCTTGTACTCCTTGCCCGACGCCTGCGGCTCGCCCGCGTCCAGGGCCTTCAGTGAGATCCCGCGCTTGACCAGCTTGGACTGGAAGACGTCGAGGATCGCCTTGACCCGCTCCTCGGAGTTGGCTCGCATCTCGATCCGCTCGCCCGACCACGCGATCGAGGCGCCGACGTTCTTGAAGTCGTAACGCTGGGAGATCTCGCGGCTCGCCTGGTTCAGAGCGTTGTCGACCTCCTGCCGCTCGACCTTCGAGACGATGTCGAAACTGGAGTCGGCCATCTTGAGTTGGCTCCTCGTACGTAGATCCGTCAGTGGCACGGCCCAGCGGACCGCTTCAGCCAGCCTAGCGATCTCGGCCATGATCAAGCGGCGATCAACCGGGTGGCGAAGCACCCCTCCACATCAGGTATTGTTTACGTCGTCGCCAGGGAGCAGCGCCGCGAGAGCGGGGCACCTGGCCACATCCCAGGCGGTGTGCCCGAGTGGCCAATGGGAGCGGACTGTAAATCCGTCGGCTTAGCCTACCCAGGTTCGAATCCTGGCGCCGCCACACGTGGGAAACGGCCCCTGAACTGCGGAAACGCGGTCAGGGGCTGTTCTCGTTCGGGAAGCGAGGAACGGCGCCGGACATCTCGCGCCGCTGGGACAGCCCGCGGCTAGCGGTCCGCTGATGTGGTCGGGGTTCTGGGCCGGCCCGTATCGGCCCGGCGGGCCAGGGGCGCTTCCAGGGCCGCTTCCAGGGCCTGCCGGATGTCCTCGGGGAGCCGGCCGGAGTACGGCCACTGGACGATCTGTTCGGCGATCAGCCGCACCTTGGTGTTGGTGTTCTGGGACACCGCCCTGAGGACGTCCCAGCCCTGGCCCGGAAGCAGGCGGCCGCGGGCGATGACCACACCGATCGCCTGGTCGATGACGGCGTGGGAGACCACTGCCTGCCGTAGCTGCCCGACTTCCTCCTCCAAGGCGGCGATCTTCTTGAGCAGGTCATCCCTCTCGATCGCCACGTACTGCCTTTCGATCGGGAAGTGGGCCACGGCGTCAATGGGCAATGCCGCAGCTGTCCACTCTTCAGAAGTGGGCCGGTCCATGGCGATCCGGTAAACGCACGCCCAAGCGCCTCACGGGACAGAAAACGAAGGCGAGGGCGGCGCGGGCGGTCAGCTGTGCAGCGTGGCGCTCGGGGCGGTGCGGTAGGTCTCGCGGTACAGGGCGGCGAAGCGGGCCGGGTGGAAGAAGCCCCAGCGGGTGGCGATGTCCGTCACCGTGGTGGTCCCGGGGTCGGCGGTCGCCAGGTCGTGGTGGGCGTGTGCCAGGCGCACCCGGCGGACGTACGCCATCGGCGTGGTGTCCAGGTGTCTGCGGAAGGCGTACTGCAGGGCACGGACGCTCACGTGCGCGGCCGCGGCGATGTCGGCGACGGTGAGGGGCTCGGCGGCGTGGTCGTCGATGTGGCTGAGCGCGCGCTGGAGCGTGCCGGGGTGGGCGTCGCCGCGGTCGGACGCGGTGGGGTCGGTGAGCGCGGTGTTGGGGAAGGCCGCGAGCACGCTGCCGGCCAGGAGCTGGCTGACGGTGGCCTGGACCAGCGGCTGGTCGGCGATGGCGGGATCGGCCAGGGCGTGGTCGCGCACGAAGTTGATGGTGCGCCGCAGATGCCCGGCCGCGGCCGCGGAGTGCGGCCGGTGCCCGGTCAGCCGGACCGGCTGCGGGGTGCGCTGGTCGACGGTGGCGGCGACCTGGCTCAGCAGCGCGGGGTCGAGCATGGTGATGTTGTAGCGGGCGGCGCGGATCCGCCCCGAGTAGGGAAGGTCCGGCGGGGCGAAGGAGACCACGTCGCCGGGCCCGAAGGCATCCTCGACGCCCGGGAAGACATGGTCCTCGATGGTGCCGGCGTGGACGACGCACAGGCAGATCCTGCCGAGCGGAGTGACGGAATAGCTCATGTCGAAGTCCAGATCGAGCTCGTCCACGCTGATCGACGCGACGGTGTCGCGGCGGATCTGTGCCCGGCTCGCGCTCGGGGTGCTGCTGCCGATGCGCATTTTGGCGTAGGCCTTGCTGAGGAAGTCCTCGGTTCTCTCCAGGTCGTCACTGTCGAAGACCAGCGTGCCCATGACGGCCTTGCCCTCCGGTGCCCAAGCGATATCGTCCTGAAGAACACATTATGGTCTGCTGACGGTGAGTCTCCCACTGCCGCCGTACGGGCGGCCGTCCGTCGTGGCGCGCCGTGGGCTCCGCAAGACCGCTCCTAGGGTGGTGATTCCCCGTATCAGGACAGAGAGGGCGGATCGTGCTCAGGGGCTTCAAGAACTTCCTCATGCGCGGTGATGTCATCGTTGTCGCCGTCGGCCTGGTCACAGCGCTGGCGTTCTCGACGCTGATCAAGGCGTTCACCGACTCCGTGATCAACCCGATCATCGCCCGGCTGCAGGGCGGCTCATCGGTCGGGCTCGGCTGGCAGCTCGGCGCCCAGGGGAACAGCTCGACCTACCTCAACATCGGGTCGTTCATCTCCGCCCTGATCTACTTCATCATCTTCATGGCCGTCATCTACTTCCTGATCGTCGTGCCGTACAAGTACACCCAGGCCCGCCGGGGCGCGGAGGTCTTCGGGAGCCGGGCCCGATCAAGACCTGCCCGGAATGCCTCGCCGAGGACCTCCCCGAGGCGGCGCGCAAGTGCCGCTACTGCGGCTCGGACCAGCCGCGCACGAGCGAGCCGCCGCGCCCGGCCTGGCCGCCGCGCTGGGCTCAGCCGCCCGCCCCGCCGGCCGCCCCCGGTCGAGGTCCAGCTCCAGCATCCGGATCGCGTTGCCGCGGAGGATCTTGTACGTGGTCTCGGGGAGAGGTCGGCCACATGCTCGGCGGCGATGCGGCGGGTGTGCGGCCAGGTGGAGTCGACGTGGGGGTAGTCGGTCTCGAACGTGGCGTTGTTCACGCCGACCGTGTCCAGCGAGGCGACCCCGTGCTTGTCGCGGAAGAAGCAGCAGAAGATCTGCCGGTAGTAGTACGTGGAGGGCGGCTCGGGGATGAGGTCGCGGACGCCGCCCCAGGCGCGGTGCTCCTCCCAGACGTCGTCGGCGCGCTCCAGGGCGTAGGGGATCCAGCCCATCTGGCCCTCGGCGTAGGCCAGCTTCAGGCGCGGGAAGGAGACCAGGACGCCGCTGAAGAGGAAGTCCATCATCGACGCCATGGCGTTGTTGAAGCTCAGCGCGGCCTGGACGGCCGGCGGGGCGTCGGGGGAGGCGGCGGGCATCTGGGAGGAGGAGCCGATGTGCATGCACACGACCGTCCCCGTGGCCTCGCACTCGGCGAAGAATGGGTCCCAGTAGCCGCTGTGGATGCTGGGGAGCCCGAGGTAGGTGGGGATCTCGCTGAAGGTCACCGCGCGGACGCCGCGGGCCGCGTTGCGGCGGATCTCCTGGACGGCGAGGTCGACGTCCCACAGGGGGATCAGGCAGAGCGGGATGAGGCGACCGCCGCTGTCGCCGCACCACTCCTCGACCATCCAGTCGTTGTACGCGCGGACGCACGCCAGCCCGACCTCCTTGTCCTTCGCCTCGGCGAAGGTCTGGCCGCAGAAGCGGGGGAAGGTCGGGAAGCACAGCGACGCCTCGACGTGGTTGAGGTCCATGTCGGCGAGCCGGGCCTTGGGGTCCCAGCAGCCGCGGCGCATCTGCTCGCGGGTGATGCCGTCGAGGGTCATCTCGTCGCGCGAGAAGCCGACGGCGGCGATGATCCGCTTGTAGGGAAGAGATCGCCCTCGTACTGCCACCAGTCGGTCAGCTGGCCGTCCGGGTCGGTGGTGAACTTGTACTTGCCGCCGATGTAGGCCAGCTCGCCGATCCCGGCCGTGAGGGGCTTGGGGCCGCGGTCCCGGTACTTGGCCGGGAGCCAGCTCTCGAAGAGGTGCGCGGGCTCGATCACATGGTCATCGACGCTGATGACCAGGGGCAGCTCGGTCGTGCCGTTCGTCTCGCCGGTCATCTCGCCATCTCTCCCCGGTCTCCTCGTGGTGGTCCTGTCCGGTCCCCGTTAATCTGACGGTTCGTCAGATTCGGTTGGCGGCAGAGTAGGGCGGATCGCTTCAACCAACAAGAGAAAGTCCCGTTTCCGCACGTACGTCCAGGGCAGACGATGGTGCGACAACGGGAGGAAACGGTGAACGCGTCGTCGATCGCACGCGGTTTGGGTTCGGCGACGCGCACACGCACCCCGCGCGAGGCGGGCACCCGGGCCATCGAGGCGGCGGACCGCTGGGGACTGGCCACCCGGGGAGTGCTCTATCTGCTCATCGGCGTCCTGGCGCTGCGCATCGCCTCGGGCGACCACGGCGAACAGGCCGACCGGGGCGGGGCGCTCCAGACCCTCGCCGGGCGGCCGTTCGGCGCGGCGCTGGTCTGGGCGGTCGGCATCGGACTGGTCTGCATGGCGCTGTGGCGGCTGTCCGAGGCGGTCTTCGGGCCGCGGCCGCCGGCCCCCGCGCATCGCTCGCATACGCCCCCGCGCCTCGCACGGATGTGCACCGTAAGGCGCTCTTCCCGAGAGTCCCCGGCGCCGGGACGATCGGACGATGCCGACCATGAAGCCACGCGTCCGTCTCGCCGTCGTCGGGGCGGCCTTCGCCCTCGCCGCCGCCACTCCCGTCGCCGCGTACGCCGCGCTGGACGACCCGCCCGCCGCCGCGCCCTCCGGCGCCGTGGGCCGGGGCAAGCCGTACGTCGAGACCCGGCTCTTCTTCGGCACCGAGCGCCCCGACGGCGGGCCGCCCGTCACCGAGAAGCAGTTCCTGGCCTTCGTGGACCGGCGGATCACCCCGCGCTTCCCCGCCGGCCTGACGATCCACGACGGCCGGGGGCAGTGGCGGGACCAGAACGGGACGATCGAGCGGGAGCGCTCGTACGAGGTGGTCCTGCTCTACCCGGCGTCCGAGGCGGGGACGCAGGACCCGCGGATCGAACGGATCCGGACGGCGTACGAGCGCCAGTTCGCCCAGGAGTCCGTGGCCCGGGCCGACGCCCCGGCCCGGGTGGACTTTTGAACGGTCGGGTGGGACCGTCCCGGCCCGGGTGGGCTTCTGAGCGGTCGGGTGGGACCGCCCCGGCCCGGGTGGACTTCTGAACGGCCGGGTCGGGCCGACCCGGCCCCTCACCCCCGCTCGGCGACCGCCCCCACCGCGTCCGCCACCGCCGTGTCGCCGTTGATCAGCTCCAGCGTGCGGCCCGCCGCACGGGGCTCGTCCAGGAGGGCGACCAGGACCGCGGCCACGTCGTCGCGGGTGATCTCGGCGCGTCCGGTGCGTTCGGCCAGCTTCACCCGGCCCGTGCCCGGGTCGTTCGTCAGCCGGCCCGGCCGCAGCACGGTCCAGTCGAGGCCGCCCCGGGCGCGGATGTCGTCGTCCGCCGCGGCCTTGGCGCGCAGGTAGGCGGCGAAGACCGGGTCGGTGTCCGGCGGCGGCTCGTGGGAGGCGCCCGTCGAGGAGACGATCAGGAACCGCCGGGCCCCGGCCCGTTCGGCCGCGTCCGCGAAGAGCACCGCGGCCCGGTGGTCGACGGTGTCCTTACGGGCGGCACCGCTGCCGGGACCCGCCCCGGCCGCGAAGACGGCCGCGTCCGCGTCCTCCAGATGCTTGACCACGTCCTCCAGCGAGGCCGACTCCAGGTCGCAGACGACCGGTTCGGTGCCCGACGCCAGCAGGTCGCCCGCCTGTTCCGGCTTGCGGATGATGCCCGCCACTTCGTCGCCGCGCGCGGTGAGCAGCCGCCCCAGCCGCAGCGCGATCTGTCCATGTCCACCAGCGATGACAATGCGCATGATCCCGACCGTACGCCGTGCGGCCTACTGTTGCTCGCCGCCGCTCTGCGGCCGCGCCTGCCGGGGCAGGTCCAGCGCCGCCGCGGCCGCCGAGTCGCAGTACTCCCGCACCGCGCTGGTCCGGGCCACCACGCGCCCCCGGTGCACCACGACCCTGCTGTACGCGAGCGAGAGCACCCCGGCGAGGCCGTCCCCGCGCACCGCGAGCAGCTCCGCCGGGAACCCGGCCTCCACCCGCACCTCGGCGAGCCCCATGGCGGCCCGCGCCCCCGCGCACACCGCCTCGTACGCCTCCTCGGGCCGCGACTCGCCCAGGGACGCCAGCAGAAAGGCGGCCTCCAGGGGATCGCCGCGCCCCACCGGGTTCACCGCGTCCCGCAGCGCCCCGCTGCCCGCGGCCACCCGGACGCCCGCGGCGCGCAGCAGCCGCACCGGCGCGCAGCCGCGGGTGCGCGCTCCCCGCATGCCCTGGTGCTCCAGCCCGGCGCAGTCGCCCTGGGGGAGGCAGACGACGGTCACCCCGGCCGCCGCCAGCCGCTCGGCGGTCCTCCCCGCCATGTCCGCGGGCAGTCGGGACAGCCCGCCGCAGGGGCCGATCGTGACGCCCGGCCGCAGGCCCCCGGCCATCGCCGCGAGCCGGGCGAGGCGGGCCGGGTCGTCACCGTCCGTGTGCAGATCGACGGCGCAGCCGTGGCGCGCGGCGAGGTCGAGGACGGCCTCGGCGTGGCCGGTCGGATCGGGGTCGAGGTCGGGGCAGCCGCCGATGACCGACGCGCCCATCCCCACCGCGTCCCGCAGCATCGCCAGACCGTCCGCCCCGGCGGTGCCGGTCAGCACCCGGGGCACCGCCACCGCGCTCAGCTCCGTGAGCCCGCGCAGCGCCCGGCCGGCCTCCAGGACCGCCTCCAGGGAGCGCAGTCCGTGCACCCCGCCGACGCGGACATGGGTGCGCAGCGCCGTCGCGCCGTGGCCGAGTTGGAGCAGGGCGGCCTCGACGGTGCGGCGCTGGACGTCCTCGGGGGCGTACGGGACCGGGCCCGCCATGTCGGCCGTAAGGGCGGTGTCGCAGTGGGCGTGGGGTTCGGCGGGGGCGGGCAGCAGCAGATAGCCGCCGAGGTCCAGCCGGGTGCCGGGGACGAGGCTGCCCGCCGTGCCCACGGCCTCGATCCGCCCGCCGCTGAGCCGGACGTCCACGGTGCGCCCGTCGGCGAGCCGGACGCCGCCGAGCACCAGAGCGGTGGGGTCGCCGGGGGCCGCTCCGCCGTTCCCGGGCGGCTGTTGGGGCTGTTGCGGCTGCTGCTGGCTCTCGGGCATCGCACTCCTGGGATTCGCGCCGAGCACGCGACGGGTGACGCGCCGGGCACGCGTCGGATGCGTGCGCAGCCAAGATCACGCGGGTGCGATGCGAAGCCTAGGACGAGGTGGGGGCGGCTTCGCGGAGGAGCCGAATAGTCGTACTGGTGTGGTGCATGAGCCCAGGGTGACGAGGGGCCGATACGGATTTCACCTTCGGCGGCCGACCGTGTAATGTCTTCATCGCTCGCCCCAATAGCTCAGTCGGCAGAGCGTCTCCATGGTAAGGAGAAGGTCTACGGTTCGATTCCGTATTGGGGCTCTGATGTGTGAGGCTTCCCGTTCCGCTACGCTGGTTGGGCGGGGAGTCACTCGCATCGCAGCGGTGTAGCTCAGTCGGTAGAGCAAGCGGCTCATAATCGCTGTGTCACCGGTTCAAGTCCGGTCACCGCTACTGACAGTAGCCGATTGTGGGGTCGGTCCTTCGATCGGCTACTCTTTCTGCGTTAATCCCCTAGTCCGTTCGTCAAGGAGCACTCACGTGGCTGCCACCGACGTCCGCCCGAAGATCACGCTGGCCTGCGTGGAGTGCAAGGAGCGGAACTACATCACCAAGAAGAACCGGCGCAACGACCCGGATCGTCTTGAGATCAAGAAGCACTGCCCGCGTTGCAACGCGCACACCGCGCACCGTGAGACGCGATAGCAATAAACTCTCATTCGAGGCCGCCCCACTCGCGGGGGGCGGCCTCGTTTCGTTGGTAATTCAATCGCAGGAGGTGTGCGCCGATGGCGCTCGACCAGTCCTTCGTGGGGCGGACCTACCCGCCCACCGCCCCGTACGAGGTCGGCCGGGAGAAGATCCGGGAATTCGCCGAGTCCCTCGGTGACACCAATCCGGTCTACACCGACCCCGAGGCGGCCCGGGACCTCGGCTATCCCGATGTGATCGCCCCGCCGACGTTCATCTTCACGATCACCTTCAAGGCGGCCGGGAAGCAGGTTGTCGAGGACCCGCAGCTGGGGCTGGACTACAGCCGGGTGGTCCACGGCGACCAGCGGTTCGAGTACACCCGCCCGGTCCGCGCGGGGGACCGCCTGAAGGTCACCTCGATCATCGACTCGATCAAGTCGCTGGCCGGCAACGACATCCTGTCCGTCCGCGGTGAGGTCCACGACGAGGCGGGTGATCATGTAGCGACGTCGTTCACGACGCTGGTGGCCCGCGCCGCTGACGCAGAGGTGGAGGAGAGCAGATGACGGCCAAGATCTCGTATGACGCCGTGGAGGTCGGCACCGAGGTGCCCGTGCGCGAGTTCCGGGTGAACCGCGCCGACCTCGTGCGCTACGCGGGCGCCTCGGGCGACTTCAACCCGATCCACTGGAACGAGAAGTTCGCCAAGGAGGTCGGCCTCCCCGACGTCATCGCGCACGGCGCCTACACCATGGCCCAGGCGGCCCGCGTGGTGACCGAGTGGGCCGGCGACCCCGGCGCCCTCGTCGAGTACGGCGTCCGCTTCACCCGGCCGGTCGTGGTCCCCAACGACGACAAGGGCGCGGTCATCGAGATCGGCGCCAAGGTGACCGCCAAGCTGGACGACGAGGCCCGTACGGTGCGCCTCGACATCACGGCGACCAGTGCCGGTCAGAAGGTGCTCGGCCGGGCCCGCGCCGTGGTACGGCTCGTCTGAGCCCCTTAGGGCTCCCAGACAGGCCCTACCGCCCGCAGGCCCGCAGGCCCGCCGGCCCCGGATTCCCCACACCGGGGGCGGCCGCCGCCAAGACCCCAGGGGGCGCCCCCGTACTCTTGAGCGCGTGCAGGAACTCCACGACGCCCCTCTCGCGCCCCTCACCACCTTCCGTCTCGGCGGACCGGCCAACCGGCTGCTCACGGCCACGACCGACGACGAGGTCATCGCCGCGGTCCGCGCGGCCGACGCGGCCGGGACCCCGCTGCTGGTGATCGGCGGCGGCAGCAATCTGGTCATCGCCGACAAGGGCTTCGACGGCACCGCCCTGCACATCGCCACCAGCGGCTTCACGCTCGACGGCACCCGCTTGGAGCTCGCCGCGGGCGAGAACTGGTCGGCCGCCGTGGCCCGTACGGTCCGGGCGGGGCTCGCGGGCATCGAATGCCTGGCCGGGATCCCCGGCTCCGCGGGCGCGACCCCGATACAGAACGTCGGCGCCTACGGCCAGGAGGTCTCCGCCACGATCACCGAGGTGATCGCCTACGACCGTCGCGCCGACGAGGTCGTCACGATCCCGAACGCCGACTGCGCCTTCTCCTACCGCCACAGCCGCTTCAAGGCCGACCCCGACCGCCATGTGGTGCTCCGGGTCCGCTTCGAACTGGAGGACGCGGGCGGGCTCTCCGCACCCGTCCGGTACGCCGAGACCGCGCGGGTGCTCGGCGTCGAGGTGGGGGACCGGGTCCCGGCCGCCGTCGCCCGCGAGACGGTCCTGGGGCTGCGCGCGGGCAAGGGCATGGTGCTCGACCCCGACGACCACGACACCTGGTCCGCGGGGTCCTTCTTCACCAACCCGGTGCTTGACCAGGACGCCCACGCCGCCTTCCTGGCCCGCGTCGCCGAACGCCTGGGCCCGGACACCGTGCCGCCCGCCTTCCCGGCGGGCGACGGCCTGATCAAGACCTCCGCGGCCTGGCTGATCGACAGGGCGGGCTTCCCCAAGGGCTACGGCACCGGCCCGGCCCGCATCTCCACCAAGCACACGCTCGCCCTCACCAACCGGGGCGAGGCCACGACCGAGGACCTGCTGGCCCTGGCCCGCGAGGTGGTGGCCGGGGTCGAGGAGGCGTTCGGGATCCGGCTGGTCAACGAGCCGGTGACGGTCGGCGTGAGCATCTGATCCGGTCTGCTCACGTGAGGAGACCGACTTACCTGAGTAGGTCGGGGCCCGCCAGCCAGTCGTCGATCTCCGCCAGCATCCGCGTCCTGACCTCCTCCGGCGCGGCCGAGCCGCGCACCGACTGACGCGCCAGCTCGGCCAGTTCGGCGTCCGTGAAGCCGTGGTGCTCGCGCACCAGCTCGTACTGCGCCGCCAGCCGCGAGCCGAAGAGCAGCGGGTCGTCCGCCCCGAGCGCCATCGGCACCCCCGCGTCGTACAGCGTGCGCAGCGGGACGTCCTCCGGCTTCTCGTAGACCCCGAGCGCCACGTTCGACGACGGGCATACCTCGCAGGTCACCTCGCGCTCGGCGAGCCGGGCGAGCAGCCGCGGGTCCTCCGCCGCGCGCACCCCGTGGCCGACCCGGGCCGCGCCGAGGTCGTCCAGGCAGTCCCGCACGCTGCCGGGACCCGACAGCTCGCCGCCGTGCGGAGCCGCCAGCAGCCCGCCCTCCCGGGCGATGGCGAAGGCCCGGTCGAAGTCGCGCGCGAATCCGCGCCGTTCGTCGTTGGAGAGGCCGAAGCCGACCACGCCGCGGTCCGCGAAGCGCACCGCGAGCCGGGCCAGGGTGCGGGCCTCCAGCGGATGCTTCACGCGGTTGGCGGCGACCACCACCCTGATCCCGAGACCGGTCTCCGCCGAGGCGCTCTCGACCGCGTCCAGGATGACCTCCATCGCGGGGGTCAGCCCGCCCAGGCGCGGGGCGTACGAGGTGGGGTCCACCTGGATCTCCAGCCACTGGGCCCCGTCCCGCACGTCCTCCTCGGCCGCCTCGCGCACCAGCCGCCGGATGTCGTCGGCTTCCCGCAGGCAGGAGCGTGCGATGTCGTACAGCCGCTGGAAGCGGAACCAGCCGCGCTCATCGGTGGCGCGCAGCTTCGGCGGCTCACCGCCGCTCAGGGCCTCGGGGAGGTGGACGCCGTACTTGTCGGCCAGTTCGAGGAGGGTTCCGGGGCGCATGGAGCCGGTGAAGTGAAGATGCAGATGCGCTTTGGGGAGCAGGTGTACATCGCGTGCCATCTGCAGATACTGCCGCACGTCCGGACCCGCCGGTACCGCTTTCCCCGAACGGGGAGGCGCGCGCACGCGGAACGGGCCGGAATCCGCCACCGCGGACTCCGGCCCGTTCCCTTCGCGCGTACGGCTCGTGCGACGGCTCGCGACGGCTCGTGCGTACGAAAGCCAGGCGAAGGCCAGGCGCCTTACGCGCTCGCCTCGCCCAGCAGCTTCTGCAGCCGGGAGACGCCCTCGACGAGGTCCTCGTCGCCCAGCGCGTAGGACAGCCGCAGATAGCCCGGGGTGCCGAACGCCTCACCCGGCACCACCGCGACCTCGGCCTCCTCAAGGATGATCTCGGCCAGCTCGACGGTGGTCCGCGGCCGCTTGCCGCGGATCTCCTTGCCCAGCAGCCCCTTGACCGAGGGATAGACGTAGAAGGCGCCCTCCGGCTCCGGGCACTCGACGCCGTCGATCTCGTTCAGCATCCGCACGATGGTGCGGCGGCGGCGGTCGAACGCCTCGCGCATCGCGGCCACGGCGTCGAGGTCGCCCGAGACGGCGGCCAGGGCCGCGACCTGAGCGACATTGCTCACATTCGAGGTGGCGTGCGACTGGAGGTTGGTCGCGGCCTTGACGACGTCCTTGGGGCCGACGATCCAGCCCACCCGCCAGCCGGTCATCGCGTACGTCTTGGCGACGCCGTTGACCACGATGCACTTGTCGCGCAGCTCGGGCACCACGACCGGCAGCGAGTGGAACTGGGCGTCGCCGTAGACCAGGTGCTCGTAGATCTCGTCGGTCAGCACCCACAGCCCGTTGTCGGCGGCCCAGCGGCCGATCGCCTCGACCTGCTCACGGCTGTAGACCGCGCCGGTGGGGTTCGAGGGGAGACGAAGAGCAGCACCTTGGTGTTCTTGGTGCGGGCCGCCTCCAGCTGCTCGACGGAGACCCGGTAGCCGGTCGTCTCGTCGGCGACGACCTCCACCGGGACACCGCCGGCCAGCCGGATCGACTCCGGGTAGGTGGTCCAGTAGGGCGCGGGGACGATGACCTCGTCGCCCGGGTCCAGGATCGCGGCGAACGCCTCGTAGATCGCCTGCTTGCCGCCGTTGGTCACCAGGACCTGGGCCGCCTCGACCTCG
Source organism: Streptomyces violaceusniger (assembly GCA_005405945.1). GTDB lineage: Bacteria > Actinomycetota > Actinomycetes > Streptomycetales > Streptomycetaceae > Streptomyces > Streptomyces violaceusniger. The sequence continues at coordinate 6,606,527 of BJHW01000001.1, forward strand.
TACCCGCTGTCGCGCAGCGTCTTCGCGGCGATCGCGGCCTTGAGCTCGGGGAGGCCGCCGGCCGGGGTGTAGCGGTGGTACTTCGGGTCGCGGCACGCCGCGGCCGCGGCGTCGACGATGTAGTCGGGCGTGGCGAAGTCGGGCTCACCGGCGCCGAAGCCGATCACCGGACGGCCCGCGGCCTTGAGGGCCTTGGCCTTGGCGTCGACGGCGAGGGTCGCGGACTCGGAGATCGAGCCGATCCGGGCCGATACCCGCCGGTCGGTCGGGGACTGTACTGGGGGAGTAGCAGCGGTCATAGATGCATCGTCGCAGACGGGCGAAATGGGTGGCACACGGGTTTGCTCCGGGCTTCGCGCGCTTCTCGTTCGACGCCCGGCCGTCAAGCACGTACACTCATCCGTCGTTGGCCGATCAACAGCCGGATCCGACCGCACACTCCGTGCAGCCGGGTGTATGCGGTAGGTTGGGAGTGCCGCAAAGGGTCGTAGCTCAATTGGTAGAGCACTGGTCTCCAAAACCAGCGGTTGGGGGTTCAAGTCCCTCCGGCCCTGCTACACGCACTGTGATGAGGGTGCGTGCATGCGTACGCAAGGACAAGCACCGCTGTGCGGCCGGGCCGGACGCGGCACGGCCACGACCCGGATTCAGGTGAGGACGAGTGACGGAAGCCCTTGGCTCCACCGCGACGCCTGAGAGCGGTCGTCCCGAGGATGAGGAGACGACCAAGCGGGGTCGTCGTGGTGGTAAGCGCGCGAAGAAGGGGCCTTTCGGTCGGCTCGCGCTTTTCTACCGCCAGATCATCGCTGAGCTGCGCAAGGTCGTTTGGCCCACGCGCAGCCAGCTGTCGACGTACACCAGCGTGGTGATCGTCTTCGTCGTCATCATGATCGGCATCGTGACCGTGATTGACTATGGGTTCAACAACGCCATCAAGTACGTCTTTGGCTGAGACCCTCGCGAAAGGCGGCCGCTGTACCGGCGTCGCCTCTTTCGCACGTTCCACCCCCTTTGAAGCCAGGAAGAAGCAGCCACAGTGTCTGACCCGAACCTGAACGACGCCGCCGAGCCCGTCGAGTCCCGTGAGGACGAGCTCGACATCGTCGAGGCGGCGGACTCCGACCAGGCTGAAGCGGCCGACGCCTCGGCGGGCGTTCCCGCCGAGGAGGACGCGCTGCGCGTCGAGGACGAGGACGAGGGCGCCCTCGAGACCGAGACGGCCCAGGCGGACGACGCGGCCGAGGCCGAGGCTGAGGTCGACCCGGTCGAGGCGCTCCGCGAGGAGCTGCGCGGGCTGCCCGGTGAGTGGTACGTGATCCACACCTACGCGGGCTATGAGAAGCGCGTGAAGGCCAACCTGGAGCAGCGTGCCGTCTCGCTGAACGTCGAGGACTTCATCTACCAGGCCGAGGTCCCCGAGGAAGAGATCGTCCAGATCAAGAACGGCGAGCGCAAGAACGTCCGGCAGAACAAGCTGCCCGGATATGTGCTCGTCCGCATGGACCTGACGAACGAGTCGTGGGGTGTGGTCCGCAACACGCCGGGCGTCACCGGCTTCGTGGGCAACGCCTACGACCCGTACCCGCTGACCCTGGACGAGATCGTCAAGATGCTCGCCCCCGAGGCCGAGGAGAAGGCCGCCAAGGCCGCCGCCGAGGAGAGCGGTGTGCCGGCTCCGAGCCGCAAGGTCGAGGTCCAGGTGCTGGACTTCGAGGTGGGCGACTCGGTCACGGTCACCGACGGCCCGTTCGCGACCCTCCAGGCGACGATCAACGAGATCAACGCCGACTCGAAGAAGGTCAAGGGCCTGGTCGAGATCTTCGGCCGGGAGACCCCGGTCGAGCTGAGCTTCGACCAGATCCAGAAGAACTGAGTCTCTGCGGAGCTGAGTCTCTTCACGAGAACTTCCGAACAGGTCAGACGGGCTTTCAGGGCCGGTCTGACCTGCTCGGTTTTAAGGCGCACAGCTATACCCGTTATCGTTGTGCGGTATGCCTCCATCCGGATGATCCGGTTCGGAGGCGAACAACCTCTCACTAGGACCCGGAGAGAGCATGCCTCCCAAGAAGAAGAAGGTCACGGGGCTGATCAAGCTCCAGATCCAGGCCGGTGCCGCGAACCCGGCCCCGCCGGTCGGCCCCGCGCTGGGTCAGCACGGCGTCAACATCATGGAGTTCTGCAAGGCCTACAACGCCGCGACCGAGTCGCAGCGCGGCATGGTCGTGCCGGTGGAGATCACGGTCTACGAGGACCGCTCCTTCACCTTCGTGACCAAGACTCCGCCGGCCGCCAAGCTGATCCTCAAGGCCGCGGGCGTGGAGAAGGGCTCCGGCGAGCCGCACAAGACCAAGGTCGCCAAGATCACCCGCGACCAGGTGCGTGAGATCGCCACCACCAAGATGCCCGACCTGAACGCCAACGACCTGGACGCCGCCGAGAAGATCATCGCCGGCACCGCCCGCTCCATGGGCATCACGGTCGAGGGCTGACACCTCCGCGCGAGGGCCCACCGCCCCCGCGGCCACCTGTGGCAGGGCCAAGCGCTGGCCCGGACCACGAACTCCACAGACATCAGGAGCAAGAGTGAGCAAGCGCAGCAAGACCCTCCGCGCTGCGGACGCCAAGATCGACCGGGAGCGCGCCTACGCCCCGCTCGAGGCCGTCCGTCTGGCGAAGGACACCTCCACCACCAAGTTCGACGCGACCGTCGAGGTCGCCATGCGCCTGGGCGTCGACCCGCGCAAGGCCGACCAGATGGTCCGCGGCACCGTGAACCTGCCGCACGGCACCGGTAAGACCGCCCGGGTCCTGGTCTTCGCGACCGGTGACCGTGCTGCGGCCGCGGAGGCCGCCGGCGCCGACATCGTCGGCTCCGACGAGCTCATCGACGAGGTGTCCAAGGGCCGCCTGGACTTCGACGCCGTCGTCGCCACCCCGGACCTCATGGGCAAGGTCGGCCGCCTCGGCCGGGTGCTCGGTCCGCGTGGTCTGATGCCGAACCCGAAGACCGGCACCGTCACCCCCGACGTGGCCAAGGCCGTCACGGACATCAAGGGCGGCAAGATCGAGTTCCGCGTCGACAAGCACTCCAACCTGCACTTCATCATCGGCAAGCTCTCGTTCGACGAGACGAAGCTGGTGGAGAACTACGCCGCGGCGCTCGAGGAGATCACCCGTCTCAAGCCGTCCGCCGCGAAGGGCCGCTACATCAAGAAGGCGACCCTGACCACCACGATGGGCCCCGGCATCCCGCTGGACGCCAACCGCACCCGCAACCTGCTGGTCGAGGAAGACGCCATCTGAGGCAGCCCCTGATCAGCGCACCACGGTGTGCAACCGCCGGGCCCCCGCACCGCGTCGAAGGTGCGGGGGTCCGGCTTCTTCCGTTGTCGGACGCCTCCGCTAGAGTCACTCTGCACAAGATGTAAAAGAGAAATAAAAACTAGGGGGAGCCGTGCGCGGTACTCAGGTCGGTGCGCGATGGGCGATAGCCGCTGGAAGTCTCGTTCTGATGGTCGGCCTCACCGCGTGCGGGAGCGAGAAGTCCGGCGATGACAAGGCCGGCGACAAGACGGGCGGCGACAAGTCCGGGCAGTCCGGGATGAGCCCGCTGGCGGCGCTCAAGCTCGCCTCGCAGCAGACGGACAAGAAGAACTCGGCCAAGGTCGAGGGCACCACCAAGATGGGCGAGCAGAACTCGCAGATGTCCGGCGACATGGACTGGGCCAACGGCATCCGGGCCAACATGTCCATCACCCAGAACGGTGGCGCCATCGCCTCCTCCCCGATCGCGGGCAAGCCGATGGACGCCAAGTACACGCCCGACGCGATGTTCCTGAACATGGGCGACGAGTTCGCCGCGCAGGCGGGCGGCGGCAAGCACTGGGTGAAGTACGACTACGACGTGCTGGCACAGAAGGCGGGCCCCTCGGGCGCCTTCCTGAAGGACCAGATGCAGAACAACAACCCGTCGCGCTCGGTGGAGCTGCTGCTCGCCACGGGCAAGGTCAAGAGCGTGGGCAGCGAGGACGTGAAGGGCGTCAAGGCCACCCACTACACGGGCACGGTCAAGGTCTCCGAGATCGCCAAGATGCAGTCCAAGGAGCTCAGCCAGTCGGACCTGGACGCCCTGCAGAAGCAGCTGGAGTCCTCCGGTATGGACACCGAGACCATCGACCTGTGGGTGGACGACGAGAACCTGCTGGTCAAGAAGCGTGAGCAGGCGCAGAGCAACAGCGGCGCCTACGACTCCACGGTCTACTACTCGGACTACGGCACCAGCGTGACGGTCACCGAGCCGTCCTCCTCGGACACCGTGGACTTCCAGGACATGCTCCAGCAGTAGAGCCGATTTGCCTGGCCGAGGCCCGTTCGCGTAACCTCCTACAGAAGCCAAAGACCGCTGGTTGTCGCCGTGTCCCGCAAGGGATCCGGTGGCTGAAGGATCCGCTAGCTGCGGGCGACCTGCGTAGGTGACTGAGGTAGCACTCCCGAACGGGCCGCTGGCCCGTATCGGTCGAGTTACGCCCCGAGCGCCTGCGCCGGGGCGTTTTCGCGTTGTCTCAGTCTCCTTCCTTCAGGCCGAAGCGGTCCTCATCACCCGGAAGGAGGCCGAGGCTCATGGCGAGTCCTGACAAGGTCGCAGCCGTCGACGAGATGCGGGAGAAGTTCCGCAACGCGAACGCGGCCGTTGTGACCGCGTACACCGGTCTCACCGTTGCGCAGCTGAAGGAGCTGCGCCGTTCGCTCGGTGAGAACGCTCAGTACCGTGTGGTGAAGAACACGCTGACCAAGATCGCGGCCAACGAGGCCGGGATCAACCAGCTCGACGACCTGTTCTCGGGTTCGTCGGCCGTCGCCTTCGTGACCGGTGACCCGGTCGAGGCGGCGAAGGGTCTCCGTGACTTCGCCAAGGAGAACCCCGCTCTCGTCATCAAGGGCGGTGTCCTTGACGGTAAGGCGCTGTCCGCCGACGAGATCAAGAAGCTCGCGGACCTCGAGTCCCGTGAGGTGCTGCTCGCCAAGCTGGCGGGTGCGATGAAGGCCAAGCAGTCCCAGGCTGCCGCGCTCTTCCAGGCCCCGCTGTCGAAGTTCGTCCGGACCGCCGAGGCGCTCCGGCAGAAGCAGGCCGAGCAGGGCGGTGCCGACACCCCGGCTCCCGCCGAGGCCGAGGCCGCCGAGTAATCAGGCCCCGGTCGCAGCGGGCCCGGAAGCCCGCCGACATGTACATCCGGCACCACCTGCCGAATTAGTGGAAGGACCGCCATCATGGCGAAGCTCAGCCAGGAAGACCTGCTCGCGCAGTTCGAGGAGATGACCCTCATCGAGCTCTCCGAGTTCGTGAAGGCGTTCGAGGAGAAGTTCGACGTCACCGCCGCCGCCCCGGCCGCCGTGGTCGCCGCCGCCCCGGGTGCCCCGGGCGCCGCTGCCCCGGCCGAGGAGGAGAAGGACGAGTTCGACGTCATCCTCACCGGCGCCGGCGACAAGAAGATCCAGGTCATCAAGGTCGTGCGTGAGCTGACCTCCCTGGGTCTGAAGGAGGCCAAGGACCTCGTCGACGGCACCCCGAAGCCGGTCCTCGAGAAGGTCAACAAGGAGCAGGCCGACAAGGCCGCCGAGTCCCTCAAGGGCGCCGGCGCCTCCGTCGAGGTCAAGTGACCCCTCGAGGTCGGATGACCTCGCGGCCCGCCGTCACACGCCGGTAGGACGTCCGGCGGCGCGGCCCGGTTCCATGCCAGGGGCGATCACCCGTTCGGGTGGTCGCCCTTCGGCGTTCCCGTGACGGTTACATTGCCTTATGGGCTTGTGGAGGTAGGGTGATCTTCGTTGCCCGTCGCCACGCCCTGTGACGATCTCGCCGGAGTGGGGGGCCTTGACGAACGGCACGCAGCGCGCAATTCTCAGGACGCGACGTCACACCGATCCGTAAGTCCGAGGCATGGATCGTCGGCGAAGCGGGCAGTATCGATATGCGCATCGACAGCGCGGGCTGCCGACAGGGCGTGAGAAGACAACGAGGGGCACGCCCCCTCACCGGAGGGAGAGATTGGCACTGCCGGTCTCAGAAACTCGGCGCTGGACATCAGTGTGCCAAGTGGCTACACTGACCCTTTGCGCTGCCTGTTAGCTGCTCCCTGCCCGTCACCAGGGGCATACCTACCTTCGAGCACTACCGATGAAAACTCCCTGACCAGGGATTTCATCCATGGGCTCTCGGTGGGACCGGTACGCGCGTAGTGAGTCCGAGCCCTCGGAAGGACCCCCTCTTGGCCGCCTCGCGCAACGCCTCGACTGCCAATACGAACAATGGCGCCAGCACCGCCCCGCTGCGCATCTCCTTTGCGAAGATCAAGGAGCCCCTCGAGGTTCCGAACCTCCTCGCGCTGCAGACCGAGAGCTTCGATTGGCTGCTCGGAAATGCGGCGTGGAAGGCTCGCGTCGAGGCTGCGCTGGACAGCGGTCAGGACGTCCCCACCAAGTCCGGTCTGGAAGAGATCTTCGAGGAGATCTCCCCGATCGAGGACTTCTCCGGGTCGATGTCCCTGACCTTCCGTGATCACCGTTTCGAGCCGCCGAAGAACTCGATCGACGAGTGCAAGGAGCGTGACTTCACCTACGCCGCTCCGCTCTTCGTCACGGCCGAGTTCACCAACAATGAGACCGGTGAGATCAAGTCCCAGACGGTCTTCATGGGCGACTTCCCGCTCATGACCGACAAGGGCACCTTCTGCATCAACGGCACCGAGCGTGTCGTCGTCTCGCAGCTGGTCCGCTCGCCGGGTGTCTACTTCGACTCCTCCATCGACAAGACGTCCGACAAGGACATCTTCTCGGTCAAGGTCATCCCCTCCCGTGGTGCCTGGCTGGAGATGGAGATCGACAAGCGCGACATGGTCGGTGTCCGCATCGACCGCAAGCGCAAGCAGTCCGTCACCGTCCTCCTGAAGGCGCTCGGCTGGACCACCGAGCAGATCCTCGAGGAGTTCGGCGAGTACGAGTCCATGCGCGCCACCCTGGAGAAGGACCACACCCAGGGCCAGGACGACGCGCTGCTCGACATCTACCGCAAGCTGCGCCCGGGCGAGCCCCCCACGCGGGAGGCCGCGCAGACGCTGCTGGAGAACCTCTACTTCAACCCGAAGCGCTACGACCTGGCGAAGGTCGGCCGCTACAAGGTCAACAAGAAGCTGGGCGCGGCCGCTCCGCTGGACGCGGGCGTCCTGACGGTCGAGGACATCATCGCCTCGATCAAGTACCTGGTGAAGCTGCACGCCGGTGAGACCGAGACCGTCGGGGACAACGGCCAGTCCGTGGTCGTCGAGACCGACGACATCGACCACTTCGGCAACCGCCGTATCCGTAACGTCGGCGAGCTGATCCAGAACCAGGTCCGCACGGGTCTGGCGCGTATGGAGCGCGTCGTCCGCGAGCGCATGACCACGCAGGACGTCGAGGCGATCACGCCGCAGACCCTGATCAACATCCGGCCGGTCGTCGCCTCCATCAAGGAGTTCTTCGGCACCAGCCAGCTGTCGCAGTTCATGGACCAGACGAACCCGCTGTCGGGTCTGACCCACAAGCGCCGGCTGAACGCGCTCGGCCCCGGTGGTCTCTCCCGTGAGCGGGCGGGCTTCGAGGTCCGTGACGTGCACCCCTCGCACTACGGCCGCATGTGCCCGATCGAGACGCCCGAAGGCCCGAACATCGGTCTGATCGGCTCGCTCGCCTCGTACGGCCGGGTCAACGCGTTCGGTTTCATCGAGACCCCGTACCGCAAGGTGGTCGACGGTGTCGTCACCGACGAGGTGCACTACCTGACGGCCGACGAGGAGGACCGCTTCGTCATCGCGCAGGCCAACGCGCCGCTGACGAACGATCTCCACTTCGCCGAGAACCGCGTCCTGGTCCGCCGCCGTGGCGGTGAGGTCGACTACATCCCCGGTGACGACGTCGACTACATGGACGTCTCGCCGCGCCAGATGGTGTCGGTCGCGACCGCGATGATCCCGTTCCTGGAGCACGACGACGCCAACCGCGCGCTCATGGGCTCGAACATGATGCGCCAGGCCGTGCCGCTGATCAAGGCGGAGTCCCCGCTGGTCGGCACCGGCATGGAGTACCGCTGCGCGGTCGACGCCGGCGACGTCATCAAGGCCGAGAAGGACGGTGTCGTCCAGGAGGTCTCCGCCGACTACGTGACGGTCGCCAACGACGACGGCACGTACACCACCTACCGGGTGGCCAAGTTCTCCCGCTCCAACCAGGGCACCTCCTTCAACCAGAAGGTCGTCGTGGACGAGGGCGCCCGGGTGGTCGCCGGCCAGGTGCTGGCCGACGGTCCGTCCACCGAGGACGGCGAGATGGCGCTCGGCAAGAACCTCCTGGTGGCGTTCATGCCGTGGGAGGGCCACAACTACGAGGACGCGATCATCCTCAGCCAGCGTCTGGTGCAGGACGACGTCCTCTCCTCGATCCACATCGAGGAGCACGAGGTCGACGCCCGGGACACCAAGCTGGGCCCCGAGGAGATCACCCGGGACATCCCGAACGTCTCCGAGGAGGTCCTGGCCGACCTCGACGAGCGCGGCATCATCCGCATCGGCGCCGAGGTCATCGCCGGGGACATCCTGGTCGGCAAGGTCACCCCGAAGGGTGAGACCGAGCTGACCCCGGAGGAGCGCCTGCTGCGCGCGATCTTCGGTGAGAAGGCCCGTGAGGTCCGTGACACCTCGCTGAAGGTGCCGCACGGTGAGACCGGCAAGGTCATCGGCGTGCGCGTCTTCGACCGCGAGGAGGGCGACGAGCTGCCGCCGGGCGTGAACCAGCTGGTCCGCGTCTACGTGGCGCAGAAGCGCAAGATCACCGACGGTGACAAGCTCGCCGGCCGCCACGGCAACAAGGGCGTCATCTCCAAGATCCTGCCGGTCGAGGACATGCCGTTCCTGGAGGACGGCACCCCGGTCGACATCATCCTCAACCCGCTGGGTGTCCCGTCCCGAATGAACCCGGGGCAGGTCCTGGAGATCCACCTCGGCTGGCTGGCCTCGCGCGGCTGGAAGGTCGAGGGCTCCGAGGAGTGGATGGAGCGGCTGCGGGCGATCGGTGCCGACGAGGTCCAGCCCGGTACCAACGTCGCGACCCCGGTCTTCGACGGCGCCCGCGAGGACGAGCTGGCCGGCCTGTTCGAGCACACCGTGCCGAACCGGGACGGCGACCGCCTGGTCCAGCCCTCCGGCAAGGCCCGGCTGTTCGACGGCCGCTCCGGCGAGCCGTTCCCGGACCCGATCTCGGTCGGCTACATGTACATCCTCAAGCTGCACCACCTGGTGGACGACAAGCTGCACGCCCGGTCCACCGGTCCGTACTCGATGATCACCCAGCAGCCGCTGGGTGGTAAGGCTCAGTTCGGTGGCCAGCGCTTCGGCGAGATGGAGGTGTGGGCGCTGGAGGCTTACGGCGCCGCGTACGCCCTCCAGGAGCTGCTGACCATCAAGTCCGACGACGTGACCGGCCGCGTGAAGGTCTACGAGGCCATCGTCAAGGGCGAGAACATTCCCGAGCCCGGCATCCCCGAGTCCTTCAAGGTGCTCATCAAGGAGATGCAGTCCCTGTGCCTCAACGTGGAGGTGCTGTCGTCCGACGGCATGTCCATCGAGATGCGCGACACCGACGAGGACGTCTTCCGCGCTGCGGAGGAGCTCGGTATCGACCTGTCCCGGCGCGAGCCGAGCAGCGTCGAAGAGGTCTGACGGGTCTGGCCGGGGTACTCGCCACCGAGCGCCCCGGCCTCTCCCCGGACCCCCAGTCAGACCCGAAGACACGACCCTGAAAGAGGGATTGACGACAAGTGCTCGACGTCAACTTCTTCGACGAGCTGCGGATCGGCCTCGCCACCGCTGATGACATCCGTCAGTGGTCCCACGGTGAGGTCAAGAAGCCGGAAACCATCAACTACCGCACCCTCAAGCCCGAAAAGGACGGACTCTTCTGCGAGAAGATCTTCGGTCCGACCCGGGACTGGGAGTGCTACTGCGGGAAGTACAAGCGCGTCCGCTTCAAGGGCATCATCTGTGAGCGCTGCGGTGTCGAGGTCACCCGCGCCAAGGTGCGCCGTGAGCGGATGGGCCACATCGAGCTTGCCGCTCCCGTCACCCACATCTGGTACTTCAAGGGCGTGCCCAGCCGTCTGGGCTACCTGCTCGACCTCGCCCCGAAGGACCTCGAGAAGGTCATCTACTTCGCCGCCTACATGATCACGTGGGTGGACGAGGAGCGCCGCACGCGCGACCTGCCCTCGCTGGAGGCCCATGTCTCCGTCGAGCGCCAGCAGATCGAGCAGCGTCGCGACGCGGACCTCGAGGCCCGCGCCAAGAAGCTGGAGGCGGACCTCGCCGAGCTCGAGGCCGAGGGCGCCAAGGCCGATGTGCGCCGCAAGGTGCGCGAGGGCGCCGAGCGCGAGATGAAGCAGCTGCGCGACCGCGCCCAGCGCGAGATCGACCGTCTCGACGAGGTGTGGAACCGCTTCAAGAACCTCAAGGTCCAGGACCTGGAGGGCGACGAGCTGCTCTACCGCGAGCTGCGTGACCGCTTCGGCACCTACTTCATGGGCGGCATGGGCGCCGCGGCGCTGCAGAAGCGCCTGGAGTCCTTCGACCTCGACGAGGAGGCCGAGAAGCTCCGCGAGATCATCCGGACCGGCAAGGGCCAGAAGAAGACCCGTGCGCTCAAGCGCCTCAAGGTCGTCTCCGCCTTCCTGCAGACCCGCAACAGCCCCAACGGCATGGTGCTGGACTGCATCCCGGTGATCCCGCCGGACCTGCGTCCGATGGTGCAGCTGGACGGTGGCCGCTTCGCGACCTCCGACCTGAACGACCTGTACCGCCGTGTGATCAACCGGAACAACCGGCTGAAGAGGCTCCTGGACCTCGGCGCCCCGGAGATCATCGTCAACAACGAGAAGCGCATGCTTCAGGAGGCTGTTGACGCCCTCTTCGACAACGGCCGCCGCGGCCGCCCGGTCACCGGCCCCGGTAACCGTCCGCTGAAGTCCCTCAGCGACATGCTGAAGGGCAAGCAGGGCCGGTTCCGTCAGAACCTGCTCGGTAAGCGCGTCGACTACTCGGCCCGTTCGGTCATCGTCGTCGGCCCGCAGCTCAAGCTGCACCAGTGCGGTCTGCCCAAGGCCATGGCGCTGGAGCTCTTCAAGCCGTTCGTGATGAAGCGCCTGGTGGACCTGAACCACGCGCAGAACATCAAGTCGGCCAAGCGCATGGTCGAGCGCGGCCGCACGGTCGTGTACGACGTGCTCGAAGAGGTCATCGCCGAGCACCCGGTGCTGCTGAACCGTGCGCCCACCCTGCACCGCCTCGGTATCCAGGCGTTCGAGCCGCAGCTGGTCGAGGGCAAGGCCATTCAGATTCACCCGCTCGTCTGCACCGCGTTCAACGCGGACTTCGACGGTGACCAGATGGCCGTGCACCTGCCGCTGTCCGCGGAGGCGCAGGCCGAGGCCCGCATCCTGATGCTGTCCTCGAACAACATCCTCAAGCCGGCCGACGGCCGTCCGGTGACCATGCCGACCCAGGACATGGTGCTGGGCCTGTTCTTCCTCACCACCGACGAGGAGGAGCGCGAGGTCAAGGGCGAGGGCCGGTCCTTCGGCTCGGTCGCCGAGGCGATCATGGCGTTCGACGCCCGGGAGCTCTCGCTCCAGGCGAAGATCGACATCCGCTTCCCCGTGGGCACCGTCCCGCCCCGTGGCTGGACCCCGCCGGTGGCCGAAGAGGGTGAGCCTGCCTGGCAGCCCGGTGACAGCTTCCGGCTGCGCACCACGCTGGGCCGCGCGCTCTTCAACGAGCTGCTGCCCGAGGACTACCCGTTCGTCGACTACTCGGTGGGCAAGAAGCAGCTCTCCGAGATCGTCAACGACCTCGCCGAGCGCTACCCCAAGGTCATCGTCGCGGCGACGCTGGACAACCTGAAGGCGGCCGGTTTCCACTGGGCCACCCGCTCCGGTGTCACCGTCGCCATCTCCGACGTGGTCGTGCCCGAGGCCAAGAAGGCCATCATCGAGGGCTACGAGGCGCAGGACGAGAAGGTCCAGAAGCAGTACGAGCGCGGTCTGATCACCAAGGACGAGCGCACCCAGGAGCTGATCGCGATCTGGACCAAGGCGACCAACGAGGTCGCCGAGGCGATGAACGCGAACTTCCCGAAGACCAACCCGATCTTCATGATGGTCAACTCGGGCGCGCGCGGAAACATGATGCAGATGCGTCAGATCGCCGGTATGCGTGGTCTGGTGTCCAACGCGAAGAACGAGACCATCCCGCGGCCCATCAAGGCGTCGTTCCGTGAGGGTCTCTCCGTGCTGGAGTACTTCATCTCCACCCACGGTGCCCGTAAGGGTCTCGCCGACACCGCCCTGCGTACCGCCGACTCGGGTTACCTGACCCGTCGTCTGGTGGACGTCTCGCAGGACGTGATCATTCGCGAGGAGGACTGCGGCACCGACCGCGGCCTCAAGCTGGCGATCGCGACCACGGGCGCGGACGGCGTGCTGCGCAAGACGGAGGACGTCGAGACCAGCGTGTACGCGCGCTGCCTCGCCGAGGACATCGTCGTGGACGGGAAGGTCCTGGCCCCGGCCGGCACCGACCTGGGCGATGTGCTCATCGACGAGCTGGTCCGCCACGGCGTGGAGACGGTCAAGACCCGCTCGGTGCTCACCTGCGAGTCCGCCGTCGGCACCTGCGCCATGTGCTACGGCCGCTCGCTGGCGACCGGCAAGCTGGTGGACATCGGCGAGGCGGTCGGCATCATCGCCGCCCAGTCCATCGGTGAGCCCGGCACCCAGCTGACGATGCGTACCTTCCACACCGGTGGTGTGGCCGGTGACGACATCACCCAGGGTCTGCCGCGTGTCGTCGAGCTCTTCGAGGCCCGTACGCCCAAGGGTGTCGCCCCGATCTCGGAGGCGGCCGGCCGCGTCCGGATCGAGGAGACCGAGAAGACCAAGAAGCTCGTCGTCACCCCGGACGACGGCTCCGACGAGACGTCCTACGGCGTCTCCAAGCGAGCCCGTCTGCTGGTGGGCGAGGGCGACCACGTCGAGGTCGGCCAGCCGCTGACCGTGGGTGCCGTCAACCCGCACGACGTGCTGCGCATCCTCGGCCAGCGCGCCGTCCAGGTGCACCTGGTGGGCGAGGTCCAGAAGGTCTACAACTCGCAGGGTGTGTCGATCCACGACAAGCACATCGAGATCATCATCCGGCAGATGCTGCGCCGTGTGACGATCATCGAGTCCGGCGACGCGGAGCTGCTGCCGGGCGAGCTCGTGGAGCGCTCGCGCTTCGAGGGTGAGAACCGTCGTGTGGTCCAGGAAGGCGGCCACCCGGCCTCCGGCCGTCCGCAGCTGATGGGTATCACCAAGGCCTCGCTGGCGACCGAGTCCTGGCTGTCGGCGGCGTCCTTCCAGGAGACGACCCGGGTGCTCACCGACGCGGCGATCAACGCCAAGTCGGACTCCCTGATCGGCCTCAAGGAGAACGTGATCATCGGTAAGCTCATCCCGGCCGGTACGGGCCTGTCCCGCTACCGCAACATCCGGGTCGAGCCGACCGAGGAGGCGAAGGCCGCGATGTACTCGGCCGTCGGCTACGACGACATCGACTACTCGCCCTTCGGCACGGGCTCCGGCCAGGCGGTTCCGCTGGAGGACTACGACTACGGTCCGTACAACCAGTAGGTCCGCGGAGGCTGGTCAAGGTTCACAGGGCGGTCACCCCATGGCGGGGGTGGCCGCCCTGCGGCTATGCTCCGGGTTGGTGTGTCCAGCGCGTGTGCATTTGTTTTGACCGGAGCCGATGCTATAGGTACGCTCTGACCTTGTGCCTGGGGTGTCCCTGGGCTCCTGTGCGCGCTTCCAGACCGCTCGGGGCTCGAGGTGTCGACACCAACAATCTGCACTCTCTGACTTTCGCAGAGGGCTGCGGTGCGCGACACACCCGACCGCGTGGGTCGGAGAAACTCCAGGTTAGCTTTACCGAGACTGGCACACAGAAACCGGAGAAACGGTGCCTACGATCCAGCAGCTGGTCCGCAAGGGCCGCCAGGACAAGGTCGAGAAGAACAAGACCCCCGCCCTCGCGGGGTCGCCGCAGCGCCGTGGCACATGCACCCGCGTGTTCACCACGACGCCGAAGAAGCCGAACTCGGCGCTCCGCAAGGTCGCGCGTGTCCGGCTGAGCAGTGGGATCGAGGTCACCGCCTATGTCCCGGGTGAGGGTCACAACCTGCAGGAGCACTCCATCGTGCTCGTGCGTGGCGGTCGTGTGAAGGACCTGCCGGGTGTTCGTTACAAGATCATCCGCGGCTCCCTCGACACGCAGGGCGTCAAGAACCGCAAGCAGGCTCGCAGCCGCTACGGCGCCAAGAAGGAGAAGTAAGAATGCCTCGTAAGGGCCCCGCCCCGAAGCGCCCGGTCATCATCGACCCGGTCTACAACTCTCCTCTGGTGACCTCCCTCATCAACAAGGTGCTGCTGAACGGCAAGCGCTCCACCGCCGAGCGCATCGTCTACGGCGCCATGGAAGGTCTGCGGGACAAGACCGGCAACGACCCGGTCATCACCCTCAAGCGCGCGCTGGAGAACGTGAAGCCGACCCTCGAGGTCCGCTCCCGTCGTGTCGGTGGCGCCACCTACCAGGTGCCGGTCGAGGTCCGCCCCGGCCGCTCCTCCACCCTCGCCCTGCGTTGGCTCGTGGGCTACTCGCGCGCGCGTCGTGAGAAGACCATGACCGAGCGGCTCATGAACGAGCTGCTGGACGCCAGCAATGGTCTGGGCGCCTCCGTCAAGCGGCGTGAGGACACCCACAAGATGGCCGAGTCCAACAAGGCCTTCGCGCACTACCGCTGGTAGTCGCTACCCCATCGAGAACCGAGAGAAGACTGAGCCATATGGCCACCACTTCACTTGACCTGGCCAAGGTCCGCAATATCGGGATCATGGCCCACATCGACGCGGGCAAGACGACCACCACCGAGCGGATCCTGTTCTACACCGGCGTGAGCTACAAGATCGGTGAAGTCCACGACGGCGCTGCCACCATGGACTGGATGGAGCAGGAGCAGGAGCGCGGCATCACGATCACGTCGGCCGCGACGACCTGTCACTGGCCGCTTGAGAACGTCGATCACACCATCAACATCATCGACACCCCGGGCCACGTCGACTTCACCGTCGAGGTGGAGCGTTCGCTGCGCGTCCTCGACGGTGCCGTGACCGTGTTCGATGGCGTCGCCGGTGTGGAGCCGCAGTCCGAGACGGTGTGGCGTCAGGCGGACCGCTATGGCGTTCCGCGTATCTGCTTCGTCAACAAGCTCGACCGCACCGGTGCCGAGTTCCACCGCTGCGTCGACATGATCACGGACCGCCTGGGCGCGACTCCGCTGGTCATGCAGCTCCCGATCGGCACCGAGGCCGACTTCAAGGGCGTGGTCGACCTCGTCCAGATGAAGGCGCTGGTCTGGTCCGCCGAGGCGACCAAGGGCGAGATGTACGACACCGTCGACATCCCGGACACCCACAAGGAAGCCGCCGAGGAGTGGCGCGGCAAGCTGCTCGAGGCCGTCGCCGAGAACGACGAGGAGATGATGGAGCTGTACCTGGAGGGCGAGGAGCCCTCCGTGGAGCAGCTGTACGCGGCGATCCGCCGCATCACCATCGCCTCCGGCAAGGGCGGTGGCACCACCGTCACCCCCGTGTTCTGCGGCACCGCGTTCAAGAACAAGGGTGTACAGCCGCTGCTCGACGCGGTCGTCCGCTACCTGCCGTCGCCGATCGACATCGAGGCGATCGAGGGCCACGCGGTCAGCGACCCCGACGAGGTCATCAAGCGCAAGCCGTCCGAGGACGAGCCGCTGTCGGTCCTGGCGTTCAAGATCGCGAGCGACCCGCACCTGGGCAAGCTCACCTTCATCCGGGTCTACTCGGGCCGCCTCGAGTCGGGCTCGCAGGTCCTGAACTCGGTGAAGGGCAAGAAGGAGCGCATCGGCAAGATCTACCGGATGCACGCGAACAAGCGTGAGGAGATCGACTCGGTGGGTGCCGGCGACATCGTCGCCGTCATGGGTCTGAAGCAGACCACCACCGGTGAGACCCTCTGCGACGCGTCGAACCCGGTGATCCTGGAGTCGATGGACTTCCCGGCCCCGGTCATCGAGGTGGCCATCGAGCCGAAGTCCAAGGGCGACCAGGAGAAGCTGGCCGTCGCGATCCAGCGGCTCGCCGAGGAGGACCCGTCCTTCCGCGTCAAGACCGACGAGGAGACCGGCCAGACCATCATCGCCGGTATGGGTGAGCTCCACCTCGACGTGCTGGTCGACCGGATGAAGCGCGAGTTCAAGGTCGAGGCCAACGTCGGCAAGCCGCAGGTGGCCTACCGCGAGACGCTGCGCAAGCCGGTCGAGCGGTACGACTACACGCACAAGAAGCAGACTGGTGGTTCCGGCCAGTTCGCGAAGGTGCAGATCGCGCTGGAGCCGCTCGAGGGTGACGGCTACGAGTTCGAGAACAAGGTCACCGGTGGCCGCATCCCGCGGGAGTACATCCCGTCGGTGGACGCGGGCTGCCAGGAGGCCATGGAGTTCGGCGTGCTCGCGGGCTACCCGCTGACCGGTGTGAAGGTCACCCTGCTCGACGGTGGCTACCACGAGGTCGACTCGTCCGAGATGGCGTTCAAGATCGCCGGTTCGATGGCCTTCAAGGAGGCCGCCCGCAAGGCCAGCCCGGCCCTGCTCGAGCCGATGATGAAGGTCGAGGTCACCACGCCCGAGGACTACATGGGTGACGTGATCGGCGACATCAACTCCCGTCGCGGGCAGATCCAGTCCATGGAGGACCGGAGCGGCGCCAAGCTGGTCACCGGCCTGGTTCCGCTGTCGGAGATGTTCGGCTACGTGGGCGACCTGCGCAGCAAGACGTCCGGCCGCGCCAGCTACTCCATGCAGTTCGACTCCTACGCCGAGGTTCCGCGGAACGTCGCCGAGGAGATCATCGCGAAGGCCAAGGGCGAGTAAGGCGGGTTCATCCGCATTTCTCACCCTTTAGGCTGGAAGCACAAGGCATCGGGGCATTCCGTCGTGGAGCGCGTTCACCGCGTTCCATGACGGGCCCCGGCCGCCGGCCCCCATACGAATACGGCGAAGGGCATCCCCCTCGGGGTCCTGGCCGGTTCGGTAAGACCACCTGAACCCATCCGCAAAGCGTGGATGCGTACAGAACCACTCCACAGGAGGACCCCAGTGGCGAAGGCGAAGTTCGAGCGGACTAAGCCGCACGTCAACATCGGCACCATCGGTCACATCGACCACGGTAAGACCACGCTTACCGCTGCGATCACCAAGGTGCTGCACGACGCGTACCCGGACCTGAACGAGGCCTCGGCCTTCGACCAGATCGACAAGGCTCCTGAGGAGCGCCAGCGCGGTATTACCATCTCCATCGCGCACGTCGAGTACCAGACCGAGTCGCGTCACTACGCGCACGTTGACTGCCCCGGTCACGCGGACTACATCAAGAACATGATCACCGGTGCGGCGCAGATGGACGGCGCCATCCTCGTGGTCGCCGCCACCGACGGCCCGATGCCGCAGACCAAGGAGCACGTGCTCCTGGCCCGCCAGGTCGGTGTGCCGTACATCGTTGTCGCCCTGAACAAGGCCGACATGGTGGACGACGAGGAGATCCTGGAGCTCGTCGAGCTCGAGGTCCGCGAGCTGCTCTCCGAGTACGAGTTCCCGGGCGACGAGGTTCCGGTCGTCAAGGTCTCGGCGCTCAAGGCGCTCGAGGGCGACGCCGAGTGGGGCCAGTCCGTCCTCGACCTGATGAAGGCCGTCGACGAGTCGATCCCGCAGCCGGAGCGCGACGTCGACAAGCCGTTCCTGATGCCGATCGAGGACGTCTTCACCATCACCGGTCGCGGTACGGTCGTCACCGGCCGTATCGAGCGCGGTGTGCTGAAGGTCAACGAGAACGTCGACATCATCGGCATCAAGCAGGAGAAGACCTCGACCACCGTCACCGGTATCGAGATGTTCCGCAAGCTGCTCGACGAGGGCCAGGCCGGTGAGAACGTCGGTCTGCTGCTCCGCGGCATCAAGCGCGAGGACGTCGAGCGCGGCCAGGTCATCATCAAGCCGGGCTCGGTCACCCCGCACACCGAGTTCGAGGCCCAGGCGTACATCCTGTCCAAGGACGAGGGTGGCCGCCACACGCCGTTCTTCAACAACTACCGTCCGCAGTTCTACTTCCGTACCACGGACGTGACGGGCGTTGTGACCCTCCCCGAGGGCACCGAGATGGTCATGCCGGGCGACAACACCGAGATGTCGGTCCAGCTGATCCAGCCGGTCGCCATGGAGGAGGGCCTGAAGTTCGCCATCCGTGAGGGTGGCCGGACCGTCGGCGCCGGCCAGGTCACCAAGATCGTCAAGTGACCTGACGCTCCCCGGAGCAAAGAGCCCCATCCGCCTCTGGCGGGTGGGGCTCTTTCGTATGTGGGTACCCGGCCGTCCACATCGAAGCCGCGTTCGACTTCGGGAGCGAACAGATGATGACCAATGGCAAGATCGCGGTCGCGGTCGTGGGGGGTTACCTCCTTGGGCGTACGAAGAAGGCAAAACTCGCCGTCGGGCTGGGCATGTTGCTGGCCGGCAAGAAGATCGCGCTGGATCCGCAGCAGCTGAAGAAGTCCCTCGCCGAGGCGCCGCTGCTGAGCGGCCTCAACTCGGAAGTGCGCAAGGAGCTTGCCGACGCCACGCGGCAGGCCGCGACCAAGGCCGTCTCCGACCGGGTGAGCGGCCTCGCCGACTCGCTGCACGAGCGCACGGCGCTGCTGCGCGGCGAAGGCGGGGGCGGGGACGAGGGCGAGGACGAGGACGAGGGCCAGGGGCCGAAGCGGAGGACGAGCGGGACCGGGGCGAGGGCGAGGAGCCCGCCGAGGAGCCCGCCGAGGGGCGGCCGGAGGGCGAGGCGGCACCCGAGCCGAAGCGGAAACCGAAGCCGCCGAGGCCCCCGCGCAAGGCGGCGGCCAAGGCCCCGGCCCGCCCGGCGAAGAAGACCGCCGCGTCCGGTTCCGGCACGGCGAAGAAGGCCGCGGCCAAGAAGACCACGGCGAAGAAGACGACGAGGAAGAAGGCCGCGGCGAAGAAGACCGCCAGGACCGCGGGGGGCCGCAATGGCTGACACGCTCGGCAAGCTCAAGGACGACATCGTCAAGAATCCGGCCACCGACCGCCTGAAGGACGAGCTGCGCGACTATGTCCAGGCACGGGCGACTCATGCGATCTCCGGCCTCGGCTCGGGCCTCGCCAAGGGCGCGCAGTCCCTCTCCGAGGGCAAGTCCCCGGGGCAGGCCCTGAGGAAGGCCGGTACGTCCCAGCTGAAGGACTCACTCAAGAACTCACTCAAGGAGTCGCTGAAGGAGAAGGTCAAAGAGGCCTTCGGCAAGGGCGGACGGGGCAGGAGCGGGGGCGGCAAGTCCAAGAGCGTGACGGTCGTCGAGGACATCGACGTCGGGGTGCCGGTCCGCGAGGCGTACGACCAGTGGACCCAGTTCCAGGAGTTCAGCACCTTCGCCAAGGGGGTCGTCAGCGTCGAGAAGGCCGACGACACCAGCAGCAACTGGAAGGTGAAGGTCGCCAAGTCCACCCGCAGCTGGCGGGCGAACGTCACCGAGCAGGTGCCCGACGAGCGGATCAGCTGGACGACGGAGGGTGCGAAGGGCACCGTCAAGGGCGTCGTCACCTTTCACCCGCTCGGGGACAACCTCACCCGGGTGCTGCTGGTTCTCGAGTACTTCCCCAAGGGCCTCTTCGAGAAGACCGGCAACATCTGGCGCGCCCAGGGCCGGCGGGCCCGGCTCGATCTGAAGCTCTACCGGAAGTTCATCATGATGCGCGGCGAGGCCACGGACGGCTGGCGCGGCGAGATCCAGGACGGCGAGGTCGTGCGGGACCACGAGACGGCCGTGGAGGAGGAAGAGCGCGAGCAGGCCGACGAGGTCGGCGAGGCCGAGGAGGCCGAGGAGGCCGGGGGAGGCTCCGATGAGCCGGACGAGGCGGCCGAGGACGCGTACGAGGAGGAATCCGAAGGCGCCGAGCCCGAGGAGTACGACGAGGGGTACGAGGGCGAGCCGGAGGCCGCCGGGGAGCCGGAAGAGGCCGAAGAGCCGGAGGAGCCAGAGGAACCCGGGGACGCCGAGGCGTATGAGGAGCCCGAGGAGCCCGAAGAGGAGCTCGAGGAGGAATCCGCCCCCCGCACCGCAGCGGCCCGCCGCTGAGCACCCCCGGCCAAAGCCGGACACGACGGGGCCCCACCCAGACGCAAGACACCGGGTGGGGCCCCGGCCATGCCGCACGGCGGAGGGGCGGTAGCCGCACGGGGATCGCGAAGGCCGCCCGCCGGGTCGGGCCCGGGGGCTACGCCCGCGATGTGGGGCGGGGGCGCCAGATCCAGGGGGTGGCGTCGGGGGACAGGCCCACCACGCAGACGCCCTGGTGGCCGTCGTCCGCCAGGAGGGCCGGGGCGCCGACCGGGGTCAGGTGGCCGGGGGAGCGCAGCGGTTTGGCGTCCGGGCCGGTGCCGTACTGGACCTGGACCTCCCCGCCCAGGTCGCGGCCGACCAGCAGCAGCGTCTTCGCCTCGCGGCGGCCGGACGGTTCCGCCACGGTGTGGGCGGCGATCGCCCCGTAGCCCTCGAAGTGCCGCACCGTGAGGGAGGTTTCGCCGTGGACGGCGGGCACGGTGGCCGTGGGGGTGCGGTAGACCAGCGCGAGCGTGCCGTCGGGCGCCACCGCGGCGCCCAGCGGGTCCCCGCCGGGGCGCGGCAGACCGGACGGCCGGCGCAGGGCGACCGGGCCGCCGGCCCGCTCCTGGGCCCAGTGGTGGACGGTGTCGCGGCCGGGGGCGAGGACGTGGACCAGCCCCTCCGCGTCCAGCAGCGCGGTCAGCCCGTCCTGGATCTCGGTACCGCCGAGCCGCTGCCAGGGACCCCAGCGGCCGTTCGCCTCCCGTACCCGGGTGGCCAGGCCCTTGTCCGCGGTCCGTACGAAGAGGTGCACCCGGCCGTCCGGGGTGGCCACCGCCGCCGGGCAGCCGACCCGGCGGCCGTGCTCGGGGTCGCTCTCGGGGGTGCCGAGCCCGGTCCAGGCGCGGAACGGGCCGTCCGGGCGGCGCTGCTCCAGCACCACGATCTCGCGCAGGTCGCCCGCGCCCTGCCCGGCCAGCGCCGCGAACCGCAGGGCGAACAGCACCTGCCGCCCCGCGCTGTCCCGCACCGTGGCGAGCGCCGGGGCGAGCGGTCCGCCGCCGAGCCCCCGCGGCGCCCCGAACCGCCCGCTGCCGGGCGCCGTCTCGCGCCACCGCACGGCCTGGGTGCCGAGCACGCCGTACGCCACGAGGCGCCCCTGGGCGTCGGTGGTGGGGGCGGGCAGCGAGGTGGGGTAGCGGTAGTGGGTGGAGCGGATCCAGCCCTTGCGGTTCCGCAGCGGGCGCAGCCCGCCCTGGCTGTAGTCGCCGCAGCCGGCCGCGTTGCCGCAGTCCCAGTCCGGCGCACCGCCGTAGGACTTGATCACCCGGGCCTTCTGGGCGAGCACCGCGGGCGGCAGATTGTGCGGCCAGCGCTGGTTGTAGTAGCCGCGGAACGCGGTGGTGGTGAAGCGCGGGGCGCTCTTGTCGCGCCGCGTGGACGCGGCCACCCACTGGGCGATCGCCTTCCAGGTGAACAGCGCGACCGGTGTGTGGTCGCGGTGGTCCGAGCAGCCCGGCTGATCGTTGTCCTTGGGGTGCAGGAGGTCGTGCACCTGGAAGTCGGGGTCCGGGTCCAGCGTGTGGATCAGCGTGGGCCGATAGCGGTCCATGATCCCGGCGAGCACGTCGACCAGCGTCTGATGGCCGTACGAGCTGGGGTGTGCCACGGGGGAGCCGGTGGCCAGGAGGGTGCGCATCACCGTGCCCGGGGTGCTCCACAGCGCCGGGATCCGTACGCCGCCGTCGGACAGCATCGCGATGTTGAGGAAGATCAGCCGGGCGCTGCGGGCGCCGCCCGCGAGGGTGTTGGTCTCCGCCGTGACCCCGCCGGGCAGCCGCAGCACCGAACGCTGCCAGGGCGCGAACTGGTTCAGCCCCATCATCTGCGCGTACGCCTGCCGCAGCCCCTGGTGGCGGGAGGCGGAGTACGCCGCCTTGTCGGCGCGCGGGATCGGCGTGCCCGCCTGATGGTTGATCCCCGGGCCTCACCGGCCGTGACGTACACGCAGACCACCGGGGTGCCGGAGCGCAGCACATGCTCGGCGTCCGGGTTCATGAAGTACAGATCGTCGTCGGGGTGCGCCATGATCTGCAGCAGCAGCGCCCGCTTGTCGCCCACCGTCGAGGTGAACGGCTCCGCCGCCCCCGGCTCACTGGCCCGCGCCGGCTCGGCTGCCGTGCCACGCGAACGTCCGGCCCCGCATCCGGCGATCCCGGTGACCCCGGCGATCCCCACGGCTCCCCCGGCGGTGAGCGCCGCCAGCGCGGCGAGCGTCTGCCTGCGGGTGGTCCGCGCCCCCCGCGATGTCCATCGACTGTTCAATTTGGTGGCCCTGTCACTTCGGCAGCGCGTAATCCCCGGCTGCTCCAAGTGAAGGGACGACCGATGATCTTGACAGGTTGTCCGTCGGACGGGGGGTATCGGTCACAGATTGGACACATCGCCGCCACGGGGCCGACGCATACCGGCCGGGGCCGGCCCTTTCGGCTACGTCAGTCGGCGATCAGCACCCCGAGCACCGCGAGCCAGCAGGGCCCGCAGTCCGGCCGAGTTGAGCAGGCCCGCCAGTCCGGCCGCGAACATGCGCCTCCAGGCCCGACCGGGGGCGCTCCCCTATGTGTAGCGCGGCAGGTTCTCGGTCGAGACGGTCCACTCGCCGATGGTGATTTCCTCCCCGTAGACGAAGTCCTTTCGGGTCGCGTAGCGAGGACCGTGCGGGGTGGAGTGGATGTCGGACAGTACGGACCCCTCGCCCGTTCGGGGATCGAAGATCACATACACGGGGATGCCGAGCTGTGGATAATCCCTTGCCTTGCCCACCCAGTCATTGTCCGGATTGGACCGGGACACGACCTCGATGGCGGCGAGGAGCGTATGCGGGTCGAGGGCTCCTTCGACGTCCATGTCCGCCTCGGCGATCACGATGACGTCGGGGTGGCGCAGTATGCCCGATTTCGGGTCCTCGACGTCCGGTGTGCCGGTATGGGCCAGCAGTCCCTCCGGCATGACCTTCTCCAGCCGACGACTGATACGCGCCGCCGTCAGCTCGTGCGGCCCCCCCGGCGACATCATGTCGTGAACGATCCCTTCCTTGGTGATCTCCAGCTTTCCGGGAACGCTTTCCTGTATCTGCTCGACGATGTCCCGCATGGACTGGTAGCGGAGTGCGTCACGGTCGGCGTGATCCGGGGCGATCGTCATGGCGCTCGCTCCTCTCTCGGGCGGCGGCCGCGTCGGGCGACGGGGAGACCTCGCAGCCATGCTAGCGACACGGATGGTTCGGGCCGTGGACGCGAGCTCACTGTCGACATCGACCTCGCCGCGATCGATCGCATGGAGGCGTTATGACACCGCCGGACCCTCGATGTACCTGCCGTTCGCGCTGTAGGGCCACTCGTTCGCGGCACAGCCCTTGAGCCCGTATATCTGCTGCATCATCACCGGCGCCCGTTTGCCCTTCCCGGGGCAGGTCTCGTGGCCGTGGCCGATGCGGTGGCCGACCTCGTGGTTGACGATCAGCGCCCGGTAGCCGCTGATGGGGCCGGAGAACTCCGGTGAGCCGGTGTTCCAGCGTGTGAGGTTGACCATGATCTGGGTGCCGGCGTCGCAGTTGACCTCGCCATGGGTGTCCAGACCCACGGCGCCGCAGATCTCGTCGACCGTGTCCGGGGTGGCGATCTTCACCTCGAAGTCGGAGGGGCCGTCGGCGACCAGCTGGAAGGAGTGCTTGCCGTCGTTGGTCCAGCCGCGCTTGTCGGCGAGGATCGCCGAGATCTCGGCCGCGGCCTGCTTCGCGTCGACGCCGGTGCCCTTCTCCATCATGACCTTGAACCGCCGGAGATCGCCTCCCTTGCCGATCACCGCGCCGGAGGACTTCGCGGTGACGAACTCGCCGGTCGCGGTGGTGGGGGAGCCCGGGCGAGGGGGTCTTGAGGTGGCCGAGATGGCGTCCGGCGGCGGGGGTGTCGCGTTGGCGGCGCGGGCCGTGCCGTCGCCATCGTCGTCGCGTAACGCGAACACGACCCCGGCGATCAGGGCCGCACCGGCGGCCAGTGCCACCGCCGCGTTCCGGGGGCGGGCGCTCCGGGTGGTGCGCCCCCGTCGTCCTGGTGGTGAGGTGGATGGGCCGGGGGCCTGCGCGGTGGAGGTCATGGGGGCGCTTCCAGGGGTGTCAGTGTCGTGTGTTCCCCTGGAGAGACGTGTGGGAAGGGTGACCGGTTGGGGCTCGTGCCCTGTTGCGCGCGGGGTCACATGGGGTTGCACGGTCGCACCTGACATCGTGCCCCGGTCTCCGGTGCCCGCCGAGTTTGAAGTGCGCCCCGTGAGGGGTACGCTTCCGGGCCCCTGATTGGCGTCCGGAGCAGCCGCTATGGCACACTAACCAGGTTGCTCGGTTGAGTGCCGATGCTGCGCGCCTCCCGCCGGGAGGACCGGAAGCGAGTCCCACAGTACTCGTCGCCCCTGATCAGGGGCGGAAGTACGGGAATCTTCCGGGAAGTGTCAGCGGGGCCCCAGCCAGGCGCCCGGTGGGTGACTTTCTCCCCCAGCAACCCCCTTCATCAGGGATCTCCGTGCGGAGATTTATGAGAAGGGCTGCGACACGCCCGACCGCGTGGGTCGGGGGTGAGGTGGAGGAGGGCACGAACGCCATCGGGTCCCAGAGCGTTACGAGAGACAGGACTACGAAGTAGCCATGGCGGGACAGAAGATCCGCATCCGGCTCAAGGCTTACGACCACGAGGTCATCGACTCCTCGGCGAAGAAGATCGTCGAGACGGTGACCCGGACTGGTGCGTCGGTCGCGGGCCCGGTGCCGCTGCCCACAGAGAAGAACGTGTACTGCGTCATCAAGTCGCCGCACAAGTACAAGGACTCGCGCGAGCACTTCGAGATGCGTACGCACAAGCGCCTCATCGACATCCTCGACCCCACGCCGAAGACGGTTGACTCGCTGATGCGTCTCGACCTGCCGGCCGGCGTCGACATCGAGATCAAGCTCTGAGGTGACGCGCGAGATGGCTAAGCAGATCAAGGGCGTCCTGGGCGAGAAGCTCGGCATGACGCAGGTGTGGGACGAGAACAACCGCGTCGTCCCGGTCACCGTCGTCAAGGCCGGTCCCTGCGTCGTTACCCAGGTCCGTACCGCTGACGCGGACGGCTACAGCGCCGTCCAGATCGCCTTCGGCGAGATCGACCCGCGCAAGGTGAACAAGCCGCTCAAGGGCCACTTCGCCAAGGCGGACGTGACCCCGCGCCGCCACCTGGTGGAGCTGCGTACCGCCGACGCCGGTGAGTACACGCTCGGCCAGGAGGTCACGGCCGAGGTGTTCGAGTCCGGTGTCAAGGTCGACGTGACCGGCACCAGCAAGGGCAAGGGCACCGCCGGTGTCATGAAGCGCCACGGCTTCGGCGGCCTCGGCGCCGGCCACGGCACCCAGCGCAAGCACCGCTCGCCGGGCTCCATCGGTGGCTGCGCCACCCCGGGCCGCGTGTTCAAGGGCCTGCGCATGGCCGGCCGCATGGGCAATGAGCGGGTCACCACCCAGAACCTGACCGTCCACGCCGTTGACGCGGAGAAGGGTCTGCTCCTGATCAAGGGAGCGGTTCCTGGTCCGAACGGCGGCCTCGTCCTGGTCCGTACCGCGGCCAAGGGGGCCTGAGGTAACCGATGAGCACCATTGACATCCTTTCGCCGGCAGGCGACAAGGCCGGGTCCGTCGAGCTCCCCGCGGAGATCTTCGACGTGCAGGTCAGCGTTCCGCTGATCCACCAGGTCGTCGTCGCCCAGCTGGCCGCTGCCCGCCAGGGCACGCACAAGACCAAGACCCGTGGTGAGGTCCGCGGCGGTGGCAAGAAGCCGTACCGCCAGAAGGGCACCGGCCGCGCGCGCCAGGGCTCGACCCGCGCGCCGCAGTTCGCCGGCGGTGGCGTCGTGCACGGCCCCGTGCCGCGCGACTACAGCCAGCGCACCCCGAAGAAGATGAAGGCCGCCGCGCTGCGCGGGGCCCTCTCCGACCGGGCGCGTCACGAGCGCATCCACGTCGTGACCGGCGTGGTCGACGGTGAGATCTCCACCAAGGCCGCGAAGGCCCTGCTGGGCAAGATCAGCGAGCGCAAGAACGTGCTCCTGGTCGCCGAGCGGAGCGACGAGGCCGCGTGGCTGTCCGCCCGCAACCTGCCCCAGGTGCACATCCTGGAGCCGGGCCAGCTGAACACGTACGACGTGCTCGTCTCCGACGACGTGGTCTTCACCAAGGCCGCCTTCGAGTCCTTCGTGGCTGGTCCCAAGGCCGCTGAGAAGACCGAAGGGAGCGCCGCCTGATGAGTGAGGCGACCGCTGTCACCAGCAAGACCTTCACCGACCCCCGCGACGTTCTCGTCAAGCCGGTGGTCTCGGAGAAGAGCTACGCGCTGCTGGACGAGAACAAGTACACGTTCATCGTCGACCCGCGCGCGAACAAGACCCAGATCAAGCAGGCCGTCGAGGCGGTCTTCTCGGTCAAGGTCACCGGGGTCAACACGATCAACCGCCAGGGCAAGCGCAAGCGCACCCGCACCGGTTTCGGCAAGCGCAAGGACACCAAGCGCGCCATCGTGACCCTCGCCGAGGGCGACCGCATCGACATCTTCGGCGGCCCGGTCTCCTGACGGAGATCGGAACGTCCAGAAGTCCGGAATCTTCCGAGGACTGAGAAATGGGTATCCGCAAGTACAAGCCGACGACCCCGGGCCGTCGTGGCTCCAGCGTCGCCGACTTCGTCGAGATCACGCGGTCCACGCCGGAGAAGTCGCTGGTCCGCCCGCTGCACAGCAAGGGTGGTCGTAACAACGCCGGCCGCATCACGGTCCGCCACCAGGGTGGCGGTCACAAGCGTGCGTACCGCGTGATCGACTTCCGCCGTCACGACAAGGACGGCGTCCCGGCGAAGGTCGCACACATCGAATACGACCCCAACCGCACCGCGCGCATCGCGCTGCTGCACTACGCCGACGGCGAGAAGCGCTACATCCTCGCGCCGCGCGGCCTGACGCAGGGCGACCGGATCGAGAACGGCCCCGGCGCCGACATCAAGCCCGGTAACAACCTCGCGCTGCGCAACATCCCGGTCGGTACCACGCTCCACGCCATCGAGCTGCGGCCCGGCGGCGGCGCGAAGTTCGCCCGCTCCGCGGGTGCCTCCGTGCAGCTGCTGGCGAAGGAGGGCTCCATGGCCCACCTGCGCATGCCGTCCGGTGAGATCCGCCTGGTCGACGTCCGCTGCCGCGCCACCGTCGGCGAGGTCGGCAACGCCGAGCAGTCGAACATCAACTGGGGCAAGGCCGGCCGCATGCGCTGGAAGGGCGTCCGCCCGACCGTTCGTGGTGTGGTCATGAACCCCGTCGACCACCCGCACGGTGGTGGTGAGGGCAAGACCTCCGGTGGTCGCCACCCGGTCTCGCCGTGGGGTCAGAAGGAGGGCCGTACGCGCTCGCCGAAGAAGGCCAGCAACAAGTACATCGTCCGCCGCCGCAAGACGAACAAGAAGCGCTAGGAGCGGGTTTAGATGCCGCGCAGTCTCAAGAAGGGGCCCTTCGTCGACGACCACCTGATCAAGAAGGTGGACACGCAGAACGAAGCAGGCACCAAGAACGTCATCAAGACCTGGTCCCGCCGCTCGATGATCGTCCCGGCCATGCTCGGCCACACGATCGCGGTGCACGACGGCCGCAAGCACGTCCCGGTGTTCGTCACCGAGTCGATGGTCGGCCACAAGCTCGGCGAGTTCGCGCCGACCCGCACCTTCCGCGGCCATGAGAAGGACGACCGCAAGTCGCGTCGTCGCTGATCAGCGGAAAAGACTCATGACAGACACCGAAGGGACAACCATGGAAGCCAGGGCCCAGGCGCGGTACATCCGCGTCACGCCCATGAAGGCCCGCCGCGTGGTGGACCTCATCCGTGGCATGAGTGCCACGGAGGCCCAGGCGGTCCTGCGTTTCGCCCCGCAGGCCGCGAGCGTGCCGGTCGGCAAGGTGCTGGACAGCGCCATCGCCAACGCCGCGCACAACTACGACCACACCGACGCCGACAGCCTCTTCATCTCCGAGGCGTACGTCGACGAGGGCCCGACCCTGAAGCGGTTCCGTCCGCGCGCCCAGGGCCGCGCCTACCGGATCCGCAAGCGGACCAGCCACATCACCGTGGTCGTCAGCAGCAAGGAAGGAACCCGGTAATGGGCCAGAAGGTAAACCCGCACGGGTTCCGGCTCGGCATCACCACCGACTTCAAGTCGCGCTGGTACGCCGACAAGCTGTACAAGGACTACGTCAAGGAAGACGTCGCCATCCGCCGGATGATGACGTCGGGCATGGAGCGCGCCGGTATCTCCAAGGTGGAGATCGAGCGCACCCGTGACCGGGTCCGCGTCGACATCCACACCGCCCGGCCGGGCATCGTCATCGGCCGCCGCGGCGCCGAGGCCGACCGTATCCGCGGCGACCTGGAGAAGCTGACCGGCAAGCAGGTGCAGCTGAACATCCTCGAGGTGAAGAACCCCGAGGTCGACGCTCAGCTGGTGGCCCAGGCCGTCGCCGAGCAGCTGTCCTCCCGCGTCTCCTTCCGTCGCGCCATGCGCAAGTCGATGCAGAGCGCGATGAAGGCCGGTGCCAAGGGCATCAAGATCCAGTGTGGTGGCCGTCTCGGCGGTGCCGAGATGTCCCGCTCGGAGTTCTACCGCGAGGGCCGGGTGCCGCTGCACACGCTCCGCGCGAACGTCGAGTACGGCTTCTTCGAGGCCAAGACCACCTTCGGCCGCATCGGCGTCAAGGTGTGGATCTACAAGGGCGACGTGAAGAACATCGCCGAGGTCCGCGCCGAGAACGCCGCCGCCCGCGCCGGCAACCGCCCGTCGCGTGGTGGCAGCGACCGCCCGCAGCGCCGTGGTGGCGAGCGCGGCGGCCGCGGCCGTAAGCCGCAGCAGTCCGCCGCGGCCGCCGAGGCCAACAAGGCCGAGGCGCCCGCGGCCGCTGCGGCCGAGCCCAGCGCAGCCGGAAAGGAGAGCTGACCCCATGCTGATCCCTCGCAGGGTCAAGCACCGCAAGCAGCACCACCCCAAGCGGTCCGGCATGGCCAAGGGCGGCACGGAGCTGGCGTTCGGCGAGTACGGCATCCAGGCCGTCACCCCGGCGTACGTCACCAACCGTCAGATCGAGGCCGCTCGTATCGCGATGACCCGCCACATCAAGCGTGGCGGCAAGGTCTGGATCAACATCTACCCGGACCGTCCGCTGACGAAGAAGCCTGCCGAGACCCGCATGGGTTCCGGTAAGGGTTCGCCGGAGTGGTGGGTCGCGAACGTCAAGCCCGGTCGGGTGATGTTCGAGCTGTCCTACCCGAACGAGAAGACTGCGCGTGAGGCGCTCACCCGCGCTGCTCACAAGCTCCCGATGAAGTGCCGGATCGTTCGGCGCGAGGCAGGTGAGTCGTGATGGCGGCCGGTACCAAGGCGTCCGAGCTGCGTGAGCTGAACAACGAGGACCTCGTTGGCAAGCTGCGTGAGGCCAAGGAAGAGCTGTTCAACCTCCGCTTCCAGGCGGCGACCGGACAGCTCGAGAACCACGGCCGGCTGAAGGCCGTCCGGAAGGACATCGCCCGGATCTACACCCTGATGCGGGAGCGCGAGCTCGGCATCGAGACGGTGGAGAGCGCCTGATGAGCGAGACGAATGTGACTGAGAACGCACCGCAGAACCGCGGCTTCCGCAAGACCCGTGAGGGTCTGGTCGTCAGCGACAAGATGGACAAGACCGTCGTCGTCGCCGTCGAGGACCGCGTCAAGCACGCGCTGTACGGCAAGGTCATCCGCCGTACCAACAAGCTCAAGGCGCACGACGAGCAGAACGCCGCGGGTGTCGGCGACCGCGTCCTCCTGATGGAGACCCGGCCGCTGTCCGCGACCAAGCGCTGGCGCGTCGTCGAGATCCTCGAGAAGGCCAAGTAACCCCCTGAGGACAGCAGTCCTCAGGCCAGTTCCGCCAGGCTCGGCGGGGGCCCGGACCAGGGCCCCCGCCGGGAACCGGCAGACGATCAGGAGATAGACGTGATCCAGCAGGAGTCGCGACTGCGCGTCGCCGACAACACGGGCGCGAAGGAGATCCTTTGCATCCGTGTTCTCGGTGGCTCCGGTCGCCGCTACGCGGGCATTGGTGACGTCATCGTCGCCACCGTCAAGGACGCGATCCCCGGTGGCAACGTGAAGAAGGGTGACGTCGTCAAGGCGGTCATCGTGCGCACCGTGAAGGAGCGCCGCCGCCCGGACGGTTCGTACATCCGCTTCGACGAGAACGCGGCCGTCATCCTCAAGAACGATGGCGACCCCCGTGGCACCCGTATCTTCGGCCCCGTGGGCCGTGAGCTGCGCGAGAAGAAGTTCATGAAGATCATCTCGCTCGCGCCGGAGGTGCTGTAACCGATGAAGATCAAGAAGGGCGACCTGGTCCAGGTCATCACCGGTAAGGACAAGGGCAAGCAGGGCAAGGTCATCGCGGCCTTCCCGCGCGAGGACCGGGTCCTGGTCGAGGGTGTCAACCGGGTCAAGAAGCACACCAAGGCCGGACAGACCGCTCGTGGTTCGAAGACCGGCGGCATCGTGACGACCGAGGCCCCCATCCACGTGAGCAATGTGCAGCTCGTGGTGGAGAAGGACGGCAAGAAGGTCGTCACCCGCGTCGGATACCGCTTCGACGACGAGGGCAACAAGATCCGCGTTGCCAAGCGGACCGGTGAGGACATCTGATGACTGCCACCACCACTGCACCGCGTCTCAAGGCGCGCTACCGCGAAGAGATCCAGGGCAAGCTGCAGGAGCAGTTCTCCTACGAGAACGTCATGCAGATCCCGGGTCTGACCAAGGTCGTGGTCAACATGGGTGTGGGCGACGCCGCCCGCGACTCCAAGCTGATCGAGGGCGCCATCCGCGACCTCGCCACGATCACCGGCCAGAAGCCCGCCGTCACCAAGGCCCGTAAGTCCATCGCGCAGTTCAAGCTGCGTGAGGGCCAGCCGATCGGTGCCCACGTCACCCTCCGCGGTGACCGCATGTGGGAGTTCCTGGACCGCCTGGTGTCGCTCGCGCTTCCGCGCATCCGCGACTTCCGCGGTCTGTCGCCGAAGCAGTTCGACGGCCGGGGCAACTACACCTTCGGTCTCACGGAGCAGGTCATGTTCCACGAGATCGACCAGGACAAGATCGACCGCGTCCGGGGTATGGACATCACCGTGGTGACCACGGCGACCAACGACGAAGAGGGCCGCGCCCTGCTGCGTCACCTCGGCTTCCCGTTCAAGGAGGCGTGAGCCGTGGCGAAGAAGGCTCTCATTGCCAAGGCCGCCCGCAAGCCCAAGTTCGGCGTGCGTGGGTACACGCGCTGCCAGCGCTGCGGACGTCCGCACTCCGTGTACCGCAAGTTCGGCCTGTGCCGCGTGTGCCTCCGTGAGATGGCTCACCGCGGCGAGCTGCCGGGCGTGACCAAGAGCTCCTGGTAATCGACCCTTACGGGTTGATACCGGGCTCTCGGTAAGCAAATGGATGGCGAGGCCCGCCCGTCCGCTCCCGTAGAGTGGAAGGGTTGGGCGCTCGCCGCCCAGAATCCTTACTACGCCGTAGGTCCCCGCGCCGCACCCGTGCCCGCCACTGAGCGGGTGAGAGGGATGGCGCATACAGGAAACCCCGGCGAGAGAGGCCGAAGGCCATCATGACCATGACCGATCCGATCGCAGACATGCTGACGCGTCTGCGAAACGCGAACTCGGCGTACCACGACTCCGTCGTGATGCCCCACAGCAAGATCAAGTCGCATATCGCGGAGATCCTCCAGCAGGAGGGCTACATCACCGGCTGGAAGGTCGAGGACGCCGAGGTCGGCAAGAACCTCGTCCTCGAGCTGAAGTTCGGCCCGAACCGCGAGCGCTCGATCGCCGGCATCAAGCGGATCTCGAAGCCGGGCCTGCGGGTCTACGCAAAGTCCACCAACCTGCCGAAGGTGCTCGGCGGCCTGGGCGTGGCGATCATCTCCACGTCGCACGGGCTCCTCACCGACAAGCAGGCCGGCAAGAAGGGCGTGGGTGGGGAAGTCCTCGCCTACGTCTGGTAACCAGGGAACGGAGGAAGCACATGTCGCGCATTGGCAAGCTGCCCATCCAGGTTCCCGCTGGTGTGGACGTCACCATCGATGGCCGCACGGTCGCCGTGAAGGGCCCCAAGGGCTCTCTCTCGCACACCGTCGCCGCGCCGATCGAGGTCGCCAAGGGTGAGGACAACGTCCTCGTTGTCACCCGCCCGAACGACGAGCGTCAGAACAAGGCCCTGCACGGCCTGTCGCGCACGCTGGTGGCGAACATGATCACCGGCGTGACCCAGGGCTACAGCAAGGCGCTCGAGATCAGCGGTGTCGGTTACCGCGTCCAGGCCAAGGGCTCCAACCTGGAGTTCTCCCTGGGCTACAGCCACCCGATCCTGGTCGAGGCCCCGGAGGGCATCTCCTTCAAGGTGGAGTCCCCGACCAAGCTGAGCGTCGAGGGCATCGACAAGCAGAAGGTCGGCGAGGTCGCCGCGAACATCCGCAAGCTGCGCAAGCCCGACCCGTACAAGGCCAAGGGCGTGAAGTACGCGGGCGAGGTCATCCGCCGCAAGGTCGGAAAGGCTGGTAAGTAAGCCATGGCATACGGTGTGAAGATCGCCAAGGGCAACGCGCGCAAGGCCGCTGCCGTCAAGCGGCGTCACATCCGCGTCCGCAAGCGGGTCTCCGGTACGCCGGTCCGCCCCCGCCTCGTGGTGACGCGGTCCAACCGTCACATGGTGGCGCAGGTCATCGACGACATCGCGGGCCACACCCTGGCCTCGGCGTCGACGCTGGACAGCTCCATCCGGGCGGCCGAGGGCGACAAGAGCGCCCAGGCGCAGCAGGTCGGCGCCCTGGTGGCCGAGCGGGCGAAGGCCGCGGGCATCGAGGCCGTCGTGTTCGACCGCGGTGGCAACAAGTACGCCGGGCGCATCGCCGCTCTGGCGGACGCCGCCCGCGAGGCCGGGCTGAAGTTCTGAGCCCCGGTTCCAACGCAAAGCGGAAACGAGAGAGGTAAATCCAATGGCTGGACCCCAGCGCCGCGGTGGCGGCGCCGGTGGCGGCGAGCGGCGGGACCGGAAGGACCGGCGGGACGGTGGCGCTGCCGCCGAGAAGACCGCTTACGTCGAGCGTGTTGTCGCGATCAACCGCGTCGCCAAGGTTGTGAAGGGTGGTCGTCGCTTCAGCTTCACCGCGCTGGTCGTGGTGGGCGACGGTGACGGCACCGTGGGTGTCGGTTACGGCAAGGCCAAGGAGGTGCCGGCCGCGATCGCCAAGGGCGTGGAGGAGGCCAAGAAGCACTTCTTCAAGGTCCCCCGGATCGCCGGCACCATCCCGCACCCGATCCAGGGTGAGGAGGCCGCGGGTGTCGTGCTGCTGAAGCCGGCGTCGCCCGGTACCGGTGTGATCGCCGGTGGCCCGGTGCGTGCCGTGCTGGAGTGCGCGGGCATCCACGACGTGCTGAGCAAGTCGCTCGGCTCGTCGAACCCGATCAACATCGTGCACGCCACGGTGGCCGCTCTGCGGGGCCTGCAGCGCCCCGAGGAGATCGCCGCCCGTCGTGGCCTGCCGCTGGAGGACGTCGCCCCCGCCGCTCTGCTGCGGGCGCGTGCCGGGGTGGGTGTGTGAGCATGGCCCGCCTGAAGATCACGCAGACGAAGTCGTACATCGGCAGCAAGCAGAACCACCGCGACACGCTGCGTTCGCTCGGGCTGAAGAAGCTCGGCGACGTGGTCGTCAAGGAGGACCGCCCCGAGTTCCGCGGCATGGCGCAGACCGTGCGGCACCTCGTGACGGTCGAGGAGGTCGACTGACATGGCGGAGAACAACCCGCTGAAGGTCCACAACCTCCGGCCCGCCCCGGGCGCCAAGACCGCCAAGACCCGTGTCGGTCGTGGTGAGGCGTCCAAGGGTAAGACCGCTGGTCGTGGCACCAAGGGCACCAAGGCCCGCTACCAGGTTCCGGAGCGCTTCGAGGGTGGGCAGATGCCCCTCCACATGCGGCTCCCGAAGCTCAAGGGCTTCAAGAACCCCTTCCGCACCGAGTACCAGGTCGTGAACCTGGACAAGCTGGCCGCGCTCTACCCCGAGGGTGGCGAGGTCACGGTGGCCGACCTGGTCGCCAAGGGTGCGGTTCGCAAGAACCAGCTCGTCAAGGTGCTGGGCTCCGGTGAGGTCTCGGTGGCGCTCCAGGTGACGGTCGACGCCGTCTCCGGCTCCGCCAAGGACAAGATCACCGCAGCCGGTGGCACCGTCACCGAGCTCGTCTGAGCACGGTGAGTTTCTGACCGGGGGTGCCCCAGATACGGGGCATCCCCGGTTGGTCGTTCCAAGCGGGGCCGGGTCGCCGGTAAGGTGGCTGGCGTTGTTACTTTCCGCGCGGTACGTCTCCGCGCGGGTCCTGGCTGATAAGTATTCGTCGATCCTCAAGACCGTCACCTCTCGCGAAGCGACGCGGGGGCGCAGGAGGCACCGTGCTCACCGCGTTCGCCCGGGCGTTCAAGACGCCCGACCTGCGCAAGAAGCTGCTGTTCACGCTGGGCATCATCGTGCTCTTCCGGCTCGGGCAACACGTCCCGATCCCGGGCATCGACTACAAGAACGTCCAGACGTGCATGGACCTCGCCAAGGGCCAGCAGGGGCTGTTCGGCCTGGTCAACATGTTCAGTGGTGGCGCACTGCTCCAGATCACCATCTTCGCACTGGGGATCATGCCGTACATCACGGCGAGCATCATCCTGCAGCTGCTGACCGTGGTGATCCCGCGCCTCGAGGCCCTCAAGAAGGAGGGCCAGGCCGGTCAGGCGAAGATCACGCAGTACACCCGCTATCTGACCATCGCGCTGGCGATCCTCCAGGGCACCGGCCTGGTGGCCACCGCCCGCAGCGGCTCGCTCTTCCAGAGCTGCCCGGTCGGCGGACAGATCGTCCGTGACGACTCGATCTTCACCACCGCCGTGATGGTCATCACGATGACCGCGGGCACCGCGCTGATCATGTGGCTCGGTGAGCTGGTCACCGACCGCGGCATCGGCAACGGCATGTCGATCCTGATGTTCGTCTCGATCGCCGCCGGGTTCCCGAGCGCGATGTGGAGCATCAAGCAGCAGGGCAAGATCATGGACGGCTGGCTGGAGTTCGGCCTGGTGATCCTCTGTGGTCTGGCCATGGTCGGCCTGGTGGTCTTCGTCGAGCAGGCCCAGCGCCGGATCCCCGTGCAATACGCCAAACGCATGATCGGCCGTCGCTCTTACGGCGGTACGTCCACCTACATCCCGATGAAGGTGAACCAGGCGGGTGTGATCCCCGTGATCTTCGCCTCATCGCTGCTGTACATCCCGGCGCTGATCGTCCAGTTCTCCAATTCGAAGGCCGGCTGGGCGACCTGGATCTCGCAGAACTTCGTCAAGGGCGACCACCCGATCTACATCGCCACGTACTTCCTGCTGATCGTCTTCTTCGCGTTCTTCTATGTCGCCATCAGCTTCAACCCCGAAGAAGTTGCCGACAACATGAAGAAGTATGGTGGGTTCATCCCGGGTATCCGGGCTGGTCGTCCCACCGCGGAGTATCTGAGCTACGTGCTGAACCGCATCACGTGGCCCGGTGCGCTCTATCTGGGCTTGATCGCCCTGGTGCCCACGGTGGCGCTGGTGACGCTCAACGCCAATCAGAACTTCCCGTTCGGCGGCACGAGCATCCTGATCATCGTGGGTGTCGGCCTGGAGACTGTGAAGCAGATCGAGAGCCAGCTTCAGCAGCGACACTACGAAGGGTTCCTCCGCTGATGCGAATCGTCCTCGTCGGACCTCCGGGAGCCGGCAAGGGTACGCAGGCCGCGTACCTCGCCGAGAAGCTGTCGATCCCGCATATCTCCACCGGCGATCTGTTCCGCGCGAACATCAGCCAGGGCACCCCCCTCGGCAAGCAGGCGCAGGAGTACATGCGGGCCGGGCAGCTGGTACCGGACGAGGTCACCATCGGCATGGCGGAGGACCGGATGGGCCAGCCGGACGCGGCGACCGGCTTCCTGCTCGACGGCTTCCCGCGCAACCTGGCGCAGGCCGAGGCCCTGGACGCCTACCTCCGGGACCACGAGCTCACGCTGGACGCGGTGCTGGACCTGGAGGTCCCCGAGGCCGAGGTGGTCAAGCGGATCGCCGGCCGCCGCACGTGCCGCAACGACAGCGCGCACACCTTCCATGTGGAATACAAGAAGCCCAAGACAGAGGGCGTGTGCGACGTGTGCGGCGGTGAGCTGTACCAGCGCGAGGACGACAGCGAGGAGACGGTCCGCGACCGGCTGGAGGTCTACCACAGCCAGACCGAGCCGATCATCGACTACTACAAGGCCCAGGGCCTGGTCGTGACGATCTCGGCGCTGGGCAAGGTCTCCGAGGTCACCCAGCGGGCGATGGACGCCCTGGCCGCGAAGGCGGCCTGAGGACCGCGAGAACCAGTGCGGTATGGCCGTGGCGCCCCTGCGGGGCGCCACGGCCATACTGTTGAGCAGATATGTCACGGCACAGACCGGCACCAGAGACTGACCCGGAAGGCACCCCCATGGTGGAGATCAAGACTCCCGAGCAGATCGCGAAGATGCGTGAGGCGGGACTGGTCGTCGCCGCCATTCACGAGGCGACCCGGGCGGCGGCCGTCCCCGGCGCCAGTACCAAGGACCTGGACGACGTCGCCCGTAAGGTCATCGCCGACCACGGCGCCAAGTCGAACTTCCTCGGGTACGGCGGCTTCCCCGCCACCATCTGCACCTCGGTGAACGACATCGTGGTGCACGGCATCCCGGACCGGGAGACCGTCCTGAAGGACGGCGACATCATCTCCATCGACGCGGGCGCGATCGTGGACGGCTGGCACGGCGACGCCGCCTTCACCGCCTTCGTGGGCACCGGGCACGCCCCGGAGCTGTACGAGCTCAGCCGGGTCACCGAGGAGTCCATGTGGGCCGGGATCGCGGCGGTCCGCAAGGGCCACCGGCTGGTCGACATCTCCAAGGCGATCGAGGGCTACATCCGCCGCCAGCCCCGCCCGGCCTCCGGCAAGTACGGGATCATCGAGGACTACGGCGGCCACGGCATCGGCACCCAGATGCACATGGACCCGCATCTGCTGAACTACGTCTCCAGGAAGCGCGGCAAGGGTCCGAAGCTGGTCCCCGGCTTCTGCATCGCGATCGAGCCCATGGTGAGCCTGGGCACCGCGAAGACGCACGTCCTGGCCGACGACTGGACGGTCAAGACGGACGACGGCACCTGGTCCAGCCACTGGGAGCACTCGGTCGCGCTGACCGAGGAGGGCCCGCTGGTGCTGACCGCCGTGGACGGCGGCAAGGCCAAGCTGGCCGAGCTGGGCGTGGAGACCGCGCCCGACCCGCTGGCCTGACGATCTCCGTGGGCATAAAGATCTCAAAATCGGGGCATGATGCCCCGGATTCGTGTTTCGGGATGCCCTGACGTAGACTGACACGTCGGCTCTCGCATGCCCTCCCGCATGTCGCGAGCCGATCAAGGTAGCCGATCCCGAAAGCAGGACATGGCCAAGAAGCAAGGCGCCATCGAAATCGAGGGCACCGTGATCGAGTCTCTGCCGAACGCGATGTTCAAGGTGGAGCTTCAGAACGGTCACAAGGTCCTCGCGCACATCAGCGGCAAGATGCGTATGCACTACATCCGCATCCTGCCCGATGACCGGGTGGTCGTGGAGCTGTCTCCGTACGACCTCACGCGCGGACGGATCGTCTACCGCTACAAGTAGATCTCACGACCCGGAGAACCTCACACCCATGAAGGTCAAGCCGAGCGTCAAGAAGATCTGCGACAAGTGCAAGGTGATCCGCCGCCACGGCCGGGTCATGGTCATCTGCGACAACCTGCGCCACAAGCAGCGCCAGGGCTGACGCACACCGGCCGGAATCCTGCACCACTCGCAGTATCTTCGCGCGACGTCATAACTTTGCGTACATACGCAGTCACCCGTTCCCGCCCCGCGGGGACGACACCCCCGGTCGGAGGCCGGGGACCCGTAAGCCGTTCCGTACGGCGGCCGGGAGTGGTGCTGCGGAAGACCTCCGACAACCACCTGGAGCCAGATTCATGGCACGCCTCGCAGGCGTTGACCTCCCGCGCGACAAGCGCGTCGAGGTCGCCCTCACCTACGTCTTCGGCATCGGTCGCACCCTTGCCCAGCAGACGCTCGCCAACACCGGTGTGAACCCGGACACCCGCGTTCGCGACCTGGCCGAAGAGGACCTGGTCAAGATCCGCGAGTACGTGGACAACAACATCAAGACCGAGGGTGACCTCCGTCGCGAGATTCAGGCCGACATCCGCCGCAAGGTCGAGATCGGCTGCTACCAGGGTCTGCGCCACCGCCGCGGCCTTCCGGTCCACGGCCAGCGCACGTCGACCAACGCCCGCACCCGCAAGGGCCCGCGTCGCGCCATCGCCGGTAAGAAGAAGCCGGGCAAGAAGTAGTCCGCACCGGACGCTGACAAGCGGTCCGAGCTGTAGGACCGACCACCTCCACGGGAGATTTCAAGAGAATGCCTCCGAAGAGCAGGACGGCCGGCGCCAAGAAGGTGCGCCGCAAGGAGAAGAAGAACGTCGCCCACGGGCACGCTCACATCAAGAGCACGTTCAACAACACCATCGTCTCGATCACGGACCCGACCGGGAACGTGATCTCTTGGGCCTCGGCCGGCCACGTCGGCTTCAAGGGCTCGCGCAAGTCCACTCCGTTCGCCGCGCAGATGGCCGCCGAGTCGGCCGCCCGCCGCGCGCAGGAGCACGGCATGCGCAAGGTCGACGTGTTCGTCAAGGGTCCGGGCTCCGGCCGTGAGACCGCGATCCGCTCGCTCCAGGCCACCGGCCTGGAGGTGGGCTCGATCCAGGACGTCACTCCGACTCCGCACAACGGATGCCGCCCGCCCAAGCGTCGGCGCGTCTGACCGGCTGAAGTAGGAGACAACAGAAACAATGGCGCGTTACACCGGGGCCGACTGCAAGCGTTGCCGTCGGGAGAAGCAGAA
The DNA here is from genome assembly GCA_005405945.1 of Streptomyces violaceusniger. GTDB lineage: Bacteria > Actinomycetota > Actinomycetes > Streptomycetales > Streptomycetaceae > Streptomyces > Streptomyces violaceusniger. The sequence continues at coordinate 6,645,982 of BJHW01000001.1, forward strand.
GCTCTTCCTCAAGGGGAGCAAGTGCGAGAGCGCGAAGTGCCCGATCGAGATCCGTCCTTACCCCCGGGTGAGCACGGTCGCGGGCGCACCAAGGACAGCGAGTACCTGCTGCAGCTCCGTGAGAAGCAGAAGGCGACCCGCATCTACGGCGTCCTTGAGAAGCAGTTCCGTGGTTACTACGCGGAGGCGAACAAGAAGACCGGCAAGACCGGTGAGAACCTTCTTCGCATCCTCGAGACCCGACTCGACAACGTGGTCTACCGGGCCGGCTTCGCCAAGTCCCGCGACCACGCCCGTCAGCTGGTCCGCCACGGCCACTTCACCGTGAACGGCGTCAAGACCGACATCCCGTCGGCTCGTGTCACCGTGAACGACATCGTCGAGGTCCGTCCGAAGTCCCGCACCCTGACCCCCTTCCAGGTGGCTCAGGCCGAGGCGGGCGAGCGCACCGTGCCGGCGTGGCTGGAGGCCATTCCGTCGCAGCTGCGGATCCTCGTGCACTCGCTGCCCGAGCGCCAGGTGATCGACACCCAGGTGCAGGAGCAGCTGATCGTCGAGCTCTACTCCAAGTAGTAGCGACGACCCGCCGGCGTAGTCGGCTGATGTGAGGTCGGGCGGTACGGAGCCGTTTGGCACGTACCGCCCGTACCATTGAAGGGTTCGGCGTCAAATAGCGGGCGCCGAAGACTGGAGGCAATACCCATGCTGATCGCTCAGCGTCCCTCGTTGACCGAAGAGGTCGTCGACGAGTTCCGCTCCCGGTTCGTGATCGAGCCGCTGGAGCCGGGCTTCGGCTACACCCTCGGAAACTCCCTGCGTCGTACGCTCCTCTCCTCGATCCCCGGTGCGGCGGTCACGTCCATCCGGATCGACGGGGTCCTGCACGAGTTCACCACCGTGCCGGGCGTCAAGGAGGACGTCACCGACCTGATCCTCAACATCAAGCAGCTGGTCGTCTCCTCGGAGCACGACGAGCCGGTCGTGATGTACCTGCGCAAGCAGGGCCCGGGTCTGGTCACCGCCGCCGACATCGCGCCGCCGGCCGGTGTCGAGGTGCACAACCCCGACCTGGTCCTGGCCACGCTGAACGGCAAGGGCAAGCTGGAGATGGAGCTGACCGTCGAGCGCGGTCGCGGCTATGTCTCCGCCGTGCAGAACAAGCAGGTCGGCCAGGAGATCGGCCGGATCCCGGTCGACTCGATCTACTCGCCGGTGCTCAAGGTCACCTACAAGGTCGAGGCGACCCGTGTCGAGCAGCGCACCGACTTCGACAAGCTGATCGTCGACGTCGAGACCAAGCAGGCCATGCGGCCGCGCGACGCCATGGCGTCGGCCGGTAAGACCCTGGTCGAGCTGTTCGGCCTGGCCCGCGAGCTGAACGTGGACGCCGAGGGCATCGACATGGGCCCGTCCCCGACGGACGCCGCCCTCGCCGCCGACCTGGCGCTGCCGATCGAGGAGCTCGAGCTCACCGTTCGTTCGTACAACTGCCTCAAGCGCGAGGGCATCCACTCCGTGGGTGAGCTCGTGGCGCGGTCCGAGGCGGACCTGCTCGACATCCGCAACTTCGGCGCCAAGTCGATCGACGAGGTCAAGGCGAAGCTGGCCGGTATGGGCCTCGCGCTCAAGGACAGCCCGCCCGGATTCGACCCGACCGCCGCCGCTGACGCCTTCGGCGCCGATGACGACGCGGACGCCGGTTTCGTGGAGACCGAGCAGTACTAGAACCCGCTGGTCCGCTGTGGCTGAGGTCTCGTCCTCAATCGCCGGACGGGCTGGATTTTGTCCACTGACACCGGTACCTGATACGGCCGGTGCAGACATCTAGGAGATACACATGCCGAAGCCCACCAAGGGCGCCCGTCTGGGCGGCAGCGCCGCACACGAGCGGCTCCTGCTGGCGAACCTCGCCACGGCGCTGTTCGAGCACGGCCGGATCACCACCACCGAGGCGAAGGCCCGCCGCCTGCGCCCGGTCGCGGAGAAGCTGGTCACCAAGGCGAAGAAGGGCGACCTTCACAACCGCCGTCTGGTGCTCCAGACCATCCGCGACAAGAGCGTCGTGCACACCCTCTTCACCGAGATCGGGCCGCGCTACGAGAACCGGCCGGGTGGCTACACCCGCATCACCAAGATCGGTAACCGCCGTGGCGACAACGCCCCGATGGCGGTCATCGAGCTGGTCGAGGCGCTGACCGTGCAGCAGGAGGCCGTGGGCGAGGCCGAGGCCGCCACCAAGCGCACCGCCAAGGACGCCGCCGGTGACCAGGCCGTCGCGGACCTCAAGAAGGAGACCCCGGCCGCCGAGGCCGCCGAGGCTCCGGCCGAGGCCGAGGCCGAGGAGTCGAAGGACGCCTGAGGCGTCTGATCGGCTTTCGTCGTACGGACGGGCCCGCCCCCAGATCCTGGGAGCGGGCCCGTTCCGCATGGAGAGGAACGGTTGGGTGAGTGACGAGGCGGCGCCCGGTTTCGTACGGGTCCGGCTGGATCTGAGTTACGACGGCAAGGACTTCTCGGGCTGGGCCAAGCAGCGCGAGCGGCGCACCGTACAGGGCGAGCTGGAGAGCGCGCTGCGGACGGTGACGCGCTCCTCGGAGACCTTCGAGCTGACCGTCGCGGGCCGCACCGACGCGGGGGTGCACGCCCGCGGCCAGGTGGCGCACGTGGATCTGCCCGAGGCGCTGTGGGCCGAGCACCGGGACAAGCTGTTGCGGCGGCTGGCCGGCCGGCTGCCTCATGACGTACGGGTCTGGAAGGTCGCCGAGGCCCCCACCGGGTTCAACGCCCGCTTCTCCGCGATCTGGCGGCGCTACGCCTACCGGGTCACCGACCACCCCGGCGGGGTCGACCCGCTGCTGCGCGGCCATGTGCTGTGGCACGACTGGCCGCTGGACGTGGACGCCATGAACGCGGCCTCGACACGGCTCCTGGGCGAGCACGACTTCGCCGCGTACTGCAAGAAGCGCGACGGCGCCACCACCATCCGCACCCTCCAGCGGCTGGACTGGGTGCGCGGGGCGGACGGCGTGATCACGGCCACGGTGCGGGCGGACGCCTTCTGCCACAACATGGTGCGCTCGCTGGTGGGCGCCCTGCTCTTCGTCGGCGACGGCCACCGTCCCCGGACTGGCCCGCCAAGGTGCTCTCCGCCGGGCTGCGCGACTCCGCCGTCCATGTCGTACGCCCGCACGGCCTGACCCTGGAAGAGGTCGGCTACCCGGCCGACGACCAACTCGCCGCCCGTAACCGGGAGTCCCGCAACAAGCGCTCCCTGCCGGGCGCGACGGCGATCGGTTCCGGCTGCTGCTGAGACGGCTGCCGCTGAGACGGTGGGTGTGGGCGGGCGATCACTGGGTACTCGCCACGCGCATCGTGTGGGAACGGCGGGTCGACAACAGGTCACGACGGGGCGGCGATCGGCATGATGCGGCTTCCGGGTCCCCTGGAAGATCGATAAAATTTGCCAACCGAGAACGGTCGCCGACCGCGAAGGGATCCGCGTGAGTACCAGCGAGGCCGCTGTGCGAGAGCGCCTGACCAGGGCGCTTCACGAACGCGGCGAGGAGATCGCCGATCGCTGGGTCGAGCTGCAGATGGAGCAGGCCCTGCTCGACACCGACATCGGCGAGGCCGAACTCCGCGAGGAGGCCGACGCGTTGATCGAGGCACTGGTCCCGGGGCTGCGGAGCGGTGTGCCGGTGGACCGTGTGGTGACCTCCACGCCGGGGCTGCACGAGGCCGTGGTCGGGCTGTCGCTGCGCCGGGCCCGGGCCGGGGCCACGCCGACGGCGACCTCGCTCGCGGTGCTCGCGCTCAAGGAGGCGCTGCTGAAGGCGGTGCAGCGGGACACCCGGGACGCCGAGGAGCTGTTCGCCTCGGCCGTCTTCATGAACCGGCTGCTCGATGTGGCCGGGGCGCTGTCCTTCGAGACCTATGTGGAGGGCCGCGAGGAGATCATCCGCCGGCAGAGCCAGCAGTTGATGGAGCAGTCGACGCCGGTGGTGCGGCTGTGGCGGCAGGTGCTGGCCGTGCCGCTGATCGGAACCCTGGACACCGCACGGACCCAGGTGGTCATGGAGAACCTGCTCCAGGCCATCCAGGACCACGAGGCGCTGGTCGCGATCGTCGACATCACGGGTGTGCCCACGGTGGACACCGCCGTCGCCCAGCACCTGATGCAGACCGTCAACGCGGTGCGGCTGATGGGCGCGGACTGTGTGATCAGCGGGGTGCGCCCCTCGATCGCCCAGACCATCGCCCAGCTCGGCATCGATCTGTCCACCATCCTCACGCGGGCGACGCTGGCCGACGCGCTGGCCGCCGCGATCAAGCTGATCGACGGGCCCGGGCCCGACGGTGACGAAGGAGACGACCGGTGACCGGTCAGCCCCAGCCCGGCGTTCCGATTCTGCGACTGGGAGACGTCCTGGTCACCGGCCTGCTCAATGAGCTCGACGACCGGACCGCCATCGCCTTCACCGAGGAACTGACCGAGCGGATCTCGGCCGAGGGCGCCCGGGGGGTGCTCATCGACATCTCCCGGCTGGAGGTCATCGACTCCTTCGTGGCCCGGACGCTGATGGAGCTGACCACGGTGGCCCGGCTGCTGGGGGCGCGGGTGATCGTGGCCGGGATGCGACCGCCGGTGGCGATCACCCTGGTCGAGCTGGGGATCGAACTCGTCGGTGTGGAGACCGCCCTGAACCCGGAGCAGGGCATGGCTGCGCTGGGGTGGCGTCAGGCCCCGCAGCCCCTGGAAGGGGCCCGACGTGGCACCTCCCGGTGAGTACACCCTCGCCTCCCGCGGGGCCAAGAGGCCCGCGCGAGCGGAGAACCGACGCCCGCCCGCGCCGGCCACGTATCCGGTGCGCACGGAGGAGGACCTGCTGACGGTCCGCCACGCGGTGCGCGCGGCCACCGTCGAGGTGGGCTTCGGCCTGGTGGACCAGACCCGTGTGGTCACGGCCGCCAGCGAGCTCGCCCGTAACGCCTATGTCCACGGGCGTGGCGGCACGGTGACGCTCGAGTATCCGCGCGAACCCGGCGGACGGCGGGGGCTGCGGCTGGTCGTCAAGGACGAGGGGCCGGGGATCGCGGACCTCGACGCGGCGCTCACCGACGGCTTCACCACCGGCGGGGCCTGGGCCACGGGCTCGGTGGCGCTCGTCGGCTGATGGACGAGTTCACGGTGCGCACCGGCCCGGGGGAGGGCACGGTGGTGGTCGTCACCCGCTGGACGCCCCGGTGATCCATACGTTCGCGGCGCCCACCGTCGAGGTGCGCGTCGACCACCGCAGCGCCGCGCACCTGGCCGCGGAGACGGCGCGTGAGGTGGCCCGGGCGTGCGAGCTGCCGGGGCGCTGCCCGATCAGGCGGCGGTGATCGCCTCGGAGCTGGCGACCAACCTGGACAAGCACGCGGGCGACGGCACGCTCTACGTCCAGCCGCTGCCCCTGGGCCACGGGGTGGAGATCCTGGCCGCCGACCGCGGCCCGGGCATGCGCGACCCCGAGCGCTGTCTGGCGGACGGCTACACCACCTCCGGAACGCTGGGGGCCGGGCTCGGTGCCGTCAAGCGGATGGCGACCCACTTCACCCTGCGCAGCGCCGGTGGCGCCCACGCCGGCACCTGGGCCTGCGCCCGCCTCACCGCGCCGGACGAGCGGCGGCCGGAGTGGCAGGGGGTGGGCGCGGTCTGTCTGCCCGCCGAGGGGGAGGAGGGCTGTGGCGACGCCCGCGCGATCGTCGACACGGACTCCGCCCGCACCGCGGTCGTCCTGGACGGGCTGGGCCACGGCCGGCCCGCCGCCGAGGCGGCCCAGGCGGCGCTGCGGACCTTCCACGCCGACCCCGACCGGCCGCTGCCGGAGGTGCTCACCCGGATGAACCGGGCCCTGCGGCACACCCGCGGGGCCGCCGTGGGCGTGCTGCGGCTGTACCCCGAGCGCGCCGACTACTGCGGCATCGGCAACATCCGCGCCCTCGCCCTGACCCATGAAAAGGTCCGGCACCGGCTGACCGGGCAGCCCGGTATCGTCGGCTGGGGAATGCCCACCCCCCGCGTCCACGACTTCCCGCTGCCCCAGGGCGGTACGGCGGTGCTGCACAGTGACGGTATCGACGCCCGCTGGTCGCTCGACACGCCCCCGTCCGTGCTCCGCCTCCCGCCACCCCTGCTGTCCGCCGCGCTCGCCCATGGCCATCGCCGCGTCCGCGACGACGCCACGGTGCTCGCGGCCAGGTCCCCCTTAAGGCTTCCATGACGACGAGGAACCTCTCCTGCGCCACGACGGCGGGGCTCAGCCGGGCCGTTCGGGCGCTGGCCCGGGAGCACGATCTGGACCCCGCGGTCCGGGCGCGCCTTGTGCTGTCCGTCGCCGAGGCCGCCGGGGCGGCGCTGCGCGCCGGGCGGGAGACGGGCCTCGAGTGGCGTTACGACCCGGACGAGGGGCTGCTCACGGTGGGCTTGCGGACCCCGGGCGACACGGGCCCGGTGGCGGCGGATCTCCCGATGGCCCCCGACGCGGTGACCGAGGGCGAGGTGGTCTGGCGCCTCCCGGCGTCACCCCCATCGGACGCCGCGGACGAGGCGCCCGGCGAGGCGCCCGGTGAGGCGCCCGACGAGGCCGCCCTCGCCGCGGAGGAGCTGCGCGCGGTCGTGGCCGCCGCCGACGCGCTCACCTCCGAGCACCGCCGCCTCAACGATGAACTCGCCGAGACCAACAGCGGGGTGCTCGCGCTCTACGTCCAGCTCGACGAGCGGGACAAGCAGTTGCGCACCGCGCACGGCCAGACCCTGCGGGAGCTGGAGGACGCGCTGCGCCCGCCGCCCATCAAGGCCGACGGTCTCGAACTCGCCGTGCACTACGCGCCGGCCGGCACCGACGCGCCGACCGGAGGGGATCTGTACGACTGGTTCGTGCTGCCCGACGGCACCGTCCACATCACCATCGTGGACGCCCTGGGCCATGGGGTGACCAGTACGCGCAGCGCGCTCAACGTCACCCACGCGGTGCGCACCCTGGCCCTGGAGGGCCACCGGCTCGAGTCGATCGTGGCCCGCACCGATGAGATCCTGCGCCCCTTCGACCGGTCCGTGATGGCCACCGTGCAGCTGGCCCGGATCGATGCGGCCACCGGTGAGCTGTGGCTGGCCAATGGGAGCCATCCGCCGGCGCTGCTGCTGCGCCGCGACGGGTCGGCCCGGTATCTGGAGGCCCGGGGGCGCGGAATCGGCTTTCCGCTGCCCGGCAGTGAGACCCCGCTGACCGAGCGGCTGGCCCCCGGGGACCTCCTCCTGCTCTACACCGACGGTCTCACCGAGAGCCGCCGGGACCCGATCGAGGGCGAGAAGCGCCTGATCGAGGCCGCGCACAAGCATCTGCAGAGCCCGATAGAGGAGGTCCCCGGCGCCATCGCGGAGGACATGCACACGGTGATCCTGCATCCGGATGACACCCTCGCGCTGGCGGTGCGGCTCACCGGTCAATGATCGGCGGCCGGGCCGAGGCGCTGCCGCGGGACGCGGCTCCGGTCGAGGTCCCGCTGACGGGGAGCCGGAGGCGGGAGCGGACGCTCGTCGTGCGGTTGGGCGCGGACCAGCTGCTCGAACAGGGGACGCGCCGCGACCAGCGCTTCCCGCATCCGCTCGGTGGCCGCCTCGGCGGCCTCGTTGTCGTTCACCCGCGCCGCCATGGCGTGCAGCCGGCGGTAGCCGTCGATCTCGTCGGGGTGACGGACGGACAGCGCGTCCATCCGCTTCTCCTCGGACTCGGCCGGATAGCCGCGGTCGACGGCCAACGCGCCCAGCAGCCGGTCGGCTTCGCGCAGCGCCCATCCGGGGGAGTCCACGAACCGCTCTTGCAGGCCCGCCCACCGCGCCGCGTACTGCTCCCGGCTTTCCGAGGGCAGGCTTCGGACCGGCAGATCGCCCTTGCGGCCCTGCCGCACCGAGGGGGCGATCACCAGGCCGGCCATGGCGGCCACCGCCGCCAGCAGGATGATGAGCGTGACTGTTGACATCGCTGTGCCTTCCGCAGAGATTTCCCTCGCTCGAGGCTGATATCACCGAGTGTTACCGGTGGTCTCGGCGGCAAACACGGCGCCGGGGGACCGAGTGCCTCAATTCCCCGTGGTGACGGAGAGGATGGCGAGGTCACCGGTGCGGGTGAGGTGGGGGCGGACACCGTGGGTGACCGGAAAGAGGTCCGTTTTGTCGCGGTCCACGATGTCGCCGACGATGCGTCCGATCCGGATCGGGGTCCCGCCCCCGGCGGACTTGTGGAGCGTCAGGGTCCAGCCGGCGGCGCCCCCTTCGCCGTCACGGGCCTGAAGGATCCGCTCGTACGGGACGGTGAAGCGGAACCGGCCGCCGTCGAGGGCCGTGACCCCGGTGAGGAACGGGCGGGCCGGGCCCTTGGACGGGGTGGCCACCGCGGTCGGGGCGGCGTCGGGCCCGAAGCGCGCCCCGTGCAGGGTGCCTTCGACGGCGAGTCCCTCGGCGTCCAGGCGGATCACCCGGGCCTCGGCGTGGGCCGGGCGCCGCCAGGCGCGCAGCGCGAGATAGCCGTCGACGGTGGGGTAGGGGATCCACCAGGTGAACGGGGAGCCGGGCAGCGGCTCCAGGCCCAGCAGCCCGCGCCCCTCGGCGAAGCGGCAGCCGACCCGGCGGCGGACGCCGTCGGAGCGCCGGACCACGTGCAGATCCCAGCGGCCCTCGGCGAGGTCGAGCGTCGCCCGGTCGAGCGTGGCCGTCCAGGGCGCGGACGGCGCGCCGCCGACCGGGGGCGGCAGCGGTACGCGGAAGGGGGGCTCGTCGCTCTTGCGCCGGGTGACGGTCAGTTCGAGCTCGCCGCCGTGCAGGCCGTCGGGCTCCAGCAGCACCGACAGATTGCCCTCGGCGGTGACCCGGCAGGACGCGACGGGCCGCAGGGGCTTGCGGATCAGCTGCTTGACCGCGCCCTTGAGCGTGTCGGTCAGCGGCGCCCCGGCCGACCGGCCCCGCGACGGCGCGGCCGTACGGCGCCGGTGGGCCGGGGCCGCGGTGGAGCGGGCGGTGTGGAGCTCCTCGATGAGCCGTTCGTAGGCGACCGCGACGCGCTCGGGTGCGTACCGCCGCGCCGCGACCCGGGCCGCCTCGCCCATCGAGCGGCGCAGTGCGTCGTCCTCGATCAGGGTCAGCAGCCCCTTGGCGATCCCGTCCGCGTCGCCCACCGGCACCAGCAGTCCGTCCCGGCCATCGGTGATGATCTCGCCAGGACCGTGCGGGCAGTCGGTGGCGACCACGGGCACCCCGCAGTGCATCGCCTCGACGATCGTCATGCCGAACGACTCCTCGCGGGAGGTGACGGCGGCGATCGCGCCCTTGGCCCACTCGGTCTCGATGGGGGAGTGGGCGCCCATCAGGGTGATCTGACCGGCCAGCCCGAGTTCGTCGATCTGGCGGCGCAGCGCGGGGAGTTGGGGGCCGCGGCCGTAGATGCGCAACCGCCAGTCGGGGTGTTTGGCGGCGACCGTCGCCCAGGCGGCCACCAGCAGGTCGTAGCGCTTGACGGGGATCAGCCGGCCCGCGGCCACGACGAGTTTGGCGCGGCCGTCGGAGGGCTCGATCCCGGTGGCGGGCACCCCGTTGGGCAGGGCGGTCAGCCGGGTGGTGACACCGGGGAGGTGGGCCCGGTGGGTGGCCGCGTCGGCCTCGGAGACCGAGGTGTACGCGTCGAGGTGGGGGATGGCGGCGTCGACGGCGGCGCGGATCTCGGCGCGGTGGGTGCCGTAGAGGCGGTGCTCCTGGCCGATCCGCAGAAAGCGGCCGGAGCGGCCGAGCGCGGCGAGATAGATCACCAGGCCGGGGCGGGTGGCGATGACGACATCGGCGTCGGTGCGGTCGAGGTACTCGGCGACGCGCTCGTCCGTGAGCGCGTTGAAGTTGGTGGTGCCCTGGCCTCGGCGGCGGGGATGTGGGCGCTGGGCCGGGTCAGCAGCGGATGGCCGAGGTCGGCGGCGCCGCGCCCGGCGTGGGGCGCGTCTTCGCGGGGGCGCAGGTCGATCAGAGGCCTGAGCCGCACGGCGGGGTGGAGGGGGAGGTTCGGGGCGTCGATGGTGCGGATCAGGGAGACGATCTCCACGGTGTGGTGGGCGGCGAGCGCCCCGGCCACATTGAAGGTCGACCGGATGGTTCCGCCGATGCCATAGGCGTTGTGGAGCAGGAAAGAAATCTTCACGGTGATGTACGCGCGGCGCGCCTGCTCTGCCGCTGCGTGCCCTCCCCTCCGAGGCCGTGCTGCGTTCTGGTTCCGAACCAGGCTGCATTGCGCCGATATGGGGGCGGTGTGATGCCGGTATGGAACCAGTAAGGACCGATCGGTCGGTAAGACTGGTCAGGGCCGGAAAAGTTGCTTATGCGCACGGTGATATGGGATCCACCACATTCGGGAAAGGGAGTACAACCCTCCCGGTGTTCTGGGAGTCTGCGGGGTATCCGTGCGGTGGCCGTACGGGATCGATACCAACCAGGGGTGGACAGAGGAATGAACGAGTCCGGTGCGAAGCGGACCGTGGGCGCGGCCATCGCGGTGGTGGCGGCGCTGGGGCTGATGACCGGATGCGGCAGCGACTCCGGCGACGGCAAGACGGACGGCGCCAAGCAGGCGGGCGGCGCCCAGCAGTCCGGCGGCGCCCAGGGGTCCGACAAGGCCGCGAGCTCCGACCCGGCCGCGAAGCCGCTGTCCGCCTCCGCCCTGGAGCGGGCCGCCCTGACCAACGGCGAGGTCGAGGGGCTCGAAGTGCAGAAGATGACGGACAAGGAGGTCAGCGAGGGCGGCTCGGCCAAGACCGGAAAGGCCGCGTGCCAGCCGATGGCCGCGCTGATGGGGACCCGGTACGACCCCGCGCCCAAGGCCAGCGTCCACCGTGCCTACGCCACCGACCTCACCAAGGCGAAGGTCGGCGGCACCGGCCTGATCCGGATCTCCTCCTACGGGCCGGGCGACGCCGAGCGCACGGTGAAGGACCTGCGCGAGGCCGTCACCGCCTGCCAGGGCGGCTTCCCGGCCGAGGACGGCTCCGGCGAGAAGGCGGACGTGACGAAGGTGACACCGCTGGACGCGCCGAAGGCCGGGGACGAGGCGGTGTCCTTCAGCCTGCATGACGCGGGCAAGGAGAAGGCCGTCATCAAGTTCACGGTCGTGCGGACCGGGCCGCAGGTGACGGTGTTCTTCGGGGTGAACATCGCGGACCCGGCGAAGTCCGAGATCCCGGCCGCGCTGGTGGACGCCCAGGTGGCGAAGGTGGAGAAGGCCACGAAGGGCGCCGCGTCGTAGCACCCCCGCCGACCCGGCCCGGGGCGACGGCCCGGCTACGGGGTGTCCTGCGGGTCTTTCCCCTTCCCTCCGCGGACCCCGTGGCCCGGGGCGGAGCCCCCACGCGGCGGAGCCGCATATCGATGCTTTCACCTCCCCGCCCCATTCCCGCAGGATCGATGGGCGGCCCCGCCGCGTGGCAGGGGCCGCCCCTGGAGCCCGGGGTCTGGGGCGGAGCCCCAGTTGTGGGAAGGGGCGGGGAGGGGAGCAGCCCGTCGCAGGCGTACGCGTACCGTCAGGCACCCCAGCTAGTCCGTGGCGGCGGCCGAGGCCGCCTCCGCCGACGCCTGGGCGTTGCCCCGGGCCAGGATCCGGCGGAAGGTGTAGTCGGCGACATCGCGCCCGGCCTGGAGGGTGGCGGTGTCCGACGACGTGACCGCCTTGCCCGACGTATAGCCGGAGATCGTGAAGTAGGCGTACCGCCCGATCGCGTTCGCCGAGCTCTGGCAGGCCGTCCGGCGGCAGAAGACCGGCACGCCCCCGCCCGAGAGCGAGGCGATGTTGGGCTGGTACCGGTCCTTGGCCTTCTCGGCCGCCGCCTTGCCGTCGAAGACGGCGACGCCGACCGTCACCGCGACGCCGTCCCGGGTGAAGGTGGCCCGCAGCAGCTTGCGGCAGCCGTTGTTCACCAGGACCGAGCCGAGCGCCCCCTGGGTCGCCGCCGCGCAACTGGTGGTGGAGGCGGACGCCGCCTTGGCGTACGAGCGGTCGTCCTTCGCGGCGCGCTTGTCGGGGAAGAGGCTCGCCGCGCTCAGCGGCGCCTTGTCCCGCCGGGCGCTGGAGATGATGTCCAGCGGCTTCGGCGGCGCGGGCGGGGCGACATTGGAGAAGGTGGGCTCGGGCGTCGCCGACTCGCTGGGCAGATCCTGCGGGGTGGGCAGCCCACCGGCCGAATCGCCGCCGCCGCTGTCCTTGTGACCGCTGCTGACCACGGCGGTGGCGACGATCGCGGCGACGGCGGCCGTCGCCAGGGCCCCGCCCCGATGAAGAGCAGCTTGCGGCGGCGGTTGCGCGCGGCGGACTGATCGGCGAGCGCCGCCCAGTCCGGCGTCGACGGCTGAGGCGCCTGAGAACCCCGGGCCCGTAAGGCCCCCCTTGCCCAAAGCTCATGGCGCGCATTTTAGACCGGCCGAGTGACAGGATGGACCCGCCGGCGGGCCCCTCTTCCGCCCCCACCCACCCGGCCGCCGCCCCTGCCCGACGTGGGCCGCGGACGGCCCCACGGCGAAGCCCTCCCGGGCGGCGGCCGGCGCCCCTGGCCTGAATCGCGGATGCGGCCGGGTGCGCGGCAGCGCGGGTGCCTTTCGACCCGGCGTCGGGGGCCGCACTCCTCCCGCCCCTTCCCGCCCTCGCGCACGAGGCCGCGATCGGCACGGGAAGCCCCCGGCGCCCCTGCGGGCAGGCACCTTCGGCCGGTGGCTGGGCCACCGCGTGAGGCGCGCGGGCTCGACCGGGGCCCCGGTCGAATCGCGGCGCGCGGGTGGGAGGCACTGACGCCACGATCGGCGCGGGAGGCCCCTGGCGCCCCCGCGGGCAGGCGCCTCCGGCGGTGGTCGGGCCCCGCGTGAGGGGTCCGGGCTCGGCCGGTGCCACCGGCCTCCGTCGCGGGCCGCGGCCGGACCCCGGCGAAGTCGGCCCGGCGGCGGCCGGGGCCGGGGAGGCGCGCGGGCTCGGCCGGGGCACCGGCCCGAATGGCGGGTCGCGGGCGGGCGTGAGGCGGCGCGGGGGCGTTTTGACCCGGGTGGGGGCGGGCCGGTATTCTGCCAGTTCGTTATGCGTATTGGCTTGCTCGTTCTCACGTGAGAGGCCGTTACGCCGGTCCACCGGGCCGATGACCAGCGGCAAGCACTCGGCATGCGTCACCGAGGTGCGGCCACGGCTGTCGTGATCGTCCGGGTGGCCTTGTCCGGACCTGTCCTCCCGGCCCTCGCGGGCTCGGGGAGACTCCACTCACTGAAGAAGCGAAGGCTACGACCGTGCGTACGTACAGCCCCAAGCCCGGCGACGTTCAGCGTCAGTGGCATGTCATCGACGCCACCGACGTGGTTCTGGGCCGTCTGGCCACTCAGGCCGCCACCCTTTTGCGGGGCAAGCACAAGCCGGTGTACGCGCCGCATGTCGACGCTGGTGACTTCGTCATCATCATCAACGCCGACAAGGTGCACCTCTCCGGCAACAAGCGGACCCAGAAGATGGCGTACCGCCACTCCGGCTACCCGGGTGGTCTGCGCTCCATCCGCTATGACGAGCTGCTGGAGAAGAACCCGGAGAAGGCCGTCGAGAAGGCCATCAAGGGCATGCTCCCCAAGAACACCCTCGGCCGTCAGATGCTCTCGAAGCTGAAGGTGTACTCGGGCGACCAGCACCCGCACGCCGCTCAGCAGCCGGTTCCGTTCGAGATCACCCAGGTCGCGCAGTAGTCCCGGCCACCCCTTACGACGAAGAGAATCTGAGGAGCATCGTGGCCGAGACCACCGCCGAGACCCCCCTCGATGTCGAGGAGTACACCACCGAGAGCGTCGAGACGGTCGAGTCGGAGTACACCTCCGAGTCGCTCGCTTCCCGCTTCGGTGACCCGCAGCCTGCCGCCGGCACCGGCCGCCGCAAGAACGCCGTGGCGCGTGTCCGCATCGTGCCGGGCAGCGGGCAGTGGAAGATCAACGGGCGTACTCTCGAAGAGTACTTCCCCAACAAGGTTCACCAGCAGGAAGTCAACGAGCCCTTCAAGGTGCTCGAGCTGGACGACCGCTACGACGTCATCGCCCGCATCTCGGGCGGCGGCGTCTCCGGTCAGGCCGGGGCGCTGCGTCTGGGCATCGCCCGGGCGCTGAACGAGGCGGACGTGGACAACAACCGCGGCCCCCTCAAGAAGGCCGGCTTCCTGACCCGTGACGACCGCGCCACCGAGCGTAAGAAGGCTGGTCTGAAGAAGGCCCGCAAGGCGCCGCAGTACAGCAAGCGCTGACGCCCATCGCGGCACCGCTGCTTCACCCGAACGCCCCGGCGGCACCACCTGTGCCTCCGGGGCGTTCGGCTATCGCCACCGGGGGGCGTATACCTACAAGCAAACTTCAGCCCCCCAGCTCGTAACTTCGGAGGACACCAGTGGGACGACTCTTCGGTACGGATGGTGTGCGCGGCGTCGCGAACGCCGACCTGACGGCTGAGATGGCGCTCGGCCTGTCGGTAGCGGCGGCGCATGTGCTCGCCGAAGCGGGAACCTTCGAGGGCCACCGGCCGGTGGCGGTGGTCGGACGGGATCCGCGAGCGTCCGGGGAGTTCCTGGAAGCGGCCGTGGTGGCGGGACTGGCCAGCGCCGGGGTGGACGTGCTGCGGGTCGGCGTGCTGCCCACGCCCGCCGTCGCGCATCTGACCGGGGCGCTGGACGCGGACCTCGGGGTGATGCTCTCCGCGAGCCACAACCCGATGCCCGACAACGGCATCAAGTTCTTCGCCCGCGGCGGCCACAAGCTGGCCGACGAGCTGGAGGACCGCATCGAGACCACCTACCGCGCCCACGCCTCCGGTGAGCCGTGGGACCGGCCGACGGGCGCCGGGGTGGGCCGGGTCCGGGACTACGACGAGGGCTTCGACGCCTATGTGGCCCATCTGGTCGGCGTACTCCCCAACCGGCTCGACGGCCTCAAGGTCGTCATCGACGGGGCGCACGGCGCGGCCGCCCGGGTCTCCCCGGAGGCGTTCGCGCGGGCCGGGGCCGAGGTCGTGACGATCGGCACCGACCCGGACGGGCTCAACATCAATGACGGCTACGGCTCCACCCACCTCGCCCGCCTCCAGGCGGCCGTCGTGGAGCACCGGGCCGACCTCGGCATCGCCCACGACGGGGACGCCGACCGCTGCCTCGCGGTGGACGCCACGGGCCGCGAGGTCGACGGCGACCAGATCCTCGCCGTCCTGGCCCTGGCCATGCGCGAGGCGGGCGAGCTGCGCGGGGACACGGTGGTCGGCACCGTGATGTCCAACCTCGGCTTCAAGCTGGCCATGCGGCGCGAGGGCGTCGAGCTGGTCCAGACGGCGGTCGGGGACCGCTATGTGCTGGAGGAGATGAAGGCCCGCGGCTACGCCCTGGGCGGCGAGCAGTCCGGGCACGTGATCGTCCTCGACCACGCCACCACGGGTGACGGCACGCTCACCGGTCTGCTGCTGGCGGCCCGCGTCGCCGCGACCGGCCGCGCCCTGGCCGACCTCGCGGGCGTCATGGAGCGGCTGCCGCAGGTGCTGGTCAACGTCCCCGACGTGGACAAGTCCCGGGTCACCTCCAGCGCGGATGTGGCCGCGGCCGTCGCCGAGGCCGAGCGCGAGCTGGGCGAGACCGGCCGGGTGCTGCTCCGCCCCTCGGGCACGGAGCCGCTGGTACGGGTCATGGTCGAGGCCGCCGACATCGAACAGGCCCGCTCGGTCGCCGGCCGCCTGGCGGACGCCGTGAAGTCGGCCTTGGGCTAGACCCGCTCCGCGCAATTCCTTCTGTGCCGTAGGGGCTGGATTTTCCAGCCCCTCCAGGGGGCACCTCCCAGCGGTAGCTGGGGGAGTTTGAGGAGCGGGGTCCGGGGCGGAGCCCCTGCCACGCGGCGGAGCCGCATATCGACGCTGCGGGAAGGGGCGGGGTGGAAGCTAACCCCGCCGCCCCCACAACGCCTTCTGCGCCATCAGCGTCAGCGTCCCCGCCACCACGATCCCCGCCAGGTTCAGCAGCAGCTGCTCCGTCGAGCCCCACATCTGGTCGATCTTGCCGTAGCCGAGCGCCACCGCCGCGTTGGCCGCCGCCGGGACCGTGGTCACCGAGATCGCCACGCCCACCAGCGCGCCGGACTTCGCCGAGGTCAGCGAGAGCGTGCCCGCGATCCCCGCGAGCACGGCGACCACGAACGAGAACATGTCCGGCTTCCAGATGAAGTCCGTGTTCGGCCGGGCACGCCCCAGCATGTCCTTGCCGAAGAGGCCCACCGCGTCCATCGCGATGCTGAAGCCGGTGGTCAGCGCCATCGCCGCCGCGAACCCGACCAGCAGCGCGATCGCCGAGCGGGCGGCCAGCCGCGGCGCGCGCCGCACCAGCGCGGTGCACAGCCCCGCCAGCGGCCCGAACTCCGGGCCGACCGCCATCGCACCGACGATCAGGATCGCGTTGTCCAGCACCACACCGCATGCCGCGATCATCGTCGCGAGGACGAGGAAGGCGAGATAGGTGACCGAGAGCGTGGACTCCTCATGGGTGGCGTCCACCAGGTGCTCCCACAGGACCGCGTCCGCGCCCTCGCCGGGCGCCTCCTCCTCCGCCCTGTCGGCGCGCCGGGACAGCGACAGGTCGATGTTCTCCACCGCGATCGAACCGGCCTCGTCAAGACCCAGCTCACGCAGCTCGCCCAGCAGGGCGTCCCCGGCCTCGCGCGCCACGTCGCACATGACGACGTCCCCCGCGGGGTCGCGGGCGGCGCCCGGCAGCACCACCAGATGGGTGGTGCCGACCGTCTTCTCGATCGTGCCCACCACGTCCTCGGTGCGGTCGGCGGGAACGATCAACCGCAAGTGCAGCATTTACCCGACGCTCCTCACAGCTTGCGCAGGGACAGCCGCTGCACTTTGTGGTCCGGCCCCTTGCGCAGCACCAGCGTGGCCCGCCCCCGGGTGGGCTGCACGTTCTGCTGCAGATTGGGCTTGTTGATGGTCCGCCAGATCATCCGCCCGTAGTCCAGCGCCTCCTCCTCGGAGACCTGGGTGTACTTGCGGAAGTACGAGGACGGATCCTGGAACGCCGTCTCCCGCAGCTTCTTGAAGCGGCCCAGGTACCAGCGCTCGATGTCCTCGGTCCGGGCGTCCACGTACACGCTGAAGTCGAAGAAGTCCGCGAGCCCCACCCGGGTCAGCCCGTCCTTCCCCGGCAGCGCGGGCTGCAGCACATTGAGCCCCTCGACGATCAGGACGTCGGGGCGGTGCACGGTCAGCCGCTCGTCCGGCACGATGTCGTAGATCAGATGGGAGTAGACCGGCGCCGACACCTCCGCCCGGCCCGCCTTCACATCGGCGACGAAGCGGGTCAGCGCCCTGCGGTCGTAGCTCTCCGGGAACCCCTTGCGGGACATCAGCCCGCGCCGCCGCAGCTCGTCGTTGGGGTACAGAAAGCCGTCGGTGGTGATCAGCTCCACCCGCGGATGCTCGGGCCAGCGGGCCAGCAGCGCCTGGAGCAGCCGCGCGGTGGTCGACTTGCCGACCGCGACGCTCCCCGCCACGCCGATCACGAACGGCGTACCGGGCTGGGCCCCGTTGCCCCGCTTGGTGTCGCCCAGGAAGGTGTTGAGCGCGCCGCGCAGATTGCCGGTGGCGGCCACGTAGAGGTTGAGCAGCCGGGACAGCGGCAGATAGACATCCCGCACCTCATCGAGGTCGATGACATCGCCGAGCCCCCGCAGCTTCTCGACCTCCTCGGCGGTCAGCGGCAGCGGCGTCTTGTCCCGCAGCGCGCTCCACTCGGCGCGGGACAGGTCCACATACGGAGTCGCCTCGCCGCCCCGCCGCTGCGGGCCGCGCACGGTGCGCGCATCGCGCGCGGTTGACGTGATCACCCTCTCATTGTCATGGCAGGGACCGGCCGAGTGAGCGGTGCCCCGGCGTGGGGTCGGTCACCCCGGCCGGGGCCGGGGGCCGTCACCCGGGGAGCACGCCCGAGACGGAGTCGGTCGGGGTGGTCCTGGACGCGTCCGGGACCCGCACCTTCACGGGCCTGCCGAAGTCGGTCAGGTTCATGGTGGCTGTGACGTCCGTCGTGTTCAGCCTGGCCGACAGTTCGACCCGGGCCGGCCGTCCCTTCTCGTCCACCCAGACCAGCGCGGACGAGGGCAGCCCGCCGCCCATCGCCTTCCGGACCGTGTCGAGCTGCTTGCGGCGCTCGTCCGCCAGGCCGAGGGCGAGCGTCCGGTAGTCGAGCGTGCCGCCGTAGAGGTGCACCGGACGGCCGCCGATCGTGGTCGTGCCCCGGTCCGAGACGTCGCGGATGGCGGACGCCTGGCGCAGGACGTGTTCGGGGTCGTTCAGCGGGGCTCGCAGCAGGGAGTGGGCCCTGGCCTTGTCGCGGTCGATGACCGCCCAGTGGCCCTTGGGATCGGTCCGGGTGAGATAGACCTTGCCCCCGCTGAAGACCTCGTCCATGTGGTCGACCGCGCCGCCCGGGAAGTCGACCGACAGCTTGCCCTTGCCGGTGGCCAGGTCGAACGGGCCCGCTAAGGAAAGGATGAATTCCTCGCCCCGGCCGCGGGTCACGACGGTCTCGTCGATACGGACGCTGGTGGCGCGGGCCTTCGCCACCGCGGCGCGGACGATGTCGACGGGTCTGCCGTCCGTGCCCTTCGTGGCGGACGCCTTCGCTCCGGCCCTTCCGCCCGGCTTCTCGGTGACGCGACCCTTCTCGCTCGAGCCCGATTCGCCAGAACCCGATTCGCTCGAACCCGATGAACAGCCGGTGCCGAGCGTGAGAAGCAGCACGGCGGCTAAGGACATGGTGATACGGCGCACGATCCCCCAGGAAAGTGAAAGGCGGCCCCCCGGCCGCTCGTGCGCATTATGCACGGCACGGCGACGCGCGGGGGTGTGCCAGGTCTGCGGGCAGCGGGCCGTACGCTGCAGTGCATGTGCGGAATCGTTGGTTACGTGGGAGGGCAGTCGGCCCTCGATGTCGTCCTCGCCGGGCTCAAGCGGCTGGAGTACCGCGGCTATGACTCGGCGGGCGTCGCCGTGCTGGCCGATGGCGGGCTCGCGGCGGCCAAGAAGGCGGGCAAGCTGGGCAACCTGGAGAAGGAGCTGGCCGACCGCCCGCTGCCCACCGGGGGCACCGGCATCGGCCACACCCGGTGGGCCACCCACGGCGGCCCGACCGACGCCAACGCCCATCCACACCTGGACAACGCGGGCCGGGTCTCCGTCGTCCACAACGGCATCATCGAGAACTTCGCCGCGCTCCGCGCCGAGCTGGCCGAGCGCGGCCACGAGCTGGCCTCCGAGACCGACACCGAGGTCGTGGCGCATCTGCTCGCCGAGTCGTTCTCGTCCTGCGGCGACCTCGCCGAGGCGATGCGCCAGGTGTGCCGTCGGCTGGAGGGGGCCTTCACGCTGGTCGCGGTGCACGCGGACGCGCCCGATGTGGTGGTCGGGGCGCGCCGCAACTCGCCGCTGGTCGTCGGAGTCGGCGAGGAGGAGGCGTTCCTCGCCTCCGATGTGGCCGCCTTCATCGCCCACACCCGCGAGGCCATCGAGCTGGGCCAGGACCAGGTGGTGGAGGCCCGCCGGGACGGTGTGACCGTCACCGACTTCGAGGGGGCGCCGGCCGAGGTCCGGCCGTACCACGTGGACTGGGACGCCTCCGCCGCCGAGAAGGGCGGCTACGACTACTTCATGCTCAAGGAGATCGCCGAGCAGCCGAAGGCCGTCGCGGACACCCTGCTCGGCCGGATCGACCTGGCCGGGAACCTCTGCCTGGACGAGGTGCGCATCCCGGCCTCGGTGCTGCGCGAGGTCAGCAAGGTCGTGATCGTGGCGTGCGGCACCGCGTACCACGCCGGCATGATCGCCAAGTACGCCATCGAGCACTGGACCCGGATCCCCTGCGAGACCGAGCTGGCCAGCGAGTTCCGCTACCGCGACCCGATCCTGGACCAGCGGACGCTGGTGATCGCCATCTCGCAGTCCGGCGAGACCATGGACACCCTGATGGCGCTGCGGCACGCCCGTGAGCAGGGCGCGAAGGTGCTGGCCATCTGCAATACGAACGGCTCCACGATCCCGCGTGAGTCGGACGCGGTGCTCTACACCCACGCCGGTCCCGAGGTGGCCGTCGCCTCCACCAAGGCGTTCCTCACCCAGCTGGTGGCCTGCTACCTGGTGGCGTTGTACCTGGGCCAGGTGCGCGGCACCAAGTGGGGCGACGAGATCCTCTCCGTGATCCGCGAGCTGTCGGAGATCGCCACCCAGGTGGAAGAGGTCCTGGAGACCATGGAGCCGGTCCGGGAGCTGGCCCGCACCCTGGCCGACAAGAACACCGTGCTGTTTTTGGGGCGGCACGTGGGCTATCCGGTCGCCCTGGAGGGCGCGCTCAAGCTCAAGGAGCTCGCGTACATGCACGCCGAGGGCTTCGCGGCGGGCGAGCTCAAGCACGGGCCGATCGCGCTGATCGAGCAGGACGTGCCGGTGGTCGTGGTCGTGCCGTCGCCACGCGGGCGATCGGTGCTGCACGACAAGATCGTCTCCAACATCCAGGAGATCCGGGCCCGGGGCGCCCGCACCATCGTGATCGCCGAGCGCGGCGACGAGACGGTGGCCCCGTACGCCGACCACCTCATCGAGATCCCCGCCACGCCCACCCTGCTCCAGCCCCTGGTCGCCACCGTGCCGCTCCAGGTCTTCGCGTGCGAGTTGGCGACGGCGCGCGGCAACGAGGTCGACCAGCCGAGGAACCTGGCGAAGTCGGTGACGGTCGAGTGAGCCGTCGAGCGGTCCCTCGGATGACGCCGTGATCATCGGAGTCGGCATCGACGTCGCCGAGATCGACCGCTTCGACGACGCGCTGCGGCGCACCCCCGGCATGGCGGACCGCCTGTTCGTCGAGCGCGAGCTGTGGCTGCCGAGCGGGGAGCGCCGCGGCATGGCCTCCTTGGCCGCCCGCTTCGCGGCCAAGGAGGCGTTGGCCAAGTCCCTGGGCGCCCCCGGCGGCCTGCGCTGGACGGACGCCGAAATCCTCACCGAGCCGAGCGGCCGCCCCCGCCTCTCGATCCGCGGCACGGTCGCGGTGTGCGCGGAACGGCTGGGGGTGCGGGGCCTGCACGTCTCGCTGAGCCATGACGCGGGGGTCGCGTCGGCGGTGGTGATCGCGGAGGGGTGAGAGCGGGTGCGGGTGCGGGGGCTCCGCCCCCACGCCCCGCCGGGGCTCCGCCCCGGACCCGCGCGGTCGCTCCGGTGACGGGTGTGGTGCGGGTGCGTGGTGGTTGCTGTGGTGCGCCCGTTGTTCGTGGTGGGTGCCGGGGGCGGGGCCTCCGGGGCGGCGCCCTGGACCGCACATTTACGGCGCCGACGAACGATGATCGTTGGGTGGGCCGGAGATTGGCGCCACAAATATGCGTGAGCGTCCAGGACACCACCCCTCCGACCCCGCCCCCTCCCGCCTCGTCGGCGGCTACCCACCGGTGGGCGCGCCGGACGTTTCCACCTATGCCGGGCGGACGAAATCGCTACGGTGAGGGGACGGTTCGCGCGATTGGGGGAATGCGGATGGCATTCGCCCGCGAGGCCGCCCGCCTGGGCATCGACGCCTCGGTGAGCGTTCGCCAGCTCCGGCGGTGGGAGAACGAGTCGCCTCCGCCGTTACCGCACCCGAGCCAACAGGCCGTATTGGAGGCGACGTTCGGTCTTCCGCTTGCCGAGATGGGATTCGATGTCCCGTCGCATCGCTATTCGACGGTCGAGAGGACCGGCGACGATGGGCGTGTCGGTGTCGGTGTCGGTGGGGTGGCGGCGTTCCGTGCGCGGCTGGCCGACCTCTATACGGTTGATCACCAATCGGGTGGCATTCCCGCGAAGGCGCGTGCCGAGCAGTTGGAGCGGGAGATCACGCATGTGCTCAACAACAGCGTCTACATGAGCAGGGTGGGCCGTGACCTTCACACCATGCTCTGTGAACTCGCTTGTCACCGCGCCTGGTTCGGATACGACGGTGGGCCTCCTGAACAGGCTCGCGCCGCCTGCATGGAGGCGATGACGGCGGCACAGCTCATCGACGAGCCCCTCTTGCAGGTTCGCGCGCTCAATACGCTTTCCCTGCTCTCCGCCGATACAGGCCGCATGTGGGAGGCGACATCGGCTGTCGAGAACGCGTATAGCCTTGCCCGCCGGGCAGGCGCGGGTGCCACGGTGCATTTGGTGATCTCATTGCGCGAGGCCAGTGCGGCGACGCATGCGGGCGACTCGGCCAGTGCAGGCCGTGCGCTGAGTCGAGCCGTTTCCTACCAGGGGCGTACGGACACGGACACGGACGCGCGTGCTGCTGAACGCACGGCCGGACGTTACTGCCGCACAGGCCGCGTACCGGTCGTGGGGGTACCGCAAGGTGGGCGAGGCCCACCCGTGGGAGGGCGCGGCGCTGCATGACGTGATGGTGCTCGATCTAGGCATCGCAGGGCGCTCCGGGCGCTGACGTCGCACCACTACATCAGTCAGAACCGAGCGCGGCGCGTCGGCGAAAAGGTACACGATGACTGTGCGTATTCACTCGGACGCGTTGATGAAGGGGCGGTGGAGCGCCCGTGCGGGTGGCATGAGGCGGGGCACTCGCACCCCAGAAGCGCCCCGAAGGAGGACTCATGTTCCGTCGCTCCATACCCACGCTCGTGATCGGCCTGTGCGCGCTGACAGCGGCCACGCCGGCTGCCACGGCCGTGGCCCTCACGGTGCCGGTCGACGCGCAGCAGGCCACCCACGCCGCCGCCCGGGTTCTGAACCCGCGAACTCTCACCGACCTGGACACCACCATGAAGGGGGAGGCGTTCGCCTACGCCTCCTACGACCTCTTCGCCACCGAAGCCGACCGCGAGTCCTACCCGGCCGTCGCCAAGCTCTTCCGCGGCACGGCGAGAACCGAGCTCGATGAGCACGTGCGCGAGGCCGCCGCCCTGGCCGGAACCGTCGGATCGAACGCGGCCAACCTGCGCCAGGCCATCAATGGCGAGACCTACGAGCACCAGGTCATGTACCGCCGTTTCGCGGCCGAGGCCCGCGCGGACGGGGACCGGGCGGCTGCCGAGCTGTTCACCGAGATCGCCGCGGACGAAGGCCGTCACCGCGACGCCTACCGCACCGCCCTCAGGGTCGTGACCACCGGTCGCGGCACCATCCCGGCACCGCCGAAAGCCGACGTGGTGTCGGTGCCCGCGGGGTCACCGAAGGTGAAGGCCGACCGGACGAAGGCCAACCTCGATACCGCGATGCACGGTGAGGCGCGCGCCCACGCCAAGTACCTGCTCTTCGCCGCCCGTGCGCGGCAGACCGGCAACACAGCGCTGGCAAGCCTGTTCGCGGGCACGGCCAAGGTCGAGTTGCGCGAGCACTTCGCCGGCGAGGCGGTCCTGGCCGGCCTGGTCCGTACCACGAAGACGAACCTGCGCAAGGCCATCACCGGAGAACGCGACGAAGCCACCGTCCTCTACCCGGGCTTCGCCAAGCAGGCCGCTGCCGTCGGCGACACGGCCGCCGCCCGGTTCTTCCGCGGCACCGCCGCCGACGAAGCCAAGCACGCGGCGGCCTTCCAGCGGGCGCTCGACCGGCTACGGTGATGACCACCGGGGTGTGTTGTCCGGGGACCGGCGGCACACCTCATGTGAGGGAGTCCGGGCGGTTGGCGCGTCGCACGGTCCGCCCGGACTGCTTCCGGCGCGGCTGTCGCCGCTTTACCGCCCGGGGCCGGACCGGCTTGTCGAGAACCGGCCCTGCCAGGCCGCCCTCGCACCCGAGTCACCGATCCGGTACACCTGGACGACCGCGCCGACGGCCACGACCAGGGCGATCACCAGCGCCGCGACGCGCACCGGCAGGGAAGAGGCCAGCCGGGCCACTGTGGACGCCGCGCCCCTGGTGGGGCCGTCGTCCTCCCCGCCGCGCTCTTGTCCCCGGCGGGGGCCGACCCGGCCGAGCAGCCATACGGCGACGGTGAGCACGAACAGGGCGATCGCCCATGGAGTGAGACCGGGCCCCATTTCGGCGTGCTCCTCCACCAGCGAACTCTCCCGCACTCGCTCCTCCAGCCACTCGCCGGACTCGGTGGTCAGCACGACCAGAGCGAGAGTGACCAGCCCCATGCCCGGCAGCACCGGGCCGAGCCTGCGTGCCGCCGAACGCCACAGCGCGCAGACCACGAGCGCCAACGCCGTCAACGGGACCAGCACCGCCGCGCCGTGAACGAAGAGGGGATGGCCGGGAACGCCGTTGATCAGTCCGACATCCACGGGACCTCCTCCAGCAGATGCGCGTAAGGCGCATTCGGTAAAGATCTATTGTTTCGGGCGTGCGTGGCGAATATGTCCATGTGTGGAGGGCGTGCGCGCGTATGGAGCAGCGCCCAGGGCTCGGATGGACGGCCGGTTCCCGCCGACGTCCTCGGGTCACGGGGCCAAGGTGAAGTAGCTCTCCTCCTCCTGGGAGAAATGCAGTCGCAGGACGGTGTGCAGTCCGTAGAGACAGGAGCGCAGGTCGTCGAGTTGGCCCGCGTCCAGCCCGCCGCGGGCGTGAGCCAGCCGCAGGTGCGTGGCGACGCGTCGGGAAAGGCGCTCGATCTCGGCATGGGCGCGGCTCATGGTGGCGGTGGCCTCGGGGCCGCCGAGCGCGGGGGCGAGCGCGGGGGCGAGCGCGGGGGCGAGCGCGGGGTAGAGCTGGTGCTCCTCCGCGTACTCGTGCGGCAGGAGTCGCTCGGTCAGCAGCCGGTGCGTCTCCTCGACGGTCGCCAGGGCCTGGGGGCCCGAGCCGGTGGAGAGGTGGTCGGCGGCGGCGCGTGGCGCTCGGGGTGAAGCGATCAACCGCCCTGGGGGACGCCGGGCCTCGCTCATCCGGGAAGGATTGATCAACCCGGCCGTACAGTCCGTTTCCCCCGCCCTGCTCTGGCGCGTGGAAGACGACGAATGGCTCGTCCTGGGATTCGAGGTCGTGGATGCCGGCCGGTCGGACTTCACACCAGCCTCGCCCGATCTGCCTGGAGTGGCCGACCTCGTTGACCAACTCGGGGACCTGCCCCTCCCTGATATCGCCCGAGACTGGCCGGAGAGCCGTTGGGACCGGTTCGCGGTTGACGAGACCGAAGCTGAACTGTTCCGGGGTGACGCGCTGCTCCACACCGACATCAACCCCAGCAACCTGATCATCGGGGAACGCGGCCGGTGGATTGTGGACTGGTCCTGGCCGACCCGAGGGGCCAGGTTCATCGACCCCGCATGCCTCGTCGTGCAGCTCATCGCCGCCGGGCACACTCCCGAGGCGGCTGAGGGATGGGCGGCCGAGTGCAGGGCATGGGCGGACGCGGACCCCACCGCGATCGACGCGTTCGCCGCCGCCACTCGCCGCATGCACCGATCGCGCGCCGACCGGCATCCCGAGGCCTCCTCGCTCGAGGCCATGGCCGCAGCCGCAGGGGCGTGGGCCGCCCACCGGGGCGTGGCCGAGGCGCCTGGGCAGGCGACGACGTAGGCATGCATGCTGATCGGCCCGGCGCTCGCGTCACCGGGCGACCGGGCGCCTGGCCAGGGGCTGGGCCACCGGGGGATAGCCGCGAATGAGGCGGGAGGGGGTGGGGTCGGAGGGGTGGTGTCCTGGACGCTCACGCATATTTGTGGCGCCAATCTCCGGCCCACCCGACGGTCATCGTTCATCGGCGCCGTAAATGTGCGGTCCAGGGCGCCGCCCCGGAGGCCCCGCCCCGGCACCCACCACGAACAGCGCGCGTACCACCCACGGGCCCGCACCAGCACGCCGTACCGGCACCACCCATGCACCCGGCGCACCACCCCAGCACCCGCACCCGGCGGAACGCTCAGGCCAGTACGTCCCGCCACGTGTCCGTCAGCGCCGTTGACACGTCGTACGCGGCGATGGGCGCGCCGTGCGGGGCCGTGGTGCGGCGGGCGGCCAGGCCGTGGAGGTAGGCGCCGACCGAGGCCGCGTCGCGGGCGGGGAGGCCCGCGGCGAGGAGGGAGCCGATCAGGCCGGACAGCACATCGCCGCTGCCCGCCGTGGCCAGCCAGCCGACGCCGGTGGGGTTGACGCGTACCGGCTGGTGTTCGGCGGCGATCAGGGTGGTCGACCCCTTCAGCAGTACGGTCGCGCCGTAGCGCTCGGACAGCGCCCTTACGGCGGCCAGCCGGCCCGCCTCGACCTCCTCGCGGCTCACGCCGAGCAGCGCCGCCGCCTCGCCCGCATGCGGGGTGAGGATCGTGGCCGCCTCGCGTTTGCGCAGGTCACCGCCGGTGGGCAGCAGGTGGAGCCCATCGGCGTCGACCAGCACCGGGACATCGGAGGCGAGGACGTCCTCCAGGGAGTGCCGGGCCGCCGCGCCGTCGCCGAGGCCGGGGCCGACGACCCACGCCTGGACCCGGCCCGCCTTGGCCGGGGGCCCGGAGTGGACGAGGGTCTCGGGGAAGCGCGCGATGACCGTGTCGGCCCCGGGGCCGACGTAGCGCACCGCCCCCGCACCGCCCCGCAGCGCGCCCGAGACGGCCAGTACGGCCGCGCCCGGGTAGCGGGCCGAGCCCGCGACGACGCCCACCACGCCGCGCCGGTACTTGTCGCTCTCCGCCGAGGGCCGGGGCAGCAGCGCCGCCACGTCCTCGTGCTGCAGCGCCTCCACGTCGGGGTCGGCCGGGAGGTGGGCGTCCAGGCCGATGTCGACCAGGCGCAGGGCGCCCGTGTGGGTGCGGGCGGGGTCGATGAGCAGCCCCGGCTTGTACGCGCCGAAGGTGATCGTGGCGTCCGCGTGTACGGCGGAGCCCCGGACCTCGCCCGTGTCGGCGTCGACCCCGCTCGGCAGGTCCACGGCGACGACGGTCCCGCGCACCGCCCGCACCAGCCGCTCCGCGTCGGGCCGCAGCCCGCCCTTGCCGCCGATGCCGACGATGCCGTCGATGACGAGATCGGCCCGGGCCACGGCCGCCTCGGCGTCATCCTTCGCCTCGCTTCCGCCGCCCGTCGGCTCGCGGTCCGCCGCCGCGCCGCCTGAGGTCACGCCGCCAGCCGCCAGCCCGCCGCTTGGCGCTGCGCTGCCCTCTGCCGCCGGGCCGCCCTCTGCCGCCGGGCCGCCGTCTGTCGCTGCGGTGCCCTCTGCCGCTGGTCCGCCGCCTGCCGCCGCGCCAGTGCCGCCTGCTGCCGCGCTGCCGCCCGCCGCCACTGCGCCGCCCGCCGCCACTGCGCCGCCTGCCCCCGCGCCGCTGCCGCCTGCCCCCGCGCCGCCGCCTGCCCTGCCGCCGCCCGGCGCCGCCCCGCCGCCGACGGTCGTCACCCGTCCGCCCGCCGCCCGCAAGGCGGCGAGTCCGCCCGGGTGGGCCCGGTCGGGGTTGAGCAGTACCGCCGTGACGCCCGCGCCGCGGCGGGCCAGGCGGGCGCCCGCGTAGAGCGCGTCGCCGCCGTTGTCGCCGCTGCCGACGAGCAGGGCCACCCGGGAGCCGTACACCCGGCCCAGCAGATCGGCGCACGCGGCCGCGAGTCCCGCCGCCGCGCGCTGCATGAGCGCTCCTTCGGGCAGCCGCGCCATCAGTTCGCGCTCGGCGGCCCGTACGGTCTCGACGCTGTAGGCAATCCTCATGCCCATAGTCTCCCGAACCGCGGGCACTCCTCGCGTGGAAGCGAGGCACTCCGTGCGGAGAAGCACACACTCCGGTCGGGGGACGGGCCTGAGAGACTGACGGAGATGGACGAGACACCGATGCGTGCCCGTGCCGTGGTCGACCTGGCCGCACTACGGGCCAATGTGAGGGCGCTGCGCGCCGCGGCACCCACGGCCGAGCTGATGACCGTGGTCAAGTCGGACGCCTATGGCCACGGCATGGTCCCCTGCGCCCGCGCCGCCCGCGAGGCGGGTGCGGACTGGCTGGGCGCGGCCACGCCGGAGGAGGCGTTCGCGCTGCGGGCGGCGGGGGACACGGGCCGGTTGATGTGCTGGCTGTGGACGCCCGGCGGCCCCTGGCGGCAGGCCATCGAGGCGGACATCGACGTCTCGGCCAGCGGGCTGTGGGCGCTGCGCGAGGCCGTCGCCGCGGCCCGCGCGTGCGGCCGTACCGCGCGGTTGCACCTGAAGGCGGACACCGGGCTGGGCCGCAACGGCTGCCAGCCCGACGACTGGCCCGCCCTGGTCGCCGAGGCCCGCGCCGCCGAGGCGGAAGGGGCCATTCGGGTGACGGGGCTGTGGTCCCACTTCGCCTGCGCGGACGAGCCGGGCCATCCGTCCATCGCCGCCCAGCTGTCGGTCTTCCGCGACATGGTGGCGCACGCCGAACAGGCGGGGCTGCGGCCGGAGGTGCGCCACATCGCCAACTCCGCGGCGACCCTGACCGTGCCCGAGTCGCACTTCGACCTCGTCCGGACCGGCGTCTCCACCTACGGCATCTGCCCGAGCCCCGAACTCGGCACGGCCGCCGACTTCGGGCTGCGCCCGGTGATGACGCTCTCCGCCGCGCTCGCCTCGGTCAAGCGGGTGCCGGGCGGTCACGGCGTCTCCTACGGGCACCGCTATGTGACCCCCGGCGAGACGACCCTCGCGCTGGTGCCCGTCGGCTACGGGGACGGCATCCCGCGCCATGCCTCGGGCACCGGTCCGGTGCTGGTCGCGGGCAAGTGGCGGACCATCGCGGGCACGGTCGCCATGGACCAGTTCGTCGTGGATCTGGGCGGCGACACCGCCGCCCCGGGGGACGAGGCGGTGCTGTTCGGTCCGGGGACCGGGGCGAGCCGACCGTCGAGGACTGGGCGCGCGCCGTGGGCTCGATCTCCTACGAGATCGTGACCAGGATCTCGGCCCGTATTCCCCGCGTTTATGTAGGTGAGGACGGGGCACAGGGAACTGACCATGGGCGACGAGAGCACGGCCGTCAGCACGGCAGAGATGGCGACACGAGTCGCGGCGGGGGCCACAGCCGTGAGCTGGCGCCGGGGCGCCGGATTCGCGGGCGCCGCGATCGGCGTGCTCGCGGCGGGAGCGGCCGCGGGCGTCGCGCTCGAGCGGCTGACGGTCGGCCGCGGCGTACGGCGCAAGGCGCGGCTCGCCCTGGACGCCGAGGGCCCGTACGGCACACTGCGCGGCACCCCGGGCACGGCGGTCGCCGACGACGGCACCGAGATCTACTACGAGGTCGAGGAGGTGCGGGAGAACGCCGCCGCGCCCTCACCCCGGCGCAAGCGGCGGTTCGGGCGCCGCGCCCCCACCCCCGTCACCATGATCTTCAGCCATGGCTACTGCCTCGCCCAGGACTCCTGGCACTTCCAGCGCTCCGCGCTGCGCGAGGTGGTCCGCACCGTCTACTGGGACCAGCGCTGCCACGGCCGCTCGGCGCGCGGCTGCGCCCAGGCGGACGGCGAGGCGATCAGCATCGACCAGCTCGGCCGTGACCTGAAGGCGGTGATCGACGCGGCGGCGCCCGAGGGGCCGCTGGTGCTCGTCGGCCACTCCATGGGCGGCATGACGATGATGGCGCTGGCCGCGCAGTACCCCGACCTGATCCGCGAGCGCGTGATCGGCGCGGCCTTCATCGGCACCTCGGCGGGCCGGTTGGGCGAGGTCAGCTTCGGCCTCCCGGTGGTCGGGGTGAACGCGGTGCGGCGGGTGCTGCCCGGGCTGCTGAAGGCGCTGGGCTGGCAGGCCGACCTGGTCGAGCGGGGGCGGCGGGCGACCGCGGACTTGTTCGCGGGGCTGATCAAGCGCTATTCGTTCGGCTCGAAGGACGTGGACCCGGGGGTCGCGCGGTTCGCCGAGCGGCTGATCGAGGCCACGCCGATCGATGTGGTCGCGGAGTTCTACCCGGCGTTCATCGCCCACGACAAGGCGGCGGCGCTGCCGCACTTCGACGGGCTGCCGGTGCTGGTCCTCGCGGGTGACAAGGACCTCATCACCCCGATGGAGCACAGCGAGGCGATCGCGGAGCTGCTTCCGGGCGCGGAGCTGGTGATCCTCGAGGAGGCCGGGCACCTGGTGATCCTCGAGCACCCGGAGGTGGTCAACGGCCACCTGACGGAGTTGCTGTCGCGGGTAGTGGGCGGGGTCGGCGACCGGGCGGGCCGGGGCGTGACGGGCTGAGGGGAGTCGGCCCGGGGCTAGGCCCTACGTGACGGCGCTTCGCAGCGGTGCGAAGCGCCGTCACGTAGAGCCCTGGCGCGAGGCGCCCCGTCGCCGTGGTCCGTACCATCGGCGAGTGTGACTCCGCTCCCTCGCCTGAAGACGGGGGCTTCCGACCCGAAGGTCGCGGTCCAGCCCGAACCGATCCCTACCGGGACAGAGGGAAAATATCATGGGCCGGAGAAGCAATGCGGCCGCCGACGGAAGCCGGTGGCCCTCGCGCTAGGAGACAGATGGACGTAGGCACGCGCATCACCGTCACCTCTCCCGACCAGATGCGGGACCTGGGCCGCAGACTCGCCAAGCTGCTGCGCCCCGGCGATCTGGTGCTCCTCACCGGTGAACTCGGCGCGGGCAAGACGACGCTGACGCGGGGCCTCGGCGAGGGCCTCGGCGTCCGCGGCGCCGTCACCTCGCCCACCTTCGTGATCGCCCGGGTGCACCCCTCGCTGGGCGACGGCCCGCCGCTGGTCCATGTCGACGCCTACCGGCTGAACGGCGGCCTCGACGAGATGGAGGACCTGGACCTCGACGTCTCCCTGCCCGACTCGGTGGTGGCCGTGGAGTGGGGCGAGGGCAAGGTCGAGGGGCTGGCGGAGGACCGGCTGCATGTGGTGATCCAGCGGACGGTGGGCAGCGACATGGCCGTCACGGACACGATGGCCGCCGACGTGGACGACGTACGGGACGTGGTGGTGACGGGCGTGGGTCATCGCTGGGCGGGGAGGACCTGGCGTCGCTCGCGGGGTAGTGCCGGCGCCACCCGGTCAACCGGCGCCGCCCGGTCAACCGGCGCCGCCCGGTCAACCGGCGCCGCCCGGTCAACCGGCGCCGCCCGGTCAACCGGTCAAGCCGCTGGTAGAGCTCGCGTGCAGATGCCGCGTAGTTTCCGACAAGCCGTCGGCATGCTGTTGCATTCCGGGCATCACCCGTGGTCACATGGTGGGAGAAAGCGTGGGTTAGGTCTACCTAACTCCGCTCGACTGCCCCAGGACCCTCAGGAGGCACCCATGTCGGCCCACGACCCAGTGGCCGGGACCGGCGCCGCGCGCGACGACCGGTCACCGTCGATGTCGGAGCTCCTGGCGGCGTGTGCGGCGGCGAGCGCGGTCTCGACGCCCCCGCGGCCGGCCGAGGAGGGGACCCTGGCGTCCGAGGGCGAGACTTTGGCGTCCGAGGAGGAGGCCCCGGCGTCCGTCGAGCCGGAGGCTGAGGACGAGGAGCGGGACGCGGCGTAACGGCGCACAGCTACGCCGTCCGGCTACGTCGTCCAGCTACGCCATCCGGCTACGTCGTCCAGCTACGTCAGCCAGGTCCGCTAGGGGACGACGACCACCTTCGTGTCCAACTGCGCGAACTCCCACATCGCCGTGCCGTCCGCCCGGCTCTCCCGGACGGCCCCGGTCCGCTTGCGCGCGTTCGGGTCCGGCATCGACCCGTCCACCGCCGCGCTGAAACCGAACACGACTCCCCCTTCCGAGTGGAAGACGACGACGTGCTCGACCTGGACTCCGTCCGATCCGACCCCGCCCTTGTTGCGTGAGGTCACGGAATAGGTCCCCGGGGCGGGGCTGGCCGGGCTGGGGCCCACCTCGAAGGTGCGGCCGGCCTTGCCGTCGGCGCCGACCAGCCAGACCCGCTTCTCGCCCAGGGCGTAGACGACCCGTACGCCGGTGCCGGAGCGGGCCGGGAGGGCGGTGGACTTCTTCTTCGCCCCCGCGTCGCCCTTGTCCTTCTTCTTGGACTCGGCGGAGTGCGAGCCGGGCCGGGCCTGGGTCGGATGGTCGGGCGCGGTCGCGGCGGCCTGGTAACCGAGGAACCCGACGACGCCCAGCGCGGCGGCGGTGAGTACGGCCACAGCTGGCCCGGTACTGCTCCTTGGCACGGCGGCTTCCCTCTCCTGCGGTCAGTATGCGCTGACGGCCCGTACACACTTACGGTGACGGTAGCACCGGCGCCCGCCGCCCGGCCGCGCTCCGGCCGTCCGGTGACCGAGCTGTTCCACCGTCGGTACGAAAGCCGGTGGCGAGGCTGGCACCGAAGCCGGTACCGGCTTCGGTGCCAAGGCCGGTTCCGACACCGGTACCGACACTGGTACGAAAGAACGACCTCCCGGCGCGCCGTAGGCTGTTCTCGTGCTGTTGCTCGCTCTTGATACCGCCACCCCCGCCGTGACCG
This sequence comes from Streptomyces violaceusniger, assembly GCA_005405945.1. Classification (GTDB taxonomy): domain Bacteria; phylum Actinomycetota; class Actinomycetes; order Streptomycetales; family Streptomycetaceae; genus Streptomyces; species Streptomyces violaceusniger. Next base: position 6,678,373 of record BJHW01000001.1, read on the forward strand.
TCGCCCTGCACGACGGCTCAGCAGTGATCGCCGAGTCCGCCGACGTGGACGCCCGGCGCCACGGCGAGCTGTTGCTGCCCGCCGTCCACCGGACGCTGAAAGCGGCGGGCACCGAACTGGGCGCGGTGACGGAGATCGTCGTCGGCGCGGGCCCCGGCCCGTACACCGGACTGCGCGTGGGCCTGGTGACCGCGGCCACCTTCGGGTCGGTCCTCGGCGTCCCCGTCCACGGGCTGTGCACGCTGGACGGGATCGCGTACGCCGCCGGGCGGGCCGGTCTGGAAGGCCCCTTCGTCGTGGCCACGGACGCGCGGCGCAAGGAGGTCTACTGGGCGCGTTACGACGACGCCCGCACCCGCGTCGGCGAGCCCGCCGTCGACCACCCCGCCGACCTCGCCGAGCGGGTGGCCGGGCTGCCCGCGGTCGGCGCGGGCGCGCTGCTCTACCCGGCGGCCTTCGCCGACGTACCGCCCGGGATGCCGGAGCACCAGTCGGCGGGGGCGCTCGCCTCGCTCGCCGCCGAGATGCTGGCGCGCGGCGAGGAGCTGCCGCCGCCCCGGCCGCTGTATCTGCGCCGCCCCGACGCCAAGGTGCCCGCCAACTACAAGGTGGTCACCCCGAAGTGACCGGCACCGGCACGAGCGTGACCCTGCGCGAGATGCGCTGGTGGGACCTGGAGCGGGTGATGGAGCTCGAGGAGGAGCTGTTCCCCGAGGACGCCTGGTCGCGGGGGATGTTCTGGTCCGAGCTCGCGCACGCCCGGGGCCGGGACGCCACCCGCCACTACGTGGTGGCGGAGGACGGGCCCCGGCTGGTCGGGTACGCCGGGCTCGCCGTCGTCGACCGCACCGGCGACGTCCAGACCATCGCCGCCGCCCGCGACCACTGGGGCACCGGCCTCGGCGCCCGCCTCCTCACCGACCTTCTGACGGCCGCCACCGCCTTCGAGTGCCGTGAGGTGCTGCTGGAGGTGCGGGTGGACAACGCCCGCGCCCAGCGGCTGTACGAGCGCTTCGGCTTCGAGCCCATCGGCATACGCAAGGGCTACTACCAGCCCGGCAATGTGGACGCCCTGGTCATGCGGCTGGCCGACCCGGCGACGGCGACCACCGGCGCGCCGGCGAACGGCGAGCCCGGCGCGTCCGCCGCGCACACAGCGAATTCCGCGCACACAGCGAATCCCGCGCACACAGCCAACCCCGCGAACCCCGCGACCTCAGTACAAGGAACCGAGACCCATGGCTGACGAACCCCTCGTCCTCGGCATCGAGACCTCCTGCGACGAGACCGGAGTCGGCATCGTCCGCGGCCACACCCTCCTCGCCGACGCCGTCGCCTCCAGCGTGGACGAGCACGCCCGCTTCGGCGGCGTCGTCCCCGAGGTCGCCAGCCGCGCCCATCTGGAGGCGATGGTCCCCACGATCCAGCGGGCGCTGAAGGAGGCCGGGGTCGCCGCCTCCGACCTCGACGGCATCGCCGTCACCGCGGGCCCCGGGCTCGCGGGCGCGCTGCTGGTCGGCGTCTCGGCCGCCAAGGCGTACGCCTACGCCCTCGGCAAGCCGCTCTACGGCGTCAACCACCTCGCCTCCCACATCTGCGTCGACCAGCTGGAGCACGGTCCGCTGCCCGAGCCGACGATGGCGCTGCTGGTGAGCGGCGGCCACTCCTCGCTGCTCCTCGCGCCCGACATCACCGCCGACGTCCGCCCGCTGGGCTCGACCATCGACGACGCGGCGGGCGAGGCGTTCGACAAGATCGCCCGGGTGCTGAACCTGGGCTTCCCGGGCGGCCCCGTCATCGACCGCATCGCCCGCGAGGGCGACCCGGACGCGATCGCCTTCCCGCGCGGGCTGACCGGTCCGCGGGACGCCGCGTACGACTTCTCCTTCTCGGGGCTGAAGACCGCCGTCGCCCGCTGGATCGAGGCGAAGCGGGCGGCGGGCGAGGAGGTCCCGATCGCCGACGTCTCGGCCTCCTTCCAGGAGGCGGTCGTGGACGTGCTGACCCGCAAGGCCGTCCGCGCCTGCAAGGACGAGGGCGTGGAGCACCTGATGATCGGGGGCGGCGTCGCCGCCAACTCCCGGCTGCGGGCGATGGCCGAACGCCGCTGCGAGGACGCGGGGATCACGCTGCGGGTGCCGCGGCCGAAGCTGTGCACGGACAACGGGGCGATGGTGGCGGCGCTCGGCGCGGAGATGGTGGCGCGGGGGCGGTCGGCCTCGGCGTGGGACCTGTCGGCCGACTCGTCCCTCCCGGTGACGGACCCCCACGTCCCGGCGCCCGCCGGGCACACCCACGACCATGTGCACGAGCTGAGCCGGAAGAACCTGTACGCATGACCGTCGCGTTGATGTGGGAAGCCCGAGCCGTGGCCGGAAAGGGCGAGGAACTCCTGACCTGGGCCACCCACCAGCCCCTCGACCCGCCCCCGCTCCGCCGCGAAACCTTCCGCGCACCCGAGGACCGCGTCCTCGTCATCACCTGGTGGGAGGGCACCTACGACACCGAGGGCCTGCCGGAACTGCCCGAGCCGGGGGAGGACTTGGTGCGGCGTGCGGTCCACCGCTGGCGTTTCGAGACGGTAGCGGACGGGGTCTAGGGGTGCCCGGCGGATCGTGACGCCTGCGGCGGGCTCTTCCCCTCCCCGCCCCTTCCCGACACCTCACCATTTGCGGCTCCGCCGCGTGGAGGCTGTGCCTCAGGCCCCGGGTGGGGGCTGTGCCTCAGACGCCGCGTGGGGGCTCTTCCTAAGGCCCGGGTCGGGGCTTTGCGCCCGGGCCCCGGGTGGGGGTGCCTCAGGCCCCGGGTGGGGGCTCTGCTCCAGACGCCGCGTGGGGGCTCTGCGCCCGGGCCCCGGGTGGGGGTGCCTCAGGCCCCGGGTGGGGGCTGTGCCTCAGACGCCGCGTGGGGGCTCTTCCTAAGGCCCCGGGTCGGGGCTTTGCGCCCGGGCCCCGGGTGGGGGTGCCTCAGGCCCCGGGTGGGGGCTCTGCTCCAGACGCCGCGTGGGGGCTCTGCGCCCGGGCCCCGGGTCGGGGTTGTGCCTCAGGCCCCGGGTGGGGGCTGTGCCTCAGACGCCGCGTGGGGGCTCTTCCTAAGGCCCGGGTCGGGGCTTTGCGCCCGGGCCCGGGTGGGGGCTGTGCCGCAGGCCCCGGGTGGGAGCTCCGCTCCAGACGCCGGGCGGGGGCTCTGCCCCAGATCCCGGGTGGGGGCTCTGCCTCCAGGCCCCGGGGTCCAGGGCGGAGCCCCTGGTATCGGGAAGGGGCGGGGAGGGGAAAGTGTCGCCGGACACCCCGTAGCGGTGACGGCGCGAGGCCGAGTCGTTACCGCAGGGCCTCGGCCAGATCGGTCAGGTGCCGGGAGACCGGGCCCAGGGTGAGCAGACCGCTGCCCGCCCCGGCGAGCTCGGCCGCCGCCGGGGTCAACGCCGCGTGGGCGCGCGCGATCGTCTCCCGGTCGCCGACGGCGATGGCCGCGCGCCCGGTGAGACACCACAGGGCCTCCAGCAGCAGATCGCGGGGCGGTTCCGGGACCGTGCGCAGCGCCGCCGCGGCCTCGGCGCGGCGGTCCTGGGCCAGCAGCACCAGCGGGCGGGCCCAGGGCGCGTACGGCCCCCAGCCGAGGTCCGCGTCGGTCGGGGCGGGCCGCCCCCGCTCCACGCGCAGACAGAGCAGCGCGAGCGGCAGCAGACCGTGCTCCAGGCCGGGCATCCCGGCGCCGTCCAGCCGCGCGGCGGCGTTCCGGTAGGCCGCCTCGACCGCGGCCTCGTCCGCAGGTCCCGCCGCGGCCAGCCGCAGCGCCCGGTACCACGCGGTGAACACCCCTACCAGCGGCCGCTCATGGCGCTCGCCCAGACGCTCGGCGGCGGCCGCGTGCCGGTCGGCCGCCGCGAAGTCCCCGAGCGCGCTGCGGGCCTGGACCCGGATGAGATGGCCGAGCACCTCGAAGGGACCAGCCCGTGTCGCGCCGACAGGGCGATCAGCTCGGCCCCGGTCGCGTCCCGGCGCGGCGCCAGCCCCGCGCGCTCGAAGCTCTGCATGAAGACGCCGTTCAGCGCGAACGCCAGCACCCCAGGATCGTCCAGCCGCCGAGCGATCTCCTCCGCCTGCCGAGCCGCCTGCCGTCCCCGCTCGGACCGCCCACCCCGCGACTCCACGGCGATCGTCGCCAACAGCCGGGCGCGCATCGCGCCATGGCCGACCGGCCATGAGCCGGGAGTGTCGTGGCCGGAGCCCTTGTGGCCGCGTAGGCGGTGGCCAGGCGCTCCGGGGCCGGTTGGCCCTTCCCTGGGCGCCTCGTGGCTGGGCGCGCCGGGGCTGATTGACCCGTCCCGGGGCACCCTGTCCCGGGGCACCCTGTCCCCGGGGGCCTCGTGGCCCGGGGCCCGTGGTCGGACGCACCCGGGTCGGCCGGGAAGTCGGCCGCGAGCGCGGCCAGCGTGCGTTCGGCTGCCCTGACGATCGATGCCGCCTGTTCGGGGTCGTCCAGGCGGGTCCAGATCGCGGGGACGTCGTAGGCGCCGATGACTCGGGCGGTCAGTTCCGGGTCGCCCAGTTCTTCCGCCGCGGCGACGGCCGCCACGCGCTGTTGGCGGGCCGTCAGCAGGCCGCCGCCACCGGTCATCGAGAGGTCGCGCAGCAGACCGACCGTCGACTCCAGGCGGGCCCGGGCGCCGGAGGCCACGGTGCGGTCGTACGCGGCGGTCGCGTCCGCCCACACCTGGGCCGCCGCGCCGCCCCGCGCCGCCGTGGGGTCGAGGTGGGGCGCCTGGCCGAGGATGTCCGTCTCCAGGCGGCGCAGCTCCGGGCCCGGGTCCACGCCCAGCTGCTCGACCAGCAGCGTGCGGGCCCGGCGCAGCACCGCCAGCGCGTCGCCCTGGCGGCCGGTGCGGTACAGCGCGAGGGCCAGCGCCCGCCAGGCGCCCTCGCGCCAGGGGTGCTCGGCCAGATGCGCCTCCAGGTCCGGCACCGCCTCGGCGGCCCGGCCCAGCGCCAGTCGGGCCTCCGCCTGCCGCTCGACGGCGTGCAGCCGCAGCTCCGCCAGCCGGGAGCGCTCGCCCCGGGCCCAGCCCTCGTCGGCGAACTCCGCGTACGCGGGCCCGCGCCACCGGCCCAGTGCCTCCTCCAGCCGGGGCAGCGCGCCGTCCGGCGGCAGGGTCGCCGCGTCGGCCACGTCCTGTTCGAAGCGCCAGGCGTCCACCGCGTCCGGGTCGGCCCGCAGCGCGTACCCGGGGCCCTCGGTGACCAGCAGCCGGGCCGGGGTGCGCGGCGGGCGCTGCGGCTCCAGCGCGCGGCGCAGCGCGGCCACGAACGTACGCACCGCGCCCACCGCCCCGGGCGGCGGCTCCGTCCACAGGTCCTCGATCAGCCGGGAGACGGGTACGACACGGCGGCGGGCGACGATCAGCCGGGCCAGCACCGCGCGGTGCCGTGGCCCCTTGAGCGCGATCGCGCGCCCGTCGGCGTCCGCGTCCCAGGCCACGACCGGCCCCAGCACCCCGAAACCGACCCGCATGCGGTCACGGTAGCGCGCTGATCGGATGCTCATCCGCACCCGGCAGGCTGACAGCCAGCTGGTCAGTCACTTACGCCGTCCGGTCGCCCGGATGTCCGGTCGCCCGGATGCTCCACAGAAAGCGCGCTCACCCATGGCCCCTGTCATTCCCGGCTTCGACTACCGCCGCGTCCCCGTCGCCGACGGCGTGTCCCTGAACGTGGCCGTCGCGGGCTCGGGCAGCCCGCTCGTGCTGCTGCACGGCTTCCCGCAGACCCACCTCATGTGGCGGCACGTGGCCGCCGACCTCGTGGCCGATCACACCGTGATCTGCCCCGACCTGCGCGGCTACGGCGCCAGCGACAAACCGTCCGCCAATGCCGCCGCCGCTGCCGGCCCCGCCGCCGTCACCGACCCCGCTGCCGCCGACGACGCCGCTGCCGGCCCCGCCGCCTACGCCAAGCGCACCATGGCCGCCGACATCGTCGCCCTCGCCCGCGCCCTCGGGCATGACCGCTTCGCGCTGGCCGGGCACGACCGCGGCGCCCTGGTCGCCTTCCGGGCGGGCCTCGACCACCCGGCGACGATCACCCACCTCGCCTGCCTGGACGTGCTGCCGACCCTCGACATGTGGGACGTGCTGCACGGCACCACCGCCGCCGTCGGCTTCCACCTCTTCCTGATGGCCCAGCCCCGGGGCTGCCCGAGCGGATGATCGCCGCCTGCCCCGACGACTTCTTCGGCCACTTCCTCGACCTGTGGACGGGCGACCCGCGGGCCATCCCCGCCGAGATCCGCGCCGCCTATCTGGACGCCTGCCGCGCCGCGGTGCCGTCGATCGTGGCCGACTACCGTGCCTCGGCCGGTGTCGACGTCGACCACGACCGGGCCGACCGCGACGGCGGACGCCGGCTGACGATGCCGCTCACCGTCATTCAGCAGGACTGGGGCGCCGCCCTCGGCTATGACGCGGCGGCGCTGTGGCGCGCCTGGGCCGACGACCTGGAGCACCACACCGTCGGCTACGGCCACTTCATGGCCGAGGAGGCCCCCGCCGACATCGCCAAGGCCCTGCGGGAGCTGCTGGCCCGCTAGGTCCTTCGGATGGATCTCCGCGGCGTCGCGAGGCCCGGCACGCCCTCTCGCCGCACCGGCCGAAAGCCCAAGTACGCCCAGTACGAGGGCTTCCGGCCGGCACGCCGAGAGCACGCTCCCCCAGCTACCGCTGGGAGGTGCCCCCTGACGCCGCTCCTTCTCCCACGGAGATCCATCAGAAGGAGCCTAGAGGGCCCGGAGTAGTGGTCGGCGATCTCGTCGCTGGTCGTCACCCACACCCCGGGGTGGTTCACCACGTACTCAAGCGCCTGGTCCACATACGTGTGCCGGAAGGGCTGGTTGATCACGAACGGGTGCAGCACCAGCGACATCACCCGCCCGCTCGTGGCCGAGTCCGCGTAGAGCTGGTCGAGCTGGTCCTTGACGATCCGGACGAAGTCCGGCCCGCTGAGGCTCTTGCCGACGAAGAGCTGGATGTCGTTGACCTCGATCGAATACGGCACGCTCAGCATCCCCGGCACGTTCAGCCGGTACGGCTGGTCGTCGTTGGCCCAGTCCAGTACGTACCGCAGCCCCAGCTCGGCCAGGAGCTCCGGCGTGCGGAAGGTCTCGGTCAGCGCCGGCCCCAGCCAGCCGCGCGGCCTGCGGCCGGTGGCCTTCTCGATGGTGCCGATCACCTCGGTGAGGTAGGCACGCTCCTCCTCGGGGACATGTCCGCCTGGAGGATCGAGTTGTTCTTGCCGTGCGCCGCCCACACCCAGTTCCGCTCCCGTCCGGCCCGGATGATCTGGGGGTAGCGCTCGGCGACATCGGAGTTGAGCATCACGCTCGCCCGCACCTGGTGCCGGTCCAGGCTCTCGATCAGCCGCCAGATCCCGACCCGGGGGCCGTAGTCCCGCCACCCGTAGTTCAGCGGATCGGGCGCCAGCGCCCTGGTGTCGGGGAAGATGCTGGTGGAGGGGCGGTCGACCGCGTAGTGCTCGACGTTCAGCCCGACGTAGAAGGCCACCCGGGCGCCGTCGGGCCAGTGGATCGGGGCGCGTTCGACGATGGGGCTGTAGTCGAAGAGCTGGTTGTCCATCAGGGCTCACCTCATTTGTGCTGCTCATCTGTACTGCTCATCTGTGCGGCGGTTCGGTGTCGCGTTCGGCTCCGCTCGATGGACATCGTGAAACCCTCACACAAGTGAGAAGGTCAAGCCGAAGAAGACCGGGCCACGACCGAAGAGCTGAGAGACTGCGTCGGCGTACACCGCAGAGCTGTGCGTGCCACGAGTGCCGTGCGTGCTACGAGTGCCGTGAGCGCGATGAGCGCGATGAGTGCCATGAGTGCCATAGGAAGGACGCCATGACGCCGCCCAACGAGCTTCCGCCACCGCCGCCCGCCCCGGACGAGCGGCCGTGGAAGGACCGCGCCGGATTGCTCGATGAGCGCGCGCGGGCGATGGGGGCGCTGGCGCGGTGGTACCTGGCGCCGCACCGGGCGCTGCTGCTGTGGCTGTCCGCGCTCGTCTTCGCGCTGGGGTGGAGCCTCGCGGTCTCGGGGTTCCAGTTCCTGGTGAAGGGCGAGATCATCGAGCACGTGCTGGGCGTGATCTTCCTGGGTCTCGCCCTGGGCGCCACGGTCCCCTCCAGCCTCGGGGTGGCCTCCGGCATCCGGCGCGACGTCTTCGTGGGCGCGTGCCTGCGCGACTGGGCCGAGCTGGAGCGCGATCCCCAGACGCTGCCGCACTGGCGGGTCTCCGGCGGCGCGCTCCTGTGGCTGGGCCCGTCCATCGTGCTGGCCTGCCTGGGGCTGGCGCTGGGCGGGTTCGCCGTCTTCTCGGACGTCGGCACGGAGAGCGTCGGCACCGTCGCCGGTATCGGCCTGGTCTTCGCGGCCGCCGGAGCGCTCGGCATGGCCAAGGCGATCGACTACTACCGCCTGGTCAGCCGCGAACTCCGTCCCCTCCGCCCCGACACCGGCGGTCCGGACCCATACGGCCCGGACGCACACGGTCCTGACCCGTACGGTCCGGACGCATACGGTTCTGGCGCGGGCTACGCCGACGGCTTCTCCGTCGACGACTTTTCCGACGACGGCTTCTGCAGTGACTGAAAGCGGGTCCGCAGCTCCTCGTACCGCTCACCCGGGCTCTCCCCGCGCTCCTTGGCCACCTCCTCGATGCGGGTCAGCAGCTGCCTGACCCGCACGGCGTCCGTATAGGCGTCGCGCTCCAGCTTCTTGTACGCGGCCGCGGCCGGGCCCTTGTGATCGTCGGGGTCCACCGACTGCCTCAGATGGCCGAGACGCTCGATCTGTTCCTCGAGGTAACTGAGCATTCCCTCAAGGTCTTTGATGAGATCCGACAGATCCTGGTCCGATACGGACAGTTTGTCTTTACTCATGTTCCATCCGTCCCTGCCACCCTCCCATCGGCCCATTAGCGGGATGATCGTGCCATGACCGGGGCCGGTGTGGAGAGCCGCCCGGGGTAACTCCTGTGCCGTCAGTCCGGCAGGGCCGTGTCCGGGGCAGCTCGATGCCGAACTCGGCGGCGAGAACGCGCAGCACCTCGTCGTTGTCGGCGAGTTCGCGCTCCTTACGGCTGCCGTCGGAGTACGTCTCGACGAGAGTCCGCCCGGACAGGAGGAGATGGCGGTCGAGGCCGGTCCGCTGGACGTGGAGGGTGTGCTGGAAGGGCGAGCGCGGGTTGGTGGCGACGTGCCAGTTGATGACCCCGTAGTCGGACGCGTCGAACGGCTCGCGGGTGAAGGCGTACTGGTCCTGCCAGGAGCCGTCGAGGAACGCCTGGAAGACCCACAGGTCCTCCAGCCCCTCCGGGTGCGGCTCGCGGACGTAGCGGTGGCGGCGGGTGCCGTCGTGGAACTCGGTGTCGGCGACGAGCGGCACGGCCTCCAGGAGGCCGCCGATGCTGCCGAAGCCCACGTCGGCCACGTAACGCCGCTCCTCGCCCGGGATCCCGACCAGCAGCAGCATGTGCGTGCGCGGGCGGACCGTCCCGGGGGCCGCGCCGACCCGGACGCGGGCGGTGAGGCCGGTGACGCGGAAGCCAAGAGCGGTGAGGGCCGCGGTCAGCAGCGTGTTGTGCTCGTAGCAGTAACCGCCGCGCCGGCCGCGGACCAGCTTGGCCTCCAGGTCGGGGACGGCGAGGGAGGGGGCCGAGCCGAGGAGGGGGTCGAGGTTCTCGAACGGTATGGACGTGAGATGCGCCCGATGCACCGCCCGCAGCGTCTCCACGGTGGGGGCGGGGCGCCGGTCGCCCGTCCAGCCGATACGCGTCAGATAGGCGTCGAGGTCAAGGGCGATACGGGCTGGTTCCATACTGCCGACCGTAACGCCGGATCCCCGGCACCGGCCTCCGCTCAAGGTGGGGGCCTCACCTGGTCCTCTGGACGTAGGTCCGTTACGCCGTCCTTGTCGTCTCCGGCACCGCCGCGAGGTGATCGAGCGTGCCCGTCTTGATCGACTGGAGCAGGGCTCCCAGCCTCGCGGGGCTCGTGGTGAGGACCGTACGGGGGTCGTCGCTCTCGCGGAGGGCGACGGTGGTGCCTATGAAGGCGAGTTCTATGCAGGAGTTCCCGTCCCCCGCGCCGGAGTAGGACGACTTGCGCCAGTTGATCTCGGACATTCCTTCGCCCTCACATCTGTTGAACGGTCTCGCGGATGAAGTCACGTGACTCCTTCTCGGACAAAGCCAGCTCTTCGGTCCGGTCCATGACCGCCCGGTAGTTCAGAAGCTGGGACTCCCCGTCGAGGAACGCCGCGTCCTGCGCGACATCGAGCTGAACGGTATCCAACTGCGGCACCGGACCCGTGGCGTAGGTGACGGAGATACCCGCGACGTGGAATCCTCCGGCCGCGATCGGCACGACCCGAACGGAGACGTTCGGGCGCTCCGAGGACTCCAGCAGGCTGTCGAGCTGCGCGCGCAGCACGCGCTGATCGCCGAACCGTACGCGGAGCGCGGTCTCGTGGATGATGAATGTGCAGGATGGCGGCTGGTCCCGATCCAGGATGTCCCGGCGCTTCATGCGGTGCGAGAGTCTTCGACGGAGTTCCGTCGGCGACCAGCCGGGGACGGCCGTGCTCAGCACCGACCGAGCGTAGTCCTCGGTCTGCAGGAGTCCTGGGATGTGCATCAGCTCGACGACGCGCAGGCTCGTGGCGAAGTACTCCAGTTCCGCCAGGTCGAGACCGGCGGCGCCGAGCGTCCCCCGGTACTCCTCCCACCACCCGCGCTTGCGCTCGGTCGCCATCGCGACCAGCGCCTCGACGTACGCCTGGTCCGGGCAGGCGTAGTTGGCGGCGAGTGTGCGTACGCGCTCTTCGCTGACGCCGAACCGGGCCAGCTCCATATTGGTGACATGCGAGCGGTTCGTGCCCAGCCGGTCGGCCGCTTCCTGGATGGTGAGACCCGCGTGCTCGCGCATCCTCCGAAGCTCCGTGCCAAGTCGGCGCTGACGTGCCGTGATGGTGGTCCTCGAAGCCATGCCTGCCTTCCTCGTGGGTCGTCACCCAGTGTGGCGCGTGGCCACGAATGGGTCTATCTACTCACTAATTTCGACGATCTGGTGGCACTAGTTAGGTGCAGCCCTCTACCGTAGGTGTCGTTGCCGCTACAGCGCGTTGATCGCCGTAACGGTACGCGCGCTGTCGGCCCCCTCACAGGGAGTTGCCCCATGGATTCCGATCACGAGTCCGACGACCGTCCCCCACGCCGCCCGCCCGTTCCCTCCAGGGATCCGTACGTCTACACCCTGCAGAGCAGTCGGCACGCGACCTCCGCCAAGGTCTGCCGGGACTTCGTCGCCTGCGTCCTGAACTCCGTGGGGCAGGAGGAGCTGGTCGACACGGCGACGCTGTGCACCTCGGAGCTGACCACCAACGCCTTTCTGCACGCCGAGGGCGACTCCGTGATGCTGCGCGTGGTGATCGAGCCTCCCCGCTTCCGCGTCCTGGTCTACGACGCCTCCGCCGAGCTCCCCACCGCCGCCTGCCTCCCCGAGGAGGACCGCCTTCATGGCCGCGGCCTCGGGCTGGTGGCGGCCCTGGCCGACGCGTGGGGGACGGCGGAGGGGGACGCGGTGGGCATGTACGCCAAGGGGGTCTGGTTCGAGCTCGCGGGCAAGGCGGGGAACGAGGCTTAGCCGGGCCGCGTGGCCCGCCGCAGGCGTCACGGTCCGCCGGGCAGGGCCTGGGCCGGGTGGCCCAGCAGCATCGTGGGGGAGCCCGCCGACCGCGTCAGCACGATCGTGCACGCGTTCCCGCCCTCGAGCCGCAGCTTCTTGCGGAGCTGCTCCGGCTCGACCGCCGAACCGCGCTTCTTGATGGTCGCGATGCCGACCTCCCGCTCCCGCAGCAGCGCCTTGAGCCTCTTCAGGTTGAACGGCAGCACATCCGTGATCTCGTACGCGGTGGCGAACGGCGTCGGGCGCAGCTCGTCCGTCGTGATGTAGGCGATCGTCGGGTCGATCAGGCGGCCGCCGACGCGGGCCGCCACATCGGCCACGAGATGGGCGCGGATGACGGCGCCGTCCGGCTCGTAGAGCCAGCGGCCGACTGGGCCGGGCTCGGGGTCGGGGAGGAGCGGGGTGCCGATCAGGGAGTGGCCGCTCGGCAGCAGCGTGGCGCGGCGCAGCCCGGGGCGGGCGGTGCCGAACCACAGGACGGCCTCCTTCACATGGCCGTGGTCCGAGATCCACTCCGCCTCCGCGTCCTCGGGGACCGCCTCGTGCGGCACGCCGGGGGCGATCTTGAGTGCGGCGCGCGGAGTGGTGCGGGCGGCTTCGATGGCCCAGGAGAGGGGCGGGGAGTAGGCCTCGGGGTCGAAGACGCGGCCCCGGCCACCGCGCCGGGCCGGGTCGACGAAGACGGCGTCGAAGTCCCGGGTACCGACGTCGGTGACATCGGCGCACCGGACCTCGATGAGCTCCGCCAGGCCGAGCGCCTCGGCGTTGGCGCGGGCGACGGCGCAGGTCAGCGGGTCGCGATCGACGGCCAGCACGGAGATCCCGGCGCGGGCGAGCTCGATCGCGTCGCCGCCGATGCCACAGCACAGATCGGCCATGCGGCGGACGCCGAACTCCGCGAAGCGGGAGGCGCGGTACGCGGCCACGGAGGTGCGGGTGGACTGCTCGACGCCGTTCGGCGTGAAGTACATGCGGTGCGCGTCCTCGGGGCCGAATTTGGCCACCGCCCGCTGCCGCAGCGCGGCCTGGGTCAGGGCCGCCGAGACCAGCGCCGGGGGATGGTCGCGGCGCAGCCGCGTCGCGGTGGCGAGCTCCTTCGCCGGGTCGTAGTCGCGGAGCGCGGAGAGCAGCGCCTGCCCCTCGTCGCCGAGCAGTGCATCGAAGGCGTCAACGTCCACATGGCCCATTCTCCCCGCTCCCGCGAGCGCATTCGCCCCCGCTCGGCGCGCATATGCACACTCTCGGGCCGAAGATCACTTATGTGATGATGATCAAGACTGGTTTTCCTCGCTGTCTGGTTCTCGTCGGCGCGGCGGCCGTGCTCACGGCCTGCGGATCCCTTGCCGCCGCCCCCGAGCCGCGCACCGGCTCCCGCCATGGCGCCCCCATGCCACCGGCCTCCCTCGCCCCGCGGCTGGACGACCCGCCCCCGGCGTCGTCACGGCCGCCGTCCGGACGGGAGCCGGAGCAGCGGCCTCCGGCGTCCTCCGGGCCCGGGCACGAGGGACACGAGAGGGATGAGGGGCACGAGGGTGACGTGGAGTACGAGGGGCACGAAGGACGGGCCGAGGACGGCCGCGTCCAGGGCGCGCCGCGCTCCGGTGACGCCTCGGCGTCCGCCCCGACCGCCGGGCCGCCCGGCACGGGCTCGGTGCTGCCCCGCTCGGCCCCGGCGGGCGGGCCGGACGCCTACCGCCGCTGGGGCTGGACCGGCCGCTGGCGCGGCCCCCGGCCCCGCCCGCCGTCAAGCCAGCGCTCGGGCGGTCCGGCCCGCAGCAGTGGGGGCTGCCGCCGACCGTGCGGCGGGTGCCGACCGACAAGCGGGTGGTCTTCGTGACGATCGACGACGGGATCGAGAAGGACCCGCGCTTCGTGGAGCAGGCCCGCGAGCTCGGGCTGCCGTTCACCGGCTTCCTGACCGACAACGTGATCGGGGACCACTACGACTACTTCGACCAGCTGCGCCGCCTCGGCAACCCCATGGAGAACCACACCCTGACCCACCCCAGTCTGGCCGGTATGGCCTACGACGACCAGGTGCGGGAGATCTGCGGCCAGCGCGACAACCTGTGGCACCGCTTCGGTCAACAGCCGAAGCTCTTCCGTCCCCCTTTCGGGAGTACGACGAGACGACCCTGCGAGCGGCGGCCTTCTGCGGGGTGCGGACGGTGGTGCTGTGGCGCGCCGAGATGGAGACCCACGGTCTGGCCTACCGCTCCGGCGACCATCTGCTGCCGGGGGACATCGTGCTCGCGCACTTCCGGGGACCGGAGCAGCTCGAGGGCCAGTCGATGACCGACATGATCACGGGGCTGGTGCGGGCGATCCAGGCCCAGGGCTTCACGATCGGGCGGCTGGAGGACTACGTATGAGGGCTGCGCACGAAGACTGCGTATGAGGGCTGGGCATGAGGGCTGCGTCTGAGCGCTGCGTACGAGGACTGCGTACGAGGACTGCGTACGAGGGCTCTCCACGGCAGGCCCCCGGAGTGCCGCGTTCGAAGGCCGTCACCGCGTCGCTTGGCACTCTAGTTGACTGAGTGCTAACCGCGTCATAATGTCGAGGCTGGCACTCGGGACCGATGAGTGCCAGGGATACAGCGACGGGCAGGTCCGGCACCCGCGACGACGGATCCACCTGGTCGCCACCTCAGACAGTTGACCCCGTGAGATCTCCGAAGGGGAGGTCGGATCGTGACGACCACCAGCTCCAAGGTTGCCATCAAGCCGCTCGAGGACCGCATCGTGGTCCAGCCGCTCGACGCCGAGCAGACCACGGCTTCGGGCCTGGTCATTCCGGACACGGCCAAGGAGAAGCCCCAGGAGGGCGTCGTCCTGGCCGTGGGCCCGGGCCGCTTCGAGGACGGCAAGCGCCTTCCGCTCGACGTCTCCGTCGGTGACGTCGTGCTCTACAGCAAGTACGGCGGCACCGAGGTGAAGTACAGCGGCGAGGAGTACCTCGTCCTCTCGGCTCGCGACGTCCTCGCGATCGTCGAGAAGTAATCACCAAGTTTTGCCTATGAGCCGTGCCCCGGTGCCCGTGTCATCTGAAACCGGGGTCGGGGCACGGTTCGTTTGAGAGGACATACGCAACTCATGGCGAAGATCCTGAAGTTCGACGAGGACGCCCGTCGCGCCCTCGAGCGCGGCGTCAACAAGCTCGCGGACACCGTCAAGGTGACCATCGGCCCCCGTGGCCGCAATGTCGTCATCGACAAGAAGTTCGGTGCCCCCACCATCACCAACGACGGTGTCACGATCGCCCGTGAGGTCGAGGTCGAGGACCCGTACGAGAACCTTGGCGCGCAGCTCGTCAAGGAGGTGGCGACCAAGACCAACGACATCGCGGGTGACGGCACCACCACCGCCACCGTTCTGGCCCAGGCGCTGGTCCGCGAGGGTCTGAAGAACGTGGCCGCCGGTGCCTCCCCGGCCGCCCTGAAGAAGGGCATCGACGCGGCGGTCAAGGCCGTCTCGGACGACCTGCTGGCCACCGCCCGCCCGATCGACGAGAAGTCCGACATCGCCGCCGTGGCCGCGCTGTCCGCCCAGGACAAGCAGGTCGGCGAGCTGATCGCCGAGGCGATGGACAAGGTCGGCAAGGACGGTGTCATCACCGTCGAGGAGTCCAACACCTTCGGTCTGGAGCTCGACTTCACCGAGGGCATGGCCTTCGACAAGGGCTACCTCTCGCCGTACATGGTCACCGACCAGGAGCGGATGGAGGCCGTCCTCGAGGACCCGTACATCCTGATCCACCAGGGCAAGATCTCTTCCATCCAGGACCTGCTGCCGCTCCTGGAGAAGATCATCCAGGCCAACGCCAGCAAGCCGCTGCTGATCATCGCCGAGGACGTGGAGGGCGAGGCCCTCTCCACCCTCGTCGTCAACAAGATCCGCGGCACCTTCAACGCCGTCGCGGTGAAGGCCCCGGGCTTCGGTGACCGCCGTAAGGCCATGCTCGGCGACATCGCCACCCTTACGGGCGGCACCGTCATCGCCGAGGAGGTCGGCCTCAAGCTCGACCAGGTCGGCATGGACGTGCTGGGCACCGCCCGCCGCGTGACCGTCACCAAGGACGACACCACGATCGTCGACGGTGGCGGCAAGGCGGACGAGGTCTCCGGCCGCGTCGCCCAGATCAAGGCCGAGATCGAGGCCACGGACTCCGACTGGGACCGCGAGAAGCTCCAGGAGCGGCTCGCCAAGCTGGCCGGCGGCGTGTGCGTGATCCGCGTGGGCGCGGCCACCGAGGTCGAGCTCAAGGAGAAGAAGCACCGCCTGGAGGACGCCATCTCCGCGACCCGCGCCGCGGTCGAGGAGGGCATCGTCTCCGGTGGTGGCTCCGCGCTGGTCCACGCCGCGAAGGTGCTGGAGGGCAGCCTGGGCCTGGAGGGCGACGAGGCCACCGGTGTCGCGGTGGTCCGCCGCGCCGCGGTCGAGCCGCTGCGCTGGATCGCCGAGAACGCCGGTCTCGAGGGCTACGTGATCACCTCGAAGGTCGCCGAGCTCGAGAAGGGCCACGGCTACAACGCGTCCACCGAGGAGTACGGCGACCTGGTGAAGGCCGGCGTCATCGACCCGGTCAAGGTCACCCGCTCCGCGCTGGAGAACGCGGCGTCGATCGCCTCCCTGCTGCTCACCACCGAGACCCTGGTGGTCGAGAAGCCGGCCGAGGAAGAGCCCGAGGCCGCCGGCCACGGCCACGGTCACGCGCACTGACGCTCCGGCGTTCCGGCGTTCTGCCACGAGCAGCGCGAAGGCGCGGCCGCCCGCAGGGGTGGCCGCGCCTTCGTGTGTTCGGGGCGGAGGCCCCGCCCCCGATCCACCCGGGGGCTCCGCCCCTGGACCCCGGGTTCACGCCCGGAGCTCGCCGGGTCTGCGCCCAGACCCTGCCGGGTTCCGCTCCGGGGCCCCGAGGCCGCGCCCCCGGCTCCGCCCGGTCCACGGCCCGGAGGCGTGCCGGTGTCGTGCCGGTTGGTCTTCGGCGCCCAGGCATCCGCGGCCGGAGGTGGGCAGAACCCGAACCGCGCCCCCGAAGGGTTACCCCTTGGCCGGGGGCGGCCGACCTTGGAGGAGATGGAGGAGAGGGCCGAGCGCGGGGCCAGCTTCGCCAGGCTCGACATCGCCTTGTAGCGCGGGTCCGGGATGGACAGCGACTTGCCCCGGGCGAAATCCTTCAGCGCCGCCGTGACCAGCCGGTCCGGGTCCAGCCACATCCAGCTCGGCACGCTGGTGTCCTTGATCCCCGCCCGCGCGTGGAACTCCGTACGGACGAACCCCGGGCACAGCGCCATCAGCCGCACCCCCGAACTGGCCAGGTCCTTGGCCGCGCCCTGCGTGAACTGCACGACCCACGCCTTGCTCGCCCCGTACGTCCCGCGCGGGAAGAAGGCCGCGACCGACGCCACATTGATCACCCCGCCGCGGCCCCGGTCGCGCATCGTCCCGGCCCCCGCGCTGGTCAGCCGCAGCACCGCCTCGCAGTGCAGCTTCAACATCCGCAGCTCATCGGCGATCGGCACCTCCAGATAGCGGGCGCGGTTGCCGAATCCGGCGTTGTTGACGAGTAGATCGACCGGGTGGGTACGGTCCTTCAGCCGGGTCTCGACCGCAGCGATCCCGTCATCCTCGGAGAGGTCCGCCACCAGCACGTCCGCCTCCACGCCGTGCCGGTCGTGCAGATCCGCCGCCTGCTCCCGCAGCCGCTTCTCGTCGCGTGCGACGAGCACCAGATTGTGCCCGTCGGCGGCGAGCCGGCCCGCGAAGGCGGCGCCGATGCCCGCGGTGGTTCCGGTAATCAATGCAGTCGTCATACGCGCACGTTATCGGCCATGGCAGGCCCCGGCGGACCACCGAGCGGCACCGCGAGCGATCTGCGCCGGAATGAGCGCTTCCGTCAGCCCGCTTCCGTCAGATCGCCTGCGCGGACCGGTACTTCAGGGCGGCCTTCCGCGCCTCCGGATGCAGCGCGTCACCGGCCGCGAGCACCCTCGGCAGCAGCGCCCGCTCCGTGGTCTCGGCGCGGAAGACGAAGGCGACCGTCACCTCGTGGTCGGGCCGGTGGACGATCTCGACGGGGTCGCCCGAGCGGATCTCGCCGGGTTCGAGCACCCGCAGATACGCACCGGGGGCGGCGGCCTGGGTGAACCGCTTGACCCACCCCCGCTCACCCAGCCACCCGGCGAACGTACGGCACGGGATCCGCGGCGAGGTCACCTCCAGCAGCAGCTCGCTCCCCACCCGCCAGCGCTCGCCGATGAGCGCGCCGCTGACGTCGATGCCGCTTGTGGTGAGGTTCTCGCCGAAGACGCCGTTCGTCAGCTCGCGGCCCAGCTCGCGCTCCCAGACGTCGAGGTCCTCCCGGGCGTAGGCGTAGACGGCCTGGTCGTCGCCGCCGTGGTGGCGGATGTCGCAGACGGCGTCACCGGCCAGACCACTGCCACCCTGGCCCTTCGGCCCGGGGGCCGCGACCCGCACCGGGCGGTCGACGGGCCGCTTGTCGATACCAGTGCCGGTGGGCCAGTCGGTGTGGATGCTCGGCGTGGGGCCCCCGATGTTCACGGTGAGGACGGTCGAGGGGCGTGTCGAGGGGTGCGTCGAGGGGTGTGGAGTATGGAGCATGACCGCACCGTAAGGCAGTGAGGTCAAAGCGTCGACGTAATATACCGGCCCGTACCCAAGGGTCCCTTATGCTCAAGGCATGATCGAGGCCCGCCATCTCAGGGTGCTGCGCGCGGTGGCCGCCACCGGCTCCTTCTCCGCCGCCGCCCGCGAGCTCGGCTGCACCCAGCCCGCCGTCAGCCAGCAGATGAAGGCCCTGGAGGGCGCCGCGGGCACCCCGCTGCTGATCCGCAGCGGCCGGGAGATGCGGCTGACCGAGGCGGGCCGGGCGCTGGTGCGGCACGCCGGCGGGATCCTGGCCGGGCTGACCGCCGCCGAGGAGGAGGTCGCGGCGATCGCCGGGCTGCGCTCGGGCCGGGTGCGGCTGGTGTCCTTCCCCAGCGGCAGCTCGACCCTGGTGCCCATGGCGCTCGCCGAGATGCGCGCGGCGCACCCCGGGACGCGGGTCTCGCTCGTGGAGGCCGAGCCGCCGGGCTCGGTGGAGATGCTGCGCTCGGGCGACTGCGAGATCGCGCTGGCCTTCCGGTATCCGCAGGTGAGCGCGGAGGCGGAGGCGGCTTCCGGAGGTGGCGGCGAGTGGGACGACCTGGTGCTGCGGCCGCTGCTGAGCGATCGGCTGGTGGGCGTGGTGCCGGAGGGGCACAAGCTGGCGGGCGCCGGGGCGGTGGGGATCGCCGAGCTGGCCGGGGAGCCGTGGATCGCGGGCTGCCCGCGCTGCCGGGGGCATCTGGTGGAGGTGTGCGAGTCCGCGGGCTTCACCCCGCGGATCGACTTCGCGACGGACGACTATCCGACGGTCGTCGGCCTGGTCGGGGCCGGGCTGGGGGTCGCGGTGCTGCCGGAGCTGGCGCTGGAGTCGGTGCGGACCAAGGGCGCCACGACGCTGGAGGTGGAACCGGCGGTGCGCCGGGAAGTGGTCGCGCTGACCCTGCCCGATCTCGCCCGCGTCCCGGTGGTGGCGGCGACGCTGGACCGGCTGGAGCGGGCCGCCCGCAGATGAGCGGCGCGCGCACCACCCCGCGGGGCCGTCCGGCCGTTCGCGCGGGCGGCGGGTGGTGAGGGGAGGAACGTTTCTTCAGTTGGCCGGTACGCCGGCCCTGATCAGGATCCCGGGGCGCCCGTACTGGCGACCGCGCGGTGCCGCGCCCGCCCCATGAGCTCCTCGCGCTCGTCCTCGGTCAGCCCGCCCCACACTCCGTAGGGCTCGCGTACGGCAAGGGCGTGGGCCGCGCACTGCGCCCGTACCGGGCAGCGCATGCACACCTCTTTCGCGGACATCTCGCGTGCGCTGCGGGCAGCGCCGCGCTCCCCCTCCGGGTGGAAGAAGAGCGAGCTGTCGACCCCGCGACACGCGGCCAGGAGCTGCCAGTCCCACAGGTCGGCATTCGGGCCGGGAAGACGGGAGAAATCTGCCATTGCCTTATCTCCTCGAAGTGATCGGCTGCGGACGCTGTGTCCTGGGTCGTGCACCTACGGCGTAAGTAGATGTAAATATGACTCATTGCGAATCTAGCCACACAGACCGGCAAATTGGAAGCAAGGTCGCCAAATGCCACCGAAGGGACTGCCTCGGGGCTGCCCTATGGGGGAGGCGCGAAGGACGCGACCGGCGGGACGAAGCTGCTCCGTGTCCGCACCCTCACGTAGAGTGTCGAAGGTGGCCGCTGAACCCCGTAACTCTTTCGGGTGACCGTCGTTGAGAGTGCGGAGGCGGTTGATGGGTAAAGCTCTCGGACAGACATCCGGGGCTGTCAATCGCTCAGGTGACGATATGTACCAGCCTGGAGGCTCAAGGTGACGCGCATCAGCTGCGGAGGGCGGCCATGACATCCGTCCTCGTCTGCGACGACTCCCCGCTTGCCCGAGAGGCGCTGCGCCGCGCGGTGGCGACCGTGCCCGGCGTCGAGCGTGTGACGACGGCGGCCAACGGCGAGGAAGTCCTCCGCCGCTGGGGTGCCGACCGCTCGGATCTGATTCTGATGGACGTACGGATGCCCGGTCTCGGCGGGGTCGAGACCGTGCGGCGGCTGCTCTCCGCCGACCCCGGCGCCCGGATCATCATGCTCACGGTCGCCGAGGACCTGGACGGAGTGGCGCTGGCCGTGGCCGCCGGCGCCCGTGGCTATCTGCACAAGGACGCCTCGCGCGCCGAGCTGCGGGCCACCGTGACCCAGGCGCTCGCCGACCCCACCTGGCGGCTGGCCCCGCGCCGGCTGCGCTCGGCCGAGATGGGCGCCGCGCCCACGCTCACCGCGCGGGAGATCCAGGTGCTCGAGGGCATGAGCCACGGCAGGTCCAACGCGGAGATCGGCCGCGAGCTGTTCCTCTCCGAGGACACGGTCAAGACGCACGCACGCCGGTTGTTCAAGAAGCTCGGCGCGTCCGACCGGGCGCATGCGGTGGCCCTCGGGTTCCGCTGGGGTCTGGTCCGCTGATCCGGCCACGACCGTTCTGACGTGCTGCGCAGCGGGGGCGCTACGGTCCCCGCCCGTCGGATGGCGGGCGGGGCGAGAGCGTGCGCGGCGAGCGCTGTGGTGGTGGCCTGTATCCGTTCCCCGCGCTATGCCGCATCCTTGAAGGTGTGGAGTTCCTCGGGGACGAGTCGGTCGGGCGTGAGGGGAGAGCGCAGGACGTGACGACAGCCGGCGCACCTGCTCATAACGCTTCAGCGCACAACTATGGACGCGGTGCCACGGAGCCGCCGGGCCCGAGGCACCATGGATGGATGCCGCGCGACGACGAGAGCCCAGGAGCACCCAAGGGAGCTCCCGGGGGTACGGGGACGATCGGCGCCCTCGTCGGGCGGGCAGCCGAGGGGGACGAGCAGGCCACCCACGATCTGCTGGCCCTGGTCCACCCGCTGGCCCTGCGCTACTGCCGTACGAGACTGTCCCGACTTCCGGGTGATGCCCGCCACTTCGTGGACGACCTGGCGCAGGAGGTCTGTCTCGCGGTGCTGTGCGCGCTGCCGCGCTACCGCGACACCGGAAAGCCCTTCGAGGCGTTCGTCGTGGCCATCGCCTCCCACAAGGTCGCCGATCTGCAGCGGGCCGCCATGCGGCACCCGGGCTCCACGGCCGTCCCCTCGGACGAGATGCCGGAGCAGCCGGACGATTCGCTGGGGCCCGAGGAGCGGGCGCTGCTCAGCAGCGACGCGGAGTGGGCCAAGAAGCTCCTGGCCAACCTTCCGGAGAACCAGCGCGAGCTGGTGCTGCTGAGGGTCGCGGTCGGGCTGACGGCGGAGGAGACCGGGCAGATGCTCGGGATGTCCCCCGGGGCGGTGCGGGTCGCCCAGCACCGGGCGCTGAGCAGGCTGCGGGCGCTCGCCGAGCAGTGAGCCCGAGGGCCCACCGGAGTTCTGATCGGCTCGTTACCTTGTTGTGCCTTCCGCATTTAGCAGGTCGCTGAGAAGTTATCCACAGGGCGGAATGAGGCACTCGGGGAGCCCGTTAGCATGGGAGTCCGCGCTGGGGCAAGACCATTGGAAGGGTGTCATGACTGACAACGTCGACGGAGTGCCTGAGAAGTTCGCCATGCTCGGGTTGACGTACGACGATGTGCTGCTGCTGCCGGGTGCCTCCGAGGTGCTGCCGAACGCGGTCGACACCTCGTCCAGGGTCTCTCGGAACGTCCGGGTGAACGTGCCGCTGCTGTCCGCCGCCATGGACAAGGTCACCGAGTCCCGGATGGCCATCGCCATGGCCCGCCAGGGCGGCGTGGGCGTGCTGCACCGCAATCTGTCCATCGAGGACCAGGCCAACCAGGTCGACCTGGTCAAGCGGTCGGAGTCCGGCATGGTCACCGACCCGATCACGGTCCGGCCGGACGCCACGCTGCACGAGGCGGACGCGCTGTGCGCGAAGTTCCGCATCAGCGGTGTGCCGGTCACGGACGCCGTGGGCAAGCTGCTCGGCATCGTCACCAACCGTGACATGGCCTTCGAGGTCGACCGGGGCCGTCAGGTCCGCGAGGTCATGACCCCGATGCCGCTGGTCACCGGCAAGGTGGGGATCTCCGGCGAGGACGCGATGCAGCTGCTGCGCCGCCACAAGATCGAGAAGCTGCCGCTGGTCGATGACGCGGGCGTACTCAAGGGCCTGATCACGGTCAAGGACTTCGTGAAGGCCGAGCAGTATCCCCACGCGGCGAAGGACGCGGGCGGCCGGCTGATCGTCGGCGCCGCCGTCGGCGTCGGCGACGAGTCGTACGAGCGGGCGCAGGCGCTGGTCGAGGCCGGGGCCGACTTCCTGGTCGTGGACAGCGCGCACGGCCACAGCCGGGGCATCCTCGACATGATCGCCAAGATCAAGTCCAATATCGCGGTCGATGTGGTGGGCGGCAATATCGCCACCAGGGACGGCGCCCAGGCGCTGATCGACGCGGGTGTGGACGGGGTCAAGGTCGGCGTCGGCCCGGGCTCGATCTGCACCACGCGCGTGGTCGCGGGCATCGGCGTGCCGCAGGTGACGGCGATCTACGAGGCCGCCCGGGCCTGTCACGCGGCCGGGGTGCCGCTGATCGGCGACGGCGGTCTGCAGTACTCGGGCGACATCGCCAAGGCGATCGCGGCCGGTGCGGACACCGTGATGCTCGGCAGCCTGCTGGCCGGCTGCGAGGAGTCGCCGGGCGAGATGGTCTTCATCAACGGCAAGCAGTTCAAGTCCTACCGGGGCATGGGCTCCCTGGGCGCGATGCAGACCCGTGGCCAGGCCCGGTCGTACTCCAAGGACCGCTACTTCCAGGACAACGTCCTGTCCGAGGACAAGCTGGTTCCCGAGGGCATCGAGGGCCAGGTGCCCTACCGCGGCCCGCTGGCCTCGGTCGCGCACCAGCTGGTGGGCGGTCTGCGGGCGTCGATGGGCTATGTCGGCTCGGCCAATGTGGCGGAGCTGAAGGAGAAGGGCCGCTTTGTGCGGATCACCGCGGCGGGCCTCAAGGAGAGCCACCCGCATGACATCCAGATGACCACCGAGGCGCCGAACTACTCCGGCCGTTGATCCGCGCCGGCCGTTGATCCGCGCCGTCCGCGCCGTCCGCGCCGTCCGCGCCGTCGGGGGCGCCGTTCACCCGGGCGACCTCGCGACGGCGCGGGCAGGGATACTGGGACGGCTGTTCGTGAACAGGGAAAGGCACCCACGTGACTGAGATCGAGATCGGGCGCGGAAAGCGCGGCCGCAGGGCGTACGCGTTCGACGACATCGCCGTTGTGCCGAGTCGTCGCACCCGGGACCCGAAGGAGGTCTCGATCGCCTGGCAGATCGACGCCTACCGCTTCGAGCTGCCGTTCCTGGCCGCGCCGATGGACTCGGTGGTCTCGCCCCGCACCGCGATCCGCATCGGTGAGCTCGGCGGCCTCGGGGTGCTCAACCTCGAGGGGCTCTGGACCCGTTACGAGGACCCGGAGCCGCTGCTGGCGGAGATCGCCGAGTTGGACGAGCACACCGCGACCACGCGGATGCAGGAGATCTACGCCGAGCCGATCAAGGAGGAGCTGATCGGCCAGCGGCTGAAGGAGGTGCGGGACGCGGGCGTGGTGACCGCCGCCGCACTGTCCCCGCAGCGCACGGCGCAGTTCTCCAAGGCCGTGGTGGACGCGGGGGTCGACATCTTCGTGATCCGCGGGACCACGGTCTCCGCCGAGCACGTCTCCGGCGCCGCCGAGCCGCTCAACCTCAAGCAGTTCATCTATGAGCTGGACGTTCCGGTGATCGTGGGCGGCTGCGCCACCTACACGGCCGCGCTGCACCTGATGCGCACCGGCGCGGCCGGTGTGCTGGTGGGCTTCGGCGGCGGCGCCGCGCACACCACCCGCAATGTGCTGGGCATCCAGGTGCCGATGGCCACGGCGGTCGCCGATGTCGCCGCCGCCCGCCGGGACTACATGGACGAGTCCGGCGGCCGCTATGTGCATGTGATCGCCGATGGCGGCGTCGGCTGGAGCGGCGATCTGCCGAAGGCCGTCGCCTGCGGCGCGGACGCGGTGATGATGGGCTCCCCGCTGGCCCGGGCCACGGACGCACCGGGCCGCGGTCACCACTGGGGCATGGAGGCCGTGCACGACGAGGTGCCGCGCGGCAAGCGGATGAACCTGGGCACGGTGGGCTCCACCGAGGAGATCCTCCTCGGCCCCTCGCACACCCCCGACGGCTCGATGAACTTCTTCGGCGCGCTGCGCCGCGCGATGGCCACGACCGGCTACTCGGAGCTGAAGGAGTTCCAGCGGGTCGAGGTCACGGTCGCCCCGTCGGCCCGCGACAAGCGCTGAGCGTTCTTCACGAGCCGGTCCGGCAACCGGTTCGGAAAGGGGAAGGCCCCGGCCGCCTCGCGGTCGGGGCCTTCCCCTCGCCGTGTGTCGTTCAGGCTCAGCGGTTGCTGATCCGGTAGGCGGTGCTGACCGCGGCGACCGGCGCGAGCGCCATGAAGATGTAGGTGAGCGCGTCGGAGTCTTCCTTCCACGACTTCCACAGGTCGCTGAAGTGGTCGAAGAAGATCTCGTTCGAGGAGAGCACCTGGCTGCTGGCGCCGCCGCCGATCTTGTCGGCGTAGTTGCTCATCACATCGTGCAGGATCATGGCGTAGCCGTAGAGCTCGCCGAGGAACACCGCGGCCAGGGCCAGCACCGCGCCGACCACCCACAGCCCCGTGTTGCGGCCGCCCAGCTTGGCGACCGCCAGACCGATGAGCGCGCCGACGACCACACCGGCGTACGCGAACTGCGTGACCTCCGGCGGGGTCTTGTCCGTGTCCGCCATCGCGCTCAGCAGGAACGCGTAGAGGAACGCGCCGACGATGGTGGCCACGAGAGCGGCGCCCACCGCCAGCAGAGGGTTGCCCGGGCGGCCGGCCGGCGGCGCGGGCGGCGGGAAGCCGCCGCCGTACTGCGGCTGGGGCTGCTGCGGCTGCCCCTGCGGGTAGCCGTAGCCGGGCTGCTGTGCGGAGCCGTACCCACCGGCCTGCTGGGGCGGGGCGGGCTGCTGCGGATAGCCGCCCGGCTGCTGCGGGTACCCGCCTGGCTGCTGTGGCTGCTGCCAGTTCTGGCTCATGGAATTCCCCCGGGGATGAAGGTGTTGAGACCGCGTTCCGGGGACAGCTCGGCTGATGAGCGGCTGCGGGCTGGGAACGCGGAAGGAAACTTTCGAGCCATAAAACTAACAGGCATGCATGACAATCAGACAAGTTGTGTCTGACGTCCGTGACATGGCTGGGACCGGACGGAGACACGTTGGCCCGGCATATGCGGATTCGTCGCCGCTATTCGGTGACACGCTTCGCGACGAGGTAACTTTCCGCTCCCGCCACGGCGTAGAAGGTGATGTCGTTGCGCCCCAGGATGTGATCGCGCCAGTACTCCACCACCAGGCCGAAGTGCTCGATCAGGGTGTCCGCGGTGGGCCAGGAGCTCTCGTCCCCCATCAGGACCGCGACGCCGATCAGTTGCGCCAGCGAGACGCTGACCACGGCCAGCGGTATGGCGACGAGCGCCAGCAGCGGCGCCCGGCCGCCCAGCTTGCCCAGCGCGGCGCCGGTCAGCAGCCCGATGCACAGCGCCCAGTAGCCGACCTCCTGGCCGCGGTGGCCGATTTTGCCCTGGATGAAGCCGAAGACCAGGGCTCCGAGCAGGGCCGCCGCGATGCCCGCCGCGAGGCCACGGGCCGGTCGCGGGGCCTGAGCTGCGGAGGAAGCGGACGCGATCATGTCCGCAAGGTAGCAGTGGCATGGCCGCACGGTGGTGCGAATGACATCAGTGCCGGGACAGAATCCGGCATAAGCAATAATGTCAACTTATGGCGCAGAACAAGTCGTTCAATGGGCGTGACATGGGTATCGACCTCGGCACCGCCAACACACTGGTGTACGTACGAGGCAGGGGCATCGTGCTCAACGAGCCGTCGGTTGTGGCGGTGAACACAGTCGACGGCAGTGTGCTGTCGGTGGGTTCGGCGGCCAAGGAGACCATGGGGCGGACGCCGACGAACATCGTCGCCGTGCGACCGCTGCGCGATGGCGTGATCGCCGATTTCGAGATCGCCGAGCGCATGCTCCGGTACTTCATCAAGAAGGTCATGGGCAGCCGCCGGCTCGCCCGCCCCCGGGTGGTGGTCTGTGTGCCCTCCGGGATCACCGGCGTCGAGCGGCGCGCGGTGATGGAGGCCGCCACCCAGGCCGGGGCGCGGCAGGTGCATCTGGTCGAGGAGCCCATCGCGGCGGCGATCGGCGCGGGGCTGCCGGTGAGCGAGCCGACCGGCTGCATGGTCGTCGACATCGGCGGCGGTACGACGGAGGTCGCCGTGGTCTCGCTGGGCGGCATCGTCACCGCGCGGTCGGTGCGCACCGCGGGCGACGCGATGGACGTCGCGATCAGCTCGTATGTGAAGAAGCAGTACGCGCTGGCGATCGGCGAGCGGACCGCCGAGGAGATCAAGGTCTCCATCGGATCCGCCTCGCCCACCGGGCCGCTGTCCGTACCGCGGGTCTCGGAGTCCGTCCGGCGGCCCGAGCGGAACGTCGAGGTGTTCATCCCGAGCCAGAGCGAGGACAACGAGGACACCCAGGCGCTGCTGCCGCCGGACCGCTGCACCATCCGCGGCCGGGACCAGGCGACCGGGCTGCCCAGAGTGCTCGAACTGACCTCGGACGAGGTGCGGCACGCCCTCGCAGAGCCGGTGGACAGCATCGTCGCGGCGGTACGGGCCACGCTCGACGAGACCCCGCCGGAGCTGGCGGGCGACATCATGGACCGCGGCATCGTGCTGACCGGCGGCGGGGCCCTGCTGCGCGGCCTGGACGTACGGCTGGGGCGCGAGCTGAACATCCCGGTGCTGGTGGCCGACGACCCGCTGGACTGCGTGGCCATCGGCACCGGCCGCTGCGTGGAGGACTTCGCCTCGCTGCGCACCGCGATGGACGCACGGCCGCGCAGGCCGGACGCCGTGCGGGTCTGACGCCTGAGCGCTGAGGACGCCTCGGGGCGGCCCGGCGGGGCTCCCCGGGGCGGCGGCCTTGGGCGTGCGGCATCGTCCCCGGCGTGGTGGGCTGGTGACACCGCGTCGGTCCCGTGCGTCGCGGGCGGACGGCAGGCGCGGGCGTCGAGGTGGTGGTCGTGGGGCGCGGCAGGACGTACCGGCGGGCGGTCGTCGCGACCGTCACCACGATCCTGGTCGCGATCACTTCCGCGCTGTCGACGCCCGCCGGGGCGGCGGCGATGGTCCTGGCGGACGGCCAGGGGGTTCATGGCGCGGCCATGGCGGCGGCGCAGGGCCGTGGGCCTGATGTCGCCACGACGGCGCACGGCGGGGCTCACGGGGCCGTCACGCCGCACGGCCGTGGGCCTGACGGCGGCTTCCCGGCGCCGGGTCGCGGGGCTCACCGCGCCGCCTCGGCGGACGGCCGGGGGGCTCGTGGCGCGGCCATGCCGCGCGCCCGTGGGGCTTACGGCGCCGTTCCGGCGGACGGCCGGGGGCTCGCGGGGCGCCGCGCGCCCCTTCGCGCCGGTACCCCGTATCCGTCGAGCTGGCCTCCCTCGCCCCGGCCGTGATCCGTCAGGGCGGTGAGCTGCGGATCAGTGGGCGGGTCACCAATACCTCGGGGCGGCGGGTCGGGGCCGCGCGGATCGGGGTGCGGATCGGGGCCGCCGGGGCGATCGACACCCGGGGCGAGCTCGCCACCGTGGCCCGGCGCATGCCCCTGACCCGGGCCGACGGCCCCGAGGTGGCCGACCGCACGGCCCGACTCGCCCCGCTGCCGACCGGCGCCGAGCGCGGCTTCCGGCTCACCGTGCCCGTCCCCGACCTGGAGCTGGACGGCGCCGGGGCGTACGCGCTCACCGTGCACGTCGTCCGCGCGGACGGCGCGGCCGCCGGGACCGTGCTCGGGCTGACCCGCACCCATCTGTCCGCGTATCCCGACGCCACCCGGCTGGAGCCGCTGCGCACCACCGTGCTGTGGCCGGTCCTGGACACCCCGCGGATGGAGGCGCTGACCCTGCGCACCCAGGACAGCGTGCTGCCGGTCTTCCGCGACGACCAGCTGACCGCCGCCTTCGGGCCGGGCGGGCGGCTGCGGCGGCTGGTGGAGATGGGCAAGGGGCAGCCGGTCACCTGGGTGCTCGACCCGGATCTGATCGTCCAGGCGCGGGCCATGGCCGCCGGCTACCGGGTGGCCCGTACGCCGGGCGACACCGATCCGCGGCACGCCACCGAGGGGCAGGGGGGCGAGGCGGCGGCGGGCTGGCTGGCCGCGCTCCGCGCGGCGGTCCGGGGCCGCGAGGTGATCGCGCTGCCGTACGCGGACCCGGACCTGACCTCGCTCGCGCGCGGCGGCGGCGCCCCGCTCGCCGGGCTGCTGCGCCGGGCCTCGCGCACCGGCCGGAGCGTGGTGGACCGGGCGCTGGGCGTCCACGCGCGCGGCGGTGTGGGCTGGCCCGCGGGCGGCGAGCTGGACGACGGGATCGCCCGGTACGCCAAGGGGCTCGGCCTGGACACGGTGCTCGCCTCAGGCGCCGGGGTGGCCTCCGCCGGTGAGCTGGTCTCCGAAGGGGCCACCGACGACGGCGCCGTCTCGCTCGAGGGCGGCACGACCGCGCTGCGCTACGACGCGGCGATCGCGTCCCAGCTCTTCGCGAGCCACCCGGCCGCGGGCGCCTCCGGCGCGCCCGCCCGGCTGCGCTTGCGCCAGCGGCTGCTCGCCGAGACCCTTACGGCCGCGCGGGAGCTGCCGTACGCCCGCCGCGACCTGGTCATGGTGCCGCCGCGCCGGATGCCGCTCGCGGTCGGCCGGGTGCTGCTCACGGTGGTGGCCGAGGGCCGTAAGGCGGGCTGGCTGGAGCCGGCCGGGTTCGCGGCCGCGCTGCGCAGGCCCACGGCGGGGCGGCTGCGGGGCTTCGACGGCTATCCGCTCGCGCGCCACGCCCCCGAGCTGCCGCCCTCCCGGCTCGCCGCGGTGGTCCGGGACCGGCTGCGGATGCGGGCCCTGGCCAAGGTGCTGTCGGACGCGCGGGCCACCGCCGCGTCCGTACGGGCCGCGCTGGCCCGCTCCGTGGCGACCGCCTGGCGTGCCGACCCGGCGGGCGCGGCCTCGTACCAGCGGGGGGTGTCCCGCTATCTGACCGCCTCGATCGCGTCGGTGCGGCTGGTGCCGAAGTCCACGGTGGTGGTGACCGGAGGGTCGGCGACCATCCCGGTCACCGTCGACAACGGCCTCCAGCAGGACCTCACCGGGGTGGAGCTCCGGGTCCTCTCCAGCCGTCCCGAGCGGCTGACCGCCCGGGACCGCGCGATGCCGGTCCGGGCGGCGCGGGCGGTGAGCCGTACGGTGCGGATCCGGGTGAAGGCGTACGCGAACGGGCCGGTGCGGCTGACCGCCCAGCTCTACACCACGGCCGACGGCAGGCCCTGGGGCGCGCCGATGACGTTCACGGCGGATGTGCGGTCGGTGCCGTCGGGGGCGGTGATCTTCGTGCTGGGCGGCACGGCGCTGATCGTGCTGGCGGTCGCGTTCCGGCTGCGGCGTACGCGGACCCGGTGACGGCGGGGCGCGGACCTGATGACGGCGGGGCGCTCAGCGATGACGGCGGGGCGCGGACCTGATGACGGCGGGGCGCTCAGCGATGACAGCGGGGCGCGGACCCGGTGACGGCGGGGCGCGAAAGCGATGAGGCGGGGCACGGAGCGTTGACGAGACGGCCTGAGGCGGCCCCCCGCGGGCCTCACAGCCGGTGCGCCGTCCCCGCCGGTCCCGCCCCCGGGTGTCCAGCAGCAGCTGGGCCTTCACCGCGAGCCCCTGGAGGTCGTAGGTGCGGTGCGGCTGGAGCAGGACGGTCAGGTCGGCGTCGGCCACCGCCTCGTACACCGAGTCGGCGCGCTCCACCTCGCGCCCCAGCACCCGCCAGCGCGTGACGTACGGATCGTGGTAGCTGAGCCGGGCGCCCAGCTCGATCAGCCGGGAGGCGATCTCCCGCGCGGGCGAGCCCTCCGCGTCGGCGACGTCGGCCTTGTAGCCGACGCCCAGCAGCAGGACGTGCGCGCCGCGCGCCGACTTCCCGTACTCGTTGAGCAGGGCCGTGCAGCGGCGGGTGACATAGCCCGGCATCCGCCCGTTGACCTGCTGCGCGAGCTCCACCATGCGCAGCGGGATGCCGAGGCCGCGCTGTGGGTCGGCCATGTGGCCGTGGTCGACCGGCACGCCGTGGCCGCCGACGCCGGGGCCGGGACGGAAGGACTGGAAGCCGAACGGCTTGGTCTCGGCGCAGCGGACCACGTCCCACACATCGACGCCGAGGTCATGGCAGTACACCGCCATCTCGTTGACCAGGGCGATGTTGACGTGCCGGTAATTGGTCTCCAGGACCTTGACGGTCTCGGCCTCGCGGGTGCCGCGGGCCCGGACGACCTTCTCGGTGAAGCGCCCGTAGAAGGCGGCGGCCGCCTCGGTGCAGGCGGGGGTGAGGCCGCCGATGACCTTGGGGGTGTTGGCGGGGCCGTGGGCGCGGTTGCCCGGGTCGTGGCGGCAGGGGGAGTAGGCGAGGTGGAAGTCGCGCCCGGCCCGCAGCCCGGATCCCTCCTCGAGAAGCGGACGGAGGAATTCCTCGGTGGTGCCGGGGTACACGGTCGATTCCAGCAGAACGGTGGTGTGCGGGCGCAGCCGCGCAGCGAGCGTACGGGCCGCCTCGCCGACCGCCGACAGATCCAGTCTGCGGTCGTCCCCGCGCGGGGTCGGGGCGCAGATCACAGCGGTGCGGACGCGGCCGAGCTCGGCGGGGTCGGCGGTGATCCGGAAGCCCTGGGAGGCCATCCGGCGCAGCTCGGCGGCGGAGAGCAGGCCCTCGCCCGAGCCGGCGGGCAGCCGTCCGGCCCGGAGGTCGTGGGCCGCGCGCGGATCGGGGTCGTAGCCGACGGTGCGGACGCCGGCGGCGGTGGCCGCCCGGGCGAGAGGAATACCGAGATGACCGAGTCCGATGACGGCGAGATCTGCGGGCATGACGTCGTGTCGTCCTTCCCGGGACGATGTCGGATGGCGCAAACCCCCCAAAGACAGACTAAGCGGAAATATGACTCGTATTCAGTATTGGTGAGGGGTGTTGACACGGTGTCGCGGCGACAGCCGGAGCAGTGGCATGGCACGGAGGGGAGAAAGCCAGGAAAATCGGCAGGGCGGCGTGGCGTCGATCACAGCGGGAGGCAGCGGTGAAAACACCGGCACTGGGACCGGCCGAGCGCGGCGAGGCGCTGGCCCGGATGGCGGACCGTGAGCTCGATGTGCTGGTCGTGGGCGGCGGGGTGGTCGGCGCGGGCACCGCGCTGGACGCCGCGACGCGGGGCCTGGAGACCGGTCTGGTCGAGTCGCGGGACTGGGCCTCCGGGACCTCCAGCCGGTCCAGCAAGCTGATCCACGGCGGACTGCGCTATCTGGAGATGCTGGACTTCGCACTGGTGCGCGAGGCGCTGAAGGAGCGCGGGCTGCTGCTGGAGCGGATCGCACCGCACCTGGTCAAGCCCGTGCCGTTCCTGTACCCGCTGCAACACCGGGTCTGGGAGCGGTTCTACGCGGGCTCGGGCGTCGCGCTCTACGACACCATGTCGATCTCCTCCGGGCACGGCCGCGGACTGCCCGCCCACCGCCATCTGAGCCGCGGGCGTGCGCTGCGCGTGGCCCCCTGCCTCAAGAAGGACGCGCTGGTCGGGGCGTTGCAGTACTACGACGCCCAGATGGACGACGCCCGCTACGTCACCACGCTCGTGCGCACGGCGGCGGAGTACGGCGCCCACGTGGCCAACCGCGCGCGGGTGGTCGGCTTCCTGCGGGAGGGCGAGCGCGTGGTCGGCGCCCGGGTGCACGACCTGGAGCAGGGCGGCGAGTTCGAGGTCCGCGCCCGGCAGGTGGTCAACGCCACCGGGGTGTGGACCGACGAGACCCAGGCGCTGATCGGCGAGCGCGGCCAGTTCCACGTCCGGGCCTCCAAGGGCATCCACCTGGTGGTCCCCAAGGACCGCATCCACTCCACGACCGGGCTGATCCTGCGCACCGAGAAGAGCGTGCTGTTCGTGATCCCCTGGGGCAGGCACTGGATCATCGGCACCACGGACACCGACTGGGACCTGGACAAGGCCCACCCGGCCGCCTCCAGCGCCGATATCGACTATCTGCTGGAGCACGTCAACGAGGTCCTCGCGGTGCCGCTGACCCGCGACGACGTGGAGGGCGTCTACGCCGGGCTGCGCCCGCTGCTGGCCGGGGAGTCGGACGCCACCAGCAAGCTCTCCCGCGAGCACACGGTCGCCCATCCGGTGCCGGGCCTGGTGGTGGTCGCGGGCGGCAAGTACACCACGTACCGGGTGATGGCCAAGGACGCCGTGGACGAGGCGGTGCACGGCCTCGACCGCCGGGTCGGGCCCTGCGTCACCGAGGAGATCCCGCTGGTCGGCGCCGTCGGCTACAAGGCGCTGTGGAACGCCCGGGAGCGGATCGGCCGACAGCACGGGCTGCACGCGGCGCGGATCGAGCATCTGCTCAACCGCTACGGCTCGGCGGCGCAGGAGGTGCTGGACCTGATCGCGGGCGACGCGTCCCTGGGGAAGCCGCTCGCCGGGGCGGAGGACTATCTGCGCGCCGAGGTCGCTTACGCCGCCTCGCACGAGGGGCCCGCCACCTGGACGACGTCCTCACCCGCCGCACCCGCATCTCGATCGAGACCTTCGACCGCGGCACGCGCTGCGCCCGCGAGGTGGCCGAGCTGATGGGGCCCGTGCTGGGCTGGACCGGGGACCAGCTCGACCGGGAGGTCCAGCACTACGAGAAGCGGGTGGAGGCGGAGCGCGAGTCCCAGCGTCAGCCGGACGACCTGACGGCGGACGCGGCCCGGCTGGGCGCGCCGGACATCATCCCGCTGTAGCCGGACCTCATCCCGCTGTAGGAGGAGGTCGCGTGTCTTGCCGACGAGGACAGAACTCGGCCTCGAGCAGGGACGTTTCGGCGGTCAGACCGGAGGCGGCGGTGCTGTTGAGCCGGTAGGCGAGGCTGTGGCGGCCGTCGGGTGTGGTCACGGCCAGCGCGTACGAGCCGTTGATCTCGCCGTTGTGGCCCCACAGCGTCACCCCGCACGCCAGCGGCACCGGGAAGAGCCCCATGCCGTACCGGCCGTCGGAGGCGGAGGTGTTCCGCATCTGCCGCAGCTCGGCCCGGGGCACGACCTTGCCGCGCAGCAGCCCGGGGAGGAGGAGGGTCAGATCGCCGAGCGTGGAGATCAGCTCCCCCGCGGCCCCGCCGAGGAGGGGTTGAGGTCGGTGACATCGCGCCGGGCGCCGCCGTCCCCGGCCCCGCCGTCCCGCGTGTACGCGCGGCCGTGCGGGTCCGGGAGGGTGGTGCGGGTGCCGGGGAAGGAGGTGCCGTGCAGACGCAGGGGGCGAGCACGTCGCGCCGGGCCTCGGTCGCGTAGGAGCGGCCGGTGACCCGCTGGACGACCATGCCCAGCAGCACGTAGTTGGTGTTGGAGTAGCGCCAGGTGGCCCCGGGTGCGGAGTACGGGCGGTGCGCGACGGCGGTCCGCACCAGGGAGGCGGGGGTGCGGGTGCGGTCGGCCGCCGCGGACAGCTGACGGGCCAGCGCCGGGTCGGCGGTGTAGTCG
Organism: Streptomyces violaceusniger; assembly: GCA_005405945.1. Classification (GTDB taxonomy): domain Bacteria; phylum Actinomycetota; class Actinomycetes; order Streptomycetales; family Streptomycetaceae; genus Streptomyces; species Streptomyces violaceusniger. The sequence goes on from BJHW01000001.1 coordinate 6,712,353, forward strand.
AACAGCCCGCTGGTCTGGTTCAGCAGCTGACGGATCGTGATGGCCCGGCCGTCGTTGCCGTGGCCGCGCACCAGCCCCGGGAGGTGTTCCTCCACCGTGTCGCCGAGGCCGAGCCGCCCCTGGGCGGCAAGACGCAGCGTCACCGCCGCGATGACGGTCTTGGTGAGGCTGCCCGCCCGGAAGCGGTCGTTCCGGTGGATCCGGCGTCCGGTGCTGACGTTCGCGACCCCCGAGGCGAGGTACCGCGTGCCGCCGCCCTCCCGGCGGATGAGCACCGCGGCCCCCGGCGCGTCGCCCTGGGCCGCCAACCGCCGTACGGCGGCGCGCAGGACACCGTCACGGCCGCCCTCGGCGCCCGGGCTCGCGCTCGCGCTCGCCCGCGGGTCCGCGTCCCGGCCCGGTTCCGTGGCCGCCGCGTCCCGGCCCGGTTGCGTGGCCGCCGCGCCGCAGCCGGACAGGACGAGCGCGAGGGCGGTGGTGAGCGCCACGGCGGTCGGCATACGGCTCCGCCTGTGCCATCGTATGGCGGAGATGGGCATGACACGGACCTCCGTTTCCTGCGTACTCCCAGATGGTCGCAGGTACCGCGGTGGCCGCCACGCCGCGCCCCGGACCCGAGGCGGTTCCGGGTCCGCGGATGAGAGACAATGGACGCTCTCCCAGGGTGGGTTCAGGGTGGGTAGATTTACAGAGGGGTCGCATGTCGGAGGCTGAGAAGACGCAGGGTTCGACTGGGCGCCTCCTCGCCGGGCGGTACCGGCTCGGGGAGATCCTCGGTCAGGGCGGCATGGGCACGGTCTGGCGTGCGAGTGACCAGACCCTCGGCCGTACGGTCGCGGTCAAGGAGCTGCGCTTCCCGTCCAGCGTGGAGGAGGACGAGAAGAGACGGCTCATCACCCGTACGCTGCGCGAGGCGAAGGCGATCGCCCGGATCCGCAGCAACGGCGCCGTCACCGTCTACGACGTGGTCGACGAGGACGACCGCCCGTGGATCGTCATGGAGCTCATCGAGGGCCGCTCCCTCGCCGACGTCGTCCGCGACGACGGCCCGCTGACCCCCAAGCGCGCCGCCGAGGTCGGGCTCGCCGTCCTCGATGTGCTGCGCGCCGCCCACCAGGCGGGCATCCTGCACCGCGATGTGAAGCCCTCCAACGTGCTGATCTCGGACGACGGCCGGGTCGTCCTCACCGACTTCGGCATCGCCCAGGTCGAGGGCGACCCGTCGGTGACCTCGACCGGCATGCTCGTCGGCGCGCCCTCCTACATCTCCCCGGAGCGGGCCCGCGGCCACAAGCCCGGCCCGCCGGCCGACCTGTGGTCGCTGGGCGGGCTGCTGTACGCGGCGGTGGAGGGCGTGCCGCCGTACGACAAGAGCACGGCCATAGCGACCCTGACGGCCGTGATGACCGAGCCGGTGGAGCCGCCGAAGAACGCGGGCCCGCTGGAGGAGGTCATCTACGGCCTGCTCACCAAGGACCCGGACCGGCGGCTCGACGACGCCGGGGCGCGGGCGCTGCTGGAGCATGTGGTGAACGGGCCCGAGGCGGCCAAGGCCCCCGCCGACGCGACCCGCACGATGAGCCTGCCGCCCGCCCCGTCGAAGGAGGACGAGGCAGACGCCGAGGCCAAGGAGACGGCCGTCGCGGAGCGCAGGCGCGGCGCGCTGAAGTCGGTGCGCAACGCGGCCGCCGCCGCGGCCGCGAAGAAGGCGGGGGACGAGAGCGGGGCGGCGTCGGGGGCGGCATCGGCGTCGGGCGCGAAGTCCGGTGCGGCGGGCTCCGGGGCCGCGGGCTCCGTGTCGGACGCCGCGACGCCCGAGGCCGCGCCCGCCCCGCGGCCCACCCTGCCGCCGCGCGCCTCGATCACCGACGTGGTCCCCAAGCGCACGCTGATCATCATCGCGGCGGTCGTGGTGCTCGCCATCGTGGCCACCGTGCTCGCCGTCGTCCTGAACGACGGCGGGGACGGCGGCGACAACACCAAGGGCTCCTCCGGCGGCGACAAGTCCGCCTCCGCCGGGGCCTCGGGCGGCTCCAAGGAGGACCAGGGCAAGGGCACCGACAAGACCGGCCAGTCGGCGGGCGAGTCGCCGAAGACGGAGACGTCCGGCGGCAAGCAGAGCGGTCAGCCGGAGTCCTCCAAGGAGTCGGACGACAACTCGGGCAAGGGCGGCGGCGGAAGCGACGACAACGGCGGTAAGGGCAAGGGCGGCGGCGGTAAGGGCGGCCTGCCCGACGGCTACAAGACCGTCAAGAGCTCCGACTTCCCGTTCAGCATGGCCATGCCGGAGGGCTGGTCGGTCCACCCCGGGAGCTATTCCGGAAGCCGTAAGTACTACGGCGGCTCCAGCATTCCGCGTATTCAGATCGACTTCACCAACGCGCCGAAGTCCGACGCGGAGGCGGACTGGCGCAAGAGCGAGGAGAACGCCCGGCGCACCATGTCCGGCTACAAGGGCCTCGGCATCAAGTCGGTCGACTGGCGCGGCTACCCGACCGTCGCGGACTGGGAGTTCGAGCGACTCGATCGGGACGGCAAGCGGGTCCACGTCATCAACCGCGGCTTCAAGGCGGACGGCAGCCATGGCTTCGCCATACTGATCACCTGCGAGGCGAGCAAGTGGGACGACAAGGAGTGCACCACCCTCCGCCAGACCGCCTTCGACACCTTCAAGATTACGGACTGAACACTCCTGTCGGCGAAGCGTCGTTCGGGCACGTATCGTGAGAGGCCCTAGACTGTGCGCAGCCGCAGGAACCCGCCAAAACGACCATATTTGAAGGGTTTTGCGCTGCGCTGATCGCTGATGAGGGCGGCGTTGGTCGCGCGCTTGGGGAGGCGTCGTGGAGGAGTACGCGGGCCGGGTGCTGGCCGACCGCTATCGCCTGCCCCTGCCCCCGCCGACGAGTACGAACTGATCGAGACCCGCGCCTTCGACACCTACAGCGGGCAGGAAGTCCATCTGCGGCAGATACCGCTGCCGGAGGTCGTCGACGCGGAAGTCGTGGGCGACGACGCGCGGTGGGGCGGCGGTGGGCCGTCCGGGCGGAACGGCACGTTCGCCGGTGCCGGGCGTACGGCACGGGGCGGCGGTGACCCGGCCGTACGGCGCGCCATCGCGGCGGCGACATCCGCCGCGCAGATCCCCGACCATCCCCGGCTCGGCCAGGTCTTCCATGTCTTCGCGGAGGCCGGAAGCCTGTGGATCGTCAGCGAACTGGTCTCCGGCCGCCCGCTGGCCGCGCTGCTCGCCGAGGGCACGCTCTCCCCGCACCGCGCCGCCGAGGTCGCCAACGACATCCTTACGGCGCTGCGCGCCCTGCACGCCCACGGCTGGGTGCACCGCAACATCACCGCCCGTACGGTGCTGTTGTGCGACGACGGGCGCGCGATGCTCACGGGGCTGGCGGCGGGCGCGGCGGAGGAGGCGCTGTGCGGCTACGACCCCGTTCCGGCGCCCACCTCCTCGCCGTCGCCGAACGCCGTGTCCGCTGCTGAGGAAGGACCGTCGGCTGACGCCCCGGCCTCCCTGCCGCCGGGCCCGGCGGGTTCCGGCGACCACCCGGACCGGTCCGCCGGGGACCGGGCCGCCGGGGACCTGGGCGAGCGAGGGGACGCGGGGCGTGCCGCCATCCCCGGAGCCCGTATGGCCGAGGGCGGCGAGGCACGGCCGCACGGCGGCCCGCGCTATCACGACCAGGGCGCCGCGGGCGGCTTCCCGCCGCCGGGCCGCCCTTACGGTGGCCATGAACCGGCGGGCGCGGCACGACCCGACGAATCCGCGGGCGCGGCCTGGCCCGACGAACGGGCGGGCGCGGTCTGGCCCGAGGCCGACGGCCGGGAACACGGCGGCCAGGGCACATCGCCGAGTCTCCCCGAGCCACGGTCGCCTTACGGTGGCCACGGGGCGCTGGAGGCGAGTTCGGGGCCGGGCGCGGGTGGCTCTGCGGGGTCCGGTGCAGGCGGTTCGGCGAGGCCCGGCGCAGGTGGCCCGGCGGGCCCGGGCGGTTCGGCGGGCGCGGGTCCGGGCCCGGGCGCCGGTGGTCCGGCGGGTGCGGGCGCCGGTGGTCCGGCGAGGCCCCGGCCCGGCGGCCCGGTGTATCGGGATCAGGTGACGTTCGGCCCGGGGGCCGGTGGGCCCATGGCGCCATACCGGGACCAGGCGGCCGCCGGTGGACTGCCCGGGCCGCGGCGGGTGGGCCGGCCGGGACAGCCGGAACAGCCGGGGGACCGGGAGGGCGAACGGGGCGGCGTCGGCGCCGATGCGCCGAACGCGGCCGCGCGGGCGGCGCGGGCCAGCGCCATCGCCGCCTACGCGGCGGGCGCGCGGGCCGCCGCACGGGCCAACGTCGACGCGGCCCCCGCTCCCCGCACGCCCCCGAGCCCGCACCCACGCCCGAGCCCGCCCCGGAGCCGGTGACCGGCGGCGCTCGCTGGCCCGGCCAGCCGGAGGGGGCGGAGAACGCCCAGCCGACCGCCTCGGAAGCCCCGTCCGCCTCCGAAGGCCCGTCCGTCCCCCAAGGCCTGACCGCCCCCGAGGGCGGCTCCTGGGACTCCGGCGGAGCCACCGGCGGCGGCCCCGCCACCGCGCTCGCAGCCGAACGCGCCCGCCAGGCCCGTATCGTCGTGGTCGGTGCCGTCACCGAGCGATGGGCGCCCGAGCAGGCGGGCCCGGTCCATGAGAACTGGCGGCTGGCGCCCCCGGTCGGCCCCGCCGCCGATCTGTGGGCGCTCGGCGTGCTGCTGTTCCGCGCGGTGCAGGGCCATGCCCCGTACCCGGAGGAGAGCGCCGCCGAGCTGGTGCAGATGGTCTGCGCGGAGGCGCCCGCGTACGCGGAGGAGTGCGGTCCGCTGCGCCCCGTCGTCGAGTCGCTGATGCGCCAGGACCCCACCGAGCGCCCGGACTTCGAGGAGCTGCGCGGCTGGCTGCGGTCCCTGATCCGGTCGGCGCCCGAGCCGGACGTCGGCATCAGCACGGTCACGGTGCCCTCGCTCGGCTCGGGCGGCGCCTCCGACCCCCGGCGGCTGCCGATCGTCCGCAGGCGAGGCTGGCTGGTGCGCAGGGGCCGGGGTCGCCGCCCCGCCGCGGCGGCCGACGCGCCGGTGGGCCACGCGCGGCACCGGCGGGACAAGCGCGAGAAGCGGGAGCGGAGAGAGCCCCGGGAGACCCGGCAGGCTCCCCCGGCACCCACCCAGCGCAAGCCGCGCAGACTGGGGCGGATGCTGCTGCTCCTGATCCTCCTGGGGCTGGCGGCCGCGGTGCTCTACGCGATGATGTTCATGCCGCGCTCCAAGGACGACGGCGGCCAGGGGCGTACGGGCTCGGCCGGTGTGCCGAGCGCGGCACCGAGCGCCCCCGCGGGCGGCGACGGCGTCAAGGGTGACGGCGACGAGGGGGAGGCCGGGAAGCCCGCCGACCCCGGCGACCAGGAGCCGCAGTCCACCGACCCGGCCGGGCTGGCGAAGGGCTTCGCGGTCCGTAAGGACCCCAAGGGCTTCAAGGTCGCCGTCCACGAGGGCTGGACCCGCCGGGGCGAGAACGGCCGCGGCCAGATCCGCTACCTCGGCGGCGACTTCGAGCTGGTGGTCGTGGCCGGGCGGGACAAGATGTCCGAGTTCGGCGGCGACCCGATGGCGTACCAGCAGGACCGCGAGGCCGAACTGTCCGCCTTCCGCGGCTCCTCCTGGGCCTCGTCCTCCGGGCTGCGGCGGATCGACGTCGGCCGTACGGCGATGGCGGAGGGCGCGTTCACCTGGCGCGACAGCAGCGGGCGCAATGTGTACGCGCGCAACCTCGCGATGCTGATCGACGGCCGATACCACGTGGTCCTGGTCATCGGCCCGTCCGATGAGCGCCGGGCGGTCAACCAGTACTTCGAGCAGGCCACGGCCACGTACAGCACCACCACCGGCTAGGGCCCAGGCGGCTCCCTCCGCTGGGGCTCCCTCCGCCAGGGGCCCCTCCGCTCAGCGGTTCCCTCCGCGAACCGCTCCCGCAGCCGGTACTTCAGCACCTTCCGCAGCGTCTCATTGCGGGGCAGGGCGTCCACCACCTCGAGCCGCTCCGGCAGCTTGTGCACTGACAGCCCGGCCTCCCGCAGATACGACACGACCTGGCCGAGCGTCAGCGCCGCCGCCCCGGGCGGCTGCTCCACGACGGCGCAGACCAGCTCGCCCCGGTCCGGGTCGGGCAGGCCGATCACCGCCACATCGCCCACGTCCGGGTGCTGGTACAGCAATTGCTCGATCTCCTTGGCCGAGATGTTCTCGCCCTTACGGATGATGATGTCCTTGACGCGGCCGGTCAGCACCAGATGGCCGCTCTCCGTAAGGTGGCCGAGATCGCCGGTGAGGAAGAAGCCGTCCGCGTCGAACGCCTTACGGGTCTCGGCCTCGTCCAGATATCCGGCGCAGACCGCCTCGCCGCGCAGCCGCACCTGACCGTCCACCACCCGGACCTCCATCTCCCGGGGCGGCCGGCCCTCGGTGGTGGCCAGGTTCTCGTCCGTGTCGTCCGGCGATCCCATGGTGATCATGGGGACTTCTGTCATCCCGTAGCCGTGGGTGAGGGTGCAGCCCAGCTCCCGTACGACCTCGTAGTAGAGCTCGGGCGGTTTGGGCGCGCCGCCGCCCGCGAGCAGCCGCAGGGTGGGGATGAGCCGGCGCGAGGGATTCTTGCGCTGCTCGGCCAGGAACATCGAGTAGAAGGCCGTGCTGCCGCCCGCGACCGTCACTCCGTGCCGCCGGTAGGCGGGCAGCGACTCCGGCAGCGAGAAGTGCTCGAGCAGCACGGCCGGGAAGCCGTAGAGCAGCAGCATCACGGTGTAGTCGGGCCCCGCGACATGGGCGTACGGGAAGGCCATGGACCCGACGTCGTCCGGGCCGAGCCGCAGCGCGTGGGCGAGGCAGGCACCGGCGGCGATGAGGCTGCGGTCGGTGTGCAGCACGCCCTTGGGGTCGGAGGTGGTGCCCGAGGTCCAGTAGATCCAGCGGACGGCCCGCCCGTCGGTGGGCGGTGGCGGCAGCCGCACCGCCTTGGGGTCGGCCACCGGCAGCGTGTCGTACGCCTCGAAGACCATCGGCGGCTCCGGCAGTTCGGCGGCCAGGCGGCGCGCCATCGCCGTGTGGTCGAAGCCGCGCCACCGGCCGGGCACGGCGAAGAACCGCGCCCCGGTCTCGCGGAGCGCGAACCGCACCTCGCGGTCGCGGTAGTACGGGATGAGCGGGGTCTGCACGGCGCCCAGGCGGGCGAGCGCCATGGTCAGCACGACCGTCTCGATCCGGGTGGGCAGCTGCCAGGCGACCCGGCTGCCCGGGCGTATCCCCAGCTGGTACAGCCCGGCGGCGGTCCGCTCCGCGCGGGTGCGCAGGGCGCCGAAGGTCAGCCGCCGGTCGTGGCGGGCGGAGGCGGTGGCCTGGAGCAGGGCGGGGGCGTCGGGGGTGAGCGCGGCGCGCCGCTCGAGCAGTTCCCACAGCGTCGCCGATGTGCCGAGCTCATGCGCGATGTCGGTCATCCCGGCCTCCCGTGGGACGGTAGCTGACGACCCATCAGATAGTGCTGGAAGCGTAAGGGCGCGCGCCTTGTCGGTCCAGGGGGTGCGGGCTAGCCTGCGGAAGCCCACCTTGTCTGACGGCCCATCAGAAAGGGAGGTCGGCCGCTGATGGATCTCACCTACACGGAGGACGAGGAGGACTTCCGGCACCGGCTGCGCGCCTGGCTCGCCGACGTCCTGCCCAAGCTGCCGGACCGCCCGCACCCGGCCGACTGGCCCGGCCGCCGCGCCTACGACTGCGGCTGGCAGCGCATGCTCCACGACGCGGGCTACGCCGGGCTGCACTGGCCGACGGACGCGGGCGGCCGGGGCGCGACGCCCACCCAGCATCTGATCTTCCTGGAGGAGACCGAGCGGGCCGGTGCGCCCTATGTGGGCGCGGGGTTCGTCGGACTGCTGCACGCGGGCCCCACCATCGCCGCCGAGGGCACCTTCGAGCAGCGGGCGCGCTGGCTGCCGCCGATCCTGCGCGGGGACGAGGTCTGGTGCCAGGGGTTCTCCGAACCGGACGCCGGCTCCGACCTGGCGTCGCTGCGCACCCGGGCGGTACGGGACGGCGATGCGTACGTCATCAGCGGCAGCAAGATCTGGACCTCGCACGCCGAGATCGCCGACTGGTGCGAACTATTGGTGCGCACCGCGCCGGTAAACGCCGACACGCCGAAGCACCGGGGCATCACCTGGCTCGCGATGCCGATGGACGCGCCGGGGGTGACGGTGCGGCCGCTGCGAACCCTGGCCGGGACGGCGGAGTTCGCCGAGGTGTTCCTGGACGAGGTGCGGGTGCCGGTCAGCCACCGGGTCGGGGAGGAGAACGATGGCTGGCGGGTGACCATGGTGACCCTCTCCTTCGAGCGCGGTACGGCCTTCGTGGGCGAGGTGGTCGCCTGTAGGCGGGTACTGGAGGCGCTGGCCCGGACGGCGCGGGCCAACGGGCGCTGGGACGACGCGGTGCTGCGGCGCCGGTTGGGGCGGCTCGCGGCGGAGTGCGCGGCGCTGTGGCGGCTCACCCAGTGGAACGTGAGCGAGGCGCAGCGCACCGGCGGGGTGCCGGGCGTCGGCGGCTCGGTCTTCAAACTGCGCTTCTCGCAGGTGCGGCAGGAGCTGTACGACGCGGCCGCCGAGGTGCTGGGGCCGGACGCGCTGGACGCCGGTCAGGAGTGGGTCGCCGACCGGCTCTCCTCGCTCTCGTACACCATCGCGGCGGGGACCTCGCAGATCCAGCGGAACATCGTGGCCGAGCGGATCCTCGGTCTGCCGAAGGGACGGTGAGCGGGGCGTGGACTTCCAGCTCACGGACGACCAGCGGGCGCTGCGGACGGGCATGCGCGAACTCCTGGAACGGCGCTTTCCGCGAGCCCGGCTGCGGGCGGTGGTGGACGGGGACGCGGCGCGGGGCGACGGGATGGCGGCGCGGGGCGACGGGGCGGCGGAGGGGAGCGACGGGGCGGCGGCGCGGGGCGGGGAGCTGGACCGGGCGCTGTGGCGGGAGCTGGGCGCGGCTGGCCTCTTCGCCCTGCGGGTGCCGGAGTCGGCGGGCGGGGTGGGGCTGGGGCTGCCGGAGGCGGTGCTGGCCTTCGAGGAGTCGGGCCGGGCGCTGTTGCCGGGACCGCTGGTCGCGACGGAGCTGACGGCGGGGCTGTGGGCGGCGGGGGCGTTCGGGGCGGGGCCTGCGGGGTCTTTGGCGGCGGGTGCGGCCCAAGGCGAGACGGTGGTGACGGCGCTGGAGGACAGTGGCGCGCCGGTCGAGCATCTGGCGTCCGCCGAGGCGGTGCTGGTGCTGGGGCCGACGGCGGTCGCGGTGATTCCGGCGGAGGAGGCGGCGCGTTCGGCGGAGCCGATGCGCTCCGTCGACCCGGCCACCCCACTGCACCGGCCAACCCCGAGCCGAACCCGGCTTGACCAGGCGGAACAGGCAGGCCAGGCGGGCCAGCCCGACCGGACGGACCAGGTCGACCGGACGGACCAGGCGGGGCCGGGGCGTTCGGGGCTCGCCGCCCGGCTGCGCCGCGAGGCGGCGCTGCTGACCGCGGCCCAACAGCTGGGCAGCGCCTCCCGTACGGTCGAGCTCGCGGTGGACCATGCCAAGCACCGCACCCAGTTCGGCCGACCGATCGGCGCCTTCCAGGCCGTACAGCATCTGTGCGCCCAGATGCTGGTTCGTGCCGAATCAGCCAGAAGTGTGGTGTATGCCGCGGCGGTCACAGAAGACCCGGGTGACATCGCGGCCGCCAAACTGCTCGCCGATGAGGCCGCTGTCCACAATGCCCGTGATTGTCTGCAAGTCCACGGCGGGATGGGCTTCACCTGGGAGGCGGATGTCCATCTCCATCTCAAGCGGGCCTGGGTGCGGGCAGGTCAGTGGCAGTCCGTGGCGGCGGCGGAGGAGGAACTGGCGGCCGGGCTCGTGTCGACCGTTGAAACATGTTTGTAGCCGGGCTCGATGGATACGCCTGAATTGTTGGGATGTCGCATTCTCTGGGAAGATCCCCAGGGCTTCCGAGGTGACCGAGCGTTGATACCAGGTTGTTTCCTAGGCGTGACTCGTCACAGGGTGGAGTCGGGCCCGGGCTCGGGTACTCTCCGTGGGGTGCGAGCGCTTATGGGGTGCGAGAGGCCCGGCGTTGCCCATGGGGCGATTCCGGGCATGACGACGTGCCCCGCTCGCCCGGGGTGTGCGACGCCCCAACCTCGATGTTCGAGTCCTCAGGACGCGTGTCGCACAGTATGCCCCACGCATACTCCTTGGCGCTGGAATATGACCGAAGCGCTTGTTGGGGTGACTGTACGTCAACCATGCTGTCGCGCACGGGGTTACCTCCCAGCTGGAGCTGGGGGAGTGTCACGGTCCGTGACCTCTTGGAGGTACAAGGCGATGTGTCTGCCGGTTCGGATGGTGTGAGCGGTGCAGGTGCTTCAGGCACAGATGGAGGTCAGGCCCGACCCGGCGGAGGTGAGTCGTGCCCGTCGGTGGGCGCGTTCGCGGCTTGTCGGGTCCGGTATCGGAGCCGATGAGCCAGTCGCTGAGACGTTGATTCTGCTCATTTCCGAACTCGTCACCAACGCCGTGGTGCACACCGGCTGTCCGGCCGTGCTGCGGATGCTCTTCCCCGCCCAGGGGATGGGCGGCGGGAGCGGTGGCGGTGGCGGTGCCGGGGGTGGGGTGCCGGGGCCGTTCACGAGCCGGGGGGCCGGTGCGGGCACGGTCCGGGTCGAGGTCGCCGACGCCAGTGACCGTGCTCCGCGCCAGCGCTGCGCCGATGAGGAGGACACTCATGGGCGCGGTCTGGAGCTGGTCGACGGTCTCGCCGACCGCTGGGGCTGGCAGCCGGAGGGCTCCGGGAAGCGGATCTGGTGTGAAATCGACCGCGCGAAGAGCGAGGAGCAGCTCTCCAAGAAGCGAGCGGCCTCTCATGCGCCGTCACACATAGGGCGAATCAGACAAAGTCCAGACCAGGTGTTGACGTGACGTGTTCGGTTGATCACTCTAGGATCAGCGATTCGTCGCGAGGGGACGCCGAGGGCTGTGGTGTCTTTGTGGACCGTGTGTTCACGGGGACGTTCCTTGGCGAGTGCGGGTCGCGCCCCCGCTGCTGAAACAGGGCTCAGCGTCGGGAGCCGGGTGGCGGTGCGCGGTGCCGTGCTCGGGGCGCGCATGAGCGCGCCGCCACCCGAAAGAGAGCGGCCCGCCGTCCCCTCCATGGGCATCGGGGAGACCAAGGCCTCGGCGGCGTCAAGCCGTCAGAGGATCGCGACGGGTGCCACGGGCGCGCCCGTGCCGCCGACGAACGGCTCCGGCGGGGCCGACAGCAGAAAGGCGTAGCGCCCCTCCTCGGCGCAGGCCTCGGAGAGATCCTCCAGATTCCAGTTCTGGCCCTGGAGCATGCCCATCTCGACCAGGTCGAGGGCGTGGACCGGCATCCAGAGGTCCTCGATCTCGGGTGGGAAGGCCTCGAAGGTCAGCGTGTCATTGGCGACCGCCGCCACATCCCGGGCGTGGAACCACTCGGGCGTGCGCAGGGACAGCCCCGGTGAGGGGAAGGCGTACGCCCGCTTCTCGCCCGCCAGATAGCGCTGGATCTGCCCGGTGCGGACGAGCGCGATATCGCCGGAGCGCACCCTCGTCCCGGCCAGTTCCTCGGCGGCGTCGAGGTCTTCGGGGGTGACCACATGCCCCTCGGGCAGCCGCTCGGCGCCCCGGGCCCGGGCCACATCGAGGAGCACCCCGCGCGAGACGAGGGGCCCCGCCTTGTCGATACCGCTGAAGGCGGCGCGGTCATGAGTGGTGATGGAGTCGGCGGGGCGGCCGTTGTAGATCCTGCCGGAGTGCGAGACATGGGTCAGCCCGTCCCAGTGGGTACCGGCCTGGAGCCCCATCGTCACGGCGTCGTCGCTGGTCGCCACCGTGCCCGGGCCGAACATCTCGAAGTTGACCGCGATCATCGTATGCAGCGGGTTGACCCGCCCGGGGATCATTCCGGTCTGGATGCCGTCCTGCCGCAGTGGCACCGCGAGCGGTATGCGACGGCCGGTCCGTATCGTCGCGGCGGCGTGCCGGACCACGGCATCGGTGATCAGGTTGAGCGTGCCGATCTCGTCCGCCGTCCCCCAGCGACCCCAGTTGTTGACCCGCTTGGCGATCTCGTGGAACTCGGCTGGCAGCGACATGGCGTCTCCTTCGGCGTTCCCGGTCGACGTTTGTGCGCGGGGGCTTGTACTCGGGCCGCGTCTGCTTAAAAATCTAACGGACCGTCAGAAACTCCGGGAGGGGATGCGACGTGGGCAACTTCTTGGACGGCAAGGTGGTCGCCGTCACCGGGGCCGGACGCGGTATCGGACGAGCGGTGGCCCTCGCCTGCGCGGCCGAGGGGGCACAGGTCGTCGTCAACGACTACGGAGTCTCGATCGAGGGCGGCGAACCGAGCAGCGAGGTCGCCGAGGCCGTGGTCAAGGAGATCGCGGCGGCGGGCGGCGAGGCGGTCGCGGTCGCCGACGACGTCTCGACCATGGCCGGTGGCCAGCGGATCGTGGACACCGCGCTGGAGCGGTACGGACGGCTGGACGGGGTCGTCTGCGTCGCCGGGATCCTGCGCGAGCGGATGCTCTTCAACATGTCCGAGGAAGAGTGGGACCCGGTCGTCGCCACCCATCTCAAGGGCACCTTCACGGTCTTCCGGGCGGCGTCGGCGGTGATGCGCCGCCAGCGCTCCGGCACCCTGATCGGCTTCACCAGCGGCAACCACCAGGGCAGCGTCGCCCAGGCCAACTACGCCTCGGCCAAGGGCGGGATCATCTCCCTGGTGCGCAGCGCCGCGCTGGGGCTGCACAAGTACGGCGTCACGGCGAACTGTGTCGCCCCGGTCGCCCGCACCCGGATGTCCGCCAACGTACCGATGGAGCTCAAGGAGATCGGCGAGCCGGGGGACGTGGCGGCGCTGGTCGTCTATCTGCTGAGCGAACGCGCCCGCGCGGAGCGGATCACCGGGCAGGTCTATACGATCGCGGGCCCCAAGATCGCGGTCTGGGCCCAGCCCCGCGAACTGCGCGCGGGATACGCCGAGGGCGCCTGGACCCCGGAGAAGATCGCCGACTTCCTCCCGGGCACGGTCGGCACCGACCCCATGCCGATGCTGGCCCAGCTGGAGGCCATGGCCCAGGCCGCCGCCGACGGCCGGCGCCCCAACGCCTGACCCCGGCAAGGGCGGGGCGTGCCGGGAACACCCACCAGGGCCGACGAGGGGAGAGGCTGTGGACTTCGCTTTCGGGCCGGAGGACGAGCGGTTCCGCGCCGAGGCGCGCGACTGGCTGGCCGAGCACTTCACCGGCCCGTTCGCCGCCCTCAAGCAGCAGACCGGCGGCCACCCCGGTGAGGGGCACGGCGACATGGCCGTCCGCCGCGCCTGGGAGCGCGAACTCGGCACGGGCGGCTGGATCGGCCTGGGCTGGGACCGTACGGACGGGGCGTACGGCAACCGCGCCGCGACGCTGACCCAACAGGTCGTCTGGGCCGAGGAGTACGCCCGCGCCGGGGCGCCCGGCCGGCTGGGCCACATCGGCGAGAACCTCCTCGGGCCCACCCTGCTCGCCCATGGCGACTCCGCCCAGCGCACCCGCTTCCTGCCGCCCATCGCCCGAGGCGAGGAGGTGTGGTGCCAGGGCTACAGCGAACCCGACGCCGGTTCGGACCTCGCCGGGCTGCGGACCCGCGCCGTCCGCGACCCGGGCGAGGGCACCTATCGCATCACCGGGCAGAAGATCTGGACCTCCCTCGCCCATGAGGCCGACTGGTGCTTTGTGCTGGCGCGCACCGAGGAGGGCTCACAGCGCCATCATGGACTCTCCTTTCTGCTGGTGCCCATGGACCAGCCGGGACGGATCGAGGTGCGGCCGATCCGGCAGCTGACCGGGACCGCTGAGTTCAACGAGGTGTTCTTCGACGGGGCCGTGGCCCGCGCCGAACACCTCGTCGGCGGCGCGGGCCACGGCTGGCGCGTGGCCATGAGCCTGCTGGCGGTGGAGCGCGGGGTCTCCACCCTGGTCCAGCAGATCGGCTTCGCCCAGGAACTGAGCCGGGTGGTGCGGCTGGCGCTGGAGACCGGCGCCGCGGAGGAGCCCGTCCTGCGCGACCGGCTGATACGGCAGTGGGCCGAGCTCAAGGCCATGCGCTGGAACGCCCTGCGCACCCTGGGCAGCGCACAGAGCCCCGCCCCGAACTCCGCCCGGCCGGCCCGGGACCCCGCCCCGCGGAAGGCCGCCCCCCATGACCTCCCCCCGAGGAACGCGGACCCCCGGGCCACCGGCTCACCCGACCCGGGCTCACCCGCCCCCGGCCCTCAGTACTCCGGCCCGCAGCACTCCGGCCCCAGTACTCCGGCCCGCAGGACCCCGGCGCGCCCAGCGTCGCCAAGCTGCTGTGGGGCGGCTGGCATCAGCGGCTCGGCGAGCTGGCCGTGCAGGTGAGAGGCGCCGCGGCCGCACTCGGCCCGGCGCGCTGGACCGCCGGCCGGCCGTACGAACTCGACGCCTTCCAGCGTCTCTTCCTCTTCTCCCGCGCCGACACCATCTACGGCGGCTCGGACGAGATCCAGCGCACCATCATCGCCGAGCGCGTACTTCACCTCCCCAAGGAATCACGCCGATGACGAAGACCTACGCGCACTGGATCGGCGGCTCGTGGCGGGCTCCCGGGAACGGGCACTACCCCGTCATCAACCCCGCCACCGAGGAAACCGTCGGCCATGCCCCCGAGGCCGACCCGGCCGATGTGGACGCCGCGGTCCGGGCCGCCCGGGGCGCGTACGACGGCTGGTCGCGCACCGCCCCGAAGGAGCGCGCCGCCGTACTCGACCGGGCCGCCGATCTGCTCGCCGAGCACGCCCCGGACCTGGTGCCCCTCGTCCAGGCGGAGACCGGGGCGACGCTGCGCGTCACCTCGTCCCTCCAGGTGCCCCCGGCGATCGACCGCTTCCGCCGCTATGCGCGCGGTGCCCTCGAACCGGACACCGTGCCGCTGGCCCCGCTGCCCGTGGCCGCCACCCCGCTGGCGCCCGGCGGGCTGATCGGGGCGGCAGCGGTCCGCCGTCCCCTGGGTGTCGTCTGCTGCATCACCTCCTACAACTTCCCTCTCACGAATCTCGCGGGCAAGGTGGCCCCGGCCCTGGCCATGGGCAATACGGTCGTGGCCAAACCCGCGCCGCAAGATCCGCTGTGCTGTCTCGAACTCGGCCCCCTGCTGAAGGAGGCCGGGCTCCCGGACGGTGCCTTCAATGTCGTCACCGGCTCGCGCGCGGCCGCCGGCGAGGCGCTGGTCGCGCACCCCGGTGTCGACATGGTCAGCTTCACCGGATCCACCGCCGTGGGGAAGAAGATCGCCGAATCCGCGGGGCGGTCGATGAAACGCACCCTGATGGAACTCGGGGCAAGGGCGCGGCCATCGTCCTGGGGGACGCCGACGAGCGAGTGATCGCGTCGGCGGTCGGGGCGGTCGGTTCGACCTTCTCCTTTCACAGCGGGCAGATCTGCACGGCGCCGACCCGTGTGCTCGTCCATCGATCGCTGTACGAGAAGGTCATCGCCGCACTCACACACTACGCAGAGTCACTGAAGATCGGGGACCCTGTGGATAACTCCACGGTCGTCGGTCCGTTGATCTCCGCCGCGCAGCGCGATCGCGTCGAGGCGTATGTCTCCGGCGCCCGTGAGCAGGGCGCCCGGATCGTCGTGGGCGGCGAACGCCCCGCGCTCAAGCCCGGCTTCTACGTGGCCCCCACCCTCATCGCCGACGCCGACCCCGCGATGACCGTCGCGCGCGAGGAGCTGTTCGGCCCGGTCGTCGTGGCCCTGCCCTTCGACGACGAAGAGGAGGCCGTGCGGATCGCCGACGCCACCCCCTACGGCCTCTACGACTACGTCTTCAGCGCCGACGCGGGCCGCGCCTGGGCCCTGGCCGCCCGTCTGCGCAGCGGAAACGTCGGCATCAACACCGCCCAGCGCCACCCCGAGACACCGTTCGGCGGCTTCAAGGAAAGCGGAGTCGGCCGCGACGGCGGCTCGTTCGGCCTGCACGCGTACAGCGAACTCCAGTCGCTGGTCTGGGTCGCCTGAGGCATCGGAAGGGTGATGAGGATGAGAGGCGTCATCTTCGACGGCACCGCGCCGCGCGTGGTCGAGGACTTGGCGGTGCGCGACCCCGGCCCCGGCGAGGTGCTGGTGCGCATCGCCGCCGCCGGGCTGTGCCACAGCGATCTGTCGGTCGTCGACGGCACCATCCCCTTCCCCCTCCCCGTGGTCCTCGGCCACGAGGGCGCGGGCGTGGTCGAGCAGGTCGGGCCGGGCGTCACCCATGTCGCGCCCGGTGATCACGTGGCGCTCTCCACCCTCGCCAACTGCGGGACCTGCGCCGACTGCGCCCGGGGCCGCCCCACCATGTGCCGCGCGGCGATCGGCCGGCCGACCCGGCCGTTCCGCCGCGGTGACGAGCGGCTGTACAACTTCGCCTCGAACTCCGCCTTCGCCGAGCGCACCCTCGTCACCGCCGTCCAGGTGGTGCCGATCCCCGAGGACATTCCGCTCGTCCCCGCCGCCCTCATCGGCTGTGCCGTCCTCACCGGCGTCGGCGCCGTGCTCAACCGCGCCAAGGTGGACCGCGGTGAGTCGGTCGTCGTCATCGGCAGCGGGGGCATCGGCCTCAATGTGCTGCAGGGGGCCCGGATCGCCGGGGCGTCGCCCGTCGTCGCCGTGGACTCCAACCCCGCCAAGGAGCCGATGGCCCGGCGGTTCGGCGCGACCCACTTCGTCCCCTCCGCCGACGCCGTACGGGAGATCCTGCCGACCGGCGCGGACCACGCCTTCGAATGCGTCGGCTCCACCCGGCTCATCCGCCAGGCCGTCGATCTGCTCGACCGGCACGGCCAGGCGGTGCTGCTCGGGGTGCCGCCCGCCGACGCCGAGGCGGCCTTCCGCGTCTCCTCCATGTATCTGGACAAGTCCATCCTGGGCTGCCGCTACGGCTCCTCACGGCCACAGGCCGACATCGCGCTGTACGCCGACCTCTACCGGCAGGGGCGGCTGCTGCTGGACGAACTCGTGAGCAGGACCTACCCGTTGGAGGACTTCGCCAAGGCCGCCGACGACGCCCACCATGGCCGGGTGGCGCGCGCCGTGCTCACCTTCTGAACGGGCGTCCGGTTCGTCTGGCGACGAGGGCTGTTCACCCTGCCTTCCCGTCGCCGTTGCCCCGCTCGTGGGCCTCGCCGGTTACGTTGCCCTGGTGGAACGTTCCCGCCTGGATGGCGCAGCCGAGACGGCAGCCGATGCGACAGCCGAGACAGCAGCCGAGACAGCAGCCGATGCGACAGCCGTTATGGCAGTCGGTACGGCAGCCGATATGGACACCCCTCCCACCGTGGTCTTCGACCTCGGCGAGGTGCTGACGCGGCCGCGCGGTCTGTCCGGTCTGGAGGAGCGGCTGGCCGCGCTGCTCGGCGTCGAGGAAGCGGCGTTCGCCCAGGCGTACTGGGCGCATCGCGACGCCTACGACCTCGGCAGCTCCGACACCGCCTACTGGTCGGCCGTGGCCGGCGCGCTCGGCGCCCCGCTGCGCCCCGGCACGGTCGACGCGCTCGTGAGCGCCGAAGTCGAGATCTGGACACGGCTCGACGAGCCCTCCCGCGCCCTGGTGGAGGACCTGAAGCGGCAGGGCACCCGTCTCGCGCTGCTGTCGAACGCCCCCCATGCGCTGGCCCGGACCGCTGAGCGCAGCGACTGGTCCGCGCACTTCGACCGGCTGATGCTCTCGGCGGACCACGGCCTCGCCAAGCCCGACCCCGCCGTCTACCAGCGGATGAGCGAGCTTCTCGGCACACCGCCGGAGCGTGTCCTCTTCTTCGATGACCGCCGTAAGAACGTCGACGCGGCCAGCGAGCACGGCTGGGACGCCCATCTGTGGACCGGGGCCACGGCCGCCCGCGCCGTCCTCGCCGACCGCGGCCTGCTGCCCCACGGGCCGACCCCGGACGGCTCCATGAGCTGTGGTACTGGTAGCCGGTGACGGAGGAAAAGGCCAATAGGGCGCCCACGATCATCGACATAGCGCGGGAAGCGGGGGTGTCGAAGTCCGCGGTCTCCCGGGCCCTGCTGGGACAGGGACGCATCAGCGAGGAGGCCCGCTCGCGCATCCTCGACGCCGCCCAGCGGCTCGGCTACGTCAAGAACGCCATGGCGCAGGGGCTGGTCGCGCAGCGAACGCACACCCTGGGGGTGCTCGTCCGCGACGCCGTCCGCCCCTTCTACGGGCAACTCCACGCGGCGCTCCAGGGACGCGCCATCGAAGGCGGCTATAGGGTCGTCACCGCCACCGGCGTACGGGACTTCGCCCTCGCCGAGGAGCGCCGCGCCCTGCAGACGCTCCTCTCCCTGAGGGTCGAGGGTCTGGTGGTGTGCAGCGGTCTGCTTCCCGCCCGGGACATCACCCCCTTCGTCGAACGGGTGCCGACGGTCGTCGCCGGGCGGCCGGAGCCGCATCCGGCGATCAACAGCGTCTACTGCGACGAGGAGGACGGCGCGGAGCAGCTCGTGGACCACCTGGTGTCCCTCGGGCACCGCCGGGTGGCCGTGCTGCTGGTGCCGGAGGCGCTGTCCTTCACGCAGTACGCCCGTACCGCCGCGATGGTGAACGGCCTGCGGGAACGCGGTGTCGACACGGTCGTCACCGAACTGGCCGACGGCCGGGAAGCCCCCGCCGACGCGGTGCCCGCACTGCTCGCGGACCGTGAGATCACAGCGATCATGTGCCCCCAGGACGACGCCATGGTCAGTGTCCTGGAACGGCTCCGTCGAGCCGGAGTGCGGGTGCCCGACGACATGTCGGTCACCGGCTTCGACGGCATCGGGCCGCTCACCACCCCGCTCCTCGGACTGACCACGCTGCGCCAGCCGTTGGACGAGGTCGGCCGACGCGCCATCGACCTGCTGCTGGAGCTGCGCGAGGACCGCTCCATGCCCACCCGCCACATCCCCCTGCGCGGGGCGCTGGTGGCCGGAACCACCACCGCCCCACCGCCACCCCATCCCGCGCGGCGCTGAATCCGGGGCCCGCCCGCCGGAACCGCGCCGCTGACGTACCGGAGAAACCATGTCCGCGCCCTCGGCCGCCTCGTCCTTCCGCTACGGCGTCTTCCTCCGCCCCGACCCCGGTACCTGCGCCCTGCTGACCGATCTCCATCTGCTGCTCAGGCAGCAGTACGGGCTGGTCTCCTGCGCGGCCTACCCGCCCCACGCCACCCTGGTGGGCAATATGCCCACCGACGCGCCGGAGGACGAGCTGGCCGATCGGATCGGTACGGCGCTGGCGGGCACCGTCTCCTTCACCGCGTACAACGTGGGCATCGAGAAGGGCGGAGGAGGCATCGGGTTCAATCTGCACGACCTGCCCGATGGCTCCCCGAACCCCGGGATCACCGCCCTGCTCGACACGGTGCGCCGGGCGGTGGCGCCCGTGGCCAAGCCGATGGACCACTACCGCGCCAACCCGCTGGACCCCGGCCGCTTCCGCGCGCATCTGTCCATCGCCTCCCATGAGCTGCTGCTGCGGCCCGAACTCCGGCCGGAAATCCTCGATTTCGTCGAGGGCCTGGGATGGGAGCCGCCGCGGAGCTTCACGGCCGACACGGTCTCGCTGTTCCGCTTCCGGAGCCCGGACTGGCATGCGCGGTGGTGGCTCCATATGACCTGGGACCACGTCCGCAGCTGGCGCCTGGAGCCGGGCGCGGCGGTGACCCTCGATGCCGCGTGACGCCCCGGCGGCCTCCGCGCGCCGGGGGCGTCGCGTCCCCGAGGCGTCGCTCCGGCGGCAGGGCCGCGCCCGGGGCCGCGTGTCGTCACTGAGGACGTTCGTCGGGCCGTAACCTTTCGGCCGCTCCCAGGACGTCGGTGCCGCATAGCTTTTCAGCCATGTGCGGGAACGTTCCACCACTGAAGCGCGCGGGCCCTCGTCGCCCCCGGCTCGGCCCCTGGCTGACCGTGCCGACCCTGCTGTTGATCGCTGTCTTCCTCTACTGGCCCCTGGGGCGCGGGATTTGGCTGAGCACCCGGGGGACCGACCTGCTCGGCAATCCGACCCGCTCGGTCGGGTTCGCCAACTACACCCAGCTGTTGACCGACCCGGCGAGCCGCCGCGTGCTGCTCACCACGCTCACCCTCACGGTCGCCAGCGTGGCCATGGCCACGGCGGGAGCGCTGGCGGCCGTGCTGCCGCTGCGCCGCCGCATCGCCGGACGCCGCCTCTTCCAGCTCGTCTTCTCCCTTCCCTTCGCCTACTCCGCCGCCTCGGCCTCGGCCTGTTTCGCCGGGCTGTTCGCCCCGTCGGTCGGCACGCTCAACCACGTCCTGGCGAAGCTGGGGTACGAGGGTCCGCCGTGGCTGCAGTCCCCGGGGTGGGCGATGCTGTGCGTGGCCCTGGCGACCGCCTGGTACGAGTTCGGATTCGCCGTCCTCGTGCTGACGGCCGCTGTCCGGAATCTGCCCTCGGAGGTCCTGGAGGCCGCGGAGCTGGACGGGGCGAGCGGTCCGCGGCTGGTGCGCAGCGTGATCCTGCCGTTGATCTCGCCCAGCCTGTTCTTCCTCGCCGTCACCCAGACGATCAGCGGACTGCAGATCTTCACGCAGGTCCAGGTGCTCACCCGGGGCGGCCCCTCCGACGCGACGACCACCCTGGTCGTGGAGTTGTATCGGCGGGCCTTCGGCGGCGGGGTGCCCGACTACGGCCGGGCCTCGGCCATCGCGGTCGTACTGCTGGCGCTCGTCCTGCTCGTCACCGCCGTGCAGTTCCTCGTCCTCAACCGCCGGGTGACCACCTCATGACCGTCACCACGACACCCACGCGCCCCACGGTCACCGAGGCCACCGCGGCGGCCCGAAGGCCGCGGAGGTCGCGACCCCCGCTGCGCGCACGCGACATGGTGCGCTGGTTCTGGCTCGTCGCCCTTACGGTCGTCATCGGCTTCCCGGTCTACGTCACGCTGCTGACCGGGTTGCTGCCGCCGCAGGACGTGGCGCACGGAACCCTGCTGCCCACCCGGCTGACCCTGGACAACTTCCGTGAGGCCCTGCGCAATGTGCCCTTCGGGCAGCAGTACGTCGTCAGCGTGCTCGTCACCGCCCTGCAGACGGGCGGCCAGCTGCTGACGTCCTCACTGGCCGCGTACGCCCTGGTGTTCCCGCGCTGGAGGGGGCGCGCGGTGGCGTTCGCCGTGATCGTCGCCACCCTGGCGATCCCCGGTGAAAGCCTGGTCATCCCGAACTACGAGCTCGTCACCGGCCTCGGGCTGCGCGACTCCCTCCTCGGGATCACCTTGCCGTTCCTGGCCGCCGGGTACCCGGTCTTCCTGCTGCGGCAGGCGTTCCTCACCCTTCCCCGGGAGGTGTGGGAGGCGGCGCGGCTGGACGGCTGCGGCGATCTGCGCTGCCTCTTCCTCGTCGTCCTCCCGATGGCCAGGCCGCAGGTGACCGCGGCCACCCTGTGGAGCGCGCTGGCCGCCTGGAACGGCTACTTCTGGCCCCTGCTCATCACCGACTCCCCGGACCGGCGCACCGTCCAGGTGGGGATCTCCCAGCTGGTCAACGCCGAGTCGACCAGCCCCGGCGTGATCTACGCCGGTACCACCCTCGTCCTCCTTCCCACCCTCCTGCTCGTCATCGTGGGCCAGCGCTTCCTGCTCCGCGGCCTCGCCCGCACCTCCCCGCGCTGACACCGCTCTCCCCACCTTCCCGCGCCCCTTTCCCAGACTCCCTTCCCGGAGGAACACCACCATGCGCAGAAGCGCGTCCGTCCTCGCCGCCCTCGTGGCGCTGACCGCCCTCAGCGGCTGCGGCGGCAACGGTAAGAACGACACCGGCGATTCCGGCCAGGCCCCCGGCCCCGCGGCCCTCAAGGCCGCCAAGGGGCCCGTCACCGTCACCCTGTGGCACGGCCTCGGTGACACCAACGCCGTGGCGCTCCAGAAGCTCGTCGACCGGTTCAACGCCCAGCACCGCGGCAAGATCGAGATCAAGGCCGTCTACCAGGGCCAGTACCCCGACGTGCTCGCCAAGTACACCGCCGCCATCCGCGACAAGAGCACCCCGAGCCTGCTGCTCTCCTACGACATCAGCACCGGCTTCCTGCACGACGCGGGCCAGACCGTGCCTGCCCAGGACCTGGCCGAGGCCAACCCCGGCACGCTGTCCCTGGACGACATCCGGCCCGCCGCGCGCAACTACTACAGCGCCCAGGGCAAGCTGATGGCCGTCCCCTTCAACACGTCGATGCCGATGCTCTACGTCAACGACGACCTGCTGAAGAAGGCGGGACTGCCCGCGACCACGCCCCTGAACACCCTGGACCAGGTGGTCGCCGCCGCGAAGACCGTCCACCGTAAGGTGCCGAAGGCCGGGGGTCTGGTCCAGCCCTTCGACACCTGGTGGATCGAGCAGCTGACCGCCGCCGCCGGAGTGCCCTACTGCGGGCCCGACAACGGCCGTAAGGGCAGCACCGCGTCCAGTGTGAAGCTCACCAGCCCGCAGCAGCGCAAGGCCATCGGCGCCGTGAGCGATCTCTACACCAGTGGCGCCGGACTGGACACCGGTGAGGACGGCTCCAACGCCGTGACCGCCTTCCAGCAGGGCAAGGTCGCGATGATGTTCAACAGCAGCGGAGCCGCCGGGAAGGTCAAGGAGGGCGCCGACTTCCCCTACCGGGCCCTGCCCTATCCGCTGTCCGGTCCGGCCGCGACCTCCGGGCCCGTCGTCGGCGGCGCCGCCCTGTGGGTCAACGGCCCCGGCCACAGCGCCGCCGAGCAGGCCGCCTCCTGGCAGGTGGCCGCCTTCCTGGCCTCGCCCGCGTCCCAGGAGGAGTTCAGCCGCGCGACCGGCTACGCGCCCATCAACAAGAAGGTGGACGCCCTGCCCGGCCAGCGGAAGACCCTCGCCGCCCGGCCCGATCTCAAGGCCGTCATCGACCAGTTCAACAAGACGCCCGCCACTACGGCCACGGCGGGATGCCTGACCGGCGCGATGCCCACCGTGCGCACCGATGTGCTCGGCCCGATCCAGTCCGCCTTCGCCGGGAAGACGCCGCTGGACACCGCGCTGAAGAACGCCGAATCCGCCGCCAACCGCGACATCGATCGCTACCGGGAACAGGCAGGTCAGTGATGCGAGACAACCCCCATCGCTACGGAGTCTTCCTCCGCCCCGATCCGCAGACCTGCGCGGTGCTCGCGCGGCTGCACCTGCTCATGAAGCAGCAGTACGGCCTCGTCTCGTGCGCGGCGTTCCCGCCCCACGCGACCCTGGCGGGCAATGTGCACGCCACGGTCGCCGAGGAGGAGCTGATCGCGGTGCTGGACCCGCTGCTGTCCGAGGCCACGTCGTTCACCACGTACAACTCCGGTATCGACCGGCACGGCAAGGGGTTCGCGTACAACGTGCACCATCTGCCGGACGGGACGCCCAACCCCGAGATGGTCGACCTGGCGGTTTCGGTGAACGCCGCGCTGGCGCCGGTGTCGTCCGTTCAGCCGGACTTTCTCTTCAAACCCTTCGACCCGGCGGAATTCCGGGCGCATCTGTCCGTGGCCTCCCATGAGCTGACCCTGCGGCCCGACCTCTACGAGGAGATCGGGGAGTTCCTGGACACTCTGGTCGCGGACCCGCCCAAGCGGTTCACCGCCGAGACCATCTCGCTGTTCCGCTTCCACAGCGGCGACTGGAACGCGCAGTGGTGGCGGGACATGACCTGGGTGCACGTCCGCAGCTGGCGGCTCCAGGGCGCCGAGGCGGCTGTGTGAGGGCGCGGGAGTGGCCCTGTGACGGCGCGGGAGTGGTCCTGGCACACGGGAGCCCGTGACGGCGAGAGAGCGGTCATGACGGGCTGAGCGGCCTTACGCGCGGGCGTCGGCGCCGGAAGCGGTACCGGCCTCGGCGCCCGCGCGGAAGGTGCGGCGGTAGGCGGTGGGAGAGACCCCCACGGCTGCCTGGAAGTGCTGGCGCAGGGACGCGGGGGAGCCGAAACCGGCCTCGCGCGTCACCTGGTCCACCGACAGATCGGTGCCCTCCAGGAGATGACGGGCCCGCTCGACCCGCTGCTGGGTCAGCCACTGGCCCGGGCTGACGCCGACCTCCTCGCGGAAGCGACGGGTGAACGTCCGTACGCTCATCGACTCCTGGGCGGCCAGTTCCCGCAGCGAGATGGGCCGGTCCAGTCGGCCGAGCGCCCAGGCGCGGGCCGTCGTCGTGGTGGCCTGCTGGGGTTCGGGCAGCGGGCGCGGGATGTACTGGGCCTGGCCGCCATCGCGGTGGGGCGGTACCAGGCTGTGCCGGGCGACGTCGTTGGCGACGGCCGTGCCGTGGTCGCGCCGCACCAGATGCAGACACAGGTCGATCCCCGAGGCGACACCGGCCGAGGTGAGCACATCGCCGTCGTCCACGAACAGCACGTTCGGATCGACATCGACGGTCGGGAAGAGGCGCTGGAGGCGGTCGACGCTGGACCAATGGGTGGTGGCCGGGCGGCCGTCGAGAAGCCCCGCGGCGGCCAGCACGAACGAACCGGTGCAGATGGACACCCAGCGCACGCCCGGCCGGGCACGGGCCAGCGCGCCGCCGAGCGGCTCGGTCATCACGCCCTCCTCGTAGACCGGGCCGAGTTCGTACGAGGCGGGCACCACGATGGTGTCGGCCTCGGCGAGGGCCTCCGGGCCGAGCTCCACGGCGATCGGGAAGTCGGCGTCCGTGGGCACCAGACCGGGCTCGGGGTGCAGGTGACCACCTCGTACAGCCGCCGGCGGTCGGCGGAGCGGGCCTTGCCGAAGATCCGGTACGGAATGCCCAGCTCGAAGGGGATCACGCCGGGGAGGGCGAGAACGACGACGCGATGGCGCTCGTCGGCGGTCCCGGGCGGGGAGTGGGGCGCGGATCGGGGCTGGGGTGGGGACACTTCCGGCCTCCCGTCGTTCGGACACGGCCCGAAAGGGGCATGGCCCGATCCTAGCGAATGCTGTCCCTTGGGCCACTCGTCCGTGCCGACCAGCTGCTCGATGCTGGTCCGGTGACGCAGACGACCGAGCTCTCCGATCCCCACGAACAGGACGAACAGCCGGAACGGCCCGCCCGGCCCACACGGCGGGCCCTCCTACGCCTACCGCACCGCGCCTGGTCGGTCGCCGCCATCGCCTTTGTGACGATCATCGGCGCGGCCGGATTCGCCTCCCTGCCCGGTCTGCTCATCGATCCGCTCCACGAGGAATTCGGCTGGTCGCGCGGCACGATCGGGTTCGCGGTCTCCGTCAACCTCGCCCTCTATGGGCTCACCGCTCCCTTCGCCGCCGCCCTGATGGATCGCTTCGGCATCCGTAAGGTCGTCGCGGCCGCGCTCGTCGTCATCGCGGCCGGTGGCGGCCTTACGGTCTTCATGAGCGAGCCCTGGCAGCTCATGCTGTGCTGGGGTGTGCTGGTCGGCCTCGGCAGTGGCTCCATGGCGCTCGCCTTCGCCGCGACCGTGACCAACCGGTGGTTCGTGGCCCGGCGCGGGCTGGTCACCGGCATCCTCACGGCGGGCGGGGCCTCCGGGCAGCTGATCTTCCTCCCGCTGCTCTCCTGGATCGTCGAAGGGCACGAATGGCGGCCCGCCGCGATCACCGTCTCGGTCGCCGCGCTGGCGATCGTGCCCCTCGTCTGGCTGCTGCTGCGCGACTACCCCTCGGACGTGGGCCTCGCCGCTTACGGCGCCGACGGGCCGCCCGTCCAGCGGCCGGCGCCCCGGCGCGGTGCGGCCCGGCGGGCCGTCAAGGCCCTCACCTCGGCCTCGCGCACCGGCTCCTTCTGGCTGCTCGCGGGCACCTTCGCCATCTGCGGCGCGTCCACGAACGGCCTCGTCAAGACCCACTTCGTGCCCGCCGCGCATGACCACGGCATGCCGGTGACGGCCGCCGCGAGCCTGCTCGCCGTCATCGGCGTCTTCGACATCGTGGGGACGGTGGCCTCCGGCTGGTTCACCGACCGCTTCGACGCGCGACGGCTGCTGGCCGTGTACTACGCACTGCGCGGGCTCTCGCTGATGTTCCTGCCGATCCTGCTGGACGACGTGGTCCATCCGCCGATGCTCTTCTTCATCGTCTTCTACGGCCTCGACTGGGTCGCCACCGTGCCGCCGACGATGGCGCTGTGCCGGGAGCAGTACGGGGAGGACAGTGCGATCGTCTTCGGCTGGGTGCTCGCCTCCCACCAGGTGGGGGCCGGGGTCGTGGCCTTCGTGGGCGGCGCGGCGCGGGACACCTTCGGCTCGTACGACCTGGTCTGGTACGGCTCGGGGGCGCTGTGCGCGATCGCCGCGCTGATGTCGCTGGTCATCCGGCGCGGCCCGGGGCGAAGACCGCGTCGGCATCGGTCTAGGGGCCGACGGATCTTGGCGCCTGCGGCGGGCCACGCGGCGGAGCCGCATATCGATGCTGAGGGAAGGGCGGGGAGGGGAACCGACCGGACACCCCGCAAGGCCGCCTGGGCCTACGCGAACGGGTGGCCTCAGGGAAGCGCCGTGAACTCCCCGAAGGAGCCGCGGTGGAAGAGCAGCGGCCCCGATCGCGCCGCGGGCTCGTCCGTGCCCAGGGCCCGGACGCGGCCCACCACGACCAGATGGTCGCCGCCCGTGTGCACGGTGTGGATCGCGCAGTCGATCCACGCCGGGACGTCCGCGAGCCGCGGTGAGCCGGTGACCGGGGACGGCTCGTAGCGGACGCCCGCGAACTTGTCGGGGCGCCGCGAGCCGCTGACCGCGAAGGATCGGCACAGCTCGCCCTGGTGTGCGCCCAGGACATTGACGCAGAAGACGCCCGCGCGAGCGATGCGCGGCCAGGTCGTGGAGGTGCGGGCCACCATGAAGGCGACCAGCGGCGGGTCCAGCGACAGCGAGGCGAAGGACTGGCAGGCGAAACCGGCCGGTCCGTTCTCGTCGACGGTGGCGATCACGGTGACCCCGCTGGCGAAGTGGCCCAGAACACGGCGGAATTCGGCCGGGTCGACCGGGGGCCGCTCATCGTCGCGCACACAGCGCAGCTCCGGCGGGGGCAGCGGGTCGACCGGTGGTACGGAGGCGGTCGGCGAGCCGACCGCCCGGAGGTAGCGGACGGCGGTGGCGGCCATACCGGCGTGTCCCATCATGGCCCCGTCCCCCTTTCTCGCTTGCTCGGATGTCTCGCTTGCTCGGGTTCTGCCCCGCTGTCCCGGGTTCCCTGACGGCGGTTCCTCAGCGGCCTCAGCGGCCTCAGCGGCCTCAGCGGCCTCAGCGGCCTCAGCGGCCTCAGCGGTCTCACCGGCCTCGGTACACGGGCGGCCGGCGCTCGATGAACGCGCGGACGCCCTCCTGAGCGTCGGCCGTGGTCATGTTGATCTCCTGCGCCGCCGCCTCGGCGGCGAACGCGGCCGGACGGCCGGACTCCAGCGAGGAGTTCACCAGCGCCTTGGTGAGGGCCAGGGCACGGGTGGGCCCCGCGGCGAGGCGCTCGGCCCAGGCGCGGGCGGTCTTGGCCAGGTCGTCGTCCGGGACGACCCGGTTGACCAGGCCCAGCCGCTCGGCCTCGGCGGCGGGCAGCGCGTCGCCGAAGAACATCAGCTCCTTCGCGCGCTGCGGGCCGATCAGCCGGGGGAGGAGATACGCACCGCCCCCGTCGGGGACCAGGCCGCGGCGGACGAACGCCTCGATGAAGACGGCCGATTCGGCGGCCAGCACCAGATCGCAGGCGAGGGCGAGATGGGCGCCGAGCCCGGCCGCGGTGCCGTTGACGGCGGCGATCATCGGCTTCTCGCAGTCGAGGACGGCGGCGATGAGCCGCTGCGCTCCGCCGCGGATCAGCCGGGCGACATCGCCCGCGACCCGTTCGGCCCCGTCCGTCGCACCGCGCAGATCCGCTCCCGCGCAGAACCCCTTGCCGGTGGCGGTCAGCACGACGGCCCGGACGGCCGGGTCCGCGGAGGCGTGGTCCAGCAGCGAAATCAGGTGTTCTCGCTGGTCGGGGGTGATGGCGTTCATCGCCGAGGGGCGGTTGAGGGTGATCCACGAGACGCCGTTGTCAGTGGTGTGCCGTAGAACGGAGTCACGTGAGTCTTCAAGGGGGAAGAGGTCATGGCAACGCTCCATGCGTCAGCGGCAGATCGCCAGGGCGTCCAGTGCCACGGCACCTTGGCCGCGTTCGAGCACCATCAGCGGATTGACGTCCAGTTCGGCGAGGTGGTCCCCGAGCTCAAGGGCCATGCGCTGGACCCGCAGCACGACCTCGACGAGCGCGTCCACATCGGCGGGGGGAGCGCCGCGCACACCGTCGAGGAGGGCGCGGCCGCGCAGTTCGGCGAGCATCGCGCGCGCCTGGTCCTCGCCGAACGGGGGACGCGTACGGCGGCGTCACGGAGGACTTCGACGAGCACGCCCCCTATACCGACGGTCACGGTCGGTCCGAAGAGGGGTCCTGGCTCATGCCGACCACCATCTCCACCCCGCGCTCGACCATCTGGCAGACCAGCACCCCGTCCAGCTCGACGCCTTCGTAGCGGGCGATGTCGGTGAGCTCCCGATAGGTGTCGCGGACCTGGCTGGCCGAGGTCAGCCCCAGCCGGACCAGGCCCAGCTCGGTCTTGTGGGCGAGCTGCGGCGCGGACGCCTTCATGACCACGGGGTAGCCCACCAGACCCGCGGCGCGGACGGCCGCGGCCGCGCTGGTCACCAGCTGTTCGCGCGGCACCCGGATGCCGTACGCCCGCAGCAGCTGTTTCGCCGCGTGCTCGCTCAGGCGGTCTCCTGGGCGCAGCAGATCGCGCACCTTGCGAAGGGAGGGGGACGGCGTGCGCGGGGCGTCTTCGAAGGGGGAGCGGTAGGAGGCGGTGAAGCGGTGGTGTCCCAGATAGGCGCGCACGGCGGTGATGCAGTTGGCGAACGTCCGGAAGGTGGCCACGCGGGAGGAGCCCAGCAGGGTGGTGCGGTAGGCGTCCTCGGTGCCGACCGGCGAGCCCCACACCACGCACACCAGCTTGTCCGTCTGCTCGGCCGCGTCCACCAGGTCCTGCGCCAGCTTGTCGCTCATGGGCGGGAAGGGACCGGTGATCGGGCAGATCAGCACGCCCACGGCCGGATCGGCGAGGATCGCGTCGATGATCTTGCGGCCGCGCCAGTCGCCGACCGGGTGGCCGCCGTTGTCCACCGGGTTGGCCACGCTGAGATCGCTGGGTATCCACTGGTGGAGCTCGGTCTGCTTCTCGGGGGAGAGGGTGGGCAGGGTGAGGCCCGCCGCGGTGGCGAGGTCCGAGAAGTGGGCCCCGGTGCCCCCGGAGATCGAATACACCACGACGCCCTCGGCGAGCGGCGGGCGGGCGCGGGCGAGCAGCGCCGCCGTGTCCTGCAGCTCGTCCAGGCCGTCCACGCGGATCACGCCGAACTGCCGCATGGCCGCGTCCACCACCGCGTCCGAGCCGGTCAGCTTGCCGGTGTGGGAGGCGGCCGTGCGGGCGCCGGTCTCGGTGCGGCCGACCTTCACGGCGACGACGGGCACCTTGGCGCGGGCGGCCCGGTCGGCGGCGAGGAGGAAGCCGCGGCCGTCCTTCAGTCCCTCCGCGTACAGGGCGATGGCGCCGACCTCGGGCCGGGTGGCGAAGTAGGAGATGAAGTCGGAGGTCTCCAGATCGGCCTCGTTGCCGGTCGGGGCCCAGTGGCTGAGCCGGATGCCGAGCTCCTGGAGGGTGAAGACCGGGCGGCCCTGGTGGCCTGACTGGGTGATGAGGGCGATGGCGGGCCCGTCGAGGTCGTCGCGGAACTTCTCGAAGGCGTTGAGGTTGGTGTTGGGGCCGAGCAGCCGCAGCCCGGCGCCGCGGGCCGCGGCGGCCAGCCGGGCCTGCGCGGCGGCGCCCTCGGGGCCGGTCTCGGCGAAGCCGGAGGCGAAGACGACGGCGAACCTCACCTTGCTCCCGTCGAGTTCCTCGATCACCGGGAGCGGGTCGCGGACGAGGAGGACGGCGAGGTCCACGGGTTCGGGCAGCGCGGCCACGGACGGTACGCACGGAATGCCGAAGACGGCGGGACGGGAGGGATGCACGGGGTGCAGCCGGGCGCCGACGCGTTCGGCCCAGGCCAGGAGCTGGCGGGTGATACCGGTGTTGGGGCGGCCGTCCGCGTCGGAGGCGCCGATGAGCGCCACCGACTCGGGATGGAAGAAGCGGTCCAGATCGGGGACGGTGGAGTGCAGCGGGCGCCCGCTGACGTCCACGTCGTCCACGCCTTCGGCGGTCCCGCCCGCCGCGGGCCTGCTGTGGACATGCACGGCGGGGCCGGGGACCTGACCGCAGGCGACGGCGCGGGCATGACGGGAGTTGGTGGTCAGGGTGCCGTAGGTCGATCCAAGCATCGGTATCCGCCACTCCTGCTCGTTGGCCAATAACCGGGTAGGTGACCAGGGGATTCGACGTCGGCCGCCGCAGCAAACCTGACGCCAAGTCACATTACCCAGTAGTCAGGTTACTGAACTGACGGCCTGTCAGGAATGCTCGCGGCGCGGGGAACACGCAGGGTGACGGCGGGGTCGGCGAAATCGCGGCCCGCCCCGCCCCGCCGTCATGCCGTCGTGCGGGCGACCGTCTTGGCGATCTTCCGGGCGTCGATGGCCAGCTCGCGCAGCATCCCGCTGATCGGATTGGTGTAGCCCGTGAAGTGCAGTCCCGGTGCGGACTTCAGGGTCCGTCGGCCGTGGGGGAGGGGGCGGCCGCGGTCGTCGAGCACGCCCAGGTGGCCGACCAGCTCCTCCAGGCCGCGCCGGTAGCCGGTCGCGGCGATCACCACCTCGGGGCTGATCCGCGAGCCGTCGGCCAGGACCACCTTGTCCAGGTCGAAGGAGTCCACCGCCGAGACCACCTCCACCCGTCCCGTCCGCACCGCGTCGACCAGCCCCACGTCCTGGACCGGGATCGCGCCCTCCCGTACACGGGTGTAGAGCCCGGTGTCGGGCCAGGGCAGGCCGTGCTCGGTCAGGTCCGGCATGCTCACCCGGCACATCACCCGCGCCGCCCGGTCCACCGCGCGCCGCGGCAGCCTGCGCACCAGGATGCCGGTGGCCTGCGCGGGCCAGCCGGCCGTCGAGCGGCGCAGGATGTGCGGCACGGTGCGGATCGCCAGCCGCACCCGGGCCGCGCCGCCCTCGACCAGGTCGACCGCGATCTCGGCGCCGGTGTTGCCCACGCCGACCACCAGGACGTCACGGCCCTCGAAGGGGCGGGCGTTGCGGTAGTGGGCGGCGTGCAGCAGCTCACCGGTGTAGCCGGCGCGGCCCGGCCAGTCCGGCAGCCGTGGGGTGTGGTTGAAGCCCGTCGCGACGACGACCACGGGCGAGGACGGCGTACGGCCGCCCGTGGCGCGCAGCACCCACTCCGTGTCGTCGGACGAGCGGTCGATGCGGGAGACCTCGACGCCCGTGACGATCTCCAGTCGGTGGTGCTCGACATAGCGCTCCAGGTAGCGCACCACGTCGTCGCGCCCGACCCACCGTCCGTAGGACCGGGGGATCGGCAGCCCGGGGAGCGCGGAGAGTCTGCGCGTGGTGTGCAGGTGCAGCCGGTCGTAGTGGTTCCGCCAGGACGTGGCGACCGCGTCGGACTTCTCCAGGACGACGGCGCGGATCCCGCGGTGGCTGAGCGCGGCAGCGGCGGCGAGTCCGCCCGGACCGCCGCCGATCACGTAGACGGGTGAGGACTTCTCGGGGAGCGGTCGGCCATGCGGGTGAGCGTAGTCGGGTATTTGACGGGTTTCGGTCAAACGATCCGGTCAAAGTGATTCCGGATGGGTTGCGGAGAGGTCACGGTCGGTCGCCGCCGGATCGTCGCCGCGGTGTCCCGTCGGTCGCCATTCCGGGTTCCGGCGGTTTTCGTTCCCCTGGTGCGACCCCTTGCGCGGGCCGCGCCCGGCCCGTGAAACTGACGTACCGTCAGATTCGCCGGGGCGGGAGGGTGGAGGACGATGCGGACGATCGGGCTCGACGGGGCCGAATGGCTCGCCGTACTGCGCATCGGACTCGGCCTGTGGTGGCTCGAGAGCTGGCGGCACAAGGACAAGAAGGACTGGTTCGAGCGCGGCACCGGCATCGGCTGGGCGGTGGGCGTGGCCGCCAAGCACCGCTGGGCGTTCGTCCGCGGCGGCTTCGACGCGGTGGTCACACCCCGCCCCAAGGCCATGGCGTATGTCGTCGTCTACGCGGAACTGGCTCTCGGGCTCGGGCTGACGCTCGGCTTTTTGACCCCCATCGCCCTGATCGGCGCGATCGTGCTCAATCTGCTCTATTTCCTGCTCATGATCCACGACTGGGCGGAGCAGGGGCAGAACTCGATGATGGTGCTGATCTCCGTGGTCGGGCTCTTCGGTATGAGCTGGCAGACCTGGTCGCTGGACGAGGCATGGGGGCTGTTCCTGTGAGCCCGACGCCGCCGCCCGCGGACGCTCCGCGCTTCGACCTGCCCGAGATCGACGCCTTCACCCGCCCCTACTGGGACGCCGCCGCCGAAGGCCGGCTGCTGATCCGGCGCTGCGGTGGGTGCGGCCGGGCCCATCACTACCCGCGCGAGTTCTGTCCGTACTGCTGGAGCGAGAACGTCGCCTGGGAGGCGGCGAGCGGCGCCGCGTCGCTCTACACGTGGTCCGTGGTGCACCGCAATGACCTGCCGCCGTTCGGCGCCCGCGTCCCGTACACCGCCGCCGTCGTCGACCTCGCCGAGGGGCCGCGGATGATGACCGAGCTCATCGAGGTCCCGGAGGGCGGGCCGAGGGTGGGGATGCGGCTCCGGGTGGCGTTCCGGGGGCTGGGGCCGCCGGGGCGGCCGAGGGGGACGCGCCGGTCGTTCCTGTCTTCCGGCCGGTGCCCGCGTAGCCTGTCGCTGCCCGCCTGCGCTTACGGCGTGGCCGCCTTACGGTCGCGTTGTTCAACGGTGCACGCCTTACGGTCGTCGCCGTACGGCCGTGCCGCCCTTATGGCCACAGCAGCTCCCGCCGCCAGCCGCCGGGTTCCCCGGGGTCGCGGCGGTAGCGGACCCGTACGTGCCGCCGCCGCGCCTCCTCCTGGTAGAACTCGACCTCGTCCGCCTCCAGGACGTACAGGGTCCAGGTGGGGGCGGTCGCGTCCGGTTCGCGGTCGGCCCGTTCGTACGCCGCTTCGAAGGCCCGTAGCAGCTCCTCGTACGAGCCGAGCACCTCGCTCTGCCGTCCGCTCCCGGCCAGCGCCGCCGCGAGCGCCGCGGGGGAGCGGCCGCGCAGATCGGCGGCGCTCTCCTCCGGTCCGGCCTCGCCGACCCGCCCGCCGAGGCGCACCTGACGGCCCGACCGCATCCAGTGGAACGCGAGCGAGGCATACGGCCGCTCGGCCAGCTCCCGGCCCTTACGGCTGGTGCGATGGGTGCCGAAGTGCCAGCCGCGCTCATCGGCGTCGTGCAGCATCACCGTGCGCTGGGACGGGCGGCAGTCGGCGCCCGCGGTGGCCAGGGTCATGGTGTGCGGGCCGGGTTCCCCCGCCTCGGCGGCCTCCCGCAGCCACCGCCGGAAGAGCGGAAGCGGTGCGTCCGGGGCCGTGGCCGGGTCGAAGACGGGCAGTTCGCCCGCATGGGGTACGCGCAGGCCGCGCAGCAGTGCGCGGAATTCCTCGTCCTCGTGCTCGCTCATCGGCTCCCCATCCGATCACCCGTGAGGGGCCGGGGCAAGCGGGGGCGTACGTACGGCCGGGGCGGGCCCGTCAGCCGCGGCCCAGGACCACCGTGCCCGCCGAGCAGAACCAGCCCCCCGTGCCCGAGGCCACGGCCAGCTCCGGCAGCCGTCCGCCCGCCTTGCGCACCTGCCGCTCCCCGGCCTCGCCGCGTAGCTGCCGTACCGCCTCGACCAGCAGGAACAGTCCGCGCATCCCGGGTGGCAGGCGGAGAGGCCGCCGCCGTCGGTGTTGGTCGGCAGTTCGCCGTCCCGTGTCAGCCGCCCCTTCGCCGCGAACGCCCCGCCCTCGCCCTTGGCGCAGAAGCCGAGGTCCTCCAGCGTCACCAGGGTCATATAGGTGAAGGCGTCATAGAGCTCGGCCACATCGATCTCCGACGGCCGGACGCCCGCGCGCGCGAAGGCGGCCCGCCCGGAGGCCGCGGCCGGGGAGACCGTGAAGTCCTCCCATTCGGACATGGTGGTGTGCGAGACCGCCGTGCCCGAACCCAGCACCCACACCGGGGGTTTCGCCGTGTCCGGTACGTACTCCTCGGCCACGAGCAGCACCGCGCAGCCGCCGTCCGAGCGGATGCAGCAGTGCAGCTTGGTGAAGGGATCGGCGATCATCGGGCCGCTCAGGACGTCATCGACCGTGATCGGTTCGTGAAACATCGCGTCCGGATTGTGCCCGGCATTGGCGCGTGCCTGAACGGCGATGTCCGCCAGCTGTTCGAGTGTGGTGCCGTACTCATGCATATGGCGGCGCGCGGCCATCGCGTACTTGGCGACCAGCGTGTGCCCGTACGGGACCTCGAACTGAAGCGGTCCGCGCGCCCCGAAGGAGAGGTTCGCGGTGCGGCGGCCCGCGCGGATGTCCGCGCGGGCGGTGGAACCGTAGACGAGCAGAACGGCTCGGGCGTGCCCGGCGGCGATCGCGTCCGCCGCGTGCGCCGCCATGACCTCCCAGGTGGAGCCGCCGACGGCCGTCGAGTCGGTCCAGGTCGGCCGCAGCCCCAGATACTCGGCCACCTCGACCGGCGCGAGGGTGCCGAGCCCCGCCGAGGCGAAGCCGTCGACGACCGACCGGTCGAGACCGGAGTCGGCGAGGGCCCGGCGGGCGGCCTGGGCGTGGAGGGCGTAGGGAGTGGCCGTGTCGACGCGGCCACAGTCGGAGAGGGCGACGCCGACGACGGCGACCTTACGGGTGCGCTGCGCTGCGGGCGGCATGAATCTGACGGTACATCAGATCCGGTGGAGCGGAAGGGGGCGCATGCGCGAGCACACCGAGACCCGGGAGGAAGGGGGTGGTCCGGACGATCTCCCGTATGGCTGTGCTCGCGCCTCGAACACAAGCCCCGTCCGGACCACGCGTGAGGCGCCCGGCTACTGCAGGAACTGCCCCACACAAGCGGCGATCGCCACCAGAAGGCTCAGCGCTCCGATCACGACCTGCCACTTGTCCGGGCCGGTCCATCGGTCGTCGCTCGTCTCCCGCGTGCTCCGATCGTCCATTACCCCTCCTCGCTCCTCCGACAGGCCCCGGAGGTCAGGGCCACCGCCGGTCCGGTCGCGCTCCGGCGGAGGATGCGGGGAGGAACGTGGTAGGGCGACAGCAGCTTAGCCGTGGATGGGGCGGGAGGGGTGGGAAAGTCCGGAGCTCGTCCCTAGTATGACGACCCGTCAGAAAACGGAGGTGCTCGCCGATGGACGCCGCGTTCACCGAGGAACAGGACGAGATCCGCCGTACGCTGCGCACTCTGCTGCGGGAGCGGTGCGGGCCGGACGAGGTCAAGGCGGCGGTCCAGACCGCGCCCGGCTATGACGAGGCCCTGTGGCGGCGGCTCGCCCGGACGCTCGGGCTGCCGGGCCTCGCCCTTCCGGCGGCGTACGGGGGTGTCGGCTGCGGCGTCACCGAGCTGGCGCTGGTCTGTGAGGAGACCGGGCGGGTGCTGCTCCCCTCGCCGCTCCTGGCCACCGCCGTGTTCGCCGCGCCCCTGGTCGCCGCGCTCGGCACGGAGGCACAGCGCGCCGACCTGCTGCCGCGCATCGCGGACGGCGCCCTTGCGGCGGCACTCGCGGTGCCGGGGCGCGCGCTGCCCGAAGCGCTCGGGCTCGTAGAAGCGCGGGACGGCGCGTGGGCCGGTGGGGGGCGCGCGGGGGGCGTCCAGGCGCGCCCGGACCGGGACGGCGGCGCGGGGTGGCGGCTGTACGGGCAGGTGGACCAGGTGCCGGGCGGGCACAGCGTCGACCTGCTGCTGGTCGCCGCCCGCGCCGGGGGCTATACGCGCGGGCGGACGCTGCTGTTCCTCGTCCGGGCGGGGGCGGACGGGCTGGTCCGCACCCGGCTGACCGCGCTCGACGCGACCCGGCCGCAGGCCCGGATCGAGCTGCGGAACGTCCCGGCCGAGCTGCTGGGGGTGGACGACGGCGGGAGCGGGGAGGCGGTGGCCGAGGCGCTGGCGACCGTGGGTACGGCGGCCGCGGCCGTGCTCGCCGCCGAGGCCGTGGGGGCTGCGGACGCGGCCCTCACCCGGACGGTCGAGTACGTGCGGGCGCGTGAGCAGTTCGGCCGTCCCATCGGCTCCTTCCAGGCGGTCAAGCACCGGCTGGCGGATGTCTACGTCGCGGTCCAGGCGGCCCGTTCGGCGGCGTACTACGCGGCCTGGGCCGCGGCCGAGGGCGGAGGGGGCGGTACGCACGGTGCGGGCGGTAGGGAAGCCGCGGTCGCGGGCGGGCTGGCGCTCGCGCAGGCGCTGGAGGCGCAGCGCACGGCGGCGGCCGAGGCGGTGCAGCTGCACGGCGGTATCGGCTTCACCTGGGAGCATGACGCGCATCTCTACTTCAAGCGGGCCGCCTCGGACGAGCTGCTCTTCGGCCCCGTCCACCGGCTGCGGGCGCGGGCCGCGGAACGGGAGGGACTCTTCGGCGCGGCCGATCGCGCTCCTTACGGTGGCCATGAAGGGCGTGGCGGGAGCGGCGGAAGCGGCGGCCACCACGGGGGCGGCAGGCCCGGCAGGCCCGGTGGGCCTGATGGGCGAGACGGGTCCGACGGGCGCGAGGGGCCGCGGAAGGCGGTGACGGTCTGATGGCCGGTTACGGCGTGAAGCTGGTCCGTAAGGTGTCCTCGACCCGCGCCTTCGCCAAGGTCGCGCCCCATGTCATCCCCGCGTTCGACCGCACCGTCCACCGGCTGACCCGCGGCAAGGTGCTGCCGAGCGCGCGGATGCTGCCGGGCGTGATCCTTACGGCGCGCGGGGCCAGGTCGGGGCTTCCCCGCCGTACGCCGCTGGCCTGCATGCCGGAGGACGACGGGACCTGGATCCTGATCGGCAGCAACTTCGGCCGTCCGGGCCATCCGGTCTGGACCACGAACCTCCTGAAGCACCCGGAAGCGGAGATCAGCTGGCGGGGCCGGGACATCGCCGTCCGAGCACGCCTGCTGGAGGGCGCCGAGCGCGAGGCGGCCTGGGCCGCGGTCCTCGCCTTCTGGCCGCCGTACGCGACCTATCAGTCCCGGGTGGACCGCGAGATCCGCCTCTTCCGCCTCCACCGCGTCGAGGAGGGCTGAGCCGGTCCGTGGGGCCGTGGGGAGGGCTGACCCGGTCCCCCTCCGTTTCGGGGGCGCCCGACGCCCCTCCCATCGGGGTGCCCGGCACCCCCGGTCGGGGGACCCGGCGCCCCGGCGGAGTTCCCGTTCCTCACCCATGGGCGAGCCCATGGCCCAACCAGCCAGTGACCGCAACGGGCCGCGGCGGATCACTGGGGAGTGATCCGCCGCGGCGTGACAGGACGTG
The DNA here is from genome assembly GCA_005405945.1 of Streptomyces violaceusniger. GTDB lineage: Bacteria > Actinomycetota > Actinomycetes > Streptomycetales > Streptomycetaceae > Streptomyces > Streptomyces violaceusniger. The sequence continues at coordinate 6,749,930 of BJHW01000001.1, forward strand.
CGGGCCCGGCCGGGCAGCCGGCCGGGAGGGGCCGGGGAGGGAACGCCGGGGAAGGGGCGCGGATTCGTTACTTCGGCGGCTTGCGGCCGGTGATCCCGAGGTGGACGAGCCAGGTCAGGCTCGGCCTGAGGTCGGCCTGCTTGACGCCCCAGCTCTGGAAGCCCTTCTGGTGCGCCGCGACCGCCGCCAGCATGGCGACCAGCGAGCCCGCGATGGCCCCAGGGTTGAGGTCCTTGTCGATCCGGCCCTTGGCCTGCTGCTCCTTGACGGCGTCCGTCAGGGAGTTGGTGACGGAGTTGAGGATCTTCATGCGGATCTTGTAGAACCGCTTGTCGCCCTCGGCGGCGCCCAGGTCGACGACCCTCAGGATGGCGTCGTGTTTGCGCCAAAAGGAGAGGAACCCCTCGACCAGGTCCTCCGCCGCGGTCGCCCCCGACTTGCCGGCCCATGAGCGGTCGGCGACCAGATCGGTCAGGCTCGCGCCCTCCTTCGCCATCTCCTCGGCGAGCTCGAGGACCGCGCCCTCCACATCGGGGAAGTACTGGTAGAACGTCGCAGGCGAGGTCCCTGCCTTACGTGCGACATCGATGACCTTGACGTCTCGATACGGGGAGGTGCTGAGCATCTCGCCGAGGCAGTCGAGCAGCTTCTGCCGCGTCGCCTGCCCGCGACGACCGGCCACCCGCCCGTCGACTGTGCGTACTTGTCCTGTCATGCCGTCAGCTTACCGAGGGGTGATCGGAGCGCGATTCGGCTGCGTGCAAATGGGGTTAGGGCGGGATGGGGGGGTTTGCGAGCCTCGCCGAGCAGGCTGGAATGGCTGATTCCGACCCCTATCCGCAGTCGTCAAGCCCTCAATCACCGCTCACCCACGCGGGTGAATCGTGTTATCAACAGCCTGTGGATAACAACGGTGGATGACGCCGTCGGATCTGCCTCCGAGGCAAAAGGATTGGCCAAATATTTCGAGTTCCGGGGCGAGCAGACCGGGCGATACCCCGTTAGCGTGGCAAGTGAGGTGAACGAACCAAGCGGCTCCAAACACGCGCCAAGCACCTCCAAACGGGCTGTGAGCAAGCTCCGAGGTGAGCGGGCTCCGAGGTGAGCGAGCTCCGGGGCGAGTCGGCTCCGAGCTGAGTCGGCTCCGGAACGAGCGGGCTCCGAGGCGAGCGAGTCCGAGGACCGAGGGACGCGGGAGGATCCGGGCCATGGCGGCATTCGCGGAAGGCGTGCCCTGCTGGGCGGATGTGCTGCTGTCCGACCTCGCGGCGGGCCGGCGCTTCTACGGCGAGCTCTTCGGCTGGACCTTCCAGGAGATCGCCACCGACTACGGCACGTTCACCAGGGCTCTGCTCGGCGGTAAGGACGTCGCGGGGCTGGTGCCCAAGCCGGACGGCCGGATGCCCACCGTCTGGAACATCTACTTCGCCGCCCGGGACGCCGCCGCGACCGCCGTACGGATCCGCGAGGCCGGTGGCCGGGTGATCACCCCGCCGGTGTGGATCGACGAGTTCTGCGTCATGGCGACGGCCGCCGACCCGGGCGGCGCCGTCTTCGGGATCTGGCAGGCGGGCAGCCACACCGGCTTCGCGCGGCGCGGCACGCCCGGTTCGTACGGCTGGACCGAGGTCCACACGCGTCAGCCGCGCGCCGTGGACGCCTTCTACCGGGCGGTCTTCGGCTACGGGATGACACCCGCCGCGCCGACCTCCGCGGCGCCTCCTGAAAGGCCCCCCGCGCCGCCCCCAGGCGCACCGCCCCCCGCCGAGGGCTCACCGGCCGACGTGGTCCTGTGGACGCCGCGCGGAGAGCCCCCGGACCCCCGTCACGCGATCGGCGGACGCGTCGTGATGGGTGAGGAGTACCCGGCCGTTCTGCCCGCCCACTTCCTGACGTACTTTGTGGTGGCGGATTGCGATCAGACGTCGCGCACGGCCCACCGGCTGGGCGGGCAGGTTCTCAAGACCACCGAAGATACGCCGTACGGGCGTTTCGCGGTCCTTACGGACAATCAGGGCGCGGCCTTCGCCGTCGTCGACACCTCGACGGCGGGCTGGACCCGGGGCGGATAACTGGGCGATACGGGCCTGCGGGCACGTGGATGGTCCCCGGTCGAACCGGACGGACCCCGGCTCCGTATCGCCCGATGACACGACGATTCGCCCCCGGGTTCGCAACCGCCGCCTTCGCCAGAGAGAATGCAGGATGCGTGCCGCCGGTTGGTTTGTCGGTGAGACGCTGCACGGGGCTGTATTTTTTCAAGCCCCCACGGGGAGGTGGCAGGCAAGTGGTGGAGCAGCTGACGCAGCACGATCCGAGGCGGATCGGCCCTTTCGAGGTGCTCGGCCGTCTCGGCGCGGGCGGCATGGGGCTGGTCTATCTGGCCCGCTCGGCATCGGGCCGACGGGTCGCGATCAAGACGGTCCGGACCGAGCTCGCCGAGGACCAGCTGTTCCGTGTCCGATTCACCCGTGAGGTGGAGGCGGCTCGCGCGGTCAGCGGCTTCTACACGGCCGCGGTCGTGGACGCCGATCCGCGCGCCGCGGTGCCGTGGCTGGCCACGGCCTATGTGCCGGCGCCCTCCCTCGAGGAAATCGTCAACGAGTGCGGGCCGATGCCGGCCCAGGCGGTGCGCTGGCTGGCGGCCGGGGTCGCCGAGGCGCTGCAGTCCATCCATGGCGCGGGCCTGGTCCACCGGGATCTGAAGCCGTCCAATGTGCTGGTCGTCGAGGACGGCCCGCGCGTGATCGACTTCGGTATCGCCTCCGGTGTCTCGAACACCCGGCTGACGATGACCAACGTCGCGGTCGGCACCCCCGCCTACATGTCCCCCGAGCAGGCGCGCGACTCGCGCAGTGTGACGGGCGCGAGCGACATCTTCTCGCTCGGCTCGACCCTGACCTTCGCGGCCACCGGGCACGCGCCCTTCCACGGCGCCAACCCGGTGGAGACCGTGTTCATGCTGCTGCGCGAGGGCCCCGATCTGGCCGGGCTGCCCGACGAGCTGCGGCCGCTGATCGAGTCGTGCATGCAGATGGAGCCCGAGCGGCGGCCGTCCCCGGCCGATCTGCAGTCCCAGCTGGCCCCGCATCTGTTCGCCTCCAACGCCGACGACAGCGGTACGGCCTCGGCCTGGCTGCCGCCCGGCGCTGTCGCGCTCATCGAGCGCAAGCGCAGCGGCCGCAACCAGGTGCGCGGCTCCTCCCGGCCCGCGGCCGGAGGCGGCCGTCCCTCCGGGGGCGCGGGGAACGCCGGAAGCGCCGCGAGCGCGGGCAGCCGCCCCTCCGCGCCGCTCCCGCCGGAGCGCCCGCCCACGTCACCGCCCTCGTACGCCCCGGCCGCGGGAGCCGCCGCGGACGGCCATGGCGGGCGGCACGGCGCCGCGGGCGGGCCCGCCGGTCCGAGCGGCTGGGAGCCCGTGGGCGTGGGCGATCCGCGCGGCGGCCTGCGCGCGCCGGAGGCCGCGAGCCCGCCCAGCGCGCTGGGCTCCATCGGGCCCGGGCGGCACGCCGCCCCGTCCGCCGCCGCCGCTCCGCCCGCCGCCCCCTCCGCCGCCGCTCCGCCCGCCCCGGCGCCCGCGGGGGCCGACGGATCGGTGCGGCTGCCCGGTTCGCAGGTGCCGATCGGCCCGGGGCTCCGGGCCGCAGACGCGCGGGACCCGCAGGCGCAGCACGGCACCGGGCCCGCCACCGGCTGGGTGCGCCCACCGGCCGGGGTGACGAGCGGAGGGCTGAACGGGGGCGACGGCACGGCCGCCGTCCCGCCGCCGACCCACTCCCCGTCGGCCGAGCCGCCCGAGCCGCCCGGCGGGGCCGGGCACGGCCGCTGGCGCCCGTGGCGGTTCCGCATGTCCAACGACGTATGGGGCACCCCGGCGGTCGCCGGCGATCTGCTGTACGTGACCTCGTTCGAGGTGCACGCGCTGGACGTGGGCACCGGCCGGCGCCAGTTCAAGACCCGCGACGTGGCGTGGGCGATGGCCGTGGCGAACGGCCGGATCCACGCCTCCGACGGTCCCACGCTGTACGCGCTGGACGCGGAGGACGGCGCCGAGCGCTGGCGGCTGTCGACCGACGGCTGGGTCTACTCCCTCAAGGTCGACCGCGGCACGGTCGTCACCGGTACGCGCGGCGGTGGCGTCCAGGCGTGGGAGGCGGCCAACGGCGAGCTGCTGTGGGAGATGCAGGGCCTCCAGACCGACTTCGAGACGCCCGAGTCCGGCCCGGTCGTCCACGACGGCACGGTGTATGTGTGGGCGGACGCGCGGCTGCGCGCCCTGGAGGCGCGCACCGGCGCGGAGCGCTGGTCGTACCCGGTGGGCGACGCGGCGTCGTGCGGCGGGGTGCCGCTGCGCCTGCTGGCGGCGCCGGACGGGGTGGTCTACGTCTCGGCGGGGACGCGGGTGCTCGCGCTCGACATCGCCCGCGGGGATGTGCGGTGGCGTTTCGAGGCGCCCGCCGTCTTCCTGTGCGCCCCCGCGTACGCGCCGGGGCCCGCGGTGACCGGTGGCGGTATCTACATCGCCGACTATCTGGGCACGGTGTACGCGCTGGACGCGGCGAACGGCCATGACCGCTGGCGCATCGCCACCGAGGCCCGGCAGTCGATCGAGCCGGTGCTGGTGGCCGACGGCTCGGTCCATCTGGGCAGCGGCACCGCGCTCTACACGCTCGACGCGGTCACCGGCACGCCCAAGTGGCGGTTCGCGGCGGGCGGCGAGGTCATCGGCTCGCCGGTGGTCGCCGACGGCCGGGTCCACTTCGGCTCGGCCGACCACTGCCTCTATACGGTGGACGCGGCGGGTGGCCAGCTGCGCTGGAAGCTGGCGACGGGCGGCGAGATCACCGGGTCCCCGGTGGCCGTCGGGGGTGTGGTGTACGCGTGCAGCAAGGACCGCTGCGTCTACGCGCTGGACGCGGTCAAGGGCACGGGACAGTCCCGCCCGTCGGGCGGCCGCGCCTGACCGATCCCGGGGCGGCGCGGCGGTGCGGTGACGCGACGAGGCGAGGCGGCGGCGCGGCGAGGGTGGTGACGCGGCCGCGCGGCGACGTGCCGGGAGCGGCAGGCCACAGGCCGTGTCCCTGACAATTACTGCTACGGTTGCGGGCGTTCATCGACCTCCTGGGAGCCGGGAGGTCGATGGGTAACTCTGCGCGGCCTTCGGGGGAACGAGGTCTGTGATGCGGCGTGGTCTACGGCTGGCGGCCGTGCTCACCGTGGTACTGGTGGCGCTGACCGGGTTCAAGGGGCGTGGCCATGGCCACGGGGGGACATGAACTTCCAGGACCGGGACGGTATGACCCTCACCTCCGGCCGCGCCGATGTGCGGGTCCCCGCGCGGAAGTCGAGGACCGTAAGGGTGCCGCTCGACGATCCCTCGGTCGCGGGAACCGTGGTGCGGTGTGAGGTCGTCTCCGTCCTCTGAGAGCCGGGACAGGCGCACCCGCAGGTGACTTTGGGGTAGCGAAACCCGTTGCTAGGGTGGCGTGCACTTGTCAATAGGCTGCATTTGGCTTGAATGAGCCTTTCAACGGGGGTAATACCATGCAACGCCGCTCCATGCGCATATGCGCCGTCGCCCTGGTCGGACTCATCGCGCTGACCGGTTGCGGAAAGAAGAAGGGCGGAAGCCACGACGGCGGCCTCGGGGGGTTCGTCTCGGGCGGGAGCGGGGGCAACGACAACCCGGCGTCCGGCCCCACCGACCTCCCCAGCGGGCTGCCCACCGATCTGCCCAGCGGCGCGCCCTCCGACCTGCCGTCCTACGACGCCCCGACGCCCTCCTACACCTACTCCGCGCCGCCCACCTACAACTCGGACGGCACGAACGACATCACCGCCACCGGCTGCGACTACGACGAGTCGACCCGTTCATTCCAGTACACCCTCAACCTCAGGAACCCCGAGACGCAGTCCATGCACTACTCGATCACCATCGAGTGGGAGGACCAGAACGGCGGCAGCCTGCTGGGCTCCGACTACAAGTCCGTCACCGTGGCGTCCGGCGGCAGCCAGACCCTCAGCGCCACCTCCTACCGCACCCTCACCGAGCAGACGTCCTTCACCTGCAAGGTCACCTCGGCGCTCAAGTACCCGAGCTCCACCTGAGGCCCGAGCCACCTGAGGCCCGAGCCACCTGAGGCCCGGGCCGGCCGGTCCGGGGCGGACGGCCTCACCGGGCCTCACCGGGCCTCACCGGGTACGGAAGCCGGGCGTACGGGCCGCGAAGAGCGCGGCCTGGCGCCCCGGCGGCAGATTGCCCAGCGCGATCAGCTGCGGGGCCCGCGCGAGCGCCTGGGCCAGCGCTGCCTCCTTCGCCGCCCATAGCGCCCTTACGGTCCCCTGCACCGCCTCCGTCGGGTACGACGCGATGACCGACGCGGCGCGCATGGCCGCCGTAAGGGCCTCACCGGCCGGGGCCACCTCGCTGACCAGCCCCGTCTCATACGCCCTTCGGGCCGAGAGCCGTTCCGCCGTCCCCATCAGCGCCATCCGCGCGACCTCGCCCATGGGCATCCGCTGCGCCATATAGACGGCCTCATAGGCGCTGACCATCCCATAGCTGGTGTGCGGATCGAAGAAGGTCGCCGTCTCGTCGGCGACGATGAACTCGGCCTCGCCCAGCAGATAGAACGCCCCGCCACAGGCCATCCCGGCCACCGCCGCGACCACCGGCTTCCACAGGTCGTTCGCCTTGGGCCCGACGGTGCGCAGCGGATCGTCCATGGCGTAGGGCGACGACGGCTGCGCGACCTCCACCGAGCGGTCGATGCCGGTGCTGAAGGCCCGGCCGCCCGCGCCGGTGAGGACGGCGGCCCGGACCGCGTCGTCCCGGCGGAAGCGCCGCCACACGGCGGTGAGCTCCGAGGCCGTCTCCAGGTCGATGGCGTTGTGCCGCTCGGGCCGGTCGAGGGTGACGACCGCGACGCCGTCCTCCGCCACCCGTGTGCGTACCGTCATGGCCGCTCCAGCAGCCAGCGCACCACCGTGAGCCCGTCGTCCGTCCCGTGGAAGGCGGCCTTCACGGGCGCGCCGATGCGGATCCGCTCCGGCGGGACCGAGTTCAGCGCGGCGTCGGCGGAGGCGACCAGATTGCCCACCAGCCGGATGCGCGGGGCGTCCGCGAGCTCCACGAGGACGACGTTGTACGGCGCCTGTGCCGCGTAGGCGGGCAACAGCGGGGGATGGGGCAGCACATACGACCAGATCCGGCCACGGCCGCTCATCTTTTTCCACAGGCTCTCGAAGGACTGGCAGTGCGGGCAGCAGGGCCGGGGCGGAAAGCGCGGTTCGCCGCAGCCCGCGCAGCACTGGACGCGCAGTTCGCCGCGCGCCGCGTAGGCGAAGAAGGGCGCCCCGTCGTCGTCGGGCACGGGCGCCAGCAGCCCGTCGGCCCGGTCGCCTTCGCCACTGGCGGCCGCAGTCGTCTCGGTTTGTGTCATGCCGTCGGTCAACTCCTCAGCAGCAGGGCCGATGTGGGAACCCCCTCACCCGCTGTGACCAGGCAGGTCGTGGCGCCGGGTACCTGGGCGGTGCCGGTGCCGCGCAGCTGTCTGACCCCCTCGGTGATGAGGTTGAAGCCATGGACGTACGCCTCGCTGAGGCCGCCCCCGCCGGTGTTGAGCGGCAGCCGTCCGCCGATCTCCAGCGCGCCACCCTCGGTGAAGGCGGCGCCCTCGCCGCGGGCGCAGAAGCCGTAGCCCTCCAGGGAGAGCGGGATCAGCGGGGTGAAGGCGTCGTAGATCTGCGCGACATCCACGTCCTGCGGCCCGAAGTCGGCGGTTTTCCACAGTCGGCGGGCGGCGGTCCAGGAGGGGCCGGTGAGCGGGTCGTCGTTCCAGTAGTTGACCATCCCGTGGGCCTGCGCGGGCAGCCCCTGGGCGGCGGAGTGGACGTACACGGGCCGGTGCCGGCAGTCGCGCGCCCGCTCGGCCGACACCACTACACAGGCCAGTGCGCCATCGGTCTCCAGGCAGTTGTCGAAGAGGCAGAGCGGTTCGCTGATCCAGCGCGCGGTCATATACATCTCGCGGGTCAGTGGGCGGTCGTACATCATCGCGGCGGGGTTCTGATTGGCCCGGTTGCGGCAGGCCAGCGCCACATGGAAGAAGTGATCGCGGGTCGCGCCGTACTCGTGCATATAGCGCCGGGCCAACAGCCCGATCTCATCGGCCGGGCGCAGGAGCCCGTACGGCCGGGTCCACTGGGCCGGGGTGGGCAGCTGCACCTGGGTGTTGGTCCACGGGCGCGGCCCGCTGCCGCGTTTGCGCGACCGCCAGGCCACCCCGACGCTTGCCTGTCCGGTGGCGATCGCGGCGGCCAGATGCGCGACGGTCGCACACGAACCGCCGCCCCCGTAGCCGACCTTGCCGAAGAAGGTCACGTCCCCGGCGCCGATGGCCTTGGCGACCTCGACCTCGTCGGTCTCCTCCATGGTGTACGAGGCGAAGGCGTCCACCTCGGACGGGGCGATGCCCGCGTCGTCGAGCGCGGCCAGGATCGCCCGGCAGGCCAGGGTCTTCTCGGACTCGGGGAGGCGTTTGGCGAAGGAAGTCTGCCCGATACCGGCTATCGCCGTCGCGTCCTTCAAGGTCGCCGTCGCCCTTGCCGCCCCCATGGCCGCCTCCTTGGGTCGCGTTCACCGGTGCTGACAGCGGGGAAGGCTACCGCTAATCTGACGGGTAGTCAGCTACTGGGGTCGTCCGTCCCGGGTTCCGGGGAGGGGAGCGGTCCGATGGAACAGATGGAGCAGCGGCACACCATCCCGGCCCTGATCCGGGCGGCGGTCGCGCGGTACGGCCCGGACGAGGCCGTCGTCGAGGGCCGCGCCCGGATCTCGTACGCGGAGCTCGGCGCCCGGATCGAGCGCGCGGCGGCCGCGTGCGTCGCCTCGGGCCTCGAACCGGGTGATCGCGCCGCGATCTGGGCGCCCAACACCACCGACTGGATCGTGGCGGCGCTCGGCGCGGTCACCGCGGGCGGGGTGCTGGTCCCGGTCAACACCCGCTTCAAGGGCGGCGAGGCGGCGTATGTGCTGCGCCGCACCCGGGCCACGCATCTGTTCATCACCGGCACCTTCCTGGGCACCTCGTATGTGGCGTCGCTGCGCCGGGCGGCGGGGGAGGGGCCGGGCCACGGCCCCCTGCCGGGCCTGCCCTATCTGCGGGAGGTGGTCGTCCTCGCCGACAACGGCCCGGAGGACTTCCGCACCTGGAAGGAGTTCCTGGCGCTGGGCGACGCCGTGCCGCCGCAGGAGGTCCGGTCACGGGCGGAGGGGGTGCGCCCCGCGGACCCCTCCGACATCACCTTCACCTCCGGCACCACCGGCCACCCCAAGGGCGTGGTGACCACGCACTCCCAGACCGTGCGGGTCTTCGACACCTGGAGCGAGATCACGGGGCTGACGGCGGGCGACCGCTATCTCATCGTGAACCCGTTCTTCCACACCTTCGGCTACAAGGCGGGCATCATCGCCTGTCTGAGCCGCGGCGCGACGATGGTGCCGCAGCCGGTCTTCAGCGTGGAGACCGCCCTGGCCAACATCGCCGCCGAGCGCATCACCGTCCTCCCCGGCCCGCCCACCCTCCACCAGTCCCTGCTCGACCACCCCGCCCGCGCCGCCCACGAGCTGTCCACCCTGCGCCTGGTCGTCACCGGCGCCGCCGTGGTCCCGCTGGAGCTCGTGGAGCGCCTGCGCTCGGAGCTCGGGGTCGCCACCGTGCTGACGGCATACGGGCTGACGGAGGCGTCCGGCACCGTCACGATGTGCCGCCGCGGCGACCCGCCCGAGGTCATCGCGGGCACGGCGGGCCGCGCGATCCCGGACACCGAAGTCAAGATCGCCATGGCCACCGGTCGCGAACTCCCCCCGGGCCGGCCGGGCGAGGTCTGGGTCCGCGGCTACCACGTCACGCCCGGCTACTTCGAGGATCCGATCGCCACGTCCCGCACCATCACCCCCGACGGCTGGCTGCGGACGGGCGATGTCGGGGTGATGGACGAGCGGGGCAATCTGCGCATCACCGACCGCATCAAGGACATGTTCATCGTCGGCGGCTTCAACGCCTACCCCGCCGAGATCGAGCAGCTCATCGCCCGCCACCCCGATGTGGCCGACGTCGCCGTCGTCGGCATCCCGGACCCCCGCCTGGGCGAGGTCGCCAAGGCCTACGCGGTCCGCCGCCCGGACTCGACCCTGACGGCGGACGACCTCATCGCGTGGTCGCGGCGGGAGATGGCCAACTACAAGGTGCCCCGGCAGGTGGAGTTCCTGACCGAGCTTCCGCGCAATGCGAGCGGGAAGGTCCTCAAGGGGAAGCTGCGGGCGGGGTGGAACGGGGTGGCTAGGGCTTGAGCGGTGGGCCTGCGAGGTTGTTCCAAATGGCCGCCGCCGCCGCGAATTGGGCGATGAGAAAGGTGGCCTGCACGGACAGGGTGCGCATCTGGTAGATCGACAGCAGCAAACTGAGGCGAGTGGGCCAGAGCTGTTTCTCGCCTTTGAATGTGGTCATGTCCATCCCGATGCTGGTGAGAGTGAGGACAATGAGCATCAGAGAGGAGCTCAGGACCGCGGTGCCGAGTTCTGCGTCAGTGATGCGGTTGACCAGGGTGCCGACGCCGATCGGAATCACGTAGGCGACAGTCAGGCACAACGCCCGCATGGGGCCGCGGCGTCCGGGCAGTACGCGCCATAGCGCTCCCAGGGCCAGGCCCGTAGCAGTCCATGCGATCTGCCAGGTGAGGAACTTAGCGACGATCTCGACCAGTCCGGTAGGGCTGCCGCTCGTGAGCATGATCTGCTTCGGGTCCTTGACGTAGTTTGCCCACACGATGACGAGGCTGGCCGGAATGCCGAAGAAGAACGCCAGGCGCGCGGCATGCCGTGCGTTCCTCCACCAAGTGTCTTCGGGCCCCCAGCTCAGCGCCACATCTACTACGGACACATGATCCGGCAGGCAGTCGTGGTCGCACCCGGCGGGCCTCCAGTGGCGCAGCTTGCGTAGTTCATCCTCCACTTCATCACGCGTTGTCTTTTCTTCATGGCCCTGATCCACCAGGCGGAGCTTTTGATGGAGAGTGCGGTAGCGGTGGGCCTTGTCCAGCAAGGGCTCACGGCCTTGCTTGGTGCTCAACCCGTAGATGGCTCCGGACGTTTGGTGCAGCACCGACCATCGCCGGCCTAAGGACACCACGGCGTACAGGGAAGCGATATTCAGCAGGAGCCACACGAATAGCAGCACCGAGGAGCCTGCAAACAGGTACCCTCTCGTCGCCGCAGCAATGGCAAAAACAACCGCTGTCAGCCGCATATCGTTCCGGCGCGGCTCCATGAACTCCTTATCAGGATTCCGGTATACTTGCTCCTCTGCGGACTTGGCTCGGATGTTCAAGAGCGCCACGAGCGCGATGATGGTCAGTACCCATGTGTAGGCGTACGCCCATGTAAGGCCGACCGGTCCGAATTGGACCAGGAGATTACCGAGGTGTTTGTCGCGGGAAGAGCCGTAACCTCGCTCGTCATCGCCAAGCCAGGTCGCCCGTTGCCAGTTGAGATCGACAGACCACCGGTATGAGATCAGCATGGCCAGCGCGACCACGGCCAGTGCGGCTCCGACGGCTCCGATACAGCGGGCGCGCGCCTGATCCCAGGTCTTCGACCAGGGGACCAGTTCGCCTTCTTGCGCGAAGCGCCATGCCCATGCAGTCATCGCTGCCAGCCATAGCCATAGCATTGCCAATTGTGACAGCATTTGCCAGGTAATGCGGGCGCTGGGTGGGGCCAGCTCTTTTGGCATATAGACGAGCGCGGGATTCAAAAGTGCCAGCAAGCCGTATGCGACTAGCAGCAAAGCAACCAAAATGACAGTGCCGGCCAACGCTCGAGCGCGTTGTACGTGCGCTTCCTCTGTCTCGGTCTTCGACTCGTGGCCTGATGTGCGGGAGAGCCAGGGATATCCGACGAAGATTAGAACCACAGCTGCCGCCGTGCCGGCGACAGTGTGCCAAACGCTGAAAGTTTTGGGCTGTGGGGTCAGCGCGAGTCCCACGCCAAGACCTGCGCTGAGCCCAGCCCACCGCAACGCTGCCTTCACGGGGCGTGCTTGAGGGGCCTTGCTGAAAGGCAGAGCCCACCGCCTAATCCCTTGCGCTTTCGGCGCCGGTGCGGCAGCCGGGTCCAGTCGGGCGCGGAACACGGCCATTGCGAACACCACTGAGCCGCTGACCCACCACAAGGCGATGCAGAGTCTGCTCCAGGTCGGCTGTTGGGCACTGCTGAGAGCGAAGAGCACATGCCACGGTGGATGCACATCGATCGACGCTTTCGGGGGCTGCTCGGTGCTCCACACCCACGTGTCTTTGCCGGCATGTGTTGCTCTGGGGGAGGCGTCGCGGGCATCAAGTCCGCCCAGCTTGATTTCAATGCGCTTCCACTGAGCGTTCTTCATCGCTGCGCCCAGATGTTCCGGATGAAGTTGGACCGTCCAGATGTCGTTCTTCTTGGGGACGCTGATACTCCATGGTCCGAGCACGGTGCTACCGGGATGTTTGATCAGGGCGAACGCCTTGTATCGCACCACAGTCCGGTCGTCCTTCTCTGTCACCTCCGGGCCGTGCAGGCGCCATTCATCCTTCCAGTACGGGGTGGATTTTGCCACTTTCTTTCCGCGCAGCAGGCAGCGCATTGCAATTCGATACTCCTTGGATCTCCCGCCGAGGGTTAGTTCCTCGGTGGGAGACCATGAGTTCTGCACGGTGATGGTAGTAATCGCCTCGGCTCGGACGAATGTCTGACCGTGGTGGAAGAACCGGATCGCAGCCTCGACCTCCGGTGTTCCGGCTTCCGCCACTTTGCAGTCGTCAGAGGTGGCCGCTCCCGCCTCCGTCGGCCACAGCCCGCACCACGCCACCATCACGATCAGCAGCGCCAGCCAGCGCCGCCACCGGTTTGCCGCCATCCGCTCGCTCCGTTCGCCCGCATGATTGACCCGCTATGCGCATACATACTCATGCGTGCGCCACAGTCCGGCGCGGGCGCGCAATCAAGAGGCAGATGTCCAACCTGTTGGCCGCAGACGGAGCCAGGCGGCTTCGGGTTGCGGGAGCTCGTCCTGCGCCTTACGGTCTTTCAGGAGTGCATAGCTGATCCGTGATCCGTAGGAGAGGGCTATGGCCGATAAGGAAATCACCACCCGAAGGCCGGAACTTCCCCGGTTCGAGGAGGCCGAAGGGCTGGGTCCGCAGGATGCGGAGTTCGTGCGGGACCTCATCGGGGTGCTGGAGAAACACGGCAACCTCGACCGTTTCGGCCTGTGCCTGCTGCACGATCACTTCCCGCTCGACACGGACGAAGTTCTGGTCGAGACGAACGACCCCGAGGCCCGCACGCTGCACATCCGCGTCGAGAAAGCGAACGGGACCCGGCACGCCAAGCCCTCGCAATGGCGATTCCTGCCGAACGTCCCCCATGCGAAGGGTGCGGAGTTCGCAGGTGGCCCGTACGAGGTGATCCTGCAGTGTGACGTGCTCAGGTTGTGCCCGGGGCGCGATTGCTGAGGGGCGCGTACCCCCGTATGGATGTCGCATGGCGTCAGGGCCAAGGTGTTCCCGGCAGGGCAGCGCAAAGGGGCCGGGCGTCTTCTCCCGGCCCCTCTCGGCGCTCACGAGTGTCTCGTGGCGCCTACTGCGGGCTGGTGGGGGAATGACCCTCGCCCTGCGGACCCGGGGCGGCAGCTGTGGTGTATTCACCACTGTCCATACCGACGACGGGGGTGTGACTATCGCTTGCAGCCGCGAATGCGGCTGTCTGGCTTGTGGCTCCGACCGCGGCACCTATGGCGATAATCAGGATCGCAACGCCCTTTGTGGCACGATTCATTCCGGTTCCTCCGTTACGGGGGTGATTATCTGTTTTGTACTGCAAATTAACAATGAGGGGTACGTGTGTTCGGCCATCTGGCCGGAACTCGTCGAAGCTTGGCGGAAAGGGGGTGCGCGCGGTGGTGCGGGGGTGCTCGTCCGGGAGGTGGCCCGCGCAAAGGGGCCGATGTCGATGACGTCCCCTCCGCGTCATCGACATCGGCCCCGCGGTGTTACCTCATGGAAATGAGCGACGTTTCCTGTGCTCCTACTGGGGCGCTGAAGGCGTGTGGCCCTCGCCTTCGGTGCTCAGCTGCGGCGGTGCGGGTGTGTGGCCCTCGCCCTTGGTGCTCAGCTGCGGCGGCGCGGGTGTGTGGCCCTCGCCTTCGGTGCTCAGCTGCGGCGGTGCGGGTGTGTGCCCCTCCCCCTGGGTGATCAGCTGGGGCGGTGCGGGCGTGTGGCCTTCACCCTGAGTGGTCACCTGTGGAGGTGCCGGGGTGTGGCCCTCGTCCTGAGTGGTGAAGGGCGCCGGGTCGGCCTCCAGTGGCCGGTAGGCGTCGGACTCGGGTTTCTTGTCCGTACTTGTCACGATCAACTCCATCGGGTGCTTTGGTCGGTATAGGCCGTCAACACCCGCCCGGCGACTCCCCCGTGGGTCGCCGGACGGATGTCTCAAAAGGGCCGTCCACCTTACGGTGTGACCTCGCAACCGACCCGTCTGCCCCCGCGGGGACGGGTCGACCGCTACTAAGACTCCCGGACGGCGATAAACGATTGATGAACGGTCGGCGAGTCGCGCCGTTATGCGGCGGCCGCGGGGCCAGAAGCCTGCGGACGTCCTCCGCCTCAGGCGTCCCCAACCGCTGGTGAATTGACAGCGCCTCACGCCAGCAGGCGTCCGCGCGCTCGTTCTGGCCGAGCTCCAGCAGCGCCTTGCCGAGCAGGGTCAGTACGATCGCCCGGCGCCACTCGCCCCCGATGCCCCGCAGGGCGAGAGCCTGTTCGGCGTGGGTGGCGGCCTCCGCGGGGCGCCCGATCGACAGGTGCGCCTCGGCCAAGCGCTGGTGGGTCATGCCCTCCCAGAGCGGCTGGCGGTGCTCACGGAACAGGCCGAGGGCCTCGGTGAGCTGCTCGAGCGCTTGAGTGAGGCTCCCCGCCCCGGTCAGGGCGATACCGAGCGCGTACTTACCGTTGGCCAGGCGCAGGGTGCGGCCCAGGCTCCCGTAGATCCGCACGCCCTGCCGGGCCAGGTCCACAGCGCTGTCGATGCGGCCCATCTCCACATACGCACGGGAGAGGTTGCACAGCGCGCTGGCCTCTCCGGGCTGATCGTCCACGGCCCGGTAGGCGTCGATGGCACGGAGGAAATGCCGCTCCGCGTCATCCCAGCGGGTACGGCTGAGGTGCGCGATGATGCCGCGCTCGGTGAGGGCGCGCCCCATCGTGACGTAGTCCTTGACCGCGGAGCCCAGGGCCAGGGCGCGCTCCGCCTGCGCGTCGGCCTCCTCGAGCCGGCCGGTGAGGTTGCGCACCTTGGCGAGGCAGGTACGCGCCCGGCCTTCGGCCCGGGTGTCGCCGACCGTGTGTGCCGTTTCGCTGACCACGCGGGCGACGGCCTCGTAGCGGGGGGCGTTGGCGCCGGACTCGGCGAGGTCCATCGCGGCGAGCAGCAGATCCGCCGCCCGGTCCAGAGTGCTGCCCGAGGCGGCTTGCTGGGCGCAGGCCAGCAGGCAGTCCGCCTCGGTGAACAGCCAGTCCAGAGCGGCGTCCTGATGCGGAAAGACCAGGCCGGGCTGGCTGGCTGGGGCCAGGTGGTCGCCCAGGCGGTCGCCGGGCCGCTCCATGGCGTACACCCGTGCGGCCGTGGCGAGGTAGAAGTCCAGCAGCCGGGAGAGCGCCGCCTCGCGGTCCGCTGCCGACTGGTGCCGCTCCGCGCAGTCACGCGCGTAGAGACGTACGAGGTCGTGGTAGCGGTAGCGGCCGGGCGCCGCGGACTCCAGCAGGGAGGCGTCGACCAGGGACTCCAGGAGCTCCTCGGCGTCGAGGGTGTCCATCTCCAGGACGACGGCCGCCGCGGCGAGCGAGATGTCGGGGCCGTCCGCGAGCCCCAGCAGCCGGAACGCCCGGGCCTGTGACGGCTCCAACTGGCCGTAGCCCAGCGCGAAGGTGGCCCGCACGGCCAGGTCGCCCGCCCGCAGCTCGTCCAGCCGGCGGCGCTGGTTGGCGAGCTTGTGTGCCAGCGTGGAGACGGTCCAGGTGCGGCGCGAGGCCAGCCGGGAGGCCGCGATCCGGATGGCCAGCGGGAGGAAGCCGCACGCCGCCACCACGTCCATGGCCGCGTCGCGCTCGCTGACGACGCGCTCATCGCCCACTATCCGCGTGAAGAGGGCGAGGGCCTCCTCCGGGCTCATCACGTCCAGGTCGACCAGGTGGGCGCTCTCCAGGTCGACCATCCGGGTCCGGCTGGTGATCAGCGCGGCGCAGCCCTCCGTACCGGGCAGCAGCGGCCGCACCTGTGCGGCGTCGCGTGCGTTGTCGAGCAGGGTGAGCACCTGGCGGCCGTCCAGCATCGAGCGGTAGAGCGCGGCGCGCTCCTGGACGCCCTCGGGGATCGCGTTGTCCGGGGTGCCGAGGGCGCGCAGGAAGGCGCCCAGGACCGCGTTGGGCTCCGCCGGTACCGGGCCCGCCCCCTGAAGGTCGACGTAGAGCTGGCCGTCGGGAATTGATGGCGGGCCGCGTGGGCGACGTGTACGGCGAGCGTCGTCTTGCCGACGCCCCCGATTCCGGCCACGGCTGACACGGCCATGACACGCCCCTCGGCGGTGGCGAGCTGTTCGCTCAGCTCGTCGACAAAAGCGACACGGCCGGTGAAGTCGGCCACCGTCGCGGGAAGCTGGGCCGGCCGTACGAAACTGGGCCCCGCGTGAGCGCGGTCGTCCACCGGGGCGGCCAGCTCGGCATCCGCCTGCAGGATGCGCTGGTGCAGCTCGGAGAGCTCCGGGCAGGGGTCCACGCCGAGATCCTCGGCGAGCAGCCGCCGGGTGTCGTTGTACACGGCCAGCGCCTCGGCCTGCCGGCCGCTGCGGTAGAGCGCCAGCATCAGCAGTTCGCGCAGCCGCTCCCGGAGCGGATGGGCGGCGGTGAGGGCGGTGAGTTCGGAGACCACCTCGGTGTGGTGGCCCAGCTCCAGGTCGAGATCGAGCCTGGTCTCGGTGAGGACGAGATGCCACTCCGACAGCCGGGCGCGCTGGGTCACGGCGTAGGGCCCCGGCACTCCGGCCAGGGGTTCACCGTCCCACAGGCCCAGTGCCTGGCCGATGAGCTCATGAGCCCGCGGCCGGTCGCCCGAGTGCCGTGCCTTCTCCGCCTCCGCCACCAGGCGCTCGGCCACATCGGTGTCCAGGGCCCCGAGCCCCACCTGGACCGCGTAGCCACCCGACTCGCTGACCAGGACGTCCGATTGCGGGGTGAACGCCTTGCGCAGCCGGGAGGCGTAGGTGCGCAGCGCCGCGATTGCGGCGTCCGGGGGGTCGTCGCCCCACAGGGCGTCGATGAGCTCGGGGGCGGTGGCGGTGCGCCCACCGCGCAGCAAGAGAGCGGTGAGCAGGGCTCTTTGCTGTGGTGATCCGGTGCTCACCTGTTCCTCGCCCCGCCAGGCCCGTACCGGTCCGAGCACGGTGAAGCGCAAGGGCTGCTCCTGTGCCCGCTCCTTCTCGCCGGCCATGGTCTCCCCCTGCCTCTGTTCCCAGTTGCACGGGTCAGTTTGCCTTGCCGATACCCCTCACGTCAGTAGGGACCGGACCTCTCCACAAGGCCTGCCACACTTCACAGCCCTCGGCATGCCGACGCACCGTCAGGTCCATGGGTCGCTTTCGGTCACCGGAGGGCCGACTCCGTATGCGTCGCGATGGCCGGTATACGGATCCGTGGCCGCCGGGAGATCCGGCGCCGATGTGGACAGCAGTTGCCGTACCTCCTCGGGCTCGGGCGAGCCCAGCCGTTCACGAAGGGCCCGTGCCTGCCTCCAGCAGTCCTGGGCCCGGGTTCGCTGCCCGGCTCCCATCAGGGCCTTCGCCAGCACGGTGAGAATGGAGAAGCGCCGCCACTCGCCGCCGAGACCGCCCAGGGCGAGGGACTGTTCGGCATGTGCCACCGCTTCCGAGGGGCGCTGCGCGGCCAGATGCATTTCGGCCAGCCGGAAATGGGTCATGCCTTCCCAGAGCGGCTGACGGGCTTCGCGAAAGAGATCGAGCGCTTCGGTGAGGTGGACGGACGCCTCCTCCAGCCGGTGGGCGCGCGTCAGCGCGATGCCGACGGTGTACATCCCGTTGGCGAGCCGCAGGGGGGCGCCGAGCCTGCGGTAGATGGCGAGCCCCTGCTCGGCCAGTTCCACACCGGTCCGGGTGCGGCCCCGGCTCACGTGGAGCCGGGACAGATTGGCCAGCGCGCTCGCCTCACCCGCCTCGTTGGCATCGGCGCGGAACGCCTCCAGTGCCTGTACGAGGTACCTCTCGGCGTCCTCGTGCCGCCCCAGCCCGTTGGCCACGATGCCGAGCTGGTTGGAGGCGCGGCTGGCGACCACCGGATCCTCGCCGTCCAGCTCCAGCGCGCGGCGCAGCTCCCGCTCGGCGTGGCCGTAGCGGCCCGTGAAGCTGTACAGATGGCCCAGCGCCGAGCGGGCGCGGGCCTCGGTACGGGAATCCCCGGCGGCGTGGGCGGCGTCGCAGACCACCTGTGCCACCGTCTCGTACTGCCGCGGCCGGGCCCCGGACTCGGCGAGGTCCAGCGCGCCCAGCAGCAGGTCCCCGGTGCGGCGGCGGGTGCTCTCCCCGGTGCACTTGGGCACACAGGCGAGCAGGCAGTCGGCCTCCGCGAAGAGCCAGTCCAGGGCGGCTTTCGAGGTCTCGAAGAGCAGTCCGGGGTGGCCGGTGGGCTCCAGGTGCTCGACCATGCGGTCCCCAGGCCGCTCCAGGGCGTACACCCGCGCCGCCGTCGCCAGGTAGAAGTCCAGCAACCGGGACAGCGCCTCCTCGCGCTCCGCCGCCGCCCGCCGCTCCCGCTTCGCGCATGCCCGTGCGTAGAGCCGTACGAGGTCATGGAAGCGGTAGCGCCCCGGTACGGCGGACTCCAGCAGCGAGATGTCCACGAGGGAGGTGAGGAGCCGGCCGGTCTCCGCGGCGTCGAGCCCGAGCACCGCGCCCGCGGCGGACAGGGAGATGTCCGGGCCGCCGGCCAGGCCCAGCAGCCGGAAGGCGCGGGCTTGGGCCGGGTCGAGCTGTCCGTAGCCGAGTTCGAAGGTCGCCTTGACCGCCAGGTCCCCGGCCCGCAGCTCGTCCAGCCGCCGGCGCTCGTCGGCGAGTTTGTGGGCGAGGACGGAGACGGTCCAGGTGCGGCGGGAGGCGAGCCGGGAGGCGGCTATGCGGATCGCGAGCGGGAGGTAGGAGCAGGACGCCACCACGTCCATGACCTCGGCACGTTCCACTGTCGCCCGCTCGTGGCCCACGATCAGTGCGAAGAGGTCGAACGCCTCCGGCGGGCTCATCGCGTCCAGGTCGACCGGGTGGGCGCGGTCCAGGTCGGACATATGGGTGCGACTGGTGATCAGCGCGACGCAGTCCGGGGCGCCGTCGTCGGGGAGCAGCGGCCGGACCTGAGCGGCATCGCGGGCGTTGTCCAGGAGGACGAGGACACGACGGCCCTCCAGACACGCGCGGTAGAGCGCGGCGCGCTCCTCGGTGCCGTCCGGAATGGCGGCGTCGGAGGTGCCGAGCGAGCGCAGGAAGGCGCCGAGCACGGTCTCGGGGTCGGCGGGGAGGGGCCCGCACCGCCGAGGTCGACGTAGAGCTGGCCGTCGGGGAAGCGGTGGCGGGCGGTGTGCGCCAGATGAACGGCCAGGGCGGTCTTGCCGATGCCTCCGATACCGGCGATCGCGATGGCGGCCGGCCGGTCGGCGGAGGTCGCGAGCCGGTCGTTCAGCTCCCGTACGAGGTCCTCGCGGCCGGTGAAGTCCGCCACCGCCGCGGGCAGCTGCGCGGGGCGCACGACCGTGGTGTCGGCCATGGGGCGTCGCGGGCGGTTGGCGGCGGTGGGCCGGGAGAGCGCGGTGCCGGGTCGTGCGGGGATGTGCGGCCGGAGCTCGCGGACGACATCGGAGCGGCAGCCGCTCTCCAGCCCCAGTTCGAGCCGGGTCCGGCCGAGGGCGGAGTCCGGACCCTCGCCGAGGGCCAGGCTCGCCTCTTCGCCGTGCCGGCACCGGTCCGGTACGGAACCGGTGGAACCTTCCTGCCGCCCCAGGCGCTCGTCGCCGGCCATGGTGCCCCCCGCACGTGCTTCCTCGCTGTACGGCCAGTCTGCCGTGCCTGTGGCTCGTACGTCAGTAAAGAGTGCGACGTGTCCGGGGCGTCCGTCGAACATCCCAGGAGACGCCCACGTAGCTGACGATCCGTCAGATCGGCGCTACCGTGCAGTCATGGAGAGCTTCCCGAAGATAATCTCGGTGGACGACCACACGGTTGAGCCCCCTCACGTCTGGCGGGACCGGCTCCCGTCGAAGTACCGCGACAGCGGGCCGCGCATCGTCCGGGCGCCGCTGAAGGAGATGACCTTCGTCGGTGGCAAGTTCGCCCCGAAGATGGGCGCGCCCGGGACGACGGGCCGCTCGCGGACTGGTGGGTGTACGAGGAGCTGCACCGGCCGCTGACCCGGCTGGACACCGCCGTCGGCTACGCCCGGGACGAGGTCAAGCTGGAGGCCATCACCTACGAGCAGATGCGGCCCGGCTCCTTCTCGGTGCCGGACCGGCTCGCGGACATGGACGTCAACCACGTCCAGTCCGCGCTCTGCTTCCCGACCTTCCCCCGCTTCTGCGGGCAGACCTTCACCGAGGCCGCCGACCGCGAGCTGGGGCTGCTCGGGTCCGGGCGTACAACGACTGGATGGTGGAGGAGTGGTGCGGCCCCGAGGCCCGGGGCAGGCTGATCCCGCTGATCATCATCCCGCTGTGGGACGCCGAGCTGGCCGCCGCCGAGGTGCGGCGGAACGCGGCGCGCGGGGTACGGGCCGTCTGCTTCTCGGAGATCCCGCCGAACCTGGGGCTGCCCTCGATCCACACCGACGACTGGGACCCCTTGCTCGCCGCGTGCGACGAGACCGGCACGGTCATCGCGATGCACATCGGCTCCTCCTCGAGGATGCCCTCGACCTCCGCGGACGCGCCCCCGCGGTCGGCTCCACGATCACCTTCGCCAACTGCTGCTTCTCGATGGTCGACTGGCTGATGAGCGGGAAGTTCGAGCGCTTCCCGAACCTCAAGGTGATGTACGCGGAGGGCCAGATCGGCTGGATCCCCTACATCCTCGAGCGCGCCGATGTGGTGTGGGAGGAGAACCGGGGCTGGGGCGGAGTGGCGGACAAGGTGCTGCGTCCGCCGTCCGAGCTGTTCGCCGAGCACGTCTACGGCTGCTTCTTCGACGACGCCTTCGGGCTGCGCAACCTCGACGCCATCGGGGTCGGCAACGTGCTGTACGAGACGGACTATCCGCACTCGGACTCCACCTGGCCCAAGTCGAAGGAGGTCGGCGAGGCGCAGATGGGGCATCTGGCGCCGGACGTCGTGGAGCGGATCGTGCGCGGCAACGCGATCGAGCTGCTCGGGCTCACGGCGGACGGGCTGTGGGCGGGGGCGTAGCGGTCGGTGGCCACGCTGTTTGGCGGTCAGCGGCCACGCCGTTGTGGCGGTCAGGGGCCACGCCGTTGTGGCGGCGGCGTCGCTGTGGCGGTTGCGTCGGGCCGCGTGGTCACGGAGGAGCAAGAAAGCGGTCACTGCCGGTCAATGACAACCCAATGGACCCTCCGGCAGGCTGTGGGCGGATCGGCCCTCCCCGCCTCCCCACGCCGTCACCCACCCCTATGACGTGACAGGGGCCGTGGGCGGCGCGGAGGGCCGGGTGTCCGTGCGCACCGGGCGTCGCGGGGTAGCGCCCGGCGCGCGGGACACGAGCGCCAGATGGCGGTAGTCGCTGGGCGGCATTCCGTACGCGGCGCGGAAGGCGCGGCTGAAGGCGGCGGGGTGGGCGAAACCCCAGCGGGCGGCGAGTTCGTGGATGCGGACCGTGAGCAGGCTGGGGTCGGTCAGGTCGCGCCGGACGCGGTCCAGCCGCTGTTGCCGGATCCACGCGGAGACCGTGGTGTCGCGGGCCCGGAAGAGGCGGTGCAGATGGCCGACCGAGATGTGGTGCGCGGCGGCGATGGTGGCCGGTGACAGCTCCGGGTCGGACAGGTTCCGCAGGATGAAGCTCTGTACCCGCAGGGCCAGGGTGTGCCGGTGGGTCTCGGGCGGCAGCGCGTCGTCGGCCTCGACCGCCTGGGCCAGCAGCGCCGCCGCCAGGTCGATCAGCACGGTCCCCAGGCGCGGCCCGTCGGAGGGGCGTAAGGAGCGGTCCGCCGCGAGCCGGGTGAGGAACCCCGTGAGCAGGGCGCCCACCCCTTCGCGCGCCGGGATGGGCCGGGCGAGCAGCCGGTCGATCCGGTCGTGGGGGACCGGGATCAGGGCCTTGGGGATCTCCAGACCCACGCCTCCGGGAGGTCCGCCGAAGGCCAGGCAGTCGAAGGGCCGGGAGGTGTCGACGACGTAGAGGCCCTCCGCGCTGTGCGCGGCCTCCTGGCGGGACTGGGAGACCTGGAGGTTCCCCTCCTGGATGAACGAGAAGTGGTACAGCTCGGGTCGGACTGCCGGATGAGCTTGGGCGTCCGCCGGAAGTTCATCTCGCGGAACTTCGTGGGCCACACGGAGGCGGCGCCGAACTGGAGGATGCGCACCTCGCCCCGGAAGTCCCGGGTGTGGTCGCTGGTCATCTCCATCGGCGCCATGAGCTGTGCCATCTGCTCGCGCCAGAAGTCGAACCGGTCCGCTCTGGGCAGATCCTCGCAGCGGAAGACCGTCTCGATCATCACGTGCCCCTCTGTGTGCCCCTTGCCGTGCCCCTTTGCGGTGCGCCCCCTTGCCGGTGCCCCGTGATGCCCCTGGGCGGGGAGGCGGGCTTGGGCCCCAGGTCCGAACGTTCGTACGCTAGCAAAGCGTTGCGCGGCGGGACGAGGCTGCCATACCCTTGTCTGATGGACCGTCAGATACGACGATGTCCGACGTCGGATACGACCACGTCCGACGTCAGCCACGACCGCGTCCGACGTCGGATACGACCATGTCCGACGTCAGCCACGACGATGACGGTCCACCGACAAGGAGGCCCGGCATGCGCGTCCTGCCCCGGGGCCGGTTGAGCTACGGCATGCAGCTGCCGATCCAGTCGCAGTCCACCCTCTACGCCGAGCCGTGGGAGGCCGGGGCGGGCCCGCCCGAGCTGCTCGAGGTCGCCCGCGCCGCCGACCGGCTCGGCTTCGCGTACCTCGCCGTCTGCGACCACGTCGCGATCCCGCGGCGGCTGGCCGCGGCCATGGGCACCGTCTGGTACGACCCGGTGGCCACCCTGGGCTGGCTCGCCGCGGCCACCGAGCAGGTGCGGCTGCTCAGCCATGTGGCGGTCGCGGCGCTGCGCCATCCGCTGCTGACCGCCAAGCAGTACGCCACGCTCGACCACCTCTCCGGCGGCCGGCTGATCCTCGGGGTCGGGGCCGGGCACGTGCGGGAGGAGTTCGAGGCGCTGGGGGTGGACTTCGCCCGGCGCGGGGCGCTGCTGGACGAGACGGTCGACGCGCTGAAGGCGGCGCTGGGGCCGGAGGAGTTCCCCGACTTCCGCGGCGAGCGGTTCGCGTTCGGCGGCCTCGGGCAGGCCCCGCGCCCCGTCCAGACGCCGCGGCCCCCGCTGTGGATCGGCGGCTCCTCGCCCGCGGCGGTGCGCCGGGCGGCGGTCCGGGGCGACGGCTGGCTGCCGCAGGGCGATCCACGGGACCGGCTGCCCGGCCAGATCGCCCGGCTGCGCGAGCTGCGGAAGGAAGCGGCCCGACACGATCGCGGCTGTGATGAGCCCGCCGAGATCGGTGCGATCACTGAGCCGCTGTACGTGGGCGAGCCCGGCTGGGACGTGGGGCGCCGGACCCTGACCGGCGCGCCGGAGCGGCTGGCCGAGAGCTTGCGCGCGTACGCCGCGATGGGGGTGGACCAGATCCAGGTGCGGTTCCGCTGCCGGGACCACACCGAACTGACCGACCAGATGGCGGCCTTCGCCGCCGATGTCGCTCCGCACCTCGATGACCAGTGATGAATGGCGATGGCCAGCGGATGACTAGCGATCACTAGGGAGAACGGAATGGGCAAGCTGGACGGGCGGGTCGTCATCATCACCGGGGCGGCGCGCGGACAGGGTGAGCAGGAGGCGCGGCTGTTCGCGGCCGAGGGCGCGCGCGTGGTCCTCGGCGACGTACTGGACGAGCCGGGCGAGGCGCTGGCCAAGGAGCTGGGGGAGGGCGCCCGCTTCGTCCATCTGGACGTGGGCCGCGAGGACGACTGGACCGCCGCCGTCGCGGCCGCCAAGGACGCCTTCGGCGCGGTGGACGGCCTGGTCAACAACGCCGGGATCCTCCGCTTCAACGAGCTGCTGGGCACCCCGCTGGCGGAGTACCTGGAGGTGGTCCAGGTCAACCAGGTCGGCACGTTCCTGGGGATGCGGACGGTGGCGCCGGAGCTGGCGGCGGCGGGCGGCGGGACGATCGTGAACACCGCCTCGTACGTCGCCCTGTCCGGTATGCCGCTGCTCACCGCGTACGCCGCGACGAAGGCGGCGGTGGTGGGGATGACGCGGGTGGCCGCGATGGAGCTCGCGGACAAGGGCATCAGGGTCAACGCGATGTGCCCGGGCGCGGTCGACACCCCGATGACCAATCCGGCCCAGCTCGACCCGGATGCCGACACCACGGAGGCGACGGCGGCGGTCGACGAGCTCTACCGCAAGCTGGTCCCGCTGGGCCGGATCGGCCGCCCGGAGGAGGTGGCGCGGCTGGCCCTCTTCCTGTCCTCGGAGGACTCCTCGTACGTCACCGGCCAGCCAATCGTCGTCGACGGCGGCTGGCTGACGGGCGTCTCGGTCTTCTAGGGGGTGCCCCGCCGGACCGTGACGCCTGCGGCGAGCCACGCGGCGGAGCCGCATATCGGCGCTTTCCCCTCCCCGCCCCTTCCCTCAACCGGGACTCCGTCCCGGACTCGGGCGTCTTGGCCGGTGGGCTGGCTGCGGTTGAGGGTCGGCTCGTCGTCCGCGGGGTTCGGGGGTGGGTGCGGTGAACCGGCGCTCCGTCCCGGACTCGGGCGTCTTGGCCGGTGGGCTGGCTGCGGTTGAGGGTCGGCTCGTCGTCTCCCGGGGGTTCGGGGGCGGGGGACTCGGGGTTCCGCCTCGGACTCCGGCGCCTTGGCCGGTGGGCTGGTCGCGGCTGAGGGCCGGCTCGTCGCCGCCCGGGGTTCGGGGGCCGGGGGGCTCGGGGCTCTGCCTCGGACTCCGGCGCCCTTGGCCGGTGGACTGCTCGCGGCGACAGATGGCTCCTCGCCCCTCGAGGTCCAGGGGCGGAGCCCCTGGTAGCGGGAAGGGGCGGGGAGGGGAAGGGCCCGCCGGACACCCTCCGTAGGGCCTCCGGCCCCGCGTGGCCTTCCACGGCCCTTGACGGTCCGTGCCCGCGGTGCCAGAGTCAATCAAAATCTGACGATCCGTCAGATCGACGTTCGTCTGAGGCGGTGAACCTCCATGGAATTCGGACTCTTCGTGCAGGGCTACGTCCCGAAAGCCGACGCCGAACCGACCCCGAGGCCGAGCACCACGCGCTCGTCGAGGAGACCGAGTACGTCATCCAGGCCGACCGGTCGGGCTTCAAGTACGTATGGGCCTCCGAGCACCACTTCCTGGACGAGTACTCCCACCTCTCCGCGAACGACGTCTTCCTCGGCTATCTCGCCCACGCCACCGAGCGCATCCACCTCGGCTCCGGCATCTTCAACCCGCTGCCGCAGGTCAACCACCCCGTGAAGGTCGCCGAGAAGGTCGCGATGCTCGACCACCTCTCCGGCGGCCGGTTCGAGTTCGGCTCCGGCCGGGGCGCGGGCAGCCACGAGATCCTGGGCTTCCTGCCGGGCGTGACCGACATGAACGCCACCAAGGAGATCTGGGAAGAGACGATCGCCGAGTTCCCCAAGATGTGGCTTCAGGACGAGTACCAGGGCTTCACCGGCAAGCACTGGTCCCTGCCGCCACGCAAGGTGCTGCCCAAGCCGTACGGGGCCGCTCACCCGGCGATGTGGTACGCGGCCGGATCGCCGCCCTCGTACGCGATGGCCGGTAAGAAGGGCCTCGGCGTGCTCGGCTTCTCCATCCAGAAGGTCTCCGACATGGAGTGGGTCCTCGACTCCTACAAGAACGCGATCAAGGAGGCCGAGCCGGTCGGCGGCTTCGTCAACGACAACGTGATGGTCACCTCCACCGCGATCTGTGCCGAGACCCACGCCAAGGCCGTCGAGGTCGCGCTCGGCGGCGGGCTGAACTACCTGCAGTCGCTGCTCTTCCGTTACCACGACACCTTCCCCCGCCCGGAAGGCATCCCGCAGTGGCCCGAACTGCTGCCGGAGTACACCGAGGAGATCATCGAACTCCTCATCGCCGAGGAGCTGATGATCTGCGGCGACCCGGACGAGGTCTTCCGCCAGTGCAAGCGGTGGGAGCAGGCCGGGGCCGACCAGCTGTCGTTCGGGCTGCCGATCGGGATCGGCTACGAGGACACGATGAACACGATCAAGCTCATCGGCGAGCACGTCATCCCGAAGATCGACACCGATCCGGTGCACCGCACGACCCGCTTCCGCCAGGCCGCCACCCAGTAGCCGCTGCCACAGCCACAGCCACAGCCACAGTCGCTGTCGCTGTCGCAGCCGCTGCCGCAGCCGCAGTCGCAGCCGTCAGCCGCAGACGCGAGAAAGGACCCGAACCCGTGCTCGACCACCTGATCAAGGGCGCCACCGTGGCGGACGGCACCGGCGCGCCCTCGTACGTCGCCGACGTCGGCATCCGGGACGGCCGGATCGTGGCCATCGCCGGGCCCGGGGCCGTCACCGAACCGGCCCGGTCCACCGAGGACGCCACCGGGCTCGTCCTCGCGCCCGGGTTCGTCGACCCGCACACCCACTACGACGCCCAGCTGTTCTGGGACCCGTACGCGACCCCCTCCATGAACCACGGCGTGACCACCGTGGCCGGCGGCAACTGCGGGTTCACCCTCGCCCCGCTCAACCCCGACCGGCCCGGCGACGCCGACTACACCCGGCGGATGATGAGCCGGGTCGAGGGCATGTCGCTGGTGGCGCTGGAGCGGGGCGCGCCCTGGAACTGGCACGGCTTCGGCGAGTACCTGGACGCGCTGGAGGGCCGGATCGCCGTCAACGCGGGCTTCATGGTGGGGCACTGCGCACTGCGCCGTCATGTGATGGGCGAGGACGCGATCGGCGGACAGCCCAGCCCCGCGCAGCTGGAGGAGATGCTGCGGCTCTTCCACGAGGCGATGGACGCGGGGGCGTGGGGGCTGTCCACCACCCAGTCCTCGACCCACTCGGACGGGGACGGACAGCCGGTCGCCTCCCGCCACGCCCGGCCCGGGGAACTCCTGGCGCTGTCCCGGGCCGTCGGCGAACACGAGGGGACGCAGATCGAGGCGATCGTGGCGGGCTGTCTCGACCAGTTCGCCGACGAGGAGATCGACCTGCTGGTGGACATGAGCGCGGCCGCCGGGCGCCCGCTCAACTGGAACGTGCTGACCATCGACGCGGCCGTCCCCGAGCGGGTGCCGCGCCAGCTCCAGGCCAGCGAACGCGCCCGTAAGGCGGGCGGCAGGATCGTCGCGCTCACCATGCCGATCCTCACCCCCATGAACATGTCGCTCGGCACCTTCTGCGCGCTCAACCTCATCCCGGGCTGGGGCGACATCCTGGGGCTGCCGATCCCGGAACGGATCGCCAAGCTCCGCGACCCGGCCGTACGGGAGGAGATGCTGCGCCGCGCGGGCAGTCCCGAGGCCGGGGTCTTCCGGCGGCTCACCCACTTCGGCCGTTACGTCATCGGCGACACCTACAGCGAGGCCAACGCCGGGCTGACCGGGCGCGTCGTCCGCGACATCGCCGCCGAGCGCGGGCAGGAGGCCTTCCACTGCCTGGTGGAGATCTGCGCGGCGGACGAGATGCGTACGGTGCTGTGGCCGATGCCGACCGACAACGACCCGGCCAGCTGGCGCTTGCGACAGCAGACCTGGGAGCATGAGGACGTCATGCTGGGCGGCTCCGACGCCGGGGCCCATCTGGACCGGATGTGCGGCGCCCCGTACACCACCCGCTTCATCGGCGACTGTCTGCGCGGCCGGAAGCTGGTCGGCCTGGAGCGGGCGGTACGGATGCTGACGGACGATCCGGCGCGGCTGCTCGGGCTGCGCGGGCGCGGCCGGATCGCCGAGGGCTACCACGCCGACCTGGTCCTCTTCGACCCGGACCGGATCGACGCGGGTCAGGCGCGGCTGGTCCACGACCTGCCGGGCGACAGCCCCCGGCTGGACTCGCGCGCCACGGGCATCGTGAGCGTCCGGGTGGGCGGCACGGAGACCGTCCGGGACGACGAGATCACCGGCGCGGTGCCGGGGAAGGTGCTCCGTTCGGGCCGCGACACGGAGACGGTGAGCACGAGGGGCTGAGGCGGCCGTGAACGCTGTGGCCGAGGGCGGCGGGCGTGGCGGGTCTCGCGTCCCCGCCGACCCCGGTGGCTCCGTCAGTCCCGGCGGCGGGCGTGGCGAGCGTGGCGGGTCTGGCGGCCCCACGGGGCCCACCGGCTCCACGGGGCCCACCGGCTCCACGGGGCCCACCGGCTCCACGGACCCCACCGGCTCCACGGGGCCCACCGGCTCCACGGGGCCCACCGGACCCACCGGACTGCGCGGACGCGACTCCCTCACCGGCCGGGCCGCCCTGGTCACGGGCGGCTCACGGGGCATCGGGCTGGCCGTGGCGGAGGCGCTGACGGCGGACGGTGCGGCGGTGTGCGTCACGGCGCGGGATCCGAGGGGGCTGGCCGACGCCGTACGCCGCCTCGGCCCGCGCGCCACCGGCTGCCCGGGGGACGTGGCGGACCCGGCCCACGTGGAGGCCGCGGTGGCCCGCACCCTGGCCGAGTTCGGCCGCCTCGACATCCTGGTCAACAACGCCGCCACCAATGCCCCGCTCGGCCCGCTGATGGCCGTGGACCCGCTCGTCTGGCGCACGTCCTTCACGGTCAACGTGGAAGCCCCGTTGCGGCTGACCCAGGCGGCCTGGCGGGGCTGGATGCGCGACCACGGCGGCGCGGTCGTCAACATCTGCACCGAGGGCACGCACGGCGTCGGCCCGGACGTCGGCGCCTACGGCACCACCAAGACCGCCCTCCTCCGCCTCACCCGCCAGCTCGCCGCCGAACTGGCCCCCTCCGTCCGCGTCAACGCCGTCTCGCCGGGCCTGATCCGCACCGAGATGGCCCGCTTCGTCTGGGAGCCCGGCGAACGGGAGATCGCCGCGACGCTCCCGCTCGCCCGTATCGGCGAACCGGAGGACGTGGCGCGCGCGGTCCGCTGGCTGGTCTCGGACGAGGCGTCCTGGATCACCGGCACGGACCTGGTGGTCGACGGCGGTCGCCGCGTCCGCGCGGCACGCCGCACCGACTGACGGGACCCATGGCCCCTGTTGCCCGACCGGGGGCAGCCCCATGCACGGCGGCGGCCCCCATACGGCGCTAGACGAGACGCGACGTTGCGTCTATTCTAGGGCCCATGACACTCACTCACACCCTTGCCGACCCCCGGGTCGAGGCCGCCATCAGCCGCATGTTCACGCTGGCCGAGCAGGACGAGACCGCCCAGGCGCAGCTGCCGCCCGGCGCGTTGGAGATGGCCCCGCAGGAACTCGCCGACGCCGCGGCCGGGATCTATATGCCGATCTCCGCCGAGGGCGGGAAGCTGCTCTACAACCTGGTGCGCGCCATCCGCCCGGCCACGGTGGTCGAGTTCGGCATGTCCTACGGGATCTCCACGCTCCATCTGGCCGCCGCCGTGCGGGACAACGGCACCGGGCGCGTCGTCACCACGGAAATGAGCAAGGAGAAGATCGCCGCGGCCCGCCGCACCTTCACCGAGACCGGTCTTGACGACCTGATCACCGTGCTGGAGGGGGACGCCCGGGAGACCCTCGCCGACCTCGAGGGGCCCCTGGAACTGGTCCTGCTCGACGGCTGGAAGGACCTGTGCCTGCCCGTGCTGCGGATGCTCGAACCGAGCCTGCGGCCCGGCGCCCTCGTCGTGGCCGATGACATCGACCAGTTCGAGGGCCCCATGCGGCCGTACCTCGACTACGTACGCGACCCGGCGAACGGCTACCAGAACGTCAGCTTCCCCATCGAGGACGGCATGGAGATCAGCTGCCGCCTCTGACGCCGCCCGCCGCGCCGCGCGGTCGGGAAACCGTCAGCGCTCGCCCAGCCAGATCGGGTTCGTCATCGCCGCCATCGGGCCCGGTACGCCCGACGCGCCGCCGTCCACCGGGGCGTGGCGGACCTCGGCGCGGACGTACGCCGCGTAGGACGCCGTCGTACGCCATTCGGCGGTGAGCTCACCGGAGGCGGGGACCGGCGTTCCGTAGAGCTGGCCCTGGTCGGTGATGAACCGCACCGAGCAGCCCGGGCCCACGCCGGAGACCTTCAGCCGGACCGTGATCTCCTCCGAGCCGCCGACCGTCAGGCGCTCGCCGATTCCGGCGTGCTTGCCGCGTCCGCCGACCGCCTCGAAGGCGAGGTCGACCTTGGAGGACTCCGCGATCCAGCTGCGGCCGGCCCGGATGCCCTCCTGGATGGCGGTACGGGAGAGGTCGTCGGCGAGCACCACCGTCTGGGGCAGGCCCACGACCTGGGGCTCGCGGTGGGCGTCGCTGTGGCCGACGGCGGGCAGCCAGCGGCCGTCGCCGCGGGAGGCGGCCACCAGAGTGTTGTCCCACTCGGAGATCGTGACCTCGTCGTCGGGGGTGAAGTCCGCGTTCCACACCTCGACCGCGTCGGCCTCGTTGAAGCCGAACTTCCAGTTGCAGCCGACACAGGTGCCGTGCGGATGGGCCGGGATCACCAGGCCGCCGGCCTGCCGGACCTTGCGGGCGAACTGGCCGAAGCGGTTGTCCCGGGCGCGGTAGCGCCAGTCGATGAAGACGCCGGGGTCGGTGCCGAGGGCGACCACATGGCCGTTGCGCGTGGTGATCTCTTCACCGGTGAGGATCAGCAGGTCATCGCCCCACAGACCCTCGAACGCGGCATGCGCCGACGTCGTGTTGTGCTCGGTGGTGGTGATGAAGTCCAGTCCGGCGGCGCGGGCGGCGGCGACCAGCTCGGCCGGGGTGCGCTTGCCGTCGGAGTGCACGGTGTGCAGATGCGAGTCGCCCCGGTACCAGGCGCGGCCCCGGCCCTTCGCCCGCTGCGGCGGGTAAACCGGTTTCGGCGTGGTGCCGGGCGCGCCGTACCGGAGTGTGACGGTGACCTTGTAGTCCAGGCCCTGCGGGGCGACCGTGTACGGCCCCAGCACCACATGCCAGGTGCCCGCATTGACCGGCCCCGCCAGATAGCCGGGGGTGGCCTCCTCGGCGCTGATGGCGAACTCCGTACGCGCTCCGCCGGACCAGCCGCGGAAGCCGCGGCCGCCCAGCTCCGTGCCGCGCTCGTCGAAGATGCCGATGTCGCAGGCGTTGCCCTGCGTGCCGGCCGGGACGGCCGGCTTGTCGTACGCGTACGACACGGCGATCTCGCGCACTCCGCGCGGGACCTCGACCGGCACGTAGACGAAGTCGGGCGCGCCGGTGGGCA
This sequence comes from Streptomyces violaceusniger, assembly GCA_005405945.1. Classification (GTDB taxonomy): domain Bacteria; phylum Actinomycetota; class Actinomycetes; order Streptomycetales; family Streptomycetaceae; genus Streptomyces; species Streptomyces violaceusniger. The sequence goes on from BJHW01000001.1 coordinate 6,781,624, forward strand.
GATGACCGCTGAGGGTCTTGGTCTGCTCCGGGCCGTCGGCCGTGCTCGCCGCGTCGGCCTGGGTGAAGGTCATGGGATCGAGTGTCAGCACACCCGCCGCGCCCGCAAGCGCGGAGAGCCTGAGTACATCGCGTCGCTGCATGAGGTGCCCCCCAGAGTCGAGAGTGCCGTCCGACACCCGCGTGACACCGTTGTACGCGTGGGTGACACGCGCGGAAAGCCCTGTGGATAACTCCATGGCCGAGAGGGAACGGGCGCCCCCGCCCCCGCCCCGCCGCCCCTCAGCGCGTCGGGCGAAGTCCGCTACGGTTCGGCAGCGCCCCGAAGGGGCGCGGGGCTGTGCCGATGTGCGGCTCCGCCGCGCGGGCGCGACCAGCCACGACGGCGCCGCAGACGGCAGACGACGTATCGCAGCACTTCCAGCGGAGCGCCGCTTAGCCCGGCGATCCGCCCGACCCCGCCCGGCGATCCGCCCGCCTCCGCCCGGCTCTCCGAGCGCCCCCGCCCGGCGATCCGCGTGTCCCGCCAAGTCCCTTCCGGGCGAAGGCCGTCGGCGCCCAGTGCGTGTAGCCCGCACGTTCCACCGCGCCGTATTCCCGCCCACGGCCCGCAGCCGCCGTGATCAGACCCACAAAACCGCAGGCCCGGGCCGTCTGGCGGTGTCCCACACCGCTCGTATGCTCGGAGGATGACCACGAGCGCGCAGGGAAACGAACCGGGTGCCCCGACTGGCTCCGCAGCCCCCACAGCCAACGCGATGCGCCGTGCGCTCAAGCGCGCCCGCGACGGCGTGGCGCTGGACACCGCCGAGGCGGCCGTACTGCTCCAGGCGCGCGGCGAGGACCTGCGGGAGCTGATGGCCTCCGCCGCCCGGGTCCGCGACGCGGGCCTGGAGGCGGCCGGTCGCCCCGGGGTCATCACCTACTCGCGCAGCGTCTTCATCCCGCTCACCCGGCTGTGCCGGGACAAGTGTCACTACTGCACCTTCGCGACCGTCCCCGGCAAGCTGCGCCGCGCGGGTCACGGAATGTTCATGTCGCCCGACGAGGTCCTGGCCATCGCCCGCCGGGGCGCCGAAATGGGCTGCAAGGAAGCGCTGATCACGCTCGGCGACCGCCCCGAGGACCGCTGGCCCGAGGCGCGCGAATGGCTGGAGGCCGAGGGGTACGACGACACCATCGCGTACGTACGGGCCATGGCCATCCGCATCCTGGAGGAGACGGGCCTGCTGCCCCACCTCAACCCCGGCGCGATGACCTGGACCGACTTCCAGCGGCTCAAGCCCGTCGCCCCCTCCATGGGCATGATGCTGGAGACCACCGCCGAGCGGCTGTGGAGCGAGCCCGGCGGCCCCCACTACGGCTCGCCCGACAAGGAGCCGGCGGTGCGGCTGCGGGTGCTGGAGGACGCCGGGCGCAGCTCCGTCCCGTTCACCAGCGGGCTGCTGATCGGGATCGGCGAGACGCATGAGGAGCGGGCGGATTCGCTGTTCGCGCTGCGCCGCGTCTCCCGCTCGTACCACGGTATCCAGGAAGTCATCGTCCAGAACTTCCGCGCCAAGCCGGACACCGCCATGCGGGGGATGCCGGACGCCGAACTGGACGACCTGGTGGCCACCGTCGCCGTCGCCCGCCACATCCTGGGCCCGTCCGCCTGCATCCAGGCGCCGCCCAACCTGGTGGACGCGGAGTACGAGCAGCTCATCGGGGCCGGTATCGACGACTGGGGCGGCGTCTCCCCGCTCACCCCGGACCACGTCAACCCCGAGCGCCCCTGGCCCCAGGTGGACGAGCTGGCCGAGCGTTCCGCGGCGGCCGGCTTCCGGCTGCGCGAACGGCTCGCGGTCTACCCCGAGTACGTCCGGCGCGGCGAGCCCTGGCTCGACCCCCGGCTGCTGCCGCATGTCACCGCGCTCGCCGACCCCGAGACCGGCCTGGCCCGCGAGGACGCGATCCCCACCGGGCTGCCCTGGCAGGAGCCCGACGAGGCGTTCAGCGCCTCCGGCCGCACCGATCTGCACCGCGCCATCGACACCGAGGGCCGCACCGGTGACCGCCGTAAGGACTTCGACGAGGTCTATGGCGACTGGGAGGCGCTGCGCGAGGCCGCCGCCCCCGGGATGGTCCCCTCCCGGATCGACGCCGACGTCAAGGCCGCGCTGGCCCAGGCCGCCGACGACCCGACCCGGCTGACCGACCCCGAGGCGCTGGCCCTGCTCCACGCCGAGGGCCCGGCGCTGGACGCCCTGTGCCGCATCGCGGACGATCTGCGCCGGGCGACCGTCGGCGACGACGTCACCTACATCGTCACCCGGAACATCAACTTCACCAATGTCTGCTACACCGGCTGCCGCTTCTGCGCCTTCGCCCAGCGTCGCACCGACGCCGACGCCTACACCCTCTCCCTGAACCAGGTCGCCGACCGCGCCCAGCAGGCGTGGGACGTGGGCGCGGTGGAGGTCTGCATGCAGGGCGGCATCCACCCGGATCTGCCCGGCACCGCGTACTTCGACATCGCACGCGCCGTCAAGGAGCGCGTGCCCGGCATGCACGTCCACGCCTTCTCTCCGATGGAGGTCGTCAACGGCGCGACCCGCACCGGAATGTCCATCCGCGAATGGCTGACGGCGGCGCGCGAGGCGGGCCTGGACACCATCCCCGGCACGGCCGCCGAGATCCTGGACGACGAGGTGCGCTGGGTCCTCACCAAGGGCAAGCTGCCGACGGCCACCTGGGTCGAGGTCGTCAAGACGGCACATGAGCTGGGCATCCGGTCCTCGTCCACGATGATGTACGGCCATGTGGACCAGCCCCGCCACTGGCTGGCCCATCTGCGGCTGCTCGCCGAGATCCAGCAGGAGACGGGCGGCTTCACCGAATTCGTCACCCTCCCCTTCATCCACACCAACGCCCCCGTCTACCTCGCCGGTATCGCCCGCCCCGGCCCCACCACCCGCGACAACCGCGCCGTCACGGCCATGGCGCGCATCCTGCTCCACCCCCACATCCCCAACATCCAGACCAGCTGGGTGAAGCTGGGCACGGAGGGCGCCGCCGAGATGCTCCGCTCCGGCGCCAACGACCTGGGCGGCACCCTTATGGAGGAGACCATCTCCCGTATGGCGGGCTCCTCCTACGGCTCTTACCGCTCCATCCAGGACCTGGTGGCCATCGCCGAGCTGGCCGGCCGCCCGGCCCGCGCCCGCACCACCACCTACGGCCCCGTCCCCGAGGACCGCCAGGCCGCCGCCCTCGCCTCGGACGGCCATCTGCCGGAGCTGCTGCCGGTGCTGGGGGACTGACCCCCGGGCCCACGCTTCCCGGGCGCGCCGCGCGGATACTTCGCGGCGCGCCGCGCGGATACGCTGCCATGGGCAGCCCGCGCCGCAGCCGCCGGAGGGGGCGGCGGGCGGCCCCCAGCCGTCGGTGTCGAGCGGGTTCGCCGTCCGGGCGGGTCTTGCCGGGCTCGGCATGGTGCCGGGCGCCGGGGCGTTCGCCGGGGCGGCCGAACCGGACCGGATCGCCCAGGCCGCCGACCGCGCGCGGGACAGGCTCAGCGCCCGCCTCCGCGGCCATGACGATGTGGACCTGGTGATATCGCCCCTGGACGCGCTCACCCGCCGGACGGAGCTCGGCCGGACGGCGCTCGGATAAGGGCTTTCGGCGCGCGGCTGACATTCGGCGAGGGAATTCGCATTCTCGGAATGCGACCGTCCGTCGTCTTCTCCGTGATGACGCCTTCACAATCCGCCGCGGCCAAGAGGCGATCATTAGGTGTCCATTACAGTTCAAAGACAGTTCAGGGCCATTCACGCAGCGAAGAAAAGAGGCATAGGTCGTGACCGCAACCGCCAGCGCAGCGACCGGCGTATGGGGCCGCGCCGAACAGCAGGACTTCCGCAGCCGGGTGCGCGGCTGTCTGCTCGGCGGGGCCATCGGGGACGCGCTGGGGGCGGCCGTGGAGTTCGCCTCCCTGGACGAGATCAGGGCGGCACACGGACCCGAGGGCGTGACGGACTTCCTGCCCGCCTATGGCGGTCGCGGACGGGTCACCGACGACACCCAGATGACGCTGTTCACGGTGGATGGACTGATACGGGCGCAGGTGCGCCGCGACACCGGGGCCTGGCACCCGCCCACCGACATCCACTCCGCCCACCGCCGCTGGTACTCCACCCAGCGCGACTGGGGCCCCGATGAGCGCCGTAAGGACGCCGGCTGGCTGGCCCGCGAGGAGTGGCTGTACGCCCAGCGGTCCCCGGGCCGGGCCTGTATCACCGGGCTCGCCGACGAGACCATGGGCACCCTGGAGCGGCCCAAGAACCCCGACTCCAAGGGATGCGGTGCCGTGATGCGCTCCGCGCCCTTCGGACTCCTGGTGGGCTGGGAGCCGCAGCTGGTCTTCCAGCTGGCCATCGAGTGCGCGGCCCAGACCCACGGCCATCCCACCGGCTATCTCTCGGCCGGTGCCTTCGCCCTCATCGTGCACGGCCTCGCGCGCGGCGAGGCGCTGGACGGAGCCGTCCAGCGCGCCCTCGCCCACCTGGCCACCCGCCCCGGCCACGAGGAGACCAGCCACGCGCTGCGGCACGCCCTCGGCACCGTACGGCAGGGCCTGCCGACCCCCGAGCGCGTCGCCTCGCTCGGCGAGGGCTGGACCGGTGAGGAGGCCCTGGCGATGGGCCTGTACTGCGCCCTGGTCGCCGAGGACGTCCGCCATGGGCTGCTGCTGGCGGTCAACCACGGCGGGGACAGCGACTCCACGGCGGCCATCTGCGGCAATCTGCTGGGCGCGCTGCACGGCGAGACGGCGCTGCCGCCCGCCTGGCTGGCGGAGGTCGAGGGGCGCGGCACGATCCTGGAGCTGGCCGACGACTTCGCCATGGAGATGACCCAGGGCCCGGCCCTGCACGGCCCCGGCAGCTCCTCCCCGGCCTGGCTCACCCGCTACCCGCGCGCGTAGGTCCGATCCGCGCCCGCACCGGCGGTGGTCCGCCGGTGACCCAGGGCCTCGGTCCCGTCCCAGGGCCGCCATGGACGCCTTACGGCGCGCAGCGTCAGATACGCGGCCACGCCCAGGAAGGCGACGCCGATCAGCGGATAGACGGCGGTCAGCAGCATCTGGGCGGGGTTCTGGTGGAGCTCCACCCGGGCGGGTCGGCTGTGGGGCGCGTACCAGAGCATGAAGGAGCAGAACAGCAGCCCGGTCACCACCGTCCAGCCCGTCCAGCCCGCCGTGCGCCGCCGCACCGCCTCCACCGCGAGCAGCAGGACCATGGGGACGGCCCACACCCAGTGGTGCGACCAGGAGACCGGGCTGACCATGAGGGCGGTCACCGCGCAGGTCAGGGCGGCCCAGGCGCGGGCGTTCGGCAGGCGGCCGTCGTCGGTCAGCTGGGCGGCCACCGCCGTGGCCAGGCCCACACAGCCGACCAGCGCGGCCGCCGCGAGCCACCACATGCCCGGGTCGGGGGTGTGCAGCACACGCGCCAGGGCGCCCTTGAGGTTCTGGTTGCCCGCGCCCTCGACATCGCCGGGGCGGTCGGTCGCGAAGACGACCTCGGTCCAGAAGCGCCGGGAGTCATGCGGCAGCGCCAGGGCCGAGAACGCGACCGTAAGGACGAAGGCGCCGGTCGCGACGGCGGCGCGCCGCAGATGGTCGTTCAGGAAGCGCCGCGGCGGCGGGCCGCTTCCGGGCCCGGTGCGCCTCCGGGCCGTCCCGGCCGCCCGCAGCCGCTGGAGGCCGAGGAGGAGTCCGGCCAGTCCCAGGAAGACCACGAAGAGCCCCGGGGTGAGCTTGATGCCGGTGGCGACGCCCGTCCCGACCCCCGCCCAGCGGTGGCCCGTCCGGCGGGTCAGGTCCCACAGCACCAGCGCCGTGACCAGCAGATTGATCTGCCCGTAGCGCAGGGTCGTCCACACCGGCTCGCACCACACCCCGACGGCGGCCAGGGCCAGGACGGCGGCCGGTCGTGGCACCCGCGCGGGCAGCCCGGTCAGCCGCAGCGACAGATGGGCCACGGCGACCATCAGGACGAGATTGACGGCCGTCCCGAAGGTCCGCAGGACGCCGGTGCTCATCACGGTCAGCGGGGTGAAGAGGAGGGCGGCGAACGGAGGATAGGTATTGGGGAGATTGTGCTCAGTCGCCCGCATGTCATACAGATCCACCGCATTGCGTACGGTCCATCCCTCGGCCCGGTAGACCAGCAGATCGACCATCGACACCTGGGCGGCCCGCTGCGCGATCCAGAACCCGGTGAAGGAGAGCAGGCAGAAGACCGCCGCGCACAGGACCGGTCGGCGCAGCACGAGGGCGCGGGCCCGGTGGATCCGGGAGTCGGTGATCGTCTGGGTGGCGGTCACGGGGGCTCCAGAGGTCCCTGAGGACGGCGGCTCGATGGGGCGGGGCGAGTCGGGTCCGGGTGGTGCGGTCGGTGCGGTTGCTGCGGCGGTGGCGGTCGGGCTCGGACGGCCGACCATAGTACGTTCCGGATGAGAACCGCAGGTGAGCAAAAGGTTGCCTGGACTGCCGGGATCGCCCCACCTCCACCCCGGCCCCGCGTTCCGCTTCCGCTCCGCCGGGGGCATCCGGCCGTAAGGTGGGCCGGTGCCTGCCTCCGCTGCCGTCATACGCGATGCCACCCACGCCGACCTGGACGCCATCGCCGCGATCTTCGGTCACTACGTCACCGAGACCGTCGTCACCTTCGAGGAGACCCCGCCCACCGTCGAGGACTGGGCGCGGCGGCTCGCGGAGCTGACCGACCGGGGCCTGCCGTTCCTCGTCGCCGAGGTCGCCGAGGTCGCCGAGGTCGCCGAGGTCGACGACGGCGACGACGGCCTTACGGCCTCAGAAGACGACGGCCTTACCGTCGTCGGATACGCCTACGCCGGGCCCTGGCGCCCCAAGCCCGCGTACCGCCACACCGCCGAGGACGCCATCTACCTCGCCCCCGGGCGGACCGGCGCGGGGCTCGGGGCCGCGCTGCTCGACGCCCTGCTCATCCGCTGTGCCGAGGCGGGCGTACGGCAGGTCGTCGCGGTCGTCGCCGACTCCGGCAGCGACGCCTCGGCCGCCCTGCACCGGCGCTTCGGCTTCCGCCCGGCGGGCCTGCTGGCCGGGGTCGGTCACAAGCACGGACGCTGGATCGACACCCACCTCATGCAGTGCGACCTGACGGCCCGCGCCAACCCATAGACGGCACACACCCATAGATGGCACACACTCATAGACGGCACACACCCATAGACGGCGCGCGCCGACGAACGGACAGAACCGGGCCGCCGGTCACCCCACGATGGGTGGTGACCGGCGGCCCGGTTCAGGGCCGCCGCGCGGAAGGCGTCAGTCCGTGGCGCCCGCGACCGACTTGCGGCCGTCCGCGTCGCCCTGTTCCGGCACCGACAGCGCGGCACTCGCCGAACCCGGCCCGTCGTCATCCGAGTTGAGCGAGGCGAGGATGGCATCGCGCTCCGGGGTGTCCTCCGGCTTGATGTAGCCGATGACGATGAAGAGCACGAGCGAGACCGCGAGCGGGACGGAGATCTGGTACTCCAGGTTGACGCCTCCGTCGATCGCGTCGTTGATCGGGTAGTTGACCAGGTAGAAGGCGATCAGCCCCATGGCCCAGCTGACCAGCGCCGCCGTCGGACCCGACTTGCGGAAGGTGGCCAGCATGCCGAGCATCAGCGGGATCGCGATCGGTCCCATGAGCCCGGCGACCCACTTGATCACGACGGTGATGATGTCCCCGAAGAAGTCCGAGTTGACCTGGGTGGCGATGGCCATCGACAGGGCCAGGAAGAGCAGCGTGGTGTAGCGGGCCGCGATCAGCCCGGTGCGGGAGGACCATCCCCTTACGGATTTGAAGACGGCGGGCATGATGTCCCGGGTCACCACGGCCGCGATCGCGTTGGCGTCCGAGGAGCACATCGCCATGGTGTGAGAGAAGAAGCCGACGATCACCAGGCCCAGCAGACCGTGCGGCAGCAGGTGTTCGGCCATCTCGGCGTACGAGTCGGCGGGCTTGTCCGTCTTGATGATCAGCGGCGCGACCCACATCGGGAAGAACAGCACCAGCGGCCAGACGAACCACAGGACGGCCGACAGCCGGGCCGAGCGCTTGGCGGAGTGGGCGCTGTCGGTCGCCATGTAGCGCTGCGCCTGGTTCCACATGCCGCCGTTGTACTCGAAGGTCTTGATGAAGAGGTACGCGAGCAGGAAGACCAGGGTGTACGGGCCCACGGTGGGCTGGTGGTGGCTGTCGGGGAGGTCGTCCCAGACGGTCCAGAAGGTGCTGAAGCCGTCCAGCTCGTTGAGCACGGCGATCAGCATCGAGATGCCCGCGACGAACTGGATGATGAACTGGCCGAGTTCGGTGAGCGCGTCGGCCCACAGACCGCCGACCGTGCAGTAGACGGCGGTGACCGCGCCCGTGATCAGGATGCCCTGGTTGAGCGAGACACCGGTGAAGATCGAGAGCAGGGTGGCGATGGCCGCCCACTTGGCACCCACGTCCACGATCTTCAACAGCACCCCGGACCAGGCCAGCGCCTGCTGCGTGGGCAGGTTGTAGCGGTTCTTCAGATATTCGAGCGGCGAGGCCACCTTGAGCCTGCTGCGCACCCGGTTCAGACGCGGCGCGAAGAGGCTGGCGCCGATCGCGATGCCGATGGCGATGGGGAAAGACCAGGTGACATAAGAGGTGATGCCGTATTGGTAGGCAATGGCCGCGTATCCCGTGAACATCACCGCGCTGTAGCCGGACATGTGGTGCGAGATTCCGGACAGCCACCAGGGCATCTTGCCGCCCGCGGTGAAGAAGTCGCTGACGTTGTCCACACGCTTGTGGGACCAGAGGCCGATGACGACCATGACACCGAAGTAGCCGATCAGTACGACCCAGTCGAGACTGTTCATGTCCCCTCCCAGGGGTCCGCCATATGAACGGGAGCGCACTTCGCCGCGACGTTCGTCATGGGCGGTTCCCCGAGCGGGAGCGGGGTACTTCCGGGATTGAACCGCTCGTTCGGGTGACCGGTCAAGGGTTCTAGGGGTCACGAATGTGAACGCAGATCAGAAAGAGAGACGATTTTACGCTTTCTTGACCCGGTGGAGTGTTGTCGTGCGCATCATCACGAACCCACCATGATCTGGCACTTCGTCAGACGCACGCCCACCGATCGCTGGGTCGTACGGGAGCGGGATCCCGAAAGGCCGGACAGGAGTCGCGCTAACGCATCAGTTCACCGGCGTTCACCAGCAGCGACTGCCCGGTGATCGCCCGGGCCCGGTCGGAGGCCAGGAACGCGGCGGCCTCCGCCACATCGCCGTCCGTCGCCAGCTCCGGCAGGGCCATCCGGTCGGTGAGCCGGCTCAGCACCTCGGCCTCGCTCACGCCCTCGGTCTGCGCGGTGAAGGTCACGTACGCCTGCACCGGCGGTCCCCACATCCAGCCGGGCTGCACGGTGTTGACTCGTATCCGGTGCGGACCCAGCTCACGCGCGAGCGCGTACATGGCGGAGGTCAGCGCGCCCTTGGAGGCGGCGTACGCGGTCTGGCGCAGCTCGGTGGGGGCGGCGGACGACGACTGGGTGCCGATCAGTACCACCGAGCCGCCGTTCCGCTTCAGCGCGGGGAGGCAGGCGCGGGTCATCCGGAGCGTCCCGAGCAGGTTGATGTCCACCACCCGGGCCCAGGAGGCGAAGTCGGCGTCCTCCAGCCCGCCGAAGTGGCTGTCCAGCGCGGCCACATGGACCACGGCGTCGATCCGGCCGAAGCGGTCGAGGGCGAGTGCGGCCAGGGCCTCGCACTGCGCCTCGTCCGCGATGTCGGTGGGCCGCCAGGCGGTGCGCTCACCGCCCGGATCGACCTCCTCCGCCACCTTCGGCAGCCGCTCCTCGGTCCGCGCCCCGAGCACCACCCGGGCCCCGTCCCGGACGCACGCGGCCACCACCCGGGCCCCCAGCCCGGGTCCGACCCCGGAGACGACGACGGTCTTGCCTCGCAGCGGCATGGCGGTCCCTCCCGTATCTGGCGTCGCGTCAGATTAGGGGCGCGGCCGCGAGATGGCCAGAGCGCCACCGGCCCCGTTTCGCCGTCCGATTCCGCGCACTTGATGCGGACGCACCCCTCCCCAACTGACGTCACGTCAGCTACACCTGGGGGGCATGACGAGCGACGCGTACGCGGAACTGGCCTCCGTCGGCCCGTACGGGGTGCGCCCGGGCCATGCCCTGATCACCCTGGTCGAGCCGCATCCGGGCCATGAGTACGCCTACAACCGCTGGTACGAGGACGACCACTTCATCGCGGGCGCGATGGCCATGCCGTGGATCTACGCGGGCCGCCGCTGGGTCGCCACCCGCGAGCTCCAGCTGCTGCGCTACCCCGAGAAGTCGGCGATCGCCCAGCCGGTGACCGCCGGCTGCTACCTCTCCGTCTACTGGCTCACCGAGGGGCGCTACGCCGACCACATGCGGTGGACGGTGGGCATCAACAAGCGGCTCCTCCGGGACGGGCGGGTCTACCAGGACCGTACGCACATCTTCACGGCCTTCCACGATCACGAGGCCACCGTCTACCGGGACGGGGCGGCCGGGCCGCGCGACCACCACGCGCTGGACCACCCCTACGCCGGACTGGCGCTGGAGGTGATCGAGAGCGAGGGCCCGGAGCAGCGGGAGGAACTGCTCGCATGGCTCCGATCCAGACATCTGCCGCGCCGGCTCGCGGGCTCGCCCGCCGCGATGGTGACGGTCTTCCGGCCCACCCCGCTGCCCTCGGACCGGATGTCGTATGTGAAGCAGGTCGAGGGCGTCGACACCCGGCTGACCCTCCTGTGGTTCCTGGAGTCCGATCCCCGGGAATGCTGGGACTCCTGTTTCACCGGTCTGGACGGCGAAGTGGCCGAGGCCGGTCTCGGCCGGGTGGAATTCATGGCGCCGTTCATTCCGACGATTCCCGGTACGGACCAATACGTGGCGGAACTCCGCTGAGGCGGCGATGCGGGAAAGCGCCCGGAAACGGCGAGAGCCCTCTCGGCAGGGACGGCGACCGGTCGAGAGGGCTCGGGTGCGGGCTTGGCGCTCCGCGCCGCCGACCGCGCTACCGCGGCCGGGTGTCGCGGAGATCAGTCGAGGTCGAAGGTGCCTCGGCTGACGTCGGACACAAAGGCCGACCACGATGCGGGGGCGAAGCTGAGCGTCGGTCCGTGGGGGTCCTTGGAGTCGCGCACGGCGATCTCGCTGATGACCGGGGAGGAGATTTCCACGCAAGCGCCGTTTCCGGCCGAGTACGAGGATTTCACCCACATGCTCGTCTTTCCCTGCTGAATGGACACGATTGCTCCGATGCATTGTGTAGATGAGACGCACCCCGATTGGAGGCGTCACCGACGTTACTCGGCAACATCGTCTGGAAAGCGGGCCATTCACTCGACCGGATGGCATATTCCCGTGGCCCCTTCCGTGGCGAGGCGCGGAGGTGTAGTCTCCGCCCTTCGCCGTTCGCGCCGGAGCGTTTCCGCGCCCTCTCAGTCCGCCGGAGCCGCCTCGCTCTCCGCCCGGTGCCGACGGGCGTGCTCCTGGGCCACGTCGGTGATGAACTGGCGGCTCTGATCCGCGTTCAGCGCCTGGGCCCGCAGATGCTCGTACATCATGCTGTAGCTCTGCACATCGCTGAGCTTCTCCAGATACAGGTCGCTGGTCACGCCCTCGAGATAGACGACGCTGGTGTCCGACTCGTCCGAGAACTCCAGGATGGTGAACTGCCCACTCATCCCCGGGTGCGACCCCATGTCGAAGGGCAGCGCCTGCACCGTCACATGGGGCTCGTGGCTCATCCGGACCAGATAGTCCAGCTGATCGCTCATGATCTTGGAGTTGCCGACCACCCGTCGCATCGCCGCCTCGTCCACCACCGCCCACAGCCGCAGCGGGGCCAGCGGATCGGTGATCCGCTCCTGGCGCCTGAGCCGGACCTGCACCCGCTGGGCGATCTGGTCCTGCGGGGCCTCCGGCAGGGCGCCGCTGATCACCGCCTCCGCGTACTCCGGGGTCTGCAAGAGGCCCGGCAGCACCTGGGGTTCGTAGACCCGCAGCGACGCCGCGTCCGTCTCGAAGCCGATGTAGACGCTGTACGGCACATCGCCGAAGGCGTTCCACCAGCCCTGCTGGCGCGACTCCTTCGCCATTTGCATAAGCGAATCGACCAGCGCCTTGTCCTCCACCTTGTAGGTGCGGCACAGGTCGCGCACATCGCGCTGACTGATGCTGCGGCGCCCGTTCTCCAGTCGGCTGATCTTCGACTGGGAGACCATCAGCTCCTCAGCCACCTCCTCCGCCGTCATGCCCTTCTCCTGGCGGAGCCTGCGCAGTTCCTGGCCCAACCGGCGTCGCCGGACAGTGGGGCCGACGTTCGATGTCACGGGACGTGCACCTCCGGCTTCGTACTGCTGATTTATGCTGCTCAGCAGCCTGCCACTACCGGACGGGGCCGCGCTGGGAAATGGCCGCACAAGGGCGGCCGCACAACGGTGGGCGAACGCGCGCGCGGGGCGGTGGGACGGCCGGTCGTCCAAATCGGCCGTCCCACCACCCCGCGCGCTTCAGCGGCTCCCGAACCGGGTCAGTGGGGACTGCGGTGCGGTCGGTGGAGCGTCAGTGGTGCTCGGTGCTGCTCGGAGCCGGACGGTGGCGCTCCGCCCCGGACGGTGCCGGGAGCGGTGTCCGCCGCCCCGCTGACGGGCTGTTGGTGCGTTCGACGGGCTGGGTGGTGCTTGATGGTGCGATGGTGCCCCGAAGGGGCCTCAGCGCGCTCCGACGCGGGCCATGCTCCCGCGACGGGACGGCTGGGCCGGAACGCCGGCCGCGGGCTCCGCCGCGGCGCGCGTCCCCGCCTGTCGGCCCGCGGCCGGTGCGCGCCGTGGCTGCGCCGCGACACCGTTCTGCACGTCCATCACGGCGTGCGCCACGAGACCGCCCATCGGGTCGTGCCGGATCAGATCCCGGAGCCTGGAGCGCGAGGAACGCCCCTCGTTCCCGGGATACAAGTGCTTGCCGAGCCCGACCGCGTGGGCCAGGGCGGCGAGCGCGGCGGTCCGCGGGTCCGGTGGTACGCCGGTGCGGATCGCGCTGTCCAGCCGGGCCCTGATCTCCCGGCTGATCGCCGTGTCCGTCGCCTGGTAGCGCGTCGTCGGCAGTACGCCACACATCTGGCCCGCGACGGCATGCACCATGCCGCAGCGCTCCAGGTGCGTGAGGTACGTCTGGCGCAGCCCCAGCCGGGGCCCGCCGATCCAGTGGACCGCGCGCACCGGGCTGCCGCGTCGGCGCAGCAACTCCAGTGCGGAGTCCAGAGTCGGATCTCCGGTCGGCCGTGGCAGCACCACGGCGATACGATCCCCGTCAGGGGCTATCCGTCCGGCCAGGGCCAGCTCTACTAGCTGTGCCCCGGCAAGACCGAGGTCGAGCGACTGCGGCTGCGCCGTGGTACCCGTGGTCGGGTCCAAAGCGAGCAGCAGAAGCTCCTCCGGAATTGTTCTGCGGCTCCTGCCCATCCATGCCTCCCCGCGTGGATGAATGACAGGGTGACCCCTCTCACATTGGTCTGTCGAGAGTGCCTGGGGGTTTGGGTGGGAACCAGTAGGTATGTCGTTCTCGTCTAGCAGGTGGGCGGGCACCTGAAGACGCTCTCCGGCTGTGGCGATGCGCGATCGCGTGCCGGACACACAGGACACTGGTAGAGGTTGGGCTGCGGGACGTGACGCCATGGGGCGTAGGGCGTCCCGCGACACATATCGAGGAGGCATCGGTGGCGGGCGAGTCCCCCGGCAGGTCGGATCAGCAGAAGTCGTCGGGGGAGACGGCTAGGGGAGAGAGCGATCCGAGGCTCGCGATCTCGCGCGAAGCGGAGGCGGGCCAGGGCTCGACGGCGGTCGCCGTCGTGTCCGACGACCTCCGGTCGGGTTCCGAGGAGCCGGAGTCGGCTCCTGGCGGGCTCGGGGTGACCTCCGAGGCGGAAGCCGAAGCGGAGGCGGAAACGGAACCGGAGGCACCGGCGGTCGACCGGGGCGACGCGAAGGTTTCTGGTGTTCGCGATAGTGAACAGGGCGAAGATTCCGGGACGTCGGAGGCGAAGGTAGAGCCGAAGGCGGACGGCGGCGGGTCGGACGGATCCCCCAAGGGGGCGCGGCCGGGCCCGACGCGGAGCGGGAAGCGGACGAGGACGGTGCGGACGGCGCCGATGACTCCAAGGGCTCCGACGACGCTGACGACTCTGATGACGCGGATGCCGACGCGAAGGTTGAGAGCGCGTCCGAAGCCGGGGCGGACGAGGGCGGTGACGAGCCGTCGAAGTCGTCGGTGGATCAGCGGACGGCCGTCTTCCGTACGGTGAAGCCCAAGGAGGGCGCCGACGCGAAGGTTGAGGGCGCGTCCGAGACCGAGACCGGGGCCGGGGCCGGGGCGGATGAGGGCGGCGATGAGTCGTCGAAGTCGTCGGTGGATCAGCGGACGGCCGTCTTCCGTACGGTGAAGCCCAAGGCGGACGCCGAGGGCAAGGACAAGAGGGGCGAGTCCGAGAAGGACGAGCCCAAGAAGGGCGAGGCCAAGAGGAAGGAAGAGGCCGAGGCGGACGAGCCCAAGGGTGAGTCCGGTAAGGCCGCCGCGACCGACGCTGACGACGACGCCCCCGCCAAGCCGATCGACCGCCCGACGGCCGCCTTCGGTGTGCTCCCGAGAAGCCCGGAAAGGGTGACAAGGGCGACAAGGGTGACAAGGGCGGTAAGAAGGGTGTCGACCAGCCGACCACCGCCTTCAAGGCGGTCAACCCCCGGCCGACAGCAAGACGGCCGACAGCAAGACGGCCGACAGCAAGACGACCGGCGGCAAGGCAGCCGACAAGGCGTCCGACGCGAAGGCGTCCGGCAAGAAGCCCGTCGGCGAGTCGGACAACGAGCGGACCAGCAAGTTCGTCCCGCTGCGGTCCCCCGACGACCCGGCCCCGCCGAAGCCCTCCGCCGCGCCCGCCGCCCCGAAGGCCCCCGCCGCCCCGCCCGCGGCGCTCCCGGAGGCCGAGCGGACCAAGCAGCAGCCGCTGCCGCCGCTGACCCCGGACGGCAAGCAGCCCGCGCCGCTCGACCTGCTGGCGCAGCTGACCAACACGCCGCCCAAGCCGGAGACGCCGCTGCGGACGGCGGTTCGCCGGGTCAAGATCTGGACGCCGCTGGCCGTGCTGCTGGTGATCATCCTGGGCGTCGTCCAGGCGCTGCGGCCGCTGCCGGATCCGTCGCTGAAGCTCACCTCGGACGCCGGCTACCGCTTCGGCGGCGGCGCGCTGTCCATGCCCTGGCCCGACCAGGGGCAGTCCGCCGCCGAGGTCGAGGGCGTGGGCAGCCTGGGCACCTCCGGCGAGCAGAAGCCCGTGCCGATCGCCAGCGTCACCAAGGTCATGACGGCCTATGTGGTGCTCAAGGACCATCCGCTGAAGGGCGACGCGGAGGGCCCGAAGATCAAGATCGACGGACAGGCGGCCGAGGAGGCGAAGTCCGCCGACGAGTCGCGGGCGGAGGTCAAGGAGGGACAGTCCTTCACCCAGCACCAGCTGCTCCAGCTGCTGCTGATCAACTCCAGCAACAACATCGCCCGGCTGCTCGCCCGCTGGGACGCCGGATCGCTCGACGCGTTCGTGAAGAAGATGAACGACGCGGCCGAGAGCCTGGGGATGAAGCACACCACCTACACCGACCCCAGCGGTCTGAAGGAGTCCACCAAGTCCACCGCGGCCGACCAGCTGAAGCTGGCGAAGGCGGCGATGCAGTCCGACGCGTTCCGCGCGGTCGTGGCCACGCCCAACACCGAGATCCCGGGGCTTCCGGACCGGATCTACAACAACAACAATCTGCTGGTGAAGCCTGGCGTGATCGGTATCAAGACCGGTTCGTCCACCCCGGCCGGCGGTGCCCTGATGTGGGGCGCCGTGCGGACGATCGACGGCAAGAAGCAGCGGATCCTCGGTGTGGTCCTCGAGCAGCGCGCGACCACCACGCTGGACGCCAGCCTCCAGCTCGCGCAGACCAACAGCTACAAACTGATCACCGCCGTGCAGGACGCCCTCACCTCGGCCACCGTCATCAAGAAGGGTGATGTCGTCGGCCAGGTCGACGACGGCCTCGGCGGCACCACGCCGGTCGTCGCCACCAAGGATCTGAAGGCGGTCGGCTGGTCCGGTCTGACGGTGGACATCAAGATCGGCGACGGCGGTAAGACGGTGCCGCACTCGGCCAAGGCGGGCACGGTCGTCGGCGAGGTGACCGTGGGCACGGGCCCCGGACAGCTCAAGGCGCCGGTGGCCCTTCAGGACGACCTGTCCGAGCCGTCGTTCGGCGCGAAACTGACCCGTATCGGCTGACCCACTGGGGAAGTGGGATAGAGGGGACGAGAGGAAACGGCCCCGGCGCGAAACGCCGCCGGGGCCCGAGCCGGATCGGGGCCGCCCGAGCGTGCTAGCGTCGCCTGGGTCCCCGGCCTGGACCCACCGCGGAACCGGAGTGACCCGGCGCGGGGTTGAGGACGATGGGGCAGACCTCGGGGGAAGACGGGGAGAGCCGCAGTGACCACCGTGGATCCGACACGGGCCGATGAAAGCGGGGCTCGGAGGAGAGCACCGCCGCACGAATACGCGTACCCACACAGCGCTGGCCGGCCGAGCCGACCGGCCCGGCGGAGGCGGAGCGCGAGAGCCGCCAGGCCGCTTCGGGCGGGCTGCTCCAGCGCGCCCGGACGGCCCTGCGCCATCCGGTTCCGGCCGCCCATCGCCATCCGGTTCTGGCCGCCCTGGCCGCCGCCGCGCTGCTGCACCTGCTGTGGGTGGCGCTGCTCGCGAACAGCGGCGGTGACCTCGCCGCGCAGGACGCCTGGGCGGAGTTCGCCCTCCAGCACCCGGACCTGGCGTACAACCTGGCCTGGTACGGCGGGATGCACCCGGTCTCGTACAGCGTCATCTCGCCGTATCTGATGGCGGTGCTCGGGGTCCGCTCGACGATGGTGATCGCGGGGACACTGTCCGCCGGGCTGCTCGCACTGCTGCTGGTGCGCAGCCGTGCCGTGCGGCGGCCGATGTGGCCCGCCATGTACGGCGCGTTCGCGCTGACCTGCAATGCCATCTCGGGCCGGGTGACCTTCGGGCTCGGCGCGATGTTCGGGCTCGCGGCCGTGGCCGTGATCTTCGCCTGGCCCCGGCGGTGGCGGTCCCGGCGCTGGCACCACAAGACCGGACGGTTCGTCCTGGCCGCCGTGCTGTCGGCGCTGGCGACCATGTCCAGTCCGGTGGCCGGTCTGTTCGTGGGCGTCGTGGCCGCCGGGCTGTGGCTGACCAAGCGGCGCCCCGCCGCGTACGCGCTCGGGGTCACCCCGGTCGTGGTGGTCGGCCTGTCGGCCTGGCTGTTCCCGTTCTCCGGTGAGCAGCCGATGGGCATCGGGTCGGTGATCCTGCCGTTCATCACCGGTGCCGCCGCGCTGATGTGCGTGCCGCGCACCTGGTCGACGGTGCGGGTCGGGGCCGGGCTCTACTGCCTGGGAGTGGTGCTCACCTGGGCGATCCCCTCCCAGATCGGCACCAATATCTCCCGCCTCGGCATGATCTTCGGCGGTGTGGTGCTGATCGCCGCGCTGCCCGCGGTGCGCAAGCCGCCGCGCGCCGAGCTGCGCACGACGCGCGCGGGCCGCCGCTGGACCGTTCTGGTGCTGGCGCTCGCGACCGTCACGGTGTGGCAGGGGGTGAAGACCGCCGACGACGTGATCCACACCGCCCCCTCGGCGTCCTGGGCCCGTGAGCTGGCGCCGCTGGTCGACCGGCTCAAGCGGGAGAAGGCCGACCGGGGCCGGGTCGAGGTGGTTCCGGTGCGCAGCCACCGCGAGTCCTCCGCGCTCGCCCCGTACGTCAATCTGGCACGCGGCTGGAACCGGCAGCGCGACCTGGACCGGAACCCGATCTTCTACGGCGAGGACACCCTCACCCCGGTCAGCTACCACGAATGGCTCAAGCGCTGGGCGGTGCACTATGTGGTGCTGCCCGCGGACGACCCGGACACCGCGGCGGAGCAGGAGGCCGAGCTGCTCGGCACCAAGCTGCCCTATCTGCGCGAGGTCTGGTCGGACGCCAACTGGAAGCTGTACGAGGTCAAGGACCCGACGCAGATCGCCGACCCGCCCGCCACCGTGCGGCGCGCGGGCGCCGACCAGCTGGTGCTGTCGGTCCGCGCCAAGGGCCCGGTGCTCATCCGCATCCCGTACTCGCCGTGGCTGGGACTGGTGGACAAGGACGGGCACAGCGTCCGGGCCCCGAAGGGGGAGGGCGACCGGCTGCCGATCAACCGCGAGGGCTGCCTCACCAAGCAGACCGAGGGCGGGGAGGAGGGCCAGCCGGAGGACGAGTGGACGGTGCTGCACGCCCCCCGGCCCGGCATCTACCGCATAACGGGCAAGTACCAGCTGCCGCGCGGCACGCCCTGCCCGGACGAGATGGCTCCCTGAGCCCGGCCGACGGCAGATCGGTTCCCTGGCCCGGTCAGCCGCGGACCGACATCATGCGCGGCGCCCTGGTCAGCCTCAGCCGCAGACCGTCGACAGCCAGGGCTGGTCGGGGGTGTCGCGCAGGCTCTGGCGGATCCTCTCCAGGCTGCGCAGCAGCCCGTCCGGCGGCTTGCCGGTGTCGCTGAGGTAGGCCAGCGCGGCGCGCTGGAAGGCCACCCGCATCCGGGTGGGCATGGCGTCGGAGGCGTCCAGGCACAGCGACGTCGAGTCCTGGAGGGTCTTCGCGATCTTCCGGCCCACGCCGTCGTCGCCCTGGGCGTCCAGCCGGACGTCGCGGTTGGCGAAGAACGGGTGGGTGCTGTTTTCGGCGGTCTTCTCGCCCCACGCCCGCTGGGCGTCGGCCGAGATCAGATAGCGCATCAGCTCCTGGGCCTGCGGGGTGTCGCGGAACATCGCGGCGAAGTCCCCCGACACCTCCCGGGCGGTGGATCGCCGGTCGGTGTCGGGGAGGAGCCCGGGGAGAAGGCGAAGGCCACCTTGGTGGGATTGGGGTAGCCGCCGCGGATGAACGACCCCTGGTGCTCCAGCGCGCACGGCGGGTCCGCCCCGAACAGCTTCGCGCCCGCCTCGCGGAAGTCCGTGATCAGCGCGGTGCGCGCGGTGGCCTTGCCGAAGAGCGAGCCCCAGCTCCGCCAGGCCCGCTCGACCCGGGGGTCCGTCCACGGCAGCCCGCCGGTGGCCCAGTCCTGGTAGACGGATCGGCCCTGCTGCTGGAGGAGCAGGTCCTCGATCCAGTCGGTGCCGGGCCAGCCGGAGGCCGCGTCGTCGCCCATGCCGACGCACCACTGGCGGCCGTCGGCGGCGAGGGCGGGCAGGGTGCCCGGGCGGCGGTCGCGCTTGTACCACACGATGCTCTTCAGATCGGCCTTGACCGCGATCCCGTACACCGGCCCTCTGGCGCTCAGCCGGGGCTTCCACAGCTCTCCGTAGGCCCCGCGCTCGCGGCTGGGGATCACTCCGTCCAGCGGGGTCAGCTGGCGCTGCCGGGCGTACGCGGCCAGCTCGCCCGTGCTGGGCAGCACGGCGATGTCGGGCGGGGTCCCGGAGGCCACCTCCGAGGCCAGCACCTCGCGCAGCGCGGTGGTGCCCTGATAGTCCACGTGGATGCCGGTACGCCGGGTGAACGTGTCCAGCAGCCCCCGGAACGCCTCGCCCTCTTTGCCGGTCCACGACGCGAGCACGCTGACGCTGCCGCGCGACTGCCAGCCGCTCGTATCGCCCGCGCCCACGACACACAGCAGCACCATCCACAGCCCGAGGACCGTGGCCGTGGCGTGACCGGACCGCTTCGCGGCGCTCATCGGGGCTGGAACCGGTACTCGTCGATACGCGGCTGGAGGCCGACCAGGATCAGGGCGGCCAGCACGGCGCCGCCCACGGGTATCCAGCCGACCGCACCGGCCTGCCAATGCGCGTTCCGCATCGTCCTCGCGACCTCCCTGGCGGTGGGGCCGCCGGTGCGGCCGATGTCCGATTGCGTCAGGCTGGCCCGGGCCGACTCCAGCCGGTCCTGGGTCTGATACGTGAACACCGCCAGCGGCAGCAGGGCGACGAGCAGCGCGGTCGCCGCCGCCAGCCAGGGATTGACCAGCCGCCGGAAGCGGTGCCGCAGAAAGCGCTGGGTGCGGACCAGCAGCGCCGCCAGCGTGAGGAACAGCCCCGGCACCAGCAGCCACCAGGCGAACGCCAGCAGCCAGCCGAACGAGGTCTGGTCGTCGAGCACGTCGAACTGCCGCTGCTGCACCGCCTTCAGACGGTCGAGGACACCGCTGTGGTCGTGCCGCAGTATGGAGTCGGCGTACCGCAGGTAGGCGTCCCTGAGCGTGGGGTTCTCGCGGTTCGCGTACGCCTGCTCGACGGTGTCGCCGTAGGACGTCACCAGCGCCGTCGAGGTGCGCAGGGCACCGCGCGCCGACTCGCCCCCGATGGTGCTCTTGGACACCTGGGTCAGGCTCTGCTTGGCCGTCGACAGCTTGTCGCGGTACTCCTCGCTGAGCCCCTCGAACTCCGCCGTGGGGCTGGAGATGCTGCGCCCCGCCTCCTCGTACGAGGCGTTCAGCGCGTCGATGGCGGCGGCCACCTGCAGTATCGCCGGGGTGGACCGGTCTGTCACCGCCTTGGAGTTGCGGCTGACGCCGTAGTACGCGGCCAGCAGCGTGGCCACTGCCACCGCCGTGACCACGAGCAGGGCGATCAGCCGACGCACCAGGAAGGCCCGGGTGGTGCTCATAACGCGCCGTCCACGCCGTCCGCTTGACCCACTTGACCCGGTTCGCCCGGTTCGCCGTTCAGGGGAGCGTTGCACTGCTGGCAGAACCCGGCGGTGGCGGGCGACCGGCGCCCGCAGGCCGGGCAGAGGACATCCGCGGCGGGCGGCGCGACCGGCTCCGGGCGGTCCCTCCCCAGGAAGGGGGCGCTCTCCTCCGACACGACGATCACCGAGTTGAGGTCCAGCGGCCGGATGGGCTCGCGGATCCGCACCTCACCGGTGGCCGCGTCGACGATGTGGACCAGCCCGCTCAGCCGGGCCAGCATCTTCTCGCTGCCCAGCTGATGGGCCAGCTGGACGGCGCGACCCCACTGGCGGCGGGCCCGCTCCCGGTCACCCGCCTCGTACGCGTCGCAGCCCGCGGTGATCGCGTGACCCAGCTCGGAGTCGGCGCCGTAGTGGGCCAGCCGGGGGTCGATACGGGACGAAAGCAGCACATCGTCCGTCCACTGGACCAGCACCGACTCCGGCTCGGGCAGCGGCAGCGCGGTGTCGCCCTCCACCGCCAGCTCCACGGCGGCCAGCTCCACGTCCTCGCCCGTCGGATCGCGCCGCGGATCGGCGAGCACGGACACCTGGTACTCGCGGGTCTCGTCGCCCCACGCCCTGGTGGTCCACTCCCAGGTGCGCTCATCGGGGCGGACGCCCTCGTCGGTGAGGTCCGCCCGGGTGGGGTGCACCTGCTTGACGAAGCCGACCCGGCTGCCCGCCCGGGTGCGGATCCGGATCCGCACCCCGGCCAGCGCCTTGGCCATCGAGGCGGAGACCATCTCCTCGAACTCGGCGTCCAGCGCCGAATCCTTCAGGACCGCGTCGGCCCGGCCGTGCAGCCGGTGCGCGATCCGCTTCAGCTCGGTGGCGTCCCAGCCGTCGCCGATCCCGCGCGCGTCACAGGTGAAATGCGGGGCACAGGCGTCCAGCACCTGCTCCAGATAGCCGGGCGGGTCGTGTTCGTTGCGGCCGTCGGTGAGCAGCAGGGTGTGCCGGATCGCGGCGGGCTGCCGCAGGTGGAGCCGCCGGGCGAGGTCCAGCCAGGAGCCGATCGCGGTGCCGCCGACCGCGGGCAGCCGGGCCGCCACCCGGGCGGCGGCGGCCTTGGTGTCCGGCCCCGCCACCGCCATGCCGCCGGTGAACGGATAGACCACCTGGGCCTGTTCGGTGCCTTCGACGATCGCGAAGCGGGTGCCGTCGCGCAGTATGCCGACGGCCGTGGCGGTGGCCCGCCGCGCCGCCGCGATCTTGGTCGGCGGCCAGCTCATCGACATCGAGCAGTCGATGACGATGACCTCCGAGGTGGCGGTACGGGCCGCCGCCGGGCCCAGGCCGTGGGCCCGCACGCTGACGATGGCGTGCATCTCGGTGCGGCCCGCGGAGGCGGGCAGGTACTTGTTCTGGTGCACCCGCAGGGTGAGGGCCGGGCCCCCGTCCGCGCCCCCTGGGCCGTACCGCCTTCTGTGGTCCTCGCTCATCTGATCCCCCTGTCAGACGCGGCTCATGGGCCGGATGGCATTCGCGCGGTCGATCAGCACCCCGAGCGCCTCGGGGCTGTCCGCCTGCCGGGCCAGCCGGCGCAGCGTCAGCTCCAATTCCTCGCGCAGCGCGTTTTCGTCCTCCCACTCCCCATACACCAGCGACGCGGGTTCGGTTCCCCTCCGGGGCGCTTCCGCCGCCAGATCGGCGCGCCCCTTCCGTACCCAGCGCCCCTTCCGTACCCAGCGCCCCTTCCGTACCCAGCGCCCCTTCCGTACCCAGCGCCCCTTCCGTACGCGCTCCTTCCGTACCCAGCGCCATGAACGGGCCTGCCCAGCGGGCTCACCCATCCGCTCCCCGGCGCCGGACCGCCGCTCCGCCCAGTCCAGCGTCACCTCCAGCGACTCCGCCGTCAGACGGTCCCGGGCCGGGCCGGACTCGCGCCCCTCGTCCAGATACAGCCGCGGCAGCCGCGTGCGGACCTCCGCCAGGTCCTCGGCCGTCGGCAGGGCGTCGGGGTGGCCCAGCCGCCCCGACAGCACCCGCACGATGGCGATCCGCGCGGCGTCGTAGTGGCGGGAGACCTTCGGCACCCCGCCGAGGATCTCCACCGCGCCGCCCCGGTCGCCCGCCGCGAGCCGGAGCCGGGCCAGCCCGAAGGCGGCGCTGCCCTGCGAGCGGTTGCGCTGCCACACCGCCTCGTAGAACCGCTTGGCGGCCTCATGGTCGCCCAGGCGCTCGGCGCAGTACCCCAGCGCCAGCTTGGGCGCGTACTCCCCGGGCAGGGCGCTGTACACCTCGTCGAACTCCCGCCGGGCGTCGGCCACCGCGCCGTCCGCGAGCCGCAGCAGGGCGCGGTGCCAGGACAGCCGCCAGTCGTACGGGGCGGCGGAGCCGATCAACTCGACGGCGATCGCCAACTCCTCCGCCGCCGCGTCCCGTTCGCCCAGCTCCAGATAGGCGCGGCAGACGCGCAGCCGGATCTCGGCGGAGGGGCGGGGGAAGGCGTGCAGCTGCTCGATCAGCCGCCGGGGCCCGCTGTCGGTCGGGACGCCCAGCAGCGCCGCGCCGGGATCCGCCGCGTCCGGGAACGGCACCGGCAGCCCGAGCGGCACCCGCTCGGGCCGGGGCAGCCCGGACGCCAGCAGCGGGCGCGGCTCCTCGTCCAGCCAGCGCTCCAGGTCCGGGATCCGGCCCAGCGAGGAGTCCAGCAGCGCCGAGGTCGGTGCGAAGAGCGTGGACGGCTCCGGCTGCTCCCGGCTCAGCCGCAGCGAGTGGATCTCCCGCAGCACGCCCCACAGCTGCTCGGACATCTCCGCGGCCGAACCGAACCGCCGCTCCGGGTCGGCCGCGGTGGCGCGGGCCAGCACCCGGCGGTAGGACTCGGCACCCAGGCCCGGCGGCCGCTGGGTCGGCCGGGCGGCCTTGTCCGAGAGCTCCTCGAGCGTCCTGCCGACCCGAAGAGGTCGTGCCGCTCGGTGAGAGCGGAGGCGCCCCGGGCCAGCACCTCGGGGGCGGCGAACGCCTCGGTGATCACCGGCGGCCCGCCGTCCCGCTGGCCCAGCCGCCACACCGCGCCGAGGTCGATCACCTTGACCCGGTCCTCGTAGTGCATCACATTGCTCGGCTTGAGATCGCAGTACAGCAGCTTCTCGCCGTGCAGATAGCCCACCGCGCGCAGCACCAGACAGCCGTAGGCCAGGATGTGCTCGTACAGCCGCGGCCCGTCGTACGGCTTCACCGCGTCAGCGATGTGGTCCTTGATCTGGGCGAGGGTCATCCCGCCGACGAACTCCATCACGATGTAGCCCGTCAGCGCGCCGTCGTCGCGGGGTCGGGCTGGGTGACGTAGTTGATGATCCGGACGATGCCGGGGTGGTCGAGCATGGTCAGATAGCGGCGCTCCTCGACCGCCGTCCGCAGGGCCGCCTCGTCCTCGTTGTTGATCAGGCCCTTGATGGCCACGGGCTGGTCGTCCAGCTGGGTGTCCTCGGCGAGATAGACCCAGCCGAGCCCGCCGTACCCCACGCAGCCGATCACCCGGTACTGATCGCCCAGCAGATCTCCGGGGCTCAGCCGCGGGGTGAAGTCGAAGGGGTGGCGGCAGCGCGGGCAGTAGCCCCGGGAGAGCGCGGACTGCCCGGCGTAGGGCGCGCCCACGATCTCGTCGCACCCCTCCCAGCCGCAGGTCTGGCCGCGCGACGGCGGATGCGGATCGTCCATCACCAGGTCGCGCAGCGAGGGCAGTTCGACGCGGGGCAGGTCCAGCAGGCCCTCGCCCGCCGGCCGCACCGTGAACTTCCGCGCCACATCGCGGCGGCGGGCCCGGGCCGTGGTCGCGGTGGACTCGGACGCCAGAACACCCGTCCCGGCGGGCGGGGGAGCGGGATCCGGGGCGGCGGGCAGGGGCCTGCGGCCGCACTCCGAGCAGAACCCCGGGCGTTGATCCGGCCCAGGCCCTCGCCGCGGCAGTCGGTGCGGCCGCAGACCGTCCCATCCGTCGGGCCCGTCATGGCGGCTCCCCTCCGGCGGTGTGTGCACGGCGGCCACGAACCGGTCGACGGCGCGGCGGGCCTCCGGCAGATCGCAGGGCACCTCGGCCAGCAGCCGCACCGCGGCGCGGTGCAGCGGGATCAGCTCGGCCCGCTCGGATTCGGCCTTGGTCCCGAGCATCGCCGTGTACGACACCAGCTGCCACTTCAGCTCCTGGACCGCGGGCTGCTGGGCGTCGATCACCCGCAGCGTCTCCTCGGCCCGCTCGGCGACCGTCCGCACCGAGTGCTCGAACGCGGCCAGCTTGGCGACGATGCGGTGGGAGCGCAGTTCGGGGTCGGAGCGCAGCCGGGTCAGATTGATCCGCAGGGCCGTGGCGTCCTCGGCGTCCGATAAGGACGAGCGGCGCGCCCCGCGCTCGGCCGTCTCGTGCTCGCGGTCGGCGGCGAGCGCCACCCGCCCGGCGAGCTCGTCCAGCCAGGCGTCGATCCGGGCCGCTTCGGGGCGGAACAGCCGCTCGGCCAGCCGCAGTCCGCTCGAGTGGGGATCGCGGAAGACCAGCAGCAGCCGGCTGCCCCGGTCGGCGAGCAGCTTCATGAAGCCGACCAGCGCCTCCGGGTCGCGGGCGCGGTCCACGCCGACGGCCACGATGGTGAGCGGCACCGCGTTGGCCCGGACCCGGCTGAGCGGGGAGGTGTCGCCGGGCGAGCGCAGATCCATCCGGTCCGCGACCCGCAGCGCGACCTCGGTGTCGGTGCGCTTGGTGACGTCGATGGCCAGGTCCACGCTGCCCAGCGGCGGTACGGTGCCGTGCGGCGCGGCCGAGACCGCCTCGTCGGGGCCGCCGCCCGACAGCTCGCGGTCGGCGAGCGTGATGGCGCGGCTGAGCGCCTCGTACCGTGCGTGGTCGTCGTCCTCGATGACCACGGTCTCCACGTCCGTGATGCCCGGGCGCCCGGTCAGGGGCTCCCGGCGCAGCCATACGGCGAGCCGCTGGGCGAAGCCGATGTCCTGGACGCCGGTGGTCAGCGGGGAGACCAGCGGCCGGTCCACCCCGGGGTCCCCGCGCACCCAGCGGTGAACCACCGGCAGATGGCGCACGATCGTCTCGACCGGGATCATGTAGGAGACGCTGAGGCGCTCGGCGGAGGGCACGTCGACCGGATCGTCGTACCGGCTGACGACCATGCCGATGACATACCGCGTCGCCTCGTCCTCCACCCCGGCGCCGCTGAAGCCCTTACGGACCACATCCCGGGGCGACTTGGGGTCGAGACCCACCCACTCCGCCCGGGGGCCCACCCGCCCGGCGGTCTTCGCGCGCAGATAGTGGCCGTTGTCGAGCCCCTTGGGGAAGCCGCCCATCCACACCGGCCGGCCGAGCACCGGCGGCAGCCGGTAGAGCGGCGCGGCGTGCTCGGCGGGCTGCGGCCGGCCCAGCCGCAGCAGCGCCACATCGCCGCATCCGTCGGAGCGCTGGGGCACCCAGCAGCCGTCGGCGACGCGCGCGGGGACGGGCCGGGCCTCGTGCACCTCGACCAGCTCCACCAGCACCTCGGTTGCGGGCACCGGGAGCCCGTCGTCGGGGATCACATGGGCGCACGTCAGCACCGTCTCGCTGCCCAGGAGGATTCCGGCGCCCAGGACGTCACCGGCCGAACTACGGATCCTCACCCGCCATGTGCCCCCGTTGGAGGTCGCATCGGCGGTAATGCCCATTTCCGCCCCCATGCGGCAAGAGCATACGCCCGAGAGGTACGGAAGTGACCCGTCCGTCCGATGGGTCACGGGAACGGGTGAGGGGCGGGGCCCGGGGCCGGAGAGGGGCGGGGCCCGCGCCGGAGAGGGGCGTGCCGGGGCCGTACGGGGCGGGACGGCAGGCCCGGCGCGTCCGGTGTGCGGCGCTGCCGGTCTCGCGCGCCCGGCCAATCGGGTGACGTGGCGTTACCTCTTCTTGTGGCGGGCTACGTCGGATGGATTACTGAAAGTGTGCGGTGGAACCCCCGTCGTTTCTTTCGGCGCTGGGGGCGCCGCGTCCTCGCCGGAGCCGGGCGCCAGGCGTACCGCGAGGAGGACCGGGCGGGTGCCCCAAAGCCCGCGGTCGCGCGCCGGACTCCCGTGAGCGCGAGCGGGTCCAGCCCGCCCGGTCCCGTCCACGCCCC
Organism: Streptomyces violaceusniger; assembly: GCA_005405945.1. Lineage (GTDB taxonomy): Bacteria > Actinomycetota > Actinomycetes > Streptomycetales > Streptomycetaceae > Streptomyces > Streptomyces violaceusniger. The sequence goes on from BJHW01000001.1 coordinate 6,808,614, forward strand.
GCCCTCATCCAGGAGGCAGCGCCATGCCCATCACGCCCCGTCAAGGGTCCACCGCGGGTTGACAGACCGTCGTCATCACCGGCAACAACCTCGGCGGTGCCACGGCGGTGCCACGCCGTGCACTTCGGCAGCAAACTGGCCACCATCACCGCAAACAACGCCACCTCCGTGACGGTCACCACGCCGTCCGGCAGCGGGGTGGTGCCGGTGACCGTGACCATGCCCGGCGGCACCAGCAACCCGCTGAACTTCTACTACGTCGGCCCGCCCTTCAAGCCCTCCGTATGTCCCCACCCCGTTCTCACCGGTCTGTCGCCGATCGAGGGACCGCTCGGCACCGGGACCACGGTCACGCTCTTCGGCAGCGGTCTCACCACGACCAGTTCGGTGCTCTTCGGCTCCACACCCGCCTCCTTCACCGTCGTCTCCGACACCTGGGCCACCGCCATCGCGCCGTCCGGGCCCGCCGGGCCGGTGAACGTGCGGGTCACCACGCCCGGCGGCAGCAGCAACAGCGTCGTCTACACCCGTGTGGGGCCCAGGGCCGCCGCGCCGGCGCGCAGTGGCCGGTCGGCGCACGGCCGGGACCACCACACGCCCTCGCCGTGCGTCAGCCGGGGCAGGACCCGTTCGAAACCGTGCACCCGGCGGACCGGGATCTCGCCCCGCAGCAGCCACCCCGTGGCACCGTCCACGCTCTCGCCGATGTCCGCCTCGGCGGCGGCGAGATGGGCGGTGACCGCGGCGAGCGTCGCGGCCGGAAGCTCCAGCTCGAAGGCGTGGTACGGCTCGTAGACCCGCCACCCCGCCCGCTCCAGGGCCTCCCCGAGCACCACCGGGGTGAGGTCGCGGAAGTCGGCCGCGGTGCTCAACGGACCGATGAACCCGGAGCGGACGAGGACGACCCGGCAGTCCGTCACCGAGCGCCCGCGGGGGCCGTGGAACAGCGTCTCGTACACGGTCTCCTCGATCGCGTTGTGGAACGCCCGGGGCAGCGCGCCCAGTTCGGTCTCGTAGCCGAAGACCACCCCGGCGCCGCGCTCGGCGGGCTCCACGCGCAGCCCGATGGTCGCCCAGGGCCCGGTGTGGCCGACCCGGGCGATCTCGCGGACCGCCTCGCCGACCCCGAGGGGCGCTCGACCAGCACGGGACGGCTCGGTTCGAAGTCCGCCTCGATGCCGTAGTCCTGGACCAGCGTGGCCGCGATGATCTCCTTCTGCACCTCGCCGTACAGCAGCACAGAGGTGGCCCCGCCGGGCATCGCCCGCGCGTGGATCAGCGGATCCTGGTCGGCCAGGTCGAGCAGCGCGGTGTGCAGCCGGGACGCGGCGGCGGCGCCGGGCTCGCGGGCGCGGACGAGGGTCTGGAGGCTGGGCGCGGCGAAGTGCCGCCGGTCCGACGCGATGTCGTGGACGGGCCCGAGCCGGTCGCCCACCCGGACCCCGGACAGCCCTTGATCCTCGCGATGTTCCCGGCGGTCAGCGGCCCCCGCGCGGCCCCCGGGTCTCCGATGACCTCCAGCGCGGTGATCTGCCCGGTGTGCTCGGTCAGGGCGCCGCCGGGCCCGCGGCGGTGCAGGGTCACCCGCTGCCGCAGCGCCACTTCACCGGAGAACAGCCGCAGATACGCCGTACGGCCACCACGGGCGCCTGTGCCGCCCCTGCCGCCCCTGCCGCCTCCTGTGGCGCCTGTGCCGCTTCCGCCGTCCCTGCCGCTTCCGCCGCCTCCGCCGCGCTCGACGGCGAAGACCGTGCCGCGCGGCTCCGCGCCGCCCGGCGCGGGCGGCACCAGCCGCGCGACCCCCTCGACCAGCGCCCCGACGCCCTGGCCGCTGAGCGCCGAGCCGAAGAAGACCGGATGCACCAGCCCCTCCGCCGTACGGGCCGCGAGCGCCGCCGCCACCTCCTCGGCCGAGGGGAGCGGACCGTCCACGACCCGCGCGAGCAGCGCGTCATCGGTCTCGGCCAGCACCTCGGCCGCCTCGGCGCGCACGTCCGGATCGTCCAGGGAGCGCGGCCGGACGTGGGCGTTCCGCGTGCCCAGGTCCCGTACCGACGTCAGCGGGACGAGATGGGGCGCCAGGGCGCGCCGGATGTCGGCGAGCAGCCCCTCGTCGCGGGCGCCCGCCCGGTCGATCTTGTTGATGAAGAGCAACACCGGGAGCCGCAGCCGCCGCAGCGTCTTCATCAGCACCCTGGTCTGTGCCTGGACGCCCTCGACGGCGGACAGCACGAGCACCGCGCCGTCGAGCACCCCGAGGGCGCGCTCGACCTCGGCGATGAAGTCGGAGTGGCCGGGGGTGTCGATCAGGTTGATCCGGGTGTCCCCGGCGGTGAGGGACGCGACCGCGGTCCGCACGGTGATACCGCGCTGCCGCTCGATCTCGCCGGTGTCGGTCTGGGTGTCCCCGGCGTCGACGCTGCCGAGCCGGTCGATCACCCCGGCGTCGTAGAGCAGCCGCTCGGTCAGGCTGGTCTTACCGGCGTCGACATGGGCGAGCACACCGATGTTGAGGGTCCGTGAGACCCGTGGAGAGCTGGGCATGGATGCTGAGGTCCTCGAAAACGGTCGTCCGGTGGGGGCGCTGAGTCGTTCCGAGGGATCGGCGCATCGGTTGCTCCTGCTCGTAGACGTTCGTGGACGTTCGTAGGCGTTCGTGGACGTTCGTGGACGTGATGTCGCGGACATCCTGGACACGGAGGCGGTCGGAGGCAACCGATTTACGGGCGGACCGTCGCCGCATGACCGTCGGCCCGCCCACCGGGGGAAGCGCGGCCCGTCCGTAGAAAGCGCTGTCACGCCTCTCGACAACGCCCGCCGCTGCCCCGACTCTTCGTAAGCGACGGGGGCCGGTGCGGCGGAGGGGACTGACGATGCGGCGCAGAACGCTTCTGGCGGCGGCGGGCACCACCGTGCTCGGCACCGCCCTCACGACGGGCACCGCCCGGGCCGACGAGACCATCGGCGTCGACCCCGGTACCGACCACGGGGCCTGGGAGGGCTGGGGACCTCGCTCGCCTGGTGGGCCAATCTCTTCGGGCAGCGGGACGACTTCGCCGATCTCTTCTTCACCACCAAGTCGGTGGGCTACGGCGGCCGGTCGCTGCCCGGTCTCGGGCTGAACATCGCCCGCTACAACCTGGGCGGCTGCGCCTGGACCAGCGTGGGCGGCGAATCCATGGTGGCCTCGCCCAACATCCCCCGGTTCAAGCAGATCGAGGGCTACTGGCACGACTGGAACAGCGAGGACCCCGCCTCCGCGGCCTGGCACTGGAACGCCGACGCGGTCCAGCGGGCGGCGCTGGGCAAGGCCGTCCAGCGGGGCGCCGTCAGCGAGCTGTTCTCCAACTCGCCCATGTGGTGGATGTGTCTCAACCACAACCCGTCGGGCGCGGCGGACGGCGGCAACAACCTCCAGTCCTGGAACTACCGCCAGTTCGCGCTCTACCTCGCCACCACCGCCCGCTACGCCCAGGACCACTGGGGCGTCCGCTTCGCCACCGTCGAGGCGTTCAACGAGCCCTCGTCGGCGTGGTGGAAGGCGGACGGCACCCAGGAGGGCTGCCACATCGACGCGGCGGTCCAGCGGACCGTCCTCGGCCACCTCCGCACCGAGCTCGACGCGCGCGGGCTGACCGGCACCCGGATCTCGGCGTCGGACGAGACCTCTTACGACCTGGCCCGCACCACCTGGAGTTCGTTCGACACCGCCACCCGCGCGCTGGTCGACCAGGTCAACGTCCACGGCTACCAGGGCTCGGGCGGCCGCCGCGATCTGCTGTACGCGGATGTGCGCGCGGCGGGCAAGAAGCTGTGGAACTCCGAGACCGGCGACAAGGACGGCACCGGCCTCACGCTGGCCACCAACCTCTGCCTGGACTTCCGCTGGCTGCACCCCACCGCGTGGTGTTACTGGCAGGTCATGGACCCCAGCGCGGGCTGGGCGCTGATCCACTACGACCCGGCCACCGCCCAGCCCGGCGCCGTGCAGACCAAGTACTACGTGCTCGCGCAGTTCACTCGGCACATCCGCCCCGGGATGCGGATCCTGGAGACCGGCTCGGACCACGCGGTCGCCGCGTACGACCCGGGGGCGCGGCGGCTCGTGCTCGTCGCCGTCAACCCCGGCGCCGCGCAGACGCTGACCTTCGACCTGTCCCGCTTCGGCCAGGTCACCGGGGGCGCGGGCGGGCTGGTGCCGCGCTGGTCCACCCAGACCTCGGGCACCGGCGATCTGTACACCGCGCGCCAGGACACGGCGCTCGCCGGCAAGCGGCTGAGCGTCCCGTTCGCCGAGAAGTCGGTGCAGACGTTCCAGATCGACGGGGTGACCGAGTGAGCCGACGGTAGGGCGTAGGGCGTGGGCGTGCGGTTACGGGTAGGGGCGTGCGGTTACGCGGCGAGGTGGCGGAGGATCCGGCGCAGCTGCTCCTCCCACCGCTCCCGGAACTCCGCCGAGTGCGGCTCGATGCCGAAGATCTGGCGGACGGCGTGCGGCATCGTGGCCGGTGCGGAGACCACGGCGTAGCACATCAGCAGCACGGCGGCCGGGTCGAGGTCGTCCGCCAGCTCGCCCGCCGCCTGCCGGCGCCGCATGTCGGACAGGTCCTCGCGCGGCTCGTCCCCCGCCTCGCCGGTCAGCGCCTGCCAGATGGCCAGCCGGATGCCGCGGGGGTCGTCGAACGCCTCCCGGAGGTAGCGGACGACCAACTCCTCGAAGGGGACCGCGGGGTCGTTGAAGGTCGCCTCGCGCCGCAGCCACTCGCGGCCCAGCTCCCGGTAGAGGCCCTCCTTGCCGCCGAAGTAGTAGGTGATCAGCTGCTTGTTGAGGCCCGCACGGTCCGCGATGTCCTGGACGCGCGCGCCCGCGAACCCCTTCTCGGAGAACTCGTCCATGGCCGCCTCCAGCAGCAGCCGCCGGGAGCGCTCCGGGCACTGCTTGCGCTCCTCGGGGTGGGGGCGCGGCGGGTCCTCTTGGGCGTCCCCTGCATCGTCGTCATCTCCTCTTCCTCTTCCTCGGCCCGGACAGGCTAGCCGGGGTACCCGCCATACCCTCATCTAGCTGTTTGACAATGTCATCCGCTTGGATGAACCTGGCTGCGGTTACGTACAGGATCGCAGGACACACAAGGAGATCGATCATGTTCGTGGTGACCGGAGCCACCGGAAACGTCGGCAGCCATGTGGTGAAGCACCTGGCCGACGCGGGGCCGAAGTGCTCGCGCTCACCCGCGACCCCGAGGCGGCCCGGCTGCCGGAGGGCGTGCGGGCGGCCCGCACCGATGAGCTGCCCCTGGACGGCGCCACGGCGCTGTTCCTCAACCCCGCGGTGGTCTGGCAGGTCGGCTCCGAGAAGCTCCTGGAGCTGGCCAAGGGGAGCGGGGTGCGGCGGATCGTGATGCTCTCCTCGTCCTCCGTCCTGTCGGACCTCGATCCCCAGGAAAACCCGATCGGCGTCCGCCACCGCGCGCTGGAGGAGGAGGTCGAGCGTACAGGGCTGGAGTGGACGTTCGTCCGCCCGGGCGGCTTCGCCGCGAACGCGCTGCAGTGGGTGGACCAGATCAAGGCGGGGGACGTGGTGTACGGGCCGTACGCCGGGGCCCAGATGGCGCTCATCCACGAGGCCGACATGGGCGCGGTCTCCGCCCGTGCCCTGCTCACCGACGACCTCGTCGGCAAGACCCCCGAGCTGACCGGACCCGAGTCGCTGAGCTTCGCCGACCAGGTGCGCGTCATCGGTGAGGTCATCGGGCGGCCGCTGCGGTACGAGGAGATCCCGCACGAGGCGGCGCGGGAGCGGATGTCCGGCGGGTTCGTCACGCCGGAGATGGCGGACTCGCTGCTGCGGGTCTTCGCGGAGCTGGTGGACCGGCCGCAGGCGATCTCGCCGGAGGTGGAGCGCATTACGGGGCGGCCTGGGCGGACGTTCGCGGAGTGGGTGGAGGACCATGTGGCGGCCTTCCGCTGAGGCGCTGAGGCGCTGAGGCGCTGACCGCGCCGGGATGCGGCTGCGTGCCGGGGCGGGATCCGGCCGTGCGCCCCGGCCGTGCACCCCGGCCGTGCACCGGGCGGGGCCCCGGGGATCCGGGCCTCGGGGATCCGGGCCCCGGGATCCGGGCGCCCGGGGCCGGGTGGCCGAACCCAGGGCGAGGCGGTGCCCTCGCTCTCCGAGGAGGAGCGGCGATGGTCGGCTGACCGCGATCGCGCCACGGTCGCGCCTGCGGCGGGCCTTCCCCTACCCGCCCCTTCCCGAACCATGGGGCTCCGCCCCTGGACCCCGGACGCCCTTCGGGCGTGTCCTCAAACGCCGGACGGGCTGGAATCAGCCCCCGGGCGCCCCTTCGGGGTGTCGTCGAGCGGCGGGCGGGTTGGGATCGGGCCTCGGGCGCCCCTTCGGGGTGTCGTCGAGCGGCGGGCGGGTTGGGATCGGGCCTCGGGCGCCCCTTCGGGGTGTCGTCGAGCGGCGGGCGGGTTGGGATCGGGCCTCGGGCGCCCCTTCGGGGTGTCGTCGAGCGGCGGGCGGGTTGGGATCGGGCCTCGGGCGCCCCTTCGGGGTGTCGTCGAGCGGCGGGCGGGTTGGGATCGGGCCTCGGGCGCCCCTTCGGGGTGTCGTCGAGCGGCGGGCGGGTTGGGATCGGGCCTCGGGCGCCCCTTCGGGGTGTCGTCGAGCGGCGGGCGGGTTGGAATCAGCCCCGGCGCCCTTCGGGTGTGTCCTCAAGCGGCGGGCGGGCTGAATTCAGCCCCTCCGGCGATTGAGGAGCGGGGTCCGGGGCGGAGCCCCGGTTGTGGGAAGGGGCGGGTAGGGGACAGTCCGCCGCAGGCGCGCTACCCCAGCGGCGGGTCCTCGGAGTCGCGGTACGTGGGACCGCGGTCTGGGCGGTCGGGGTACGTGGGGGCGCGGCTGGGGGCGAGGTACGCGTTGGGCCGCGGCCCGATGGAGCCTCCTCGGGCGCCTGGACGGCGCGCGGAGCGTTCCGCGCTCACTGGTGCCAAGCCCGCCTCAGGAGGCGGTCCGCGTGCCACGCTTCCCCGCCTGCTTCTTCGCGGTGGTCTTCTTGGCCGCCGTCTTCTTCGCCGCGGCCTTCTCCGTGCCCGTCTCCTTCTTCCCCGCGGCCTTCCCCGCAGGCGCCTCCTCCGCGGCCTTGGCGGCTCGCGCCGTCTTCGTCCCGCCTCTCTTGGCCGCCGTCTTCTTCTCCGCCGCGGGCGCCTTCTTCGCCGACGCGGCCTTCTTCGCCGGTGCCTTCTTGCGGCCGCGCAGCTCGTGGACCGTCGCCTCCGCCTCCTCCTCGCCCCCGGCCCCCTCGCCCCGGCCTCCTCGCCCCCAGCCCCCTCGCCCCGGGCCTCCTTTGCGCTGCGTACGCTCTCCTTCAGCGCCGCCATCAGGTCGACCACCTGCGCGCCCGCGGGCCGCTCGCCGGGCTCGGCGGTGGGCGTGGCGCCGGACATCTTCGCCGCCACCAGCTCCTCCAGCGCCTCGTGGTACTCGTCGCGCAGATCGTTCAGATCCACCTCTCCCAGCGTCTCCATCAGGGTGTCGGCGAGGTCCAGTTCCGCCGGCTTCACGGTGACCTTCTCCTTGGGGGCCACCCCCGCGGGCTCGCGCACCTCGTCCGGCCAGAGCAGCCGGTGCAGCGCGATCGTGTCGCCCACGACGCGGAGCATCCCCAGCCGCTCGCGGCCGCGGTGGGCGTATTTGGCGATGGCGACCTTCTCGCTGCGCTTGAGCGCCTCGCGCAGCAAGGTGTACGGCTTGGCCCCGGCGGCGCCGCTGGTGCCCAGGTAGTAGGCGTCGCCCATCTGGAGCGGATCGATCTCGGAGGCGGAGATGAACGCCTCGATCTCCAGGGTGTGGGTGGTGGGCAGCGGAAGCGCCGCCAGGTCCTCCTCGGTGATCGGGACCAGCGCGCCGTCCGCGTCCTCGTACGCCCGCCCGATCTCGCTCGACTCGACCGGCTTGTCCTCGAGCTCGCAGACTTTGCGGTAGCGGATGCGGCCGCTGTCGCGGGTGTGGATCTGCCGGAACGAGATCGAGTGGTCCTCGGTGGCCGGATAGATCTTGATCGGAATGCTCACCAGCCCGAAGGAAATGTTCCCATTCCAGATAGATCGCATGCTTGATCCCTTTCGTGAGATTCTTATCGTATGTCCCCGATCGCGGAGGTGGAGGGGCGGCGGATCACGCTCAGGAACCTCGACAAGGTCATCCATCCGGCCACCGGCACCACCAAGGGCGAGCTGCTGCACTACCTGGCGTCGATCGCGGACGCGCTCCTCGGCCATCTGCGCGGGCGGCCGCTGGCGTTCCTGCGCTACCCGGACGGCCCCGACGGTCAGAAGTTCTTCACCAAGAACCCGCCTCCGGGCACGCCTTCCTGGGTGACGACGGCCGAGGTCACCCGCCATAAGGGGGAGACCGCGCGGCAGGTGCTGATCCAGGACCTGCCCTCGCTGATGTGGTCGGCCAACCTCGTGGTGGAGCTCCACACCCCGATGTGGCGGATCGACCAGGGCGTGGGCATCGCCGACCGGCTCGTCTTCGACCTCGACCCCGGGCCGCCCGCCACGATCGTGGACTGCCGCGTCGTCGCCGTATGGCTGCGCGAGCGACTGGCCGACGACGGCCTTACGGCGTACGCGAAGACCAGTGGCTCCAAAGGGCTGCATCTGCTGGTGCCGGTGGAGCCGACCCCCTCCCGGCAGACCACCGCCTACGCCAGACGGCTGGCCCTGGAGGCCGCGAACGCCCTGCCGGACCTGGTCATCCGCAAGATGACCCGCTCGCTGCGGCCGGGGAAGGTGTACGTGGACTTCAGCCAGAACGCGGCCGCGAAGACCACCGCCGCCCCCTACACCCCCCGCGCCGTCCCCGAACCGGCCGTCTCCGCGCCCGTCACCTGGGGGGAGGTCGAGGCGTGCGGCGACCCGGCGGCGCTGTCCTTCCTGATCGACGACATCCCCGCGCGGCTCGACCGCCACGGGGATCTGCTCGCCCCGCTGCTGGACCCGGCGGAGGCGCGCCCGCTGCCGAGGGGCGCGGACGCCGGGGAAAGCGATAGCGGCGCCGACATCGAGAGCGATGGCGGTGCCGACGTCGAGGAGGGCGAGGACAACGGCCGGGACGACGACGAGAGCGCGGCCGACCGATGACGCCGTCCTCCCCTGAGCCGCCCCTTCAGCCGCCCGTCGAGGTGGCGCTGGCCCGCGTCGTCCCGATCCTGCCCACCGCCCCGCCCGGCCGGCGGCTGGCCTACGAGCCCAAGTTCGACGGCCATCGGCTGCTGATCTTCCGGCTGGTGGACACCGTAAGGATGCAGGCGCGTTCCGGCCGCATCGTCACCCGCGCCTTCCCCGACCTGGCGGCAGCCGCGCGGCCGCTGCCGCCCGGCACGGTCCTCGACGGCGAGGTGGTGGTGTGGGCGGGCGGCCGTACGGACTTCGCCGCCGTCCAGAAACGCGCCTTCGCCGCGTCCGAGTCCCGGGCGGGGCGGCTCGCCCGGGAACTGCCCGCCTCCTACGCCGCCTTCGACCTGCTCGCGATGGGCGCGGAGGATCTGCGGCCGCTGCCGTACGAGCAGCGCCGCGCCCGGCTGATGGCGCTCCTCGAACCGCTGGGCCCACCGCTCCAGGCCGTGCCGATGACGACCGATCCGGAGCTCGCCGCCACCTGGTACGAGTCGCTTCTGGAGATCGGTATCGAGGGCCTGGTCATCAAGGAGCTGGACCAGCCCTACCGGCCGGGCCGCCACTGGCGGAAGGTGCGCCATTCGGAGACCCGGGACGCCGTCGTCGTCGGCGTCGTCGGCCCCCGGCTCCGCCCGCGCGCCCTCGCGCTGGTGCTCCCCGGCGACGACGTGCCGTTGATCTCCGCCCCGCTCTCCACGGCCGTCCGCGCCCAGCTCAGCACGGCCCTGCGCGACCTGCCCGACCCCCAGCCCCCGCCCGCCGAACTCCCCACCGCCCTGGACCGGGTCGGCGCCGAGATCGCCTACCGCCCCATCGCCCCGGACCTGACCGTCGAGGTCCGCCAGGAAGGCACGGTCCGCCACGCGGCGACGAGGGTCATGCGCCTCCGTATCCCCGACTGATCACCTTGTCCCCGACTGATCACCTTCGGCCGACCCCGTGCCCTGTGCGCCCCGGCCGTGCGACGATGCGCGGATGCGGGTGACGGTCGTGGGCAGCGGTGACGCGTTCGGCTCGGGCGGGCGGTTCCAGACGTGCCTGGCGGTGGCCCCCGACCCGGCCGAGCCGCCCCACGTCCTGGTGGACTGCGGAGCGACCAGCCTGACGGCCATGCGCCAGCAGGGGATCGAGACCAACGACATCGACACGGCCCTGGTCACCCATTTGCACGGTGACCACTTCGGCGGTCTGCCGTTCCTCGTCCTCGACGGGCAGTTCCGGCGCCGCACCCGTGATCTGACCGTGGTCGGCCCGCCCGGGACCGGTGACCGGCTGACGCGGGCTATGGAGGCGCTGTTCCCCGGTTCGAGCGGGGTGCGACGGCGCTTCGACGTCCACGTCGTGGAGCACGCCGACCGGTGCCCCAGGGAACTGGGGCCCCTGCGGGCGATCCCCTTCGAGGTGCGGCACGCCTCCGGGGCTCCCGCCTACGCGCTACGGGTGGAGGGGCCGAGCGGGGCGATGGCCTACTCGGGCGACACCGAGTGGACCGATGCCCTGCTCGACGCGGCGGACGGCGTCGGGCTGTTCCTGTGCGAGGGCTACAGCCCGCGCCCCATCCGCTGGCATCTCGACCTCGACACGCTCGCGCGCCACCGTGACCGTTTCACCTGCCGACGGCTGCTGCTCACCCACCTGTCCCCGGCGGCGCTGGCCGAGGACCTGAGCGGCTGGGACGTCGCCCACGACGGGCTGCGCGTCGAGCTGTGACCGCCGCGGCCCCGGCCGGGAGTCGGCCGGGGCCGGGGACGCAGGGGACGCAAGGAATCGGCGGGGAACGCCGGGAGTCGGCCGGGAACGCACGGGGTCAGCAGGGAACGCCCGGATCCACCCGCGCCTACGGACCCCTATGGACCCGGCGGACCCGGCGGGCCCGCCGGGTCCGGGGGCCCCGTCACCACCGCCGTCACCCTGCTGCCCGGAGCCAGTTCGCCCCGCTCCACCAGCCCGTACACACCCCACAGCAGCTTCGCCACATACCGCCGCTCCAGCCGGACCCCGTGCCGCTTCTCGAACCCGGCCGCGAACGCCTCCAGCTCCGCCGGGACCCGTCCGTAGCCGCCGCCGTGGTAGCCGTGCTCGATCCGCCAGGTGCTGAACGGCCGTCCCCACCCCCGCTCGTGCAGCCGCGCGACCTCGCCCTCCAGGTAGCCCTCCGCCCCCTTCAGGACGGCGAACCCCACCGCGCGCGCACCAGCCGGGAGCCCGGCCGCGATCCCGGCCAGCGTGCCGCCCGTGCCCACGGCGCAGCACACCACGTCGCCCGGCCCCAGGTCGGGCAGTTCCGCGACGAGCTCCGCCGCCCCGCGCGCCGCCAGGACGTTCGTACCGCCCTCCGGGAGCACGTAGGCGCGCCCCCAGCGCTCCTCCAGTGCCCGCAGGGTGCCGGGGTCGTCCTCGCCCAGGCCGCGCAGCGTCTCGCGGTAGCCGGAGCGGGTGACGAAGGCCAGCTCCATGCCGTGTGCCTCGGCCCGCGCCAGCGACCAGTTGCGCGGTGCGTCGGCCAGCTCGTCGCCCCGGACGACCCCGACCGTCGACAGCCCGTACGCGGCTCCCGCCGCCGCCACCGCGCGGATGTGGTTGGAGTACGCCCCGCCGAAGGTGAGCAGCCGGGTGTGGCCGCCTTCGACGGCCGCGCGCAGATTCGGGGTCAGCTTGCGCCACTTGTTGCCCGGCACCAGCGGGTGGATGAGATCGTCCCGCTTCAGCCTCAGCTCCACGCCCCGGTCGGCGAGCCATGGGTCGGCCGCGTCCCGTACGGGGGACGGCAGCCGGGGCCGTATCGGGCCGGTGGTGACTGGCGGGCGTCTCACCTGTCCATTCTCCTCGCTGTCCCTCGTTCACCGAGCCGTGCCGCCAGTGAGCCGGGCGGACCACCGGCCGCCGGTGAGTGTTCGTCCCCAGGGCGTCACAGCTCCACGATGACAGCGCCCAGATGGCGTCCTTCGGTCAGCTCGCGGAGCGCCTGGGGCGCCTGCTCGATGCCGCGCAGCCGGGCGTGCGGGAAGGAGAGGGTGCCCGTGCGCAGGCCCTCGGCGAAGCGGCGGTTCCACTGGGGGATCAGGTCCAGGTGGCTGTAGAGGGCGATACCCCGCAGGGTGATGTTGCGGGAGAGCAGCGAGAGCGTGTCGATCTCGGTCTTGGCGGCTTTCGTGGGGTCCGTGGCGAGCTGACTGGCCAGCGCGCCCACGATGGCGATCCGGGCGCCCGCGTTGGCGACGGCGATGGCCGCCGTCAGCTGCTCGCCGCCCACATTGTCGAAGACCGCGTCGACGCCGTCCGGGGCGGCCTCGCGCAGCTGGTCCTCGACGGGGCCCGCGCCGCGGATGACCACCGCGTCATAGCCCAGTTCGCCGATCAGCCGGTCGGCCTTCGCCCGCGAGCCGGTGGAGCCGATGACCCGGGCCGCGCCGAACTGCCGAGCGATCTGGCCCGCCAGGGAGCCCACGCCACCGGCCGCCCCCGTGACGAACACCGTGTCGCCGGACCGCACTTCGGCGCCGCGCTCGATGCCCATCAGGGCGGTGGGGCCCTGGGAGAGATAGGCGGCCGGGTCGGGCATCAGGCCCGGTTCGAGGCGGTGCGCCTGGCCCGCGTCGAGCAGTGCGTACTCGCGCCAGCCGAGCCGGTGTTCCACCAGGTCGCCGGGGGTGAGCTCGGTGCCGGGAGCGGCTACGACCTCGCCGATCGCCGGTCCGCCCAGCGGTGCCCCGAGCTCGAAGGAGTCCATCGGCACGTCGGTGTTCTCGTCCATCAGCGTGCGCATCACGGCGGCGACGCTCATATGGGTGTTGCGTACGAGGACCTGGCCCGGTTCCGGCTCGGGGACCGGCACCTCCGCGATCTCGAAGAGGTCATCCTCGACCGGTCCCTCGGGACGGGCCGCCAGCCGGACTTCGCGGTACGTGTGGATCGTCATGGACCCCAACCAAACGTGCGGCATGCGGCAAGGTCAACCGGACTCGACGCGTCGGGGAATGTTGACGCGTCGGGAATCTCCGACGTAATCTCCGGGCCGTGCCCACAGACGTCTTCAGCGCGCTCGCCAACCCCGTGCGCCGCAAGCTGCTCGACTGCCTCCGGGACGGCCCCCGCGCCGTCAACGACCTCGCGGGCGAGTTCGAGCTGAGCAGACCGGCGATCTCGGAACATCTCCAGGTGCTCCGGCAGGCCCGGCTCGTACGGGAGGAGCCCCGGGGGCGGCAGCGGTACTACCACCTGGAGCCGGATCCGCTCGCCGAGGTGCACCAGTGGCTGCACCCCTTCGAGCACTACTGGCGCGCCCGGCTCCGCGCGCTGCGCGACGTCCTCGACGAGGAGAACCCATGACCGAGCCCGATGCCATCCACCGCGACCAGTTCCTGCCCCACCCCCGGCCGTCGTGTGGAAGGCCCTCACCGATCCGCGGCTCCACGCGCGGTGGTGGGCCGCGGGCGATGTGCGGGCGGAGGTCGGCCACCGCTTCACGCTCGACATGGGGTCCTGGGGGAGCAGCCCTGCGAGGTGATCGCCGTCGAGCCGGAGCGGCTGCTGAGCTACCGGTTCGCCGAGACCACCCTCGACACCACGATCACCTGGCGCCTCGAACCGGAGGGCGCCGGCACCCGGCTCTTCCTCGAGCACGCCGGGTTCGACCTCGACTCCCCGCTGGGCAGGAAGGCGCTGGACGGCATGGGCCGCGGCTGGCCCTCGGTCCTGGAGCGCCTCGCGACGGTCCTCGCCGAACCGGAACCGGAGAACCCGGCGGGCTGATCGACAAGCCTTACGAGAAGCGCGCCATCGCCGTCATCGTCGGCCGCAGGTTCCGTACCGCGGGCAGCCACCGCATCAGCGGCGCCAGCGCCCCGTAGTAGAAGCCCCGCCCGCGCGGCGGCGGCACCTCGCGCACGTCCGTGATCGCCGGATGGGCCGTCCGCACCTTCGGCAGCTCACCCGCGTCCATGCCCCACGGCATGGGCGGCGCTTGATAGCCCTGCGCGGTGCGCATCTCGCCGCGCATCGTGCGGGCGCTGAACCACCGCGGCACCGCGTCGAAGACCAGCGCCCCGCCCCGGAACCGCTCGGCGCACCCCGCGATCAGGTCCTTCACCTCGGTCGGTCGCAGATACATCAGCAGCCCCTGCGCGGTGATCAGCACCCCGCGCGCCGGATCGACCTCGTCCCGCCAGGACAGGTCGAGCGCCGAGCGGGCGAGGGTGCGCCGCCGCTCCTCGTCCGGCAGCAGCGCCCGCCGCACCTCGGCGGTCTCCGGCAGCTCCACGCACAGCCAGCGCGCCCGCCCGTTGTCCACCCGCCAGAACTGCGTCTCCAGACCCTCGGCGAGCGTGACGACCGTGCCGTCGGGATGTTCGTCGAGGAAGGCCCGTACGGCGGTGTCGAAGGTGCGGACGCGCAGCGCGTGGCCCTGCGCCAGCAGCGGGCTCGGCGTCCCGAAGGTCTCCTCGAAGGGGTAGTCGACGCGGTCGACCAGCTCCACGGCCTTGGGGTCGTCCAGCACGGTCCGCGCCCGGCGGGCCTCGGCGGCCCGCATATAGAGGTTCCACAGCAGGGTCTCGGGCACCTCGCTCAGCTCGACGCGCAGGCCGCCCTCGCCGTCCCTCGTGCCGTTCCCGTCCCCGACCCTGTTCATCGACTCCATCGCCTCCATCGCCATTCAACCTCACCCGATCCCCCGTCCGGAACGGCGAACGCCCCGGCCCCGGACGAATCCGGGGCCGGGGCGTTCAGGCGGTACGGCGGTCCTTCAACCCGCCTCGGCCGGAACCGGGCCGATCGCCCGGCCCGCCCACTCGGGGCCTTCTCGAGCAGATCCGCCAGCCGCTCCTTCACCTCGTCGGGGAACGGGGCCGAGCGGCTCTCCTTCTGGTCGATGTGGAGCGCGAGCAGCTCGGTCGTGGCCACGGGCGCGCCGTCCGGCTCGCCCACATGCATCTCGTGGGTGAACCGGACCTTCTTCTCGTCCACGCCGATGACGCGCGTACGGATGGTGAGTTCGGCGCCCTCCTCGACCTCGCTCAGATACCGGATGTGCGACTCCACGGTGTAGAGGGAGCAGCCGGTCCTGGCGCGGTAGGCGGAGTCGAGTCCGGTCTCCACCATCATCTCGTCGGTGCTGTGGCCGAAGACGAGGACGTAGAACGCCTCGCTCATATGGCCGTTGTAGTCGATCCACTCGGGACGTACGGTCTGCCGGTAGTCGGGGAGCGTGCTGCTCACTTCTGATCTCCCGTGGTGCTGGGGGTATGTGCGATGCCGTCCGTCCCCTCGGTGCGCTGCCGCGGCAGTCGGCCAGTCGCCCGCAGGACGTCGATGACGCCCTGGTCCCGCTCCGCGACGAGCTGCGCGATGGTACGGCTGCCCGCCGCCTCGTCACAGCCGTCGACCATGGCCGCACGCAGCGTGTCGTCCAGCTCAGGCGCCTCGAGACGGGTCCACGGAGACTTCAACGAGGGTCCGAAGTGGTCGAGCATATGTCCCATGCCTCCGTCGCCGCCCGCCAGGGCGAACGTGAGGCAGGGACCCATGAACGCCCACCTCAGCCCGGGCCCCTCGGTGATCGAGTCGTCGATCTCCTTCACCGTGGCCTCACCGTTGGCGACCATGTGCAGCGCCTCGCGCCACAGCGCCTCCTGGAGCCGGTTGGCGATGAAGCCGGGCAGCTCGCGCTCCATGGTGATCACGGACTTGCCCGCCACCTCGTAGAAGCGCGAGGCCCACTCGACCGCCGCGGCGTCGGTCCGCTCCCCGCCGACGACCTCGACCAGCGGAATGAGATACGGCGGGTTGAAGGGGTGGCCGACGACGAGGCGGCCGGGGTCGGCGGCCTCGGTCTGCATATCGGTCATCGGATAGCCGGAGGTGGAGGAGGCGATGACGATGCCGGGCGGGGCCGCCGCGTCCAGCTGGGCCAGCAGCGACCGCTTGAGCTCCAGCTTCTCGGGGGCGCTCTCCTGGACGAACTGCGCCTCGGCCACGGCCTCCTCGGCGGTCGCGGTGACGGTCAGCCGGTCGGGGGAGGCGCCGTCGGCGAGGCCGATCTGCTCCAGGGCGGGCCAGGCGGCCGCCACCAGGCGGCGCAGCTTCTCCTCGGCGTCGGGGCCGGGTCCCAGGCGGTGACGTTGTAGCCGCGCGCCAGGAAGTGGGCGACCCAGCCGCCGCCGATGACTCCGGCGCCGACGCAGGCGACGCGGCGTACCTCTTCGGGGGTGCGGGGGGATGAGGGCATGGCGGTCCTAAGGGTGTGAGGGGGGAGAGGAGGAAAGGAGGGGAACCGGTGGGGGACTACGCGCGGGGCTTGAGGCCCAGCCGCTGCCGCGCCTCGTCCGGCGTGGCGACCTTCGCGCCCAGCAGCTCCGTGATCTGGACCGCGCGCTCCACGAGCTGGCCGTTGGTGGCCTTGACGCCTCGGCTGAGGTAGAGGTTGTCCTCAAGACCGACCCGTACGTTCCCGCCGAGCAGGATGGACTGCGCCACCCACGGCATCTGCGTCCGGCCCAGCGCGAAGCTGGCCCACTGGGCGCCCTCGGGCAGCATGTTGACCATCGCCTGGAGCACGCCCGGATCGGCCGGGGCGCCCCACGGGATGCCCATGCACAGCTGGAAGACGGTCGGGTCGTCCAGCAGCCCCTCGTCCAGCAGCTGCTTGGCGAACCACAGCTGCCCGGTGTCGAAGATCTCCAGCTCGGGGCGTACGCCCAGCTCCTGGATGCGCTTGGCGCCGGTGCGCAGCATGTCGGGGGTGGAGACGTAGAGGTTGCTGCCGTCGCCGAAGTTGAGCGAGCCGCAGTCCAGGGTGCAGATGTCGGGGAGCAGGTCCTCGACGTGGGGGAGCCGGTCCAGGCCGCTGACCAGGTCGGTGCCGGGGAGGTGGGTGAGCGGGTTCTCCGGGTCGATGACCAGGTCGCCGCCCATGCCCGCGGTGAGGTTGATGACGACGTCGGTGCCGGTCTCCTTGACCCGCTCCACGACCTCGCGGTAGAGCCGCGGATCGCGGGCGGGGCGCCGGTCTCGGGGTCGCGTACGTGGATGTGGACCACGGCCGCCCCGGCCTCCGCGGCCTCGACGGCGGAGCGGGCTATCTGCTCGGGGTGACGGGGACATGGGGGCTGCGGCCCACGGTGTCACCGGCGCCGGTGAGGGCACAGGTGATGATGACGCTGTCGTTCATGGGCATGGGCTTCTCTCCCTCTCTCGCGGTGCACCGCACTCTGGCGGTGCTTCAGCTACGGTCCTGGCTGTTCGGCGGTCGGCCCGGCCGCATCGGGGCCGGATCGGCGTGCGGTCAATTCGGTGTCCACGTACGCGTTGCAGGCGAGCTCCATGGCCTCGGCACTGGTACCGCCCCCGCCGGGCCCGGTGGCCAGCACCTGAATGGCGAGTCCGTCGATCAGCGCGGTCAGGCGCAGCGCGCTGAACTCCGGGTCGACGGCGCGGAAGACCCCCTGCGCGATGCCGCGCCGGATCACCTCGGCCACGGTCTGCCGCCACTGCCGGTAGAAGTCGGCGTGCAGCCGCCCGACGGCCGTGGACCGCGCGGCCTCGGCCCACAGGTCCATCCACACCAGCCACTGCTGCCGCTGCCGCTCGGTGTACGGCGCCTGGAGCGCGATCAGCTGCCGCAGCTCCTCGCGCGCGTCGTCGGCCTCGGCGATCCGGGCGGCGCGGCGCGCGGTGTCCTCGTCCATGCACCAGCGCACGGCGGCCTCGAGCAGCTCGGCGCGGCCCGGGAAGTGGTAGTGGATGGTGGCGGTGCTGGTGTCGCAGGCGGCGGCGATGTCGGCGACGCGTACGGCGTGGAAGCCGCGCTCGGCGATGAGCCGCACCGTTTCCCGCACGATCTGCAGCGGCCGCCCGCTGCCGGGGGGCGCGGCGGGGGCGGGCGGCCGCGGCGCCCCGGCGGCCCCGCCGACCGCACCGCCGTCCGCTCCTCCGCCGTCCGCTCCATCGGCTCCGCCGTCCGCTCCGTCGGCCGTCGTGGTGCCCAGCAGCCATCCGGCGTCCACGTTCCCGGCGTCGGCGATCCGCGCCAGCTCGGCCACGGTGAAGCGCCGGCTCCCGCTGAGCGAACGCGAGAGCTTGGACGGGTCCATCACGACCCGCCGGGCGAATTCGCGCTGGGTACAACCGGCCTCGCCGATCACCTGACGTACGCGTTCCGCCACGTCGAACTGTTGCCGCATGGCCGACACCGTACGGATGTGTTGAGATAAGCGCAATGAATGCGATGACGGTGTGCCCGATTCATCCATGAATCAATGAGAATGTCACCCGGAAATTGCGATGCGAACTGACTGATGCATCAGTTGGGCTCGATGATGTTCGAATACTTCCGACTATGCTCACCGGGCGTGAGAACAGGAGAGATCGGGTGACATCGGGTGGGGACGACGTACGGCTTATCGGCGGCCGCTACCAGCTGGGCAACCGGCTCGGACGAGGCGGTATGGGCACGGTCTGGCGCGCGTACGACCAGATGCTGGCGCGCGAGGTCGCTGCCAAGGAGCTGAACGTCGCGAGCGACGACCGCGAGTACCACCGGCGGCTGCGCCGGGCGCTGAGAGAGGCACGTGCCGTCGCCCGGGTGCACCACCCGCATGTGGTGGGCGTCCATGACCTGGTCGAACACGACGACCGGCTGTGGATCGTGATGGAGCTGATCGACGGCCCCTCCCTGGCCCGCCGGATCGCGGACGACGGCCCCCTCACGCCCCGCCACACCGCCGCCCTCGGGCTCCAGCTGCTCGGCGCGCTGGAGGCCGTGCACGCCGCCGGGGCGCTGCACCGCGACGTCAAGCCCGCCAACATCCTGCTGCGCCGGGACGGCGGCGCCGTCCTCACCGACTTCGGCATCGCCGCCCTGGAGGACGACGAGTCGCTCACCACCACCGGCGAACTCCTCGGCTCCATCGGCTACATGGCGCCCGAGCGGCTGACCGCGGAGGAGGTCGGCCCGCCGTCGGACCTGTGGTCGCTGGGCGCGACCCTGTCCGCGGTCGCCTCCGGCGTACCGCCCTTCCAGCGCCCCACGGGGGCCGCCGCGCTGCACGCGGTCACCTTCGCGGATCCGGTCATCCCGGAACGGGTCGGCCCGCTGCGGCCCATCGTCGAGGCCCTGCTGAACAAGTCCCCGGGCCTACGCCCGTCCGCGGCCACGGTCGGGGCAGCGCTGCGCCGCGTGGCGGACGGCGCGGAAGACCCGGGCCCCCTGCCCCCGGCGGGAGCCCCGGGCGACTTCCCGGAGCCCCCTGCGGCCACCCCCGCGAACGTGGCGGACACCCCGACGCTGACCGCGACCCCCACGGTGACCGCGCCCCACACCCTCACCGAACCCCCGACACCGACCGCGCCCCACCCCCTCACCGGATCCCCGACCCTCGCCGGATCGCCCACCCTCGCCGGGACCCCCACCCTGGACCGGGAACCGACCGTCATCGACCAGGCGGCCGGATCGCGGCCCCCTCGACCCCGCGGCCGCGGCCGGGCCCGGACCTGGTGGTGGACGGCGGGCGCGGCGCTCGCCGTGTCGGCGCTGGCCACCGGGCTCTTCTTCGCATTCGGACCCCCGTCCGACGGCGACGGCGACGACGACGTGGCGCAGCCTCCCGCCACCACCACCAGGAAGGTGACCGTGGACGCGGCCCGCGGCTGGCAGTCCGCGACGAGCACCCCGGTCCGGAAGGGCGACAAGGTGACGGTCCGCTACACCTCCGGCACCTGGACCGTGGACTCCGCCAACCTGCCCCTCGTCGGCCCGGTCGGCCACACCGCCGCCGACGACGAATCCCTCCGCTTCGCGCAGGACTGCAAGGTGAACCCCGACGTCCCCTTCGGCACCCTGCTGGGCCGCTACCCCGGAATCCCCGGCAACCCCCACGCCGTTGGCCGCGCCTGGCACTTCCAGGCCACCCGCCCGGGCACCCTGCAACTCCGCGTCAACGACCGCGAGGGCTGCCTCGACGACAACAAGGGCGCCCTCACCGTCACCGTGCGGATCACCCACTGAATCACCCACCGCATCACCCGCTGACCGGGCGGTGCGGCGCGCCCGAGCACCCGGTTCCGCGAAAAACGTGGGCACCGTGGGCAACGGGCAGGCTTGGCCGACGCATCCTTCCGGGCGGTCCGGGCAGCAGCGCCCGGGCCACCGGCACGAAAAAGGGAGCGTCACGTGGACACGAACGCGCATGCCGTGCGCCAGGAGAAGGAGACGAGGGAGACGAGGAAGAAGCCGCTTTCCCGGCGGCGTGTTCTGGCCCTGTCCGGCGGGGCCCTCGTCGCCGCGGGGTGCACACAGGGCGAACGGCGGCCCGCCGACGAGGCCAGTCACGCCTCCGAGGCAAAGACCCCCGCCGATGGGCCGGACGGCGCGCTGGGGGCGAACTTCAACGAGGACCCCGACAGCGTGACCTTCGGCGAACTGCGCGAGCTCTCCGCGAGCTGGCTCCGGGGTTTCGTTCCGATGCCCGAGGTCACGGACGACGCCTCCCACCAGCGCGCCATCGCCAAGCTCCTGGACGCCCACCGCCTCGGCCACGGCACGGTGCTCTCGCTGAAGTTCCCGTACAACCACCGGCCGATACCCCGGCCGGGCAGCTCGGCCATGGCCGCGGAACTCGCCCGGGTCGACCGGGTCCTGCACACCGTCCTCGACACCGTCGACGTCCTGGCCATCGGCAACGAGCCGTTCATCGAGAGCCTTGACCAGGACCGCCGCTCGGGCGCGCTGAACGCGTTCTACGAGACGGTCGCGGAGCACATCATCGCGTACCGGAAGAAGCACTTCGGCTCGCGCTGCCGGACCCGCCTCCACATGGGGGCGCTCAACCACCTCGACAAGCCGGACAAGCGGACGCCGGCCACCGACCGCTGGCTGTCCTTCACCCGCCGGACCCCGGAGATCGAGGGCGTGGACATCCACCCCCATGTGTCCGCGCCGGAGAAGGTACAGCCCTACCTCGACTACGTCCTGCCCCGCCTCCGCGACGGCCAGAAGTTCCTGGTCACCGAGTTCTCCCTGGTCCAGCTGTGGAAGCTGCACCTGAACGACACGATCCCCGCGCGCTTCGCCCGCCGCTACCGCCTTCCGTCGGACACCCCGGTGTGGAAGGTGATCAGGGAAGCCATCGAGCAGCCCTTCCCCGAGGAGAAGTGGCGCGACTTCCTCGCCATGAGCCCCTGGTTCGAGGACAACAAGCACTTCCTGCGGGACCAGGTGCGCCGCTTCCGCGACACCGGACGCCTCGCCGTGGCCACGTACGGAGTCACCCAAGGCGCGGCCATGACCCGGAACTTCGGCCCGGACAAGCAACCCTGGCTGCTGAACAGCCTCTACGCCAACCGCACCGTGGAGCGGGCCGACGACGGTTCACCGGCCCACGCCTACGGCTTCTTCGACGACTTCCGCGCCCTCCAGCGCCCCCAGGACCACCGCCCGGCGCGGAACTGATCTCCCTCCGGGTCTCCTCGCACGGGGAACGCACAGGCCCACGCCCATCGGGGTGGGCCTGTGCGTCACGCCGGAAGCGAATTCAGCCAGTCGACCAGCAGCCGATTGACCTCCTCCGGGCGCTCCTGCTGGATCCAGTGGCCGCAGTCCTCGAGGATGTGCGAGCCGACGAGCCCGGGCAGCGTGCTCGGGTACGCCTTGATCGCGTCGCCCATCCAGGCGGTCGAGGCGTCCAGGGCGCCGCCGACGAACAGCGACGGCTGGGTGATGGGCGCGCCGTCGTACTCGGCCAGGTCCTCCCAGTCCCGGTCCATGTTGCGGTAGCGGTTCAGCCCTCCGCTCAGCCCGGTCCGCTCGAACTCACCGGCGTAGACATCGAGGTCCCCCTCGCTCAGCCAGGCGGGCAGCCGCCCGGCGGGGAACCGCTCGCGCAGCGTCCCGCCGCGCGTGACGAAGTGCGGGTCGGGCAGGTCGGGCCCGGGCATGGTGTCGGCGGACAGCGCCGCGTAGATCCCCGCCAGCCAGCCGCGCACCTCCGGCTCGATCTCCGCCTCGGCCCGGCCCGGCTCCTGGAAGTAGGAGACGTAGAACTCCTCGTCCCCGCCCATCCCGGCGAAGACCTCGGAGGGCCTGGGGCCGCCGCGCGGGGTGTACGGCACGCTCAGCAGCCCGACCGCCCGGAACACCTCCGGGCGCAGCAGGGCGGAATGGGCGGCGATGGACGAGCCCCAGTCGTGCCCGATCACCACGGCGGACTCCTCGCCCAGCGCCTCCACCACGGCGACGTTGTCCGCCACCAGCTCCCGCATCCGGTACGCGTCCACCGCCCCGGGCCGGGACGAGCGGCCGTACCCGCGGACGTCGACGGCGGCCACCCGGTACCCGGCCGCGGCCAGCGCGGGCAGCTGGTGGCGCCATGAGTACCAGGACTCCGGAAAGCCGTGGACGAGCAGCACCAGCGGGCCGGTGCCCTGCTCCACGAGGTGGATCCGTCCGGCGGGTGAGGGCACCAGACGGTGGGTGAGGTCGGTCGTGGGCGGCGTCTGCGGCATGGTTCCCTCCCGGGGCGTGCTGGGTGTTCTCTGCGGCGGCCGATGGGTCCGAGCCTGCCGCGCGGCCGTGGATTCGGACCACACCTGTTGCCGGTTCGGCAAACCGCTCCGGTCGCTCGCCGACGCGCCAGATGTGCGGATTCGTGATGTTACTTCCAGAATTGATCGCACGGTGAGTCTTCTCGTGGAGGTGAGGGCCGTGGCGACCTACATCGCGCTGCTGAACTGGACCGAGCAGGGAGTGCGCGCCTACAAGGACACCACGCAGCGCACCGAGGACTTCGCCGCGGCGCTGAGCAAGCTCGGGGCGCGGCTCGTGGACATCTACTGGACGGACGGGCCGTACGACCTCGTCTGCATCGTCGAGGCCCCGGACGACGAGACCGCGACCGCCGCGTCGTTGCAGCTCAGCGCGTTGGGCAATGTCCGCACCACGACCCTGCGGGCCTTCGGCCGGGAGGATATGGGCCGCATCATCGCCAAGGTCGCCGGCTGAGGCGGTGCGTCAGCGTGTCCTCGCCGGCGCCGAGGTCGGTGGAGGCGAGGAGTAGGTCTGGTCGGTGGTGTTGTCGTAGGTGACGATCGCCGTGTTCGGCCGGTGGCCCGGCCCGGAAAAGCCGGGCCGGGCCACCGAACCAACAACAACCCGGTGCTACTTCGTGGCGGGCCCGGACAGCTCCTTGCCGAAGGCGGCGTCGGTCGCCGGGGAGCCGAGATCGCCCGGTCCGATGAGGGCGGAGCCCTCGGCGGTGAGTCCGTCGGCGCCCGCGTACAGCAGGGCCACCGCGCCCGCGCCCTCGGTCCGGTTCGGGACCCCGACGGCCAGGTCGGGCTTGCCGTCGCCGTTGTAGTCGGCCGGCGAGATGGCGTCGCCGAACCAGTCGCCGCCCACCATGTCGCCGGGGACGCCCTCGGTGTCGAGGGAGAAGGTCTGCGCACCCGCGTCGGTCAGCCAGTCCTTGGTGCCCTTGAGCACCGTGATGGCACCGGCGTCGTTGTAGCCCCCGGGGGCCTCGGCGTCGGTGTCGCTGACGACGAGGTCGTCGTGGCCGTCGCCGTTGATGTCGGTGAGCCGGGCGGCGATGCCGTTCTGGGCCTTGCCCGTCCAGTTCACCGGATGGTCGGTGTCCAGCCCCTCGGCCGTGCCCGGGTACGTCCGCAGGCGCGCGTCGTCCGGGCCGTCCGTGAAGCCGGTGTCCGTGACGACGTCGTCCTTGCCGTCGCCGTTGATGTCACCCACCACGGCCCGGTACGAGGCGAACGGCAGCGGTACGTCCTTGCCCAGCGAGGTGTTCTTCAGCCCCCGGACGAACCGGGCAGCACGCCGAGCGTGCCCTCGTCGGCGGGGTCGTCCTGGTAGGCGACGGTGACCAGGTCGGCGAAGCCGTCCCCGTTGATGTCGCCGGAGGACAGGTGCTCTATGCCCGCACCGCCGCCGGGCGGGGTGACGCCGGTCATCTTCGGGGTGGCCGTCTCGCGCAGGTTCGCCGCGCCGTTCACGACCTGGACCTCGGTGCCGTCCGAGATGGCGATGTCGTCGCGGCCGTCGTGGTTGTAGTCGCCCACGGCCATCGTGTCGCCGAACAGCGCGTAGGCGGTGGCCTTGGGCGCGTGGAAGGCGATGGCGTCGCTGGAGAGGCCGTCCTTGGAGCCGAAGACGACCGTGACCGAACCGGCCCGCTTGGCGCTGCCGATGGCCTCGTAGTTCGCGGCGACGATCAGGTCGCCGTACCCGTCCCCGTCCACATCGCCGCGCACCACGGCTGAGCCGAAGTGGTCCCCGGCCTCGGGGGTCCCGGGAATCCCCGGGCTGGCCTGCGACAACGTGCCGTGCCGCCCGGTGTCGACCCCGGCCTTCGCCCCGTAGGTCACACCCACGTAGCCCGCCTTGGACTTCCCCGAAACGGTCCCGTCGGGCGCGCCCACGCCGAGGTCGGCATAGCCGTCGCCGTCGATATCGCCCGGTGTGGTCTTGCCTGCCGCGGCAGCCGTGGGGGAGGGCTGCTTCTGGTCGGTCCCGTCGCCGTTCGGCACCACGGCGCCGGCCCCGGCGGCCACAGCGGCGGTCACGACGGCACCCACCGCCACGCCCACCACACCTCGGGTTCTATTGCGCACAAATCCTCCATGAGTAACGCATCGGTCGCCCTTGAGCCCCGACCGCCACCTGTCTCCCCCGGCGGCCGGATAAGGAAGGGTCATGGAAGGAGAGCTGTCCGGAAGCTGAACGGTTGCATAATCAAAGGAAAACGAGACAGGGTCGTGACCAACGCCGGGCGTGGCCCAACTCCCGTGCTGGGTGTGGAACTTGAGCCCAAAGGTGGAGAAGCCGGACGCATCGCGGACGGCCGCCGTGCCCGCGTCAACGAGATGCCCTGGCCGCGTACGCCACCCTCCGTCACTGACCGTGAAGGCCCCCATGTCCCCGGCCCGCGTGCGCCCCGGCCCGCGTGCGCCCTGCCCCGCCCCGTCGCAATCTGGACGCATGAGCCGTCGGCGCCCGGCGAAGGGGGACCCATCGACCACGCCGACGGGCTCTCCCGCCCCCGCCGGTCCACCCCTGGAGGTCTCGCCATGTCGAGCAAAGAGTCGATGGCAGGCAGCGCCGAGAGCCAAGCGCGCTTGGCGGCGCTGAGCTCGGCGATCACCGTGCTGCAGTCGGCGAAGCCGCCGTTCGTGCCGGAGGGGGCGGAGGGGATGACGATCCGCGTCGACTACCCGCCCGGCGACCCCGGCCTTCCCCCGCACCGGCACTCGGGCCCCGCTTTCGGCTACGTGCTGGAGGGCGAGATGCTCTTCGAGCTGGAAGGCGAGCCGGAGCGAGTGATCAGGGCGGGGGAGACGTTCTGGGAGCCGGGCGGCGACGTCATCCACTACCAGGACGGGAACAACCGGACGGACGCCTGGAGCCGCTTCATCGTCACCATGCTCTGCGCGCCGGGCCGGCCCATGGTCACCCTGGTCGACGACGAGGAACTGGCCCAGCGCCAACACCTACGGGCTCCCCGCCCGGGTGCGTGATCGATCGCCGACGCCGCACTGGGGCGCCAATCCGCTGCTGACGCCGCACTGGGGCGCCGAACACCGGGGTCAGTCGGCGCGGCCGGTCGCCGCCACGGTCACGCCCAGGCCGATCATCGCGAGACCACCCGCCCCGCCGACCATCGACAGCCGCCGGTCCGAGCGGGCGAACCAGGAACGGGCCGCCGAGGCGCCCAGGCCCCAGAGGGTGTCAGTGATCAGCCCGATGGTGATCGGGACCAGGCCCAGCACCATCATCTGCAGGGGCAGGTGGCCCGCCGAGTGGTTGACGAACTGCGGGAGCACCGCCGCGAAGAAGACGATGCCCTTCGGGTTCGTGACGCCGACGAAAATGCCGTCCAGGATCGTGCGCAGATCGCCGCGCCGCGCACGGGCCGGGGCCTCCGTGTCCGGGTCCGTCACGCGCATGTCCCTGCGGTGCCGGAACGCCTGCACGCCCAGATGGACGAGATACGCCGCCCCTGCCAGCTTCACGCCCGTGAAGACCGCCGCCGAGCTCTCCACCAGCGCACCGAGACCCCACGCCACGGCGATCACGAGCAGGTAGGAGCCGACCACGTTGCCGAGGACCGTCTCCAGGGCCGTACGACGGCCGTAGGCGAGGGCCCGGCCGACCACGAACAGCACACTCGGCCCCGGAATCACGATCACCAGTAGCGACATCGCCGCGAACGCGAGAATGCTCTCCGTGGACACCATATGTCTGCCCCTCCTGGGCCGGCTCAGTACAGGAGGCATTCAAACAGAAGCCGGAACGTCCGCTCCAGACCCATCCGCACGCGGACCGCGGCGGTGAGCTCCGGCGCCCGGAACCCGCATTCACCTCGGAGCCCTCATTCACTCCGGAGCCCTCATTCACCCCGGCGGCGAGTTCACCGAAAAGGCGGTTCGCCGTGGGCGAGTTGAATTGGCGTTCCAGTTCCGCTCGGGCGATCTGCTTGCGGAACTCTCCTTCGTAGGACGCATCACCGGCGTTGTGCATGATCTCAGTGATCAACATTGCGCCTTGGATCGAAAAACGTCAACATAGAAGAATGTCGAAACAAGGGCTTGCGGGGCTCGGCCAGGACGGCGTCGACGACTGCTGCCCAGGGCTGCTGACCGCTCCCCTGGACGAGGCGTGGTCCGTCGAGCTGGCGAAGGTGTTCAAGGCGCTGGGCGACCCGATCCGGCTGCGGCTGCTGTCGATGATCGCTTCCCGGGCCGGGGGCGAGGTGTGCGTCTGTGACCTCACTCCCGCCTTCGACCTGTCGCAGCCGACGATCTCCCATCACCTGAAGCTGCTGCGGCAGGCCGGGCTGATCGACTGCGAGCGCCGTGGCACGTGGGTCTACTACTGGCTGCTGCCGGAGATGACCGACCGGCTCGCCGGGATCCTCACCCGCCCCGCCGGAAGGCCTCTGCCCGAGCCCGCCGGAACGGCGGGGGACGCCTGAAGGCCGCCGACCCCATGACGGCGTCCCCAATCGCGGCGGTGCGCCCGATCCGTGACGAGATCCAGGCCCGCGTTCAGAGCCTCGTCGGTGAACCTGCCACTGGAGGCCGCGGGTGATCCCTCCCGCCGGACGATCCGCATCACCGGCCTGACCTGGCCGAGCGCGCCGACGGAAAGGGTGCTGGGTCCGCTCAATCCGGCGGAGGGACGGCCAGGCGGCACGCCGCCGCCTGGCCCGGGCTCGCCGCCGCCAAGGACGTCTGCTGACGTCCCTCAGCCCAGCACCCGCCCGAGGAAGCCGCGCAGGTAACCCGCGAC
Source organism: Streptomyces violaceusniger (assembly GCA_005405945.1). GTDB lineage: Bacteria > Actinomycetota > Actinomycetes > Streptomycetales > Streptomycetaceae > Streptomyces > Streptomyces violaceusniger. The sequence continues at coordinate 6,836,089 of BJHW01000001.1, forward strand.
GACGTCCAGGTGGCTCTCCAGCAGGAAGTGACCGCCGTTGATCAGGTGTACTTCGGCGTCCTTGGCGTCGCGGGCGAAGGCCCGCGCGCCTGCCGGGCCGAAGATTTCGTCGTTGCGGCCCCACACGGCGAGCACCGGGACCTCGCTGGTGCGCAGGAACTCGTGCAGCAGCGGGTAGAGCGGGCGGTTGTTCTGGTAGTCGCGGAACAGCGCCAGCTGGACCTCGTCGTTGCCCTCGCGGGAGACAAGGGCGAAGTCGTGCTCCCAGGTGTCCGGGCTGACCAGGCTCGGGTCGGGCACGCCGTGCAGGTACTGCCAGCGGATGGCGTCGATACCCAGCGCGGCGCGGACGGCGGGTTCGGTGTCGGGGCCGGGGTTCGCCCCGTAGGCCCAGACGTCGGTCCAGAACGACTCGACAAAGCCGTCCTCGTAGCCGTTGCCGTTCTGGGTGACGAGGGCGGAGATCCGTTCGGGGTGCCTGAGGGCGAGGCGCCATCCGATGGGGGCGCCGTAGTCCTGGACGTAGAGGGCGTAGCGGTCCAGGCCCAGCTGGTCGAGCAGTCCGGAGGTGAGTTCGGCGAGGGCGTCGAAGGTGTAGGTGAACTCTCCTGTGCGGGGGCGGCGGAGTGGCCGAAGCCGAGGTGGTCCGGCGCGATGACGTGGTAGTCGTCGGCCAGTAGCGGGATGAGTTCGCGGAACATGAACGAGCTGGTCGGGTAGCCGTGCAGCAGGACGATCGCGGGGGCGTCGGCGGGGCCGGCTTCGCGGTAGAAGATCTCGTGGCCGTCGACGGTGGTGGTCCGGTGGTGCACCGAGTTCATTATAACCTCTTTAGATGCTTGATCCGGTTAGGTTCTTCCATGCAAGCATGAGGTGAGCTAACCTGTCAAAGGATTCAATCTGGTTAGAGGGGGTGGCGTCCGATGGACGCGCTGCTGGACCTGCTCAACAGCAGGCCACTGGTCAACGGCGAGGAACAGGACGCGCTCGGCGACCCGGACAGCGGCAGGCGCTGGGCACGGGAGCACGGCGGCGACGGCAGCCTCGCGGAACTGGCGCTGTTGCGCGAGGCACGGGACGCCCTGCGGGACGTGGTGCGCGGAGAAAGCTCGCCCGCCGTGCTGGGCCCGCTGCTCGAAGGGGTCCACCAGATTCCGGAGATCACGTCGGATGGTCTTCAGTGGACAGTCGAGACTCCCCCCACGCCCGGCTTGCCGTCGAGGTGATCCTCGCCTGGGCCGCCACCGAGAAGCGACTGCCCGGCCGACTCCGCCCCTGCGCCAACGCCGAGTGCCAGCTGTTCCTGCTCGACCGCAGCCGCGCCAACCGCGCCCGCTGGTGCTCAATGGCTGTCTGCGGCAACCGCGAAAAAGCACGCCGCCACTACGAACGCACCCGCTGACCTCGCGAGCCCGCAGACCGAGCGCCGCCGGGCCGATGCCGAGGAGCGGCCGAGGGGATACTCAGTGCCCTGGCGGGGGCCTCAGTCGCCGTGGGCGACCGGCTCGGGATCGGCGTCGAGCGCATCGAGCACCGCGTCGCCGTTCGCCCTCGCCCACTCGGTCAGCATGTGGATCGGATCGATCAGCGTCGCCCCGAGCGGGGTGAGCTCGTACTCGACGCGGGGCGGCACCTCGGCGTAGGCGTGGCGGCGGATGAGCCCGTGGGCCTCGAGCCGTCGGAGCGTCTGGGTGAGCATCTTGCGGGAGATGCCGCCGATCATCTCGATCAGCTCGCCATGGCGCACCGGGCCCTCGCTGAGGCCGTAGAGCACGACCGCCGTCCACTTGTCGGCGATCAGCTCGACCGCCAGACGCGCCGGACAGTCGGCGAGAAAGGGACCACCGGGACCGAAACCGCTCATGGCGCCAAGGTACCTGCGCCACAGGCACCTGATGGTTCCTGTCGGAAACCTAGCCTGGGTTCTCTCCCCCTCCCAACCCCTCCCAAGCCAGGAGAGTCATGCGAGTCATCACCCAGCAGACGCTCGGCGGTCCCGAGGTGCTCACCATCGTGGACGCGCCCGAGCCCCAGCCCCTCCCGACCGAGGTTCTCGTCCGCGTCAAGGCCATCGGGCTGAACCCGCTGGAGGCGCGCCTGCGCGCCGGCGAGTTCCCGCTGATCGGCCGGCCGCCGTTCATCCTCGGCTGGGACATCAGCGGCGTGGTCGAGGAGGCGCCGCAGACGTGGCGGTTCAGGCCCGGCGACGAGGTGTTCGGGATGCCGCTGTTCCCGCGGGCGGCGAGCGCGTACGCCGAGGTCGTGTCGGCGCCGGCGTTGCACCTGGCCGCCAAGCCGGCGTCGCTCTCGCACGTCGAGGCGTCGGCGCTGCCGGTCGTCGGGCTGACCGCGTGGCAGGGCCTCGTCGACCTCGGCGGTGTGAGCGAGGGCGACCGCGTCCTGGTCCACGGCGGTGGTGGCGGGGTCGGCCACGTCGCGATCCAGATCGCGAAGGCGCTCGGCGCGCACGTGATCGCGACCGCCGGCGGGAGCAAGCGGAAGTTCGTCGAGGGGTTCGGCGCCGACGAGGTGATCGACTACACGGCGGTCGACTTCACCGAGGCGGTCCGCGACATCGACGTCGTGCTCGACACGATCGGCGGCGACACCGTCGAGCGGTCGCTCGATGTGCTCCGCCCAGGCGGTCACCTGGTGACGGCGGTCGCCGAGGAGAATTCGGAGCTCGCCGCCACGTACGAGGCGGCCGGCATGCGCTTCAGCGGCATCGCGGTCGACCCCGATCCGGTCGCCCTGCGAGGTCTCGTCGAACTCGTCGAACAGGGCAGGCTCCGGGTCCATGTGCAGGAGACGTTCCCGTTCGAGCGCGTCGCCGACGCGCACCGGCTGCTCGACGGCGGTCATCTCCGGGGCAAGCTCGTCCTCACCGTCTGATCCCGTCGTGGGGCCTCCGCGGCCGCCCTCAAGGACGTGGCAGCAGAGGTCCGCACCTCCAAGGCCGCGATCCACCGCTGAGGTGCCTGAGCCCCGTCCGGTGCGCCCGGCTGACCGATCAGGGGTCGATCAGGGGTCGATCAGGGGGCACGTCGCGCCGCGCAGGGGTCCGTGAGACTGTGAAGTCTCGCTCGGGTCACGCGGTGTTCTCCTGGGCGGCGATCTCGGCTTTGCGCGCGACGCCGATGACGCACGGGGAGCTGGGCGTGGTGCGGCCGTTGATGAGGAAGTCGAAGTGCCGTGCGCGTTCGATCCTGAATCCGGCGGCGGTGATGGCTGGTTCGGGGTTCCGGGTGAGATTGCAGCCGCCGCCCAGCAGTGGCCATACCACGTTGATGATCCGCTGCCGCCTTGCCAGGCCGGGGCGTGTCGATCGGATGTGCTCGTAGAAGTACAGAAGCCCGCCCGGTCGTAGCACACGGGCGGCTTCCCCGAGCGCGGCGGAGACGTCCGCGATGGTGCACAGGACGAGCGAGGCCACGACGCCGTCGGCGGAAGCGTCGGGGACGGGTAGCGCCTCGGCCCGGCCTGCGCGGATCTCTACCGGCACGGGGGACCCGGCCGACGCCCGCTTTGCGAGTTCACGCAGGCGTGGCTCGGGTTCGACAGCGATGACCCGCTCGACCTTCGGCGGGTAGTGCGGGAAGTTGGCGCCGGTTCCCGCGCCGATCTCCACGATCCGGCCGGTGGTCCCGCCCAGCAGCTCCCGCCGGTGTTCCAGGGCGCCGTGGGCCTCGGCGAAGGCGTTGATCCTCGGGTAGACGCGAGCGAAGAGCGCATGGCGTATCGGCTTCTCGCGGTCCGTCGCGGCGGCCATGGATGACTCCTCTCGGCGGGCAGGACCCCGAGCCTACTACGGCCGCGTAGTAATTACTATGCGGTCGTAGTAGATAAGGAGGGCTGACCGCCGAAGCTCAGTGACCTCCTCCCAGGCAGGCCAACGGAGTTGTCGACATCAGCCAGGCGGAGCCGGTGATCGCCCACACGTGGAGCGCGGCCCCGGCGGCCGTGACGGCCACCTGTCGGTGTTCCGGACGCACGGGCGGCGGTATCGCGCCCTCAAGCTGCGTGATCCTGGCGGCGAGCAACGTGCGGTCCCCCATCGCGGCGGCGGGGGCGGTATTCGCCCATCGAGGAGTGTCGCCGGCCTTCAGCAGTGCCCCGGCCACGGCGCCGACGCCGCAGTGAGCCATCGCGCAGCGGTCTGCCGCCAGTTCACGGTCGGCGGCGACCACCGTTCGCAGGTGACGCAGGAGCGGCAGCGCGATGTGGCGTGCCGCCAGGAAATCGGCCACGAGCGTTCTGAGCGGATCCCGCCCACGGACGTGCTCGGCCTCATGAGCCAGAACCGCACGCAATTCGCCAGGAGTCGCCGACTTCATGAGCCCGCTGCTGACCGTCACTCGGGGGCGCAGCAGGCCGTGGGTGAACGCGAAGCTACCGGCACTCTCGATCACCTCCACTCGGGCGGTCAGGCCCGCCTGCCGGGCGACGACGTGTATGGCCGTATCGGTGACGGCCGCGGCGCGGACCTGGCGGTCCATGGCCCGGGTCGCGCTGAGTCCAAGCCACAGCCGCCGGGCGGACCGTATGGCTCCGGCCGTAGAGAGGGCGAGCAGCGTGGCGCCGGCCCACGCGGCGCCCGACCGCGGGTCGGCTCCGATCCCGTGATGGGTGAACTGCCAGGCCAGAGCCGCGAGCACACAGCAGCCGAGGAAGGCCACCGCCGCGTGAATCGTCACGGACACCGTTACGAGAGTCCAGAAGGCCCGCTTGCCGGTCACGGCGACTGCTCCAAGAGCCGCCGAAGACGGTCCCGTAGCTGCGGATCCAGCGACGCCTCGGCGGCGAAATGCGCGACCGCGGCATCGCCGTGCGCCCGCAGCACCTCCCGTACGGCGATCGCGGCCTCATCCGCGACGGCGGCTGTGTACGCGTAGCCACGCCCCTGTATGGCCCGATCGAGCAAGCGCTTCTCCGCGAGGCGAGTCATCACCGTCATCACCGTGGTGTAGGCCAGCGGCCGCTCCCGGCCCTCGTTGAGCCGGTCGAGTACGGCGCGGACCGTCACTGGCGCTTGGACCTCCCAGCACACCCGCATGACCGCGCTCTCCAGTGCCCCCAGGGTCACTGTGATCTCACCTCCGTAGAGCATTGCCCACTACGCCAGAGTAGGAGGTTCGAACGCGTGCGTCCGGCCGCGTGCCGCGCGGGAACTTGGCGCGAAGTCTGCGAGTGTCGGAGCCCCTCGTCCCGGCGGGACGTGGCTTCTGGGCCAAGCTGGAAGGCTTCGACCCTGGCGGCATCAAGGACCGCCCCGGGCTGCACATGGTCCAGCGGGCCCGGGCCCGCGGTGACCTGCGGCCCGGCGGCCGGATCATCGAGCCCACCAGCGGGACCCTGGGACTGGGACTCGCCCTGGCGGGCATGGTCTACCACCACCCGGTCACCCTGGTCACCGATCCGGGGCTGGAGTTGTCCATGACCCGGTTGCTGACCGCGTTCGGCGCCCAGGTCAATGTCGTCTCCGAGCCCCACCCAACCGGTGGCTGGCAGCAGGCCCGCCGTGACCGCGTCCAGCGACTGCTGGACCAGCACCAGGGTTCATGGTGCCCGGACCAGTACAACAACCCCGACAACGTCGCCGCGTACACCCCGCTGGCGCTCGAGCTGGCGGCCATATCGACGTGCTGGTGTGCAGCGTCGGCACCGGTGGACACTCTGCCGGGGTCTCCCGGGTCCTGCGACAGCTCTACCGCCGAGTTGACGGTCGTCGGAGTCGACACCGTCGGATCGACGATCTTCGGTCAACCCGCCAGGCCCCGCCTGATGCGGGGGCTGGGCTCCAGCATCTACCCCCGCAACGTCGCCTACGACCAGTTCTCGGAAGTGCACTGGGTAGCCCCCGCGGAAGCCGTGTGGACCTGCCGCCAACTGGCCGCGTCCCACTACGCCACCGGCGGATGGAGCGTCGGAGCGGTTGCCCTGGTGGCGGGTCGGCTCGTCCGGACCATGCCCGCGAAGGCCCGGATCGTGACGATCTTCCCGGATGGACCGCAACGCTACCTGGGGACGGTCTACGACGACGACTACTGCGCCGCCCATGGTCTGCTCGGTTCCCCCCCCGCACCCGAACCAGACCTGATCGGCCGCCTGGACGAAAAGGTGGTACACCGCTGGACCCGGTGCACCACCGTGGCCGACCCCCTCACTCTCCAGGACGCCACCGAGGTCCCCCTGGAGGAGGCGACAGCGTCGTACAGATCCGAGCGCTGCCGTCCCGGAGGGGCGAAAACACCAAGGACGCTCAGGGCACAGGGCGCGAGGGCGTGCTGTCGCAGTGGCGAGAGGTGGTGGCCAACCGGCCCTTCCTGCTCTTCTCGGTCGCCGTGATCGGCTCGTATGTCCTGTCCTTCCAGGCCTATCTGGCCCTGCTGCTCGAAGTGCGCCGGCTCGGCGGCGAGGGGGAGTCCGGGACGGTGGCGGTGGCATTGCTGTTCGCCGTCTCGGGACTGAGCACCATCCTCGGACAGACGAAGGTCACCGCCTGGTGCAAGGCCCGGATGGAGCCGGGGCGGGCGCTGACCTGGGGGCTGCCGTGGCTCGCGCTGCTGGCACTGGGCCTGGCCTGTGCCGCGGCTCTGTACGGGTTGCACCGCACCGGCCGCCTCGCGGCCGTGCAGGCCCTGAGGTACAGCCCGCGGCCGCCTGACGGGCCATAGGCGGGAACGGAGCGGCGGACGGGGACCAGCCCCGCCCGCCGCTCCTCACCCGCGTCCGAGGCACGGCCATTCGCAGTTCGCCGCCTGACCGGATGGGGGCAGCAGCCGTTTGACGTCCCGTTGGAGTAAGACGGCCAGGTTGCCGAGCGTCACGGAGGCGGCGGCGGAACTGCCGCCGACGAGGAGAACCATGGCGGAACGGCCGTCGGCGACAGAACCATCGCCGCCACCGCCCCAGCGACCACCACGACCACGCCGCCCAGTAGTGCGTTGACCATTCCGGTGAGTCTCGGGATACGGCGGTGTGCACCCCTGTTGCCGTCAACGACTGCCGTCGCCACGACCAGCCCCCTGACACAAACCCTCACCCGGAGGAACACCACTTTACGAACTGTCCACTCATGGCAGGCTTGCGGCCCGCAGAGGCGCCCGTTAGGTGACGACCAGGTGCAACTTGGTCAGCGAGCGGCGTTGGTGCCGATGCCCTGCGCGTCAGCGAGGGAGTCGCTGTTCTGCCGGCTGCTCGCTGTGCTGTGCTGGCGTCCGCCTGGTGCGGGTGTGACATGTGGGGGCCGTGTGGCGCAGTGGGAGTGAGGCGGCTGGTTGTCGGCAAGTCGGGTCCGCAGGTTTTCCGTATCTGTGGATCTCCTTCTCCGGTACGGGCGGAGAGCCCTGCCCGTACCGGAGTCCGTGCCGGTCCCGGGCCGCGGTTGTGGTCACGGCCGTCTCACGCAAGAGACCATTGACGAAGGAAGCGTGCATTATGTACAACGCCCAGATTGAGACCCGCGAGATTTCCGACGCCGACCTGGACGGCGTTGCCGCCGGCGCGGCCGGCGGGCTGGCCCTGCAGAGCCAGCCGGGCCACCTGGAGGGCGTCGGCGGCGTCGAACTGGCTGGCCACAGCGTCGTGGTGGATGGTGCGGCGAACCTGCAGAGCGGCCAGGCGGGCCTCAACGTCACCGCCGTCTGATCAGCCGCAAAGGCTGAACATCCTCGAGGCCTGAAGGCCCTCGGCCACACGGCGGATTCGAGGGATCGTTGCCATACAAGTGATCAACTGGCTGTGGCCAGGAGGTTAGCGAGGCGCTCGGCCGGGGTTTCCCAGCCGAGCGTTTTGCGTGGTCGGCTGTTGAGTTCGGCTGCGACGGTGTCCAGGTCCTCACGGGCGTGGACGGACAGGCCGGTGCCCTTGGGAAAGTACTGCCGCAGCAGACCATTGGCTGTGGTCTGGTGGGCTCAGGTCAGCCCTGACGGCAGCCGCCGTGAGGAACTGATCAGCCGCAACGTCGCGCAGCTGGTCCCCGCGCCGCGCATCGAGCCTCGGGAGCTGCGGCCGTGGACGCTGGACGAACGCCCCCACGATCCAAGATCGCGGGGGCGTTCGTCCTGGTCAGGCATGGTGCCCCCGGCAGGATTCGAACCTGCGACACCCGCTTTAGGAGAGCGGTGCTCTATCCCCTGAGCTACGGAGGCCGGGGCTTGTGGGAAGCCTTGTCGAAAACCCGGTTCCTGATCTTCGGCTCGGCTCCACAAATCCGCTGGTCAGGCGGCCGTGCTCAGATCGCTGACGGTGCCGAGCGACAGGGCGCGGGAGAGATCCCGACTGACCTTCACAGGGTAGCGGATGTGCTCACCGAGGTTCGCCCCCGTGGTTGCGATTCCCGTGCAGACTCGCCTGACGTGCAGCTTTGCAAGGGATGAGACCGTCGATCGAGCGAGCGGTGGAGAGGATCCCGCCCGCACGTAGCAGCGAATTGTCCGTTCTGGGGTGATGGGTGGTGGCTCTACTCCACGGTTGAGCGTGGCCTCGTCGACCGACCCCTCGAAGCTGTAGGTGGCCCCTGCGCGGGTGTGGGTGCCGGGGCGACGCAGCCGCCGCCTGCCCGGCGGCCGGATCGTCGAAGAGCCCGTCGCCGTCGCGCACCCCGGTGTTGGTTGTCGAACGGCGCGCACACTTGGTCAGGCACCTACTGGGATCGTGAGGTCGCAGCCCCACCCGTGAAGACTGCGACCGGGGCACTGCGGCCCGGTCGGCCGGCTCACCCACCAGACCGTGTTGAGCGCCCCCACACGTCCGTGCCGCCGGACCGTATCTCTCCTCTGGCCGCTCAGCGGTGCTCGGGGTTGGGGTAGTCCGGGCGACAGCCCGCGTCCCACTCGGTGTGCCGGTTGCCGTGCGGCGGAATGCCGTCCGCGCGTTGGAGCATCGCGGCCAGATGCATAAGGTTCCAGGTCATGAAGGAGGAGTTGCGGTTGGTGAAGTCGTTCTCCGGCCCGCCCGAGCCCGGATCCAGGTATGAGGGCCCGGGGCCGGCCTCGCCGATCCATCCGGCGTCGGCCTGGGGCGGGATCGTGTAGCCCAGGTGCTGAAGGCTGTAGAGCACGTTCATGGCGCAGTGCTTGACCCCGTCCTCGTTCCCGGTGATCAGGCAGCCTCCGACCCGGCCGTAGTACGCGTACTGGCCCCGCTCGTTGAGCAGGCTGGAGCAGGCGTAGAGCCGCTCGATGACGTGCTTCATGACGGAACTGTTGTCGCCCAGCCAGATCGGCCCGCACAGCACCAGGATGTCCGCATCCATCACCCGCTCGTACAGCACGGGCCACTCGTCGCTCTCCCAGCCGTGCTCGCGCATGCGGGGAACACCCCGGCGGCGATGTCATGGTCGACGGCCCGCACGACCTCGGTAGTGACGCCACGCTCCTCCACCAACGCCCGGCTCCGCTCCAGCAACCCCTCGGTGTTGCTGACCTCTGGGGAACGCTTGAGCGTGCAGTTGACGTACAGGGCACGCAGACCGTCGAAGCGATACGCCTCGCCGGCCCGGTCGGATGACGCCAAGGGAGGTCTCCTTCATCGGTAGGGAACGTGGATCAGCGCTCACGGCGGCAGCAACCGGTGTGCCGGGCGGCCGGGACGGACCGGCCGCCCGGCACGCCGACGGCCACCCGGACGCACCGTCGATTTCCTCCCCACCTCACTGCGGGCGCTCGTCGGGGAGGGCCCGGGTTAAGGGGCTGTGATCACGGCCGATGCGGTAGTAGCCTTTCGCGTTTCCGTCGGCCTGAAGGCCGCGTATGCGCGTCAGACTCCTCCGGGCGCCGCGAGCCGTTTCGTCTGCCCTGGCGGCCGACCTCGCCCCGGGGTATTGGCGGTCACGTACGCTTTCCGCGGTGTGCAGAGGGGAAGGGACCGCGGGTGAATCGATATGTGACGCCGGTGCGTCGCGCCCTCTTCGGCCATCCGGCACGGAGCGTGGTCTTCGCCTTCGCCCTGGTGGTCCTGGGCGGTGCGGCACTGCTGTCGCTGCCGGCGGCCACCGAGGGGCGAAGCTCGGCCGGCTCGGTCACCTCGCTGTTCACCTCGACGTCCGCGGTCTGTGTGACGGGCTTGGCCGTGGTGGACACCGGCACGTACTGGAGCGGCTTCGGCGAAGGAGTCATCCTGGGCCTGATCCAGGTGGGCGGCTTCGGCATCATGACGATGGCCTCGCTGCTGGCCCTTCTGGTGTCCGGCAAGCTAGGGCTGCGCATGCAGCTCACCGCTCAGGCGGAGACCAAGAGCCTGGGCATCGGGGATGTGCGCCGGGTACTGCTCGGCGTGGCCGGAACCACGCTGATCGTCGAACTGTCGGTCGGCGCGATCCTCTCCCTGCGTTTCCGTTTCGGCTACGGCATGTCCCATGGGGACGCCGCTTACATGGGCCTCTTCCACGCCGTCTCCGCCTTCAACAACGCCGGTTTCGGGCTGCACGCCGACAGCCTGACGCGCTACGCCCAGGACCCGTGGGTGACGCTGCCCATAGCGGTTGCCGTCATCCTGGGTGGGGTCGGCTTCCCCGTACTGCTGGAAGTGCTGCGCCACCGCAGACGGCAGCGGCTTACGGGGCGGCGCGGCTGGTCACTGCACACGAAGCTGACGCTCGGCACCACCGCGATCCTGCTGGTCATCGGCACAGTACTCATCTGCCTGTTCGAATGGGAGAACCAGGGGACGCTGGGAGCGTTCAGCAGTCCACGCAAGGTGCTGAACGGGTTCTTCACCTCCACCATGACCCGGACCGCGGGATTCAACAGCGTCGACACCGGTGCCCTGCGCCCATCGACACTGCTCCTGGTGTGCATGCTGATGTTCATTGGCGGCGGCAGCGCGGGGACGGCGGGCGGCATCAAGGTCACCACGTTCGCCGTACTGGGCGCCGCGATCCTGGCAGAGGTACGGGGCGAGCCCACGTCGGCTGTCATGGGGCGACGGCTCGCTCCGCACATACTTCGCCAGGCACTGACCGTCGCGCTGCTGGGCATCGGCCTGGTGATGGCCGCTACGCTCGTTCTGCTGACCGTGACGAAGGCATCCTTCGAGGCGGTCCTCTTCGAGGTCGTCTCGGCATTCGGCACCGTGGGCCTCTCCACAGGAATCACCGCGGATGTGCCCGCCTCGGGCCAACTGGTGCTGACATTGCTGATGTTCATCGGGCGACTCGGCCCGGTCACCCTGGTGTCGGCCCTGGCCCTGCGCGAGCGGACCCGCCGCTACCAGCTACCCGAGGAGCGACCCGTCATTGGCTGACTTCCTGAACTCCCTTCGCAGACTGCGCCGCCGCAAGCGGGCGGCAGAACAGCCCACGCCGCGCGGCGATCAGCGGGTGGCGGTGATCGGGCTCGGCCGGTTCGGCACCTCCCTCGCCGCCGAGCTGATGCGGCGTGGCTGGGACGTCCTGGGCATCGACGAGAACGCTCGCCTGGTTCAGAAATACAGCGACTCACTCACCCACGCCGTGGTGGCCGACGGCACCGACTCGGAAGCACTCGCCCAGCTCGGTGTCGACGAGTTCAGCAGCGCCGTTGTCGCCATCGGGACGGACGTCGAAGCGAGCATCCTCGTCACCTCCAACTTGTTGGAGGCCGGTGTCCCCAACATCTGGGCGAAGGCCATCAGCCGCCAGCACGGCCGGATCCTGGAACGGCTCGGCGCCCATCACGTCGTACTGCCGGAGCACGAGATGGGTGAGCGCGTCGCACACCTGGTGACCGGGCGGATGCTGGACTTCATCGAGTTCGACGACGACTTCGCCCTGGTGAAGACGATCGCACCGAGTGTGGTGCGGGGCGTTCCGCTGGGTGAGAGCAGACTGCGCAGCAGGTACGGCGTGACGGTCGTGGGCATCAAGCCCATGGGAGAGGACTTCACTCACGCGACGGCCGACACGGTCGTCGAGAAGGGCGATGTCATCATCGTCACCGGAAAAACCGCCGCTGTGGAAGCCTTCGCCGAACTGAGCTGAGCCAAGCCGCTGGGAATCATTCGATTGCTCACCGCCGCCCGGACCCAGCCGTCAACTGTCAGACACCTCGGACAACATCATCAGGACTCGGTCGTGTTCGTAGTCGTATCCACCGTGCGCCGCCTTGAGTACCCCTGCTTGACCTCATTCCAGCGCGCCGCCTGCCTCGTGGTGAGCCTGCCGCGCAGCTGGGCCAGTTTGAGGAGGTTGGCCTCGGCATCGCCGGTGAGGGTCTGGGCCTCGGCCCGGTAGTGGTCGTCGATGAGCGCTTCGAGTTCGGCGTCGTTCATGGCCGGGACGATGCGCGCGGCGAGCTTGTTGGTGTCGCGGTAGGAGCCCTGCAGGCGGAACGGCGGCTCGGTGCGGGAGGCGTCGGCTTGGGCGGCGGAGGCGATGTAGGCGCGGTTGACCGCGAGCACCGTCTTCTGGATGTGCAGCAGCTTGCGCAAGACGGACAGGATCTCGTCCAGCTCGGCCGGGGAGTACGGGTGGGTGAGGCGGTCCGGCCGTGCCCCTTCACCGCCGTCGTCCGACTGCGCGAGACGGACGAGCAGGTCGATGTCCTCACGGTCCCGGGAGGCGAGGGGGGCCAGCACGGGGTGTGAGGTGAGAGCGTTCTCGATGTGGCTGAGCGCGAAGAGCTCCTCCTTGCCGCTCAGGGCATCACCGAGGTTCCACACGTCGGCCCGATTGGCAAGCATGTCGGGGACGCGGAAGCGCGCCCCGGACTCGGTGTAGGGGTTGCCGGCCATGCACACCGCGAATCGCTTGCCGCGCAGGTCGTAGGTGCGCGCTTGGCCGTCCCGCACTCCCTCCACGCGGCGCTGGGCGTCGCCGAGGGGGATGAACTTCTGCAACAGCTCGGGAGCGGTGTGCTGGATGTCGTCGAGGTGGAGGAGGACGTTGTTGCCCATCTCCAGCGCGAAGTTGATCTTTTCGACCTCGCGGCGGGCGGCGGCGTCGGGCGCCGCGGCCGGGTCGAGGGAGTCGGTGCGGCGGCCGAGCGCGGGGCCGTCGACCTTGACGAAGAGGAGACCGAGGCGGGAGGCGACGTACTCCACGAGGGTCGTCTTGCCGTAGCCGGGTGGGGACAGCAGCAGGAGCAGCCCCTGGGCGCCGGTGCGGCGGCCGTCTCCGTCGGCGCCGAGCTGACGTGCGAGGTTGTCCCCGACGAGAGGCAGATAGACCTCGTCGACCAGCCGGTTGCGGACGAAGGACGACAGCACATTCGGCTGGTACGTGTCCAGGCGCAGCCGCTCGCGTTCCGCGGCGAGCAGTTCCGTGCGCTTGCGGGTGTACGAGCGGTAAGCGGGCACGCGGATGCGTCGGAACTCCGTGGTACGCGTGAGGAATTCATCGAGCCTGAGGGGCATCGTGCCGCCTGCGACGCGCGCGTGCGTACCGAGCAGGCCGTCGACGGACGCGGCCAGTGGTGCGGCGATGTCGCGGCGCTCGATCGCGGTACCGCAGACCTCGATGGCGGCCGCCTCCGCCAGATCACGACGTTCGAGTCCGCTTGCTTCGGCATGGCCGCCGAGCCAGGACGCCGCCAGTTGGTAGCGGGCGGCCAGGTCGCCGGAGAGCGCGCGGAGGTCTTCGGTGAACTCCTTGGCGCCGGGTGAGCCGTCGCCGCCGAGAGCCGTGCGGAAGGTGGCGATCAGGGTGCGGGCTTCAGCGCTCGTCGTGAAACGCGGCGGTCCGTCGGCCAGCTCCTCGACGAGGTACGCGCCGATGGCCTCGCGATCCCGGGACGCCGCCGCGAGACCGGGTATCGCCTGCGGCAGGAAGCCGACCGCGGCCGCGCCCAGTTCGGTACGGAGGTCCGCCGCTCCGGGGACGTGTCCGAAGACCGCACGGGCCCGCGCGAAGGACTGGGCGCGGGTGGCCCACAGGGCGCGTACGCGCTCCTCCGTCCCGTACGCCCAGAAGAGCTGGGCCGCCGCCCGTACCTCTGGAGCGAAGCGCAGCGGCCCCGCCTCGGCCCGCAGCCGGAGCAGGACGGTGAGGATGCGGGCGGCGTCGTGGTCGTGGACGCCTCGGTCGTAACCCTCGTCGTAGCGGGACGCGGCGGCGCGGCCGACCTCGGCGAGGAGTGCGGCCTCATCCGCGCGGAACAGCGCTTCCCATGACGCGGCGCCGCCCTCCTCGGCCGCCTCCAGCAGGGCCGCCGCCAGGTGTTCGGAGCGGTAGACCTCGGGGGATTCGGAGATCAGCGGCTGTTCCCAGAACTCCCGGTGCCGGGTCAGGGCCGGATCGGTGACGGCCGCGAGGTAGTCGGTGCCGGTGATGGCGAAGGCGAGGGCACCGTCGTGCGGGACGAGGGTGAGGTCGGTGCGCTGGTTCGGAGGCGGGACGGTGAAGCGGTGGCGGCCGAGCCGGATGGTGCCGGTGCCGTCATACAGGTCCGCCCGGTCCCGCAGCGCGCGGGCCGCCTCCTCGCGTGCGGCGGTGAGCCCGCCGTCGAGCTCCCCGGCGCGTGCCGGATCTCCGGTGGCCCGCAGCTCGTCCGCCGTTGCCTGGACCTTGGAGACGAGCGGGTCGGACGCGAAGAACGTGGCCACCTCGTCGGCGCTGCCCAGCGACCGGGCCCGGCGGGTCACGGTGCTGATCAGACGCCGGGCCGACTCGGCCAGCCGCCGCGCACGGCGCGCGCGCTCGTCGAGCTGGGTCTGCCGACGGGCCGAGAACGCTTGGTGGATCTCCTCCCGCTGGGTGGCGATCCGCTCTTCGTGGGCGTCGACGTCACCGAAGCGGGCTTCGAGGTCCTCGATGCGGGACAGCAGTCGGCCCAGTTGTTCGTCGCACTCCTCGGGTGTCGTGGCGGCGGCCAGCGCGCCCGCCACGGCCTGGCCGAGGAGTGCGAGCTCCGCGGCGAACTCGGCGCGCCCCTCGGATCCTCGGAGTTCGCGCCGCCGGGCGTCGAGGGTGGCGCGGGCCTGGTTGACCGCGCCGAGGACTTCCCCGGCGCGGGACAGAACGGAGGTGCGTACCGTGGCGTCGGCGAGGTCAAGTGTGGCGATGATGTCGGTGACCACGCGCAGTCCGTCCGCGTGCTCGTCGATACGCTCGGCGACGGGCGTGGCGTCCGCGACGGTCGCGACGGCCGCGGCTTCGCCGGTGAGCGTGGCGACCGCCTGGTGCGTGGCCGCGAAGGCGTCTTCCCCACTGAGGAACGCGGCGGCGCGCCGCCCGGCGGCGGCGAGGTCGTCGTTCAGCCCCGCCGCGAGCGCGTCCAACTGCTCGAGGTCGAGGTACCGGATATCGCGCAGGGTCTCCAGGCGGCCCTGCTCCTGCCGCAGTTCCATGAGCGCCCGCACCCAGCCGTCGGCGGTACCGGGCTGTTCGCCGCGTACGCGCCGCACCAGCGTCGTGATGCGTGCGGTGGCTTCGCCGAGTGTTTCGGCGGCCTTGTGCCTCAGCTCCGCGACCCGTCGGAACTCCTCGGTGACCCGGGCGGCGGTGGCCCGGATCGATTCCACCGGCTCGCCGAGTGCGCCGAGCTCGGGGTCGGCGAGCCAGTGGCAGGAGTCGGCGACTCGTTTCGCGGTGGCTCCGATCGCCTCGAACACGGCCTGGCCGGGCGCCATGTCATGCGCCATCCGCGCCAGCGACAGACAGCCGGAGATGCCGCGCACCAGCTCGGGATTGCCGATGCGGGCGAGCGGGCCGGTGCCCGGGGGCCGTTGCGCGGCGTACGTCTCGGAGAGGTACGGCGTGGTCCACAGCTGGACCTGATGCGCTCGGGCCGGTTCACCGGGGCGGTCGTGAGGGTGGCGAGTGCGCCGTCGTCGAAGAGCGCCCAGCCGTGCGCCACGATCGGCGCGGCGGCCTCCTGCCGGATGACGTTGTAGGGCAGCAGCAGGACCCGGCCGTCCGCCTCGGCGTGGAACACGAAGAGCGTGTCCTCGCCGCCCGGTGATTGGACGGCCCGTTCGTAGCCGAGTCCGGTGGTGTCGGTCTCGAAGGTCCTGACGGCGCCGGTGGCGAGGTAGTAGCCGCCGGGGAAGACGATGCCCTGGCCGTCGGGGAGGAGGCGGCACGCCTGCCCGACGCCGTCGAGACGCAGCACCTCCCGCGTGCGGGTGTTGAAGACGAGATGGCGCCACGCGGGCTCGTTGTACGGGCGGATACGCAGCAGCAGAAGGGGTCCGGCGCGGGCGTACTCGACCTCGGCGTCGGCGAGGGACTGCAACGGTTCCTCGACGGGCTCGGCGTAGACGCCCTCCCTCGTCTCGGTGTCGTCCTCGGTCTTGACGGTCAGGGTGCCGCCAACTGTGGCGACGTACAGGCCGTCCGCGACGCGGATGTGGGGGTGGCGTCCGAGGACGTGGTCGTCCCGGGTCGTGGCGGTCCAGGTGACGTCGTGGGGCGGCGGGAGGAGGTGGTCGCGCTCGCCCTTGGCGTCGAGGTAGGCGGGCGTGCCGTCGGCCGCGATCCGCCAGCGCAGCACCCGGATGTCGGTGGGTCGCTCGCCGGTCCGGAAGACGGCCAGCAGGCACGGGCCGGTGCGGCGCAGCCGCAGCAGCCGGGTGGAGCGGTAATAGCGGTACAGCTCGGTGAAGTCCCGCTGGAAACCGTCGTCGTCGAGCAGGCCCGCGAGGGCGTCGGGAGCGGCCGACCGGAAGCCTTCGTCCGCGCGGTGGAAGAGCGTGAAGACGTCCCCCACATCGGCGACCTCCGTCGACGGCGTGTTATGGCCGCACAGCAGCAGGCCGCCGACCTCTACCAGATCGCAGACGACGGTCGGCTGGGCGGTGCGCAGAACCCCGGTGCCGGTGAGGTCGAGCGCGCCGTCGCCGAACATCTCCACCCGGCGCTCGTCGAGTGCCCGTGCCCGGCTGCCCAGTTCGCGGGCTGCGCCCAGCAGCCGGTCCCGCAGCACCTCGTACGTGCCGTCCTGAAGCCCGGCCCCGGGGCCGCCCGCCGGCGAGGCCGCGTCCTGGCTCGTACGCCCTGGCGCTCGTGGCGCGGCTGTGGCCTGCCCGTCGGTGTTCATGTCGTTCCCTCTCCTCGCTCGTGTCGACAGGCGGCCATGCGGCACAGCCCCGAACCCGATGGCTATCGGGCTGTCCCGTTGGCCCGAGCGGGCGCGGCGAGTTCGAGCAGCTTCGTGTCGCCAAGGCCGCTCGCCCGTACGGACTCCAGCAGGCCCTCCAACGCGCCTGCCTTCGGACCGGCGTCGGTGAGCAGCCGGGTGAGCGCACCGGCCAGGGTCAGATCGCGGAGGCCGCCGCTGCCCAGGCCCGTGAGCATCGCGCCGATGTCCTCGGTGAAGGTCGAGGCGTCCTTGTCGAGCCACGGGGCCGCCATGGCCTGGACGGACTCCGAGCGGTCGACGAAGGCGTCCACGCCCTTGCCGAGCGAGATCGCGTTCACCAGCCGGTCGAAGAAGACGCTCTCCCCACCGACGATGTCGATCTTCGCGTTCTCCAGGCCGGTGGCCAGTACGGTGGCCTGGGCCTCGGCGACCTGCCGGTGTACGTCGATCCCGGCGAGCCGTACGTCCTTCTCCGCCTCCAGCCGGAGGCGGAACTCCTCGTGGCCGCGGCCGGCCGCGTCCAGCGCCGCCATCGCCGCCGCTTTCTCCGTAAGACCCTCGGCCTCGGCCTTCAGCTTCTCCCGCAGTCCCTCGGCCCCCGCAAGGGCCTTCTCCCTGGCGACGTCGGCCTCCGCACGCCCGACCTTGGCGATGGCTTCCGCCGTGCGCTCCTGGACTTCGGCCTGGGCGAGTCCGGCGGCCGCCGCGTCCGCGCGCTTGCCCTCGGCGAGCCGGATCGCGGACTGCGCGTCCAGATCGGCGGCCTTGCGCCGTGCCTCGGCCATCGTCAGCTCCTCGGCGGCCCGGTGCTCCGCCGCCTGCTCGGCGGCCTCGGCCGCCTTGATGTCCTTGACCAGGCGCTCCTGGGCCTCCGCCTCGGCGTGGATGATCAGTGCCTGGCGCTCGCGCTCGGCCTCCTCCACCGTGCGGAGCTTCTTGATCTCCTCTTCCTGCGCCGCGACGGTCTTCTCCACCGCGATCCGCTCCCGCACCACGTCGGCGATCTCCCGTTTCTCCGCTTCCACCTCCTTGTCGGCGGCGATGCGCCTCAGCTGGGTCTCCCGCTCCCGTGCGATGACCTCCAGGAGCCGGTCCTTCTCGATGCGCTCACTCTCGATGGCGATGACGCGCTCGCGGTTCTTGACCGCGACGGCGATCTCCCGTTCGCGGTTCTCGTTCTGGATGCCGAGCGCCTCTTCGGTCTTCAGGTGCGCGCTGTGCGACCGCAGCCGCTCCTCAGCCTGCACCCGGGCGGTCTCGGCCTCTTCCCTGGCCCGTACGGTCTCGATCTCGCGCGTCTGCTTGATCTCGGCGTCGGCCTGCCGCCGCTCCAGCTCCAGGACCGCCTCGCGGGCCTCGACGTTCTGCCGGGTGATCTCCTTCTCCTCCGTGCGCTGGTACTCATTGGTACGCACATGCTCGATGGCCGTCAGCTCGGTGATCTTCCGGATGCCCTGGGCGTCCAGGATGTTGGCGGCGTCCAGCTGGCCCATCGGCGTCTGTTCGAGATAGTCGATGGCCGCGTCCTCCAGGCTGTAGCCGTTGAGGTCGGTGCCGATGACCGCGATGATCCGGTCCCGGAATTCATCGCGCTTGGTGTAGAGGTCGGCGAAGTCCAACTGCTTGCCGACCGTCTTGAGCGCCTCGGAGAACTTCGCGTTGAAGAGCTCCTGCAAGGTGCGCGGGTCACTGGCGCGCGCGGTGCCGATCGCCTGGGCGACCTTCACCACGTCCTCCCTCGTCTTGTTGACCCGTACGAAGAAGGCGATGCGGATGTCGGCGCGGATGTTGTCCTGACAGATCAGTCCCTCACGGCCGGTGCGGCCGATCTCGATGGTCTTCACCGAGATGTCCATCACCTCCGCCTTGTGCAGCACGGGCAGCACCACGGCACCCGTGAAGGTCACATCGACCTTGCGGTACTTGGAGACGATCAGCGCCTGCCCCTGCGGCACCTTGCGGTAGAGCCGGGTGACGGCGAGGAACACGACGAGTACGACGAGCAGGACGACGGCGATGACCACGCCCAGCCCTACGGTGATGGCATCCATCGGTGAGATCCCTTGGTTGTCCGGGATGTGGAAGAGAGATGTGGGTTGTTCAGACGGCCGGACGGTGGGGGTCGAGCGCGCTGTCGAAGGGCGCGACCCGGAAGAACTCGCCGTCGGCGTCGTAGTCGAAGATGAGCGCGTGGGAGCCCGATACCAGTCCGGCCTCGTGGGTACGGACCTGGACGGTCGCGGTCGATCCGTCGTCGGCCGTCACCTCGGCCTGGCCGAAGTCGGCGCTCACGCGGGAGGTGCGGATCACGCAGACGCGGCCCACGAAATGCTCGCGCGACGGCACCCGTTCAGGAGGCAGGAAGCGGTGGGCCAGGCGCCGCTGCACCCTGATGCCGACCCAGGCCGCCCCCAGCGCGGCGGGCAGCACGGCGACGCGCAGCCAACGGTGGTCGATCAGCGCGTCACCGGTCAGGGCCACGAACCAGGCAATGACGATTCCGGTCGAGACCATGGCGGTGACCGGTATTCCGGCGGTGCCGGCGTGGACGCCGTCTCCCCCGTCGAAGGCGTCCACGCCGATCCCTCCCAGCAGCACCACAAGCCAGTACCCGGCCACGACGAGGAGCGCGAAGCTGAACAGGACCGTGGGAAACCCCAGCGCGGCCCGCAGGAACCCAGCCACAGCACCACCCCCGTCCCTCGTCTCGGTGCCACGGCATCGTGACACCGGGAGGTAGGGCCGCACATTGCCGGATCCCGGCAATCTTTACGCGCTCCTGACGTCCTGTTACCGCGGGAACCGACCGGGCTCCGGGAAGCGTCTACAGCGGCTCCGCCGGCCACCCCAGCAACCGCGCCCCATCGCCGCCGTCTCCAGCGTGAAGCGCTGTAGCGCGTCCCCGGGTCGTAGCCGGTCAGGCTCTTGATCCGCGCAAGCCGGTAGGAGAGGGTGCGTACGCTGATCTTCAGACGCCGTGCCGCCTCGGCGTTGACATAACCGGCCGCCGCACAAGCGGTGAGCGTCTCCAGCAGCGGCCCGGCCCCGCCGCGCGACGTCGTGAGCGGGCCGAGTACCGTCCGCACCAGGTCGGACATGGCCGCCCGGTCGCGCAACAGCACCGGGAAGACCAGCAGGTCCCCGGCGTGCAGAACGGGCCCTGGCAGCTTCAGCCGCTCGGCGAGCTCCAGGGCGCCGAGCGCCTCCTCGTAGCTGAGCACCACACCGCCCGCTCCCGGGTGCTCACGGCCGATGGCCACCCAGCGCGCCCCCGGGTGGCCGGTGCCGGGCCATTCCGCGTGCTTCGCGAAGGCGTCAAGGATCACTCGCTCACTGCTCGCGGCGACGCACACCAGCCGCCCGTCCTTGGTGGTCAACAGTATGTCGTGCTCACCGAACCGGGCGATCAGCTCCCGCTCGACGCGGCGCACCACCGGATGGACGTCGTCGTACGGCTCGTCACCCTCGGCGATGGCGACCGCGTGGGAACGCGCCAGCCGCAGCCCGAACCGCTCGGCGCGCTCGGCCAGCCTCCCCAGATTACTACGCCCGTACAGCAGATCGTCGATGAACTCGCGCCGGGCCGCCTCCTCCTGTCGTACCGCCAGGTGCTGCGCCCGCTCGTGCCCTTCGCCCAGCGCGCTGATCGCCGCGTCCACGGCGCCGAGCAGCGCGTCGTCGGTACGGGCCACCGCCGCCGCACTCGGTGCCCGAGTGACGCCGGGCAGTGAACCCCAGAGTCTGCGGGTCTCGCCCAGATACAGTCCGATCAGCTCCCGCAGCCCGTATCCCGCCTCCGCCGCTCGCTCCCCCAGCTCGCGCAGCGCGTCCAGCTCGGGCCGCCGCAACAGCCGTCCGGTCCCGGAGACGTCGGCGAGCATGCCCGCGTAGTCCCCGAGGAAATGCCCGGGTATGCCGCCTCGCTTCACCTGTCCGCCCTTCTGGTCCTTCGGTCCCAGGACCGGCATCCGTCGTTCCCGTGGTTGCTCCCGCGTCGGTCATCGGGTCTCCGGGTCCGCTCGCGCTGCGGGGTTTCCGCCGAGGAGTTCGCCCAGGCCCTGGCGGGTGGTGGCCAGCACCACGCGGTCGTGCGGCTTCAGTACATAGCCGGGGTGCGGGTCCCACACCAGACCGGGCTCCCGGTCGGCGCCGTCGTACGGGAGCGCCGCGGCGAGGTCGCGCTGCCGGTCCGCCGGTTCCGCCGCGTCGAGCGCGATCACCCGCCAGGCGCCCGGCTTGAACGCTTCGGCGACCGTGCGGTCCTCCAGCTGCGGGTGGCCCGCGACGTGCAGTGCGGCGAAGAGCAGCACTGTGCGTTCGACCGGTATGGCGCCCAGGACCTGGCGGCCCATCATGGCTCCGGCGAAGGCCGGTGCCGCGAGTGTCGAGACACTGCGGCTGCGGGTCAGGGCCTGGGGGTGAGCGGCCCGCAGGGTGCGGTAGACGGCGGTGGCGAAGTGATCGTCGTACAGGCGCAGTGCCGCCCGCAGTCCGGGTTCGACCGAGCGGGCGTACAGCGTCGCCTCCAGGTTGGTGATGTCGGAGCTGGTCAGCGCGAGCAGCGCATGCGCCCGCCGGATCTTGGCGGCCTCCAGCACGCCTTCCTGGGTGACGTCACCGATGACGGTGGGCACCCCCAGCCGCCGGGCGAGCGGGACGCCTCGCGCCTCGGGGTCCTCCTCCACACACACCACAGGGATGTCCAGCTCACGCAGTCTCGCCAGCACACGAGTGCCCACCTTGCCGAGGCCGAGCAGGACGACATGGCCGGAGAGCCCGCGCGGCGGCCGACGCAGCGCGGACGCGGTCCGGAAGGTGCCCAGCGCTTCGAGGGCCGCGGCCACCAGGACGGGCAGCAGGAGCAAACCGATCAGCCCGGACAGCAGTTGGAGGATCTTGCGCGCGGTCGGCTCGTCGAGCGCCGGGTCGTCGATGGCCAGCACGTCCAGCACCGTGAGGTAGGCCGCGTGCGGGAGGTCGTCCCCGGTGAACCGCCACGAGGCGAGGGCGAGCGCGAGCACGGCGGTCACCATCCCGGCGACGGACCAGCGCAGCCGTCGGGAGAACAGCGAGGCGAGCGGCACCCGGCGACTGCCGAGCCGCCGCGGCGGTAGGGGTGTACCGGTGGAGGAGACGGCTTCCAGCACCACCGTGCCGCGCCCGGTGGCGGCGGCGACCTCCGCGTCGCCGGGCAGCAGGCGCGGACCGTCGTCTCCGCTGCTGTCCGAGCCCTCGCTGCCGCCGGGGTCACTGGTGGTGGACGAGAGGAGCGCGAGGGTACACAGACCCGGATCGGCGACCTCCTCGCGGCCGGGCGGGGTGCGCTCGGCCGCGTGCAGCAGCAGCCCGTCGGCCTGCACCACTTTCCGGGTGCCCGCGACAGCGGTGGCCGCGAGCGCGGGAGCCACGGTGTCCGCGTCGGACAGCACGGTGGTGGCGGCGTCCAGCTCCGCCGGGTCCATGCCGGGGTCGGCGACCACCGCGGCCTGGTCGAGCAGGTCTTCCAGGTGCTGGCCCAGTTTGCGGTTGTAGAGCCGGATGACCAGCCGCAGCCGGGGATTGAGCCGACGGGCACGGAGTGCGGCGTGGATGTTGGTCTCGTCGTCGTCATGGACCAGAGCCAGTGCCGTGGCCCGCTCCGCCCCCGCCTCGGTCAGCACGTCATCGGCGAGGTCCGGCGCCTCCATGATCCGAACACCGGTATCCGGAGCCCCACCGGCCGCGCCCTGGCGGGGGAGCGGCGCCCGTCCGACCGCCGCTGCCACGCGGCCGAGGAGGGCGGACGCGCGAGCGGGTCCTGTGGTCCGTAACCGCGTGGTCTCCCCTACCGGGGCCGCGACCGGAACGACGACCGTCACCTGTGTGCGGTAGACCTCGTGCAGTTCGGCCGCCAGACGGTGGGCCAGCGCGTCG
Organism: Streptomyces violaceusniger; assembly: GCA_005405945.1. Taxonomy (GTDB): domain Bacteria; phylum Actinomycetota; class Actinomycetes; order Streptomycetales; family Streptomycetaceae; genus Streptomyces; species Streptomyces violaceusniger. The sequence goes on from BJHW01000001.1 coordinate 6,858,999, forward strand.
TCACCGCAGACGATCATGTGCGGGACGGCGGGATCGCCGGGCAACCTTTGAGGTGAGGAAGACATGATGGTGCAGACCCCCGTCGGTCGGTGACATCAGCCGTCATCCAAGGGCGAAGTACCGCAGCCACAGGTATCCGGCGGCGATGGTGACCGTGACCGCGGTGACGACCAGCCCGTACTTGGTGAACTGCCAGAAGGAGATGGGCTGCTGGTTGCGTTCGGCGATGCCGAGGACGACGACGTTGGCGGACGCGCCGATGGCGGTGGCGTTGCCGCCGAGGTCCGCGCCCAGGGCCAGGGCCCACCACAGCACATGGACACCGTCGCCGCCGAAGCCGTGCGCGAGGTCGGCGGTGATGGGGGCCATGGTGGCGACGTACGGAATGTTGTCGACGACCCCGGACAGCACGGCCGAGCCGAACACCAGCAGCATCGTCGCGCCCAGTTCGCTGCCACCGGTCGCGTCCGCCAGGGCGCGGGAGACCTCCCCGATGACGCCTGTTTCGATGAGCGCTCCGACCATGATGAACAGCCCGGCGAAGAACGCGAGGGTCGGCCACTCCACCTCCTTCAGCGCCTCACCGGTCTCCACCTTCGAGATGGCGATGAGTATCCCGGCGCCGAGCAGGGCGACCACGCTCGGCGCGTAGTGCAGCACCGGATGGGCCACGAATCCGAACACGACCAGGGTCAGGACTCCCAGGCCCTGGTACAGCAGCCGGTGGTCGCGGATGGCTTCGCGCTCTTCCAGCGCCATCACGTCGGCGGCGCGGTCCTCGTCGTACACCAGCACCTTGCGGAACATCACCCGGCACATCACCACCAGCACGGCGGTGAGCACCGCGGCGATGGGGGCGAGGTGGACCAGGAAGTCATTGAAGGTCAGCCCGCCCCGGCTGGCGATGATGATGTTCGGCGGGTCACCGACCAGGGTGGCGGTCCCGCCGATGTTGGATGCCATCACCTCCGCGATCAAGAACGGCGCCGCCGGCAGCACGAGGCGTTCACACACCAGCAGGGTGACGGGGGCGACGAGCAGGACCGTGGTGACGTTGTCCAGCAGCGCGGAGGCGGACGCGGTGATGACTATCAGCATGGTCATCACGCGGAAGGGCTTGCCGCGGGCGCGTTTGACCGCCCAGATCGCCAGATACTCGAACAGGCCCGTCTGACGCAGGACTCCGACGATCGCCATCATGCCGAGCAGCAGGAAGATGACGTTCCAGTCGATCCCGGAGTGCTCGTCGAAGAAGGCGGCCTTGTCATCGGTGGCACTGATCGTGAGCATGGCCGCCGCCCCGGCCAGGGCGGCGGCCGTACGGTGCACGTGCTCGCTGATGATCGCCACGTACGCGATCACGAAGACCGCGATCGCCGCCCAGCTGTGCCAGTCGCTCATGTCACCCCAAGAAGACGTTCCAGCAGATGCGCGGCGGTGATCACGCCGAGCAGCCGGGAGCCGCCGCGCTCCCCTCGCTCATCCCGTTCCACCACGGCGATCAGCGGGCTGCGTTCGCGCGCCATCAGCGCCGCGACCTCCAGCGCGGTGTCATCCGGGTCCGCGACCGGCGGCTTGTGACGTTCCCGGGGCAGGCAGTCGGCCACCCGCCGTCCCGCCAGCGCCTGGCACAGCCGGTCCGCGTGCGGCTCGTCGACCACCGCCGCGAGCGTGGGGTCTTCGATCACGTAGCCGGGCACGAGCAGCTTGACCAGAGCCGACCCGGGCAGCACGGCGTAGGGCTCTGCTCCGTCGTCCATCACCAGCACCCCGGGCAGCCGCTGCTCCGCCAGCAGCCGGGCCGCGTCCAGCGCATCGCTGTCCAGACGCACCGACGGATATTCCACCGCCAGATCACGTGCGCGCATTGCCGTCCTCCTCCGTCCGGGCCGCAGGCTCCGCGGCCACCGCAGTCCGCTTCCCCTTGTGATCATCGTCATCGTCGTCATCCGGTATGCCGACGAGGTCCTCGACATCGAAGAGACGGGCGACGGGCACATCCGTACTGCTGTGGGCGGCGATGGAGAAGGCGATGCACACCGCGATCAGGGTGTATGCCTCCTGGCCTTGCGGAATGCCGGACTGGAGCACCAGCAGCCCGTAGACGACGGAGGCGAAGCCCTTGGGGCCGAACCAGGCCGCCGCCAGCTTCTCCCGCCGGTCGAAACGCGTGCCGATCAGCGAGATCAGCAGCGACGCAGGCCGGATCAGAACGATCGCCAGCACCACGGCGACATATCCGCCGGCCGACAGGTCACCGAACAACCGCGGCGTCAGCAGCGCCCCGAATACCAGCAGCGCCGCGAACTTGCTCAGCTCCGCCAGCGCCTCCCCCAGCGGCTCGAAGGCATGCCTGGACTCCGGCGACACCGAGGCGAGCACCGCGCCCGCGGAGAAGGCCGCCAGGTAGGGGTTGGCGTGGGTGAGATGGCAGGTGGCGTAAAGGATCACCCCGGCCGCCAGCGGCAGCAGCGGCTGGAGCTTCGGCTCCGCACCCAGCAGCCGGAACCGTACGAGCCCGTTCACGACCAGCGGCAGCACGATGCCCAGCGCCAGACCGCCGACCAGCTCCAGAGCGATCTTCGACAGCGACGCCTCCGCCGCATCCGAGGTCGGCCCCGCCGTCGCGATCAGCACCAGCACGACCGGCAGCGCCAACCCGTCGTTGATTCCGCTCTCCACGTTCAGCAGCTGCCGCAGCCGCGCCGGGACCTCCTTGCGGCCCACGATCGCCGACGCGAACACCGGGTCGGTCGGCGCCAGCACGGCACCGACCAGGAAGGACGTCGTCCAGTCCAGCCCGGCCAAGAAATGGGTGATCAGCGCCATCCCCACGAACGCCAGCGGCATCCCCACACCGAGGGCACGCGCCGGATTCCGCCAGGCGCCGCGCAACGCGGGGAACGAGACATGCATACCGTCGGTGAACAGCACCGCGAACAACGCCAGATCGGCCGTGACCGAGACGATCGGGCTGTCCGCCGTGATGTGGATCAACCCGAACGCCCCGTCACCGACGAGCGCGCCCGCGACGAGGAAGAGCAGCGACGTGGAGAGCACGGAGCGGGCCGCCAGACCCGAGACCAGCACCGCGATGAGGAGTGCGACGCCGAAAACAGCGATGAGCACCATGGGTCGTTCCGCCCCCGATCGGCAAAGAGAGTGATCCCCTGTTCGCCGACCAGGCTTCCCGGCACACCGCCAGGCACCTTACAGGATCCTGACGCGTTGACTATGGAATCTTGATCCCGGGTCGTCACCGCTCTTGGCAGAGCCCGCCCGGTACCCCGAGCTGGGGCGGTCATGCCTGTGCCTGCGTCGGGGCCCGCCTGCCGTGCCGCGCTGTTCTTACGGTCAGTTGTTCAGGTCGCGGCGTCCGAAACGGACCGCGCCCAGCGCCACGAACGCGACCGCGGCACCGCCGAGGAGCGCGGACGACGACACGTCGGCCGAAGGCGGCCCCGGCCCCGGTGACCAGGGCACCGAAGCGCTGGAGTACCACAGCGGTGCGGGTGACGGGGTGGGCGAGCAGGAGGTCGAGTTGCCCGGACTCCTCCTCACCCGCGATGGCGCGGGACCCGGTGGCAATGCCGTAGATCATGGCGAGCAACGGCAGGATCAGGCCGAAGACACTGGCCTGGAGATAGCCGGCGGCGGTGGCGTCGATATGCAGGGCATCGCGCATGGCCTCGGGCAGGCTTGCTGTGTTGTTCTTCTGGGAGGGGTAGGTGGAGGCGTACATCATCGCGACCGCTGCGGTGCCCAGAGCGGCCAGGCGGCCGTCGCGGATGATGCCGACCCGGTCGGCGACCGCTTCGACCTCGCTCATGATGTGGCTGGACATGAAGACGGTCTGGACCCTCGCGGCGGCCTCGAGGACCAGATCGAGGAAGGTCTGCTGGACCAGTGGGTCGAGTCCTGAGGTGGGTTCGTCGAGGATCAGCAGCTCGATCGTCGATGCTTTCCTGCGGCACGCCGCCGCGCAGGGCGGCGAGGAAGCGCAGATAGTTGTGGACGTTCTGTCGTCCGTCGCAGACGAAGTCACCGGCCAGGTAGCCCCCGGGTGCGCAGTCGGATCCCGTCGGCACGTGGATCGAGGTCGAGGACGGTGGCGGTGCCGCCGGTGGGGCGGATGAGATCGAGCAGCAGGCGGATGGTGGTGGACTTGCCGGCGCCGTTGGGCCCGAGGAACCCGAAGACCTCCCCGGCATGGACGTCAGGGACAGGCCGGTCAGGCTGCGGCGGAGGCCGACGTCTTGGTGAGCTCCCGGAGTTCGATGACATTTTCCATACTCGGAACATAGCGAATATTCAGAGATCTGTAAACGAATGGAGATCTCTGATGGTTTAGTACGCTGAGAGCCATGGAAGGCGACGAGGGCACCCGACTGCGCGAGACGGCGGAAAGACAGGCGCTTACCCTGGCGCAGGGCAGCATGCAGAAAGACCACCGCGCGGGTGATGACCGCCCTCCTCTTCAGCCGGCAGGAGACGATGACGGCTGCCGACCTCTGCGAGGAGCTGCGCATCAGCTCCGGCGCCGTCTCCAGCGCGGTCAAGCGACTCATTCCCACGGGCATGATCGAGCACGTCCCGGCCCCGGGAAGTCGCCGTGACCACTACCGCTTCCGCGAGCACGCCTGGGCCACCTTGATGAGCAGCCAGAACGAGATCCTCGCCGTCATGGGCGACGCCGCTGCCGAGGGCATCAAGGAGGCCGGCGCGGACAGCGTCGCCGGGCGCCGCCTCCACGAGATGCAGGACTTCTCCGCATTCACCTGGCGCGAGATGACAGCGTTGATCGACCATTGGCGGGAACAGTACGACGCCGGTCGCTGGCAGCAGCCCCCGGTCCCATTCACCGGGTCCGACCAGCGTCAGGGCCGGTCCGGGCCACGCCTACGGCGATGCAGGAAGCGGCCGTGCGCGGCCTCGGTGTGGGTAACGACGTAGACATCGATGTCGTCGCCGGACCCCTCGATGATGGACTCGCCCACGCCCCGGGTGAACAGCTCCTTGACGCGACTGCGCCGGGTGGCGCCGATGACGATCTGGGTAGCGTTGACCTCGCGGGCCAGTTCCAGGACGGCTCGTGCGGTGTCGTCGCCGGTCACCGTGTGGAAAGTGCCGCCGAGGTCCTCCACGAGGGCACGTTGGCGGGACAGGAGCTGCGGGGAGGCGGTGACCAGCCCGTCGCCGCGTTCGACGTGGACGGCGAGGAATTCGCCGCCCGCCCCGCGGGAGGCGGTCCGTTTGCCACGTCGGATGAGGGTGTCGCCTTCGGTCCCTCCGGACAGGGCGACCAGCACGCGTTCCCGGGTGCCCCACGGCTGCTGGATGCCATGGTTCTTGCGGTAGCGCAGGAGGGCTTCCTCGACGCGGTCGGCTGCCCACAGCAGAGCGATCTCCCGCAAGGCGGTGAGGTTGCCGGGCCGGAAGTAGTGGGTCAGAGCGGCGTCGATCTTCTCTGTCGGGTAGACGTTGCCGTGGGCCATCCGCCGGCGCAGTGCCTCTGCGGACATGTCGACCAGTTCGATCTGGTCGGCGCGGCGGACCACGTCGTCGGGGATGGTTTCCCGCTGTCTGATGCCGGTGATCTGTTCGACGATGTCGCCCAGGGACTCCAGATGCTGGATGTTGACGGTGGAGATGACGTCGATGCCCGCTTCCAGCAGCTCTTCGACGTCTTGCCAGCGTTTTTCGTGGCGGGAGCCGGGGACGTTGGTGTGGGCGAGCTCGTCGACCAGGGCGACGTGCGGATGGCGGGCGAGTACGGCGTCGAGATCCATCTCGGGGAAGGCGGTTCCGCGGTAGGGGACGCTCGCGCGGGGCACGGTTTCCAGGCCCTCGGCCATCTTCCGGGTCAGCGGCCGTCCGTAGTCCTCCATGAAGCCGATGACCACGTCGGTGCCCCGACCGGCGCGGCGTTGTCCCTCACCGAGCATGTCGTAGGTCTTGCCGACCCGGGAGCCGCCCCGAGGTAGACCCGTAGCCTGCCGCGCGGCACGTGCCACTCCTTTCGGGCGGGGGCCGGGACGTAGTCCCGTGGCTCGTCGAGGAAGCCGAGGCCCCTCCTCTCCATGGTCGTACGCCGACCGGCCGTACGTGCTTCCCCGGCTCAGGTGATGGCTGTGGTCGGGAGATCGGCGGGCGGCGGAAGCATGCGGCTGTCGGCGACTCGCAGGGTGAGGACCATGGTCATGCCGCCGCCGGGTGTGTCCTCCGCGGTGAGCGTGCCGCCCATTGCCTCGGCGAAGCCGCGGGCCACCGCGAGCCCGAGGCCGACGCCGGTCCCGCGGGGGGCGTCGCCATGGCGCTGGAACGGCTCGAAGATGCGGTCCTTCTCCTCGTCCGGAACGCCGGAGCCGCGGTCCACCACGCGCAATTCGACCCGGTCGCCGATCGCGCTCGCGGAGACCTTCACCGCCCGTCCGTCGGGGCTGTACTTGACGGCGTTCTCGACGATGTTGGCCACGCTGCGTTCCAGCAGTCCCGCGTCGACCGCGACCATGGGCAGATCCTCAGGGATGTCCAGGACGACGTCGGCCTTGGGCACGCCTACCAACGCCATCGGCGCCACCTCGTCCAGATACACCTCGCGGATCAGCGGTGTCAGGGTGCCGGTCTGCAACCGGGACATGTCCAGCAGATTCCCCACCAGCTGGTCCAACCGGTCCGCGCCCTCCTCGATGGCGGCCAGCAGTTCCGCCTCGTCCTCCTCGGACCAGGCGACATCGCCGGAGCGCAAGGAGGTCACTGCGGCCTTGATGCCCGCGAGCGGGGTGCGCAGATCGTGGGAGACCGCGGCGAGCAGTGCGGTGCGGATGCGGTTGCCCTCGGCGAGCTCGCGGGCCTGGTCCGCCTGGACCTGCAGGCGCTGGCGGTCCAGGACGACGGCGGCCTGGGCGGCGAAGGCGGCGAGCACCCGGCGGTCCTCGGCGGGCAGTACGCGGCCGCTGAGTGCGAGGACCATGTGGTCGCCGACCGGCATGTCGACCTCGGCGTCCTCAGGGCGTTCGAGTGAGCGGGCTTCGCCGACGCTGCCCGCGCAGGTCCACGGATCCCGTTCGCTCTCGCGCTCGAAGAGGGCGACCGAGTCCATGGCGAAGGTCTCGCGTACGCGCTCCAGCAACGCTTCCAGGCTTGTCTCGCCACGCAGCACGCTGCCGGCGAGAAAGGAGAGGATCTCGGATTCGGCGCGCAGCCGGGCGGCCTGGTGGGTGCGGCGGGCGGCGGTGTCCACCACGGTTGCGACCGCGACCCCGACCGCGAAGAAGATCGCGATGGCGACGACGTTCGCGGGGTCGGAGATCGTCCAGGTGTGGGTGGGCGGGGTGAAGTAGTAGTTGAGCAGGGCGGAGCCGACCGTGGCTGCGGCGAGTGCGGGCAGCAGGCCGCCGAGCAAGGCCGCTCCGACGGTCAGTGTGAGGAAGAGCAGCACCTCGTTCGCGAAGCCCGGTCCCGTGCCGACCGGTCTTGTGTTGAGCGTGGTGAGGGCGAGGGTGAGCAGTACGGGCCCTATAGCACCGATCGCCCAGCCCGCGATGATCCGTGAACGGCCGAGCCTCGCTCCGCGGGCGACGGGGAGCCCGCGGCCCGTGCCGACCTCGTCATGGGTGACGATGTGCACGTCGAGGTCCGGGCCGGATTCCCTGGCGACGGTGGAACTGACGCCCGGCCCGAACATGTACTGCCACGTACGCCGACGACTGGCACCGAGCACGATCTGGGTGGCGTTGACGCCGCGCGCGAACTCCAGCAGCGCGGTGGGGACGTCGTCGCCGATGACGTGGTGGAAGGTGCCGCCCAGGTCCTCGACCAGGGTGCGCTGGACCGCCAGCTCCTTCGGGAGGCCGAGGTGAGGCCGTCGCTGCGGGCGATGTAGACGGCCAGGATCTCGCTGCCGGAGCCCTTGGCCGCCATCCGGGCGGCGCGCCGGATGAGCGTGCGTCCCTCGGGGCCGCCGGTGAGCCCGACGACGATGCGCTCGCGCGCCTGCCAGGTGGAGCGGATGCTGTGCTCGTCGCGGTACTGCTGGAGGTATTCGTCGACCCGGTCGGCGGTCCACAGCAGGGCCAGCTCGCGCAGCGCGGTGAGGTTCCCGGGCCGGAAGTAGTTGGACAGCGCGGCGTCGACCTTGTCGGGCGCGTAGATGTTGCCGTGCGCCATGCGGCGGCGCAGCGCCTGGGGCGACATGTCGACCAGCTCGATCTGATCGGCCCGGCGGACGACCTCATCGGGTACGGTCTCGCGCTGCCGCACTCCCGTTATCGATTCGACCACGTCCCCCAGCGACTCCAGGTGCTGGATGTTGACCGTGGAAATGACGTCGATGCCTGCCTTCAGCAGCTCCTCGATGTCCTGCCAGCGTTTGGCGTTGCGGCATCCGGGGACGTTGGTGTGAGCGAGTTCGTCGATGATCGCGACGGCAGGCGCACGTCCGAGGACCGCGTCCACGTCCATCTCGGTGAAGGTGGTTCCCCGGTACTCCAGCTCCCGGCGGCCCACCTCCTCCAGCCCGCGCATCATCACCTCGGTGCGCGGGCGGCCGTGGTGCTCCACGAAGCCGACCACGAGGTCCGTGCCCCGCTCGACGCGCCGGTGCCCCTCGGACAGCATCGCGTACGTCTTGCCGACGCCCGGTGCCGCGCCGAGATAGATCCTGAGCTTGCCTCGTCCCATGGTTCTACTGGTTCCTCATGTGGCGAATCGTGGTGCCGTCGAGCTACGCATTCAGGTCTGTTCGAAGCGGTATCCCAAGCCGGCCTCGGTGATGAAATGCCGGGGGCGTGAGGGGTCTGCCTCGAGTTTGCGCCGTAGTTGTGCCATGTAGACGCGCAGGTAGTTGGTCTGGGTTTGGAAGGTGGGGCCCCACACCTCCTGGAGCAGCTGCCGTTGGCTGACGAGCCGACCAGGGTTGCGGACGAGTACTTCCAGCAGCTGCCATTCGGTCGGGGTCAGGTGAACCTGGCGCCCGCCGCGATCGACCTTCTTCGCGGCCATGTCGATGGTGAAGTCTTCGGTGGTGACGACCGTGGTGTCGTGAGCGGGCCCTCCGGCCTCCGTGCGGCGTACGGCGGCCCGCAGGCGGGCCAGCAACTCGTCCATGCCGAAGGGCTTGGTGACGTAGTCGTCGGCGCCCGCGTCGAGGGCTGCGACCTTATCCTCGGATGCCTGCCGGGCGGAGACCACCAGAATCGGTGCCCGGCTCCAGCCGCGCAATGCCGCGATCACGTCGGTGCCGCTCATGTCCGGCAGACCCAGGTCGAGCAGGACCACATCCGGACGGCGGGTTACGGCGAGTCGCAGAGCGGTGGCACCGTCGGAGGCGGTGTCGACGTCGTACTCGCGGGCTCTCAGGTTGATCACAAGGGCCCGTACGATCTGTGGCTCGTCCTCCACCACGAGCACCCGAGTCATCGATGTACGCCTTCCTTCCGCAAGAGTGGCGTGTGAGGGTCCACGAGAGGGGACATGGCGGCGGAGCGTGGAGCTGCCGATCGCGGCGGAGCTGCGGGGCGATGACCTGTCAGCGGCGGTGGGAGCCCATCGGCCGAGGTGATCCCCGGCTTGTGGACCCCACCGCGGCTCACGGCGCGTTCAGCCCTTGCCGGCTTTCTTCAGGGCGATATTGAGTTCGAGTACGTTGACGTACGGGTTGCCGAGGAAACCGGCGGCGCGTCCCTCGGTGTGCTCCTTGAGCAGCTTCTTCACCTGCGCCTCGGGTAGGCCGTTGGCCTTGGCGACGCGTTTTACCTGGATCTTCGCGTACTCCGGGAGATATGTGGGTCGATGGCGGAGGCCGAGCCGGTGACCGCGTCCTTGGGGACCGCGGACTCGGGCACGTCATTGAATGTGGCGACCTGCTTCTTGGCGGCCCCGACCGCCTTGAGCAGTGTCGGGTCGCTGGCACCGAGCTGACTGGAGCCGGTGGTCAGCGGATCGTAGCCGCTGTTGGAGGGCCGCGGCTGGAACCACTTCGGGTCGGGCTTGTCGGTGTCCTTGAGGTTCCAGCTCTGTCCGATCAGGGACGAGCCGACCTCCTTGCCCTGCACGGTGACCATCGAGCCGTTGGCCTCGTCGTTGAAGGCTGCCTGGGCGATGCCCGTGACGGCCAAGGGGTAGACGATGCCGGTCACGACGGTCAGCACGAGGAGCGCGCGAAGCGATGCCCAGGCCAGTCGGACAGCGCCGTGTACAGAGGTGTTCATGGGTCACCCGATCCCGGGAAGCAAGGAGATGAGCAGGTCGATGAGTTTGATGCCGATGAAGGGCGCGATTAGGCCACCGAGGCCGTAGATGCCCAGGTTGCGGCGGAGCATCTTGTCAGCGTTCACCGGTCGGTACTGCACGCCCTTGAGGGCGAGCGGGACCAGGGCGATGATGATCAGTGCGTTGAAGACGACCGCGGACAGGATCGCGGACTCCGCGGAGGCAAGGCCCATGATGTTGAGCTTGTCCAGGCCCGGGTAGGCCGCGGCGAACATCGCGGGGATGATCGCGAAGTACTTCGCGACGTCGTTGGCGATGGAGAAGGTGGTCAGCGCGCCGCGGGTGATCAGCAGCTGTTTGCCGATCTCGACGACCTCGATGAGCTTGGTGGGGTTGGAGTCCAGGTCGACCATGTTCCCGGCCTCCTTGGCGGCCGAGGTGCCGGTGTTCATGGCCACGCCCACGTCGGCCTGGGCGAGCGCCGGGGCGTCGTTGGTGCCGTCGCCGGTCATCGCCACGAGCTTGCCGCCCGCCTGCTCGCGCTTGATGAGCGCCATCTTGTCCTCGGGCGTGGCCTCCGCCAGGAAGTCGTCCACCCCCGCCTCCTCGGCGATCGCCTTGGCGGTCAGCGGATTGTCGCCGGTGATCATCACGGTCTTGATGCCCATCCGGCGCAGCTCCTCGAACCGCTCCCGCATGCCCTCCTTGACGACGTCCTTGAGGTGGATCACGCCCAGCACCCGGGCGCCGTCGGCGTCCTCGACCGCGACCAGCAAGGGCGTGCCGCCCTCTTCGGAGATCCGGTCGGCCAGGGCGGCAGAGTCCTCCGATACGCTCCCACCGCGCTCGCGGACCCAGGAGATGACCGAGCCGCCGGCGCCCTTGCGGACCTTGCGATGAGCCCCGTTCTCGACGAGGTCAACGCCGGACATGCGGGTCTGGGCCGTGAACGGTACCCATTCGGCGTGATCCAGCTCGCCCTCGTGGCGCTCGCGCAGCCCGTACGTCTCCTTGGCGAGCACAACCACCGAGCGGCCCTCGGGCGTCTCGTCGGCCAGGGAGGACAGCTGGGCGGCGTCGGCCACCTCGGCGGCGGTGGTGCCGCTGACCGGGACGAATTCGGCCGCTTGCCGGTTGCCGAGGGTGATGGTGCCGGTCTTGTCCAGCAGGAGGGTGGAGACGTCGCCGGCCGCCTCGACCGCACGCCCCGACATGGCCAGGACGTTGCGCTGCACGAGGCGGTCCATGCCAGCGATGCCGATGGCGGAGAGCAGGGCGCCGATGGTGGTCGGGATCAGGCAGACCAGCAGCGCGGTCAGCACGATCAGCGACTGCTCCGCCCCCGCATAGATCGCGAATGGCTGAAGGGTGACGACCGCGAGAAGGAAGACAATGGTCAGCGCGGCCAGCAGGATGTTGAGCGCGATCTCGTTGGGGGTCTTCTGCCGGGCCGCGCCCTCGACCAGGTTGATCATCCGGTCGATGAAGGTTTCGCCCGGCTTCGTCGTGATCTTGATGACGATGCGGTCGGAGAGCACCTTCGTACCGCCGGTGACCGCGGACCGGTCGCCGCCGGACTCGCGGATGACCGGCGCGGATTCGCCGGTGATGGCGGACTCGTCCACGGACGCGACGCCCTCGACGACATCGCCGTCGCCCGGGATGATGTCGCCCGCCTCGCAGACCACCAGGTCGCCGACGTGCAGCTCGGTGCCCGGCACCCGCTCCTCGGCCTCGCCCGCGAGGCGGCGGGCCACGGTGTCCGTCTTGGCCTTGCGCAGCGTGTCGGCCTGGGCCTTGCCGCGACCCTCGGCAACCGCCTCGGCCAGGTTGGCGAAGATCACGGTCAGCCAGAGCCAGGCGGCGATGACCCAGCCGAACCAGTCGCCCGGGTCCGTAACCGCCAGGCCGGTGGTGAGTACCGAGCCGATCTCGACCACGAACATGACGGGCGACTTCACCAGCACCCGCGGATCGAGCTTGCGGAAGGCGTCCGGGAGTGACGTGACCAGCTGCTCGGGTGCGAACAGCCCACCGCCGACGCGGCCCTTCTTCTGGTGGCCGGTAGGCGCATCCTGGTGGGGAGCAAGTGTGGGAGTCGGGGTGGACATCTCTGGTTTCTTTGCGTTGGTCATGACGTCAGCCCTTCGGCAAGCGGGCCAAGCGCCAGGGCGGGGAAGAAGGTGAGGCCGGTGATGATCAGAATCGCCCCGACCAGCAGCCCCGTGAACAGCGGCTTCTCGGTCCGCAGCGTGCCCGCGGTGACCGGAACCGGCTTCTGCTCGGTGAGCGAGCCCGCCAGCGCCAGCACGAACACCATCGGCAGGAACCGGCCGAGCAGCATGCACAGGCCGAGCGCGGTGTTGTGATACGGCGTGTTGGCGGCGAAGCCGGCGAAGGCGCTGCCGTTGTTGTTCGCGCCGGAGGTGTACGCGTACAGCACCTCCGAGAAGCCGTGCGCGCCGACGTTGGTCATGGACGACTGCCCCTTGCCCAGTGCCATCGCCAGCGCGGTGCCGATCAGCGCCACAGCCGGGCTGATGAGGATGTAGCAGGCGGCGAGCTTGATCTCGCGGGTGCCGATCTTCTTGCCGAGGTACTCGGGCGTGCGGCCCACCATCAGGCCCGCGATGAACACCGCGATCACGGCCATGATCAGCATGCCGTAGAGCCCGGAACCGACTCCGCCGGGCGCGATCTCGCCGAGCATCATGCCCAGGAGCAGCACCCCGCCGCTCAGCCCGCTGAACGAGTCGTGGAACGAGTTGACCGAACCGGTCGAGGTCATGGTCGTCGACACGGAGAAGAGCGACGACGCGCCCTCGCCGAACCTCTGCTCCTTGCCCTCCATCGCACCACCCGCGGCCTGCGAGGCGGTGCCCGGGTGCTGAAATTCCAGGATGGTCACGGCGACCACGCCGGCGAACCAGATCATGGCCATGGCCGCGAGGATCGCGTAGCCCTGCTTGACGCTGCCGACCATCTTGCCGAAGGTGCGCGGCAGCGAGAACGGGATCACCAGCAGCAGGAAGATCTCCAGCAGATTGGAGAAGCCGTTGGGGTTCTCAAACGGGTGAGAAGAGTTCGCGTTGGCGTAGCCGCCACCATTGGTGCCCAGATCCTTGATGGCCTCCTGGGAGGCCATGGCGCCGGGGCTGATGCCCTGCTTGTCTCCGGTCAGTGTGGTGATGTGGTGGATGTCGCCGAAGTTCTGCACGGCGCCCAGCGCGACGAGGACGATCGCCGCGATCACCGAGACCGGTACGAGGATCCGGACGATGCCGCGCACCAGGTCGGCCCAGAAGTTGCCGAGTTCACCGGTGCGGGAGCGTGCGAAGCCGCGGACGAGCGCGACGGCGACCGCGATGCCGACGGCCGCGGACACGAAGTTCTGCACCGCCAGGCCCATCGTCTGGGTGACGTGGCCCATGGCCGACTCACCCGAGTACGACTGCCAGTTGGTGTTCGAGACGAAGGACGCGGCGGTGTTGAACGCCTGGTCCGGGGTGATCGCCTTGAAGCCGAGGGACAGCGGCAGCTTGTCCTGGACGCGCTGGAGCAGGTACAGGAACAGCACACCGACGGCCGAGAACACGAGGACGGCCCGCAGGTAGGCGGGCCAGCGCATCTCGGCGTCAGGGTTGGCGCCTACCGAGCGGTAGATCCACCGCTCGACGCGGAGGTGTTTCCTGGAGCAGTAGACGGCGGCCATGTAGTCGCCGAAGGGACGGTGCACCAGGGCGAGCGCCACGAGGAGCGCTGATACCTGGAGCACGTCAGCGAGGACGGGGCTCATATCGGTGGCTCAGAACCTCTCGGGGAAGATAAGAGCGAGGACCAGATAGCCCAGGAGAGCGGCGGCCACGACCAGGCCGACGATGTTCTCTACGGTCACAGCTTTGACACTCCCTTGGCGATGAACGCCACCAACGCGAAGACCACGATCGTGGTGACGACGAAGGCCAGATCGGCCATCGTGTGCTCCTAGTGAGGTTCCGACATGCACTGACGCTTAGAGGGAACATCCCCGTCGGGCGTCCGCAGTCGCCGTTGACGGCTCCCTTACGGCCATGAGTCCGATTTTGACGGAACCCTGACGCATACAGAACTCACCCGAGCGGATACGGTGAGTAACGATCAAGGACGTCGCCCAGTCGTCCCCCATACGGGCCTACCGGAGGCCCATCTCGGACCCGGCGCGAGCACTTCGCGTGCGCAGGCCGTGCTCATGGGGCCGGTCGGCCTCGCGGCATATGGATGGCGTCAAAAAATCCGAAAGCGCGTTCAATTGGCTTGTGTCGGGTGAATGTGTGTCGCATAGGTCGCAGGCCGCGGCGAACAGAGCGCAGGAGGTGCCAAGTGGCCGGATGTCCGTTTCGTGACCGTGTCGCTCTGGCTGCCGCCCTGTTCGGCCCACTCCTCGTCGCTCTGGCGCTTGTGCCGTTTCGCACGAGTATGTCCAACACGAACATGGCGCTGATCCTGGTCGTCGTCGTGGTGGCCGTCTCAGCCATCGGGAACCGTGTCGCCGGCGCGCTGGCCGCTCTGTCCGCCGCCGCGTCGCTCAGCTGGCCGGGAGGCCCGGATCGACGGACACGGTCGTCAAGCAGGTCTGCGAGCAGCTGACCGACGTATTGCAGTTGCGGGACTGCCGCTTCGAGTACGGCACGCTGTTGGGCAGCCCACCACGCCTGGGCAGGACGGCAGCGTAATCGCCGGGCGCAAGCGCTGGGACGTGGATCAGAACGGCTGGCCCGGGGGCGAGATCGAACTCCGAGCCATCGGAAATGGACGTTTTTGCGGTCGGTTCATGCTCCAGCCCACCCCGGGCACGACCCCATCCCGGCAGGCCCGAGTGGTAGCCGTGATCCTCGCCGACCATGTCGGATCCGCCCTCGACACCGCCGGGCCGGCCACGGACAACTGACTGACCTGGCTCAGGCTCTGGTCCGGCTGCGGGTGCTGAGCCGCGTCCTGGCCGCACACCGGGTGGCGCCGTGACGGCTTGATGAGGTCGGTGCTCCGTCCCGCTGCCGACAGCGAGCTGGCTTGGCGGGCGGCTGAGCCCGGCCAGGCTTCCCCCGGACCCCAGAGTGAGTGCCCCACAGGGCTCTGGTGCTGGCCCCATGCGTCGGCCGAACCCATGTTGTCGCCGCGGGAGAGGATGCCGGGCCGCAGCAATCCACAGCCCACCATCAGGCCCTGGTTCGTGTCCGCGTGGACATCGACCTGCGGAGCGCCGCGTTGGGCAGGCGTCCCGGCACTGTGCTCCGCCGCGGGCGGTGGGTCTTCCCCGGTGTCGGCGCCGGTCCTCGACGTAGGAACGGCAGCTGGGACCCTCAGCCGTGACGTCAGCGAGAGCGTGATGAAGGCCCTCGCGGCGACCGTCGAGGCGATCAGCCACTTCCGGTCCAGCGGATCACTGTCGGGCTTCGACGCAGGGGTGAGGGAAGGCATCTCGTACGAGAGCTCCCCCCCCGGCACGTCAAGCCGCAGCGGCCACCACGTTGCCGTGCTTGTCGGCTGATGTAGCAGGATCGTTCTGCTGTCATGGGACAGCAGAACGATCAGTACGGTGTGCCGTGTACTCAGACAGGAAATACCCATGCTTCACGGTTGGCCTGGGCTCCAGTCATGGCGAGCCAACGGCCGCCGCATGAGCGAAGCGCTGAGCTAGCTGATTGCCACTCAAGTGAAGGCATCAGCAAGCCTGCTCGTCGGCCCGGCTGGTTGCAACCTCGGCCAGGAGCTGGCCGTCGCCATGCCTTGCGAGCTCCGGGTCTGACCTGCAGCAATTCGCACTGCGTTTCCGGATCTGGGGTCAAGCGTTCCAAAGCATTCTGCTTGCCGCGCGTTGACCTGCAGCGACGGAGTTTTCCACAAACCCCACGGAGGCCCGGCGTCAGGGCGGCATGGTGGTGCCGTCGTGGTGCACCGCCACAGCGTAGCGGGTTGGGTACGTGGGCGTTCGGGGACTCCGGGGTGGGGTGGGATCTGGTGCGCTCCTCGGGTCGGGGCGTCCCGGGCCGAGCTGGCGGGGCCCGTCGGGTGGCTCAGGCTCTCGTCCCCAGGCCTGCGATCGGGTTCTTCAGGGTGCCGATCAGCTGGAGGGCGCCGGCCGGGTCCTGGAGGTCTACCATTTCGAGGTTGTTGCGGAGCTGGAGGCGGTTGAGGCAGGAGAGGGCGAAGTCCTCGGCGAACATGTCGTGCTGGGCGAATTTGTCCGCGAGGTGGGGGGTCGAGTGCTGGTAGGCCAGGACGCAGTCGGCGACCGTCTGCCAGAAGGTGTCTTCCTCCAGGAGGCCCTCGCTGACGAGGATGCCGTTGAGGAAGCGGAGGAAGCAGTCGAAGACGTCGGTGAAGATCGAGAGGAGTTTCTTGTCCTCGGGGACGTCTACGCGGATGCGTTCCACGGTCGGGGGAGGACCGCGGTGGGGTCCATGACGGCAATCTCCTCGGCGATGTCCTTGAAGATCACGCGCTGGACGGCGCCGTCCTCGATCACCAGGATGACGTTCTCGCCGTGCGGCATGAAGACCAGGTCGTAGGCGTAGAAGCTGTGCAGCACCGGGGTGAGGTAGGCGTCCAGGTAGCGGCGTAGCCACGTGGCGGGGTGAGGCCGGATTCCTCGATGAGGGCGCTGACGAAGGGGGCGCCGTCGGGGTCGGTGTGGAGGAGGGAGGCCATCGTGGCCAGGCGCTGGCCGGGTTCCAGGGACGGGACGGGGCTCTCGCGCCACAGGGCCGCCAGCATCTTGCGGTACGGCGAGCCCTTCGCCGTGGCCGTCTCGTACTGGCGGTGGTGGTAGCCGATCGCCGCTCGTTCTCGGATGATGGAGAAACGGGTGGCGCGGAAGACCTCGTCGGAGGCGATCAGAGACGCCAGCCAGTCGTTGATGGCCGGTGTCGCTTCCATGTACGCCGCCGACAGGCCCCGCATGAAGCCCATGTTCAGCACCGACAGCGCGGTCTTCACGTAGTGCTTGGACTCGTCGCTCGTGTTGAAGAACGTCCGGATCGACTGCTGGGCCAGGTACGCGTCGTCGCCGGGGCCCAGGCACACCAGGTGCTGCCGGGCGACCTCGGCGGCGAAGCTGACCGACAGCTTGTTCCACCACTGCCAGGGGTGCACCGGTAGCAGGTGGTAGTCGGCCGGGTTCAGGCCGAGGTCGGTGAGGGTCCGGGCGAAGCGGGCCCGGGTTTCCTCGCTCAGTTCCGAGTGGATCAGGGCGTCGTAGTCCAGGTCCGCGGAGGACGTGAAGGTGGAGCGGTCGCGGCGGGCGGCGAGCCAGATCAGGTGGACGGGGCTCGCGGTCTCGGGGGCGTACGAGAGGTATTCGTGGATGCCGAAGCCGAGGCGGCCGTTGTTGGCGACGAAGCAGGGGTGGCCCTCGGTCATCCCCGTCTCGATCTCCTGGAAGCCGGATTTGGCCAGCTCGGCGGCGGCCACCGGCTCGCCGGCCAGTTTGAAGGCCGTGCCGGAGAGGGTGGAGCTGATCTCCTCGAGGTAGACGGGGAGGATCTCCTGGCTCAGGCCGAGCCGCCCGCGCAGCTCGATGAAGAAGTCCAGTGCGTCCAGGGGGAGTTCGGTGCCGGTCCGGTCGTGGCGGGTGATGCTGTCCGTCTCGACCAGCCAGTGGTCCAGGGAGAGCACCCGGGCGGCGAAGCGGTAGGTCACCGCCCCGTCGTCGCTGGTCACGGCGTAGCGGCCGTCGGGCCCGAGCTCGGGGGCGAGCAGGCGCTCGTGGGTGAACTCGGCGAGGGCCTTGCGGATGAGGAGGCGGCCTGCCCGGTCCCACAGGTCGGGGGTGAGGTGGGCGACGGCGTCGCGGGGGCTCATCGGGTCACTCCTTGGGCGTCGCGCGTAGCGGTCCGGTCGGCCTGGCTGGTCCGGTCGGTCCGGTCGGTTTGTTCTGTTCGTTCGGTCCGGTCGGTTCCCTCGGTCCTGTCGGTTCGTTGGATCCGGTCGGGGTCGGTCCGGGTGGTCCGGTCGGTCCGGGTGGACCGGTCCGCCCGTGCGGCATCCGCGGCGAGTGCGGTGCGCGCGGCCTCGAACCGCTCGCGGGTGCAGATGCTGAGGTAGGCGTCCTTCTCGGGTTTGGCGATCCACTCGACGATCTCGAAGCCGACGGCCGCGTTGAGCGCGTGCACCGCGTCGTTGCGCACATCGGGCTCGACGACGACGCGCCGGACGTGCGGATCGGAGAAGCAGAACTCCATGACGGCGGTGATCACGGCCAGGGTGAAGCCGTGCACCGGGGTGTCGGCCGGCGCGCACAGGAAGTGCATGCCGACGTCGCCGGTCCGGGAGGGGTAGAGACCGGCGAGTTCCACCCGCGACGGGTCGTACCGCTCGGCCAGGAACGCCGGGCGCCCCTCGTACAGGCCGATGAACGCCTCGTGGTGCGGATGCTCGTGGATCCTGCGGTACTCGGCGGCGACCTCCGCCTCGTCCGCCTCCCGCATCATCCAGAACGACGCCTTGGGGTGGGTCACCCAACCGTGCAGCAGCGCGGCGTCGGCCGCCGGGTCCAGGGCGCGCAGGGCGAAGGTGCCCAGGCGCGCGTCCTTGTACTCGAAGATCGGTGGAGGCGAAGGCGAAGGCCTCATGACACGGCTCCTTCCGGCGCGCCGAACTCCTGGAAGGCGATGGACTTCTCCACCGGATAGTGGTCCCGCCCCAGCAGCTCCCGGATGATCCACGAGTTGCGGTACGGGCCCATGCCCAGGTCCGGGGAGGTCAGGCTGTGGGCGTGGGTGGCGCCGTTCTGGAGGAAGATGCCGCGTCCGGTGGTGTCGATGCTGTAGTTGCGGGCGACGTCGAAGCGGCCGTGGCGGTCCCAGCGGATGCGGTCGCGCACCGGGTCCAGGAAGGCGGGCACCTGGTAGCGGTAGCCGGTGGCCAGGACGAGCCCCTGGGTGGTGAGCGAGAAGTCCCGCTCCTGCTCCGTATGGCGCAGCCCGAGGGTGTACGTGGCGGACCGCTCGTCGTACGCCGCGTCGGTGAGCTCGGTGTTGGTCAGCAGCCGCGTGGGCACCGGGCCGCTCACGCTCTTCTGGTACAGGAGGTCGAAGATGCCGTTGATGAGGTCGGCGTCGATGCCCTTGAACAGGCCCTTCTGCTCATCCTCCAGCCGGTAGCGGGTGTCCTCGGGCAGCGCGTGGAAGTAGTCCACGTACTCGGGCGAGGTCATCTCCAGGGTGAGTTTGGTGTACTCCAGCGGGAAGAAGCGCGGGGAGCGGGTCACCCAGTTCAGCCGGTAGCCACAGGTGTCGATGTCGGCGAGCAGGTCCTGGTAGATCTCGGCGGCGCTCTGGCCGCTGCCGACGACGGTGATGGACTCCTTGGACTGCAGCGCCTGCTTGTTCTCCAGGTAATGCGTGTTGTGCAGCAGATCGCCGCCCAGGCCCCGGCACACCTCGGGCAGGTACGGCGGGGTGCCGGTGCCCAGCACCAGGTGGCGGGCGCGGTGCGTGGTGGTCTCGCCTACGGCGGGACGCAGGGCGCGCACCGTGTAGAGGTCGTCGGCCTCGTCGTACTCGACGCTCGTCACCTGGTGGCCGAAGCGGATGGACGGCAGCTTCGCGGCGGCCCAGCGGCAGTAGTCGTTGTACTCGGCGCGCAGCGGATAGAAGATCTCGCGGATGTAGAAGGAGTACAGCCGCCCCGATTCCTTGAGGTAGTTGAGGAAGGAGTACGGGGAGGTGGGGTCGGCCAGGGTCACCAGGTCGGCCATGAACGGGGTCTGGAGGGTGACGCCGTCCAGCAGCATGCCCGGATGCCAGTCGAAGTCGGGCTTGCTCTCCAGGAACAGTCCGTCGAGTTCGTCGATCGGCTCGGTGAGGCAGGCGAGGCCCAGGTTGTAGGGGCCGAGCCCGACCGCGATGAAGTCGTGGGTGTGCGGGGTGGGCACGAGGGTCTCCGGCGGGGTGAAGGGGCTCAACTGGCGCGCGAGTGGCGGGGGCCGCTGAACTCGGGCTCGATGTGGAGGGCCAGGTACTGACCGGCGTGTTCGGCCAGCAGGTCGAGGACGTGACGGATGTCGCTCAGCGAGGTCTCCGGGTTGAGCAGGGTGAACTTGAGGTGGTGACGTCCGTCGACGACCGTTCCGGCGACGACCGCCGCACCGGAGGCGGCCAGCGCCTCCCGGGCGTGCAGATTGGCGCGGTCGACGAGGTCGGGGTCGCACGGCCCGTCCGACGGCGGTACGTAGCGGAAGACCAGCGTGGACAGCTGGGGCTCGGTGACCACCTCGTAGCGCGGATCGGTGTCCAGCAGGGCCCATGCCTCGGCGGCCCGCTCCACCACCTCGTCGAAGAGCGCCCCGACGGCGTCCGCTCCCATGATGCGTAGCGTGAGCCACAGTTTGAGCGCGTCGAAGCGGCGGGTGGTCTGGAGGGACTTGTCGACCTGGTTGGGGATCAGCTTCCGGGCGCTGCGCTCGGGGTTGAGGTAGTCCGCGTGGTACGTGGCGTGGCTGAGCGTGGCGCGGTCGCGGACCAGGAGGGCGCTGGAGCTGACCGGCTGGAAGAAGGACTTGTGGTAGTCCACGGTCACCGAGTCGGCGCGCTCGATGCCGTCCAGGAGGTGGCGGCGGGTCGGGGAGGCCAGCAGTCCGCAGCCGTACGCGGCGTCCACGTGCAGCCAGGTGCCGTGCCGGGCGCACAGCTCGGCGATCTCGGGCAGCGGGTCGATGGAGCCGAAGTCGGTGGTGCCCGCGGTGGCCACGACGGCCATGACGATCAGGCCCTCGCGGCGGCAGCGGTCCAGCTCGTGGGCGAGGGAGACGGTCCGCATCCGGCGCTCCTGGTCGCAGGGGACCGGGATGACGGCCTCGTAGCCGAGCCCCAGGATGGCGGCGGCCTTCTGGATGGAGAAGTGGCTGACCTGGGAGGTGAGGATGCGCAGCCGGGGCAGGATCGCGGATTTCGCGATCGTCCCGTCGGCGGCGATGGCCTCCTTCTCGACCAGGGTGCACGCCTCGTCGCGGGCCAGCAGCATCGCCTGGAGATTGGACTGGGTGCCGCCGCTGGTGAAGATGCCGTCCGCGGCCTCGCCGAGGCCGATGCGCTCGGCGGTCCAGTCGATCAGCCGGCGCTCGATCAGGGTGCCGCCGGCGCTCTGGTCCCAGGTGTCGAGCGAGGAGTTGACGGCGGAGAGGACGGCCTCGCCGAGCAGTGCGGGGATCACCACGGGGCAGTTGAGGTGGGCGAGGTAGCGCGGGTGGTGGAAGTAGACGGCGTCCTTGAGGTAGACGCTCTCCAGCTCCTCGAGCGCGGCGTCCGGATCGCCGAGCGGGCGCTCCAGGTCGATTCCGGAGATCTCGGGGCGAGCTCGGCGGGGGTGATGCCGGTGAAGGGGCGCTGGGCGCGGGCGACGGTGGAGGCCACCAGGCCGACGGCGTCGGTCACGGAGCGCCGATAGCGTTCCGCCGTACGGCCGTTGAAGAGGTGGGCCCTGCCATCCGCCGCCCCGGGTATCGGCTCCGGCGACGGGTCCTCAGCGGTCTGCGCGAGGAAACTCACGTTCTGTCCCTTCTGGAAACGAGCATGCGGGCGTGCGGAGGGCGCGGGCATGCGGCTGGGTGGGGGAGGGCGACCCGCGGCCTGACGGCCTAGAGGGCGTGCGGGGGCGCCGGAGGTGGCGGCAGGGCGCGCGGGGGCGCGCCGAGCGGCCGGCCGCCCGGCGTTCAGCGGTCGGTCCTCCGCGGTCCTGTTGAAGGATTCAGTTGTGCGCCGCGGTGGTGGATTCGGCCGTGGGTCGCGGCTGTGGGAATGACTCAGCTATGGGTCGCGGCTGTGGGGGTGATTCGGGTGTGGGTCGGGGCTGTGGGCATGGCGCGCGGGTACGGCGCGCGGGTACGGCGACGGGGTCAGTCGTCGGTGGTCAGTCGTCGGTCGCGGGGCCGGTGCCCGACACGGCCTCCTCGACGAGCTGCTCCTCGCAGGCGCCCAGGCGCCAGTAGCCGGTGAAGGTGACGGCCTTACGGTCGAAGCCGCGCTCGCGCACCAGGTGGCGGCGCAGCTCCTTGACCGTTCCGGCCTCGCCCGCGATCCAGGCGTACGGCGTGCCGTGGGGCAGCTCGGCGGCGCCCACCGCGTTCAGCAGCGGGGTGGAGCGCGGGGTGCCGGGGGCGACGGCGTCCCGGACCAGCCAGGTGATCTCGGCTTTCGCCTCGGTGCGCAGCTCCTGGATGTCCTCGGCGTGCTGGACCTCGAGCCACACCTTGACGGGGAAGTCGGCGGGCAGCCATTCGAGGATGCCCGCGATGGCGGGCAGCGCGGTCTCGTCGCCGCTGATCAGCGCCCAGTCGGTGCTGGACGGCGGCCGGAAGTCCACCCCGCCGTTGTCCTCCACCACCGGGCCCAGCAGGGTGACGCGGTCGCCGGCCTCGGCGCGCGCGGCCCAGCGGGCGGCCGGGCCGCTGTCGTGGTGGAGCGCGAAGTCCACGTCGATCTCGTCGGGGTCGCGGCGCTGTTGGCGCACCGTGTACGAGCGCATGATGCCGCGTTCGGCCGGGTCCATCGCCCGCCAGGCGGTGAACCAGCCCTCCCCGGCCTCGACCGGCACGACCGGGGCGGTCTGGCCGGGGTGCGGCAGGAAGAGTTTGAAGCGCTGGTCGCGCCCGCCGTTGGTGAAGTCCTTCAGACAGGCGCCGCCGAAGGTGATCCGCGTCATGGACGGTCCGAGCGAGCGGGTCCGTACGACCCGCGCGTCGAAGAACCGGAACGGGACGGCGGTGGTGGTGGGGGCGGTTTTGATGGCTGCGGTGGTCATGGGAGGGGGCTTCCCTTCGCTTGCCCGGGGAGGCCGGGGCCAGCCGGTCGACTGACCGTCAGCTGACCTTCTTCGCGTCCTGGATGGCCTTGGTGAGGGATTCGACGAGCGGGGCGGCGCCGGCGTACGAGAAGCGCGGCTCGCTGCTCCAGGGGGCGATCTGACCGGCCTTGACCGCGGCCAGCTTGGACCAGGTCGGCTTGGAGGTCAGGGCCCCCGGCTGGAGGGTCGCGGTGCGGTTGTCGAGGAAGAGCACATCGGCGTCGTACTTGTCGGCGTTCTCCCAGCTGAGGCTCTCGAAGTAGCCGCCCTTGTCGGGCTTTTCGGGGACGACGAAGTCGACGCCGAGCTCGCTGAAGTAGATCAGGTCGGCATTGATCTTCGGGTTGGAGACGTAGAAGAGATCGGCGCTGGCGGAGCAGGCCATGACCTTGATCTTGTGGGATTTGACGGTTTTGCGCAGGGTCTCGGCGGCCTTCTCGAACCGCGCCTTGGCGTCCGTGACCTTCTTGGCCTTCAGATCGGCGCCGAGCGCCTCGGCCAGCGCGGCGTAGCGCTTGATGGGCTCGAGCATGGAGATCCGGCCGGTGGAGATGACGGCGCTGGGGGCCAGCGAGAGGATCTTCTTCTTGCTGTCGTCCGGTATGTAGAAGAGCGCGCCCGGGTCGTACATGTTGGTGATCAGCAGATCGGGGCTGAGCGAGGCGTACTTCTCGACGTTGAACTGGCCCCAGGTGTTGCCCAGGGACGTGGCCTGGTCGACGGGGAAGTCGCCCGCCTGGACGTCCGGCTTGCCGTTCTTCAGCGTGGTCGGGCCGAAGACGCCCGTGATCTGCTTCTCGATGCCGAAGTCGTAGAGCGCGGCCGCCGCGGCGATGTAGGCGACGATGTGCTGCGGCCGGCCGTCGAGGGTGATCTTCTTCTTGCGGTCATCGGTGAACGACCAGGGGCCACCGCCGTCGTCGCCGCCGGAGCCCGAACCGCCTTTGTCTCCACACGCGGTGACCAGGGCTCCGAGTCCGAGGGCGCCGCCCGCGGTGAGCAGACCGCGGCGGGAGAGGGGAGTGCTCTGGCCTGGCGCATGAAGGTGCTCTCTCTCGATGCATACGGGGACGTGGTACGGGACGGCAACCCGAGGACGTAGTTAGGTTAGCCTAACCAACCTGTTTGTCCAGTGGCGGGGTCGTTCCGAACCTCACATCGAGGGACTCATACGATCGAGGGGCTCATGCGGCCGTTCAGGGCGAATTCACAGGTCCAGCACCAGTCGCGGGCCACGGCAGCGTGAGACGCAGATCATCATCGTCTCGCCCGAGGCCCGTTCCTCGTCGGTGAGCACGGAGTCGTGGTGGTCCACCTCCCCCTCGACGACATCCGTCTCACACGTCCCACAGGTGCCCTCTTCGCAGGAGTACAAAACCGGTACGCCGGCCGCCTCGACCGTGCGCAGCACGCTGCGCTCCGGCTCCACGGTGAGCGTCAGGCCCGAGCGGGTGAGCACCAACTCGAAGGCTCGGCTTCCCGATTCGCGGCCCGCCTCGTCCGTACGAGGCTGGAACCGCTCGGTGCGCAGGGACCCCTCCGGCCAGTCGCGGCACGCCTCCTCGGCGGCCTGGAGCAGCGGCTCGGGACCGCAGCAGTAGACGAGGGTGCCGGGACCGGCCGGGGCGGTGAGATACGGCGCCAGGTCGAGCAGCCCCTCCTCGTCCTGCGGCACCAGGCGCACCTTGTCGCCGTGGGCGGAGGCGAGCTCGTCCGCGAAGGCCATCGAGGCGCGGGTGCGCCCGCCGTACAGCAGCCGCCAGTCGGCGCCCGCGGCCTCGGCCGCGGCCGTCATGGGGAGGAGGGGCGTGATGCCGATGCCGCCCGCGATGAACAGATAGCGGGCCGCCGGGCGCAGCGCGAAGTGGTTGCGCGGCCCGCGCACCCGCACCGTGCTGCCCTCGGTGAGGGTGTCGTGCACCCGGGCGGAGCCGCCGCGCCCGGCGGGGGCGCGGAGCACCGCGATCCGCCAGGAGGCGCGGTCGGCGGGGTCGCCGCACAGCGAGTACTGCCGGGTCGGGCCCGCGTCGAGGACGAGGTCGAGATGGGCGCCGGGCTCCCAGGCGGGGAGGTCACGGCCCGCCGGGTGGCGCAGCGTCAGCGCCACCACGTCCGAGGCCACCTCCTCCCTGCGGGCCACGAGCAGGGTGTCCTCGTACTCGCCGCCGGGGTTCATCAACGGGGCTCCTTCCGGTGGCCGTTGGGCTGGTGTTCAGGGGGATCGGTGGGGTGGTGCCCGGCGGGAAGGTGTCCGGTGGGGTGGTGTCCGCCGGGATGGTGTCCGGTGGGATGGGCGAGCATCCACTGCCACAGCTCGACCGGGTCCTCTGCGGTGCGCTCGGCGCCGCAGTGGCAGACCCCGTGCAGCACATCGGTGCCGGGCAGCCAGTCGATCCGGTACACCTCCGCCGTGGGCGTGCCGCTCACGGGGACGCCACCACCGGCGCGGTCTTCTCCCCTTCGGTGGCGAGGCGGGCGAGGATGCGGCGCGCGGCCAGACCGCCGGTGTCGATGTTGATGCTGAGCTCCTGATAGCCCTCGCGCTCGGTGTCCAGCGCCTTCTGGAGCACGTTCAGCGCCGCCACGTCCTGGAGCACCACGGTCCGGTTGAGGTCGTGGAGGAAGGTGGAGACCTCCTCGTCGTCCTGCGCGAAGTCCCGTGAGACGGCCCAGAAGTCGTACACATGGCGGTCGGTGGACGGGGTGATGGCGTAGGTGATCTCCACGTGGAAGGCGTTGGGATCGGAGCCGTCGGGCTCCGGCAGTACCCCGACCGGGGCGATCCGGCTGTGCAGCAGATACAGACAGGGCGCGTGGTACTCGATGTCCTGCCAGCGGGTGATGCGGCCCTCGATACCGGTGGAGCGGGCGTAGAAGGGCGGGCACTCGGCGTCGTCCATGTGCCGGCTGACCCGGACGACGCCCGCGCCCTCGTCGACCTCCGTGGTGATCGGGGTCTCGGCGACCTCGGGGGTGCCGATGTAGCCGCCGTGCAGATACGTCTCGTGGGAGAGGTCCAGCAGATTGTCCACGAGCAGGCCGTAGTCGGCGTCGATCGGCTCCATGCCGCCCACCGTCGTCCAGCGCGGATCGGCCAGCCAGGGGGCACGCGGCACCGCGCCGGGGTCGGCGAGCGCCGGGTCCCCGATCCACACCCACACCAGCGAGTCCCGCTCGACCACGGGGTAGGAGCGGACCCGGGCGGTGCGCGGGACGCGCTTCTGGCCCGGTACGAACACACAGGTGCCGCCGGTGTCGTAGGTGAAGCCGTGGTAGCCGCAGACGACCGTGTCACCGTCGAGACGGCCGGCGGTGAGCGGATAGCGGCGGTGCACACAGCGGTCGGCGAGCGCGATGACCTTGTCGTCGGACTCGGTGCGGTAGAAGGCGATGGGCTCGTTAAGGATGGTGCGCCCCAGCAGCTCGCGGCCGATTTCGCGGCCGTAGGCGGCGACGTACCACTGGTTTTTCGCGAAGGCGGTCATGCGTGCCAGCGTGGTGACGCCCGTCACGCACGGGCAACGGCCCTTCCACTGAGTGGAAGGGCCGCGCGGGGAGGTGTGCCGCGGTGGACCGCCGGGCGGGTCAGCCGCCGAACTGCCAGAAGACGGAGTGATTCAGCGTCAGCAGGACGATCAGCAGGACCACATCGGCGATGCCGAGGGTGAGTCCGAGCAGCGCCCGGCCCCTGCGGCGGGTGTCCCGGGCGATGGCGAGCGTCCCGAGGACGATCGCGCAGGGCCCGAAGACCGCGTTGAACAGCAGCAGACCGATCAGACCGAGCACGAAGGAGGCGACGGCCATGCCGTCGGCGTCCCGGCGCGCCCGGGCCGGTGAGGTGCGGGACGGTGCGGTGAGTGCCATGGGTCTCAGCTCCCCTTCTGCCCGGTGCGTTCGCGGATGAAGAAGATCAGCAGCCAGGCGCCGATGGCGCCCGCGGCGGCGAGGAACAGGGGGAGCGGGGTGTGCGCCGCCGCCCCCAGAAGAACCCCCATCAGGGCGAGTGCCGCGACGATGAAGAGCATGGGTGCCTCTCTCGAAGTGACGATCCGGATGCGGTTGGCGTGCGGATGGCAATCGTTCGGTGAACACTTGGAATCACAACTGTTCACTGAGTTCTAGAGTACCCCGCCGAACCCTGGAAAAATTCAGCGAACGCCTGTTTACTGAATGATATGAGTCACACCCCCGGGGTCCGGCAGGCCCAGAAGGAGAAAACCCGGCGCGCGCTGATGGACGCGGCGTTGCGGCTGCTGGAGGACCAGAGCCTGAGCAGTCTGGGGCTGCGCGAGGTGACGCGGGCGGTGGGGGTGGCGCCGGCCGCGTTCTACCGGCACTTCCGGGATCTGAGCGATCTCGGTGTCGCGCTGGTCGAGGAGTGCCTGGGCAGCCTGCACCATATGATCGGCGCCATCCTCGCCGGTCAGGACGGTGACGAGGAGCGGATCGAGGCCACCGTCGACGCGGTCGCCGAGCACGTCCGCCGCTACCCCGCGCACATCCGCTTCATCGCACGTGAGCGGCATGGCGGGGTGCGCCCCGTGCGCCAGGCCATAGCCGCCGAGCTGGATCGATTCGCGGATGAGGTGGCCGGCGCCTTCCGGCCGCGGCTCCTACCGGAATCCTGGCCGCCGGAAGATGTCCGGATGCTTGCGGAGCTGTACGTGGACCACATGGTGATGACGGCGACGGCGTTCCTGGAGGCGCAGGCCGATCACCCCGAGGCCGCGGACGAGCGACGGGTGGCCGCCACGGCGCGCAAGCAGCTGCTGCTGATCAGCCTCGGGCGCCGCCACTGGTACGACGCGTGATCTCCACGCCGTAGTCGCCGGCCGCGTCCCGGCCGGTGACGCGGACGCGTATCCGTGTGCCGTTCACCGCGGCGTCGAAGGTCTCGCCGGGCGCGTAGGTCGCGTCGCTGAGTCCGGGGTGGACGTTGCGCTCCCGGGTGCAGCCGCGGCCGTGGGGAGTGGAGTCCACGATGGTGATGGGGCCGCCGCCGGAGTCGACACCGGTGTCCACCCGTGAGATCAGGACACCGGGCTTGCATATGGCCTCGTCGTTGCCGCCGGTCGTCCGCGCCTCGATGGCGTAGCCGGTGGACGGCGAGACGGGGACGAAGACCAGCTTGGTGCCCTCCGCGCGGCTCAGCGGGGACAGGGTGTGCGCGAAGACCCCGGACCGGGCGGCACAGGCGATCTGCCGCGGGCCGAGCCAGCCCAGCTTCCACTTGTGCCAGGCCAGCAGGTCGTTGCCCGGGCCCCAGTCCTCGGACATCACGTCCCAGTGACCGGCCTTGTCGCCGCCGCCCCGGGTGTAGAGGTCGGGCAGCCCGAAGACATGGCCGTTCTCATGGGGCAGGACGCGGAAGCCGGTGCGGCGCAGCGAGCCGGAGCCGTCGTCCTGGCGGCTGTAGACGAAGGAGACATTGGCCAGCGGAACGCCGTCGGCGGTCGGGGCGTGCTGGTTGTCGGCGTAGGTGACGGACAGCACGGCATGTGCGGCCGGCGGCCCGGCGTTCGGGGTGACCAGGACGTTCACCAGGTCATAGCGGCGGAAGTCGACCTTGGGGTCGGCGGCCTTGGCGATGTCGGCGACCAGTTTGCGATAGCCCGGGTCGAAGGGGCTGCCGCGCTTGATGCCGTAGGCATGGAACGGGCGCGGCATCCGCAGCCAGTGGGCGATCGGCATCTCGGGGCGGTAGTCCAGCCGCCCGTACGAGCTCTGCGCGAACCACCGGGAGGTCTGGGGGAAGAACTCCTCGAAGCGCTGGCGGGCGGTGCCCTGGCCACGGACATCGGGGAAGTCGATCATGAGGTTGAGGGCGTGGACGGTGCCGGTGCTGCGGCTGTAGCCGTGGCCGGTGGGTATGCCCTCGGCCATCTGGAGCCCCGAACCCGAGGCGAGTGCGCAGGGCGCGAGCGAGCCGAAGTCCGGGCGCGCGGAGGGCGCCGGGGCCTGCTCGGGGGACGCGGGGGGCTCGGGACGCGGGGCCGCCGCCGGGGCGACCACCGCCACCGTGAGCACGGCGGCGGTGGCGAACGCGCTGGCTCTGCGGGGCCGGCGTATTCGTATGCGGGGGCGGGTGGTCCCATGCGTCTGGTCCATTGCCGACCACGGTGAGACGGCGTGGGCCGGGGCGCCCGTGGGGTGCCGCCGAACGGTGGAATGACCTGCTCCGTCCGGGCGACGGCGGGTGCCGGGTAAGTGTGAGGCAGGTCACCTACGGACGCAGAAATTCCGGGGACTCATTCCCCGTTTCACCGAGTGAACGCATAAACGGGGACTCACTCCCCGGAAAAGTTGAAGTTCGAACGTCAAGGCCGGGGCACGGCGTCGCCGCCAAGCCGCCGGAGCACCGGCCACCGAGAACCGTACGCGCGGACGCCGTACGCAGAAGGGAGTGCTGTCATGGCCGCCGACACGATGAACGCGAAGTCCGTGCAGCCCCGGCTGCGCGCGGACGCCCTGCGCAACCGGGAGCGCATTGTCGCGGCCGCCCGAGAGGTGATCGTCGAGTCCGGGGCGCACATCCCCCTCGATGAAATCGCTCGACGGGCGGGGGTCGGCAATGCCACGATCTACCGGCACTTCACGGACCGCCGTGAGCTGATCCACCATGTGGCGCTCTCGGTGATGTCCCGTGTCGCCGACCAGGCCGAATCCGCCCTGGCCGAGGAGGCCGACACCTTCTCGGCGCTGCGGCGATTCGTCCACGCCGCGGCGGACGAGCACATCGGCGCGCTGTGCCTGCTGCTCTCCGACGGCCTCGACAAGGAGCACCCTGATCTCATCGCCACCCGCGACCGTCTGGCGGACGGTGTCGAGGCCCTGATGGGGGCCGCGAAAGCCGACGGCAAACTGCGCACCGACATCGGCGTCGGTGACCTGATGGTCGCGCTCAACCAGCTCACCCGGCCGCTGCCCGGCAGCGCCTGTGTGGACTTCGAGCCCTTTGTGCACCGGCATCTGCAGCTGTTCCTGGACGGTCTGCACACCCCGGCGCGCTCGGAACTACCCGGAAAGTCCATGACCTTGGAGGATCTGCAGCATCGGCCGTGACGTGACGTAAATCGCACTCGGCCCATCCCGGAGCACCGCTTATTCCGCGCACGTTCACACGTCTTCCTTACGTGCGTCGTCGCCTCTCGCTACCTGTTACCCAACGGCCTGTGCCGGTCTGACCTCGACCGGCCCCTTACGTCCCATTTCTCACTCTCCGCACCGCTAGGTAGGCTCTTCCATGCCTGAAACGGCTCAATTCGTGGATCCCCGGCGCTGGAAAGCGCTGATATTCATCGCCCTCGCCCAGTTGATGGTCGTGCTCGACGCGACCATCGTGAACATCGCGCTGCCCAGCGCCCAGGCCGACCTCGGCATCTCCGACGGCAACCGGCAGTGGGTCATCACCGCCTACGCCCTCGCCTTCGGCGGACTGCTGCTGTTCGGCGGCCGGATCGCCGACCTGTGGGGACGCAAGCAGACCTTCATCGTCGGTCTGATCGGCTTCGCCGCCGCCTCGGCCGTCGGCGGTGCCGCGCTGAACACCGGCATGCTGCTGGGCGCGCGTGCCCTCCAGGGTGTGTTCGGCGCGCTGCTCGCCCCCTCCGCGCTCTCGCTGCTCGCGGTGATGTTCACCGACCCCAAGGAGCGCGCCAAGGCGTTCGGTGTCTTCGGCGCCATCGCCGGTGGTGGCGGTGCCGTCGGTCTGATCCTCGGTGGTGTGCTCACCGAGTACATGGACTGGCGCTGGACCTTCTTCGTGAACATCCCGTTCGCCATCATCGCCGCGATCGGCGCGGTCGCCGTGATCCGCGAGCCGGTGGAGAGCCACAACTCGTCCCGGCTGGACATCCCCGGTGTGGTCCTGGCCACCGCCGGTCTGGTCTCGCTGGTGTACGGCTTCACCCGCGCCGAGTCCGACGGCTGGTCCGCGGGCCCGACCATCGGCCTGTTCATCGCCGCGGCCGTGCTGCTGCTCGCCTTCGTGGTCGTCGAGGCGCGGGTGAAGGCGCCGCTGCTGCCGCTGCGCGTCGTCGCCGACCGCAACCGCGGCGGTGTCTACGCCTCGCTGGCCCTCGCCATCATCGGCATGTTCGGCCTGTTCCTCTTCCTCACCTACTACATGCAGGTCGTGAAGGGGTACAGCCCGGTCAGGACCGGCTTCGCCTTCCTGCCGATGGTCGCGGGCATGATCACCGGCTCGACACAGATCGGCGCCCGGCTGATGACCCGCGTCCCGGCGCGGCTGCTGATGGGGCCGGGCTTCCTGGTCGCCTCGGTCGGCATGCTGCTGCTGACCCAGATCGACCTGGACACCTCGTACCCGGCGCTGATCCTGCCCGGGTTCCTGCTGCTCGGCCTCGGTATGGGTACCGCCTTCATGCCGGCGATGAGCCTGGCCACGCATGGTGTCGAGCCGCGTGACGCGGGTGTCGCCTCGGCGATGGTCAACACCTCGCAGCAGGTCGGCGGCGCCATCGGCACCGCGCTGCTGAACACGATCGCGGCGAGCGCCACCACCGAGTACGCGAAGTCGCATGCTGCGGGGGCCCCTTCCCGCACGGTGCTGCAGCTCCAGTCGATGGTGCACGGCTACACCGCCGCCATCTGGTGGGCGGTCGGCATCCTGGTGCTGGCCGCGGTCATCGCCATCACGTTCATCAACGCCGGGCAGCCGGAGGGCGGCGGCGCGGTCGCGGGCTCCGGTGACGGTGCGGCGGAGGACGCTGTTCCGGTGATGGCGCACTGATGCGCTGAGGCCTGCGTGTTGGGCTGTCGTTCCTGGGCGGTCCTGCGTCAGGTGAAGGCCCCGCTCCTCCTCGGGACTCGAGGGGGAGCGGGGCCTTCGTGCGTTGCCCCGGGGCGTCAGCGCAGCCAGGGGAGGTCGGCGCCCGCCGGCTGGAGGCCGTCCGCGATGATCCGGCATACGGCGCCGAACTGCTCGACCTGGTCGGGGGTGAGCCGGTCGAAGACGGCCGTCCGTACGGCGGTGACATGGCCGGGGGCGGTCTCCCGCAGCACCTTGAGCCCCTTGTCGGTCAGGACCGCGTTCTGTCCGCGCTTGTCGTCGGGGCAGTCCTCGCGCCGTACCCAGCCGTCCTTCTCCATGCGGGCGATGGCATGGGACAGCCGGGATCGAGTGATCTTGGCGGCCTCGGCCAGTTCGGTCATCCGCATCCGGTGGCGAGGCGCCCAGGAGAGCTTCACCAGCAGGCCGTAGTAGACGTGGGGCATGCCGGCGTCGCGCTGCAACTGGCGGTCGAGGTGGTCCTCCAGGAGCATGCTCGCCTGGACATACGCCTGCCAGCTGCGCTGTTCGTCTTCGGTCAGCCAACGCGGCTCGTCGGCGTCTGAGGGGGTCTTCATGGCGTCGTCCACGCGTCCATTCTAGGTAATTCTCTTTGAATCTTAAATAACTGTGCGCTACAGTGATAACTGTATGCTTGAGGTTTCAAGCATCCTGGCGAGCTCTGTCGACTGACGAGGAGTCCTCATGTCCGCGCTCGACGGGCGCATGCCCGCGCTCTACCTCAGCCATGGTGCTCCGCCGCTCGCCGACGATCCGGTCTGGCCGGGACAGCTCGCCGCCTGGGCCGCCGGCCTGCCCCGGCCCAACGCCATTCTCATGATCTCCGCTCACTGGGAAGAGGCGCCCCTGGCGGTCGGCGCCACCCAACAGGTGCCTCTGGTCTATGACTTCTGGGGCTTCCCCCAGCACTACTACCAGGTGCGGTACGCCGCGCCGGGCGCCCCGAGCTCGCCGAGCGGATCCGCAAGACGCTGCGCACGGCGGGTACCCCGGTGCAGGACATACCCGACCGGGGGCTGGACCACGGGGCGTATGTGCCCCTGGTCGAGATGTATCCGGAGGCCGACATCCCGGTTCTCCAGGTCTCGATGCCGACCCTCGACCCGCGGAAGCTGATGGAGATCGGCCGGAAGCTGGCGCCGCTGCGGGACGAGGGGGTCCTGATCGTCGGCAGCGGCTTCTTCACCCACAACCTGGCCGCGCTACGGCAGACGGGCCCGATGCCGCCCAGTTGGTCGGCCGAGTTCGACGACTGGGGGCAGCGGGCCCTGGACGCGCAGGACATCGACGCGCTGCTGGACTTCGAGCACACGGCCCCGGCGGCGGGGCTCGCCCATCCGCGCACCGAGCACTTCGCGCCGCTGTTCGTCACGCTGGGCGCGGCGGAGGCGGAGCTGCGCAGCCAGCGGAGTGTGATCGACGGGTTCTGGATGGGGCTGGCGAAGCGGTCGTTGCAGTTCGGGTGAGGGGGCGCGGGGGCGGCTCGGTGGGGTGTGGCCGAGCGGGTACGACCCGGCTGGGGCCCCTGTCAGAGCGCCGGGTCGATCATCGCGCAGGCGTGCAGTGCGGCGGCCAGGGCAGTCGGGTCCGCGCCCCGGGCGACGTCGAGGGCGGTGTCGGTCAGCTTGATGGCGTGCTCATCGCCGTGCGCGGCGGCGCGGGCGAAGACCTCCTCGGGGGTGGCGCCCTCCACGGACGGCAGCCGGTCGGCCGGGAGCGGCTCCCGAGGCGCGTACACCGCCGTGACCGCGGCGCTCGCCGCCCAGGCCGCCTCCAGGCTCGGCGCCCACAGCTCGCGCGGCAGCGCGGGCAGGGCGCGCAGTACGGCGTTGGGCGCGGTCGCGGCGTGGACCAGCATGATCGGCTCGCCGTGGCCGTGGGTGGCGTAGCGATGGGTGGCGGCCCGTACGAGCTCGGTCAGCCTTCGGCGTGCCTCCTCGGGCTGGTCGGCGGGGTTATCGAGGGCGTCGAGGGCGTCGAGGGCGTCGAGGTCGTCGGGGTCGTCGAGGGCGGGGTCGGCCGTCCGGCTGGGCCGCGGGGTGGACGGCCGGCTGGGCCGCGGGGCGGTGGGCGGCCAGGCGGGGAAGGCGGTGAGCCGGGCCAGCCGCTCGCGTATGCCACCGCTCTGGTCGGCGATCGGCTCCACGGCGGCCAGCGCGTCGGCCGCCGACCCGGAGGCGGGGCCCGGCCGCCGTCGGAGCGGCGGCAGCGGGGCGTGGCGGGCGGCCCAGTAGCCGAGGGCGTGGGCCAGCTCGGCGGTGCGGGGAGCGGTCGCCGTGCCCGGCTCGTCCAGCAGGGTCCGTACGGCGTGGCCGACGCGGATCACCGGATGGGTCGCGCCGCCGGCGATGCCCGGCAGCAGCCGCGGCCACCACATGGCGAACACGTCCTGCCAGGGGCGGTCGGCGAGTTCCCGGTCGAAGTAGGCGGGCCAGTCGGCGAGCCGGCGCGGATCGCCGAGCGCCTCGCGCCAGTTCTCCTCGGTGATCGCGGCGTACGAGCGCGGCATGTCCTCCAGCTTGCCGCGATAGCGGTCCAGCCACCGGTGCACGGTGCGCCCCTGGCCGTGGCGCACCAGCGCCTCCACGGCCATCGGCGCGTGATTGCTCAGCCATCCGTGACGCTCGGGGCCGGAGGCGTGCAGTCGCTCGAGGGCTTCGTCGAGGGTTCCCCTCGTGTCGTCTGTCATGGCCTCACGCTAGGGAGGGCGGGACGGTCCCGGAACGGACCGGGGACGGAAGCGTGGAGGGACCAGCGACCTAGGGAGCGCCCGGCGGATCGTGACGCCTGCGGCGGGCTGTCCCCTCCCCGCCCCTTCCCGAAACTGGGGCTTCGCCCCAGACCCCGGACCGGGGTGCCGTCCCGAACTCCGGACCGGGGCGCCGCCCCAGACCCTGAGTCGGGGGTGCCGTCCCAGACCCCGGACCGGGGCATCGCCCAGAACCCCGGACCGGGCATCGCCTCAAACCCCCGAACCAGGGCATCGCCCCGAAACCCGGGGTCCAGGGGCGGAGCCCCTGGTAACGGGAAGGGGCGGGGAGGGGGAAGCATCGATATGCGGCTCCGCCGCGTGGTACGCCGGACACCCCGTAACCGAGCCGGGCCGGGCCCGAGGGCCGATCCTTGAAGGCTGAGGGTCACTCCCGAGGGTGTTCCGCCCGTATGTGGAAGACGTAGAACGACATGCCCGCCATCACGAGTCCCGCCCCCAGCCCGATCCCCGAGGACCGGTACACCGAGCCTCCGCTCACGGAGTGCAGAAAGCCGATCGCACAGCCGAGGATCGTCCCGTAGAGCACGGCCCGGATCTCCGGCATCAGGCCCGGCGTCATCCTGCCGAGGGCGTAGCAGAGCGCCCCGAGCACCGCCGCCGATACCACGCCGAAGATGGCGGCCGTGGGGATGGTGGACCCCTGGTTGTGGGTCACGAACATCACCCAGCCGCCGTAGAGCACTGCCAGAACGGCTGGAACGCCCCATGAGGCGGAGGGGTGCGGGCGGAGAGGGAGTCGCGGATGGCGGCGGCGGCTCACCGGGGCTGTGGGAGCTGTGGGGGCATTCATGGCGGAACCTCCTCGTCACCGCGTCCCCGCCCTGGCCTCTCGCTTTCCAGCGCACACCCATGTGGAGGACCGGGCAACCCGGCGCGATGGGGCGTACGGGCAACCAGCGGCCCGCGAGATTCGTCTTGACAGATGAGAGAAGGGCGGGGGAGCCGTAGCAGGCGACCGCACAGGGGGTCTGACCTGCGCTTCCCGGCCTCTCGGCAGTGCGCTGACCCGCATGTCGCTGGACAGGGTACTGCATGATCGTAAAAACGTGGGGGCCTGATGGGAATTCTGTCCTGATTCCAGTCGTTGTTTCCTTCGGACGGGGCACCCGACACCGGAGAGTCCGTCCATAGTCCGCGCCCGATCCATCTGTAAGGGAGCACGCATGGCAACCCGTGCCGTCGCCCGTAATCAGTCCGCCGCCGGTGGTGGCGCTGATGGGGCCAACAGTGTTCGCGCCTCAGGCGGGGAGATCGCCGATCGCGACCTGGTCGGCATGTATCTCGACGAGATCGCTCGCACCCCGTTGCTGGACGCGGCGAAGGAGGTCGAGCTTTCCCAGTCCATCGAAGCGGGGGTGTACGCCCAGCAGATCCTGGACGGGGAGGTTGAGGACGCCCCTGCCGCAGGTGCGAGCCGCGAGGAGCTGGAGGCGATAGCCGCCGAAGGTGCCCGCGCCAAGGACATCTTCATCCGCTCCAATCTGCGCCTCGTCGTGGCTGTGGCGCGCCGCTACCCGCGCAGTGGGCTGCCCTTGCTGGACCTGATCCAGGAGGGCAACGCGGGCCTGGTGCGCGCGGTGGAGAAGTTCGACTACACGAAGGGCTTCAAGTTCTCGACCTATGCCACGTGGTGGATCCGTCAGGCCATCACGCGCTCGATCGCGGACCAGTCCCGTACCATCCGGCTGCCCGTCCACCTGGTCGAGGAGCTCGGCCGGATCCGCCGGGTGCAGCGGGAGTTCAACCGTGAGCACGGCCGCGAGCCGGAGCATGCCGAGATCGCCGAGGAGCTCGGCTCCACGATGGAGCGGGTCTCGGATGTGCT
Source organism: Streptomyces violaceusniger (assembly GCA_005405945.1). GTDB lineage: Bacteria > Actinomycetota > Actinomycetes > Streptomycetales > Streptomycetaceae > Streptomyces > Streptomyces violaceusniger. The sequence goes on from BJHW01000001.1 coordinate 6,895,440, forward strand.
CGACTGGGCCCGTGACCCGGTCAGTCTGAACATGTCGGTCGACGACGAAGGGGAGACCCAGTTCGGCGATCTGCTGGAGGACACCTCGGCCGTCTCGCCCGAGCAGTCGGTGATGACGCTGCTGCGCAGCGAGGAGCTGGAGGACCTGATCGGCCGCCTCGACGACCGCACCGCCTCCATCATCAAGGCGCGGTACGGCATCGACGACGGCCGGGAGCGCACCCTGACCGAGGTCGGCAAGCAGCATGGCCTCACGCGTGAGCGGATCCGCCAGATCGAGAAGCACGCATTGCTTGAGCTGAAGAAGATGGCCCGCCAGACCGGTTTCGACGCAGCGGCTTGAGTTCTCAGGCCAGCAGACCCCAGCCACCAGATCCCCTCCAACCCCTGGACCGAGCCCCGGCGCCTCCCCCCCGGCGCCGGGGCTCGCTTGTGTCTGTGGAGTTCTTAGGGATCCGGGATCGGGTGTGGGGTTCTTGGGGATCGAGGGAACGGCTGGTCAGACGGCGAAGCCGCCGTCCACGGCGATGGACGCCCCGGTGATGTAGCGGCCGCTGGTGCCCGCGAGATGAGCCACGGTCGCCGCGATCTCCGTGGTGCGGCCGTAGCGGCCGAGCGCGGTGAAGCCGCTCTGGAAGGCGGCGTTCTCAGCGTCGGCCGGGTTCATATCGGTGTCCACGGGGCCGGGGTGGATCAGGTTGGCCGTGATCCCGCGCGGGCCGAGCTCGCGGGCCAGGGCCTTGGTGAGGCCGGTGAGCGCGGTCTTGCTGGTCGCGTAGAGGCTGCCGCCGGGGAAGGCGACCCGCTCGGCCATGCAGCTGCCGATGTTGATGATCCGCCCGCCGTCCGCCATGTGTGCGGTGGCCGCCTGTGCCAGGAGGAACGGCGCCCGGACGTTCACGGCGAGGACCCGGTCCACATCGTCCAGCGACAGCTCGCCGATGGGGCCGAGGACGCCGACGCCCGCGTTGTTGACCAGGATGTCCAGGCGGCCGAACTCGGCGGCGGTCCCCTCCACGGCGGCCCGCATCGCCTGCGCGTCGGCACCGTCCGCCCGCACGGCCCAGGCGCGGCGGCCGAGTACCTTGATCCGGTCGACGACATCCGCCGCGCGTTCGGCCTGGCTGTGATAGGTCAGGGCGACATCGGCGCCCTCCTCGGCGAGCCGGATCGCCACGGCCTCGCCGATGCCCCGGCTGCCGCCGGTGACCAGGGCCGCCTTGCCGTCGAGTGTCATGCCGTCTCCTCTATTCCTTGTATTTCTTATTTGCGGCGAAAATGCCGCTATGCGGTGGTCCCTGAGGACATGACTCGATCCTGGCCGGGCGGGCCGCGGAAGTCCGGCGGGATTCGGACGGTGCGCTGCGGCGATGGGCGGCGCTCGGGGCGGCGGTCAGGGTCGGGTCGGCTAGAGCGTGGGGCGGCCGGGGTCGCTGAGCGACCGCGAGCGACCCAGACATGCCCGGTCAGGTTTGTTTCGTGCCCGGATCTGTTTACTTTCCTGCATCGCCCCCGTAATCTGGCCGCGAAATCACAGGTTCGGGCATGGAAGGGACGTAAACCCACATGTACGCACCGGAGCGTCAGCAGGAGATTCTCCGGCTCGCCCGCGAGAGCGGGCGGGTGGATGTCCTGTCCCTCGCCGAGGAGTTCCAGGTCACCGCCGAGACCGTACGGCGTGATCTGCGCGCCCTCGACCGGGCGGGGCTCGTCCGCCGTGTGCACGGGGGCGCCATCCCGGCCGGACGGCTGGACTTCGAGCCCGATCTCGCCGAGCGCGAGTCCACCGCCGCCGATGAGAAGGACCGCATCGCGCGGGCCGCCATCGCCGAGCTGCCGTCCGACGGCAGCGTGATCATCGACGCGGGTTCGACGGCGGCCCGGTTCGCCGCCGCCCTCCCCTTGGAGGCCAAGCTCACCGTCGTCACCCACGCCCTGCCGGTCGCCGCCCGCCTCGCCGATCACCCCGGTATCGCACTGCACCTCGTCGGCGGGCGGGTCCGCCACCGCACCCGGGCCGCCGTGGACGCATGGGCGCTGCGCGGCTACGGCGAGATCAAGGCCGATGTCGTCTTCCTCGCCACCAACGGCTTCTCCTTGGACGGCGGGCTCACCACACCCGATCTCGCGGAGGGCGCCGTCAAGAGCGCCATGATCGCGGCGGCCCGGCGGGTGGTGCTGCTCGCGGACTCCGCCAAGTTCGGCCGGGAGCACTTCGCCCGGTTCGGCGGCCTGGACGATGTCGATCTACTCATCACGGACACCGGGCTCAGCCCCCAGGACGCACTGGCCATCGAGCGCCAGGGCACGGAAGTGGCACGCGCATGATTCTCACCGTCACCCCCAACCCCAGCCTGGACCGTACGTACGAGATCCCCGCGCTGGAGCGCGGCGCCGTGCTGCGGGCCACGGCCGACCGGGTCGACCCCGGCGGGAAGGGCGTCAACGTCTCGCGCGCCGTGGCGGCCGCGGGGCAGCGCACGGTGGCCGTGCTGCCGCTCGGCGGACCGGAGGGCGCGCTGCTCGCCCGGCTGCTGGAGGAGCTGGGCATCGAGGCGGCGGGCGTGCCCGTGGCGGGCTCGACCCGGGTCAACATCTCCGTGGCCGAACCGGACGGCACCCTCACCAAGCTCAACGCGAGCGGACCCGAGCTGAGCGACGCCGAGGCCGAGGCGGTGCTGGAGGCCGTCCGTACGAGGGTCGAGAGCGCCGACTGGATCGCCTGCTGCGGCAGCCTGCCCCGCGGGCTCGCCCCCGAGTGGTACGCCGAGCTGGTGGCACGGGCCCACCGGGCGGGGGCCCGGATCGCCCTGGACACCTCCGGCCCCTCGCTGACCGCCGCCCTGCGCGAGCGCCCCGATGTGGTGAAACCCAACGCCGAGGAGCTGGCCCAGGCCGTGGGCCGTCCGCTGGCCACGGTGGGCGAGGCGGTCAAGGCGGCCGAGGAACTGCGCGGGCTGGGTGCCCGCGCCGTACTGGCCAGCCTGGGCGCCGACGGCCAGCTGCTGGTCGACGAGACCGGCGCGTACTTCGGCACCGCACAGGTCACCGCCGTGCGCAGCAACGTCGGCGCGGGCGACGCCTCGCTCGCCGGATTCCTCGCGGCGGGCGGCTCCGGCCCCGCCGCACTGGCCTCGGCCGTGGCCCATGGAGCGGCCGCGGTGCAGCTGCCGGGCAGCGCCATGCCGACCCCGGCCGACCTCGATCCGTCCGCCGTGGTCACCACGTCGGACATCCCGCTGGACCGTGTGCTCAAGGAGCCCGCGTGACCGGCCGACCCCACTCCCACCCCCAATCCCCACTCCGTCCGCCCGCCTCCCCCAGGGCGGCACCGCACACAAGGGAGCCGCGAGATGAGTGAGCTGATCACCGCGGATCTGGTCGACCTTGACCTGTCCGCCGACACCAAGGAAGCCGCCGCCCGGTCGCTCGCCGAACGCATGGTCGAGGCCGGCCGGGTCACCGACCTCGACGGCTTTCTCGCCGATGTGGCGGCGCGCGAGGAGCAGATGCCGACCGGCCTGGACGGCGGCATCGGCATACCCCACTGCCGAAGCACCCATGTCACCGAGCCGACCCTGGCCTTCGGGCGCAGCGCGGCCCGGATCGACTTCGGCGCGGCGGACGGGCCGGCCGATCTGATCTTCCTGATCGCCGCCCCTGCGGGCGCGGACAGCGACCATCTGACGATCCTGTCGAGCCTGGCGCGGCAGCTGATGAACGCCGACTTCACCGATGCGCTGCGCTCGGCCGACCAGCCCGAACGGGTGGCCGCCCTGATCCGCGGCGACGAGCCCGCCACGGCTGAGCCCGCCACGGCCGAGCCCACTGCTGCGGAGTCGGCTCCGGCTGAGCCCACTGCTGCGGAGTCGGCTCCGGCTGAGCCTGCCGCCTCCGCCTCGGCTGCGGCCTCCGCTGCCTCCCAGACCGCGTCGGAGCCGGTGGCCCCCTTCCGGATCGTGGCCGTCACGTCCTGCCCCACCGGTATCGCCCACACCTATATGGCCGCCGAGTCGCTGGAGAACGCCGCTCGCGAGGCCGGGGTCGAGCTGGTGGTCGAGACCCAGGGCTCGGCCGGATTCGACAAGCTCCCCGCCGCCACCATCGCCGCCGCCGACGCGGTGGTCTTCGCGCACGATGTGGAGGTGCGGGAGAAGGCCCGCTTCGCGGGCAAGCCGACGGTGGACGTCGGGGTGAAGGCGGCCATCAACCGCCCCGCCGAGCTCATCGCCGAGGCCCGCGGGAAGGCCGCGCGGGGCGAGATCGCCGCATCGGCCGACGGCGCGGCGGAGGGCTCGGCGCCGATGGACGCGGACGGTGCCGCCGGTGACGGCTTCGGCACCCGGCTGCGCAAGTGGCTGATGACGGGCGTCAGTTACATGGTCCCGTTCGTCGCCGCGGGCGGTCTGCTGATCGCGCTCGCCTTCGCGATCGGCGGCTACGAGATCGCGGGCGCCAAGTCCGTGGCGGACCACTTCGTCTGGACCGAGACCAGCAGCTGGGCGGCGCTGCTCTTCCAGATCGGCAGTGCGGCTTTCACCTTCCTGGTGCCGGTCCTGGCGGGCTATATCGCCTACGGCATGGCCGACCGGCCCGGTCTGGTGCCCGGTTTCGTGGGCGGCTACATCGCGACCACCATCAAGGCCGGATTCCTCGGTGGTCTGGTCGCGGGTCTGATCGCGGGCGCGGTCGTCATGGCCATCCAGCGGTTCAAGGTCCCGGCGTCGCTGCGCGGCATCATGCCGGTGGTGGTGATCCCGCTGATCTCCTCCGCGATCGTCGGCGTCCTGATGTTCGTGGTGATCGGCAAGCCCATCGCCTCCGCGCAGGAGGCGATGACCGACTGGCTGAACGGCCTCTCCGGCGCCAACGCCATCGGCCTCGGCGTCCTCCTCGGCCTGATGATGTGCTTCGACCTGGGCGGCCCGGTCAACAAGGTGGCCTACGCCTTCGCGACCGGCGGTATCGCGGTGTCGGACCCCTCCACCGGAAGCCTCAAGATCATGGCTGCGGTGATGGCCGCCGGTATGGTCCCGCCGCTGGCGATGGCTCTCGCCACCACCGTGCGCGGGCGGCTGTTCACCAAGACCGAGCGGGAGAACGGCAAGGCCGCCTGGGTGCTGGGTGCCTCCTTCATCAGTGAGGGCGCCATTCCGTTCGCCGCGGCGGATCCGCTGCGGGTGATCCCCTCGTCGATGGTGGGCGGTGCCGTCACCGGTGCGCTGTCGATGGCGTTCGACTGCACGCTGCGCGCCCCGCACGGCGGCATCTTCGTGGTCCCGCTGATCGGCCAGCCGTTCCTCTACCTGCTGGCCATCGTGGCGGGCACGGTCGTCTCGACCGGTCTGGTGGTCTTCCTCAAGGGGCTGCGGAAGACGGCGGAGCCGGAGGCCACCGGCCAGGCGGGCGGCGGTGCCGCCGCGGGCGGTACCACCGAGGACGAGTCGAAGGTGGCGGTGGCGGTCTGACCGCATCTCAGCCACCCCCTGCCGGGCCCGGCGGCTCGCCCACCTTCGTGGGCGGGCCGCTGGTCTTCGTGGGCGGGCCACCGGTCTTCGTGGGCAGCCCACGCGAGGCGTAGTAGGCGCCGAGCGCGGCCTCGCCACCCGACCCCATGGCGGTCGCGATCCGCTGGAAGCGGACCGACCGCAGATCACCGGCGGTGAAGACCCGGGGGTGCTGGCTCCCGGGAGGGCAGTACCCGGACCGGTCGGCCGCCACGGCCCCGCCGGGGGTGCCGGGGCGCTGCCCAGGTTGAGGAAGGCGAGATCGGCCGCGAGCGTCCGTCGCTCGCCTTCCAGCGTCTCGACCTCGGCGGTGACCGGTGCCGACGCGGGCCCCAACTCCAGCCGCCGCACGGCCACCAACTCCACCCGGGGTCCTGCCGGATCTCCTCGGTCTTGTAGGCGTCCTCGGGCGGATACGCCACCACAAAGCGGGCCTCGAGCTCCGGATGGGCCCGCGCCACGGTCCCCAGGGGCCGGTCCGCCCCCAGGACCAGCACCGTCCGGTCGTCGATCGCCGCCGGATCCGCCTCCCACAGCTGCGGTAGCGCCCGGCCCGCCACGCCCCCGAACCATTCCGCGCCCTCGGGGTCCAGCGGCCCGACCCCCGTGGCGACGACCACATACGGAGCGGTCAGCCGCAAGCCAGGAGCCCGATCGGACCCTGCGCACTCCACGATTTCCACTGGCTCAACGGACCCCACGGGTTTCACGGGTTTGACGGGCTTCACGGGCTTCATGGGCTCGATCGTGACCTCGACGCGGTCGTCGAAGGCGTCGATCACCGTGGCGCGGCGGCCCAGCTCCACCCGGCACAGATCACAGCACGCCAGGTCGGCCTCGATCGCCGCAGCCAGATCCGGGCCGTTGGTGGCGGTGAGGACATTGCGCACCACCGGGATGCGCCGCAGCGCCCCGCACAGGGCGTCGCCCGACTCGATCAGCATCGAGCGCATCCCCACGCTCGCCGCCATCACGGCGGCGGCGCAGCCCGCCGGGCCACCGCCGACGATCAGTAGATCGGTGTCCATGGGAAGCCCCCCTCCTCTTCATCGCTCCGGTCCGCTTCTCCCGGCCGGACGCTTCCATCCCTCCGGCCCCGCGGATCAGAGGCCGTAAAGATCCCGGTACGCGGGGAAGACACCGCCCGGGCCGTCCACGGTCTCCGCCGAGAGCACCGCCTTGACCACCGCTCGGGTCAGCACATCCGCCCCGGCCGCCAGCACTTCGTTCAGCGCGCCGCTCTCCCGGTGCACCCCGAACGCCGGATCACCGGCGTCCTCGGGGTCGCCATCCGGTATCAACGGGTGCTCGCAGGTGGCCAGGGCGAAGACCGTGTCGCCGTCGGAGAGCAGATGTACCGGCCGGACGGCTCGCGCCAGACCGTCGTGCGCCGTCCCCGCGAGCTTCTGCGCCTGGGCCCGGGTGAGCACGGCGTCGGTGGCCACCACGGCCAGCGTGGTGTTCAGCGGAGGCCGCACCGACGCGGCCTGCCGCCGCTCCGATTCGGCCCGCGCGGCGGCCAGCCGGCGCATCGCCTCCACGTGCACGGCCGCACCGGGCCGGTGCGGCCCGCCCTCCTCCGACGGCCCGTAGTGCTCCCCGTACAGCGCACCCGTACCGGGATCGACCACCGATCCCGCGGCGTTGACCACCGCCAGCGCGGCCACCGTGACGCCGGACGGCAGCACCATGGAGGCCGAACCGGTCCCGCCCTTGAGCCCACCGGCCACCGCGCCCGTGCCCGCCCCCACATTGCCCTGCGCGACCGGAACCCCCATCTCCGATCCGGCCGCCGCGTCGATCGCCTCGCGCCCCAGCGCGGCGTCCGGGCGGGCCCGCCAGTCGCCGCCCCGGCCCAGGTCGAAGAGGGCGGCGGCCGGGACCACCGGAACGACCTGTGCCGGATCGGGGCCGACCCGGAAGCCCCGGCCGTGGTCCTCCAGCCAGGAGGCCACCCCCGAGGCGCTGTCGAGCCCGAAGGCGCTGCCGCCGGTCAGCACGACGGCATCGACGCGCTGGACCAGATTGCGCGGATCGAGGGCATCGGTCTCCCGGGTGCCGGGGCCACCGCCGCGCACATCGGCGGCGGCGACCGCACCGCCCTCGGGGGCCAGCACCACGGTCGTCCCGGTGAGCCGGCCACCGCCGGACCGCTGGGCATGGCCCACCCGCAGTCCGCGGACATCCGTCAGACCGTCGGCCGGACCGGTGGGAGTTGATTCGGGGTTTGTCCGCTCGGTATCCATGAGGGCTATCCGTAGCACGGGAAGCCGTGGCATGGTCGAGTAGCGAGGCGCGAACCACCCCGGCATCCGCCCTCCCGCGATCGCCGCCGAAGCGCGCCGGACGGGATGAGGACGACTCATATAGCGGGCGTTCATCAGACGTTGATGACCTGCCAGCAATCTGAGCTGTATGCCGTTCGCCCCCGTCCGAAAGAAGACCGCCGTGCCCCGTACCTCTCGGACGGAGGAGCTCCCGACACTGGCCGCCGACCCTCGGCGGGCCGCCCGGGTGGCCCTCCGCTGGATCAGCGAGCCGGACTGCACCGAGGAGCTCACCCATGCCGAGCTGCTCGACCAGGCGGCCCGGGCCGCCGCCGCGCTCACCCGGCTCGGCGTCCGTGCCGGGGACCGGGTGGCGGTCCATCTGCCGCTGGTGCCCGAGTCCGTGATCGCCACGCTGGCCTGCGGCCGGCTCGACGCCGTCCGCGCCAGCCTCCCCGTGGGGCTGCGCCCCCACGAGTTGCGCGACCGGATCAGGGAGGCCGGAGCCAAGGTCGTCATCACCGCGGACGCCGGGCAGCACGGCGGGGAGATACAGCCGCTCAAGCGCCACGTCGACCGGGCGCTGGCCGGCTGCCCCGAGGTGCGGTCCGTGCTGGTGGTCCACCGGCTGGCCTGCCCGGTGTCCTGGAGGCCCGGGCGCGACCTGTGGTGGCACGACGAGCTCGGCCGGTACACCGAGCCGCTGCCCGGGCCGTACTCTTGAGGCATGAGCACCGCCCTGCCCCTGGACCGCGCGATCCGGCCGCCGCGCTGAGCTTCGACGATCCCTTCGCGCAGCGGTCATCGGACGATACGGACCACGGGTGGGGTGAGCGGGTTCCCGGCGGCGACAGTGCCGACGATGCCGCTGACCTGGCCCGGTTCCTCGACGAGAAGCCGCCCCACCACCTCTGACGGATTCCTAGGCGCTGGAGCCGCTGCCGCCACCGTCGCGGACGGCGGCGCGCTGCGCCACCAGCTCGTCGCGGATCTCGCGCAGCAGAATGATCTCCTCGGCGTCCGCGACGGCCTGCTCCTCCTCCGCCTTCGCCTCCTTGGCGGCCTTCCGCGCCAGATAGCGCGACATAGGCAGCACCATCAGGAAGTACACCACCGCTGCGGTGATCAGGAAGGTCAGCACGGCGGAGAGCACGCTCCCCCAGAGGATCGGGATGCCGTGGACGATATCGCCCGTGGCGTTGGTCTCGCAGGGCGCCTTGAGACAGGAGCGGTACTTCTCGAGGTCCTTCGTGCCGAAGGCTCCGACTATGGGGTTGATGAGGCCCTTCACTATCGAGTTCACGACGGCGGTGAAAGCGGCTCCGATGACGACCGCGACGGCCAGGTCGATCACATTGCCGCGCATCAGGAAGGCTTTGAACCCTTCCATGACGCTCTTCTTCTCCTCGGTCACCTTCTCCTGGCTCAACCCACTGCCTCTCTTTCGCCGCATCGGTGCTTGAGCGGACGGTTCCGCAACCTACACCCGCAGGTGAGAGGGGCATCAGGGGAGTCGGGGGAGTCAGCGGCGGCATAGCGTCACCGCCAATCGGGAGTCGGTCGCGGCCCCGGCCAGCGCGGTGGCGTCCGCTCGAGGCACCGTCAGCACCACCAGTGCTCCGCCGCCGTCCGCCGGGCCGTCGAGCGCGCCGCCGCCGTCCGGCATCCCGTCGCCGCTCGCATCCGCATCGGCCTCCGGTGCGCCGCCGTCGGCTCGGGCGTCCGTCCTGCGGGCGCTTCGGGGCCCCGGCACCTCGGCCACCCGGACCCCACGCGCGACCACCCGCGCCGTAGTGCCGGACGACCGGGTCCGTGCGGCGTCCGGCAGCGGCGTGGCCAGCACGTCCACCCGGTCGCCGGGGTGCAGCAGCCGCACCGCCGCCGCGTCGGCGATCCGGACCGGCGCCGAGACCATGGCGGGGTGCGGGCCGCCCCGCCGTTCCTCACCCGCGGGCGCGGGCGAGGTCACCGCGTCCGCGTGCCCCCGGCCGGACGGTGCGGCGACCGCGAGTGCGGCGGCCGTCAGCGCCAGCCCGGCCGCCATCACGCGACGGCGCCGCCGCACGGTCCGCCGCAGCCCGAATCCGCCGGCGCGCCCGGGACGCACCGGATCGAAGCGTGGCACCGCACGGGCCGGGGGAGCGGAGCGGGGTAACGCGAGGGTGGGGGACGGATGGGACATGGCACATCACCGCCTGCCGTGAGGGTCCGAGTGCTTCTGGCCCCCTCACCATGCCCGCCCCCGCCCGATCCCGCTGGGGCTTGTGGACGGCCACCGGCCTGTGGACAACTCGGTCACCCGCGCGAGCGATGCCCGCCACCTGGCGAGCCCGATACCCGCCCGCAGCGGGCGAGAACCGGCCCCGGCATCGCGCGCCGGGCGAGAACCGGTCCTGAGCGTTGCGCGGGCGCCCGGCCGCGGGCCCACGGCGCTCGCGGGCGGCCGTGCGGTCTTGCCCCGCGTCGGCCGGGCGGCCGCGTCACACAGCCGCAGCCGCCCCTCGACCGGCGCCAGTGTCGTCGCCCGGCTGCCCCCGCACCGCGCCTACGGAAGCTCGATCCCCAGGTCCCAGCCGTCGTGGGCGTGGGTGCACAGGCAGTCCCGTGCGGAGGTCTCCGGCAGCCTGCCCACCGCGTCGAAGAGCACCTCGCGCAGTCGGCCCACGTTCTCCCCGAAGACCTTCAGCACCTCGGTGTGGGTGACACCCTCGCCGGTCTCGACCCCCGCGTCCAGGTCGGTGACCAGCGTCAACGACGTGTAGCAGAGCCCCAGTTCACGGGCGAGCACCGCCTCCGGGTGTCCCGTCATGCCGACCACCGACCAGCCCTGCGCCGCGTGCCAGCGCGATTCGGCGCGGGTGGAGAAGCGCGGGCCCTCGACCACGCACATCGTCCCGCCGTCCACCGGCTCCCAGCCGCGTCCGCGCGCCGCGTCCACGGCCGCCTTCCGCCCCACCGGGCAGTACGGGTCGGCGAATGTGGTGTGCACCACGTTCGGAATCCGGCCGTCCGGCAGCTGCTCGCCGTCGAAGTAGGTCTGCGTACGCCCCTTCGTGCGGTCCACCAGTTGGTCCGGGACGAGCAGCGTGCCAGGGCCGTACTCCGGCCGCAGCCCGCCGACCGCGCACGGGCCGAAGACCTGCCGCACCCCGAGCGAGCGCAGGGCCCAGAGGTTGGCGCGGTAGTTGATGCGGTGCGGCGGCAGATGGTGCTTGCGGCCGTGGCGAGGGAGGAAGGCGACGCGCCGTCCCTCGATGTCGCCGAGGACGAGCGAGTCGCTCGGCGCCCCATAGGGAGTCTCCACGGTGATCTCGGTCACGTCGTCGAGGAACGTGTAGAACCCCGACCCCCCGATGACGCCTATGTCTGCTTGCCTGCTGGTCTCGACCATGTGATCACCCTAGCCACCCGCGCCCCCGCGAACGACACCCCGCCGCCTCCCGTGTGGAGGTGGCGGGGCGTCGATGAAGCCGAAGAACCAAGCGGGCCGATCAGGCGGCCGAGCTCGACGTCGAGGACGTCGAGGACGTCGAGGACGACGCCGACGACGAAGACGTCGAGGAGGAGGACGAGGAAGAGGACGACGAGTCCGAGGACGAGGACGACGAGCCGGAGCTGTCGCTCTTCGCCGCCGGCTTGCTGGAGCCGCCGCTCGAGCTGCTGGAGGAGGAGCGGCTGTCGTTCCGGTAGAAGCCGGAGCCCTTGAAGACGATGCCGACAGCCGAGAACACCTTCTTCAGGCGTCCCTCGCAGTTGGGGCACTCGGTGAGCGCGTCGTCGGTGAACTTCTGCACCGCCTCGAGGCCCTCGCCGCACTCGGTGCACTGGTACTGGTAGGTCGGCACGTTCTTCCTCCTGGCACTCTCACTCAATGAGTGCTAACGACGCTCCATAGTGCAGTATTCCCGCCCGTCAGTCCACTGGGACGAGACATACGGTGATCGAACACACGGCCTGAGGCAGCCTCCGGCCGGCCCCTCAACCCGCTCCCGTGCCCAGCCAGCCCGCCAGTTTGCCGCCCCGGCCCACCTCCCGCAGCCGCCGCTCCGCCGCGTCGCGCACCGGGTCCGTGGCCACTACCAGCAGCTCGTCGCCGCGCCGCAGCACCGTCGAGGGCAGCGGTACGAAGCTGGTCTCGTCCCGGACCACCAGGGTGACCGCGGCGCCCGGGGGCAGTCGCAGCTCGCCGACCTCGACGCCGTGCATCTTGGACGACTGGGGGATCGACACCGACAGCAGATGGCCGCGCAGTCGCTCCAGTGGCGCCGACTCGATGCCCAGGTCGGCCGGCTCGGGCTCCTCGAGCCGCAGCCGGGGGCGAGCCAGGGCAGTGTCGGCCCCTGGATCAGGGTGTAGACGATCACCAGCACGAAGACGATGTTGAAGATCCGGCGGCTGTCGGGCACATCGCTGACCATCGGGATGGTCGCCAGCACGATCGGCACTGCCCCGCGCAGCCCGGCCCAGGACAGCAGCGTCTTCTCCCGCCAGGGCAGCCGGAACGGCGCCGTGCTGATCAGGACCGACACCGGACGGGCCACTACGGTCAGCACCAGCCCCACCGCGAGGGCGGGCAGGATGTCATCGCCCAGTTCGTGCGGGGTGACCAGCAGCCCCAGCAGGACGAACATCCCGATCTGGGCGAGCCAGCCCAGCCCCTCGGCGAAGCCGCGCGTCGCCGGCCAGTGCGGCAGCCGTGCGTTGCCCATGATGAGCGAGGCGAGGTAGACGGCGAGGAAGCCGGACCCGTGCGCCAGCGAACCCTCCGCGTAGGCGGTCACCGCGATGGCGATCACCGCGATCGGGTACAGACCAGAGGCGGGCAGCGCCACATGCCGCAGGCCGTAGGCGCCCAGCCAGCCGACCGCGATGCCGATCACGGCGCCGATCGCGAGCTCCAGGGCGATCGTGCCGATCAGGGCGTACCAGGACCCCATGGGGCCCTGGCTGGAGAAGGCGACCACCAGGATCACCACAGGGGCGTCGTTGAAGCCCGACTCGGCCTCCAGGATGCCCGTGAGCCGCTTGGGCAGCGGCACCGTGCGCAGCACCGAGAAGACCGCCGCCGCGTCCGTGGACGACACCACCGCGCCGATGATCAGCGCCTGCCGCCAGTCCAGTCCCACCACATAGTGCCCCGCCGCCGCGGTGATCCCCACGCTGACCGCGACGCCCACGGTGGACAGGACGGCGGCCACCGGCAGGGCGGGTTTGATCTCGCCCCACTTCGTGCCCAGACCGCCTTCGGCCAGGATGACGACCAGTGCGGCGTAGCCGAGGATCTGCGTCAGCTCGGCGTCGTTGAAGGTGACGCCGATCCCGTCCGTGCCGATGGCGACGCCGATTCCGAGATAGATCAGCAGCGTGGGCAATCCACTGCGCGATGACACCCTTACCGCCGCCACCGCGAAGAGCAGGACGAGGGAACAGATCAACAGCAGCTCATTGAGGTGGTGAACAGTCAGGGGCCGACCCTTTCTCGCGGGAGCGGAGGGAACGCTGCGAAGGGGTCCCCACCGACCGGAACTTCATTGCCTTATCTAACATTTTACGGGATCTTGACGCGAGCCTCCCACGAGAAGGCTTCACCGAGGTGTACGAGCCCGGGCGGTGGCCGGTGCAGGGCGTCAGTCATGACTCCGCGTAGGGGCGGCGACAGCGCTGCGCCTATGGTTGCTCCAGCACTCCAGGTTCACCCTGCCCCTCGAAGGACAGCGATGCCCGCCAACACAACCGGCTCTTCTCCCAAAAAGAAGAAGAGCCGACGTCTCCGCCTGATCGTGATCGCAGTCGTGCTGCTGCTCGTCGGGGGCGTCGGCTACGGCGCGTACTGGAGCATCAGTACAGTTCGAGCCTCATTCCCGGAGACCACGGGATCGCTGCAGCTGAAGGGGTTGTCCGGCCCCGTGCAGGTCAAACGTGACGGCTATGGGATACCTCAGATCTACGCCGGCACCCCCGAGGACCTCTTCCGCGCCCAGGGGTTCGTCCAGGCCCAGGACCGCTTCTGGGAGATGGACGTCCGCCGCCACATGACCGCGGGCCGGCTCTCGGAGATGTTCGGTTCCGGCCAGGTGGAGACCGACGCGTTCCTGCGCACCATGGGATGGCACCGGGTGGCCAAGCAGGAGTACGACACCAAGGTGTCGGCCTCCACCAAGAAGTATCTGCGGGCCTACTCCGACGGCGTCAACGCCTACCTCAAGGACCACCAAGGGGACGCGCTGTCGGTCGAGTACGCGGCCCTGGACTTCAAGAACGACGGCTACAAGCCCGAGAAGTGGACCCCGGTCGACTCGTTGGCGTGGCTGAAGGCGATGGCCTGGGACCTGCGCGGCAACATGCAGGACGAGGTGGACCGCGCCCTGGCCTCCAATCGGCTCAGTGCCAAGCAGATAGACGAGCTCTACCCGTCCTACCCGTACAGCCGGAACAAGCCGATCGTCCAGGGCGGCGCCCTCAACGAGGTCACGGACGAGTTCGACCCCAAGAGCACCCCGGCCGGCTCCACGGGCGGCACCGGGGGCACCGGTACGGTGGGCGGAGGGGCCACCGGAGTCGCTCAGGGGCTGCAGACGCAGTTGTCCTCGCTCTCCAAGACCCTGGACGACGTTCCGGCGCTGCTGGGCCCGAACGGGACCGGTATCGGCTCCAACTCATGGGTGGTCTCCGGCAAGTACACGACCACCGGCAAGCCGCTGCTCGCCAACGACCCGCACTTGGCGCCCCAACTGCCGTCCGTCTGGTACCAGATGGGGCTGCACTGCAAGCAGGTCAGCAGCGCGTGTCCGTACGACACGGCGGGCTTCACCTTCGCCGGTCTGCCCGGTGTGGTCATAGGTCACAATCAGGACATCAGCTGGGGCATGACCAACCTCGGCGCCGATGTGAGCGACCTGTACCTGGAGAAGGTCACCTCCGACGGCTACCTCTACGACGGCAAACAGGTCCCGTTCACCACCCGCGAGGAGACCATCAAGGTCGCGGGCGGCGCGAGCCGTAAGATCACCGTCCGCACCACCAACAACGGCCCGATCGTCTCCGACCGCGACGACGAACTCACCGACGTCGGCAAGAGCGCCCCGGTGGGCACCGGCGCCGATGACGTGGCCCCCGACCGCGGCGACGGCTACGCGGTGGCGCTGAAGTGGACCGCGCTGACCCCGTCCAACACCATGGACTCGGTCTTCAAGCTCAATACGGCCAAGAACTTCAGCGACTTCCGTAAGGCGGCCCGCGACTTCGCGGTCCCCTCCCAGAACCTCATCTACGCCGACACCAAGGGCAACATCGGCTACCAGGCGCCCGGCCAGATCCCGGTGCGGTCCAAGGGCGACGGCCGCTACCCGGCGCCCGGCTGGGACTCGCGCTACAAGTGGAGCAAGTACATCCCGCAGTCGGCGCTGCCCTGGGAGCTCAACCCGGATCGCGGCTATATCGTCACCGCCAACCAGGCCGTCATAGACAAGAAGAACTACCCGTATTTGCTGACCGACGACTGGGGGTACGGCGCGCGGAGCCAGCGCATTACCGACCTCATCGAGTCGAAGGTCAAGGACGGCGGGAAGATCTCCACGGACGACATGCAGTCCCTGCAGATGGACAACAGCAGCGAGATCGCCAAACTGCTGACGCCCTATCTGCTGAAGGTCGACGTCAAGGACGACTACGTACGCCAGGCCCAGAAGCTGCTGGAGAGCTGGGACTACACCCAGGACTCGGACTCGGCGGCCGCCGCGTACTTCAACGCCGTCTGGCGCAACACCCTCAAGCTGGCCTTCGGTGACAAGCTCCCCAAGGAGCTGCGGGTCAAGGGGAGTGCCTGCGGGTGCGCCCGGCCGACGACTCGGGCCCGCTGGAGGACCTGAACGGCAACGCCCGGCTGGTGCGCGAATGCGGTAAGCGCGACCCGGATATGGCCCAGCCCGACGGCGGCGACCGCTGGTATGAGGTCGTGCGCAAGATCATCAAGGATCCGAAGAACGACTGGTGGAAGACGGCGGGCACCCGCAACAGGCCCGGCGCCACCAACCGTGACGAGCTGCTGGCGCAGGCCATGCGGGCCGCGCGCTCGGAGCTCACCGCCAAGCTGGGCAAGGACATCAACAGCTGGAGCTGGGGGCGTCTGCACCGGCTGACGCTGAAGAACCAGACCCTGGGCACCGACGGCCCGGGCGTGGTGCAGTGGCTCCTCAACCGGGGCCCGTGGAATCTCTCCGGCGGCGAGGCGGCGGTCAACGCCACCGGCTGGAACGCGGCGGGCGGCTACGACGTCACCTGGGTTCCCTCGATGCGGATGGTCGTCAACCTCGACAACCTCGACAAGTCGCGCTGGATCAATCTCACCGGCGCCTCCGGCCACGCCTACAACGCGCATTACACGGACCAGACCGAGAAGTGGGCGAAGGGCGAGCTGCTGCCCTGGGCGTTCAGCAAGAGCGCCGTGGACAAGTCGACGGAGGACGAGCTGGCGCTCACCCCGTAGTGCCCCATGGAGCACCCGGGGCCCCACACAGGCCCCGAAGGGCCCGGTGGCCGTCTGAGGGGCCTTTCCGCCCCCGGCCGGTCCCGGGCCCGTTCGACCCTCGCGGCCCCGCCGACAGACGCCTCCGGGCGCCTTCAGCGGGGCCGCGGCGTGAAGCGGTGGAGGCCCGACGGCGTCACCGCCGCGTGCACCGGACGGTCGTGGGGCTCCTCGGGCACCTCGTCCAGCAGTTCGCCGTCGTACAGCAGCACGACCAGCGCCGGGTCGGCCCCCGCCGCCGCCAGCCGGGCCAGCACCCGGTCGTACGAGCCGCCGCCGCGGCCCAGCCGCATTCCGCGCCGGTCCACCGCGAGCCCGGGCAGCAGTACCACGTCCGCTCCGGTCACCGCCTCGGTGCCGAGCCGCGGCCCCTCGGGTTCCAGCAGGCCGCGCCGGGCGGGCGCCAGCCGACCGGGCCCCTCGTCCTCGCCCCAGTCGAGATCGTCGTCCTCGAGCAGCACCGGAAGCAGCACCCGGACTCCGCGGACGCGCAGTGCCTCCCTCAGGGCGTGCGTACCGGGCTCGCCGCCCACGGACACATAGGCCGCCACCGTGGCCGCCCCGGCGAGCTCGGGAAGCTCCAGGGCACGACACGCCAGGGCGGCGCCGGCCTTCTCGATGTCATCCGCCGTCAACCTGGACCTCATCGTCAGGTGATGTCTCCGCAATGCGCGCTTACTAGCGTCGGTGTTGATCACTTGGTGCGCAATCTTCCTGTCTCATGCCATATTCACCGAATACTCATCATCTGCCCCAAAGGCACCGGATAGGGTTCGGTACATGACTCAATCGCGTACTCGGATCAGCAAGGCTGTCATCCCTGCCGCGGGACTCGGAACCCGCTTTCTTCCGGCCACCAAGGCCACCCCCAAGGAGATGCTGCCGGTCGTCGACAAGCCGGCGATCCAGTACGTCGTCGAGGAAGCAGTCACCGCCGGACTGTCCGACGTCCTCATGATCACCGGTCGTAACAAGCGGCCCCTGGAAGACCACTTCGACCGCAACTACGAGCTCGAAGAGGCCCTGACCCGTAAGGGCGACGAGACCCGACTCGCCCGCGTCCAGGAGTCCAGCGACCTGGCGACCATGCACTACGTCCGCCAGGGAGACCCCAGGGGTCTCGGCCACGCCGTGCTCTGTGCCGCCCCGCACGTCGGTGACCAGCCCTTTGCCGTCCTCCTCGGCGACGACCTCATCGATGCCCGCGACCCGCTACTGGCCCGCATGGTCGACGTCCAGGAGCGGCACGGCGGCAGCGTCATCGCCCTGATGGAGGTGGACCCGGCACAGATCCACCTCTACGGCTGTGCGGCCGTCAAGCCGACCGTGGACGACGACGTCGTCCAGGTCACCGGCCTGGTCGAGAAGCCCGACCCCGCGGACGCGCCCAGCAACTACGCCGTCATCGGCCGCTATGTGCTCGATCCGGCCGTCTTCGGGGTGCTGCGCGAGACCGAGCCTGGCCGCGGTGGCGAGATCCAGCTCACCGACGCCCTTCAGGCGCTAGCCTCCAGTCCGGACCTCGGCGGCCCGGTGCACGGCGTCGTCTTCAAGGGACGCCGCTACGACACAGGCGACCGTGGCGACTATCTGCGTGCCATTGTCAGACTCGCGTGCGAACGTGAAGACCTGGGCCCGGAGTTCCGGGAATGGCTTCGCAGTTACGTCACCGAGGAGATGTAGCACCTTGAGCAGCACCGCAGAGCGGGCCGCGGACCGCGGCCCGGACCAGGACCGGGTCTGGACGGTGGCCGAGCACCTCGACGACATCCTCGGGCACGTCCATCCGCTGGAGCCGATCGAGCTGCAGTTGCTCGAGGCCCAGGGCTGCGTCCTGGTGGAGGACGTCACCGTCCCCGGCGCGCTTCCGCCGTTCGACAACAGCTCCATGGACGGCTATGCCGTCCGTACGGCTGACGTCGCGGCCGCGACCGAGGACCATCCCGCGGTGCTGACCGTCGTCGGCGACATCGCGGCGGGCAGCGGTGACCTGCCCGTCGTGGGCCCGGGCGAGGCGGCCCGGATCATGACCGGCGCTCCGGTCCCGCCCGGCGGCCAGGCCATCGTCCCCGTCGAGTGGACCGACGGCGGCCTCGACAGCGGACCGGTCACCCATATGCCCGCGCGGGGCTCGGACCCCCACGGCGGCAGCGGCAGGGTGCGCGTCTTCCGCCCGGCGCGGGAGGGCCAGCACGTGCGCACCCGGGGCAGCGACGCGGACGCGGGCGAGCTCGCGCTGCGCGCCGGCACGGTCCTGGGCGCCTCACAGCTCGGGCTGCTGGCCGCGCTCGGCCGCGCCACGGTGATGGTGCGGCCCCGGCCGCGGGTGGTGGTGCTCTCCACCGGCAGCGAGCTCGTCCAGCCCGGTGAGGAGGCGGGCCCCGGCCGGATCCATGACTCCAACAGCTTCCAGCTCACCGCCGCCGCCCGGGAGGCCGGCGCGATCGCCTACCGGGTGGGCGCGGTGGCCGACGACGCCGCCACGCTGCGTGCCGCCGTCGAGGACCAGCTGGTCCGCGCCGACATCGTCGTCACCAGCGGCGGGGTCAGCGTGGGCGCCTACGACGTGGTCAAGGAGGCGATGCACGAGGTCCACTTCCGCAAGCTGGCCATGCAGCCCGGCAAGCCCCAGGGCTTCGGCCGCGTCGGCCCGGAGAACACCCCGCTGATGGCCCTGCCCGGCAACCCGGTGAGCTCGTACGTCTCCTTCGAGCTCTTCGTACGCCCCGTCATCCGCACCATGCTGGGCAGCAACGACATCCACCGCACCATCGTTCAGGCGGTCTGCCCGGAGGGTGTCGCCTCCTCGCCCAAGGACAGGCGCCAGTTCCTGCGCGGCTGGTACGAGCCGGCCACGCTCGACGGCCCGGCCACCGTCAGCCCGGTGGGCGGCGCGGGATCGCACCTGATCAAGGCCATGGCGCACGCCAACGCGTTGATCGTCGTCCCCGAGGACGTCACCCAGGTCGCCCCCGGCGCCGAGGTGGACGTCGTCCTGCTGGCCTAGCCGCCGACCGTGGCGGGTACGGTGTCGTCCCACACAGGAGCCACCTGGCCCGGACCGGGAGAACGATGAGCAGCGCCCAGGACCATCTCACCCACCTCGACCCGTCGGGCGCCGCCCGCATGGTCGACGTCTCGGCCAAGGACGTCACCGTGCGCACCGCCCGGGCGAGCGGCCGCGTGCGCGTGGCGCCGCGCGTCGTGGAACTGCTGCGCGGCGAGGGCGTCCCCAAGGGGGATGCCCTCGCCACCGCCCGGATCGCGGGCATCATGGGCGCCAAGCGGACCCCGGACCTGATCCCGCTGTGCCATCCGCTGGCGGTGTCGGGCGTCACGGTGGACCTCGAGGTCGCCGACGACGCCGTCGAGATCACCGCCACCGTGAAGACCACGGACCGCACGGGCGTGGAGATGGAAGCCCTGACGGCCGTCTCGGTCGCCGCCCTGACGGTGATCGACATGGTCAAGGCCGTCGACAAGGGAGCCGTCATCACCGACGTCCGGGTGGAGGAGAAGACCGGCGGCAAGTCCGGCGACTGGAGCCGGGCATGAGCGGCTCAGCGGCGTCACGCCGCGCCCTGGTCGTCACCGCCTCCAACCGCGCCGCCGCCGGGGTCTACGCCGACACCGGGGGCCCCCTGATCGCCGAGGCGCTGGCCGGGCTCGGCTTCGCCGTGGACGGCCCGCGGGTGGTGCCCGACGGCGATCCGGTGGAGGCCGCCCTGCGGGACGCCGTGGCCGCCTCGTACGACGTCGTGGTGACCACCGGCGGCACCGGTCTCACCCCCACCGACCGCACCCCGGAGGCCACCCGCCGGGTGCTGGACCACGAGATCCCCGGGATCGCGGAGGCCATCCGCGCCGAGGGGCTCGCCAAGGTGCCCACCGCCGCGCTCTCCCGGGGGCTGGCCGGGGTCGCCGGCACGACCCTGGTCGTCAATCTGCCCGGCTCCACCGGAGGGGTGCGTGACGGCCTTAAGGTGCTCGGCCGCCTCCTGGTCCACGCGGTCGACCAGATCCACGGCGGGGACCACCGCAGACCCGCCGACGCCCCCGCCGATGATCCCGCCGATCCCGCGGGGCAGGCCGGGAGCGCGCGCTGAACGCCCCCTGGCCGGTCGTGCTGGCGGACGGTGACACCGTCCTCCGCCCCATAAAGCTTCGCGACCAGCGCGCCTGGCGCGAGGTCAACCAGCGCAACCGGGAGTGGCTGCGGCGCTGGGAGGCGACCATCCCGCCGCCCCCGCCGGGCGGCCCCGTGACCCACCGGCCCACCTACCGGCAGATGGTCCGCCATCTGCGGGCGGAGGCGCACGCGGGGCGCATGCTGCCGTTCATCATCGAGTACCAGGGGCGGCTGGCCGGGCAGTTGACGGTCGCGGGGATCACCTGGGGGTCGATGTGCTCGGGTCATGTCGGCTATTGGATCGACCAGGCGGTGGCCGGGCGCGGAGTGATGCCGACCGCGGTCGCGCTCGCCGTCGACCATTGCTTCCGCACCGTCGGACTGCACCGCATCGAGGTGTGTATCCGGCCCGAGAACCTGCCCAGCCGCCGGGTGGTGGAGAAACTCGGATTCCGCCAGGAAGGGCTGCGGCCGCGCTATCTCCACATCGACGGCGCATGGCGCGACCACCTGGTCTACGCGCTCACGGTGGAGGAACTGTCCGAGAGGCTGCTGGACCGGTGGCACAGGACCCGACCAGGCGCATCACAGAAATGAAATACCTGTTCGAATAATGGGAGAACATTTCCAACCTGGTCATCCCAACAATCACAAAAAACTTTCGAGATATCAGCCAGATCGTGCGACACACCGCGCCAATTGGCAGATGGCCTCATGCGGACCCCTCTACCGTGTGAGCGTGAGCAGCAGTGGCCTCATCTACGCAGTCATCGTCGGGGCCTGGGCCGCCTATTTGGTGCCGATGTGGCTTCGTAGGCAGGACGAGCTCAATGAGGCCCGTCCGACGGAACGCTTCAGCACCGCCATCCGGCTGCTGTCCGGACGGGCGGGCATGGAGCGCCGTTACGCCAAGAGCCGTGCGGACCTCGAGCGCCCCGGGGACCTGGCGGACGACCCCGCCGAACGCGCCGCCGACGGCGCGGACGCACCTGCCATGGGTGGTGCCCCCGCCGAGCCGGGGCGCTACGCGGCCGACCCGGAAGCGGTGACCGACGCGGTCGACGTCCGGGCCTTCGCCGAGCCCGTAACCCTGCGTGCCCCCGCCCCCACGGGCGCCGACGCCCCCGCCGAGGGCGCGTCGGCACCGGCGGCCGGGAGCGCGAGTGGCGCGCGGGGCGCGGGCGCCGGGGGCGCGAGCGGTGCGCGCGGCGCGGGCGGCGGTGGCTGGAGCGCGCTGGACCGCGGGCGGCGCGCGCGAGTGCTCGCGCGCCGCCGCCGCACCACCGTGATCCTCTTCGTCGTCTTCACCCTCGGCGCGATCGTCGCGGCCGTCGGCGGCCTCGCCTTCCTGTGGGCCCCGGGCATCCCGGCCATACTGCTCAGCGCCTATATCGCCTACCTCCGCGCCCAGGAGCGCCGCCGCTTCGCCTTCACCATGGATCAGCGCCACGCCGAGCAGGCCGCGCAGCGGCTGCGCGAGCGCCGTCCGCGGGCCCATCCGCCCGCCGAGGGTCCGTCCGCCGAGGACTGCCCCGCCGACCCTCCCGCACCCTCAGAGGCCGAGCCCGCCCCCGCAAAGGCGCCCTCGCCGCACGCGGCCGGGCGCCGCGCGCTGGTGGAGCAGACCGATCACGCCGAGTGGGTGGACCAGGAGCGTGAGCGCGAGCGGGGCCCGGCCGCCGGGGAGGGCTGGGAGCCGGTGCCCGTCCCGCTGCCCACCTACGTCACCGCCCCGGTCGCCCCGCGCGCCACCGGCAGCGTCGACCTGGCCGCCCCCGACGCCTGGAGCTCCGCCCGCTCCAGCACCGTCGACCCCGCCTCCGCCCACGACCCCGCCCCGGCCCCGGACCCGGTCGCCGCCCCACCCCGCGGCACCCGCGACCGCGGCCGCACCCCCCTCTTCGACCAGTACGCCGACGAGGACCGGCCGCGTGCTGCCAACGAGTGACGGCCCCTTCACTGACCAGCGGGGAACGGATTACCAAGCACCCCGGAGGGGATGCTAGAGTTTCACTCGTTGCAAGGGCCTGTGGCGCAGACTGGTAGCGCACCTCGTTCGCATCGAGGGGGTCAGGGGTTCAAATCCCCTCAGGTCCACCGCAGCGACTGTTCTTGAGTTCGCTTGGGAATGGTTCACGAGATCCCGTCCGATCTGATTGATCGGGCGGGATCTTGTGTTTTCGGAGCTTGTTCGAGGCGGGGTCCGAACGTGGGCGGGTGCCGGGGCGGAAGCTCGGCCGACGTTGGTGTGGGGTTCGGGGGTGGTTTCGGTGCAGAAGACGCGCTGGGGCTGCTCCTGGGCGTGCGAGGGCCGGCGTTGTGGTGCCGGGGTGTCAGGTGTGTGCGACGGCTGTGGTTGGGGCGGGTGGCGGAAGTCCGGTCGTACCGGTGGGTGGCGTGAAGCTGCCCGGATCAGTGACCTTCTCGGCTTCGTGAGGGACGACGGGCTCGGTGGTCGTGTTCTGCCGGGTGAACAGGATGTGCAGGTTGATGC
The DNA here is from genome assembly GCA_005405945.1 of Streptomyces violaceusniger. Taxonomy (GTDB): domain Bacteria; phylum Actinomycetota; class Actinomycetes; order Streptomycetales; family Streptomycetaceae; genus Streptomyces; species Streptomyces violaceusniger. Next base: position 6,918,361 of record BJHW01000001.1, read on the forward strand.
TGCAGACCATCAGGGCCATGAGGATGGTCTCGGCGACGCGGCCGTGTGGGAGGCGACTTTTGGGGTCGGTGATGTTGATTCCGTGGCCCTTGGCTCTGGCGTTGAGGCCCTCGATGTTCGCGCGGCCGGGTCGGTAGGCGTCCTGCCAGGCGGGGTGGAGGTAGTGCCGGTCCTGGCGGAATTTGTCGATCTTGCCGAGGTCGCCTGGGCGGACGGTGATGGTGGGCTTCTGGCAGATCCTTGGCAGTTCGTTCTTGGGCAGGGGCCGCAGACGTTCTGCCTGAGGGATGGGGACGGTGGGTTTGGCCGCGGTGTGTGCGGCGGTGGCCCTTCGGCTGGTGAGGTCCACCACCGTGGGCCGCGGTGGGGGAATGTGGTGGGCTTGGCTGAAGCGGGGCAGACCACCGATGGCGAGGGGCCTGCGGCTGGGCATTGCAGCCGGATCATGCCCTGTGCGTCTGCGGACTGCTTGAGGCGGAGGAAGTACGGCTCGCGGGCGGCGATGAGCTTCGTGAGCTGCTGGTCGTCGTCGGGCAACGGCTTCTTCTTCATCTCACCGCTTGAAAAGTGGCGTCATCGCCAGCCCTTGCCTCCCGCCCAGATGTGCGGGCACTGACGCGAGGATCGCCAGAGCCTCGGCCTCACCGTAGAAGAGACCTGCACAAGATCGCAGAAGGTGATCGCCAATGCTCCCAAACGACAACTACCGCCCGGCCACTGTCTGTTAGGTAGCCCGACCGGGCTCCCAGGGATCGACGGCAGTGATGCAGCTGTTACGCTCAGTTGATAGCCTGCCCCGGATCCGATCAACGTCGCAGGGGGACGGCATGAACGGTGCCCCTCCCGGTCTTGTAGGGAGGGCAGTACACCTTGAGGTCCGTGAAGGTCGCGTCCGCTGTTCTGCTGGCTTGTGCTCTCACAGCGTGCAGCAGCGGCTCCGGCGAGGAGGCGAAGAACTCCCAGCACGGCACTGGCGATGACCAGCCGGGCAAGAAAGTCGTACGGATCAATGTGCCCTCGGCGTACGACAACTCCAGAGGCTGGCAGGAACCAGTCGCCGCTGGTGGCCTGGACGGCACAGTGCCGCTGGCCACCGCCCCCGCAGCGGCCTAGTGACCTACCTCGACAGCACTGGCACGGGATACGTACTCAAGGCCAGGGATGCGAAAACCGGCAAGCTCCGCTGGCGCAGCAGGCCGTGGACACCACCGGTGCCGGAGGAAAGTGATACGGAGACCGGGGAGGCCGAGCCGCCGAAACTCGCCGTGATCACCAGTGAAGGTGCTGAGTACGTGGTGGCCTACGCCTACGGGGAGAAACAGAAGGACGAGCTGAGCCCCAAGCGCGAGGTCGTCGAGGTCGTCTCCTACCGCGCCAATGCCTCGGGCCAGAACGTAGCCCCGCTGAAGACCGCCGATGTCCCGGTGGCAGGGGAGCCGGAACACATCAACGCCGACGGATCTGGCGTAGTGGTCGATGAGACCACCACCGTTGAAACCGTCAACATCGTCACCGGACGGATCAGAACCTACGAGTCATGCGATCTGTGTGAAGACGAGGGCGACGCCTTCGCGACCGTTGACCAGGGCATAGTCACCAGCTCTCCTGCCAGCGGCTACCAAGTCCTCGGCGCGTGGAAGGGGGCTGACACCGTCCCGGCCCAGTACTGGGACTGGAACGCCAACGCGATCGCTGTCACCGAGAACCACGTCATCGGCACCTGGCAGAACCTCAACGACGATGACGACTCACGATGGGTCCTCCACGATGCCCGCTCGGGCAAAGTGCTCGTCACCATGCAGTGCTATCCCCCGAAGGCACGGGGAACGCCAACCCCAAGCTCTACACCCCATCCGTCTCCGCAAGCGGCCGTTACCTCGTCGCCGGCACGGGCGCATTCGATCTCAAACGCAAGAAGGGGTACTGCTTCGAGGGCACAGACGAGCGCAATCCCATCGAGCTGACCACAGTCGATGACAACGGCATCGCCTACGGGGCATCCGTCCCCGCGGACCCCAGCGACCCGAGCCCCCAAGTGCAGGTGCCACTGAGCACGGGGACACCCAAGACTGTCGCTTCCGGTGCCATCATCCCAGCCGCAGATGCCGCGGGGTACGGCTTTTTCACCGCTCCGACAGGCAGCGGGAAACTCGCCCTCGGGCTCATCGCCTACCCCCACCGCTGAACTTCACGTCTCTCCGCTCGTTCACAGCACCCCCATCCGACACGGGAAACGATCAACCAGCCTTCGGGAAGTGATCTCTGAGAGCCTCATTCGATGCTGGTCAGGGCCACTCGTGAACACCCCACCGCAGCTCAAGGCCTCCGCCGGGGAAACCTGGCGGGGGCTTTTGGCGCCGTACAGCAGCGAAGTACCGCGGCTACTTCCGATCGTGCTCACCCAGGTGCTCGCCGATCCTCCGTGGCGCCTTACGGCGTGCGTGCTTCGTCGGCCGAAGCGGATGGCGCGTGACATTGACGGGCGGCGCCGCTGCCTTGGTCGACAAGGTCCTCGTACACCCCGACCTTGAACCTGATCAGGTCCAGGGACTCGGAGAGCCTGCCGATCTGGGCGGTGACGTGCTCGTGGTGCTCGCGCATGAGCGTGAGCCGTTCTTCCTCGTTGCCGGCGCCTTCTCTGACGAGGTCGGCGTATCGGCGGAGCGCGGGCAGGGGCATGCCTGAGGCGCGGAGAATGATGCAGACGGTCAGCCAGTCCACGTCATCCTCGCTGTAGACGCGGCGCCCGCCAGGTCCGCGTCGCACGGCGTTGACGAAGAGACCCTCGCGCTCGTAGAAGCGCAGCGCGTGAACGCTCAAACCGGTGCGTTCGGCGACTTGTCCGATGCTCAGACTTGTCGTGATCTCAGCCATGCCGGTCAGGGTAATGGGGTTGATCTAGAGCCGGGTCTAGTTCCTAGCGTGCCTCGTGCGATCGACGCTTCTGTCGCTCCGCGTTATCGGTTGAACGAGTAAGGGACCATCACCATGCGCTATCGCACCCTCGGCAGAACCGGTATCGAGGTCAGTGTCCACTGCCTCGGGACCATGATGTTCCAGGATGGCTGCAACTCCGACCACGACGATTGTGTCCGCATCATCCACGCCGCCCTCGACCAAGGGATCAACTTCGTCGACACCGCCGACATGTATGGACAGGGCGAGTCCGAGGAGATTGTGGGGAAGGCACTGCGGGGGCGCCGTGACGACGTCGTCCTCGCCACCAAGGTCCACTTTCAGATGGGCGAGGGCCGCAACCGCAGTGGCAACTCGCGGCGTTGGATCCTCAGGGCGGTCGAGGACAGCCTCAGGCGCCTGAACACTGACTGGATCGACCTCTACCAGGTCCACCTCCCCGACCACTCCACGGACATCGAGGAGACGCTCTCGGCGCTCAGCGACCTCGTGCGCCAGGGGAAGATCCGCGCCTTCGGCTGCTCGAACTTTCCGGCCGAGGAGATCGTCGAGGCACACCACGTCTCCGAGCGGCGCAACCTCGGACGCTTCCGCACCGCCCAGCCGCCCTACTCGATTCTCGCCCGCGGGATCGAGGCCTCGCTCCTGCCCGTCTGTGAGCGCTACGGCATGGGGTACTGGTCTGGAGCCCCCTCGCCTTCGGATTCCTCACCGGCAAGCACCGCAAGGACCAGCCCATCGACCTGGCAGCCGGCCGTGCCGCGCTCCGCCCGGCGTTCTTCGATCCCGCGATCGCCGAAAACGCCGCCAAGCTCGACGCCGTCGAACAGCTCATCGAGCTCGCGACAAGCATGGGCTGCACCCTCCCGCAGCTCGCCGTGGCCTTCACCGTGGCCCATCCCGCCGTCACCTCGGCGATCATCGGACCGCGGACCATGCGGCAGCTGGAGGATCTGCTCAAGGGCGCCGCGCTCACCCTGGATGACGCGACCCTCGACCGGATCGACGAGATCGTGCCGCCTGGGGTGAACCGGTACAACCCCAGCACCTCCTTCCCGGCCCGATCACTGACCGACACCGCCTTGCGGCGCCGCCCGCTCGCCGAACGCGCCGCGGCCTGAGCCCGACCACGGCTCAAAGCCCCGCCGGGGACCTTGAGTTCTCGTGAGGATCAGGCGGAGCGATTTTCCGCGCTGACCATCCAGGCGTGTTTCTCCAGGGATTCGATGACCGCGTGCAGCAGGTCGGCCGTGGAGGGGTCCTCGCTGTCGACCTGGTCGTGGAGGGTGCGCAGGGTGTCGACGGTGGCGCGCAGACGGGCGGTGATGAGGTCGACGACGGCGGTCACACTCACCTCGCCCGCCGGGAACGCGGGGAGTGTGGTGGTCGCCGCCACGGTCTCGGAGCGGCCGTCCGGGATGGCGGCCAGGGCGCGCATGCGTTCGGCGATGGTGTCGGCCGACTCGCGGGCGTCGTCCACGATCTGATCGAGTTGAAGGTGCAGGTCCCGGAAGTTGTGGCCGACCACGTTCCAGTGGGCCTGCTTGCCCTGGAGATGCAGTTCGACGAGGTCCACCACGATCCGCTGCAACGCTTGGGCGAGCTGTGGTGAGGCGGTGAATCCGGCGACCTCGCTCTCCGAACGTCGGGAACCCCCAGAAGAGGCCATGGCGTGTCTCCTTCGAAAGCGCCGCAGAGCAGACCCCTGGCACAGGAGGCCCGTGTCCGTATGCGATCAAGCCTTGAGGAGGTCTCCGCGCGCCGCCACCGCGCTTGATCCGCTCGGGTGGACATCCGGTCGGGAGGCGCGGGGGAGGGCGCGATGTCATGGAATCGTGCTCACCGCGTTCGTGTTTGGTGCGGGCCTGGGGACAGGTGATGGCGCAGGCCAGGGGCGCGGGCATAGTAGGTGCCCGGTCCTTTGGCTCCATGGCGTGAAAGCGCCGTAGGGCAGAGGGCTGCATACCGCAGCACACCACAGCACAGCGCAACAACTGCACCACAACAGGGGATAAGGCTCCATGCCACTCATACGCCGTTCCACCGTGGCGGCCGCGGCCATGACCGCGCTGCTGGTGGTCTCCGCTTCGGCCTGCGGGCCCGGTGACGACGAGGCGGCTTCCTCGTCGAACTCCTCGGCCGCGTCCACCGGACAGCAGGCCAAGGACGGGATCCAGCTGCCCGATGGCGTCCCGACGAGTCTGGACGACCTGAAGAAGTGGAAGGAGGGCGGCTGGAAGGACTGGGACAAGTGGGCCCGCAAGGCATCGGAATTCGCCAACCCGATCATCAAGAACTTCTGGCAGCCGTCCAGGATGGCCAAGGCGAAGGACTCGTCGCACACCGTCTCCACGCAGAGCGCCGGCCAGGACCAGGCGGCCACCGACCCCGAGCCGCCCGCCGTGCCGGCCAAGCAGGTCTCGCGGCCGTACCACCAGAACATGGCGCCGGTCGGGAAGGTGTTCTTCGACAGCCCCGAGGGGCCGATGGTGTGCTCCGGGACGGTCATCGACGACCCGGCCCATCCGGGGAAGTCCAACCTGGTGTGGACCGCGGGCCACTGTGTGCACTCCGGCAAGCAGGGCGGCTGGATGCGCAACATCGTGTTCGTGCCCTCGTACAACGACAACGGACTGCCGGCCGAGCAGACCCAGACGGCGGCGCAGAACGAGGTCAGCCCCTACGGCGTGTGGTGGGCGGACTGGTCGCAGACCTCGTCCGAGTGGATCGCGAACGGCGGTAAGACCGGCGGGGTGGGCTCGGCGTACGACTTCGCGGTGCTGCATCTGAAGCCCGAGAACGGCGGCGGCAAGTCGCTGCAGGAGACGGTCGGGGCCTCGGTGCCGGTGTGGTTCGGGGCGCCGTCGGCGGACCGGGTGAGCTCGATCGGCGCGTACGGCTATCCGCAGGCCCCGCCGTACGACGGGGCGAAGATGTTCAACTGCACCAGCAGGCCGGGCCGGCTGTCGTTCTCGCCCACCTCGCCGACGATGTACCGGATCGGCTGCTCGATGACCGGCGGTACCTCGGGCGGTGGCTGGTTCGTCAACCACGGCGGTAAGACGGTGCTGGTGTCCAACAGTTCGATCGGCTCGTACGGGCACACCTGGCTCGCCGGGCCGCATCTGGGGGCCGAGGCCAAGGGCGTGTTCGAGGCCATCAGCAAGAAGTTCGCCGGTCGGGGCTGACCGGCTCGCAGAGGTGGAAGGGGCCCGCTCCGCATGGGGAGCGGGCCCCTCGTCATGGCCTTACGGATGGCCTTACGGGCGCCCCGTAAGGCCCGTAAGGCCCGTCGCGTCCGTCGCGTCCGCCGCGCCCGTGGCGTCCGTAAGGAGCTTGGCGTAGCAGCGGCTGGTCTCCTCGAAGCGGTAGAGCCCGAACTTGGTCACCGGGGTGTAGCCGGACGAGGTGTACAGCGCGATGGCCTCCGGCTGCTCGGTGCCGGTCTCCAGGACCATCCGCACCCGCCCCGCCTCCCGCGCGCTGTCCTCCAGCGCCGCGAGGATCCGCCGGGCCAGCCCCGACCGCGCGCCGCGCGCACCACGAACATCCGCTTGATCTCGGCGTCCCCGTCCTCGTAGCCCTCCTCGCTCCGCTCCTGGCTGCGCCAGCCGCCGCTCGCGACCGGGGTGCCGTCCGTGTCGTAGGCGATGAGGTAGAGGCCGCGCGGCGGCTCGAAGTGGGCCGCGTCCATATGCGTCAGATCGCCCTCGCCGTAGCGCTCGGCGTACTCCACCTGCACTTCCTCGTCGAGTTTGCGGGCGTCAGGGTGATCGTAGCGAATGACTCGAACGTCCATGCGACGGATCGTACTTCCAGGCAGGGGGAGGGGCCGTTGATTTTGTCGCGTATCGTGCCGGGCGTGCTCACCGTGACGACCGTGAATGTGAACGGGCTGCGCGCCGCCGCCAAGAAGGGCTTCGTCTCCTGGCTGGACGGTACCGCGGCCGATGTGGTGTGCCTCCAGGAGGTGCGCGCCGAGCCCAAGGAGCTGCCCGAGGCGGTCCGCGAACCCGACGGCTGGCATGTGGTGCACGCCCCCGCGGCGGCCAAGGGCCGGGCCGGGGTGTCGGTGTACGCCCGGCGCGAGCTGGAGGGCGTCCGGGTCGGCTTCGGGTCGTCCGAGTTCGACGGCAGCGGCCGCTATGTGGAGGTCGATCTGCCCGGCGTGACCGTCGGCAGCCTGTACCTCCCCTCGGGTGAGGTCGGCACGGACCGCCAGGACGAGAAGGAGCGCTTCATGGCGGAGTTCCTTCCGTATCTGAAGGAGCTGCGCGAGCGGGCGGCGGCCGGCGGGCGCGAGGCGTTGGTGTGCGGCGACTGGAACATCGCCCACCAGGAGGCCGACCTCAAGAACTGGAAGGCCAACCAGAAGAAGTCCGGATTCCTGCCCGAGGAGCGCGCCTGGCTGACCAGCGTCTTCGAGGAGGCGGCGTACGTGGACGTGGTGCGCGCCCTGCACCCGGACGTCGCGGGTCCGTACTCGTGGTGGTCCTACCGCGGCCGGGCCTTCGACAACGACGCGGGCTGGCGCATCGACTACCAGATCGCCACCCCGGGGCTCGCCGGGCGCGCGGTCAAGGCGGTCGTGGAGCGGGCGGCCGCCTACGACCAGCGGTGGAGTGACCACGCCCCGGTGACGGTGGCCTACGGCCCGGCTCACTGAGGTTCGCGGGGGCGGCGGTCCGGTGGGTTCGCCGGCCTCCGCGGGCTCACCCGCCCCGCGAATTCACCCGCCCCGCGGGCTCACTGACCCCCGGAGTGGCCCTTGGGCGGCGCCTCGCCCAACTCCGCCCGCATCCGGCGGTTCATGGCCATCGTCAGCTCGGCGTCCACCGCGCTCATGGCCAGCGGCCGCAGCCGCTCCACGGTCTCGCCGACGTCCTCGCCGCGCTCCATGGCGTCCGCCAGCACGTGGGCGCGCAGCAGTGTGACGAAGGTCTCGGCGATCGCGTCCACATGCTCACGCACCTCGCGCGCCGCGCCGAGCACGGCGGCCAGCGGGACGCCCTGTTCGACCAGGGTGTGTGAGACGTCCAGCAGACGGCGGCTGAGATGGACGATCTGGTCGCCGTCGACGGCCAGATAGCCGAGGTCGAGGGAGGTGCTGAGGTTCTCCGGGGTGACCTCGCCCTGGAAGTAGTCCGCGAGCGCCTCGGGCCGGAGCCGGACCGGGGTCTCCGCGGGCCAGGAGGCGGCCGCTCCGGGCAGCCCGAGCAGCTCGCCGACGTCGCGGCGGCCGCTTTCGAAGGCGGCGAGCAGCTCCGCGATCCCGCCGAGGGTGTGGCCGCGCTCCAGCAGCGCCGCGATCGTCCGCAGCCGCGCCAGGTGGTGGTCGTCGTACCAGGCGATCCGGCCCTCGCGGCGCGGCGGTGGGAGCAGCTTGCGCTCCCGGTAGAAGCGCAAGGTGCGCACGGTGATCCCGGCCTTCTCGGCCAGTTCCGTCATGCGGTACTCGCGTACCTCGTCCGCTTCGCTCGTCGCCACGAGGGAAGCCTATGCCGCGGCCGGTCGGGTGCGACCGCCGGTAACTTCGTTATCCACAGCCCCTACCGCTTGGTAGATCCCTGTCCTACGCTCCCATCGTGCCAGTGATTGCTGGCACGGTCGTATTCGCGTTCGTGGAAGGCGGCGGCATGGCTGGGCTGACGCATGAGCATGTACGGGTGGCGGTGATCGGGGCCGGATTCGGCGGGCTGGGAGCGGCGGTGCGGCTGCGCCGGGCGGGCATCACGGACTTCGTGGTGCTGGAGCGCGCGGACGCGGTCGGCGGGGCCTGGCGGGACAACACCTATCCGGGCTGTGCCTGCGATGTCCCGTCGCATCTGTACTCCTTCTCCTTCGCGCCCAACCCCGACTGGCCCCGGAACTTCTCCGGCCAGCCCCATATCCGCGCCTATCTGGAGCGGGTCGCCGACACCTTCGGGCTGCGGACGCACCTCCGCTTCGGCGCCGAGGTGCGGTCCCTGCGCTGGGACACCGAAGCGGTGCACTGGGAGGTGGAGACGGCGCGGGGCTCGCTGACCGCCGATGTCGTGGTCAGCGCCACCGGTCCGCTCGCCGACCCCCGGATCCCGGACATCCCGGGGCTCGACGGCTTCCCCGGCGCCGTCTTCCACTCCGCGCGCTGGGACCACACCACCGATCTGCGCGGCAAGCGGGTGGCGATGATCGGCACCGGCGCCTCGGCCATCCAGATCGTCCCCGCCATCCAGCGCGAGGTCGGCCGGCTCACCCTCTTCCAGCGCACCCCGCCCTGGGTGCTGCCGCGGATGGACCGCCGGATCAGTGGCCTCGAACGATGGCTGCACTCGAAGATCCCGGCCACCCGGTCGCTGCGCCGCGGGGTGCTGTGGGGCATCCGGGAGCTGCAGGTAGGGGCCTTCACCAAGCGGCCGGGCGAGCTGCGGTTCGTGGAGTGGCTGGCCGGTGCCCATATGCGACGGGCCATCAAGGATCCGGAGCTGAGGGCGGCGCTGACCCCCGACTACCGCATCGGCTGCAAGCGGATCCTGCTCTCCAACGACTACTACCCGGCGCTCGCCCAGCCGCATGTGGACGTGGTCCCGGCGGGGTTGACGGAGGTGCGCGGCAGCACTCTGGTCGGTGCCGACGGCACCGAGACCGAAGCCGACGTGATCATCTTCGGGACCGGCTTCCATGTGACCGACGTCCCCATAGCCCAGCGGGTGACCGGGGCGCGCGGGACGACGCTCGCGGAGGAGTGGAAGGGCGGGATGGAGGCGCTGCGCGGCACCACCCCGGCGGGCTTCCCCAACTTCCTGACCATCATCGGGCCCAACACCGGCCTCGGAAACAGCTCGATGATCCTCGTCATCGAGGCCCAGCTGGCCTATATGGCCGACTATCTGCGCCAGTTGGACACCCTCGGCGGCAAGGTCGCGCTGGACGCCCGGCCGTCGGCGGTGCGCGCCTATACCGACATGATCCAGGAAAGGATGGAACGCACGGTGTGGAACACCGGAGGTTGCGACAGCTGGTACCTCGACAACGGCCGCAACACCACCCTGTGGCCCGGGACGACGACCGAGCTGCGGAGGGTCACCCGGCGCGTGGACCTCGCCGAGTACACGGTGGTGCGGCCGCGCACCGGGCCGGTCAAGGCCACGGTGTCCACGGCCGGCGCGGGGAGGGGTTCGCGGTGAGGCGGCCTCCTTCCCTGCCCTCGGGGCCGTACGTCCCGCCGGTGCCGGAGCGCGAGCTGACGGTCGTCTCGGCCGACGGGAGCCGGATCCATACGGAGCTGCACGGGCCCGAGGACGCCCCGGCCGTCGTACTCGCGCACGGCTGGGTCTGCTCCACGGCCTTCTGGGCGCCGGTGCTGCGCGCCCTCTCGGCCGACCACCGGGTGATCGTCTACGACCAGCGCGGCCATGGCCGCAGCCCGGCCCCAGGGCCCGGTGGCTACAGCACCGAGGCCCTGGCCGACGATCTGGTGGCGGTGGTGGACGCGACCCTTCCGCCCGGTCGGCGGGCCGTGCTGGCGGGCCACTCCATGGGTGCCATGACGCTGATGGCCGCCGCCGACCGGCCCATACTGCGCGAGCGCGCGGCCGCCGCGGTGCTGTGCAGCACCGGCGCCTCACGGCTGGTGGACCGAGCGCGGGTGGTGCCGCTGCGCTCCCCGCGGGCACGGTCGCGGGTGCACCGCCTGTTCCTCGGCTCACGCGCCCCGCTGGGCCCGGTCACCCCGCTCTCCCTGCGGCTGGTGCGGTACGTCACGATGGGCCCCGGCACCGACCCGGCCACGGTGGAGGTGGCCGCGCGGATCCTGCACGCCTGCCCCGCGCCGTACGCGCCGGATGGGGCCGGGTCCTGCTCGACCTCGCACTGGACGCGCGGATCGGCCGGCTGACCATGCCCACGGCCGTCATCGTCGGCACCGCCGACCGGCTCACCCCGCCCGAGCACGCCCACGCCCTCGCCGCCGCGCTGCCGCACTGCACCGGGCTGACGGAGCTCCCGGGGCTCGGCCATATGACTCCGCTGGAGGATCCCGATGCGGTCGCCGGAGTGATCCGCGGCCTGGCCGAGGAGTACGGGACCTCCGGGGAAACTGGTCTCACAACCTCCCAGGGACCCCGCCCCACCACTCAGGAATTCCACCCCATCTCTCAGGAATCCCACTCTCGGGAAGCCCACCTCACAACGGTGACGGAAGCCGGGCACGCGGCAGTGGAAGCGAAGGAGCAGACGGCATGAGTGCGCGCAGGGGCCTTGAGGGCCAGGTCGCGGTGGTGACGGGCGCGGCGCGGGGCGTCGGCGAGCTGCTCGCCCGCAAGCTCTCCGCGCGCGGCGCGAAGGTCGCGCTGGTGGGCCTGGAGCCCGAGGAGCTGAAGCGGGTCTCGGAGCGGCTGCCCACCGACTCCGCCTACTGGCACGCCGATGTCACCGACGCCGAGGCGATGGTCCGGGTGGCGGCGGAGGTCGTGGAGCGGTTCGGCGCGGTGGACATCGTCTGTGCCAACGCGGGCGTGGCCCAGGCCGGTCCGTTCCTCGATACCGATGAGACGGCCTGGCGGCGGGTGATCGAGGTCAATCTGCTGGGCAGCGCCACCACGGCCCGCGCCTTCCTGCCCGCGCTGACCGCCAGCCGCGGCTATCTGCTCCAGATCGCCTCGCTCGCCGCGATCGCGCCCGCGCCGATGATGACGGCGTACTGCGCGTCCAAGTCCGGGGTCGAGGCGTTCGCCCACAGTCTGCGGGCCGAGGTGGGCCACCGCGGGGTGCGGGTGGGCGTGGGCTATCTGAGCTGGACGGACACCGATATGGTGCGCGGCGCCGACCGGGACGAGGTGATGCGCGAGCTGCGGCAGCGGCTGCCCTGGCCCGCGGGCCGCACCTATCCGCTGGGCCCGGCGGTGGACCGGCTGGTGGCGGGCATCGAGCGCCGGTCGGCGCATGTGTACGCGCAGTGGTGGCTGCGCGGTATGCAGTCGATGCGCGGCTGTCTGCCCGCGTTCATCCACGCCGTGGGGCGGCGCGAGATGCGCCGCGCCGAGCCGCGGCTGGCGGCGACCCGGGAGGAGCGGGGCGGTCTGGTGGGCGCGGGCGGCGCGGCGGACGAGAAGGCGCGCACGGCGGGCACCGCGGACACGGAGCGTCATCGGTAACGCTCCGTCAACCGCACTGACCTGCGCGTTCTTCGGCTCCTCCGGTCCGGAATGCGGAGAAAGTCGGTGCGTGTAACTCTTGTCGGGCCCGACGCCATTCATCCGATGAGGAGTGACACATGGGCCCCAAGGACCAGTCGAACGAGAAGGCTCAGCAGGCCAAGCGGAAGCCGCAGGGCGGGCGGAGCCAGGAGCCGTGGCGCGGTCAGCAGACGCAGTCCGGTGAGCGCATGCAGTCGGCTGAGCGCACGCAGTCCGGTGAGCGCATGGAGGAGCGCTCCCGCCGGGAGCCGGGGCAGGAGCAGCGCCGTGGGCGGCAGGAGCGGCCGGAGGCCCGCGGGGAGTCCCAGCGGGCGGGCCGTGAGCGCCGTCAGCCGGGCATGGGCGACGAGATGATGGACCAGGAGCCCTTCGAAGAGATGTGACGCACGGAGGGCCGCACAGAGGGCGGCACAAAGGGCGGGAGGGGTGTATCCCCGTGGTCAGCCATGGGGATACACCGCTGCGCGCCACTCGCGCCCGCCCCTGCACCCCATCCGTGCCAGCCCCCCGCACCGAACCCGCGCCCGCCCCCCCGCACCGAACTCGCGCCCGCCCGCCGCTGCGTGGCCCGCGCTCAGTTCCCGTTGCGCGGTGGCAGTTGGGGGCGGCGCAGGTCGGGGACGCCCGAGTAGTCCGGCGGGGCCGCGGCCGGATGACGCTCCAGCAGATCGAGCGCCGTACGGACGGCGACCCCCAGCTGCGGATGGCGGCCCTCCGCCCAGTCCACGGGGGAGCGCGGCGCCTCGATGTCCGGCTCCACACCGTGGTTCTCCACGCCCCAGCGGTAGGCGTCGAACCACGCGGCGTTCATCGGCACCGTGATCGACGTGCCGTCGCCGAGGCGGTGGCGCCCGGTCATCCCGACCACCCCGCCCCAGGTGCGCAGCCCCACCACCGGCCCGATGCCCTGGATCTTGAAGGCCGCGGTGATCATGTCGCCGTCGGAGGAGGTCGCCTCGTCGGCGACGGCGACGATCGGTCCGCGCGGCGCGTTGCTGGAGTACGACACGGGCTGGGCGTTGCGGGTCAGGTCCCAGCCCATGACCTTGCGGGTGAGCTTCTCCACCACCAGCTCGCTGATGTTGCCGCCCGCGTTGCCCCGGACGTCCACGATCAGCGCGGGCAGTGACATCTCGCGGCGCAGATCGCGGTTGAACTGCGCCCAGCCGGAGCCGCCCATGTCGGGGATGTGGAGATAGCCGCACCGCCCGTCGCTCAACTTCCGCACCACGGAACGGCGCTGGGCGACCCAGTCCTGATAGCGCAGCGGCCGGTCGTCGATCAGCGGGGAGACCGCGACCCGGCGCGGCGGCCCCTCGCCGTCCGGCGGCTCGAAGGTCAGCTCCACCGTCGTGCCGCCCGCGGCCGTCAGCAGCGGATACGGCCCGGCCACCGGGTCCACCGGGCGCCCGTCGACATGGGTGAGCACGGCGCCGTCCCGGATGCCCAGACCGGCCAGCGGCGAGCGGGCCCGGGAGTCGGAGGACTCACCGGGCAGGATGCGGGCCACCGCCCACCGCCCGTCCTTGGCACGGGTGAGGTTGGCGCCGAGCAGTCCTATGGGGCGCTGGTAGTGGGACGGCCCCTCGTTGCGCCGCGCGGTGCTGACGTAGGCGTGCGAGGTGCCCAGCTCGCCGAGGGTCTCGCGGAGCAGATCGGCGAACTCGTCGGGCGAGGCGACCCGTTCGACCAGCGGGCGGTACTGGTCGAGCACCCCGTCCCAGTCGACTCCACACATCCCCGGGTCCCAGTAGTAGTGCCGGGTGATGCGCCCGGCCTCGTCGTACGCCTGCCGCCACTCGGCCGCCGGATCGACGGTGTGCTGGATCCGCCGCATGTCGAGGTGGACGGTGGAGTCGCTGTCGCCGGACTCGGTGGCGGGCATCGCGCTCAGATCGCCGTCGTCGTAGGCCACCAGCCGGGTGCCGTCGCCGCTGACCGCGTACCAGTCCAGCTCACTGGTGAGTTCGGTGCGCTTGGCCTTCGCCAGGTCGAAGTGTTCCAGGGTGGGTCGGCTCGAGGTCTCGGCCGGGTTGGCGAACGTCTCGCCGAGCACGCCCGAGATCGGCCAGCGCAGCCAGACCAGCCCGCCGCCGCTGACCGGGCTCAGCGAGGAGTACTTGGACGCGGCGACGGGGAAGGCCGTGACCCGGTTGGCCAGCCCCTCCACCTCGACCGTCACCGTGCCGTCGCCGTCGCCCCCGCCCCCGCTGTCGTCCGGGTCCAGCCCGCCCGCCGCCGGGCGCCCCTCGGGGGACAGCGCGAAGGGCGAGGGGGTGGCGGAGGACAGCGGTACGAGATAGGGGCGGCAGCCCAGCGGGAAGGAGAGGTCGCCGGTGTGCACGTCGTAGACCGGGTCGAAGCCGCGCCAGGAGAGGAAGGCGAGGTAGCGGCCGTCGCTGGTGAAGACCGGCTCCTCGTCCTCGAACCGCCCATTGGTCACATCCACGGTGGTCCGGTCGGACAGTCGCGCGATCTTGATCGAGCGCAGGGTGCGCCCTATCCCGGGGTGGGACCAGGCGAGCCAGGCCGAGTCGGGGGCGAAGGCCAGGCCGCCCACCGGGCCGTTGTCCGACCGGATCAGCTCGGTGACCTCGCCGTCCCCGTCGGGGGAGGTGTCCACCAGCAGCAGCCGCCCGTCGCCCGCGGCGACCGCGAGCAGGTCGCCGTCCGGCGAGGGCTCCAGCTCGTGCACCCGCCCCAGCCGGCCGGCGGCCAGCCGGCGCGGCTCGGCGGGCCCGGTGGCCCGGGGCAGATGGGTTATCTCGACGGCGTCCTCGCCCTCGGCGTCGGTGACGTAGGCGACCCGGCCGGTCGAGCCCAGCATCACGGGCAGCCGCACCCGGACGCCCGGGGTGTCGGCGAGGGTGCGGGCGGGGCCGTCGCGGTGGGTGAGCCAGTAGAGGCTGCCGCGCACGCACACCGCGCTGGCCCGGCCGGTGGTGTCCACCGACAGCGAGTCGATGTGCGAGGCGGCGGGCACCTGGTAGGGCCGCCGCCCGGTGCGCGCCCCGCCGAGCCGCACGTCCAGCTTGCGCGGTTCGCCGTCCGGGCTCAGGTCGTCCACCAGCCACAGCTCGCCCGCGCACTGGTAGACGACGCGGGAGCCGTCGGTCGAGGCGTGCCGGGCGTAGAAGTCGGCGTGGTCGGTGTGGCGGCGCAGATCGGTGCCGTCGGGCAGACAGGAGTAGAGGTTGCCGATGCCCTCGTGGTCGGAGAGGAAGGCGATCCGGCCGCCGACGAACATCGCCGCGTCCAGATGGCCGTTCAGCTTCTCCACGAGCCGGGTGCCGTGCAGCCACAGCCGACCCATCGCCCCGCCGCGGTAGCGCTTCCAGGTGGCGGGCTCGTGCGGAGGCTTGCCGGTGAGCAGCAGGGTGCGGCGCTCGCCGTCGAGGTCGGCCACCGCGATGTCGGCCACCGGCCCCCAGGGCAGCCGCCCGCCGGGGCTGCCGTCGGTGGGCAGACTGTAGGCCCAGGAGAAGTGGGAGAACGGCTGCTCATGGGAGGAGACCGCGAGGATCTGGGAGGTGCCGTCCTGGTCCGGCGGGGTCCAGCCGCACACCGTGGCGTCCGTACTGCCCCAGTAGGTCAGCCGGCGGGCCGGGCCGCCGGCCGAGGGGACGAGATAGATCTCCGGGTCGAGGCTGCGCCAGGTGGTGAACGCGATCTGGGAGCCGTCGGGGGAGAAGCGGGGAGGTCCGACGCGGGTACGGTCCACGGTCAGCCGCCACGCTCGCCCGGGTGGCTCACCCGGGGCGGTCAGCGGGGCGACCCACAGATCGTCCTCGGCCGCGAAGCACAGCAAGTCGCCGTGCAGATGCGGAAATCGCAGGTACGCCAGGTCGTCGTCGCATGCGTAAGGCTCCACCCCACCCATGTTTTCGAGCTACGCCATTCGGAGCAACTCGGTTGTGTGACCGAGACCACGAGCGAAACGGCGTAGTTTCGATAGGGCGAGGCCTATGCTGGAGGAGTACGAAACCGTTTCGTTCGGAAGCTCGCACGTTCGGAAGTTCGGAGGGAGGCGACACCCCATGCATACCACGGATCAGCCGACGGAGGACCGCGACACCGCCCGGGTGCGCCGCAGCAGACTCTCCCCGAGCGCGAGCGGGAGCTGTACGAGGCGGTGGTCGAGCTGCTGGGCGAGGTCGGGTACGAGGGTCTGACGATGGACGCCGTCGCGGCCCGCACCCGGTCCAGCAAGGCCACGCTCTACCGCCAGTGGAAAGGCAAGCCGCAGCTGGTCGCGACCGCGCTGCGCCACACCAAGCCCATTCTGCTCGAAGGCGTCGACACCGGATCGCTCCGCGGGGACCTGCGGGAGATCGTGCGGTGTTCGGAGACCGCCCATGAGCGGGACGCCGCGCTGATGAGGGGACTCGCCCACGCAAGTCACGACAACCCGGACCTTCACCAGGCCCTGCGAGAGTTGTTGATCTACCCCGAGATCGACGCGCTCCACACGCTGCTGAGGCGCGCCGTCGACCGTGGCGAAGTCGCCCCGGACCGGCCCGCCTTGAAATACGTCGTGCACATGATGTCCGGCGCGTTCATCACTCGAGCGCTCGTCGAGGGCAAGGAGCCGGACCAGGCGTATCTCCTGGAGTACATCGACGCCGTGATCCTCCCCGCACTCGGCGCCGCGTAGCCCTGCCCTCCTCACTCCCCACCTCCCCGCACAACCACATATGACCTCGGCCGGCGCGCCGCTCTCGTCGCCGGTTCGGTCACCCATCCCTGCCATGCAGACAACCGACGGGAGCACTCCTTCTCGTGGCCACCTTCCTCTATAAACTCGGCCGGTTCGCCTTCCGGCGACGCGGCTTCGTCGCGCTGATATGGGTGGCGCTGCTCGCGGTCGCGGGCGTCGGCGCCGCCACCGCCTCCCAGCCCGCCAACGACAGCTTCTCCATTCCGGGCACCGAGGCCCAGAAGGCGTTCGACCTGCTGGAACAGCGGTTCCCCGGGGTAACGCGGACGGCGCCACCGCCCGTGTGGTCTTCCGCGCCCCGAGCGGCGAGAAGATGACCGACCCGGCCAACAAGGCGGTGGTCACCAAGACCGTCGCCGAGCTCAAGGCCAGTTCGCCGCAGATCGCCTCGGTCGCCGACCCCTACCAGGCCCATGCCGTCAGCAAGGACGGCACCACGGCGTACATCCTGACCAGCTACAAGGTCAACGCCATGGAGCTGAAGGACCCCGCCAAGGACGGTCTGAAGGAGGTGGGGGACAAGGCCGAGAAGTCCGGGCTGACGGTGCAGATCGGCGGTGACGCGCTCCAGGAGATGCCGGAGACCGGCTCCACCGAGATCATCGGCATCGCGATCTCCGCGGTCGTCCTCGCCATCACCTTCGGCTCGCTGGTCGCCGCCGGACTGCCCCTGCTGACCGCGCTCATCGGCGTCGGCATCGGCATCTCGTCGATCACCGCGCTCGCCACCACCCTGGGGCTGTCCACCACCACCTCCACCCTGGCGATGATGATCGGCCTCGCGGTCGGCATCGACTACGCGCTCTTCATCGTCTCCCGCTACCGCGCGGAGCTGGCCGAGGGACGGGACCGGGAGGAAGCCGCCGGACGGGCCGTGGGCACCGCGGGCTCC
The DNA here is from genome assembly GCA_005405945.1 of Streptomyces violaceusniger. GTDB lineage: Bacteria > Actinomycetota > Actinomycetes > Streptomycetales > Streptomycetaceae > Streptomyces > Streptomyces violaceusniger. Next base: position 6,936,062 of record BJHW01000001.1, read on the forward strand.
GCGGTCGTCTTCGCCGGCCTTACGGTCGTCATCGCGCTGGTCGGCCTCGCCGTCGTCAACATCCCGATGCTGACCAAGATGGGCTTCGCCGCGGCCGGTACGGTCGTCATCGCCGTCCTCATCGCGATCAGCCTCATCCCGGCGGTGCTGGGCTTCGCGGGCAAGCGGGTGTTCGGGCGCAAGGCGCGCCGGCGGATGGAGGAGCGTGCCGCGGCGGCCGCCGCGAGCGGCGCGGAAGCCCCGAGGAGAAGCCCAACATGGGCACCCGCTGGGCCCGTTTCGTGCTGCGCCGCCCGGTGCTGGTGCTGCTGGTGGCCGTGCTCGGCCTCGGCGCTGCCGCCCTGCCCGCCACCAGCCTGGAGCTCGGTCTGCCGGACGACGGCTCGCAGCCGGTCAGCAGCCAGAAGCGCCAGGCGTACGACATGATCTCCGAGGGCTTCGGCCCCGGCTACAACGGTCCGCTGATGGTGGTCGTCGACGCCAAGGGCAGCGATGACGCCAAGGGCGCGGCCCAGCAGGTCATCAAGACCATCACCGGTCTGGACGGGGTGGCGGGGGTCAGCCCGGCCACGTTCAACAAGGCCGGTGACACCGCGACGCTCACCGTCCTCTCCAAGTACAAGCCGAGCAGCATCGACACCGAGAACCTGGTCGGTGACATCCGGGACAAGGCGAGCGGCCTGAGGTCCGACACCGGCGCCGAGGTGCTGGTGACCGGCCAGACGGCGATGAACATCGACATCTCGCAGAAGCTCAACGACGCGCTGGTGCCCTATCTGGTGCTCGTCGTCGGACTGGCCTTCCTGCTGCTGATGGTGGTCTTCCGGTCCGTCCTGGTCCCGCTCAAGGCGGCGCTCGGCTTCCTGCTCTCCGTCGTCGCGGCGCTCGGCGCGGTGGTCGCGGTCTTCCAGTGGGGCTGGCTGGCGGACCTGTTCGGGGTCGAGGAGACCGGACCGATCATGAGCATGATGCCGATCTTCATGATCGGTGTGGTGTTCGGACTGGCGATGGACTACGAGGTCTTCCTGGTGACCCGGATGCGGGAGGCGTACGTCCACGGCGAGCGCCCCGGTCAGGCCGTCGTCACCGGCTTCCGGCACGGCGCCCGGGTGGTCACCGCGGCCGCGGTCATCATGATCAGCGTCTTCGCGGGATTCATCGGCTCGTCCGAGTCGATGATCAAGATGATCGGCTTCGGCCTCGCCACCGCCGTTCTCTTCGACGCCTTCGTGGTCCGCATGGCCATCGTCCCGGCGGTCCTGGCGCTGCTCGGCAAGGCGGCCTGGTGGCTGCCGCGCTGGCTGGACCGGGCGCTGCCCAACGTGGACGTGGAGGGTGAGGGGCTGCGCAAGCAGCTCGAGCAGCCCTCCGGGGCCCAGCAGCCCGACAGGGACTCCGACGCCGAGCTGACCCGCGTCTGACCCGCCTCTGACCCGGGTCTGAACACCTGGCGTCACGCTTCGTCCCGACGGCGGCCTTCCGAGCCCGGAAGGCCGCCGTTCGGCGTTTCCCGCGAGCCCGCGATTCCGCGACGTCGGCGCTCTTGCGAACAACTTGCAGGTACGGGCTACCATCGGGCCGATAGCTGCAGCTCAGGAGCGGAGTCCCGCCATGCATGTGCCCGACGGATTCATCGACGCACCGGTGTCGGTGGCGACCGGTGTGGTCGCGGCCGGGGCCGTCGCGGTCAGTTTGCGCGGTTCCCGGCGGGAACTCGACGAGCGGACCGCGCCGCTGGCCGGGCTGGTCGCGGCGTTCATCTTCGCCGTGCAGATGCTGAACTTCCCCGTGGCCGCCGGGACCAGTGGCCATCTGCTGGGCGGCGCGCTGGCCGCGATACTCGTGGGGCCGTACACGGGTGTGTTGTGCGTCTCCGTGGTGCTGCTGATGCAGGGCGTGCTGTTCGCGGACGGCGGGCTCACCGCGCTCGGTGTCAACATCACGGACATGGCCCTGGTCACCACGGTCGTGGCGTACGCGCTCTTCCGCGCGATCGTGAAGCTGGCCCCGCACCGCCGCCGTACGGTCACCGTCGCGTCCTTCGCGGCCGCGCTGATCTCCGTGCCCGCCGCCGCGGTGGCCTTCACGGCGATCTACGCGCTCGGCGGCACGGCCGATGTGGCGATCAGCAAGGTCTTCGCGGCGATGGTCGGGGTGCATGTGCTGATCGGCATCGGCGAGGCGGCGATCACCGCGCTGACGGTCGGCGCCGTCGTCGCCGTACGGCCGGATCTGGTGTACGGGGCGCGGGGGTGACCGCGCGTCCGTTGGAGATCCGCAGCAGCCCGCTGGCCCCGGCCGCCCCGGGGGCGGTGGCGCGGGCGGAGGCCCCGACGGCCGAACCCGCCGCGGCGACCGCCGGGACCCCCGAGCCCGCCGGGACCCCCGAACTCACCGGGACCCCCGAGCCCGCCGCCGCGCCACGGCGGTCGGCGCGGCGCGTGTGGTGGGCCGGGCTCGCGGCCGCGCTGCTGTGCGCCGGGGTCGTCAGCTTCTACGCCTCCGCCAGCCCCGACGGGCTGGAGAAGGTCGCCCATGACAAGGGGATCGACAAGAAGACCGAGGACCACGCCGCCAAGGACTCCCGCTCGCCGACTACGGCGTCAAGGACATCTCCGACGCCCGGCTCTCCGGCGGGCTCGCCGGGGTGATCGGGGTCGGGGCCACGCTCGCCGTCGGCTCCGGGGTCTTCATCGTCGTACGGCGGCGCAGGGCGACGGCCGAGAGCGAGCGGGGCTGACCGTGGGTGCGGGACACGCGCACAAGCTCTACCGGGAGGGCCGGTCGCCCGTCCACGCCCTCCCCCGCACTGCAAGATCGCCGCCGTCTTCTGCTTCGTCCTCGTCGTCGTCTCCACGCCCCGCGAGGCCGTCTGGGCGTTCGGGGCGTACGCGGTGCTGCTGGCCGGAGTGGCGGCGGCGGCCCGGATCCCGGGCGGGTACCTACTGCGGCGGCTGCTGATCGAGATCCCGTTCGTGGCCTTCGCCGTGCTGATGCCGTTCATCGCGGAGGGCCCGCGGGTGGAGGTGCTGGGGATGTCGCTCAGCGAGTCCGGGCTGTGGAGCGCCTGGAACATCCTCGCCAAGGGCACCCTCGGCGTCGCCGCCTCCGTCCTCCTGGCGTCCACGACCGAACTGCGCGCCCTGCTGCTGGGGCTGCAGCGGCTGCGGATGCCCTCGCTGCTGGTGCAGATCGCCTCGTTCATGATCCGCTACGGGGACGTCATCTCCGATGAGATGCGCCGGATGCGGATCGCCCGCCAGTCGCGCGGCTTCGAGGCGCGCGGGGTGCGGCACTGGGGCGTGCTCGCCTCCTCGGCCGGGGCGCTGTTCATCCGCTCCTACGAACGGGGCGAACGGGTCCACCTGGCGATGGTCAGCCGGGGCTATACGGGCACGATGCCGGTGATCGACGATGTGACGGCGTCCCGCGCTCAGTGGATGTACGCCGCCGCCCTCCCGCTGACCGCGCTGGCGGTCTGCCTGACCGGATGGATGCTGCCTTGACTTCCTCCCCTCGTAAACGAGGGGGATTCCTACGGCTCGCGCCGTGGGACTTCCTGCTTCGTCACCGACTGCCCCGTCCGGGAGGACTCCCGTTGAGGTCTTACACCGGCTCCACAGGCCGACACCGCCAGCCCGGCGGCCAGAAGGTTCTTCGCCGCGTTCACGTCCCGGTCATGGGTCGCACCGCAGTCGCACGTCCAGGTACGGACGCCCAGCGGCAGCTTCCCTCGCAGGGTGCCGCATACGGAACACAGCTTGGAGGAGGGGAACCAGCGGTCGACCGCGATCACTTCGCGGCCGTACCAGGCGGCCTTGTACTCCAGCATGCTCCGGAACTGCGACCATGCCGCGTCGGAGATCGCCCGGGACAGCTTGCCGTTGCTGAGCATGTTCCGGACGGTGAGGTCCTCGATCACGAGCGTTTGGTTCTCACGCACGAGTCGAGTGGTGAGCTTGTGCAGATGGTCACGGCGGCGGTCGGTGATGCGGGCATAGACCTTGGCGACCTTGCGGCGCGCTTTGGCCCTGTTGGCGCCGTCGCCCCTGGCCTTGCGGGCGAGGTTGCGCTGGGCGCGGGCGAGGCGGGCACGGTCGCGCCGCTCGTGCCCGGGGTTGGCGATCTTCTCACCCGTGGACAGGGTGAGCAGGTGGCCGAGCCCGGCGTCGATACCGACCGCCGAGCCGGTGGCGGGAAGCGGCTGGACGGTGGGGTCCTCGACCAGGAGGGAGACGAACCAGCGCCCGGCCGCGTCCTGGGAGACAGTTACCGTGGAGGGGAGGGCGCCTTCCGGCAGGGGACGCGACCAGACGATGTCCAGCGGCTGGTCCATCTTCGCCAGCGTCAGCTTCCCGTCCCGGAACCGGAAGGCGCTGGAGGTGTACTCGGCGGACTTGCGGGACTTCTTGCGCGACTTGAACCGCGGGTACTTCGACTGCTTGGCGAAGAACGCGGTGAACGCCGTCTGGAGGTGGCGCAGGGCCTGCTGGAGCGGAACCGAGGACACATCGTTGAGGAAGGCCAGCTCCTCGGTCTTCTTCCACGCCGTCAGCATCGCCGACGTGGTGTTGTAGTTGATCCGCTCCTGACGCAACGCCCACGCCTCGGTACGGGCCGCGAGCGCCATGTTGTAGACCTTCCGCACGCATCCGAACGTGCGCGACAGCTCCGCTGCCTGCACATCGGTCGGATAGAAGCGGTACCGATACGCCCGCTTCACGTGAATGGTCACGACTCACAAACCAGCACATCAACTTGTGACCCCCTGATGGGTTGTCAGTGGCGGACGCCGGATCGCCCCGGCGGCGATTCGGCTTTCCCTGCCCTGCTCCGCAGGGGCCCGATTCCTCCCCCGCCTGAAGGCGGGGGTTTCCTCGGAGGTTCCCGATGACCGACCCCGCCGCCACCCCGCCGTCCCTCCAGGTGTCCGGTCTGGCCTACGCCTACCCCGACGGCCATCAGGCCCTCTTCGGCGTCGATCTGACCGTGGCCCGCGGCGAGCGGGTGGCGCTCCTCGGGCCGAACGGCGCGGGCAAGACCACGCTCGTGCTGCACCTCAACGGCATCCTCACGGCGGGCGCCGGGACGGTCACGGTCGCGGGGCTGCCGGTGGCGAAAGCCCACCTGGCCGAGATCCGCCGCCGGGTGGGCATCGTCTTCCAGGACCCGGACGACCAGCTGTTCATGCCGACCGTGCGCGAGGACGTGGCCTTCGGCCCGGCCGCGGCGGGGCTGCGCGGCGCGGAGCTGGAGGAGCGGGTGCGCCGCGCGCTGGAGCGGGTCGGGATGGCGGAGTTCGCCGACCGGCCGCCGCACCACCTCTCCTTCGGGCAGCGGCGGCGGGTGGCCGTGGCGACCGTACTGGCCATGGAGCCGGAGATCCTGGTCCTGGACGAGCCCTCGTCCAACCTCGACCCGGCCTCGCGCCGCGAACTCGCCGACATCCTGCGCTCCCTTGAGGTGACCGTGCTGATGGTCACCCACGATCTGCCGTACGCGCTGGAGCTGTGCCCGCGCTCGGTGGTGCTCAGCGGCGGGGTGATCGCGGCGGACGGCGGAACGCAGGAGCTGCTGTGCGACGAGGAGCTGATGCGCGAGCACCGGCTGGAGCTCCCCTTCGGCTTCGACCCGCGCTCGGTGACGGTGCCCATCAGGTGACGGTGCCGGTGAGGTGAGGATGCCGGTGTTTCCGGTGGGACGAGGGTGCCGGTGAGGTGACGGGCTGGGCGGTGTCCGGCGGGGCCTGACGCCTGCGGCGGGCCACGCGGCGGAGCCGGATATCGATGCTTCCCCTCCCCGCCCCTTCCCACAACTGGGGCTTCGCCCCAAGACCCCTGACCGGGGCTTCGCCCCGGTCACCCGGACCCGCCGGACATGGACATCGGCGTCGGCGCCGCCCGGCACGGGCGTCCGGCCTTGATCCGTTCCACCGCCGCCAGCAGATCCGCCTGCCGCACCCGCGGGCGCCCCGTCCGCAGCACCTCCGCCGCCGCGTCGATCACCGCACGGCGGATATCGCGCCCGGTCACCTCGTCCACCCCGGCCAGCCCCTCCGGGGAGACGTCCTCGGCGAGGGGCAGGGCCTCGGGCAGATGGCGCCGCCAGATGCCGGCCCGCGCCGCCTCGTCCGGCGCCGGGAAGCGCACATGCCACACCCGGCTGTCGAACGCCGTGTCATAGCTGGTCACCAGGTTGGTGGCCAGGACGACCAGCCCCTCATGGCTGTCCAGGGCGGTCAGCATCTCGCTGCGCATGGCGTTCACCGCGTGCTCCGAGCCATGGCTGGTGGTCTCGAACCGCGAGGACATCAGCGCGTCCGCCTCGTCCAGGAAGAGCACCGCGCCCTGCTCACGCGCCGCGTGGAAGAGCGCCGCCAGATTCTTCGGGCCCTCCCCGTGGTACTTGCTCTCCAACTGCGAGGCGCGGGCCGCGATCAGCGGACGCCCCAGCCGGTGCGCGAGGGCGTGGGCGGCCAGGGTCTTGCCGGTGCCGGGCGCGCCCTCCAAGTTGATCGCCGAGCCGGGGTGCGGCTGGATCTCGCGCAGCCCCCACTCGTCGAACAGCACCCGGCGCTGCTCCACGGTGTGCACGGCGCGCAGCAGCTGGTCCAGCGTCCGGTCCGGGAGCACCAGGCGGTCGAAGGTGTACAGCGGTGGTGTCGCGGTGAACCGCCGCGCCCGCTCCGCGATCGACGGCTCGTCCGGCCCCGCCGCCGCTTCCGACCCCGCTTCCGCTTCCGACCCCGCTTCCGCTTCCGTCTCCGCCGCCGCTTCCGCTCGGGGCCCCGACTCCGTCGCCGCCCCCGGTGGTTGGTTGGTGACGGTGACCGTGAGCGGCCGTGGTCCGCCGCGGCCGCTGAACTCCTTCGCGGCCTCGATCAGCCGGGTCCGCAGCAGCGCCGCCTCTACATCGTCGGCGCTGCCCGGAATGCCGGTGACGGCGAAGGCGGTACGCGAACCCCTTCCCAGGTTTCTCACGGGATCTCCCCCCTCGAACGCCGGCCGCGCCCCGGGCCCTCAGCCCTGGACTCTCGGCCCCGGACCTCAGCCCCAGACCGCGACCCGGTGGTGCGCATGAGCGCTGCGCACCTGCTGCTCGGCCTGCTTCCCCTCGATCCGGCGGCTTTCGACGAACTGCTCCCGCGAGGTGTCGAAGAGCCCCTGGATATAGCTGACATTGCCGTTGCGGATGGACTCGGAGACGGTGACCGCCCGTAGATCGGGATCGGTGTGCAGCCGCTCGCTCCGGGACCGGAACCAGTCCGCCAGGAGCTGGATGGTCACGCAGACGACATGGACCACCGCGACCGCGCCGATCCCGCCGAGCGCGAGGAGGACCATGCCCAGCAGGCTCAGCATGACGGCCCCGCCTCTCCGAAGATGATGAGGTCCTTGTCCCCGAAGGCCGCGCACAGCTCCTCGTCCAGGCGCCGGGCCCGGCAGACCCAGACCGGGCCGGACGCCTCGGTGTCGCCCAGCGGGACGCCCTCCTGGTCCAGGAAGAAGGTCTGCACGACGAACACCGGCCCTTGGCGCCGCCGCAGCACGGCGCCCGCGGCCGCTTCCGGTGCCCGCGGGCGGTTGCGGACCAGGAAGGAGACCACATCGCGGTAGCGGACGACGCCGCGCGGCGATACGCGCCGGGCGCCCGTCCCGCGGAGCGTCACCTCGAAGGTGCCGAGGAAACGGTCGTCGGCGGCCGTCTCACGAGAGTCGCGCCGGTCAGGCATGGGCCGTGAGCCGCGTCGGTCAGGCATGGGCCGTGAGCCCCGCTGGTCCGGCATGGCCCTAGAGCCGCGCTGGTCAGGCATGGGCCGTGAGCCGCGCTGGTCAGGCATGGGCTTCCCCCGTCTTCCGAATCCGTCGTCCGAACCGGTCGTCCGAAGAGGCGGACCCCCGACTCCCCCGGCGAGGGCCCGACACCGATCCTGCGCGCCCCGCGTGTCGCTTTTCGTCCCCCGGGGCGGTGGGAAATCCGGGAGATCGCTGTCGGCGCCCGTGACGACAGAAACCGACATCCGCGCGGGCCCCCGTCGCTCGGCGCCCCGTCGCTCGGCCCCTCAACGCTCGGCCCCGCCCCGGCGCGGCGCATGCGCCCCCAGCTCGGTCAGCCGGCGCAGCAGCAGATCCGGTTTGGTGTGCCGGGAGCACACGTACATCGCGAACATCATGCGGATGTCGGCCGGTTTGGAGTTGATCCCGCAGGCGGTCATGGCCCGGTCGATCTGCGTACGGACCGTGGAGACCTTCACATCGAGGTGGGCGGCCGTCTCCTCGTACGAGTACCCGTCCGCGTACCACTCCAGGGCCCGGACCTGGCCCTCGCTCAGCCCGGCCGCCCAGGGGGAGAACACCACGGGCTCATGGGCGGGCGGCTGTTCGGCCGACGAGGCCATGTAGAGCGCGTCCAGCAGGGTCAGCTGGCCGAGCCCGGCCCGGGCGCACTGCATCCGGAAGTCCCGCAGATCCTCCCCGTAGCGCTTCTCGCTGACGCCCAGCTCCTCCAGGATCCAGGCCACCCGGCCGCCACGGGCCGTGCGCCCCAGCAGATCGGCGAAGTACGGCGGCACGCTGAGCCCGCATTCGCGCACCGCCGTCTCCAGGGCGGAGGCCAGATGCGGTTTCAGCCAGTGCGGATGGTTGCGGGCGTCCCATACGGCATTGGCCAGGACCGCCGCGCCGACCGTCTTGCCGAAGACCGCCTTCGCCCCGCACACCCAGGGGGCCACCCGCTGGCGCCACTGCTCCGCCGCCGTGCACACCACCACGTCCGAGCGGCGCACCAGATCGGCGAACTGCTCGGCGGTGCCGACCCCCATCATGTCCGCCACGCACACGTCGTACTCCGCGCCGCTCACCTCGAGCTGCTCCACGGAGTCCACCTCGCTGACCACGGTCAGCCGTGGATCGGCGTTCAGCGCGGCCACCAGGCCGCGTCTGGTCATCTCATGGTCCTCGACCACCGCCACCTGGAGTGGCTGCTTCGGTCCGTACTCGGCCGACTCGTCCCTCATCCGACGCCCCCTTGACTCGGCTCGGTCGTGTAGCTCGGCTCGGTGTTGTTGTCCCGTTGGATCGGCAGGGTGAGCGTCACCTGCGTGAACCCGGCGACCGACCGCACCCGCAGCGCCCCGCCCCGCTCGCGCAGCAGGCTCTCGTGCAGCGCCAGCGACCGCATGGCGCCGACCCCGCGCGCCAGCACCGCGGGCGGGAAGCCCACGCCCTCGTCGGTGACGACCAGCTCCACCAACTCGCCGCCGTCGGCGTCCTCGACGAGGTCCACGTGCAGCACCGCGTCGTGCACCCCGGCGCTGCGCTCCACATTGATCAGCAGGGCGCGCAGCGCGGGCTCCAGCAGTTCCACCTGGGAGGGCAGCACCCGGGCCGCGGCGCCGACCACCCGGTCGGTGACGATCGGCTCCACGGTGAGGGTGTCGTTGGTGGCCAGGGCCACCTGCCGGTGGACCATGCCGATCAGCGGCACCGACTCGCTGAACCGCCCGGTGCCGATGAAGGTGGCCAGCCGCTCCCGCGCCACCACCGCCGATTTGCGCAGCGAGTCGATCTGCTCGGGATCCGAGGCGTCGATCCGCTGGAAGGCGTTGAGGGTGTGGCCGAGGTGGTTGTGGAGCTCGATGGCGAGCAGTTTGCGCTGCTCCTGCTCATGCAGCTGAAGACTCATGTCGCCCAGGTCGGCGGCGAGTTGCAGCAGGAATGCGGCGCCGCGGCGGATGAGATACGCCAGCGCCCCGTAGCCGGTGAGCCCGATGAGCACATCGGAGCGGGCCAGCGCCGCCGGGCCGCCGTCGCCCAGGGCGACGACCGCGGCGTAGGAGGCGGCGATCGCGCTGGTGCCGGTGAGCAGCACCCGCCGCGGCTGGCCGAGCGCCGAGCCGATGCCCGCGGCCGAGATCTGCTCGGTGGTCAGCACCAGCAGCGGGGCCATGTCCTGCGACCGGTGCGAGCCCATGACCAGCGCACACGCCCACAGGAACGCCACGGCCGAGCACAGCTCCACACCGGCCGCCACACCGTCGTACGTGGTCGGCGGCGCGGCATGCGGATCGGGCCGGACGCCCGCGCGCTCCCGCTCGGTGTCGTCCGCGATCACCCGCCGGTGGTTGCGGACGATGCGCGCGACGAACCACAGGGATTCGGCCACCACCGCGATCAGCAGCAGCGACGCCCCGCCGCGGTGCGACAGATGGCCCGCGATCCCGGGCACCGTCACCGCCAGCTGGATGCCGTGCATCAGACGGAAGATCAGCAGGATGCGCAGCATCTGCCATTCCATGTCCCGGCGGGCCAGCCGGTGCCGGTGCGCCGGCGGTTCGGCGACCTGGTGATATCCGTCGGTGGGGCGCGGCGCCCGCCCGCGCCCCCGCTGTCGTTCCTCGCGTGGCCACGCCCACGCCCACGCCCATGAACGCGGCCGCAGCCGCCCCCGTAACCGAGCCACGTGCCCCCCGATTTCCCCCGGATTCCAGTGTGCGGTGACCGGGGGCGGCGCAATAGGGACCCTTGGCCCTGGTGGACCCGCGTGTGCGAGTACGGGAGGGCGCTCGGAGGCACACCGGGGGCGCGTGGCGCGTTCCTTTTCGCGCCGCCCCGCCGCACCTGCGGCGCCTCGGGCCGTTACGCCTCCCGCGCCGCCAGGCTGGTCCGCACCGCGCGCACGAGCGCCTGCGCACGCGGATCGGCGGTGACGCCGCGCCGCATACCGTTGGTGACGTAGGCAAAGCCGATGCGCGCCTCCGGGTCGGCGAAGGCGAGGGAGCCACCGCGCCCCGGGTGGCCGAACGAGCCCGGCCCCAGCAGCGGGCAGGCCGGGCCGTGCAGCATGTAGCCGAGGCCGAAGCGGGTGCCGACCACCAGGACCTGGTCCGGGCCCGCCGACTCCTCGGTACGGGCCATCGTCAGCGTCGCCGGGGCGAACAGCCTGCCCCCCGAGCGGGCCGTACGGGCCGAGGGCAGCGGGCCGATCAGCGCCGCGTAGAAGCGGGCCAGCGCCTCGGCGGTCGCCACGCCGCCCGAGGCGGGCAACTCGGCGGCCAGATACGCGGGATCGTTCTCGTCCGGCAGCGGGGTGATCGCGGCGAACGCCCGCCGGGTCAGCGACTCGGGGTCGCGATACGCCTCGGCGACCGACCGCTTGGGGCGCAGCCGCGGCCCGTGGGCGGCGGGCGCGGAGAGCGCCTCCACCGCAGCGATCCGGCCCACCCGGCCCCGCTGCTCCTCGGGCAGCCCGAGCCACAGGTCGAGCCCGAGCGGCCGGGCGATCTCCTCGGCGATCCAGCGCCCGATGGTCCGCCCGGTGACCCTGCGCACCAGCTCGCCCAGCAGCCAGCTGTACGTCTGGGCGTGGTACCCGTGCGCCGTACCGGGCTCCCAAACGGGCTGCTGGGCGGCGACGGCCCGCGGCCCGGATATGCCGTCGACGGCCTCGGCGGGGGTCAGCGGGGTGTCGAGCACGGGCACGCCGGTGCGGTGCGCGAGCAGATGCCGCACCAGCACCCGCTCCTTGCCGGCCGCCTTGAACTCCGGCCAGTAGGTGCTGACCCGGCCGTCCAGGTCCAGCTGGCCGCGCTGGTGCAGCAGCAGCGGCACGGCGGCGGCCACGCCCTTGGTGACCGACCGGACGACCTGGGCGGTGTCCTGGGTCCAGGGCTCGGGGCCGCCGTCGGACCCCTCATGGCCATCGGAGTCCTCGGAGCCCGCACGGCCCGTGGGCCCCTTACGGTCGCCGGAATCCTCGCCGCCGTCGGAATCCTCGCCGCTGTCGGGGTCCTGGCCGCCGTCGGGGGTCTTCGTACCGCCCCACAGGTCGACGACCTTCTCGCCCTCCCGGTAGAGGACCACGGCCGCGCCGCGCTCGCCGTGCCGGGCGAAGTTCGCCGCGAAGGCGTCCCGGACCGGTTCGAAACCGTCTGCCACCGTGCCCTGGACGTCCACCACTGTCCGACTCCCGCCATGCCGACCCGAGCGTGTGTGCTGTGTTTCTCTTATGGTGCAACGCCCCGCGCGGGAGGATCATGCCGGGGCCGGGCATGATCCCGGCGGACCCGCCGCCATGGGGCGGCGGCGGTCCCGGAGCCGACGGGAAGGGGCACACGGTGCGGAGATTCGAGGGCTACGCGGTCATGCTCACCGGCGCGGGGCGCGGGATCGGGGAGGTGACCGCCCGCCGGTTCGCCGACGAGGGCGCCCGGGTGCTGATCACCGACCAGGACGGCGAACGGGCCGCGAAGGCCGCCGCGTCCATACGGGCGGACGGCGGCGAGGCCGAGTCGCTGGGCTGCGACGTGGCCCGGCGGGCGGACGCCGAGGCGGCCGTGGCGCACGCCGTAAGCAGCTTCGGAAGGCTGGACGTCCTGGTCAACAGCGCCCATTCGTGTCACGTCGACACCCCGCTGTTCGAGGACCAGGCGGACGACGAGTGGCAGCAGGACATCGACATCACCCTCGGCGGCGCCTTCCGCTGCTCCCGCGCCGCGCTGCCGCAGCTGGCCGCCGCGGACGGCCGGGGCGCGATCGTCAACGTCGGCTCGGTCAACGGCCTCCAGGACTTCGGCAACCACGCCTACAGCGCCGCCAAGGCGGGCCTGGGCAGCCTCACCCGCACCCTGGCCGCCCACGCCGCGGGACGGGGCGTCCGCGTCAACCTCGTGGCTCCCGGGACGATCCGCACCCCCGGCTGGGACGGCCGGGAGGACACCCTGCGCCGCGCCGCCGAGGTCTACCCCCTCGGGCGGGTCGGCGAACCCACCGACATCGCCGCCGCCATCACCTTCCTCGCCTCCTCCGACGCCGCCTGGATCACCGGGATCACCCTTCCCGTGGACGGCGGCATCACGACCACGAACGTGGCGGTGCGCAGGGCCTTCGGTCACTTGGAGACGCCCAGCGAGACATAGTCGTAAGCGCCCTGCCAGGGGTCGCTCGTGTAGACGTTGGTCAGATGGGAGCCGCGCCAGAGCACGCTCTTCTGGAACAGGATGGGCAGATACGCGGCGGAGTCGGCGATCCTCCGATTGATCTGCGCGTAGTCGCTCCCGGCCTTTTCCGGGTCCTGTTCGGCGATGGCCGTGTCGAAGAGGTGGTCGATCGTGGGGTCGTCCACCTCCGCGACATTGACGTTTCCGGTGCTCGTGATGAAACGGCTGTCGGCGACCGGTTGCAGAAAGCTCTGACCGGTGGGGAAGTCGGCGCCCCACCGGTAGATGACGATGCCGTATCCCTTCTTCTTCACCACCTGGGGTGCGCCCATCGTCTCGCTGTATCGGGCGCCGTCGATCTGATCGATCTCGGTGTCGATACCGACCTTCCGCAGCGACGACTGGAGCGACTGGGCGACAGCTATATCGGTTGGGCGGTTGTTCCGCACCGCGATGGTGGTCGTGAAGCCGTTCGGCTTTCCGCACGCCTTCAGCTCCTCCTCGGCCTTGGTGGCGTTCGTGCCGTCGTTCTTGAGCGCCTCGTACGGGTCGTAGGAGGATTCGGAGCCGCTGATGGAGGGCGGGAGCATATGGGGCGCGATATCACCGGAGAGCACACCGCCCGCTGCGGTTCGCATATTCTCCCTGTCCGCCGCGTAGAGGACCGCCTTACGGCAATGGGCGTTGTCCAGGGGTTTGACCGAGCGCGGGAGGGCCGCGAACAGCAGCAGCTGGGTGTACGGGTTGTCCAACCGGGACGTGAGGTCGGAGCTGCCCCGGGCCTTGGCGAGGGCGGGCCCGGTGAGTCCGGAGTATCCCAGGTCCAGGTCGTACTGGCCCGAGAACAGTGCCTCGGCCCTCGCCTGCTCATCGTTGTTGACAGCCACCGTGATCCGGTTGGGAAGGGCGGTGCGGATCGGGTCGGAGGACTGCTTCCACTCGGTATTGCGGACGAGTTCCAGTGACTTGCCCGGCTGGTAGGGGCCGAATTTGTACGGCCCGAGGAGAACGGCCTGGCCGTGTACCTGTCCTTGGTGTCCTTCTCCTTTTTCACGGGGATCCGGACGGCGTGGCGAGCATGCGCTCGAAGTCGCCGTTGGCCTTCGGTAGTCTGAAGACGATGGTCCTGTCGTTCGGGGTCTTGATGGCCTTCAGGCCGAGCTTGTCCTTGTACGGCCCTTTGTAGGTGAGGTCCGGATCGAGCGCCTGCTGAATAAAGACCGGCCCACCCGGGATCTCGTCCTGGGCCCAGACCCGCTCGATTCCGTATTTGATGTCATAGGACGTGATCGGGGAGCCGTCCTCCCAGGTGATCCCCTTGCGCAGGGTGTAGGTGTACGTCTTACCGCCGTCGGTCACCTCGGCCGTCTTCTCCGCGAGGTCCGGGACCAGTTCGGCGCCGTCCTTACCGGGCTTGGGGGCGTAGGTGACCAGTTGGCGGGCGTAGTAGCGGGAGAAGTTCCAGATGTAGCCGTAATAGGTGCGTTGGGGGTCCCATGAATCCGCGTCGTTCTGGCTGATGAACTTCAGCGTCCCGCCCGATTTCGTCGAGGCGTTGACGACGGCGCCCTTGGTCGCGGCGTTGTACCCGGAGGTGGGGCCCGGCTTCGGCTTGCCGGACGACTTCGAGGTGTCGCGCCCGGTGTTGTGCCCGGAGTCGTCGTGGGACGAGTCCTTCATCCAGGACATCGCCAGGGGCACCCCAGTAGCCACCAGGGCCACGAAGAGTGCTCCCGCCAGCCCGTAGGTGACGGCGCGGCGGCGTCCCCGGGAGGCGCCGCCGGGGAGGGGAGCGGGGCGGGCGACGGCAGGGCCATCGGCGACCAGGTGGGCATCGGCGGCACGGCGGGCAGCGGCGCGGGCGGCGGCGTCGGCTCGTGGCCGTATGGCGGGTGCGCCGTCGGCTCGTGGCCGTACGGGGTGGGCGGCGGCGTCGGCTCATGGTTGTACGGCCGGGGCGGCGGGCCGAAGCCGGGCGGTGCCCAGGCGGCGTTGCGGGCCAGGGCGAGCCCGCCCGCCGTATTGCGGTCGCGCTTCTGCGGCAGCGGCCGCCCCTTGGCCCGCAGCGCCGCGTACACCGCCGCGTAGACCGTGTCCAGGTCCAGCAACTCCGGCCCGCCCGGCACCCCTTCGCGCAGCAGCCGCAGCAGCTCGCCCGTGAAGGCCGTATGGGTCTCACCGGGCGGGGCGAGCGCGAAGCTGGTGTCGGGGACGGAGGCGAGCAGATAGGTGCCCTCGATCTCCACCTGGTCGATGACCGCCTCGGCGGCCGCCGCGCTCATGAAGCCGAGCACGCGTCCGCTGAAGCAGCAGTCGAGCAGCATCACCTGGCGCCCGGCCCGCCCGTCCAGCACGACGTCGCGCAGCGTGCCGTACGGCAGTCCGGTGTACGAGCGGTGCTGTAGGGACCCCGTCAGCCCCAGGAAGAGCTCGCCGCGGCGCGGTTCCACGAGGCCGTGTCCGGCGAAGTACACCAGCAAGGTGTCCGTGGCTTCCTCGGCCGCGGTCCGGACGGCCTCGAGGACCTCGACCGCGGTGCCGGGGTCCTCGATGACCGTGCAGTGCTCGGGCGCCAGCCCCCAGGAGCCGGGGGCGCACAGGGCCGCGGCCAGCGCGCTCAGGTTGTTGGCCACCGCCGGGATCTGCTCCAGGTGGGCATAGCGGCTGGTGCCGATGAGCACCGCGCGGGTGGCGGCCGGGTCGGGCAGAACGGCCACGGCTACCGCCCTTCTCCGCCGCCCTGACGATCCGGTTCCGGTTCGGGTTCCCGTTCCGGTTCGGGGGCGGCCGGGCGCTCCAGCGCGTCGATCAGCCGCCGCAGCTCCTCGTCGCCGCCGCTGTCGATGTCGACCGTAAGGTCGCCACGGCGCACGGTGATCCGTGGGCCGTGCGGCCGCGTCTGCCGCCAGGTGGACAGCGCCAGCGCGAAGGAGGCCGCGCTCCAGGCGTTGTCGGTGACCAGCTGCAGCACATCGGTGAGCACGCCCATCTGGCCCGGCGACGGCTCGGCCTGGACCAGCTCCACCCGGACGCCACGGCGCGCGCCCGGATCCCGTCTCAGCCAGTCGTGGAGCGAACGGAGCTCCGCCTCCCCACCGCTCACCGCTACGTCGATCCGCACCAAGTCCCCCTTGTGACGACGGTCTCCCGATTCTGTCCTACTCAGGGGCATTCGCGCAGGACCAACGGAGAGCGGGAGTAACGGGCGGTCAACCCGCGTGCAGCATCAGTCCGATGCCCGCCACCATCAGCCCCGCCGCCGCGATCCTCGGACCGCCGAACCGCTCCTTGAAGAACAGCGCCCCGATCGCCGCGCCCACGATGATCGACGATTCGCGCAGCGCCGCGATCGGGGCGAGTTCGGCCCGGGTCTGGGCCCACAGGACCAGACCGTAGGCGGCGACCGACAGCAGCCCGCCGAGCAGCCCGCGCGCCGCGACCGGCCGCAGCTGCCCCAGGAGCGCACCGCGCCGGATCATCAGGGCACAGAGGGGGATGGCGAAGCCCTCCAGGATCATCAGCCAGGCGATGTAGCCGAGTGGGCTGCCGGAGGCGCGTACCCCCAGACCGTCCACGACGGTGTACGCGGCGATGGACAGACCGGTGGCGATGGCGGCCGTAAGGGCGAGCCACTGCGGTGCGCCCCCGCCGCTCTCCCCGCTTCCCTCGCGCTCGGCGTGCCGCGACCCCCTGATGCCCCACAGCGCCACGCCCACCAGCCCCGCCGAGGCCAGCGCGATGCCCGCCGCCTGCCAGCGGTCCGGCCGCTCGCCGACGAAGACCGCGGCGGCCACGGTCACCACCAGCGGGGCGGTGCCGCGCGCGATGGGGTACATCTGGCCGAAGTCGCCCAGGTGGAACGAGCGCATGAGCAGCAGCTGATAGACCACATGGATGGCCGCGGAGGCCAGTAGATACGGCCAGGCGTCCGCCGCGGGCAGCGGGGCGAACGGCAGCAGCGCCAGCCCGCACAGCGCCCCGCCGCCGCCCACCAGGGTGAAGGCGAGCAGCTGGTCCCTGATGCCGTGCGCGATGGCGTTCCAACTGGCGTGGGTGACGGCCGCGATGAGCACCGCGGCCGCGACCAGCGGGGTCACGCGGACCGCTCGCGCACATCCACCAGCGTGCCCTCGGCATGCGCGATCAGGGTCTTGGGGTCGAGCGGGAAGACGGTGTGGGGATCGCCCGCCGCGGCCCATACGGTCTCGTGGTCCAGCAGCCGGCGGTCGGCGAGGACGCGGGTACGGGTGCGGTGGCCGAAGGGCGGCACCCCGCCGATGGCATAGCCGGTGGTCTCCCGCACCAGCGCCGCGTCCGCCCGGCGGACGCTCCCGGCGCCCAGTTCACGCCGTACGAGTTCGACGTCGACCCGTGACGCCCCGTCCATCAGCACCACCACCGGCTGTCCGTCCGCCTCGAAGACCAGCGACTTGACGATCTGGCCCAGCTCACAGCCGATCGCCGCGGCGGCCTCGGCGGCGGTACGGGTGGCGTCGGGGAACCGGCGCACCTCGACGTCCAGGCCGAGCTCGCGCAGGGCGTCGGCGAAGCGGGGGTGGGCGGCGTTGTCAGGGGTGGAGTCGACCATGGACCGACGCTATCGACGCCCCCGCGGCCCCCGCCAGGACTTTTCCCGGCGCTTCCGGCCAGGTCCCGGCTGCCCGTGCCGGGCACCCGGTCGGCCGACCGCGCCCGGCTCCCCCAAGGCGCTCAGTCGGCGGGCCAGGCGGCCGCGGCCGGGCGGTAGCCGGTCTCCGCGTGAAGGCGCCGTGCGTCGGCGGTATGGCGCCCGGCGCGCTCCGGGCAGCCGAGGCGGCGGTAGAGGGCGGCCAGGGTGTGGTGGGTACGGCATTCGACCAGCCGCAGCCCGTGGTCGCGAGCGATGCCCAAGGCGTGCCGGGCGTGGTCCGCCGCCGCGTCGTACGCGTGCGCGCCGTGCCGGACGCGGGCCAGCCCCAGATGGGCGTCGGCCTCCGGGCGCCGCAGCCCGCAGGAGCCCGATGTGTCCAGGGCCTCGGTGAACCGGGCCTCGGCCCGCTCCACCCGCCCGGTCAGCCGGTGGATCTCGCCCAGGGTGGTGAGGCTGTCGGCCTCGTCCTTACGGGTGCCGGTCTCCAGCGCGACCGCCAGGGCGTGCTCGGCGTGGTCCAGGGCGAGTCCGTACCGCCCGGCGTCGCGGTGCGCCAGGGCCAGCAGCTCGTGGGCGGTGGACTCGTGGTGGCGCTGGCTCAGCTCCTCGCACACCCGCACCGCCTCGGCGCCGTCCGCCAGCGCCCGGTCCAGTTCGCCCAGGTGCCGCCGGGCGAGCCCCCGGTTGATCAGCGGCGCCACCGTGGCTGAGGGGGTGGCCCGGCGCTCACCCGCATCGATCGCCTCCGTCGCCCCCTCGACGGCGCGCCGCAGATTCCCGAACTGGACGTCCACGGCGGCGCTGTTGGTGAGCGCGGGGCCGAGGAGCTCGGGCCGGTCGAGGGTGCGCAACAGCGTGATGCCCCGGCCCAGCCACTGGCTCGCGCGGCGCATGTCGCCCAGGTCGTCGTAGAGGGTGGCCAGATTCATCAGCATCCCGGCCTCGCCCTCCGCGAACCCGGCCCGGCGGTACCCCTCCAGCGCCGCCTGGTGGTGCTCCAGCGACGTCCGCACCTCGCCGGTCTGCCGGTAGAGGGTGGCCAGGCCGTGCCGCATCGCCGCCTCGCCCAGCGGATCGGCGGCCCGCCGGGCGGCCCGCAGCCCGGCCTGGGCCGTGGTCTCCCACTCGGGCAGGTGCCGCCGCTGGTAGAGCCAGCCGCGCAGTTCGTCGGCGAGCCGCCAGGCGGTGCGGTGCCGGTCGGTCTCGGCGGCCCGTACGACGGCGGCGACGAGATTGGCGCGCTCGCTCTCCAGCCAGGCCAGCGCCGCGTCGCGCCCGTCGAAGAGGTCCCCCACGGGGCGGTCGCGCGCCACCCGGATCAGTGGCGTGTAGCCGAAGGCCGTGGCGGCGCCCGCGTGATTCAGGTAAAACTCCAGCAGCCGGTCCAGGGCCGCCGCCCGCTCGGGCTCGGGGATCTCGGCCCGGGCTCGTTCGGCCGCGTACTCGCGCAGCAGATCGTGCGGGCGGTAGCGGCCCGGATGCGGCGACTCCACCAGATGCGCGGCATCCAGCGCCCGCAGCAGCGCCCGCGCCTCCTGCTCCGAGGAGCCCAGCAGCGCGGCCGCGGCGGGCACGGTGACCTCCGGGCCCGGCGCCAGGCCCAGCAGCCGGAACAGCCGCCGAGGCCCAGGGGCCAGGGCGCGGTAGGAGAGGGTGAAGGCGCGCCGTACGGCCGACGCCGGGTCTCCGTCGAGCTCCAGCGCCCCCAGCCGGTCCCCGTCGTCCAGCTCGGCCGCCAGGTCCGCCACCCCCAGGCCGGGGTCGCAGACCAGCTGCGCGGCGGCCACCCGCAGGGCCAGCGGCAGCGCGCCGCACAGCTCGGTCAGCCGGGCGGCGGCCTCCGGCTCGGCGCCCAGCCGGTTCTCTCCCACCGCCGCGGCCAGCACCTCGTGCGCCTCGGCGGGGGCGAGCGCGCCCAGGACCAACGGCCGGGCGCCGTCGCGGGCCACCAGGCCGGTGAGCCGCTGACGGCTGGTCACCACGACATGGCAGGAGGGGCTGCCGGGCAGCAGCGGCCGCACCTGCTCGGCGGAGGCCGCGTTGTCCAGGACGACCAGCATGCGCCGTCCGTCCAGCAGCGACCGGTAGTGGTGCACCTGCTCGTCCCGGTCGGCCGGAATCCGCTCCTGTGGAACCCCCAGTCCGTGCAGCAACTGCCCGACGGCCTCGGCCGGGCGCAGCGGCTCGCAGTCGTGGTCGAAGCCGCGCAGATCGACGTAGAGCTGGCCGTCGGGGAAGCGGTGGCGGTTGCGGTGCGCCCAGTGGACCGCGAGGGCCGTCTTGCCGACGCCCGCGGTGCCGAAGAGAGCCGAGATGGTCAACGCCCCGGCCGGTTCGCCGCGCTCGCAAGCGTCCCCGTGCCGATGCGGGTTTCCGCCCTCCCGCGCGTGCCCGTGCCCGCGTGCGTCGCCGTGCCCGCGTGCGTCATCGTTCCGGTGCGCGTCTCCGTGTCCGCGTGGTGCGTCTTCGTTCGGGTACGCGTCCCCGGGCCGATGCGCGCTCTGGTTGTCCCGCGCGTCGCCGTGTCCGCGCGCGTTCCCGTTCGCCCGCGCGCGCCCGTTCTTCCGCGCGTGCCCGGTCGCGTGGGCGTTCTCGTTCCCGCGAGCTTCCCCGCGTGCGTACGCGTCACCGGGCCCGCGCTCGTGCCCCCGATCCCCGCCTGGGCCGGTCCCGGGGTCGGTCTCCGGTGGCAACAGGGCGTCCAGCCGGGTGAGTTCCTCGGCCCGGCCACGGAACCCGCCCACGACGTGCGGCAGTCCGGCGGGCTGCGCCGGAGGCCCCGGCGCGGGCGCGGTGGGCCCGGCCCCTCCCCGGCCGCCGCGGCGGCCGCGGGGATCCCGACGGTCCGGTCGGGCGGGGCGGCGGGGCCGGGGCGTCGAGCGCCGCGTCGTTGCGCAGGATCCGCTCGTGGAGGGAGCGCAGTTCGGGCCCCGGGTTCACCCCGAGCTCTTCGGCGAGCCGGCCCCGCGTGGCCTCGTAGGCGTCCAGGGCCTCCGCCTGCCGCTCACAGCGGTACAGGGCCGTCATCAGCTGCCGTACCGCCCGCTCGTCCAGCGGATGCTCGTCCGTCAGGGCGCGCAGCCACGACAGCACTTCACGGTGGCGCCCCAGTCGCAGCTCCGCGTCGTACAGCTCGAGCCGCGCCGCCAGCCGCTCCTCGGCCAGCCGGACGCGCGTCCCCTCCGCCCACGCCCCCGCCATCCCGGTAAGGGCGTCACCACGCCACAGGGCCAGCGCGTCCCGCAGCGGGGCGACGACGTCCGCCCCGTCGTGCCGGGCCGCGCGTGCGCCGGCCACCAGCCGCTGGAAGCGGTGCAGATCCACTCGTCCGGGGTCGGCCTCTAGCAGATAGCCCCCGGAGCGGCGGCCCAGCCGGACGTCCTCGGCGCCGCCGGACCGCAGGGCCGTGCGGAGGCCGCCGATGTATCCGTAGAGCACATTGCGCACCGAGCCCGGAGGGTGCTCGCCCCACACCCGGTCGATCAGTTGCTCGGCGGGGAGGGGACGGCCCAGCTCGCACAGCAGCACCGCCGCCACCGCCCGCTGCTTGGGATGGCCCAGATCGACCGGCCGCCCGTCGGCCGACGCCTCCACCGGACCCAGTACGCGAAACTCCATGTCGGCACCGCCCTTTGTCGCCTCGCTCCCTGACGACCTTGCCCCGGCCGGGTGAATATCGGATCAACGTTTCCTCAATCTCCTTTCCACACCGGCCCGGAAGAGTCGTAGCTGCCGCACGGGGGAACCGCCGGCGGCCTCACCGGAGTACGACGACTGAAGGAGCGAGTGACATGCGTGTACGTGGACGCCTGACGGGGGCCGGTCTCGCCATCGCAGCGGCGGCTGTGGTGTCGGGACTGGGCGCGACCGCGGCCGGCGCTCAGCCCGCCGACTCCATCGGCACCAAGGCCGAGGCGGCGAACGTCCCGGTCCACGCGACGACCGACGCCTACATCCGGTCGGTGCCCGCCACCACGGGCGCGGACTGGGGGCAGGTCCGATTCGGCGAGGAGTGGGAGGCCATCTGCTTCACCGAGGGCGGTGATGCCTCCCTGGGCGGCCGGAACAGCAACATCTGGGTCCAGCTCGACCAGTGGGGGCCGTCCAACGGCTATGTCACGGAGCTGGCGCTCCGTGACGGGCACGCCAACATGCCCCACTGCTGACGTTCGCGAAGACCGGCCGAACACGAAGGAGCCGGGCGGGCGCTCGAAGCGCCCGCCCGGCTCCCGGGGCCGTACCCGCGGAGGGTCAGCCCGCGCGCAGCAGGGCCGCCACGATCGGTCCCGCCGTGTCGCCGCCGTGGCCGCCCTCGGGGACCACACCGGCGGCCGCGACGTCGTCGCGGTACGCGCTGAACCAGCCGTTCGGCTTCTCCTGGTTGTCCACCTCGGCCGAGCCGGTCTTGGCGCCGAAGTCACCGCTCATCCCGGCCATCGCCTCGGCGGCGGTGCCCGAGGTGGCCGTCAGCTTCATCAGCTTCTTCAGCTGGTCGTGGGTGCTGGACTTCATCGTCCTGCTCGCCTTGGCCAGTGTCCGGTCGTCCAGCGACGGCGAGACCAGGTACGGCTGGCGGAAGGTGCCGGTGGAGGCGGTGGCCGCGACCGACGCCATGTTGAGCGGGTTCATCCGCACACCGCCCTGGCCGATCAGCGAGGCGGCCTTGGAGGCCGCGGACTGCACCGGCACCGAGCCGTCGAAGGTGGGCACGCCGGTCTGCCAGTTGAGCCCGATGCCGAAGACGTCCCGGGCCTCCTTGCTCAGGTCGTCGTCCTTCAGCTTCCCCGCCTGGCTGATGAAGGCCGTGTTGCAGGAGCGGGCGAAGCTCTGCTCGAAGGTGCCGTTCTTGATCTCGAACTTCTTGTCGTTCTGGAACTTCCAGCCGCCGTAACTGAAGTACTTCGGGCACGGATGCGGCTTGCCATACGCCGCCAGACCCTTGTCCATCAGCGTCGTCGAGGTGATGATCTTCATCGTCGAGCCGGGTGCGTACGAGCCCTGGAAGGCGGTGTTGAAGCCGCTCGCGGGGAGTTGGCCAGCGCGAGGATCTCACCGGTGCTGGGCTTGACCGCGACCACCGACGCCTTGGTGCGCTTGCTCACCTGCTGCTCGGCGGTGCGCTGCAGCGATGCGTCGATCGTGGTGCGGAGCGTGCCCGGGGTGCCCTTGGAGAGCACCTTGAGGGTCTTGTCGGGGGACTTGGAGCCCTTGGCGCGCTGGATCCAGGTCTCCACGCCCGCCTCGCCGCCCGCCTTCTTGCCGTACCGCTCGCGCAGCGCGGCCAGGACGGTCTTGAGGGTCGGGTGCTCGGAGGCGGTCAGCTCCTTGCCGTCGCGGTCCACCGCCTTGATCGGCGGGGCCTCGGACGCCCCGGTCTTGAGCGTGTCGCCCTCGGCGAGGTCGGGGTGCACCACGGAGGGCTTCCAGGCGACGACCGGCTTGCCGGTCTTGGTGTCGCGGGTCACGGTCAGCGAGGATTCATACGTCCAGGGGACGCTCTCACCGCCGGAGGAGAGCTGGGCGTTGACCGAGAACGGCACCTTGGCGCCGCTCGCCTGCCCCGCGTCCAGCGTCACCTTGGCCACCTTGGCCTTTGTGCGGTAGCCGCTCAGCGCCGTGGTGGCCGCGCCGCTGTCGTCCGTCAGGGCGGCGGCCTTCGCCGTCTCGCCCGCCGACCAGGCCGCCAGGAACGCGTGGGCGGTGGTCTTGACCTCGGCCGCGCTGGGCGGGCCGGTCTTCACCTTCTTCAGGGACGGCTTGTCGTCACCCGAGCCGGCGCTCGCACCGTCCTTCGGGCCGGCTGAATCGTCCTGGCCGCTGCCGCAACCGGCCACACCGACCATGGCGGCGAACACCGCACCGACGATCGCGGCTCTCGCGCCACTCCGCATTTCAGAACCCCCACACTGTGTTCTCGGTTCCCCCCATCAGTCGACGGGGCCGCGGTGCCCGGCACTCTACCGGCACCACGTGAAGCCCCCGCGCCCTCACCGTAGAGGGTGCGGGGGCCGTGGCCGGATCCATGCGGTGGGCCGGGGGCCGAGCCGGGGTCAGATCCAGGTATCGAGCCACATCCGGGCGCGCCAGGCGTCCATGGGGATCGTCTGGCCCGTGTACAGCGGGAAGAAGTAGATGAAGTTCCAGATGATCAGCAGGACGAGGGCGCCCGAGCCGACCGCACCGATCACCCGGCGGGTCTCGCTCGCGCCCGGTGGCCCCAGCAGCGCGCCGATCATCATCGCCACCCCGAGGCACAGGAAGGGCACGAAGACGACGGCGTAGAAGGAGAAGATCGTCCGGTCCTGGTAGAGGAACCACGGCAGATAGCCCGCGGCGATCCCGCACAGGATCGCGCCCGCCCGCCAGTCGCGCCGCAGCGCCCACCGGAACAGCAGGTACAGCAGCGCGAAACAGGCCGTCCACCACAGCAGCGGGGTGCCGATGGCCAGTACCTCGCGGGCGCACTTCTCGGCGGCGTCCTTGGGGCAGCCCTCCTGGCCGGCCCGCGGGGACTCGTAGAAGTACGAGACCGGGCGGGACTGGACCAGCCAGCTCCACGGATTGGACTGGTAGACATGCGGCGAGTCGAGGTTGACGTGGAACTTGTAGACCTCGGACTCGTAGTGCCACAGGCTGCGCAGCGGGTTGAGCAGCCAGTCGAAGGCGCCGCCGGTGCCGTAGCCGCCGCCGTCCGGCTTGTCGGACTCGGCCCAGTGGCGGAAATAGCCGCTGTGCCGCCAGCCGCGCCCCCGGTCGTAAGCGCCGCTCGCGGTGAACCAGCCCGACCAGGAGGCGATGTACGTGAGGATCGCCACAGGCACCAGTGAGACGAACGCCCCGCCCAGATCGCGCCGCAGCACCGCCCGGTAGGGGCGGAGGGCGCCCGCGGTGCGGCGGCTGCCCACGTCCCACAGGACGGTCATCAGGCCGAAGGCCGCCAGCACGTACAGCCCGTTCCACTTGGTGCCGATGGCCAGGCCCAGCAGCACCCCGGCCGCGATCCGCCACGGCCGCGCGCCCAGCTTCAGGCCCCGGGCGACCGCCGGGTCCGGCCGCGCCGTGCCGTCCTCACCGGCCGGCAGCGCCGCCGCCAGCCTGGCGCGCGCCCGGTCCCGGTCGACGAGCAGACAGCCGAAGGCGGCCAGCACGAAGAACATCACGACCAGGTCGAGCAGCGCCGTGCGGCTCATCACGTAGTGCAGCCCGTCCACGGCCATCAGCGCGCCCGCGAGGCAGCCGAGGAAGGTCGACCGGAACAGCCGCCGCCCGATCCGGCACAGCATCAGCACCGAGAGCGTGCCGAGCACCGCGACCATGAACCGCCAGCCGAACGGATGCAGCCCGAAGAGCTGCTCGCCGAACCCGATCACCCACTTGCCCACCGGCGGGTGCACCACATACGAGGCCGCGTCGCTGAGCGGGATGTGCTGCGGGGTGTCGAGGATCCGGTCGTTGGCGGATTTCGGCCAGGTGCCCTCGTAGCCGTACTCCCAGATCGACCAGGCGTCCTTGGCGTAGTACGTCTCGTCGAATATGACGTTGTCCGGGCTGCCCAGATGCCAGAAGCGGGTCAGACCGGCGCACAGCGCGACGAGCAGCGGACCGCCCCAGCCGCTCCAGCGGGCGATTCTGGCCGCCGCCGAGGGGGTCGCGCCGAGGATCTCCCAGAGCCGGGTGCCCGGCTCCGCGTACGGCGGGACCAGCCGCTCCCGTACGCCGGGCCTGGTCTGGCCCGCGTATCCGAAACGGCGCAGCCGGAGCTGCCAGGCCGGCGGCTGCTGGCCGGTGGCTTTGCCCGGCTGGGCGTGGGTCGCGGTGTCACTGCTCACCGGGCCATCGTAGGGAAGCGGTCTGTGAGTGTGGCGGGGAAAGGCGGCGAACGGGGATGCGTTTCCGGGGCGGCGGCCTCGGGGCCGGGCCCGCGGTTGCCTCGGGGCCGGGCCCGCCGCCGCCTCGGGGTCGGTCCTGCGGTCGGCCCCGAGGTCGGCCTCGTGGCCGGTCGTGGCCGGTCGCGGGGCCCGCCGCGCCCGGCTGCGAGGATGGGGGCGTGACTGGAACGCTCGTACTGGCAGGGACCCCCATCGGCGACACGGCGGACGCGCCCCCGAGGCTGGCCGCCGAGCTCATGGCCGCCGATGTGATCGCCGCCGAGGACACCCGGCGGCTGCGCCGCCTCACCCAGGCCCTGGAGGTGCGCCCGGCCGGCCGGGTGGTGTCCTACTTCGAGGGCAACGAGTCGGCCCGCACGCCCGAGCTGGTCGAGTCCCTGGTCGGCGGCGCCCGGGTGCTGCTGGTCACCGACGCGGGCATGCCGTCGGTCTCCGACCCCGGCTATCGGCTGGTGGCCGCCGCCGTGGAGCGCGGGATCACCGTCACCGCCGTGCCGGGCCCGTCCGCGGTGCTCACCGCGCTGGCCGTGTCCGGGCTGCCGGTGGACCGCTTCTGCTTCGAGGGGTTCCCGCCGCGCAAGGCGGGGAGCGGCTGACGCGGCTGCGCGAGGTCGCCGACGAGCGCCGCACCCTGGTCTGGTTCGAGGCCCCGCACCGGCTGGACGACACGCTCGCGGCCATGGCCGAGGTGTTCGGCCCGGACCGCCGCGCCGCGGTGTGCCGGGAGCTGACCAAGACGTACGAGGAGGTGCGGCGCGGCCCGCTGGCCGAGCTGGCCGCCTGGGCGGCGGAGGGCGTGCGCGGCGAGATCACCATCGTGGTCGAGGGCGCCCCCGCGCCCGGCCCCGAGGAGGCGGGCCCCGCCGAGCTGGCCCGCCGGGTCGCGGTGCGCGAGGAGGCCGGTGAGCGCCGTAAGGAGGCCATCGCGGCGGTGGCGCAGGAGGCCGGAGTGCCCAAACGGCAGGTGTTCGACGCGGTGGTGGCGGCGAAGAACGCGACGGGAAGCACCCCACGCGAAGGTAAAGCCCTGTAGCGAAAAGCAAAGCTCAGGTTAGTAGCCGGGCAGTTGCTCGCCAGTTTCTCCATGGCCGTTGCCAAATCTCGCTCAAAGAGAGGGAAGAGCCCGTGCGGTGGCGCCGGGAAAGGCGTCCACTAGTTGTGGAAGACCTGGGGCGATCCCATCCCGAAAGACTTGTCCTGTGTGACAAGAGGAGCTGCCATGAGCGATATAGCGGGAACTTCGAGCGGTGCTCATCCGATAGCCGCCCACACCCCCTCCGGTCAGTCCGGCGAGGTGGCCCACGAGGCGTACGCCTTCGCCTGCATGAAGTGCGGGCACGGCTGGGAGCGGGCGTACGACATCGAACACCACGTGGACGGCGAGGGCCGCGCCTTCGTCGTCTACTTCACCGACGGCCGGCGCGTCCCGTCCCCGCTGACGAGCCCCGACTGCGTCAACTGCGGTGCGCATCTGGTGCGGATCATGCGCTCGGGTCAGGTCTCCTCCGTCCTGGAGAGTGCGCGTCGCGGGAGGCCGCACACCACCCGGGACCGGGAGGACGGCACCGGCGCTCCGGACACCGAGGCGGACGCCGCGCCGGACCGCGCACCGGAAAACGAGGGCCCCGCGCGACGCCGTGGGCACCATTGGCACCTTCCGAATCTGCTGCATCCCTTTCAGCACCACCGCGACTGAGTACGATCCGGTTCATATGAGCTGTTTCACATGAGCCGGTTCGAGCGGGTTCGCGTGAGCCTGTTCGCGTGAGTCGGTTCACATGAACCAGTTCACATGAGCCGGTTCACATGAGCCGGGCGCGGGTCAACTGAGCGGCCGGACGCGATTCACCGGACATTCACCGGGATTCATAGAATCGCGCCTATGGCGAAAACAGCATCGACCCCCGGCGGCAGTGGCAAGGCGAGCGGCGCGCAAAAGGAAAAGGACGCGCCCCCGCCGCCGGAGCCCCTGCGGATCCCGGTCGCCGATTCCCACACCCACCTGGACATGCAGTCGGGCACCGTCGAGGAGACACTGGCCAAGGCCGCCTCGGTGGGCGTCACGACCGTCGTCCAGGTGGGCTGTGATCTCGCCGGGTCCCGGTGGGCGGCCGAGACCGCGGCGGCGCACGAGAGCGTCTGGGCCACGGTGGCCCTGCACCCCAACGAGGCGCCGCGCATCGTCCTGGGGACCCTGACGGCTGGTCCCGGCAGGGGGCCAGGGAGCCCGGCGGCGACGCCGCCCTCGACGCGGCGCTCGACCAGATAGCGGCCCTCGCCGCGCTGCCCCAGGTGCGGGGCGTGGGCGAGACCGGTCTGGACTACTTCCGCACCGGCCCGGAGGGCATGGCCGCCCAGGAGCGCTCGTTCCGCCGCCACATCGCCATCGCCAAGGAGCACGGCAAGGCGCTGGTCATCCACGACCGCGAGGCCCACGACGACGTGCTGCGGGTGCTCGCCGAGGAGGGCGCGCCCGAGACCGTCGTCTTCCACTGCTACTCCGGTGACGCGGCCATGGCGAAGATCTGCGCCGAGCGCGGCTACTACATGTCGTTCGCGGGCAACGTCACCTTCAAGAACGCCCAGCCGCTGCGCGACGCCCTCGCCGTCGCCCCGCTCGACCTCGTCCTCGTCGAGACCGACGCGCCCTTCCTGACCCCCGCCCCCTACCGCGGACGGCCCAACGCTCCGTATCTGATTCCGCTCACCCTGCGGGCCATGGCCGAGGTCAAGGGTGTCCCCGAGGACACCTTGGCGACCGCCGTAGCGGCCAATACGGCACGCGTCTTCGGCTACTGAGGGGCGGTGGCGCTCCGGGGCGGGTGATCACACTGCGTGATGATCTTCCTTTGGAGAGTCACCCCCACTCCGCTACAGTCCCGGACCCAACGCCCTGACCAGTGGACTTGTGGAGTGTTACCGGAGTGTTGTCGTGAGCCGTAGGGCCAGCCACCGCGTCCCGGGCGGCCGTGCCGCCGCCCGCCGAGCCGCCCGGCGCGGCGCCACCGGCCGGACCGACCCGATGCGCCGGCTGCTGCCGCAGGCGATGGTGGTCGCCGCCCTGGCCGGCGGCACCTCCGCCTTCGTCGCCCAGGACAAGGCCGTACGGCTCAGCGTCGACGGCGACGCGCGCACGTTGCACACCTACGCCGACGACGTGGGCGAGCTGCTGGCGGACGAGGACGTCCACGTCGGCGCGCACGACATCGTCGCCCCCGCGCCCGGGGAGCGGCTCGGCGACGGAGACGAGATCGCCGTCCGCTACGGCCGCCCCGTCACCCTCACCCTCGACGGGGAGCGCCGCCGGGTGTGGACCACCGCCCGCACGGTTGACGGCGCACTGCGCCAACTGGGCGTACGTGCCGAGGGCGCGTATCTGTCC
Source organism: Streptomyces violaceusniger (assembly GCA_005405945.1). Classification (GTDB taxonomy): domain Bacteria; phylum Actinomycetota; class Actinomycetes; order Streptomycetales; family Streptomycetaceae; genus Streptomyces; species Streptomyces violaceusniger. The sequence continues at coordinate 6,964,900 of BJHW01000001.1, forward strand.
GCCTCCCGCTCCGCGGCCATCACCAGCCGCGGGCTGCTCCTGCACGTCCGCACCGAGCGCACCGTCACCTTCCTCGCCGACGGGCGCCCCCACACCGTCCGCACGAACGCGGCCACCGTCGGCGAGGCCCTCGCCGCCGCCGGGCTCACCCTGCGCGGCCAGGACACCACCTCCGTCCCGCGGGACAGCTTCCCGCGCGACGGCCAGACGGTGACGGTGATGCGGATCACCGGCGGCAAGGAGGTCCGGGACCATCCGGTGCCCTTCACCACCGTCCGCCGCGCCGACCCCACCCTCCCCAAGGGCACCGAGCTCGTGGCCCGGGCCGGCGAGCCGGGCACCCTGCGCATCACCTACCAGGTGCGCAGCGTCAACGGCGTACGGCAGCGGCCGCGGAAGATCGGCAGCGAGATCGTCAAGGCGCCCGTGGCCCGGATCGTGCGGGTCGGCACCATGACGGTGCCCACCGGCGTCGGCGGCCCGGCGGACGGGCTCAACTGGCGGGCGATGGCCCGCTGCGAATCGGGCGGCCGGCCCGACGCGGTCGACGGCTCCGGCCGTTACGGCGGCCTCTACCAGCTCGACCAGGGCACCTGGCACGCCCTCGGCGGCCACGGCCGCCCCCAGGACGCGCCCCCGTCCGAGCAGACCTACCGCGCGAAGAAGCTCTACCAACAGCGCGGCACCAGCCCTTGGCCCAGCTGCGGCGCAAAGCTGCATGGGTGAGGGGGCGGGTTGGGTGCTCCTGGTTGAGTGCCTGCGGTCAGGTGCCCGCGGTGGGGCGCTCCCGGGTGGGTGCTCCGTCGGGTGCCTGCGGTGGGGTGCTCCCGGGTGGGTGCTCGGTGGGGTGTCTGCGGTGGGGCGCTCCCGGGCGGGTGCCCGTGGTCGGGGGCCCGTGGTCGGGGCTCCCGCTCGGGTGCCTGCGGTCGGGGGCCCCGCCGGTCGGGGGCCCGTGGTCGGGCGCTCCCGGTTGGGGTCGGGCGCTCTCCGTCGGGCGCTCCCGGTCGAGTCCCTGCGGTCGGGCGCTCCCGGTCGGGTGTCCCGGGGCCCGGGGCGCGTGGCGCGTGGCCTCCGGCCGGGGCACCTCCCAGCGGTAGCCGGAGGAGGCTGAGGCGCCCCGGCGGGGGCTTTCCAGCGGTAGCCGGGGGGATGCTCAGGCACCCGGGCCGGGGCACCTCCCAGCGGTAGCCGGGCGAGGCTCAGGCACCCGGCGCGGGCGCCTCCCGCGGGAGCCGGGGGAGGACCGAGCCCCGAAAAAGGGGGCCTAAACTTCCTGGGTGAGCTCCACCGACTCCGACGTCCTTCTCGGCCCCGCCGATGTCCGCGAACTCGCGGCGCGGCTCGGCGTACGTCCGACCAAGCAGCGCGGCCAGAACTTCGTCATCGACGCCAACACGGTCCGCCGGATCGTCCGGACCGCCGGGGTGCGCCCGGACGACGTGGTCGTCGAGGTCGGCCCGGGGCTCGGTTCGCTGACCCTCGCGCTGCTGGAGGCCGCCGACCGGGTCACCGCCGTCGAGATCGACGACGTCCTCGCCGCGGCCCTCCCCGCGACCGTCGAGGCCAGGCTGCCGCACCGCGCCGACCGCTTCGCGCTGGTGCACAGCGACGCCCTGCGGGTGACCGAGCTGCCGGGCCCCACCCCCACCGCGCTGGTCGCCAACCTGCCCTACAACGTCGCCGTGCCCGTGCTGCTCCATATGCTCGGGCGGTTCCCGACCATTGAGCGGACGCTGGTCATGGTGCAGTCCGAGGTCGCCGACCGGCTCGCCGCCCCGCCCGGCTCCAAGGTGTACGGCGTGCCCTCCGTGAAGGCTGCTTGGTACGCCCATGTCAAGCGGGCGGGCGCGATCGGCCGCAATGTCTTCTGGCCCGCCCCCAACGTCGACTCCGGCCTGGTCTCGCTGATACGCCGGGACGAGCCCCGCGCACCACCGCCACCCGGGAAGAGGTCTTCGCGGTGGTGGACGCGGCGTTCGCCCAGCGCCGCAAGACCCTCAGGGCGGCGCTCGCGGGCTGGGCCGGTTCGGCGGGGGCCGCGGAGGAGGCACTGAGGGCCGCTGGGGTTTCGCCGCAGGCGCGCGGGGAGTCGCTGACGGTGGAGGACTTCGCCGCGATCGCCGAGCACGGGCCTGCGGCCTGACCACACGAGGCGCCTGCGGTCGGGCTTGCTCCCCACCCCGCCCCTCCCCGAAACCGGGGCTGCGCCCCCGAACCCCCGCCCGGGGCTGCGCCCCCAAACCCCCGCTGGGTCTCCACCCTCGCCGGGGTTCTGCCCCGTAGGTCCTCCCTCGCACCTCTGCCAAGGCTCCGCCCCAGGCCCTGCTTCGGCCGTACATCGGCCGGGGCCATGGGCCGGAGCCGCGAACCGGGGCTCGGAGCCTCGCTGGACCACGAGCGGGGGCCAGAGGCCGAACCTCGGCGCGGTGCGGGGGCGGAATCCCCGAGTACGGGGCGCGGGCGCGGGGGACCCGAGCACGGGGCCCGGAGGCGGAACCTCCGGGAACGGGGCCCGTGGGCGGAACCTCCGGGAACGGGGCCCAGGGGCGGGAACTCTCGAGAGCGGGGTCCGGGGCGGAGCCCCGGTTACGGGAAGGGGCGGGGTGGGGAACAAGCCCGCCGCAGGCACACCCCCGCAGGCGGGACAATGGCCGCACCGGAACACCCGCACCCCCACCAAGGAGCCCCGTGACCCGCCCCGTGACCGCCCGTGTGCCCGCCAAGGTCAACGTCCAGCTCGCGGTCGGCGGGCTGCGCCCCGACGGGTTCCACGACCTGGCCAACGTCTTCCTCGCCGTCGGGCTCCACGACGAGGTCACCGCCACCCCCGCCGACGCCCTCCGCATCACCGTCGAGGGCGCGGACGCCGGCCATGTGCCGCTGGACCGCACCAACCTCGCGGCCCGCGCCGCCCTCGCGCTCGCCGAGCGGCACGCCATCGCGCCCGCCGTGCACCTCCACATCGCCAAGGACATCCCCGTCGCGGGCGGCATGGCGGGCGGCAGCGCCGACGCCGCCGGGGCGCTGCTGGCCTGCGACGCGCTCTGGGGCACCCAAGCCACCCGGGCCGAACTCCTCGAGATCTGCGCCGAGTTGGGCAGTGACATCCCCTTCAGCCTCGTCGGCGGCGTGGCCCTCGGCCGCGGCCGGGGCGAGCTGCTGACCCCGCTGGAGACCGGCGGCACCTTCCACTGGGTGTTCGCCGTGGCCGACGGCGGGCTGTCCACCCCCGCCGTCTACCGTGAATGCGACCGGCTGCGCGAGGCGTCCGGCGCGGGCGCGAGCGCCGCCGACGTGCCCGACCCCGAGCCCTCCCAGGCACTGCTGGACGCGCTGCGCACCGGCGACGCCACCGCCCTGGCCGTCGCCGTCTCCAACGATCTCCAGCCCGCCGCGCTCTCGCTGCGCCCCGCGCTCGCCGACACCCTGCGCGCCGGCGCGGACGCGGGCGCGCTCGCCTCCCTCGTCTCCGGCTCCGGCCCCACCTGCGCCTTCCTGGCCAAGGACACCGAGGCCGCACAGGAGGTGGCGACCGCGCTGGCCGCCTCGGGCACCTGCCGCACGGTCCGCGTCACCTCCGGCCCGGTCCCCGGGGCCCGGCTGGTCGGCGCCTGAGTGAGTTGGCCGATGTCTGAGTGGCTAGCCTTCGTCTGAGCGGCTGGCCTACGTCTGAGCTGCTGGTCGGCGCCTGAGGGGCTGGTCGGCGCCTGAGCGGCTGGTCGGCGCCTGAGTGAGTTGGTCAACGCCTGAGTGCGTGGTCGGCGCGTGAGCGAGCGGCCGACGCCTGAGCGAGCAGTCGGCGCCTGAGCGAGCCCCCGACGCCTCGGCGTGTGGCCGACGCCTGAGCGAGGCACCCCGCACCCGAGCAAGGCACCCCGCGCCTGAGCGAGGCGCCCCGCGCGGCGACTACCCTGGGACGCCGATCGATCCGCGTAATGGAGTGTGATGGCGACCAACCTGGTCAACGTTGAATCCGTCGGCAAGGTGTACGGCACCCGTGCCCTGCTGGACGGCGTCTCCCTCGGAGTGAACGAGGGCGACCGCATCGGCGTCGTCGGCCGTAACGGCGACGGCAAGACCACGCTCATCCGGATCCTCGCCAAGCTGGAACCCGCCGACGACGGCCGCGTCACCCACGCCGGTGATCTGCGGCTCGGCGTGCTCACCCAGCACGACTCGCTCGACCCCGCGGCCACCATCCGCCATGAGGTGATCGGCGACCTCGCCGACCACGAGTGGGCCGGTGACGCCAAGATCCGGGACGTGCTCACCGGGCTGTTCGGCGGGCTGGACCTGCCCGGCTTCCCCCAGGGTCTCGACACGGTCATCGGCCCGCTGTCCGGCGGTGAGCGCCGCCGTATCGCGCTCGCCCAGCTGCTGATCGCCGAGCAGGACCTGATCGTCCTCGACGAGCCCACCAACCACCTCGACGTGGAGGGCATCTCCTGGCTGGCCGGGCATCTGCGCGCCCGCCGCTCGGGCCTGGTGGTGGTCACCCACGACCGCTGGTTCCTCGACCAGGTCTGCACCCGGATGTGGGACGTCCAGCGCGGCGCCGTCCACGAGTACGAGGGCGGCTACAGCGACTACGTCTTCGCCCGTGCCGAGCGCGAGCGCATCGCCGCCAGCGAGGAGGCCAAGCGGCAGAACCTGATGCGCAAGGAGCTCGCCTGGCTGCGCCGTGGCGCCCCCGCCCGCACCAGCAAGCCCCGGTTCCGTATCGAGGCGGCGAACGCGCTGATCGAGGACGTCCCGCCGCCCCGCGACAGCGCCGAGCTGATGAAGTTCGCCAACTCCCGGCTCGGCAAGACCGTCTTCGACCTGGAGGACGTGACCGTCACGGCCGGGCCCAAGGTGCTGCTGAAGCATCTCACCTGGCAGCTGGGGCCCGGCGACCGGATCGGCCTGGTGGGGGTGAACGGTGCGGGCAAGACCTCGTTGCTGCGCGCCCTGGCCGAGGCCGCCCGCAGCGAGGGCGAACAGCAGCCCGCCGGGGGCCGGATCGTGGTCGGCAAGACCGTAAGGCTCGCGTATCTGTCCCAGGAGGTCGCCGAACTCGACCGGAACCTACGGGTCCTGGAGGCCGTCGAGCAGGTGCGGCAGCGCGTCGACCTCGGCAAGGGCCGGGAGATGACCGCCTCCCAGCTGTGCGAGAAGTTCGGCTTCACCAAGGAGAAGCAGTGGACCCCGGTCGGCGATCTCTCCGGCGGTGAGCGGCGCCGGCTCCAGATCCTGCGGCTGCTGATGGACGAGCCCAATGTGCTCTTCCTGGACGAGCCCACCAACGACCTGGACATCGAGACCCTGACCCAGCTGGAGGACCTGCTCGACGGCTGGCCCGGCTCGCTCGTGGTCATCAGCCACGACCGCTACTTCATCGAGCGCACCACCGACCGGGTGCTCGCGCTGCTGGGCGACGCCACCCTGCGGATGCTGCCGCGCGGCGTGGACGAGTACCTGGAGCGGCGGCAGCGCGCCCTGGCGGCGGCCGCCCCGGCCGCCGCCGCGCCCGCCAAGCAGAAGACCGGCGAACAGGCCGCCCGGCAGCGGTCGGCGGCCGAGCAGCGCGCCGCCAAGAAGGAACTGCAGCGCATCGAGCGGCGGCTGGACCGGATCAGCGAGCAGGAGTCCGAGCTGCACGCGCGGATCGCCGAGCACGCCACGGACTTCACCAAGGTCGCCGAGCTCGATACGCAACTGCGCGAGCTGACGGGGGAGCGGGACGAGCTGGAGACCCGCTGGCTGGAGCTGGCCGAGGACGCGTGAGCCGAGGACGCGTGAGCCGACTAAGCGTGAGTCGGCGACGTATGAGCCGACGATGTAAGAGCAGGCGACGCGTGATGTGAGTGGCCTGAAAGCATCGTGTGAAGAGGTTGTGCGGCGGTGGCGCGCGCCCTGGCAACGGTCGCGTCACAGGCCGGTCTCAGCTGATCGATGACCTGGACACTGGTCCCTATTGCGCCCCTTACGGGTGATACAAAGAACTCCCGCCTGCCTTCCGCTCAATGGCGGGGTGCCCTGTCCGATTCGCTCCTTCCCGGGGGCTTCGACCCACCGGGATCGCGGGGAGGCCGGTCGGACGACGGGTCCCGCATCTGAAGGAATTCGCATGTCACAGCCGCCTCCGCCGCCCAACCAGCCGCCGCAGGGCGGCTTCGGCGCGCCGCAGGAACCTGGTTACGGCTATCCACAGCAGCCGCCCACACCGCCTCCGGGCCAGCAGGGCTACGGCTATCCGCAGGCCCCCGGCCAGCCGCCGCAGACCCCGCCTCCGCCGCCGTCGGCACCGCCGGCGCCGCCGCAGACGCCCCCGCAGGGCGCCGGCGGCTACGGCTACCCGGAGCAGCCGGTGCACGGCCAGCCGACCCAGGCCGGCCCGTCGCCGTACGGATCCGGCCAGCAGTCTTATGGTCAGCCTCAGTACGGTCAGCAGCCTTACGGACAGCCGCAATTCGGCCAGCCGCAGTACGGCCAGCCGCCGCAGGCCCAGTACCCCGGCGGCCCCGGCCCGGGCGGTCCCGGTGGCTCCGGCCAGTCCAAGCAGCGCATGGCGATCATCGTCAGCGCCGTGGTCGCGGTCGCGCTGATCATCGGTGGCGGCATCTGGTTCGCCACCAAGGACGACGGCGGCGGCAGCGAGGCCAAGGGCAAGGACAAGCAGTCCAGCCAGGGCGCCTCCAGCGGCACCACGGGCGGCGGGGACAAGCCCGCCAAGACCGTGGACGCCAAGCTGCTCAGCAAGATCCCCATGCCCAAGGTCTCCGACCAGGTCACCGTCGAGGGCATGTGGGCCACCGACGACACCTTTGTGAAGGCCGGTGTCTACAAGATCGTCGGCTATCCGCTGAGCGGCGGCGACGCCAAGTGGACGATCCCGCTGGACGGCGCGGTCTGCTGGTCCTCGGACCACCTCACCAAGGACGGGCTGACCACGGTCCTCTACCAGGAGGCCAAGCCGTCGGCCAAGGACAAGTACCCCAGCTGCACCGAGATCGGGCTGCTGGACCTCAAGAACGGCAAGATGCTGTGGCACCGGAACGTCAAGGAGGGTGACGAGAAGATCCGCTTCGACGAGGTCACCATCGGCGGCGGCACCGTGGCCGCGGGCGGCACCAGCGGCGGCGCCGCCTGGTCCACCTCCGGCCAGGCCCTGTGGAAGCCCAAGTCGGGCGAGCAGTGCTCGGACGACGGCTACGCGGGCGGCGAGGACAAGCTGGTCGCGGTGCGCCGCTGCGGCGACTACGACAACCCGCAGATCCAGGTCCAGACGCTGAACCCGAAGACGGGCGCGGTGAAGTCGGCCTACAAGGTCTCGCAGGGCATCGACTACGTCCACGTCGCCTCCACCGACCCGCTGGTGATCGGTCTGGACGCCGGCGACTCCACCGGTTCGGCGGTCTCGGACTTCCTGGCCATCGACGACAGCGCCAAGACCGGCAAGGTGCTCGGCAAGATCGGCACCGAGAACGGCAAGTACGACGCCAAGTGCGAGTCGACCAACGTCGAGGGCTGCCGCAAGCTCGCCGTCTCCAAGTCGGCGAACGCCCTCTTCCTCGGCTCCGAGGACCGCACCGACTCCAGCGCCGCGACGGCCAACGAGGTCGTGGCCTTCGACCTGAAGACGGGCAAGCCGATCGGGAAGACCGACGGGGTCAAGGGCGCCGCGCTCACCCCGCTCGGGCTGGACGAGGACGGCTCCGTCCTCGCCTACCAGGAGAGCACCTGGGAGACCGGCGGCGCGGTCTGGCGGATCGACCCCAAGTCGTACGCCAAGACCAAGCTGCTGCAGAACCCCGTCGCCAGCCATGAGATGGAGCAGAATTTCAGCCCCAGCTACTCGGAGATCATCTACTCCGGGGGGCACCTCTACATGAGTGACGTCTACGCCAGCAAGCCCTCGGGCACCTACGACAAGGACGACCCGCTGGCGATCATCTTCGGCGCGAGCTGACGTTCCGGCGTCCGCCCGGCCCGCTCCACGGCGGCCCCGCCCGTACGACACCGTACGGGCGGGGCCGCCGCTGTGTGCGCCGGCGGAGCGCCGGGGTGCGCGCCCCCGGGGAACCCGGCCGCATCGATCGGATTGGGACGCCAACCGGACGTCAAGTAGGCACGAATGGCCGGGATTTCGGCATTCCGGGGGGCTTCTGCCCGGTAAGGGGCGCGCAACGTCGAACAAGCGTGTAGCTTCCCCCTGAGCGAATGGGGGAGCTCATGGGCGTGCGACTCATGGTGGTCGACGATCACCGTCTGCTCGCGGAGGCGCTCGCCTCGGCGCTGAAGCTGCGCGGGCACCGGGTGCTCGCCGCGGCGGCACCGAGCGCGGGCGCGGCGGACCTGGTGGTGAGCCGGGCACCTGAGGTGTGCCTGCTGGGCACGGCGGCACCCGCCGAGCCGGGGGTGTTCGACCCGGTGGTGCGGATCAAGAAGGAGCGGCCGCAGGTCGCGGTCGTGGTGCTCGGCCCGGTGCCGAGCCCGCGCGGCATAGCCGCCGCCTTCGCCGCCGGGGCGTCCGGCTATGTGCGCCACGACGAGCGGATCGAGGGCGTCGAACGCGCCATGATGAAGGCGCGCGCGGGCGAGGCGGCCGTGGCGCCCCAGCTGCTCCAGGGGGCGTTCGCGGAGCTGCTCAACCCCGCGGCCCAGCCCGACGACGAGGGCGCCCGGCTGCTGCGGATGCTGACCCCGCGCGAGGTGGAGGTGCTGGTGCGGGTCGCCGAGGGCGAGGACACCCGGCTGATCGCGGCGGGCATGGGGATCGCCCCCAGCACGGCCCGCACCCATGTGCAGCGGGTGCTGATGAAGCTCGGGGTGGGCTCGCGGCTGGAGGCGGCGGCCCTGGCGGCCCGTACGGGGCTGCTGGACCGCGCGGCGACGCGCCGGACCGCGTCGCCCCCGCCCCAGCCGCCTCCCACGCCGGGGCCGCCTCAGCCGCCGCCCGCGCCGGGGCCGCCCGCGTCGGCGCCGTAGGCCGTACGGCGACCCGTGTTTCTCAGCCCGCTCCGGACCCGGGCTCGCGGCCCCCGGGCTCACCGGCCCCGGGACCGTCCCCGGGCCCAGAGGGCTCCGGTTTCGGCTCGGCCCCCGGCGCCGACAGCGGCCTGAGCTTCATCCAGAGCAGGAAGAGCAGGCCGACCGCGAGCATGCACGCCCCCGTCCAGAGGTTGATGTTGATGCCCGACGCCTTCTTCACATCCGCGTCCGAGGCGGTGAACCCGGCGATGAGGACGATGATCCCGTAGATCGCGAACAGCCCGCCGATGATCCGCCGCACATCGAACAGCCGGGCCGCGGTCGCCGACTTCTGCTGCAGGTCCTCGACCTCGTGCCGGTATTCGTACTCCTCACTCATGGCGCACGCTCCTTAATCCCAGAAGGGTCACAGGGAGAACGGGATGTAGCACAGGGCCGCGAGGATCAGCGCGCCCCAGCCCAGCACGGCCGGACGGCGGTACCACGCCTCGTCGCCCGGCGCCGGCGGTTCGGCCACCCCGGGCGCGGTGGTGCCGTAGACCAGACCGGCCAGCGACTCCACCGGCTTGGGCTTGGTGAACGGCGTCAGCACGACCATCACCACCCCGCCGACCACGAACGCCACGATGGCGGAGACGAAGTTGGCGCCCTGGTCGCTGGGGATGGCGATGACATCTCCCAGGTAGAGCCAGAAGTAGTTGATCATCGCGGCCACCGTGCCGCACAGCAGCCCCCAGAACCCGGCCGCGGCGGTGGCCCGCTTCCAGAACATCCCGATGATGAAGACGCAGAACAGCGGCACGTTGAAGAACGAGAACAGGGTCTGGAGGTAGTTCATGATGTTGCTGAACGAGGAGGCGATGAACGCCGTCCCCATACCGGCCAGCACCCCGATCGCCGTCACCACCCGCCCGGTCAGCAGGTAGTACCCGTCCGGGCGGCCCTTTCGCACATACGCCCGCCAGATGTCGTTGGTGAACACCGTGTTGAACGACGACACATTGGCCGCCATGCCCGCCATGAAGGCGGCCAGCAGCCCGGTCACCGCGAGCCCCAGCACCCCGTTGGGCAGCAACTCGCTCATCAGCAGCGGAATCGCGTCGTTGTACTGCAGACCGCTCGTCTTCGAGCCGATGTCCGGCCGCATGACCAGAGCGATCAGCCCGGGAACCACCACGATCAGCGGGATGAACATCTTGGGGAACGCGGCGATCAGCGGGGTGCGCTGGGCGGCCGAGAGGTTCTTGGCCGACAGGGCGCGCTGCACCTCGGCGAAGTTGGTCGTCCAGTAGCCGAAGCTCAGACAGAAGCCGAGGCCCAGCACGATGGTCAGCCAGTTGGCCCCCAGCGGGTTGGACGAGCCGATGCCGGTGCCGCCCCAGGCGGAGACGAAATGGGGGCCGTGGGAGTCCGTGAGCGCGTCCTTGAGCCCGCCGAAGCCGCCGATCCGCCGGAGGCCGACGACGGTGAGCGGGATGAGGGCCGCCAGGATCACGAAGAACTGCAGCACCTCGTTGTAGATCGCCGAGGAGAGCCCGCCGAGGGTGATGTACGCGAGCACGAAGAGCCCCGCGACCACGATGGCCACCCACTGCGGCCAGCCCAGCAGCGCCTCCACCACGATCGCCATCGCGTAGAGGTTCACCCCCGCGATCAGCACCGACGCGATCGAGAAGATGATCGAGCTGAGCAGGTGCGAGGACGGCCCGTAGCGGTGCAGCAGGAACTCGGGGACGGACCGTACCTTGGAACCGTAGTAGAACGGCATCATCACCAGGCCGAGGAAGACCATGGCCGGAATCGCCCCGACCCAGTACCAGTGCACGGTGTACACCCCGTACTGCGCGCCGTTGGCGGCCATCCCCAGGATCTCCAGGGCGCCCAGATTGGCGGCGACGAAGGCCAGACCGGTGACCCACGCGGGCAGCGACCGGCCGGAGAGAAAGAAGTCGAGGCTGGTCTTGACGCTCGCTCTGGCGGCGAATCCCACGCCGAGGACGACGGCGAAATAGAGGACCAGGATCGTGTAGTCGAGTGCGTTGGTGGGGAGCCGTAGCCCTTCGGCCAGATAGTGCATGGTCTCGCCTCATCGCCTGAACGGAATGCACCAGAAACGTTCGGTGAACGTATCCGAATTCTTGTGGTTTGTCCGAGCACCTACACCGCGCATTGACGGCGCTGTTGGCTTGTGGTTCATTATGTTGAGTTGTGTTGGGTGCACCTGACAGGAGCTGGCGGAGTGAAGAAGACGGCGACGCGGCTCGCGGACGGACGCGAGCTGATCTATTACGACGCGCGCGACGACGCGGTGCGCGACGCCGTCGACCAGCGGCCGCTCGACCCCATCGCGACCCGCTCGGAGATCCGGCACGACCGCCTGCTCGGTGACCGGGTGGCGATCGCCTCCCACCGCCAGGCCCGCACCTACCACCCGCCGGCCGACGAATGCCCGCTGTGCCCCTCCCGCGAGGGGCGGCACAGCGAGATCCCCGCCTCCGACTACGACGTCGTGGTCTTCGAGAACCGCTTCCCGTCGCTGGCCGGGGACTCGGGCCGGTGCGAGGTCGTGTGCTTCACCTCCGACCACGACGCCTCCTTCGCCGACCTCGACGCCCAACAGGCCGCTCTGGTGCTCGACGCCTGGACCGACCGCACCGCCGAGCTGGCCCAACACCCCGCCGTCGAGCAGGTCTTCTGCTTCGAGAACCGCGGCAAGGAGATCGGCGTCACCCTCGGCCATCCGCACGGCCAGATCTACGGGTATCCCTTTGTGACCCCTCGTACACGGCTGATGCTCCGTTCGCTCGGCGAGCACCGTGAGGCCACTGGTCGGAATCTGTTCGATGATGTGGTCGCCGATGAGCTGGCCGACGGGCGCCGGGTGGTGCTCGACGGCGAGCACTGGGTCGCGTTCGTCCCCTACGCCGCCCACTGGCCCTACGAGGTGCACCTCTACCCGAAGCGGCGGGTCCCGGACCTGCCGTCGCTGGACGAGGCCGCGCGCACAGAGTTTCCACAGATGTATCTGGAACTCTTGAAGCGCTTCGACCGGATTTTCGGGGAGGGTGAGCCGCCCACGCCCTACATCTCCGCCTGGCACCAGGCGCCGTACCGCATGGCAGACCGCGGTGAATTCGCACTTCACCTCGAGCTTTTCACCATCCGCCGCACTTCCGGCAAGCTGAAGTTTCTCGCGGGTTCCGAATCCGGCATGAATGTGTTCATCAACGATGTGCCGCCGGAGGCCGCGGCCGAGCGACTGCGAGAGGTAGCGAGCAAGTGAGCAATGCGCAGCAGAAGAAGTACCTGGTCACCGGCGGTGCCGGCTATGTCGGCAGCGTGGTCGCGGCGCATCTGCTCGAAGCCGGGCACCGGGTGACGGTGCTGGACGACCTGTCCACCGGGCACCGGGCCGGGGTCCCCGAGGGCGCGGAGTTCGTCGAGGGCCGCATCCAGGACGCCGCCAAGTGGCTCGACCCCTCCTATGACGGCGTGCTGCACTTCGCGGCGTTCTCCCAGGTCGGCGAGTCCGTCGTCAACCCCGAGAAGTACTGGGTCAACAATGTGGGCGGCACCACCGAGCTGCTCGCCGCGATGCGCGACGCCGGGGTGCGCACCCTCGTCTTCTCCTCCACCGCCGCCACCTACGGCGAGCCCGACCAGGTCCCGATCACCGAGGACCTCCCGACCGCGCCCACCAACCCCTATGGGGCCAGCAAGCTCGCCGTCGACCACATGATCAGCGGTGAGTGCGCCGCCCACGGCCTGGCCGCGGTCTCCCTGCGCTACTTCAACGTCGCGGGCGCCTACGGGGCGTACGGCGAGCGCCATGACCCCGAGTCCCACCTCATCCCCCTGGTGCTCCAGGTCGCCCAGGGCAAGCGCGAGGCCATCTCCGTCTTCGGCGACGACTACGCCACCCCCGACGGCACCTGCGTCCGCGACTACATCCACGTCGCCGACCTCGCCGACGCCCATCTGCTCGCCCTCGGCGCGGCCCTCCCGTCTCCCACCACCACCCTTGATGGAGGCGCTGCGCGCCGCGGAGTCAATCCCGGTGAGCATCTGATCTGCAACCTCGGCAACGGCAACGGCTTCTCCGTCCGCGAGGTCATCGAGACGGTGCGCCAGGTCACCGGCCACCCCATCCCGGAGATCGCCGCCCCGCGCCGCGGCGGCGACCCGGCGGTCCTGGTGGCCTCCGCCGAGCGTGCCAAGGAGCGCCTGGGCTGGCGCCCGACCCGCGCCGACCTGGCCGGAATCGTCGCGGACGCATGGGAGTTCGCGCAGCGGAGGGAGAGTCAGTGACGGACGAGCACGGCCCCGGGCGGGTCACGGCGGGGTTCCGCGAGGTCTACGGCACCGAGCCCGGCGGCGTCTGGGCGGCGCCGGGCCGGGTCAATCTGATCGGCGAGCACACCGACTACAACGACGGCTTCGTGATGCCGCTCGCCCTGCCCCACACCTGCCTGGCGGCCGCCTCCCCGCGCACCGACGGGGTGCTGCGGCTGCACTCGGGCGATGTCCAGGGCGGGGTCGTCGAGCTGCGGGTCGAGGAGCTTTCGCCGGTCGCGGGCGGCGCCGGCGGCGGCGACCGCGGCGGCTGGGCGGCCTATCCGGCCGGAGTGGTCTGGGCGCTGCGCGAGGCGGGGCTGCTGACGGGCGGGGCCGGTGGTGCGGAGCTGCACTTCGAGTCCACCGTGCCCACCGGCGCCGGGCTGTCCTCGTCCGCCGCGCTGGAGGTCGTCACGGCCACCGCGCTCAACGACCTGTACGGGCTGGGGCTCACCCCGCCGCGCATCGCCCAGCTGTGCCAGCGCGCGGAGAACGCCTTCGTGGGCGTGCCCTGCGGGATCATGGACCAGATGGCGTCGGCGTGCTGCACCGAGGGACACGCCCTCTTCCTCGACGCCCGCGATCTCACCCAGCGCCAGGTGCCGTTCGACCTGGCGGCCGAGGGGCTGCGGCTGCTGGTCGTGGACACCCGCGTCAAGCACGAGCTGGGCGACGGCGCCTACGCGAGCCGGCGCGCCGCGTGCGAGGCGGCCGCGCGGGCGCTCGGGGTGCGGGCGCTGCGGGACGTCCCCTTCGAGGGGCTGGACGCCACGCTCACCGAGCTGGAGCGGCTGGGCTGCGACACGGCCACCCGGCGGCGGGTGCGCCATGTGGTGACCGAGGACCGGCGGGTGGAGGAGGTCATCGAGCGGCTCGACGCGGGGGACACCCGGTCCATCGGGCCGGTGCTGACCGCCGGGCACGCCTCCTGCCGCGACGACTTCGAGATCTCCTGTGACGAGCTCGACCTGGTCGTGGAGACGGCGAACGCGGCGGGGGCGCTCGGGGCGCGGATGACCGGGGGCGGCTTCGGCGGCTCGGCCATCGTGCTGGTGGCGGAGGAGGACGCGGAGGCGGTGAGCAAGGCGGTGACCGAGGCGTTCGGCGCGGCCGGGCACCGGGCGCCGCGGATCTTCCCGGCGGTGCCCAGTGCGGGGGCGCGACGGCTGTAGGGGCATCCCCACGGGCCCTTGTCGTCTTTCGGTAAAGTTTCGCCACTTGTGGACCCCCTAGGCCCCAAGAGTGAACAAGAAACCCACAGTGAACAGCCGAGAGCGGTCAGTTTCGCTAATCCGCTTCCTATCTGAGACCACGGCCTTACTCTGAGTACAGCGTCGGTGGGGGCCGACGCTTATCAGGGGGCGAGACAGTCAGGTACGACGCCCGGGGTGGGGTAGCGATCACGGCACGGCGGCGGCCGTCCGGGTTGTGGTGACCTCGCGCCGGGCGCCGTACCCGCACTGTTTCTCGGTGTATCCGGGATCTTTCATCCGGCGACGTGGGGGGTTGTCCGTGGCACGTATTCGGGTTCTCGTGGTCGACGACCATCGTATTTTCGCCGAGTCCTTGGCGGCCGCCCTCGCGGCGGAGCAGGACGTGGACGTGGCGGCGGCCGGAAGCGGTCCGGCGGCGCTGCGCTGTCTGGAGCGCGGAGCGGCGGAGGGGCGCCGCTTCGACGTCCTGCTGGTCGACGCCGACTTGGGCACGGCCGCCGACGGTGTGGGGCCGCCGCTTCCGGCGTCGGCCGAGCTGCCGTACGGCGGGGCGAACGGCACGGCGCACAACGGCATCCATGGCGGGTCGCACGGTGGGGCCCATGGCGGCGCTCACGGTGGGGCCCATGGCGGGCCGCGCGGTGCGGCCCATGGCGGGCCCGCCCGGGCGGTGAACGGCCGGGCGGCCGACGGCATATGGCTCGTCGGCGCGGTCCGCTCCGCCCAGCCGGGGGTGCGCACCGTGGTGCTGGCCGAGCGCGACGATCCGCGCCGCGCGGCGGCGGCGCTCCAGGCCGGGGCGTCCGGCTGGGTCGCCAAGGACTGCTCACTGGTCCGGCTGCTCGCGGTCATCCGGGGGGTGCTGCGGGAGGAGACCCATCTGCCGCCCGCTCTGCTCACCGGCGTCCTGCGGGAGTTGACGGCCGCCCGTAAGCACCGCACCGAAAGCGAGCGCCTGGTCGAGTCGCTGACGCCGCGTGAGCGGGAGGTGCTGCGCTGCATGGTGGCCGGACTCGGCCGTAAGGCCGTCGCCGAGCGGCTCTTCCTCTCCCCGCACACCGTCCGCACCCATATGCAGAATGTGCTGGGCAAGCTGGGTGTGCACTCCACGCTCGCGGCCGTGGCGCTGGCCCGGCGGGCCGGTGTGGGCCCGGTCGACCTAGCCGGGGAGATTGTCGAACGGGGCGGTCAGCTGGCGTAGCAGCGCGGCCAGTTCGGCGCGCTGCGCCTGGGAGAGCTCGGCCAGGATGGCGTGCTCATGGTCCAGCAGCCCGGCCAGTGCCTGATCGGCGCGGTCACGCCCTTCGGCGGTCAGCCGGACCAGCACACCGCGCCGGTCACTGGGGTCGGGCCCCGCTCGACCAGCCCCTTCTTGGCGAGCCGGTCGATGCGGTTGGTCATGGTGCCCGAGGTGACCAGGGTCTGGGTCAGCAGCTGCCCGGGGGAGAGCTGGTACGGGGGCCCGGCCCGGCGCAGCGAGGTCAGGACGTCGAACTCCCATGGCTCCAGATTGTGCTCGGCGAAGGCGATCCGCCGTGCCCGGTCGAGATGGCGGGCGAGCCGGCTGACCCGGCTGAGCACTTCGAGCGGTTCGACATCGAGGTCGGGGCGTTCCCGCCGCCACGCCGCGACCAGCCGATCGACCTCGTCCTCCATGGCGATCAGTGTAGTGGGTCTGTCGACATGAAGTCTCTTGACATCAAGAGATAATGTGGAGCACGGTAAGGCGCCGGGACGCGCAGGTGCGACCACGGCGTCTCGTATCGACCGTACCCGCAGGGGGACCGACCATGACCACCGCGCCCAACTGGGACCCTCGGCAGTATCTGCGCCACGCCGGCCACCGCACCCGCCCCTTCCTGGACCTGCTGGCCCGCGTCCCCGAGCTGCCCACCGACCCCGGCCGCCCGCCCCGCATCGCCGACCTGGGCTGCGGTGCCGGCAACGTCACCGCCCTGCTCTTCGACCGCTGGCCCGACGCCCAGGTCACCGGCCTGGACAGCTCCGCCGAGATGCTCGCCGAGGCCCAGCCCCTCGCGGGCCCCACCACCGGCGGCGGCCGCCTCGACCTCCGGCAGGCCGATGTGCGGAACTGGGCGCCGGACGAGCCCTACGGCCTGATCGTCTCCAACGCCGCCCTCCAGTGGGTCCCCGGCCACCCCGACGCCTTCCCCGCCTGGCTGGCCGGACTGCGCCCCGGCGGCACCCTCGCCTTCCAGGTCCCCGGCAACTTCACCGCCCCCAGCCACACCCTGCTGCGCGACCTGTGCAACGCACCCGAGTGGCGCGCCCGCCTCGCCGACCGCGTCCGCGACCCCGGTGGCGTCCTGGAGCCCACCGAGTACCTGGAGCGCCTGGCCGCGCTCGGCTGCGAGGTCGACGCCTGGGAGACCACCTATGTGCAGATCCTGACCGGCCCCGACCCCGTCCTCGACTGGGTCAAGGGCACCGCCCTGCGCCCGGTCCTGACCGCCCTCGCCGACGACCCGCCCGCCCGCGACCGCTTCCTCACCACCTACGCCGCGCTCCTCCGCGACGCCTACCCCTCCACCCCCCACGGCACGGCCTTCCCCTTCCGTCGCATCTTCATCGTCGCCCACAAGGCCCAGCGGTGATCACAGCCCTGGACCACGTACAACTCGCCGCCCCACCCGGCAGCGAACCCGCCCTGCGCACCTACTACGGCGAGGTGCTCGGCATGACCGAGATCCCCAAACCGGCCGCCCTCGCGGCCAACGGCGGCCTGTGGTTCGCCTGCGGCCCGGTCCAGCTGCACCTGGGCATCGACCCGGACTTCCGCCCCTCCCGCAAGGCGCACCCGGGCCTCAGGGTCGTCGGCATGGAGGCCTTCGCCGCCCGCCTCGCCGGGCATGGTGCCGAAGTCGTCTGGGACGAGAAATTGCCGGGGCACCGCCGCTTCTACTCCGAGGACCCGGTCGGGAACCGGCTGGAGTTCCTGGAGCCGATCGAGTGAAACCACCCGATCGGATGATCGGCCCGGCTTCCGGCCCGCCGTCCCCCTACGGCCCGTAGTGTCCCGGTGTCGCCGGTGACGGCAGGAAGGAGGGATCACCGTGACCGACCGTCCGGTTCCGGACATCCTTGACGGGCTGGTCTGGCAGGCGTGGAAGGCCATGGCGCCGCCCGAGGGTTTCCGCGCCGAGATCATTGATGAGGCCATCGAGGTATCGCCCCCACGCCGACGACGCCATGCTGTGGTCGTCAACCGATTGCGTCTCGCTCTGACGTCCCAGTTGATCGGCGGCGACCATGCCTGCTACCAAGGCGCCCATGTCATCCACCGCCGCAAGGTATGGATCCCCGACCTCTTCATCGCCCCCGAGTACCTTGACGAGATCCCCGACGAGGAAGATCTCGGAGTGGACGCGAGCGGCGTCCGGGCCGTCTTCGAGGTGGTCTCACCCGGCCGGGAGGCCCAGTCGCGCGACCGGGAGCGCAAGCGCCGGGCGTACGCCCGCGCGGGCATCCCGCTCTACGTCCTGATCGACGACTTCGACGGCGACGGCACGGTCGTCATCCTCACCGCACCCGACCCCGACAAGGCCGTCTACGCCGACGAGCACCGCGTCCCGTACGGCACCGATGCCGTCATTCCCGACGGCCCTGCCAAGGGCTTCGTCATCGGAGAGGCCATCGTCAGGCCATAGCGGCACCGGGCCCGGCCGTCGTCAGTTCTTGCGGTGGCCTATCAGGCGGGGCTTCTGCTCCAGGCCGTCCAGGCCGTGCCAGGCCAGGTTCACCAGGTGGGCGGCGACCTCGGCCTTCTTGGGTTTGCGGACGTCCAGCCACCACTGGCCGGTCAGGGCGACCATGCCCACCAGGGCCTGGGCGTAGAGGGGGGCCAGTTTGGGGTCGAAGCCGCGGGCCTTGAATTCCAGGCCCAGGATGTCCTCCACCTGGGTGGCGATATCGCTGATCAGGGAGGCGAAGGTGCCCGTCGACTGGGCGACGGGGGAGTCGCGGACGAGGATGCGGAAGCCGTCCGTGTACTCCTCGATGTAGTCCAGGAGGGCGAAGGTGGCCTGCTCGCACAGCTCGCGCGGGTGGCCCGCGGTCAGCGATGTGGTGACCATGTCGAGCATCCGCCGCATCTCGCGGTCCACCACGACCGCGTACAGCCCCTCCTTGCCGCCGAAGTGCTCGTACACCACCGGCTTGGAGACTCCGGCCTTCGCCGCGATCTCCTCCACCGAGGTGCCCTCGAATCCGCGCTCGGCGAAGAGCGTGCGACCGATGTCCAGCAGCTGCTCCCGGCGCTCCTTGCCGGTCATCCGGACCCGGCGGGGCCGCCGGGTCCCGGATCCGGAGGACCGGACGGAGGTCCGGCGCGGCCGGTCCTTTTCACCGCTGGTATTACTGTCGGTCGCCACGCCCTCCATCATGCCGCTCCGGCGGTCTCCTTCTGACGGCGGGCATCGATACGGTCCTGGCTCGGCCACCGGACGTCATACGCCCAGCCCGCTTTCTCGAACCAGCGGATGATCCGGGCGCTGGAGTCCAGCTGCCCCCGCATCACCCCGTGCCGGGCGCAGGTCGGGTCCGCGTGGTGCAGGTTGTGCCAGGACTCGCCGCACGAGAGCACCGCGAGCCACCACACATTGCCCGAACGGTCCCGCGACTTGAACGGGCGCTTGCCCACCGCGTGGCAGATCGAGTTGATCGACCAGGTCACATGGTGCAGCAAAGCCACCCGGACGAGTGACCCCCAGAAGAAGGCGGTCGCCGCGCCCTGCCAGGACCAGGTCACCAGTCCGCCGATCACCGGCGGCAGCATCAGGGAGATCACGGTCCACACCACGAACTGCCGGGAGATCGCCCGGATGGCGCCGTCCTTGATCAGATCCGGTGCGTATTTGGACTGCGGCGTCTGCTCCTCATCGAACATCCAGCCGATATGGGCCCACCACAACCCCTTCAGCAGGGCCGGAACGGTCTCGCCGTACCGCCACGGGGAGTGCGGGTCGCCCTCCGCGTCGGAGAACTTGTGGTGCTTGCGGTGATCGGCCACCCAGCGGACCAGCGGTCCCTCCACGGCCAGCGACCCCGCGATCGCCAGCGCGATCCGCAGGGGCCGCTTCGCCTTGAACGAGCCATGGGTGAAGTAGCGGTGGAAGCCGATCGTGATGCCGTGGCAGCCGATGTAGTACATCGACACCAGCAGCGCCAGATCCAGCCAGCTGACCCCCAGCCCCAGGCCAGGGGAACGGCCGCGACCAGCGCGACGAAGGGGACGGTGATGAACAGGAGAAGGGTGATCTGTTCGATGGAGCGCTTGCTGTCCCCGCCGAGCGTGGCGGAGGGAAGCGGGGCCTCCTGGGCCTTCGGCGTGTCGTTGACCACGTCGGGGCTTGCAGTCATGGGATCCCTCGTGGGGCTCGGGGGCATGGCTACGGATCCGTAACCTACGGCGTCGTAAGTATGGCAGGGCCGGGAAGCGGGGCAATAGGGCTCTGGTCTCACCCAGGGTCGTGCCGCCTATCCTGGTGAGCGTCGGACAGCGCGGTCCGCACATGGCCGAAAGCACCGGGTCAGCAGCCCGCGGCGCCCACCGTGCCCGCTCTGACGCCGCGCTTCGAACCCCGTTCACTGCAAGGAGCCCGCACCTGTGAGCAGTGCCGACCACACCAACGCCGCCCTGCGCGCCGATATCCGTCGTCTGGGCGACCTGCTCGGCGAGACCCTCGTCCGACAGGAGGGACCCGACCTCCTCGAACTCGTCGAGCGCGTCCGTGCCCTCACCCGCAGTGACGGCGAGGCCGCGGCCGAACTGCTCGGCTCCACCGACCTCGAGACCGCGGCCAAGCTGGTCCGCGCCTTCTCCACCTACTTCCACCTGGCCAACGTCACCGAGCAGGTGCACCGCGGCCGCGAGCTGCGCGCCCGCCGCGCCGCCGAGGGCGGCATCCTCGCCCGCACCGCCGACCAGCTCAAGGACGCCGACCCCGAGCACCTCCGGGAGACCGTCGCCAACCTCGGCGTGCGCCCCGTCTTCACCGCCCACCCCACCGAGGCCGCCCGCCGCACCGTCCTCACCAAGCTCCGACGCATCGCCGAGCTGCTCGACACCCTCGCCGTCGGCGGCGACGCCCGCCGCGCCGACCTGCGGCTCGCCGAGAGCATCGACCTGCTCTGGCAGACCGACGAGCTGCGCGTCGCCCGCCCCGAGCCCGCCGACGAGGCCCGCAACGCCATCTACTACCTCGACGAGCTGCACGCCGGTGCCGTCGGCGACGTCCTCGAGGACCTCACCGCGGAGCTGCTGCGCGTGGGTGTCGAGCTGCCCGCCACCACCCGCCCGCTCACCTTCGGCACCTGGATCGGCGGCGACCGCGACGGCAACCCCAACGTCACCCCCGAGGTCACCCGCGACGTCCTGATCCTCCAGCACGAGCACGGCATCACCGACGCGCTGGAGATCGTCGACGAGCTGCGCGCCGCGCTCTCCAGCTCCATCCGCAACACCGGCGCCTCCGAGGAACTGCTCGCCTCCCTCCAGCGCGACCTCGAACTGCTGCCCGAGATCAGCCCGCGCTACAAGCGGCTCAACGCCGAGGAGCCCTACCGGCTCAAGGCCACCTGCATGCGGCAGAAGCTCGTCAACACCCGCGAGCGGCTCGCCGGGGACACCCCGCACCAGCCCGGCCGCGACTACCTCGGCTCCGGCGAACTCCTCGCCGACCTCCACCTCATCCAGGACTCCCTGCGCGCCCACCGCGGCCGGCTCATCGCCGACGGTCGGCTCGAGCGCTCCATCCGCACCCTCGCCGCCTTCGGCCTCCAGCTCGCCACCATGGACGTCCGCGAGCACGCCGACGCCCACCACCACGCCCTCGGCCAGCTCTTCGACCGGCTCGGCGAGGAGTCCTGGCGCTACGCCGACATGCCGCGCGACTACCGCCGCAAGCTGCTCGCCAAGGAGCTGCGCTCCCGGCGCCCCCTCGCCCCCACCCCGGCGCCGCTGGACGCCGCGGGCGCCAAGACCCTCGGCGTCTTCCACACCATCCGCGAGTCCTTCGAGCGCTTCGGCCCCGAGATCGTCGAGTCCTACATCATCTCCATGTGCCAGGGCTCCGACGACGTCTTCGCCGCCGCCGTCCTCGCCCGCGAGGCCGGGCTGATCGACCTCCACGCGGGCTGGGCCAAGATCGGCATCGTTCCGCTGCTCGAGACCACCGAAGAGCTGAAGATCGCCGACAAGCTCCTCGACGAGATGCTCGCCGACCCCTCCTACCGGCGGCTCGTCGCCCTCCGCGGCGACGTCCAGGAGGTCATGCTCGGCTACTCCGACTCCTCCAAGTTCGGCGGCATCACCACCTCCCAGTGGGAGATCCACCGCGCCCAGCGGCTGCTGCGCGACGTCGCCCACCGGCACGGCGTACGGCTGCGGCTCTTCCACGGCCGCGGCGGCACCGTCGGCCGCGGCGGCGGCCCCACCCACGACGCGATCCTCGCGCAGCCGTGGGGCACCCTCGAGGGCGAGATCAAGGTCACCGAGCAGGGCGAGGTCATCTCCGACAAGTACCTCGTGCCCTCGCTGGCCCGCGAGAACCTGGAGCTGACGGTGGCCGCCACGCTGCAGGCGTCCGCCCTGCACACCGCCCCGCGACAGTCGGACGAGGCGCTCGCCCGCTGGGACGCTGCCATGGAAACCGTCTCCGAAGCCGCGCACGACGCCTACCGCAAGCTCGTCGACGACCCCGACCTGCCCGCGTACTTCTTCGCCTCCACGCCGGTGGACCAGCTCGCCGAGCTCCACCTCGGCTCCCGGCCCTCCCGCCGCCCCGACTCCGGCGCCGGCCTCGACGGACTGCGGGCCATCCCGTGGGTGTTCGGCTGGACCCAGTCCCGGCAGATCGTCCCCGGCTGGTTCGGCGTCGGCTCCGGCCTCGAGGCCGCCCGCGAGGCCGGACTCGACAGCGTCCTCGACGAAATGCACCAGCACTGGCACTTCTTCCGCAACTTCCTGTCCAACGTCGAGATGACGCTGGCCAAGACGGATCTGCGGATCGCCCGGCACTACGTCGACACACTGGTGCCGGATGAGCTGAAGCATGTCTTCGACGTGATCCAGGAGGAGCACGAGCTGACGGTGCGGGAGGTGCTGCGGATCACCGGTGAGCGGGAACTCCTCGACTCCAACCCGGTGCTGAAGCAGACGTTCCACGTCCGGGACGCCTATCTGGACCCGATCTCGTATCTGCAGGTGACGCTGCTCCACCGGCAGCGCACCGCGCACGAGCGGGGCGAGGACCCCGACCCCCTGCTCGCCCGCGCCCTCCTCCTCACGGTGAACGGCGTGGCCGCGGGCCTCCGCAACACGGGCTGACGACGGCGTGACCCGGGGCGGGGCCCCGCTCCCCTCGGGAGCGGGGCCCCACCCCGGGTGTGTGGTTGATGAGTTCCCCGGGGGCTCCGCCCCCGGCCCCCGCCGGGCAGCAGGCTTCGCCGCTGCCCGGCAACGCCGCTGGTCGGTGCGTCGGTGCGTCGGTGCGCGGCCAGCTGGCCCCCGGCGGAAGCCCGAAACGCGCGCAGCGCCCTCCGGAGCTCCACCGCGCCCTCTTCCCCGCCGCGACGGCGGCTTTTCTTTCCCGCCGCGACGGCGAGGCCCCCCTGTGTCGGTGTTCGGCGGTGCCGAACTGCTCAAGCCGCGGGGTGGTCGCACCGTGGTGGGGGGGTGCCGGGGATGCGCGCCGGGTTGGCCCGTCCGTGGGCTGTCTTCGCTGCGTGCGCTCCGGCGTTGCGCGGCACGACTTCCCTGCTGGGGATGGGGTTTCTCTGCCGGGCGCGGCTTTTCGTCCCCGCCGCGACGGCGAGGCCCCTGTGGCGGTGTTCGGCGGTGCCGAACTGCTCAAGCCGCCGGGGCGGTCGCATCACGACGGCGGGGTGGTCCCGGGACGAAGAGCGAGCCAAGACCCAGCGGGGGACCCGGTGAGCGCTACAGCGTAAGCGTGGCGAAGGAGGCGCCCAACAGCGCCGCGCCCAGCAGGCCCATGGCCCAGCCCGTGCGGCGTAGGCCGAGGCCGCCCGCGACGATCAGGGAGGTGAGGAGGAGGGAGCCGCCGAAGGGGACCCAGGCGTGGAGGATGCCGGCGGAGCCGGTGCGGACGGCGTGGTCCGTGCCGGGCTTGAGGGTCACCGGCACCCGGTCGCCCGTCCCGTTCGTGACCGCCTCGTCGATCCGTACCCGGCCACGGGACTTGCCGCCCTCGTCGGCCGGGGTGAAGGAGCCGGTGCACCATTCGTCGCCGCAGTTGGAGACCGTGACGGTGCCGCGCTCAAGCCCCTTGGTCAGCATGGACGGCTTGGCGTCGCCCCAGGAGGACCACACCCCGGCAACCAGGATCAGCAGCGCGACGAGCGCCATTGCCACGTTCTTCGCCAGCAACAGGAACCCGTACGCGCTCTCGCCCGCCCGCCGCGTACGGCTGCGCTTGGTCACACCGGTGGAAGCCATGGCGGCGATCCTCGCCATCCCCGGCCCGCCGGTCAACCTTCCGCCGAACAAACGGGCGAACGGCGTTTTTCAGGAGTTGTACGTCCCCTGCGCGCGCTCCAGCCCGTCCACGATGAGCGTCTCCACCGCATCCGCCGCGCGGTCCACGAAGTAGTCCAACTCCCGGCGCTCCGCAGCGGAGAAGTCCTTCAGGACGAACGCCGCGACATCCATCCGGCCCGGCGGACGGCCGATTCCGAAGCGCACCCGGCAGTAGTCCGCCCCCAGCGATTTGGTGATCGACTTCAGCCCATTGTGGCCATTGTCACCCCCGCCGATCTTCAACCGCAGTGCCCCGTAATCGATGTCCAATTCGTCATGGACGGCCACGACATGACCGACCGGCACCTTGTAGAAGTCGCGCAGCGCGGTCACCGGACCGCCCGAGAGGTTCATGAAGGACATCGGCTTGGCGACCACGACGCGGCGGCTCGCCGGTCCCGGCGGACCCACCCGGCCCTCCACGACCTGGGCCCGCGACTTGTGCGCCTTGAAACGGGCGCCCATCCGCTCCGCCAGCAGATCGGCCACCATGAAGCCGACGTTGTGGCGGTTGCCCGCGTAACTGCCGCCGGGGTTGCCGAGGCCCACCACAAGCCAAGGGCTCGTGTCGTCCGTCATCTGGATGTCTCTCCTTGAGGACGGCCGCCGCCCCGCACCCCAGGGGGCGGGACGGCGGCCGGAGAAGCGAAAAGGGAGCAGCCGCAGATTACGCCTCGGCGCCCTCGCCCTCGCCCTCGGCGCCCTCCTCGGCCGGGGCCTCGGCCTGGGCGGCGACCACCTGCAGCACGGCCACGTCCTCCTCGACGGCCAGCGTGGTGCCCGCCGGGAGGGTGATGTCCTTGGCGTGGATGGTGGCACCCGCGTCCAGGCCCGCGATGGAGACGGTGACCGACTCCGGGATGTGGGTCGCCTCGGTCTCGACCGGCAGGGCGTTCAGCAGGTGCTCGAGCAGGTTGCCACCCGGGGCCAGGTCGCCCTCGATGTGGATCGGCACCTCGACGGTGACCTTCTCGCCCTTCTGCACCAGCAGCAGGTCGACGTGCTCCAGCACGCCGATCTTGATGGGGTGACGCTGCACGGCCTTCGGGATGACCAGCTCGTCCTTGCCGCCCTCGACGTCCAGACGGATCAGCACGTTCGGGGTCTTCAGCGCCATCAGCAGGTCGTGCGCCGGCAGCGTGACATGCAGCGGCTCGACGCCGTGGCCGTAGACCACGCCGGGAACGCGCTCGGCGGCACGGGCACGGCGGGCGGCACCCTTGCCGAACTCGGTACGGGGCTTAGCGGAGATCTTGACCTCGGCCATGGGGCACTCCTCGTAGATCGTTTACGGTGTGTGGGCGTCACCCGGCCCACGACAGACCTGCTACGAAGAGCGCGTCGATAACGGACAGCCGCGGTAAGAAGCGGCCTCCCTCGCCGAGCAACCCCACGATTCTACCAATGGCCGAGGGCGCCTGGAGCCAACGGCTGAGGCCACCCCCTCACGGGAGTGGCCTCTACGTCCGGTCCGGGGAGGTTAAGCCGCTCACGCGTGCTCCTCGAACAGGCTGGTCACCGAGCCGTCCTCGAAGACCTCCTGGACCGCGCGGGCGATCGTCGGCGCCATCGACAGCACGGTCACCTTGTCCAGCTCCACCTCGTTCGGGGTCGGCAGGGTGTTGGTGAAGACGAACTCACTGACCTTGGAGTTCTTCAGCCGGTCCGCGGCCGGACCCGACAGCACACCGTGGGTGGCGGTCACGATCACGTCCTCCGCGCCGTTCGCGAACAGCGCATCCGCCGCCGCGCAGATGGTGCCACCGGTGTCGATCATGTCGTCGACCAGCACACACACCCGGCCCCGCACATCGCCGACCACCTCGTGCACCGTGACCTGGTTGGCCACGTCCGGGTCCCGCCGCTTGTGCACGATCGCCAGCGGCGCGCCCAGCCGATCGCACCAGCGGTCCGCCACCCGCACCCGGCCGGCGTCCGGCGACACCACGGTGAGCTTGGACTTGTCGACCTTGGCGCCCACGTAGTCCGCGAGCACCGGCAGCGCGAAGAGGTGGTCCACCGGGCCGTCGAAGAAGCCCTGGATCTGGTCGGTGTGCAGATCGACCGTGAGGATCCGGTCGGCACCCGCCGTCTTCAGCATGTCGGCGACCAGCCGCGCCGAGATCGGCTCACGGCCACGGTGCTTCTTGTCCTGACGGGCGTAGCCGTAGAACGGAACGATCACCGTGATCGAGCGCGCGGAGGCCCGCTTCAGCGCATCGATCATGATGAGCTGCTCCATGATCCACTTATTGATCGGAGTCGTGTGGCTCTGGATCAAAAAGCAGTCGGCACCGCGCGCCGACTCCTGGAAGCGGACGTAGATCTCGCCGTTGGCGAAGTCGAATGCCTTGGTCGGGACCAAGCTGACGCCCAACTCATGGGCGACCTCCTCGGCCAGCTCGGGGTGGGCGCGGCCGGAGAAGAGCATCAGCTTCTTCTCGCCGGTCGTCTTGATCCCGGTCACAACAAGTCTCCTTGGATGTCACTTTGGTGCACTTCTCACCGTACGCCCCGCACGGCGTACCTGTGCACATGTCACGGCTGGCCCTCGTCCTCCCGACGAGCGGCCTCGGCGGCTCGTGCCGCGGCGCTTCCGGGACGCTTGCGGGCGACCCAGCCCTCGATGTTCCGCTGCTGTCCGCGTGCGACGGCGAGCGAGCCCGGGGGCACATCCTTGGTGATGACCGATCCGGCGGCGGTGTAAGCGCCGTCCCCGATCGTGACGGGAGCCACAAGCATGTTGTCGGCCCCGGTCCGGCAGTGGCTGCCGATGGTGGTGTGGTGCTTGTTCACACCGTCGTAGTTCACGAAGACACTGGCGGCGCCGATGTTGGTCTGCTCGCCGATCGTCGCGTCGCCCACGTACGACAGATGCGGCACCTTGGTGCCCTCGCCGATCGTGGCGTTCTTCATCTCCACGTACGTGCCCGCCTTGGCCTTGGCCCCCAGCCGGGTCCCGGGGCGCAGATATGTGTACGGCCCCACGTTCGCCCTCGCGCCGATCTCCGCACCCTGCGCGACGGTGAACGAGACGACCGCGCCCCGGCCGACGGTGGTGTCGGTGAGCCGGGAGTCCGGCCCGACCTCGGCGTCCGTGGCCAGGTGGGTGGCCCCCAGCAGCTGGGTGCCCGGGTGGACCAGCGCGTCCGGCTCGAAGGTGACGGTCACGTCGATCCAGGTGGTGGCCGGGTCGACGACGGTCACCCCGCTCAGCATCGCCCGCTCCAGCAGCCGCTCGTTCAGCAGCCTGCGGGCCTCGGCCAGCTGGACGCGGTTGTTGATCCCGACGATCTCGCGGTGGTCGCCCGCCACACACGCGCCCACCCGGTGCCCGGCCTCGCGCAGGATGCCGAGCACATCGGTGAGGTACTCCTCGCCCTGGCTGTTGTCGGTGCGCACCTTGCCGAGCGCGTCGGTGAGCAGCTGGGCGTCGAAGGCGAAGACCCCGGAGTTGATCTCGCGGATCGCGCGCTGCGCGTCGGTCGCGTCCTTGTGCTCCACGATCGCGGTGACGGCGCCGGTCGCGTCCTCCCGCACGATCCGGCCGTAGCCGGTGGCGTCGGGGACCTCGGCGGACAGCACGGTCACGGCGTTGCCGTCGGCGTCGTGGGCCGCGGCGAGCCGCTGGAGCGTCTCGCCCGTCAGCAGCGGGGTGTCGCCGCAGACGACGATCACGGTGCCGTCGAGGGCGACCCCGCTGTCGGACAGCTCCTCCAGGCCCATCCGTACGGCGTGCCCGGTGCCGTTCTGCTCGTGCTGGACGGCGGTGCGCACCTCGGCGTCGATCTCGGCCAGATGCGCGGAGACCTGCTCCCGGGCGTGGCCGACCACGACCACGAGATGCTCGGGGGAGAGCTCGCGGGAGGCGGCGACGACATGCCCGACGAGGGAGCGGCCGCAGAGGGCGTGCAGAACCTTCGGGGTCGCCGATTTCATGCGGGTGCCCTCACCCGCTGCGAGGACGACGACGGCTGCCGGGCGGTTGGCGCTCACGGGTGTGCCCTTCGGCTTCGGGGGTGGACACCCGCAGGATACCGAGAGGTTTCCGGGCGGAAAGGAAGGAGGGTCCCGAGCCGGGCGGTGCCGGTCGGTCAGGACCCGAACTTAGGGCTCCCCTGCCAGGACTCGAACCTGGAACAAAGCGTCCAAAGCGCCACGTGTTGCCCATTACACCACAGGGGATGGCAAAAGGTGCCAAATCGGACAACCGCTAAATCGTCGACCTGGCCCCCACCACTATGCCGTACCACCAGCCTTCGATGCGACGGTATAGGTCAGCTCCTTGGAGGACACGGACCACCAGGCACCCTCGGTATCCCTCGCCGACGTTCTTGCGGACGGTCTTCGGGTTGTGCTTCTTCAGTGTTGTCCGTTCCAGGGTGGTGACGTCCACGCCGATGGTCTCCGCCCAGTATCGCTCCGCCTCCGCCACCTGGGCCGATTCGTGGATCATCACGCGAAAGCGCAACCGTGCCGGTTCTATGCCGAGCAGAGCGAGCCAGGCGAGATAGAGCTGGATCATGTCGGGGTCACTGTTGATGAAGATGACCGCTTCCCTGAGGCTGTAGGGCTTGCTCTTGCCGCCCTCGGACCAGTACAACCCCACGCCCACCAGGAACAGCTCGCGGTCGGTGAGTGTCCCGATCTCCCGCGCCGCCGCGAGCTTCGTCTGCTGCCGCTCGATCTCCCGCCGTCGCATCGTCGGCTCCCACCCCCGCTTGGCGATCGCCGACGCCTCCTCCCGGGTGCGGGGCGGGCGGTCCGGTTTCGGCAGGTCGCGGACCCAGAGGGAGATGGAGCTCTTGGAGCAGCCCAGCTCCAGCTGGATCCTGTCGTAGGTCATCCCCTGGAGCCGCATCTCGCGCGCCCTGGCCCGTAGGTCGTCCTTGGCGTTGGGGCGCTTGGTCCACTCGGGTGGCGGCTCGCCCTCCAGGAGGCGGTTCAGGATGTCGTTGTTGCTCACCTTCAGCCGGTCGCGGATCTGTCTGCGGCTCAGCCCCTCCCTCCGTAATGCGATCGCCCGTTCTCTGAGTTCTTCGAACGTGGTCGTCCCGTCGAGCAGGCCGCCCACGCTGTCGCCGTCGCGGCGCCGTGGTTCGCTCATGGCCACAGGGTCGTTCGCCGTCCGGGCGCGACTGGGCGAAAACGTGAGCGATTCATTCGTTCGAGTTAAATGGGTGGTTTTGCCTGGTGTTCGAGTCTCTTATGCGCCGCCGTGTCACCGGGAAAAGCGCTGGCGCCCGGCCGTAGGCTGGTCGCTATGAGTTCGACGGGGGAAGAGGCGGCGGGCGCGCGGGGCGCGCCCGCGGGGCCGTGGTGGTGGGCGCGGCGGCGGAGCATGGGGCTCGATGTCCTGCTCGCCGTGGCGTCGTCGATCGAGTGCGCGGTCGAGGGCGTCGGCTTCGCCCACGAGGCCCGGATCCCGGTGGCCGTCGGGGTGCTGATCGGGATGCTCGTCGGGGCCACGTTGGTGTTGCGGCGCCGCTGGGCGATCGCCGTGGTGCTGATATCGATCGCGGTCACGCCCGCCGAAATGGGTCTGCTGCTCGGCCTCGTGGGGCTCTACACCCTGGCCTCGTCCGAGGTGCCGCGCCGGATCACGGCGGTGCTGGCCGGGATGGCGGCGGTGGGCAGCTTCCTCGTCACGGTGATCGGCTTTCGTCGGGGCAATCCGCAGAGCGGTCTGGGGACCTCGGTGTGGGAGGCCCCGATGTTCGCCATGGTCCTCACCCTGGGGCTGACCGCCCCGCCGGTGCTGCTGGGGCTGTACGTCCGGGCCCGTCGGCGGCTGGTGGAGAGCCTGCGGGAGCGGGCGGACGGTCTGGAGCGGGAGCTCTCGCTGCTCGCGGAGCGGGCGGAGGAACGGGCCGAGTGGGCCCGCAACGAGGAGCGGACCCGGATCGCGCGGGAGATGCACGACGTGGTGGCGCACCGGGTGAGCCTGATGGTGGTGCACGCGGCGGCGCTGCAGGCGGTGGCGCTCAAGGATCCGGAGAAGGCGTCGAAGAACGCGGCGCTGGTGGGCGACATGGGGCGGCAGGCGCTGACGGAGCTGCGGCAGATGCTGGGGGTGCTGCGGTCGCAGGACGGTCTGCGGGCCCCGGCGGGGGCGGGGCGGCGTTCGCCGCCGGGTCCTCGTCCTCCGCCGGGTCTTCCTCCGCCGATGCCGCCGATGCCGCCGACGCCGCCGGGTCCTCGGCCGAGGAGAGGCCGCTGGCGGCGGTGGCGGCGGCTGCCTCGGCCGCCGCGGAGGCCGCCGAGTCCGCGGGGCGGCCGGGAAGGGCGTGGAGGTGGCCGGGGGGCCGCGGCTGGCGGAGCTGGAGGCGCTGGTGGGGCAGTCCCGGGCGGCGGGGATGGCGGTGGAGCTCTCGGTCGAGGGCGAGGAGCGGCGGTACGCGGCTCCGGTGGAGCAGACGGCGTACCGGGTGGTCCAGGAGGCGCTGACCAACGTCCACAAGCACGCCCCGGGCGCGAGCGCGCGGGTGCGGGTGGCGCACCGCACCGCCGAGATCGCGGTCCTGGTGGAGAACGGGCCGTCGGAGCGTGGCGCGGCGGACGCGGGGTTGCCGAGCGGGGGGAACGGCCTGGTCGGGATGCGGGAGCGGGTCTCGACGCTCGGCGGGGGCTTTGTGTCGGGGGCCACGGAGGCGGGTGGCTTCCGGGTGTCGGCGGTCATCCCGGACGGGGCGGACGGGCCTGATGGCCCTGGCCGTACGGATGGCCACAGCCGTACGGGCCGCCCCGGCCGTACGGACCGCCCGAATGACGCGGATCACACGGACGGGGCGGCTCGTGCGGACCGCACCGCGGCCGAGGAGCGCCGCGGGGGCGTGGAGCGGGCGAAGAGCGCCTAAGCGGCCTAAGCGTGCTGCGGAAGTGCGCTGAGCTGTCGTCGTTCGTCTGCGGCGCCGTCGTGGCTGGTCGCGCCCGCGCCCACGCGGCGGAGCCGCGCATCGACACAGCCCCGCGCCCCTTCGGGGCGCCTCACGCACGCGTCAGTCTGGCCGGGAGCGCGCCTGTGACGAGGGTGCTGAGGGCGGCGTCCAGGGTGGGGCCGAGGTACCAGTCCCCGGTGTGGTCGAGGCTGTAGACCCTCCCCTCCGCGTCGATGGTCAGCACCGCCTGCCCGTCCGCCTCCTCGCCCAGCGGGCTCACCTCGGTCTCCAGGGCCCGGCCCAGGTCGCCGAGGGTGCGGGCGAGGTGGAGGCCGTGCAGCGGGTCGATGCGGAACGGGGTCGGGGCGATCTCGCGGCCCGCCCCGGGCGGCTGGATATGCAGCCCGCCGAACTCCGCCCACGCCTCGACCGCCGCCGGGAAGACGGCGTGCCGGTGGCCCGCGGGGAGGTGTGGGCGCGCAGGGTGTCGGCCCAGACCTCGGCGCGCCGCATGTCCCAGCGGCCGGGTTGCCAGCCCGCCTCGCGCAGGGCGGCGTCCACGGCGACGGAGAAGCGGGTGACGTCCATGCGGTCGATCGGCCGCCGGGCCGGGCGCGTCGGCTGCCGGGTCGGCGTTCCCGGCGGGGCCTGGGCCGTCTGCGGTGCCTGCGGGGCGTGTGGTGCCTGCGGGGTCTGTGGTGCCTGTGGTGCCTGCGGGGCGTGTGGTGCTTGATGTGCTTGGCTCACGTGCTCTCACCCACCACCCGTACGCCGAAATGCGCCAGCAGCGCGGCACAGGACAGACAGGGCGGGGCGTAGCTGCCGTGCTGCGGGTCGCCCGCCTCCCGGATCCGGCGGGTGGTGAGCTTGGCCTGTTTGAGGGAGCGGCGGGCCTCACCCTGGGTGAGCGGTTTGCGGGAGGCGCGCTTGGAGCGGCCGGCCTCGACGTTCGCCAGGTGGCGGGAGAGCAGGATCGCCTCGGGGCAGCGCCCGGTGAATCGTTCACGCTGGCCGCTGGCGAGCGCGTCGAGGAATTCCCGCACCAGCGGATGGAGCGTCGGCGGCTGGTCGGCCTTGCCCCCGGTGCAGGTCAGCGTCTCGCCGCGGACGGACAGCGCGGCCGCGACGGCGGGCAGGATGCCGTCGCGGCGGCGGTGGAGCGGCGGTGGGCCGGCGTCGGGGTCGACGCTGCTCCATCTCAGCCGGGGGTCGCCGGCCGCGGCGGTGGCGCCGTCGCCGCCTCCGTTGCTCTGCGTGATGTGCATGTGGTGGATCCCTCCCTGTGCAATCCCCCGGTTGCAATGATCAGATTGCCAAATCCCGCGGGCGCTGCGGTAGTCCGGGTCTGAACGACCTGGTGGGGAGCGAGGGGCCGCTGGGGGCGGGTGGCCGCCCGGTTCGGCCGGTTGCGTCACCGCATAGGCTGTGCCCAGTAGCCAGCATCAGCAGGGGGCAACCGCCATGACGACAGGTCGGCTCGGGCAGCATGCCGCGCCACCGAACACGGCCTACGCCGGGCAGGTCGTGCACTTCCCGGATCCCGTCCGGGCCGCGCGCCACCCCAAGGGCGTCCGCGTGGATGAAAACGGCTTTCCGGACTTCTCGCCGTATGCGCGCGCGGCCGCCGAAATCGCCGAGCCCCGGAGGGGTTCGGCGTCGACGAGCTCCGGCTGACGGACTACGTCTCGGCGAACGCGGCGCTGCACGCCACCGGGCACGAGCTGTGGAACGGGGCGTCGGCGGTGGCCACCCCGCACGGCTGGACCTGGCACCACGTCGTCGGCACCCGGCGCATGGAGCTGATACCGGTCGAGGTCAAGGCGCTGCTGCGGCACCACGGCGGGCTCGCCACGGCGCAGGTCGACCAGGAGAAGCGGGGCACCCGCCCGCTGCAGGAGACCCGGCCGATGCACGTGGGCCTGCCGCTGCGGGGCATTTCGGTCACCGAGGAGCAGGTGCTCGGCGTCGAGGAGGACCTCGGCTACCGGCTGCCCGAGTCGTACCGCGCCTTCCTCAAGGCGGCGGGCGGCTGCGCACCAGTCGGCACGGCGCTCGACCCGGAGTTGGGGCTGCTGATCGACCAGCCCTTCTTCACGGTGCGCGACGAGGCGGCGGTCAATGACCTCGTCTACATCAACAAGTGTCTGCGGGACCACTTCACCAAGGACTATCTGGGCGTCGGCTTCGTCCAGGGCGGGGTGATCGCGGTCAAGGTGAAGGGTGACGCGATCGGCTCGGTGTGGTTCTGTGCGTATGACGACGCGCGGGACCGTGACGGCTGGACGGTCCAGGAGCGGGTGGAGCGGCTGTTGCTGCCGTGCGGCGACGACTTCGACGCCTTCCTGCTCCGGCTGGCGGGCAATCCGCCGGAGCTCGAGACCGTGGCGAACCTGATGGTGGACGGTGGATTCGCGTACGCCGTCCCGGTGGAGGGGTGAGCGCGATGGTGACCTTCGCACAGGCGCAGGAGCGCGCGGAACTCTGGATCAACGGCGATGTACCGGCCTATCAGCAGCGCGAGGCGCGGGTCCGGGAGTTCGACCTGGGCTTCGTGGTCTGGGCCGAGGACCGCCCGGACGGACCGGTCTCGGGCGGCGGCGCCGAGGGCACGCGGATGGTGATCGCCCGCGACAGCGGCGAGACCACGCTGTGGCCGGGGCTGCCGGTGGGCGAGGTGATCCGCCGTTACGAGGAGCGGTACGGCACGACCGACGGCTCCCGCGACGAGTCCACCACCGGGCGCCAGCAGCGCATCGACTTGAACGCGACGTCCTTCCTGCTCACTCCGCCGGAGTGGTTGCAGGAGGCGGCGGACGCGATGAGCAGCCGGTCCGAGGGGCGGCTGGACCTTCCCGAGCAGCGGGCGGGGGCGGGGGCGGAGCCGGATGCCGCCGCTGCGTCCGCTGGTTCCGCTGCCTCCGCGCCGGTTTCGGGTTCTTCCGCGCCTCCGGCTCCGCCTGCCCCGTCGGCAGCTGGTGCCGCTTCACCTCCGTTGCCGCCGGAGGACGACTGGCCGTCGGCCGGTGGGCCGGGGTCCGGGGCCGCCGGGCCCGGGGCGCCGGGACACGGCGCCTCGGGACACAGGGCTCCGGGCGTGGACGACTGGCCGTCGGACGGCGGGGCGCGGAGCGCCGGGCCGGGCGCGCCGGACGCGCCGCACAGCGCGCCGGGCGCGCCGCCCGTGCCGCCCGTGCCGCCCGCGCCCGTGCCGGGCGCGCCCGCTCCGCCTGGGCCGGTTCCGGGTGCGCCTGCTCACGGTGGGCCGGTTCCGGGTGTGCCCCGGGACCGGGGCGGGGCCGTGGACGACTGGCCGTCCGACGGAGTCGCGCGTCCGCTCGCGGCCGACCGGCCGCAGGACGGCCCGCCCGCGCCGGGTGCCCCGTCCGGCGATGAGGGCTGGCGGAACGCGCCGCCTCCGCCCCCGCCCGGTGGCGGCAGCCCGTGGGCCCCGCCCACGCCGGGCGCCGGTACGCCCTCCTCGGGGGGCCAGGCCGACAACGCGGCGCCGCCCGGCGACGTTACGCCGTGGGCCGGTACGGACATCAAGGGCGACGATGACGACGACCGCTCGGTCGCCCCGCCCGCCACGGTCTTCGCCCCGCCGCTCGCGGGCTCGGACGACGAGGACACCCCGGCGCCGGGCATACGGCCGGACGCCAAGACCGAGTTGATGTCCGGCGGCAGCGCGCTGCCGCCCACGGCCATCGCCCCGTCCCTCGACTTCCCAGGGCAGCGGGGCGGCCCCGGAACCGGTCCGGGCGCCGATCCCAACGCGAGTGACATCGCGGACGCCGCCACCCGTAAGGCGGGCGGCGGTCCGACGCCTCCGCCGCCCGGGACGCCGGGGACGCCCGGTGCTCCGGGGATGCCGGGTGCTCCGGGTGCGCCCGGCGCCCGGCCGGGTGCGGACTCCACGCCCCCGCCGTCCGCGCCGTCCGGGCCGGGTGCCCCGGCGCCCCGGCCGGGGGGTACGTACCGACGCAGCTGGTCTCGCAGCTCGACTCCGACAGCCTCGGCGGCGCCCCGCAGCCGCCCGGCCCGCCGGGCGCCCCTGGCGCTCCCGGCGCCCCTGGTGGGCAGGGTGGTGGGCAGACGCCGCCTCCGCCGGGTGCTCCGGGTGCGCCCGGTGGTGGTGTGCACGCTGCCGCGACGATGCTCGCGGGTGGTCCGGGTGCGCCCGGTGGCCAGACCCCGCCCCGGGCACCCCGCAGCCGCCCGGTCCGCCCGGTCCCCCGGACCTCCCGGCCCGCCTGGTCCTCCTGGCACGCCGGGTGCCCATGGCACCCCTGGTGTTCCTGGTGGGCAGGGTGGTGGGCAGACGCCGCCTCCGCCGGGTGCTCCGGGTACGCCCGGTGGTGGTGTGCACGCTGCCGCGACGATGCTTGCCGGTGCTCCCGGCGCCCCGCAGCCGCCCGGTGCGCCCGGCGCTCCGGGCCAGGGTGCCCCGTCCGGCCCGCAGCCGCCCGGCCCACCCGGTGTCCCCGGTGCGGGTGGTCCGCACACGCCGCCGCCCCCGCCGGGCGCGGCCGGACCGCCGTACCCGGGCGGACCCGGCGCCCCTGGCGCGCCGGGCGCCCCCGGTATGCCTCCGCCCGCGGGCGCTCCCGTTCAGGGGCTGGCGCCGCCTCCGGGCGCGCCCGCGCCGGGGATGGCGCCGCCGCCCGGCTATGCGTATCCGCCGCCGCCCCCCGGGCAGCCGACCGTGGGCCCGGGCTATATGGCGGTGCTGCGCTACCGCGCCCAGGACGGTTCGGAGCAGCAGCTGATCCGCCGTTCGGCGCCCGGGACCCCGCATCCGGAGTGGCAGATCCTGCACGAGCTGCGGGCGATGAACGTCCCGCCGCAGCAGGTGCTGGAGCTCCACACCGAGCTGGAGTCCTGTGATCTGCCCGGCGGCTACTGCGCCCGGATGATCCGGGAGAGCTGGCCGCAGGTGCGGATCAGCCACACCGCTCCGTACGGGCGCGATCACGCCACCCGGCAGCAGGGCGTACGGCATCTGCTGGAGCACCAGGGCGAGCTGCACCAAGTGGCGGACGGCCCGGCCCGTCCGGCGCCGAACCGGGTGCCGCTGCCGCACCCCAGCCAGGTGCAGCCGATTCCGCCGGTGCCGCCGGAGGGGCTGGCGCACGAGCTGGGCCAGGCCTTCGGGCCGCAGGGCATCGTCCGCTTCGACCAGCGCGCGGTGTCGCGGATGGGCGTTCCGGAGGTGGTGGCGCAGACGCTGGTGTGGGCGGGGCTGCCGCTGGACTTCGGTCCGTTCTTCTGGGCGCAGGCCCAGGCGGGCCGCCCGGTGCCGACGCTGGCGGAGCTGGCGGCGGAGCGCGGGGTGCAGTCCGCGCCGGACGCGGGTTCGTACCTGGTCATGGGCAATGACTTCGGTCGTCAGCTGTGTGTGCAGTACGGCACGGCGAACATCGTGGCGGTGCCGCTGGAGGCGACGCCCCAGCCGACCCCGCCGCAGTTCGTGAACACCGGGCTGCCGGAGTTCGTGCGGTGCATGGCGCTGCTGGGCCGCATGTGGCGGCTGCGGTACGGGCTGACGCCGGACCAGGCGGGCCGTTGGACCGTGGACTTCCAGGCGCAGCTCGCGGGCCTGGACCCGGCGGCGCTGTCCACGCCGGACAACTGGTGGGCGGTGCTGCTGGAGCAGATGTGGGACGGCCTGCTGTGAGTACGCCCGCGCGGCCCTGACCGCGCGCCGGAACCAATGGCGATCGAGGCGCCCGACCCCCGTGACGGGGGCGGGCGCCTCGTCGTTGTTGTCACCGGCGGCGCTCCCGGCCGCGGATATGGGCGGAGTGTCGCGTTATGGGGGATGAGAGGCCATCTATAAAGATGTGCGCCGAAGCGCGTTGCATACCGGACAAAAGGGGTTCCAAGGATGGGCGCATCGGTGTCACGTCATGGCTTCACCATCGTCGGCGGACGGGGCCGTGGCTACCGTCCCGCGCAGGTCGACCGCTATGTGGCCGACCTGTCAGAAGCGCGGGACGCGGCGTGGGAGCGCGCCGCGCGCCTCACCGTGCTGGCCAATGAGCTGACCGCGGAGGCGGAGCGGCTGCGCGAGGTGATCTCCCAACTGGCCCCCCAGACCTATGAGTCCCTCGGCGACCGGGCCCAGCTGATCCTGATGGCGGCCGAGGAGGAGGTCGTCTGTCTGCGGGCGGCGGCCGAGGCGACGGCGCAGGAGGAGTGGGAGGCCGCGCAGGCCGTGGCCCGTACGGTGCGGGACGCCGCCCGTGACGAGGCCGAACTGGTCCGCGAGGCCGCCGAGGCGGCGGCGCGCGCCATCTTGGAGTCGGCCCAGGTGGATGTGGACGAGCTGCGGGCCGTCTCGCGCCAGGACGCCAAGGAGTGGCGGGCCCAGGCGCTGGCGGAGCTGAAGGAGATGCGGCAGCGCACCGCCGGGATCCTGGCCGAGCAGGAGCGGGAGCATGCCGAGCGGTGGGAGGCGGCGGGCCGCGAACTGGCCGAGCGGGACAACGCGATGACGGCCCGGCTGGCCCAGCTGGAGGAGTACGCCCAGGCGGGGCTCGCCGATGCCAAGCGGGAGTACGGGATGGCCGAGCAGGCCGCGCGGCTGCGGCAGGAGGACGCGCAGGCGCAGGCGGCGGAGATCATTGCCCAGGCGCGGGCCCGGGAGGAGCGGCTGGCGCGGGAGACGGAGCGGACGCTGCGCGAGCATGTGGAGCGGCGCGAGGAGCTCAAGGCGCATCTGGAGCATGTGCGCGGCAGCCTGGCGGCCCTGACCGGCAAGCCGGTGTCGGAAGACGCGACAGCCGCACCGCACCACGAGCCCTGACCCCACCGCCGGACCGCGACGCCTGCGGCGGGCTGTTCCCCTCCCCGCCCCTTCCCGAAACTGGGGCTCCGCCCCAGACCCCGACGGTGCTCTGCCCTGGACCCGGGCGGTGCTCTGCCCTGGACCCGGGCGGTGCTCTGCCCTGGACCCGGGCGGTGCTCTGCCCTGGACCCGGGCGGTGCTCTGCCCTGGACCCGGGCGGTGCTCTGCCCCGGACCCGGGCGGGGCTCTGCCCCGGACCCCGGCGGGCTCCGCCCCGGACCTCGGGCGGGGGCTTCGCCCCTGGCTGCGGACTGGTGCTTCGCTCCAGGCCTTGGGCGGGGGCTTCGTCCCTGGCCCCGGTCCGGTGCTCTACCCCAAGCCTCGGGCGGGGGCTTCGCCCCAGGCCCCGGGCCGGGGTTTTGCTCCAGTCCTGGATCGGGGCTTCGCCCCTTCCCACCACGTCGATATGTGGCTCCGCCGCGTGGCAGGGGCTCCGCCCCTGGACCTCGAGATCCGGGGCGGAGCCCCGCCACGCGGCGGAGCCGCAGATGGGCGCCGTGGGAAGGGGCGGGGAGGGGAAAGATCCGCCGGGCGGACCACCGGCGGGCCCGCGTACCGGCGAGCCGCGGCCGACCCTCGCGCCGACGGCCGCCGTCGCCTCCGCCCGCCGTTCAGGCTTCGGCGTCCGGCTCCGCCTCCGTCCGTACCGGAAAGCGGCGCGGGGTGAGGAAGACCAGGGCCAGCAGGGCCAGTAGCGCGGCGGTGGCCGAGCCCAGGTAGACGTGGTCGACGGCGGTGTCCACGGCCCGCCGCAGGTAGTCGGCCGCCTGGTCGGTGAGGGTGCCGGGGTGTTCCAGGGCGCGCGAGACCGAGTCCAGGTCGTCGGGCAGCCCCGGCCGGATGGCGGCGGGGCCTCGGTGAGCCGGGAGGCCAGCGTCGCGTTGGCGACGGCGCCGAAGAGGGCCGCCCCGACGCTCTGGCCGACCTGGCGGCAGAAGAGGATCGAGGCGGTGGCGGTGCCGCGCTCGGCCCATTCGACGGACGACTGCACCCCGATGATCAGCGGCAGCTGGAACAGCCCGAGCGCGCCCCCGAGCAGCAGCATGATCAGCGCGGGCTGCCAGGCGGCGCCCGGGTAGGGGAGGAGCGGGAAGGCGGCCAGGATCAGCGTGGCGGCCGTCATCCCGGTGATGGCGCAGCGCCGGAAGCCGACGCGGTTGTAGACGCGGCTGCTGAGCGCGGCCGCGATCGGCCAGCTCAGCGTCATCGTGGACAGCACGAACCCGGCCGGTATCGGTCCGAGCCCCAGCACCGACTGGGCGTAGGTGGGCAGGAAGACGGTCGGGGCGATCATCAGCAGACCGAGCGCGGCGAAGGCGACGTTGACGGCCGAGATGGTGCGGCGGTGCCAGACCCACCCGGGGATGATCGGTTCGGCGGCGCGCCGTTCGATCCATACGGTGGCCGCGGCGCACACCACGGCGCCGCCGAGCATGGTGAGCGAGGGCGCGGACAGCCAGCTCCAGGCCACTCCGCCCTGGACGAGGGCGGTCAGCAGCAGTCCGCCGCTGAGGAAAACCCGAGCGCCCCGGCCCAGTCGACCCGGGGGCGGCTCTCCCGGTGCCGTCGCGGTTCGTGCAGATGGCGGGCGATCAGGATGAACGCCAGGGCGCCGACCGGCAGATTGATGAGGAAGATCCAGCGCCAGTCGGCGTATCCGGCGAGCAGGCCGCCGATCGCGGGGCCCGCCACCGAGGAGAGCGCCCACACCGAGGAGAGCCTGGCCTGGATCTTCGGGCGCTCCTTGAGCGGGTAGAGGTCGGCGGCGACGACCTGGATCGTGCCCTGGAGCGCCCCGCCGCCGAGCCCCTGGACGACCCGGAAGGCGATGAGGGAGGCCATGTTCCAGGCGCCCGCGCACAGCAGCGAGCCGATGACGAAGAGCACGACGCCCGCGAGCAGGATGGGCTTGCGGCCGAAGGTGTCGGAGAGCTTTCCGTACAGCGGCAGGGAGACCGTGACCGCGAGCAGATAGCCGGAGAAGAGCCAGGAGAAGACGGAGAAGCCGCCGAGGTCGCCGACGATCTGCGGGACGGCGGTGGAGATGACGGTCGAGTCCAGCGCGGCCAGCGACATGCCGAGCATCAGGGCGGCGACGACGGGGCGGCGGTGGCTGGGGGCGGGGGTCGCGGAGTGCGGCTGGGGTGCGGGGGCCTGGGGTCCGCGTCCATCGGCCGTCGTGCGGTGCCGCCCACGGTGGCGCGCTCCCTCCGCCGGTCCGCGCCGGCACGTGTGTCCCTGATGTTCGTACGACGGACTCGCGTGCGCACGATTCTTGTACGACCCACGATTCCATGCGGGGGCAGGCTGGCGGAAGAACGCATCCGGGCTGTCCAGGCGGCCCGGTTCGAGCCTGACGTGAGGGAGGGTGCGGCATCGACCCCGAGTCCGGGGTCGGACCCAGGTCTCACTCCCCTAGGGGATGCCCACCCTGTACTCCTACTCCCGGTTCGTCCGGGCGGATGAGGAGCCTGTCGTCCCCGCTTCATATGGTTGCTACGGGCTGCGCGACCGAGGGGGTGGGGCTAGCCCTACCGCTGAGAGGGAGTCATTCCCCATCGCGGAGGTTCCCGGATCGCGGCAGTCTTGTTGCGGCGATGAGGGAACAGAGATCGCCGATCGGACATCGAAGGAGAAAGACCGTGACAACGGCTGTATCGATTCCCAGGACCGGGGGCAGCGGAGGACATACGGCCGTCGCCGCCCGCGCACGTCAGGTGGTCAAGGCGTACGGCTCCGGGGAGACCCGGGTGGTCGCGCTGGACCACGTGGACGTGGACATCGCGCGGGGGCAGTTCACCGCGATCATGGGCCCGTCGGGCTCCGGCAAGTCGACCCTGATGCACTGCCTGGCCGGTCTGGACACCGTCAGCTCCGGGCAGATCTTCATCGACGAGACCGAGATCACCAAGCTGAAGGACAAGAAGCTCACCAAGCTGCGCCGGGACCGGATCGGCTTCATCTTCCAGGCGTTCAACCTGCTGCCCACGCTCAGCGCGATCGAGAACATCACGCTGCCGATGGACATCGCGGGCCGCAAGCCCGACCGGGCCTGGATGGACCGGGTGGTGGAGACCGTGGGTCTGGCCGGCCGGCTCAAGCACCGCCCGAACCAGCTCTCCGGCGGTCAGCAGCAGCGCGTGGCCGTGGCCCGTGCCCTCGCCGCCCGCCCCGAGATCATCTTCGGTGACGAGCCGACCGGAAACCTGGACTCGCGGGCCGGTGCCGAGGTGCTGGGCTTCCTCAAGCGGTCGGTGGACGAGCTGGGCCAGA
Source organism: Streptomyces violaceusniger (assembly GCA_005405945.1). Lineage (GTDB taxonomy): Bacteria > Actinomycetota > Actinomycetes > Streptomycetales > Streptomycetaceae > Streptomyces > Streptomyces violaceusniger. The sequence goes on from BJHW01000001.1 coordinate 7,005,976, forward strand.
CCATCGTGATGGTCACCCATGACCCGGTCGCCGCCTCCTATGCCAACCGGGTGCTGTACCTGGCCGACGGCCGGATCGTCGACGAGATGCACAACCCGACGGCCGACCTGGTCCTGGAGCGCATGAAGCACTTCGACGCGCGGGGACGGGTGTCATGACCGTCCTCAAGACCTCATTGCGCAACTTCGTCGCCCACAAGGGGCGGATGGCGCTGTCCGCGATCGCGGTGCTGCTGTCGGTGGCCTTCGTCTGCGGCACGCTCGTCTTCACCGACACCACCAACGCCACGTTCGACAAGCTCTTCGCGAGCACGGCCTCCGATGTCACGGTCAGCCCCAAGGGCGTCAGCGACAAGGACACCCGGCAGGGCCGGATCCGTACCCTGCCCGGCTCGGAGCTGGCGCGGCTGAAGCAGGTGGACGGCGTCAAGTCCGTGCTGGGCGATGCCACCAGCCAGTCGGTCACCGCCGCCGACCGCGACGACAACAGCATCGGCTCGGACACCGGCGCCCCGACCATCGGCACCAACTGGGACCCGACCGAGAAGCGCTCGGTCAAGATCACCTCCGGCCACGCGCCGCGCGGCCCGACCCAGGTGATGGTCGACGCCGACACCGCCAAGAACAAGAAGCTGAAGCTGGGCGACGAGGTGCGGATCATCGCCATCCCGGGCGAGTTCCGCGCGAAGATCGTCGGCATTGCCACGTTCCAGGTGACCAACCCCGGCGCCACCCTGATCTACATGGACACCGACACCGCGCAGCGCAAGCTGCTCGGCGCTCCCGGGGTCTACTCCAGCTACTCGCTCACCGCCCAGGCGGGCGTCAGCCACGACCAGCTGAAGAAGAGCGTCGTGGCCGAGCTCGGCACCGGGGTCAAGGTGCAGACGAAGGCCGAGGCCAGCAAGGAGGCCGAGGACGACATCGGCTCGTTCCTGGACGTGATGAAGTACGCGATGCTCGGCTTCGCCGGGATCGCCGTCCTGGTCGGCATCTTCCTGATCGTCAACACCTTCTCGATGCTGGTCGCCCAGCGCACCCGTGAGATCGGCCTGATGCGGGCCATCGGCTCCAGCCGGAAGCAGATCAACCGGTCGGTGCTGATCGAGGCGCTGCTGCTCGGCGTCGTCGGCTCGATCCTCGGTGTTCTCGGCGGCGTCGGCCTCGCGGTCGGCCTGATGAAGATCATGGGCAGCGCGGGGCTCCACCTGAGCACCGACCAGCTGACGGTGAAGGCCACCACGCCCATCGTGGGCATCGGCATCGGCGTCGTCGTCACCGTCATCGCGGCGTACATCCCCGCCCGCCGGGCCGGGAAGATCTCCCCGATGGCGGCCCTGCGCGACGCGGGCACCCCGGCGGACAGCAAGGCCGGATGGATCCGCGGCGCGATCGGCACCCTGCTCACCGCGGGCGGCGCGGCCTCCCTGGTGGTCGCGGGGAACGCGGACAAGGCGGTCGACGGCTCGATGTTCCTGGGCCTCGGCGTGGTGCTGACGCTCATCGGCTTCATCGTCATCGGCCCGCTGCTGGCCGGTCTGGTGGTCCGCGTGCTGGCCACCGTGGTGCTGCGGATCTTCGGCCCGGTCGGCCGGCTGGCCGAGCGCAACGCGTTGCGCAACCCGCGGCGCACCGGCGCCACCGGCGCGGCCCTGATGATCGGCCTGGCGCTGGTCGCCTGTCTGTCGGTGGTGGGCTCCTCGATGGTCGCCTCGGCCACCGACGAGCTGGACAAGTCGGTGGGCGCGGACTTCATCGTCCAGTCCGACACCGGCCAGCCGATCACCAAGGGGATCGCGGACGCGGTGCACCGGGCCAAGGGCCTGAAGCACATCAGCGAGGCCAAGGACATCGAGGGCACCAAGCTCACCCTGCCCGACGGCAAGACGGTCACCAAGGACCTCTCGGCCGCCAGCCCGACGTACGCCGAGGACCTGCGCACCCCGGTCGTCGAGGGCGACCTGTCCGCCGCGTACGGCAAGGACGCCATGTCGGTGCCGGAGGGCTTCGCCAAGGACCACAAGGTGAAGAAGGGCGACACCCTCACCGTCGCCTTCAAGGAGGGCCGCACCGCCAAGCTGACCGTCGCCGCGATCACCTCGGACGACGTCAGCCTCGACAAGGGCGCGCTGTACCTCAACATCGCCACCGTCGAGCGTTATGTCCCCGCCAAGCTCATCCCGGCGGACATCATGATGCTGGCGCAGGCCAAGGACGGCCAGGAGAAGCAGGCGTACGCCTCCCTCAAGTCCCAGCTGCACCACTACCCGTCGGTGAAGGTGCGCGACCAGACCGACTACAAGAAGGAGGTCAAGGACCAGGTCGGTCAGCTGCTCAACCTGGTCTACGGCCTGCTGGCGCTCGCGATCATCGTGGCCGTCCTCGGCGTGGTGAACACCCTGGCCCTCTCGGTCGTCGAGCGGACCCGCGAGATCGGCCTGATGCGCGCCATCGGCGTCTCCCGCCGCCAGATGCGCCGCATGATCCGCCTGGAGTCCGTGGTCATCGCCCTCTTCGGCGCCCTGCTGGGCCTCGGGCTCGGCATGGGCTGGGGCACCACGGCCCAGAAGCTGCTGGCGCTCGAGGGTCTGAAGACCCTGGAGATCCCGTGGCCGACGATCATCACGGTCTTCATCGGCTCCGCCGTGGTGGGCCTTATCGCGGCCCTGGTCCCGGCCTTCCGGGCGGCGCGGATGAATGTGCTGAACGCGATCGCCACGGAATAGCCAAAGCCGACGGGGGAAATGAGGCCCGCTGCCCTTCCTTGGGGGAGGGGCAGCAGGCTGACCGGCCGGCCCGGTGCGCGACGGGGGAGCGCGCCGGGCCGGTTTTTTCTGTGCGAAAATAAGCGATCAGCTCTGCGCGGATGTCGGGGCCCGCTTGTGTGAGCGGTAATGCGCGTGGGGCATCAACCGCAGGAATCGAGGGCCGCTTCGCGGAGCGAGGCGCTCAGATCAGGCGCTGCCCAGCGGGTCGGTGATCTGCGCGGAGTCGGTGGTGCCGTCGGCGTTGTGCCACAGACAGATCGCCCCGACGACATTGATCGGGATGACTGTGCCTCCGGAGGCCCAGCATTCGGCCTTGGTGAGCGGGGGCGGGGAGCGGCCTGGGCCGTTCCGCCGATTCCCAGCGTGATGGCGAGGGCTCCGAGGGTGGTTGCCGCGGCTAACGCAAGGCGACGAGACTGCATATCGGTACACTCCGATCCGGTGGACCTTCCACCGCACTGAGAAAGCTAGCCGGACCGGTTCGAGGAATTCACTAGAGCTGTGACCGTGCGGTGCGGATGCGGAGGCGCGCCGGCGTATTTCGGGCACGGCAAATAGGCCGCCAAGATGTGCCCGCAGAATTCCTGCGCAATGTCAATGTATTCGTCGCCGATGGCCGGTTCTCCGCGGATCGACGCACCGACCCGCTCGGCTGCCGGTCCGTTGGTTTGACTTGGAGTGCGCTCCAACTCCTAGCGTGATCGTCACGACCACGAGGGAGGTACCCGATGTCCGAACTGCCCACCCGTCACCTGGGCGCCCTGGCCGTCGCGGCCCAGGGCCTGGGCTGCATGGGGATGAGCCACGGCTACGGCGCCTCGGACGACGCCCAGTCGATCGCCACCCTCCACCGCGCCCTCGACCTCGGCGTCACGCTGCTTGACACCTCCGACTTCTACGGTTCCGGGCACAACGAGGAGCTGCTCGGCCGGGCCCTGGCCGGACGCCGGGAGCAGGCGGTGCTGGCCACCAAGTTCGGGTTCGCCAACCGGCTGGGGGAGCCGACCACGATCCGGGGGACGCCGCGTACGTCCGCCAGGCGTGCGACGCCTCGCTGCGGCGGCTCGGCGTCGATCACATCGACCTCTACTACCAGCACCGCGTCGACCCCGACGTCCCCATCGAGGAGACCGTCGGCGCGATGGCCGAGCTGGTCCGGGCGGGCAAGGTGCGCCATCTGGGCCTGTCCGAGGCGAGCGCGGAGACCATCCGCCGGGCCCACGCGGTGCACCCCATCGCGGCCCTGCAGAGCGAATGGTCGCTGTGGACGCGGGGCCTGGAGCACGAGATCGTCCCGGTCTGCCGCGAGCTCGGCATCGGCCTCGTCCCCTTCTCCCCGCTCGGCCGCGGCTTCCTCACCGGCCGCTACACCTCGACCGAGGGCCTGCCGGAGGGCGACGTGCGCCGCACCCAGCCCCGGTTCGCCGACGGCAACCTCGAGAAGAACCTGGCCATCGTGGAGAAGCTGAACGAACTGGCCGCCGCGAAGGGCGTCACCGCGGGCCAGCTCGCCCTCGCCTGGGTGCAGCACCGCGGCGACGACGTGGTGCCCATCCCGGGCACCCGGCGCCAGAAGTACCTGGAGGAGAACCTGACCGCCGCCACGATCGAGCTGTCGCCCGGGGAACTGGCCGCGATCGACGCCGCCGCACCGGCCGACCAGGTCGCCGGCACCCGATACGACGAGAAGAGCCTCACCTTCGTCAACCGCTGATCCTCCGGACCGATGAGTTTCGGGGTGGCCCGGGGTCTTTGGTGGTGAACGCATCACCCCAAGGGAGATCACCATGACCGAGACCGCGAAAGGCGCCCGTTTCACCGAGGTGGGCCGGGTCGCCGTCACCGTTGCCGATCAGGATCGGGCGCTGGAGTTCTATGTGGGCACGCTCGGCTTCGAGAAGCGTGCGGACATCCCCTTCGGCGACGGTCACCGCTGGATCGAGGTGGCCCCGGCGGGCGCCCCGACCGGGATCGCGCTGGTCCTGCCGCGTGAGGGCGGGCAGGGCCCGGGCTACGACACGGGCATCATCCTCACCTCCGAGGACATCGACGCCGACCACGCGGCGCTGCGCGAGCGCGGCGTCGACACCGACCAGGAGGTCCAGCGCTGGGGCGCCCCGGTGCCGCCGATGTTCAGCTTCCGGGACGCGGACGGCAATGGGGTGATGGTCGTCGAGAACGGCTGACCCCGTTGGTCACCGGTGAAGAGCCGGTCCGCGGACGGGGCGGACCGGCTCTTCGGCGTGGTTACGGCGTAGGGCCGCTGAGGCGCGCGGCGCGGGCGCGGAGCAACAGCGCGACCCAGCTGCGGTAGGGCCGCCAGCGGTCGGCGATACCGGCCAGTCGGCGGATGTCGCCAGAGGCGGTCTCGCCGAGGTCGTACGCGGCGGCCATGGCCGCGTGCAGCCGCGGTTCGTGACGCGGGAAGACATCGGGGTGTCCGGCGCCCCGGATGAGGATCAGTTCGGCGGAGAACGGACCGATGCCGGGGAGGTCGCGCAGCGCCGCGAGGGCGTCGTCCACCGGCATCGAGCGCAGCCGTGCGGCGTCGAGTTCCCCGGCGTCGGCCGCTTCCGCCAGCGCGTGCAGCCGCTCGATCTTCACCTTGGTCAGGCCGGGGGCGCGGGTGATGGCGAGCAGGGCCGGTGGGGTGGGGAAGGCGTACAGGGTCCGGCCCTCGACCTGGACGCGCCGTCCGTGCCGCTCGGCGAGGCGGGCCTTGATGGCGGCGGCCTGGGTCATGCGGATGCGGTGGCCGATGATGGCCCACGCGGCGGCTTCGTAGGGCGAGTGGAAGCACACCGGCCGAAGGCCCGGGTAGTCCGCCATGAGCCCGGCCACCACCGGGTCGGCGGCGGCGAGTTCGGGGAAGCCGCTTCCGTCGACGTCGAGGGAGAGGACGCGGGCCAGCTGGGCCCGGACGGCCTCGCCGGATCCGGGGCCGTCGGACCTGCCGACCTCGCCGGACCCGGACCCGGACCCGTCAGCCTCGCCGGATCCACCGGACTCGTCGGGATACGTGGTGAACTCGGCCCGGACCGGGCCCGCTGCTCCCTCCGCCGTCTCCTCCTGCCGCACCGCGACGGCCACCGTCGAGTGGCCGTCGTCGGCGGGGAAGGCCAGGCGGAGTACCCAGTCCGCCGTGCCCTGGTAGTTCGCCGGGGTGAAGCCCTCCAGGAAGCGCATGCTCGCCGCGAGCGAGAAGGGACCGGACGGGGTGAGGGCGACGGCGGTCACGGTCAGCCTCCGTGGGCCGTGAGGGCGTAGCCCTCCGGGCCGATGAAGGTGAACGTGCGGCCGAAGGGGCTGTCCTGGGGCGGGCTGAGGATGGGCACCCCGGCGGCGGCGAGCTGGTCGTGGAGGGCCTGGGCGTCTGTGGTGCGGAACCACAGGGCCACCCCGAGGCCGGGACGCGCGGCGTCGTCGAGGTCCACGCCCGGCAGCGGCTCGCGGACGGCGAACGGGATCGGCTCGGTGGTGAACACCACCGCGCCGGGCGGCGAGGCCGGTGCGCGTCGCAGGCCGAGGTGGGTTTCGCAGAAGGCGGCCGCCGCCTCGACATCGCGTACCTGGAGGGCGATGAAGTCGGGGCCGTCGATGGTGGCGGGCATGGGTTCTCCCCGGTTGTCGGTTGAGCCAGTGATGTTCGATGTCAGGACTTTGACATTCCTGGACTGTACGCACGACCCACCCCTATGTCAAAATCCTGACATGGAAGACCGGACCCCCGTGGCCCCGCCGCACCCCGCCGACGACGTCACCGAGCATGTGGGCTACCGCCTCAAACGCGCCGCCGCCGCGCTGCGCGGCGCCATGGACAAGGCGCTGCGCGAGCACGGGCTGACGGTGCCGCAGTACGCGTGCCTCGAACTCCTCGACGAGCGGCCCGGCCTGTCCAACGCCGAGCTCGCCCGCTCCACGTTCGTCACCCGGCAGTCCATGAACGTGGTGCTCCGCGGCCTCCAGGAGGCGGATCTGATCTCCCGGCCCGCCACCACCGACCACGGCCGCGCGCTCCCCGCCCACCTCACCGAGCGCGGCAGCGAACGGCTCCACGCGGCCCGGTCCGCCGTCTACGCCATCGAACGGACGATGGTCGACGCCCTCCCGCAGCGGCGCCTGGCCGCCCTCCTCGCCGACCTCGACCGCATGGCGGAAGCCCTCGGCGGCTGATCCGCCCCCTGCTCCCCTGCCTCAGTCGCGGGGAGCAGGGTGCCCAAGGGGCCGAGGTCCAGGTTGAGGTCTTCCGGGGTCAGGCCGTGCTGGTCGCACAGCTCGGACATGCGCTGGTCGAGCAGCATCAGCGTGGTGCCGATGCGCTCGACCTGGTCCTCGGTGAGGCCGCCCGCGTCGATGCGGCGGATGGCCTGGCGCTCCATCAGCTGGCGGAGGAGTTCCACGACCGTCAGCACCAGGGCCGCCAGGTCGCGGCCGACCGAGTCGCGGTCGATGTCCACGCGGGCGGGGTGGAGGGGGTCGGCGTGCTCATAGCGGGCCGCTGTCGGGCCATGGGGCTCGCACCCGTTCGTTGACCGAGGAGAGCAGGGCGTGCAGGGAGAGGCGGACGAGGGGGACCTCGGCGATCGCGATGACCAGGTCGCCGCTGATGACGACGCCGGTGGCGAGCACCCGGTCGAGGAGGTCCACGAGGGGCACACCGAGCGGGCCCAGGGCCTCGGCCGGGGTGGTTCCCCACTCGGGGCTTCTTCGCGGGCGGTGGCGGCGGGGTTCGCTTCCCACCGCGCCCTTGCCGGGGTGGTTTCCCAGGTGGGGGTGGTCATGGGGCCGCCCCATCGTTCGCGAGTCCTCCGTCGGCGAAGGAATACGGCGCCCACGGTCCGGAGAGTTCGATCTGGACGTCCGTCTCGTCGCGGCGCAACGACGCGAGCGCGGCGCGCAGTTCGCGCTCGCGGCCCAGGTCGAGGAGGTAGGCCGCGTTCAGCACATGGGTGCGGTGCCTACCCGTCACCTCGACGCCGTGCGGGCGCAGCCGGCGCGCGGCCACGGCCAGGCCCTGGACGACGGTGTCCACCCGCTCGGCGGCCCGCAGCGCCAGGGTGTGGCGCTGTTCGCGGCTTCGCTGCCGGGTGCGGACGCGGTCCAGATAGGCGCGGCCGCTGATGCCCGGGCCGGGGCCGTCCGCCGGGGCGGCGTCCGGGGCCGGTTCCGGGGTGGGCGGCGGGCCCGTGGGGCGTAGACCTTGACGCCCCATTCGGCCCGGCCCGCGATCCGGTCCAGGACGGTCAGGAAGGACGTCTCCCGCTCGCCCAGGGCCTCGCGGACCCGGCCGTCGTCGCGATAGACCGTGGCCAGGGGCAGTGGGACGGCCGGGGCCAGCGCCGACGTCGCCGTGATCACCGCGTGGTGGGCGCGGGCGCAGCGCTCCAGCTCGGCGCCGTCGGACAGCCGCCGCCGCAGCGCCTCCTCGTCGTACCCGGCCGTGGGCACGTCCTGGACCACGGCGGTGAGCGGGCCCGCCGCGAGCGTACGGACCGGGGCGCCGGTGCCGAGCCCGGGGAGTTCCGCCAGCCGTTCCGCCGCCGCGGTGAGGTCGCCGCCTCGGCAGACCGCGAACGCGTAGGTGAGGGTGGGGGTTTCGGGCGGGGTCATCGGGGGCTCCGCTCCTCCGTCGCGCCGACCGTGCTCAGTTCCTCGGTGCCGATCCGTGACTCCAGGGCGTGGAGCCGCGTCCGTAGTTCCGCGTTCTCCTGGGCGAGGGCGTCCCGCGCGGCGCGCGACGAGAGCGCGGGATCGGTTTCCCACCAGTCGATCCCGGCCTTGCGGGCGGTGTCCACGGAGGAGATGAACAACCGCAGCCGGATGGTGAGCAGTTCGATGTCCAGCAGGTCGATCTTGATGTCCCCGGCGATCACGATGCCCTTGTCCAGGACCCGCTCCAGGATCTCGGCGAGGTCGGAGGGGTGCCGCTCGGCGGTCACGGACGGGGGTGGACCAGATCGCGTTCAGCCATGGCGCCGCACCCTCACCCTTCCTCCCGGGCCGCCCGAGGGCTCCAGCAGATCCAGCAGCCGGTCCTCCTCCCGGTCGAACTCCTCCGGGCCGATCGCGCCCGACTCCAGGGCCTCGTTCAGCGCGGCGAGCCGGGCGCGCAGCACCGACGGATGGCACAGCTCCTCCTCCGCCATGTCCCTCACGCGCTCCGCGACCCACACCACCCCGCGCACCGGCGCCAGCGGGAAGAGGACGACCTGGCTCAGCACGCCCATCTCAGGACCGGCCTTCCGTGAAGCTGTAGCAGGGCAGCGGGCCGGTGAGCCGCAGTTCGGCCCGGTCGCGGTGGGCGGCCGCGAGGCGTTCCACGGCGCCCTCGAACCGCCGCCGCTCGCGACGGTCCAGCAGGAACGAGGCGTTGAGCACGTACCCCTCGACCTCCGGGCCGTGCGCCGTGGCGTCCGCCACGTCCGAGAGCTCCGCGAGCACCGTGGCCGCGGCGGCCGCCGCCCTGCGCTTCAGCCCGTGTGCCACGGCCTCGCCGAGCCGCACGCTCGCCTCGTACCCCGGGGCCCGTCGCGCGGCGGTGCGCAACCGGCTCACCTCGGGGTCCTCCCGTACCAGCGAGCCCAGGTCGGCCTCGGTGGGCAGCGCCTTGAGGTTCATCTCGACCCGCCCGTCGACGCGTTCCAGGGCGGCCAGGCAGTCGTTCTGTGTGCACAGCAACTGCCGCCGCACCGACTCCTCGTCGGGGGCGACCATCCCGAAGCGCATCGGCAGCACCGGCCCGTCCCGCCCCAGCGCCAGGGCGAGGTCCTGATGGGCGAGGAGGTCCCGGCGCTTGGCGCGCAGCCGGGCCGGAGCGTCGCTGATCACCGCGGCCAGCGCTCCGGCCCGGAGGGTACGGACCGGGGCGGGCCGCTCGCCCACTCCGGTGCGGCCGGGCGGCACCGTGTGGGAGGCGCGGACGACGCCGTAGACGTACACCTTCCGGGGTGCGGGTGCGGTCATGGCTCAGTCCTCCTCGGAAGGCTCGGAAGGCCCGGAAGCGGAACGGCGGCGGGTGGGGGCGGTGCGCCGCCGGGGGCGGCTCGCCCGCTCCTCCCGCTCCCCTTCTTCCTCCTCCTCGTCGGCCCCGACGGCCCGCTTGACCTTCTCGCCCACGCCCGCCACCGCCTTCTTGGCCTTCTTCTTGCCGAGGCCCGTGGCCATCCGCCCGGCGGGGCTCCCGCCGCCGCCCGCCACCCCGCCCAGCAGTTCCGGAACGGTCTTGCTGCGGTCGAATTCGAGGTCCACGCGGTTGCAGGCCTCGGCGAAGCGGAGGTACGTGTCCACGCTGGCGACCACGATCCGGGCGTCGATCTTCAGGATCTCGATGCCGACGAGGGAGACCCGGATGAAGACGTCGATCACCATGCCCCGGTCGAGGATGAGTTCCAGGCAGTCGTAGAGGGTGCCGGTCCGCTGGATGCAGACGACCTCTTCGGTGTAAGTGCCAGCGGGCATCGCGGGGCGTCCTTTCAGCAGCGGTCTTAAGCGTCGTCGGCCGCACCGCGCCGGTAGCGGCGGACCCTCCGGTATTCCTGGAGCTCGCCGCGCTCGTCGATGCGCACCTCGTACGTGGCCAGCAGGCTGGTGGTGTCGGGGATCCGGGCGACCTCGAGGACGTCCACGCTGACGAGCCAGCCGTCCTCGTGGCGGGCCACGCCGCTGACGCCCTCGGGCTCATGGACGATCAGTGAGGCGAGCTGTTCGCACGCGTGCCGGGCGGCCTCGGCCGGTTTGGGCGACCGGGGGCGGGGGCTCGTCCTGGTGGGCGACGGGCGCGGGTCTCGCTCTGCCATGTGCATCAGTGTGATCACAGGGCGGGTCCGGCCGCCTGTCGTGATGGGCCGGACGGCCGCCTGTGGTGACGGGCCGGACGGCCGCCTGTGGTGATGGGCCGGACGGCGCGTCACGCCGCGCGGCGTGACGCCGTTGCGTTGCGCGGTAGGCGGTGACGCCCCCGGTCCCGGTGCGCCCACGGGGGAGCGCACCGGGGCCGACCGTCTCAGGCATGCAGGGGATTACGAGTGGTGAGCGCGGGAAACCGGCTGAAATCGCGGTCCGCTGACCACAGTTCGCGCACGCCATTGCTCATGCACAGGGCTGCGATACGACCGTCGTGCACCAGGGGGCCGCTGACTTTGCCGTCTTCCAGCGCCTGCCGCAGGGTTGGCCAGTAGGTGCCCGCCTCCGAGAGGAGGACCACCGAGGGTGAGGTGAGCCAGGTGTCGATCTGGGTGAGTGCCTGGGCGGTGGTGCTCGGTGGTTGGTAGATGCGTGGGTGCGTGGCGATCGAGAAGAACTCGTGCAGGCACGGCCATGGCAAGGCCCAGGGGGCTCGGCCCTCGGCCAGTCGTTTGACCTGCGCCGCCGCTGCCGTGTGGAACGGGCTGTCGGACCGGTGGGCGTACACCAGGATGTTGGTGTCGACGGCGATCACAGGCGGTCCCCGTACGCGAGTCCGCGCAGTTGCTCCCAACTCGCTCCTTGCGCCTCGGGCTGCAGGCCTTCGCCTCCCACGCTGGCGTCCTGGAGTGTGAATGAGTGACTGCGGTGGGCGTGCTGGGCCAGGACCGATCGCAGCCCTTCTTCGATCAGTGCCCTGAGTGTCGTTCCCTCCTCGCGTGCCGTCCGCCGAGCCTCGTCCAGCAGCGCGTCGGAGATCTCCACGGTTGTCTTCATATGGCTAACCATACCCATAGGCCCATACTGCCATACGGGTGACAGTGCGTGGTGGTGTGTGTGCGGACCGTGGCGCCTGGGGTTCGGAAGCCGATCGGGTGTACGACGCGGGTTGTCGGCGGGTGGCCGTACTCTGGAAGACCCCCGGCCCGTGAGGCGTGTCGGGCCGTTCGCGTTGTCCGCCTCCGGGATGGAATACCCCTTTATGAGCCTCACCGGTCTGCTCGACGCCGTCGTAAGGGACCCCGCGCTCGCCGAGGCGGTGCGCGGCGCCGCCGATGGCCATCGCCCCCACGTCGATCTGGTCGGCCCGCCCGCCGCCCGTCCGTTCGCCGTCGCCGCGCTGGCGCGCTCCGCGGGCCGTCCCGTGCTCGCGATGACGGCCACCGGACGGGAAGCGGAGGACCTGGCGGCGGCGCTGCGCTCGCTGCTGCCGCCGGACGGGGTGGTGGAGTACCCGTCCTGGGAGACGCTGCCGCACGAGCGGCTGTCGCCGAGGTCGGACACGGTCGGGCGGCGGCTGGCCGTGCTGCGGCGGCTGGCCCATCCGAGCCCGGACGACCCGGCGGCCGGTCCCGTCTCGGTCGTCGTCGCGCCCGTACGGTCCGTGCTCCAGCCGCAGGTCAAGGGGCTGGGGGACCTGGAGCCCGTGAGCCTGCGGGCCGGGCAGACCGCCGATCTGGAGGAGGTCGTGGACGGGCTCGTGGCCGCCGCGTACTCCCGGGTGGAACTGGTCGAGAAGCGCGGCGAGTTCGCCGTGCGCGGCGGCATCCTGGACGTCTTCCCGCCGACCGAGGAGCATCCGCTCCGGATCGAGTTCTGGGGCGACGACATCGAGGAGATCCGCTACTTCAAGGTGGCCGACCAGCGGTCGCTGGAGGTCGCCGAGCACGGGCTGTGGGCCCCGCCCTGCCGGGAGCTGCTGCTGACCGACGAGGTGCGGGAGCGGGCCGCGGCCCTCGCCGAGGCCCATCCCGAGCTGGGCGAGCTGCTCGGCAAGATCGCCGAGGGGATCGCGGTCGAGGGCATGGAGTCCCTGGCGCCCGTCCTGGTGGACGACATGGAGCTGCTGCTGGACGTCCTCCCGGCGGGCAGCATGACGGTCGTCTGCGACCCGGAGCGGGTGCGCACCCGGGCGGCGGACCTGGTGGCCACCAGCCAGGAGTTCCTCCAGGCGTCCTGGGCGGCCACCGCCGGGGGAGGGGAAGCCCCGATCGACGTCGGCGCGGCCTCCCTGTGGAGCATCGCGGACGTCCGCGACCACGCCCGTGAGCTGGGCATGATGTGGTGGTCGGTGAGCCCCTTCGCGGCCGACGAGGAGTTGGACGCCGACACCGTCAAGCTCGGCATGCACGCCACCGAGAGCTACCGCGGCGACACCGCCCGGGCGCTGGCCGACACCAAGGGCTGGCTCGCCGACGGCTGGCGCACGGTCTATGTGACCGAGGGCCACGGCCCCGCCTCCCGCACAGTCGAGGTGCTCGGCGGCGAGGGGATCGCGGCCCGGCTGGACGGCGACCTCACCGAGATCAAGCCGTCCGTGGTGCATGTGGCCTGCGGCTCGATCGACTACGGCTTCATCGACCCGGCCCTGAAGCTGGCCGTGCTGACCGAGACGGACCTGTCCGGGCAGAAGGCCGCGGGCAAGGACGGCGCGCGGATGCCCGCGCGCCGCCGTAAGACCATCGATCCGCTCACCCTCGAGGCGGGCGACTTCATCGTCCACGAGCAGCACGGCGTGGGCCGCTACATCGAGATGGTGCAGCGCACCGTCCAGGGCGCCACCCGCGAGTATCTGGTGGTCGAGTACGCCCCGGCCAAGCGCGGCCAGCCCGGCGACCGGCTCTTCGTCCCCACCGACCAGCTGGAGCAGGTCACCAAGTACGTGGGCGGCGAGGCGCCGACCCTGCACCGGCTCGGCGGGGCCGACTGGACCAAGACCAAGGCCCGCGCCAAGAAGGCCGTCAAGGAGATCGCCGCCGACCTGATCAAGCTCTACTCGGCCCGGATGGCGGCGCCCGGCCACGCCTTCGGCGCGGACACCCCCTGGCAGCGCGAGCTGGAGGACGCGTTCCCGTACGCGGAGACCCCCGACCAGCTCACCACCATCGCCGAGGTCAAGGAGGACATGGAGAAGTCGGTTCCGATGGACCGGCTGATCTGCGGCGACGTCGGTTACGGCAAGACCGAGATCGCGGTCCGCGCGGCCTTCAAGGCGGTCCAGGACGGCAAGCAGGTGGCGGTGCTGGTGCCCACCACCCTGCTGGTGCAGCAGCACTTCGGCACCTTCGGCGAGCGGTACGGCCAGTTCCCCGTCAACGTCAAGGCGCTCTCCCGCTTCCAGACCGACACCGAGGCCAAGGCGGTGCTGGAGGGGCTGCGGGACGGCTCGGTCGACATCGTCATCGGCACCCACCGGCTCTTCTCCTCCGAAACCAAGTTCAAGGACCTGGGCCTGGTCATCGTGGACGAGGAGCAGCGCTTCGGCGTCGAGCACAAGGAGCAGCTGAAGAAGCTCCGCGCCAATGTGGACGTGCTGACCATGTCCGCCACGCCCATCCCGCGCACCCTGGAGATGGCGGTCACCGGCATCCGCGAGATGTCCACGATCACCACCCCGCCGGAGGAGCGCCATCCGGTGCTGACCTTCGTCGGGCCGTACGAGCAGAAGCAGATCGGCGCGGCGATCCGGCGCGAGCTGCTCCGCGAGGGCCAGGTCTTCTACATCCACAACCGGGTGGAGTCCATCGACCGGGCCGCCGCCCGGCTGCGCGAGATCGTCCCCGAGGCGCGGATCGCCACCGCCCACGGGCAGATGTCGGAGAGCGTGCTGGAGCAGGTCGTGGTCGACTTCTGGGAGAAGAAGTTCGACGTCCTGGTCTCCACGACCATCGTCGAGTCCGGTATCGACATCTCCAACGCCAACACCCTGATCGTCGAGCGCGGCGACAACTTCGGCCTCTCCCAGCTCCACCAGCTGCGCGGCCGGGTCGGGCGAGGGCGCGAGCGCGGCTACGCGTACTTCCTCTACCCGCCCGAGAAGCCGCTCACGGAGACCGCCCATGAGCGGCTGGCCACGATCGCCCAGCACACCGAGATGGGCGCGGGCATGTATGTGGCGATGAAGGACCTGGAGATCCGCGGTGCGGGCAATCTGCTCGGCGGCGAGCAGTCCGGCCATATCGCGGGCGTCGGCTTCGACCTCTACGTCCGGATGGTCGGCGAGGCCGTCGCCGACTACCGCGCCTCGATCGAGGCGGGCGAGGGCGAGCCCGCGGAGGCGCCGCTGGAGGTCAAGATCGAGCTTCCGGTCGACGCGCACGTCCCGCACGACTACGCCCCCGGCGAGCGGCTGCGCCTCCAGGCGTACCGGGCGATCGCCTCCGCCGGCAGCGAGGACGACATCCGCGCCGTCCGCGAGGAGCTCACCGACCGCTACGGCAAGCTCCCCGAGCCGGTGGAGAACCTCCTCCTGGTCGCCGGGCTGCGCCTGCTGGCCCGCGCCTGCGGCGTCACCGACATCACCCTCCAGGGCTCCAACATCCGCTTCTCCCCGGTGGAGCTCCGCGAATCCCAGGAGCTGCGCCTCAAGCGGCTCTACCAGCGCTCGATCATCAAGCCCGCCACCAAGCAGGTCCTG
Source organism: Streptomyces violaceusniger (assembly GCA_005405945.1). Taxonomy (GTDB): domain Bacteria; phylum Actinomycetota; class Actinomycetes; order Streptomycetales; family Streptomycetaceae; genus Streptomyces; species Streptomyces violaceusniger. The sequence goes on from BJHW01000001.1 coordinate 7,021,062, forward strand.
GTGCCCCGCCCCGCCACCGCCCGCATCGGCGGAAAGCCGCTGGTGGGGCGGGAGCTGCTGGCGTGGACCGGGGAGTTCCTGACGTCGATCCTGGGGTCGTGAGGGCGGTGCTGGTCCTGAACCGGCTTGCCTGCGGGGCCGCCGTGCATGGAAAATGCATGCATGGTGGCTCTGCAGATTCGGGATGTGCCGGACGAGGTGCGCGACATACTGGCCGAACGGGCGCGGCAGCTGGGCCAGTCCCTCCAGGGGTATCTGCTGGACCTGGTCAAGAACGAGGCCGAGCGGGCAGGCAACGTCGCGCTGTTGCAGCGGTTCGAGGGCCGATCGGACGGCACTGAGAGCTCCATGAGCGAGACCGTGCGCGACCTCGACGCCGACCGCGCGGCGCGTGCCGCCGGACTCGGCCTCTCACCGGGGGAGCCGGGGGCGACCCCGTGATCATTGTGGACGCGAGCGTCCTCACCGAAGCCCTCACCGGGGACGCCGCCGCCGGGAAGGCGGCCCGCGCTCGCCTCGCCCAGGACCCGCATTGGGCGGCGCCCGGCCATCTCGTCGTCGAGACCTTCCACGCGGTACGCGGTCGGCTCCTCGGAGGGAAGATCACCCAAGCCCGCGCCGAGGACGCCGTGGCCGGGCTGACCGGGGCATCGATCGAGACGATCGCCATCCGGCCGCTCCTGATGCGCATGTGGGAGCTGCGGGGGCAGGTCACGGGCTACGACGCGGCGTACATCGCGGCGGCGGAGGTGTACCGGGCTCCGCTGATCACCGGTGACGCCCGGCTGAGTCGCTGCACCATGGCGCGCTGCGTGATCGAAGTCCTCGGCTGATCGCTTGGGCAAGGCTGATCGCTTGGGCAAGGGGGACAGGGGCGGGCCGCGCGCGACACCCCCGTCGTCGCGCGGCGGCCGGCCCCGGTTCATGAGGCCCGGCGGGGTGGCCGGGTGCGATGCCGTGCGGGTGGGGGAAGGCGCACTCAGCCCTCGGCCCTCGGCGAGAGGCGGGGCTCGGCGCGACCCGTCGTGGCTCGTCGTGGCTCGTCCAGGACAATAGGCGGCCGCGGCCCCCGCGGCGAGGAACGATGTGCACAGTGAGGACGCCGGGCGGTTCCCCTTCGAACGGTGAGTGCTCTGGTGAACGGTGAGCACGGCGGCGAACGGTGAGCGCGCCGGAGAGCGCCCCCGGTCGGTGGCGGTCCCCGGGGGCGCCTCGGGGCGCGGGGTGCCCGGGCTCGGAGCGAGCCCAGGGCCTGCTCCGGCGCCGCGCCCGGCTCGAGGCGGTCCCGGCGGCGTCGCGGCTCTCGCGGGCGACCTCGGTCGCGGAGTGCCCGGGTCCGGAGGCGGCCGGGCTCAGAGCGAGCCCAGGGCTCGCATCGCGAGCCATAGTTCGTACTTCGCGCTCGGCGCGGTCAGCAGGGAGCGCCCCAGGACGTCCTCCGCCCTGGTCAGGCGCTTGCGGGCGCCGGGGAGCGAGATGCCCAGGGCGGCCGCCGCGGCGGGGAGGCGGGCGTCGGCGCGCAGCCAGGTGCGTACGGTCTCCAGGCCGGTCGCCGGACCGGCCTGTTCCAGGGGGCGCAACTGGGCCCGGGCCCAGGTCCCGGCGGCGGGGTGCCCAGCACCGCGTCCAGCGTGGTGGTCTGACCCGGCGGGGCCTGGGCGCGGGCGGCCGCGGCCTGGGGCGCGGTGTAAAGCCGCAGCGCCAGCCAGGCGGCCGACTGCGCGGCCAGGCTGCGGCTGACCTCCACACCCAGCAACTCGTCCAGATGGCGCATCCGCGCCGCGAGCGTATTGCGGTGGATCTTCAAATGGCGGCTGGCCGCCCCGCCGAAGCTGAGCCACGACCCGAGCGTGCCCAGCAGCTCCTGCGGGCCGGGGTCGGCGCGGCGGGCCGGTGCGTACCGCAGACAGGGCGCCAGGAGCTCGCTCGCCCACACATGGCCCTCCGGGCCCGCCAGGACGGTCACATCCACATCACCGCCGAACCCCGCGCGGCGCTCGGGCGCGTTACGGGCCACCGCCAGCGCGTGAATGGCCTGCTCGTACGCGGTCGGCGTGTCCCGCAGCGCGACCGCCGCGCTCACCCCGACCCGGCACTCGGGCACCAGCCGGACGATCAGCAGGTCCAGCGCGTCAGGGAGCCGCGGGCCGTGCGGAGCACCGCTCACCGGGGCCCGGCCCGGGCCCGGCTCGGCCGGCACGAGCGCGAGGAGGTGGTTCGGGCGCACCGGACACGGCACGATCCATGCCCCGCCCCCGGCCTCGCGGTCGATCCGCCGGGCGATCTCCCGCCGCCGCGCGTGCGGACACTCGATCACATACATCTGGACCACCGCGGGCAGCGCCGGCCGCAGCGCCCCGGCGATCCGCTGCGCGGCGGGCACGCTGCCCACCATCAGCAGGTGCAGCACCGCCTCCCGGCTGTGCTCCTCGGCCGACTCGATCCGCCGCCGCGCCCGCTCGGACTGCTCCAGCCGCCAGCACAGGGCGAGGGTGCGGGCGGCGTCGGCGAGCAGCGTTCCGCAGTGCGGATCGTCCGGCCCGACGACGGCGAGATACGTCCTCGGGTCGGTGTCGAGCGCGATCAGATGCACCGGGGGCCCCTCACCCCCGCCCAGCACGGCGGACGCCGCCCCGCGCCGGTGCAGCTCGACGGCGGCGTCGGCGGCGGCACCGGCCGCGAGCCGCGCCACCGCCGGGTCGTGCCCCCCACCCGGCCCGGCCAGCACCCGCCCCGCGCCCCCGACCAGCACGGCCCGACCCCCGGCCCGCCGGCCCAGCCAGCCGAGCATCTCCCGCACCGCCCCGCGCCGGGTGGCCAGCCGGGCGAGGGCGAGCACGTCATCAGCGCGGCCGGCACGGTCGGCGGGCACGCCGGGGGGCGAGGTGTGCATGAAACAGCACATTAGTTCTGATCGCCTGAGTTTCGGAAAGGGCCCGGCCCGGCCTGTGGAAAACCTGTGGAGACGACGGAGACCACGGGAAGAGGGCGCGGCTAGGCTCGGCCGGTGTCCACCGTCATAGCCGCCATGATCACCGCCGTCGTCGGCATCCTCGGCACCCTCTTCGCGCCCCTCCTCCAGCAGCGCATGACGGCACGTCAGCGGGCCGAGGACGGGCTCACCGAGGACCGGCGGCGCCGCTTCGAGGAGCGCCGGGCCGCCTACACCGCGATGAACCGCGCCTCCCGTCAGTTCCACACCCTCCTCAAGGACGCGCTGCACCGGATCCGTGACGACGTGTACGCGGACGAGGACCGCGTCCGGCTCGAGGAGGCGCGCCGCGACTACCGGGACCGTTACGCCGAGGCGCAGATGATCGTCCCGAGCGGGTCCTGGAAGCGTCCCGCGAGCTCAATACGGTGCTCGCCGGGGTCGACGCGATGGCCAAGCGGATCGACCGCGGCCTGCAGCGCGACGGCGAGACGGCGGCGGGCGCGCTGCTGGAGCTGAAGGAGGCCGAGCCTCGGCTGTCGGCGATGCGTCGGATCATGCGGGAGGACCTGGGCATCTTCGACTGAGGTCCGGGGCCGCGGCCATGACTTCGGAGGTAATCGACGCTCACGGCGGGGCGCGGCAGGCTGATCGTGTCCGCCGGACGGGCCGGTCGGGCGGACGGCTGGACGGGCCGGACGGGTCGGACCCGTTCGCCGGGCCCGTCCGCCGCCGGACCGGTTCGCCGACCTGCTCGGAGCACTTGGAGGAGCCATGCCCGCCGCCTACGCGTTCGCTCATCTGCACGGCCGCAGCCCGCACCCCGACGTCATCGAGTACCTGGAGCGGATCCAGGCCACCCTCGACCCCTTCCACGGCCGGTTCCTCATCCACGGCGGCACCTTGGAGGTGGTCGAGGGGAGTGGCCGGGCAGTGTGGTGCTGATCGAGTTCCCGGGAGGGATGGCGGACGCCCGCGAGTGGTACGCGTCGCCCGCCTATCAGGACATCCTGGCGCTGCGCACCGACCACATCGAGGGCGATGTGATCCTGGCCGAGGGCGTCGGCCCCGGCTACGACCCGCTGAAGCGGGCCGAGAAGCTGCGGTCGGCGGACCCCAGCGGGTACGCCCGCTAAGCGCTCCGCGGGAAGTGGCGCCATGCGTCGTTGGCCGACTGCGGCGCCGTCGTGGCTGGTCCCACGCGGCGGAGCCGCATATCGACACAGCCGCGCGGGGGAGCCGCACATCGACACAGCCCCGCGCCCCTTCGGGGCGCTGCCCGAACCGTAGCGGACTTCCTCCGACCTGCTCAGCGCGCACGCCGCCCGGCGTGCGCAGGGGCTTCGTCCCTGGACGCCGGGGTTGACGGGCCGGCCGTCGCCGCGGGCAGCGCACCGGTGAGGGAGGCCGACCGCGCCACCTGTGACGCGGCCGGGGTCCGGGGCGGATCCCCCACGCGGCGGAGCCGCACATCGACGCCGCGTGGGAAGGGGCGGGGAGGGGAAAGCGGTCCGCCGCAGGCGTCACGATCCGACGGATGCCACCTGGCGGGTACGCCGCCCGCCGGCGGTCAGCGGCCCACCGCGTAGCCCTGCGCGCCGCGCGGGTTGGCGGCGGCCAGCAGGACGCCCGTCTCCGGGTCGCGGGCGACGGCGCACAGGCGGCCCTCCGACCAGGGTTCGCCGACCACGACATCGTGGCCGCGGCGGCGGAGTTCCGCTACCGCGGACTCGCCGATGCGGGACTCCACGACCACCCGGCCCGCCGTCATCGCCCGGGGTGGAAGGAGCCGGGGAAGGACTCCTGGTGCCAGTTGGGGGCGTCGATGGCGCCCTGCAGATCCAGCCCGGAGCGCACCGGCGCCCGTAGCGCGACGCCGAGGAAGAAGTGCGTGCTCCACTGGTCCTGCTGGTCGCCGCCGGGGGTGCCGAAGGCCATCACGGGGGTGTCGCCGCGCAGCGCGAGCGAGGGGGTGAGCGTGGTGCGGGGGCGGCGGCCGGGGGTGAGGGAGTTGGGCAGGCCGGGGTCCAGCCAGGTCATCTGGAGCCGGGTGCCGAGCGGAAAGCCCAGCGCGGGATGACGGGGTTGGACTGCAGCCAGCCGCCGCTGGGCGTGGCCGCGACCATGTTGCCCCAGCGGTCCACCACGTCGAGGTGGCAGGTGTCGCCCCGGGTCACCCCGTCCCGGTCCACGGCGGGTTCGCCGACGGCCGGATCGGCGGCGGCCGGTTCGCCGCGCGCCGGTCCCCCAGCCCCAGGCCCAGGTCCCCGCCGCCGACCGTCGGCTCACCGCCGCCCGGCCCGGCGGCCGGGCCGTCCGCTCCGGAGGCCGCGCGGGCCACCGCGGCCAGCGCCTGCTTGCTCAGGCGCGGCGTACGGCCCCCGGGGTGGCCGGGGCGCAGCTCGTACGAGGCATGTTCGCCGATCAGCGCCTGCCGCTCCTCGTTGTACGGACGCGAGAGCAGCTCCGCCAGCGGTACGTCGGCGGCGTCCCCGTACCACGCCTCGCGGTCGGCCATGGCCAGCTTGCCGCCCTCGATCAGGAGGTGCAGGAAGTCGGGCGTGCCCAGGTCGGCCTCGCTCAGCCCGTACGGCAGCAGGGCGAGTTGCTGGAGCAGCACCGGCCCCTGGCTCCAGGGCCCGGCCTTGCACACGGTCCAGCCGTTCCAGAAGTGGCGGACCGGCGGCTCGTACGTGGCCTCGAAGGCGGCCAGGTCGTCCCCGGTCATGGTCCCGGCGTTGCGCCGCCCGGACGAGTCCATCGCGGGCCGGGCCGCCGCGTCCGCCAGCTCCTCCGCGATGAAGCCCTCGCGCCAGACCCGGCGGGCCGCCTCGATCTGGGTCTCGCGCCCCGGCCCTGCCGCCTCCGCCTCGGCGACCAGCCGCCGCCAGGTGGCGGCCAGCGCGGGGTTGGTGAGCAGCCGTCCGGCGGCGGGGACTTCCCGTCCGGCAGGTACAGCTCGGCCGAGGTCGTCCACTCGGTCTCGAACAGCTCCCGCACCGTCTCGACCGTCTCCCCGATCCGCTCGACCGCCGGATGGCCGTGCTCGGCGTAGCCGATCGCGTACCGCAGCACCTCGGCGAGCCGCTTCGTACCGTGGTCGCGCAGCAGCACCATCCAGGCGTCGAACGCACCGGGCACCGCCGCCGCGAGCGGGCCGGTGCCGGGGACGAGGTCGAGGCCGAGCGCGGTGTAGTGGTCGATGGTGGCCCCGGCGGGGGCCGGGCCCTGCCCGCACAGCACGGTGGGTTCGCCGCCCGCCGGGGCGAGGATGATGGGCACCTCACCGGCGGGCCCGTTCAGATGCGGCTCGACCACATGCAGGACGAACCCGGCGGCCACGGCCGCGTCGAAGGCGTTGCCGCCGTCCTCCAGGACGGCCATGGCGGACTGCGAGGCCAGCCAGTGGGTGGAGGACACCATGCCATGGGTGCCTTGCAGGGTGGGCCGGGTGGTGAACATGTCGGCAGGCTCCTGGTCTTGTGCGGGTGCGGGCGTGCGGGCAGGTCTCAGGGTCCTCAGGGGACAGCGGCGTCCCCGGGGGCCGAGGCGTCGGGCGCGGTGCCGTCGTCCGCCACCAGATGGCAGGCGACCTGGCGGCGGCCGCCGCCCTCAACGATCCGCCGCAGCACCGGCGGCTCGGTGCGGCAGCGGTCGACGGCGAGCGGACAGCGGGTGTGGAAGCGGCAGCCCGCGGGCGGATCCAGCGGGCTGGGCAGCTCCCCGCTGAGCACGATCCGGGTGCGCGACCGCTGCGCGGCCGGGTTCGGCACCGGGGCCGCGGACAGCAGGGCCTGGGTGTACGGATGCTTGGGGTCGGCGAACAGCTCGGCGGCCGGGGCCTGTTCCACCAGCTGCCCCAGATACATCACGGCGATCCGGTCCGCGAGGTACTCGACGGCCGCCAGGTCATGGGTGATGAACAGACAGCCGAACCGCCGCTCCCGCTGGAGGTCCGCCAGCAGATTGAGCACGGACGCCTGGACGGAGACGTCCAGCGCCGACGTCGGCTCGTCGGCCACCAGCAGCTGGGGATCGACCGACAGCGCGCGGGCGATGGAGACCCGCTGCCGCTGACCGCCGGAGAGTTCATGGGGCCGCCGCCGCGCCAGTTCGGGCCGCAGCCCCACCTGGGCCAGCAGCGCGGCGACCCGGTCGCGCAGGGCGTCGCCGGACGCCAGGCGGTGCAGCCGCAGCGGCTGGCCGACGATGGCGCCCACCGTCATCCGGGGGTCGAGCGAGGAGGACGGGTCCTGGAAGACCAGGTGGAAGTCCTTGCGCAGCGGGCGCAGCGCCCGCTTCGACAGCCGGGTCACATCGCGGCCGTTGATCGTCACCTGGCCCGCGGTCGGCCGGTCCAGCCGTACGGCGCACCGCCCCACCGTGGACTTGCCGCTGCCGGACTCCCCGACCAGGCCGACGATCTCGCCCCGGCCGATGCTGAGGCTGACCCCGTCGACCGCCCTGACGGTGCCTGCGGGGCCGGTGAAGTGGCGGACCAGGCCGCTGATGTCGAGTACGGCGTCATCCCGCGACGCCTGCGCGGACGCGACGGCGGCGGTCATGAGGCGGCCTCCTGTTCGGGGTGTTCAGGGTGTTCGGGGTGTTCAGGGTGTTCGGGGTGTTCGGGGTGTTCGAGGTGCACCGGCACCGGATGCCAGCAAGCGGCCTCATGCCGCTCGTCCCGTTCGTACCCCTCGCGCCTCTCGTCCCGCTCGCGCGGCACCCGCAGCTCCCGCACCGTCCGCAGCGCGGGCCTTTGCTCCCCGCACCGCTCGTCGGCGTAGGAGCAGCGGGGCTCGAAGGTGCAGCGATCGGGCTGTTCGGTGAGGCTCGGCACCAGCCCGGGGATCTCCTGGAGCCGCCCCCGCTCGCCCTCCGCCCGCCTCCGGCCGGGCACCGGCACCGCGCCGAGCAGCCCGCGGGTGTACGGATGGCGGGGCGCGCCGAACAGCTCGTCCACCGGGGCCTGTTCGACGCCCCGGCCCGCGTACATCACCAGCACCCGGTCGGCGATGTCGGCGACCACGCCCAGATCGTGGGTGATCAGCACGATCGCGGTGCCGAGCCGCTCCCGCAGGGACTGCAGCACCTCCAGGATGCCCGCCTGCACGGTGACGTCCAGCGCGGTGGTGGGCTCGTCGGCGATGAGCACGGCCGGGTCGCAGGCGATCGCGATGGCGATCATCACCCGCTGTCGCATTCCGCCGCTGAGCTGGTGCGGATAGTCGCGGGCCCGCTGGGCGGGGGCGGGGATGCCGACGAGGTCGAGCAGGTCCACGGCCCGCTCGCGCGCCTCCCGGCGGCCGATCCCCTGATGGCGCCGGAGGACCTCGCCGACCTGGCGGCCGATGGTGAGGACGGGGTTCAGCGAGGTCATCGGCTCCTGGAAGATCATCGCGATCTCCCGGCCGCGGACGTCCCGCAGTTCGCTCTCGTCCGCCCCCACCAGCTCCCGTCCGCCCAGCCGGATGGAGCCGCCGACGCTCGCCGTGGGCGGCAGCAGCCCCATCACGGCGGTGGAGGTCACGGACTTGCCGCAGCCGGACTCGCCGACCACGGCCAGCACCTCACCGGCGGCGACGTCGTACGACAGCCCGTCCACCGCGTGGACGACGCGGGTCGGGGTGCGGAAGACCACGGACAGGTCCCGCACGCTCAGGGCGGGGGGCGCGGTGGACGTGGTCATCGGCTGTCTCCCTGGGGGTCGAGGATGTCGCGCAGCCCGTCCCCGAGCAGGTTGAACGCGAGCGTCGCGGCGATGATCGCCAGGCCCGGGAAGACCGCCATCCAGGGCGCGGCGGCGATGTACGCCTGGGCGCTGGAGAGCATCACCCCGAGCGAGGGGACGGCGGCTGGACGCCGAGGCCGAGGAAGCTCAGCAGCGCCTCGCCGATGATCGCGGTGGGGATGCCCACGGTGGCCTGGACGGTCAGCGCGGACAGGGCGCCGGGGAGGATGTGGCGGAAGAGCACGGTGCCGTCCCCACCGCCGTTTGCCACGGCCGCCGCCACATAGTCGAGGTGTTTGAGCCGCAGCGTCTCCGCCCGGGTGATCCGGATGACGGCCGGGATCTGCGAGACGCCGACCGCGATCGTGGCGTTCAGCAGGGACGGCCCGAGGATGGTGGCCAGGCCCACCGCCAGCACCAGGAAGGGGAAGGCGAGCAGGGTGTCGGTGAGCCGGGAGACCACCGAGTCGGCGAACCGCCCGTAGTAGCCCGCGATCAGCCCGAGCGGCACCCCGGCCGCGAAGGCCAGCGCCACCGCGAGCAGCCCGATCTGGAGCGAGGCGCGCACCCCGTACACGACCCGGGAGAGCTGATCGCGGCCCAGGTCGTCGGTGCCCAGCCAGTGGGCCCAGCCCGGCGGCCGGAGGGCGGCCGTGAAGTCGGGGCGGGCCGGGTCGTACGGCGCGATGAGCGGTGCGCACAGCGCGATCAGCACCAGGATCACGGCGGCCACGGCCCCGGTGAGGGCCAGCTTGTTGCGGGTCAGCAGCCGCAGCCGGGACAGCGGGGCGAGCGGGGTCCGCTCCCGCTCCTCGGCGGTGGGAAGGGCGGTGGCGGCAGCGCTCACTGGGCACCTCCGGGGCCGAGGCTCAACTCGGCAGCTCCGCGCCGGATTCTCACTGGGCACCTCCGAGCCGGATACGGGGGTCGATCACCGAATAGGCCAGGTCCACCAGGAGGTTGACGAGGATGTAGGCGGTCGAGGTGAACAGCACCACGCCCTGCACCATCGCGTAGTCCCGGGAGAAGACCGCGTCGATGGTGAGCTTGCCGAAACCCGGCAGGACGAAGATCTGCTCGGTGACCACCGCGCCCGAGATGAGGTGCCCGAGCTGGAGCCCGAGCACGGTCACCACGGTGACCAGGCTGTTGCGCAGGGCATGGCCCACGATCACCTGGCGCCGGGAGAGCCCCTTGGCGCGCGCGGTGCGCACGTAGTCGGCGGAGAGCGAGCCCAGCATGGCCGCGCGCGTCTGCCGCATCACGACCGCCGCCAGACCGGAGCCGAGGACGATCACCGGGAGCACCATATGGCGCAGGTTCTCCATGGGGTCCACGCCGAACGGCACGAAACCGGAGGCGGCGAAGACCGGGACGGCGATGGCGAAGGCGAGGACGAGCACGATGCCGAGCCAGAAGGCGGGCACCGAAAGCCCCAGCAGCGCCACCGCGTTGACCAGCCACTCCTCGGGCCGTCCGCGCCGGACCGCCGCCACCACCCCGGCGCCCACGCCGACGACGACCGCGAGCAGCAGGGCCAGGGCGGACAGTTCGAGGGTGACGGGCAGTGCCTCCATCACCGAGTCCAGGACCGGCAGCCCGGTGCGGGAGGAGACGCCGAGGTCGCCGGTGGCGGCGTGCCGCACATAGCGCAGGTACTGCACCACGATGTTGTCGTTCAGCCCGTAGCTCTCGCGGATCTGGGCGATCGCCTCGGGCGTGGGCTCCTCCCCCGCCAGCGCGGTGGCGGTGTCGCCGGGCAGCGCCCGTACGCCGGCGAAGACCACGACGCTGACCAGGAAGAGGGTGATCAGCGATTCGCCGAGACGGCGGATCGGATACGGCATCAACTCCCTCCCTTCACATATCCCGCGTCCTTCACCCGGATCAGCCCGTCGCCGAAGACTTTCAGCCCGGCGACCTTCTTCGTCACCGAGACGTAGTTCGTGGGCTGGATCAGATAGAGCACGGTGTGCGCGGCGCGGACGCGCTCCACGAGTTGGGCGTAGATCTTCTTGCGGGCGGGCCTGTCCGCGGTGGCGCCGCCCTCGGCGATCAGCCGGTCGATGGCGGGGTCGGAGAGCCCGCCGTAGTTCTGGGCGCCGCCGGTGCCGGCGAACGCGTCGATGTTGCCCGCCGGGTCGAGCCGCCCGGACCAGTTGGTGGTCGCCGCCTGGAAGTCGCCCGCGCGGGAGTGCTCCAGGCCGGTGGCGAACTCGGTGGGCGTCAGGCTCACCGCGAAGCCCGCCTCCTTGGCCATGGCCTGGATGACCTGGCCCAGCCGGTTGTCCTCCGGGGTGGTGCTGATCTGGAGCCGCACCCGGACCGGGGTGGCCACCCCGGCGGCCTTGAGCAGCCGCTTGGCCTTGGCCAGGTCGCGGGCCGGGCAGCGGGATCCGGTGGCGTACGGGGTGCCGGAGGGGAGCGGGCCGCAGGTGGGCCGGTAGCGGCCCTGGAAGACGATGGTGTTGATCAGATCGCGGTCCAGGGAGAGGTCGAACGCCTCGCGCACCCGCACATCCCGCGCGATCGGGGTGTCGATCCGGCCCGGCGGCGCCCCGGCGCCCTTCGTATTGCCGATGTTGAGGGTCAGTCCGTAGTAGCCCAGCGAGGGGGAGTGAAACAGCTGGAGCCCGGGTTCGGTGAGCGCCCGGCCCACCTGCACCGGGTCCATCTGGTCGCCCACCTGGATGTCGCCGGACTGGAGGTTCGCCAGCCGGACGTTGCCGTCGGTGATGGTGCGGTAGACCACCCGCCGCAGATGGACCGCGTCGGCGTCGTAGTAGTTCGGGTCCTTGTCCAGCACGATGCGGTCGCCCACCACGCGCTCGGCGTAGCGGAACGGGCCGACGCAGGTGGGGTGGCTCGCGAAGCCCTTGCCGTAGCGCTTCAGCGCGGTCGGGGACATCACCATGCCCGCGCGGTCGGCGAGCAGCGCGAGCAGCGGGACGTACGGCTTGGTCAGCCGCAGCCGTACGGTGTCGTCGTCGACCGCCTGGACGGAGGTGAGGGGCTTCAGCTCGCTCGCGCGGACCGAACCGGTCAGCGTCCGGTGGCGGTCGAGGGAGGTCTTGACCGCCTTGGCGTCCATGCGGGTGCCGTCGGCGAACCGGACGCCACGCCGCAGCGTGATGGTGACGGTGCGGCCCCCGTCGCTGGTCGTGGGCGGGGCGGCGGCGAGCTGCGGCACGATCCGGTTCCCGGCGTCGACGTCGTAGAGCTTCTCGCATATCGCGGTGAACACGGTCCGGCCCACGGCGGTGCTGGCCAGGGTGGGGTCCAGCTTGTCCGGGTCCGATTTGAGGGCGATGGTCAGCGTTCCGCCGTCGCGGACCGGCCGGGGGTCGGTCATCCGGTCGGCGCCCACCTCGGCCGTGGGGGAGGCCAGGGAGGCGCAGCCGGCGGTGGCGCCGGCCACCAGCACGCACAGCACCCGGGCGGCGAGGGCGGCGGCGCGCGGTCGGTGGCGGGCGGGTGGGGGCCGGTCGCTAGGGCCCTTCTGACGGATCTCCGCGGCGTCGCGGCGTCCGGCACGCCCTCTCGCCGCACCGCACGAAAACCCAAGTAGCTCCGCTACGAGGGTCTCCGCGCGGCACGCCGAGAGCACGCACCGGCTGCGGGCTTCGGCCGCTGCGCGGCGGGCGCTCCTTCCTCCACGGAGATCCGTCAGAAGGACCCTGGGTCCGCTCGTTCTTAGGCGCATGGCGGGATGCCTCACTGCCGGGGACGTTGGGGCGCGCGCTGCGGTGCGGCCAGGATGGCGCAGGGACAGCGGTTGGTCTATTGGTAGGACCAAATTGATGACGGTGGACGCTAGCGTGCGGACCCGGTGGCTCCGGTTGCCCGCCCGTCACCACCTGGTTAAATCCGCTCGCGCCGCCAGCCAGGAGGGGGCCGGGTGGACACCGGTGGTGGCGCCCGACGGGTGTGAGACTCTGGAGCACCGGCCGGACCGGAAAGCCGAAGAAGGCTGAGGAAACCTGAAGAAGGCGGAGGAAAGCCAGGAGATGGACTGGCGGCAACTGCGGCACTCCACCCTGTCGAGGCCGGACGCCCTGGCCGTCGGCCTGGAGCGGCTGATCCTGAGCGGAGAGCTGGCGCCCGGTTCCCGCGTCCCCCGGAGCGGGAGCTGGCGGAGAGCCTCGGCGTCTCCCGGGGCTCGGTCCGCGAGGCGCTGCGCGCGCTCGCCTCACGCGGGCTGGTCGCCCGGCGCCCCGGCTCCGGCACCGTCGTCCTCGACCCGGGGGCCACTCCGCGCGGCGACGTCCTGGCCTCGGGGCTCGATGCCACGGCGGAGCTGCTGCAGGTCATGGAGGTGCGCGCGTGCATCGAGCCCTCGGTGACCGCGCGGGCCGCCCGCCGCGCCACCCCCTCCGACATCGTCCAGCTGCACGCCCTGCTGGACGCGATGCGACGCGAGCCCACCCGGCAGGAGTTCACCGACCTGGACCGCACCTTCCACCGCGCCATCGCCCAGTACACCCGCAACCCCCTGCTGCTGCGGCTGCTGGACCGGGTCTACGAGATCGGCGAGCCCGGGCGGCGCGAGACCTCGCTGTCCGCCGCCCGCCGACGCGCCACGATCGAGGAGCACCAGGCCATCCTGCGGGCGATCGAGGCCCGCGACCCGGAGGCGGCCCGGGCGGCCTCGGAGGCGCATCTGGACTCGGTGCTGCACCGGATCGAGGAGCAGCGGCGGCGCACGCAGGCGCGGGCGGATCCGGCGGGAGCCGAGGCCGTGGAGGCCGATCCACAAGATCCCAAAAAAAATTCCGACGGGGATGTCGAGAACGCCGGACCGGCTCCGTCCCCGGGGTGAACGCGACCACAATGGGCCGCATCCGCATCAAGGAGAACCACGATGGCCAAGTACCTGCTGCTGAAGCACTACCGCGGCGCCCCGGCTCCGGTGAACAACGTGCCGATGGACCAGTGGACGCCGGAGGAGATCTCGGCGCACGTGCAGTTCATGAACGACTTCGCGGCCCGGCTGGAGAAGACCGGCGAGTTCGTCGACGGTCAGGCGCTCGCCCCGGAGGGGTCGTGGGTGCGGTACGACGGCGAGGGGCGGCCGCCGGTCACCGACGGTCCGTTCGCCGAGACCAAGGACCTCATCGCGGGCTGGATGGTGATCGACGTCGACAGCCACGAGCGCGCCGTCGAGCTGGCCGGTGAGCTGTCGGCCGCTCCGGGGAAGGACGGGAAGCCGATCCACGAGTGGCTGGAGGTGCGCCCGTTCCTGGCCGCCAAGCCCAGCACCACGGAGTGCACCTTCAAGTGACGCAGATGGACGAGGCCCTGATCAGGAGCCTCACGCCGGGCGTGCTCGGCGTCCTCGTCCGCCGCGGAGCCGACTTCGCGGCGGCCGAGGACGCCGTACAGGACGCGCTGATCGAGGCGGTCCGCGTCTGGCCGACCGATCCGCCGAGGGACGCCAAGGGCTGGCTGGTCACCGTGGCCTGGCGCAAGTTCCTCGACGCGACCCGGGCGGACGCGGCCCGGCGCAGGCGTGAGGACCTCGTCGAGGAGGAGCCGGCGCCCGGGCCCGTGGCCTCGGCGGACGACACGCTCCAGCTCTACTTCCTGTGCGCCCACCCGTCGCTGACGCCGTCGTCCGCCGTCGCGCTCACGCTGCGCGCGGTCGGCGGGCTCACCACCCGCCAGATCGCCCAGGCGTATCTGGTGCCGGAGGCGACCATGGCGCAGCGCATCAGCCGGGCCAAGCGCACCGTCTCCGGCGTACGGTTCGACCAGCCCGGCGACGTCGCCACCGTGCTGCGCGTGCTGTACCTGGTCTTCAACGAGGGCTACTCGGGCGACGTCGACCTCGCCGCCGAGGCCATCCGGCTCACCCGGCAGCTCGCGGCCGCGATCGACCACCCCGAGGTGGCGGGGCTGCTCGCCCTCATGCTGCTCCACCACGCCCGGCGCGCCACCCGGACCGCGCCCGACGGCAGCCTGGTGCCGCTCGCCGAGCAGGACCGCGGCCGGTGGGACACCAAGGCGATCGCCGAGGGGGTGGAGATCCTTCAGGCGGCCCTGGCCCGCGACCGGCTGGGCGAGTTCCAGGCCCAGGCCGCCATCGCGGCCCTCCACGCGGACGCGCCCACCGCCGAGGAGACCGACTGGGTGCAGATCGTGGAGTGGTACGACGAGCTCGCGGCCCTGACCGACAGCCCGGTCGTCCGGCTCAACCGCGCGGTGGCGGTCGGCGAGGCCGACGGACCGCGCGCCGGGCTGGCCGCGCTCGCGGAACTGGACGCGTCCTCCCCCAGCTCTTCGGGCAGGGGGCACCCCTTGCCCCGCCACGCGGCGGTGGCGGCGTACCTCCACGAGCGCGACGGCGACCTGGCGACGGCGGCGCGGCTGTACACGGAGGCGGCCCACAAGGCATCCAACCTCGCCGAACGCGACTACCTGACCCGCCAGGCCGCCCGGCTCAACACCGGCCCAGGGTCCTTCTGACGGATCTCCGTGGAGGAAGGAGCGCCCGCCGCGCAGCGGCCGAAGACCGCAGCCGGGCCTAGCGCGCTGACGGGCCGCGCCACGGGCCCGTCGACGAGGACGTCGGCTCACGGGCGGACGTAGCGGTCGGGGTTGCCCTGCGGCCAGTTGATGGTGAGGCTCTGGCCGTCCCCGCTGACCACGGCGTGGCCGCCGGAGATGGTCTCGCCCTGGCAGGTCATGGTCACGGCCATGCTCGCGCTGATCGTCCCGGGGCAGGACTTGCCCTGGTACCCCACGCTGAGGGAACCGCCGGACACGGTCATCACGAGCGGCTTGCCGTTCGGGTCACGCACCGTGGAGTACCACGTGCCCTGCACGCTCGCCGGGGCGCCCGCGCGGGTCGGCGCGGGGGCCTGCGTCTTCGGGGCCGTACGGCGCGGGGCCGGGGTGGTGCCGTCGGCGGTGCGGGTGGCCCGGGGGCTGCTCGGGCTCGGGCTGGGGCTCTTGGCGGGCTTCGTACGGCTCGGGCTGGGGCTCGCACTGGTGGGAGCGGCGGACGCGGTGCCGCGTTCCGCGTCGTCCGCCTGCTGAGCGGCCGCCGTCTTGTCGGAGGCGCCGGACGACTCGGCGCCCTTGTCGTCGTTGCCGCAGCCGGTCAGCGCCAGAGCCAGCACCGCGACGGCCACGGTGGTGGCCGCATTCATTTTCCGCACGAGAATCCCTGATATTCCTGAGTGAACGGGGAAGGCATGAGGGAAGATCTTGACAGGCGGATACGCCGAAGCTCCACAGATTCCGGAGATGTTCTCCAGGAAATGTTTACTGGAATCCGGATCAGTTTCCCGTGGCGGCCTTCTCGCAGAGCTTTCTCACGTCGCCTTCTCGCGGAGGCTTTCTCACGGTGTCCGCGGATGGGAGCCGGGCGCGTAGACCACCGACCACGGGCGGGGCCCGCTGGTCTCCTCCGGAGGGGTGAGCGGCCGCTTCGGCGGGTCCTCCCGGGCGATGACCTCCGCGGCGATCCGGGCGAACGGACGAGCCGCCGGATGGGGCGAATGCGCAGGCCATACGGCGGACATCCACAGCATCAGGGGACGCCCGGCCAGGGGGCGCCAGGCGGCCCGCGGCTCCTTGCCCGCCACCCGCCCGTCGTCGAACGCCACCCCGCGCCCCGACGCCACCAGGCCCAGCAGGAATTCGGGATTGCGGGCGTGACGGACCGCGGGCGGGGCGAAACCGCCCTCCCGGCAGATGTCGAGAATCCGGTCGTACCACCCCGGCGCCGCGGCCCGGGGAAAGAGGAACAGTTCATGGCCGGTCAGGTCCGCCAGGGACACCTCGGAAAGGCGGGCCAGTGGAGAGGAGCGGGGCAGCACGACCCCCAACTCGATTCCGGCCGACGGCCCCACCACCAGATCGTCGGCGTCCGCCACCGGGTGGTGCACCAGACCCACGTCGAGCCGGGCGGCGGCGAGCAGCCGCACCTGCTCGGCCGTGTCCACCTCCTGGAGGTCGATCCGCAGCCCCGGGAACTCCTCCGCGCACGCCGACAGCAGGGCGTGCAACGTCCGGGCGGGCGTCTGCGGCGGTACGCCCGCCCGCAGCGTGCCCAGCTCCCCGTCGCGGACCCGCGCCATGACCGTACGCAACCGCTCCTCGCGGGCGAGCAGTTCGCGCGCCTCGTCCAGCAGCAGCGCACCCGCGGCGGTGAGCCGCACCTGGCGGGCCGAGCGGTCGAACAGCTCCAGCCCCAGCTCCCGCTCCAGCCGCCGGATGGACTGGCTCAGCGGCGGCTGTGCCATGCCGAGGAGATCGGCGGCCCGGCTGAAGTGCAGCTCCTCCGCGACGACAATGAACAGACGCAGGTGGCGTATCAGATCCACCGGCCGACCCTATGCGACGCCGGAGGGACGAGGGGGAGCGTGGTGGGGCACCCACTGGACACGACGCTGATCGAGAAGCGGATCGCGGAGGTGTTCGCGGAGGCGGATGCCGAGGGCCGACTGCACGCGGTGGACATCGACGCGCCCGGGCACGAGATCGGCCTCGGCGTGGATGACCAGGTCGTCATCGCCTCCGTGTTCAAGATCCTGCTGGTGCTGGAGCTCGCCCGGCAGGCCGACGCCGGACAGCTCGACCCGCGCGAACGCGTGGTCATCACCGCCCCGACCGCCTCGGCGGCTGGGGCACCGCGGGCTGCGCCGACGATGTCGAGATGTCCCTGCGCGACCTGGCGTACTTCGCGCTGTCGGTGAGCGACAACGCCGCCGCGGACGCGCTGCTGCGCCGGGTCGGCCTCGACACGGTGCGGCTGCTGGCGGCCGAACTGGGCCTGGACCGCACACGGATCGTCGGCGGGCCCCGGGAGCTGCTGGAGTCGATGTTCGAGGACGCGGGCGCGACGGACGAGGCGGAGTTCGCCGCCGTCTATCCGACGCTGGCCTTCCAGCGGCTGCGCCGCTTCCGCGTCCTGGACCCCCGGCACACCACCTCCAGCACCCCCGCGACATCACCACCCTGCTGCGCCTGATCTGGCGGGACCGGGCCGGTTCGCCGGCGGCGTGCGCGCTGGTGCGGGAGCTGATGTCCCGCCAGGTCTTCCGTCAGCGGCTGGCCTCCGGCTTCCCCGACGACGTCCTGGTCGCGGCGAAGACGGGCACGCTGCCGAGCCTCCACATCGAGGCGGGCGTCGTCCGCTACCCGGACGGCGGCCGGTACGCGGTCGCGGTGTTCGCCCGTACGGCCTCGGCCGCGGCGGCGCGTACGGCGGTGGACGCGGCGATCGGGCGGGCGGCGCGGCTGGCGGTGGATGCGCTCAGGCGCGGCTGACCTGGTCTGATACGGAACCGGATATGACGCGGGTACCGAGCTGATCTTGGACGGTGGGCCGGGGGAGCTGCTCTGCTGTGCCCATGACCGCCAAGAGAGCATCGCGCTTCAACCGCCGTCTGCTGATCCGGGGAGCGGCGGCCGGCGCGGCCGTACCCGCCGTCCTCCCCACGACCGCCCGGGCAGCCGCCGGGACGGCATCCCGCACTCCCAGCAGTGCGAAGACTTCGGACGCGACCTTCCAATGGCTCGGTACGAGCGGCTGGCGCATCGACACCGACGGCCGGACGATCCTGTTCGATCCCTTTCTGAGCCGCTTCGAAACCGGGCTGTTCAAGCAGAGCTTCAATCCCAAGACGCCGCTGACCACCGACGGCGAGACGATCGACCGCCACATGGGCCGCCCCGAGCTGATCCTGGTCAGCCACAGCCACTGGGACCACCTCAACGACGTTCCCTACATCGCCGCGGCCGCCCCGGACGCGCGGATCGTCGGCACCGAGACCACGTACCACCTGCTCCGCGCCTTCGGCGTCGACAAGGCCAGGATCGCCGTGGTCAAGGGCGGTGAGGCGCTGGACTTCGACGGCCTGGTGGTCGAGGCGGTCTCCAGCCGCCACAGCCGTAACGACGCCTACAGCTACTTCGTCCCCGGCACCCTCACCAGCCCTCCGCCCCGCCCCCAGACCGTCTCCGACCTGCCGGAAGGCGACACCCTCGCCTTCCAGGTCACCCTGCCCGACGGGCTCTCCGCCTTCCTCATGGGAGCGAGCGACTTCAGCGAACGGGACGCCGCCGGTCTGCGCCCCGACGTGGCCATGGTCGCCACCCCCAGCACCTCCGCCACCCACCGCTACGCCCCCGCCTGCTGAAGGCGCTCGGCCACCCCGCCACCGTGGTCCCCGTGCACTGGGACAACTTCGAACTCCCCCTGGACGAGGGCGCCCACCGCGATTCCACGATGGACCTGGACGGTTTCCTCGCCCGGATCCGCGAGACCAGCCCCGGCTCGCGCATCCTGCTGCCGGAGTACCTGACGCCGTACCGCTTTTGACCCATGACCGGTTGCCCGCCGTCGCCGACCGGGTGAACGAAGAGTTAAGCGGCCCGAAAAAAGTGGTTACGGCGATGTCGTTATTTCTTGTGCGACTCTCTTCGAATACCGCGGTGACCTGCGACTGCGGGAAAGCTGCGGGGAACTAGGGAATTACCGGAGCAACCGCTTGCCGTCCCTCACGGTCTACCGGGGCGATCGGAAACACCACATCGCCGATCGCCGGCACCCGGTGAATGAACCGCGCTTTCTCCGCCGGCCCGATCGGCACTGACCACACGAAGGGCCAATTCCCTATGCGCAGGTACCGGACCATGGCCGCCACGGCCACCCTCGCTCTCGCCCTGGGGGAGCCGCGCTCGCGGCGCCCGCCGCCCAGGCGGCCCCGACCACCTCGGGCTCTCTCGTCCACGAGGACGGCGAGCTCTGGTACAAGGCCGCCGCGGGACAGAAGAACAATCTGACGGTCTCCGAGGAAATCGTCAGCCGTGGGGAATTCGAGTCCTATTACGTCCTCACCTTCCGTGACCGGGGTGACATCACCATCGATCCGGAGGCGGCGAACTGGGACGAGTGCGCCTACCCGACCGCGAGCGACCACACCGTCGCCCAGTGCGCGGTGGAAATCCCGCAGAACTCCGACGACTCCGACATCTTCGATGTGGATCTCGGTGACGGCGCCGACACCGCGAAGATCGACCCCGATGGTTCGGCCTACGGCGGAATTCACGGCGGCGCCGGCAACGACGTCCTCCAGGGCAACGCCGCGGACATGTTCTACGGCGAGGCCGGCAACGACAAGATCGACGGCGGCGGCGGGGTCATGGGCTTCGGCGCCTACGGCGGCGACGGCGACGACACCATCACCAACTGCACGCAGGAATGCCAGGGCGGCGCCGGGAACGACACCATCACAGGCGGCTCCGAGGACAACATCCTGCGCGGTGACGCCGGCGACGACATCCTCCGTGGCGGCAAGGGCACCGACGCGATCTACGGGGGCAAGGGCGACGACGAGCTGTACGGCGAGGAGGGCGACGACACCCTCTACGGCAACAGCGGCGACGACGTGCTGTGGGGCGGCCGGGGCAATGACACCCTCTCCGGCGGCCCGGGCCGCAACGAGGTCCACCAGGACTGACGGGGGCTCCGCCCCAGACCCCGGGGTCCAGGGGCGGAGGCCCTGCCACGCGGGCGAAGCCTCTGCCACGCGGCGGAGCCGCATAGCGTCTGTCCAGGGCCGGGGCTCCCCCAGGAGTCCCGGCCCTCCCCTTCGCCTACTTCCCCCAGATCTCGCGATACGCCTGCCGATAGCCCTCGGAGTCCCACGACGGCGCGCCGCCGCTGTTGGCGGCGGTGGTGATGTGCACCGCGGGGACGTATCCGCTGGCGGGCTCGTCCGCGAAGGCGCGGTTGAACTCATCCACGATCTGCCAGCCCTGTTCGGTGAGGGGCTCGGGCACCGTGGCCGCCTGGAACCGCTTGGCGCTGACGCGCTGGAAGGCCGACGGGTCGCCGTCCCCCGCGCCGATGTTGAACGGGGCGCCCGCACCGTCCTTGCCCGCGGCGCGCAGGGCGGCGGCGGTGTGCCGGAAGTACAGGTCGTTGATGGCGGCCGAGTACGTCCACTTGTCGCCGAAGCGGGCGAGCAGGGACCGGACTTCCCCGATGGCACGCTTGTTGACCTCGGGTATCGGCACGTTCCGGTAGCTCAGCAGCTTGACGTCGGAGCAGGTGGCGAGCTCCTTCTTGATCAGGTCCGACTTGCGCTTCGCGAACGGGACCGTGCCGTCGGTGAACAGCACCACGCCCGCGCGGCCGCCCGAGCGGGCGATGATCCAGTCGGCGCTGATCTTCGCGACGTCCTCGACCCGGGTGGTGACGTTGGTGAAGAGATCGGGGCTCGCGTCCGGGCCCGGGGTCGGGGCGGAGTGCCAGCCGATCACCGGAATGCCCGCCGCCTTGGCCTCCTTGATCTCGTCGGCGACGCTGCCGGGGTCGAAACCGGCGATGGCGATGCCGTCCGGCTTGCGGGCAAGCGCTTCCTTGAAGGCGGACCGGTAACCCTCCGGCGTGCCCTGGCCGTTGAGGGTGCGGGCGCTCCACCGCAGCAGCGACGCGGCTTCCTGGACGCCTTGGGCGACTCCGGCCGGACCGGGGTTGGAGAGGTCGTGGGCGATGAAGACGATGCTCTTGCCGTGACCGGCCGCCTCGGGCCCGGTGGTGGGGCCCTTCCAGGGGCGTCGACGGCCTCCGCCTTCTTGACGGCCTGTTTGGCTCTGGCGAGGACGGTCGGGCAGCCGGGCTTCGCGGAGGTCCGGTGGGTCGTGGTGGAGGCGGCGCCGGGCTCGCAGCCGGCGGTGGCCACGGCCAGCAGCGCGATGGCCGTCAGGGCCGCCTTGCGGGTGGGGTGCACGGGTCTCCTCGCAGGGCACGGAGTGGTACGGAGAGTTCGGGCCGGGGCGGACCGGGGATGGACCGGGGTGGGCCCGGGGCCGGGAGGAGACAGGTTACGGGTGGCGGTGGTGCGCCGGGCAGCCCCCTTCGGCACTCGCGGTTCCATCGAGCACAGTCGTGAACAAGCCAGCCCACGCGCCACCCTCGGCCTCCACCCCATGACCACCGGGCGGCCACCTCCCGGCCACCGGCTGGGCGGTTGGCGGGGCGCTGGGTGATACGTAGATGACCTAAACCCCGCAAACCGTGGAAATTCTGTGGTCGTTGAGAGGCCATCTCTTGCGCGTGTGCGCGCAGGCGGTAGTGTTCACGCCCGGTCAGGCATGTGGCGCGATTCCATCGCTCGCGTTCCGGCCGGAACCGCCTTCGCCGACGTGCCGTTTTCCGGTGTCGGCGATGCGCGGCAACAACACCTCGGTCACCGCTCAGGAGCACATCGAAGGAGGACCTGGGTGTCTGTGGACACGGCGGACCCGCCGGCCGACCAGGAGCCGTCCGGACACGCGCCGCCGCATGCGCGGTCCCGGCGCACGGCCGGTCGCGAGGCGGGCCGCACGTCGGGTCGTACGACGGGCCGCAAGACGGGTCGTAAGACGGAAGCCCTCGGTGCGCTCCTCGACCGCTGGCCGTTCCGGCGGAAGCTCAACGTCCTGGTGATCGTGCCGCTGACGGTCGTCGGCGCGCTCCTCGGCCTCGCCGTGAACGGCGAGGTGCGGCAGGCCCTGGAGGCCGACCGGATCGCCGGGCGGGTGCGCGACAGCGACCAGGTGGCCCGGCTGATCAACGACGTACAGGCCGAGCACCGGGAGGCGCTTCTGCTCTCCGTGCAGCAGGAGTCGGTCCGCCCCGGGGCCACCCTCCCGTCCACCGCCGACTACCGCCGGGCGCAGCGGGTCACCGATGAGCGGGCCGCCGATGTGCGGTCCGCGTTCGGCTCCGCCCTGCCGAAGGACGAGTCCCGGGCCCTCGACTACGTCCAGCGCCTGAGCGTGCTGCGGGACAAGGTCGAACGGGGCTCGGTGCCCGCCGCCGGTATCGACCCCGCGTACGCCGCCGCCGTCGGCTACCTCATCGACGGCATCGGACTCGACCACTTCTCCGACAACCCCTCGTCCTCCGCCATCGAGATGGTCGACGCCGTGATGCGGGCCGACGCCGCCCACGCGGCCTTCGAGGGCGGGGTGTTCTCCGCCCAGACCCGGGACGCCAACGGCCTCACCGAGTACACCCGCGCGGTCGGCGCCCACCGGGTCTACGAGGAGCAGTCGGAACGTTTCGCCAGGATCGCCGACCCCGACCAGGTCCTGCGCCTCGACGGCATCGAGCGGAACGCCGAGGAGAACGGCATCGAGGACCGGTTCGCCCAGCTCCAGATCGACCCCAGCTCCCTCCAGGGCCAGTCGCCCCGGCAGCTCCGCGTGGCCATGGCCCAGGGCAACCGGCAGGCCGAGGCCCGCCTCGAGATCGCCCGCTCACTGATCGGCGAGATCGCCGACCGGGCCGAGAGCGTCTCCAAGAACGCCCTGTACAAGGCGCTGACCCTGCTCGCCCTCGCCGTCCTCGGCTTCGCCGCCTGGCTGACGTTCTCGTTCCTGGTCCGGCGCTCCGTCGTCCGCCCCCTGGCGGCCCTCACCGGCGCCGCCCACCAGGTGGTCGAGGTGGCCGACGAGGAACTGGCCAAGGTCGAGGACGACGACACCACCGACACCACCCCGCTGCGGCCCCGGCCGATCCCGGTCCCGGTGCGCGACGAGATCGGCGATCTGGCCGAGGCGTTCAACAAGGTGCAGGTCACCGCCGCGGCGCTGCTGGAGCGGCAGGTGCTCAGCCGCCGCAACGTCGGCGAGATGTTCGGCAACGTCGGCCGCCGGGTCAGCAACCTCACCACCCGCCAGCTCACCCTGATCGACGCCGTCGAACGCGAGGAGACCGCACCCGACATCCTGGAGCGGCTCTACCGCATCGACCACATCGCCGTACGCCTCCAGCGCAACGCCGACAGCCTGATGCTGCTCGCCGGGATCCGGGAGACCGAGCTGGACGCCCGGCCGACGACGCTGGCCGACGTCATCCGGGCGGCGCTCGGCCAGATCGAGGGGTACCAGCGGGTGTCCCTGCGGTCCGAGACCGAGGGCACCGTCGCGCCCGACATCGCCGGCGACCTCACGCTGATGCTGGCGGAGTTGCTGGAGAACGCGGTCTCGTTCTCCCCGTCCGACACCCCGGTCGAGGTCGTCGTCCGGCCCGGCACCGACGTCACGGCGGACGGTGGCGCGCTGATCGAGGTCATCGACCACGGGCTCGGCCTGGCCGCGGAACGCCTCGAGGAGGAGAACGCCCGCCTGGTGCGGCGCGAGCGGCTCGACCTCGTACCGACCAAGGTGCTCGGCCTCTTCGTGGTCGGCAGTCTGGCCCGGCGCTGGGGCATCCGGGTCACGCTGAGCCGTACGCCGGGCGGCGGGGTCACGGGCAGTGTGTGGGTGCCGTCGGCGCTGCTGGTGGCGCGGGGGCGGGGGAGGAGCCGGCGGTTGCGGCTTCTGGGTCGGCCTCGGGGTCGGTCACGGCGTTGGGTAAGGGCGCGGCAGGGGCCGGGCGGGAGTCCGCGCCCTCGCCCGCCGCCACGCCTTCGCCCGTACGGGCCTCCGCTGCCGCGCCCGAGCGGCGCCCGGCGGCGCCGGCGACGGAGTCGGGTCTGCCGCGGCGGGTCCCGGCGACGTCCCGTACGAACGCGGAGTCGGCTCCGGCCGCGAAGGAGACGCACGCGGCGAACGAGCCGAACCCCGGGAAGGCGCGGTCCGCTGGGCACGAGCCGAACGCCGGAAAGGAGTCGTCGGCCGGGAAGGCGCGGTCCGCCGCGCACGGGCCGAACGCCGCCCCGGCCGCCGCCCCCGGCTCCCGCCCCCTCCGCCGCCGCGTCCGGGGCGCGACGCTCGACAAGACCACCTCACTGGCCGACCGGGCGATCCCCGCAACGCGCCGACCCGCCGACGCCGACGCGGTCCGCTCCGAACTCGACGAGTTCGAGGCGGCCGTCCGCAGGGCGGAGCGGGACAGCGCCGCCGCCACCCCGGCCGAAGCCATGCCATCGACACATCAGCGACCCCGGAAGGAGTCGGGCAGTGACCACGCCGACAGATAAGAGCGGTACCGCTGAGCGGGAAGCCACCGATCTGCGAGCCGCCGCGGCCGACTTCACCTGGCTGCTGGACCGGTTCGCCACCCAGACCGCCGGTGTCGTCGACGCCATCGCGGTCTCGTCCGACGGCCTGCTGATCGCCGTCTCCCAACTGCGGGAACAGGCCGACTCCGAACGGCTCGCCGCGATCGTCTCCGGTGTCACCAGCCTCGCCGCCGGTGCCTCCGGCAACTACGGCCTCGGCGACCTCAACAAGGTCATCATCGATCTCGAGGGCGGCCATGTGCTGGTGTCGTCGATCGGCTGCGGTGCCGTGCTCGGCGTGGTGACCACGAAGGAGGCGAAGCTGGGCAACATCGCGTACGAGATGACCCTCTTCGCCAACCGGGCCGGGACCGCGCTCACTCCGCAGCTCGTCATGGAGCTGAAGAAGAGCGCCGGGTCCGTCGGCTGACGGGTCGTGCGGCGCAGGGAGGAGGGGGGTCGAGATGGTCGCCGGTGAACCAGGACCGCACGAAGCGGCAGCGCATGAGGCGGCGGGGCAGGAGGCGGAGGACGACGCCCGGGCCGCCCCGGAGCCGACCGAGCAGGCCGGATCCGTAGGGCCGACCGAGCCTGTCGAGCCGCCCGAGGCCGTCGAGCGGACCGAGCCCGTCGAGCCGCCCGGACCCGTGGCGCCGACCGAGCCCGTCGAACCGCCCGAGCCCGTCGGCCGCGCTTCCGCCGTCCGCCCGTTCCTGCTGACCGCGGGCCGGGTGGCCGGGAGCGGCGCCGCGCCACCGCTCCCGGTCGAGACCCAGATCGTGGCGACCCCGGACGGGCTGACCGCCCTGCGGTCACTCACCTTCGAACGCCGCGACATCGTCGCCGCCTGCCGACGCCCCCAGTCGGTGGCGGAGCTGGCCGCCCGGCTGCACCTGCACCTCAACGTGGTCCGGGTCCTCGCGGAGGACCTGTGCGCCGCGGGACATCTGGCGGTCCACGTCCCGAACGCCGGGACCGTCCACGACATCTCCGTACTGCGAAGGGTTATCGATGGTCTCCGTGCCGTCCCCGACTCACGGGGCTCACTCCGCGACAGCGGTTGAACAACCGCCCCTGCCCGTCAAGCTGGTCATCGCCGGTGGCTTCGGGGTCGGCAAGACCACGGCGGTGGGCGCGATCTCCGAGATCCGGCCGCTGACCACGGAGGCGTTGATCACGGAGGTCGCGGCGGGCGTGGACGACCTCACCCACACCCCCGGCAAGACCACCACCACGGTCGCCATGGACTTCGGCGTCATCACGATCGACCCGAAGCTGAAGCTCTACCTGTTCGGCACGCCGGGCCAGGACCGCTTCGGCTTCATGTGGGACGACGTGGTCGACGGCGCCCTCGGCGGTCTGGTGATCGTGGACACCCGCCGCCTGGACGACTGCTACGCGGCGGTGGACTACTTCGAGCACAAGGACATCCCCTTCGCCGTCGCCATCAACGCCTTCGACGGCGAGGTCCAGCACGATCTGGACGAGGTCCGCTGGGCCCTGGACATCTCCGAGCACGTCCCGCTGATCGTCTTCGACGCCCGTGAGACGGGTTCGGTCCGCGACGCGCTCCTGGTCGTCCTCGACGTGGCCCTCTCCCGCGCCCAGTCCGCCACCACCCCGGCCTGACGGGACGTAACGGAACGGCCGACGACGCGGACCGCGATCACGGGTCACCCTCGTCCGACAGGGACCGCAGATGGGTGCGGCGCCCGTCCTGGTCCAGGATGCCCAGGGCCTCGGCGGGCCCGCCGTGCGCTCCGAAGGCGTGGGGGATCATCGTGGAGAACTCCGCCGCCTGCCCGGTCTCGACGACGATCCGCCGATCCCCCAACACGAGCGTGACGGCCCCGGACAGGACCGTGAACCAGTCCCTGCCCGGATGGACCTTCAACGCCTCGGCGCCGGTCGGAGCCGGTTTGGTGAGGCGTAGCTTGGCCACGATGACCCCGGGCTGCCGGGTCAGCATCCAGGTGGTCAGCCCGCGCGCCGCGTCATGCTGCGGCCGGATGATCACGTCATCGTCGGCGGTCGACTCCACCAGTTGATCCAGACTGGTCCCCAGCGCTCGAGCTATCGCGCTCAACTGATCGAGACTGATCCGCCGATGCCCCGTCTCGATCCGGCTCAGCGTGGACGGGCTCAGATAGCAGCGGGCCGCCAGATCGTCCAGCGACCAGCCCATGGCCGAACGCAGTCCCCTGATCCGCTTGCGCACCAGGGCGTCGAGAGCGCTGTCCTCTTGCGTCATACGCAAGATGATATGTCGCTGAGGCAAGACCCACTTACGCTCGAAACATGACGGACCACCACCACGAGCACCATCACCCTCACCATCACCACAGCGACGCGGACGACTCGGGCTGGGCCGAACTCCTGGACCTCGACGCCGAAGTCCTGCACACCTACCTGTCCGACGTGACGTCGCAGCTGGCCCAGTTGACGCGGGACGACCCGCCCCGCCGCATCCTCGACCTGGGCAGCGGCACCGGCACCGGAACCCTCGCCCTCCTCCAGCGCTTCGAGGACGCCGAGGCGATCGCCGTCGACCGATCCCCTGACCTCCTGGACCATCTGCGAGGCAAGGCCCGCGCAGGCGGAGTGGAGGACCGCGTCCGAACCGTCCAGGCCGATCTGGACGGCACATGGCCGGACTTCGGCCCCGTGGACCTGGTGTGGGCGTCGGCGTCCGTCCACCATCTGACCGACCCCGACCGAGGCTTGCGCGAGATCTTCCGGCGGCTGCGCCCCGGCGGTCTCCTGGCCGTGATCGAGATGGCCGGCTTCCCGCGCTTCCTCCCCGAGGACGTCGGCCGAGGGCGGCCCGGCCTGGAAGCCCGCTGTCACGCCGTACAGGCCCAGGAGCACGCCGAGCGGATGCCGGAGCTGGGCTCCGACTGGGGCCCGCGCCTCTCCCGCGCCGGATTCGACGTCGCGATGGAGCGCCCCTTCGCCATCGATCTGCGTCCCCCGCTCCCCGAGCCCACCGGCCGCTACGCCCAGGCGTTCCTCCGCCGCGTGCGGTCCCATGTGGCGGAGCGCCTGAGCCCCGACGACCTGGCCACCCTCGACCACCTCATCGACAGCGACGGCCCGGACGGCGTCCTGCGACGCGACGACCTCACCGTCCGCGCCGAGCGCACCCTCTGGGCGGCCCGCCGCCCATGACCCGTCAACGCGCCGGCGGAAGTCCGAGGAAGTCGGCGAACTGTTCGACCGTGTGGTCGAAGAACTCGTCGGCGGGGTCCACGCTGCCGACGAACTGACCGAACAGCTCGAAGCTCAGCATCCCGAACAGCTGCGTCCACACCACGATGCCGCGGTTGAGCGTCTCCAGCGGCAGATCCGGCGCGATCCGCTCACCGTCCGGCGCGACCTGTTCGCCCAGTGCCCGCAACTGACCGGCCAGACCCTCGGTCAGGGGCGGGCCTTCGAACGCGGGCGAAGGGTTCGTCTCCCGCAGGATCCTGATCAGCACCATCGGTACGCGCGCCGCCGAGGCGACCGTGTCCTGCGGTGCGGCGTACCCCGGGACCGGTGAACCGTAGATCAGGGCGTACTCGTGTGGGTTGGCCCGCGCCCAGTCCCGGACCGCGTGACACGCCGTGCGCCACCGCTCCCGCGGTGCGCCTCCCTCCGCGGCCTTCTCCGCCCGCTCGCCCACCGCGTCGTACGCGTCGATGATCAACGCGGTGAGCAGCTCGTCCCTGCTGGCGAAGTAGCGGTAGAGGGCCGACGACACCATGCCCAGCTCCCGGGCGACCGAGCGCAACGAGAGTTTCTGGGCGCCATTCACCGCGAGCTGACGCCGGGCCTCGTTCTTGATCTCCTGCGTGAGCTCCGCCCGGGCCCGGTCCCTGGCTGTCCGACTGGCGTTCATGCCGACCAGTGTGCCATGGCCGAGAGCAGCGCACGATTCCGAGAGCACCGCTCTTGACGCGTGAACGGGTTTTGGTGTTCAGTGATCTCAACAGAGAGCAGCGCTCTCGCGCATCGAAGGCCGAAGAGGGATGACATGACCGAGCTCCGCAACCTCAAGCCCAATAAGTTCGACAGGATCTTCAACGGCTTCGCCAAGCGCCTGACGAAGATCGGCATCGGCCTGGCCGGAAGCCAGAACCTGGCCGTCCGCGGCCGCAAGAGCGGCGAGTGGCGCACCACCCCGGTCAACCCGCTGACCCTGCGCGGCGAGCGCTACCTCGTCTCTCCGCGCGGCCACACCCAGTGGGTGCGCAATATGCGCGCGGCCGGCGGCGGCGAACTGCGGCTGGGCCGCAGGGTGGAGCCGTTCACCGCCGTCGAGGTCGAGGACGGCGCGAAGCCGGAGATCCTGCGGCTGTACCTGAAGAAGTGGGCGTGGGAGGTCGGCCGCTTCTTCGACGGTGTCGACGCGCGTTCGAGCGACGAGAAGCTGCTGGAGATCGCGCCCGGCTTCCCGGTGTTCAGGATCAGCGCGCGGGGATGACCCGCGGGCCGCGGGACCCGCCGACGACGCGTTCCACCGACCGCGTTGCCCAACTCGCCCACAGCGAAGGAAAACCCATGTCCAGCAACCGCCCGTCGCCCTCGCGTAACCAGGTACGCACCACCGCGCTCACGATCGCGCTCGCCGCCGCGGGCGTCGTGGGGATGGCCGCCCCGCGGACCCAAGCCGCACCCGCGAGGGCCAACACCACTCAGGCCGACACCACCCAGGCCGCCGCCCACCACAACGACCCCTCCACCTGCCGCGGCGAAGGCGTCGACCCCACCGCCCGGATCCGCTACCAGTCCGATGTCGTGATCAAGGCGCCGCTGAGCACCGTCTTCGCGTTGCAGACCGACGTGGAGCGCTGGCCGACCTGGCAGCCCCCGTCCTCGCCATGAAACGCCTCGACCCCGGCCCGCTCCGGAAGGGTTCGCGGTTCCGGTGGACCACCCCGGCGCCCGCCACCCCGACGACCCCCGCCACCACCCTCAACATCACCTCCACCGTCCACCAGCTCAAGCGCGACTCCTGCATCCGGTGGAGCGGGCCCGCGATCGGCGAGGGGCTGCGCATCGACGAGGGCGTCCATGTGTGGACCTTCACCAAGGTCAGGGGAGGCGTCCAGGTCCACACCGAGGAAACGTGGACGGGCGACCAGGTCGAGGCGGATATCCCCACCGCGACCGAGGCCCTGGGCCAGGGCCTCGAAGCGTGGTTGAGCAATCTGAAAACCACCGCCGAGACCGCCAACCGCCATGACCGGCAGCCTCTTTGACTTCACCCATGGGTGATGCATACCTGATCGCCGCACGTCGTACGACTCTGGGCGAGCATGTGACCCGGACGGACAGCTTCGAGCAGGTGCCGGTGGTGTGGTGACGACTGCGGAACGGCTCCAGGGGTGACGACCGTCGTCGCGGGGGCTAGCGACCGTCGGTCACGCCCAGGCCGCGGCGTACGCCCACGAGGGTCTGCATGCCGATGATGACCCACACGAAGTTGGAAGTGACCGATGGCCAGGCGCCATTGGCGGCCGCCGATACGGCCAGCAGTGCGCCACCGAGCATGTTGATCGACTGGGATGTACGCGAATCCGGTTCGATCCGCCGACGTGACACCAGGGCGTAGGCCGTGGCGGTGCACAGGGCACCGATCCACCCGGCCGCTGCGGCGACCAGGGGCAGCAACTCCTCCATACCGCCATGGTGGCGGCTACGGACATACACATCAATCGAAGTTGTCTTCCCCCGGCATTAAGCTGAACTGAATGGATATCGACGCACGCAAACTGGCCGTACTGCTGGCCGTCCACCGGGCCGGAGGGGTGCTGGCGGCGGCGGATGTCCTGCATCTCACACCGTCGGCCGTTTCCCAGCAGATCGCCCGCCTGGAGGGCGCGGTGGGCGTCACCGTTCTGGACCGTCAGCCCCGCGGAGCCGTCCTCACGCAGGCGGGACGGGTTCTCGCCGAAACCGCGGAGCGCATCGAGTCCGAGCTGACCGACGCCCGCAAAGCACTGGCGGCGCTACAGGGGGAGGTGACGGGCACGGTCGTCATCAGCGCCTTCAAGACGGTGATCCGCATGCTGCTCGTACCGCTGGTGCACGGGCTGCGCGAGCAGTTCCCCGGTCTGGAACTGCTGATCCGGGAGATGGACGGCGAGAAGGCCCAGCAGGAGCTGCGGTCGGGTGCGGTCGACCTGATCATTCTGGAGGCTGAGACCCCCCTCGGCCACCGAGCCGCGCGCGGCACCCGCGATGTGCCGGTGTTGGAGGAACCGTGGGTGGTGGTCATGCCCGCGGCGACGCCGGTCCCGGTCAGTACGGCGGACCTGGAGCACCTCACCTGGCTCGGGGTCGACCCGGACGCGGCCGCCCACAGCGCCACCGAACAGGCCCGGCGCGGTCTGAAGGCCACGCCCCCGGCCCACAGCTACTACGACTACGACGTCGCGCTCTCACTGGTGTCGGGAGGACTGGGCATAGCGATCGTGCCCGCCTTGGCCGTGCTGGGTGTGCTGCCCGACGGCGTAAAGGCGGTGTCCCTGCCCGGCCTGGGCACCCGCCGCCTGATCGCCCGGCACCGCACCACCCGCTCCGAGCCCCGCAAGGAAGTCCTGACCGTCCTCGACGCCATCATCGCGTCCGCCGCGGAGCTCGACACCAACGTATAGTCGGCCGCTGGTCAGCCGCCCAAGGACCAGAGAAGGGCGGTGGTGCCGAAGAATCCAACGGCACCGAGGGCGGCTCCGACAATGGCGATCCACGGGCGCCCGACCCCGCGGCGGGCGTGGTGGCCACCCATGGCCCCGAGAACGATGGCGAGCGCCCCGGCGATGATCGTCCACGGAAGGGCGATGAGCACGAGCGTGGACCCAAATACGCCCAATGCGCCCACGGCGGAGAACACGCCGAGGACAAGCGCGGTGGGGCCCAGTGCGACGGCGGGCGAGTCACTTCGCCCGGCTCCGGACACGGTCGACTCGGACATGACCTGCACCCCCGTGGGATGGGTTCCTGTTCTTGTACTGATCGTACCGATGGGGGTGCGGCTGACCGATGGGGGCACCACGTAGCGGGGATGCCGCCTGTCATACGGCGATGATCGGGGTCGTACTTCACCGGCTGCGGCGGTGTACCGCCTGACGCAGCTTTCAGCGGGGACGACCCCGGTCCCGCGTCCGGCTCCAGGAGCGTCGTCCTGTAACAGATCCACATACAATCGTCACCAGTCACCCATGTCTGGCGCCGTCCTTCTTACCCGAAGCCGCCCAGCCGGGAGTCGCGGGGAGGAGGAAGGAGAGCCCGTTGTCGACGACGCGCCGGTTCGGGACCGGCAGGTCGTCGAGTCTGTGCAGGAAGCGGAATTCGTCGTCGCCGAATCCGATGAACTGCCAGAAGATGGGCAGCCTCGCGGCCGTGCACAGTACATGCTCTGCCGCTGCCTTGGACGTGGGGGAGCCGTCGGTCTGGAAGACGACGAATGCCGGGTCGTCGGCCCCGGACGCCCGGTAGTGGTCGATGACGGCCTGCATGGCGACGTGGTAGTTGGTGCGGCCCATGTGGCCCATCGAGTCGTGTAGGGGGTTGATCCGGTCCCGGTAGGCGTCGAGACTGATCTCGAGGGTTCCGTCGATGCCCGTGGAGAAGAAGACGACCGGCACGACCCCGTCGTCATCGAGGTTGGCCGCGAGGGCGAGTGTCTGCTCTGCCAAGTGCTGTACGGAGCCGTCCCGGTAGTACCGGCGCATGCTTCCGGAGCGGTCGAGTACCAGATACACCGCGGCCCGTTGCCCACCGGCTTCGTGCTTGGGCCAAGGAGACCGCAGCGGTCTTGTAGAGGCTGACCAGCCCTGGAGCCTGGGCGGCGGCCTTTTCCAGACTGATCGCGGGAGCTGACGCTTTGGGGCGCTTGCGGTAGTCGATTTTTGGACGCCTGCGGTAATCGATGGCCATAGCGGTGATTGTCCCCCAACTGACGAAATACGTCTCGCTTGGCGAACCCTCTCAGGGTCGTACCTCGACGGTGATGGAGGGCGGTCGGGAGCATCCCGCACTGGGTACGCTCGATGTGGATCGATCAACGCTCAGTGAGGCCACGACAGTGGGGGTGCCCCTTGGTCGGGTCCGTCGCACCCAATGCCCTTGTTCACCTCATGGCCCTGGGACGATCAACTCGCATTCGTCTTCGACGGCGGAACGCTCTCACCCGGCCAGATCAGCGGTTTGCACCCGCATGACCACGAGCTCTCGGCCTGCGCGTTCCTCCCATCGGACGGCGCCCTGGCCATGCTCCCGCCCCGCACCCGCCGACGAGCTACCCACGCGCTCCGAGCCCTGGCCGAGCAGCACCCGGCGTACCTGGAGAACGGTGAACGCTCGGTTCCGTACAACGTCGATTGCCGCTGAGCGGCGTCACGGTCAGGGATTCAGAAGGCAGCCCCGGCGGGTGCCAGGCCGAACATTCCGGCCGACGCCTCGCGGATGGCGGCCCGGCTGCGCATGGGGTCCTGGCCGGGCTCATGGGCGGTCAGGGCTACGGCTCCCGTACGACGTCGGCGATGACGGCGGTGACCATCTTGCGGACGGCCCCGGCGTTCGGCGGCGCGGCTTCGCGGTCCGCGAAGAGCAGGTGCCCGGCCCCGATCACCGTGGGCGCGAGCGCGCCGATGTCGGCGTCGGCCGCGATGCGCCCCCTGTCCCGCTCGGCGGCGAGGTAGGAGGCGATCATCGCCGTGGCCTCGGTCAGGAGCGGCACGCCGGTCGGCGTGGTCTCGCGGAGCCGGGCGCGGAGTTCGTCCCGCGAGGTGACGAGGCTGACGATGGCCACGGCGACCGACTCGAACAGGGTCGTCAGCGCGTCGGCGAGGTGGTCGGCGACGGGGCCGGTCCCGGCGGAGTCGCGCAGGGCGGCGGACTGGTGGTCGAGCCGGGCGATGCGATCCCGTACGAGCTCGGCGAGGAAGGCGTCGAAGTCGGCGAAGTGCCGGTGCAGGACGCCCTTCGCGCAGCCCGCCTCCGTAGTGACCGCCCGACTGGTCAGCGCGCTCGGCCCGTCCCGGAGCAGGACTCGCTCGGCGGCCTGGAACAACTGCTCGCGTACGTCACGCATGGCCACCCCTGTCGGCACCGTGCGTCCCTCCTCAGCTTGCTCGTGGACCCGCCCGGTTGACGAGTGGGCAGGTGCCCACTCATAGTGGGCGCATGCCCACTCTATCGTTCTCCGGGAACGAGCCCCATCAACATCGGCAGATGGCCGAGTCGTTCGGCGTGGACGCCGAACGCTACGACCAGGCCCGGCCTCGCTACCCCCAGGCCATGGTGGACCGGATCGCCACCGGCGGCCCGGGCCCCGAGGTCTCCCGTGCCCCCGACGTCCCCGATGCTCCCGACGTCCCCGACATCCTCGACGTCGGCTGTGGCACCGGTATCGCGGCCCGGCAGTTCCAGCGGGCCGGCCGCACGGTGCTCGGTGTCGAGCCGGACGCGCGGATGGCCGACGTGGCGCGGCGGCTCGGGACGGAGGTCGAGGTCGCGACGTTCGAAGCCTGGGATCCGGCCGGTCGGCACTTCGACGCGGTGATCGCGGGCCAGGCGTGGCACTGGATCGACCCGGTCGCGGGGGCGGCCAAAGCCGCCCAAGTGCTGCGGCCTCGCGCCCGGCTGGCCGCGTTCTGGAACGTGTTCCGGCTCCCACCCGATCTGGCCGAAGCCGTCGCCGCGGTCTGCCGACGGGTGATGCCCGACGCACCGTTCGACTTCCGGGCGGTGACGCGGGGCGGCCCGGACGTGTACCAGCCGATCCTCGCCAAGGCCGCCGACGGGATACGGGCGGCGGGCGCGTTCGCCGAACCGGAGCAGTGGCGGTTCGACTGGGAGTGGACCTACGCCCGGGACGCCTGGCTGGAGCAGATCCCCACCCAGGGCGCCTTCACCCGACTCCCTCCGGCCGAGCTGGCGGAGGTGCTGGAGGGCGTCGGCGCGGCCATCGACGCGATGGGCGGCAGCTTCACGATGCCATACGCGACGGTGGTGCTCACCACGACCCGAACCGCCCCCGCCTGACCCCGCGCTCCGGCTCCTCGGTCGTTCCGGCGAGCACTTACGAGCGCAGGTGGGCCGTCAGCCCGTCGGCGACCGGGTATGGGAACAATCCGCGGGCGCCGAAGGCCAACGTCCACATCAGGAGCCGAAATGCCGCGATTCGCTCCGTACCTCCCATGCCCGGCCCCAGGTAGTGGTGGGAAAGGAAGAGCCCGAACGGAAAGGCGGTCGGCGCCTCGAACAACCCACCCCCTTCTCTCACGGGCTTTCTCCGACCTGCTCGTCGCGAGACCTCGGCCCGGACGTCTCGGCACGCACCGGCCCCAACTGCGGTCGCTTGGCGGTGCGGCCGTCGCCGGAGGAGCGGCCGCGGAGGCGGCGGGTGAGCCAGGGGCCGAGGAAGGCGGCGGTCCAGCGCAGTTCGTCGGTGGCGGCGCGCCAGCGGGTGGGTGCGGGCGTCGCCGGTGGCGGCAGGGGGTGGCTCCAGGTGTCGTCGGCGCCCGGGAGGCTGAGGGCGTGGGCGAGGGCGGCGGCGATGCGCTGGTGGCCGAGGGGGCTGGCGTGGAGGCGGTCACGGCTCCACAGCAGGGGATCGGTGACGACGGGGTGGTGGCCGGTTTCGGCGACGGTGACCCCGTGACGCCGTGCGGCGTCGCGGACGCGCTCGTTCAGGGCGACGACGCGCGGGGTCAGGGGCGCGCCAGGGGGCTGATGCGGGCGGGGTCGGGAAAGGTGAGCGTGGCGACGAGGGCGCCTTGCGCGGTGAGCGCGGCGAACATCGCCTCCAGGTGGTGGGCGACGTGGTCGGCGTCGAAGCGGGGGCGGAGGACGTCGTTGACCCCGGCGACGACGGTGGCCAGGTCGGGTCGGAGGGCCAGGGCGGGGGCGAGCTGTTCCGCGTGGACCTGCGCGGCGAGGCGGCCCCGCACGGCCAGATTGGCGTAGCAGAGGCCGGGGTTGGCGCGGGCGAGGTGCTCGGCGAGACGGTCGGCGAACCCGCGCAGACCCGTGGTGTCGTCGCCGTCGCCCTGGCCCTCGGTCTGGCTGTCGCCCAGCGCGACGTAGCGGCTGTACGCCGCGTCAGTGTCGAGCACGGCTGTGCTTCCTCTCTCGTAGGACGGTGATCGTGCGCTCGCACCAGTCGCGGTTGCCCTGTTCCAGGGCCAGGCCGCGCAGGCATGTCAGGTACGGGCCGATGCGGCGGCCGTGGCGCAGGAACTCCTCCTCCGTAAGGTCACCGCGCATCTTGCGCAGCAGCTTGCCGAAGAGCTGGATCTTGGCCTCGGCGAAGGCGGCGCGCTCGCTGAGCTGGGCGATCAGGGTCTCGCTGTCGACGTGATCGGCGGCCTGGACCTTGACGAGCAGGTCGTCGCGGATGAAGGACGGCTTCGCGAACGCGGCCGTGAACTCCTCCAGCTCCGCCAGCCCGGCATCGGTCACATGGAACAGGCGCTTGGTGGGGCGGGTCTCCTGGACCACCGCCCGGCCCGCGATGAGTCCGTCCTTCTCCAGGCGGGTCAGCTCGGCGTAGAGCTGCTGTGGCTGGGCGTGCCAGAAGTTGGCCACGCCGATGTCGAACGCCTTGGTCAGCTGGTATCCACTGAGCTCCCCCTCGAGCAGCGCCGCCAGCACGGCGTGCCGTAGGGCCATCGGATCGCCTCCTCCGTGTCTCCGTGCCGCCGTGTCGCCATGCCTCCGTGCCGCTGCGGGCCCCTGCATGCCTCTGTCGCCGGGCACGCGGCCATGGTAGTCATAAAAATGACTACTCACATTCATGACTAGGGAAGAGGGCGCGCGCAATGACGACCACTGCCGACCGTTTCCGTACCGCCATCGACAACCGGGACCTCACGGCCCTGGACGACCTGTTCACCGAGGACATCCGCTTCTACAGCCCCGTCAAGTTCACCCCCTTCGAGGGCAAACCGATGGTGCTGGGCCTCTTCGGGGTCCTGCTGCGCACGTTCCAGGACTTCCGCTACATCGGCGACTACACCGGCACCGCGCAGACCAGCACCGACGGCACGTCCGCCCCGTCGGCGGTGCTGGTCTTCCGTGCCGGGGTGGGCGACAAGGAGATCCACGGCATCGACCTGCTGCACTTCGCCGACGACGGCCGCATCAAGGAGTTCACCGTCATGGTCCGCCCCCAGTCCGCCGTCCACGCCCTCGGCGAAGCGGTCCTCGCGGGCCTGGTCGAAGACGGCCTCGCCCCGGCGCCGACGCCCTCCGGCCGGTAGCCGCGCGGCTCAGGGGGCCCGCGAAGGGGTGGCGGTGCGACCTCTCGCTCATGACCTCGGGGCTGCCCGCTGTTCCCACTTCGGTACCCAGACGTCCGATTCGGGAGCGTCGGTTCGTCCGGAGCCGGTTCGTCCGGAGTCGAGTCGTCCGGAGTCGAGTCGTCCGGAGTCGAGTCGTCCGGAGTCGCGTCGTCTGGAGTCGAGGTAGCGGCGGAGTTCGATGAGCGCGGGATGGGGGTTGTCGTCGCGCCAGATCAGCGACATCGGGTAGACCGGCGCCGGGTCGCGTATCGGTATGCGCCGCAGGTCGTAGCTGTCCGGCCACAGATACCGCGAGCCTTCGCCGACCAGGGTCGCCAGGTCCGCGGAGCCGGCGATCTCGGCCAGCAGTGCCTCGTTCCCGAAGACGGGTCCCACCACGTCGATCGTGATGCCGAAGGCGGCGGCGAGTTCGTCGTAGTAGACGGCCACCTCGCCGCGGGCGTCCAGGCCGGGCATCCGGATGCGGTGTCCGGCGAGTTGCCCCGGCGTGACGGCACGGGCGTCGGCGAGCGGGTGGCGCGGTCCGATGAGGAGCTGGTGCGGCTCGTCGATCACTCGGGCGGCCCTGATCGGCTCTGGCAGGTGCTGCCACGGGGGCACCGCGTGGAAAGTGGCGTCGATCGTCCCGGCTTCGACGGCGGCGATCGCGCCCTCGACGTCCGCGTCCAGGGTCACGACATCCAGTTCGATCTCGGGACGCAGGCGGTAGAAGTCCTGGACGAGCCCCGCCGTCACGATCCGCCGGTTGACG
The DNA here is from genome assembly GCA_005405945.1 of Streptomyces violaceusniger. GTDB lineage: Bacteria > Actinomycetota > Actinomycetes > Streptomycetales > Streptomycetaceae > Streptomyces > Streptomyces violaceusniger. The sequence continues at coordinate 7,058,716 of BJHW01000001.1, forward strand.
ACATCGATGCGCAGCGCGCGCCGGCCAGGACGGACGGACGCGTCGGCCCGCTCCGCCACCCGGAGCAGTTCCCGGGCATGGGGCAGGAACGCCTGGCCGTCGATGGTGAGCCGGGCGCCGCGGGCAGTGCGGGTGAACAGCCGTACCCTCAGGTCTCTCTCCAACCCGGCGATGCGCTTGGAGACGGCCTGCTGGGTGATCGACAGGTCGGCGGCGGCTTCTTGGAACTGGCCCGCTTCCGCGACGGCGACGAAGGTGCGTACGGCTTCGAGATCCACGCCGAGCCACCTTAGTGAACAGCCGAGTCACCTCGGTGAACAACGGATGGTTGTGAATCGCCGCCAGGACGGTTGTTTGACCTGCTGCCGTGCCGCTCGCTTAGCTCTCACCGGTCGACGTCGGTCTGTTTCGGGGGACATCGAGAGGCGCGCTGAACATGGTGGGCAGAAGACCGTTGGGCCGGGAGTTCGGCTGGCTCTGGGCGGCATACGCGGTGAGCGCCTATGGGTCAGGGCTGGGGTTCGGAGCATTCCCGCTGATCGCCGTAGTGGTGTTGCACGCCGGCCCCGCCGAGGTGTCCGCGCTGTCCGCGGTGGGGCCCGCGATGGGCGTGCTGATCGCGGTGCCACTCGCGCCGTGGGTGGAGTTCCGGCGCAAGCGCCCGGTCATGATCGCGATGGATCTGACCCGGTTCGCGGTCATGGCCACGATCCCGGTCGCCTACGCCTTCGGTTGGCTCGGTTTCGTCCAGTTGCTCGTGGTCTCGGCCGTGGTCGCGGCGGCCAAGATCGCCTTCAACGCGGCCGCCGGCGCCTGCCTCAAGGGCCTCGTCCGGCCGGATGACCTGCTCGTGGCCAACGCGCGCTTGGAGTCCACGAACTGGAGCTCCATCGCGGTCGGGCCACCGCTGGGCGGGGCGGCGATCGGCCTGTTCGGGCCGGTCACCACCGTGGTGGCCGACGCCCTCAGCTACCTGTTCTCCGCGCTGGGCATCACCGCGATGCGCGGCCGGGAAGAGGCGCCCCGGACAACCGGCAAGGGCTCGGCCCGCGCGGGCGCGTTGTTCGACGGCTGGCGACACATCATGGGCCACCCCGGGCTGCGGGCGCTCTACCTCAACAACATGCTCGTCGCCGGTCTGATCATGGCCACCGAGCCGCTGCTGGCCGTGCTCCTCCTCCGCCAACTCGGGTTCCCGCCCTGGCAGTACGGCCTCGCCTTCGCCGCCCCCTGTCTCGGCGGACTCATCGGCTCCCGGCTGGCCCGCCGGGTGGTGGCCCGCTACGGCCGGCACGCGGTCTTCCGGACCGTCGGCACCCTGCGCGCCATCTGGCTGGTCGGCCTGGCCTTCGTCCGCCCCGGCGTCGTCGGCCTCGTCACCGTGATCGCTGTCGAGCTGGCGATCATCATCAACATGAGCCTGTACACCCCGGTACTCGCCACCTACCGGCTCGAACACACCCCCAAGCACCTCCTCGCCCGCACCCTGTCGGCCTGGTCGATCGGCCAGCAGGCGGCCATCGCCGTCCTCACCGCGCTCGGCGGGCTGCTCGCCGACGCCACCGGCCCACGCACCGCCCTCACGGTCGCGGGACTGCTCATCCTGGCCACTCCGCTCCTGCTTCCCCGACACGACCACGTCGCGACCGAGCCGGAACCGGTCGGCAGCCCCTCCTGACGACCAGCCCCTCCTGACGACCAGCGACTACGAGCCGTGGTCGACAGGGCGAACGTCGCCTGACGCGGCACTGGCTGGTGAATGGAGGGCCGTCGCACCGTGGCTGCCGCCCAGCGCGCCCAGTGTGGTTCGCACCAGCAGATTGATCTTCGCCTCGGTCTCCTCCGCGGTGGCGGAGGAGGCCAGGGTCGGAGAGTCCGTGGGCAGTTCGTGGACCTCGTGCAGAAGGGCCAGGTAGACCTGGCGGCACCAGGCGGGGTCGACCGCGGTGATTGCCCCTGTGTCTCTCAGGCGGGCGAAGAGCAGGTCGAGGCCGTCGAGCACGGCCGGGGTGAGGGCCGCGGTCAGCTGGACGGCGAAGCGGTGGCAGAGCTTGAGATCGAAGACGATCTCCGTGAGACGGTGCAGCGCGATGAGGGGCGGTGCGGTCTTCACCCGTGCTTCGGCCAGCCCGCCCAGGTAGCGCTGACTGAGCTGTTCGGCCAGGGCGTCCAGCAGTGCCGTACGGGAGGCGAACCGGCGGTGGACGGTGGCGCGGGCGAGTCCCGCGGCGTCCGCGATCCGCTCCAGGGACGCGGTGGCGTCCGCGGCGAGCACGGTTTCCGCTGCTTCCAGGATGCGGGCCGTACTGCGTTCGGCGTCCGCCCGGATCCGCCGGGGAGAGCTGTTCTCGCCCATGCCACCTCCTCTGCCTCTGTCTCGGAGTCACCCTATCCCCGGCAACAGTAACTAAGACATCCATGACGCAGTTATTGACGTAACTGCGATAGCACTGTTTCAGTTAGTGGCTGCTTGAGTCTTCCCACCACAGGAGCACGTCATGGATCTTCAGCTCGCCGGCAAGCGCGTCCTCGTCACCGGGGCGAGCCGGGGCATCGGCCTCGCGATCGTTCGGGCATTCCAGCGGGAAGGGGCCTTGGTGACCGCGACGGCGCGACGTAGCACGCCCGAGCTCGAGGCCACCGGAGCCGCTTTCGTCCCCGCCGACCTCGCCACGGCCGACGGTCCGCGGCACCTGGTCGACGCCGTCCTGGCCGTCGATCCCAGGATCGATGTCCTGGTCAACAACGCCGGCGGCGGCGAAATGCCGCAGGAGGGGTTCGGCGATCCGCTCAACGGCGGGGACGAGGTCTGGGCCTACGGGTTCGCCCTCAACTTCGAGTCGGCCGTTCGGACCACCCGCGCGGCACTGCCCTCGCTTCTCGAGGCCAGGGGCGCCGTGGTCAACATCAGCTCCGACAGCGCCCGTCGACCGGGGGCGGAGCCGCTGCCCTACTCTGTTGCCAAAGCGGCCCTCAACGCCTTCACCCGACAGCTGGCCGAGCGCATGGCACCCGCCGGAGTGCGCATCAACGCGGTGTCGCCATCAGTGACGCGCACCCCCCAGATCACGGCTGAGGACGGATACGTCGCACGAGTGGCGGACAACGTGGGCGTCGACCACGAAACGCTGGTGGCAGCCCTGCCGAAGGAGACCGGGATGCTTACCGAGACCCTGATCGATCCCGCCGAGATTGCCCGGGCGGTCCTGCTGCTGGCCTCCCCGACCATGCCGAATGCGATCGGCGTGAACCTGTCGGTCGATGCGGGGTCCACCAAGATCGTCTGAACGAGCCCCTCAGCCCCGTCGGCGCACTCGACCAGGACGGAGCACGTCTCAGTGGTCCGTTCCACCCACCCGAGACAGGCATCCGAGCCCGCGACGATCGCCACCGCCGACACCTCGGGGTTCTTCCACGGGCGATGTTTCATGGCCGCGAGCGTGGCCGTGCGCTGTGTGTGTGGGGCTCATGTTCCCGGCCGACCGGGCCTCAGTCTTTCAAGATGCCGGCGGAGCGGACGGAGTCGAGCCACAGCGGGAATTCATGGAGTAGCTGATCGTAGAGGGCGGCGTCGGAGAGGGTCTTCGGTGTCGGTCCCGCGGCGAGGAAGCCGGCGTTGTCGACGACGCGCCGGTTCGGGACCGGCAGGTCGTCGAGTCTGTGCAGGAAGCGGAATTCGTCGTCGCCGAATCCGATGAACTGCCAGAAGATGGGCAGCCTCGAGGCCGTGCACAGTACATGCTCTGCCGCTGCCTTGGACGTGGGGGAGCCGTCGGTCCGGAAGACCACGAATGCCGGGTCGTCGGCCCCGGACGCCTGGTAGTGGTCGATGACGGCCTGCATGGCGACGTGGTAGTCGGTGCGGCCCATGTGGCCCAGCGGCCGCGCAGAACCGGCGTGACCACGAGCTCTCGGCCTGCGAGTTCTACCCATTGGACGACGCCCTGGCCATGCTGCCGCCCCGCACTCGCCGACGAGCCGCCCAAGGGCTCCGAGCACTGGCCGAGCAGCGGCCCGCACGGATGTGAGCTCGCCGGGACGCTGCTCCGGGCCGAGGGGACTCACGGACCGCACACATGCGGTCCGTGAGGGAAGTACCCCATCGCCGGGGTGTCGTCTGACGCGACCGTCCACCCGTTCATTCGGGACGGCGGGACTCCGCCTCCAGCGGGACGAGGGATTGGCGGCCCGCCGAGAGTGTGTCGAGGGTCCGGGGCGATCCGCGCAGGCGGTCGGTCAGGGCGTCTGTCATCGTGAGGAGGCAGTGGGGATCCACCGAGCGGGCGGAGAAGTACGCCGTGGCGAAGGCGAGCTGCCCGGTGAATACGCGTGCGTCGTCGACGAACACGGCCGCCGCCAGGGAATCCAGCAACCGGCCCAGAAAGCCGGTGCCCTCCTCGTGGTCCCTGCCCGAGGTGGCCGAGCTGCCTGAGGTGGCCGAGCTGTTCGCGCGGGCCCGCAGGCCGGGGAACACATCACGCAGCACATGGGCCAAGTGCGCCAGCAGTTCGGGTCGTCGTCTGACGAGTACCGCGTACTCCTCCACCGCGGCGGCCTGGACCGAGGACTTCCCGCACAGCACCGGCGGCCAGCGGTGAAGCAGCGCGTCCGCCGCGTCGCGGGCGTCTGCCGCGTACAGGTCCGCGCCCAGCGCGTACGCCCATGTGCCCTCGGGGCCGAACCCCGGGCCGCCCGTCATGACGGGGACACCGGCGCATCTGCAGGTCTCGATCTGCCGGTGTGCGAGCGGAAGGTTGAACGTCAGCGTGCACGAGAGAGCGACGACGTCGGGGCCGGTCTGATGGACGTCCGAGAGGAGCTCGTGCGGGGAGACCGAGCCGCCGAGTGAGCGCACCCGGAAGCCGCGCAGGCGCAGCACCTCGGTGAGGATGTGGGAGGGCAGCACATGCCATTCGCCGTCGCCGCACGCCACCAGCACATGGCGCGGTGAACCGCCGCCCACAGGCGCGGCGGCCGCGACCGCGTCCACCGTCAGCCTGCTGACATGGGTGGCCGCGTGCTCGCGCGCCACCGTCCACTCGCCGGAGGCCCACCTCTCGCCGACCCTCACCTGGGCGGGTGCCACCAGTCCGAGCAGTACGTCCTCCGCGCTCACGCCGCTCGTCACCAGACCGACGGCCAGCTCCAGCGCTCCGCCCTCGTCCGCGTCCGCCAGGCAGGCGTCGAAGTCCGCCTGGACGGCGTCGGTGATCCGGTTGGCATTCATGGGCTCCCGGGCTCTCCGGTGCTCGCGGACCCGCCGGGGCCCTCGGGTCGATGGTGTGGCGGTGAGCCACGGCGGGGAGGCGCCTGAAGCGTCAGGAGGGAGATGTCGTCGTGCGGGCGTCCGGCGAGCCATTCGGTCGTGAGGAGCTCCAGCCGCTCGGCGACCGAGGGTGCCTGCATGCCGACGCAGCCGGCCAGCGCGTCGGCGAGGCGTTCGTCGCCGTACATCTCCCGTCCGCTCACCCCGCCCCATGCCTCGGTGAGCCCGTCGCTGTAGAGGAGCATCAGCTCACCGGGTTCGAGGCGGAACTCCGCACGGCCGAAACTGGGATCGGGCACCACCCCGACGAGCATGCCCTCGCAGACGATCTCCTCCACCGTTCCGTCGCCACGAAGCGCGAGCGGGGGAGGTGGCCGCCGCTGGCGATCTCCACCTTCACCGAGCCGTCGTCGCGGGGCCGGGCGGAGCCCGTGACCAGGGTCGTGAAGCGGTGGCCGGCGCTGATGACGAGGTCGTTGAGCAGCAGCAGGTCGCTCAGGGGATCGGACCCCCTCCTGACCATGGCCAGGGTGCGCATGCTCTGCCGTACGTGCCCTGCCAGCACCGCGGCCTCCGCACCCTTGCCGGACACATCGCCGAAGAAGAACGTGACCCCGCCCGCGGGGCAAGGCGCCACGTGGTAGTAGTCACCGCTGACGCGCAGGGCCTCCGCGGCCGGCCGGTAGGCGGCGCCGAGCCCGAGGCCGTCGGCCACCGGCAGCGGCTCCGGAGCCATGCCGGCCTGCAGCACGGCGATGGTGTGGGCCTGCTGCGAGTAGAGCGCCGCCGTTGCCAGCGCGAGTCCGGCCCTTTCGGCGAACTGATGCGCCAGTTCGATGTCCGCGTCCTCCAAGCGGGCGCGCTCCGGGCCGCGCAGCATGATCAGCGCACCGGCCGGTACGCCCCCGCGGCGAGCTGGACCACCAGCGCCTCCTCGCCGCGAACGAGCTCACTCGGCAGGACGTCATCGAGCGCGGCCAGCTCCTGGGGGCGTATGACATCGGGGCGCGGCTGGAGTCCGTACAGCGCGTCCGCGACCTTGGGCACCCGCTCGATTGTTTCGACCGCCACCTGCCCGGTGGATCGGGCATCACCCGGACCCGCCCGGTGCCAGTGCGTACGCCGTCCGCTCGCGGGCAGAACGATGACGGACACGTCCGCCAGTTTCGGGATCACCATCTCCACGAGGGCGCGAACGCTACGGCCGTGATGGAGCGAGGCGCCCAGGCGCCGGGTGGTCTCGTCCAGGAAGGCGGACCTGTCGCGCTCCTCGAAGAGCGCGAGCTCGGCCTCCTGGGCGCCGCCGATCTGACGGACCAGCCACACCGCCGGTCCACCGGCAGTGTGCAGACGACCGAGGAGCCTGCGGCCCTCGTGGACGGTGTGGAAGCGCTCCGCCCGGCGGGCGGCGGCACGCGCGAGGGGCGCCGCGGCTGACATGCTCACCGGGTGGCCCTTGCGCAGCCCGGGGAAGAGCCGTGCGGCGGCGCGGTTGAATCCGCGGACGGGCCCGTCGGCCCGGTCGCAGAGGACGACGGCCTCGTCAACAAGATCCAGTAGCTCGCCCAGCCGTGCCGGGGCGCAACCCCATACGCCCCTGCCGTCGCTGCCGCCGTCGCCCGTCATCGGCCACCGCCTCTTGCGTGCTCCGTTGCCGCGCCCTTGGTGCCCGGTCCCCCTTCCTATTGTGTCGGTTTTTCTACAGTGTCCGTCCGGCGTGGTCGGTCGTGGCCAACTGCAGAGCGGCCATCGTCGGTCCCCTCGTCGGTCCCCTCGTCGGCGGCGTGATCGGGGTCCTGGTCCACGACCTCTTCATCGGCGACGTCCTGGACATCCGCACGCGCATGGCCAAGATCCCGGAAGTCGGCTGCACCCGACCGGTGACCACCACGCCGGAGGTGAGCGCCCGCGCACCACGCGGGTGACGGGTGGACGATCTCGACGGACCCTCATACGCCGAAGTCCGTAGCTTGACGCCCGTGCCGCCGGGCCTGTGCCGCCATGCGGTCCCTCGAAAGGTGTGCGCCGCTCCAGTGGCCGGACCGGGCGGCGTTCTCGGTTCCGGCGCGGCCGCGGGAAGAGGGCGGGTTCAGAGGAAGCTCAGAACTTCCTGTGACAGCCTGGCGCGCCTCACGGGCCGGACAACGGGCGCCCGTGCGCGCGCCGACTTCTCATGGTCACTTCTGGAGGGAAACCTGATGGACATCACCGTTGTCAACGGCCTGCCCGCACACGTCCTGATCGTCCACTTCGTCGTCGTGTTCGTGCCACTGAGTGCCCTGGCGGTCGTGGTCGGCGCGATATGGCCGAGTGCCGCCCGGCGGATGGGGGTGGTGCTTCCGCTGCTGGCCCTCGTGACGCTGGCGAGCGTGCCGGTGGCCACGGGGGCCGGCGAGTGGCTGGAGGAGCACGTCGACAGCGACGTCCTGGTGCGCAGGCACGCCGAGCTCGGCGACGGGTTGCTTCCCTGGGCCGTCGGCCTGTTCGTGATGGCGACGGCGGTTTGGTGGACGACCCGCAGGCCGACCACGGTGGAAGCGGCCCCGGGGAGCGGCCCCGGGCAGTCACCTCCCGGTCCGCGCCGCTTGTCCGCGTCGCGGCAGTGGTGCTCTCCGTCGTGGTGGCCGCGGGCGCCGTCGTGGACGTGTACCGGATCGGCGACTCCGGAGCGAAGGCCGCCTGGCACGACGGCTTCTCCAGGACCGCCGGTGGCGGCGGACATGGTGACAACAACGACTGACACCCTCGAGCCGGTTGCCAGTAGCTGACGGGTCGGAGCTGCCGCCGAGGCGATCCGGACCCGCCACACGTCATGCGCCCCGCGTCGGCCCCTCGCCCTCGCTGTGAGCGCGGAGGCCCTCAGCTCCCAGCGGGAGCGATCCCTGTCGGGCAGGGCCCGCCGTGGCTCGGTTGCCTGCGAGGAGCTCAGCGCTTGATGAAGCGTGGCTCCGGCCAATTGGTCATCGGTTCGCTGGAGGCCGAGTAGCCGCACGATCTTGGGCCGTTGCGCGAACAGGCCCACGCAGCCGCCCCTACCGGGCGGACTAGCCGTCGGCCGGGGCCACGCCGATCGGGCAGGAGACGCCCGTGCCGCCGAGCCTGTGTTGCCATGTGTCCCGGCGCCCGTCTAGAGGTCTTGGAACGGTGGCATGATGCGGACGATCACGATCAGTTGGTCTCGTGGTGCCACCAGGAAGAAGAAATAGCCGCCTGCCGCGTCCATGCGGCGTATCCCCCGGCCCGCGGGCCGTTGCCGTAGTCGCTGACATCGACGCCCATGTCGGCCAGGTCGACCAGTTGCCCGGCGAGACGCTCCACTTCGGTCACCACGTGAGCGGGGATGCCGCCTGCCACGTGAGCGTGATCGGGGTCGTACTCCCAGCGCCAGCCGACGCTCATCGAGATGGGAGTCCGAGCGCGGCATGTGCGTCGTCCAGGAGCTTGCCGATTGCGGACGCGGCACGTCGGGCCTGCGTCGCGTCGCCTGTCTCGGCAGCGTCTTCCCAGTGACGGAACTCTTTCGCGATATTCGGCTGCCGCTGAATGTGGACGTAGACGGCCCACTGGGCGATGAACCGCTGGAGAGGGGCCAGGTCGGAAGCCTGCCGGGACTGGTCGGCGGCCTGATCCAGCTCCCGCGTGAAGGCGGGAAGGGCGGCGGGGGCGATCTGCGCGACGGCCTGGCGAAGGGCCGTGACAGTGGCAGGCGGCTGAGGGATGAGTGGCTGCCCAGTGGCGGAGGTGGTCATTGCTGCTCCCATGGGCGAGATTCTGATCCCTGGGAGCAGCGTATCGAGTGCGAGCCCGATCGCATCGCCCGATCGAGTGAGGGCGCGCCTCTCGGCCTTTGGCGGCGACAGTTGTCCGAGTGCTCCGCGAAGTGGGGCTCCGGCCATGTGGTGAGCGGGGCGTCGGCCTCGGAGCAGGTCTCCAGGCGTGACAGGTGCCCGTCCTGCGTGAAGACCAGCGCCCCGGCACCTGCTGGTGCGGCGTACCGGGTGGGAGGAGCGCTTCGGCATCGCTGTCGCGTCGCCGGGAGGAGCGTCCCCTCAGTCACCAGCCGGAGCGATTCCCGTCGGGCAGGATCCGCCGTCGGACGGGTCACTCAGCTTGACGCCCGTGCCGCCGATGCCGCAGTAGCCGTTTTTGTTGCGGTCAAGATACTGCTGGTGGTACGGCTCGGCCGGGTAGAAGGGGCCCGCGGGGAGGATTTCGGTGGTGATCTCGCCGTAGCCGGAGCCGGTCAGGACGGACTGGTAGGCGGCGCGGGAGGACTCGGCCTCGGACTGCTGCTCGGGGGAGTGGGCGTAGATCGCCGAGCGGTACTGGGTGCCGACGTCGTTGCCCTGGCGGAAGCCCTGGGTGGGGTCGTGGGACTCCCAGAAGAGCTTCAGGAGGGCGGCGTAGGAGGTGATCGTCGGGTCGAAGACGACGCGGACGGCCTCGGTGTGGCCGGTGAGGCCGCTGCAGACCTCCTCGTAGGTGGGGTTCTCGGTGTGGCCGCCCTGGTAGCCGACGAGCGTGGTCCACACGCCCGGGGCCTGCCAGAACTTCCGCTCCGCGCCCCAGAAGCAGCCCAGGCCGAAGTCGGCGACGACCAGGCCCTCCGGGTACGGGCCGGTCAGGGGGTTGCCGAGGACCGTGTGGCGGTCGGGGACGGGGAAGCCCGGTTCGGGGCGGCCCTTCAGCGCCTCCTCGGCGGTGGGGAGGTGGTTCCTGTGGCGGCTGAACAGCATCTTCGGGCTCCTCGCGGGACGGGTGCGGCGGCTGCCACGTCCTTCGTCGTCGTACGTTCTTGGCGTTCTTCGTCGTATACGAGTGCGCGGCGCTTTCACTTCAACGGGTACGGGGCTACGGGAATTCCGGGCCGGTCACGGCCCACCTCACCGCGGCAGCGTCGCCGGTGTGCCGCCGCTGCCCTCCCAGCCCGCCACCGCCAGCGCCCGGTAGACCGTGTACTCGGCCGCCGGGTCCGCCCCGTACGACCACGGGACCGCGCCCACGTGGCCGTCCACGTGGCGCAGCTGCTCCAGGGCCTCCGCGTAGCGTTCCGCGCGGACCAGGAAGAAGACCAGCAGGTGGCGGACGTGCGGCAGCACCGGGTGGTCGGCGGGGGCCTGGCGGACGGCGTAGAGGGCGCCCTCGATCGCCTTGATGATCACCTCGCTGCGGTAGAGGGTGCGCACGAGGTTGGCCTCCGGCAGGTGCTCGAAGACGCCGAAGAGGGGGAGGGCCGGGAGCAGGCTCTTCTCGGGGGCGGAGGCGGCGGCCGCGTGGGTGAAGGCGTCGGCGCGGTCCTGGGAGCCGTGCCACTTCTCGCACCAGTAGTGGAGGGCGGCCAGGTGGGCGCCCATGTGGTGCGGGGCGAGCTTGGTGACCTTGGTCCACAGCTCCTCGAAGTCGGCCTGCCGGTAGGCCAGACCGCGGGCCACGCCGAGCTCGATGATGTGCGGCACCGGGTCCTCAGGGGCCAGCCGGGCCGCCTCGTGGCAGACGTCCCGGGCCTCCTCCAGGATCATCCGGAAGTCCTGCGAGGACGGGTCGAGCAGCGCCTGGCGGACCAGGAACTCCGCGTGCACCGCCGCCGCGCCCGGGTCCTCGGGGGCCGCCACCCGCCAGGTGCGCAGCCACATCCCGCCCTGGCCGGGGGCCTGGGCGAGCTCGAAGGCCGCCGCCCCGGCCAGCGTCTGCACCCGCTGCCAGCGCAGCTCCGAGGTGGCGTCGGTGAGGGCGAGCAGCCGGGCGGCCGGCTGCCAGTCCTGCCGGGCCTGGACCTCCTCCAGCGCGTCGATGAGCTGCCGGTCCGGGCCGGGCAGCCGTACGTCCAGCCGCTCGCGCGGGACGAAGCCGTACTCCTGCGGGTCCGAGGCGCGCACCGCGCCCTGCACGGCCCCGCGGCCCCCGCGCATCCGCCGCAGGGCCGGTACGACGATCAGCCCGCCGATCATGACGATGGCGATGAGGAAGATCAGAAGCTCCATGAGGTGTCCCCGTGTGAAGGCCCTTAACGGCTTGTGGTGCGGAACGGCTTGTGGTCCAGCCTATGCGCCCCGGCGGTCGTTGAATCCAGCACGGGCGTATCGGGCGTTACGCTCGGGCCCATGAGCCACCAGCACCCCCAGGGGCATCCTCAGAGTTTCGAGACGCTCGCCATCCACGCGGGCCAGGAGGCGGACTCCCTCACCGGCGCCGTCGTCCCCCCGATCTACCAGGTCTCCACCTACAAGCAGGACGGCGTGGGGGGCCTGCGGGGCGGCTATGAGTACAGCCGTTCCGCCAACCCCACCCGCACCGCGCTCGAGGAGAACCTGGCGGCGCTGGAGGGCGGCCGCCGCGGCCTGGCCTTCGCGTCGGGCCTCGCCGCCGAGGACTGCCTGCTGCGCACGCTCCTGGTGCCGGGCGACCACGTCGTGATCCCGAACGACGCGTACGGCGGTACGTTCCGCCTGTTCGCGAAGGTCGTGGAGCGCTGGGGCGTGGAGTGGTCGGTCGCCGACAGCTCCGACCCGGCGGCGGTACGCGCCGCGCTCCGCCCCCGTACGAAGGTGATCTGGGTCGAGACGCCCAGCAACCCGCTGCTCGGCATCACCGACATCGCCGCCGTCGCCGACGTCGCCCGCACCGCGGGGGCCCGGCTGGTGGTGGACAACACCTTCGCCAGCCCCTACCTCCAGCAGCCGCTCGCGCTCGGCGCGGACGTCGTGGTGCACTCCACCACCAAGTACATGGGCGGGCACTCGGACGTCGTCGGTGGCGCGCTGATCGTCTCCGACGCCGGCCTCGGCGACGAACTCGCCTTCCACCAGAACGCGATGGGCGCCATCGCCGGGCCCTTCGACTCCTGGCTGGTGATGCGCGGCATCAAGACCCTCGCCGTCCGGATGGACCGGCACAGCGCGAACGCCACCCGGATCGCGGAGATGCTCACCGCGCACCCCAAGGTGACCCAGGTCTACTACCCCGGGCTGCCGGAGCACGTGGGGCACGAGACCGCGGCCAAGCAGATGCGGGCCTTCGGCGGCATGGTGTCGTTCCGGGTCGCGGGCGGCGAGGAGGCGGCGGTCGAGGTGTGCGACCGGGCGCGGCTGTTCACGCTGGGGGAGTCCCTCGGTGGCGTCGAGTCGCTGATCGAGCACCCGGGGCGGATGACGCACGCGTCGGCGGCGGGCTCGGCGCTCGAGGTGCCGGCCGATCTCGTACGGCTGTCGGTGGGCATCGAGTCGGTCGACGATCTGCTGATGGATCTGAGTCAGGCTCTGGGCTGACGACCAGCTCTGGGCTGACGCCTGGGCCACGGATGGGTTTGTTGAGGGTGGTCACTTGCCCTTGAGTGGTCACACTTCCCCTTGAGTGGTCACACTTCCCCTTGAGGATCACCACCCTTGAGGGGTCACCACCCTTGAGAGGTCACCACCCCTCGAGGGGAGGGGTGGTGTCGGTGGGCGGCGGCGTGGCCCACGGTTCGACGATCGCCGCCCAGACGCCGAACGCGACGACCGCGGCGAGCAGCAGCAACCAGCCGATGGTGCGCACCACTTGGTGGCGGTGGAGCATCCGCCGCCCCCGTTCGGCCGCCCGGCCCGCCAGATCCGGCGGCAGCGCCGGATGCGGGCCCTCCAGCATCCGGCGGACCTCGGTCTCCTTGCGGTCCGGGAAGCTCATGGGGCGGCCCCGGCTCCTGCCTCGGCTCCGGCGTCGGTACCGGCTCCGGCCCCCGCCCTGGCTCCGGCGTCCGCTCCAGTCTCGGCTCCGGCCCCCGCCCCGGCCCCCGTCGCACCGGCCCCCGCCCCGGCCCCCGTCGCACCGGTGGCCGCCCGACCGCCGGTGGACGGTGGCGTTCCGGCGGAGGACTGCGTTCCGGCGGATGGAGGCCGCCCGACGGAGGATGACGTTCCGGCGGACGATCGCGTTCCGGCGGACGGGCGCGTTCCAGTCGTGCCGCGCCGGGCCGCCGCGCTGCGCATCGCCGTGACCGCGCGGGTGCAGATCGCCCGGACCCGCTCGACCGGGAGCCCGAGCGCCGCCGCCGTCTGCTCCTCCGCGACCCCCTCGTACAGCCGCAGCACCAGCACCAGCCGCTCCTGTGGGGTGAGCCGGGCCAGGGTGCCACCGCGCGGGCGGCGGTAGCGGTGGCCCCGGTGAGCGAAGAGGGCGGCCAGCGTCCGGCGGGTGTGGTCGTACGGATCCTCGCCGCGCAGCCGGTCCCAGCGCGCGTACGTACGCGCGAGCGCGGCGGTCAGCAGGCGCTCGGCGGCTTCGGTGTCCCCCGTCGGCTCCCCCGTGAGCAGCGTGGCCGCATGCAGCAGTCGGCCACCCGCGCCCGCGACGAATGCCTCGAACTCCCGGGCCCGGCGGCCATCCCGTGCTGCCCGCCGCTCTCGCACCACGCCTCCGCCTCCCGTTCCTTTTAGGACACGGCAGCCACAGGCACCTGGTCAAGATGTCTGCGCCGGGGTCAGGTGGCGGGCGTCGCCTGGGGCACGGTGCCGTGTGCGGCGGAGAGGGCGACGTTGAAGCGGGTCAGCAGGTCGCAGAAGAGATCGCGCTCCTCCGCCGTCCAGTCCCCGGTCACGCGGGACATCAGATCGCGCCGTGAGGAACGCACTTCCTCCAGGCGGGCCTTGCCGCGCGGGGAGAGCTGGAGCACGACCGCCCGGCCGTCCTCGGGGTGCGAGGTGCGCTTGACCATGCCGGAGTCGACCAGCGGGGCGACCTGGCGGGTCACGGTGGACGAGTCGATGCCCATGCTCCCCGCGAGCGCCTTGACTCCCATGGGGCCTTCCTGGTCGAGCCGGTTGAGCAGCAGATACGCGGCTCGGTCCATGGAATTGCGGGCCTGGCCGACGCCGCCGAGCCGAGTCTGTTCCGCACGGCGGGCGAAGACGGCGACCTGATGCTGGAGTGCGTCCAGTACGCCGGTGTCGAGTTGAGTCGTCATGTCCGATTGGGTGGGCATGGCCTAGGGCTCACTTCATGCGGTGGTCTGTGGGATGTGGCACAGAGTACGCGGCTGGGAGCCCGCCCGTACGGGGGCTGCAGAAACCTGACGGCCCCCGAGCCACAACCTGCCGTTCTGAGCCGTTCCCCGGCGCCGTGGCCCGTCGGCGGACCCTCGTCCGGCACCAACCCGCCATGGGCCCCCGGGCGCCCGCCCGGCGCCGGCTCGGCCCGCCGGGGCCTGTGGGGCGTGAGCTGCCAGACTGGGGACCATGGCTGCACGACACGGCGACGAGGACGGGCCCGGCTCCGGGTCCGGCCCGGCCTCGCGCCTCACCTCCCCCACCCCTGCGTCCGCCTCCGCCTCCGCCCCCGCGACCGCGGACCTCGCCCCCGCGGTCGCCCCCGCTTCCGCGGGTTCCGTATCCGGAGGTTCCGCCTCCGAGGGGTCCAAGACGACGATCACCCTCGACGACGTCCGCAGCGCGCAGAAGACGCTCTCGGGGGTCTCCCGGCTCACCGCGCTGGAGGGCAGCCGCTATCTGTCCGGCCTGGTCGGCGCGCCGGTCCACTTCAAGTGCGAGAACCTGCAGCGCACCGGGTCGTTCAAGCTGCGCGGCGGCTATGTGCGGATCGCGGGGCTCAGCCCCGAGGAGCGGGCGGCCGGGGTGGTCGCGGCGAGCGCCGGGAACCATGCGCAGGGCGTCGCCCTCGCGGCCTCGCTGCTGGGGGTGCGCTCGACGGTCTTCATGCCCGAGGGCGCACCGCTGCCAAAGATCGCGGCCACCCGGGACTACGGCGCCGAGGTGCGGCTGTGCGGCCAGATCGTGGACGAGACGATGCGGGCGGCCAAGGAGTACGCCGAGCGCACGGGCGCGGTCTTCATCCACCCCTTCGACCACCCGGACATCATCGCGGGGCAGGGCACGGTGGGGCTGGAGATCCTGGAGCAGTGCCCCGAGGTGCGCACGGTGGTGGTGGGCATCGGCGGGGGCGGGCTGGCCGCCGGGATCGCGGTGGCGGTGAAGGCGCTGCGGCCGGATGTGCGAGTGGTGGGGGTGCAGGCCGAGGGCGCCGCGGCGTATCCGCCGTCGCTGGCGGCCGGGCGGCCGGTGACGATCGACGCGCCCGTGACGATGGCGGACGGCATCAAGGTGGGGCGGCCGGGCGATGTGCCGTTCCAGATCATCGAGAACCTCGTCGACGAGGTCCGTACGGTCACCGAGGACGAGCTGTCCAGCGCGCTGCTGCTCTGCCTGGAGCGGGCGAAGCTGGTGGTGGAGCCCGCGGGCGCGAGCCCGGTGGCGGCGCTGCTGTCGGCGCCGGAGTCCTTCGAGGGCCCGGTGGTCGCGGTGCTCTCGGGCGGCAATGTCGATCCGCTGCTGATGCAGCGCATCCTGCGGCACGGCATGGCCGCGGCGGGGCGCTATCTGTCGCTGCGGCTGCGGCTCACCGACCGGCCGGGCGCGCTGGCCACGCTGTTGGGGGTGCTGTCGACGCTGGACGCCAATGTGCTCGACGTCAGCCATGTCCGCACCAACCCGCGGCTCGGGCTGAGCGAGGCCGAGGTGGAGCTGCACCTGGAGACGAAGGGGCCGGACCACTGCGAGGACGTCCGGGAGGCGCTGCGCGGCGCCGGGTACACGGTGATGGCCTGACGACGGGAAGGGCCTGAGCCTGACGACGAGGTCCCGCGCCGCGGCCGCCCGCGGCTCGCTTTCTTCATTTAGTCCGCCTCGCGTATGTCGCGATGTATCGCGTCCCGGTTACGATTGCCGTCCAGTTGCTGTCGAGCGCTGCCCATATGGGCGGACTTATGCCTTGATTGAGTGGAACTGACCCAACCCCGGGAGTGCCAACATGCCAGGCGCTATTCACGCCGAGGGTCTGGTGAAGACCTTCGGCGACGTAAAGGCTCTGGACGGCGTCGATCTCGACGTACCGGAAGGAACCGTGCTCGGACTGCTCGGCCCCAATGGCGCCGGCAAGACCACCGCGGTGCGCGTGCTCACCACGCTGCTGCGCCCGGACGGCGGGACGGCGGTGGTCGCGGGGGTGGACGTGCTCAAGAACCCCAACGAAGTCCGTCGCTCCATCGGGCTGTCCGGCCAGTTCGCCGCCGTGGACGAATATCTGACCGGCCGTGAGAACCTGCAAATGGTCGGCCAGCTCTACCAGATGGGAGCGCGGGAGGCCAAGGCCCGCGCGAGTGAGCTGCTGGAGCGGTTCGGCCTCGCGGAGGCGGCCGACCGCACCGCCAAGACGTACTCCGGCGGAATGCGCCGGCGGCTGGATCTCGCCGCGGCCCTGGTGGTCAGCCCGCCCGTGATGTTCATGGACGAGCCCACCACCGGTCTGGACCCGCGCAACAGGCAGGCGCTGTGGGAGGTCATCCAGGAGCTGGTGGCCGGCGGTACGACGCTGCTGCTGACCACGCAGTATCTGGAGGAGGCGGACCACCTCGCGCATGACATCTGCGTGATCGACCGCGGCCGGGTCATCGCCCGCGGCACCTCCGACCAGCTCAAGGCCCGTACGGGCGGCGAGCGTGTGGAGGTCGTGGTGCATGAGCGCGAGGACATCGCGGCCGCCGAGGAGGTGCTGCGGGTCCTGGGCAAGGGCGAGGCGACGGTGCAGGAGCACACCCGTAAGGTCACCGTCCCGGTCGTGGGCGGCGCCAAGCTGCTCGCCGAGGTCATCCGGGAGTTGGATACGCGCGGTGTCGAGATCGACGACATCGGGCTGCGCCGCCCGACCCTGGACGACGTGTTCATCTCGCTCACCGGCCATGGCGCCGGCAACGGTGCCGAGAACGGCGCCGGGCGTGGTGCCGGGCATGGTGCCGGGAAGGGGGAGGCGAAATGAGCACCATGAATGATTCCCTGGTCATCGCCCGACGGAATCTGATCCGGATGACCAGAATTCCCGAGATGGTCCTCTTCGGGCTGGTTCAGCCAGTGATGTTCGTGATCCTCTTCACGTACGTCTTCGGCGGCTCGATGAAGATCGGCAACAGCACCGACCCGGACATCTACAAGAACTTCCTGATGGCCGGGATCTTCGCACAGACCGTGACCTTCGCCACCGCGGGCGCGGGCGCGGGGATCGCGGAGGACATGCACAAGGGGTTGATCGACCGGTTCCGCTCGCTGCCGATGGCCCGGGGCGCGGTGCTCACCGGCCGGACCTTCGCCGACCTGGTGCAGACGACGCTCACCCTGGTGGTACTGGCCGTCGTCGCGCTGATCGTGGGCTGGCGCCCCGGCTTCGCGGACTCGACCAACGTTGGGAAGATCCTGGGCGGCTTCGGCCTGCTGCTCCTTCTGGGGTACGCCTTCACCTGGATCGGGGCGCTGATCGGGCTGTCCGTCCGCACCCCGGAGGCGGCGACCTCCGGCGGTCTGATCTGGCTGTTCCCCGTGACGTTCATCTCGAACGCCTTCGTGGACTCCAGCCAGATGACGCCCTGGCTGCGGCACATCGCCGAATGGAACCCGTTCAGCGCCACCGTGCAGGCGTGCCGCCAGCTCTTCGGCGACCCCGGTCTGTCCCGGTCCGGCGCCTGGCCGATGCAGCATCCGGTCTGGGCGTCGCTGATCTACTCGGTCCTGATCATCGTGGTCTTCCGGACGCTGGCGGTGCGCAAGTACCGCTCGACGACCGCCTGAGCCGGTTCTTCCGGGGAGCATCGCCTGAGCGGTTCTTCCGGGAGTACGGGAGCGCGGGAGCGCGGTGGAGCCCCGGCCGTCCGGCCGGGGCTCCATATCGGGCGTTCAGCCCTGGTAGGGCTTGGCCTCCAGGATGCGCACCGAGGCGGTGCGGCCGTTGGGCAGCTCGTACTCCGCGTCCTGGCCGACCTTCTTGCCGTTCACACCCGAACCCAGCGGGGACTGCGGTGAGTAGGTCTCGACGTCCGCGCTCGCGTACTCACGGGAAGCGAGCAGGAAGGTCAGGGTGTCGTCGGGGTCGCCGTCGAAGGCGATGGTGACCACCATGCCGGGGGCGACCACGCCGGTGTCCGCGGGTGCCTCGCCGACCTTCGCCTGCTGCAGGAGCTGCGTCAGCTGACGCACTCGGAGTTCCTGCTTGCCCTGCTCCTCCTTGGCGGCGTGGTAACCCCCGTTCTCCCTGAGGTCACCCTCCTCCCGGGCAGCCTCGATCTTCTTCGCGATCTCGACACGTGCGGGACCCGACAGGTACTCCAGCTCCGCCTTGAGCTGGTCGTACGCCTCCTGGGTCAGCCAGGTGACGTTCTCGCTGGTCTGGGTCACAGGTGCTCCTCGTCGGTGCTGGGAATACAAATGAACGCCCTACTCAGAAGGGTGCGCCTTCGTAGCCGGGCGAAACCACGAGCCTAACAATTCCGGCAAGAAACGGGGAGGAGGGAACTGGGTGCAATGCGTAGGAAACGCGTCAGCGCTGGTCGGATCGGGTCAGGTGTCCGACACATCCAGTTCGATTATCGAACAGGTGCGCAGTCGATCAACTCGGCGCTGGTCGCCCGGGCCGTGGTGCGCACGGTCACGACCTTGACCAGGTCCTCCTGGCGCTGGCCGAAGGTGAAGTCCTTGCGGCCCACCTCGTCGTGGTACTCATCCAGGGTACGCACCGTGCAGACACCCGTGGCGTCCTTGTCCTTGGTGATCTCCAGCCGGACCTCGACGGCGTCGTCGGCGACCACCTTGAAACCGGTCAGCCTGCCGCTGACGTCCTGACCGGCGATGTAGTCGTACCCGAACCACGCGATCAGGGCCAGCAGCCCGGCACCGAGCACCGCGCCGACGATCTTCAGCGTCCGGTCGGCCCGCGCGTCGGCGGACCGGCCGTAACGCCCGTCGGGCAGTCCCTCGCGCACCGCGGCCATGGGCGTTCCTCCTGCTGGGGGAGAGATCGGAATTATTCGTCCCCGGTTTAGGTCACTATAGAAGCCGTCTTCCACGACGAATCACTGAGGATCGAACTTGACTGAGCAGCTGCGTTTGATGGCCGTGCACGCGCACCCGGATGACGAGTCGAGCAAGGGCGCGGCCACCATGGCCAAGTACGTGTCCGAGGGGGTGGACGTGCTGGTCGCCACCTGCACCGGCGGTGAGCGCGGCTCCATCCTCAACCCCAAGCTCCAGGGTGACCCTTACATCGAGGAGCACATTCACGAGGTCCGCGCCAAGGAGATGGACGAGGCGCGTCAGATCCTCGGCGTCAAGCAGGAGTGGCTGGGCTTCGTGGACTCCGGGCTGCCCGAGGGCGATCCGCTGCCGCCACTGCCCGAGGGCTGCTTCGCACTGCAGGACGTGGAGGCCGCGGCGGAGCCCCTGGTGAAGTTGATCCGCTCGTTCAAGCCGCAGGTGATCACCACCTATGACGAGAACGGCGGCTATCCGCACCCGGACCACATCATGACCCACAAGATCACGATGGTGGCCTTCGAAGCGGCCGGTGACCCCGAGAAGTACCCGGAGGCGGGGGAGCCCTGGCAGCCGCAGAAGCTCTACTACAACCAGGGCTTCAACCGGGCGCGCACCGTGGCGCTGCACGAGGCGCTGCTGGCCCGCGGGCTGGACTCGCCGTACGGGGAGTGGCTGGAGCGCTGGAAGACGTTCGGGCGGCCCGAGCGCACCCTGACCACGTATGTGCCCTGCGCCGACTACTTTGAGATCCGTGACAAGGCGCTGATCGCGCACCGTACGCAGATCGACCCCGACGGCGGCTGGTTCCGGGTGCCCATGGACATCCAGAAGGAGGTCTGGCCCACCGAGGAGTACGAGCTCGCGAAGTCGCTCGTGGACACCTCCCTCCCCGAGGACGACCTCTTCGCGGGCATCCGCAACAATTGAGTCCATGATGAGCGCCACCAGCACCCTCGCCATGACGCATCTCGTCCCGCTCGCCAAGGAGCTGGACGAGAACAAGGTGAC
Organism: Streptomyces violaceusniger; assembly: GCA_005405945.1. Lineage (GTDB taxonomy): Bacteria > Actinomycetota > Actinomycetes > Streptomycetales > Streptomycetaceae > Streptomyces > Streptomyces violaceusniger. The sequence continues at coordinate 7,078,834 of BJHW01000001.1, forward strand.
CCCGGGCGTCCTCGGTTTCATCGTCTTCGCCGTGATCGGCGCGGCGGTGTGGCTGCTGATGAAGTCCATGAACAAGCACATGAAGCGGGTGAACTTCGAGGAGACGCCGGAGGAGCCCGGCAAGGCTCCGGCGGCGGCCTCCACCGAAGGCACCAAGGGCGCCGCCCAGGGCACCAAGGGCGAGGGGCGCACGGCCTGAACCCTGGCCGGGCCCGACCGCGTGCCTCCCGTGCGCGGGACACCGCGGCCCGGCCGGACGGAAGCTCAGCGCACTTCCAACGAAGCGCTCAGGCGCGAGGCGGGTCCGGCAGCACGGCCATGACCTCGCGCGAGTGGCGGCTCGGCACCATGCCGAGCTGCCATGCCTGCCACCCCGTCTCCGGCTCGACGCCGCGCTCCAGCACCAGCGCGAACGCCTCCGCGTACCCCTCCAGCCGGGAATCGCCCGCCGTGCCCTCCTCGCGCATCTCCCGCAGCAGCTCCGCCAGCTCCTCCTGGGCCACCGCCGTGCCGATGACCGAACCGCCCGCGGAGGCGAACGGCAACAGGGTGCAGCGCAGGAACCGGGCCCAGGAGCGGCCGCGCCGGTCCCCGTACCCCGCGAACAGCAGCGCCGCCTCGTCCACCAGCTCCAGCGCCTGCGCCGCCTTGCCGTTTCCCGCGTCGATCACCGCCAGCTCGACACAGGACCAGGCCTCGCCATGGGCCACGCCCACCCGGCGGAAGTCCTGCCGCGCGTCCTGGAGCAGCTGCCGGGCGAAGCCGCTGTTGCGCAGCGAGCCCGTCTGCGCCGCCCGCAGATCACGGGTGACCCGCGCCGAGTGGTGACGGGCGCACGCCAGCCCGTAGACATCCCGCATCCGGCTGAACATCGTGCGGGCCCGCTCCAGCTCGCGCACCGCCGAGTCGTGGTCGCCGCGCTCCTCCAGCGCCTGGCCCAGGTAGTACAGCGTCCATGCCTCACCGCGCGCGTCCTCGTTCTCCCGGTGGCGGGCGAGGGCCTGGCGGAACTGGTCGACGGCCGTCGACGCCTCCCCGGCCACCAGCCGGGCCCGGGCGAGCTGGGTGAGCGCCCACGCCTCACCGCGCTGGTCGTGGGTGCGGCTGTAGGCGTCCAGCGCGCCCCGCAGCTCGGCCTCGGCGCGCGGCACATCGCCCATCCGCAGACATGCCTGGCCGAGCTGGAAGTGGGCCCACGCCTGGCCGTGCAGGCTCTCGCTCTCCTGGTGCAGCTCCAGGGCCTCGCCCAGCAGCTCCAGCGCCTCGGCCAGCCCGCCGCGGTCGCGCTCCACCGCCGCCAGGGCGTGCATCGTCCAGGCCCGGTCGCCGCGCAGCTCCTCGGCCCGCTGGAGCTCCAGCGCCTCGCGCAGCTTCGCCGCGGCCTCCACGAGATTGCCCTGGTGGTGCAGGGTGATGCCGAGACTGCACAGGGCACGGGCCGCGCCCGCCTGGTGCTGCGCCTCGAAATACAGGTCCACCACCGAGGAGAGCGTGGTGCGCGCCTGGTCCAGCTCGCCGAGCTGGCGGGCCGCGATACCGGTACGCCACTGCACGGACCGCATCAGCAGCCCCTGGTCGACGGCCTGGGTGAGCTCGCTGATCTCGCCCAGCCGGTAGAGATCGCCGCGCAGCAGGCAGTAGTCGCACAGCGCGCCCAGGAGGTGGAGCACCGCGGACTGGTCCACGCCCTCGGCATGGCGCAGCGCGGCGGTGATGAAGCTCGATTCGTCGTCCAGCCAGCGCAGCGCCGCGTCCAGCGAGGCGAAGCCGTGGGCCGCGCCCTTGCCGAAGATGTCGGCACGGGTGGAGGTCTTGCCGTCGACCAGCCGGATCACCGAGTCCGCCAGCTCGGCATAGCTGCGGATCAGCCGCTCCTGCGCGGCGGTGCGCTGCTCCGGCTGCTCCTCGTCCAGCAGCCGGGCGTGGGCGAAGGAGCGCACCAGGTCATGGAGGCGGTAGCGGCTGCCGCGCACATGCTGGATCAGCCCGGCCCGGCCGAGCGCCTCCAGATGGCGGCCGGCCTCCTGCTCATCGGCGTCCAGCAGCGCCGCGGCCGCCGCGCCGCCCAGGCTGGCCCGCCCGGCCAGCGCCAGTCGGCGCAGCAGCCGCCGGGCGCCCTCCTGCTGGTCGGTGTACCGCAGCCACAGGGTGCGCTCGACGGCGCCCACCGGGCCGTACGCCTCCAGCTCTGTGACCAGGGCGGCGGGGGAGCGGGGGCCGAGCGAGGAGCCCGCGATCCGCAGCGCCAGCGGCAGCCGCCCGCACAGCTCGGCGATCCGCTCCACGGACTGCCCGTCGTAGGGGCCCGCGCCGGTGGGTTCCTCGGCGGAGGCCCGCAGCAGCTCCTCGGCGCCCGGCTCGTCCAGCGGGCCCACCTCGATCCGGTGCACCCAGGCGGCGAGGTCGTCCGGCAGGTCGAGCGGGGTGCGCGAGGTGATCAGGACCAGGCCGTCGGACCGCTCGGGGATCAGCGTGCGCACCTGCTCGGCGTCGCGGGCGTCATCGAGCACGATGGTGACCGGCAGCCCGGTCAGATACTGGTGATACAGCTCGGTGAGCCGTCTGACGTGCTGGTCCTGCGCGGAGCGCTCCCGGAAGAGCAGCTGGTCACGGGGTGCGCCGAGCCGGTTCAGCAGATGCAGCAGCGCGTCACGGGTGGGCAGCGGGGCCTGCTCGGGGCTGTCGCCGCGCAGATCGACCAGGCACGCGCCGCGGAACTCATCGCGCAGATGGTGGGCCGCCCGCACGGCCAGCATGGTCCGGCCGGAGCCCGGCGGGCCCTCCAGCAGCACCACCGTGGGCTTGGTCTCGGTGGACGCGCGGGCCTGCCGCACCCACTGCGCGATCTGCGTGATCTGCGCATGGCGCCCGGCGAACGGGCCGTCCGCCTCGGGGAGATGGGCGAAGGACTGCTCCAGCACGGTGCGCCTGCGGGCCGCCTGGCTGCGGTCCGCGCCGCGCAGCTTCGGCTGACCGGCGCTGGAGGCGGAGCGCTTCGCCGCACCGCCGCCCTGGCGGGTGGCGGCCGTGGTCATCCGGTGCTGGTCGATGAACGGCCGGATGCCCCGCACCTCGACCGCCGTGAGCCACTGCAGCCGCAACTGCTCGGCGCCACCGGGCTGGTTGCGCAGCGCGGCCTGGCGGTGGGCGGCGGGCCAGTGGGTCGCGGTGAGCTTGACGACGGCGGCGGCCGACCCGGCCACGGCGGCCGTGACCCCCGCGCCCAGCGCCGTGCCCGCCGAGGTGCCGTACCCGAGATCCGCGCCGAAGGCCGCCACCGCGGCGACCGCCGCGGCCAGCGCCGGGGTGCCCAGCCGCTCGCGCGAGAGCCGGGCGGAGAGCGGTCTGCTGCCCGCGTCCGACTCGTCCAGCGCGCGCATACGCCCCGTACTCCTCCGCGGCGGTGGCGGCCATCTCGTCGAGCGCGCCGCGCGCCCGGCCGAGCAGCACCCCGCCGTCGGTGCGCCCGCCCGAGCGGCGCACCTCCTCCTCCACGGCCCGCGACAGCAGCCGCTCGACCTCCGTCCGGTGGCTGTCCCGCAGCACCGCCAGTGACGCCGGCATGGTGATCCCCCTCCTGCAGCAGTGCCATCAGTCTTCCGTTTCTGGCTCTTATCCGGCAGTCCTGTGGATAACTCCCCTGTGGATAACTTCGTCTGCCTCGCCGGGTGGGGGAGGATGGAGCCATGCCGAACCGTCTGGCGCACGAGACGTCCCCCTATCTGCTCCAACACGCCGAGAACCCGGTCGACTGGTGGCCGTGGTCGGACGAGGCGTTCGAGGAGGCGCGTCGCCGCGGGGTGCCCGTGCTGCTGAGCGTCGGCTATTCGAGCTGCCACTGGTGCCATGTCATGGCGCACGAGTCGTTCGAGGACAAGACGACCGCCGACTATCTCAACGCCCACTTCGTCTCCGTGAAGGTCGACCGCGAGGAGCGGCCGGACGTCGACGCGGTGTACATGGAGGCGGTGCAGGCCGCCACCGGCCAGGGCGGCTGGCCCATGACGGTCTTCCTGACCCCGAGGCCCAGCCGTTCTACTTCGGCACGTACTTCCCGCCCCGGCCCCGGCCCGGGATGCCGTCCTTCCGGCAGGTGCTGGAGGGGGTGAGCGCCGCCTGGTCGGACCGCCGCGACGAGGTGCGGGACGTCGCCGGCCGGATCGTGGAGGACCTGTCCCAGCGCGGCGGTATCGCCCTGGGCCCGGACGCGCCGCAGCCGCCCGGCGAGGAGGATCTGCACAGCGCGCTCATGACCCTGACCCGCGAATTCGACGCCGCCCGGGGCGGGTTCGGCGGTGCGCCGAAGTTCCCGCCGTCCATGGCGCTGGAGTTCCTGCTGCGCCACCACGCCCGCACCGGCTCCGAGGGCGCGCTGCAGATGGTGTCCGCCACCTGCGAGGCGATGGCCCGCGGGGGTATCTACGACCAGCTCGGCGGCGGTTTCGCCCGCTATTCCGTCGACGCCACCTGGACCGTGCCCCACTTCGAGAAGATGCTGTACGACAACGCGCTGCTGTGCCGCGTCTACGCCCATCTGTGGCGGGCCACCGGTTCGGACCTCGCGCGCCGTGTCGCCCTGGAGACGGCCGACTTCATGGTCCACGAGCTGCGCACCGCACAGGGCGGCTTCGCCTCCGCGCTGGACGCCGACAGCGACGACGGCACCGGCAGGCATGTCGAGGGCGCGTACTACGTGTGGACGCCCGAGCGGCTGGGCGAGGTGCTGGGGGAGGCCGACGCGGAGTTCGCCGCCGGGTATTTCGGCGTCACGCGGGAGGGCACCTTCGAGCACGGGGCCTCCGTGCTCCAGCTGCCCGACGGGGAGCGGCTGACCGACGCCGCCCGCGTCTCCTCCGTACGGGAGCGGCTGCTGGCCGCCCGGGAGCAGCGGGCCCGCCCCGGCCGCGACGACAAGATCGTCGCGGCGTGGAACGGGCTGGCCATCGCGGCGCTCGCCGAGACCGGTGCCTATTTCGACCGCCCCGACCTGGTGAACGCCGCGACCGAGGCCGCCGAACTGCTGGTGCGCATCCATATGGACCAGCGCGGGCGGCTGGCCCGCACCTCGCTCGACGGCACCGCGGGCGGCCACGCGGGCGTTCTCGAGGACTACGGGGATGTGGCCGAGGGCTTCCTCGCGCTGTCCGCCGTCACCGGCGACGGCGCGTGGGTGGAGTTCGCCGGGCTGCTGCTGGACACCGTGCTGAGCCGGTTCACCGACGAGGACGGCACGCTGTTCGACACCGCCGATGACGCCGAGGCGCTCATCCGCCGTCCCCAGGACCCGACGGACAACGCGGCGCCGTCCGGCTGGACGGCCGCCGCCGGGGCCCTGCTGTCCTACGCCGCCATCACCGGGAGTGCCCGCCACCGGGAGGGTGCCGAGCGCGCCCTCGCCGTGGTGCGGGCCCTCGGCTCCCGGGTGCCCCGCTTCATCGGCTGGGGCCTGGCGGTGGCCGAGGCCCGGCTCGACGGGCCGCGCGAGGTGGCCGTGGTCGGCCCCGGCGACGACCCGGCGACCCGCGCCCTGCACCGCGCCGCGCTGCTGGCCACGGCCCCCGGTGCGGTCGTCGCGGTCGGCGAGCCCGGCTCCGGCGAGATCCCGCTCCTCCAGGACCGCCCCCTCCTGGAGGGCCGCCCGGCGGCCTACGTCTGCCGCGGCTTCACCTGCGACGCCCCCACGGCCGACGTCGATGCCCTGACGGCCAAGCTGGGGGGCTGAGCGGGGCGGGGCCGGACCCGCCGACGTACGGTGCGTGGGCCCGGGTCGAGACCGGGGCCCGGGGGCCCGGGACGCCACGCTGCTGGGGCCCGGGCCCGGGCCCGGGGCCGTGACGGTGCCGGGGGACCGGGGCCGCAACGTGGCCTGTCCGGTGTCGGGGCCCGGGGTGCCACGGGGTCGGGGCACGGGGGCGTGACGGTGCCGGGGCCAGGCCGGTCCGGAGCAGGGACGGTGCCAGGGTCGCGACTGGGCCGCAACGGGGTCGATCCGGGTTGGTCCCGAGCCGCGGCGGGCGGGCGCCCGCCGCGGCTATAGCGGGAGGCCTTGGGAGAGCATGTCCAAGGCGTGGTCGATGTTCTTCTCCATGGCCGCCACCGCCGAGTCCTTCGCCGCGCCCTGGTCGACGCAGTGGAAGAGCGCTTCCTGGAGGACGCCGAGGACGGCTCCGACCACGACGCGCACCTCGAAGTCCTCCGGCGACCGGCCGCTGCGCTCGGCCAGGACCTCGGCCAGCAGGGCGCCGGTCCGGGACAAGCTTTCGCTCATGCGGCCGCGTAGCCCCGGTACCTGGCGGATCAGGGTGAGGTGGACCAGCATCTCCTGCCGCTCGTCACCGGCGAACTGCCGGAACTGATCGAGCAGGACGCGCCGCAGCGAGGCGACCGGCGGTTCGTCCAGCGGCCGGTCCCGGAGCGCGGCGAGCAGGACATCGTCGTACTCGTGGGAGAGGACGATGTCCTCCTTGGTGGGGAAGTAGCGGAAGACGGTGCTGGGCGAGACGTCGGCGGCCTCCGCGATGCGGTCCACCGGGGTCGCGTCGTAGCCCCGCTCGGTGAACAGCCGGTAGGCGGCGCGCCGGATCGCCTGCCGGGTCTTGATCTTCTTTCGTTCGCGCAGCCCGGGCCCGGGCCTGCGCTCGGGCTGGGACGCGGCGGTGGCCTCGGGCATCTCAGGCGTGCTGGTAGGCCACGAGGGAGATGCCGACGTAGTGCACGACGAAGGCGGCCAGCGTGAAGCTGTGGAACACCTCGTGGAAGCCGAACCAGCGGGGTGAGGGGTTGGGGCGCTTGGTGCCGTAGATCACCGCGCCCACGCTGTAGAGCAGCCCGCCGACGACGATCAGCGTCATCACGGCGATGCCGCCGGTGCGCAGGAAGTCGGGCAGGAAGAAGATGGCCGCCCAGCCCAGCGCGATGTAGCACGGGGTGTACAGCCAGCGCGGGGCGCCGACCCAGAAGACCCGGAAGGCGATTCCGGCGAGCGCCCCGGCCCACACCAGCCACAGCAGCAGCTGCTGTTTGCCGTGGGGCAGGAGCAGCAGCGTGAAGGGCGTGTAGGTGCCCGCGATGATCAGGAAGATATTGGCGTGGTCGAGCCGCCGCAGCACCGCGGCGGTGCGCGGGCCCCAATTGCCGCGGTGGTAAAGGGCGCTGGTGCCGAACAGCGCACAGGCGGTGAGCGTGTAGATGGCGCAGGCCAGCCGCCCGCGCGGACTGTCGGCGAGGGCCGTCAGCACCACACCCGAGACCAGGGCCGCGGGGAACATGCCGGCGTGCAGCCAGCCGCGCAGCATCGGCTTCAGCGGGAGCGGCGGGGCCGCTTCCGGCCCTGGGGGATTCTCAACGGCGGCATCGGGCGCGGCGGCAGTCATGGCGCTCATGCTACCTACGCACCGTAAGTTACCGGTCCATGTCGAGTGGTGATGGTCACCAAGGCGCCCACTGGACAGATGGCCCGTACAGTCGGATGATCAAATGAGCGCGGTCGGCACCGGATGAGCTGAGCATCCGGGTCGCAGCCCCCAAGGGGTAGCTGTCTCCATAAACGGATATGAGTGCACATATCCGTCCAAACCCTCAATCAAGACGCCGGAGCGAGTGCGGTTCCGGCGGGATGGAGCGATCGTGGCGCCCAGCAATGTGGCTTCCTCCCTCACCACCACCCCGAGCCCCACGAACCACCAGGAGCTGATCTCCTGGGTCGGCGAGATCGCCGCCCTCACCCAACCGGATCGTGTGGTGTGGTGCGACGGCTCGGAGGCGGAGTACGACCGCCTGTGCGCGGAGCTCGTCGAGAAGGGCACCTTCAAGCGCCTTGACCCGATCAAGCGCCCCAACTCGTACTACGCCGCGTCCGATCCGAGCGATGTGGCGCGCGTCGAGGACCGTACGTTCATATGCTCCGAGAAGGAGGCGGACGCGGGCCCGACGAACCACTGGAAACACCCCGATGAGATGCGTGAGATCTTCGCCGGGGAGCAGGGCGTCTTCCGGGGTTCGATGCGCGGCCGGACCATGTACGTCGTGCCCTTCTGCATGGGCCCGCTCGGCTCGCCGCTCTCCGCGATCGGCGTCGAGATCACCGACTCCGCCTACGTGGCGGTCTCCATGCGCACCATGACCCGCATGGGGCAGGAGGTCCTCGACGTCCTCGGGGACGAGGGCTTCTTCGTCAAGGCCGTCCACACCCTCGGCGCCCCGCTGGAGCCGGGCCAGGCCGATGTGCCCTGGCCGTGCAACAGCACCAAGTACATCTCGCACTTCCCCGAGGCGCGGGAGATCTGGTCGTACGGCTCCGGCTACGGCGGCAACGCGCTGCTCGGCAAGAAGTGCTACGCCCTGCGCATCGCCTCCGTGATGGCGCGGGACGAGGGCTGGCTCGCCGAGCACATGCTGATCCTCAAGCTCACCCCGCCGCGCGGGGAGGCGAAGTACGTGGCCGCGGCGTTCCCGAGCGCGTGCGGCAAGACCAACCTCGCGATGCTGGAGCCGACCATCCCGGGCTGGACGGTCGAGACGATCGGCGACGACATCGCCTGGATGCGGTTCGGCGAGGACGGCAGGCTGTACGCGATCAACCCCGAGGCGGGCTTCTTCGGCGTCGCGCCCGGCACCGGTGAGCACACCAACGCCAACGCGATGAAGACCCTGTGGGGGAACTCGGTCTTCACCAACGTCGCGCTCACCGACGACGGCGATGTGTGGTGGGAGGGCATGACCGAGGAGCCGCCCGCCCATCTGACCGACTGGAAGGGCAACGACTGGACCCCGGCGAGCGAGACGCCGGCGGCCCACCCCAACGCCCGCTTCACCGTCCCGGCCGGTCAGTGCCCGATCATCGCGCCCGAGTGGGAGGACCCCAAGGGCGTGCCGATCTCGGCGATCCTCTTCGGCGGCCGCCGGGCCAGCGCCGTTCCGCTGGTGACCGAGTCCTTCGACTGGCAGCACGGCGTCTTCCTCGGTGCCAACGTGGCGAGCGAGAAGACCGCCGCGGCCGAGGGCAAGGTCGGCGAGCTGCGCCGCGACCCGTTCGCCATGCTGCCGTTCTGCGGCTACAACATGGGCGACTACATGGCCCATTGGGTGGAGGTCGGCAAGAACGCCGACGCCGCCAAGCTGCCGAAGATCTACTACGTCAACTGGTTCCGCAAGGACGCCGACGGGCGCTTCGTCTGGCCGGGCTTCGGTGAGAACAGCCGGGTGCTGAAGTGGATCGTCGACCGCCTGGACGGCAAGGCCGAGGGCGTGGAGTCCCCGATCGGGGTGCTGCCGACGCCCGAGGCACTGGACACCGACGGTCTGGACCTCGACGACGCCTCGCTCGAGCTGCTGCTCACGGTCGACAAGGAGGTCTGGCGCGAGGAGGCCGGGCTGGTGCCCGACCACCTGGGCACCTTCGGGGAGCACACGCCGAAGGAGATGTGGGACGAGTACCACGCGCTGGTGAAGCGCCTGGGCTGAGCCACCCGCTCCGTGGGCCGGGGCCCGTGCCTCAGGCGTGGGCCCCGGCCGTGTGGCGTGCTCCGTGGGGCCCTGGCCGTGCGGCGTGCTCCGTGGGGCCCTGGCCCTGCGCCCTGCTCCGTGGGCCCGGCCGTGCGCCGTGCTCGGAACGCCGGAGTCAGTCCAGCCGCTCGCGCGTGACGCGGTGGGTGCGGGAGTGGGTGCGGGAGGTGTCCAGGCCCGTGTCCGTCCGCGGCAGCGTCCAGTACCCGCCCGACCGTGCGGTGGCCACGACGTCCAGGTGTCCGTCCCCGCCCACGTCCAGCAGCGGCGCCACGGGTGCGAACCGGGTGCGCCGGTACCGCCCGTCCTTCCCCGGCACCCCGGGGGACTCCAGGTCGACGGCCTGGAGGTGGCCCTCCGCCGGGTGGGCCGCGTCGCGCAGCAGCAGCACCAGGCCCTGGTTGTCGTTGGCCTGGTCCGCGCCGACGACCAGATCTCGGTCATGTCCTCGGTGCCATTGCCGTCCACGTCGGCGGGCACGCCGACCCGGCCCCGCACATGGGCGCCGCTGCGGGCCGCGTCGTAGCGGAGGCCGCCGGTGCCGCCCCGGCGGACCTGGAGTCCGGTGTCGGTGATGTCGCCGTCGCCCTCGCTCTCCGGGTCGGTCCAGCGCATCCGTACGGCCGTCGCCGTCGATGTCGGCCCGCACCAGTCGGACGTCCTCGGCGCCGACCACGGGCGGTTTCAGCAGTCCGGCCCGTACGGTCGTCCGGGTGCGCGGGTCGAGGCCGTGCGGTGAGCCGTAGACGATCCGGATCCGGTCCTTGTCGTAGGCGGCGAGGTCGTCCTACCCGTCGCCGTTGAGGTCCTGACCGTGGCGCTCGCGGGACACTTCGGCCGTCCCGGCCGTGGGTTGCCGCGGGCCCTGTCGCGGGGGGCTCCAGCGCAGTCCGGCGCTGGTTGTCGAGGGGGTGTGCGGGGTGCCACCGTGCCCGTTCTTGTCCGAGCCGCCTGAGCCACCCGAGTCGCCCGCGCAGGCGGCGGAAGCCGCCAGCGCCGCGCCGGCCACGAGCAGCGTGGCGATTCTTCCGCGCGGTTTCATGGGCGACAGCTCACACGGCGCTGTGCGGGGTCCGCCATCCCCTGTCCCGCACCGTAACCCAGTTGTCAGCTTGACCGGGCTCGACCGGCTCGACCGGGCTCGCCTGGGCCCCGCTGGGCTCAAGCCGACCCGCGTCGGCTCAGGCCGCGAGGCCGAGGGCGGTCGCGTGGGCGCGCATGCGCTCGGCCGCCAGCGTCGTGGCCGCCGTGTCGTCGCGGGACGTGGCCACGACCAGGGCCCATCCGGCCAGGGTGTGGGCGCGTTGGTGAAGGGCGGCGATATGCGCCGGGTCCGTGGCCGCCGCCGTGGGCGCCGCGCGCAGCGGGGCGCGGCCGTCGCGCAGGCGGGTGGCCTGCTCGGCGAGGCGCTGGGCGGCGTCGTCGAGGGCGCGGTCCGGGGTGAGGGCGCGCAGCTCGTCCGTCACGGTGAGCAGTGCGGTCAGATGTCCGGCCAGCCGGATGTCCAGCTCTTCCTCGCGGGAGCGGTGCGGGAAGTCGGGCTTGGGCTCGGCCATGCTGTGGACCGACTTGGTGCGGATCGGTTCGTACATGGATGGCCTCCAAGGGGTGAGGAGGCCATCCTAACTTAGACTCTGTCTAAAGTTGAGCAGTAGTTAAAAGAGAGCGGCAGCTGAAAGGGAGCGGTAACCAAAAGATCAGGGTTGGCCGTATCCGTCCAGGAAGTTCCCGATCCGGGTCACCGCGTCGGCAAGGTCCTTCTTGCCGGGCAGCGTCACGATGCGGAAGTGGTCGGGCTCGGGCCAGTTGAACCCCGTGCCGTGCACGATCATGATCTTCTCGGCCCGGAGCAGGTCCAGGACCATCTGCCGATCGTCCTTGATCTTGTAGACCTTGGGGTCCAGCTTGGGGAACGCGTACAGCGCGCCCTTGGGCTTCACGCAGGTGACGCCCGGGATCTGGGTCAGCAGCTCGTACGCCGTGTCCCGCTGCTCCAGCAGCCGCCCGCCGGGGAGCACCAGGTCGTTGATCGACTGACGGCCGCCGAGCGCCGTGGCCACCGCGTGCTGCGCCGGCATATTGGCGCACAGCCGCATGTTGGCCAGGATGGTCAGCCCCTCCAGATAACTGGCGGCGTGGGACTTCGGGCCGCAGACCGCGAGCCAGCCGCTGCGGTAGCCCGCCACCCGGTACGCCTTGGAGAGCCCGTTGAAGGTGAGGGTCAGCAGGTCCGGGGCGACGGCGGTGGTCGGGGTGTGGGTGGCTCCGTCGTAGAGGATCTTGTCGTAGATCTCGTCGGAGCAGACGATCAACTGGTGGCGGCGGGCGATGTCGGTGAGGCCGCGCAGTATCTCCTCGCCGTAGACGGCGCCCGTCGGGTTGTTCGGGTTGATGATGACGAGCGCCTTGGTGCGGTCGGTGACCTTGCGCTCGATGTCGGCGAGGTCCGGCAGCCAGTCCGACTGCTCGTCGCAGCGGTAGTGGACGGCGGTGCCCCGGCGAGCGAGACCGAGGCGGTCCACAGCGGATAGTCGGGGGCGGGGACGAGGACCTCGTCGCCGTCGTCCAGCAGCCCCTGCATCGACATCTGGATCAGCTCCGAGACGCCGTTGCCCAGGAAGATGTCCTCGACGTCGAGGTCGATGCCCTGGGTCTGGTAGTGCTGCATCACCGCGCGCCGCGCGGACAGCAGGCCCTTGGCGTCGCCGTAGCCGTGGGCGCCGCCGAGGTTCCGGAGCATGTCCTCGAGGATTTCCGGGGGCATTCGAAGCCGAAGGTCGCCGGATTTCCGGTGTTGAGCTTGAGGATGCGGTGTCCTGCCGCCTCCAGCCGCATCGCCTCCTCGAGCACCGGGCCACGGATTTCGTAGCAGACGTTGGCGAGCTTCGTGGACTGGATCACCTGCATGTCGGCCACCTTACGGCGGTGTATCCGGGGGCGCTCGGTGTTTTTCGCCACGTGGACGGTGTGTGGGGGCGCCGGGCGGTGGGGCCGCGACTCCGCGCGCCGCCCAGGGGCCGCGCCCCGCGCCGGGCCGCGCCCCGCGCCAGGCCCCGCGCAGGGCCCCGCGCCCGGGGGCCGCGCCCCGCGCCCCGCGCCCCGCGCCGCACCCGCGTGCCACACTCCGCGCCGGGCCGCGTGCCGCGTGCCGCGTGCCGCGTGCCGCGCCCCGCGCCCGGGGCCGCGCCCGCGCCCCGCCCCGCGCTCTGCGCTCCGCGCCGGGCCGTGCCCCGCGCGCCCCGCACCGCGCCCGGGGGTCGCGCTCCGTGCCCCGCCCTCCGTGCCCAGGGGCCGCGCCCCGCACCGCGCTCCGTGCCTCGCTCCGCGCCGGGCCGCGCCCCGCGCGCCCCGCCCCGCGCCGGGTAACGACTCTGTTTCTGGCGTTAATTTCCGCGAAAGAAGGGTTGGCCCGAGCGAGTGGCGTCGTTATCGTTCACGCACTTCACCCAATCGTTCCACTGAACGAGTAAGCGAAGGGTGCTCCCGTTCATGCCCCCGTCCACATCCCCGTTCCCGTCCGCGTCCCCGCCCCCGTCCGCGTCACCCTCCACCTCCGGCGCCGCCCCCGCACAGCCCCCGCCGCGGCAGCCCCCGCCCCGGCCGGGATACCGCGGCGCTCGGTCCTCACCACCGCGGCCGCGGCCGTCGCCGCGCTCGGCGGCTCCGCCGCGCTGACCGGCTGCTCGGGAGCCGCCTCCGCCTCCCCGTCGAGGGCCGTGCCCACCCGCGGCCCGGCCGGGCGGCCCGACCGCGGCGGCACCCTGCGCATCGCCCGGCCGCCCGCCTCCGACGCCGAGACCCTCGACCCGGCGAGCGCGCTGTCCGCGTACGAATACCTCGGCGCGCTCTACAACCGTCTGGTCCGGATCGCGCCCGACGGCACCGTGGCCCCCGACCTCGCCGAGTCCTGGGAGCCCGACGCCAAGGCGGTCACCTGGACCTTCCGGCTGCGCCGCGGCGTCACCTTCCACGACGGCCGCGCCTTCACCTCCGCCGACGCCGCGTACACCCTGCGCCACATCCTCGACAAGGCGACCGCGTCCCCGCAGGCCCCCGTGCTGTCCCCGCTGGTCGACCCGGGGCGGCTGCGCACCCCCGACGCCCACACCCTCGTCGTCTCCCTGAAGAGCCCGCACGCCGAGTTCCCCAGCCTGCTCACCCACTACAACTGCTATGTCGTGCCCGAGGGCAGCGCGGGCTCCATCGGCCGCACCGGCATCGGCACCGGCCCCTTCCGGCTCGCCTCCTTCACCGCCGCCGGGCCCGGCCGGGTCACCGCCTACGCCGACCACTGGGCCGGGCGCCCGGTCCTGGACGCGATCGACTTCTACACCGTGGCCGATATGCAGGCCCGCTCCAACGCCCTGCTCGCCGGGCAGGTCGATCTGCTCTCCCAGACCAATCTCGACTTCGCCACCGCCCGGGTCGTGGCCGCCTCCGACCGCGCCACCATCGCCCGCGCCGAGAACGCCCAGTGGTACGTGCTGCCGATGCTCACCACCGAGAAGCCCTTCACCGATCCGCGGGTGCGGCAGGCGATGAAGCTCGCCTACGACCCGCGCACATCCTGAAGGCCGCCCTCCAGGGCGCGGGCACGGCCGGCTGGGACAACCCCGTCCCGCCCAACGACCCCGCCCACATCGCCGCCCACCCCGCCCACGACCCCGAGAAGGCCCGCCACCTGCTGAAGCGGGCCGGGCACGAGCGGCTGGCGGTGGACCTCTACACCTCCTCGTACGACCCGATCTTCACGCCCATGGCCCTCGCCTACCAGGAGTCGGCCGGGCGCGCGGGCATCCGGATCCGGGTCAAGACCGCGGCCGCGGACTCGTACTACACCCAGATCTGGATGAAGAAGCCGCTCATGGCCACCTACTGGTACACCGGGCGCCCCGTCGACCAACTGCTCAACCAGGTCTTCCGCGGCGGCTCCTCGTACAACGAGACCGCCTGGTCGGACAAGGAGTTCGACGCGCTGCTCGACCGGGCCCGCCGGGAGACCGACGAGGGCCGCAGGCGCGAGCTGTACGGACAGGCCCAGACGCTCGTCGTCGAGCGGGGCGGGGCGATCACCCCGATGTTCGCCGACCGGCTCGTCGGGATCTCCCGGAAGGTGCGCGGCTACGCCGAGCACGGCTTCGAGTTCGACTACCTGCACATCGGGCTGAAGGGGGCGTGATGTTCTCCTTCCTCCTCCGCCGTGTGATCGCCGCGCTCGGCACCCTGCTGCTCTCCTCGGTCATGGTCTTCCTGGCCGTCCAGGCGCTGCCCGGCGACGTGGCCACGCAGGTGCTCGGCAGGGACGCCACGCCCGACGCGGTCGCCGCCCTGCGCAAGCAGATGGGTCTCGACCAGCCCGCCTGGGAGCGCTACGCCGACTGGATCAAGGGCGCGCTGCACGGCGACTTCGGCACCTCGCTGGTCACCACCAAGCCGGTGGGCGGCGAGGTCGCCCAGTACCTGGGCAACTCAGCCCTGATCGCCGTCGTCACCGTCCTCTTCGCGGTCACCGGCTCCGTCGTCCTCGGCGTCGTGGCCGGGCTCTACCGCGACCGCTGGCCCGACCACCTGATCTCCACGGTCAGCCTGGTCGGGATGAGCGTCCCCGAGTTCGTCGTGGCCACGGTGCTGGTGCTCGCCTTCTCCGTCACCGTGCCGGTGCTTCCCGCCGTGGTGCTGTACGGGCCGGGGGCCGGGGTCGGGCAGCTGCTCCCGGCGGTGTGGCTGCCCGCCGCCTCGCTCGCGATCGTCATGGCCGCGTACATCGTGCGGATGGCCCGTACCTCGGTGATCGACGTCATGGCGAGCGAATACGTCACCACGGCCCGGCTCAAGGGGCTGACCACCTGGCGCGTGGTCACCCGGCACGCGCTGCCCAGCGCCCTGCTGCCCACGCTGCACGTCATCGCGCTCAATGTGGCCTGGCTGGTGGGCGGCGTCGCCGTGGTCGAGAACGTCTTCAACTATCCCGGCATCGGGAAGCTGATGCTCACCTCCGTGCAGAACCGCGATCTGCCGGTCATCCAGGCCATCGCCCTCATCAGCGCGGTCGTCTACGTCGTGTGCAACCTCGCCGCCGACCTCGGGTCCATGGCCCTCAATCCCAAGCTCCGCACCCGAGGAGGGAGGATCCGATGAGCTCCGTGGAGGATCCGATGAGCTCTGTGAAGGAGCCTGCGGGCGCGGCCTCGTCGTCCGCCGCGGCCTCGTCGTCCGCCGCGGGCCCGGCGCCCGTACGGTCCGGCTTCGCCGCCCGCGCCTGGCGCACGGTGCGCTCCTCCCGCCCGGCCGTCATCGGGCTCGCGATCGTGGCCGTTCATGTGGTGGTCGCGCTGCTCGCCCCGCTGCTCACGCCGTACCACCCCACCACCGGCGACGCCTCGCACGCGCTGCTCGGGCCGAGCGCCGACCACTGGGCGGGCACCGACCAGTACGGGCGCGATGTGCTGACCCGGGTGCTGTACGGCGGGCGGTACGCGCTCGGCGTCTCCGTCACCGCCACCCTCATCACCATCGCCCTCGGCGCCGTCCTCGGCTGTGCGGCCGCGCTGCGCGGTGGCTGGCTGGACGATGTGGTCATGCGGGTCCTGGACGCGGTGCTGTCCATCCCCGCGATCCTCGTCCTGCTGGTGATCGTCACCGCGCTGGGCACCGGGTCGTCGGTGATCGTGCTGGCCATCGCCGTCGTCTGCGTCCCCCAGGTGGTGCGGGTGGTGCGGGGTGCCGCGCTCGCCGTCGTGCCGCAGGACTACGTCACCGCGGCGCGGGCCCGGGGCGAGAGTACCTGGGCGATTCTGCGGCGCGAGGTGCTGCCCAACATCAGCGATGTGGTGTGCGTCGAGTTCGCGATGCGGGCGTCGTGGGTGGTGCTGCTGATCTCCTCGCTGTCGTTCCTCGGCTTCGGCGCGGATCCGCCCACTCCGGACTGGGGGCTGATGGTCTCGGAGAACCGCACCGCGATCACCGTGGTGCCGATGGCGAGCCTCGCGCCGATCATCGGCCTGGCCACGATGGTGGTCGGGCTCAACCTCGCGGCCGACGGGCTGTCGAAGGCGTGGGGCGTGGACCGGATCAGGGAGGGCGTCTGATGACCACGTCTCCGAAGGCCCCCATCGTGTCGGTGGACACGCTGTCCGTGGCGTACCGCTCGGGCGGGGACGAGGTGCCCGTCGTGCGGGAGGTGTCGCTGGAGGTGAGCCCCGGCCGGACGTTGGCCCTGGTCGGCGAGTCCGGCAGCGGCAAGTCGACGGTCGCCGCGACGCTTCTGGGACATCTGCGGCATGGCTCGCGGATCACGGGTGGGCGCGTTTCGGTGGACGGCAAGGACGTCTTCGCGCTGCCCGCGCGGGAGTTGCGGCGGCTGCGCGGCGGTACGGTCGCGATGGTCGCGCAGAACGCGGGGCAGGCCCTGACGCCGTCCATGCGGATCGGGCGGCAGATCGCGGAGGCGGGTGGCGAGGTGCCCGTCACGGACCTGTTGGAGCAGGTGCGGCTGCCGAGCCCGCGCGAGCTCGCCCGGCGCTATCCGCATGAGCTCTCCGGCGGGCAGCAGCAGCGTGTCGCGATCGCCATGGCGATCGCGGCCCGGCCCAAGGTGCTCGTGCTGGACGAGCCCACCACCGGCCTCGATGTGATCACCCAGCGCGGGGTGCTGGACCTGATCGGCGCCCTCCGCGAGGAACTCGGCCTCGCGGCCGTCCTGGTCAGCCATGACCTGGGCGTGGTCGCGCGGATGGCCGACGAGGTGTGCGTGCTGAACGCCGGTCGGGTGGTCGAGACCGCCCCCACCCGGCGGCTCTTCGCCGCCCCCGCCGATCCGTACACCCGCCGGCTGCTGGCCAGCGTCCCGCGCATCGCGGACGCGGGGCTGGCGGTGGTGGGGGAGGACGGTACGCGCGAGATCCGGCCGAGGGCGGCCTCGGTGGGCGCGGCGGACGTGGCCGACGTGGTCGATGTACGAGAGGTGACGATCGACTACGGGGCAAGCCGTGCCGTGGACGGGGTCTCCTTCAGCGTGCGGCGCGGTGAGGTGCTGGCGCTGGTGGGGGAGTCGGGGAGCGGTAAGTCGACGATCGCGTGGTCGCTGGCGGGGTTGCGGGTGCCGTCGGGCGGAACGATGAGGGCGGCGTCTGGGGGCGGGCCGGGTGGCTCGTCGGGTGGCCCGTCAGGTGACGGGTCCGACGGTCGGTCAGGTGACGGGTCCGGTGGCGGGTCAGGTGACGGCTCCGGTGGCCGATCCGACGGCCCGCCCGGCCGCTCGGGGTCCGGCGGCGACGGCGACCTGGGCGCCCCGCGAGGCGGCGCCCGCTCGCCCTGCGCCGCACCGTCCAGCTCGTCTTCCAGAACGCCGACACCTCGCTCAACCCGCGGCGTTCGGTGGGCGACGCGGTACGGCGGCCGCTGCGCTTCTTCGGTACGGCGAGGTCGCGGGGCGAGGCGGCGTCGCGCGCCCGTCAGCTGATCGCCGACGTCCGCCTCGACCCCGCCTTCGCCGACCGGCTCCCCGCCCAACTGTCCGGCGGCCAGCGCCAGCGCATCGGCATCGCGCGGGCGCTGGCCGGTGAGCCCGATCTGCTGATCGCGGACGAGATCACGACGGCGCTGGACGTGTCCGTACAGGCGGATGTGCTGCGCCTGCTGGACGACCTGCGCCGGGAGCGTGAGCTGGCCTGCCTGTTCATCAGCCACGACCTGGCGGTGGTGCGGGGGATCGCGGACCGGGTGGTGGTGCTGCGGCACGGGGTGGTGGTGGAGGAGGGCCCGACGGACGCGGTCTTCGCGGCTCCGGGCCACCCGTACACGAGGGCGCTGATGGCGGCGGCGCTGGAGCCGGATCCGGAGGCGGAGGGGGTGGTGGTCTCGGCTGAGGTGTGGGCGGACGCGGCGGAGCCGGGCGCCCTTTGGAACGACTTGGGCGGTGGCCACCGAGTGCGCCGCTGGCGGTCGGCGGATGGCTAGCCCCACCCCGCCCCTTCCCGAACCGGGGCCCCGCCCCGGCCCCCGCTGGGGCTTCGCCCCAAGAGTTGCCCCCGAGGTATGGCCGTCGGCTGCGCGCCGGTGGCCGCCGAGTGCGCCGCTGGCGGTCGGCGGATGGCTGGGCCCCACCCCGCCCCTCCCCGAACCGGGGCTTCGCTCCGGTCCCCGCTGGGGCTCCGCCCCGGCTCCCGTTGGGGCTTCGCTCCG
Organism: Streptomyces violaceusniger; assembly: GCA_005405945.1. Classification (GTDB taxonomy): domain Bacteria; phylum Actinomycetota; class Actinomycetes; order Streptomycetales; family Streptomycetaceae; genus Streptomyces; species Streptomyces violaceusniger. The sequence continues at coordinate 7,097,521 of BJHW01000001.1, forward strand.
GTCCCCGCTGGGGCTCCGCCCCGGCTCCCGTTGGGGCTTCGCTCCGGTCCCCGTTGGGGCTTCGCTCCGGTCCCCGTTGGGGCTTCGCTCCGGTCCCCGTTGGGGCTTCGCTCCGGTCCCCGTTGGGGCTTCGCCGCGGCCCTCGCTGGGGCTTCGCTCCGGTCCCCGTTGGGGCTTCGCCCCAAGAGCTGCCCCCGAGGTGTCGCCGCCCGGCTGCGCGCCGGTGGCCGGGTTGTGTCCACCCGTTCCTCCCACAGCTGCCGCTGGGGCCTCCTCGGTGGAACGACTGCCCACAACCAGGTCCGACGTCCAGTCCCCCGGGTGTGCCCCCAGCCCTCTGGGCAGTACCACCCAGCCCCTCCGGCGATTGAGGAGCGGGGTCCAGGGGCGGAGCCCCGGTGGGGGTTTGGGGCGGAGCCCCCAGCTGGGGCCGGGGGCTTGCCCCCGGTTTCGGGAAGGGTCGGGGTGGGGACAGCCCGCCGCAGGCGCATGCATCACCAGGTAGCAGGCGTATACATCACCAGGTAGAGGAGAAGCGTGAGGTACCGCGAGACCTTCGACCGCAACCTGCTGGTCGAGGACGTATGGATCCCCACCCGGGACGGAACGACGCGGCTGCACGCACGCATCTGGCGCCCGGCGGACGCCGAGACCGCCCCCGTCCCCGCCCTGCTCGAATACCTTCCGTACCGCAAGAGCGACTGGACCGCCCCGCGCGACGCGCAGCGTCACCCCTGGTACGCCGGGCACGGCTACGCCTCCGTACGGGTCGATCTGCGCGGCAGCGGAGACTCGGAGGGCGTGATGCTCGACGAGTACACCGCGACCGAGCTCGCCGACGGCGTCGACGTCGTCAACTGGCTCGCACACCAGCCCTGGTGCACCGGCAAGGTGGGCATGTTCGGGATCTCCTGGGGCGGGTTCAACTCGCTGCAGATCGCCGCCCTCCGCCCCGCTCCGCTGAAGGCGATCGTCACCGTCTGCTCCACCGACGACCGTTACGACAACGACGTCCACTACACCGGCGGCGCCGTCCTCGGCATCGACATGCTCGCCTGGGCGGGCACGATGCTCGCGTTCACCGCCCGCCCCCGCACCCCACCTCCGTCGGCGAGGACCGCTGGCTGCCGATGTGGCGGGAGCGGCTCGACGCGCTCGAGCCGTATCTGCACACCTGGCTCGCCCACCAGGAGCGGGACGACTACTGGCGGCACGGCAGCGTCTGCGAGGACTACGGCGCGATCGAGGCCGCCGTGCTCGCGGTCGGCGGCTGGGCCGATCCGTACCGGGACACCGTGCCGCGCCTGCTGGAACACCTCGACGCGCCCGTACGCGGGCTGATCGGCCCCTGGTCGCACCAGTACCCGGACCGGGGGCTGCCGCCGGGCCCGGCGATCGGCTTCCTCCAGGAGACCCTGCGCTGGTGGGACCACTGGCTGAAGGACGAGCCGACGGGCGTCATGGACGAGCCGCTGCTCCGGGCCTGGATCAACGACCCCGTGCCGCCCGCCACGTCGTACGAGACGATGCCCGGCCGCTGGGTCGGCGAGGACACCTGGCCGTCGCCGTCCGTCAGCTGGGACGCACGCCCGCTCGGCGGTCCGGCCGCGGAGCCGGTGATCGTACGGTCGCCCCTCCACACCGGGCTGGACGCCGGCCGTTTCTTCCCCTTCGGCAACGCCACCGACCTGCCGCCCGACCAGCGCGAGGAGGACGGCCGCTCGCGCTGCTTCGACTCGGCGCCGCTCACCGAGCGGGTGGAGATCCTGGGCCGCCCCCGGGTACGGCTGCGGCTGGACAGCGCCACCCCGCGCGCCCATGTCATCGCCCGCGTCTGCGACGTGGCGCCCGACGGCTCGTCCACGCTGGTCACCCGCGGTGTGCTCAACCTGATGTCCCGGCACGGCCGGGAGAAGGCCGTGGAGTGGGAGCCGGGGACGTACGAGGACGTGGAGTTCGAGCTGAACGCCACGGGGTACGCCTTCCCGCCCGGCCACCGCGTCCGGGTCGCCGTCTCCGACGCGTACTGGCCATGGGTCTGGCCGCACGGCGAACGCGGCCATCTGACCGTACGGCCCGGGGAGAGCGCGCTGCTGCTGCCCGTACGGGACCCGGGCGCCGACGCGGGCCGCCCGCCCATCGTCTTCGAGGAGCCCGAACAGGCCCCGCCGCTCCCCGTGACCGTCGACGCGCCCGCCGAACCCCGCCCCGAACGCACCGTCACCCATGACGTCGCCACCGGCGAGTGGGTGCTGGACGTGGACCCCAACTACGGCGGCTCGCGCACGTACCCGGACGGGCTGCGGTACGAGGAGAGCGCCCGCGAGACGTACCGCATCCGCTCCGACGATCCGCTCTCGGCCGTGGCAAGCTCTCGGTGGACCATCCGGCTGCGGCGCGACGGCTGGGACGCGGAGATCCGCACCGCGACCGAACTGCGCGCCACGGCCGAGGAATTCATCATGGACAGCAGCATCGAGGCACGGGCGAACGGAGAGACAGTGGCCACGCGCACATGGCACCGCACCACGCCGAGGACGTCCGCGTGACGTCCCGTTCCGAACGCCGCCCGCCGCGCCGCGCCGTTGACGCCTCGCGGCGCACCCGGCAGCCCACCGAGGTGCGCCGCCGGCTGATCGTGGAGGCCGCGGTGCCGCTCATCGCCGAACGCGGCACCAAAGCGGTGGGGGTGCGCGAGGTGGCGGCCGCGGCCGGGTGTCGGTCGGCACGGTCACGTACCACTTCGAGAGCGTGCAGGAAGTCCTCTCCGAGGCGATGGTGCTCCACATAGAGCGCTACTACGCCGCGCTGAGCGACGCTGCCGGGCAGGCCACCAGCGGCGCGGAGGGGCTGCGGCTGCTCATCGACGCGCTCTTCACGGAGGACACGGACCGGCACTGGCGGATGTGGTTCGACTACTGGAACGCGGGCGAGCGGGACCAGACCTTCGCCCGTGGCCAGGCCGAGCGCTACGAGAACTGGCACGGCGAGATCCGGGTCCTGGTCGAACGGGGCCGGGACGAGGGCGACTTCGTATGCGACGACCCGGCCGACTTCGCCCTCCGCTTCTCCGCCCTGGCCGACGGCCTCGCCCTGCGCCGCCTCCGCCAGGTCCCGGCCCTGAGCGTGGCCGACGCCCGCCGCCACCTGCGGCGCTTCGTGGACGCGGAGCTGGGCGGCTGAGCGGAAGCCGCCCCGTTCCTCCCGGTACCGGTACCTGTACCGGGAGGAACGGGAACAAGGCGTCTCAGTGTGGGATCAGCCGGCGCAGAGGGTCACCTTGACCGTGTCGCCGGTGTCCACGGTCTGCGGGCTGTGGGGGCTGACCCCGATCACCGAGCCCGGCTTGCACGTGCCGGTCGCCGCCTTGGCGTACTCGCCCTTGACCCGCATCTTGAGGAACTGCACCCGGACCGACTCCTGGTCCCAGCCGCCCATGTCGATGGGAAGGGTGGCGCCGTCGTCGAACGTGTAGAGCAGGGTGGTGTCGCGGCCGGTGCTGTCGGCCGCGGGCTTCGAGGTGTCCGAACCGCTGTTGATCGAGGCCAGGGCGGTGCCGCCACCGGCCACGATGAGGGCCGTGGCGATACCGGCGATGGCCGTGGCCCGCTTGCGACGGGCTCTGCGGACGATGCCGGCCGTGTCGAAGTCCGGCGCCTCGGCGGCGTTCACGAAATCATTCATGGCGTTCACCAATTCCTCTTCGAAGGGTGCGTAACCCGCGCAGCCGGGAGGCCGCGACTCGGGTGAAGTCATCGGGTTCCTTCCGTGGGCTGCCGTGGTGAAGGGCCGGAGAGTGCGGGGAACTGGCTTCTGAGCTTTTCCATCCCACGGGCGAGCTGGGATCGCACGGTGCTCGGTGAGATTCTCAGGTCGGCCGCGATCTCGGCGTCGGACAGGTCGTGGAAGTACCGCAGTACCACGACCGTGCGCATGCGCATCGGCAGCCGCTGAAGGGCGCGGACCAACTGGTCCCTGCTGTCGATACGCCCGTACTCGTCCCCGGGCGCCGCCCGCTCGCCGCCGCCGCTGTCCTGGTGCGGAACCATACGGCGGAACCTCCGCCACCGGTCGTTGGCCAGGTTCACCATGATCCGCCGGACGTACGCGTCCGGAGCATCCTTGGCGGCGATCGTGCGCCACTTGCGGCAGGCCCGCTCCAGGGTCTCCTGGACCAGGTCCTCCGCCGCCTCGCGGTTGCCCGTCAAAACGAGGGCGCCGCGGAACAACGCGGCCGACCGCGTCGCGACAAAGCCCGGGAAATCGATCTGCGCCGAACCGGCCTCGTCGAGGCCTGCCCGTAACGTCCACTCGGTTGCCAGATCCACACGCTCCTCCCTTCCTGTCACCCCTCCTCGACGGAGAGGCCCGCGCATGTGCTGCACGGGCGCGGTGAGAGCTGGGTCACAGAGGGAGGGCCGGCAGCCCCGCCGCGCAATGACGCGATGGCCGGGGCCCGCGCCGTCGTCTGGCCCTCACGCTCTACGCGACGCCGCGCGTCGAGTGGTTGTTGCAGGCTGACGTCACGGACCGCCGTGGGCACCGGTGTCGATGACGCAGAAGCGGTTGCCGTCGGGGTCCGCGAGCACGACGAAGTCGGCGTCGTCGGGGTAGAGGTCCCAGTCGACGCGCCGGGCGCCCAGGGACACCAGGCGCTCGACCTCCGCGGCCTGATCGGCGGCGTCACCGGCGTACAGGTCCAGATGAATCCGCGGATGCTCCTGGACCGGCGTCTCGCTGCGGCCGAGCGACAACTGCACCCCGGGCCCGTCCGCCGGGGTCAGCACGACCCAGTCGGCTTCCATCTCCTCGCGGGGGCGTAGCCCAGGGCCTCCGTCCAGAAGGCGGCCGCGCGCGGCACGTCCTCGACACCCAGCACAACCGATCCGATGCTCAGCATGCGGTCAATGCTCCCCAGGAGTGACCCGGCGAAGGGCGCGACCCGCCGGGTCGTCAGGGCGTGGTGGGGCAGTCGTCCCGGGTCAGGGCGTAGACGACGCAGGGGCGGTCGAGGACGGTGTCCTCGCGCAGCGGGGTGAACCCGAGGCGACGGGCGACGGCCACCGAGGCGTCGTTGCCGTGGTGGATCATGGCGGTGATCTGCTTGAGCCCCAGAGGGCCGAAGCCCCACCGCAGAACGGCTCGGGCTGCCTCCATGGCGTAGCCCCGGCCCCAGTGCGCGCGGGCGAAGGTCCAGCCGATCTCGGTTTCGCCGAACTCCTCCCACCAGTTCAGGCCGCTGCGGCCGATGGTTTCGCCGGTGCTCCTCAGCTCGACCGCGCACAGCCCGTGGCCGCGCTGGGCCCACTGCTGCTGGATGGCCCCCAGACGCGCCGCCGCCTGCTCACGGGTGTAGCTGCCCACGAACCGGTTGACTTCGTCGTCCGCGTGCAGACGCACCCACCAGTCGGTGTCGGCGTCGGTGAGCGGGCGCAGCCGAAGGCGTTCCGTCTCGATCATCGCCGTCCAGTCCCTTCTGCTGACGGACGTCCATCCTCCCGTACACCCGAGCTAGGGTGTGACGCCGACGAGAGCGAACTCGCCGCCCTCTGGCGGCTGTCACCGGAGTTGCCATGCCCCTGCAGATGAAGCTGACGGCGGTCACGCTGGACTGCTCCGATCCCGAGGCGCTGGCCGCGTTCTATCGGCAGGCCACCGGGCTTGAGCCGCACCCGGCGAGCAATCGGGACTTCGCCGCCCTCGCCCGCCGGGGCGGTGTCGTCATCGGCTTCCAGCGGGTGGACGACTACCAGCCTCCGCGCTGGCCCGCCCAGAGCGTGCCGCAGCAGGTCCACCTCGACTTCGAGGTGGACGATCTCGACGAGGCCGAGACACTGCTGCTGCGGCTGGGCGCGGCGAAGCCGGAGGATCAGCCGGGCGGGGGCAGGTGGCGGGTCTTCACCGATCCGGCCGGGCACCCCTTCTGTCTGACCGTCCGGGGAGCCGGCTGAACCGGTTTCACGCCGCGGCCGCGCGGCGAACCGCACGCCCAGCCAGGGTGTCCGTCCGCCGCCCGTCCTCGATGACGAAGCGGCCGTCGATGAGGACGTGGGGGATGCCGGTCGGCAGGGTGCGCGGGGCCTCGAACGTCGAGCCCGCCGCGACCGTCTCCGGGTCGAAGAGGACGAGGTCCGCGCGGTGGCCCTCACGGATCCGGCCCCGGTCGGGGAGGCGGAGGCGGGCCGCGGGCGGGCGGTGAGGTGGGCCACACACTCCTCCAGGGTGAGGACGCCCAGCTCACGGACGTAGCGGCCCAGGTACTGGGGGAAGGTGCCGTACGCGCGGGGGTGCGGCTTGGCGCCGTGCAGGATGCCGTCGCTGCCGCCGGTGTGGGCGGGGTGCTTCATGATCGCCTGGACGTTCTCCTCGTGCCCGACGTGCTGCAGGATCGTCGGGCCGAGATGGTCGTCCAGGAGGAGGCGGCGCGCGGTGACCCAGGGCGCCTCGGCTCGCTCGCGGGCGCTCGCGGCGACCGTCTTGCCGACGTACGCGGTGAGGGCCGGGTCGTTCACACCGGAGATCTCGATCGTGTCCCAGTTGATCGGCACCCCGTGGCAGCCGTCCGCTCCCTCTTCCTCCATGACGTGCCGGATGCGCTCGGCCTCGGCGTCGTCGCGCAGCCGCGCGAGGGCCGCGTCGGGGCCGCCCTCGGCCGCCCAGCTCGGCAGCATCGCGGCGAGCGTGGTGCAGCCGGGGAGGTAGGGATAGGTGTCGAGGGTGATGTCGGCGCCGTCGGCGATCGCGGCGTCCAGGAGGGCGAGCAGCTCGGGGGCGCGGCCCTTGTTGAGGTCGAAGTTCATGGTGGCGTGGGCGAGGTGGAGCGCACAGCCCGCCTCCCGGCTGAGGGCCACCATCTCCTCGTAGGCGCGCAGGGCGCCGGCGCCGTAGGAGCGGTGGTGCGGGCAGTAGTAGCCGTCGTACGCGGCCACGACCCGGCACAGCTCGGTGAGCTCGGCGTCGGAGGCGTACATCCCGGGGGTGTAGGTGAGCCCGGAGGACAGCCCGGCCGCCCCCTGCTCAAGACCCTCCGCCACCAGCGCCTTCATCCGCTCGACCTCGGCGGGCGTCGCGTCGCGGTCCTCCCAGCCGAGGGCGAGCATGCGGACGGTGCCCTGGGGGATGAGGTACGCGGCGTTGACGGCGATGCCCTGGCCGTCGAAGCCGTGGTCGAGGCGGTCCAGGAACTCGCCGACGGTGCGCCAGGTGAAGTCGATGTCGGAGCCGTCGCCGTTCCAGCCGGTGATGGCGGTACGGATCTGGGCGAGCGTGCGGTCGTCCACGGGCGCGTACGAGAGCCCGTCCTGGCCGATGACCTCCAGGGTCACGCCCTGGGCGGCCTTCGCGGAGTGGTCGGGGTCGCGGAGGAGGGCGAGGTCGCTGTGGGCGTGCATGTCGATGAAGCCGGGGGAGAGGGCGAGGCCGTCGGCGTCCACGACGCGGTGGGCGGTGGGGCGTGGTCCACCCCCCTCGGGCACGACGGCGGCGATCCGGCCGCCGTCGACGGCCACGTCCGCCCGATACCGGGCCCGCCCGGTGCCGTCGATGACGTCCGCACCGCGAATGACCAGCTCCATGGGGTTGCCCTCTCTTCCTTGCCGACCGCGCCTGCGGCGCGCTGTCCGTTCCCCCACCCGCCCGCCCTTACAAGGGGAGCCCCGGCCTGAGCCCGCCCCGGCAACCCGCCGTCCGGGACGTGGCCCCGGGTGGGTTGCCGGGCCGGTCTCGGTTCGGGTCCCGCCCGGCGGGGTTCGGGCCTTGCCCCGCCTCTGGGCCTCGCCTCCAGGGCAGGGCCCCACCGGGGTCCGGGGCGGAGCCCCTGGAAGGGCGGGTGGGTGGGTTAGAAGAAGGTGCGGATGTAGTCCGTGACCGTGCCGTCCGCCTCCGCCACCGGGATCAGTTGCCACTTGTCGAAGCTGGTGCAGGGGTGGGACAGGCCCAGGGCCACCCAGTCGCCTACCTCCAGGTCCGTGTCGTCCGCGACCGAGACCCAGGCGTGCTGGTCGGAGAGGGCCGTGATGGTGAGGCCCGTGGCGGGGCGGGTGGAGGCGTCGCGGGCGGAGCGGATGAGCTGGGGTTCGGGCATGTCCAGGTCGTACGCCGCGTCCCGCTTGCCCGCGTTCAGGAACGCCTGGCCGGGTTCGGGGCGCGAGACGACCTGGGCCCACAGGCGGAAGGCCGGGTGCAGCTCGCCCTCCTCCGGGACGCGGTTGAACGGGGTGATGTGCCGGTAGTGGCCGTCGTCGTGGGAGACGTACGCCCCCGAGCGCAGCAGCTTCAGCACCGGTCGCGACAGCGTGGGCAGCTCCGCGAAGACGTCCGCCACCGCGTCGAACCAGGCGCTGCCGCCCGCGCTGACGACCACCTCGTCCACGTCCTCGAAGCGGCCCGCCGCGTCGAAATCCACCGCCAGTGCCGTGAGGCGGCGCAGCCACGTCCGTACCCGCTCGCCGTCCGCCTTCGGTACCTCGCCCTCGTAACCGGCCACCCCGACCAGCCGCAGGGTCTCCGTGGCCGCGACCGCGTCGGCGACCGTCGCGCACTCCGCCTCCGTACGGACCCCGGTGCGCGCGCCCTCGCCGCCGCCCAGCTCGACCACCACATCGACCGGCCGCCGCGCGCCCGCCTCCCGCAGGGCCGCGTCCATCAGCTCCACGCCGCGCACCGAGTCGACGTAGGCGATGAAGCGGAAATCGGGGTCGGCGTCGAGTTCGGCCGCGAGCCAGTGCAGGGCGGCGGCGTCCACGACCTCGTTGGCGAGGAAGATCCGCTGGATGCCGAAGGCGCGGTAGATCCGCACCTGGGTGGGGACGGCCGCGGTGATGCCCCAGGCGCCGTGCGCGAGCTGGCGCTCGAAGAGCTGCGGGGCCAGGGAGGTCTTGCCGTGCGGGGCGAAGGCGAGCCCATGGGCGGCGGAGTAACGCTCCATCGCCACCAGGTTGTGCTCCAGCGCCTCGGCCGACAGCGCCAGTACGGGCGTGGTGAAGCCACCGGTGAACAGGGAGCGCCGCTCGGCGGCGAGCTCGCCGACCGTAAGGCCCTCGGCGTTCGGCGGCAGCCCCTTGAAGCGGTGGTCGACGCGCTCCCGCGCGAGGGCGGCGACGGCCTGGTCGCGGTGGTCGGTGGCCATGGAGCGCCTCCATAACGATTCCGGTTGCAATATCTGCAACGTTCATTGCGCATAACGCTTAGGGCTGTCTAACATCCCGCCCAGCACCGGGTCAACGGTGTGTGACCGAGCCCCATCCGTCCATCCACGAGGAGCGAGACCAACCGTGTCCCCTCTCCCCAGCGGCGAAGCCGTCGATACCGCCGTCGATGTCGTCGATACCGTCGACGTCGTATGTCTCGGCGAGTCGATGGTGACCTTCGTCCCGTCCCGTCCGGGCCGGCTGGCGGATGTCCCCTCCTTCGCCCGGGGCATCGGCGGCGCCGAGTCCAATGTCGCCTGTGGCCTGGCCCGCGCCGGGCACAGCGCGCGCTGGATCAGCCGGGTGGGCACGGACGGCTTCGGCGAGCACCTCGTACGGGAGATCGCGGCCACCGGTGTGGACACGGCGTACGTCCAGCGCGATCCGCGCCGCCCCACCGGGATCTACTTCCGTACGGCGGGGGAGCGTGCTGTCGGCTCCGAGACGGTTGACGTTGACGGGGACGGCGGTGTCGCCGCCTCGGAACCGCTCGCCGAGGTGGTGTACTACCGGGCCGGATCCGCCGCCGCGGCCATGTCCCCCGCGCTCATCCCCCGGGAGCGGGCCTGGTCCGGCCGGGTGCTCCATCTGACCGGGATCACCCCGGCCCTCTCCGGCGACTGCCGCGCGCTGATGCGCGAGCTGACCGCCCGCGCCCCCGGCCGTCCCCTCGTCTCCTTCGACCTCAACTACCGGGTCTCGCTCTGGCAGAGGGAAGAGGGCGAGGGAGCGGGCGGCGAAAGCGGCCCCGTCGTCCTGCTCGACCTCGCCCGCCGCTGCGACCTCGTCTTCGTCGGCGAGGACGAGGCCGAGGCGGTCTGGGGGTTGCGTGGCCCGGAGGCCATACGCGCGGCGCTGTCCGAGCCGGAGGTGCTGGTCGTCAAGCAGGGCGGCGCCGGGGCCACCGTCTTCGCCCGCCGCCCGAACGGCGACGGCACCGGCGGCGGCACAGGCGACGGCACCGGCGGCGGCACCGGCGAGGGCACCGACACCGTCACCGGCGAGGGCACCGACACCGTCACCTTCGAACCCGCCCCGCGCGTCGACGTCGTCGCCCCCGTCGGCGCGGGCGACGCCTTCGCCGCCGGTTTCCTCTCCGGCACCCTCCGCGGGCTGCCCGTCGCCGAACGGCTGCGCCACGGCCACCTCATGGCCGCCGCCGCCCTCACCGTCCCCGGCGACCTCGGCACCCCGCCCTCCCGTGAGCACGCCGACCGCCTGGTGGCACTTGATGCCACGCGGTGGGGCACACTGCGATTCGGCCCCGGCTGGACGGATCTGCCGAGTCCCGCCGAAAAGTGGGCCGAGACCGCAGCGGTGGAGGGACCCGACTCATGAGCCAGACCGTCGACCGAGCGCTGAGCATCCTGCCGCTGCTGGCGGAGGGGCCGGCCAATCTGGAGCAGGTCGCCACGCGGCTGGGCGTGCACAAGTCGACCGCGCTGCGGCTGCTGCGCACCCTCCATGAGCACGGCATGGTCTACCGCCAGCAGGACCAGCGCTACCGCCTCGGCGCCCGCCTCTTCGCGCTCGCGCAGGAGGCGGTCGAGAACCTCGACGTACGCGAGATCGCCCACCCCCATCTGGTGGCGCTCAACGAGCGCTGCGGGCACACGGTCCACCTCGCGGTGTACGAGGAGAACGAGGTGCTCTACATCGACAAGGTGGAGAGCCGCTACCCGGTGCGGATGTACTCGCGGATCGGCAAGCCCGTGGCCATCACCGTGGCCGCCGTGGCCAAGCTGCTGCTGGCCGATCTGCCCGAGCCCGAGCGGCGGACGCTGGCCGAGCGGCTCACCTACCCCGCGTACACGCCCCGTTCGACGCCGAACGCCGCCGCGTTCCTCAAGGAGCTGGCGACCGTGCGCGACCAGGGCTGGGCCACCGACTTCGGCGGCCACGAGGAGTCGATCAACTGCGTCGGGGCACCCATCCGGGGAGCGGACGGACGCGTCGTCGCCGCCTGCTCGGTGTCGGCGCCGAACGTCGTCGTCAGCGCCGAGGAACTCCTCTCCCTGCTGCCGCTGGTGCGCCGCACGGCGGAGGAGATCAGCCGGGAATACTCGGGCGGCGCCCCGGTGTCCCACGGCGCGCACGGCACGCAGGGTGCGCACGGCGCGCACGGCGCGCACGGCACGGCCGGTTCGCCGGCCACCACCCCCTCACACGAGCACGACCCATCGCACGAAACCCCGAGAAGAGAGCCGAGGAGACCTCCTCATGACCGAGAAGCTCCAGAAGACCGCGATCACCCCGGCCACGCACACCACCCCGCCCGCCAAGTTCTCCCACGGTGTGAAGAAGGGGAACATCCTCCAGGTCGCCGGTCAGGTCGGCTTCGGCCCCGCCGTCCCTGGCCAGGCCCCCGCCCCCGTCGGGCCGACCCTGCGCGAGCAGACCCTGCAGACCCTGCGCAATGTGCAGGCCGTGCTGGAGGAGGGCGGCGCGAGCTGGGAGGACGTGGTGATGGTGCGGATCTACCTCACCGACACCGGCCACTTCGCCGAACTCAACGAGATCTACAACGAGTTCTTCGCCGACCTCAAGGAGGCCCCGGCCGCCCGTACGACGGTCTACGTCGGACTCCCGGCCGGTCTGCTCGTCGAGATCGACGCCCTCGCCGTCCTCGGCTGACGCCCGCACCGGCCGACGCCCCGCACCGGCCGACGGGCGAAAACCGCCGGCCGGCCCCCGAACCCCCGCGGCGGGCGGGAGCTTTCCCCGCCCGCCGCGGGTTCCACCCTGACTCGTCCTCACCGTCCCCGTCGTCGGAAGCTCGAGCCCTGATCATCCCCACCCAGGATTTCCCAGCGCGCGGCCCCCGCCGTGCGGCGATACCCCCTACCCACATCCCGGAGTACCCCATGCTGCTCGCGGCCGCTCCCGCTGCCGAGACCCCACCCCACACCGGTGGTCTGCTCGCCCTCATCCACGGCACCGCCGGTCTGCTGACCGTCGCCGCCCTCGGCATCGCGCTTCTGCTCTACCTGATCATCAAGGTCCGGCTGCAGCCCTTCGTGGCGCTGCTCGGCGTCTCCATCGCGGTCGGTCTGGCCGCGGGTCTCTCGGTCACCGAACTCTTCGGCACGGTCCAGAAGTCCGACGCCGTCTCGCTCATCGAATCCGGTATGGGCGGCATCCTCGGCCACATAGCCATCATCATCGGCCTGGGCACCATGCTCGGCGCGATCCTCGAGGTCTCCGGCGGCGCGGAGGCGCTCAGCGCCCGGCTGCTCGGTCTCTTCGGGGAGAAGCGGGCGCCGCTCGCGATGGGGCTCACCGGCCTGATCTTCGGCATACCCGTCTTCTTCGACGTCGGCATCTTCGTCCTCGCGCCGATCGTCTACGCGGCCGCCAAGCGCAGCGGCAAGTCGATCCTGCTCTACGCGATGCCGCTGCTCGCGGGCCTTTCCATGACCCACGCCTTCCTGCCGCCGCACCCCGGCCCGGTGGCCGCGGCCGGACTGCTCCACGTCGACCTGGGCTGGGTCATCCTGATGGGCGTCGTCGTGGGCGTCCCGTCGGTGCTGGCCGCGTGGGGCTACGCCGCCTGGATCGGCAAGCGCATCTTCGTGCCCGTACCGCAGGACATGGTCGAGGCGGCCGAGGAGTCCCGGGAGGCGGTCGCGGCCCAGCAGCGCGCCTCCGGCGCCACCCCGGCCGAGCAGCCGGTCTCGGTGGCCACGGTGCTCGCGATCATCGGCACGCCGCTCGTGCTGATCCTCTGCGCCACGTTCTCCTCCGTCGCGCTGGACCCGAGCACCGGCCGCTCGGTCATCGAGTTCTTCGGCCACCCCTTCGTGGCGCTGACGATCGCCCTGCTCCTGGCGTACTACCTGCTGGGCATCCGGCGCGGCTGGTCCCGCAAGTCCCTGGAGACCGTCTCCACCGCCTCCCTCAAGCCCGTGGGCAACATCCTCCTGGTGGTCGGCGCGGGTGGGGTCTTCGGCGCGGTCCTCAAGGGCAGCGGTGTCGCCCAGGCCCTGGCCGACGCCTTCGACAGCGCGGGCCTGCCGGTCATCGTGCTGGCCTGGCTGATCTCGGTGGTGCTCCGGGTGGCCCAGGGCTCGGCGACGGTCGCGATCGTCACGACCGCGGGCATCGTCACCCCGATGCTCTCCGACGGCGACTACTCGCAGGCCCATCTGGCGCTGGTCATCATGGCCATCTCGGCGGGCTCGATCTTCGCCTCGCACGTCAACGACGGCGGCTTCTGGATGGTGGCGAAGTACTTCGGCATCTCCGAGAGCGACACGCTGAAGTCCTGGACGGTCCTGGAGACCGTGCTGTCCGTGGCCGGATTCGTGGTGGCGGCCCTGCTGAGCATCGTCATCTAGCGGACGGCCCCCGCACGACGGCGGCCCCCGAATCCCGGTGGAAACCACCGGGATTCGGGGCCGCCGCTTCTGGCTCCATTCCGCTCCGCGCCCCGTTGGCATTCACCGCGAGATTCACCATTGCAACTCATTCATGGGAGCATCCACGTTTGATCAAATAATGGCAAAGAATGCTGATCGAAATGGAGAGTTCCCGCTCGGCGACGACGTCGCGAATGCCAAGTCGTTTCATGTTCTACGTAGATTCAACTCTCCATCTCCACGAGCAGCATGATCAATCCATAGGGTCCTTGAGGCATTTGAAGGAAGGGACCCATGGAAGAACTCCGCGCAATCCGGGCTCGCGGTATTACGAAGAGCTTCGGTGATGTCGTCGCCCTGGACGGCATCGACCTCGATGTAACGCCGGGTCATATCCACGGCCTGGTCGGACCGAACGGCGCCGGAAAGACGACGTTGCTCGGCCTGCTGCTGGGGCTCGCGGTGGCCGACAGCGGTCGCCTGGAGGTCCTGGGTACACCGGTCGAGCGGGCACTCGACGCTCCCGACGGTGTCGCCGGCTTCGTGGACGGCCCCGCCCTCTACCCCTCACTCACCCCACGGCAGAACCTCGCCGCGCTGGCCGCGCTCCGCGGCCACGACGCGCGCACGGCGGGGATCGACGACGTACTCGCCGAGGTCGGCCTCACCGACGTCGCCGACGACCGTACCCGCGGCTTCTCCCTCGGCATGCGCCAGCGGCTCGGGCTCGCCGCCGCCCTGCTGACCAAGCCCCGGCTGCTCGTGCTCGACGAACCGTCCAACGGCCTCGACCCGGCGGGCAAGAAGCACGTACACGGTGTCCTCGGCCGGCTCGCGGCCGACGGAACCGCCGTCGTGCTCTCCAGCCACAACATGGACGACCTCGAGGCGCTGTGCTCCGAGGTGACCATCCTCGCCGCCGGACGCGTCGTCTTCTCCGGCCCGCTGTCCAAGCTGGCCACCGAGAACCGTGAACTCGACTACCGGCTGCTCACCTCCGACCCGCCGGCCGCGCGCCGGCTGGCGGACGACGCGCCGGGGATCCAGGTCGTCGACGACGCCGGGGTACGGCAGGACGCCGAACTGCTCGTCGTACGCGCCCTGGTGCCCGCCCTCGACCACCTCGTGGCGCGGCTCGTGGAGGGGGGCGTCGCGCTGCGCGAGCTCACTCCCGTGGTGTCGCCGCTCGAAGCCGCGTTCCTCGCCCTCACCGAACAGCAGGAGGCGGCCAGATGACCGCGACCCCCACCCAGAGCCGGGAACGGGAACCCGGGCAGGTGACCGGGGGCCGTCGCGTCCCCGTCACCCGCGCCTGTCGCTTCGAGCTCGTCAAGCTCGTCTCCCAGTGGCGGATCCGCCTGCTGCTCCTCGCCTGCTGGATCGCTCCCGCCCTCTTCGTCGCCGGGGTGGGCCAGCAGAGCACGCTTCCCGTCGACACCCTCTTCGGGCGCTGGATGCTCGCCTCCGGGTGGGCCGCCCCGCTGGTGATGCTCGGTTTCGCGGGGACCTGGGCGCTCCCGCTGCTGACCTCGGTCGTGGCCGGTGATGTGTTCGCCTCCGAGGACCGGCTCGGCACCTGGCGCCATCTGCTCGTGGCGGTCCGCTCGCCCCGGCGGATCTTCGTGGCGAAGGCGGTGGCCAGCCTCACCGTCCTGCTGCTGCTCGTGGCCGGGCTCGCGGTCTCCAGCACCGTCGGTGGCCTCCTCGTGGTCGGCGACCAGCCGCTGGTCGGTCTCGACGGCCATCTCCTGGCACCGTCGGACGCCGCCGTCCAGGTCCTGCTCTCCTGGATCTGCGTCCTCGCTCCGACCCTGGCGCTCGCCGCACTCGGCTTCCTGGGGTCGGTCACGCTGGGACGGTCCCCGATGGGGCTGCTGGTGCCCGTGCTCGTCTCGCTCGCGATGGCGGTCGCCCAGATGCTGCCGCTTCCGGTGGCCGTGCGCGTCGCCCTGCCGAGCTACGCCCTCATCTCCTGGAACGGTCTGTTCACCAGCCCCCAGCAACTCGGCCCGCTGCTGATCGGCATCGTTGTCAGCCTCGTGTGGGCGGTGGTCGCGACGACGCTGGCGTATGTGCTCTTCGTACGGCGCGACTTCACCGCCCTGGCCCACGACGGTTCGGGCCGCCGCGCGATCACCGTCGGCGTCCTGCCGCTCGTCGGGGTGGCCGCCGCGTCGTTCGCGGTCGTCGCCGCGACGACCTCGGCGACGGGCTCCGGGATCGAGCAGGACAAGGTGCAGCGCTCGCTCGCCACGGCGTTCGCGCACCTGTACCGCATGCAGACCGACCAGCTCCACCGGCCCGCCGTCACCGAGGCCCAGTTGAAGGCCACGGCGTCGTGCAACAAGGGAAGCACCAGGGTCGCGGCGGAAGGCCCGGGCAACGACTGGCGCTGCGTCGTGACCTGGCATCTCCCCGGCATCGAGGCCCCGGGACAGGCCATCTACCAACTCGACGTCACTCCGGACGGGCGATTCATGGCCGATGGCGATGGACCGAAGGAAGTGAACGGCTACTTCCTGGTGCGGACGCCCGATGGGGACGCACCGAACCCGCTGTGGCAGTTCGACGGCAACGTCGAACTGCTCGACACCACCCCGAAGGGATAACACCCCATGCAGGTAACTCGCCGCCGCAAGCTCGTCGAGGAAGCTCGGATCAACCTCATCAGCAGACGCATCGGCCGCCGGATACCGCTGCTGACGGCGGGCACCACCGCGGTCGCCCTCGTGGCCGCCGGCACGGCGCTCGGGCAGACCCACCAGTTCGGCACGGAGCAGGTCGGTCAGGTCACCGAGAACGGCCAGGTCGTCTCCAGCAACCAGTACATCGCCCCGTACGGCGACCGCCTCGTCATCAACCAGGGCAAGATCATGTCGTCCTCGGTCAGCCCGGACGGCACGCACATGGCCGCCTCGGTCACCGACGGCGGCGCGGCCCTGGCCATCGTGGACCTGAAGAGCTGGAAGACGCAGCAGTTCGTCAGCAACGCCGCGTCGTCGAACCCCCGCATCACCAGCAACAACGTGGGCCAGGAAGGCCCGACGTACTCGCCCGACGGCAAGCAGCTGTGGCTGGGCCAGCCGGACGGCTACACCGTGTTCACCGTGGACGCGGACGGCGGCGTCTCCAGTCCGCGGACCGTCACCATCCCGGCGGACGGCTCCAAGCGTGCCCTGGTGGGCGAGGCCGTGTTCTCGGCCGACGGCAAGACCGTGTACTCCGCGGTCAACGGCCAGAACCGGGTCGTCGCCATCGACGCCGCGACCGGGACCATCGAGCAGAGCTGGAACGTGGGCAACGCCCCGCGCGACATGGCCGTCGTCGGGAAGAAGCTCTACGTGAGCAACGAGGGCGGTCGCCCGGCCAAGCCCGGCGAGCCCACCATCAACTCGTACGGCACCCAGGTGCTCGCCGACCAGAAGACCGCCGCGACCACCAGCGGCACGGTCAGCGTCATCGACCTGGCGAACCAGGACGCCGCGGTCTCCAGCATCGAGGTCGGTCTGCACCCGACCGCCGTGTACGCCAAGAACGGCGTGGTGTTCGTCACCAACACCGCCGACAACAACGTGTCGGTCATCGACACGGCGAAGGACAAGGTCGTCCAGACCATCTCCACCCAGCCGTGGGCCAAGGCCCGGGTGGGCTACGAGCCCGACGCGGTGACCCTCACCGACGACGGTCACCTGCTGGTGACCCTCGGCCGTGCCAACGCCGTCGCCGTCTACAAGTACACCTCCGCGCAGGAGCCGGTCTCTTACGTCGGCCTGCTCCCCACGGACTACTTCCCCTCGGAGATCACCACCTCCGGCAACCAGGTGTACGTCTCCAACACCCGTGGCGTCGACGCCCGCCGCAAGGCCACCGGCGGTCGCGGCACCCACGACACCACGTCGAGCGTGCAGAAGTTCACGCTGCCCGACGACAGCGTGATCAGGTCCTCCACCGGCAAGGTCTTCAAGCAGAACGGCTGGAACGGCGAGTCGCTCAAGAAGTCCGAGGGCGCCCCGGCCAAGCCGGTGCCGGTCCCGGTCAAGCTCGGCGACCCCTCGACGATCAAGCACGTCTTCCTGCTCGTCAAGGAGAACCGGACCTACGACCAGGTCTTCGGTGACATGCCGCAGGGCAACGGCGACCCGTCGCTGACCGAGTTCGGTGAGAACGTCACGCCGAACCAGCACGCCCTGGCCAAGCAGTTCGGCCTGTACGACAACACGTACGACATCGGCACCAACTCCGCCGAGGGCCACAACTGGCTGATGCAGGCCGACAACCCGGAGTACACCGAGTCCTCCGCCGGTGAGTACGCCCGCAGCTACGACACCGAGGACGACGCCCTCGGCCACCAGAAGACCGGCTTCGTCTGGACCGGTGCGCAGGCGGCCCACAAGTCCGTGCGGAACTTCGGTGAGTTCCAGCAGTTCCTGACCAAGCCGTCGGGCGCCAGCTGGCAGAACCTGTACTGCGACACCAAGAACATGGCGGCGACCGGTCAGGACACCGCCTACCCGCTGAACTCGAGCTCGCCGATCCCGTCGCTCAACGACGTGTCGGTGCACGGCTTCCCGAAGTTCGACACCAGCGTCCCGGACATCTACCGGGCTCAGATCTGGAAGCAGGACTTCGAGAAGAACGGTCCCGCGAACCTGAACATGTTCTGGCTCTCCAGCGACCACACCGGTGGCCCGGTGAGCCCTGCCTCCCAGGTCGCGGACAACGACCTCGCCGTGGGCCAGATCGTCGACAAGATCTCGCACAGCAAGTACTGGAAGGACTCGGCGATCTTCGTCGTCGAGGACGACTCCCAGGCGGGTCTCGACCACGTCGACGGCCACCGCGCCCCGGTCCAGATCATCAGCCCCTGGGCCAAGCACGGCGTGGTGGACAGCCACTACTACTCGCAGATCAACATGATGCGGACCATCGAGCAGATCCTCGGGATCCAGCCGATGAACCAGAAGGACACCGCGGCCACCCCGATGGCCTCGGCGTTCACCCAGAAACCGGACTTCACGCCGTTCAAGGCGCTGCCCAACCGGACCTCGCTGACCGACGGGGTGAAGACCCCGCCGTCCTGCGGTCTGGACACCCCCGCGGCGCAGAGCCCGAAGGCGGCGGCCGTGCCGACGGCCTCGGTACCGGCGGACATGAAGGACGTCGCCGCCGAGTGGGACCAGTGGAAGTCGAAGCAGCGGCTGACCGGTCCCCGCGCCGTTCCGGACTACGCCCCGCCCGCCCAGATGAACCACCTCACGTGGTACCAGACGCACAACTGGGCGAAGCCGTACCCGGGTGAGAAGAAGATCTATGCCCCTCGGGACGTGCCGGGCGCCTACATCCCGTCGGCGGAGAACGACGGCTGACCCAGGCTCACGTAGCAGGCGGCCCCTGACCGGCGTCATCGCCGGTCAGGGGCCGCGTTTTTCGGATCAGGTGGAAGGGAACTCCCCGCGCTTGACGGCGGAGACGAACGCCGACCACGCGGATGGCTCGAACACGAGCGCCGGGCCGTGCGGGTCCTTGCTGTCGCGGACGGGTATGTCGGTGTGGCCTCGCGCTACTTCGAGGCAGTCGCCGTTGCTGCCTCCGCTGTAGCTGGACTTGAACCACCCCGTGAGTGCGGAGGCATTGCGGGTGGTGTGCTTACTGCTGACCATGTTCGTGTTCCTCTGCTATGGCCCTGATCAGGGCCAGGGATTCCTGGCGCGTCGCCGCCTCGCTGAGAGCAAGAGAGTAGGCCGACTGGCTCGCACGTACCAGGGACGGATCGTCCATCAGGTGTCCGACTCGAAACCCTTCGACGTAGGCGACTGGCGCGGCGTCCTCGAAGGTCATGAGGGTCATCATGCTCTCCATGAGCGCATGCGCCCCTGCTGCGAAGGGCAGCACGTGCAGGCGTAGCCGACGCGCCTCGGCCAAGTCGGCGATCCTGCGCAGTTGCTCCGCCATCACCTGCGGGCCGCCGACAAGGCGCCGTAGCACCGCCTCGTCCAGCAGCGTCCACACCACGGGCTTCAACGGATCATCGAGGATTCGGGCACGGGCCATGCGGTTTACAACGCGCTCGTCAAGGTCAGCCCGATGATTGGGGCTGTACGCCTCGAAGACTGCGCGAGCGTACGCCTCCGTCTGCAGCAGACCAGGGATGAGGGAGATGCTGTACTGCTGGATCTCCGTGGCGTGCGGCTCCAGCTCGGCTACGACCGCGAAGTGGTCGGCATACTTCGACTCCAGGTCCTCCAGCCACCGCACGAAGAACCCGTCCGTCCCCAGCGCCTGATCGATCCGGGCCGCGTCATCCGGCTTCGGCAACCGGCGCCCCGCCTCGAAGTGGCTGATCAGCGTGGGGGAGCACACCACCCGCTCACTCAGTGCCTCTTGTGTCAGCTCGGCCGCTATGCGGCGCAGCCGCAGCTCCTCCCCGTACTTCTCCCTGGGGGTGTGTGGCCTTCGGTCCCTCGTCATGGGCTGACCTCCCGAGTTGAAGGGTGCGTTGTCAGGCTCGCCCTGCTAGCAGCGTAGCCAGAACAGCCACCACTCTGTGAGGAAAGCGCCACACAGCGTGAAGAGACGCAAGACCCTCGCGACCGGGGTGCACCGGCCCGAGGGCGTGGCCCACCAGCTGACAGGAGCTGATGAACATGAAGGACCCTATGGGGCGGTTCCTCGCATGCGTGAGTGCACTTCTCGCCGTACTGCCGCCCGGCCGTCATCGGGCCGGGGTTCGGGCGGTGACCCACGCGGTGGAGGTGCCCGGATGGGCGCGATGACCGGTCTGCGGCTGCTGCCGTGGACGGACCCCGACGGCAAGCCGTGTTATCTGTCGTCGGACGACGGGAACAGCCCGCTGAGCCGACGTGCGGACGCGATCGAGGCCGTACAGATGTCCATGGGGACCGAACTCCTCCGGCACGCCCGAGCGCTGCTGGACGCCCCCAGGGCCGACACGCGAGAACTCCGCTACCTCGCGGACCGGCTGTGTGAGGCGCTGCGCGACGTGTTGCGGGTCGCCGAGAGCCGGGGCGCCCGCCTGCCGTCGTACGGCGAAGGCGACGACCCGGACGCGGGTACGGCGCCTGGCGGCGCTGCGGGGTCGTCGTGACCGACTCAACGGACCGGCCCCCTTGCCCCAGCCGCACAGCCGGGGCAAGGGAAGTACGACGGGCCGGACAGGCCCCGTACTACGGGGCCATGGTCCTCGAAACGCCCTCAGCCCCCGTCGGTGGAGCCAGTTGTCTCCAGGCGCGGGTAATCGGTGTAGCCGGTGTGGTCACCACCGTAGAACTTCGCCGGGTCCGGGGTGTTGAACGGCCCTCCCGCCCGAAGACGCCGCGGCAGATCCGGGTTGGCGAGGAACAGGGCGCCATACGAGATCATGTCGGCGGTGCCGTCCTCGATCAGCGTCAGCTCGGCGGGGCCCGTCGGCTCTGGAGCGGTGCCCGGATTCAGGAGAAGGGCGCCGGACCACTGCTCGCGCAGCGTCTTGGTCAGGGCGCGCTGGCCGGGGAGTTCCGCGATGTGCAGGTAGGCCAGACCCAACGCGTCGATGCCGCGGACGAGGTGCTCGTACAGCTCCTTCACATCCTCTTCCACGACGTCGTTCAGGACCGTGGCGGGAGAGATCCGCAGGCCGACCCGGTCGGCGCCGATCTCCCGTGCCACTGCGGTGACGACCTCGATGGTCAGGCGCGTCCGTCCCTCGATGCTGCCGCCCCACTTGTCGGTGCGCCAGTTCGCGTTGGACGAAAGGAACTGGCTGAGCAGATACCCGAACGCGCCGTGCACCTCGACACCGTCGAAGCCCGCTTGCATCGCGTTGCGAGCGGCTCGTGCGAAGTCGCTGATCGTCTCCGCTATATCCCCTTCGGTCATCTCGCGCGGGGTGACGTACGGCTTGGGTCCGGCGGGGGTGTACATCTCCCCGCTCGCCGGCACGGCCGACGGGCCGACCGGAGAGGTGCCTTCCGGCAGGAGGTCCGGGTCGCTCAAGCGCCCGGCGTGCATCAACTGCGCGAAGATGACGCCACCTTCCGCGTGAACGGCGTCGGTGACTTTCCGCCATGCCTTGACCTGGGCAGTGGAGTGCAGCCCCGGAGTGTTCGGGTGCCCCTGGCCGATCGCGGACGGCTGGGTGCCTTCGGTGATGATCAGCCCGGCCGCTGCCCGCTGCGCGTAGTACGTCGCCATCAGATCGCTGGCCAGCGCGTCAGGGCCGGACGCGCGACTTCGGGTCATTCCCGACATCACGATGCGGTTGGCGAGCTTGAGGTGATGCAGCGCGAAAGGCGTGAAAGGTGATGGCATGACAGACCCCTGTCCCAATTAGGTGACTGACTCAATGATTGAGTCAGTCAGCAAGCATGCCATATTGGTTGAGCTAGTCAACTGATGTGTCACTCCATTACGCTGTCGGCATGAGCGAGGTCGACGCGCGGACGCAGGACATCAACCGGGTGGCTCACCTGCTGCTCGCGGCCGCTGATGCCGTTCAGCGGGTCTTTTCCGAAACTGTCACGGCACGTGGGCTGTCCCCGCATCTGGCGCGCGCACTGGTTCTCCTGAGCGAACCGGCGCCCATGCGCGTACTGGCCGAGCAACTGTCGGTCGACCGCTCGTACATCACCGTCCTCACGGACCAGCTCGAGGATCGAGGTCTCGTGGAGCGCGTCCCGGGAGCGGACCGCCGCACCAAACTTCTGGCGCTGACGGAGAAGGGGGTCACCGTGCGGGATCAGCTCGCGAAAGCCGCGGCCGACCGCAGTCCGCTCCACCGGAACCTCACCGATGCGGAGCGCGGGCAACTCGATGAGCTCCTGCAACGCATCATGAACGGGCACGTCTCCACCGAGGATTGATCAGCATGCATGCACCCGATTCGCGGCAGGTCTATCAGGCGTACGTCGACGCCTTGAACATGCGCGCGTTCCATCGGATGTCCGAGTTCGTGCACGACACGGTGACCGTCGAGGGGCGCACCATCGCCCGTGCCGACTACGTCACGGCCGTAGAAACCTTGATGGCTCCTCTGGCCGACTTCCGGTGGGAGGTGGACGAACTGATCGCCGATGGCGACCGTCTTGCCGCCCGGCTCACGGTCTCCGGGACGCCTACCGGGCCATGGCTCGGGACGCGACCCACGGGCTCGGCCATATCAACCAAGGAATTCGCCTTCTACCACTTCCGAGAAGGGCGCATCGACACGATTCACTACCTTCTGGACACGTCCGTGCTCGCGCACGGGAGTTGTGGCGACGCAGGGCCCAGTCAACGGCCCCTGCCTCGCCCCGGAACCCCCGGGGCGAGGCTGGACGCAAGCGCAGTGCCACCGCCAGTGACGCCCGCTGTGCAAGCCCTTCGCTCTAGCGAACGGTAGTTGACGCGCAGTACTGCGCCTCCTTGCCGATCGAGCGGTACATGCAGTCCGCGTTCTCCACGAGTTGGAGCACCGCGTCGCGGTTGCGGCTGGTCTCGCGGTCGATGACCTCGTCGGGCGGGTAGAAGCCGCTGGCGCCGGAGGACGTCGGGTACATCTCGAAGGTGTAGGCGAAGATCTTCTGGGTGCCCCACAGATAGTCGTCGATCGCGCCGTCGGTGATGTACAACTCGCTCGACTGCTCGGGGTGTAGCCGTTGCTCGCCGCCATCTTCTTGCCGACCGTGGCGAAGGCGTCGTAGTCGTCCCGCGTCATGCCGGTGGTGGTTTCGTCGTACGTCCAGCCGAAGGGCCACAGCACCAGTTCGCTGTAGGTGTGGAAGTCGATCGCGGCCTTGATCTGCTGCTTGCCGCCCACGACCCGGCTGCGGGCGAAGTCGGCGACGACCTTCACCTCGGGGGCGGAGGCGGCGCGGGGCCGCGGTAGGTCTCGGAGCTGGGCGAGGTGGAGGAGCCGCCGCAGCAGCCCCACTTGAAGTCCCAGTTGCGGTTGAGGTCGGTGCCGATGGCCGAGGAGCCGGAGTTGGGCTGGCGGTTCTTGCGCCAGCTGCGGTAGGAGCCGGTGGCGATGTCGTACTCGCCGCCGTCCGGGTTCACATCCGGGACGATCCAGATCTCCCGGCCGTTGACGGCATTGGTAATCCGGGAGTCGCTGCCGTAGCCCTCGGTGAACTGTCGCACCAGATAGAGCGCCATCTCCACCGTAAGGTGCTCACGGGCGTGCTGATGGGCGGTGAAGAGGACCTCGGGCTCGTTCTCGTCCGTGGCCACGTTGTCGCTGATCTTGAGGGCGACGATGTCGCGGCCCTCGTACGACTTTCCGATGACGCGCTTGCTGAGGATCGACGGATACTTGGCCACCGCCGCGTTGATCTCGGCGTTCGCTTCGGCGTAGTTGTGGTACTTCGCATCGGCCGACGGGAAGTCGAACGGTTTGGCTGCCCTGCCCTCGGTACGGTCGGGCGGGCCCTGGAGCGCGGTGAGCCGGTAGCCGAGCGCGCGCAGCCGCTTGGCCTGCGCCGGGTCGGCGGTGACGACCAGGGAGCGGGCGTCCACCTCGTCGATGGACACCCCGGTGGCGGCGACCGCGGAGCGGTCGGCCCGGGTGGCGGGGCCGGAGACCTCGTACTGCCGCACGCTCTCGTCGGCGCCCTGGGCAGTGGGTGATGCGGTGCGGCCGGTGCCGGGCCGTGGAGCGGGATCGTCGGCCTGAGCTGCCATGGGGGCGGCGAGTGCGAGGGTGAGCAGGGCGGTGAGGGCGGTGGCCCGTCTACCGCGGATGCGACGTCGCATGACATCTCCTGGGGGGTTAAGGGCGAGCGACTGCTGCGCCAGTGTTCGGCCATGCGCATGACATGCGCAAGGGTGGGAAATGGTCGAAGCCGAAGGAATCTCTCATCGAGGGAAGGAACCCCCCGCATGAAAAGATCTCTCGTCGGTGCGCTCTCGGCCCTGTTACTGGGCGGCGCGACCCTCGTCGGCGCGGGCGCGGCGCCCGCGACGGCCGCGTCCCCCGCCAAGGCCCCGGCCCCCGCAAAGGCCTCCACCAAGGCCCCGAAGGCGGTCGACTTCGCGGGCACGGTGGCGCTCAGCAACTGCTCCGGCTCCGTCGTCCGCACGCCGGGCTCGGCCGACAGCGACCCCGCGCTCGTCCTCTCCAACGGCCACTGTCTGGAGAGCGGCTTCCCCGGTGCGGGAGAGGTGATCGTCGACCAGCCGTCCAGCCGGAGCTTCACCCTGCTGACCGCCTCGGGCGGCCGGGCCGGCACCGTCCGGGCGAGCAAGGTCGCGTACGCGACGATGACCGACACCGACATCTCGCTGTACCAGCTGACGTCCACGTACGCCCAGATCCAGTCGTCGTACGGCATCAAGGCACTGACGCTGTCGGACAGTCGCCCGGCCCAGGGCTCCGCCATCAATGTGGTCTCCGGCTACTGGAAGAAGATCTACTCCTGCAATATCGACGGATTTGCATATCGGCTTAAGGAGGGGGACTGGACCTGGAAGGACTCGGTCCGCTACACCTCCGCCTGTAACACGATCGGCGGAACGTCGGGCTCCCCCGTCGTCGACCCGGCGTCCGGCAAGGTCGTGGCCGTCAACAACACGGGCAACGAGGACGGCGCCCGCTGCACCCTCAACAATCCGTGCGAAGTGGACCAGAACGGCACGGTGACGGTGCGCCAGGGCATCAACTACGCCCAGGAGACCTACCCCATCACCAAGTGCGTGACCACCGGCAACAAGATCGACCTGAACCTCGCGGGGTGTGTGCTGCCCAAGCCCTAGCGAACACCAGTACGCCGGTGTGCCCGCCTGCCGTGGGCGGGGCACACCGGCGCAGCTCGAACCTTCGTTCCCGCTGTGCGGCCTACAGCCCGTGGACGTGCGGGCCGACCGCCTTCGACCAGCCGTTCCCGTTGGCCGCGTCCCAGTTGGTGGACCAGGTCATCGCGCCGCGGATGCCGGGGTAGGTCTTCGACGGCTTGAAGGAGCCGCAGCCGGAGCCCTTGGCGAGGCAGTCCAGGGCGTCGTTGACCACGCCCGGCTCGACATAGCCGGAGCCGGCGCCGCTGGTGGAGGCGGGCACGCCGATGCCCACCTGGGACGGGTCGAGGCCGTTCTCGAGCTGGATGCAGGCGAGGGCGGTGAGGAAGTCGACCGAGCCCTGGGAGTAGACCTTGCCGTCACAGCCCTGCATCGAGCCGCTGTTGTAGTACTGCATGTTGACCACCGTCAGGAAGTCCTTGATCCCCAAGGCGGTCTTGAAGTACTCGGTGGACGCCGACTGCATGTCGATCGTCTGCGGCGCCATGGTGACCACGACATCGCTCTTCTTGTCGTGGATGGCCTTGAGGGCCTTGGTCATGTAGGTGGAGTTGACGCCGTTCTCCAGGTCGATGTCGACGCCGTTGAAGCCGTACTTGTCCATCAGGCCGGTGATGGAGGAGGCGAAGGCGTCCGCCGAGGCGTCGTCGCTGACCGAGATGGTGCCCTTCTCGCCGCCGACGGAGATGATCACGGACTTCCCGGCCGCCTGCTTGGCCTTGATGTCGTCCTTGAACTGCTGCTCGTCGCTGTAGCCGGTGGCGGGGTCGAGCTTGAAGTCGACCGCTCCGGGGGAGCCGGTGGCGTCCGCGAAGGCCACCGCGATGATGTCGTAGTCGTCCGGGACGTCCGAGAGCTTCTGCTTCGTCGCGCCGTTGTCGAAATTCTGCCAGTAGCCGGTGACGGCGTGCTCGGGACGGCGGCGGCGCGCTGCCCGCGTCCGGGTGCTCCTCGGACGCGTTGGCCGAGCCGGCGGATATGAGCCCTCCTGCGGCGAGGGCGACGACTGCGGCGGCTCCGAGCAGCCGCTTGGTGAACTGTGCGCGTACCACGACAGCCTCCGTGCGTGGGGGGATGTGGGGGAGGTGGTGCCAGTGCGCGTTCAGGGGCCCCTGTGGCGTGCGTATAAGGTGGTCCAGACCAATAGCGTTGTCAAGCCCGCGCGACGTCTTCCCTGCACGTGAGGGTGAAAAATGCGGATGAGGGGGCCAAGAGCGGTTGCGCTCCTGGCCCCCTTTGGCCCCGCCCGCGAAACCCCGCTCCGCGAAAGGGGCCGCGTCACGCTAGGGCAGACCGTGGACCTTGGGGCCCACCGCGTTCGACCACGCGTTGCCCGCCGTCGCGTCCCAGTTGGTGGACCAGGTCATCGCGCCGCGCAGACCCGGGTAGGTCCTGGATGGTTTGAAGGAGCCGCAGTTCGTGCCGCGGGCCAGGCAGTCCAGGGCGTTGTTCACGACCGTCGGGGAGACATAGCCGCTGCCCGCGCCCCGCGTCGAGGCGGGCAGGCCCAGGCCGACCTGGGACGGGGAGAGCCCGCCCTCCAGCTGGATGCAGGCGAGCGCGGTGAGGAAGTCGACCGAGCCCTGTGAGTAGACCTTGCCGTCACAGCCCAGCATGGAGCCGCTGTTGTAGTACTGCATGTTGACCACCGTCAGGATGTCCTTGATGTTCAGCGCCGTCTGGAAGTAGGCGTTGGACGTGGACTGCATGTCGATGGTCTGCGGGGCCATGGTGATGACCAGGCCGGACCCGGCCTTCGCCGACAGGGAGCGCAGCGCCTGGGTCATGTAGGTGGCGTTGAGGCCGTTCTCCAGGTCGATGTCGACGCCGTTGAAGCCGTACTCGCGCATCAGGGCGTAGACGGAGTTGGCGAAGTTGTTCGCGGAGGTCGAGTCGTTGATCGACACCGTGCCGTTCTGGCCGCCGATCGAGATCACGACGGACTTCCCGGCTGCCTGCTTGGCCTTGATGTCGTCCTTGAACTGCTGCTCGCTGCCATAGCCGACGGCCGGGTCCAGGGTGAAGTCGACGGCTCCGGGGGTGCCGGTGGCGTCCGCGAAGGCGACCGCGATGATGTCGTACTGGTCCTGGACCTCGCGCAGCTTCTGCACGGCGGCGCCGTTGTTGAAGTTCTGCCAGTAGCCGGTGACCGCGTGCTTGGGCACGGTGCCGCCCCCGTCCCCGCCGCTTCCGGCCGAGGTGGTGCCGGTGACGGCGGCCGACCTGGGCGACTCGCCCGCCGCGTTGGTGGCGGTGACCTGGAACTGGTACGAGGTGGACGGCGCCAGCCCGGTCACGGTCGCGGAAGTCCCGCCGACCGACTGCACCTTGGAGCCGTCACGGTAGACGTTGTAGCCGGTCGCGCCGGTGACCGGGGACCAGGACAGATCGACGGAGGACGAGGTGACGGCGCCGGTCTTGAGCCCGCTGGGCGCGCCCGGCACCGGGTCGCCGGGGTCGCCGCCGGGGCCGGACAGGCTGATGTCGTCGGCGTAGTAGGCGGGCTGGCCGTACCAGCCGTGGGTGTAGACGGTCACCGAGGTGGTGGTGGCGCCGGTGGTGAAGCTGGTGCTGAGCTGCTGCCAGCCGGTCGCGGAGGGCGTCCAGGTCGAGACGTCGGTGGTGCCGGTGCCGCTCGCACCGAGGTACACATAGCTGCCCTGGACCCAGGCGCTGAGGGTGTACGCGGAGTTGGGCTTGACGGCCACGGTCTGGGCGCAGCGGGCGTTGTCCGAGCCCGCCGGGGTGGCCTTGAGGGCGGCCGAGCCGCCGTGGACGGGGCTCGCGACCGTGGTGCCGCTCCCGGCCGAGCAGGTCCAGCCGCTGAGGCCGGACTCGAAGCCGGGGTTCTGGGCGAGGTTGGCGGCCGCGGCGGTCGCGGCGGTGCCCTCGGTGGCGCCCGGGGTGGCGCCCGAGGCGGTGCCGCCGCCGAGGGCGACAAGCGCCGTCGCGCCCAGCGCGGTGGCGGCGAACGCGCCGGTCAGTCGGGTGATGGTGCGTCTGAGTCGGGTGGGGCGGGGGTGTGGGGCACGGTCCATGACTGCCTCCGTGGGGGAATCCGTTGGAAAGCCGGCGTGAAGGAGGAGATTGCGGACGGTGGCCACCGTATGAACGTAAAGTGGTCCAGACCAATGCTCTTGTCAAGGGGATGCGCGCACTGAAGGATCGGGCCTGGAGTGCGTAACCCAGAGGAACTGTTCTCTCACGCCGTTTTCGTGGATAAAGTGACGACGCACCAGGACAGGGGCAGTAAGAGACAGGGGCAGTAACGACCTGCGGCCGCCGCCGCTCGGCGCCGATGTGAGACGGGGTAGCCGACGTGCCCACCGCGATAGCAGTCACCGGCCGCGAGCTGGTGCTTCCGCCGCCCGACGGGCAGACCCCGTCGGCCGTCGTGCTCCGCCCGCCGGACGCACAGTCGCTCGACGACGCCCTCGCCGAGGTCGGGACCCTCCTCGATCAGCAGGGCTATCTCGTCGTGCTCTACCCCGCCGCGACCCCCGCGGCCGTGGTCCGCCGGCTCCACACCGTGCGCTCCGTCCTGGAGAGCGACCGGATGGCGCTGCTGCCGCTGGAACTGCCCCCGCTGGCCGTCGCCGTGCTGGCCCGTCAGCTGCGCCAGCTGTCCATATCCGACTTCAGCCCCGGCGTCCTGGCGTGCGCCGCCCGGCTGCTCTCCCACTACATCCACGCGGGCGCGCTGCTGGGCAGCGTCGCCAAGCTGGACCGGGTCCCGGTCAGCCTCACCTCGCACGTCAAGTCCTGGGTGCCCGGCGCCCACTTCGGGGTGCTCGCCCACCCCACCCCGCACCTGGTCAAGGTCGGCGGCGCGACCGAGCTGCCCGCCCCGGGGTACGCCACCTCCATGACCATCGCCCGGGGCCAGCTCGGCAGCCACGGCTACGGGGGCGGCGCGGCGGGCCGCGACGACTGGGTCACCGGCGCCCTCGCCCCCGCCTGGGGCGTACGCGGCGTGGAGGAGGTGCCGCTGCCCGCCGAGTCGGCGCGCTGGTGGGGCACCCCGAAGCTGATCGAGTTCGCCGCGGCCATCCCCGACCTCTCGGTCCTCTACCAGCTCGTGGCCTCCGTACGGAGAGAGGAGTGCCACTGGTGCGGCTTCGAACTCATCGGCGACCGCTGTGCCTTCTGCTCCTGCCCGGTGGCCCGCGGCGATGAGATCCCCGCACTGCTCAACGCCCAACGTCCCGCCCTGACCAGCCGGTAACGTCCCCGAACGAGGTTGTGCGACCCATGAATTCACGCCAGCGCCGCGGAGTCATCCTGCTGCTCCTGTCGGTCCTGTGCGCCGTCGGCGCCTTCGCCGGAGTCCTCTCCGTCGTGAACGACGTGGAGTCGAAGGTCGGCCCCGAGACCACGGCCTACAAACTCACCTCGGACGTCAAGCCGTACAAGGCGCTGGAGGCGGGGGAGTTCGAGAAGGTCTCGATGCCCAAGCGCTATGTGCCCTCCACCGCCGTCACCGATCTCGACGAGCTACGCGGGAAGATCGCGGTGACCCAGCTGACCAAGGGGTCGCTGCTCCAGCGCGACATGATCGTGAACCGGCCCGCCCTGAAGCCCGGACAGCAGGAGATCGCGATCATGGTCGACGCGGCCACCGGCGTAGCGGGCAAGATCACCCCGGGGCGCGGGTCAACATCTACGCCACCTTCGAGGGCAGCACCCAGGGCGAGAAGCCGGTCTCCAAGCTGATCGTCGCGGGCGCCGAGGTGCTCGACCTCGGCAAGATCACCGCCCTGGAGCCCGACCGGGACGACAAGCGGCGGATCGACGAGGCCGTGCCGATCACCTTCGCCCTCGACACCAGGAACGCCCAGCGCGTGGCCTACGCCGAGTCCTTCGCCTCGCATGTGCGGCTCGCACTGGTCGCGCCCGGCGGGGGCCCGTCCATAGACCCCGACGACCGCACCTACACCCTCGACGGCGACAAATGAGTGAGGAGGTGCCGCGGTGACGATCAGAATCCTGCCGGCCGTCGGCGACCCCGACGCCGCCCACTCCCTCGGCGGGCTGCTCGGTCAGCTGCCCGGTGCCGAACCGTCGGCGCCGGTGGGGGACTCGACCCTGCTGCTCGACACCCTCGCCTCGCTGGCCGCCGCGTCCCTGGAGGAGCTGCCGGAGGTCGTCCTCGTCCATGAGCGCATCGGCCCGGCCCCGGCGCTGGAGCTGATCCGCGAGATCGCGCTGCGCTTCCCGGCGGTGGGCGTGGTACTGGTGACCGCCGACGCGGGGCCCGCGCTGTACTCGGCCGCCATGGACGCCGGGGCCCGTGGCATCGCCGGGATACCGCTGGCGTACGACGAGCTGGCGGCCCGCGTCCAGGGCGCCGCCCAGTGGGCCACGGGCGTGCGGCGCCATCTCGGGGCGGCGGCGACCCGTTCGCCGCCGGGCCCGGCGGCAAGCTGGTCGCGGTCGCGGGCGCCAAGGGCGGGGTCGGCACCACCGTGACCGCCGTACAGCTCGCGCTCGCCGCGCGGGCCGCGGGCCGTAAGGTCGCGCTGGTCGACATGGACCTCCAGTCCGGGGACATCGCCTCGTACCTCGATGTGCAGTTCCGGCGCTCGATCGCCGACCTGGCGCAGATCAACGACATCTCGCCGCGGGTGCTCCAGGACGCGGTGTTCACCCACCAGACCGGGCTCGGGCTGCTGCTCGCGCCGGGCGAGGGCGAGCGCGGCGAGGAGGTGACCGACCGCACCGCCCGGCAGGTCATCGGCGCGCTGCGGTCGCGCTTCGAGGTCGTGGTCGTCGACTGCGGTACGCAGATGACCTCCGCGGGCGCCGCAGCCGTGGAGCTCGCGGACATCGCGCTGCTGGTGACCACCCCGGACGTGGTCGCGGTACGCGCCGCCAAGCGCATGGTGCGGCTGTGGGACCGGCTCCAGATCCGCAAGGCGGAGGAGACCGTGACCGTGGTCAACCGGCACACCCGCAGCGCGGAGATCCAGCCGCAGCTGGTCCAGCGGGCCACCGGCACGACGGTGGCGCGCACGGCGATCCCGGCCGGCTTCAAGGAGCTCCAGCCCGCCGTCGACTCGGGCCGGATGCAGGACCTGGACGCCAAGTCGGCCGTCAAACAGGCGCTGTGGGGGCTGGCCGGTGAGCTGGGCCTGGTGGAGGCGGCACCCCCGGGCGGCGGCCGCCGCGCCACCCACCGGGGCGGCCACGCGGCCGGGGGCGGCGGCGAGCGCGTGCTGCCGGGGCTGCGGCGGCGCCACGCCATAGAGGCGGGCGGCGACCCGGCGCAGGGCAGCGTGGGCGACGGCACCGACGCGCTGAACGAGATCGCCCCGCCGTCCACCAAGGGCTTTCTGCGCAAGCGGGGCGGCGGCGACCGAGGTCAGGTGACGGTCGAGTTCCTGGGCGTCCTGCCGCTGGCGCTGATCGTGCTCGCGGTCATCTGGCAGCTGGTGCTGGTGGGCTACACGTATTCGCTGGCGGGCAACTCCGCCGACAAGGGCGCCCGCGCGGGCGCCGCCAAGGGCGCGGGCGCCTGCCAGGACGCGGCCGCGAAGGACGTCCCCGGCTCCTGGACCGCCGACATCGACTGCGCCGGCGGCGACGGCACGGTCTACAAGGCCACGGTCAAACTCCACGTCCCGATCCTCTTCCCGGGCGCCGCCGACTTCCCCTGGACGGTCACGGGCACGGCGGGCGCGGCGGACGAGACCGACCTGGCGGGCGGAGGAGACTGAGATGACCCGTCACCACCCTCCCCTCTCCGGACGCCCGGCGACGGCGCCCCACCACCGTGGCCGCCCGGGGGCGGCCGTGCCCGCGGAGGCCGTGCCCACGGATGCCGGGCCCGCGGCGCCGGGCGGCGGCGGTCCCACCGCGGCGGCCGTCGCGGGGCGCCGTCCCGGGGCGGCCGGTTCGTGGCGGAGGCGCGGGGCGGCCGGTCGGGCGTCGCTGCTTCGCGCCGTCGCCGCGCGCCGGGGCGGGGCTGCCGACCCGGCGGGGGCCGTCGTGCGGCTGTCGGTCCGCAAGCGGAAGCCCGGCGGGGCGGTCGTGGCGCGGTGTCCGTCAGCGCGGCAGAGGGCACCCGCCGTGGTGGCGGCCCCGGTGCGACTTCGTCCCCGGGCGGCGGTCCCGCTGCGGTGGCCGGCGGGCGGCGGTGTCCCGGGGCGGTCGGTTTGGTGCGAGGGCGCGGGGCGGCCGGTCGGGCGTTGTCGCTTGCCGCCGTCGCGGCGCGCCGGGGCGGGGCGACGGCCTGGCCGGGCGACAGCCGCTCGCCCCGCCCCGGCGCGCGGCCCGGGGACCAGGGCTCGGTCTCGGTGGGACTGCGCGGCGCGGCGGAGGCCGACCGGCGGTGCGGCCGACTGGCGGCGGGGCTGGGCCGGGCGGGCCGACGGCCCGGCATGGCGCGGCGGTGGCGGGCCGACGGCGGGTCCGCGTCCATCGAGTTCCTGGGGTTTCTGCCGGTCCTGATCCTGGTCGCGCTCGCCGCCGTACAGCTCGGCATCGCCGCGTACGCCGCGCAGCAGGCCGGGACCGCGGCGCGGGCGGCGGCGCGTACGGCGTCGCTGGACGAGCCGCGGACCAGCCCGCAGGCCGCCGGGAAGGCGGCGATCAGCGGGTGGCTGGCCGACGGGGCGAGCATCGGCAGCGGGGGCTGTGGGGGCGGGGAGGCGCAGGCCACCGCGACCGTGGAGATCCCCTCCGTCATCCCCGGCTTCGACTTCGGCAGTGCCGAGAAGAGCGCCACCATGCCCTGCGATGAAGGAGACCCTGGCGTCGCCCCCGCCGGGATGGGAGGCGAACGATGAGCCTGCGGGCCCGTATCACCGCGCCCGAGGGGCCCGGCGAGGGCAGCGGGCGCCAGGACGGGCACCTCGTCTCCGTCTACCGCGCCAAGCTGCTGGAGGAGATCGACCTCGCGGAGATGTCGTCGCTCTCCACCGCCGAGCGCCGCTCCCGCCTGGAGCGCGTGCTCGGCCATATCATCAGCCGCGAGGGCCCGGTGCTGTCCACCAGCGAGCGCTCCCAGCTGATCCGCCGGGTGGTGGACGAGGCGTTGGGCCTCGGGGTGCTCGAACCGCTCCTCGAGGACGCCTCCATCACCGAGATCATGGTCAACGGCCCGGACCAGATCTTCGTGGAGCGCGCGGGCCGGGTCGAGCTGGTGCCCGTCCGCTTCGCCTCCGAAGAGCAGCTGATGCAGACCATCGAGCGCATCGTCTCCACGGTCAACCGCCGCGTGGACGAGTCGAATCCGATGGTCGACGCCCGGCTCCCCTCCGGTGAGCGCGTCAACGTGATCATCCCGCCGCTCGCCCTCACCGGCGCCACGCTCACCATCCGCCGCTTCCCCGCGCGTACACCCTCCACGAGCTGATCGGCATGGGCACGCTGGACGAGCAGATGCTGATGCTGCTCGCGGCGCTGGTGCGGGCCAAGTTCAACGTGGTGGTCTCCGGCCCCACCGGATCCGGCAAGACCACGCTGCTCAACGCGCTCTCCGGGCTGATCCCCGACGGGGAGCGCATCATCACCGTCGAGGACGCCGCCGAGCTCCAGCTCCAGCAGACCCATGTCATCCGGCTGGAGTCCCGGCCGCCCAACGTCGAGGGCAAGGGCCGGATCACCATCCGCGACCTGGTCCGCAACTCCCTCCGGATGCGCCCCGACCGCATCATCGTCGGCGAGGTGCGCGGCGGCGAGACCCTGGACATGCTCCAGGCCATGTCCACCGGCCATGACGGTTCGCTGGCCACCGTCCACGCCAACAGCGCCGAGGACGCGCTGATGCGGCTCCAGACGCTCGCGTCCATGTCGGACGTGGCGATCCCCTACGAGGCGCTGCGGGACCAGATCAACAGCGCCGTGGACTGCATCGTCCAGCTCGTCCGGCACGCCGACGGCTCGCGGCGGATCAGCGAGATCGCGCTGCTCGACAGCCACGGCCACGAGTCGTACCGCATCGCCACCGTCTGCCGCTTCGACGCCCAGCCCATGGGCGCGGACCGGGTGGTGCACGGGCGGTTCGGCTACTTCCCGCTGCCGGAGCGGGCCGCCGAGCGGCTGCGGATGGCCAGCGAGTCGGTGCCGCCCGCCTTCGGCGTGGCCGCCTTCCCGGCGCAGTTGGCCACCCGCGCGGCCGGGTACGACCCGTACGACCGGCCGCCGTTCGGCCGGCCTCCACAGGACCGGCCCCCACAGGACCGGCCTCCACAGGACCGGCCTCCACAGGACCGGCCCCCACAGGACCGGCCCCCACACGACCGACCCCCACACGACCGACCCCCGTTCGACCGACCCCCGTTCGACCCCAGGGACCGGAGGTAGCAGGGCCCATGGACCATCTCGCGACGGCCGCCCTCGGCGCGACGCTGGTGTGCGGCGCGCTGGGAGTCGTGGGCGTGCACACCTACGTGCGCGGCAAGGAGCAGCAGCGCGCGCTGATCGACCGGCTGTCGGAGACCGGCCCGCTGCCGGGCACCGCCCGCGCGCGCCGCTTCTCGGGCGTCGACCGGCGGCTGCGCACCACCTCCCTGGGCCGGAGGCTGGAGCTGCGGCTGGCGGCCACGGGCCTGGAGATCACCCCGGGGGAGTTCTTCGTCTACACGGCGGGGGTGGCGGCCGGGCTGTGGCTGATCGCGGCGTCCTTCCTCGCGGCGTTCTTCGGCCCGATAGCGGCGGTGGTCGCCGTCTGGGGGTCCTTCGCGTTCCTCAACTGGCAGCGCCAGAAGCGGATAGAGCGCTTCATCAACCAACTGCCCGAGCTGTCGCGGATCCTGGCCAACGCAACCCAGGCCGGTCTCGCGCTGCGCACCGCGCTCGGCATGGCGGCGGACGAGATGGAGGCGCCGGCGGGCGAGGAGCTGGCCAAGGTCGCTGCCAAGCTGGCGGTCGGCCACTCGATCGACGACGCGCTGGAGGAACTGGCCGAGCGGCTGCCGTCCCGGGAACTGGTGGTGCTGGTCACCACGCTGGTGCTGTCCAACCGCGCGGGCGGGACCGTGGTCAGCTCGCTGCGCAACCTCACCCAGACGCTGGAGGAGCGCAAGGAGACCCGGCGGGAGGTGCGCACCCAGCTCTCGCAGGTGACCGTCACCGCCTATGTCGTACCGCTGCTGGGGATCGGGACGCTGCTGCTGATGAACCGGATCTCGGCCGGTTCACTGGACCGGATGACCTCGTCCTTCTGGGGGCAGGCGGCGGTGGTCGTGGCCTTCGGCCTGTACGGGATCGGCTTCTTCCTCATCCGCCGCATGTCCAAGATCGACGTCTAGCGAAGCCAGATAGAGGG
This sequence comes from Streptomyces violaceusniger, assembly GCA_005405945.1. Taxonomy (GTDB): domain Bacteria; phylum Actinomycetota; class Actinomycetes; order Streptomycetales; family Streptomycetaceae; genus Streptomyces; species Streptomyces violaceusniger. The sequence goes on from BJHW01000001.1 coordinate 7,133,103, forward strand.
GACTTGAGGGAGATGGCACTGCTGCTGGCGCTGGCGGCCGGTCTCGCGGTGGCGGGCATCGCCTACGGCATCGCGCTGTACCGCAGCGAGGCCAAGCTGCCCAGCGATCTGGCCGTGGCCCTGGAGGTCGGCTCCAGCCGGACGACCGTGGTCGGCTCGGCCGTCGACCGACTGGGCATGCGCTACGCCCCGCTGGTGCTGCGGCTGATGGGCGAGAAGCGGGTGGCCCGGGTGCGTCGGCGGATCGATCTGGCGGGCAATCCGGGCGGTCTGACGGTGGACCGCTACGCGGCCCGGCGGGCGGTCTACGGGGCGCTCGGCTTCGTCGGGGCGCTGGTGATGCTGCTCAGGGGGCAACTCCTGCTGGCGCTGCTGCTGGTGGCGTTCGGGCTGTTCTGGATCGAGGTGGGCATCTGGGCGGCGGTGCGCGAGCGCAAGGACGCGATCGAGCGGACGTTGCCGGACTTTCTGGACGTTCTGGCCGTCGTGGTGAGCGCCGGTTTGAGCTTCCGTCAGGCCCTGGACCGGGTGGCCGAGAAGTATGAGGGCCCCTGGGCGGATGAACTTCGCATCACACTTCGGCAAATGGACATGGGCGTCAGCCGCCGCCAGGCGTTCGAGGAACTACGTAAACGTAATGACTCGGAACAGGTGGCGCAGTTCGTCACCGCCCTTCAGCAGGGTGAGGAGCTGGGCGCTCCGATCGTCGAAACGTTGATCGCCATTGCGAACGACATGCGCCGTACGGACGCGCAGAACGCCCGGCGGCGCGCGGCCCGCGCGGTGCCGAAGGCGACCATGGTCATCACGACCTTCATGGTGCCCGGAACCATGGTGTTGCTCGTCGCGGGGTTCTTCATCGGCTCGGGCACCGACTTCGGCTCGGTGACCGGGGACTGACGGTCTCTTTTAGATGAAGCTCCTTCGCGGTTGCAATTGAATGTGGGACAGTCGTCGGCGGAGAACTCCTCGGTGTCGGGAGGGGGTGAGACGGATGCGCGGTCGGGGTCGGTCGTCACGTCCACGGTTCGAACGTGGTGAACGGGGAAGGCAATGCTCCCTGGGGCACTGTTCCGAGACGGCTGTTTCGGCGTACTTTGCTCGTGTCGCGAGCGACACCACGGGGGTTGAGTCGCCGGACCACAGAGGGACGGCAGCCCATGGAGGGGAACACAATGGGGAAGCGCGTCATGCGGAACGATCGGGGACAGACCTCGATCGAATACCTGGGGATCATCGCCGTGGTGGTGGCCATCGTGCTGGTCCTGTCGACCACCGACTTCGGCAGCATGATCGCAAACGCCATCTCCGACAAGATCTCACAGGTCGTCGGCATCTGACCGGTCCCGTGACAGCGCGCCGAGATCTCAGGAGCGACGCGGGGCAGGCATTTCCGATCTACATCACGGCGGTGGCGGGCCTGCTCTTCCTGGCGCTCGCCCTCTTCGCCGTCGGCCAGGCCGGAGCCACCCGCAACGGCGGCCAGACCGCCGCCGACGCGGCGGCCCTCGCGGCCGCCCAGGACTACCGCGACCAGCTGCGCAAGGGGTTCCTGGAGGCGATCGGACACGGCAGCGCATGGGACGACCTGCTGAACGGACGGGGACTGGGCGTGGGCGACGCCTGTGAACAGGCGCAGTGGTTCGCCGACCAGAACGGCGCCTCGCTCACCGGGGACGGATGCGTCCCGGGCTATCTGCCGACGTCCTTCACCGTCACCGTGAAGACGCACAAGCCCGTGGGCAAGACCGTCATCCCCGGCACGGAGAGCCAGTACGCGGAGGCGACGGCCAAGGCGGTCGTCACCCCGCGCTGCACGGCCGAGCCGCCCGCCCCGCCGACCGAGCGGCCCGACGACGGCGGCGGTGGCGGCGAGGGCGACGGCAGGGGCGGCGACGGCGGTAAGGACGACGGCAAGGGCGGCGACGGCGGTAAGGACGACGGCAAGGACGACAAGCCGCCCATCGACCTCCTCTGCGACGGAATCGACCTGACCATCGACCCGACGCGTCTCGATCTCTTCCCCGACGCCAAGGACCTCTTCTCCGTACACCTGGCCGACTGACGAGCGAACGAAGAGCAGAAGAGCAGCAGAGCAGCAGAGCAAAGGACAGCGAGCGATGAGCATTCGGCACACGACGAAGGCCCGGAGGGGGCCGCCGCGACGGCGCTCGCCGCGGCCCTGGCCCTCGCCGTGGCCGGGTGCGGCAACGGCGACGGCGACGGCGGCAAGAAGCCCGACGACGCCGCGGGCCGGACGTCGACCGCGGCCAAGGACGGCGGCGACGAGCAGGAGCCCGCGGCCGACTCCTCCAAGACCATCGGCGAGATGAAGGGGCCCGGCGGGGTCGTCGTCACCCTGCACTCCGCGGTGCGCGACGACGGCGGGTTCGTGACCGTGAACGCCACTGTCACCAACCGCGGCAGCCGGCTCTTCAACGCGATCGACTGGCGCTCGAAGGAGACCGAGGTGAAGTCCCTGTCGTCCGTCTCGGGCGCGTCCCTGGTCGACGAGAAGGGCAAGAAGCGCTATCTCGTCCTCCGGGACACCGACGGCCAGTGCCTGTGCACCACGGGGCTCTCCGGGATCAAGCCCAATGAGAGCCGTCCGCTGTTCGCGCAGTTCCCGGCCCCGCCGAAGAGCGTCAAGGAAATCGACTTCCAGATCCCGACCATGCCGTCCGTCAGCATCACCCTCTCCGGGTGAGCCGCGCCATGACACCGCAGACGACGGCCCGCCCGCGCGCCGCGGCCCCGTGCTGGCCGCGCTGGCCTCCACCGCGCTCCTGGTCACCCTCACCGCCCCGGCGCCGCCCGCCCACGCCGACAGCGGCCCCGGCGCGCCCGCCGACACCACGCCGCCGGTGAAGATCGACGCCAAGGACTCCGATCTGAGGATGCCCGAGGGCGCCAAGCTGGCGCCCGGCCGGGTCCTGGACATCAAGTCCGTGGTCGAGACGGACGACGGCGACGAGCGGAGGGAGGACACCAACGCCAAGGTGAAGTTCGCCCTCCAGGCCGAGGTGCTCTTCGGCAAGGACAGCGCGAAGCTGGGCGGCGACGCGCGGGCCCGGATCAAGGAGATCGCCTCCGAGGCCGAGCGGCAGAACGCCAGGAGCGTCCGCGTCTTCGGCTTCACCGACGACCTGGGCTCCGCGGGCCACGGCATCGTGCTGTCCAAGCAGCGGGCCAACGCGGTGCAGCAGGCGCTCGCCGAGGACCTGGACCCGTCCGTCAACTACGAGATCCGGGGCTACGGCGAGCAGTACCCGATCGCGGACAACGCGACGGAGGAAGGCCGCAAGCGCAACCGCCGGGTGGAGGTCAGCTTCCCCAGGACCGCCTGACCTGCGGATTTTCCCCTCCCCACCCCTTCCCACAACTGGTGCTCCGCCCCACCCCCCGGCCCGGGCTCTGCCCGGGCCCCGGGCGGGGGGCGGGGGCTGCGCTTCAGGCTCCGGGCTGGGGCTGTGTCCCGGACCCCGGGCCGGGGGAGCGCCCCGGGCGCCGACCCGGGGCTGTGCCCCAGGCGCCGGGCCGGGCTGCGCCCCAGGCTCCGGGCGGGGGTTGCGTCCTTGGCTCCGGGCCGGGCTGTGCCCCAGATCCCGGCCCGGGCTGCGCTTCAGGCTCCGGGCTGGGGTTGTGTCCCGGACCCCGGGCCGGGGGAGCGCCCCGGGCGCCGACCCGGGGCTGTGCCCCATACCCCGGACGGGGGGGCTGCACCCCAGGCGCCGGGCGGGGGCTGTGCCCCAGGCGCCGGGCCGGGCTGCGCCCCAGGCTCCGGGCGGGGGTTGCGTCCTTGGCTCCGGGCCGGGCTGTGCCCCAGATCCCGGCCCGGGCTGCGCTTCAGGCTCCGACCCGGGGCTGTGCCCCATACCCCGGACGGGGGGGGGCTGCGCTCCAGGCTCCGGCCCGGGGCTCCGCCCCTCCCCGCGGTATCGGTGTGCGGCTCCGCCGCGTGGTGGGGCTCCGCTTCAGGGCTCGGGGTCGAGGGGCGGAGCCCCTTGTATCGGGAAGGGGCGGGGAGGGGAGCAGCCCGCCGCAGGCGCCAGGTACCGCATCATGGGTGTGTTGATCGCACCCTTCGCCGGAGTTTGTTCTGAGTACCGCCGTCGCCGAGACCCTTGCCGTCGCCCTGCTCCTCGGCGTACTGGCTTTCGCGGTGGTACGCCCCCGGGGTCTGCCGGAAGCGGTCGCGGCCGTGCCCGCCGCCGGGATCGTGGTGGCCGTCGGAGCGGTCTCGCCCGCCCGGGCCTGGGCGGAGGCCCGGGAGCTGCTGCCCGTCGTGGGCTTTCTGGCCGCCGTGCTGCTGCTGGCCCGGATGTGCGCGGACGAGGGGCTGTTCGAGGCGGCGGGACAGGCCGTGGCGCGGGCCTGCGCGGGCCGTACGGACCGGCTCCTGGGCGGGGTGTTCGCCGTCGCGGCCACCGTCACCGCCGTGCTGAGCCTGGATGCCACCGTGGTGCTGCTCACGCCCGTGGTGTTCGCCACGGCGGCCCGGCTCGGGGCGCGGTCCCGGCCGCATGTGTACGCCTGCGCCCATCTGTCGAACTCGGCGTCCCTGCTCCTCCCGGTCTCCAACCTCACCAATCTGCTCGCTCTGGAGGCCGGCGGGGTCTCCTTCACCCGGTTCGCCGTGCTGATGGGGCCCGCCTGGCTGGTGACCATCGGCATCGAGTACCTGGTCTTCCGCCGCTTCTTCGCCGACGATCTGGCCGCCGGGACCAGCGAGCCCCCGCCCGCCGACTGGCCCCGGGTGCCGGTCTTCGCGGTGACCGTGCTGCTGCTGACCCTCGCCGGGTTCGTCGGGACCTCGCTGGCGGGCCTGGACCCCCAGTGGGCGGCCTGGGCGGGCGCCCTCGTGCTCACCGTAAGGGCGCTGCGGCGCCGCCGGACGACCGTAAGGGAGGCGGTCGGCGCGGCCGGGCCGCTGTTCTGCCTGTTCGTGCTGGCGCTCGGGGTGGTGGTCCAGGCCGTGCTGGCGGGCGGCCTCCAGGAGGCGCTGGGCCGGGCGCTGCCCACCGGGGCGAGCCTGCCCGCGCTGCTCGGGATCGCGGCGGTCGCGGCGGTGCTGGCCAACCTGATCAACAACCTGCCCGCCGTGCTGGCGCTGTTGCCGATCGCCTCCGGGGCGGCCCCGGGCCCGTGCTCGCCGTACTGATCGGCGTCAACCTGGGCCCCAACCTCACCTATGTCGGCTCCCTGGCCACCCTGCTGTGGCGGCGCATCGTCCACCGCTACGAACCGGAGACCGGCTCCGACCTGGGGGTGTTCACCCGCCTGGGGCTGCTGACCGCACCGGCGACCGTGGTGGCCGCGACGGCGGCGATGTGGGCGATGCTGAGGGCCACGGGAAGCTGAGGTCACTGGAAGCCGAGGGCATCGAAAGCTGAGGGTATCGAAAGCTGAGGGGCCGCCGCCACGACGAAACGTCGTGGCGGCGGCCCTCAGCCTGTCAGCCTGCTGTCAGGATTCGATCCAGTTGTGCGCCTGGGCGATCTCGATGACCCGCCTGCGCACCTGCTTGATCTGGTCGGCGGTCAGCGTGCCGCCGACCTCGACCAGCGCCTCCGTCAGCTCCTGCCGGAACTCGGCGACCGACAGCACATCGCACATGGTGTCGTCGCCGTCCGGCCCGGCGGAGGGCCGTACGACCGGCGCGGCACGCTCGACGATGCGCACCTCGGAAGCCTTGGGCCCCTTGTCGCCGTACTCGGGAACGAACCGCACCTTCGACCCGGGCTGGAACAGGTGCTTCTCGTCCAGCAGGTCATTGGCGTGCATGAAGACGTCCTCGCCACCGTCGTCCGGAGCGATGAAGCCGTAGCCGCGGAATTCGTCGAAACGCAGAATCTTGCCCGTGGTCGTCACCGTGCTTACCCCTACCCCTATACCTCTACCTCGATGATCTCGACCGCGATCGAGGGTGTCTCAACCATGACCGATCGAGGGTGCCCCAACCATGGCACCGGGACGTCAGCGTACAGAAGGAGGCGGCGGCGTTGAAGGGCTGGGGGTGATCACGACGCGCACGCCCCGCCGCACGCCCCAGCGCTCCAACGCGCCCGCCTCCGCCTCCAGCACATGGCGGGACCGCAGCCGGGGCCGCCCGAGCCGCCCGGGGCGCAGGGTGTGGACGTCCAGGACGGTGAGCCGCCGGTCCAGATAGGCGACGTCGATGGCGAACCGCATCCGGAAGGTGTGCACCCCGCTCGCCGGGGTGAGCAGGAGCGCGCCGGTCAGCCCGTCCCGGCCGAGCAGCCCCCGGGCGCGGGCGCGATAGGAGGCGGCGATGGTGAGCGGAATGCCCTCCGCGCGCCCGCCGCCCTCCGCGAGCCTCGCACTGCCCTCCGCGCGCCCGCCGCCCTCCGCGCGCCCCGCGCCGCCCCCCACGCCCCCGGGTCCTCCTTCGCGCCGCCCGCCCCGCCGCCCGAGCCGCCGTTCGCGCCGTCGGCGCCGCCCACCACGCGCAGCGTCCCCGTACCGTCCCGCCAGCGGCCCATGACCCCGCGCCCCCTTCGCCCGTTCCGCGCCGTCCGCCCGTCCCGGCAGTGTTCCACCGGCCGGGCGCTTCCGTAGGCTCGGCCCGTGCAACCGCTGCTGATCGTGCTCGCCGCCGCGTACGGCGCGGCCGCCGGGCTGCTCGTACCGCGCCCGCTCTACCGGCTGGCCGTCGAGCCGGAGGAGCCCTGGCGCGGCGCCTGTCCGCGCGGGCACGCGCTGACCGGCCCGGCGCGCGGCTGGCTGGGCCCCGCCCGCTGTGCCGGCTGCCGGGACGGCGAGCGGGGCTACGGGACCGGCCCGGTGCTCGCCGCCGTCCTCACCGCGCTGGTGTGCGCGGGTCTGGCGGCGGCCGTCGGCGCGCGTCCGGAGCTGGCCGTGTGGCTGCTGCTGGCGCCGCTCGGGGTGCTGCTCACGGCCGTGGACCTGGCGGTCAACCGGCTGCCGGACGTCCTCACCCTGCCCATGGCGGGCGGGGCCGCGGCGCTGCTCGGCGCGGCGGCGCTGCTGCCGCACAGCGCCGGGTCCTGGCCGCGGGCGCTGCTGGGCGGCGCGGTGCTGGGCGGGGCGTATCTGGTGCTGTTCCTGATCAGCCCGAGCGGGATGGGATTCGGCGACGTCAAACTCGCGCTGACCCTCGGGGTCGCCCTGGGCTGGTACGGCTGGGACGTGCTCTTCGTGGGCGCCCTCGCCGGGCTGCTGCTGGGCTCCTGCTGCGCCGTGGGCCTGGTGCTGACCCGGCGGGCCGGGCGCCGGACCGCGATGGCGTTCGGTCCGTTCATGATCCTCGGGCGGGCGCCGGGCTGGTGCTGGGGGCGCTCGGCGCCGGATGACATCGGCGCGCGCAGGGCCGACCCCGCCGAGATGCATGGACATCCCCTCACGAAGCGTTATGGTGGAAACCCCCCCTCGGGCCGGTCCGTACTCCCCCCACGGACCGGCCCGCTCTATTTTGGGCTTCTGGGGCACAAAACGGGCGGCACGTATCCCACACGATCGGCTACGAAGCGTGACGGGACGCGATCGGGGACGCGGTCATTCGGTCGCCCCGGTTAGCCAGTCCCCCGGCCCGCAGTAGGGTGTCGGCCTTGGGGCGGACTGCCATGGCGAGCCATGTGAAGCACTGAGGGGCTGGAAGACGTGAAGTTGCGCGACCTGGTGTACGGGCTCTACGCACGCCGGGTGGAGGGCCGCCTCGATCACGCCCAGGTGCCCAAGCACATCGGCGTCATCCTCGACGGCAACCGCCGCTGGGCCCGCGCGGCCGGCGGCACCACCGAGCAGGGTCACATGGCGGGCGCCAGCAAGATCCAGGAGCTGCTCGGCTGGTGCAACGAGACGGACGTCGAGGTCGTCACGCTCTGGCTGCTCTCCACCGACAACCTGGACCGCCCCGAAGCGGAGCTGGCGCCGCTCCTGGGCATCATCGAGGGCGCGGTCAGCGATCTGGCCGCCGACGGCCGCTGGCGGGTGCACCACGTCGGCAACCGCGATCTGCTGCCCTCCCGCACCCAGACGGTCCTCAAGGAGGCCGAGCGGGACACCGAGCACATCGACGGAATACTGGTCAACGTGGCCGTCGGGTACGGCGGACGGCAGGAGATCGCCGACGCGGTGCGGTCGCTGCTGCTGGACCACTCCACCAAGGGCACCTCCTTCGAGGAGCTCGCCGAGATCGTCGACATCGACCTCATCTCCGAACACCTGTACACCCGTGGGCAGCCCGATCCGGACCTGGTGATCCGCACCAGCGGCGAGCAGCGGCTCTCGGGCTTCATGCTGTGGCAGAGTGCCCATTCGGAGTACTACTTCTGTGAAGTTTTCTGGCCCGCCTTCCGCAAGGTCGACTTCCTCCGCGCGCTGCGCGACTACGCCGCCCGTCATCGCAGGTACGGCAACTAGTTCCCGTTCGTAGCACCGCAGTTCACCGGCTCGGGGCCGGACGCCGGTCGGCGTCCGGCCCCGAGCCGTGTAGCACGCTGGTTTCACAACGTTCATATCCGCGCCGTCATATGCCGTTGCATGCCCCCGCACGTTCGAGGGAATATCCCTTCCAGGTCGACGCCCTGTCCCACCTGTCCAGTTGGGCGTCGAACTGCCAGCGGACGGCATTGGGCCGTTTGCCCGGGAGGCCCTTTGCACACGGACGACTGTGCGGATCGTGCGTATGACGCGGAGGGCCGGCGCTCGGCCCTCCCCGTAGGGCCTGAGCCCGGTCCGTTCCCCGTCTGCGGCGGGGATACCTCACTCCCGCGACGCCGTCGCACCCCAACCTCTCCCGAGGGGGTTCGTCCACCCGTGGTGACCAGCAAGAAACGCCGCGAGCACGACCGGCGCACCTATGTCCTCGACACCAGCGTCCTGCTGGCCGACCCCAATGCCATGGCCCGCTTCGACGAGCACGAAGTCGTGCTGCCGGTCGTGGTGGTCACGGAACTGGAGGCCAAGCGACACCACCCGGAACTCGGGTACTTCGCACGGCAGGCGCTCCGCCTGCTGGACGAGTACCGCATCCGTTACGGCCGTCTGGACGCCCCGATCCCGACCGGGGATCTGGGCGGCACCCTGCGTGTCGAGCTCAACCACTCCGACCCGGGCATCCTCCCCGCCGCCTTCCTGAACCACGGCGGCAGGGTGGGGACAACGACTCGCGGATCCTCGCGGTCGCCAGAAACCTACAGGCCGAGGGGTACGACGTCACCGTCGTCTCCAAGGACCTGCCGCTGCGCATCAAGGCGTCCTCGGTGGGCCTGCTCGCCGAGGAGTACCGCGCGGAGCTGGCGATCACCGACTCGGGCTGGACCGGGATGGCGGAGCTCGCCGTCTCGGCCGAACAGGTGGACGACCTGTTCGCCGCCGAGACGGCGTACGTCCCCGAGGCGGCCGGACTGCCCGTGCACACGGGCCTGGTGCTCCAGTCCGAGCGCGGTAACGCGCTGGGCCGGGTCACCCCGGACGGTCAGGTGCGGCTGGTGCGCGGCGACCGCGAGGCGTTCGGCATCCACGGGCGCAGCGCGGAGCAGCGCATCGCCCTGGACCTGCTGCTCGACCCGGAGGTCGGCATCATCTCGATGGGTGGCCGGGCCGGTACCGGCAAGTCGGCGCTGGCGCTGTGCGCGGGTCTCGAGGCCGTGCTGGAGCGGCGTCAGCACCGCAAGGTGATGATCTTCCGCCCGCTGTACGCGGTGGGTGGCCAGGAGCTGGGCTATCTGCCCGGCACCGAGGCCGAGAAGATGAGCCCTTGGGCGCAGGCGGTCTTCGACACCCTGTCCGCGGTGACCAGCGCCGAGGTGATCGAGGAGGTCGTGGGGCGCGGGATGCTGGAGGTGCTGCCGCTGACGCACATCCGCGGCCGCTCGCTCCATGACGCCTTCGTCATCGTCGACGAGGCCCAGTCGCTGGAGCGGAACGTGCTGCTGACCGTTCTGTCCCGGATCGGCGCCAACTCCCGGGTGGTGCTCACCCACGATGTGGCGCAGCGGGACAACCTCCGCGTCGGGCGGTACGACGGTGTGGTGGCGGTCGTCGAGAAGCTGAAGGGGCATCCGCTGTTCGCGCATGTCACCCTGACCCGCTCCGAGCGTTCGCCGATCGCGGCGCTGGTGACCGAAATGCTGGAGGACGGCCACATCTGAGCCGGTTGAGCCGTTTGCGACCACAGGGCGCCGCGCGGAAAGACCAACGAGCCTAGCCGCGCGGCGCCTTGGTGCGCGGGGATTTCCAGAAATCCTAGGGCGTAAACAGGATGTGAGCTTTCACACCTGGCGGGGAATTGCCTACGGGGCTCCGCGTCCGGCAGTGTGTGGGTTCTGTCAGGCCCCGCATACGGCACACAGGTACCCCCAGCGGTACCGAGCAACAGCAGTAACAGAATTGAACAGCGTTCGCCGTATGCCGCCCGAGCACCTCGAGGGTCTCCCGCGGGAGATCCCCACCGGGCCCGTGCCTCCCGTGACCAGCCGACCCCATCGCACCACCGGGGACGGAACAAGGGGAGGCCAGCGCCAGGGGCACGATTGCGCCCGCGAGGTCACCTAAGCGGGCGATGCTGGAAGGAAACCGAGTGAGCCGGATTTCGGTCCGGGGATTCGCAGTGGCCTCGGCCACCGCGGTCACCACTGTGGGCGCCGTCGTCGGCGTCGCCGCGGGCGGACAGCAGCAGGGCTCGTCCGACCCGATCGAGGCGACCGCCGCCGATTCGACGCTTCTCGCGGACATACCTGCCGGACAGCAGGCCGTGGCACAGACCGCATCCCTGACGCAGCAGGCGGACGTCCAGTCCACCGCGGCCGACGCGGAGGCGCGCAAGTCCGCAGAGGAAGCAGCCCGCAAGCAGGCGGCCAAGGACGCGAAGGCCAAGAAGGCCGCCGCGGACAAGGCAGCCGCCGAGAAGCTGGCCAAGGAGCGCGAGGCCAAGGAGAAGAAGAAGGAGGAGATCGCGAGCCGTTCGGCCACGCGGGACGCCTCCAGCTTCCCTCAGCAGGCCTCGTACACCGTCGCCGAGGTCCAGGCCATGGCGCGGCAGATCGTGCCGAGTGGTCAGTTCCAGTGCTTCAGCAACATCGTGGACCACGAGTCCACCTGGAACTACAAGGCCACCAACCCCTCGTCGGGTGCCTACGGTCTGGTGCAGGCGCTGCCGGCCGGCAAGATGGCCTCGGCGGGCGCCGACTGGCAGACCAACCCGGCCACCCAGATCAAGTGGGGCCTGAACTACATGAACGAGCGCTACGGCAGTCCGTGTGACGCCTGGTCGTTCTGGCAGGCCAACGGCCACTACTGAGCCGGTTCACCGGGCCCCGCCCGGCAGCGGCTCAGCATCGAACGCTTCACGAAACCCCGGCCCAGGTCGGGGGTTTCGCGCATCTTCAGCAGGTAACGTCTCCTTGACGGCCGAGGGGAATCTGGGGGTAGGAAACGAGAAATGTCCAAATTGCCGCAGTGGGTCGGCAGGCTGGGAACCGGACTTACCCGGCTCGCCCACCGGCTCGAATCCCAACAGGCCGAGATGCGGGGCGCGAGGGCGACGGCGACACCGGCCCACGGACACCACCGGGGCCCGGACCGGGGCCCGAACGGGGATCTGAACGGGGATCCGAACCGAGGCCCGGACCGGGGCCCGAACCATCTGAGGAACGCACGCGGGGCGGCGCCGAGAGCGCCGCGGGCGCCGAGGGCCGGAACGGCCCGGAAAGCCCGGAGAGCCCCGAAAGCCCGGAGAGCCCCGAGACTCCCGGGGGCGCCGCAGGGGAGGGCGAGACCGCCCGGCCGGAGCAGCCGGCCAGCGTGCCGGCGCCGCCCGCCTACGCCCCGCCGTCTCCGCCAGACCCGACCCGGTGGCCGCCCTGCCCTGGGGCGTCCGCGTGGCCGCCGAGGCGGCCTGGCGGCTGCTGGTGCTCGGCGCCACGGTGTGGGTGCTCATGCGGGTCATCAGCTCCGTCCAACTGGTGGTGCTGTCCTTCACCGTCGCGATCCTCATCACCGCGCTGCTGGAGCCCACCGTGACCAGGCTGCGCCGGCGCGGTGTGCCGCGCGGCCTGGCCACCGCGCTCACCTTCATCGCCGGCTTCGTCGTCATGGGCCTGGTCGTGTGGTTCGTGGTCTGGCAGGTCATGGAGAACGTCGACGAGGTCTCGGGCGAGGTCCAGGCCGGTATCGACGATCTGCGGCGCTGGCTGCTGCACAGCCCGTTCCATGTGACCGAGAAGCAGATCAACCACGTGGCCAAGAGCCTGCGCGAGGCGGTCGGCGCCAACACCGAGCAGATCACCTCGGCGGGTCTTGAGGGCGTCACGGTCGTCGTCGAGGTGCTGACGGGCATCCTGCTGACGATGTTCTCCACGCTCTTCCTGCTGTACGACGGCCCGAAGATCTGGAACTGGACCCTCAAGCTGGTTCCCGCCCGGGCCCGCGAGGGCGTGGCGGGTGCGGGCCCGCGCGCCTGGGCGACGCTGACCGCCTATGTGCGCGGCACGGTGATCGTGGCGCTGATCGACGCGATCTTCATCGGCGTGGGCCTGTTCTTCCTCGATGTGCCGATGGCGGTGCCCCTGGCCGTCTTCATCTTCCTCTTCGCCTTCATCCCGCTGGTGGGTGCGGTGGTCTCCGGCGCGCTCGCGGTGGTCGTGGCGCTGGTCACCCAGGGCGTGTTCACGGGGCGATGGTGCTGATCGTGGTGCTGGCCGTCCAGCAGATCGAGGGCCATGTGCTCCAGCCGTTCATCCTCGGCAGGGCGGTGCGGGTCCATCCGCTGGCCGTGGTTCTCTCGGTCGCGGCCGGTTCGCTGATCGGCGGCATCGGCGGCGCGGTGGTGGCCGTTCCACTGGTGGCGGTCGCCAATACGGTGGTCGTCTACTTGCGCGGCTACAGCCAGGAGAACGCCCTGCGCGCCGTCCCGGGCCCACACGGCGCCACCGCCTCCGGTACGGCGCCCACCGCGCCGCCGGGCCTGCCGCCCGGGGAGGGCGGGGCCCGGTAATCCGGACCGGTGCCCTGGGCCGATGAACGAACGCCGAAGGGCGCCCCACCGATCGGTGGGGCGCCCTTCGGGTCTCTGCGTGACCGAACGTGGCCGAGTGCGTCAGCCGCCCGCGGCCAGGACGCCCTCGGCGTCCAGGGTGGCGCCGACCGCCTGCAGCACCGCGGCGATCTTGAAGGCTTCCTGGATCGTCTCGCGGTCCACGCCCGCCTTGCGGAGCACCTGCTCATGCGAGTCGAGGCACATGCCGCAGCCGTTGATCGCGGACACGGCCAGCGACCACAGCTCGAAGTCGACCTTCTCCACGCCCGGGTTGCCGATGACGTTCATCCGCAGCCCCGCGCGCAGGTTGCCGTACTCCGGGTCGGACAGCAGGTGCCGGGTCCGGTAGTAGACGTTGTTCATCGCCATGATGGCGGCCGCCGACTTGGCGGCGGTGTACGCCTCGGGCGAGAGGTTGGCCTTGGCCTCCGGCTCAAGCTCGGTCAGCACGCGCGGCGAACGCGAGGCGATCGCGCAGGCCAGCACGGTGCCCCACAGCTGCTGCTGCGGAAGCTCCGAGTTGCCGATCACCGAACCGAGGTTCAGCTTGAGGTCCTTGGCGTAGTCCGGCAGCGCGGACTTCAGGGCGTCGAGTGCCATATCAGCTCACTTCACTCGCCGGACAGGAGCTTGACCGGGTCGAGGGTGTCCTCGCCCTTGCTCCAGTTGCACGGGCACAGCTCGTCGGTCTGCAGGGCGTCCAGCACCCGCAGGACCTCCTTGGGGTTACGGCCCACGGAACCGGCCGTCACCATGGTGAACTGGATCTCGTTGTTCTGGTCCACGATGAACACGGCGCGCTGCGCGAAGCCGTCCTCGCCCTCGACGCCGCAGGCGCGCATCAGCTCGTGCTTGGAGTCGGCCAGCATCGGGAAGGGCAGGTCACGCAGGTCGGCGTGGTCCTTGCGCCAGGCGTGGTGGACGAACTCGGAGTCGCCGGAGACGCCGAGGATCTGCGCGTCACGGTCGGCGAACTCGTCGTTCAGCTTGCCGAAGGCGGCGATCTCGGTCGGGCACACGAAGGTGAAGTCCTTGGGCCAGAAGAACACCACGCGCCACTTGCCCTCGTAGGACTTGTGGTGGATCTGCTCGAACTCCTTGCCGCTCTCCAGCGACACGCAGGCGGTCAGGTCGTACTCGGGGAACTTGTCACCGACGGTGAGCACGCGCACTCCTTGCAGCTTTCGCATAGGAAAGACCCGGTCGTCCGGGTTTTCCTGGGGTTGGACGGTCCTACCTTGGCACAGAGTGCATTGATCAGTGAAATAGCTACACTCGGTGGGGTTGATTGGAGGTGGCTATCAGTGGCCGCATCGCCCACATCGCCGGGCAAACCGCGCCAGCCGAGCATTTCCCAGCTCAGGGCCTTCGTCGCGGTCGCGGAGCAGCTGCACTTCCGCGATGCCGCGGCCGCCATCGGGATGAGCCAGCCCGCGCTCTCGGGCGCCGTCGCCGCGCTCGAGGAGGCACTCGGTGTCCAGCTGCTCGAGCGTACGACGCGCAAGGTGCTGCTCAGCCCGGCGGGGGAGCGGCTGGCGGTCCGTGCACGCTCCGTGCTCGAAGCGGTCGGGGAGCTGCTGGAGGAGGCCGAGGCGGCGCGGGCGCCCTTCACCGGAGTGCTGCGGCTCGGGGTGATCCCGACCGTGGCGCCGTATCTGCTGCCGACCGTGCTGCGGCTGGTGCATGAGCGCTACCCCCGGCTCGATCTCCAGGTGCACGAGGAGCAGACCGCCTCGCTGCTGGAGGGGCTGGCCCACGGCCGCCTGGACCTGCTGCTGCTCGCGGTGCCGCTCGGCGCGCCCGGGGTGGTCGAAATGCCGCTGTTCGACGAGGACTTCGTCCTGGTCACCCCGCGGGACCACTGGCTGGGCGGACGCGATGACATCCCGCGCGAGGCGCTCAAGGAGCTGGATCTGCTGCTGCTCGACGAGGGCCACTGCCTGCGCGACCAGGCGCTGGACATCTGCCGTGAGGCGGGCCGTACCGAGGGCACCCCGGTGACCACCAGCGCCGCCGGGCTCTCCACCCTCGTCCAGCTGGTCGCGGGCGGGCTCGGGGTGACGCTGCTGCCGCGCACCGCGCTCCGGGTGGAGACCGCGCGCAACGACCACCTGGCCACCGGCGACTTCGCCGATCCGGCGCCGGCTCGCCGGATAGCCCTGGTCATGCGGGCGGGAGCGGCGCGCACGGAGGAGTTCGAGGCGTTCGCGGAGGCCCTGCGGGAGGCGCTGCGGCCGCTGCCGGTGCGGGTCGCCCGGGGGTGAGCGTCAGGGGCGTCCGGCGGTCAGGATCGCCTCCACGTCCAAGGTGACCTCGGCGCCGATCGACTCCGGGAGCGTGATGTGCTCGCCCGGGGCGTAGACGCGGTGGGTGTCGTATCCGCCCTCGACGGGGTCGGTCAGCACATGAACCCGCCCGTGCTTGCGGTTGACGATCACATAAACCGGAATCTTGGCCTCCGCGTATGCGGTGACCTTGTTCCGCAGATCGCTGTTGAAGTTGCTGGACGTCACCTCCAGCACCAGCCGGAAGGACACGGGGTCATAGCAGTTGTTCTCGACCAGGCGCTCGTGGATGTCGGCGTCGACCACCGCCAGGTCCGGGACGGCATAGTCCTCGGGGCCGGTGGGCAGCCAGAGGCCGATTCCCTGGATGACCCTGCTCTCCTTGCCATGCAGCCCCGCTGCCATCAAGGGGATCATGAGGTCGGTGAGCGCCATCCCGTGTGACGCGTCCGGCGGTGGGGCCACGGTGATTACTCCCCCGATGATCTCGACTCGATGGCCCGGGTGCTGCTCCATGAGCTTGTTGGCTACATCGAGCAGAGGCAGCGGCTCGGGGCGGTGGGGCCCCTCGACTGCGGCAGCAGACATGGCTGGTCTCCCGATGGTTGATGTCGAGAACATCATCGTAGGCCCGAATGTGGATGTGTGTCCGTCTGCCGGGAATCACCCATACGGGTGGCATGATCACCGAAAACCCGGTGCCGGGGACCGTTTCCGCAGGTGGGAACGGTCCCCGGCACCGGGTGGGGGCGGTCGGGCCTACTCCGTCCGCAGACCCTCCGGCCGCATCATCCGCCACAGCGGCGGCAGGCTGACCAGGGTCACCAGCAGGATGACCCCGCCGCCGACGCCGGTCATGGTGCCCAGCCCGGTCCAGTCCACGGCCAGCGGCTGGCCGACCATCTTCAGCAGCATCACGCCCAGCGCCAGCCCGCCCGCGATCGACAGCGCCAGACCCAGCACCACCGGGACCGCCGTCTGCCACAGCACGGACCAGCTGAGCGTGGTGCGCCGGGTGCCGAAGGCCACCAGGACGGACAGCAGCCGCTTGCGCTCGCGGAGCTGCTCCAGGGTGGTCACGATCATGCTGGCCCCGATGAGCAGCAGGGTCGCGGTGGCGCCGATGAACAGGGCCTTGCGGATGACCTGGAACTCATCCGACTGCGAGGTGCTGGTGAGCCGCATGACATCCATCGCCGGGGAGAGCGCCGCGCTGGTGTTGCGCACATACTCGACCCCGTCCGGGACCTTCGGATCCAGCCGGATCATGGCCGACGCCCCGGGGTCCGGCAGGTCGGCGATGTCGAAGGCGCCGGGGGTGGCGAAGATGCCGGTGCGTTCGCTTCCGGTCGGGTCCTGCCGGGGCTTCACCTTCGTGGCCGAGCGGGGAATGGTCCACAGCTTCTTCTGGCGCAGGTCCGGCGTACGGTCGTCACGGTAGGCGAGGTTGACCTGGGCGCCCGGTTTGGCGAAGCCCCCCTCTTCCCCGTAGTAGCTGGGCGAATCGACGAGGAAGACATCGCCGTTCCTGCAGCTGGTGATGCGGACCACCTCGCGGAGCGTGGGGCAGTCGGCGACGGTGATGGCCTCTTCCGGGACCGACGTCGGGTCGTCCTTGCTGTGGCGCACATCGGAGACGTAGTCCTCGGTGACACCGAGCAGATCGCGCACGCCCTTGGTCGCGCGGTACCGCGCGAAGGCGTCGCGGGCCTGGTCGCCGTCGCTCACCGGGACGTTCGCGATCAGCTGGGCGCGGTTCGGGTCCTGGCCGGTGTCCTCGCGGTCCTGGGCCCCCACGCTGGCGAAGAGCATCTGGAGCGCGATGGCCCCGGCGACGGCGACCGTGATGCCGCTGACCGCGCGCGAGGCGGTGCCGCTGCTGAGCTGGAGCCGGCGGGTGGCGAGCTGCCAGGGCACCGAGCCCCTGCCGCCGAACCGTTCCACCACGGCCTCGACGACCCAGGGCAGCAGCGCAGTGATGCCGATGAGCAGCAGGACGGCACCGGCCGCGGCCTGGTACGCCTTCATGTTGCCGCCGCCGCTGCCGGCCCCGAAGCCACCCGCGAGCGGCAGCAGCAGGGCCATGCCCAGCAGCGGCAGCAGCAGCCGCCACCACAGGCGCCGGCGCTTGGGTTTGGCGTTCCGGACCACGCCCAGCGGCTCGATGGCGATACCGCGCAGGGCGATCAGCGTGACCACGACGGCCGAGGCGGGCACGGCCGCCGCGATCACCAGGGCGAGCGGGGCGCTCGGCACGATGTCGGAGGTGAAGAAGCTGATGTCCCAGATCTCGATGCTGCCGATGATCTCCCGCGCCAGCAGGAACAATCCGGTGCCGACGGCGAGCCCGAGGAGGGAGCCGAAGAGCGACTCGCCGGCGGCGATCCGCCGGGTCATATGGATGTCCGCGCCGACCAGCCGCAGCGCGGCCAGCCGCCGGTCCCGTCGCTCACCGCCGAAGCGGGCCGCGGTGGCGATGAAGATGAGCACCGGCAGCAGCAGCACCACACAGCCCACGATGATCAGCAGCAGCAGCGCGGGGTCCAGGGGTTCGTCCTTGCCCTGCTTCTCCGTGCCCCAGTGGTCGATGTGGTACTGGGAGTTGACGTGGCCGAACGCCTTCTGGGAGATCCCCGCGTAGTAGGTGAGTTCGGCCGGGCCGGACAGGCCGCTGTCGCCGATCACCCCGATGGTGCGGTACGGGAACCGATCCCGGAGCAGCTTCCCCTCGTCGGAGCCGAGCAGGTCCTTCAGCGCCGGGGACACCCACATCTCACCGGCGGCCGGTATCCGGTCGATGCCCGGCGGCACGGGCGGGGTGCCCTTGCCGTCGGGGGCCATGACCATGCCGTTGATGTCCTGGTCGCGATAGGTGGTGCCCGCGTTGGCGAGGCGGAGCGTGTCGGGGCCGGGCTTCACCTCGTCGCCGAAGCTCAGCGCGGAGCGCGCGTCGCCCCGCTCGTTGCGCTGCTGGTACATGGTGGGGACGGAGGAGGCCAGCAGCAGCAGCGCCACCCCCAGGCCGACACCCACCGCCGTCATGATCGTCCTGGCCCAGCTCTCCCGGCCGCCGGTGACCGCGAACCGGCCGCCCATGGCCAGATCGGCGGCCCAGCGGGCGACGGAGACGCGGGCGCGCGGCTCCTCGGCCGGGGCGCCCGGGGCTTCCTGGCCGCTCATCGGACCCCTGCCATGTCCCGGGCCTTGCCGTCGCGGACGACGACCTCGCGGTCGGAGTAGGCGGCGACCCGGGCCTCATGGGTGACCAGCACCACGGCGGTACGGGACTCCCGGGCGGCCTCGGTCAGCAGCTCCATCACCCGCTCCCCGTTGAGCGAGTCCAGCGCGCCGGTCGGCTCGTCGGCGAACAGCACCCGCGGCCCGGTGACCAGCGACCGGGCGACGGCGACCCGCTGCCCCTGGCCGCCGGAGACCTCACCGGGGCGCTTGTGCGCCACATCGGCGACCTCCAGCCGCTCCATCCAGGCCGACGCCCGGGTCTCGGCCTCCTTGCGCTTGGTGCCGTTCAGCCGCAGCGGCAGCGCGACGTTCTCCACACAGCTCAACTCGGGGACGAGCTGGCCGAACTGGAAGACGAAGCCGAACTCGCCGCGGCGCAGCCCGCTGCGCTCGGTGTCCGACATGGCGGTCAGCTCACGCCCGTTGTAGTGGACGGAGCCGGAGTCCGGCTTCACGATCCCGGCCAGGCAGTGGAGCAGCGTCGACTTGCCCGAGCCGGAGGGGCCCATGACCGCGACGACCTCGCCGGGGTGGATGGAGAAGTCCGCACCGTCCAGGGCGGGGGTGTGACCGTACGTCTTGTGCAGGGACGTGGCGATCAGCAAGGAGCCTGTCGGGGTCATGAACGCACCGCCTTGGCGAGTTGGCCGAGGCGGGCGGCGGTGAGCTCCAGCCAGCGCAGATCGGCCTCGAGATGGAAGAGGGCGTGGTCGCAGATGAGTTGGTCGCTGAGGTCGCCACCGCGCTTGCGCTGGGTCAGGTCGCGCATCAGCCGCAGGTGCTCGGCGCGCTGGACGTCGAGGAGATCGGCCGCGTCGCGCCCGGTGAGCAGGGCGATGACGACCTTGGTGTAGAGGACCGACTGGAGGTACGGCTCGGGCTTCTCGGGCTGGGTGAGCCAGTGCTCGACATCGGTGATGCCCGCGTCGGTGATGGCGTAGCGCTTGCGCTCCGGGCCACCGCCGTGCTCGATGCCGTCGACCTCCACCAGGCCGTTCTTCAGGAGCCTGGACATGGTCGAGTAGACCTGCCCGTAGTGCAGCGGGCGGTCGTGTCCGAATCTTTCGTCGAAGGCTCGCTTGAGGTCATAGCCGTGGCGCGGGCCGCCCTCGAGGAGTCCGAGCAGGGTGTGGCCAATTGACATGCCCAGTACTCTACACCATGCGTATACCTGGAGTGTATAGCTGCGCTGCGGAATGCGTCACCGCAGGTCAGAGAGGTGTGGCGGGGGTCAGGGCCGGTGCGGCTCGCGGCCGGTGTCCTCCGGGCCCTCGGTGGGGTCCGTGCCCTCGGTGCCCTCGGCGGGGCGCCGCGGCGGGCGGCCCCGGCGCGGAATCGGACGCGCCGCCCCGGGCAGCCGGCCCGCGTCCGCGAGCGCCTTGCGCAGCAGGAACTCGATCTGCGCGTTGGCGCTGCGCAGTTCGTCGTTGGCCCAGCGCGCGAGGGCGTCATGGACGGCCGGGTCGAGCCGCAGCAGCATCTGCTTGCGCTGCCGCGGCTGCCGTGCCTTCCGCTCGCTCCCGTCCGTCACTGGTACAGCGTGCCGGTGTTCAGAACGGGCTGCGGGGAGCGGTCCCCGCAGAGCACCACCATCAGATTGCTGACCATCGCGGCCTTGCGCTCCTCGTCCAGCGCCACGATCTCCTCCTCGGCGATCCGGGCCAGCGCCGCCTCGACCATGCCGACCGCGCCGTCCACGATCTGCCGGCGCGCGGCCACCACCGCGCCCGCCTGCTGGCGCTGGAGCATCGCGGAGGCGATTTCCGGGGCGTAGGCGAGGTGGGTGAAGCGGGATTCGATGATGCGGACCCCGGCCGCCTCGACCCGGGCGTGCAGTTCGATGGCGAGCTTCTCGGTGATCTCCTCGGCGTTGCCGCGCAGCGAGAGGGCGCCCTCCTCATGGGCGTCGTACGGGTACTCGATGGCGATGTGCCGCACCGCGGCCTCGGTCTGGGTGGCGACGAACTCCAGGAAGTCGTCCACCTCGAACATCGCCTGGGCGGTGTCCTCGACCTTCCAGACGACGACCGCGGCGAGCTCGATCGGGTTGCCGTAGGCGTCGTTGACCTTGAGCACCGCGGTCTCGTGGTTGCGCACCCGGGTGGAGATCTTCTCCCGGCTGGTGAGCGGGTTCACCCAGCGCAGCCCGTCGGTGCGGATGGTGCCGCGGTAGCGGCCGAAGAGCTGGACCACCCGGGCTTCGCCGGGCGCGATGGTGTTGAGGCCGCACATGGTGAGGATCGCGCCGAGGATCACCACGATGCCGGAGACGATCAGCAGCGTGGACCAGGCGCCCTTGTGCTCGGCGGCGACGGCGGCGCCCGCGAGGATCAGCCCGACGCCGCCCGCGAGTCCGGCCAGGCCCCCGAGCAGGGCCAGCCCGCCGCTGACGTTGTGCGCGGGCCGCTCCCGGACCCTCGGCTCGGGGAGGGACGGTATGTCGGCCCGGTCGGTGAGGGAGTCGGTTGAGGTGGCGTGGGACATGAGGGCTCCCCGTTTCATTCGGTGGTCGGTCTATCAAAGTGATAGCACATTACGAGTCGCTGGCAACCCTTGGCGCCCGTAAGTCGTCAGTTCCCTTGGAGTGGGTGCTTTTTGTCACCTTCGGAAAAAGCTAGATCGATGCGCATTTGAGGGTTGTTGCGGTGTTAGTTTCATGAGCTGGCCTGGGGGCTTACGGACTGGAGCGGCGGGAGCGATGGGTAGAGCGGAAGAGCGACGCGCGCGGCAGAAGAGCGCTCGCAGAGCCAAGCGGGCGGCGAAGGCGGGGGCATACGCCGCTTCTTCACCTGGAAGTGGCTGCTGGGGTACGTCCTGGGGCTTGGCGTGCTGCTCGTCGGGGCGTTCTTCGTCCTCTATCTGTTGGTCGAGGTTCCGCCCGCCAACGCCGCGGCCAAGGCCGAGGCCAACATCTACAAGTACAGCGACGGCTCGATCATGGCGAAGACGGGTGACGTCAACCGTGAGTCCGTCCCGCTGTCCAAGATCCCCAAGAAGGTGCAGCACACCTTCGTCGCCGCCGAGAACAAGGACTTCTACGGCGACTCCGGCGTCTCGTTCACCGGCACCGCCCGCGGTCTCATCAACACCGCGCTGGGCCGGGGCAAGCAGGGTGGTTCGACCATCACCCAGCAGTACGTCAAGAACTACTACCTGAGCCAGGAACAGACCGTCAGCCGCAAGCTGAAGGAGCTGGTGATCTCACTCAAGGTCGACCAGCAGAAGTCCAAGGACTACATCCTCGCGGGCTACATCAACACCAGCTACTACGGCCGCGGCGCCTACGGCATCCAGGCCGCCGCCCGCGCGTACTACGACAAGGACGTCGAGGACCTCAGCGTCGCGCAGGGCGCCTATCTGGCGTCGGTGCTCCAGGCGCCCAGCCAGTACGACTGGTCGGCGGCGGGGCCCAACGGCAAGCGGCTGGTCAAGGCCCGATGGAACTACGTCCTCAACAACATGGTCGAGAAGGACTGGCTGTCCAAGGGCGAGCGCGAGGGCCTGAAGTTCCCCGTGCCCATCGAGCCCCGCCCCATCCCGGGTCTCGACGGTCAGGCGGGCTATTTCATCGACGCCGCGAAGAAGGAACTGTTCAAGGCCGGGGTGAACGAGAACGAATTCGAGGCCGGTGGCTGGACGGTCACCCTCAACATCGACAAGAAGAAGCAGAAGGCGCTGGAGAAGGCGGTCCGCACGGAGCTGACCGACAAGCTGGACCCGAAGAAGCGCAAGGTCGACAAGGACGCGCAGGTCGGCGCGGTCTCGGTGGACCCCAAGTCCGGTGGCATCGTGGCGATGTACGGCGGCGCGGGCTACACGGAGCACTGGACCAACAACGCCACCCGCTCGGACTACCAGCCCGCCTCCACCTTCAAGCCGCTCATCCTCGCCTCGGCCCTGGAGAACGGCTCGACCACCCAGGACGGCACGCCGATCACATCCAGTACCCTCTACGACGGCACCAGCAGACGGCCCGTCAAGGGCAGTGACACCGCCTTCGCCCCGCCGAACGAGGACAACAAGTCCTACGGGCCCATCTCCGTCCAGAAGGCCATGAACAACTCCGTCAACTCCGTCTTCGCGCAGATGGCGGTGGACGTGGGTCTGAGCAAGGTGAAGAACACGGCCATGGACCTCGGCATGGACGGCCGGGTGGAGAACGGCTTCGACGTGCGCCCCGCGATGTCGCTGGGCGTGATGGGCGCCAGCCCCAAGGAGATGGCCGGGGTCTACGCGACCCTCGACAACCACGGCAAGAAGGTCACCCCGGCGATCGTGAAGTCCGCGGAGAAGGGCGATGAGCGGCCCGAGTTGCCCGATCCCACCAACGGCCAGGCGATCAGCCGCGGCGCCGCCGACTCCGTCACCTCCGTCCTCACCGGGGTGGTCGACGACGGCACCGGCCAGGCGGTGCGCCAGCAGGGCCAGGCGGTCGCGGGCAAGACCGGCACCTCGGACGACAACAAGTCGGCCTGGTTCACCGGCTACACCCCGACCTGGTCACCTCGGTCGGCATGTTCGGCGAGCAGAAGGGCGTCGGCAAGCAGGTCTCGCTCAAGGGCACCGCGGGCGGCGGACGCGTCAACGGCGGTGATTTCCCGGCCAAGATCTGGGCCGCGTACACCCAGTCCGCGCTGAGCGGCCAGAAGGCCTCGAAGTTCGACCTGGACACCGACATGGGAGCGGCGGTCAAGCCGCCCACGTCGCCGAGCACGAGCGAGACCTCGGAGTCGCCCTCCTCCAGCCCGTCCTCGTCCCCGTCGACCAGCGAGTCGCCCTCCTCGTCCCCGTCGTCCAGCCCGTCGTCCAGCGCGTCGTCCAGCGCCTCGTCGTCGGCATCGCCCTCGGGCGACGCCGACTCCCCGAGCCCGCCCGACCCGTCGAGCTCGGCCTCGGGCGACGCCGACGGCGGCGGCGTCCTCCGCCGACAACAGCAGTGACGGCCCGGGGCGGGCGTGCCACTCGGCATGCCCGCCCCGGACCGCATCGCCGCCGGGTCAGAAGTTCTCCTCGATGGGGCCGAGTTCCGCGGATAGGCCCGCTTGGCGAAGCCGCTGGCTACCCGACGTGACACTTGGCCATAACCCTTGCCCGCAACCAGCCTCGAACCTCGAACTGTCCGCAGGCTCAACCGGCTAACCGTCACGAAAGAAGGTTCGGCTGTGACGGTGAGAGCTACGATCGGAGTCGATATCTCAGCAGGCACTAACGGGCTTGGACTCGTTCCATGGCTCGGGCCGCGCGCTGACGCTCGGGGAGGGAGGCGTCGATGGCTCCCGGGCCTTGGCCGGGTGCTCTATGCCACGCGTCGATCCGGCCAGCGAGAGCCTTCAGACGTCGATCCCCAGGTGCGACGTCGATCTGGAAGTGTGACTCTTTGGGTACCGATTCGTCGCCACCCCAGCGGATGACACCGCCGCATTCGGCGAGGATGTCCCGAACTACCATGATCTCTTGGGGAACAGTCCGTTCCTGGCTCTTAGCGGGTAAGCGTCGGGGCGAATGGTAAGGGCGGTGCCGGATAAGGAGTTACTCTCGAACGCGGTCGCGACCCTGCGGTCCGATTTATGGCCGTGGACGTCCTCGGATCTGAGGTGGGAGTCGATATCCGCAGTTGGCGAAGATTTACAGAAGGCTATCCAATGGGCAGTCAGGTCTGGGCTTGGCTATTCTGTGCGTGGCGCGGAAAACAAAGGCCGATTCATTGATCTGAAATCGCCAAATCAATACGAGGTTTGCTTGGAAAGATCCGTTCCGGAGCTGAAGGCGATTATGTTCTACGTGGTGCCGGTGTCGACAGAGTGCCCGCCGAAGGTTGGCAGCTAGCCATACCTCGGAGTCGCCGAGCGCCTGTCGTCGGCGACTCCATCGGGCGACGGCGACTCTCCGATCTCACCCACCCGTCGAGCTGGGCTTCGGACGATGGCCTGCTCCGTAGAGGGCAACAGTGACGGTCCGGTACGGGCTTGCCCCTCGGTACGTTCGCACCGGACCGCAGGACGGGGAAGAGCAGAGCCCGCGCCCAACCCGCAGACGCGGCAGGGGCGGGGTTCGGGCCTGCTGCCGATTGACGGCGCTTGGGCGCCTTTTGGCGTGCACGAGTGAGCATCGACGGCCGCGTGACGCTCCTTGCAACTACCCGTCCCCGACGTCGGAGGCGATTAGATGGCTAGTGAGCCAGGAGCGACGAGCCGGGCACGTTCGTACAGTTCTCGCGCTGCTGGATTCTTGAGATAGGGGCGCAGCGAGTGGAACATGGTCAGCACATGTTGGTCTACCTGGCCTGACTTTATCGTGGGGTAATCATCGAGGACCTTACTCCAATTGGCGCATGCCGCCTCGAGGTGCCCGACTTTCAATTGCCTTTCGGCCAGCATGGAGGTAAAGCGGATTCCGCTGCGCCTACTATCGTTGCTGCTGCTGCGAAGGCGGAAATGCCGCTGAAGGGAATCGATACTCCCCGTGGTGTCGCCGAGCGCATTTCGAACCTGGGCTTCGTGATAAGCTAAAGTGGCGGGCGAATATCCGCCGAAAGTGCGCGCCTGGCTTTCGGCCTTCTCTATCGCGGAATCGGTCTCTCGAAGGAACTGGTAGGCCGTTCTTTTGTCTCCTCGCACCGCATGAGCGTGCGCCTGTTGTCCTGCGAGAAAGGCGCGCATTCGGGGCGCGGCGCTCGGCGCGGCGGCAGCGGCGGCATCTGCCAGGCGCACTGCGGGAGATCCGTTGCCCAAGTCTGCGGCCTGTACTGACATGCCGCGCAAGATATGGCAGTACGTGAAATGGTCATCGCTTGCCCCGGCCAGTTCTAGGCCCTTCACGTAGTAATTTTGAGCTAACCTGTGCAGCCCTTCGTCTACCGCCATCCACCCGATGAGATAGCAGAGGAAAGAAGCGGCACCCATCATGTTCTTCCGCACAGCCTCTGGGGCTGGGGCCCGCAAGTAGGGTGCGACTGTGTTCACCAGAAAGGCGGCAGCCATCGGCCTGGCGTGCCGGCCACCGAATTCGTCGTCCAGTTCTGACAGCCTTTCTGTCATGGCCTTGATCATCTCGACCTCGGGAATCCCGACACGCCGAGTCTCGCCAGCCTGAACAGCTTCCATCCTGCCCACTACGTCCGGCCAGCCGGGCACCGTAAGTGCGACGGAAAAGAGGCTGGCACCTATCACGCTGCGGCGCGATGGGTCCATATCCTGCCTGCTAAGGTCGATCAACCCCTCAACAGTACTCGGCTTCGCCGAGTCGGATACAGGTGCCGGAAATCCTGCCTCACTATGAGTGATCGGACGACCCAGTTTCCGGGAAAGGGCCTCCAGGACAAGTGGCCGAGCTTCCGCTTTCGGGACGTGGCCCTTTAGCCACTGGTGCACCGTCTGCGCACTGTACGTCTTGGGCGCGCCTCCCTCGGTACCGACCCGGTTGACCTCCCGGGCGAAGCGCCCCAAGGTCCACCCCGTTTGCCCATACAAGTGTTTCAGGTTCGGGTTGGACTCCGGCCCCATGCCGCCACCTCCTCGTTCAAGAGCATTTGAAGCTTTTGAAAACCGCCGCTCTTGCAACGGTACCGCTCTGAGTAGTGGCGCAGTTGCCTAGAGCGAGGAACTAGCCCGATACGCGCCGTTACCGGCGTAGGCCACGTGTCACACATGAGAGACCCCCGCAGCCGCTCCGAACGGCCCGGGGGCGTGGCCATCAACCACGTGGAGGTTGACGACATGCATGACCTTACGCGCCGTGCACTGGTGTGGATGAGTGCACTTCTGGCCTTACGGCCGTCCGGCTGTCACCGTGCGGTCCCGGGCCTCCCCGCGTCGTATCCGGCGCCTTCCTGGCCCATGGCGGGGGCGGTGGACTCCGCGACTGTCCGGCCCGGACAGTCGCCCCCGCGTCTTCACGCCGACTCGCCGACCCTCGAACCGCGCGCCCTCCCCGGGCCGCTGGATGGCGAGCTGCTCGCGCTGGTACGCCCCTACGCGGTGGCTGATGAGCAACGGCGGCAACAGCGGTCGAGGACCGGCCCGCGCGTGGAGTTGATCTGTGCCCCGCATGGGATGGTGGTGATCCGGTGACCGCCAACGGCCATGCCGTGTCCGTCCCGGTTCCCGGCTGTACTCTGTGCGCCACTCCCGGTGATTTCGGGCCCCGCAACCTCAGTGATCCGCGTTCGGGCCTGTGTCCGGCATGTATGGCGGCTGGCAAGCCCACCCGCGACGGCCTTGAGCGGGCCGTCATGATCGTCGCCGGACAGAGCCTCGCCGCCGCTGAAGCCCTGAGCCTGGCCACCGCCGCGCCGGAAGAACTCGCCTACCACCTCGGCGCGGTCAAGCGCGGTCTGCGCGCCGTGCTTCAGCTCCTCGCGCCGGTCGAGGGGACGGGCCGATGAGGGCGGCCAACGGGGGCGAAGAGACTCGCATGACGATGCGCGTCTACACCATGGCGCGCGACGGGATCGTGACCGTACGCCACGCGATGGTGGCCGTCCTGGTCGGCGAGAAGAGCAACCCCTACGCACTGGGGCAGGCATGGCCTCCGTGCCAGTGCCCCCGCCACCGCGAAAACAACCGGCCGGACCGCTTCAGGCGGACCTGAGACGGCCGTCCGCCCCCGCATGCCCCGGTAGGACCCTGCGCAGCGGCTCCGGGAGCGCGGTACACACCGCCGCTTCCGGGGCCCTCTCATGCCAACCGGACTAGCGTCCGGGCGGGGTCGGCTCAGGACGGCATCGCGAGCTCGAACCAGACGACCTTGCCCGTGGACAGCCGGGTCGCGCCCCAGCGCCGCGCCATCCGGTTCACCAAGTACAGCCCGCGCCCGCCCTCGTCGGACGGCCGGGCCTGGCGCAGCCGGGGGAGCTGCGGCACGTCGTCGCCGACCTCGCAGCGCAGGACGTCCGTACGCAGCAGCCGCAGCGTGATCGGCCGCTCCGCATAGCGCACCGCGTTCGTCACCACCTCGCTGACCAGCAGCTCCACCGCGTCCGTCAGATCGTCCAGGTCCCAGCGGGCCAGCGCCCGGCGGGCCAGCCGGCGCGCCTGCCCGGCGGTCTGCGCCTTCGGGTCCAGGAACCAGTACGCGACATCGCTGGGCGCGATGCCCTCGAACCGGGCCGCGAGCAGCGCCACGTCGTCGTCGCGGTCGCCGGGGCCGAGCATGTCCAGCACCTCGTCGCACAGCGGCTCCAGCGGCGGCGGGTTGGGGCCGGTGAGCCGGGCGGTGGCGGTCAGCCGCTCCCGCAGCTGCTCGATCCCGGTCCACACATCGCGCATCCGCGACTCGACGAGACCGTCGGTGTAGAGCATCAGGGTGGCCCCGGCGGGCGCGTCCAGCTCGACCGCCTCGAAGTCGACACCGCCGACCCCGATCGGCGCCCCCGGCGGCACCCGCAGCACCTCGGCGCGGCCGCCCCGGTGCAGCAGCAGGGGCGGCGGATGGCCCGCGTTGGCCACCACGATGCGGTGCGCCACGGGGTCGTAGACCGCGTACAGGCAGGTGGCCATGCGGTCGGTGCCCAGCCGCTGGGCCTGCTCGTCCAGGTGGTGCAGCACCTCCTGGGGCGGCAGGTCGAGCCCGGCGAGGGTCTGCGCGGTGGTGCGCAGCTGGCCCATGATCGCGGCGGAGGTCATCGAATGGCCCATCACATCGCCGACCACCAGCGCCACCCGGTTGCCCGGCAGCGGGATCGCGTCGTACCAGTCGCCGCCGACCCGCGCGGTCTCGGCCGCGGGCAGATAGCGGCTGGCCAGCCGGACGCCGGTGGGCTGCGGCAGCGAGTCGGGCAGCATGGTGCGCTGGAGCTCGTCCGCGATGTACACCTCGCGCCCGTACAGCACCGCCTTGTCGACGCCGAGCGCGGTGTGGGTGGCCAGCTGGGCCGCCACCAGCAGATCGTCGGGTTCGAACGGCGGCCGGTCCGGGCGGCGTACGAACACGGCCGCGCCGATCACCCGGCGGCGGCCGCGCAGCGGCGCCAGCACGGTGCGCTGACCGGTCGCCACCGAGGGCCCCTCGCCGAGCAGTTCCGGCAGCGCGGCGCGGGCGGCCTGCGAGTCGCCGAACACCGGCCGCACCCCGCGCAGCACCTCGGCCAGCGGGCCGCCCGCCTCCACCTCGCACAGCTCGGCGGCCGGGCCGCCGCCCACCGCGGGCGACAGATCCGGCTGGGAGGGCAGCAGCGACAGCCGGCCGCTGTCGGTGTCCGGGTCCAGCGGGATCCGGTCGGTGCGGCGCAGCCGCAGCACCACCGGGCCGACCGGGCGCTCGTCGCCGACCGGCAGCGGATCGCGCAGATAGACCAGGATCGCGTCGGCGAAGGTGGGCACGGTGGCCCGGCACAGGCCCAGCACGATCTCGTCCAGGTCGATGCCCCGGGCGATCCGGCGCGTCGCGGCCCCCACGAACCGCAGCCGGTCGCCGCTCCGGTCCCGCGCGATGGCCGCCTCGGCGGCGGCGGTGCCGCCCGCGGGCGGCACCGTGGGCACTCCGCCCTCCGGCGCGCTGTAGGCGACCTCACCCGCTGTGGCGGCCCCGGTGCGGGCGTCGCCGGATCCGGATGCTCTGCGGGCGTCGTTGGATCCGGGTGCTGTGTGTGCTTCGCCGGACCCGGCCGCCGAGTGGGACTCGCTCGACCCGGCCGCCGCATGCGTTTCGCCGGACCCGGCCGCCGCATGGGCCTCGCCAGATCCCGTTGCCGTAGGTGCTTCACCAGCCCCGGCCGTCGCGGAAGCCTCGCCCGGGCGCTCCGGATGCTCGCCCGCGCCCGAGCCCCGGCGCGCCGCTTCCCGGCCGCGCCCGTCGCCCTGGGCGGCCGGGGGCTGCTCGTCGGGGCCGGAGCCGCCGTTCGCTCCCGGCCGGCGCGCCGCGCCTCTTGCGGCATTGCGATCCGCGTCCCACACAGGCTCGCCCTCCGGTGTGCCGTGCTCCGGCTGCGCCGGGTGCTCGCTCTCCGCCGCCGTGTTCCGGCGCTCCCTGCCTCCGCCACCGCGCGCCGCGGCGGCGCTCCCCGACCGTCCGCGCCGCTCCGCCCGCGGCCCCGGCGCGTGGACCCCGTCCGGTCGGCGCCCTCGCCGCGCTCGGGGCGGCGCCGCGCCCTCTGGCGCGGGGCGCGGGCTCCCCGGCCGGGCCCGGCGGTCCGTCGTGGGCCGCCGGCCCCGCGGGCCCGTCCGTGGGGTAGGCCGGACGCGGGCGGCCGTCGCCCGGCTCCTGGCCGGGGGCAGCCGTCTGCCGCACGGCGGTCCGCGGGTCCGGGACCGCGCCGTGCGCGTCGTCGGGCGCGGCCGCGCCCGAGGCGGCGGCAGAGGTGGCCGCCTGCCGCCTGTTGTGGGAGGTGGGGTGCTCCGTCACGCGTGGGTTTCCATCCGTCCGGGGCCGTGCGCCCGCGTCTCGTGGGCGCACCGAGTGTCAGGCACGTCGTCGGCAGTTCAGATAGAGCTGGATCTCGGGTGGTACGTCCGTGCTGGCCGGGGCGTACGCGTGCGAGTCCTCCCCGGCGATCTCGAAGCCCGCATCGCGGACGACCTGGCGCAGCTCGTCCCGCAGATAACCGGATACCCGGACCGAGTTGCCGAGGAACGGAATGGGGAAGTCGTCGATGTCCGCCTCCACCATGCCCAGCCCCAGCAGCCCCCGGGCCTGAGGGCGGCGTGCAGGGTCCGCAGTGCGTACGGGATCTCCGGGCGGGGCAGCAGCAGCAGCGAGAAGTAGGCGGCGATGCCGTCGAAGGGGCCGAGCTCCCGGCTGCCTCCGGGGCCGTACCGGCCGCCCACCCGCAGATCGACGATGTCCACATGGTGGAAGGTGGCCTCCGGAACGTTGTCCCGGGCCAGCTTGAGCATCCCCGGGGAGATGTCGATCCCGACCACCTCGTGCCCCGCGTCGACCAGCTGACGGGCCGTGGGCAGGCCCGTACCGCAGCCGACGTCGAGCACCCGGGAGCCGGGCGGAAGCGTTTCGGCCAGCCAGCGGCCGGCGTCGAGCTGGCCCTCCTTGTGCGGAAAGGCGTCGTCGTAGCGGTCGCCGATGTGGTCGAAGGCTTCCGCCTGACCGCTGCGGTCCAGCGCGAGGCGGTCGAAGTCCTCGTAGCCCTCGTAACCGTCCCCTTGCTCGTCCTCACCGCTCACGACTCCGCCCCCTCCTGTGACAGCACGTCAGATCTTGCGCGTCGCCCGTGACTTGCGTCGGCGTCTGGTGTCCCGCATGGGCAGTGTTCCGGACGACGATCCTACGTTTGAAACACTGGGACACGACAAGAGGTTCATGACCTCGAGTGTGCCGAGGTGTGCTTCTTGTCCGTACGGCCCCAGTCCGCCGGAAGGGCGGGCACGGACCACGCGGGGTCGGGCCGCCAGTTCTCCCACCCGTCCCGGAAGGGCGCCCCCCAGGACTCGATGGTCGCCGCGGCCGCCCGGCCCGCGGCCCGGACCCCCTCCGCCTGCTCGGGACCCATCAGCCCGGCCCGCTGCGCCTGCGCGAACTCGTCCTCGTCCTTCCATTCCCAGCTGCGGTCGGCGTAGACCGCGATGTCCAGGAAGTGGTCCTCGGAGTCCACTCCGCGGTCCCAGCGGACCAGCGGCTCCTCCAGGTTCACGTACCAGTTCCGGAACCTCCAGCCGTGGTCCCAGAACAGCCACACCGACCACGGCTCGCCGGGCCGGGCCAGCTTCAGCACACCGGTGCCGAACCACTGGGACCGCGCGGTGGTGCGCGGCTTGGTGTACCGGGTGGGCAGCGGCTCGTGGTGCACCGAGGTGCCGTCGGTGAGCTGCGGTTTGACGCAGACGGTGCCGGGCGCGAGCCAGACGGCGAGCAGCTCCGCGGTGTCCTCGACGACGGTCACGGGACGGCAGATGTGGATGAGGTCGGAGGCGTTGGCCCGATAGCGCCACAGAATGTGGTCGCCCGGTGTCCACCGGGCGGTGTCCGCCGTCCCTGTCGTCTCCACGATGTCCGCTGTCATGAGCAGATCTTAGGTGCGCACGGGCCGCGATGCCGTGACCTATGACGCAACCGGGGGCCAACGCCCGGCTAAGGATGTGTCATGCCCAGGACGTCCAAGGCCTCGTCCAGCTGGTCCAGTGTCAGCAGTCCGCGCTCCACATAGCCGGACTCCAGCACCACCTCGCGGATCGTCTTGCGCTCCGCCAGCGACCGCTTGGCCACCTTCGCCGCCTCCTCGTAGCCGAGGTAGCGGTTGAGTGGGGTGACGACGGACGGCGAGGACTCCGCGTACTCCCGGGCCCGCTCGGCGTTGGCGGTGATCCCGTCGACCGTGCGGTCCGCGAGCAGCCGGGAGACGTTGGTCAGCAGCCGGATCGACTCCAGCAGATTCTTGGCGATCACCGGGAGCATCACATTGAGCTCGAAGTTCCCGGCGGCCCCGGCCGTGGCGACGGTGGTGTCATTGCCGGTGACCTGCGCCGCGACCATCAGCGTGGCCTCGGGGATCACCGGGTTGACCTTCCCCGGCATGATCGACGAGCCGGGCTGGAGGTCGGGCAGCGCGATCTCGGCGAGCCCGGTGCGCGGGCCCGACGCCATCCAGCGCAGATCGTTGGCGATCTTGGTGAGGCCGACCGCGATGGTCCGCAGCTGCCCGGACGTCTCGACCAGCCCGTCCCGCGCGCCCTGCGCCTCGAAGTGGTCCCGGGCCTCGGTCAGCGGCAGCCCGGTGGTGCGGGCCAGCTCGGCGATGACGGCGGCGGCGAACCCGGGCGGGGTGTTGATCCCGGTGCCCACCGCCGTGCCGCCCAGCGGCAGCTCGGCCAGCCGGGGGAGCGAGGCGCGCAGCCGCTCGATCCCGTACCGCACCTGGGCCGCGTAGCCGCCGAACTCCTGACCGAGGGTCACCGGAGTGGCGTCCATCAGATGGGTCCGCCCCGCCTTGACCACCTCGGCGAACTCGGCGGCCTTGCGCTCCAACGCCTGCGCCAGATGGGCCAGGGCCGGGATCAGATCGCCGGTGACGGCCGCGGTGGCCGCGATGTGGATGGAGGAGGGGAAGACGTCGTTGGAGGACTGGCTGGCGTTGACGTGGTCGTTGGGGTGCACCGGGCGGCCCAGGCGCTCGCTCGCCAGGGTGGCCAGCACCTCGTTGGTGTTCATGTTGGACGAGGTGCCGGAGCCGGTCTGGAAGACGTCCACCGGGAAGTGGTCGTCCCAGCGGCCCTCGGCGACCTCGGCCGCCGCCTCCGAGATCGCCGCCGCGATGTCCTTGTCCACCACGCCCAGCTCGGCGTTGACCAGGGCGGCCGCGCCCTTGATCCGGGCCAGCGCCTGGATGTGCGCCCGCTCCAGGCGCTGCCCGCTGACGGGGAAGTTCTCCACCGCCCGCTGGGTCTGGGCGCGCCACTTGGCGCCTGCGGGCACCCTGACCTCTCCCATCGAGTCGTGCTCGATGCGGTAGCCCTCCCGCGGGCCGTCGTCGCGGTGGCTCTCGTCGCGGTGGCTCTCGTCGGTCATGGGGACACCTCCGTCCAGCACAGCGTCTTCACGTCACGCCGTGTTCCCGCGCCCGCCGAGCCGAACGGGTGAGCCCGGTCACCGTACGGCCTCGGGCGCCCTCGGGGTGTCCACCTCGCCGGTGCGCTTGAGCTTCTGCCACGGCAGCAGGGCGCCGGTGGCCGCGGTGACGCAGGAGTGCAGCAACACCAGATACATCAGCTGGCGGTAGGCGATCTGCTGCAGCGGCAGTACCGCCAGCGGCCGGTAGTTCTCCCGGTCCAGCCGGAACGCGTACGCCGCGCCCAGCAGCTGCACCAGCAGCAGCGCCGCCCAGGCCAGCAGCGAGCGCACCGGGTCCAGGAAGATCACCCCGTAGAGGGTGAAGAGGTCGATCAGCGGCGCACACAGCGGGGTGAGGATCTGGAAGAGCACCACCAGCGGCATCCCCACCCGCCCGAACCGCCCCGAGGGCCCCCGGTCGATCAGCGAGCGGCGGTGCTTCCACAGCGCCTGCATGGTGCCGTAGGACCAGCGGTAGCGCTGCTTCCACAGCTGGCCGAGGGAGCTGGGCGCCTCGGTCCAGGCGCGGGCGTGCTCCTGGTAGACCACCCGCCAGCCGGCCCGGTGCAGGGCGATGGTGATGTCGGTGTCCTCGGCCAGGGTGTCCGCGCTCATGCCCCCGGCCTCCAGCAGCGCCCGGCGGCGGAAGGCGCCGATCGCGCCGGGGATGGTGGGCATGCAGCGCAGCAGGTCGTACATCCGCCGGTCGAGGTTGAAGCCCATCACGTACTCGATGTGCTGCCAGGCGCCGATCAGCTTCCCCCGGTTGCCGACCTTGGCGTTGCCCGCCACCGCGCCCACCCGCGAGTCGGCGAACGGGCGCACCAGCTCCCGGACGGTGGTGGGCTCGAAGACGGTGTCGCCGTCCATCATCACGATCAGCTCATGGCTCGCATGGGCGATGCCCCGGTTGAGGGCCGCGGGCTTGCCCGCGTTGACCTGGCGCAGCACCCGGACGTTGGGCAGGCCCATCGCCTCGGCGATATCGGCGGTGCCGTCGGTGGAGCCGTCGTCCACGACCAGGATCTCGATCGGGTGGGTGGAGGCGGACAGCGACTTCAGGGTGTTGGCGATGCACTCCTTCTCGTTGTACGCGGGCACGATCACGCTCACCGGATCGGTGACCTCCTGCACCCATCTCCAGCGCCGCCGCTCCCGGGAGCGCCGGTGCCACCAGGCGAGGACCACCATCAGCAGCAGCCGCCCGATCACCGAGAAGCCCACCAGGCCCAGCAGCCCCATCAGGAACGGCAGCGCGCTGTGGCTGACCGCGGCGGCCCAGATCAGCGCCCGGCCCTCCCAGACCGCCAGGGTGCGCGCCGGGTGGTTGGCGCTGTGGGCGCCGAGCGCGCCGGTGACCGTGGTGAAGGAGTAGCCCTTCTTCTTCATCCGCTCGATGTAGAGCGACAGGGCCTTCACGGTGCGGGCGCGGTTGCCGCCCGCGTCGTGGAAGAGCACCGACGCGCCCTTCCTGCCCTCCGGGGTGGCGTTCTGGACGATCTCCTTCACCGGGGCCGCTTCCAGTCCTCGCTGTCGGTGTCCACGAAGGCGCTGATGTAGCCCTTGGAGCCGATGTGCTGCTGCACCGGCCAGGTGCGGTCGTCCAGCGCGCGGACCTTGGAGGCGTACGGCGCGCGGAAGAGCGAGCTGGTGATGGCTGCCGCACCGGCCAGGGCCAGCTGGGACTGGGCCAGTTCGCGGTCCATGCGCCCCTTGTCCTGGTACGACAGGTCGACGTGGGAGAAGGTGTGCACCCCGACCTCATGGCCCGCGGCCCGCATCCGGCGGACCAGCTCCGGATGGCGGATCACCATCTGGCCCAGCACGAAGAAGGTCCCCCGCACCTTGTGGCGGCGCAGCACGTCGAGGATCTCCGGGGTCCAGCGCGGATCCGGGCCGTCGTCGAAGGTCAGCGCGATGGTCTTGGACGGGATGACGTGCTCGGTGGCCTTTCCCCGGTGGTCGAAGGTGATCACCGGGCCACCCTTGCGCAGCCGGTCGGGGACGGTGCGCGAGGCGTGTGAGCGGTACACCCGGGCGTCGTTGCCGACCTCGGCGTGCAGATAGCCGTCCAGCAGCAGGGTGCACACCAGCGCGAGCAGGGTCGCGAGGGCGAGCACCATCCGGGTACGGGTGCGGAGCTCGCGCAGCTTGACGGTACGGAGTCGGCTCCCGAGCCAGTGGGTGGGGCTGAGCTTGCTCGTGGGCCGGCGGGTGGGCTTGAGCCTGTTCCTGGGCCAGCGGGTGGGCCCGAGCCTGCCCGTGAGCCTGAGCCTGCTCCTGAGCCTGCCGGTGGGACCGGGCTTGCCGGTGGGCCCGAGCCTGCCCGTGGGCCTGAGCCTGCCGATGAGCTTGAGCCTGCCCGTGCGCCCGGGTCCGCCCGTGCCGCAGGGCCCGCCCGTGCGGCGTGCGGCGCGGCGGCCGGAGCCGGTCAGCCGGAACACCGTACGGGGCGCGCCGTCCTGACGGGGCGCGGGGAGCCGGCGGCGCGGCCGCGGCAGCCTCGGCGGTCTGCCGCCGCTCACGACGTCTCGCCCTCGGCCTCGGGGCCGCCGTTGGCGGCGCCCGGTCCGTCGGCCGGGGTGCCGCCCCGGCGGGCTCTCTGGGGAGCTTGGGCGTGCCGGTCTGCGGGGGCTTCTGGGAGTGGGGCCTCTGGGGGACGTGGTGTGGCCGGGCCGCGTGGTGTGGCCGGGGCCTTGGCGGGCGGCTCGGTACCGGCGGGGTGCTGCTTCGACGGGGTGTGCGACGCGCCCGTGGGCCGCTTGGCGGGCGGGTGGGCGGCCGGATGTGACGGCGTGTGACCGGCCTTGCGGTGCTTGGCGGGCCGGTGCCCCGCGGCGGACTCGCGGCCGCCGGGGCGGTGGTACGCGGGGGAGTACTGCGGCACCGCGCGGTGGGCCTTGGGCGGGTCGGCCCGCGGAGGCGCGGGCCGGGGCCGGGTGGTGATGGGGGCAGGGCGACGGGCTCCCGGGCGTCCCGGTGCTCCGGGCGCCCCGAGGCGTTTTGCTCGCGCCGGTGCTGACGGTGGGTCGGCCCGTACTCGTCGTCCCCGTACTCGTCCTCGTACTCGTCCTCATCCCCGTAGCCGTACGCGTGCGCGTCACGCCGCTCTCGCGGCTCGGAGGGCCCCGAACGCCCCTCGGGGTGTGCTTCGGGCCCCGGCCGAACGCCTCGGTGGAGACGGGGTGCCCGGGGATCAGCGTCTGCGGCGCGAACGGCGTACCGCCCGCGTAGCCCAACCCCAGGACCGCCGAATAGCCGAGGCAGGCGGCTCCCGCGACGACGCCCACATGTCGTACCAGTCGGCCACGGCGCCCGGACAGGTCCACGAACACGGGCCCCTTCCGGGCCACGTCAGCGCGGAGGGGACGCGAAGGCGCGCGCTCGGCCACATCTGACTGAGGATCCATACGGAAGAGGCTAATGCAGAAAATACGACATGCGACATATAAGTCAAACATGCGGTGTGTCATAGTTCGGTAGGCTTCACCGAATATGCGAGGTTTGGCGGGGAGAACGGCACGGGCGGCAGAGGCCCCCGGCGCCTCGTACCGGACCGCAAGGAGGAGCCAGAGCCATGAGGGCCAGCCCCCGCATGAGCGGACTCGCCGTGGCCGGCGCGGTGGTCTGTGCCACCATCGCCGTATGGGCGGGACACCAGAAGCAGTCGCCCGAGCCGCACGCCGCGCCCTCACACCCCCCGGCGTCACAGCCCCCGCGGCGCGTCCGCCCGCCGAGTTCGTGCCGTACGTCAACGCCTGGTCGGACTCGGGCTATGACATGGCCGCCGCGGCGGCGCGCGGGGTCAAGGAGTTCGCGCTGGGCTTCGTCGTCGCGGGCGACGGCTGCACCCCGGTGTGGGACGGCGGCACCTCGCTGGAGGACCAGGCGCTGGAGGCCCGGATCGAGGGCGTCCGCCGGGCGGGCGGCGACGTGCGGATCTCCTTCGGCGGCGCCGAGGGCACCGAGCTCGCCACCGTCTGCACCGACGTCCCCGAACTCGCCTCCGCCTATGCGGAGGTGATCGAGCGTTACCAGGCCAAAAGGATCGACTTCGACCTCGAGGGCGAGGCGCTCGCCGACGCCGAGGCCGCCGCCCGCCGCGCCCAGGCGCTCGCGCTCATCGAGCGCACCCACGAGGGCCTGAACATCTCCTTCACCCTGCCCGCCATGCCGGACGGGCTGACCCCGCGGAGCGTCGCCCAGTTGGAGGCCGCCAAACAGGAGGGGGTCATCCTCTCGGCCGTCAACATCATGGCCATGAACTACAGCGGCGACCACACCGGCGACATGGGCGACTACGCCATCCAGGCGGCCACCGCCAGCCAGGCCCGGCTCCGCGAGGTGTTCGGCATGTCCGACGCCGCCGCCTGGAAGGTCCTCACCGTGACGCCCATGATCGGGGTGAACGACGTCACCGGCGAGACCTTCACGCTGGAGGACGCGTCCGGTCTGGCGCGGTTCGCCGCGGACAAGGGGATCGGACGGCTGTCGATGTGGTCGGCCGAACGGGACCGGCCGTGCACCCCGGAGATGACCGGGTCCGCCACCCCGACCGCCCCCACGGCCGGTGCCGCGACCCCCGAGCCGACCGCGAACGTCGTGCCCAACACCCGCTGCAGCGGCGTCACCCAGCGCCCCGGCGCCTTCGAGGCGGCGCTGAGGGGGTGATGGAACACGGCGGGGCCGGGACGGCGATGCCGCCCCGGCCCCTGCGCACGGCTGTATCAGGGCACAGCCTTGAGCAGGGGACCGGGGTCGCTGGGGGACCGCCCGTCCCTCGCCCTCCGGGGCGGGCGGCCGTCTCAGGAGCGCTTGAATCGGTTCGGGTTGTTATGTTCACGGTGGCGAGGGCACTGGCATGGTGGCCATGCCTGCCCCAGCCCGTGGGTATCGCTCTTCTCTCCGGCCAGGACGGTCACCATCGCGCGCCGTGCTGTGACGATGCCGTCGCGCGCCAATTCATCAGCACCACTGAGCCGAGGCGCGATAGATGTCACAGGGGCAGGACTGTTGTCAGCTTGCGTCGGAGCGTGGCTCAGCGTGCTGGTGGCAGGGGTGGCTGCCACCCCGCTGCTTCCTGGTGAGGCGTCACAGATCCGGGAGGGGCGCGGAACTTCAATCTTCGAGCGCCGCCTTGCGCAGGGATCGCTCCGCGATCCGGGCAGCCGCTGACGCGGGCAGCAGGCGACCGAAGACGAAAGCCTGGAAAGTGTTGAGACGGCCGTCGACGACCGCCGGGCCCCGGCCGCGCAAGGCGGACATGACGGTGTCCGCGACGGAACCGGGCCCGCGCTTGCCCGGCACACGCCGTGTGTTCATCGCCGTGTCGGTCGGACCGGGGCTGACCGCCACGACCCGCACCCCCGTCGCCCTCGTCTCGGCCCACACCGCCTGGGTGAAGGACAGCACGAACGCCTTCGAGGCCGCGTAGGCGGCCACATACGGAGCGGGCGCGTACGCACCGGTGCTCGCGATGTTGACGATCGCCCCCCGCCTCCGCGCGACCATGGCGGGAAGCAGGAGCGCCGTCAGCTCCGCCACCGCGTCGGCATTGAGGTCGACCAGGCCCCGCAGTCGTGCGGGACGGCTGTCGGCAACCGGCCCCATCAGACTGGCGCCGGCGTTGTTGACCAGCACGTCGACCTCGGTTCCCGCATCCGCCAGCCACTGGGCCAGCTGGGAAGGGGCGCCCTGGTGTGACAGGTCCAGCGCGAGCGTCGACACCTGGGTACCGTGCTCGGCGCGCAGCCGCTTGGCCGCCGCCTCCAGGCGTGCGGCGTCCCGTGCGACCAGGACCAGGTGCATACCCTGCCCCGCCAGCCGCTCGGTGAACCGTGGTCGGTGTACTCGTTCGAGACGGCGTGAGGGTCGATACGGGCCCCGGCAGACCCCTCAGCCGGACGGCCGAGGGGTCTGGAGGGTCCTAGATGGCGGCTCAGGCCAGGCCAGGACCCCGGACTGGGATGCTGGTGAACGTCGGCTGCGGTGCCGGATCAGTGAAGAAGTCGTTCCCCTTGTCGTCCACCACGATGAACGCCGGGAAGTCCTCGACCTCGATCCTCCAGACCGCCTCCATGCCCAGCTCCTCGTACTCGAGGACCTCGACCTTCTTGATGCAGTCCTGGGCCAGCCGCGCCGCCGGGCCGCCGATCGAGCCCAGGTAGAAGCCGCCGTGCGCGGCGCAGGCGTCGGTGACCTGCTTCGAGCGGTTGCCCTTGGCCAGCATGACCTTCGAGCCGCCCGCCGCCTGGAACTGCTCGACGTACGCGTCCATCCGGCCCGCCGTCGTCGGTCCGAAGGAGCCCGAGGCGTAGCCCTCGGGGGTCTTGGCCGGGCCCGCGTAGTAGACCGGGTGGTTCTTCAGGTACTCCGGCATCTCCTCGCCCGCGTCCAGCCGCTCCTTGATCTTCGCGTGGGCGATGTCCCGGGCGACCACCAGCGTGCCGGTCAGCGAGAGCCGGGTCTTGACCGGGTGCTTGGTCAGCTCGGCCAGCACCTCGTCCATCGGCCGGTCGAGGTCGATGGCGACCGCGTCCAGGTCCGGGCCCGCGCCCTTGACCAGCTCCTCGTCCGTCGTCTCCGGCAGGAAGCGCGCCGGGTCGGTCTCCAGCTGCTCCAGGAAGACGCCCTCCGGCGTGATCTTGGCGAGCGCCTGGCGGTCGGCGGAGCACGAGACCGCGATCGCGACCGGGCAGGAGGCGCCGTGCCGCGGCAGCCGCACGACCCGCACGTCATGGCAGAAGTACTTGCCGCCGAACTGCGCGCCGATCCCGATCTTCTGCGTCAGCTCGAAGACCTTCTCCTCCAGCTCCTTGTCGCGGAAGCCGTGCCCGGTCGGCGAGCCTGAAGTGGGCAGCTCGTCGAGGTAGTGCGCGGAGGCGTACTTCGCCGTCTTCAGCGCGTACTCGGCGCTGGTGCCGCCGACCACGATCGCCAGGTGGTACGGCGGGCAGGCGGCCGTGCCCAGCGAGCGGATCTTCTGCTCCAGGAACGTCATCATCGACGCCTCGTTCAGCACCGCCTTCGTCTCCTGGTAGAGGAAGGACTTGTTGGCCGAGCCGCCGCCCTTGGCCATGAAGAGGAACTTGTAGGCGCCGCCGTCGGTCGCGTACAGCTCGATCTGCGCGGGCAGGTTGGAGCCGGTGTTCTTCTCCTCCCACATGGTCAGCGGGGCCATCTGGGAGTAGCGCAGGTTGAGCTTGGTGTACGCGTCGTAGACACCGCGCGAGAGGGCCTCCTCGTCGCCGCCCTGCGTGAGCACGTTCTGCCCGCGCTTGCCCATGACGATCGCCGTGCCGGTGTCCTGGCACATCGGGAGCACCCCGGCCGCCGCGATGTTGGCGTTCTTCAGCAGGTCCAGCGCGACGAAGCGGTCGTTGGCGCTGGCCTCGGGGTCGTCGAGGATGCGGCGCAGCTGGGCGAGGTGGGCGGGGCGCAGATAGTGCGAGATGTCGTGCATCGCCTCGGCGGCGAGCGTGCGCAGCGCCTCCGGCTCGACCTTCAGGAAGGTGCGACCGTCGGCCTCGAAGGTGCTCACGCCCTCGGAGGTCACCAGACGGTACGGCGTGGTGTCCTCTCCCAGGGGCAGCAGGTCCGAATAGGCAAACTCTGGCATCGCGGCCATTCCTCACTCGACGGGGCTTGGGCTGACTTCGTCGACAGCGCGTCCATAAGCGTAGAACGGGGCCGCGGGATGGAACCTGTGAGGTAGGGCTCAGTAGTGGGGGAAGGACCGGACTCCGTCCGTCGAGTCGCCCCTGCCCCTAGTCGCGATCTAGCCCCGTTTGGGATCGCTGCCCTCGCGATGTTCGGCCCCTGGGGGCCTCACAGGCTTCGGGCAGCTGCGCCGGACTCCGTCCGTCGAGTCGCCCCTGCCCCTAGTCGCGATCTAGCCCCGTTTGGGATCGCTGCCCTCGCGATGTTCGGCCCCTGGGGCCTCACAGGCTTCGGGCAGCTGCGCCGGACTCCGTCCGTCGAGTCGCCCCTGCCCCTAGTCGCGATCTAGCCCCGTTTGGGATCGCTGCCCTCGCGATGTTCGGCCCCTGGGGGCCTCACAGGCTTCGGGCAGCTGCGCCGGACTCCGTCCGTCGAGTCCCCCTGCCCCTAGTCGCGATCTATCGCGACTGGGTACGCTGAGCCCGTGGATGAGCAGCAGCCCGTGCCCCTGACCAAATCCGCCCCCGCACCCGCGCCCAGGGCCGCGTCGGCCCCCGCGCCCGCTTCTGCCGCGCCCGCGCCCGTGTCCGTCGCGGAGCTCCGCGCGTCCGACGCGGACCGCGACAGGATCGCGGACATCCTGCGGGAGGCCCTTGCCGAGGGGCGGCTCCAGCCGGAGGAGCACGCCGAGCGGATCGACGCGGTGTATCGCGCCAAGACCCTCGGCGAGCTGGAGCCCCTGGTGCGCGATCTGCCCGCCGCCCCCACCCGCGGCGCCGCCTCGGCGTCCGCGCGCGACGCGGAGTCGGAGTGGCCGCGTTCACTCCCCGAGTCGGAGAACCTGGTGGCGGTCTTCGGCGGTTCGACGCGCAAGGGCCGCTGGCGGGTCAGGCGCCGTACGAACGCCCTGGCGATCTTCGGCGGCGTCGAGATCGACCTGACCGAGGCGGTCTTCGAGCAGCAGGAGATCGTCATCCATGTCGTGGCCGCCTTCGGCGGGGTGGAGATCAAGGTCCCGGAGAACGTCTCGCTGCACGGTTCGGGTGCGGGCATCCTCGGCGGTTTCGACGTCACGACGTACGAGGCGCAGGACCCGGACGCACCGGTGATCCACGTCACCGGGTTCGCCCTTTTCGGCGGTGTGGAGGCCAAGCCCAAGCGGGGTAAGCGGCTGAAGAACCTGCGAGCATAAGCCCTGAAGAAGGGGCGTGCACGGGGAAGTTCCGGGTGGGACAACGGTGTGCATAAGCGCGCGCACAGCGGGTAAGGCTTGGTGCATCGTCTCTCGTACGGCTGATGGGGGTGCTAACGGGGCCGTACACCTCGAGGCGGGCAAGGGTGACCACCGGAGCCGTCGTCAGGAGTAGACCGTGCTGCAACCGCATCAGCCCCTGCTGGAAGCCGCCGTGCCCCCGCAGCGCGTCCCCGCGCGGGATCAGGCCGGCCCCTGGCACTCGGAGGCGGTGTGCCGACGCGACGAGGCCGGGCTGTTCTTCGCTCCCTCCAAGGAGCCCACGGCTGCCAGGCTGTCGCGGGAGGAGGCCGCCAAGCGCGTCTGTGCGCGCTGCCCGGTCATGGTCGAGTGCCGGGAGCACGCACTGCTGCAGCCCGAGCCGTACGGAGTGTGGGGCGGGCTGACCGCGGCCGAGCGCCGGGTCGTGCTGGCCCGCCGCCGGCGCCGGGAGGCGGAGCTGCAGCGCGCGGTGCGGGTCGCCGCCGCCGGCTGAACTCTTCGGGATCTGGGCCGGGCGCCGCCGGGAGGCGGGACCCGGCCCTTGTCGTGCGGCGCCCGCGGCGGGTGCCGCCGCCTCGGTCAGCTGGGCCGTTCGAAGTCGACCGAGGCGTAGGCGCGCAGCTTGGCCAGCCGGTGGGTGGAGTCGATCTGCCGGATCGTCCCGGACTTGGACCGCATGACCAGTGACTGGGTGGTCGCGGTCTCCGCGCGGTACCGCACCCCGCGCAGCAGATCCCCGTCGGTGATGCCGGTCGCGACGAAGAACACGTTGTCGCCGCTGACCAGGTCATCCGTTTCCAGGACCTGGTCGAGGTCGTGGCCCGCGTCGAGGGCCCGCTGTCGTTCCTCGTCGTCCTTGGGCCACAGCTTGGCCTGGATGGTGCCGCCGAGGCACTTGATCGCGCAGGCCGCGATGATGCCCTCCGGTGTGCCGCCGACGCCCAGCAGCAGATCCACACCGGTGCTCTCGCGCGCGGCCATGATCGCGCCGGCCACGTCGCCGTCGGAGATGAACTTGATCCGGGCGCCCGCCTCCCGGATCTCCTTGACGATGCCCTCGTGGCGGGGGCGGTCCAGGACCACCACGGTGACGTCCTCGGGGCTGGACTTCTTGGCCTTGGCGATCCGGCGGATGTTCACGCCGGGGGGCGCGGTGATGTCGACGAACTCGGCGGCGTCCGGGCCGGTGACCAGCTTGTCCATGTAGAAGACGGCCGACGGGTCGAACATGGTGCCGCGCTCGGCGACCGCGAGCACGGAGACGGCGTTGGCCATGCCCTTCGCGGTGAGCGTGGTGCCGTCCACCGGGTCCACGGCCACGTCGCACTCCGGGCCGGTGCCGTCGCCCACGCGCTCACCGTTGAAGAGCATCGGCGCCTCGTCCTTCTCCCCCTCTCCGATGACGACGACGCCGTTCATCGAGACGGTGTGCACGAGGGAGCGCATGGCCTTGACGGCGGCGCCGTCGGCGCCGTTCTTGTCGCCGCGGCCCACCCAGCGTCCGGAGGCCATGGCACCCGCCTCGGTGACCCGGACGAGCTCCAGGGCGAGGTTGCGATCGGGAGCCTCGGGGCTGACCTCGAGCTGGGACGGGAGATGATGCTCGGTCATCGGAGCGCACCTTTCTGTACGGCGACGGACCGTGAGGGTCCCTCCTCCCGCAAGGGGGACCAGGAGGGTGAGGGTGTTCATGACTTTATCCGCTGATTGGCTAAGTGAGCAGATAGCCCCACGCATGAGCGCGGCCCTGTTGCGAGGTGCGGCGACCGGATGAGGGACGATAGGGGGCGTGGCAGGTATGCGTGGCAAAGAGACGGTCCGGGACATGGTGCTGTCGCTGGCGGCGATCGGCGTCGTCGCGGCGGCCATCTACCTCTTCGGTATCCCCCATGACGAGGGTCCCAAGGGCTCCGGGGTGAAGACGGTGAACTACCGCGTGGAGCTGGCCACGGCCCGCCGCGCCGCCCCGTACCCGGTGGCCGCCCCCGAGCCCGGGAGCCTGCCCAAGGGCTGGCGCGCGACCTCGGTGACCTACCGCCCGGCCGCCGCGGAGGACGGCGCGGTCTGGCACCTCGGCTTCCTCGACCAGGACGAGGAGTACCTCGCGGTCGAGCAGAGCGACGGCAAGCCCGTGCCGTTCGTGGAGGAGGTCACCCAGCAGGCGCGGGAGACGAAGCGGACGCAGCGGATCGACGGCAAGGAATGGGTCCGCTACGAGGGCGACAAGTACGACGCGCTGGTGCGCAAGGAGCCGGGCGTGACCACGGTGGTCACCGGGACGGCGTCGTTCGGGCAGCTGACGAGGATGGCCGAGGCGCTCACCGAGAAGAAGGGCTGAGCGAGACGCCTCCCGGCGAAGGCCGGGGCCCTTGGCCGGGACCGGCGGGCGGTCCGGGCCAAGGGCCCGTGGTTGATCAAGCGGTGATCGAGCGGTGCTTGTCCGCGATCACGGTCGAGCAGTCGATCAGACCGTGGTGATGACGTCGTCGTAGTCCAGGCGGGGGCCACGGGGGAACCAGGCGTCCTCGCCCGGCTTGCCGATGTTGATGACCATCAGCGGGGTGTGGTCCTCGTC
Organism: Streptomyces violaceusniger; assembly: GCA_005405945.1. GTDB lineage: Bacteria > Actinomycetota > Actinomycetes > Streptomycetales > Streptomycetaceae > Streptomyces > Streptomyces violaceusniger. The sequence goes on from BJHW01000001.1 coordinate 7,177,613, forward strand.
CAGGAACTCCTTCTGCACCCCGGCCGGGTCGAAGCCGGTCATCGGACCGGCGGCGAGACCGGCGGCGCGGATGCCCAGGATGAAGTAACCGGCCTGCAGCGAGGCGTTGAGCGCCGCGGCCTGCTCGCGGGCGGCGCGCTCGGCGAAGAAGACGTCCTTGGCCTGCGGGAAGTGCGGGAAGAGCGCGGGCAGCTCCTCGTGGAACTCGTTGTCCGCGGCGAGGATCGCGACCAGCGGGGCGGTGGAGGTCTTGGGCTGGTTGCCCTCCGCCATGTGCTGGACCAGCCGCTCACGGGCCTCGGGCGAGCGGACCAGCACGATGCGCAGCGGCGACTGGTTGAACGCGGTCGGCGCGTACTTGATCAGGTCGTAGATCGCCTGCACCTGCTCCTCGGTCACCGGCTCGTCGGTGAAGGTGTTGGCAGTGCGGGCCTCGCGGAAGAGCAGGTCCTGGGCGGCGGAGTCGAGAACGAGTGCCATGGAAGAAACCTCTGCATAAGCGGGGATATCGCTGACGGGCTCCACTGTACGGGGCTTAGATTAATGTTCAACTAAAAAGGTGGGCGCGAGGTGGGCAAGGTGCTCTGAATCACAGTGCCACGGCACGAAGCCCGGCCCCGGAGGCGGCGTCGACCGGGACGATCCCCGGCCGACCACGACCGATGCGCGCCACCGCCGCGCGGGCGGCGCGGGCGGCGCGGGCGGCGCGGGCGGTCGAGCGCGGCGGATCGAGGACTGCCGGTGGACGGCGGGCAAGGCCGACACAGCGGCCGGTCGACGCCCCGCGGGTCGGGTCCGGCCAATCGACGGCGGGCGGGGCCGATGGCGGCCGGTCGACGCCGAGCGCCGGTCGACCGCGACCGTTCGGCGGCGAGCGCTGTGCGGCGGCCGGTCGGGCCTCGGCGGGGCTCTCCGCGTCCTCGGCGTACGGGGCACCGGCCGCGGCCGTTCGGCGCCGAGTGCTGGTCGACTGCGGCCGTTCGGCGGCCTGGGCTATGCGGCGGCCAGCCGGGTCTCGGTGGGGGCTCTCCGCGTCGTCCTCGGCGTACGGGGCACCGCGACCGGCCACCGTCCGGCGGCGGGCGCCGGACGGTGGCCGGTCAGCCCTGCCCGGCGCTCTCCGCTTCCTCGGCGCCTTCGGCGCCCTTCGCGTCTTCGTCATCCGCCAGCGCCGCGTCCAGCCGGGCCCTCGCGCCCTCCAGCCAGTGGCGGCAGACCTTCGCCAGCTCCTCGCCGCGCTCCCACAGCGCGAGCGACTCCTCCAGGCTGGTGCCGCCCGCCTCCAGGCGGCGGACCACCTCGACCAGCTCGTCCCGCGCCTGCTCATAGCCGAGCGTGGTCTCCGCCCGCGCGCTCTGCCCGGTCTGCCCAGCCGCCTGCTCGGCTGTCTGCCCGGTCTGCTCGTCCGTCTTCGCCATACCCCTCACCCTATTCAGCGGGTCCGACAGCGACCCGCACCCGGAACTCGCCCTCGGAGACCCGCGCTCGCAGCTCCTCGCCCTCCGCGACCTCCTCGGCCGCCCGCACCACCGAGCCGTCGGGGTGCTGGAGCACCGCATAGCCGCGGCGCAGCGTCGCGGCGGGGGAGAGCGCCACCACTCGCGCCTGGGTGTGGGTCAGCTCGGAGTCGGCCCGGTCCAGCAGATGGCCCAGGCAGCGGCGGGCCCGCTCCAGCACCGCCGTGATCCGCTCCTCGCGCTCGTCCACCATGCGGTGCGGCTCCCGCATGCACGGCCGGGCCAGCGCGGCGGCCAGCCCCCGCTCCTCCCGGTCCAGCAGCCCGTGCACACTGCGCAGCGCCCGCTCCCGCAGCTGCTGGACGCGCATCAGCTCCTCGCCCACATCCGGCACGATCTTCTTCGCCGCGTCCGTGGGCGTGGAGGCGCGCAGATCGGCGACCAGGTCGAGCAGCGGCGAGTCCGGCTCATGGCCGATCGCGGAGACCACCGGCGTACGGCACGCGGCCACCGCCCGGACCAGCTGCTCGTCCGAGAACGGCAGCAGGTCCTCCACGCTGCCGCCGCCGCGCGCCACCACGATCACGTCCACCTCCGGCAGCGCGTCGAGCTCCTCGACGGCCTCGATCACCTGCGGCACCGCATGCACCCCCTGCACGGCCACATTGCGCACCTCGAAGCGGACGGCGGGCCAGCGCAGCCGCGCGTTCTCCAGCACATCGCGCTCGGCGGCCGAGGCGCGCCCGCAGACCAGCCCTATCAGCTGTGGCAGAAACGGCAGCGGCTTCTTGCGGTCGGCCGCGAACAGCCCCTCCGTCGCCAGCGCCTTCTTCAACTGCTCGAGCCGCGCGAGCAGTTCGCCCACGCCCACCGGGCGGATCTCGGCGGCCCGCAGGGACAGCTGGCCCCGCGGCGCGTACCACTCCGGCTTGGCGTGCACCACGACCCGCGCACCCTCGGTGACCGTGTCCGCGATCTTGTCGAAGACGGCGCGGAAGCAGGTGACGGTCAGCGAGATGTCGTAACTGGGGTCGCGCAGGGTCAGGAACACCACACCGGCGCCCGGGCGCCGGGACAGCTGGGTGATCTGCCCCTCGACCCAGACCGCGCCGAGCCGGTCGATCCAGCCCCCGATCAGCCGGGACACCTCGCCGACCGGGATCGGCGCCTCCGCGGACGTGTTGACAGCCATGACCGCGAGGGTATCGGCCACCACCGACAGCGGCGGCGGTCATCGCCCCCACCAACCGGCCGAGCCCGCGGTCATCGCCCCTACCATGGAGGACATGACTGCAACCTCCGCCCGCCGGGTCCTGCTCGCGGCCCCTCGTGGCTACTGTGCCGGTGTCGACCGTGCCGTGATCGCCGTAGAGAAGGCCCTGGAGCAGTACGGCGCGCCGATCTACGTGCGCAAGGAGATCGTCCACAACAAGTACGTCGTCCAGACCCTGGAGAAGAAGGGGGCCATCTTCGTCGACGAGACGGAGGAAGTGCCCGAGGGCTCCATCGTGATCTTCTCGGCGCACGGTGTCGCGCCGGTGGTCCACGAGGAGGCCGCCGCGCGCAAGCTGGCCACCATCGACGCCACCTGCCCCCTGGTCACCAAGGTCCACAAGGAAGCAGTCCGGTTCGCCAAGGAGGACTACGACATCCTCCTGATCGGCCATGAAGGCCATGAAGAGGTCATCGGCACCAGCGGTGAGGCCCCGAGCACATCACCCTGGTCGACGGCCCCGACGATGTGAAGAACGTCGAGGTGCGGGACGAGTCCAAGGTCGTCTGGCTCTCCCAGACCACGCTCTCGGTCGACGAGACCATGGAGACCGTGGATGCCCTCAAGGAGCGCTTCCCGCAGCTCATCAGCCCGCCCAGCGACGACATCTGCTACGCCACGCAGAACCGCCAGACCGCCATCAAGCAGGTGGCCGCCGAATCCGACCTGGTGATCGTGGTCGGCTCCAAGAACTCCTCCAACTCGGTGCGGCTGGTGGAGGTCGCCCTCGGCGCGGGCGCCAAGGCGGGCCATCTGGTCGACTACGCGAGCGAGATCGACGAGGCGTGGCTGGAGGGCGTCACCACGGTCGGCGTGACCTCGGGCGCCTCCGTTCCGGACGTGCTCGTCGAGGGCGTCCTGGAGTGGCTGGCCGAACGCGGCTTCGGCGACGTCGAGGTCGTCCAGCCCATGCAGGAGTCGCTGACCTTCTCGCTGCCCAAGGAGCTGCGCCGGGACCTGCGGGCGGAGGCCGCCGCGGCCTCGGGTGAGCAGGAGGCGCAGGCGGTCTCGGGTGAGCAGGAGGCATCGGCGGCCGCGGGCCGGCCGGAGGCGCAGGCGGCCGCCGGTCAGCCCGGGGCACCGGCGGTCGCCGCCCGGCCGGAGGGGTCCCAGCTGTGACCTACGGCCAGGGGGCCACGGGGGCGTCCGCGGCGAAGGTGTTCGGCATCGACATCGGCGGTTCGGGCATCAAGGGCGCCCCGGTGGACCTGGACCGGGGCGAGCTCGCCGAAGAGCGCCATAAGGTGCTCACCCCGCATCCGTCCACGCCCGAGGCGGTCCTGGACGGTGTGGTGGAGGTCGTCCGGCACTTCGACTGGTCCGGGCGGCCGGTCGGGGTGACCTTCCCAGGCGTGGTGAAGGACGGTGTCACCCTTACGGCCGCGAATGTCGACAAGAGCTGGATCGGCACCGATCTCGCGTCGCGCCTCGCCGAGCGGCTGGGCTGCCCGGTCACGGTGCTGAACGACGCCGACGCGGCCGGGGTCGCGGAGGCGACGTTCGGCGCCGCCCGCGGCGTCAAGGGCACCGTGATCGTGCTCACCCTCGGCACCGGCATCGGCAGCGCGGTCTTCACCGACGGGCATCTGCTCACCAACACCGAGCTGGGCCATCTGGAGCTGGACGGCCACGAGGCGGAGAAGCGGGCCTCGACCAAGGTCAAGGACGACCACGACCTCAGCTGGTCGCACTGGGCGCGCCGGGTGCAGAAGTACCTCCATCACCTGGAGATGCTCTTCTCTCCCGAGCTCTTCGTGCTGGGCGGCGGTGTGAGCCGTAAGGCGGACAAGTTCCTGCCGCTGATCGAGGGCGTCAGGGCCGGGATCGTGCCGGCGCAGCTTCAGAACAACGCGGGGATCGTGGGTGCCGGGATGGCCGCGGCCGCTGCTGCCGACGACGCCGGATGACCAGCAGGGCCCGCCGTACGAGCACGATCACCACGGTCAGCAGCGTCCCCGCGTAGAGCCAGCCGGCCTGCAGCGACAGCGCGGTGAACACCCCCACCGCCTGTCCGCTGAAGCCCGCCGAACCCTCGTTGACCGGCAGCAGCCCGACCGTATACGCCAGCGGCGCCGTCACCGGCGCCGCCAGCAGGTCGGCGGGCCGCACCCACAGCCCGCAGGCCGCGCAGACGGGCAGGAAGAGCACGCTGTAGACGGTGGGGGAGCCGGAGAACAGCAGCGCGTCCAGGCAGCCGATGCCGAGCATGGTGAGCGTGGTCAGCAGCCCCGCGCCCAGCCCGGTCAGCCGGGGGTCCGGGAAGGACAGCCCCCGGGCCCGCCGCAGGACGGCGGGCAGCGCCGCGGCCGCTCCGGACGGCCCCGTACGGCGTGTTCGCCGCTTGGCGGCGGGCCGAGGCGCCCGGGCCGCGCCCCCGGGCTGCCCCCGGCCCTGCCCCGTGCCTCTGCCGCGTCCCGGATACGTGTCGTCCGCGGCCGGGCGGGGCGGTGGTGCCGCCGCGCGGCGGGGCGTACGCGTGCTGTAATGCTCCACCCGACCAACGTAGGTCGCCGGAGGGCGAGAATCCGGTCTTGGACACGCCCTTCGCAGGACCTTGGCAGTGTGTTCGACCGATTGTCAGCCCGGCCGGGTGATCGAGGGCGGCCCCGTAGACTGGTGGACCGGCCCCGGCTCCACCGGGGCCCGTCATCGGTCCTCACATCCCCGCCACGGGAAGCTACGGGAAGTCGTCAACGTGTCGCTCACGATCGGAATCGTCGGTCTGCCGAATGTCGGCAAGTCGACCCTGTTCAACGCCCTCACCAAGAACGACGTGCTGGCGGCCAACTACCCGTTCGCCACCATCGAGCCCAACGTCGGCGTGGTCGGCGTCCCCGACCCCCGCCTGGACAAGCTCGCCGAGATCTTCGGCTCAGCACGCAAGCTGCCCGCCACCGTCGACTTCGTCGACATCGCGGGCATCGTCAAGGGCGCCTCGGAGGGCGAGGGCCTGGGCAACAAGTTCCTGGCGAACATCCGTGAGTCGGACGCCATCTGCCAGGTCATCCGCGCCTTCAAGGACGAGAACGTCGTCCACGTCGACGGCAAGATCTCGCCGAAGAGCGACATCGAGACCATCAACACCGAGCTGATCCTCGCCGACCTCCAGACCATCGAGAAGGTGCTGCCGCGCCTGGTCAAGGAGGCCCGCATCAAGAAGGACAAGCAGCCCCAGGTCAAGGCCGTCGAGGAGGCCAAGGCCATCCTCGACGAGGGCCGCACCCTCTTCTCCGCCGGCATCGTCCAGGGCAGCGAGCGCGCCGCCCTCCTCCACGAGCTGCACCTGCTCACCACCAAGCCCTTCCTCTACGTCTTCAACGTCGACGAGGAGGAGCTCACCGACGACTCCTTCAAGGCCGAGCAGCGCGCCCTCGTCGCCCCCGCCGAGGCGATCTTCCTCAACGCCAAGCTGGAGGCCGACCTCGCCGAGCTCGACGAGGACGAGGCCCTCGAGCTCCTCCAGTCCGTAGGCCAGGACGAGCCCGGCCTCGCCACCCTCGCCCATGTCGGCTTCAACACCCTCGGCCTCCAGACCTACCTCACCGCCGGCCCCAAGGAGTCCCGCGCCTGGACCATCAAGAAGGGCGCCACGGCCCCGGAGGCGGCCGGTGTCATCCACACCGACTTCCAGAAGGGCTTCATCAAGGCCGAGGTCATCTCCTACGAGGACCTGGTCGAGACGGGCTCCGTCGCCGAGGCACGCGCGGCCGGTAAGGCGCGCATGGAGGGCAAGGAGTATGTGATGCGGGACGGGGACGTGGTGGAGTTCCGCTTCAACGTCTAGCGGATTCTGCACCACCACGTCGGTGGTCGGGCACCTATGCGGGTCAGGCGGGGCCCGGACCCGCGAGCAGGGGGCTGACGGTGAACACACTGGGGTGGTCCACGAGTTCGTCGCACAGGCCGGGCGGGATGGTCAGGATGCGGGCGTCGGCGCGGCCGTAGAACGAGGGGCATGGCCGCGATCGCCTGGCGCGACGGTCATTTGATTCCCACGGGTACGACGTCGCATCCGGCGAGGAACTTGCCGCGATCAGTGCACCGGCGTCGCACAGGTAGGGGATGTTCACGCGGCGGATGCCCCCGTGCTGCTCACGTACGCGGCGTCGGCGGCGGCCATGCCGGCACGGGCGGCGGCGAGTTCCTCGGGAGTGAAGGCGCCGTGTTCCGCCTGCCTTCCGGGCGTGCCGCGGCGCCGGCTGTGCCCGGAAGGCTCATGGTGAGTCGTCGTGCTGTTCGACCGCGGCGCGGCGGAACTCCGCGTTGATGCGCTGGGCTTCCTCGAGTTGGTCCTCGAGGATCACGATGCGGCAGGCGGCCTCGACCGGCATGCCCTCGTCGACGAGTTCGCGGGCGCGGGCGGCGATCCGCAGTTGGTAGCGGGAGTACCGGCGGTGCCCGCCCTCCGAGCGGAGCGGGGTGATGAGGCGGGCCTCACCGATGGCGCGGAGGAAGCCGGGGGTGGTGCCGAGCATCTCTGCTGCCCGACCCATGGTGTAGGCGGGGTAGTCGTCGTCGTCCAGACGACCGCTGAGCGGATTGTCTGCTGTCATTCTCACCTCGTTGAGCAACGCGTCGAGGGGCCCTGGTGCCGTGCGCACCAGGGCCCCGAAGGAAATTCAACACCATCTGTCGGCCCTACTGCTCTGCCGACCTTCTGCCTTCCGCTACGCCGCCCGAGGCGGGCGGGATCGCGGGGATCGCGGTTGCGTGACCGGGGACCACCTTCCCATCCGGGGTCTTGCGGTACCCGGGCCGGTTCCCCGTGCCCGGGCGATCCTGATGGCGTCCGCTTCCTCCTTCTTTGCCAAGTCATTCACTTCGGGCTGCACGGTGCGGCTGCCAGTCCCGTCGCCTTCCTGCGAACTACCTGGCTGCGCGACTCGACAGCCGCACCGACCTGCGAACTTCACGTACTTCTACCCGCCAGTTCGTGTCTGCCGGGTCTCGCTCGACTCTGTCTACGAGAAAAACCTTAACCGACTCACTGGCCAATGACTACTCTGGCGGGCATAGATTTTGTCCTGCGTGGGTCCTCGATAACCTACGGCGCGTAGCGGCGGGCGTGCACCTGGTCACCCGACCAGGCTCAGGGCCGCACCCCGGCGGGAGGCGTCGGCATGTGCGCCGCCGCGTCCAGTGGGGTACAGCGGGCCGGACCGTTGAATAAAATCGGCTCTCATGTCGAACGCTGACGAACTGCTCGTTGACGTGGCCGCCATGGTGGAGTCCGAGAAGAGCAACCAGATGTCCCTGACCGTGGTCACCGGCGGCGCTGTCATCACCGGTCGGTTGGCTCCCGAAGCCGTGTGGAGGCAGCGTGTGTCGGAGATCCTGAGGGACTCGGACCGCCTCGGCCCTTCTCCGGCGTCTTCACCGCCGACGAGACACAGGGCCGGCCCGACCGCGGCGAGCCACCCACGCATCTGCACTTCCACGTCGCCCGGATCCTGCAGGGAAGCATGGGGATTCCCGAAACGGGTGGGATGTACCGCGTCGCGATCAAGGACGTGAGCGCCTGGACCGTTGGCGACTTCAGCTACTCCGACTCATGAGTCACGGACCCCTGGTCGGCCCTGGAGGCGCTGTCCTGCCGACCGGACACTGAACCGAAAGCGTTGAGGGCTCGACCGGCACGTGCCGGTCGAGCCCTCAACGCTGTCCTGGCCTCGGCTTTCGCCTCTCCCGCCGGTTACCGGGGAGGGGGTGCCGAGCTGGGCCGACGCTTCCTCGAGCGGAGTGAGACCGCGCGCGGGTGAGGTGTCGGGGGGAGCTCGGCACGTGAAGCCGAGACGGGTCATGGCCCTGGTGACTTCACCGGCGGTGGTCGGCCCGGAGATCGCGCTCCAGTCGGGTCCGAGCGAGGCGATCCAGGTACCACGGCCGTTCCACACGGTCACGTCGTCGGGTGTGGCGGGTGACGCGCGCAGGGCGTCCGCGGAGAAGGGCGAAGCCATTTCGGACGCATGCGCGGAAGCCATCGCCGAATGGCTGATGAAATGACCCTGCGGCAGGGCGCGGACGGAACGAGCAAAGGGGCATCGACATGACGCAGGCGCCGAAGCAGGACGGCTATGCGGCTGAGTACCGGCGCAGCCTGGAGGATCCGGAAGGCTTCTGGCTGGACGCCGCCCGTGCCATCGACTGGACCGTCGCCCCGACCCGGGCCCTCGACGCGTCGGAGGCCCCGCTGTACCGGTGGTTCCCGGACGGGCGGATGAACACCTGCCACAACGCGCTGGACCGCCACGTCGACGCCGGGCGCGGCGAGCAACTCGCGCTGGTGTACGACAGTCCGGTCACCGACCGCAAGGCGGCGTACACCTACCGGGAGTTGCGTGACGAGGTGGCGCGGTTCGCCGGGGCGCTGGCCGGGCTCGGGGTGACCCAGGGCGACCGCGTCGTGATCTATATGCCGATGGTGCCCGAGGCGGTCGTCGCCATGCTGGCCTGTGCCCGCATCGGCGCCGTCCACTCGGTCGTCTTCGGGGGATTCGCCGCGCGTGAGCTCGCCGTGCGCATCGACGACGCCCGTCCCAAGCTCGTCATCGCCGCCTCGTGCGGCATCGAACCGGCCCGCGTCGTGCCGTACAAGCCGCTGCTGGACGATGCCCTCGCGCTGGCCGAACACCGGCCGGAGCACTGCGTCATCCGCCAGCGGCCGCAGTGCGCAGCGGATATGACCGGCCGTGACCTCGACTGGGACCAGGTCATGGCGACCGCCGAGCCGGTCGACTGCGTCCCCGTGGCCGCCACCGACCCGCTGTACATCCTCTACACCTCCGGCACCACCGGTCGCCCCAAGGGCGTGGTGCGCGACAACGGCGGCCATGCGGTGGCGCTGCGCTGGTCCCTGGAGAACGTGTACGACACCCACCCCGGTGAGGTCTTCTGGGCGGCCTCGGACGTGGGCTGGGTCGTCGGCCACTCCTACATCGTCTACGCGCCGCTGCTCACCGGCTGCACCACCGTCCTCTACGAAGGGAAGCCCGTCGGCACCCCGGACGCCGGTGCGCTGTGGCGGGTGGTCGCCGAACACCGGGTGACGGCACTGTTCACCGCACCGACGGCGATCCGCGCGGTGAAGAAGGAGGACCCGCGCGGAGCACTGCTGCACGCCCACGACATCGGATCGCTGCGCCACCTGTTCCTGGCCGGCGAGCGCCTGGACCCGGAGACCTACCACTGGGCCACGGACCTGCTCGGCGTTCCGGTGGTCGACAACTGGTGGCAGACCGAGACCGGCTGGCCGATCGTCGCCAACCCCATGGGCCTGGAGCCGCACCCGCTCAAGGCCGGTTCGCCCACCGTGCCCATGCCCGGCTACGACGTGCGCATCCTCGACCCGACGGGCCGCGAGGTGCCGCCGGGCGCCGACGGCGCGGTGGCGATCCGGCTGCCGCTGCCGCCCGGCACGCTGCTCACCGTGTGGCAGGACGACGCACGGTATGTGCGCTCGTACCTGTCCGCCTACAGCGGCTACTACCTCACCGGCGACGGCGGCCGTAAGGACGACGACGGCTACGTGTACGTCATGGGCCGCACCGACGACGTGATCAACGTGGCCGGGCACCGGCTGTCCACGGGCGCGATGGAGGAGGTGCTCGCCGCTCATCCGGATGTCGCCGAGTGCGCTGTCGTCGGCGTCGCCGACCCGCTCAAGGGGCAGGTGCCGCGCGGTCTCGTCGTGCTCAAGGCGGGCCTCGACCGCGATCCTCGGGACATCGCCACGGAACTCGTCGCCGCCGTCCGGGAGACGATCGGCCCCGTGGCGGCGCTGCGCCGGGTCGACGTGGTCGCGGCGCTGCCCAAGACGCGCTCGGGCAAGATCCTGCGCCGCACGATGCGCGACATCGCCGACGGCCGGGACACCGAACTGCCCTCCACCATCGACGATCCCGCGGTGATCGAGGCGCTGCGACCGGTACTCCGCGACGACGGCTAGGTCTCGTGCGGATGGTCCTCGTGTGGACCGGCCCGGACGGCTCGGACCGGCTCGGTCCGGCTCGGTCCGGCTCGGTCCGGCTCGGCCCGGACCGGCCGGGACCGGTCGTACGGACGGCCGTTTCGTGGCGTCAGCGGCGGCAACCCGGAGTGCCCTGGCTGTCGAACCACAGCCGACCGCAGGCACAAGAGGGAGAAGACCCATGGCGGACATGGCGGAGCAGGAGCTGGACGAGGTCTGGAACCAGTTCCACTCGGTGGTGAACATGACCTCGCGCGAACTGCACGAATGGCTGATGACCGAGTCCGCCGGTGAGGTCACCGAGAAGCTGCCGGAGGAGATGGGCCCGGAGACCGGGCGCCATGTGCTGGAGGTGCTGGGCAAGCGGCGCGGGGACCTCACCGACGACGACATCGGCGTGATGCGCGGGGTCGTCGACACCGTCACCGCCGAGCGGGGCGACGACCTGGACCCGACGGCGGGGGACGCCGACTGGCGCCACCGGATGATGAACCTGGGGCACGACCCGCTCAAGCCCCTCGCCTCGGAGCAGTCGCAGGCCCGCCGCCGCTGAGCGCGGGCCGCCGACCATCCTGCCCCTGCCGGGGATGCATGATCCGCGAGGTGCCGGTAACCCGCCGAGGACCCACCACAGACGAGGAGGGGAGCAACGCCGTGCGCATCGGAATCATCGGAGCGGGCCACATCGGCTCGACGCTGGCCCGCCACTTCGCCTCGATCGGCTACGAGGTGGCGATCGCCAACTCCCGCGACCCGGACACCCTGGCCGACCTGGTGACCGACATCGGCGGCCCGATCCGCGCGGTGACCGCCGAGGAGGCGGCCCGGATCGGCGAGGCGGTGGTCGTGTCCATTCCCTACGGCCGCTACCGGGAACTGCCGACCGAGCCGCTGCGCGGCAAGGTCGTCATCGACACCTGCAACTACTACCCCGAGCGGGACGGAAACGACCCGGAGCTCGACGCCGACGCCACCACCTCCAGCGAGAAGATCCAGGCCCACACAGGCGCCAACCTGGTCAAGGCGTTCAACGCGATCTACTGGGAGAACCTCCGCGACCACGCCCGTCCCAAGGGCGCCACCGACCGGGTGGCCATCCCACTGTCCGGCAACGACGAGGAGGCCAAGGCGGCCGTGGCCGGGCTGATCCGCGACATCGGCTTCGACCCCGTGGACGCCGGTCACCTGGGCGAGGGCGGCCGCAAGCACCAGCCGGGCAGCCGCGTCTACGCGACCGAGATGTCCTCCGCCGAGACCAGCGCCCTCCTGAGCGTCGCCTGAGCCCAGGGCCCGGTGCCCGAGGGCCCCGCGTCCGTGCGCCGCGGACGCTGCGCCGGTCCGATGGCTCTACCGGCCACGTTTGTTCTTGCCGGGGTGAGGCCGTTCAGATCGATGTCGATCTTGAACGGAACCGTCCGCTGGAGGTGGTGGCGGAAGATCCCGGCCGGGGCATAGGCACCGGTCGGCTCGTCGAGCTCATAGACGTGGACGACGGGCACCCCGTCCTCGTCCTCGATGCACCAGTAGTGGGGAATCCCGGCTTCGGCGTACTTGCGGAGCTTGACCGTGAGGTCTCGGTGGGCTGATTCGGGGGAGATGACCTCGATCACGAGTTGCACTTCGTCCGGTGCGAACCAGGTGCGGTCACTGTCGAAGTCGGCCGTTGTCACCAGCAGATCCGGTTCGGGCCGGTTGCGCTGATCCAGCTTGATCGTCATCTCGTGGCCGACCCTCGCCTCGGCGGGTACCTGTTCCATGAGTGCGACGGTGAGCATCGTGACGAGGTGGCCGTGCCACCACCTCTGCGGGGACATCATGAAAACGAGTGCTCCGTCGATCAGCTCGGTGTGGCGCGGCGCCTGGGGGAGGCGGTCCAGGTCCTCCGCGAACCAGCCTTCCGCGCGCGGTGGGCGCATCCAGTCGGGCAGTGCGGTCATGGCTCAACGGTAGCGGTTTCGGGCGGGGGGAGGGCGTCACCTCCCCCCGCCGTCAGGGCTTCTTCGGCTTGCCCTCGCCGTAGAGCCAGACGTCGAAGAGGCGGGTCAGGTCCTTGCCGGACTTCTGTTCGCACAGCTCGATGAACTGCTTGGTGTCGGCGTTGCCGTGCCGGTGGTCCTTGAGCCAGGTGCGGAGGATGGTGAAGAAGGCCGGGTCGCCGACGGTCCGGCGGAGCTGGTGGAGCACCATCGCGCCGCGGCCGTAGACGGGCGGGTCGGAGACGCTGGCGACGGTCGGGGGGTCGGCGGGTGGGAAGTCCCAGATGCCCTCGCTCTCGTCGTCGGTGCCGTCGTAGAAGTCGTCGAAGACCTGCTGGGCGGTGCGGCCGTCGTGGTCCTCCTCCCACAGCCACTCGGCGTAGGTCGCGAAGCCCTCGTTGAGCCACATGTCCTTCCAGACCCGGGGCGTGACCGAATTGCCGAACCACTGGTGGGCGAGTTCGTGGACGACGAGCGTCTTGTCCGGGGCCGTGTCGAAGAACGGCTTGGTCTGCGTCTCCAGGGCGTAGCCGAGGCCGGGGAGGTGGCCGACGACGGCGCCGGTGGAGGAGAAGGGGTACGGGCCGAAGGTGCGGCTCTCCCAGGTGATGACGTCGTCGACCTGCTGGGCGATGTCCTTGGCGCCGGCGGCCTCGGCGGGGTCGACGGCCACGTACGCGGGCAGGCCCTTTCCGGTGGTCGTCGTACGGATCCCGAAGCGGCCGATGGCGACCGTGGCCAGGTAGCTGGCCATGGGCTCGCCGCTGTGCCACCGGAAGGTGGTGCGGCGCCCCCGGGTCTCCTGGCCCTTCAGCTCGCCGTTGGAGACGGCGGTGTAGCCCTGCGGAACGGTGACGGCGATGTCGTAGGCGGCCTTGTCGGAGGGGTGGTGGTTGCCGGGGAACCAGGTCATGGAGCCGGTCGGCTCGCCGAGGGCCACCGCGCCGTCGTGGGTGCGGATCCAGCCCTCCTTCCCGGTGTCCTCGCCGGTGAGGGTCTTCGGCTTGCCGTCGTAGACGACGGTGGCCGTGAAGGTGCGGCCCTTGGGGAGGGCCGCGGCGGGGGTGAGCACCAGCTCGGTGCCGCTGCGGGCGGCCTTGGCGGGACGGCCGTTCACCGTGGCCTTCCGCACCCGCAGCCCGGCGAGGTCGAGGTGGAAGGAGCTCAGCGCGCGGTCCGCGCGGGCGGTGATCCGGGCGGTGCCCTTGAGGTGGCGCGAGCCGGGGGTGTAGTCGAGGGCGAGTCGGTAGCCCCGCACGTCGTAGCCGCCGTTGCCGAGCCGCGGGAAGAGCGCGTCGCCGACCCCCGCACCACCCGCCCTTGCGCCGGGCACCCCGCCCGCGTCCTGCGCCCCGGCGCCACCGGTGCACCCCGCGCACAGCGCGAGGAGCAGCACACCGGGCAGCATCCGCGAGAGGCGGCGAGTCGCCGCGGCCGCCGCGCGTGATGGGCGCATCCCCGCCGCGCGTGACCCGATCCCCGCCGCCGCGCGTGATCCGCTCATCCCCGCTCCGGCCCGGGCGCCGGGGATTCCGCGCACTCCGGCAGCGGTTCGTCGTCCATCTCGCGTCCCTACGCTTCGGCGGCTACTTCTCAGGAGGGTAATGCGGCCGACGGGGCGAAACGTGCGGGACCGCCGATGGCACGACACCGCGTCACGGTCGCAAAGGCCGGTGAGCGTCCGGCGTCGGGCCGCTCACCGACCTCTGAGCGACTTAAACGTCTCTGAGCTGCAGTTCACCACTTCTAGTGAAGCTCTGGCCTTCAGTTGCAATCGACAACCCTGAGTCGCCAAGCTGTTGCTGACTGTCAACCCAGGGAGTGCACGTGGCCTTTGGTGACCAGCCCGCATACCTCCGCGTCGCCGACGATCTGCGGAAGAAGATCGCCGCGGGTGAGCTGCCGCCGCATGCGCGTCTTCCCTCCCAGGCCAGGATCCGGGAGGAGTACGGGGTTTCGGACACCGTCGCGCTCGAGGCGCGCAAGGTGCTGATGGCCGAGGGGCTGGTCGAGGGGCGTTCCGGGTCGGGGACGTATGTGCGGGCGCAGCCGGTGCCGCGGCGGGTGATCCGGGGTGGGTTCCACACCGCCGGGGAGACCACGCCGTTCCGGCAGGAGCAGACCGACGACCGGATCACCGGCACCTGGGAGGCCGAGAGCGAGCAGGAGGAGGCCGGGGGCGAGATCGCCGAGCGGCTGGGGTCGAGGTGGGGGAGCGGGTGATGCGCACCCGCTATGTGTTCCGGTCGCAGGGCGAGGTCGTGATGCTCTCCACCTCCTGGGAGCCGCTCGCGCTCACCGGCCGTACGCCCGTGCTGCTCCCCGAGGAGGGCCCGCTGGCCGGGCGCGGGGTCGTCGACCGGATGGCCGCCCTCGACCTGGTGGTGGACAACGTGGCGGAGGAGGTCGGCGCGCGCCCCGGCCGGGCCGAGGAGGTGCTGGCGCTCGGCGGAGTGCCGGGCCACTGGGTGCTGGTCATCTCGCGTACGTACTTCGCGGGCGGGCGCCCGGTGGAGACCGCGGATGTGGTGGTGCTGGCCGAGCGCTATCGGATCGCCTACCGGCTGCCGGTGAAGTGAGCCCCACGTCCGGCCCAGCCACGCCCAGTCCAGCTACGCCTGGCCTGGCCTGGCTCGGTCTGGCCTGGCTCGGCACGGCTCAGCCCGGCCCGGACCAGCCAGGCCCCCCAAGCCAGGTCCGGCCGTCGCCGTCAATCACCGCCGCGATGTCCTGGCCGCGAACCATCTGGCCCGCGCCCTGTTCACCGACTTCGACGCGCTGCCGCACCGCGAGCGCAACCTGGCCCGTTTCGTTCTGCTCGATCCGGCCGCCCGCGAGCTGTACCGCGATGGGGAGGAGGTCGCGCAGATCTTCGTCGCCAATCTGCGCCTGGCCGCCGGAAGCCACCCCGAGGACCGGCGGCTGAACGAGCTGATCGGCGAGTTCTGCGTCAAGGTGCCGGAGTTCAGCACCTGGTGGGACAGCCACCGCGTCCAGCAGTGCGCCCACGGTGACCAGCGTCTCCACCACCCCGTCGTCGGCGACCTCACCCTGCACCACGAGTCCCTCGCCCTGCCCGCCGACCCGGACCAGGAGATCTGCCTCTACTCGGCCGAGCCCGGCACCGCCTCCGCCGAGGCCCTGCGTCTGCTCGCCAGCTGGACCGCCCCCACCGAAACGGGAAGGCCACTTCCCACCGATGCCCGGCAGCTTTGACACCGCACCGCACGGAGCCCGCCCTCGGCTGCGCTGCCCCGCGGCGCGGTTCCCGCGCCGTCTGCGCCTTCTGTTGCAAAATTCACATCAGCGCAGGTGAAAGGGGTTACTGGAAGGAGATCATCCATTTCGCTCTTACGATGGTTCGGTTTGTGTCCGGTCATTGGGGGCGAAAGGAGTGCCAGGAACTTGAGCACGGAGCAGGGTTCCCACTCGCATTACCGAAGGTCACTCGGACCGGTGGCCCTCACTGCCGTGGGGCTCGGGTCGATCATCGGCTCCGGCTGGCTGTTCGGCGCCGAGCGCGCCGCCGCGCTGGCCGGGCCCGCCGCCATTCTGGCCTGGGTGATCGGCGCCGCCGTGGCCCTGACCATCGCCCTGACCTACTCCGAGCTGGGTTCGATGTTCCCCAAGGCCGGGGCATGGTCCGGTACGGCCAGTACTCGCACGGCTCGCTGGCCGGATATCTGGCCGCCTGGGCCAACTGGATCGCCATCGTCTCCGTGATCCCCGGTGAGGCCACCGCCTCCGTGCAGTACATGTCCTCCTGGGACTTCGGCTGGGCCAAGGCGCTGTACGACGGGAAGGAGCTGACCGGCAGCGGTGTCGCGCTCGCGTCCGTGCTGCTGCTCTTCTACTTCTTCCTCAACTGGTTCGCGATCACCCTCTTCGCCAAGACCAACACGGCGATCACCGTCTTCAAGGTGGTCGTGCCGACCCTGACCGCCGGGGCGCTGCTGCTGTCGCACTTCGACACCGGCAATGTCACCGGCAACGGCGGCTTCACCCCGAACGGCTGGAGCTCCGTGTTCACCGCGGTCGCCGTCTCCGGCATCGTCTGGGCCTACAACGGCTTCCAGTCGCCGCTGAACATGGCGGGCGAGGCCCGTAACCCGGGGAAGTCGCTGCCCAAGGCCGTCATCAGCTCGATCCTCATCGCGCTGGTGATCTACGTCGCGCTGCAGATCGCCTTCCTGACCGCCGTCCCCGCCGCCGATCTGCGGCACGGCGGCTGGTCCGGGCTCTCCTTCAACTCCCCGCTCGCCGATCTCTCCCTGGCCTGGGGCCTGAACTGGCTGGCGATGCTGCTGTACGCGGACGCCTTCATCTCCCCGTCCGGCACCGGCATGATCTACGCGGCCACCACCTCGCGCATGATCCAGGGCGTCCAGGAGAACGGCCATCTGCCGGGGATCTTCGGCAAGGTCGACCCCAGGACCGGCATTCCGCGCCCGGCGCTGCTGCTCAACCTGGCGATCGCCTTCATCTTCCTCGCGGTCTTCCGCGGCTGGGGCTCGCTGGCCGAGATCGTCTCCGTCGCGACCGTGATCTCGTACATCACCGGCCCGGTGGCCGTGATGTCGCTGCGCCGCCTGTCGCCGGAGCTGCCGCGCCCGGTGCGGCTGCGCGCGATGCCGGTGATCGCGCCGATCGCGATGGTCTTCGGCTCGCTGGTGCTGTACTGGGCCCGCTGGCCGCTCACCGGCAAGGTCATCTTCATCATGGCGATCGGGCTGCCGATCTGGGCCTGGTACGAGCTGCGCAAGCCGTGGGCGGAGCTGCGGCCGCATCTGGCCGCCGGCGCCTGGATGGTGACGTATCTGCTGGTGATGGCCGCGGTGTCGTGGGCCGGCGGCACGGAGTTCGGCGGCCGCGGCTATCTGCCGGCCGGCTGGGACATCGTGATCGTCGCGCTGATCGGGCTGGCCTTCTACTTCTGGGGCGTACGCAGCGCATGGCGCAATCCGACGTTGCTGGAGGCCGAGCGCGAGCTGGGCACCGCCGCGGCCGACGAGGCGGGCGAGGGCGGCGACGGCGACCGGGTGAAGGCCGAAGTCGGCGTCTGAGACATGGCCGGATGAGTGCCTCCTTGTAAGAACCCGTATCCGCTGCGTGAAGGTAGGGCGTAGGCTCGGGCATATGCGGATCGGGATTTCCTTAACGGTGTCGCGGAGTCGTGCGCCCGGGCGCGCCACAGCGGAGGGGGCGGGGAGATGAGTGACGGGAACGCCGTGCTGCCCTGGCTCGTGATCCGCCAGGACACCAACGGCAACCGCTACCGCGTCGGGCGCTACGCCACCAGAACGGAGGCCCAGGAGGTGGCCGACCGACTGGAGGGTGAGGGCCAGGAGCAGCTGTACGTGGTCGAGCGGACCGCCGCGTCCCGTCAGTCCGGTTAGCCCGAGTCCGGTCAGCACGAGTCCAGCTGGCCCGAGTCCGGTCAGCACGAGTCCAGCTGGCCCGAGTCCGGTCAGCCCGCAGGAATACGTACATCCGGTCCGCGTGAACGCGTACCTCTTCCCGAGCCCCGGGGCGCTCCCGCCCCGGGGCTCTGATGTGCTTCCGCGCAGGCTAGGGTGCGGATCATGAGCGTGCGCGTGGTGGTGGGCGGAGCGGTGTTCGACCGGGGGCGGCTGCTGGCCGCGCGGCGCAGCGCCCCGCCCGAGCTGGCGGGCCGCTGGGAGCTGCCCGGCGGCAAGGCCGAGCCCGGGGAGACCCCGCGGGCGGCCCTCGTCCGCGAACTGCGCGAAGAGCTCGGGGTCGAGGTCGAACCGCTCGAACCACTGCCGGGCGAGTGGCCCCTGAAGCCCGGCTTCGTGCTGCGGGTGTGGACCGCGGCCCTGCGCTCCGGTGAGCCGCGCCCGCTCCAGGACCACGACGAGCTGCGCTGGCTGCCTCCGGACCGGGTGGACGAGGTGGACTGGCTGGACGCGGACCGCCCCGCGGTGGCGGAGGCGGTCCGCCGACTGCGCGCGGCCGGGGCCGCCGAGGGTACCCGGCCGCGCACCCCTTGAAGCCGTCCCACGCGGGGGCCGTCCGAGGCCCCGAACGGGAAAATCCATGGGGTTCGAGCCGCCTCCGTCCGGTTAGGAGTGAGGGGGAGCGCTGATCATGAGCGCTTCACCAAAAGCCGGGACGGACACTGATGGCGGGCTGAGATAGTGCTGTGATCGTGAAGACCGTACTCGGGATGGCCGAAGTGCTGGATACTCGGCTATCTGAAGCCGGTCGGAGCACCTGAGCCGGAGGGGACGGCGCATGAGCGAGAAGCCAGCGGGGGCGGATATGCCCAAGGAGACGGTGGGTTCGCAGGTGTCGCCGATGTCACAGGGGTCCTCGATATCGGACATGTCGCCCGTGTCCTCGATGTCGGCGGTGTGGCAGAGCAGTCCTCCCGGCTCGATCTATGACTACATCCGGGTCGCCTCCTTCGCGCTCGGGCCCGACGGCCGGATCGCGCAGTGGAGCGAACGGGCCGCGGAGTTGCTGGGGCTGACGGCGAGCCAGGCCATCGGCAAGGATCCGGTGGAGGCGTTCGTACCGCCGGAGTTCCAGGAGACGGGCCAGCGCGCGGTGGCCGACATCCTCGACGGCCGGGAGTGGACCGGGCTGGTCCCCTACCGTAACCCCAAGACGCCGAGCGGGCATGGAATCGCCGAGGTCTATGTGATGCCCGCTCAGGACGAGCACGGGAAGCGGGCCGCGCTCTGCATCGCGGTAGACGTCAGCGCGTTGCGCGGGCTGGAAACCGATCTTGCTTCTTCACAGGCCGTTTTCGGTCAATCTCCGCTTGGGTTCTTCCTCTTCGGGACCGATCTGCGGATCCTCCGCGTCAATGAGCGCTTTGCGAAGGTTTTCGGTCGCCCCACCGAGGAGTACCGCGGCGCGACCCCGCACGATCTGCTGCCGCGCGGCGAGGCCGACCGGCTGGCCGCCGCCCTGCGCCAGGTCCTGGACTCCGGGCAGTCGCTGACCGACATGCCCATCGTGGGCCACGCGCCGGGCAGCCCCGACCGCCGCCGCTGGTCGGTCTCGCTCTACCGGCTGCACAGCGGCTCCGGCCGCCCCATCGGCGTCGCCGGGCTCGCGACGGATGTCACCGGCCGCCGCCGCGCCGAACAGGAGGCCGCGGGCGTACGGCGCAATCTGGCGCTGCTGAACGAGGCCGGGGCCCGAATAGGCACCTCGCTCGACCTGGAGACCACCGCCCGCGAGCTGCTGGACGTGGCCGTACCGCAGTTCTGCGACCTGGCCTCGGTCGACCTCTACCAGGGGCTGCTCTCCGGCGACGAGACCCCGCCCGGGCTCGCCGACGGCAGCGCCGAGCTGCGCCGCGTCGCCTTCGCCAGCGCGGTCTCCGACGGCCCGGTCGCCTTCGGCGACATCTGCCGCGTCAACACCGTGGAGGACCCCAAGCCCATCCAGGTCGGCGAGGTGCACCGCTACCCCTTCAACTCGCTGTGCGCCCACGCCCTGCGCACCGCCCAGGTCCGCGTCGTCCCCGGGCGGGACGGCAGCGAGGCCCTGGAGCTCGGGGCCATGCTCCAGTCCACCCTCGTGGTGCCGATGGTCGCGCGGGACACCGTCGTCGGCCTGGCCCAGTTCTCCCGCACCAAGGGCAGCGAGCCGTTCGGCGAACGGGACCGCGCGCTCGCCGTCGAACTGGCCGCCCGCGCCGCCGTCAGCATCGACAACGCCCGGCTGTACCGCAGAGAACACGAACGCGCGCTGATACTCCAGCGCAGCCTTCTCCCGCCCGGCGACCCGGAGGCCGCCGGGCTCGATATCGCCTGCCGCTATCTGCCGGGGAACGCGGCGACCGAGGTGGGCGGCGACTGGTTCGACGTGATCGAGCTGCCCGGGCACCGCACCGCGCTGGTGGTCGGCGACGTCATGGGGCGGGGGCTGCGCGCCGCCGTGGCCATGGGAGAGCTGCGCACCGCCGTACGCACTCTCGCCCTGCTCGACCTGGAGCCCGCCGAGGTGCTCTCCGCGCTGGACGAGATCGCCCGGGGCCTCGGCACACCGGGCGGCTCGCACGCCGGCGCGCGGCCCGGCTCGCGCGCCCTCATGCGCGACGGCAAGGCCGACGACTCCTCCGATCTGACCGAGGTCTACCTCGCCACCTGCGTCTACGCCGTCTACGACCCGGTCACCCGGCGCTGCACGTTCGCCAACGCCGGGCATCCGCCCCCCGTCCTCGTGGAGCCGGGCGAGGACGCCCTGCTGATGGAGGTCCCACCCGGGTTGCCGCTCGGCGTGGGCGGTGAGCCGTTCGAGGAGATCGAGGTCGAGCTCCCCGACGGCGCGCTGCTGGCCCTCTACACCGACGGTCTGGTCGAGTCCCGCGACCACACCCTCGACGAGGGGCTTCAAGCCCTGCGCGCGGCCCTCAACACTCCGGACGGCGCCGACGGCGGAAACGCCGCGGCCGGATCCCTCGAGGACGTCTGCGACCACGTCCTGAGCACCCTCGACACCCACCACGGCGAGGACGACATCGCCCTGCTGATGGCCCGGGTGCAGGGCCTGTCGACCGAGTCGGTCGGCGACTGGCACCTTCCCAGCGCCCCCCAGTCCGTGGGCCGGGCCCGCGAACTGGCCCGGGAGCAGCTGGAGTCCTGGGGTCTGGACGATCTGGTCGACACCACCGAGCTGCTGGTCAGCGAGCTGGTGACCAACGCCCTGCGGTACGGCGAGGGCGAGATCCGGCTGCGGCTGCTGCTGGACCGCACGCTGGTGTGCGAGGTCTGGGACGGCGGTCTGGTGCAGCCCCGGCGGCGGCGCGCCCGGGACACCGACGAGGGCGGGCGCGGGCTCCAGCTGGTCGGGCTGCTCAGCGCGGGCTGGGGCAGCCGCAGGACCCCGCTCGGCAAGACCGTCTGGTTCGAGCTGGCCCTTCCGGACGGCCAGTCCTCGGGGCCGGACTCGGTGGAGGCGCTGCTCAGCCTGTGGTGACGGGCTGCGGTCCGTTACGGCACGGCTGCGGGCCCGCGACAGCTACTGCTCCGGCGTTCCCTCCCCGCCCCTTCCCGAAACCGGGGCCCGCCCCGGTTTCGGGAAGGGGCGGGGAGGGAACGCCGGAGCAGGCGTCACACCCCGTCGGACACCCCTAAGCGCCCCAGCGGAGCTACTGCCCCCGGCGCCGGATCTTGTTGCCGAGCCAGACCAGCGGGTCGTACTTACGGTCCACCGCCCGCTCCTTGAGCGGGATCAGTGCGTTGTCGGTGATCTTGATCTGCTCGGGGCAGACCTCCGTACAGCACTTGGTGATGTTGCAGTAGCCCAGCCCGTGCTCCTCCTGGGCGGTGCGCTTGCGGTCGAGCCCGGTGTCGGCGGCCGCGTCCAGCGGATGCATGTCCAGCTCCGCGACCCGCATCAGGAACCGCGGCCCGGCGAACGCCTCCTTGTTCTCCTCGAAGTCCCGCACCACATGGCAGGTGTCCTGGCACAGGAAGCACTCGATGCACTTGCGGAACTCCTGCGACCGCCCCACGTCCTCCTGCCACATCCGGTATTCGCCCGGACCGAGCCCCTCCGGGGCACGAAGGACGGCACCTCACGGGCCTTGGTGTAGTTGAAGGACACATCCGTCACCAGGTCCCGCACCACGGGGAACGCCCGCAGCGGGGTGATGGTGATCGTCTCGTTCCGTTCGAACACCGACATCCGGGTCATGCACAGCAGCCGCGGCCGGCCGTTGACCTCGGCGCTGCACGAACCGCATTTGCCCGCCTTGCAGTTCCAGCGGACCGCCAGGTCGGGGGCCTGGGTCGCCTGCAGCCGGTGGACGATGTCGAGCACGACCTCGCCGTCGTTGACCTCGACGTGGAAGTCCTTCAGACCCCCGCCGTCCTGATCGCCCCGCCACACCCGGAAGTGGGCCTCGTACGCACTCACTGGGTCAGCTCCTCGTCCGTCAGGTACTTCACCAGCTCGTCCTTCTCGAACAGGTTCAGCAGGTCGGGCCGGATCGGCGGCATCTCACGCCGCTCGAGCCGGATCTGGCCGTGCCCGGCGTCGGGGGCCGCCAGACCACCCGAGGGGTCGGAGAGCCGGCAGACCAGATTGAGCCGCCGCCATGCGCGGTCCATCTCCGGGCAGTCGTCGCGGGTGTGCCCGCCGCGGCTCTCGGTCCGCTCCAGCGCGGCGCGGGCCACGCACTCGCTGACCAGCAGCATGTTGCGCAGATCGATCGCCAGGTGCCAGCCGGGGTTGAACTGCCGGTGGCCCTCGACCCCGGCGCGGCGCGCCCGGACCCGCAGACCGGCCAGCCGGTGCAGCGCCTCCTCCATCTCCTCGGCCTTGCGGATGATCCCCACCAGGTCGTTCATCGACTGCTGGAGCTCCTGGTGGAGGGTGTACGGGTTCTCCGGCGGCCCGGCGGGGCCCGCCGTCTCCTCCGGCTCACCGGCCTCGGCGCTGAACGGGCGCAGTGCCTCGGCCGCCGCCAGGTCCAGCTGCGCCTCGTCCGGCACCGGACGGGTGCCGGAGGCCGCGGTCTCCTGGGCGTAGCGGGCCGCGTGGAGCCCGGCGCGGCGCCCGAAGACCAGCAGGTCGGAGAGGGAGTTGCCGCCGAGCCGGTTGGAGCCGTGCATCCCGCCCGCGACCTCGCCCGCGGCGAAAAGGCCGGGCACGCCGGTCGCGGCCGCGGTGTCCGGGTCGACGTCCACCCCGCCCATTACGTAGTGACAGGTGGGGCCCACCTCCATGGGCTCGGCGGTGATGTCGACGTCAGCGAGTTCCTTGAACTGGTGGTGCATCGAGGGCAGCCGCCGCTTGATGACCTCGGGGACATCCGGGTGGAGACGTCGAGGAAGACCCCGCCGTGCGGGGAGCCCCGGCCCGCCTTCACCTCGGCGTTGATGGCGCGGGCCACCTCGTCGCGGGGGAGCAGCTCGGGCGGGCGGCGGTTGTGGTCCGGATCCTCGTACCAGCGGTCGGCCTCGTCCTCGGACTGGGCGTACTTCTCCTTGAAGACGTCCGGGATGTAGTCGAACATGAACCGCTTGCCCTCGCTGTTGCGCAGCACCCCGCCGTCGCCGCGCACCGACTCGGTGACCAGGATCCCCTTCACCGAGGGCGGCCAGACCATACCGGTCGGGTGGAACTGCACGAACTCCATGTTGATCAGCGGGGCGCCCGCCAGAAGCGCCAGCGCGTGGCCGTCGCCGGTGTACTCCCAGGAGTTGGAGGTCACCTTGAAGGACTTGCCGATACCGCCGGTGGCCAGCACCACGGCCGGTGCCTCCAGGGCGAAGAAACGGCCCGATTCGCGCTCGTAGCCGAAGACCCCGGCGACCCGGTCGCCGTCCTTGACGATCCGGGTGACGGTGCACTCCTGGAAGATCTTCAGCCGGGACTCGTAGTCGCCGGTGGCCGCCTTGTCCTCCTGCTGGAGGGAGACGATCTTCTGCTGGAGGGTGCGGATCAGCTCCAGGCCGGTGCGGTCCCCGACATGGGCGAGGCGGGGGTACTCATGGCCGCCGAAGTTCCGCTGGGAGATCTTGCCCTCCGGGGTGCGGTCGAAGAGCGCGCCCCAGGTCTCCAGCTCCCAGACCCGGTCCGGGGCCTCCTGGGCGTGCAGCTCGGCCATCCGCCAGTGGTTGAGGAACTTGCCCCCGCGCATGGTGTCGCGGAAGTGCACCTGCCAGTTGTCGCGCTCGTTGACGTTGCCCATGCTGGCGGCGATGCCGCCCTCGGCCATCACCGTATGGGCCTTGCCGAACAGCGACTTGCAGATGACGGCGCAGCGCATGCCCTGCTCGCGGGCCTCGATCGCGGCACGCAGCCCGGCGCCGCCCGCGCCGATCACGACCACGTCCCACGCCTGCCGCTCGACTTGCGTCATCGATGAGCACCTCTCCTAGAAAAAGCGGGGATCGTCGAAGGCACCGCTCGCCACCAGATAGACGTAGAAGTCCGCGACGGCGACGCTGATGAGAGAGGCCCAGGCGAGCTGCATGTGGCGCATGTTGAGCTCGCTGACCCAGCCCCAGAGCCGATAGCGCACCGGATGCCGGGAGAAGTGCTTCAGCCGGCCGCCGACGATGTGGCGGCAGGAGTGGCAGGAGAGGGTGTACGCCCAGATCAGCACGATGTTGACGAGCAGCACCAGGGTGCCCAGGCCCATGTGGCCCCAGCGGCCGTGCTCGTCCCGGAAGCCGAGCACGGTGTCGTAGGTGAGGATCCCCGCGACGATCACCGCGAAGTAGAAGAAGTAGCGGTGGATGTTCTGCAGGATCAGCGGGAAGCGGGTCTCGCCGGTGTACTTGGCGCGCGGCTCGGCGACCGCGCAGGCGGGTGGTGAGGCCCAGAAGCCCCGGTAATACGCCTTGCGGTAGTAGTAGCAGGTGAGCCGGAACCCCAGCGGGAAGATCAGGATCAGCAGCGCCGGGGACAGGCCCCACCACGCGCCGAAGATCTCCCAGTTGGCGCCGCCCTTCATGGGCACGCAGTTCTGGGCGATGCAGGGCGAGTAGAAGGGGGAGACGTACGGCTCGGCGTAGTAGTCGTCCCCCGCGAAGGCCCGCCAGGTCGAGTAGACGATGAACGCGAACAGTCCGGCGGCGGTGATGGCGGGGGAGAGCCACCAGCGGTCGCTGCGCAGATGGCGGCCGGGGATGGCGGCGCGCGAGGGGCTGTGCACGCCGTGCGGGGCCGTGCCGGAGTCTGCGGGGGCGGGCGTGGTGGCTTGGGGGTCGGTGCCTGTGGCCAAGGGGAACTCCGCGGTGGAGTGGTGTGGGGGGACGGTGGGGATGCGCCCCGTGACGGGAGGCGCGCCGGGCCGTCCCTAGGGCGCGTGGCGATCGCGCGCGCCGAGGCCCTCGTCGTCGACGTCCGACCACAGCGCACTGTTGTACGGGGCGTCGGGGACCGGAACCATTTCGGGGCGTGATCGCTCCACGGGAGCCGTCTCGCGCAGCAGGGCGAGGCTCTCGCGCAGGTGGTCCGCGTCGGTGCGGACCCGGCGTATCTCCAGCCCGCCGGCGCCCACCCGCTGCTCCAGCCGGGAGACGGAACGGACCAGGTCATCGAGACAGCGTTGGACGGCCGTCAAGTCGTCGTTCAAGGACATGACTTGCCCTCACTTCCGCGGTTGCGGTTGGCGACGCTCATGCGACAGCGAGTGTTACGCGCCACGGTCGTGGTTGTGAAGGGATCTGTCGCGATTGGCGGAGCCACCGGCGGGATTCCGCCGCCGCGCGCCGGGTCGCGCGCCCGCCGCATTGACCCGGGCGGGTGATCCTTTCCCCTCATGGCCGTCTCCATGGCCGTCTCGACGTGCTGTCCCATGAACCGTCGCTTTGAGTGAGGAGTATATGCGATCAGCGTCACACTATGCCAAATGCGCATATATCCGTCACCTTGCGGAGGTACGAGCCATGCCCATCACCAAGCGCCGCCGCGCCATGCTGCTCGCCGCGGGAGTGATGCTGCCGCTGCCCGTACTGACCGGCTGCAGCTCGGACGACGACGACCCGCCGCCGCGCGCCGCCTGGGACATCGCCTCCGCACCGCGCTCCGGGACCGCCGGCACCGGGACCCTGCGCTGGGCCCTGGACGCGGCGCCCACCACGCTCAACGCCTTCTCGAAGACCGCGGACACGGGCACCCAGCGGATCGCGGGCGCCGTGCTGCCCTCCCTCTACACCCTCGACGCCCGGGGTCGGCCCCAGCGCAACGGCGACTATCTGACCTCCGCCGACGTCACCTCGACCGACCCCAAGCAGGTCGTGGTCTTCAAGCTCAATCCCAAGGCCGTGTGGAGCGACGGGCGCCCGATCGGCGCGGAGGACTTCCAGGCCCAGTGGAAGGCGCTGCGCGGCACCGACGAGAAGTACGGGACGGCGCGGAACGCCGGATACGACCGGATCGCCAAGGTCGAACCGGGGGACAAGGAGCACGAGGTCAAGGTCACCTTCGCCAAGCCGTACACCGACTGGCGCTCGCTGTTCACGCCGCTGTACCCGAAGAGCGTGATGGGTAACCCGGCGGTCTTCACCGCGGCGGCGAGCAAGGGGCTCGCGGTCGGCGCCGGGCCCTTCATGGTCCGCCGGGTCACGGACTCCGAGGTCACGCTCGTCCGCAACCCCCGCTGGTGGGGCGACCGGGCGCGGCTGAGCCGGGTGGTCTTCAAGGCGGTCCCGGCCGAGAAACGGGCCGAGGCGCTGATGGCCGGGCGGCTGGACCTGGCCGAGGTGGACCGGACCACCGCCCGGCGCATCCAGGCCACCGTCCCGGGCAAGCAGGCCGCGGGCGCCAAGCGGGGCTCCTCGGCCCCGGGCAAGGCGGGTGCGCCGGAGGCGTCGGCGGGCGGGCGGGAGACGTCGACCGGCGGGCGGGAGGCGGCCTCCGGCGGGCGGGAGGCGGCCTCCGGCGGGCGGGACGCGGCCTCCGGCGGGCGGGAGGCGGACGAGGCGACGCGGACCGGAGCGGCGCGGGAAGCGGCGGGAGCCGAGGGAGCGGCCACCGGCGACGCCGACAAGAACCGCTCACGGACGACTCGGGCGCTGAGCAGGTTCACCCTGCGCAAGGCCCTGGACCCGGCGTACACCCAGCTCGCCCTCAACGGCACCAAGGGCCCGCTCGCCGATGAGCGGGTGCGCCGCGCGGTGGCCCGCGCGATCGACCGGAAGGCCCTGGCCAAGATGGTGCTCAAGCCGATGGGGCTGCCGTCCGAACCGCTCGGCAACCATCTGCTGATGGCGGGCCAGCCGGGCTACAAGGACCACAGCGGCGCCCTCGGCGACCCGGACACCAACGCCGCGCAGTCGCTGCTCGCCGACGCGGGCTGGCGGGCGGGCGGCACCGGCCGGCAGAAGGCGCTGGACGGCAAGACGGACGACCGGGGCAGGCGGCAGAGCGACCCGACCGCCACCGCGACCGAGAGCGCCACGGACGCGGCCACGGGCGCGGCCACCGACAGCGCCACGGACTCCGACACCGACAGCGCCTCCGGAACCGCGTCCGGAACCGCCTCGGGCACCGCGTCCCCCACCGCGTCCGAGAGCGCCTCCGGTGCCTCTCCCGCGGCCGGTGACGCCGGGCGGTCCGGACGGCTCCGGGAGACGGCGGTCGTACGGAAGAAGGGTCGGCCGCTGGTGCTGCGCTTCTTCCTCCCCGACGACCGGACCGCCGCCCAGCTGGGCACGGTCGGCGAGCGCATCGCGCGGATGCTGGAGAAGATCGGCGTCCGGACCGAGATCACCAAGGTCTCCGGCGAGAGCTACTTCCGGGACCACATCGCCACCGGCGACTACGACCTGGCCCTGTACTCCTGGCCCGCCTCCGCCTACCCGGCCACCGACGCCCGTCCCATCTACGCCAAGCCGCAGCCCGCCGCCGACGGCTCCCTGGTGGTCGAGCAGAACTACACCCGGGTGGGCACCGACCAGATCGACCAGCTCTTCGACCAGGCGCTCTCCGAGCTGGACGGCGGCGCCTCGCGCTCCTTGGTCAGCCGGGCGGACGCCCGGATCTGGGCGGCGGCCGGATCGATTCCGCTTTACCAGCGACCTCAGCTGATCGCGATGCGCAAGGGCTTGGTCAACGCGGGCGCCTTCGGCTTCGCGACCCCCCGCTACCAGGACATCGGCTTCCGCCGCTAGGCCGCGCCCGACGGCCGGCGACGCCTACGGCGGGCCTCCCCCACCCCGCCCCTCCCCGAAACCGGGGCTCCGCCCCAGACCCCGGCCCGGGGCTCCGCCCCAGACCCTGGGCGGGGGTGTGCCTCAGGTCCCGGGCGGGGGTGTGCCCCTGGTCCCGGGCGGGGGGTGTGCTCCTGGTTCCGGGCGGGGGGTGTGCTCCTGGTTCCGGGCGGGGGGTGTGCCCCTGGTCCCGGGCGGGGGTGTGCTCCTGGTTCCGGGCGGGGGGTGTGCTCCTGGCCCTGGGCGGGGGGTGTGCTCCTGGTTCCGGGCGGGGGGTGTGCTCCTGGCCCTGGGCGGGGGTGTGCTCCTGGCCCTGGGCGGGGGTGTGCTCCTGGTTCCGGGCGGGGGTGTGCTCCTGGCCCTGGGCGGGGGGTGTGCTCCTGGTTCCGGGCGGGGGTGTGCTCCTGGTCCTGGGCGGGGGGTGTGCTCCTGGTCCCGGGCGGGGCTGCGCCCCTGGCCCCGGGCGGGGCTGCGCCCCTGACCCTGGATCGGTGTGTGCCCCAAGCCCCGGGCCGGGGGCACGTGCCAGGCTCCGGGCTGGGGCTCCTGATCCCGGATCGGACCCAGGCCCCCGGGCCGGGGGTGCGTCCCTGATCCCGGGCCGGGGCCGCGCCCCACGCTCCGGGCCGGGGCCGCGCCCCAGGTCTCCGAACCGGTGCCCTGCTCCGGGCCCCAGACCAAGGCTTCGTCTCAGGACCCCCTGGCCCCGGGCTGGGGGTGCCCCTTCCCTCCGGTCCGGGCTCTGCCCCGGGCCGCGGACCCGTGCTTCGCCCCTTCCCGCGGCATCGATATGCGGCCCCGCTGCGCAGCGGGGTCCAGGGGCGGAGCCCTTGGTATCGGGAAGGGGCGGGGATGGGGAAAGATCCGTCCGCAGGCGCAGCCGCCCGCAGTGCCGCCGGGCGCGGCGATCGGCGCAGGACAGGCCGCGGGAGGGGCCACGAGACGGGCTGCGGCATTCGTCCTCGCGCCGTCCCCGTACCATGGGGGTGAGGCCGAGGCGTGATCAGCCCGGCGGAAGGCGCGCCGCCCAAGGAGCGCGCCGCCACCCAACAACCGGGAGAAGCGCGCTTTCATGCCCACGCGCCACGACATTCGTAACGTCGCCATCGTCGCCCACGTCGACCACGGTAAGACGACCCTCGTCGACGCCATGCTCAAGCAGGCGGGCGCGTTCGCCGCCCACCAGCAGGTGGACGACCGGGTCATGGACTCCAACGACCTGGAGCGCGAGAAGGGCATCACCATTCTCGCGAAGAACACCGCCGTGAAGTACCACCCGGCGGACGGCGGCGACCCCGTCACCATCAACATCATCGACACCCCCGGCCACGCCGACTTCGGCGGTGAGGTCGAGCGCGGTCTGTCCATGGTCGACGCGGTGGTCCTGCTGGTGGACGCCTCCGAGGGCCCGCTGCCGCAGACCCGCTTCGTGCTGCGCAAGGCGCTCCAGGCCAAGCTGCCGGTGATCCTGTGCATCAACAAGACGGACCGCCCGGACTCCCGGATCGACGAGGTCGTCAACGAGGCGTACGACCTCTTCCTGGACCTGGACGCGACCGAGGAGCAGATCGAGTTCCCGATCGTCTACGCCTGCGCCCGTGACGGCGTGGCCTCGCTGACCAAGCCGGAGGACGGCACCGTCCCGGCCGACAGCGACAGCCTCCAGCCGTTCTTCTCCACCCTGCTGGAGACCGTCCCGGCCCCCGAGTACGACGCGACCGCGCCGCTCCAGGCCCACGTCACCAACCTGGACGCGGACAACTTCCTCGGCCGTATCGCGCTGCTCCGGGTCGAGCAGGGCGAGCTGAAGAAGGGGCAGACGGTCGCGTGGATCAAGCGCGACGGCACCATCTCCAACGTCCGGATCACCGAGCTGCTGATGACCGAGGCCCTGACCCGCAAGCCCGCCGAGGTGGCGGGCCCCGGTGACATCTGCGCGGTCGCGGGCATCCCGGACATCATGATCGGCGAGACCCTGGCAGACCCGGAGAACCCGGTCGCGCTGCCGCTGATCACCGTCGACGAGCCCGCGATCTCGATGACCATCGGCACCAACACCTCCCCGCTGGTCGGCCGCGGCCCCGGCGGCAAGGGCGCCGACAAGTCCGCCGTGAAGGACCGCAAGGTCACCGCGCGGCTGGTCAAGGACCGGCTCGAGCGAGAGCTGATCGGTAACGTCTCGCTGCGCGTGCTGCCCACCGACCGCCCGGACGCATGGGAGGTGCAGGGCCGCGGCGAGCTGGCGCTGGCGATCCTGGTGGAGACCATGCGCCGGGAGGGCTTCGAGCTCACCGTCGGCAAGCCGCAGGTGGTCACCCGTGAGGTCGACGGCAAGGTCCACGAGCCGATCGAGCGCATCACCATCGATGTGCCCGAGGAGCACATGGGTGCGGTCACCCAGCTCATGGGCACCCGCAAGGGCCGGATGGACAACATGTCCAACCACGGCTCCGGTTGGGTCCGCATGGAGTTCATCGTCCCCTCCCGCGGTCTGATCGGCTTCCGCACCGAGTTCCTGACCGCGACCCGCGGCACCGGTATCGCCCACTCCATCCACGAGGGCCACGAGCCGTGGTTCGGCGAGCTGAAGACCCGTAACAACGGCTCGCTGGTGGCCGACCGCTCGGGCGCGGTGACCGCCTTCGCGATGACCAACCTCCAGGAGCGCGGGGTGCTGTTCGTCTCGCCGGGCACCGAGGTGTACGAGGGCATGATCGTCGGCGAGAACTCCCGCTCCGACGACATGGACGTCAACATCACCAAGGAGAAGAAGCTCACCAACATGCGGTCCTCCACCGCGGATGTGACCGAGTCTCTGGTCCCGCCGCGGCTGCTCTCGCTCGAGCAGTCCCTGGAGTTCTGCCGCGACGACGAGTGCGTCGAGGTGACGCCGGAGACGGTGCGGATCCGCAAGGTGGTGCTGGACCAGAAGGAGCGCGCCCGCACCGCCGCCCGCGCCAAGCGCTGACGCGCCCGCACGGGGCGCGGGCCCGCCCGGGCGCGGGGCGCTGAGGCTCGCGCCCGGGCGCCGAGCGCTGACGCTCACCTCAGGGCGCCGGGCGCCGGGGCCCGCTCCGGACGCCGATGCGCACCACCGCGCCGATGCGCACCACCGCACCATCGCGCCGATGCGCACCACCGCGCCGATCACGGAGCGTAGGCGCCCCACCGTGCCTCGGTGAGCTGCCCACGGCCCGGATCCACCGCCTCCGCGGCGGCGGTCCGGGCCGTTGCCATGTCAGCAACGTGCCAGTCAAGCGGTTATCCGGATCTCCCTGTCCGAATATCGGCGTCCGAGCTCCGCATGATGTGTTAACAGTCCGTTTCGCGTGTGTCTGTCTGGGGCAGTTTTGTCCGGATTTCAAAGCTCCGCGCGTAGATGCTGTGACCAAAGCGAGACCCATAAGGTGTGGTTTAAGGGCCGGACGTGCTCAATCATGGGGTCCATTGAGCTCGGGTCAATGGGTCACACGCTGTGGGGAGCGCGGACCTACGAGCGCATCTGGGGGGTTCCGGTCCCTTTCGCTGTCAGGGGTGTCAGCGTGTCTCCGGGCGCCCCCTCTCGTAGTGACAGTGGACTCCTGAGGAGGCAAACCCATGCGCGGTGCCAAGAGCGCCAAGTGGGTCGCGTTGGCGGCGGTCGTGGCGCTGGCCGCGACCGCCTGCGGTGGCAACGACAGCGACAGCGGCAGCAATGACATGAACAAGGGCACGGCGGACCCGAATGGGATACTCACCGCCCAGCTGAGCGAGCCGCAGAACCCGCTGCAGCCGGCGAACGCCAAGGAGAGCCAGGGCAGCCGGGTGCTCCGCACGATCTTCTCGGGTCTGGTGGACTACGAGCCGGGCACCGGCAAGCTGGTGTACGTCAACGCCGAGTCCGTCACCCCCAACAAGGACTCCTCCGTCTGGACCGTCAAGCTCAAGCCGGGCTGGAAGTTCCACAACGGCGAGACCGTGACCGCCAAGTCCTACGTGGACTCCTGGAACTGGTCGGCGAACGTCACGAACAACCAGACCAACTCCAGCTGGTTCCAGGACATCAAGGGCTACTCCGACGTCCACCCGGACAAGGGCAAGCCCAAGTCCGACAAGATGTCCGGCCTGAAGGTCGTCAACGACAACGAGTTCAAGATCGAGCTCAACAGCTCGGTCTCGTACTTCGCCTACAAGCTGGGCTACGACGTGTGGGCCCCGCTGCCCACGGGCTTCTTCAAGGACCCCAAGGCCTTCGGTGAGAAGCCGGTCGGCAACGGTCCCTACAAGTTCGTCTCCTGGGACCACAAGAAGATGATCAAGGTCCGCAAGTTCGACGGCTACAAGGGCCCGAACAAGGCCAAGAACGGCGGCATCGACTTCAAGAACTACACCACCGCCGACGCCGCCTACTCGGACCTGCGCTCCAACAACCTCGACTGGATCGAGCAGGTCCCGACCACCGCGCTGACCAACTACAAGTCCGACCTGGGCAAGCGCGCGATCGACGAGGAGTACTCGGCGGTCCAGTCGATCGTCCCGGCCTTCTACACCAAGCAGTTCAAGGACATCGACCCCAAGGTCATCCAGGGTCTGTCCATGGCGATCGACCGCGACACGATCACCAAGACCGTGCTCCACGGCTCCCGCACCCCGGCCGACAGCTATGTCGCCCGCGGCGTGCTCGGCTACAAGGCCGGCGCGCTCAAGGAGCAGGTCACCTACGACCCGGCCAAGGCCAAGGCGCTCATCAAGGAGGGCGGCGGGGTCCCGGGCAACAAGATCTCGATCCAGTACAACGCCGACCAGGACCACAAGCCCTGGGTGGACGCGGTCTGCAACAGCATCCGCAAGGCCACCGGCGTCGACTGCGTCGGCGACTCCAAGCCCGACTTCCAGGCCGACCTGAACGCGCGTGACAAGCACCAGGTCAAGTCCATGTACCGCGGTGGCTGGGTGCTCGACTACCCGGTCAACTCGAACTTCATGAGGGACCTCTACGGCTCCAAGGCGGCCGGTAACACCAGCGGTTACGCCAACAAGGAGTTCGACGAGCTCGCCAACAAGGCCGACAAGGCCGCCACCCTCGACGAGACCGTGAAGCTCTACCAGCAGGCGGAGCAGGTCCTCGCGAAGGACATGCCGGCGATCCCGCTGTGGTTCTACAAGGTCAACAGCGGCCAGTCCAACAAGGTCCTGGGGAAGATCCCCTACGGCCAGGACGGCGACCCCATCTTCACCGACGTCCAGGTGAAGAAGAAGTAATCAACGGGACCGCCGGCCGGTGCCCGCCGCTCCTCCCACCGGGGAGCGGCGGCACCGGCCCGCAGGCGTGAGGCCCGCAGCTCATCCCCCCACCCGCGTGGCGCAGACGAGACGTGGCCTCCGCCGCCCCCCAACGGCATGGAGGCATGATGGGGCGCTATGTCGCCAGGCGACTGCTCCAGATGATCCCGGTCTTCATCGGGACTACTCTGATTATTTTCCTCATGGTCCACGTACTGCCCGGTGACCCCATCCGGGCGATGTGGGGCGACAAGGCAGCGGACCCCGCGCAGGTCGCGTCTCTCCGCCATGAGTTCGGGCTGGACCAGCCCCTGTGGAAGCAGTACATCGACTACATGGTCGACCTCTTCAAGGGAGACTTCGGCAAGACCTTCGGCGGCCGTCCGGTCTCCGAGGAAATGGGGATGGCCTTCCCGGTGACCCTCCGCCTCGCCGCGGTGGCCCTCACCATCGAGATCATCGTCGGCATCGGGCTCGGTGCCTGGGCCGGTCTCAAGGCGGGCCGCGCCGTGGACACCGGCGTCCTGATCTTCACGCTGATCGTCATCTCGATGCCGGTCTTCGTCCTCGGCTACCTCGCCCGGTTCATCTTCGCCGACGAGCTCGGCTGGCTGCCGCCGAACGTCCAGGACTCGATGGACCTCCAACAGCTCCTGCTGCCCGGATTCGTCCTCGCGATGCTCTCCATGGCGTACGTGGCCCGGCTGACCCGGACCACCTTCGCGGAGAACCTGCGCGCCGACTACATGCGCACCGCGCTCGCCAAGGGGCTGCCGCGCCGCCGGATCGTCGGCGTCCACCTGCTGCGCAACTCGCTGATCCCGGTGGTCACCTTCCTCGGCACCGACGTCGGCGCGCTGGTCGGCGGCGCGGTGGTCACCGAGGGCATCTTCAACGTCCAAGGCGTCGGCAACCTGCTCTTCAAGGCGCTCGGGCAGCGTGAGGGCAGCACCATCGTCGGGGTCGTGACCATCTTCGTCCTCGTCATTCTCGTGATCAACCTGCTCGTCGACCTGCTGTACGCGGTCCTGGACCCGAGGATCCGGTATGCCTGACATGACCAAATCCCAGTCCGGCGGCACGGCGGTCGACACGGCAGCCGACGCCGGGCCCTTGCAGGCCGCCGCGGACGCCGTCCTGGCCCCCGGCGACGTCTCCCAGGGCAAGCCGCGCTCGCTCTGGGGCGACGCCTGGTACGAACTGCGCCACCGGCCGCTGTTCTGGGTCTCGGCGGTGCTACTGGTGCTGCTGCTGGCCATCGCGGCGTTCCCCGGCTTGTTCACCGGGGCCAACCCGCGCGACGGCGATCTGACCAACCACTTCCTGACCAAGCCCGAGCTGACCCACTTCTTCCGGGCCGACTGGTTCGGCTACGACGGCCAGGGCCGCTCCATCTACGCCCGGGTCATCTACGGCACCCGCGCCTCGATCATGGTCGGCGTCGGTGTGACCGCGGTGGTGACCCTCGTCGGCGGTCTGCTGGGCATGGTGGCCGGGTACTTCGGCGGCTGGATCGACTCGATCATCTCCCGGATCGTCGACATCTTCTTCGGTCTGCCGTTCCTGCTCGGCTCGATGGTCGTGCTGAACGCGTTCACCGAGCGCAAGGTGTACGTGGTGATCGCGGCCCTGGCCTTCCTCGGCTGGACCACCATCGCCCGGGTGATGCGCAGTTCGGTGATCACCGCCAAGCAGGCGGACTACGTCACCGCGGCGCGGGCGCTCGGCGCCGGAACCGGCCGGATCCTCTTCCGGCACGTCCTGCCGAACGCGCTGGCCCCCACCATCGTGGTCGCGACCATCGCGCTCGGCGCCTACATCTCCGCCGAGGCCACGCTGTCCTTCCTCGGCCTCGGCCTCGCCGACCCCACCATCTCGTGGGGCATCGACATCTCCGACGCCAAGGACGCCATCCGGGACAACCCGCATGTGATGCTGTTCCCGGCCGGAATGCTGAGCCTCACGGTCTTCGCATTCATCACGCTCGGCGACGCGGTGCGCGACGCCCTCGACCCCAAGCTGCGCTGAGGAGGGCGTACGTGACCACCATCGAGAAGACCGCGGACGACGCCGTCCGCGAGGGTGCCGGAGACGACGGCACCCCGCTGCTGGAAGTCCGCGACCTGCACGTGGAGTTCCACACCCGGGACGGTGTCGCCAAGGCCGTCAACGGCGTCAACTACAGCGTGCGCGCCGGTGAGACGCTCGCCGTCCTCGGCGAGTCCGGCTCCGGCAAGTCGGTGACCGCCCAGGCGATCATGGGCATCCTCGACATGCCGCCCGGGAGGATCCCGCAGGGACAGATCCTGTTCCGGGGCGAGGACATGCTCACCATGTCGGGCGAGGAGCGCCGGAAGATCCGCGGCCGCAAGATCGCCATGATCTTCCAGGACGCGCTCTCGGCGCTGAACCCGGTGCTCTCCGTGGGCTATCAGCTCGGCGAGATGTTCCGGGTCCACCAGGGCCTGTCCAAGAAGGAGGCCAAGGCCAAGGCCATCGAGCTGATGGACCGGGTCCGCATTCCTGCGGCCAGGGAGCGGGTGAGCGACTATCCGCACCAGTTCTCCGGCGGTATGCGCCAGCGCATCATGATCGCCATGGCGATGGCGCTGGAGCCGGACCTGATCATCGCCGACGAGCCGACCACGGCGCTCGACGTGACCGTCCAGGCCCAGGTGATGGACCTGCTCGCGGAGCTCCAGCGCGAGTACCACATGGGGCTGATCCTGATCACCCACGACCTGGGTGTGGTGGCGGACGTCGCCGACAAGATCGCCGTGATGTACGCGGGCCGGATCGTCGAGACCGCCCCCGTGCACGAGCTCTACAAGCGCCCGGCCCACCCCTACACCCGGGGTCTGCTGGACTCCATCCCGCGACTGGACCGCAAGGGCCAGGAGCTCTACGCGATCAAGGGGCTGCCGCCCAATCTGCTCAAGATCCCCACGGGCTGCGCCTTCAACCCGCGCTGTCCCAAGGCGGAGGACATCTGCCGCCGGGACGTCCCCGCCCTGGTGCCGGTCACCGAGCAGGACGGCACGGAGCTGCCGGGCCGCGGCAGCGCCTGCCACTTCTGGAAGGAGACCCTCCATGGCTGACGCCGAGAAGAACGAGAAGGCCATGGAACCGGCCGCGGACGCCACCCCCAACGTCACGGAGGTGGAGACGGTCGAGGCGGCCACGGAGGACGAGGCGGTCGCGGCACTCGAGGCGAAAGTCGACCGCGGCGAGCCGATCCTCCAGGTGCGCAATCTGGTCAAGCACTTCCCGCTGACCCAGGGCATCCTCTTCAAGCGGCAGATCGGCGCCGTCAAGGCGGTCGACGGCATCTCCTTCGACCTCTACCAGGGCGAGACCCTC
This sequence comes from Streptomyces violaceusniger, assembly GCA_005405945.1. Lineage (GTDB taxonomy): Bacteria > Actinomycetota > Actinomycetes > Streptomycetales > Streptomycetaceae > Streptomyces > Streptomyces violaceusniger. The sequence continues at coordinate 7,214,554 of BJHW01000001.1, forward strand.
GGCATCGTCGGCGAGTCCGGCTGTGGCAAGTCCACCGTCGCCAAGCTGCTGATGACCCTGGAGACCGCCACCGCGGGCGAGGTCTTCTACAAGGGCCAGGACATCACCCGGCTGTCGGGCCGCGCGCTGCGGGCCGTACGCCGCAACATCCAGATGGTGTTCCAGGACCCGTACACCTCGCTCAACCCGCGGATGACGGTGGGCGACATCATCGGGGAGCCGTTCGAGATCCACCCCGAGGTGGCCCCGAAGGGCGACCGCCGCCGCAAGGTCCAGGAACTCCTGGACGTGGTGGGGTTGAACCCGGAGTACATCAACCGCTACCCCCACCAGTTCTCCGGCGGCCAGCGCCAGCGCATCGGCATCGCGCGCGGCCTCGCTCTCAACCCGGAGATCATCATCTGCGACGAGCCGGTCTCCGCGCTCGACGTCTCCGTCCAGGCACAGGTCATCAACCTGATGGAGGGTCTGCAGGACGAGTTCAACCTGTCCTACATCTTCATCGCCCACGACCTGTCCATCGTCCGGCACATCTCCGACCGGGTCGGCGTGATGTACCTGGGCAAGATGGCCGAGATCGGCTCCGACACCGAGATCTACGACCACCCGACGCACCCCTACACCCAGGCGCTGCTGTCGGCCGTCCCGGTCCCGGACCCGGAGTCGCGCGAGGGCCGGACACGCATCATCCTCACCGGCGACGTCCCCTCCCCGGCCAACCCGCCCTCCGGCTGCCGCTTCCGCACCCGCTGCTGGAAGGCCGAGGACAAGTGCGCCAAGGAGGTCCCCTCCTCGCCATCCCCGAGCGCTTCACCGGCACGGATTCGCCTGCGGCGCATGAGTCGGCGTGCCACTTCGCGGAGGAGAAGGACGTGGTCCACGCCTGACGCTCCCGCGCGGGCCGCTGTTTGAACGACGAGGGCCGCCCGGACCGTGATCACCACGGTCCGGGCGGCCCTCGCCGTCGTTCAGGAGGCGGCGGCCGGCGGGGTCAGCGTGAACCATACGGCCTTGCCGGTGACGCCCGAGTCCTTGTCGGTGTAGTCGTGCACGCCCCAGGTGTCGGAGCACGACTCGACGAGCGTGAGCCCGCGCCCGCTCTCGTCCTCGGCGTTCGCCGCCACGTGCTGCGGCAGCCCGCAGCCGGAGTCCCACACGGTGACCCGGAAGTCGGACGGCGTCGGCTCCCAGTCCATGCTGACGTACGCGTCGGTGGTGGTGTTCCGGTACGCGTTGGTGACCAGCTCCGACACGAGCAGCTCGGCCGTATCCACGATGCAGTCGAGCCGCGCCGCCCTGAGGATGTGACGGATGGTGGCCCGTACGACGCCCACGGCGCGCGGGTCGTGCGGGATGAACAGGCCGTAGGACCAGGGCTCTTCGGGCGTGCGCATGGGGCAGCCTCCAGGTGAGTGCCTTCTGTGACTGGCGCCACACGTAAGGTAGCGGCTATGGGATTACAACTACAACCCGTGGCCTGAGGTGTGATAGCGGAGTGGACGCGTCCAGCCACGGTACGCAACACTCGCCTCCCGGAGAGGGGAGTTCACATGGGGCTGAGAGCGAATCCCACCTACCGGCAGCGCCGGTTCGGCGCGGAAGTGCGCAAGCTGCGCGAGCGAGCCGGGCTGGCCGTCGGGGAGGCGGCGCGTCTGATGGAGATGCACAGTCCGCATCTGAGCAACGTCGAGGCAGGGCGCACGAGTCTGTCGGCCGAGCGGCTCGGCATGCTGGCGCACGCAGTGGCGGGTACAACTGCAACCTTCTTGGCCGCCTTGCAGGCGATGGGGCAGGAGTCCGGACGCGGTTGGTGGAGTGACTACCGCAAGGTGCTCGGGGCGTCTCATGTGGACCTCGCCGAGCAGGAGTCCGGGGCTCAGGCTCTGTGCAACTACGAGCTGCTGTTCATTCCCGGGCTCCTCCAGACCCGGGAATACGCCACGGCGGTCCACGGCAGCGGCTTCTCGGAAGCCGTGCGTGAAGTGCAGGACCGGGCGATCGAGTTCAGGCTGCGGCGTCAGCTGGTTCTGTCGGGCGAGCGGCCTCCCCGCTTTCACGCCATCATCCACGAGGCGGCATTGCGTGTCCTCTATGGAGGCCGCACGGTGATGCGCGATCAGCTGCTCCGGCTCATTCAGCTGTCGCGGCTGCCCAACGTCACCATCCAGATCGTGCCCATCGACAACGAGGGAAGCGCGGCCTTCAGCCACCCCTTCATGGTGATCGAACCGAGTGCGGTGGAGTTGAGTACAGTGCTCGTGGACCAGTTCGGCGGATCGGAGTTCCTAGACGACCTGGACGTGGTCACCGACTACCGGCAGTCCTTCCAGCGGCTGAGCGAGCTGGCCCTGTCACCCATCGACGCTGAAGCCGCGCCGGAGGCCCGGACCAGGAAGGATTCGCTGGGACTCCTCCAGCACATCCTGTATCCCTTGCTCTAGGAGAAGGCCCGAATGTTTCCCCTTCAGTGGCGCAAGTCCAGCTTCAGCACCGGCGACGCAGCCAACTGCGTCGAACTCGCCGCCGACCCCACCGGCACCCCGCACCTCCGCGAGAGTGACGACCCGGAGGTCGTCATATCCACAACTCCCGCCGCGCTCCGCGCGTTTCTGCGGGCCGCGAAGGCGGGGGTATTCGACCGCCCTTCCGAAAGTGCTTGATCTGACGCAACTAATTCGTCAAGCGTTTTCCAGAGGGGTACCCCACTCCCGGCTATCCGGAGCCGGTCCGGCGGCCCGGCGACGGCCTCGGCCCCCGGGCACGGGCGCCGCCACCAGCGCTCACCCCCGGAGGCCGGCGCCCGGCGACGGCGCCCCGCCCCCCACGCCCCGACCCATGCTCAAATGCGCCGAAGGCGCGAGACGGCGCCGCGCCGCACCTCGTAGGGTCGTGGCATGACTGCCCCTCACCCACTGGCCTATCAGGCGTACTACACTCGCACGCCCCTTCAGCTCTTCTCGGGCCTCGGCTGGAAGCGGCTGGTGGCCTTCCGGGCCGATGAGGCGGGCGTCACCCTGGGCGGCCCCGTGACGCGCTACCACCGGTTCACCGCCGTCGTGCCGTGGCGGGACATCGAGGCCGTCGTCGTATGGGCCACGAAAAAGACCATGGAGAGGCCGATACGGCGGATAGGCCTGAAGGTGCGGCAGGGCGTGTCGGACGTTCCCGGCCCCGACGCGGCGATCAGCCCGCAGCTCGCCGCGAGTGTCTCTCCGCATATCGAGTACCAGGTCGTCAGGAACAGCCGAGTCATCGTCTTCTGGAAGGTGGACCACGCCCGGCTCGCCGCTGCCGTGCAGGCGTTCGCGCCCCAAGTGCAACTGCAGGTTCACCCGGTGCGGCAGGAGCAGCCCCAGGGGCCGGGCACGAAGCTGGGGAACGACTCCGGCGGGAGCGTTTTCGACATCATGCCCTGACCTCCGCACGCTCCTCCGCGAAGTGGCACGCCGATGGATGCGCGGCCGCCCCCGGCAGACCCGGTGGGACCGTCAGCGTCGGTACCTCCACCGCGCAGCGGTCCTGGGCCTTCCAGCAGCGGGTGCGGAAGCGGCAGCCGGAGGGCGGGGTGGCGGGGGAGGGGACGTCGCCCGTCAGCAGAATGCGGGTCGGGCGGGCGCGCGGCTCCGGGTCCGGGACCGGGACGGCCGACAGCAGGGCCTGGGTGTACGGGTGGGTGGGGTGGTCGTAGATCTCTCGGCCGGTGCCCGTCTCGGCGAAGCGGCCCAGATACATCACGGCGACCCGGTCGGAGATGTGGCGGACCACCGACAGGTCGTGGGCGATGAAGATGTAGGAGAGGTTGAACTCGTCCTGCAGGGCCTCCATCAGGTTGACCACCTGTGCCTGGACGGAGACGTCCAGCGCCGAGACCGGTTCGTCCGCGACGATGATCTCCGGTCGTAGCGCCAGGCCCCGGGCGATGCCGATGCGCTGGCGCTGGCCGCCGGAGAACTGGTGGGGGTAGCGGTTGATGTACTCGGGGTTGAGGCCCACCACGTCCAGAAGTTCCTGGACCGCCCGCCGCCGGTCGCCCTTCGGGCCGCCTCGGGGTGGATCTCGAAGGGCTCCCCGATGATGTCGCCCACCGTCATCCGGGGGTTGAGCGAGGTGTACGGGTCCTGGAAGACCATCTGGATGTTGCGGCGTACGGCACGCAGCGCGCGGCCCGACAGCCGGGTGATGTCCTCGCCCCGGTAGTGGATCGTCCCGGCGGTCGGCCGCTCCAGACTGACCAGCAGCCTGGCCACGGTGGACTTGCCGCAGCCGGACTCGCCGACGATGCCCAGGGTCTCCCCGCGCCGCAGCGCGAAGGAGACCGTGTCGACCGCCCGGACCGCGCCGATCCGCCGCTTCACCAGCACCCCCCGCGTCAGCGGATAGTGCTTGGCGAGCTCGCGGACCTCCAGGACCGGTTCGGCGGTCCGGGTCTCAGACATTGACGGCGTCGAGGGCATCGAGTTCGTCCTTCCAGAAGTGACAGGCGCTGGTCCGCCCGCCGGGCGCCGGGGCCGCGCCGGGCGACGGCGTCGCGCCGGGCGGCGGGGGCGTGCCCGCCGCCGGAGACGCCCCGGACGCCGGAGACGCCCCGGACGGCGGGGCCGCTTCCGGCGCCGGGCCTCCGTCCGCCGCCGACACCTCGTACAGCGGCGGCCGTTCGACGCGGCAGACCTCCTGGGCGCGCGGGCAGCGGGGGTGGAAGGGGCAGCCGGGCGGCAGGGTGAGCGGACTGGGCGGCGCGCCCTTGATCGCGTAGAGCTTCCCGCCACGGTGCCCTCCGTGGCCCTCGTGACGCACATGCTCCCCGTGATCCCGGCGGGCTTGCCCGCCCCCGTGGTCCACGCGCGGCACGGAGTCCAGCAGCCCGCGGGTGTAGGGGTGGGCCGGGCGGCGGTAGAGGTCGCGTACCGGCGCGGTCTCCACGATCCTCCCCGCGTACATCACGGCGATGGTGTCGGCCACGTCCGCGACCACGCCCAGGTCATGGGTGATGAGGACGAGCCCCATCGCGTACTCCCGGCGCAGCTCCGCGAGCAGGTCCATGACCTGGGCCTGGACGGTGACGTCCAGCGCGGTCGTCGGCTCGTCGGCGATGATCAGGTCCGGCTCCAGCGCCATCGCCATGGCGATCATGATGCGCTGGCGCATCCCGCCGGAGAACTGATGCGGATAGTCCCCGGCCCGCTGCGCCGCTGCCGGGATGCGCACCCGGTCCATCAGCTCGACCGCCCGCCGCCGGGCGTCCTTGCGGGACATCCCACGGTGCACCTCGTACATCTCGGCGAGCTGGGCGCCCACGGGAAGCACCGGGTTGAGGGCGGAGAGCGCGTCCTGGAAGATCATCGCCATCGCGGCGCCCCGGATCCGGCGGCGCTCCTCCGCGCCCATCGTCAGCAGGTCCCGGCCCTGGAAGAGGACCTGCCCGCCGGTGATCCGGCCGGGCGGGGAGTCGAGGATGCCCATGATCGCGTGGGCGGTCACGGACTTGCCGGACCCCGATTCGCCGAGCACGGCCAGCGTCCGACCGGCGTCGACGGCGTACGAGACACCGCCGACGGCCTCGGCGATCCCGTCCCGGGTGCGGAATTCCACGCGCAGGTCGCGTACGTCCAGCAGGCGGGCCGTCATGGCTAGCGCAACTTGGGGTCGAGGGCGTCGCGCACCGCGTCGCCGAGCATGATGAACGCGAGCACCGTGAGGGACAGCGCCCCGGCCGGCCACAACAGCATGTGCGGGGCGTTGCGGATCTGGGTCGCGGCCGAGGAGATGTCGATCCCCCAGGAGACGGTGGGCGGTTTGAGCCCCACGCCGAGGAACGACAGCGTGGCCTCCAGCGAGATGTAGGTGCCCAGCGCGATGGTCGCGACGACGATCACGGGGGCCACGGCGTTGGGCGCGATATGGCGCAGCAGCGTCCGCCCGCTGCTCGCGCCGAGCACCCGCGCCGCCTGGACGTAGTCGTGCTCCTTGACGGTCACCACCGAGCCGCGTGCGATCCGGGAGATCTGCGGCCAGCCCAGCAGCACGATGAAGCCCACCACCGGCCAGACCGAGCCGCTGGTGACCACCGACAGGAAGACCAGCCCGCCCAGCAGGATCGGGATGCCGAAGAAGACATCGGCGATCCGCGAGAGCAGCGCGTCCCACCAGCCGCCGAAGTACCCGGCGAGCCCGCCCAGGACGCTGCCCAACAGCGCCGCGCCGAGGGTGGCGCAGATGCCGACGGTGATGGAGGCGCGGGCGCCGTAGACCGTGCGGGTGTAGACATCGCGGCCCTGGAGGTCGTAGCCGAAGGGGTGGCCGGGGGCCGGGCCGTCCTGTGCCTTGGCGAGGTCGCCGTGGTACGGGTTTCCGCTCGCGATCAGCTGCGGCCAGATCGCGATCACGACGAGAAAGAGGATGATCAGCGCGGAGACGATGAAGATCGGATTGCGGCGCAGATCGTGCCAGGCGTCGGTCCACAGCCCCCGCCCGGTGGGCGCGGCCGGTCCGCCGGAGCGGCGGCCGGGCTCCCCGCGCCAGGGGAGCGGGAGGCGCCAGGTGCCGAGCCGTGGCCCGCCCTTCAGGGTTGGCCCGCCCTTCAGGGTTGGCCCGCCTTGCGGGGTTGGTCCGCCTTGCGGGGTTGGTCCGCCCTTCGGGGCCCGGGGACCGGAGGCGGGGAGGTCCGGCGGACCGCCGCCGCTGCCGGCCGGTGCGATCGCCTCGGTCATGTCGTAGCGCGTGTGAAAGGGCTCAGGCAAGGGCTCAGGCATACCGGATCCTCGGGTCGAGCACGGCGTAGAGGAGGTCGACGAGCAGATTGGCGAGCAGGAAGACGATCACCAGGATGGTCACGAAGCCGACGACGGTCGGCGAGTTCTGGCGCAGGATGCCCTGGTAGAGCTGATAGCCCACACCGTGGATGTTGAAGATCCGCTCGGTGACGATGGCCCCGCCCATGAGTGCGCCGATGTCCGTGCCGATGAAGGTCACCACCGGGATCAGCGAGTTGCGCAGCAGATGGCGGGTGACGATCCGGTGGCGCGGCAGCCCCTTGGCCACGGCGGTGCGGACGTAGTCGGCGCGGGCGTTCTCCACGACGGAGGTACGGGTGAGGCGGCTGGTGTACGCGAGCGACACCAGCCCCAGCACCACCCCGGGCAGCAGCAGCTCGTCCAGCGGCGCCTCCGGCGAGACCGACGGCCTGGTCCAGCCCCAGCTCACGCCGAACAGATACTGCAGCACCGTGCCGCTGACGAAGGTCGGGACCGAGACCACGACCAGGGTGAGCAGCAGCACCGAGGTGTCAAGGCCCCGGCCCCGGCGCAGCCCGCTGAGGACGCCGAGGGTGACCCCCAGCGCCATCTCGAAGGCGACCGCCACGAGGGTGAGCCGGAGGGTGACCGGGAAAGCGCTTGCCATCAGCTCGGTCACCGGCTGCCCGTTGAAGGCCGTACCGAAGTGCCCGCTGAAGATCTGCCCCATGTAGTGCGCGTACTGCCGCCACAGTGGCTCGTCCAGGTAGAGGTCCTTACGGATCCGGGCGGCGGTGGCGGGGTCGGGCGCCTTGTCGCCGAAGAGCGCGGCCACCGGGTCGCCGAGCGCGTACACCATGAAGAAGATCAGGAACGTGGAGCCGATGAAGACCGGGATCATCTGCAGCAGCCGCCGCAGCGTATAGCGGCCCATGGCTCAGCCGACCCTGATCTGTGAGTAGACCGGCACGCTGAACTGATTGAGCGCCACCTCGCTGAGCCGCCGCGAATAGCCCGCGCTGCCGTTCTGGTACCACAGCGGAATGGCGGGCATCTGCTCGGCGAGGATCTTCTCCGCGTCCCGGAAACCGGCGATGGCCCGGACGTCGGCGGAGGCCGCGTTGGCCTGGTTGACCAGCCGGTCGAAGCCGGTGTCGCTGAAGTGGCCGTCGTTGGAGGAGGCGCCGGTGTAGTACAGCGGCTGGAGGAAGTTCTGGATCAGCGGATAGTCCATCTGCCAGCCGGCCCGGAACGGCCCGGTCATTTTCTTCCCCGCCATCTTGTTGCGGTAGTCGGCGAAGGTGCCGACCGGTTTGCCGACACAGGCCCGGTCGTTCCGCAGCACGGTGTTGACGCTGTTGCAGACCGCGTCCACCCAGTCCTTGTGGGAGCCGGTGTCGGCGTTGTACGTGATCGTCATCCGGCCGCCGGGCAGCCCGCCGCCCGCCTTGATCAGCTTGCGCGCCCGGACCGGGTCGTAGCGGCAGGCGTCCCCGCACAGACCCGGCTGATAGCCGCCCTGGCGGCGCAGCACCGGCGAGGTCCAGTCGGTCGCGGGGGTGCGGGTGCCCTGGAAGATCCGCTCGGTGATCTGGGCGCGGTTGATCGCCATCGAGATGCCCCGGCGGACCTTGGCCCTGGCCGGGCCGCTCCAGGCGCGGTCGTACATCGGGAAGGTGAGGGTCTGGATGATCCCGGCGGGCTGGTTGATGTAGCGGTTGCCGAGATCGGAGCGGACGAACTTCAGCTGCTGTGCCGGGACATCGTCGACCAGATCGAGATTGCCCGCCTGGAGATCGGTGTAGGCGGTGTTGCTATCGGTGTAGACGCGTAGGTCGACGCCTTTGTTACGGGCCTTGTCCGGGCCGGGGTAGCCGTCCCAGGCGCGCAGCTTCATCACCGAGCCCTTGGCGTACGACCGTACCCGGTACGGGCCGTTGCCGATGGGCTTCCGCAGCCAGGCGGCGTGGTCCTCGAAGAACGCCCGGGGCAGCGGCGCATAGGCGTTGTAGCCGAGCGTCTTGGGCCAGGTGGAGAACTTCTGGGTGAGCCGGACGGTGAAGGTCCGGTCGTTCCTGACCCGCAGCCCGGAGAGGGTCTTGGCGGTGGGGCGCCGCCGGAGGCGGGGTGGACCTTGTCATAGCCCTCGATGTACTCGAAGAAGTAGGCGTTGCGCTGTTTGTGGTCGATCCGGGCGCCGTAGTTCCAGGCGTTCACGAAGGACGCGGCGGTGACCTTCTCCCCGTTGGCGAACCGCCAGTCCTTCTTGAGGGTGATGGTGTAGTTCCGCTGGTCGGAGCTCTCGATCCGCTCGGCGAGCGCGTTCTCGGCCTCGCCGGTCCTCGGGTCGTAGCGCTTGAGCCCCCGGAAGATCATGTCGAGGACCTTGCCGCCCTGGACGTCATTGGTGTTGGCGGGCTCCAGCGGATTGGGGGGATCGCCCCAGGACGAGCGGACGACCCCGGCGTCGGCGCCGCCGTCCCCGCCGCCGCAGGCCGTCACGGTGGTGGCGGTGGTCGCGGCCGTCACGATCAGGGCGACGGCGCGCACGGAATGCCGGGCGCGCCGGGGATGCCGGGGGCCCAGGGACGGCCGGGCGCGCAGGGACGGCCGGGCATGCGGGGAATACGGGGCTCCGCGACGCATGGTGCCTCCCGACGATCCGTTCCAAGATCGGCCTTATGGGGCATCCGGCGGATCCTTCCCCGAAACCGGGGTTCCGCCCTGACCCGGGGCCAGGGGCGGAGTCCCTGCCATGCGGCGGAGCCGCACATGCATGCTGCGGGAAGGGGCGGGGGTAGGGGGAGCAGCCCGCCGCAGGCGGCAAGATCCGTCGGACACCACCTAGGCCCATCTGACATCCGCCGGGGCGGCGGCGCACGTCGATGACCGCTGTCCGGGGTGGCGAGGCCGGAGGCGAGGGAGATTTGGTGAAGCGCGAGCCGAGCGGTACGTCCCGCGCTCGGCAAGCGCTTTCTCGAACACTTTCCCGTATCAACGGGCTCTCCTTCAAGCCCTGTTACCGAAGATTTCATCGCTTCACCCCAGCCTCGGGCGACGCCGACGCCGCACAACACTTCCCTGTCGTACGCGACGGACGAACTGCCGCCCGCGCAGGGCGTCGCGGACACTCCCCGTCCGCGACCGCGCTTACCGTGCGGCCCATGGAGATCCGTCCCTTCCGCATCGCCGTGCCCGAAGCCGACCTCGACGATCTGCGCCGACGCCTGGAACGCACCCGCTGGCCGGAGCGGCTTCCGGGCGCCGGCTGGTCCGACGGGGCGTCGCTCGACCACGTCCGGGAGCTGGCCGCGTACTGGGCCACCGGGTTCGACTGGCGGGCGCGAGAGGCGCGGCTGAACGCGTTCCCGCAGTTCACGACCGAGATCGACGGGCAGCGGGTGCACTTCCTCCGGGCCCGCTCGCCCGAGCCGGACGCCCTGCCGCTGCTGATCACCCATGGCTGGCCGGGTTCGGTCGCGGAGTTCACCGAGGTCATCGGCCCGCTGACCGATCCGCGCGGACACGGCGGCGACCCGGCCGACGCCTTCCACGTCGTGATCCCGTCCCTCCCCGGTTTCGCCTTCTCCGCCCCGCCGCGCGAGCCCGGCTGGGGCATCCGCCGCATCGCCACCGCGTGGACGGAGCTGATGCGGCGCCTGGGGTACGAGCGCTACGGCACGCAGGGCGGCGACTTCGGCTCGCTGATCTCCCCCGAGGTGGCCCGGGTGGCGCCGTCCCGGGTCGTCGGTGTCCACCTCAACGCCCTGGTGACCGCCGGGTCGGCCGACCCGGCCGGACTGGAGGACCCGACCCCGGCGGAGCGCTCACGCCTCGCCGGCCTCGAACGCTGGCGCCGCGAGCTGTCCGGCTACGCCGCCATCCAGGGCACCCGCCCCAGACTCTGTCCTACGGCCTGGCCGACTCGCCCGTAGGTCAGCTGGCCTGGAACGTCGACTGGTTCGCCGCCCACGGCGACAAGCCCGATGCACTCGACCGCGACGCCGTCCTGACGAACGTCTCCCTGTACTGGTTCACCAACACGGCGGGCCCGTCGGCCCGCCTCTACAAGGAGGCCGCCTCGGCCTGGGGCGCACCGCCCGAGCGCTCCGGGGTCCCCACCGGCGTCGCGGTCTTCGCGGGCGACACCGCGATCCGCCGCCTCGCCGAGCCGTCGCACGCGATCACCCACTGGTCGGAGTTCGGGGCGGGCGGCCACTTCGCGGCGATGGAGGTCCCGGAGCTGCTGGTGGGCGACGTACGGACGTTCTTCCGCGTCCTGCGCTGACCTGACCCGACCGGGGCGGGACCGGATGTGGCGGGACCGGATGTGGCGGGACCGGCCTTGGGGTACGTCATTTCGTCAGGATCGCGCTCGCGACCACATCGAAGAGGTGATCGGCGCGTGGCGCGAGCGAGGGCTGGTCGCCGAGCCACGCGAGCGCCGCGATCAGCGCGAACAGATCGGTGCCATCGATGTCGGTCCGCGCCGCGCCAGCGGCCTGAGCGCGGACGAGGAGCCGCGTGCCGGCCGCGCGGAGGGTGACGCACGACGCGTGGAGCGCGGATTCGGTGTCCTCGATGGCGGCAGCCATCAGCACGGTCACGCCCCGGTACTCGGTGGTCCACGCGACACAGTCGCGGAGCCACGAAACGAGAGCGTCTTCGGGTGAGCTGGACGTTTCGAGCGCGTCCGCCTTCGCCGTCAGCTCGTCGAAGCTCGTGTGGAGCAGGGCCTCGAGCAGCGCCTCGCGCGTCGGAAAGTGACGGAGCAGCGTCGCGAGCCCCACACCGGCCCTGCGTGCGATGTCGCGCAGCGACGCGTCGACGCCCTGCTCGGCGATGACGGTGCCCGCGACGGCGAGCAGGTGGTCACGGTTCTTCCTGGCGTCGGCCCGCATCTGCCCCTCTTGACTATCCGGCTTGACTATCCGGATCGGTGGTCCATATATTCGGATCAGTGGTTCGGATATGTGGACCACTGATCCGATCAGCGTATCCCCTGGCAGGGGGCAGGAGAAAATGATGTCGACACACACGATGAGGGCGATTCGGCTGCACGAGTTCGGCGGGCCCGAGGTGCTGCGTTATGAGGAGGCACCGGTTCCAGAACCAGGGCCGGGTGAGGTGCTGGTCCGCGTGCACGCGGTCGGTGTCAACCCTCCCGACTGGTACGCGCGCGAGGGAATGCCCAACGTGCCTCCCGAGCTCAAGCCCCCGTTCCATCTCCCGCTGATTCCGGGGACCGACGTCTCGGGCGTCGTGGCAGCCGTCGCCGCCGACGTCAGCGGATTCGCGGCCGGAGACGAGGTGATCGGGCTGCTGCGCTTCCCCACCGCGCTCCAAGGCAGCGCGTACGCCGAGTACGTCACCGCCCCGGCGTCCGACTTCGCCCGCAAGCCGGCCGCCGTCGACCACGTGCACGCCGCCGGTCTGCCCATGTCGGGGCTGACGGCGTGGCAGTTCCTGATCGAACTCGGGCACGACCATCCCTCGCCGTTCCAGGAGGCCCCGCACCGACCGATGGCACTCGGCAGCGGGACCACGGTGCTCATCAACGGCGCTGCCGGTGGCGTGGGGCACCTCGCCCTCCAGCTGGCCAAGTGGAAGGGAGCCCGCGTCATCGCCGTGGCCTCCGGCGCCCACGAGACGTTCCTGCGCGAGCTCGGCGCCGACGAGTTCATCGACTACACCAAGGACCGGCCCGAGGAGGTCGCCCGTGACGTCGATCTCGTCCTGGACGCCGTCGGGGGTCCGCACAGCAGGCGCTTCCTGCGCACCCTCAAGCGCGGCGGGTCCCTCTACCCGGTGTACTTCGGCGAGTTCGACGACGAGGAGAACGCGAAACTGGGCGTCACGGTCACGGCCACCCAGGTCCGCTCGAGCGGTGAGCAACTCGCCGAACTGGGACTCCTGCTCGACGCGGGCACGGTTCGCGTCGCGGTGGACAGCACGTTCCCGCTCGCGGAGGCCCGAGCGGCGCACGAACGCGCGTCCCGAGGCCATATCCAAGGCAAGATCGTGCTCACGGTCGCTTAGAACGAGCCTTTCGCACGCCCGCCGCGAAGGCGGGGACTTCGCTCCTCGGGAGGGGTCCCGGGCGGTCCCCCGGATGATGGGCCGCCCGTAGCCGAGGTGAACGTAAGGAAGTTCCGCCATGACCCCTGTGCAAGTCAACTGGCTGTCCATCGTGCTCGGCCCCCTCGCCCTCATCGCGCTGGCGTTCGCCTTCTCCGCGCGGCGTTCGGCGGTCAAGCGGGGCGCGTCCATGCCCGGCTGGGGCAAGGCCGTACAGGGTGTCGGGATCGCCTTCGTGCTGTTCGTGGCCCTGTCCAACATGATGTGGGGTACGTGAGGGAGGTCGCCACCGCTCGCCCGGACGCCTGCCCCGGACGCTCGCTGAGAGGCGGTCCCGGACGCCCGCTGAAGGGACGCCCACCCGGACGCCCGCTGAGGCGCGGTCCCGGCGGCCCGGGTCACCAGGGGCGCGGGATCACCTCGACGCCGACCGGCTGGAGGGCGAGGGCCGGGCGGGGGTGGACGCGGTCCGGGGTGGTCAGCTCCAGCCGGAAGCGGCGCCAGATGTCGGCCACCAGGTGGACGGTCTCGGTGGTGGCCACGGCGGCTCCCACACAGACGCGGGGCCCGAGCCCGAAGGGGAAGTATGAGCCGCGGGGCACCGAGGAGGGGCCGCCGCCCAGCCAGCGCTCGGGGCGGAACGCCTCGGCCTCCTCCCAGAAGCGCGGATCGCGGTGGGCCACCCACTGGCTGACGGTGACGGTGGTCCCGGCAGGTATGAGGTAGCCGCCGAAGTCGAGGTCCTCCCGTGCGTCCCGGCTGGTCAGCCAGACAGGAGAGTAGAGGCGCAGCGACTCGCGGACGACGGCGTGGGTGTAGGGCAGGGCCTCCATCCGGGGGAGCCCGGCGGGGGTGGTGGCGAAGGCGGCATCGGCCTCGGCCCGCACCCGCTCGGCGATCCGGGGGTGCCGGGCCAGCAGGAAGCTCGTCCAGACCACCGCGTCATTGGTGGTCTCGAAGCCCGCCATGATCAGGGTGGCCAGCTCGTCCCGCAGCTCCTCCGGTGAGGGGGCGGGAGTGCCGTGGACGAGGGCGTGCAACACGGGGGCGCGCTCCGGGTCGTGCGCGGCGGGGGAGGCGGCCAGGTCGTGCAGGGTGCGGTCGATGCGGGCCATCGAGCGGCGGATGCGCAGCTTGCGCGGGGTCGGCACCCACTCGGGCAGCAGGACCGGCGAGGTCGACAGGTCCATGATGGGCGCCACCAGCCGGGCCACTTCGGCGGTGTCCCGATCGCTGAACTCGTCCCCGAACATCAGCTGGGTGACCAGTCGCAGGGTCACCACCGCGATGTCGTCCTGGAGCGTACGGGCCTGACCGGGGAGCCAGGTGCGCAGCAGCTTCTCGCCCTGGGCGTCGACGATTTCGGCCGCCTTGGTGGACAGCGACCGCCCGAACGCCGGTTGCAGCCGGTGCCGTTTGGCCTTCCACCGGTCGCCGTCGCTGTTCATGGTGGAGTGCGGGAAGCCCTGCCGCCGCGAGCCGCGCCGGGTGTCCGCGCTGGCCTTGGAGAACAGGGAGTCCCGGTCGACCAGCATCTTCTCCACGTCGGCGGGGTCGGTCAGCAGCACGTTGTTCTCGCCGAGCCGGACCACGTCGCCGTAGCGACGCGAACAGTCGGTCAGGAAGCCCAGTGGATCGGAGGAGAAGGCGTGCAGATTGCCGAGGTACTTGTCCCCGGAGGGGCCCGGCAGGTCGGTGCGGTACGGAGCGGCGGTCATGGACGTCCCCTCGGATCGTGGCCGAACGGCGGTGGCCGCGGCATTGCCGCCGCGGCCACCGCCTGCGCTCACCCGCGCCGGTTTAGTAGTACGAGTAAGGCAGCGTGAGACGGTCCTTACGAGTGAGCCGGGCGAAGAGCGCTCCGGTGAGGATCAGCTTGCGCATGGCGAACACCTCCCTCTCGTTGGGGGCCGGACGCAGTGGGGTCACTGTGCCGACATGCGCTAGACAGTAAATATTCGTCGCACAACTATCAAGAGTTGACAATTTTCATCAGAAGGTAGTGGATCGCTTAATTCCTTTTACTCCGTGGGTTATGCACGTTTGCCAGTTATCGAAAGGCGTTTCATGGTGCGGATTCGCCTATGATCGCGACGTGTCGCGGAACGACCTTCAGCGCATCATCGACTTCCGGATCTCCTTCGCCCGCCGGCAGGCCGGTGAGGTGCGGGAGGTGCCGGGCGGTTTCCTGGTGCTGCACCGGGAGTACGCACGCTCCCATGAGCACAATCAGCTCCACATCACCGGGCCCGCCGACCCCGAGGGGCTGCCCGAGCTCGCCGATGAGGTCATGGCCTTCCTGCCGCACCGCCGGATCACGGTCCATGACGAGGCCCTGGGCCTGCTCTGTGTGCCGGCGCTGGAACGGGCCGGATACGCCCATGTCACCGAGGTGCTGATGGTCCACACCGGGCCGGCGCCGGAGGCCGGGGCGGCCGATGTGGTGGAGCGGGAGCTGGGACCGGATCCGCACGGGCTGCTGCGGCGGGCGGTGACCGCGCAGCAGTGGCGGTGGATGCCGGACGCGGACGAGAAGACCGTGCACGACCTCGTGGAGCGGCGCACCGCCCGGCGGGCCGGGGCCGAGGAGGTGCTCTTCCTCGCCGCCCACGACGACAGCGGCGAGATCGCCTCCTGGGCCGATCTCTATCTGGAGCCCGACGCCGGGATCGCGCAGATCGAGGAGGTGGCGACCGCCGAGCCGTATCTGCGCCGCGGCTTCGCCGACGCCGTCCTGGCCGACGCGCTGCGCCGCGCGGCCGCCGCCGGGTGCGCGCTGCGGTTCCTCGTCGCCGACCAGGACGACTGGCCGCTGCGCTGGTACGGCCGCCGCGGGTTCACCGCCGTCGGCCGCGCGCACGCCTTCTCGCGGTTCTGACGGCGGGCTCGCGGTACTGACGGCGGTCTCGCGGTTCTGATACCGGAAGGCCGGTCCGTCACGGCTCCTTGTGCGGCAGGGCCTCCGACTCCGCCGCGATCAGCGCCGGGTCCAGCACCACGTCCTCCTCGCGGGCCTCGAGCGTCGGGTCCTCGGGAAGTGGCAGGCGGACAGGTGGCCCTCGCGGTTGCCGTCCAGGCGGATGAGCGGCGGCTCCTCCCGCGCGCACTTGTCCTGGGCCTTCCAGCAGCGGGTGCGGAAGCGGCAGCCGGAGGGCGGGTTGATGGGGGAGGGGACGTCCCCGGCGAGCCGGATGCGCTCACGGCGGGTGTTCTCCACGGCGTCCGGGGCGCCCGGGCCGTCCGGGGCCTCCTCGGCCATCACCACCGTCGCGTCCGGCACCGCGGACAGCAGGGCGTGGGTGTACGGGTGGCGGGGGCGGCGGTAGATGGAGTCGCGGTCGCCCACCTCGACCACCTTGCCCAGGTACATCACGGCGACGCGCTGCGAGAAGTGGCGTACGACGGCGAGGTCATGGGCGATGAACAGGAAGGCGATGCCCAGCTCCCGCTGGAGCTTCTGGAGCAGATTGACGACCTGCGCCTGGATGGAGACGTCCAGCGCCGAGACCGGCTCGTCGGCGACGATCAGCTTGGGCTCCAGGGCGAGCGCGCGGGCCACGCCGATGCGCTGGCGCTGGCCGCCGGAGAACTCGTGCGGGAAGCGGTTGTAGTGCTCGGGGTTGAGGCCCACGATCTCCAGCAGTTCGCGCACCCGGGCCTCGCGGCCGCCCGGCGGATCGATGCCGTTGATCTCCATGGGGCCGGAGATGATGGTGCCGACGGTCTGCCGGGGGTTCAGCGAGGAGTACGGATCCTGGAAGATCATCTGGATCTCGGAGCGGATCGGGGCGAGTTCCTTGCGCCCCGCGTGGGTGATGTCCCGGCCCCGGTAGGTGATCGTGCCGCTGGTGGGTTCCAGGAGCCGGGTCAGCAGCCGGCCCGTGGTGGACTTGCCGCAGCCGGACTCGCCGACCAGCCCGAAGCTCTCCCCGGCGTGCACGGTCAGATCGACCCCGTCCACCGCCTGCACGGCCCCGACCTTCCGCTTGAACGGAAAGCCGCCCATGATCGGGAAGTGTTTGGTCAGCTTCTCGGTGACCAGGAGGGGTTCGGGTGTGCCCGACTCGATGCTCATGCGTCAGCGCTCCTAAGCCCTGGTCCCTAGCCCAGCCGGGGCTTGATCTGCTCGGTGAAGAGGGTCTGTTTCCGCTCGGCGCTCAGATGGCAGGCGGCGCCGCGGCCGTCCGGCAGCGACGGCCGCTCGGTGGCGCAGCGGTCGCCCGCGACCTGGTCGGTGTAGCGGCACCGCGGGTGGAACGGGCAGCCCGGCGGCGGGCTGAGCAGGCTCGGCGGGGAGCCGGGGATGGGGCTCAGCGGCTCGTCCACGGCGGAGGTCAGCCGCGGCATGGAGCCCAGCAGCCCCCAGGTGTACGGGTGCTGGGGCGCCCGCAGCACCTCGCGGACCGTACCGCGCTCCACGGCCCGGCCCGCGTACATCACCAGCAGGTCGTCGGCGGTGTTGGCCACCACGCCCAGGTCATGGGTGATGAGGATGATCGCGGAGCCGAACTCCTGCTGGAGGTCCTTCAGCAGATCGAGGATCTGGGCCTGGACGGTGACGTCGAGGGCGGTGGTCGGCTCGTCGGCGATCAGCAGATCGGGGTCGCAGACCAGCGACATCGCGATCATCGCGCGCTGCCGCATCCCGCCGGAGAACTGGTGCGGATAGTCGTCCACCCGCAGCCGCGGGTTGGGGATGCCGACCTTCTGAAGCATCTCGATCGCCCGGGAGCGGGCCTCGCTCTTGGAGGCGCCGGTGTGCTTGCGGTACGGCTCGGCGATCTGCCGGCCCACCGTGTAGTACGGCGACAGGGCGGTCAGCGGGTCCTGGAAGATCATCGCCATGGTGTTGCCGCGCAGCCGCTCCAGGGTGCGCTCGGGCGCGCCGGTCAGCTCCTGTCCGTCCAGCAGGATCTCGCCGCTGACGGTGGTGGTGCGCGGATCGTGCAGGCCCAGCACGGTGAGGTTGGTGACGGACTTCCCGGAGCCGGACTCGCCCACGATGCCGAGCGTCCGGCCGCGTTCGAGGTCGAAGGAGAGGCCGTCCACGGCCTTGACGATCCCGTCCTCGGTGGAGAACCGGACGTACAGGTCGCGTACGGACAGGAAGGCGCCGTCGCCGGGGGCCGGTGGCGGCGTCGCGCCGTCGTCGGGCTTGGTGAGTGTGGTCATCTCGGCAGCTCCGGGTCTGTCAGGCGAGGCGCACGCGCGGGTCGATGAAGGCGTAGGCGGCGTCGACCAGGATGTTGAACACCACGATGGCCGCGGAGCTGACCAGCATCACGCCCATCAGCATCGGCAGATCGGTGAGCTGGACGGACTCCACCGCCAGCCGCCCGATGCCGTGCAGGGTGAAGGTGTACTCGGTGACCATGGCCCCGCCGAGGAGCGATCCGAGGTCGATGCCGAAGATGGTGACGATGGGGGCGATGGCGCCGCGCCAGGCGTAGCGGAAGAAGACCGTACGGCTGGAGAGCCCCTTGGCCCGCGCCGTGCGGACGTGGTCCTCCTGCAACTGCTCGACCATCTGGGAGCGGGTCATCCGGCTGTAGTTGGCCATGAAGATCAGCGAGAGCACCACCCAGGGCAGCAGCATCCCGCTGAACCACTTCGCCGGATTCTCGGTGAAGGGGTAGTAGGCGGGCTGGTCCATGATCCCCAGCCCGCTGACGAACCAGGCCAGGGCGAGCACCCCGACGAAGTAGATCTGCATCGAGGCGCCGAGCAGCGACAGCGAGCTGAAGAACTTGTCGATCCAGGTGCCGCGCCGCCAGGCCGCGATCATGCCGATGCCGATCCCGCAGACCAGGAACACGGCGGCGCCGCCGACGGCGAGCGAGAGGGTGGTCGGGAAGCGGTCGACGATGGTGCTCCAGACCGGCTCCTGGCTGACGAAGGAGTAGCCGAAACAGGGCGCGTCGCAGTGCCCCACGGCGAAGTCCCGCCCGGCGACGATCCCCACCATGAACTTCCAGTACTGGACCGGCACCGGCTGGTCCAGGCCCAGATTCTTGTTGATCATGGCGAGCGAGGTGGGATCGCAGTTCTTGCCGCAGGCGAGCCGGGCCGGTTCGGCGGGCAGGGCGAAGAAGAGGAAGAACGTGATCGCGCTGATCAGGATCAGGATCACGATCGCGCCGAGGGACCGGCGGGCGAGGAATCTCAACATGACGTCGGTGATCTTCCGCTAGGGCGGGTCCCGGCCGCGTCCGCCGGGGGCGGACGCGGCCGGGCTCTGCGCTGCCTGGGTGCGGCCGCGGCTACTTGACGAAGACGGCCGTCGGGTCCACGGCGCCGTAGACCGAGTTGAACTTCACTCCGCCCAGCCCCGAGCCCCAGAGGGTGAACAGCCGGTTGTAGAAGGTCGGGACGGCGGGGACGTCATCGGTGAGGATCTTCTCGCTGAGCTTGATCCACTCCGAGGTGGCCCGGCTCAGATCGCTCACCTTGGTCACCTTGCTGATCTCGTCGTTGACCGACGGGACGTTGAGGTGCGAGTAGTTCGCGGAGTCGTCGTAGACGTTCTCGCCGCCGTACACCGGCGGGACCACGGTCGAGGCGGACGGCCAGTCGGCACCCCACGAGGACCGGTACAGGTCGTACTTGTTCTTGACCTTTCCGATCTGGGTGTAATACGTCGACTGGTCGATCTCCTTCTTCTGCACCTTGAACCCGGCCCGCTCCAGGGCCTGCTCGACGACCACCGAGGCGTCCTGGTGGGTGTCGCCGTTGCCGTAGGCGTAGACGAGCTCGTAGTTCTCCTTGCCCGCCTCCTTCAGCAGCTCCCTGGCCTTCTTGGCGTTGCCGCCGGGGTACTTCTTCTTCTGGAACGGGTCGAACGAGGGGTCGTAGCCCTTGAGCGTGGGGCCGACCAGCCCGCCGCCGATCTCACCGGCCTTCGGACCGCCGAACTGCTGGAGGTACTGACCGCTGGGGAAGGCCCAGGCGATCGCCTCACGCACCTTCTTGTCCTTGACCCGATCGGTGTTGATCGAAACGACATCCACATAGGGCTGCGTTTTGGTCAGCGACCGGGACATCGCCTCCTTGTCCTTGAGGACCGTGGAGATCTGCGAGGGGTCGACCGCGTTGGTGAACGTCATCGCGTTCCGGTCGGCGCCCTTGTCCGCCTGGAGCCGACGGGTGGAGTCCACCCACTGGTGGCCGAAGGAGACGTCGAACTTGTCGACGTACTGATGGCGTATCGAGTCGGTCTTGGGGTCCCACTGGTCGTTCTTGACGAACTGGATGCCCTTGCCCGGCTTGAAGTTCTGGATCTTGTACGGACCGGAGGCCAGCGGGGCCTTGTCGTACTTCTCCTTGGTGTCCTTGCCCGGCGGCACCGCGCCGATGTTGGGCATGGCGACCGCGAACGGCACCTCGGCGCGCGGCTGGTCGAAGTGGAAGACGATGGTCTTGTCGTCCGGGGTGTCCAGCACCGACTTGGGCAGGTGCTTGCCCTTGTAGGGGCCGTCCGGAAGCGCCTTGCGGTACTTCTGGCCCTCCCGGAGAGCCACTGCTGGAGATAGGTCGGGCCGGCGGCCTCGAACGGCGCGTAGAGCCGTTCCACGGCGTGCCGGACGTCCTTGGAGGTGATGGGCGAGCCGTCCTCGTACTTCAGCCCGTCCTTGAGGGTGTACGTCCAGGTGCGGCCGCCGTCGGAGGACTTGCCGGTGTCGGTGGCGAGGTCGCCGACCAGCTTGGCCTTGCCCGTCTTGTCGTCGAACTGGTAGTTCGTCAGCGTCCGGTTGTAGAGCGTCTGCATGATCAGCTCGTCGCTGACGTAGATCTGCCCCGGGTCCAGGTGCTCGAAGGCGTCCCGCTGGAGCACCGTGACGGTGCCGCCCTTCTTGGCGCCCGGCAGGTCCTTGGCCGGCCCGGTGGAGTCGGCGGCGGTGCCCAGGGTGATGTCCTGGGACTCCATCTTGGGCTCGTTCGAATCCTTGGGGTTCGAGCCGCCGCCACCGCTGCTGCACCCCGCGAGCGCCAGGACCCCCGCGGCCAGGGCGACGGCGTAGGTACGGGCTCTGCGGCTTCTCTTCGACTGTTCTTCGATCTTCACGTTGCCACTGCACCTGCCTCATCGGACGGAAGACTTGCCGTTCACTGCCTTGGGCCACGCAGGCCCCCGGTCACCGCGTGGTCTTCGGGTCCATCGCGTCCCGGACCGAGTCCCCGAGCAGGTTGAAGGCGACCACGAAGACCACCATGGCGATGCCGGGGAAGAACATGTAGGTGATGTCGCCCTCGTAGAAGTTCGCGCCCTTGGCGAACATCCGGCCCCAGTCGGGGGTCGGCTCCACCACGCCGACGCCGAGGAAGGACAGCGCCGCCTCCGTCGTCACGAAGTTCGGCAGCATCAGTGTGGACTGCACCAGGATCGGCGTGACGAGGTTGGGCAGCAGCTCCTTGCGGACGATGCGCCACGGCGAGGCGCCGGTCACCCTGGCCGCCTCGACGAACTCACGCTCCCTCAGGGAGAGCACCTGGCCGCGCAGCAGCCGGGCCAGCTGCATCCAGCCCAGCAGCCACAACACCATCACCAGGGCCGTGACCCGGAAATAGGTGGGCGTCTCCTTCTGCGGGCTGACGAACAGCGCGGTGACCACCGGCATGAAGGCGACGAAGAACAGCTGCTGCGGAAAGGACAGCAGCAGATCGATGAGGCGGCCGAGGAAGTAGTCGGTGCGGCCGCCCATATAGCCCGCCACGACGCCGATCACGATGCCGGTGAGCGTGGACAGCACGGTCGCGGCCAGCCCGATCAGCAGTGAGGTGCGGATGCCGTAGACGAGCTGGGTCAGCACATCGCGGCCCAGCTTGGGCTCGACGCCGAACCAGAACTCGCCGTCGATTCCGCCGTTGGGCTTCATCGGATAGCCGGTGAGGGGGTCCAGCAGCTCGGGCCGGTCCAGGCCGTAAGTGGTGTACGGATCCTTGCCGTACAGCCAGGCGATCACCGGCGCCAGTACGGCGACGGCGAAGAAGAAGGCCACCACGCACGCGGAGATCACACCGGTGCGGTCGCGTCTGAAGCGCCGCCACATCAGCTGGCGGGGCGCCAGACCGGCCGGCGCCTCGCCCTCCGGGCCGCCCGGTGCGGTCTTCTCGACCACGCCGGTCTGGGATGGACTCGTCATCGCGTAGCGTCCCCCCGCACTGGTGTCACACCGTCAACTCGCGTTGTCTATGCGCGTCATGTCGCCGCCCGCTCGCCAGGGTGGTGCATGCGTGTCGGGTTGAGCGGACTTTCGCAATCGGAGAACGGCCCAGTCAAGGGGCCGGGGAGGGTGGATGTGCCGCTCATTCGAGTCTTGAGCGAAGATTTGGCAGATCGAGGTCCGGGCGTGCTTGACAGAGATCCCTCTTGGGGGACAAAGCGTGGACTATGGACAGGAAACGCGTTAACACACAGGCAACTCTCCTGTCGCAACACCGATATACGGACACGTCAAGCTGAACTGCGTACGGCCGTGCGGGTGCCGTGGACCGGCCGGGGCGCGCCTTGCCGCCCCGGCCGGTCGCACCCCTTCGGGGGTTCGGCCGGTCGGATCTCCCCGCGGTCTCCGGACGGTCGCGATCCGCATTTTTCTTCCACGATGCGTATTTTTCTTCGGCTCGCGACGGTTGCCCGGGGTGCGAGGCGGGGAGACCTACGGCTATGGGGCAGGGACGGATACTCAACAGCGGAGCGCGCGTCTTCGGGGCGCTCGTCTGCGCGGTGCTCGGGCTGATCTCGCTGGGATGGATCATCCACGACCTGGACAAGGCCGATGAGGCGAACCATCTGTGGTGGACCTGGGCGGGGCTGCCGTTCCGGGCCACCGGAGGGATCTTCGGCTCCTCCCTGCTCGACCTCGTGCTGTTGCTGGTCTACGCGGTCGTCGGGATCACCGCCCTGCGCTCACCGGCCGCCGCGGGCGCGCTCGGCGCGGTCGCGGCGGCGACCGTCGCGGTGCGCCTGCCCAGCCTGTGGAACCTGAACTCCGACTGGCTCCAGGGCATCCCCGGTGATCTCAAGACCCGGGCGAATGCCAGCGCCTGGGCGCAGGTGGTGCTCGCGGGGCTGCTGCTGGCCGTCGTGGCCGCCGCACGCCGCCCCGCCGACCTCGCCGCCGCGCCCGGGCAGCCGGTCTCGCCCACCGACCGGCCGCCGGGCCGCCCCTCGCCCGGGGCGGCGGTCGTCGGCGCGCTGTTCCTGGGCGCCGTCGGGGCCGTCATCGCCGCCTGGCAGATCTACTGGGCCCAGGAGCGCGGCTGGGAGATCTACAAGTACCTGCTCACCGGCAAGCACACGCTGCCCACCCTGCTCTCGGCGCCGGGTGCCTGGGTCGCGTGGGCGGCGGTGGCGCTGTGCCTGGCCGGAGCGGCCGCCGCGCTCGCGCGCGCCCCGCTGGCACGCCCGCTGGGGATGGTGGCGGCGGCCCTGGTCACGGCCACGGGGATCAGCGAGGCGTCGCTCTACATCAAGCTCGACTACGTGGACCACCTCAGCGATCTGCCGACGGTGGGCGTGCTCAGCGTGCTCACCGGCTTCTTCGAGGCGATCGCGGGGCTGATCGCCCTGATCGTGCTGGCGCGGCCCGGCGTGGAGGAGGGCGCCGCGGGCACCGGGGGCCTCGGGGCGCCCCGGTGTACGGCGGCGGCTATGGCGGCTACGACGGGGGCTACGACGCCCAAGGGCCCGGGGGCTACGACGCTCAGGGAGCCGGGGGCTATGGGGACGGCTCCGGGGCCGGGGGCTACGGCGGCGGTTATGGCAACAGCGGCTATGGCGGCAGCGGCTACGGCGGCGGCTACGCCCCGCCGCCGCCCGCCACTCCACCGCTGGTGCCCCCGCCACCCGGCACCCCGCCCACCGCGCCCCCGCCGCCGTCCGCACCTCCGCCGCCACCGGGCTGGTGAAGTCCGGTCTGGTTCGGGTGCGCCCCGAAGGGGCGCGGGGCTGTGTCGATATGCGGCTCCGCCGCGCGGGCGACAGGCCACGACGGCGCCGCAGACAAAGGACGGCAGCTTGCGGCTCTCCCCGCGGAGCGCTACCGCAGTCCGAGGGCCCGCTTGAGGAAGTCCACCTGGAGCAGGAGCAGATTCTCCGCGACCTGCTCCTGCGGGGTCATATGGGTCACCCCGGACAGCGGCAGCACCTCATGCGGACGGCCCGCGGCCAGCAGCGCCGAGGAGAGCCGCAGGGTGTGCGCGGCCACCACGTTGTCGTCCGCCAGACCGTGGATGATCATCATCGGCCGGGCGGTGTCGGCCGCGCCGGACAGCCCCTCGTCGGTCATCAGCGCGTTGGCGGCGTAGACCTCGGGCTGTTCGTCCGGCAGGCCCAGGTACCGCTCGGTGTAGTGGGTGTCGTACAGCCGCCAGTCCGTGACCGGGGCGCCCACCACGCCCGCGTGGAAGACATCGGGGCGGCGCAGCACCGCCAGCGCGGCCAGATAGCCGCCGTAGGACCAGCCGCGGATGGCCACCCGGCCGAGGTCCAGCGGATAGCGCTCGGCGAGCGCCGTGACCGCCTCGACCTGGTCCTCCAGCGTGACCGCGGCCAGGTCGTCGCGCACCGCCTTCTCCCAGGCGGGGGAGCGGCCGGGGGTGCCGCGGCCGTCCGCGACGACCACCGCGAAGCCCTGGTCGGCGAACCACTGAGAGGTGAGGTGGGCGTTGTGCGAGGCGACCACCCGCTGGCCGTGCGGGCCGCCGTAGGGGTCCATCAGGACCGGTAGCGGTCCGTCGCCCTCCTGGTAGCCGCTGGGCAGCAGCACGGCGCAGGGGATGTCCCGCTTGCCCGCGAAGACGAGCTCGGGGCGGGCGGTGATGACGGGCCGCTCCGCGTACGCGTCGAGCTCGGCGAGGCGCTCGGCCGCTCCGTGGTCGGCGGGCCGGAGGATCTCCACGCTCACCCCGGGCCGCTCAAGCCCCGTGTACGACAGCGCGATCACCTCACCGCCGCGCACGGCGGAGTGGACCGCCGGGAAGGGCCGCTTGCCGACCGGCTCCCAGCCGCCCTGGTCGCCGCTGCCCCGGAACCAGGCGCGGTGGACGGCGATCTCGCCCGGCTGCTCGGGCAGCGGCGCACCGGCCCCGGGGGAGGCGGAGAACAGCACGTCGTCCGTGCCGATGCCGAGGACCGCGCGCACCTGGAGGGCGCTGGAGGTCAGTTTGCGGTCGCCGACCATCAGGACCCGGGCGCCGCCTTCGTCCGCGATGCGGACGAGTCGTCCATCTTCGGTCCAGGCCGGCACTCCGGGGAACAGATCCAGCCAAACCGCGTCCTCGTCCACATGGACCGTGCTGGTCCGACCGGTGCCGGTGTCCACGGCCAGGTAGAGCTGGCTGCGCTGGTCCCTGGCCTGGACCAGAAGCAGCGGCGGACCGTAGGCCGACCAATGCACCCGCGCGAGGTACGGATAGCGCTCCCGGTCCCACTCGATCTCCGTACGGGAGCCGTCCAGACCGAGCAGAACCAGCCGCACCTCGGCGTTGGCGGTGCCCGCGGCGGGATAGGCCACCTCCGCGGGCTCCCGGCCGGGGTGGGCGGGGTCGGCGATCCACCAGCGCCGTACCGGGGACTCGTCGACCCGGGTGGCCAGCAGGGCGTCGCTCCGCGGCGACCACCAGAAGCCGCGTGAGCGGTCCATCTCCTCGGCCGCGATGAACTCCGCGAGGCCGTAGGTGACGGAGTCCCCCTCCGGCTCGGCGAGCGCCCGGTCCCCCTCGCCGTCCGCGCCCGTGACCCGCAGCGCCCCGCCCGCCGCGTAGGCGATGTGGCGGCCGTCGGGCGAGGGGCGCGGGTCCACGACCGGACCGGGGACGCGCAGCTCGCGGGTGGTGCCCGTGGGCAGCTCCGTGGTGAACAGCCGCCCGGAGAGGGCGAAGGCGGCCCGCTCGACCGCGGCGTCCACCGCGTAGCCGACCACCCCGGCCGACCCCTCGCGGCTGCGCTCGCGCCGGGCCCGCTCCTCGGGGGACAGCTCCTCGTCGGCGCCGCCGAGCAGCTCGGACGGGTCGGCGGCGGGGTACTCGCGCCGCTCGGTGAGGTCGTACACCCACAGCAGGCCGGTCCGGTCGGTGCCCGAGCGGGAGCGCAGGAAGACGACGCGTGAATCGTCCGGGGCCACGGCGAGGGCCCGTGGTGTCCCGAGGGTGAAACGTTGGGTGCGCGCGTGCTGCCGTGGGAACGAGAGCTGTCCGGTCATAGGGGGAGCGTACGGCTGTCGGATCACCGTGAGGGAGGGTACGGATCGGTAGGCCGGGTGGGCGTTGCCCCTGGCACGGTCCGGCCGGGACGATGCCGGTGCCAAGCGGCCCCGGGCGATGGCGAGATGGCGCATAACCAACGAGAAGTCGCCCCGTAGCCCGGGAAGTTCGTGCGATCAGGCATGCGCCCCTGTCATGCTCCCGTGCACCGAGTCGTGTGCGCAGCGCCATAGTTATGATCGATTGCGCATAGTGGGTAGCCCCCCTGTGGCATCAATATGTTGTCCGTCCGAGTGCGTGTACCTGGAGGTGAGCCGCTGTGGCGCTCTCGATCTCGATGTCAGTGCTGCTGCTGATCATCGTCTTCATGCTCGTGAACAAGGCAGGACTGAAGGCGGTTCATGCGATCGTCTGTGTCCTCCTCGGCTTCTACCTGGCCAGTTCCTCGGTCGCTCCGACGATCGACGACCTCACCACCAATGTGGCGGACATGATCGGCGGCGTGAAGATCTGACCCCGAGCGGGGCCGGGGCGTGCGACCCATGGGCACGCGTGTGCGAATCGTAGGCTGTGCCCATGACCGTTCTTCCCGCCCGTCGTCTGCTGCTGGTACACGCACATCCGGACGACGAGTCGATCAATAACGGCGCGACCATGGCGAAGTATGCCGCCGAGGGCGCACACGTCACCCTGGTGACCTGCACCCTCGGTGAGGAGGGCGAGGTCATCCCGCCTGCCCTCGCGCACCTCGCCGCCGACCGCGACGACGCGCTCGGCCCGCACCGGATCGGCGAACTCGCCGCGGCCATGGCCGCCTTGGGGGTCGAGGACCACCGCTTCCTGGGCGGGCCCGGCCGCTATCGCGACTCCGGGATGATGGGCGCCCCGCAGAACGACCGGCCGGACTGCTTCTGGCAGGCCGACCTGGACGAGGCCGCCGGGCATCTGGTGGCCGTGGTCCGCGAGATCCGGCCACAGGTCCTCGTGGCGTACGACACCAATGGGGGCTACGGCCACCCCGATCACATCCAGGCGCACCGCGTGGCGATGCGCGCCGTGGAACTGGCCGCCGATCCCGGCTTCCGCCCCGATCTCGGCGAGCCGCACGACATCGCGAAGGTCTACTGGAACTGCGTGCCGCGCTCGGCCGTCGAGGAGGGCTTCGCCCGGCTCCGGGCCGCGGGCCGTGACTCCCTCTTCCCCGGCGTCGCCACGGTGGACGACGTCCCCGGGGTGGTGGCGGACGCGGACGTCACCGCGTTCATCGACGGCACCGCCCACGCGGGGGCGAAGGCCGCGGCGATGCGCGCCCACGCCACCCAGATCGCGGTGGACGGGCCCTTCTTCGCGCTCTCCAACGACCTGGTCCAGCCGATGTTCCTCCATGAGCACTACCGGCTCGTCAAGGGCGAGGCCGGGGCGGACCGCGAGGACGACCTGTTCGCGGGGGTGACGGCGTGACGGCCCCGCGCCTGGGCGGATACGTCCTGCTCGCCGTGGCCGGGGTGCTGGTGGGCGGTGCGGGCGCGCTGGTCCAAGCGGCGTGGTTCCCCGGCGGGTTGCTGCTCGCGCTGCTCGCGGTCGCGGGCCTGTGCTACGGCGGGGTCAAGGTCATGGGCGCCCGGATGGGCGGTGGAGTGCCCGCGGGGGCCTGGACGGTGGCCGTGTTGCTGCTCACTTCCACCCGTCCGGAAGGGGATTTCCTTTTCGGCGCCGGGCTGGGGTCGTACGCTTTCCTCCTCGGCGGGATGTTCATCGGTGTGATGTGTGCCACGCTGCCTCTGGTGCCGCAACCTCCTGGCCCGCCGGTCCGACTTGGTAAGTGACGTGACGTTTTCGGCACGACGTCCCCGGCACTCGGAGGCCCTTCGGACTCATGGCGAAGGGTGCGCCATCGGGCGTACCGGATGCGGTGATCCGGCGGCCGTCAAGTGCGCGTCCGCACCGCCCAGTATGGTGGTGCCGCCGCCGAGCCGCCCGCGCGAGGTCTGACGGGCGGCGGAGCTAACTGGGAGAACCTGCTTTGAGCCGTGAATCTGACAGTTCGTCCTCCGGGCCCCGGGAGGGAAGCGGCGGTGCCGCCTACCCGTCGGGTACCCCGCCGTACGGATCCCGCCAGTACCCCTCGCCGAGCCCCACGCAGGAGGCCCCGCAGGGTGCCGCCGAGGATGGGCAGGCGCGTGCCGCGGCCAAGCCGGAGGAGCCGAAGACCGAGACCACGCTGACGACCCGGATCAAGATCAACATTCCGGGGTCGCGGCCCATCCCGCCGGTGGTCATGCGCACGCCCGTCGCGGAGGACGGCGTGCCCGCGCCGCGCTCCGGCGACGACGACGCCCCCGAGCGCACCAGCGCCCTGCCCCGGGTCGACTTCACGCCGACACCGGAGCGCGGGGTGCCGGCCGAGCCCGGCGGGGCCAACGAGCCCACCGAGGGACGGGAGAGGAAGAGCGGCAAGGGCGACGGCGAGCGGACCAGCGACTGGTTCTCGCCCCGTAAGCCCAGAAGCGGCTCGTCGGCCACCGGGAGCACCCCGAAACCGCCGACGCCTCCGGCCCCGGACACCACGCAAGGGTTCCCCGCACCGGACACCACCCAAGGTTTCCCCGCACCCGACACCACACAGGGTTTCCCTTCCCCGGAGACCACGCGGGGATTCCCCTCGCCGGAGACCACGCAGGGATTCCCGGCCCCGACACCACTCAGGGGTTCCCGGCGCCGCAGCAGGGCGGCGGCCCCGTCGCCGATCTGCCGTACTTCACCGACGCCCAGGCCCCGTCCGGCCACCCCGAGCCGGCCGGGCCCACCACCGGCCCGGTCACCGGCGACATGTACATGCCGCCGTCCGGCCCCGGTGCGGCCCCGCGCGACAGCGAGTTGCTGGCCCCGCCCGGACCGGGCTCCTCGGGCGGCGCGTACGGCGGTGACCCGCAGACGCCTCCGGGCGGAGTGGGCCCGCTGGCCGGCGGCGGCCCGGCCGGTCAGCCGCCGACCCCGCCGGGCGGCTCGCCGCTGTCCGGCAGCCTCGGCGCCACCACCGGCGTGGGCCCGCTGACCGACCCCGGGAAGGGGCCCGCGGACGGCCTCGGAGCCGATCCGTCCCCCTCGCTGTTCCGCGACCCCGAGCCCACACCGACCGGTGGCGTGCCGCCGGAGCAGATCTCCAGCGACACGCTGGTCAGCGGGGTGCCCGTGGTGCCCTCGGCCGAGGGCCGGGCCAAGCCGCCGTCCTCGGGCGGCCCGGGGGCCCCGGCGCCCGGCGGCGACAGCGCCCCGGCGCCGTCCGCCCCGAAGGCCGGAAAGCCCAAGAAGAAGGGCCGGTCCAAGGTCGTCATGGCCGGGGGCCTGCTGTTCGTGATCGCGGGCGGGGCCTACGCCGCCGGTCTGGTGATGAACCACGCCGATGTGCCGAACGGCACCACCGTCCTCGGCGTCGACATCGGCGGCACCTCCAAGGAGGTCGCCGTCGACAAGCTGGACTCCGCGCTGGGCAAGCGCACCACCGCCCCGCTGACGGTGTCGGTCGACGGCCAGGAGAAGGAGATCAAGCCCTCCGTCGCCGGCCTGGCGCTCGACACCGAGGCCACGGTCCGGGACGTCGCGGGCCGGGACTACAATCCGGTCACCGTGATCGGCTCACTCTTCGGCGGCACCCATGAGGCCGATCCGGCGGTCACCGTGGACGAGGAGAAGCTGCGGGACGCCCTGGAGCGGCTCGCGGGCGACTCCGGCACGGCCCGCGAGGGCGGCATCAGCTTCACCTCCGGCAAGGCCGTCCCGGTATACGGCAAGGAGGGCAAGGGGCTGGACGTGGACAAGGCGGTCAAGGCCGTCTCGGACGGGTTCCGGCTGCGCGCCGAGACCGGCCAGAACAAGGCCATCACGCTGCCGGTGACCATCAAGCGCCCCACGGTCAGCAAGGCCGAGGTGGACCGGAAGCTGAAGACCTTCGCCGAGCCCGCGATGTCGGGGCTGGTCACGGTCCAGACGGACGCCGAGCACTCGATCCCGTTCGGCCCGGACAAGTCGCTGCCGAAGATCCTCTCCATGCGGGTGGTCGACGGCAAGCTGGTGGAGCACTACGACCTGGCCGTCCTCAAGCAGCTCTACGGCAGCACCTTCGACGGCGTCCTGCTCGAGCGGGGCGACGGCTCCAAGAAGCCCGTCACCCCGGAGGACGTGGTGTCGGCGCTGCGCCAGGCGCTGGTCGGCAAGACGCCCAGCGAGCGCATCGGCATCGTCGGCAAGGACAACTGACCGGCCGGTCACGCGCGGTCGGACGACGCGGCCCCCGCCCGGCACCGGGCGGGGGCCGCGGTATGTCTTCCGGGTCGCGTCTACTGGGCCACGTCACGCCCCGACCCATGACATCTGTCATCTCCAGGTCACGACCCCTGACACTGCCGGGCACACCCCGCCCTCGGCCAGTCTTGTGGCCATGACCGCAACGACCGCTGTTTCCGCCCCCGGCACCGGGGCCGCCGCCACGGGTGCCCCGCCGCCCGTGGTCCGCTTCGAGAAGGTGAACAAGGCCTACGGCAGCGTGCGCGCCGTGACCGATCTCGATCTCACCCTGTACCCGGGGGAGACCGTCGCCCTGCTGGGCCCCAACGGCGCCGGCAAGTCCTCCAGCCTCGATCTGCTGCTCGGCCTGCGCCACCCCGACTCCGGCCGGGTGGAGGTCTTCGGCACCACCCCGCGCCAGGCCATCGTCCGCGGCCGGGTCGGCGCGATGCTCCAGAGCGGCTGTCTGATGGAGGAGGTGACGGTCCGCGAGCTGGTGGGGCTGGCCTGCGATCTGCACCCCAAGGGCCATCCGGTGGACGAGGTGCTGGAGCGGGCGGGGATCACCGAGATCGCCTCCCGCAAGGTGAACAAGCTCTCCGGCGGTCAGGAGCAGCGGGTGCGCTTCGCGTTCGCCACCGCCGGGGCCTCCGATCTCATCGTGCTGGACGAGCCCACGACCGGTATGGACGTCTCGTCCCGGCAGACCTTCTGGGGCGCGATACGGGAGCAGGCGAAGCAGGGCCGCACCATCCTGTTCGCCACCCACTACCTCGAAGAGGCCGATGCCGTCGCCGACCGGGTGATCGTGCTGCACCGCGGCCGGGTGCTGGCCGACGGCTCGTCCGCCGAGATCAAGGCGATGGCCGGGGCCCGGCGCATCTCCTTCGAGCTGGACGGGCCGGTCGACGAGACGGCGCTGCGCGCCCTGCCCGCGCTGACCGGGATCGAGATTTCGGGGCGTACCGTACGGATACGGTCCACCGACGCGGACGCGACCGTGCACGCGGTCTACGGGCTCGGGCTCTATCCGCACGGGCTCGAGGTCACCGGCCTCGGTCTGGAGCAGGCGTTCCTCGCCATCACCGACGCCGCGGCGGCAGTTGAGGAGTCCGCACGATGAGGACGCTGGTCAAGCTGGAGATCGCGCGGACCCTGCGCAACCGCAAGTTCATGTTCTTCACGGTCGTCTACCCGTCCGTGCTCTTCCTGCTGATCGCGGGCAGCGCGGACGCCGACGACCGGGTGCCCGGCACCCGGCTGTCGATGCCGCTCTACTACATGGTCGCGATGGCCTCCTTCGGGGCGCTGACCGCCGGGCTGATGGGCAACGGCGAGCGGATCGCCAAGGAGCGCGAGGGCGGCTGGACCCGCCAGCTGCGGCTCACCCCGCTGCCCGGCCGCGGCTATGTGGGGGCCAAGATCGCCGTGGGTGCGGTGGCCACCCTGCCGTCGATCGTGATCGTCTTCGTGGTGGCCGCCGTCGCCAAGGGCGTACGGCTGGACGCCGCCTGGGAGTGGCCCGCGCTGACCGCCGCGATCTGGGCGGGCTCCCTGGTCTTCGCGGCGCTCGGGGTGGCCATCGGCTATCTGGCGAGCGGGGACGCGGTACGGCCGCTGACGATGATCATCTACTTCGGTCTGTCGATCCTCGGCGGGCTGTGGATGCCCACCACGTCGTATCCGCGGTGGCTGGAGAACATCGGCGACTACCTGCCCACCCACGCCTACACCGCGCTCGGCCAGGCGATCGAGCTGGGCGGCGCCCCGCACGCCAAGGACGTGGCGCTGCTCGTCGGCTATCTCGCGGTCTTCGCGGGCGGCGCGGCATGGCTGTACCGCAAGGACACCCGTAAGGCATGACCGAGGGCGTGGCCCGAGGCGTGATCCGAGGAGAGACCAACCATGGCTGACCGGGCCGAGTGGACCGACGGCGATGCCGAGTGCCGTCCCGGCGGGCGCCGCCGGCCGACCTGGTGGGCCGAGGCGATGGCGTACGACGAGGAGTACGACCGGGTGGTCTCCATCGGGCAGCCCCCCGAGAACCGCAGGCAGGCGCTGGTCAAGCTGATGTGGATCGGGATCTGGATGGCCTATATGGGCGCGCCGGTGAGCGATCTGGCCGACGGCAACCACACTGCCCTGGGCACCGTGTTCGGAGGGCTCGGCCTGCTGGTCTTCGTCGCCGTCTATCTGGCGCTGGTCTTCCGGCACACCGGGCGGGCGCTGAGCCGCGCCGCGGTCCTGGGGGCGCTGGGCATGATCTGCGTGCTCGCCGCCGTGCTCACCCTCACCATGGGCGACGACTGGCTGGTGCTCTCGGTCTATGTGTCCGTCGCCTTCGGGGCGGTGCTGCCGCTGCGGCTCGCGAGCTGGGCGATCCCGCTGAACACGGCGTTCATGGTGGCCGTCGGGGTGCTGGTGCGCGGCTCGCACGGGCTGGTGTCCGCCCTCGTCATCCCCTCGCTGCTCGGTGGCTTCGCGATGAGCGGGGTGCGGCAGATGGTCCGCACCACCCGGGCGCTGCGCGCCGCCCGCGCCACCGTGGCCCAGCTCGCCGCCAACGAGGAGCGGCTGCGGCTCGCCCGCGATCTGCACGATCTGCTGGGCCACTCGCTCTCCCTGATCACGCTCAAGAGCGAGCTGGCGGGGCGGATGCTGCCCGACAAGCCCGAGCAGGCGGCGCGTCAGGTGTCCGATATCGAGCGGGTCAGCCGGCAGGCGCTGGTGGACGTCCGGGAGGCGGTCAGCGGCTTTCGCCGGCCCACCCTGGAGGCCGAGGTCGCCGGGGCCCGTACCGCCCTCGCCGCCGCGGGCATCGCCGTCGATCTGAGCCGGGCCGACATCCACCACCCCGACCTTCCGCCCGACCAGGAGGGTGCGCTGGCCTGGGCGCTGCGCGAGGCGGTCACCAATGTGGTGCGGCACAGCGGGGCGCGCCGCTGTGCGGTGACGCTCGACGAGACGGGCGACGAGCTGTGCCTGACCGTCACCGACGACGGCCGTGGCGCCACCGGCCCGCACGGCAACGGGCTCACCGGGCTGGCCGAGCGGCTCCAGCTGGCCGACGGCCGCCTGGAGACCGGCCCCGGCGAGCGCGGCGGCTTCACCCTCCGCGCCCTGGTCCCGCTCTCCCGGGGCGCCCGCGTGGAACTGCCCTCGCAGACCGCGTAGGGCAGGCCGCGCCGTAGCGAAGCGGTCAGTCCGGTGGGCCCTGGCCGCCGCCGCAGCGGCTACGCTGCGGGGCGTGATCCGGGTACTGCTGGCCGAGGACCAGTCCATGGTGCGGGAGGCGCTGGCCGCGCTCCTCGGGCTCGACGACGAGATCGAGGTCGTCGCGCAGGTGGCGCGCGGCGACGAGGTCGTGGACGCCACCCGGACCCATCGCCCCGATGTGGCGCTGCTGGACATCGAGATGCCCGGTATGAGCGGGATCGAGGCCGCCGCCGCGCTGCACCGGGCCGAGCCCGGGATCCGGATCGTGATCCTGACCACCTTCGGCCGGCCAGGCTATCTGCGCCGCGCCATGGAGTCCGGCGCCGACGCCTTCCTGGTCAAGGACGCCCCGGCGGCGCAGCTCGCGGACGCGATACGGCGGGTGCTGCGCGGAGAGCGGGTGATCGACCCCACGCTGGCCGCCGCCGCGCTCGTGGACGGGGCCAGCCCGCTGACCGCGCGGGAGCGCGAGGTGCTGCGCGCCTCGGCGGACGGCTCGACCAACGCGGAGCTGGCCCGCGCGCTGAACCTGTCGCCGGGTACGGTCCGCAACTACCTCTCCACGGCCATCCAGAAGACCGCCGCCCGCAACCGGGCCGACGCCGTCCGCATCGCCCGCGACAAGGGCTGGTTGTAGCGACCGCGGGCCAGGCCCTTCCGGGGTGCCCGTTTCCGGTCATGTGGCCAGGTCATGCCATTCCCCGACGGCCAGTACGTGTGCGCGTCGTCCGGCGTGGGCGCGGAACTCATTCTCCGGGTCGGAGACCTCGACATAACCCGCGATCTTGTCCGGCTGCTCCGTCTCGTAGTGCATCGGCACCGCGTGCCGGGCGTCGAGGATCTCCGCGGCCGCGGCGGCCTGCCTCGGGTCCATCGCGGCGGGCAGCGGGCTCGGCGGTTGCAGGTGCGGTGCGTCGACCACCGCGCCGTTGGCGGGCAGGAACACCGCGTCGAACGGGCTGAACCGGCGCGCGATGAGCCACCAGTAGCCGTGGAACATCGTGTCGCCGCCGTGGAAGACCCGCTGCCCGTCGGCCTGCACCACCCAGTTCAGCTGCGGGTCGCCCAATCCGTCGACGGAGGGGACCGCGGTGACGCGGAACGGCCCGACTTCGCGGGTGGACCAGGCATCCACGACCTCGGCGGCCAGCCGGTGCAGGGCCAGCTCGTGCTCGGCCGGCAGCGTTGTCACGTTGTCCACGTCGTCGCCGTGACCGGGCGCCGGCCGCAGCACCGGCGCCCCCGGCGTCAGTGCGTCCACGAGCGCGGACGCGTCGGTGTGGTCCCGGTGCAGATGGGTGACCAGCGCGGCGGTGGCCTTCCCGCTCGGCGCCGCCAGTCCCACGCCGGGCTTCCACCCCGTGAACAGCGGTGAGAGGTCTCGTACGTAGTCGATCACCAGTCGCTCGCCGCCTGCCTCGATCTCCAGTCCGGCCCAGCCCAGTCGTCGCACCCGCATCTCGCACTCCTTCGTCGCGGTGGTTGCCGGTTGCCGCGCAATTTAGCGTACGGTCGTTCGTTAAAGCAATAGCGAACGGCCGTACGCTATTCTTTTTCGCATGTCACCACGACGCTCAGCGGCCGAAGCGCAGGCCACCAGGGGCCGGATCCTCGGCCGTGCCGCCGAGATCGCCTCCGAGGAAGGGCTGGACGGCATCACTATCGGCCGGCTTGCCGAGGAGCTGGGGATGAGCAAGTCCGGGGTGCACAAGCACTTCGGCACCAAGGAGACGCTCCAGATCTCCACACTGGACAAGGCGTTCGTGGACTTCTGGCACCGGGTGGTCGAGCCCGCACTGGCCGAGCCGCCGGGTCTGCGGCGGCTGCGCGCGGTGTGCGCCAACTCCGTGGGCTACCTGGAAGCGCCGCTGCTGCCCGGCGGCTGCCTGATGACTGCGGCGCTCACCGAGTACGACGGCCGCCCCGGCCGGGTCCGCGACGCGGTGGCCGAGGTGTGGTCGCGCTGGCGGGAACAGCTGCGGGCGGACCTGACCGCGGCGGTGGAGAACGGCGAGCTACCCGCCGGGTTCGACATCGACCAGGCGCTGTTCGAGATCGTCGCCGCCGGACTGGCGCTGAACGCGGCCATGCAACTCGAGCACGACCGGGCTGCCGCGGGCCGGGCTCGCCGCGCGATCGAACGGGCCCTGGACCAGTCCTGACCGCACACCAGACCGGGCCCCTGGACTCCGAGGCCTTGGGTGCCGCCCTGCCAGGCGGCGGAGCCGCGTATCGATGCGGCGGGAAGGGGCGGGGAGGGGAGCGGCTCGCGACAGGCGCCACGAACCGTCCGACGCCCCTGGTCCAGCCCCCTAGTTCAGCATCGCGCGGGCGGCGCGGGCCTGACGGCGTATCGTCTCGGCGGCGTCGGGCTCCACCGCCGCCACGACCTCCGCGTAGTCCTCCAGCTCCTTGGCGCCGGTCAGGAACTCGCCCCGCTCCACCAGGAGTTTCGCCCGCTCGTAGCGGAGCTCGGCCGGGTGGCTGGGCAGCAGCAGGGACAGCTCCAGCGCCCAGAGCCGGACATCGGTGCGCTCGGGGCGGGCGGACGCCCAGGCGCGGATGTTGTTGAGGATCCGCAGCACGATGTCCAGCGGCCCGGCCGGGGTCAGCATCGACGGCGAGAGCGGGGTGCCCGTGGCCCCCGACACCAGCGTCGCCGCGTCCTCGGCGGACAGCGGCCGCCCGCCGTCGAACGGATCGGCCAGCACATGGCCGCCGTAAGGATCGCCGAAGCCCACCACGAAGTGGCCCGGCAGCCCCACCCCGTACACCGGCGCGCCCGCCCGCCGCGCCACCTCCATCCACACCACGGACAGCAGGATCGGCAGTCCGCGGCGGCGCCGCAGCACCTGGTGGAGGAGCGAGGACTCCAGCCGCCGATAGTCGGCCGGGCCGCCCCGGAAGCCATGGCGCTCGCCGAGGAGGCGGCCCAGCGCGGCGGCCCAGTCCTCGGGGCCGCCGGGGGAGAAGGGGAGCTGACCTGCCAGCCGATCGAGCTCGATCTGCGCTTCGTCGATTCCGGTCTCGTCCAGGCCGGGGTCGGCCTCCATGCCCACCAGAAGGCACAGCAGCGCCAGATCGGGGCGCTCTTCGCGGGCCGCGTCGGCGAACCGGCGGCGGCGGGAGACGTCGTTCATCCGTGGCATAGCCGCCTCGTACCCTGCTCAGCGCGGATCCTGTCCGGACGCGCGCCAGTGATGGTAGCTGTGGTGGACGGTGAAGCCCATGCCCCCGTAGAGGGCGTGTGCCCCGTCATTGTCCGTCTCCACCTGGAGATACGCGGCCGAGGCGCCCTCGTCGAGCGCCGTGCGGGCCAGCGCCGTCATCACGGCCTTGGCCAGCCCCTGGCGCCGCCGCTCCGGGGCGACCTCCACGGCGGTGAACCCGGCCCAGCGGCCGTCCACCACACACCGCCCGATCGCGGCCGGGGCGCCGCCCCCTTCCGCCACTATGGTCGCGAACCACACCGACGGGCCGCCCGACAGCACCGCCCGCGCCTCGGGCGAGGGCTCGCCGGACGACCGCTGGTAGCGGGTCAGCCAGGCGTCGTCGAGGTGGCGGGAGAGCGTCACCGCCGAGATGTCGGCGTCCAGGTCCCCGATGGGGGCCAGCGCCGCGATCTCCATAAGGGAGGAGACCTCCCGCATCCAGCCGCGGCTCTCCAGCTCCGCGGCGAGCAGTTCCTGGGTGCCCTCGGCGCCCGTGCTGACCTGGATGTACGCGGGCAGCTCCCGCGCCGCGTACCATGCGGTCACCCGGCGCAGCGCCGCGTCGAGCCCCATTCCGGGGTCGCCGAGGGGCAGCACCGAATTGGCGCGCCGGGTGAAGCCGCCGGAGGCGCGCAGCGTCCACTCGCCCAGCGGCTCGCTGGTCACCGGCGGCCAGGCCCGGGCGGCGACCCGGTCCAGCTCGGGCGCGCTCGCGGCGGGGCCGCGGCGGCGGGCCGGAGCGGCGGGCACCACCTTGCCCGCCACCAGGGACGACTCGGCGATCCGCACCGGCTCACCGGTGCGCCGGGTGATGGAGAGCGTGCCCTCGGTCCACGATGTGAGAACCCCGACCACGTCGGTGAACGTGGCGCCGGGCTCACGATCTTCGGTCACAAGCCTGACCGAGACGCGTTTTCCCACGTCATCCGGGGTGATCCGGACTTCGAGACGTCCGCCAGTGGTGAAATCCACAGCTCTGTCAGCCCCTCATGTGCGCTCGGTGCCCAAGAACGGAGATACTAGGTGCGGGCATCGACGACGCCGCGCTCCCGCGCGATAGCAGCCCTAACGAGGAGGAACGACAGCGTGACCTACGTCATCGCGCAGCCTTGTGTCGACCTGAAGGACAAGGCGTGCATCGAGGAGTGCCCCGTCGACTGTATCTACGAGGGCCAGCGGTCCTTGTACATCCACCCGGACGAATGCGTCGACTGCGGGGCCTGTGAGCCGGTCTGCCCGGTCGAGGCGATCTTCTACGAGGACGACACTCCCGAGGAGTGGAAGGACTACTACAAGGCGAACGTCGAGTTCTTCGACGAGCTCGGTTCGCCCGGCGGCGCGAGCAAGCTCGGCCTGATCGAGCGGGACCACCCCTTCATCGCCGCGCTTCCGCCGCAGGAGCACGACGAGTAAACCCCTGCCCCGGCGCCATCGCCCGGAAGCAGTCGGCGGTCCCGTATGGCCTGTGGCCTGCGGGACCGGGCTGTTTCCCGGGCCTCCCTGGCGCTCCCGCGGGCTTCCCGGCACTCCGGCGGATTTCCCGGAGCCCGCCGGGGGTCCCCGGGAGTCCGCCGGGTCCCCGGGCCCCTCGGCCCGGGCAGTTCCGAAGAAAGCGAGCTACCCCGTGCCACCCGTCTCCGCCCGCCTCCCGGTCTTCCCCTGGGACCGGCTCGAACCGTACAAGGCGACCGCCGCGGCCCACCCCGACGGCATCGTCGACCTCTCGGTGGGCACCCCCGTGGACCCGGTCCCCGAGCTGATCCGCACGGCGCTCGCGGACGCCTCGGACAGCCCCGGCTATCCGACCGTCTGGGGCACGGCCGCGCTGCGCGACGCCCTCACCGGCTGGGTGGAGCGGCGGCTGGGCGCGGCCGGAGTGGCCCACACCCAGGTGCTGCCGGTGGTCGGTTCCAAGGAGCTGGTGGCCTCGCTGCCGGCGCAGCTGGGCCTGGGCCCAGGGGACCGGGTCGCCTTCCCGCGGCTCGCCTACCCGACGTACGAGGTGGGCGCGCGGCTGGCGGGCGCCGAGCCGGTGCCGTACGACACGGAGACATTTGCGGCTGGCGCCGCGGGCACGGAGCTCGACCCGGCCGGGCTGAAGCTGCTGTGGCTGAACTCCCCGTCCAACCCCACCGGCCGGGTGCTGTCCGGGGACGAGCTGCGCGCCGCGGTCGCCTGGGCCCGTGCCCACGGGGTGCTGGTGGTCAGCGACGAGTGCTATCTGGAGCTGGGCTGGGAGGCGGATCCGGTCTCGGTGCTCCACCCGGAGATCTCCGGCGGCTCCTTCGAGGGCTGGTGGCGGTCCACTCGCTCTCCAAGCGGTCCAATCTGGCGGGCTACCGGGCGGCCTTCCTCGCCGGTGACG
Source organism: Streptomyces violaceusniger (assembly GCA_005405945.1). Lineage (GTDB taxonomy): Bacteria > Actinomycetota > Actinomycetes > Streptomycetales > Streptomycetaceae > Streptomyces > Streptomyces violaceusniger. Next base: position 7,253,640 of record BJHW01000001.1, read on the forward strand.
AGGCGGTGCTGGGCGAGCTGCTGAAGATCCGCAAGCACGGCGGGATGATGGTCCCCGCGCCGGTGCAGGCCGCCACGGTCGCGGCGCTCGGCGACGACAAGCACGTGACGGAGCAGCGCGAGCGCTACGAGCGGCGCCGGGCCGCGCTGCGGTCGGCGCTGCTGGGCCACGGCTTCCGCATCGAGCACAGCGAGGCGTCGCTGTACCTGTGGGCGACGCGGGACGAGCCCTGCTGGGACACCGTGGGCGCCCTCGCCGAGCTGGGCATCCTGGTGGCCCCGGGCGAGTTCTACGGCGCCGCGGGGGAGCGGCACGTCCGGGTCGCGTTCACGGCGACGGACGAGCGCGTGGAAGCGGCGGTCCGCCGACTGGCGGGCTGAGCACGGGAAGCCGCCCGGGGGTGTCCGGCGGGTCGTGACGCCTGCGGCGGGCTGCTTGCTCCCCTACCCGCCCCTTCCCACAACTGGGGCGCAGCCCCAGACCCCGGCCCGGAGCTGCGCCCCGGGTTTCGGTCTGGGTTGGCGTTCCGGGTTTCGGTCTGGGGCTGTGCCCCGGGTTCCGGTCTGGTGTTGTGTCCCAGATCCCGGTCTGGGGTTGTGTTCCGAGTTCTCCGGTCCGGGGTTGTGTTCCGGGTTCCGGTTCGGGGCTGTGCCTCAGGCTCCGGTCTGGGGCTGCGTCCCGGGTTCCGGTCTGGTGTTGTGTCCCAGATCCCGGTCTGGGGTTGTGTTCCGGGTTCTCCGGTCCGGGGCTGTGCCCCGGGCTCCGGACCGGAGGCTTCGTCCCTTCCCGCAGTAGCGATATGCGGCTCCGCTGCGTGGCGGGGCTCTGCCCTGGATCCCGGGGTCCAGGGGCGGAGCCCGGTCCGGGGGCTGGGGCGGAGCCCCAGTTTCGGGAAGGGGCGGGGAGGGGAACAGCCCGCCGGACACCCCGTAGCGGCTGATGAACCCGAAGGGGCCCGGGGAGTTCGCGTACTCCCCGGGCCCCTGCGTACGTCCGGCGGACGATCAGCCGAGCAGCGGCAGGCCCTTGATCGGCAGGCCCCTGACCGGGAGGTCCGGGCCCTGCGGGGCGCTGGGCGCGGGAGCCTGCGGGGCGGCGGCCGGGGCGGCGGGGGCGGCCGGGGCGGGCCGCGCGGGCTTCGCCGCCTTGCCCTTGCCCTTGGCGTGGGCGCCGCCCCTGCCCTTCCCGTGCCCGAGGGCCCGGCCCTCGCCCTTACCGGCGGCCTTGGCATGGGCGGCCTTGGCGTGCGCGGCCCTGGCCGAGGTGCTCTTGGCCGGGGTGCTCTTGGCGGCCTTGTGGGACTTGGCGGCCTTCCCGCCCTTGGCGGGCTGCCCGGGCTTGGCGGGCTGCGCGGGCTGCGCGGCGGGCTGCGCGGGCTTGTCCGGGGTCACGTTCGCCGGGGCGGCCTTGCCCGGCAGGATCCCCTTGACGGTCCCGCCGGCCTTGCCGCTGACGTCACCCGCCGTGCTCCCGACCTGCTGAGAGGCGACGTCGGCGACCTCACCGACCGAGGCGGCGTCCAGCGAGGACAGCCCCAGGTCGGAGGCCTGCGGCTGGGCCGGCTCCGCCGCACTCGCGGCGCCGGCGGCGCCGACGACGGGAGCCGCGCTCGCCGCGACCAGTAGCGCCGCGCGGGCGATCCGACGGGTGAGAGGGAGGGACATGGTGCTCCTTTGACGAGGGGACAATTGGCGTCTGTGTCCGGCGATTCGGACGCTGTGAATACCGCGTGAACCTCGCGAAGGTTGCGGTGCCCCAAGGCAAAGAGTTGGCAATGCGTCGCATTATCCGTTTCTGCGCGTAATACGCCCGGACCATTCCGCCTTACGTGCCGCTCAATCCACCGTCAGCCGTCCTGAACTGCGCTGATTCCATGCGCTATCGCATGGTGTCGATCCGTACTTCCGCCCCGGAAATCCCCTTGGCCGGACGCCAACCCGCCCCGGAATTGCGCGCGTTCCATTCACGTTGGCCATAAGAGACACGTTCGATGCGCAACTCGTCCGAGTGGGCCACCGCCCAGTGCGCGATCTCCCAGCCGCGCTGCCCGGCGCGCCCCGGGGCCGCCGCCTCGGGCACCGGAACCACCACCGTGCGTGGCGAGGGGGCGGCCTGCTCGCCGCCGCCGTGCCCGGCCAAGGCGGGCCGCGCCTCCGTCTCGTCGCCGAACTCCCGCTTGAGCGCGGCCCGTACGCGCACCGGATCGCCCGCCTTGCCGTCGTCCGGCGGCCCCGGGCAGCTGAGGGCCGCCCCGGAACGCCCGGTGAGGGCGCCGGTCAGCACCACCGCTTCGGTCTCGTGCTTCGCGTACGCCTGCGGGAAGCCGCTGCGCTGCACCCGCTGCGCCGCCACCGTCAGCGGCAGCCGTGAATAGCCGGGCATCCGCACCAGGTCGTCGTAGAACTTCCCGGCGGCGTAGACCGGATCGCGGATCTGCCGCACATTTCCCCAGCCCTGGGACGGGCGCTGCTGGAACAGCCCCTGCGAATCCCGGTCGCCGTGGCGGATGTTGCGCAGCCCCGACTCCTGGAGGGCGGTGGCCAGCGCGATGGTGACGGCCCGCTCGGGCAGCCCGCGGGAGGCGGCCACGGCCTCGATCGTGGCCGCGTTCACGGTCTGCTCGGGGGAGAGCCGCACCTGGACGCCGCCCGCCCGTACGACACAGCGCGGCGGTCCCACACCGCCCGTCACCAGCTGCGCCGCCAGATATCCGGCCAGGCCCAGCAGTACGGCACAGGCGACCGCGGCCCGCAGCAGCCGGGCGCGGTGGGAGAAGACGGACAGGGGCACGGGCCACACGGTACTGGAGCCGCACGCGGCCTGTTTCCCGATCCCGGGTGCGGGGTGGGGAACGCCACGTTCGCGGGGGTGGCCGGGGGCGACCGGGGGTGGCCGGGGGCCGGGGCCGCCGGGCCCGCGGGCCGACCGGCTAGGGTCGCGGGTATGGCACACCCAGCACTCGACCTGTCCCTGGACGCGGCCCGGCTCACCGCCCGGCTCGTCGACTTCCCCTCGGTCAGCGGCGAGGAGAAGGCGCTCGCCGACGCCGTGGAGCAGGCCCTGCGGGCCCTGCCCCAGCTGACCGTCGACCGGGACGGGGACGCCGTCGTGGCCCGCACGAACCTGGGCCGGGACGAGCGGGTCGTGCTGGCGGGCCACCTGGACACCGTGCCGATCGCCGACAACGTGCCCTCGCGCCTCGACGACGACGGCGTGCTGTGGGGCTGCGGCACCTCCGACATGAAGTCCGGTGTCGCCGTACAGCTGCGCATGGCCGCCACCGTGCCCGCACCCAACCGCGACCTCACCTTCGTCTTCTACGACCACGAGGAGGTCGCCGCCGAGCTCAACGGGCTGGGGCGGCTGGCCAGGAACCACCCCGAGTGGCTGGCCGGGGACTTCGCCGTGCTGCTGGAGCCCACCGACGGCAAGGTCGAGGGCGGCTGCCAGGGCACGCTGCGGGTACGTGTGAGCACCCGGGGGCGGCGCGCCCACTCCGCGCGCAGCTGGCTCGGCGAGAACGCCATCCACAAGGCGGCCCCGATCCTGGACCGGCTGGCCGGTTACCTGCCCCGGCGGGCGGAGATCGACGGGCTGACCTACCGCGAGGGCCTCAACGCCGTGACGATCGAGGGCGGCCACGCGACCAACGTCATCCCCGACTTCTGCACGGTGACGGTGAACTTCCGCTTCGCCCCCGACCGCTCCGAGGAGGAGGCGCTCGCCCACGTCCGCGAGGTCTTCACCGGCTTCGAGGTCGAGCTGACCGACAGCGCGCCCGGCGCCCTGCCCGGTCTCACCCATCCGTCGGCCGCCGCCCTCGTGGCGACGCTCGGGGTGGAGGTGGCGCCCAAGGACGCCTGGACCGATGTGGCCCGCTTCTCGGCGCTCGGCGTGCCCGCCGTGAACTACGGACCCGGTGATCCGAAGCTGGCCCACACCCGCGAGGAGCACGTTCCGGTCGCCGCCGTCCTGGAGGCCGAAGAGCGACTGCGGGCCTGGCTGACCCGCTAGGCGGTGCCCGGCGGACCGTGCATCTGTGTGATCAGCGGTTCGGTGGGTGAGCGTGGCCCGGATTTCGGCTGCAGGCCGCCCGAGGGGCCTACCCTGAACCACAGATCTTTGACCAGATCTTGGTCTTGGCGAAGGGAGCACTCAGTGGGCAACGCCGAAGAAGAGCGAGCGCTGCGGGAGCAGCGTCTGGGCCCGGTCGTGCGCCGCCGCCACCAGATGCGACCCGAGACGACCGACCAGCGGCTCCTGGACACCCAGGGGGCCACCCACTGGGTGCACGAGGACCCGTTCCGGGTGATGCGCATCCAGTCGGAGTTCGTCGAGGGCTTCGGCACCCTGGCGGAGCTGGGCCGGGCGATCAGCGTGTTCGGTTCCGCCCGTACGCCCGAGGGGTCCCCGGAGTACGAGGCGGGGGTGCGGATCGGCCGGGCCCTCGCGGAGGCGGGCTTCGGGGTGATCACCGGCGGCGGCCCGGGCGCGATGGAGGCGGCCAACCGCGGTGCGACCGAGGCGGGCGGTGTCTCGGTCGGCCTGGGCATCGAGCTGCCGTACGAGCAGGGCCTGAACCCGTACGTCGACATCGGGGTCAACTTCCGCTACTTCTTCGTGCGGAAAACGATGTTCGTGAAGTACGCCCAGGGGTTCGTGGTGCTGCCCGGCGGGCTCGGCACGCTCGACGAGTGCTTCGAGGCGCTCACCCTCGTCCAGACCAAGAAGGTCACCCGCTTCCCGATCGTCCTCTTCGGCAGCGCCTACTGGAAGGGCCTGGTCGACTGGCTCACCAACACCCTCATCGCGGAGGGCAAGGCGTCCCCGCACGACCTGGACCTGTTCCACCTCACCGATGACATCGACGAGGTGATCGACCTGGTGACCAAGGAGTCCGGCCCCTGACCGCGCGCGTTTCCGCACGGTCCCCTCAGGCCAGTCCCCGGCGGGCGACCGCCGGGGCCGGTGGCCCGCGATGGACGACACCATGTCCAGCACCTGACGGGTCTCCGCCACCTCGTGCACCCGGTAGACCCGGGCTCCCAGCCAGGCCGATACGGCGGTCGTCGCGAGCGTGCCGATCAGTCGCTCCTTGACCGGACGGTCCAGGCTCTCGCCGACGAAGTCCTTGTTGGACAGCGAGACCAGCACGGGCCAGCCGGTCTCCGTCAGCTCGCCCAGCCGTCGCGTCGCCTCCAGGGAGTGGCGGGTGTTCTTACCGAAGTCATGGCCCGGGTCGATCATGATCCCGTCCCGCCGCACCCCCAGCTCGACGGCGCGCTCCGCGAGCTCCAGGGTTACCCGCATGATGTCCTCCACCACATCGTCGTAGCCGATCCGGTGCGGGCGGGTGCGCGGCCTGGCCCCGCCCGCGTGGGTGCACACCAGCCCGGCACCGTACCGGGCGGCGACCTCGGCCAGCTTGGGGTCGACCCCGCCCCAGGCGTCGTTGAGCACATCCGCGCCCGCTTCGCAGACCGCCTCGCCGACCTCATGGCGCCAGGTGTCCACGCTGATCACCACGTCCGGATGGCGCCTGCGCACCTCGGCCACGAAGCCCACCGTGCGGCGCGCCTCCTCCTCGGCGCTCACGTCGTCGCCCGGACCGGCCTTGACGCCGCCGACGTCGATGATCGCGGCGCCGTCCGCGATCGCCTGCTCCACCCGGGCCAGGGCGGGTTCGTCGCTGAAGGTCGCACCCTGGTCGTAGAAGGAATCCGGCGTCCGGTTCACGATCGCCATGATCACCCGGTCGTTCTCGCCGAACTCACGTCGTCCCAGCCGCAGCATCGAACTTCCCTCACGTCTTCTTCCAGGTTGCGGGCAGCGACGATAACTGTCAGAGGGGCATGGCACGATCGGGGCAGACAGTTATCGAGGCCGACGGACACAGACTCAACCATGCATCTGACGGGGAGACGATCACCGTGTTCTTGTTCTTGCTGATCGCGCTGGTCGTTGTGGTCGGCGGGGTCACGCTCGCCGTCGTCGGCGGCGGTGACGGCCCGCTCACCGACGCGCCCCCGGACCGGCTGGACGATCCGCTGCCCGCCGACCGGCCGCTGGCGCGCGCCGACGTGGAGGGGCTGCGGCTCCCCATGACGCTGCGGGGCTACCGGATGGCGGACGTCGACGATGTGCTGGGCCGCCTCGGCGCCGAGCTCGCCGAGCGGGACGCCCGGATCGCCGAGCTGGAGGCGGCGCTCGCCGGTCCGCGCCCCAAGCCCTTGTCGTCCTCAGGGCCCGGCCCCGATCCGCTGTCGGCCCCGGAGGGCGACCATGGCTTCGGGCCGAGCGGCCTCGAGGGCCCCGGCCCCGAGCGGCGCGGCTTCGAGGGCAGGGGCTTCGAGGGCAGGGGCTTCGACGGGATCGGCATCGACGGAAACGGCTTCGACGGAAACGGCTTCGAGGGCCGCGGTTACGAAGGGCATGGCGCATGAGCGAGCGGGGTGTGGTCGAGGGGCCGGACGGTCTGCCGCGCTGTCCCTGGGGCCTGGAGAGCGAGACCATGGCCGACTACCGCGTCTACCACGACACGGAGTGGGGCCGCCCGGTCCACGGCGATGACGCGCTCTATGAGCGGATCTCCCTGGAGGCGTTCCAGTCCGGGCTGTCCTGGCTGACGATCCTGCGCCGCCGGGAGGGGTTCCGGGCCGCCTTCGCCGACTTCTCGATCAAGAAGGTCGCGGAGTTCACCGAGGCCGACGAGGCGCGGCTGCTCGCCGACCCCGGCATCATCCGCAACCGCGCCAAGATCGCCGCCACGATCGCCAACGCCCGTGCCGCGTCGGCGCTGGCGCCCGGGGAGCTGAGCGAGCTGATCTGGTCCCACGCCCCGGCGCCCGACGGCCGCCCGGTCCCGCGGACCTTCGCCGATGTTCCCGCGATCACCCCGGAGTCCACGGCCCTCAGCCGCGATCTCAAGAAGCGCGGCTTCCGCTTCGTCGGCCCCACCACGGCCTATGCGCTGATGCAGGCATGCGGCCTGGTCAACGACCATCTGGCCGACTGCCACGTCCGCGACGCGGTCTGAGCGCCCCGGCCGCCGGCCGTCGGTGGCCGGGGACGGGGCCGAGGCCGGGTGGCCGGGCGGCCGGGCTGCCGGTCCGCTCAGCGGCCGGTGAACCTCGGCTTCTCCTTCTTCACGAACGCGTTCACCGCGATGGCGTGGTCGTCCGAGGCCCCCGCGCGGCGCTGCAGCTCGTCCTCCATGGCCAGGGCCTCGGTGAGGGTGTGGCCCGCGGCGAACGCCAGGGACTCCTTGATCGCCGCATAGGCCGCGGTGGGGCCCTCGGCCAGCCGCCGGGCGACCGCCGCCGCCTCGGAGGCCAGCTCGTCGGCCGGGACCACCCGGTGGGCGATGCCCAGGCCGAGGGCCTCCTGGGCGTCGATGGTGTGCGGGAAGAGCAGCAGATCCGCCGCCCGGCCGTAGCCGATCAGCCGCTGAAGGGTCCAGGAGACACCCGAGTCGGCGGTCAGCGCGACCCCGGCGAAGGAGGTGTTGAAGGAGGCGGTGTCGGCGACGATCCGGTAGTCGGCGGCGAAGGCGAAGCCCGCCCCGGCGCCCGCCGCGACGCCGTTGACCGCGGCGACCACCGGCTTCGGCATCCCGGCGATCGCGGTGACGATCGGGTTGTAGTGCAGCGCCACCGTGCTCATGGTCGAGCCCTCACCGCTGCCGTCGCGGTCGGCGGCCAGCAGGCCGATGTGCTCCTTGAGGTCCTGGCCGACGCAGAAGGCGCGCGGACCGGAGCCGGTGAGCAGCACGGCCCGCACCGCCGGGCTCTCCGCGGCCTCCAGCAGCGCGTCGCGCAGCGCCTCCTTGGTGTCGATGTTCAGGGCGTTCATCGCGTCGGGACGATTCAGTGTGATCGTCGCGAGACCCTCGGTGAGGTCGTAGAGCACGGTGTCGGCCATGGCGGTCCTCCGGCGGTGGGGCGAGGCGGGCGGCTCGGGCTGCGGCCGCATCGGCGGGCCCGGGAGGGGCCCGCCGCGGCGGTCAGCGCACAGCATGCCGGAGATCATGACCGACCGACATGTGGCCTGCGTCAAAGAACCGACCCTTCGTTCGGTGACGGCGGGCGTACGCTACCGCGATCCCCTCCCCGAATTGGGTGGTTTTGGGGAGCGTCTCGCACAGGCGTTGCCGACCGATGTTGGTCATCGGGTCGTGCCATGCGGGATAATGAGGAGGAAGCAACGTGTTCGATGCCGGTGACACCTGGGTTGTCGGCTGCGATGAGCTGGTTTCAGGAAGGGGAACGAGCATGGCGGCCATGAAGCCGCGGACGGGCGACGGCCCGCTCGAGGTGACCAAGGAGGGGCGGGGCATCGTCATGCGCGTTCCGCTCGAAGGCGGCGGTCGGCTCGTCGTCGAGCTGACACCGGACGAGGCCGACGCCCTCGGCGATGCCCTGAAGAAGGTTGTCGGCTGACGGCTTACGGCCCACCATCACCCGCGCGCTGCCCCGGCGGCCGGTACGTCAGGTACCGACCGCCGGGGCAGCGCTCGTACGGGGGTTCCGCCGGAGGAGGCGGAGGGCGGCCGTTCCCGAATCGGTGAGGATTCAGCCCTGATCGGCCCCGTCCGGCCGCGAGAATCGGCCCCGTCCGGCCGCGAGAATCGGCCCCGTCCGGCCGCGAGGATCCAGCCCCGCCTGACCGCGAGGATTCCGCCCCGTCCGACCGTGGGATTCAGCCCCGCTTGACCGCGCAGAGCAGGCCGTCGCCGACCGGCAGCAGGGACGACTGGAGCACGGTGGACTCCCGTACGGTCCGCAGCAGCTCGCGCACCCGCAGCACCTCCGTCGGCTGTGCCGCGGAGTCCACGGTCCGCCCGTTGGTGAAGACCCCCTCGAAGCAGACCAGCCCGCCGGGCCGCAGCAGCCGCAACGATTCGGCGAGGTAGTCCAGGCACTCCAGCCGGTCGCCGTCGCAGAAGACCAGGTCGTAGCCGCCGTCGGCCAGCCGGGGCAGGACGTCGAGGGCGCGGCCGGGGATGAAGCGCGCCCGGTTCCCGGTGAATCCGGCCGCGCGGAACGCCTGCCGGGCGAACTGCTGCATCTCCGGTTCGGTGTCCACGGTGGTCAGCACGCCGTCCGGGCGCATTCCGCGCAGCAGATGGATTCCGGAGACGCCCGTGCCGGTGCCGATCTCGGCGACGACCTTGGCGTCGGCGGTGGCAGCGAGCAGCCGCAGCGCGGCGCCGGTGCCCGCCGACACCGAGCGCAGCCCTGCTTCCCGGGCCCGGTCGCGGGCCCAGTGAAGGGCTTCGTCCTCGGCGACGAACGCGTCGGCGAACGCCCAGCTCGTCTGCCGGTTGCCGGTAATGACCCTCTCCTGTCCCCGTAGTTGGCGCAACGGTGACTGTATCCGCTGCGCACGGGAACCCGCAGATGGGACCAGGCGTTGTAGAAGCCGGGGGGACCGTATGGATCACGACCAAATGCAGGTCAAAAATGCTTATCCGGAGCTAACGGGCGAGGTGGATATGGTAGGGGCTCTACTGGACACCACCAGAGCCGACAGGGGAGGTGCGGCTGCGGCCGGTGACCGGAGAGTGCTGAAGCGCTTTCGCAGGTCAGCGGGCGAGCCGAAATCCGTGACCAACACCGCTGACCGTTCTCACCCCCGTAGCCCGCAGGGCACGGGAGGTGCGCCCGTCGCCGAGTCCGCCACCACCGCGACCTTCGCCACGGATGCGGACGCGGCGTGGACGCCTCCCACCTGGGAGGAGATCGTCAGCACTCACAGCGCACGGGTCTACCGCCTCGCCTATCGGCTCACCGGTAACCAGCACGACGCCGAGGATCTCACCCAGGAAGTGTTCGTCCGCGTCTTCCGCTCGCTGTCGACGTACACCCCGGGCACCTTCGAGGGCTGGCTGCACCGCATCACCACCAATCTCTTCCTCGACATGGTCCGCCGTCGGCAGCGCATCCGCTTCGACGCGCTCGGCGAGGACGCGGCGGAGCGGCTCCCCAGCCGTGAGCCCTCTCCCCAGCAGCACTTCAACGACACCCACTTCGACGCGGATGTGCAGCAGGCGCTGGACACCCTCGCCCCGGAGTTCCGCGCCGCCGTGGTGCTCTGTGACATCGAGGGGCTGTCGTACGAGGAGATCGCGGCCACCCTGGGCGTCAAGCTGGGCACCGTGCGCAGCCGCATCCACCGCGGCCGCTCGCATCTGCGCAAGGCGCTGCAGCACCGCGCCCCCGCGGCACGGACCGGACAGCAGCATGAGGTCGCCGCGGTGGCGCCGCGTGTCACGGCCCCCCGGCTGAGTGGGGAGGTCGGAATCGCGTGACCCGATCAGGCGGTCCGTCCCCCGCCGAGCAGCATCTCGGCGACCGCCTTGCGGCTCTGGTCGACGGTGAGCTGGGGCATGACGCGCGGGAGCGCGTCCTCGCCCACCTCGCCACCTGCTGCAAGTGCAAGGCGGAAGCCGATGCTCAGCGTCGGCTGAAAAACGTGTTCGCCCAGACGGCGCCCCCGGCACCGTCGGAGGGCTTTCTGGCCCGTCTCCAGGGCCTGCCGGCCACGGGCGGCGAGGACGGTGTGGGTGGCTCCCCCTTCGGGGGCCCGGGCGTCTTCGGCCCGCGCGATCTGCGCGGCGGCTCGCAGGATGTGCGCGAGCTGAGCGATGTGCGGGAGGCGGAGGAGAGACGGGAGCGGGCGTTCGCCTTCGTGCCCGCGGTGCCCCCGGGCACCGCGATCGCACCGGCGGCGTCGGCCCGTGCCTCGCGGCAGCGCGGCTTCCGGATCCATGAGGTCGAGCGCTCCGCCCCGCGCCGCAGGTTCGCCTTCGCGGCGGCCGGAGCGGTCTCCCTGGCGGCCTTCGCGCTCGGCGCGGCCCTGCCGCTGGACGCGGCGGTCGACCCCCGGGGAATTCGGCCGACGGCGCCGACACCGCGGTCTCCCCGGTGGGCGCCGACACCGCCGTGAACGCGGGCGTGCGGGAGCGCACCCGCCAGGAGGTGGGCCTGCTGGCCACCACGGATACCAGCACGGGCGCCCCGTCCCCGACGGCCACCCCGTACCCACCGTCCCTGCGCCAGCCCGTGGCGGCGCTGAATCCGCTGATACAGCCGATTCTGTCGGTCACCGAGCTGCTGCGGACGTCGAACTCCACACCCCCGGCCCCCGGCCGACCCAGCTGGAGGTCCCGTCCGGACCCGCGTCGGGCGGCTCGCCGTACCTCGGGGTCAGCGCGCCCCCGAAGTAGCGCGGAAGCGGTACGACGGCGACCACGGCGCCCCGTTTCCGGCCGTCCGTGTCTTTGCCGATCATGACAAGGTCTTTTCGTCCGCCCTGCGCGAGCGCCGACGGACCTGATTGAATCGCCTCCGGGCAGCGCGCCCCGGAGGCGGCGATGTATGCCCCCGGACGGGTGCGGTCCCTGCCTGTCTGCGGGAACTTGGGGAGATCATGGACGAGCCGATGGCCAAGGCCCCTGGGCCCAAGCCGAAGCCGAAGTGGTGGAGCCGTCCGGCCGCCGCGCGACCCGGCGACCGGCCGAGCGACGCGGCGGAGGGCGCCGAGGAGCGTACGGAGGCGGCCGCGGCGCAGGTGGCGCCGGAGCCGGTGGACGCCCCTGTGGAGGGCCCGGCGCCCGAGGAGCGGGCGCCCCGGCCGTTGCATGAGCCCGACCCGTACAGCACCCCGCCCTACGGCGACCCAGGGCCCTGGGCCCCGGCCCCGCCCGTTCAGCACCCGGTGGCGACCCCCGCGCAGGGCACGCACGTCCCGCCCGGAATGGCCCAGGCGCCGCCCCAGGCGCCCGGGATGACCCCGCCCCACGGCACCACCGTGCCGCCCGCCGCGGGGCCCGTACCGGGCCAGGGCGCGCCCCCGCCCCTGCCGCGGCACCCCGGGATGACCCCGCCGCACGGCACACAGCTGCCTCCGGGCCCCGGAGAGCCCCACCAGCCCCACCAGAGCCACCAGGGCGCCCCCATGGCGCAGCCCGCCCAGAGCGCCCAGTGGGGCGCCTACGACCCCTGGGCGGTGGTCCCGCCGCCCGCCGAGCGCGAGCGGAAGACCGTCTCGCGCCGCGGCGCCTGGATCGCCGTGCTGCTGATCGCCCTGGTCGCGGGGTGCCTCGGCGGCGGTATCGGCGCCTACGCGGAGCGGGACCGCGCCTCCGGGGGCGTCGATGTGAAGCTGCCGCAGGCCCCGGTCGAGAAGGAGGCCAGGTCGCCGGGCAGCGTCGCCGGGATCGCCGCCAGCTCGCTGCCCGGCGTGGTGACCATCCATGTGCGCGGCAGCGCGGAGGAGGGCACCGGCACCGGATTCGTCCTCGACAAGCAGGGCCACATCCTCACCAACAACCACGTCGTCCAGCCGGCCGGCACGGACGGCGACATATCGGTGACCTTCAACAGCGGCCAGGACGCCAAGGCCGAGGTGATCGGCCGGGACGCCGGGTACGACCTCGCGGTGATCAAGGTCGACCGCGTCTCCGGGCTCACCCCGCTGCCGCTGGGCAACTCCGACTCCGTGCGCGTCGGCGACCCCGTCGTGGCCATCGGGGCCCCTTCGACCTGGCGGGCACGGTCACCTCCGGGATCATCAGCGCCAAGGAGCGCCCCATCACCGCGGGCGGCGAGAAGGAGGACGGCAGCGACGTCAGCTATGTCGACGCGCTGCAGACCGACGCCCCGATCAACCCGGGCAACTCCGGCGGCCCCCTGGTCGACCGCAAGGCGCGGGTCATCGGGATCAACAGCGCGATCCGGGCCGCCGACGACGGCTCGGGCCTCGGCGGCGGCCAGGGCGGCAGCATCGGCCTGGGCTTCGCCATCCCGATCAACCAGGGCAAGCGGGTCGCCGAGGAGCTGATCAACACCGGGAAGGCCACCCATCCGGTCATCGGCGTCACCCTCGACATGGGCTACACGGGCGACGGCGCCCGGGTGAACACCAAGGGCGCCGGCGGCGGCCCGCCGGTCACCGCGGGCGGCCCCGGCGACAAGGCGGGGATCGAGGCCGGTGACGTGATCACGGAGGTGGACGGCGTCCAGGTGCACAGCGGCCAGGAGCTGATCGTGAAGATCCGCAGCCACCGCCCCGGGGACCGGCTCGAGCTCACCGTCGAGCGTGACGGCAAGGAGCGCGCCGCGGAGCTGACCCTGGGCTCGGCGAGCAGCGGCTGACGCCCGTTGTTGGCCCGGCCGTCTCCCGCGCCGCCCCCACCGCCAGGTACGGTATTGAGTGGCCCAGGCCGGGGCCCAGACGTCTTGAGGAGCTGCAAGGTGTTGGACATAGGACCTCTCGAGCTTGTCGCGCTCGTTGTCCTTGCGGTGCTCGTCTTCGGCCCGGACAAGCTCCCGAAGGTGATTCGGGACGTGACGCAGTTCATCCGGAAGATCCGGGAGTTCTCCGACAGCGCCAAGGAGGACATCCGCTCCGAGCTGGGGCCGGAGTTCAAGGACTTCGAGTTCGAGGACCTCAACCCGAAGACCTTCGTGCGCAAGCACGTGCTGGACTCCGATGAGCTGGGCCTGAAGGAGATCAGGAACGGCTTCGACCTCCGCAAGGAGATGGCGGAGGTCGCCGACGCGGTGCACGGCCGGGAGAGTGATCCGCAGCAGGGCTCTTCAGGGGCTTCCGGCGCCACCCCGCCGTCCCTGTCCAAGGACGGCTCCAACACGCCTGACCTGCTGCGCAAGCGCGAGGAGTCGGGGCGCGACGAGCGTCCGCCTTTCGACTCCGACGCCACTTGATCCCCCGTATGCCCGGCCTGGTTGACCCGTATGGCTATCCTCCCTTTGTCCGGGGTGAGGGTCGCCCGAGGGGGGCGGGCCGCCCACGACGCAGGGCAAACGAGGAGGCCGCGCGCACATGGAGACCACGGGTCGGCTAGGGGAACGAGGGGTGGCAGCGGCCGCGCAGGGGATGCCGGCGGACGCCCGGCGGAGCGTCGACGGCTATCTGATGGCCGCCTTCCCCTGGTACGGGCTTGACGAGGCGTTCACCGGCCCCCGCTGGCTGATGCAGGTGGGCGCGGCCGCGGACGGCATCGTGGAGTACGGCTCGACCGGTCATGGCGAGGAGCCGTCCCTGAAGGTCGAGACCGATATGGACCAGCAGCGCTTCACGGTGGTCGTCACCGTCGCCAGCCGCCCGGGGCGGGACAGCTCCGACGGCACCGGCAAGCTGGAGGCCACCTCGGTCTCCTCGGCCGCCTGGCTGGCCGGCTCCGGTCTGTTGTCGTGCACCTGGCCGACCCGCATGGAGCGGGCGCTGCGCCAGGACTGGCTGGACCAGCAGACCGCGATCGCCTGGGAGCTGGCGGACGACCTGGAGGGCGAGAGCTGGTCGCAGCTGTCGCTCCCGGTGGACGGGGTGCCGACCGACTTCCACTACCGCGAGTCGGAGTACGGCTGGGTGCTGGCCGGTACGGCGAACGAGGACGTGCACATCGGCGCGTACGGGCGCGGGATGAGCGCCTACGGCCTGGGCTTCGCCGTCGTGAAGGACATCGCCCGTTACGACGGGTAGGGGCGTACCCGGCTACGGGTAGGGCGTACCCGGCTGAGGGGCGGTTTCCCCGGGAAACCGCCCCTCAGCCGTGGGGCGCGGGCGCGTCGGCCATGGGCCGTGGCCGAGCGCGCTCGCTCAGAACTTGTTGCGCGGGGTGACGCCCAGCGACATGCCCGCGAGGCCCCGCTGCCGTCCGCCGATCTTGCCCGCGATCGCCTTGAGCGCGCTGCCCGCCGGGGAGTCGGGGTCGGTCAGCACGACCGGCTTGCCCTCGTCGCCGCCCTCGCGCAGCCGTACGTCGATGGGGATGGCGCCGAGGACCGGCACCGTCGTACCGGTGGTCCGGCTGAGCCCGTCGGCGACGACCTGGCCACCGCCGGTGCCGAAGACGTCGACCATCTCGTCGCAGTGCGGGCAGGGCAGCCCGGACATGTTCTCCACCACGCCGACGATCTTCTGATGGGTCTGGACGGCGATGGCGCCCGCCCGCTCGGCGACCTCGGCGGCGGCCTGCTGCGGCGTGGTCACCACCAGGATCTCGGCGTTGGGCACCAGCTGGGCGACGGAGATCGCGATGTCGCCGGTGCCCGGGGGCAGGTCGAGCAGCAGCACATCGAGGTCGCCCCAGTAGACATCGGCCAGGAACTGCTGGAGCGCGCGGTGCAGCATCGGCCCGCGCCAGACCACCGGGGCGTTCCCGGGCGTGAACATCCCGATCGAGATCACCTTCACGCCGTTCGCCGACGGCGGCATGATCATGTTCTCGACCTGCGTGGGCCGTCCGTCGGCGCCCAGCATGCGCGGCACCGAGTGGCCGTAGATGTCGGCGTCCACCACGCCGACCTTGAGCCCGTCCGCGGCCATCGCGGCGGCCAGGTTGACCGTCACCGAGGACTTGCCGACCCCGCCCTTGCCGGAGGCCACCGCGTACACCCGGGTCAGCGAGCCGGGCTTGGCGAAGGGCACCTCGCGCTCGGCCTGGCCGCCGCGCAGCGAGGCGGCCAGCTCACGCCGCTGCTCGTCGCTCATCACCTCGAGGTCGACCGTGACTCCGGTCACACCCTCGACCCCGGCGACCGCCGTCCGCACGTTGCCGGTGATCGTGTCCCGCATCGGACAGCCGGAGACCGTGAGGTAGACCACCACGGCGACCGAGCCATCCGCCGCGATCTCGACGGATTTGACCATGCCGAGTTCGGTGATCGGCTTGTGGATCTCCGGGTCGTTGACCGTCGCGAGCGCGGCGCGCACCGCGTCTTCGCTCGGCGCTGGGAGGGTGTCGGTAGCCATACGGAGATGGTACGGCGCCGTGGGTGGGGCGCGGACGGCCGTCAGCGGTCGTGTTCCTCACTCGGCAGGGGTTCGCCGTGGCCGCCCGGCCGCGGGGCGCTCCGGCCGCCGTCCGGGCCCTGGCGCAGGTCCGCCAGCTGGTCGCGGAGCCAGTCGCGGGTGGCGACCTCGCCCAGCCCGGTGCGCAGCGCCGCGATCTCCCGGGTGAGGAACTCGGTGTCGGCGATGGACCGTTCGTTCTGCTTGCGGTCCTGTTCGAGGTTGACCCGGTCCCGGTCGGCCTGCCGGTACTGGGCCAGCAGGATCAGCGGGGCGGAGTACGACGCCTGGAGCGAGAGCATCAGCGTCAGGAAGATGAACGGGAACGGGTCGAACCGCAGCCGGGGCGGCGCCAGGATGTTCCAGAGCAGCCATAAGGCCACGAAGACCGTCATCCAGGCGATGAACCGCCCGGTGCCCAGGAAGCGCGCGATCCGCTCCGACGCCTTGCCGAACGCCTCGGGGTCCCAGCGCGGCAGCGGGCTGCGGCGCCGCGCCTTGGGCCGGTCCAGACGGCCGCCGTCACCGTCCATCGGCGGCCTCCGGCAGGGCCATCCCGGCGTGCAGCTCGCGCTCCCGCCAGTCGGACGGCAGCAGATGGTCCAGGACGTCGTCGACCGTCACCGCGCCGAGCAGCGAGCCGGTCTCGTCCACGACGGGCGCCGCGAGCAGGTTGTACGTGGCCAGATGGCCCGCGACGACGGGCAGCGGGGTGTCCGGCGGCAGCGTCGGCAGATCGCTGTCGACGGCCGCGCCGACGAGGGTGAACGGCGGGTCGCGCAGCAGCCGTTGGAAGTGGATGATGCCCAGGTAGCGGCCGGTGGGCGTCTGGTCGGGCGGGCGGCAGACGTAGACCTGGGCGGCGAGCGCGGGGGTCAGGTCCTGGTCGCGCACCCGGGCGAGCGCGTCCGCGACGGTGGCGTCCGGGCGCAGCACGATCGGCTCGGTCGTCATCAGACCGCCCGCCGACCCCTCCTCGTACGACATCAGCCGGCGCATGTCCGCGGCGTCCCGGGGGCGCATCAGGTCCAGCAGCCGCTCCTTGTCGGGCTCGGGGAGCTCGGAGAGCAGATCGGCCGCGTCATCGGGGTCCATGGCCTCCAGGACGTCCGCCGCGCGCTCCTCCTTGAGCTTGCCGAGGATCTCCACCTGGTCGTCGTCGGGCAGCTCCTCCAGGACGTCCGCGAGCCGCTCGTCGTCCAGGGCGGCCGCCACCTCGCCCCGGCGCTTGGCGGACAGGTGGTGCAGTACGTTGGCCAGGTCGGCGGGGCGCAGCTGCTCGAAGGTGGCCAGCAGGGTCTCCGCGCCCTGCCCCTGCTCCTCCAGCGAGAAGCCGGTGACCGCCGACCAGTCCACGGTCAGCGTCTCGCCACGGCGGCGCAGCGCGCGGGTCCTGCCGCGGCGTACGAAGACCTTGTCGACCTCCCACTCCCGGCGCGCGGGCAGCTGGCTCATCGACACGTCCAGGACCGTCACCGGGTCACCGGTCTCGACCAGCCGCACCGTGCGGTCGAGCAGTTCGCCGAGGACCAGGGTCTCGGTGGGGCGCTGTTCGAAGCGGCGCATGTTGAGCACGCCGGTGGTGATGACCTGGCCGGACTCCACACCGGTCACCCGGGTCATGGGCAGGAAGATCCGGCGGCGGCCGATCACCTCGACCACCAGGCCGAGCACCCGCGGCGGGCGGCCGGGCAGCCGCAGCATCGCCACGACGTCGCGCACCCGCCCCACCTGGTCGCCGTTCGGGTCGAAGACGGCGACACCCGCGAGATGCGAGACGAAGACCCGGGGGGCGCCTGCCGGCATGCCTGCCTCCCCTCGTAGGTGGGGCTCCCTTGTCAGATTTCGTGGTCGTTCAAGGCAATGATCCGCTCTTCACCGGGTTCAGGCTAACGTGCCCGCACCTGCCCTGCCGCCGGGCGAGGGCGCCGCGGTACCCGGCGGACACCGCGGGGCGGCACCGGTACGCTGCCCTACTGCACCGGCATCAGGAGGCAGAGCGGACGTGCGCACCCGGAACAGGGCTGTCGTTGCGGCGATGTGCGCGGGGTTGGCCGCCACGCTCGCCGCGTGTGGCGGCGGCGGTGGGGAGAAGGACCCCGACGCGGGGACGAACGGCGTGGGAAAGCTCCCCGCCACGAAGATCGAGAGCAAGGCCCGTCAGGCGGCCACCAGCGCGAATTCGGTGCGGCTCTCCGGCAACCTCGTCACCAGGGGAGCCACCTACAAGCTGAACATGCGGCTCAACGCCGACGGCGGGACGGGCCAGGTCTCCACCCAGGGCTCCAGCTTCGAGCTGCTGCGGGTCGGCAAGGAGCTCTACCTCAAGGCCGACGCGGGCTTCTGGTCGCACGACGAGTCGCACGGCGGCGAGGGTGACGGCTCCGACGGTGACGGCGGCGGCGCGGGCGGCGCGGCCGGCAAGCTGGACAACAAGTATGTGAAGGTCCCCTCCGGCGACCCCTCCTACCAGCGGCTCAGCGGTTTCACCGATATGAAGTTGCTGCTCGACGGGTTGCTCGGACTGCACGGCAAGATCACCACGGGCGACCACGGGCAGGTGGACGGCGTGCGGACGATCACCATCAGCGCCGGTAAGGCCGGTGAGGGTGGCTCGCTCGACGTCTCCCTGGAGGGCCGGCCGTATCCGCTGCGGTTGCAGCGGGCGGGCGGCGCGGGCGTGATCCGGCTCGCGGACTGGAACGAGGGCTTCAAGATCACCGCCCCGGAGAAGGGCCATGTGCTCGACTACGGACAGCAGATCCCGGAGACGCCGTAGGCGCGGGCGCGCCGTGTAAGGGCGCGCCCTTACACCTGGGCGGGCTGCTCCCTTCCCCGGTCCTTCCCACGGCATCGATATGCGGCTCCGCCGCGTGGGGTCGGGGCAGAGCCTCAGATTCGGGAAGGGGCGGGGAGGGGGAAGCGTCGCTTTGCGGCTTCGCCGCGTGGCCCGCCGGACACCCGTAGGACGCGTCCTTACGGTCGTCAGCCGGCTAGGACGCGTCCTTACGGGCGTCACGGGCCCGCTTCTTGCGGCGGGCCAGGAGCTTGGGGAGCGCCGCCGGGATCGGGCGGCGGGTGGTCGCGGGGGACGGCAGCGGGGCCGCCGCCAGGGAGCCGGTGGGGTGCTCGGCGAGCGCCCCGGGCGCGGGCTCCAGCCGCAGCACCCGGCACTCGCGCGCCCAGCGCTCCGCGATGTGGTCGGCGTCCGCCGCGTTCAGCCGCTTGCCCTTGAGCTCGTCGACCGCCGCGGTCCACGCCTCGCCGCCCGGGGTCAGCTCGACCACCCGCGCGGGCCAGCTCACCAGGCGCCCGCCCTTGTCCTTGCTGCGTACGGTCACCGTGGCGCTGCCGCCGTCGGCCAGCCCGAGGTCCTTGAGGGGCTGCTCGTCGGGCCCGTCCCCGACGAGGCAGACCGCGCCCTCGTGCCAGATGTGCCACAGGGCGCGCGGAGCACCCTCGGTGCCCTGGACCCAGATGAGGGCGGACTTCTTGGCCGCCTCCTCGACAAGGGCACGGTCCATCGGCGTCTGCGTCATGCCGACAGCCTAGGCCAGCCACGCACCCGTCCCAGCCCGTGAAATGACAGTTCCATCTCACCATCACGCGCCTTAGCCTGGCGTCGTGCCCACCGCCCGTACCGCCCGCGCCTCGGCCTCCACCGCCACGCCCACCGCGCCCGGGGACGGCGGCCGCTTCCACGGCGGCCCTGTGGACATCGCGCTCCTTACGGTCGCCATCGCCGGGGTCTCGCTCTCCGCGCCGCTGGCCGCCGCGACGGTGGCGCCCGCGCTCGCCATCGCCTTCTGGCGCAACGCCATGGCGGTGGGCGCGCTCACCCCGTTCGCCCTGTGGCGCCACCGCGGCGAGCTGCGCGGGATGGGCCGCCGTACGGCGCTGCTGTCGGCCGGGGCGGGGGCGCTGCTCGCGGTGCACTTCGGGGCCTGGCTGCCGAGCCTCCACATGACCTCCGTGGCCTCCTCGACCGCGCTGGTGACCACCACCCCCATCTGGACGGCGCTGCTGCTGCGGCTGCGCGGCCACCGCCCGCCCACGCTCGCCTGGCTGGGCATGGGGCTGGCGATCCTCGGTGTGGTGATCCTCACCGGGGTCGACCTGTCCGCGTCCCCGCGCGCCCTGCTGGGCGACGGGCTCGCGCTGCTGGGCGGGGTCGCGGCGGCCGGGTACGTGCTGCTCGGGGCGGACGTGCGCCGTTCGGTGAGCACCACCGCGTACGCCTACGTCTGCTACGCCACCACCAGCGTGCTCCTGCTGCTGACCTGCCTGGTGGCGGGCGCGGAGCTCGGCGGCTACAGCGGCACCACCTGGCTGCGGCTGGCCGCGCTGACGGTCACCGCGCAGCTGCTGGGGCACACCCTCATCAACCGGGTGGTCAAGGGCCTCGGCCCGTCCGTCACCTCGACCGCGATCCTGCTGGAGACGCCGGGGGCGGCCCTGATCGCGGCCCTGTGGCTGGGCCAGATGCCGCCCGTGGCCGCCTACCCGGCGCTCGCGGTGATCCTCGGAGGGCTCGCGCTGGTCATCATGGCGGACGGGAAGGGCGCGTTGAACGAACCCGGTTGACGCGGGCCCGCCCGCGGTCCGGCCCTACACCCCTACAGCCAGCCGTTGCGCTTGAAGCCGCGGTGGATCGCGAAGCAGATGCCCACCGTGACCACGAGCACGGTCGGGTAGCCGAACTTCCAGCGCAGCTCCGGCATGTAGTCGAAGTTCATGCCGTAGATCCCCGCGATCATCGTCGGCACGGCGAAGATCGCCGCCCAGGACGTGATCTTCCGCATGTCCTCGTTCTGCGCGACCGTGGCCTGCGCCAGATTGGCCTGGAGGATCGAGTTCAGCAGGTCGTCGAAGGCCAGCACCTGCTCGTTGACCCGCGCCAGATGGTCCGCGACGTCCCGGAAGTACTTCTGGATGTCCGGGGCCACCAGCCGCATCGGACGCTCGCTCAGCAGCTGCATCGGCCGCAGCAGCGGCGAGACGGCCCGCTTGAACTCCAGGACCTCGCGCTTGAGCTGGTAGATCCGGCCCGCGTCGCCGCCCCGCCGGGAGGTCGCGGCCGAGAAGACGTCGATCTCGACCTCGTCGATGTCGTCCTGGACCGCGTCGGCCACGGCCAGATAGCCGTCGACCACCTGGTCGGCGATGGCGTGCAGCACCGCCGAGGGGCCCTTGGCGAGCAGCTCCGGGTCCTGCTGGAGCCGGTGGCGCAGGGCGCGCAGCGAGCCCTGGCCGCCGTGCCGCACGGTCACGATGAAGTTCCGGCCGGTGAAGCACATCACCTCGCCGGTCTCCACGACCTCGCTGGTCGAGGTGAGTTCGGCGTGCTCCACGTAGTGGATGGTCTTGAAGACGGTGAAGAGGGTGTCGTCGTACCGCTCCAGCTTGGGCCGCTGGTGCGCCTGCACCGCGTCCTCGACCGCCAGCGGGTGCAGCCCGAACTCCTGGGCGATCCCCGCGAACTCGCGCTCGGTCGGCTCGTGCAGCCCGATCCAGGCGAACCCGCCCTCCTCGCGGACCCGCTCCATGGCCTTCGCCGGGCTCACGTGTTCGCTGACCCGCTTGCCGTCGCGGTAGACCCCGCAGTCGACCACGGCGCTGGTGACCGACGGGTCACGCGTCGCGTCGTAGTCGCTGGCGGTACGGGAACGGCGCAGGGCAGGGCGAACGGCTGCGCGCAGGTCACGGATCATCGACATGACGGGCTCCTTCTCAGGCCGGCCGTCAGCGGCGGGCGCGCGGCGCAGCGCAGCGCCCGGAAGGTGGACGTACGACATCCGGTGCCCGTACGTCCGCAAAGCGGGCGGCGCTCCGTGCCATGGCGCTGACGGAAGTTCTTCGGAACTGAACAAAGCGGTACGAAGGCGCTCTACCGTCAGATGCCCTGGATGCGAGGGGGCTTCGCGTGTTTCACCGCCCAGCGGCGGGGTACGGAAGGCTCAGATCATGAAGTCGCATACCAAGGGGAAACGACGGGAGAACTGTCGGTACTGCACGGTCGACTAGGATCCACCGCAGCCCCACCTCCTCCGGCCGGTCCCCCGTGAGGGACGATCTGTAACTCCCTGGGCAGGGATTAAGGCTATCAGTCGGCAGAACCGTTACGTCGCCGCTTTGCCTGTTCGATACGCGATCTATGCTCACCGCATGTCAGACGTTCTTCAGCTGGTCGAGGCCCGGTTGATCACCGCGCTGGGCGAGCCGGACGCCCGCGCCGCCGTCACCTTCGTCGGTACGGACCGCATCGAGGTGCTGCGATTCCGCGATGAGAGCGATGTGATCCGCTATGCCACGCTCGGCATGTCGGACCATCCGATGACCAGCCCGACCGCCGCCGTCGCCGACCCGCTGCGCGGGCCGCGCGCCGAGCTCGTGCTGACCGTGAGGGCGGGCGGTTCCGGCCCCGACCTCTCCGTCCTCGACGAGGTGCTCCGCCCGCTCGCCGTGCTGGCCGCCTCGCCCCAGGTCGAGGGGGTCGTGGTGACCCCGGCGCGTCGCTGGACCTCGGCGGGCCGCTGTGGCCGGGGGCGCCTTTCACCTCCGTCCTGGTCGCCGAACCGGGCGGCCTGGTCGAGGACTTGGAGCTGCTGGAGCCCATGGAGCCGGTGCGGTTCCTGCCGATGCTGCCGATGACCACGAACGAGGCGGCGTGGAAGCGGGTGCACGGCGCCGGCGCCCTCCAGGACCGCTGGCTGCGGCACGGCACGGATCTGCGCGACCCGGTACGGTCCGGGGTGCCGTTGTCGGACTGAGACCCGTACGGAAGGGTCGCGACGCCCCCGGGAGCGGGGCCGGGCGGAAGCCGTGGCGGGACTGGACGGAAGCCGCGGCGGGGCCGGACGGGAACTGGTGCGGGAAGTGACCTCCGGACGGGTGATCGTCCTTGACGCGGCGACGACCGGGGAGGACCGTGGGGCCCTATGAGGGGCGAACCCAGTTGCCCGAAGTGCGGTGGCCGGGTGCGAGCGCCCGGTCTCTTCGCCGACTCCTGGCAGTGCGGCGTGCACGGCACGGTGCACCCCCTCCAGCCGGTCGTCCCGCCGAGCGTCGAAGCACTCGTGGTCGTCACCAACCGCGCCCGGGTGCCCGTATGGATGCCGTGGCCGCTGCCCGTGGGCTGGCTGTTCACCGGGGTGGCCTGCGCCGGGGACGACCGCAGCGGCGGCCGCGCCACCGCCGTGGCCTGCTCCGGGCCGGGACCGCTGGGCGGCCCGGGTGAGCTACTCCTGATCGCCGAGGAGCTGGGCGTCGGCCTCGGCGCGCGTTTCGCGGGCCTCCCGGGGCCCGATCCGGGGCCCGGGATGCGGGTGGACAAGCCGCCGCACGTCAAGGTGCTGGCCGCCGGGCGGCCCACCCCGCTGTGGCATGTCGAGGGCACCCCGGACGACCGCGCGGTCTTCGCGGGCGAGGCGTGCGGGCTGTGGCTGTGGGCGGTCGTCTGGCCCGAGCAGACCGGGCTGCTGATGTACGACGAGATGGTGCTCACCGATCTGCGGGACGCGGGGGCCGAGGTCGACCTGGTGCCCTGCGGGGCGCTCTCGCCGAGGCTGCTCTCGCCCTGAGTCCTTTCGCCGCCGGCTTCCGCCGCTGACTTTCGCCGCCGGCATTCACCGTCGGCATTCGCCGCCGGCCGGTAGGTCATGCACAGGTCAGGGCCGTCGACACGGGCAGGTACGGGCGTGGTTATGCTGGGGCGTCCCCTCGGTCCATCCCGAACGCAGCTTGGAGTCCGTGCCGTGCGCATCGATCTGCACACCCACTCCACCGCGTCGGACGGTACGGACACCCCCGCCGAGCTGGTACGGAACGCCGCCGCCCAGGGTCTGGACGTCGTCGCGCTCACCGACCACGACACCGTCGGCGGCTACGAGGAGGCGACGAAGGCGCTGCCCTCCGGGCTGACGCTGGTCACCGGCGCCGAGCTGTCCTGCCGGCTGAACGGGGTCAGCCTGCACATGCTGGCGTACCTCTTCGATCCGGCCGAGCCCGAGCTGGCGCGCGAGCGCGAACTGGTGCGCGACGACCGGGTGCCCCGGGCCCGGGCGATGGTCGCGAAGCTGCGCGAGCTGGACGTCCCGATCACCTGGGAGCGGGTGGCGGAGATCGCCGGGGATGGGGCCGTCGGACGGCCGCACATCGCCACCGCGCTGGTCGAGCTGGGTGTCGTGGAGAGCGTCTCGGACGCCTTCACGCAGGACTGGCTGGCCGACGGCGGCCGGGCGCATGTGGAGAAGCACGAGCTGGACCCCTTCGAGGCGATCCGGCTGATCAAGGGCGCCGGCGGGGTCGCGGTCTTCGCGCATCCGCTGGCCCTCAAGCGCGGCCAGTGCGTCCCGGAGAGCGCGATCGGCGAGCTGGCGGCGGCGGGCCTCGACGGTATCGAGGTCGACCATATGGACCACGCCGAGGACACCCGTGCGCGGCTGCGCGGGCTCGCCGCCGAGCTCGGCCTGCTCACCACCGGCTCCAGCGACTATCACGGCAGCCGTAAGACCTGTCGGCTCGGCGAGTACACGACCGATCCCGAGGTCTACGGGGAGATCGTGCGCCGGGCGACCGGGGCCTTCCCGGTGCCGGGCGCGGGCGGCTGAGCCCCGGCCTTACCTTCCACTCCGTCCTCCCTCCGTTACCCGTACCGCATCAGCACCGCACCGCTGCTCGTCACCGCAAGGCCATTCACCGTGTTCGACGTCGCCGTCTTCGGCTCCCTCTTCCTCACCCTGTTCGTGATCATGGACCCGCCGGGCATCACGCCCATCTTCCTCGCGCTGACCTCGGGCCGCCCGGCCAAGGTCCAGCGCAGGATGGCGGGCCAGGCGGCGGCCGTCGCCTTCGGCGTCATCGCCGTCTTCGGCATCGGGGGTCAGCAGATCCTCGACTATCTGCATGTCTCGGTCCCCGCGCTGATGATCGCGGGCGGGCTGCTGCTCCTGCTGATCGCGCTCGATCTGCTCACCGGTAAGAACGACGAGCCGACCCAGACCAAGGACGTCAATGTCGCGCTCGTGCCGCTCGGCATGCCGCTGCTGGCCGGGCCGGGCGCGATCGTCTCGGTGATCCTCGCCGTCCAGCACGCGCGCGGGGTCGGCGATCAGGTGGCGGTGTGGACCGCGATCGCGGCCATGCATGGCGTGCTGTGGGTCACTATGCGCTACTCGCTGCTGATCATCCGCGTGATCAAGGAAGGGGGAGTGGTGCTGGTCACCCGGCTGTCCGGCATGATGCTCTCGGCCATCGCGGTGCAGCAGATCATCAACGGCGTCATCCAGGTGGCCCACACCGCCTGACACGCACGAGCGCCCCCGTACCGTCTGTACGGGGGCGCTCGACGCTCTGTGCTGCTGGGAGAGCCTTACGGCACTACCGGGCTGCGGTGTCGGCTGGACGGATGTAGATGCGCTGGCCGATTGCGGCGGCCTGCTGCACGATCCGATTGACGGAGGCGGCGTCCACGACGGTGCTCTCGATGGCGCTGCCATCGACGTCGTCAAGGCGCATGATCTCGAAGCGCAAGGCTTCTCCCTTCGTCTGATCCTCCTGAAGGAGAACTGATGTGTACGGAGCCGCGCAGCGTCGCTGCCACGCGCTCCTGTACGGGTTCAACCAGAGGGTCCCCCGAAAACATTCCCTACGCTAATAAAATTTTTTCGCAGCCTAAGTATCCCCTGGTGGCCGGGGCGGGGTCCGGTTGTGCCCCTCGCCGAGCCGCCCGGAGAATGAACCGCGTATGAGTGACGTCATGCCTCCGGGCCAACCAGACCTCGCCTCGATCGTCGCGGGCATCGAGCGCACGAACGAGCTGCTCCAGCGCGTACTCGCCGAGGTCGCGACCACTCCCTCGACCCACGCGATCTTCGTGGACGCGGGGTATGTCTACGCGGCCGCCGGACGGCTGGTCGCCGGCACGGAGGACCGCCGGGCGTTCGAGCTGGACGCCGAGGGGCTCATCGAGGCGTTCATCGACAAGGCGCGCACGATCTTCCCGGACAGCAGGCTGCTGCGGGTCTACTGGTTCGACGGCGCCCGGCGCCGGATCCACACCCCGGAACAGCAGGGCATCGCCGAGCTGCCCGACGTCAAGGTGCGGCTCGGCAACCTCAACGCCAACAACCAGCAGAAGGGCGTCGACTCGCTCATCCGCTCCGACCTGGAGTCCCTCGCCCGCCACCGCGCCATCGGCGACGCCGTGCTGATCGGCGGCGACGAGGACCTGGTCTCCGCCGTCGAGGCGGCCCAGGGCTACGGGGCACGCGTCCATCTCTGGGGCATCGAGGCACTCGACGGGCGCAACCAGGCCGAGCCGCTGCTGTGGGAGGTCGACAGCCAGCGCACCTTCGACCTCGACTTCTGCAAGCCGTATGTCACCCGGCGGGCCACCGGCTACGAGCCGAACGGCGACGCGCCCCTGTGCGGGCCCGCCCCGACCCGGGACGAGGTGCGCTTCGTCGGGGCGCAGATCGCCGCCCAGTGGCTGTCCTCACGCGGCCGTGAAACCCTTGCCGAGCTGCTGCCGGGCCATCCATATCTGCCCGGCTCCGTGGACCAGGAGCTGCTGATCGACGCGGAGGGGCTGCTGCGGCTCTCGCTGCGCGCCCACGCAGATCTGCGGCGGGCCCTGCGGGACGGCTTCTGGGAGCATCTGCAGGCGCAGTACTGAGCCCGCGGGGCTTTTGGGCGGGATTTTCGGGTGGAGTGTGGGGGCGGGGCTTCGGGCTCAGCCGACGTCCCCGTGCTCAGCCGAGGTCGCTCCAGAAGGAAATCAGGGCGTCGGCGGTGGGATGGGCCCGCTCGGCGTTGGGGGAGTGTCCGGCGCCCTCGATCACGGTCCGGCGGGCGGCCAGCCGTCCGGCCATCTCGTCCATCAGCGGCACCGGCCAGGCGTAGTCCACCTCGCCCGACAGCACATGGACGCGCAGCCGCAGCGCCGCCAGCTCATCCACCCGGTCCGGCTCGTCGGACAGCTGCCGCCCGGTGACGATCAGCTGCTCCGGTACGGTCCCGAGCCAGCGCTGGTGCAGGAAGTCCGCGACCCCGGGCGGTGTCGACGCGTCGGCCGCCTCGGGCGGGTCCAGCTCGCGCATCGCCTGCCATACGGACTCCATGTCCATCACGGTCAGCGCGTCGATCAGCAGCTTGATCCGGGCGCGCTGCGGGGCGGAGATGGCCGCCGGGCCGGAACTCATGATCGTCATCGAGGCGAACGCCCCCGGGTCGCGCAGGGCGGCGGCCCGCGCGATCAGCCCGCCGAGCGAATGGCCGAGCACATGGACGGGGTCCTCGGTCCCCGCGCTCAGGGCGGTGACCTGCGCGAGCAGGTCCTGCGCCAGCTCGTCCTGGGCGTACGCGGCCTCCTTACGGGGGCCGGGGCTCTCGTGCTGCCCCCGGCCGTCGACGGCGACGGCCCGGAAACCGGCCGCGGCGAGCGGCTCCAGCAGCGCGATGAAGTCCTCCTTGCTCCCGGTGAACCCCGGGACCAGCAGGACGGTCCCGCGCGCAGCCGAAGCGGGCCGCGCGTCATGGACGGCGAACTCGCCGCGCGCGGTCCGGAGGCGGTACGCACGGGCGCTCGCGGGCAGTGTGAGAAAGGGCGGCCTGCTCATGGGACGAGGCTATACAGCCCGCGGGAAACGGCACATGAACGCCCAGGGGCCCGTACCGCGGTGTCGCGGAACGGGCCCCTGGGCGGGTGCCATCTGCCGTGGCGTAATGCCTTAGTGCTGCCGCGTCAGCCCTCGACCGTGGCCTCGACGGCCTCGGCCGCCTTGGCGCGCGTGCGGCGCCGGGGCTTGGCGGGCGCGGCCTCGGCCTCGTCCGCCGCCGGTGCCGCCGTGGCGGCCTTGGCGCGCGTGCGGCGCCGGGGCTTGGCGGCATCGTCGCCGTCGGCGGCCTCGGTGGCACCGGTGGTGCCTTCGGCGGTCGCGACAGCGGCCTCCGCGGCCTTCGTCGCCTTGGCGCGGGTGCGCCGCGGCTTGGCGGGAGCCTCGGCGGCCTCCCCCTCCGGCCGCGCGTCGGCGGTGTCGGCGGTGTCCGCCTTGGCGGCGGCACGGGTGCGACGCCGGGGCTTGGTCTCCTCCGTCGTCCCCTCGGCCGTTTCGACGGCGGCTTCGGCCGTCTCGGTGGCCTTACGGGTGCGGCGGCGGGGCTTGGCGGGGGCCTCGGCGGTCTCTGCGGCGTTCACCGCGTCCGTCGCCCCTTCGGCCGTTTCCACGACGGCCTGGGCTGCCTCGGTGGCCTTACGGGTGCGACGCCGGGGCTTGGCCGTCTCGGGGGTGCCTTCGACGGTCTCCAAAGCGGCCTCGGCGGCCTCCGCGGCCTTCGTCCCCGACGGTGCGTCGGCGGCGTCGGCCTTGGCGGCGCGGGTGCGGCGCCGCGGCTTGGCCGCGGCCTCCTCGGCCTCCGGCCGCGCGTCGGCGGTCTCTGCGGCGTTCACCGCGTCCGTCGTGCCCTCGGCCGCTGCCACGGCGCTCTGGGCGGGCTCGGCGGCCTTGGCACGCGTGCGGCTCCGGGGCTTCGCGGCCTCGGCTGCCTCGGTCGTGCCTTCGGTGACCTCGGTCGTGCCCTCGGCCGTCTCGACGGCCTCCACGGCCTTGGCGGCGCGGGTCCGGCGGCGCGGCTTGGCGGGGGCCTCCTCGGCATCCGGAGCCTCCGCCGTCGTCACGGCCGTCACCGCGGCTTCCGCCGCCTCGGCGGCGTGGGCGGTGTCCGTGGACTCGGCCATGCCGCCCTCGGACGCGTCGGTGGCCCTCGCGCCCCGCGTGCGGCGGCGGCGCGGCTTGGCGGCGGCCTCGGCGGGCTCCGCCTCCGGCCGGGCCGCCTCCGCCGTGTCGACGGCCGCCGTGGCCGCCTCGGAGCCGGTCGCCGCCATGCCGCCGCGCGTACGGCGGCGTCGGCGGGGCCGACGGGGCTCGGTGGCGCCCTCGGCGGTGTCGGCGGCGGACTCGGCCGCCGCCGCGCTCTCCGGGGCGCCCGCGCCGTCCAGGGTCACACCGCCACGGGTGCGGCGCCGGACCCGGCGGCTGCGCGCGGGGCGCTCCTCCGCGGCCGGGGCGGCGGACCGGCGGCCGCGGCCTCCGCGGCCGCCGGTCTCGCCCAGGTCCTCGATCTCCTCGGCGGCCAGCCCGGCCCGGGTGCGCTCGGCACGCGGGAGCACGCCGGTGATGCCCTGGGGGATGCTCAGCAGCTCATAGAGGTGGTCGGAGGTGGAGTACGTCTCCTCCGGCTCGTTGAACGGCAGGTCCAGCGCCTTGTTGATCAGCTGCCAGCGCGGGATGTCGTCCCAGTCGACGAGCGTGATCGCGGTGCCCGAGGCGCCCGCGCGACCCGTACGGCCGATGCGGTGCAGATAGGTCTTCTCGTCCTCGGGCGACTGGTAGTTGATCACATGCGTGACGCCCTCGACGTCGATGCCGCGCGCGGCGACGTCGGTGCACACCAGCACGTCGACCTTGCCGTTGCGGAAGGCGCGCAGCGCCTGCTCGCGCGCCCCCTGGCCGAGGTCGCCGTGGACCGCGCCGGAGGCGAAGCCACGGCGCGCGAGCTGATCGGCGATGTCGGCGGCGGTGCGCTTCGTACGGCAGAAGATCATCGCGAGGCCGCGGCCCTCCGCCTGCAGCACCCGCGCCACGACCTCCGGCTTGTCCAGGGAGTGGGCGCGGAAGACGTGCTGGGTGATGTTGGCCACGGTCGCGCCCTCGTCGTCCGGCGCGGTGGCACGGATGTGCGTGGGCTGCGACATGTAGCGGCGGGCGAGACCGATGACGGCGCCCGGCATGGTCGCCGAGAACAGCATGGTCTGGCGCTTGGCCGGGAGCATGTTGATGATCTTCTCGACGTCGGGCAGGAAGCCCAGGTCGAGCATCTCGTCGGCCTCGTCCAGGACGAGCGCCTTGACGGCGGAGAGCCGCAGCTTCTTCTGGCCCGCCAGGTCCAGCAGCCGGCCCGGGGTGCCGACGACCACGTCGACGCCCTTCTTCAGGGCCTCGACCTGCGGTTCGTAGGCGCGGCCGCCGTAGATCGACAAGACGCGGACGGCGCGGACCTTACCGGCGGTCAGCAGGTCGTTGGTCACCTGCTGGCACAGCTCGCGGGTGGGGACGACCACGAGCGCCTGCGGCGCGTCGGTCAGCTGCTCGGGCTTGGCCCGGCCGGCCTCGACGTCGGCGGGGACGACGACACGCTCCAGCAGGGGGAGGCCGAAGCCCAGCGTCTTGCCGGTGCCGGTCTTGGCCTGGCCGATGACGTCGGTGCCGGAGAGGGCGACCGGAAGCGTCATCTCCTGGATGGGGAACGGGGACGTGATGCCGACGGCTTCCAGGGCCTCGGCGGTCTCGGGGAGGATCCCGAGTTCTCGGAAGGTGGTCAGGATGCTTGCCTCTTCTGTGAGCGCGGCGGGAGGCGGCGAAGGGGGTCGCACGGCGCCCGGGTGCACCGGCCTTGGGGACGGCCGGTTCGGCGCGGGACCACGGCCTTCGCTCGAGCGCACACGCCGCGAGCGGGTCCCTCCTGCCATGCGCACAAGTGATGCGCGCCGCGCGGAGGGCGGTCGGGTTTGGAGCCGATCGGGCCACCGACCGGGCATCCGCATTCGTGGAACGACCCGCCGATACTCGACGGGCACATTTATCACTGTACCCCGTAAGCGCGCATCTGTGACCGGGCTGTCCGATGCGGGGCCTCCATGGGCATGGCTGACCAGGGCCTTCCCCGGGACGCGGAGCGGGCTATTGTGCGCTCCATGGAGACGCCTGACACGCCTGAGACGCCCGCCGCGACCACCGGGGACCGCGCCGGGGACGACGCAGCTCCGGGGAAGGGCAGCGGGGAGAAGGCCCCGGAGCCCACCGGTATCGCCGCCCAGGACTGGGACACGGCGGCCGCCGATCCGCAGTACCGGGCCGCCGTGGTGGATCTGCTCGGCGCCCTCGCGTACGGCGAGCTGGCCGCCTTCGAGCGGCTGGCGGAGGACGCGAAGCTGGCGCCCACGCTCGAGGACAAGGCGGAGCTGGCGAAGATGGCGTCCGCCGAGTTCCACCACTTCGAGCGGCTTCGGGGACGGCTCTCGGCGATCGGCGAGGCGCCGACGGAGGCGATGGAGCCGTTCGCGGCGGCGCTGGACGGGTTCCACCGTCAGACCGCGCCGTCCGACTGGCTGGAGGGCCTGGTCAAGGCGTATGTGGGCGACTCGATCGCCAGTGACTTCTACCGCGAGGTCGCGGCCCGGCTGGACTCCGACACCCGCGATCTGGTGCTCCAGGTGCTGGACGACACCGGCCACGCCTCGTTCGCGGTCGAGAAGGTGCGAGCCGCGATCGAGGCCGATCCGCGGGTCGGCGGGCGGCTGGCGCTGTGGGCGCGGCGGCTGATGGGCGAGGCGCTGTCGCAGGCCCAGCGGGTGGTCGCGGACCGCGACGCGCTCTCCACGATGCTGGTCGGCGGGCTGGCCGACGGCTTCGACCTGGCGGAGGTGGGCCGGATGTTCTCCCGGATCACCGAGGCCCACACCAAGCGGATGGCCGCCCTGGGACTCGCCGCCTAGGGTCCTTCTGGCGGATCTCCGTGGAGGAAGGAGCGCCCGCCGCGCAGCGGCCGAAGACCGCAGCCGGGGCGTTCTCTCGGCGTGCCGCGCGGACGCCCTCGTAGCGGAGCTACCTGGGGTTTCGTGCGGTGCGGCGGGAGGGCGTGCCGGGCGTCGCGACGCCGCGGAGATCCGTCAGAAGGACCCTAGGCCTTGGGGCTCGCCGCCTGCGTCTACGGGCCACCGCCCTACGCCGGGACCGAACGCCGGCGGCGCGTCCTGGCCGGGCGGATGAGCAGCGACAGCAGCGCCGCCGCGAACCCGAGCGCGACGATCAGCACGGCCGCCGTATGCCCCGAGCCCAGCACCGTATGGGTCAGCAGAGCGCCCAGAAGCGCGGCGGCGGGGCCGGTGGACAGGACGAGGGGCCGTGCGGGCAGCCTTCGGGGGAGCCGGTGGAGCGCCCCGTACGCGACGACGAGACCGATCAGTACCGAGGCGAGCGCTTCCCAGAACAGCATTGGCGCGTCCTTCCCGTGAGCGGACCGGGACCGATACGTGATCACGAGTCGGTCACGCCCGTCCTACCCGTGCCCGACCGGAGGCAACCCTGTCCATGGGGGCGGTCTGTGGCGCACGGCGAGCCGGGGGGTGCGTGCGAGCGCGAACAGCGGCGGGGTCCGGTGGTCTTGCTCCACCGGACCCCGCCGCTGTGGGTGAGTCCTCAGGCCGCGCCGAAACCGACCTTGCGGGCGGTCGGCTCGCCGAGCTCGACGTAGGCGAGCCGGTCGGACGGGACCAGGACCTTGCGGCCGTGGTTGTCCTCCAGGGTCAGCACCTGAGCCTTGCCGCCGAGCGCCTCGGCCACCAGGCGCTCGACCTCCTCGGCAGACTGCCCGCTCTCCAAGGTGATCTCGCGGGGCGCGTGCTGCACGCCGATCTTGACCTCCACGGCCTTGTCCCTCCGACGGTCAACTGGGGTAGCGCGGCCATCCGCGCTGTACACCAGCACACACTAGCCGGGCCGGGACACCCGCCGGGGGCCGCGGGCGCACGCCTGCAGCGAACACGCCCGCCGGTCGCGAACACGCCTCTTCGCGGCCGGGAACGCTCCCGGCCGCTCAGTGACCACGCCCATCCGTCCCGCCGCGCCCGTCGGGTCCGCCCGGCGGTCCGCTCAGTGGCCGCCCTCGGCCCCGTGCAGCGGGAAGCCCGCGATACCCCGCCAGGCCAGCGAGGTGAGCAACTGCACAGCGGTGTCCCGCGGTACGGCGCTCTCGCTGGAGAGCCAGTAGCGCGCGACCACCTGGGACACCCCGCCGAGGCCCACGGCCAGCAGCATCGATTCGTCCCGGGACAGCCCGGTGTCCTCGGCGATGACCTCGCTGATCGCCTCGGCGCACTGCAGCGAGACGCGGTCCACGCGCTCGCGCACCGCGGGCTCGTTGGTCAGATCGGACTCGAAGACGAGCCGGAAGGCGCCGCCCTCCTCCTCGACGTAGGCGAAGTACGCCTCCATGGTCGCCGCGACGCGCTGCTTGTTCTCGGTGGTCGAGGCGAGGGCGGTGCGCACCGCCTGGAGCAGGGCGTCGCAGTGCTGGTCGAGCAGGGCCAGATACAGCTCCAGCTTGCCCGGGAAGTGCTGGTACAGCACCGGCTTGCTGACCCCGGCGCGCTCGGCGATGTCGTCCATCGCGGCCGCGTGGTAGCCCTGCGCGACGAAGACCTCCTGAGCCGCCCCCAGCAGCTGATTACGTCGGGCTCGGCGCGGCAGGCGCGTACCCCGTGGGCGCGCCTCGGTCTGCTCGATGGCTGTCACGCCGCCTCCCAATGAATGATCCCTGTGCACGATGTCCATCGCGCCCGCCATCGTACTTTTGGGTAACAGTGCGGCGCGCTGTTCGTGCGGAGAATTTCACGTACCGGACTCTATGAAAAGCCCATAAATGGCGCTGGTCACCGGTAGTCCTCCTCGTTCTCCTCGACGATCCGTGCCTGTTCCGCCCGGTCGGCCTCGTTGGCTTCCACGAACTCGTCGGCCCTGGGCCGTTCGTCACGGCGGGAGATCACCTCGCGGTGCTGTTCGACGGCGTCCGCCTCGGGAGCCTCGACGTCGCGCGCGGTGGCTTCGTCGGTGTTCTCCACGGAGTCCTCGAAGGTGTCGGGGTCGGTTGGGTCGATGGACATGTACTCCCCTTCCCTGTGGCGGCTTCGCACCGGTGGTCGCCAGTGGTGGGCGCCAGTGATGGGTTCCCACTTACGGCGGCTTTCCACCGACGGCTACCCAGTGGCGGCCATCCGGTGGCAAGCCCGTGGCAAGGTGATCGCCCCTGTGTCTTACGAGCCTAGGAGAGGTCACTTTCGGACGCTACGTGGTCTGTGAGCGTGAACACACGGTCGCGCGCGTGATCGTCTCGTAACATTGCGGCATGTCTTCGACCGAGCCGCCGGAAGCCCGCATCGTCGCGGCGGTGCCGCCCGCGAGGTCCGTGCGGGTCGGAGCGGGTGAGAAACTGCGGACCGCCGCCCTTCCGGGGCTCACGATGACCGTGCGCTGCCGTCCGCCGGTCGCATCAGGGCTGCCGCCCGCGCTCTTCGTCCACGGCCTCGGCGGCTCCTCGCAGAACTGGTCGGCGCTCATGGAGCTGCTCGCCGACCGGGTGGACGGCGAGGCGCTCGACCTCCCCGGCTTCGGCGACTCCCCGCCGCCGGACGACGGCAACTACTCCATAACGAGCCATGCCCGCGCCGTGATCCGCTACCTCGACGCACAGGCCCGCGGGCCGGTCCACCTGGTCGGCAATTCGATGGGCGGCGCGATCGCCACCCGCGTCGCCGCGGTGCGCCCCGATCTGGTGCGCACCCTCACGCTCGTCTCGCCCGCGCTGCCCGAGCTGCGCCCGCAGCGCACCGCGGTGCCGACCGGCCTGCTCGCGGTGCCCGGGGTGACCCGGCTGTTCACCCGCTTGACCAGGGACTGGGACGCGGAGCGGCGCACCCGCGAGGTGATGATGCTCACCTTCGGCGATCCGTCCCTGGTCACCCGGGAGGCCTTCGCCCACGCGGTGGAGGAGTTCGAGCGCCGGCTCGCCCTTCCGTACTTCTGGGACGCGCTCACCCGCTCGGCGCGCGGGCTCGTCGACTCGTACACCCTGGGCGGTCAGCACTCCCTGTGGCGTCAGGCCGAGCGAGTGCTCGCCCCGACGCTGCTCGTCTACGGCGGCCGCGACCAGTTGGTGTCCGTAAGGATGGCGGACCGGGCCAACGCCACCTTCCGCGACTCGCGTCTGCTGACGCTGTTGGACGCCGGGCACGTCGCGATGATGGAGTATCCCGAGGCGGTGGCCCGCGGAATGCGCGAGCTGCTCGACGACGTTGATCAACGAGGTGACCGGGACAGCCGGGAGGCGCGGGGGGCCGTACCGGCGTCCGGCGCGGACGGGAGCGGTGCGGCGCGTGGGTAAACACAGCGCACGTGGCGGCCAGGAGGGCCGGGAGCGCCGGTCCGTCGTGGCGGGCTCCGGCCAGGGGCAGGGCTCGGGCCCCGAGTTCGTCGAGTACGGCGCGTCCGGAGAGGCCCTCGCGGCCGACAACGGCAGACCGGGGACCGGGCGCCGCCGGGCCGCACCGGGGCCCGGCGCCCCGGATCCCGGGGTCACCCCGCCGCAGGGCGTGCCGAGGCCGCCTTATGGAGTCGGCGGGCCCGCGGCGCGCACCAGGGGCGGACACCCCGAGCAGCGCGAGGCGGGCGGCGGCTGGGGCGCGGTCGGTGGCCGCGGCGGCGGTCCGGGCGGGCCCAGAGGCCCCGGTGGACCAGTCGGTCCCGGCGGTCAGCGGCCCCCTTACGGCCTGCGCACCATGAACCCGCCGCAGCGCCCGACCACGGGCGGCACGGGTGGCGCGGCCGGTCTGATGCCCGGCCCGCGCAAGGAGTACATCGAGGCGTTCGACACCCCCGACGCCGTGGACTGCGACGGCGACGACGTCTTCGCCGCCGGTGCGCCGGGCGGCGTGCCCCCGCAGCGCCGTACGCAGCGGGCGGCCACCCCCTCCGAGGGGTTCGGCGGCGGCTCGGGCGGCGACGGCGGGAGCGGGCCTGGCGACGCCGAGCAGGAGCCCCCGGGCAAGGGGGCGCGCGGTGTCGCCAAAGGCGGTAAGGGGCGCACGTTCACCGGTGTCGCCGCCGCGGCCGTGACCACCGTGCTGGCCGTCGTGGTGGCCGGACAGGTCGCGAGCGGACCGCAGGGCGGCGGTAAGACACAGGCCCAGGGCGGCTCGGAGCGCGGCGGCGACGCCGCCTCCCGCGGCTCCCACGCCGACGACGGCCGCGGTGCGGCCCGCTCGGCGGAGTCGCCCGCCCCCGTCACCTATGACGAGAAGATGGCGGCCCTCTATCCGCTCGACGCCAAGCTGCGCGGATCCGGCGCCTTCCAGACCGTCGGCGGGCACGACAAGGCGCCCGGCCGCGGCCAGGTGCTGCGCTACCGCGTCGATGTGGAGAAGGGGCTGCCGCTCGACGGCAAGCTGTTCGCCGAGGCCGTGCACAAGACGCTGAATGACGACCGCAGTTGGGGCACGGCGGCGTTCGCACCTTCGAGCGGGTCTCGTCCGGGCACGCGGACTTCGTGATCACCCTCGCGAGCCCCGGGACCACGGCGGCGTGGTGCGCCAAGTCGGGCCTGGACACCACCGAGGACAACGTCTCCTGCGACTCGGCGTCCACCGAGCGCGTCATGATCAACGCCTATCGGTGGGCGCAGGGCGCCAAGACCTTCGGCGACGACAAGATGCACTCCTACCGCCAGATGCTCATCAACCACGAGGTGGGCCACCGTCTCGGCCACAACCACGAGATCTGCTCCAAGCAGGGCGCGCTGGCACCGGTGATGATGCAGCAGACCAAGTTCCTGTCGACGGACGGCGCCACCTGCCGCGCCAACGCCTGGCCGTTCCCCAAGGGCTGACGGGCCCGTACCGGCCCATATGGCGCCTTCATAGCGCCTCGCAACGCCTGAGTTCCCGATAGGTCACGTGCGTTCACCCCTTCCGGTGGTGCGACGGACAACCGTCCATCGCGCCATGGCCCTGCGCGCATAACGTGCTCCCGCTGCCTGACGGCGGCCGCCGCCGGTGACGGCGGCAGACGAACGGCCCGTTTGGGAGATCGGGGGTGCGCTCATGCGCGTGGGACTGCTTACGGAGGGTGGCTATCCGTATGCGACCGGTGATGCGCGGGTGTGGTGCGACCGGCTGGTGCGCGGGCTCGCCCAGCATGAGTTCGAGGTGTACGCGCTCAGCCGCGGCCCCGGCCAGGAGCGTGCGGGCTGGGGCGAGCTGCCGCGGCACGTCGGCCGGGTGTGCACCGCGCCGCTGTGGGGAGAGCCCGAGCCCCGGCGGGGCGGGTGGGGTGGCCGCCGGCAGCGGCGCAGGTTCGCCGAGCACTTCGGGGAACTGGCCGCGGCCATCAGCGCGCCTTACGGTTCCGGCGCGCCCCATGGCTCCGGTGTGCCCGGGCGCCCCACGGACCAGGCGGACCGTTTCGCCAATGGTCTCCACGGCCTCGCGGACCTGGCGGGGGAGTACGGCGGACTGTCCGCCGCGCTCCGCTCCGAGGACGCCGTAAGGACGCTGGAGCGGGCCTGCCGCGCCCTCGGGGCGCCGCACGGCGCGCAGCGGGCGCGGGTCGCCGATCTGCTGACCGTCACCGAGGCCCTGGAGCGCGCCCTGCGCCCGCTGTCGCTCGACTGGTACGGCCACGGAGCCGGAGGCGACCCGGGGCTGTCCGGGGTGGATCTGTGCCACGCCGCGACCGGCGGCGCCGCCGTGCTCCCCGGGCTGCTGGCCAAGCGCCGCTTCGGCACCCCGCTGCTGCTCACCGAGTACGGCGTACGGCTGCGCGAGAGCTATCTGGCGGGCGCCGCCGGTGCGGTCGGTGCGGCTGGTGCGGCTGGTGCGGTCGGCTCGGAGGGCGGACGGCCGCTCTCCGGGCCCGTACGGTCCCTGCTGACCGCGTTCCACGGCCGGCTGGCCGCCGAGGCGTACGCGCGGGCCGATCTGATCACCCCCGGCAATACGCACACCCGTCGCTGGCAGGAACGGTGCGGCGCCGACCGGGAGCGGCTGCGCACCGTCTACCCGGGCATGGACGCCGCCCGCTTCGCGGAGGTCGGCGAGCAGGGTGCGGCCCCGTCCGAAGGCGACGACCGGACGCTGGTGTGGGTGGGCCGGATCGAGCCGCCCAAGGACGTCATCGCCCTGCTGCACGCCTTCGCCGAGGTGCGCCGGCGGCAGCCGGACGCCCGGCTGAGGATCATCGAGACCCGGCGCGGCGAGGACCCGGAGCCGGACGGCTATCCGGCCCACTGCCGGGCGCTGGCCGACCACCTCTTCCCCGACGAGGCGGCGGACGCCCACTCCGCCGGTGACAACCCCGTCTCCTTCGAGCGGCTCGGCGACCCCGAGGTGCCGACCCTGGCCGACGCCTATGGGGCGGGCGGCGTCGTGGTGCTGTCCAGCGTGGTCGAGGGCTTCCCGGTCGGGCTGGTCGAGGCGATGTTGTGCGGGCGGGCCACGGTGTCCACGGACGTGGGCGCGGTGTGCGAGGTCATCGGCGGCACCGGGCTCGTGGTGCCCCGCGCAACCCCCGGGCGCTCGCGGACGCGTGCCTGGCGCTGCTGAGAGACGCCGAGCGCGGTGCGCGCCTGGGCGCCGCCGCGCGCGCCCGTGCGCTGGAGCTGTTCACCGTCGAGCAGAACGTCGCGGCGTTCCGCGGGATCTATCTGGAGCTGATGTCGCACTGCCCGGTGCCCCGCGAGGAGGTCGGCGAGGGCGGCGGGCCGCTGCCGTTCGCCCGCCCCGCCGAGGCCCATGTGCCGGGGCGCTGGACCGCGGGCCGCGACGGCGACGGCTTCGGGCACCGGCTGCCCGGCCCGGCCGCTTCCCGCCCCGCCCCGGAGCACACCCCCACCTGGGCCGGTCCACCGCCGCGCGAGCCGCTGGGCGTGGGCCCGTGCCCGTCCGAGGAGGGCGCATGACCACGCCTCCCCGGTGGAACGGCCCGTTCGATCCGGATCCGGCCTCCTCCGACCGTGGCCTCGCCTCCGACCGTGGCCTCGCCTCCGACCGTGGCCTCGCTCCCGATCGCGGCCTCGCCGACCTGTCCGGGGCCGTTCGGGTGCCGGTCTCCCGGGTGCCGGTCTCCCGGCGGCCGGACGAGGCGTCCGTGCGCACCCGCGCCGGGAAGGGGCAGGGGAAGGTGCGGCGCGGGCCCGCCGACCCGGTGCGGGCGCTGATGCACCGCCACCACGACCTGTGCGCCCGGGCCGTCGATCCGCTGGAGATCGCCGCCGGGCTGGAGGCCCACGGTGTGACGGACCGTACGGCCGCGCGCTTCCGGCACCGCGATGTCTTCTCGCTCGCCGAGGAGCTGTACGCCCGGGTGCCGCGCGCCGAGGAGCCCGCGCCCCCGGCCGCCCCCGCGCCGGGGCGCGCGCTGGGCGTGCGGATGACGCTCGCGGCGCTGTGGCTGCTGCCGGGCGCCCTGTGCGCGGCGACCACCTCCGCCGTCTTCCGCGTCGGTGCCATCCGTAAGGACGCCACCGTCGGCCTCGCCCTGGGCGCGGGCGGCGCCGCACTGACGCTCATCGCCCTGTGGCTGTGTCTGCGCCGCGGCCCCCTGCGCGTCCGTGGGAGTGGGCGCCGGGGCCGTATCGCGCACGCTCTCGGCGCCGGCTGGCTGCTCGGCTACGCCGCCGCCGGGGACTGGCTGCTCACCGGGCTCCTCGACGGACGCCGGCCTTACGAGGCGGCGCCCGCGGGCGAGGCCGCCGTCCTCCTCGCCCTGGCCGCCGCGCCCGCCGCGTGGTGCGCCCGCTGGTTCGCCGTCAGGGCGCGCCGCAGGCTGGCGGTCAGCCGTGGTCTGGAGGAGTTCGCGGCGGGGGTGCGCCCGCTGTTCGCGGGCGTGGTGACGGCCTTCCTCTGCGCTCTGGCGGCCTTGGTGCTCGCGGCCCGGCTCACGGTGCCCGGATCGCCTCCCGCCGCCGCGCCGCTCTCGACGGCCGAGGCCGCCGTCGTGGCGCTCTGCGGGCTGCTGTTCCTCGCCCGGCTGCTCGCCGTCCACGGCTTCCGGAGGGCCGCGCTCAGCGGTATCGCCGTGGCCTGCGCGGTGCAGGCCGCGGCCCTGGCGACGGCCGCCGCCGCCCGGCTGCCGGGCGCCGCGCCGCTCGGGGAGCCCGTGGCACGGCTGGCCGCCGCCCAGGGCGCGGCCGCCGTCCCCGCCGCCGCCTGTGGCGCCGCCGCGCTCGCGCTGCTGATCCACGCGTTCGGTGCCCTGTGCCGGGCCTCCGCCCACGGCGACCCCGGCGCGCGTACCGCCCGGGCCGCTCGTGACCCCCGTACGACCCGCACCACCCCGGACCGCGCCCCGTAAGGGGCCCACCGCGCCCGTAAGGGGCCCACCGCGCCCGTAAGGCGCCCACCGCGCCCGTAAGGCGCCCACCGAACCCGCCACCCCCCGTCCTTCCCCCTCAATGAGTCCGAGGAGCAACCACATGAGCTGCGACATGACCGATCAGCGCGCCGGTACGGGGAGGCGCGACCGATGAGAGTCCTGTTGCTCGGATCCGGCGGATTCCTCGGCCGCTATGTGGCCGAGCACCTGCTCGCCGACCCCGCCGTCCAGCTCACCGCGCTCGGCCGCGGCGACGACGCCGATGTGCGGTTCGACCTCTCCAACGGCAGCCCGGGCGCGCTCACCCGCTTCCTCAACGCGGTCCACCCCGGTGTCGTGATCAACTGCGCCGGGGCGACCCGCGGCGGGGCGCGCGAGCTCACCCGGCACAACACCGTCGCCGTGGCCACCGTCTGCGAGTCGCTGCGCCGCAGCGGCTGCGGCGCCCGCCTCGTCCAGATCGGCTGCTCCTCCGAGTACGGGCCCTCGCAGCCCGGCTCGTCGACGGCCGAGGACGCCGTGCCGCGCCCCGGCGGCCCGTACGGCGTGAGCAAGCTCGCCGCCACCGAGCTGGTGCTGGGCTCCGGGCTGGACGCGGTGGTGCTGCGGGTCTTCTCGCCCGTGGGGCCCGGCACTCCGGCCGGTTCGCCGCTGGGGCGGCTCGCGGAGGCGATGCGGCGCGCGATGCAGTCCGGGGAGAGCGAGCTCAAGCTGAGCGGCCTCGGCGTACAGCGCGACTTCGTGGACGTACGGGACGTGGCGCGGGCGGTCCACGCGGCCTCGCTGTCGGCCGCGCAGGGCGTGGTCAACATCGGCAGCGGGCGCGCGGTGAGGCTGCG
Source organism: Streptomyces violaceusniger (assembly GCA_005405945.1). Taxonomy (GTDB): domain Bacteria; phylum Actinomycetota; class Actinomycetes; order Streptomycetales; family Streptomycetaceae; genus Streptomyces; species Streptomyces violaceusniger. Next base: position 7,294,276 of record BJHW01000001.1, read on the forward strand.
CGAGGCGGCCTCCGTGCTCGCCAGGGTCGCGGGCTTCGGCGGCGCCCTGCACGAGATCGACAGCCCGCCGGGGCGCGGGGGACCGCATCACGTCCCCGCCGCCACGGCCCACGTTCCGACGCCCGCCCACCCCCATGGCGCGGCCCACGGCCACGCCACCGCCCACGGCCACGCGCCCGCCCACCCGCAGGCGGCGGGCGAGCAGGGCGGCGGCCCGGCGGGCCCCGGCGGCGCCACCACCTACCCCTACCCGGACGGCTGCGGCAGCTGGCAGCAGGCCGATGTGCGCACCGCCCGCGACCGGCTCGGCTGGCGCTCCAGGATCCCGCTGGAGGAGTCGCTCGCCGACATCTGGATGGAGGCGGCGTGTCGCATCTGATCCCCGCTGATCCCGGGCACGAGTTCCCGGCCGTCGCCACCCGGCTGGGCTTCGGAGTGCCCGGCTACGCCCACCCACTGGTGGCGCCCACCGAGTGGGCCGAGCTGGCCCGCCCCGGCGCGCCCCTGCACTGGGCGGTCCTCAATATCGCCCGCGGACCCGGCTCGCGCAGGGATCCGCACTGCCTTACGGCCGCGGCCCGGCTGCGCGCCACGGGCGTACGGGTGCTGGGCCATCTCGACCTGCGGTGCGGCACCCGCCCCTTCGGCGAGGTGATCAGTGACGCGAACCACTTCCTGGACTGGTACCAGGTCGACGGCTTCTGCCTGGAGCGATGCCCGGTGGACCGCCCCGGACTGCCGGAGGTCCGCCGTACGGCGGCCACGCTGCGCGCGCTGCTGGGCGGGGCCCATCTGGTGCTCGGCCAGGGCATCCACCCGCATGAGGGCTATATGGAACTCGCCGATCAGCTGGTGACCTTCCGGGGCTCGTGGGCCGACTACCGCTGGTCCCAGGTGGCAGAGTGGACCGCGGGGTATCCGCCCGAACGGTTCTGCCACCAGGTGCACGGCGTCCCGCGCCGGCATCTCGAGGAAGCGCTGAGGATCGCCCGCTGGCAGGGCGCGGGCACGATCTACTTCACCGACCGTACGGCTCATCCCGAGGGGCGGACCTGCACCGATTCCCCCTGGACGGCCCTGCCCGGCTACTGGGACGAAATCGTCTCGCGACTCGGACCACGTGTCATGGAATGAGATGGGGCGTGGCAGTGTTACGAGAAGAAAACCACCCCGCTCACGCGGGGTGAACCGTCTGCTCCCTCCCCTTACGGAGTCCCCGTGTCGCTGCCACCCCTGGTCGAGCCGGCTCCCGAGCTCACCGTCGACGAGGTCCGCAGGTACTCGCGCCATCTGATCATCCCCGATGTCGGGATGGACGGGCAGAAGCGGCTGAAGAACGCCAAGGTGCTCTGTGTGGGCGCGGGCGGCCTCGGCTCCCCGGCCCTGATGTACCTCGCCGCGGCCGGCGTGGGCACCCTCGGCATCGTGGAGTTCGACGAGGTCGACGAGTCCAACCTGCAGCGCCAGATCATCCACAGCCAGGCGGACATCGGCCGGTCCAAGGCGGAGTCCGCCCGTGACACGGTCCTCGGCATCAACCCCTACGTGAACGTCGTGCTGCACGAGGGCCGCCTCGAGGCGGACAACGTGATGGAGATCTTCTCCCAGTACGACCTGATCGTGGACGGCACCGACAACTTCGCCACCCGCTATCTGGTCAACGACGCGTGCGTGCTGCTGAACAAGCCGTACGTGTGGGGTTCGATCTACCGCTTCGACGGACAGGCGTCGGTCTTCTGGTCCGAGCACGGTCCCTGCTACCGCTGCCTGTACCCGGAGCCCCCGCCGCCCGGCATGGTCCCGTCCTGCGCCGAGGGCGGCGTGCTGGGCGTGCTGTGCGCCTCCATCGGTTCCATCCAGGTCACCGAGGCCATCAAGGTGCTCACCGGCACCGGGGACCCGCTGGTCGGCCGTCTGATGATCTACGACGCCCTGGAGATGAGCTACCGCCAGGTCAAGGTCCGCAAGGACCCGAACTGCGCGGTCTGCGGCCCGAACCCGACCGTCACCGAGCTGATCGACTACGAGGCGTTCTGCGGTGTGGTGTCGGACGAGGCCCAGGAGGCGGCGGCCGGTTCGACGATCACTCCCAAGCAGCTCAAGGAGTGGATCGACGACGGCGAGAACATCGACATCATCGATGTCCGCGAGCCCAACGAGTACGAGATCGTCTCGATTCCCGGCGCCCGGCTGATCCCGAAGAACGAGTTCCTGATGGGCGGCGCCCTCCAGGACCTTCCGCAGGACAAGAAGATCGTCTTGCATTGCAAGACGGGTGTCCGGTCGGCGGAAGTCCTGGCCGTCCTGAAGTCCGCGGGCTTCTCCGACGCCGTCCATGTGGGCGGCGGCGTGATCGGCTGGGTCAACCAGATCGAGCCCGACAAGCCGGTCTACTGATCTCCGGTACGTACCGCCCGTAAGGGGGCCGGACCGCCGCGCCGACGGCGATCCGGCCCCTTACGGCTCTTACGGCCGGCTGTCGTCAGGCCCCTTACGGCCGCCGCCGGCCCCCTTACGGCCGCCGTGAGAGCGTCAGCGGCAGGTCGTGCCGCCCGCGGGCACCTTCCCGTCCAGCAGATAGGCGTTCACGGTCTTCGTCATACAGGCGTTGCCGCTGTTGTACGCGCCATGGCCCTGCCCCTTGTAGGTGACCTCGACGCCCACGCCCTTGCCCAGCTCCCGCACCATCTTCCGGGCCCCCTCGTACGGGGTGGCCGGGTCGCCGGTGTTGCCGACCACGAGGATCGGCGCCGAGCCCTCGGCGCTGACGTCCGGGGTGTCCGTGGTGCCGTCCACCGGCCAGCCGGTGCAGCCGAGCATGCCCCAGGCCAGGTACTCGCCGAAGACCGGTGACGCCTTGCGGAAGCGCGGCAGCTGCGCCTTCACATCGGCCACCGTGTAGCGCTGCTTGTCGTCCACACAGTTGATGGCCGCGTTTGCGGGGTTGATGTTGCTGTAGTGGCCGTTCTCGTCCCGGCCGGACATCGAATCGGCCATCACGAGCAGCATGTTGCCCTTCCCGAGCTGCATCGCCTCCTGCAGCCCGAGCGTCAGGTACTTCCAGCTCTCCTTGTCGTAGAGCGCGGCGGCGATACCGCCCAGCGCCCCGTCCTGGGTGAGCTTGCGGCCGCTCGCGGTGGGCAGCGGCTTCTTGTCGAGCTCCTTCAGGAAGGCCGCGATCCGGGCGGTGCCCGCCGCCGGGTCGCCGCCGGTCGGGCAGGCCGTGCCCTTCTTGGCGCAGTCCTTGAGGTAGTTGTCGAGCGCGAGCTGGAAGCCCTTCGCCTGGCCGTAGGAGCCCTGCTCGGGGTCCTCGGTGGGGTCGACCACGGCGTCCAGGACCGCGCGTCCCACCCGCTTCGGGTACAGATGGGCGTAGACGCCGCCGAGTTCGGTGCCGTAGGAGATGCCGAAGTACGACAGCTTGTCGTCGCCCAGCACCTGCCGCATGAGGTCCATGTCACGCGCGGCGCTCACGGTGTCCACATGGGCGAGCACCTTGCCGGAACGCTTCTCGCAGCCCTCGATGAACGCCTTGGCGTCCGCCATCGCGGTCTTGATCTCGGCGTCGTCGTCCGGCGTGCTGTCCACGGCGTCCGAGGCGTCGATCTCCGCGTCGGTCCGGCACCGCACTCCCGCGCTCTCGCCGACCCCGCGCGGATCGAAGCTCACCAGGTCATAGCGTGAGCGCAGGGTGTCGTAGGCGGTGGCGAAACCGGGGAGCGAGGAGACACCGGAGCCGCCGGGCCCGCCGAAATTGAACACCAGGGAGCCGATGCGCTTGCCCGAGCCGGTGGCCTTGGCGCGGATCATGGCCAGATCGATCGTTTCTCCGCTGGGCTTCGCGTAGTCCAGCGGCGCCTTGAGTGTGGCGCATTCCCACTCGCTTCCCGGCTTCTCACCGGTGCCCTGCATCGCGGTCGGGCAGGGCAGGACGACCAGTTGAGCTTCTGACCGGTGAGCGAGCCCGGCAGCCCGGAACCCGAAGGCGCGGCCGGGGTCGACGCCGAGGGCTCGGACGACGCCTTGCCCTGCTCGTTTCCCCCGTCGTCGGCGCAACCCGCGACGGCGAGGAGGGTGACCATGGCGGTCATGGAGACCAGCGCCCTGGTCCGTATGGTGCGTGAGGAACTCGGCATATCTGGAGATCCTATGAGGAGACGGGAACGGAATCGTCCGCGACTCCTCTCAAATCCGTCACGGTTCGCGCGGCGTTCGCGCGGCGGGCCCGGCTCTAGGCGCAGACCTTGCCCTTCGGAGGCACCGTGCCCTGGAGCAGATAGGCGTTGACCGTCTGTCGGACACAGGTGTTGCCGCTGTCGTACGCCCCATGGCCCTCGCCCTTGTAGATGAGCTGGACGCCGACCCCGGGGCCCAGCTCCTTCGCCATCCGCGCGGCCCCCTCGTACGGGGTGGCCGGGTCACCGGTGTTGCCGACGACCAGGATCGGCGCGGCCCCCTCGGCGCTCACGTCGGGCGTGGTCCAGGCGCCGTGGACCGGCCAGTCGGTGCACTGGGTCAGGCCCCACGCCATCATGTCGCCGAAGACGGGTGAGACCTTACGGAAGGTGGGCAGCTTCCGCTCGATGTCCGCGACCGTATAGCGCTGCTTGAAGTCGGCGCAGGTGATGGCGGCAAGGGCGGACTGGAGGGTGCTGTAGCGGCCGTCCGGGCCGCGTCCGTTCATGGCGTCCCCAGGGCCAGCAGGATCCTGCCGTCGCCCTGCTGGGCGGCCGCGATCCCCTGGGTGAGGTACTGCCAGTACTCCTTCGAGTAGAGGGACTGCGCGATGCCGCCGTCGGCCAGGGACTCGGTCAGCTTCCGGCCGCCGTAGCCGCGCACCGGACGGCCGTCGAGCCGCTTCAGCAGCGAGCGGATCCGGTTCTGGGTGGGGCAGCTGTAGACGCCGGTCCTGGTGCACGCCTTCAGATAGTCGTCGAGGGCGCGCTGGAACCCCTTGGCCTGGCCGAGCGCGCCCTGCTCGGGCGTCTGCATGGGGTCCACGACCCCGTCGAAGAGGGCGCGCCCCACCCGCTTCGGATACAGATGGGCGTAGACGCCGCCGAGTTCGGTGCCATAGGAGACGCCGAAGTAGTGCATCTTCTTGTCGCCGAGGACGCGCCGCATGAGATCCATGTCACGGGCGGCGTTCGTGGTGCCGACGTACGGCAGGATCGTGCCGGAGTTCTTCTCGCACCCGGCGGCATAGGTCTTCACCCGGCGGACCAGGCTCTTCACCTCGGCGTTGTCGTTCGGCGTGGAGTCGGCGGCGTAGTAGGCGTCGAGCTGCCGGTCCGGGAGGCAGCGCACCCCGCTGCTGCGGCCGACCCCGCGCGGGTCGAAGCTGACCAGGTCGTAGCGGGTGCGCAGTTGCTTGTAGCCGCCCGCGAGCGCCGGGAGGGTGGCCACGCCCGAGCCGCCGGGGCCGCCGAAGTTGAAGATCAGCGAGCCGATCCGGTGGCGCCGGTCGGTGGCCTTGGCGCGGATCATGGCGATGCCGATGGTCTTGCCGTGCGGCTTGCGGTAGTCCAGCGGCACATGGAGCGTCGCGCACTCCCACTCGCCGCCCGGGGCCTTGGTGGCGGCCGCGTCCTGGCTCGAGGAGGGGGCGGGGCAGCCGGCCCAGTCGAGCTTCTGGTGGGACGAGGTGTCCGGCCGTTCGCCGTCGCCACCGCATCCGGCGGCCAGGGCGGTCAGCAGCAGGGCGGCGGACAGCGCACCGAGGCGCAGAGGTCGGGACACGGCGGCTCTCCCGTGGGTGGGGGTACCGCCATCGTGAGGGCCGCGGGCGCCGCACGCGCGTACAGCGGGGGCGTACGGGTGAGGGGAGGCCCGGGTGCCCGGCGGCCCCGGGAGGGCTCCAGCGGGGCCTCTACGGCCTCTGAGGCGCGTCTTCGCGGGTGGGCCTCTGCGGCGCCTTTTCGCGGGCGAGCCCCTACAGCGCCTCTTCGCGGCGGGCTCCTAGAGCGCCTCTTTGCGGGTGAGGTGGGTGAAGGCCACCCAGCCGGGCAGCACCGGCAGCCAGAAGACCATCAGCCGGAAGAGCAGCACCGCGGGCGCCGCCGTCTCGTACGGCAGCCCGGCGAAGGTCAGACCCGCGATCAGGGCGGCCTCGACCGCGCCCACACCGCCGGGGGTGGGCGCCGCCGAGCCCAGGGCGTTGCCCGCGAGGAAGACGACGGCGATGCTCGCGTAGCTCAGCTCGCCGCCGAACGCCCGGATCGCGGAGTCCAGGCACATCACGTTCGCGGCGGTCAGCAGCAGGGTGCCGCCGATGCCGGCGAGCAGCTTCTTGGGCCGCTGGAGTACGTCCAGCATGCGCGGGATGACGCCCGCGAACAGCGACCGCACCCGGGTGGAGACGAACTTCCGCAGCACGGGAATGGCGGTCACCACCAGCACCAGGACGGCGGCCGTCAGCAGCCCGGCGATCACCGTCCGGGACGGCGAGAGCGCCGGGGTCCGCTCGGTGCCGGTGATGTAGCCGAAGGTCAGCAGCAGCACGATATGGCTGGCGAGCCCGAACAGCTGGGAGGCGCCGACACTGGCCACCGCGAGCCCCGGCCGCACCCCCGCGCGCTGCAGGAAGCGGGTGTTGAGGGCGACCCCGCCGACCGCCGCGGGCGCCACCAGCTTCACGAACGAGGCGGCCACCTGTGCCAGCACCGTCCGCCCGAGGGGCACCTTCTCCGGGACGAAGCCGAGCAGGCTCAGCGCCGCGGCCAGATAGGTGAGCGCGGAGAAGGCGAGCGCGAAGATGACCCAGATCCAGTTGGCCTCGCCGACCAGGGCGCCCAGCTTGAGATGGGTGAACTGGGACAGCAGGAAGTACGCGGCGAAGGCCCCCGCGCAGAAGCTGACCAGGGTGCGCGGCCTGATGCGCTCCAGCCGTTCGGGCTCTATCGGCGCCTGCGGCCTCACCAGCAGCACCTGCTGGCGGATCTGGGAGAGCAGATCCTCCTCGCGGGCGTCCTCCAGGGCCTCCTCGATGGCGCGCTTCTCCGCCTGCTTCTCGGCCTTGGCCGTCTTACGGTCGCCGGCGGCCGCCTCCGGGCCCCCGGCGGCATCCTGGGCCTCCCGCGCCTCGGCCTCCCGGGCCTCCTTGGCGGCGTGGGACGCCTCCAGGACGGCCTCGCGCTGGCGCTGGGCGCGCTCGCGCGCGAGCTGGCGCAGGGTCGCGCGGGTGCCCCGGCCGAGCGCCAGGGGCTGCAGCAGCGGAAGGCTGCCGGCGACCGCGTCCGGGCCGAGGACCTCCACCGCGGCGGCCACGGAGCGCTCGGCGCCCACGCGCAGGCCCAGGGTGGTCAGCAGCTGTGCGATGTCCATCCGCAGCACCACGTCACCGGCCGCGATCTCACCGCCGCGCAGATCGGTCAGGAAGACCGTGCCGTTGCGGTCGACCAGCAGGGCGTCGCTGTCCAGCCGCCGGTGGGCGATCCGCCGCGCCTGGAGCGACTGGACCTGGTGCCAGGCCCCGGCCAGCAGCTCATCGGTGATCGCCTCGTCCGGCAGGGCGTACAGCGGACGGCCGCCGACGTGCTCGTAGACGAGCATCACGGCGTCCGGGCCGAGCTCGGAGGTGGCGATCAGCTTGGGCGCGTTGGCCCCGGCCGCGATGGCCGCGTAGGCGAGCAGCGCCTCCTGCTCCAGGGCCTGGCGCAGCGACTGGAAGCTGCGGGCGGGGTGATCGTCCGCAGGGTCAGCCGCTGCCAGACGCCGTAGAAGAAGCCCTGGGCCTGCTGCTCCCGGTCGACGACCGTGACGTCCAGGGGCGGGCCGTCCTCCAGGGTGACCAGATAGCGGCGGCCCCGGTCGCCATGGCCGCCGTGCTCGTCCTCGGGCTCCTCGGCGCGCATGGCGCTGACCGGGTTGAAGCCGACCCGGCGCAGCCCGGCGAGCAGGTGCTGGCCGGTGGGGCGCACATTGGGGAGCCGACCGCGTAGAGCGTGCCGTAGGCCACCGCCCAGCCGATGAGCACCGTAAGGATGATCGAGAACGGTGTGGTGTAGCCGCCCACGAGCACCGCGAAGGCGTCGAGCAGCAGTACGCACCACATGGCCACCCGCCAGCGCGGGCGCCGGGCCATGCCGACGGCCGTCATATAGGCGATGACGGGGGCCAGATAGCCGTGCACGGGGTCGCTGAAGGTGCCGCCGGGCGCGGGCTGGGTGAGCGCCTCGCGGAGCGAGCCGGGGGCGCCTCTGGCGACCCAGAGGTCCATGGCGAGGGACACCCCGTGGGCCAGCACCGCGGCCAGCACGCCGTCGGCGATCCGCAGCCCGTCCCGTTTGATCAGCCGCTCGAAGGCGAAGGCCACCGGCAGGACGAGGACGGCCACCCCGGCCGTGAGCCCCGCGAAGTCGATCAGTAGCGGGGGCGCCTGGTTGGCGCCGTGCCCGATGTCCTTCTCCAGACCCGCGGTGGTGCCGTGGGCGAAGGCCGCGATGGCGAGCACGACGGCCATGCCGAGGATCCCGAGCAGCATCCGCAGCAGATCGGAGGGGCGGTGCACGCGGGCCGGCAGCAGCGGCTCGTCGCCGGAGACCCGGTCCACATGGCCCTCCGGCCCGTCCGGGCCGCAGTCATCCCCCGGGCCCGGGGCCTCTGCTTCTGGCCGACCGGACGGTGTCGTGGAGTGCGGCAACGCCTCAGGGGTGCGGGCCTCCTCCTCCGGAGGCTGCGCACCCTGCTGCTTCGCCGTCTCTTCTTGATCTCGTATCACCAGTCACCGCCCGGAAGATGGTGGCATGCCCGGGCTGCGGAGGGGGGCATCAGGGTGCATTTCGGGGACGTGGACCCCGAATGGTACGCCCTGCTGAGGATTCCCGCACAATGCGTGATCGAACCGCGATCCGGCCCGGAGCGGGCCCCCTGCCACCCTGCGCGGGGCGCGCGGTGCGGCGCGCGGTGGTGCGCCCTGCGGGGCGCGCGGAGGGGCGTGCGGCGAAGCGTGTGGCGCGGCTGTCGTCGGGGCTGTCGGAGGGGTGCGGCAGGATGGGGCGGATGAGCCGGAAGAGCAGGGAGCCGGAGGACGGGGACGGCGCCGAGGAGCTGCCCGAGTACGCCGAGCGGGTGCTGGAGGTGGCCGAGCTGATCCCCTCCGGCCGCGTGATGACCTATGGGGACGTCGCCGAATGGCTGGAGGAGGGCGGCCCGCGCCAGGTGGGGCGGGTGATGGCGCTCTACGGGGGCGCCGTGCCGTGGTGGCGGGTGGTGCGCGCGGACGGTGTGCTGCTGCCCGGCCACGAGCTGCGTGCCCTCGGCCACTACCGCGAGGAGGGCACCCCGCTGCGCGAGGCGGCGCGCTCGGCCGAGGGCCATGTGCCCAGGATCGACATGGCCAGGGCGCGGTGGGACGGGGGCGGGCAGGACCACGGCCGGTAGCGGGGCGGCTTTCGGAAGCGCCGCGGGACCGGGGCGGCCGTCCTCGGGGGCGGCGGACGCGCGGCCGTGCCGGGGGCGGTGAGCGCGGGGGCGTACCGGCGTGCCGTGAGCGCGGGGGCGTGCGTCGGGCTCGCGGTCGTACCAGCGGGCGTCGGGCTCGCGGTCGTACCGGCGTCCGATGAGCGTGAGGCCGGACGCGTGCGCGGAGGCGTCGCGGTCGTACCGGCGGTATCCACAGCCATACGGGTGAGGCACCACGGCGCATGAGAGGCTGTCCCGCACCCAGCCAACCCACCAGGACCGGCGATCCAACGTGAGCTCCTCCCCTCGTCCCTTCCGCGGCAGCGGCAGGCGCGGCAGCCGTCCTCACGGCGGTCGGCCCAGGGCGTCTACCGCCTGCTCCGTCATCGGCCGGAGCCAGGTGCCCTTCCTGTCCTGGACGCACGGCAGCGCGCTGTGGTTGAGCACCGGGGCGGTCCTCTGCTGGTGCTCGCCGGGCCCGGCACGGGCAAGACCACGACGCTCGTGGAGGCGGTGGCCCGCCGGGTGCGCGAGGGCGCGGACCCCGAGCGGCTTCTGGTGCTCACCTTCAGCCGTAAGGCGGCCGTCGAACTGCGCGACCGCATGGCCGCGCGCCTGGGCGGCGCGAGCGCCCCGCGGGCCACGACCTTCCACTCCTACTGCTACGCCCTGGTCCGCGCCCACCAGGACGTCGATCTCTTCGTCGATCCGCTGCGGCTGCTCTCCGGACCGGAGCAGGACGTCGTCGTCAGGGAGCTGCTCGCCGGTCAGGCCGAGCTGGCGAGCGAGGGCCGGGCCTTCGTGCGCTGGCCGGACGACCTGCGCGCCTGCCTGACCACGCGGGGCTTCGCCGACGAGGTGCGCGCGGTGCTCGCCCGCAGCCGGGAGCTGGGCCTGGGCCCACGGGCGCTGGGGGAGTTCGCCCAGCGCACCGGGCGCCCCGACTGGTCCGCCGCGGCCGGCTTCCTCGCCGAGTACCTCGACGTCCTGGACGCCCAAGGGGTGCTGGACTACGCGGAGCTGGTGCACCGCGCGGTGCTGCTCGCCGGGCGGCCGGAGGTCGCGGCCGAGCTGGCGGGGCGGTACGACGCCGTGTTCGTCGACGAGTACCAGGACACCGACGTGGCCCAGGGGCGGCTGCTGCGGGCGCTCGCGGGCAGCGGCAGGACCCTGCTCGCCTTCGGCGACCCCGATCAGTCCATCTACGCCTTCCGGGGCGCCGACGTCGGCGGCATCCTCCGCTTCCGCGATGACTTCCCGCGGGCGGACGGCCGCCCCGCCGACATGGAGGTCCTCACTGTCTCCCGCCGCTCGGGGGCCGCCCTGCTCGCGGCCACCCGGCAGATCGCCGGCCGGATGCCGCTCACCCGGCTCCCCGCGCGAGCCGTAAGGGCGCACCGGGAGCTCGCGGCCACCCGCGACGGCGGCCGCGTGGAGGTCTACACGTACCCGACCGCGGGCGCCGAGCTCGACAATGTGGCCGACATCCTGCGCCGCGCCCATCTGGAGGAAGGGGTGCCTTGGCGCGAGATGGCCGTCCTGGTGCGCGCCGGGGGGCGCTCGATCCCGGGTGTGCGCCGGGCGCTCACCTCGGCCGGAGTCCCGGTCGAGGTGGACGGCGATGACATCCCGCTGCGCCATGAGCCCGCCGTGGCCCCCTGCTGACGGCGCTGCGGGCCGCCGCCACGGCCGCGCTGCCGGACAGCGGCGGGCTGTCCGCGGTCCTCGGCGTCGAGACCGCCCTGACCCTGCTCGCCTCGCCCCTCGGCGGTATGGACGCCGCCGATCTGCGCCGTCTGGGCCGCGCGCTGCGCGAGGAGGAGCGGTCCGCCGGGCGGGCGGTGCCGCGCCCCTCCGACGTCCTGCTCGCCGAGGCGCTCGCGGAGCCGGAGCGGCTGGCCGTCCACGACCCGGCGTACGCGCGCGGCGCCCAGAACCTCGGCCGGCTGCTGCGCACGGCCCGGGAGACGCTGGCCCGGGGCGGCACCGCCGAACAGGCGCTGTGGGCGCTGTGGGACGGCACCCCCTGGCCCGGCCGCCTGGAGCGGGCCGCACAGCGCGGCGGCACCGCCGGGCGGAACGCGGACCGTGACCTGGACGCGGTGTGCGCGCTGTTCGAGACCGCCGCCCGCGCCGAGGAGCGCACCGGCGGCCGCGGCGCCCTCAACTTCCTGGAGGAGATCGACGCCCAGGACATAGCCGCCGACACCCTCTCCCGCCGGATGGTCCGCCCCGACGCGGTACGGCTGATGACCGCCCACCGCTCCAAGGGGCTGGAATGGGCCCTGGTGGTCGTCGCCGGGGTGCAGGAGGGCCTGTGGCCCGATCTGCGGCGGCGCGGCTCGCTCCTGGAGGCCGACCGGATCGGCCGGGACGGGCTGGCCGAGCCGCTGCCGCCGGGCGCGCTGCTGGCCGAGGAACGGCGGCTGTTCTATGTGGCGGCGACCCGCGCGAAGGAGCGGCTCGTGGTCACCGCCGTCAAGGCCGCCTCCGAGGACGGGGACCAGCCCTCCCGCTTCCTGGCCGAACTGGGCGTCCCGCCCACCGACGTCACCCACCGGCCGCGCCGCCCGCTGTCCGTCGCCGCGCTCGTGGCCGAGCTGCGCGCCACGACCGTCGACCCGGACGCCTCGGAGGCGCTGCGGGACGCCGCCGCGCGTCGGCTGGCGCGGCTCGCGGCGCTGCGCGACGAGGAGGGCCGCCCGCTGGTCCCGGCCGCCCACCCCTACCGCTGGTGGGGGCTGTACGAGCCGACGCACAGCGAGGTCCCGCTGCGCGACCGGGACCGGCCCGTGGCGCTGTCCGGCAGCGCGCTCGACCAGCTCGTCAACACCTGCTCGCTCCAGTGGTTCCTGGGGCGCGAGGTGAAGGCGGACGCGCCCTCGACGGCCGCCCAGGGCTTCGGCAACGTGGTGCACGTCCTGGCCGACGAGGTCGCCTCCGGCCGCACCCCGGCCGATCTCGCGGTCCTCATGGAGCGCCTGGACTCCGTATGGGACGGGCTCGCCTTCGACGCCCCTGGAAGTCACGACAGGAGAAGGAGCAGGCACGGGCGGCCCTGGAGCGCTTTCTGCACTGGCATGTGATGGAGCGTGGCGGCCGCACTCCGGTCGCCACCGAGCACTCCTTCGACGTCACGCTCGAAGCCGACGTCTATAAGGTGCGCATCCGCGGCAGCATGGACCGCGTCGAGACGGACGCCCAGGGGCGCGCCTACGTGGTCGACTTCAAGACCGGTAAGCAGGCCGTGACCCGTGGCGATGTCGAACACCACCCCCAGCTGGCGGTCTATCAGCTGGCGGTGCGCGAGGGCGCCGTGGACGACGTCTTCGACGGCGGGCGTCCCGAGCCCGGCGGCGCGGAGCTCGTCCAGTTGCGGCAGGGCGCCGCCAAGAAGGACGGCGGCGACGACGTCCCCAAGGTCCAGGCCCAGGAGCCGCCGGACGGGGAGTGGGTCGGGCAGCTGCTCGCCACCGCGGCCGGGCGCGTCCTGGACGAGCGGTTCACCCCGAGCACGGGCGACCACTGCGAGCGCTGCGCCTTCCGGGGCGCGTGCAGCGCGCGGGCGGAGGGGCGCCATGTGGTCGAGTGACGCTGCCGCGTACGGGGCTGGGGCGGCGCGGCACCGGGCTGACGCCGTCGCCCGTCAAGCCGTGACCCCGGGGCGGCCGTCGAACGGCGCGGCGGGGCCTGTCGGTGGGCACCGATAGCCTCACTGGAGTGTCAGCCCGCATCACCGATCCCGAGGAGCTCAAGGAACTCCTCGGGATCCCGTTCACCCCGGAGCAGGTGGCGTGCATCACCGCACCGCCCGCCCCGCAGGTGATCGTCGCCGGGGCGGGCTCCGGAAAGACCACGGTGATGGCCGCCCGCGTCGTCTGGCTGGTCGGCACCGGCCGGGTCGCGCCCGACCGGGTGCTCGGCCTCACCTTCACCAACAAGGCCGCCGGGGAGCTGGCGGAGCGCGTCCGTAAGGCCCTCGTCACGGCGGGCATCGTGGACCCGGACCCGGATCCGGGCGCCACCGAGGAGGCCCCGGGCGAGCCCGTCATCTCCACGTACCACGCCTTCGCCGGACAGCTGCTGAAGGACCACGGACTGCGCGTCGGCCTCGAGCCGAGCGCCCGGCTGCTCGCCGACGCCACCCGCTTCCAGCTCGCCGCCCGCGTCCTGCGCTCCGCCCCCGGCCCGTACCCGGCGCTCACCCGCCCCTTCTCCGACCTGGTCACCGATCTGCTCGCGCTCGACGCCGAACTCGCCGAACACCTCGTCCCCACCGGGCGGCTGCGCGCGTACGACACCGAGCTGCTGCGGACCCTGGAGGGCACGCGGCTCACCAACGAGGCGCTGCGCAAGGTGCCCGAGGCCGCCCGCGCCCGCCAGGAGCTGCTGGGCCTGGTCGAGGCGTACCGCGAGGAGAAGCGCCGCCGCGATCTGCTCGACTTCGGCGACCAGATCGCCCATTCGGCCACCCTGGCCCTGGACCATCCGGAGGTCGGCCGGATCCTGCGCGAGCAGTTCGCGGTCGTGCTGCTCGACGAGTACCAGGACACCTCCGTCGCCCAGCGGCTGCTGCTGTCCGGACTCTTCGGCGGCGGCACCGGACACCCCGTCACCGCCGTCGGCGACCCCTGTCAGGCCATCTATGGCTGGCGCGGCGCCTCCGTGGCCAACCTGGACGACTTCCCCGAGCACTTCCCGCACGCCGACGGCCGCCCGGCGGAGCGCTTCGCGCTCAGCGAGAACCGGCGCAGCGGCGGCCGCCTCCTGGACCTCGCCAACGGGCTGGCCGCCCCGCTGCGCGCGATGCACGAGGGCGTCGAGGCGCTGCGCCCCGCGCCCGGCGCCGAGCGGGACGGAGCAGTGCGCTGCGCGCTGCTGCCCACCCACGCCGAGGAGCTGGCCTGGCTCGCCGACTCCATCGCCCACCTGGTGCGCACCGGCACCCCGCCCGGCGAGATCGCGGTGCTGTGCCGTACGGCGGGTGACTTCGCGCAGATCCAGGGCGCGTTGGTGGAGCGGGACATTCCGGTGGAGGTGGTGGGCCTGTCGGGGCTGCTGCATCTGCCGGAGGTCGCCGATCTGGTGGCCGTCTGTGAGGTCCTCCAGGACCCGGGGGCCAACGCCGCGCTGGTCCGTCTGCTCACCGGCCCGCGCTGGCGGATCGGCCCCCGTGACCTGGCGCTGCTCGGCCGCCGCGCCCGCGCGCTGGTCTCTTACGGCGGGCCGGACGGGGCGGCGGACGATCCCGACCGACGACTCGCCGAGGCCGTCGAGGGCACCGATCCCTCCGAGGTGATCTCCCTGGCCGACGCCCTCGACACCTTCCTGGAGGCGGGCGGCGGCCCGGACGACGGGCTGCCCTTCTCGGCCGAGGCACGGGTCCGGTTCGCCCGGCTCGCCGCCGAACTCCGCGAGCTGCGCCGCTCGCTCGCCGATCCGCTGATGGACGTCCTCCACCGGGTCCTGGCCACCACGGGCCTCGAGGTCGAGCTGTCCGCCTCACCGCACGCCCTGGCCGCGCGCCGCCGCGAGACGCTCGGCAACTTCCTGGACGTCGCGGCCGCCTTCGCGGGCCGGGAGGGCGGCGCGGCCGTGGACGGCGAGGCCACCCTCCAGGGTTTCCTCGGCTTCCTGCGCACCGCCGCGCAGTACGAGAAGGGTCTCGACAACGCCCTGCCCGGCGGCGAGAACACGGTCAAGGTGCTCACCGCCCACAAGGCCAAGGGGCTGGAGTGGGACGTGGTGGCGGTGCCGGGGCTGGTCGCGAAGCAGTTCCCGAGCGAACAGTCCCGCGAGTCCTGGACGGCGAACGCCAAGGTCCTGCCGCACGAGCTGCGCGGGACGCGCGGACCCTCCCGGACGTCACCGCCTGGGACAGCAAGGGGATCGCCGCCTTCAAGGACGCCATGAAGGGGCATCAGCGGACCGAGGAGCTGCGGCTGGGCTATGTGACCTTCACCCGGCCGCGCTCGCTGCTGCTCGGCTCCGGGCACTGGTGGGGCCCCACCCAGAAGCGCCCGCGCGGCCCGTCGGCCTTCCTGGACGCGCTGCGCGAGCACTGCGAGGCCGGGTACGGCGAGATCGAGGCATGGGCCGAGCCGCCGGAGGAGGGCGCGGAGAACCCGGCCCTGCGGGAGTCGGCGGCCGACCGGGCCTGGCCGCTTCCGCTGGACCCGGCCGCGCTGCGCCACCGGCGCCGCGCCGCCGATGTGGTGCTCGCCCATCTGGCGCGCATCGAGACGGCGGGGGAGGAGCCGACCGCGCGGGACGAGGGGCACCCCTCGGCAGACGGGGACCTCTTTCCGGAGCGCCTGGAGGAGCTTGAGCCCCCGGAGGACCCGGAGTGGCCCGAGCCTCCGGAGGATCCTTACGGTTCGTACGAGGACGAGCCCTACGACGGCGGGCCGCACGACGACGCGCCGCACGGCGAAGGGCAGCAGCCAGATCCTTACGGCGCGCCGGAACCTGGCGTACCGGAACCCGATGTGCCCGAAATCACGCCAGAACCGGCCGAGGGCGAGCTGGCGCCCGAGGAGGCCCGGCTGGTCGGCTCCTGGGACCGCGATCTGGACGCGCTCGCCGGGGAGCTGCGCCGGGCCCGCGAGACCGTCCACGAGGTGCCCCTGCCGGGCACGCTCACCGCCTCCCAGCTGCTGCGCCTCGCCGCCGACCCGGACGGCTTCGCACGGGAGCTGGCCCGCCCCATGCCCCGGCCGCCGCGCCCCGCCGCGCGGCGCGGCACCCGCTTTCACGCCTGGGTCGAATCGCGGTTCGAGGCGCTGCCGCTGCCCTTCCTCGGCCCGGACGAGCTGCCGGGCGGCGAGGACGACGAGGCGGAGATCGCCGATGAGCGGGATCTGGCCGCGCTCAAGGAGGCGTTCGCCCGCACGCCGTACGCCCGTCGCACCCCTTTTCGCGTGGAGGTGCCGGTCCAGCTGACCCTGGCGGGTCGCACCGTTCGCGGCCGGATCGACGCGGTGTACCGCGAGTCGGGTACGGGCCCCGGCGACGGCCCGCGCTACGAGATCGTCGACTGGAAGACCGGCCGCACCCAGGACGCCGACCCGCTCCAGCTGGCCATCTACCGCGTCGCCTGGGCCGAACAGCACGGGCTGCCCCTGTCGGCGGTCACGGCGGCCTTCGTGTACGTACGCAGCGGTGAGGTGGTCCGCCCCGCCGGGCTGCCCGGCCGGGCCGGGCTCGAGCGCGTCCTGCTCGGAGAGCCGGGGGACGCGGAGGTCGGCGCGGACGGGGACGCGGACGTCGGCCGGTACGGGGACGCGGACGCGGACGTCGGCCGGTACGGGGACGCGGACGCGGACGTCGGCCGAGACGGGGACACGGGCATCGGCGGGGACGGATACAGGGGCGCGACCGGAAATGACCGTATCGATGCCGGAACCGTCACCGAGAGCGAGCGCACCTGAGCGGCCCGGAGGCCCCCGCCCTCGCCCGGCCGCGGGCCGGATAGGCTCACATGCATGAGCAACACCCCGGACACGGACAACGCCGTCCGCGCCTTTGTGGACGGCCATCGCGCCGCCTTCCTCGCCGAGCTCTCCGAGTGGCTGCGCATCCCGTCCGTATCCGCCGACCCCGCCCGCGCCGACGACGTCCGGCGCGGCGCCCAGTGGCTCAGGGACCACCTGGCCGCCACGGGCTTCCCGGTGACTGAGATATGGGACACACCGGGCGCCCCGGCCGTGTTCGCCGAATGGCCGTCCGGTGATCCCGACGCCCTTACGGTGCTCGTCTACGGTCACCACGACGTCCAGCCCGCCGACCGCGCGGACGGCTGGCGCACCGACCCCTTCGAGCCCGTCGTCGAGGACGGCAGGCTCTACGCCCGCGGCGCCGCCGACGACAAGGGGCAGGTGCTCTTCCACACCCTGGGGATACGGGCGCACCTGGCCGTGACCGGCCGTGCCGCGCCCGCGGTGAACCTCAAGCTGCTGATCGAGGGCGAGGAGGAGTCCGGCTCCCCGCACTTCCCCGAGCTGGTCCGCGCGCACGCCGACCGGCTGACCTGCGACACCGTGATCGTCTCCGACACCGGGATGTGGTCCGAGGACACCCCGACCGTCTGCACCGGTATGCGGGGCCTCGTCGAGTGCCAGATCGACCTCCACGGCCCCGGCCAGGACATCCACTCCGGCTCCTTCGGCGGCGCGGTCCCCAACCCGGCCACCGAGGCCGCCCGGCTGGCTGCCGCGCTGCACGACGACGACCGTAAGGTGGCGATCCCCGGCTTCTACGACGGCGTCGTGGAGCTGACCGACCGTGAGCGCGAGCTCTTCGCCGAGCTGCCCTTCGACGAGGCGGGCTGGCTGCGGACCGCGCATTCACGGGCCGCGCTCGGCGAGGCCGGGTACTCCACCCTGGAGCGGATCTGGGCCCGTCCGACCGCCGAGGTCAATGGCATCGGCGGGGGCTACCAGGGGCCGGGCGGAAAGACCATCGTGCCCTCGGCCGCCCAGCTGAAGCTGTCCTTCCGGCTGGTGGCCGGCCAGGACGTGGAGAAGATCCAGTCGGCCGTGCGGGACTGGGTCGCCGCTCTGCTCCCGGCCGGGATCCGCCATGAGATCACCTACTGGGGCGCCACCCGCCCCTGTCTGACCCCGCTGGACCACCCCGCGCTCCAGTCGGTCGTCCGCGCCATGGGGCGCGTCTTCGGCCAGAAGGTCCGCTTCACCCGCGAGGGCGGCTCGGGCCCCGCCGCCGATCTCCAGGACATCCTCGGCGCTCCGGTGCTCTTCCTGGGCATCTCGGTGCCGTCCGACGGCTGGCACGCGCCCAACGAGAAGGTCGAGCTCGGCCTGCTCATGAAGGGCGCCGAGACGGCCGCCCACCTCTGGGCCGATCTCGCCGAGAATGGACGGGAATAGCTTGCTCATGTACGAGAACCACCCATTTCACTGGGGAGTTGGAAGCAGTCGTGACCACCTCGACCGACCACGCCACCGACCGGCCGATCACGCTCAGCGCCCCGAGCGGCATCGACCGCTCCGCGCACCACCGCTTGGACGAGGCGTGGCTGGCCGCGGCGTGGAGCCACCCGACGACGCGCGTCTTCGTGGTCTCCGGCGGCCAGGCCCTGGTCGACGACGCCCAGGACGGCCGTACCGAACTCGTCATGACCCCGTCCTTCGAGGCCCCGCCCACCGAGAACCACCGCTACTTCCTGGGCACCGACCAGGAGGGCGTGCGCTACTTCGCGCTCCAGAAGGACTCCCTGCCGGGACGGATGGACCAGTCGGCACGCCCGGCCGGGCTGCGCGAGGCGGGCGCGCTGCTGTCCGAGCGCGACGCGGGGCTGCTGGTGCACGCGGTCGCGCTGGAGAACTGGCAGCGGCTGCACCGCTTCTGCTCACGCTGCGGTCAGCGCACGGTGATCGCGGCGGCGGGCCACATCCGCCGCTGCCCGGCGTGCGGGGCCGAGCACTACCCGCGCACCGACCCCGCCGTGATCATGCTGGTTAAGGACGATCAGGACCGGGCGCTGCTGGGGCGCCAGGTGCACTGGCCGGAGGGGCGTTTCTCGACGCTGGCGGGCTTCGTGGAGCCGGGCGAGTCGATCGAGCAGGCCGTGGTGCGTGAGGTGGCGGAGGAGGCGGGTGTCACGGTCGGCGAGGTCGAGTACGTGGCCAGCCAGCCGTGGCCGTTCCCGTCCAGCCTGATGCTCGGCTTCATGGCCCGGGCCACGTCCTCCCGGATCCAGGTGGACGGGGAGGAGATCCACGAGGCGCGCTGGTTCTCCCGGGACGACCTGCGGGCCGCGATCGAGTCCGGGGAGGTCCTGCCTCCCTCCGGTATCTCCATCGCGGCCCGGCTGATCGAGCTCTGGTACGGAGAGCCGCTGCCGCGGGGCTGAGTCAGAGACCGCGGGACCGACTCAGAGACCGCGGGACCGACTCAGAAACCGCGGGACCGACTCAGAAACCGCGGGGTCGGATCAGAGGTCGCGGGGGCCGGGTCAGAGCCCGCGGGGCCGGCGCGACGGCCGTCGGCTCAGAGCCCGACCTTGGCCTTGACCTGCGCCAGGGACGGGTTGGTCAGGGTCGACCCATCGGGGAAGAGAACGGTCGGCACGGTCTGGTTTCCACCGTTCGCCTTCTCGACGAAGGTCGCGGACTCCGGGTCCTGCTCGATGTTGATCTCGGTGTAGGCGATGCCCTCGCGGTCCATCTGCCCCTTCAGGCGTCGGCAGTAGCCGCACCAGGTGGTGCTGTACATCGTCACAGTGCCGGACATCGGTCTTCGCTCTCCTCGGGGTCGTGGTGGGTGGGCAGAAGGTGAACGCTCACCTTCCACCGGTCATTCCCGGATTCATATGACCGGAAGGCCACGGCTGTGGACAACCGGCATCGGGCGTCTCAGGGGACCTGGCAGCATGGCGGGGTGACTGCAGCAACGTCCTCCACTCTGTTCCCGCAGGGCTCTACGCCAGGTGCCTACGCGGCCACGCCGCGTGACGCCGACGCGGTGCTCGACGGGCTCGACCCCGAGCAGCGCGAGGTGGCGACGTCCCTGCACGGCGCGGTGTGCGTGCTGGCCGGGGCCGGCACCGGCAAGACCCGCGCCATCACCCACCGGATCGCCTATGGAGTGCGCGCGGGGATCCTCCAGCCGGCCAGTGTGCTGGCCGTCACCTTCACCAATCGCGCGGCGGGGGAGATGCGCGGTCGGCTGCGGCAGCTCGGCGCGGGCGGGGTGCAGGCGCGCACCTTCCACTCGGCGGCGCTGCGCCAGCTGCAGTACTTCTGGCCCAAGGCGGTCGGCGGTGAGGTGCCGCGGCTGGTCGAGCGCAAGGTGCAGCTCGTGGCCGAGGCCGCCGCCCGGTGCCGGGTCCGGCTGGACCGCAATGAGCTGCGGGACGTGACCGGCGAGATCGAATGGTCGAAGGTCACCCAGACCGTGCCCGAGGACTATCCGGCCGTGGCCGCCAAGTCCGGCCGTGAGGCCCCCGGGACGCCGCCGAGATCGGCCGGATCTACGCCACCTATGAGCAGTTGAAGCGCGACCGCGGCGTCATCGACTTCGAGGATGTGCTGCTCCTCACGGTCGGTGTGCTCCAGGAGCGGCCGGACATCGCCGATCAGGTGCGCCGCCAGTACCAGCACTTCGTGGTCGACGAGTACCAGGACGTCAGCCCGCTCCAGCAGCGGCTGCTGGATCTGTGGCTGGGCGAGCGGGACAGCCTGTGCGTGGTCGGCGACGCCAGCCAGACCATCTACTCCTTCACCGGCGCCACCCCCGACCATCTGCTGAACTTCCGCACCCGCCACCCCCGGGCCACCGTGGTCAAGCTGATCCGGGACTACCGCTCGACCCCCCAGGTGGTCCACCTGGCCAACGGGCTGCTGTCCCAGGCCCGTGGCCGGGCCGCCGAGCACCGGTTGGAGCTGGTCTCCCAGCGGGAGGCGGGCCCCGACCCGGTCTACGCGGCCTATGCGGACGAGCCGGCCGAGGCCGAGGGCACCGCCCGCCGGATCCGGGAGCTGATCACCCCGGTCGAGCAGGGGGGCGGCGGGATCCCGGCGAGCCAGATCGCGGTCCTGTACCGGGTCAACGCCCAGTCGGAGCTCTATGAGCAGGCGCTGGCCGATGCCCAGGTGCCCTATCAGCTGCGCGGCGCCGAGCGGTTCTTCGAGCGGCCCGAGGTGCGGGAGGCGGGGCTGCTGCTGCGCGGCGCCGCCCGAGGCGGAAGCGCCGACCCGGCGCTGGCGGACGCCGACATCCCGTCCCAGGTGCGGGCCGTGCTGACCACCCGCGGCTGGACGCCCGAGCCCCCGGCGGGCTCTGGCGCGGTGCGCGACCGCTGGGAGTCCCTGGCCGCCCTGGTGCGGCTCGCCGAGGACTTCGCGGCGAGCCGTCCCGGGGCCACGCTCTCCGATCTGGTGGCGGAGCTCGATGAGCGCGCGGCGGCGCAGCACGCCCCGACCGTCGAGGGTGTGACTCTCGCCTCACTCCACGCGGCCAAGGGCCTCGAATGGGACGCCGTCTTCCTGGTCGGTCTCACCGAGGGAATGATGCCGATCACCTACGCCAAGACGGAGCAGCAGATCGAGGAGGAGCGCCGGCTGCTCTATGTGGGGGTCACCCGCGCCCGCCGCCATCTGACGCTGTCCTGGGCGCTCTCGCGGGCTCCGGGCGGCCGGGCCTCCCGCCGCCCCACCCGCTTTCTCAACGGGCTGCGGCCCGGCTCCCAGGCCATCGGCGCCCGCACCCCGGGCGGGGGCGGCGGGATCGAGCGCGGGGCGGCGGCCCCGGGCGGGGGCGGCGGGGTGCGCAGGCGGCGCGGCCCGGTCCACTGCCGGGTGTGCGGCCGGGCGCTGACCGACGCGGGCGAGATGAAGCTGATGCGCTGCGAGGGCTGTCCGTCGGAGCTGGACGAGGCGCTCTACGAACGGCTGCGCGACTGGCGGGCGGAGCAGGCGGGGCTGCTGGGGCAGCCGGCGTACTGCGTGTTCACCGACAAGACACTGCTCGCGATCGCCGAGGCCGTTCCGGGAACCGAACCGGAGCTCGCGCGCATCTCCGGTGTCGGAAGGCGCAAGCTGGACCGGTTCGGGGCCGATGTTCTCGCGCTGTGCGCGGGCCGGGAACTGCCCTCCGCACTCGACGACGAGGGCGACGGCGATGCCGGGGGAAGCCATTCGGGTGACCCTTGGCAAAACTCGACGGAAAAATAGTTTGCGCGCGTGGAGGGCATACCCATAGCCTTCCGAGCACGGAAGACAACGGCCCTTCCAGGAGCCGAGGATTCCGTGTTGTACTGAACACCCGGACTGGTTTCGGACCGGTCCCTGAGACGCCGAGAGGAGGCGAAGACCAGTGATCAGCTTCATCAACACCATCAAAAAGGCCGATCGGTCGGTCGTCGCCACATGCCTGCTCGGCTCCGCGCTCCCTGGCACCGGTATGCCCGGCGCCAATGAGGCGCGTCTCAGCGAGCGACCGATCCAGGCACCTGCGGTAGCAGCAGCGGCACGGGCAATGGCCTATGCCTTTGCGGCCAATGGTGCCGAATCCCGGACGACGCAGCAGCACCACAAGACGTGGGCCTTCCGCAGGCTCGAACCCTGGAGTTATCCAGCCTGATCCAGGATCAGGTCGGCACCTTCCAGGGCCGCGGAACCCACACCGGGATCCGCGGCCCTTTTGATTTGCCAGAGCCCGGCCACCAGCCGGACCGAAGAGACGAGGAACACACACCGTGCAACTCAACGCACCCGCCCCGTCCGCATCGACCGACCTGAACCGCCCGCCTGACTCCTCGGAGGACTCCTTGACCCCGCTCACCGCCCTCACCGAACTCGATGAGGCCATCGAGAACCTGGGTGTAGCCGTTCCGTGCCGCTCGTACGACCCGGAGGTCTTCTTCGCCGAGTCCCCGGCCGACGTCGAGTACGCGAAGTCGCTGTGTCAGACCTGCCCGCTGCGGGAGGCATGCCTCGCCGGCGCCAAGGACCGCCGGGAGCCCTGGGGCGTCTGGGGCGGCGAGCTCTTCGTCCAGGGCGTGGTGGTGGCCCGCAAGCGGCCGCGTGGTCGCCCGCGTAAGAACCCGGTCGCGGCATGAGCACCATCGGCACCATCGATCGCCCAGCGACGCACGACCCCATGAAGCAGGTCCCGACGATGACCCCACCGGTCTCCGAAACCCCCGCACCCGATACCTCCGGTGCGCCCGAGGCGCGCCAGAACAGGAACCGAGAAATGCAACTCATGCAAGAAGCCCTGGCCCGTGCGCATATGCACGACCGGCTGCAGGAGGCCGAGTCCGAACGGCAGGCCGTTCGGCTCGCGGCCGCCCGCCGGATGCAGCGGCGTGCGGAGCGTGCCTCGCTCCGCGCCCGCCGCGCCCTGGCCATGGCGGTCATGCAGTGACCACCCTGTGCGGCACCGGCCAGAGGCGGGGCTGACACACAACACACGCCAACGGGTCCTACGCCGACCCACCGCGTGACCACGAAGGGCCGGTCCGATCGGACCGGCCCTTCGGCTACCCCGAGGCGTCCGCAGCTCTCCGAGCTCAGGCCGAGGTCTCCGCGGCCTCGGGCTCCTCCTCGGCACCTTCCGCGGCCTCTGCTCCGGCGTCTGCTGCGAGGCCTTCCTTGGCGTCTTCTTCGGCGCGGTCCTCGGACTCCGGGTCCACGGCGAAGCCGGGGACCCATGCCTCGAGCTCATCCCGCATCCGCACCGTGGCACCCAGCTGGCACAGCACCCCTATGGTGCTCAGCGTCACCCGGTGAATCAGCAGATAGGCAGGCGGCAGATTCAGCTGATTGCCCAGCTCATAGACGGGGGAGTGACGGTCGGCCATCCGCGCCGCCTGGCTGCGCAGCCACTGCCGGTCGAAGAGGAACGCGTCGACCTGGGCTGGTTCGAGCATCGGCAGCAGGAAGTCCAGCAGATCATCCGGGTCGAGCTCGATCGTCGGCTTGACGAAACCCTCCCCGCGCATCAGCTCATAGACCCCCGCGGCGTCGCCTTCGAGCGCCATGCGCAGCGCGATGCCGATGGGTTCCGGAAGCCCTCCCGGGAGCCGGTTCACCGAACCGAAGTCCAGGACCCCCAGCTTCCACCGCTCCGGCGGCCCGTCCGGGGCGTCACCGGTCAGCAGCCGGAAGTTCCCCGGATGGGGATCGGCGTGCAGCAGCCCGGTGCGGGACGCCCCCGAGAAGAGAAAACGGGCCAGCAGCTGCCCGGCGCGGTCCCGCTCCTCCTGTGTGCCGTCGGCTATCACCTCGGAGAGCGGCACCCCCTCCAGCCACTCGGTGATCAGTATCTGATCGCTCTGGTGCACCACCTCGGGCACCACGATCTCCGTGTCCTGTGCGTACTCCTCCGCATGGATCCGCTGGGACGCCGCCTCCAGTTCGTAGTCCAGCTCCTCGGCGACCCGCTCGCGCAACTCCGCGATCAGCGGCTTGACGTCCAGCCCCGGCACCAGCGGCCCCAGCACCCGGGCGAACCGGCTCAGTTGGTTGAGGTCGGACAGCAGCGCCTCGCCCGCCCCGGGGTACTGCACCTTGACCGCCACCGTGCGCCCGTCGTGCCAGACGGCCCGGTGCACCTGCCCGATGGAGGCGGCCGCCGCCGGCTTGTCCTCGAACTCCTGGAACAGCTCCGGCCAGTCCGGGCCCAGCCGCTCCTCCAGCGCCGCGTGGACCGTGCGGCTCGGCATGGGAGGGGCCGCTTCCTGGAGCTTGGTCAGGGCCGCCCGATAGGGCCTGGCTATCTCCTCGGGCAGCGCCGACTCGAAGACCGACATGGCCTGTCCGAGCTTCATGGCCCCGCCCTTGAGCTCGCCCAGGACCTTGAACATCTGCTCCGCGGTGCGCTGCTGCACCTCGCGTGCGACGATCTCCGCCGGCCGCCCCCTATCCGCTTCCCGAGCCCCCATGTGGCGCGCCCCGCGAATCCCAAGGGCAGCGCCGCCAGTTTGGCGGTTCGGGTGATCGCCTTGCGCGGCAGATCGGTCATGCGCCCCTCCAACTACAGCTGTGCCATCCCGGAAGGTGGCCCCCGGGCCCCCGTGCCCACTCCGCGGACGTGGGTCACCGGGACATTGTCGCGTGCGGTGCCTCTGCGGCCGAGGCATATACGGCATCCTCCTCCCCGGCCGCTCCGCAGCCGCATCCGGGATGTGCTTCGATCGGGCGCGCCTCCCAGACGAGGGAGGGGAGCGCCAGCTCCCACCGGACACCCGCGCCCCCGGAGGGGCGGCCGTCGAGGAAGGCCAGCGCCTGCACCGCGGTGAGCCCTGCCACCACCATCGCCAGCGCCGTGTCACAGGCCGGGGCGGTGCGCCGACGCCCGGACCGCCACTGTGCGAGCATCCTCGGCCAGACCGGCTCCCGCTCGGCACGGCCCGCCGCGGCGCAGCCCGCGCAGGGCGTGATCCCCGGCACCACCAGAGGGCCCACCACCCCCGTGGCCTCGATGACTCCCGCGTAGAGATGGGGTGTGCCGGAGGAGAGCAGCGGCCGGGTCTGCTCCGGATCCGGTGCGTACGCCGCGAGGCCATCACGTGGGGTGATCACCACCAGCGCCAGCCCAGGATCGGCCGAGGCGGTCCGTTCTCCCGAGGCGGTCCGTTCTCCTGAAGGGACCTTCTCTGGTGACGGGGCCCGCACCGCCGCGGAGGTCCGCAGCCGCGCCGACCGGCGGGGAGCGGGGCGGGCGCGGCCTGGCGCACCACGCGGCGCGCGGCCAGATCCCGGCGCTCCCCGATCTGCTCGGCCGATAGCCCGCCGGGAGCCACATCCCAGGGCTCGACACAGCCGCCGTCCACCACATCGACCCGGCCGACCCCGAACCGGACAGCGCGGCCGCGACCGCCGCCCCGACCCGGCCCGCGCCCCGCACCTGCACCCGCATCGCCCGCCGCGCGGCGAGCAGCCGCGCCGCCGCTCCGGGCTCGGGATGCAGCACCGACAGCGCCCCCGCGTCGGGCCGCAGCCGGTCCAGGGCCGCGGCGGGCTCGCCGCCGTCCCTCGGCTCGTCCAGCAGACCGGCCGCCGCCAGCCGGTCCACCAGTGCGTCGGCCCGCCCCTCCGGCAGCCCGATGGCCCGGGCCTCCTGCCGCAGCAGCGGCAGACCGCGGGTGCCGTCCAGCAGCTCCAGAAAGCTGCCCGTGGCCGTGTCCACCGGCCCCATCACCACCGCATGCGCCCGGGCCACCCCGAACTGCACCGTGTCCCGGCTCCGCCAGCCGCGCCGCAGCGCGGGCTTGAGCATCGGATGCATCGCCGCCCCCCGTCTGATGTGCTGTCCGTTGAACCGCCTTCAGCATGCGACTCGGGTCCCGGACCCCGCTGCGCGTTATCCACAGGCAGTGGAAAAAGTCGTACGAACGCCGGTCGTACAAGCCGTGCACACCGTGGAGTGGTTCGGTCCGCAACCATCGGCGGGGCGGGACTTCCCGGGCTGCCAGCGGGTAACGTCGGGGCGTGTCCGCCGACCCGCCCCCTCGCACCGCGGGACAGAACGTCTCCCGCAGCGCCGCGAACGCACCGAGCACCGTCCCGAGCCCGCAGAGCCGAGGCTCCGACGCGAGCGCGGTCGAGGTCCGCCGCAGCACCCGGCGGCGCAGGACGGTCTCCGCCTATCGCGAGGGCGACCGCACCGTCGTCCTCATCCCCGCCCGGATGTCCGAGGCGGAGGAGCGGCGCTGGGTGAGCGTCATGCTGGACAAGCTGGCGGCCCAGGAGAGCAAGCGGATGCTGGGCGACGCGGAGCTGGCCGCCCGCGCCGAGTGGCTCTCCGGCCAGTACCTGGGCGGGCGGGCCCGGCCCGTCTCCGTCCGCTGGGTCACCAACCAGAACACCCGCTGGGGGTCGTGCACCCCGGCCGAGGGCAGCATCCGGCTCTCGCACCGGCTCCAGGGCATGCCGGAGTACGTCGTGGACTATGTGCTCCTCCACGAGTTGGCCCATCTGCTGGTGCCGGGCCATGGCCGCCGCTTCTGGCAGCTCCTGGAGGCGTATCCGCGGACCGAGCGGGCGCGGGGCTATCTCGAAGGGGTGGTCGCCGCCGGACGGTTGCCGCACCTCTCCGGACCCCCGGACGACCAGCCGTAAAGACGACCGCGCCCGGGCGGTGAGGGATCAACCGCCGGGCCGTTCGGGAACCGCATCCTGGTTCCCGGCGTCGCTCATAGTCGGCGGCAGCGGCTAGCCTGGCGCGCAACGCACACACCGGTACGGCGATGGGGGACGGTCCTAACGTATGGCCAGGGAATTCCAGCGCGGCCACAAGGCCAGGATCAGTGATCTGACGGCCGGGAGGGATCTGTACGTCGGGGTGCAGATCGCCGGACCCGGCCTGACCTTCGACATCAGCTGCTTCGGTCTCGACGCCAACGAGCGGCTGTCGGACGACCGTTACTTCATCTTCTTCAACCAGCCGAAGTCCCCTGAAGAAGCGATACAGCAGCTCGGGCCGCAGGCCGGTGACACGGATTCGTTCCGCGTCACGCTCGACAGCATCCCGCCCGCCATCCAGAAGCTCTCCTTCACCGCGACCATCGACGGCGCCGGGCAGATGTCGCAGGTCGGCCCCGGCTACCTCCGGATCGTCGCGGGTGGCGATGAGGTGGCCCGGTACTCCTTCACCGGCTCGGAGTTCAGCACCGAACGCGCGGTGATGCTGGGCGACTTCTACCTCAAGGACGTCTGGCGGTTCGCCGCCGTCGGGCAGGGCTTCGACGGGGGACTGGAGGCGCTGCTCAAGAACTTCGGCGGTGAGGTGGCCGAGGAGGAGCCCGCCTCCGCGCCCGCCCAGGGCGCCACGCCCGGCTTCGCGCCGCCCGGTCAGGCCGCCCCCGCACCGGGTTTCGCACCCCCGGCCGGGGCCCCTGCCCCGGCGGCCCCTCCGGCCCCGCCCCGCCCGCACCGCAGCCCGCCCCCGCCTTCGGCGCTCCCCAGGGAACGCCGCCCCAGGGCACGCCGCCCCAGGGCACGCAGCCCCACGGCACGCCGCCTCCGGGTACGCCCCAAGGCACACCGCCCCAGGGAACGCCCCCGCAGGGTGTTCAGCCGCCCGCCCCGGGCACCCCGCAGATGCACGGCGCCCCCACCATCGCCGCGCCCATCGCGCCTCCCGGCCAGGTGCCGCCTCCTGGCCAGGTACCGCCGCCCCCACCGCCGGGCCAGTTCCCGGGCCAGCAGCCCCCGTTCGGCCAGCAGCCGGGCCAGGCCCCGCCCGCCCCCGCGCCGTACGGCCAGCCGCCCGCCCAGCCCTACCCCGGCCAGCCCGGCCAGCCCGCCCCTTACGGTCAGCCGCAGCCCATGGGCGGCGTCCCCCAGGGCGGCGTCCCCCAGGGCGGTGGCGCGCCCGGGCTCCAGGCCGCGCTCTCCAAGTACCGCGAAGCGCCCACCGGCCAGCGCTGGACGCCGCAGAACCCCCGGCTGATGCGGGTCGACCTCGGCGTCGGCGGCCAGCCCGTGCTCGCCCGCCAGGGCACGATGGTGCTCTACCAGGGCAAGGTCGACTTCAGCTACAAGGGCGCCGGTTTCCGCGGCCGGATCGTCGGCAACGCCACCGGCCAGGAGATGCAGCTGATGCGCTGCACCGGCCAGGGCCAGGTCTTCCTCGCCGAGAACGCCGCCGAGCTCCACCCGATCGAGCTCCAGGGCGACGCCATCTGCGTCTCCGCCGAGAACGTGCTCGCCTTCGACGAGTCGCTGCACCACGAGGTGCGCCGGATCGAGGGCCACGGCATCCCCGGCGGCGCGCTGTTCACCATGCAGTTCCAGGGCACCGGCACCGTCGTGGTGAAGACCGAGGGCACGCCGGTCGTCCTCCCGGTCACCCCGACCACCTTCGCCGACAGCAACGCCATCGTGGCGTGGTCCGCCGGAGCCCAGGTGATCATCTCCAGCCAGGTGCGGCTGCGCCGCAGCGCCTACCCCGGCCACAGCGGGGAGACCGTGAACCTCCAGTTCCGTGGCGCGCCCGGCAACTTCATCGTCGTCCAGCCCTACGAGGTCTGAGGGAGCCCGATATGGACCAGCACATGATCTCGGGCTTCGCACCCGCCCCGGTCGCCGCCCGGATGGAGAACCACGGCGCCAGCATGCTCAAGGTCGCCATGCAGAGCGGCCAGGACCTCTTCGCCCGCACCGGCTCGATGGTGGCCTACGAGGGCTTCGTCCAGTACGAGCCCAACCCGCCCGCGGTACGGCAGATGGCCTCCCAGTGGCTGACCGGCGAGGGCGCCCCGCTGATGCGGTGCAGCGGCGACGGGCTGCTCTACCTCGCCGACTACGGAGCCAACGTCGTCTGCATCAACCTCAACGGCGACGCGCTGTCGGTCAACGGCACCAACCTCCTCGCCTTCGACGCGCACCTCCAGTGGGGCGTCGAACGGGTCAAGGGCATCGCCAAGTTCGCCGGGCAGGGCCTGTTCAACGTGGGCGTCTCCGGCACCGGCTGGGTCGCCCTGACCTCCCGCGGCACCCCCATCGTGGTCGACTGCGGCCGCGGTGAGGACGAGACCTATGTGGACCCGGACGCGCTCGTGGCCTGGTCCTCCGGGCTCAAGGTGAAGGGCAAGCGCAGCTTCAAGGCGTCGTCCCTGATCGGCCGGGGCAGTGGCGAGGCGTATCAGCTCGGCTTCTCCGGGCAGGGCTTCGTCGTCGTACAGCCCAGTGAGGACAGCACCGACCGGCTCCGGGCCCGGGGCTGAGGGGGAGGGACACCAGATGCAGAGCCCGCTTTTCGCCTTCACCGAGGCCCAGACGCAGGACCGCTACGCGCTCCAGAACCCGCAGCTGCTGCGGGTCGCCCTGAGCGGCCATGAGGATGTGCTCGCCCGTAAGGGCAGCATGGTCGCCTATCAGGGGCTCATCGAGTTCGACGGCGAGTACCAGACGCCCGGGCAGCACAGGGCCCGGGCCCGCACAGGTGAGGGCCTGGACCTGATGCGCTGCTCCGGGCAGGGCACGGTCTACCTCGCCAACCTCGCCCAGCACATCCATGTGATGGACGTGGACCACGACGGGCTGACCGTCGACAGCTCCTATGTGCTCGCGCTGGACTCCACGCTGCACTGGGAGTCGATCGCGGTGGACAGCCAGTTCGGGATCTCCGGGTCCGGCAAGTACAACCTCAACATCTCCGGCCAGGGCAAGGTGGCGCTGATGACTTCGGGGCAGCCGCTGATGCTCCAGGTCACCCCGGACAAGTACGTCAACGCCGACGCGGACGCCATCGTCGCCTGGTCCAGCTCGCTGCGGGTCCAGATGCAGGCACAGACGCACTCCTCGGGCGTCTGGCGGCGGCGCGGCAACACCGGCGAGGGCTGGGAGCTCAGCTTCCTCGGCCAGGGCTACGCCCTGGTGCAGCCCAGCGAGCTGCTCCCGCCGCAGAACGCGGTGGTCGGGGCGGCGTGGCCGCGCAGTTCGGCATGGGCCAGCAGGGCGCCCGCGGTCAGAACCAGGGCAACATCTTCAGCAACTGACCGAGGTCACCGCTGTTGGAACGCGGAGCGGCCGCGGACTCCTGGGGGTCCGCGGCCGCCCGCGTTCCAAAAGGCTCCTCAGCGCGGCCCGACGCGCTCCTCAGGGCGGCCCGACGAGCTCCTCAGCGCAGCCCCGACGCCCTCCTCAGAGCAGCGCGCGGGTGCGCGTCACCAGGTGGCGCACCGACTCGTCGGCCACGTCCGCCACCTCGTCGTAGCCGAACCAGCGCAGATCCAGCGACTCGTCGCTGATCGCCGCCACCGCGCCCCGGGGCGCCACCGCCGCGTACTGGACGTCCAGGTGCCAGGCGCAGGGGGTCTGGTGCCGGTCGAGCCGCACCGGACCGCCCGGCAGCAGCGTCAGCCCCTCGATCCCGGACTCCTCGGTGGCCTCGCGCAGCGCCGCGCCCGCGAGCGTGGTGTCGTGCGGCTCGCAGTGGCCGCCCATCTGGAGCCACATCCGCAGCTTCCGGTGCAGGGTGAGCAGCACCTGCTTCCGGTCCGGGTCGATCACCAGCGCGCTCGCCGTGATGTGCCCGTCCCCGCACGCCTTCCACATGCCGTCCGGATACGCGGCCAGATGGTCGCCGTACAGCCGCCGCAGCCGCTCCTGGGCGGCATCGGGCGCGGGCCACTCGGTGAGCACCCGCGCCGCGTCCTGGTGCAGACTCACTTCTCGCCGTCGCCCCGGTCGCCGCCCTCGCGGTCGTCCTCGCCGCCCTCGCGGCCCTTACGGAGGTCGGGACCGTCGGAGCCGCCCTTACGGTCCTCATCGCCGCCCGCCGCCTCGCCGAGCATCTTGTCCAGCTCGGAGAAGTCCAGCTGCTCGCGATGGACGAAACCGTCCGGGTCGTCGAGGTCCTGTGCCGTCGGCAGCATGTCCGGGTGCGCCCATAGACCGTCGCGCCCCTCCAGGCCGCGGGCGTCGGTGAGGGAGGCCCACAGCCGGGAGGCGTCCCGCAGCCGGCGCGGCCGCAGCTCCAGGCCGATCAGCGTGGCGAAGGTCTGCTCGGCGGGGCCGCCGCTCGCCCGGCGTCGCCGCAGCGTCTCGCGCAGGGCGTCGGCGGACGGCAGATGCGGCTTGGCGGCGGCGTGGACCACCGCGTCCACCCAGCCCTCCACCAGTGCCAGAGCGGTCTCCAGACGCGCCAGCGCGGCCTTCTGCTCGGGGGTGTCCTCGGGCTGGAACATGCCCTGCTGGAGTGCTTCCTGCAGCTGCTCGGGGTGGGTCGGGTCGAGCTGGCCGACCGCGTCCTCCAGCTTGGCGGTGTCGACCTTGATGCCGCGGGCGTACCCCTCGACCGCGCCGAACAGGTGCGAGCGCAGCCACGGCACATGGGCGAACAGCCGCTGGTGGGCCGCCTCGCGCAGCGCCAGATACAGCCGGACCTCTTCCTTGGGCACGCCGAGGCCGGAGCCCAGCGCCGCGATGTTGACCGGCAGCAGGGCCGCCTTGCCCGCCGGGCCCAGCGGCAGCCCGATGTCGGTCGAGCCGACCACCTCGCCGGCCAGCACGCCCAGCGCCTGCCCGATCTGGGTGCCGAACATGGCGCCGCCCATCGAGCGCATCATCCCGAGCAGCGGGCCGGCCATGGCCTGCATCTCCTCGGGCAGCACATCGCCCATGGCGGCGCCGACGCGCTCGGCGACCGGGTCCACCAGGTCCTTCCACACCGGCAGGGTCGCCTCGACCCATTCGGCGCGGCTCCAGGCCACCGCGGTCCCCGAGCCCGAGGGCAGCGAGGTGACGCCGTCCAGCCACAGGTCCGCGAGCCGCACGGCCTCCTGGACCGCGGCGCGGTCGGCGGGGCCGACGCTCTCGTCCTTGCTGCCGTCGGCGGTGCCGCGCGCGACGGTCTGGCGGGCGATGTCCTTGGCCATGTCCCAGTTCACCGGGCCGCCCTCGTACGAGAGCATCTGCCCGAGCTGCTGGAAGGCGGCCCCCAGGTCGCCCGGATTCAGCGAACCGAACATCGCGGCGAACGGATTCTCCGCGCCGCCCGCTCCGCCGGTTCCGCCGCCGAACCCGAAGGGATTCGCGGGGCCCTGCTCGCCGCCCTGGCCGCCCTTCTTCTTGCCGTCGTCGCCGTCCTCCGGCTCCTCCGGCGGAAGGCCGAATCCGAATGGGGTGTCACTCACGGGTTTCCTCGGCTCGTTGGGCCACCGGCCCCGGGCCGGTGGCGGATGCCCGACATCACCACCCAGCCTAGACACCTCGCCGGTTTCCGGGCTCGGTGCTTCGCTGATCGCCGCCCTGCGGCAGGATGGACGTTACCTGGTACGTATGCGTGCATGCGCTCCGTACTGAAGACAACCGCTGGAGACGCCCGGTGAGTTCCCCAGACCGAGAAGTTCGCGCTGCGCGAAACGATACGGCCAGTGCCGCACGACGACCCGTCGTGGCGGTGACCGGTGCCGCCTCGGGCCCAGGTGCCCTGCTCACGCAGCGGCTCGCGGAGTCCGAAGAGGTCAAGCAGGTCCTGGCCATCGACGAGCGCCGAGGTGAGGTGACCGAGGCACAGTGGCATGTGCTGGACGTCCGCGATCCGGCCATCGCCGAGAAGCTGCGCGGCGCCGACGTGGTGGTCCACCTCGCCGTCGACCTGGATCTGGGCACCGATCCCGCCGCCCGCACCGCCTACAACGTGCGCGGCACCCAGACCGTCCTGACGGCCGCCGCGGCGGCCGGGGTGCGGCGGGTGGTGCTGTGCACCTCGGCGATGGTCTACGGGGCGCTCCCCGACAACGCCGTGCCGCTCGCCGAGGACGCGGAGCTGCGGGCGACCGCCGAGGCCACCGGCGTCGGCGACCTCCTGGAGATCGAGCGGCTCGGGGAGCGCGCGCCGCGGGCGCACCCGGGTCTGAATGTGACCGTGGTGCGCCCGGCGCTCCTGGTCGGCGGCACGGACACCGCGCTCACCCGCTACTTCGAGTCACCGCGGCTGCTGGTCGTCGCCGGATCCCGTCCCACCTGGCAGTTCTGCCACATGGAGGACCTGGTCGGCGCGCTGGAGTACGCCGCCCTGGAGAAGGTCGAGGGTGAGCTGGCGGTGGGGTGCGAGGGCTGGCTGGAGCAGGAGGAGGTCGAGGAGCTGTCCGGGATCCGGCGCATGGAGCTGCCCTCGGCGGTCGCCCTGGGCGCCGCCTCCCGGCTGCACCGGCTCGGTCTGACGCCGTCCCCGGCGGGCGATCTCGCGTACACGATGCACCCCTGGGCGGTCAGCGGCAGCAGGCTGCACGCGGCGGGCTGGCGGCCGCGCTGGACCAACGAGGAGGTCCTGGCGGAGCTGCTGGAGGAGGTCGCCGGCCGCCATACGGTCGCGGGGCGGCGTCTCGGCCGTAAGGACGCCACGACGCTCGGCGCCGCGGGCGCGACCGTGGCCCTGGTGGGCACCGCGGCGATCGTGCGCCGCGCCCGTAAGGCACGCCGCCGGGCCTGAGACACAAGGCACCGGAAGGTGTTTTCCGGGATCCGGTAGTCCGGTGGCTCCATTGATTCCCTGAGGGCGGGACGGTACGGCACGATGGACGACATGGCACATTCGTACGATCACCCTGGCGAACTCGCGGCCGCCCACCCCATTCGGCTGCTCGCCGTCCGTGACACGCCCCTGTCCGTGGACGAGGTGTTCGGGGCGGTGGGCGATGCCGCGGCGGGCGGCACGGCGCTGTTCGTGGGCACCGTGCGCAACCACGACGGAGGCGCGGAGGTCGGCGCCCTCGGCTACTCCGCGCACCCGACCGCCGAGGCCGAGCTGCGCCGGGTGGCCGAGAAGGTCGTGGCCGACTTCCCGGTGCGCGCGCTGGCCGCCGTGCACCGGGTGGGCGATCTGGCGATCGGCGACCTGGCCGTGGTGGTGGCTGTCTCCTGCCCGCACCGCGCGGAGGCGTTCGCGGCCTGTCGCAGGCTGATCGACGACCTCAAGAGCGAGGTCCCGATCTGGAAGCACCAGACCTTCGCGGACGGCACCGAAGAATGGGTGGGCGCGTAGCGCTTCGTTGTGGGGTGGTGGTCGGGTGACGGGAGGGCGGGTGGGCGCGTAGCGCTTCGTTGTGGGGTGGTGGTCGGGTGACGGGAGGGCGGGTGGGCGCGTAGCGCTTCGTTGTGGGGTGGTGGTCGGGTGACGGGAGGGCGGGTGGGCGCGTAGCGCTTCGTTGGGGAGTGGTGGGCGCGCAGTGGGGAATACGCATGCGCATGGGGGCACGGAAGGGTGTACTCCGCTTGCGTAACCCCCACCCTGCCGTAAGCGTTGACCTGGCAGAGGATTAATCTGCTCATCTGTCAGTCGCGGTCCTGAACCGCGATTTTTCAAGGGGTCGGGAGGCTGCTGTGGCTGCGCTTCTCTGGTTGCTGATTCCGTTGTTCGCGGCGATAGGCGCGGCGATATACGCCGGCATAGCCGCCCGAGCCGGCAAACGGAAGACCGGGGGGATGTGGCTGAGCTGGCCGGATACGCCCGCTTCCGCGAAGCGATGGAGCGCCGGCCCTCCGATTCGGACGCCGCGGCCTGAGGCCGCCGCCCCGTCCGTGCCGCCCCTCGTACGGACGGCCCCGACGGTGGACTGACGGACGCGTCCCGTACTGTCGTTCCATGCCACGCCGCACTGCGACGATGCTCGCCTCCCTTCTGATGCTGATCGCGCTGCTGTGCGCCGGAGTGCTGATCCCGGTGCCGTACGCGGAGATGTCGCCCGGGCCGACGTACAACACCCTGGGTGAGCACAACGGCGAGTGCGTGCTCCAGATCTCCGGCCGCAAGAACTGTGAGACCACCGGCGGGCATCTGAACATGACCACGGTCCGGGTCACCGGCTCCGAGTACCGGATGAACCTCGTGGAGGCCGTCTACGGCTGGCTGGCGCACGATGACGTGGTCGTGCCGCACAGCACCCTCTACCCGGACGACAAGACCCCGGACCAGGTGGACCAGCAGAACGCCGAGGAGTTCACCCAGTCCCAGGAGTCCGCCAAGGTCGCGGCGTTGCGGGCGCTGAAGAAGCCGGTCACCGCGCATGTCATCGTCGGCGCCGTCCAGAAGGGCGCCCCGGCCCAGGGCAAGCTGCACGCGGGTGATGTGATCAAGTCGGTGGACGGCACGGCGGTGCGCGAGCCCGACGACGTGGCCAAGCTGGTCACCAAGCACAAGCCGGGCCAGAAGGTGGTCTTCTTGGTCATCCCGGCCAAGAACGTGGCGGCGGCGGAGAAGAGCGGCAAGCAGCCCACCGGCGAGGAGCGCGTCGCGATCACCACCACGAAGGCGGACAAGGGCCCGGCCCGCGCCATCGTGGGCATCCAGGCCGGGGTCGACTACACCTTCCCGTTCCGGATCGACATCAAGCTGGCGGACGTGGGCGGGCCCAGCGCGGGTCTGATGTTCGCGCTGGGGATCGTGGACCGGCTCTCGCCCGGCGATCTCACCGGCGGGAAGTTCATCGCGGGCACCGGCACGATCGACGACAAGGGCACGGTCGGCCCGATCGGCGGCATCGAGATGAAGACGATCGGCGCGCGCGAGGCGGGTGCCCGCTACTTCCTCACGCCAAAGGAGAACTGCGCGGCCGCCGCCAAGGACGTGCCGAGCGGGCTGCGGCTGGTCAAGGTGCACACGATCGACGACGCTCTTACGGCGCTCAAGGAGATCCGTAAGGGGGACCCCGCCGGTCTGCCGAAGTGCACGACGGGCTGAGCGGCGCCCCGTGGTGGGTCAGGTCGCGGGGGCCGGCTCGCGGCGGTCAGTCGGTGGCGAAGGTGGCGGCGAGCGCCTCGGCCAGGCCCGGCACCAGACCGGCCCCGGTGAGCACCTCGGTCGGGGAGTCCTTCTCCCGCAGCCGCAGGGCCGACTCGCGCGCGCCGTCCCGCAGTACGGCCACGGTCATCCGGACCTCCTGGCGGTCCGGGTGATCGGCGACCCACTTGGCCAGCGCGGCCTCGTCCAGGCCCTCGGGCACGGAACTCTCGGCGGACGGCGGCAGCATCTGCCGCTCCACGGTCAGGGCGCAGCCGGTCACCGCGTCCGGCCAGGCGATGGTGGCGAGGAACTCGTCCAGCGGGGCGCCGGAGGGCAGCTCGTCCTGCTCGATGGGGGTCAGGGAGGCGATCTCCTCGCCGCCCTCGTCAAGGCCGAGCTGAGCGGCGAGGCCGGGCTCCTCGGTGCGCAGCCGGGCGGTGTCGACAAGGGCGAAGAGCCGGGCGGGCTGGTCCCAGCCGAGCCCCGAGGCGTACTCGTCGATTTCGAGTACGGCGCGGGTCAGGGGATTCGAGGCCAGCGGGCCGGTGCCGGGGGTTGCGTTGGACATGGTTCATATCGTGCCCTGTTCGGACCCGGAAACGGGAACTGAGTAAAGCCTGAGTAAGTTGCATCAGGTGGGCCCTGGAGTTCAGGGTTCCTCAATCGACAGCGAACTTCGAGGTGCGCACCTTGGCTTTCCAGATGCCGGACCGCGGCGGAGGCCCGACGGGGCCGCGGGTGAGAGTCGGCCGTCCGTCCCGGCGTGCCAGGACCCTGCTCATGACTCTGGGCGTGCTGGCCGTGTTGGCCATGCTCTTTGTCATGTTTGCCGGATTTTGGACGGATTGGCTCTGGTATCGCTCGCTTCATTACTCTTCCGTCTTCAGTACCACCCTGAAGACGAAGATCGGGCTGTTCTTCGTCTTCGGCGTGCTGATGGCCACGGCCGTCGGGATCAACATCTGGCTGGCCCACCGGCTGCGGCCGCCGCTCAGCGCGATGTCCATGGAGCAGCAGAGCCTGGACCGCTACCGGATGGGCATCGCCCCGTTCAAGAAGTGGGTGCTGCTCGCGGTCACCGCCCTGGTGGGGCTGATCGCGGGAGCCTCGGCGGCCGGCCAGTGGCGCATCTGGCTGCTGTGGGTCAACGGGGTGCCGTTCGGCCAGAAGGACCCGCAGTTCCACAAGGACGTGGCCTTCTACGCCTTTGATCTGCCCTGGTACCGCTTCCTGCTGAGCTTCGGCTTCGCGGCCACGGTGCTCTCGCTGATCGCCGCCGCCCTGGTGCACTACCTCTACGGGGGTCTGCGGGTCACCAGCCCCGGCGCCCGCGCGACCGCCGCGGCCACCGGCCATCTGTCGGTGCTGCTGGGCGTCTTCGTGGCGCTCAAGGCGGTGGCGTACTGGCTGGACCGCTACGGCCTCGCGGTGAAGTCCAGCGACTTCAAGGCGACGGGCAACTGGACGGGTCTGCGCTATGTGGACGCCAACGCGTATCTGCCCGCCAAGACGATCCTGTTCTGCATCGCGGCCATCTGCGCGGTGCTCTTCTTCGCCACGCTGTGGCGCCGCACCTGGCAGCTGCCGGTCATCGGTTTCGGGCTGATGGTGCTGTCGGCGATCCTGATCGGCGGGCTCTACCCGGCGATCGTGCAGAAGTTCCAGGTCCAGCCGAACGAGCAGGCCAAGGAGGCGCCGTACATCCAGAAGAACATCGAGGCCACGCGCAAGGCGTACGGCATCGATGACTCCAAGGTGGCGGACTACTCCGGCAAGAACGACAGCGACGGCGGCGGCGAGAAGCTCCGTAAGGACGCCAATACGACGGCCAGTTACCGGCTGATCGACCCCAGCGTCATCTCGCCGACCTTCCAGCAGCTCCAGCAGGAGCGCAAGTACTACCAGTTCCCCTCGACGCTCGACGTCGACCGCTACAAGGATGCCGACGGCAAGGACCAGGACACCGTCGTCGGTGTGCGCGAGCTGAACCTCAACGGC
Source organism: Streptomyces violaceusniger (assembly GCA_005405945.1). GTDB lineage: Bacteria > Actinomycetota > Actinomycetes > Streptomycetales > Streptomycetaceae > Streptomyces > Streptomyces violaceusniger. Next base: position 7,332,376 of record BJHW01000001.1, read on the forward strand.
ATCCCCAAGCGGAATTGGATCAACGACCACTTCACCTACACCCACGGCTACGGCATGGTGGCGGCGAAGGGAACCACGACCGACCCCAACGCGGACCCGGCAGGCTCGCCGGACTTCACCGAGTCCGGGCTGCCCACCAAGGGCTCCAGCGGCGGCGGTGTCGGCACCTACAAGCAACAGGTCTACTACGGCGAGAAGACCGACCAGTACTCGATAGTCGGCGGCCCGCAGAAGGAGCTCGACTACGAGAAGAACGGCGAGCGGACCACCAGCTACAAGGGCAAGAGCGGGGTCAGCCTCTCCAACCCGATCAACCGCGCCGCCTACGCGGTGGCGTTCGGCGAGCCCCAGATCCTCTACTCGGGCGCGATCGGGGACGGTTCGCGGATCCTGTACAACCGCACCCCCAAGGAGCGCGTCGAGAAGGTCGCCCCCTGGCTGACCATCGACGGTGACGCCTATCCGGCCGTGGTCCATGGCCGGATCAAGTGGATCGTGGACGCCTACACCACGACCAACGGCTATCCGTACGCCTCGCGGACGACCCTGGGCGACAGCACGGCCGACTCGCTGAGCGACGGGGACCGCTCGGTGGTCGCGCAGCAGAACAAGGTCAACTACATCCGCAACTCGGTCAAGGCGACCGTGGACGCCTATGACGGCACCGTCAAGCTCTACGAGTGGGACTCCAAGGACCCGGTCCTGAAGACCTGGGAGAAGGCGTTCCCGGGCACGGTCGAGCCCAAGGACAAGATCAGCGGCGAGCTGATGGAGCATCTGCGGTATCCGCAGGACCTGTTCAAGGTCCAGCGCGAGCTGCTGACCCGCTACCACGTCACCGACCCCACGCAGTTCTACAGCGGCAGTGACGCCTGGCAGGTGCCCGAGGACCCGACCCACAAGGACGGGAACGCGGTGCCGCCGTACTACCTGAGCATGAAGATGCCCGACCAGAAGGGGCAGACGTTCTCGCTGACGACGACCTTCACCCCCAACGGGCGGCCCAACCTGGGGGCGTTCATGTCGATCGACGCGGATGCCAACAGCAAGGACTACGGCACGATAAGACTGCTGAAGGTCACCTCCAACGTGCCCGGTCCACAACAGGTGCAGAGTGAGCTCAACGGTGATCCGGAGGTCGCCGAGTTCGTCCGTAACCTGAGGGGCACCGACTCCGACATCGAGTACGGCAATCTGCTCACCGTGCCACTGGACAACGGCTTCCTCTATATCGAGCCCGTCTACGCCCGCGGTGGCAGCGCCAACTACCCGCTGCTGAAGAAGGTCGGCGTCTCCTACGGCAAGGAGACCGTCTTCAAGGACACCCTGGGCGAGGCCCTGGACGCCGTCTTCGGCAAGTCGTCGGAACAACGGCCACCGGGAGACGGCGGGCAGGAAGAGCCGCCGTCGAACGCGAACCCGACGGTGAAGGAGGCCCTCAAGGACGCCTCGGACGCCTATCAGGACGCCCAGGACGCCCTCCAGAAGCAGCCACAGGACTGGGAGGCCTACGGCAAGGCCCAGGAGGATCTGAAGGACGCGCTGGACCGCGCCGCCAAGGCGGAGGAGAAGGCGGCCGGCGACAAGCAGGGGCAGCAGCAGAACCAGCCACGGAGCCAGAGCGCCGCCGGCGGTTCCGACAAGAAGGGCGGCTGACCCTTGACGACCTGCGAGAACGGCCGGGCGGCCGACCCCTCGCGCCGTGGTACGGTGGTTGCACCACGGCGCGGGGTGGAGCAGTTCGGTAGCTCGCTGGGCTCATAACCCAGAGGTCGCAGGTTCAAATCCTGTCCCCGCTACTGACAGACGAGGCCCGGATCCGCAAGGATCCGGGCCTCGTTGTGTGTTGTATGAGCGTCCACTCGGGGAATGCGGATACAAGCGTTTGGGTTGTCTCTCTGTGGGCATGTCGACAAAACGCTGAAGTGACCTCCTCGGCTGCGGTATACCAGGTGTACGCCGGATGCGGGTGATGCCACGATGGGATTTATGGGGGACAGGGTCAGTCTGTTGGAGACAGGGCGTTTTGCGCACGCGCACGACGATGCCGAGGAGGAGACCCGGCACCGTAGTGCCGCCGAGGCCGGTGACACCGCCGCGATGAGCGCACTCGGCGCGCTGCTGCTGCGCCGCGGCGACCTCGACGGCGCCGAACCGCATCTGCGGGAGCCACCGCGGCGGGCGACCGCGCCGCCGCCAACAACCTCGGCGTTCTGCTGCACCAGCGCGGCTACGCCGACGAGGCGGCCGGCTGGTGGCGCATAGCCGCCGTCGCCGGATCCCCGCGGCGGCCCACGCCCTGGGGCGCCATCACCGCGAGCGGGGCGACGAGCCCGCCGCCGAGTACTGGCTGCGCCAGTCCGCCGAGTCCGGCCACACCCTGGGCGCGTACGCGCTGGGCGACCTGCTGGAGCACCGCAGCGACATCGGGGCCGAGCGCTGGTTCCGTACGGCCGCCGAGCGCGGCCACCGCGAGGCCTCGTACCGCCTCGCCCGCATCCTCGACGACCGCGAGGACGAGGGGGACGAGCCGGCGGCCGAGCGCCGCCGCGGCGCCGACGGGAGCGGCCGGGAGGAGGCCGAGCAGTGGTACAGGCAGGCCGCCGCGCGCGGCCACCGGCGCGCCGCCCTCCACCTCGGCACGCTGCTGGAGAAGCGCGGTGAGGCCAAGGAGGCCGGGCGCTGGTACCTGATGTCCGCCAAGGACGGCGAGGCCCGGGCCGCCTGCGCGCTGGGCTTCCTGCTGCGTGACGCGGGCGACACCGACAGCGCCGCCGTCTGGTGGCACCGGGCCGCCCAGGACGGCGACGGCAACGCCGCCAACGCGCTGGGCGCGCTCCACGCCGACCGGGGCGAGACCCAGACCGCCGAGCGCTGGTACCGCGCCGCGCTCGACGCCGGGGACATCAACGGCGCCTACAACCTCGGGCTGCTCTGTGCCGAGCAGGGCCGCACCGCCCAGGCCGAGCAGTGGTACCGCCGCGCCGCCTACGCGGGCCACCGCGAGGCCGCCAACGCGGTCGCCGTGATGCTGCTGCAGCGCGGCGACGCGGCGGGCGCCGAGCCGTGGTTCTCCAAGGCGGCCGAGGCGGGCAGCGTCGACGCCGCGTTCAACCTGGGGATCCTGTACGCGGGCCGGGGCGAGGACCGGGCGGCCCGGCAGTGGTACGAGCGGGCCGCGGCCGCCGGGCACACCGAGGCCGCGCTGCAGGTCGGCCTCGCCCTCCAGCGGGAGGGCGACCTCCAGGGCGCCGAGCGCCATCTGCGCTGCGCCGCGGGCGGCGGCAGCGCCGAGGGCGCCTTCCGGCTGGCCGCGCTGCTGGACCGCTCCGCGGTCGGCGGCGACCCGGCGACCGGCACCGGCTTCGGCAGCTCGTCCGGGACGCGCTTCCCGACCCCGCCGCCGGACGACGGCTCCGGGCCGCACGTCCCCGAGTACGAGGAGTGGTACGAGCGCGCCGCGCGCCAGGGACACCGGCGGGCCCAGGTGCGGGTGGGCATGTTCGCGGCCGCGCGCGGCGACGTGGTCGAGGCCGCGCGCTGGTACCGCACGGCCGCCGAGGCGGGCAGCAGCAACGGCGCGTTCAACCTGGGGCTGCTGCTGGCCCGGGAGGGCAGCGAGCCGGAGGCCGCCCTGTGGTGGACGCGTGCCGCCGAGGCGGGGCACGGGCGGGCAGCGCTGCGGCTCGCGCTGCTCGCGGCCCGGCGCGGGGCGCTCGCCGAGGGGCAGCGGTGGTGTGCGCGGGCGGTCGAGCTGGGGCCCGCGGAGGTCGCCGAGCGCGCGGCCCGACTGCGAGAGGCGCTCCAGCAGGAACTCACGGCGTAGGCGGCGGGGTCCGTCGCCCAGAGGGTGTCCGGCGGATCATGACGCCTGCGGCGGGCCACGCGGCGGAGCCGCATATCGATGCTGCCCCTCCCCGCCCCTTCCCGCAGCATCGATATGCGGCTCCGCCGCGTGGCAGGGCTCCGCCCCTGGACCCCGGTCCTCAATCTCCCCCAGCTGCCGCTGGGAGGTGCCCCTGGACGGGCTGCGTTCGGCCCGTCCGGTGATTGAGGGCACGCCCGAAGGGCGTCCGGGGGCCGGGGGCGGAGCTCCATGGTTCGGGAAGGGGCGGGGAAGGAAAAGCGTCGATCCTGACCCGCCCGCGGCGAGCCGCCCTCGGGTGTCCCGCCGGTAATCGGTTTGCTCCTGCTGTCCACCCCGGGTTAAGGTTGCTACACAACGACGCGGGGTGGAGCAGCTCGGTAGCTCGCTGGGCTCATAACCCAGAGGTCGCAGGTTCAAATCCTGTCCCCGCTACCACAGCGAAGGCCCGGATCCTCCAGGATCCGGGCCTTTCGCCTTTCGCGGCCTTACGGTTGCCGTCGCGGCCTCACGGTCGCGATCCGCGCCGCTCGCACCGCCCCTCAGGCCTCAGGCCGCGCAGTCGGGGCACAGCCCCCGGTACGTCACCTCGACCGCGGAGATCGCGAAGCCGTAGCGCTCCTGCGTGGGCAGGTCGGCGAGCAGGTCGCCGGAGGGGTGGACATCGCGGATCGTGCCGCAGCGCGCGCACACCAGGTGCTGATGCGCGTGATGCGCGTTCGGGTCGTAGCGCTTGGCTCTGCCGTCCGTGCTGACCTCGATCACCTCGCCGAGCGTGACGAGCTCGCCGAGGGTGTTGTACACGGTCGCGCGGGAGATCTCGGGCAGTCGCTCGGCCGCCAGCGCGTGCACTTCGTCGGCGGTGTAGTGCACGTGGTCCCCGTCGAGGACCTCGGCGACGACACGCCGCTGCGCGGTCAGCCTCCAGCCGCGTCCCCTGAGCCGTTCCAGCAGGTCACTCATGCCATTCACCTATCAGTCAGATAAGGACAAGGGTAGCAGCGGACGAGTCCTTGGCCAGATCGGGTACGAGTTTCAAAGACTTCTTGACTTAGATAATGTCCAATGTAGGATCGATCCCAGCTCCAGACCGAGGGACAGAATGTGAGTACGCAGGAGGCGCACGTGACGGTCCAGGACGACATCACTGGTCCGCTGACCACGGAGTCCGGGGCTCCGGTGGCGGACAACCAGAACAGCGAAACGGCGGGCGCCGGCGGCCCGGTCCTCATTCAGGACCAGCACCTGATCGAGAAACTCGCCCACTTCAACCGCGAGCGGATCCCGGAGCGGATCGTGCACGCGCGGGGCGCCGGTGCGTACGGCACCTTCACCGTGACCGCGGATGTGACGAAGTACACCCGCGCGGCGTTCCTCTCCGAGGTCGGCAAGCAGACCGAGACGTTCCTGCGCTTCTCGACGGTCGCCGGCAGCCTCGGCTCGGCGGACGCGGTGCGCGACCCGCGCGGTTTCGCACTGAAGTTCTACACCGAGGACGGCAACTACGACCTGGTCGGGAACAACACCCCGGTGTTCTTCATCAAGGACGCCATCAAGTTCCCCGACTTCATCCACACCCAGAAGCGCGACCCGTACACCGGCTCGCAGGAGGCGGACAACGTCTGGGACTTCTGGGGGCTCTCGCCCGAGTCCACCCACCAGGTGACCTGGCTGTTCGGCGACCGCGGCATCCCGGCCTCGTACCGCCACATGAACGGCTACGGTTCGCACACCTACCAGTGGAACAACGCCGCGGGCGAGGTCTTCTGGGTGAAGTACCACTTCAAGACCGACCAGGGGATCAAGAACCTCACCGCCGCCGAGGCGGCCGAGACCGCCGGCCTGGACCCGGACAGCCACCAGCGCGATCTGCGCGAGGCCATCGAGCGCGGTGACTTCCCGACCTGGACCGTGCAGGTGCAGATCATGCCGGCGGCCGACGCGGCGAACTACCGCTTCAACCCGTTCGACCTGACCAAGGTCTGGCCGCACGAGGACTACCCGCCGATCGAGATCGGCAAGCTGGAGCTCAACCGCAACCCGCGGAACATCTTCGCCGAGGTCGAGCAGTCGATCTTCTCGCCCGCCCACTTCGTGCCGGGCATCGGCCCGTCCCCGGACAAGATGCTCCAGGGCCGCCTGTTCGCGTACGGCGACGCCCACCGCTACCGCGTCGGCATCAACGCCGACCACCTGCCGGTGAACCGTCCGCACGCGGCCGAGGCGCGCACGTACGGCCGGGACGGCTTCCTGTACGACGGCCGTCACGCGGGCGCCAAGAACTACGAGCCCAACAGCTTCGGCGGCCCGGCCGAGACCGGCCGGGCGCTGTGGCAGTCGTCCCCGGTGTCCGGCCGGACCGGGGACCACGAGGCCCCCTCGCACGCCGAGGACGACGACTTCGTCCAGGCGGGCAACCTCTACCGGCTGATGTCGGAGGACGAGAAGGAGCGCCTGATCGAGAATCTGGCGCAGTCCATCGCCAAGGTCTCCCGCGAGGACATCGCACAGCGGGCGATCGAGAACTTCCGCAAGGCGGACGCCGACTACGGCAAGCGGCTGGAGGTCGCGGTCCAGGCCCTGCGCGGCTGACGGACGCTTGCCGTACCAACCGAAGAGGCCGGATGCCGTTGGGCTCCGGCCTCTTCGTGCGCAGGTTTCGTGCGCCGGGCGCGGTGGGCCAGGTCCTTACGCCGGTACGGGCTGGGGCGCCGGGGCCCAGCAGCGGATGATGTCGCGTACGGACACCACCCCCACCGGGTCGCCCGCGTCGAGGACGACCAGATGGCGGAAGCCGCCCTGGGACATCGCGCGGGCCGCCTCGTCCAGCGTCCACCCGGGGGCGGCGAAGACGACATCGGCGGTGGTGTGGTCGTGTGCGGCCTCCTGGTCGGGGTCCTGGCCCGCCCCCAGCGAGTTGAGGATGTCGCGCTCGGTGAGGATCCCCAGTCCGCTGGTGTCGGGATCGAGCACGATGGCCGATCCCACCCGGCGCGCCGACATCAGCCGGGCGGCCTGGCGGAGCGTATGCGCGGGGCCGATGGTGAGGACCACCGAGCTCATGGCGTCACGGACGTGCATGGGCATGGATGGAGCCACCTCCTTGGTGAATCCCGCATCCCATTAGAGAAAGGATTCACAAGTTCACAAGATCTGGAATTCTCATGTTCACATGCCTCGGTGGGTCCAACAAGGGCGCGCGGAAGCCGATCTGCCGCTGAGTGCGCCCCGCGCTCCGGTTCATGCTCCGGCCGGCCGCGGAAGGCCCCTCAGGACCGCAGGTAGTCCAGCATCACCCCGTGCAGCAGCCCATTGGACGCCGCCGCGTCGCCGCTGTTCGGGCCCGGTACGCCGTCGAGTCCGGTGAAGCGGCCGCCCGCCTCCTGGACGATCACCGCGTTGGCCGCCATGTCCCACAGCGACAATTCCGGTTCGGCGCAGAGGTCCACCGAGCCCTCGGCCACCATCATGTACGGCCAGAAGTCGCCGTAGCCCCGGGTGCGCCAGCAGGCGCGGGTCAGATCGAGGAAGCCGTCCAACTTGCCGCGCTCCTCCCAGCCGCTGAGCGAGGAGTACGCGAACGAGGCGTCGGAGAGGTTGCTCACCTTCGAGACCGCGAGCCGGCTCGCGGAGGACAGGCTGCGCCCGGTGTACGCCCCGAGCCCCTCGGCGGCCCACCAGCGCCGTCCCAGCGCCGGTGCGGAGACCACCCCGACCACCGGCCGGTCGCCGCCCTCACCGCGCTCCATGAGGGCGATCAGGGTGGCCCAGACCGGGACCCCGCGGACGTAGTTCTTGGTGCCGTCGATCGGGTCGACCACCCAGCGCCGCGGACCGCTGCCCTCGCTGCCGAACTCCTCGCCGAGCACCGCGTCGCGCGGCCGGGCGCGCTGGAGCGAGGTGCGGATCAGCTCCTCGGCCGCCTTGTCGGCCTCGCTCACCGGCGTCATATCGGGTTTTGTCTCGACCTTGAGGTCGAGCGCCTTGAACCGCTCCATGGTGGTCGCGTCGGCGGTGTCGGCGAGAACGTGGGCGAGACGCAGGTCATCGTGGTAGTCGGGCATGGCCGAACAGTATCGACAGGGAAAGACGCGGAGCCACACGACTCCACAACGGCCGGGGGACTGCGGCTGGACGGGCCACTCGCCGGGCCCCCGCCGGGCCACTCGCCGGGCCGCTCGCCAGGCCACTCGCCGGGCCACTCGCGCGGGGCTCTTGACTTCATCTGGCGGCCCGTCAATTCTGTCGGGCACATGCCGGGCCGGGAGGCGACGATGCCCGCTCTGGGAGGCGACGATGCCCGCAGCGCGTGAATCCTTACTCGACGCGGCTTTCGCCGCGCTCGCGCGCCGTCCGTGGCCGAGGGTGAAGATGTCCGAGGTCGCGGCGGCGGCCGGGGTCTCCCGGCAGACCCTCTACAACGAGTTCGGCAGCAAGGAGGGCCTCGCCCGCGCTCTGGTGCGGCGCGAGGCCGACGCGTATCTGTGCGGGGTCGAGCGGGCGCTGTCCGGGGTGTCCGGCGCGGCGGCCCCCGGGGAGCGGCTGGCCGCCGCGGCGGTGTGGACGGTCCGCTCGGCGGCCGAGAACCCACTGGTGCGGGCGGTGCTCACGGGCTGCTGGAACGAGCGGTTGCCGACGTCCGTAAGAGCGGCACCACTGAGGTCGCCGGGGTCGTCCGGGTCGCCGGGGCCGTCGGGGCCGTTGCCCGCGCCGGGCGAGCTGCTCGGCGAGGCGCGGGACCGGGCGGTGCGGCTGCTGGAGGGCGACTGGCCGTCGGGCGCGGTCGAGCTGCCGCTGGCCTGTGAGGCGGTCGCCAGGCTGGCCCTGTCGTACGTGGTGGCGCCCGCCCCGGCGGCGGACGTGGCCCGTATGGTGCGCACCGTGCTGGCCTGAGCCGACCCCGGCCGCCGGGAGGGCGGCCGGGGTCGGCTCAGTGCGCCGATGGGTCTCAGTGGGCCGAGCCGGAGAGCTGGAGCCCTATCACGCCGACGATCACCAGTGAGATGGAGACGATCTTGAGGGTGGAGACGAGGTCGCCGAGGAAGACCATGCCGTAGATCGCGGTCCCGGCGGCCCCGATCCCCGTCCACACCGCGTACGCGGGCCCCACGTCGAGCTTCTTCAAGGACAGCGTCAGCAGCCCGAAGCTGCCGAGTGCGAACGCGCAGAAGGCGATGGTCGGCCAGAGGCGGGTGAAGCCGTGCGAGAGCTTGAGACAGACGGCGAAGCCGGTTTCGAGTAGTCCGGCGACCACGACCAGCAGCCACGCCATAGAGATGCCCTCCCGCGCCGCCGTCGGCTGCCGTCGCCCGGGGCGTGCCCCGGGTGCCTGCATTGCTTGATGCGATTATCCATTTACCGCCCGGATGGAGCGGCAAACACGCTTCCCGGGGTGTCCGGCGGATCGTGACGCCTGCGGCGGGCTGTTCCCCTCCCCGCCCCTTCCCGAACCTGGGGCTCCGCCCCAGACCCCGAACCTGGGGCTGCGCCCCAGACCCCGAACCTGGGGCTGCGCCCCAGACCCCGAACCTGGGGCTGCGCCCCAGACCCCGAACCTGGGGCTGCGCCCCAGACCCCGAACCTGGGGCTGCGCCCCAGACCCCGGTCGAGGCTGCGCTACAGGCCCCGGGGCGGGGCTGTGTCCCAGGCTCCGGATCGGGGCTGCGTCTCAGGGCCCGGGTCGGGGTTGCGCGAGGCTGCGCCCTAGGCTCCGGGCTGGGGATGCGTCCCAGGGCCCGGGTCGGGGCTGCGCTACAGGCTCCGGACCGGGGCTGTGCCCCAGGCTCCGGGGTCCAGGGGCGGAGCCCCGGCCACGCGGCGGGGCCGCATATGGATCCTGTGGGGAGGGGATGCAGCGCGCCGTGGGCGTCACGTGCGGCGGGCCGTCCCTAGTCGCCCTCCCGCCGCTCGCGGGTGGCCAGTAGCCGTCGCAGGGAGTAGAGCCGGGCCGGTTCGGCGTGGCCGTCGGCTACCCATTGGTCCAGCGCGCAGTCCGGCTCGTCGTGGCTGCAGGCGCGTGGGCAGCCCTCGGTGCCCGGCTCCAGGTCAGGGAAGGCGTGGATGACCCGCGCCGGGTCCACGTGGTGCAGCCCGAAGGACCGCACGCCCGGGGTGTCGATCACCCACCCCTTGGCGTCCGGCAGGGGCAGTGCGAGCGCGGAGGTGGTGGTGTGGCGGCCGCGGCCGGTGACCGCGTTCACCCGGCCGGTGGCCCGCTGGCGGTCCGGGACCAGCGCGTTCACCAGCGTCGTCTTGCCCACCCCGGAGTGGCCGACGAAGACGGTGATCCGGTCCGTCAGCCGCTCCCGCACCCGGTCGGCGGCGGCGTCGCCGTCGGCCAGTTCGTCGCGGCTGGTGACGACATAAGGGACGCCGAGCGGCTCATAGGTCTTCAGCATGTCGTCGGGGGGCGCCAGATCGGACTTGGTGAGCACGAGCAGCGGCTCCAGGCCCGCGTCGAACGCCGCCACCAGACACCGGTCGATCAGCCGCGGGCGCGGCTCCGGATCGGCCAGGGCGGTCACGATCGCGAGCTGGTCGGCGTTGGCGACCACCACCCGCTCGTACGGATCGTCGTCGTCGGCGGTCCGGCGCAGGACGGAGGAGCGCTCCTCGACCCGGACGACCCGGGCGAGCGTGTCCTTGTCGCCGGAGAGATCCCCGACGACCGCGACCCGGTCGCCGACCACGACGCCCTTACGGCCGAGCTCGCGGGCCTTCATGGCGGTGATGGTGCGGTCCTCGACCAGGACCGTGAGCCGGCCGCGGTCGACCGTCAGCACGAATCCCTCGGCGGCGTCCTCGTGTTTGGGGCGGATGTTGGTGCGCGGCCGGTTGCCCTTGCGGTTGGGGCGGATCCGAACGTCGTCCTCGTCGGTGTGCTTGCCGTAGCGGCGCATGAGTCCAGGCTCTCAGGATCTCCGCGCCGAGGTCGTCGTCGCGTCGAGCATCCCGGTCCACAGGCCGGGGAAGTCGGGGAGGGTCTTCGCGGTGGTCGCCACGTTCTCGACCAGCACGCCGTCGACGGTCAGGCCGAGGACGGCGGCGGCGGTGGCCAGCCGATGGTCCTCGTAGGTGTGGAAGATCCCGCCGTGCAGCGGGCGCGGGCGGATCCGCAGGCCGTCCTCGGTCTCGATGACGTCGCCGCCCAGCTCGTTGATCTCCTTGGCGAGGGCGGCGAGCCGGTCGGTCTCGTGGAGCCGCAGATGCGCGATGCCGCGCAGCACCGACTCGGAGTCGGCCAGCGCCGCGACCGCCGCGATCACCGGGGTGAGCTCGCCGACCTCGTGCAGATCGGCGTCGATCCCGGTGATCCGGCCCGTTCCGGTGAAGGTCAGGCCGGTGTCGGTGAGCTCGCAGGAACCGCCCATCTCGGTGAAGATCCGGCGCAGTTCGTCCCCGGGCTGGGTGGTGCGCTCCGGCCAGTCCGGGATGGTCACCCGGCCGCCGGTGACCAGTGCGGCGGCCAGGAACGGCGCCGCGTTGGACAGATCGGGCTCGACGGCCAGGTCGCGGCCGAGCAGCGCGCTCGGCGCCACCCGCCAGACGCCCCGCTCGCCACCTGCCTCCGGGGTGTCCACCCGCGCGCCCGCCGCACGCAGCATGTCCACGGTCATCCGGATGTGCGGCAGGGAGGGCAGCGCGGCGCCGATGTGACGCACCTCGACGCCCTGGTTGAAGCGCGGCGCGGACAGCAGCAGCGCGCTCACGAACTGGGAGGACGACGAGGCGTCGACGCGGACCGGACCGCCGTCCAGCGCCCCGCCGCCGTGCACGGTCATCGGCAGCGCGCCGCGGCCGTCGTCGTCGATGCGGGCGCCGAGGGCGCGCAGCGCGTCGATGACGCCGTGCAGCGGGCGCTCGTGGGAGCGGGGGTCGCCGTCGAAGTGGACGGGACCGTCGGCCAGGGCGGCGACCGGCGGCAGGAAGCGCATCACGGTGCCGGCGTTGCCGACGTCGATGGTGGCCGGGCCGTGCAGCCCCGCCGGGATGACCCGCCAGGCCTCTCCGCCGCCGGAGGGGCCGCTGGAGCCGAGGGTGCCGTCGGACACCGTCTCCTCGATGCCGACGCCCATGGCGCGCAGGGCGGCGGCCATCAGGAGGGTGTCGCGGGAGCGGAGCGGGCGGCGCAGCCAGCCGGGTTCGGCGGCGAGCGCGGCCAGGATCAGACCGCGGTTGGTAACCGACTTGGATCCGGGCACGGTGACGGTCGCGTCAACCGCTCCGTCGGCGATCGGAGCGGGCCAGAGGGCGGTGTGGTCGCCCGGGGAGGTCTCAATGCCGGTCATGGGTCTCACTTTAGTGGTTCGCCCGAAGTGCCAATCTTGATCGAAAGTGGCGAAACCCAGTCGAAACACGGCGCTGCTACGGGCACCGGTGGAGGCGCGCCGGGCGCTCGTACGGGGTCACGGTCCCGGCGGCCAGGGTCACAGTCCCAGTAGCCAGGGTCACGGTCCCAGCAGCCCGGGTCACGGTCCCAGCAGCCCGGGTCACAGCCCGAGCAGCCAGCGCCCTCCGGCGAGCAGCGAACACAGCGAAACCACGTGGAAGAGCAGCAGCCAGGCGCCGGCCGGAATGCCCGTCAGCCGGGCGAGCTGGTCGGGGTCGGAGTCGTACGCGCCGCCGTGACGGCGCTTGCGCTGGAGCTCGAAGGCCGGACGCACGCCCCCCAGGAGGAGGAACCACACCACGGCGTACGCGAATCCCGCCTGGACGTCCGGCCCGGTCAGCCAGGAGACGAGGAAGAAGGCGGCCCCGCTGATGACGACCGTAAGGACGCCATAGGCGTTGCGGATCATCACCAGCATCGCGACCAGCAGCGCCGTCGTCCCCCACAGCAGCAAGGTGATGTGGTTCGCCGCCAGCAGCCAGGCGCCGCCGAGGCCCAGCAGGGACGGGGCGGTGTAGCCGGACGCCGCGGTGAGGATCATGCCCAGGCCCGTGGGCTTGCCGCGGGAGACGGTCAGCCCCGAGGTGTCCGAGTGCAGCCGTATGCCGTCCAGCCGCCGCCCGCTGAGCAGGGCGACCACGGCGTGGCCGCCCTCGTGGGCGATGGTGATGGCGTTACGGGCTATCCGCCAGGCGGTGCGGAAGACCACGACCGCGAACGCGATCACGCCGGTGGAGACGACCAGCCAGGTGGTGGGGTCGGGCTGGGCGCCGGTCACCCGGTCCCACAGATCGGCGGCGTTCGTTGCGTCCATGTGCGGGCGGCTCCTCACGTCGGTAGGGGTCGTGGCAGTGTGGCACCTATGTGCGGTCGATACGCAGCGAGCCGGAGGCCGGAGGATCTCGTCGGGCTCTTCGGTGTGGAGAAGTGGGAGCCGGAGGAGACTTTGGCGCCGGACTGGAACGTCGCGCCCACCAAGGACGTGTACGCGGTGCTCGAACGTCCCCTTAAGGACGCCGCCGAACCGCGCCCGGTTCGCCAGCTGAGGGCGCTGAAGTGGGGGCTGGTGCCGTCCTGGGCGAAGTCCCCGAGGGCGGCGCCAAGATGATCAACGCACGGGCCGAGACCGTGCACGAGAAGCCGTCCTACCGGCGCCCGTTCGCCTCGCGGCGCTGCATCCTGCCCGCCGACGGCTACTACGAGTGGGTCACCGCGGCGGGGGAGCGGCAGCTGGAGGAGAAGGGCAAGCGCAAGCGGCCCCGCAAGCAGCCGTACTTCGTGACCCCGGTGGACGGCTCGGTGATGGCCATGGCCGGGCTGTACGAGTTCTGGCGGGACCGGACGCTGCCCGACGAGCACCCCCGGGCGTGGTGGGTCACCTGCACGGTGATCACCACCGAGGCGGACAAGGAGCCCTTCGGGGGCGCGGCCCGGGACGAGGGGCCGCGCTCGCTCGCCGAGATCCACCCGCGGATGCCGCTGGTCCTCACCGAGGACCGCTGGGCCTCCTGGCTGGACCCGGGCCGCGCCGACCCCGACGACCTGCTGCCGCTGCTGGCGCCGCCGCCCTCCGGGCTGCTGCGGGCCTACCCGGTGACGACCGGGGTGAGTGATGTCCGTAACAACGGCCCCGAGCTGCTCGATGAGCTCGAGGCCCCGGAGGAGGGCACGCTGTTCTGATGGCCGCGAAGAAGACGGACGAACCTCGGAAGAGGACGGACGAGCCTCAGGTGACCACCGAGATGGTGGCGACCCCGGCCGGGGACGCGCGGATCACCTGGCACGACGCCCCCGGCGCCCATGCCCTGCTCGCCGCGAGCCATGGCGCCGGCGGGGCATCGAGGCGCGGGACCTGCGTGCGCTGGCCGGGGCGCTCCCCGGGCTCGGGGTGAGCGTCGCGCTGGTCGAGCAGCCCTGGCGGGTGGCGGGCAAGAAGGTCGCGCCCGCGCCCTCGACCCTGGACACCGGATGGCGTGCCGTATGGCCCGCGCTGGAGAAGGCCGGGCTGCCGATCGTGGCGGGCGGCCGTAGCGCCGGGGCGCGGGTGGCCTGCCGGACCGCGACGGAGCTGGGCGCGCAGGCCGTGCTGGCCCTGTCGTTCCCGCTGCACACGCCGGGCAAGCCGGAGCGGTCCCGGGCCGAGGAGCTGCTGGCCACGGGCGTGCCGACGCTGATCGTCCAGGGCGGCCGGGACCCGTTCGGGCGCCCGGAGGAGTTCCCGGAGCTGCCCGCGGCCATGGAGCTCGTGGAGGTGCCGTACGGCGATCATGTCTTCGGCCTGCCGAAGTCGGCGGACCTCGACGAGCCCGCGGCGCTCGCCCTGATCACCGGGGCCGTCGCCGATTGGCTGCCGCGTGCCCTGGGCTGATCGCTGACAATGGCCGCTGCCCGCTGCCCGCTGCCCGCTGCCCGCTGCCCGCTGCCCGCTGCCCGCTGCCCGCTGACCGCTGCCCGCTGTCGCTGATCGCCGACTGCTGGCCGCTGGCCCGCCGGCCGCTGACCCGCCCTGGTCAAGGGCGCCGGGGGCCGGGCCGGGGGCGGGAATGCGACGCGGGGGATCCGTGTTGAACGGGCTGTCGGTACTCACCGTGTAAGAGGCACTGATACGCGGAATACGAGGAAGAGGAGTCCCCCGCATGGGTTCGCTTGCTTGCCCGGCCCGTCCACGCGCCGCTGACCTGGACTGGTCTCAGCTGCAGGCGGCGCAGGCCGTGAAGATCGGAGCGGCGGGCGCACCGGATCGTCGTCTATTCTCCGATTCGAGCGGGTCCGCATCCGGACCCGACACGAAGCTGGAGGAGGTGGGTCAGGTCACTGGGACCGACGCAGGGACCGACGGCGTTACCGAGGGAGAGCCGATCGAGCGGTCGCAGGAGTCGTCCTCGGAGCGCAATGCGCGCTTCGAGCGGGACGCCCTTGCCTTCCTGGACCAGATGTACTCGGCCGCGCTGCGGATGACGCGTAACCCGGCCGACGCGGAGGACCTCGTGCAGGAGACCTACGCGAAGGCGTACGGGTCCTTCCACCAGTTCCGCGAGGGCACCAACCTCAAGGCGTGGCTGTACCGCATCCTGACCAATACCTTCATCAACTCGTACCGCAAGAAGCAGCGGGAGCCGCAGCGCAGCGCGGCCGAGGAGATCGAGGACTGGCAGCTCGCGCGCGCCGAGTCGCACATGTCGACCGGTCTGCGCTCCGCCGAGTCGCAGGCCCTCGACCACCTGCCCGACTCCGATGTCAAGGAGGCCCTTCAGGCCATCCCCGAGGAGTTCCGCATCGCGGTCTATCTCGCGGATGTCGAGGGCTTTGCCTACAAGGAGATCGCGGACATCATGGGTACACCCATCGGTACGGTGATGTCCCGGCTGCACCGTGGGCGCCGCCAGCTGCGCGGTCTGCTGGAGGACTACGCCCGTGGGCGCGGGCTGGTCCCGGCGGGCGCGGGCGCCGCGGCGGACGAGTCGCACGATCGGAAAGGCGCGGACTCATGAGCTGCGGAGAGCCGCATGAGACGGACTGCTCCGAGGTTCTCGACCACCTCTACGAGTTCCTCGACCACGAGATGCCGGACGGCGACTGCGCCAAGTTCGAGGTGCACTTCGACGAGTGCTCCCCGTGCCTGGAGAAGTACGGCCTCGAGAAGGCCGTGAAGAAGCTCGTCAAGCGGTGCTGCGGCCATGACGACGTGCCCACCGACCTCCGGTCGAAGGTCATGGGGCGGATCGAGCTGATCCGCTCCGGGCAGGCGGTGCCGGAGCGCGAGATCACGACGGAGACGAAGGCGCCGAGCAGCGCCCAGGAGTGATCCCGGCGGGGTGCGTAGCGCCCAGGAGTGGTCCCGGGGCGCAGCGCCCAGGAGTGACCCCGCGGCTCGGCCCCCAGTGGTACGCCGGTCGAACGTGAGTGGACTTGGCGCGTTCTCGCCCCCACCCTCGGTGATCACATCATCACTCGAAGGGGTGTAATCGGACAGTCCCTCCGGTCCCATACGCCCCGCCTCGTCCTAAGCTCCCCAACCACCTGACCCGCCCCGCCCGAGAGGGGCGGCGCAATGGACATGGATGGGGAGGAGGACACCGTGCGGGCACTTCCCCACGGCGCGCGCGCCTATGTCCTGTGCGCCGTGCTCGCCGGGGCGTACTGCGCCGCCCCGGCCGTACGGCCCGGAGCGGCCGTCCCCTGGGCCACGACCGCCCTGCTCGCCGCGGTCCACGCGGTCGGCTCCAGGGTCCGCGCCCGCTGGCCGGAATGGTGCAGCCCCGTCCTTCTGGCCGGGGCTTTTCTGCTGCCGCCCGCTGCCGCTGCGCTGGTCGCCGTGCCCGGTGCGCTGCTCGCCCGCGTCGAGCGGCCCCCGGCCGGGGCGCGGCGGGCCTGGCGCGCCGCACGGCTCTCGCTGGCCGTCTGGGCCGCCTCGTGCGCCTTCGCGGCCCTTGACGGCCCCGGGACCCTCAGCGCCCTCTGGGCCCTCGGCGACGGCGCCCAGGCCCCTGTTGGGCAGGCGTCCGCTGGGCAGGTCCCCGCTGGGCAGGCCTCCGCCGCGCTGGCGTCCGCTACGCCCGGCTTTCCGTACGCCCTGGCGGCCGCCGTGGCCGCCGCGCTCGTCCTGGGCCTGACCGCCACCGCACTGGAGGGCGGGGTGCTGGTCACCGCCGAGCGGCAGTCTCCGCGCGCCGCCTGGTGGGGGCGGCTGCCCGGCGCCCTCGCTCCGTACCTGGTGCACGGGCCCGCCGGGCTGGCCATGGCCGTGCTGTGGCGCAGCCCTTACGGACCGGCGGCGGCCCTGCTGGTGCTGCTGCCGATGTACGTCTGCGCCTGCGGCTTCGTGCTCTACCGCCGCGAGAGCGCCGCTCACCAGGCCACCATCCGCGCCCTGGTCCAGGCGGTCGACATCAAGGACCGCTACACCCGGGGCCACAGCGAGCGCGTCGGCCGCGCCTCCGCGATGATCGCCCGTGAGCTGGGCATGAGCGGGGACCGGCTGGAGGCGGTGCGGATCGCGGGCATCCTGCACGACGTCGGCAAGCTCGGCGTACCCACCCGGCTGCTGCGCAAAAACGGTCCGCTGACGCCTGATGAGCGCCGGGTGATCGAGCTGCACCCCGAGTACGGCGACGAGATGGTGCGCGGCATCGGCTTCCTGGGCGAGGCGCGGGCCGCGATCCTCCACCACCATGAGCGGCTTGACGGCAGCGGCTATCCGTACGGGCTCGCCGGGGCGCAGATCCCGGAGTTCGCCCGGGTGGTCGCGGTGGCGGACGCCTTCGACGCGATGACCTCGACGCGTACGTACCGCAGGGCGCGGTCGGTGCCCACGGCCGTGGAGGAGCTGAAGCGGTGCGCGGGCTCGCAGTTCGACCCCCGCATGGTGCGGGCCCTCACCCGCGCCCTGGACCGCCACGGCTGGCACGCGGCGGTCACGGCGGACGCCCCTGAGGAGCGCGGAAACGTCCCAGCAGACGCCCTCCCCGAGCCCGCCCCGCCCCTGGTGCGCGCGGCGGCCCCCGGCACGGCCACCCCCGGCGGACCCCGCCCCGGCACGGGCGGCCCCGGCGGTGCCCCATGAGCCCCGCCGAGAACCCCACCACACCCAGCACGAACGATTCCGCCCGGGCCCCCGGTCCGGCCGACGAGGGCCCCGGGGAAGCCCCGGACCGCCCTGACCCCGGCCGGGTCCCCGGACCAGCCGACGCTGGATCCGGGGGAGCCCCGGAGCCGTCGGGCAGAAGTGGGACGGGCGCCCCGGAGCGCCCTGGCCCTGATCGGGGCCCCGGCCCGTCCCCGGGCCAGCCGACGCGGGAGCCGGGGAAGCCCCGGGCACCTCGGCCAGAGGCGGGATGGGCGCCTCGTCCCGCCCTGGCCCTGATCGGGGCCCTCGGTCCGCCCTCGGTCCGGCCGACGGGGGGCCGGGGGAAGCTCTGGGCACCGCGGCCGGAGGTGAGGCCGGCGCCCCGGATCGCCCTGGCCCCGACCGGGCTTCCCGGCTCGTACCCGGGCCAGCCGACGAGGGGCCCGGAGAAGCCCCGGACACCTCGGTCAGAGGCGGGACCGGCGTCCCGGGCCGCCCCGGCGCCGACCGGGCTTCCCGGCCCGCCCCGGAGACCTCAGGCAGAGACAGGCTCGGCGCTCCGGATCGCCCCGGCCACGACCGGGACCGTCGGTCCGGCCCCCGGTCAGCCGACGGGGAGCCCGGGGAGGCCCCGGGTGCCTCGGCCAGAGGCGAGCCCGGCGCCCCGTCCCGCCACGGCCCCGAACGCGGCCCCCGGCCCGTCCCGGGGCAGCCGACGCGGAGCCCGGGGGAGCCCCGGGCGCTTCGGGCAAAGGCGAGCCCGGCGTTACGGGCCGCTGTGGTCCGCGGGGGCGGGACGAAGGAGCGGCTCAGTGGCCTGCCAGGGGGGCTCGCCCCGCCTCGGTAGTGGCCACTTCCCGGACCCCGAACGCCCTTGCGCGGATCGCCGAGCGGCACGCCCGGGCCTTTCATCGCGCCCGACGCCAACGAGCCGAGACCGTCGCCGCGCGCGAGGAGGGGCGGGAGCGGATATCCCGGGGGCGTTGTGGCGGCCTTACGGTCGTCGCCGTGTATGGCGCGGCGGGGGCGCTTGCCGTAGTGGCGCTGGTGTGGACCGAGTGGCATGGGGTGCGGCAGGCGGAGGCGGCGCTGGCCTTCGGGGCGCTCATCGCCGTGGGGGAGGCGATCCGGTGCGTCGAGGCGCCGCCCGCGCTGCCGGGCGGCGGCGGGGGAGTGCCCGATCCGCGCGGTGAGCCCGCGCCGCTCGCCGCCGCAGGCGCCCTCGGATACGCCCTGCTCGGGCGGCTCGGCGGGGAGCCCGCCACCCACGGCGTCCTCCAGGTGGTCACCGTCGTCGTGGCCGCGTCCCTCGCCGGGCTGGTGGCGCCGCTCGCCCTCGGCTGCCCGGTCGACCCCGGCCACACCGCTCGCCGGGTGCTGACCGCCGCTTTCGCCGCCGTCTGCTTCCAACCGCTGCACCGGACCGGCCGTTTGGCCGATTGGCTCGGCCACGGCCCGTCCATCGTCGGCTATTTGCTCGCCCTGCTGGCCCTGACCGCCCTCTGCGACGCCGTCCTGGCCGCCGCGCTCGCCCGCGCCCGTACCGGCTGGCCTTACGGGCCGCTGCTCCGCGACGAGCTGCGGTCGCTGCCCGGCGTGGGGGCTGCGGTGTGCGCGACCGCGGCCGTGATGGCGCTCACCGTGGCCGTCGCCGGGCTGTGGCCGGTGCCGGTGCTGGCGGTGCCGCTGCTGCTGATCCAGTACTCCTACCGCCGCTACGCCGGGATACGGGCCACCTACCGCCAGACCATCGCCTCCCTGGCCCGGTCGACCGAGATAGCCGGGTACACCCCGACGGGCCACGCCCGCGAGGTGGCCGGGCTCAGCCGGGCCGTGGGGCGTGAGCTGGGTCTCTCCGAACCCCGGCTGACCGTGCTGGAGTACGCGGCGCTGATGCACGACATCGGCCAGCTGTCGCTGGTGGACCCGGTGCCCGCCGGGGCCACCGAACCGCTGCCCGCCGCCGAGCAGCGAAAAATCGCGCTGCTCGGCGGCGCTGTGGTACGCCAGACCGGGGTACCCGCCGAGGTGGCGCTGGTCGTGGAGCGCCAGGCGGACCCGTACCGCGAGCAGCCGCTCGCCGCGCGTATCGTGCGCGCGGTGAACGCGTACACCGAGCTGGTGAGCGGGCCCGCGGCCGAGGGAGCGGCCGGGGCGGCCGCGCTGCGCGCCCTGGAGCGGCTGCGGCTGGCCACGGCGCGCGACTTCGACCCGGTCGTGGTCGAGGCGCTCGCCACGGTGCTGTCGCGCGGGGTTCACGGCCGGCCCCGGTGACCGGCCCGGTGACCGGCCCCGGTGAGAACTGAGAACTCGCCGGTAATGAGCGGGCCTCCCGAGGGGCATGGTTGGATGCGAGGAGAGGGGTGCCAGGCCAGATGGCCGGTGGCAAGGAGGTGTGGTGGGCGTCGCATCCCGGCCGCAGGGTGAGGGGTCGGGCTGAGATGTCCGCGAATGTGTGGCAGGTTGTCTTCAAGGGAGGGCGACGCCGTCCGCGAAGGCATCTGGTACGGGACGACTTCGATACCGGCAGGCGGGAATCGTGAAGATCTTCGGCAAGGTACGGCACCGGCCGTCCGCCTCATGGCGGCAGGCCACGGACCGTGCGTTCACGCTCATCGGCGACGGCCGGTACGAGGACGCGGGCGCGCTGCTGACCCGCGCCGCCGACCTGGAGCCGTGGCTGTCGGAGTCCTGGTTCAACCTGGCGCTGCTGCACAAGTTCCGGCACGACTGGGAGCAGGCGCGCGCCGCGGGGCTGCGGGCGGTCGCGCTGCTGGACCGCGAGACGGGCGCTCCGGACTGGTGGAACGTGGGGATCGCGGCCACCGCGCTCCAGGACTGGCCGCTGGCCCGCCGCGCCTGGCAGGCGTACGGGCTGAAGGTGCCCGGAGAGGCGTCCGCGTCCGGTGAGCCGCTCGGCATGGAGCTGGGCAGCGCGGCGGTGCGGCTGTCCCCGGAGGGCGAGGCCGAGGTCGTCTGGGGCCGTCGGCTGGACCCGGCCCGGATCGAGGTGCTGTCCATCCCGCTGCCGTCGTCAGGGCGGCGCTGGGGCGAGGTGGTGCTGCACGACGGTGTGCCGCACGGTGAGCGGGCGACCTCCGCGGGCCCCGTGTACCCGGTCTTCGACGAGATCGAGCTGTGGGCGCCGTCCCCGGTGCCGACCTGGGTGGTGCTGCTGGAGGCGGCCACCGAGGCCGACCGGGACGCCCTGGAGCGGCTCGCGGCGGACGCGGGCTTCGCGGCCGAGGACTGGTCGTCGTCGGTGCGGCTGCTGTGCCGTTCCTGCTCGGAGAGCCGGATGCCCAGCGACGAGGGCGAGGGCGAGCATCTGGACCCCCACGACCACAGCGAACCGGGCCACCCCGGGCCGCTGGGCCACCGTATGGCGGGCTCGGGCTCGCTGTGGGTCCCCGAGCGCGAATGCGGGATCGCGGCGCCTGGGGGGCTGGTGCGGGGGCTGCTGGACGGGTGGGTCGCGGACAGCCCGGACACGCGTGAGTGGCGGGACTTGGAAGAGGTCTGCTGAGCGCCTGGCGGCTGGCGGCCGCACTGGGGTCCTAGGGGTGTCGGGCGGATCGCGGCGCCTGCGGCGGGCCTGTCCCCTCCCCGCCCTTCCCGAAACCGGGGCTTCGCCCCAGGCCCCGGGGTGGGGCTCTGCCCCCGGTCCCGATCCGGGGCTCTGCCCCCGGTCCCGATCCGGGGCTCTGCCCCCGGTCCCGATCCGGGGCTCTGCCCCGGTCCCGATCCGGGACTCTGCCCCCGGTCCCGATCCGGGACTCTGCCCCCGGTCCCGATCCGGGACTCTGCCCCCGGTCCCGATCCGGGACTCTGCCCCTGGCCCCGAACTGGGGCTTCGCCCCAGGCCCCGGTGGGGCTCTGCCTCAGGTCCTGGGGCGGAGCTGCCCCAGACCCCGGCCGGGAGTCCCGGAGGTGCCCGGTCTTTCGCTGCGCTGGTGTGCCGACCGCGATCAGGCCGCCGGTGCGGGCACTCGCGCCCTCACCGTCGGTCCCGCGAACGCCCTGGCCCCCTGGCCTCCTGGTCACCGGTCGGCTGCTCGATCACCGCGTCGCGGGTGGCGCGGTCGGTGCCCTGGTCGGTGAGCTGATCGCGGCTGCGGTCGGTTCGTCGGCCACGGGGCCGGGGGCGAAGCCCCCGGTAGCGGGGAGGGGCGGGGAGGGGGAAGCATCGATATGCGGCTCCGCCGCGTGGATCGATATGCGGCTCCGCCGCGTGGTCCGCCAGCAGCCCGGTCACAGTGCGTAAGCGCACCGCACCCCGCCGCGCCGTGCCCGTACCCTGTAGGGCGACGCATCACGGTTGAAGGAAGGCATACGGCGGACGATGTCGCAGCAAGGGACGAAGCAGCGGGTGGACGACGAGTTCATCGTGGACACGG
Organism: Streptomyces violaceusniger; assembly: GCA_005405945.1. Lineage (GTDB taxonomy): Bacteria > Actinomycetota > Actinomycetes > Streptomycetales > Streptomycetaceae > Streptomyces > Streptomyces violaceusniger. The sequence goes on from BJHW01000001.1 coordinate 7,354,593, forward strand.
AGGACTGCGAGGAGCGCGAGCGGGCCTTCCGCGAGCGCGGCACCGCCCGCCCGATCACCGTGTACGGCAACCCGGTCCTGCACAAGGAGTGCCGGGACGTGACCGTGTTCGACGAGGAGCTCGCGCGGCTCGTCGACGACATGTTCGCCAGCCAGCGGGCGGCGGAGGGCGTGGGCCTGGCCGCCAACCAGATCGGTGTCGACCTTAAGGTCTTCGTCTACGACTGCATGGACGACGAGGGCGTTCGCCATGTGGGCGTGGTGTGCAACCCGGTGCTGGAGGAGCTGCCGGCCGACCGCCGGGTGCTGGACGACTCCAACGAGGGCTGCCTGTCGGTCCCCACGGCCTACGCGGAGCTGGCCCGCCCGACTACGCGGTGGTGCGCGGCCAGGACCTCAACGGCGAGCCGATCGCGGTGCGCGGCACCGGCTACTTCGCGCGCTGCCTCCAGCACGAGACCGACCACCTTTACGGCTACCTCTACATCGACCGGCTCTCCAAGCGCGACCGTAAGGATGTGCTGAAGCAGATGGCCGAGGGCACCGCCCGCTATGAGACGGTGCCCAACGACTGAGCGCGTCCCACCGCGCAGGGCGGGCCGGACCTCTCCGGGTCCGGCCCGCCCCGTAGACATCAGAAGTCGTCGTCGAAGGCGACCGACCCCTCGACCGCGACCTGGTACGCCGAAGCGCGCCGCTCGAAGAAGTTGGTCAGCTCCTGGACGTTCTGCAGCTCCATGAAGGAGAACGGGTTCTCCGAGCCGAAGACCGGCGCGAAGCCGAGCCGCCGCAGGCGCTGGTCGGCCACGCACTGCAGGTACTCCTGCATCGACGCCGTGTTCATGCCCGGCAGCCCCTCGCCGCACAGATCGCGGGCGAACTGGAGCTCCGCCTCGACGGCCTCCTTCAGCATGTCGGTGACCTGCCGCTGGAGTTCGTCGTCGAAGAGTTCCGGCTCCTCCTCGCGGACGGTGTCCACGACCGAGAAGGCGAACTCCATGTGCATCGACTCGTCGCGGAACACCCAGTTGGTGCCCGTCGCCAGGCCGTGCAGCAGCCCGCGCGAGCGGAACCAGTACACGTACGCGAAGGCGCCGTAGAAGAACAGCCCCTCGATGCAGGCCGCGAAGCAGATCAGGTTGAGCAGGAAGCGGCGGCGGTCCTCCTTGGTCTCCAGCCGCTCGATCTTCTCCACCGAGTCCATCCAGCGGAAGCAGAACTCCGCCTTCTCCCGGATGGCGGGGATGTTCTCGACGGCGGCGAAGGCCGCGGCGCGGTCGTCCGGGTCGGGGAGGTAGGTGTCCAGCAGCGTCAGATAGAACTGGACGTGCACCGCCTCCTCGAAGAGCTGCCGCGACAGATACAGCCGCGCCTCGGGGGAGTTGATGTGCTTGTAGAGCGTCAGCACCAGGTTGTTGGCCACGATCGAGTCGCCGGTCGCGAAGAAGGCGACCAGACGGCCGATCAGGTGCTGCTCACCGGGGAGAGCTTGGCGAGGTCGGCGACGTCGGAGTGGAGGTCGACCTCCTCCACGGTCCAGGTGTTCTTGATCGCGTCGCGGTAGCGGTCGTAGAACTGCGGGTACCGCATCGGCCGCAGGGTCAGCTCGAACCCGGGGTCCAGCAGGTTCTTGGTATGGCCCGGCGCGGTGTTCACGGTGGTCATCTCGGATGCGGTGGGCATTACTGGCAGGCCTCGCAGGACTCGGGGTTTTCCAGGGAGCAGGCGATCGCGTCGGCCTCGGCCGGGGCCTCCTGCACGGGGAGGGGAGCGGGGGTGGCGGCGGCGCCGCCCCGGGCGCTCTGGGCGATCCGGGTGGCCGGACGCGAGCGCAGGTAGTACGTGGTCTTGATGCCGCGCTTCCAGGCGTACGCGTACATCGAGCTGAGCTTGCCGATGGTCGGCGAGGCCATGAAGAGGTTCAGCGACTGGCTCTGGTCGAGGTACGGGGTGCGGGCCGCCGCCATGTCGATCAGGGCGCGCTGCGGGATCTCCCACGCGGTGCGGTACAGCTCCCGTACGTCCGCGGGCACCCAGGAGAAGTCCTGGACCGAGCCGTTGGACTCGCGCAGCGCCTCGCGGGTCTGGGCGTCCCAGACGCCCAGCTTCTTGAGGTCGTCCACCAGATAGGAGTTGACCTGGAGGAACTCCCCGCTGAGCGTTTCGCGCTTGAAGAGGTTGGAGACCTGCGGCTCGATGCACTCGTAGACCCCGCGATGGAGGCGATGGTCGCGGTCGGCGCGATCGCCAGCAGCAGCGAGTTCCGCATCCCGGACTTCGCCATCCGCGCGCGCAGTGCCTGCCAGCGCTCCGGCCAGGTGGCCACCGCGTCCGGGTAGTGGTCCGGGTGCAGCACACCGCGCGCGGTGCGGGTCTCGGCCCAGGCGGGGTGCGGGCCGTGGCGCTCGGCGAGCTCGCAGGACGCCTCGTACGCGGCGAGCATGATGCGCTCGGAGATCCGCGTGGAGAGCGCCGTGGCCTCGGGCGAGTCGAACGGCAGCCGCAGCCGGAAGAAGACGTCCTGGAGGCCCATGAGGCCCAGACCCACCGGGCGCCAGCGGGAGTTGGAGGCCCCGGCCTCCTCCGTGGGGTAGAAGTTGATGTCCACCACGCGGTCGAGGAAGGTCACGGCGGTGTGGACGGTGGCGTCCAGGCGCTCCCAGTCCAGCTGCCCGTCCTCGCCCAGGTGCGCGGCGAGGTTGACCGATCCGAGGTTGCACACGGCGGTCTCGCCGTCGTTCGTGACCTCCAGGATCTCGGTGCAGAGGTTGGAGGAGTGGACGACCCTGCCAGGCTCGGCGGTCTGGTTGGCGGTGCGGTTGGCGGCGTCCTTGAACGTCATCCAGCCGTTGCCGGTCTGCGCGAGGGTGCGCATCATCCGGGCGTACAGCTGGCGCGCCGGGACCTGCTTGACGGCCTTCCCCTCGGCCTCGGCCCGGCGGTACGCGGCGTCGAACTCCTCGCCCCACAGGTCCACCAGATCGGGCGCGTCCACCGGGGAGAACAGCGACCAGTCGGCGTCCGCCTCGACCCGGCGCATGAACTCGTCCGGGATCCAGTGGGCGATGTTGAGGTTGTGGGTGCGGCGGGCGTCCTCGCCGGTGTTGTCCCGCAGCTCCAGGAACTCCTCGAGGTCCGCGTGCCAGGTCTCCAGGTAGACACAGGCCGCGCCCTTGCGCCGGCCGCCCTGGTTGACGGCGGCCACCGAGGCGTCGAGCGTGCGCAGGAACGGCACGATGCCGTTGGAGTGCCCGTTGGTGCCCCGGATCAGCGAACCGCGCGCCCGGATGCGGGAGTAGGACAGGCCGATGCCGCCCGCGTGCTTCGACAGCCGCGCCACCTGGTGGTAGCGGTTGTAGATCGAGTCCAGCTCGTCCAGCGGCGAGTCCAGCAGATAGCAGGACGACATCTGCGGATGCCGGGTGCCGGAGTTGAACAGCGTGGGGGAGCTGGGAAGGTACGACAGCGTGCTGGTCAGCCGGTAGAGCTCGGCCACGTCCTCCAGCGCCCGCTCCGAGTGGTCCTCGGCGAGCCCGCAGGCCACGCGCAGCAGGAAGTGCTGCGGGGTCTCGATCACCTGACGGGTGAGGGGGTGGCGCAGCAGATAGCGGCTGTAGAGGGTGCGCAGCCCGAAGTAGCCGAAGCGGTTGTCGGCGCCGTCGGCCAGGGCCCGCTCCACCAGCGCGTCCAGCCGCTCGGCGTGGGCGGCGGCGAACTCCGCGGTGGAGTCGGCGAGCAGGCCCTCGCGGTGGCCCACCCGGACGGAGGCCGAGAAGGAGACCGCGCCCTGCCCGGCCGCCTCCTGCGTGATGGTGAGCGCCAGCAGCCGCGCCGCGAGCCGCGAGTACTCCGGCTCCTCGGCGATCAGCCCGGCCGCCGCCTCGGTCGCGAGGGCCCGCAACTCCGCCTCGTCCGAGCCGGGATGACGGCCGCGCAGGGCGGCGGCCGCGACCTTGCCGGGGTCGGTGGCGGGCAGGTCGGCGGTGAGTCCGGTAAGAGTCCGTAGCAGGGCGGTCCCGGGCGCGTCGTCCGCTGCCTGAGAAGCCGCCTGCGCTGAAACCGGATCGGCGGGCGCGATGGTCACTGAGGTGCTCTCCCTCGCTGGGCTGGGGCCACGAGGGGTGGTGCGATGGGCGCGTACGGGCATGCCGATGCCGCACTCCTCGTACGCCGGGCACACCACGCAGCGTCCATCGGCCCAACCCTCGAGGCCGGGGGACGTGTTCACAGGGCCGTCGGCAGGTGCTCGGACTCACGGGCACGCCGAATTGAGCGCACACGTACACCGTTGCGGGACAGTTCCGGATTCCCACCGGATTCCCCTGCGGCGACAGCGAGGACGAGCATACATCTTGTGTCGGTCGACGCACGCGCCACCATATCTTGTGTCGGAGCTGCGGAGTTTCGCATGAATGTGCTAATGCGTTCCGGAGGTGGCCCGTGACCTGGGGGCGTGTGGCGCGCCCGCCGGTCAGCCGCCGCCGCGGCTCAAACGGTCCCGCACCCGCTCGGCATCCTGGGCGCGGTGCTGTGCCAGGTACTGGGCGAGCGCTTCCTGCCAGCATCGACGGGCCTCAGCGAGGTCGCCCAGCTCGGCGTGGACCTGGCCCAGCCGGTCCAGGGTCTCGGCCTCGCCGTAGGCGTGGCCCATGTCCCGCAGCAGGCGCAGTGCCTCCGTGAACCGGGTCACGGCCAGGGCGTACTGCCCGCTCTGGTGGGCCAGTCGGCCGAGGGTGCCGAGGGCGTCCGCCTCACCGTCGCGCTCCTGGTGGCGGCGGAACAGGGCGAGCGAGGTCTCCCCGTGGGTACGTGCCTTCTCGTACGCCCCCAGCCGGGCGGAGTACAGGCAGACCTGGTTGTGCGCCTGGGCTTCCCAGACCGGCTTTTGCAGGGTCTGGAAGAGGCTGAGGGCATGACCGGCGTGGTCCAGCGCCTCCTGATGGTTCTCGCGGCGCTCCCAGGCGTAGGCCAGCACCAGGTGGGTGTGGCCCGTTTGAGCGACGTCCCCGGAGAGCTTGGTCAGGGACAGTGCTCGGCCGAGGTGGTCCAGCGCCTCCTCGTGGAGGCCGGAGCGGATGCAGGCGATGCCGAGGTTGCGGTGGGCGAGCGTCTGCGCCACCGGGTCGCCGAGCCGTCGGGTGGCCTCCAGCCCCTCCCGCCAGGTGGTCAGCTGGGCGTGCAGACGGCCGCTGCGGCGGTGGAAGGTGTCCAGCACCCAGGCGATCCGCCACACCGCCTCGTCCCAGCCCGAGTCGGCGGCGAGCCGCTGGGCCGCCAGCAGCCCGGCATGGTGGTCCTCCAGCCAGGTCAGTGCCTCGGCCTGGTCGGCCATGGTCAGCGGGTCGGCGGACGGCTCCGGGAAGTCGATCCGCATGCGGTGCGGGTGCAGCAGCCGTTCGGCCCCGCGAGCGGTGTGGAGGTAGAAGTCGACCAGCCGGCGCAGCGCCCTGGAGCGCTCCTCCTGCCCACCGGTCCGCTGGGCCTGCTCCACCGCGTAGAGACGCAGCAGATCGTGCATGCGGTACCGGCCGGGGCGGTCCTCGCGCAGCAGGTGCGCGCGGATGAGCTCCTGCAGCACCGCGCGGACGCGTGGGGCGGGCAGGGTGGTGAGGCGGGTGATGGCCGGCTGGCCGATGTCGGGCCCGGGCGCCAGCCCGAGCAGGCCGAACACCTCGGCCGCCGCAGGGGACAGGGCCAGGTACGAGGAGGCGAAGGCGGCCCGCAGACCGCCGTCCAGGCCGTCGGCCTCCAGGGTGTCCAGTCGGCCGGCCGCCTCGCGGAGGTCCTCGGCCAGCGAGGAGAGCGGGGAGTGGGGGCGGACGGTACCGTGCGCGGACACCAGGCCGAGTGCCAGCGGCAACCCGGCGCAATGGCCGATCAGTTCGGATACGGCGTCCGGCTCGGCCGCCGTGCGGTGCCGGCCGAGGCGGCTGGTGAGCAGCTGCCGGGATTCGTGTTCGTCCAGCACATCGAGGGTCAGGTGGTCCGCCCCGTGCTGCATGGTCACGCCGACGAGCTGGTTGCGGCTGGTCACCAGCACACTGCAGGCGGGGCTGCCGGGTATCAGCGGCAGCACCTGGGCGGCGCTGTGCGCGTTGTCCAGCACGATCAGCAGCCGGCGGTCCGCGGTGAGGCTGCGGTACAGGCCCATCTGGGCCTGCTGGCCGGCCGGAATCGATCCCGGCTCGACGCCCAGGGCGCCGAGGAAGCTCTGCAGCACCGCCTCGTGGGGCAGGGGTTCCTTCGAGGGGTCGAAGCCGAGCAGGTCGACATAGAGCTGGCCGTCCGGGAAGTCGGCCAGATGGTCGTGTGCCCAGCGCAACACCAGCCAGGTCTTCCCGATGCCGCCGGGACCACCGACCGTGGCGATCACCACCCGGTCGCCCCGCTCCGCCCATCCCCGGTCCAGACGAGCGAGTTCCCGCGCCCGCCCGGTGAACAGCGGGGGCGGGGCCGGCAACTGGCGCGGCACCGGTAACAGCGCCGCCTCCGGCTGATCCGGGGCGGACAGTTCGGGGGCGGTGGTGAGGATCTGCCGGTGCAACTCCTGGAGCCGCGGGCTGGGGTCGGTGCCGAGTTCCTCGGCAAGCTGCTCCCGGGTGCGCTCGTAGTGCTTGAGCGCGTCGGCGGGGCGTCCACAGCGGTAGAGCGCGAGCAGGTACTGGGCGGCCAGGCGCTCGTCCAGCGGATGGTCGGCGATCAGCTTCGCCAGCTCGGGGAGGATCGCCTCGTGCCGGCCGATGTGGAGTTCCGTCTCATACAGCTCGGCCAGCAGGCCGAGCCGCTCCTGCTCGAGCCCGGCCCTGTTCCGGGCCGCCCAGTCGCCGCCCAGGCTGCCGAGGGCCTCGCCGCTCCAGAGCTCGGCGGCCCGGCGGTAGAGCTGCCCGGCGCCTTGGTGATCGTGTTCTTCCAGGGCTTTCCGGCCGCTCCGGCCGAGTGCGCGCATCAGGTGGACGTCCACCCGTTCGGAGTCCACCGCCAGGACGTAACCGCCCGACCGGCGGAGCAGCGGAGAGCTGGTGCCCGTGGTGTCGTGCAGCTCCAGCAGTTTGCGCAGCCGGGCGACATAGCTGTGCAGGCTGGCCCGGGCGGCGCGGGGCGGGGCGTCGTCCCAGACCCGCTCGATCAGGGCGTCCACGGTGACCAGTTGACCGGCCTGGAGCGCGAGGATCGCCAGTGTGCAGCCCTGCTTCGCCGACCCCGCGGAGACGTACCCCCGGTCAGCGGTCCGCACCGTGATCTCGCCGAGTAATCGGATCACCGGTTGGGCCGAGCGCGCGCTCTCGATGAGGCTCATCCGGCAACGGTGTCTCACATGCAAGGTTCGTTCAAGGGTTTGGCACGCGCGTTCCGGCACGGTGACGGCTGCTGTCCGGTGGCCGTCGCAACGGGGGATACGGATGCTGGTGACCGAGTTGAACACGGAAACGCTGCCCGCGAAGGAGCGGTTCGCCGCCTGGGTGGAGCTGGCCAACCAGTCCTTCACACCCACCTGGGTGCACGGTGACGACGAAACGGACTTCCGCGCCTCGATGCGTGTCCTGGCCCTGGGCGATGTGCTGGTGGCCGCGCTGGCCCATCCCTCGGTGCGGGTCCACAGAACCGAACGGCAGATCCGCGCCTTCGATCCCGGGGCCTATGTGCTGAACCTCCTTCTCGAGGGCAGCGCCGTCCTGCGCCAGCACGGCAGGGAAGCCACGTTACGGGCCGGCCAGTGCGCGCTGCTCAGCACCTCCCATCCGTTTCAAGGGCAGTGCCGACGCAGCCCGGACACCGTCTCCCTCATCCTTCGGTTTCCTCGCACCCGCCTGCCCCAGTCGGCCCAGCACATCGACCGTCTCACCGCCGTCACCATCGATGTGCGCCACGGCTTGGGCGCGGTCCTCACCACCTGGCTGACCAGCCTGACCGCCCGGGCCCGTGAACTGGCACCCGCGGACGCCCCCACCCTGGCTCAGACCACCCTCGACCTGCTCACCGCTCTCCTGGCGACCCTCCTGCGCGCCGATGCGGACCTCAGTCCGGAAGCCCGCCGCCGCGCCTTGCGCGCGCGTATCGGCAACCACGCCGAACGGCATCTCGGCGATCCCGGCCTCACTCCCCAGGCCATCGCCGACGCGCACCACATCTCCCTCAGCCACCTGCACCACCTGCTCGCCGCCGAGGACACCACGCCCGCGGCCTGGATCCGCCGCCGCCGTCTCGAACGCTGCCGTCAGGACCTCGCCAACCCCCATCTGCGCCATCTGACCATCGCGGCGATCGGCCGCCGCTGGGGGTTCGCCAGCAACGCGCATTTCAGCCGGGCCTTTCGCAGTGTGTACGGCACCACGCCGAGCGATCACCGGCACACGGCGCTGACGGGGAACGGCATGGAGGGATCGCCCGCCGGATTCAGCGCCGGGGCAGCGGGCGGAGCACCGTCCCCAAGACCCTTTCGGCCGGGAAGTAGCCGACCAGCCGGGAATCGAAGCTGACGTCGACGTTGTCGCCCAGCAGAACCAGTCGGCCGGGCGGTATCCGGTCCTCGGGCACGTGGGCCAGGGCCGGGACGCGGTCGCGCGGCACCGGATCCCCAGGGGCCGCGGCCACCCGCTTGATCAGCCACTCCCGGCCGGAGATCATGGCCCGGCCGGCCGCGGTGGGGACCGGTGCGGCTCGCCAGCCCACCCGGTCCACGGACGGCCGCTCCACGACGACCACCCGGCCACGAGCCGGAGCCAGGTCGCGGCGCACCAGGACCTGGTCGCCGTCGTCGTACGCGGGCCGCATGCTGGTCCCCCGTACGGTGACCACGACGAACCGGCGTCTGAGAACGCCGAAGAGGCTGATCACTGGGGTCCTCCGGTCAGTGCCGGCCCGGTCTCCGCCGCGCTGTGGTAGCCGGAGGCTTGCAGGGTGAACAACCGGGCGTACTCGCCTTCCAGGGCCATCAACGCGGCGTGGTCACCGCGTTCGATGATCCGTCCGTCGGCGAGCACGACGATCAGGTCGGCGTCCCGCACCGCTCCGAGCCGGTGGGAGATGAGCAGACTGGTCCGACCGCTGCGGTGCGTGCGCAGCGCGGCGTGGATGTCCTGTTCCGCCTCCGCGTCCAGGCCGGAGGACGGTTCGTCCAGGATCATCAGATCCCGGCGGTCCCGCAGGAACGCACGCGCCAGCGCGAGCCGCTGCCACTGGCCTCCGGAGAGCACTACTCCGGTCTCGGGGTCGTCCTTGCCGGATTCGGTGAAGAACATGCGCGACAGCAGAGTTTCGTAGCCATGCGGCAGAGCCGTGAGACTGCCATGGATACCGGCGCGCCGCGCCGCATGGCGGATACGACGCTGATCACCGCGCAGGTCCAGATCGCCGAGCGCGATGTTCTCGGTGGCCGTCAGGTCGTACTGCATGTAGTCCTGGAAGACCGCGCCGATCCGGTGGCGCAGTTCCGCGGGGTCGACGTCACGGATGTCCACGCCGTCCCAGAGGATGCGTCCTCGTGTGGGGTCGTAGAACCGGCAGAGCAGCTTGACCAGGGTGGACTTGCCCGCGCCGTTGAGTCCGACCAGTGCGACGGCCCGGCCGTGCGGGATGCGCAGATTCACGCCGCGCAGGGTCCAGGGGTGGTCGTCGGAGTAGCGGAACCACACGTCGTGGAATTCGATGCCGGTCCGCAGCGCCGGGAGCGCACGCGGCGCGGCGGCGACCGGTAGGTCGGGCCCGGCGGTGGTGACCTCCAGATAGTGGTCGAACATCAGCAGCGCCTGGTGCGAGCGGGCCACATCGGCGGCGAGGGTGGCCAGCGCCCCTTGGACGCCGGTGACGGCGGACACGAGCATGGTGATCGCACCGACGGAGAGCACTCCCGCCCGTGCCGCGTCCACCGCCCAGAGCAGCGCGCTGCCCGACATCAGCGCGGCCAGCAGTCCGAGCCCGGCCTGAACCCTCAACTCCCGCCGGTCCATGGCCGCCTTGGCGGCGTTGGCGCACCGCCGTTCGGTCAGCATCCGTTGCTGCAGGAAGGCGCCGATGCCGAAGAGCCGTATTTCCTTGGCCGCCGCCACGCCGGAGAGCAGTTCGCCGTAGAAGAACTCCCTCCGTTCGGTCGGACCGATCTCCCACAGCATCCGCGCCCGCCGCCGGGAGAGCGCGAGTTCGGCGATCAGCACGGGAAGGCCGGCCAGCAGGACCAGCATGGTCATCAGCGGGCTCAGCAGCATCAGCGAGCCGATGAAACCGGTGATGGTGATGCCCGCCCGGGCGACGCCCAGCATCCCGTCGACCGCCAGGACGGGGGTGCTTCCGCCGGTCTGCTTGGCGAGCCGCATCCGGTCCAGGAAGGGAGGGTCCTCGAACCGCCCGAGCCCGGCGAAACCGTTCACCGCGGTGAACAGCCGATCCTGGGCCAGCAGCGACACCCGGCGATCCGTCTCGGCCCGCAGATACCGGGTCACCTGCGGCGTCACGCCGGCGATGACGCCGGCCGTCACGAGACCCCCGCCGAGCCCCAGCAGGGTCGCGGCCGAAGCGTCGCCGATCAGGCCGTCGAGCAGTAGCTTGGTCAGCCACGCGGTCACGACGGGCAGTGCGCCGGTGGCAAGAGTGAGCACCACGTACAGCGTCACCGCACCGGGGGCGGCCCGGGCCGTCAGCCCGACCGCGACGGCGATCCGCCGTGCCGCACCGGCCGCCTCCGGCCCAGGCACGCCGGTCATGCCGGCACAGCGGTCGGCCGGTCCAGCGCGACCTGGTTCGCGGTGACCACGACCCTGCCGTCCTCGCCCGGGGCCACCCGCAGGAGGGTTGGGTAGGCGGAGGCCTGGAACGCCTTTCCCAGCGGGCCTCCGACACCTTCGAGCACCACTCGGGCCACCGGGCTGAGCTCGGCCAGGAACGCGGCGGCATCGTCGGCCTCTCCGACCACTACGGCCAGCGCCTGGGTGCCACCGGCGGGCAGGGCACGCACATGGTCCACGAATGCCGGCAGCTTCTCCTTGCACGGCCCACAGGTGGGCGAGAAGAACGCCACGAGGGTTTCGCCGGTCAGCAGTTCCCGGCTCACCGGCTCACCGTCCACCGTGGTGGCCTCGAACTCCCCGATTTCCTCGCCGATCGATATGGCGGGCGGGGGGCCGCTCATTTTCGCCAGCAGGGTGGTTTGCTCCCGCAGCCGTTTGATCACCCCCAGCGTGAGAATCAGATCGAGGGCGCACAGGGCTCCGACGAATACAACTACCGCGGCCAGAAGAGGCATCATCTCTCCTCGTTCGTCATTCGTCTGTCATCAAAGGCCGCGGGCAGCGCCCGAAGGCTTGCCCGACGGATGGGAATGGACGGGCCGGAAGAGTTCCGAGAGGTCGTCGAGTTTGATGACCAACCCGCCGAGCAAAAGCCCCGTGCACACGGCCAGGACGCTTCCGGCCGCCTGTGTGGTGCCGTCCGTCCGGACGGTCACGGCTCCGAGGGCCGAGCATGCGATCAGGGCGGCGTTCCGCCCGATGTGCAGTCCTCCGAGCAGCGTGTCGGACGCCCCGAAACATCGGCAGGACGTGCGGACTCCACGCCGTAGGGCAAGGGCGATACCCGTGGTGAACGCCGCCAGAAGTCCCGCCGCGAGGCAGAACCCCGCGACGGTGGCCGGCGCGGCAGGCGCGGCCAGCAGCAGGCACACGGTGCCTTCGGCCACCACGACGGCAAGCGCGGCCGGCCGGGACAGGGGGTGAGGCAGCAGCCTCATGTCGCGGACCGAGTCCACGAAGCGGGCGAATGACGCGCGCCCGCTGATTTTCGTGAGGAAGGACATCAGGAATACGCAGCCGAGCAGGCAACGGATTCCCAGCATGACGTACGGCACCGCTCACTCCTCGAAATCCGAACGGATACCCGGGGCTGTCCGTTCGTGGCGATATCGGCGAGAAAACGCCTGCCTGCTCGGCGGCACGCCGCCGGGCAGGCAGGCGGATCGCTCACCCGCGGCGGGTTCTAGAAGCAGATCACCGTGGGGCACGCCCCGCTGGAGCAGCAGTTGGCGGTGCAGGGACCGTATCCGCACTGCCAGCACGACGGGTAGGTGTTCCAGCTGCACCCGGCCGCGGAGGCCGCCGCCTCGGTGGTCGGCACCAGTCGCGCCAGCAGGCGGGTGCCCACTGCCTCAAGCCTCTTGTACATGCGTCACTCCTCCACTCAATCCCTTTTCGCTGCCCAAACGGGCACAGATATGAGTGTGCTGAGGCCCCGGAAGGAGGTCATTGACTGCTCCTTCATCGCTGTTGCCGGTTTTTGCACGGTGCGATGCGGAGACCGCGGAACCAGCCGCGGATCCGCTGTTGAGCGGGCCGTACGCGCTATGCGGCAGACTCGCCCAGCTCCACGGTGAAGGCCCAGAGGGTGATGTCCGTCCCCGGCAGGGGCGCCCAGTCGCGCTCCGGGGCACGGGTGAAGCCCAGCCGCTCGTACAGGCGGTGGGCGGCGGTCATCGACCGCTGGCTGCTGATGACTATGCGCCGCAGGCCCAGTGCGCGGGCCCGGTCCATGCAGGCTCGCACGAGTGCTTCGGCGGCGCCGCGTCGGCGCGACTCGGGGCGGACGGCCAGCATCCGGAACTCGCCCTCGCCGGGGCGGGCCAGCTCCGCGTACGCCCCGCCGTGCACGGCGAACGCCACGGCGCCCAGGACCTCATCGCTGGCCGCGTCCGCCGCGACCAGCAGCTCGGCCTCGGCGGCCCGGCGGCGGGCGTCGCGCAGGGTGGCGAGATAAGGATCACTGTCCTCGAAGTCCAGGAGCCCGTCCCCCAGGTACACCTGCGCGGTGAGCTCCCCGATTCCGTCCAGTTCCTCGTCCCGCGCGCGCCTGATCGTGATGTCCATGCCCGCAGTCTGCCGCAGGCCACTGACAGCCGGAAGTCGCCGTGCGCCGGGGGTGGGCGCCGGGGGCGGTCCCCGGCGTCACTGGGTGACGGCGGTGATCACTCCGGTGGAGCCCGCGCGCTGGTTGGCGGCGTCGGCCTCCTGGTAGGTGACGTAGCGCCGGACCGTGCCGTCCGGCAGCGTCAGCTCATAGACGACAACGGGTTGGGGCGGCCATTGGGGCGCTGTGCCACCGCAGTTGCAGGCCATGGTGTTCCCTGCCTTTCCCTCGGGACGTTGTGGGGCGGTGTGGAGGGTGTGGGGGGTGTGGGGGGTCAGTCCAGCCACCGCGAGGCGACACCGGCCAGGTAGGAGAGCGTCAGGGCGGTGGCCGGGAGGTGGAACCACGCGGTGGTGTGCAGCAAGGAGGCGTAGACGGCGATGGCGGCGGCCACCCATGTGCTGGTGCACCAGCCGCAGTTGACCAGGTAGGAGGCGCGGGAGTCGTCGCCGAAGCGGCCGGCTACCCAGATCCGGAACCCCGCCGCCAGGGTGTCCTTGGTGATGAAGCGGGTGATCCGGCAGGTGGTGCCGAGGGCGAGAAGGAACGCGGCGAGGCTCATCGGATCGTTTCCTCCCCGGGTGGTCATACGGGGGTCGGCACGGCCGATGTCACGGATGGGTCGGCACTGCCGATGTCACTCATTAGAGGCATGACGGGCGACGGCAAGCCATACCCCTCGGCATGCATTCGCCCGAATAGCCGAGCGCTTGTCATACAAGCTCGGCGTCGCACGCGCCCTGATGCGCCAAACGAGTGATGGCCGCCGTGAGGGCCTTGAGTGACGCCGAGGGGCATGGATAACTGGAAGTGGCCGCCGAGGCTGCCCCATACCTCGTCGGCCGTCCCAGGAGCCGGGCGTCCGCCCCGTGGCTCCACCTTCATCCGCGCATCGCCCCGCGCGCCCTTGACCGGCTGCCCGGCAGCTCTCCGTTCCTCCGGTGGCGGCCTGTCCCAGAACCGCGCGGCGACGACGAGGCGTTGACCGGCGGTGTGTGCTCACGTCCGTCGGCACGCCGTCGGCGCACCTCACCCGAACCCTTCCCCGGGAGGACCGACCATGACTTCGACCGCACTCGCGACCGCCGCCGCCAACGCCACCAACACCGCCACTGCCGCCACCGCGGGCTACTGGCCGCCGGTGGGACCGCCGACGCTGCTCGCCGTGGTGCCCGACTCGGGCCCAGCCGCCGGTGGCAACTACGTCCGGCTGTTCGGCCAGAACCTGCGCGGCGTCACCGCTGTGTCCTTCGGCGGCACGCCCGCCACCATCGTCTACCAGGACAACCCCGGAGGTGGCGGCGGTGGTGGCTGGGGCGGCGGCGGAGGCTGGGGCGGTGGCGGAGGCGGCTGGCCCGGAGGCGGCGGCAACCCCGGCTACGACGGCATCGTGGTGATAGCCCCGCCGCACGCGCCCGGGACCGTCCAGGTCACCGTCACCACCGGCGCCGGGACCAGCAACGGCCTGCCGTACACCTACGTGGCACCGGCCCCGCCCATCGCCATCGCCATCACCCCGACCGTGGGCCCGACCAGCGGCGGCACCCTGTACCTGATCACGGGCACCAATCTGACCGGCGTCACCAGCGTCACCTTCGGCGGAAACGCCTCGACCATCCTGGCCATCAACCCCGCCGGGACCACCCTGATCGGCATCACCCCGGCAGGCCCGCCCGCGGGCGGCCACGTCACCGTGACCCTCACCGGCCCGGCGGCAGCACCAACGTGCCCGGTGGCTTCACCTACTTCGTCCCGCCGCCCGCACCGGTGCCCGTCGCCATCACGCCCGCCACCGGACCCGCCATCGGCGGCACCCCGTTCACCATCACCGGCACCAACCTCGGTGGTGTGCTGGGCGTGCTGTTCAACGGCGTTCCCGCCACCAGCGTGACCGCCACCTCGACGACGGTGGCCGGCGTCACCCCGCCCGGGACGGTCGGCACCGCGACCGTCACCCTGGTGACGGCCTTCGGCACCGTCACCGTCCCCGGCGGCTTCCTGTACGTCTGACCGTACGTCCGACCCTGCGTCTGACGCGCGCATCCGGCCGAAACCGCGCCGGTCACCGGGCCCTTTCCGTCGGGGCCCGGTGACCGGCGGTCACCGTCGGGCCGTCGCGGAGGCCGTCCGCGCGGAGGCCGTCCGCCCTCGTGTCACATATGCGCGTTCGGGCCGCCGGCGCCGATCCCCGGCACGCTGCACTCCGGGACCTTCTCCACCAGCCGGAACGAGACCCCCTTAGTCGTGTGGTCCTTGCCGAACTCCGCCACGATGAGCAGCGTCGCGCCCTTGACCCGTTTGCCGTTCGGCAGGACGGTGTCGTCCGGGATCAATTCCGGGTGGATGACGGCGCTCCAGGGGTCGGACGAGACCGTCATCGCGTAGCCCGCGGTGGCCCAGGGGGCGTGGGGCGGTGCACCGGTGGGGCAGTTCTCGTCCCCCTCCAGGGCGGCCGCGCGCACGCCCATCTCCTTCAGCTGCTTCTGCAGACCGGGCAGACCCTCGGGCCGGTCCAGACGAAGCACCAGCGAGCCGTCGTCCTGCTTGGTCACGGCGTACGCGGGCGAGGCGCCCGAACCGCTCAGCGTCGGCACGACCACCGCCGTGGCGGCGGCCGCCGCCACCGCCGCGACCGCGAACCGGACGCGGAAGCGACGGGCCGGGGCCCGGGTGGCCGCAGCGGGGGCCGGGTCCGTGGCCATGGCCGACAGCTCCGACGCCAGACGCCGCTTGAATCCGGTGGGCGTGCTCATGAGACAACCTCCAAGGTGTGTTCGGTTCGTTCGGTGCGCTCGGTTCGTTCGGCGCGGTTGCCGGCGGCTGGGTACGCGGCGCGCAGCGCCCGCTTCGCGCGGTGCAGACGGACCCGCACCGTCGCCTGGTTGAGCCCGAGGGCCTGGGCGGCCTCGCGCGGGGTGAGGCCGTCGACGGCCACCAGATCGAGGACCGTGCGCAGCGGCTCGCTCAGCGCGCTGTGCCGCTCGGTCAGCGCCCGCGCCGCCCGTTCCGCGTCGATCCGCTCCTCCAGCGCGGCGATGTCCTCCTCGTCCAGCAGCCGGTGCCCGTTCAGCCGGGCCACCGCGTGCCGCTCGCGGACGCTGCCCCGGACATGGGAGGACAGGACGTTACGGGCGATGCCGTACAGCCAGGCGGCGGGCGACCCGCGCCCGGGGTCGTACCGGCCGGCGGCCTCCAGTGCCGCGACGAAGATGTCGGCGGTGAGGTCCGCGGCCACCTGTGGGCAGGTCGTGCGCCGGGTCACGAAGCCGAGGACGGCGTCGAAGTTCTCCTCGTAGAACGCCGCGAATCCCGCGGCGTCCGGCCGCGGCGGCGCGCCCCGGCTCATGGGTCGTTCGGGTATGAGGGGCACCCGTTCCTCCAAGGTGGTCGGTGATCCCTTCACCCGGTACTTGGCCGCACGGCCCCCGACCGTTTCTTCCACACAGCGGCCCCGGCCGGGACCCGCGAAGCGCGGGCCCCGGCCGGGGCCATCGGGGCGGTGGAAACCGCCTAGCCGTCCTCGGTGGTCCTGCGCCGCCGCATCCACCACACCAGCGTTCCGCCGGCTGCCGCGAGGGCCGCGGCGATGCCTGCGATCAGGCCGATGGGGACGTTGGAACCGGTGTCGGCGAGGTCGCCGTCCGGGTCCTTCGTCGCGGGTGGCTGACCGGCGTCCCCGCTGCCCGGGGTGGACGGGTCGGGCGCCGGAGTGGTCGGCTTGTCGGTGGGTTTGTCCGTGGGCTTGTCGGTGGGTTTGTCCGTGGGCTTATCGGTCGGGGTCGGTGTCGGCGTCGGGGTGGGGTCGTCCCCGTCGGGCAGTTTGCCGGAGGTCCCGCCCAGGTACGCGGTCTCGGTGTCCTGGTACGTCGTCTCGGCGCCGGTGGAGGTCTTGGTGGTCTTGTCCAGGCCGCGGTGCTCGAGGTTGAACTGGGTGCGGTTGATGTTCCGTCTGGGTGCCTTGGAGAAGTCCACGCCGCCGACGGTGATCACCCAGACCTCCTGGCCCTTGGTGAGCTCGTACTTGAACTCACCTTCGGTGAAGATCTTCCGGTACTTGTCGAAGACCTGCTGCTTGTCCCAGTCCTGGTTCGGGGCACGCAGCGGCCACCGCTTGACGTCGTTGCTGTCGATGATGTTGTGGAAGTCCGTCGGCGACGCCGCGTCCTTCCGGCGGATGTACTCGGCCGCCACGCGGGCGTTGTAGACCCGGCGCAGATCGGCGTACTGCGGCTCGGTGTTGATCCACTTCTCGACGAGCGGGACCACGGTGTTGCCGATGACGCGTTCGTTGTGCTCGATCTCGGCCTTGGTGAGGTCCTTGGCGCAGGAGTTGCCGCCGCCGGGGCCGGGCGTGTTGATGTCCATGTACTCGGACTTGAGCCTCAGCGGCGCGTCGAGGATGTAGACCCCGCCGTCCTGCTCACGGACCTTGGCCGTCTTGGGCTCGATCCAGTTGCGGCCGGAGTTCAGGCAGGGCCAGCCGTTGCGCTTGACCAGACCGTCCCACGCGGCCTTGCCGGTGGTGGTCTTGGGGTCCATGGCCTTGAAGAAGTCGTGCTTGAGCCGGAGGTCGGCCTCCAGCAGCACCCGGCCGGCGTCGGTGGACGCGAACGTGTTGTCCATGATCGTCTCGGGCTGGTCCGGGTTGAGGTTGACCCAGAACTTGTCCGGTGTGAGCGCGAGCCAGGTGAACATGGCGTCCGAGGACATCGTCAGCTTGGCGTCCCCGCCGTAACCCGGATTGGTGTCGGGGTTCTTGGCGTAGTCGGCCTTCATCGAGTAGTTGAAGCCCTTGCCCTTCACCGGGTCGCCCACATAGCTGAGCTCGAGGCTGGAGAAGTCGATGCCGCCGGGGCCCCGCATGAAGTAGCCGCGGGAATTGTTGTTGTTGTAGATCCGCTGGAGCTTCTGGGCCTCTTCCAGGCTCTTCCCCGACCGGAGTGCCTGGTCGATGAGTGGACCGCGCATGCCGTTCTTGCGCGGGTCGGGGTTGAACCGCGGGTCGTAGCGCGTGTAGTTGTTCGGCTTCTGGGTGCGCTCGATCGCGTTCGAGCGGCGCTCGTTGATCCCGGCCACCGTGCGGGTGGTGTTGCGGTGCTGCTGGATGTCCTTGTTGAGCTGGGAGATCCGGTCCTTGGTGCCCTGGTCGGTGCGCGCACCGGTCAGATAGCGGTTGGTGACCTTCTCGTTCTGCTTGGCGATCTGCCGGTCGGCGTCGACCTGCTTCTGCTTGACCTCGCCGTTGGACTTGCCCTCGACGTGCACATTGGTGCGCCGGTTGCGGGCGTCGACCCAGCGGCGCTTCTTGTTGCCGTTCTCGTCGGTGTAGTCGACGGGATCCTCGCACCACCAGTCGGGACCGATCATGTTGTACTTTTTGACCATGCGGGCCATGAAGGCTTCGCCGCGGTGGTTGTTGCCGGGCTTGCCGATGTACTTCACGTCCAGGTAGCGCCTGAAGTCCGTGTATCCGCCACGCTTGCGCTGCTCCTGGAAGCGGGCGTAGATCTCCATGACGCGGTCGGCCGGCTTGCCGGACTTGTCGGCGATCCGCTGCCACTTGCGGTAGTCCGTGCCCGCCTTGTCGAGCTGTTCCTGGGTCGGCGGGAGGACGCCGTCGTACGCCTTGGCCGGGTTGTCGTAGGTGTAGGTCTCGTCGTTGGGCCAGGCGTCGTACTCCAGGTTGGCCGGAGGGCCGGAGTTCGCCGGGGTGCGGTCGAATTTCTGGCCCAGGTACTTCTCGTCACAGCGCTGCGTGCGCGGCTTGGCCTCGGCCTCGTCGGTGTGGAGGCCGGGCAGACCGGCCAGGGTGACGGCGGTGGCCGCGGTGAAGGCGACCGCCAAGCGCGCCCAGAGGCGCCGTGGATGCGTAGGTTTGGGTATGCGGCTGGACAACGTGCGCCCTCCCCCTGGAGCCCCCGTTCAAGGCCGCGGCGCGTAAAGGGACTCCGAGGCTGCGTTTGGGTGTCGGTTGCGCCGACGGCGGCCCAACGCTAGCGGGTGGGGCGGGCGTTGCTACGGAGATTTGTTGGGCGTGTCCGCGTCAAAACTGACTGGTTCTCGGATCGTTACTTTCGAGCCACGCCTCTCGCTACCGTTCGAGCTACGCGTCTCAGTCCCGTTCGAACCAGGTGTCTTCCATCGCCACGACGGCATCCTCGGTGCGCCGCACCCGGAAGGCCGAGGCCATCAGGCCGCGCCGGTCGGTGGGCGAGACCGCCTTGAGGGCGAGACCCGCCAGGGCGTCCCACGCGAAGCTCCCCGGCGCGTGGGCGGGGTCGACCCCGACGGCGGCGGCCTGCTCCGGGGTGATCCCGAAGGCGTCCAGAACCGCGGTCACCTCGCCTACGACGTCCCAGTCCTCCTCGCCGGAGAAACCTGCAGCGAAGACACGGGCGCCGCCGGGGTGAACGATCTTCCAGGTTCCGTAGTCGGCGCCGGGGAGGTCCATCTCCGCGGCGGCGACGATGACCGCGTCGGGATGGCGGTCGGCGAGCGCCTCGGCCTGCTCCTCGATGGGGAACCGCTCGGACAGGCTGATCAGGGCGGGGTCATTGATCTGGGTGACGCCGCCCCAGCATCCGACCCGGATCACCTCCAGGTCGGCGCGGGTGTCCACCTCGATGAGTTCGGTGACGGGAATCGTCTCCCGGTGGTCCAGGACCCGGTCGACGGTGCCGAACTCCTCGGCGAACGCCCGTGCCCGCGCCTCGTCGTGGGCCGCGAGCACGCCGTCCGGGCCGGGGAACGGCGGGCGTACGACGGTCAGGGCGAACTCGCCGTGGCGCTCCACCGTCTCGTCGGATGGGAAGTCCCACAGGGTCTCGTCAGACATGGAAAACACCGTAGCGGCGGGGTGGGGCGGGGGTGGCGCCGCCGCCGTGGCAGCGTCGTCCAAGTGTGTGCTTGAAGCACGTTTTAAAGTTACCTATGGCCGTGCCTTCGCTTGACTACGCCTCATCATCGCGTGCATTCTGCACACGATTAACTCGATGAACTTACCCCTGGAAGGCGAAGCCATGCCCCGTGTCCCGGAACCCGAAGTGCTCATCTGCGGCGCCGGTGCCGCCGGACTGACGCTCGCCATCGACCTCGCCCGCAGAAATGTCGGCTTCCTGCTGATCGACAAGGCGGCCGGGCCCTTCATGGGATCCCGTGGCAAGGGCATCCAGCCCCGCAGTCAGGAGGTGTTCGAGGACCTGGGCGTCATCGACCGCGTCGTGGCCTCCGGCGGGGAGTACCCCGTGCAGCGCTTCTACGCGGACGAGGGGCCGGTCGACCGGCCCGCCATCCGGATGTCCGACCCGACGCCGGAGGAGCCGTACCAGATCCCGCTGCTGGTCCCGCAGTTCCTCACCGAGCGCTGTCTGCGCGAGCGGCTCGCCGAGCTCGGGCACGCCCCGCTCTACGGGCACGAGCTCACCGGCATCGACCAGGACGACGACGGCGTGTCCGCGCGGATCGCCACTCCGACCGGGGAGCGCACCGTGCGCGCCGCCTACCTCGTGGGTGCCGACGGCGGAAGGAGCTTCGTCCGCAAGTCCCTGGACATCGGCTTCCCCGGCCGGACGCTCGGCGTGCGGGCCGTCGTCGCCGACGTCCGCGCCGACGGCGTCTCGGCGGACGCCTGGCACCGCTGGGGCCAGGGCACGGACGCGCAGGTGTCGCTGTGCCCGCTGTACGGCACGGACCTGTTCCAGTACCAGGCGCCCGTCCCCTTCGGCGTGGACATCGACGTCTCGGCGGCGGGCCTGACCGCCCTCTTCCGCGAGCGCACCGGCCGCACCGACATCGTGATCCGCGAGGTGTCCTGGGCGTCTGTCTTCGAGATGAACGCCCGCCTGGCCGACACGTACCGGATCGGCCGGGTGTTCCTGGCCGGTGACGCCGCCCACGTCCATCCGCCGACCGGCGGGCAGGGCCTCAACACCAGCGTGCAGGACGCGTACAACCTCGGCTGGAAGCTCGCCGCCGTCCTGGGCGGCGCCCCGGGCCCCCTCCTGGACAGCTACGAGCGGGAGCGCCGCCCGATCGCCGAGGCCGTCCTGGGTCTCTCCGAGCGGCTGCTGGAGGCCGCGAAGAGTCGCTACGCCAGCCGGGGCCGTGAGGTGAGCCAGCTCGACCTCGGCTATGTGGACTCGTCCCTCACGGTGCCCGCCTCTTCGCGCCGGGACAAGGGACCGCTGGCCGGGGAACGCGCCCCCGACGCCCCCGTCACCGGCGCCGGAGGGCTCGACACCCGCCTCTTCAGCCTCTTCCAGGGCCCCCACTGGACCCTGCTGGGCTACGAGGCCGACCGCGCCGCCGCCCCGGCCGTGCGCAAGGGCCTGCACATCCACACCACGGGCCCGCGCGGCGATCTGAACGACACCGGGGGCCACTTGCGTGATGCGTACGGCCTGGCGGTCGGGGAGTGGGTGCTCGTACGCCCCGACGGATACATAGCGGCTATCGCCGACACCACGAATCTCCGTGGCATCGAGGGCTACCTCGACACCGTCGGGTTGCGCACCGGGGGCGCCTCACCCGGGTGGCGGTAGTCTCTGGCCATGGCCACACGACGCCAGCGGCAGGTCACGCAGCGACGGCTGCACGAATCGATCATCGACCTCATCGCGATCATGAACCAGCCGCACCGGGACGAGATCCTCATCGCCGAAGCGGGCATCCAGCTCGACCGGGCGCTCTTCCCGCTGATCGTGGGCATCCACCGGTTCGCCCCGATCGGCGTGGTCGAGCTCGCCGACCGAGCGGGCCGTGACCACACCACGGTCAGCCGCCAGGTCGCGAAGCTCGCGGAGTTGGGCCTGGTCGAACGCCGCCCCAGCGCGGAAGACCGCCGCGTGAAGGAAGCCCTCCTCACCGAGGAGGGGCGCCGCGTCATCGACGCGATCGACGCGGCGCGCGGGCGACTCAACCAGCCGGTGTTCGAGCAGTGGAGCGACCGGGACCTGGTGGAGCTGGAACGGCTCATGCGGCGCTACGTGAACGACCTGGTCGGCTGGTCCGCGGCCGAGAAGGCCGCGGACGACCGCTGATCCTTACGCCGCTGTGCCGAGGTGGTCGAGCTGCCCTGCTTTGGCGCTGCGTATGAGGGCGTCCAGGGCGTTGGGGGTGGTGGTGAGGATGGTGTCGGGTTCGTCGCTTTCGCGGAGTCGGATGGTGGCGCTGTCGGGCGCCGAGACGTAGACGCAGGCGTTGCCTGTGGAGCTGTACGAGGACTTCTGCCATTCGCGGGTGGCCAACTCATTTCCCTTTCAGGGATCGGATGATGCTCTGGATGAGGTCGCGCGATTTCGGCTCGGTGAGGGCCACCGCTTCCATGCGATCCAGCACAATGCGGTACCTCTCCAACTGGGCAGGTGCGTCGAGTAGTTCGGAGCCATGCTCCGTATCGAGCTGCACGGTGTCCAGTTGCGGGACGGGACCGGTGGCATAAAGGATCGACGGGCCCGAGCCGGGGAACGACCCCGCCTCGAAGGGGATCACCAGCACCTTGATGTGGGCGTGCTCGCTCATGTCGAGGATGTGTTGGAGCTGTCCGCGTGCTACGTCCGGTCCACCGAAGCGCATCCGTAGAGCGGCCTCATGGACGATGGCCGTATAGGGCGTGGGCTTGTCCCGGTAGAGGATGGCCTGCCGCTTCACGCGGTGGGAAACGTGGTGCTCGACGTCCGGCGGAGTCAACGGCGGGACCGCCTGCCGGAAGATCTCGCGGGCGTGGTCGATGGTCTGGAGCAGACCAGGCATGTGCGCGATGTAGGCCGAGCGCAGCTCCATGGCGTGGTGTTCCAGCTCGGCCAGATCGAGCAATCCGGCGGCGAGCGTCTCCCGGTACTCCTCCCACCAGCCCCGCTTGCGTTCCACCGCCATGTCGATGAGCGCCGCGATCAGAGCTTCGTCCCCGCACGAGTAGTTCCGCGCCAGCGCTCGCAGCCGCTCCGCGCTGACTCCGAACCGGCTCGCCTCGATGTTGCTGATGGCCGTCTGATTGGTGCCGAGCAGGCGCCCGGCCTCGGTCGATGTCAAACCGGCGCGTTCCCGAAGCCTGCGCAGCTCGGTGCCGAGGCGGAGTTGGCGTGCTGTCGGAACACTTCTCTGAGGCATTCGCCGATTCTCTCTGCTCATGCGCAACAGGCGCGTCACTCACACGGGTGGCATTTCAAGCACTTCTATCGCTGCCGTCGAATAGTTTATGCCGACGGCGCTACGGTGTGTGCTCGGACACAGTCCAACTCCTCGCACCAAACGGAGACTTCATGCCCACCCCTGCGCCGGAAACGCCGGAAAACCCCTGGTCCTACTCACTACGCCTGCCCCATGACCCCCGCGCCGCGGCCATCGCCCGGACTACCCTCCGTGCGGTCCTCGCCCGGCACGGGCTGGGCGAACTCACCGACCCCGCGACCCTCGTCGCGAGCGAGATGGTCACCAACGCCTACCGCCACACCACCGGCCCGGCCGAAATGCGTGTCCGCGCCGTGGAGGAGGGGCGTCTGCGGATCAGCGTGTGGGACACCAACCCGGACATCCCGCCGCCCTTCGACAAGCCCCCGGCCCTCTTCGACCGCTCGTCCGCCCTCGCCGAGGCCTCCGCGAACACCGAGGCCACGTACGGCCGTGGCCTCCTCATCGTCCGGATCTGCGCCGACAACTGGGGCGGTTACGCCCTCGCCGACGAGCTCTTCGGGCGGAGAGGCAAGCTGCTCTGGTTCGAACTCGCACCCCAACACCCCTGCGATGCCTTCGAGATCGCCGCCTAACGCCCGCCGGGCGTCATCCGCCGGGCGTCATCCGCCGGGCGTCATGGCCGGTGGGAAGGAGTTCAGCTCCGGCTCGCCGTAGGACTCGTAGGGTTCGTCCTTCTCCTGGCTCGTGTCCGGGTCCATCGCGCAGGGCCCGCCGCTGCCCCCGCTGAGCCGCCGGAACTCCGCCTCCCAGGTGATCCCGGTGCTGAAGCCGCCGTCGCGCTCGGCCTTGACGCTCCACTCCTCGAGCTGCTCGTCCTTGCCGAACCGCGTGATGCGCCACCCCTCCGCCTTGAGGTGATCCCGCACCCTGCGCAGCGCGGGCAGCGCCTCCGCCCGGTCCACCTTGCCGATCGACCACCCGTGGATCAGCTGGTACGCGCCTTCCACGGGCGGGTCGGCGAAGCTGAACAGGCCGTCCGGGTAGCAGTAGTTGGAGTCGTAGGTGTTGTGGTTGTCGACATCGACGTAACCACCTTCGACGGTGCGGTCGATGCCGAGCGCGGCATAGGCGTCCCGGGAGTACCCGGAGAGCTGGCGCGCCCGCTTCTCGGGATCGACGTCGGGATAGGTGGAGTCGACGCTCGCGTACGCGAGCCCGGCGATTCCGGCCACGGCCAGGGCCAGCACGCTGGTGCACCCGACGCGCCACCCATCGCCGCCCTTTCTGGCGGGTGCCTCACTTTCGGTCATATACCGGACGGTAGGTCCCGGCCCCGGCGGTCCGGATCCGTGCCGTCACCCATCACGGCGTAGGTATCCGTACTCACCCGGACGGGACTCATCCGAGCGGGGTCGCGGTCCCGCTGGTCCCCCTGTCACCAGCGCATTAGCCGTCCGTTAGCAGAACGCCAATCCGATCTCCGAAGCTGATGGTCGTCCGGGAGCGAGACGAGAGAACAGAAACAACAGGAGCACCACCATGAACACCGCCACCACCAAGCGCTTCCGCGGCCGTGCCGGCCGCCGCATCGCCGCCGCCATGGTCGCCGCCGCGGCGCTGGGCCTGGGGGCCACGGCCTGCGGTCCCGACGACTCCGAGTCCGCCGGTTCCTCGAGCTCCTCCGCCGCGCCCGCCTCGCAGGACGCCTCGGCCACGGCCCAGTCAACGGGCGGCTCCGCCAAGGGGGGCTCTTCCACGGGCGGCTCCGCCAAGGAGGGCTCTTCCACGGGCGGTTCCTCCTCGAACAACTCCGGCTCGCAGGGCCAGAACGGCGGCGGCACCGGTGGCGGGTCCGCCGCCTCCTCCGGCGGCGGCGTCGCCAACGCGGGCAACCACCACACGTACGTCGGCAAGCTGCAGTACCTCGCACCCGGCAAGCTGATCGTCCACCCCCAGGACGGCAGCACCGACCAGGCGTTCTACGTCTCCAACGCCACCCAGATCTTCGGCGCGGCCGCGATCTGCGGCGAGGAGTCCGGCCACGTGGCCCTCGGCAAGGACGGCTACGGCACCACGAAGTGCACCGCGGACGATCTGGAGAAGGCCGCGAAGACCGGCAGCGTGACCGTCCGCGTCACCTTGAGCACCAAGTCCGCCGGTGCCGAAACGGTCGAGGAGAAGTACCACCCGTAAGCCCCGCACCCGGCACCCCGGTACCCCGCGACCACACGAACGGGCCGCCGGCTCCCCGAGAGGGGAGCCGGCGGCCCGTTCGCCGTCAATCCGTCAAAGCGTCAATTCCGCGCGGCCCGCCGCCAAGGCGTCAGTGGGCGCCCGGGCGCCCGCCGTGGCGGGCGGGAGGTCGGTCTGGACGCCCGGGTCGCCCGCGTCCGCCTTGTAGTCGGCCGAGGACGTCTCGTCCACGCCGTCCGGGGCCTTGACCGCCCGCAGGATCAGCGTCAGGACCACCGTGACCACCACGTTGAGCACGAAGGCGGTGAGACCGATGTAGCCGATCTCGCCGATACCCGGCACATCGGCGGTGTTGCCGAAGTGCTTCTGGGTGCCGCTCGGGGTGTCGTACGCCTTCCACGTTCCGTAGACCATGCCGACCGCCCAGCCCGCCAGCAGCGCCCAGCGGTGGAACCAGCGGGTGAACAGGCCGCCCACCAGGGCCGGGAAGGTCTGGAGGATCCAGATCCCGCCCAGCAGCTGGAAGTTGATCGCGACGGTCTTGTCCATGCCCAGCACGAAGATCAGCGCGCCGACCTTCACCAGCAGCGAGACCAGCTTGGAGACCTTGGTCTCCTCCTCGGCCGTGGCGTTCGGCCGCAGGAAGTCCTTGTAGATGTTGCGGGTGAAGAGGTTCGCCGCGGCGATCGACATGATGGCCGCCGGGACCAGCGCGCCGATGCCGATCGCGGCGAAGGCGACGCCGGTGAACCAGTCGGGGAACATGTTCTCGAAGAGCTGCGGGATGGCCAGCTGGCCGTTCTCGACCTTCACCCCGGCGGCGATGGCCATGAAGCCCAGCAGCGCCAGCAGCCCCAGCATCAGCGAGTACAGCGGCAGGATCGTGGTGTTGCGGCGGATCACCTCACGGCTGCGGCTGGAGAGCGTCGCCGTGATCGAGTGCGGATACATGAACAGCGCGAGCGCCGAGCCCAGGGCCAGCGTGCCGTACGCCCATTGGCCCTCCGCCGCGGGTGCGAGCCCGCCCGCGCCGGCCTTGGTGAACTTGTCGTTCGCCGCGCTGAAGATGTCGTCGAAGCCACCCAGTTTGATCGGGATGTAGATGATCGCCACCGCGATGACGATGTAGATCAGAGTGTCCTTGACGAACGCGATCAGCGCGGGGGCGCGCAGCCCCGAGGAGTAGGTGTACGCCGCGAGCACGCCGAAGGCGATCAGCAGCGGGAGGTCCTTGATGAACCAGTTGGTGTTCTCCCCGCCGCCGACGCCCATCACGTCCAGCACCGCCTGGATGCCCACCAGCTGGAGGGCGATGTACGGCATGGTGGCGAGGATGCCGGTGATCGCGACGGCCAGCGAAAGACCCTTGGAGCCGAAGCGGCCGCGGACGAAGTCCGAGGTGGTGACGTACCCGTGCTTGTGGGACACCGACCAGAGCCGGGGCAGGAAGGTGAAGATCAGCGGGTAGACCAGGATGGTGTACGGCACCGCGAAGAACCCGGCCGCGCCGGTCGCGTAGATCGCGGCCGGGACGGCGACGAAGGTGTACGCGGTGTACAGGTCGCCGCCGAGCAGGAACCAGGTGATCCAAGTGCCGAAGCTGCGGCCGCCCAGTCCCCACTCGTCGAGGTTGTTGGCGTTCTCGGCGGCGCGCCAGCGCGCGGCCAGGAAGCCCATGACCGTGACGGCCACGAAGAAGAAGATGAAGACGGCGAGCGCGACGCCGTTCACTCCGTCGTTCATGCGGAGTCACCCCCCTTGCGCTCCCGCCGCTCCCGGCGGACCAGGACGTAGGCGACCGAGGTCAGCGCGGCCGAGACGGGCACCCAGAGCATCTGGTACCAGTAGAAGAACGGGATCCCGATGAAGGTCGGCTCGACCTTGCCGTACGAACCGACCCAGAGCATCCCGACGAACGGGGCGATCAGGCACAGAGCGGCCACGACGCGCGTGGGCGTCACGACCGGTCTCCTGCCGGGTGAAGCGGACGTGTCTGACATGTGGCGGGCTCCAGTCCCCTCGGCTCATCTCCTGCGGCACGGTCGATCACCTGGATCACAGCTGATCATTTGTGTAATGCGCAGGAAATCTAAGCCCGGGGCCCGGCGGTCGTCACTACCCGTCCGTATATCGGTATGAGAAAGATAGCCGGTCAGCCGTAGCACGGCCCGGCCGGTGGCACGGCCCGGCCGGTGGCGCGGTCCGGCCGGTGGCGGGGTCCGGCCGGTGGCGGGGTCCGGCCGGTGGCGGGGTCCGGCCGGTGGCGCGGTCCCGCCGTGGCGAGGCTCAGTCGCGGCGCGGCACCTGCCGTAGCGCGGATCGGCTGGTGGCCCGGCTCAGCCGGTAGCGCTTCTCAGTCGTTCGGCCGCTGGAGCCGCGCCACGAACTTGTAGCGGTCCCCGCGGTAGACCGACCGCACCCACTCCACCGGCTCCCCGGACGCGTCCCGCGAGTGCCGCGAGAGCATCAGCATCGGCAGCCCCACGTCCGTGCCCAGCAGCCCCGCCTCGCGCGGGGTGGCCAGCGAGGTCTCGATGGTCTCCTCGGCCTCGGCCAGCCGGACGTCGTACACCTCGGCCAGTGCCGTGTACAGCGAGGTGTACTTCACCAGGCTGCGGCGCAGCGCGGGGAAGCGCTTGGCGGACAGGTGGGTGGTCTCGATGGCCATCGGCTCCCCGCTGGCCAGCCGCAGCCGCTCGATGCGCAGCACCCGCCCGCCGGCGGCGATGTCCAGCAGCCCGGAGAGCCGGTCGTCGGCGGTGACATAGCCGATGTCCAGCAGCTGGGAGGTGGGCTCCAGGCCCTGGGCCTTCATGTCCTCGGTGTACGAGGTGAGTTGCAGCGCCTGGGAGACCTTGGGCTTGGCCACGAACGTGCCCTTGCCCTGGATCCGCTCCAGGCGCCCCTCGACGACCAGTTCCTGGAGCGCCTGGCGCACGGTGGTGCGCGAGGTGTCGAACTCCGCGGCCAGGGTGCGCTCCGGTGGGACCGGGGTGCCCGGTGGCAGGGTCTCGGTCATCTCCAGCAAGTGGCGCTTGAGGCGGTAGTACTTCGGGACGCGCGCGGTGCGTGCCCCATTGGAGCCGTTGCCGTCGCTCTCGGCCGTCGTGGTGGCCGCCGCTGCCGCCGTTGCCCCCTCGGTCTCCATCGCGCCCTCTCCGACTCCTGGTCCGCTGCCGTCACCGGCGTCCACCGCCGTCACCGGTCTCTTGAAATCCAGCGCCTCACATCGTGGCACGGTCCCGGCTCCGGGCGGCCGCTCGGTCCGGATGTCGGGAAGTGTCGGTCCGGTAACGGAGCCGCCGGTGACTCTTATACACCCTTGACACCCCAAAAGGTCTAGGCCAAGCTGCGGGCACTGGTCTGGACCATTAAACCCCTGATCCGGCCTTCTGAGGAGAGTGCTGTGAAGCGTGGGCTCATAGCGGCGACGGGTGTCGCGGCAATGCTGGTATCCGTCGCGGCCTGTGGGTCCGACGGCGATGACGACAAGGCCGGAGCGGACGGTTTCAAGGGGCAGACGCTCACCGTCTGGGCGATGGACGGCTCCACGCCGGACGGCTGGACGAAGGATGTCAAGGCCGCTTTCGAGAAGAAGACGGGCGCCAAGCTGAAGCTGGAGATCCAGCAGTGGAACGGCATTCAGCAGAAGGTGACCACCGCGCTCTCGGAGTCCGACCCGCCGGATGTGCTGGAGATCGGCAACACCCAGACCCCGTCCTACGCGCAGACCGGCGGACTGGCCGAACTCGGTGACCTGAAGAAGTCGATCGGCGCCGACTGGTCGGAGTCGATCAACAAGTCCGCGGTCTACGACGGCAAGCAGTACGCGGCGCCGTGGTACGCGGCCAACCGGGTCGTCCTCTACAACAAGAAGATCTGGGCCGAGGCCGGGATCAAGGACACCCCCAAGACCCGTACCGAGTTCTTCCGCGACCTCGACACCATCGAGAAGAAGACCGACGCCGAGCCGATCTACCTCCCGGGCCAGAACTGGTACTTCTTCGACGGGCTGACCATCGGCACCGGCGCCGACCTCGTCAAGAAGGACGGCGACAAGTGGGTCTCCAACCTCGCCGATCCCAAGGTCGGCAAGGCCATGGACATCTACAAGCAGTACCAGTCCTTCAGCAAGGCCCCCAAGGACAAGGACGAGGCCACCCCGCAGCAGGGCGAGATCTTCGCCAAGGGCAAGACCGGCGCCTTCATCGGCATGGGCTGGGAAGCCGGGATCGCCATCAAGGCCAACCCGAAGATCGAGAAGGACATCGGCTACTTCACCATCCCGGGCGAGACCGCGGGCAAGCCCGAGGGCGTCTTCCTCGGCGGCTCCAACCTCGCGATCGCCGCGGGCAGCGAAAAGCAGGAGCTGGCCAAGGAGTTCCTGAAGATCGCGCTGAATGACACCTACGAGGGACAGCTCGCCAAGGAAGGCGGCGTCATCCCCAACAAGGAATCGCTCCAGGCGCGGCTCAAGGGCAACCCCGCCGCGCAGGCGGCCGCCCCGGCCGCCGCGACCGGCGGCACCACCCCGCTGATCCCCGAATGGGCCGCGGTGGAGAACGCCCCGAACCCCGTCAAGACCTATATGACCGCCGTGCTCACCGGTAAGTCGCCCGCCGAGGCGGCCAAGTCGGTCGAGGGCGAGCTGAACAAGCGCCTCAGCCAGGAGCGTTGAGCCCGATGGCGGTAGCGACCGAACGCCAGGACCCCGGCCCGGCGGCGGCCGGGGTCCGCCGGGGCGGGGCACCGCCGGGCCCCCGCCGCCCGGCCCCGGGCCCCGCCGGGCGCGCACGGCTGACCGGCGCCGCCCCGTACCTCCTGCTGCTGCCCGCGCTGGCGGCGACCGCGCTGCTGCTGGGCTGGCCGCTGGTCAAGGACGGCCTGCTGTCGTTCCAGAACCTCAATATGCGGCAGCTGATCCAGCACCTCACCGAGTGGAACGGGGTCGACAACTACCGCGAGACGCTGACCAGTGAGGACTTCTGGCGGGTCACCCTGCGGTCGGTGATCTTCACCGCGGTCAACGTGGTGCTGATCATGCTGCTGGGCACCCTGGTCGGACTGCTGCTGGCCCGCCTCGGCAGCAAGATGCGGCTGCTGCTCTCGGTCGGTCTGGTGCTGGCCTGGGCCATGCCGACCATCGCCGCCACCACTGTCTTCCAGTGGCTCTTCGCCACCCGCTTCGGGGTGGTCAACTGGGTGCTGGACGCCCTCGGCTGGCACTCCATGGCGCACTACAACTGGACCGGCGGCCAGTTCTCCACGTTCTTCGTCATCACCGTGCTGATCGTCTGGCAGTCGATCCCGTTCGTGGCGATCAACCTCTACGCCGCGACCACCACCATCCCCGGCGAGCTCTACGAGGCGGCCGCGCTCGACGGCGCCGGCGGCTGGAAAAGCTTCACCTCGGTGACCTTCCCCTTCCTCAAGCCGTTCCTGCTGGCCACGACGTTCCTCGAAGTCATCTGGGTCTTCAAGGCGTTCGCCCAGGTCTTCGCGATCAACGAGGGCGGCCCCGACCGGCTCACCGAAACCCTCCCCGTCTACGCCTTCATCGAGGGCGTCGGCAACCAGCACTACGGCATGGGCGCCGCGATCTCGCTGCTGACCATCGCGGTCCTGCTGGCGCTGACCTCCTATTACCTCCGGATCGTGCTCAGGCAAGAGGAGGACGAGCTGTGAAGCGCTCGCCGCTCGCCCGGCTGTGGCCCAACGCGACCGCCGTCGTGCTCTTTCTCGGCTTCGCGTTCCCCGTCTACTGGATGTTCACCACGGCCCTCAAGCCGACCTCGGACATCATCTCCGAGGACCCGGTGTGGTTCCCGACCGGAGCCACCCTCGAACACTTCCAGAAGGCCGTGGACGCCGAGAACTTCTGGACCCTGGTCGGCAACTCGCTCACCGTCACCCTCTCGGCGGTCGGCCTCTCCCTGCTGATCGCGCTGCTCGCGTCGTTCGCCCTCGCCCGGATGCGGTTCAAGGGGCGCCGCGGCTTCCTGGTGACCTTCATGATCGCGCAGATGGCGCCCTGGGAGGTCCTGGTCATCGCCATCTACATGCTGGTGCGCGACGGCGACATGCTGAACAGCCTGCTCCCGCTCACCCTCTTCTACATGGTCATGGTGCTGCCCTTCACCATCCTCACGCTCCGCTCCTATGTGGCCGCGATCCCCAAGGAGCTGGAGGAGTCGGCGATGGTGGACGGCTGCACCCGTCCGCAGGCGTTCCTCCGGGTGATCTTCCCGCTGCTGGCCCCCGGCCTGATGGCCACCTCGCTCTTCGGCTTCATCACGGCCTGGAACGAATTCCCGCTCGTGCTCATCCTGAACAAGGACCCGGGCGCCCAGACGCTTCCGCTGTGGCTGTCCAGCTTCCAGACCGCCTTCGGCGACGACTGGGGTGCCACCATGGCGGCGGCGTCGCTGTTCGCCATCCCGATCCTGCTCCTGTTCCTGTTTCTGCAACGCAAGGCGGTCGGTGGGCTCACTTCCGGCGCTGTGAAGGGATGATCCCGGTTTATGACGACCCTCGCACACGACTCGGCCACCCTCACCCGCGACGCTCTCACCGTTCTCCAGCCCGGCTTCACCGGAACCACCGCCCCGACTGGGTGCTGCGGCGGCTCGGCGAGGGGCTCGCCTCCGTCGGCCTGTTCGGCCGGAACATCGCCACGCCCGAGCAGCTGGGCGCCCTCACCGCCCAGCTGCGCGCCGAGCGTGACGACGTCCTGGTGGCGATCGACGAGGAGGGCGGCGACGTCACCCGGCTGGAGGTGCGCACCGGCTCCTCCTTCCCCGGCAACCTCGCGCTCGGCGCCGTCGACGACCCGGAGCTGACCCGCGCCGTCGCCCGCGAGCTGGGCCGCCGCCTCGCCGAATGCGGCGTCAACCTCAACTGGGCGCCCTCCGCCGACGTCAACTCCAACCCCGACAATCCCGTCATCGGCGTGCGCTCCTTCGGCGCCGAGCCGGGGCTCGTGGCCCGGCACACCGCCGCGTACATCGAGGGCCTGCAGGGCGCCGGGGTGGCCGCCTGCACCAAGCACTTCCCCGGCCACGGCGACACCGCCGTCGACTCCCACCACTCCCTGCCGCGCATCGACGCCGGTCTGGACACCCTGACCGCCCGCGAACTGGTGCCCTTCCGCGCCGCCGTCGCCGCCGGGACCAAGGCCGTGATGAGCGCGCACATCCTGCTGCCCGCGCTCGACCCCGACCTGCCCGCCACCCTCAGCCCCGCCGCGCTGCACGGCCTGCTGCGCCGGCCCGTGGCCGACGGCGGACTCGGCTTCGACGGGATGATCGTCACCGACGGCATGGAGATGCGGGCCATCGCCGACGCGTACGGCATCGAGCGCGGCAGCGTCCTGGCGATCGCCGCGGGCGCCGACGCCATCTGCGTGGGCGGCGGGCTCGCCGACGAGGGCACCGTGCTGCGGCTGCGCGACGCGCTGGTCAGCGCCGTCATCGAGGGGCGGCTGGCGGAGGAGCGGCTGGCCGAGGCGGCGGCGCGGGTGCGCGGCCTGGGGGAGTGGACGCGGCGCTCCGGAGGACCGCGCGCGGCGCACGGCATCGAGCCCGCCGCGGGGGTGGGGCTCGCCGCCGCGCGCCGGGCGCTCAGAGTCACCCCGGCCGGGACCTCGTACGAGCCCGTGACCGGACCCGCCTACGTGGCCACCTTCACCCCGGTGGCCAACATCGCCGTCGGCGAGGAGACCCCCTGGGGCGTCGGCGCCGAACTGGCCCGGCTGCGCCCTGGCACCGGGGCCGCCACCTACGGGCGGCAGGACGCCGAGGCCCGGGGCGTCCACGGCCTGATCGAATATATGCTCGACACCGCGGGGGACCGTAGGATCGTCGCTGTGGTCCGCGATGTCCACCGCCACCCCTGGATGGCCGACGCGCTGGACGCCCTGCTCACCGCCCGGCCGGAGACGGTCGTCGTGGAGATGGGGGTGCCCCAGGCGCCGCCCGTCGGGGCGCCGCACAT
The DNA here is from genome assembly GCA_005405945.1 of Streptomyces violaceusniger. Taxonomy (GTDB): domain Bacteria; phylum Actinomycetota; class Actinomycetes; order Streptomycetales; family Streptomycetaceae; genus Streptomyces; species Streptomyces violaceusniger. The sequence continues at coordinate 7,387,796 of BJHW01000001.1, forward strand.
CGCGACCCACGGCGCCGCCCGGGTGTGTGGACGGGCGGCCGCGGAAGTGATCGTCGGCAACGGCGCCGGTGACCACCCCGGGGACTGACCCCTCAGCCCCCTCGGCCCAGCCCGGCAAAGAGCCACCTGGAGGCACCCAGCATGTCCGCCACGACGACGGCCCAGCGCAGCGACCAGCCGGGCCGGATCATGTCCGGCGAGATGGCCGAGCAGCCCGCCGTGCTGCGCCGCATCCTCGACCAGGGCGCCCCGAGGATCCGCGAGGTCGCGGAGCGGATCGCCGCCCGCAACCCGCGCTTCGTCCTGCTCACCGCCCGGGGCACCTCGGACAACGCGGCGCTGTACGCGAAGTACCTGCTCGAGGTGTTGCTCGGCAAGCCGTGCGGGCTGACCTCCATGTCCACCACCACCGCGTACGGCGCCCAGCCGGACCTCACCGACGTCCTGGTGATCACCGTCAGCCAGTCCGGCGGCTCCCCCGACCTGGTGGCCTCCACCGAGGCCGCCCGCGCGGCCGGTGCGATCACCCTCGCGGTGACCAACAACGCCGACTCGCCGCTCGCGGCCGTCTCCGAATTCCACATCGACGTCCTGGCCGGGCCGGAGAAGGCGCTGCCCGCGACCAAGACCTACACCGCCGAACTGCTCGCCCTCTACCTCTTCGTGGAGGGGCTGCGCGGCGGCGACGGCGCGGCCGCCAAGGTGCTGCCCGACCTCGCCCAGCAGATCCTCGACCGCCAGGACGAGGTCCGGCAGCTCGCGGCGCGCTACCGCTTCGCCGAGCGGATGGTCCTCACCTCCCGGGGCTACGGCTACCCGACCGCCAAGGAAGCCGCCCTGAAGCTGATGGAGACCAGCTACATCCCGGCGCTCTCCTACTCGGGCGCCGATCTGCTGCACGGCCCGCTGGCCATGGTCGACAACATCTCGCCGGTGATCGCGATCGTCACCGAGGGCAAGGGCGGCCAGGCGCTGCAGCCGGTCCTGGAGCGGCTGCGCGGCCGGGGCGCGGACCTGGTGGTCATCGGCAGCGCGTCGGAGGTGGAGCGGGCCTCGGCGGGGTTCGCCCTGCCGACGGACGGGGTCGCCGAGGAGGTCCAGCCGATCCTGGAGATCCTGCCGCTGCAGATGCTGGCGTACGAGGTGACGATCGCGCGTGGGCAGGACCCGGACGCGCCGCGGGCGCTGGCGAAGGTGACGGAGACGCGTTGAGGCGTTGCCGGACGGAGTCCGGCCGGGCGGCCGAAGCTTGTGAGGCCCCCGGGGCCGAGCAATGCGAGGGCGGCCATCAAGGCTTGGTCGCGCCGCGGGCGCCGGCGAAGGTGACGGAGACGCGCTGAGCCTCGCGGTGAGGGGCTCGCCGGGACAACGCGGGCCCTCATTGCGACATACCGCTGAGGCACAGGAAAAGGCTCCCGCGGCCTTCGACGAGGCGCGGGAGCCTTGGGTGTGACACCCGCGGGCCGCGGCGCCAGGGCGGGACCCTCAACCCGCCCGGCACCGCAGCCCGGAGTTGCGTCGGCCGAGCGGCCGACCTGAGGACTCCCGGGCGGTCAGGGCAGAGCGCTCCGGGTCCCTCGATCCGCCCTCCTGTGCGGGGAGAGCGGAAGATCGCAGTGCTCGATATTCTGGACTAGACCACTGCTGTCTGTCCATGCTTATGCGCGAATAGGCTAATCCACAGGTGAGGGTAGGCTCGCAACGTGCCCTCCATGAACGACCTCGTCCGCCAGCACACCGCACTCGACGATTCCGACCTCGAGTGGCTCCACCTGCTGGTCTCGGAGTGGCAGCTGCTCTCCGACCTCTCTTTCGCCGATCTGGTGCTGTGGGTCCCCACCAGCGACGGCACCCGGTACGTCTCCGTGGCCCAGATGCGGCCGAACACCGGGCCCACCTCCTACCAGGACGACATGGTCGGCCATCTCGTCCCCCGCGGCCGCCGCCCCATGCTGGACGCCGCCCTGGACGAGGGCCGGATCGTCCGGGAGGGCGACCCCGAGTGGCGCGAGGAGGTGCCGGTCCGGGTGGAGTCCATCCCGGTCCGGCGGGAGAGCCGGGTCCTCGGGGTGATCGCGCGGAACACCAATCTGCTGACCGTACGGACCCCCAGCCGGCTGGAGCTCACCTACCTCCAGAGCGCGTCCGACCTCGCCCAGATGATCGCCGCGGGATCGTTTCCGTTCCCCAACCAGCAGGTCGACATGGACGCATCACCGCGCGCGGGCGACGGGCTGATCCGGCTCGACGCGGACGGGGTGGTCCAGTACGCGAGTCCCAACGCGCTCTCCGCCTACCACCGGCTGGGCCTCGCCGCCGATCTCGTCGGCCACCACCTGGGCAAGACCACCGCCGAACTCGCGCCGGTGCGCGGCCCGGTGGACGAGGCGCTGGTCAAACTGGCCAGCGGCTGGGCGCCCCGGGAGTTCGAGGTCGAGGGCGGCGACGGGGTCATCCAGCTGCGGGCCATTCCGCTCAAGCCCAAGGGGCTGCACATCGGCTCGCTGGTGCTGCTGCGGGACGTCACCGAACTGCGACGCCGCGAGCGCGAGTTGATCACCAAGGACGCCACCATCCGGGAGATCCACCACCGGGTGAAGAACAACCTCCAGACGGTGGCGGCCCTGTTGCGGCTCCAGGCCCGCCGCATGGACTCGGTGCAGGGGCGGGAGGCGCTCAACGAGGCGGTGCGCAGGGTCGGCTCGATCGCCATCGTCCATGAGACCCTCTCGCAGAACCTCGACGAGCGGGTCGAGTTCGACGACATAGCCGACCGGGTGCTGGCGATGGTGGCCGAGATATCGCCCGGCAAGGTGACCGGCCGCCGCACCGGGCGGTTCGGCATCCTCGACGCCTAGGTGGCCACCCCGCTGTCCATGGTCCTCACCGAGGTGCTGCAGAACGCGCTGGAGCACGGCTTCGGACCGGGGGAGCAGGGCACGGTCGAGGTCTCGGCGGTGCGCGGGGGCGGCGATGAGGAGAGCCGGCTGGTGGTGGTCGTCCAGGACGACGGGCGCGGGCTGCCGGAGGGGTTCGACCCCCAGCGGGCCGGAAACCTGGGGCTTCAGATCGTCCGCACCCTGGTGGAGGGGGAGCTGGGCGGGACGTTCGACATGGTGCCCGCGCCGGAGCGCGGCACCCGGGTGATGCTGGACTTCCCGGTGGGTGCCGAGAAGCACTGATGTGCTGAACACATCGTTGTCGGGATTGTTATCGGGACCGTTATCGGGACCGTTGTCGGGACCGTTGTCGGGATCGTTATGAGCCCGGAAAGCACTGAGCCCCGGACCCATCTGGTCCGGGGCTCAAAGCTCATGATGCTGTGCGCATGGGGGTTACTACGCGCTGCGGCTCGGGGGCCACGGGGTGCGGGCTTCAGGCGCTGGCGTTGCGTGCCCGGTTGCGAGCGGCACGGCGCTTCATGGCGCGGCGCTCGTCCTCGCTCATTCCACCCCAGACGCCGGAGTCCTGGCCGGACTCAAGCGCCCACTGCAGGCACTGCTCCATGACGGGGCAGCGGCGGCAGACGGCCTTGGCTTCCTCGATCTGCAGCAGCGCAGGACCGGTGTTGCCGATGGGGAAGAACAGCTCGGGGTCTTCCTCGCGGCAAACGGCGTTGTGACGCCAGTCCATGGCTGCTCCATCTCCTCGTATTGCGGGCTCGTTGCTTGTGAATGTGAACGCTTTCACGAATCCCCCCGTAAGGGTAGGGCCGCCGAACCAGTTGGGGCTGGTGCGGTCCTGTGGAATGAGGAGGGGGTTCGGGCTCTCAAGGGGCCTTTCAGAAGGCCGTCCCGATCGCCAAGAAGAGACTCGCAAACCTCGGCGACGGATACAACCCCTTCCGGAAAGTTTTTTTTGATTCCTTGGTGTCGGCTCGGTCACAGCCGTACTTCCGGTGGGTGGAGTCCAGGCTAAACGTTCGACTGGAAGGACTTTTTGCGGTCTCACTCACACAATCACACGCAGTGCACGGCGTACGCCTGTGAACGTCACGCTCGTACGCAGTCCCAGGTGGTCACCGTCCATCTGGAACGGCAGTGGCGCCTGGGATTGCAAGGTGAAGTCCTCCAGATCGTGGAGGGCTACCACATGCTTGCCGCGGGGGCCGCGCTCGGGCGTCGACATCAGCAGCTGGGTCGCGTAGCGGGTCATCGCAGGGGCCGACAGCTTGGCGAGTCCCAGCACGTCGAGGGCGGTGTCGAAGGATGCCTGGGGCGCCGCGTAGACCGGGCGGTTGCCCAGAAAGGTCCACGGGGAGGTGTTGCAGACTATGGACAGCGCCAGCTCCTCGATCGGGTCCTCGCCCGGCCGCCCGATGGTGATGGTGCCCTGCCGCCGGTGCGGCTCCCCATGAACTGCCGCACCATCTGCCGTATGTAGAGGGCGTGGGTGGACCGCTTGCCGCGCTCGCGCTGCTGCTCGACCCGGCCGATGACGCTCGCGTCGAAGCCGAGCCCGGCGCAGAAGGTGAACCAGCGGGCCGGGACCGACTCGTCCCGGGTGCCCGGGGTGCCGCCCGCGAGCCCGAGGCCCACGGTGCGCTCGGTGCCGTCTCTCAACGCGTCCAGCAGGGCGCCGGTCGCCTCGACGGCGTCATTGGGCAGCCCGAGCGCGCGGGCGAAGACATTGGTGGAGCCGCCGGGCACGACCGCGAGCCGGGGCAACTCCTGGGGGGCGGGGCCATGGTGCAGCAGTCCGTTGACGACCTCGTTGACGGTGCCGTCGCCGCCGAACGCCACGACCAGTTCATGAGTGCCGCCGTCGACCGCGCGCCGGGCCAGGTCGCGGGCGTGCCCCCGGTACTCCGTGGTCGCCACGTCCAACTTCAGATCGCTGGCGAGCGCGTGGAACAGAACATCCCGGGTGCGGGCACTGGTGGTGGTTGCTGCCGGGTTGACCACGAGGAGTGCGCGCATGCGCGCCAGCCTACCCATCCGGGACGACCGGCCCCAGGGGGGTAGGGTAAGGGCGCCTCGGGGCGGCTAGGCTGCTGGGGTGAGCAGTAAGAAGTCCGCTACCGCGAAGAAGGCGCAGAGGGCCACGGCGCGGAAGGCTGCGGATCGGCCGGACGCCGGTGCCGCCAAGGCGGCCGACGCTGCCGGTACCGCCAAGGCGACCGGCACCGCTGGTGCCGCTGGTGCCGCGCCCACCGGGCCCCGCCCCGCCCGGCTGACCGCCGCCGCGGTGCTGGCCGCCGCGGAGGGCGTGGTGCTGCTGGGCTTCGGCGTCTACGTACTGATCATGGGACTGACCGGGAATCCGGAGAGCCCGCAGCAGGCGGAGATGCTCGGGGTCACCGTGCTCGCGCTGGCCCTGCTGCCGCTGCTGGCGGCCCGTGGGCTGTGGCTGCGGCGCCGTTGGAGCCGCGGCCCCGCGATGATCACCCAGCTGATGGCGCTGCCGGTGGCCTGGACGCTGCTGCAGAACGGCGGCGCGCTGATCGCCGCCGGCGCGGCCACCGCCGTCGCGGCCCTGGCCGTCCTGGCGCTGCTGATCAACCCGACGGCGACCGAGGCCCTGGGCATCGGCCCCCGCGACGCATAGCCGGTCTCCGCCTGCGGCGTGCCCGGGTGACGCCTGCGGCGGGCTGTTCCCCTCCCCGCCCCTTCCCACAACTGGGGCTCCGCCCCAGACCCCGAAACTGGGACTCCGCCCAGACCCCGGACGAGGCTGCCCTTGGCCCCGGGCGGCGGTCCTTGCGCCCGACCCGGACCCAGGCATCCGCCTCTTCCCGCAGCGTTGGTGTGCGGCTCTGCCGCGTGGCGGGGCTTCGCCCCAGGCCTCGGACGGGTTGTCCCTGGCCCCGGGCGGGGGTTCTGCCCCGACTCGGACCGGGGCTCGCCCCCGTCCCCGGATCGGGGCATCCGCCTCTTCCCGCAGCGTCGGTATGCGGCTCTGCCGCGTGGCGGGGCTCCGCCCCGATCCCGGGGTCCAGGGGTGGAGCCCCTGGTATCGGGAAGGGGCGGGGAGGGGAACAGCCCGCCGGGCGAGCCGTAGTGCTCGCTCGTTACTCCTCGACCAGCAGCTTGTCGCGCAGCTGCGCGAGCGTGCGGGCCAGCAGGCGGGAGACATGCATCTGGGAGATGCCGACCTCCTGCGCGATCTGCGACTGCGTCATATTGCCGAAGAAGCGCAGCAGCAGGATCTTCTTCTCGCGCGGCGGCAGATCCTCCAGCAGCGGCTTCAGCGACTCGCGGTACTCGACGCCCTCGAGCGCCTCGTCCTCCGCGCCGAGGGTGTCGGCGACCGCGGGGGACTCGTCGTCCGTATCCGGGACGTCCAGGGACAGGGTGCTGTAGGCATTGGCGGACTCCAGCCCCTCCAGCACCTCCTCCTCGGAGATGGACAGATGCTGGGCCAGCTCATGGACGGTCGGGGCGCGGCCATGGCGCTGGGAGAGCTCCGCGGTGGCCGTGGTCAGCGACAGCCGCAGCTCCTGGAGCCGACGCGGCACCCGCACCGCCCAGCCCTTGTCGCGGAAGTGGCGCTTGATCTCGCCCACGACCGTGGGTGTCGCATAGGTGGAGAACTCCACACCGCGGTCCGGATCGAACCGGTCCACGGACTTGATCAGCCCGATGGTGGCGACCTGGGTGAGGTCGTCCAGCGGCTCACCGCGGTTGCGGAAGCGCCGGGCCAGGTGCTCCACCAGCGGCAGATGCATACGCACGAGGTTGTTGCGCAGCTCGGCCCGCTCGGCGGAGCCCTCCGGCAGCCGTCGCAGCTCGGCGAACATCGCCCGCGCGCCGCTCCGGTCCTGCGGATCGTGCTGCTGATGCACCTGCTCGTGCTGATCCATGTGGTCCGCCCGCTCTGGTCGGTCTCCTGCCGCCTCCGAGTCCGCGGGATGCGGCCGGGCCGGCGGGTGCGGGATGGCCGGGGTACCCACTCCCCGCGATGATGCAGTGCTCACGGAGCCCCCTTGTTCCGTCACGGCTGTCCGGGGCCGGCGCCGCGCTCCTTGTACAGACTGATGCTGACCGTTCGGTCCTCGGCCACTGTCGAGTCCACCTTGCCCGCCAGTGCGGAGAGCACCGTCCAGGCGAAGGTGTCGCGCTCGGGGGCGCGACCGTCGGTGGTGGGAGCCGAGACGGTTACCTGGAGTGCGTCGTCGATCAAGCGGAAGACGCAGCTCAGCACGGAGCCGGACACGGCTTGCTGCAGCAGGATCGCGCACGCCTCGTCAACGGCGATACGCAGATCCTCGATTTCGTCGAGGGTGAAGTCCAAGCGGGCTGCGAGGCCGGCGGTGGCCGTCCGCAGCACCGACAGATAGGCACCCGCAGCGGGCAGCCGGACTTCCACGAAGTCCTGGGTCCCGGGCTCGCCTGCGATCTGGGACACCCTCACCTCCAAGGTGACACAAGCTGATTGAGCTGAGCTGATTGGAGCGTCGGCCCCGAACCCTTATGGTGGAGGGTGGTACGGACCGGCGCTGTATGTACTTTGGCTGCGACGCTATCGCGATCTGCGGTTCGGTGTCGCCCGGACGAAGCACGGCCCCCATCACGGGTGAACCCCGGCCCAGAAGGCCGCGATATCACTCATAGTAAGCACATGAGTACGCAGCGTGGCTAGAGGGTTTGCGGTCTCAATTCGAAAGAGATGTCGCCTCACTCAGGAAATCGCTGGTCACGGCGGTGCCCATGGCCTGAGCGGCCAGCGCTCGCAGCGGCTCTCCGGAGAGCCTGCGCACCGTCCATTCGTCCATCGCCTCCGCGCCGAGCGCGGCGTAGAAGCCGATCGCGGGCTCGTTCCAGTCGAGCACCGACCATTCGAAACGGGCATAGCCCCGCTCCACGCAGATCCGCGCCAGCTCGGCGAGCAGCGCCTTGCCGTGGCCGCCCCCGCGGGCCCGCGGGGTGACGTACAGGTCCTCCAGATACACGCCATGGGTGCCTGTCCAGGTGGAGAAGTTACGGAACCACAGGGCGAACCCCACCGGACCGGCGGACACCCCGGAGCCACCGGGCTCCCCGGCGCCACCGGCCTCCTCGGCGATCAGCGCGAACACCGCGGGATGCGCCCCGAAGAGCGCCTCGCGCAGCTGCTCCTCGGTGGCCTTCGCCTCCTGTGGAGCCCGCTCGTAGTCCGCCAGCTCGCGGATCATCGCATGGATCGCCGGAACGTCGGACGGCTTCGCTGATCGGATCATGTGGTGAAGGCTAGCGGGCCGCACCGACAAACGCGGCAGCCGATCTCCGACATTGCGCGGAAAACGCCAAGACCAGGGCGTTCGCGCAGCCGGGACTCCCCACACGCCGGCATCTCACCGCACGATGAGCTGATCCACGAAGCACCAGCGCCAGTCCTCGCCCTCCTCGAAGCTGCGCATCACCGGATGGCCGGTCTCCTCGAAGTGGCGGGTGGTGTGCTGGTACGGCGAGGAGTCGCAGCAGCCCACGTGACCGCACACCAGACACTTCCGCAGTTGGACGGGGTGGCTGCCGACCGCCAGGCATTCGGGGCAGGTGTCGGACAGCGCCTCCGGTTCGGGATGCGGCAGTGCGGGAACATGCGGGCACTCGTTCATGATTGCCAGACTAAAACGCCGCGTGAGCGGAGCATGGACGACCGTCGGGACGGCCGACGGAGACAGGGCCGGTCGATGGACGTATTGCCGTTGTTGATGCTGGTCGCGGGCAGCGCGATGGTCGCGGGCGCGGCGCGCCGGACCCCGGTGCCCGCGCCGCTGCTGCTGGTCGCGGTCGGGCTCGTCGTCTCGTACGTGCCGGGGGTGCCGGACTACACGCTGGACCCGCACATCGTGCTGCCCCTGGTGCTGCCGCCGCTGCTGCACAGCGCCGCGCTGGACAGCTCGTACCTCGACCTGCGGGCGAATCTGCGGCCGATCGCGCTGCTTTCCGTCGGGTATGTGCTCTTCGCGACGGTCGCGGTCGGCGTGGTCGCCCATCTGCTGATCCCGCAGCTGCCGCTGACCGCCGCCCTCGTGCTGGGCGCGGTGGTCGCGCCGCCGGACGCGGTGGCCGCCACCGCCATCGCCCGCCGGATCGGGCTGCCCTCCCGGCTCACCACGCTCCTCCAGGGCGAGTCCCTGTTCAACGACGCGACCGCGATCACCGCCTACCGGGTGGCGGTGGCCGCGGCGGTGGGGGAGGGCGTCAGCTGGGCCGAGGGCGTGCGGGAGTTCGCCTTCGCGGCCATCGGCGGCGTCGTGGTCGGTCTGATCCTGATGGTGCCGCTGCACTGGCTGCGCACCCGGCTGCGGGACCCCCTGCTGCAGAACACCCTCTCGCTGCTCATCCCCTTCGTCGCCTACGCCGTCGCCGAGCAGGTCCAGGCGTCGGGCGTGCTGGCCGTCGTGGTGGTCGGCCTCTACCTCGGACACCACTCCTGGCAGGTCGACTTCGCCACCCGGCTCCAGGAGGCGGCGGTCTGGCGCATGATCGACTTCGTGCTGGAGTCGGCGGTGTTCGCGCTGATCGGGCTGCAACTGCGGGTCGTGGTGGGTGGCCTGGGGGCGTACGGGGCGGGCCAGGCCGCCTGGTACGCGGCCATCGTCTTCCTGGCCGTGGTGGTCGCCCGCTACGTCTGGGTCTTCCCGTCGACGTTCGTGCCGCGCATGCTCTTCCCCGGGATCCGCGAGCGCGAGCCCGGCACCAACTGGACCGCGCCGGTCATCGTCGGCTGGGCCGGGATGCGCGGGGTGGTCTCGCTGGCCATCGCGTTCTCGATCCCGGAGACCGTGCACGGCGGGGCCCCTTCCCGGCCCGCAATCTGATCCTCTTCCTGACCTTCACCACCGTCATCGGGACCCTGGTGGTCCATGGGCTCACCCTGCCGTCCCTGATCCGGCTGCTCGGGCTGCCCGGCCGCGACCCCCACGCCGAGACCCTCGCCGAGGCCCAGGCGCAGAACACGGCGTCGCTGGCCGCCGAGCGCCGGCTGGCGGAGCTGCTCGCCGATGAGCGCAACGCCCTGCCGTCGCCGCTCGCCGACCGGCTGCGCACGGTGCTGGAGCAGCGCCGCAACGCCGTGTGGGAGCGGCTGGGCGCGGTCAACGAGGTGACCGGCGAATCGGCGGACGACACCTATCGGCGGCTGGCCCGGGAGATGATCGAGGCCGAGCGGGCGGTGTTCGTGGACCTGCGCGACGCCCGGCGGATCGACGAGGAGATGCTGCGGTCGCTGCTGCGGCGGCTGGACCTGGAGGAGGCGGCGCTCTACCGGGAGGGGCCACGGAGGACGGAGCCTGAGCCCTGGCCCCTTCGCGGCCGCCTGCCGTGCCCGTGCCCGTGCCCGTACTCGTGCCCGTGCCCGGACCGGCGCTAGGGGGTGTCCGGCGGATCGTGCCGCCTGCGGTGGGATGTTCCCCGCCCCGCCCCTTCCCTCAACTGGGGCTCCGCCCCAGACCCCGCTCCTCAATCTCCCCAGCTACCGCTGGGAGGTGCCCCCTGGAGGGGCTGGAAGTCGGGGCTCCGCCCCAGACCCCGGGGTCTGGGGCGGAGCCCCACCATGCGGCGGACACTCCGTAGATGAGCGTCCTACTTGAGCTGCTCGCGGATCCGGTCGCGCATCCAGGCCATGGTGAAGCCGCGCGGATCCACCTTGCCCGGCTGCCATTCGAGGTGGCCGATCACCGAACGCTCGGTCCAGCCGTGGTGACGGCACACGGCCGCCGCGGCCCGCGCGATCGCGTCCAGCTGGGCCTCGGGCCACGGGTCCGCGCCGTCGCCCAGGTTCTCGCATTCGAAGCCGTAGAAGGCGCGGTTCCCGTCGGTGTTCGCCTCGTTGTCCGGCGGGAGCGCCTTCTCGGCGATCACCGCCCGCAGGACGTCGTCGTCGCCCAGCCCGGCGTGGTTGGCCCGGCCGTAGCCGACCAGATGGACGCCGCCGTCCTTGGCGATCACGCCGTGGCACAGCGGGCCCGGCAGCCCCTCGAAGCCGTCCCGGCAGATCGCCACGGTCTCCTCGGTGCCGGAGGTGACGGTGTGGTGGATCATCACCCCGTGCACCGGTCCCCACGGGCCCTTGTGGTTCCGGTTGTGGTGCTGCCAGTCGCCGACCTGCGTCACCCGTAAGCCCTCGTTCGTCAGCGCCGCCAGGAAGTCCCCCGCGGACATGGGTGTGGCCATGCCCCGCCTCCGTTCTGGTCCTGTGGCGGGCCCCGGTCGCGGCCCGCCTCGTTCACCAGCTTGCTTACCCGCGGCACACCCATAAACACATGGGGTGATGAATGGTAGGGGGCGCGTTATCGTGCGGACCGGTTCATCCGTACGACCTCGCAACAGGAGACGCACCGCACCATGGACTACCAGGCAGTGCTGGAGGAGGTCGCGGCCCATGTGAGGCCGCAGATCGGCCGGGGCCGGGTGGCCCAGTACATCCCGGCGCTCGCCTCGGTGGACGCGGACCGCTTCGGGATCGCCCTCGCCGACGTCGACGGCCGGGTCACCGGGGTCGGCGACTGGGAGCGGCCCTTCTCGATGCAGTCCATCTCCAAGGCGTTCAGCCTCGCGCTGGTCCTCGCCGACGACGGCGAGAAGCTGTGGCGGCGGGTCGGCCGGGAGCCCTCGGGCAACCCCTTCAACTCCCTGGTGCAACTGGAGTACGAGCACGGCATCCCGCGCAATCCGTTCATCAACGCCGGGGCGCTCGTCGTGACCGACCGGCTGCACACCCTTACCGGCGACGCCAGCACCACCATGCTGGACTTCCTGCGCGCCGAGAGCGGCAATCCGGACCTCGCCTTCGACCAGGAGGTCGCCGCCTCCGAGACCGCCCATGGCGACCGTAATGCCGCCCTCGCCCACTTCATGGCCGGATACGGCAACCTCGACAACCCTGTGCCGACCGTCCTGGAGCACTACTTCTGGCAGTGCTCGATCGAGATGAGCTGCCGCGACCTCGCCCTGGCCGGCGGCTTCCTCGCCCGCCACGGGCTGCGCGCGGACGGCTCGCGGCTGCTGTCGCGCAGCGAGGCCAAGCGGGTCAACGCGGTCATGCTCACCTGCGGTACGTACGACGCGGCGGGCGACTTCGCCTACCGCGTCGGGCTGCCCGGCAAGAGCGGGGTCGGCGGCGGCATCATCGCGGTGGTGCCCGGCCGCTGCACGCTGTGCGTCTGGAGCCCGGGTCTGGACGCCCGCGGCAACTCGGTGGCCGGGGTGGCGGCCCTGGACCACTTCACCACGCTGACCGGCTGGTCCGTCTTCTAGGGTCCTTCTGGCGGAGATCCGCCAGAAGGACCCTAGGGGATACCGGGGGTGTCCGGCGGTCGCGCCGCCTGCGGCGGGCCGTTCCCCTCCCAGCCCCTTCCCGGCACCTGACGATATGCGGCTCCGCCGCGTGCGGGGCTCCGCCCCAGACCCCGGTACCGGGGCTGTGCCCCGGGTCCCGGTGCGGGGCTGTGCCTGGGCCTCGATACCGGGGCTGTGCCCTAGACCCCGCACCGGAGTTGCGCCCCGGGCCCCGATGCCGGGGCTGCGCTCCGGGCCCCGATGCCGGGGCTGCGCTCCATGTCTCGAAACTGGGGTGGCGCCCCAGGCCCCGGACCGGGACTGCGCCCCTTGCCGCGGCATCGATATGCGGCTCCGCCCCGGGCCCCGGGGTCCAGGGGCGAAGCCCTGGTATCGGGAAGGGGCGGGGAGGGGAAAGCCTCGATGTGCGGCTGTCGCGTGATCCGCCGGACACCCCGCACCGCGGGCGCATGGCTCCGGCGCGGACGCGCGGGCGAGTGGGCGCGCGGACGGCGCGTCGGTGGGGTGGCGTGCGGCCTGGCGCGGCGGGAGCATGGAGGGTAGTGGTGGTGAGCAGGAGGTGTACCGCCATGCAGCACGAGATGCGCGCCGAATACGAGGAGGGCAGCTCCGGGCGGGTCGCGGGGGCGCCGGTCAAGATCTGGCACATGGTCCGCGGGAACGGCACGACCGCGATGTGCGGGCGGGAGCTGGACCCGGACGCCGAGACCCAGGCCGCCGATCTGTGGGCCACGGGCGACGCGGGGCCCTTCTGCCACTCCTGCGGCGCGATGTATCTGCGCGAGGTCCCTTGAGCGCCTCGAGCGAGTACCGGGAGCGGAGGGCGCTGATCGGACACGGCGCCGTGGTGTGGACCCGTACGGCCGGCACCGGGCCGCAGCGGGTGCTCCCGGACGGCTGCACGGATCTGATCTGGAGCGGGGCGGGACCAGGGCCGGACGGCGAGTTGCTGGTCGCCGGGCCGGACACCCGCGCGCACCTCGCCCCCGGCCCGCCGGGCACCCGGGCCGTGGGCTGCGGTTCGCGCCCGGTACCGGCCCCGCCGTGCTGGGCGTACCGGCGCATGAACTCCGCGATCTGCGGGTGCCGTTGGCCGCGCTCTGGCCGGGCGCGGAGGTCCGGCGGCTGGCCGAGCGGATCGCCGCCGGGCCGACGGCCGCGGGGCGCCTTCTGGAGGAGGCTGCCTTCAGTCGGCTGCGGACGGCGAAACCACCCGATCCGGTGCTCGCCGCCATCGTCGCGGGGGTCTCGCACGGGACGGGAGTGGCCGGGATCGCCGCCGCCGTGGGCCTGGGGGAGCGCCAGCTGCACCGCCGCTCCCTCGCCGCGTTCGGCTACGGCCCCAAGACGCTGGGCCGGGTGCTCCGGCTGAACCGGGCCCTGGACCTGGCGCGCACCGGCCTCCCTTCGCGGAGGTCGCGGCCACGGCGGGCTACGCCGACCAGGCCCATCTCGCCCGCGATGTCAGGGCGCTGACGGGGGTGCCCCTGGGGCGGCTGCTGCAGGGGTCAGGCGGGTAGCGGGGCGAAGAGGTCGACGCCGTTGCCGTCGGGGTCGAGGACCGTGGCGTAGCGCTGGCCCCAGGGCGCGTCCCACGGGTCCAGCTTGCCGCGTACCCCCGCCTCCACGAGTTCCTGGTAGGTCTTGTCCACGTCGGCCGGGCTGTCGCAGGCGAAGGCCAGCCCCACCTGGTGGGAGCCGTTCGGGGGCATCCACTCCGGGTCGAAGGAGCGCACCGTCGAGACGGTGTCCCACATCAGCCGCGCCCCGCCGGGCAGGGCGGCTTCGGCATGGGGCTGGGTGTCGGCGTCGGCGGGGATGTCGAGGCCGAGGCGGCGGTAGAAGGCGAGGGAGGCGGCCATGTCGGCGACGACCAGGCCGATGGCGTCGAATCGTGCTGTCATGCGGGCAGCGTAGGGAGCGCCCGGGCGGCCGGTCTTGAACGAATCGGACCTCGAGGCGGGATGGCAAGGGCCGCCAGGGCACCCTCACGGGCAGTGGATGACCTGGCCCGCGTACGACAGATTGCCGCCGAAGCCGAAGAGCAGCACCGGGGCCCCGAGGGCACCTCGCCGCGCTCGACCAGCTTGGAGAGGGCGAGCGGAATGCTGGCCGCCGAGGTGTTGCCGGACTCCACCACATCGCGGGCGATCACCGCGTTGACCGCGCCCAGCTTGCGGGCGACCGGCTCGATGATCCGCAGATTGGCCTGGTGCAGTACGACGCCGGCCAGGTCCTCCGGGGAGAGCCCGGCCCGTTCGCACACCTCCCGCGCGATCGGCGGCAGATGGGTGGTGGCCCAGCGGTAGACGGTCTGGCCCTCCTGCGCGAACCGGGGTGGCGTGCCCTCGATGCGGACCGCGCCGCCCATCTCCGGGACCGAACCCCACACCACCGGGCCGATGCCCGGCCGGTCGGCGGCCACCACCACGGCCGCGCCCGCGCCGTCGCCGGTCAGGACGCAGGTGGAGCGGTCGGTCCAGTCGGTGGCCGCGCTGAACTTCTCCGCGCCGATCACCAGGGCGGCGGTGGCCGCCCCGGCCCGGATGGTGTGGTCGGCGGTGGCGAGGGCGTGGGTGAAGCCCGCGCACACCACATTGAGGTCCATGGTGGCGGGGCGGGCCAGCCCGAGCCGGGCGGCGACCCGGGCCGCCATATTGGGGCTGCGGTCGATCGCCGTGCAGGTGGCGACGAGCACGAGGTCGATGTCGGAGGGGGCGAGCCCGCTGTGGGCCAGCGCCTTGGCGGCGGCGGCCGAGGCCATCTCGTCCACCGTCTCGTCGGCGCGGGCCAGATGACGGGTGCGGATGCCCACCCGGCTGCGGATCCACTCGTCGCTGGTGTCGACCATGGCCGCGAGGTCGTCGTTGTCGAGCACCTTCGCGGGCTGGTAGTGGCCGAGCGCCAGTACGTGCGAGCCGGTCATCGGTCATCCCCTTCGCGCCAGTGTCGACGTATCCGCGCAATTTTGCGGAGATCTCGACGGACAGTCTGCGGTGTGTCCAGTCTTGAGCGGAGCAGACGTGCCGTGCGCTCGGGTTACTCACCAATCTTGGGCGCCAAGATCTGGAGTTCCCGGCCTTTCCCCGGCGGGTGCCGGGGGTCGTGGCGGAGGGGGATGACCTCTGACCGTGGCTCAGGAGAGCCGACTCAGCCGACACAGGAGAGCCGACTCAGGGCAGTCGGTCAGAGCCGCCTCGGGGCAGTCGGTTCAGGACAGCTGGCCGTCGTAGTCCGGGAGCTTGAAGGACTTCTCGGCGTGGCCACCGGTGAGGTCGGTGGGGCTGTTGCCGATGTTGGCGATGATCGTGTAGCCGTTCTTCTCGATCTCCGCCCGCTTGGCGGTCTTGTACTCCGCCACGTCCTGGAAGAGGTCCGGCAGATGGCGTACGTACAGACCGGCGACCGAGTAGCCGACCTTCTCCAGGTTGTACTCGGTCGGCAGGTAGATGATGCCGGGGCGCGCGGTGACGAAGAAGATGGCCACACCGCGGTCGTGGGCGTACTGGGCGAGCTTCAGGACCGGCTCGACGGCGGGCTGGGGTAGCTGAAGCCGAAGTCCGTCTCCAGCGAGGTGTTGTCGATGTCCAGGACGATTGCCCGCTTCTCGCCCGAGGGGGCGGCGGTGCGCTCCTCGATGTACGGGCGGGCCTGCTCGTCGATGATGGCGCGAACGTCACGCTGCCAGGTCTCGTAGTCGACCTCCTCGGCGGCGGTGGCGCTTGACGGCGCGGCCGTGGCCGCCGTGGCCGCCGTGGCGGCCGTGGTGGCCGTGGTGGCGGTGGACGCCGTGGTAGCGGTGGGGCCGGTGGTGGCGGGCGTGGCGGCGGTCGCCGTGGTGGTCGTTCCGCCGATGCCGATGGCGAGGGCGACGACCACTGTCGTCATGCCCGCCGTCGTCATGCCGAGCCGCCGTGATCGCACGCGTCCTGCTGTCATCGGTCACTTCCTTCGCGTCGAGGGGATTGCCGGGTGGCATGTTCACGGCTGACGGTGGACATGAGAAGACCTCTGCTTTACCTGCGAGTAACGGTTCGCGGCCGACGGGCCTTAATAGGCCAACGACACGTGCCGGGACCTTCGTTGACTGGTCAGCTGGTAGATGGGTATGTCATCTACTGAAGGGCCGGCCTGGACCCCGGCGATGACCGGCGTGGCCGCGGGTTCCGGTGTCGCGCGCCTCCACCAGGTCAAGGAGGCTTGCATGTTCGATGATCGGCCCGCCTTCGGCGTCCGAGTCCACGCGCTCGGCGGTGTCACCGTCGCCGAGATCGCGGGAGAGCTGGACATCTGCGCCGTGGGGCGGATCGTGGCTCGGCTCGATTCCCTCGTTCAGGTGCGGTGCCCGGATCTGATCCTGGACCTACGGCCGGTCACATTCCTCGACTGCGCCGGATTGTCGTTACTGTGCCGGTTGCGCAATCGCGTGCTGGAGCGGGACGGGCGGCTTCGGCTCGTGATCAGCGATCCGCGCTTTCTGCGGCTGCTGCGCATGGTTCGGCTGGACGATGCCTTCGAGGTACTGGAAGATCTGACTCCGGCGATCGCGGGCGCGGCGGGTCCGGGGACGGGAGGGGGCGGTGACGCCTTCGCGTAGGTCGTATCTGACCAAGTGTCAATAGTAAGAACCGAAATTCACTCGGATGAGCGGTCTTTCCCGGCGGAATGCTGCGTCCCTCCCTCTGTAACCGGGGGTCACCCCCTTACGCTCGCGGGACGTCGCCTGAGGACCCGGCGGATTTCGCACCCGATGCCCGACCCTGCCCGCTTCCGGGACCTGACGAAGGTGAGAGGGGCAGTGTGCCGTTCCGAGGGGATATCGCGATGACGCAGCAAGGCGCTCCCCGTGATGCGCCGGTGCCGCTGGATCGCGGTGCCCGGGGCGCCGCGGGGAGCCCGCGGGCCCAGGTCCGGTCGACCGGATCCGGACCTCCGACGGGGTCCCGCTGCCACTCGGGACGGCGTCGGCGGGGAGGTGGCCGTCGGGGGTGTCGGCGTCAGGGGTGTCGGCGTCGGGGGCGCCACCGTCGGGGGTGTCGGCGTCGGGGATGCTGCCGCTGGGGGCACCATCGTCGGGGATGCCGCCGTCGGGGATGCCGCCGTCGGGGATGCCACCGCTCCTCGGGTCCGTACGCACCGGGTCGGCGGGTACACCGTCGTGGAGCTCCACGGGGAGATCGACATCGCCGGGGTGGGCAGTGTGGGACCGGCGCTGGACGCGGCCACGGCCGGGGACGGGCCCGCGGTGATCGTGGACTTACGTCCGACCGCCTTCTTCGACTGCTCGGGGCTGGGGCTGCTGTGCCGGGCCCATCGGCGTGTGCGAGAGCGGGGCGGGCGGATGCGGCTGGTCTGCGACGACGCCTTGATCCTCCGCACTCTGCGGGCGGGAGGGTGCTGGATGTGCTCCGGCCGGTGGCTACGCTGGACGAGGCGCTGCGTGCGGAGGAGGACTAGGGGGGCGACGGGGCGTGGCGCCTGCGGCGGGCTGTTCCCCTCCCCGCCCCTTCCCGAAACCGGGGCTCCGCCCCGGGCCCCGGATCGGGGCTCCGCCCCGGGCCCCGGATCGGGGCTCCGCCCCGGGCCCGGACGGGGGCTCCGCCCCGGGCTCCGGATGGGGGTTCTGTCTCGGGCTCCGGACGGGGGCTTTGTCCCGGGCTCCGGATGGGGGCTTTGTCCCGGGCTCCGGACGGGGGCTTTCGCCCCGGGCTCCGGACGGGGGCTTTGTCCCGGGCTCCGGATGGGGGTTCTGTCTCGGGCTCCGGACGGGGGCTTTGTCCCGGGCTCCGGATGGGGGCTTTGTCCCGGGCTCCGGACGGGGGCTTTCGCCCCGGGCTCCGGACGGGGGCTTTGTCCCGGGCTCCGGATGGGGGTTCTGTCTCGGGCTCCGGACGGGGGCTTTGTCCCGGGCTCCGGACGGGGGCTTTGTCCCGGGCTCCGGATGGGGGTTCCGCCCCGGGCTCCGGATGGGGGTTCCGCCCCGGGCTCCGGACGGGGGTTCTGTCTCGGGCTCCGGATGGGGGTTCCGCCCCGGGCCCCGGTTGGGGGCTCCGCCCCCAGCCCCGGACGGGGGCTTTCGCCCCGGGCTCCGGATGGGGGTTCCGCCCCGGGCCCCGGTTGGGGGCTCCGCCCCCAGCCCCGGACGGGGGCTTTCGCCCCGGGCTCCGGATGGGGGTTCCGCCCCGGGCCCCGGCTGGGGCTCCGCCCCCAACCCCGGATGGGGGCTTTCGCCCCAGCCCCCGGATCGGGGCTCCGCCCCGGGCTCCGGATGGGGGCTTTCGCCCCAGACCCCGGGGTGGGGCTTCGCCCCTTCTCGGGCATGGGTACGGCTCAGCCGCGTGGTCCGCCGGACGCCCCGCGGGGGCCGCTTGCGCGTGGCGGGGTTGCGGCTGGGCTCAGAGTCGGCGGTCTTGCGGTGGGGGAGGGGTTACTCGGTGGCCCCGGTGTTGCCGGCCGCGGCCCCAGGCGCGGTGGCGCGGTCGCCCGCCGCCCGGGAGGGTCTCGTGGCTCTCGGGGACATGCGGTTGCCGTTCTGAACATTGGTCCGGTGGATCAGCAGGGCGCCCACGGCGATCAGCGCGAGGATGACGACCACGGTGATCAGGGTCTCCATGGTGCTCACTCCCTGGGGCCGGGGCCCACATCTGGAGCGAATCCGGCCGGTTTGTGCGAAATGCTCCTGGTGTCTATACGGTACCTCCGGCCGGGGTGGCGTCCCCGCACGCATACGCCGATAACGCATCCGCGTCCGCACACGCCGAGCGCCCGCACCCGGCGTCGGGAACCGGGTGCGGGCGGTCAGGCACTGATCCAGCGGTCAGGCCCTGATCCAGCGGATCAGTGGGTTCGGCGAGCTCCGTGGGCTCAGTGCGCTCAGTGCGCTCAGTGGCTCTTGGCCAGCTGCTTCTCGAGCTTGGCCAGGCCATTGGCCCAGAGCTGGTTGACGCGGTTGATCTCGGCCTGGTTCGGCTGCGAGTTGGTGCAGGACGTGCCGGGGCCGCCGCCGGACATCAGCTCGCTGCACGGACCCGAGTAGTGGTCCGGAAGGCCCAGCACATGGCCGGTCTCGTGGGCCGTGACCCGGGTCGAGTCGTACTGCTGGTTCTGGGCGTAGTCCAGGAAGACATAGCCGCTGCCGTGGCCGTCCGTGCTCGCGTACGAGCCCCTGGGGTCGTTGCCCTCGCGGTAGGTGAAGTCGGGGTTGCTCCCCTCCTGCAGCTTCACGTTGCTCACCGCGGAGTTCCAGATCTGGGTGGAGCGGGCTATCTGCGTGCGGAAGGTCGGGGCTGAGCTCGCGCTGTACGTCACGGTGACGGCCGCCGTCGCGCTGCGCGACTTCGCCCGCTTCTCCAGCGCCGACTTCATGACGGCCTTGATGAAGGCGTCGGTGTCGGCCCGCTCCTCGCCGCTCGCCGTGTAGGCGGCGGCCGCGGCGCCGCGCTGGGCCGTGGAGTGGTCGGGCGTGGCCGCGGACGCGGGCATGGCGGACAGGGACACCGCCAGGCCGAGGCCGATGGTCGCGGACAGCGCCAGCTTGGGGAGTGACATGGTGGGGGGCTCCTCATCGTCCTCGGGCCCCGGTCGCCGTGTGGGGTGGCGGCCGGGGCCGTGGGATGAACTCTTGGCTGACGCAGAGTCTTGAGGAGAACCGGCAGTACGCGGAGATATCAACTGGTGATAGGACGAGGGCATATCCCCCACCCGGGCTCTCGGGAACCGTCCGCTGACCGGCGTTTGACGCCCCGTTGACCGGTGATTGACCACCGATTGATCGATTCCGGTACGGGTTGGCGTGGTTTCAGAGTCTGGTGTGACGGACAAGTGCGCAGTTATGCTCCCGCCGTGGAGCTCGAGGTGAGGCACCTCCGTGCACTGTGCGCCATAGCCGACACCGGCAGCCTACGGAAGGCTGCGCGTCAACTGGGCATGACCCAGCCGTCCTTGACGACCCAGCTCCGGCGGATCGAGAACACCATCGGCGGTCGGCTGTTCTCGCGGGAGGTCACCGGCAGTCGGCCGACCCCGCTGGGGCGGTCCGTGCTGTGCCGCGCCCGGCCGATCGTGGAGGAGATGAACGCCCTCGTCAGCGAGGTCCGGCTGGAGGCGGGGCAGGCCGCCGACGCCCGGCTGCGCATCGGCAGCACGGGCAGCCGGGCCGTGGTCGGCTGGCTGCGCAGGCTCCGCGCCCGCTACCCCGACGCGGACACCACCATCCACATCGACGTCTCCGCCAACGCGCTGCTGCAGATGGTCGCCGCCAACCAGCTGGACGTCGCCTTCGTCCACGAGGTCGAGGGCGCGCCGCTGCGGGTGCCCGAGGGCGTGGAGCACCGGGTGCTCGTGGAGCGGGAGCCGCAGTTCGTGGCGCTGGCCGAAACCCATCCGGCCGCCGCCCGGCCCGTGGTGCGGCTCGCTGAACTCGCCGCCGACCAGTGGATGGTGGACCCCAGCGTGGACGGCGAGGGGCCCGGGCTGCGCCGGGTGCTGGCCGCCGCGGGGCTCAATCCGAGGGTGGTCTACGGGGACTATCTGACCGCCGCCGACCTGGTCGCCTCGGGCGAGGTGGTCACTCCCTGCCAGCCCACCGCGCGGTCCCGCCAGGGCGTGGCCGTCCGCCCGCTACACGGGGATCCGCTGACGGTCCGGCTGTTCCTGGCCTCACGGGCGCTCCCGGCGGCCCGTACCGCGGCCGCCGGACCCGCCACGGACCCGGCGTCCGGTGCGTCTGCCGATGTCGACGCCCTCTTCGGCGATTTGGCGGACGCGTACTTCGAGATCGCCTGGGCGAGCGCCGCGTATCGCCAGTGGCTGGTCCGCAACGAGAGCCCGCTGCTGCGCTTCCAGGAGCCCCGGACCCGCGACGCGCTCGACGTCCTGGGGCTCGCCGGGCCCGCCGAGGTCTCGTAGGCCGGACCTAGTAGGACTCCGTTAGGTCTTCCTGCCGAAGCGGTGCGGTCAGCTGCGCGGTATCGCGACTACGTGCGCGAGCGCTTGGGGGTGACGTACGACGCGGCGGATGTGCGCGGCATCGCCGAGACGGCGATCCGAGCGGCAGCAGCCACGAAGGACAACCCAGCGACGACGGGGCGGCCGTGCCGGCGGGCTCGCTCTACGAGCCCCGCCCGCACGTGGGGCTCCGCGTTCGTGCTGTCGAGAAAGACCGTCGCCCCGGCGCTCAGGTGCTGCTCCAGGAGGGCGGGTCCCACCGGCCGGTGGGACCCGCCCCTTCGGTACGTGCGGGGGCTGCCGCGGCGGCGCCGCGCCGACGGTCAGGACGGGATGAGCCGGGCGCCCCGGCGGATGCCGAGCCAGCGGCCGTCGCGGACGACGACGTGGCCCGCCTGCATGACCCAGCGGATGCCGGCCGGCCCGCGCCGGGGCTCCTGATAGGTCGCGGTGTCGCCGACCGTGGCGGGATCGAACGCCACCAGGTCGGCGATCAGCCCGGGAGCCACCCGCCCGCGCTCCGGCACCCCGAAGACCTCGGCGGTCAGTCCGGTCATCTTGTGGACGGCCGTCGCCAGGTCCAGCACCCCGCGCTCACGTACATACCGGCGCAGCACCCGGGGGAAGCTCCCGTACAGCCTGGGGTGCGGCTTGCCGCCCAGACCGATGGGCAGCCCGTCGGTGCACACGCTGGTGCGCGGGGCGCGCAGCACCGTTTCCACATCCCGCTCGGCCATGGAGAAGTCGACCATGTGCACCTGAAGGTCTTCGGTACGCAGCAGATGCACGATCACCTCGAAGGGTGCTATGCCGAGCTTCTCGGCGAGTTGGGCGAGCGTGGCACCCTCATGGGTGTGACTGCGGGTTGAGGAGACCATGATCCGGTCGTAGCCGTCCCCCGCCACGATGTTCTCCCAGCCGTTGTCGGTGGGATCCTCCACCTCCGCCCGGGCGCGCTCGATCTGCCGCGGGTCGGCCAGCCGCTGACGCAGCCGGACGTCGTCGCCCTCCTGGAACCAGGGTGGCAGGACGGCGAGCAGCGTGGTCGAGCTGGCGTCGTAGGGGTAGACGTCCTGATTGACGTCCACACCTTCGGCGCGGGCCCGGTCCAGTCGGGCGAGTGCGTCGTCCACGCCTCCCCAGAACGGCACGCCCGCCGCTTTGAGGTGCGAGACCTGCACCCGGCGGCCCGTGCGGGCGCCGAGCGCGACCGCCTCGTCGACGCTGCGCCCCAGGTGGCGACCCTCGTCGCGCATGTGCGTGGCGTAGATACGGCCCTCGGGCAGCCGGCCGGCCAGATCGACCAGGTCGTCCGGCTCGGAGTAGAGTCCCGGCGGGTAGATCAGCCCGCTGGACATCCCGAAGACACCGGCCTCGACGGCCTCGTCGAGCAGCGCGCCCATCCGGCGGGCATCGTCGCCGTCCGGCGGGCCGGGCCGGTCGTCCATGGCCGCCTCGTACAGCGCACCGTGGCCGACCAGCGGGCAGTAGTGGGTGACGTAACCCGCCGCGTCCAGCCGTTCGAAGAGAGCACCGAAACCGCCGTACGGACGGGGGTCCGGGCTGGTGCCGCAGTTCCCGACGATCTCGGTGGTGATGCCCTGGAGGATCTTGCTGGTGTCGTCCTCGCTCTCCAGCGGCGACCCGTCGGCGTGCGAGTGGGGGTCGATGAAGCCGGGCGCCAGCGCCAGGCCGGTGGCGTCGAGGACGTCGTAGCCATCCCGCGCGGCGAAGGTACCCGGCGGTGCGATGGCGGCGATCCGGCCGGCGGCGACCGTGACATCGGCCGGGCGGGGCGCCGCCCCGGTGCCGTCCACAACCGTCGCACCCCTGATCAGGAGAGCGCCGCCGCGAGGAGTGGCGGACACCTCGGAGGCCGCGGGCGGATGGGAAGTGCCGGGCACCTCAGATCACCTTTCCGAGGAACGACTTGGTGCGCTCGTGCCGGGGGCGCGTCAGCACCTCGTCCGGCGGGCCCGACTCGACGACCACCCCGCCGTCCATGAAGATCACCTGGTCGGCGACCTCCCGGGCGAAGGCGATCTCGTGGGTCACCACCACCATCGTCATCCCGGACGCGGCCAGGTCACGCATCACCGTCAGCACCTCGCCGACCAGTTCGGGGTCGAGCGCGGAAGTGGGCTCGTCGAAGAGCATCAGTTTGGGCTCCATCGCCAGTGAGCGGGCGATGGCGACGCGTTGCTGCTGACCGCCGGAGAGCTGCGACGGGTAGGCATCGGCCTTGTCGGCCAGGCCCACCCGTGCCAGCAGCTCCCGGGCACGGGCACTGGCGGCCTCCCCGCTCTGTTTCCGCACCCGGCGCGGCGCCTCGATGACGTTCTCCAGCGCGGTCATGTGCGGGAACAGGTGGAAGCGCTGGAAGACCATGCCGATGTGGGCGCGCCGGGAGGCGACCTCACGCGGCCGCAGTTCGTGCAGCACCTCGCCGTCCCGGCGGTAGCCGACCAGTTCGCCGTCGACGTGCAGCAGGCCGCCGTCGAGGCGCTCCAGGTGGTTGACGCAGCGCAGAAAGGTGCTCTTGCCCGAACCGCTCGGTCCCAGGAGGCACATGACCTCGCCGCGCCCCACGGTCAGATCGATACCGCGGAGGACTTCACTGTCCCCGAAGTTCTTGCGGACGCCCTCCGCGACCAGCATGGGAGTGCTCATGCCTGCTCACCTCCGGTGGTGCGGGCGGCGCGGGCACCGAAGCCGCCGCGTGGTGCCGTGGTGCCGCGGCCGAAGCGCCGCTCGAGGTAGCGCTGCCCGAAGGTGAGCGCCGTGGTCAGCGCGAGGTACCAGACGCAGGCGACCATGAGCAGCGGGATGACCTTGAAGTTCATCGAGTAGATGCTCTGCAGGTTGGTCATCAGGTCGTTGCCCGCGATGATCGAGACCAGGGCGGTCATCTTGAGCATGGTGATGACCTCGTTGCCCATGGGCGGGACGATCACCCGCATCGCCTGGGGCAGCACGATCCGGCGCATGGTCTGTGCCGGGGTCAGGCCGAGCGCGTACGCGGCCTCCCGCTGCCCGGCGTCCACGGCGGCGATGCCGCCCCGGACGATCTCCGCGGCGTAGGCGACCCCGTTGAGGCCGAGCGCGAGCACCGCCGCGACCGTGGCGGTGACGAGCGTGTTGGTCTCGACGCTGTAGAAGACCACGTCGGTGAGGGGGATGCCGATGGTCAGGCGCTGGTAGAAGGCGCCGAGGAAGCCCCAGAAGATGAGCTGGACGACCAGCGGCACGCCACGGAACAGCCAGATGTAGCCGTCGGCGATCGTACGGAGCAGGAAGCTGTCCGACAGCTTCATGATCGCCAGTACGGTGCCGCCGACGACGGCGATCAGCATGCAGACGACGGTCAGATAAAGGGTGACCCCGAGGCCGGAGAGCGTGCGCTCATGGAACAGGTACTGGCCGACGGTGTGCCACTCCAGGTTGGGGTTCTTGGCGACCGACCAGACCACACCGGCCAGGCACAGCAGCGCCAGCACGCCGCAGGCGGCCCGGACCGGATGCCGTAGCGGCTTGATCGCGGGCGCCGGGCCCGGCACTGGCGAGGACGCGGGATCGGTCCTCAGCTCGGGGACGGTGCTCACCGCTGTCTCCTCTTGCTCGCTCCGTTGATCGCGTAGTCGTTCAGGCCGTAGTCGGCCATGCCGTAGTGCCCCAGGATCCGGCGGTACGAGCCGTCGGCCTTCAGCCGTCGCAGGGCGCCCTGGATGGCCCCGGCCAGCCCCTGGCGTTTCTTGGAGACGCCGATTCCGAGGATGTCCCGTTTGGCGCCGAAGTCGAATTTCTTCTCGATCTCCAGCGGACCGTTCGCGCCCTGCCGTTCGACGCTGTATCCGCTCAGTGCGGAATTGCTGATGACCGCGTCCACCTTGCCGCTGCTCAGTGCGAGCAGCGACTGCGAAAAGATGGGGTATGTCTGGAGTTCGATCCCCGGCTTTCCCGCCGCCGCGCACGCACGCGTGTCCTCGGCGATGTCATCAACGGTGGTGGTGCCGGTCTGGCCACCGACCCTGTGCCCGCACAGGCTCATCGTGTCCCGGAATCCCATGGCCTTCTTCTTGCTCACCACCAGGGCGGGGACAAGGACGCCGTAGTCGACGAAGTCGATAACCTTCTGGCGATCCGGGGTGTCCACCATCCCGGCCATGACCAGGTCGTACTTGGCTGCCTGCACGCCGGGAATCAGCCCGTCGAACGGCTGCTGCCGGAAGTCGAAGTCGATCCCGAGCACCTTGCCGACGGCCTTGCCGAGATCGATGTCCAGCCCGATGAATTCCTGGTCGCTCTCGGAGCGGAAACTCTCGAACGGGGGATAGGGCGCGTTCGTGCCGACGACGACCCGCCCGGAATTCCGGATCGCGTCGGGAAGCAGCGCGTGCAGCCTGGCGTCCTCGGAAATGCCGGAGAGGTCGGCCGAAGCGGGTGCCTGGCCGGTGACGCCACCGGCGCACCCGGAAGCGAGCAATGCCACGGCAAGACATCCGGCGGCCGCAGCGGACAGGGGAAAACGGAGTCGATGTCGTCTTCGCATGGGGCCTCAAGTGTCGATACGGGAGTGACCGGCTGCTCGAACCCCTTTGTGCGGGCAGGTGAATCTTCGGCCGTATCACCATCCTGAGGGATCCGCGATCCGCAGTCGTTGGCCGTCCCGCCTACAGCGGGCCCGTGCGTTGGCCGATCCTCCAATGCGCGACCGTCGCGGGCCGGAGTAACCCTGGGCCTAGCCCAGGGTCCTTCTGACGGATCTCCGTGGAAGAAGGACCCTAGCGGTCGAGGGCGGGGCCGATCCGGTGCGGTGCACCGGGTCGCCCGGGGCCGCCCCGGGCCGTTCACTCCAGGCCCGGCAGCCCGCCGGGCAGCCCCACCGGCAGCGTTTGCTCCGACCAGATCGTCTTGCCGTCGGCGGTCTGGCGGCTTCCCCAGCGCTGGCTGAGCCGCGCGACCAGCAGCAGCCCGCGGCCGCCCTCGTCGAAGGTGCGGGCGCGGCGCATGTGCGGGGCGGTGCTGGAGGAGTCGGTGACCTCGCAGATCAGCGAGTGGTCGTGGATCAGCCGCAGCTGGATGGGCGGGACGGCGTGGCGGATGGCGTTGGTGACCAGTTCGCTGACGACCAGCTCGGTGGTGAAGACGGCCTCGTCGAGCCCCCATTCGGTCAGCCGTTCCGTCACGTTCCGGCGGGACCGCGCCACCCACGCCGGGTCGGCGGGCACGTCCCAGGTGGCCACGTGCGCCGCGTCCAGGGTGCGGGTGCGGGCGAGCAGCAGCGCGACGTCGTCCAGCACGCCCTCGCCGGGGAGGAGCGTCCGCAGCACGGCGTCGCAGGTGCCGCCCAGGGAGCCGCAGGGGTGGGCGAGCGCGTCGGCCAGCAGCAGACGTCCCTCGTCCACATCGCGCTCCCATTCGCCCATCAGCCCGTTGGTGTAGAGGGCGAGCACGGCGTCCTCGGGCAGCTCGGTCTCCATCGCCTCGAAGGGCAGCCCGCCGACTCCCAGCGGCGGTCCGGGCGGCACCGGCAGGAACTCCACGGAGCCGTCCGGCCTGGCCAGCGCCGGGGCCGGGTGCCCGGCCGCGGCCAGCGAGCAGCGGTGCGAGACCGGGTCGTAGACCGCGTACAGACAGGTGGCCCCCACATCGCCGGTGGCCTCCTCGGCCCCGGTCTCCGCGGCCAGGTGGATCACCAGGTCGTCGAGGTGGGTGAGCAGTTCGTCCGGCGGCAGATCGACGTCGGCGAGGGTACGGACCGCCGTCCGCAGCCGGCCCATGGTGGCCGACGCCTGGATGCCGTGGCCGACCACATCGCCCACGACCAGCGCGACCCGCGCCCCGGAGAGCGGGATGACGTCGAACCAGTCCCCGCCCGCCCCCGCGTACGGGCCCGCGGGCAGATAGCGGGAGGCGACCTCGACGGCCGGCGGCTGGGGGAGGGTCCGCGGCAGCAGGCTGCGCTGCAGGGCCAGGGCGGTGTTGCGCTCCCGGGTGAAGCGCCGGGCGTTGTCCACGCAGACGGCGGCCCGGGTGGTGATCTCCTCGGCCAGCACCACATCGTCCTGGGTGAACGCCTCGGGGGTGCGGTGGCGGGCGAACACGGCCACCCCGAGCGTCGTCCCCCGCGCCCGGATCGGCACCGACATGATCGAGTGGACGCCGAACCGCCGGATCGTCCGGGCGCGCTCGGGCTTCACCGCACCCCACTCGGCGATCGAGGGGTCGGTGGACGCGTGGATGATGGGACGCCCCGCCACCAGGCATTCGGCCATCGGCGAGGCCTTCGGGTAGGTGTCCACCCGCCCCACCGGCACCACGGACTCGGGGCAGCCCTCGTAGAGGGACTGCCGGGCGGCGCGGCGCAGCACGACCGGGTCGGTGAGCGGCCCGGACGGCAACTCCTCCTCCTGGGTCAGCCGGTCCAGCAGGTCGATGCTGGTGTAGTCGGCCAGCCGCGGTACGCAGACGTCGGCGAGCTCCTGCGCGGTGTGGTCGATGTCGAGGGTGGAGCCGATCCGTTCGCTGGCCGCGCTCAGCAGCAGCAGCCGCTGGCGGGCCAGATACTGATCGGTGATGTCGTGCGCCGCCATGCAGACCGCGTACACCCGCCCGTCCCTCGCCCGCAGCGGGGCGAACCGGGCCGACCAGGCCTGCTCCTTGACCTCGTCGCCTCCGGTGCGCAGATACGTCTCCACCTCGCGCGGCTCGCCGGTGGCCAGCACATCGCGCATGGCCGCTTCGAGCTGTTCGCCCTGGAGCTTGCCCTTGATCTCCGACAGCCGCAGACCGCGGATCTCCGCCTCGGGGAGGCCGGTGACGCGGGCCATCTCGGCGTTCACCTTGCGCAGCCGCATATCGGCGTCGTAGATCGCCATCGGGCAGGGCGACTGGGCGTAGGCCCATCGCGTCAGCGCGTCGTTCCACGACTCCGGGGGCTGCTCCGCCCGGGGTGCCGCGGTCACCAGCAGCCAGTCGCCCTCCGGCCGTCTGCGGTGCGCCAGCAGCGGTACGGGCACCTCGCGGCCGTCCCGGTGGCGCAGCGCCACGGTCCCGTGCCACCGGGTCAGCCGGGTGCGGGCATCGCGGACCTCGGCGTCCGTCGCGCGGCCCGGATCGGCCAGCAGTTCGGCGGCGGGCCGCCCCACCACATCGGGGGACGGATGCCCGAGCAGTCGACGGGCGCCCTCGTTCCAGCTGGTCAGCGTCCCATCATCGCTGACGGTGGCACGTGCGGTATCCGTCTCGTCGAAGCCGCCCCACTCCCGCGCGGAGCCGCTGTCGTGGCGCTTCATCTCGCCATCCCTCCGGAGACGGCACCGGGTCCGTCCACCAGGGCTCCCTTCCAGCCTCGTCCACTCCGGTCCGGGCATCAACCACGGCCCGGAGCCCGGAGCGGACGCCCCGGGGAGCGCGCGGGTCGGACCGCCGCGGGCCGCGCGGGCCGCAGACGCCGCCCGGCCCACTCGGCCAGGCCGGTGAGCGGGGAGGCCGAGGGCCCGCGCGAACTCGGGGCGGGCGGGCTGGCCGACCGCGCTCAGCCATGCGTGCCCGAGGACCCACTGCGGCATCCCGGCGGCCAGCGCCTCGTCCACGGTCATCGACGGGGCGGTCACCTCGACGCGAGAACACCTCGGCGACCCGGGCCATGGCCATGTGGTCGCCCGCCAGCTCCAGCTCGACCTCGTGGAACCGCTCCGGCTCGGCGATGGCCGCGGCCGCCGCCGTGCCGATGTCGGCGACGGCGATGAGGGAGAGCTCGGTGCCGGGCTCGAGGATGGTGGCCAGGCCGCCCTCGGGGCCGTTCGGGAGCAGGGACAGGAAGTTCTCCATGAAGAAGGCGGGCTTGAGGAGCGTCCAGTGGCGGAAGCCCGCCTCCCGGACCCGGTCCTGGAGGCCGCTCTTGGTCGCGAAGCAGCGTTCCAGCGCCGCCCAGCGGCCCTCCGCCCAGCCGGGCGCGGTGTGGTGCTGCCCGGCCCCGGAGACGGAGGTGTGCACGAACTGCGCCACCCCCGTGTCCCGTGCGGCGTCGATCAGGTTGCGCCCCTGGATCCACTCGGAGTCGCCCTGGAGATCGTTCATATCGGGCATCTGGATCGAGAGGACGGCACGCGCCCCCTCGGCGGCCCGCCGCACCGAGCCGAGGTCGAGCAGATCGCCGGTGACCAGCCCGGCACCGAGCGCCGCCACGGCCTTGGCCCGCTCGCCGGCCGGGTCGCGGACCAGGGCCCGCACGGGAACGCCCGCCGAGAGCGGGGCACGGGCGGTGGCGCCGCCCTGCTGTCCGGTGGCACCGGTGACGAGGACGGGGGCACCCGGCACGCCCTGCTGGAAGCGGTCTTGCGCGAGCGCATCGAAACCCTGGCCACCCGCGCCCGCGAGCTCGCTCAGGCGGACGACGTACGGGCCGCGCTGCTGGAGTGCCCTGGCCACCCAACACCACCCCGGCCCCGCCACCGAGGCCACCCGACTGCTGCACCTGACCGTGCCGGGCATCAGCCCGCGGGGGTGAAGGACCGGGCGTCAACCCCGGCATCCGGGAGGGACGTTCAGGGCAAACCGGCAAGGTTCAAGAAAAAGAAGACCGCACCCGGGCCACTCGGGGCGGCTCGGGTGCGGTCTGGTGGTGCTGGGGAAGGGCGGGGTCAGCCCTTCTTGGTCTCCCAGAAGATCTTGTCGATCTGGGCGATGTAGTCCAGGGCCTTCTGCCCCGTGGCCGGGTCGGTCGAGCCCTTGGCCGCGCTCAGGGCCTTGAGGGTGTCGTTGACCAGCTGGTGCAGCTCGGGGTACTTCTCGAAGTGCGGGGGCTTGAAGTAGTCGCTCCACAGCACCGAGACGTGGTGCTTGGCGAGCTCCGCGCGCTCCTCCTTGATGGTGGTGGCACGGGCGCGGAAGTGCGGGTCCTCGTTGGCCTGGTACTTCTCCTGGATGGCCTTGACGGACTCGGCTTCGATACGGGCCTGGGCCGGGTCGTACACACCACAGGGCAGGTCGCAGTGGGCACTGACCTGAACCTTGGGGGCGAACAGGCGGGAGAGCATAGAGCTGTCCTTCCATTCGTGATCGTCTTCTCAGGTGCGAGATTACTCCGTGCGGGAAGCCTTTTCTCGGGTGCCCCGGGGGCTTAGGTCAAAAGTCCGGTGCGAGGCTGGGATGCCTGGGATCGTGAGGGATGCAGGGTGAGGACCGGAGGTGCCGTGATGCGGGAGCAGCTGGGCGATCGCGGGCAGGAGTCGGACCGCGACCAGCGCGGACTGCTGCGGATCGGGCTCGCGGAGGTGTACAACCCGTCGATGCGGCCGACGCTGTACCCCGGCGACCAGTTGGTGGTGCGCTACGGCGCGCCCGTGCGGCCGGGGGACGTGGTGGTTCTGCGCCATCCGTTCCGGCAGGACCTGCTGATCGTCAAGCGCGCGGTGGAGCGGCGCGAGGGCGGCTGGTGGGTCAAGGGCGACAACCCGTTCGTGGAGAACGACAGCCGGGAGTTCGGCGTCGTGCCGGACGAGCTGGTGGTGGCCCGGGCCTGGGTGCGGCTGCGGCCGCTGCGGGGCGCCGGGCGCGGGGGTCAGCGGTCGATGGCCGGGCTGGTCTCCTGGGCGGTGTCCGCCGTACGGCCCGTGGGCTCGCGGTCCTGGCGGCGGCTGCGCTCGAGGCCGGCCGTCCGCTCGGCGTCCAGGCGTTTGCGGGCGCGGTAGGCGGCCACATTGGCGCGGGTGGCGCAGCGGTCGGAGCAGTAGCGCCGGGATCGATTTGTCGATGTGTCGAGATAGGCGTTGCGGCAGGGTGACGCCTCACAGATGCCCAGCCGGTCGGCGCCCAGTTCGGTGAGGTGGAAGGCCAGCCCCATCGAGGCGGTCGCGGCGTAGCCCGCGCCCGCGTTGGCGGCGTAGTCCGCGATGTGCATGTGCCAGTTGGGGCGGCCGTCCTCGTCGCGGGTCTCGTGGCCGGAGATCTGCGGGCTCACCGGGAACTCGATGAGCAGCGCGTTCAGCAGGTCCACCGCCAGCACCTCGTCGCCGCCCGCCGCCGCCTCGAAGACCGCGCGCAGCCGGGCCCTGACCGACCTCAGCCGGGTGACATCGGCGTCGGTCGTCCGCCGGGTCGACTGCTGGCTCTCCCCGAAGAGCGCCCGTACGGCCTCCACCGAGGTCAGGGTGTCGGTGCCGCGACTCGGCTCCTCGCTGTTGACCAGGCGCACGGCGAGATCCGAGTAATAAGCCAGTTCCACTTGTGGTCCTTACGACGGCGGTCTAGGGTCACATCAGGTCAGGTAAGAGGCGTTCTGCCTGTCAGGGTATTACGGGCGGCTGCGCCGAGACGATGACGCATGGCTTGGAGGGGCTCGATGACGGACACCGTCGCCGTGGCGGACTGGCAGGCGTGGCAGCGGAGCTGGGACCGGCAGCAGGAGTGGTACCTCCCCGATCGTGAGGAACGGTTCCGGGTGATGCTCGACGCGGTCGAGGCCGTCGTCGGCCCGAAGCCCCGGATCCTCGACCTGGCGTGTGGCACGGGCAGTATCTCGGACCGGGCGCTGCGCCGGTTCCCGGGCGCCACCAGCACCGGTGTCGACCTCGATCCCGCGCTGCTGACGATCGCCCGCGGCCACTTCGCGGCCGAGCCGCGCGCCGCGTTCGTGACCGCCGATCTGCGCGACCCCGGCTGGACCGAGCGGCTGCCGCACCGTACGTACGACGCCGTCCTGACCGCCACGGCGCTCCACTGGCTGGGCTCGGACGAGCTGCGGGCGCTGTACGGGCGGATCGCGGGCGTGGTGCGCGAGGGCGGGGTGCTCCTCAACGCCGACCACATGCCCGATCCCGCCACGCCCCGGCTCAACGCCGCCGACCGCGCGTTCCAGGAGGCGCGGCGGGCGCGGGCCAAGGCCGAGGGCACCCAGGACTGGGTCGACTGGTGGCAGACCGCCGCGCGGGACGAGGCGCTGGCGGGGCCGGTCGCCGAACGCTTCACGATCTTCGGCAATCCGGCCGACGGGCCGGACCACGCGAACGGTGTGGCCGAGGCGTTCCAGCCGGTCGCCTGGCATGTGGACACGCTCCGCGCGGTGGGCTTCGGGGAGGCACGGGCCGTCTGGTGCTCGCCCTCGGACGCGATGGTGCTCGGGCTGAAGTGACCCCGGGGCGGAGTGCGCGAGGGCGGTACGGCCGTCGGCCCGTACCGCCCTCGCGCAGGTGCCGCGCCTCGGATCGGCGGAAGTCGGCCGCGGTTCGGTGGCGCCCCGGGGCTGTGTCGGTGTGCGGCTCCGCCGCGCGGGCGCGACCAGCCAACGACGGTGCCGCGGACGACCGACGGCAGGTCAGGGCGCCCAGCGGAGCGCCTACAGCACCTTGGACAGGAACGACTTCGTCCGCTCGTGCCGCGGATTGGTCAGCACCTCCCGCGGGTGTCCGGACTCCACCACCACGCCGTCGTCCATGAAGACGACCGAGTCCCCGACCTCGCGCGCGAAGCCCATCTCATGCGTCACGACGATCATCGTCATGCCGTCCTCCGCGAGCCCGCGCATCACATCGAGCACATCGCCGACCAGCTCCGGGTCGAGCGCCGAGGTGGGCTCGTCGAAGAGCATCAGCTTCGGCTCCATCGCCAGCGCCCGCGCGATCGCCACGCGCTGCTGCTGGCCGCCGGAGAGCTGGGAGGGGTAGTTGCCCGCCTTGTCGGCGAGGCCCACCCGGTCCAGCAGCTTCAGCGCGCGCTCCCGCGCCACCGCCTTGGACTCCCGCTTGACCTGGACCGGTGCCTCGATCACGTTCTCCAGCGCGGTCATGTGCGGGAAGAGGTTGAAGCGCTGGAAGACCATGCCGATGTCGCGCCGCTTCTCGGCGACCTCGCGGTCCTTGAGCTCGTAGAGCTTGTCGCCCTTCTGGCGGTAGCCGACCAGGTCGCCGTCCACGTACAGCCGCCCGGAGTTGATCTTCTCCAGGTGGTTGATGCAGCGCAGGAAGGTGGACTTGCCGGAGCCGGACGGGCCGATCAGGCAGAACACCTCGCGCGGGGCGACCTCGAGGTCGATGCCCTTGAGGACCTGAACCGGGCCGAAGGACTTGTGGACGCCCTCGGCCTTCACCATGGCGGTCATGCGCCGACACCTCCGGAGCGGTTGCTGAAGGAGAGCAGATTGGCCCGGACCCGCTGCAGCGGGGTGGCCGGCAGGCTACGGCTCGAGCCGCGCGCGTAGTACCGCTCCAGGTAGTACTGGCCGACGCTGAGCACGGAGGTGAGGATCAGGTACCAGGCGGCCGCGAGGAAGAGCATCTCCGCCGTGGCGCCGGAGTTCTGCCCGACCTCGGAGGTGGCCTGCAGCAGGTCCCAGTACTGCACCGCGATCACCAGAGAGGTGGTCTTGAGCATGTTGATGAACTCATTGCCGGTCGGCGGCACGATCACCCGCATCGCCTGCGGCAGCACCACCCGGCGCAGCGTCTTGGCGTGGCTCATGCCGAGCGCCTGGGCGGCCTCGGACTGGCCCTCGTCGACCGACTGGATGCCGGCCCGGCAGATCTCGGCCATGTACGCGGCCTCGTTCAGGCCCAGGCCCAGCAGGGCGGCCAGGAACGGGGTCATGAAGTCCGACCACTCGTCCTTGTAGATCGGCATGATGTTGATGTAGTCGAACACCAGGCCGAGGTTGAACCAGACCAGCAGCTGCACATAGACCGGGGTGCCGCGGAAGAACCAGATGTAGCCCCAGGCGATGGAGGCGGTCACCGGGTTCTTCGACAGCCGCATCACCGCGAGGACGATGCCGAGGGTCACGCCGAGCACCATCGAGAGGATGGTGATCCAGACGGTGTTGCGAACGCCCCTGAGGACCTCGCCGTCGAAGAAGTAGTCCGGGATGGCGTTCCAGTTGACGTCACCGCGGGCGAAGGCGGAGATCAGCAGGGCGAGCAGGGCGATGGCGATGATCGCGGAGACCCAGCGGCCGTAGTGGCGCACCGGGATGGCCTTGATGCTCTCCGGCGCCGGCGGCGGGGCGTCGACCGGACCCGCCTTTTCGATCTTAGTAGTCACGGATGGTGCCTTTCAGCGCGAGCGCGGACGGGGGAGGGCCGGATCACTTGCCGCCGTTGATGATGGCCTTGGTGACCGCGCCGTCCTTGACGCCCCACTTCGCGATGATCTTGTCGTATTCGCCGTTCGCGATGATCAGGGCGAGCGCCTGCTTGATGGCATCGCGCAGCTGGGTGTTCTTCTTGGCGACGGCGATGCCGTACGGGGCCGCCTCCACCTGATCGCCGACGAGTTCGAAGTCCTTGCCGCCGCCGGAGGTCTTCACCGCGTACGCGGCGACCGGGAAGTCGCTGGAGCCGGCGACGGCGCCACCGCCGCGCAGCCGGGTCTGGGCCTCGGTGTCATTGCCGAACGCCTCGATCGAGATC
The DNA here is from genome assembly GCA_005405945.1 of Streptomyces violaceusniger. Taxonomy (GTDB): domain Bacteria; phylum Actinomycetota; class Actinomycetes; order Streptomycetales; family Streptomycetaceae; genus Streptomyces; species Streptomyces violaceusniger. The sequence continues at coordinate 7,422,369 of BJHW01000001.1, forward strand.
TTGCCCTTCTTGTTCTTCAGGCAGGTCTTCGACTGGGACTTGGCCAGGTCGTGGGAGACGGTGCCGCGCTGTACGACGATCTTCTTGCCGCACAGGTCGTCCCAGGTCTTGATCCCCTTGGTGTCGCCCTTCCTGGTGTAGATCGAGACACCCGCGGTGAAGTAGTCGACGAAGTCGACGCCCTCGCCCGCCTTCTTGCCGGTGTCCGGATCGACGCCCTCCTGGCGGCCCTTGTTGTCGGTCATGGCCGACATGGCGATGTCGTAGCGCTTGGAGCGCAGACCCGAGAGCAGGGTGTCGAAGGTGCCGTTGTTGAACTCGAACTTCACCCCGAGCTGCTTGCCGAGGGCGTCGGCGATGTCCGGGTCGATGCCCATGACCTGGCCGTTCTTCTTGAACTCGACCGGCGGGTAGTTGATGTCCGAACCGACCTTGATCACCTTGGAGCTCTGGATCTCCTTGGGCAGCTGGTTGAACAGCGGGGCGGAGTTGCTGTTGGACCCGCCCGTGGCCTTGTCGGTCTGGTCGCCGCAGCCCGTCAGCAGCAGGGCACCTACCACCGCTATCGCGCCGACGGGGGCCATCCGGGACTTCAGGGTGGCCCCACGGGGCGTGAAGCTGGCGGTCATGCTGGTTCCTCCGGCAGGGTGAGGGGGCGAGATTTCGGGAACACGTTTGTGGGCGTCGCGATCTCGTGTGATTGGGGCATCTTGCCATCGGACGGGCCCGTACGGGCCGCCGGCCATGTCAAAATCGGATAACGGGCGATCCCCGTGGTGCACAACCGGACAGCGGTACCGGCCGGACAGCGGCGGCCGGTGACGCGGGGCGGGCTCATGATCACGCGGGGAACAGCGCGTGACAGCGGCATGGACTTTCCCCAGAGCTTCGCCCGCCTTCAGGCGTAATGCCTGGTTTTCCGGTGTCATGGCACCAGAACTCGCTCGTCCCTCGGCGCGCGCTTCAGGTAGAACAGACGGCTACACCCCTCACCCGGGGCTCAGGGCGCGTGTGCGACGCGCCCGGCGTTCGTACCCACACCCATGCGGTGGTCATCCGCTGAATGGGACGACGCGGTGCCCGCCCGCTCCGAACCTGGGGCGGATACCCTCGACAGAAAAACGACAAAGGGGTCAAAACAGTGGCAGCGGAGATGGTCAATCCTCGCAGCGACAGCACAAGCGGCAGCGGCGAAGGAGTCGAAGGCGTGACCGACGGGGAGCCCTTCGATCCGGCGTTCGCCCTGCACCGCGGCGGCAAGATGGCCGTCCAGGCGACCGTGCCCGTGCGCAACCGGGACGATCTGTCCCTCGCGTACACACCGGGCGTCGCCAAGGTGTGCAGCGCGATCGCCGAGCAGCCCGAGCTCGTCCACGACTACACCTGGAAGTCCCAGGTCGTCGCCGTGGTGACGGACGGCAGCGCGGTGCTGGGGCTCGGCGACATCGGCCCGGAGGCGTCCCTTCCGGTGATGGAGGGCAAGGCGATCCTCTTCAAGCAGTTCGGCGGCGTGGACGCGGTGCCGATCGCGCTCGAGTGCCGGGACGTGGACGAGATCGTGGAGACCGTCGTCCGGTTCGCGCCCTCGTTCGGCGGCGTCAATCTGGAGGACATCTCCGCGCCCCGCTGCTTCGAGATCGAGCGCAAGCTCCAGGAGCGGGTCGACATCCCGATCTTCCACGACGACCAGCACGGCACGGCGGTGGTCACCCTCGCCGCGCTGCGCAACGCCGCCAAGCTGACGGACCGTGCGCTGGGTCAGCTGCGCGCCGTCATCTCCGGGGCGGGCGCCGCCGGTGTGGCCATCGCCCGGATCCTCACCGAGGCGGGCATCGGCGATGTCGCGGTGTGCGACCGCAAGGGCGTCGTCTCACCGGACCGCGAGGACCTCACCGACGTCAAGCGCGAGCTGGCCGGCTTCACCAACAAGGCCGGGCTCACCGGGTCCCTGGAGGCCGCGCTGGACGGCGCCGACGTCTTCATCGGCGTCAGCGGCGGCACGGTGCCGGAGGGCGCGGTGGCCAAGATGGCGCCGGGCGCCTTCATCTTCGCGATGGCCAACCCCAACCCGGAGATCCACCCGGACGTCGCCCACCAGTACGCGTCCGTGGTCGCCACCGGGCGCAGCGACTTCCCGAACCAGATCAACAACGTCCTCGCGTTCCCCGGCATCTTCGCGGGCGCCCTCCAGGTCCGGGCCTCCCGGATCACCGAGGGCATGAAGCTCGCGGCCGCCGAGGCGCTGGCCGCCGTGGTGGCCGACGAGCTGAGCGCGGACAAGGTCATCCCCTCGCCGTTCGACGAGCGGGTCGCCCCCGCCGTGACCGCGGCCGTCGCCGCGGCCGCCCGCGCGGAGGGCGTCGCCCGCCGCTGACGCCCCGCCAGAGGCCCCGGTGGCGTTACGGGCCGGGCCGTCCCTCAGCCGGAGGGGCGGCCCGGCCCGTGTGCTGTCCGGTGGGCGAGCGGGGTCACACCGTGGTGCGGTTCCGTGGGGTGGCCCCGCGGCCTAAGGTCGGGATCATGTTCGCTGCCTATGCCGCACGTATCGACCGTGACCAGCCGCTGAGCGGCCTCGAACTGGGAGAGCGTCCCGAGCCGGAGGCGCGATCCGGCTGGACCACCGTGAACGTCAAGGCCGCCTCGCTCAACCACCACGACCTGTGGTCGCTGCGCGGGGTGGGCCTCGGCGAGGAGTCGCTTCCGATGATCCTCGGCTGTGACGCGGCCGGGGTCGACGAGGACGGCAACGAGGTCGTCCTCCACTCCGTCATCGGCCAGAGCGGACACGGCGTCGGCCCGAAGGAGCCCCGCACCATCCTCACCGAGCGCTACCAGGGCACCTTCGCCGAAAAGGTGACGGTCCCCAGCTGGAACGTGCTGCCCAAGCCCAAGGAGCTCTCCTTCGAGGAAGCCGCCTGTCTGCCCACGGCCTGGCTGACCGCGTACCGCATGCTGTTCACCAACGCGGGGGTGCGCCCCGGCGACAGCGTCCTGGTCCAGGGCGCCGGCGGCGGCGTGGCCACCGCCGCGATCGTGCTGGGCGCGGCCGCCGGGCTGCGGGTGCTGGCCACCAGCCGCGACGAGGCCAAGCGGGCCCGCGCCGTCGAGCTGGGCGCCGAGGGCGCGTACGAGCCGGGGGAGCGGCTGCCGCGCCGGGTGGACGCCGTGATCGAGACGGTGGGCGCCGCCACCTGGTCGCATTCGGTGAAGTCCCTCAAGCCCGGCGGCACCCTGGTGATTTCGGGTGCCACCAGCGGCCCCAACCCGAAGGCCGCCGAACTCAACCGGATCTTCTTCCTGGAGCTGAAGATTGTCGGCACCACGATGGGCGGGAAGGATGAGTTGGAGGACCTGCTGAGCTTCTGCGCCGCGCGCGGGGTACGGCCGGTGATCGATTCCGTGCTGCCGCTGGACCGGGCCCGCGAGGGGTTCGAGAAGATGGCGGGCGGCGATCTCTTCGGCAAGGTCGTGCTGACGGTCTGAATATCGCGTCGGCATATTCCCGGCCGTTGTGCGGGTCCCCGGCCGTTGTACGGGTCCCCGGCCGTTGTACGGGCCGGGGATTCGCGGAGTGAATGCGCGGCGGCCCGCTGCCCCTCGCGCTCCGGTGAATTCCCGGAATTCCGTTATGAGGCCGAGGCCGAGGCCGAGGGTCCCACGAAGCTCCGCCGGAAGCGATAGGAGCGGGACGAGGCACCCACCCGACCGGGGAAGTCGCGCACCCGGTCCCAGGCGGACGAGCCGCCGTCGCGGGGCCCGCCGGCCGCCAGCGCCGCCTCGTACGCCTCCACGTCGGTCCAGCGGGCGTAGTTGAGAACCCGGGCGCGGTCGGTGGACAGATGGCGCTCGCCGTTGGCGATCAGATGGAAGTCGGCGGAGAGCAGGCCCGGGTCGGGCTCGCTCTCCAGAGCCTCGATGACCAGGTCCACCCAGGACCGGCGGACCTGGGGATCGGGGTCGTTGAAGTCGATCTCGACCACGACGAACAGCCCGGGGTCCGTCGTATCGCCCTGGGCGGCGGCCGGCGCCTGGAAGCCGCGGTAGTGGCGGTAGTACGCGAGGCCGAGCCGCTTGATGTCCGGGACCGCGCTGTCGATCGCGTCGTTGCGCTGCTGCCGCTGGTCCCGGAAGAAGGCGTGGTACGCGGCCTCGTCGGCCCACTGGGAGTGGTGCATCAGCGTATCGCCGTCCGTGCCCGCGTAGAGGCTGTAGGAGAGCAGCTCGGGCGCCGGCCAGGGGCGGCTGTCCCAGGCGGCGGCGATGGCGTCGACCGTGGCCCGCTGCCGTTCCGGCGTGCCCACGCTCCAGGTGCTGAACAGCGCGGCGCCCACATCGGGCCGGGTGAGATCGGGCAGCGGTCCGGGGCTGGTCGGGGCGGACATGACGGTCTCCTCGCGGTTGGGGACGTCGGAAAGCCGGGTGAGCCGGGGGAGAGGGCATCGGGGCCGGAGGGGCGCTCCCCCGTGGTGCGCCCCTCCGACCCCGATCCTCAAACATCAACCGCGGTTCAGGTCAAGCGGCAGCCGCACCTTCCCTCCCGGCCCCTCCAGGGGGCACCTCCCAGCGGTAGCTGGGGGCGATTGAGGAGCGGGGTCTGGGGCGGAGCCCCAGTTGAGGGAAGGGGCGCCGCGTGGCCCGCCGCAGGCGTCACCCCACCCCCGGACAGCACACCTAGGCCCGATCCCCCCGCAGCAGCGCCGTGATCCGCGCCGCGGCCGCCCCCAGGCGATGACGGGCCTCGGCCAACTGGGCGTCCGTCACCCCGTGGTCGCGCGCCGCGTCGCGGACGTCGTCGCGGAACCGGTCGAGCAGCCGCTCCAGATCGCGGGCGGGGGCGCCGGAGGGGGTGAAGTCCCTGGCCCACTCGGGTTCCCGCACCCCGGCCGTGTCGCTGCCGGTCTCGCTGCCACCGTCCCCGGGGCCGGCTGCTCCTCCGCGCCGCCGCCCTCCGGCTTCGTCGTGTCCGCCCGCTCGACCGTGACATCCGGCCCGGCCGTCTCGTCGTCCCAGCCCCAGCCCCAGCCCCAGTCCGAGCGCGAGGCGCCCGGCCGGGAGATCCGGCCCATACCGCGCGACACCTCGGCCAGCCCCTCGCGCACCGCCCGCTGCCAGTCCCCCGCCCGGATGTGCTCCTGCGTCTGCTCCTGGACCCGCCGGGCGATCCGCTGGACCTCCTCGCGCGCGAAGTCCTGCGCGTCCCTGGCCTGCTTGCGGGCGCGCTGGGCGTCCTGCCGGGCCCGCCGGCTCTCCTCCTTGGCCCGGCGCGCCTGCTCCTTCCACTCCTCCTTCGCGCGCCGCATCTCCTCCTTCGCCTGCCGCCAGGTCTCCTTGTCGCCCCACGCCCCCTCCCACGGGGCCTGCTTGTCCTGGGCGCCGCCGGAGGAGCGGGCCTGCTGGGCGGCCTCCCGCATCTCCCGGCGCAGATCGCTCGCCGAGCCGCGGACGTCCTCCCGGATCTCGGCGGCGAGTTCGGCGACCGACTCGCGGATCTCCAGCTCCAGATCGGCCAGCTCACCGCTGCGGTCGGCCAGTTCGGCGCGCCCGGCGTCGGTGATGGAGTAGACCTTGCGGCCGCCCTCGGTGGTGTGGGTGACCAGGCCCTCGGCCTCCAGCTTGGCCAGCCGCGGATAGACGGTGCCGGCCGAGGGCGCGTACAGCCCCTGGAACCGCTCCTCCAGCAGTCGGATGACCTCATAGCCGTGGCGCGGCGCCTCGTCGAGCAGCTTGAGCAGATACAGGCGCAGTCGGCCGTGGGCGAATACGGGGGCATCAGAGGACCTTTCCCTGGGTGCCGTCGGTGGTGTCCGTGTCGTCCTCGGACGGCGGACGGCGCAGCAGCGAGATGGCGCCCGAGACGGTGGTGGCCTTGAGACTGCCATGGCCCGTGCCGAGCCGGCCGGTGATCCTCTTGGCGCCCCACTGGCCGGTGACCCGCAGATCGGCGAAGCCGTTGGAGACCGAGCCGCTGGCCGTGTTGGCCTCCACCTTCGCGTCGGTGGGGTGCGGCAGCCGGATGGCGATCTCACCGGAGACGGTGGTGAGGCAGATGTCGGAGCACGTGGGGGCGGGGGCCAGGTCGAGCACCATGTCGCCACTGACCGACTCGGCCCGTACCGAGGGCCCGGAGCCCTCGATCACGGTGAGGTCGCCGGAGACGGAGTGGAACCGCAGAGCGCCGGTGACGGCCTGGGCCTCGACCCGGCCGGATACGGTGTCGGCCTGGACCGGGCCGGTCAGCCCGAGCAGGGTGAAGTCGCCGGAGACACCGCGCAGCTCGGCATGGCCGGACAGCCCGGAGACCACGGCGGAGCCCCCGACCACGCCGACCGTGGCGCTGGTGCCGACGGGCACGGTGAGGGTGACATGGGCGGTGCGGGTGTAATGCCCGAGCCACTTGCGGAAGCCCTTCCGGGAGAGGTCGTCATAGCCGACGCTCAGGGTGCCGTCGATGTGGGTGACCTTCAGCGGCGGGCCGTCGATCTCGGAGACCTCGAGGCGGGCGGGGCCGGGGCGGCGCCGACCACATTGACCGTGCCGCCCGCGATCTGGACGTTGAGCGTGGACACCGGGTCGTCGAGGGTGAGCTTCTGTGGCGCGTTGATCGACCACTGTGATCGGGCTGACATCCCTGGCCTCCCCTGGCTGGACGTGCGATGCGCCCCCTGGACGCAACATATCGTGTCTCCTACACAACACGATATATCGCGGCCGTGCGGAGTCAAGCCCGGTCCGCCCGGTCCGCCCGGTCCGCCCGGCCCGCCCGGTGCGGCCCCGGACCTGGGGTCGGGGGTGGCGACGGGTCCGGGGCCGGGGTGGCGACGGGCCGCCTCCGGTGCCCCGCGCGCCCGTGCACAATCGCACGAGGTGGTGGAAGATGCATGGCGCAGCCATCGTTTCTCTGTGGGGCGAATCGCACTTTTTGAAGAAACTCCTCCGGCCTGGGAATTTACGCTTGAGCTTCGCTAGAGTCCTGGTAGAGCGTCATGGAGACATATGTTCGGGACTGTTACCTTCGTGGCCTCAGGATCGGGAAGGAAGAGGGGCCGTGGGGGAATGACGTCACCACCCTTGAATACCTCGGTACCACAGGAAGAAGCGGAGCCGAACTCGGTTGCCCGGCTGTTGTTGCGGGCGGCGCGCGACCATACCCATTCGGGGGTGCGCTATCTGGTCGGGCCCACCGCGAGTGAATCCGTGCGGCAGTCCTATCCGGAACTTCTGGAATCGGCGCTCGGACTCCTCTCCGCACTCCGTGACCGGGGATTGCGACCGCGGGACAAGGTGGCCCTGCTGCTGGACCGCCAGCCGGAATTCCTGACGGTCTTCTGGGCCTGTCTGCTGGGCGGTCTCGTGCCCTGCCCGATGGTGCCGGTCTCCGGCGACCCGGCCCGCTGGGCGGCCCAACTCACCCACGTCAACGAGCTGTTGGACGGCCCGCTGCTGGTGACCACCGAGGCGACGCGGGCCGAGCTGCCCGAGGTGCCCGGGCTCGCGGTGGCCGTCGTGGAGGAGCTGCGGGCGGCCGAGGGCGCCTCCGGCGCCGAGCCCGGGCAGCCGCCCGCCGTGCACTCCGCGGCCCCGGACGACCTTGCCCTGCTGGTGCTGACCTCCGGTTCCACCGGGAATTCCAAAGCGGTCATGCTGACCCATGGAAATATCCTGGCGTCGATGGCCGGAAAGGCGGAGAAGCAGCGGCTCACCGCTGCCGACACCACCTTCAACTGGATTTCCTACGACCATGTGGCCGCACTCCTCGAAGCGCATATGCTGCCGCTTTACGTGGGCGCCGAGCAATTGCATGCGGAAGCCGCGGTCATTCTCGAGGAGCCGCTGCGGTTCCTCCGGATCATATCCCGCCACAAGGTCACGATGACCTTTACGCCGAACTTCCTCCTCGGCCCGCTCAATTCCTCCGTCCATGAGATAGCGGAGGAGATATCGGCGGGCGGCGAAGGGCTCGATCTGAGCGCGCTGCGCCATATCGTCAGCGGCGGTGAGGCGAATGTCGTCGCGACCGGCGAGGCATTCCTGGCGCATTACGCCCCGTACGGTCTGCGGGAGACCGCGCTCTGGCCCGCCTTCGGCATGACGGAGACCTGCGCGGGCAGCATCTACAACCGCGCGTTCCCGGCCACCGACGCGGGCCAGGAGTTCGCCAACCTCGGCACCCCCGTCGAGGGGCTGCGGATCCGGGTCGCCGACGACGACCACCAGGCGCTGCCCGCGGGCGAGATCGGCGAGCTCCAGCTCAGCGGCCCGATGATCACCCCGGGCTACTACAACAACGACCAGGCCACCGAGGAAGCCTTCACCCCCGACGGCTGGTTCCGCAGCGGCGACCTGGGCCGGATCGACGAGGGCCGGCTGACCCTCGTCGGCCGCAGCAAGGACAGCGTCATCGTCAATGGCGTCAACTACTTCAGCCATGAGATAGAGGCCGCCCTGGAACAGCTCGACGATGTCGCCGGCGGCTATGTCGCGGCGTTCCCGACCCGCCGCCCGGCAGCGACACCGAACAGCTGGTCATCGCCGTCAGCCCCGAGCCGGCGGACCACGACGAGGCCGGGCTGCACCGCATGATCACCGCGGTGCGCTCCACCGTCGTGATGCACTGGGGCTTCCGGCCCTCCCTCATCCTGCCGCTGCCCAAGGACGCCTTCCCCAAGACCAGCCTCGGCAAGACGCTGCGCCGCCGGATGCGCCAGCGCCTGGAGTCCGGCGGATACGACGACGTCATCGAGCGGGTCGCGGAGCTGACCACCCGCCGGCTCGGCGGCCACACCCCGCCCGAGGGCGAGACCGAGCGGATCCTGGCCGAGATCTACGCCGAGATGTTCGACACCACCGCGGACCGGATCAGCGCCACCGCCGGCTTCTTCGACCTCGGCGGCACCTCGCTGGACATCCTGCGGCTGCGGCGCCAGGTCCACCGGCGCCTGGGGGCCGCGGATCTGCCGGTCATCACGGTGCTCACGGCGCCGTCGGTACGGCAGCTCGCCGCCCGGCTCGACGGCGGCGGCGCGCCCGGCGGCTCGGGGGTGTACGACCCGGTCGTACCGCTCCAGACCGGCGGCGAGAAGACCCCGCTCTTCTGCGTCCACCCCGGCGTCGGCGAGGTGCTGGTCTTCGTCAACCTCGCCAAGTACTTCGTCGGCGACCGGCCGTTCTACGCGCTGCGCGCCCGGGGCTTCAACGAGGGCGAGAAGCCCTTCACCAGCTTCGAGGAGATGGTGGAGTGCTATGTGGAGGCCATCCGTGCCCGCCAGCCGCACGGCCCCTACGCCGTGGCCGGATACTCCTACGGCGGCGCCGTGGCCTTCGAGATCGCCAAGGCGCTCGAGGCCCAGGGCGAGCGGGTCGACTTCGTCGGCAGCTTCAACCTTCCGCCGCACATCAAGTACCGCATGGACGAACTCGACTTCATCGAGACCGCGACCAACCTCGCCTTCTTCCTCGACCTGATCGACAAGAAGCAGTCGCTCGATCTCCCCGCCGAACTGCGCCCGCTGTCCCAGGAGGAGCAGCTCGCGCATCTGCTGCGGATCGCCCCGCCGGCCCGGCTGGACGAACTCGACCTGGACCTGGACACGTTCACGGCCTGGGCGGAGCTGGCCCATGGCCTGACCACCCTGGGCCGCGACTACCACCCCAGCGGCACCACCCGGTCCATGACGGTCTTCTACGCGATCCCGCTGCGCGGCACCAAGGAGGACTGGCTGGCCAACGAGCTGCGCCGGTGGGACGACTACACCACCGAGCCCAACCGGTATCTGGACGTACCCGGTGAGCACTACACACTGATGGGCCCGCGGCATGTCGCGGCCTTCCAGGCGGTACTGCGCAGGGAACTCGACCGCGCGCTGGAGGACGCCGACCGGGCCCGGACCACGGGCCGGTCCTGGGGTCCTCCTGGCGGGGATCCGTCAGAAGGACCCTAGCCCCGTAAGGTCCGGCACAAGGACCCGACCGGGCCAGGCACGGGCCCGACCGGGCCAGGCACAAGGAGAAGAGCAGGGTGGAAGGCAAGAAGATCCTGGTCACCGGCGGCACCGGGCAGGTCGCCCGGCCGGTGGCCGAGGCGCTGGCCCAGCGCAACGAGGTGTGGTGTCTGGGCCGGTTCGGCACCGCCGGTGTCGAGAAGGAGCTGAACGACCAGGGGATCACCACGTTCCACTGGGACATGAACGACCCGCGCGAGGCGGCGTACGAGGGGCTGCCCGACGACTTCACCCATGTCTTCCACTCGGCGGTGCGCCGCGGTGAGGACGGCGACGTCAACGCGGCCATCGAGGTCAACTCGGTGGCCACCGGGCGGCTGATGTCCCACTGCCGGACGGCGGAGGCGTTCCTCTTCGTCTCCACCGGGGCGCTCTACAAGCGGCAGACCCTCGACCACGCGTACACCGAGGACGACCCGGTGGACGGAGTGGCCGACTGGCTGCCCGCCTACCCGGTGGGCAAGATCGCGGCGGAGGGCGCGGTACGGGCGTTCGCCCAGGTGCTGAACCTGCCGACGACCATCGCCCGGCTCAACATCGCCTACGGCCCCGGCGGCTACGGCGGGGTGCCGATGCTCTACTTCAAGCGGATGCTCGCGGGCGAGCCGATACCGGTGCCCATGGAGGGCCAGAACTGGTGCTCACTCCTCCACACCGACGATCTCATCGCCCATGTCCCCCCTCTGTGGCGGGCGGCGTCGACCCCGGCCACGCTGGTCAACTGGGGCGGGGACGAGGCGGTCGGGATGACCGACTGCGTGCGCCACCTGGAGGAGCTCACCGGGGTCACCGCCCGGCTCGTCCCGAGCGAGGTCACCCGGGAGACGTACCACTTCGACCCCACGAGGCGGCGGGAGATCACCGGTCCCTGCCGGGTGCCGTGGCGCGAGGGCGTACGGCGCACGCTCCAGGCGCTCCACCCCCAGCACCTTCCGTCCTGAGCCGCGGCACACCGCCGTCCGAGGAGTGGCTACCACCATGGCATCACCGAACATCGAGGCCATCCGCGCCTCCTACGCGGGTTTCCGCGACCGCGACATCGAGGGGATCCTCTCGGGCATGCACCCCGATGTGGAGTGGGTGCATCCGGAGGGGATGGCCAAATACGGGCTCGGCGGCACCAAGCTGGGCCATACGGGCATCAAGGAGTTCCTCGCCCATGTGCCGACCGTACTGGGCGGGATGAAGCTCGAGCCGAAGGAGTTCATCGAACAGGGCGACCGGGTCGTGGTCTTCGGCACCCGTGAGGTGACCTCGCTGAGCGGGAGGACCGTGACGCTGGACTTCGTCCACTCGTGGACGATGCGGGACGGCAGGGCGACGAGGATGGAGGACATCTTCGACACCGTGGCGTTCCACGAACTGATCGAGAGCTGACCGGAATCGCACGGCGGCCGTCCGCTCCCGCGCCGAGAAGGCACGGGAGCGGACGGCTGTTCTTCCGGAAGAGGTATCAGACCGTACGGAAGACCTCTTCGTACTCCAGGCGCGGCAGCCGCCCCATCCAGGCGTCCGGACCCGGCTTGCCGATGTTCACCACACAGACCGCCGCGTGCCGCCCGTCCTCGAAGAACTCCTTGGAGACGGCCGCGTGGTCGAAGCCGATCATGGGCCCGGCGGCCAGCCCCGCGGCGCGCACGCCCAGGATGAAATAGCCCACCTGCAGCGCGGTGTTGAACCGCGCCGACCCCTCCCGGACCTCCGGGTCGGCGAAGATCGCTTGCGGGTTCTCCATGAACGGCACCAGCCGCGGCAGCTCCTCGTGGAAGTCCAGGTCCGCGGCGAGCACCGCCACCAGCGGGGCCTTGGCCGTCTTCTCCTGGTTCCGCCCCGTCATGAGCGACACCAGCCGGGCGCGCGCCTCCTCCGAGCGCACCAGCACCACCCGCAGCGGCTGCTGGTTCATCGAGGTGGGGGCGTACTTGACCAGTTCGTGGATCGCGCGGACCTGCTCGTCCGTCACCGGCTCGTCGGTGAAGGTGTTGGCCGTACGGGCCTCCAGGAACAGCTGCCGCTGCGCCTCCGGCGCCAGGGTGAGAGGGCTCAGGGCCTCGCTGCTCTCCGGTGCGCTCATGGAGCTCTCCTTGTGAAGCGGTGGTGGAACGACGTGATCCGCCGATGAATTAATTGGACTAGACGGGCTAGTCCACTGCGGTGAACGAAGGCTAGACTCACAAGCCCATCGAGGGCAAGACCGGCTTGGAGCGAGGAGGTTGGGCCGTTGCGGACGGACAGCGGTCCCCGGCGCGGCGCGGTGGGACGGCCCGTGGGCCCCCAGCCCGCCAAGCGGCAGGCGATATTGGAGGCGGCGGTGGCCGTCTTCCTGCGCGAGGGGTACGACCGGGCGAGCGTGGACGTCATCGCGGACGAGGCCCGCGTGTCCAAGCAGACCGTGTACAACCACTTCGGCGACAAGGAACGGCTGTTCATCGCCGCCGTCGAGGAGGAGCGGGAGCGGGTGGCGGCCGGATTCGCCGCCGGTTCCCCGTACGCCCTCGGGCCCGACGGCGTCGGGACCCCCGAGGCGTACGACCGCGGCGACGCCCGCACCGCGCTGCTCGCCTTCGGCCACCGGGTGCTCGCCGTCCTGCTCGACGCGCGGGCCTCCGCGCTGCGCCGCCTGGTCATCGCCGAGGTCGCCCGCCACCCCTCGCTGCGCCCCGCGTGCGCGGAGGGAGAGCCCCAGCAGCTGGTGACGTACCTCGCCGGGATGCTCGGCCGGCGCACCGGCAGCGGTGAGCTGAGCGTGCCGGATCCGGCCACCGCCGCCCGCCAGTTCGTGGCCCTGATCATCCAACAGGGGCTCTACCAGTCGATGTACGGCACCCGCCCGCTCGCCGAGGACGAGGCCACGGCCGTCTGCGAGAGCGCCGCCGACCTGCTCGTGCGTGCGTACCGCCCATGAAGCCCGAAGAGAGGTGCCACCCATGCGGGTGAGCGTGCTCGGACCGCTGACACTCGGCCTCGGCGCCCGGTCCGGAGTGCCCAGCGCGATGAAGCCGCGCAAGGTGCTGTCCCTGCTGCTGCTCAACGCCGGCCGGATGGTGCCGGTGCAGTCGCTGATGGCCGAGCTGTGGGGCGATCAGCCGCCGCGCACCGGGCTGACCACGCTCCAGACCTACATCCTGCATCTGCGCAAGCTGCTCGCCGAGGGGCTGGGGATGTCGTCGGCCGCCGTCACCCGGGATGTGCTGCAGACCCGGCCCGGGGGCTACGCCATGGTGGTGAGCCCGGGCGAGCTCGACGTCCATGAGTACCGCGACCTCGTCGCCGAGGGCGAGGGCGCGCTGGAGGCCGGCGACGAGCGGACGGCGGACACCTCCTTCCGGCGGGCGCTGGCCCTCTGGCAGGGCCCGGCCCTGGTCGACGTCACCCCGCACGGGCGGCCGCTGCAGGCGGAGGTCGCCCGGCTGGAGCAGTCCCGGCTCACGGTCACCGAGCGCGGCATCGAGACCCGGCTGCGGCTCGGCGGCCACCTGGAGGTGCTGAGCGACCTCGCCTCGCTGGTCGTGGAGCACCGCTTCCACGAGGGCCTGCACGGTCAGTACATGCTCGCCCTCCACCGCTCCGGCCAGCGCACCCGTGCCCTGACGGTCTACCAGCGGCTGCGGATGGCGATGACGGAGGAGCTGGGGCTCGAGCCCTCGGCGAAGCTCCAGCGGCTCCAGCAGGCGGTGCTGGTGTCCGACCCCCGGCTGGACCAGGAGGCGGGGGCGCCGGGGCGGGGTCCGGTGGTGGCGTGAGGGGCGACCGGTAGGGCGGCGCGGCCCTGCGGAACGCGCGGCCCTCGGGGCGTCGTGGCCCTCGGACGGACGTAGTGGCGCTCAGGCGTGGTGGCCCTCAGGCGTACGTCGTGGCCCTCAGACGTCGTCGTCTTCCTCGTCGAGCCGGGCCAGCCAGGTCGCCAGCCGCTCCACCGGGACCTCGAAGTCCGGGTTCAGGTCGACGAACGTCCGCAGCTGCTCGGCGAGCCACTCGAAGGTGACCTCCTCATCGCCGCGCCGCTGCTCCAGCTCCTCGATACCGCGATCGGTGAAGTACAAGGGTCGCTCCGGAAGGGTGGTGTGGATCTACCCGCCCAGGATATGCGGCCCCGCACCCCGAGGAGCGACCCGAGGGCCGCCGGGGTTGACGTTGACGCAGGCGTCAATGTTTACGGTGTGTCGACATGACCGACATGACAGCAGCGCACTTTTCCGGCAGAGCAGTGATCGTCACCGGCGGGGGCACGGGGATCGGGCGGGCCACCGCGCGGACCTTCGCCGAGCAGGGCGCCCAGGTCCTGGTGGTCGGCCGCACGGCGGCCCGGCTCGCCGAGACGGCCGCCGACGCCCCGGGCATCCTGCCCCTGGCGGCCGACATCGCGGCCCCCGGCGCCGCCGAGTTGATCGTGAACACCGCGATGGAGGCGTTCGGCCGCGTCGATGTGCTGGTCAACAACGCCGCCGTGGTCCGGCAGACGCCGCTCGGGGACATCCGGCGGGAGGCCGTCGAGGAGATGCTGGCCGTCAATCTGCTCGCCCCGATGTACGTCACCCAGGCCGCGCTCCCGCGGCTGAGCGAGAGCGCGGGCGTTGTGATCAACGTCAGTACGGCCATCGGCCAGCGCGGCTGGCCGAGGCCCGGCACGGAGCTGTACGCCGCGCTGAAGGCCGCTCTGGACACGCTGACGCGCAGCTGGGCCGTCCAACTCGCCCCGAGCGGGGTGCGCGTGGCCGCCGTGGCCCCCGGCCCCATCGCCACCGGGATCGGGCATCACCAGGGGCTCGACGCCGAGCAGGTCGACGCCCTGCGGACGACCCTGATCGAGCATGTGCCGCTGGGACGGCTCGGCCGGGCGGAGGAGGTCGCCTTCTGGATCACCCAGCTTGCCCGGCCCGAGGCGGGCTACACCACCGGGGTCGTCCTGCCGGTGGACGGCGGGGCGCTGGTCGGCTAGTGCCGTGACCACGAACGTTCGCGGTGTTGGCTGACACACCGTCGGCCTGCTGTGCTTACTGTTGTTGTGGCGGTCAGGCTGTGGTGGCGGCAGATCCCGTACGCGTGCGGCGGCTGAGTGACCAGGAAGGTCAGCAGCTGCTGTGCACCACTCGCAGAGGCGCTGGTTCACCGATCCGATTACGGCGGGCCATGGTCGTGCTGGCATCGGCCGACGGCAGCACCGTCGCGGCTATCGCTCGTCTCGTGCAGGCCGATGAGGACACGATCCGGCAGGTCATCCATCGGTTCAATGAGATGGGGATGGCCTAGCCTGGACCCTGATTCGTTGATAGCAGCGCTGGTCGGCTTCTCGAAGTAGGGCGCGGTCTGACGGCGGTGGCGGGCTACCCAGGTCCGGGCTCGTGCCCGTCCGAGATCTGGCAGGATCCGCTCGTGAGCCAATCCCTGGTGACTTTACGCAAGCTCGCGCTCAACGACTGGCAAGCGGTGCACTCCTGGGCCAGCCTTGAGGAGGCTTGTCGCTACCAGCCTTGGGGGCCGAACAGCGAGGACCAGACGCGCGCGTTCGTGCAATCCGCCGTAGAGGCCTGGTCGCACGCTCATCAGCAGAGATTTGTCTACATTGCTCGCTTCGGGAATGACCTCGTCGGCATGGGTGAGCTGCGCATTCGTAGCCATCGCCATCGTCAGGGCGAAATCGCCTACATCGTGCACCCGAGGGCCTGGGGGCGTGGCGTGGGCACAGCGATCGGGCAAGAGCTCCTGTCGCGCGGGTTCCGGGAATTGGGACTCCACCGGATCCACGCGACCTGTGACCCGCGCAATCTCGCGTCGTCTCGGGTGCTGGGTAAGCTTGGCATGACGTACGAGGGGCGGCATCGGCACACCGCCTTGATTCGGGATGGCTGGCGAGACTCCGAGATGTTCAGCATCCTCGAAGCGGAATGGCGTCCGAGCCCCAGTGACAGATTGTGATCTTGCTGCTGGGGACCTGTGCGGATAAAGCGCGGCCACCGTTGACCATCGGCGTGTGAAGACAAACGATCATGCGGTGGTCGCAGGTCACAGCGTAGACCCTGCCCGCTGGCAGGAGGCATTCGAGGGCCTGATGGTCCGGATCGCAGGCCGGTTCGCCAGGGTCGAACCCCGCCGCCGGATGCGGTTCGCGACCAAGCCGGAACTGGCCGCGCGCATGATCACCCGGTTCCTGGACGCCGGCCACCACACCCCCTGGGTGTCCGGCGACGAGCTATGTGGAGCGTGCGCAAGCTCGCCGACTACCTCACCTCGCAGGCCGCCCGCCCGATCTCCGTCGGGCGGGAACGGCTGCGGCAGTTGCTGATCAAGCACCAGATCACGTTCCAGCGGACCAAGACCTGGAAAGAATCCAACGATCCGCAGCGCGACGCGAAACTCGCCCGCATCGAGCATGTCATCAGCCATTTCCCGCAACCGGTGTTCGCGTTCGACGAGTTCGGGCCACTGGTGATCCGTCCGCAGGCCGGTGCCGACTGGGTACCCAAGAGCCATCCGCGACGACTTCCGGCGAACTATCACAAGCTGCACGGTGTTCAACAGTTCCACGGTTGCTACTCCGTCGGTGCTGATCAGCTTTGGGGTGTCGTCAACCGCCGCAAGGGCGCCGCGAACACCCTCGCCGCCCTCAAGTCGATCCGCAGAGCGAGGCCGGACGGAGCACCGATCTACGTCATCCTGGACAACCTGTCCGCCCACAAGGGCAAGCGGATCCGGGCGTGGGCGGCCCGGAAGAAGGTCGAGCTGCACCGATACCTGCGCTGGCGCAACGCCAACGCCCGCCACCCTGATGTGCTGGCCGCCCGACGCCGCGAACGTGCCCGTATCCGCAGCGAACGACAACGACGCTGGGGCCAACCCATCACCCGGACAGCCTGACCCCAACATCTCAAACGTTCATGGTCAGAACACTAGCTGCTCGCCGGCCGGCCGTTCGCCAGCGCCTCGGTTTGCCAGCCGAGAAGGATCGCGCGGAGCGCCTGTTCGGCGAGGCGGCGGGCGCGATCGTTGCCTACGTTGCCGAGGTAACTGAGCGACGCGATGCCGTACAGCGTGCCCCAGAGGATCTCGCAAGCCTGGTCCGGATCGGCCAGGACCACGTCGTGTGCAGCCGACCAGGTGGTGAGCAACTCCTTGAGGACGTCGATGGCCGGTTCCGCGACGCGTCGGCGTTCGTCCGCGTCGACTACCGGGTCGTTCATGACCTGGTAGAGGTGGGGGTGCTCGCCGGCGAACCGGACGTACTCCGACGCGATGCGCGTCATGCGCCGGTCCGTGTCGGGCTCCTGCGCGGCTTGGCGGAACTCGGTCAGCATCAGGTGGTGACCGTACGCGACCAGCTCCAGTACGAGCGCATCCTTGTTGGCGAAGTGCTGGTAGACGACGGGTGCGGAATATTCGACGTCGGTGGCGATGCGCCGGATCGTCAGGGCCGCGATGCCCTCGGTCTCGAGGACGTGCAGCGCGGCCTCGATGATCCGCTCCCGGGTGTTCGCCCGTTCGCGGGCCCGTCTCGTGCTGGTCGACATGATCCGTCACTTCGCTTCGATGGTGTCCTCGAACACTAGTCACTGCCCTTGACCGCGCCGACAACGCGCGTCATAGTTAACGACGTTAGGAAATCTAACGTCGTTAGGAACGAGTAGCAGGTCATGATTCACCACATCAACCGGGTCACGATGAAGGCCACCGCGACGTCCGAGCAGATCGAGGCGGTGCTGGAGAGCTGGCGCAACCAGGGCCGGTCGAACCCCGACATCAAGTCCTTCGTCGTCGGCCGCGACCACGGCGGCGACTACACGTACGGCGCGGTGTTCGTCGTCGAGGATCTCGACGGGCTTTTCGCCTACCTGACGCACCCGACCACCTACCAGACCGACCACCTCGGGCTGAACCTGGTCGAACGGCTGGAGATCTTCGACGTCAGTGACGACGACGACCCCGACCTGAACGCCAAGATCCAGGAACTGCACCGGCGCCGCAACGAGCTCAACCCGCAGATTGCCGGCATGCTCGCCGACGTGCCCACCTACACCGGCTCCGGCGTGGACGACTGACCGATACCCCGGAGAAGGAGAACCGTCATGGCCAAGCACGTCGTCATCGGCGCCGGTTCCATCGGTACCAACGTCGCTCGTCTGCTCGCCGAGCGCGGCGAGAGCGTCCGGATCGTCACCCGCAGCGGCTCCGGCCCCGAGCACCGGCTGATCGACCGGGTCGCCGCGGACGCGTCCGACCCGTCCCGCCTGACCGAGCTGTCCCGCGGCGCGGAAGTGATCTACCACTGCGCCAATCCACCCTCATACACGATGTGGGAGCGCCTGTTGCCGCCCCTGCAGACGGCGGCCATCACCGCCGCCAAGGCGAACGACGCCGTCCTCGCGCTGACCGGCAGCCTTTACGCCTACGGCCCGCAGCCCGGTGGCCGGATGAACGAACACACCCCCATGGCCGCCACCGGGCACAAGGGCCGCCTGCGCAGACGCATGTGGGAACAGGCCCTCGCCGGAGGGATCCGCACCGTCGAGGTCCGCGGCTCCGACTACATCGGCAAGGACGCCAACGGCATCTACTCCCTGCTCATCAAGTCGGCCCTGCAGAAGGGAAAAGCGGCCTGGATCACCGGCCACCTGGACATGCCGCACACCTTCACCTTCAACGGCGACATGGCACAGGCCCTCATCACGCTGGCCTCGGAAGAACGCGCGTGGGGCCGACCCTGGCACGTGCCGTCCCCGACGGCCGTCACCATCCGCGAGCTGGCGCGGCGCTACGCCGTCGCGGCGGGCCGGCCACCGATCAAACTCATCCAGATACCGCGCTCCGTGACGCGTACGGCCGGGCTGATCGTGCCGATCGCCCGCGAGATGGCCGAGATGGACTACCAGTGGTACGCGCCGTTCCACATGGACGCGACGGAGACGGCCGACACCTTTCGCCTGACCGCCACCGACCTCGACACCGCCGTCCGCGACGAGGTCAGCTGAACTCCCACCGCCACACCGGCAGGCCAACGGCATGGCCGCCGACACCGTGAACGTTCGTGGTCACGGCACTAGGCGCGGACCGTGCCGCCTGCGGCGGGCTGTTCCCCTCCCCGCCCCTTCCCGAAACTGGGGTTCCGCCCCAGGCTCCGGCCGGTCGTACCGGATGTGTGTGGGTGTCCGTGCGGTCAGTGGTCAGCGGTTTGGCCACCGTGCCGCAGGTGGTGCGGTCGGCGCCCTGGGCGGTGAGCTGGTTGCAGGGGCGGTCGGCTCGTTGCCCCCGGGGTCCAGGGGCGAAGCCCTTGGTAGCGGGAAGGGGCGGGGAGGGGAACAGCGCGCCGCAGGCGGCACGAGCCGTCGGACGCCCCGCCTCGCCGGTAGTCTCGCGGCCATGCGGATAGGGGAGTTGGCGAAGGCCACCGGTGCCACGACCAGGGCCTTGCGCTTCTACGAGGAGCGAGGGCTGCTGAGCTCCGCACGCGCGGTCAACGGCTACCGGATGTACGACGAGCAGGCGGTCCGGCGAGTGGCCAACATCCGCTATCTGCTGGACGCCGGACTCACGCTCGATGACATCGAGCACTTCGGCGCCTGTCTGGACGGCGACCTGCCGAGCAGCCGGCCCGCCGAGGCCATGCTGGACATCGCGCGTCGCCGCCTGAGCGTGCTGGACGACCGGATCGCCTCCCTCGCGCGGGTGCGCGACGAGCTCGCCGGGCGGCTGGCTGCCGCCTCCGGCGGCCGGAGCGTGGTCAGTCCAGCACGGTCAGTCCGTCTGGCTGAGCAGCCAGGACACCAGCGTGCGGACGGCGCCGCCGAGCGCGGCGGCGACGAGGGTGAGAAGGGCGGGACGGCGGCGGTTCGGCATCTTTGACCTGCTTTCGTGAAACCGGCCAAGTCGCCGGGGGTACGTTTCACGATGTGCGGAGTCTGGGGTGTTGCGGCAGCCCGCACGCGTTGCAGTGGGCCGCAACGGGGGAGGGGCGACCCATGGAGGACGAACCCGTCAGCGGGGAGCTGGTGCCGGAGCGGGACGCGGCACGGCGGATCGGGGATCTGAAGCCGATCCCCGAGCAGGTGAGACCGGAGTGCCGGGCGCTGGCCGAGAGCCTGCGGGAGCTGTTCGGCACGGTCGGGGTGTCGCTGCGGGTCCTCGCCGTACGGATGCACTACGACGCGGGGACCGTCTCGCGCTATCTCAACGGAACCGTGGTGCCCCGGCCGAGTTCGTGGACCAGCTCTTCACCCATGCCGCCAAGGCCGCCGGACGGCCGCCCGCCACCGAGGTCGTGGCCCATGTGCACACCCTGCAACGCCGGGCGTTGCAGGCCACCAACAAGGTGGGCTGGGAGCTCCAGCGCCTCCGCGACCAGCTCGCCGACGCGGACCGGCAGCGCCAGCAGGCCGAGGTGCGGGCGGAGGCGCTGTCGGAGGCGTTGCTGGTACGGAAACAGCGCATCGCCGAGATGGAGGTCGAGCAGCGCCGGATCGCTGTCGCGGCGGCGGACCGCGAGACCCGGAGCGCGGAGCTGGACCGGCTGCGCCAGGAGCGCGAGGACGTGACGGCCGAACGCGACCGGCTGCGGGAGGAAGTCGCCCGCCTCCAGGACGCGTTGACTCAGGCCCGACACCAGGCGCTGGCGGCCGAGCAGCGTTGCGAGGCGCTGGAACACCAGCTTCAGGCGGAGGAGGAGGCCGCCGGGGCGAAGGCCCACTCCGAGGAGCAGGAGCCCGCGTCGTACCGGCTGTCGCACGCCCACGAGCTGGTGGTGGCCGAGGAGCGGGCGCGGCGGCTGGAGCGGGAACTGGCGGCGTTACGGAGCCGCGCCGCCGCCCCGGACGACCGCTCACCGGTGGAATCCGGGCGCGTCCCCGACGTCTGGGGCGGTGTGCCGCGCCGCAATCCGCGGTTCACCGGGCGGGACGGGTTGCTCGCCGAGGTGCGCGAGCGGCTGGAGGCCGCCCCCGCCGACACCGCCGTGGTCGCCCTCGTCGGGCTGCCGGGAATCGGCAAGACGCAGCTCGCCGCCGAGTACGCCCACCGTTTCGCTGCTCGGTACGACGTCGTGTGGTGGGTAGGCGTGGACGGGCTGCCCGCACTGGAGGAACGGCTGGCCGTGCTCGCCCGGGCCCTGGGTGGCGGAGACGGCAGGGACGCGGACCTGGTCCGCGCCGCCCTGGAAGCGCTGCGGCGGGGCGATCCGTACGGGCGCTGGCTCATCGTCCTGGACGACGCCGACGACCCGGAGGCCATCGCCGAGGCACTGCCCGCCGGAGGCGGCCATGTGCTGATCACCTCGCGCAACCGGGCCTGGGCCGACCACTACGCCGAGCTGCTGGACGTCCCGCCGCTGAACCGGCAGGACAGCGTCGCCTTCGTACGCCGCCGGGCGCCGCGCATCGGCCCCGAGGACGCGGACCGGCTGGCGGCGGCCGTCGAGGACCTGCCGCTGGCGCTGGACCAGACGGCGGGCTGGCTGGACGGCGCGTCCACACCGGTCGCCGAGTACGTACGCATGGCGAGCGACGGCGAGCCCAACCCGGTACGGCCCGCCGCCGACTACCCGATGCCGTACCACTCCGCCTTCAAGGACCTGATCACCCGGCTCCGGGAGAGCACCAAGGCGGCGGCCGAACTGCTTGGTCTGTGCGCCCTGTTCGGCCCGGGCCCGGTCCCGCTCGCCCTGCTGCGGGCCGTACCGGCGGGGCAGGTCTCCCCGGCGGTGGCGGCGCTCCTGGAGAACCCCGGCCAGCTGGAGCTGGCCATCGGCAAGCTGGCCCAGTGGTCGGTGATGGGACGGTCGACGCTGGAGGCCGAGGCGGTGTGGATGAGCCGCTTCGTACGGGACGCGGTGCGGCGGCGGACGCCGGAGGACAAGCGGGAGAAGGACGCCCGGATCGTCCGCGGCGCCCTCGTCGCGGCGGATCCACGCTGCCCGGACGACCCGGCGGCATGGCCGCGCTACGCCCGGCTGGTGCCGTACCTGGAGCCGTCGGGCGCGCTGGAGTCACAGGACGCCGCGTCGCGTCGGCTGGTCGTCGGGTTCCTCACGTATCTGACGCTGAGCGGCGACTACGCGACGGGCAGGCAGATCGCGGAACGAGCGACGGGCGACTATCCGGAACTGGCCGCGCGCCGGGCCGCGCTGCTGCGCGAGACCGGGGACTACGGCGGCGCGGAGGCGCTGGACCGGGCGGTGCTGAAGAGCCTGGGCGGGCCCGGCGCGCCGGGCACCCTCGTCGCGGAAACCGACGCGCCGGGCACTCTCGTCGCGATGGCCCGGCTCGGCACGGATCTGCGGGGCCTGGCCCGCTATGACGAGGCGTACGAACTCGCCTGCCAGCAGCGCGCCCTGTGCGCCGACAGCCGCCCGCAGGATGGTGCGGAGGTGCGGAACGCCCAGCGCAGCCTGTCCCACTCGCTGCGCATGCTCGGCTCCTACGCCGAGGCCGCGGAGCTGTCCGGGCGGACGCTGGACAGCGCGCGGGCGGAGCTGGGTCCGACGGCGCTGGTGACGCTGGCCTGCGAGACGGAGCACGCGTACGACCTGCGGCTCTCCGGCCGTTACCGGGACGCGCTGGCACTACAAGAGTCCAGCGCCAATCAGCACAGCGCGGTGCTGGGCACCGGGCATCCGTTGACCCTGACCGCCTTGTACCACCTGTGGAGGTGTGACTGGGTGGGCGACGTCGACATCCATGCCCTGTGGGAGCGGGCGAAGCGCCTGCTGGGCGAGGGTGCCCCGCTGACGCTGATGATCGCGGCCGGGATCGCCCGCGCCCTCCGGCGCCAGGGTGATCTGGAGCGGGCAGCGAGTGTCGCCGAGAAGACCTCGGAGGGTTACTCGACCGCTTTGGGGTCCCGGCATCCGTACACCATTGGTGCCTGGGCGAACGAGGCGCTCACTCTGGGCGCCGACGACAAGGCGCGAGTTCGGGACTCGCTGTTCACGGCCATGGCCCACGCCGTCGGCAAGCGCCACCCCTGGACACTGGGGATCGCGCTCAACACCGCCACCACGTACCACGCGACGGGGCGGTACCAGGACGCCTGCGCCATGAGCCGGGAGACCGCGCTGCACGCCGCCGAGGCGCTGGGCGAGCGGCATCCGCTGACCCTGCTGGCCCAGATCGGGCTGGCCGCGGATCTGCGGGTGATCCCGGGTGGAGGCGAGGAGGCGGATGTGATCGAGGAGGTGGCCCTCGGTGGCCTGACCGCCGTCCTGGGGCCGAACCACCCCGAGACCGTGGCGGCCCGCAAGCGCACCCGCCCCGTCTGGGACTTCGAGCCGCTGTCGGTCTGACGACAGCCCCACACGCCGGAAGGCCCGGCCCCGCGCGGCGCGGGACCGGGCCTTCCGTATCGGCCGAGGGGCTCAGATCTCGAAGACCTCGCTCACCAGCGCCGCCTGCTCCGCCTGGTGCCGCTTGTTCGACCCCACCGCGGGCGAGGACGAGTGCGGGCGGGAGACCCGGACCAGGCGCTCGGCGGCGGGGACGTCCGCGCCGACCGACAGCTCCAGGTGGTCGATCAGGTTGAGCGCGACGAACGGCCACGCACCCTGGTTCGCCGGTTCCTCCTGCGCCCAGACGAACTTCTCGACGCCCGAGTACTTGGCGATCTCGGCCTGGAGCTCCGCACCCGGCAGCGGGTACAGCCGCTCCAGGCGGATGATCGCCGTGTCGTTCGCACCGCGCTTGTCCCGCTCCGCGGCCAGGTCGTAGTAGACCTTGCCGGAGCAGAAGACCACCTTGCGCACCGAGGCCGGGTCGACCGTCTCGTCGCCGATCACCGGGCGGAAGGAGCCGGAGAGGAACTCATCGGTCTTCGACGCCGCGGCCTTCAGCCGCAGCATCGACTTCGGGGTGAAGACGACCAGCGGCTTGTGGTGCGGGTTGTGGACCTGCCAGCGCAGCAGGTGGAAGTAGTTCGACGGCAGCGTCGGCGCGGCGACCGTCATGTTGTTCTGCGCGCACAGCTGGAGGAAGCGCTCGATCCGGGCCGAGGAGTGGTCCGGCCCCTGGCCCTCGTAGCCGTGCGGCAGCAGCAGCGTGACGCCGGACGTCTGGCCCCACTTCTGCTCGGCCGAGGAGATGAACTCGTCGACGATGGTCTGCGCGCCGTTGACGAAGTCACCGAACTGCGCCTCCCACATGACCAGCGCGTTCGGGCGGGCCAGCGAGTAGCCGTACTCGAAGCCCATCGCCGCGTACTCGCTGAGCAGCGAGTCGTAGATGTTGTACCGGGCCTGGTCATCGGTGAGGTACAGCAGCGGGGTGTAGTCGTCGCCGGTCTTGCGGTCCACCAGCACCGCGTGGCGCTGGCCGAAGGTGCCGCGGCGGGAGTCCTGGCCGGCGAGCCGGACCGGGGTGCCCTCCATCAGCAGCGAGCCGATGGCGAGGGTCTCGCCCATGCCCCAGTCGATCGAGTCGTCCTCGATCATCGCCGCGCGCCGCTGGAGCTGCGGGAGCAGCCGCGGGTGGACGGTGATCCGGTCGGGGATGTTGACCTGGGACTCGGCGATCCGCTTGACGACCTCCTGGGAGACCGCCGTCTGGACCGAGACCGGGAACTCCGCCTGCGGCTCGGGGACCTCGGCCGGGGCCGGGGCCGAGACCGCGTCGCGGACCTCGGTGAAGACCTTCTCCAGCTGGCCCTGGAAGTCCTGGAGCGCCTGCTCGGCCTCTTCCAGCGTGATGTCGCCGCGCCCGATCAGCGACTCGGTGTAGAGCTTGCGCACCGAGCGCTTCTTGTCGATCAGGTCGTACATCAGCGGCTGGGTGAAACCGGGGTTGTCGGTCTCGTTGTGGCCGCGGCGGCGGTAGCAGATCAGGTCGATGACCACGTCCTTGTTGAACGCCTGGCGGAACTCGAAGGCGAGCCGCGCGACGCGGACGACGGCCTCCGGGTCGTCGCCGTTGACGTGGAAGATCGGCGCCTCGATCATGCGCGCGACGTCGGTGGCGTACATCGAGGAGCGGGACGCGGCAGGGGCGGCGGTGAAGCCGACCTGGTTGTTGATCACGATGTGCACGGTGCCGCCGGTGCGGTAGCCGCGCAGCTGCGACATGTTCAGCGTCTCGGCCACCACGCCCTGGCCCGCGAAGGCCGCGTCGCCGTGGAGGGCGACGGGCAGCACCGTGAAGTCGGTGCCGGCCTTGCCGATGATGTCCTGCTTGGCGCGGACGACGCCCTCCAGGACCGGGTCCACGGCCTCCAGGTGGGAGGGGTTCGCGGCGAGCGAGACCTTGATCTGCTCGCCGTCCAGACCGGTGAAGGTGCCCTCGGCGCCCAGGTGGTACTTGACGTCGCCGGAGCCGTGCATGGACTTCGGGTCGAGGTTGCCCTCGAACTCGCGGAAGATCTGGGCGTACGACTTGCCGACGATGTTGGCCAGCACGTTCAGCCGGCCGCGGTGGGCCATGCCGATGACGACCTCGTCCAGGCGCGACTCGGCGGCCGCGTCCAGCACCGCGTCCAGCAGCGGGATGACGGACTCGCCGCCCTCCAGGGAGAACCGCTTCTGGCCGACGTACTTGGTCTGGAGGAAGGTTTCGAACGCCTCGGCCGCGTTGAGCCGGCGCAGGATGCGCAGCTGCTCCTCGCGCTCCGGCTTGTCGTGGTTGCGCTCGACGCGGTCCTGGATCCACTTGCGCTGCTTGGGGTCCTGGATGTGCATGAACTCGATGCCGGTGGTGCGGCAGTACGAGTCGCGCAGCACGCCCAGGATGTCGCGCAGCTTCATCATGGACTTGCCCGCGAAGCCGCCGACCGCGAACTCGCGCTCCAGGTCCCACAGGGTGAGCCCGTGCTCGATGATGTCCAGGTCGGGGTGCTTGCGCTGGCGGTACTCCAGCGGGTCGGTGTCGGCCATGACGTGGCCGCGGACCCGGTAGGAGTGGATCAGGTCGAAGACCCGGGCCGCCTTGGTGACGTCGTCGTCGTGGCTGACGTCGATGTCCTTGAGCCAGCGGACCGGCTCGTAGGGGATGCGCAGCGCCTTGAAGATCTCGTCGAAGAAGTCGTTCTCGCCGAGCAGCAGCTGGCTCATGATCCGCAGGAACTCGCCGGACGCGGCGCCCTGGATCACCCGGTGGTCATAGGTGCTGGTCAGCGTCATGACCTTGGAGATGCCCAGCTTGTTCAGGGTGTCCTGGGAGGTGCCCTGGAACTCGGCCGGGTACTCCATGGCGCCGACGCCGATGATCAGGCCCTGGCCGGGCATCAGCCGCGGCACCGAGTGGACGGTGCCGATGCCGCCGGGGTTGGTCAGCGAGGCGGTGACGCCGGTGAAGTCCTCCATCGTCAGCTTGTTCGCCCGGGCGCGGCGGACGATGTCCTCGTACGCCTGCCAGAACTCGAAGAAGTTGAGCGTCTCGGCCTTCTTGATCGCGGCCACGACGAGCTGGCGGTCGCCGTTGGGCTTGACCAGGTCGATGGCGAGACCGAGGTTGATGTGCTCGGGCTTGACCAGGGTCGGCTTGCCGTCCTTCTCGGTGAACGAGTAGTTCATCGAGGGCATCGCCTTCAGCGCCTGCACCATGGCGTAGCCGATCAGGTGCGTGAAGGACACCTTGCCGCCGCGGGCGCGCTTGAGGTGGTTGTTGATGACGATGCGGTTGTCGAACAGCAGCTTCACCGGGACGGCGCGCACCGAGGTGGCGGTCGGCAGCTCCAGCGACGCGTTCATGTTCTTCGCCACGGCGGCGGACGGGCCGCGCAGCGTGACCAGCTCGGGCCCCGCGGGGGGCGCGGCGGGCTCCTTCTTGGAGACCGTCGGCTCGGCCGGGGTCGGCTTGACCGGCGCGGGCTTGGCCGGGGCCGCCGGGGCGGCCTTCGCGGCGGGGGCCGCGGGCTGCGCCGGAGCGGGCTTCGCGGCGGCCGGAGCCGGGGCCGCCGCGGCGGGCTTGGCCTCGGCGGGCTTCGCGGCCGGGGCGGCGGGCTTGGCCTCCGCCGGCTTGGCCGCGGCGGGCTTGGCCGGGGCCGCCGGGGCGGCGCTCGCGGCTACTCCCTGTGGTGGCGCTGCCACCGCGGAGCCGGTGTCCTGACCCGGCTTGTAGTCGGCGAAGAAGTCCCACCAGGCTCGGTCGACCGAGTTCGGGTCCTGGAGGTACTGCTGGTAGATCTCGTCGACGAGCCACTCGTTGGGGCCGAAGGCAGCGGCAGGGTTACTCCCCTGCCCGTCCTGTTCATCGGTCGAGACGCTCGAGGTGTTGGGGGACTGTGGCGACACGGCGGCAACCGCCCTCTTCCGCTTCCTAAAGGTGGTGGACAGCGGGAATAAAGGCTACGCCTGTTGGACCCTTACGTGCAGGCCGCACCGGTCAACGTCGCGCACGTCACATTGATTGGCGGGTTTCAGCGCATGACGCACCGGGAAACACACGAGGTTTCGTGTGTTTCCTCAGGCGCGGGGCAGCGCAGACGTGCACCCCTGCCGCTCGTATGTGCGCGACGGTGTCGATTTTACTTCAGCTTTGATCTCAGGGGGTGCCCGGTTTGATCTCGGGGATGCCTGATTCGATCTCAGGGGGTGCCCGGTTTGGGTTCCGGGGCAGGTCCGGGGAGGCTGACCTTGATCCGGCAGCCGCGCGCGGACTCCGCCACCCCTATCCGCCCGCCGTGCAGATCCACCGCCCAGCGGGCGATCGCCAGCCCCAGACCGGTGCCGCCGTCGCTGCCCGGACCCCGCCGCCGGCCGTCCGCCGAGCCGTCCGGGGAGAGCCCGCCCCGGTTGAACCGCTCGAAGACCCGGTGCCAATCCGCCTCCGGGATGCCGGGGCCCTCGTCCAGCACCTCCAGCTCCAGGCTCTCCGGGCCGTCACCGCGCCGGGCGCGCACGGTCACCCGGCCGTGTGCCGGGCTGTGCTTCACCGCGTTGTCGATGAGGTTCGCCATCACCTGGTGCAGCCGCTCGGCGTCGGCGTGGGCGGTCAGCTCGGGCGGTGAGACGTCCAGGTTGAGATGGACGTCCTTACGGGTGTGGGCGCCGGAATGGGACTCCGCGCCCTTGGCCATGCCGGCCTCCTTGAGGATCCCGGCCAGATACGGCCAGACCTCGAACCGCCGCGCGTGCAGCGGCACCACCCCGTTGTCGAGGCGGGAGAGATCGAGCAGCTGGTCCACCAGGCGGCCCAGGCGCTGGGTCTGCTTCAGCGCGACCCGCATGGTCTCCGGATCGGCCTCCGAGACCCCGTCCACCACGTTCTCCAGCACGGCCCGCAGCGCCGCGATCGGGGTGCGCAGCTCATGCGAGACGTTGGCCACCAGCTCCTTGCGGTGGGTGTCCACCGCCTCCAGGTCGGCCGCCATCCGGTTGAACGCGGACGCCAGGTCGCCGAACTCGTCCCCGCGCTGCGCCGCCCGCACCCGCCGGGTGTAGTCGCCGTTGGCCATCGCCCGGGTGACCGCGGTCATCTCGTCCAGCGGGGCCGTGAGCCCGTTCGCCACGAACTGGGTGATCAGCAGCGAGGCGATGATCGAGAAGATGGTGATGACGCGCAGCTCGGTGTCGGAGTGCATCGCCGCGAAGACGAGCAGCGTGGTGATGATCACCGAGCCGACGACCAGCGCCCCCAGCGCCGCCTTGACCGAGCGGTACGGGTCGAAGGGGCGCAGCGCCTCCCAGACCCGGGCCCAGGTGGCGCGGGACCACGCCCGCCGGCCCGTGGGGGCCTCGGGCAGTCGGCAGGCCCGGGGGCCCCTGCGCGGCCAGAGCCTGGGCGCCTTGTCCGCCCAGGCCTGGGGCGCCCCGCGCGCCCAGCCCTTGTGCGCCCAGCCCCTGCGTGCCCGGCCCCTGGGGGCCGTGGTGTCTGCCCGGACCTTGGGAACCCTGCGTGCCCAGGGGGCCTTCGTCATGCCGCCGGGGTCTCCAGGGCGTAGCCCACGCCGTGCACGGTACGGATCCGCTCCGCGCCGATCTTCCGGCGCAGCGCCTTGATGTGGCTGTCCACGGTGCGGGTGCCGGAGGCGTCCGCCCAGTCCCACACCTCGGCCAGCAGCTGCTCGCGCGAGAGCACCGCGCGCGGGGTGTTGGCCAGGCAGACCAGCAGATCGAACTCGGTCGGGGTGAGGTGCACATCCGAGCCGCGCACCCGCACCCGGCGCTGGGCGTGGTCGATCTCCAGCTCGCCCAGGCGCAGGATCCCGCTGCGCGGGGTGTGCGCGGCCAGCGCCGCCCGCTCCACCCGCCGCAGCAGTACGTGCACCCGCGCGGCCAGTTCGCGCATGGAGAACGGCTTGGTCATGTAGTCGTCGGCGCCGACGCCGAGCCCCACCAGCATGTCGGTCTCGTCGTCCCGCGCGGTCAGCATCAGCACGGGAACCGGCCGCCGGGCCTGCACCCGCCGGCAGACCTCCAGACCGTCGAAGCCCGGCAGCATCACGTCGAGGACGAGCAGATCGGGCTGCCACGCCTCGGCCGTGTCGACCGCCGCCGGACCGTCTCCCGCCGTCTGGACCTGGAACCCCTCGGCGCGCAGCCGGGCCGCGATGGCGTCCACTATGGTCGGATCGTCCTCGACGACGAGGACCCGGCGCTGTGCGCCAGGGGTGGTCGTGGCGGTCCCGTTGTGACCGTTGTGAGTCTGCTCCATACGCCCGCCCCTGCGTCTTCCGGTGAAACCCGCGGCTCGCGCCTGGTCATCGCTCAGCCGCGTTTGGTAGGCAAGCAAGCGTAAAGCCAGCGTACGCGGCTTTGCTACGCGCCCCGAACCGCGAGATGCACGACGTCGGGAACACCCCGGGCAACGGCGACCTCTTCCGTACGCACCCGCGTGAACCCGGCATTCCGGAGGGATTCCTCGAACGCGAGCGACGGTTGCGCCGACCATACGGCCAGCACCCCGCCCGGGGCGAGGCGCGCCGCGCAGGCCGCGAGCCCGGTGGGGGAGTAGAGGCCGTCGTTGTCCTCGGTGACGGTCCAGTCGGGGCCGTTGTCGATGTCCAGGCACAGCGCGTCATAGGTCTCGGCACGGGTCCGCGGGCCGGTCCGCAGCCACTCGACCAGATCGGCGTGGACGACCTCGGCGCGCGGATCGGCCAGCGCGTCGGCGGTCATGGCCGCCAGGGGTCCATCGCGGTGCCAGTCGATCACCGCGGCCTCCCGCTCGACCACCGCGATCCGCCCCCACCGGGGCTCCGCCACCGCCTCGACCAGCGAAAAACCGACGCCGAGCCCGCCGATGAGCAGGGCGGGGAGGGGCGGTCGGCGGGCAGCGCGTCGAGGGCGGCACGGATGAGCAGCCGCTCGGAGCGGCCGTCGGAGGTGTCCATGAGGAAGCACCCATTGGCGATGATCTCGAAGACGGCGCCGGCCGACGGTCCCTCGCCACCGCCGCGCCGCCGCAGCACCACCTCGCCGTACGGACCCTCCCGGCGGTCGACGGTCACCGGCCGGTCGGCGGCGGCGTGGAGGTCGTACGGCGGCTGCGGCTGCATGGGTGTGGGGTCCTCCCGGGTGGTTCCTGACCCCGCCATCCTCGCGCCGCCCCGGCTCGCCGGTCCAACCGTTTCACGGTGGCCCGGTGGCGTGGCGCGGCGTCGTCCATGTCACAGCCGGGGGTGCCGTGACATGACTCACGGCGTCCTGGTTGTTGTTCCGGTCGTGGCGGATAAGCGGGGAGCAGGAGGAGCGGCGTCGCGAGTGAGAAAGGGGCGCGGGCGTTGACGACATCGGTAAGAGGAACGGACGCGAACGCCTCCGGCGAGGCTTCTGGGGTGTCGGCGGGGCGCGCGGTCGCTGCCGCGTCGGCGGGGCCGGTGGCCCCTGTGCCATCGGCGGAGCCCGAGACGCCTGCGGCGTCGGAGGAGTCCGTATCCCACGCGGCATCGGCCGAGCCCCCGTCGGCCGCATCGGCTCGGCGTCCGGCCGTTCCGGGTGCGCGGGCGGTGGACGACGGTGACCCGGGCGGGCCCCGCGCCATCGCCCCCGTCGTGCCGTGGGCCCGCCGCGCCGGTCGGCCACGGGAGGTGGGCTGTGCCTGGCCGGCCGCCGCCGGGGCCAGTACGCCGCGGGTGCCGGACGCCGGGCGGGGGCGCGGGCGCCGCACGCCCGCGGTGGTGCGTCTGCGGGCCGGACGGGGGAGTCGCACGGCCGCTGCGGTGGTGCGCTCGCTGCCCCGGGTGCCGCGCACCGTGCCGTTCACCCTCGGGTACACGCTCATCCTGCTCGGCACCAGCCTCTACGCCCGTCTCGGCGACCCCGGCACCGTGCGCGATCTGCTCGCGAGCTCCAGTACCGATGTGTCCAACCTCTCCCAGCGGCCGCTGCTGACGCTGCTGGTCAGCGCGTTGTGGGCGGTGGGCGGGGTCACCTCGCCGTATCTGGTCGCCTTCCCCTTGGTGCTCGCCGCGCTGGAGCGGCGGCTCGGCGGGGTGCGCACCGCCGGGGTGTTCCTGCTCGGCCACGTACTGGCGACGCTGCTCACCGAGGTCCCGGTGGCCGTCTCCGTGGCCGCCGGGCATCTCCCGGACAGCTCGCTGCGCCGCCTCGACTACGGCGTCAGCTACGGGCTGATCGCCTGCGCCGCCGCGCTCGCCGGGCTGCTGCCGTCCCGGCGGCGGTGGGCGCTGCTCGGCGGGGTCGCCCTCGCGCTCGGCGCCGGAATGCTCGTCGACTTCGATCCGCTCACCGCCTGGGGTCATGCCTTCGCCCTGCTGCTCGGCGTCCTCTCCTGGCGGTACGTCCGGTCCTGGCGGTACGTCCGGTCCTGGCCGTACGTCCGCCGAAACGCCAGCCGGCGCCCGCCGTCACGGCGGAACGACGACGCCCCGCCCGGCTTCGCTCACAGCGAACGCGCCTCCGGGAACACCGGAACCCCCTCCGCGCATTGACTGGGCATTGACTTATTGAGTCCTCACGACTCAACTTGCCTGCCGAAGGGGAGATCATGGCTTCGCTGCCCACACCGCTCACCCTGCCCGTACTGCCTCTCGACGACGAGGTGGTGCTCCCCGGCATGGTGGTGCCGCTGGACCTTTCCGATACCGAGGTACGCGCCGCGGTGGAGGCCGCCCAGGCCGCCGCACGCTCCAGTGGGAGCGGAGGAGGTAAGCCGAAGGTGCTGCTGGTGCCGCGCGTCGACGGCACCTACGCCGGTATCGGCACGCTCGGCACCGTCGAGCAGGTGGGCCGGCTCTCCGACGGAGACCCCGGCGCGCTGATCCGCGGGGTGCGCCGCGTCCGCATCGGGGCCGGGACCACCGGACCCGGGGCGGCCCTGTGGGTGGAGGGCACCACGGTCGAGGAGATCGTGCCCGACCCCCTGCCCGGTGCCGTCACCGAACTGATCAAGGAATACAAGGCGCTGGCCACCAGCTGGCTGCGCAAGCGCGGCGCCTGGCAGGTCGTGGACCGGGTGCAGCAGATCGACGATGTCTCGCAGCTCGCCGACAACTCCGGCTACTCGCCCTTCCTGTCCGTGGCCCAGCGCGTCGAGCTGCTGGAGACCACCGACCCGGTGGCCCGGCTGAAGCTGGCCGTCACCTGGCTGAGTGACCACCTCGCCGAGCAGGACGTGGCCGAGTCGATCGCCAAGGACGTCCAGGAGGGCGTCGACAAGCAGCAGCGCGAGTTCCTGCTGCGGCGCCAGCTCGAAGCCGTCCGTAAGGAGCTCGCCGAGCTCAATGGCGACCCCGAGGACGAGTCCGACGACTACCGCGCCCGCGTGGAGGCCGCCGACCTGCCCGAGAAGGTCCGCGAGGCGGCCCTGAAGGAGGTCGACAAGCTGGAGCGGTCCAGCGACCAGAGCCCCGAGGGCAGCTGGATCCGCACCTGGCTGGACACCGTCCTGGAGCTGCCCTGGAACGAGCGCACCGAGGACGCGTACGACATCCAGGGCGCCAAGGCCGTGCTGGACGCCGACCACGCGGGCCTGGAGGACGTCAAGGAGCGGATCACCGAGTACCTGGCGGTGCGCAAGCGCCGCGCCGACCGGGGCCTCGGCGTCGTCGGCGGCCGCCGCGGCGGCGCGGTGCTCGCCCTGGTGGGCCCGCCCGGCGTCGGCAAGACCAGCCTGGGCGAGAGCGTCGCCCGGGCGATGGGGCGGAAGTTCGTCCGGGTCGCGCTCGGCGGCGTCCGCGACGAGGCGGAGATCCGCGGCCACCGGCGCACCTACGTGGGCGCGCTGCCCGGCCGGGTCGTCCGGGCCATCAAGGAGGCGGGCTCGATGAACCCCGTCGTCCTCCTGGACGAGATCGACAAGGTGGGCTCCGACTTCCGCGGGGACCCGGCCGCGGCCCTGCTGGAGGTCCTGGACCCGGCGCAGAACCACACCTTCCGCGACCACTACCTGGAGGTCGAACTCGACCTGAGCGACGTGGTCTTCCTCGCCACCGCCAACGTGCTGGAGGCCATCCCGGAGGCGCTCCTGGACCGGATGGAGCTGGTGCGCCTGGACGGCTACACCGAGGACGACAAGGTCACCATCGCCCGTGACCACCTGCTGCCCCGGCAGCTGGAGCGGGCCGGTCTGGAGCCGGGCGAGGTCACGGTGACCGACGAGGCGCTGCGCAAGCTCGCGGGCGA
Organism: Streptomyces violaceusniger; assembly: GCA_005405945.1. Taxonomy (GTDB): domain Bacteria; phylum Actinomycetota; class Actinomycetes; order Streptomycetales; family Streptomycetaceae; genus Streptomyces; species Streptomyces violaceusniger. Next base: position 7,455,855 of record BJHW01000001.1, read on the forward strand.
GTACACCCGCGAGGCGGGCGTACGGACCCTGGAGCGGTCCATCGCCCGGCTGCTGCGCAAGGTGGCGGCCCAGCACGAGCTCGGCGAGCGCGAACTGCCCTTCACCGTCGGTGTGGCGGAGCTGCGCCCGCTGATCGGACGGCCGCACCACACCCCCGAGTCCGCCCAGGACCCGGCCGAGCGCCGCACCGCCGTCCCCGGCGTGGCGACCGGGCTCGCGGTCACGGGCGCGGGCGGTGACGTGCTGTTCGTGGAGGCGTCGCTGGCCGACCCGGAGACGGGCGGCGCGGGGCTGAACCTCACCGGTCAGCTCGGCGACGTCATGAAGGAGTCCGCCCAGATCGCGCTCTCCTTCCTGCGCTCCCACGGCGCGGAGCTGGAGCTGCCGGTCGGCGACCTGAAGGAGCGCGGCGTCCACCTCCACGTCCCGGCGGGCGCGGTGCCCAAGGACGGCCCGAGCGCGGGCATCACCATGACCACCGCCCTGGCCTCGCTGCTCTCCGGCCGCCAGGTGCGCCCGGACGTGGCGATGACCGGAGAGGTGTCCCTGACCGGGCGGGTGCTGCCCATCGGCGGCGTCAAGCAGAAGCTGCTGGCGGCGCACCGGGCCGGGGTGACCACCGTGATCATCCCCAAGCGGAACGAGCCCGACCTGGACGACGTCCCCGCCGAGGTGCTGGACACGCTCGACGTCCACCCGGTCTCCGACGTCCGCCGGGTGCTGGAGCTGGCCCTCGAGCCCGCCCGGGCGGCGACCCCCGAGGTTCCGGTAGCGGCGTGACGGACGTTGCCGGGAGCGCAGTGGCCCGGGGCCCCGTGTCGAACGGGGTTCCGGGCCACGCGTGACCTGTCGGCCGTGCGTATCGTTGGACTAACCGGCCGCATGCGTTCGGTGTGCGGCGGGGAGGAGCGGCACAGTGACCGTCATGGAGATTGACAGGATCGAGATGGCCGACAACAGCGACGAGCTGAACTTGGACGCGATGTTCGAGTGGCTCGAGAACGTCCCCGAGGGAATCAAGGCCGAGATTGTCGAGGGGAACATCTTCATGTCGCCGCAGCGGGACGTTCATTGGAACATCATCCGTAGGATCGTGCGGGCTCTCGAAGATCGCTTTGGGGTGAACGTGAACGTGTTGTCGGATGTCCGCGTCGACTATCCCGGCCATCTGAATGGCTTCGCGTCCGATGTGACCCTGCTTGCCGAGGGTGCCGTGAAGAACGACAAGGGGCTCTGGCGCTACCAGGACGTCACGTTCGTGGCCGAGGTGATCTCCACGCGTACGAAGGCCAACGACTACGGTCCGAAGAAGACGGCGTACGCGACCGCCGAGGTCCCCGTCTATCTGATCGCCGACCCGTATACCGGCCAGTGCCATCTCTTCACCCAGCCGAAGGCCGGAGAGTACCTCACCACGCTGACCGTGCCCTTCGGCGCCGAACTCGACCTGACGAACACCGTCGTCGGCCTCACGCTCAAGACCGACGAGTTCCCCCGCGACTGATCCACCCCCGCTGCCTGGTTCCCACAGGGCCAGGCAGTGAGCCCCGCGCTCCGGCACGCTGAGCCGTATGAAGGTCATCGTGATCGGAGCGACAGGAACCATCGGGCGTGCCGTGGCGGACGCCCTCGAAGGTCGGCATGAGGTCGTACGGGCCTCCCGTACCGGCGCCGCCGGCGCCGTGCGCGTCGACATGGCCGACCCCGCCACCCTCGACCACTTCTTCGCGACCGTGAGGGACGTCGACGCCGTCGTCTGCTGCGCCGCCTCCGGCGCGCTGACCCCGCTCGGCGGGACGCCTCGGACGAGGAGTTCACCACCGGTCTGGACGCCAAGCTGCTGGGCCAGGTCGCCCTCGTGCGCCGTGCCCTCCATCACCTCCGCGACGGCGGGTCCATCACCCTCACCAGTGGGGTCTTCGAGAAGCCCACCCCCGGCGGGGCCTTCGGCGCGCTGGTGAACGCGGGGCTCGACGCCTTCGTCCGGGCCGCCGCGATCGAGATGGAGCGCGGGGTGCGGGTGAACGCGATCTGCCCGGGGTGGGTGCGGGAGACCCTGGAGAAGCTGGGCATGGACCCCGCCGAGGGAACCCCCGTGGAGACCGTGGCCCAGGCGTACGCGCAGGTCGTCGAGGGGACGGCACAGGGGCAGGTGATCGTGCCCAGCAGCGGCCGACCCGGGACCGGACGGGCATCTCATTGACAGCCAGACAGGTCTGTCTGGTAGCTTCGGTAGTGAAGCAGACAGACCTGTCTGTTCGCATGTCGTATCGCCTTCGGAGGAACTCCGTGCGCACCCTGCTCGTCCTCGCCCACCCCGATCTCGCCGCATCCCGGGTCAACGCCGCCCTCGCCGAGGCGGCCCGGCCGGTGGAGAACGTCACGCTCCATGACCTCTACGCCGCCTATCCCGATCTGCGGATAGACGTCGAGCGCGAGCAGCGGCTGCTGCTGGAGCACGAGCGGATCGTCCTGCAGTTCCCCTTCTACTGGTACTCGGCGCCGCCGCTGCTGAAGAAGTGGCTGGACGAGGTGTTCCTGCGCGGCTTCGCCTACGGCAGCGGGGGCACCTCGCTGCACGGCAAGTCGCTGCGGATCGCCACCACGGCGGGTGCGCAGGAGGAGATGTACCGGCCCGACGGGTTCAACCGCTTCACGGTCGTCGAACTGCTGAAGCCCTTCGACGCGGCCGCGAACATCACGGGCATGGCTTACGAGGAGCCGTTCGTCGTCTACGGTACGCACGGGATGGACGACGCGGCGCTCGCCGCGCACCAGGAGCGCTACCGCGCGCTGCTGGCGTCCGGGCTGCCGCACGAGCGTGACCTCGCCATCGCGTAACAGACGGAGGACAAGGGCCCGGCCGCGCGTATCGCTCATGCGGCCGGGCCCTTCGCCGTATCCACGCACGGGCCGGTCTACACCCGGGCCGGGCACGCCTCCGCCACCAGCGACCGCGCCGCCTCCCGGGCCGCCTCCGTGAACTCCGGCCTCGGCTCCAGCGCCGCCGCGGCCATCACTCCGTCCACGAGCACGGAGATCTGCACGGCGAGCCGCTCGGGGTCGGCGGCCCCGGCCTCCCGGGCCAGCTCGGTCAGCCAGGCCCGTACGGCGCGCTTGTGCTCGACCGTCGCGGCGTGGGTGGCGGTGCCCGGATCGGTCTCGCCCGCGGTCCTGGTGAACGCGCAGCCGCGGAAGCCGTTCCGCTCGGTCGCCGAGCCCAGCGCGTCGAAGAGGCCGATGAGCCGGTCCCGGGGGTCGGCGCCGGCCGCCTCGGCGGCCTCCAGCAGCGCCCCGCGCCAGTGCTCGTCCGACGCGCTCAGATAGGCCAGCACCAGATCGTCCTTGGTGCGGAAGTGGGAGTAGAGCGTCGCCTTCGCCACGCCCGACTCGGCGATGATCCGGTCCACTCCGACCCCGCGCACCCCATGGGCGTTGAACAGCGCGGTCGCGGTGGACAGGATCCGCTCATGGGCGGAGGGGCGGGCGCTGCTCATGATCAAGCTCCTTGAGGCGGACACACGGGGCCGTGGGATGACCGGGGCCGCGGACCGACCGGGGCCGTGGGACGACCGGCGCCCTCCAGCGTACAGACAGACCTGTCCGTACGCCGGAGGGCGGGACGCGCCGAACACGGTCGGACGCGCCGGGTGTGGGGGGTGACGCGATGCGGGGCTCAGCCGTTGGCGAGGGCCTGCAGCCGGTCCATGGCGCCGTTGAACTTGTTGTGGTCGCCGACCGTCGGGCCGGAGGAGGTGTACTGCCAGATGGTGTGGAAGCCCCAGCCCGCCGGAAGCTCGCCGACGGACGAGCCGTAGCGCGGAATCCACAGCGGGTTGACGCCACCGAAGGCGGCGGAGTTGCCCGTGCAGCTCTTCCACCAGCTGGTGGAGGTGTAGATCACCGGATCGCGGCCGGTGCGCGACCGGTAGGTGTTGCTGAAGTCCTTGATCCAGTTGACCATCGCGCTGGCGCTCAGCCCGTAGCAGGTCGCGCCGTAGGGGTTGTACTCCATGTCGAGCGCGCCCGGCAGGGTCTTGCCGTCCTTGGACCAGCCGCCGCCGTTGTCGACGAAGTAGTTGGCCTGTGCGGCACCGGTCGAGTTGTTCGGCAGGGCGAAGTGGTACGCGCCACGGATCATGCCGACGTTGTACGAGCCGTTGTACTGCTGGGCGAAGTACGGGTTGACGTAGCTGGTGCCCTCGGTCGCCTTGACGTAGGCGAACCGGACTCCGCTGCTCCACAGCGTCGACCAGCTGACGTTGCCCTGGTGGCTGCTGACGTCCACGCCCTCGACGGTGGCGAGCAGCCCCGTCGGCTCCGCACCGGTCGTGGAACCGCCCTCGTGCTTGAGTATCTGGGAACCCGCCCAGTCGTCCTCGGGATGGGGGATGGCCTTGTCACCCTGCCCCTGGGCGGCGAACGCCGAACCGGGCAGTGCGAGGGTCATGGCGAGGAGAGCGGCGAGAATACCGATCAGCGCACTGAGGGCGCGTCGGGCCGAACCAGGTCTGTGCACGGGCATGGCGTTGCCTCCGAAACCTCGGTGGGGGGAGAGGTGCTCCGATTGGAATGACCATGTCAGGAGTGACGCTACGGGCGTAGATAGGCCGGCGGAAGGGGAGAGTGTGATGCCGTTGGTCTAATCCTGCGAAATACTGGTGGAGCTGCGGTAACAGCCGCGCGTGGTAGAAACTTTCACGAAGTGAAAACCCGGAGAGGGCTCTGACGTGCACAACAACGGGGCGTTGCCCCCTGAGCGGGGTGAGGGGGGCACCGTGGGTGGCATTGGTGTGGACCAAGCATTCCTGGCTCTGGAGCGCGAATTGGCGGTTTTCCTCCGCAGAGCCCGAGCCGCTTCGGGGGAATTGGCCCGGGAGGTCCATCCGGAGCTCGAATCCGCCGCCTATGGACTGCTGATGCGGCTGGAGGACGCCGGTCCGCAGCGCGCCACCGAGCTCGCGAGCTTCGTGGGCGTCGGCAAGGCCACGATGAGCCGTCAGCTCCGAGCGCTCGAGGGGCTCGGACTGGTGGCGCGGACGCCCGATCCGGCCGACGGCCGGGCCTTCCTGGTGGAGTTGACCGAGGAGGGCCGCAGCCGCTTCCGTGCCGTGCGGGTCGCACGGCGGGCGCGGTATGCCCGCCGTCTCGCCGCGTGGGAGCGCAGCGAGGTCGCCGAACTCGCCAGGCTGCTGCACCGGTTGAACGCGGAGCAGGAGGCCGACGACCGCGGTCAGGCGGCGCGCGCGGCGCAGGAGTAGGGCGCTCATACCCGTCAGGATCGGCGACCCGCGGGCATCCGGCGACGCGGACGTGGCAACCGCGCTACCCCACTGGGACGCCTAGGGTCCTTCTGGCGGGCCTCCGTGGAGGAAGGAGCGCCCGCCGCGCAGCGGCCGAAGACCGCAGCCGGGGCGTGCTCTCGGCGTGCCGCGCGGAGGCCCTCGTAGCGGAGCTACTCGGGCTTTCGTGCGGTGCGGCGAGAGGGCGTGCCGGGCGTCGCGACGCCGCGGAGATCCACCAGAAGGGCCCTGGCCCGGCGAGCCCCGCGGTCAGGGCTCCACGAAGACCACGGCGGCGTCGTCGTGGTTCTTGCCCCGGGGGAAGGCCGTACGGTCCGGATCGGCGTCCTCGGCCGCCCGCACCCGGTCGATCAGCGCCTGTGGGCCCTCCTTGCGCAGCAGCGCGAAGCACTCGGTCCAGTCGCCCTCGCCGAATGTCTCCACCCAGCGCGACGCCCCGTCGGTGAGCGCCGCCAGCGCCCGCACCTCGCCGCGCGGGAGCTCCCCGGTGACCGCCTTGCGGGAGACGGCGGGGTCGGCGGCGGCGGTGAAGAAGCCGCCCGCCACGTTGCGCAGCGGGGCGAGCCGCCGGCCCTCGGCCAGCAGCCGGTCGATGCGGTCGTCCAGGACCGGGGTCACTCCGTCATGGGTCCGCTCGATGAGCAACGCCGAGTCGGACAGCACCAGATACTCGATCCGCTGGGCGTTCCAGCGCGCCGTGACGACGGTCGCCTGGGGCGTAAGGGGGTGAGAAAGGTCACATGTTGAACTATGGGCGGCGGCGGTCCGGGTGATCGCCTCGGAGAGGCACTGTGTCAGTGGCATATCCCGTCGCGAACCGGACAGTTCGAGCAGCGACCCGCCGAGCCGCGCGGTGAACCAGTCCACGCTGTGGACACATCCGTCCCCTCCCTCGGGCGGGGTCACCCCGTCCAGCACCACCAGCGCACCGCCGCTCCCCGAGGCCGGGAGGGCCACCGAGACGTAGTCCTCGTTGGGATGGTGCCGATCGCCGGGGGCGGTCGCGAGTTCGATGCGCATTCCCTCAGTCTGCCGGACCCCTGTCGATCACCACCGCGGCGAGGGACGGACCGGGCCTTGGTCCGTACCAAATCCGTCGCCGGTTTCTCCGCTGCCTGATTGGGGTGGGATTGACACTTCTGGGAAGCTGCGGGTGCGCATCTTCTCAGGGCGCCGAGGTCTTTACCAATCCGCGCAAGGTGATGGGAAGGTATGGCCGCGAGTCAAAGTTGGTGGTCAACTACGCAATACGGTTCACTCGTTCGGGTGGCCGGGCGAGTGATGCATACCCGCCCCAGACCCGTCCTGAAAGGGTCGGAATCCCTGCCAGAGGTGGGGAAACACAATTGGTGATCCGCCGTCACCTCTGGTCCACGTCAGCGGTCGGGCGAGAATGGATTGTGAGCACCGGTGCGGAAGAAGCGGCTTCGGGGCACCACGCGCGATGCGGTCGGCGAGCCACGCCAGGATGAGGCGGCGCCGCGACGGCACACCACACGCGTCCGTCGTCGGCTCACCACGTCCGTCGCCCTCGTCTCCGTCGCCGTCCTCGGGGCCGGAACCCCCGCCGTCCTGCTCGCCCTCGACGACACGACCGACGCCCAGCACCTCGTCGACCTCGCGGAGACCAACCGCGGCGCGGTGACGCTCGCCCACGCCCTCGCCGACGAGCGCGACGCCATGACCCGCTATGTCGCCGACGGCCGCACCTCCGCCTCCGGCCGAGGGGTCTCCGAGGAGATGCGCGCCCGGGTCGACCGCCGGGTCCGCGAGGTGCGCAAGGAGGTCCCGGCCTCGGTCCGGCGGCGCCTCGACGCCCTCCCCGAGCTGCGGCAGGAAGCGCTGACCGGCAAGGGCTCGGCCACCGACGTCTTCACCGCCTACACCCGCACCGTCCAGGCGCTGAACGGGATCACCGACACCCTCGCCCGCCGGCTCCCGGCCGACGCCGATTCCGGCGGCACCGCAGCGCTGGCCCCGCTCGGCCGCGCGGTGGAGGAGGCGTCCGCCACCCGCGGACTGCTGCTGGCCGCGCTCGACGCGGGCGGTGGCCAGCCCACGCTGGTCTCGGCCGCCCAGCGGACCAACCTCCGCGAGCAGTCGGCGCTCGACGACTTCGAGCAGCTGGCCCCCGCCGCCATGCGCGAGGCCTATCAGCGCACCGTCAACGGCACCGAGGTCCGCTCCGCCGAGCGCTACCTCGCCCGGCTCACCGACCAGAGCCGCCTCGCGGGCAATGACTTCTTCCTCCAGAAGGACCGCGTCGAGGCCGCCCTGAACGCCCGGATCGACCAGATGCGCGGCGCGCAGTCCTCGCTGGCCTCCGCCGAGGCCGCCCAGCTCGCGCGGGTGCGGGACGACGAGGTCACCGACCTGGAGCTGCGCATCGGCATCGTCGGTGCCGCCCTGCTGGTCGCCCTCGGCGCCGGGGTGCACAGCGCCCGCTCGATGACCCGGCCGCTGGCCGCGCTGCGGCTCGGCGCCCGGCGGGTCGCGGCCGATCCGGCGGCCGAGGAGCCGGTGGCGTTCAAGGGCCGCGACGACGAGTTCGCGGACGCCGTACGGGCCGTCAACGAACTCCACGCCAAGGCCACGCGGACGTACGAGCGGGTCGCCGAGCTCGAGCGCGAGCGCACCCGGCTCGTCGGCGAGCGGCAGCGGCTGGCCGATGAGCGGGACGGCCTGCGCGCCGAGCGGGACGCGGTCGCCACCCGGCTGGAGGGGCTGCGGGCCCGGGTCCACGGCAGCTTCGTCAGCCTCGCGCTGCGCTCGCTGGGCCTGATCGAGCGCCAGCTCGCCATCATCGAGTCCCTGGAGGAGCGGGAGCAGGACCCCGACCGCCTCGAGACGCTCTTCCAGCTCGACCACCTGGCCACCGGGATGCGCCGCTACGGCGAGAACCTCCTGGTCATCGCGGGCTCGGAGCAGAAGGCCACCCATCCGGGACCGGTGCCGCTGCTGGATGTGCTGCGCGCCTCGATCAGCGAGGTCGAGCGGTACGACCGGGTGCAGATCCAGGCGCTGCCGCCGCATGCCCAGGTCGCGGGGTTCGCCGCGGACAGCGTCAGCCACCTGATCGCCGAGCTCCTGGAGAACGCGACATCGTTTTCTCCGCCGGATGCCGCGGTCCAGATCTCCGGCTGGCTGCTGGAGACCGGCGAGGTCATGCTCTCCGTCCAGGACGAGGGCATCGGCATGACGCCCGAGCGCTTCGTGGAGCTGAACAACCGGCTCGCCGACCCCGTGCCGGAGTACTGCCAGGGCCCCCAGCCGGAGGACCCGCTGGGCCTCGGGCTGTATGTGGTGACCCGGCTGGCCGCGCGCCACGGCATCCGGGTGCAGCTGCGCGAGCAGCAGCCGGGCGGGGTGGCGGCCGTGGTCGTCCTCCCGACGAAGATCCTCCCCTCCGGTCCGCCCGGCGCCGGGCTGCCGCCCGCCCCGCCGGTCGGCGCGGGCGCGACGTTCGGCGCCACCGGACCGTCCTCCTTCCTGGGCTTCCCGGGCTCGGAGGCGGAGGCGAACTCCAACGCGCTGCCGGGGCAGGCCCGTTCGGTCGCCCGCGACGGGGGCCCCCAGGGCCTTCGGGACCAGGTTTCCCAGGACCGGGAGGGTGTGCCGGGCGCCGGGGCGGGAGCCGCCGCGGAGCCGTCGGTTACCGAGCCGGTCGCGCCGGTCCCGCCGCAAGCGGAGCCCGCGGACCCGGCGCCCCGGGCCGCCGACACCGCGGCCGCGTCCTCGACGGCGGCGGAGCCCGGGCCTGGCCCGGAGCCCGTGCCTGGTGAGCGCGTGCCTGGACCCGAGACCGTGCTTGGTGAGCCCGGCCCTGGCCGGGAGCCCGTGCCTGGTGAGCTGGGGCTTGGCCGGGAGCCCGCGTTCGGGCCGCGGTCCGCGCTCGACCCGGACCCCGTGCTCGACCCGGACCGCGCGTCCGTCGAGGCGGCCGCCGAACCGGAGCCGAGCGCCCCCTGGGCCGTCCCCGGCGAGCGGTGGGGGCGGACCGGGGACACCGGCCGCGACTACCCCATGGAGCCCACGCCGCCGCGCGGCCATCCGGCCCCGGAAAGCGCCGGTACGCTGCCCGCCCTGCCCAAGCGCGTCCCCAAGCTGGCCCAGGCCGACGGGCGGGACGGCACACGGTCCGGTGCGGACGACAAGGCCCCGGCCTCCCAGGCCGAGGAGCCGGAGGTCCCGGCCGTCGAGCGGACGATGGAGCTGACGCTCCGCCGCCTGCGCGAGAGCCAGGGGGACCGCGAGGACCGCGGTGGCCTCTCGGACCGTACGGATTCCGCCGACCGCGAGGGTCGCGAGTACCGCGAGAGCCGTGAGGACCGCGAGGGTCGCGATGGACGTGCGGACGCCGGGGACCGCCCGGACGCCGACGCCCGCGACGGCCGCGCGGACCCCGACGACCACGCGGACCGCGAGTGGTACATCGGCGGCCACGGCATACGCCCGGTCGGCGCGGCCGCCTGGGGCCCGGCCAACGGCGACCCGGCGTGGCCCGGCGGCCCGGCAGACGTCGCCCCGGCGTCGTACGACGGCCCGGAAGGCGGCGCCCCGGCGTGGCCCGGCGGCTCGGCGGCGGGCGGTGGCCCGGCAGAGGGCGGCCCGGCGTCGTACGACGACCCGGCGACGTACGGGGCCCCGAAGGCAGCGTCCCGCCGTCGCCCGGCGGCGGGACGGCGGAGGGTGGTGAGCGGGCAGGCGGCGGTGAGCCGTCCGCCGATCCGTACGCCATCGGCCCCGACCAGCACGCCCGCCCGGACGACGAGGTGGCGCGCACGGACAAGGGGCTTCCCAAGCGCCGACCGCGGAACGTGGCGCTCCGGGAGCCCGATCCACGGGAGCGGACCGGCTCGGTGAACGCGGAGGAACTGCGGCGCCGGCTCGGTGGCTTCCAGCGCGGCGCCCGCGAGGGGCACCGCGACGCCGCCGCCGAGATCGCCGCCCGCGGCGAGCCCGCGCGGAGGCATGGGGGACCAGCAGGACAAACGGGGGCGCAGAACGAGGGTGGCACGGTTGAGGAGGCACGCGGGTGAATGCGCCCAGTAGTACCTACGGGTTGAGTCGCGAGGCCCGTAATCTGCACTGGTTGCTGGCGAACCTGGTCGAGGAGGTGCCGGGCGTCCGCTCGGTCGTGGTCGTCTCGACCGACGGGCTGATGCTGCTCTCCTCCGACGCACGGCACCACGCCGCGGCCGCGGCGGCCGATCCGTCGGCGCAGGACGGCCCCAAGGGCTCCAGCGCGGATCTCGCGACGATCGTCTCGGGGCTCGGCAGCCTCACGCTCGGCGCGGCGAAGCTGATGGACGCCGGCAGCGTCAAGCAGACGATGGTGGCGATGGACGAGGGCAGTCTGTTCGTCATGTCGATCAGCGACGGTTCGCTGCTGGGGGTGCACGCCACCCCCGACTGTGACATGACCGTCGTCGCCTATCACATGGCGCTGTTCGTGGGCCGGGCCGGTCATGTGCTCACCCCCGAACTCCGCAATGAACTCCGCAGGTCGCTGGAGCACGCGCAGTGACGGCCGCCGGGTCCGGCCGACCCGCCCGTAAACCCGCTCGCGTACGTCCGTACTCACTCACCGGTGGCCGCACCCGCTCCGGCCATGTGCTGCTGGTGGAGACCTTCGTCGCGGCGCTGGAGTCTCCGGACGGACGGCTCGACCCGGCCCCCAACGGGTTGAACGCCCGGATGCTGCCGGAGATCCGGGCGATCATCGAACTGTGCGGCAGGATGCGCTCCGTCGCGGAGGTCTCCGCGATGCTCAAGATCCCACTCGGTGTGGTGCGCGTCCTGCTCAGTGACCTGGCCGACCAGGGAAAGATCCGCGTCTACGGCACCGGGCGGGGCCCCGGCCAGCCGGACCGCGCGTTGCTCGAAAGGGTGCTCAGTGGACTTCGCAGGCTCTGAGACGATCACGGCGACCCCGCCGGCGACGTCGGAGATACCCGGGGCCGGGATACCCGGGGCCGAGGAGGTGCTCCAGAGGTGGCAGACGGACCGCTCCCGCGCGCCGATCGCCACCAAGATCGTGATAGCGGGAGGCTTCGGCGTCGGCAAGACGACCTTCGTCGGCGCGGTTTCGGAGATCACTCCGCTCCAGACCGAAGCGCTGATGACGCAGGCCAGCGAGAGTGTGGACGACCTCGAGGCGACGCCCGAGAAGCTGACCACCACCGTGGCCATGGACTTCGGCCGGATCACGCTGGAGAACGATCTGGTCCTGTACCTCTTCGGCACCCCCGGCCAGCAGCGCTTCTGGTTCATGTGGGACGACCTGATGCGCGGGGCCATCGGCGCGGTGGTGATGGTCGACACCCGGCGCCTGGACGAGAGCTTCCCGGCGCTGGACTACTTCGAGAGCCTCGGACTGCCGTACGTGGTGGCGGTCAACCACTTCGAGGGGACCCCGCTCTACCAGGCCGAGGACGTACGGGACGCGCTCTCCGTGGCGCCCTCCGTGCCCGTGGTGATGATGGACGCCCGGCGCCGGATCGCGGTCGTGGACGCGCTGCTGGCGCTGGTGAGGCACGCCGTTGACGTGTCACCCGAATGACGTAACCTCTGCTCCGCCCGTGGGATGGAATGCTCCGTTCCTCTGTTCGGCCCGAGCGTGAGGAGAGTCGACAGCCATGCGGCACATACTCATCGTGGGTGCCGGTCAGTCCGGCCTCCAACTCGCCCTCGGCCTCCAGTCACAGGGCTACGAGCTCACGCTGATGTCCAACCGGACGGCCGATGAGATCCGCGGCGGGCGGGTGATGTCCACCCAGTGCATGTTCCGCACCGCGCTGGACCACGAGCGCGATCTGGGGCTCAACTTCTGGGAGGAGCGGGCGCCGCGGATCGAGGGTCTCGGGATCTCGGTCGCCGGGCCGTCGACTCCCGGGGGCCATCCGCGGGTCATCGACTGGGTCGGCCGACTCGACGGCCACGCCCAGTCCGTCGACCAGCGGATCAAGATGGCCGGCTGGATGGAGACGTTCGAGCAGCGCGGCGGCCAGGTGGTCATCCACGGTGCCGCCGTCTCCGACCTGGACGTCCTCGTCAGGAAGTACGACCTGGTGCTGGTGGCCGCGGGCAAGGGCGAACTGGTCTCGCTCTTCGGCCGGGACACCGCCCGCTCCCCGTACGACACCCCGCGGCGCGCCCTCGCGGTCGCCTATGTGCACGGCCTCGACCCGCGCCCCGAGCACCCCGACGTCGAGGCGGTGCGCTGCAATCTCGTGCCCGGCGTCGGCGAGTTCTTCGTGATGCCCGCGCTCACCACCACCGGCCGCGCCGACATCCTCTTCTGGGAGGCCGTCCCGGGCGGTCCGGCCGACGCGTTCCAGGACATCACCGACCCCTCGGAGCACCTGGAGCGCGTCCTGGAGCTGATGGAACACTTCACGCCCTGGGAGTACGCGCGCGCCACCAAGGTCGAACTGACGGACGCGGGCTGCACGCTGTCCGGGCGGTACGCGCCGACCGTACGCCACCCGATCGGGCGCCTGCCGGGCGGCGGGCTGGTGCTGGGCGTGGCCGATGTCGTGGTGGCCAACGACCCGATCACCGGCCAGGGCTCCAACTCCGCGGCCAAGTGCGCGGCGGTCTATCTGGAGAGCATCCTCGAGCGCGGCGACCGGCCGTTCGACGAGGAGTGGATGCGGACGACGTTCGACCGCTACTGGGAGAGCGCGCGGCACGTCACCAAGTGGACCAACACGATGCTGGCCCCGCCGCCGGAGCACATCGTGCACCTCCTCGACGCGGGGTCCGCCTTCCCCGCGGTCGCCCACCGCATCGCCAACGGCTTCGACGACCCCTCCGACTTCGAGAACTTCTTCTACGAGCCGGAGAAGGCGGCTGCCTATCTGGAGGAGGTCAGGGAAGAGGCTGAGGCAGCTGAGGCTGCTGAAGCGGAGGCCGAGGCCGACGATGTGGCGGGGGACGAGGCCGAGGTCGAGGCGGACGACCGGGCCCACGAGGTCGTCCGGTCCTTCCGCTGACACCGGCCGCACCGGCCGTCGCCGGAGCCGTCACCGCTTCTTGGCCACCGCGACCGGACCCGGGCGCACCACGCCCTGCAGCGGATTGGAGGCGAGCGGGGAGAGCTTCACCCGCTGGCCGGGGCGCGGCGCCTGGACCACCTGGCCGTTGCCCGCGTACATCGCCACATGGCTCGCACCCTTGTAGTAGATCACCAGGTCGCCGGGGCGCAGCTGGCTGAGCGGCACCCGTGGCAGCCGGCGCCACTGCTCCTGGCTGGTGCGCGGGATGGTCCGCCCGGCATACGCCCAGGCGGAGGAGGTCAGCCCCGAGCAGTCGAAGGAGTCCGGCCCCTCGGCGCCCCAGACGTACGGCTTGCCGATCTGGCTGAGCGCGTAGGCGAGCGCGCGCCGCCCGGCCTCCGCGGACGCCATTCCGGGGCGGTGGCCGGGGGACTGGTGGGGGCGGGGCGCGGTGACGGTGGCCACCGGGGAGGGGGTGCCCGCCGCGGGGGTGTCCCGGCCGTCCCCGGGGCCGGGGCGGCGCCGGTGCCCGTGCCGCCACCCGTGCTGCCGTTCGCGGTGCCGTTCGCGGTGCCGAGCGCCCCGGAGGCGAGTAGTTTGCGCTGGGCCTTCGCGGTCTCCTGGCGCTCGCGCTGGGCCACCTGGGCGATCTGGCGGGTGCTGAGCGCGGCCAGTAGCTTCTCGATGGAGTGGAGCCGCTTCTTCACCTTGTCCCGCTGTTTCTTGCGCTTCGCCGCCAGGGACAGCTGTTTGTCCAGCGCGGTCCGCGCCCGGGTGGCGACGGTGTCGGCGCGCCGCTCGCCCTTGGTCAGCCGCTGGATCAGCGCGGCCTCGCGGCCGGCCGCCCGATCCAGCTCCCGCGCCTCGTCGGCGGCGTTCTCCGGGTGCGGGTGAGCAGGGTCAGCAGGAAACTGTAGGAGGAGAGCGCGCTGTGGCCCTGGTACTGCCGACGGGCCAGCCGTCCCGCGTCGTCGTGGCTGTCGGCGAGCTCCGTACGGGCGTGGACGAGCTGGGCCGTGAGCTTCCTGGTCCTGGTGCGCTGCTTGTGCAGCTTCTCCTCGGTCGCGTTGTACGCCTCCGTCGCCTCCTCGGCCTTCCGGTACAGCGTCTTGAGCTGCGTCAGCAGCTCGGACACGGACCGGTCGGCGGGGCGGGCGGGGGCGGCCGACGCCTTGGCCGCCGGAACGGCGGGCACCAGCGCGGCGGCCGCGGTGATCGCCGCCGCGCAGACCGAGCCCACGATCCGTCCTGACACGTGATCACCTCCGGTTCCGAGACGCCTCTGTTCGGCGTCCAGCTCAGCAGGGATCGTGGCATGACGTTCGTATCTTCAGGAGAATTGTGAGCGAGTCGGACGAATGCGGTCACCCGTCCGGCGGGGCCCGTCGCTCGGCCCGACGGTCAGTTCGGCTTGGACCACGGCCACTTCAGCCCGCCACCCGGTTTCCCCTCCGGGTCGTACTCATAGGCCCAGCCCCGGACCAGGCCCAGCCGCTTGGAGGTGGCGGCGGGAACCCTGCGGTAGACATACACCGTCGGCGGTCCGCCCGCCTCGTCCTCGACCGGCACCTCGTAGGTCTTCGGCGGCTGACCCGTGAGGCCGACCAGCACCGACAGCACCCGCCCGTCCAGCGGCCCACCCACGAAGGGCGTCTCCTCGCTTCTCACGGCACGACGGTACGTCTCACGACGGCGGTTCGTCTCACGAGGGCGGTTCATCTCGCGGCGGCTGTGCGTTTCGCGGCGGTGGTTCGTCTCGCCATGACCGTGCGTCTCGCGATGACCGTTCGTTTCCCCGCGGCCGTGCATCTCACGACGGTGGTTCGTCTCGCGCCGGTGGTTCGTCTCGCGACGGCCGTTCGTCTTGCCGCGAGCGTGCGTCTCACGACGGCGGTTCGTCTCACCACGGCCGCTCGACCGTACGTCGCACCGGCCGCGCTCATCACAGCAGGTGCGACGCCTCGCCGAGGGCGGGCACCACGCGGCGCGCCAAACGCCCGACCGGCCCCTCGGCGGGCTCCATCCTGACCGCGGCCTTCAGCACCCGGGCCGTCTGCGGATCGGTGGCGGCGGTGGCGGTCAGCATCGCCACGAACTGGTCCACCAGCCAGTCGCGCAGCTCCTCCAGCGACGGCCGCTTCTCCTCGTCCAGCCAGATCAACGAGGCCGCCTCGACGGCCGTGATCCAGGTGCGCACCATCATCCGCAGCCGCCCACCGGGCTCCTTGACCGCCAGATGGAGCAGGATCTCCTCGGCCGCCGCCCGCCGCACCTCGTCCACGATCGCGTTCGTCCGCGACGTCTCGGCCACGCTGCCGCTCTGCAACAGCGCGCTGAACCCCGCGTCGTGCTCGTCCACGAAGGCCAGATAGCGGTCCAGCACCCGGCTCAGCCGGGCGCTGAGCGGGCCGCTCCTGGGCTCCTCGAAGCACCGTTCCAGCTCATCGGCGGCGCTGCGCAGCGCCGCCTCGTACAACTGCTGTTTGCCGCCCGGGAAGTAGCGGTAGACCAGCGGACGGGAGGCCCCGGCGGCCGAGGCCACATCGTCCAGCGACACGTCCTCGGGCGCGCGGTGGGCGAAGAGGTCGAGCGCGGCGGTGAGGAGTTCGGCGCGGCGCGCCTCGACGCTCAGCCTGCGATAGCTGCCCCGGCGCGCGGCCGGTGGGCTCGCGGTGGCTGGTGGCCGCGTGATGGCCGATGGGCTCGCGGCGGCCGGGGGTTCCGCCGCCGGGCTCGCGGCGGCGCTCGCCTCCGCCGGGGGTGTCGCCTCCGGGGCGCCGGAGCGGTGCCGCTGCCTGTCGTCATGCCTGGCAGCGTAACCGCCCATCGTTACGGAGCCGATGCCCCTTCGGTCCCAGCCCTACGGGGTGCCCGGTGGACCACGCGGCGGAGCCGCATATCGGTACTTCCCCTCCCCGCCCCTTCCCGCGGCATCGCTACGCGGCTCCGCCGCAGGGCATGGGCTTCGCCCCTGAACCCCGGGGCCTGGGGCGGAGCCCCCACGCGGTGGAGCCGCACATCGACGCTGCGCGGGAAGGGGCGGGGGAGGGGAACAGCCCGCCCCAGGCGCCAAGCTCCCCCGGACACACCCCGGACACCCCTAACCCAGCAGCCCCGAACTCTTCCACAGCCGACGCCCCACGCCCCGCATCACCCCAACGTCATCAAGGAATTCGGTGAGCTTGCGCGCACCGCTGCGCATCACCTCACGCCGATGCGCGCTGGCCCGCACTTGAGCGACGGCCGCGCGACGGTCGAGCCCCACGTCCGTATAGACCTTGGGGTTGATGAACGCCTGCGAGAAGATCCGGGAGAACTCCCCGGAACCGATCCGGGTCAGCTCCGCCTCCCAGCGCGGCGCCCGCAACATCTGGCGGCGCAGCTCCTCGCGCGCGTACCGCACATGGCGGGCCTCCTCGACCACATGGATCCGGGTCACCCCGCGAATCAGCGGCTGAACGCGCTCGTCGGGGAAGGTCAGCCGCTGCATCCAGTCCAGGATCTCCTCGCCGAGGAGGGTCGCGGTGAACGAACCGGGCGTGGTGGAGAACGTCTTGAAGAACCGGCCCAGGTTGTGGTGGAGCGGGGCGACCGGATACGCCGGGGTGCCGCCCTTGGTGATCAGCCGCGCGAACATCTTGGAGTGGCGGCACTCATCGGCGATCTCGGTGAGCGCGTACCGCACATGGGCGCTGGTCGCGGGCTTGTCGTAGATGTGCCGGGTGAGCAGCTGGATCAGGATGATCTCGAACCATATGCCCAGGGAGGCGAGGGCCGCCGCCTCGTGCTGGGACAGCAGCAGCCGCTGCTCCTCCGACATCCGGCGCCATATGGGCGTGTCGTAGAGCGACACCAGCTCCGGCGGCCAGAACCACTTGCCGGGCTCGAACGGCGCGTCCCAGTCCAGTTCGGTGTCGGGGTCGAAGGAGTGCTTGGCGGAGGACTGGAGCAGCCGCTCCGCGACCCGTTCGCGGTCCTTGATCAGCCCGAGCGCGTCCCTGAGTGCGGGTGGTTCGGTCGTGGTGGTCATCGTTGAGGGCACCTCACTGATGGCTCGGACAGACGCCGGTGGGAACGGTTACCGGCGGATACCTCTTATGAGACTCCGTGTCAGCAAGGCCGTCAATCCCTCGAGGAGGTCTTATTGACCGCTGAGTAACGGACGTGTGAGCCTGCCGAGTACGCATCCGTTCACGGGGGAGCGAGGCGAAGGAGGCGTCGGTGGCGACGCAAGAGCTCTACGCGATGGATCCCGGAGACCCCCTGTGGCAGGTGCCCGCCGGCGGCGCCGCCCGATTCAGCTGGGAGTACGACGACCACCGGGCCCGGCTGCTCGCCCTCTACCAGAAGGGCAAGGACAAGCAGTGGGACGCGGTCAAGCGGATCGACTGGGGCCTGGACGTGGACCCGTACGACCCGCTGGGCACCCCCGATGAGTCGCTCGCCCTCTACGGCACCCGCCACTGGGACCGGATGACCGACCGGGACAAGGGCGAGCTGCGCCATCACGTCGCCGCCTGGCAGTTCAGCCAGTTCCTCCACGGCGAACAGGGCGCGATGGTGTGTGCGGCCCGGATCGTGGAGTCCGCGCCCGACCTCGACGCCAAGTTCTACTCCGCGACCCAGACCATGGACGAGGCGCGCCACGCCGAGCTCTACGGCCGCTTCCTGCACGACAAGCTCGGTACGGTCTACCCCATCAACACCGATCTTCAGGCCCTCCTCGGCGACACCCTCCGCGACTCCCGCTGGGACATGGCCTACCTGGGCATGCAGGTGCTCATCGAGGGCCTGGCGCTCGCCGCGTTCGGCCTCATCCGCGACACCACCGACAAGCCGCTGCCCCAGCAGATCCTCGCCTACGTCATGCAGGACGAGGCCCGCCACGTGGCCTTCGGCCGGATGGCGCTGCGCGACTACTACCGGCAGCTGAGCGACGCGGAGCTGCGCGAGCGCGAGGAATTCGTCATCGAGGGCTGCTACTTGATGCGCGACCGGCTGCGCGGGGTTGAGGTCCTGGAGAACTTCGGCATCCCGAAGGCCGAGGCCGAGGAGTACTGCGAGCAGTCGCAGTTCCTGCACATGTTCCGCAAGCTGCTCTTCAGCCGGATCGTGCCGTGTGTGAAGGACATCGGGCTGTGGGGCGAGCGCCTGCAGCGGGCGTACGTCGACATGGGCGTGCTGGAGCTGGGCGACAGCAACCTCGACCTGCTGATGCACCAGGACGAGGAGCTGGCCGAGCGGCTGGACCGGCAGCGCTTCGCGGCGGAGGAGGCGGCGCGCACGGGCGAGGTGGAGGAGGCGATCGCGGAGGGGTGGCCGGGGCGGAGGCGTGAGAACGCAGAGCAAGGATGAGAACGCAGCGGAAGCATGAGAACGCAGCGGAAGCATGAGAACGCAGCGGAGGCGTGAGAACGCAGCGGAGGCGTGAGAACGCAGCGGAAGCATGAGAACGCAGCGGAGGCGTGAGAATGGAGATGACGCCCCTCAGCCTCGCCTCCACGCACCGACCTTGGTAGATTCATGATCACCGCCAGCGGAGAAGGCCGAGGTCATTGGGGTGACCTCGGTCCGGTGGCGTTCAT
This sequence comes from Streptomyces violaceusniger, assembly GCA_005405945.1. Taxonomy (GTDB): domain Bacteria; phylum Actinomycetota; class Actinomycetes; order Streptomycetales; family Streptomycetaceae; genus Streptomyces; species Streptomyces violaceusniger. The sequence goes on from BJHW01000001.1 coordinate 7,474,744, forward strand.
ATGCGTTCATATGAAGGAACGGCCGAAGGGTGCTCTCCACGGCGGTGGGGGGCACACCTTTGTACCGGCGTTCCGGAGGATGATGGTGGGGTGCGGATTCGAACGAGCACCAGTGAAGAACTCCCCGTCCTCCAGGACATAGAGCGCGCCGCCGGACTCTGCTTCCGGGACATCGGCATGGACGAAGTCGCCGATGACGAACCCCTGAGCCTGGAAGAGCTGAGCCGCTACCAGCGGGCCGGACGGGCCTGGGTCGCGGTGGACGACGCCGACCGGGCGATGGCGTACCTGATCACCGACCCCGTCGACGGAAACATCCATATCGAGCAGATCTCGGTCCACCCCGACAGCGCCCGCCGTGGCGTGGGACGGGCCCTGATCGACCACATCGCGGCGCGGGCCGCGGGCGACGGCGTCCCCGCGCTCACCCTGACCACCTTCGTCGACGTGGCCTGGAACGCCCCGTACTACGCCGCGCGGTGCGGCTTCCGGACCCTGGCCGAGGCCGAGCTGACCCCCGGCCTGCGCGAGATCCGGCTCAGCGAGGCCGGTCATGGGCTGGACCGCTGGCCACGGGTGTGCATGCGCAGGGATGTGGGCTAGCCGGGACGCCGACGGGGCGCCGGGCCTCCTACGGGCACAGCTCCTCCACCGCCCGCCCGAATGCCCGTAGCCGCGCGGTCTCGTCCGCCCGCCGCCACACCAGGCCGAGCATCGAGTCCGGCACCCCCTCGACCGGTACGAAGGTGATGTCCCGGCGGCGGTGGTACTCCGCCGTCGGGGCGCACAGCAGCATCCCGCCCCGGCCCGCCGCGACCGCCGCCAGCCCCTCCTGGAGGGTGTGCACCAGCGGCCCGCGCGGGATGGGCCGCCCGCCGGGGGTGGCGGCGGGCGCCATCGCGTCGTGCCAGTAGCGCGGCGCGGGGGCGGACGGGCCGATCAGCGGGCAGTCGGCCAGCGCGTCGGCGTCCACCCGGCCGCGGCCCGCGAACGGATGGCGGGCGGAGACCACCACGGTCTGCGGCTGCTTGGAGAAGACCGGGCCGAGGACGAGGTCTGGCTCGGCCACCGGCAGGCAGACGATCGCGGCGTCCACCTCACCGGCCCGCACCGCCCCGAACGGATCGGCCAGCGGGAGCTCCACGGTCGTCGGTTCACAGCCGGGGTGGCGGTCCCGGAAGGCGGCGATGGCCGCCGTCACCCGTTCATCGGCGACCCCCTGGAACCCGATCCGGAGCACGCCGTCCACCCCGCGCGCCGCCTCGCGGGCGCTCTCGAAGGCCCCGTACAGCGCCTCGTAGGCGGGCCGCAGCTCGGCCAGGAACCGCTCGCCGAGCGGGGTCAGCCGCGCCCGGCGGCTGGTGCGCTCCAGCAGCCGGGCGCCGATCCGGCGCTCCAGGTTCCGCAGCAGCTGGCTCACCCGGCTCTGCGAGACGTACAACCGCTCCGCCGCGCGGCCGAAGTGAAGCTCCTCGCTCAGCACGAGGAAGCACTCCAGCTCGCGGATCTCCAACCCGACCATGGCCTCCTACCGACACCGATTGATGAGCCTCGCTCATGGAAGGCTGAAAACTTCGGCGTTGTTCCCGCAGGGGCACGGCTGTTCGCTAAAGACATGTCCAATAGCACGGAACTCACCGCTCCGGCAGGCACATCCGGGTCACCTCCGGCGGTGCGCTCGCCGCTCAGAGCCTGGCTCAGGGCCTGGCTCGCCGTCGTCGCCGTCGCGGTCGGCACCTTCGCGGTGGTCACCACCGAGATGCTGCCGGTCGGCCTGCTCACCTCGATCGGCTCCGCGCTCGGGGTCTCGGACGGTACGGCGGGGCTCGCCATGACCGTGCCCGGTCTGGTCGCCGCGCTCGCCGCCCCGCTGCTCACCGTCACCGTCGGCCGCTACGACCGGCGGCTGGTGCTGTGCGGGCTGATGGTCCTGCTGGCCGTCGCCAATCTGCTGTCCGCGCTCGCGCCCGGCTTCGTCGTCCTGCTGTTCGCCCGGGTGCTGGTCGGGGTGAGCATCGGTGGGGTGTGGTCCATCGCGGGCGGGCTCGCGCCGCGGCTGGTGCCCGAGCGCTCCGCGGGCCACGCCACCACCCTGATCTTCAGCGGTATCGCGGTGGCATCGGTGCTCGGGGTGCCGATCGGGACGCTCCTCGGCGATCTGGTCCACTGGCGGGTCGCGTTCGCCGCCTTCGCCGCCCTGTCGCTGGCCGTGGCCGCCGCCATGGCCGTCACCCTGCCGCCGCTGCCCGCCACCGGCACCATCCGGCTGCGCGAGGTGCCGGGCCTGTTCCGCAACGTCCGGCTGCGGTGCGGCCTCATCACCACCCTGCTGCTGGTCACCGGCCACTTCGGCGCGTACACATACGTCCGCCCGGTGCTCGAGGAGGTCGCCGGGGTCGGGACGGGCCTGATCAGCACCCTGCTGCTGGCGTACGGCGTGGCGGGCATCGCCGGGAACTTCCTGGCCGGCGCCACCGCCCACCGCGATCCGCGCCGCACCCTCGTGGTCATCTTCACGCTGCTGGCGGCGGCCGAGCTACTGGTCCCGGTCGCCGGGGCCACGACGGCGGGGGCGGCCGTACTGCTGCTGGTGTGGGGCCTGGCGTACGGCGGGGTGTCGGTGACCTGCCAGACCTGGGTGCTGCACGCGGCACCGGACGCGCGGGAGGCGGCGTCGGCGCTGTACGTCGGGGTCTTCAACGTGGCGATTTCGCTGGGCGCGCTGCTCGGCGGCCGGGCGGCGGACGCGATCGCGGTCCCCAGCGTGATGTGGTTCGGGGGCGCGCTGGTGGTCCTCGCCTTGGCGAACGTGGCGCTGTTCGGCAGACGGAGGTGAGCGGGCCGCGGGGAGTGCGGAGGTGAGGGGCCGCGGGGAGTACGGAGGCCACGAGAGCGACGTCAGGCCACGAGGACCATGTCAGGCCATGTGGACCCGGCGATCAGGTGAGACCCTGAAACCAGGGGACTCGTCTGCGGGAGTGGGTCCGATGGCAGTGAGCATGCACGTGGTCTGGAGCAAGTGCGAGCCGGGACGCGTCATCTACGAGACGCATTCGATCGAGACGGTCACCGACGGCTCGGGCGTCCACGCGACCGTCGACAGCCACACGTACGAGATCTCCCTCCGCAGCCGAGCCCAGGCGGAGTCCATCGCGGACGAGGAGGGCTACGAGCTGTACCGGAAGGGCGAGGCGTGGGAGAGCCTCCCCGAGGAGGAGGGCCTTTCCGAGGAGGAGGGCCTCGCCGAGGAGGAGAGCCTCCCAGGGCAGGACGAATGAGTAAGGAGCGGCGCCCTGGACGCCGCTCCTTACGTCACGCTCTGCCGGGGCCCTCCCGCTGAGGGCCCGGACTCACTCCTCGCCGTCGTCGCCGTGCCCCAGCAGGAAGTCCACATCCCGCCGCTCGGTGCCCGCCGCGCCGCCGACCGTGATCTGTCGGGTCGCCGGGGCATAGCCGCTGGCCACCACCGTGTAGTGGTCGCCGGTCAGCGCCCCGAAGCCGAAGGACCCGTCCGCACCGGTGATGACCTGGCCGACCACGTCCCCGGACTCGTCCAGCAGCGAGACCCGCGCGTCCCCGAGCGGCCGGCCGCTCCGGTCCCGTACGGTGCCCCGGACCCGGGCCGCGGGCGGCAGCTCGGCGTCCACGCGCACCGGCTCACCGGCGGTGAGCTCGACCTGGGTGGCGTACGGCCGGTGCCCGGCGGCGGCCACGGTCAGCGTGTACGTCCCCGGGGCCAGCTCCGGCAGCGCGAACTCGCCCTTCTCGTCGGCGGTCACCGACCCCGCGACCTCGCCCTCGGGCCCGGTCGCGGTGGCGGTCGCACCGGCCAGCGGCTCCCCGCCGACGGCCCGTACGGACCCGGTCAGCCCGCCCCGCCGGACAGCCGCAGATCGCAGACGACCGGCAGGTCGGACACCAGCAGCGTGGCGGCCTGCGGCTGATGCCCGGCGGCCGAGCCGATGAGGACGACGCTCGCGGTGTCGGGGGCGGGCAGGTGGTACCGGCCGTCGCGGCCGGTGACCGTACGGCCGAGCTGGCGGCCGCCCGTGTCGATGAGGGTGACGGCGGCGTCGGCGAGCGGGGAGTCGCCGGGGCCGAGGACACGGCCGTGGATGACGCTGCCGGTGAGGACGGGGAGGTCGTCGACGACCTCGGCGTCTGCGGGGACCTCGGCGACCGCGGCGACCGCGGCGACCGGCTCCGCGGCAGCAACGGCGGCCGGAACCGGAACACCAACCGGCGCGGAGCCAGTCACAGGACCGGAATCAGCCACCGGAGCCGAAGCGACCGCCGGAGCCGAAGCGGCAGCGGGAGCCGAAGCGGCGGCGGGAGCCGAGCCCGCCACCCGACCCGCCGCCCGCCGCCGCGCGGGCAGGCAGAGGGCGATCAGCAGACCGACGACCGAGGCGGCGCACGCCACCAGGAACGAGACCTTGAACCCGTCCTTGCTCGGCAGCGCCACCCCACCGAAGTCGATGGTCTGGTGCGCCAGGATCACGCCCACCACCGCGCTGGAGGTGGACATGCCGATCGACCGCATGAGGGTGTTGAGCCCGTTCGCCGCACCCGTCTCAGCGGCCGGGACGGCGCTGACGATCAGGGTGGGCATCGCCGAGTACGCGATGCCGATACCGACGCCGAGCGCGGTGGACAGCACCACGACCTGCCAGATGTGGTCGATCATGACGAGCCCCGCACCGTACGTCGCGCCGATGACGAGCAGCCCGAGGACCAGCGAGACCTTCGGTCCCCTCGCGGCGTTGATCCGCGCGGACAGCGGGGAGACCAGCATCATCGCGACGCCCATGGGGGCGAAGTAGAGCCCGGCCATGACCATCGACTGGCCCAGGCCGTACCCCGTGGCCTTCGGCAGCTGCAGCAGCTGCGGAAGGATCAGCGACATCGCGTAGAACGAGAAGCCGACCATGATCGAGGTGAGGTTGGTCAGCAGCACCTGGCGCCGCGCCGTGGTCCGCAGATCGACCAGCGGCTCGGCGGTACGCAGCTCGAAGACGCCCCAGAGCAGCAGGATCACGACCGCCGCGCCGAACAGGCCGAGCGTGGTGCCGCTCGTCCACCCCCAGTCACCGCCCTTGGTGATGGGCAGCAGCAGACAGACGAGACCGGCCGTCAGCCCGAGCGCGCCGATGGCGTCGAAGCGGCTGGGGGTGCGGACGGAGGACTCCGGGACGACGGCGAGCACGAGGGCGATGGATATCGCGCCCAGCCCGCGGCCCCGTAGAAGAGCACGTGCCAGTTGGTGTGCTGCGCCACGAACGCGGCGGCGGGCAGCCCCAGCGCGCCGCCGATGCCGAGTGACGAGCTCATCAGGGCCATCGCCGAGCCGAGCTTGTGCGGCGGAAGCTCGTCCCGCATGACGCTGATGCCGAGCGGAATGGCCCCCATGGCCCCGCCCTGGATGGCCCGGCCGATCACCATCACGACCAGGTCGGAGGTGACGGCGCAGGTCAGCGAGCCGATGACCATCAGCGCCAGCGCGACCATCAGCATCCGGCGCTTGCCGAACATGTCCCGAGCCGCCCCATGACGGGCGTGGAGACGGCACCGGCGAGCAGGGTGGCGGTGACCACCCAGGACGCGTTGGAACTGGTGGTGTGCAGCAGCTGGGGCAGCTCGGTGACCAGCGGAACGACCAGCGTCTGCATGACGGACACGGCGATGCCGCAGAACGCGAGCACCGCCACGAAGCCGCCGCCGACCTCCCGCGGGAGCGGCGTGCCGGACGGCGCGGCGCTCAGAGGTTCCGCGACGCGAGGTGGGGCTGACTGGGGCATGCGAATGCCGCCTCCAAAGAAAGTTCAGGGGATTGATGGAAGCATGAGAGATGTGCATCATACACAGGGTGTGTATCGTGCACACTTCCATTGAGGGGCGCGGGGGAGGCGAGGAGGAATCGTGCTGGATCGTCGGCTGGAGCGGCTGGAACGCGAGCTGATGCTGGTGGCCAGGTGCTCAGTCCTGAGTCCCCGCGAACGCAAGGGCCAGGGACCGGACCCCCAGGCCCCCACGGCGCGGCCGGACACCGGCACAACCCCTGGCACCGAACCGTGCACTCCCACCCGCCTGGACCGCTCCGGCTACCTGCTCCTCTCCCGCCTGGACGCGGAGGGCGCGATGACCATCGGCCAGCTGGCCGACGCGTTCCAGCTGGACGTCTCGACCGTCAACCGCCAGACCGGCGCCCTGCTCCGGGCCGGCCTCGTCGAACGCATCCCGGACCCGGAGGGCGGCCTGGCCCGCAAACTCCGCGTCACCCCCCAGGGCGTCGACCGCATGGCGGCGGAACGGACGTGCAGGCAGACCGGCCTGTCCCGGCTCCTGGAGTCGTGGACCCCGGAGGACGTGGCCCGCTTCGAGGACGTCCTGACCCGCTTCAACCGCGAGGTGGAACGCCAGGAGGGCCGGGCCTGGCCACGGGAGGCGAACGAGGCGGTCGGCGCGCCGGAATGAGGGCGCGGCGGAGGACGTTGCGAGAACAAGGGACATGACCCCTGCCACACGAGGGAACCCGCCGGGGATTCCCGACCCGGAACGACATACCGAGGAGGCCAGGAAGACATGCCCACCCCCGCTTCCCACCCCCAGACCACCGGCACCAGCGGCGGACACCGCGTGGCCGTGGAGCGCGGCGCGCAGCACGTCACGGTCACGATTGACGGCCGCGTCGTAGCGGAGTCGACCCGCCCCTGCTCGTCCACGAAACCGGTCTCCCGGTCCGCTACTACCTCCCCCGGAGGACGTGGACCTGACCCTCTTCGAGCCCACCGACACCCACACCACCTGCCCCTTCAAGGGCGAGGCCGCGTACTGGACCTACCGCGGCCCGGCAGGCGAGGGCGCGGAGCCGCGGCCGGACGTGGTGTGGGCGTACCCGCAGCCGATCGAGAAGGTGTCGGAGATCAAGGACCACCTGTCGTTCTACGACGAGGTGGCAAAGATCGAAATCTCGAACTAGGAGAACACCAGCACGCGACCAGGGGCACCCCGCCCCGACATCACCCCATCAGTGGCCTTCGGAGAAACCCCGGGGGAACCCTGACGCGTGCACATCCACGCGTACTCGTGGCTGGGCGAGAAGGAGCTGTTCGACCGGGAGGCCCTTCGCCGCCCGCCCGACCGCCCCCGCCCGCCCGTCACGGCGGAGGACGAGGAGCACTACCGCACGCTTCTGGAAACGTTCCGCCACTCGGAGCTTCCCCACTGGAAACGTCCCTCTGGCTCCTGAAGACCCCCACCCTCATCCGCGCCACCTTCGAAGAACCGAAGGACGCGGCCGCCTGGCTGGGCCGCGAACTGACCGAACACGCCCCCGGCTTCCTCTCCCACCAGGAAGCCGACACCGCCCGCCTGGCCCGCCTGGTCGCCACGGCCACCGCCCGCCTCACCCACGGCACGGACGTGTCCTTCGGCTTCTACCTGGGCCGCACGTCGTTCCTCTCCCTGGCCCTGGTCACATGCACCCCAACCACTGGACCCGGGACCTCCCCTGTCCCTTGCCTGAGCAGCCCCCTTCTCGCCGCAGAACCGCGCCCCCGTGCCCGTCGTCAGGCCACCGGCTCCGACACGCTAGCCTCGGCCTCGACGAGTTCGCGCAGCTTGGCGCGCGTCTCGGCATCCGTGGAATAGATGACGGTGCCCACCATCCCTCGGGTGAGTAGCACCTTGTAGGTGTTGCGAATCAGAAGTGCCACGTCGTCATCGGGGGTGGATTTCTTGAAGGCCGGGTCCTTGGAGGCCGTACGGTCGACAACCCATTGGTCGCCACGCCACACGAGGTCTGGGCCCAGGATGACGCCGCTCCAGTCGTACTCGAAGCCCTGAGCCGTATAGACGCAGCCGACTTGCCCGAACCCAGCTGGGTCAGTGGCCCACAGCGCGGCCGGGGGAGCGCCCATGATGGACCGCTCGCCCTTGAGATTCCAGGGACGGGCCCAACCATGGATTTGCACGTCGGCAGGCAGCGGCTCTCCAGGCTTCGCATCCGACCACTTCCAGCAGAAGCCGGCAGAGATGCGCGCTCCATACCCCTTCGACCGACGGTCCTGCAGGAGCGTCTCCAACTCGTCGGGTGAGTCGGCGATCCGCAGTTGCATTCTGCCGTCAGGTTCCCAGCCCACCGGACCACCGTTCTCAAGCCCCAGCAGCCGCACAACCCAGCGTAGATACGCATCACTGCCGCCGCAGCGGAATTGGCTGTCCAGCCTCACCTCCCGGCATCGCAGATTCCGAGCGGCGGCCGCCGTCTTGATCTCTTCGACCGTGCCCATTTCACCGGGGCGTACGACTTGGTGCTGGTCAAGCAGGAAGACCGGTACACGGGCGACGTCGATCAATTCATCTATCTGGCGTCTGCCTGTGCGCAGAGCGGCTGAGGTGTAGCGATTGGCGGATGTCTCGCGGATCCGGTGCGCCTCGTCGCAGACCAGCACGTCCAGACTATTGGGCTTCGCTGCCATGAAGCTGTTGAAGTACTTGAAGAGGTTCTGCACTTCACGCTTTCTTGCCCCGGCGACTTTACGCATGGTCTTGGTGAATGACTGAGACCCGGTGGCGTGCAACGCAGGAACGCCGCGTCGGTAGAGCTCGCCGAGCACGGACAGCGCGATCACGCTCTTGCCGGTGCCCGGACCACCGGTGATGACCACGACTTCCTTGTGGTCCGCTTCGTGTGCACGCTGGACGGCCTTTAGTACATGCTGATAAGCGACTCGTTGTTCGTCGAGGAGCACGAACTGTTCACGTTCACGTACTTCTTCGGCCGCCACGCTTATCAATTGCTTTGATGGCTGTGCTTTCGCGGCGAGCAACTGGTCGGCCGCGTCGGCGCCCGATTCCGGAGCCAACTTCGACTTCAGATATGTCAGAAATTCGCCACGCCGGTCAGCGGTGAACATCTGGCCTCGTTCGTTCAGCGCTACCTGATCCAGGCCAGCGACATCGAGTTCCTTCGCGTTGTGCAGGTATGCGGCCCCGGCGATGCGCTCGGGGTGTTGCGCGAGGGCCCCGTTGAAGGCAACCAAGTAGTCGCAGTAACCGCGTACCTGCTCAATCGGGTTCAATACCGGCCGTCGGTAGTGACCCTCGACGCGGCATAGGGCAGGCCCGTCATCCTCATCCGGGTGTGCCTTGCTCCACTGCTTGAGCTCGACGACGACATACGAGGGCGCCCGTGTCCTCGGGTGCACGCCGGCGAGGACAACATCGGCTCTCTTGCTGGTCAGCGGGAGTCCAAATTCGATCAGCATCTCGACTTGCCCGAGACCGGCATCGAGAAGCGCGTCGGTGAGCGCTGGGAGGCTCCGATCCCAGGAACGTATCTCCGAGGGCCCTGGTCTGTAGCCATGCGTGCGAACGAACTGCTCTGTGAGATGCAGACCCAGCGACCCATCGAGGCGGCGTACGACGACCGCGGCGGCGGAGTCACGGAACAGCAAGGAATGCCCCCAGGCAGCACGAAGTAGCTCGCGCGGGTGGAGGCATGTCCGGGGCACGTACGCCGGAAGCCTGTCGGGCCGCAATGATGTGTGAGCAAATGCTATCGAAGAGCCCGTGAGCCCGGCTGGCGGGAACGCGTCGTCACGTTTTCTTGATCTTCCGCATCGGCTTGGGCAACGGATGCTTCACCGTCTCGACCACGTGACCGCGCAAGGCATCTCGCGTGTCCTTGTCAACCGCGTAGATCACGACTCCCATCACCCCCCGAGTGAGTAGCACGTGGTACGCGTTGCGCACACACCGCTCGATGTCGGCCTGGTCGATGGACTTACCGCGAAGCTCCGGATCATGGGTGGCCGAGCGGTCGACGCGGAAGCCGCCGTCGCCCTGCCAGACCAGGTCGGGGCCGATGATGACCCCCACCCAGTCGAACTCGAACGTCTGCGCTGTGTAGACGCAGCCGATCTGCCCCACGCCGCGTGGATCCGTGGCCCAGAAGTCGGCAGCGGGCGCACCCTGTACCGCGGACCCCGGCTTGACGTTCCAAGGACGGTGCCACCCGTCTATCGTGACGTCCGGGACCAGCTCACCATTGCCGTCGGGTTTGCTCCAGGGCCAGCAGAACCCGGCCACGATCCGAGTACTGGCACCTTCGAGCGCGCGCTCTTTGAGAAAGTCCTCCATCTCCTGCGGTGTGTCCGCGAGCTGTACCTGCATCCGCCCGTCCGGTACCCAGGGCTGCGGTGTGTGGTTGCCCACGCCGAGCAACCTGACAACCCAGTCCCGGAAGTAGGCGCTGCCCTGGGCGCGGAACATCCCACCGAGGTCGATCAGCGTGTGCTTGAGTCCCAGCGCCTGGGCGCGGTGTACGAGGTATTCGGCGGTCCCCACTTCACCAGGCCGTAGCGACTGCCAGTCGTCGAGCAGGAAGACAGGGACCCGGGCCGCGGTGATGATCTCGTCGGCCTGGGGACGCGGATCCTCCCGTTCCTCCCGCGGGGTGTACCGGTCGATGGAATGACGGCGGATGCGGTGCGCCTCATCGCAGATCACCACGTCGCAGCCGTTCTCGTCTCTCTCCTTCAGCTGGTTGAAGTAGGTGAACTGCCGGGTGGCTTCCTTCTTGAGCTTGGTCTTCGTGCCGCGTGGCGCATTGCGTGCGTACGACTCCCGCAGTGTCAGCGTGAGCGCCTTGGCCCCGACGCGTGAACGACATCCCAGCCTTCCAGGGCGAGGGTACGGCGCAGTTCCAGGGCGATGGCACTCTTGCCACTGCCCGGCCCGCCTCGGACGATGATCACTTCCTTCATGCCGCCGTCGCGCACGCGTCGCACCGCCTCGTGGACCTCTTGGTGCGCCACCTCCTGCTCATCGAGCAGTTGAAAGAACTCCAGGGTGCCCATCCGGGCAGCCAGATTCACATCGGTGATCTTGGGGGCTCGTACTCCGGGGAGTCGATCAGGGCCTGCGCCGCCTCACCACCTGGCCTGGGCGCCAAGCGTGCGCCGAGCAACTTCCGGAACGACTCGAGTCGGTCCATGGTGTACAGCCGCCCGTGATCGCTGGGGCGAAGTTTGAAGAGGTCCAGGACATCTTTGTCATGGGCGTTGTGCATGAGCACGGCTCCGGCAACGCGCTCCGGCTTCCCACGTAGCATCGCTTTGTACTGCATCAGGTACTGGCAGTACTTCTGTACCTGGCGGACCGGGTGCAGCTTCCACTCCTCGTACCCCAGATTGACCGCTACGGATCGCTCCGGGTGGACGGTCGCGGTGCGCTGCTGCTTCAGCTCGACCAGTACGTAGGAGGGCTCGCCGCTGCCGGGGTGGACCCCGGCGAGCAGCACGTCCACGTCGGCGTTGGTGTGCGGAAGGCTGTATTCGATAAGGACTTCGACCTGTCCCAGTCCTCGTTCGACGAGCGCGTCGATCACGACCGGCAAGCTGTTCTCCCAGGCATCCACCCAGGAACTCGCCGGGGCCTTCCCCTGTTTGTGACTTCGCTGGTATGCCTCGATCAGGCGGTCGGTGAGCGGCCGACGCTCCACCCCCGGCTGTTTCTTGACCTCGTCAGCAAGCGATGACGCCGATGCCCGGAGCAGGTAGGACGACAAGGACTTCCCCCATGCACGCGAAAACTCGCGCGGGTGGAGGCATGTCCCAGGAGGGAAGCCTGTCGGGCCGCGATGACAATGGGGAACGCTAGCGCGAACTCAGGTCACACTGGCGACATCAGGCCACGGAAACGCCGAGGGGTTTCCCGAACACAGGGCGATCGCCAGCGAGGTAAGGTCGATCGGGGATTTTGCATGCGCTGGAGCGCGACGGACCGCGGAGGTCGGACGGTGACGTCAGCAAGGGGGAACGCGGTGCCCAAGCCCGGGCCGCCACCCAGGCCCGAGAACCAGTGGAACCAGAAACGCCCGTCCCCGTACGCATGGGAGCAGGACGCCCTCGACCACGTACGCCGCCTGATGCCGGCTGCCGAGCCCTACCGGGCCTGGGCGACCTTCTCCTTCACCGCGCAGTCCGGCCGGATCAACGAGTGCGATCTGCTGATCGCCGTCCCCGCCGGGCTCTACCTCATCGAGATCAAGAGCCACCCCGGTCGGCTGGAGAACAGGGGCTCCACCTGGAACTTCCACGGTTCCGACCGCAGACGGACCATCAACAACCCCCTCCATTTCAACGATGCCAAGTCGAAAGACCTCAAGAGGCAGCTCCAGTGGGCCGCTCGCCGACTGGGCATGAACGACCGCACGCTGCCCCGTATCGAGCCGGCCGTGTTCCTCTCGGCCACCGACCTGGAAAGTCACCTCGACGACGTACAGCGGATCAGGGTCTTCGGCCGCGACGACGGCGCCAGCGGGCTGTCCCGCATTTGGCAGGACTTCCTGGGCCTGCCCCCTGACCGGCCCGAACAGCGCATCACCTCCGAGTTCTCCCGACACCAGCTGCCGCAGCTCCTCAAGGCCATCGGCATCCGCCAGTCGACCTCTCACCTGAAGTTCGGCGAGGCGTGGCGGATGCGGCCCCACCCGCTGGACGCCGGACAGTCGTGGGAGGACCGGCTCGCCAAACGGGTCGACGGACTGGTGCACGAGGAGGGCCGCGTACGCATCTACCTCGTCGGCCAGCAGGCCACCGACGCCGCGAAGAAGACGACCGGACGCGCCGCCCGGCGTGAGTACCAGGTACTGCAGGGCATCACCCACCGCGGCATCGCGGCCGCCGTCGAGATCCGTGAACACGAAGCGGGACCGGCGATCCTCTTCCGCCACCGCGAAACCGATTTGCGCCTCGATCACTACCTCGCCACCCACGGCGGCCGTCTCACCCCGAGATGCGCCTCGACCTGGTGCGCCAGCTTGCCGAAGCGGTCCGCTACGCGCACAACCGCTCGCTCTACCACCGTGCCCTGGCCGCACGCTCCGTCTATGTCTCCGCCCGCCCGGACGGCTCCCGCCCCGAGCTGCGCATCACCGACTGGCAGACCGCCGCCCGTGACTTCGACACGAACGCGACCCTGCTCCGGTCGCTCGGCAACGCCACCCTGGACACCGGGCTCATCGAGGACGCCGCCCAGGTCTACCTCGCCCCCGAGACGGAACAGCCCTACGCGGACCCCATCGACCTCGACGTCTTCGGGCTGGGAGCGGTTTCGTACCTGATCCTCACGGGCCAGCCGCCGGCCACTCAGCGCAGTGCCTTGCGGGAGCGCCTGCGCACCGACTCCGGTCTGCGTCTCTTCGCCGTCGTCGACGGGGTCTCCGAGGAACTCGACAACCTGATCTACCAGGCCACCCGTCCCGAGCCCGATGACCGGCTCGGCACCGCCGACCGGTTCATCGACCTGTTGGACGCGGCCGAGGAGGAAAACGCCGCCCCCGAGCCGTCCCCCGTCACCGAAATCGATCCGCTCTCCGCTCTCCCCGGCCAGTCCCTGGATGGCGAATGGTCCGTGCGCCGGGTCCTGGGCACCGGTGCCACGGCCCGTGCGCTCCTGGTCGAGCGCATCGTCGAGGACGAGGATGGCGAAACGCACATCGAGGAGCGGGTCTTCAAGGTCGCTCTCGACCAAGAGAAGGCGGAGCGGCTGCGGGCCGAGGCCCGCGCTCTGGAGCAGGTCGGCGGCGGGACCGTCGTCCAGCTCAAGGGCGGACCGCGCGAAGTGGCCGAGCGCACCCTGCTGGAGCTGGAGTACGCGGGCGAGCGCACCCTCGGAGCCCGGCTGCGCGGCGAGGGGAAACTCTCGTACCACGAGCTGGAGCGGTACGGCAGCGATCTGTTCACCGCACTCGACCAGCTCGCGGCCAAGGGCGTGCGCCACCGGGACATCAAGCCGGACAACCTGGGCCTGTACCGGCGCAGTGACCGCACCTGGCAGTTGATGCTCTTCGACTTCTCGCTCGCCGATGCCTCCGACCGTGACATCAAGGCCGGTACTCGTGGCTACCTCGACCCCTTCCTCGGTTCGGTCCGCCGGGCGCACTACGACGACCACGCCGAGCGGTACGCCGCCGCCGTCACGCTCCATGAGATGGCCAGCGGTGAGCGGCCTCTGTGGGGCGATGGCCAGTCCGACCCGGTCGCGAGCGAGAACGCCGAACTCTCCATCGCCTCCGAACTGTTCGAACCTGCCCTTCAGGACGGGCTGACCGCTTTCTTCGAGCGTGCCCTGCACAGTGATACCGAGCGCCGCTTCGACACACTGCGGCAGATGCGGGACGCCTGGTACGAGATCTTCCGGGCCGCCGACGCCCGTCGGCCCGCCACGACCCCCGCCACGGTCGACACGGTCTCCGATTCGGTCGAGGACACCCGTGAGGCCGCCGCCGAAGCCGCTGGCCTGGAGACGTCACTGGACGCGGCCGGGCTCTCCCCGCGTGCCATCTCGGTCGCGAACAGCCTCGGTGCCACCACGGTCGAAGGCCTGCTCGACATCCAGCCATACATCATCTCCAAAGCGCGGGGAGCGGGCGCGCTCGTCCGCAAGGAGCTCAACCGGCGACGCAAGCAGTGGGCCGCCCGGCTCAGGCAGTCCGCCGTACCGGTGGTACGGCCCGCGCGGCCGGGGCCGGAGGCCGAGGCACCCGCGACGCGAGCGGAGACCGTCCTCTCCATCGATGACATGGCCGCACGGCTGGCTCCCGCCACCGGGCGCAAGGGATCGCACCGTCCCGAAGCCATCCGGCTGACCCTCGGCCTGCCGCCGGAGGACGGTGGGCTGTCACCGCTCGGCCCTTGGCCGGTACAGGCGCGCGTCGCCCAGCGGATCGGCATCCAGCAGCCGCCTGTCTCCCGCCACCACCGCAACGCCATCAAGGACTGGCACGAGACCGCCTGGCTGAAGGATGTACGGAACACGTTCGTGGAGATCGTCCAGGCCGCGGGCCGCGTGATGACCGCCCAGGAGCTCGCCGTCGAGCTGCGGATACGGCATGGCGCGGGTGACGACACCGAGGAACGCGTCCTCGCCAAGTCGCTCGCCATCGTCCGGGCGGCGGTCGAGGCGGAGACCTGGGGGAGCGAGGCCGACGGCGACGAACAGCATGAACCGCGCCTGGACTGGCATCGCCGGGACGACGTCGTCCTGATCGCCTCGGAGTCACTGCCCGGTACCTCGGACCCGAGCCCCAGCGAACTGTGCGACTACGCGGCGGCGTTGGGGAAAGCCGCAGAACGGCTCGCACACGAGGAGACCCTGCCCGGACGGGCCCTCGTGGTCCGCGAACTGCGGGCAGTCCCGGCCCCGGAGGGCCTCCCACCGCTGGCCGACACCCGGCTGGTCGCGCTCGCGGCGGCGGTCGCGCCGACGGCCGAGGCGAGCCCGCGCCTGGAGCTGTATCCGCGTGACCTGCCCCTGGACCGCGCGCTGCGCATCTCCCAGGCCGGTGCTGGGGTCCGTCGCGAGCACGGCATCACACCCCAGGAGCTGAACAACCGCCTCCGCGCGCGCTTCCCCGATCTCGCCCTGCTGGCGGGCGGGCGGAACCCACACATGTCGAGCAGGAAGAGGCACTGAGAGAGGCCCGCTTCACTCTCGAATACGACGAGAAGCGGCGGAGGTTTTTCCCGCCGGCGGTGGAGACCGCGACCTCGTGGACCTCCACCGGCGCGACTAGCATGGTCGCTCCACCGCGGGGCGCACGCCTCGCCGGCCAGGATCCCCACTCCACGATCCCGTCCAAGCTCGACTCCTCCATCCGGCGCGGCGGATTCCTGGCCCTGACCGTCCGGGGCACCCGGCTGCCGGGGTGGCGGAGGCAATAGCTGCCGCGTATCCGGTCGTGCGTGTGGACGTGAACAGCGCGTTCCTCGCCGCGTTCCATACGCTGGCTGATGAGAAGAACCAGCCGTGGGAGAAGGTGCTCGGCGTCGACGCACGCTTCTCCGCCAGCGGCCAGATCTCCAAGGGCCTCGCCACGTACGTGCGGGCTGTTTGGGATCGGGTCGGCGCTGACCTCTTCTCCCGCGCCGCCGCCGAGCCCCGGACGGTGCTCTTCCTCCACGACGCTGGTCTGCTCGCCCGCTACTGGGACGAGGGTGGCCGTGATCTGCTGGTCAAGCTCCAGGCCGCTGCCCGCCGCCCGGCGGACGCCCCGCACGGACTGTGGCTGCTGAGCCCCGTCGAGACCCGCAGCCAGCTGCCGCATCTGGACGGCCGGACGGTGGAGTGCATCGGCGGAGACGGCGAGCGCACGCATCTCGACAGCGCGTTCCTCGACACGCTGGCCGCGGGGTGACGGCCCAACGGCCGTCGGGGGTCACCGAGCGGGCTTGCTCGCGTCCAGACGTTTCACAATCGCTTCTGCCAGTTGCCGGAACTCCTGGTAGCAGGTCTGGACGTATTTCTGGGTGCTGCCCAGCGCACCGTCCGCCGCCCGCAGATCGAACATGGGTTTACGGGCGTCATGAGCGAGAGGCATCAGACTGCGGTAGTTCCGCAGGGTGGCGATCTCGTACGAGCGGTCGTCACTCGGCCAGTTGTCACGGCCGAGGACGGCCGTTCCGTAGACCCAGGGAATGCGCGTGAGCCAGCGTTCGTAAGCGCGCACCGGTCGGTCCAGACGCATCTCGGGCTGCATGATCACATAACCGAGTGGCTCCATCGCCGCGGTGGGGCGGAAATCGACGCGGGGATCTTCGGTAGGACGAGCTCCCGCCATGTGGAGCGCCAGTCCCGCAGCGTGGGACCGAGGTTGAGCAGCCCCTTCAAGGAGAACAGATCGGCGGCCATCGGCATGAGCACCGTGTCCGCCGCGAGCAGCGCGGCCCGGTTGATGGCGCCGAGGTTGGGCCCCACGTCGATGAGAACGAGATCGGCGTCCACAGCGAGAGCGGCCCGCTCAATGATGCGGTGGAACGCGGTCGTGGTCCGCACCGCCGCGAGATCGCCGCCGTAACCGCTGAGCCACGACGCGGAGAGCTTATCCTCGAACTTGCTCAGCTCCAGGTTCCCCGGCAGGAGCCACAGCCCGTCGATGACCGAGACAGGGCTCACCGGGTCGATGTCCCCGGTCCCTTCGAGGATGGGACGGACCGCGTCGGCGATGGTGCGATGACCGTCGGTCCTGGTGAACAGGGCTTGCTGGGCGGCGTAACCGTCCTGTGCGAAGAGCTCCGAGTCCTGGCCCCACAGGATTTCGAGCTCCGCCTCGTCGAGGATGGCCGCCGTGAGATTGGACTGCGGATCGAGGTCAACGGCCAGTACGCGTTTGCCCAGGCGCTGCAGCATATGAGCGAGGTGGTAGGTGAGGGTCGTCTTGCCGACTCCTCCCTTGTTGTTGAACAGCGCGAGGGAGATCACTGTGCCCTCCTGAGGAGAACGGACCAGGACGAGTCGTCCATACAGAATTCAGCGGGCGGATTGCCGTTGCGTCCGAGAGAGGTGCGGACCCTGCCGATACCGCGGCCGAAACGGTTCACGAATCCCAAAGCTTTCATGGCCGCGGCCAGTGAGGGATTGCGGTAGTCGGTGACATGGTCGAAGTTGTCGCTCCGCACCTGGCCGAAGGGGCCGCCAGGGTTGGTGACCTCGATCCGGTCGTCGAACCACGCGATGCGCACGGGGGCGTAGGAGGTCTCGTAGTTACGGTGCATGAGCGCATTCATGCACACTTCGCGCAATGCCTCGAAGGGATAGTCGGGACGCTGTTTCTCCCGGAATCCGCCCGCGTCCACGAGTCGGGTATGGAGGTGGCCGCGCAGGACCGTCTCCAGCCGCGCCGCGGTGTCCACGACGTTGTGCCGCAGTTCTTGATCGTCGAGGATCGGGGCGTCGAGATCGGCTCCCTGGTAGCGGATGAACTGGACGTACGCGCCAGGAATCGCGCGGCTCGGATCGAATCCGGCGACCAGGAGCCCCAGCGCCGTGGGGGTGCCGTCGAGCCCTGCGAAGCGCAGCGAGGCCAACTGCTGCCGAAGGGGCGCCCGTTCTCGTCCAGGACATCCGGGTCTACGACGGACGGCAGATAGGTGGAACGGAACAGCCCCAGGTCGAGATCGTCCAGTGTGCTCCCGGCCACGGTCCTGCTGTCGAACGGCCCATCGGCCGCGCGCCGCCGCTCCGTCAGCACCCGCTCGTCGTCGCGGTTCGCTTTCCGAGTGCTCGGCCCGGGCCGCACCCAGACCACCCCGTCGAACCGGACCGGAGGAGTAGCGGCTGCCTCCACCTGGACGCGGATCACGGGCTTGCCCTGGTACGGGGCGACGGACACGGTCATGGACGGTCGGTCCAGGATCAGGCCATCGTCGCGCATATCGGTCAAGGCGAGCAGCGCTCGATCACTGGTGTCGACCTCGTCCATGGGCGTGCCGTCATCCGCGACCCCGATCAGCAGATCACCTCCGCCGTGCCGCCCCAGATCATTGGCGAGGGCGCAGATGGCCTTGCGGATCGCCTCGGGCCGCTTGGCGCTGCGCTTGAACTCCAGGCGCGCGGATTCCTTCGTGCCCAGGCTGTCTGCCAGATCCATGGTCATGGGGTCATTCTCGCGGATACCTCTGACAACGCCGGTGGTCGCATGCCGGCGGTGGCGCAGTCCGGTGTCAGGTGTTGCGCAGGGAGAGTACCGTGTAGATCTTGCGCTTCCGGCCCCCGCGTAGTGCACGGTCGTGACCTCCACCTGCGCCTCCACCCGGTTCCCGAAGTACTCGCTCAGACGGCGGGTCACGGGTTCGTCGGTCTTGGCCCGGATGAGCTCTCCGCTGTCGGTACGGATTTCGGCGTTCGCGTGGATGGCACTGGCGCTCCCGAGCCAGCCCGCCACGGTGACGATCTCGGCCTCACTGTACGAGCTGTGCTCGCATACGTACTGAATGCGGCTCGCACTGGCCGGGCTCAGCTCGGACAGCCGTGTCCGCCCGTTCTGCGCGTGCCACGTCAAGCGCAGACCGACGTGCTTGTCGGTCAGGACCTTGGTGAGCTTCCCCATGTGTTTCAGGGCTCTGGCACCCAAGGGGATTAATTCCTCGTTCAGCGAGGAGTCGTCCTGATCTGCCTCCTTCGAAAGGTCCGACACATTGAGAACGGTGCCCACGGCCTCGTCGAGGAGATGGAGAGATTCACGCTCCTCGTCGCCGCCGATCCAGTCATCGGTCGTCGGCCACTCCGGACCATAGAGGACCACACCGAAGGAAGACGGGAAGGTGGCGGCGGCACTGAGAGCGGTTGCCTCCCTAATGGCCTGCGGGATGGGCGCGTGCGTCGTCGGCCGCCCTCCCAATGCCTGAGCGATGGACGTCACCGAACTCTGCAAGCCGTCCAGAAAGGGGCCGAGCACATCGAGTCGGACGGTGTGCTGGTGGGTGGAGTCGCCGGTCAGGGCGACGTCCAGGCGACGCCGGGACGGTCGGGGCTCGTCCGGCGGCCCCAGCCGGTCCAGCAGACGCCGATGCTGGGAGGCGGCCAGTTCCCGTGGCGTACGGGGCGCCGGCCGATCGGCGTGGCTCCGCTGGTTCTCGCGCATCCACTGCCGGACGGCCTCAGGGTCCCGCGGGTCCGGAAACGAGGCTGCGGCCGTCATAACAGCACCTCCACATAGCCCCGGCGGAGCTTTCCGCCCTGACCGGGCCCGTGAGGGGAGGGCCGGGTCCGTTGCCATAACTCATCGTAGAGGCCGGAATCCCGGAACGCCTGGTTCGTCTCGTCTGTGAAATGCGTCGGGGTGAGCTGCCAGAACTCCAGTTCGTCGGGGAGTCTGAGCAGATACGAGTCGACATACATGTCGTGGTCGACACACCAGGAGCGGTCGGTGAGATCGTCCAGGAACTGAACGGACTCCTCGTCGAGCGCGTCGTGGACCTCGGCTCGGAGCAGATAGGTGACGTCTATGTCGTGCGGGTCGAGTATCCCGCTGACGAAGCTTCCGGCGAGCCAGACGCGGGCTATCCCTCCGGTGATCGATTCCACCGTCAGACGGTGCCGAGTCCACTCGTCCCATAATCGGGCACGCGTGGACGACCCCGATAAGGCGGAGGCCGATACGAACGTCGACTCGATCTCTTCCAAGTCGGCCGCGTACCTTCCGGGCGGCAGCAGACCGGTGTCACTGTCGAGCTGCGGCAGATAACCCATCGCGCCGCCTCCCCCTGGCCCCGACGATCTTTGCGACGCTCGTGGGATGGTAGCCGCAATGGGGCGGTGGCTGTCCATGTGTTCACGACATTTTTCCAGCCCTGCGGAAGCTTGGCCGAGATACATGCTTGGTGAGTGACGATCCTTGCGCTCACGTGCCCTTCCCCCTCGACGCGCACGGCAGCTGGAGGCCGGATGACGACCGCTCGCAGTTTCAGGGATACCGCACCGCTCTGACAGTCGGATCCGGGACCGGTTCAGGGCCGGTTCGGGGCAGGCGGTGCCCAGGGGCCTGAGAACGGACGCGGACGGCGTGCGCGAGCTGGCACCATGGTCGGTCGAGCTGCCGGATTTGCGGTGGATGGCGCCGCGGGCGAGAAGGACGTGAAGAGTGACGACAGTCGGGGTGCGGGCATGAACGGGGCCGGACTGCTCAAGGACCTGAAGAAGCAGGTCACGGCGCTGGAAGACGATCTGCGCGAGCGCAGTGAGTCCGTGGAGGAGTTCCGCGCCCGGCTGGAGAGTGAGTACGCCCGTGCTCGGGAAGGCAAGCGCACCGCAGCGACATACGGTGCCTGGCGCGACGAGCGCGTCACGCAGGCGGCGGCGGCGTGGGTGCTGGGGTGTGTCTTCGTACGGTTCTGTGAGGACAACGGGCTGATCGAGTGGCCGTGGCTCGCGGGGCCGGGGGAGCGGCTGAGGGACGCGGAGGAGCGGCATGAGGCGTTCTTCCGCGAGAAGCCGCACCTGAACAACCGGGACTGGCTGATCGAGGCGTTCCAGCACCTGTCGGATGCGAACGAGACGGCGGCGGGGCTGTTCGATCGGCGGCACAACCCGCTGTGGGAGCTGACGCCGAGCTATGAGGCGGCGAGCGAGCTGCTGGCGTTCTGGCGGCGGCGGGGCGCGGACGGCGAGATTCTGTATGACTTCACGGATGAGGAGTGGGACACCCGGTTCTTGGGTGACCTGTATCAGGACCTGAGTGAGCATGCGCGGAAGACATATGCGCTGCTTCAGACGCCGGAGTTCGTGGAGGAGTTCATCCTCGACCTGACGCTGGAACCGGCGATCGAGGAGTTCGGACTGAATCCGGAGGGCGGACTCCGGACGATCGACCCGGCGTGCGGGTCCGGGCACTTCCTTCTGGGAATTTTCGCGCGGCTGGTGGAGAAGTGGCGCGCTGCGGAGCCGGGGACCGATGAGTGGGTTGTCGTGCGGCGGGCGCTGGATTCGGTCCATGGGTGCGACAAGAACCCCTTCGCGGCGAGCATTGCCCGGTTCCGCTTGTTGGTGGCGGCGATGCGCGCTGCGGGGCGCGGCGGTTGGTCGAGGCGCCGACGTTCCCGATCAATGTGGCGGTGGGGATTCGCTGCTGCATGGGCGCGGGGCTGCGGGTATCCAGACGGATCTGGACACGCTGTTCGCAGCGGAGGGGGACGGGGACGGGACGGCGTTCCAGTACGCGACGGAGGACGTGGGGGAGTTCGCGTCGCGGGTGGATTTGCTGGGGCGGGGGTCGTACCACGTTGTGGTGGGGAACCCTCCGTACATCACGGTGAAGGATAAGCAGGAGAACGAGAATTATCGGGCAGCGTACGACGCCTGTGCTGGCAAATATGCGCTGTCAGTGCCATTCTCTCAGAGGCTTTTTGATCTGGCGATAAAGGGTGCTGGCGGAAATGCTGGTGGCGGTGGTTTGGTCGGTCAGATTACCGCGAACTCCTTCATGAAGCGTGAGTTCGGGAAAAGGCTGATTGAGGATTTTTTCGCCCAGCGCGTTGAGTTGTCGCACGTCATCGACACTTCGGGGCTTATATTCCCGGGCACGGCACGCCGACGGTAATCTTGATTGGGCGGAATCGAGTTCCGGGGATGGGGTGTACCTTGCGGGCGGTATTCGGTGTCCGAGGGGAGCCGTCGCAGCCTAAAGTGGCAGCAGAGGGGTTGTGTGGAGGGCGATCGTAAGGCAGCTTCATGATCCGGGGAGCGAATCGGAATGGGTGAGTGTAAGTGAGTGTCCATCGAGGGAATTCAGTGAATACCCTTGGAGCCTCAGCGGTGGGGGTGCCGGGAAGCTCGCCGATTCATTGACTGGTGGACCTGTTCGGAAACTGGGGCAGGTTCTCGGGGCGCAGGCAGGGTTTGCTGGATTCTCCGGTGCAGATGATGTTTTCTATCTGTCCCGGCAGTGGCATAAGAGATTCGGCACCCCATCGCGTGTGACTCGTGAAGTTGCCACTGGGGACGAATTGCGCGACTGGAACATCACACCACGTAGCGTTGCCATCACTCCGTACGGTGCAGGCGGCGAAGTCCTTGAAGTGGATTTCAGAGATGCTTGGGCCAAGAGCCTGTGGCGCGTGAAGCAGCCGCTGGGGCAGCTCGCAGATTTTGCAGGCAAGACCCGGTTTGAAGCTGGAATCCCTTGGTGGTCGTGGTATCGGTGGACTTATTCGCGCGTCGATGCTAAACGGACTATCGTCCTAGCTAAGGTGGCGACACACAATCATGCAGCCATTAATGATCGTGGAATTATTACTACCCAACACATGCCGGCCATTGCGGCCAATGATGAAATTCCTAACGAGGAATTGCTGGCGATCGTGGCTTTGCTTAACTCTTCTGCGGCTTGTTTCCTCTTGAAGCAGGTATGTTACCCAAAAGGAGGGGATCCGGTTGGTGGTGATGGGGCGCGAGTTAGTGTCGAGGCATGGTCTGATCGATACGAGTTTAGCGGAGTAAAGTTTCAGGAATTTCCGGTTCCAGAAATTCGTGGGCTGGGAATTGGATCCGTTCTTGACTTGCTCGCGAAAGAATTGTCTCTACTGGAGCCGTCTGCCGTCTATAGGTCTGGAGTCCCTGACCGTGCTGGGCTTGTCGAAGTGCGCGCTGAATATACGCACATACGGCAGCGTTTGATCGCGCTGCAGGAAGAGTTGGACTGGCAGGTCTATGGGCTGTACGGGGTGCTTAGCGACAAGGAAATAGAGCGACTGGCCGCTCAATCGCCCGCGCCGTCAATTATTCCCGCAGTGAACCCTGGGGAGCGAGCATTTGAGATCGTGCTCGCGCGGAAGGTGGCGCGTGGCGAAACGGAGACCGCTTGGTTCGATCGGCATGGTTCTACGCCGATCACCGAGATTCCGTCGCATTGGCCGGATTGGTATCGGGACATCGTCCAAGCGCGCATTGACATCATCGAAAGGCGTAAGGACATTGCTCTTATCGAGCGCCCTGAGTGCAAGCGGCGCTGGGCCTCCGAGCCGTGGGAGAAGAAGGAGAAGGTCGCACTCCGAACCTGGCTGCTGGACCGTGTCGAGGAGCCCGGCCTTTGGTACGGGCTCCGGGACGGGATGAAGCAGCCAAGGGCGCTGACCGTCAGCCAGCTCGCCGACGTCCTCCGCGACGACAGAGACTTCAACTCCGTCGCGCAGCTCTATGCCACGGATCACATGGGCAAGCCCGACATCCCGCTCGCCGACGTACTGGCCGAGATCGTGGCCGATGAGCACGTCCCGTACCTCGCGGCCATGCGCTACAAGGACTCGGGGCTCCGCAACCGCGAGCAGTGGGAGCAGGTCTGGGAGATGCAGCGGGAGGAGGACCGCACCGGCCAACGGCTCGACATCCCCGTGCCGCCGAAGTACAAGGGTGCGGACTTCCAGAAGCATTCGTACTGGTCGAATCGCGGGAAACTCGACGTGCCTAAGGAGCGCTTCATCTCCTATCTGGAGGCGAGCCCCGACGCGGACTCGACGACCCTCCTCGGCTGGGCCGGATGGGATCACAAGGATCAGGCGCAGGCGCTGTTCAATCTGATCGACGACCGAACCAAAGAAGCTGGTTGGGGCACTGACCGGATCAAGCCGCTGCTGGCGGGCGTGCTGGAGGTCATGCCGTGGGTGCGGCAGTGGCACGGTGAGTACGACGAAGAGTGGGAAGGCGTGCCGGCTGATGAGTATCAGGCGTACTTCGAGGAGTTGTGCGCCAAGCATCAGGTGAGCGAGGCGGATCTGCGGGCCTGGCGGCCGGAGAAGAAGGTGCGCGGTCGAAAGAAGGCGGCCACAAAGAAGGCGGAGGCCGAGCAGCCAGTGCTGAACGTGGAATAGCAGCGGTGGCGGCCCCGAACGAATCGGGGCCGCCACTCTCGTATCAGACCCTGTCGGCCGCGTACGTGATGAAGGCTGACCACTCGGCAGGCGTGAAGGCAAGCCGTGGACCCTGGCGGTCCTTCGAATCCCGCACATGCACAACCCCAGAAGCGGCGGCGACCTCGACACACTGAGGGCCTTCGCCGGTGCTATAGCTGCTCTTGACCCACATCAGATTGGCAGCACCGTCGGCGAAGGGCTCTATATTCATGTCTCTCCCAGAACTTTCTCGATGAAGGCCCGAGACTCCCGTGGTGTGAGAGCCTGAGCTCGGATGGCTCCATAGCGAGCCTCAAGGATGCGGACCTCCTTTCGGTCGGAGACCACCCGGCTGAATTGTTGTACCTCTACGTGTGCCGCCTTGGCGCCCGTTTTGGGATCCAGCAATTGGAACGATCCGCCCAGCCCGACGTGCTCCTCGCGGTCTGTGGGCATTACCTGGATTGACACATTCCGCAACTGGCCAATCTCCAGGAGCTGTTCCAATTGGCGGCGCAGTGCCATCTTGCCACCGACTGGGCGGCGCAGGGTCACCTCTTCCTGGACAAAGCTCATGACCGGACCAGGTCGCCTATCAAAGATCGTCTGGCGGGCCATGCGGGCGGCTACGTACCGTTCGATGGTCTGCTCGTCCAGTGCGGGTGTGCTCATCTCAAACAGTGTCCGGGCGTAGTCCTGGGTCTGTAGCAATCCGTCGATGACGGAGTGGGCATACGAACCCAACTCCACAGCCTCTGCCTCCAGTTTCGCCAGGTCCCGTACCTTCCTCGGCAACTTCGCCCGCTCCACATCCTCCTTGAACTCGGAGAGGATTCCGTCCGCACCCAGCGCCTCGTCCGCCCCGTCCAGGAACTCCGGCCTCGGAGGCCGTCGCCCCCGCTCCACCGACGAGACCTGTTCCTCCCCGTACCCGATCGCCCGGCCCAACTCCGCCTGGGTCAGCCCGGCCCGCTCCCTCCACCGCTTGACCTGTTTGCCCACCATCTTGAGGACGTCCGAGGCGACATCGTCCCAGTCCTGCTCGTCCGTACCGCTCCCTGACTGCCCTGCCCCACCCGTCATATCCGGCCACCTTTCCCACGTGCCTGTACGCAACGACGCCCACGTCCGCACCGTCACGCCCGGCCGTCCGGACGGACCGCCCTCCGCCCCGGACGGGTCACGCTCCGTACCGACGTCGCTACTGGTCAGGCTAGAGTCGGTCGGCCACGCTCCGTCACATGAACGCGGAAATCGCCCCGACCCTGCAGGAATTCGCCCAACGGCTGTCCGCCACTCGCCGTGGTGCCCGGCTCGCCCGGCGCCTCGCCCTCCAGCAACTCGACGCCTGGGGAATCCCCTACGGCAGCCCTGCCTCCCTCACTGTCTCCTCCGTCGTGGCTGAACTCGCCGCCAATGCCGCCACGCACGGACGCGTGCCCGGCCGTGACTTCCGGCTGCGCCTCGTCCTCCACCCGCACGCAGTCCGGATCGAAGTCACCGACACCCGCTCCGAGAAGCGACCGCCCGCACCCGGGCAGCTCACCCCGCCGCCCGCCAACGCTGAGACCGGTCGTGGGCTGCTGCTCGTAGAGGCGCTCTCCCTTGCCTGGGGTGTGGAGGAGCGGCCGGTCGGCAAGACGGTCTGGGCCGAGTCCGCTTTGCGGTAGGCGAGGCCATCGGGAATCCTCGCTGTCGGCCACACCGTGCCCAGCAGTCCGGCGCCCGCGATGACGAGGAACAGCCACGCATGACGCTCTCCGAGGAGACCAAGCCGCTGACCAGCCTGCGGCTGCGCGGACAGCGCATCAAGGCACGCGTCACCGTCTACGCCGATGAGGCCCGCCGCCGCACGGAGGCGGGCCTCGGCGCAGTGGACAGCCGGTCCCTACTCACCCGGCTCTACGAACTCCCCGTGGGCGTACCCGTGCCGCTGAGCGCGCTCGACGCGTACAGCCTCCGCGCCCTGCGCGCGGCACCCCCGGGCGTCGTGGACCTGGACGAGGCGCGCGGCCTCGCCGTGCGGCGACTGGCGCCGGTGGCCCGTGTGGAGCTGGTTCTCGTCGAGGGATCAGGCTGGGATCAAGTCGTCAGGTCGGCCTCGCAGTTCGGGCCGTTCTGTGCGCGAGGCGTCGTGGTGCCCGAAGGGGGCCGAATCTTGATCTGCTTCTGCTCAAGGCTCGTTTCTACGGCGTCGGGGTCGGAATCGCAGCGAACGGCGCGCCGCACGGCCCCCACTGGCTGCTGGAGCCTGCCCCGTACCGGCCACGGCGGCACTCCCCGGCCCAGTGGCTCTTCCACGAGCAGGCGTGGCGCCAACTCGGGCCGGAGCAGTCACTGCGGTCGCGGCTGCGGTAGCGGCAGCGGGGACGTTCGCCGCCATGCCAGCAGGACCTTGGGCACGTCCGGTTCGGTATCGGTCTGCAGCGCCAGGCGGCGGTGGTGCTCGACGGCGTCCGTGAGCCGCGCTCGCCACCACTCATGACGATCGTGCCCCGGCACGGTGCCCGCCAGCTCACCGTGCAGTGCGTACAGCTCGTTCACGTCGTGCTGCACGGCCGCCAGCCGGTCGAGGTCCGTGTCGTCGAAGCGGGTCAGCGGTTGGCCCTGGCACACAGAGCAGCCACAGGTCCACGGCTCGCTGTGGGCGAACCAGTCCTGGAGGTTCTCCACTCGCACGTAGCGGAGAAGCCGCCCCACGAGGATAGAGGTGTACGGCTTCCAGCCGCCCCCGCCGCCCTCAAGGCGTGGCTTCACACCGTGCCGCAGACTCGCGGCCACGCCGACGGCCGAGCCGAGCGCGCCGTGGACCATGGCGTCGAAGGCGGCCAGGTCGGTGCGCCAGAGGAGCAGCCGGGGACAGGAGCGGCACAGCTGACGCAGTCCGTCCATCACCCCTCGGCGGTCCATCGGATCGCCGTCCGCCTGTACGACGAGGGCCACCGGATGGCGGCTCGACCGGATCAGTCCCGCGAGGCGGGGCAGGGACGGGGGCTGCAGCCACTTGTAGCTGACAGGAAGCAGCACGACGGTGTCCGTACGAGCCAGCTTGTTCGTGAGCGCGAAGACGGATGCGAGCACCTGGTCCGCGTCGCCCTCGCCGTGCGGGATGAAGCAGGTCGGTGTCACGGCGTAGGACGCCTTGTTGAGCAGCTGGCCGTCCAGGACCTCGGCGAGCCCCGCCATATCCAGTCGCCACCAGCCATGAGAGGTACGGAGGCCGAAGGGGGCGCCCGGGGTGGCCACGGCCTGGGTATGGCTCTCCGGATCCATGGCGACCACCAGATCCGACCGCGCGTTACGGATCTCCCTGCATCGTGCGGGGGCTTCTGCGCCGGTGATGACCAGCCCGCCGATGTGGCGGTCGAGATACGGCAGCAGGTCGATGACCGACCGGCTGTTGGCCATGATGTGCAGCCGATCGCCGAGCAGGTCGTCGATCGTGTTCCCAGCTCCCATACGACCTGTCCCCCTCGGAGGTCATGCGGCCCGCTCGGTGTATCGAGTGTCAAGGCCGCTGTCGTGCGTGAACAAGAGGGCCTTGGGCGTCCGGGAATCGTTCTCGGCCAGGATTCGCCACACAGAATGCGCAAGCGATTACTGAAAGCGATGAACTTGCCCTGTCGTGGTAGCGGAATGTGACAGCAGGGTCTCGGTGTGCTCACCACCAAGGTCCAAGACGGTGCTGGACTGGCAAGATAGGACATCGCGCTTGAATCGCGCGGTCAGTCTGCCGCCGAGTGAGGGAACGAGAGCCCCGATGCCCACCAGCGAGCTCTTCCTGCGGGATGTCATCGACATCAAGGAAGACGTCCATGCCGGCGATTTCAAGGTGGAGCTCTCCGGGGGCTTCACCGAGACCGACGTGCGGGTCGCTGAGTACGTCGTCACCGACCAGCTCCAGGAGGCGTTCAAGCGGGCACTCGGGCTCGTCGGGGCCGCCGTCCGCACCGGCAGCTCGCACGCCGCGTACCTCCACGGCTCCTTCGGCGCCGGTAAGAGTCACTTCCTGACCGTGTTGCACGCGGTGCTCAACAACCACCCGGCCGCGCGCCGCAAGCCGCGCCTGCAAGAGGTCATCGCCCAGCACGACGACTGGCTGCGGCAGAAGAAGTTCCTGATGGTGCCGTACCACCTCGTCGGCTCGACCGATCTGGACTCGGCGCTGCTGGGCGGCTACGTGGCGACGGTGCGGCGGCTGCACCCGGACAAGCCGACACCCGCCGTGTACCGGGCGGATGCCGCCATCGCGGACGCGCGCAGGCAGCGGGAGTTCCTGGCCGACGACGGCAAGTTCGTCCAGTGGCTGGGGTCGGGAGGCGTGGCCGTCGCGCCGAGCGGGGCGGTGGCCGGGGTCGACGAGGAGGAGGACCTGGACACCAGCGGGCTCGTCGAGGCGCCGAGCGCCCCCGCCCCGGGGCCTGGACCCCGAGCGAGCTCGACCGTGCCTTCGCCGCTCCGGCGGGGGACCCGCTTCGCGATGCGCTGGTCTCCGCGCTGCTCTCCGGGCCGATGTCCGCGTACGCGACCGGGGCGCGCGGGACAAGGACGCCTTCGTGCCGCTGGAGAACGGGCTCTCCGTCGTCTCCCGGCACGCCCAGGCCCTCGGCTACGACGGCATCGTGCTCTTCCTCGATGAGCTGATCCTCTGGCTGCAGGCGCACATGGGAGAGCAGGACTTCGTACGCGACCAGGTGCAGAAGCTGGTCAAGCTCATCGAGTCGGGGGACAGCGACCGGCCGGTGCCGATCATCTCGTTCATCTCCCGGCAGCGTGACCTGTCCCAGCTCATCGGCTCTGATGTGGCCGGGGCCGAGGTGCAGAACCTGGAGCAGCAGGTCGAGTACCTCGCGGGCCGCATCGACGTCGTCGATCTCGAGGACAGCAACCTCATCGAGATCATCAAGCACCGGGTCCTCGCGCCCAAGCAGGGCATGGAGTCCGCCAGGGAGTCGGCGTTCGCGGCGGTCGAGTCGTCCAAGGACGAGGTGCGGCAGGTGCTGCTGGACGCCCATGGACGCACCGAAGCGAGCTGGGAGGACTTCCGCGATGTCTATCCGCTGTCCCCGGCCTTCCTGAACGTACTCGTCGAGCTCTCGGGTGCGCTCCAGCGCGAGCGCACCGGCCTGAAGCTGGTGCAGGAAACGCTGCGCAGGCGCCGGGACGATCTGAAGCTCGGGGAGCTGATCCCCCTCGGGGATCTGTGGGACGTCATCCTGGACGGCACGGGCGAGGCGTTCACCGCCCGGCTGCGCAAGGAGGCCGAGACCGCCAAGCGCTTCCATGACCGCGTCGTGGCCTATCTGCTCGAGAAGTACGGGTCCGCGGACAGCCCGCTCTTCAAGGGGGACGAGAGGCTGATCAAGACGCTGCTGCTGGCCGCACTCGCGCCGAACGTCCCCGCGCTGGCCCGGCTCACCGGGGAGCGGCTGGCCGCGCTGAACCACGGGTCGATCAAGGTGCGGCTCGGGTCGGCCGGCTCGGTGGCGGTCAAGCGGCTGAAAGAGTTGCAGGGCGAGTTCGGTGAGCTGCGCAGTGAGGGCAGCGCGGACCCTGTCTTCCATCTGCACCTGTCCGACCTCGACATCGAGCCGCTGCTCGACGAGGTGAGCAGCGAGGACAACCTCGGCAAGCGCCGGCAGTGGGTCAAGGATCAGCTCTGGTCGGCGCTCGGAATCGGCGACGCGCAGGCGTTCGTGAGCGAGCGGGAGATCGTCTGGCGCGGCACCAAGCGCACCGCCGAGTTCGTCTTCGGCAACGTCTGTGATCCGCATCTGCCCGATGAGCAGTTCAAGCCGCAGATGGAGGGGAACATCAGGTTCGTCCTCGACTACCCCTTCGACGACAAGCACTTCCCGAGCGATGACGTACGCCGCATCGAAAAGATGAAGCAGGAGGGGAAGTACGCCCCCACCATCGTCTGGCTGCCGGACTTCTTCTCCGAGCAGAAGTCGAACCAGCTCGGACGGCTACTGAAGATCAACTACCTGCTGGAGCGGGACCGGCTGGACGACCACACGGCCACCAAGTCCGCGGACGAGCGGGTGCAGATCCGGCATCAGCTCAAGGCCCAGAGTGAGAACCTCACCTCGCAACTGGCCGCAGTGCTCCAGCAGCTGTACGGCATCAGCAAGCCGGACCCGGGCAGCGTCGGTGCCGAGGTGCCGGACAACCAGCATGTGTGGTCGCTGGAGCCCGCCTACTCCCGGCCCAGGCCCGAGGCGGGGCTGAGCTTCGAACAGAACCTTTACGCCCTGGCGGACGGCATGTTCGCGGCCCTGTATCCCAAGCACCCCGACTTCGACCCGGCGCTGACGCGGAAGGCCGTCACCACCCGGGAGCTGAAGACAGCCCTGGAATGGATCGGCAAGGCGATGGCGGACGGGTCGCGTCGGGTCGTCGTCGACCGGCACCACCTGCCCATCGTCAAGCGAGTCGTGCACCCGCTCGGGCTCGGAGAGGTCCACGACGGTCCGCTCAACCTGCTCAACGACTGGCGTCTGAAGATCAACCAGAAGGCGTCGGAGGCCAAGGCGGGGACGGAGCTCTCCGTCGAGGACATCAGGCGCTGGATCGGCGAACTGGGCTTCACGGGGCTGGAGAAGAACATCACCAGCCTGATCATCGCGACCTACGCGCTGCTGGACGACCGGACATGGGTCTTCCAGACCACCCCCGTGTCGGCTCCCGAGCTGGAGCGGATCGGCAACGGCTACGGCCTGCGGGCGGTGGAACTGCCCAGCGAGGAGGAGTTCACATCTGCCCGTGCTCGCGCCGGGGCGATCTTCGGAGCGTCCGCGCAGCCGGTTCTCTTCGCGCGGAACGTGGCGGCGCTGGAGTCCCAGGTACGCGACATCGTGGAGGCACATCAGCAGCCTGTGAGCGGCGTGCGCCGCTCGCTGGAGAAGCACGGCGACGACCTGGGGCTCGCCGGAGCGGAAGCCGACCGGATGCGGTCCATGCGGGCAGCCGCGGACCTGCTGGCCCGGCTCTCCCGTACCAAGGACGCCACCTCGCTGGTGAGGGAACTGGCGGCCGCCTCGTACGATGTGACCGACCAGGAACTGGGCGCGGCGATCAAGCAGGCCCCCGAGGTACTGCAGGCACTCGACGACACCAACTGGAAGCTCCTGCAGAGCGTGCGCGGCTTCGCCGAGCGCGGCGACGGAGTGGGGGACAAGGCCGAGCGGCTGATCACCTCACTGCGGGAGACCGTAAACGACCACGAGCAGGTCAGGTCGCTGGTGCCGGTGCTCAGCCGGCTCCAGGACCAGTCCGTCGCCCTGGTCACCGAGGCGGCCCACCTCGCCAACATCGCCCAGCCCGCTCCCGAACCGCCCGCGCCCGGTCCGGACGACGTCAGCCTGACGCGTCACGGCGATCCGGTGGTGCCCTCGGGCATCCCGCCGCAGCTCGACTTCGACCAGGACGAGCCCGCCAAGCGGGCCGTCATGCCGATTCCCGGGCCGAGCGCACCGCATGTTCTCGACACGCAGCAGCCCACCCGGCTGGAGTCCGCCCTGGCGGCGGCCGTGGCCGATGTCCGCGACGAGATCCGGTCGTACGTCGAGACGCACCCCGGTGTACGGATCGAGATCGCCTGGCGCCCCGTGCCCGCCGACCAGCGGACGGTGGACGAGGAGGCCGAGAGCTGATGACCACGGCTCCGCCGCAGATCAACCGGTTCACCATCGAGGCGCTCCTGGACACCTACGCCTCGGGCCTGCGTGACCGGCGGCTGATGCTGGTCCACGGCCGGTACCCGGACAACGCCGCCAGGGTGTTCACGGCCAAGATCGGCGGCGAGCCCCGGCGCGTACACGTCAGCGACCAGGCGTCCGTCCTCGGCATCGTGGACGCATGGCACCGACACCGGACCGATCAGACGCGCGACGGCGAGGTCCTGGTCGTGACCACGGGAGTGGGCGACGAACAGCTCGGCTGGGATGTGCGCGGGCATGCCGTCAAACGGCGCACGCTCACGGTCGAGAACGCCGAAATCGTGAAGCAGCGCTTCGGCGCGAAGGAACTCGACCCGCGGATGTACCGGGAGACGTGGCTGCTCGAAGCCCTGCTGGACGCCGAGCCGCACAGTGGTTGGCAGCGTGTCGGCTCCGTCCTCACCCGGGACGCGGCTGTGCGGGCACTCCTCGTCGCCCGGCTGGGTCTCGCCCGCACGGGTGCGGATGACGCGGGCGACGTCGCCGTCGACGCGGATACGCTGCTCGCCTGGTCGCGTACGCCCGCCGGACCGACCCGCTTCAACGAACTGGATGCCCGCGAGCGCGAAGAACTCAAGCGCTGGCTCGGGGAAACCGCCGGTGCCGCCGTGCCCGTGCTGATGTCGCTCGTCGAGGCGGGGCGCGGCAACGACGCCATGGCGCGCGGGCTCCTGGGCTCGGCCATGGCGGACCCCGCGACCGGCCCGGACACCGTGCTCGCCGTGGGCGGGCTGTTCGGCCAGGCCCGCAGAGCTGATGTGCTGGCCTTCAGCGACGCGGTGGCAGGAACACTCATCCGCTGGATCGCGGAGGCGAAGCACAACGCCACGGCCCGGCAGCGGGTGTTCTCCGTCATCGACAGGGCCGACCGGCTCGCGGCCGAGGCCGGATTGACCGACGCACTGCGCACCAGCCGCTTTCTGCTCTCCAGCTTCACCACCCAGCTACGGGCCGTCGCCATGGAACTCGAGCGCTCACCCGCCCGGGCCGAGGCAACACTGGCCGACCTGCGCGGCCATGCGCTGGCTACCCTGCACGCTGACCGGATCGCCGTCGCGGAGATGGCCGTCCGGGTCGTGCGCTGGCTGGACACCCCTCAGCCCAGGGTCGAATCGGTGGCGTCCGGGGTCCGCGCCCATCTGGCCGAGTGGGGCTGGGTGGACCGGGCACTGAACGTGCTGTGGTCGGGCGACCCGGTCGGAGACGCCGTCGCCGATCACGCGTACCGGGCTGTGCATGACACCGCACGGGCGCGCAGGGACATCCTGGACGAACAGTTCGCGGCACGGCTGGCGGCCTGGAGCCGTACGGCGACGGCGCAGAACCCGGGCGGCTGCCTGGTGGTGGAGAACGTCCTTACCGAGGCCGCGGTACCCCTCTTCGAGGGGCGGCAGCCCCCTCGTGCTGCTCTTGGACGGCATGAGCAGCGCCGCGGCGGTACAGATCGGAGAGGAGGCGGAACGGGAAGGGTGGATCGAGGCGGTACCGAAACCGCCCGCAGGGCAGTCCGCGCAGAGGCTCGCCGCCGTCTCCATGCTGCCTTCGGTGACCAGGATCAGCCGCGCCTCCCTCCTCACGGGCGGGGCCGTCATGGGCGGCCAGTCCACCGAGACCGCGGGCTTCGCCGCGTACTGGAAGCAGCACCGGGGCACTGGCCTGCTATTCCACAAGGCGTCGATAGGGGGACCGTCCGGACACCGGCTCGCCGAGGAGTTGATCACCGCCCTCGCCTCGGACGCCGTGGTGGGCGTCGTCCTCAACACCATCGACGAGGCGCTCGACCATGGACAGCAGGGCGAACGCACCCAGTGGCGGATCAACGACATCACCTTCCTGCGCACCCTCCTCGCCGCAGCTAAGAACTACGGACGCCCGGTCCTCTTGGCGGCCGACCACGGGCACGTCCTGGAACGCGGCATGAACGCGGGCGGGCCCAGATGGCCGGGGCAGAGTCCGCACGCTGGCGCACGGGCTCCGCCGGCGACGGGGAGGTCGAGCTGTCCGGGCCACGCGTCCTGGAGGGCGGCGGCACCGTCGTCGCGCCCTGGCGCGAGGACATCCGCTACACACCCCGTAAGGCCGGCTACCACGGTGGTGCTTCCCTGGCTGAGGTGACGGTGCCACTGCTGGTGCTCCTCCCCGCACTGGAGGCTCTGCCGAAGGGGTGGCAGGTGCTGCCCCGGGAGCTCACGACGCCCCGATGGTGGACCGAGCCGCGGGCGCTGGACGATGGCTCCGCCGAGAACGGGACCTCGCAATCCGCGACGAAGGCCAAGAACACCCGCAAGCGCCCTCAGCCCACAGGAGAAGGGCTCTTCGCCGAGACGGAGGTGGTGCCCGAGCCGACGACGCTCGGCACCGAGGTGGTCGCCAGTAGCGTGTACCTCGCGCAGAAGGAGTACGTCCGCAGGGCACCCGACGCCAAGGTCGTCGCCTCCGTCATCGACGCACTCACCGACGCGGGCGAGACCATGTCGCCCGCCGCGCTGGCCGCCGCGATCTCCGCGACCGGCCGGGTCAAGCGCAACATCGACGGGTTCATCGCCACCCTGCAGCGGCTGCTGAACGTCGAGGGCTATGCCGTGCTCAGCTTCGTCGACTCCGGGCACACCGTCAGACTCGACGTGCGACTTTTGCGTACGCAGTTCCAGTTGGAAGGAAACCAATCGTGACGGGCGCCCCGCCTCCTGTCAGCGCGGCCCGCCGACGCGAGGTCGTGGACGCACTACGGCGCGGAACAGTGCCCCAGGCAGGGCTCGACCTTTTCGCGGTCGGTCTGGACCGCTTCCAATCGTCCCTCGACGACGATATCGCCACGGCCAAAGGCGGCGGCGCCGCCTTCCACGCCATTCGAGGTGAATACGGTTCCGGGAAGACCTTTTTCGCCCGCTGGCTCGCGGAACGGGCAAAACGCGCAGGGCTGGCCACCGCCGAGGTACAAATCTCCGAGACCGAGACACCGCTGCACCGCCTGGAGACCGTCTACCGGCGGCTGACCGAGCGCCTGGCCACTGCCACCCATCGGCCGAGTGCGTTGCGGGCGATCATCGACTCCTGGTTCTACACCCTGGAGGAGGAAGTCCTCGACACCGGAGAGGTGGACGAGGACGATGCCACGGCGCTGGCGAAGGCCGTCGACGAGCTGATGGAGAGCAGGCTCGCCGATGTGGCGCGCACGACGCCGGCGTTCTCAGCGGCGCTGCGTGGTTACCGGCAGGCGACGTCCGCAGGTGACGGTGCCACTGCGGAGGCACTGATCGCCTGGCTCGGCGGCCAGAAGTCGGTGGCGGCCTCCGCCCGGCGGGCCGCGGGGGTGCGCGGTGACCTCGACCACTTCGCCGCCCTCGGCTTCCTCCAAGGACTGCTCACGGTGCTGCGGGACTGCGGGCACCCGGGACTGCTGCTCGTACTCGACGAGATCGAAACCCTGCAGCGGGTGCGCGGAGATGTGCGGGAGAAGGGACTCAACGCGCTGCGGCAGTTCCTCGACGAAGTCGACGCCGGGCGCTTTCCCGGACTGTTCCTCGTCATCACGGGCACACCCGCCTTCTACGACGGACAACAAGGCGTCCAGCGGCTGCCTCCGCTGGCTCAGCGGCTGGCCACCGATTTCACCACCGACGCGCGCTTCGACTCGCCGCGGGCCGTACAACTGCGGCTGCCCGGCTTCGACCTGCCGAGCCTCGGCGAGCTGGGACGCAACGTACGCGACCTGTTCGCGGGCGCGGCGAAGCATCCGGACCGGATCATGGACCGGGTCGACGACGCGTACATCGGAGAGTTGGCCACCGCTGTCACCGGCGGGCTAGGCGGCAAGGTGGGAGTCGCGCCCCGGTTGTTCCTGCGCAAGCTCGTCGCCGATGTCCTCGACCGCGTGGATGAATTCGAGGACTTCGACCCACGGCGGCACTACGCGCTCACCGTATCCAGCGCGGAGCTGAACGAGATCGAGCGCAATGCGGCGGCCGCGCCTGCGGACAGCGCCGACGACATCGACCTGGACGTGCCGTGAGCCGTATCGACGACCTCGCCCCGGGGCTCGTCCACCATATCGTCAACACCCTGGGGTGGCCTGGACTGCGGCCGCTCCAGGAAGAAGCGATCGCACCCCTGCTCGCCGGCGAGGACGCGGTCCTGCTGGCGCCAACCGCGGGCGGAAAGACGGAAGCGGCGTCCTTTCCACTGTTGTCGAAGATGGCGGCGGAGCGCTGGAGCGGCACCTCTGTGCTGTACGTGTGCCCTTTGAAGGCGCTGCTCAACAACCTGCTGCCGAGGCTGGAGACGTACACGGCCTGGCTGGGGCGCAGTGCGGCTCTGTGGCACGGGGACATCAAGGACACTGGGCGCAAGAAGATCCTCACCGGGCGGCCGGATGTGCTGCTCACCACGCCGGAGTCCCTGGAAGCGATGCTGGTGAGCGCCAACGTCGACCATTACGCCTTCTTCGCAGGGCTGCGAGCGATCGTCGTGGACGAAGTGCATGCCTTCGCGGGTGACGACCGCGGCTGGCACCTGCTCGCCGTTCTTGAGCGGCTGCAACGGGTCGTCGGACACCCGGTGCAGCGGATCGGCCTTTCGGCCACTGTGGGAAACCCTCGGGAACTCCTGCAATGGCTGCAGGGTTCGGGTGCGGGGGAACGCCCCGGCCGCGTGGTCGCCCCCTACCTGGTAGAGACCCGGTCCGCCTCGGACCGTTCGTCCGGGCCTCCGCCCGGTGACGTCCAACTGGACTACGTCGGATCGGCTGATAACGCGGCGAGGGTGATCGCGACCCTGCACCGAGGCGAGAAGCGGTTGGTCTTCTGCGAATCGAGGAGGCTCGTTGAGGAGCTGGGCGAGAAGCTGCGCGCCAAGGGCGTGACGACCTTTCTCTCCCACGCATCCCTGTCGGTCGATGAGCGCCGACGCGCCGAGGAGGCGTTCGCCGAAGCACGCGATTGTGTCATCGTGTCGACCAGCACGCTCGAGCTCGGCATCGATGTCGGAGATCTCGACCGGGTCATCCAGATCGACGCCCCGGCCACCGTCGCCTCCTTCCTCCAGCGACTGGGACGCACCGGACGGCGATCAGGCACCAGCCGGAACTGTCTTTTCCTCGCGTTGAGCGAGGAGGGACTCCTGGCCGCCGCGGCACTGCTGCTGCAGTGGTCACGCGGTTGGGTCGAACCGGTGGTGGCACCTCCCGAGCCCCGGCACATCGTCGCCCAGCAGATGCTCGCGCTCTGTCTGCAGGAGAAACAGGTCGGTGATCAGCTGTGGAAGGAGTGGTGGTCCGGTCTGGGCCTCTTCGGGCAGTCTGCCGAGCCCATCGTGCGGCACTTGGTGGACGAGGGGTACCTCGACCAGGATGGCGGAATGCTGTTCATCGGCCCGGAGGCCGAACGACGCTTCGGGCACCGGCACTTCATGAACCTCACCGCGGTGTTCACCGCCGCGCCCGAGTTCACCGTCCTCAATGGACTCAGCGAGATCGGCAGAACGGACCCGAGTCTGCTGACGGAGGATGTGCAAGGGCCGCGGAGGCTGCTGCTCGCGGGCCGCAGTTGGCAGGTCACCTACATCGACTGGCACCGGCGCCGTTGCTTCGTAGAACCGGTGGACGGGGGCGGCAAGGCGAAATGGGGCGGCCTCGGGTTCGTCCGAGCGACATCATACGAACTGACCAGGGCAGCACGTGACGTCCTGCTCGGGACCGAACCGCAGGTGCGGCTCACCGGTCGTGCGGTGAACTGTCTGGCTGAGGCGAGAGAGCGGTTCCTGGAATATGTGCACCCCGGCGGGGGCACGCTGATCGCCCGCCGGTCGGACCATGACGTGCGGTGGTGGACATGGGCAGGACACCGGGCGAACGCCACCCTAGCCGCGACGCTGTCCACTGTGACCGATCCCGCGCAGCGCATCAATGACTGCTGGATCCGGCTGCGCGGAGACCTAACCCCTCAGATGTGGAAGCAGACGGTCGCAGACGCGGCCGACCGGCTGTGTCTGCCGACTGTGCACGAGCAGGCGCTGAAAGGCCTGAAGTTCAGCACAGCGCTGCCCCGCCGACTGGCAGAGGCGACACTCGCCGCGCGGCTCGCTGATCTCAAGGGCGCCGCCGCAGTGCTGAAGGCGCCGATCCGTTTCACTAGTGCTCTGACCGGGAAGGTTGGCCGGGTTGGTGGTTCCGGCGGTTGGATGGCCGGAGACGTCCGTGCGACTGCTGGGGGTGTGGGGTGGCTGAGCCTGTCCGTGTGCGCAGGCTGACTGACCAGGAGGGGCGGAAGCTGCAGCAGATCGTGCGCCGGGGCGGCACCAGTTCGGTGCGCTACCGGCGGGCGATGATGCTGTTGGCCTCGGCCGGCGGGAACCGGGTGCCGGTGATCGCGAAGCTGGTGCAGGCCGATGAGGACACTGTCCGGGATGTGATCCACCGGTTCAACGAGATCGGCCTGGCCTGTCTGGACCCTCGGTGGGCGGGAGGCCGTCCCCGCCTTCTCAGCCCTGACGACGAGGACTTCGTCGTGCAGACGGCCACTACCCGCCCGACCAAGCTCGGCCAGCCCTTCACCCGCTGGTCCATCCGCAAACTCGCCGCCTACCTGCGGAAAGTGCACGGCCGCGTCATCCGGATCGGCCGCGAAGCGTTACGGTGCCTGCTCGCCCGCCGCGGCGTCACCTTCCAGCGGACCAAGACGTGGAAGGAGTCGCCCGACCCCGAGCGCGACACCAAGCTGGACCGCATCGAGGAGGTGCTGGAGCGTTTCCCGGACCGCGTATTCGCGTTCGACGAGTTCGGGCCGCTCGGCATCCGGCCAACCGCCGGGGCATGCTGGGCCGGGCAAGGCCGACCCGAGCGGCATCCCGCGACGTACCACCGCACCCACGGGGTGCGCTACTTCCACGGCTGCTACTCGATCGGCGACGACACCCTGTGGGGCGTCAACCGCCGCAAGAAGGGCGCCGCGAACACTCTGGCCGCGCTGAAGTCGATCCGCGCCGCCCGGCCCGATGGCGCCCCGATCTACGTGATCCTGGACAACCTGTCCGCCCACAAAGGCGCCGACATCCGCCGCTGGGCGAAGAAAAACAAGGTCAACCTGTGCTTCACCCCGACCTACGCGTCCTGGGCCAACCCGATCGAGGCCCACTTCGGACCACTGCGGCAGTTCACCGTCGCCAACTCCAACCACCACAACCACATCGCCCAGACGCGCGCCCTGCACGGCTACCTGCGCTGGCGGAACAGGAACGCCCGCCATCCCGACGTGCTGGCCGCCCAACGGCGCGAGCGCGCCCGCATCCGTAGTGAGAAGGGCATCCGCTGGGGCGGGCGACTGGCGAAAGCGGCGTGACCATGGGAACAGCACCGGCGACACTGACGCCATGACCGTTGATCGTGGAGCAGTTCAGGCCAGCTGGAACCGGACCCGTAACCACCTCGACGCCGCCCGGGCCCACCTGACGGGCCTGGCGAACATCGACCTCTCAGCGACGCTTGAGTTCCTGGAGCACAACGAGCTGGAACTGGCCTTCGACTGTCTCGTCGATCTCGGTCACGACCTCGACCTGCCGCTGGCCTTCTGGCAGCACCTCGA
The DNA here is from genome assembly GCA_005405945.1 of Streptomyces violaceusniger. GTDB lineage: Bacteria > Actinomycetota > Actinomycetes > Streptomycetales > Streptomycetaceae > Streptomyces > Streptomyces violaceusniger. Next base: position 7,514,212 of record BJHW01000001.1, read on the forward strand.
CCGAGCGGCTCGTGAAATGGGGCTCTACAGCGACGCGCTGCACACACCCCACCTCACGGCTGCCGACCTCTGCCGCCGCCACCTCGCAGCTGCCTCCGAGCAGGAGCGACCCCCGCTAACCCGGTAAACCTTCCCGGTCAGGGCACTAGCGGACACGATCGCTCTCTGTGAGCCCTCGCTCGCCGCTTACGGAGCGGGAGTGGTGGAACGGGGGAATGCGGCCGCAGTGGCCAGGTCGTCGGCCGACTTTTGCGAGGGAAGTCCCAGCGGCGTGGCCGCTACAGCCGGGGTGAACAGCTTGCCCGCCGAACGATGGCCGCGAGCATCCGAGACCACGATCCCTCCGGTCCACTTGCCGGTGGGCGACTGATAGCGATGCTGGAGTTTGCCGAGCCTCGGGCAGTGTCGGTCCCGGACCTCGTTGAATCCTGGGTGGCAGTGCACATTGCCAGTCAGGTCACCGGCGTAGGTCACGGCTGCGGCCGGCGCCAAGATCGCAGAAACGATGAGATCGGCGATCTGCAGCCCCAGGTGAGTGTTGCTGTGACCGAAAACGGGAGACTCGGGAAGGTGGGGCATACGGTCCCCGCCTTTGCCGAATTTCCGCGTAGTAACACAATGCACATTGCCTATGTTGTCGCTCGGATTACGGCTGTCAAGGACAGCGATTCCGCTGCTGGACCGCTCTGCGAGATAATGCTCGAAGTTCGCGCACAGCGCGGTGACCGCAGATGCGTACATGGCGGCATCGTCATTGACGGCACCATCCTGCTTAACCCAGATGCGAGCCATCACCGTGCAATCACGTTGCTCGAGGATGTTCAGCAGATGGTCGAGGAGGCCATGAGCCATCCGCCGCTGATTGCGGCCGGTCCGACGGAAGGACTTTCGGATCGTCTCACCTTTGATCTCGTGGTGGACAACCTGGCTCAGGGTGGGGAGTTTGCGCAGTTCCGGCCGGAACCTCTTTTTAAGAGCGATGAAATCCCATGCGAGCGCCTTGACCTGACTCTCCGGAACGGTGAATCCGCCGATCGCCATGACGGGGACCGAGTCCGGTACGGCAGGGTTCAGGACCTGTCCGGTGCCGGACTCGTCCAGGTAACACAGGTACAAGAGGCTCCCCACGATGCAAAAACAGCTATGGCCGACCCCAGAACCCTGGGGACGGCCATAGGAGGTGCCACGCCGGAAAAGTCCGGTCGCAGCGTGGTGTTCGTGCTGCTGAGCAGCGTAGGCCAGCATGCTTCTAGGAGCAACGTCCCTGTTCAAAAACGGGAGATGCTCGCTCGCCGAGCTGATGAAGTCTGGAGTCGAGGACCGGTCCGCAGTGATGGGCAACCGTGTATGGGTATCGCTAGGGCGACATGGTCCAGTTCGTGCGCACCACACAGAGAGCTGGGAGTGTTTGGTCACTGGGCTCCCGCCAGACGCAACGCGTCCGGCGGGAGCCCGGGGCGGGTGCGCGGCTCAGCTGAAGTTCACGTCACTGCACAGGAAGTACGTCTGGTCCGTGTGCGACGCCTGCCAGATCGTGTAGACGACGTGGCGGCCGGTGTAGCCGGAGGTGCTGACGTCGATCGAGTAGTTCTGGCTGGGGGCGTACTTGCCGGTCGTGGCGACCAGTTGCAGGTCACTCCACTTGAGCGGCTGGGTGGTGGGGTCGTAGCCCTGGCGGGACACGTACACCTTGAAGTAGTCCGCACCGTGGCTGGCCTGGTCGTACAGCTTGACGGTGAACTTGCCGCCGATCTTCGTCGTCTGCCAGGCGCCCGGCTTGTCCAGCGAGTTGTAGCGGCCACCCTCGGTGTGGCCACCGCTGCACAGCTGCCCGTCCGGGATCACCGCCGGGAAGTTACCGGCGGAGCCGTTCCGGTACAGCCCGTTCCAGTTCCACATGGCGTTCGGGTTGTCCTGCCACGCCTGCCAGCACATGGGGTCCTTCTGCGCCATCTCCGGGTTCTGGAAGTCGTCGCCCCAGCGCAGCCAGCAGCCGTAGTTGCGGGACGCGGGGTCGACGACGGATCCATGGGCGCTCGCGGTGGTGGACCACGGGATCAGGCACAGCAGCACGGCGGCCAGCAGGCCGAGGGTGCGAGTTGCCCAACGTAAGGAATTGCCGCGCTCATGACAAACCATTTCGCGATCTTCCTCCATCGTCCTTGGGGGAGTGGGAGAGCGGGTGGGAGCGCTCCCAAAATGGGGGCTTCCCCGAGGACGAGCCCTCGAAACCTTGAGCCCGGGGAGGCGGCGCAACCGGAGGGACGGCTCTGGCGCGGGGCGCACCGGGCAGCGGCACATCCATGCGGACCGCGACAGGAAGGCGACTCCCACAACGCCCCCGAAGAGGCCGTTCGTGGCGGCCGAGCCCAACTGGCCAATACGTCAAGAGCGCTTGACCATCAGGCCGCCACCGGACCCACCACCCCCGGCCACCGGCCGACTGCCCACTCACCCAAAGCCTGTCAGTGGCAGCCACCCCAACTCCGGGTAGTCGGCACGGCATGGGCAAGATTCTGGTCGGTACGTGTTCATGGACGGACCGCGCTCTGGTGTCCAGCGGCTGGTACCCACCGGGGCTGCGTGACCCGGAGGGAAGACTGCGGCACTACGCCGCCCAGTTCCCGGTGGTGGAGGTCGATGCCACGTACTACTCCCTCCCCAGTGCCCGCAACAGCACCCTGTGGACCGAGCGCACCCCGGACGGCTTCCGCTTCGACGTCAAGGCGTTCTCCCTCCTCACCGGCCACCCAACGACCCCGAACGCCCTCCCCGCCGACCTGCGCGACGCACTGCCCGGACGAAGGAGCGCGCGCCCGAGGCCCGCAGACATCGATCCGGGGTTGCTCGACGAGGTATGGCAGCGCTTCAGCGGAGCGCTCGACCCACTGAAGAAAGCAGGGCGCCTGGGCACCCTGCTCTTCCAATTCCCACCCTGGTTCGCCCCGGGCGACGCACAGGCAAAGCCGTTCCTCGCCCAATGCGCCCAGCGCACGGCGGGCTGGCCGGTCGCCGTGGAATTCCGACACCCCGCCTGGTGGCAAGAGGACGAGCGTGCAAAGACCTGGGCGGCGCTGAGGGACTGGGGCATGTCCGCCGTGGCCGTGGACATGACCCAGAAGTTGCCCACCTCCATACCCCCGGTCACCCCGGTCACCTCCCCCGCCTCGCGGTGACCCGCTTCCACGGCCGCAACGACGCCTGGGGCACGGGCGCCAAGGAGGAACGCTTTCGCCACACCTACGCCCCGGAGGAACTGACGGAGTGGATCCCCCGCCTCCACGAAATGGCCGAACAGGCCGACGAGGTCCACGCCCTGTTCAACAACTGCTGCGCCGACGCGGCAGTCCGCGCCGCGGAGTCAATGCGGCAGTTGCTTGGCGCGCCCGCGGGTTAAGGGTGACCACCTGGCCGCCGTCAGGCTTTGGCCTGAATCCGCACCAGACATGAGTGTGACATGCACCCTCGTCTGCGCGGCGTCACAAAAGTACGCCACAATAAGTCACTTCAGTGGCTGAATCGGGGAGGGCTAACGGGGTGACGTTCGCACAAGAGTGGACCCAGCTCAAGCAGAACGCCGCAGGGCGGATGAAGCTGGATGGTGCCGAGAAGGAGTCATCGGGCGGAGCGGGGGACCTGAAGTCCAGCAAGGCGGCGTGGCGCAAGGCGGGTGAGGGCGTCGGGTCGCTGCGTGAAGGCATCCGAAAGGCGCTGACGGAGCTCGATGAGGGGCAGAAGGGGTTGGGCAAGGACGCGGGGTGTCAAACTGCCGCGGCCCAGCGCGCGGTCCTTGAGTCCTGGATGCGTTACGCCAAGGACGTGAGCAAGCGATGCGGTGAGCTGCGGAAGGCGATGGAGCAGACAGGCCACGACCACGCGAACATCGACCAAGCGGTCAAGGATGAGGTCGACAAGCTGAAGGCCAAGTACGAGGACACGCCCGCCGTCGGTGGCCGAACCGGGCACGGGTGAGGCGGGCATGGACTTCAAGACGCTCAAGGCGCTCAAACCATCGGAGTTCGAAAACGCCGCCGACGGGTATCGCGCGATGGGGAACATGGCGTCGGCAGCCAAAGAGCATATCGACAACCAGATAGCGGTCGGGATGCGGAATTCCCTGAAAGGCGAGGCGCTGGAGGCAGCGCAGAGGCAGTTACGGCAGCTGTCGCAGAACTTCCACTACACACAGGTGGAGTGCGGGCTGATCAGTACGGCACTGAACGGTTTCGCCTTCGATGTGGACGCGGCGAAGAAAAAGCTGGATGCGGCGTTGGAGGATGCCGGGTCTCACAAGTTCACAGTGAACTCCGACGGCTCGGTCAGCTATCCAGCGGCCGGCAAGGAGAGCGACGGCAAGAAGCCCGAGGGCGGTAAGGCCGACGGTGTCACGGATCCGACCGCGTCAGCGGTCGACCGGCAGGCGGCCAACTTTGACCCCAACCCGAACTTCAAGATTGCCCAGGGCATCGCCAACCGCATCGCGCATGCGCTGGAGGAGGCCACGGAGGCGGACGAGAAGTGGGCGCCGAAGCTGCGAGCGCTGAAGGCCGACGACGATCTGATCGTTTCGGGCCGTGACTGGGTCGATGTGAAGTCCGACACCGGCGGGGTCAACAAGGCCGCCAAGGATTACTTGGACTTGATCAAGGACCCGCCGAAGCACGGCACCCCCAAGGAGAACGCCTCGTGGTGGAAGGGCCTCAGTGAGGAGCAGCGGGCCGAGTACATCACCCTGCACCCCGACTCGGTCGGCCGGATGGACGGACTCCCGGCCGCCGTACGCAGTGAGGCGAACCAACTCGTGCTCGCGGAGACTCGCGGCGCCGCACAGGGACAGCTCAATGACTGGCTGAAGAAGGAGCCGAAGCACTACGAGCCGTACCTCAATCCGATGACGGGCACCACTATGGAGAATGTGCAGGTGCCGACGGAGGAGTGGAAGAGGTGGGATGCGAAACGCAAGGAGATCCAGGGCCGTATCGACGGCATGGACGCGATCCAGCGGCGCTTCGACACCTACACTGGTGAGGACACACGCCCTTATCTCCTGGGGATCGACAATAAGAATCGCGGGCACGCCATCGTGTCCATAGGCAACCCCGACACGGCGGACAATGTGGCCACCTACGTGCCGGGAACCTTCGCCAAGCTGAGTTCTGTCGACGGTGACATCCGCAGGGCGCAGCTTCTCCAGACGCAGGCGCAGATTGCGGATCCGGCCCACTCGACGGCGTCGGTCCTCTGGCTGGGCTACGACGCGCCCCAGAGCATCATGGGAGAGGCTTCGGACACCAAGTACGCCGACCACGCCCGTCAGCCCCTGAACGACTTCCTGACCGGTATCGATACGGCACACGGCGGACATGTGAACTCGACGCTTGTGGGCCACAGCTACGGCAGTCTGGTGGCCGGCGAGACCATGCGGGACCACCCCGATGTGCCTGTGGACAACGCGATCGCCGTGGGCAGCCCGGGCATGGGGGTCAAGCATGCCGACGACCTGAACATCCCGCGGGACCACATGTGGGCGGCCACCGCCAAGAACGACTTGATCAACCTTGCCCCTCCCAAAGCGGGATTCCTGGCGCCTTTGAACCCGATGGAGTACGTACGGCTCTTCGACGACCACACGATCGTGCATGGAACCGACCCCACGACCGACGACTTCGGTGGTCAGACGTTCAAGGTCGCCGATGGGAAGGCCCCCGGCTCGGACGGACTCATGCCCGCTCATTCCCAGTACTGGGAGGGAAAATCCCTCAAACACATGGCCGAGATCGTTACCGGAGGGCGACCGTGAAACCACGCACCGTGATGGTGGCGGTCGCCCTGCTGGTCGCGACGCTCGCGACGACGGCGTGCGGATCGGAGCAGGACGGGCAGGGGAAAGACGACGACGCGACATCGAAGCAGGTCACCATGGATGAAGAGCAGGCCACCAAGCGCGCGGAAGAGATCATTCACCAGGCCGTCGACGGCATGTCACCCAAACCGACTCTCAAGCGGATCGGTCCCGAGCCCGTGGGTCCCTGCGTGGCCCGTGATGATCACGGTTCTGACGATCGGCTGCAACTCAGCCTCAGCTACCAGCTCACGGGGGTCCCGGGCTCGGCGGCCAAGAAACTGGTGCGGCAGGCCCGGGACGCCTGGGTGAAGCAGGGCTACAAATTCCAGGACTCCGATGAGGACTGGTCCAAACCCTTTCCATCGGTCGACATGCGCACCGAACCCGATGACTTCTGGATGGACGCCGTCACCGGGGTCGTGGACCGGGCCAAGGGGAGGGGCTCGCCTCCATTGTGGTGACCTCGCCCTGCTTCGCCCCCGCCGGTGAGCCCGCGTCCAAGGCCGACAGCACCGCTCTGCACTCGGCTCCGGCCGCCGACGACCCCGGTGTGCTCCGTGCCCTCGACCACTCCAGTCGGATCTATGACGCACTCCGGGTCAGGCACGCCTCGCGGGGCGAGGGCAACGGCGTGCGTTCCGTTGAGGACGCCGATGGCGCCTGGCTCCACCACGACTGGTCTACCGACCCGCTTACCGCCGAGGAGGCAGCCGACGCGATCGGACGGGCACAGGCGTACCTCGAGAACGCCAACTGGACCGTACGCCACGTCGCCACGGATGCCTCTGTTCCTGCCCTGTTCGCCCTCCACGAAGAGGACAAAACGGTGGTGCAGCTCGTCCCCTCGGCCGAGGGAACCCTACGTGTCGCGGTGACCACACCCGCCACCCACGTCACCGTCACGGACATCTGACGGCGCCAAACCGCTTCGGGCTCCGGCCATCCACGCGCGTTGGGCCACCATGGCAGCGGCTTGGCGACTCGCGGGCTGGATGGTCCGGTGCCCCGCTGCCAGAGGGCGGCGACGACTGACCTCCCGGGGAAGTCGTCGCATGGATCGGACAAGAGGACGCTCGTTGCCGAGCAAAGGCCAACCTGCGGTTTCGTGTGTGCCGCACTGGACTGATCTCGTGGGCCAAGAGCTCAGCGCCTTTCGGTGGCGTCCGGCTGCGCACACGCGAAAACCCCGCACTCAGCGTCTGAGCTGATGACGGGGTCTGCTGGCACCTTCTGCGAGGTGCCCCGGCGGGGGACTCGGCAAATGGGGATATATCGAGCCATTGATGAGCGGTGAGCTGGTGATCCAGACGACCTTCCCGGTGCCGGTGCCCCGAGCGCGCACCTAACCGACCTGCGCTCCGACCGCAGCGCACGGAGCCGCCTACGGTGGCTCGGCCGTGGCAGAGCCACCGGGTGGTGCGAAGAGCCACGCTGCTTCCGCCGCGCGTGTTGGGCACGCCCGGCAGCGCGCGACGAGCATGCCGTCAGATCTTGATGACGGTGACGTGTCCGCCGCACAGTGCCGTGATGTCCTCGGAGTCGGAGGTGAGCACTGTGGTGGGCCCGGGGCGGCGAGAGCGGTGGCGCTGAGCATGGCGTCGATGGCGTACTTGTGGCCGTGCAGGCCGGTGTCGGCCAGGAGGGCGGCGGCATGACGGGCGACGGCGTCGGTGACCGGCTCGACGACGATACGGGAGAGGGGCCACTCCAGGGCTGGCCGGTTGATTCGTGGGTGGACGACTTCCGCCAGGGTGGCGGCGCTGGTGATGACCCGGAGGTCGTCGGCGCGGGCCAGGGCGAGTCATCCGGTGACCGTGCGGTCCCGCAGTACGGCCTTGGCGAGGCTGTCGAGGACCAGGGTGCCGCCGTGTACGGCAGCGGGTGATCGCGTCATGCCGTGTTCGCTCCGTCGGGTGTCTGCTGCGCACGGGCCTGCTGGAGTTGGTCCCGGAGCGCTTGGATCTCCTCGGCGGTGATCGGTCCGTGTTCGGCCTCGGCGACCGTGATGAGCTCGTTGAGGTTGTCGTGCTCGATCTGGCGGGCCACGGCCGCGGCGACGTATGCGGACAGTCCGGACGGCCCGCTGCGAGCGCGAGCGGCGTCGGCGATGTCCCGCGGCATCGTGATCGAGTACTTCTGGGTGGGCTCGCTCATGCTCCTCCGTATGCTCCGTGCGATCCCGTTGAGTGGTCAGGGTGCGAGGTCGGTCAGGAGCTCGTCGAGGACGGTTTCCTCCTCGACGCGTACGCCGAGTTCGCTGAGGGCGGCCCGCAGGTCCGGGTCCCAGGGAGCGGTGGCAGGTGTGCCCGTCAGGGATGGTGCCAGGGGGCTTCTGCCGGCGGCGGCGCGGTAGTCGGCGGTGGTGTAGCGCCAGGGGCGCCAGGGGACGCGCCGGAGCAAGGCTGCGGCGATGCGTATGCCGCCCCAGTCGAAGTCGCCGACGCTTCTCCGGGGCGCCGCGAGCGTGCGGTTTGAGTTCACGCAGCTCAGAAGCGGTCGGGACGACCATAGCGGGTGCAACACGTGTGGTGCACGGCGACTGCCTCAGATTCACTCGGTAAGAGACCCGTCCAAGGCTGGACCAGCCACTCAAGATTCGTTTCTACCGGTCTGCATGGCTCGCGGATTCGCGGCAAGACCGACCGACCAAGTACCCGAAGTTGGTGCGCTCAGTGATCAACCACCGTCGCATCTGTCATTATTCCGGCGGCTCATCTCCATATAGCCACCAATATCTGTCATCAACTGGACCGAAGAATTCAACTTTGACGTGATCGTTTCTCCTGATTCTTGCTTGCGCCACCTGAGCCCGACTTTCCTCCTTGGCGATCATCTTGGAGGGCCCATACTTATTGACCATCCAGACGCATGCAGCCGCTGCTCCTCGCGCGAGATTTGTCACGAGATCGGGGTCCATCGAACTCCCAGCGGCCATCTGATGGGCGGCGTAGCCAACTACGATCGGAGCACCAGGCCCTCCCACCTTCACAGTCTTAGACACCTTCTGCAGAAACCGCCTCTTCTGCAACTTCCCCTCGGCAGCTATAGAGGCAAGGATATTCAGGTCATCCCTGTAAGAGAGAAACGCATTCTTCACAAGGTTGGCTGACTCTACTGCAACGTCTTCGGGTGTCGTCCGGTCTTGAGGGCTGGCCTCGTGAAGACGATCCGCCTTCTCAAGCAAGCGTACATAATTCTGAAACTCCACGCTTTGCCGAATCTCATAAATCTGCTGCGGAGTCAGTTCTTGCGCAACCAGGTAGATAGCACGCTTAGCCTCCCGCACTTCCCCTTCCGTGGGCCACCCCAATACCACCGAGTCACCAGCCTCACGTATCGGGCTACCGGTCCCGTATACCCTTCCAGCCGGTTGCGCGTACGGCGCTGGCACGATGAGGGGGATGTTGAAGTTGATGGCCATCACCCCCAGCGAATGGATCGTTGCCTCCACTCGTATTATCTGGCTCAGATCCGATGCCCCACTCCTGTGAATTTTCTCCGCAAAATGCCAGAATTCTGTTTGCCGGAAATTCGTTCGCTCGTGCTCGCGCATCTCCTCCATGACAGACCGAGTGAGGTCGTTCGCAAGCTCTTGAGGGAACGGGCGTTCAATTTCTCGCGTCCAGTAATCGGGCTGTATGAGCGCCTCTCCTGCCAGATCGTTCATCAGGTCTTGATTGGCGGGATCCGTATAAGCTAGGCGAGGACCCGCTCCGTCGAGCTTACCTGCATAGAACTGAATGTCATCCTCGCTCAATTCAGCATAGTTGCCGCCTTTGATGACTTGCCGGGCAACATCCGCGAAACTGTTAGCGCTTGGGCGCATCGCCGGAACGATGGATCCGTCTTGGAGGAATATTCGGTATTCAGAATTTGAGTCAGCAAGAAGCTGCAGGAGTGGAGGAGTGAGGAGGATGCTCGTATCCGTAAGGAAGAGCCGTCGATGCATCAGCAGGTTGTACTTGAGGTTCCCGTCAACCCTGGCCATCCCCTCCATAAATTGGGATGCCCCACGAGCAGGCCGATCGGCGCGTCGAAGGAAAGCACCATCGCCTGCCCCCAGAAGGCATCCGGATAAGCCGGGGGCTCCGATATTGCATCGAGAGAAGGCATAGCGAACCTCACTTCTCTGCGAACAGCAATGATCTTTTCTGAAGCACCGGACAGTCTGTTCCTCTACTCAGCTTGAGCCATACAGTGTTCATTCGCCACGTGGCTTGACGATCGGCGGTGAACCCGCGGGTCTCACTCCTATCCGCGGTTGAGCTGGGCCATGAGCTCCCGGTTGGCGGCGCGGGCGGCGGCGAGGTCGTCGTCGCGGTCCTGGAGCGTGAGCTCCAGGTCGACGACCTGCTGTTCGAGGGTGGTGATCCGGGCCTGGAGCTGTTCGGTGTCCTCTGGGCCGCCGATGCCGGACTCGCGCCAGACCTGCTCGCCAAGGACCTCGCTGAGGCGCGCTTCGAGACGCCGGATGTGTCCGGCAAGGCGGGCGGTGCGGGCGTCGGCGGCCACCAGGTCGGCTTGGAGCGATGCCCGGCTGACGGCCGGTCCCCGGCCGCCGGGGATCGTGGGCGGCTCGGCCGCCTGGGCGTGGATCCGGCCGAGGAGGTCGCGGTGGCGGTAGAGGAAGGTGCGGTCGACGCCGGCGCGACGGGCGATCGCCGCGACGCTGACTTCGGAACCGTCCTTCGCGGCCTCGGCCAGGGCTGCGAGGACGCGGTTGCGGCGTCGGCCGGTGTCGGCTCGCCGGCCTTCCAACATCGCCTGGACGGCGGGGGCGGTCGGGGTCATACGGGTCGCTCCGGTCGTAGGTCGGGCAAGGGCTGGGGAATGCGAGGCATGCCGAGGAAACCCTGGCGGGTCTTGCGGACCATGGCGGCAGCTTGCTGGATCTCGGCGCGTTCGGCGTCGGTGAGCTGGTCGACCTCCTCGGTGACGCGCCGGATCAGCCGCCGGATGCGGGCGATCTCCTCGTCGGAGGGGGCGGCCTCGGCGCGGGCCCAGTCGTCGGCCTCGGTCATCGACCGCAGTTTCTCCCGCTGCCGCAGCAGGCCGTCGAGGTAGGCGCCGAGTTCGGGGAGGTAGGAGACGTCGGTGGAGAAGTGGTCGCAGCCCACGCAGCGGAACCGCAGGGGCAGGCGCCGCCTCCGGCGGCGACGTTGGAGGGCTCGGAGCAGGTGCCGAAGGGGACCTGCACCGAGCCGATCGCCAGGCGGGTGCGTTCGGCGTCCAGCAAGGTGGTGACCGCTCCCCAGACGCGCTGTCCGTGGCGGTCGAACTGCATGGCGGTGACCTTGTCGACGGCCTCGCGCAGGCGTACTTCCTTGACCCGGTAGTAGCAGCGGGTCGACTGGTAGGAGTCGTGATCCATCAAGGGTGAGAGGACCTCAATGGGGATGCCGGCGTCCGCGTGGCGCTGGGCGAAGGAGTGCCGGTAGGCGTAGGGGAAGATCTTCTCCTTGTCGAAGACGGTGCCGTCATCCAGGCGGAACTCCGGCAGGGCGGTGACCCATTCGCGGTGGACCCCGCTGAAGTGGGTGGCGTCGATGCCCTTGCTCCCCAGCTGGTTCATCACCGACGACGGCAGCAGGACCAGCTCGGACAGCGGCCGGTCGGGGTAGAGGAGGCGGACGCGTTCTTGCTGCTCGCGGACCAGCTGGGCAGTGGGTTCGTGGACCGGCAGCTCCCGCCGGATCCGCTGCTCCTTCCAGTTGTTGTAGACGAGGACCGGCTTGCCCTGCCGGTCCCGGTTCAGGCAGTGGTACTCCAGCTTGCAGATCTCCTCGGGGCGCCGGCCGGTATCCATCATCAACTCCTGCGCGACGCGGATTTCGCGGCAGGTCATCTCTTCGAACAAGTCCAGGTGCGCGCAGAGTTGCCGCATCACCTCCGGCGGCAGATCCTGGCCTTCCTCCGACGGCTCCGGCATTTTCGGAACGTCGTGCCGGGTGATCACGAAGTCGTCGGGCAGTCCAGCCATGGGGCCGTCGACCCTGGTCAGGCCCATTACGCGGGACTGCCGCAGCACGTTGCGGGTCGCCCGCACGTAGCAGGTGCGGGTGGTTGCGGCGATGCGGCCGTTGGCTTCCAGGAACGTCATCCGGTTCAGGTAGTTCTCGATGTCCGCCCGCCCCAGCGCCGTCGTGTCCGTGCCGTGGTCCGGGCGAGCGTGCAGACTCCGCGACAGGAAGGCCAGCCCGGTCAGGTGCTGGCGGGCGTGGGAGGAGGTGCTGCGGGATCGCGTGCGGGTCAGGTAGTCCCGTGCCCAGCGTTTCGCGGCCTCCTTCAGCCACGGCTGGTGAATGGCGGTGAACTCCACCGAGCCGCGGTGCCCGAAGACCGCCAGGTCCCAGGTGTCCTTGCCGTACTCGCCCTCCGGGGTCTTGAAAGCCCGCAGCGCGTAGACGGTCAGGCGGTTGAGCAGGATCACCGCGGTGCCGTTCGACTCCGGCCTGGGGACGTCCTCCAGTCGGCCCGCCTGCGAGGGGCGGATCGTGCGATCGATGAGCGAGCGCACCCCTCCCACGTCGGTCTTCGCCCCGCGCCGACAGCGGTGCTGCAAGCCGAACAGCAGCTGCGCGACGACCAGGTCCGGCAAGCCCCGGAAGCTGATCTCGGCGCCGTTGCAGCCCGACGGCGCGGTCCGCAGCCACAGCTGCTCGTCGACGGGCCCCTCTTTACGGAGGTTGTTGAGCTGCTTGCCGTGCGGATGACAGAGCCGGTGGCCCACGGCGGTGACGGCCTGGCGAGTGCAGGCGAGCACGCCGCAGTCGCCGAAGCCCGGCAGTGCCCGGGCCGCGGGGTCGGCGAGGAACTCCGTCAACGTGCAGCCGAACTGCTGGTACTGGTACCAGTGCGACCGACACAGCGGCTGCTTACGGGAGTTGATCCAGGTCCGCTCACATCCGTCGACCCTGCACTGGCCAGGGACGACGCGCGATGCGGTGCGCGGAAGCTTGATGAACTCCTGGAGCGGCAGTCCTGACTTGCGGTGCTGGTCCTGGCACGTCCGGCACAGACCGCGGGCCTTCGACGGCAGGTCGCATCCCGGCACCGGGCAGGCCCGCATCCCCAGCATGGGGTGGTCGACCGGCGCGGCCAGGACGCGCCGGTTGCCGTCCCAGCCAACCTCCTTGAAGAACTCCGGCTCGATCAGCGACCACAAGAACGCGGCCTTCTCCTCCCCGAGGCGCCCGGGGCCGGCGGCGCCGCCGAAAGGGACACCGCCGCGGTCACCGGGGCCCTCCCGCCAGCTCGCGCGGCGAGGGCACCCGGTCGACCGCCTCCCGCAGCCGATCTGGATCCGGGTGCAGATACGGCTCGGCGCTGGACAATCGCGCGTGATCGAGCAGGGCGGCCACCTCGTCCAGAGTGCCGCCGGCATCCGCGACATTGCTGGCCATAGCGTGCCGGAGCATATGGGGGGCCACGATCCGCGACAGCTCGGCCCGCTTCGACAGCCGCTCCAGCAACTCGGTGATGCCGTCCGGGCTCATCGGGGCGCCCAGCGGATCGGCGAACAGGTTCACCAGCACGAAGTCGCTCGCCGCCCCGTGCGGCATCGCCATCCGCTCGATCACGTACTGGTCGTGGGCCTGCACCACCAGGAAGTCGACCGGCTTGGCCTTCCCCGGCGCAGCGGACTCCTGCCGCTTGGCCCACGCCCGGTTGGCGTTCTCCCGCCGCAGCACGTGCAGGTGCGACCCGGCCACCCGGCATCCGAGCGCGGTCGAGTCCGGCATGAAGTGCATGTCCTCGCGCCGCAGCCCCGCCGCAGTGCCCCGCCGCAGTCCGGCGCGGGCGAGCAGCAGCACGATGAAGCGGTCCCGGGCGTTGCGGCAGGCCATGAACAGAGCCACCGCTTCGGCGTCCGTGGCCCGGTCCCGGCGCTTGCGCGGCACCTGCACCCGGTGGCGGGCCTTGAGCCGGTAGCTCATCCCCTCGCCACGGGCTTCTTCGGGCAGGTCCCAGTCCTCGGCCACTTCGTAGAGCTGGACCAACACCTCTGACGGCACAGTCTTCGCGGTGATGCCGTGCAAGAGGAACTGCCGAACCCCGGTCAGCACGTTCCCGATCCGGGCCGGCTGCCGGTGAGGCTCCGTCCCCGGACCGGCCATCACCACCCCGCGGCCCGCGACCGGTCGCTCGATGCCCGTGGCCTCCGGCGTTCCGTACTCCAGCCACACGGTGAACAGCCCGAGGTCCTGCGCTGCGGTACGCCAGTCGCGGCCGGTCCGCGCACACCAGCGCAGGTACAGCGCGAGGTGCCCGGCGTACGTACGGGTCGTCAACTCCGCCTGGTCCCTGCCGAACCGCACGTACCGCAAGAACGCGTCCGCCGCCGGCACCACCGTCAAGTCCTCGTCCAGCACCGTCCAGTACCCGGCACCCGAGGGCAGCTGCACACGAAACGCCCGCAAGGCTTCCTCCACTCCATCTGCAACGTGTCGCAACGATCACGACAGCTCCAGAGATGCGAGGGAGAACCCCAGCTCACACGATCAGACGCAGCGTCCTGCTACACGTCGAAGCGCCAGGGAGAACGTGGTAGAGCAGCTTTGCCCGGTTGGCGTGCAGGTGGCGCAGGAGGGTGAGGGCGGCGGCCGAGGGCTGGCCCTGGAGACAGATCAGGGGTGGGCAGGCAGGGCCGTAGGTGTCGGCCGCGGTGGCGAGCACGGTCGGGTTCTCGCAGATGTGCACCACCGGGGCGTCACGCGGGAGGGGTGCGGGTGAGCTGGCGCAGGGTGAGCACGGCGGGTTCCCCGGTGCCGGTGGCCCAGTCGAGCGCGGGTGTGCCGCGCAGGCCCAGGGTCAGGACGGTGGAGGACAGGGCGTCCTTGAGGAGGCCCGCGCAGGCCCATGCTTCGCGGCGCCACTCCGCCCCGGTGCCGTCGGGGAAGCCGGTCAGGGCGCGGACGCCGGAGTGGACGAGAGTGGCGAGCGGGGTGCCGTCGTCGAGGGCGTGGGCGTCGCCGAGGGTGCGGGCGGCGAAGGCCGGGAGGGAGACGGCCGGATCCGTGGGCAGGCTCCGCAGCGCCGTCGCGGTGGAGGTGAGCAGGGCCCGGGCGGACTCCGGGTCGCGTGCGAGGCGGCGGACGAGGCCGCTCACGCGTATGTGCTCGCCCCAGTCGGCCAGTTCGGGCCGCTCGGAGCACAAACCGGTGAGCGGGGTGTACGCGTCGTGCCAGGCGTCCGCCTCCCGCCGACGTGCGTCGCTGCGGAGGGTGACGGGTCCGGTGAGGGCGATGACGGCGGTGGCGAGGCCGTCGGGGCTGACGCCGGAGCGGCGCAGGACGGCGTCGACGGCGTCGAGCCGGACGCTCAGCGAGCGCCCGCCGCCGGGGCCCGGCCCAGCAGGCGCTCGGCGGCGGCCCGCTCGCCGTCGGTGGGCGCGGCCAGGATGACCGGGCCGGTGAGCGGCTCGGCGCGTTCCATGCGGCGGCGTATCCGGTCCAGCAGCCAGGCACAGCCCGGGTCGCCGAGGAGACGGGCGAGGCGGCCGTGGTCGACGCGCCCGATGGGGGCGTCGGGTGCGCTCATGTGAGGGTCTTCCCCCTTTCTCGCCACGGGCGGTCCTCCCACGCCACGGGCGGCCCCGTGTCACTTCTCAGGCCCACAGGGCGTTCTGGCCGGACGCGGGGGCCTCGGCGGGGTGGGCTCGGGCTCCCCGGGGAGTGCGCCGGTGCGGGGACCGTCGCCATGCGGCGGTCGGGTTCGGGGGCCCGTGTCCGCTCGGCGCCGTCCCACTGCCAGCGGGTCACCAGGACCGCGTCGATGTCGTCGACGCGGGAGAGCTGCGCGATGGCGATACCGGGAACTTGCGGGTAACAGGCCCATTCACGCTCGCTGGTCATCACCACGTCCAGGTCGAAGGCGTGGAGCAGGCCCAGACACTTGGCGCGGGAGTCGTCGTCGACGCCGGCGAAGGCTTCGTCCAGGGTGACCAGGCGCGGGGCGTGTGGGGCGGCGGTGGCGTAATGCGCCGAGGCGGCGGCGAACAGGGGTACGGAGACGGCCAGGACGCGTTCGCCGCCGGATGCGGGCCCGGTGGCGGGTACCCAGGTGCCGTGCTGGTGGCGTTCGATGCCGAATTCGTGCCAGGCACGGTAGTCGAGCGCGGTGGTGAGCACTTCCAGCCAGCTGCCTGTGGCGTTTTCGGCCTGCGCGCGGGCGATCTGGGCTTGCAGGAACTCGCCCACCGCCGCCCGGTCCTCGGCCGCCCAGGCGTCGGCGGACTGGCGCAGCCGTGCCCGCGCCTGTGCCAGGCCGACCGGTGCCTTGCGGGAGGGCCGCCAGACCAGGCGCAGCTTCATGCCGGTGGAGGTGGGCCGCTGTTCGAGTTCGGTGTTCATGGCGTGTACCTGCCGTTCGGCCGTGCCGATCAGCTCCTGAAGGGTGCCGGCGACCTCGGTCAGCAGGTGGGTTTCCAGGATTTCGCGTTCGTGTGCCGACAGGATGCGGGTCAGCTCCTGGACCTCGGTGGCCAGGGCCCCGGCCAGCTCGGGTACGGCCCGCTCGCGGCCCTGGTAGACGAGGTCGACGATCATCCCGTCCTCGGTCATGCGCGCCGTGGCGCGGTGGCCGCCCCGGGAGAGGACGTCCTGGAGCTTCTTGTACTCCTCGCTGAGCCGCTTTTGCACGCGTTCCCAGGCGCCGTCGGAGTCGTCCGTGCCGGACAGTGCCGTCTCGACCGCTCGGGCGAGCGCGATCGCCGGGGTGGCGGCCCAGGAGTCGCCGTCCAGCGGCGGCAGGGGAGTCTCCGGCAGGGCCACGGTCAGCAGGCCGGTGGCCGCGAACCGCTGGAGCGCGGCGATGGCCTCGGCGCGCGTGGCCGCCGCTTCATGGACGTCCTTGTCCAGCTGCTCGATGCGACCTTCGGCGCGGCCGGCGCGGCGGTCCGCGGCGGAGTACTCGTGACGGGCCTGCTTCTGGTCCCGCTCGCAGGCGCCGAGGGCATCCGCGGTTTCGGCAAGACGGCGCTCCAGTTCGGCAACGGCCGCGCCGACGGTCGAGCGGAGAGTGGTGTGGTGTTCGTCCGCGGCGGCGGCGAGTCGGGTCGCCTCGGCCATACGCTCGTCCAGTTCGGCCACCCGTCCCCCGGTCCGGCCGGCTTCCGCCTGCTCGTCGGCGACAGCGCGGCGCGCCTCGGCCCGGTCGCGGAGCGACGGCCACAGGGCGGCGAGGGCGGCAGTGTGGTCGGCCAGGGCCTGGCGGACGGCCGTGAGGGCCGGTCGCTCGGCGGGCAGGTTCACGGCGTCGGCCGTCTCGGTCAGTGCGGTGCCCGCTTCGGCCTCGCGCCGGGCCGCCTCGGTGAGTTCGGCCGCGCGTTCCTCCTGGCGGGTGCGGGCCCGGTGGGCGGCGTCCGCCGCCGCGGCGGCCACCGCGTGGGCGTGGCGCAGGGGGCGTCGTCGGGGACGGCGGCCAGTTCGGCGTCCAGGGTGCGCCGGCGCGCGGCCACCGTGGCGCGTTCGGTTTCACGGCGCGCGGTGCTGTCGGCCAGGGCGTCCAGTTCGCCGCGCAGGGTGGCGATCCGGGCGCGGCGTGCTTCCTCGCGGGCGCCTTCGCCCACGTACACGGCCGCTTCCTTCGACCAGCTGCCGGTCAGCGCGCCGATGCGGAAGCGACCGTCCGACGCCACCCACGTGCCGGGTGCGCCGGTACCTCCCAGACCGATGGTCGCCAGGAGAGCGGACACGGCCGGTTCACCGACCTGCGTGGCCCGGGGATCACCGTGGTCGACGGCGGGCCGCAGCGCGTCGGCGAGCACGGAGCCCGCCCGCGGCGCGGGCGAAGGCAGCGGGGCCAGCAGTACGTCGTGCCCGCTCGCCTCCAGCATCGTGCCGTCCGGGCACACCCACGCGTCCAGGAGCCCGGACGCCTCCAGCGCGGCCTCCAGCCCCGCCCGTTCGTCCGGAGTGACGTGGTCGTGGAAGTCGACCAGCCTCCACAGAGGCGCTCCGGGAGTCCGGTCGCGCAGGCCCGGGGTACGGGTGTGGGGTGCCGCCGGTCCGCGCTGGCCACCGGCCTCCAGCTCCGCCAGCTCGCTTTCGGCCACGGTGCGCCGCTCGGCCAGTTCGGCCAGTTGCCGGCCGAGGGCGGCGGCCCGGTCGGCCAGGTCAGCGGCCTGTCCTCGGTGGGCTGCCGCGGCCTGCTCCCGGGCGGGGCTGGGGCCGTGCAGATGCGTGCCCCAGTCGTGCAAGGCGTCCAAAAGCCCCGTCGGGTCGGGAAGGTCCAGCTCCGTGCACCGGTCGAGGTGCTCGCGTACGGCATCCACCAGGTCCTGGCCCGCCTGTGCGACGGACGACTCGGCCTGGGCCTGGCGTTCGGCGGTGTGGGCGGCCTCGGTCTGGGCCTCGTCCAGGCGGTGCGCGGCGGTCCGCCGTTCACCGGCGGCCTGTTCGGCTCGCGCGGCCAGCTCCTCCACGTGGTCGAGGGTGCGCCTCCTGCGTGCCACCGAGTCCTCGGCCGCGTGGCGCAGTTCCACCTCCGGGACCGCGTCGTGGGCGCCGAGCACGTCATCGAGCCGGGCCGCCCGGGCCGTCTCCCGTGCGTGGCGCAGCGTGTTCCCGACCTGCCGCTCAGCCGCTGCCAGCCGCCCTTCAGCGCTCGTCAGGCGACCGAGGGCGCGCGAGTGCGCCTGGGCGGCCTGGTCCCGGTCCCCCTCCGCCCGGGCCCGCTCGCCGGCGGTGCGCCGTGCGTCGGCCGCTGCCTGCTCCAGCTCCCGGGCGCTGCGCATTTCCGGGCCCGCTCGCAGCGCGGTGTCCTGGGCCGCCAGCCGCACGGCCGTCTCCTCCAGCCGGGCGATCCGCTCCGCGGCCGCTGCCCGTTGCCGCTCGGCCTCTTCTCGCTCGGTCCGCGCCTGGGACAGGTCACGGTGCAGCTGTTCGTAGCGGGCGTGTTCGCTGCGCGGCAGCCGAGCCCGCCGGCGGGTGGCCACGCGGGCGTAGCGGCGGTAGTGGTCGAGGAAGGCGGAGGCGGCCCGTTCGGCCTCACTGGCCGCTCGCAGTTCCTCCTTTTCCTCGTCCAGGGAGCGGAACGCCTCGGCCACATCGGCGATCACCGCTTGGTCCATGGGCGGCAGCGCCTCGGTCAGCGCGCGGGACAGCGCCGTCTCGTTGGGGCGTTTGGACAGCTGGGGCTGGCGCAGCTGGATGAGCAGATCGACCAGGGCGGCGTAGCGCCGTTCGCCGAGCCCGAACAGCGCCTCGTCGACCGCTCTGCGGTACGTCTTCGCCTGGTCGTACACCATGCCGCGTCCGGTGACGGCCTCGGCCAGGCGATCCCGTGACAGCGCGGTGCCGGTGGCGTCGAGCAGGGCCAGCTCCTCGCCGACGCGCTGGTCGGTGACCGCGTACCAGTGGCGGGCGATGCCGCGGCCCGTTACCGCCTTCAGCCCGCACAGCAGGGTGCGGAAGTGCGCCCGGCCCGACTCCTGGTCGCGGCGGCCGAATTCGATCCAGGTGTAGCCGAGCCGCTCCGGATGCGGGTGCCGGCCGCCGAGCAACAGGTTCCACTCCATGCGCTTGCCCGGGTCCGCGTCCGGTTCCACCCGGCGGGCGGACAGGTCGCCGTCCAGGAGGAAGGGCAGGGTCAGGGCGAGCACCTTGGACTTGCCGGTGCCATTGTTGCCGCGCAGCAGCAGGCGGCCGTCGCGGAACCAGAACTCCTCGGCGTCGTAGTAGAAGAGGTCGACCAGGCCGATGCGCAGTGGCTGCCACCGGCCGGGTGCGGGGTCGGGCAGGGCGGTCACGGCTGCGGTGCCTTTCGCTTGGGGGCGCGGGCTGTGCGGGCTGTGCGGGCTGTGCGGGAGGAGGGCTGTCCCGGTTCCGTCACGACGGTCTCGCCGACCGCGTACCGCGCGAGCGCGGGCAGCGGGACGATGCCCTTCGGGGTGGCGGCGACCAGGCCGAGCGCGGTGAGCCTCTCCAGCGCCTGGCCGACCAGCTCCGCCTCCGCGCCGGGCTGCTTGGCGCTCTTCGACCAGAACGCGCCGTGTTCGGCGGCCAACTCCCGAACCTTGCGTTCGAGGTCGCCGCGGCTCACCTCGCTGCCCACGGCCGCCAGGTGTTCGGCGAGCAGCAGGGTGACGTGCCCGTGCGTGCCCTGCTCCGGCATCCGTACGTCGGTCAGATCGTCGTGTGGGTCGACCATGGCGATGCCCTCGGCCCGCACCTCGGCGACCAGGCCTGTCAGTTCGGTGATGCGGGCGGTGAGGAAGGCGCGCTGGCGGGTCAGGTAGGCGAGTTCCTCGTCGGTCAGCTCCTCGTAGTACAGCACCGGGTCGTCCAGCAGCCTCCGGGTCAGCCGCTGACGGATCGCGCGGAAGCGGAGCTCGTCGCTGTCCAGCGCGCTCTCGGCGGTCAGCTCGGCCAGGCGGTCCTCGAAGTCCTCGGCGATGATCGTCGACGGGCCCCGGCGGGTGGCCAGCAGCCCGGCCAGGACGCGCCGCTGCACGTCGTAGAGCACGTCGCCGGTACCGGTGACGTATGCCTCCTCCTCGCCGGCCACCCGCCGCAACACCCCATAGCGCAGCAGCAGCCGCACCACCGCCGCCAGATCCAGGCGTTCCTCGCGGCGCTCCATCGTGAACTCCACCCCGGCGGCGGCCAGATGAGGATCGGCGGCGTCCAGCACCACCTGCTCGGCCAGGCGGCCCAGGGCGATCTGCGCCTCACCCCGCTCCAGCGCGGCCAGCGCCAGACACAGCAGCACATACCGGCGGCGCGTGAACGCGGCGCGGCCACGGGACGCCTCGCGCGCCGGATGGGTGGGATCGGCCAGGGTGCCGGGCATCCGGGCCAGCCGGGTGGCCTCCGCGTCCACCCGCAGTGACCAGCCCGTGTTGCGGTCGAACCAGTCGCGCAGCTCCGAGGCGTGCTGCCGCACCAGCCGGAACTCGTCCGCGTGCGGGCCCCGCGCCAGCAACAGCGGCTCCTTCAACAGCGTCCGGGCCGCCTTGTGCACCTCGGCCGTCCGCCGGCCGTCCAGCACCTCGCCCAGGGGTGTGGTCACAGCTCCCCCTCAATCGTCTCCGCCGGTGTGTGTCCGGGCCGGGTGAGGTCGGTGATCTCGACCAGGTGGTCGGGGCCGCGGAAGGTCCCGCCCGGCGTGCGGATTTCGGCCGTCGTCCCGTCGGCGAGGGCCGTCAGCCGGATCTCCAACGAGCCGTCGTTGCTGGTCGCCACCGTGCTCGTCATGCCGGGCCGCCACGTGGCCAGGGCATCGCCGAGCAGCTGCAAGAACAGTCCGAAGGCCACCGGGTCGAGTTCTCCCAGCGCGGACAACCGCGTGATGCCGTCCGTCGCGAGCCGCGCACGGGCGGCGGCGATCTCCTCCGCCTGCCTGGCGGCGATCTCGGCGAGCCGGCGTCGCTGCTCGGAGCGGTCCCGCACCCGGCGGGCCCGCCCGCGCCGTTCGTAGCTGCCGGTACGGCGCAGTTGCAGGCTGATCCGCAGCGGCTCGGCCTCGGCCCACGACGTGGACGCGGGCACCGGGCGGGCCGTGCGCTCGGCCAGCGTATCGGCGTCCACGGTCAGGTGACGCGCGGAGTACAGACCGAAGGCGGCGCGCCACAGCCGGTGCCGCGCCTCGTCGTCCGGGGCCTCGGCGAACCATCGGGCCAGCGTACGGAAGTCCGCGGACCGGTCCGAACGCCCGGCCCGCCGCTCGTTCAGCTGCCTGACGACCGCGAGGAGTTGCGGGATCGCCCCGAGCGCCCGCCCGCGCAGCAGCCGGGCCTGCGACTCGCGGCCATCCGCGGAGACGAACCAGGCGGTGAGCCCCGACCACTTCGCCACCCACCGCTCATACGCCTGTTCCTCGGCGCTTCCGGCGTCCTCGGGCGCGGCGTCGGCCGCCTCACGGACCGCCGCCAGCCGCAGCAGCACACCGGCCCGCCCGTCCTGCTCCAGCTCGCCGATGAGCACCGCGATCCGCCCACCCAGCGTGATCAGGTCCTGGATGAACCGCTCCAGATACTGGATCAGCCGGTCCTTGTAGGCGAGGAACACCTCCACCTCCACACCGTGCAGATCCATGGTGCGCTGCAGCGACCCCATGAACGCCCGCGCGTTCTCCGCCAGCGCCTCGAACCGGCCCGTCAGCGCCGAAAGCGCCAGATGCGCCTTCGCCGCGTCCGGCCCGCCCTCCTCCCGCTCGGCCGCGATCACCAGAAGGGCACGCAGCTGCGTGACGATGTCGTGCAGCGCCACCGCCTGCAGCGCACCGCGCCGCCCCAGCGCCTCGTCGTACACCGACAACGCCTGCTCGGCGGCCTCACCGGCCCGCGTGAGCTGGTAGATGAACCGCTTGCGGTAGAAGTCCTCGACCGCGGTGACCCGGGAGGTGTCCGGATCCGCCCGCAGATTGCCCCACTCCACGAGGCTGTCCAGAGCCTTCACCACCGCGTCCGGATCCGTCGGCCGGTACTCCGGCTCCAGCGCGGCGTGCACGTCCTCGGGCCGCAGATGTACCGCGAACCGCTCCTTCGCCGCGAGGAACGCCCGCATCACCTGACGGTACAAAGCCGCGTTCGGCACGGTCAGATGGATGAACGGCGCGTGCTCGCTGCCGCGCGGACCGGAAGCTGGTGACGTCATCGTCCCGGCATTCTTCCCGACACGTACACCAGGGCGGAAATCCCCGCCAGGGGGATTGACAGGATGGGCTGCGGGAATTGACAGGATGCCCTGCCGCTTACGCGTCACACTCCGCTCGCGCAGAGCGACCGGTCGCTTGCAGACCACGCTGATCCCCACGAGAGGCACGATGACGCGCGAGCCGCGCGCCACGACACGCGGTACTTGCCACGGTGTCAGGTCGATGGACCGGTCGTGTTCGGCCGGCGCGACGGGCCGCGGGCCGGGCTTCCCAGCGCGTCATGGCGGTCCCCGAGCCGTGTCGGCCTCATGTCGCGTTGCGCGTTGGTCGTGTTCAGCGACGCCCCGCCGAACGCCCCGCGTGGACCTCCGACGTGGCCGGCGTTGTAGCGTTTCGTGCAGCCGTTCGGCTCTCGTTGCCCGTCGTAGCCACCACGGGCAGCAAAGGGGGGACACCGCGCGTGTAAGGAGCAGTAAGTCATGGCACGACCAGAGTCCGGTAAGAGGGTCATGGGCTGGGCCGCCGCGGTCACGTTGCTGGCGGCGGCGCCGCTCATGGCTGCGTGCTCGGGCGGCTCGTCCTCCTCTTCCACCTCGCACAGCAGCGGCCCCTCTCCCTCGGCCGACGCATCGGAGAACTCCGGTGCCTCGTCGGGCGACGGCGGCTCCAGCAC
The DNA here is from genome assembly GCA_005405945.1 of Streptomyces violaceusniger. GTDB lineage: Bacteria > Actinomycetota > Actinomycetes > Streptomycetales > Streptomycetaceae > Streptomyces > Streptomyces violaceusniger. The sequence continues at coordinate 7,537,329 of BJHW01000001.1, forward strand.
ACAGGCGGGCGGCCGGCCCACTGTGCCCTCCGCGGTCGAAGCCTGGGTCAGCGCGGTCATCGAGAAGGACGCGAAGCAGGCGTGCCTGCTCTCCACGGTGCCGGGCAGCGGCTCGTCCCCGAAGGCCGCCACCCCCAGACGTGCGACGCGTCGGTGAGGCAGAAGATGGCCCCCGGTTTGAAGTCCATGAGCGAGGCGTTCTCGCCGCGGAATGCCTCTGGCAAGCCGACGGTCAAGGTCGACGCGCCCACCCCCGAGGGCGATGAGGCAGTCGTCCCGACGGCCAAGATCGCCGTCGACGGAAAGCCCCTGCGGGCGATCATGCTGTCCCGCTCGCACGGCGTGGACCCGAAGTCCTTCACGGCCAAGGTGGAAACCGCCAAGGTCAATGGGAAGTGGTACATCGGCGACTTCGACATGGACAGCGGTAATCAGACCCTGCGGCCTCAAGGGCAGTAGCTGCGGCGGGGCGTGATCTCGCGGCCGTCCGGGAGTGCGTTGGCAAGGCGTCGGCGTCGCGGCCCGCGGCGGGAGCGGATGGGCGGGATGCCGCCGACCACCGGCTGCGGATCGAGGCTCGTGGGTGTTCTCGGCGGAGACACCCGGCGAGAGAGGTAATCCGCTGCGTTCGCGGTTTTAGATCATGTCCTGCATGGTGGGGCGGCAGGAGCGTTTGGCGCGGCACAGGGCAGCGGCAAGACCGGGGAAGCCCAGGTCTGCGGGGGTCGTTGGCAGCGGGTGCTGAGCCGGCGGTAGCCGGACAGTCACGACACCGTTCTCCCGATCACCCAACTTGTGTACCGAGCCGATGGTTGGGTTCGGTCCCTTTGCGGGCGATCCGTACCGCGAGGTGTTCGCCGCAAAGCCATCGACGCAGGTCGAGCCGGTCGAAGGCGTTGCCGGCGCGGACCTTTTCGGGGCGGTGACGCCGGCCGAGGCCGGGGTCGCGTCTCGATGGGAGCCCGGCCGGTGGCGACTTCAGCCCCCACTGCCGCGGGCGTTGCCCGCGAACACCGCCTCATCATCGACGTTCGCCACTCCCACCGCCCCACCGCCCTGCGGCCGTACCCGCGGCACCGGCCGCGACGGCCGCGACAACTCCCACGACCCGTCCGGAACGATCCATCCCCACCGGTTGCTCCCCACACCCTCACCAGCGACGACCAACCCACCCTGTAGAACATGGCACCAGGAGGAGAAGTGCAACGACCACCGGAACCGGACGACCTCGCCTCGTATACCCGACGGCGCGTCCTGACCGCTACGGTCGGGATCGGGACCGCGGCTGCCCTCGGCGGTTGTCGCGCGTCCGCGTCCTCGTCGTCCTCGTCGGACACCCTCCAGGTGGACTTCGGCAGGACGGCGTTCTTCCCCTGGTCAAGTCGAAGATCGGCGTGGGGCGTGCCCTCGACTCCGACAAGATCCTGGACAGCCTGCGGTACCTGGACGAGATCCGTCCGGCGCTCTACGACGGAGAACTCCGTTTTCCGGAAACGGACTGGGACTCGATGGAGCCGTACCCCATCGAGGTCGAGGACGGCGAGGTCGAGGTGCGGCGCAACTCCTTTCTCGACAAGGTGCAGAGCGAGCTGCGGCGGCGCCGCATCGAGGCCATGTACCAACTGGAGGGCGCGCCCAAGCAGTGGGAGGACGCCGCGAAGGCCGAGGCGCCGCGGAAGTTCCCGCGCCCGACCGACCTGAAGGCCGCTGCGGACGCGATGGGCAGGTGGGCGAAGCTCTACGACGATCATCCGGTCAGCTGGTGCATGTGGAACGAGCCGAGCCACAACCTCACCGGGTCTCCCGATCTCGCGTCGATCCGGCAGATGGTCGACATCTACGGCGCCTACGCCGGTGCGATCGGGCCCAAGGGGCTGTTCGGTATGGCGAGCTTCGTTCCGGTCGACGCGCACCCCCGCCGGCAGTTGGGCGGCCGGAGCTACCTGGAGACCGCCGTCGACGAACTGCGGAAGCGGCGCAGGGCCGACCCCGACCTGCCGTTCGACTACCTCACCATGAACAACTACGGCGAGGATCTTTCCGACCTCGTCGACGGCGCACGCAACGCGCTGGGCGGTGACTTCAACACTGTTCCGCTCATTCAGGCCCAGTTCGGGGTGTTCCGCCCGGGTGAGTGGGAGAAGCAGGGCGGGACCGCACTGGAGGCGGCCCGCTCGATGGCGGCGTTGGAGAAGGCGCTGCGGATACCCGACCTGCAGACGTTCACCTTCAGCGGCTGGCTGCCGCACATGATCGCCTTCAAGGGCGGCAAGGCGCTCCGCACGCCGTTGTTCAACGCGCTGAAGCTCTACGCGCGCATGCCGGACCGCCGTACCCCGGTGCGCGGTGGGCTGCCCGACGGCGTCGGTGCCATGGCGTCCGGTGACGAGCATCGCGGCTCGGTCCTGGTGTGGAACGAGTCCGGCGAGTCGCGGACCATCCAGCTCGAGCTGGCCGACGTTCCGCCGGCCGACGGGAGGCAGGCCGAGCTGAGGGTGTATCACCTCGATCAGAAGCACGGCAGCCCGCTGGAGCACAGGGGAAGTGACTTCGGCCCCAGTGAGACCGTTCACCTCCGCGGACGTTCCCGTAAGTTGTCCAAGACCGTGACGGTGGCGGGCCCGGGTCTGGTGTACGTGGAGGTCGGTGCCGCATCGCACCATCCCGTCCTGGACCGGGACGGCCTGTCCGCCACCCTGGTCCGGAAGCACACGTACGCCGACCGCGTCACGGGGCCGAAGGGGACGACCGCGGTGCGCGGCAATGCCTACGGCTGCTACGACGCCGTGCGTGCCGTCGCCTATCTGGGCGTCGAGGGGGATGAGGGCACCGCGTTGTGCGGAGCGGAGTACCGCGGGCTGCCGCTGACCCTGGACACGGACGTCCGCGCCGAGCTCCCGGACCACCAACCGGCGTCGTCGGAGGCGCTGTTCGGCGTCCGGGTCGACTATGTACTCGGCCACGGCGTCGCGAAGAGCGTGCTCTGGCACGGCGACATCCTCGACAAGCGCCGCACCAAGCCCCTGCCGTGGGGACGGCGCGGTGCGACCGCGGACGAACTGGTCCATGCCCCCGAGCTCGATCGCGCGAGGGTGGGCCACGCCAGGCTTGCCCTCGCTCTGGGCGCCCATGCGCCCTCTGGCTGGGCGAGCTCCGGCGCTCGGGCGATCATCTCGTTCTGGATGGACTCCACCGGTCCCGGCTCCCAGGCGAGGTTCCTGCTCGGCTAGACGCCGCTCTCGCACACAGATCGATTTCGGCGTAGGCCGTGGAAAGGGAAAGCACGTGAAGCAGAACGATCTCGCAGTGTCGCGGCGGTGGCTGGTCGGGGCCTCGGGGGCGGCCCTCCTCGCCGCCGGGTGCTCGAAGAACGATGGCGGAGGGGATGACAGCGACGGATCCGGCGGCGGCTCCAGCGGCGGGTCCAGCGGCGGCTCCGCCAGCGGGTCGGCTCCGGACGGGGCGCTCGGCGGCAACTTCAACGAGGACCCCACCGGCTGTGGTTTCACCGAGCTCGAGGGTGTGGACGCCAGTTGGCTGCGCGGCTTCGTCGCCATCCGTGCCAAGGAGGAGACCGGTGCCATGCAGGACCGGGCCGTCTCCACTCTGCTGAACGCCTCCCAGCACGGTTACGGCACCATTCTGAGTCTCAAGCTCCCGCACAACGGCAAGCCCTTCCCGGACCCGGACAGCTCCGAAATGGCCGACGTGCTGGCCAAGGTCGACAAGGTGCTGGACACCGTCATGGACAAGGTGAACATCCTCGTCGTCGGCAACGAGCCGTTCATCGAGAGCCGCAAGGAGGACTGGAACGGTCCGCTGGGTGACTTCTACGAGAAGGTCGCCGAGCATGTGCTCGCCTACCGGGCCGAGCACAGCGGTAAGAGCAGTCGTACCCGCATCTACATGGGCGCTCTCAACCACCTCGACGAGCCCGAGTGGCGCGGCGAGGGCGCGGAGCGGTGGATGGAGTTCGCGCGGAAGACCGACGGGATCGAGGGGGTGGACATCCATCCCCATGTGTCGTCGATGGCGAACGCCAAGAAGTACCTCGACTTCGTGGTGCCGCGGCTGGGGCACGGGCAGAAGTTCCTGGTCACCGAGTTCTCCCTGGTGCAGCTGTGGCGGCAGCACCTGAGTGACCCGATTCCGCGCCAGTTCGCCGAGCGTTACAGGATGAGCCCCGGCACCAAGGTGTGGCAGGCGATCAAGCAGGCGATCGACCACCCGTGGTCGCAGCGCCAGTGGCAGGACCTGCTCGCCATGAGCCCCTGGTACGCGAGCCACAAGCACTGGCTGAGGAACCAGGTCAAGCAGTTCCGCGACACCGGCAAGCTCGCCGTGGCCACCTACGGCGTGGTCCAGGGAGCCGCCATGACCAAAGACTTCGGCCCGAAGAAGACCCCCTGGCTGCTGAACAGCCTGTACGCGAGCCGCACCGCACGCCCCGAGGGCAAGTCGTCGACGCCCGCCCAGAGCCTCGGCTGGTACGACGACTTCCGGGCCCTCCAGCGTCAGCAGGACAAGCTGCCGGTGACCACCGGGAGCGTCCGCACCTGACCGAGGCGACGGCCCCTGCGGCCGGAGGCCAGCCCTTCCACCCGGCCTGCTGGGATGGGGCGTGCCGTTCCGTTTCCGACCCCCTGCGGGTCGTGGCACGCGCCCGGTTGCGCATGCGCGAAGACCCCGCATCCAGCATCGTGGCTGGTAGCCGGGTCTTTCGGCACCTTCGCCGAGGTGTCCTCGGCAGGGAGCCCGGCGAATGGGGACAAAGCGGCCCATTGGTGGGCGGTGAGCTGGTGATCCAGACGGCCTTCCCGGTGAATCGAAGGGGCAAGTGGACGACCGGCGCTTCGGTCGCTGCGCACGGACCCGCCCGTACGCACGGGGGGGGGCGCGCGCTTGCCGCCTGCGACGTGTGGGTGCAGGTCGTAGGGCGGGAACTGACGGCGGAATGCGACGGTCCGTGCGCCCTGGCCTCAGGACGCTTGTGCCGACATGCCGTCGCACTCGCCCTGCACGCCGTCGAACGGCGCTTGCCCTGGCACACCCCGCCCACCACTCGCCGCACGCCCCGCGAAGCCCTGCACGCGCTCACGGCCGTGGAGAAGGCCACCGTTCTGGACCGGCTGCTGGACGCTCGGACCGAACTGCGCACGGAGGCCGACAAGATGGCCGTACGACTGCTCGCTCCGCGTGAACGCACCGAACTGACCGCCCTTCAGGAGGGGACGGCGGCCGATGTGTTCCCGGTTAGCCGCTCTCGATCAGCTGCCGCACGCTCACGGATGGTCCCGTCGTCGCGGTACGCGGGCCCTACCCGCTCACTGCTCACTACCCCGCGACACTCTCCGCATTCCGGGCAGTCGACGACGCGGGCGGAAACGTGGCTGTGCTCGCGATGCTGAATGTGGGGCACCACATGGTCGCAACGGAGAGTGAGATCCCAAGTATCGAGAGCCTTCTTGCGTTCCTCCCGTGAGGGCCAGGAAGCGAGCAGCCTGGCGAGCTTCTCCAGCTGCTTCGGACTCATCGGCGGTGGTGGGCAACAGAAGCCGCAATGCGTCCCCCGAGAACCGCTGATGCTCCACCGACCACCCCGGCAGTCGGCGTGCCGCTCGCGGAACCTCCGGTCGGCTTCCTCGTACTCACGCTTCTCCGACTCGGACAACTTCATGAGGGGATACCAGTCCCCCAGCCCGTCTTGCATGGGCTCTCCGCAGCCCCGACAGGGCTTACCGGCCACGTAGTCCGCCCAGCTGAGACGCGTACCTTCTCGCTTCCACCGCTCATCCTGCTCACGACGCCGCCGGTCATCCGCTTCGGCATCGAGGGCTGAGCGCAGAGCACGCTTGGCCGCTCGTTGGCGCTTCTGCTCCTCCGTGAGCTTGGCCATGGGCTTCACCCTCCGCTGCACCGGGTTCTCGTGTGCGACCGCGGAATCCATGCTGGCGTGGCCGCCCCGCGTGTCGGCGGCCCGTGTGCCGGATGATGACTTTTGACCGGAGTTGGATCGCAATCGGCCTTCAGGCGACTGATGTCGTCTGGTGCAGACGGTCAGATGTTGCTGTTTTGAGACGCTGTGAGTGAGTCCCTATCGGGCCGTCGGCAAGACTGCCCCTCCGCTGAGTCTCGCCGAGTTGGTCCGGTGCTCCGCAGCACATGAACAACAGGACACACGACGCAAGGGTCAATCTTGCCAGCCCGTGACCTGCCCCGAACCGGGACTTGCGGGGCGTCTGTGACTCAGCGCTACGACTGGTCACGCATCTAGGCGTAGGCGTCACGGGAAGTGATACCCCTGGCTGTTTCAGCACCTGGCTGGTCCGCGAGGCCCTGGCCGAGTCCCGCCCTACCTGGGGATCGTCCGGTCTGATGCCATGGAGGAAGCGCAGGTTGGGACACCATCGTTGGGGGCGATGTGGGGACATCCACGCGATGGAAGGGACCGAACGGCGATCGGTGGAGCTCTGCCGGGAGGCGGCTGGCGCGCTGGCGGGAGGACTCACGAAACGCGGATCAGCGGCTGGAGGAGATCGCGGCGGACCACCTGAGCGCCCTGCACGAGACGCTCCGTGCCGATCGATCGGCTTTCGGGTTGTACGACACGGCCTGTGCGGCCGGTGAACGGCTCGCCGGGGCCCTGGGGTCGCTGGCCGCCGAGGGCGCGGAGTCGGAGGACGCGCTCGTCGCACGTCTCGTCTCGGAGGTCGGTGGGGACGGCGGCACACTCGCCGACGCCGCGGTGCGCAGGGGGATGGCCGCGGCGGTCCGCGATGTCCGGGACATGCATCCCGAGATGGACGACGCCATGAACGGGGGTGGCGCGGGCGGCGGCTTTGCCTGGGACATCCTGTGCGATCTCTACCAGGTGTTCTTCGCCGACATGGTGGGGGAGTTCCTCAAGGCCGTTGTCGCCGAGCACGTCAACCTGGCAGTGCCGGTGCTCATCGCGTCCGATCCTGAAGGCAGGATCGCCGACTGGGTCGCGGAGAAGGTAGTGGACCTGGCGCCGAACCCCTGCGAGGAGTCCGCCGAAGCGACGGACCTCGCACAAGCCGTGGACACCGCGCAATCGGTGGTGGGCGCTGCGCAGGATCCCTCGACCGCGCTGCCCAAGATCGCCAAGTCGCTGGTACCGCAGGCGGTCGGCAAGATACTCGGCCTGATCACTGAGGAGACCACCGGAGAAGAGGGAGCGGCGGCATGACCGGTTCCGACCATTTCCTGTGGTGGCGCGGCCATCGCGGGGACCGGCCTCGCGATGACCGCTGGATGGAGATCGGCAAGGAATCCTTCCAAGAAAGGGAGCGCCGCATCACCGGCCGACACCATCTGCCCGGTCCTGTTCCCGACTGGGCCGAGGATCTGTTCCGCGTCGCCAGGGCCGCGTTCATCGCCGACAAGTACGTACGCCGGACCGGAGTACGGGACCGGTGGACCCGCCGCATCAGCCTCGCCGTACCCGTCACAGAACACGAGCGGTGGGGAAGCGCAGCTGTCCGTACCCACCTCACCGCGCTCCTCCAAGGCCTCACCGGGGACCTATGGAACGTGGACTTCCGGCCTCTCACCGGTCACTACGTCGAGGAGGCGCTCGTCTCTCCGGACGAGCCGCGTGCCTCGGAAGTCGCGTTGTTCTCCGGCGGACTGGATTCCCTCAGCTGGGCCGCCACCCGTTCGCGCGCCGACGACTCCCGCCCGCTGCTGCTCGTGATGTTCCGCGAGGTCGGCCTGCTGCGTCTCCAGCAGCGGGTGTACAGGGCCGTCGAGCAGCTGGACGTAGTACGGCCGGTGCTGCTGTTACCGATGAGCCAGACCCCGGCGGGCGACGGCTCAGGGGCGCGGCTGGAGACCTCCTCCCGCACTCGTGGTCTGCTGTACGCGGCGGGCGCGATTCGCGCCGCCACCGCGCACGGGGTGGGCACCGTCCACATCCCCGAGAACGGCCAGCTCGCCCTCAATCCGCCTCTGACACCAGCGCGTTCGGCCGCCTGCTCTACGCGTTCCGTGCACCCGTGGACGCTGGGCAGTCTGAACGCCTTGGTAACTGCCGTGAGCGACACGGAGAGCACGGTGCAGGTGGTCAACCCCTTGGCACAGCTGACGAAAGGCGAGGTGTGCAAGGTCGGACGAGATGCGGGCCTCACCCCGTCCGACCTGGAGTCCACCCTGAGCTGCGGTAAGCCGCCAACCCGCCGAAGGGGCGGCCCTCCCATCGCCAACTGCGGCGTTTGCTTCCCGTGTCTCGTGCGCCGCTCCGGGCTACTCCACGCCAACGGCAGCGACGGCACCCGGTACGAGGCATTGCCGTGGGCGGACGGCCTACCGCTTGACCGGGGCGCCGACTGGCGCGCCCTGCAGCGGTGGCTGCTCGGCCCGCACACCCTTACGGATGTCTTCACCGATACCCCGCTGCCGGCGGACACGGACCCGGCGGTGGCGTTCGATTTGATCAGACGCGGGCGGGAAGAGTTGTCCCGGCTGCTTCAGATGGCGGAGGCGACGGAGGCGGCTGACGCGGCGTAGGCGGCGCAGGTGGGATGCGGCTCGCACCAGGCCGCCTTGGTGGTCATGGGACGGCATCGTCGAGGTGTCCTGGACGCAGTACCTGCGCAGAGCGCCGACTGATCTGGGTCAAGGCCTTTCGCCCACCCATTCGGATCGTGAGTCGAAGGCCCGGACACACCGCCTCACCGACTCGCTGTCGTGAATCCCAAACGACGTGCACTCGACGAAAGTGCTTGAACTCCGGGCGCGCGCCCAAAGAAATCCCAAACGGCGTGCACCCAGCAGCGCGTGGCCTGCGCCGTCTACTGTCCTTCCTGAAGCCAGGGATCACCGGCTCACTCGTCCACTGGGAGATCCCCCGACCTCAGGAAGGAAACCCGTGCAGCTGAGGCTGATGTACGTGATCATCGCGGTCCTCGCGGCGCTTGTCGCCGCTCTGGTCGGCAGCGTCGTGACCGTCGTCGAGGGAGGGCGCCCCACGGCGGCCTTCAAGACCGGAGCATTCACCTTCGCCGGCTCCCTGACGCTCCTTATCGTGGTCATGGGCGCCCTGGGTGTGGTGGGCTCGTGAGTGACGTGGGTGCCCTTGGAGGACAGGCGCAGGCCGAGGGTCCCTCCTCGCTCGACGAAGTGCTCGCGAAGGTGCGCCGACACCGCACGCACCTCTCGCGGCTGATGAACACCCATGACGCGACTCGCCTCGTCCTCGGGCTGCTGTACCTGAGCCGGGCCGCGCACGCCGCTCCCGGCACCGGCGTACCGACATGGTCGTGGTTGCTGGGTCAGCCGGCAGGGCGCGGTTCGGGAATCCGCGCTGCCGTGAGCAAGTGTCTGGGCCACTGGCTTCCCACAGTCGACGGACAGAGCGCAGACGTGGACACGAGGAGCCTGATGCCCGTTCCGCCCCCTGGTTCCGAAGGACCACTGCACGCTCTCGTCCAGGCCATCGGCTCCACCCAGCGGACCGGGCCCCTGCTCGACCAGTGCCTCCGTGATCTCTCGGCGGACCAGGCAGACGGCAGCCACTACTTCACGCCGGGTGACATGGCGCGTCTGATGGTCGGTGCGGCCGTCCCCCGCGACCGGCACAGAGTGCTGGACCCGGTTTGCGGTTCAGGGGGACTGCTCGTCGAGAGTCACCGCTATGTCCGCGAACGCGTCGAGCTGAATCCGGCCATGTCCCTGCATGGAAAGGAACAGCACGCCCACACCTCGCAGGTGGCCCGCATGAACTTCGCGGTGCGGGGGATCACGGCTCACGTCTTCCCGCCCGGGGACAGCCTCGCGGAGCCCGAACCCGAGCCCTACGACATCATCCTGGCCAACCTTCCCTTCAACCAGCGTGACTGGGCGCCGGAGGACAAGACGGATCAGGGCTCCCCCTGGTCGGGTCCCCCGCTCCCTGCCGATCCCCGGTGGCCGGAGGAACCGCCGTCCCGAGGGTCCGCCAACTCCGCGTGGATTCAGCACATCGCGCACGCGCTGGCTCCAGCCGGACGAGCTGTCTTCCTGATGGCCGACAGCGTGGCCAACAGCAGACAGCCCGTCCCCCGAAGGCTCCGCGAACGCCTCCTGCGCGACGATCTAGTCGAGTGCGTGATCGCTCTGCCACCTCGTGTGTTCGGTCACACCAAAGCCCCCGCCTGTCTGTGGGTGCTCAACAGGGACAAGAGCGCGCGTCCCGGCTGGGGTGCCCTGGACCGTCGCCGGCAGGTGCTTTTCGTCAACGCGCGGCGAGCCTTCGAACCGGTCCCGGAGTCGAGAGCACGGAGGCTGGGCGACGAGAACACGGCATTGATCCTGACCACCCTGGCGGCCTGGCGTGGCCTCTCCGAGGACGGTGCTGCGGTCGCGCCGTACAACGACGCGGTCGGCTGGTCCCGAAGCTGCTCCACCGAGGAGATCGCCGATCGCGAGTACAGCCTGATGCCGACCTCGTACGCCGTGGAGCCTCCCAGCCCCGCGCGGGACACACGGAGCCGGGTCGAGCAGCTCAAGCTCGAACTGGCCGATCAGTTCGAGCAGATGCGCGACCTGGAACTCCGACTGCTGGACGTCTTGGAGGAGATCTGATGGAAGCCAATGCCGACCAGGTCGACTCGGGTAGAGCGGCTTGGCAGACGACCTCCATCAAAATCGAGCGGATCCGCAGGCGCATCTACACCACCTCCGGTTTCCTCGACGACGCGGCCGCCGAACGGACCGCAGGAGTCGTCAGCTCGACGTTCGTCCAGAACGGCAGGATCCTCTCGCCCAGGACCAAGGAGTGTTGGCCGGGCAATTCCGCGCCCAGCAGGGCAACTCTCGAGGAGGGCGACCTGGCCGTCGTACTCGTCCGGCGGGTGGGCGATTCCGCACTGGTCACCGCCGAGCACGCGGGATGTACAGCGACCAGGTCGATCGGCATCATCCGAGCTGAGCCGCACATAGTGCGGTGGCTGCGTATCTGGCTACAGACACCCACGGCGAAGGCTCATATCGACGAGGACGTGACGGCACATGTCGAGCCCACCATCAGCCTCGGCACCCTCCACCGCATGCTGTTTCCGCTGCCTCCGCCAGACGTCGTCACCGCATACCACCGGGCCTTCGGCCTCATCGAGGGGATGACCGCCCTCTACCAGGAGACCGCCCGCAAGGCGGTGGAACTAGCCGACGCGCTCCATGACGACTGGGCGTCGGAGATTCCGCCATGGGAGACACGACCGCTCGCGAAAGTCGCCAAACTGAAGACGGGCAAAGGTTCCGAACGCTCGCTTCCCCCGTTGCCCGCAGAACCCACCACCGATGTAACCGATGTCATCGCCCCCAGAGATCTCTACGACCTCCCCGTGCCCCACGTCCAGAGGTTCCGTCTGAGCAGTCCAGCGAACGAGGGCGACGCCCTTCCTCCCGGCACCTTGATGCTGAGCACCCGTTCCGACGGCGCACACATCGCTGTGCCGAGCCGACCAGCAACACCTCTCAGAGGCGTCGTGGCCGTACGACCTCATGAGGACGAGGCCGGTTGGTGGCTGCTTCACGAACTCAGGAGCAGGAGCAGCGACATCACGCGGCTTGCGCAGGGCCAGAACGGCAGGGAAATCTCCGCCGGCGCCCTCAAGCGCCTGGAGGTCACCTGGCCGGACCGGTTCACGCGCACCGACTTCCACACGATGGCCGACCCCCTGCACGCCATGGCGCGACTCCTTGTCGCCAAGATCGCGACGCTGCACACCCTGCGGGACGCGCTCCTGCGCGACATCTCAGCGAAGGCCGGCGTCCTCCGGGAACCGACAACCGAGCCGGAAGAGCGGAGCGCTCCTGCTTCTCGCCCCACCGCGGGCCCCGCATCACGGAGTATGACCGGCAAGGATCGGCCTGCGGCGCTCTAAGGAGCGAGCTAGCATCTAAGTAAGATTCAATCTACGTAAGACCGAAACTATGTTTGATAGCGGCCGGAGGTACGGCAGGGATGGAGTTCAAGGGCAGGGTCGCTGACCTCGACCTGCTGACCAGGCAACTGGGTCTCGTGGCCGGGGGCGCGGGAGCCACCCGGGGCCAGGCTGTGATCATGACGGGGCGGCGTCGGGTGGGGAAGTCTCGTCTGGTCCAGGAGTTCTGTGACCGGTCCGGCGTTCCGTACGTGGTCTTCCAGGCGACCCGGGGCCGTAACGCCGTCGCCGAGCGGGCGGACTTCTCCGCGGCGCTCGCGCAGTCCCCGCTGCCCGGGGCGGAACTGGTGGCCGGACTGCACGCCGCGGACTGGAACCAGGCGCTGCGGTCCCTGGCCGTCGCGGTGCCGGACGATGCCCCGAGCGTCGCGGTGATCGACGAAGTGCCGTGGCTGGTGGAGCAGGACCAGGAGTTCGAAGGGGCGCTGCAGACGGTCTGGGACCGTCACCTGTCCGCCAAGCCGGTGCTGCTGATCCTGGTGGGCAGCGACATGTCGGTGATGGAGGCGCTGCAGTCGTACGGCCGTCCGTTCTTCGGCCGGGCCGCAAAGATGACCGTACGTCCGCTGCACCTGGCCGATGTGCATGCCATGACCTCTCTGGACGCGGCGGAGGCGGTGGACGCGCTGCTGATCACCGGGGGCTTCCCCGAGATCGTCCAGTCGTGGCGGCCCGGGATGGGGCGCGCTGATTTCCTGCGCGAGGCAGTGGCCAACCCTCTCTCACCGCTGCTGGTGGCGGGTGAGCTGTCGCTGCTGGGGAGTTCCCCGAGGCGTCACACTCTCGGGCGGTGCTGGAGGCGGTCGGCAGTGGGGAGCGGACCTTCTCCACCATCGCCGCGCAGGCCGGCGGCGCAGGCGCCCTGCCCTCCGGGACCCTGTCGCCACTGCTGCACACCTTGCAGACCAAGCGCATCCTCGCCACCGACCTCCCGCTTTCCACGAAGCCCGACACCAAGAACAAGCGCTATCGGATCGCCGACCCGTATCTCCGGTTCTGGCTGGCCTTCCTGCAACGGGGAATCCCGCTCATCGAACGCGGCCGCGGCGATCTCGCCCTGGAGCGCATCGAGCGGTCCTGGACCACGTGGCGAGGACGTGCGGTCGAGCCGGTCATCCGCGAGTCGTTGCTGCGCCTCCTCCCCGATGACAGATGGCCCCACACGGAAGCGGTCGGCGGCTGGTGGAACCGGCAGAACAACCCCGAGATCGACCTGATCGGCGCCGACCGCGAACCGGTGGCGGGCACGGTGCACTTCATCGGCTCCATCAAGTGGCTGGAGTCTCATCCGTTCGGCCGCCGCGAGTACGACGCCCTGGCCCGGGACATGCTCGCGGTGCCCGGCGCCGAACCCGACACCCCACTCGTCGCCGTCTCACGCTGCGGCGTCGAGGACGACCTGCCGCTCGCGGCGCACTGGGGCCCGGAGGACTTGCTCCGCGCGTGGCAGTAGGCGGGGGAGAGGCGGCTCAGAGGGTGGATGCCGGGGTCAGCGGACGGCACGAGAATGGAGAGTCATGAAAACGTTCACCGAGTCAGTTCTGCGGGCGTTGGCCGGTCCGCGCTCCTTCGAACGCGGGCTCGGCTACCTGGACGCGGTGTCCGGAGTCGAGGTCGGTGACGGCTGGGTCACCGCGATTGTCCATGGCACGGAGCGGTACGAGGTGGAGCTGACGCTGGACGGGCCAGGTGGGCTGTCCGGAGAGTGTGACTGCCCGTACGGCATGGAGGGCAACTTCTGCAAGCATCTGGTCGCCCTCGGCCTGACGGTGCTCGCCCAGCGGGAGAGCCTGCCGCGGCAGCGGAAGGCGGCCCGGGACCGTGCGAAGGACCTTGACGGGTGGCTGTCCGCCCTGTCCAAGGACGAGTTGCTCGCCCTTGTGCGGGAACAGATCGCCGAGGACCGGCAGTTGCGCCGCCGTCTGGAGCTTCGGGCCGCGAGCGTTCGCGGCGACCTCGCCGCGGTCCGGGCCCGTATCCGTGATCTGCTGGATATCTCGCCGTTCGCGCAGTACGGGTACGTCGAGTACGCCGATGCCCGCGCCTACGCCGACCAGGCCGGGCAGGCGGTGTCCGCGATCGGCGCGCTCATCGGTTCGGGCCGGGCCGATGATGCGATCACCCTGGCGCGGGAGGCGATGAAGCTGCTCGCCGACGCGGTGGAGAGTGTCGACGACTCGGACGGATGGCTCGGGCAGGTCGGTGCGGACCTCGCAGGCGTCCATCTCGGGGCGTGCCGTGCGGCACGCCCCGACCCCGAGGAGCTCGCGCGCTGGCTGGTCGGCCATGCGCTCGGCGACGTGGACGACGGCCTCACAGACATCGATCCGCTCGACTATGAGGAAGTCCTCGGCGAAGAGGGGATGGCCGCCCTGCGGAGGCTGGCGGTCGAGGCGTGGCGGGGCAACCGCCGCGGCTGGGCGGAGAAGTACCTGATGGAGCGTCTGGCCAAGGCGGGCGGCGACGTCGACGCGGTGATCGCCGTGCATGCGGCCGACCTGGCATCGAACGGACACACGCACCTGCTCATCGCCCACGAGCTGGACACGGCCCGGCGCCCCGACGAGGCCCTGCGCTGGGCGGAACGCGGCATCCACGACGCCCGCGACCTCGCCACCGTCGACACTGCCCTCGTCGACTACCTCTGCGACCGCTACGCGCAGGCGGACCGGCTCCCCGACGCCGTGGCCCTGCGCCGCGACCACTTCGGCGCCCGCCGCACCCTGCTCGCGTACCAGCAACTGCGAGCCGCCGCCCGGGCAGGGGACTGCTGGCCGGCCGAGCGTGAGGGAGCGCTGGCTCTGCTGCGTGCCGATGCGGAGCAGCAACAGCACTCCCGGTACGGCGGCCCGGCCCTGATCGACGCCCTGCTCGACGACAAGGACATCGACGCGGCCTGGCAGGCCGCCACCGAGACCGGCGCCGACGACCGGCAGTGGCTCACGCTAGCCGACCAGGCCCGCGCCACCCGCCCGCCGACGCGCTCGCCGTCTACCGGCGCCTGGCCGAACCCCTCACGCAGCAGACGGGCAACGCGATCTACGAGCAGCTGACCAGCCTGCTGCTGAGCATCCGCGACTGCCACCGCCGCCTGGGCACCCAGGACGAGTTCACCACGTACCTCACCGCCCTGCGCGCCGACCAGAAGCGCAAACGCAACCTGATGCGGCTCCTCGACCAGCACGGCCTGTGAACCCACGACCGGCCCCCGAAACCCGCTCCCGTACGACCGGAGGTGGCGTACAACGGCCGGTAGGGAGCCGTCGCATGGCATGGGCCGACTGCCGTAGTGAGTCGCTTGTCGCAGGCTCGAGTGCCCGGTGGGGGACGCAACACCTGGGGACCAACCGAGCCGTTGTTGGGGGTGAGCTGGTGATCCAGGCGACCTTCCCGGTGCCGGTGCCCCGAGCGCGCACGTAACCGACCGGCGCTCCGACCGCACGGGGAGCCGCCCCTGACGGCTTCCGTCCCACCAGCCCGGCGGCTCCGGGATGGGGCGACCCCTCACCTGTGGGTGTGGTCCTGGATACAGTGGGTAGCCACAGCGTGCTCGACCACCTCGACCGGAGGCAGACATGGCCCGTGCCTGGGAGGCTGACCCGTCCGCGTTATTCGAGCGTCGGCTGGGGAAGTCGGCCGAAGAGCTCGGGAACTCCGATGGCAATGACGAGTGCCCGGACATCTGGCAGCTCGGCAACGGTGATGTGGCTGTGATCGGCAGGGATCTGACAGCCGTCTACGGCTCCCGTCTGCCGCAGGGCGTGAACATTGCTTCGGATGAGCGGCTGGTCGTCATCCCAGGGAACATGCTCAGCGCGGCCAAGAAGGACATCCCCGATGCTTGACCTCCTCGCCCCCGTTCTTGTTCCCGAGCAGGGCGATCGGCTCACCCGCACCGCCTACAAGGAGGACTTCCGGCAACGGGAGGACGCGGTCCGTAACGGGAGTTCCTGGAAGCTGGAGCGGCGACAGCACTTCGAGGAGCAGGGCAGTCCGAGCCGGGACGCCCTGCGCCGAGGTGACTGGGAGGAGGCGCTTCGGCTCCTCGCCGACCGGCGCGACACCTTGGCCGCGACCGCTCAAGAGGACGAGCGCAGAGGGTATGCCTTTCACCGTGTGCGGGTGGTCGAGAAGCCACTGACGCCGTATGTGCAGTGGGAACTCCACTCCCAGCGGCAGCGTGCGGAGTACGGGCAGCGGATCAGGGTCGTTCCCGCCGCGCAGGTAGCCGCCTCGGAGGACACCGGCCCGCTTCCGGAGGTGGTCGTGCTGGGCGGCCGCACCCTCTTCCAAGTCCTGTACACCGAAGCAGGAGTGGCGAACGGCGCGATCCGCTATACCGACCGTGACCTTGTCGAGCGCTGGGAGAACTACATCAAGGCGCTCTACGCGGTGGGTGAAGAGGTGATCTCCTACTTCGACCGTGAGGTGGCGCCCCTTGATCCGCCGACGCTAAGCGACGCGGGAAGGGAGTAGGCCGATCACATCGCCAGGCGGACAGGACGAGCACTTCGGCAGCACCCACTCCGAGCTGTCGGGATCCTCACGTGACGTCGTCCAGGCGAGAAGTGTGCACGGAGGCATCCACTTCCACGCGCAGGGCACACCGGACCCGGGGAGCTCTTCCCGCCCTGTCCCACGCCAGTTACCGGCCGACGTGGGCGGATTCGTCAACCGAACCGATGAGCTCGGCCAGTTGAATGCCGTCCTCACCACCGAGGACGGCGGTCCGCTCGTCGTCTCGGTATACGTGATCGCCGGCACCGCCGGCGCTGGAAAGACATCGTTGGCACTGCGCTGGGCACACCAGGTCCGGGAGCGCTTCCCGGATGGCCAGCTGTACGCCAATCTGCGCGGCTACGACCCCGGAGAGCCGGTCGCGGCACGCGAGGCCCTGCACCGCTTGCTGACCTCGCTCGGTGTTCAGCCCGAAGCCGTACCGCAGGATCTCGACGCGGCCGCCGCGCTATACCGCTCGTTGCTGGCCGATCGCCGGGTACTGGTCGTCCTGGACAACGCGGCCACCGTCGGCCAGGTCAGGCCGTTGCTGCCCGGGAGCGCACACAGCCTGGTGCTGGTCACCAGCCGCAGCCGCCTGTCCGGCCTCGCCGTACGCGACGGGGCCCGCCGGCTCACGCTGGGCGTGCTGCCGGAGCCGGAGGCGGTTGCCCTGCTGCGCGTCGTCACCGCGGGATATCGGCCGGTCGACGACGAACGGAAGCTTGCCGAATTGGCCCGGCTGTGCGCACGGCTTCCGCTCGCTCTGCGGATAGCCGCAGAACGTGCCGCCAGCCACCCCCACCTACGGCTGGACGACCTGATCGCCGAACTACGCGACGAATCGGCCCTCTGGGACGCTCTGAGCACCGGCGACGACGAGGAAGCCGAAGCGGTCCGCACCGTCTTCGCGTGGTCCTATCGCGCCCTGTCCGAGCAAGCCGCCCGCCTGTTCCGCCTGCTGGGCCTACACCCCGGCCCCGAGTTCGGGCTGCGGGCCGCGGCGGCCCTGGCAGGGTCGACCAGCATCAGTCGGGCCCGGCAACTGCTGGACTCTCTGGTCGGCGCACACCTCCTGGAACAGACCGCCCCGGACCGCTACCAGTTCCATGACCTTCTGCGCGCCTACGCCATCGACCAGGCCCAGCACGAGGAGCCGCCGGTCGAGCGGGAGGCAGCGCTGCGACGCGTGCTGGAGTGGTACCTGCACACCGCCGACGCCGCGCAGGGCTGGATCAACCCCGCCGAGGACCGTGTGCCTCTCACGCCCGCCTCGGATGGCATCAGCCCACTGGCGTTCTCCGATTACGACGCTGCCGTGGACTGGGCCGAGCGGGAGCACGCCAACCTCCTCCAGTCCGTCCGTACGGCGGCCGACGCCGGACAGGACCGACTGGCGTGGCAGCTGGCCACAGTCTTGTGGAACGCCCAGTTTCCC
The DNA here is from genome assembly GCA_005405945.1 of Streptomyces violaceusniger. Lineage (GTDB taxonomy): Bacteria > Actinomycetota > Actinomycetes > Streptomycetales > Streptomycetaceae > Streptomyces > Streptomyces violaceusniger. The sequence continues at coordinate 7,555,209 of BJHW01000001.1, forward strand.
TCCGCCTCGGGCACAAGCTGGCCGGCCGTGGGCCGCATCGGCCTGGAGACGGCCGAACGGCTGGGAGAACGTGCCGCGCAAGGCGCACTCCACACCTACCTCGGCATGGCCTACACCCGCATCAACCGCCAGGCCGAGAGCCTCGAATCCCACGAGAACGCGCTGACGATCCGGCGCGATCTGGGCGACCGCCTCGGCGAAGCACGCTCACTCAACCTGATCGGGCTGAACCATCTCCGCGGCGGACGACTAGACACCGCTGCCCGCTACTTCGAGCAGGCCATCTCCGCCTTCCAGGAGCAGGATGCCGCCCACTGGGCCGCCACTGCGCTGTCCAACCTCGCGACCACCCACTACCGCGCCGGGCGGCTTCCGGAGGCGGCGACCGTCATCGACCAGGCCCTTGCAGCGCACCGGACCCTCGGCGATCAGCGTGGCGAGGGCAATATCCTGCGCGTGCTGAGCGGCGTCCAGCGTGAGCAGGGCGATGTCGAAGCATCCCTGGTCTCGGCCCAGGCCGCCCTCGATATCGCCCTCAGCCTCCGTAACCTGCGCCTGGAGGGCTTCTGGCTGCTGACACTCGGCGATGCCCAGCAGGCGAAGGGCCAGTACGCCGAGGCCCTGACCTCCTACCAGCGATCCGCCACACTCCACCGACGCCTCGCCGACCGCAGCCGAGAGGCGCTGGCCTGGCAGGGGGTTGGTGAGGTGTACCGCCGGCTCGGACGTCATGCCGAGGCGGCCGACTTCTACCGTCAGGCCGCCTCGACGCACCGCGATCTCGGTGATGAGTGGCACCACGCCCTGGCTCTGGGTGGCATGGCGTCGGCTGTACTCGGCGAAAGCCCGGAGGAGGCCCGTCGGCACTGGACAGAGGCGCTGAGGTTCCTCGCCGCTTTCGATGACCCTCGTGCGGTAGCGGTCCGCGAGGGCATCGAACGTCGACTGGCAGAAACAAGCTGAGGCAGGGGCTGACCGTTCCGGATGCTGTCCGGCGCTGATCAGCCGAAGACCTCATTGGGGTGTCGCGGTAGCAGCCTGAGCTCGGGTGCGCTGGCCACGCTCCCGGCGGGGTACAGCTGGACAACGGCGGGCGGACGCTCCTGTAGGGCTCGACGCACACCACATGCCTGGGTCCGCCACGTGAGCCGCTGCCGACGCATGCCCGTCCGCGGTGAGGCTGGCCGTGGCTCAGGGCGGCCCACATCGCTGCGAGGGCACTACGTCCATCAGCAGAGAAGCACGGGCCCTGGTTCCTCGCCCCCTCGCCCCTGACACATACACGCCGCTGTGGCTGATTAGCACCCTTTCCATACCTCGGCCCCAAATCACCCTGAGGGCGGGGAGACGACACGGACTGTGCCGAGGGGGCCGCCATGTCCGGACCGTTGTACGTTGCCGTTCTGCCGACCCGCCCGCATGCGGTGGAGGCATACCGTGGACTACGGCCGGACATACAGGCCACGGTCGCTCCGCTGTGGACCTTGCCACCCCGCCCGGGGATGCTGCCAGATCCGCTTGCCATGGAACTTCGAAAGGACGCACGCCGGGTCGCCGCCGCGCACCGCCATAGGCCTGCGTGGCTGGACGTGCCGTTCGCTGACGAGAGCGAGGCCGCTGTCCTAGCCGAAACGCTGCCGCCCGAGTGGTGGGCCCTGCGAAACCTGCGCCCGGTGACCGGCCCGCGTCGGCCCGTCGCTCAGCAGTCCCTAGCCCTTGCGGCGGCCGAACTGCGTGGCGGCGGTCTGGGTATCCGCATGCAGGTCCCGGGTGAGTGGCACGACCGGGATGTCCCATGGCTGGACGAACTGCTCGACCGGGCCTGTCCCATCGGACCGGTCGACCTATTCCTCGATCTGGGCGCCGTACCGCCATCTCGCCGGGACGCAGCCAAAGAGGCTCTGCGCGCTCTCGACGCGCTGGTCCCGCTCGCCACCTGGCGGACGGTGTCTGTCGCGGCAGGCGGCTTCCCCGAGCGGCCTGAGGGCTTCCTGGAGAGCGGCTGGTACGAGGCGCCACGACCGGACTGGGATACCTGGCACGAGATCCACCACAGCGGACGCTCCTACCTTTTCCAACTGCACTACGGCGACTACGGCATCCTTCCCACCGGATACGCCGCTCAGACCCCGGTCTCGGGCAACGGCGGACCGGAGTGGGGCATCCTCCGTTACACCACCGCCCGTTCCTACTTCCTGGCCAAGGTGCTGCAACGTGGCGAGCACCGTGACGCGATCAATCGCGACGCCGCCCGGCGCCTCACCCGCCTCTCGGACTTCCGCGGCCCGTCGGCCGGGACAGGGGAGGGCTGGCTGCGCGACTGTGCCCAGGGATCCGTCACCACTGGCAACCACTCTGTTTGGAACCGGATGGGGAACATCCAGCACATGACGTTCGTCGTCAGTTGTCTCGCAGGGCACCTTCGTTGACTTGCGTCTTCGATGGAAGGCATCCCACGCACTCAGCGTGACAGCAGGTACAGCGTTTGCTGTGGCAAGCCTTGTCTGCTGTGAAACTGCTTGCTAGGCCAGGCGCCGTCATGGTGGTGGTTCCAGCCTGGTGGGTGGGCCTCCTGCTCACCTGGAGATCACCTGCATCACGGCTAGGATCTATCTGGTGTCGACGAGGACCTGCAGCGCATCGCCCCAGAGTTGAGGGCTGACGCTGGTGAGTAATAGGGGGAGCAGTTGTAGTGATGAGCCCCGGTTGCGGCCGGGGCTCATCCGCGTACCTCTGCTTGCTTGGTGGTCAGGCTGGAGCAAGGCCAAGCTGGCTAAGCTAATCGAGGGTCATGATTTGGCTGAGGTCATCTCCAGTCGCAGCCCATCGTTTGAGCTGTCCACGACCTATTAGATGGATTTTAAATAGATCGGCGAGTTTCCGGGCGTCTGTGGTGAAGCCTCCGTTGGTCACTATCATGATGGTGCTTGCGTTATGGATGGGGCGTGCCGTTCCGTTTACTTGCTGCACGGTTTCTGATCCGACCTTGTCGGTGACCTTGCTGAAATGTTTGCATTGAAGAACGAAGCGTTGTCCGTATCTGTCTGTGCCAATGACGTCAGCGGCGAGATCGCCCTTTTTGCCATGGGCCTGCACGATCTGGAGTCCATCTCGCTCCAGCAGACGGGCGCAGATTTTTTCGAATTCCTTGTGCCCCGCAGAATCTAGCTGTTCTATGGATGCTGTTCCTGGCTTGCGGAACAGGTCCGATGCCTGGCTGTTCAGGAAGACCCGTAGGTGATCGGCAGCCTCGTAGAGCTTTGCGTCAAGTCTGACCAGGTTGAGAAGACCTGGCTCGAAGATTTGAAGAAGCCGTCGAGTCAGTAAATATCCTGGCGGTCTCCAGCAGCAAATTTTCCTGCGTTGCCTGGTCTCGTTCACGTACTGAAAGGCGGCCTTCTGCTGCATTGATTCGCCGAAGAGGGCTTTTGCTTGTGCGTCGATGCGGTCTAATGCAGCAAGAAAGTTGGCAACCTCTGATCTGGGATGGCGTCCCAAAATGTCGCCATCCGCTGCCTCATGTGCTCTGCTCCGAAGTAAGGCGACTATTTTGAGCAGATCATTGCATCGTCCCACGTGGATGTCAGCCATGTTCGAGGCGTAAGTAACCTCGGGCATGTTGAGTTCTCGGCGGCCCTGGAATTCCAAGTGTAGAGGGAATTCGTCGGGTAGCCTTGATGACTCTGCGACGAGTAGAAGTATCCCTGTTGCCCAGTCGACTGTCTCGCTCATTTCGCTGGGCGGGTGTCCAACGTCGGACTTGTATTCGATATGCTTCATTTTTGCTATCCCTCGGCCCCCACGCGATCCAAATCGGGTGGAAGCGTAGCGCTGAGGTCCGACACATCTCGGTGAATGCTGTGGTTAGTTGGGCTGCGTGGCGTGACGGCGGCATCACTCGATCATCAACCGGTCCCCCTGGTCGGTGACGGAGTGTTAGCGACTGGGGGTTTGGTAGGCCGATCCCCTGAGGGCCGTGGCTCTACGTGCTGAATGGCGAACAACAGCACATGTGACGGAAGCCGTTGCTGACCAGATGGAAGGGCTTGCAAGATCATTACGTGGTCATTACGTGATCACTGTCATGGGACTGCCCTCGGCGGCATTCGGCCGCACATACGCGAAGACCCCGCACTCAGCGTCTGGGCTGGTGGCGGGGTCTGCTGGCACCTTCTGCGAGGTGCCCCGGCAGGATTCGAACCTGCGCACACGGCTCCGGAGGCCGACGTACCTTCCTGCGTTCGTGCTGGTCAACGGGCGGGTACGCGGCTACGTTGCGAGCGTCACGCCACAAATACACCGCACGGCGACGTCGAGGCCCCTGCGCTGGGCAGGATGACGGGGTAGCGTCGCACATGATCGCTAGGGCGGGAGGCTCGCAGATGGCGGCGGAACTTACGGCGGAGAGCGCGGGTGCTGCGCTCCGGGAGGCATGCGAGGCTTCCGGGCTGGACTCGTCGGGGCTGAGCTGGTGCGCCTGGGTTCCCATGCTGTGTACCGGCTGGGGGCGCCGGTGATTGTCCGTATCGCGCGGGATCCGGACAGCTTGGAGGAGATGGAGCGGGCCGTCCGAGTAGCGCGCTGGCTGGAGTCGGAGGACTTCCCGGCGACGCGTGTGCTGGCCGAGGTGCCACAGCCCTCGGTCGTCGGGGGTCGCGTCGTCACATTCTGGGAGAGCGCCCAGGAGCGTGAGGAGTACGCCACCGTCGAGGAGTTGGCCGATCTGCTGCGGCGGCTGCACTGGTTGGAGGAACCGGAGTCGTTGGGCCTGCCGTACTTCGATCCGGTGGCCAAGCTGTGGAAGGGGCTTGAGTCCCTCGATGCTGTCGCCGAGGATGACCGGAAGTTCCTGGAGGAGAGGGCCGGGAAGCTGGCCAAGGAGTATGACCGGCTCGACTTCGTGCTCCCCTTCGGGCTGATCCATGGAGACGCAAACATAGGCAACGTGCTCCGGCACCGCGACGGTCACGCCATCATGATCGACCTGGATGACTTCACGCTTGCACCGCGGGAGTGGGATCTCGTCCTAACCGCGATCTTCTACGACCGATTCGGCTGGCATACTCGTTCCGAATACGAAGCGTTCGTCTACCGCTACGGGTTCGATTTGATGAACTGGCCCGGTTATTCGGTGCTAGCTGACCTGCGCGAGCTGATGATGGTGGTTTGGCTCGGACAGCAGGTGTCAGCCAGTACGAAGTCAGCCGAAGAGTTCGCGCGGCGCATCAACTCTCTCAGGGCTGGTAACGACCGCCGTGATTGGAAGCCTTTTTAAAGGGAGGACGCTGATGCGACTTACGTCAAGTCGGCAGTGATGAGAGAGCGTCCTCCAGCTTGTGGACCATTAGCGTTCCGTATTTCTTGTCGAGTCGTGCTTGCTTCGTTATGTGACACCATTGCTTCTCGGTTACCACGACATCGCAATATGGGATCGCGACGCTGAGTGCCAGGAGATCCGCAAAGTCGTGTTGCTCCCAGCGTTTCTGCTTGTTCCTGTGGCGTGTAATCCTTAGCGCGCTGAATACGTCGCGAGTAGGGACGCTTTTGATGAAGTCAATTATTTCTTCGCGACTCTGAAATAGTTTGTATGGATTAAGTCTGTGCAGGTCGCAGACCTGATTGATGTCTTCAAGGAGGTCATTGAAGTCCTCGCTTAGGAGGAACCGATCCAGCATTACGCGATTCTCGCTTTTATTAAGCCAATCCGTCCGGATTTGCTGCTGCTCGGCGTACCGGGCCCCTCTTCTGTGTTGCGTGATGCGGTCCAAGCCGTCGATGTCCATGGCGTCCTCGAACCCAGCGAGGGAAAACCATTGGTAGCGCTCCTGGTCGAGTGAAGCGAAGCGATCAATCCTCTCGTCGGGGCGTGGCGTGACGGCTGGCCCCTCTGGAGTAGTGTCTGTCTCCACACTTGCTACATACCGGAAACGCCCGTATTCGGACGCGAAGGCGTGATTGACCCCATATCCTAGGGCGGAGCACCTAGGGATTGGTCGAAATTTCCTCGGAGCCAATTTGGTCAGGACACTCCGAGCTACCTCTGCGGGCTGCAATTTTGTGACGGGTGCGATCGTGTAGTAATGTGAAAGGCTTCGCATGACCGTCGCGAGGCGATGGCGAGATTCCCAACCTGATCGATGCCAGGTTTCAAGATAGTGCATTGCGGAAAGCGGGAAAATGGCCCGCCTGGACTCTGCTGCAAGTTTTAGTCTCGAATACGGGGATGTTTTCTCCGTTGGGGTTGAATGTGCTTGCCGGGAGAGATTGATCCACGCATTCTGATCCAGATATACGATGCAGGGCTGCATGGCGTACCTCATGTTCATTGAGCGGACTTCGGGTCCGTGGACACCCACAGTCGGTGGTCTGCGGCCTGTTCGTAGAAGTCACGAGTGGCGGCAGTCTCGCCGAGTCTGGCGAGATGCTGGCGGAACTCCGCGAGGTAGCTCACGCAGCGCGCGGACTTGAGCTGTTCACCGAGGTCGAGGGCGTCCAGGGCTACGCGGCACGCTTCCTCAAGGTCCCCTGCCCGTAGGTGCGCGTCGGCCAGAACCATGGTCGCGAAGAAGTCGCTCCGGACGTGGCTCCCGCTCATCGCGTTCTCGGCGTGGGCGACGGCCCGGCGTGCGCTGTTCACATCGCGGAAGCAGTGGGCGGCCTCGGCGGCTAGCTCGGCCTCGTCGAAGTAGGCGATCCACTCCGGCTCGTCGGCGCTGTTGCGGCTCTCCAGTGCCTTGGTCGCTTCAGCCAAGGCGAGTTCGCATGCGCGCGTGTCTCCTGTGCGGGCCAAGGCGCGTGCCTCCATGGCATGGAACTGGGCCATGAGGGTTGGGGTCGCGACTCCTGAGATGCCCATGCGCGCGGCACGGGCGAGCGTGGCCGCCTCGGTGTAGTGCCCCAGAAACGTGGCCTGGTGGCTCATCGCCGACAGTATGCTTCCCGCCAGCCGGCGGTCATCGCCATCCTGGGCGAGGCGGAGAGCCTGGAGGAAATACCGCTGAGCTAGGCCGTGATGGCACGAGTCGTAGGACATCCATCCGGCGAGGAGCGTGGACTCCGCCACGGTCGAGAAGAGCGCGCGTCCAACGGCTTCCGTGTACTGGCCGGTGAGCAGAGGAGCGACGTCGCGGCTGAGGTATTGCACCACCGAGTGGCGGGCGTGGTCTCCGCCGAATCGGTCGTCAAGCTGGGCGAACATGCCGCTGGTGGACTTGATCATTGCCACGTCTGCGAGGCCGACGCGTGCGCTGCCCTTCCTGGGGGCTGCGGGGAAGGACGGCTCAGGTGCTACGAGCCACCGAAGCGACGCTTCGCTCCACGCGGGCTGTGACGGCTCGGACAGCACCAGCGGCTCGTACCCGTGCAAGTCTGCGCGCCAGAGCTGATCGACTGCTCTGAATGCATCCTCCGGGGTGGGGGATAGCGGGTCTCGAGGAGTTGGGTGTCCTGGCCGGTGAGGTTGTTCAGCCCGAGCTCGGCGGCGGTCATCCCGAGCGCTTCGCAAACCAGCGGCCCGTAGAACTCATCCGGGATGCTGTGCAGGTTCTCCCAGCTGGCGATGCGGCGTTTGACGCTCGCATCGGTCGGAAGGGCTGTTCCTCGTCGCGCTGTGGCGGCGCGCATCTCCCGCACCAGGCGCAGCTGACCCCAACCGCGGTTCTTCCGGGTCTCGCGCAGGAGCGTGCCGAACGGTGGTGCCGAGTCCGTAGTGCTCGCCTCCTCTGGAGTCACGGGGCTGTCACTTTGCGTTCCCTTGAATTTACGCAATCAAAGCCGCTGATGGGAGCGGTATTTCAGGTTGGTCGTGCGCGCGAAGAGGCGACGTGGGGTGACATGGGTTGGTGGTGGGCGTCATCCCGCGTCACCCCTCGTCATCTGCCCAGCTCAGGCGCGTGGGACAGACGCTAGTTCTGCGGCGGCTGACAGGTCGTCGGCGAGGCTAGCGAAGTGGGGCGCCATGCAGATGATGACGAAACGGGGGGTTCAGTGGCTGTCCGCTGCGGCGGATAGCCCGGAGGAGTGCCGGACGGCATGGACGCGGGATCCGCGCGCCCCGTACACGCTGCCTACGGGACGCTTCTTCGACGTGGTGGTGATTGAGCAGCGGATCGGCCTGGAGACGTTCGAGCAGTTGGACCGACGTGGCTTGCCGATGGGCCCCGTACTGGCCGACTGGGGTGCGAAGCAGGTTGGGTTCTTCCTCCCCTCGAAGTCGCGTCAGAGGTTCGACGACAAGGTGAAGGGGGAGACGCCACACCCCCGGAGTACCGGTACCTGGGTCCGGAATCGGTGATCGTTGTTCCTGGGCCGATGCCGCTCAGCGGGGATCGATACGCATGGCTGCGTGCGCCGATGCGGAGGCCAGAGGCGAACCCTGCACGGTTGGGCGCGCTTGCCGCCATGTTCGTTGCCGCCGCCTCGGTGGTGCTGCGGGCCGACCGGTATGGCGAGGAGCAGAACGAGAGAGGGGCGCCGGGCGCGGGTGCGTCTTGCTCCGGGCAGGAGGACGCCCATGCACAGTGAGGGCGGGAAATCGGATGACAGCGCGTCCTGGGCTCCACACACAAGCCAGGAGTGGTACGCGGCGCGTGATGCAGCAGCGGCCCTGCGGGATGTCCTGACAGCGGCGGGCATGCAACGGGAATTCCCGTATCTCCGTGCCGACCTGAATGCGTTCGGACACGGGCTCATTGAGCTTGGGCGCGTTTCTCCTGAGACGGCCGAGCGATTGGCGGAGCTGCTGCGCCGTGCCATTTCGTGCCCGAATGATCTTCGCAACCAAGCACAGGGGAGGAAGCCGTGACGGACCCGCGAGGCGTGTGCGCGAGGCGCGCGGAGGATCTTGCGCCGGAGGTGCCGTATGTACGGGGCTGGGCGGCTGCGAAGCGGGGTGCGGAGGCTCTCGCGGAGAAGTTGCGGGCGGTGGGGTTGGAATCCGATTTCCCGGGGCTCAGGGCTGACGTGAATGTTGCCGGTGATGGGATGGTGTGCCTCGGGGAGGTGCGGCCGGAGGCGGTTCAGTACCTGGTCGGGATGCTCGTCACGGGGCTTGCTTTGGAGATGGCGGAGCAGGTGGGGCGAGCGCTGACGGCGAGCGGCCTCGTGTTCCTCGGCAGCCTGGCGCCGAGGGGTAGGGGTTGGCATGCGGAGCGAGTTGGTGCGCGTCGTGACCGTCTACGCGTCCACTGTGCGGATAGGCGACATCGTGAATATCCGCGGGGCGGAATCCCGCGTGGACAACATGTTTGCCTTACATGGCGGTGGGAAGCGGCTGATCCTCGACACGAGCGAACCGTTCACGCTTGCCCCTGCTGTCCCCTTGTTCGCCAAACGGCTCAGCACCATCGAAATAACGCGCTGAATATTTGCATCACCCATGGCGACCGATTCGGGTTAGGGTCGCGAATACGGAAGAACTAGCGGGAACATCATGCTTCGGGCCCCGCGCGCCACCGAGTAACTGCGGTTGGTGTGCGGGGCCGTGGTGTCTTTACCGGGGCCGGGGAGTGGCGAGCGTGGGCACGCGGGCGGCCGGAGAGTGTTGGGCCGGTGGCCTGCCCGGTTTGGGGTCGAGCATGATCAGGGGGCCGTACGCTGGTTGGCAACTCGGGCAGGCTTTGGACCTGCCCGCAATGAGCACGAGTGGCCCCCTGGTCTTGCTCGACGCGGGCCCCGGACCGGGGAGGTGGCTCAAGACTCGGAGGGCGTCCGCCCCAGCCATGAACTCGGAAGGCTTTGGGGTGCGTTTGCTGCGGGCGTGCCGTCCGTCCGGCCGGGACCGGCGCCCCAGCGCCGCAGCCCGGACGGGGCGGCGGGGCGCCCGGCGGCGCGCACGCGCCGCCCTTGAAGACGTAGAGAAAGTTTGAGCCAGAGCGGATATTGATAGTTGCCCTAGACGTTTCGGTTGCTTTGCGTCGCGTCGTCCTGGCTGCTTGACGTTCCGTCTGAGCCATCGATGCTGGAACGGTTCCGGATGCCCAGTACGTAAAGTCCCGGCCCTGCGAGCACGCCTAGGAGGGTCACAATTACTGCTTCGGGCATGCCGGCCCATGTAAGGAGCAAGGGGGCGATGCAACCGATCGCTATTGCGATCATGAGCCCTCGACGTTCTCTCCTGGCTGGGGTGAGTATATCCATTGTGTCTTGGTTTGGGGCCATGCTGTCTGACGCAAGCATGTGGTAGCGGCCATGGACGAATTCTGTAAGGAGTTCCTTCATGTGGTGGGGCAGTGATTCGAGGCTATCCGGGTGTCCACAAAGGATTTTATCGCGAACTTGTCGAACACGGAGCGCGGCGCGTTCGGTGTGCGTGGTCAGCTCACTTACTGGGTGTCGTCCATCGGGGCGGATTCGCTTGGCGCCGAATAGGTCAAGATTGGCGGCTACAGTTTCTAATCCCCGCGCCACAGGCATGACATGTAGATGATAGCTTGAGGGTATTTCGCTTGAGTCGGCTTCCGCTTCTTCATTGTGAAGTTTCATGTAGTCTTCAATGACGCCCACTATGGCATTTGTGACGTAACAGCCGGTTGCGCGGCGGCGAGATTCTGCGGATAGCGCCATTGATACGCCGAGCAAGGCGATGATAGGCGCCAAGGCGACTGACGTGGCAATTAGGGGTGTGAAGGCGCTGTGTGAATTCCGTTGAGTGACAAACGAAAAGGTGCTCAAGGAGGCAGTGAATGTAGGCAACGCCATCACTACGTACTTTGTAAGGTAAGCCGAAGTTGCTGCTTCGTACCTATGTAGATCCTGCATGATCCTGCGGCGAGTTTGTGGCTCGACTGCGCATAGCTCGGTTTCGACTTTACTTAAGCGTTCCTTCGCTTTCTTGTGGGCGCGCCGCCACCATGCTCGTTCGAGCAGGAGGGGTTGAGACTGACTTTCTCGGGCTACGCCAACGGTGGCTATACCGAGAAAGCATCCACACAACGTGATGCTAATAGCGGTAATGAGTACGGTCATGTTGTTGAAGTTATCGTTTCTATGGCCCTATATCAGATGGAAAGAGAGTTCCAAGTCGTCGCCAGATAGGTGCAACTCTTCGAGGGTAAGGGGTTTCTCAGCCTGGTTGAGCGTCACGCGTAGTACTTGGAGCACTGGGACGCCATCTGGAAGGCGGAGCGCTTGGGCTTGGTCGGGGAGCGGCATGCGGGTACGGACGTACTCCGTGAACTGCAACTCGTTGCCGAGCTCGGTCAGAGCGCTGTACAGGTGCGGTGGCGGAGGCGGGGCCTGCTTCTCGTACTTCGTGCCGAGGAGCACTGAGAACGGCACGTAGGTGCGGTGGAGTTGACGCAACCGGCCGCGATCGGCGGTCTCCAATACGTCGTAGGTGTACATCGGTTCGCCTGGCGGGATCCGAAGCAGGTCGGCTAGTGCGAGGGGCGCATCCGTGCGGGTGGCTACGGGGTCCTCGGCGTGTTCCCAGCGGATGCCGTCGGCCTCGACGTATCGGCCGTCCGTTTCACGTCGTACGCCGCGCGGGCGGGTGAGGCTGGGGCGGCTGTGGGGTGAGCGGACGAACATCCCTCGGCCCATCATCACCTCGACCAGACCAGCGGCCCGTAGCTCCGCGATGCCTTGTCGCACGGTGGGGCGGGTCACGCCGAACTGCTTCGCCAGCACTTCCTCAGAGGGGAGTGGCTGGCCTGCGGGATACGTGCCGTCCAGGATGCCGCGTCGAAGGTGATCGGCGATCTGACGGTACTTGGCTTGGGCTTTCTCGGGCATGAAGGGCTCTCCGGCCTGGGGCATGTGTCCTCATTCCACCCGTGGATGGATGGGTTCCTTCCTTGGTTGGAACAGCGTCCCCCACGCTGACTCGCTTGACAACCCGTACTACGGGCCGCACTCTTGAATCTCGACCCGTACTACGGGTGGAAGTCACCCCGAAGGAAGAGCCTTCGGGGCTGTGAGACAAGGGAGTTCAAGAGTGGTAGCCCTACCGATCGACACCGCGAAGTTCACGGGGATCATCTGCGCCGTCGCGCCGACCCCGCGTGTCGCGAATCGTGAGACTGGTCAGCTCCGCGTGGACCGGGAGACGGGTCAGACGTTGTACCAGGTCGGCCTGTGCCTCATGGCCGGGACGACGGCCGAGGTCGTCAACGTGAGCGTCCCCGGCGAGCCGACCGGCGTGCAGAATGGCGCGCCCGTGCAGGTGCGAGACCTGTACGCCACGCCGTGGGAGAACGAGGGTCGGCACGGCATCGCGTTCCGTGCGGCCGAGATCAAGCCGTTGACGGCTCCGGCCTCGTCTTCCTCCGCCTCGGCGCGGAAGGGGACCGGAGAATGATCGTGCTGGCCTCCGCCCCCTCTGCCGGGGAGACCTGGCTGAGTTGGGTTCTGATGGTGGCCGCAGCGCTGGCGTCGGGTCTGCTTCTGGCGGGCCCGGCCCTGCGCCGCCGCTACCCGGCGGCCTGGTGGATGTGCATCGGCTATCCGGCTGCGTGCATCCGGGTCGCGCGGACATGGCGGCCGTTGATGGCCGGGTGCGGGCTGGCCGTGAGCCGTAAGGCGGCGCTCACGGTGGTCTCCGGCCTCGTCGGCAACGGTGCTCCGCCGCCTCAGCCTCGCGTACCTCGTCGGGGCGCTGTGCGGCTGGCGCCTGGTGGCTTCTGGTTCCTGGTGCGGCTGCTGCCCGGACAGGTGCCGGAGGACTTCGTGAACGCGGCTCCGGCCATGGCGCACGACTGGGAGGTTCACGCGGTCCGGGTGACCACGTGGAAGCCCGGTGTCGTGCGGATAGCGGCCATGGCGGCCGACCCGCTCAAGGATCCGCGCATACCCAAGCAACGTGGCGCCGAGCGGCTGTTGCGGGTCGTCGTGGGAGTGCTGGAAACCGGCACTCAGTGGGTGTTCGACCTGCGTCACATCCCGCACTGGCTCATCGTGGGGGCCACCCGGTCCGGGAAGTCGACGCTCATCAACGCACTCGTGGCGGGGCTGGCGCCACAGCCGGTCGCACTGGTCGGGATCGACTGCAAAGGCGGCATGGAACTGTCGCTGTACGGGCCGCGGTTGTCCGCGCTGGCGACCAACCGCGCTCAGGCCGTGAAGCTGCTCGCCGCGCTGGTGGACGAGACGCAAGACCGGATGGAGCTCTGTCGGGCTGACCGGGTTCGGAACATCTGGGGCCTGGCTGACGACAAACGTCCCGTGCCGATCGTCGTCATCGTCGACGAAATCGCCGAGCTGTTCCTCATCGCCGGTCGCAGTGAGAAGGACGAAGCGCAAGCGGCGGCGACGGCGCTGGTCCGGCTGGCTCAGCTCGGCGCGGCGCTCGGGGTGTACCTCGTCGTCGCGGGGCAACGAGTCGGCTCCGATCTCGGGCCGGGCGTCACTGCTCTGCGGGCCCAGCTCGGCGGGCGGGTCTGCCATCGCGTGGCCGACCCCGGTACGGCGGAGATGACGCTCGGGGACCTCAACCCGGACGCGCTGCAAGCGGCTCAATCCATCGCGCCGGAAGACGCGGGGACGGCTGTCCTGGCATCGGCGGACGGCTGGGAGCGGGCCCGTTCGCGCCTGGTCTCGGAGGAAGAGGCCGAATCCATCGCCGCTGAGTACGCCCACCTGACCCCGTACCTCCCGGCTCTGGCCGATGGAGCCGGCGGGTTCACGGTGCACCTCGAACGCCTTGACCGCGACGAATGAGAGGGAAGGCCCGTGATCCTTTCCACGTCGGCCGTGCTCCTGCTCGGCCTCCTGATCTGGATCCTGCTCCAAATCCGCTATCTGCGGTGGTCGGTGGTCCTGCTCTGCGGGACCTTCGGTTTCCTGCTGGCCAAGACCGCTGCCGCACCGCTTGTTCAGGCGGCCCTCGACGGAGTCGGCGGCCTCCTCGGACAGCTCTAGTTCTGACCCTATCCATCCCTGAAGGAGTGGCTACCCATGCCGGAATACGTGATCAAAACCGGTGACCGTGCGGCGGTCATCGCCGGACTGCGGGCCCTGGCCGACTTCATGGCCGACAACCCCGAGGTCCTGGTGCCGTATCGCCCGTCTGTCGGCGTCTGCGTCAACGCTGCCGTCACCGCCGCTCGCCGCGCGGGCGCTGCGTCCGCCGCCGAACTGCTCGGCGTGCCGCTGGAAGACCTCGGTGAGGGCTACTACTCCGCGCGGCGCGAGTTCGGCCCGGTGACGTACCACGTCACGGCCGTGCCGCCCAAGGAGCGGCAGTGAACGCCTGCAAGACGGGCTCCCAGCGGGGCGCGAAGTCGCCAAACCCGACCCCGCCAGGAACCCACTCCATCCGCCACGTAAGCAGTGAAAGGAGTACTCACACTTTGTCCACCGCGAATCGTTCGCGCAAATCTCCGCCGCCTCGGTGCGAGCTGCGCGAGGAGGAGCACCCCACGTGCGTCGGCTCTGCTGAGGTCGTCCTCGTCGGCCCCGACGAAAGGGAACTGCGGCTCTGCGCCGCGCACGCTGCGGCCGTCTGGCTGACAGAGCCGACGTTCCGCTTCTCGGCCAAGACGCGTCCGGAGGCCATCGCGGCCGTGATGCGGCAGGCGTTCGGGGGCTCGCGATGACCGAACCCCTCGACTCCAAGGCGCTGCCTCCGGGGTGGCCGCTCTCCTCGCACGGGCGGCGGATCCCGGCTTCGAGAGCTGGCATCGCGGCATTGTCCGCCTCGGCGGCTGCACCAATCCGGTTCACCTTGTCGGCAGTGCCACCGTGGCCGACGCGATGACCGGGGAAGTGCTCCGCTCGTACGTACCCGATATGGACGGCGGGCGGTTGCTGGTCGCGTGCGGCAACCGTCGGGCGGCTGTCTGCCCAACCTGCTCGCGCGTCTACCGGGCCGACACGTACCACCTGGTGCGTGCCGGGCTGGTCGGCGGCAAGGAGATTCCGGCAGAGGTCGGCGAACACCCCGGGTGTTCGCCACCCTCACCGCTCCCGGCTTCGGTCCGGTCCACACGCGCCGTGAGAAGGATGGTCGGGTGCGGGCCTGCCGACCCCGTAAGGCGTCGGACTGCTGCGCGCACGGTGTTCCCGCTGGGTGCCACGTCCGGCATGGGGAGGACGATCCGCGACTCGGCGAGCCGCTGTGTCCGCGCTGCTACGACTACGCGGGCGCGGTGCTCTGGCAGGCTCATGCCGGGCAGCTGTGGCACCGGTTCGTCATGGAGCTCCGCCGCGAGCTGGCGCGCCGCGTCGGGCTGCCTCGTGAAGGTTTCGGCGAGGTCGCTCGGCTGTCGTACGCCAAGGTCGCCGAGTACCAGCGGCGCGGCCTGGTCCACTTCCATGCCGTGATCCGGCTCGATGGTCCGGAGGGGCCGGGGCGCCGCCGCCCGGTTGGGCGACTACTGACCTCCTGGCGAGAGCCGTGCGGCGTGCGGTCGGCCTGGTCCGGCTCCCGGCTCTCGGCGCGGATGTCGTCGGGCGGCGGGTGCTGCGCTTCGGGGCTCAGGTTGATGTGCGGGTCATCGCGTCGTCCGACGTGGGGGAGCCGTTGACCTCGGCGGCGGTAGCGGGCTACATCGCAAAGTACGCCACGAAGGGGGCCGAGTCCGCTGGCGCGGTGGACCGGCGTATCCGTCACGCGCGGGACCTGGCCACGCTGCCCGTACGGGACCACACGCTCCGCATGATCGGCACCTGCTGGTGGCTCGGCGGTCTGGTTCCCTTCGAGTCGCTTCGGCTGCGGCGGTGGGCCCACATGCTCGGCTACCGGGGCCACTTCTCCACCAAGTCGCGTCGCTACTCGACCACGCTGACCGCGCTCCGCCAGGCACGCGCCGAGCACCGAGCGGAGCAGCAGCATGCAGCGCTCGGCCTGACCGATCGGCCCGTGATCACTGTGGGCCAGTGGCGGTACGCGGGGCGCGGCTACAGCCCGGAGGCGGCTCTCGTGGCCGCGTCGGTCCGGGAAGGCGGTGGCGGTCATGGCGCGTGACGAATTGATGACCGTCTCGCAGGTTCTCGCCGAACTCGGTGGCGTCTCGCGCCGCACCTTCTACCGCTGGCGCGAGCTGGGGAAAGGCCCCTCGGCGCTGAGGCTGCCCAATGGCGAATTGCGGGTGTGGCGTAGCGACTTCGCGGCATGGCTTCGAGGGCGAGAGGAGGTTTCCGCGTGAAGACCACTGACGTACGGATCTGGGGGATCCGGCATGATGCCCGGAACAAGAAGGCGTCTTACCAGGTCCGCTGGAAGGTGGGTGCGGAGCCTTTCTCTCGCACCTTCCGGACCAAGGCGCTGGCGGATTCATTCCGAGCCAAGCTCATTCGCGCGACGCGCGAGGGCGAGGAGTTCGACACCGAATTCGGTCTCCCGGAATCGATGATCGAGAAGGCGCCTTCGATGACCTGGTATGCCTTCGCGCTCAAGTACCTCGCGATGAAGTGGCCTCATGCCGCGCCGAACACCAGGGACGGCATGAACGAAGCGCTGACGCTGGTGACCATGGCGTTCTTGGACGACGTTCCTGGTCGCCCCGCTGCCCAGCTGCTTCGGGTTGCCTTACGGAATTGGGCCTTCGTGCTCCCTGGGCCTGATGATCGCGAAGTGCCCTCGGAGATCGGTAACGCGCTGGGCTGGGTAGCCAAGGCATCCCGGCCATTGGCGGACCTTGCCAAGCCCTCGGAGATACTGGCGGTCCTAGACGCGCTGAAACTCAAGTTGGACGGCAGTGCGGCCGCTGCTGAGACGGTGCGACGTAAGAAGAACACTCTCGTCAATGCGCTCAAATATGCGGTCGACTTGGGGGAGTTCAAGGAAAACCCAGTTTCGGCGGCACGGTGGCAGAAACCAAAGGTGGTTCAGACGGTTGATCCGCGCGTGGTGGCCAATCCGACTCAGGCCCGATCTCTGCTCTGCGCGGTGTCTTACGTAGGTAAGACTCGCCGTTCGCGAGGGCGTCATCTGATGGCGATGTTCGCGGCCATGTATTACGGCGCGTTCCGCCCGGCGGAAGCAGTCGGCTTGGCGCTCCCCGACTGCACACTGCCGAAATCGGGGTGGGGCCGGGTGCTGCTGCATCGCACTCGACCCCTGGCGGGGAAGCAGTGGACCGACACAGGAGAGGTCCATGACGACCGGGGGCTGAAGAACAGGGCAGAGAAGGAAACGCGCCCGGTGCCGATCCCGCCTCAGCTCGTCGCGATCTTGCGGGATCACGTCGAGACGTACGGGACGGCGGACGACGGTCGGCTGTTCTTCAACGAGCGGGGTGGGCTCGTCGCTTCGTGCACCTACTACCGGGTCTGGCACGAGGCGCGGGCCTGGCGCTTCCGCCCGATCAGGTCGCTTCGCCGCTGGTCGGTCGCCCGTACGACCTGCGGCACTCGGCGTTGTCCACGTGGCTCAACGCTGGAGTGGACCCCACCGAGGTTGCCGAGCGGGCCGGGAACAGCGTGGAGGTGTTGTTCGCCCGGTACGCGAAGTGCCTGTACGGCAGGCAGGAGATCGCCAACGGTCGCATCGGAGATCTACTGCGCGAGTACGAGTGATCGGCGCACCACGCACCAGCGCGAGGCCCCTGGATCCGTCCGGGGCCTTCGCCGTTTCCGGGTGCTGACCTGGGGAAACGGCCCAAGATCTCCGCCACGAATACGCCACGACCACCGACAAACAGCGGCTCAGCGCTGCATCCGGCTGCACATACAGGAAGACCCCGCACCTAGCGAAACCGCTGGTGGCGGGGTCTTTGGGCACCTCATCCAAGGTGCCCCGGCAGGATTCGAACCTGCGCACACGGCTCCGGAGGCCGTTGCTCTATCCCCTGAGCTACGGGGGCTTGCGTCTGTCGCTGCTGTCTCGCGGCGACAGGTAGAACACTATCAGCTCGCAGAGGGTGGTCATGAACGCTTATCGGGAGCCGGTGGGCGGGGAGTGGATGTGGGAGCGGAGGGGCGTATACCGCATGTGGAGGGTGGGGCGCAGGGGTCTTGGGGAAAGGTCCCTCGCACGGGGCGGAAGTGGGGAAAACCCGGACGCAGCCGCGGGTGCGCGCCTACTCTTCAGGATGTGCCTGGCTTGTCCGGCCGGGTCCTTGTCGTCGACGACAACAAGGTCATCCGGCAGCTGATCAGGGTCAACCTCGAGCTGGAGGGCTTCGAGGTCGTGACCGCGGCCGATGGTGCCGAGTGCCTGGAGATCGTTCACCAGGTGCGGCCCGATGTGATCACTCTCGATGTCGTGATGCCCAGACTCGATGGGCTGCATACGGCGTCGAGGCTGCGTGCTGATGCTCGTACGTGTCATGTGCCCGTCGCGATCATCAGTGCGTGTACGCAGTACGAGATGGACAGCGGGAAGGCGCTGGGCGTCGATGCCTTCCTCGCGAAACCCTTCGAGCCCGTCGATCTTGTCGAGCTCGTGCGGCGGCTGATGCGGCAGGGGGCGGCCGGTGCGACCGGTGCGGTCGCGCCTGGTGATGCCGAGCCTGTTGTGGGGCCCACCGGGTAGTGGGTGGGCCCCGGCCCCTCGTCCGGTTCCCTCGGGGGCCGCTTGGGGCTGGTCCGGTCTCCCCGGTGTGTTCCCGTCTTCGCTTGCGTCGGTGCGCCCCGGGGAGCTCGGGTTCCGGTTTGGTGTCCGGCTTGCGGGTGCCGTCCGAAGGGCGAAACCGGTTCGCTTTCGTACCCCCCTCCTCCCATACGCTGGTCCCGTGACTCCCGCCCAGCTCTCCCGCACTGTGCTGCACACCGTGCGTCGTGCCGTTGAGGACGACGAGCTGTGCGTTGCCGTGCCGGAGCGGGTGAAGGTGCGGACCCCGCCGCGGCCCGGGTGTGGGGATTACGCCACTAATGTTGCTCTGCTGCTGGCCAGAGGCGGTGGGGATGCGCTGGGTATCGCCCAGGTTTTGCGGCGGCGGCTTCTCCGTACGCCCGGGATCGCCCGCGTTGACATCGCCGACCCCGGGTTTCTCAACATCACCCTTGATGCCACCTCCCATGCCCAGCTCGTGCGGGACGTCCTCTCCCAGGGCTCTCGCTACGGGCACGGAGAGGCGCTTGCCGGGGTTTCGGTCCCCCTTGGGGCTGCGAGCGAGGTGCGGGCCGCCTTGGTCGCTCATGTTGTGCGGGGGCTCGTCCACGCCGTCGGGGAGTCGTTGTTCCTGGTCAGGGGCCTATTGTTCGGCCGGTTCCCGTCTCCGGGGCTGAGCTGCTCCGCTCCCTCGGGGCCGACGCCGCCCGCTGGGCGCTGCTCCGGCCCGCCGGGCATGATCTGCCCGATCTCGACCCCGCCCGTCTTCTCTCCCAGCGTGAGGACAACCCCTCTTCCGGGTTCAGTACGCCCATGCCCGTACCCGCGCTCTGATGCGGAACTCCGGCCGGCTCGGCATCACGTCCGAGCTCCGGCCCGAGGCCGGGGTCTACGACCACCCCGCCGAGACCGGCCTTCTCGGCCTCCTCGCCGATCACCCCCGGATCCTCGAGGCCGCCGCCCGGCATCGTGCCCCGACCAGCTCGCTCGGCATCTCGTCGGCGTCGCCGATGCCTTCTTCGGGTTTCATGACGATTGCCCGGCCCTGCCCTCCCACCAGCACAAACCCTCGGCCGTCCACCGTTCCCGGCTGGCCCTCGCCGATGCTGCCGGAGCGGTGCTCGCCGGCGGCCTGCATCTGCTCGGCATCAGCGCACCCGAACATCTGTAGACCTTGTGTAAGACCTTGAGAGAGACAGCAGAGACAGCATGAGCCGTTCCGCCCATCCCGCCGGGCCCCGCCACGCCGATGTCCTTCCCGAGGGGCACTACGCCGCGCCGCCCGCCGATCTCAATCAGCTCGATCCGCGCGTGTGGTCCCGTACGGTCGGCCGGAACGCCGATGGCGTCGTGACCGTCGGCGGGATCGACGTCAAGACGCTCGCGGAGGAGTTCGGGACGCCCGCGTACTTCCTCGACGAGGCCGACTTCCGGGCCCGCTGCCGGGCCTGGCGGGAGGCGTTCAAGGGGGATGCGTCCAAGGCGGAGGGGGAGGACGCGGACGTGTTCTACGCCGGGAAGGCGTTCCTCTCCCGCGCCGTCGTGCGCTGGCTGGACGAGGAGGGACTCAACCTCGACGTGTGCTCCGCCGGGGAGCTGGCCACCGCGCTCGCCGCCGGGATGCCCGCCGAGCGGATCGCGCTGCACGGGAACAACAAGTCCACCGCCGAGATCGAGCGGGCGGTCGAGGAGGGCGTCGGGCGGATCGTGCTCGACTCGTTCCAGGAGATCGTGCGGGTCGCGCACATCGCCCAGCGGCTCGGCAAGCGCCAGCGGGTGCAGATCCGGGTCACCGTGGGTGTGGAGGCGCATACCCACGAGTTCATCGCGACCGCCCACGAGGACCAGAAGTTCGGCATTCCGCTCGCGGGCGGGCAGGCCGCCGAGGCCGTGCGGCGGGCGCTCAAGCTCGACGGGCTCGAGCTCATCGGCATCCACTCGCACATCGGGTCGCAGATCTTCGACACGTCCGGGTTCGAGGTCGCGGCGCACCGGGTCGTGGGGCTGCTCAAGGAGATCCGCGACGAGCACGGCGTCGAGCTGCCCGAGATCGACCTCGGCGGCGGCCTCGGCATCGCGTACACCTCGGAGGACGACCCCCGCGAGCCGCAGGAGATCGCCAAGGCGCTGCGCGACATCGTCCACCGGGAGTGCGACACGGCCGGGCTCGCGGTGCCGCGGCTGTCGGTCGAGCCGGGGCGGGCGATCGTCGGGCCGACCGCGTTCACGCTCTACGAGGTGGGCACGGTCAAGGAGCTGCCGGGGCTGCGGACGTACGTCAGCGTCGATGGCGGGATGTCCGACAACATCCGTACCGCGCTCTACGACGCCGAGTACTCGGTGGCGCTGGTCTCCCGAGCCTCCACCGCCGAGCCCATGCTCTCCCGCGTCGTCGGCAAGCACTGCGAATCCGGCGACATCGTCGTACGGGACGCCTTCCTGCCCGCCGATCTGGCGCCCGGCGATCTGATCGCCGTCCCCGCCACCGGCGCGTACTGCCGCTCGATGGCGAGCAACTACAACCACGCGCTCCGGCCGCCCGTCGTCGCCGTACGGGACGGGCAGGCGCGCGAGATCGTCCGGCGCGAGACGGAGGAAGATCTTCTGCGACTCGATGTCGGCTAGCGAGGTTCCGCTACCTGCTTCCCGTCGGTGGGAATCGGCTAGCGAGAAAAGGATCTCGGATACTGGACCCGGGACAGGAAATCCCGTCCAGTGCATGAGACTGGTGCACTAACGCGCTGATGCCTTAACGCGATGGATGAGAAACGAGGTCGGATGATGCGTACGCGTCCGCTGAAAGTGGCGCTGCTGGGCTGTGGAGTGGTCGGCTCAGAGGTGGCGCGCATCATGACGACGCACGCGGACGACCTCGCGGCGCGCATCGGGGCCCCGGTCGAGCTGGCCGGGATCGCCGTGCGCCGCCCCGGCCGGGTCCGGGAGGGGGTGCCGGCGGAGCTGGTGACCACCGACGCCACGGCCCTGGTCAAACGCGGGGACATCGATGTGGTGGTCGAGGTCATCGGCGGGATCGAGCCCGCCCGCACCCTCATCACCACCGCCTTCGACCACGGCGCGAGCGTGGTGTCCGCGAACAAGGCGCTGGTCGCCCAGGACGGCGCGGCGCTGCACGCCGCGGCCGAGCAGCGCCGCGCGGACCTCTACTACGAGGCCGCGGTCGCGGGGGCGATCCCGCTGGTGCGGCCGCTGCGCGAGTCGCTCGCCGGCGACAAGGTCAACCGCGTCCTCGGCATCGTCAACGGCACCACCAACTTCATCCTCGACCGGATGGACTCCAGCGGCGCCGGCTACAGCGAGGCGCTGGACGAGGCCACGGCCCTGGGCTACGCCGAGGCCGACCCGACCGCCGATGTCGAGGGCTTCGACGCCGCCGCGAAGGCCGCGATCCTCGCCGGGATCGCCTTCCACACCCGGGTCACCCTCGACGATGTGCACCGCGAGGGCATCACCGAGGTGACCGCCGCCGACATCGCCTCCGCCAAGCGCATGGGCTGCACCGTCAAGCTGCTCGCGATCTGTGAGCGGGCCGCCGACGGCCGCTCGGTCACCGCGCGGGTGCATCCGGCGATGATTCCGCTGAGCCACCCCCTCGCCTCCGTCCGCGAGGCGTACAACGCGGTCTTCGTGGAGGCCGACGCCGCCGGGAAGCTGATGTTCTACGGCCCGGGCGCGGGCGGTTCGCCGACCGCCTCGGCCGTCCTCGGCGACCTCGTTGCCGCCTGCCGCAACAAGCTGGCGGGCGCCACCGGACCCGGGGAGTCCGCCTACAGCCGGCTCCCGGTGAGTCCGATGGGCGATGTGGTCACTCGCTACCACATCAGCCTGGACGTCGCCGACAAACCGGGAGTTCTGGCGCAGGTCGCCACGGTCTTCGCCGAGCACGGCGTGTCCATCGACACGGTCCGCCAGCAGGGGAAGGACGGCGAGGCGTCGCTCGTCGCCGTGACCCACCGCGCGAGCGACGCCGCACTGACGTCGACCGTGGAGGCGCTCCGCCGGCTCGACACCGTCCGCGATGTCGCGAGCATCATGCGGGTCGAGGGCGAGTAGAGGGCCGGTAGCGGGCTAGCAGCGGGTGGACAGAGGACGAGTCGTGGGTGAGCAGAGGTCGGGCAGCGCCCGCGCTGAGGCCGAACAGAGGGTGAGCGGAGAGTAAGGGAAATCATGAACGCAATCACCGACGCCGGGCCTCGAATGTCCGGCACCCGCCAGTGGCACGGCTGGCGGGGCATCATCGAGGAGTACCGCGACCGGCTCCCGGTCAGCGGGACGACCCCCGTCGTCACCCTGCGCGAGGGCGGTACGCCGCTGGTCCCGGCGCAGGTGCTCTCCGAGCGCACTGGCTGTGAGGTACATCTCAAGGTCGAGGGCGCGAACCCCACCGGGTCGTTCAAGGACCGCGGGATGACGATGGCCATCAGCGCGGCCAAGGAGGCCGGCGCCAAGGCCGTCATCTGCGCCTCCACCGGCAACACCTCGGCCTCGGCGGCGGCGTACGCCGTACGGGCCGGGATGGTCTGCGCGGTGCTGGTCCCGCAGGGGAAGATCGCGCTGGGCAAGATGGGCCAGGCCCTCGTCCACGGCGCGAAGATCCTCCAGGTCGACGGCAACTTCGACGACTGCCTGACGCTGGCGCGCGGGCTGTCGGAGAAGTACCCGGTGGCGCTGGTCAATTCGGTCAATCCAGCCCGGATCGAGGGCCAGAAGACCGCCGCCTTCGAGATCGTGGACATGCTCGGGGACGCGCCCGACATCCATGTGCTGCCGGTCGGCAACGCGGGCAACATCACGGCCTACTGGAAGGGCTACACGGAGTACGCGGCGCCGTTCGCCGACAGCGAGCCGCGCGCCTCCCGTACGCCCCGGATGTGGGGCTTCCAGGCGTCCGGCGCGGCGCCGATCGTGCGGGGTGAGCCGGTCAAGGAGCCGAGCACCATCGCCACCGCGATCCGCATCGGCAACCCGGCCTCGTGGACCTTCGCCGAGCAGGCGCGCGACGAGTCCGGCGGGCTCATCGACGAGGTGACCGACCGTCAGATCCTCGCCGCCTACCGGCTGCTCGCCGCCCAGGAGGGCGTTTTCGTCGAGCCCGCCTCCGCGGCGAGCGTGGCGGGTCTGCTGAAGGCGGCCGAGCAGGGGCTGGTCGACCCGGGCCAGCGCATCGTCTGCACGGTGACCGGGAACGGGCTCAAGGACCCGGACTGGGCGGTGGCGGGCGCGCCGCAGCCGGTCGTGGTGCCGGTGGACGCGGACGCTGCGGCCGTACGGCTTGGGCTGGGCTGATACGACGCGACGCGGCCCTGACCGGCCCGGGGCGGGCCGGTCCGGTCCGGTACGGCGTGGCCCTGGCCGGGGCCGGGGCCTGGTGCGACGGGGGTTTGGGCGGGCCGCCTGACGCGGCCCGCCGGCCCCTTGGCGCCCGCTTCGGCCCTGGCTCGTGGGGCTGGGCGGTGTCCGGTGGATCGTGTCGCCTGCGGCGGGCTGTTCCCCTCCCCGCCCCTTCCCGAAACCGGGGGCTCCGCCCCCGGCCCCCGCTCCTCAAGCGGCGGAGGGGCTGGAGGGTGGGCTCCGCCTCCGGCTCCCGGTCCTCAAGCGGCGGAGGGGCTGGAGGGTGGGCTCCGCCTCCGGCTCCCGGTCCTCAAGCGGCGGAGGGGCTGGAGGGTGGGCTCCGCCCCTGGCCCCGCTCCTCAAGCGCCGGAAGGGCTGGAGGGTGGGCTCCGCCTCCGGCTCCCGGTCCTCAAGCGGCGGAGGGGCTGGAGGGTGGGGCTCCGCCCCGGCTCCTCCGCGCCCGCGTCGGCCCCGGCCCACCAGGCCCCTCCGTGGCTTCTCTAAAGATCCACTCAAGTGGTGGCAGAG
Source organism: Streptomyces violaceusniger (assembly GCA_005405945.1). Taxonomy (GTDB): domain Bacteria; phylum Actinomycetota; class Actinomycetes; order Streptomycetales; family Streptomycetaceae; genus Streptomyces; species Streptomyces violaceusniger. Next base: position 7,579,519 of record BJHW01000001.1, read on the forward strand.
AAGCGCGAGGGCGCGCGGAGCGCTCCAGTAGAGTGGTCGCGGGCGATGGCAGGGAGCGCGACACGCATCGTGCGCCTCCCGTGCGCCCTATGTCGCCACAGAACCTTCCTTCGATAGGCTGTACTGAATCCGCCCCGACGCAGAGCGCTCGCCTCTGCGCGGCGTCGCCGTACTTGTCACGGCCCTCGCGGTGTTCCGTACCTCTTCGAGCAATCGCACGTAACCACAAGGAGAGTCATCGAGCGATGGCCGGTCCAGCGTTCCGCGCCGCCGCCGTCCGAGTGCGCGTCCCCGCCTCGAGCGCCAATCTCGGTCCTGGCTTCGACGCCCTCGGCCTGGCCCTGGGCCTCTACGACGACGTGGTGGTCCGGGTGGCCGACTCCGGTCTCCACGTCGACATCGCCGGTGAAGGCGCGGAGTCGCTTCCGCGCGACGAGAACCATCTGCTCGTACGCTCCCTGCGCACCGCCTTCGACCTGCTGGGCGGGCAGCCCCGCGGCCTCGAGCTGGTCTGCGCCAACCGCATCCCGCACGGCCGGGGCCTGGGCTCCTCCTCCGCCGCCATCTGCGCCGGGATCGTCGCCGCGCGCGCGGTGACCATAGGCGGCGCCGAGCGGCTCGACGACGCGGCGATGCTGGAGCTGGCCACCGAGATCGAGGGTCACCCCGACAATGTCGCCGCCTGTCTGCTCGGCGGCTTCACCTTGGCCTGGACGGACGCGGGGTCCGCCCGGGCGATCAGGATGGACCCCGCGGATTCCATCGTTCCGGTGGTCTTCGTCCCTGGCCGGCCGGTGCTCACCGAGACCGCCCGCGGCCTGCTGCCGCGCACCGTCCCGCATGTGGACGCCGCGGTCAACGCGGGCCGGGCCGCACTGCTCGTCGAGGCCCTGACCAGGCGTCCTGAGCTGCTGCTCGCCGCGACGGAGGACCGGCTGCACCAGGAATACCGTGCTCCGGCGATGCCCGAGAGCGTGAGCCTGGTGAACCGACTGCGGGCGGACGGCGTCCCCGCGGTCATCTCCGGCGCGGGCCCCACGGTGCTCGCGCTGGTCGAGGACGGTGCGGCCGACAAGGTCGCACGACTGGCGGGCGAGGGGTGGGCGGCCAACCGGCTGGCTCTCGACGCCGGGGGGCGAGCGTCCTGCCGCTCACCTGACACCGCGATCCGGGGTGCCCCGGAGCCGGGAAAACTCTATAGCCGGTCTTGGAGAGGGGGAATGTTTGTTGGATCCGGTAGTGTTAACCTCAAGTCTGCACTCGATGCCTCTTGGATGTACTCGGAGGCGAGGTGCTCAGTGTCCCCATCAGGGACCACCCTTCTTCCGGGAGCCTCCCACACTGCCTGAGCAGCCTGCCTGAGCAGTATCGAGCACGCTCCGGAATCGGCGTGGCGGATTCTCGTGAATCCTCCGCCGCGTCGGAACCATGAACTGATCTCTCCGCCGTACCCCGGCGGACCACCGCCCCGGCCCGGTCCGTAACGGAAGGACCACAGCCGGACAGCACAACCGGTCGCCGAGCCAGACAGGCCGACGCCCGCTCCAGGGAAGGACCCTTCGTGAGCGACACCACCGATCTGATGGGCGTGAACGCCTCCGGCACCTCCGACAGCGGTGTCGGCAACAACGCGCCCGCCACGGACGCTTCCGCGCCCGCCAACGGTGCTGCCACTGGCGCTGCCCCGCGGCGACGCCGCTCGGGCACCGGCCTCGACGCCATGGTCCTGGCCGAGCTGCAGCAGCTCGCCTCGAGCCTTGGCATCAGGGGCACCGCGCGGATGCGCAAAGGCCAGTTGATCGAGGTCATCAAGGAGAAGCAGGCCGCGGGCTCCGGCTCCGCCCAGGGCTCCGAGAGCACTCCGTCCGACGCGGAGGGGGTGACCAAGCCGAAGCGCCGTACCACCTCCCGGGCCCGTACGGGCGACGACGCCGAGGAGAAGACCGGCGCCAAGTCCTCGAAGTCCGCCGGGAAGGCGGAGAAGGCCGACAAGGCCGACGCCGAGGAGAAGGCCGCCGCGCCGGCGCAGATCGAGATCCCCGGCCAGCCCGGAGAGCCCGCCGGCGATGAGCAGCCGGCCGGTGAGCGCCGCCGCCGCCGGGCCACCGCGCCCGCCACCACCCCCGACTCCGGGGGCACGGCCACCGCTGTCGAGACCAAGACGGAGGCGCGCAGCGACGTCGCCGCCAAGACCGAGGCCAGGACCGAGCCCAGGGGCGACGGGAAGGCCGAGGCCGCCGCCGACACCGCCGAGGGCAAGGGCGCCAGGGGCGGTGACCGCCAGGAGCGCGGCCAGAAGGGCGACCGCCGGGACCGCCAGCGCGACCGCGGCGACCGCGGCGACCGCCGCGGCAAGGGCGAGGACGGCCAGCAGGGCGGCGGCCGTCAGCAGCGCGACGGGCGCGGCCAGGGCCAGCAGCGCGCCGACGAGGGAGACGACGACTTCGAGGGCGGGCGCCGCGGGCGCCGCGGCCGCTACCGCGACCGGCGTGGCCGCCGTGGTCGCGACGACTTCGGCAACGAGCCGCAGGTGTCCGAGGACGATGTGCTGATCCCCGTCGCGGGCATCCTCGACATCCTCGACAACTACGCGTTCATCCGGACCTCCGGCTACCTCCCGGGCCCGAACGACGTGTACGTCTCGCTCGCCCAGGTCCGCAAGAACGGTCTGCGCAAGGGCGACCACGTCACCGGCGCGGTCCGTCAGCCGCGCGAGGGCGAGCGTCGCGAGAAGTTCAACGCGCTGGTCCGGCTGGACTCGGTGAACGGCATGGCGCCCGAAACCGGGCGCGGGCGGCCGGAGTTCGGCAAGCTGACGCCGCTTTACCCGCAGGACCGGCTGCGTCTGGAGACCGAGGCCGGCGGGCTGACGACCCGGATCATCGACCTGGTCGCACCGATCGGCAAGGGCCAGCGCGGTCTGATCGTGGCCCCGCCGAAGACCGGTAAGACCATGATCATGCAGGCGATCGCCAACGCGATCACCCGCAACAGCCCCGAGTGCCATCTGATGGTCGTTCTCGTCGACGAGCGGCCGGAAGAGGTCACCGACATGCAGCGGTCGGTCAAGGGCGAGGTCATCTCCTCGACCTTCGACCGCCCGGCCGAGGACCACACCACCGTCGCGGAGCTGGCGATCGAGCGGGCCAAGCGCCTGGTCGAGCTGGGCCATGACGTGGTCGTCCTGCTGGACTCGATCACCCGCCTGGGCCGTGCCTACAACCTGGCGGCGCCCGCCTCCGGCCGCATCCTGTCCGGTGGTGTCGACTCGACCGCGCTCTACCCGCCGAAGAAGTTCTTCGGCGCCGCGCGCAACATCGAGGACGGCGGCTCGCTGACCATCCTGGCCACCGCGCTGGTCGAGACCGGCTCGCGCATGGACGAGGTGATCTTCGAGGAGTTCAAGGGCACCGGCAACATGGAGCTCAAGCTCGACCGGAAGCTCGCCGACAAGCGCATCTTCCCCGCGGTGGACGTCGATCCGTCCAGCACCCGCAAGGAGGAGATCCTGCTGGCGCCGGAGGAGCTGAACATCGTCTGGAAGCTGCGCCGGGTGCTGCACGCACTCGACTCCCAGCAGGCCATCGAGCTGCTGCTGGACAAGATGAAGCAGACGAAGTCGAACGCCGAGTTCCTGATGCAGATCGCCAAGACCACGCCCACCCCGGGCAACAACGGCGACTGACCGGGCACCCGCCGGAACGCTCCGTAGCCGAGGCCCCCCGCACCGCGGGGGCCTCGTTTGCGTTTCATGAGAGGTGCACCACAGCCGAAGAGCGGGCCACGGACCGGTTCTGATCACGTTATCGCCCGCGAAAGTGCAGGTCAGAGCGGTAAGGCGGACGAACGGGACGAACGGTGCGCCCGGCGGCCCAGGCGAAAACCAGCCATCGCACATATGCAACCCTGGCGGCCGGCCTTCCATCTGTCAGGTCGGAACACGGGCCGGAACACGGGCCGGAACACAGGCTGACTCCACCGCGTAACGCGACGCCACGCCTGACCGTGACGGCAGGGGGTACTCGGGCAGCTAAAGAGAACTGAGGAGCACATGGCCGAGGACAGCAGCAACGCACCGGTGAGCCCGGGCCGCCACCGCGCCCGCGGGGCGACGGCCGGGCGCCGTCGCAAGCGGCCCAGCACGCGCCGTAGGGCCGTGCTCTACACGGTGTGGACGCTGGCCGCCGTGCTGGTGCTCGGCGGTGCCGGACTCGGCTACCTCTACTACAAGCTGAACGGCAACCTCACCGGCGTCGACGTCAACGCCGCCCTCGGCGCCAACCGCCCGAAGAACGTCGACGACGGCTCGATGGACATCCTCGTCCTCGGCTCCGACTCCCGGGCCGGTAAGAACGCCAAGTACGGCACGGACGAGGGCACCTCGCGCTCCGACACGGCGATGATCGTCCACGTCTACAAGGGCCACAAGAAGGCCAGCGTCATCAGCATCCCGCGCGACACCCTCATACAGCGGCCCTCCTGCACCACCAAGGGCGGGCAGCGGACGCCCGCCGTGCGGGCGGCCATGTTCAACAGCGCCTACGAGGCCGGCGGCCCGGCCTGCACCATCAAGACCGTCGAGTCCATGACGGGCATACGCATGGACCACTTCCTCGAGGTCGACTTCTCCGGCTTCAAGCAGCTGATAGACGACCTCGGCGGCGTCAATCTCACCACCACCGCCCCGATCCACGACCCCAAGAGCCACCTCGACCTGGAGCCCGGCCCGCACACCCTGAACGGGGAGCAGTCGCTGGGCCTGGTGCGCACCCGGCACGGCGTGGGCGACGGCAGCGACCTCGGCCGGATCAAGCTCCAGCAGGCGTTCGTCAAGGCGCTGCTGGACCAGATCAAGCACGTGGACGTGTTCGGCAACCCGAAGAAGCTCTACGACCTCGCGGACACCTCCACCAAGGCCCTCACCACCGACTCCGAGCTGGCCTCGGTGAGCAAGCTGAAGGGATTCGCCGAGTCCCTGAAGGGCATCGGCTCGGGCAACATGAAGATGACCACGCTGCCGGTCGAGTACGACCCGCAGAACCCGGCCCGGGTGCTGCCCATGGAGCGCAAGGCCAAGCTGATATGGACCGCGCTCCGGCATGACCAGCCGGTCCCCGCCTCCGCCACCAAGGGCTCCGCGGGCGACGCCACCGACGCGGGCAAGGTCGTCAAGTAGGGCCGTCCACGGTCGTCCGAGGGCGTCCGGCAGCCTCACGGGCGGGCCGGGAATATCCCGACCCGCCCCCGGTTTTGGGGGATGCGGCCAGTACTGGCAAACTGGATCGTCGGTCCCGGTTCACGACAGGCAACCCGCCCGTCGACCCGGTGCCCTCCCGAACCTAGGAGAATCCCTTGAAGCGCGACATCCACCCGGAGTACGTCGAGACGCAGGTCAGCTGCACCTGTGGCGCCTCCTTCACCACCCGTAGCACCGTGAGCGGCGGCGCCATCCGCGCCGACATCTGCTCCGAGTGCCACCCGTTCTACACGGGCAAGCAGAAGATCCTCGACACCGGTGGCCGTGTGGCGCGGTTCGAGGCCCGCTTCGGCAAGAACGCCGGGTCCGCCAAGAAGTAGCGACCCGCACGGCGCCGGTCTTCGGTCGTCCCTTCCCTGGGGCGACCGGACCGGCGTTTTGTCGTCACCGGCCCTCCGGCACCTTTCCGCAACGCCACCACGCAGACCATTCAGGGAGCCCTCCGATGTTCGAGGCGGTCGAGGAACTCATCGGCGAACACGCCGACCTCGAGAAGCGGCTCGCCGACCCCGCGGTCCACGCCGACCAGCGGGAGGCGCGGCGGCTCAACAAGCGCTACGCCGAGCTGACCCCGGTGATCACCGCCTATCGCGCCTGGAAGCAGGCCGGTGACGACATCGAGACGGCCCGCGAGCTGGCCCAGGACGACCCGACTTCGTGGACGAGGTCAAGGAGCTGGAGCAGGGCCGCGAACAGCTGACCGACCGGCTGCGGCTGCTGCTCGTGCCCCGCGACCCGAGCGACGACAAGGACGTCATCCTGGAGGTCAAGGCCGGGGAGGGCGGCGAGGAGTCCGCGCTGTTCGCCGGTGACCTGCTGCGGATGTATCTGCGGTACGCCGAGCGGATCGGCTGGAAGGCCGAGATCATCGACTCCAACGAGTCCGACCTCGGCGGCTACAAGGACGTCCAGGTGGCGATCAAGGCCAGGGGCACCATCGAGCCCGGCCAGGGCGTCTGGGCCCGGCTGAAGTACGAGGGCGGGGTGCACCGGGTGCAGCGGGTGCCCGCCACCGAGTCCCAGGGCCGTATCCACACCTCCGCGGCCGGTGTGCTGGTCACGCCCGAGGCCGAGGAGGTCGAGGTCGAGATCGGCCCCAACGACCTGCGGATCGACGTCTACCGCTCCTCCGGACCCGGCGGCCAGTCGGTGAACACCACCGACTCCGCGGTGCGCATCACCCATCTGCCCACCGGCATCGTCGTCTCCTGCCAGAACGAGAAGAGCCAGCTCCAGAACAAGGAGCAGGCGCTGCGCATCCTGCGCTCGCGGCTGCTGGCCGCGGCCCAGGAGGAGGCCGAGCGGGAGGCGTCGGACGCGCGGCGCAGCCAGGTCCGCACCGTCGACCGGTCCGAGCGCATCCGTACGTACAACTTCCCGGAAAACCGGATCTCGGACCATCGTGTCGGTTTCAAGGCGTACAACTTGGACCAGGTGCTCGACGGCGAACTCGATCCGGTGATCCAGGCGTGCGTCGACGCCGACGCGGCCGCCAAGCTGGCGGCCGCGGGCTGAGCCACCCACCGAGAGACGCTTCGTGCCCTTGTCCGGACCGGCTGGAGGAATTCAGTGAACGTGCTGCTCGCCGAGGTGGCGCAGGCCACTCAGCGGCTGGCCGACGCGGGCGTGCCCTCACCGCGCTTCGACGCGGAGGAGCTCGCCGCCTTTGTGCACGGCGTCAAGCGGGGAGAGCTGCACGGCGTGCCCGACGCCGACTTCGACGCCCGCTACTGGGAGGCGGTCGCCCGCCGCGAGGCCCGCGAACCCCTTCAGCACATCACCGGCCGCGCCTTCTTCCGCTATCTCGAGCTCCAGGTCGGACCGGGGGTCTTCGTGCCCCGGCCGGAGACCGAGTCGGTGGTCGGCTGGGCGATAGACGCGGTGCGCGCCATGGACGTCGTCGAACCGCTCATCGTCGATCTGTGCGCCGGTTCCGGGGCCATCGCGCTCGCCCTCGCCCAGGAGGTGCCGCGCTCCAAGGTGCACGCCGTGGAGCTGGACGAGGGCGCCCTGCGCTGGGCCCGCAAGAACGTCGAGGGGTCCCGCGTCGTTCTCCATCACGCGGACGCGTTGACGGCCCTGCCCGAGCTCGACGGGCAGGTGGACCTCGTCATCAGCAACCCGCCGTACATCCCGCTGACCGAGTGGGAGTACGTGGCGCCGGAGGCCCGCGATCACGACCCCCAGCTCGCGCTCTTCTCCGGTGAGGACGGCCTCGATGTCATCCGTGGCCTGGAGCGCACCGCCCACCGGCTGCTGCGCCCCGGGGGCGTGGTGGTCATCGAGCACGCAGACACCCAGGGCGGCCAGGTGCCGTGGATCTTCACGGAGGAGCGTGGCTGGGCGGACGCCGCCGACCACCCCGACCTGAACAACCGGCCCCGGTTCGCCACCGCGCGGAAGGCCATGCCGTGACGGCGGCACCGCACCACACATTGGCCACGTACGAGGAGGTCCGTTAAATGGCACGGCGATACGACTGCGGGGACGCGACCGACCGCAAGACCGGCCTGCGCGAGGCCGCCTCCGCCGTCCGCCGCGGCGAGCTGGTCGTGCTGCCCACCGACACCGTCTACGGGATCGGCGCGGACGCCTTCAACGCCGAGGCGGTCGGCGATCTGCTCGAGGCCAAGGGCCGCGGCCGCAACATGCCCACACCGGTGCTGGTCGGCTCGCCGAACACGCTGCACGGACTGGTCACCGACTTCTCCGAGATGGCCTGGGAGCTGGTGGACGCCTTCTGGCCCGGCGCGCTCACCCTCGTCGCCCGGCACCAGCCGTCGCTCACCTGGGACCTGGGGGAGACCCGGGGCACCGTGGCGGTCCGGATGCCGCTGCACCCGGTGGCGATCGAACTGCTGACGGACTTCGGCCCGATGGCGGTCTCCAGCGCCAATCTGACCGGACACCCCTCCCCGCAGGACTGCGACGCCGCCCAGGACATGCTGGGGGACTCCGTCTCGGTGTACCTCGACGGCGGGCCGACCCCGGCCGCCGTGCCCTCCTCGATCGTCGACGTGACCGGCAAGGTGCCGGTGCTGCTCCGGGCGGGCGCGCTCACCGCCGAGCAGCTCCGGGAGGTCGTACCCGACCTCGAGGTGGCCAATTGACAGCCCCTGAGGGGCGTGGCATAGCGGAACACCGTGAGAAGAACGCCGAGACCACCTTCCGCATCCTCCACGTCAGCACCGGCAATGTGTGCCGCTCGCCGATCACCGAGCGGCTGACCCGGCACGCCCTCGCCCACCGTCTCGGAAGCGCCCGCACCCGCGGTCTGATCGTGGAGTCCGCCGGCACCTGGGGCCATGAGGGCGCGCCCATGGAGGCGCACGCCGCGACGGTCCTGACCGACTTCGGGGCCGACCCGGCGGGCTTCCTCGGCCGTGAGCTGCTGGACGAGCACGTCATCCGCGCCGACCTGGTCCTGACCGCCACCCGCGACCACCGGGCGCAGGTGATCTCGATGGGGCACTCGGCGGGGCTGCGCACCTTCACGCTCAAGGAGTTCACCCGGCTGGTGCGGGCCATAGACCCCGCGACGCTGCCCGACCCGGAGGAGGCGGGCGGTGTGGTGGAGCGGGCCCGCGCCCTGGTACAGGCGGCGGCCGCGCTGCGCGGCTGGCTGCTGGCGCCCAACGAGGAGGCGGACGAGGTGCACGATCCGTACGGGGCGCCGATCACCTTCTTCCGCTCCATCGGGGACGAGATCAACCAGGCCCTGGACCCGGTCGTCACGGCGCTGACGGGCGTTCCCGCCCCCGCGTAGGCCCCAGGGGGTGTCCGACGGATCTTGAGGCCTGCGGCGGGCTGCTCCCCTATCCCGCCCCTTCCCGACACCTGACGACGTGCGGCTCCGCCGCGTGCGGGGCTTCGCCCCAGACCCCCGGGGTCCAGGGGCGAAGCCCCTGCCACGCGGCGGAGCCGCATATCGATGCCGCGGGAAGGGGCGGGGAGGGGACAGTATCGACATGCGGCTCCGCCGCGTGGTCCACCGGACACCGCGTAGGGGGCCCGGGGCGCGCCGTAAGGGGCCTTCCCGGGCCGTACGGCGCGCCGTGCGGCGTCGTGAGGCCTACATTGGGGGTGACCCACCGACAACGATCCGCTGTCCCCTCCCGAGGCTGTGAGCACGCCATGGCCGTCACCCCCTGGGGCCCCGATTTCGCCGGCCTCGCCCGTCAGGACCCGGAGCTGGCGGGAATCATCCTGAGCGAGATCGACCGCGTCTCCGGCGGACTCCAGCTGATCGCGGCCGAGAACTACGCCTCGCCGGCCGTGCTGGCGGCGCTGGCCTCGCCGCTGGCCAACAAGTACGCCGAGGGGTATCCCGGCGCCCGCCACCACGGCGGCTGCGAGATCGTGGACATCGCCGAGCGGGTGGCCCAGGACCGGGCCAAGGCGCTGTTCGGCGCCGAGCACGCCAATGTGCAGCCGCATTCGGGGTCCTCCGCCGTGCTGGCCGCCTACGCCGCGCTGCTGCGGCCCGGGGACACGGTGCTGGCGATGGCGCTGCCGCACGGCGGCCACCTCACCCATGGCTCGCCCGCCAATTTCTCCGGCCGCTGGTTCGACTTCATCGGCTACGGCGTCGATCCGGCGACTGGGCTGATCGACTACGAGCAGCTGCGCGGGCTCGCCCACGCCCACCGCCCCAAGGCGATCGTCTGCGGGTCGATCTCCTATCCCCGCCATCTGGACTACGCCGCCTTCCGCGCCGTCGCGGACGAGGTGGGCGCGTATCTCATCGCCGACGCCGCCCATTCGATCGGCCTGGTCGCGGGAAAGGCGGCGCCGTCCCCGGTGCCGTACGCGGACGTGGTGTGCGCAACGACACACAAGGTGCTGCGCGGGCCACGCGGCGGGATGCTGCTGTGCGGTGCGGAACTCGCCGAGCGGGTGGACCGGGCGGTGTTCCCGTTCACCCAGGGCGGGGCCCAGATGCACTCCGTCGCGGCCAAGGCGGTGGCGTTCGGCGAGGCGGCGGCGCCCGCCTTCACCGCCTATGCGCGGCGGGTGGTGGCCAATGCCCGGCTACTGGCGGACGCCCTGGTCGGGGAGGGTCTGGCGGTCACCACCGGCGGCACCGACACCCATATGATCACCGCCGATCCGGCCCCGCTGGGCCTGGACGGACGCACCGCGAAGGGTCGCTGCGCGGCCGCCGGGATCGTCCTGGACACCTGCGCGCTGGCGTCCGCCACCGACCCCCGAGGGTGCGTCAAGGGGCTGCGTCTTGGCACCGCGGCGGTGACCACCCAGGGAATGGGAGCGCCGGAAATGGAGCGCATAGCCAACCTCATGGGAACCGTGTTGCGGGACGAAGGCGTGGTAAGGGAAAAGGTGGCGGAACTGGCGGGGAGATTTCCGCCCTATCCGGACGAGGGTCGAATCATGCAACCATCCGAAGGTGTAGGACGTCTGTAAGTACGTTCACCGAGAGGCGTCCGACACGCATAGGGTGTGGGGCTGTGATGGCCAGCGATACCTCTGGGGCAGCCTGTGCGTGAATACCTGCTGACTCTGTGCATCACGGCCGCGGTCACCTATCTGCTGACCGGGCCGGTGCGGAAATTCGCCATCGCGGCCGGTGCGATGCCCGAGATCCGTGCCCGTGATGTGCACCGTGAGCCCACGCCACGGCTCGGTGGCATCGCCATGTTCGGCGGGCTGTGCGCGGGGCTGCTGGTCGCCGCCCACCTGACCAACCTCAAGGACGTCTTCGAGGTCTCCAACGAGCCACGGGCGCTGCTGTCCGGGGCCGGGCTGATCTGGCTGCTCGGGGTGCTGGACGACAAGTGGGGCGTGGACGCGCTGATCAAGCTGGGCGGCCAGATGATCGCCGCCGGTGTGATGGTGCTCCAGGGTCTGACCATCCTGTGGCTCCCGGTGCCCGGTGTGGGGCCGGTCTCGCTGACTCCCTGGCAGGGCACGCTGCTCACCGTCGCGCTGGTCGTCATCACCATCAACGCGGTCAACTTCGTTGACGGGCTCGATGGTTTGGCGTCGGGGATGGTGTGCATCGCCGCCGCGGCGTTCTTCATGTACGCGTACCGCATCTGGTACGGCTACGGCCTGGAGGCGGCCGCGCCCGCCACCCTGTTCGCCGCCGTCCTCATGGGGATGTGCCTGGGCTTCCTGCCGCACAACGCCCACCCCGCGCGGATCTTCATGGGCGACTCGGGCTCGATGCTGATCGGGCTGGTGCTGGCGGCGGGCGCCATCTCCATCACCGGCCAGGTGGACCCGGACGCGATGAAGCTGTTCGAGGGGTCCGAGCAGGCCGCGGTGCACGCCACCGTCCCGGTCTACATCCCGCTGCTGCTGCCGCTGACCGTCATCGCGGTGCCCTTCGCCGACCTGGTGCTGGCCATCGTCCGGCGCACCTGGCGGGGCCAGTCGCCGTTCGCCGCCGACCGCGGTCATCTGCACCACCGGCTGCTGGAGATCGGCCACTCGCACAGCCGGGCCGTCCTGATCATGTACTTCTGGTCGGCGCTGATCGCCTTCGGCGCCGTGGCGTACTCGGTGAACTCGGCCGGTGTGTGGTTCGTGCTCGCGATCGTGGCGCTGAGCGGGGTCGGTCTTGTGCTGTTGCTGCTGCCGCGGTTCACCCCGCGCGTTCCGCGCTGGGCGGAGGCGTTCGTTCCGCCGCGCTACCGCCGCGCCAACCGGATCGCCAGGGCCGAGCGGGGCGCCGGGGCACCCGCCGAGCCCGTGGCGGCCACGGCCGGCGCCGGGGCCGCCGCCCCGGAGTCGGGGCCGGCCGAGCCCGAGCCGGTGGGCTCCGGGATGAACGGCGGAGTGAACGGCGGCGTGAGCAACGGAGCGAACGGCGGGGCGAACGGTGTGAACGGCGCCACCGCGGTCGGCGACCGGTCCCGCTTCACCCACCGCCGACGCATCGGAACACCCCAGTAATCTCCCCAGTCATCGCCCCGATATCCCCAGTCATCGATCCGGCGGAGGGTCCGGCGGGAGCACTGAAGATCACAGGACGGCGTCAGCACGGTACACGCCTCATAACTCTCCCGTGTGACGTGCAGCACACTCGGCGGGTAAAGACCTCATCAAATAGTTTGTGATACCGTTCACTAAACCCGGTGCTAGACCCGAGGGGCCGTAGGGCGACGGCTCTTCCTCGTGAGGTCCCCTCTGTCCCCGGGGATACGCTCGTCCACGACGACTCGTTGCTTCCGACACGTGCCGGAGAAACCCTTCATGCAGTCCAACGACGCCAGAACGCTCCTGAGTTGCGCCGTGCCCACAGCCATCGCCGGTGTGGTCGCCGTCGCCGTCGGTTCTGTGCTCGCAGGCGGCAAGGGAGCGATCGGCGCGGGCTTTGGCACATGCGTCGCCGTGGTGGTGATGGCTTCCGGGCTGATCGTGCTGGAGCGCACGGCGAAGCACCTGCCGCATCTGTTCCAGGCCATGGGCATGGTGCTCTTCATGGCCGAGTTCCTGCTGGTGGCGGTCGTGCTCGCGGTGTTCCAGGACACCACGCTGTTCAACGTCAAGGCTTTCGCCCTCGCACTGCTCGCCGCGACCCTGGTGTGGGTCGGCGCACAGACCCGAGCGCACATGAAGGCCAAGATCCTCTACGTGGAGCCGGAAGCCGAGGACGAACGTAAGCCCGAGGGGGCGAAGAAGTCCGCTCCCGCCGGGTCCACGCCGTGAGAAGTAGGCCCGGGATAAGAGCATGTGCGCTCACCTGCTATCGTCCGGTGCCATCTGAGGCACAGCGGGCGCAGGTAGCCGAACCCCCCGAATGCACGGGATGGAATCGGCGGCCCATGCAGCTGATGCCCGACATACCACTCGGCCACGTGCCGATCAGCCGCCCCCACATTCGCAAGACCAGTCCAGTGCCGTTCCGTGGCCGCGTGCCGCGCCGACACAACGAGGTTGCCGTACCCATGCGCCACGCTGAAGGAGCTCGCGGTGAGTTCTGACCAGACGCTCGCCTTCGAGACGAACTGCCACATCTTCGACGGGTGCGGCTTCCCGGCACCCGGACTCCATTCGTTCAAGTTCGAGCCGCTCTTCTCGGTCGGCGGGTTCGACTTCAACAAGCCGATGCTGCTCGCGCTGCTGGGCACCGTCGTCATCGTCTGGTTCTTCTGGGCCGCGTTCGGCCGGGCCAAGGTGGTCCCCGGCAAGCTGCAGATGGTCGGCGAGGCCGGTTATGACTTCGTGCGCCGCGGGCTGGTCTATGAGGCCCTCGGAAAGAAGGAGGGCGAGAAGTACGTCCCCTTCATGGTCTCGCTGTTCTTCTTCGTGTGGATCATGAACCTGTGGTCGATCATTCCGGTCGCCCAGTTCCCGGTGACGTCGATCATCGCCTTCCCGGCCGGTCTCGCCGCCATCGTCTACATCCTCTGGATGTACCTGACCTTCAAGAAGCACGGCTTCGTCGGCGGCTGGAAGAACATCACCGGCTACGACAAGGAGCTCGGCGGGATCCTGCCGATGATCGTCGTGATCGAGTTCTTCTCGAACGTGATCATCCGGCCCTTCACTCACGCGGTCCGGCTCTTCGCCAACATGTTCGCCGGCCACCTGCTGCTGCTGATGTTCACCATCGGCTCCTGGTACCTGCTGAACGGCATCGGGATCGCCTACGCGGGCGCGTCCTTCGTGATGACGATTCTGCTGACCGCCTTCGAGCTCTTCATCCAGGCTGTCCAGGCGTACGTCTTCGTGCTCTTGGCCTGCAACTACGTTCAGGGCGCGCTCGCCGAGCACCACTGAGCACACCTGCCTCCCAGACCATCAGACGTCCGGTGGCCAACCCCCACCGGCCCATGAAACGCAAAGGAAGAACCGGCATGTCCGCTCTCCAGACCCTCGCCGCCGACGGCATCACCGGCAACCTCGGTTCGATCGGTTACGGTCTCGCCGCCATCGGCCCCGGCGTCGGCGTCGGCATCATCTTCGGTAACGGCACCCAGGCCCTGGCCCGTCAGCCCGAGGCCGCCGGCCTGATCCGCGCCAACCAGATCATGGGCTTCGCCTTCTGTGAGGCGCTCGCGCTGATCGGTATCGTCATGGGCTTCCTTTTCAAGTCCTGAACGGACCGCTTTAACCACGACAGACGGAAGGCACTGATGTGAACGCCCTGGTACAGGTGGCGGCTGAGGAGAGTGAGAACCCCCTCATCCCGCCGATCCCGGAGCTGGTCATCGGCCTGATCGCCTTTGCCATCGTCTTCATCTTCCTCGCCAAGAAGCTCCTCCCGAACATCAACCGGGTTCTGGAGGAGCGCCGCGAGGCGATCGAGGGCGGCATGGAGAAGGCCGAGGCCACTCAGGCCGAAGCCCAGCAGGTCCTCGAGGACTACCGAGCCCAGCTCGCCGACGCCCGTCACGAGGCCGCGCGACTGCGTCAGGAGGCGCAGGAGCAGGGCGCCGCGCTCATCGCCGAGATGCGCGCGGAGGGCCAGCGGCAGCGTGAGGAGATCATCGCCGCCGGTCACTCGCAGATCGAGGCCGATCGCAAGCAGGCCGCTCAGACCCTGCGCCAGGACGTGGGCAGGCTCGCCACCGACCTGGCCGGCCGGATCGTCGGTGAGTCGCTCGAGGACGTGGCCCGGCAGAGCCGCACCATCGACCGGTTCCTCGACGAGCTCGAGGCGAAGGCGGCCGATGGCTCGAAGGCCGAGGCCGGCCGATGAACGGAGCGAGCCGGGAGGCACTGGCAGCCGCGCGCGAGCGCTTCGACGCCCTGACGGACAACACCGCCGTCGACGCGACGAAGCTCGCCGATGAGCTGGCCGCCGTCACCGCGCTGCTCGACCGCGAGGTCTCGCTGCGCCGGGTCCTCACCGACCCGGCGCAGCCCGGCGAGGCCAAGGCCGCGCTTGCCGCGCGGGTGCTGGGCGGGCAGGTCGGCGGCGAGGCCATCGACCTGGTCTCCGGCCTGGTCCGGTCCCGCTGGTCGCGCTCGCGCGACCTGGTGGACTCGCTCGAGGAGCTGGCCAGCGCCGCCGACCTGGTCGCGGCCGAGCGGGCCGGCACCCTCGACGACGTGGAGGACGAGCTGTTCCGGTTCGGCCGGATCGTCTCCTCCTCGTCCGAGCTGCGCGGCGCGCTCACCGACCGGCGCGCGAGCGTCTCCGCCAAGTCCGGGCTGGTCGGCGAGTTGCTCGGTGGCCGCGCCGACCAGCGGACCGAGCGGCTGGTGATCCGTCTGGTGACCCATCCGCGGGGTCGTAGCCTGGAGGCGGGTCTCGACGAGCTGTCCAAGCTGGCGGCGGCGCGCCGGGACCGTACGGTCGCGGTCGTCACCTCCGCGGTGCCGCTCAGCGACCGGCAGAAGCAGCGGCTCGGTGACGCACTGGGGAAGCTGTACGGACGGAAGATGCACCTCAACCTCGACGTGGACCCCGAGGTCCTCGGCGGGATCTCGGTGCGCATCGGCGACGAGGTCATCAACGGGACCATCGCGGACCGCCTCGAAGAGGCGACCCGGCGGATGGCCGGCTGACACAGCCACCAACTCAACAAGCATGTAAGCGGCCCGAGTTGGGCCGTAGTCAAACACTTCGGGCCCAACAAGGAGAGCAGGGAACCCAGATGGCGGAGCTCACGATCCGGCCGGAGGAGATCCGGGACGCGCTGGAGAACTTTGTCCAGGCGTACAAGCCGGACGCGGCCTCGCGCGAGGAGGTCGGTACGGTCAGCGTTGCCGGCGACGGCATCGCGAAGGTCGAGGGTCTTCCCTCGACCATGGCGAACGAACTGCTGAAGTTCGAGGACGGCACCCTCGGCCTCGCCCTCAACCTCGAGGAGCGCGAGATCGGTGCGGTCGTCCTCGGCGAGTTCAGCGGCATCGAGGAGGGTCAGCAGGTGCACCGCACCGGCGAGGTCCTCTCGGTCGCCGTCGGCGAGGGCTACCTCGGCCGCGTCGTCGACCCGCTGGGCAACCCGATCGACGGCCTCGGCGAGATCGAGACCGAGGGCCGCCGCGCCCTCGAGCTGCAGGCCCCCACGGTCATGCAGCGCAAGTCGGTGCACGAGCCGATGGAGACCGGCTACAAGGCCGTCGACGCGATGACCCCGATCGGCCGCGGCCAGCGTCAGCTGATCATCGGCGACCGGCAGACCGGCAAGACCGCGCTGTGCGTCGACACGATCATCAACCAGCGCGACAACTGGCGCTCCGGCGACCCGAAGAAGCAGGTCCGCTGCATCTACGTCGCCATCGGCCAGAAGGGCTCCACCATCGCGTCCGTGCGCGGTGCGCTGGAGGAGGCCGGCGCCCTGGAGTACACGACGATCGTCGCCGCCCCGGCGTCCGACCCGGCGGGCTTCAAGTACCTGGCCCCCTACACCGGCTCGGCCATCGGCCAGCACTGGATGTACCAGGGCAAGCACGTCCTGATCGTCTTCGACGACCTGTCCAAGCAGGCAGACGCCTACCGCGCGGTGTCCCTGCTGCTGCGCCGCCCGCCGGGCCGTGAGGCCTACCCGGGCGACGTCTTCTACCTGCACTCCCGGCTGCTGGAGCGCTGCGCCAAGCTCTCCGAGGAGATGGGCGCCGGTTCGATGACCGGTCTGCCGATCGTCGAGACCAAGGCGAACGACGTGTCGGCGTTCATCCCGACCAACGTCATCTCCATCACCGACGGCCAGTGCTTCCTGGAGTCCGACCTGTTCAACGCCGGTCAGCGCCCGGCCCTGAACGTCGGTATCTCGGTCTCCCGCGTCGGTGGTTCCGCCCAGCACCGGGCCATGCGCCAGGTCTCCGGCCGCCTCCGGGTGGACCTCGCCCAGTACCGCGAGCTCGAGGCGTTCGCCGCCTTCGGCTCGGACCTGGACGCGGCGTCCAAGGCGTCGCTGGAGCGCGGTGCGCGCATGGTCGAGCTGCTGAAGCAGGGGCAGTACGCCCCGTTCTCCACCGAGGACGAGATCGTCTCCATCTGGGCCGGTACCACCGGCAAGATGGACGACGTGCCCGTGGAGGACATCCGCCGCTTCGAGCGGGAGCTGCTGGACTACCTCCACCGTGAGCACAAGTCGCTGCTGACCAGCATCGTCGAGGGCGGCAAGATGTCCGACGACACGATTCAGGCGCTCGGCGAGGCCGTCGACTCCTTCAAGCGGCAGTTCGAGACCTCGGGCGGCAAGCTGCTGGGCGAGGACTGAGCGCATGGGTGCCCAGCTGAGGGTCTACAAGAGGCGGATCAAGTCCGTCTCCGCGACCAAGAAGATCACCAGGGCGATGGAGATGATCGCCGCCTCGCGCGTCGTCAAGGCGCAGCGCCAGGTGGCCGCGTCGACTCCGTACGCCACCGAGCTCACCCGGGCGGTGGGCGCGGTCGCCAAGGGCTCCACCACCCAGCACGCGCTGACCACGGAGAGCGACAACCCGACCCGGGCCGCGGTCCTGCTCATCACGAGCGACCGGGTCTCGCGGGCGGCTACTCCTCCAACGTGATCAAGGCGGCCGAGGAGCTCACCGAGCGGCTCACCCGTGAGGGCAAGGAGGTCGACACCTACATCGTCGGCCGCAAGGGCGTGGCGTACTACACCTTCCGTGAGCGCAAGGTCACGGAGTCGTGGGGTGGCTTCACCGACAGCCCCACCTACGCGGACGCCAAGAAGATCGCGGGCCCGCTGATCGAGGCCGTCCTCAAGGACACGGCCGAGGGCGGCGTGGACGAGCTGCACATCGTCTTCACCGAGTTCGTCTCGATGCTGACGCAGACCCCGGTCAAGGACCGGCTGCTGCCGCTCAGCCTCGAGGAGAAAGCGGAGGAGCAGGAGAAGAAGGGCGAGATCCTCCCGCTCTACGACTTCGAGCCGTCGTCCGAGGACGTCCTGGACGCCCTGCTGCCCCGGTATGTCGAGGCCCGTATCTACAACGCCCTGCTCCAGGCCGCCGCATCCAAGCACGCGGCGACCCGGCGGGCGATGAAGTCGGCGACCGACAACGCCGAAGAGCTCATCAAGTCGCTCACGCGGCTTGCCAACGCGGCCCGCCAGGCCGACATCACCCAGGAAATCAGCGAGATCGTCGGTGGCGCGAGCGCTCTGGCCGACGCCTCCGCGGGGAGTGACTGACACCATGACCACCACTGTTGAGCCGACCGCTGTGGCCGCCGGCCGCGTCGCGCGGGTCATCGGCCCGGTCGTCGACGTGGAGTTCCCCGTCGACGCGATGCCGGACATCTACAACGCGCTGACCGTCGAGGTCGCCGACCCCTCGCAGGAGGGCGCGAAGAAGACGCTGACCCTCGAGGTCGCCCAGCACCTGGGCGAGGGCCTGGTCCGCGCCATCTCCATGGAGCCCACCGACGGTCTGGTCCGCCAGGCCGCGGTGACCGACACCGGCGACGGCATCACGGTGCCGGTCGGCGATGTCACCAAGGGCCGGGTGTTCAACACCCTGGGCAAGATCCTCAACGAGCCCGAGGCCGAGTCCGAGGTCACCGAGCGCTGGTCCATCCACCGCAAGGCCCCGGCGTTCGACCAGCTCGAGTCCAAGACCGAGATGTTCGAGACCGGTCTGAAGGTCGTCGACCTGCTGACCCCGTACGTCAAGGGCGGCAAGATCGGTCTGTTCGGCGGCGCGGGCGTCGGCAAGACCGTGCTCATCCAGGAAATGATCATGCGTGTGGCCAAGCTGCACGAGGGCGTTTCCGTGTTCGCCGGTGTCGGCGAGCGCACCCGTGAGGGCAACGACCTGATCGAGGAGATGGCCGAGTCCGGCGTGCTCCCGCAGACCGCGCTGGTCTTCGGCCAGATGGACGAGCCCCCGGGCACCCGTCTGCGCGTCGCCCTGGCCGGTCTGACCATGGCGGAGTACTTCCGCGATGTGCAGAAGCAGGACGTGCTGTTCTTCATCGACAACATCTTCCGCTTCACCCAGGCCGGTTCCGAGGTCTCGACCCTGCTCGGCCGGATGCCCTCCGCGGTGGGCTACCAGCCGAACCTGGCCGACGAGATGGGCATCCTCCAGGAGCGCATCACCTCGACCCGCGGTCACTCGATCACCTCGATGCAGGCGATCTACGTCCCCGCGGACGACCTGACCGACCCGGCCCCGGCGACCACCTTCGCGCACCTCGACGCGACCACGGTGCTCTCCCGGCCGATCTCGGAGAAGGGCATCTACCCGGCGGTGGACCCGCTGGACTCGACGTCCCGCATCCTGGACCCGCGCTACATCTCGCAGGACCACTACGACTGCGCCTCGCGCGTGAAGTCGATCCTGCAGAAGTACAAGGACCTCCAGGACATCATCAACATCCTGGGCATCGACGAGCTCGGCGAGGAGGACAAGCTCACCGTCTTCCGCGCCCGTCGTATCGAGCGCTTCCTGTCGCAGAACACCCACGCGGCGAAGCAGTTCACCGGTCTCGACGGATCGGACGTGCCGCTGGACGAGTCCATCGCCGCGTTCAACGCGATCGCCGACGGTGAGTTCGACCACTTCCCCGAGCAGGCGTTCTTCATGTGCGGTGGCCTGGACGACCTGAAGGCCAAGGCCAAGGAGCTGGGCGTCTCCTGAGCCCGGTAGCTCCGCGAGAGGGGTGGGCCCGGTCCCGCCCCTCTCCGTACGCCCGTTATTCTTTGACGAAAGCCCTGCCCGACCCGGCGGGGAGAGACCCGAGGAGCCACGTTGGCTGCTGAGCTGCACGTCGAGCTGGTCGCGGCGGACCGTAGTGTCTGGTCCGGTGCGGCCACCTTGGTCATCGCGCGCACCACATCGGGTGACATCGGCGTCATGCCCGGCCACCAGCCGCTGCTCGGTGTGCTGGAGTCCGGCCCGGTGACCATCCGTTCGGTCGAGCACGGGACGGTCGTGACCGCGGTGCACGGTGGGTTCATCTCGTTCGCGGACGACAAGCTCTCACTGCTGGCCGAAGTCGCGGAGCTGTCCGACGAAATCGATGTGAAGCGCGCGGAGCGGGCGCTGGAGCGTGCCAAGGCGGAGGCGGACGCCGCCGCCGAGCGGCGCGCCGACGTCCGGCTGCGCGCGGTGGCGGGAGCGCACTGAGCCTGTCACGTACGGTCGAAAACCTCAGCCGCGGACCTCGCTGGAGCTCCCCTTCAGCGGTCCGCGGCTGAGGCGATGCAGGTGCGGTTTTTCCGGATGACGCGAGGAGGTCGGTGAAGATGGTCCTCGCTCTGCTTGTGGGCGGCGTGGTCGTCGCGCTGGTGGTGGTGGGACTCTTCGTCTTCGGTCTCCGGCGGCGGCTGATCCAGCGGTCCGGCGGAACCTTCGACTGTTCGCTGCGCTGGGATCCACCGCCCAGCGAATCCGAGCTCAGCGGCAAGGGCTGGGTGTACGGGGTCGCCCGCTACAACGGTGACCGGGTCGAGTGGTTCCGGGTCTTCTCCTACGCGCCGAGGCCCCGGCGGATCCTGGAGCGCGCCTCGATCGAGGTGCTGGAGCGGCGCACCCCCAAGGGCGAGGAGGAGCTGGCGCTGCTCTCCGACGCGGTGGTGCTCGCCTGCCGGCACGGCGGCACCCGGCTGGAACTGGCCATGAGCGACGACGCCCTGACCGGCTTTCTGGCCTGGCTGGAGGCCGCGCCCCCGGCCAGCGCGTCAATGTGGCCTAATCCACAGCGCCCGCCAAGGCGTCGAAGGCGAAGAGCTACCCGTCGCCGCACTTCCAGCGAAGCGCTTAGCGCACGCCCAGTTCCTGGGCCAGCACCGCGGCCTGCACCCGGCTGCGCAGCTCCAGCTTGTTCAGCAGCCGGCTGACATGCGTCTTCACCGTCGCCTCCGCCATGGTCAGCCGCTCCGCGATCTGCGCGTTCGACAGCCCCTGCCCCAGACAGGCCAGCACCTCCCGCTCCCGCGGGGTGAGCGTGGCGAGCACCTCGGGGCTGGGCGCGGTGGGGGAGGGGCGGCCTGGGGCCGGGCGAACTCCGCGATCAGCCGGCGGGTGACCGCGGTGGCGATCATGCCCTCGCCGCGCCCCACCGTACGGACCGCCTCGATCAGATCGGCCGCCTCGCTGTCCTTGAGCAGGAATCCGGCGGCGCCCGCGCGCAGCGCCCCGAAGACATACTCGTCCAGGTCGAAGGTGGTCAGCACCAGCACGTCCGCAAGCTGCTCGGCGACCACCTGACGGGTGGCCGACACCCCGTCGAGCCGGGGCATCTGGACGTCCATGAGCACCACATCGGGGCGCAGCGCACGGGCCATCTCCACCGCCTGGAGGCCGTCCACCGCCTCGCCGACCACCTCCACATCGGGGGCGGACCGCAGGATCAGCACCAGCCCGGAGCGGACCGAGCCCTGGTCCTCGGCGACCAGCACCCGGATCGGCTTGGACGCGGAACGGGCGGGCGGGGCGGGCGGGGTCACGGCGGCTCCTGGTCGTCGAAGGGTCATGGCACAGTCTGGGCGCTCATGCTCTGAGCGCTCTCGTCGTCCAGCGGAAGCGTGGCCCGCACCCGCCACACCATGCCCCCGGGCCCGGAGACCGGGCCGGCGTCGAGGGTGCCGCCGAGCAGGGACACCCGCTCGCGCATCCCGATCAGCCCGGTGCCGGAGCCGGGCGCCCGGGGCCCTCGCGGTCGCCGTACGGGCTGATGACGCTGACCTCGAGCGGGCCGTCCGCGCGGTGCGCCAGCGTCACGTCCACCCGGCCGGGCGCGGCGTGCTTGAGGGCGTTGGTGAGCGACTCCTGGACGATGCGGTACGCGGCGAGCTCGACCGGGGTGGGCAGCGGGGCGGCGCCGTCCGGCCGCTCGTCGCACAGGACGATGTCCTGGCCGCCGGGGCGGGCGTTGGTGCGGGCCTGCTCCAGCAGGGTGTCGAGCGCGTCGAGGGTGGAGGTGGCGGCCGGTTCCGAGGTTTCCCCGGGATCCCGCAGCAGCCCGATCAGCCGGCGCATCTCGGCCAGGCCACGCACGCTGTTCTCCCGGATGACGCCGAGCGCCTCGTCGGTCGCGGCGGGGTCCTTCAGGGAGAGGGCGGCGCTGGAGTGGATGGCGATGGCCGAGAGGTGATTGGCCACCATGTCGTGGAGTTCGCGTGCCATCCGGGAGCGCTCGGAGGCCACCGCCTCCCGCCGGTCCAACTCGGCCAGCAGCGCGACGCGTTCGGCCTCCAGACGGGCGGCCGCGGCCTCTTCGCGGTGATTGCGGATCACCGACCCGGTCCACGCCGGGGTGATGACGAGGAGTCCGACGAACGTTCCGGCCAGCAGCGCCAGAGGGTCGTTGTAGACGACCAGCGGCACCACGGTCACCAGCCCCGTGACGAGCCAGCAGATCCGGGGGATGCGCTGGGCGGCGGTGGCGCCGGAATACATGACGGCCGCGTAGACCAGGTCGGTGAACATCAGCATCGTCGCGCCCAGCCCGCCGCTGAGGCCGTCGACGGCGAGCGCGACGGTCCCCACACCCAGGCCGATGAGGGGCCTGGAGCGCCGCACTAGTTCGGCCGCCGAGATCACGAACAGCGCGACCAGCCCCAGCCACCGGGGCGTCCCGTAGTACGACGGGTTGTTGTGCAGCCCCAGCGCCCACATCAGAGCCCCGCAGAACAGTCCGCCGAGAGCGATCACGAGGTCGTGCTGATGCGGGCGTGGGAGGTGGGGACGGGACGGCATGGCACCCATCACACCACGCGGCGCGCCGGGCGGACCTCCCCCTTGGGGCCGGGCCCGCCGCCCGGCCGCGTACATCGAAGGATGCAGTCGGGTTTCATCGCCGCCGACGACGCGCGTGCCCCGATCACCGCGGGAGGGTTGGGACCAAGGGCAGAGCGAGAGAGGAAACATCGTGGTTGTCGCGTTGATCATCGCCTGTGAGGTCGGCTTCTGGGTGCTGCTGGCCGTCGGCCTTCTGCTGCGTTACGTGGCGAAGATGCCGAAGGCGAGCACCGTGGTGCTGCTGTGCGAGCCGCTGCTGGAGCTGGTGCTGTTCGTGACGACCGTGATCGACCTGAGGAACGGCGCCGAACCGGACTGGAAGCACGGCCTCGCCGCGGTCTACATCGGCTATTCGGCCGCGCTCGGCCATTCGACGATCAAATGGGTCGACGCCCGGGTGGCGCACCGCTTCTTCGGCGGGCCGCCGCCGGTCAAGCCCGCGAAGTACGGTATGGCGCGCACGCTGCACGAGTGGAAGACCGCCGGGCGCTGGGTGCTGGCCGCGGTCATCGCCATCGCACTGCTCCAGGGCGGGATCTGGTACGTCGGTGACGACGGTGAGATCGGCTCGCTGCGCGACTGGCAGCAGAAGATGCTGTACCTGATGGGCATCAACGTGGTCATCGCGCTCAGCTACACGCTCTTTCCGAAGCGGGAGCGCTCCGCGTCGTCCGCCCGCTAACCCCCGTAACGGGCAGACGACGCCGGGCCCCGCCCCGCCCCGTCGGTCTCGGTGATGCGCTGCCACGCTCCCGGGACCGACGGGGCCAGTGGTTTTTCAGCGGTTCTCGCCCGGGACCCACAGCACGTCGCCGACCTCCTTGTTGGCCGAGCGGGCCAGGATGAACAGCAGGTCCGAGAGCCGGTTGAGATAGGTGGCGGTGAGCTCGTTCATCGAGTCCCCGTGCTCGGCGAGCGCCGCCCAGGTGGAGCGCTCGGCGCGGCGTACCACCGTGCACGCCTGGTGCAGCAGCGCAGCGCCCGGGGCGCCGCCCGGGAGGATGAAGCTGCGCAGCTTCTCCAGCCCCTCCAGGAAGCGGTCGCAGTCCGCCTCCAGCGTGTCGATGTAGCTCTGCTCCACGCGCAGCGGCGGATGGGCGGGGTTCTCCACCACCGGCGTGCACAGGTCCGCGCCCACGTCGAACAGGTCGTTCTGGACGCGGACCAGCACCTTGACGATCTCGGCGGGCAGTTGGCCCAGTGCGATGGCCACCCCGATCGCGGCGTTCGCCTCGTTGGCGTCGGCGTACGCGCCGATCCGCGAATCGGTCTTGGCGGTGCGGCTCATATCGCCGAGGGCGGTGGAGCCCGTGTCGCCGGTGCGCGTATAGATGCGGGTGAGATTGACCATGGCTCCGAGCGTACGCGGCGGCGCTAAGCTCCGGCCCGCTGGAAGAGCCGTGCCCCGAGGGTGACGGCCACGGCCGCGAGCGCGGTGGCGACCAGCGCGGCCAGCGCGATCTTCCCGTCCCCGTACTCCCCGGCGAAGGCGGCCCGCACCCCGTCCACGAGATAGCGGAACGGCACGAAGTGCGAGGCGACGTCGAGCCAGCGCGGCCCGAGCGACATCGGCAGCAGGATCCCGGACAGCAGCATCGCGGGCATGGTGATGGAGTTGATGACCGGCGCGAACCCCTGCGGCGAGGACACCCGCATCGCCAGCGCGTAGGAGAGCGAGGCGAGCGAGATGGTCAGCACGCCGACGAAGACGAAGCCGATCGCCACGCCCAGCACCGGGGCGCGCAGCCCGAGCGCCACGGCGACGCACACCAGCGCCAGGGACTGCCACAGCAGCTGGACGACGTCCTTGAGCACCCGGCCCATGAGCAGCGCCAGCCGGCTGACCGGGGTCACCCGCATCCGTTCGATGACGCCCGTACGGCGCTCGAGGATCAGCCCGATCCCGGCGAACGAGGCGCTGAACAGGCCGAGTTGGACGAGGATGCCGGGGACGATGGTCTGCCAGGAACTGGCCCGGCCGCCGAGCGGCAGATCCGTGAGCAGCGGGCCGAAGAAGACGAGGAAGAGCAGCGGCTGGACCATCCCGAAGATCAGGGCGGGTTTGGAGCGCAGCGTCTGGCGGGCGTAGCGGCCGAATATCAGGGCCGTGTCCGAGACGAGATGAGGCATGGGGCCTTGGTCCTCTGCTTGGGGGACTTCCGGGGCTTGGGGTAGGTGTTCTGGTCAGACGGCGAGCGGGGCGGGATTCCGCGGGGCGGTGCCGCGCCCGGTGACGGCGATGAAGGCGTCCTGGAGGGTGGCGTCCGGTGCGCCGCCGTGCTCGGCCTTGAGCCGCTTCGCCGTACCCTCGGCGGCCACCAGCCCCTGGTCGACGATGACCAGCCGGTCGGACAGCGCCTCCGCCTCGTCCAGGTAGTGGGTGGTCAGGAAGACCGTCATGCCGTGCTCGGCGCGCAGCCGGCGGATCAACTGCCACAGATCGGCGCGGCTGCCGGGGTCGAGCCCGGTGGTCGGCTCGTCCAGGAAAAGGATCTCGGGCCGGTGGACCAGGCCGAGGGCGATGTCCAGCCGCCGCCGCTGGCCGCCGGAGAGCGCGGCGCAGGGGCGGTCCAGCAGCTCGGCCAGGCCCAGCTCCCGGGCCAGCTCCCCGGCGCGGGCGGTCGCCTCGGCCTTGCCCATCCGGTAGAGCCGCCCCTGGGTGACCAGTTCCTCCCGTACGGAGACGGTGGGATCGACCCCGCCGGACTGGGCCACATACCCGATCCGCCGGCGCACCCCGGCCGGATCGCGGGCGAGGTCGTGCCCGGCGACGGTGGCGCTGCCGCCGGTGGGCGGGAGCAGCGTGGTGAGCATGCGCAGCGTGGTGGTCTTGCCCGCTCCGTTGGGCCCGAGGAAGCCCAGGATCTCGCCGCGCTCGACGGTCAGGTCGATACCGCGCACGGCTGCCACGGGGCCGCGCTTGGTCCGGAAGGTGTGGGTGAGGCCGTTCGTCGTGATGACTGCCATGGGACCCAGAAAAACAGAGCGTCACCAATTTTGCAATCACCCCAAAAATGAAGGAGCACCAGCGAAGCTAGGATGAGGTCATGGCGGAAGGACTCAGGGAGCGGAAGAAGCGGCAGACCAGGCAGCACATCTCGGACGTCGCGACCGGGCTGTTCATGGCGCGCGGCTTCGAGGCGGTCACGATCGCGGAGATCGCCGAGGCGGCCGAGGTCTCCGTCAACACGGTCTACAACTACTTCCCGACCAAGGAGGACCTTTTCGTCGACCGCGAGGAGGAGGTCGTCGACCGCCCCTCCCGGCTCGTACGGGAGCGCGCGGCCGGGCAGTCGGCGGCGCGGGCGCTGATGGACCAGCTGCGCCAGGACATCCGCGAACGGCACGCCTATGTCGGGCTGAGCGAGGGCTACGACCGGTTCCGGCAGGTCATCGTGGAGTCCCCGACCCTGATGGCCAGGCTCTTCGCCATCCAGGGGAAGGCGGTCCACCAGCTCGGGATCACCCTGCGCGAGGAGGCCGCCGCCGACCCCGAGGACCCCAGGCCCGACTTCATCGCCCACCAGCTCGTCGGGTTGCAGAACGCGGTGCTGCGCTCGATCATCCGCGGGCTCGCGGAGGGCGGCGGTGTGGACGCCGTCGCCGAGGACGCCCTCCGTAAGGTCGACGTCATGGAGTCGCTTCTGAGCGACACGGTCCTCAACTATGCGGTGAAGAACACACCGTGACGCGCGTTACGAGGGGCTGCCCGCAGGGGTGAACGGACGTTAAGGTCCGGCACATCGGACTGTCGGCGGATCGGACGGACCGTCGGCGGAACGGACGGAAGCTACCGAACAGAGAGGTGTGTGTCGTGGCCAAGAAGCTCGCGGTCATCGGAGCCGGACTCATGGGGTCCGGTATCGCGCAGGTCTCGGCCCAGGCCGGCTGGGACGTGGTGCTGCGCGATGTGACCGACGAGGCGCTGCGGCGCGGCACGGACACCATCCGGGCCTCGTACGACAAGTTCGTCTCCAAGGGCAAGCTGGAGGCGGCGGAGGCCGAGCGGGCGCTGGGCCGGATCACCACCACGACCGACCTCGACGCCGCCGCCGACGCGGATGTCGTGGTGGAGGCGGTCTTCGAGAAGATCGAGGTCAAGCGGGAGATCTTCCGCACCCTCGATGAACTGGTCAAGGATGACACGATCCTGGCCTCGAACACCTCGGCCATCCCGATCACCAAGATCGCCGCGGCCACCCGGCGCCCGGAGCGGGTCGTCGGCACCCACTTCTTCTCGCCGGTGCCGATGATGCGGCTGTGCGAGCTGGTGCGCGGTCACAAGACGAGCGATGAAACCCTGGCCGCGGCACGGGAGTTCGCGGAGGGCGTCGGCAAGACCTGTATCGTCGTCAACCGCGACGTCGCGGGCTTCGTCACCACCCGGCTGATCTCCGCCCTCGTCGTGGAGGCGGCGAAGCTGTACGAGTCGGGGGTCGCCACGGCCGAGGACATCGACACCGCCTGCAAGCTGGGCTTCGGCCATGCGATGGGGCCCCTCGCGACGGCCGACCTGACCGGCGTGGACATCCTGCTGCACGCCACCGACAACATCTACACCGAGTCGCAGGACGAGAAGTTCGCACCGCCGGAGATCATGCGCCGGATGGTCGATGCGGGGGACATCGGCCGGAAGAGCGGCGAGGGCTTCTACCGCTACTGAGGGCCTTGGTGCGGCGCCAGGCCTGGAACTCACCCGCTTGGGTGAATTCGGTATCGGTTCGCTTACAGACGGCAACTTCCTCGGGTGAGGGGCAGTCAGTTCTGTAGACAGAAATGGCGCATTGACGACACGACGCACCGTATTGGGGAGCGCATATGCACATCAAGGGCGACCACGCCGAGCTGGTCGTCGGGGCCGACTGGACGTCCGGAGCGCGGCGGACGCCCGTACGGCCCTGCACACCGCCGTCGACGCGGGCGGCGGGGATCTCGTCCTCGACCTGACCGAACTGGACTCCTGGGACGCCACCGGGCTCGGGGTCATCATGGGCGCGCACCGCAGGGCGGGCCGGATGGGCAGACGGCTGGTGCTGCGCGGGGTGCCGCCCCAGATGCAGCGGCTGCTGGTGGCCACCCGGCTGCACCGCATCCTCGCGATCGAAGGCGGACTGGAGGCGGAGTCCCTGCCGCGCGTCTGAGCGGCGGGGACTCCGCCTGCCCGCGGGCGGTGGGTTACCCGGGGTGGCGTGGGCCCCCTCCGGCGCGGTGGATACTGTGAGCAGGTCCAGGCCGTCTGATACGGCCCGGGGTTCGGTGAGCGCCGGACACATTCCCTACGGCGGCACCGGACCAGAAGCGAAGGCAGGCCGGGGAGCCTTACAGCACGCCACGCATCTGGGGGCAAGGACAGTGGACCCGAAGAACCGCGGATCGCAGGAGCACGGCCACGACGAGGCCGCGCCGGGTGCGGCTTCCGGTGCGTCGCGTGCGGCGGACGGCCCGGGCGACGGCTCGTCGCCGCGCCCGCCCGCGCCGCCGGGGCCGACGGGGATGACGGGGCCGACGGGGATGACGGGGCCGACGGGGCCGACGGGGGACGTGCCGACGCCCCCGCTGGGCGCCCCGGTGCCCGGCGGGGGCGTCTCCCCTCCCCGCCCTCCTCCGCCTCGTCCGCTTCTTCTCCCTCCTCCGAGCCCGCTTCCGCCTCCCCGGCCCGCACCGCGCGCATCGTCGCCGGTGACCACCTGCTCACCGTCAACCCCGTCGACGGCAGCGAGATAGAACCCTGCCCGCCCGGTGAGCGCCCCGCCCGGCCCGAGCGCCACGGCCCCGACGAGCGGGCCGAGCTGCGCCGCGCCGCCGCCGCGCCCCGCCCGTCCGGCACCGTTCTGCCCGAGCTGCCGATGCTGGAGCGGGACGAGGAGCGGGAGCGGCTGGCCCGGCTGATCGCCCGCGGCCGCTCGGTGCGGGTCACCGGGCCCTCCGGCGCCGGGCGCAGCACCCTGCTGGAGGCCGTCGCCTCCGACTGCGAGCGGCTCGCGCCCGACGGCGTCGTACGCCTCTCCGGCTACCACCGCACCCCCACCGACCTCCTCCACGACCTCTACGCCGCCGTCTTCAGCGCCCCGCTGTACCGGCCGGACCGCGCGGAGCTGATGGAGGCGATACAGGAGATCGGCGCGGTCGTCGTCCTGGACGACATCGAGTTCGGCGGCGCCGCGCTGGACGAGTTCCTCGACGCGACCCCGAATGCGCGTTCCTGATCTCCGCCACCCCCGATGTCCCGGCGCCGTCCCCCGACTCCCACCTGGAGGAGGTCTTCCTCTCCGGGCTCAGCCGTACGGCCGGACTCGAGCTGCTGGAGCGGGCCGCACGACGGCCCCTGGACGAGGACGAGGCGAGCTGGGCGGCGGACCTGTGGTTCGAGTCCGAGGGGCTGCCGCTGCGCTTCGTCCAGGCGGGCGCGCTGCTGCGGCAGCGGGACGCCCGGCGCGACGACGCCTCCGGGCAGGGGGCCGAGGTCCCGCTGCCCTCGATCACCGAGGCGGCGTCCCCCGCCGCGCTGCTCGCCGCCCGGCTGGGCGAGCCGGCCCGCGACGCGCTGCGGTTCGCGGTCGCGCTCGGCGGCGAATGCCCGCACCAGGCCCATCTGCCCGCGCTGTCCGGGGACACCCACGCGGACACCACCCTCGGCGAGCTGCTCGGCTGCGGCCTCGTCACCCCGGCCGGATCGCACTACCGGCTGGCGGCGCGCGTCACCGCCCAGCTCGTGGAGGAGGGCTACGCCGACGAGGGCGCCGGGCGCGCGCACACCGTTGCCCAGCACTACACCTGGTGGGCTGGCCACCCCTCGGTGGCCCCCGAGCGCGTCGCCGCCGAGGCCGACGCGATCCTCGCGGCGATGACGGCGCTCATCGGCAGCCGCGAGGCGGGCCACGCCGACGCCGCCGTGCTCCTGGCCCGCGCCGCCGGGCCCGCCTTCGCCGCGGCGCTGCACTGGGGCGCCTGGGAGCGTGCGGTGCGGCACGGCCAGGAGGCCGCGCGGCTGGCGGGGCAGGTCGCGGACGAGGCGTACTTCCACCACGAGCTGGGCGTCCTCGCGCTGTGCACGGGCCATCTGGACCGGGCCCGCGCCGAGCTGGAGGCGTCCATCGGGCTGCGGGGCGTCCTCGCGGACAAGCGGGGCACGGTCGCGGGCCGGCGTGCGCTGGCGCTGGTCGCCGACCGCTCGCCCGGCTCGGCGATGGCCGGGGCGTTCGGGACGAGCGGTGGGAACCGTAAGGGCGACGCGGCGCCCCTGGCGGCGGACGGAGCGCCGGACGACACCGAGACCACGATCGTCACCCCAAGGTGGCGACCACGACGCCGATGGCCGCCATAGGCAGCACGGCGGCGACGGCGGCGACCACAGCAGTGACTGCCGTGGTCCCGTCCGCCTCCCGGACCTCTGTGGCCGCCCCCGCCACTCCCACGGCCGTTACCGCCGCCTCCGCCCCCGCCGGGCCCTCGGGCGGCAAGCCGAGCGGTCTGCGGCGGCTGGCGACGCACGGCACCCGGCGCAATGTGGTCGCGGCGGCCGCGGGAGTACTGCTGGTGGCCGTGCTCGGCACCGTGGTGACCCTGGGCCTGGGCGGCACCTCGGGCGACGACTCCAACAACCCGGCCGACAAGGTCAAGCCGGATCGTTCGGCCAGTCAGCGGGACGACGACAAGGGACTGACCGCCGACGAGCCCACGAGCGGCACCAGCCAGGCCCCTCAGCCGGGCCTCAGCGGGGTGCCGAAGGCGTCCACGTCCCCGGCCGCGCCCAGCGGCAGCGGCTCGCCCAGCGGCTCCACGGCGACCAGTGGCCCGTCGTCCACCGGCGGCTCGCCCTCGGACACCGAGCAGCCGCCCTCGCCGCCGTCCTCGCACCCCACGACCTCCGGCCCGCGGCCGACGACCAAGCCGCCGACGAGCAGGCCGACGACGCCGACCGGCGAGCCCACCAGGCCGACGCCCACGACGTCGTCCCCGACCACGACCCCCACGGGGGACACCTCCACCACCGCGAGCGCCCCCACGACTCACACGGCGTCGAGCACGGCCACCCCGCTCGCGTAGTCGCGGTAGCGCGGGGCGCTCGCCGCGGGCGCTGGATCGCGCCAGGGGGCGCCCCGCGCCCGTGGCGTGATGTGATCGGCTCAGGGGGCTGTACGGCGGGTCTTGACGCCTGCGGCGGGCTGCTCCCCTCCCCGCCCCTTCCCGAAACTGGGGCTCCGCCCAGACCCCGGGCAGGCGCTCGGCCCCAGGCCGGAGGGCTTGGCCTCAGACCCCGGAGGGGCTCCGCCGCAGGCCCTGGGCAGGGGTTTGGCCTCAGGTCGGAGGGTTTGGCCGCAGGCCTCGGGCGGGGGCTCGGCTCCAGGCCCGGGCAGGGGTTTGGCCTCAGGCCGGAGGGGTTTGGCCGCAGGCTCCGGGCAGGGGTTCGGCTCCTGGTCGGAGGGTTTGGCCGCAGGCCTCGGGCGGGGGTTTGGCCGCAGGCGCTGGGCAGGGGTTCGGCTCCTGGTCGGAGGGTTTGGCCGCAGGCCTCGGGCGGGGGTTTGGCCGCAGGCGCTGGGCAGGGGTTCGGCTCCTGGTCGGAGGGCTTGGCCTCAGACCCCGGAGGGGCTCCGCCTCAGGCCCCGGGCAGGGGCTTCGCCCCTTCCGTGGCATCGGTATACGGCTCCGCCGTGTGGTGGGGCTCCGCTTCAGACGCCGGGGTCCAGGGGCGGAGCCCCTGGTAGCGGGAAGGGGCGGGGAGGGGGAAGCAACGCCATACGGCCCGCCGCGTGGTCCGCCGAGCACCCCGTAGGGGCCCGGCTCCGGGGGCGGGCGCGAGCCCGTACGACGACGGAGGGAGGCCGGGGCCGCCGGGCCCGGCCTCCCTCCGTCGGAGCGGGCCCCGCGTCAG
Source organism: Streptomyces violaceusniger (assembly GCA_005405945.1). GTDB lineage: Bacteria > Actinomycetota > Actinomycetes > Streptomycetales > Streptomycetaceae > Streptomyces > Streptomyces violaceusniger. The sequence continues at coordinate 7,611,264 of BJHW01000001.1, forward strand.
AAGAGCCGGAGCTTGTCGTCCTCGATGCCCCGGAGCCCGTCGTAGTCCAGCACCACGCAGCCGATGCCCCGGTCCGTGGCGAGGACGCGCGCCTGGGGCTTGATCTCCTGGGCGGCGAAGACGCCCTTCACCGGGGCGAGGTGCGGGTCCCGGTTGAGGAGTTCGAGATAGCGGGTGAGCTGCTCGACACCGTCGATCTCACCACGGCGTTTGATCTCCACGGCGACCGTCGCCCCGTCCGCGTCACGGCAGAGAATGTCCACCGGGCCGATGGCGGTGGGGTATTCACGCCGAATAAGCGTCCAGCCATCGCCAAGTGTCTCGATACGATCGGCGAGCAGCTCCTGCAGATGGGCCTCGACACCGTCCTTGATCAGCCCGGGGTCGACGCCGAGTTCGTGCGAGGAGTCATGGAGGACCTCCTCCATGGTGATGATGAGCTTCTCGCCCGCCTTGTTCACCACCGTCCACACATCGTCGTCGCCTTCCTTCAGCGTGCACGGCGGAGACATCCAGTTGAGGGGTTTGTAGGCCCTGTCGTCCGCGTGGATGGACACACTGCCGTCGGCCTTGACCAGGATCAGACGGGGTGCCGAGGGGAGGTGGGCGGTGAGGCGGCCGGCGTAGTCCACCGAGCACCGGGCGATGACGAGACGCATGGTCGGCAACGCTACTCGACCACCACCGCCGTACGCGATTCGTCCGCCGATGGACCCCTTCGGCGATGGCTGGTTGTGTGCCCATTCTCCTGGTGCGGGCGCAGTGGCCGAATTACCGTTGAAGCGGGCGGTCGTCGGACGGGTACGCTGCGTCGCCGTCCGCCCTTCCCATCCCTGAGACCCCGCTCGCGGGGTCGCGAGAGGAGAACCCATGTCGCTCGACGTCTCACCGGCCCTGCTCGAACAGGCCGAGCGAGGCGAGGTCGACGAAGCGGCCTTCGTCGACTGCGTCCGGAACTCCCTACCGTACGCATGGGAGATGATCAGCTCGCTGGTGGCCCAGCTGAAGGTGGACGGCGGGGAGTTCGCCGACAACCAGACGCCGCCGCCCGATGAGCAGGCACGCGGTCAACTGCTCCGCGCACTCGCCAGTGACGCGATACGCGGCGCGCTGCAGCGCCACTTCGGGGTGCGGCTGGCCTTCCAGAACTGTCACCGGGTGGCGGTCTTCCCGATGGACGCTTCGGCCGACGAGCGCCTCGCCCGCTTCACCTCGGTCCGGGGGCAGCTCCTCAACCAGTCACCCGAACTCCGCGACTGCTGACGGGACGTACGCTGCCGCTCCCCCAGGGGGAGGTGTATCAACGCAGGAGCGGCAGCACCTCACCACCGAGCCGTCGTACGTTCTCCTCCGTGGCCGCCAGATCGCCCGACCCCTCGACCAGCAGCGCGAACCGGTGGATGCCGGTGCGCTCCGCGGTCGCCGCCAGCCGGTCGGCGCACAGCCGCGGCGAGCCCACCGGATGCAGCTCGCACAGCAGCTCCGCATAGGCCACCGGGTCGCGCATCCGGCGCTCCCGGCCGTCGACCGTCACATGCGCCTCGAGACCCTGCCGCAGCCAGCCGGGCATCGCCTTGGTCAGGACCTCGGCCGCCGCGGGACGGGTGTCCGCGATCTGCACCACCCCGGCCGAGACATGCCGCGCCGCCACCGCCTCGACGTGCTCCGGTGAACGGCCCGCCGCCAGCGCGGACTTCCGCCACAGGCCGACCAACTCGGCCTTCTCCTCGTCCCCGCAGTGCATGCCGAGCAGCATGGGCAGCCCGCGCTCGGCGGCCAGCCGCACACTGGTGGGCGAGGTGCAGGCGACGACCACCGGCGGGGCGCCCGCCACCGGCCCGGCGAGGGCGTCGTCGCAGCGCGGCACCACCGCGACCTCACGGAAGGCGAACCGCTCGCCGTCCGCCCCCACCCGGGGCTCGCGCAGCCAGCGCAGCAGCAGATCGAGCGATTCGGGGAAGCCCTGCTCGTACGCGCGCAGACCCGTGCCGAAGACCTCGAGGTCCACCCAGGGACCGCCGCGGCCGACACCCAGCGTGAACCGGCCGCCGGAGAGGATATGGAGCAGTGCCGCCTGCTCACCCAGCGCGACGGGATGCGCGGTCGGCAGTACGCTCACCGCCGTACCGACGCCGATCCGGCGGGTACGTCCCAGCAGCAGGGCGGCGAGGGTGACCGCGGACGGGCAGACGCCGTACGGAACGAAGTGGTGCTCGGCGACCCAGACCGCGTCCAGTCCGGTCTCCTCGGAGAGCTGGGCCGACCGCACCGCCCGGTGCAGCGCCTCCTCCTGTCCCTGGCCCGGGAATTGAGCGGCCAGGATGAAAGCCCCCACATCCATCGTGAACCTGCCTCCTTGTCGCGGCTGATGTGCCGGCGCGGGCATCCCCCTTGTAGGCATTAACGCCTGACACGTGCCAAGGGCACGGCCAAGCATGAAGTTTTCATGATGATCAGAGGGTGGGTGTGGACGACGGCTTTCCCGGAGGGTGACCGTAGCGCGTACGCTGGTCACAGCCCGTTAGCTCCAGCTCTGTCGAGGTGCCCCGTGTCTCCACGCCGAAACCGCCCGCGAGGCGGCGACAAGCCTGTCGGCCACGAGAGCACGGGCCGTTATGGCCTCGACCGCATGGAGACCTGGCAGGGCGAGGAGTGGGTGGTCCGGCAGATCGGCGGCGGGGCGGCCGCCAAGCACTACCGCTGCCCGGGCTGCGACCAGGAGATTCCGCCGGGGGTGGCGCATGTGGTCGCCTGGCAGCAGCACATGGGCGTGGACGACCGGCGCCACTGGCACAAGGCGTGCTGGAACGCGCGGGACCGCCGGAGCGCGAAGCTCCAGCGGTCCCGTAACGCGCCGCGATATTGACTCAGGCCACTGCGGACCCCGTAAGCCCTCCGGGCTCTATACGTCGCGCTTCTCCAGCAGCACATAGGCGGCGATCATCGCCCCCGCCGTGATCCCGGCCAGCGCCCCCAGCTGGGGCCAGCCGCTGTTCAGGCTCTCGTCGATCCGGAAGAGGGAGGCCAGCGCCTGGGGCGAGGAGTACTCCTGCATCTTCGCTCCCAGATCGCGGAGGCTGTCCGACATCATCAGGAACGCGGGGAGGATGGACGGCAGCAGCACCACACCGAGCATCGTGGTGATCGCGCCCGCGGAGTGCCGCAGCATGCTGCCGACGGCCAGCGAGAGCAGCCCCAGCAGCGACACATACAGCCCCGCGCCCACCGTCGCGCCCAGGAGCTGGTCGCTCGACGGCTCCTGGACGCCCGGTCCGCTGTGCATCTCGGTGCTGGCGAAGGCCACCAGCGCGAGCGCCAGGGTCGTGGTGGTGAACGAGAGGGTGAAGAACACCAGCGCCTTGGCGGTGAGCACCCGGGAGCGCTGCGGGGAGGCGGTGAGGGTGGTCCGGATCATCCCGGTGCCGTACTCGGAGGTGATCACGAGCACCCCGAGGGTGACGATGCACAGCTGACCGAGCAGGGTGCCGAAGAATCCGGGGAGGGTGGTGGGGACGGTCCGGTAGTCGTTGTCGCTGGTGCTCGCCGCCACCAGGAGGCCGATCCCGGCCACCAGCGCGACCATCACGCTCAGCGTCCAGATCGTGGAGCGCACCGACTTGATCTTGGTCCACTCGGAGGCGAGGGCGTTGCCGAGGTGGGTCTGGCGGACCGGGATCGGCGAGGTGTAAGGGCCGACACCGGCGTACGGCTGCGACGGAGGTCCGGAGGGCACCGGCTGGTGCGGGGCCGCCTGCGGCGGCATGTGCGGAGGACCCTGCGGGGGACGGGCGCCTGGTACTGCTGCTGGTGCGGGGTCGTCATCGGGCGTCCTCGGTGTCGCTCTTGGTCAGATCGGCGGGGGCGGACGGCGCCGCGGGCGGCTGAGCCGGGGGAGCCGCGGGGGCCGCGGGACTGGCCGGGGGAGCGGTGGGCGGCATCGCGGGGGCGGCGGACGGTGCCGCCGGTGCGGCGGGCATCGGGGCGCCCGGGGTGTGCGGGGCGCCCGGGGCGTGCTGCCGCGGCGGGGCCGGGGGTTCGGCGTACCCCGGGAGTACGGTCCCCGGCGGGAAGCCCACCTGCTGTCCCGGAACGCCCGGCGCGTAGCCGTACGGCCCGCCCTGCGGCACCGCGCCCAGCATCTGCTGTTGCAGGGCGGCGCGCTCGTCGATGGTCGAGCGGTAGTCCACCGCGCCTTGCGTCATCCGCATGTACGCCTCTTCCAGCGACGCCTGGTGCGGGGAGAGCTCCCACAGCCGCACGTCCGCCTGGTGCGCCAGATCGCTGATGCGCGGCAGCGGCAGCCCGGTCACCCGCAGCGCGCCGTCCTGCTCCGGCAGCACCTGGCCGCCCGCCTCGCTCAGCGCGGCGGTCAGCTTCTCGCGCTGCCCCGGGTCGCCCTCGGGGTGCGGACGCGCGCGAAGTCCGCGGAGTTGTAGGAGATGAAGTCCTTGACGCTCATATCGGCGAGCAGCTGCCCGCGCCCGATCACGATCAGATGGTCGGCGGTGAGCGCCATCTCGCTCATCAGATGGCTGGAGACGAAGACGGTGCGGCCCTCGGAGGCCAGCTGCTTCATGAAGTTGCGGACCCAGAGGATGCCCTCGGGGTCCAGGCCGTTGACCGGCTCGTCGAAGAGCAGCACCTGCGGGTCGCCGAGGAGGGCGGCTGCGATGCCCAGGCGCTGGCCCATGCCGAGAGAGAAGCCCTTGGAGCGCTTGCGCGCCACGTTCTGGAGCCCCACCACGCCCAGCACCTCGTCCACCCGGCGGGCCGGGATGCCGGACAGCTGGGCCAGGCAGAGCAGGTGCTGGCGGGCGCTGCGGCCGCCGTGCACCGCCTTGGCGTCGAGTAGTGCGCCCACCTGGCGGGGGCGTTGGGCAGCTTGCGGAACGGGTAGCCGCCGACCGTGACATGGCCGGCGGTGGGCTCGTCGAGGCCCAGGATCATCCGCATGGTGGTGGACTTACCCGACCCGTTGGGTCCGAGAAAGCCGGTGACGGCGCCGGGCCTCACCTGGAAGGACAGGTTGTACACGGCTGTCTTGGCGCCGTAGCGCTTCGTGAGGCCGACTGCCTCGATCATTCTCCGCCCCTCATGAGCATGGGTCGGGCGTGCTCGCCCCCGATGAGGGTTAGGAGGATAACGGCGTGTTGACGGTTCCCGTTACTCGGGAGATGAGAGCGCATCGTAACTCTTGGGCCCGCCGGGCCCGCCGGGCCCGCCGTGCTGCCCGTCCTCCGGGCAGCGGAGGAGGTCGGGCTGCGGCAGCGCCCAGCCCTCCTCCTGGAAGATCCGGGTGCCGGTTGTGCGTACGGCGGGGTCGGCGCCCGCGCGGGTGACCCAGGCGCGGGGGTCCGGGCCGAGGAGTGCGCGCAGCCGTGGTGAGCCGGCGAGCAGGCGGGTGAGCAGGGCGCTCTGGTCGCCGCCGCCGGGGAGGGGGCGCTCGGTGCCGTCCGGGGACATCAGCACTCCGCGCTCGCCGACGTAGAGGTACGCGCCGCCGAGCCGTTCGCCGGACGGCATGACCATCGGGTACTGGCTGCCGGGCAGCAGGACCCGGCGGTAGTTGGGGTACTCGGTGGCGTCGACGGCCGCGAGCTGGTCGGCGTCCAGCCAGCTGATGACGAGCGGGGTGCGGGCGCCGGGCGCCGTGTACGGGGCGGAGGCCACGTAGCCGTACCGGCCGATGTGGGCGGAACAGCCGACCGCGATGCCGTGCACGTCGACCGGGACCATGGGGACGGTGGCCGGGTGGCCGGGGCGGGACAGCTTGTGGTGGAGCTGGGCGGGGGAGGCGTTGGAGCCGACGGCGATGACGGGGTGGCGGTGGGGGGTTGGGGGTGGCCGAGGCGGGTGAGGACGGCGTCCAGCGGCTCTTTGGGCGCTTTGTTGCTGCCGGGGCGTGGGTTGGCCGTGACCGTCCAGGTGCCCAGGCGGTCCGGGGTGGGGGTGAGGTCCCAGAGCTCGCCGGTGGTGAGGAGGGTGGGGTGGGTGATGGGGCGGCCGGGGTAGGTGAGGGGTTGTTGGGCGGGGACGTCGGCGAAGCCGAGGGTTTTGAGGGTGCGGTCGGTCACGGGGGTTGCCTGCCCCACCCCGCCCCTCCCCGAAACCGGGCCCCGCCCGGCCCCGCCGAGGGCTCTGCCCCGGGCCCCGCTCCTCAATCGCCGGAGGGGCTGGGTTTGCCGGGCCCCGTCCGGGCCCGTGCGGGGCTCTGCCCTCGGGCCCCTGCTCCTCAATCGCCGGAGGGGCTGGTTTGCCATCGCCGGAGGGGCTGGGTTACATGCGCGTGCCCCGCGCCGCTTGGGCGGCGCGGGGCATCGGGCGCTTCGGGGTGACCCAGGGTCACCGGGACTGCTGGGCCGGGACGCCGCGGTTGACCGCCTCGTCCTCGCCCGGGGCACCGGCCGCGGCCACCGCCGCGCCGGTCAGCGTGGCCAGCATCTCGCGGACGTTGGTCAGCTGGGCGTTGATGCTGTCGCGGCGGTTGGTGAGGGCCGCGAGCTCGCGCTCGGATTCGCTGCGGATGCGGTCCGCCTTGGCGTTGGCGTCGGCCACGATGTCCTCGGCCTGGCGCTGGGCGGTCTCCACCGTCTGGCGGGCGCGGCGCTCGGCGTCGGTGCGCAGCTTCTCGGCCTCCAGGCGCAGCTGCTCGGCGCGGTGCTCGATCTCCGCGAGCCGCTTCTCGGCCTTGGCCTGACGCGAGGCCAGGTCGCGCTCGGACTGCTCGCGGCGCTTGGCGAGGTTGGTCTCGAAGTCGGCGGCGGCCTGCGCGGCCTTGGCGCGGGTCTCCTCGAAGAGGGAGTCCGCCTCCTCGCGCTTGGACTGGGCGTCCTTCTGCGCCTCCTGGCGCAGCGTGGCCGCCTCGCCCTTCGCCTTCTCGACGATCCGCGCGCCCTCGTCCTCGGCCTTGGCCTTGCGCTCGGCGGCGAACGACTCGGCGTCGTTGCGGACCTGCTGGGCCGCCGACTCGGCCAGCTCACGGTGCTGTTCGGCGGCGCGGCGAGCCTCCTCGCGCAGATCCTTCGCCTCTTCCTCGGCGAGACGGAGGATCTTCTCGACCCGGGCGCCGAGCCCCGCGTAGGACGGCTCCGAATCGTTGATCTGGGCCTGAGCGTTCTGCGTCTCGAGGTGCAGCTCCTCGATGCGCTTTTCCAGAGAGGTGATACGGGCCAGTGCACTGTCACGATCGGCGACGAGCTTGGAAATGCGGTCGTCCACCTGACCGCGGTCGTACCCACGCCGCACGAGCTCGAAGCCGAAGGGGAGGAAGTGTCGCTCATGGGGTTCCTGTCGAAAGAGACCGGTGAGGTGATAGAGGGAATCCTAGGGGGCCGAACGGCGTGTCATCGAGTCAACGTCTGTTTGATCTGCAGAATCTCCAGCCTTTTGAGTGGCAGTAAGACGGAGACCTCGTCACTCGTCGGGATGATACGGACATGCCGTGATGGACGCAGCCTGACGCGAGACTTACGCGAAACCGACGCGAGACTTAAGCGAAACCTCGACAGGCACAGCTGAGACTCGTCCCCCCGGATACGGTTACCCCTCCGACCGCTTTCCACTCCTCGTCGCACCCGCACCCGCCGCTGTCTTGACTTGGCCGTTCTCCTTGCCGCCCGCGCCACCCGACGCGGGGTCTCGAAGGATTCCAACGCCTCGAGGACGTCCTGGACACGGGAGATCTCCGCGTTGATGTCCTCGCGGCGGCGCTTGAGCAACTCCAGCTCGCGCTTGCCCTCGTCCACGATCTGCTGTGCCTCGTCCGTGGCCTGGGTCCGGAGTCGGTCCGCCTCCCGCTCGGCCTCGGTCTTCTTCTGCTCGGCCTCCTTCAGCAGGCCTTCGGCCTTCTTCACCGCCGCGATCCGCACCCGGCTCGCTTCGCTCTCCGCCTCCGCGACCAGCGACTTGGCCTTCTCCTCGGCCTTCATCAGCTGCGCGGTGGCCGCCGCGACCAGCTTGTCGACCCGCTCGCCGGTGGCCTTCATCTGCTCCGCGGACTCCCGGCGGGCCCGCTGGTGCAACTCCTCGACCTCGGCCTCGGTACGGGCGCGCAGCTCCTCGGCGCGCTCCCGGATGGCCGTGGCGTCGCCCCGGGCCTCGCTCAGCATGGTGTCGGAGTCCGTACGGGCCTTCTCCACCATGGCGTTGGACTCGGCCGTGGCCTCGGAGACCAGCCGGTCCGCCTCCCGGCGGGCCACGCCCACCATGGTGTCCGCCTGCTCCTCGGCCGCGGTCGCCGTGCGCAGCGCGGCCTCCTGCGCCTCGGAGGTGAGCCGCTCGGCCTCCGCCGAGGACTCGCTGATCAGCCGGTCGGCCTGCTCGGCGGCGTCCGAACGCCGCTTGTTGGCGTCCTCGCGCGCCCGGTCGATCAGCCGGTCCGCCTCGGCCTGCGCCTCGTTGCGGATCCGTTCCGCCTCGGCCGCCGCCGCGGTCTCGACCCGCTCGGCCTCGGCGCGGATGCGGGCCGCGTGCTGCTGTGCCGAACCGACGGTCTCCGCGGCCTCGCCGCGCAGCCGCTCCGCCTCGCCGCTCGCCTCCGCGCGCAGCCGGTCGGCCTCGTTCCGGGCCTCGGTGACCAGGCGGTCCGCCTGCTCGGCCGCCTCCGAGCGGATGTTGTTGGCGTCGCCGCGGGCCTGGGCCCGGGTGCGGGCCGCGTCCTGCTCCGCGGTCGCCCGCGCGTCGGACGCCTCCGTACGCAGCGCCTGCGCCCGTGTGGTGGCCTCCGAGACCAGCCGCTGGGCCTCCTCGGTGGCACCGCTGATGAGCGTATCGGCCTGCTCGGCGGCCTCGGCACGGGTCTTGTTGGCCGAGCGCCGCGCCTCGTCGAGCGTCTCGTTGGCCTCGGCGCGCAGCCGCTCGGCCTCGTGGGTGGCCTCGGTGACCAGCCGGTCCGCCTGCTCGGCGGCGTCGGCGCGGCGCCTGGCCGCCTCCTCGCGGGCCTGCTCGGTCAGCCGCTCCGACTCGGCGATCGCCTCCGCGACCGTGCGCTCCGCGAGCGACTTGGCGGCCTCGGACTCCTCCGTGGCCTCCCGCCGCACCCGGGTGGCGTCCTGCGAGGCGCGCTCCCGCTCCGCGTAGGCGTCCGCGCGCACCCGGTCGGCCTCGGCCTGCGCCTCGTCGCGCACCCGCTGGGCGGCGTGCTCGGCGGCGCCGCGCAGCGCGGTGATCTCCTGCTCGGCCTGCTCGTGCAGCCCGGCGACCGAGTCCCGCACCTGCTGGGCGGTCTGCTCGGCGGCGGCCACCAGGTCGGCCGAGCGCCGCTCGGCCTCCTCGACCAGCCGCTGCGCCTCGGCCTGCGCCTCGGAGACCCGGTTCCGGGCGGCGGCCAGCAGCTCCTCGCTCTGCTCCCGCGCCGCCGTACGCTCCGCCTGTGCCTCCTCGCGGGCGTCGGCGAGCAGCTCCTCGGCCTCGCGGCGGCGGCGGGCCGCCTCCTCCTGGGCGGCGGCCAGGGCCTCCGCGGCCTCGGTGCCGATCCGCTCGGCGGCGCTCGCCGCCTCCGCGCGCACGCGGTCGGCCGTCTCCTGGGCCTCCGAGCGCAGCCGCTCGGCCTCCGCGGCGGCCTCGCCGCGCAGCCGTACGGCCACCGCCTCGCCCTCGGCGCGCGCGTTCGACGCGTCCGCCGCGGCCTCGTCGCGCAGCCGGGCGGCCTCGTCCTCGGCCTGCTGACGCAAGCCGTTCAGCCGCTCGGCGGACTCGGCGCGCTGCCGCTCGATCTCCTCGGCGGTCTCCCTGCGCAGCCGCTCGGCCTCTTCGCGGGCGTCCCGCAGCGCCTGGTCGGCGGAGGAGAGCCGCTGCTCGGCCTCCTGGTGCAGCCGGTTCAGCTCGCCCTCGGCCTCGGCGCGGCGGTCCTCGGCGGCCCGCTCGGCCTCCTCGCGCAGCTCCTCGGCCGCGGTGGCCGCCTCCGACTTGACCCGCTCGGCCTGCTCCTCGGCCGAGTTCACCAGCTCCTCGGCCTCGCCGCGGGCCCGCTTCAGCAGCTCATCGGCCTGCCGGCGCAGCGCGTTGGCCCGCTCGATGGCCTCGGTGCGCACCCGCTCGCTCTCGGCGGTGGCACCGGAGCGGGTCTCCTCGGCGTCGGCCTTGGCCTTGGTCAGCAGGTCCTCGGCGGTGCTGGCCGCCTCCTCGATCTGCTGGACCGCCTCACGGCGCGCCTCGGCACGGACCCGCTCGCCCTCGGCGGCCGCCTCCGACTTCAGCTGCTCGGCCTCTCCGCGCAGCCGGCGGGCCTCCTCCTGCAGCTCGACGGTCTTGGCGCGGTACTCCTTGGTGTCGTCCTTCGCCGAGCCCTTGAGCTGCTCGGCGGTTTCATGGGCCTCGGCCCGCAGCCGGTCGGCCTCTTCCTCGGCCTCGCGCCGGATCCGCTCCGCCTCGTCGGTGGCCGCCTTGGTGGTGGCCTGCGCCTTCTCCGAGGCGCGGGTCAGCACCTCCTCGGCGCTCCGGGCCGCCTTGGCCAGCTGGGCCGCGGAGTCCTCGGCGGCCCTGGCCCGGGCGTCGTCGCTCGCCTCGGCGATCATCCGCTCGGCCTCGGCGCGGGCGTCGTCCCGCAGCTGCTCGGCCTCGGCCCGCAGCCGCTCGGCCTCCTTGGTGGCCTCGCCGACCAGCCGGGCGACCTCCGCCTTGGCGGTACGGGTGCGCTGCTCGTTGTCCGACTCGGCGGCCGAGAGCCGCTTGGCCGCGGCGTCCCTGGCCTCGTTGACCACCTTCTCGGCCTCGCTGCGCGCCTCGCGCAGCGCCTGCTCGGCCTCCTGCATCCGCTGCTCGGCGGCGCGGGTCTGCTCGGCCGCGGCACGGCGGGCCTGGTCCGCCTCGCTGGCGGTGGAGGTGCGCAGCTGCTCGGCGTGGTCGGCGGCCTCCTGGGCCTGGGCGCCCGCGTTGGCCAGCAGCCGCTCGGCGTCGGCGCGGGCCCGGCGCAGGACCGCCTCGGCCTCGGCGCGCGCGGCCTCCGCCTCCGACCCCAGCCGCTGGCGCGCCTGTTCGGTCATCCGCTGGGCCTCGGCGCGGGCCTCGGCCAGGGCCTGCTCGGCCTCCGCCCGGGACTCGTCCATCAGCCGGCGGGCCTGCGCCTCGGTACGGGCCCGCAGCTGCTCGGCCCAGGCCACGTTCTCGTTGACGTGCGACTCGACGGTGGCGCGGCGCTCGGCCAGCTCCTGGTCCAGCCGCTGGCGCCGGGCCACGGCCTCGGCGTGCAGCTCGGCCTCGAGCCGGGACTGCCGCTCGGCCTGCTCCTGGAGCAGCCGCTGGGTCTGGGCCCGGGTCTCGCGCAGCTCCCGCTCGGCGTTGGCGCGCAGCTGGTCCGCCTGGAGCTGCGCGTCCCGCAGCAACTGCTCAGCCTGGTAGCCGACGTTGGCGCTGTCGTAGGCGGGGCGGGCCGCCAGATTACGGCGCGCCTCATGCAGCTTGGCGCGCAGCACCTCGACTTGGTAGCCGAGGTCGTCGGCGTGCTGGACGGCCTTCTCCCGCTCGGTCTTCAGCCGCTCCATCTCGGCCTCGAACTTCGAGAGCTGATCGTCAGGCTCGTAGCGGTCGTAGCCCCGCACTGCGCGGTCCCATCCGTCCCCTGGTCGCATTGGCGGCCGGCTCCGTAACCCTCCAGGCTCCCGTGGTCCCTTGCGGTGCCCCGGGGGCTCTCGACGGTTTCCCTTGCGGTACCGACCAGGCGAGGTGCGTGCCGGGTCGGACCGGAGCTGGCCCTTCCGAAGAAATGGTGTCAGATCATCGGCGAAGCCCGGGCCGGACCCCGAACCCTCTCCGTTTCCGTACCCCGGCCGATGCAGCACTCTACCGGCCGGGGAAGGGGTAGGTCAGTGGTCCGCTTCAGTGATCCTCTTCGGTCTGGTGCGCGGCCTGGTTCGCGGCGGGGTTCGCGGCGGTGACGAGCTCGGTCAGCACACCGTGACAGTCCTTGGGGTGGAGGAAGGTGATCCGGGAGTCCATCGAGCCGCGGCGGGGCTGCTCGTAGAGGACCCGGACGCCCTTGTCGCGGATGGCCTCGGAGTCGGTGTCGACGTCGGCGGTGCCGAAGGCGATGTGGTGGACGCCCTCACCGTTCTTGGCCATCCACTTGCCGACCGCGGAGTCCTCCCGGATCGGCTCCAGAAGCTGCAGGTAGGAGGCCCCGCCGTCGGAGGTCTCATTGATCTTGAGCATGGCCTCGCGGACGCCCTGCTCCTCGTTGATCTCGGAGTGGAACACCTCGAAGCCGTACGTGGCACGGTAGAACTCGACGGTCTTGTCGAGGTCGAAACAGGCGATCCCGATGTGGTCGATTCTCGTCAGCATGGGAACAGTGCACCGCCGTACGGTCGGTTACGCAACGTGCGCGCGATCACACCGATGGGCCGGTGACCGCGCGGGTACTCGTCAGTACATTGACGATAACCCTCGTTAACTTCCTTCTCCTCGTGAAGGGACGCACCAATGACTCGTACGACCTCTGTGATGGTGGCGGGCGCGCGCACGCCCATGGGGCGGCTGCTGGGCAGTCTGCGCTCGTTCTCCGGTGCCGACCTGGGCGGGATCGCGATCAAGGCCGCGCTGGAGCGGGCCGGGGTCGGTGCCGAGCAGGTGCAGTACGTGATCATGGGACAGGTGCTCCAGGCGGGCGCCGGGCAGATCCCCGCCCGTCAGGCGGCGGTCAAGGCCGGTATCCCGATGAGCGTGCCCGCCCTCACGATCAACAAGGTCTGCCTCTCCGGGCTGGACGCGATCGCCCTGGCCGACCAGCTGATCCGCGCCGGTGAGTTCGACATCGTGGTCGCGGGCGGCCAGGAGTCCATGACCAACGCCCCCCATCTGCTGCCCAAGACCCGTGAGGGGTACAAGTACGGCGCGGTCGAGATGCTCGACGCGATGGCGCACGACGGGCTGACGGACGCCTTCGAGCACATCGCCATGGGCGAGTCCACCGAGAGGCACAACACCCGGCTGGGCATCCAGCGCCCCGAGCAGGACGCGTTCGCGGCCCAGTCCCACCAGCGGGCCGCCGCCGCGCAGAAGAACGGCCTCTTCGACGCCGAGATCACCCCCGTGGAGATCCCGCAGCGCAAGGGCGAGCCGGTGGTCTTCGACAAGGACGAGGGCATCCGCGGCGAGACCACCGCGGAGCTGCTGGCCCGGCTGAAGCCCGCGTTCACCAAGGACGGGACGATCACTGCGGGCACGTCGTCGCAGATCTCGGACGGTGCCGCCGCGGTCGTCGTGATGAGCAAGGCCAAGGCCGAGGAGCTCGGGCTGGAGTGGATCGCCGAGATCGGCGCCCACGGAAATGTGGCGGGACCCGACAACTCCCTCCAGTCGCAGCCGTCCAACGCGATCGCGCACGCCCTGGGCAAGGACGGGCTGACGGTGGACGACCTCGATCTCATCGAGATCAACGAGGCGTTCGCCGCGGTCGCCGTGCAGTCAATGAAGGACCTGGGCGTCTCCCCCGAAAAGGTGAACGTGAACGGGGGCGCGATCGCCCTCGGCCACCCCATCGGGATGTCCGGCGCGCGCATCGCGCTGCATCTGGCGCTGGAGCTGCGGCGGCGCGGCGGCGGCACCGGGGCGGCGGCGCTGTGCGGTGGGGGCGGGCAGGGGGATGCGCTGATCCTGCGGGTGCCGGCGGGGGAGTAGGCGGTCCCCGTGTCTGGGTCCCCGCGGTAGGCGGTCCCCGTGTCCGGGTCTCCGCGTCCCCGTGTCCCCGCGCGGGACGTCGGTTTCTGTTGTGATCAAGCGATTGCGCTCGAGCGATAGCGATCTCGAGCGATAGCGATAAGGAGTACGGCACCCATGGCTGATGTGCCCACGCTGGTGGAGCAGGCGCGGCAGGGGCGGCCGCGTGCGGTCGCCCGGCTGATCTCGCTGGTCGAGGGCGCCTCGCCGCAGCTGCGCGAGGTGATGGCCGCGCTCGCTCCGCTGGCCGGGGGCGCGTATGTGGTCGGGGTGACCGGCTCGCCGGGGGTCGGCAAGTCCACGTCGACCTCCGCGCTCGTCTCCGCCTACCGGCGGGCGGGCAAGCGGGTGGGGGTGCTCGCCGTCGACCCCTCCTCGCCGTTCTCCGGCGGGGCGCTCCTCGGCGACCGCGTCCGAATGTCGGAGCACGCCTCCGACCCCGGCGTCTACATCCGCTCCATGGCCACCCGCGGCCACCTCGGCGGGCTCGCCTGGGCCGCCCCGCAGGCCATCCGGGTGCTGGACGCGGCCGGCTGCGACGTGATCCTGGTGGAGACGGTGGGCGTCGGCCAGTCCGAGGTCGAGATCGCCGCCCAGGCCGACACCAGCGTGCTGCTGCTCGCGCCGGGGATGGGCGACGGGATCCAGGCGGCCAAGGCCGGGATCCTGGAGATCGGCGATGTGTACGTGGTCAACAAGGCCGACCGGGAGGGCGCCGATGCCACGGCCCGCGAGCTCAACCACATGCTGGGTCTGGGCGAGGCCCGGTCGCCGGGGGACTGGCGGCCGCCGATCGTGAAGACGGTGGCGGCGCGCGGGAGGGGATCGAGGAGGTCGTCGAGGCGCTGGAGAAGCACCGTGCGTGGATGGAGGAGCACGGGGTGCTGGCGGAGCGCCGGATGCGGCGGGCGGCGGGCGAGGTCGAGACGATCGCGGTGACGGCGCTGCGGGAGCGGATCGGCGATCTGCACGGGGACCGGCGCCTGGGGGCGCTCGCCGAGCGGGTCGTCGCGGGCGAGCTGGACCCGTACACGGCGGCGGACGAGCTGGTGGCGGCCATGACCGAGCAGGGGTGACGGGGCGGGGGTGACGGGGCGGGGGCCCGCCCCCGCTCCCGCTCTCGGCCAACTCTGGTCAGTCGTCGTCGCTGCCGTCGTCGTCGTGGTCGTCGGCCGGGGCCTGGGTGACCTTGCCCGAGTGGGCGTCTACGTTCAGGTCACGCTCCTTGTGGTGCTTGACGGTCTCGACCTCCCACACCGGGGTTTGGTCACCGTCGAACTCCACGGAGGTCACGGTGGACGACGCGGCCTTCCGGGCCGCCTCGGTGGCCGAGACGTCGGCGTTCCGCAGGGCCTTGGCCTCGGCCGCATCCTCGGCGTCGGTGTCCCTGTCGACGCGCTGGTCGATCACCTTGGCGTTGGCGTCCAGCGTGACCTCGTGCCACTCGCCGTCCTTGCCCAGGACATCCGCCTCCCAGCGGCCGTGGTCGCGGTCGATGGAGTCCAGCGTGCCCGGGACGGCCTTCAGCGCGGCATGGGCGGCGTCGGACAAGGACGCGCGGGCGTCGGTCGCGACGGCCGCGTCGGTCGTCTGGAAGGCGGTGGACGAGGGCCGTGCGCTGTCCGTCCCGTCGCTCGCCACGGCGAAGGCCGTCCCGCCGCCGACCAGGGCGGCCGCGGCGACAGATGCGATGATGACGCGCTTCATGTGGGTTCCTCCCCATTCGTGTTCGGACGGGAACCACCATGGCCGATCGATGCTGAAGGCCACCTGAAGTCACCTGAAGGGATCTTCAGCTTCGCTTTGGGACCCTGTCCGCATGCGTTTGCTGATCGTGGAGGACGAGCGGCGGCTGGCCCTGTCGCTGGCCAAGGGGTTGCGGGCGGAGGGGTTCGCCGTCGATGTGGTGCACGACGGCCGGGAGGGGCTGCACCGTGCGCGGGAGGGCACGTACGACCTCGTCGTCCTCGACATCATGCTGCCGGGGATGAACGGCTACCACGTGTGCGGGGCGCTCCGGGCGGCCGGGAACGAGGTGCCGATCCTGATGCTCACCGCCAAGGACGGTGAGTACGACGAGGCGGAGGGGCTCGACACCGGGGCCGACGATTATCTGACCAAGCCGTTCTCGTATGTGGTGCTGGTGGCGCGGGTACGGGCGCTGCTGCGGCGGCGCGGCCCCGGGGCGTCGCCCGTGGTGCGGGTGGGGGCGCTGACGGTGGACCGGGGCGCCCGGCGGGTGGAGCGGGACGGCCGGGAGGTGCCGCTGACCGCCAAGGAGTTCTCCGTGCTGGAGCAGTTGGCGACGAGGGCGGGGGACGTCGTCTCCAAGCCGGACATTCTGGAGCACGTCTGGGACTTCGCCTACGACGGCGACCCCAACATCGTCGAGGTGTACATCAGCGCGCTGCGCCGCAAGTTGGGCGCCGGGCTCATCGAGACCGTACGGGGAGCGGGGTACCGGCTCCGTGGGTAAGGTCTTCGGCTCCGTACGGGCGCGGGCGGCGCTGGGTGCGACCGTGGTGGTCGCGGTGGCGCTGGTGGCCGCGGGGATCGCGGTGCTGGCGGTGCTGCGGAGCAATCTGGCGGACCGGGCCGAGGTCGACGCCGGGGCCACCGCCCGGGCGGTCGCCTCGAAGGTCGCCGGTGGGGTGGCGTACCGGGAGCTGGATCTCGGGGACGACACCCCGGTGCAGATCGTGGACGAGGACCACCGGGTCCGGGCGGTCAGTGACGACCTCCAGGCCGTCACGGGCACCGGCAGCTCCTCGGTGCGGCCGGTCCCGGCGCCGCCCGGTGAGGACGACGACGATGACGACGGCGGCGGCGGCGAGGGAGAGGTCTCCTCGACCCCCGAGTACGGCTCGGGCACGGCCCGGGTCGACGGCACGACCGCGGAGTACCGCTGGGCGGCCATCGAGGTCACCGACGCCCGGGGCGAGGACGTCACCGTCTACGCGGGCGCCCCGCTGGCCACCGAGCGCGGCGCGGTCGCCACGGTGCGGAACGCGATGCTGCTCGGGCTACCGCTGCTGCTGCTGGTCGTGGCCGCCGTGACCTGGCTGGTGACCCGGCGCGCGCTGCGGCCCGTGGAGGGCATCCGGCGGGAGATGGCCGCCATCACGGCGAGTACGGACCTGTCCCGGCGGGTGCCGGTGCCGGGGTCGTACGACGAGGTGGCGCGGCTGGCCCGGACCACCAACGAGACGCTCACGGCGCTGGAGGCGTCCGTGGAGCGGCAGCGGGCCTTCGTGGCCGACGCCTCCCATGAGCTGCGCTCCCCGGTGGCCTCGCTCCGCACCCAGCTGGAGGTGGGCGCCGCCCATCCGGAGCTGCTGGACCTGGACGGCGCGGTGGAGGACGTGGTGCGGCTCCAGCGGCTCGCGGCCGATCTGCTGCTGCTGGCCCGGCTGGACGCGGGGGAGCGGCCCACGGGTGGGGCGCCGGTGGCGCTGGACGCCCTGGTGCGCGAGGAGCTGGCCCAGCGGCTGGGGGACCGGGTGCCGGTGCGGGACGAGACGGCGCCGGTCGCGGTGCCGGGCTCGCGCGGGCAGCTGGCCCAGGTCCTGGGCAATCTGGTCGACAACGCGCAGCGGCACGCCCGGAGCGGGGTGCGGGTGGCGGTGCGCGACGAGGGCCGGTGGGCCGTGCTGGAGGTCGCGGACGACGGCGCGGGCGTGCCCGAGGCCGAGCGGGAGCGGATCTTCGAGCGGTTCGTACGGCTCGACGACGCCCGCAGCCGCGACGATGGCGGGGCCGGGCTCGGCCTCGCCATCGCGCGGGACGTGGCGGTGCGCCACGGCGGCACGCTCGCCGTCCGGGCGGCACCCGAGGGCGGCGCCCTGTTCGAGCTGCGGCTGCCGACGTAGGCCGATCCGGCCTACGGGGCCCGCCCCTGGACCCGGGGTCCGGGGCGGAGCCCCAGTTGAGGGAAGGGGCGGGGCAGCATCGATATACGGCTCCGCCGCGTGGTCCGCCGCAGGCGTCAGTCCTCAGACCCGGCCCCGCTGGGTGCGCAGATGCTCCGCGACGGGCACCAGCGACCCGTGCAGCGCCTTGAGGTCCTCCGGCGCGAGCAGATCGATGAAGTGCCTGCGCACGGACGCCACATGGTGGGGGGCGACCTTGCGCATGGTGTCCCAGCCTTGCTCGGTCAGCACGGCGTACAGCCCCCGCCGGTCCGATTCGCAGTTCTCGCGGCGGACCAGGCCGGCGTTCTCCATCCGGGTGATCTGGTGGGACAGCCGGCTCTTGGACTGCAGGGTCGCGGACGCGAGATCGCTCATCCGCATCCGGTGGTCCTCCGACTCCGAGAGGTTGACCAGGATCTCGTAGTCGTTCATGGTCAGGCCGAACGGCTGGAGGTCCTTCTCGAGCTGGTAGGTCAGCAGCCGGCTGACGTCCAGGTGGGTGCGCCAGGCGCGCTGTTCCTCGTCGCTGAGCCAGCGCGTGCCGTTCTCGGTCTCCATGGAATGTATTCTACCTATAGAAGTTGAATTCCGAACCAATGGATGTATCGGGCTAGAGGTCACGTGTTCGACGTTACACTCCGCACCTTCATGCTCACGAACCGGTACCCCCCGTCTCGCCGACCGATATCTCGTCGACGACCTCCTCCGTGGACTGGAGCAGTACGGTCCCCGCGCCCACGAACTCGAATTGGTGCTCCTCGCCCGAGGCGCCCCCGATGCCCGTGCGCGACCTGACGGCCCCGAGGAAGCCGCGCAGATATTCGTGGTCGTAGTGGTGGCACGGCGTCGGGCAGTCCGCCCAGCCCACCAGCGCCTGCGGGTCCACCCGGATCGGCGGCTCCATGAAGACCACGGGCCCGTTGGAGGCGGCCACGAACTTCCCCGTGCCGATGAGGGTGAGGAAGCCCGGGACGATGGACTGCTTCAGGGACAGCGAGGGCTGGAAGGCGAGCAGATTGCCGGACCGGATGGAGAGGTTGCCGTCGTCCAGGTCGTAGGAGTTGACGTCGAAGGCGCGGTCCGCGAGCACCATCTTGCCGTGGCCCTCGGCCACCACCCAGTCCGCCGCGTGCAGCGGGGAGTGGAAGCTGTGCGCGATGAGGTGGTCGAGGTGGCCGAGCCCGACGCCCTGGAAGTCGATCTGCCCGTAGTAGGCGACCATCTTCCCCTTCTGCAGGAACCACTGCCCGTTCAGGTCCACGCTGAAGGCGTACGGATTGATGTTGTCGTCGACGGGCAGCGTCCAGGCGTCGTGGATGACGGGGCCGTTCACAGCTTCTCCTCCGATGCCTGGACGTAGACCATGCCGGTGCCGGACAGCTCCAGTTGGAACGCCTCCCCCGAGCCGCGGCCCACCATTTCGCGCCAGCCGATCGCCGTCGAGAGCTTATTGCGAACATCACCCCGGTGGGCGACATAGGCTTGCGGATCGACATGCACCGGACGTCCGGGGCCGATCGGCAGTTCCAGCACCCCGCCGTGCGCCATGACCGCCGCGGAGCCGTGCCCCTCCAGGGTGGTGGTGAACAGCCCCTGGCCGGTGACCTGGCCGCGCACCATGCCCATCACCCCGCCCTGGGAGCCCAGGAACATCGTGCCCTGGCGCAGCGAGCCGTCGAAGGCCAGCAGCCGGTCCGACTCCACGTAGAGGGTGTCGCCGACCAGGTCGATCACATGGACGTGGTGGCCGCCGTGCCCGAACATCACCGTGCCCTGGCCCTCGACGGTCATCAGCGGGGTGGCCTCGCCCGCGACCCGGCGCCCGATCATCCCCCGCACCCCGCCCTGGCCGCCGGTGATGCTGGGGGTGAACCGCACGTCCCCGCGGTACGCGAGCATCGCGCCACGCTGGCTGAACAGGGTCTGCCCGGGCATCACCTGGGCCTCGACCATCCGGGAGGTGAGGACGTTGAACGGCATCACACCTCACCTCCGATCGTGTTCCGCTCACTCGGCTGCACGTAGACCAGCCCATCGCCCTCGAAGCGGATCTGGAAGGACTCCCCGCCGCTCTCGCCTATCAGCGCGCGGAAGTTCACCCCCGCCTGGAAGTGCTGCTTGAGGCCGCCGGTGTGGGCGATGTACGCGCCCGGGTCGACCTGGAGCGGCGTCTGCGGGGTGACGCGCAGCACGACCGCCGTGCCGGCGGAGACGAGCGCGGCCTGGCCGGTGCCCTCGACGGTCGTGGTGAACAGGCCGTTGCCCTGCGAGGAGCCGCGCAGCCCGGTGAAGGAGGTGCCGGTGCGCAGCGCGGAGTCCGTGCACAGCAGATTGCTGGACTCCACATAGAGCTTCTCGCCGTTCAGCGACACCAGGTTGATCTCGCTCGCCCGGTCGGCGAAGTAGCACGTGCCGTGCCCCTTCACCTCCATGACCGCCATCTGCTCGCCGGTGAGCCGCCGGGTCACCATCCCGCGCAGCCCCTCGCCGCCACCCGTCCTCTTCTTGAAGGTCATCTCCCCCTCGTAGGCGACCATCGCGCCGTTCTTGGCCTTCACGGAGTCGCCGGTCAGGTCGACCGCGAGCACCCTGCTTCCCTGGAGCCGAAACTGAGCCACGGAGCCGACGGTAGCGGTCCGGCGACGTCGGCGAACAGGGAGCGCCGGGGGCATGGGGTGCCCCCCGGACGGTGATCGCCCGCGCGGCTGCGAC
Organism: Streptomyces violaceusniger; assembly: GCA_005405945.1. Lineage (GTDB taxonomy): Bacteria > Actinomycetota > Actinomycetes > Streptomycetales > Streptomycetaceae > Streptomyces > Streptomyces violaceusniger. The sequence continues at coordinate 7,631,540 of BJHW01000001.1, forward strand.
AATGGGCGAAAGCTTGTGCATTGCTTCACAAGCTGGTCCGTGTCTCTCTCTTCACACGAAGGTGCTCTCGTGGACTTCAAGACCGCCACCGCGCTGCGCCGGCTCCGCCTGGTCTCCGCGCCCGAGGCCGTGTCGTTCCTGCTGCTGCTCATCTGCTCGGTGCTCAAGCGCACCACGGACTTCAACGCGGTGCCGGTGATGGGCATGGTGCACGGCGTGCTCTTCATCCTCTACGTGGTCTTCTGGGCGGACGCCTGGAACCGCGCCAAGTGGAGGTGGCAGACCGCGGCCCTGTACTTCGTCCTCTCCGTCCTGCCCACCGGCGGCTTCTTCGCCGAGCGCAAGCTCAAGCGGGAGGCCGAGGCCGGGGTGATCGCGGCCCGCGCCCGTAAGGAGGGCGTGGTCAACGCATGATCGTCGCCTTTTCGGTCACTCCGCTGGGCGTCGGCGAGGACGTGGGGGAGTACGTGGCCGACGCGGTGCGGGTGGTCCGCGAGTCGGGGCTGCCCAACCGTACGGACGCCATGTTCACCTCGATCGAGGGCGAGTGGGACGAGGTCATGGACGTCGTCAAGCGCGCCGTCGCGGCGGTGGAGGCGCGGGCGCCCCGGGTCTCGGTGGTCCTCAAGGCCGATGTCCGCCCGGGCGTCACGGACGGTCTGACCTCCAAGGTCGAGACCGTCGAGCGGCACCTCTCCGACTGAGCACCCCGGTGCGGGCGGGGCCTCAGCCCCCGCCCACCAGGGCCATGCCCAGCGGGGTCCGCTCGTACAGCACCTGATGGCCCTGGCGGCGCGAGCTGAGCAGCCCGGCGGCGCGCAGCACCGCCAGATGTGCCGAGACCGACGAGGGCGCCAGGCGGTGCCGGGCGGCCAGGGCCGTGGTGGACGCGGGCTCCTCCAGACCGGAGAGGATCGCCGCGCGGCTGGCCCCCAGGAGCCGTACGAGCGCGTCCGCCGTGACCGCGTCCGGCTCCCGCCACAGCCCGCCGACCCCGCGCGCCGGATAGATCACCGTGGGCTGCCACGGCGGGACGAAGCCGCTGATCACATCCGGCCAGACGAAGACGCTGGGCATCAGCAGCACCCCCCGGCCGTCGAGCTCCTGCGTCTGGGCGGGCACCACGGAGTTGCGGACGGTGAGCGTGGAGTCGGCCCAGCGCAGCGCCGGGTGCAGATCCGCGAACAGCCGCTCCAGGCCGCCCTCGGCCAGCTGCCGTGAGCGATGGGCGATATCGGCCTCCAGCAACGTCCGCAGCCGGGGCCAGTCCGGTGCCACCAGGGCCCGCCAGGCCCGTTCGGTCACCTCCGCCAGCCGCTGGACGGCCCGCGCCGGATCGTCCAGCATCGCCCGGCCCCGCGCGGAGTCGGCGGCCCCCGGGGTGCACTGCAGGGACAGGGCCAGCTCACGGCGGGCGGCGGCGGGGTCCGTGGCCCGCATCCGCGCCAGCTCGTCCTCGAAGGGCGCGTACGGCGCCTCCGGCGGCGGGCCCAGGAAGTCCGGGGTGTAGCCGCGCCCCGGCATCAGCAGCCACAGCTCCGACAGGTCGAGCCCGGCCAGCGCCTCCCGCACCCGCCGCAGCCACGGCAGGTGATAGCCGTGCCGCTCGGTCCGGCGCAGTGTGCGCACCGCCTCGTGCGTTTGGCACAGCGGCGAGATGGCGAACCGGCAGCGCAGCAGATCATCCGCACCGAACTGCATGTGCAGTGGCATGGCGGCACCCCCGGGCGCGAAGATTCGGCTCAGTCCGAAACACTAGAGCCCGCCCCGCCCGTACGGGCACGCTTCCGGCATGGCAACGCCCTCCGGGCCCGGCACCACGGGCCCCCTCGAGTCGCGCCCCGACGCGCCCGCCTCCCGACCCGAGCTCGCGCCCGGCGCCGACGAGGGGCCGCCGCGGGGCCCGGGGAGCGTTGGCTACCGCGCGGTGTTCGCGGTCGGTGAGTTCCGGGCCGTCTTCGCCGCGCACCTGGTCTCCATGCTCGGCGAGGTGGTCGGCCAGATCGCGCTGTCCGTGCTGGTCTTCCGGCTCACCGGATCGCCGCTGCTGAGCGCCCTGACGTTCGCCACCTCGATGCTGCCGTACGTGATCGGCGGCACCCTGCTGTCCTCCGTCGCCGACCGCTTCCCGGCCCGCCGGGTGCTGGTGGTCTGCGATCTGGTGCACGCCGGGTGCGTGGCCGCCATGGTGGTGCCGGGGATGCCGGTGGCCGCGCTGCTCGCGCTGCGCTGTGTGCCCGCCGCGATCTCCCCGGTGTTCAGCGGCACCCGGTCGGCGACGCTCGGCGACATCCTCGGTGAGGGCGACGCCTTCGTGCTGGGCCGCTCGGTCCTGCGGATCACCGCCCAGACCGCGCAGCTCGCCGGGTTCGGCGTCGGCGGGCTGCTGCTGGCCGCCGTCTCGCCGCGGGCCGCGCTGGCGCTCACCGCGGCGGCGCTCGTCGGCTCGGCGCTGGTGCTCCGCTTCGGCACCCGCCGCCGCCCCGCGCGGCAGCTGACCGGGGGCGGGGCTCCCTCAGCCACCGCTGGGAGGTGCCCCCTGCTCGGGGACTCGCTGAGCGGGATGCGGCGGCTGTTCGCGGACCGCCGGATCCGGGCGCTGATGCTGCTGTCGTGGGTGCCGCCGATGTTCGTGGTGATGCCCGAGGTCCTGCTGACGCCGTACTCCGATGGGCTGGGCCTCGGCTCGGTGGGTCTCGGGCTGCTGATGTGCGGGATGCCGGTGGGCGCGATCGCCAGTGAGGCGCTGGTGGGCTCGCTGCTGGGGCCGCGCGCCCGGGCCCGGCTGACGCTGCCGGTCGGCGTCGCGGCGATGCTGCCCGCCCTGGGGTACGCGGTCCATCCCTCGTTCGGCTGGGCCCTGGCCCTCCAGGTGCTGACCGGCTGCGGTATCGCCTACAGCCTCGGCCTCGACCAGTGGTTCTTCGCCGCCGTCCCCGATGAGCTGTTCGGCCGGGCGATGACGGTGATGACGGCCGGGCTGATGACCGCGCAGGGTCTCGGCATGGCGGTCTCGGGCGCGGTCGCCGAGTTCGTACCGGTCCATGTGGTGGCCGCGGCTGCGGGCGGCTGCGGGGCGCTGTGCTCGCTGCTGGTGGCGCTGGAAGTACGGCGTACGGTCCCCGGGCCCGTCCGGCCCGAAGTGTGAGATAAGGCTGACCGCGATATGACCGGCCGGTAGGGTCGGTGGTGTGCCGAAGCCGCTCAGTCTGTCGTTCGACCCCATCGCCCGCGCCGATGAGCTCTGGAAGCAGCGGTGGGGGTCCGTGCCCTCGATGGCCGCGATCACCTCGATCATGCGGGCCCACCAGATCCTGCTCGGCCAGGTCGACGCGGTCGTCAGACCCTACGGACTGACCTTCGCCCGCTATGAGGCGCTGGTGCTGCTCACCTTCTCCAAGGCCGGTGAGCTGCCCATGTCCAAGATCGGCGAGCGGCTGATGGTCCACCCGACCTCGGTCACCAATACGGTGGACCGCCTGGTCACATCGGGTCTGGTCGACAAGCGGCCGAACCCGAGCGACGGCCGCGGCACCCTGGCCTCGATCACCGACCGGGGCCGTGAGGTGGTCGAGTCGGCCACCCGCGACCTGATGGCGATGGAGTTCGGGCTCGGGGTCTACGACGCCGAGGACTGCGGCCGGATCTTCGAGATGCTGCGCCCGCTGAGGGTCGCGGCGGAGGACTTCGAGGACGACTGAGCGGGGCTTCGGCGGCGCCCGGTGAAGACCGGGGGCGGCGGAGATCGCCCCGGAACGGGCGGTTACGCTCAGGGCATGAAACGCAGCGTGCTGACCCGCTACCGGGTCATGGCCTACATCACCGCAGTGATGCTGCTCGTGCTCTGCACCTGCATGGTGTTCAAGTACGGCTTCGACACGGGCGAGGACCTCACGCTCGTGGTCTCCCAGATCCACGGCGTGCTCTACATCGTCTACCTGGTCTTCGCCTTCGACCTCGGCTCCAAGGCCAAGTGGCCGTTCGGCAAGCTGCTGTGGGTCCTGGTGGCGGGCACCATCCCCACGGCCGCGTTCTTCGTCGAGCGCAAGGTCACCCGCGAGGTGGAGCCGCTGGTCAGCGGCGCCGAACCGGCGCCCGCCCAGGTCTGACCCGCGGGTTCGGCCCGAGGTTTCCAGGTACTCCGCGCGTCCCGTCCGAGCCCGGACGAGGCGCGCGGACGGACCGCGGGGCGCCCGGCGGGCCACGCGGCGGAGCCGCATATCGATGCTTTCCCCTCCCCGCCCCTTCCCGATCCAGGGGCTCCGCCCCTGCCTCCGGGGCCCGGGGCGTAGCCCCCACGCGCCGGAAGAGCCCGCCGCAGGCGTACGCGTACCGCCGGACCCTCCTGGCCGGGGCCACCCGATCGGCCGGGTGTGGCAAGTCTCCCGTCGACAATTAGTAGGACGTCCAAGTACTTTTGAAGCATGGACGCCGAAGGCATTGAGGCGGGCCGCCGACGCTGGCAGGCCCGGTACGACGCGGCACGCAAGCGCGACGCGGACTTCAGCACGCTGTCGGGGGACCCCGTCGAGCCGGTCTACGGACCCGCCCCGGGCGACTCCGTGGAGGGGTTCGAGCGGATCGGCTGGCCAGGGGAGTTCCCGTTCACCCGGGGCCTCTACGCCACCGGGTACCGGGGCCGGGCCTGGACCATCCGCCAGTTCGCCGGGTTCGGCAACGCCGAGCAGACCAATGAGCGCTACAAGATGATCCTGAAGGCGGGCGGCGGTGGGCTCTCGGTCGCCTTCGACATGCCCACCCTGATGGGCCGCGACTCCGACGACCCGCGCTCGCTCGGCGAGGTCGGCCACTGCGGTGTCGCCATCGACTCCGCCGCCGACATGGAGATCCTCTTCAAGGACATCCCGCTCGGCGATGTCACCACCTCGATGACCATCAGCGGTCCGGCCGTCCCCGTCTTCTGCATGTACCTGGTCGCCGCCGAGCGCCAGGGCGTGGACATCTCACGGCTGAACGGCACGCTCCAGACGGACATCTTCAAGGAGTACATCGCCCAGAAGGAGTGGCTCTTCCCGCCCGAGCCGCATCTGAAGCTGATCGGCGACCTGATGGAGTACTGCTCCGAGGGCATCCCCGCGTACAAGCCGCTGTCCGTCTCCGGCTACCACATCCGCGAGGCCGGGGCGACGGCCGCGCAGGAGCTCGCGTACACCCTCGCCGACGGCTTCGGCTACGTGGAGCTCGGCCTCTCCCGGGGCCTGGACGTCGACACCTTCGCGCCCGGGCTGTCCTTCTTCTTCGACGCGCACGTCGACTTCTTCGAGGAGATCGCCAAGTTCCGCGCCGCCCGCCGGATCTGGGCCCGCTGGATGCGCGATGTCTACGGGGCGACCACCGAGAAGGCGCAGTGGCTGCGGTTCCACACCCAGACCGCCGGGGTCTCGCTCACCGCCCAGCAGCCGTACAACAACGTGGTGCGGACCGCCGTGGAGGCCCTTGCCGCGGTTCTCGGCGGCACCAACTCGTTGCACACCAACGCCCTGGACGAGACCCTCGCCCTGCCCAGCGAGCAGGCCGCCGAGATCGCCCTGCGCACCCAGCAGGTGCTGATGGAGGAGACCGGGGTGGTCAATGTGGCCGACCCGCTGGGCGGTTCCTGGTACGTCGAGGCGCTGACCGACCGGATCGAGGCCGACGCCGAGAAGATCTTCGAACAGATCAAGGAGCGCGGCCGCCGTACGGTGCCGGGCGGGCAGGAGCCCCAGTGGCCGATCACCGCGGGCATCCTCCAGGGCATCGAGGACGGCTGGTTCACCGGCGAGATCGCCGAATCCGCCTTCCGCTACCAGCGGGCCCTGGAGAAGGGGGACAAGAAGGTCGTCGGCGTCAACTGCCACGAGGGCTCGGTCACCGGCGATCTGGAGATCCTGCGGGTCAGCCACGAGGTCGAGCGCGAGCAGGTGCGGGTGCTGGGCGACCGCAAGGCCGGGCGTGACGAGGCCGAGATCGCCAAGGGGCTCGAGGCGATGATCGCCGCCGCCCGCAAGGGGTCCAACATGATCGAGCCGATGCTGGCCGCGGTGCGCGCCGAGGCCACGCTCGGCGAGATCTGCGACGCCCTCCGCGACGAGTGGGGCGTCTACACGGAGCCGGCCGGCTTCTGAGCCCCGTCCGGGGCGGGTCCGGCGGCCGCCGCGCCCCCGGAGTCCGCCCCGGTCATCCCGTACAGCAGCAGATCCGTGAAGTCCCGCGCCCAGCGCGGGTCCACCGGTTCCGCGCTGACCATCAGCCGGTGGAGCACCGTCCCGGCGACCGCGTCGAAGACCAGGTCCGCGTTGCGGGCCGACGCCTCCGGGTCCTCCTCGCGCGGCAGCTCACCACGGAGCCGGGCGCGCTCCCGGCCGATGGTCACCAGCCGCTTCTGCCGGTCCACGATCGCCGAGCGCACCCGGCACCGCAGCGACTCGTCGTGCATGGCCTCGGCGAGGACGGCCATCAGCGCGGTGCCCGTCTCGGGGCGCTCCAGCAGCGCTCCCAGCCGGATCACCGCGGCCTCCACATCGGCGTGCAGACTGCCGTGGTCGCCCGCCTCCAGGTGTTCGTCGAAGACCGCCGCGACCGCGTCCACCACCAGCTCGCACTTGCTCGCCCAGCGGCGGTAGAGGGTCGTCTTGGCGACTCCGGCGCGGGCCGCCACATCGCCGAGGGTCAGCTTCGCCCAGCCCAGTTCCACCAGGGCGGCACGCGTGGCGCCCAGGATGGCGCGGTCGGCCTCGGCGCTGCGTGGGCGCCCGGTGCGGCGTGCGGACGGGCTCATGCGCGGCACCCTACCCGCCAGTACCCGCAGCGTCCCGGGTGAGTTACGCTACGGCTCGTAGCGTAAGGGTGTGCCACGGCCGGTCCATCGGCCGACGCGCTTTTCCCTTCACCGCGCGAAGAGGGGAGGATGGGACCATGCAGCCACGGAACATGTCCATGAGTGGAGTGGTCGACCTCGCCGCGGTGAAGGCGGCCGGAGAAGCGAAGCAGAAGGCGGAGCGGGCGCGGGCCGAGGCGGCCCGCACCGGGGGCGCGCCCGCGCCCGGCCGTCTGATCTTCGATGTCGACGAGGCGGGTTTTCAGCAGGACGTCCTGCAGCGCTCCACCGAAGTGCCGGTCGTCATCGACTTCTGGGCCGAGTGGTGCGAGCCGTGCAAGCAGCTCGGTCCCGTCCTGGAGCGGCTGGCCACGGAGTACGCGGGGCGGTTCGTCCTGGCGAGGATCGACGTCGACGCCAACCAGATGCTCTTCCAGCAGTTCGGCGTCCAGGGCATCCCCGCGGTCTTCGCGGTGATCGCGGGCCAGCCGGTGCCGCTCTTCCAGGGCGCCGCGCCCGAGGCACAGATCCGCCAGGTGCTGGACCAGCTGATCCAGGCGGCGGAGCAGCAGTTCGGCATCGTGGGTACACCGGTTGAACCCGGCGCTGAGGACGAGGGCGCCGAGGAGGCCGCCCCGGCGGCCCCGGAGTCGCCGCAGGACATCGCGCTCGCCGCGGCGCATCAGGCGCTGGACGCCGGTGACCTGGGCGGTGCGGTGCGGGCGTACCAGAACGTGCTCGCCGACGACCCCGCCAACAGCGAGGCCAAGCTGGGCCTGGCCCAGGCCCAGTTGCTGGAGCGCGTCCAGGGAGTGGACGCCACGCAGGTGCGCAAGGCGGCCGCGGAGAGCCCGGCGGATGTCAAGGCCCAGATCGCGGCGGCCGACCTCGACCTGGTGGGCGGTCATGTGGAGGACGCCTTCGGCCGGTTGGTGGACGCGGTGCGCCGTACGGCGGGGGAGGACCGGGACGCGGCCCGCGTTCATCTCCTGAGTCTGTTCGATGTGATCGGCGGTGAGGACCCCCGAGTGGTGGCGGCGCGCGGCGCGTTGGCGCGGGTGCTGTTCTGACCTCTTGCTCCTCAAACAACACAGCGGCCGCTCTTTACCAAAACTTGGTAAACGCGGTCGCTGTTACTGCCAGTAAATGTCGGCCCGGACTTTGTCCGGTCTTGGAGTAAATCTCCCTCTCTTTCCGGTCACTGTCCGGCAACCCTGTGTGCCTGACCTCGACCGTCCTGCCGCGGTTCGGTTATCCGTCCGTTACTCGCTAGTAACGAACCCCTTGTGCCCGGGCCGGGAATGGACCACGATCGGCCAAGCTCGGTCCATCCCCCGTAGCTCGGCATCCGGTCGGCGCGTCGGTGTGGTTGGGTCCCCACCGGGCAGGTCGGCGGCAGTGGCGCCGATCGTGGACAGGGGGGTCTCTGCCCACACGGCAGGGCCTGTCCAGGAGGTTGCGCGAGATTGCGTGGCCAGTGGTTGTCGCTCGGGGGTGATCGCCGGTGTTTCGGGTGCGGTGTGCGCCTGTGAGACGTGGGCGCTCTCCTTCCCGAGGACGTAGCACTTCTCCCATCCCAGGTCCGGGGCCCCGCCCCGGCCGGAGATGTACGTCCGAGAAGGAGGAAAGTCATGGAGTCCGTGGCTCGTGGCGGCACCAGATGGAAGCGGTTCGCCGTTGTCATGGTGCCGAGCGTTGCTGCCACGGCCGCGATCGGCGTCGCCCTGTCCCAGGGTGCGCTCGCGGCCTCGTTCAACGTGTCCGGTCAGCAGTTCAAGGTCTCGGTCGACCGGCTCGACGGCACCGGGTTCGCGCAGTACGGCGCGCTTGACACCCAGCACGGGGGCAAGAAGATCCCCGTCGCGGTGTCGGCGTTCAAGAGCGCGAAGCTCAAGGGCCTGTGCCAGTCCGTCGTGATCCCGGTTCCGGTCTTCGGCGATGTGTCGCTGAAGCTGACGGCCGGCAACGGCAGCAAGCGGGTTGAGGCCAAGAACCTCTTCATCGATCTCGATCAGCTCAACGCGGACGCCACGTTCCGCGGCATCGACATCGGTGTCGCGGCCGGTGACGCCCACAAGGGTCCCGGGATCAACAAGGGCGACGCGGCCGATCCCGGTTCGTTCGGCCAGCAGTCCGATTCCGCCACGCTGACCGGTGTGAAGCAGACCGCCTGGGCGACCAGCGCGGGCACGTTCAAGCTCTCCGGCCTTTCGATGAAGGTCAGCAAGGGCAAGAACGAGTGCTTCTGATCAGCTGAGCCAAGGGTGGGGGCCGCGGTGCTGCCCCTCACCCGGGCATCGACCCGCAGCGGGTATGCGCCACGCTAGTACCGCTGTAGAACAACCGCGATCACACCGATCGCCAGCCCCAGGGAGCTGTTTTCAATGAGTGCCGAGTCGCCGGGGGCGAGTGACCGTATCAGCCGCCTGCGGGAGTCCTTCAGGGCATGGCGCTGGCAGCGCCCGTTCTGGGCGGGGCTGTTGAGCCTGCTGGCGGGCGTACCGATCATGTACTTCCCGTACAACGACCTCAACGCCGGTGGATTCACCATCAACATGTCCACCACCGCCGGATCGGCCTCGCTGATCATCGGGGTGCTGTTGGTGGTCCTGGGCCTGACCATGTGGTTCCAGCCCATGGTGCGGGTGTTCGCCGGAGTCGCCACGATCCTGCTCGGTCTGGTGTCGATCCCCGTCTCGAACTTCGGCGGCTTCCTGATGGGATTCCTGCTCGCGCTGTTCGGCGGCGGCATGAGCATCGCCTGGGCCCCCGGGGAGGCTCCCTCCGCGCAGCCGGCCGAGGGGCCGGGAAACGCGTCAGAGGACGACGGGAACGGTGGAGACGTGCCGGAGCCGGCCGGGGCCGGGTCCGCGCCGGACCAGGAAGCCACGAATGGGAGGCACCGTGCGGGGTGAAGACCGACCCGAGCAGCCGGAGGGAGCGAGCGCACGCCGGGTCAGAACCGGCCCACGGCACGCGGCACCGAAGAAGTCGGTCCTCACCCGCCTTCAGGTGCCCGCCGGCAAGGCCATAGCGCTGGCCGCCATGCCGACGGCCGTGCTGATGGGCATGGGGCTCACCCCGCAGCTCGCCTCGGCCAACCCCCGGCCCGAGGACCGCTACAAGCCCGGACCGTGTGTGTCCCAGCCGGACGAGGCGGACAAGGACGCCAAGGGCGGCAAGGACGCCTCGGACTCCCAGAGCCAGGACAAGGACGCCAAGGACAAGGGCTCCAAGGGCTCCAAGGGCTCTGAGGAGTCCTCGGACGGCCAGGCGGGGTCCCGGGACGACAAGGCCGCTCCCACGCCGTCTCCGTCCCCGTCCTCCTCCGCTCCGTCGTCCGACGCCGGGGACGAGAAGGAGTCGAAGGAGCCCTCGGCCTCGCCGAGCCCGTCGAAGTCCAAGAACCCCCTGGACCCGCTGGGACTGGGGGACGCGCTCCACGACATCTTCACGCCCGACGACAAGGGCGGGGAGGAGTCGGCCGAGCCGAGCGCCTCGCCGAGCCCGTCCTCCAGCGCCGAGCCCGGCTCGTCGCCCTCGCCGTCCCCGTCCAAGTCCTCCGACAAGCCCACCGATCCGGTCAAGGACACGGTGGACAAGGTGGGCAAGGGCGTCAAGGACACCGTGGACGAGGTGGGCAAGACCGTCGACGACGCCAAGGACAAGGCGGACAAGGCGCTTCCCAAGCCCTCCGCGTCCGCCTCGAAGGGCGCGGACGGCAAGGAGCCGTTCCCCTGCCCGAAGTTCGACGCCGACGCGTACGAGAACGCCGAGACGGACCCGACCCCGAGCCTGCTGCCCGAGGACCCCTGGACCCTCAAGAGCACGCTGCTGAGCCTGCACGGCCTGGACTACAAGGGCATCGTGGAGGTCAAGACGCAGGGGGGCCAGATCAAGAAGGTCCTGAAGTTCACCGCCTCGGGCGTGGACATCAAGGACCTCCACCAGCTCGTGGTGGGCCCGGCCGGGACCACCACACATGTGCAGGCGCGCGAGGGATCCACCTCGACCATTCGCAACGGCACGGTGACCATGTACACCGAGGAGCTGAAAGGGAACCTCCTGGGGCTCATCCCGATCACCTTCAGCCCCAAGAGCCCGCCGCCGGTGAACATCCCCGAGGTGTTCTTCACCGACGTCACGGTCACGCAGGCCGGTCAGTTCGGTGGCGATCTGACCGTTCCGGGCATGCATCTGTTCAAGACCGGGGAGTGATCCCGCGACACCACCGACCCGTTCGGGAGCCGCACACCCCTCCGCGAGGAGGGAAACGCCCGTGGGCACCGCCTCCACTTGGAGACGGTGCCCACGGACGCGTTACGGGCCCGTTCGGCTCTTACTGGTTCGCGCCGCCCAGGTGGTGCACCCGGACCATGTTGGTGGTGCCGGGGACGCCGGGGGGCGAACCGGCGGTGATGATCATGGTGTCGCCCTCGGCGTAGCGGCCCAGCTTCAGCAGCTCGGCGTCCACCAGGTCGACCATCGCGTCGGTGTGCTCGACATACGGCACCACGAAGGACTCCACGCCCCAGCTCAGCGTGAGCTGGTTGCGGGTGGCGGCGTCGGTGGTGAAGGCCAGGATCGGCTGCTGGGCGCGGTAGCGGGAGAGCCGGCGGGCGGTGTCGCCGGACTGGGTGAAGGCCACCAGCGACTTGGCGCCCAGGAAGTCGGCGATCTCGGCGGCCGCGCGGGCCACCGAACCGCCCTGGGTGCGCGGCTTCTTGCCCGGCACCAGCGGCTGCAGACCGCGCGAGAGCAGCTCCTGCTCGGCGGCCTGGACGATCCGGGACATCACCTTGACCGTCTCGACCGGGTAGGAGCCGACCGAGGACTCGGCGGAGAGCATCACCGCGTCGGCGCCGTCCAGGATCGCGTTGGCGACGTCGGACGCCTCCGCGCGGGTCGGCCGGGAGTTGGTGATCATCGACTCCATCATCTGGGTCGCGACGATCACCGGCTTGGCGTTGCGACGGCAGAGCTCGATCAGCCGCTTCTGCACCATCGGGACCTTCTCCAGCGGATACTCCACCGCGAGGTCACCACGGGCCACCATCACCCCGTCGAAGGCCGCGACGACCTCGGTCATGTTGGCGACCGCCTGCGGCTTCTCCACCTTGGCGATCACCGGTACCCGGCGGCCCACCTCGTCCATGATCCGGTGGACGTCCCGGACGTCGGCCGCGTCCCGGACGAAGGACAGCGCGACCATGTCGCAGCCCATCCGCAGGGCGAACTTCAGGTCCTCGATGTCCTTCTCGGACAGCGCGGGCACATTGACCGCCGCACCCGGCAGGTTGATCCCCTTGTGGTCGGAGATCACCCCGCCCTCGATGACGATGGTCCGCACCCGCGGGCCCTCGACGGCGGTGACCCGCAGCTCGACATTGCCGTCGTTGATCAGGACCTGGTCACCCTTGGAGACGTCGCCCGGCAGCCCCTTGTAGGTGGTGCCGCAGATGGTCCGGTCACCGTCCACGTCCTCGGTGGTGATGATGAACTCGTCCCCGCGGACCAGCTCCACCGGGCCGTCCTTGAAGGTCTCCAGACGGATCTTGGGGCCCTGGAGGTCGGCGAGGACGCCGACCGCGTGCCCGGTCTCCTCGGACGCCTTGCGGACGCGGTGGTACCGCTCCTCATGCTCCGGGTGGCTTCCGTGGCTCATGTTGAACCGGGCCACGTTCATCCCGGCCTCGATCAGGGACTTCAGCTGGTCGTAGGAGTCGACGGCGGGGCCCAGGGTGCAGACGATTTTGGAACGGCGCATGAGGCGGATCCTATCGGGTTTGTTTCGGAGCGGAATATTTCAGTCAAGGGCACAGCGGAGCTAGGCGCTGACCAGGTGATACGTCTGGCTGGCGATCTCCAGCTCCTCATCGGTGGGCACCACGGCCACCGCGACCCGGCTGGCCTCCGTGGAGATCAGCCGCGCCGTGGCGGAGCGCAGCGCGTTGCGGACGCCGTCCACCTCGATGCCGAACGCGGTGAGGCCGCGCATCGCCGCCTCCCGTACCGCCGCGGAGTTCTCCCCCACACCGGCGGTGAACGCGATGGCGTCCACCCGCCCGAGCACCGCGGCGTACGCGCCCACATACTTCCGCAGTCGGTGGATGTAGATGTCGAAGGCGAGCTGGGCGGCCTGGTCGCCCTCGCCCATCCGGCGGCCGATCTCGCGCATGTCGTTGTCCCCGCACAGCCCGGCCAGCCCGCTGCGCTTGTTGAGCAGCGTGTCGATCTCATCGGTCGACATGCCGCCCACCCGGGACAGATGGAAGATCGCCGCCGGGTCGATGTCCCCGGAACGGGTACCCATCACCAGGCCCTCCAACGGGGTCAGCCCCATCGAGGTCTCCACGCACCGGCCGCCTCGCACCGCCGAGGCGCTGGCCCCGTTGCCCAGGTGCAGCACGATCGTGTTGACCTCCGCGGGCTCCTTGCCCAGCAGCTCCGCGGTGGCCCGGGAGACATACGCGTGCGAGGTGCCGTGGAAGCCGTAGCGCCGCACCCCCAGCGGTCGGCGGTCTCCACGTCGATCGCGTAGCGCGCCGCCGCCTCCGGGATGGTGGAGTGGAACGCCGTGTCGAAGACCGCGACCTGCGGCAGGTCCGGGCGCAGGTCGCGGGCCACCTTGATCCCGGTGACATTGGCCGGGTTGTGCAGCGGGGCCAGCGGGATCAGCTTCTCGATCTCCTCGACCACCTCGTCGGTGATCAGGGTCGGCTCGGTGAACCGGGTGCCGCCGTGCACCACCCGGTGGCCGACCGCCGCCAGCTCGGGCGAGTCGAGGCCCAGGCCCTTGGCGGCCAGCTCGTCGGACACCTGCTTGAGGGCCGCCGCGTGGTCGGTGACGGGGCCCTCGCCGATGCGCTCCACGATGCCGGAGGCCGGACGGGAGCCGTCGGCCATGTCCAGCAGCTGGTACTTCACGGACGAGGAGCCGGAGTTGAGGACGAGGACTCGGGAGCCGTTCACGCGGACTGCGCCTTCTGTGTCGGGGACGTCGGGGACGTGGGGGAGGTGGCGGTTGCCGGGGACTGGGCCTGGATGGCGGTGATCGAGACGGTGTTGACGATGTCCTGCACGAGTGCCCCCCGGGACAGGTCGTTCACCGGCTTGCGCAGGCCCTGGAGCACCGGGCCGACCGCGATGGCGCCCGCCGAGCGCTGCACGGCCTTGTAGGTGTTGTTGCCGGTGTTCAGGTCCGGGAAGATCAGCACGGTGGCCTTGCCCGCCACCTCGGACTCGGGCAGCTTGGTCGCCGCCACCGCGGCGTCCACCGCCGCGTCGTACTGGATCGGGCCCTCGACCAGCAGGTCCGGGCGGCGCTCGCGGACCAGCCCGGTCGCCTTGCGGACCTTGTCCACGTCGGCGCCGGAGCCCGAGGTGCCGGTGGAGTACGACAGCATCGCGATCCTCGGCTCCACGCCGAACTGGGCGGCCGTCGTCGCCGACTGGATGGCGATGTCGGCCAGCTGCTCGGCGTCCGGGTCGGGGTTGACCGCGCAGTCGCCGTACACCAGCACCCGGTCGGCCAGGCACATGAAGAACACCGAGGAGACGATCTGGGCGCCCGGGCGGTCTTGATGATCTCGAAGGCGGGCCGGATGGTGGCGGCGGTGGAGTGGACCGCGCCCGAGACCATGCCGTCGGCCAGCCCCTCCTGGACCATCAGGGTGCCGAAGTACGACACGTCGGCCACCACGTCGTACGCCAGCTCGTAGGAGACGCCCTTGTGGGCGCGCAGCTTCGCGTAGCCCTCGGCGAAGCGCTCCCGCAGCGGGGAGGTCTGCGGATCGATGATCTGAGCCTCGGCGAGCTGGATGCCGAGCTCGGCGGCGCGCTTGCGGATCGCCTCCTCCTCGCCCAGCAGTGTGAGATCGCACACATCGCGGCGGAGCAGTACGTCGGCGGCGCGCAGCACCCGCTCCTCCGCGCCCTCGGGCAGCACCACCCGGCGGCGGTGGGACCGGGACCGCTCGATCAGCTCGCGCTCGAACATCATCGGGGTGACCCGGCTGGAGCGGCCCACCGAGATGCGCTCGGTCAGCGCCGCGGTGTCCACATGCCTCTCGAAGAGGCCCAGCGCGGTCTCCGCCTTGCGCGGCGCGCTCGCGGTGAGCTTGCCCTCGATGGCGAACAGCTCGGCCGCCGTCGGGAAGGACCCGCCCGCCACCGACACCACCGGGGTCCCCGGGGCCAGCCGCGAGGCCAGCGCCAGGATGTCAGGGCCCGGCCGCTCGTCCAGGGTGAGCAGCACCCCGGCGATCGGCGGGGCGCCCGCGCTGTGCGCGGCGAGCGCGCCGACGATCAGGTCCGCGCGGTCCCCGGGCGTCACCACCAGGCAGCCCTCGGTCAGCGCGGGCAGGAAGGTCGGCAGCATCGCGCCGCCGAAGACGAGGTCCCGCA
This sequence comes from Streptomyces violaceusniger, assembly GCA_005405945.1. Classification (GTDB taxonomy): domain Bacteria; phylum Actinomycetota; class Actinomycetes; order Streptomycetales; family Streptomycetaceae; genus Streptomyces; species Streptomyces violaceusniger. Next base: position 7,646,763 of record BJHW01000001.1, read on the forward strand.
CGTCCCGGGAGAGCCCGGTGTGATCGCCGAGCAGCACCTCGGCGCCCAGGGTCCGGACGATCTGGGAGACGGTGGGCGCCGACAGCGACCCGTCCTCGGGCAGCACATAGCTGGGGACCGGCAGCTTGGCGGCCAGCCGCTCGGCGATGGCCGCGCGGTCCGCGGGCGCCACCCGGTTGACGACCACCGCGACCACGTCGCACCCCCGCCCCTCATAGGCGCGATAGGCGTTGTGGGCCTCGGCGCCGGCCGACTCGGCGGTCTGTTTCTGACCGCCGACCACCGTGATCACCGAGGCGCCGAACTCATTGGCCAGCCGTGCGTTCAGCCCCAGCTCGTCGGGGATGCTGGTGGCCGCGTAGTCACTGCCCAGCACCAGGACGTAGTCATACACGTCGGCCACCTCGTGGAAGCGGCCGACCAGCTGCGAGACCAGCTCGTCGGTGCCCCGCTCGGCCTGGAGTGTGGCCGCGGCCTCGTACGTCATGCCGAAGACGGACTCCGGCGACTGGCTGAGCCGGTAGCGCGCCCGCAGCAGGTCGAAGAGGCGGTCGGGGTCGTCGTGCACCAGGGGGCGGAAGACGCCGACCCGGTCGACATGGCGGGTCAGGAGCTCCATGACTCCCAGCTCCACGACCTGGCGTCCGTCGCCACGCTCGACTCCGGTCACGTACACGCTGCGTGTCACGCGTGCTCTCCGTTCCTCTGGCGTTCGTCGGTGTTTTCGTGATGTGCGCTCATCGGACACAAATTGGCCACATTGACCGGCCCAGTCCTCTTGACAATACCTGCGACCGTGATTAAGGCGCTTGTCGCTCGGGGATACAGCACCACCCCGCCCATGAAACAATCGGACTGGCTCACATCTACCCGTAGGGAGCAGGAGACACAGCACGATGCGCATCGGAGTTCTCACCGCAGGCGGCGACTGCCCCGGCCTCAACGCTGTGATCCGGTCGGTGGTGCACCGCGCGGTCGCCGGCCACGGAGACGAGGTGATCGGGTTCGAGGACGGCTTCAAGGGGCTCCTCGACGGCCGTCACCGCAAGCTGGACCTCGACGCCGTCAGCGGCATCCTCGCCCGCGGCGGCACCATCCTCGGCTCCTCCCGGCTGGAGCGGGCCCGGCTCCGCGAGGCGTGCGAGACCTCGAAGGACCACGCCCGCGACTACGGGATAGACGTGCTGATCCCGATCGGCGGCGAGGGCACCCTCACCGCGGCGCGGATGCTCTCCGACGCCGGGCTCCCGATCGTCGGCGTCCCGAAGACGATCGACAACGACATCTCCTCCACCGACCGCACCTTCGGCTTCGACACCGCCGTCGGCGTCGCCACCGAGGCCATGGACCGGCTGAAGACCACCGCCGAATCCCATCAGCGGGTGATGGTCGTCGAGGTCATGGGGCGCCACGCGGGCTGGATCGCGCTGGAGTCCGGGATGGCCGGCGGCGCCCACGGCATCTGCCTGCCGGAGCGGCCCTTCGAGGTCGACGGGCTGGTGAAGATGGTCGAGGAGCGGTTCGCCCGCGGCAAGAAGTTCGCCGTCATCTGCGTCGCCGAGGGCGCGCACCCGGCCGAGGGCTCCATGGAGTACCAGAAGGGCGAGATCGACCAGTACGGCCATGAGCGGTTCACCGGGATCGGCAACCGCCTCGCGGCCGAGCTGGAGCGGCGCCTGGGCAAGGAGGCCCGCCCGGTCATCCTGGGGCATGTGCAGCGCGGCGGCACGCCCACCGCGTACGACCGCGTGCTGGCCACCCGCTTCGGCTGGCACGCCGTGGAGGCGGCGCACCGGGGCGACTTCGGCATGATGACGGCGCTGCGCGGCACGGACATCACGATGGTGCCGATCGCCAACGCGGTCACCGAGCTCAAGACCGTGCCGGTGGACCGGATGGACGAGGCCGAGTCGGTCTTCTGATCCGCCACGGCCTGAGAGGGATGGTGGCCCGCCCCGCCGCCGTGGTCCCGGCCCTCTGGTACTGTCCCCGCCTGATCAAGGGGGAACTGGTCAGGGGATGTAAGGAGTTACGGGCGGGATGCGTGGTTTATGGGGCCGTGTGTGGCAGCGCCGCACGCCCCTTGTCGTACTGATGGCGGTCGTGGGGATCGCGGGGGCCGTCCTCGTGACCCGGGACAGCGGCGGCGGCCATCTCGCCGCCAACCGGGCCCAGTTGAGGAAGGCATGCGACGGCACCCTGCCGTACGGGGACCTCGAACGGCTGGTGCGTGACGAGCGGCCGGGTGAGCTCAGACAGCACGGCACGATGCTCGCCCCCGGCCAGGAGAGCCGCTCGCTGCTGGACTGCTCGCTGTCGTGGGGCGACGGATACGGGGTCACGGTCCACGCCGAGGCGCTGGTCTCCGATGTGCCCGAGGCCGTCGAGACCCGGGACCTCCTCGAACCGGCCGGTGGCCGTGGCACCTTCGTGGCGCCGGGCACCACCGGCCAGTACGGGAAGCGGGGCGCCTGGCTGGTGGCCGACTGCCTGGGCGGGCTCGGCGGCCGGGTCCGGCCCACGACCGATCTGTATGTGACGGCCCGGGTGACGGACGGGACTGACGGGACTGACGGCGGCGCCAACGGGACCGACGGGACCGACTCGGCGGACGAGCCCGGCGAGGCGACGGCGGGGAACGGCAAGCCGGACCGCGCCACCGCGCTCCTCGGCTTCCGTACCGCCGTACACGTGGCCAACGCCCTCACCAAGGCCCAGCACTGCGGCTCCGGCCCGCTCATGACGCCGACCGCCGTGGTGGACACGGACGAGACCCATGGCGCGCCCGGCCAGGGCCTGCGCACATGCGAGTGGATCAACGGCTCCACGCTGCCCGGTGTCGCCTCCGGCTCCTGGACCACCCTCGGCGATCTCCAGGAGTCCACCGGGCTGAGCGCCTGCGCCGGGGAGTGGGACGCGGAGAAGAACGCCGGTGAGCGCCCGCGCCCGAAGCAGTGGCAGGTCACCGAGGTCGAGGCGGCCAGCTGGTCGGGGATCCTCGGCCGCTCGGCGTACGACTCCTACGAACGCGAGGGCCATGTGCCCGGGTGGGGGGCGGAGGACGACGAGCGCCCCGCCGAGGCCGAAAATTCCGAGACGGACGCCGATCCTGGTGTGCGGCAGGAGGACCGCGTCTCCTCCTACGCCGGACGTCCCCAACTCGCCCTGTGGGCACGGTCGGTGTGCGGTGGCCGCACCACCTACCACCGGGTGGCCGTCTTCCCCGAGATCCGGCTCGATGACGGCGAGACGGCCGTCATCGGCGGCAAGGACCGCGCCAGGCTCTCCACCGCCGCGCGTACGGTCCTGGACCGCTATCTCGACGCCGACGACGGCTGGCCCGCGTCCGCGAAGTGCCGCGACACCAAGGTGCTCGGGGAGGTGGAGCAGTGGCACTGACCCGACCCCGCTCACCCGGCTCACCCGGCGTCAGGTCCGTGCCCTGGTGGCCGTCGCGGTGGCGCTGACCGCCCTCACCGGGGCGTTCGTCTGGTTCGTGGGCAGCGAGGACCGGGCCCTGGCGGGGGCCTGCGACGGGGTGCTTCCGGTGGGCGAGGTCCGCTCGGTGCTCGGCGACGACACCGACCTGGACGTCACGAACCGCACCGAGGGCTTCTTCGGAGAGAAGGCCGCCAAGAAGGAGAAGGACGGTGCCGAGCGGGTCAACTCCCTCTCCGTCCACTGCCGGATCACCGCCGAGGACACCGGCCACATCGCCGTCTCCATCGCGGGCGCGCCCCGCCCCCGCGCCGAGTACGGGTACGACGGCCTCTACACCGCCGTACCCGCCCGCCACACGCTCCCCGTCCCCCTCGGCCACGGCTGGTCCGGCCTGTTCGCCACCGACTCCGCACGGCTGGACGACGCCGAGGACGGCACGGCCACCACATCCGTACTGCTCGACTGCGCCCGGCGCGGCGACAGTCTGCTGATCACCGTGGAGACCGCGCTGCGCGGCGCCGCCACCCTCGATGACCCCGCCGTCCGCCCCGACTTCGTCCGCACCGCCACCGCGACCGCCGAGGCGGCCAACGACCACTGGGGCTGCGGCGCGCGCCTGGGCAAGCCGGTCCGCACCGTCGGCCTGCCGGTGAACGAGGACGAGTACGAGCCGCTGCTCGGCGCCAAGGGCACCTGCGCGGCCGTCCCCACCGCCTCGCGCTCCGCCGTCTCCACCGCCCGCGAGACCGCCCGCGACCGCGCACCGCGCGAAGCTTGCGTCCTCGGCACCCGGGACGGCTCCCCGCTCTACCGCCTGGAGGCGTACTACGGCCCCTACGCGGAGGACGCCCGCTCCCAGTACACCCGGGACTACGACTACGAGAACGTGACCCCGCCGAGAAGCCCGCCGGGCGGCTCGGCCAGAGCGCCTACTGGGCCGGTGCCGACTGCCCGCGCGGCGCCGAGTCCGCCCTCTACCTCATCCGCGCCGACGCCGCCGACGGCGAGACCCGCCGCCGCCCCGACCTCGCCTACGAACGCGCCGCCCTGGCGGCCTTCGCCACCGCCTCGGCCGAACACCACGGCTGCGCCGCGCCGAGCCTGCCGGGCGGCTGAGGCCGGTCAGGCAGGCGGGAGGGGCGGCGGGACGTCGTGGAGGTTCTGCAACTCGTCCCGGGCTTTCTGCCGTTGCCTCGTGTCGCAGAGCTCGTCGGCGGCTATGGCTTCCAGGAGCGTCCGGGCCCGCTCGTGATGGGCCCGGCCGATTCCACCGATCCGGGCGGACGCGCGGACGCGGTACTGCGCGGGACACGATTCATCGCAGGCGATGGTCAGTAGCCCGTCCAGCACCGATTCCAGTGCCTTGGGGTCGATCCTGGCGAGGTGGTCCGCCGCCTCCAGCCGTGCCTCCGCGTCGTTGGCCTCGGTGAAACGGACCTCCAAATGGCGAATGACCTCCGCGCGCGCCGACGAACCGGCCACCTCGGCCAGCGCCTGCGCGAACCACGGGTAGTCCGACCCCCACCGGCGGCGGCCAGCCGTGAGCGCAACAGCCGGTCCGCTGCCTCACGCTGTCCCGGGTCGATCTCGATCGCGGTGGTTACTGCCCACTCCACGTAGACCGCGTCTCTCTCCTGGGCAGCATGACGTAGCAGGCCTTCGACAACTCGGGACCGCGTGTGCGGCGCCAGCCTGACGAGGGATTTGGCGACGCCGGAGCGTTCGAGAGGATGCAGGAACGGGGAGTCGAACAGTCGGGTGAACGCAGCCTCCGCCTCCTCGGTGCGCTCCGGAGCGAGCTGTGCCAACGTCTCAGCGAGCTCCCACGCTTCCAGGAGTGTGGTGTCCGAGGACGTGATCCGGCGGGACAGCATCTCCACGGCCTGCATGCGATGGCTGTCGCTGAGCTTCCCGAGATGGCCTGCGGCCGTCGCCCGGTCCTGGGAACTCACCCACGGAGCATTCAGAGCGTCCTCGAGAAGAGGAATGAGTACTTCGGTGTTCTGCGGGTCCATGTCGCTCAGGCTTGAGGCCGCGTGGAGCCGGTGGTGCCAGTCGCGGGCGGGATCGGTCGCGATGGCGGTCAGCATGGCCAGGCAGCGGTCCCTGCTGTGGGGCGCGAGCGCGGCGGACTTCATGGCACCGAGAATCTTGTATCCCACGCCACAGTGCGGGGACTCGGCCAGCCGGTACAGCTCGTCGGCCGCCTCGGCCCGGTGGGCGGCGTCGAGGTCGGCGAGCCGTTCCGCCGCGTCCATGCGGTCGTCCATGTCGAGACGGGAGTTGCGCACCAAGTTCCACAGCACGCCTGTGGCCGACTCGACCCGGTCCAGCGCGATCTCCGCCAGTGTCTGGGCTGCCTTGGCCCGGTGGCGGGCGTCGGCCCGGCGTGAGGTCATCAGGTCCTCGAGATGCTCGATGGACCGGAGCCTGCGGTCGGGGTCCAGCATGGCGATGACCCGCAGCAGGTCGATCCGTTCGGAGGCACCGGTGGTGGGGTCCTCGGCCGACGCTTCGAGGGCGGAGAGCGCCTCGGGACACGAGGCGGGGGAGAGCTTGGCCAGGGATTCCCCCAGATTCACCCGCTCATATGCCGTGACGCCGGGGGCCCACATGAGCTCGTTCAGGCATTCCTGTGCCTGCGCCGGACGGTCGCCCCCAGGCTTCCCAGGGCTTCCGCCGCCGAGCGGCGTTCGGAGAGATCGATCCGGTCGTCACGGATCACCGTCAGCAGTGCCTCGGCCGCTCGGTCACGTGACGGGTGCCGGGTCCTGGCGACCGCAGCGGCCGCGCGCACCCGGTCCAGGTCCGGGAGGTGCGGGTTGCCGATGACCGTCCACAGGTACTCCACCGCCGTCTCGGCCATGGGCCCGCTGCGCTCGCTGAGCAACTGGGCCGCCACGACGCGGCCGGTGGCGGCGACCGCGTCGTCCCCCATGACCTGGGTGAGTGTGGCCGAGACCTCGGGATCGCCGAGCAGCGCCGCCGTGGTGAGCACGTCGTCACGTTCGTCCGCCGACAGCATGAGCATCCGCCGGAGCATCGCGCAGAACGTCGTGAGCACCGGCCCGCTGGCCCGCGCCCCGCGCAGCAGCAACTCACCCACCAGCGCCTGATGGTGGTCCGTCCGCTGCTGGAGCCACGGGAGGAGGGCGCTGTCCGGGTGGTTGTGGGTGTGCCGGACCAGGACGAGCCGGGCGACCTCCTCCTGACCCGTTCCGTTGAAGACATGGCGGAGCCAGGTCCGCCAGACCTCCGCCTCCGGGTCGAACGCCCCCGGCAGCTCCGCCTCGTGGACCTCCGCCGCCAGGTGCTCGGCGAACGACAGGTGCCAGAAGCGGACGTTGTCCCCGTCCCGGGTGACCAGACCGGTGTATTCGGCGAGCGCGAACAGGGTCTTGCGCCATCGGGGAGTGTCCGGAATGGGCACGTCCAGTTCCTTGGCGAGCTGCCGCGTCCAGGTCTTGGCCTGGCCCAGCAGGTCCGTCTCGCCCTGGGACGCCGCCACGGCGAGCCGCCTGCCCAGCTCGGATCGGCGCAGCCGGATCTCGTCCACCAGCCGTTCGCTGTTCCGCAGGTCCTCCAGCAAGGTCCGCAGACCCTCCTTCACCCGCCTGCCGCGCCCCTCCGCCAGATGCCTCAGGAACTCCTCGTACAGGTCGAAGCGCTGCTTGGGCAGCGGCTCGTCCGGGGACTTCTCGAAGACGATCGCGGCGATGGTGGCGAGCAGCGGCACCTTGGCCACGTCCAGCAGGTGCCCCTCGCGGAGCTGGGCCAGGAACCGCTTCGCCTGCCCGGGGACCGGGGCGTCGTGGAACCACCCCGCCGCGAAGCGCTCCAGGCCGTCCGCGGTGAACGGCTCCAGCGTGTAGTGCACCATGCCCGCGCGGATCAGCTTGTGGCGGTCGGCCGGGGTCGGCGGGCGGCTGGTCAGGATCAGCCGGAACGGCAGGTCGCGCGGCGGGCCCAGGATGCCGTCCACCCAGTCCACCAGCCGGTCCCGGGCCCCGATGTCGGAGACCTCGTCGAGCGCGTCGATGAGGATCACCCACCGCCCGTCCGGGCGGGCCGGTCCGGGAGCCGGTCGAGACCGGCGGGGAGCATGCCCTTCTCGACCGAGGCGGCGATCGCCTCCTGCCAGGGCCGGTGGCTGAGCGCGTGCGGGGCGAGGCGCTTGGCCGTGACGCGGATCGGCACCGCGTCCTTGGGCAGCTCCCGGGGCAGCTGGCTGATGAGCGACGACTTGCCCATGCCGGGGCCGCCGGTGATCAGCAGATGCTCCGGCGACTCCAGGACGGACTTCAGGGACTGGGACACCCGGCGGTCCTGCTTGCCCTCCAGGGCCGGGGCCCCGGCCTCGGCCCGCCGCTCCTCGCGCTCCCGCGACCGGGACCATTCGCCGGGCCGGGACGGCTCCGGCATGCCGTCGCCGTGGTGTTCGGCGTCCAGGGCCTGGGCGGTCATCTGCTGGCGTACGTAGACCTCGGTGAAGCGGGGGCGGCGCAGCCCCTCCAGGAGGTCCTCGTACGGGAAGCTGGCCGCCTCTTCCTTCTGGGCCTCGATCAGCCGGTCCAGGTCGTACCGGCTCAGCCGCCCGGCGGGCGCGGCGCCCTCGACGGCGGCGGGGGAGGCCGGGGCAGCTCCGGGACGTAAGCGCGGTTGCGCACCAGGGCCACCCGGTCGCCCTGGTCGGTGGCCAGCTTGTGCGGCTTGGCCAGGCCCTTGTGGGCGGCGGCCCGCCGGACCCCTGGTAGAGGTCGTCGACGGTGAGCAGCTCCGGCCCGCCCGCCACGCCCCCTCGATCAGTGCCAGCAGCTCACCGGTGAAGTCGGTCAGCTCCGCGCCCGGCCGGGCGTACGACCGGGAGCCGGCCCCGGAGGAGGTGAGGACGTACGCGCCCTCGATCTCGGCCTCGTCATGGAGGTCCGACGGGCCCATGGCGACGGCGGCCTGACCGCTGTAGCAACAGTCGAGGACGACCACCTTGCGCCGGGCCAGCCGCGGCCGCTGGACCTTCCTCCGTACCTCCTTGTAGCGCAGGGCCCAGTGCAGCCGGGCATCGCCGTCGGCGGCCGGGAGCGCCAGACAGAGCCGGTCCGAGGCGTCCGTGGCCTGCGTGTCGAGCAGTCCATGACCGGCGTAGTAGACGAAGAGGGTGTCCTTCGCCTCGTCGGCCGCCTGCCCGATTTCTTCGATCACCTGTTGCGCCAGGTGCGGTTGGAGGATCTTCCGGCAGTGCTCCTTGGGGAGCCCCCACAGCTCGGGGTCGGTCAGCGCGTCGTACAGCCGGTTGATGTTGTTCTCGACGGTGGGCAGGTCGTCGAGGTGCTCGAAGGCGTGGACGCCGATCAGCACCGCCCGTGAGGTGGCCGGGTCCGGCAGCCGCACGGCCTCAGCCCTCCGCACCGGGGTCGCCCTCCGCACTGGAGTCGCCCTCCGCACCGGGGTCGCCCTCCGCACCTGGGTCGGGGGTGTGCAGGGCCTCCAGCAGCCGGCGCACCGCCTCCGGGTCGTCCGTGTGCACGGTGACCGTCACCCCGTTCGCCCGGGCGTTCAGCGGGGGCGCGGACGGGTGGTTCTGACGCCATGCGGCCAGGGCCAGCGCGAGGTTGGCCAGCGCGGTGGCGTGGGTGAGTACGACGTTCACCACGTCCCAGGCGCCGCCCATGGCGCCTTCCTCCGGTGCCGCCTCCCGCAGCTCGACCTCGGTCGTCCGCTCCAGCGCGTCGTCCCCGTAGAGCCACCGGTACAGCGACAGCAGCACCTCGCCGTCGTCGCCCTGGTCCTCGGTCCGGTCCTCTGTGTCGATGCGGAACTCCACCTGCGCCCCCTCGCCCGTCCAACTCCCCTGCCACCACAGGCCGTAGCAGCGGATTTTCTCACGGATCCGTCATCCCTTGACGGCGCCGCCCAGGGCGAAGCCGCCGCCGAGGCGGCGGGAGATCAGGACGTAGAGCAGGAGCACGGGCGTGGAGTAGAGGATCGAGAAGGCGGCCAGCTGGCCGTAGACCACCTGGCCGTAGTTGCCGAAGAAGGTGAAGATCGAGACGGACGCGGGGAGTTGTTCGGGGAGAGCAGGAGCATGAAGGGGACGAAGAAGTTGCCCCACATCATGATGAAGCTGTAGATCATCACGACCGTGATGCCCGGGCCCATCAGCGGCAGGATCACCCGGGTCAGGCTCTGCGGCCAGGACGCGCCGTCGGTCCACGCCGCCTCCTCCAGGATCACCGGCACGCCGTCCATGAAGTTCTTCATCAGCCAGATGGCGAACGGGAGTTGGGAGGCGGCGAGGAAGAGGGCCGTGCCGGACATGGTGTCGATGAGGTCCACCTGGACGAAGAGTCCGTAGACCGGAACCATGATCGCGGTGATCGGCAGACAGGTGGTGAAGAGCACCGTCAGCAGGTACGGGCGCACGACGCGGGAGCGGAAGCGGGAGAGGGGGTAGGCGGCGAGGGCCGCGCAGGCGACGGTCAGGATGGTGGCGCCGCCGCACAGGAGCAGGCTGTTGAGCATCGGCGTGAAGGTGATCTCGTCCGTCCACACCGCCGAGAAGTTGTCCAGCGTGGGCGAGCCGGGTGCCGAGACCCGCAGTGTGGCATCGTTGTCGATGGAGGCCAGGACCAGCCAGGCGAGCGGGAGCAGGAACGCGGCGGCGACGACCAGCAGCGCGGCGTCGGCGGCCAGCCGGCGGCGCAGCCGAGGGGACCAGCGGGGCCGGTACGGCTCTTGGTGGAGCGGGGCCAGGGGCGGGCGGGGCGGGCGGAGAGCGCGGACAACCTCGGACCTCCTCGCGCGCTTGCGAGCGCAGTCGATCAGCGTCCGTCCATGTAACCGGTTGCCACGCGCGTTGGGGAAGACGCGTGCGCGGGTCATACCCGCCTTACGGCGTCTGCGGGGCGATCGTCACCGGCTGGTCGTTCCGCAGCTGGTCGAAGAGGCGCCGCGCCTGCGTCACGTCCCACTGCACGGCGCTGCCCTTGGAGGTGCGGAGGTTGGTGTTGGACACCGGGACGTTGAGCTGCTTGCCGTTGCCCGAGGTGACGCCCTTCACCGCCTCGAACAGGGACATCAGGGTCGGCAGGCCCATGTCCTTGTCCACGATGAGCGTGTCCAGACCCGCGCGCACGGTCGGGAAGGCGGCGAAGGGGTTGGCCAGGACGCCCGGGGTGGCGGCCTTGTTGGCGAGGGCGGCCAGGAACTTCTGCTGGTTCTGGGTGCGGCCCAGGTCGCCTTTGGCCTCCTGCTTGCGCTGGCGGACGAACGCGAGCGCCTTCGCGCCGTCGAGCGTGTGGCAGCCCTTCGTCAGGTCCAGCCCGGACTTGGGGTCCTTGATGTCCCGGTCCACGCACATCCGCACCCCGCCGACCGCGTCCACGACGTCCACGAACCCGGCGAAGCCGATCTCCGCGTAGTGGTCGATGCGCAGCCCCGTGTTGCGTTCGATGGTCGAGACGAGCAGATCGGGGCCGCCCATCGAATAGGCCGCGTTCAGCTTGTTCTGGGACGGGTTGTAGCGCCTGCCGGTCTCGGGGCGGACGAAACCGGGGATGTTCACCCAGGAGTCACGGGGCAGGCTCATCATCGTGGAGCCGCCTGAGCCGGTGTGCAGCACCATCATCGAGTCGGTGCGGCGGCCCTCGGCCGAGCCGGTGCGCAGGTTCTTCCTGGCCTCCTCGGAAAGGCCCTCCCGGCTGTCGGAGCCCACGATGAGGTAGTTGGTGCCCTTGCCGGGCGGTGGGCGGTCCGGAGCCCTGCCGAGGTCGACCTCGCGGTTGAGCTGGGTGTCGGCCCAGACGTAGGCGCTGCCGGAGGCGAGGAGCAGCGCGGAGACCGCCACGATGGCCAGCCGGACGATCCGGCGGCGCCGGCTGAGCGGTTCCTTGGGGGCGCGGCGCCGGACGGTGGGGGTGGGCACGGGGGGAGGTACGGGCTCGGGTGAGGGTACGGGCTCGGGGTGCGGGTCTCGTCGCCCGTGCGGTAGGGGGCCGGTTTGCTGGGCACGCCGGGGGGTGCGGGGACACCCGGTGGCGCGGAGGGCCCCTGCGCGAAGAGGCCCCGGGGCCCCTGCGCGGGCATGCCCTGGGCCCCCTGCGCGGAGAGGTCCTGAGCCCCCTGCACGGGATGCTCTGCGTGTCCGCCGTGGAGATCTCCCAGGCCCGCGCCGACGGCCGGTCCCCGGCGGCCCACCCGTCCAACCGATCGTTCATGGGCGGCAGTCTGCCGAGCGGCCGGAGGCGCCCACCGTCCATTCATAGAGGTATGACAACTTCGGCGCCGCGTTGAACGCGGACCGGGTCGCCGTACGTCACCCCGCCTCGCGGCACCCCGCCGTACGTCAGCCGCCCCACGCCACCCCGCCCCACGTCACCTCGATGTCAGGCTCCGGTGCGCGGCCGCCTCGCCGAGCGCCTGCGCGGCCGTCCCGGAGCGCTGGATGCGGTGCCACCGCAGCCGCGTCCCGAGCAGGAGGGCGACCACGGACTGGATGACCACCAGATACATCAGCTGCCGGTAGACGAAGAGCTGGAACGGCAGGGACCACAGCGCCCGCATCCGCTCCCCGTCCAGCCGCAGCGCGTACCCGGCGCAGACCATCTGGATGGCGAGGTAGCCGAACCACACCCCGGCCGCCTGAGCGGGGTCGAGGAAGAGGGCGCCGTACAGGGCGAAGAGGTCGATCACCGGCGCCAGCAGCGGCAGCAGCACCTGGAAGAGCGTGAGGTAGCTGAGCCCCCGGCGGCCGAACCGCCCCACCGAGCCCAGCGAGATCACCGCGCGGCGGTGCTTCCACATGGCCTGGAGCGTGCCGTACCCCCAGCGGTACCGCTGCCGCCACAGCTGGCGCAGCGAGGTGGGCACCTCGGTCCAGGCGACGGCGGTCTCCTCGTACACCACCCGCCAGCCCGCCCGCCACAGCGCCATGGTGAGGTCGGTGTCCTCGGCGAGGGTGTCCTCGCTGACCCCGCCGACGCCCATCACCGCGTCCCGCCGGAAGGCCCCGATGGCGCCGGGCACGGTGGGCATGCACTCCAGCACCTCGAACATCCGGCGGTCGAGGTTGAACCCGAAGACGTACTCCAGGTGCTGCCACCTGCCCAGCAGACTGCGCCGGTTGCCCACCTTGGTATTGCCGCTGACCGCGCCGATGGCCGGGTGGGCGAGCGGCTGGATGAGCTGGTGGATGGCGTCCGGTTCGAAGACGGTGTCGGCGTCGACCATCACCACGATGTCGTGCTTGGTGTGCACGAGACCGGTGTTGAGGGCGGCCGCCTTGCCCGCGTTGGGCTGCCGGACCACCAGCACCCGGCGGTCGTTGACGCTCGCGGCGATATCGGCGGTACGGTCCGTCGAGCCGTCGTCGATCACGATCACTTGCAGCCGCTGATGGGTGGAGGCGAGCAGCGAGCGGATGGTGGCCTCGATGCCCGCCTCCTCGTTGTACGCGGGGATCAGCACCGTCACCGGCTCGTTGACCTGCTTCCCGGGCCGGAAGCGGGTGAGCCGCCGGACATGGGTGCGGGCGAACACCACCAGCATCAGCAGCCGCAGCACCCCCAGCGCCCCCGCGATCCCCAGCACCCACGTCATGGTGGACACGAAGCCCCGGCCGATGGCCGCGACCCAGATCAGCGCCTTGCCCTCCCAGCGCTCCAGGCCGGAGACCGGGACGTCGACCGGGGCACGCCGAGCCCGCCGGTCACGGTGGTGAACTTCTTGGCGCGCGGGTCCTTGAGCAGCTTCTCCGTCTCCTGGTACGCGGTGTCCGTCTGGCTGAACTGCCGGACCAGCCCCTGCGAGGGCTTCTTGCCCGACCGGTCGGCGGCCACCAGCGCGTAGCCCTCGGCGGCCACGCGCCGCGCCGCCTGCCACTCGTCGCCGCACAGCGTGTCCACATCGGTGGTCAGCGGCAGCCGCAGCAGCCTCGGCTGGACCCCCACGGAGCCCGCCAGCGCCGACTCGGTCAGGGACAGCTCCATCCGGGAGCGGCTGGAGGACGCCGTGCCCATGTCGGCGCCGGTGTAGGTGTTCGACCCGATCTCATGGCCCTCGGCGCGGATCCGACGTACGAGGTCGGGGTACTGGGCCGCCTTGGCGCCGGAGACGAAGAACGTGGCCCGCGCGTCGTACCGGCGCAACAGGTCCAGCAGGCGCGGCGTCTGAACGGGGTCGGGCCCGCCGTCGTAGGTCAGCGCCACCGTCCCGGCGGGCATGCCCACGGTCCGCACCCGCCCCCCGTTGATCTGCACCACCGGCCCGCCGTCGGCCAGCGCCCGGGGCACCGGGCTGGTGCACGGCCGCCGCGTCTTCGCCGCGTCGACCTCGTGGGTGGTCCAGCCCTGGAACATCAGCAGGCCGAACATGACGGGAAGGACGAGCATCAGGAGCAGCCAGTGCGCGCGCGGATCACGGGCCGCCTTGTGCCGACCTCCCCGGGACAGGTGGTGTGGTTCCTGGCGTTTCTTCGACCGGTTGCCCTCAAACATGGTTGGTCGCACCGTAGTTGCCGGGTGCGCGGCGGATCCGGTGAAGCAGCGTGAATGGATAAGAATTCCCGGGACGCTCCCCGCCGGGTGGCCGGATCGCGTAGTGGGCACGCGGAAGGCCCGCCTCCGCGGCTCGGCTCTGCTTGACTGCCGCGTATGACCTCTCCCGTTCCCTCCGTTTTCGAGACCACCAGGCCCGCGTCCGCCGACTACCTCACCCGGTTCGCCGCGAGCGACGCCGGACGCGACTACAAGGGGCGGATGCTGGACGCCCTCGACCTCCGGGCCGGGCTGGCCGTCCTCGACGCGGGCTGCGGCCCCGGCGCCGATCTCCCGGCCCTCGCGGCGGCGGTGGCCCCCGGCGGTACGGTCATCGGGATCGACCGCGACCAGGAGATGCTGGACGCGGCGGCGGCGCGCGGCGCCGCGCATCCGTGCGTCGAGCTGCGGCGGGGCGATGTCCACGCCCTCCCGCTGGACGACGCCGCGGTGGACCGCGCCCGCACCGACCGGGTGCTGCAGTGGGTGGACGACCCGGCCCGCGCCCTCGCCGAGTTCCACCGGGTCCTGCGTCCTGGCGGGCGGCTGGTGATGGCCGAGCCCGACTGGGACACCCTCGCCGTCGACCACCCCGACCCGGCGCTCTCCCGCGCCTACACCCGCCACATCACCGAGCGGGTGATCCGCAACGCCACCATCGGCCGCGAGCTCGCCCGGCTCGCCACCGGTGCCGGGTTCCGGGTACCGGAGGTCATCCCGGCCACCCAGGTCTTCCGCGATGTCCGCGCGGCGGACCGGACCTTCGGATTCGAGCGCACCACCCGCCGTGCCGTCGAGGCGGGCTACCTCACCGAGGACCAGGCCGCCGAGTGGCTGCACCACCTCGCCCACGGCCCGTTCTTCGCCTCGGCGACGCTGTACCTGGTGGTGGCGGAGGCGTAGCCGGGCGGCCTCAGGCGGGCCGGAACCAGGTGCCCAGGGCCTCGTGCAGACCGTCGTTCGTGGTGCCCTGCCAGGCGATGTAGCAGTCGGGGCGGAGCAGGAGGGCGGTGTCGAGGCCGGGGACGGTCGCGGTGTCGACGTGGGGTGACCAGGGGCCCGGGTCGAGGGTGCCGGTGGGGTCCAGGAGGAGGGGGCGGGCGGTGCGGGTCAGGTCGGGCAGGCCCGGGAGGTCCGGGGACCAGTGGCCGACAAGGGGGCCGGTCGCCGGTCCCATGGCGTAGGTGATGTCCGCGCCGGAGAGCAGCCCCGCGAGGTGCCGCCGGGTCGCGGGCTGGTCCAGCAGCTCGCCGAACAGTTCGCGCAGCGCGGTCACATCGCCGCCCGGCCGGGTCAGCAGCGACTGCGCCTGGGTGTGCATGGCGACCCGCCGCGCCGCCGGGTGCCGCTCCGACTCGTACGTGTCGAGCAGCCCCTCCGCCGCGTGGCCGCGCACCACGGCGGCCAGCTTCCAGCCGAGGTTCACCGCGTCCTGGAGGCCCAGGTTGAGCCCCGGGCCGCCGATCGCCGAGTGCACATGCGCGGCGTCGCCGAGCAGCAGGACGCGGCCCGCGCGGTATCGCTCGGCGATCCGGGTGTTGCCACCGAACAGCCGCCGCATCAGATGGGGTCCCGGCCCGGTCGGCGGGGAGAGGGCGATGTCCGCGCCGAGCACCCGGCGGGCGCTGGCCCGCAGCTCGTCCAGCGATGCCTCGCCCTCGGCCGGCTGCCCCCATTCCACGGTGCTCAACGCCGGGTCGCGGCCCGGGAACGGCGCCCAGGTGATCAGGCCGTGCTCGGTGCGCAGATGCTGGAACGGCGGTATGACGCCGAAACCGGGCACGGTCAGGCCGCCGTCGGCACCGATGGCGTCCGGGGCCACGCTCACCTGCGCGGTGCGCGACACCGAGTCGTCCGTCGTCACGCCGGGGAACGCGATCCCGGCGAGCTTGCGGACCGCGCTGCGCCCGCCGTCGGCGCCGACCACGAACTCCGCCTCGATCGGGTCCCGTTCGCGCAGCTCGACCGTCACCGACTTCTCGCCCTGCGTCAGGCCGGTGACCTCGTGGCCGCGCCGGATCTCGACGCCCAGCTCCGCCGCGCGCTCGGCGAGCATGGACTCGATCCGGCGCTGCGGCACCATGAGCGTGTACAGCGGGTTGTCCGGCAGGTCGCTCAGATCGAGCGGGAACGCGCCGAACGTGAAGCGGGGCGCCGGTTCGGGTGTGGTGTGGGGCGCGGTCAGCCGCTCGTACAGCCCGCGCCGGTCGAGCAGACGCACGACCTGGCCCACGAGGCCGTTGGCGCGCTGCTTGTCGTCCGGTGCGGTGAGTCGTTCCAGGACGACCGGACGCACACCGGCCAGGGCGAGTTCGCAGGCGAGCATCAGGCCGTTGGGCCCCGCGCCTGCGATGACGACCTCGATCATGAACTCCCCTTCGGGGCAGGTTGGTTGAGGGCTCTACGGGGTGGACAGCCCCGCCGCGAACCGGGCGAGGGCGTCCGTGAGCAGGCGGCTCACCGGCACGGCCGCGTCGGTGCGGAGATGGTGGGCGATGGCGGTGTTGACCGCGCCCATGACCGCCGAAGCGACGAGGTGCGGGTACAGGTCCCGCCGCAGGTCGCTGCCGGTGAGTTCGGCGACGGCCGCCGCGATCTCGGCCTCGGCGGTGGCCCCGGCCCGCGACATCTCGCCCCGCAGGGCCGGTTCGGCGACCATCACCCGCACACCCTCCGCCCACCGCTCCGCGTCGGCGACGGGCGGATGGGCGACCGCCTCCGCGTCCGGCGCGAACTGCCGCAGCACGGACTCGGTGATCGCGTCCCACAGCGGCTCGCCCGGCCGTTCGCGCAACGCCTCCGCGACGCGCAGACAGCGGTCGAGGTGGCGGAAGACGATCGCCTCCGCCTTGCTCGAGAAGTAGTTGTTGAACGTACGCGGCGAGACCCCGGCCGCCTCGGCGATGTCCTCCACCTTGACCTTGTCGAACCCGCGCTCCACGGTCAGCCGCACGGCGGCCCAGCTGAGCGCGGCATGCGTCTGGGCCTTCTTCCGCTCTCGCAGTCCCATGCGGGGAGCGTAGCAAAATTTGCGTGCCCCGCAAATATGCGGTCCCCGCAAGTTCAGGCGCCGAGCGGGCGGCGATCCCTGTCCGGAATGTGCCACGCGTAGTGGCGTCCGTCGGCTTCGCGGACATAGCCGAAACGGTCCTGAGCGGGGCGCCCGTGGTCGTTCCACCACTGCCAGGCGGCCTCGGCCTGCCGCCACAGGTCGGCGCTTCCGCCGTACGTGACGGTGGTGGTGGGTCCATCGGCGATCGGCGCGCGTGCCCATGTGCCATCGCGCCGCTGGAGCTGGAGCGACATGGCCCCGGTGTCGTCGTCCACGTGATAGACCAGCTCGGCGCCGGGAAGGTGGAAGGCGAGCAGCAGCCGGAACGGGTAGTGCGCGCGGATGTCGGCAGCGGTGAGCGAGGTGGTACGGCACCCGCCGTGGGGTGCGTAAGGCGCCCGCCCGAGGCGCCGGTAGGCATGCGCGTCACCGCGGGCGGCCATGAAGCGGCCCGTTGTGGTGGTGAAACGGCCCACGGCGCGTCCCTCTTCCTCCACGGTCAGCCGGACCAGACCACCCTCGATGCCCATGGACACGTCGGCGAGGATCGCGCCGCCGGGCCGGGTCTGCTCGATCCAGGCGGCCGGGATACGGGGGACCGAGCAGGTGGCGATGATCCGGTCGAACGGGGTGTGGTGCCCCGGGAAGCCTTGTTGCCCGTCTCGGGCGGCGAGGTGTGGCCGGTACCCCACGGAGGCGAGCCGGCCACGGGCGGCTTCCACGAGATCGGGCGAGACGTCGACGGAATACACAAGGCGATCGCCCAGCCGGGCGCACAGGAGCGCGGCGTTGTACCCCGTGCCGGTACCGACTTCCAGCACCCGGTGACCGTCCGCCACGTTCAGGTTCTCCAGCATCTGTGCCATGAGGCTGGGCAGTGTGCTGGAGGATGTCGGAATACCGGTCCACGCCCGCTCGCCGACGCGTTCGGCGGTCTCGGGGTCAAGTGCCGTGACGAGGGTCTGGTCGCTGTAGACGGCGGCTTGCCAGGCGTCATGGTCGGCCACGTCATGCCGCCGCCATACGGTGATGCCCCTGCTGTCGGCCTCCTGTCCGTACCACTCGCGCACGAAGACATGGCGCGGCACCCTGGCGAACGCCTCGGCCCATGCGGCCGAACGGATCGCTCCCACCTGCTGCAACTCCTTGACCATGGAGTGCGGTTGCGGTGGCGTGCCGTCGAAGAGAGGGGCACTCACGCGGGTACTCCTTTTCCCTGCGAGGCGGCCAGGCCCAGCTCGGCCCAGATCTCCTTGCCGATGGTGCGTTCGCGGAGGCCCCAACGGTCCGCGAGGGCTCGGACGATGAGCAGGCCGCGGCCGTGCTTGTCGCGGGGCGACGGGCGGCGGGGTCTCGGGAGCCGCTCGCCCCGGGGGTCGGATACGGCGATCCGGAGGCGGGTTTTGGTGAGCGTGAGCTGCACGCGGAAGAGCCGCCCGGGTACGTGTCCGTGCCGCATGGCGTTGGTGGCCAGCTCCGACACGATGAGCGCCGTGTCGTCGGCGAGTGCGGGGTGCCCCCACTCGGCGATGAGGCGTGCGGTGTGCTGGCGGGCCCTGGTCACGCTTATCGGTGTCGGGACGTAGTCGACGTGGGCCTCCTGGGCGACGGGGTCGCTGGGGTCCGGGATCCGGGGGTCTTGGGGCGCGAATGCCATCGCGTACCTCCAGTGGGCAGGGCAGGGCGGAGCGCGTCCGCCAACTGACGTCCCTGTGCGAGCGGTTCATTACGGACCGTAGCCCCGCGATGGTGATCGGTTCAACTCCACTGAAGAAAATTCAACCGATCTCGCTTGCGGGGCGCGCCGCTACGCTCCAGACTGGCGTCACATCACGGAGGAGAGGTACGCGGTGACAGAGGGTCAGTCCACCCAAGGGAACAGCACATCAAGCGTCTTGGGGAGGAGACTGGGCGCCGAGCTGACGAGCCTCCGGACCAGAGCGGGCCTGACGCAGACGCACGCGGCGAAGGCGCTCAGCGCTTCGACGGGCAAGGTCGCGAAGATGGAGGGCGGGTGGGTTCCCATCCGGGACCCGGACATCCGCGCCCTGTGCGCGTTGTACGGCGCCAACGACCCCGCGACCGTCGGCGGGTTGCTGGAGCTGGCGCGCATCGACCGCGAACGCCGTAAGGCGAAGGGTTGGTGGAACGAGGCCGCGTTCACCGGCACCATGAAGGAGTACGTGCCGCTGGAGAATGCCGCCACCGCGATCAAGGCGTGGCAGGTTTCCTTCATTCCGGGCCTGCTCCAGACCGTTGGCTACGCTCGATCGGTGCGCCGAGCGACCGTGCCGGACGAGCTTCCGGACCGCGTGGAGGAGTTCGCCGCCTCCAGGGCCGCGCGGCAACGCAGGCTTTCAGGCGAGTCGCCACTCTCCCTCTGGGCCGTCATTCCGGAGGCGGCGCTGCGTATTCCCGGGGCCGAGCCCGCAATGGCGCGTGAGCAGTTGTCGAGCCTCCTCGACTGGGGAGAGCGGCCGAATGTCACCATCCAGGTACTCCCGTTCAGCGCCGGACTTGTCGCGAGTCTCACAGGCTCTTTCAACATCCTCTCGTTCGCGGAGCCCGGGGCCATGGACGTGGTCTACATGGAGCTACCGCTCTCCGAAACGTGGGTGGAGGGTGGCGATGGAGTCGCGCGACACGCAAAACTGTTCGAGGAGACCGCGAGGATGGCTCTCCCCGAAGCCGAGTCCCGTACCTTCATCGGGACGCTGATCAAGAAACTGTGAGCTCATGACGACCTTCGACTTCCGCAAGTCGAGCTACAGCAACGGAACGCAGGAGTGCGTCGAGGTGGCCACGAACGTGCCTGGCGCCGTGGCGATACGTGACTCCAAGAAGCCGGACGGGCCCATACTCCAGTTCACCCCAGCCGCGTGGGCGGCCTTTCACGCCAAGCTGATCAAGTAGGTACGAGCCGTGCCTGCTTTCGCATTCCGCAAGTCGAGCCATAGCGACCCAGAGCGCGAATGCGTCGAGGTGGCCACGAACGTGTCCGACGTCGTGGCGGTACGCGACTCCAAGGACCCGGAGGGTCGAATACTCCGGTTCACCCCCGCCGCGTGGGCGGCCTTCCAGGCCGCCCACGTCGGCGGGCCTCAAGCGTGAGCGAGCCCGTGGTGCCTGCGGAAGCAGACACCACGGGCCATGGAGGGGTGTCCGGGTCACCACCAGATGGTGCAGGCGACGTCCGGATAGTTGCTGGCCTTGCCGCAGGCCCGCATGAGGTTGCCCTTGTTGTTGAACGCGTCGGTGTGGTTGCTGCCGCCGGTGTTGATCTTGGTGACGCTGAGCTGGTTCCAGGTTCGGCCGCCGTCGTAACTGCGGTCCACCCACACCAGGTCACCCGGGGAGCCGAAGATCCTGCCCCAGGCGCATGTCCCGTTGTACCGCAGCTCGATGCCGCGGGAGTGGGTCGAGGCGGACGCGACCGTCCTGGCGTTGTTGGTGTTGCAGCCTTCGGCGGCCTGAGCCGGAGCCGCTGCCACCCCGGTGAGCATGGCTCCGGTGAGCCCCGCTGCGGCGATGGTCCCGAGGAGGGCGTTGCGCGTACCCATGGCTGGTGTCCCTTCCGATTGTGTGAGTCGCTCATTCAGCGACATTCCGGGTGTACCGCAAGCCCGCCGGGACCGGTCCCGCCCGGTGTGGATGGATATGGCCTGAAAACGCCGTTGACGTTGGTCCCCGGGCTCGCCACGGCGGGAGCCGCCACCGGGAGACTCCAAGGACCCGGAGGGGCGAATACTCCGTTCATCCCTGCCGCCTGGACGGCCTTCCAACGTGCCCTCAGAGCATCGAACGGGTGAGGTCGCCGTCCACGGCGATCGTGGTGCCCGTGGCGTACGAGGCCAACGGCGCGGCGAGGAAGCAGACGACGGCCGCGAGTTCGTCCGGTGTGCCGAACCGCCCCATGGGGATGTCATCCGTGGCGTCCGTCGGCACGCCGTCCGGGTAGAGCTCGTGCACTCGGGACGTCAGAATCCGGCCGGGTGCCACGCAGTTGACCGCGATGCCGTCCGGTGCCAGTTCGTTGGCCAGCGTCTTGAGGTATCCGGTCACCCCGGGCCGGATCAGGTTGGACAGCGCGACCAGTGACGTCGGCTCCTTCACCGTGGTCGTCGTCACCGCGACGATCCGGCCGTATGGGCTGCGCCGTAGATGGGGTACGGCGGCGCCGACCATACGGACCAGGGGCAGCAGCAGCGTGCGGAACGCGTCGTGCGCGGCGTGCTCGTCGATCTCCAGCGCGCTACCCGGACGCGGCCCTCCCGTGTTCCACACCAGGATGTCGACACCGCCGAAGCGGCTGACGGTGTGCTCGACGACCCGTTCCGCCGCACCCTCCTCGGAGAGGTCGGCGACCAGGGGAACGGCGCCGATACGCATCGCCTCCGACTCCAGGCTCGCCCGGCACCGGGCGACGGCGACGACGTTGGCGCCCTCGCCGGACAGGCGTTCCGCTATGGCCAGCCCCAGCCCGGACGAGGCGCCGCAGACGATCGCGGTCCGGCCTTTGAGCATGAGATCCATGGTTGTCCTTCCATGAGGGTCGGGGGCGAGGGTCAGGACGCCGGTGATCGTCGGACGCGGAGCACCTCGCGCAGGATGGCACTGGTCTCCTCGGGGCTCTCCAGGGGCCAGAAGTGCCCCCGGTGACGTACCGGACCTCGACGCCGGCCGCATGGGGAATGTGCTCGGCGGCGTCGGCGTAGAACTCGCGGGGCTGGGTGCGTGAGTCCCGGCCCTGCAGCAGGGTCACCGGCGCGCGCCAGCGCGGGATCAGGTCGCCGCGCCGCTCGATCCACTCCTTCCGGAAGGTGGAGGCCATGTTGTAACGCGGGACGGCGCGGGTGATCCCGGGATGCGAGTACTCCTGGATGACGCGGCGCATGTCCTCGTCGGCCACCGGCAGATTCCCGACGGAGGCGTACGACCAGACGACGAACCGTTTCGGGTCCTCCATCAGCCCGCTCCACGGAGCCTCGGCGAGGAGGTCGTCCTGCGGGGCGAGGTCGGGGTGGAAGTGGTGGAGGTGCTGCTCACCGCGCACATAGTGGCGGACCCGGCCGGGATGGGCGGCGGCGATGTGGTCGCCCTGTACTGTGCCCCGGTCGTGGGTGACCAGGGTGAAGCGATCCACCCCGATCGCGTCGAGCAGCGCGACGAGTTGCCCGGCCGCGCCGGAGTGCCGGTAGTCGCCTCGTCCCTTCTCCGACTGTCCATAGCCTTTGAGGTCGATGGCGATGCAGCGGTACGAGTCCGCGAGCGCGGCCATCTGGTGGTGCCAGAGGAACCATGAGTCGGGCATCCCGTGCAGGAACACCACGGGCTCTCCGGTACCGGCCCCCGTCCCGGTCTCCACGTAGTGCCACCGGACCGTTTCGTGGTCGCCCGGGACATCCGCGAAGTGGTGGGTGAACACGGCCCCGTCGACTTCCTCGGTGTCCCCGTCGTGATCCGCGGGGCGGGGCCGCACATCGGCGTAGCGCTCAAGGCGCCGGGCCACGAGGGCGTCGGGCGGCACGAAGCCCTCGATGGCCTGCCGTGCCCGCACGGGCAGCTCGGTGTAGCGCCACTCATGGTCCATCGACGTTTCCTCCGGAGGGCTTGGTTCGGGCCGGTCCGTTCACCCTCACTCCGGTGCACCCAGCACGTCCAACGATGTCTACTGCTGGGCCCCAGCACGATTGGTGATAATGGGCGGCGTGGAACTGCGCCATCTCGAGTACTTCCTCGCGGTCGCCGACACCGGCAGCTTCACCCGCGCGGCGAAGACGCTGCACGTCGTCCAGTCAGGCGTGTCGGCGACGGTCAGGGCACTGGAACGGGAGCTGGGATCGGCCCTGTTCACCCGGAGCCCCCAGGAAGTCATACTGACGGCGGCCGGACGGGCCTTCCTGCCCCGGGCGCGAGAGACCCTCGACGCCGCGCGCGCCGCCAAGGACGCCGTTCACCGGACACAGGGCGCCTTGCACGGCACGGTCACGGTCGGCACGCAGACCTCGATCGACCTCGTCGACCTGCCCGGTCTTCTGGCCGCGCTGCGCGCCCGGCATCCCGGTGTCACGGTGCGGCTGCGAGCGGCGATGGCGGGATCGGCGGGCCTGGCGGAGCATCTGCGCGACGGTCGACTCGACGTCGCCTTCCTCTCCCTGCCCGGGCCGTCACCGGCCGATCTCACCACCCGGCTGCTGGCCACCGTACCCATGGCCGTGTACGTGGCCGACTCACATCCGCTGGCCGGGGCGGGCCGGGTGCCACTGGCGCGACTGGCCGAGTTCCCGTTCATCGACTCCCCGCCGGGCTTCGGCAATCGCACCGTGGTCGACCGGGCATTCGCCGCCGCGGGCGTGGAGAGGGAAGTATCCGTCGAGGTCGCGGACATCGGCACCGCCGTCGACTTCATCCGGGCGGGGCTGGGCATCGGCTTTCTCGGCGATTTGCTGGTCCCTGACCGGACCGGCCTCGACACGGTGCGGGTGGCGGACCACGAACTGCGCTGGCAGCTCACCGTCGCCACCGCCGCGACCCGGCGCCCCAGCGCGGCCACCGAGGCGTTCCTGGACCTGCTCGCCGAACGACATCCCGCACCACTCCGGGGTGCCCTCACTCAGGCGCGCGACCCGGTGTGACCCGCCCCGAAGCCCGCGATCGCGTCCAGGACCGCGCCCCGCATCGTGGGACTGCCCGTGTGTCCCGAGTCGTCGATCACCTTCAGCTCCGCGTCCGGCCAGGCTTTGGACAGCTCCCACGCGGTCTTCAGTGGACTGCCCAGGTCGAGTCGCCCGTGGATCAGCACTGCGGGGATACCGGCCAGCCGGTGTGCGTCGCGGAGGAGTTGACCGTCCTCGAGCCATGCGTCATGGGAGAAGTAGTGGGCGCAGATCCGGACGAAGGCCATCAGCGCGTCGTCGGGCTTGTCGCTGTAGTAGCCCGGATGCCCCAGTGCCTCGTGGGCGATGACGGCGTCCTCCCAAGCGCACCAGGCCCGCGCCGCCTCGACCCTGACCGCCTCGTCCGGGCTGTTCACCAGCCGGTCATAGGCCGCGACGAGATCGCCGCCCCGTTCCGCCTCCGGCACCCCGTCGCGGAACGTCTCCCAGGCGCCGGGCAGCAGGCGTCCGACACCGTGGTAGAGCCAGTGAGTCTCCTCCGGCCGGGTCATGGTGACGCCCGCGATGACGATCTCGGAGACCCGTTCGGGGTGGCGCTCGGCGTAGGCGAGGATCAGCGTCGAGCCCCAGGAGCCGCCGTAGAGGAGCCAGCGCTCGATGCCCAGGTGTTCGCGCAGTCGCTCCATGTCGGCGATGAGGTGGTCGGTGGTGTTGTGCTCGAGGCTGACGGACGGGTCGGAGGCGTGCGGCAGGCTCTCACCGCAGCCACGCTGGTCGAACAGGACGATCCGGAAGACCTCGGGATCGAACATCCCGCGAACGCCGCGCCGCCCTCCGCTGCCGGGGCCGCCGTGCACGCACAAGGCCGCCTTCCCATCGGGATTCCCGCTGGTCTCCCAGTAGATCCGGTTTCCGTCGCCGACCTCGAGGAGGCCGTGCGCGTACGGTTCGACGGGCGGGAACGGCTCGGCCATGGCGGTCTCCTCCTGGAGGGGTGAAGGGCAACCTCGCGAGGCTAGGCGACGGCTGACACGGTGTCACCTAAATTGTCCCCGGCCCGTGCGGCGGTCGCAGGGGGCGCGACTCCGCCGCGTCAGACCTCCTCCCTCATCAGCCGCAGGTACACCATCGAGAACAGCGCCCCACCAGCAGCAACAGCAGTGCCACCGCCGTGCCGTAGCCGATCAGGGACTTGTTGAACGCCTGGTCGTACATGAAGACCGGGAGGGTCTGGCTGCGGTTCCCCGGGCCGCCCCGGGTCATCGCCCAGATGAGGCCGAACACCGAGAGCGTCTGCAGGGTGTTCAGCATCAGATTGGTGCCGATGGAACGGCGGATCATCGGCAGGGTGATGTGCCAGAAGCGGCCGAGGCCGCCGGCCCCGTCGACCTCCGCGGCCTCGGTGATCTCCTTGGGGATCTCCGACAGCGCGGCCGAGTAGACGAGCATCGAGAAGGCCGTGCCGCGCCAGACGTTGGCGAAGGAGACGGCGAGGATGGGCAGGGTGTAGAGCCAGTTCTGGGACGGCAGGCCCAGCCAGTCCAGCAGCGCGTTGAGCGTGCCCTCGCGGCGGAAGAACGCGTACAGCAGGAAGCCCGCCACGATCTCGGGGACGACCCAGGCCGCGATGACGATCGAGCCGGTCAGCGTGCGCACCGGCCGGGAGGCGCGCTGCATCAGGGCGGCCAGGGCCAGGCCGAGGGTGTTCTGGCCGACGAGGGAGGAGAGGAGGGTGAAGACGAGGGTGAGGACGACGGCGTTGCGGAAGTCGTCGTCCCCGAAGGCGCGCTGGAAGTTGTCCAGGCCCACGAAGTCCGTGGAGGACGCCCCCGTGAGCTGCATATTGGTGAAGGCGATATAGACGCAGTAGGCGATCGGGCCACCGAGGAAGAGCAGCAGCATGACGGTGGCGGGGGCGAGCGGAAGCCAGCGCAGGGGGCGGCCGCGACGGGGGCCCGGCCGGGCCGGGGTCTCCGTCGGGGCCGCCGCCACCTTGGTCGCGGTTGCCATCGGGGGTCGGCCCTCAGCCCTGGCCGCCCGCCGCCACCGTGGCGCCGTCGGCGATGGACTTCAGCTGGTCGTCGTAGGACTTCGCGGCCTTCTCCGGTGAGGCGTCACCCGTGGTCGCCGCCTCCATCGCCTCGCCGATCGCCGTGGACACCTGCGGATAGACGGGGGTGGTGGGGCGGTAGTGGGTGTACTTCACCAGGCCCGTGAAGAAGGTGATCCCGGGCATGGAGGAGGTGTACTTCGGGTCCTGCGCGACGTCCTTGCGGACCGCGATCTGCGCGTCGACGATGTCCCAGGTGACCGCGTTGTCCTTGGTCTGGAGCTGCTCGATGAACTTCCAGGCCAGATCGGGGTTCTTGGACTTCGCGGTGATCGCCCACGTCCAGCCGCCGGACATGCTGACCTTGCCGGGCGCCTGGCCGTTCTGCGTGGGCATCGGGGCCTGGCCGAGGGTCTTGGACCACTCGGGCCAGGGCTTGCCGCCGGTCTTCAGCCAGTTCTGGCCGAGCCAGGAGCCGTCGAGGGCGATGGCCAGCTTGCCCTGGGGCAGCCATTCGCTGTAGACGGTGGTGCCGACGTTGGGGTCGAGGGCGTCGGAGATGTCCGGGCCGAGCTTCTCGGAGTAGACGGTCTTGAGGAAGCCGAGGGCGTCACTGAACCCCTTGCCGCCGGTGACCCACTTCTTGGCGCCGGGGTCGTAGAGCGGGTTTCCGCCCGCCTCACCCGTGCCGTACAGCAGCATCTCGAAGCCCTGCATCACGGAGGTCTCGCCCGGGCCTTGCCGGTGTAGACGTTGAGCGGGGTGACGCCGGGGACCTTCTTCTTGATCGTGCGCGCCGCCTCGAGGATCTCGTTCCAGTTCTTGGGGGACCAGTCGGCGGGCAGCCCGGCCTTGGCGAAGATCTCCTTGTTGAACCACAGGCCGCGGGTGTCGGTGCCGTCCGGGACGCCGTACGTCTTGCCGTCCTCGGCCTTGGCGGCCGACTTCGCCGTGTCGACGAACTGGTCCCAGGTCTTCCACTTGGCCAGATAGTCGTCGAGGGGGCGCAGATAGCCCGCCTTGATGTCGGAGTTGATCCGGAAGGTGTCCTCGTAGACCAGGTCCGGGGCGGTCTTCGGGGACCGCATCATCTGCTGGACCTTGGTGGCGTAGTCGTTGTCCTGCGCCTGGATCGGGATCAGCTTGACCTTCTTGCCGGGGTTGGCCTTCTCGAACTGCTTCTTGACCTCGGCGAGATGGTTGTCCTTGAAGCGGATCTTGTTGTCGGTGGAGCGGTTGTAGGCGACCTTGACGGTGTCCGGGTCGCTGCCCGAACCGCCACCGCAGGCTGTGAGTCCCGCGGTGGCGGCGAGGGTGGCGGCGAGGATCAGTGGGGCGGTGGGGCGCACGGGCACGACCTCCTTGCTGGCCTCTGTGGGCTGCGGGCTGACCGTAAGGTCGGCTTCAACGGAAGGTCAATCCCCGTGACCTGGATGGTCACTTGATCGAACGCCGCCCGGTGGGCGGATGGGGCTCGGCTCGGTGTCAGCCGTTGTAGCCCGCGAGCGCCTTGGTGAAGTCGTACGTGCCCTGGTCGATACCGCTGCACGCGTCCCCGTCCGTGCCGGAGCCGCACTTGCGGTCGCGGTTGAGCGACCAGAAGCTGACGCGGGCCAGGTGGTGGCTCTTGGCGTAGGAGACCATGTCCTTGAAGTTGTTCAGGGATATGGTCTCGCCCGCGACGTCGGTCTTGCCGTTCATCGAGGAGAAGCCGACCTTGCGGTAGGCGGCGTCGGAGGAGAGGCCGTACGCGCTCGCCACCGTGTTCTTCAGGCCGTCCACCGCGGACTTGGTGGCCCCCGCCATGTCGATCGACCCCTGGCCGAAGTCGAACGGCATGACCGTCCAGCCGTCCACGTCGAGCCCGGCGGTGGCGCCGCGCTTGACCAGGTCCTTTCCATTGGAGTCGGGACCGGACGTGGTGGTGCCGAAGGTGACGTACACCTTGATGCCGCTGTTCTTCTGCTTGACCGTCTTGAGCGCGTCGATCACGCGCTGGCGGACCGTCGCGTTCTCGAACTCGGTCGACTCGATGTCGATGTCGATCGACTTGAGCTTGTACGCGTCGATGACCTTCTGGTACGCGCCGGCGAGCGCGGAGGCGGAGGAGCACTTCTCGCCCAGCTTGTTACCGCTCCAGCCGCCGAAGGAGACGGTGACATCGCCGCCCGCCGAGCGGATGGAGTTGATCGTCGACTGGTCGTTGCCGCCGGTGAGCGCGCGGGAGCCGTCCCACTTGGGGTTGCAACCGCCGTCGGACAGCATGAAGGCCATCGTGAACTGCTGGGTGCCGGTGGCCGACATGACGTCCGTGGCCTTGGGCGGGGAGCCCCAACCCAGGTAGAGGTAGGGGCCGTTGAGCCCGCTGGGGCGGCGGCGGTGTGCGCCGCCCGCGGCGCCGCCTGGGCGGTGGCCGCCGTGGTGGCGCCCGCGGCGAGCAGGCCGATGGCGGCGGCGAGGGCGAGTCTGCGGTGCGTTGGCTTGGAAAGAGGCATGGCTGATGGAGCCTCCTGGTGGGGGTGGGAGGAAGTCGAGCGAGGCCGAACCTAGCGAGGCGGCATGGCCGCGACAAGATGTCGGATAGGAAACTTTCCTATTCGCGTACCGATGCGGTTGGGCACCTACGCATTCATGCGGCCACGCGCCCCCGGACCTCCCCGCCCCCGGACCTCCGCGCCCCCGGACCTACGCGGCTAAGCGCTGACGCGGAGGACCGTCTTCCCCTTCGCCGTACCGGACTTGATGTCCTCCTGGACCTCGGCGATCTTCTCCCAGGGCTCGACGCGCCACACCGGAAGGCTCAGGGTTCCGGCGGCGATGGCGTCGGCCACCGTCTGGGGGCGTCCAGGCGGAAGTCGGTGCCCTCGCGGCCGCTCGCCCGGACCCCGAACTCGGCGGCGTGCTCGAAGTCGCTGATCGTCACCACGTGGGAGGGGTCCCCGGCGAGCGCGATCAGCGCGGGGAGCACGCCGCCCCGGCCCATGTCCACGACGCGGTCGACACCCTGCGGGGCGAGGGCGCGTACGCGCTCCTCCAGGCCCTCGCCGTAGCGCGTGACCTCCGCCCCGAGCTCGCGCATGAGGGCTTCCTTCGCCTCGCCGGACGTCACGATGACGCGGGCCCCGCGGCGTACGGCGATCTGGGTGGCGAGTTGCCCGACGGCACCGCTTCCGCCGTTGAGGAACACGGTGTGTCCCTCGGCCACGCCCACTTCATCCAGGACGCGGACCGCGGTCTCGGCCACCATCGGGATCGCCGCCGCCTGCTCGAACGACATCCCGTCCGGGATGGCGCCCCAGTGCGCGAGCACGGCGAACTCGGCCGCGCCGGATGTGGTGCCGCCGAAGAACAGGTTCCCGAAGACCCGGTCCCCGACGGCGGTGCCCTCGACGCCCTCGCCGAGCGCCGACACGACCCCCGCTATCTCGAAGCCGGTCCCCTGGGGCAGTTGCCCGCCGAGGGCGCCCTCGCGCACGACCCAGTCGGCGGGGTTGGTGCCGCATGCGCGCACCTCGACCTGGATCTGTCCGGGTCCGGGGACGGGGGCGTCGGTCTCCACGAAGCGGAGCACCTCCGGGCCGCCGAACTTGTCGATCTGGACAGCTCTCATCATGGCCTCCTGATAACACTTGGTGTCGTCGTTTGTGGTCGCCACGATAACACCAAGTGTTATCAGGGGGCTACGGATACCCTGAGGGCATGCCTCGATGGGAGCCGGATGCGCAGCTGCGCCTGGAGACGGCAGCTCTTGAACTGTTCGCCGAGCGCGGCTACGACGGCACGACCGTCGCGGACATCGCGGAGCGGGCCGGGCTGATGAAGCGCTCGTTCTTCCGGTACTTCCCGGACAAGCGGGAAGCGCTCTTCGGCGGAACGGAAAGGCTGGTCGCGCACCTTCGGCAGGAGGTGGAGGAGGCCCCCGCCGACACCCCGCCCTGGCAGGTGCTCATCGCCGCGCTCACCAGCTCCGGGCGGCTCTTCCCGAAGGACCGGGCCGTCGCGCACCAGCGGCAGAGCGTCATCGCGGCCAACCCCGAGCTGCGCGAGCGGGAAGTCCTCAAGATGGCGACGCTCCATGACCTGCTCACATCGCTCCTGGCGCAGCGGGGCATCCCGGAGCGGCAGGCGGCATATCTGGTGCGGCTCGCGCAGACGGTGTACGAGCAGGCCTTCGCGCAGTGGATCGCCCCTGGGGCGGACATGACGTTCGAGGGCTGCATGGCGGACGCGGCGGCGGAACTCGACCGCGCGCTGACGCTGGGGATGGCGGACGCGACGAGTGCCGCCCGGCGGCTCGGAGCCGGTCAGCCGGCGAGGTGAGGCGGGAACGGAAGGTTGTGGCCGTCGACGCTGACGAGTCCCGTGATCAGGTCGGGTCGGAGCATCGCCTCGCCGACACCGCACGGACGTATCCATGGGCGGAGCTGGTCGCTCCCGCGCGGCCGATGGGCGAGCTTCGCGGACTCCTCACCGGACCGCCCGGGCCCGCTCCCCGGGAAGCGGTCAGCCCCTCCCGGTGACGAACTGAAGGGAGAAGATGATGTCGATGGATCCAACCGTCGCGGTGGTGGGCCCGGGGCGATCGGCACGACCGTGGCGGCGGCGCTGCATGAGGTCGGCCGTACGCCGAGGATGTGTGGCCGAACAGCGCGTGAACGCCTCGAGCTGCACGTAGGCGAAGGTCGCGTCGTCGTGCCGGGGCCTGTGTGGATCGACCCGGCACAGAGTGATGGAACGGTCGACCTTGTCTTCCTTGCCGTCAAGTCGACGCAGGTTGAGGCGGCGGCACCATGGTTGACGGCATTGTGCGGTGCGGACACCGTTGTCTGTGTTCTGCAGAACGGCGTCGAGCAACGATCGATGGTCGCGCCCTACCTCTCCGGCGCCCGGGCCATCCCCTCGGTCGTGTGGTTCCCCGCCCAGGCGCGGTCCGACGGTTCGGTGTGGCTGCGCGGCGACGCGCGCCTCACCCTGCCGGACACCGCGGCGTCTCATGTGGTGCTCGAGGCTCTGCGCGGCACTCGGTGTTCGGTCGACCTGGCCACGGACTTCACGTCCGTGGCATGGCGCAAGCTGCTGCAGAACGCGGTCGCCGGATTGATGGTCCTCACGGGCCGCCGCTCCGGCGTATTCGCCAGGGCCGATATCGCCGAGCTGGCTCTGGCCTATCTACGGGAGTGCCTCGAGGTTGCCCGGGCCGAGGGCGCGGCACTGGGCGACGAGGTGCCGCGAGAGATCGTTGACGGGCTCCAGGGCTACCCGGCCGATATGGGCACCTCCATCCTCGCCGACCGCGAAGCCAACCGGCCGCTCGAATGGAACATCCGCAACGGTGTCGTGCAGCGCCGCGGACGGGCCCACGGCATCCCGACTCCGATCAGCGATCTGGTGGTGCCGCTTCTCGCTGCCGCGAGCGATGGACCCGGCTGACTCCTGGAGTCATCGATATGCGGCTCCGCCGCATGGCAGGGGCTTCGCCCCCAGGCCCCGGGGTCGGTCGGGGGTCGGGGGTCGGGGGCGAGGCCTCAGTCGTGGGAAGGGGCGGGAAGGGGAAAGCATCGACATGCGGCTCCGCCGCGTGGCCCGCCGCGGGCGGCACGATCCGCCGGATACCGCTAGTGCTCGCTGAGCCAGCGGTACAGCAGCTCGGGCCGTCCGATCTGCCCGTAGTGCGGGGCGCGGGCGGCCCGCCCGGCCTCCACCAGGTGCTCCAGATAGCGGCGGGCGGTGATCCGGGAGATCCCCACGGTCTCGGCGGTCGCCGCGGCCGAGATGCCCTCCTCCGCCGCGCCGCGCAGCGCCTCCGTGACCGCGTGCAGGGTGGCCTGGGTCAGCCCCTTCGGCATCGCGGCGGGCTGCGGCGCCCGCAGCGCGGCCAGCGCCCGGTCCACCTCGTCCTGCCCGCTGGCCTCGCCCGCGGTCGCGCGGAACTCGGCGTACCGGAGGAGGCGGTCCCGGAGGGTGGAGAAGGTGAACGGTTTCAGCACGTACTGCACGACCCCGAGGGAGACCCCGTCCCGGACCACCGCGAGGTCCCGGGCCGAGGTGACCGCGATCACATCCGCGCCGTTCCCGGCGGCGCGCAGCGCCCGTACGAGCTGGAGGCCGTGCCCGTCGGGGAGGTAGAGGTCCAGCAGCAGCAGATCGGCGGGCGTCCGCTCCAGCAACCGCTGCGCGTCCCCGCCGCTCCGCGCCGCCCCGACGACGGCGAAGCCGGGAACGCGCTCGACGTACATCCGGTGCGCGTCCGCCGCGACGGGGTCGTCTTCGACGACGAGAACCCGGATCGGCGCCGGATCCCCCGGTCTCGCCTGCGGCGGGCTCATGAACGGATTCCTCTCGAAACGCGGTCGACATGCGGTGCACGCAGAAGCTCAGGCCTCCAATTTACGGAGGGTAACCGAAAGTGGCCAGATCCCTACGGTGACGATTCCCCTACGGCCTGTGCCCCGGGGGTTCCGCCCCTCGACCCCTCGCCGGGCGCGGCCGAATATGGCCGCCCGGCGGCGGGGTGGGATGGCGACCCGTCCGGGTGGTCCGGCTCGCCCGGGATAGCGGGCAGCCCCCTCGGCCCCAGATGGGCGCCCGGCGTGGGGCGCGGGCATCGGGTGGGCTCGTCCGGTAGGGAGCGCCTGCCACGGGCCTCGGCCTCGCGGGGCTGGGTCTCGCCGCCCGGCGGCCGGGCTGGAGTGAAGGCGGCGCTCCGCCCGGGTCGGCCGTGCCTCGGGCCCGGTGGGGTCGGGCTTCCCCCTCCCCGCCCCTTCCCGTAACCAGGGGCTTCGCCCCTGGACCCCGAGGTCCGGGGCGAAGCACCGGCACGCGTCGAAGCCCGGTCACGTGTCGGAGTCCGGTCATGCGTCGGAGCCCCGCCATGCGGCGGAGTCCGGTCATGCGTCGGAGTCCGGTCACGCGTCGGAGCCCCGCCACGCGTCGGAGCCCGGCCATGCGTTGGTGCCCCGCCGCGCGTTGGTGCCCCGCCACGCGTTGGTGCCCCGCCACGCGTCGGAGTCTGGTCGCGCGTCGGAGCCCCGCCACGCGTCGGAGTCCGGTCGCGCGTTGGTGCCCCGCCACGCGTCGGAGTCTGGTCGCGCGTCGGAGCCCCGCCACGCGTCGGAGCCCCGCCACGCGTCGAAGTCCGGTCATGCGTCGGAGTCCGGTCATGCGTCGGAGTCCGGTCATGCGTCGGAGTCCGGTCATGCGGCGGAGCCCCGCCATGCGGCGGAGCCGCGTATCGGTGCTGTGGGAAGGGGCGAAGCCCCGGTCGGGGGCTGGGGCGGAGCCCCAGTTTCGGGAAGGGGCGGGGAGGGGGAAGCCCCGCGTCGGGTGCGGGCATCCGGTGGCCCCGTCGGCATGTCCGGCCCCGCCCCGTGCGGGGTGGTGGGTGGTGGGCCGCCTCCGGGGGCCGGGGGTCGGCACCGCCCGGCTGCCGCCGGGTCGGGTGGCCGGGCCCGGGCATGCCCGCCCCCGCAGGCTGGACGGCGGTGGTCCGCCCCCGGGAGCCGGGCGCCCGGCCGCTGTCCCGGCTGTCACGGGGCCCGGCTCATCCCTGGCTGCCGCCGGGTGGTCAGTCGGGGCGGCCCCGCCCGACGCGGGGCTCACGGCGTGGTGGCCGGAGTCGTCAGGGGGAGGCGGGCGGTGAATTCGGCGCCGCCGTCCGGGGAGGTCGTGACCTCGACCGTGCCCGCGTTGCGGCGGGCGGCCTGCTGGACCAGGGCCAGGCCGATGCCGCGGCCGGGGGACTTCGTGCTCCAGCCGCGGCGGAAGATCTCCTCGGCCGCCGCTGGGTCGAGCCCGGCGCCGGTGTCCGCGACGCGCAGGGTCAGCTCGCCGTCGTCCGCGCGGGCGGTGACCGTGACGCGGGCGCTGCGCGGGGCCGCCTCGTTGCCGACGCCCTCGGCGGCCGCGTCCGTGGCGTTGTCGATGAGGTTGCCGAGGATGGTCACCAGGTCGCGGGCGGGCAGGCCGGGCGGGAGGACGCCGTCGTCGATGCGGCTGTCGGGGGCCAGGACGAGCTCGACGCCGCGCTCACTGGCCTGGGCCGCCTTGCCCAGCAGGAGGGCGGCCAGGACGGGCTCGGCGACGGCCGCCACGACCTGGTCGGTCAGCGCCTGGGCCAGCTCCAGTTCGGCGGTGGCGAAGTCGACCGCCTCGTCCTCCCGGCCCAGTTCGATCAGCGAGACGACGGCATGCAGCCGATTCGCGGCCTCATGGGCCTGGGAGCGCAGCGCCTCCGCGAAGCCCCGCACCGAGTCCAGCTCGCCCGAGAGCGCCTGCAGCTCGGTGTGGTCGCGCAGCGTGACGACCGTGCCGCGCTGCTCACCGCTGCTCACCGGCGAGGTGTTGACGACCACGACCCGCTCCGCGGTCAGGTGCAGCTCGTCCACGCGCGGCTCGGCGGCCAGCAGGGCGCCGGTCAGCGCGGGCGGCAGGCCCAGTTGGGAGACGTAGCGGCCGACGGAGTCCTCGGGCAGGCCGAGCAGCTCCCGCCCGCCGTCGTTGATCAACGCGATCCGCCGCTGGCCGTCGAGCATCAGCAGCCCCTCGCGCACGGCGTGCAGCGCGGCCTGGTGGTAGTCGTGCATCCGGCTCAGCTCGGCCGCGTTCATCCCGTGCGTATGGAGGCGCAGCCGGGCGTTGATCACATACGCGCACAGGCCGCCGACCGCGAGCGCGGCGGCCGCCACGCCCAGCAGCGCGAGCAGCTGGCGGCGCACCTGGGCGCTGATGGTGTCCACCGTGATGCCCGCGCTGACCAGGGCGGTGATCCGGCCGCCGGCGCGGGCGTCGCGCACCGGGGCCACGACCCGCACGGAGGAGCCGAGCGTGCCGGTGTAGGTCTCGGCGAAGATCCGCCCGCGCAGCGCGGGCTTGATGTGGCCGAGATAGGTGGCGCCGATCTGGCGCGGATCGGGGTGCGCCCAGCGCACACCGTGGGTATCCATGATCGTGACGAAGGTGACGCCGGTGTCCCGGCGCACCTTCTCCGCGTACGGCTGGAGCCGGGCCGTGGGGTCCTTCGACCGCGCGGCCTCGGCGACCGACGGCGAGTCGGCGACGGACGCCGCGGCGGCGGTCGCCCGCTGTCGCGCGGCCACCACCGCCTGCTCGCGGTCGGTGACGTAGGCGAAGACGGCGCATCCGGCCACCAGGGCGGCGACCAGTACGACCTGCATGGCGAACAGCTGGCCCGCCAGGCTCCGGGGGTGGGGGATGCGCATGGCCATCAGTCTGCACACGCATCTTTGTGTGAACGAAATGAACGGAAGGGTGACCCCGTCACAGGCTGGGGCATAGTCGCCGGGACCGTTCAAGGCGGTGTGCGAGCCGCACACAGTACAGCGCCGGGACAGTTGGACGGCAGAACAGAAGGAGGCAGCACCGTGGCTGCGGACACCACGCCGCCCGCATCCGGGCGTACGGAACCGGATGGGACGAAGCCGAAGAAGGAAAGGATTCACTACCTCTACCTCGCCGTCATCGGCGCGGTGGCGCTCGGCATCCTCGTGGGCTTCGTGGCCCCCGATACGGCGGTGGAGCTCAAGCCCATCGGCGAAGGCTTCGTCAACCTCATCAAGATGCTGATCTCGCCGATCATCTTCTGCACGATCGTGCTCGGCGTCGGCTCGGTGCGCAAGGCGGCCAAGGTCGGGGCGGTCGGCGGTCTGGCGCTCGGCTACTTCATGGTGATGTCGACCGTGGCCCTCGCCATCGGCCTGCTCGTCGGCAACTTCCTCGAGCCCGGCAGCGGCCTGCACCTGAGTCATGAGGCGGCCCAGGCCGGGCAGAGCCAGGCCGAGGGCGCCTCCGAGTCGACGGCGGACTTCCTGCTCGGGATCATCCCGAAGACGCTGGTCTCCGCCTTCACCGAGGGCGAGGTGCTGCAGACCCTGTTCGTGGCCCTCCTCGCGGGCTTCGCCCTCCAGACGCTGGGCAAGGCGGGCGAGCCGGTGCTGCGCGGCATAGGCCACATACAGCAGCTCGTCTTCAAGCTGCTGTCGATGGTCATGTGGGCCGCTCCGGTCGGCGCCTTCGGCGCGATCGCCGCCGTGGTCGGCGAGACCGGTCTGGACGCGCTCAAGGCGCTCGCGGTCATCATGGTCGGCTTCTACGTGACCTGTGCGCTGTTCGTGTTCCTCGTTCTCGGAACGATTCTGCGGCTGGTCGCGGGCATCAACATCTTCCTGCTGCTGAAGTACCTGGCGCGGGAGTTCCTGCTGATCCTGTCGACGTCGTCCTCCGAGTCGGCGCTGCCGCTGCTGATCGCGAAGATGGAGCACGCGGGCGTCAGCCGGCCGGTCGCCGGTATCACCGTCCCCACCGGCTACTCCTTCAACCTGGACGGCACCGCCATCTATCTGACGATGGCCTCGCTGTTCATCGCCGAGGCCATGGGCGACCCGCTCTCCATAGGCCAGCAGATATCCCTCCTCGTCTTCATGATTGTCGCGTCGAAGGGCGCCGCCGGTGTGACCGGCGCGGGCATGGCGACGCTGGCGGGCGGTCTGCAGTCGCACCGGCCCGAACTGGTCGACGGCGTCGGCCTGATCGTCGGCATCGACCGCTTCATGAGCGAGGCCCGCGCCCTCACCAACTTCGCGGGCAACGCGGTCGCGACCGTCCTGGTCGGCACCTGGACCAAGGAGATCGACAAGGAGCGGATGAACGAAGTCCTCGCCGGACGGCTGCCGTTCGACGCGGAGGGCTTCGCGCGGAGCGGTGGCGGCCACGGCCCGGCCGCGGACGACTCCGAGGCGGCCGAGGGCAAGTCCCTCCCCGAGCGGCGTGACGGTGACACGGCGAAGGAGCACGTGCCCGCCTGACACCCCGCGCGCAACGCGGCCCTGCCCTCCTGAATCGGGGCAGGGCCGTTGCGCGTCTCACGGGACTGGACCGTCGCACGACGAATGGCGCCCCGCGTCTTCCCCCCGTTGGAAGACGCGAGACGCCGGCATGGGGCCCAGCCGCCAACGGCCCTTGGCGGTCCTGGGCCGGCCCTCGGCGCCGAAGGCGCCCTACCGCTCGCCGTCCGGCGCGCGGCGCAGCTGTTCCGGGAGGGCCGTCCACTCGGGGCCCTCGCGCAGAGGTTTGACCCAGGCGATGTTCCCGCCGGTGTCGACGTAGGCGACCCGGCCCATGGCCTCGCGTTCGAGGTCGTAGACGAGCTCGCCGATCCGTGGTGTGCTCCGTGTTCCTCCTGCGGTGGTCATGAGCCGCCTCCTCGGCACCTCACTGCCATACCGTCCCCCGTTCGTCGTCGGAAGAGGGCCCGGAGACCGGAGAGTTCCGGTCCGGCCGCCGCCGACAGCGGTGACCGGGGAGAGCTTCTGGTGCCCGTGGGGCCCTCGAACACTCGTAGGGTGCTACGAGCCGCTGATATCCCGCTGATGCCTCGCTGACCCGAACCCGTGGGTAGGCTTCCACGTGGTCACAGTGAAATCTCTGGTACCAACGGGGGCAGTGTGTGGATGGGACCGAGTTTCGCCTGTTGGGACCGGTCGGAATATGGCAGGGCGAGCGTCTGCTGGGGCCGACCGCCGCACAACAGCGGTCCGTTCTGGCGATGCTGCTGATGGCCTCCGGCCGCGTGGTGTCCGTCGACAGGCTGGTGTTGGCAGTATGGGGCGAGGACCCGCCGGGGTCCGCGCGAAACGCCGTACAGGTGCAGATTTCCAAGCTGCGGCGGATCCTGTCCGCCCTGCCCGGGGCCGAGTTGACGACATCGGCGAAGGGCTATTCCCTGACCGTCGCGCGTGAGCAGGTCGATCTCCACCGGTTCCGCGATCTGGTGCGGGCCGCGCGGGAGGCTCCCAAGGACGCCGGGGCCACCGGGGAGCCCGAGGCCGCCGTGGCCGCCGAGGACCGGGCCGGTGAGCTGCTGCGCGCCGCGCTCCATCTGTGGCGCGGGCCCGCGCTGGCGGATGTCGCGGGCGGCTGGCTGCCCGAGACCCTGGGCGCCGGTCTGGAGGAGGAGCGGCGGGCGGCGGTCGAGGAGTGCGCCGCGATCGATCTGCGCTCCGGACGCCACCACGAGGCCGCCGCGGAGCTGTCCGTCCTGGTGGCCGAACACCCCTTGCGGGAACGTTCGGTGGCGCTGCTGATGGAGGCGCTGCGGCGCTGTGGCAGGCGGACCGACGCCCTCGCGCTGTTCCGCTCCACCCGCCGGAGGTATGTGGAGGAGCTGGGCATCGAGCCCGGCGACGAGCTGCAACGGCTCCACCGCCAGGCGCTCGAGGACAGCCGGGACGGCCGGGACGGCCGGGACGGCCGAGCCGGTCAGGACGGCCGGTCCGGGGATCCCTCCGGGCCGGCCGGCGCGTACGGGAGCGCTCCCGCGGCGCCGACGCCGGCGCCGGCGCCGCCCGACGCGGCCCCCGCCCCCGCCCCGGAGGGCGTCCCGCCCGCCGCCGAGGCCCCGAGCCCACCACCGAACCCGCCGCCGAGCCCTCGGGCATGGCAGCCGCCACCGCCCCCGAGCCGATCACCGTCGTCACCGCCGTACCGCAGCAACTCCCCTCCGACGTCGCCCACTTCACCGG
This sequence comes from Streptomyces violaceusniger, assembly GCA_005405945.1. Classification (GTDB taxonomy): domain Bacteria; phylum Actinomycetota; class Actinomycetes; order Streptomycetales; family Streptomycetaceae; genus Streptomyces; species Streptomyces violaceusniger. The sequence continues at coordinate 7,684,988 of BJHW01000001.1, forward strand.
CCGCGAGCGCGAACTGGCCGGACTGGACGCCCTGCTGCCCGCAGGCACGGGCGAGGGCGGGGCGACGGTGGGGGCCGGGGACGGGCGCCCACGGCCGCGAGGATCACCGTGATCGCGGGCAGCGGCGGCCTCGGCAAGACGACCCTCGCCGTGCACTGGGCGCACCGCGCCCGCGACCGGTTCCCCGACGGCCAGCTCTATGTGAATCTGCGCGGCTTCGGCCCCACCGACTCGGCCATGACCGTCGCCGAGGCCGTACGGGGCTTCCTGGACGCCTTCCAGGTGCCCGCCCACCGGATCCCCGCGACCCTGGAGGCGCAGACCGCGCTGTACCGGAGCCTGGTGGCCGACCGCCGGATGCTGATCCTGCTCGACAACGCCCGGGACGCCGAGCAGGTGCGACCCCTGCTGCCCGGTTCCCCCGGCTGCCTCGTGGTGCTGACCAGCCGTAACGAGCTCACCGGACTGGTCGTCGCCGAGCAGGCCCAGCCGCTGCCGCTGGATCTGCTCGACCGCGACGAGGCCCGCGACCTCCTGATCAGCCGGGTGGGCGCCGAGCGGGTGGCCGCCGAACCCGAGGCCGTGGAGGAGGTCATCACGGTGTGCGCCGGGCTGCCGCTCGCGCTCGCCATCGTGGCCGCCCGCGCCGCCACCCATCCCCGCTTCGGCCTGGAGGCGCTGGCCAGGGAGCTGCGCGACGCCCGCGGCAGCCTCGACGCGTTCGAGGGCGGGGACGCCACCACCGACGTCCGGGCCGTGTTCTCCTGGTCGTACCACACCCTGGGCGCCGACGCCGCCCGGCTGTTCCGGCTGCTGGGCGTCCACCCGGGCCCCGACATCGCGGCCCCCGCGGCCGCCAGCCTGGTGGGGATCCCGGTGCCGCAGGCCCGCCGGCTGCTGATCCAGCTGACCCGGGCGCATCTGATCACCGAGCGCGCCCCCGGTCAGTACGGCTTCCACGATCTGCTGCGCGCCTACGCCATGGAGCTCACCCAGGCGTACGACGAGCGGGAGGAGCGCCGCACCGCGCTGCACCGGATGCTCGACCACTATCTGCACACCGCGGTGGCCGCCGGGGCGGCCTTCACCCCGCACCGGGAGCCGATCGCGGTCGAGCCGGTCCGGCCCGGCGTGAGCGTCGGCGAGTTCGCGGGGCACGGTGAGGCGCTGCTCTGGTTCATCGTCACCTACCCGGCGCTGATGGCGGCCCTGCAGGAGGCCGCGGAGGCGGGATTCGAGACCCACGCCTGGCAACTGGCCTGGTCGCTGACCGAGTTTCTGGACCAGCGCGGCCATTGGCACGACCAGCGCACCGTGCACCGGATCGCCCTGGGCTCGGCCCACCGCATCCGCGACCTCACCGGTCAGGCCCACTCCTGCTACGCCCTGGGCCTCGCCGATCTGCGGATGGGGCGCTACGACCGGGCCCGCGGCCATCTGGTGCGCGCACTGAACCTGCACCACGAGACCGACAACGCCATCGGCCAGGCCCTGGCCCATGGCGCGCTCAACCTCGCCAGCGAGCGCGAGGGGCGCCATGACGAGGGGCTGCACCACGCGCTGCGCGCCCTGAAGCTGTACCGGGCGGCGGGCCACCGCAGCGGCGAGGCGTACGCCCTGAACAACGTCGGCTGGGCGTACGCCATGCTGGGCGACTTCCAGCAGACCCTCGTCCACTGCGAGAAGGCGCTGACCATGCTGCGGCAGGCGGGGGACAGGCGCGGGGAGTCCGCGGCCTGGGACAGCCTCGGCTACGCCCACAGCCACGTCGGCGACCACGAGCAGGCCATCAGCTGCTACCGGCACGCGGTGGACCTGCGGCGCGGCCGGGGCGAGCGGGTCCGGGAGGCGGAGTCCCTGCACCGGCTCGGCAGCGCCCAGCTCGCCGCCGGGGACCGGGCCGGGGCCCGCCGCAGCTGGCAGCGGGCCCTGACCCGGTTCGACTCCCTCGGCCACCCCGACGCCCACCGGGTCCGGGACGGCCTCACCGGGCTGGGCGGTCCCGACGGCTGACGGGACGTAAGGCCGTGCACCTGCGCGTACGTACGGCTCAGGCGGGCCGCAGCCAGATCGTTCCCAGCGGCGGCAGCACCGGCAGGATGGAGGCCGGACGGCCGTGCCACCCCGTGGGCTCGGCCTTCAGCGGCTCGGCGTTGACCACGCCACTGCCGCCGTAAGCCCGGTCGTCGGTGTTCAGCACCTCGCGCCACACCGGCACCGCCTCCGGCGTCCCGACGCGGTACTCATGACGGACCACCGGCGCGAAGTTGCTGATGGCCAGCAGCGGCGAGCCCTCGGCGTCGAAGCGGAGGAAGGCGAAGACGTTGTCCTCGCGGGCATCGCCCTCGATCCAGGAGAAGCCCTCGGGGTCGGTGTCCCGCTGCCACAGCGCGGGCGTGGCCGTGTACGTCCGGTTGAGGTCGCGGACCAGATCGCGGACGCCCCGGTGGTCGGGCTCGGCGGAGTACGACGGGTCCAACAGCCACCAGTCGGGCCCGTGCGCCTCCGACCACTCGGCGCCCTGCGCGAACTCCTGGCCCATGAACAGCAGTTGCTTGCCCGGGTGGGCCCACATGAAGCCGAGGTAGGCACGGTGGGTGGCGCGCTGCTGCCACCAGTCGCCGGGCATCTTCGACACCAGCGCCCGCTTGCCGTGCACCACCTCGTCGTGCGAGATCGGCAGCACGTAGTTCTCGCTGTACGCGTACACCATCGAGAACGTCATCTCGTGGTGGTGGTAGGCGCGGTGCACCGGCTCGTGCGCGAGATAGGCCAGCGAGTCGTGCATCCACCCCATGTTCCACTTCAGCCCGAAGCCGAGGCCGCCGAAGCCGCTGGGGCCCACATGGTGGGTGGCCCGGGTGACCCCGTCCCACGCCGTCGACTCCTCGGCGATGGTGACCACGCCCGGGCAGCGGCGGTAGACGGTCGCGTTCATCTCCTGGAGGAAGGCGACCGCGTCCAGGTTCTCCCGGCCGCCGTGCGCGTTGGGCGTCCACTGGCCGGGCTCGCGGGAGTAGTCGAGGTAGAGCATGGAGGCGACGGCGTCCACGCGCAGCCCGTCGATGTGGAACTCCTCGCACCAGTAGACCGCGTTCGCCACCAGGAAGTTGCGCACCTCCGCGCGCCCGTAGTCGAACTCCAGCGTGCCCCAGTCCGGATGCGCGGCCCGCAGCGGATCGGCGGGCTCGTACAGCGGGCGGCCGTCGAACTCCGCCAGCGCCCAGGCGTCCTTGGGGAAGTGCGCGGGCACCCAGTCCACGATGACCCCGATACCCGCCCGGTGCAACGCGTCCACCAGGTACTTGAAGTCGTCGGGGGTGCCGAGCCGGGCCGTGGGCGCGTAGAAGCCGGTCACCTGGTAGCCCCAGGAGCCGCCGAAGGGGTGCTCGGCCACCGGCATCAGCTCGACGTGGGTGAAGCCCAGGTCCTTGACGTACGCCGGGAGCTGCTCGGCGAGCTGCCGGTAGGTCAGCCCGGGCCGCCAGGACGGCAGGTGCACCTCGTAGACGGAGAACGGCAGCTCATGGACGCGCCCGCCCCTTCGCTGTGCCATCCACGCGTCATCGCCCCAGTCGTGGTGCGAGGCGTGGACGACGGAGGCGGTGGCGGGCGGGCACTCGGTGCGCCGCGCCATCGGGTCGGCGCGCAGGGAGTGGCCGCCGTCGGGCCTGGCGATCTCGAACTTGTAGAGCGCGCCCTCGCCGACGCCCGGCAGGAACAGCTCCCACACGCCGCTGCCGCCGAGCGAGCGCATCGGCAGCGCGGTGCCGTCCCAGTAGGTGAAGTCGCCGGTCAGCCGCACCCCGAGGGCGTTGGGCGCCCATACCGTGAAGCGGGTGCCGGACACGCCCTGGTGGGTCATCGGCCGCGCGCCGAGCGCCCGCCACAGCTCCTCGTGGCGGCCCTCGCCGATGAGGTGCAGATCGAGTTCGCCGAGGGCGGGCAGGAAGCGGTACGGGTCGTGCAGCTCCAGCTCGGCGTCCTCGTACGCCACCAGCAGCCGGTAGTCCGGGATCTCCCGCAGCGGCAGCACCCCGGAGAACAGCCCGTCCCCCTCGGCCCGCAGCCGCGCGCGCAGCCCGGCGGCGGCGACGGTCACCGACCGGGCGTACGGGCGCAGGGCGCGGAACAGCACCCCGCCGCGCACGGGGTGGGCGCCGAGCAGCGCGTGCGGATCGTGGTGCGCCCCGGCCAGCAGCCGCCGCCGGTCCGCGTCCCCCAGCGCGGGCGCGGCCCGCACCCCCCGCTCGTCCTCCACCCCGTCGTCGGGGCCCACGCCACCCCCGGCCACGGGCCGCCCGCTGTCTCCGGCCACGGGCCGCCCGGCGACCCGCGACGGCCCGGCCTCGCCGCCGTCCTCCTCGCGCCGCTCCTCGCCCGCGCGCGGCGCCCGGGGCACGGGCGGCGAGCCGTAGGACACCCGCTCCTCGCGGCCGGGGCGGGGGCGGTCGGCGGGTTCGGGGGAGTCCCGGCCGGGCGCGGACTTGATGCCCGCCGACTCGGCGGACGCGGGGTCTTGGCGGGCGGCCGAGGCCTGGCCGGGGGTGTCCTCTGGCTCCGGGCGTCGGCCCGGGCGCGGCTGCCCGGTCGGTGTGGTCGCCTCCCGACGTCCGGGGGACATGGTGGCCTCCCGAGCCGCGGCGGGTTCCGAGGCGACCGAGTCGGGTGATTGCCGGTCGGACGAGGCCTCCTGGTCGGGGGCCGGGACCTCGCGGCCGGGGCGGGGGCGGTCGGCGGGAGCCTGTTGCCCCGGGCCGCCGCCGTGGGTGGGCGCACCCGGCCCCGGGCCGCCACTGCCGACGGCCGCCTCTGGCCGCCTGGCCGGGTCCGCCGCTGTGGCGGGGTTTGCCTCCGAGGCGTCCGGGCCGGGGGCGGGGACGGCGTCGGGTGGTCCGCGCTCCCGGCCCGCCGGGCGGGCTCGGCCGACTCCCGCTCGTGGTGCGCCGGGGGCTCGGAGCCCGGGCGGGCGGCAGTGGGCTCGGGCCGCGGAGGGGTGCGGCCGGGGAGGAACGTCGCCGGGACCGCCGGGCCGGACGTGGCGCCGGTGGCGGCGGGCGGGTGGCCCGGTCCCTCGTCGGACGGGTACTGGCCGGACGGCGGTCGTGCGGTCACGGGGTGGTCCTCCCGGGAGTGTCGGAGGTGTCGGAGGGAACGGCGGGCAAGGGGGTGGGGCCGCTCCGGCCCCGGCCCGGGATCAGGCGCGGGTGGCGGCCAGGCGGTGGATCGCGGTCATCGGGACGGAGAGCCAGTCGGGACGGTGCCGGGCCTCGTACAGCACCTCGTAGACGGCCTTGTCGGTCTCGTGGGCGCGCAGCAGCTCCGGCTCGTCGCGCGGATCGCCGCCGGATGCCTCCGCGTAGCCCGCGCAGTACGCGGCGCGGGTGCGGCCCGCCCACTCCTGCGGGTGCTCATGGCGTCCCACGGCCGCCGCGTAGTCGAAGGACCGCAGCATGCCCGCGATGTCGCGCACCGGCGGCTGCGGGCGGCGCCGCTCGGCCAGCGGACGGGACGGCTCGCCCTCGAAGTCGATGAGCGACCACCGCCCGCCTCCGCCGCCGTCCCCGTCCCCGCCGTCCCCGGTCAGCAGCGCCTGCCCCAGGTGCAGATCGCCGTGGATGCGCTGGGCCGCCCAGGTGCGGCCCGCGCGCCCCAGCGCGGCCAGGTCCTCGTACGCGCCGTGCAGCGCGGTGCGGTACGGCTGGAGGGCGGGCACCGCGGCGGCGGCCGAGTCGAGCCGTTCGCTCATCGCGGCGGCCAGGTGCTCGATCTGCGGGCGGCGCAGCACGGAGGTGGGCAGTGCGCGGGCCATCGCCAGATGGACCTCGGCGGTCGCGTGCCCCAGCGCGCGGGCGGCGCCGGTGAAGTCGCCGTCGGCGGCCAGGGCGTCCAGCGCGAGCTGCCAGCCGTCCCGGGAACCGGCCAGGTAGGGCTGGAGCACCCCAGGGTGAACGGCTCCGGCCGTGGCCCGGCGCCCTCGGCCGGGGGCTCGGCCTCGAACCAGGCGGCGGGCGCGGGCACCCGGGTGCAGCCGGTGCGGGCGAGCGCGAGGGGGAGTTCGAGGTCGGGGTTGGTGCCGGGGCTGACCCGACGGAAGAGCTTGAGAATAAACGTATCGCCGTAAACCACCGAGGAGTTGGACTGCTCGGCGGTCATCACCCGGGGTGCGAGCGCGGACGGGATCGCGCTGGACGGCTCCCGTACGAAGCGCAGCGGGCCGAGCCGCCCGGGCATCCGCAGCCGCTCCAGCAGCAGCGTGGTGAGCCGGGGGTCGGCCAGCGCCTCGTACACCGTCTGCCCGTCCAGCGGCCCGCCGCTGGGCCGGCCGATGAGCGCGGGGGCGAGCGGCGGCGGCAGGGCGGGGCGCGCTCCGAGCAGGAGCTGGTAGCAGTCGCTGGCCGCCGCCCCGCGCCGGTGGCCGCAGCCGAAGCCGTGCCGGTGGCCGGGCGGCTCCGGCTGCTGGGCGCGGACCAGCAGATGGAGCAGCCCGGGCGTGCCGCCGCTCGCCCGCCACGGCAGCAGCTCGGTCGCGGAGACCAGCGCGAAGCCGGTGACGGGGCGGCCCTTGCCCGCGAACCAGCGCTGCCGGGGCAGCCACTCGGCGAGCAGCGGCGCGAGCGAGGTGAGCAGCCCGGGCGGGCCCGCGGCCGCGGCGGTGCGAGCGGCGGTCGGTGGGGGCTGGTCCCGCGGTACGGCGGTCGGCGGGTGGTGTGCCCCCCGGGAGAGCGGAGCTTCCGGCATGGCGTCGCGTCCTTTCCCCGGGCACACGACAGATCAGGGCAAAGTGTCCCGGATTGCGGCATTGACTGTGCGACGGTGCGGGACGTGTCGGGCGAGGATCGTCCGTACGGCGAGCCCGGTGAACGCGATCGGGTCCGCCGGTGACGATGTGAGTACAGAGTGCCCATGACGGGGGGTCGAAAACGCCCGTACGCGCCCGAGAGCCTTGGCGCCTGCGGCGGGCTGTTCCCCTCCCCGCCCCTTCCCGAAACTGGGGCATCCGCCCCAGACCCCGGACGCCCTTCGGGCGTGTCCTCAATCTCCCCCAGCTACCGCTGGGAGGTGCCCCCTGACGGGCTGAAATCAGCCCCTCCGGCGATTGAGGAGCGGGGTCTGGGGCGGAGCCCCAGTTTCGGGAAGGGAAAGCGTCCGCCTCAGCTGGCCCAGTGTCCCGCCGGTTCGCCGCGTCGCAGCCGGAACCAGTAGAAGCCGTGCCCGGCCAGGGTGAGCAGATACGGCAGCTCGCCGATGGCCGGGAAGCGGACCCCGCCGATCAGTTCGACCGGATGGCGGCCGGCGAAGGACTGCAGGTCCAGCTCGGTGGGCTGGGCGAAGCGCGAGAAGTTGTTCACGCACAACACCAGGTCGTCCTCGCCGTCCCGGGTCCTCGGGGCCTCGCGCAGGAAGGCGAGGACGGCCGGGTTGGAGGACGGCAGCTCGGTGAAGGAGCCGAGCCCGAAGGCGGGGTTCTGCTTGCGGATCTCGATCATCCGGCGGGTCCAGTGCAGCAGCGAGGACGGGCTGCTCATGGCCGCCTCGACGTTGGTGACCTGATAGCCGTAGACCGGGTCCATGATGGTCGGCAGGAACAGCCGCCCCGGATCGCAGGAGGAGAAGCCCGCGTTCCGGTCGGGCGTCCACTGCATGGGGGTGCGCACGGCGTCGCGGTCGCCGAGCCAGATGTTGTCGCCCATGCCGATCTCGTCGCCGTAGTAGAGGATCGGCGAGCCGGGCAGGGACAGCAGCAGCGCGGTGAACAGCTCGATCTGGTTGCGGTCGTTGTCCAGCAGGGGTGCCAGTCGTCTGCGGATCCCGATGTTGGCCCGCATTCTCGGGTCCTTGGCGTACTCCGCGTACATGTAGTCGCGCTCTTCGTCGGTGACCATCTCCAGCGTCAGCTCGTCGTGGTTGCGCAGGAAGATGCCCCACTGGCAGCCGGACGGGATGGCGGGGGTCTTGGCGAGGATCTCCGAGACCGGGTAGCGGGACTCGCGCCGCACCGCCATGAAGATGCGCGGCATCACCGGGAAGTGGAAGGCCATATGGCATTCGTCGCCGCCCGCCGAGAAGTCGCCGAAGTAGTCGACGACGTCCTCCGGCCACTGATTGGCCTCGGCCAGCAGCACGGTGTCCGGATAGTGGGCGTCGATCTCGGCCCGGACGCGCTTGAGCATCTCATGCGTCCGGGGCAGGTTCTCGCAGTCGGTGCCCTCCTCGGCATACAGATACGGGACGGCGTCGAGCCGGAATCCGTCGATGCCCAGGTCCAGCCAGAAGCGCAGGGCGGCCAGTACCTCCTCCTGGACGGCGGGGTTCTCGAAGTTGAGGTCCGGCTGGTGCGAGAAGAAGCGGTGCCAGTAGTACTGCTTGCGCACCGGATCAAAGGTCCAGTTGGACGTCTCGGTGTCGACGAAGATGATCCGTGCGTCCTGGTACTGCTTGTCGTCGTCGGCCCAGACGTAGTAGTCGCCGTACGGTCCGTCCGGGTCGCTGCGGGACTCCTGGAACCACGGATGCTGATCACTCGTGTGGTTCATGACAAAGTCAATGATCACGCGCATCCCGCGCTGATGAGCGGCGTCGACGAACTCCACGAAGTCCGCGAGGTCCCCGAACTCCGGCAGCACGGCGGTGTAGTCCGAGACGTCGTAGCCGCCGTCACGCAGCGGTGAGGCGAAGAACGGCGGCAGCCACAGGCAGTCCACGCCCAGCCACTGCAGATAGTCCAGCTTGGCCGTCAGGCCCTTGAGGTCGCCGACGCCGTCGCCGTTGCTGTCCTGGAAGGAGCGGACCAGGACCTCGTAGAAGACCGCGCGCTTGAACCAGTCGGGATCGCGGTCGCCCGCGGGCGTGTCCTCGAACGTGTCCGGTACGGGCTCGTTGACGATCATGTTGTGGGTGACCCTCCGATCGGTGAGGACGGTCGCAGGGACAGCACATGCGCCGGAGCCATATCCCGCCCCGGCTCCAGGCGCACATAGTTGTCCCTGCCCCAGTGATAGGTCTCGCCGGTGAGCTCGTCGCGCACCGGGACGGACTCATGCCACTCGAGGCCGAGTTCCGGCATGTTCAACGAGACCGTCGCCTCCTGGGTGTGGTGAGGGTCGAGGTTGACGACCGTGACCACACACGAGTCGCCCGCGCGCTTGGAGTAGACGATGACGGAATCGTTGTCGGCGTGGTGGAATCTGAGGTTGCGCAGCCGCCGCAGCGCGGGATGGCGGCGGCGCACCCGGTTCAGCCGGGCGAGCAGCGGGGTGATCGTTCTTCCCTCGCGCTCGGCCGCCGCCCAGTCGCGCGGCCGCAGCTGGTACTTCTCCGAGTCCAGGTACTCCTCGCTGCCCTGCCGCACCGGGGTGTTCTCGCACAGCTCGTAGCCCGCGTAGACACCCCAGGCGGGGGAGAGGGTGGCGGCGAGCACGGCCCGCACGGCGAAGGCGGGGCGGCCGCCCTCCTGGAGGTAGGCGTGCAGGATGTCGGGGGTGTTGACGAAGAAGTTGGGCCGCATCCAGGCGGCCGCGTCCCCGGACAGCTCGGTGAGGTAGTCGGTGAGCTCCTGTTTGGTGTTCCGCCAGGTGAAGTAGGTGTACGACTGGTGGAAGCCGACCGCGCCGAGGGCGTTCAGCATCGCCGGGCGGGTGAACGCCTCGGAGAGGAAGAGGACATCCGGGTCGGAGCGGTGGATGTCGCCGAGCACCTTCTCCCAGAAGACCACCGGCTTGGTGTGCGGATTGTCCACCCGGAAGATCCGCACCCCGTGCGCCATCCACAAGCGCAGCACCCGCTCGGTCTCCCGGACCAGGCCGTGGAAGTCCCGGTCGAAGGCGAGCGGATAGATGTCCTGGTACTTCTTGGGCGGGTTCTCGGCGTACGCGATGGTGCCGTCGGCGCGCTGGTGGAACCACTCGGGGTGCTGGGAGACCCAGGGGTGGTCCGGGGAGCACTGGAGCGCGAAGTCCAGCGCCACCTCCATGCGCAGCTCCCGGGCGCGCGCCACGAAGTGGTCGAAGTCCTCGAAGGTGCCGAGGTCGGGGTGGATCGCGTCATGGCCGCCGTCGGCCGAGCCGATGGCCCAGGGCGAGCCCACGTCGAAGGGGCCCGCGGAGAGCGTGTTGTTGGGGCCCTTGCGGAAGGCGGTGCCGATGGGGTGGATCGGCGGCAGATAGACCACGTCGAAGCCCGCGGCGGCGATCGCGGGCAGCCGCTCGGCGGCGGTGCGCAGGGTGCCGCTGACCGGCCGCCGGCCCTCGGTCACCTTGGCGCCCTCCGAGCGCGGGAAGAGCTCGTACCAGGAGCCGAACAGCGCACGCTCCCGGTCCACCTGGAGCGGCATGGGGCGCGAGGAGGTGAGCAACTCCCGCAGCGGGTGGCGGTCGAGGGCCGCGGTCACATCCGGCGCGAGGGCGGCGGCGAGCCGGTCGGCCACCGGGCGGCGCTCGTCGCGCAGCCCGTCGACGGCGGCCAGCACCGCCTCCCGGCCGTCGTTCTTGGGCACTCCGGCCGCGGCCCGCTCGTGCAGCCGGGCCCCTTCTTCCAGAACCAGATCGGTGTCGATCCCGGCCGGGATCTTGATACGGGCGTGGTGGCGCCAGGTGGCGATCGGGTCGCTCCACGCCTCGACCGTGTACGTCCAGCGGCCGGGCGCGCCGGGGGTGACCTCGGCGCCCCAGCGGTCGGTGCCGGGGGCGAGTTCACGCATCGGGGTCCAGGGGCCGGAGCGGCCGGAGGGATCTCGGAGGACCACATTGGCGTTGACCGCGTCATGGCCCTCCCGGAACACGGTGGCACTGACCTCGAAGGTCTCGTCCACCACCGCCTTGGCGGGGCGGCGGCCGCAGTCGATCAGCGGGCGGATATCCAGAATGGGAATGCGACCGATCATAGGATCACCTGACGGCAGTGCGGATGGAGACGCGGGGGCGGCTTTTGTCCTTTGTATCGGTTTTGCCGCCGGGCGTTGGGTTGCGGGCATGACAGCTCCTGTCCGCGTTCACTCTGGTGGGCGGATGGGGTCGGCCATGGGGGGCGCGCGTGGAAAGCCTTCCCCTGCGGAACGGGGAGACAATCCGGGTTCCCGTTAACTACCGGTTCGTAACGCGGGGTACATGAAACGGCCCCGCCCGTAGGCGGGGCCGTCCACCCGATGCGTTCTGCCTTTACGTCAGTTGGCCACCCGCAGCAGACGGTTCGGCGAACCCGGGCCCGCGCCGCGCACCCGGCCCTCGGTCGCACCGGCCGTCAGCGCCGCCCCGACCTGGGCCGGAGTCGCGAAGCGATGGCCGGCGAGGTACAGCGCGGCGGCGCCCGCGACATGCGGGGCCGCCATCGAGGTGCCCGACAGCGTCCTGGCCGCCGTATCGCTCGCGTTGGACGCCGAGACGATCCGGTCCCCGGGCGCGAACAGGTCAACTCCCGGGCCCCAGTTGGAGAATCCCGAGCGCCGGTCGGCGCGGTCGGTCGCGCCCACCGTGAGCGCCCCCGGCACCCGGCCCGGTGAGAACGAGGCGGCGGGCCGGTCCTGGTTGCCCGCCGCCACGGTGAAGACCAGACCGGCGGCGATCCCCGCCCGCACCGCCGCGTCCCACTCGGGCAGCGGGGTGGCGGCCGCCGAGCCCAGACTCAGATTGACCACCGCGGGCCGCCTGGCGTGTCGCAGCACCCAGTCCATTCCGGCCAGCACCTGCGCGATGGTGCCCTCGCCCCGGTCGTCCAGCACCCGTACGGCCACGACCGCGGCCTCCTTCGCCACGCCGTAGCGGGTGCCCGCCGCCGTGGCGGCCACATGGGTGCCATGGCCGTTGCCGTCCTCGGCCACCGGATCGTCGTCCACGAAGTCCCAGCCGGAGCGGGCCCGCCCGCCGAAGTCCTCATGGGAGGTGCGCACCCCGGAGTCGATCACATAGATCGTGGTGCCGCGCCCGCCGCCGCGGGGCGCGGTGTACGCCCCGTCCAGCCGCCGGTCCGGCTGGTCGATCCGGTCAAGACCCCACGGCGGCCGCGCCCGGCCGCGGTGCGGGGCCGGTAACCGCGCCCGGGACCAGCGCAGCGACACCCGCTCGTCCCGGGTCACCGAGGCGATGCGCGGATCGGCCGCCAGCCGCCCGGCCTGCGCCGCGTTCGCCCGTACCGCATAGCCGTTGAACGCGGTGCGGTAGACCCGGCGCACCCGCGCCCCGTACCGCTCGATCAGCGCCCGGCCCGCCCCGGACGCCGCCGCGGGCGCTTCCGGGCCCCGCTTCAGCGCGACGATATAGCCTTCGGTCCCCGCCCCGCCCGTGGCCTGGACCCCCTGGGCGGGAACGGTCTGAGCGGGCGACAAGACCACCAGGACCACCGCGACGACGGCGGCCGGCGCCGCCACCCTCCGCCGGGGGCCCGCAGACGCACAAGCCATGGAACGATCCCCTCCCCAACTCGACGGCGCTAGGGTCCTTCTGACGGATCGCCGTGGAAGAAGGAGCGGCGTCCGGTGCGTGCTCTCGGCGTGCCGCGCGGAAGCCCTCGTAGCGGAGCTACTTGGGTTTTCGCGCGGTGCGGCGAGAGGGCGTGCCGGGCGTCGCGACGCCGCGGAGATCCGTCAGAAGGGCCCCTAGCGTCGCGTGGGACGAAGGTCCCGACAAGGGCGCATCAGGGGGCGTAAAACGCGACGGCCTCCCGCGCCAGCAGCCGCAGCGCCGCCTCCGACGGCGACCCCGGCTCCGCCCCGTACATCAGCAGGGCCTGGCCGCCGGAGTCCGGCAGCCGGGTCATCTCGAAGTCCAGCTCCAGCGGCCCCACCAGCGGATGGTGGAAGGACTTGGTGCCGAACGCACACCGGCGCACCGGGTGGCGCGACCACAGCGCCGCGAACTCCCCGCTCTTCATGGTGAGTTCGCCGATCAGCTCCGCGAGCCGCCGGTCGTCGGGGTGCGCCCCCGCCACCAGCCGCAGCGAGGAGACCGCGCGCCGCGCCTCGCCCTTCCAGTCCGGATACAGCTCACGGGTGTGCGGATCGAGGAACAGCATCCGCTGGGTGTTGGGCCGGTCGTCGGGGTGCTCGGGCGCGTCGGCGGGCAGATGCCCGGCGATCAGGGCGTGCCCCAGCGGATTCCACGCCAGGACGTCGAAGCGGAGGCCGAGGACCACGGCCGGTACGCCGTCCATCGCGGCGAGCAGCCGCCGGGTCGCCGGGCGCGCGGACTCGGCGCGCCGCGCGGGGCGGCGCCCGGCGCGCGGCGGACGGGCCAGGTTGCCCAGGTGCGCCCGCTCGTCCGGGCTGAGCCGCAGCGCGCGGGCGATCGCGTCCAGCACCCCGTCCGAGGCGCCGGTGGACTGGCCCTGTTCCAGCCGGGTGTAGTACGCCACGCTCACCCCGGCCAGCTGCGCCAGCTCCTCGCGGCGCAGCCCCGGGACCCGGCGCCTGGTCCCGTACGCGACCAGTCCGACGTCCTCGGGGCGCAGCCCGGCGCGGCGGGTGCGCAGAAAACTCCCCAGCTCGGCAGGTGTGTCCATACCCACCAGTGTCCGACACGGGCACGCGCCGTGCCTGTCCCTGTGAGGGGCAGGCACGGCGCGGGGGTTATCCGCCGTTTCCGGCGATCACTTGTAGGTGATGTCGGAGCTGCTGTACTTGCAGTAGGTGCCGTCGGGACCGCTGCCGTTCTCGGTGGGCTCCTTGCCCGTGTTGTTCCCGATGTACTTCTGGCACGGGACGATCTTCTTGCTGCTGTCCCCGATGATCGTGATCCCGCGCAGGGTCAGCGAGTCGCCGTAGTTGGTGTTGATCCCGCCGATGGCCTTGCCCGGGGCGGTGACCTCGGTGTTGCTCACGTTGATGGTGCGCTTGTACTGCGACGAGCAGTTGCCGCAGGAGCGGACCAGCTTGCCGAAGTCCTGGACGGCGAAGCCCGAGATGTTGAGCGTGCCGCCGCCGTTGAACTGGAACACCTTGTCGGACGCCTTACGGGCGCCGCCACCGATGACGTTGTACGTCTTGCCGGTGCCCCGGAAGGTGGCGGCGTCCTCACCGACGTCCTCCCACCAGACGTTCTGCAGGGTGCAGCTGCCGGCACAGTGCACGCCGTCGGCCGCCGGGGCGCCGAGGATGACGTTCTTCAGCGTGGCGCCGTCCTTGAGGTCGAACAGCGGGTCCTGGTCCTCGCCCTGGCCGCCGGTGCCGAGGTCGCCGTCGCCGTAGTAGCGCTTCATGCCGCCGTCGAGGGTCCCGCTGACCGGGATGCTCTTGGTGACCGCCTGCGGGGTGCCGCTGGGGGTCGGCCAGGTGGCGGCGGAGGCCGTGGGCAGCGTCAGCCCGGTGGTGATCGCGCCCGCGGTGAGGGCGACGGCGCCGAGGGCCCCGGCTATCGCCCGGTGCCTGGTGCGCTGTGCAGCCATGTCGGATCTCCTTCGGTGGGGGGTTTCACGGGGTGGTGATGGCCGGCCGCGGCGGGGTCGCCATCTTGTTGCCGATGAAGAAGCTGGGGTGCGGGGGCTGGTTGTAGGCGGTGTTCTGCCAGGCCAGCGCCTCGCGGTACTGCCGGTCGTGGAGCAGCGTGGTGATCTTCCGGTCGGTCTCGTACGGCGTGGAGTAGATCCGCAGCGCCTTGTTGTCGCTGGTCGGCCAGACCACCTCCTCGCGCCAGTCGCCGAGGATGTCGCCGGACAGCGACGGGGTGGCCTTGGTGCCGTTGTTGGAGTGCACCCCGGAGCCGGTGAGCAGCCGGGTGTCACCCGAGGTGCCGTACTTGTCGATGTGGGTGCCGTCCAGCAGCTCGCGCACCGGATCGCCGTCCCACCAGGCCAGGAAGTTGATCGAGGAGGGCTTGCGGCCCTTGGCGCCGCCGCCCTCGTCGCGGATCTGGTCGTCCCGCGCGGACCACATCTCGGCGCCGTCGTTGCCCGCCCAGATGTCATCGGCCACGCCGCGCCCGTTGTCGCCGCCGGACGCGGTGGACCACAGCACCTGGCCGGTGCGGGCGTCGGCGAAGTACGAGCCCGGTTTCGAGGAGTCCTCGTCCACCTTGAAGTACTCCAGGCCCGCCCGGGACGGGTCGAGGTCGCCGAGGTGGGCCGCGTCGCCGTGACCGTATCTGTTCGTCCACAGCCCGGAGCCGTTGTCGTCCACGGCCATCGAGCCGTAGACGATCTCGTCCCTGCCGTCGCCGTCCACGTCGCCGGTGGCCAGCGCGTGGTTGCCCTGGCCGTCGTAGCCCTTGCCGGTGTTGGTGGAGCTGTTGGTGTCGAACGTCCACTGGCGGGTGAGCTGGCCTCCGCTGAACCTCCAGGCGGAGATCACGGTGCGGGTGTAGTAGCCGCGCGCCTCGATCAGCGAGGGGGTGGAGCCGTTGAGGTACGCCGTCCCGGCCAGGAAGCGGTCCACGCGGTTGCCGTAGGAGTCGCCCCAGGAGGAGACGGTGCCGCGCGGCGGGACGTAGTCCACCGTGCTCATCGCGGCGCCCGTGCGGCCGTTGAACATCGTCAGGTATTCGGGTCCGCCGAGTACGTAGCCGCTGGAGTTGCGGTAGTCGGCGGAGGCGCTGCCGATGGTCTTACCGGCGCCGTCCACCGTGCCGTCCGCGGTCTTCATCGCGATCTCGGCCTGGCCGTCGCCGTCGTAGTCGTACACCTGGAACTGGGTGTAGTGGGCGCCGGAGCGGATGTTGCGGCCCAGGTCGATCCGCCACAGCCGCTGCCCCTGGAGGGTGTAGCCGTCGACGATGGTGTTGCCGGTGACGCCCGACTGCGAGTTGTCCTTGGCGTTGGTCGGCTGCCACTTCAGGACGAAGTCCAGGTCGCCGTCGCCGTCGAGGTCGCCCACCGAGGCGTCATTGGCCTCGTAGGTGTAGTCCGAGCCGCCCGCCGGGGGTGAGATCGGCACATCGTAGTACCCCGGGCGGAACTGGATCGCGCTCGGCGAGGCGGGCTGCTCCGCCCCGCCCACAACGGCCCGTACGGTGTAGTCCGCGCTGTTCGGGGCGTCCTTGTGGAGGTAGTTGGTGGTGGTGATGGGGGAGGAGTTGACCTTGACGCCGCCCCGGTAGAGGTTGAACGTCACACCGTCCGGGTCGGTGGCCAGCCAGCGCCAGCTGACCAGGTTGTCATTGCCGGTGTGCACGCTCACCAGCCCCCGGTCCAGCTTCTCGAGCTGGACCGCGGCGGCCGCCCTCGGCGTGGGCCCTGTGCCCTCGGCGGCCTCCGAGACGCTGACCAGCGAGGTGACGGTCAGCGCGCCCGCCGCGCAGGCGGCGGCCAGCGTCCGGCCGTGGGGCAGCGTCCTCCGCGCCGGGGGTCTGGGCGGATGAGCGGGGGGCGGAGTGTGCGAACTGTCCCGAGAGCGCACGTGGTCCTCCAAGGCATGGGGGGGAAGGTGTGACCCCTAGTCGTCCCCTTGGCCGGAAAGGTTGCCGCCTTCGTGCCGACTTCTCGGGAGCGGGGCGAAACAGCCGAAACGGGGACTCGTCGCCCGCTACCGTCGAAGTGTGAAGGCCATTCGTCGATTCAGCGTGCGCCCCGTCCTTCCGGAGCCCCTGCGACCGCTCAACCGGCTGGCGCGCAATCTGCGCTGGTCCTGGCACCCCGAGACCCGCGAGCTCTTCGAGTCCGTGGACCCCGAGGGATGGCGGGAGTCGGGCGGCGACCCGGTGCGGCTGCTGGGCGCCGTGCCCCTCTCCCGGCTCGCGGACCTCGCCGAGGACCGCTCCTTCCTGCGCCGTCTCGCGGCGGCCGCGGATGATCTGCACGACTATCTGACCGGGCCCCGGTGGTATCAGGGGCGGGTCGCCGCCGAGGACAGAGCCGGGCCGACCCCCGCCGAGCCCGTACCTCCGGTGTCCTCGGGCGCGCCCGCGCCGTCAGGCCCGTCCGCGCCCACAGAGTCCCCAGGCGCGCCCGTACCCTCTGCCACGTCCATGCCCTCTGCCACGTTCATGCCCTCGGGCGCGCCCGTACCCTCAGGACCGTCCGTACCCTCCGGACCGCCCACCGCCATCGCCTACTTCTCGCCGGAGTTCGGGATCACCGCCGCCCTGCCCCAGTACTCCGGCGGCCTCGGCATCCTCGCCGGTGACCACCTCAAGGCCGCCAGCGACCTCGGCCTCCCCCTGATCGGCGTCGGACTGCTCTACCGCCACGGCTACTTCCGGCAGTCGCTCTCCCGCGACGGCTGGCAGCAGGAGCACTATCCGGTCCTGGACCCCGACGAGCTGCCCCTCACCCAGCTGCGTGAGGCGGCCGGCCGGCCCGTCCGGATCCCGCTCACCCTGCCCGGCGGCCGTCCGCTCCACGCCCGCGTCTGGCAGGCCCAGGTGGGCAGGGTGCCGCTGCTGCTGCTCGACTCCGACGTGGAGGAGAACGGCCACGGCGAGCGCGAGGTGACCGACCGGCTCTACGGCGGCGGCAGCGAGCACCGGCTGCTCCAGGAGATGCTGCTGGGCATCGGCGGCGTCCGCGCCCTGCGCGCGTACTGCCGGCTCACCGGCCACCCCGAGCCCGAGGTGTTCCACACCAACGAGGGCCACGCCGGATTCCAGGGCCTGGAGCGCATCCGCGAACTGATCGCCGACGGGGCCGCCTTCGACGCCGCCCATGAGGCGGTGCGGGCCGGGACCGTCTTCACCACCCACACCCCCGTCCCCGCCGGGATCGACCGCTTCGACCGCGAGCTGGTGGCCCGCCACTTCGGCGACGACGCCGAGCTGCCCGGGATCGAGGTCGAGCGGATCCTCGCCCTCGGCATGGAGACCTACCCCGGCGGCGAGCCCAACCTCTTCAACATGGCCGTGATGGGGCTGCGACTGGCCCAGCGCGCCAACGGGGTGTCCACCCTGCACGGCCGCGTCAGCCGGGAGATGTTCGCCGGGCTCTGGCCCGGTTTCGACCCCGAGGAGGTGCCCATCACCTCCGTCACCAACGGGGTGCACGCACCCACCTGGACGGCCCCCGAGGTTACCCGGCTCGGCGCCCGGCAGTTCGGCCACCTCGCCGACTCCGAGCTGTGGGAGCTGCGCCGCACCCTGCGCAAGCGGCTGGTCGCCGAGGTCCGGCAGCGGCTGTACGCCTCCTGGCGGCAGCGCGGCGCGGGCACCGCCGAGCTCGGCTGGATCGACGGGGTGCTCGACCCCGACGTCCTCACCATCGGCTTCGCCCGCCGCGTCCCCTCCTACAAGCGGCTCACCCTGATGCTGCGCGACCAGGACCGGCTGATGGAGCTGCTGCTCCACCCCGAGCGGCCGATCCAGATCGTCGTCGCGGGAAAGGCCCACCCGGCCGACGACGGCGGCAAGCGCCTCGTCCAGGAGCTGGTCCGCTTCGCCGACGACCCCCGGGTGCGCCACCGCCTGGTCTTCCTGCCCGACTACGGCATGGGCATGGCCCAGAAGCTCTACCCCGGCTGCGACGTCTGGCTCAACAACCCGCTGCGCCCGCTGGAGGCATGCGGCACCAGCGGCATGAAGGCGGCCCTGAACGGCTGTCTCAACCTCTCCGTCCTCGACGGCTGGTGGGACGAGTGGTATGAGCCGGACTTCGGCTGGGCCATCCCCACCGCCGACGGCGACGCGATCGACGAGACCCGCCGCGACGACCTGGAGGCCGCCGCACTCTACGACCTGCTGGAGCGGCGGGTCGCCCCGCGCTTCTACGACCGCGGCCTGGACGGCCTCCCCGGCCGCTGGATCGCCATGGTCCGGCGCACCCTCACCACCCTCGGCCCCAAGGTGCTCGCGGGCCGCATGGTCCGCGAATACGTCGAGCGCCTCTACGCCCCCGCCGCCCGCTCCCACCGCGCCCTGAACCTCGAGGCGGCCGCCGAACTGGCCACCTGGAAGGCCCGAATCCGCGCCGCCTGGCCGGACGTCGCCGTCGACCACGTCGAGGCCCACCTCACTCCACCCGCCCCGGGCGGCGCCGCCGAACTCGGCTCGACGCTCTCCCTCCGCGCCCGGGTGCGCCTGGGCACCCTGGACCCGGCGGACGTCGAGGTCCAGGCGGTGGCGGGCCGCGTGGACGACACCGACCGCATCACCGACGCCACCCACGTCCCTCTCAAACCCACCGCGGGCCCCGACCTCGAAGGCAGCCGCCGCTACGAGGCCCCCCTGGCCCTCAACCGCACCGGCCCCTTCGGCTACACCATCCGCGTCCTCCCCACCCACCCCCTCCTCTCGCACCCCGCCGAACCGGGCCTCATCGCCATCCCCTCGGAGACCACGTCCGAAGCGGCGGGAGTCCTGATGCGCTGAGCCTCCGGCGGCTGGTGGACTCGGCGATCTCGCCGTGTGGCGCAGGCCGGGGCGGCCGCCGGTGATGCGGACCTGCGGGAATGAACCCGATCTCCGGGAACCCACGCGCCCGGCATGACATCTTGGCTGCCGTCACCACGTAGCCGTACGGAGGTCGGATCAGGTCATGGCGCACGAGGGAACCCAGTCGACCGACCGGGTGGCCGATGGCATCGGCGACAACCCCACCGAGCAGCAGGGCGGCGGCATCGGTGGGGCGCTCCGGTCGTCGCTCGGCGTCGTCAGACGCTACCGCGGCGCGCTGTACGGCTTCACCCTCCGCGTGTCCGCCCTGACGGCCGTGCTCGGCTGCGCGATCGTGGCCGGCGGGTTCGCGGCGGCATGGGACACCTTCGAGGGCGTACGGGACTACGCGGACCGCAACATCGCCAACGAGGACTCCTATGTGGCCTATGCCGACGGTGGGCTGCCCCCGTTGGTGCGGGTCGGTGTCGTGGTGTCGCTGCTGTTGCTCGTGCTGGGACTCCTCGTCGTCACCGTCCTGCACACCGCGTACGCCATCGGCGACTCTCAGGCCACCCGCGACGGCGGACCGCTGACCACCCGCGAGCTGTGGCGGCGCACCCGCCGGCGCCTGCCCGCCGCCCTCGTGGTCAACGTGCTGACCGGACTGGCCGTGGGCGTCGTGGAGTTGGCGGGCCTGGTGCTGTTCAGCCTCGTGGACGGCAACAAGGTGCCCGGTGTGGAGCCCACGCCGCTGGGCGAAACCGCGTCCTGGCAGTACACGCTGGTGGGGTGGGTGCTGCCGATCGCCATCTGGTGTCTCGGCCCGCTGCTGTACTTCCGCCTGTCGGCGGCCACCGCCGAGACGGTGCTGGAGCGCCGTTCCCCCTTCGTGGCGCTGTACCGCTCCTGGGTGCTGACCCGCCGCGCACGACGGCGCACCCTCGGCCTGGGCACGCTGGTCACCGTGGCCGCCGTGCTCGTCTTCTGGCTGGCCCGGTACGCGGCCGCTCCCCTCGCCCACTTCGCCGGACTCGGCATGCTGTGGCTCAGCGACGACAATGTGTGGATCACCGGCGTGTTGGTGATGATCTTCCCCACAGCCGTGGCCCTTCTCCTGCTGCCCCCGGTGGTCATGCCGCTGGTGTGCGCGGTGGTCGCCCGCCTCCACGGAGACCTGCGCGCCCGTGAGGAGGAGCCGGGGAGGGACGCCGGGGCGGTGGGTTCTTCGGCGGCCAGCCGCCCAACGGGCGGGGCCTGTTGACCACAGGGCCCGCTTCCTGGCGGGAGAACCGGCGTGGGGATGGTCCGGCGCAACACCAACGCGTGCTGGCCTGACGTCCTGGCCGCTCAACACACGAACACGCCCGCATCCGCAGCGAGAAGCGCATCCTCTGGCGATGCCCGTCCCAGCGCACAGATGGCCTGGACCACGACCGGAACGGAGCCGCCATGGCGGTCGACATCGTCTACGAGACTCATTCGATCACGGAGGACAACGAGAACGGCATCGCCAGCGGCTGGCTGCCAGGCAGGCTCTCCGCCGCTGGGCGGCGCGTCGCCGCCGAGCTCGGCGACCGCCGCCGCCACGACAACTTCGCGGCCGTCTTCGTCTCCGACCTCCATCGGGCGATGGAGACCGCCCAGATCGCGTTCGCTGGGACCACCATCCCCATCCACCAGGACCCTCGACTGCGGGAATGCGATTACGGCGAGCTCAACGGCTGCCCCGTGACCGACCTTGTCCCCGAACGCTCCCGGCACATCGACGTCCCGTTCCCGGGTGGCCAGAGCTACCGCCAGGTCATCGCGGCCACCAGGGACTTCCTCCATGACCTCGCTGGCGACTGGAGCGGACACCGCGTCCTGGTCATCGCCCACTCCGCCAACAGATGGGCCCTCGACTGCCTACTGACCGGCGCCTCGATCGAAGACCTGGTCGACGCGCCGTTCAGATGGCAAAACGGCTGGCACTACACCCTTCCCACAGACTGGTCGGCCACCGGAGGCAATGAACCCGGCGAACGCTAGGCGGCCAGGCCGGGACCGAGCGAGGCGGCGGTGGCAGGGGCGAGCCATACGAGCTGTGCGGTGACTCCGCCCCGGGAGAACCACGCCTCCACCCGCTCGGGCGAGGCCAGCACCAACCGCTGCCCTGGCCCAACCACTTCGGTACGGCCGTCCTCATGGGCCATGCCCCATGCCGCGATCTCCACGTCTGATTCTCCGGTGTCCTCGTACGGGTGGATCCGGGCCACGACGAAGAGGCGGGGCGCGGTGGCGAGGACGAGGGCGCGGAGTTCTTTGCCGAGGTCGAAGGGCTGGTATGGGGTTTCCTGCGGGGGTACGGCGGTCATGGTGAGTCCCCTTGCTGAGAGATGGAGTTGGTCGGCCAGTTCTGGGCCGGGCATGCGGAATCGGCGGCAGTGACCGACTCGAAGTGGCCCGCATCACAACATAGAGCAAGGTCTAGAAGAATTTCTACACCGTGTTAGATGATCTTCTACTTGTTGAAGGGGTGGTGTTCGCGGCAGACTGTGCGCAGAGCGAGAGGGAGGGCGGATGCCACCGAGGGACGCACTGACCGTCCGGCAGCGCCGTTTGGGGACCGAGCTGCGCAAGCTGCGTGAACGCTCGGGTCTCTCCTCCACCGCGGCGGCTGTGCTCAACGGCGTCAACCAAGCGCGGATCAGCAACCTTGAGGCGGGGCGGTATGCGGTCAGCGCCGAGAGGGTTCGCACGTTGGCGCGCGGCTACGACGCTGCCGACCCGGAACTCATCGACGCCTTGGCGGCCATGGCCGGGCGGCGGGAGCGTTGCTGGTGGGAGGACTACCGGGATGTCCTGCCCAAGGTCATGCTCGACATCGCAGAACTGGAGCAGGATGCCTCAGGCCTGCGGGTCGCCTTGGCGGTTCACATCCCTGGCCTGCTGCAAACCGTGGACCACGCCCGTGCGCTGTACCGCGAGACCGTTCCGGCCCTGGAGCCGTACGAAGTGGAGCACCGTGTCGCGTTCCGTATCCGCAGGCAGGGAATCCTTCACGGCGCGCGGCCGCTGCCGTACAAGGTCATCATTCACGAAGCCGCCCTGCGGCTGGGGTGCGGTGGGCCGAAGGTCGCCCGCGCCCAGCTGGAACACCTTGTGGCGATGGGTGAGCGCGACAACATCACCGTCCTCGTCATTCCTTTCGGAAGTGGCCCCTTCCCTGGGTCCGGTCAGCCGATCGATTATGTGTACGGCCCTGTGCCCCAACTCGACACAGTGACGCTGGACACCGACCACGGCTGCGAGTTTCTGGACGCGGAGGCACAGCTGACGAAGTACCGGTCCGTCCTGGACCGGTTGGAGGAGACCGCGCTGACTCCCGAAGCGTCGCGCGATCTGATGCGCCGCGTCGCTCTCGACGCCTGAGAAGGGGAATGTACGTGTCTGAATGCCGCTGGCGGAAGTCCTCCCACAGTGTGGAGGGGTCCAACTGTCTGTACGTCGCAGCAGGGGAGCGCGACTCGATAATGCTCCGTGAGAGCGAGCAGCCAGAGGTCATACTCGCGACCACTCGCACGCGCCTGAGAACCTTCATACGCGCCGCCAAGGCCGGTCAGTTCGATCACGTCGCCGAACATTGATCTCGGTGGTGGGCTCGCGGCGAGCGCCTTTTCGCGCCCCCTTCGAAGGTGCGTGCGCTCTTGACCGAGCGACCACACAGGTGAAGAGTCGCCCACTGTCCGTGACTATGCTCGGCACAGGAGGCAGTGATGGCGCTGCGGTTCATCGCGAAAGACCCGAACACGGGAACCAATGAGTCGCCCACTGTCTGGGTGGACGATCAGAACGCGGACTTGGTGCTGCAGGGGTGGAAGGTCGACGACGTGACCGTCGCCGAGTGCTTGGAAACAGGGGCGATTCCGGAGCATGAGGCGGTGATTCGTATTCCTGCGCGGATGGTGCAGGCATTAAGGGAGGCATGCGATGTCGCAGAAGGTACCACCATTCGCTGACTTGCTGGCCGACTGCCGTAAGTCAGCCGTACACCTGGAGATGCGCGACACGTACGCGGTCGACTACGAATCCGGAGACTTCCGCAGGTGGCGGGAAACCGGAAAGTGGGACAACCCCGAATACTGGAAGCCGTGGAAGGAGCTCGTATCCGAGGCAGTCGGACGGGGTGTGATCATGCGACGGGCTCGGATTATTTCGGAGCCGGTGAGTGAATACATCCGATTCGAGTACTCGGGCACGATCCACAACATCGAGGCAGGCGAGCTGGTGCGTTGGTTGCCTCGAAGGCAGGCTTCGGATCTAGCTCTGCCCGGAAATGACTTCTGGGTGTTCGATGACCAGTTGGTTGAGTTCAACCATTTCACTGGCGATGGGGCCTCTGCCGGTCCGTCGCTCAGTGATGACCCGGATGTCGTGAAGCTTTGCTCCGCTGCTTTCGAGTCGGTGTGGCAACGTGCTACGCCACATGGGGAGTTCAAGGTCTGAACTGCATACGCGAGTCGACCAACTCATGCCCGCGTCTCCGTCCTCAAGCGCTCAAAGAGCACGCGCAGCCGTTGCGGCTCGCCTGCGTGAGATCCGTCAGGACGCTGGCCTCACAGGGCGTGAGTTGGCTGCGTTGTGCGGCTGGCATCCAGCGAAGAACTCGCGTATCGAGAACGGGAAAGCAGCTGTCTCCGATGCGGATATTCGGGTTTGGTGCACTGCCTGTGGAGCAGATGATCAAGCCCTCGATCTCATAGCGGCCTCCCGTACAGCCGATCAGATGTACGTTGCGTGGAAGCGGCTGCACCGTACGGGACTCCGCCGCCTCCAGGAATCCTATGTGCCTTTGTTCGAGCGCACGCACAGGTTCCGTATCTACTGCTCCCGAGTGGTGCCCGGTTTTATCCAGACGGAGGAGTACGCGACTGCACTTCTGACGAGAATTGCGGACTTCCGGCAGGCACCCAACGACGTGTCTGACGCCGTGCAGGCTCGTTTGGATCGCTCTCGCATTATCCATGAAGGTGATCACCGTTTTGCCCTGCTGGTCGAGGAGGACGTGCTCTATTACCGGTTCGGCACCCCGTCTGAGATGGTCGAGCAGCTTGCGTACCTTCTAGCTGTGATGGCTCTTCCCTCCGTGTCTCTCGGAGTTATCCCGCGTACCGCCCCCCGTCTCATGTGGCCCCTGGAAACGTTCAGCATGTTTGATGATGTCCAGGTTGAAGTGGAACTGCTGACCGCTCAGGTGAACGTCACGCAACCAAGTGAAATCGCCATGTACGGACGAGCGTTCAGCGAGCTCGCTTCGATGGCTGTCTACGGTTCGAACGCCAGAGCGCTCATTGCTGAGGCTCTCGACTCTCTCGGGTAGCCACCGCAATCATCCGCAATCTCGTTGTTGTCGTCCGTGCGCCCTCCGTAACGTCTCCCGCACTGAACACCTGCGGGAGTGCAGCCGATGAAAATCACTGAAGAGGCCATCGACGCCATGCGTTCCGAGCGTCACCGAGCGGCCGGAGAAGATGCGAGAGCAGTCGCTGAACTGCTCCGAGAGGCAGTGGGTCGTCTCGGCTTCACACCGGACGTAGCCATGCCCCACGGCGAAAAGGGCGACGCCCTGTTCTGGCCGGTTCTGCGGGGAGAGGTGACGGTCTCGGGTCATCTCATGGTCGCCCTCGGCCGTATTCCGCTCGACAGCGCGAACCGGCTCGCGGAAATCCTCATGCGCGCCGCTCTGGAGGAGCAGACCAAGAAGGCCACCACTCGGTGAGCCGTCTCTGAGACCCCCGTCCCGGCTGGACCGGAGCCCTGGCAGGTCGAGCCCAGCGCGGAACGGGTGCATGTGCACGACGGCGCGAGGAAGGCCCCCGCGTCAACAGCACCGAAGGGAATCATCTCGATGCGCTTACGCGGATTCAAGGCCATTGTCCGCCAAGACCCCGAGGACGACGGGCCGACAGAGGGCGGACAGCAAGGCGGATGTGGCGACGGTGATGGCTGCGGCCGGCAGTAGGTATGTGCTGTAGACGGGCGGCCCTCACCCAGTGTGAGGGCCGCTCTCACTGAGAGAGCGAGTCCATGCACCATCACGGCTACACCTGGCTCGGATCCGCGCATGAATTACTCAAGGACGGCCCGCGCCGCCCCCTGCATCCGGAGTTCAGATCCAGCAAGGTCATGCCCCTGGAATGTGCTCACTGGCTGCTCAAACCGGCGTCCTTCATCGTGGGGACGTGGACCGATCCGGGGCAGGCGGCGGAGTGGTTCGGCAGGCAAGCGCGGGATTTCGCGTCATCGTTCGCTTCGGAACGCGAACGCGATGGTGCCCGTCTCGCCGAGATGACCAGCCGCGCGGTGGAACGGGTAATGAGCGGCGAGGATGTGGTTGGAGGCTGGTACCTCACCGGGCAGAGATTTCTCTCCGTGAGTGTGATCGCATGCAGTCCGCACCGCCTGCGTCCGGAGATTGCCTGTCCTGCAGATGCTCCCACCTGACTCCGGGGGCCATCGTCCGGGTTGTCCGGTTGTGTACTTTCCGTGGCTCAATGCGCCTCGTAGGCTCGCGAGTTGGCTGTCAGCCCGTCGCAGGAGGTGTTGTGCGAGACCAGAAGATGTACTGCTACACCTGTGGAACAGACGAGATGCACCGTCGGCTCACCGCCGATGAGAAGGCTTGGCTCAAGAACCGCACGGGGCGGAAGACGGTCGAGGAGTTCTTCATGTGCAAGGCGCCCGGCTGCCGCAATCTGCGGACCGGATTCCAGAAGCGCCCCTTCGATCCCGTCATCCGCCTGCCGGACGACCTCTGACCCCGTGTGAGGTGAACGGCGCCGTGCGGCAGGCGGTTGCCGCGCGGCGCCGTCGTGGTGCTCGCGCCCCCCGCGCACGTGGTGGTTGAACGCGGGACGAACATTGGATGAGAGGTGGGCCACTTCGGCCACTTGTGCGTTCTCGGAGCGTACATTCGCCCCCCTGAAGCCATTGCATGCACGGGGGGCAATCATGAAGTGGCTGGAGCAGTTGACGGCGCCCGAGAATCTGCTGGCGTTGCTCGGCGTCGTGGTGACGGTCGGGGGGCTGTCGTATGAGCGGCTGATTCCCGGGCGGAAGCGTATCGGCTATCGCGTGCAGATGGATACGTTGATAGACGACAGCACCCAGGGCGGGCCGATTCATCAGCGGTTGCGGATGCTGGAGAACACTCCGGATCTGGCCGGGGCCTCGCTCGTCCTGTTGCGGATTGAGAATGACGGGTTTCGGAGCATTGACGCCGACGACTACATCACGGCGCCGGCGACGAATCACCGTGGGCTCACCGCGACCTTTCCCAATCGCACCGTGCGGGACGTGGCGGTGACCGAGCCCAGCCATCCGGATCTGTTGCGGCATCTGCCGCAGCGCGGGACGCCGGAGAATCCCGGGCTGGTCTGTGCGGGCAATGAGATCTCGCTGCCCCGGGTGCCGCTGAACAAGGGGGATCATTTCAAGCTGCTGGTGCTGCTGACGGGTGCCGGGACCGATAAGCCGCCGCATGTGGGCGGGCGGATCAAAGAGGGCAGGATCCGCAACAATGAGAAGTTCCGGCGGCCCAGCAATCGCATGCTCGGGCTCATCGGCAGTCTGCTGGCCATGCTGATCCTCCAGTCGTTCGGTATGCCGCTGTGGCGGGACGATCCGCTGCCGCGCGGCTGTGCCGCGGGGAATCTGACGATCGTCGGCTCGACCGCGTTCAAGCCGGTGGCGCAGGACGCGGCGAAGGCGTATCAGGACGACTGCCGGGATGCCCACGTCACCGTGGAGACGCAGGGCAGTGGGCGCGGTACGAAGACGCTGATCGATGCCGGGGAGGCGGCGAAGGGCGGGTTCCCGTCGTATCTGGCCTTCTCCGACGGCCCGGACGGAGACGGGAACCCCAAGCTCAAACAGCATCTGGTGGCGCTGTCCGTCTTCAGCGTGGTGGTGAACAAGGCCGTCGGGATCTCGGATCTCTCGCTGGAGGATGTCCGAGCCCTCTATTCGGGCCGGATCACCAACTGGAACCAGCTGCCCGGCGGGCCCGATCTGCCGGTGCGGCTGGTGAGCCGGGACGCGAAATCCGGGACCCGCGGGGTGTTCGAAAGCCGGGTGCTGGGGCGTAACGAGATCTCGCGGACGTCCGACAACTGCCGGAACCCGAAATTCCCCACCGACACGGTCGTCCGCTGTGAACTCGACAGCACCGGCGAGGTGTTGAAGACGGTGGCGAACACACCCGGCGCGATCGGCTACGCCGAATTGCACTCCGCCGAGGAGAGCGCGCGGAAGGGGGACCTCCATCTGGTGGCCCTCGCTCACCGCAAGCCGTCCATCGGCGCGGTGCGGGAGCGGACCTACCCCTTCTGGGAGCCGGAGTACGCGTACACCTACACCGCGCCGCCCGCGAACTCCCTGACCTCGAAGTTCCTCGACTATCTGGCCGGGGACACCGGTCGGAACCTCATCGAGAAACACGGCCATCTGCCCTGCGCCGTACCGGAGAACCAGCGGGCGTGCCAGCTGCCGAAGTAGCGCGCGGCTACCGGCCGGGGTTCGCCAGCCCCACCGCCGTCCGAACCCCGGCCACGTACTCGGACGGACACTCCCATGCCGCGAAGTGACCGCCGGTCGGCTCGTCGGTCCAGGAACGGACGTCGAAGAAGCGTGCCGTGAACTCCCGGGGAGCGTTGACGAGGTCCTTCGGGAAGATCGTGAACGCCGTGGGGACATCGATGCGCCCGGGTGGTTTCGGCCCGCTCTCGGCGTAGGGCGTGAAGGAGGTGCCGATCGCGCCGCTGACCCAGTACGCGGTGATCCAGGTGAGCAGCTCGTCCCGGGTGAAGACGGATTCCACGTCGCCGCCGCAGTCGGTCCACGTGCGCAGCTTCTCCAGGATCCAGGCGGCGAGGCCCGCGGGCGAGTCGCCGAGCGCGACCGCCAGCGTATGCGGCTTGGTCGACTGCTGGTGCATATAACCGCCCTCGGTCGCCTGCCAGTGGTGGCCGTGCCGGACGTAGGCCCGCTCGGCGTCGGACAGGTCCTGCGGCGGGTTCACCAGGAAGCGGAGCTGGGACACATCGGTCAGGTGAAGGGCGGCGACGCGGTCGGGGTGAGCGGCGGCCAACGCTTCGGCGACATCGCAGCCCACGTCACCGGCGGAGACGACGTAGCGTTCGTAGCCGAGCGCGGACACCGCGTTCGCGACCGCTTCGGCCATGTCCGGGGGCGCCATACCGCGGCCGGTCACCGGCGCGGCGAACGGGAAGCCGGGCAGGGCCGGGACGATGAGATGGAGGTCGGACAGCAGGGGCCAGACCTTCTCGAACCGCAGGATCGAGTCGGGCCACCCGTGCAGGAGCACCACCGCGGTGGCGTCGGGCTTGGCCGCTCGCAGGTGGACCGCCCGCATCGGTGTCCTCCCGCCGGTCAGGGCCCAGGACAGGCCGCGGATCCGGGATTCGTGCCGGCGCCAGTCGTAGTGGTCGGCCCAATAGGGGATCAGATCGGCGAGGTAGTCGCCGTCGACGCCGCGCGCCCATCCGAAACCGGCGGGGACGTCAACCCGCCGGTAGCCACGCAGCCGTGTGCGCAGGTCGTCGAGCACCGGCTGCTCGACGGCGGGCGGAGCCGTCTCGGTGCTGGTCGTGTGCGATGCCATCGAGTCTCCTCGTGCCGGTCGGATGCGTCACCACGACACCACCTAACCCGTACGAGCACATCCCACACGGCCGGAAGGCCAGGCCGGGCGGGCCCGGAGGCCCGCCCGGAGGGGGCTCACTTGACGTTCACGCCGCCCCAGGCGTTGTCGACCGCCTTGTACTCGGCGCTGGTCGCGCCGTACAGCGCCTTCGCGGCCTTGAGGGTCGCGGTGCGGGCCTTGGCGTAGTTGGTGGTCGAGGTCATGTACGTGGTCAGGGCCTTGTACCAGATCTTCTCGGCCTTGGCGCGGCCGATGCCCTTGACGGTGCGGCCGTCCTTGGTCGGGCTGTTGTAGGTCACCCCGCCGATGACCTTGCGGCCGCTGCCCTCGGACAGCAGGTAGAAGAAGTGGTTGGCGATACCGGAGGTGAAGTGCGGGTCGTCGTCGCCCACACCGCTCTTCCAGTAGTCGTAGGACAGGCCGTCCTTGCTGGGCTTGTCCATGTAGCGCAGCGGGGTGCCGTCGCCGTTGATGTCGATCTTCTCGCCGATGAGGTAGTCGCCGGGGTCCTTGGCGTTCTTGGCGTACCACTCCACGGCGGTGCCGAAGATGTCGGAGGTGGCCTCGTTGAGCCCGCCGGACTCGCCGCTGTACTCGAGGTTGGCGGTGGCCGAGGTCAGCCCGTGGCTCATCTCGTGGCCCGCGACGTCGAGCGAGGTCAGCGGCTTCTTGTTGCCCGCGCCGTCGCCGTAGGTCATGCAGAAGCAGGCGTCGTCCCAGAAGGCGTTCTCGTACGCGTCGCCGAAGTGGACGCGGGAGTACGCGGCCTTGCCGTTGCCCTTGATGCCGTTCCGGCCGAGGACCTTCTTGTAGTAGTCCCAGGTCATCGCGGCGCCGTAGTGGGCGTCCACGGCGGCGGTCTGCGCGATGGTGGGCTTGCCGTTGCCCCAGACGTTGTCGGCGTCGTAGAAGGCCGACCCCTTCTTGGTGTCGTCCCACGAGTGCTTGAGGTTGTACGTCTGGTGACCGCCGCGCGCGGTGTCCTTCAGCAGCCACTGGCTGCCGCTCTTGACCGAGCCGACGGTGACCTTGCCGTTGTGCTGGCCGGTGCCGGTGCCGTTCTCGACGGCCTGGAACTCGTAGAGCTTCCTGCCGGAGTCGGCGTCGGTGATGACGTGCAGCTTGCTGGGCGTACCGTCCTTCTGCACCCCGTTGACGACCGTCTCGTACGCGAGGGTGGGCTTGCCGGTGGCGGCCCAGATCACCTTGCGCGCGGTCTCGGCGCCCGACTTCTTGTCGCCCGCGGCCCGCGCGGCGCTCAGCGCGGACCGCTCGGCGCCGGAGGGGGCGATGGCGGCGCTGGTGTCGCCGACCTTGATGTCGGCGTCGGTCGCCTTGTCGACACCCTGGGAGGCGCCGCTCGCGGACTCATGGACGACCAGATCGCCGCCGAGGACCGGCAGTCCGGCGTAGGTGCGCTCGTAGCGGGTGTGGGTGGTGCCGTCAGCATCCTTGACGACGTCCCTGACGACCAGCTTCTCCTTGGCCCCGAGCCTCAGCGACTTCGCGGTGGAGACCGCGGTGGAGCCCGCCTCCCGCAGTAGCTCGGCGCGGACCGAGGGGGAGAGCGAGACGGCGGTGGCACCCGAGCGGGTGGCCGAAGGAGCCGAAGAAGCGGCCGCGTTCGCGGTTCCGGCGGTGGCGCCGGCGGCGAGCAGGGAGGCGGCCAGGGTCGCCGCTCCGGCGGCGAGGGCGGTACGCGAGCGTCTGAGACGGGATATGCCGGATATGGCTGACGTCGAACGTGAATCCACGCGTATCTCCAGTTGTGATGGGGAGTTGGGCGAAGCTTCCGCCCAACACGACAAAGATGTCGCTTTGCCGTGGATAAAACATACCGGTGCCCGGGGCCTCGGCCCCGGGCACCGGCAGAGTGTCGTGCGGTAACTCAGGTGGTTTTACTTGACGTTTACTCCGGCCCAGGCGGCGTCCACGCCCTTGG
The DNA here is from genome assembly GCA_005405945.1 of Streptomyces violaceusniger. GTDB lineage: Bacteria > Actinomycetota > Actinomycetes > Streptomycetales > Streptomycetaceae > Streptomyces > Streptomyces violaceusniger. The sequence goes on from BJHW01000001.1 coordinate 7,715,856, forward strand.
CCTCGGCGCTGTCGGCGCCGTAGAGGTCCGTGGCGGCCTTCTGGGTGGCCTCACGGGCGGCGTGGTAGTCGGTGTTGGAGGTCATGTACGTGGTCAGGGCCTTGTACCAGATCTTCTCGGCCTTGTCCCGCCCGATGCCCTCGACCTTGGAGCCGTCGGAGGTGGGGCTGTCGTACTTCACACCGTTGATCTCCTTCGCGCCGCTGCCCTCGGACAGCAGGTAGAAGAAGTGGTTGGCGACACCGGAGGAGTAGTGCACATCCAGGTCGCCCACGCCGTCGGACCAGGCGTCCGCGGACTGGCCGTCCTTGCTCGGCTTGTCCATGTAGCGCAGCGGGGTCCCGTCGCCGTTGATGTCGATCGCCTCGCCGATGAGGTAGTCACCGACGTCGGTGGTGTTCTTGACGTTGAACTCCACCGAGGTGCCGAAGATGTCGGAGGTGGCCTCGTTGAGGCCGCCCGACTCGCCGCTGTACTCCAGGCCCGCGGTCTTGGAGGTGACGCCGTGGCTCATCTCGTGGCCCGCCACGTCGAGCGCGGTCAGCGGGGCCTTGTTGCCCTGGCCGTCGCCGTAGGTCATGCAGAAGCAGCTGTCGTCCCAGAAGGCGTTGACGTAAGAGTCGCCGTAGTGCACGCGGGAGTAGGCGCCCTTGCCGTCGCCCGCGATGCCGTCGCGGCCGTGCACGTTCTTGTAGTAGTCCCAGGTGGCGGCGGCGCCGTAGTGGGCGTCGACGGCGGCGGTCTGAGGATCGTCCGGCTTGCCGGTGCCCCAGTTGTCGTCGTCGTCGGTGAACGCCTTGCCCTCGCCGTCCTCCTTGTTCTCCAGGTTGGTGGTCTTGTGGCCGCCGCGGTCGGCGTCGGTCAGGGTGTAACCGCTGCCTTCCTTGCTGGTGCCGAGCTCGACCGAGCCGCTGTACTCGCTCTCGCCCTTGCCGGTCTCGATGCCCTGGTACTCGTAGAGCTTCTTGCCGGTGGCGGCGTCGGTGATGACGTGCAGCTGGTTCGGGGTGCCGTCCTTCTGCACCCCGCCGACGACGGTCTCGTACGCGAGGGTGGGCTTGCCGTCGGCGGCCCAGATCACCTTGCGCGGGGCCTGGTCGGCCGCCGCCTTGGCGGTGTCGTCGGCCTTGGCCAGCTTGACGGCCGACTTCGCCGCGGCGCTCGGGGCGATCCCGGCCGTGGTGGAGGCGACCTTGACGGTGGCCTTGGTGGCCTTGGTGACGCTGCGGACGTCACCGCCCTTGGCGCGGTGGACGATCAGGTCGCCGCCGAGGACGGGCAGACCGTCGTAGGTGCGGTCGTAGCGGGTGTGGGTGGTGCCGTCGGCGTCCTTGATGACGTCCTTGACGACCAGCTTCTCCTTGGCGCCGAGGCCGAGCGACGAGGCGGTGTCCGCCTTGGTCGCGTTGGCCTCGCGGAGCAGCTCGGCACGGGCCGAGGCGGTGAGCGCCGCGGGCTGGGCGCCGGACGTGGCGTCGGCCGGGGCGGCGCCCGCGGTGCCGGCGGTCAGTCCGGAGGCGAGCAGGGCCGCCGCGGCGACCGCGGTACCGGCCGCGATCGCCGAACGCCGCTTACCGGCAGCGGATATGGGCATGCTGAAGGTCTTGCGCACGCGATCTCCTCGTTGCTGTGGGGGGGTCAGCGCCGGGCTGTGGGGAAGTGCGGCCCGGTGCTGAACAAGAGGTACTGATGCGTAATGCGTTGGGCAGACTGTCACACAAGTCCGGGACATGTCACGGGTTTCGCGACAGGTCGAAGGGAAAATGTTCGTTGAATGCTGATCAACCTTCGGATTCCGGACAGCTTGACGTCAGCTTTTGAAACCAAAGGAGGCGCCGCCAGGGGGAGTCGGGTCGACCCCTGGCGGCGCCTGTCCGGTGGGAGCGTCAACGCCCCGTCAGAAGGTCAGCTTCCAGCTGTTGATGTAGCCGGTGTCCTGGGCGTACATGTCCTGGACCCGCAGCTTCCAGGTGCCGACCGCGGTCTCGGAGGACGCGTCCACGGTGTACGTGGTCCGCACGTCGTCCGCCGAGTCGAGGAGGCTGGCATCCTTCAGCCGGTAGGCCGTACCGTCCGGGGCCACCAGGTCGATCACCAGGTCGCCGCGGTAGGTGTGCACGATGTCCACGCCCACCTGGAGGTTGCTGGGCGCGTTGCCCGCCCGGCTCACCGAGATCGGCGAGGTGACCGGCTCACCCGCGTCCGGGATGGCGATGTCCGCGGTGTTCTCGAAGACATTGCCGCCGCTGGTGTTGACCGCCCAGGCGAAGGACGCCGTACCGGTCTTGCCCGCCGAGTCGGTCACCGTGACGGTCACCGCGCTCGACCCTTCGGTGGTCGGGGTGCCGGAGATCAGACCGGTGGAGGAGTCGATGGCCAGGCCCGCGGGGAGCCCGGTGGCCGCGTAGCTCAGCGCGCCCGGGTTGGAGCTGGTCGCGGTGATCTGGAGGCTGGTGGCCTGGTTGACGATGCTGGTCTGGTCGCCGGGCGGGGTGACGGTGACGCCGTCGGCGATCCGGGTGCCGACATTGACCCCGGCCCAGGCATTGGCCACCGCGTTGTACTGCGCGCTGGCCTGGCCGAACAGCTCGGCCGCCGCCCACAGCGTGGCGTCGCGGGCGCCCGCGTAGTTGGTGTTGGAGGTCATCCGCTGGCTCAGCGCCTTGAACCAGATCTTCTCCGCGTTGTCCCGCCCGATGCCGGTGACCGGGAGGTTGTCGTACGTCGGGCTGTTGTAGCTCACGCCGTTGATGACCTTGGCGCCGCTGCCCTCGGAGAGCAGGTAGAAGAAGTGGTTGGCGATGCCGGACGAGTAGTGGACGTCCACGTTGCCGACACCGGAGTACCAGCTGTCCTTGGAGGTCCCGTCCTTGCTGGGCTTGTCCATGTAGCGCAGCGGGGTGCCGTTGCCATTGATGTCGATCTTCTCGCCGACGAGGTAGTCGCCGGGGTCGCTCGCGTTGTTCGCGTAGAACTCGACGGCGGCGGCGAAGATGTCGGAGGTGCCCTCGTTGAGCCCGCCGGACTCACCGCTGTAGGTGAGGTTGGCGGTGGCCGCGGTGACACCGTGGCTCATCTCGTGCGCGGCGACATCGATGGAGGTCAGCGGCTTGGCGTTGCCCGAGCCGTCGCCGTAGGTCATGCAGAAGCAGGAGTCCTGCCAGAAGGCGTTGACGTAACCGCTGCTGTAGTGGACCCGGGAGTACGCCCCGACGCCGTCGCCCCGGATGCCGGTGCGGCCGTGGACGTTCTTGTAGTAGTCCCAGGTCTCGGCGGCGCCGTAGTGCGCGTCCACCCCGGCGGTCGCGGCGTCGGAGGTGGTGCCGTCGCCCCAGACGTCGTCGGTGTCGGTGAAGAGGGTGCCGGTGCCCGAGGTGGAGCGGTTGAGGTTGTACGTCTTGTGGTTGCCGCGCCCGGAGTCGGTGAGGTTGTACGAGCCCGCGCTGCCCGAGGTGCCGAGCGTCACCTGGCCGCTGTACTGGCTGTTCCCGGTGCCCGTCTTGACGCCCTGGAACTCGAACAGCTTCTTGCCGGTGGCCGCGTCGGTGACGACGTGCAGCTCGTTCGGGGTGCCGTCCTCCTGGAGGCCGCCGACGACCGTCTCGTAGGCGAGGGTCGGGGTGCCCTTCGCGGCCCAGATCACCTTGCGGGGCGCCCGGTCGGCCGCGGTCTTCCGCGAACCCTGCGCGTTCGCCGCCTTCACGGCGGCCTTCTCGGCGGTGGCGGGCGCGACGGCGGCGCTGGTGGTCGGCACGGTCAGCCGGGCCTTGGTGGCCTTGGCGACGGTCAGTTGCGCGCCGCTCTTCGCCCGGTCGACGACCAAGTCGCCGCCGAGGACGGGGAGTCCGGCGTAGGTGCGCTCGTAGCGGGTGTGCGTCGTGCCGTCGGCGTCCTTGATGACGTCCTTGACGACCAGCTTCTCCTTGGCCCCGAGCCCCAGGTCCTTGGCGGCCTCCCCCTTGGCGGCGTCGGCCTCGCGGATCAGCTCGGCGCGCTGGGCGGGGGACAGCTTGACGGGGAGGGCGCCGCGGTCGGGGGCGCCGGAGATCGTGCGGGCGGCGGGGCGGTTGGCGACGTTCGCGGCGGTCCCGGCGTTCGTGGCGCTCGTGGCGGAGTCGTCCGGGCGGGCGGCGGCGGTGCCGCTCTGGAAGCCGACGCCGATCATCGCCGCCGCGACGACCAGCGCACCGGTCGCGATGGCCCGACTGCCCGGGGTGCGACCGGATCTGCGGCTACTGGGTCTGAGGTGCCGTTGGGGGAGGGATCTCACGCTGACTCCTTCTGCGCTGGCCGCGCGGTGGCACGGCCGGGACGACCGGGCGGCTGGATCGCCGTCCGGGCAGGGCAGAGCGGGTGCGCACCCTGGCGTTACCGGGTGCGCCCGGCCGCAGACGAACGACTGGGCGCGGCCGCGGTGCGACCGGGGGTCCCTGGCGTTACCGGGTGCGCCCGGCCGCAGATGAACGACTGGGCGCGGCCGCGGTGCGACCGGGGGGTCCCTGGCGTTACCGGGTGCGCCCGGCCGCAGACGAACGACTGGGCGCGGCCGCGGTGCGACCGGGGGTGTGGGGGGTGGTTGTGGCTGCGGCTTCGGGCGCGGCTATGAGCTGGGGGAAGCGCCGCGCCTCGGCCGAGGGAAGAGTGCCATCAATGGACTCGACCTGTCAGGAGCGTGACAAGAACTTGTCTGGAAAGCGTCCGTTGACAGGTATGCCGTGTTCGTATGACGGTGATTTACGGTCAATTTCGGCAAGAGGCGATGTCGGTTGCCTTTCCCGGCATCGCCCGCCATGTCCCACTCCGGGTCATGTCCGGCCCCGGGCCATGTCCCACTTCCCCCCGAACCCGGTGAACCCGATCCCCGCCGTCAGCGCGCGGCGGAGTCGAAGCGCGGCTCCTCTCGTAGCAGGGTGCTCAGGTCGGCGCCGGGGCGCAGCTCCTCCGGGTCCCTGGCCCGGCGGAAGAGGATCGCCCCGGCGTCGATGCCGCCCAGGGTCAGCCGGTCCGCGTCCCGGCGCAGCCAGGTGCCCTCGCGCAGGCCGACCACGGGGACGTCGTTCTCCTCGAGGAACTGCTCGAGCCGCTGGGCCCGGGTCTCGCCCATGTGGGCGGTGTCCGGCTTGGCGTCGAGGTAGTGCGGGTTGATCTGGAACGGCAGCAGGCCCAGCGCCTCGAAGGTGGGCGGCTGGACGATGGGCATGTCGTTGGTGGTGCGCAGGGTCGGGCAGGCCATGTTGGTGCCCGCGCTGGAGCCCATGTAGACCGCGCCCGCGGCCACCCGTTCCCGAATCGCCCGGACCAGATCGCGCTCGTGCAACGCCTTGAGCAGCCGGAAGCTGTTGCCGCCGCCGACGAACACCGCCTGCGCCCCGCGCACAAGACCGGCCGGGTCGTCGGCGGTGTGCGCACCGGTGACCTCCACGCCCAGCGGCTCCAGGGCCGAGGCCACCTGGGCGGTGTAGCCGTCGTGGTCGGCCAGCGCGTACGGCACGAAGACGAGCCGGCGCGCGCCGTCCAGCGCCGAGGCGATCTCCTCCCGCGCGTGTTCCAGATAGCCACGGCCGGGCGCGGCGGAGTTCGACAGCAGCAGCAACTGCATGAGGGGCCCTTTCCGAGACGGGTCACGAGGGAGGCGGCGGGACGCCGGGCGGCTCAGCGCCGCTCGCGGTGCGGGGCGCGCCGCGGCCGGGCAGGCGTCAGTGCCCGGCCCAGATCGGCGGCGCCCTGCAGCAGCGGCGCCACCAGCTGCTCCCGGCGCGGGCGCAGCACGTCGGGGGTGGCGGCCAGGGTCAGGGTGCCCACCGGACGTCTGCCCACCAGAACCGGCGCCGCGAGCGCCGCGGTGTCCGGATCGTACTCGCCCTCGGAGTAGGCGTAGCCCTCGCGCCGCACCTCTGAGAAGCGCTCCTCGAGCCGCACCGGATCGGTCAGGGTGTGCTCGCTGAAGCGCGCCATCGGGCGGCCGTACAGCAGCACGGCCCGGTCACCGGGCGGGAGCATACCGAAGTAGGCGCGGGAGGTGGCCCCGGCGTGCGCCGGGTACAGCTCGCCCGCCAGCACGTAGTAGCGCAGCGGGCCGGTGGCCCCGTCCACCGCCGCGACGCAGCGCATGTGCACCCCGTCCGGGACCGCGAACAGCGCGTTCACCCCGACCGCCCCGGCCAGCGCCTCCAGGGTGGGCCGGGCCAGGCTGGCCATGCCGCCGCCCCGCTCCCACACCCAGGACAGGTGCCACACCGCCGGGCCCAGCCGGTAGCGGCGTGAGCGCTTGTCGGAGACCAGGAAGCCCCGGTAGGCCAGCGCGGCCAGCAGCCGCTGGGCCACCGACTTGTCCAGCCCGAACTCCTCGGCGATCTCGGTGACGCCCCACTCCGGGCGCTCCCGGTCGAAGGACAGCAGCACGTTCAGCACGCGGTCCGCGGTCTGGAGGGGTGGGGCGCCGGTTACGGGCGACTGCTCGGCCATGACGAAAGGGTAAGCATTCTCGGATATAGAGAAAACATTGCGCACTGCGTGACAGCGGGCGGACCCTGGCCAGGCCGGTGCCGGGAGGATCCCTGGCCAGGCCGGTGCCCGGTGGCAGTGCCCGCCCCGCGCGCCGCTTCCCCGCTCGTGCCCGGTCGGGCCACCGCCGTCGCCGACCGCATCTTCCCGACCGGTCGCGTCACCCCCGACCACCGCATCACCCGCTGTGAGAGGCCAGCCGTGCTCAAACACGTCCTTGACATCATCGAACTCCTCGACCGTCCGCAGACCAGCGGCGCCCTCCTCGCCGACCATCTGCGCGCGGTTCAGGCCGCGGCCGGAGCCGACCCTCAGACGGCGCCCGCGATCGAGGTACGCACCGTCGAGGGCGACAAGGGCAGCACGGACTTCGTCTCCGTCACCGTCCCCGGCCGCCGCGGCAAGCTGTCCGGCGGCGCCGCCCCGACCCTGGGCATCCTCGGCCGGCTCGGCGGAGTCGGCGCCCGCCCGGAGCGGATCGGGCTGGTCTCGGACGCCGACGGGGCGGTCGCGGCGCTGTCCGCCGCGGCGAAGCTGCTGGACATGCACGCCCGGGGCGACGTCCTGGACGGCGATGTCACGCTCTCCACCCACGTCTCCGGCTGGGCCCCCACCCAGCCGCACGACCCCGTGCCCTTCATGGACTCCCCGGTGGACACCCTGGTGTGCAACCGCGAGGAGATCTCGCCCGCGATGGACGCGGTCGTCTCCATCGACACCACCAAGGGCAACCGGCTGCTCAACCACCGCGGCGTCGCCCTGTCGCCCACGGTCTGCCAGGGCTGGATCCTGCGGGTCAGCGAGGATCTGGTGTCCGTCCTGGAGAGCGTGACCGGCGAGTCGGCGCACATCCTGCCGATCACCACCCAGGACATCACCCCGTACGGCAACGGAGTGCACCACCTCAACTCCATCCTCCAGCCCGCCGTGGCCACCACCGCCCCCGTCGTCGGCCTCGCGATCACGGCGGGCACGGCGGTGGCCGGATGCGCCACCGGCGCCAGCCACGAGACCGACATCGCCGTCGCGGCCCGGTTCGCCGTCGAGACCGCCAAGGAGTTCGGACGCGGCGTCGCCCGCTTCCTGGACGCCGAGGAGTTCGCGCGCCTGGTCGAGCTGTACGGACCCATGACCCACCTCCAGGCCCTCACCCCGGCGGGGTGACCGACCGGTCCCACCCGGACCCCGCAGGAGTCCCCATGAACCCCAATACCCAGGCCACCGCCGCGGCCGCGGACGCCCCACCGCGGTCGCACCCCAGAGCATTCGAACCGATCACCCTCGTCCTGACCATCGTGCTGTCGGTCCTCGGCGCCCTGATCGGCATCGTGCTGATCACCACGCTCGGGGTGTCGCCGAACACGGCGGTGATCGGCGCCCTGGTGGCGATGCTCATCGGCCGCATCCCGGTGGGTGTGCTGACCCGGATGCGCTCCCAGCACCGGCAGAACCTGGTGCAGTCGGCGATCTCCGGCTCCACCTTCGCCGCGGCCAACTCCCTGCTCACCCCGATCGCGGTGCCCTTCGCGCTGGGCCGTAACGACTTGGTGTGGCCCATGCTCGGCGGGGCCGTCATCGGCCTGGCGGTCGACAGCTGGGTGCTGTACCGGGTGTTCGACTCCAAGCTGCTGCCCGCCACCGGCTCCTGGCCGGCCGGTATCGCGGCCGCCGAGACGATCAGGGCCGGGGACACCGGCGGGCGCAAGGCCGCGATCCTGGGCGCGGGCGCCCTGGTCGGCTTCGTCGGCGCGCTGCTCAAGCTGCCGACCAGCGCGGCGGGTGTGGGCTTCCTGGGCAACATCTGGGCGCTGGCCATGTTCGGCATCGGGCTGACCGTGGGGCAGTACGCCCCCGACTTCGGCTTCGACCTGGGCGCGCACCATGTGCCGCACGGGCTCATGATCGGCGCGGGGCTGGTCGCCCTGACCCAGGCGCTGCTGCTGATGCGGACGCGGAAGGGCGGTGGCGAGGGGGCTGATCAGGCGGAGAGCGCCGGTGACGGGCCGGACGCCGACGGCCCGGACGCCGACGGCGGTCGTACGGTCCAGGCGCCCCAGCTGCGGCGGGGACTGCTGGAGGGCATGGGCCTCTTCCTCTGCGGCGCGGTCGTGGTCGCGATCGCGGGCGGCGTGGTCGGCGGGCTCTCCCTGCCCGCCCTGGTCGGCTGGGTGCTGCTGGCGGGCGTCGCCGCCATCGTCCACCAGCTGATCGTGGGGCTGGCGGCCATGCACTCCGGCTGGTTCCCGGCCTTCGCCGTCACCCTGATCTTCCTGATCATCGGTCTGGTGCTGCACGTCCCGACCGTGCCGCTCGCCCTGCTGGTCGGCTACACGGCCTCCACCGGCCCCGCGTTCGCCGACCTCGGCTACGACTTCAAGGCGGGCTGGCTGCTGCGCCGGGACGCCGCGCCCTGGCGGCCCTTCGAGATCGAGGGGCGGCGCCAGCAGTACCTCGCCCAGCTCGTCGGCTTCGGCGTGGCGCTGGTCGTCGTCGCCGTCGCCTGGAAGACCTTCTTCTCCGACGGCAAGGTGCCGCCGGTCGCCGAGGTCTACGTCACCACCATCAAGACCGGCCTCGAGCCCGGCACCATGACCACCATGCTGCTGTGGGCGATCCCCGGCGCGCTGGTCCAGCTCGTCGGCGGGCCCTCCCGGCAGATGGGCGTCCTGCTGGCCACCGGCCTTCTGGTGGCCACGCCCCAGGCCGGATGGATGGTCCTCGGTGCCCTGGTGGTCCGCCAGCTCTACACCGTGTGGCGGCGGCGCGGCATCGCCGACCCGCGGGCGCGCAAGGAGTCCGACGAGCAGGCCGAGAACGATCTCTCGCTGGTCGGCGCCGGACTCGTCGCCGGAAGCTCCCTCAACGACGTCGGCCAGCTCACCAAGGCGCTCTGAACGCGCATGGGGCAGACCCCGTCAACGGCCCTGTGAGGAAGGACAAGCACGCTGTGGACACCACGGAGACCACGGAGATCACTGAGATCACGGAGACCGTGGTCCGCGGCCACCCGGCGGGCGGCCCGGCCCTCGGCCTGGTCACCATCGGCCAGGCCCCGCGCGCCGACCTTCGCCCGGACGCCGAACCGCTGCTGCCCGGGGTGCGCCTGGTCGAGCACGGCGCGCTCGACGCCGACCGGTTCGACGGCGACGCCGAGGCCGCGACCCGTCGGCTGCTGGCCCCCGAGGACGGCGAGGCACCGCTGGTCTCCCGGCTGCGCGACGGCCGTTCGGTGCTGCTCGGGCACGGGGCGATCGTCCCGCGCATCGCGGACGCGGTCGCCCGCGCGGAGCGGGACGGCGCCGCCGCGACCCTGCTGCTGTGCACCGGCCGCTTCCCGGCGGTACGGGCCCGGCGGCCCCTGCTGTTCGCCGAACCGCTGGTGCAGCAGGCCGTGGCCGCGGCCGTGGGCACCGACCCCGTGGGCATCGTCTGCCCGCATCCGGACCAGGCGGAGGACGTCTCCCGGCGCTGGGCGGAGCTGCTGCCCGGCCGGGTGGAGGCGGCGGCCGCCGATCCGTACGGCCCCGCCGAGCGCGTCCTGGACGACGTGGCCGCCGCCGCGCGCGGGCTCGTCGAGCGCGGCAGCTCCTGGCTCGTCCTGGACTGCATCGGCTACACCGAGCGGATGCGCACCGCCGCCCTGCGGGCCGCCGAGCGCCCCGTCCTGCTGGCCCGCGCCATCGCCGTCCGGATGGCGGCGGAGGTGGTGGCGGCCTCGGCGTAACGGGCGCGCGGCGCCTCCGTGCCTCCGCCCGCGCCCCCGCCGCCCCGCAGCCAGCACCTCACCACCGGAGGTCCACCATGTCCGTGCCCCCGTCCGAAGCCCCGGCCCGGCCCATCGGGGTGATCCGGGTCCTCACCAGCGAGGACCCCGTCGGCGTCGCCACCCATGGCACGGCCATCGAGGAGCGCTACGGTCTGCCGACCGTCTCGCGGTGCATCCCCGACCAGCCTTACGGCATCCATGACGACGAGTCCGAGGCCCGCGCCGAACCCAAGATCGTGGCGCTCGCCCAGGAGTTGGCCGATGCCGGGGCGCAGGCGCTGATCATCAGCTGCGCCGCCGATCCGGCGCTCCAGGAGACGCGTCGGGCCGTGGGCGTTCCCGTCATCGGCGCGGGGTCGGCGGCCGCCGCCGTGGCCCTGGGCCTCGGCCGCTGGGTCGGGGTGCTGGGCATCCGGGACGAGGCACCGCCCGCCGTACGCGCCCTGCTCGGCGACCGCTTCACCGCCTCCGCCCGCCCCCACGGCGTCCACCGCACCACCGACCTGCTCGCCCCGGAGGGGCCCGCGGCGGTGCTGGAGGCCGCGGCCGGGCTCGTCGCGTCGGGCGCGGACACGCTGCTCCTCGCCTGTACCGGCCTGAACACCATCGGCGTCCGGCCCCTGCTGGAGCGGCGGCTCGGCGTCCCGGTCGTGGACCCGGTGCTCGCCGCCGGGCTGCTGGCCTCGTACGCGTACGGGGCCTGAGCAGCCGCCCACGAATTGCCGGGCAGCCGTCAACGGATTGCCGGGCGCCGTCCACGAATTGTCGGGCCGCACCCGGCGCCCGCCTCGCACCGCACCCGGTGCCGGCCTCGCACCCGGTGCCCGCCTCACACCAAGCTGTCCCGCCACGCCTGGTGCAGTGCCGCGAACCGGCCGTCGCCCGCGATCAGCCGGTCCGGCGGGCCGTCCTCGACGATCCGGCCGTCGGCCATGACCAGCACCCGGTCGGCCGTCTCGACCGTCGACAGCCGGTGGGCGATGACGACCGCCGTACGGCCGCGCAGCACCGTGTCCATGGCGCGCTGCACCGCCCGCTCGCCCGGGATGTCGAGGGAGGAGGTGGCCTCGTCGAGGATGAGGACCGACGGATCGGCGAGCAGCGCGCGGGCGAACGCCACCAGTTGGCGCTGACCGGCGGAGATCCGGCCGCCGCGCTTGCGCACATCCGTGTCGTAGCCGTCGGGCAGCGCGGCGATGAAGTCGTGCGCGCCGATCGCCTTGGCCGCCTGCTCGATCTCGGCGCGGGTGGCGTCGGGGCGGCCGATGGTGATGTTGTCGGCGATCGTGCCGGAGAACAGGAACGCCTCCTGCGTCACCATGACCACACCGCGCCGCAGTTCGGGCATGGCCAGATCGCGCAGATCCACCCCGTCGAGCAGCACCCGGCCGTCACTGGGGTCGTAGAAGCGGGCCAGCAGCTTGGCGAGGGTGGACTTGCCCGCGCCGGTGGCCCCGACCACCGCGACCGTCTGCCCGGCGGGCAGCGTGAGGTCGAAGCGGGGCAGCACCTCGCCGCCGGTGCGATAGGCAAAGCGCACCCCGTCGAAGACGACCTCCCGGCCGGGGGCCTTCGTCGGGCGCGGCGGCAGCGGCTTGGGCTCCGCGGGCTCGGGCACGGAGGGGCGCTGGGCCAGCAGGCCGGCGATCTTCTCCAGCGAGGCGGCCGCCGACTGGTAGGAGTTGAGGAACATCCCCAGCCGGTCGATCGGGTCGTACAGCCTGCGCAAATACAGCGCGGCCGCGGCGAGCACCCCGAGCGCGAGCGAACCGGAGGCCACCCGGTAGGCACCCCAGAGCACGATGGCGGCCACCGCCGCGTTGGCCACCAGCCGGGAGCTGACCACATAGCGGGCCATCTCCAGGATCGCGTCCCCGTTGGCGCGCTCATGGCGGTGGTTCTGCTCGCCGAAGCGCGCGTCGTTGGCGCGCTCGCGGCGGAACGCCTGCACGGGGCGAATGCCGTTCATGGTTTCGGTGAACGTCACGATCACCGCCGCGATGGCCGTCGACCGCTTGCGGTACACCCGCATGGAGCGGCGCTGGAAGGAGCGGATCAGCAGATACAGCGGCCAGAAGGAGAGCACGGCCGCCCCGCCGAGACCCCAGTCCAGATACAGCAGCGTGATGGAGATGTAGACCACCGACAGGGCGACCCCGAGCAGCTCCTCCAGGCCCTCGATGAGCAGCTCGCGCAGCGACTCGACGTCCGTCGTGGCGCGGGAGATCAGCCGGCCGGAGGTGTACCGCTCGTGGAAGTCCACGCTCAGCGCCTGGGCATGGCGGAAGATCCGGCCGCGCAGATCCAGCAGCACGTCCTGGCTGATCCGGGCGGAGGCGCGGATGAACGCGTACTGCAGCGCCCCGGAGGCGAGCGCACAGCCCAGATAGCCCGCGCCGACGGCGATCAGCGGGCCGTGGTCGCCGTCGCGGAGGGCGGGCACGGCGCGGTCGATGGCGTACGCCACGAGCAGCGGACCCGCCTGGACCGCGGCCTGCTGGAGCAGCAGCAGAACGGCCGCCAGCCACACCCGCCGCCGGCGCGGGGAGAGCAGCGAACGCAGCAGGGCCAGCGACGCGCCCTTGGGCACCGGCAGCACATCGCGGTCGAACGGGTCGTCGGACGCCGCCGCCCGGCCCTCGTCTCCGTCCTTGTCGTCCCGGTCGTCCCAGTCGTCCGTGCCCTCCCGCTCCTCCTCGACCGTGGTCATGGGCTTCCCTCCCCCTCCTCGGCTTCCTGCCCGGACATCAGCGAGCGGTACTCCGCGCTCTCCCGCAGCAGCCGCTGATGGGTGCCGACGGCGGCGATGCGGCCCTCCGACAGCAGCGCGACCCGGTCGGCGAGCAGCACGGTGGACGGCCGGTGGGCGACGACCAGCGCGGTCGTGGACGCCAGCACCTGCCGCAGAGCCGCCTCCACCAGCGCTTCGGTGTGTACGTCGAGGGCGGACAGCGGATCGTCGAGCACCAGGAACCGGGGGCCGCCCACGACGGCCCGCGCCAGCGCGAGCCGCTGCCGCTGACCGCCGGACAGGCTCAGCCCCTGCTCGCCGACCTCGGTGTCGGTGCCCTCGGGCAGGGCGTGCACGAAGTCGGCCTGCGCCACCTCCAGGGCCCGCAGCAGTTCCTCCCGCCCCGCGTCGGCGGCGCCCATGAGGACGTTCTCCCCGGCGGTGGCGGAGAACAGCGTGGGCTCCTCGAACGCGACGGCCACCAGGGCGCGCAGCTCCTCCCGGGAGAGGGCGGTGATGTCCCGCCCGTCGAGGGTGATCCGCCCGCGCGTGACCTCGTGGAGCCGGGGGACGAGGGCGGTAAGGGTGGTCTTCCCGGACCCGGTCGCCCCGACCAGCGCCATGGTCTCGCCGGGCCGGATGTGGAGATCCACCCCGCGCAGCACGGGCGGCTCGCCGGGCGGCGCGTCCGCGTAGACGAACTCCACCCCCTCGAACCGCAGCCCGCCCTCGCCTTTTCGCTCTTCGCCGCCCTCGCCGCCCTCGCCGGGCTCCCGCGGGGGCGCGGGCCGGGACCGGTCGGCGGCCGTGGCCGGTTCCGCGTCCATGACGTCGAAATAGCGGTCGGTGGCCGTGGCCGCGTCCTGGCTCATGGCGAGGAGGAAGCCCAGGGACTCCACCGGCCAGCGCAGCGTCAGGGCGGTGGAGAGGAAGGCGACCAGCGTGCCCGCCGACAGATCCCCGTCGGCCACCCGCACCGTGCCCAGCACCAGCGCCGCGCCGATCGCCAGCTCCGGCAGCGTCATGATCAGCGCCCAGATCGTGGCCAGCAGCCGCGCCTTGCGCAGCTCGGTGGAGCGGACCTGCTCGGACAGGGCGCGGAAGGCGCGGGCCTGGCTGCGGTGGCGGCCGAAGCCCTTGACGATCCGGACGCCCAGCACCCCCTCCTCCACGACCGTCGTCAGATCGCCGGTCTGGTCCTGCACGGTACGGGCCACCGTCGCGTACCGCGTCTCGAACAGCGAGCAGAGGATCATCAGCGGCACCGCCGGGACCATCAGGACCAGGCCCAGCGTCCACTCCTGGGACAGCAGAATGCCGAACCCGGCCAGGATGGTGACCCCGTTGACCACCAGGAAGGTGAGCGGGAAGGCCAGGAACATCCGCAGCAGCATCAGATCGGTCGTGGCCCGCGACAGCAGCTGACCGGAGGCCCAGCGGTCGTGGAAGGAAACCGGCAGCCGCTGCAGATGGCGGTAGAGATCGGCGCGCATCGCGGCCTCGACGGACGCCAGCGGCCGCCCCACCAGCCAGCGCCGCAGCCCGAACAGCGCGGCCTCTGCCGTGCCGAGGGCGAGCAGCAGCGCACCGCCCAGCCAGACCCCGCCCGGGTCCCGGTGGGCCACCGGCCCGTCCACCATCCACTTGAGGACCAGCGGGATGACCAGCCCCATACAGGAGGCGACGACCGCCACCCCGGCCGCGCCGAACAGCCGCGCCCGCACCGGGCGCACATATGGCCACAGCCGCAGGAGCGAACGCGTGGCGGAGCGGTGCCGCGGGGCGGCACCGCCTTCCTGGGCGCGGGGTTCACTCGTCACAGCCATCAGTGGGGAGACTACGGTCCGCCACTGACAGTGCTCACTCGGTTTTTTGGCGTAGGTCCACGGAGGTGAGGGCGCGCAGCAGCAGGACCGAGCGTTCCGGAAGCTCGATGGGCGCGCCCGCCGCGAGGAGTGTGCCCGGGGGCGCGCCCTGCTCCTCGCGGGCGGTGTCCAGCAGGAGTTCGTACCCCCGGGCCCAGGGCCGCCCGGGCAGGGTGAAGGTGACCGGGCGCGGGCCCGCGTGCAGCAGCGCCAGGAAGCTGTCGTCGGTGACCGGGGCGCCGTGCGGATCGCGCTGGGGCAGTTCGCGGCCCGACAGATAGGCCCCGAGGGCGGTGGTGGGCGCGTACCAGTCGGATTCGGTCATCTCGGTGCCGTGCGGGGTGAACCACGCCAGGTCGCGCAGTCCCTCCGGGGGCCGGGCCAGACCGGAGAAGAAGGCCGGGCGGCGCAGCACCGGATGGGCCCGGCGCAGCCGTATCAGCCGGGCGGTGAGCTCGGTGAGGGCGCGCCAGCCCGGGTCCTCCAGCAGCGACCAGTCCAGCCAGCCGGTCTCGTTGTCCTGGCAGTACGCGTTGTTGTTGCCGCCCTGGGTGCGGCCCAGCTCATCGCCCGCGACCAGCATCGGCACCCCGGTGGACAGCAGCAGGGTGGCCAGCAGATTGCGCAGCTGGCGGCGGCGCAGCGCGCGGATGCCGGGGTCGTCGGTCTCGCCCTCGGCGCCGCAGTTCCAGGCGCGGTTGTCGGGGGAGCCGTCGCGATTGCCCTCCCCGTTGGCCTCGTTGTGCTTGCGCTCGTACGAGACCAGGTCGCGCAGGGTGAAACCGTCGTGCGCGGTGATGAAGTTGACCGAGGCGTACGGGCGGCGGCCGCCGCGCTCATACAGATCGCTGGAGCCGGTGAGCCGGTAGCCCAGATCGCGGGCGTCGGGCAGCGCCCCGCGCCAGAAGTCCCGCACCGCGTCGCGGTAGCGGTCGTTCCACTCCACCCACAGCGGAGGGAAGGCGCCCACCTGATAGCCGCCGGAGCCCACGTCCCACGGCTCCGCGATCAGTTTGACCCGGCGCAGCACCGGGTCCTGCGCGACCACGGCCAGGAAGGGGGAGAGCATGTCCACGCCGTGCGCGGCGCGGGCGAGCGCGCTGGCCAGGTCGAAGCGGAAGCCGTCCACGCCCATCTCGGTGACCCAGTAGCGCAGCGAGTCGGTGATCAGCCGCAGCACGTGGGGCTGGAGGACGTTGAGGGTGTTGCCGCAGCCGGTGAAGTCGGCGTAGCGGCGGGGGTCCTGCTGCAGCCGGTAGTAGCCGCGGTTGTCGACACCGCGCAGCGAGAGGGTGGGGCCCAGCTCATTGGCCTCGGCGGTGTGGTTGTAGACGACGTCGAGGATCACCTCGATCCCGGCGGCGTGCAGGGCCCGCACCATCCGCCGGAACTCCCCGACCTGCTGACCCCGGGTGCCGCCGGCCGCGTATCCGGCGTGCGGCGCGAAGTAGCCGATGGAGTTGTAGCCCCAGTAGTTGCGCAACCCCCGCCGCAGCAGATGGTCCTCATGGGCGAACTGATGCACCGGCAGCAGCTCGACCGCCGTCACCCCGAGCCGGGTCAGGTGCTCGATCGCCGCCGGATGCGCCAGCCCCGCGTAGGTGCCGCGCAGTTCGGGCGGTACCCCGGGGTGGCGCATGGTGAAGCCGCGCACATGGAGCTCGTAGATCACCGACTCGGCCCAGGGCGTCTTGGGCCGCCGGTCCTCGGTCCACTCGTCGGGCGCGCCGTCCGCCGTGTCGTCGCCGACGACCACGCCCTTGGGGACGTACGGG
The DNA here is from genome assembly GCA_005405945.1 of Streptomyces violaceusniger. GTDB lineage: Bacteria > Actinomycetota > Actinomycetes > Streptomycetales > Streptomycetaceae > Streptomyces > Streptomyces violaceusniger. The sequence continues at coordinate 7,732,497 of BJHW01000001.1, forward strand.
GCGGAGTCGCGGTCGTCCCGTACGGTGTCCGCCACATGCTGCTGCGGCCAGTCCCGCACATGTCCGTAGACCTCCGCGGGCAGCGCGAAGTCCCCGTCCACGGCGCGGGCGTAGGGATCCAGCAGCAGCTTCGCCGGATTCCAGCGGGCGCCGGTCCAGGGGTCCCAGCGGCCGTGCACGCGGTAGCCGTAGCGACGGCCGGGCAGCACACCGGGGACGAAGCCGTGCCAGACCTCGTGGGTGAGCTCGGTGAGGGGACGGCGGAGCTCGTGGCCGTCGTCGTCGAACAGACACAGCTCGACGGCCTCGGCACCGCCCGCCCACAGCGCGAAGTTGGTCCCCCACGCCCCGTCCGGCCCCCGGCAGGGGCGGGCGCCGAGCGGCTCCGGGCTGCCCGGCAGCACGGCGGGGCCCGCCGCGGGCGCGGGGGACCGGTCGCGGCGCGGCGCGACGGCCGTGGGGCGGTGGCCGGCGGGGTGCCCCACCGCCGTCGCCGAGGGGCGTGCGGGGGTGCCGTCGGGGCGTGCGGGGGTGCCGTCGCGCGTCTCCCGCTGGGCTGCACGCGTCTCCTGCTCGGCTGCACTGGACACATCGGCCTCCGCGGCTCGCGGCCAACCGCCTCCGCTCGGCCGGAGGGAGGCGGGCAGCACCTCATGGCGGGCCGGTGGGCCCGCGGTGTCCCGTACCGCACGGCCCGGCCTGCGCCCTCCCACCTGTTCTGCCCGTAATCCCCTTTCTATAAGGCTCGGTTCTCCCCCAGCTACCGCTGGGAGGTACCCCCAGCCGGAAGACCCCAGAACCCGGGGCTGTATGGCGCCCGGCCGGTGCCGCCACCGGCCGATCACCCTGGGACCTCTCCGGTCCCGGGACTGAAACGTGACCATCGGGGAGCCCACTGTCGGTGGCGTGTGATTACCTATCGCCAGGCGCGCCTGCGCGTGATCAGGGGTTGCCGCGGGGGCGCGGCCCTGGGGAGGGGAGAGCTGTTGTGACGGTGCGGCGGATACCGGGGCGGTGCGGGGCGGCCGCAAGGGGCTTCTCGCCCTGCTGCTCGGGGCGTTGCTGATGGCGGTGGCCGCGTGCGGCGGCTCCGACGACGACGGTAAGAAGGGCGGGGACGGCAAGGGGGACCGGCCCAAGACCTCCCGGGCCGTGGTGACCATCGCGCCCAAGGACGGCGCCAAGGGCGTGGACACCAGCGGCGCGCTGAAGGTCACCTCGGCGAAGGGCACCCTGTCCTCGGTCAAGGTCAAGGACGCGAAGGGCACCGCGGTCGAGGGGAAGATCGCCCAGGGCGGGAAGAGCTGGCGGCCCGACGCCCATCTCCGCTCGGACACCACCTACACCGTGGACGCGGTCGCCAAGGACGCCCAGGGCCTGACCGCCACCAAGCACGCGACCTTCACCACCCTCCGCCCCAAGAACACGTTCCTGGGCGTCTACACCCCGGAGGACGGCTCCACGGTCGGCGTCGGCATGCCGGTCTCGCTCCACTTCACCCGAGGCATCACCCACCCGGCGGACGTGGAGAAGGGATAAAGGTCAGCGCCTCGCCGTCGGTGCCGATCGAGGGCCACTGGTTCGGCAACGACCGGCTGGACTTCCGGCCGGAGAAGTACTGGAAGCCCGGCACCAAGGTGACGCTCCGTATGGACCTCGACGGGATCGAGGGCAGGCCGGGGGTGTACGGCGAGCAGCGGAAGTCCGTGACGTTCACCGTCGGCCGCAGCCAGATCTCCGTCGTCGACGCCAAGTCCAAGAAGATGACGGTCAAGCGGGACGGCAAGACCATCAAGACCATCCCCATCACCTCCGGCGCGCCCGGCCACGAGACCTACAACGGCAAGATGGTGATCAGCGAGAAGCATCCGGTGACCCGGATGAACGGCGCCACGGTCGGCTTCGACGGGGAGTACGACATCAAGGACGTGCCGCACGCCATGCGGCTGTCGACCTCCGGCACCTTCATCCACGGCAACTACTGGGCGGGGCGGGCCACATTCGGTTCGTCCAATGTCAGCCACGGCTGTGTGGGCCTGTTCGACCAGCGCGGCGGAGGGGACTCCTCCACCCCGGCGTCCTGGTTCTTCCGGAAGTCGATCATCGGCGATGTGGTCATCGTGAAGAACTCCCATGACGCGACCATCCAGCCGGACAACGGGCTCAACGGCTGGAACATGTCCTGGGAGAAGTGGAAGGCATGACCTGGACCGGTGTCCGGGCGCCCCGTTGAGGGCGCCCCGGCACCCGCCCCGCGCTGCCCCGGCATCCCCGGGCGCCCCCTGCCCGGCACCCGCCCCGGCCCTCCGCTCCCGTGTTAGCGGGCGCTAACCTGCGCACATGACTGTGAACCTCGAGGTTGCCGACGGCGTTGCCACCTTCCGCCTTGACCGCCCCCCGATGAACGCGCTCGACATCGCCACCCAGGACCGGCTGCGGGAGCTCGCGGCCGAGGTGACCCGCCGCGACGACGTACGCGCGGTGGTCGTCTGGGGCGGTGAGAAGGTGTTCGCGGCCGGTGCGGACATCAAGGAGATGCGGGAGATGGACCACGCCGCGATGGTGGTCCGCTCCGGAGACCTACAGGAGTCCTTCACCGCCGTGGCCCGGATTCCCAAGCCCGTGGTCGCCGCCGTCACCGGCTACGCCCTCGGCGGCGGCTGCGAGCTGGCGCTGTGCGCCGACTTCCGGATCGCCGCGGAGAACGCCAAGCTCGGCCAGCCCGAGATCCTGCTCGGCCTGATCCCGGGCGCGGGCGGCACCCAGCGGCTGGCCCGGCTGGTCGGCCCGGCCAAGGCCAAGGACCTCATCTTCACGGGCCGTCAGGTCAAGGCCGACGAGGCGCTCGCCATGGGCCTGGTGGACCGGGTCGTACCGGCCGAGGAGGTCTATGAGCAGGCCCATGCCTGGGCGGCGAAGCTGGCCAAGGGCCCGGCCATCGCGCTGCGCGCGGCCAAGGAGGCGGTGGACCGGGGTCTTGAGACGGACCTCGACAGCGGTTTCGCCATCGAACGGAGCTGGTTCGCCGGGCTGTTCGCCACCGAGGACCGGGAGATCGGGATGCGCAGCTTTGTCGAGGACGGGCCGGGCAAGGCCACGTTCCGCTGACACCCGACCGGTTCTGATCGCCTCGGCCGGGGTGTGCGGGACCACCCCGGCCGAGGTCGTTGCGCCGCGTATGCCCCGTGCGAGCGAATTTTCTTCGCCAACCATCGGCCCTCGACCGACCCGGTCCGGTACGCTGGGTGATCACGCGTACGCGCGGTGACATCGCTGGTCAGATGGGGCGTTGCGGTTCTCGAACTGCCTTTGGCATATGTCGGATCGGATTTATGGAGCCTGGGGCTCCGGTGTTCGGAATCCCATGGTTCCGCCCCGGATGGCCTTTTGGGCGGCCATGATGGGGGGCATGGCGGGCTTGGAGGGAATGGAGCAGCCGCGGCAGCGCACTGGTACGGCTGCGGTGCGGGGGGTGTCGTCCGTCGAGGACGATCCGGCCCTCAGGGCGCTTGACCTCTTCGGGAACCCCGCGTGCGAGGAGGTGCGGCTGCCCTCCCGCCCCGAGTCCGCGGGGACCGCCCGCCGGATGGCCGAATTCGTGGTGGCGCGGGACTGGGGGCTGGGCCTTCAGCTCGCCGAGCACACGGTGCTGCTGGTCTCCGAGCTCGTTGGCAACGCCGTACGGCACACCGGCGCCCGCACCTTCGGGCTGCGGATGCTGCGGCGGCGCGGCTGGATCCGGGTCGAGGTCCGCGACCCCTCCCGGGGGCTGCCGTGTCTGATGCCGGTGGGGGAGCTCGACACCAGCGGGCGCGGGCTGATGCTGGTCGACCAGCTCTCCCAGCGGTGGGGGGTCGATCTGCTGCCGTGCGGCAAGACGACCTGGTTCGAGATGCGCGTGGCGGAAAACTGACCGTCCGTGCGCCGGTGTGGACCTCGCGCGGAGCGTGAAAGAGCGTGAAAGAGCTGAAAGGGGCCCCCGTGTCGTCGCGCGCCGACGGCACGGGGGCCCCTTCCCGTCCCCGGCCATGGCGCGAAAGGGGTGTTCGCCATGGCATTTGGGGGAAGCGACCTCGCTCGGGTCAATGTGGGTCGCGGCCCCGACTATCGCAGAGACGGTAGACCAGTTCCAAGCCAATCCCAGGTGAGGTGTAACACTTGCCTTGTTAATGGCGGGTAGAGCGGCAAATTTCCTTCGTTGTCTACCGGTTTCTTTCGAAACTCCAGTGGTCCAGACCGTGACACGAAATCTTTCTTTGCTTGTCGGTTCTTGGCATGGCCCTGCCGAGCACTCACCATGGAACCGCGCTACGCGCGTCACACCCTCACGCGTCACCCCCTTTGTCCCCGCTACGACATTCGGGAGACCCCCCATGGAAGCGCACGGCCGCACCCCCACCCGCCGCGCCCTGCTCCGCTCGGGCGCCTATCTCGCCACCGCCGCCACCGGACTCGCCGCCACCGCCGCAACCGCCACCACCGCCCACGCCGACGACAGACACCGTCGCCGCGCGGCCGCCTATCCCCCCACCCACTGGATCCCGGCCTCCACCTCCAACTACCGCGTCTCCAGCCGCCCGACCTCGTATCCGATCGACTTCATCGTCATCCATGTGACCCAGGAGACCTTCCCGGACGCGATGAAGATCTTCCAGGACCCGGCCAAGCAGGTGTCCACCCACTACATGGTCGCCTCGGCCGACGGCTACATCGGGCAGTTCGTCCGGGAGAAGGACGTCGCCTGGCACGCGGGCAACAAGGACTACAACAACCGCAGCATCGGCATCGAGCACGAGGGCTGGGTGGACGACCCCAAGTGGTTCACGGACGAGATGTACGCCTCGTCCGCCGCCCTGACCGCGGCCGTCTGCGACCGCTACGGCATCCCCAAGAACCGCGACCACATCATCGGCCATGTGGAGGTCCCGGGGACCGACCACACCGACCCCGGCCCGCTGTGGGACTGGGACCGCTATATGAGGCTGGTCAACGGAGGGAGCCGGGTACACCGCGGAGTCTGAGGCCGCGAACCGCGGCGTACGCCGTGTGCGCCGTGGGCGCCGCGAACCGGATGCCGAGCGCGCCGTGACACGGCCGAGACGAACCGGCCACCCCCGACCGCTAATCTGTGCGGGTCAGGAAACGCACGGAAGGGCGGAACAGGTGGCGGACATCGAGGCGGCGCGCAAGGCGTTCGAGCGGTATGACCTCAACGGTGACGGCCAGATCACCGCGGCCGAGTACAAGAGCGTGATGGCGCAGCTGGGGACCCGTATGTCACGGAGCCCGTCGCCCAGGCCGTCATCAACGCCCACGACTCCAACGGTGACGGGCTGCTCACCTTCGACGAGTTCTGGGCGGCCCAGAACAAGAGCGGCGAGAAGACCGCCTGAAAGCGGCGAGAAGACCGCCTGAAACAGGCCGCGAGCGGACCCGCCGAGCAGGCCGAAGACCGGCTGGCTGAGCGGGCCGAAGACCGGCGACACGGGCCGTACGGACGACGGCGCGGCCGGCGCGTCAGCGCCAGCCGCGCCGCTGTGCGCCGGCCCGCCGTCTGCGGTCGTTGCACAGCAGACAGCGGCCGTAGCCGGGCGGCAGCGGGTCCTCCGGATCCCCGTACAGTGGATCGACGGCCCCGCGCGGATGCTCCGGGCAGCCCGTGGAACCGTGCTCGGCGGTCAGCGATCCGGCCGCGGCGAGCGCCCGGCGCAGGGCGTCGGTGAGCAGCTCGGTCTCCGGCCCGGAGGGTGCGGCGTCCAGCGAGAAGGCGATGTCCGACGCGGTGGTGAGCGCGCTGCGGAGTTCGCGCAGGTCTGCGTAACTCATACCGGGCAGCGTAGGCGCCCCCACCGACAACGGCCCGAGGGGCCCGGGCCCGGGGCCCGGTCAGGCCTTCTCCACGTCCTCCACGTCCTCCACGTCCTCCACGTCCTCCGCCGTGTGGACGTCCGTCACGTCCTCCGTCTCCTCATCCGCGGTGAGCGCCGCCCGGCTGGGGTCGGCCCAGGCCTGGAGCGCGGACTTGCTGGAGAAGTTCGCCACGTCCTTGTCCAGCGGGCGATCGGTGTACTGGTGGATCCGCCACTTCGCCTTGATGCGCGGCTTGCCCGCCGTCACGTAGTCCGCTATCCACAGGCCGTCGCCGGCGTACGACGTGGTGTCGTGGTTGAGCCAGAAGTTCCGGTTGCAGTAGAGCATCACCCGGTGCGTGGGCCGCAGCTTCTTGACCTCGCGGATGAACCGGTCCTTCTCGGCGTTGCTGGCGCGGGTGCCGGAACCGGTGGTCTCCCAGTCCACGGCGAGCAGATCGTGCTTCTGGGACGCGCACTTCTCGACGAAGTAGCGCGCCTGTGCCGAGATGTTGCCCGGCCACAGGAAGTGGTAGAAGCCGACGACGCATCCCGCCTTGCGCGCCCGGGACGCCTGCGAGGCCTGCTTCGGGTTGATGTACGACCGGCCTTCGGTGGCCTTGATGAAGACGAAGGCCAGTCCGTCCGCGTCGAACGTGGACTGGTGCGAACTCACGTCGATGCCGTGCAGCATGGCGCCTACCTCGGGTCAAGAACGGGGTGAATACACGGGTGTTATTCCCCCTCTCGTAGGCAGGACCCTACTGGGACGGGATCGCGATCCGCAGCCGTTTTGGTGCCACACACGGGGAGACGGGCGGGAGGAGAAGCGGACCCGAGGGTTTGGCCATCCCCCGGGCCCTGTGATGCCGCCCAACTGCGCACGCCCGCCCGGATGGGAACGGGTCAGTCTGATGTCGTCGTGTTCTTCCGTTGAACTACCGCTCCACGAAGCGGGGCGGGCCGGATTCGAACCGGCATCCGACGACGGAGCCCGTGCCCGGTCGGTGAGGCGATCGGCGGCGAATGCTGAGGCTGGAGCGAGAATCTGAGATTGAACGCGTGCCACGGGCGCACGGCCCGACCGAAGACCGGGGGCTAATCCCGGCTACCTCCTGGAACGGACCGTCCCCTCTCGTGACCAAGTGCTCGAAGGAGGTGGTCAAAACCTCCCAACGCAACCGCGTGCATCACGACGAGCTTCAGTATCAGCTTGCGCTCCTCGCGCACCCCGCACCGCCGCTTGACCCGGCGGCCGGGGAGTCCATGACGCTACCCGAACAGGTAGCCGAAGACCACCTCACCCACGCGCTGATCGGTGACCTCGACGCCGTTGGCCTCCTCGCGGGCGTACTTGACCGCCTGCTGGAGCTTCTCCACCCGGTCGAGCACCTCGTTGACGCGCCGCGCCGGGAGGGCGCCGGAGAACTTCACGGTCGTCCAGTAGCCCACCGGGATGTCCTCGTAGTACACCTCGACCTGCGCCGGGTGCTTCTCCGTGGCCTCCGCCTTCACGTGGTTCCTGGGCACCTTCTTCGTACGGACGGTCCGCACAGCCTCGGTCTTCCAGCAGTCCGTCGACGGGTCGAGCGACCACGACTCGGCGGCGTCCAGGGTCGGCAGCCGGCGGATGAAGGTGGCGAGATCCGTCAGCTGCTTCTCCAGGAACAGCAGATACGAGACCGGCACATCGCGCAGCAGCGTGCGCCCCTCGACCTCGATGTCCGCGCGGGCCTCGCAGTTCGTCCAGTCCTTGGTGGCGGTCACATCGAACAGCCGGGTCAGCGTGGTCGCGGTCTCCCGGAGGACGTCCTCCGCCTTCACCTGCACCCGCGTCGACTCGGGCGGCAGCTGCTCACCCTCCTCGTCCTTCGGCTGATACGTCCGGGAAATCCCCGCCAGCAGCGCCGGCTTGTCCAGCCGGCGCTGGGACGCCGTCAGGTCCGCTTGCGTCTTGGACTTGACGCCCTTCTCCACTGCGATGATCTGATTGAGTTTCGCCACGTGAGGGACGCTAGCAGTGCGGAACGCCCGCTCTCGAACGATATTCGAGGCGGCCTTCAGGGGTGCTGAGGCAGCCTGGGCGGCCTTCAGGGGTGCTGGGGCGGCCTTAAGGGGCGCCTCCGTCCTCGCGGCGGGCGGGTGGTCCGTGCGTACCAGGCTGACGAGGCCACCGAGGGCCCGGCCGCGAGACCGGTCACGGCGATGAGGAAGACGACGATCAGCCAGGTCAGAAGGGTGAAGACGGGGCCGAGCGGGCCGAAGTCGGCGAGGCTGCGGGCCATGGCCACGGGCATGAGCAGCCGGGAGAGGTAACCCAGCAGGACGGTTCCCACGCCGGCGAGCACGGCGCCCGGCAGCAGATGCGTCCAGGTGACGCGGCCGCTCAGCAGGAGGTGCTGGGTCCACCACCACAGCAGAACGGCCGACAGCAGGGACAGCGCGAGTCCGGAGACGACGCCCGTGCCGAACCCCTTGCGCACCGGCGCCTGGACGAGGAGCACCGCGAGCCAGACGAGCAGCCACAGCAGCCAGCGCCACGCCGTCACGCGCACGGCCGCCCTGGGCAGCCCCCAGCACCGTTCGCAGATCGCCTGGAGCGCCCTGCTGAACGCCGTCGCGGACACCAGGGCGACCAGCAGTCCGACCGCCCCCGAGGTGTTCTTGGCCGTTCCCCGGGTGGTGAACGTACGGCGTACCTCGTCGAGGACGTCACCGCGCACGCCCACCACCGAGCGCAGGGAGTCGGCCAGGAGGTTCTGCAGCGTATCGGGGACGAAGGCCGCCACCGCCATCAGCAGGGGGAGGGCGGTGAGGAACGCCTGGGCCGCCAGCCGGGTGGCGGCTTCCAGCACGTTCACCGCCACCAGCCGCTCCAGGGACCGGGCGGCCGGGCCACCGCCGATCGCGGTCGTGACGGCCTCCCACAGCGTCCGCAGCGCCCTCATGGCCTGCCGCCCGGCCGTCAGGGACCGCCGGGACGGCCGTCGGCCGGGGGGCCGGGGGCTGCGGGGCCGCCCGCAGCGGGGCTGCCCGTCGCGGGACCGTTCGCCGCTGGGCCGGACGCCGCTGGACCGGCCGCCCCGGCGAGGACGCCGAGCAGCGCCAGGGCCCCCACGACGATGCCGAGGACGAGCCCGACGGACGCCGGGGTGGGGTGGTTCCACAGCAGCAGGGCCAGCGCACCGCCCGTGATCACCACGCCGGTGGTCCAGGCCCGATGGGTGTCCAGCCAGCGGCCGAAGCCCCCGGTGCGGGCCCCGACGCGGGCCAGGCCCCGGCCGATGGCGCCGGTGCCGCGCGCCGCGGCCGAGCGGACGACGCGGGCCCCGCGCCCGGGGCCGTACAGATACGCGGCGAGCGCGGTGACGATCGCGACGACGAGGAGGGTGCGGGTGCTTTCGCGCAGGAAGCGTACGAGCGTGTCGAAGATGAAGGCCGCCGGGCCCCGGGGCAGGGTCGTGGGCGGGACGGAGTCCAGGTAGACGCCGCGCACCACGGCCAGACCGACCAGCAACGCGGCCATCATCACCGCCGTGCCGACCCCGGCGGCCAGCAGCGTGATCCGATGCGCGGGGGAGACCCACACGGCGAGCGCGGCGAGCACGATCGTCACGGCGGGCAGCCAGGTGCCGAGGATGTCGAGGAGACGCATCGCGCCTTGTGCCTCGTCCAGCTTGTCCGTCCGCACCAGCGTGAACTGCCGGTCGATGTGGGGAAACTTGGCGGCCTTCTCGTAGCCCGCCCGGACCAGGCGCTGTTTGACGTTGTCGACGAGGGTGCCGATGTCCAGGACGATCGCGTTCCCGCGGGCCTGGACCGCGCTGGTGCCCTCACCGGTGAGGACCTTGACGACGGCGGCGTGGGCGCGGCGGTTGGCCGCGTCCCACACCAACGGGAACTGTTCGCTGGTGATCGCCTTGTGGACCACGTGGTGCACGGCGTTGGTGAGGACGCTCTCCAGCGGCCCGCCGAGCATCCGGGTGCCGTTCACGACGACGGTCGGGGCTCCGGTCTTGTCCAGGTTCCTGGCCAGGTGGGCGGTGATGGCGGGCACGTCGACCCGGTCGACCACGCGTCTGGTGAGCCGGTTGGTGACGGCGGACTGGACACCGGGGTTCCTGGCGATCGGGGCGACGGTCTGGACGTACCGGTGAGGGTCGGTGATCTCTTCGTGCAGCCAGGTGGCGACGACGGCGAGCGGGGAGAGCAGCACCGCCAGGACGAGCAGCACACACGCGCCCGCGTGGCGAAGCCGCCGGTGGTGTACGGCCGCCACCCCGCGCAGCCGCTCGTACTCCCGCCGTTCGCTCCCGCTCAGCGGGTGGGGCTCGGCGGGGCCGGAGGCGTCGGCGGACGGATCCATGGGTCCTCCCTCGCGCGGGACCTCGCGCGGGACGGAGGGAAGCGCCACCGGCCGGAGGCGCCGCCGGGGAGCGGCGACGTCACGGCACCGGCCACCCGGCGGGCGGCGCGTCTCCTCGATCCGCGGTCCGAGGCTCTGGGAACGCGGCGAGGGGCCGTTTCGATTCACGGTCGGGAGCCGGGAGCCGGGAGCCGGGAGCCGGGAGCCGGGAGCCGGGAGCCGGGAGCCGGGAGCCGGGAGCCGGGAGCCGGGAACCGGGAACCGGGAGCCGGGAGCCGACGTGGTGGCGAGCCCGGCGCGGGTGCGGCGACCAGGGCTGACCACCGTCAGGACGGCGGCGGGGCGCGCACCGCACCGAGCATGGTTACGGCGCGTGCGGGTGTTGCGCGCCGCCCTCCCCGTCCGCCGGGAAACGGAGGGCCCCGGCGTCGGCCGTCCACTCGACGCCGCCTCGCTCCGGCCGGAGGAACGCGACGCGATCGCTGCTCATCCGGTGGTCGAAGCACAATTCGGCGACGCTGTGCACCGCCTGCACCACGCCGGTACGGCCACTGGCCGGGTCGTACGCCACCTGGCCGGGGGCGGGCACTGGACGGGTGCTGGGCTGTGGCTGACCGAGCTGGTGGTTCATACGGCTCGTCCTTCGGGCTGGCGGGGGATGCGGACGGTGTGGGCGGGGTGGCGTCGGCGCAGTACCTCGTAGTCGGTGGCCTTGCTGTGGTCACCGGCTCGTCTGGCCTGTTCGCGCAGTGCCGCGTAGTGGCGGCAGGTGGGGCAGGTGTCGTTCAACGGTCACTCTCCGGTGTGGATGCGGGTGTGGGTGTGGGCGGCTGCTGGCGCCGTGCGAGGTCTTCGGGGAGCGCCCCGCAGAAGAGGACGTACGGGGTCCCTCCCACCGGTGGCTCGGCCGGGCCCGCCGAACTCCACCCACGTCGCCGCGCCACTTCCCGCATCTCGCGGGTGACCCGGTCCGCGACGCGATGTCGGGTGGATTCGGTGATGTGTTCGGAGGGAAACACCATGGGGGGTTCTTCCTGACCTGGATGTGTCTTGCGAGCTTTAATCACTCTGTGTACTCCCAGCGTTGCCCTGCGGGGCCGCGCGCAACAGGGATCGGGGCACACCAAGAGGCTTGGGGTGAGGGGAGAACCACAGGTGAGCAATGTGGACGAGCAGCCGGAAGCGGCCAGCGGGCCGGCGTTTTTCGGCGCCGAGGTACGGATCTGGCGGACGCGGGCGAAGCTGAGTCAGCGGGAATTGGGCTTGGAGGCCAACTACGGGCAGCAATATGTGGCCAAGGTGGAGGCGGGCGAGCGGCTGGCCAGTCAGGAGTTTGCGAAGGCCTGCGACCAGGTCTTCCGCACGCCGGGTACGTTTGCGCGTCTCCGGGAGTGCGCGAGCCAGCACGGCTATCCGGACTGGTTCGTGCCGTACGTCCAGTTGGAACGGCAGGCAACCAGCATCCTGGATTACTCAGTCACATTCATCATGGGCATGTTGCAAACGGCCGACTACGCACGGGCGGTCTTCCGTAGCGCCCATCCACGAGAGGACACAGCCAAGATCGAAGCCAAAGTGGAGCGGCGACTGCGGAGGCGGGAGGTAATGGAGAAAGACGCAACTCCGCTTCTCTGGTGCGTCCTGAATGAGTCCTGTGTGCGTACCGTCGTGGGCGGCGCCGATGTGATGCGTGCGCAACTTGCTCACCTCCTCACCAAGGCGGAGTCCCCGGACATCACCCTGCAGGTACTGCCGTTCGCGGCAGGAGCACCCCCCGTCCCGGGAAGCTTCACGCTTCTGACATTCGACGAAGGACCGGACATCGTGTATGCGGATACGGCGATGTCGGGCCAGATGGTCGATACGAAGGCAGAAGTGGAGCGCGCCGCTGCCAGGTACCAACGGCTGCGAGCTGCGGCTCTGCACCCGAACGAGTCATTGGCCATGATCCGTGGAGTGATGGAGGAATACACCTGATGAAAGCGACCTTCGACCTGTCCCGCGCTGAATGGGTCAAGTCCAGCTACAGCAGCGGCGATGAAGGTCAGTGCTTGGAATTCGCGCCCGACATAGCCGCCACTGCCGGTGTCGTCCCCGTCCGGGACAGCAAGAATCCGGCAGGCCCCGCCCTCGTCTTCCCCGTGGAGGCGTGGACTTCGTTCACGAGCGCCGTGCGCAACGGAGAGTTCCCGGCCATCTGAGGCGCCGCACCGAGCGGCCTCGTCGTCCTCGCACGTACACGAGAGCAGCGGGGCCGCACCCATTTATGGGTAACGCGCTTGCTTCCATACGGCATCAAAGTCGGCGCGTGAAATTAGAAACGCTGAGAATTCGGCCTGGGCTGCCACATCCTTGATGTCCCCGACAGGGATTTCGCTAAGTCCGATTTCGCGGCTCTCGTGTGAAGCGTCTGATCGGAGAATTTTTCCGTCCCGATGCTCTTGGATTTTTCGGGTTTCGTAGCCGTCCGGTCCGACTTCACTGTAGATCACAATCGGTTCGTGCTCATAGTCGTGATGCCAGTGGACCTTCCAGTACTCCATGGTCAGTTCTTTCCGTGGTTCGCGATTCTCTGGGTCACGTCGAGTCCTTGTCGATTCGGTACAAAGTATACGTCTGGGCGCTCTACGGATCGCATTACCTTGAGGCCGCGTACGTCTACTTCGATGAAGTGGGTAAACTTGTTTCCGGCCCACGGGACGCGTAGGAATGCATGGGATAGTTGCCCTGGGCGCTTTGTTCCGGGTTTAATGTCGGACAAGTACTGGCCGTCTCCGAATCGAGCATCCTTGGGATTCATTGCTTTCGTTGATGGCCAAATTTCTTTACTGTGAAGTATGCCTTGGTATCCTTTTTCGTTAGTGTAGTGGAAGAGGGTTCCGATTTCTCCATCGGGTACGCGTTCTAAGTCGTAGTTGGGCGCGAGGCCGAGGAGGTCTGTCCAAGTGTGGGGGTTGAGGACATAAGTCGCAGGGTTGGGGGCGGGGTCAGACCCAGAGGGTCGGGCGTTATGTAGCGGGCGGAATCCGGGTCGTAATAGCGGTGGAAATTGTAGTGGAGGCCGGTTTCCGGGTCGAAGTACTGGCCGGGGAAGCGGAGTGGGGTATAGGCCGTGCTGTCGGCGGCCCAGGTCGTGGTGCCCCAGAGGGTGGAGCGGGTGCGCCAGGCGATGGTGCCCGATTCGTCGACGAGTTCGGTGGGGGTGCCGACCAGGTCGGTGACGATCGCGAAGAAGCGGGCGTCGATCTCGCGTTGGGTGGTGGCTTCGGTGACGCGTTCGGTCTGGGCTATGGGGCGGAGGCCGTCATGGTCCCAGGTGAGGGTGACCGGGTGGGGGAGGTCCGGGACGGTGGTGGTCTGTTCTATGAGAAGGGGGCCGTCCCAGGTGAAATCCGTTTGCTCCAGGACGGTTTCGCCGTCGGCCGCGAGGCGTTGTTTGGCGGTGCGGCGGCCGAAGGGGTCGTACAGGTAGCGCCAGACCGTGCCGTCGGGGGTGGTGACCGATACCAGGTGGTCTTCGGTGTCCCAGGTGTAGCGCCAGGTGTCGCGTTTGCGGGACAGGCAGGTCTTCTGGCGGAGGGTGAGGCGGCCCGCCTCGTCGTGTTCGTAGCGGACCGAACCCGCGCCGGTGATGCGCGTGCCGGTGTAGCTGCGAGGGCCTGTCGCCTCCTGGGCGGGTTGCGTGCTCGGCCAGGTCGCGTGTGTTTGGTTGCCCGCCTCGTCGTAGGCGTAGGTCTCGGCCCAGCTGTCGGCGTGGACGGCCGTCACCCGGCCTGTCGCGTCCAGGTCGAAGGCGCGTCGGCCCGACAAGCGGTCGTCCACCGCGATCAGGTGGCCGTCGGCTCGATAGTTGTACGTCCGGTGGTGGATGCCGCCGGGTGCGCCGGTCAGCGATTGCGTGGTCAGGCGGCCTAGCGGGTCCCACGTATGGGTGAAGGTGAGGGCGTCGCCGATGCGGCGCGTGGTCTCGCGGCCCGCCGCGTCGTGTGCCGAGGCGAGGATGTGGGTCCCGGCGGTCAGGGCGGTGCGGTTGCCCGCCGTGTCATAGGCGTAGGTCGTGACGGCACCGGTGGGCGTGGTGCGGCGGATGCGACGGCCCAGGGGTCGTAGGCGTGGGCCAGGACACGGCCGTTCACCGTTTCTGACGTCACCCGGCCCAGGCGGTCACGTTGGTAGACAACCTCCGCGTCCGGGCCGGCGGCCGAGGCCAGGAGCCCGGCCGGGTCGTAGGTGAAGGTTGTGGTGCGGTCGTCGGACGTCTTGCGCATCAGGCGGCCGAGTACGTCGTGCTCATAGGTGACGGTCCGGCCCAGGGGATCGGTCCGGGCGGTGAGATGGCCCGCCGCGTCGTATGCGTACCGAACGCGACGGCCGTCGAAGTCCGTCTCCGCTGTCAGGCGGCCCGCCGGGTCGTACTCGTAACTCCACGTCAGGCCCTGCGGGTTGGTGACCTTCGTCAGTCGAAGCGCCGCGTCGTGCTCGAACTCGTAGCGGACCCCGTCCGGGCCCGTGCGGGCGGACAGCAGGTCGAAGTGGGTGTACTCGTACACCGTCGTGCCGCCGACGGGGTCGGTATGAGAGAGGCAGTTGCCCTCGCCGTCGTACGTCCAGGACTCCGCCGAACCGTCCGGCCCGGTGCGGCGCAGGAGTTTGCCCTCCGGGCTCCAGTCGTAGCGGGTCACCGCGCCCAGTGGGTCCGTCTCGGCCACGACACGGCCGAACGCGTCCCGCAGGTAGTGGGTCGTGGCCCCCAACGGATCGGTGATCTCGACCGGGAGCCCGGCCCCGTCGCAGCGCACCCGAGTCGTCGCGCCCAGCGGATCGGTGACGGCGAGCAGACCTCCGTGCGCGTCGTAGAGGTAGCGGGTGGTGGCGGCGAGCGGGTCGGTGAGGGTGGTGCGGTTGCCCGCAGCGTCGAAGGTCTGCCGCCACACCGCGCCGCCCGGGTCGGTGATCCGCAGAGGGTTGCCCTGTGCGTCGAGCACCGCGCTGATCTCGCTGCCGTCCGGCCGGATGACGGACGTCAGATGCCCGTGGTCGTCGTAGCGGAAGCCGGTGGTGCGGCCGAGCGGGTCGGTCTCGGCGACCGTACGGCCGGCCTGGTCGTACACCGTGCGGCTGACCGCGCCCGCCGGGTCGATCTCCCCGACGACCTGTTGCGCCTCGTCGATCAGATAGCGGGTGACCGCACCGTCCGGTGAGGTCAGGGTCGTGACCTTCAGCCCCGGGAAGTCCGGGTCCACCCCGTCGTAGCCGATGCGGAAGGTGGAGTGGCCGCCCTCGCCGCCCTCGGCGATGACCCGGTCCCGCTCGTCGTAGGCGTAGGAGTACCAGCGGTCGTTGGTGTCGGTCCAGGACGTGATCCGCCCGGCCCGGTCGTAGGCGAAACGCAGCGGCAGGCCCGAAGAGCCCGTGACCTCGGTGAGATGGCCGTCGGCGTAGCCGTAGCCCATCACCCTTACGTCCCCCACCCACAGGCCGGTGATCCGCTCGTTCTCCGACGTCAGCCGCAGCCGGTAGCCACCGCTGTGCAGGATCTCGAGGGGTGTGCCGGAGGGGTCGTAGGCGAAGGTGACGCGGTTGCCGTTGCGATCGGTGATCTCCCGCAGAAGCGCAAGCGCCTCGTCGCGGTGGGGGGTGAAGGTGCGTACGAGCCCGGCATCCGGATCGGTGAGGGTGTACGTACCGCCGTCCGCCGTCCGCGCCAGCGGCCAGCTCGGCCCCTCCGCGGGCATGACCGCGGCGCCGCCCGGCACCGGATGTGGATAGGCCAGCAGCAGACCGTCCTCGGCGAAGAAGACCACGCCCCGCTCGTCGAACTCCAGCCGCTGGTCGGCCGTTGAGGCCCAGGTCGGGCCGAACCACCGCCCGGCGCGGTATCCGGAGTCCACCCGGCGGGAGAACACCAGCGGCAGCACACCCGGCAGCGCCACATCCGTCTGCGGCAGGAACATCCGCCCGGTTGCCAGGTCCACCGGATCGGTGCGCCCGTGCCGCACCCGGTCCCAGGTACGGGAGAACGCCCCCCGGCCACGGCTCCGGAGCGCGCCGCGCGCCCATCGCGTCGCCTCGCGCGCCGCCAGCCTCGCTCCGACACGTGAGGCGATCGGGGCCAGGGCGCGTGGGGCGAGGCCCATCAGCAGGGTCTCCGCCAGCCCTCCGCCCATGGCGAGCTCCAGCGGCAGCGCGTAGGGCATGGCGAACATGGCGAGGGTGAGGAGGAGGGGAAGGCCGGTCTCGAGGAGCTTGTCCAGGAGGAAGCGGTCGGTGCCCAGGATGTCGTAGCCGGCGAGCGGGGCCTCGCCCTCCGCGATGGCCGACCAGCGGGAGAGCAGCAGGACGCCGACGACGAGCGAGCCCGCGCAGACGGCGATCCGGAACTGGACCTGGGCGACGGCCTCGCCCAGAGGGGACGCGCCCGCGGCTCGGTAGCCCCGTACGGCGGAGACCAGGCGCCACAGGGCCAGGGCCAGCCCGGCGAGGCCGACGCCGACCAGAATCCGCAGCCCGGTGCCCCGGTGAAGTACTCCTGCAGATCCTTCGTGGACGGGAAGGAGCCCACCGCCAGATACAGCAGGGAGGGGACGGCCAGCAGCAGGCCGAGCACCAGAAGCGCCTTCTCGTGCCGCGGCCAGCGGGGTCGCTGCTCCCGGGCCCGGCGCCACAGCTGCGTCAAGGTCACGCCACGCCATGCCTCCTGGCTGTGGGTGGCGTCCATACGGTGGGTCTGCTGGACGACCGACGCGCGCAGCGGCTCCAGCTTCTCCGCGCGGGTACGGGGGTGCGCCGTGGCGTACAGCAGCGCTCGGCGCTGCCGGGCGTAGCCCAGGGCGATGATCCAGGTGGCCGGAAGGCGCAGCAGGGCGTACCCGGAGAGGGCTTCGAGGGCGGTCAGCCCCTGGCGCTCGGCCGCCAGCGCGACGTCAGGCGCGCGGCGCCGGCCCAGGCGGGACCGGCGCAGATCCCAGATCCACGCGGCGGCGAGGCACCCCAGGATGATCCACAGCCCCCACTCCCCGGCCAGCCGCTCCCGCCACTCCATCGCCGTGTCGTCGCCCTGGAAGGCCGCGGCGTAATTGGTCACCCAGTGGATCGCCACCGCCCCGGCCAGCGGCACCAGCGCCGCGACCCGGGTCAGCACACGGGCACCGCACCACAGCAAGCCCACCGCCAGCCCGGCCAGCGCGCTGGTGAAGATGTGCGCCCCGTAGGGGAGCGCAGGACCCCCGGCCCCGACGGTGCCGGTCGGGGCGGGAAACCAACTGCCGAGGATCTGCCCGAGGCCGGGAACGTACGGGTGGTCGACCAGCCCCTTCGCGATCACCCAGCCTCCCTCGTCCGAGGGAGTGGCCTTGCCCGCGGACTCGGCGTACATCAGAAGGTTTTCCAGCAGACCGAATCCGGCCCCGGCCGCCCCGCCCAGCACCACGAAGTCCGCCAGACCCCACTGCATCCGCCCGCGCAGCGCCCACCCCGCGACCAGGAGCGGCGCGATCTTGATCAGCTCCTCCACCACCGGAGCCGTCGTCCACGACACCACGTCCATGACGGCCGACAGCGAGGTCTCCCGCGCGGTGGCCAACTGCCGTGCCACCACGAGCTCCAGCACCATCGAGAGCACACCGCAGCCGTAAGCGCCCACCCCGAAGGCGAGCAGCACCGTCGGCCACCGCACCGTCCGCACCGGCCAGGACAGCAACAACAGCTGCAGCACAGCCCATATCGATGTCGCAGCCATCCAGAACGCCACGCCCCGCGCCCCTCAACGTCGCCAGTGATCCGTCACGCTAAGTCGAACAGCGGTCACGTACAAGGGACTTCATGGTCCTGTGGATAACGGGCGTGCGCTCTGTGGGTGTCCTCGGCGGGTCCGCGCGTGCGGCGCTCACTGGTGCCGGGACGGGCGGGTGCGGGGCAGCAGGAACGCGGTGCCGACCAGCCGAGGCGAACAGCAGGAGCGAGCCCAGCCCCGGCGTTCACCGTCCCGTGAGTCCGGAGCTGGGACGCCTGTCCCGGTACGCTGAGCGCAGCAGTGTCACACCCGTCGCGCGGGTTCAGGGAGGTGAGTCATGACCGCCGAGATGGTCGCTCCGGCGTGGATGCACGAGCAGATCACGGCTGAGCAGTACGACTCCTGGTCCGAGGAGCAGTGCGCGGGCATTGAGATCGTGGACGGGATGGTCGTGGTGAGCCCCAGCGCGTCGAAGCGGCACAACCGCCTGGCCCGGATCCTGGCCAACGCCCTGGAAGACACCGCGGGCCCTGACTGGAACGCCGATACGGGCTTCGACGTCCGGCTCCAGGATGTGCCGCTCACCAATCGTCGTCCGGACGTGGTCGTGTATCGCGCGGAAACGATCGACGTCACGCCCACCCGCCCCGAGCATGTGCTGCTGGTCGCCGAGGTCGTGTCGCCCGGTTCGGAGACCACTGACCGCATCGTGAAGGTGGACCAGTACGCCAAGGCGGGCATCGCCTTCTACTGGCGGATCGAGCAGGCGGCCACCGGCGTCCCGCTCGTCTACACCTACGTCCTCGATCCCGCGACCAAGACCTACCGGGAGGGGGACGTGTTCACCGGTGTGGTGAAGGTCGCGGCTCCGTTTCCGGTGCGGGTCGATCTCGGTCAGCTCTGAGAGGGGCGGCGGCCCGGGGGGCGTCGGGGGTGGTGGCGGTTTCGGCGGCCCACCGAGGACTGCCACCTGGCCCGGTCCCACGTCGACGTCGATGTCGCGATCCCCGAGGACGACCTGTTCGCCGGTGTGCGGTGCCCCCGGCGGCCTACGGCGGCGGCAGGTGCCGCAGCTTCTCCGGGTTGCGGATGATGCGGATCTCCGTGATGCGCCCGTCCTCGATCTCCGCACAGGCGACCGTGTCCGGGCGGCCCGCGACCGTGAGCAGCAACCCCGGACGGCCGTTGACGTCGACCACGTGCACCCGGGGGTCGTCCATCGGCTGGGCGATGACGGCGGCGAGGAAGCGGGCGACCTTCTCCGCGCCCCGCTGCGGGCGCAGGGCGGCCTTCACCTTGCCGCCGCCGTCGCTCCACGCCGTCACATCGGGGCCAGCAGTTCCATCATCCGGTTCAGATCGCCGCCGAGACACGCGGCCAGGAACTCCTCGGTGACCTGCCGCCGCACCTCCGCCGGGGCGTCGTAACGTGGCCGACGGGCCTGGACATGGGCCCTGGCCCGGCTGCCCACCTGCCGTACGGCCGCCTCGCCGCGCTCCAGCATTCCGGCGATCTCCCGGAAGGAGAAGCCGAACACCTCCTTGAGCACGAAGACCGCCCGCTCCAGCGGCGACAGACTCTCCAGGACGACGAGCATGGCGAGCGAGACCGACTCGGCCAGCTCCACCTCCTCGCCGACGTCCGGCCGGGTGACCAGCGGCTCGGGCAGCCAGGGCCCGAAGTAACTCTCGCGGGTGGCGGCGGCCGAGGTGAGCCGGTTGAGCGCGAGGTTGGTGACCGTACGGGCCAGATAGCCCGCCGGGTTGTCCACCGGCGTGGACACCTGGCTGCAGCGCAGCCAGGCGTCCTGCACCACGTCCTCGGCGTCGGCGACGGAACCGAGCATGCGGTAGGCGATGCCGAACAGCATCCGCCGGTGTTCTTCGAAGGTGGTCGTGTCGATCACGCCCGCGACGCTACCCCGCAGGCGTCCGAGAAGCCCTGGCTGGTCAGGCCGAAGGCGCTGTTGACGCGCGAACGGTAGTTCTCCAGGCCGACCATGGCGGTGAGTTCGACGAACGCCGCCTCACCGAGCCGCTCGATCAGGGCGGCCGCGAGTTCGTCGGTCACGCGCGGTTCCGTCTCGGTCATCGCCTCGGCGTAGTCCAGGACGAGCAGCTCCAGCTCGGTGAAGGCGTCCTCGTGGTCGCGCCACCGCGGCACCTTGGAGATCTTGTCCATCGGGAGCCCGAGGGCGTCGGCCTCCCAGTGGCCGAAGTCCATGCACCACGAGCAGTTGATCTTCGCCGTCGCGGCCATGACCGCGAGGTGCTTGAGGCCGGGGTCGAGGCGGTTCCACTTGGCGGCACCGCGCTCGGCCCGGACATAGGTGAGCAGCACCCGCGGGTTGTGGCCTGCGGCCAGACCGGGGTCGAGCACCTTGCCGTAGGCGCGCCGGGAGTACCAGGCGCCGATGCGGTTGAGCAGCGTGCTGGGCGGGGTGAGCGAGATACGGGCCATGGCGGGCTCTCCATCGTGTCGTACCTGTGGTGGCAATGGCTTGCGCAGGTACGACAGAGAAGCCCGCCGGAGTGTGACATCCGGCGGGCCCGCATCCGGAACCGACGGACCGACGGACCGACGGACCGACGGACCGACGGACCGACGGACCGATGGACCCGGCGGACCCGGCGGACCGACGGACCCGGCGGCGTCGGGACGAGGCCGCCGAGGCCGAATGGTTTTCCGGGGCGGGTACCGCGGGGATACAGTCCGGCCAGGGACCGGACCGGGACCAGGGGAGGGGCCGGTGTGATCGAGATCGTCACGGTGAGCGCGCTCACCGCATTCCTCGCGGCGGTGGGGAACGGCGCGGCAGGAGAAGTCGGCAAACAGGTGCTCCTGTCGACGGGTGTGCTGGTGAGACGGACCCTGGGCCGGGAGACGCCGCTGCCGGCCACCGAGGAGGGGTGGGAGGCGCTGGCGCGTCAGATGCATCCGCGTCTGGGCGAAGACGGCCGCGGGTCCGGCGAGTGGGCCCTTCTGCTGCGGAGCCTGCCGGACGCGGCGGTGGCGCTGCGCCCCGCGGCGGGACTGCCGCCCGCCACGCGGGACTTCACCGACCGCGAGGCCGTCCTCAGGCAGCTGAAGCGGGAGGCGACGCGCGCCGCGGACGGGCGGCCACGGGTCGCGCTGCTGCACGGTCCGCCCGGCATCGGCACCAGCGCGGTGGCCCTGCACTGGGGCGCTGCCCAGATCGCGCGGTACCCCGACGGGCAGTTCTACGTCGACCTCTCCGACGCCGCCGGAGACCACGGACCGGAACCGGCCACCGTCCTGCTGCGCCTGCTGCGGCAGATGGGAGTCGAGCCCGAGCGGATTCCGCCGACCGAGGCGGGGCGTGAACAGCTCTACCGGCGGTTGACGGCCGGCCGCAGGGCGCTGATGGTGATCGACCACGCGTCCTCGGTCGCGCAGGTCCGCAACCTCATTCCGGCCACGCCGGAGGTGTTCTTGCTGGTGGTGGCGTCGGGTCCGCCGTTCGCGCTGGAGGCGGAGCGTATCGCCGTCCCTCCGCTGAGCGAGCGGGACGGCTTGAGGATGCTGAGGAAGGTGGCCGGGGCCGAGAGGGTGGCGCGAGCCAAGCCGCGGATGCCCGCCCTGCTGGACACCTGCGCGGGCAACGCCTTCGCCCTGAAGGCGGCGGCGATGCGCCTGCTGGTCGAGGAACCGCCCTTCGCGGATCCGCCCGACGAGCCCGCGGGGCACCATCCGGTGCACACCATGACGCGGGACGCGTGTCGCCGTCTCGGGCCCGAGGTGGCGCGGCTGTGCCGGCTGACCGCGCTGGGTGGCTGGCCCGCGATCGACGCCCGGCTGGCCTCGGACGCCGCCGCCGTCGCCGAGGAGGAGGCCGCCCGGATGCTCGCCACCGCGGCGGACGCGCAGTTGGTGGAGTCGGTGGGGGACGGACGTCACCGCTTCCGGCCCGAGGTGCGCCGCCATCTGGCCGACGCCGCGGGTCCCGAGCACGGGATCCCGGAGTGCTTCGCGGCGGTGTCACGGGTGCTCGACGGACTGCTGAACCGGGCGCTGCACGCCGCCCACGCGGCCCTGCCGCAGAGCTGGCGGACCGAGCCCGCACCCGCGCAGGGGACCGCGTACGGTGACGAGGCCGAGGGCATGGCGGCCCTGCTGGCGGAGGCCGGGAACCTGGTGCGGGCGGTCGCCGTGGCGGACGAGTACCAGCACATCGACACGGCGCTGCGACTGGCCCGCGCGCTGTGGCCGCTTCAGCTGAAGGCCGGACACTGGGACGAGGTGCTGCCCGCCCTGCGGATCGCGGCCCGGTGCGCCGACGAGCATCAGCCGCGGTCCCGCATGGCGGGCGCCCTGCACTTCCAGCTGGGCCACTGTCTGGGCGAGATGGGACGGTGGGAGGAGGCCGATCACGCGGTGCGCGCCGCCGTCGCCTGCGAGCGCGCCGCGGGCCACTTACGGGGCGAGGCGTCGTCCGTGGAGTTCCTGGGCCTGCTGTGCTTGAACCAATGGCGGTACGAGGCGGCGTACGAGCGGTTCGTCGAGGCGGAGGGCGTCTACCGGCGGATCGCCCCCGGCCAGGAGGGCGCGCGGGACCTTCCGCGCGCCCTCGCCCTGATCGGGCGTCACCAGGGACGTGCCCTGCGTGGCCTGGGCCAGCTGGTGGAGTCCCGCCTTCGCCTGGAGGCCGCGCGGGACTTCTTCGCGGAGCGGGGAGAGGCGTACAACCAGGCCCGTACCCTCACGGACCTCGCCGAGACGTTGCACGACGCCGGTGAGCACTCCGAAGCCCTGCTGAGGATCGCTGAGGCCGAGCGCCTGCTCAGGCCGGAAAGGGCGACTCCGCACCTGGGCTATCTCTCCCGTCTGCGGCTGCGCTGCGAGGCGGCCGGGCAGGCGGAGTAGCGGGGGTCACCGTCACCGGGTGCACGCGGCCGCCCGCGTGCACCCGGAGCGTCGTCCCACCCGGCGCCACCACACCGCCGCCCGCCCGCCACGCGTACAGCGCGGAGGCGTAGGCCGCCGGATCGGCGTCCGCTCCCGGGCCCGCCGACAACCGCAGCACGCCGTCATCCCGGCCACGCGCGGCGCAGCTGTGCGGGCCGGTCACGTACACGGCGAGCGAGCAGTGCGGATACCGGCGCAGCACCTCGGCGGTCCACTCCTCCGGGCCGCCCAGGCGGGGGTCGTCCGGCTGCCCCTCACGGAAGATCACGTCAGCCGGCGTCAGGCTGCCGGGGTCCCGGGTGTCCTCATGTACGGCGAGGTGCCGCTCGCCTACCGCGTCGTACGGATGCCCGGTGGAGCGCTCGATCCAGACGTCCGCTCCCCGGGCGCGGGTACGGACGTCCAGCGGAGCCGTACGCCGTGGGGGGTCGTACGGCGGCAGCGGCAGCGGCTCCAGCAGGGCGGGAGCCGCGGGCTCGGGCAGGTCCATCAGCGTGTAGAACAGCCTCCGCAGCAGCGCCGCCGACGAGCCCGGGGCCGAGCTGATGAACTCCGCAGGACCGGCCGCCGGGCGATGCCGCGCCAGCAGGTCCTCCAGCTGCCCGCGCAGCGGTTCGTACGGGTCGAGCCGAGGGGCCTCCCGGACGAACGCCGCGAGGGGCGCCTCCGGGTCCAGCCGGTCCTGCGTGGCGGACGCGAGCAGCACGGGGATGTCCAGCGCCGCGGCGTAGTAGGACACCGCTCCGAAATCCCCCAGGACGACGTCCGCCGCCAGCAGGGCCTGTCGCCACGCGTGCACGGGGTCGATCAAGGTCAGTCCGCCGCGGCGGGCCCGGTCCAGCCAGACGCGTATCTGCCCCGGCCCGTGCCCGTACCAGATGTTCGGATGCAGTACGGCCGCCAGCCGGTAGTCGTCAGCCGGCAGCTCGGAGGCGAGCCGGGGGAGCAGACTCGGCAGGATGTCCTGGTCGCCGCCGGTTCCGAAGAAACCCTCCGGGTTCCAGGTGGAGTTCAGCACGACGAGCCGCTGGCCGCGACGCACGCCCAGGGCGCGGCGGAACCGCTCCCGGTGGGGACGCCCGGCCAGCATGCGGTCGAAGCAGGGGTCGCCGGCGAGTACGGATGCTCTTTCGGCTTCCGGGCACACCCGCCGCAAGCGCTCCAGCTGCTCCGGGTGGGAGAGGACGAGGCCGTCCACGAACGGCTCGCCGTTCGCCAGCAGCCACTCCGGCGCCAGGCCGAATGTCGGTTCGTGTCTTGTGTCTCGTGACTCGTGACTCGTGACTCGTGACTCGCCCAGTTTTTTAGTGTATCCGACGCCATGTGACAAGACAGCCAATTTGCCTTGTATGTCCTGGAGTTGACCACCGAAGCTCGCGGAGATCGCCAGCGCCACCGGTGTCGCCAATGCCTGTTCCCAGGGCAGCACGGGCAGACCCAACTCCGCGAACACCTCGCCGATTCCGGCCTGAAACGCGGAGGACTCGGTCGAGGTGACCAGGAGTTGTACCCGGAAGTCGTCGTGGAACAGCGGCAGTACGTCCAGCAGGCGGCCTGCGGAGGTGACGTTGTGCACCACGAGCAGTACCCGTCGGCTCGTCGCCCGGCTGGCCCAGCGCTCCGCGTCTTCCCCGACCGGCACCCGTATCGCCGGGGCATCAGCCGATCCCACTCGCCGTTCCCTCCGTCAGCACTCGATGACGTTCACCGCGAGCCCGCCCCGCGCCGTCTCCTTGTACTTGACCTTCATGTCGGCGCCCGTCTGCTTCATCGTCTTGATCACCTTGTCGAGCGAGACATGGTGGCGGCCGTCGCCGCGCAGGGCCATCCTCGCGGCGGTGACCGCCTTGACCGAGGCCATGCCGTTGCGCTCGATGCAGGGGATCTGGACCAGGCCGCCGACGGGGTCGCAGGTGAGGCCGAGGTTGTGCTCCATGCCGATCTCGGCGGCGTTCTCCACCTGCTCCGGGGAGCCGCCCAGGACCTCGGCGAGGCCGCCGGCCGCCATCGAGCAGGCGGAGCCGACCTCGCCCTGGCAGCCGACCTCGGCGCCGGAGATCGAGGCGTTCTCCTTGAAGAGCATGCCGATGGCGCCCGCGGCGAGGAGGAAGCGGATGACGCCCTCCTCGTCGGCGCCCGGGACGAAGCGGGTGTAGTAGTGCAGGACGGCGGGGATGATGCCCGCCGCGCCGTTGGTGGGGGCGGTGACCACGCGGCCGCCCGCCGCGTTCTCCTCGTTGACCGCCATGGCGTAGAGGGTGATCCACTCCATCGCGCGGGCGCCCGGGTCGCCCTCGGAGCGCAGGGCGCGGGCGGCGGTGGCGGCGCGGCGGCGGACCTTGAGGCCGCCGGGCAGGATGCCCTCCTGGGACATGCCGCGGGCCACGCACGCCTCCATGACCTGCCAGATCTCCAGCAGCCCGGCCCGGATCTCCTGCTCCGTGCGCCACGCCTTCTCGTTCTCCAGCATCAGGGCCGAGATCGACAGGCCCGACTCCTGGGAGAGCCGCAGCAGCTCGTCGCCGGTGCGGAAGGGGTGGGTGAGGACGGTGTCGTCGAGCTTGATGCGGTCCTCGCCGACCGCGTCCTCGTCCACCACGAAGCCGCCGCCGACCGAGTAGTACGTCTTCTCCAGCAGCGGATGGCCCTCGGCGTCGTACGCGCACAGCGTCATGCCGTTGGCGTGGTAGGGCAGCGAGCGGCGGCGGTGCAGGATCAGCTGGGCCGAGTCGTCGAAGTCGATCTCGTGGCCGGGGCCGATCTCGGCGCCGAGCAGCCGCAGCCGCTTGGTGGTGCGGATGCGCTCCACCTCGCCGTCGGCCGCCTCGACGTCCACGGTGCGCGGGGAGTGGCCCTCCAGACCCAGCAGTACGGCCTTCGGGGTGCCGTGGCCATGACCGGTGGCGCCCAGGGAGCCGAAGAGCTCGGCGCGGACGGACGTGGTGTGGGCCAGCAGACCCTCGTTCTTCAGCCGACGGACGAACATCCGCGCGGCGCGCATCGGGCCGACGGTGTGCGAACTGGACGGGCCGATGCCGATCGAGAAGAGGTCGAATACGGAAATGGCCACCGGGGGACTCCTTCGTCTGCACGCCGGGGGAAGCGTGTGCCCGCCGGGCGAGGCGTGCGGGCCGTGCGTGGGGTGGTGCGGGTGGTGCGGGGTCGGTGCGGGCGGTGCGGCGGGGGCGCGCCAGGTCGGGCGCGCCCCCAGGCCCCGGATACTCCGGGTTACTTGGACAGGTGCGCGTACAGCGGGTGCTTGTCGGCCAGGGCGGTGACCCGGGCCTTCAGCGCCTCCGCGTCGTACGACGGCTTCAGCGTCTCCGCGATCACGTCGGCGACCTCGCGGAAGTCCTCCGCGGTGAAGCCGCGCGTGGCCAGCGCCGGGGTGCCGATCCGCAGACCCGAGGTGACCATCGGGGGCCGCGGGTCGTTCGGGATCGCGTTGCGGTTGACCGTGATGCCGACCTCGTGGAGCCGGTCCTCGGCCTGCCGCCCGTCCAGCTCGGAGTCGCGCAGATCGACCAGGACCAGATGGACGTCGGTGCCGCCGGACAGGACGGCGACGCCCGCCTCCCGCACATCGTCCTGGGTCAGGCGCTCGGCGAGGATCCGGGCGCCCTCCAGCGTGCGCTCCTGGCGCTCCTTGAACGCCGAGCTCGCCGCCACCTTGAAGGACACCGCCTTCGCCGCGACCACATGCTCCAGCGGACCGCCCTGCTGGCCCGGGAAGACCGCCGAGTTGATCTTCTTGGCCAGGTCGGCGGTGGAGAGGATCACGCCACCGCGCGGACCGCCCAGGGTCTTGTGGGTAGTGGTGGTCACCACATGGGCGTGCGGTACGGGCGAGGGGTGCAGCCCGGCCGCCACCAGACCCGCGAAGTGGGCCATGTCGACCATCAGGTACGCGCCGACCTCGTCCGCGATCCGGCGGAAGGCGGCGAAGTCCAGCTGGCGCGGGTACGCCGACCAGCCCGCGATCACCAGCTTGGGGCGGTGCTCCTTGGCCAGCCGCTCGACCTCGTCCATGTCGACCAGGCCGGTCTCGGCGTCCACGTGGTAGGGCACCACGTTGTAGAGCTTGCCGGAGAAGTTGATCTTCATGCCGTGGGTCAGATGGCCGCCGTGCGCCAGGTTCAGCCCCAGGATGGTGTCGCCGGGGGAGAGGAGGGCGAACATCGCGGCCGCGTTGGCCTGGGCGCCCGAGTGCGGCTGGACGTTCGCCGCCTCGGCGCCGAAGAGCTCCTTCACCCGGTCGATGGCGATCTGCTCGACCACGTCGACGTGCTCACAGCCGCCGTAGTAGCGGCGGCCGGGGTAGCCCTCGGCGTACTTGTTGGTCAGGACCGAGCCCTGGGCCTCCATGACCGCCGCCGGAGCGAAGTTCTCCGAGGCGATCATCTCCAGGGTGGACTGCTGGCGGTGGAGTTCGGCGTCGACAGCAGCGGCGACATCCGGGTCGAGCTCGTGCAGGGAGCTGTTAAGAAGCGACATCGAGGGTCCCGATCGAATAAGGAGGGTCAGTTTTCGGCGAAGGCGGTGTACTGGTCGGCGGAGAGCAGGTCCTCCGGCTCGCTCGTCACCCTCACCTTGAACAGCCAGCCGCCCTCGAAGGGGGCGGAGTTCACCAGCGCCGGATCGTTCACCACGTCCTCGTTGATCTCGGTGACCTCACCGGAGACCGGCGCGTACAGGTCGCTGACCGACTTGGTGGACTCCAGCTCACCGCAGGTGTCACCGGCGGAGACCGTGGAGCCGACGTCCGGGAGCTGGACATAGACGACGTCGCCGAGCGCGTTGGCCGCGAACTCGGTGATGCCGATCGTCGACACGCCGTCCTCGCCGGCGGCCGACAGCCACTCGTGCTCCTTGCTGTACCGCAGCTGCTGGGGGTTGCTCATGGTCCGATTCTCCTGGATACGGGGGAGTGCTTGGGAAACGGGTCTTAGCTGGTGGGATGCGGCGCCGACGGGAGACGACGCCGAGGGGACGCAATGGGCCGACGCGACGGGCCGGGGCCCACCCGCGCTCGCGGAAGCTCAGCGCCCGCGCTCGCAGGAGCTCAGCGCCCGCGCTTGTAGAAGGGGAGCGCCACGACCTCGTACGGCTCCCGGGTACCGCGGATGTCCACGAACACCCCCTCGGTGCCGGGCCCCGCGTACTGCGGGTCCACGTACGCCATCGCGATCGGCTTGCCCAGCGTCGGGGAGGGCGCGCCCGAGGTGACCTGGCCGATCGGTGAGCCGTCGGCGGCCACCACGGCGTAACCGGCGCGCGGCACCCGGCGGCCTGAAGCGATCAGGCCGACCAGGGTGCGCGGGGTGACGGTGTCCGCCTGGCGGGACGCGGCCTCCAGGGCCGCACGGCCGACGAAGTCGCCCGGCTTGTCGAACTTCACCACCCGGCCGAGGCCCGCGTCGAAGGGGGTGGTGTCGGTGGTCAGCTCATGCCCGTACAGCGGCATGCCCGCCTCGAGGCGCAGGGTGTCCCGGCAGGAGAGACCGCAGGGCACCAGGCCCACCGGGGCCCCGGCCTCGGTCAGCGCCTCCCACACCCGCTCGGCGTCGTCCGGCGCCAGGAACAGCTCGAAGCCGTCCTCGCCCGTGTAGCCGGTGCGGGCGATCAGGGCGGGGACGCCCGCGACGGTGCCCGGCAGCCCGGCGTAGTACTTCAGCCCGTCCAGGTCGGCATCGGTCAGGCGCTTGAGGATCCCCGGGGACTCGGGCCCCTGGACGGCGAGCAGCGCGTAGGCGTCGCGGTCGTCCCTTACGGTCGCTTCGAAACCGTCGGCCCGCTCGGTCAGCGCGTCCAGCACCACCTGGGCGTTGGCGGCGTTGGCCACGACCAGGAACTCCTCGTCCCCGAGGCGGTAGACGATCAGGTCGTCCAGGATGCCGCCCTCGTCGTCGCAGATCATGGTGTAGCGGGCGCGGCCCACGGCGAGCGCGGACAGCCGGCCGACCAGCGCGTGGTCAAGGGCGTCCCCGGCCCGCGGACCGATGAGAGAGATCTCACCCATGTGGGAGAGGTCGAAGAGCCCGGCGCGGGTGCGCACCGCGGTGTGCTCGTCGCGCTCGCTGCCGTAGCGCAGCGGCATGTCCCAGCCGGCGAAGTCGGTCATGGTGGCGCCGAGCGCGCGGTGCCGCGCGTCCAGCGCGGTACGGCGTGGGGTGGGCGGGGCGTCGGTCACGATTCAGGCTCCAGGGGTCGGGGTCGCGCGACGGCGAGGACGGACGGCAAGGACGCGTGCGTCCTCCCCATCTGTCATCGGAACCTGAGAGGTTCGCCGTGACGCCCGTAAGGGGCCCGGCTTGCACCTTGGGTGGAGCCGCGCCCGCGCGGCCCGCTTTTCAGATCTGCCTCGTCCGCGCGGTATCGGGGCCTGAGAGATTCAAGGGAGGACTTGCTCCTTCGGCGCCCTGGACACCCGGCACGGATGCCGATGGCCAAGGACTCTCCCGCGCGGATTCAAGCGGCCGGTATGGAGTTGCGCGGACATCATCGCATGTATGGCCGAGAAGGGAAGCCCCGTCCGGGCGGGCTCCGGCCGCCCGGCCAGGGGCAGCCTTGCTCGACATTACCTTTTCTTGACACTCTGCGGGTACGAGCAGCGTTGACCGACCTGGGAGGACGATCACGGTGCATGGGCAGGGAACGTACGCGACGACACAGAGGCTCCTGCCGGCGCGGCGTGGCCGCACCCCCACCGGGTCGACGGCTCGCCCCGGCCGGAGAAGCGCGGTGCACGATCTGCGCGCCGGGCGGAAGGCGGCGGCGCGGACCCGCGTGAGCTGCGCTTTCCGGCGGGGGATGTGCTGGTCGCCTCCGGGCTGCCGGGCAGCGGCAAGAGCACGCTGATCAACCGGACGGTGCCGCTCCTGGACGAGACGGGCGCGGTCGTGATCAGGGTGGACTCGCAGAACACCCGGGAGGCGTGGGAGCGCAGGCTGCCCGGCTGGCTGCCATACGCGCTCTACCGCCCGCTGGTCCGGTACGCCCACTACGCCGGGCTGCGCCGGGCGCTGCGCTCGGGCGCGAGCGTCGTGGTGCACGACTGCGGCGCGCTGCCGTGGGTCCGCCGCTGGCTGGCCCGGGACGTGCGGCGCCGGGGCCGCGGCCTCCACATGGTGCTGCTGGACGTGGGCGCCACGGAGGCGCTGGAGGGCCAGGCCGCCCGTGGCCGCGGGGTCTCCGCCTACGCCTTCGGCCGTCACCTGCGCGCGATGCGGCGGCTGATCGCGGGGATGGAGGAGGGGCGGCCGCCGCGGGGGTGCGCGTCGGCGGTGCTGCTGGACCGGCCGACCGCGAGCGCGCTGCGCTGCATCTCCTTCGAGTGATCACGCCTGTCTCTCGCGTGATCAGGCCTCTCCCCTCGCGTGATCAGGCCTGTTGCGCGAGTGGCCGGAAATCGGTCATGGGGCATCACACAGCGTGACGAGGGCGAGCCCGGGCGAGGTGGGGAAGTGCTGTGGAGATCGCCGCCGCCCCTCCGGCCCGGGCCGCCCAGCGGTTAGGGTGCTTCGGGCAGGTCGGACGAGATGGCGGTTGGACGAAGATGAGCTTCCCGGAGCAGTACGGAGTGGCCCCGGCGCACGGAGGATTCCCGGACGGCGGGTATGCCGCGCATCCGGGGTTTCCCGGCAATGAGCTCGAAGAGGTGATGGCCGCCTCCGTCGACGTCCCCGGGGCCGGAGCGCGCATCGTCGAGACGCTCTCCCGCAGCCACCTCTGGATTCCGCTGCCCAACGGCGGGGGCCCGGGCAGCCCGAGCCTCGATCTGCCCACGATGGAGATCGACGGCGGCGCGTATGTCCCGGTGTTCAGTTCCGAGCAGCAGTTCCTGCGACTCGTCGGCTCCCATATGTCCTTCACCGTCGCCCCGGCCGTGGAGTTCGCCCGCGGGCTGCCGCCCCAGCTCGGCATCGCGGTGAACCCCGGTGGCGCGGTGGTCGTACCGCTGCCTCCGCCCGCCGTCCGGGAGTTGTGCCGCGCCGGGCGTACCGAGCTCGACGGTCCGGCCACCGGTGGCCGGGTGCGGCTCTTCGAACCGGACTGGCAGGACGAGCCGGTGGACTTCCTGGCCGCCGCCGGGATCGAGTTCGCCAAGGGCACCGGGGTGCGGACCGCCCGGCGCGCCCTGGCCAGCGTCGAGGGCGACGAACCGGCGCTCTTCGTCGGTGTGCAGCTCGACGAGCCGGGCCCCGAGGGGCAGGCGCGCGCGGTGGAGGCGCTGGGCCTCGCCCTCGGCTCGGTGTCGGTGCCATGGAAGGTTCAGCTGGTGCTGCTGGACGTGGCGCAGGGCGATCCGGTGGCCGACTGGATGCTGGGACGGGTGCGGCCGTTCTACGACCGTGACCTCTGACTCACCCCTGGGTCCGCTGCCGGGGCCCGTAAGCTGGTTTGATGACCAAGAGGGGTGCGAGCACGCTCCCCGGTGAGGTGCGGGCAAGGCCGAGAGAAGGGGCGGACCCAGGTGAGCGCGGGCGCGGATTGGGGGGCGGCGGCCGGCCAGGTTGAGCGAGCGTTGCAGCAGGTCGCTCCCGGCCGGTACGACGCCTACGAGGCGCTGCTGCACGCCATCGGCGAGGGCCAGGTCTGGATGCTGCTGTGGCACGGCGCGCCCGGCTCGCCCGACGCCCAGTACGGGAACATGGACGTGGACGGCCTCGGTTACGCCCCGTGTGTGACCTCCGCGCAGGAACTGGCCGCCAGTGGCTGGAACCGCGCACACGAGGTGGTCGACGGACGCCTCATCGCCGACTCCCTCTACCGCGACCGCTACGGCCTCTGGCTCAACCCCCACGCCCGCGGCGGCGGAGTGGGCATCCCCTGGCCGGATCTGCGCCGGATCGCGGGCGGCCTGGACCGGCTGCCCGCCGGGCCGCTGCGGCTGACCGATCCCGCCATCGACATCCCCCAGTTCTACGCCCTGTTGGGGCAGAACGCGCATCGCACCGCCGCGGTGCGCTCGCTGCGGCGCGCCTGGGTACAGCCCTCGCTGGGCGCCCCGTACCTGGCGATCGGCCTGGATCTGTACGACACCGGCCCGGCGGCGGTGCAGTCGGTGCGGGTGATGATGGAGCAGTCGATCACCGCCGTGCCGGACGGGCTGCCGGTCTCCACGGTCGCGCTCTCGGACGAGTACGACCCCGTCGCCATGTGGATGCGGGCCAACGCCCGCCCCTTCTTCGACCGTGACGCCTACGGCGCCGCGCCCGCCGCGCCGCCGTCCTACGGCTACGGCTATCCGCCGCCCCGCCCCGCGTACTGAGCGACCCCGCCCCGCGTACTGAGCCTCCGCGCCCCGCCGCGTACCGATCCGCGGGCGCGGTGACTTCGCGTGCCCGCTGGTTCCGCGCGCCCGCCGGCTCCCCGTGCCCGCTGACTCCGGGCCCAGCGACTCCGCGCGCCGATTGACGGGATTGCCCGACCGGTCTTCCGCTCCTATCGGGCCGAACACCCCATTACGGACACGATGTTACTGCTGCGTTCTCGTGTCGCGACCGTCCGTATAGCGGAGCGGTACTCCTCACATCACGGTTAGGCATCCATTGCCCGGGAGTACTGGCGGGTGATCACAAACGCGTTGAAGACTCCCGCTCCAAGGGGTGCGGTTCCTGCGTACGACCCCTTCCAGAAAGGTTCCGTACCAGAACGCGACTTTCACCCAGGTTGTGAACGAAGCCGCCACAGCGGCGAGTCGTGGGCCGGTCACCACCGGTCGAGAGGGGTCTCCACCACGATGACGGCACCATTGCACGGCACGAGCACGGACAGCGATCCGGTCGCGACTGCCGATGTAGCGGCGGATGTGGTCAAAGCGTCCGTCGAAGGCAGATCGCTGCGGCAGATCGCCTGGTCACGCCTGAAGCGGGACAAGCTCGCACTGGCGGGTGGCATCGTTGTCGTCTTCCTCGTACTGGTGGCGATCTTCGCCCCGCTCATCGTGAGCCTGCTCGGGCATCCGCCCAATGAGTTCCACCAGGAGGAGATCGACCCGCTGTTCGGCACCCCGAAGGGATCCCTGGGCGGTATCAGCTCGGACTTCCTCTTCGGCGTGGAGCCGTCCAACGGCCGCGACGTCTTCAGCCGGGTCGTCTACGGCGCCCGGATCTCGCTGCTCGTGGCCTTCCTCGCGGCGGTGGTCGCGGTGGTCCTCGGCACCGTGTTCGGCATCATCGCCGGGTACTTCGGCGGCTGGGTGGACTCGGTGATCAGCCGGGTGATGGACATGCTGCTGGCCTTCCCGCAGCTGCTCTTCATCATCTCCCTGGTCTCGGTGCTCCCCAACGACCTGCTGGGACTGACCGGCAGCGGAGTGCGCATCGCGATCCTGGTCTCGGTCATCGGCTTCTTCGGCTGGCCGTACGTCGGCCGCATCGTGCGCGGCCAGACGCTGTCGCTGCGCGAGAAGGAGTACATCGAGGCCGCGCGGAGCCTGGGTGCCGGCCGGCGCTACATCCTCTTCCGCGAGCTGCTGCCCAACCTGGTGGCGCCGATCACCGTCTACACGACGCTGATGATCCCCACCAACATCCTCACCGAGGCCGCGCTCAGCTTCCTCGGCGCGGGCGTGAAGCCGCCCACCGCCTCCTGGGGGCAGATGCTCTCCAAGGCGGTCGGCACCTACGAGGACGATCCGATGTTCATGATCATCCCGGGTGCGGCGATCTTCGTCACGGTGCTGGCCTTCAACCTCTTCGGCGACGGCGTCCGCGACGCACTGGACCCGAAGGGCACCCGATGACGGTGCGGCACACGGCCCCCGGTCGTACTCCAACCCCTCAGCCCCTGCCGCATCCGGCAGAAGGCTCCCCAAGGAATTCCCCGGCGCCATGCCTAGGACCGCTAACCCGGAGGTTGCAGCAACTATGAAACGGCTCTCGAGAAGCAGGCGGATCGCCGGAGCGGCGGCTGTCGTCGGCGCTCTCCTGGCCACCGCCGCCTGTGGTGGTGGCGGTTCCGACGACGAGGGCTCGGGTGCCGGGTTCAACGCCGCGGTCAAGGGTGTCGCCAGCAAGTCCGCCAAGAAGGGCGGCACCCTCAAGTTCATCAACAAGCAGGAGTTCGACTCCCTCGACCCGCAGCGTCAGTACTACGGGTTCGCCTGGGACTTCTCCCGCTTCTACGCGCGCCAACTGATCTCCTACGCGCCGAAGCCGGGCAACGCCGCGAACGAGCTGGTCCCGGACCTCGCCACCTCCACCGCCAAGATCACGAACGGCGGCAAGACCTACACCTACACCCTGCGCGACGGGATCACCTGGGAGGACGGCTCCCCGATCACGTCCAAGGACGTCAAGTACGGCATCGAGCGCATCTGGGCCAAGGACGTCGTCTCCGGCGGCCCCGGC
Source organism: Streptomyces violaceusniger (assembly GCA_005405945.1). Taxonomy (GTDB): domain Bacteria; phylum Actinomycetota; class Actinomycetes; order Streptomycetales; family Streptomycetaceae; genus Streptomyces; species Streptomyces violaceusniger. Next base: position 7,766,724 of record BJHW01000001.1, read on the forward strand.
TATCTGCGCCAGGTCCTGGACCCCAAGGGCGAGTACAAGGGCCCGTACAAGGACAAGTCCAAGGACAAGCTGGGCCTGAAGGCGATCCAGACGCCGGACGACAAGACGGTCGTCTTCAACCTCGCCAAGCCCAACGGTGACTTCGAGCAGATGCTCGCGATGCCGACCGGCTCCCCGGTGAAGGCGGACAAGGACACCGGCGCCAAGTACACCAACCGGCCGTTCTCCTCCGGTCCGTACAAGGTCCAGTCGTACACCCCGGGCAAGAGCCTGTCGCTGGTCCGCAACACCAACTGGAAGAAGGCGTCCGATCCGATCCGCCCGGCGCTGCCGGACAAGGTCACGGTCACCTTCAACTCCAACCTCGAGGCGATCGACCGGCTGCTGATCAAGGGCGACTACGACGTCTTCCTCAGCGCCACCGGTATGACCCCCTCGGGCCGCAACGACGCCCTCAAGCACAACAAGGGCAACGTCGACAACATCACCACCAGCTTCGTCCGGTACGTCGACTTCGCGACCAAGGTCAAGCCGCTCGACAACGTCCACTGCCGCAAGGCGGTCATCTACGGCACCGACTACAAGTCGCTCCAGACCACCCGCGGTGGCCCGCAGGCCGGTGGTGACATCGCCACCAACATGTTCCCCAAGAGCGTCAAGGGTTCGGACGACTACGACCCGTACGGCATCCTCAAGCGCGGCGGCAAGCCGGACGCGGCCAAGGCCAAGGACGAGCTCAAGCAGTGCGGCAAGGCGGGCGGCTTCTCCACCACCATCGTGGCCCGCAACGACCAGCCCGCCGAGGTCGACGCGGCCGAGGCGCTCCAGGCGTCGCTGAAGAAGGTCGGCATCACCCTCAACGTGGAGCCGATCCAGGGTCAGTCCTCCGCCAGCATCACCGGTTCGCCGGCGGTGATGAAGAAGCGCGGCTACGGCATGTCCATGACCGGCTGGGGCCCTGACTTCCCCACCGGCCAGGGCTTCGCCCAGCCGCTGATCGACGGCCGCTTCATCGAGCAGACCGGTAACTACAACGTCTCCGAGACCAACGACCCGGAGATCAACAAGTACTTCGACGACGCGCTCAAGGAGACCGACCCGGCCAAGGCCGGCGCGATCTACCAGAAGATGAACCACAAGGTCAGCGACCTGGCCGTGCAGATGCCGTTCATGTACGAGAAGAACATCACCTGGCGCAGCTCGCGGCTGACGAACGCCTTCTCGTCGGCGGCCTACAACGGCCGCTACGACTACTCCCAGCTGGGCGTCGTCAAGTGACGGCAGGTCACCAGACCCGTCGTACACGTTAACCATCGCCGCACCCGATAGGCCCGAAGGGCAGGTGATGGCCGCGGGCGGTGGCCCGTGATCCCCCTCGACCGGGGGTCACGGGCCACCCCCGGGCCGCGCACAGTGCTTGCTTATCTCATCCGGCGCTTGTTCGCCGTCGTCGTGATGCTGATGGTCGTCACCCTCACGACCTTCGCCATCTTCTTCGTGATCCCGAAGTGGGCCGGTACCGATCCCGCGCTGCTGTTCGTCGGCAAGCAGGCCGACCCCGCGGCCATCGAGGGCATCCGGCAGAAGCTCAGCCTCGGTGATCCGGTCCTGGTGCAGTTCTGGCACTTCGTCCAGGGCCTCTTCGTCGGCCGGGACTACGCCAACGGCACGGACGTCACCCACTGCTCGGCGCCCTGCTTCGGCTACTCCTTCCGCACCGAGCAGGCGGTGTGGCCGCAGCTCACCGACGCCATGCCGGTGACCCTCTCGCTCGCCGCGGGCGCCTGTCTGCTGTGGCTGGTCGGCGGCATCACCACCGGTGTCGTCTCCGCGCTGCGCCGCGGCACCCTGTGGGACCGCTCGGCGATGACGATCGCGCTGGCCGGTGTCTCGCTGCCGATCTACTTCACCGGTCTGCTCTCGCTGGCGATCTTCAGCTACTCGCTGAAGTGGGTCAACGTGGACTACAAGTCGTTCGGCGACGATCCGGCGATGTGGTTCGAGAGCCTGATCCTCCCGTGGATCACGCTCGCCTTCCTCTACGCGGCGATGTACGCCCGGCTCACCCGGGCCACCATGCTGGAGATCATGGGCGAGGACTACATCCGCACCGCCCGCGCCAAGGGCCTGCGGGAGCGGGTGGTCATCGGCCGGCACGCGATGCGCTCGACCTGGACCCCGGTCCTCACCCTGCTCGGCCTCGACCTGGGCGCGCTGCTGGGCGGCGCGGTCCTCACCGAGTCCACCTACAACCTGCCCGGCCTCGGGCGGCTCGCGGTGAACGCGATCACCGACAAGGACCTTCCGGTCATTCTCGGCGTCACCCTGATCGCGGCCATCTTCATCGTGGTCGCCAACCTCGTCGTGGACCTCCTGTACGCCGTCATCGACCCACGAGTGAGGCTCGGATGACCGATCTGACCAAGTCCTCCGGACAGCCCGGGAACGGCGATCTGCCGGCCACCGGGACCGCCGCCGTGGGCGAGGTGGCCGCGGCGGGCTCGCTCGCCCCCACCGCCTTCCTCGAGGTGCGCGATCTGCGCGTCCACTTCCCGACCGACGACGGCCTGGTGAAGTCCGTGGACGGGCTCAGCTTCCGGCTGGAGAAGGGCAAGACGCTCGGCATCGTCGGCGAGTCCGGCTCCGGCAAGTCCGTCACCTCGCTCGGCATCATGGGGCTGCACACCGCGGGCCAGTACGGCCGCCGCAAGGCGCGGATCTCCGGTGAGATCTGGCTCAACGGCCAGGAACTGCTGGGCGCCGACCCCGACGAGGTGCGCAAGCTGCGCGGCCGCGAGATGTCAATGATCTTCCAGGATCCGCTGTCCGCGCTGCACCCGTACTACACCATCGGCCGCCAGATCATCGAGGCGTACCGGGTGCACCACGAGGTCACCAAGGAGGTGGCCCGCAAGCGCGCGATCGAGCTGCTGGACCGCGTCGGCATCCCGCAGCCGGACAAGCGGGTGGACAGCTATCCGCACGAGTTCTCGGGCGGGATGCGCCAGCGCGCCATGATCGCGATGGCGCTGGTCAACAACCCCGAGCTGCTGATCGCCGACGAGCCGACCACCGCCCTGGACGTCACCGTCCAGGCGCAGATCCTCGACCTCATCCGGGACCTGCAGAAGGAGTTCGGCTCCGCGGTCATCATCATCACCCATGACCTGGGCGTGGTCGCCGAGCTCGCCGACGATCTGCTGGTGATGTACGGCGGCCGCTGTGTCGAGCGCGGCCCGGCCGACAAGGTCTTCTACGAGCCCCAGCACCCGTACACCTGGGGGCTGCTCGGCTCGATGCCCCGTATCGACCGCGACCAGGCCGAGCGGCTCATCCCGGTCAAGGGTTCCCCGCCCAGCCTCATCAACGTGCCGTCCGGCTGTGCCTTCCACCCGCGCTGCCCGTACGCCGATGTGCCGAAGGACAACATCACCCGCACCGAGCGGCCGGAGCTCACCGAGGCCGGGGCGGCGGGCACTTCTCCGCGTGCCATATGACGCAGGAGGAGCGCACCCGGATCTGGACCGAAGAGATTGCGCCGAAGCTGTGACCGACACGAAGGATCCGAAGATGACGGTCCCGGAGAAGGCGACGACGTCGCCCGAGCCCCTGCTCAAGGTGTCGGGTCTGGTCAAGCACTTCCCGATCAAGAAGGGGCTGCTCCAGCGGCAGTCCGGTGCGGTCCAGGCGGTCGACGGGCTCGACTTCGACGTCCGGCCGGGGGAGACCCTGGGCGTGGTGGGCGAGTCGGGCTGTGGCAAGTCCACCATGGGGCGGCTGATCACCCGGCTGCTCGAACCCACCTCGGGCACGATCGAGTTCGAGGGCAAGGACATCACGCATCTCAACACCGCCCAGATGCGGCCGATGCGGCGTGACGTCCAGATGATCTTCCAGGACCCGTACTCCTCGCTCAACCCCCGGCACACCGTCGGCGCGATCGTCAGCGCGCCCTTCCGGCTCCAGGGCGTCACCCCGAGGGCGGGGTCAAGGCGGAGGTCCAGCGGCTGCTGGCGCTGGTCGGGCTCAATCCCGAGCACTACAACCGCTATCCGCACGAGTTCTCCGGCGGTCAGCGGCAGCGCATCGGCATCGCCCGGGCGCTGGCCCTCAAGCCCAAGCTGGTCGTGGCCGACGAGCCGGTCTCGGCGCTGGACGTGTCGATCCAGGCGCAGGTGGTCAACCTGCTGGACGACCTCCAGGACGAGCTGGGCCTGACGTACGTGATCATCGCGCACGACCTGTCGGTCATCCGCCATGTCTCGGACCGGATCGCGGTGATGTACCTGGGGAAGATCGTCGAGCTGGCGGACCGCAGGGACCTCTACGAGCGCCCCATGCACCCGTACACCAAGGCGCTGCTGTCCGCGGTGCCGGTGCCGGACCCCAAGCGGCGCGCCAAGCGGGAGCGGATCCTGCTCAAGGGCGATGTGCCCTCGCCGATCGCCCCGCCGTCCGGCTGCCGCTTCCACACCCGGTGCTGGAAGGCGACCGAGGTGTGCAAGAGCCAAGAGCCGCCGCTGGTGTCGCTGGCCACCGGCCACCAGGTGGCCTGCCACCACCCGGAGTCCGTGTCTGATATGCGGCTACCGCCGCGTGGGCCTGACCAGGCGCCTGACCAGAAGCCCGGTGCCGCGTCGGCACAGAAGGTGACGAAGAAGACCGACAGCTGAGACGGGACGGGGTCCGGACGGGACCGTGGGCATGCGCGGATAACAATGGCGGGTGCCCACCGAACTGTTCACCCCGTCCGTCCAGCACGCCCTGGAAGTCGCCGGGATCTTCGTCTTCGCGATATCCGGCGCGCTGCTCGCCGTGCGGAAGAACTTCGATGTCTTCGGCATGGCGGTGCTCGCCGAGGTCACCGCGCTGGGCGGCGGTGTCTTCCGCGATCTGGTGATCGGCGCGGTGCCGCCCATCGCCTTCACCGACCTCGGCTACTTCTTCACCCCGCTCGTCGCCACCGCCCTCGTCTTCTTCCTCCACCCCGAGGTCGAGCGGATCACGGCGGCGGTGGGGGTCTTCGACGCGGCCGGGCTGGGGCTGTTCTGCGTCGAGGGCACGATGAAGGCGCACGACTTCGGGCTCGGGCTCACCTCGTCCGTCACCCTCGGCATGGCCACGGCGGTCGGCGGCGGTGTGCTGCGCGACCTGCTCGCCCATGAGGTGCCCTCGCTGTTGCGCTGGGACCGGGACCTGTACGCCGTCCCGGCCATCGTCGGCTCCTCGACAGCGGCGCTGCTGCTCCATTTCGACGCCCTTACGGCGGCCACGAGTGCGCTCGCGGCCGCCGTGGCGTTTGTGGTGCGGCTGGCGGCGATGCGGTGCGGCTGGCGGGCGCCGAGGGCGTGGAACCGGCGGAGTACGGCGACGGAGGAGCCCTGAGGCGGCCGGGCGGGAGAGGCTTCATTCCCTTGCGGTTATATAGCCAGGGCGTTATGTTGAAGTCATGGCCATACCGTTCGATGTGCTCGCGGAGCCGAGCCGACGGCAGATCCTGGACCTCCTGCTGGAGCGGCCCCGCCTGGTCGGTGAGCTGACCGAGCACCTGGGGCTCACCCAGCCGGGCACCTCCAAGCACCTGCGGGTGCTGCGCGAGGCCGGTCTGGTGCGGGTTCGCCGGGACGCCCAGCGCCGCTGGTACGAGCTCTGCCCGGAGCCGCTCGCCGAGGTGGACGCCTGGCTGGCGCCGTACCGCCGGCTGTGGACCGACCGTCTCGACGCGCTCGAACGACACCTGGACACGATGCCGGAGCTACCCGACGAAACCGGCGAGACCGGCGAACCCGAGGCACGCGACGCACGCGAGGCGCGCGACGCACCGCCCAACGCGCGCGACGCACCCCCTGACGCACCCGACGGAGAAGCACCATGAAAGACACCCTCGCCCAGTCCGACGGCGGCCGCTCGGCCCTGCGCCTCGAGCGCCGGCTCGCCCATCCGCCGGAGAAGGTCTGGCGGGCGCTCACCGAGCCCGCCCAGCTCGTCCACTGGTTCCCCTCCGAGGTCCAGGTCGAGCTCGCGGTGGGCGGCCGGATGGGCTTCGTCTTCCCCGGGCGCGAGGCCCCGGACATGGACGGCGTCGTCACCGAGCTCGACCCGCCCCATGTCTTCGCCTTCACCTGGGGCGAGGACGAGCTCCGCTGGGAGCTGCGCCCCGAGGGCGAGGGCTGTGTGCTGACCCTCACCCACACCTTCGGCGACCGCTTCGGCGCGGCCAGCTTCGCCTCCGGCTGGCACGCCTGCATCACCGGGCTCGCCGCCCTGCTCGGCGACGAGGAGGTCGTCCACGACGACATCGCCGAGCTGCACGAGAGGTACGTCGAGGCGTTCGGGCTCGCCGAGGGCACGGTGGAGACCACCGAGGACGGCGGCTGGCGGCTGCGCTTCGAGCGGCAGCTGGTCCGCCCCGCCGAGACGGCGTGGCGGGCGCTGACCGGCCCGGCCGCCGACACCGCCGCCGAGCCGACGGCGGGGGCGCCGGTCCCCTCGGGCTTCCGTACGGACGCGGTCCCGGCGGGCCCGATCACCGAGGCGCGGCCGCCCCGGGTGCTCACCTACGACTGGGAGCGTGGCGGCCACCCCGCCGGAACGGTCCGCTGGGAACTCACCAAAGGCACCGGCCACGGCGCCCGCCTCATCCTCACCCAAACGGGCCCGGCAGCCGCCCAAGCGGAACGTACCGAAGCCCAAAAGGCCTGGCGCCACCACATCGGCCGACTGGCCGCCGAACTTCTCCGAATGAGCACCTGAACCACCAGGCCGTCCGGGGCTGACACCCGGCCCGTCCAGGGCCGACTTCCAGCCCGTCCGGCCGGGGACCGGGCCCGTGCGCGGCTGTGCCCCTGACCGCGACCTGTCCGGGGCTGACTTCCGGCCCGTCTGGCCGAGGACTGGTGCTTGTGGGCGGCTGTGCCCTTGGACTGCGAGCCTGTCCGGGGCTGACTTCCACGCGTCCGGCCTTGGCGGCCCCGCGATGCGGTTCGTCCGGTGTTCGCGGACCCGCGGTCCGGCCCGTCCGGTGTTCGCGGCCCCGCGATGCGGTTCGTCCGGCGTTCGCGGACCGACAATCCGGCCCATCCGGCGTTTCGCCGCCCCGCAAGCCGGCCCCTCTGGCGCTTGAGGGCCCCGAGCCAGCCCGTCCGGCGTTGAGGACCGGGGTCTGGGGCGGAGCCTCAGTTTCGGGAAGGGGCGGGGTGGGGAACAACCGGCCACCGGCCCGCACCCGCCTACGAAACCTCAGCCGAGGAACCCACTGAGCGCAACGCTCAGCTCCGCAGGCGCGTCCTCCTGCACCAGATGCGCGGCACCCTCGATCAACCGCAGCCGCGCCCCCGGAATGCGGTCGGCCAGGGCATGTCCCCGCTCGACAGGAATCCAAGAGTCCGCCGTACCCCAGCACACCAGCACCGGCAGTGAGATCTCCCCGTACCGCCCCTCGATCTCATCCGTGAACCGCTGATCGTTCTGTGCGATCTGCCGATAGAACGCGGGCTGCCCCTCCTCCCCGCACCACGGCTCCACCAACCGCTCCAGCACCGCGGGGTGCAGTCCCGTCGCGCTGCAGGAGGCGATGTACTCCCGCACCAGCCCCCGGTGCAAAGCCCCCGGCAGCTGACCGAAAACCTCCGCTTGCGCCCCGAGCAACCGGTACGAGGGGGAGCCCCAGGGCGCGAGGGCGACCACGTTCGCCAGCGCCAGCCGGCGGTACCTCGCACCGTGCAGCAGATGCGCACGCAGCGCGACGCAGCCGCCGAAGTCATGGGCGACGACGGCCGGTTCCGCCCCCTCCCTGGTCAGCCCCCACTCCGCCAGCAGCTCGCCGAAGACCCGGCCCTGGGCGGCCAGCGAGACGTCCTGGTCGGCCCGCTTCTCGGAGGCCCCATAGCCCGGCATGTCCCAGACGAACACCCGGTACCGGTCGGCCAGCGCACGGGCGACGCCCCGCCAGACGTACGACGAGAACGGCGTGCCGTGCAGCAGCACGACCGGCGGCGCGTCCGGCGCGCCGAGCGCGGCCCAGCGGACCTCGCCGGAGGAGCTGAGGTAGGTGCGGTCCAGGTTCCACTCGGTTTTCCACCCCGTGCCTGTCATGAGTAAAACCGTAGACACTCCTTACCGTCCCTGTCGAGGGGGTACCGCAAGACGATCCGGAGGGCCCGCGCGAACCCCCGCGCGACCTCCTGCGCACACCATGCCCCCGCGCACCCGGTACGCACCCCCGCAACGCCTCGTAGAATCGAGGCCACCATGGTTTACCTCGACCACGCCGCCACCACCCCGATGCTCCCGGAGGCGGTGCAGGCGATGACCGCCCAGCTCGCCGTCACGGGCAACGCCTCCTCGCTGCACGCCGCCGGCCGGCGTGCCCGCCGTACCGTCGAGGAGTCGCGCGAATCCCTGGCCGCCTCGCTGGGCGCCCGCCCGAGCGAGGTCGTCTTCACCGCCGGGGGGACCGAGGCCGACAACCTCGCGGTCAAGGGGCTCTACTGGTCCCGCAGGGACGCCGACCCGGCCCGCGTCCGGGTGCTCGCCAGCCCCGTGGAGCACCATGCCGTGCTCGACGCGGTCGACTGGCTCGCCGAGCACGAGGGCGCGCGGGTCGAATGGCTGCCGGTCGACTCCCTCGGCCGGGTCCACCCCGAGGCGCTGCGCGAGGCGATCGCCCGCGACCCCTCGGACGTCGCCCTCGCCACCGTCATGTGGGCCAACAACGAGATCGGCACCGTCCAGCCGGTCCGCGAACTCGCCGCCACCGCCGCCGAATTCGGCGTTCCGCTGCATGCCGACGCGGTCCAGGCGTTCGGCCAGATCGAGGTCGACTTCGCGGCCTCGGGGCTGGCCGCGATGACCGTCAGCGGCCACAAGATAGGCGGTCCCTACGGCATCGGCGCGCTGCTGCTCGGCCGTGAGCACACCCCCGTGCCCGTGCTGCACGGCGGCGGCCAGGAGCGCCAGGTGCGCTCGGGGACGCTCGACACCCCGGCCATCGCCGCCTTCGCCGTGGCCGGTGCGCACGCCACCGAGCACCGCGAGGAGTTCGCCCGCGAGATCGGCGCCCTGCGCGACGCGCTGATCACCGCCGTCCGTACCGCCGTGCCCGACGCGGTCCTCGGCGGCGACCCCGACCCGGCGGGCCGGCTCCCCGCCAACGCCCACTTCTCCTTCCCCGGCTGTGAGGGCGATTCGCTGCTCCTGCTGCTGGACGCGCAGGGCATCGAATGCTCGACGGGCTCGGCCTGCACGGCCGGTGTCGCCCAGCCCAGCCATGTGGTCCTGGCCACCGGCAGCGACCCCGACCTGGCCCGGGGCACCCTGCGCTTCTCGTTCGGCCACACCTCGACCAAGGCCGATGTGGAGGCCGTCGCGGAGGCGATCGGCCCGGCGGTGGAACGGGCGCGCGGGGCGGGGCTCAGCTGACGGCCCCGCCGACGGCCCCCGCCCGGACCGCCTCATCATAACCACGGAATTCGAATTGTTCCGGCGGCCATTTCACATAACCTACGGAACACCAATCTCCGCTTGAAATGGCGGAGAGCCGTGGGAAAGGATTTCCCCGTCAACGGACCTGCCATGCGCGGATATGCGCACAGGTTTTCTTCACGGGGAAATCCAGGAGTTCATCGATGTCGCAGCCTTCGCTGCCGCCGCACTACCAGCCGTCGCACCAGCCCCCGCAGCCGCAGGGGGTGCGGCGGGCGCCGTCGCGGGGGTGGCGCTCCAAGCCCGCCCTGAAGCTGATCGCGGGCGGGGCCCTCGCGGCCGTCCTGGTGACCGGCTGCGGGTCCGGGGACGATGACGACGGCAAGAGCGGCGGCTCGTCGTCCCAGGGCGCCCAGGCGAAGACGCTGGGCAAGGTCGCCATGCCGAAGGTCGGCAAGGAGACCAACACCATGGGCACCTGGGTGACGGACTCGGCCTTCGTGAAGGGCGACGTCAACAAGATCGTCGGCTACTCGCTCGACGGCGCCAAGCCCACGTGGCGGATTCCGCTCGGCGGACAGCTCTGCTGGGCCTCACCGCATATGACCAAGGACGGTCTGACCGCGATCCTGTTCCGGGACGGCGCGGGCGAGGACGCGCTGTGCACCAAGGTCGGTCTTGTCGACCTGAAGAAGGGCGAGCTGGTCTGGCAGAAGGAGGGGGCGGACAGCGAGGGCAACGCCGGGGTGCGGTTCGACGAGGTCACCATCGGTGGTGGCACCGTGGCCGCGGCCGGCACCGGCGGCGGGGGAGCCTGGTCGCTCGACGGCAAGCCGCTGTGGAAGCCCGCGTACCTCGCGGACTGCGACGACAACGGCTACGCGGGCGGCGATGACAAGATCGTCGCGATTCGCGGCTGCGACAGCGAGGACTCCAGCACCGAGCGGCTGGAGGTCCAGACGGTCGACCCCAGGACCCGCGACGTGATGTCGTCCTACAAGCTGGACGAGAAGGTCGAGTACGCGCATGTGATCTCCACCGCGCCGCTCGTCGTGGCCGTCGACACCGGCGACTCGGACGCCGGGACGGGCACCACGGACCTCCTGACCATCGACGACAGCGGCAAGCAGGGCAAGCTGCTCAGCACCATCGACGTGCTGGCCAAGGGCTACCAGCCCAACTGCCCGGCCACGAGCGTGGAGGGCTGCACCGAGGTCGCCCTCGACAAGGCGAGCAGCACCCTCTACCTCGCCTCGGAGGTGGACGTGGACCACGGCGGCCCGGGGGACCGGATCACCGGCCTGAACCTGAAGACCGGCAAGGAGACCGGGAAGACGAAGATGGCGGAGAACCGGTCGCTGCTCCCCATCCGGACCGATGACGACGGCTCGCTCCTGGCCTACCTGGGCTCCACGTACAGCGAGGCGGGCGGGGTCGTGCGCGTCGATGCCAAGGACTTCGCGATGGAGACGCTGCAGACCCACCCGGAGGACATGAAGGACGCGGAGTCCGGCATGGACATCTACGGCGACTGCACCATGATCTACACCGGCAAGAAGCTCTACATCGGCGACAACAAGGCGACCAGGCCCACCAGCGGCGACGGCGCGGGCCGCCCGCTGGCCATCGTGTTCGGAGCCTGAGCCAGGTCCGTCACGTCGCCGTCCGTGTCACGCGCACCGCTCGCACCAGCCGTATATAGCGGTCCCAGTCCCAGTGGCGGCCGGGGTCGGTGTGATCGGTGCCCGGCACCTCCACATGGCCGACGATGTGCTCGCGGTCCCGAGGGATGTCGTACCGCTCGCAGATCGACGCGGTCAGCCGTGCCGAGGCGCGGTACATCGCGTCCGTGAACGAGCTCGGCTTGCTCACGAACCCCTCGTGCTCGATGCCGATACTGCGCTCGTTGTACGAGCGGTTGCCCGCGTGGAACGCCACGTCCAGCTCCCGGACCATCTGCGCGATATGCCCGTCGCGGCGCACCACATAGTGCGCCGCGGCGCGGTGTCCGGGATCCCGGAAGACCCGCACCGCGTCGTCGAAACTGCCCTGGACCACATGGATCACCACCCGGTCGATGGCGTAGTCGTCCGGGCGGTCCGCCCACCGCCAGTTCGCGCCCGAGGCCGCGATCCACTCCGCGCCCGGCTGATCGACCGCGCCCGCCTTACGGGGTTTGTCGACCCCGGGCAGCCGCCACCACATCCGGGACAGCTCGTCCCGCGCGGCATAGGCCGCGACACCCGCGCCGAGACCGGCCGCCGAGCCGCCGATCAGGAGGGTGCGCCTGCTGACGCGGCGTCCACCGCCGGTCGTGGTCTCGCTCACGGAACGCTCAACGCGCGGGGGAGGGCGTCGGGTTCCGGCCGCCGGGATCATGGCGGGAACCCTACGCTCCGGGCGGTGGCCCTCTGGCCCTCCGGGTAGATGAACGTTGAACTGTCTATGAGGTGTTGCGGATCTCGTTCCCGTGGAACGTATCCGCTGGAATGTGTCCATCCGCTCGACGAGGAGCTGACGGTATGCGCATCGGATTCGCCCTCCCCCAGTTCGGGCCGCTCGCCCACCACCCCGAGGACATCGCACGGTTCGCGCGCCAGGCCGAGGAGCTCGGCGCGGACAGCCTGTGGGTCGGGGACCGCCTGCTCGCCCCGGTCGACCCGATCGTCGGCTACGCGGGCACCGATGTGATCCCGCCCGAATTCCGCGCCGCGCTGGACCCCTTCGCCGTCCTGGCCACCGCCGCCGCGGCCACCGAGCGGGTCGAGCTCGGCACCGATGTGATCAACGCCCCCTGGTACCCGCCCGCGCTGCTCGCCCGCTCCCTCACCACCGTCGATCTGCTGAGCGCGGGCCGGCTGCTGGTCGGGCTCGGCACCGGCTGGTCGCCCGAGGAGTACGAGGCGGTCGACGTCCCCATGACCGAGCGCGGCCGGCGCCTGGACGAATGCCTCGACGCCCTGGAGGCCTGGTGGACCCGGAACCCGGTCGAGTACCGCGGCGACCACTGGACCGTGCCCGCCTCCCACGTGGACCTCAAACCCGCCTCGCGCCCCCGCCCGCCCGTCTACCTCGCCGCCTTCGCGCCCGCGGCCATGCGCCGGGTGGCCCGGCGCGCCGACGGCTGGCTGCCCATCGCGGTCGTCCCGGCCACGTCCGGAGCCCCCGACCCCGTCGCCGCCCTCGCCGAGCGGCTGCCCGGGGTGCGGGAAGCGGTCGAGCGGGAGGGCCGGGACCCGGCGGCGTTCGACGCGATCCTGCGCGTCAACCCGAGCGCCGACGCCTCCGTGGACGACATCGCGACGACCCTGGTCCGGGCCGAGCGGGAGGCGGGTATCCAGCACGCCTTCGTCGATCTGATCTACCTCGGGAAGGACGCCGACCAGGCCCTGGACCTGGTCCAGCGGGTGCTGGAGCGGGCGCGGGCGAGCTGAGCGGGGCGGTGGCCGGTCGCTCCTTACCCATTTAGCCGTTGTCCATGCGGCGACTTATGCTGGCCGGGTTATGACTGACTTCCCCGGTGCGCCCACAGGTCCCCGCGACGGCCGTCGGCTGCGCGTCCTCGCCGCCATGTCCGGCGGTGTGGACTCCGCGGTCGCCGCCGCGCGGGCGGCCGAGGCGGGCCACGATGTGACCGGCGTCCATCTCGCGCTCTCCGCCAACCCGCAGTCGTTCCGCACCGGCGCCCGTGGCTGTTGCACCATCGAGGACTCCCGGGACGCCCGGCGGGCCGCCGATGTGATCGGCATCCCCTTCTATGTGTGGGACCTCGCCGAGCGCTTCCGCGAGGACGTGGTCGAGGACTTCATCGCCGAGTACGAGGCGGGCCGCACCCCCAATCCGTGTCTGCGCTGCAACGAGAAGATCAAGTTCGCGGCGCTGCTGGACAAGGCCATCGCCCTCGGCTTCGACGCCGTCTGCACCGGGCACTACGCCACGATCGTGGAGCGCGAGGACGGCTCGCGCGAGCTGCACCGCGCCAGCGACATGGCCAAGGACCAGTCCTACGTCCTCGGCGTGCTCGACGAGCGCCAGCTCGCCCACGCGATGTTCCCCCTCGGCGACACCCTGACCACCAAGGACGAGATCCGCGCGGAGGCGGAGCGGCGGGGCCTGGCCGTGGCCAAGAAGCCCGACAGCCATGACATCTGCTTCATCGCCGACGGCGACACCCAGGGCTTCCTGGCCCAGCACCTGGGCACGGCCGAGGGCGACATCGTCGACGAGGACGGGCACAAGCTGGGCACCCACGAGGGCGCGTACGGCTTCACCATCGGCCAGCGCAAGGGGCTGCGCATCGGCCATCCGGCGCCCGACGGCAAGCCGCGCTATGTCCTGGACATCTCCCCGGTGAACAACACGGTCACGGTCGGCCCCGTCGAGGCCCTGGACGTCACCGCCCTCACCGCCATCAAGCCGCGCTGGTGCGGGGCCCCTCCGGTGGGCCCGGGCACCTACACCGCCCAGCTGCGCGCACATGGCGGCGAAACCGAGGTGATGGCCGAGCGAATCGGGGAAACCGAGCTGCGGGTGACCTTCACCGAGCCGGTGCGGGGCGTGGCGCCCGGGCAGGCGATCGTGCTCTACGACGACACCCGGGTGGTCGGCTCCGCGACCATCGCCGCGACCGAGCGCGCCCAGGCGGTCGCCTCGTAGACCCCGGATCCCCAGGTGAATATCCGCTTTTGGCGAGAAAGAAGCCGAAAGTCAGGATCGGGTGGTTGATCTCCGTTTGGCGCGATCAGTTTCTCTGAAATTAACGTGCGTCCGGTCATTCCGGTGGCATGCGTCACGTGAATCCGGGAATGCGCCCGGCGGACACGGGTGCCGTGGTCCGCTGTCTCAGCACCGGAGGTTCCGTTATTTCTGCGCAACCTGTACAGAAATTTGGCGACAATCCAGTTGATGTCAGGGACACTGATCACTACACAGAGGAGTACGTACCCAGCTTCGTCGAAAAGTGGGACTCGCTGATCGATTGGGACCGGAGGTCGGAGAGCGAGGGTACGTTCTTCATCGACCTGCTGCGCGAGCGCGGCGTCAAGAAGGTCCTGGACGTGGCCACCGGGACCGGCTTCCATTCCGTCCGGCTGCTCGAGGCCGGATTCGAGACCGTGAGCGCCGACGGCAGTGCGGAGATGCTCGCCCAGGCATTCTCCAACGGGCTCAAGCACGGTGACCACATCCTCCGCGTCGTCCAGGCCGACTGGCGCTGGCTCAACCGCGACGCCCACGGCGAGTACGACGCCATCGTCTGTCTCGGGAACTCCTTCACGCATCTGTTCTCCGAGCGCGACCGGCGCAAGGCGCTCGCGGAGTTCTACGCGATGCTCAAGCACGACGGAATCCTGATCCTGGACCAGCGCAACTACGACGCGATCCTCGATCGCGGCTACAGCAGCAAGCATGTGTACTACTACTGCGGAGAAGACGTCGCCGTCGAGCCGGAGTACGTGGACGAGGGGCTGGTGCGCATGCGCTACAGCTTCCCCGACGAATCCGTCTACCACCTCAACATGTTTCCGCTGCGCAAGGACTACACGCGCAGGCTGTTGCAGGAGGTCGGCTTCCAGCGGATCGAGACCTACGGCGACTTCCAGCACACCTACCGGGAGGAGCGGCCCGACTTCTTCATCCACGTCGCGGAGAAGGAGTACCGCACGACGGAGGAGCCGGTCGGCCCGATCGGTTCGGCCACGGCGAACGGGGAGTACGCGGGAGCCGTGGGCACCGCCCGCGACTACTACAACTCCGCGGACGCCGACGCCTTCTACTGGAGTGTCTGGGGCGGCGAGGACATCCACATCGGCATCTACGACCGGCCCGACGAGCCGATCGCCGAGGCCAGCAGGCGCACCGTGGCCCGGATGGCCGGTCAGCTGGACCTGACCGAGTCCTCCGTCGTCCTCGACCTCGGAGCGGGCTTCGGCGGCTCGGCGCGCTATCTGGCCGAGACGTACGGCTGCCGCGTCCTCGCGCTCAACCTCAGCGAGGTGGAGAACGAACGCCATCGCGCGCTGAACGCCGAGCGCGGGCTGTCCGAGGCCATCGAGGTGATGGACGGCTCCTTCGAGTCCATCCCGCTGCCGGACGACAGCGTCGACGTCGTCTGGTCGCAGGACGCGTTCCTGCACAGCGGCAACCGCGCCCGCCCCCTGGAGGAGGCCGCCCGCGTGCTGCGCCCCGGCGGTCACCTCATCTTCACCGACCCCATGGCGGCCGACGGCTGCCCCGCCGAAACCCTCCGCCCCATCCTGGACCGCATCCATCTGGAGACCATGGGGTCGCCCGAGTTCTACCGCCACGAACTGGCGCGGCTCGGCTTCGTCGAGGTCGGCGGCGGCTTCCAGGAGTACCGCGAGCATCTGATCACCCACTACGCCCGGGTCCTGGAGGAAACCCGGCGCCAGGAGGCGGACGGCCTGACGGAGCGCGTCAGCGCCGAGTACCTGGCCCACATGAAGAAAGGTCTCAGCAATTGGGTCCAGGGCGGCAGAAACCGCCATGTGACCTGGGGAATCTTCCACTTCACCCGCTGACCCGGGGGTGACCCCGCCGGGTGGCCGGGGCGGCGGGCTCCGAGGCCCGCCACCCCGGCCACCCCGGGGCGCTCACCGGGCGTTCGCGGTCAGGGGGAGACCCGCGACCCGGTGGTGCAGGGCGGCGAGCGGTGCCGCGAGGTGCCCTTGGCCGGAGGTCGCGGATTTCGGCGGGGTCTCGCCGGTGATGACGAGGGCCTGTCGCCAGTAGCGCAGCGAGAACGAACCGGTGCGCGCCCCGCGGCGGAACAGGGCGCGCAGACGCGCGCGGAACGCCGGTGTGTCGTCGTGGCCGTCGACGCGCGCGTAGGCGCGCACGAAGTGGCCGTGCGCTTCGGCGAGCCGGTGCGGGCAGTCGGCCGCCAGGGCCTCACCAGCCAGCGCGCAGGCGTCCAGGAGGCCGGCGTAGAACGACGCCACGTCGCCCACCTGGTGGGGCTGCGGCTGGCGGCGCCGGTCGTCCGCGGTGGCCAGGGCATGCAGCTCGGCGTAGGCGAGGACGGTCGCGGTGGTCGGGGCGGCCGGTGGCGTGGGCACCGCGCCGTCGATGACGGCCTGGGCGAGGCGGCGCGGCAGTCCGGCCGGAAGCGCCCAGTGCCAGTACCGCACCAGCCGGTCGTGGGCGTCGTCCGGCTTGCCCACCCCGGCGAGCAGGGCGAGGCGGGGCAGCCGTTCGGGCGCGGGGCAGTCGTCCAGCGCGCGCAGCGTGGCCCGGCGCCAGGTGAGCGCGCGCAACTGCTCCCGCACCGCGTCCAGTTCACGGCCGACGAGCTCACCCAGCGACCGTTCCCCCGCCATGACCGCGGCGATCGCGGCGATGGGCGTGCCGAGCGCGCGGAGGCGCTGGATCAACTGGAGCCTGGGCAGCGCGTCCGCGGCGTATCTGCGGTGGCCGCCCGGGCTGCGTCCGCTCTCGGGCAGCAGCCCGGCGTCCGAGTAGTAGCGGACGGTCTTCACCGGCAGTCCGGTGCGCGCGGCCAGCTCGCCGATGCCCATCGTGTCGCCGCCCTGGGTGCCGTCCTGGGTGCTGTCCTGGGAGCCGTCCGTCACCGTTGCTTGAACCTCCACCGCGCAGGAGCCCTTAGGGTCCTTCTGACGGATCTCCGCGGCGTCGCGGAGCCCGGCACGCCCTCTCGCCGCACCGCACGAAAGCCCGAGTAGCTCCGCTACGAGGGCCTCCGCGCGGCACGCCGAGAGCACGCCCCGGACGCCGCTCCTTCCTCCACGGAGATCCGCCAGAAGGACCCTAGCGTCCGTGGCGAACGCCGTCGTCCGGGTGCGCCCCGGGCGGCGCTCGCCGAGGAGGATCATCACATGCGGATTCTGATCGTGACTGCCGGTTCACGCGGGGACGTCGCTCCGTACACGGGCCTGGGGCGGCGTCTGGTGGAGGCCGGTCATGAGGTGGCCGTGGCCGCGCACCCGCCCTTCGCCGGGCTCATCGACGGATGCGGCCTGGACCACCGGCCGTTGCCGGGCGATCCCCGGGAGTTGATCCGCGCCAGGGCGCGGGCGGCCTCGTGGGACGAGGCGCGGGCGGCGATGGCGGCGTTCCTGGACCGGCTCGCCGACGGGGTGGCGGCGGCGGTGGCGGACGGGGCCGACCTGGTGCTCACCGCGTTCGGCCCGGCGGCGCTCAGCCGGGTGGCCGGTGAGGCGTCCGGCGTCCCCGTCATCGGAGCCTTTCTCGCACCGGCCTGTGCCACGAGGGAGTTCCCGCTCGCCGGTGCGACGGACGCCGACGACCTCGGGCCGGACGGCAATCTGGCGGCGGGGCAGCGGCTGCTGGCGGATGCCGGAGCGCTCCAGGCGGCCGCCGTGGCGGGGCTGCGCACCCGGCTCGGGCTGCCGCCCGCCACCGCGCGGACGACCGGAGCGGACCTCCGGCCGGTCTTCCACGGCTTCAGCCCGCTGGTCGTACCGCGCCCGGCGGACTGGCCGTCCGGGGTGGAGGTCGCCGGTTACTGGTGGCCCGCCCGGCCCCGGGACTGGCGGCCCCCGGCCGAGCTGGTCGACTTCCTCCAGGCCGGTCCGCCGCCGGTGTTCATCGGGTTCGGCAGCATGGCGCCGGGCGAGGGGGAGCGGCTGGGCGGGCTGGTGACGGCGGCGGTGGCCCGGGCGGGGGTGCGCGCGGTAGTGCAGGCGGGATGGGCCGGGCTGACGGCGGCCGGGGACGACGTCCTGGCGGTCGGCGACCTCCCGCACGACTGGCTGTTCCCGCGCACGGCCGCCGTCGTCCACCACGCCGGAGCGGGCACCACCGCGGCCGGACTGCGCGCCGGGGTGCCCACGGTGCCGGTGCCCGCCATGGCCGACCAGCCGTTCTGGGCGGCACGACTCCACCGCCTCGGAGTCGCCTCCCGCCCGCTGCCGCTCGACGCTCTCACCGCCGAATCCCTCGCCACGGCGATCACGACCTGCCTGACCGACCCCGCCCTCCGCCGCCGGGCGGCGGAGCTCGCCGAGGCCATCGCCGGGGAGGACGGCGCGACGGCGGTGCTGGGCCATGTCGGCGCGGTGGGCAAGAGGTAAGGCCGGGCATGGCGACAGGACGTCGAGGGATCCCGGCGGGTCTTGAAGCCTGCGGCGGGCTGCTTCCCTCCCCGCCCCTCCCCGAAACTGGGGCTCCGCCCCGGCCCCGAAGGCAGCATCGGTATGCGACTGCGCCGCGTGGCAGGGGCTTGGCCTCCGGGCCCCTGGCCCGGGCCTCCGGGCCCTACTCTGGCAACTGGCCTCCGTACGCCTGCTCTGGCTGCACCCCGTCCTTCGGATCAGCGTCTCGGACACCAACCCCCAGTTTCCCGAGCCGTTGAAACCCTCGACCGAGCTGGCCAACGGCCGGGGGCTGTTGATCCTCGATGTCCTCGCCGACCGCTGGGGCGGCTGTGCCATGGGGGAGGAGCCGTTCGGGCTCGGCGGCAAAACCTTGTGGTTCGAGCTGGCCTGGAGCGGGCCCCGCCGACTCCGACGGCGGCGCTCGTCGCCTGATCCGGCCGCGCCGTACGCTCGGGCGCTCAGTAGGTGTACAGCGCCGTGGTGTCGAGCGCCGCGTCGATCGGATCACCGATCGGTACCGGATCACCGAAGTCGGTCTCCAGCGACGCGCGGTAATGATCCCCACCGGGCAGGGAGTAGAGCAGGCACTTCCCTCGATGGGGTTGACGATCAGGTAGTACGGAATCCTGGCGAGCGCGTACTTCTTGACCTTCTTCTCGGTGTCATTCTCGGGGTTGGATTCCGAGACGACCTCGACGACGAGGATGATCTCGTCAGCCGGGAACTGCTTCAGCCGCGTGCCCCGGTGGGAAGGGTCCGCAATGGCGATGTCCGGGCGGAGAAGCGTCGCGCCGTGCCAGCCGTCGTAGACGGTGTCGACCTCGGTCATAACGCACCACTTGGACATGAGCTGGGCTCCGATGGCCATGACCATCTGCCCGTGAGGGCTGGCAACCACGGTGCTGACGTAGACCTCTCCATCGATCATCTCGGCGTGGTAGTCCGGGAATGCCGCGTCGAACTCCTCGAAGCGCCGCATCTGCTCGTTCTGCACGGGGCTCTCCATCTGCGCCGTCATGGTGTGCCCTCCCCTCGTGATCCTGGCTTTGCCAGGGTAGCTGTGCGTAGGCGCTCCTGCACGCAGTCAGTCTGGTCGCTCACCGAGTCCTCGTCGGTCTGCGGAACGTGCGTCGCAGACCGCGTATGAACTGCCCGCTTCCGATTTCTCGTAGCCCTCAGGGCTTGGTCGGCCATAGGCGTCATGGGTTCTTACTTCCTCGCAGGTGGTGTGTGGGTTCACGCGCGGTTATGCGGCGAGTGGTGCGGTGGCCTCTGTCCGCGCCCGGCGGTCTCGGCAACGTCCCGGGCCGGGTGAGCGGAGGGGACGGTCGCAGCCGCCCGCTGGGCGGGCTTGTTCGAGAGCACGGTGAAGTTGGCGGTGTGCCAGGTGCGAGCGTCGGCGGAAGCGCGCATGGGCGCACTAGACTGCGTGTCAGCCATCGGGAAGGTTTCGGCTTCCTGGTCGGTCAGGCCCTCGTTTCGGGATGGCAGTCCCGGCGGGGCCGAAGTCTTTGTGAGGTTGTTGCGGCGAGCGTAACCCGACCGTTGGGACATTCACGCCCAAGTCGCCCGAAAGGGTGAGAAGTTGGGTGGGTGGCGCGGAGTCGATGAGCCGCGCCGAACCGATGAGCCATCGAGGGCGGGGCCGTACGCTGGGGCCGCTCTCGAGGGAAGGCCCGACCGTGCTGGAGCTGCGTCAGCTGAAGTACTTCCTCGCGGTGGCCGATGACCTGAGCGTCGCCGCCGCCGCCCGCCGTCTCCGGATGGCGCAGTCCGCGCTGAGTCAGGCGGTGCACAAGATGGAGCGGCAGCTCGGCACCCCGCTCTTCGACCGTGCGGGCGGCAGGCTGCGGCTCACCGCCGCCGGACGGCTGCTGCTACCGGAGGCCCGGGCGCTGGTCGACCTTCCACGGTCACTGCTCACTTCCCTTCCGTAGTGGATGTGGTGGAGACCGCCGTCCGCCGCACCGGGCCGCCCGGTGGTCCCTGGGCCTGCCCCCGGGCCCTGCGGCCCAGCAGGATCGGCAGGCCGAGCGCGATCAGCCCGGCCACCGTCCAGCCCGCGCCCAGCGCCCAGGCGGCGCCCGCCGTGACCATGACGGGTGCGAAGGTCACGCTCGCCGTCTCGATCGGCGCGAGCGGCAGATAGGCCAGGCCGAACTCCTCGAGCGTCCGGCTCTCCATCTTGGGGTCGGTCATCCGGAGCAGGGCGATGCCCGTCGCGACGGCCCCGGTGGCCCAGCCCCAGGTGAACACGGCCTTCTCGAACCAGTCCTCGCGGAACGTCGCCGGAGCCACCACCAGGAACAGCACCAGGCAGAGCGCGAGCCCGAGCGCGAAGAGCGCGGCCAGCGGCACCCAGTAGTCCCCGACCACACTCGGCACGATCGAGGCGATCCCGCACACGATGAGAACGTCGGTGGCGCCCCCGGACACGCTCTTGAGGGTCCGCGAGTCGACATATCCCCACGCGGGTGTCCGGCCGACCAGCATGCGGACGAGCAGCCCCACGACGAAGGCGAGCGCGAACACCGGGACGGTGAGGGAGGGGAACAGGCCGGTGACCCCCTCCGAGATCCCGTACGCGGCGGCGGCCACCGCGCTCACCACGCAGAGCTGCAGGGCGAACGGCTCGATCGAGGCGGGGGAGGTGGTCGCGGTGCCGGTCGGCGTCCGTTCGTCCGGGTCCTTCAGCAGACCGGAGCGCAACTCCTCGGGCAGGTCGGCGAATCGCCCCACTCTTCTGCAGTGGCCGCGCCGGGCCGCCCAGTTGTTGATGATGACGCCGCCGACGATGCCGACGAGCGTGCCCACCGTGGCGGAGGTGAAGCCGAGGGAACTCGCCTCGTGCCAGCCCGAGTCCTCGAAGGCCGCGCCCATCGCGGCCGCCGACCCGAAGCCACCGGCCCAGCCGCCGAACAGCAGCACCCCGAAGCCCGCCGGGGTTCCCCACACCGGGCCGAGTACGAGCAGTGCGAACAGCACGCCGAGGCCGACCTGGATGACGTACATGCCGATGGAATAGAGGGAGAAGGCCCCGATCACTTTCCCGAAATTCCGGATTCCCGCACCGTCGGTCATCGCCAGACAGGCGAAGACGATGACGATCAACACTGAGGAATAGGTGCCCAGCTGGTCCGAAAACGGCAGCAGATCAAGTGCGTTGGGGCCGAGCAGCAGTCCCAGGAACCCGGCCAGCACACTGGCGGGAAGCATGAGCCGTTGAACAACGCGCAGGTGGGCGCGGGCGAGAGTGCCCACGACGAGGAGCGCGGCGATCAGCCCGGCGTCGCTGAGCAATGACCATGGGGTGTATTCCATGAAACCTCCCGAGTGGTGTGCGGCGGCGATGCGAGGGTTTCTATCAGCGGTATCGCTCCGGGGAACCGGACGGGGCGATACGAAGGCCAGGACGGCGCCATACGCGCCGCGTATGGCCCGAGTTCATGGACGGAATGTGATCTCGGCGAAACATGTAAATGTAGAGTGACGCGCATGAATATCTGCGTCTTCTGCTCCGCCGCCGACCTCGACGACCGTTACACCGCCCCCGCCCGCGAGTTCGCCGAGCTGATCGGCAAGGGCGGGCACACGCTGGTCTGGGGCGGGTCCGACGTCGGGCTGATGAAGGTGATGGCGGACGGGGTGCAGGAGCACGGGGGGCGGCTGGTCGGGATCTCGGTGGAGTTCCTCGCCGCCAAGGCCCGGGAGAACGCCGACGAGATGGTGATCGCCAAGGACCTCGCCGAGCGCAAGGCGCAGCTGCTCGCCCGCGCCGACGCCGTCGTGATCATGGTCGGCGGCACCGGGACGCTGGACGAGGCGACCGAGATCCTGGAGCTGAAGAAGCACGGGCTGCACATCAAGCCGGTGGTGCTGCTCAACGCGGCGGGGTTCTACGACGGCCTGAAGCAGCAGTTCCAGCGGATGGGGGAGGAGGGGTTCCTGCCCCGCCCGCTGAGCGAGCTGGTCTTCTTCGCGGAGAACGGGGTGGAGGCCATGACGTACCTGGAGTCCGTCTGAGCCCCGGGTGCCGTAACGGTCAGCGCCGCGCCCGTTACAGGATGGGAGCGCTCGGCGGGAAGTCCGCGCGGGTTTCGGGCATGGGATCGCGCCAAGCCGGGACCGTCGGCGGGGTGCGTCCCTGGGTGAGGCAAGCTGGGGGCATGGGAACGCATCTGATCACTGGGGCAGGCTCGGGCATCGGTGCGGCGGTCACCGAGCGGCTGGCCGAGCGCGGCGACGAGCTGTGGCTGCTCGCGCGGGACGCCGGGCGGGCGAAGGAGCTGGCGGGGCGGTTCCCGGGGGTGCGGACGGTCGTCGGCGACCTGGCCGACCCGGACCGGCTGTCCTGGGCGCTGGGCCATCAGACGCTGCCCGACCGGCTGGACTCGCTGCTGCACATCGCCGGAGTGGTCGACCTGGGCGAGGTCGGGGAGCTGACCCCCAAGGCGTGGAACCGCCAGCTCGCCGCCAACCTCGTGGCGCCCGCCGAGCTGACCCGCCTGCTGTTGCCGCAGTTGC
Source organism: Streptomyces violaceusniger (assembly GCA_005405945.1). Taxonomy (GTDB): domain Bacteria; phylum Actinomycetota; class Actinomycetes; order Streptomycetales; family Streptomycetaceae; genus Streptomyces; species Streptomyces violaceusniger. The sequence continues at coordinate 7,789,766 of BJHW01000001.1, forward strand.
GGCTCGCCCAGGGGCATGTCGTCTTCGTCAACTCCGGCGCCGGGCTGCGCGCCAACGCCCAGTGGGCCGCGTACGCCGCCAGCAAGCACGGGCTCAAGGCGCTGGCCGACGCGCTGCGCTGGGAGGAGAGCGGCAACGGCGTCCGGGTGACCACGGTCTACCCGGGGCGCACGGCCACCCCGATGCAGGTGAAGGTGCACCAGCAGGAGGGCAAGGAGTACGACGCGGAGCGCTGGATCGCGCCCGAGACCGTGGCGAGCACCATCCTGACCGCGCTCGACCTGCCGCGTGACGCCGAGATCACCGACCTCCAGGTCCGCCCCCGCGGCTGAGCCGTCTCGGCGGCGGAGGTCGACTCCGGTTCGGGAGGCGCTCCGAAGGGGCGCGGGGCCGAGTCGATGTGCGGCTCCGCCGCGTGGGCGCGACCAGCCACAATGTTGCCGCAGACGACCGACGGCACATCAACGCTTTCAGCGGAGCGCTTACGTGAGCGAGAAGAGCACCACTACCCACCCATGGGCCCCAGGGGCCGCGACCGGCGTCGGATCGATGCCGGGCGGCGACGCGCGGGAGGCCGCGAAGACCGTCACCGGCTCGCTGGAGGCCCTGCCGTACCTTCCGGAGCTGCCCGCGCGCGGGCCCGGCGCGGACATGATCGGGCGCACCGCCGGGATGCTGGTCGAGCTGTACGCGCATGTCGAGCCCAGCGGCTGGCGGATCAGCGACCGGCCGGGCCGGGACACCCGGCGGGCCCGCTCCTGGCTGGGCGAGGACCTGGACGCGCTGGAGGAGTTCACCCAGGGGCACCAGGGCGCGCTCAAGGTGTCGGCCGTGGGGCCCTGGACCCTGGCCGCCTCCCTCGAACTGCGCGGCGGCGAGGCCGCGCTGAGCGACCCGGGCGCCTGCCGGGACCTCACGGCCTCGCTCGCCGAGGGCGTGCGCGCCCATCTGGCGGAGGTGCGCCGCCGGGTGCCGGGCGCCGAGGTGGTGCTGCAGCTCGACGAGCCGTCGCTGACGTCGGTGCTGCGCGGGAGCGTCCGTACGGCCAGCGGCTACCGCACCCACGCGGCCGTGGACCGGGGCGTGGTCGAGGGCGCGCTGCGGACCCTGGTGGAGGCGGCCGACGGGCCGGTGGTGGTGCACTCGTGCGCGCCGGCCGTGCCGTTCGGGCTGCTGCGGCGCGCGGGGGTCGCGGGGATCTCCTTCGATCTGTCGCTGCTCACGGAGGGTGAGGAGGAGGCGATCGGGGAAGCCGTGGAAGGCGGTACGGCACTCCTCATCGGCGCGGTACCCGGCACCGACACCCCATTGTCGGACCCTGCCGGTAGCGTCGAGGGTGTCAGGACGCTGTGGCGCAGGCTGGGGCTGGCACCGGCGACTCTCGCGGAGTCGGTGGTGGTCACCCCGTCGTGCGGGCTCGCGGGCGCCTCGCCCGGGTACGCCCGCGCAGCGCTGGCCCACTGTGTCCGGGCGGCGAGATCGCTCGCGGACAACCCTGAGTAACGGGAGGACGACACGGTGGCCGGCGAACAGCAGTCAGAGGTCCCCGCCGAGGCGCGGGAGAGGCACGCCAGGCTCGCTGAGCAGATCGAGGAGCACCGCTTCCGGTACTACGTGAAGGACGCGCCGGTCGTCAGTGACGCCGAGTTCGACAAGCTCATGCGCGAGCTGGAGGCGCTGGAGGAGGAGCACCCCACGCTCCGTACGCCCGACTCGCCGACCCAGAAGGTCGCGGGGGCGTACGAGACGGAGTTCACCGAGGTCGAGCACCGCGAGCGGATGCTCAGCCTGGACAACGCCTTCGACGACGAGGAGCTGGCCGGCTGGGCGGACCGCATCGCCAAGGAGCTGGGCAGCGGTTCGTACCACTTCCTGTGCGAGCTGAAGGTGGACGGCCTCGCGGTCAACCTCACCTATGAGCACGGCCGGCTGACCCGCGCCGCGACCCGTGGCGACGGCCGCACCGGCGAGGACATCACCCCCAATGTGCGGACGATCGCCAAGATCCCCAACCGGCTGACGGGCGACCGCGTCCCGGCGCTGGTGGAGGTGCGCGGCGAAGTCTTCCTGCCCCGCGAGCGGTTCGCGGAGCTGAACGCCCGGCTGGTGGAGGCGGGCAAGCCGCCCTTCGCCAACCCGCGGAACGCGGCGGCGGGTTCGCTGCGCCAGAAGGACCCGAAGATCACCGCGTCCCGGCCGCTGGACATGGTGGTGCACGGCATCGGGGCGCGCGAGGGCTTCGTCATCGACCGGCTCTCGCAGGCGTACGAGCTGCTGCACGAGTGGGGGTTGCCCACCGCCGCCCACTTCTCGGTGGTGGACTCGATCGAGGGCGTGCGCGAGTACATCGGGTACTACGGCGAGAGCGAGCACCGGCACTCGGTGGAGCACGAGATCGACGGCGCGGTCGTCAAGCTGGACGAGATCCCGCTGCAGGGGCGGCTGGGCTCCACCTCGCGGGCGCCGCGCTGGGCGATCGCCTGGAAGTTCCCGCCCGAGGAGGTCAACACCAAGCTGGTGGACATCCGGGTGGGTGTGGGGCGCACGGGGCGGGTGACGCCTTATGCGGTCGTCGAGCCGATCACGGTCGCGGGTTCGGAGGTCGAATTCGCGACGCTGCACAACCAGGATGTGGTCAAGGCCAAAGGCGTGCTGATCGGTGACACCGTGGTGCTGCGCAAAGCGGGCGATGTCATTCCGGAAATCCTGGGCCCGGTCGTCGATCTGCGGGACGGCAGCGAGCGGGAATTCGTGATGCCGGCCGCCTGCCCCGAGTGCGATACACCGCTCCAGCCCGCCAAGGAGGGCGATGTCGATCTGCGGTGTCCCAACGGCCGGTCCTGCCCGGCGCAGCTGCGCGAGCGGATTTTCTATCTCGCCGGGCGGAAATCCCTGGACATCGAGAACCTCGGCTATGTCGCCGCGGCCGCCCTCACCCAGCCGCTGGAACCCGCCGAACCGCCGCTGAAGGACGAAGGCGATCTGTTCGACCTGAAGATCGAACAACTGCTGCCCATTCGGTCGTATGTACTGGACCCGGACAGCGGACTGCCCAAGCGTGATCCGGAGACCGGTGAGGAGAAGGTGGTCACCTTCTTCGCCACCCAGAAGGGCGAGGCGAAGAAGAACGCCCTGGCGATGCTGGCCAATATCGAGGCGGCCAAGGAGCGCCCGCTGGCCCGGATCATCACCGGCCTTTCGATCCGTCATGTCGGCCCCGTCGCCGCCACCGCGCTGGCCCGGGAATTCCGCTCGCTGGACCGGATCGCCGAGGCGGACGAGGAGGAGCTGGCGGCCGTGGAGGGGGTCGGGCCCACCATCGCCGCCTCGCTCAAGGAGTGGTTCGCGGTCGACTGGCACCGCGAGATCGTCGAGAAATGGCGGCGCGCCGGGGTCCGGCTGGAGGAGGAGGGCGGCGAGGACGAAGGCCCTCGTCCGCTGGAGGGGCTCACCGTCGTCGTCACCGGAACGCTGCAGTCGTACACCCGGGATGGGGCCAAGGAGGCGCTGCAGAGCCGTGGTGCCAAAGTCACCGGATCGGTTTCGAAAAAGACCGATTTCGTGGTAGTCGGCGACAATCCGGGCTCGAAGTATGACAAGGCCATGCAGGTGAAGGTTCCCGTGCTCGATGAGGACGGATTTGGCGTCCTGCTCGAACAGGGTCCCGACGCGGCGAGAGAGGTCGCGTTGACGCCCGCGGAAGAGCCGGAGGAAGAGTCCGCGGAGTAGCACGGATGGCCGGTGGAGCGGCGGTTGGAGTAGTCCCTGGAGTAGCCGCTCCACCCATCCGGCGCAGTGCTCCGGCCATCTTGTCCGCTCAATGGGTCCAAACCTGGCCGGATTACGACTGGGAGCACTTCCCGGGTACAGCCGGCGGGCATCACCCTTACAGCGCATAGCAGAAGGTCATGGATCGTCGGGCGGCATTCGGGGAACCGTCGCCGATCGCCGCCCGTCTTCCCCTTCTGCCGCCTACTGTTGAGGTGTGCGCCCGCCGTGGCGCTGGCACCGCCGGCTGTGAGAGGGACGGGTATGAAACCGACCGAAAGCGCCGCCCCGGCGTCGCGGCTGCGCCGGGCCGTGCTGCCCGCGCTGCCGGCCGCTGCGGTCGCCATGGCGGCTTTCGCACTCGGTATCGGAGTGTTCCGAGTGCTCGACGCGGGCAATGCGCTCTTTCCCGACGGAACCGTGGGCTGGTCGCTCGCCGTGCTCACCGGAATCATCGTCGGCCATCTGGTCGCCCTCGGCCGCGACCGCTGGTGGGGCGGCACCGGCTCCGGAGCCGCGTTAACCCTGGCGGCGCTGCTGCTCTACGGCTGGATTCCGGCCGTGCTGGTCAGCCTCGCCGTGGTCGTCCTGGTCGGCGCCGCCCGCCGGCACCGATGGCGGCAGGCCGCCCTGCACGGCGCGGTCGACATCCTCGGGGTCGGCGCGGCCGCCCTCACCCTCGCCGCCTTCGGCACCACCCCCTCCGTCGAACACCCCTGGCGCACCGACACCTGGCATGTGTCCGCCATCCCCCAGACGGCCCTGGCCGCCTTCGTCTATCTCGCGGTGACGCGGGCCCTGTTGTGGTGCTCCCTCGCCCCGCCCGGCGCCGGACTGCCCACCGTCGCCCGCACCGCCCTCTTCCGGCAGGCCCTCGTCGGCATCGCGCTCCTCGGCATCGCCCCCCTCATCGTGGTCGTCGCCGGGGACACCCCGCTGCTGCTCCCGCTGTTCGCGGTGCCGCTGGTCGCCCTGGACTCCACGCTGTGGATCGCCCGGGTCCGCGCCGAGGAGCAGCTGCGCGACCCGCTCACCGGGCTGCCCAACCGCCAGTGGCTGCTGGAGCGCACCTGGACCGCGCTGGACGAGGCCGAGCGGGCCGGCACCCGCACCGCGCTGGTGCTGCTGGACCTCGACCGCTTCCGCTCGGTCAACGACACCCTGGGCCATCTGGCCGGTGACCGGCTGCTGCTCCAGATCGCCGAGCGGCTGCGGCTCGCCCTGCCGCGCGGGGCGGAGGTGGCCCGGCTCGGCGGCGACGAGTTCGCGGTGCTGCTGCCCACCACCGACTCGCTCACCAGCGCCCAGCGCAGCGCCCGCGTCCTCGTCGGCGACCTCGGCTCCCCGCTCGACCTGGACGGGCTGACCCTGGTGCTCGAGGCCAGCGCAGGCGTCGCCGTCTACCCCGACCACGCCCTGGACGCCGAGGGGCTGCTGCGCCGCGCCGACGTCGCGATGTACCAGGCCAAGCGCGACCGCAGCGGCGTCGAGCTGTACGAGGCGCGGCGCGACGGCAACACCCCCGACCGGCTCGGTCTGCTCGGCGATCTGCGGCGCGCCCTGGACGCGGGCGACGTCGAGCTGCACTACCAGCCCAAGGTCGGCTTCGACGGGCATGTGGCGGGCCTGGAGGCCCTGGTGCGCTGGGTGCACCCGGACCGGGGGAAGGTGCCGCCGGACGAGTTCATCTCCATGGCCGAGAGCTCCGGGCTGATGCCCCGGCTGACCGAGTACGTCCTGGAGACGGCCCTGGGCCAGGTCGCGCGGTGGCGCGCCGACGGCCTCGAGGTGCCCGTCGCCGTCAATGTCTCGCCGCGCGATGTCCACACCCCCGGCTTCGCGGGCGCGGTCGCCGGGCGGCTGGCCCGGCACGGGGTCCCGGCGGGCGCCCTGCAGCTGGAGATAACCGAGCACGTCCTGCTGGAGGACCCGCAGCGGGCCGCGGACACCCTGGCCGGGCTCACCGGGCACGGGGTGAAGATGTCGCTCGACGACTTCGGCACCGGATACTCCTCGCTGGTCCATCTGCGGCGGCTGCCGGTGAGCGAGCTCAAGATCGACCGCTCCTTCGTGGCCCGGCTGGCCGTGGACAACGAGGACGCGGAGATCGTCCGCTGTACGGTCGACCTCGCCCACTCGCTGGGCCTGCTCGTGGTCGCGGAGGGCGTCGAGGACGACGAGACCTGGGAGCGGCTGCGGGATCTGGGCTGCGACGCGGTCCAGGGCTGGCTGGTGGCCGCGGCGATGCCGCCGGAGGAGATGACGGCGTGGCTGCGGGCGCGGGGCGAGGGTGGCTGGCACCGCGAGACGGCGGAGCCGTCGGGCGAAGCCGCTACCGCGGAGGCGGACGAGGACGCGGATCAGCCCGTGACGTAGGGGTGCGGCGCCGGTGCTGCCCCTTGGTGTTTCGTTGCCGGGTGTGGGCCGGTGGGTGAGTTGTGCCCACCCGTCCCGCCAGGGGGCACCTCCCAGCGTTAGCTGGGGGAGGAACGATTGCCCACGACCAGGCCCACCCAAAGCCTTTCGCGCTGGGTGTGCGGGGAGCCATAGGATTGGGGCCGAAACACTTCACACTCACCCAGAGGATCGCTGCATGCCTGGCATCACGCGCGAGGAGGTCGCCCACCTCGCCCGGCTGGCGCGTCTGGAGCTGAAGGCCGAAGAGCTCGACCACTTCGCCGGACAGCTCGACGACATCATCGGCGCGGTCGCCCGCGTCTCCGAGGTCGCCGACCAAGACGTTCCGCCGACCTCTCACCCGCTGCCGCTGACCAACGTCATGCGCCGGGACGAGGTCCGTCCGTCCCTGACCCCGCAGCAGGCGCTGGCCTGCGCCCCGGCCCAGGAGCAGCAGCGTTTCAAGGTGCCGCAGATCCTGGGGAGGAGTGACCACCGTGACCGACCTGACCAGGCTCACCGCGGCCGGGATCGCCGCCAGGATCGCCTCCGGCGAGGTCACCGCCGTCGAGGTGACCGAGGCGCACCTGGCCCGTATCGAGGCCGTCGACGAGAAGGTGCACGCCTTCCTGTACGTGGACCGCGAGGGGGCGCTCGCCCAGGCGCGCGCCGTCGACGCGAAGCGGGAGCGCGGCGAGGAGCTGGGCCCGCTGGCCGGTGTCCCGCTCGCGCTCAAGGACATCTTCACCACCGAGGGGATCCCGACCACGGTCGGTTCCAAGATCCTCGAGGGGTGGATCCCGCCGTACGACGCGACCGTCACCCAGCGGCTGCGGGACGCGGACGTGATCGTCCTCGGCAAGACCAACATGGACGAGTTCGCCATGGGGTCCTCGACCGAGAACAGCGCCTTCGGCCCCACCGGCAACCCCTGGGACCTCACCCGGGTCCCCGGCGGCTCCGGCGGCGGCTCGTCCGCCTCGCTGGCCTCCTTCCAGGCCCCGCTCGCCATCGGCACCGACACCGGCGGCTCGATCCGCCAGCCCGCCGCCGTCACCGGCACGGTCGGGGTCAAGCCGACGTACGGCGGGGTCTCCCGCTACGGCATGGTGGCGTTCTCGTCCTCGCTCGACCAGGGCGGCCCCTGCGCCCGCACCGTGCTGGACGCGGCGCTGCTGCACGAGGTCATCGCCGGGCACGACCCGATGGACTCGACCTCCATCGACGAGCCGGTCCCGGCCGTCGTCGAGGCCGCCCGCAACGGAAGCGTGCGGGGCATGCGGATCGGCGTCGTCAAGGAGTTCGCGGGCGAGGGCTACCAGGCCGGCGTCATGCAGCGCTTCAACGAGTCGGTGGAGCTGCTGCGGGAGCTGGGCGCCGAGATCGAGGAGATCTCCTGTCCGTCCTTCGACAAGGCGCTGGCCGCGTACTACCTGATCGCGCCGTCCGAGTGCTCGTCCAACCTGGCCCGCTTCGACGCCATGCGCTACGGCCTGCGGGTGGGCGACGACGGCACCAAGTCCGCCGAGGACGTCACCGCGCTCACCCGCGCGGAGGGCTTCGGCGCCGAGGTCAAGCGCCGGATCATGCTCGGCACCTACGCGCTCAGCTCCGGCTACTACGACGCGTACTACGGCTCCGCGCAGAAGGTCCGTACGCTGATCAAGCGCGACTTCGAGAAGGCGTTCGAGCGGGTCGACGTGCTGATCTCGCCGACCACCCCGACCACCGCCTTCCCGATCGGCGAGCGCGCCGACGACCCGATGGCGATGTATCTGGCCGACCTCTGCACGATTCCCACGAACCTCGCGGGGAACGCGGCCATGTCACTGCCCTGCGGTCTGGCGCCGGAGGACGGTCTGCCGGTCGGACTGCAGATCATCGCCCCCGCCATGGCCGACGACCGGCTCTACAAGGTCGGTGCCGCGGTCGAGGCCGCGCTCATCGACAAGTGGGGCCACCCGCTGATCGAGGAGGCACCGTCCCTATGAGTGCGATCAAGAAGGCGAAGGGCTTCAAGAAGTCCAGGCCCGGCACCTACCTGTCCATCGCGACCTCGCTGTTCGGCGCGGTCAGTGTGGCGAAGCAGGCCAAGAAGGCCCGATTCGAGAACGACAAGCTGCAGCTGGCCGACGCGGTGGTCTCGGCCGCCGCCATCGTCACCGGCGTCGCCCTGCTCATCCGCGAGCTCAAGCGCATGGGCGACGACGACGTCCTCGCGGACTGAGAGGTTAGTTTTTCCGTGACCGTCACTGAACTGGTGTCGTACGAGGACGCCCTCGCCACCTACGACCCCGTGATGGGGCTCGAGGTGCACGTCGAGCTCGGCACCAAGACCAAGATGTTCTGCGGGTGCTCCACGGCGCTGGGCGCCGAGCCCAACACGCAGACCTGCCCCACCTGCCTCGGCCTGCCCGGCTCGCTCCCGGTGGTCAACGCGACCGGCGTCGAGTCCGCCATCAAGATCGGGCTCGCGCTCAACTGCGAGATCGCCGAATGGTGCCGCTTCGCCCGGAAGAACTACTTCTATCCGGACATGCCGAAGAACTTCCAGACGTCGCAGTACGACGAGCCGATCGCCTACAACGGCTATCTGGACGTCGATGTCGACGGTGAGGTCTTCCGCGTCGAGATCGAGCGCGCCCATATGGAGGAGGACACCGGCAAGTCCACCCATGTGGGTGGCGCGACCGGCCGCATCCACGGCGCCCAGCACTCCCTCCTGGACTACAACCGGGCCGGGATCCCGCTGATCGAGATCGTCACCAAGCCGATCGTCGGCGCCGGGGAGAAGGCCCCGGAGGTCGCCAAGGCGTATGTGACCGAGCTGCGCGAGCTCATCAAGTCGCTCGGGGTCTCCGAGGCGCGCATGGAGATGGGCCAGATGCGCTGCGATGTGAACCTGTCGCTGCGCCCGCGGGGCGCCGACAAGTTCGGCACCCGCTCCGAGACCAAGAACGTCAACTCGCTGCGGTCGGTCGAGCGCGCGGTCCGCTTCGAGATCCAGCGCCATGCCGCGGTGCTGGGCGACGGCGGCACGATCATCCAGGAGACCCGCCACTTCCACGAGGAGGACGGCTCCACGACCTCCGGCCGGGTCAAGGAGGAGGCCGAGGACTACCGCTACTTCCCCGAGCCCGACCTGGTGCCGGTCGCCCCGGCCCGGGCGTGGGTGGAGGAACTGCGCGGCGGGCTTCCGGAGCTGCCGCGGGTGCGCCGCAACCGGCTGCGCGAGGAGTGGGGCCTGTCCCGGCACGAGATGCAGTCGGTGCTCAACGCGGGTGCGATCGACCTGATCACGGCCACGATGGACGAGGGCGCCCCGGCCGACCAGGCCCGTAAGTGGTGGATGGGCGAGCTGGCCCGCCGTGCCAACGAGGACGGGGTGGAGCTCGCGGCGCTGCCGATCACCCCGGCGCAGGTGGCCCGGGTGTGCGCGCTGGTCAAGGAGGGCTCGCTCAACGACAAGCTGGCCCGCCAGACCATCGAGGGCGTCCTCGCGGGCGAGGGCGGCCCGGACGAGGTCGTGGCCAAGCGCGGGCTGAAGGTCGTCTCGGACGAGGGCGCGCTGGGCACCGCCGTGGACGAGGCGATCGCGGCCAACGCGGCCATCGCCGACAAGATCCGCGGCGGCAAGGTCGCGGCGGCGGGTGCGCTGGTCGGCGCGGTCATGAAGGCCACGCGCGGCCAGGCGGACGCGGCGCGGGTGCGCGAGCTGATCCTGGAGAAGCTGGGCGTCGAGGGCTGACCCGCTTCGGGTTCGTCCGTTTCGGTTCCTGACGGCGGCGGGGCGCGCGAAAGCGCACCCCGCCGCCGTCGTACGCGCCCTCACGGGGGCCCGGCGGCTCGTTCCCCTCCCCGCCCCTTCCCGCTACCAGGGGCTTCGCCCCTGGACCCGGGGCGTCGCCCCGCCGCGATCAGCTACCCGGCCAGGGCCCTGACCGCGCCGCCTGCGACGCGGCGGTCAGAGCGGCCGGCCGGTGAGCAGGGGGCCGGGGCGCACCGGCGGGCTGATCGCGGTCGAATGCCCCCGCGTCGGATGACCGGGACGATGCCCGCGCACATCCGGGGTGTCCGACCAGGGGCTGGGGGGGAGGGGAACAGCCCGCCGCAGGCGTCACGATCTGCCGGACGCCCCTGGCGGCCTGCGGCGGGCTGCTTTCCCCTACCCGCCCCAGCCCCCGTGCCGGGGCTCTGCCCCAGCCCCCGGAGGGCGACCGGGGCTTCGCCCCAGCCTCATGGGACTTGGCCTCGGACCTATGGGGCTTGGCCCCTGGCCATCCGGGTCGTCCGGCCCGGGGTCTGGGGCGGGGCCCGGTTGTGGGAAGGGGCGGGGAGGGGAACAGCCCGCCGCAGGCGCCAAGACCCGCCGGACACCCCAGAGCAGCCCGGACACCCCTACAGCAGCAGCGGCTCCAGATGCGGTACCTCGAACCCCTCGTCGTCAAAGGGGTACAGCGGCCGCACAAGGCGCCGGTGGCCCAGGCGCGCCAGATCCTGGTCCACTCCGCCAGGGGTGAGCGCGAGCCGCCAGTCCGCCGCCACGTCGTACAGCTCGGGCTCCAGATAGCCGATCTTGACCACGACGAGGTCATAGCCGCGCGGATCCAGCTCGCCGAAGTCGGCCAGGGTGTGGAACGGCTTGCGGCGGCTGACCAGGATCGCCGTGACGCCCCCGTGCCGCACCGCCGCGAGGTCCCCGCCGACCGGGTCGTCCCGGCGCAGGGTGACCACCTCGCCGGTCAGCTCGCAGGGCGCGGCGTGGTCCGCCGTCCCCGGCTGATCCCGCCGCCGACGGACAGCCGGACCGTCGCGCCCGGCCCGGCGGCGAAGCACTCCGCGACCGCCGCCGGATCGGTGATCCCGGGGTGCAGGGCGGTGGCGCGGCCGGCGGCCAGATCCTCGTTGGCCAGCAGCCGCCCGAGCATATAGGCGAGGTCCCCGGCGCCCCCGGCCGTGGGATTGTCGCCGGAGTCGCTGATCAGGAAGGGGCGGGCGGAGGAGGCGACGGCCTCGGCGATGCACTCGTCGGCGCCGCCGGTGGGGCCGACGAAGGTGAAGTCGCGGCGCATCTCCCAGTACTCGCGGGCCAGGGAACGGGTCTGCTCGACGGCGAGCACGGGGTCGTCGCCGGTCACCACCACGGCTGCCCGGCAGCGCGGCTCGTCGGCCCAGGCGTAGCCCACCCAGATCGCCGCGTCCACGACACCGTCCATCGCCTCCACGGCGGCCAGCCGCCCGTACAGCGACTTGGCGGGCTCCAGACGGGTGCTGGTGCGCTCACCGGGCAGCAGCACCGGGATCTGCACCCAGGCCAGGTGCGGGCGGCCGCTGCCGGAGGCCAGGCGCTCCACCAGCTTGCGGGCGGCGCGCTCGCGGGTCTCCCAGGCGTCCTCGTGCGGGGCGAGCCGGTGGGCGGTGATCAGGTCGAGCCGGCCGGCGAAGCGGCGGGAGACATTGCCGTGCGGGTCCATGGCGGCGGAGATCAGCGCGTCCGGTCCGATCGCCTCCCGTACCGCCTCGGTCAGATCGCCTTCGGCGTCCTCCAGGCCCACGACGCTCATCGCGCCGTGGATGTCGTACACCAGCCCGTCGAGCGGACCGGCCAGGCGCAGCCGCTCGATCAGCTCGCCCTTGATCCGGTCGTAGGTCCCGCGCTCGACCGGGCCGCCGGGGAGCGAGACGGCGTGGAGCAGCGGCACCCACTCGGCGCGCCCGGCCAGCTCGCCGTCCGGCCGGGTCCAGGCGTAGCGGTCCAGCAGCTCGGCGCCGCGGGTGACGCGGAAGTCGTCGTAGGCCGCGCGGTGCGGGCTGAAGGTGCTGGACTCGATGTGCATACCGCCGATGCCGATACGCGGGCGGCGGCCTCCGGACGCGGCAGGATTCATGCTCTCCGACTTCCCCCTCCTGCATGTGGCGAAGCCCACAAAGGGGACAAAGGATCTTTTTCGCCTGGCAGAGTGCCAGGTCACAAGCACATCACGCCGCCCCCCGGCGCACGACCCGGAAAGCAGCCATGGCCGCACTCGCCCGCTGGTGTCTCAGGCGCCGCGCCATCGTCATCGTGCTGTGGCTGGCCGCCTTCGCCGGGGTCGCCGCGGCGGCGGCCGTGACGGGCTCGGCGTACTCCAACGACTACGACATCCCGGGCACCGACTCCTCCAAGGTCTCCGCCCTGATGGAGCGGCGGCTGCCGGACCGGGCGGGGGACAGCGACACCATCGTCTGGCACACCGCGGACGGCGCGGGCACCGTACGCGCGCCGGAGGTCGAACGGCGGATGACGGCGGCGCTGCGACAGGTCGCGGGCCTGCCCGGAGTCGCCTCCGTGACCGGTCCGTACGGCGCCGTCTCCGTGACCGGTCCGTACGGCGCCGGTGACACCGGCCGGTTGGGCGGGTCCGGCGGGCTCGGCGAGGCTGGTGACAACGGCCGGATCAGCGCCGACGGGCACACCGCCTACGCCACCGTCGTCTTCCGCGAACCCGCCGCCGACCTGGGCGAGGCGGAGGTGCACCGGGTGCTCGACACGGTCCGCTCCGCCGCCTCCGGGGCCAAGGGCCTTCAGGTCGAGATGGGCGGCGCGGGCGCCGGGCTCACCGAGCGGACCGGGCCCGCCCATCTGAGCGAGGCCATCGGGGTCGGCGTGGCCGCCGTGGTGCTCTTCCTCGCCTTCGGCTCGCTCGCGGCCACGCTGCTGCCGATCGCCACCGCGCTCATCGGAGTCGGCACCGCGTACGCGGCCATCGGGCTGCTCGGCCACGCCATGACGATCGCCGACTTCGCGCCCATGCTGGGCATGCTGATCGGCCTCGGTGTGGGGATCGACTACGCGCTGTTCATCGTCACCCGGCACCGCAAGGGGCTGCGGCGGGGACTGTCGGTCGAACAGGCCGCACAGCGCGCGGTGGCCACCTCGGGGCGCGCGGTGGTCTTCGCGGGCGCGACCGTCTGTCTCGCGCTCCTCGGCATGCTCGTCCTGCGGCTGTCCTTCCTCAACGGGGTGGCGGTCGCGGCGGCGCTCACCGTCGCCCTTACGGTCGCCGCCTCGCTCACCCTGCTGCCCGCGCTGCTCGGCCTGATCGGCATGCGGGCCCTGAGCCGGAGGGAGCGCAGACGGCTGGCCGAGCGGGGGCCGGAGGCCGCGGCGTCCCAGGGCCTGAGCGCGCGGTGGGCGCTCTACGTCGAGCGCCGCCCCAAACTGCTGGGGGCGGTCGCGGCCGCCCTCATCGCGGTGCTCGCGCTCCCCACCTTCTCGCTCCACCTGGGCACCTCGGATCAGGGCAACGGCTCCTCGGCCTCGACCACGCGACGGGCCTACGACCTGCTGGCCGAGGGGTTCGGACCAGGTTTCAACGGCCCGTTGACGCTAATAGGCAGCATGGACGGGGCCGACGACCGTATGGCCTTCACCCAACTGCCCGAGACCCTGCGCACCATCCACGGGGTGGCCTCGGTGAGCGCCGCGGACCTGGGCGGAGGCGGCGACACCGGCGTCATCACGGTCGTCCCCACGACGGCACCGCAGTCACGGGACACCTCCGACCTCGTCGGACGGCTGCGCGCCGAGGTGCTGCCCCGGGCCGAGGAGGGCAGCTCGCTGCGGGTCTACGTGGGCGGGCTGACCGCGGGCTACGACGACTTCGCCGCGGTGATCGTGAGCAAGCTGCCGCTGTTCGTGGGGGTGGTGGTGGCGCTGGGATGTGTGCTCTTGCTGCTCGCGTTCCGCAGCATCGGCATCCCGATCAAGGCGGCGGTCATGAATGTGGCCGCCGTCGCGTCGTCCTTCGGCGTGGTGGTCGCGATCTTCCAATGGGGCTGGGGGAGCGAACTGCTGGGGCTGGGCAGGGCGGGCCCGATCGAGCCCTTCCTGCCGGTGATCATGGTGTCGGTGCTCTTCGGGCTCTCCATGGACTACCAGGTCTTCCTGGTCAGCCGGATGTACGAGGAGTGGCGGCGCACCCGCGACAACCGCACCGCGGTCCGGGTGGGGCTCGCCGAGACCGGCCGGGTCATCAACTCCGCGGCCGTCATCATGATCGCGGTCTTCTCGGCATTCGTGCTCAGCGGCGACCGGATCATCGCGATGTTCGGCATCGGGCTGGCGGCCGCGGTCGCCCTGGACGCCTTCGTCCTCCGTACGCTCCTGGTGCCCGCGCTGATGCATCTGCTCGGGGGCGCCAACTGGTGGCTGCCGGGCTGGCTGGAGCGGCTGCTGCCGAGGATCAGCATCGAGGCGGAGGGCGACGGCGCGGGCGGCACCGAGGGCGGCGCTGAGGGCGGCGCTGGGGGCGATGGCGCGGGCGGCGCCGAGGGCGATGGCGCGGGGCCGCCGTCCGGGCCGGGTCCGGTGCCCGTGCCGCTGCCGGGGCAGCCCGCGGGCGGCGCGGCGCGGGCCGGTACGGAACGGTCGCCGGTGCCCTAAGGACCCTCCTCAGGCTTCCTCAGACGTTCGGGCGGGGCGCCTAAGGCCCCGGTCCGAGCGAAGATCGGGCAGCTTCCCGATGTGCCGGACCCCGCTGGGCGACGAGAGTGGACGCGTTCCACGAAACCACTCGTCACCAGGGAGAACGCCATGCTGCACCATGAGTTGCACCGGATCCGCGAGGCCGAGCTGCTGCGGGCGGCCGCCGCCCACCGGCTGGTCCGGGAGGCGGCGGAGGGGCTCGGTGGCCGGTCGGCCGGGCGCGGGAGCGGAGGGCGGGTGAGGCCGGTCCGGCGGTGGCGCGGCGACCGCTCGCCACGGTCGTACCGCACGGCGGCCTGACGGCGGCCGGGCCGTGCCGCTCGTCATCGGGGCCGGGGCGGGAGCCGGAACGGGGAGCGCCGAAGCAGGGAGTACCGGAGCGGTGGGCGCCGGAGCGGTGGGTGCCGGAAAAGCCGGTGCCGCGGTGTCGGAGCCCTGTGCGATGCTCGACGACGTGCTCACCACGTCTGTCAGCCCGGTGTTCATCGGCCGCGCCCAGGAGTTGGCGATCCTCGAAGACGCGCTCGCCCGCGCCACCGCGGGCGAGCCGCAGGTGCTGCTGGTGGGAGGCGAGGCGGGGGTCGGCAAGACCCGGCTCATCGACGAGTTCCTGGCCTCGGCCGTGGCCGCGGGGGCGGTCGCGGCGGTCGGCGGCTGCGTGGAAATCGGCGCCGACGGGCTGCCGTTCGCGCCCGTGTCCACCGTGCTGCGCTCGCTGCGCCGCAAGCTGGGCACCGAGTTGGACGGGGCCGCCGCCGGGCAGGAGGGCGAACTGGCCCGGCTGCTGCCCGAGCTGGGCGAGACCTCCCGCGCGTCCCACGACGGGGACGGCCGGGCCCGGCTGTTCGAGCTCACCGTACGGCTGCTGGAGCGGCTGGCCGCGGAGCGCACCCTCGTGGTCGCCATCGAGGATCTGCACTGGGCCGACCGCTCCACCCGCGAGCTGCTCGGCTACCTCTTCCGGTCGCTGCTCAGCGCCCGGCTGCTGGTCGTGGCCACCTACCGCTCCGACGACATCCACCGCCGCCATCCGCTGCGCCCGTTCCTCGCCGAGGTGGACCGGATGCGCGAGGTGCGGCGCATCGAGCTGTCCCGCTTCACCCGGGGCGAGGTGCACGCCCAGCTGACCGGGATCAACGGAGCCGAGCCGGAGCGCGACCTGGTCGACCGGATCTTCAAGCGCAGCGACGGCAACGCCTTCTTCGTGGAGGAGATCGCCCGCTCCCTCAACGAGGGCTGCGCCACCGGGCTCAGCGAATCGCTGCGCGATCTGCTGCTGGTGCGGGTCGAGGCGCTGCCCGAGGAGGCCCAGGGGGTGGTGCGGATCCTCGCCGAGGGCGGCTCCTCGGTGGAGTACGAACTGCTGCGCGCGGTCGCCCGGCTGGGCGAGGACGAGCTGATCGACGCGTTGCGGGCCGCCGTCGGGGCGAACATCCTGCGCCCCACGGCCGACGACAGCGGCTACCGCTTCCGGCATTCGCTGGTGCGCGAGGCCGTGCGCGACGATCTGCTGCCCGGGGAGCGCTCCCGGCTCAACCGGCGCTTCGCGGAGGTGCTGGAGGCCGAGCCCGCGCTGGTGCGGGCCGATGAGCGGGCCGCCCGGCTGGCCAGCTACTGGTACCACGCGCACGACCCCGCCAAGGCCCTGCCCGCCGTGCTCCAGGCGTCCGTCGAGGCGCGGCGGCGGTACGCCCACGCGGAGCAGCTGCGGCTGCTGGAGCGGGCGATGGAGCTGTGGGAGGACGCCCCCAAGGAGATACGACGGGCGCAGCGGCCCATGGACTACGCGGAGGTGTACCCCGCCCGCGGCTGTGAGGACCAGGCGCTGCGCCATCTCGATCTGCTCGCCGAGGTGGTGGTGGCCGCGCACATGTCCGGGCAGCGGGAGCGCGCGCTGGCCGTCAGCAAGCGGGCGCTGCGGACGCTGGACCGCGGCGGTGACGACCCGCTGCGGGCCGCCTGGTTCTGGACCCAGCAGGGCAAGCTGATGGAGGGCCTGGCCCGCGGTGACGGCTGGGAGGAGCTGAGCCGCGCCCAGGAGCTGGTGCGCGGGCTGCCGCCGTCCCCCGTGCACGCCGAGGTCATGGCGCAGGTGGCGGGCTGGACGATGACCCACCGGCCAGGTGCCGAGGGCCTGGCCGCCGCCGAACGGGCGGTGGAGCTGGCCCGGATGGTCGGGGCCGAGAGCACGGAGCTGAACGCCCGCCTGACGCTGGGCTACTTCACCGGTGACTCCGGTGACATCGAGCGCGGGCTGGCCGAGATGCGCGAGGTCTGCGAGCGGGCCCTGGCCCTCGGCGACATCAGCGTCCTGGGGCGCTGCTATGTCAATCTGGCCTCGGCGCTGGAGGGGTCGGCCGGTCGGCCGAGGCGGTGGAGACCGCCGAGGAGGGCGCCCGGATCCTGGACCGCGTCGGCCTGGTGGACTCCCGGGCCTGGGTTTACGGGAACCTGGCCGAGTCGCTGTTCTCCCTGGGCCGCTGGGACGAGGCGGAGACGGCGGCCCTGAAGACCCGGCGGCTCGCCCTCGGCACCAAGCCGCGCGGCACCGCCGCCAACCGGCTCGCCCAGCTGGCGCTGGCGCGCGGGGAGTGGGACACGGCGGAGCGCGAGCTGGCCGCCGCCCGGGAGCACTACGGCGCCCACAACACCGAACCGCAGTACACCCTCCAGGTCGCGGGGCATGCCATCGAACTCGCGGCGGCCCGCGGCCGGATCCTGGAGGTCCGGGCCCTGCTGCGGCAGGTCGTGGAGGCCGGTTTTCCGCCCGGGATGCAGCGCTATGCCTGGCGGTTGCTGTACACGGCCGCCGCGGCCGAGTCGGCCGCGCGCGGACTGCCCACGGCGGAGCCGGGCCGGGGCGAGGCGCTGGCCCACCTCCGGGCGGCGGTGAAGCGGGTGCCGCAGCCCGTGCCGGTATGGCGGGCCCACGCGGCGATGGTCCAGGCCGAACTGGCCCGCGCCGAGGGCCGGAACCGGCCCGACCTCTGGGCCGAGGCCACGGCCGCCTTCGCCACGCTGGACCGCCCGTATCCGCTGGCCCACGCCCGCCACCGCTGGGCAGAGGCGCTACTCACCCCCGCCCGGGGCGCCCATGGCCAGGGCGCCTCCGGCTCGGCCGCCTCCGGCCAGGGCGCCTCCGGCCTGGGTGCCCTCGGCCAGCGCGCCTCCGGGCAGGGCGCCTCCGGCCAGGGCGCCTCCGGCCAGGGCGCCCCCGGCCAGGGCGCCTCCGGCCAGGGTGCCCCCGGCCAGCGCGCCTCCGGGCAGGGCGCCCCCGGTCACGCCCTCGGCCAAGGCGCCCACGGTCAGCGCGCCTCCGGTCAGGCCGCTTCCGGTCAGGGTGCCCTCGCTCAGGGTGCTTCCGGTCAAGCCGCCCCGGCCAGGGTGCTTCGGGCCAAGGTGCCTACGGCCAGGGCGCCCCCGCCCAGGCCGATCGCGAGCACGCCGCCGAACTGCTCGCCCAGGCGTATGCCGTGGCCGAACGGCTGGGCGCCCGGCCGCTGCGCGAGGAGATCGAGTTGCTGGCCCGGCGTGCCCGGCTGTCCCTGGCGTCCGCCGCGACCCGCGCCGCGCTCGACGCGTCCCGGCCGCGCACCCCCGCGCTGCCCCCGGCTCCGGGCTCCCCGGCCCCGGCCGCCGGACCCACCGGACCCACCGAACCCACCGATCCGGCAGAGGAGCTGGGGCTGACGCCCCGGGAGCGGGATGTGCTGCGGCTGGTCGCCGACGGGCGCAGCAATCGCCAGATCGCCGAGGAGCTCTTCATCTCACCCAAGACGGCCAGCGTCCATGTCTCCAACATCCTGGCCAAACTGGGCGTCTCGGGCCGGGCCGAGGCAGCCGCCGTGGCCCACCGGCTGCGCCTGGTGGACGGCCTGGCCGACGGCGCGGCGGCCCGCTGACGGTGTGCGCGGTGCGCACCGGCAGGACGCGGGGCACTGACAGCACGCGCGGTACGCCGACCGCCCGCCGGGTCAGTCCACCTTTCCGGCTCAGAGTCCCGTCCCGGGGCATCCCCTTCCGGGTCAGTCCCCTTCGCGGGGGCGGATCACCACTCGCCCGGAGTCAAGGTCTATAGGGCCCTTCCCCGGGTCGCTGCTGCGCGTCTCGTCGAGCGTGTACTCCAGCCGGTTGCGCTCTTCCTCGGTGTGCTTGCGCCCGGGCGCGAACAGCTCCTCGATGAGGTTGAACATGACGACCCCCGTAGGCGTGCGACTGCTGCCAGTGTAGGCAGATCCGTCACAGAACGGGCACGCGCGACATGTCCGCCGAACTCAACGCCACAACCGGCCGGTTCGCCCTCCCCGCAGTGGATCTCCCGTCAGTGGATCTCCCTTCAGCGGACCTCCAGTCGCAGGATCCGGTCGTCCTCCGGGCCCGGCTTACCGCGTCCGTCCGTATTGCTCGTGGTCAGCCACAGCCCCCCGTCGTCCGCCGCCACCACGCTGCGCAGCCGTCCGTACTTGCCGTCCAGGAACGACTGTGGCTTCGCCACCGCCTTGTCGCCCTTCAGCGGAATGCGCCACAGCCGCTCACCGCGCAGCCCCGCCATCCAGATCGAGCCCTTGGCGAAGGCGATTCCGCTCGGCGAGGCGTCCTTGGGCTTCCACTGCTCGAGCGGATCGGCGAAGCCCTTCTTCCCGGCCTTGCCCTCGACCTCCGGCCAGCCGTAGTTCTTGCCCGGCTCGATCAGATTGAGCTCGTCCCAGGTGTCCTGGCCGAACTCGGAGGCCCACAGCCGCTTGTCCGTATCCCAGGCCAGGCCCTGCACATTGCGGTGACCCGGGGAGTAGACGACCGACTGGGCGTCCGGATTGCGGGGCGCGGGCTCGCCGTCCGGGGTCATCCGCAGGATCTTGCCGCCGAAGGAGTCCATGTCCTGGGCGAGCCCGCGGTCACCGCTCTCGCCCGTGCCCGCGTAGAGCATCTTGTCCGGGCCGAAGGCGATGCGGCCCCCGTTGTGGATCGTGCCCTTGGGGATGCCCTTGAAGATCGTGTCCGGGGCACCGAGCTGATCGCCGGCGGGGCGCTTGTCGTCGTACATCATCCGGACGATGCGGTTGTCCGAATCGGTGGTGTAGTACGCGTAGACCATATGGTCCGCGCCGAAGTCGGAGGAGACCGCCAGCCCCAGCAGCCCGCCCTCACCGGCGGCGGAGACGCCCGGGACGGACCCCAGCTCGGTCTTCTTCCCCGAGTCCGCCGAGACCTTGAAGATCTTTCCGGTGTCCCGCGAGGAGACCAGCAGATCCCCGCCGGGCAGCGGCGCGAGCCCCCAGGGGGACTTGAGCTTCGTGGTGAGGGTGCGCTCCACCTTCACCGAGCCCTTCGCGGGCGCCGCGGACTCCGTCGGCGAGGGCGTGCCCGAGGCGGAGCCCCCACCGCCCGGCTTCGAGGGCGCGGACGACCGGTCGCCCGGTCTGGTGATGCTGTCGCCATCGGACGAGCAGCCCGCCACGAGCACCACGGCGGCAGCGGCGGCGAGAACGGAGGTGACGCGAGGACGTCGCACGGTCGGGTTCCTCTCCATGGGCACGTGTGCCGCGGCACGGCACTGATTCTTATACACCGCAGGCCCGCGCCGGGTTCCCATCCCCCAATCGGACCCGGACCAGGCCGAATCCACATCGGCGACCCGCGCCGGGCGGCCGGGCGCGACGCGCTCAGTCCGACGACCCCGCTCAGTCCGACGACCCCCGCTCAGTCCCACGACCCCCGCGCCGGCGGCAGCTCCGCGATCTCCGCGAGGTCCTCGGGCGAGAGCGGAAGACCGGCCGCCGCGCAGTTCTCCGCCACCCACCGCTCCCGCTTCGTCCCCGGCACCGGCACCACATGCGGCCCCTGCGCCAGCAGCCAGGCCAGGGCCACCTGCGCCGGGGTCACCCCGTCCCCGTGCCGCTGGGCGACCCGTCGCAGACCGGCCACGATCGGCTGGTTCGCGGCCATCATCTCCGCCGTGAACCGCGGATGCCGGGCCCGCATGTCGTCCGGTTCGAAGCCCTGCCCGGGGGTGAGCGTCCCGCTGAGGAAGCCGTTGCCCAGCGGCATCGCCGCCAGGAAGCCCACCCGCGCGAGGCGCACCACGGCACCAGCGCCTCCAGCGCGTCGGGCGACCACACTGACAGCTCCGCCTGCACACAGCTGACCGGAAAGACCTGCTGGACCCGCTCCAGCTGGCGCACCGTGGCGTCGTGCATCCCGGCACCCGCCCTCCGCTGCGCCCGCGCGCCCACGGCGCACAGCCCGAGCGCCCGTACCTTCCCGGCCGCGACCAGCTCCGCCATCGCGCCCCAGGTCTCCTCTATGGGGACCTCCGGGTCGGCCCGGTGCAGCTGGTAGAGGTCGATCACATCGGTCTGGAGCCGGCGCAGCGAGGCGTCGCAGGCCCGCTTCACATAGCCGGGCCGCCCGTTGGCCACGATGTGCTGCTCGCCCACCAGCAGCCCGCATTTGGTGGACACGAAGGCGTCCGCCCGCCGCTCCTTGAGCACCCGCCCCACCAGCAGCTCATTGGTGAAGGGGCCGTACATGTCGGCGGTGTCCAGCAGGCTGGCCCCCGAGTCGAGCGCGGTGTGCACGGCGCGCTCCGACTGCTCGCCACTGCGCTGCGAAGCGGTGTACGCCCAGCTCATCGGCATGCATCCGAGGCCGATGGCCCCCACTTCGAGCGCCGCCGCTCCGATTCTCCTGCGCTCCACCTGGCCTGACCCCTCCCGTTCCTCGGCCCCCAAACTAACCTCTGCCAACGGCCGGTGATCGCATAGCCTCCTGGCATGAGTGCAGATCACAGCGATACGTTCCGCCACCACGATTCGACTCACGGTTCATCCGAAGCGCGCGACCTGGTGTGGCTGCCGATCCCACCCGAGGAGATCGACGGCCTTCCCGACACCCTCGAATACGCTCACTGGGACGGCGGCGAGGACTTCCCCACCGACCCGGCGCGCTGCGCGTTCTACTGCGTCCCCTACATGAAGCCGCCGCAGGTGTGCACCCGCCCGCTGCCCGCCATGGCCAACCTGCGGGTGGTGCAGACCCTGACCGCCGGAATAGACCACATCAAGCCCGCGCTGGCCGATCTCGCGCCCGGGGTGCGGCTGTGCAACGCGCGCGGGGTGCACGACGCGAGCACCGCCGAGCTCGCCCTCGCCCTCATCCTGGCCTCGCTGCGCGGTATCCCCGACTTCGTCCGGGGCCAGGACGCCGAGGAGTGGCGCTCCGGCTTCCGCCCCGCGCTCGCCGACAAGTCCGTACTGATCGTCGGCTACGGGGCCATCGGCAGCGCGATCGAGGATCGGCTTGTGCCGTTCGAGTGCGAGCGGGTGGCGCGCGTCGCGCGCTCCCCGCGCACGACCGAGCGCGGCCCGGTGCATCCGATCGACGCATTGCCCCGACTGCTTCCGGAAGCCGATGTGGTGGTGCTGGTGACCCCGCTCACCGAGGCCACCCGTGGTCTGGCCGGGGCGGAATTCCTGTCCCGGATGAAGGACGGGGCGCTGCTGGTGAACGTCGCCCGTGGTGGGGTCGTGGACACCAAGGCCCTGCTCACGGAGTTGGAGTCGGGCCGGCTGCGGGCCGCGCTCGATGTGACCGACCCCGAACCACTGCCCGCCGGGCATCCGCTGTGGCACGCTCCAGGGGTGCTCATCTCCCCGCATGTGGGCGGCCCTACGTCGGCCTTCCTCCCGCGCGCCAAGCGGTTGTTGAGGGATCAGCTGCACCGTTACGCGCGCGGCGAGTCGCTGGCACATCTCGTCGCCACGACGGGGTAGACATGCCTCTGGCACCACATACAGGCACCGATTGACTCCCCTCCGTATATACAACGCCCTAGTCGGTTACGGTCCGTAGATGGCCTATGTCCCTGAGTGACCGCTCTGGTGTATCGTCCCGAGCGGGGGCTGCGCCACTGACCTGACGGCGTCAGCGATGGACCGGAACTCGAGGGGGCGACGGGCGATGTATGGCCGATGGACCGACAACCCGACGCAGCTCAGGCGTCGACCGCGACACTTCCGCGCAGCCGCGCGGTTCTCCAACTCGACGAGGCCCGCGGGGATACCGCTTCCGGGAGCCCCGAGGCGCCAGTGGTCCGTCACGCAGTGGATGGCAGTCCAGTGAGCGCCACGGGAGCGGTGCTCGCCCGGCCGTCGGTCTCCGGCGGCGGGGCCGGGCTGTTGCCGCAAGTGATCCTCGCCCTGGTCTGCGGCGGTTACGCGGTGGGGGCGATCGTCGGCTGGGGATCGTCCCGACTGGCCCTCGTCATGGGTGACTTCGGGCTGAGCGCCGCCGCGTTCGCCGCCGCGGCCTCCTGTCTGTGGCACGGCCGCCGGCACGCCGGGCGGCTGCGCCCGGCCTGGCTGCTGTTCGCCGCCTCCTCGGCCATGGCCGGGCTGGGGAATGCCGTCTGGGGCTGGTACGAGGTGGTGCTCGGCCGCCCCGTGCCGACCCCCTCGGTCGCCGACTTCTGCTTCCTGCTCTTCGCCCCGCCCGCCATCGTCGGGATGCTGGTGCTCGCCAAGCGCCCCACGAGCCGCGCCCGGTGGATCTGTCTGGGGCTGGACGCCTGGCTGATCGCCGGATCGCTGGTCACGCTCTCCTGGAGCCTCGCGCTCGCCCACACCGGGGAGTTCGGCGCGGACGGCGCCTCCGTGGCCCGCGGCGCCCTGACGCTCGCCTATCCGCTGCTGGACATCGTGCTGGTCAGCATGGTGATCGTGCTCCACTTCCGGCGCTCCTCGGGCAACCGCTCCGCGATCAACACCGCGATCGCCGCCTTCGCGCTCACCGTGCTGTGCGACGCGCTGTTCACCTCGCCGCTGCTGCGGGAGCACTACCGCTCCGGGCAGATACTCGACGCCGGGTGGTTCGCCGGTTCCGCGCTGCTGGCGTACGCACCCTGGGTGGCCCGCCGCGAGGCCGCCCAGAACTCGCCGCCGGCGCGCCGCTCCCCGCAGCAGAGCGTCCCCATCGCGGGCTCGCTCGCCGCACTCGCGCCCTATCTCGCCGCCGGCGTCTGCACCTTGGGGGTCCTGTTCAACGTGATGGACGGCCGGCCGATCGACGGGGTGGTGCTCTTCACCGCCTGCGCGGTCGTGCTCGCGCTCGTCGTCCGACAGGCGATCATGCTGATGGACAACATCAGGCTCACCCAGGAACTCGCCCAGAAGGAGAACCACTTCCGCTCCCTGGTGCAGAGCTCCAGCGATGTGATCATGATCGCCGCGCCCACCGGAATCCTGCGCTACGTCAGCCCGGCCGCCTCCGGGGTCTACGGCCGCGACGCGGACGAGATGGTCGGCTCCGAGCTGGCCTCCCTGATCCACCCCGAGGACCTCGGATCGGTGGTCCACGAGGTCCGCCGGTTCCTGGCCGCCTCACCGGGCGAGGAGCCCACCACACGCATCGAATGCCGCTTCCGCTCCGGCTCCGGCGACTGGCTCAACGTGGAGTCCACGATCAACCGCCACCACGGCGGGCTGATCTTCAACAGCCGCGATGTCACCGAGCGGGTCCGGCTCCAGGCCCAGCTCCAGCACAACGCCGAGCACGACCCGCTCACCGATCTGCCCAACCGCGCCCTGTTCACCCGGCGGGTCGCGCACGCCGTCGCCGGCCGCCGCCGTACGGACGCCGGCACCGCCGTGCTCTTCATCGACCTCGACGGCTTCAAGGCGGTCAACGACACCGTCGGCCACCACGCCGGTGACGAGCTGCTGGTCCAGGCCGCCCGCCGGCTCCAGGAGTCCGTGCGGTCCGGGTCCGGCGACTGCGCGGCCCGGCTCGGGGGCGACGAGTTCGCCGCCCTCATCCTCGGCGACGGCGAGGGGGACGCGGGCACCCGCGAGCAGCGCATCATGGAGATCGCCGACCGGCTGCGGCTCCGGCTCTCCCAGCCCTACCGGGTCGAGGGCAGCACCGAGGTCCGCGTGGCCGCCAGCATCGGCGTCGCCTTCGCCGAGCCCGGCACCAGCCCCGGCGCCCTGATGCGCAACGCCGACCTGGCGATGTACCGCGCCAAGGCCGCGGGCAAGAACCGCGTCGAGCTGTACGCACCACAGATGCAGGCCGAGGTGGCGCGGCGCGCCGAGGTCGCCACCAGACTGCGCGCCGCCCTGCACGACGGGGAGTTCGTGCTGCTGCACCAGCCCGTCGTCGAGCTGACCAGCGGCCGGATCACCGCGGTCGCGGCGCAGGCCCGCTGGCGCTCGGCCCAGGGCATCCTGTTCACCCCCGCCGAGTTCCTCCGGGTCGCCGACAACGGCCGGGGGAGCGGCGAGGACACCGCCCGCACCGCCGAGCTGTCCCGCTGGATGCTGGAGGCGGCCGTCGAGCAGGCCGCCCAGCGGCGCCGCGACGGCCATCCGGTCCCGGTCTGCGTACGGCTCCCCGCGAGCCGGCTGGTGGACAAGTCGATGCCGCCCAAGGCCGTGGAGACCCTCCTGGCCCGCCACGGGCTGCCGTCCGGCGCGCTGATCCTGGAGCTGACCGACAGCGATCCACGGGTGCCGCTGGACGAGCTCGAGCACCGCCTCGGCGCGCTGCGCCGACTGGGGGTGCGAATCGCCCTCGACGGCTTCGGCAGCGGCTATGCCGCGATCAGGGCGCTGCGCAGGCTTCCCATCGATGTGCTGAAACTGGACCCCGGACTGGTCGAGGGAGTGGTCGAGTCCTCACGGCTGCACAAGATCACCGCAGGGCTGCTGAGGATCGCCGGCGACCTCGGAATGCAGTCCATCGCAGAGGGGGTGGAGTTGCCCGAGCAGATCGTCACCCTGCGCGGTATGGGATGCACCCACGCCCAAGGGGCGGCCTTCAGTGGGCCGCTGGACGAGCACCGGCTGCGCCGGGCGCTGCTGCGCGGCGGCTATCCGGTGCCGCGCCCGGAGCCCCCGCTGCTGGTCGGCGGCGCCCTGCCGATCCGGCACGGCGCTCACGGCGGGCACGGGGGCTCCCACGGGCCGCGCCGTACGGAGCCGCACACCCACCCGCCGACCCGCTCAAATACTGAGACGCCCGTCCCACCCACTTGACACCCGATATGCGCCGGGGGAGGGTCGGAGCCATGCGCACCCGAATTCTCGTACTTGGACAGCGCGTCGGCTGAGCAGGGCTCAATGAAGCCCTGCGGACCCTCACCGGCGCGCTCCCCTCGCTTGCCTTACGGCACGAGGGGTTTTTTGTTGCACCGGCAGGGCCGGTGCACCGCCCCGCCCCTCCCTCCCGCACCGAACCTCATCTTCGAGAAGAGAATGCCGATGACCGAGCAGGCCTCCGGGTCCCATCATCCCCAGCCTCGGCCCCGTAGCGGCGGACCGCAGTCCGCCCCCGTCGAGCACGTCACGGGCGCGCAGTCCCTCATCCGCTCCCTCGAGGAAGTGGGTGCCGACACCGTCTTCGGCATCCCCGGCGGCACGATCCTGCCCGCCTACGACCCGATGATGGACTCCTCGAAGGTCCGGCACGTGCTCGTCCGCCATGAGCAGGGCGCGGGCCACGCCGCCACCGGCTACGCCCAGGCCACCGGCAAGGTCGGCGTCTGCATGGCGACCTCGGGCCCCGGCGCCACCAACCTGGTCACCCCCATCGGCGACGCCCATATGGACTCGGTCCCGATCGTCGCGATCACCGGCCAGGTGGCCTCCAAGGCCATCGGCACGGACGCCTTCCAGGAGGCGGACATCTGCGGCATCACCATGCCGATCACCAAGCACAACTTCCTGGTCACCAAGGCCGAGGACATCCCCCGCACGATCGCCGAGGCGTTCCACATCGCCTCCACCGGCCGTCCCGGCCCGGTCCTGGTCGACATCCCCAAGGACGTGCTCCAGGCGCAGACCACCTTCTCCTGGCCGCCGCAGATCGATCTGCCCGGTTACCGCCCGGTCACCAAGCCGCACGCCAAGCAGATCCGCGAGGCCGCCCGCCTGATCACCCAGGCCGAGCGCCCGGTGCTGTACGTCGGCGGCGGCGTGATCAAGGCTCAGGCCACCGCCGAGCTGAAGGTGCTGGCCGAGCTGACCGGCGCGCCGGTCACCACCACCCTGATGGCGCTCGGCGCCTTCCCCGACAGCCACCACCTCCACCTGGGCATGCCGGGCATGCACGGCACCGTCGCCGCCGTGACCGCCCTGCAGAAGGCGGATCTGATCGTGGCGCTCGGCGCCCGCTTCGACGACCGCGTCACCGGCAAGCTGGACTCCTTCGCCCCCTACGCCAAGATCGTCCACGCGGACATCGACCCGGCCGAGATCGGCAAGAACCGCGCCGCCGACGTGCCCATCGTCGGGGACGCCCGCGAGGTCCTCGCGGACCTGGTCGTCGCCGTCCAGGCCGAGCACGACGCGGGCCGCGCCGGTGACTACACCGGCTGGTGGGAGGACCTGAACCGGTGGCGGGAGACCTACCCGCTCGGCTACGACCAGCCCGCCGACGGCAGCCTCTCCCCGCAGCAGGTGATCCAGCGGATCGGGCAGCTGGCCCCGGAGGGCACGATCTTCGCCGCGGGCGTGGGCCAGCACCAGATGTGGGCCGCCCACTTCATCGACTACGAGACCCCCGCCACCTGGCTGAACTCGGGCGGCGCCGGCACCATGGGCTACGCCGTCCCGGCCGCCATGGGCGCCAAGGCCGGTGCCGACGAGGGCCGTACGGTCTGGGCGATCGACGGTGACGGCTGCTTCCAGATGACCAACCAGGAGCTGGTCACCTGCGCGCTGAACAACATCCCGATCAAGGTCGCGATCATCAACAACGGCGCGCTGGGCATGGTCCGCCAGTGGCAGACCCTCTTCTACAACCAGCGCTACTCCAACACGGTCCTGCACTCCGGCCCCGACGCCCCTGCGCAAGCGAACCTGGGCACCCGCGTCCCCGACTTCGTGAAGCTCTCCGAGGCCATGGGCTGCGTCGGGCTGCGCTGCGAGGACCCGGCCGACCTCGACGCCGTGATCGAGAAGGCCAACGCGATCAACGACCGCCCGGTGGTCGTGGACTTCATCGTCCACGAGGACGCCATGGTCTGGCCGATGGTCGCGGCCGGCACCTCCAACGACGAGATCCTGGCGGCGCGCGACACCCGCCCGGACTTCGGCGACGGCGAAGACGACTGAGGCCAGGACCGAGAGAGAGAAGAGACCGAGCCCATGTCCAAGCACACGCTCTCCGTCCTGGTGGAGAACACCCCGGCATCCTGGCCCGGATCGCCGCCCTGTTCTCCCGCCGCGGCTTCAACATCGACTCGCTGGCCGTCGGCGTCACCGAGCACCCCGACATCTCCCGGATCACCATCGTGGTCAATGTCGAGGAGTTGCCGCTGGAGCAGGTCACCAAGCAGCTCAACAAGCTGGTCAACGTGCTGAAGATCGTCGAGCTGGAGGACGGCCAGGCGATCCAGCGGGAGCTCGTCCTGGTCAAGGTCCGCGCCGACAACGAGACCCGCTCCCAGATCGTCGAGATCGTCCAGCTGTTCCGCGCCAAGACCGTGGACGTCTCCCCGGAGGCCGTGACCATCGAGGCCACCGGCAGCAGTGACAAGCTCGAGGCCATGCTCAAGATGCTGGAACCGTACGGCATCAAGGAGCTGGTCCAGTCCGGCACCATCGCCATAGGGCGCGGCGCCCGCTCCATCACCGACCGGAGCCTGCGCGCGCTCGACCGGTCCGCCTGACCCCCGCCCCGCCCGACCAGCGAGGCCACGGTCCGGCGCCACCCGTGCGCCGGACCGTATGGCGAGACCCCGAAACCTTCACCCGCCCGCCCGTCATACGGTGGGAAGCACAACCCACACGCTAGGAGATTCCCGAAGTGGCCGAGCTGTTCTACGACGACGACGCCGACCTGTCCATCATCCAGGGCCGCAAGGTCGCAATCCTCGGCTACGGCAGCCAGGGCCACGCCCACGCGCTGTCGCTGCGCGACTCGGGCGTCGACGTCCGGGTGGGCCTGCACGAGGGCTCCAAGTCCAAGGCCAAGGCCGAGGAGCAGGGCCTGCGCGTGGTCACCCCGGCCGAGGCGTCCGCCGAGGCCGACGTGATCATGATCCTGGTCCCGGACCCGATCCAGGCCAAGGTCTACGAGGAGTCCGTGAAGGACAACCTGAAGGACGGCGACGCGCTGTTCTTCGGGCACGGTCTCAACATCCGCTTCGACTTCATCAAGCCCCCGGCCAATGTGGACGTCTGCATGGTCGCCCCCAAGGGCCCGGGCCACCTGGTCCGCCGCCAGTACGAGGAGGGGCGCGGCGTGCCGTGCATCGTGGCCGTCGAGCAGGACGCCACCGGGAGCGCCTTCGAGCTGGCCCTGTCCTACGCCAAGGGCATCGGCGGCACTCGCGCCGGCGTCATCAAGACCACCTTCACCGAGGAGACCGAGACCGACCTCTTCGGTGAGCAGGCGGTGCTGTGCGGCGGCACCTCCGCGCTGGTCAAGGCCGGGTTCGAGACCCTGGTCGAGGCCGGTTACCAGCCGGAGATCGCGTACTTCGAGTGCCTCCACGAGCTCAAGCTGATCGTGGACCTGATGTACGAGGGCGGCCTGGAGAAGATGCGCTGGTCGATCTCCGAGACCGCCGAGTGGGGCGACTACGTCTCCGGTCCGCGGATCATCAACGAGTCCACCAAGGCCGAGATGAAGAAGATCCTCGGTGAGATCCAGGACGGCACCTTCGCCAAGAACTGGATGGCGGAGTACAACGCCGGCCTGCCGAAGTACAACGAGCTGAAGAAGGCCGACGAGAACCATCTGCTGGAGACCACCGGCAAGGAGCTGCGCAAGCTCATGAGCTGGGTCGACGAGGAGGCGTAACCGCGCCTGGTGGCGCGGAGGCCGTGCCCCGGGTGCGGCGGGGGTCCGACGGACCCCCGCCGCACCCGGTTCGCGCTTTGTCCATCGCGCACCACCACGTGCGGGTGATCCTGCCGCGACGGCACATGACGAAGGCCCGACCGCCACTACACTCATCAACAGCAAGCGCGTCAGGCTCACAGCGTCGTGCGTCTCCCACGCGGCTGACCCCTTCACCGCCAGCGGCCGTCGGGACGGCCGTCCGCTGAGGACTAGTGAGGACTGAAGACCACGTGAGCACTGCTTCCACTGGTAAACCCGTCGTACTCATCGCCGAAGAGCTCTCTCCGGCGACGGTCGACGCCCTGGGCCCGGACTTCGAGATCCGGAACTGCAACGGGGCGGACCGAGCCGAGCTCCTTCCCGCCATCGCCGATGTGGACGCGATCCTCGTCCGCAGCGCCACCAAGGTCGACGCCGAGGCCATCGCCGCGGCGAAGAAGCTGAAGGTGGTCGCCCGCGCGGGCGTCGGTCTGGACAATGTGGACGTCTCCGCCGCCACCAAGGCGGGCGTCATGGTCGTCAACGCGCCGACGTCCAACATCGTCACCGCCGCCGAGCTCGCCTGCGGTCTGCTGGTGGCCACGGCCCGGAACATCCCGCAGGCCAATGCCGCGCTGAAGAACGGCGAGTGGAAGCGCAGCAAGTACACCGGTGTGGAGCTGAGCGAGAAGACCCTCGGCGTGGTCGGCCTCGGCCGCATCGGCGTCCTGGTGGCCCAGCGGATGTCCGCCTTCGGGATGAAGGTCGTCGCGTACGACCCGTATGTGCAGCCCGCGCGGGCCGCGCAGATGGGTGTGAAGCTGCTCTCGCTGGACGAGCTGCTCGAGGTCTCCGACTTCATCACGGTCCACCTCCCCAAGACCCCCGAGACGACCGGTCTGATCGGCGACGAGGCGCTGCACAAGGTCAAGCCGGAGGTCCGGATCGTGAACGCCGCGCGCGGCGGGATCGTGGACGAGGCGGCGCTGGCC
Organism: Streptomyces violaceusniger; assembly: GCA_005405945.1. Taxonomy (GTDB): domain Bacteria; phylum Actinomycetota; class Actinomycetes; order Streptomycetales; family Streptomycetaceae; genus Streptomyces; species Streptomyces violaceusniger. The sequence continues at coordinate 7,820,216 of BJHW01000001.1, forward strand.
GCCGCCCTCAAGGAGGGCCGGGTGGCCGGGGCCGGGCTGGACGTCTTCTCCCAGGAGCCGTGCACCGAGTCCCCGCTGTTCGAGTTCGACAATGTGGTGGTCACCCCGCATCTGGGCGCCTCCACCGGTGAGGCCCAGGAGAAGGCGGGCATCGCGGTCGCCCGCTCGGTGCGGCTGGCGCTGGCCGGCGAGCTGGTCCCGGACGCGGTGAACGTGCAGGGCGGCGTCATCGCCGAGGACGTGCGGCCCGGACTGCCGCTGGCCGAGAAGCTGGGCCGGATCTTCACCGCGCTGGCGGGCGAGGTCGCGGTCCGCCTCGATGTCGAGGTGTACGGCGAGATCACCCAGCACGACGTCAAGGTGCTGGAGCTGTCGGCGCTCAAGGGCGTCTTCGAGGACATCGTCGATGAGACCGTCTCGTATGTGAACGCGCCGCTGTTCGCGCAGGAGCGCGGGGTCGAGGTGCGGCTGACCACCAGCTCGGAGTCGAGCGAGCACCGCAATGTGGTGACCGTGCGCGGCACCCTCTCGGACGGCGAGGAGGTCTCGATCTCCGGCACGCTGGCCGGCCCCAAGCACCAGCAGAAGATCGTCGCGGTGGGGGAGTACGACGTGGATCTGGCGCTCGCCGACCACATGGCCTTCCTCCGCTACACCGACCGCCCGGGCGTGGTCGGCACGCTCGGCCGCATCCTGGGCGAGGCCGGGATCAACATCGCGGGGATGCAGGTCTCGCGGGCCACGGCGGGCGGTGCCGCGCTGGTGGCGCTCACGGTGGACGACACCATTCCGCAGTCCGTGCTCACCGAGATCGCCGAGGAGATCGGCGCCACCTCGGCCCGCTCGGTCAATCTGGTCTGAGCCGCGTAGGCAGTCACCCACCTGGGCCCGGTCCCCGCTTCGGCGGGGGCCGGGCCCAGGTCTTTGTGCGTCCACGGCAGCGGGGTATGCCACAGGGGTTCCGGATCTTTTTCATCGCATGTTGAATAATGGCGGTGGGCTCGCTACGCTCGCAGCTATGTGGAGAAAATTTCTCCACATAGCTGTAGATATGTGCTGTGTTGTCAGGAGAGCCCCGTGTCCGCAGACGCTGAGACCGACGCCGACGCCCTTGCCGGCGTCCCGTCGCCCCCCATGCGCGCCGACGCGCGGCGCAACCGGGAGCAGATCCTGCGCGCCGCCCGCGAGGTCTTCGCCGATCAGGGGTCGGATGCCCGCTGGATGAGATAGCCCGGCGCGCCGGGGTCGGCATCGCGACCCTCTACCGGCGGTTTCCGCACCGTGCCGATCTGCACCGAGGGGTCGCCATCGAGGTGCTGACCGCGCTGGTCGAGGCCGCGAGCCGGGCCGCCGCCGAGGAGGGCGACCCCTGTCTGGCGCTGCGCCGCTTCATGCACGCCGCCCTCGATCTCAAGATCGGCTCGGTGATGCCCGCGCTGCTGGGTGGGTTCACCGTGGACGAGATCCTCGACAGCGTCCCCGGCGACGCCGTCGACCCGATCGACGCGATGCTCCTGCGCGCCCGGGCCCAGGGGCTGATCCGGAGCGATGTCGTCTTCGGCGACATCACGCTGATGATCATCCGGCTGACGCGGCCGCTGCCCGGCGGCGGCCGGTTCGCCCCCGATGACGCCCTCGCCCATCGCCAACTGGATGTCTACATCGACGGGCTGCGCCCCACCGGCTCCCCGCGCCCCACTACTCCGCTCGGCGGCCCGGCCGTCGACGCCGAGGCGTTCAAGCGCATCAGGGAGCGAGTGATCGACGACGCCCACGGCGTGCGTGACACCCACGATGCGCGTGACGCCCGAGGCACCCACGACGCCCACGACACGCGTGACGCCCGCGACGCCCGAGGCGTCCGTGAGACCTGCTCCGACCCCGCCTGACCTCCCTCGCCGCTCGCCTACCGCAAGACCAGAAAGGCATCGTCATGTCCCAGCCCTCAGACGCGCCGCCGCAAGCCAACCCCCGGCGCTGGCTCGCCCTCGTCTTCATCGGCCTGGCCCAGCTGATGATCGTCCTCGATATCACCATCGTGAACATCGCCCTGCCGTCGGCCCAGAAGGACCTCGGCATCTCCGACGGCGACCGGCAGTGGATCATCACCGCCTACACCCTGGCATTCGGCAGTCTGCTGCTGCTCGGCGGCCGGATCGCGGACTACACCGGCCGTAAGCGCACCTTCCTCATCGGGCTGCTGGGGTTCGCCGGGGCCTCCGCGCTCGGCGGCGCCGCCTCTGGCTTCGAGGTGCTGCTCGCGGCCCGTGCGCTGCAGGGCGCGTTCGCCGCGCTGCTCGCCCCCTCGGCGCTGTCGCTGCTCGCGGTGAACTTCACCGAGCCCCGTGAGCGCGCCAAGGCGTTCGGCATCTTCGGCGCGATCGCGGCGGGCGGCGGTGCGATCGGGCTGGTCGTCGGCGGGCTGCTGACCGAGTACCTCGACTGGCGCTGGTGCCTGTACGTCAATGTGCCGATCGCCGTCGTCGCCGCCGTCAGCTGGTCCGTGCTGCCCACCGACACCCGCGCCGAGGGCCGCGCCCGCTTCGACATCCCCGGGGTGCTGCTGGCGGTGTGCGGGCTGGTGGCCGTGGTCTACGGATGCAGTGAGGCCGAGTCCGAGGGCTGGGACTCCCGGCTGGTGACCGGGCTGTTGATCCTGGGTGCGGTGCTGCTCTTCGCCTTCGTCATGGTGGAGCGGAGCGCGGCGCGGCCGCTGCTGCCGCCGCGCGTGGTGGCGGACCGCACCCGGGGCAGCGCCTATCTGGCGGTCGGCCTCTCGGTGGTCGGCATGTTCGCGATGTTCCTCTTCCTCACGTACTACATGCAGCTCGTCAAGGGGTACTCGGCGCTGCTCACCGGTGTGGCGTTCCTGCCGATGACCGGGGCGGTGCTGATCGGCGCGGGCGGTGTCGCCTCCCGCCTCATCCCCAAGGTGCCGCCGCGGCTGCTGGTGGCGCCCGGTCTGCTGTTCGCGGCCACCGGTGTCGTCCTGCTGGTGCCCCTGGACGTCGACAGCTCGTACGCGGCGGGGGTGCTGCCCGCCGAGCTCCTGGTCGGCTTCGGCATGGGCCTGGTGATGGCACCCTCGATGAACTACGCGACCCATGGCGTGGGGGCGGGGGACGCGGGCGTCGCCTCAGCCACGGTCAACACCGCCCAGCAGATCGGCGGTTCGATCGGCACGGCGATGCTCAACACCATCGCCACCAGCGCGACCTCCGACTACATGGCCTCGCACGCCCGGCAGATGACACCGCAGACCGCCAAGGCGACCGCGAAGGCCGGCCTGGTCGAGGGCTTCTCGCACGCCTTCGTCGTCTCGTCCTCGATCCTCGTGGGCGCCGCGGTGGTCGTGGCCCTGTTGATGAACACCCCGCGCCCGGTACGCGAACCCGGCGCCGAAGGCGCCACCCCGCTCCCCGCCCACCTGGGCTGACGGCGCCCCGCGCCCCGGAGGCCCTCCGCTCCACCTGGAGCGGGGGCTTCCGGCGATGGGTGGGTCACAGCGCGGGATCCGGGCGCGGAGCGCGGGACCGGTGGCTGTGTGCTCTCAGCCCGCCAGCTCGTACGCGTAGTCGGGCGAGAAGCTGCCCGCGGCGCCCGCGCAGCCGTCCAGCTCACCGGGCAGTTTGATCCACAGATAGGCGTCGATGGCCGGGTCGCCGGTGTTGGCCGTCGGGTTCTCGCCCAGCTTGCGGCCGTGGGGGTCGCACCAGGTGTTGTCGGGGCGGGGCCGTTGCCGTTGCGGCTGGTGTCGATGACGGCGGTCAGCCCCGAGCCGCCGAGTGCGCCGAGCACGTTCTTGGCGAAGGCGACCTCATTCGGGGTGCGCTGGTAGTTGGAGACATTGCTGTAGATGCCGTCCCCACTGGTCAGCACCCCGGCCGCGCGAAGCCGTGACGCCTGCGTGGAGGCGCTGTTCCACGCGGAGTGCCCGGCGTCGAAGTAGACCCGTGCCTTCGGGTTCGCGGCGTGGATGGCGTTCGCGGCCCGGGCCAGCGAGGCGTAGCGTCCGCTCAGCTCACTGGACGACAGACAGCTGATGAGCGCGATCGAATCCGGTTCGAGGATGACGATCGAGGACCCGGTGCCCAGCCCCGCGGCGAAGTCGCGCGCCCAGGCGTCGTAGGCGGCGAGGTCGGGGGCGCCGCCCGCCGAGGCGCCGCCGCAGTCGCGGTTGGGGATCATGTAGGCGACGAGGACGGGGACCTCGCCCTTGGCGGCTGCCGCGGAGGTCACCTGGCGGACATCCGCGGTGACGGTGGAGGGGGAGTAGCGGGCGAACCAGACGGCCTGCGGCTGGCTTGCTATGCGCGAGGCTATGCGCGGCTGGCGCGAGTCGCCCGGATTGGCGGCGACCCACTTGTTGACGGACGAGTCGGGGCTGGTGAAGAACCGTGTGCCGCCCGGTAGTTCGCCCGCGACGGCCTGCGGTGCGTGGGCCGTGCCGATCAGGAAGGCGGCGGCGAGTCCGGCTGCCGCTAACGCTCTGGTGATGCGCACGGTGCGTCACTCCTCTCGCGTGGGGTGGCTGCTCAGCCCTCTGGCCGCCGTGTCCGGCCGCCGTCCTCTGGTCGCCGCCGGGCGGGGAATGGTTGCCGTCGTGTTCGAGGGACGTTTGTGCGGGTGCGGACAACACGTTGTGCGCGTGACGCCCGTTGGGGCCCCACCGCGGTGGGGCCCCAACGGGCGTCACGCCGCGGCTCAGCGACTCGGCACCGCCTCGCCGCCATCCGCCGCCCCGGCCGCGCCGACCGAGGCCGCGCCGGTCGAGGCCGCGCCGGTCGAGAGCGCGTCAGTTGAGGCCGTGCCGGTCGAGGATGCGTCGGGCGAGGCCGCGTCCTCGACCGATGGCCCGGTGTCCTCCGCGCCGACCCGGCGCAGCGTCACCAGGGCCAGGATCGCCCCCGCCACCAGGACCACCGCCCCGGCCCCGCACGCGATCCGCATCCCGTGGGTGAACGCCTCGCGCGCCGTGTCCAGCAGGTGCTCCCCGGTCCGCCCCTTCAGCGAGCCCGCCACTGCGGCGGCCGCGCCCAACGTCTCGCGTACCTGGTCGAGCGAGTCGGCGGGCAGTCCGGCGCCCAGCGCGTCCTTGACGTCGCCGCGGTAGACGGCGGTGCCGACGCTGCCGAGCACCGCCATGCCCATGGCCCCGCCGAACTCCTGGCCCGTCTCCAGCAGCGCGGCCGCCGAACCCGCCCGCTTCGGCGGGACGGTGCCGATCGCCATGTCGGTGACCAGCGACATCACCGCGACGATCCCGCTGGCCAGGACGGCGGCGCCGATCAGCACGGTCCACAGCGCGTCCGTACCGGCCAGGGCCAGAATCCCGTAGCCGATCGCCGCGGTGACGAACCCGGCGCCGATCACATGCGCCCGGTTGGCGCCGCGCTGGACCGCTGCGGCCGCCACCGGCCCGGCGATGCCGACGCAGACGGACGGGGCCAGGCTCCACAGCGCCGCCTCCAACGGGCCCTTGCCGAGCACGGACTGCAGATACTGGGTGGTGAAGTAGGCCGAGCCCATCATGGCGAAGGTGGCCAGCGCGTTGAGCGCGATCGACGGGCCGAAGCCGCGGTGGTGGAACAGCTCCGGGCTGATCATCGCGTCGCGCCGGGTGCGCTGGCGCCGTACGAAGACGGCGCCGATGGCGAGACCGGCGACGATGGACAGCACCGGGACCAGCCCGACGCCGTTGTCGGCGGCGATCTTCTTCAGGCCGTAGATCACCGGAAGCACCGCGGCCATCGACAGCGGCACGCTCGGCAGATCGAACGGCCCGGGCGCGGGGTCCTTGAACTCCGGCACCAGGAGCGGCACCAGCGCCAGCAGCAGCACCATCGCCGGGACGTTGATCAGGAAGACCGAGCCCCACCAGAAGTGCTCGATCATCACCCCGCTCAGCACCGAGCCCAGCGCGATACCGCCCGCCATGGCCGACGACCAGATCGCGATCGCCTTGGCCCGCTGCTTCTCGTCCAGGAAGAGGTTGCGGACCAGCGCCATCGTCGAGGGCATCAGCGTGGCACCGCCGATCCCGAGCACCGCCCGTGCGGCGATGAGCATCTCGGCGCTCTGCGCGTACGCCGCCGCGACGGACGCGGCGCCGAAGGCCGCGGCCCCGAACAGCAGCAGCTTCCGCCGTCCGAAGCGGTCGCCCAGTGCCCCCATGGTGATGAGCAGCCCGGCGAGGGCGAAGGCGTAGATGTCGAAGATCCACAGCTGCTGGGTGGAGCTGGGGTGCAGCTCCCGGCTGATGGCCGGCACCGCGAAGTACAGCACCGACACATCCATGGAGACCAGGAGGAGCGGAAGCATCAGGACCACGAAGGCGGTCCATTCCCTGCGTCCGGCGCGCGGGCCGGTGGAAGTCGAGGTCATGGCGGCGACTATACGAGCGTCTTAAACAAGCGTCTAGTATGGACGTGTAAAACGCTTGTGTGAGACGTTCGTCTTGGACGGTCGTATGGGACGTTTGTCTGGGACGGTCGTATGGGGTCGGGATACCCTGACGCCATGGGACATCGAGAGGATCTGCTGGCCGGGGCCAAGCGCTGCCTTGAGGAGAAGGGCTGGTCCCGTACGACGGCGCGGGACATCGTGGCCGCCTCGGGCGCCAATCTGGCCTCCATCGGCTACCACTACGGCTCCAAGGACGCCCTGATGCGGGAGGCGCTCTTCGCCTCCATGGGCGACTGGGCCGATGACGTCGAGCGGTCCCTCGCGGCGGACGCCCCGGCGGGCGAGGGCCCGGACACCGGGCTGCGGGAGCGGTTCGAGGCCCGGTGGACCCGGGTGCTCGAGCTGTTCGACAAGCACCAGGCGGTGTGGCGCTCCCAGTTGGAGGCCATCCTCCAGGTTCGACACGACCCCGAGCTGCGCGCGGCCTTCGGCCGGGCCCAACCGGAGGGACGCCAGGGGCTGGTGGGGCTGATCCACGGCATCGACGAGCGCGATGTGGACGAGGAGACCTCCCGGGTCATGGGCTCGTTCTACATGACGCTGGTGAGCGGGATGGTCGTCCAGATGGCCATCGACCCCGACCTCATGCCCAGCGCCCACGACCTGGTCGAGGCGATGCGCCGGATCGTCGGCGACGCCCCAGACGTCCCGGAAGCGCCAGAAGCCCCCCAAGCCCCCGCCGACTGACCCCGGGGCTCAGGCAGGCTTCCGGCTCAGCGCCCCGGCGGCCCGAGACGCGCCGCCTTCAGCGTCATATGGAGCAGCAGCCGGTCCTCGCCCGCGTCCAGGTCGAGACCGGTCAGCTGCCGCACCCGCGAGAGGCGGTAGTACAGCGTCTGCCGGTGGATGCCCAGCCGCTGTGCGGTGCGCCCGGCCTGGCCCGCGCAGTCGAGGAAGGTCTCGGCGGTGCGGGCGAGCTCGGCGTGCGCGGACTCCAGCAGGGGCCGTACGGCGGCGTCGGGCGGCAGCGCGGGCAGCGCGGCCAGCAGCCGGTACGGGCCGATGGCGGACCATTCCGCGACCGGGCCCAGGTGGGTGTCGGCGTGGGCCGCCCGCGCGGCGGCCAGCGCCTCCTGCCAGGCGGCGGGCAGGTCCTCCAGCCCGCGCCGGGGAGCGCTGACCCCGGCGGCGGCCCTGGGTGCCGGTCTCCCCGGGCCTCTGCCGCCCGCCGTGGCCCGGGGCGAGCGCAGCAGCTGCTCGGCCGTCGCGCGGGCCGGGTCCAGGGCGGAGGCCGCGCGCAGCCGGACCAGCGCCGCCAGCCCCGCCCCGCGCGCCCCGCCTGCCGCGTCTCCGGGGCCGGGCGCCCCGCCCGCCGCGAACCCGCCCGCCGCGAACCCGCCCGCCGCGAACCCGCCCGCCGCGCCTCCGCTCGCCCCGCCCCCGGCCGTCGCGTCCCCGGGCAGCGCGCACGCGGCCACGATGCCTGGCAGATGGGGGAGGCCCGGGTGGTCCGCGTCCTCGCCGGTCCCCGGCGTCCACGGCACCACCGCCACCAGCGCCAGCGGCCCGTCGGCCGCTCCGCGCAGCGCGGCCCGCAGCCCGGCGCGTGCGGCGTCCCGCCCGGCCGGCGGTCCGGTCAGCACATCGCGCAGCAGCTCACCGAGCTCCTCCCCGGCCCGCGCCTCGGCCGCCAGCAGCGCCCCGATGCGGTCCGCGGTCTCCATCGCGCGGGCCAGCCGGGGGTCCTGCCCGCCCGCCGGGCCGCCCAGCTCCAGATCGGCGAGATGGCCGTCGTCCAGCAGCCAGACATAGCCGTGCACCACCCCGCGGTGCCGGACGGGCAGACAGATGCGGCCCATGAACACCCCGGCCGCCGGGTCGGGCGGGATCCGCAGCGGCGCCTGCGCCCGGGCGATCCCGAACGCCTCGAACCAGGCCCGCACCGCCGCCGTCGAGCGGCGCTGGAGGATCGAGCGGGTGCGCACCGGGTCCAGCGCGGGCTCCGCCGCGTCATCGCTGTCTTCGCTGTCCTGGGCACCGAAGGCGATGAGCGCGAAGTCGCGGTTCTCCAGGGTCGCGGGTGCCCGGAGCACCGCCGTGATCTCGTCCACCAGCTGCTGGTAGTCGTCGCGCATGGGTCCCGCCTCTTCCCGCTTTCGCCCCTCACATTCTCATACAGATGTCTGAGATCCCGGCCACGGATGCGTGACAGCTGTCGATGGTCCGGAATCCGCGCCATCCTTAAGTTTCACGGTGAGTTGTCGATGCCGTTCATCGGCCGTCATCGTGGAGGTGCCCCGTGCTGGGACCCGTGCTGCTCGCCGCTTCGCGCAGTGCCGCCATCCGCCGTATCGTCTCGGCCGCGCCGGTCACCCGCCCGATGGTGGACCGCTTCGTCGCCGGGGAGCGGCTGGCCGAGTCCTTGGGGGCGGTGCGGTCGCTGACCGCCCGCGGCCTGGACGTCACCCTGGACCATCTGGGCGAGGACGTGACCGACCGGTCCGAGGCGCTGCGCAGCCGTGACGCCTATCTGGCGCTGACCGAGGCGCTGGCCACCGAGGGGCTCGCCGGGCGCGCGGAGATGTCCGTGAAGCTCTCCGCGTTCGGCCAGGCGCTGCCCGGGGGCCACGATCTGGCGCTGGCCAATGTGACCCCGGTCGTGGAGGCCGCCGCCGCGGCGGGCACGACGGTCACCCTCGACATGGAGGACCACATCACGGTGGACTCCACCCTCGCCATCCTCGGCGAGCTGCGCACCCGCTTCCCGCAGACCGGCGCGGTCCTCCAGTCCTATCTCTTCCGGACCGAGGACGACTGCCGGGCGCTGGCCGGGGAAGGCTCCCGGGTGCGGCTGGTGAAGGGCGCGTACAACGAGCCGGCGAGCGTCGCCCACCAGGACAAGCGCGAGGTGGACCGCGCTTATGTGCGCTGTCTGAAGATCCTGATGGGCGGCGAGGGCTACCCCATGATCGGCTCGCACGATCCGCGCATGGTCGCCATCGCGCAGGACCTGGCGCACCGCCTCGGGCGCAAGCTGGACGAGTACGAGTTCCAGATGCTGTACGGGATCCGCGTGGCCGAGCAGGAGCGGCTGGTGGCGGAAGGTCACCGTATGCGGGTTTACGTCCCGTATGGCACAGACTGGTATGGGTACTTCATGCGCCGCCTCGCGGAGCGTCCCGCCAACCTCACATTCTTCCTGCGTTCGCTGGTCGGCCGCAGGTAAGTGTTGACCAGCTGAACGACGCCGTCGTCCAACTGGTCAACGCTCGGCCCTCTGGCCTGATGGCCTTCTACTAGGAGACAACGGCCATCGTGACTCCTCCCCCGACCGAAACCGGGAGCTTCTCACTTGGCGAACTGCACAACCTCATGATGGACAAGCCCTGCCCGGTGCCTCGCGGCACTCACACAGCGTAGCAAAGTCGCCACTCAGGCGAAGGAGGAAATAATGGACGCCGTCACCCAGGTCCCCGTGCCGGTGAACGAGCCGGTGCACACCTACGCCCCCGGCACCCCGGAGCGCGCCCGCCTCGAGACCAAGCTCAAGGAGCTCGGCGAGAACCCCATCGACCTGCCGATGACCATCGGCGGCCAGAAGCGGATGGGGGCGGGGGAGCGCTTCGACGTCGTCCAGCCGCACAAGCACTCCGCCCGCCTGGGCACCTATGCCAACGCCACTCGAGCGGACGCGCAGGACGCGATCGACGCCGCCCTGGCCGCGGCCCCGGCGTGGCGCGCGCTCAGCTTCGACGACCGTGCCGCGGTCATCCTCAAGGCCGCCGACCTGCTTTCCGGCCCCTGGCGGGAGACGCTCGCCGCGTCCACCATGCTGGGCCAGTCGAAGACCGCGCAGCAGGCGGAGATCGACACCCCCTGTGAGCTGATCGACTTCTGGCGCTTCAACGTCCACTTCGCCCGCCAGATCCTGGCCGAGCAGCCGGTGACCAACTCGCCCGGGGTCTGGAACCGCACCGACCACCGGCCGCTGGAGGGGTTCGTCTACGCGATCACCCCCTTCAACTTCTCCGCCATCGCGGGCAACCTTCCGACCGCCCCCGCGCTCATGGGCAATGTGGTGGTCTGGAAGCCGTCCCCGACCCAGACCCACGCCGCCGTGCTGCTGATGGAGCTGCTGGAGGAGGCCGGGCTGCCCAAGGGCGTGATCAACCTGGTCACGGGCGACGGCAAGGAGGTCTCCGAGGTGGCGCTGGCCCACCCGGACCTCGCGGGCATCCACTTCACCGGCTCGACCCGCACCTTCCAGTACCTGTGGAAGACGGTCGGCAACAACATCGAGAACTACAAGACCTATCCGCGGCTGGTCGGTGAGACCGGCGGCAAGGACTTCATCGTTGCCCACCCGTCCGCCGACCCGGCGGTGCTGAAGACGGCGATGACCCGCGGCGCCTTCGAGTTCCAGGGCCAGAAGTGCTCCGCGGCCTCCCGCGCCTATGTGCCGCGCTCCCTGTGGGAGAACGGCCTCAAGGAGGAGTTCGCCACCGAGGTCAACGGGCTGACCATGGGCGATGTGGCCGACCTCGACAACTTCATGGGCGCGGTCATCGACGAGCGCGCCTTCGCCAAGAACAAGGCGGCGATCGACCGGGCCAAGTCCGACCCGACGATCGAGGTCGTCGCGGGCGGCACCTACGACGACAGCGAGGGCTGGTTCGTCCGCCCGACCGTGCTGGTCTCCACCGACCCGGAGAACGAGATCTTCAAGGACGAGTACTTCGGGCCGATCCTCGGGGTGCTGGTCTACGAGGACGAGGAGTACGACGCGATGCTCCAGCAGATGGAGTCGGCCGCCCCGTACGGGCTGACCGGCGCCGTCATCGCCCAGGACCGCGCGGCGGCGGCCGCCGCCTGTGAGGCGCTGCGCTTCGCGGCCGGCAACTTCTACATCAACGACAAGCCGACCGGTGCCGTCGTCGGCCAGCAGCCCTTCGGCGGCGGCCGCGCGTCCGGCACCAACGACAAGGCGGGCGCCAAGCAGAACCTGATGCGCTGGACCTCCACCCGCTCCATCAAGGAGACCCTGGTCCCGCCGACCGACTACCGCTACCCGCACATGGGCTGACCCCCGAGCCCGGCGACCCGCGCCCCCGGACCGCACTGGAGCGGTCCGGGGGCGCGGGGCCGTCCAGGGGGGCGCGTCGGGGAAATCTGTGGACGCCCGATGCGCGGCGGTGCTAGCGTCAAGCAGTCAAGTAGGCACTATTTACCGCAGTTTACGTGGGTAACCAGGCGCGGGAACGCTCACGGACTAGCGATCGGCCGCCGTTGGTCGAGGTCGGACGGGGGTCGGCCTCGATCATCGGCGCGGAGCCGATAGACGATCACCCTGGGTCAGTGGCTGATATCACGCTGTTCGCGTCTCAGATGGTAGGACGTCCGACTAATTGTGCAGACACTGACGCTCCGCTGCCTTATTTTTGTGGAAGCCGAACGTCTCGCTGCATCCAGCGATGGCGGCCGCGGCCGGTGCAATCGCGCAGGTGACCCCTGCCGCACCCAGGCCCCCGCCCCTTCCGGCAGCCACCTTCTCGGGGAGCTTTCCTTCCTCCCGGGCGCCTCCCGGGCGTCACCGGGGTTCAGCAGAGGAGATGTGATCATGGCCGAGACGACTGTCCGCAGGATCCGCCGCAAGACCGACGACACCGACCGCAAGAAGGCGGCCGCCGCGCTCCAGCGAGCCCTCGACCGCCGGGACAACGGCGGGGTCACCGGTCACTGACGCCGGGGCCGGGTGACCTCGAAGCGGTCCACCCGCTCGCCCGACTCCGCCAGGGCCGTGACCGTGAGCCTGGGGCGGGGGCCCGGCTCGACCTCCACCGCGAGGAACGAGAAGCCGGTGTAGCGGACCCGGGACCAGTCCGCGCTGTCCCGGTTCTTCTCGCCGTCCTCGCTCCAGTGGTAGGTCTTCACCTCGTCGAGGTCCTTGACGTGCCCCTCGTAGCTGTCGGGCACCGGGAACTCGTAGAGCTTCGCGCCCGCCCCGCCCGCCGTCACGTAGACGATCCCGTCGCGCACCGCGTCGGCGCTCCCCTCCACCGGGACCCGGCGGGCGACCTTGCCGCCCCGGAGGGCGTCGGTCCGCTCGTAGACGTGGTTGTGGCCGTTGATGACCAGGTCCACCTGGTGCTTGTCGAACAGCGGCACCCACGTGTCGCGCACCCCGCCGTCCGAGGCATGGGCGCTGGTGGTGGAGTAGGCGCAGTGGTGGAAGAAGACCACCAGGAAGTCGATGCCGGGCCGCCTGCGCAGCTCCCCCAGCCGCCGGTCCAGCCAGCGGGTCTGCGCCCCGTCCGTGTACCCCTTGTTGACCGGGATCTCGTACGACACGTCATTGGCGTCCAGGGCGACCACGCCCACGTTCCCGTAAGAGAACGAGTAGACGCCGGGCGCCTTGCGCGGATCCGGGCCGCTCGTCGGCAGCGACCAGCGGGCCAGCTGGCCGCCGTAGCCGTCGGGGGAGTACCACGCCTCCATGTCGTGGTTGCCGGTGGTCACCATCCACGGCACGCTCGCCGCGACCGAGTCGGTCTGGGCGAGGAAGGAGTCCCATACCCGGGCGTCGTAGAGGTCGGACTTCTTTCCGTGGCCGGTGGTGTCCGCGTAGCACAGATCCCCGGCGTGCAGATGGAACGACGGATTCTGGCCGAGGATCAGCTGGTCGTTGGCGAGTGCGTCATAGCTCACCCCCTGGTCGCCGAAGGCGGTGAAGACGAACTTCCCCGGCCGGTCCGGCGCGGTGCGGAAGGTGCCCACGGACGCGAAGTGGCGCGGCTCGGCCGGATCGCGGTCGGCGTGCCCGACGCCGTAGTAGTAGGTGGCCCCGGGGCGCAGGTCGTCCACCGCGGCGTGCAGATAGAACTGGTCGACCGCGGGCAGCTTGTCGCTCAGCGACGGGGTGTGCAGATGACGGACCTCGGCCTCGACCTTGCGGGTGAGCTCCAGCGGGCTGGTGCCGATCCGTACGTACGGCTTGCGCACCGCGAACGGGACCTGCCAGGAGATCCGCATCTGGGTCCGCGGATCGGCGCCGAAGGCCAGATGGCGGCCGAACGGCGCGACCAGCGCGCCGTCCACCGTGGCGGACCCCGGCGTCGGGCCCGCGGCCGGCGTCGCCGGCTTGGCACCGGCGGCGCACGCCGCCCCGCCCAGCAACCCCGCGCCCGCGACCGTGCCCGCCGTGGCGGCGCCCCCGCGCAGCACCCGGCGGCGGGAGAGCCGGGCCCGCAGATACTCGTGCTGCTCGGCCATGGTCATCCGCTGGGCGAGTCGCTCCGGTACGCCGAACCGTGGTGTGTCCATGGACCGGAATGTCCCCCGAGCGGTCAACGGCGCGCCGTACAGGGGGTGAACGAGCGATTGCCGCTGAGCGGCCGTCCGAATGGTGGAACGCCTATGTCAATGCATGGGACGAGCGGTAGGGTCCCGGTATGTCTCGCAGCATTCGCCTCGCAGTGATCCCCGGTGACGGTATCGGCCAGGAAGTCGTGGCCCAGGGCCTGAAGGTCCTCTCCGCCGCCCTTCCGCAGGAGGTGAAGCTGGAGACCCGGAGTTACGACCTCGGCGCCCAGCGCTGGCACGCCACCGGCGACACCCTGCCGGACGCGGACCTGGAGTCGCTGAAGGACCACGACGCGATCCTGCTCGGCGCCATCGGCGACCCCTCGGTGCCCTCGGGCGTGCTCGAGCGCGGGCTGCTGCTCAAGCTGCGCTTCGCCTTCGACCACTACGTCAACCTGCGTCCGTCGAAGCTCTTCCCGAACACCCCGTCCCCGCTGGCCGGCCGCCCCGACATCGACTTCGTGGTCGTCCGCGAGGGCACCGAGGGCCCGTACGTGGGCAACGGCGGCTCGATGCGCACCGGCACCCCGGACGAGGTCGCCACCGAGGTCAGCCTGAACACCGCCCACGGGGTCGAGCGCGTGGTCCGGGACGCCTACGAGCGCGCAAGCGCCCGGCCGCGCAAGAAGCTGACCCTCGTGCACAAGAACAACGTCCTGGTGCACGCCGGCCACCTGTGGAAGAACATCTTCGACCGGGTGGGCCAGGAGTACCCCGAGGTCACCACCGACTATCTGCACGTCGACGCCGCGACGATCTTCTTCGTCACCCAGCCGGAGCGGTTCGACGTGATCGTCACCGACAACCTCTTCGGTGACATCCTCACCGACCTCGCCGCCGCCGTCACCGGCGGCATCGGGCTCGCCGCGAGCGGCAACATCAACCCCTCCGGCGCCTTCCCGTCGATGTTCGAGCCGGTCCACGGCTCCGCGCCGGACATCGCGGGCACCGGCAAGGCCGACCCGACGGCGACCATCCTGTCGGTGGCCCTGCTGCTGTCGCACCTCGGCTACGGGGACGAGGCGGCCCGTATCGAGGCCGCCGTCGCCGCGGACCTCGCCGAGCGGGACGCGGCCGCGCCGCGCACCACCGACGAGATCGGCGACGCGCTCGCCGCCCGAGTATCCGGCTGACCCCAGCCTGTGCCAGCGCGCGGCTGGGTGCGACCATCGACCTTGGGCCGCGCGTTGCACAACGCTCCTTCCCCGGCCTCACCTAGGAGATAATTCCCGGTGGGGCCGCCGTGTGAAGAAGAGCTTGGACGTCCTAGTACCGCTTGCGGGCAGGATGGTGTGAGCGCGGTCCGCCACAACCGAAGGTGAAGGACTACCTGCCATGACGACGCCCACGATCGAGCTCAAGCCCTCCTCCCACCCCGTGCCCGCGGCCGAGCGGGAGAAGATCCTGGCCAACCCCGGATTCGGCCGCCACTTCACCGATCACATGGTGACGGTCAAGTGGACGGAGGGCCGTGGCTGGCACGAGGCCCAGCTCGTGCCGTACGCCCCGCTCTCGCTCGACCCGGCGAACATGACGCTGCACTACGCCCAGACGATCTTCGAGGGGCTCAAGGCGTACCGCCGTCCCGACGGCACCGTGGCCACGTTCCGCCCCGAGCAGAACGCCGAGCGGTTCCAGGCGTCCGCGCGCCGCATGGGCATGCCGGAGCTCCCCGTCGAGACCTTCATCGAGGCGTGTGACGCGCTGGTCACCCAGGACAAGGCGTGGGTGCCGGGCCACGGGGAGCAGTCCCTGTACCTGCGGCCCTTCATGTTCGCCACCGAGGTCGGGCTCGGAGTCCGGCCCTCGAACGAGTTCCTCTTCGTGGTGATCGCCTCCCCGGCCGGGGCCTACTTCCCCGGCGGTGTGCAGCCGGTCTCGGTCTGGCTCTCGGAGGAGTACGTCCGCGCCGCGCCCGGCGGCACCGGCGCGGCCAAGACGGGCGGCAACTACGCGGCCTCCCTGGTCGCCCAGGCGCAGGCCGCCGAGCAGGGCTGTGACCAGGTGGTCTGGCTGGACGCGATCGAGCGCCGCTGGATCGAGGAGATGGGCGGGATGAACCTGTACTTCGTGTACGGGAACCGCATCGTGACCCCCGAGCTGTCCGGTTCGCTGCTGCCGGGGATCACCCGCGCCTCGCTGCTGGAGATCGCCGCCGACCTCGGCTACGAGGTCACCGAGGGCCGGATCTCCGTCGACGACTGGCGCGAGGGCAACGCCGACGGGACCCTCACCGAGGTCTTCGCCTGCGGTACGGCGGCCGTGATCACCCCGGTCGGCTCGGTCAAGTCCGCCCGGGCGAGCTGGACGGTGGCCGACGGGGAGCCGGGCGAGGTGACCATGCGGCTGCGCAAGGCGCTGCTGGACATCCAGACCGGCGCCGCCCCGGACCCGCATGGCTGGATGCACCCCCTGGGCTGACCTTCCGGGATGCACCCCCTGGGCTGACCTTCGGGCGTCACCTCGTTGACACCGGGGGTTCGCATCGTGAGACGGGTGAGAGCGCGGGGGCGGAATGTGCCAGACTGCCTCCGTGCTCTCGTTCGCCATGATTATTGGCAGCAGGCGCGCCGGTCCGCAGTGACCGCCCGTACGACCCGGTACAGGGCGGCCACCGTGCCCCAGACCCGCGCGCAGACCTCTCGCACCCGCGAGGGGTCTTTTCGTTTTCCGGACCATCCCGCCGGACGCGAAGCGTGAGGGATCATAGGAGGGCGCGGAACCGGACATTCCGGTAGACCGAGATCCATCCGACAGGAGCCAGACCAACCATGAAGGATCTGCCCGACGACGGCTTCCATGTCTTCGACACCACCCTGCGCGACGGAGCGCAGCGCGAGGGCATCAACCTCACGGTCGCGGACAAGCTGACCATCGCCCGTCATCTGGACGACTTCGGCGTGGGCTTCATCGAGGGCGGCTGGCCCGGCGCCAACCCGCGCGACACGGAGTTCTTCGCCCGGGCCCGCGCCGAGATCGACTTCAAGCACGCCCAGCTGGTGGCGTTCGGCGCCACCCGCAAGGCGGGGGTGCGCGCCGAGGACGACGCCCAGGTCAAGGCGCTGCTGGACTCCGGGGCGCCGGTGATCACCCTGGTGGCGAAGTCCCACGACCGCCATGTGGAGCTGGCCCTGCGCACCACGCTCGAGGAGAACCTCGCGATGGTCCGCGAGACCGTCGCCCATCTGCGGTCCCAGGGCCGCCGGGTCTTCCTCGACTGCGAGCACTTCTTCGACGGCTACCGGGCCAACGCCGCCTACGCCAAGCAGGTCGTCTCCGCCGCCCACGAGGCGGGCGCCGAGGTGGTGATCCTCTGCGACACCAACGGCGGCATGCTCCCCGGCCAGATCGACGCGGTGGTCCGCACCGTACTGGCCGACACCGGGGCGCGGCTGGGCATCCACGCCCAGGACGACACCGGCTGCGCGGTCGCCAACACCCTCGCCGCGGTGGACGCGGGCGCCACCCACGTCCAGTGCACGGCCAACGGCTACGGCGAGCGGGTGGGCAACGCCAACCTCTTCCCGGTCGTCGCGGCCCTGGAGCTGAAGTACGGCCGCCGGGTGCTGCCGGAGGGCGCCCTGGAGGAGATGACCCGGATCTCGCACGCGATCGCCGAGGTCGTCAATCTGACGCCGTCCACTCACCAGCCCTATGTGGGTGTTTCCGCCTTCGCCCACAAGGCCGGACTGCACGCCTCCGCGATCAAGGTCGACCCGGATCTGTACCAGCACATCGACCCCGAGCGGGTCGGCAACACCATGCGGATGCTCGTCTCCGACATGGCCGGACGGGCGTCGATCGAGCTCAAGGGCAAGGAGCTGGGCATCGACCTCGGCGGCGACCGGGCGCTGGTGGGCCGGATCGTGGAGCGGGTCAAGGAGCGGGAGCTCGCGGGCTACACCTACGAGGCCGCCGACGCCTCCTTCGAGCTGCTGCTGCGCCAGGAGGTCGAGGGCCGTCCCCGCCGCTTCTTCCGCGTCGAGTCCTGGCGGGCGATCGTCGAGGACCGCCCGGACGGCACCCACGCCAACGAGGCCACCGTGAAGCTCTGGGCCAAGGGCGAGCGCATCGTCGCCACGGCGGAGGGCAACGGCCCGGTCAACGCCCTGGACCGGGCGCTGCGGGTGGGGCTGGAGCGGATCTACCCGCAGCTGGCGACGATGGAGCTGGTGGACTACAAGGTCCGCATCCTGGAAGGCAAGCACGGCACCGAGTCCACGACCCGGGTGCTGGTCTCCACCGCGGACGGCCAGGGGGAGTGGTCGACCGTGGGCGTCGGGGAGAACGTGATCGCCGCGTCCTGGCAGGCCCTGGACGACGCCTACGCCTACGGGCTGCTGCGGGCCGGGGTGGACCCGCAGGAGTGACGCGCCGGCCGGTGCGAGGAGGCGGGCGGTGCGGCGCCGGCGGCGTCCGGAGTAGGGTGCGGGGAGCGGAGCGCGGCCGATGCGCTCCGTTGCCCGATCCGGCCGCACGGCCGCTCCGGCGGACGCCGCCCATCCGGGTGGTCGCGCCCGCCCCTCGCACGGTCACGGCCTGGAGGTTTGTGGGGTGCCGACAGGGCCGATAGTCCTTTAGGACACCAGGTAGTGGGAAAGCCGCTGTCCAGTTCTGTTCCGCCTGCCCACCAAAACGCCCTTGACGTTGTAGGGAATTGACATGCGTTTCCGGGGGTCCGGGAACGTACCGTCATTGCATGACCAATCTCGAAGGTGCGCCTGCTGAGGCGAGTGACGTTCGCGGGCGCGTCGCCGAGCTGCACGCGATTCGCGAGCAGGCTCGGCGCGGCCCGAGCGAGCGGGCGACCGAGGCCCAGAAGGCCAAGGGGAAGCTGACGGCTCGCGAGCGGATCGATCTGCTGCTTGACGAGGGGTCCTTCAACGAAGTGGAGCCGCTGCGGCGGCATCGTGCGACCGGGTTCGGGCTTGAGGCCAAGAAGCCTTACACCGACGGTGTCGTCACCGGCTGGGGGACCGTCCACGGACGGACGGTGTTCGTCTACGCACACGACTTCAGGATCTTCGGCGGGGCGCTGGGGGAGGCCCACGCCACCAAGATCCACAAGATCATGGACATGGCCATCTCGGCCGGGGCGCCGCTGGTGTCCCTCAACGACGGCGCCGGTGCCCGTATCCAGGAGGGCGTCTCGGCGCTCGCCGGTTACGGCGGCATCTTCCAGCGGAACACCAAGGCGTCCGGTGTCATCCCCCAGATCAGCGTGATGCTCGGCCCGTGCGCGGGCGGCGCGGCGTACTCCCCGGCGCTGACGGACTTCGTCTTCATGGTCCGGGAGACCTCGCAGATGTTCATCACCGGGCCCGACGTGGTCCAGGCGGTGACGGGCGAGAAGGTCAGCCAGAACGGACTGGGCGGCGCGGATGTGCACGCCGAGACCTCGGGTGTGTGCCACTTCGCCTACGACGACGAGGAGACCTGCCTCGAGGAGGTCCGCTACCTCCTGTCGCTGCTGCCGCAGAACAACCGCGAGAACCCGCCGACCGTCGAGTCCGACGACCCGGCCTCCCGGCGCGGCGACTCGCTGCTGGACCTCGTCCCGGCCGACGGCAACCGGCCGTACGACATGCGCAAGGTCATCGAGGAGATCGTCGACGACGGCGAGTACCTCGAGGTCCACGAGCGCTGGGCGACCAACATCATCTGCGCGCTGACCCGGCTCGACGGCCAGGTGGTCGGCATCATCGCCAACCAGCCGCAGTCGCTGGCGGGCGTGCTGGACATCGAGGCGTCGGAGAAGTCCGCGCGCTTCATCCAGATGTGCGACGCCTTCAACATCCCGCTGGTCACCTTCCTCGACGTGCCCGGCTTCCTGCCCGGTGTGGACCAGGAGCACGGCGGGATCATCCGGCACGGCGCCAAGATGCTGTACGCGTACTGCAACGCCACCGTGCCGCGGATCTCCGTCATCCTGCGCAAGGCGTACGGCGGTGCCTACATCGTGATGGACTCCCAGTCCATCGGGGCCGATCTGACCTACGCCTGGCCGACCAACGAGATCGCGGTGATGGGCGCCGAGGGCGCCGCCAACGTGATCTTCCGCCGTCAGATCGCCGACGCGGACGACCCCGAGGCCATGCGCGCCCGCATGGTCAAGGAGTACAAGTCCGAGCTGATGCACCCGTACTACGCGGCCGAGCGGGGGCTGGTCGACGATGTGATCGACCCGACCGAGACCCGTGAGGTCCTCATCCGGTCCCTGGCGATGCTGCGTGACAAGCACGCCGACCTGCCGTCCCGCAAGCACGGCAACCCGCCGCAGTAACCCTCACGTTCATGACCTCGCGCGGGACCCGCGCGACAAGGGAGAAGAGAAAACCGTGAGCACACCCAGCGATATCGCCGATCCCACCGCCGCGGCGGCGGCCACCCTGGTCCGGGTCGAGAAGGGCCACGCCGACGCCGAGGAGCTCGCGGCGGTCACCGCGGTGCTGCTCGCCCGCGCGGCCGCCGGCACCCACCGGACCGCCGGCTCCACCCGCCCGAGCCGCAGCGCCGCCCGCTGGCGCCGTCTGGAGCGCCGCCCGGCGTTCAGCGCGCCGCACAGCTGGCAGGGCTGAGCGCCACCGGCGCCGAGCTGAACGCACAAATCCCCTGTTCTCCTTCGGAGAGCAGGGGATTTTGGCTTCCGCGGTCGGCCTCGGCTAGCGCAGCCGGGCCATCAGCGCGTGCTCGACCAGGGTGATCAGCGCGCTCTTGGCCTCGCTGCGGTGGCGGGCGTCGGTGGTGATGATCGGCGCGTCGGGGCCGATCTGGAGGGCCTCGCGGACCTCTTCGGGGTTGTAGGGCTGGTGCCCGTCGAAGCCGTTGAGGGCGATGACGAACGGCAGTCCGGAGTTCTCGAAGTAGTCGACGGCCGGGAAGCAGTCGGCGAGGCGGCGGGTGTCCACCAGGACGACCGCGCCGATGGCGCCGCGGACCAGGTCGTCCCACATGAACCAGAAGCGGTCCTGACCGGGCGTGCCGAACAGGTACAGGATCAGGTCCTGGTCCAGCGTGATGCGGCCGAAGTCCATGGCCACCGTGGTGGTGGTCTTGTCCGGCGCGTGGGTGAGATCGTCGATCCCCGCCGAGGCGGAGGTCATCACGGCTTCGGTGCGCAGCGGGTTGATCTCCGAGACCGCGCCGACGAACGTGGTCTTGCCCACGCCGAAGCCGCCCGCCACCACGATCTTCGCGGAGGTGGTGGAGCGGGCTGCACCGCTAGAGCTTGCGAAGTCCACTGAGCACCCTTTCGAGCAGTGTCACGTCAGGCTGACCGCCGGCGGACTCGTCGCCGCCGGGCTGATGGATCGCGACGAGCCCCGCCTCGGCCAGGTCGGCTACGAGGATGCGGGCTACGCCGAGGGGAATGGTGAGCAGTGCGGAGATCTCGGCGACCGACTTGATCTCGCGGCACAGGTGGCAGATCCGCTGGTGCTCGGGCAACTGGCCCTGGAGCTGAGCGGGGTCGGCCGTGGTGTGTACCAGCGCCTCGATGGCGAGCTGGTACCGGGGCCGGGTCCGGCCCCCGGTCATGGCGTACGGGCGCACCAGAGGGTTATGAGTGCCGCCCGCGGGGGAGGAGGGTTCCGGGGCAGGGCGCTCAGGCGGCTGTACGGGCTCGATACGCGGCGCGGGCGGCGCGTCGTACCAGGACCCCTCCGACGGCCCGGGAGGCGCGTAGGAGGGCGTGTACGGCTGTTGCTGGGGCCGCTGCGGCTGCCGCCGCGGGGGCTGCTGCTCCCGCTGGGGCTCCGGCTGCTGTGGGGAGCGGGCCTGACGGCTGGGTGCGGAGGGGAAGTTGTAGCGCTTCACTGGGCCCTCTCCGCGCGGCTCGGACGGCTGCCCGTGGGCGTACGGATATCCGCTAGGGGGCGTTGCCACGTGTCCTCCTCCAACTCGCCTGTCTTGCCGGTCGCGCCACCGCACCCTATGGCGCGGTGGCGCGAAACGCACTCCATGTTTGCTAGTTGAGAAGACTGCCCTGCAATTCCGCGCGGAGATCCGGGGTCAGAACGTTGCCCGCGCGATCGACCAGCAGGGCCATCTCGTAGCCGACGAGGCCGATGTCGCACTCGGGGTGGGCGAGCACGGCGAGGGA
Organism: Streptomyces violaceusniger; assembly: GCA_005405945.1. Taxonomy (GTDB): domain Bacteria; phylum Actinomycetota; class Actinomycetes; order Streptomycetales; family Streptomycetaceae; genus Streptomyces; species Streptomyces violaceusniger. The sequence continues at coordinate 7,842,081 of BJHW01000001.1, forward strand.
GGATCCGTCGGAGATCGACATGATGAAGAGGAACCCTCGTTCCATTTCGACGACGGTCTGGTTGACCACGCCGCCTTCGAAGATGCGGGAGGCTCCGGAGGTGAGCGAGGTCAGGCCGGAGGCCACCGCCGCCAGTTGATCGGCTCGGTCACGGGGGAAGCCTTCGGACATCGCCAGAAGGAGTCCGTCGGCGGAGACCACCACCGTGTGGGACACCCCGGGGGTGTTGTCCACGAAGTTGGTGATCAACCAGTTCAGGTTCTGCGCCGCCTGGCTCATCGGGCTCACACTAACGCTCCTGATCGTAGGTGCTGCCGGGGCCGAAGCCCTGTTGGTCATGCTGGTCACGCCCGGGGGTCCCGGATCCCGCGTTGCGCCCCCGCTGGACGCCGCGGCGCAGGTTGCTCAGCCTGCCGCGGACGTCCTCCGGGGCGCGGGAGACCTGGGGGCCGCCCTGTCCGGTCGGCTCCGCGGCGCCCTCGACCAGATTGGCCTTGGGCACCCGACGGGGCAGGCCGGACGAGGTGACCCCGCCGGCCTGCGGCTCGCGCAGCCGCTCGGCACGGTGCCAGCGCTGGTCGTTCTCCGACTGCCACGGGGCACCGTCCTCCTGCTGCTGGGGAGCCTGATGGGGCCGCTCCGGCGCGGTGGGCGCCGCCGGGTCCCCGACCATCCCCTGTGCCCCTGTGTCCTCGGACGGCTGCCACTGCTTGTCACGACGCGGAAGCCCGGCGTCGGTCATCGAGTGGATTCCGCTCGGGGAAGGGCCCGGACGGTGGAACTCTACGCGGTCCCGAGAAACTTCGGGAGCGCTGGGTTCTGATTCCGCTTCGGTCCCGAACTGCGACGCGTAGGGCATCTCGAAAGATCCGGAATCGCCCCACTCTCCCTGCTGAGAGGGTGAGTTGTAGCCGATGTACGGCTGCTGTTCGGTTTCCGTTTGAGTTGTGTAATCCGCTTCCGGTTGCGTAAAGGCGGAATTCTGGTACGTGGACTGCGCGGACGGGTCGGAAGCCGCCTGGTCATGCCGCGGCTCCTGCTCGGGCGGGGTGGCCCCCATTCCGCTGTACTGGCCCAGGAACTGGTTCTGCCCCTGGTCCCGGTCGTCCCTGTCGTAGGCGGAGTCGTCGAAGCCCAGCTCGGCGGCGGTGCGCGAGGACAGCTCGGTCACGTCCTGGTAGGCGGGCGCGGGGCCCGGCTCGGGAACGATCCGGGAGACCGTGAAGTCGTCCTGGGGCAGCTCCTCGCCGCCACCGCCGTGGGTGATCGCCTCGGGCAGCATCACCAGCGAGGTGGTGCCCGCCTGCTCCCCGGAGGGGCGCAGCTGGACCCGGATGCCGTGCCGGTCGGCGAGGCGGCCGACCACGAACAGGCCCATGCGCTGGGACACCGTGGCGTCCACCGTCGGCGGGTTGGCCAGCTTGTGGTTGATGTCGGCGAAGTCCTCGGCGGTCAGGCCGATGCCCTTGTCGTGGATCTCCACCACCACCCGGCCGTCGGGCAGCCGGGTCGAGGTGACCCGCACCTTGGTGTGCGGGGAGGAGAAGGTGGTGGCGTTCTCCAGCAGCTCGGCCAGGAGGTGTACCAGGTCGGTCACCGCGGTGCCGTGGATCTCGCTCTCGGAGATCCCGGCCAGCTCGATCCGCTCGTAGGACTCCACCTCCGAGGAGGCGGCCCGCAACACGTCGATCAGCGGCACCGGCTGGTTCCAGCGCCGGCCGGGCTCCTCGCCCGCGAGGATCAGGAGGTTCTCGCCGTTGCGCCGCATACGGGTGGCCAGGTGGTCCAGCCGGAAGAGGTGCTCCAGCTGGTCCGGATCGGCTTCCCGGCTCTCCAGTTCGGAGATCAGGGTCAGCTGTCGCTCGATCAGTCCCTGGTTGCGACTGGAAAGGTTGGTGAAGATCGCGTTGACGCCGCCGCGCAGCATCGCCTGCTCGGCCGCGAGCCGGATCGCCTCGCGGTGCACCTGGTCGAAGGCGCGGGCCACCTCGCCGATCTCGTCCTTGGTGTTGATCGGTATCGAGCTGACCCGGGTGTCCACCCGTCCGGGGTCGGTGCGGGAGAGCTGATCGACCACCGCCGGCAGCCGCGTCTCGGCGACGTCGAAGGCGGCGTTGCGCAGTTGCCGCATCGAATGGCTCATCGAGCGGGCCATCCGGCCGGCCACGAAGAAGGCGGCGAGGAGCGCCAGCACCACGATCGCGCCGTTCACGATCGCGTCGCGCCGGGCGTCCGAGGAGATCTGCGCCGCCTCGGCCACGGCCTTGTTCACCAGGGTCTGCTCGACGTCCCGGTAGGCGTTGAACTTAATCGTGGAGGCGTTGAACCAGGAGTCCGGGGTGATCCCCTGGGCGGCCAGCGCCGAGGGGGCGGCACCGCTGCCCATGGCCTTGAGCATCTTGTCCATGGCGGGCGGCGCCACGAACTTCTTGTCCTCCGCCTCGGCCTTCCGCTTCGCCTCGGCGATTTGCGTCTGCGTACGCTTCTCGGCCGCCGTGAGGGTGTCCTCGAGCCGGGTCACGTCCTGCGGGGTGCCGGCGGCCTCGAACTCCCCGAGCGCGATGCCCTCGAGGTAGACGTACGAGGTGAAGGCGGTGAGCTGGGTCTTGCGGTCGGTCGCGGACGGGCCGGGCTTCACCAGCAGATGGGTGCCGATGGAGCGCTGCAGCGACTCCGCGCCCTTGGCCAGGGATACCGCGTAGACGGTACGGCCGTAAGACGTGATATTGCCGGTGCCCAGGCCCAGTTCATTGGCGAACTCGGTCAGCCCGTGCTCGACGGCGACATAGCCCTCTTCGGTCTTCACCCCGTCGAGGCGGTCGGTGTAGGCGTTCCGGCGCAGGGCGGCCAGCTGCGGTTCACCGGCCCTGAACGCCTTGAGGCGGCGTTTCAGGGACGCCGTCTGCGGCATGTCGGCGACGGCCTTGTCGAAGTCCTTCTTCGCCGCGTCGCTCGCGGCCCGGGCCCTGGTCACCGTGGCCTCGTTGGTGCCGCTGAGCAGCGGGCCCGCGGTCAGGTCGCGCTCGTTGACCAGGGCGTGGGCGTAGGTGGTGGCGGCCCGGACGACCTGGGCGGTGCGCTCGGCGTCCCGAGCCTCGTTCCAGGTGGAGACCGATGAGGCGACCTGGAAGCCACCGAAGACCAGGGCGACGAGCACGGGGATGAGCAGGATCGCGTACAGCCGGCCGCGCACCCGCCAGTTCCGAGGGGAGATCCGGCCACCACTGGGTGCGGGTGGCTCCGCTGCCTCGGCGGGCGACGCCGCTGTGCCTGTACGCGGCGGCGGGGTGAAGTTCCCTCGCGCCTCTTGCGCGGGGTCCGGCTTGCTTCGCCTCACTCGACCAACAACCTCTCGGCATCGGCACCTGATTCGTGCCGTTCCCAGCTGAGCCCTGACTGCCCAGTTCAGCGAATTCCAGCACGCCGCGCGGGTGCTTTCCAAACAGTGCGCAAAGCGCTCAGTCCGTTGTCTGGACCAGAGAAAAAAGGGGCGTTACGGCTAAGACATGTCGAATACCGAACCATTTTGGGTGCGCACCGGAGCCGCGCGATCGCGCTCTGTGTCGACGGCCGGTGCATATCTCTGTCGAAACGTTATGAATGACGAGCGGGCCGTGTCGTTCGACACAGCCCGCCGTACGTCGGTTTTCCGACAACTTCCGGACAGCGGCCCCTACTTGAGTCGGGCCATCAGCGCATGCTCGACCAGCGTGATGAGCGCGCTCTTCGCCTCGCTGCGATGGCGCGCGTCGGTGGTGATGATGGGAGTGTCCGGGCCGATCTGCAGTGCCTCGCGGACCTCTTCGGGGTTGTAGGGCTGCTGACCGTCGAAGCCGTTGAGGGCGATGACGAAGGGCAGTCCGGAGTTCTCGAAGTAGTCGACGGCGGGGAAGCAGTCGGCCAGTCGGCGGGTGTCCACCAGGACCACGGCGCCGATGGCGCCGCGGACCAGGTCGTCCCACATGAACCAGAAGCGGTCCTGGCCGGGCGTGCCGAACAGATAGAGGATCAGGTCGTCGTCGAGCGTGATGCGGCCGAAGTCCATCGCCACGGTCGTCGTGGTCTTGTCCTGGACGTGGCTCAGATCGTCGATCCCCGCCGAGGCCGATGTCATCACGGCTTCGGTGCGCAGCGGATTGATCTCCGAGACCGCGCCGACGAACGTGGTCTTGCCCACGCCGAAGCCGCCGGCCACCACGATCTTCGCGGAGGTGGTCGCGCGGGCGGGGGGAGCGCCGCTAGAGCTTGCGAAGTCCACTGAGCACCCTTTCGAGCAGTGTCACATCCGGAGTACCGCCCGCTTCCGAACCGCCCCCGGGCTGGTGGATCGCCACCATGCCGGCCTCCGCCAGGTCCGCCACCAGGATGCGTGCCACACCCAGGGGGATGTTCAGCAGCGCCGAGACCTCGGCGACCGACTTCACCTCCTGGCACAGGTGGCAGATCCGCTGGTGCTCGGGAAGGAGCCCCTGCAGATGCACGGGGTCGGCCGTCGTGCTGACCAGCGCCTCGATGGCGAGCTGGTAGCGGGGCCGGGTCCGGCCACCGGTCATGGCGTAGGGGCGCACCAATGGCTGGTCGCCTTCACCCCCGTACGGCGATTGGTGATGGCCGCCGTACGGGCCGGGCGAGGCGGGGGCGGGGTCATGGATCCTCCGGTCGGACAACAAGGTGACGGTGGTGCCGTCGGTCGGTGCCGGTGGGGGCCGCCCGGCCGTGGGGCCGGGCGGGCGGGCGTCGGATGGTCGTTGGATCAGTTCAACAGGCTGCCCTGCAGTTCGGCACGCAGGTCCGGGGTGAGGACATTGCCCGCGCGATCGACCAGCAGGGCCATCTCGTAGCCGACGAGGCCGATGTCGCACTCGGGGTGGGCGAGCACGGCGAGGGAGGATCCGTCGGAGATCGACATGATGAAGAGGAACCCTCGTTCCATTTCGACGACGGTCTGGTTGACCATGCCGCCTTCGAAGATGCGGGAGGCTCCGGAGGTGAGCGAGGTCAGGCCGGAGGCCACCGCCGCCAGTTGATCGGCTCGGTCACGGGGAAGCCTTCGGACATCGCCAGAAGGAGTCCGTCGGCGGAGACCACCACCGTGTGGGACACCCCGGGGGTGTTGTCCACGAAGTTCGTGATCAACCAGTTCAGATTCTGCGCCGCCTGGCTCATCGGGCTCAACTAACGCTCCTGCTGGTAAGTCGGGCCAATGCCGCGATCATGGTTGTCGCCGAGTCCGGTACCGGCCCGGCGACCCTGCTGGATCCCACGGCGGAGGTTGGTCAGCCTTCCGCGTACATCATCGGGCGCGCGAGACACCTGCGGCCCAGTCCGTTCGGGCTGCTGCGGCGGCTGGTGTGCGGCGCCCTCCACGAGGTTTGCGCGCGGCACCCGCCGTGGCAACCCGGACGACGTGATACCGCCGGCCGCGGGTTCGCGAATCTGCTCGGCGCGGCGCCAGCGCTCGTCGTTGTGGGGCGACGTACGCCAGTGGGAACCCGTGCTCCGGCCATTGAGTCCGGCTCCGCCCGGGCCCGCCGCGGCGCCCGATCCGGCGAAGTCCCCCGTGCCCTGGGACGCCGGTTGCGGCTCGCGGGGCGAGGGAGGCGGTACGGCCGAGGCGGGCCGGCCGGGGGTGGGCTCGGGCGCGGTGGGCGTGGACGGGTACGACCGGCCCCCGTCCTGCGGGCCCGCGTTGCCCGGGTCCACGACCTGGTTGTGGTGCCAGGTCGACTCGATGGTGTCGAAGATCGGGGTACGGCCGTCGCCGGGACCGGCGGCGGGCGGCAGCGGATCGTTCGCGCGCCGGTCGGGCTCGTCCTGGGAGTCCTGGGGCAGCGCGTACTCGCCGGTGCCGCTCATGTTCGGGCGGGGGAACTCGCCGGTGTCGCCGGGACCGCCCATGTTCGGGCGGGGGAACTCGCCGGTGTCGCCGGGACCGCCCATGTTCGGGCGGGGGAACTCGCCGGTGTCGCCGGGACCGCCCATGTTCGGGCGCGGGAACTCGCCCGTGTCGCCCGGGCCGCGGCCGCCGCGCGGGGCGGCGTCCTCGAACCGGGGCTGGGCGTACTCACCGGTGTCGCCCGGGCCCTGGCCGAGCTCCGGACGGGCGAACTCGCCGGTGTCGCCCGGGCCGCGGCCGTAGTCGGGGCGGCTGAACTGGCCGGTGTCGGACAGCCCCCGCCCGGCCTGCGGCCCGCTGGGCGCGCGGCGCGGCTCGAACATGCTGGGGCCGTCGGTCAGCTGCGGCAGCTCGCCGGTGTCGCCGGGGCCGCGGTTGCCGAACGGATCGCGCCGCTCCGCCGGGCCGCCGAGCTCCGGGCGGGCGAACTGGCCGGTGGACTCGTACTCCTCGTGCCCGCGCGGGGTGTCCCCGGCGTCGCGCGGAGTGCCCGGCCAGTCGTCCTCGCCGGACGCGCGGCGCGCGCCCCAGCTGGTGCCGGGCTGCGTGGGGGCCGGAAGCTCGGGCGCGGGGCCACGGGTCGGCAGCTGCGGGCGGCCGCCCTGGTCGCCCCCGTCGGCCCGGGCCGGTGCGCCGGTCGGTGGGGCGACGGTCGGGTTCTCGCCGCGGGTCGGAAGCGGGGACGGCCGGAGGGGGCGCCGGGGCCGCCCTGCTGACCGCCGGGGCCCGAGGGGGCGTTGGTCCGGGGGCCGGGAGGCCGTCCGCCCTCGAAGAAGTTGGTGCCGCCGGACGGGGCGCCGCCCGAGGGGCCCGCACCCGCGCCGACCGGCCGGGTCGGCAGTCCGCTGCCGCCGCCGTTGCCCGGCAGCGCGGTGCGCGAACCGGAGCCCGGGACCTGGCGCCGCGAGGGCGCCGAGCCGAGCAGCCCAGCGCCGCCGCCCTGGGCGCCGCCGCTGTCGGCGCCCGGTCCGCCCTGGCCCGCCTTGCCGCCAGCGGCCTGCGGCGCCGGCTTCCGGCCGCCCTGGGCGACATCGACCGGCAGCATGACCAGCGCCGTCGTACCGCCCGAGTCGGACGGCCGGAGCTGGATGCGGATGCCGTGGCGCAGCGAGAGGCGGCCGACCACGAACAGACCCATGCGCCGGGAGACCGACACATCGACCGTGGGCGGGGAGGCCAGCCGCTCGTTGATCGCCGCCAGGTCCTCGGGCGAGAGCCCGATACCGGTGTCGTGGATCTCGACCAGCACCCGCCCGTCGGGCAGCGCGTGACCGGTGACCTTGACCTTGGTCTGCGGCGAGGAGAAGGAGGTGGCGTTCTCCAGCAGCTCGGCGAGCAGGTGGACGAGGTCGTTGACGACCCGGCCGGCGACCTCGGTCGCCGGGACCGAGCTGAGCTCGATGCGCTCGTACTGCTCCACCTCGGAGGCGGCCGCGCGGAGCACGTCCACCAGCGGCACCGGACGGGTCCACCGGCGGCCGGGCTCCTCGCCCGCGAGGACCAGGAGGTTCTCGCCGTTACGGCGCATACGGGTGGCGAGGTGGTCCAGCTTGAACAGCGAGGAGAGCTGGTCCGGGTCGGCCTCGCGGCTCTCCAGCTCGGAGATGAGCGAGAGCTGGCGCTGGATGAGGCCCTGGCTGCGGCGCGAGAGGTTGGTGAACATCGCGTTGACGTTGCCCCGCAGCAGCGCCTGCTCGGCGGCGAGCCGGACCGCCTCGCGGTGCACGTCGTCGAAGGCCGCGGCCACCTTTCCGATCTCGTCCCGGCTGTGCACACCGACGGACTCGACGGAGGTGTCCACGTCCTGCGGATCGGACTCGGAGAGCTGCTTGACCAGTTCGGGCAGCCGCTTCTGGGAGACCTCCTGCGCGGTGTCCTGGAGGCGGCGCAGCGAGCGGACCATGGAGCGGGCGACGACGAAGGCGCCGACCAGGGAGACGCCGAGGACCAGCAGGATCAGCGCACCGTTGAGGATCGCGTCCTGCTGGGCGGAGTCGCGGAGCTCACGAGCCTTCTGCTGCATCTCGCTGAGCAGCGTCTCTTCGATCTTGCCCATCTCTTCGATCTTGATACTGTCCTGGTCGTACCAGTCAAGATCGGTCCGCTTCTCCGCCTTGAGCCCCTCGGGGTCGCGCACCGCGCGGTCGGCGTACATGGTCGCCGCCTTGATGTCGGGGCGGCTGTCCAGCGGTTCGAGCAGGTCCTCGGAGTTGCCCTGGCGGATCTGCTTGAAGCGGCCGAGCGCCTCGTTCTCCTTGTCCACCGCGGTCCTGGCGAACCGGCGGTCGTTGGCGGAGAAGTCCGCGCCCTTGGGGTCGGCGAGGGCGGCGCTGATGAGCGCGCGCTGGATGGAGGCGTACTCCTTCGCGGAGGAGAAGGTGGCGAGCGCGCGGGTGTTGTTGATCATCGCGCGGTTGCTGGTCGCCTGCGCCATGTCCTGGGAGAGCGACAGCAACGAGTTGATCAGCTCGTTGTAGTTCTGGACCGTCAGCGAGTAGTACTGGCTGTTGTCGTAGGCCGTGTCCCGGACCTCGTTGATCTTGCCGAGCTGACGGTCGATGTTGACGAGTGTGGACTGCACACCGGCCAGCGACTGGTCACCGGGGTCGATCTGGTGGGTGGCGTCGCGGAACGCCGCGATCGCGCGGTTGGTGTCCTCGCGGGTGGAGACGACCCGGTCGTCCTTGACGTTGCCCTTGCCGGCCAGCGGACCGGCCGACTTGTCGCGCTCCTCCTGGAGCGCGCTGGCCAGCTGGGTGGCCTGCTGCGTCATCTCGGTGAGCAGCTTCATCTGGTCCAGCTGCTGGATGTTGTCCAGCGAGCCCTCGATGCGCAGCGCCCCCAGCGTGGTCGCGGCGACCACCGGGAGCGCGAGCAGGGAGACCAGTCGGGTACTGATGCGCCAGTTGCGCAGGGCCATGCGATTGCCGGGCCCGGTCGGGCCGGAGGACTTCGCCTTGGCCGGCGGTTCCGTGGCGTCTCCGCCGTCACCACCGGCGCTGGGCGCGCTGATCCGGGTGGCGCTCTGCGCACCGGCCTCGGGGCTCTGGTCGCCCGGCGTCCTGCCGTTGCTTCCCTGGGCGCGCTGGGGCGAGGAGCCGCGGTCGGTCCCGCCGCGCGGCTCCGGGTCCGCCGAAGCTTCCCCTCGGCCCTGGCGGGCCTGGGGAGCCCCCATACCATCCCTCTTGAAACGTCCCTGCACTAGCGTCGCAACCTCTGGACCAGGCGCCCCACCGGCTTGAGCGGCGGAGCGGTGTCGAGTCGTGGGGGACCGCGATCCCCCCTGTCGGTCGTGAGTGACCGGCGCGCATCCTTTCGTGTCGACAAGAGGAGCCCCCGCCGCTCGGCGCCTCTCACGTTGCGCCCCCGTGCGCGCCGGCTGATTCCCGCGGCGGTCCCGGGAATTCCAGCACAGTGCCGGATGCTGCAACAAGGGCAATGGGTAAGGCTGTGATGCGCGTGACGCTCAGTACGGACTTTATTACGGGACGTAGAAAGCCATGTCGGCGATAACGGACTTTCTCGTACGAATCGAAGGCCGCAATCCGGTGTCCGGCTAGCGATGATCAAGATCGGAACGTCAGGTTCAGGTATGTGATGTCCGTTTGGCGCGGTTGGGCAACTGTCTTCTATGTCGCATTTGCCTGATCGTTCGTGAGCAATATCACATGCTGGCGGCGACTTTTCCTGCGAATCGATGGGCAAGGCCGCCTCTAGCCTGACGCTTTACACGGCCGGAACGAACGACAAAGAGCGAGGCGTAAACCCCAGTGAAGACGACGATGATGTTCCGCTCCATAGCCAACCCGCGGCGCACCACCCTGGCCCACGTCAAGGACGTCCAAGAGCTCAAGGACGCCAAGGACATCGCCATGGACATCGAGGAGACCGACGCGCCCGATGAGCGGCCGGAGCACCGCGTCGACCTGCCCAACCGGACCGCGAACCCCAAGCGCACGGTGCTGACCGAGACCCCGGGCCACTGACCCCCGGGGCCGTGGTGGGCGCCACCACCCCGGCAGGCGGGACGGGCGGCGCGCGGGACGCGGAGCGATAGCCTGGAGCGTCAGTCTCCAGCGAGTTCAGTCAGGAGCCAGGGCTTCCCGTGCGCATCGCCAGATTCTCCATCGACGGCAACGTCGCCTTCGGCGTGGTGGAGGGCGAACCGTCCGATCCGGACGGCCCCGTCATCGACATCATCAAGGGCCACCCCTTCGCCGAATTCGAGCGCTCGGGCCAGAAGGTCCCCCTGAACAAGGTCCGGCTGCTGCCGCCCGTCCTGCCGAACAAGGTCGTCGGAATCGGGCGCAACTACGCCGAGCACGCGGCGGAGCTGGGCAACGAGGTCCCCGACGTCCCGGTCGTCTTCTTCAAGCCGTCCACCTCCGTGGCCGGTCCCGGCGACCCCATCGCGTACCCCTCCTTCTCCTCCGAGGTCCACTACGAGGCCGAGCTGGCCGTGGTCATCGGACGGATGTGCCGCGAGGTTCCGCGCGAGCGCGTCCAGGACGTCATCCTCGGCTACACCTGTGGCAACGACATCACGGCCCGCGACGCCCAGCGGCGCGAGAAGCAGTGGGCCCGGGCCAAGGGCTTCGACACCTCCTGCCCGCTGGGCCCCTGGGTGGAGACCGATATCGACCTGACGCGCGCCGGCGACCTCGGCATCATGTGCACCGTCAACGGTGAGCAGCGTCAGCTCGGCCGTACGAACGAGATGGTGCGCCCGATCGAGGACCTGATCGTGCACATCACCGAGGCGATGACGCTGCTCCCCGGCGACGTCGTGCTCACCGGCACTCCGGCGGGCGTCGGCCCGCTCTCCGTCGGCGACGAGGTCGCCGTCACCATCGAAGGCATCGGCACTCTCACCAACAAGGTGATCAAGCGTGGCTAGCGCACCCTCCTCCGCCCCGTGCGGGTTCGTTTCTGTCCCTCGCCGACCGGCAACCCCCATGTCGGCCTGGTCCGCACGGCCCTGTTCAACTGGGCCTTCGCCCGCCACCACGGCGGCACCCTGGTGTTCCGCATCGAGGACACCGACGCCGCGCGCGACTCCGAGGAGTCCTACACCCAGCTGCTGGACGCCATGCGCTGGCTGGGCTTCGACTGGGACGAGGGCCCCGAGGTCGGCGGTCCGCACGCGCCCTACCGCCAGTCGCAGCGGATGGACCTCTACCGCGAGGTCGCGGAGAAGCTGCTGGAAGCGGGCCACGCCTACCGCTGCTACTGCACCGCCGAGGAGCTGGAGGAGCGCCGCGAGGCGGCCCGCAAGGCCGGCCGGCCCTCCGGCTACGACGGGAAGTGCCGCACCCTGACCGCCGAGCGGATCGCGGCGTACGAGGCCGAGGGGCGCGCCTCGATCGTGCGCTTCCGGATGCCGGACGTGCCGATCACCTTCACCGACCTGGTGCGCGGTGAGCTGACCTTCGCCCCCGAGAACGTCACGGACTACGGGATCGTCCGGGCCAACGGCGCGCCCCTCTACACGCTCGTCAACCCCGTCGACGACGCGCTGATGGAGATCACGCACGTACTGCGCGGCGAGGACCTGCTCTCCTCCACCCCGCGGCAGATCGCGCTCTACCGGGCGCTCGCCGAGATCGGTGTGGGCTCCGGCGCGGTGCCCGCCTTCGGCCACCTCCCGTATGTCATGGGCGAGGGCAACAAGAAGCTCTCCAAGCGCGATCCGCAGTCCTCGCTGAACCTCTACCGGGAGCGCGGCTTCCTCCCCGAGGGGCTGCTCAACTACCTGTCCCTGCTGGGCTGGTCGCTCTCCGCCGACCGGGACGTCTTCTCGCTGGAGGAGATGGTCGAGGCGTTCGACATCTCCGCGGTGAACGCCAACCCGGCGCGCTTCGACCTCAAGAAGGCCGAGGCGATCAACGCGGACCACATCCGGCTGCTGGACGTGAAGGCGTTCATCGAGGCCTGCGAGCCCTGGCTGAAGGCCCCGCACGCGCCGTGGGCCCCGGACGCCTTCGACGCGGCCGCCTTCGAGGCGCTGGCCCCGCTGGCCCAGACCCGGCTGACGGTCCTGTCCGACATCACCGCCAACGTGGACTTCCTGTTCCTCGACGAGCCGGTGGCGGACGAGGCGTCCTGGACCAAGGCGATGAAGCCGGGCGCGGACGCGCTCCTGGCCTCGGTCCGCACCCGGCTCGCCGAGGCGGACTGGGACGCCGAGACCCTGAAGGCCGCGGTCCTCGCGGCCGGCGAGGAGCACGGCCTGAAGCTGGGCAAGGCCCAGGCGCCGCTGCGCGTCGCGGTCACCGGCCGCACGGTCGGGCTGCCGCTGTTCGAGTCCCTGGAGGTCCTGGGCCGCGAGCGCACGCTGGCCCGGGTCGACGCGGCGCTGGCCAAGCTGGCCGGGTAACGGCCGCACGTCCGTGCCGGGGCGGCACGCACCGCCGCCCCGGCACTTCTCATGACGTCCTGGCTCAGCAGTTGCCCCAGGTGAAGGTGGAGGGCCAGCCCGGGCAGGGCGACTCGACGCTGAACGTGCTGACGAACGCCTCGGACGACTCGGTGTCCTGGGCCGCGGGGAGTTCCTGCAGTTCGAGGATCTGGTTCATTTCGTTTTCCTTTTCGTATCGGTCGGGTTGTCGCCCAGGCGGGAGCCGCCTGGTTCCTGGCCGGGCGCCGCGGTCATGACGGCGTCCGCCAAGTTCTGTGGTGCCGTCCGCTCTCGCGGCGGCAGGAAGGGAAGCCCCGGCTTTCCGCGCAAGGCGGTGTGAACGGCGAGCAGGACGCCTGAAGTCCCGGTCGCCAAGTCCATCGAAAGCCTCAGGGACTGGTTTCCGCGGAAGGCTATGTGCCCGTCATAGGGCAGTGCGTGCAGACGCAGTGCGGACAGGATTCTCCGGATCGCCTCCCGGCCGTCCTCGGTGGGCGAAACGGAATTCCGGTGGACGAGATACAGGAGGATGCCCGTGCTTCCGAAGGAGATCGTCGGCATCCCGTAGTACTCGTAGCGGGCGGCCTTCTCTATGCCGAGGCTCGCCTCCAGCAAATCCGCGTCCCGGGCATGCCGAAGATATTCGGTCAGGACGATTCCGACGCCCACCCCGCCGGTGTGCAGATAGGGCAGGGTGCGCCATCCCTCATCGGCCTCCAGGGCGCCGTGGCGGGTGAGGGTGCAGTCACGCAGATCGCGTCTGAGGGCGGCGGCGGCACGGTCGAGGAATTCCCTCCGGCCCGTGGCCTCGTACAGCCGTATCCAGAGCAGGGCGGGACCGGACCAGCCGCGCATCAGGCCGGGGTGGCCGCGCGGAGTCTCCGGCGCGCTCGCGGCGGCCAGCCGGTCGCGCAAGTCCTCCTCCAGGCGGTGGATTTCGTCCCAGAGCGCGAGGTCCCCGCCGGACCGGGCGAAGTGCAGCAGGGTCAGACCCGCCCCGGCCGCGCCGTCGAACAGGTCGAACCCCTGGCGGGCGATGTCGCCGGCGCGGGCGCGCCGCAGCACCTTCGCGGCGTCCTCGTCCAGACCCAGCGAGTCCAGGGCGTAGGCGATCCCGTGCAGCCCGGTGAAGAAGCCCGGCGGAATCCTGTCGTCGGCCAGGCGGTCGAGTAACCACCGTTCATGTTCGGGCCGGCGACCGTGCCCGGTGCCGGCCAGGGCGTACAGGACCCCGGCGGCACCGTAGGCCATGCCCGTACCGTTGCCGCCGAGGAACTGCTCGATGTCCCCGGGGAACAGCCGGTCGGTGCGCTCGGGAGTGGCGCTGGCGAGCACCGCTTCCCCCATGGAGCGCATGACCTCGTGCCACGGAGGAGGGTCCCCCGTGTCGAGGAACCGGCGGGTGACCTCGGTCACCGGGCGTGCCACCGGTACGTCCGGGCCGCCGCGGACGCGTTCGGACTCGGTTCGCCGCTCCGGAGAGGGGCCGCCGGTCGTACGGGAGGCGAGCCCCATGCCGGCCAGGACGGACCGGACGAAGCCGTCCCCGAGCTCATAGCGGCGGGACGCGTGCTCGACCAGTTGGACGGCCTTGCCCTGGTCGTATTCCACCAGCCCCGTGTTGGGCCAGAAGAGGTCCAGCTTCACCGCGGCCAGGGCCCAGCGGTCCGCGTCGCGGCCGGTGATGCCGACCGGGGCCCGGAAACCCGGCGCACCGTGCGGTGCCACGTGGTCCGGATCGTCGAGGCCGCTGAATTCGAAGTCCAGGAACACCGGTTCGTCGCCCCGCAGGACGATGTTCTTGGGATGGAGGTCACCGACCACGACGCCCCGTTCGTGGATCTGCTCCAGGGCCCGGTCCAGGCGCTCGATCAGCGCCAGTGCCCAGGACACGTACTCCGCGGTGTCCTCGGCGCCGGCGCCTCCGGGGCGCAACAGCGGGATGCGGCGCATGGACGCCCGCTTCAGATCCAGCCCGTCGATCCGCTCCATGACCAGGAAGTGGTGGTCCCAGGCCGGGAAGTACCCGTGGAGCGCGGGCACTCCCGGTAGCCCGGCCAGCCGGGAGAGCACATCCGCCTCGTGCCGGAGCCGGGTGACCGCGTCCCGGCCCTCGCTGTCCAGGGCGGTGTGGGGGCGGGCCTCCTTCAGCACCACCTTCGCACCGCTGTCCACGGCCTGTGCCGCGTAGACACCGCCGCCGTTCGAGAAGTGCAGGGCGTGCGACGGCCGGTAGGGGAAGTCGATGGCGCCGCCCCGGTTGCTCTCCAGCTGTTCCCGCAGGAACCAGGGAATCTCCACCCACTCGGGAACGTGGAACACCGGGCGGCGGACGTCGGGCACGAGCCGCCCCGCGCGTCCTCCAGGGCGGGCACCGTGTCGCCCGCCTCGTCGCGGCAGAACCGCGGGGTGAACGCCCCGTATCGCACGTACAGCGGACCCGAGCGCCACCGGAGATCGCTGAGGACGTAGGGGCCCTCCTCCCCGGAGAGCCGTTCGTCCAGGTCGAGCAGGGTGCGGTGCAACTGCTCCGCGGACTTGGTGTAGACGGTGATGAACTTGCCGCTCGAGCCGCGGTCCGCGTACTTCGCGTTCGTCTTCTTCAGCTGTTCCGGGCCGTAGAGAAACTTGAAAGTCAGCAGACGGCCGAAGCAGTATTCTCCGACGATTTCGAGGATCTTCTCCGCATTCCCTGGCCGGGCGGAGACATGGATTTTCCAGCCCTGGGGCGGGAGGTCGTGATGAGCGGGGCGAAGATAGACCCACGGCACGGTCTTCTCGCGCTGCCAGCCGCCGGGCGGCGTGGCCTCGGTGAGCGGGAAGGCGGGCTGGTCCGACACCTCCTGCGTGTCGTAGAAGTCGGTCCCCGGCACGCAGAACTCAACGTAGCGCAGATCGAGAGGCATCCTGTCCCGGCTCCTTCGGCATGTGTTTCCCGGCCCAATCGCGACCGGCGGTCGGGCGTCACCTTCCGGCGCTCTCCGGCCGTCCCCCGCGGAATGGGCAACTCCTGTATGCGGGGCCCGTCCTGGGATCCGGTGCGGCTGAACTGCATCCTTGTTCGGCAGCGCTGCAGCGGCAATAGTTGAACTGTTCGCGACCGTTTGCGAACGTTCGCGAATGATCAATTCAGTTTCAGAGCGTTGTTACCGCAGGGGGAAGGAGACCGCTCTGTGATGGTGAGTGATGCGCTGCCCAACCCGTCCGAGGCTTTGACGGCGGCCGAATACGTTGCCCAACTGCGTCAGCTCAAGGCGTGGTCGGGACTGTCGTACCGGGAATTGGAACGGCGGGCACGCGAAGCGGGGGACGTACTGCCCTACAGCACGGCCGCGAGCATGCTGGGCCGGCCGGGGATGCCGCGTGAGGCGCTTGTCGCGTCGTTCGTCCGCGCCTGCGGCGCCGGAGGAGAAGTGGAGCGGTGGCTCGCGGTCCGTAAGCGACTCGCGGTGAGATATGAGCCGGTGGCCGGGGCGTCGGGGGGCGTACCGGTGCCGGCGGAGCTGCCCCGGGACGTCCCGGCCTTCACCGGCAGGGAAGCCGAGCTGGCCGCGCTGCGACGGCCGTCCCGTCGCCCGGCGGGAGCGGGAGCCGTGTCGCTGATCAGCGGGAGGGCCGGGGTGGGCAAGACCGCGCTCGCCGTGCGTCTCGCCCACCAGATCGCCGACCGCTACCCGGACGGGCACCTTTTCCTGAGGCTCGGGGGATCCGGGCCCCGCGGCACATCCGTCCCGCCGAAGGACGCGCTGGCTCTGCTCCTGCGGGCGCTGGGAGCGGCTCCCGCGGCGCCCCCGGAGAGTGTGGAGCAGAGCGTGGCCGCGTACCGCGGCTCCCTGGCCGGCCGGCGCGTGCTGATCATCCTGGACGATGCCGGCAGCTTCGCCCAGGTCCGCCCGCTGCTGCCCGCGACCCCGTCCTGCCGCGTCATCGTCACCAGCCGCGGTCCGCTGTCCGGGCTGGCCGCCGGGGACGGCGCGCACCGCATGAGCCTCGAGGCGTTCAGCGACGCGGAGGCCGTGTCGTCGCTGGCCCGGGCCGGGGCGGCGGGTCGGCTCACCGCCGAGCCCGGTGCCGCCCTGCGGGTGGCGCGGATGTGCGGTCGTCTGCCCTTGGCCCTGAGCATCGCGGGCGCGTTCCTGGCCGGCCGCCCCGGCATGTCCGTCGGCAGCCTGGCCGACCGGCTCGCCGCCGAGCGCCGCCGGGCGGAGGCGGCGGCGCCGGCCGACGAGGATTCCGTCGCCGTCCGGGCGGTCCTGTCCCTGGTGTACCGGACACTGCCGCCGCGTGGTGCGCGGCTGTTCCGCTTGCTGGGGCTCCACCCGGAACCGGAGTGCGACGCCGCGGTGGCCGGCGCGCTGCTGGGGGTCCGCCCGCCCGAGGCACGTCGATTACTCAGGGCACTGGCCGACGTCCGTTTGCTGACGGAGCCGGTGGCCGAACGCTACGGTCTCCACGAGCTGACCCGGGCGTACGCCAGCGACCGCGCCGCCGTGGACGAATCCTGGGAGGGGCGGAGCCAAGCGCTGTGCCGCCTGTACCGGCACACCACGGGCGGGTTCCCCGCGAACGCGGCCACCACGGGCGGGTTCCCCGCGAACGCGGCCGAACAGCCCCTGGAGTGTGGCCAGGACATGCGGACCCGGGCTCCACTGGAGATCATCGCGGATCTGGAGCGCCTCTTCGCGGAGGTCGCCAAGGGGACGGCCGAATTGAAGGGGATGCTGCTCGACCGGGATTGACCTGGCAGGATTGACGCAACAGACGTGCGGCGCGGTACCAGCCGGTATTCTCCTCATCGCGTCCGAGCCGACCGGACCTCGCGCATCCGGCCGGCACGGCGGCCGGACTCGTCCGCCGTGCCGGTCGGCGGACGACTCCCCGCAGGTCGGCGAGTGACTGGGCGATACCCGGGAGGCCGACGGGGGCGACGGAGCCATGCGCACCGCGCCGGGCGGTGATACTCGTTTTGGTGGCCCGTCCACCATCGGGTAATGTTCTTCCTGCGCCGGGCGGGCGGCCGAGAGGCCGGACCGGAGGCGCAAACCAAACAAAACCCCTTACGGGGGTGGCGTTTTGGTGGGGTATGGTGTAATTGGCAGCACGAGTGATTCTGGTTCACTTAGTCTAGGTTCGAGTCCTGGTACCCCAGCAAGAGATCTCCCGGATGGCCGGTGGATCTCTTGATCAAAGCAGGACCAAGCCCCCGTTGTGTAGCGGCCTAGCACGCTGCCCTCTCAAGGCAGTAGCGCCGGTTCGAATCCGGTCGGGGGTACGGATCTCTTCGCAAGACGGAGATCGCTAGAGCCCCCGTTGTGTAGCGGCCTAGCACGCCGCCCTCTCAAGGCGGTAGCGCCGGTTCGAATCCGGTCGGGGGTACTGGTCTATACCATGGGCTATGGTGTAATTGGCAGCACGAGTGATTCTGGTTCATTTAGTCTAGGTTCGAGTCCTGGTAGCCCAGCGCAGCACCTGTGCTGATTCAGGCCCCCGTTGTGTAGCGGCCTAGCACGCCGCCCTCTCAAGGCGGTAGCGCCGGTTCGAATCCGGTCGGGGGTACCAGCGAAAAGCCCTCCGCGACAGTGCGGAGGGCTTTTTCGTGCCCCGTCCGTGCCCTCGGCCCCCGATCACTCCTTGAAGCGGCGGCCGGATTCCTCGGTTTGCGCCAGCCGTCGCAGGCTGAGCAGTACCGGTTCGTAGAGCACCGTCAGCGCCACCACCGCTTCGACCTGCTCGGGTGGGGTGTCGTAGGTCTCCACCAGGTCCAGGTCGGCGACGGCCAGTTCGCCCGCCAGCCGGGCGTGCACCAGCAGGTGCTCGGTGTCATGGGGGTATCCGAGGCGGTCCAGGGAGGCGATGGCCGCCACCAGCATCCGGTAGGCGGGGGAGGTGTCGCCCAGCTCCTGGCCGTAGGACCAGCCCATTCGCCGCAGCACGGTGTCCGCCTGCTCGCGGGCGCGCGCCGCGTGCGGATCGTCCTCGTCGGGCTCGGGGCCGTGCGGCAGCGCCCAGACCGCGGCTCCCATCCGGGTGTTCTGGCTGAGCGACTCGTCCTCGGCGGCCGCCAGCACCTCGCGCGCCGTGGCCACCGGCATCCGGCCGACCTGGATCAGCGAGCGCACCAGCCGCAGTCTGCGCAGATGCTCCTCGCCGTACTCGGCCTGGGTGGCGGTGATCCGCTCTCCCGGCGGCAGCAGCCGCTCGCGCAGGTAGTACTTGATCGTCGCGGTGGGCACTCCGCTGCGCTCACTGAGCTCCGCCAGTCGCATCCCTGTTGCACCTTCCATTGGAGAGTGGCACTATCTAAGAGCTGGATAGCGCCGCTATCCAAGCCTATCCCGAACGCGGGGAACGAGGGGATCACCATGGGTGCCGAGCTGCTCGCCGGCCGTATGACCGCCGAGGCCGAGGGGGAGGTCACCGTCTTTCTGATCGGCATGCGCATCAACCGCTTCCGCGCGCTGCGGAGCTGGCTGCCGGTGTTCCGGGCGATGCCGCGGATGCTCCGCGAGCTGTCGCGGGACGAGGGGAGCGGGATGCTGGGCCATCAGGTGCTGTTCGGCCCGCCGCGGGTGCTCTACGTGGTCCAGTACTGGGACTCGCACGAGCGGCTGCTGGAGTACTCGGTGGCCCAGGACAAGGAGCACCGTCCCGCCTGGGCGGCGTTCAACCGCCGGCTGCGGGAGGGCCGGGGCAAGGTCGGCTTCTGGCACGAGACCTATGTCGTACCGGCCGGGGCGCACGAGGCGGTCTACATCAACATGCCGGCCTTCGGCCTGGGCAAGGCCACCGGAGTCGTCCCGGTCGGCCGCCGCGGTGACCGCGCGGCCGACCGGCTGAGCCTGAGCGAGGCGTAATAGGGCGCCATGGGCGCCGTAAGGCGCTCATCAGTTTCCTCGGCGCAGGGCGTCCGTCAGGCGGGCCGCCGCGTCGATCACCGCCTGGGCGTGCATGCGGCCCGGGTGGCGGGTCAGCCGCTCGATCGGTCCGGAGACCGAGACGGCGGCGACCACGCGGTTGGAGGGACCGCGCACCGGCGCGGAGACGGACGCCACGCCGGGCTCCCGCTCGCCGATCGACTGGGCCCAGCCCCGCCGTCGTACGCCCGACAGGGCCGTGGCGGTGAAGCGGGCCCCCTGGAGTCCGCGGTGCAGCCGCTCGGGCTCCTCCCAGGCCATCAGCACCTGGGCGGCCGAGCCGGCCTTCATGGGGAGCGTGGAGCCGACCGGCACGGTGTCCCGCAGTCCGGACAGCCGCTCGGCCGCGGCGACACAGATGCGCATGTCTCCCTGGCGCCGGTAGAGCTGCGCGCTCTCGCCGGTCACGTCCCGGAGGTGGGTGAGCACGGGCCCGGCCGTGGCGAGCAGCCGGTCCTCGCCCGCGGCCGCCGCCAGCTCGGCCAGGCGGGGGCCCAGGATGAAGCGCCCCTGCATGTCACGTGCCACCATCCGATGGTGCTCGAGTGCCACCGCGAGCCGGTGTGCCGTGGGGCGGGCGAGGCCGGTCGCCCCGACCAGCCCGGCGAGGGTGGCCGGACCGGACTCCAGGGCGCTCAGAACCAGAGCCGCCTTGTCGAGAACGCCGACACCGCTAGTGTTGTCCATGGGACGATACTCGCGTCTCACAGTGTGAAACGCAAGTTCAATTTCCGGGGATACCCGCCACTCTGTAAATGGCGGGCCCGCGGACCAGGGCACGCACTCGACTCGAGTTGGGCCGGCACTGGCGTCGGCCGGAGGGAAAACGATGGGACGGACACTCGCGGAGAAGGTCTGGGACGACCATGTCGTCCGGCGCGCCGAAGGCGAGCCTGACCTGCTCTTCATCGATCTGCATCTGCTGCACGAGGTGACCAGCCCGCAGGCGTTCGACGGCCTGCGCAAGGCCGGCCGCACGGTCCGTCGTACCGATCTCACCCTCGCGACCGAGGACCACAACACCCCCACCCTCGACATCGACAAGCCGATCGCGGACCCCGTCTCCCGCGCCCAGTTGGAGACGCTGCGCAAGAACTGCGCGGAGTTCGGTGTCCGGCTGCACCCGCTCGGCGATGTCGAGCAGGGCGTCGTCCACGTGGTGGGACCGCAGCTGGGACTGACCCAGCCGGGGACGACGGTGGTCTGTGGTGACAGCCACACCTCGACCCACGGCGCCTTCGGCGCGCTCGCGTTCGGCATCGGCACCAGCCAGGTCGAGCACGTGCTGGCCACCCAGACGCTGCCGCTCGCGCCGTTCAAGACCATGGCGATCACCGTCGAGGGCGAGCTGCCCGAGAGCGTCACCGCCAAGGACCTGATTCTGGCGATCATCGCGAAGATCGGCACCGGCGGCGGCCAGGGCTATGTGATCGAGTACCGCGGCCCCGCCATCGAGAAGCTCTCGATGGAGGCCCGGATGACCGTGTGCAACATGTCCATCGAGGCGGGCGCCCGCGCGGGCATGATCGCCCCGGACGAGACCACCTTCGCCTATCTGGAGGGCCGTCCGCACGCCCCCCAGGGCGCCGACTGGGACGCCGCCGTCGCGTACTGGCGCACCCTGCGCAGCGACGACGACGCGGTCTTCGACCGTGAGGTCGTCATCGACGCCTCCGAACTCGCCCCGTTCGTCACCTGGGGCACCAACCCCGGCCAGGGCGCGCCGCTGTCGGAGTCGGTCCCGGACCCGGCCTCCTTCGAGGACGCCAGCGAGAGCTACGCCGCCGAGAAGGCCCTGGAGTACATGGGTCTGACGGCGGGTCAGCCGCTGCGCGACATCAAGGTGGACACGGTCTTCGTCGGCTCCTGCACCAACGGCCGCATCGAGGACCTGCGCTCCGCCGCCTCGGTGCTGTCCGGCCGTGCGGTGGCCGACGGCGTACGGATGTTGGTGGTCCCCGGCTCGGTGCGGGTCGCCCTCCAGGCCGTCGAGGAGGGGCTGGACAAGGTGTTCACCGCCGCTGGGGCCGAATGGCGGCACGCGGGTTGCTCGATGTGCCTGGGCATGAACCCCGACCAGCTCGGGCCCGGTGAGCGGTCGGCGTCCACGTCCAACCGCAACTTCGAGGGCCGGCAGGGCAAGGGCGGCCGGACCCACCTGGTCTCGCCGCAGGTCGCCGCCGCCACCGCGGTGCTGGGCCATCTGGCCTCGCCCGCCGACCTGTCCGACGCCGCCGTATCGACTCCCGTGGGGGCCTGAGCAGTCATGGAAGCATTCACCACGCACACCGGCCGGGCCGTACCGCTGCGCCGCAGCAATGTGGACACGGACCAGATCATCCCGGCGCACTGGCTCAAGAAGGTCACCCGCGACGGCTTCGAGGACGGCCTCTTCGAGGCATGGCGCAAGGACCCGGAGTTCGTGCTCAACAAGGCCGAGCACAAGGGCGGAACGGTTCTGGTGGCCGGTCCCGACTTCGGCACCGGCTCCTCGCGCGAGCACGCGGTGTGGGCGCTGCAGAACTACGGCTTCAAGGCCGTCATCTCCTCCCGCTTCGCCGACATCTTCCGCGGCAACTCGCTCAAGAACGGGCTGCTGACCGTCGTCCTGCCGCAGGAGACCGTGGACCGGCTGTGGAAGCTGGTCGAGGCGGACCCCACCGCGGAGGTCACCGTGGACCTCGTCGAGCGCCAGGTCCGGGCCGAGGGCATCACGGCTGATTTTGAGCTTGACGAGAACGCCCGGTGGCGACTCCTGGAGGGCTGGACGACATCAGCCTCACCCTCAGGGAGGAGGAGGCGATCGCCTCGTACGAGGCGCGTCGCCCGTCCTTCAAGCCCAGCACCGTGGAGGTCTGACCCCCGGTTCTCCCTGTACAGAGCGGGTTTGGCAAGATGCGCCGCCGGTCCCCGGACCGGCGGCGCATCGGCATGTTGAGGCCCCGTGAAGCGACAACTCGCCTCAGATGGCACAATCAGTGCATGGAACGCGACGGCCAACTCGAGCTCTACGGCATCGTCGCCGACCGGCTCAAGGAAGCGCACGCAAAGGTGCGCGCACTGCAAGTCCCGGAGGGCGTACGGATGGCGCTGTCCCGGAAGCTGCTGGTCATCACCTCAGCGGCGAAACACGATCTCGCAGATGCGGCAAAGCGTCTGGAGCGGTTGATGAACGACCTCGACCAGGGGCGTTTCCCCGAAGATCCCGACACCGACGGAAGTCCGTGACGATCGAGTGCGTTGCGGCACAAGGGTGATTAGCCCGTTTCGTGTTTGATTTGCGGTATATATCTGCCTAACGTGCGAAAAGGCTTGAACACATTGATTCCGGCAATGTCTCCGAAGGGGAAGACGTGAACAAGGCGCAGCTCGTAGAAGCGATTGCCGACAAGCTCGGCGGCCGTCAGCAGGCCGCCGATGCCGTAGACGCCGTCCTGGACGCCATCGTCCGGGCGACCGTCGCCGGGGAGCGAGTTTCGGTCACTGGATTCGGTTCGTTCGAGAAGGTGGAACGGCCCGCCCGGTACGCCCGTAACCCGCAGACCGGGGAGCGCGTGCGGGTCAAGAAGACCTCGGTGCCCCGCTTCCGCCCCGGCCAGGGGTTCAAGGATCTGGTGAGCGGCTCCAAGAAGCTGCCGCGCGGCGGCGAGGTCGCCGTGAAGAAGGCCCCCAAGGGCAGCCTCCAGGCGGCGGCGAAGAAGGCCGCCGCCAAGAAGGCGACCGCCAAGAAGGCGCCTGCGAAGAAGGCTCCCGCGAAGAAGGCCCCCGCCGCGAAGAAGGCGCCGGCCAAGGCCCCGGCGAAGAAGGCCCCCGCCAAGAAGACCACGGCCAAGAAGGCTCCCGCCAAGGCCGTGGCGAAGAAGGCCCCGGCGCGCAAGACGAGCGCCCGTAAGACCACCGCGAAGAAGACCACCGCCAGGAAGCGCTAGCCGGCGGCGCTCAGGCGCCCCACCGCAACCGCGCCGGGCCGGGCTCCCCGAGGGAGCCCGGCCCGCGGTGCTGTCGGCGCCCGGTGTCCCAGGGGATCGCGCGCACAGCGTCCGCGGGACTCGGTTCGTCCGCGGAGCTCAGGGCCGCACGGTGCTCAGAACGTCTGCAGCGTGACGAAGACGACCCGGCGCTGCTCGCCCTCGCCCTCCACCTCGATCCGCACCCGCTGCCCCGGGCGCAGCATCCGCAACCCCCCGGCGTCGAAGGCCGCGGTGTCGAACGGCAGCGGGGTGCCGTCGTCCAGCAGCACGCTGCCGGCGCGGGTCTCGGGGTCGTACGTATAGGCGGTTCCCTGCATGTCCGCCAGCCTAGCCCTGGTGTGGGCGCCCACACCCAGGGCCACCGCCGCGCGCAGATCCCCTGCGGTGTCCACGTCGCGCCGTACCGAGTCCACCCCCGCCAGCTCGATCTCCCGCGCCCCCGACGCGCGGTGCCGGTCCCGCGACGGGCCCCCGAAGGCGGGCGCGAGATCGGCGCCGGGCGCCGCCGAGAGCAGCGTGGTGCCCACCCCCGCGGCGTCCGCCAGGAAGGCGCGCGGGAAGCCGGAGGCGGCCTCGAGCACCAGGTCGAGCTCCACCGTCCGCAGGGCCGGGAGATCGGCGTTCAGCGCCGCGACGGCGGCCTCCGGGCGTTCCTCGCGGACCGCGCGGGCGCCGTGCGCCAGTGCCGCGTTCAGCCCGCGCCCCGGGGGGTCGGGCAGGATCCGGGCGCCGAGGGCCGACAGCTCACGTCCGGCGAGCGGGTCGTCGGTGACGACGGTCACCCCCCACACCCACCGGCTCGCCAGCGCCGCGCCCACCGTGTCCTGGGCGAACGCGAGGGCGAGCGAGGCCCGCGGACCGTCCCCCGCGGCGTCCGAGAGCCTGGTCTTGGCCCGTGACAGGGGCTTCAGCGGCACCACGAGGGTCCAGGTCACAGGGGCTCCGTTTCTTCCCACGGGCCCCATTCTGACCTGCTGCCCGGCTCGCCGAAGAGGTGCGGGGTTACGGTGTCCTCGACAGACGGGGTGCCTGGAGCGACACTTGTGCGGCTGCAGGGGACGACAGCAAGCCAGCAGGTCAGCAGGGTCCAAGAGAGGATGTTCCGAGTGTCCGGCCGCAGAATCGGCTTCTGGTACCGCGTGGCAGCGGTCTTGTGCAAACCGCCGCTGGTGGTTCTGTTCAAGCGGGACTGGCACGGAATGGAGCACATTCCCGCCGACGGTGGATTTATCACCGCGATCAATCACAACTCGTATCTCGACCCGCTCTCCTACGCGCACTTCCAGTACAACACCGGAAGGGTGCCGCGCTTCCTCGCCAAGGCCGCCCTCTTCCGAGGCGGCTTCGTGGGCACCATGCTCCGCGGCACCGGCCAGATCCCCGTCTACCGCGAGTCCACCGACGCCGCCAACGCCTTCCGGTCCGCCGTGGACGCCATCAACAAGGGCGAGTGCGTGGCCTTCTACCCCGAGGGCACCCTCACCCGCGACCCGGACATGTGGCCCATGCGCGGAAAGACCGGCGCGGCGCGGGTCGCGCTGCTCACCAAGGCCCCGGTCATCCCCGTCGCCCAGTGGGGCGCCAACGAGGCCGTGCCGCCGTACGCCAAGGAGAAGCGGGTCCGCCTCTTCCCCCGCAAGACGCTCAGGGTGCACGCCGGCCCGCCGGTGGACCTGTCCGAGTTCTACGGCCAGGAGCCCACCGCCGAGGTCCTCAGGGCGGCCACCGACACCATCATGGACGCCATCACCGAGCTCCTCTCCGAGGTGCGCGGTGAGCCGGCGCCCGCCCAGAGGTATGACCGGCCCACCCGGTCCAGCACCGACGGCCCGCCGCTCCCGCTGGCCGATGAGGAGAGCAAGTGACGCGCTGCGCCGTCTTCGGCACCGGCTCCTGGGGCACCGCCTTCGCGATGGTGCTCGCCGACGCGGGGTGCGAGGTGACGCTGTGGGGGCGCCGGCCCGGTGTCGTCGAGGCCATCAACACCGGCCGCACGAATCCCGACTACTTCCCCGGGGTGCGGCTGCCCGACGGTGTGCGGGCCACCACCGACCCGGCCGAGGCCGCGGACGGCGCGAAGTTCAGCGTCTTCTCCGTGCCCTCCCAGACGCTGCGCGGCAACCTCTCCGACTGGGCCCCGCTGCTGGCCGCCGACACCGTGCTGGTCTCCCTGATGAAGGGCGTCGAACTCGGCACGGCCAAGCGGATGAGCGAGGTCGTCCAGGAGGTCGCCAAGGCGCCCGCGGAGCGCGTCGCGGTGCTCACCGGGCCCAACCTCGCCAAGGAGATCGCCGCCCGGCAGCCCGCCGCCGCCGTGGTGGCCTGCCCCGACGAGAGCGTGGCCCGCCGCCTCCAGACCGCCTGCCACACCGCGTACTTCCGCCCGTACACCAACACCGACGTGGTCGGCTGCGAGCTGGGCGGCGCGGTGAAGAACGTCATCGCGCTGGCCGTGGGCATCGCCGACGGCATGGGCCTCGGCGACAACACCAAGGCGTCGCTCATCACCCGCGGCCTCGCCGAAACGACCCGGCTGGGCCTGGCGATGGGCGCCGACGCGCACACCTTCGCGGGCCTGGCGGGCATGGGCGACCTCGTCGCCACCTGCTCCTCCCCGCTCTCCCGCAACCACACCTTCGGCACCAACCTGGGCCGCGGGATGACACTGGAGGAGACCATCGCGGTCACCAAGCAGACCGCGGAGGGCGTCAAGTCGTGCGAGTCGGTGCTGGATCTCGCCCGCCGCCACGACGTCGACATGCCCATCACCGAGACCGTCGTCGAGATCGTGCACGGCGGCAAACAGCCCCTTGTCGCACTCAAAGAGCTGATGTCCCGCAGTGCCAAGGCCGAGCGGCACTGACGCCGCGCGGACCGCAAGGTAACCTCAACGCGATATGAGCAGCCAGACCCCTTCCCCAGGCCCTGTCCCGGCTTCCTCCGGAGGCGAGCGGCGGAAGCCGCGCGTCGCCGTCGTCTTCGGCGGCCGCAGCTCCGAGCACGCGATCTCGGTGGTCACCGCGGGCGCCGTGCTGCGTGCCATCGACCGCGAGAAGTACGACGTGCTGCCGATCGGCATCACCACGGACGGCCGTTGGGCGCTGACCGCCGACGAGCCCGAGCGGATGGCCATCGCCAACCGCGAGCTGCCCAGCGTCGAACGGCTCGCCGAGTCCAGCGAGGGCTCGGTCGTCCTCCCGGTCGACCCGGGGAACCGCGAGGTCGTCTACAGCGAGCCGGGTGCGGTGCCCAAGGCGCTGGGCGACGTCGACGTCGTCTTCCCCATGCTGCACGGCCCGTACGGCGAGGACGGCACCCTTCAGGGGCTGCTGGAGCTCTCCGGGGTGCCGTACGTGGGCGCCGGGGTGCTCGCCTCCGCCGTGGGCATGGACAAGGAGTACATGAAGCGGGTGTTCGTCTCCTTCGGGCTGCCCGTCGGCCCGTACGAGGTGATCCGCCCCCGGGCCTGGGAGCAGGAACCTTCCGCCGCCCGCCAGAGGATCGTGGAGTTCGCCGAGGAGCACGGCTGGCCGCTCTTCGTGAAGCCCGCGCGCGCCGGCTCGTCCTTCGGCATCAGCAAGGTCGAGGGCCCTGCGGACCTGGACGCGGCCATCGAGGAGGCCAGGCGCCACGACCCGAAGGTCATCGTGGAGGCGCTGCTGCGCGGCCGCGAGATCGAGTGCGGGGTGCTGGAGTACGAGGACGGGCCGCGCGCCAGCGTGCCCGCCGAGATCCCGCCGGTCTCCTCCCACGCCTTCTACGACTTCGAGGCGAAGTACATCGACGCGGCGGACGGCATCGTGCCCGCGCCGCTGAGCGAGGAGCAGACCCGGCGGGTCCAGGAGCTCGCGGTGGCCGCCTTCGAGGCGGCGTCCTGCGAGGGGCTGGTGCGGGCCGACTTCTTCCTGCTGGACAGCGGTGAGTTCGTGATCAACGAGATCAACACCATGCCCGGCTTCACCCCGATCTCGATGTACCCGCGTATGTGGCAGGAGAGCGGTGTGAGCTACCCCGAGCTGGTGGACCGGCTGCTGGAGGCCGCGCTGCGCCGCTCGACGGGGCTGCGCTAGCCGGACGGCCACGCCGGTCGCACGGGGCCGTGCCGGTCGCACGGGGTCGCGCTAGGCCACGCCCTTCGGGACCGTCTTCTTGACGGCGGGGGCCAGGTCGAGCAGGGGGTTGATCTCGGGGGAGTACTTCCCGGGCACGGTCACCTCGACATAGGCCCGGCGCAGTACCGTGGTGAAGCGGTAGCCGTCGTCTCGCTTCTCCGGGAGCCATTCGACGCCGTTCACCTCGGCCGAATCGGTCTTGGAGCCCATCGCCTCCGGCCGGGGGACCCCGCAGCGCAGCTGTACGGCGGGGTCCCCCCACACGGCTGTGTAGTCCGAGGCGGGCTCGGCGGTGCCCCGCTTCAGCCCGTTCACGGTGTCGGGCAGTTCCTTGTGCAGCGCCCGGCATATCGCGGCCGCCTGTGGGGCCGGCGTGGGAACCGCGGGCGCCTTGGTGTCGTCGGAATCCCCGGTGAGGGAGCAACCCGCTACTGGCACCAGGGCCAGAGCCACCGTGGCGGACAGCGGAACCAACCGTCGGGTGAGACTACGGTGTGCGGAATTCACCGGCCGATCATACGGGGGAGCTAGAGATGGACGACCGGGCAGGTCAGGGTACGGGTGATCCCTTCCACTTGCTGGACTTTCGCGACCACCATGCGGCCGAGCTCATCGACCGTGTCGGCCTGGGCCCGCACGATCACGTCGTAGGGGCCCGTCACGTCCTCCGCCTGTATCACCCCGGGGAGCTTGGCGATGACGTCGGCCACGGTCGAGGCCCTGCCGACCTCGGTCTGGATCAGGATGTACGCCTGTACCACGGAACCTCCAGGGCGGCTACGAGGATCATGTGGAAAGAAGGGACGCCACGGTACCGCGTCGCCATGCGGCGCGGGGAGACCCGCGCGGGGAGCGCGGCGCGGCGGAAAGCGGTCACGAGCACGAAGGGGCGATGGGATGAAGGGCACCGTGGGCGAGTTGGGGGAGTTCGGGCTCATCAGAGAGCTCACATCCCGGCTCACCACCACCCCGGCGGTGAGGTTGGGGCCCGGTGACGACGCCGCGGTCGTGGCCGCGCCCGACCGGAGGGTCGTGGCCAGTACGGACGTCCTGCTGGAGGGCAGGCACTTCCGCCGGGACTGGTCCACCGCCTATGACGTCGGCCGTAAGGCCGCGGCCCAGAACCTGGCCGACATCGCGGCCATGGGCGCCGTGCCGACCGCCCTGCTGCTCGGCCTGGTGGTCCCCGCCGATCTGCCGGTGACCTGGCCGGCCGAGCTGATGGACGGCATCCGCGACGAATGCCAGGTGGCGGGCGCGGCCGTGGTGGGCGGTGACGTCGTGCGCGGGGACACCATCACCGTTGCCATCACCGCACTGGGCGATCTGCGCAACCACGAGCCGGTCACCCGATCCGGTGCCCAGCCCGGCGACGTTGTCGCCGTCACCGGGTGGCTGGGCTGGTCGGCGGCCGGACACGCGGTGCTCTCGCGCGGCTTCCGCTCGCCGCGGGCCTTCGTCGAGGCGCACCGGCGGCCGGAGCCGCCGTACCACGCCGGTCCCGCCGCCGCCGGGCTGGGCGCGACCGCGATGACCGATGTGAGCGACGGGCTGGTGGCCGACCTCGGGCATATCGCGGAGGCCAGCAAGGTCCGCATCGATCTGCGCTCGGCGGACATCGACATCCCCTCGCAGATGTCGGACATCGGGCAGGCCGTGGGCGTCGATCCGCTCCAGTGGGTGCTCAGCGGGGGAGAGGACCACGCGATCGTGGCCACCTTCCCGCCGGACGCCAAGCTGCCGGCCCGCTGGAAGGTGATCGGCGAGGTGCTCAACCCCTCGGCGCTGCCCCAGGTGACGGTGGACGGAGCCCCTTGGGCACACGGGGGCTGGGACCACTTCGGCGACGGCAAGAGCGCGGAGTGACGGTGCCGGGTGGCGGTGCTGTGCGGCCGTAAGGGCGTCGAGCGACCGTAAGGGTGCCGAGTGCACCATAAGGGCGTCGAGCGACCGTAAGGGCGCCATGGGGGACGTTCGGGGTGCCGGGTGCGCCGAGTAGATTCGGTCCCATGGCTCTACCTCCCCGTGTCCCCCGCCCCGCCCATGACGGCTCGGCGCCCGTGCGCGTCCTCACCGTCGCCGGATCGGACTCCGGCGGCGGTGCGGGCATCCAGGCCGACCTGAAGACCATGCTGGCCCTGGGCGCCCACGGCATGAGCGTGATCACCGCGGTGACGGCGCAGAACTCCCTGGGCGTCCAGGGCGCCTGGGAGCTGCCCGCCGAGGCCGTACGGGCCCAGTTCCGCAGCGTGGCCGACGACATCGGCGTCCAGGCGGTCAAGACCGGCATGCTGGCGACCGCCGAACTGGTCGAGACCGTGGCCGCGCTGCTCGCGGACCTCACCGCGCCGGTGGTCGTCGATCCGGTCGGCGTCTCCAAGCACGGTGACCCGCTGCTGGCCACCGAGGCGCTCGACGCGGTCCGTACGAAGCTGCTGCCGACCGCGACCGTCGCCACGCCCAACCTGGACGAGGTGGCCCAGCTCACCGGCGTCCGGGTGGCGTCGGAGGAGGACCAGCGGCGGGCGGCCGGGGCGGTGCTGGGGCACGGCCCGCGGTGGGCGCTGATCAAGGGCGGCCATCTGCCCGGCGGTGACGCGGTGGACCTGCTCACCGACGGCACCGAGGAGCACTGGCTCCGGGCGCCCCGCCAGGACAACCGCCATACGCACGGCACGGGCTGCACCCTCGCCGCGGCCATCGCCACGTACCTGGCGGGCGGCTACGAGGTCCCTGAGGCCGTCACGGCGGCCAAGGACTACGTCACGGGCGCCATCGCGGCGGGCTTCCCCCTGGGCACGGGCATCGGCCCGGTCGACCACGGGTGGCTGCGGGAGGGGACTGGCTGAGGGGTGCTGGGGTCTTCCGGCCGGGGGTACCTCCCAGCGGTAGCTGGGGGAGACTGAGGCGCCCCGGAGGCGAACCGAGCCCCAAAAATAAGGAGCCGGTCCACGCCATAGGTGGACCGGCCTGGGCGTACCGGTTCCCGCTTGCGCGGGGAGGCCGTGCGACTAGACGACTAGCGCGAAACCTTGCCGGCCTTGATGCACGAGGTGCAGACGTTGAGCCGCTTCGGGGTGCGACCGACCACAGCGCGCACCGTCTGGATGTTGGGGTTCCAACGACGGCGGGTGCGGCGGTGCGAGTGCGAGATGTTGTTGCCGAAGCCCGGCCCCTTGCCGCAGACGTCGCAGTTGGCAGCCACGGGTTACTCCAAAGACGGGTCACCCTCGCTTCCCGCGAGGAGACAGGACACTGAACGGATGCCCCGGACGTTGCCTGGATCGTGGAGGATCGGCGGCGCCCGGGGGAATGGCCCGATTCGCATCGGGCAACCGGAGCAGCATACAACGGCCACTCCCGTACAACGAAACTATCATGGCTGCCCCGGCACCCGCCGAGGGCGGCGGCTACCCTGCGATGACGCGTTGCCCGCCCCCGCCCCCAGCAGCCTCCGAGGAGGACCTTTCGTGCCGCACACGCTCGATGCCGATGCGGTACGGACCTGGTGCGGGCTCGCCCTCGACGCGCTGGGCCGGGCCCGTGCGGACATCGACGCGATCAACGTCTATCCGGTCGCGGACGGGGACACCGGCACCAATCTGTATCTGACCGTCGAGTCCGCCGCCCGGGCCGTCGACGCCGCCTTCGACGGCCACGCGACCTCGGCCGCCGCGTCCCGTCCCACCCTCGCCGATGTGGTGCGCGCCATGGCCCATGGCGCGCTGATCGGCGCGCGGGGCAACTCCGGCACGATCCTGGCGCAGCTGCTGCGCGGCATGGCGGACGTCCTGGCCGACGGCACGCCGGACGGGGGCGCGGACACAGACGAGGACGAGGCGGACGGGGGCCCGGGCGCAGACGAGGCGGACGGGCTGCGGCGGGCGCTGCGGCGCGCGGTCGACCTCGCCTACCTGGCCGTCGCGCACCCCGTCGAAGGCACCGTCCTTACGGTCGCCGTGGCCGCCGCGGAGAGCGCGGAACGGGCCACGGGCGGCGTTGCCACGGTGGCCCGTGCCGCGTACGAGGGCGCCCGTACGGCGCTCCAGGCCACCCCCGGCCAGCTCGACGTCCTCGCCCGCGCGGGGGTGGTCGACGCGGGCGGCTACGGCCTGGTGACGGTCCTGGGCGGGCTCGCCCAGGCCCTGTCGGGCGAGGCCCCGAGGCGCCCGCCCCGGACCGCCCCGGCCGTGACGCCTTGGCTTCCCCCGTGCCGCACGGGCAGGACCTGGCGGGCTGCTCCACCGACGGCGCCCCGGACGGCGGGCCCGCCTTCGAGGTGATCTACCTCCTGGAGGCCGACGACACGGCCGTGACCGCCCTGCGGGAGCGGCTGGACGCCCTCGGCGACTCCCTCGTGGTCGTCGGCGGCGACGGCCTGTGGAACGTCCACGTCCATGTGGACGACGCGGGGGCGGCCGTGGAGGCGGGCATCCAGGCCGGGCGCCCGTACCGCATCCGGATCACCCACTTCGACGGCGCCGCCGTCCGTAAGGCGGGCACCGACGGTCCGGACCGCCCGGGCCCGGCCATCGTCCTGCCGGACCAGTCCGGCGCCCAGGGCCCCACCGGCGGCCCGCGCGCCGAGCGCGCGCCCCGTGCCGTGGTCGCCGTCGTCCCCGGCGACGGGCTCGCCGCGCTGTGCGCCGAGGCGGGCGCGACCGCGGTCGCCACCCGCCCCGGGGAGCCGCCCGCCAGCGGTGAGCTGGTCGACGCGGTCCGCCGGGCGCGGGCCCGGGAGGTCGTGCTGCTGCCGAACGACACCGAGCTGCACCACACGGCGGCCGCGGCCGCGGCCCAGGCCCGCGCCGAGGGCGTACGGGTCGCGGTGATCCCCACCCGCTCGGCCGTCCAGGGCATCGCCGCGCTCGCCGTCCACGAGCCCGGCCGCAGCTTCGACGAGGACGTGGTCGCCATGACCTCGGCCGCGGGCGCCACTCGCTACGCGGAACTGGCCGTCGCCGAGCGCCAGTCCTGGACCATGGCCGGGGTGTGTCAGGCCGGGGACGTCCTGGGCATGATCGACGGCGATGTGGCGGTGATCGGCTCGGAGCTGGCCGCGACCGCCGAGACGGTGCTGGACCGGATGCTGGCGGCGGGCGGTGAGATGGTCACGCTGGTGCTCGGCGCGGGCCTTCCGGACGAGGTCGCGGAACGGCTGGAGCGGCATGTGCGGGAGGGGCACTTCGCCGTCGACACGGTCGTCTACCACGGCGGTCAGCCCACCGCGCCGCTGATCATAGGCATCGAATGAGCCAGGCTCATGGGCGTCGGATGAGCCCGGCTCACGGATGCACGAGCCCGGCTCGTGGGCATCGCATGAGCCCGGCTCGTGGGCATCGCATGAGCCCGGCTCGTGGGCACCGCACGAGCCCGGCGGCCTATCGCTGAACCTCCCCGCCGGAATCACCCCGCTCGTCATCCCCGATTGTCACCCCCGTGGTGTGCAATGGACGGGTGCCCGTGCTGGATGAACCCCTGAAGAAGGTCCTGGGCGGCAACACCGCGAAGGTGATGGCCGACCATCTCGACCTGCACACCGTCGGCGACCTGCTGCACCACTACCCGCGGCGGTACGCGGAGCGCGGTGAGCTGACCCGGCTGTCCGACCTGCCCCTGGACGAGCATGTGACCGTGGTGGCCCAGGTCGCCGACGCCCGGGTGCACACGTTCAACGGCGGCCGCGGTCGGCGGCTGGAGGTCACCATCACCGACGGCAGCGGCCGTCTCCAGCTGGTCTTCTTCGGCAAGGGCGTCCACAAGCCGCGTACGGAGCTCCAGCCCGGCACCCGCGCGATGTTCGCCGGGAAGGTCTCGGTCTTCAACCGCAAGCGGCAGCTGGCCCACCCGGAGTTCAAGACGCTGGGCGCGGGGAGCGGCGCGGAGGCCGTGGAGGCGTTCGCCAATCAGCTGCTGCCGCTGTACCCGGCGTGCAAGCAGATGGAGTCCTGGCAGATCCAGCAGGCCGTCGACACCGTGCTCGGCCCGGCCGGCCATGAGGAGTCCGCGCTGGCCGGGCTGATCGACCCGCTGCCCGAGAGCCTGCGCGAGGGCCGGGGGCTGGCCACGCTCCCCGAGGCGCTGCGCAAGATCCACCGGCCGGGCACCAAAGCCGATATCGCGACGGCCCGGGACCGGCTGAAGTGGGACGAGGCGTTCGTCCTTCAGGTGGCGCTCGCGCGGCGGCGGCAGGCGGACGCCCAGCTGCCCGCGGCGCCCCGCAAGCCCGCCCCGGACGGGCTGCTGACCGCCTTCGACGCCCGGCTGCCGTTCACCCTCACCGAGGGCCAGCGCCGGGTCAGCGAGGAGATCTTCGCCGACCTCGCCACCGACCACCCCATGCACCGGCTGCTCCAGGGCGAGGTCGGCTCGGGCAAGACCATGGTCGCGCTGCGCGCGATGCTCGGCGTCGTGGACGCCGGGGGACAGGCGGCGATGCTCGCGCCCACCGAGGTGCTCGCCCAGCAGCACCACCGCTCGATCACCGAGATGATGGGCGAGCTGGCCGAGGGGGAATGCTGGGCGGTGCGGAGCAGGGCACCAAGGTGGTGCTGCTCACCGGCTCCATGGGCGCCGCGGCCCGCCGTCAGGCGCTGCTGGACCTGGTCACCGGCGAGGCCGGGATCGTGATCGGCACCCATGCCCTGATCGAGGACAAGGTCCAGTTCC
The DNA here is from genome assembly GCA_005405945.1 of Streptomyces violaceusniger. Taxonomy (GTDB): domain Bacteria; phylum Actinomycetota; class Actinomycetes; order Streptomycetales; family Streptomycetaceae; genus Streptomyces; species Streptomyces violaceusniger. The sequence goes on from BJHW01000001.1 coordinate 7,876,040, forward strand.
ACGACCTGGGCCTGGTGGTCGTGGACGAGCAGCACCGCTTCGGGGTCGAGCAGCGCGACGCCCTGCGATCCAAGGGCAAGCAGCCCCCGCATCTGCTGGTGATGACGGCCACGCCGATCCCGCGCACCGTCGCCATGACCGTCTTCGGCGACCTGGAGACCTCCGTCCTGGACCAGTTGCCGTCCGGCCGCTCCCCGATCGCCTCCCATGTGGTGCCCGCCAAGGACAAGCCGCACTTCCTGGCCCGCGCCTGGGAGCGGGTGCGCGAGGAGGTGGCCGCCGGCCACCAGGCGTACGTGGTGTGCCCGCGGATCGGGGACGAGGAGGACGAGCCCAGGGCGGCGAAGGAGAAGTCCGCCGAGGACGAGGCCGAGAAGCGCCCGCCGCTGGCTGTCGTCGACGTCACCGAGCAGCTCGTCAAGGGCCCGCTGCGCGATCTGCGGGTGGAGGTGCTGCACGGGCGGATGCAGCCCGAGGCCAAGGACGAGGTGATGCGCCGCTTCGCCGCGGGCGAGGTGGACGTCCTGGTCGCCACGACCGTCATCGAGGTCGGTGTGAACGTCCCCAACGCCACCGCCATGGTGATCATGGACGCCGACCGGTTCGGCGTCTCCCAGCTGCACCAGCTGCGCGGCCGCGTCGGCCGGGGCTCGGCCGCCGGGCTGTGCCTGCTGGTGACCGACATGCCCGAGGGCAGCCCCGCCCGGGCGCGGCTGGGCGCGGTCGCGGCCACGCTGGACGGCTTCGAGTTGTCCCGGATCGACCTGGAGCAGCGCCGGGAGGGCGATGTGCTCGGCCAGGCCCAGTCCGGGGTCCGCTCCTCGCTGCGGGTGCTCGCCGTCATCGACGACGAGGAGGTCATCGCGGCGGCCCGGGAGGAGGCGGCCGCCATCGTCGCCGCCGACCCGGAGCTGGCCGGATACCCGCAGCTGCGCACCGCGCTGGACGCCCTGCTGGACAAGGAGCGCGCGGAGTTCCTCGACAAGGGGTGAGCCCGCGGGGAGCGCCCGGTCCCCACCGGCCCCCGTACGCCATATCGTGGAGGTGCGGCGGACCCGTCCGGACGGGCGGGGCGCCGCTGCCCCGACCACCGCGAAGGACGGCCCACACCCATGACCCGCGTGATCGCCGGAGCGGCCGGCGGCCGCCGCCTGGCCGTGCCGCCGGGAAACGGCACCCGACCCACCTCGGACCGGGCGCGTGAGGGCCTGTTCTCCACCTGGGAGTCGCTGCTCGGCTCGCTGGACGGGGCCCGCGTCCTGGACCTGTACGGCGGCTCGGGCGCGGTCGGCCTGGAGGCGCTGTCCCGCGGCGCCGCCCACACGCTGCTGGTCGAGTCCGACCCGCGGGCGGCCCGCACGATCCGTCAGAACGTCCGCACCCTCGGTCTGCCCGGCGCGGAGCTGCGCACCGGAAAGGCCGAACAGACCATCACCGGACAGGCCCCCGACACCGGCCCGTACGACGTCGTTTTCCTGGATCCGCCCTACGCGGTCACCGACGACCAACTCCGCGAGATACTCCTCACACTCCTGGGGAAGGGCTGGCTCGCGCCCGGCGCGCTGGCCACCGTTGAGCGCAGCACACGAGGTGGGGAGTTCGTGTGGCCTGCCGGATTCGAGGGGCTTAGGGCCCGTCGCTACGGCGAGGGCACGCTTTGGTACGGTCGCGCCGCCTCGACGTGCGAGAACGCGTCATGACCGGACCCGAGAGCGAGGAACTTCCGTTGCGCCGCGCAGTCTGTCCGGGGTCGTTCGACCCCGTCACCAATGGACACCTCGACATCATCGCCCGTGCCTCCAAGCTCTATGACGTCGTGCACGTCGCCGTGATGATCAACAAGTCGAAGCAGGGCCTGTTCACGGTGGACGAGCGGATCGATCTCCTCCGCCGGACCACGGAGGAGTACGGAAACGTTCAGGTGGAGGCGTTCCACGGCCTCCTGGTGGACTTCTGCAAGCAGCGGGACATCCCCGCGATCGTCAAGGGGCTGCGGGCCGTCAGCGACTTCGACTACGAGTTGCAGATGGCCCAGATGAACAACGGCCTCTCCGGCGTGGAGACGCTGTTCGTGCCCACCAACCCCACTTACAGCTTCCTCTCCTCCAGCCTGGTCAAGGAGGTCGCGGCCTGGGGCGGCGACGTCTCCCACCTGGTGCCGCCGATCGTCCTGGAGGCGCTGGCCGAGCGGCTCGGCCGGAAGTAGCGGCTGACGGGGCGTCAGCGGGTGTCCGGGAGGCGCCCGCTGGCCGTACAGTCGTCCCGTTCGTATCCCGTACCCATCCGCATCCAGACAGTCTGCGAGCACCCACAGTGGACGTGCAGAAGAAGCTCGACGAGATCGTCGATACCGTCGGCGGCGCCCGGTCCATGCCCATGTCGGCCTCGTGCGTGGTCAACCGCGCCGAGCTGCTCGCCATGCTCGAAGAGGTGCGCGCGGCACTCCCGGACTCTCTGGCCCACGCCCAGGAGCTGATCGGCGGCCGGGACCAGATGGTCGAGGAGGCCCACCGGGAGGCCGAGCGGATCATCGAGTCCGCGCACGCCCAGCGCGCCTCGCTGATCTCGGACACCGAGCTGGTGCGGAAGTCCCAGGAGGAGGCCGACCGGATCCTCGCCGAGGCCCGCCGGGAGGCCGAGGAGATCCGCGTCGAGGCCGACGACTACGTGGACAGCAAGCTGGCCAACTTCGAGGTCGTGCTCACCAAGACCATCGGCTCGGTCGACCGCGGCCGGGAGAAGCTGCTCGGCCGCGCCCCCGGCGCCGGGGACGGCTTCGGGCAGCCCGACGAGGGCCCGGAGCGCAGCGCCGACCCGGCCACCCTGCGGCACCGCGCGGACGAGTACGTGGACACCAAGCTGGGGGCCGTCTCGGCGGTCCTGGCCAAGACCCTGGAGGCGGTCGGCCGGGGCCGCCAGAAGCTGCTCGGGGCCCGGCCCGCCGATGAGCTCGGCGCCCATATGGCGGCCCAGGACGAGGCCGGCATGGCCCTGCGGACCACCGACGACGACTACCTGGCGGACCTGGCCCAGTCCCAGGCGGACCTCACCCGGCCCGTCGCCGCGCCCGACCAGGCGGCCGCCGACGCCGCGTACTACGCCGCCACCGCGGGCTACCAGCAGCAGGACGCGTACGGCTACCAGCAGGCGTACGCACAGCAGGACCCGTACGCCACGCAGGGCGGCTACCAGCAGGACGCCTACGGCTGGCAGCAGCAGGCCCAGGCCCAGGGCTACGACCCGAACGCGGCCTACGTGCCCCAGCAGCCCCAGCAGCCGCCCCAGCCCCAGCACCACCAGCAGCAGCCGGGCGCCGCACTGGACGAGACCAGCCTGTTCGACACGAGCATGATCGACCTCGATCAGCTCCGCCAGTACGAGCAGGGCCGCTAGCCCCGCTCCCCACCAGGCCGCACGGAACCCCTTCCCCACCGGGCGGATTGGGTCTACGGCGGCCCGTCCAGTATCCTGGCTCTTCGGTCGCGCGTACGTCCGCGATCTCGGCTGCCCGTTTCGTAGCGGATGTTCGGGTGGCCCACCGCAGCGTAGAAAGCAGGAAGCCCTGAACGCCCGCCTCGACCACCGTGCCCCTCTCGTGTTCGACACGCGCGAGCTGGGCCGCCGTCCTGGTGCGCTCAAAAGGGTCTCCCGTTCCGTGGCGGCACCCAAGGAGCTCGGCATCGAGGTCATCGGGGTGCGGGAGGGCGCGACGATCGAGCTGGACCTCCGCCTGGAGTCGGTCATGGAAGGGGTGCTTGTCACAGGCACCGCCCGTGCGCCGCTCACGGGGGAGTGCGTAAGGTGTCTGGAGCCGCTGGAGCGAGAGCTCGAAGTGGACTTCCAGGAGATGTACTCCTACCCCGACGCCGACGACCGGAGCCGCGAAGCGGATACCGGCGACGACGCCGAGGAGGAGGACATGCTCTTCCTCGAGGCCGACCTGTTCGACCTCGAGCCCGTGCTGCGCGACGCGGTGGTGCTCGCACTGCCGCTGCAGCCGGTGTGCCGGGATGACTGCCCCGGGCTGTGTGCCGATTGCGGCGCCCGGCTCGCGGACGACCCCGACCACCACCACGAGTCCGCCGACATCCGTTGGGCGGCACTGCAGGGACTCGCCGAAGCCATGAGGGACGGCGAGAAGGACAACGCACCCCGCGAGCGCGGGGATGACTCACAGGAGAAGTAGCCGTGGCTGTTCCGAAGCGGAAGATGTCGCGCAGCAACACGCGCCACCGCCGGTCGCAGTGGAAGGCTGCGGTCCCCAACCTGGTGGCGTGCGAGCGCTGCCACGAGCCGAAGCAGCAGCACATCGCGTGCCCGAGCTGCGGCACCTACAACCGCCGCCAGGTCCTCGAGGTCTGATCGGCGGGTGACAGGCTCTATGTCAGACGCCACCACGCCCCCGCGCAAGCGCGGTGAAGCGGCCCAGGCGGACACGGCCTCGTCTCACACGATCCTGGAAGGGCGGCTCGGGTACCAGCTCGAGTCCGCCCTTCTGGTGCGTGCGCTGACCCACCGCTCCTTCGCGTACGAGAACGGCGGGCTGCCCACCAACGAGCGGCTGGAATTCCTCGGGGATTCGGTGCTCGGCCTGGTGGTCACCGACACGCTGTACCGCATCCACCCCGACCTGCCCGAGGGCCAGCTGGCCAAGCTGCGGGCCGCGGTGGTCAACTCGCGCGCGCTCGCGGAGGTGGGCCGCGGCCTCGACCTCGGCGCCTTCATCCGGCTCGGCCGGGGCGAAGAGGGCACCGGCGGCAGGGACAAGGCTTCCATCCTCGCCGACACCCTTGAAGCGGTGATCGGCGCCGTCTATCTCGACCGGGGGCTCGACGCCGCCGCCGAGCTGGTCCACCGGCTCTTCGACCCGCTGATCGAGAAGTCCTCGAACCTCGGCGCCGGCCTGGACTGGAAGACCAGCCTCCAGGAGCTGACCGCCACCGAGGGCCTCGGAGTCCCGGAGTACCTGGTCTCCGAGACCGGTCCCGACCACGAGAAGACCTTCACGGCTGCCGCCCGCGTCGGTGGTGTCGCGTACGGCACCGGCACCGGCCGCAGCAAGAAGGAAGCCGAGCAGCAGGCGGCCGAGGCCGCCTGGCGCGCCATCCGCGCGGCTGCCGACGAGGCCCAGGCGAAGGCCAAGGCGGCCGACGCCGGAGCCGCGGGTACGGCGGTGGACGGCGGAGCCGCCGCCGACACGGCCTCCACGGCACGCTGATCGGTCTTCCCCGACCCGCACACCGTCCATCACGTCCGTAACACCCCTCACCGCCCCCGGGCGGACGGCCCGCCCGGGCCGTTCCGCCCGGGGCGGTGAGGGCTCGAAGGCTTGAGGAGGCCCCCGTTGCCCGAGCTGCCCGAGGTCGAGGTGGTCCGCCGCGGACTGGAGCGCTGGGTCAGCGGCCGTACGGTCGCCGAGGTCCAGGTGCTGCACCCCCGCGCGGTCCGCCGCCACCTCGGCGGCGCGGAGGACTTCGCGGCCCGCCTCCGGGGCCGCCGCGCCGGGACCGTCCGCCGCCGCGGCAAGTACCTGTGGCTGCCGTTTCAGGACGACGCGCCCGCCGAGTCGGTCCTGGCCCATCTCGGGATGAGCGGGCAGCTGCTGGTCCAGCCGGCCGAGGCGCCCGACGAGAAGCATCTGCGCATCCGGGTCCGCTTCGCCGACGAGGCGGGCACCGAGCTGCGCTTCGTCGACCAGCGCACCTTCGGCGGACTCTCGCTGCACGACACCGTCCCCGGCGACCCGGAGGGGCTGCCGGACGCCATCGCGCACATCGCCCGCGACCCGCTGGACCCCGCCTTCGACGAGGCCGCCTTCCACACCGCGCTGCGCCGCCGCCGCACCACGATCAAGCGCGCGCTGCTGGACCAGTCGCTGATCAGCGGGGTGGGCAACATCTACGCCGACGAGGCGCTGTGGCGCGCCCGGCTGCACTACGACCGGCCCACGGCCACCCTCACCCGGCCGCGCGCCGCCGAGCTCCTGGACCATGTGCGCGAGGTGATGACCGCCGCGCTGGCCGTCGGCGGCACCAGCTTCGACAGCCTCTATGTGAACGTGAACGGCGAGTCGGGGTACTTCGAGCGCTCCCTGGACGCCTACGGCCGGGAGGACGAGCCCTGCCGCCGCTGCGGCACCGCGATGCGCCGCCGCCCCTGGATGAACCGCTCCAGCTACTTCTGCCCGCGCTGTCAGCGCCCGCCGCGCCCGGCCGCCGCGGCGGGCCGCGAGGCCGCCGCCTCGCCGCTCCCGGCGCGCGTGGTGTCGTAGCGCTCCTGGGCCGTCAGTACCTCGGGCATCCGGTCCTCGACCAGATGGATAAGGGCCAGCAGCCGCTCGGCGACCGCGCTGCCCAGCGGGGTCAGCCGGTAGTCCACCCGGGGCGGGTTGGTCGGCTGCGCCTCGCGGTGCACCAGACCGTCGCGCTCCAGCGCGTGCAGCGTCTGGGAGAGCATCTTCTCGCTGACGCCGTCGACCCGCCGCCGCAGCTCGTTGAAGCGGAAGGTGCCGTCGTGGAGCGCGCCCAGGATGAGGCCGCCCCACTTGCCGGTGACGTGCTCCAGGGTGCCGCGCGAGGGGCAGGCGCGCGCGAACACGTCGAAGGCCAGGTCCTCCGCGTCCACCGTGGAGGACGACCCGCCAGTGCGTTCACTGTCCATACCCACACCATACGCGCACTCAGCGCTGACTCCAGGGTCGCGCTTTCGGATGGTGAGTGCGCTTCTCCGTACGGGCATGTGAAAGCCCGGGCGCTTTCGTGCGCCCCGGGCTTTCACGCATGACCGGATGCGGAGGCCCGCTCAGGGGCTCTCGTTCGGGGGCTCCCGCTCAGCGGCTCAGTAGCCGAAGTCCTGGGTCCACCAGGGGCCGCCGTCGCCGAAGTGCGCGCCGACGCCGAGTCGCTTGAACGAGCAGTTGAGGATGTTGGCGCGGTGGCCGGAGCTGTTCATCCAGGAGTCCATCACGGACTGGGCGTCCGACTGGCCGCGGGCGATGTTCTCCCCGCCCAGGTCCAGGATGCCCGCGCTCTCGGCGCGCTCCCAGGGGCTGTCGCCGTCCGGGTTGATGTGGTCGAAGAACTGGCGCAGGGACATGTCCTCGCTGAAGTCCTCGGCCAGCTGGGCGAGTTTGGAGTCGGCCGTCACGGGGGCGCAGCCGACCTTCTTGCGCTCCTTGTTGACGAGGGTGAGGACTTCGGCCTCCGAGGCGGCCTCGGGGCCGGCCGACTCCGCCGGGGCGCGGGCGCGGTCGGCTCCGTCGAGGGCGCCTGCGACGGCTTGCCGTGCCCGCCGCCGTTCGCGCCGCCCTTGCCGTTGCTGTTGTCGCTCCCCTTGCCCTTGCCGTTTCCGCCGGGCCGGTCGCTCCCGGAGGGCTCGGAGGGCCCCGGCTGCTCCGGCGGGGCGGTGGAGGGCGCCTCAGAGGGCTTGGCGGGGGTCTTGGAGGGAGTTGTGGAGGGTGCGTGAGGGCGGCCGTCACCACGGCTGGGCGGCACCGTGCCGCGATCGGTGGGGGCCGCGGACTGCGAGCCCTGTGTCTCCAGGCCGGAGTCCGAGGGACCGCCCGCCTGAACCTGTCCGGCGGAGTCATTGCCCCCGCCGAGCTTGTAGCCGTTCGGACCGAGTCCGGAGGCCATCGCCACGGCGCCGACCGCGACAGCGGCGGATACGCCCAACAGTCCGGTCCGGACCGGAGCGAGGGGGCTCCGGTGCGGTCCCCGGTGGCGGCCTGCGGCGGCCACCTGCGCCGGGGTACCGGGGGCAGATCGTCGATGGCGGCCCATCTCCTGCCTTCCTTGTGTGCTCGGCGTCAAAAGTCGCTCGAAATGTGTCACTCGTGTGCGCGAGCCATGTATCACTCGTGTGGGTGAGTCCTGTTGAGCCGGGACTGTACGCCATTCGGGCCCCAACGCGCCTGCCCACTGGGCAATTCGATGGTTTAGCGGCTGCTCGCGCGGGGGTTAGCGTGCGCATATGAACGAAAGAGTCCGACTCACCGTGTGGGTCCGCGGCCGCGTGCAGGGCGTCGGCTTCCGCTGGTACACCCGGGCCAACGCGTTGCGCATCGGGGAGCTCGTCGGCTTCGCCTCCAACCTCGCCGACGGGCGGGTCCAGGTGGTCGCGGAGGGCCCGCGTACGGAATGCGAACAGCTGCTCGAATGGCTCAGGGACGGCGACACGCCCGGGAAGGTCGAGGGGATCACCGAGATCTGGGACACACCGCGCGGCGGCTACGACGCGTTCGAGATCCGTTGATCAACTCACCGGAGGCACCCTTCGCGGTGCCCCTCTGACCACGCCTTCCGTGCGCACGGTGAGCAGAAATCGGCTGATGGTTGCCAACCGGGCCGCTCCGTGGAAGGCTGCGGAGTCACGAAAGATCCCCGACCGCGATGGGTCATCTGGAGAGGGGCGGCGCCGTTCGCCGCCGGTGTGCTCTCGGCCTTTGCGGGCCCGTCGGCGTGTGATCGTGTTGACCCTCAAACCAATTGGTGAGACGCTGGAAGCCCCGCGCACCCTAACTGTTTGCCGCGCAGCACGGTAGTAATTCGGCAGGCATCGCGGGTGCAAATCCCTCACGACCCACACCGATTCGGTCGGTCACTCAGTGTGGAGGACCATCCATCATGGCAAAGGCGCTTCTCGGTTACGTCGGCGGTTCCGACCCCCGAGTCCTCGCCGAGATGCGACGGCTTCAGCAGCGCGTCCAGGACCTCGAATCCGAGCTCGTCCGGATTCAGGCCGAGAACGACGCGCTGTCCGCCGCCGCTCGTCACGGCGACTCGCTGCTCGAAAGCATCGACGTATCCCAGGCGGAGCCTGCGCTCGCCTGACCCAGCCCCAGGGCCGGTCGGGCTGCATCGTCAGCCGCTTGAGAATCCTCAAGGGACGCTTCGGCGTCCCTTCGTCGTATCCCCAGTGTGCCTCCGAGCCACCCTTACCGACTGATGTGCCCCTCTCTCCCAGCGGTGAAACCGATCATTGCTGAAACGGAGAAAAGCCGGGGCGGGTGCGCCGCGCCACCGTCAGGGGACGGTGCCGGAGGAAGGGCGGCGGGTAGAGTCCAAAGGCGTGCATCTCAAGAGCCTGACCCTGCGAGGGTTCAAATCCTTCGCCTCCGCCACGACGCTCCGGTTCGAGCCGGGCATCACCTGCGTCGTCGGCCCCAATGGCTCGGGCAAGTCCAATGTCGTGGACGCCCTTTCCTGGGTCATGGGCGAACAGGGTGCCAAGTCCCTGCGCGGCGGGAAGATGGAGGACGTCATCTTCGCCGGGACCACCGGCCGTCCCCCGCTCGGCCGCGCCGAGGTCTCGCTCACCATCGACAACGCCGACGGCGCGCTGCCCATCGACTATGCCGAAGTCACCATCACGCGGATCATGTTCCGCAACGGCGGCAGCGAGTACCAGATCAACGGGGACACCTGCCGGCTGCTGGACATCCAGGAGCTGCTCTCCGACTCCGGCATCGGCCGGGAGATGCACGTCATCGTCGGGCAGGGCCAGCTGGACGGGGTGCTGCACGCCGACCCGACCGGCCGCCGCGCCTTCATCGAGGAGGCCGCCGGCGTCCTCAAGCACCGCAAGCGCAAGGAGAAGGCGCTGCGGAAGCTGGACGCGATGCAGGCCAACCTCGCCCGCGTACAGGACCTCACCGACGAGCTGCGCCGCCAGCTCAAGCCTCTCGGCCGGCAGGCCGCGGTGGCCCGGCGGGCCGCCGTCATCCAGGCCGATCTGCGCGACGCCCGGCTGCGGCTGCTCGCCGACGACCTGGTGACCCTGCGCGAGGCGCTGCGCGCCGAGGTCGCCGACGAGGCCGAGCTCAAGCGGCGCAAGGAGGCCGCGGAGGCCGATCTGCGCGCCGCGCAGCAGCGCGAGGCGGCGCTGGAGGAGCAGGTGCGGCGGCTCGCGCCCCGACTCCGGGACGCCCAGCAGACCTGGTACGAGCTCTCGCAGCTCGCCGAGCGGGTGCGCGGCACGATCAGCCTGGCGGACGCCCGGGTCAAGAGCGCCACCTCCGCCCCCGGGGAGGAGCGGCGCGGCCGCGACCCCGAGGACATGGAGCGCGAGGCGGCCCGCATCCGGGAGCAGGAGGCCGAGCTGGAGGCCGCCCTGGAGGCGGCGAGCCGGGCGCTGGAGGACACCGTGGCGCACCGGGCCGAGCTCGAGCGGAGCCTGGCCGAGGAGGAGCGCCGGCTCAAGGACGTGGCCCGCGCCATCGCCGACCGCCGCGAAGGGCTCGCCCGGCTCCAGGGCCAGGTGAACGCCGCCCGTGGCCGGGCCGGTTCGGCGCGCGCCGAGATCGAGCGGCTGGCCGCGTCCCGCGACGAGGCGCAGACCCGGGCGGTCGCCGCACAGGAGGAGTACGAGCAGCTCAAGGCGGAGGTCGACGGACTCGACGCGGATGACGCGGAATTGGCGGAGCGCCACGAGGCCGCGAAGCGCGAGCTGGCCGAGGCGGAGGCCGCGCTGAGCGCGGCCCGTGAGGCGGCGACGGCCGCCGAACGCGAGCGCGCCGCGACCTCCGCCCGCCATGACGCCCTCGCCCTCGGCTTGCGCCGTAAGGACGGCACGGGCGCCCTTATGGCCGCCGCCGACCGCCTCGGCGGACTCCTGGGCCCCGCCGCCGAACTCCTCACCGTGACCCCCGGCTTCGAGGTCCCCGTCGCCACGGCCCTGGGCGCCGCCGCCGACGCGATCGCCGTCAGCGGCCCCCACGCGGCCGCCGAGGCGATCCGCCTCCTCCGCGCCGACGACGCCGGCCGTGCCGCCCTGCTGCTGACGACGCCGGGCGCCGAGGGGCAGGAGCCCCCGTCGGCCAACCTCGCGCAGCCCCCGTCCGCCGCGTCGGCGCCGCGCGGCTCCGGCGAGCCCGTGCCGGACGGAGCCCTCGTACCGGGCACGCGCGCCGAGGGGCCCGTGCCGGGAGAGCCGGGCCAGCCGACCCCGCCGGGCCCGGCCGCCGCTCCGGTGGCGCCCGGCTCCGTCGCCGCGCCGTCCGAGCCGGAGCGTGGCGCTCCGGACGCGAGCGGGACGCCGGGCGCCGGTGGGACGCCGGACGCGAGTGGGACGCCGGGCGCGGGCGCCGAACCGCCCATGCCCGGGACGAGTTCCCCGGCTTCCGCGCCCACGCCCGACGGGCGGGCGGGGGCGTCGCCCGGCGCTGGTGACGGCGTTGCCGCCGTGCCGGGTACGCGGGCGCCGGACGGTCCTGTGGCCGCGGCTACCGGCCCCGATGACGGTGCTCGACCGGGTGGGATCGGTGAACCGTCGAATGGGGCGGGGCCTTGGGGCGCCGCGTCGGCGCCCGGCGGTCCGGGCGTGCCGCGGGGCGTCGCCGATGCTGCGGGGGCGTCGTCCGGCGCGCGTGACGGCGCTGCCGCCGTGCCGGGCGCTGACCCCGCGCGCCGGGATGACGCGGAACCCGCGAGCGGGTCCGGGGGCGAGGGGCGCGAGTCCCTTACGGCGTCCGGCGGCGTTCCAGCCGCGACCGGGCCCGGGGCCACGGTCGCCGCCGGTGGGGCGTCCGCGTCGGCCGTTTCCGCGCGGGTGCCGCAGCCCGCCGGGGAGAGGCGGCCGTGCCGGGGCCGTACCCGGGGACGAGCCGGGCGGGAAGGCCGCGGCCGTCGAAGCGTTGCCGCGGGTGGCGGACTTGGTGGATGGGCCCGCGGCGCTGCTGCCCGCCGTAAGGCGGTTGCTCGACGGCATGGTGGTGGTCGAGACCCTGGAGGAGGCCGAGGAACTGCTCGCGCGGCGGCCGGAGTTGACGGCCGTGACCGCCGAGGGCGATCTGCTCGGGGCGCACTTCGCGCAGGGCGGGTCCGCCGGGGCGCCCACGCTGCTGGAGGTGCAGGCGTCCGTCGACGAGGCCGCGGCGGAGCTCGAGCGGCTCGCCGTACGGTGCGAGGAGCTGGCCGGGTCGCAGCGCGCGGCGCAGGAGCGGCGGGCCGAGTGCCTGGCGCTCGTGGAGGAGCTCGCGGGCCGCCGGAGCGCGGCGGACCGCGAGAAGTCGCGGGTCGCGCAGTCGCTGGGCCGGCTGGCCGGGCAGGCGCGCGGGGCCGCCGGGGAGGCCGAGCGGAGCGCCGCGGCGGTCGCCAGGGCCGAGGAGTCGCTGGAGCGGGCGACGGAGGAGGCCGAAGAATTGGCCGAGCGGCTGGCCGTGGCGGAGGAGGAGCCGGGCGAGGAGGAGCCCGACACCTCCGTACGCGACCGGCTGGCGGCCGACGGCGCCAACGCCCGGCAGACCGAGATGGAGGCGCGGCTCCAGGTCCGTACGCATGAGGAGCGCGTCAAGGGGCTCGCGGGGCGGGCCGACGCGCTCGACCGGGGCGCGCGCGCCGAGCGCGAGGCACGGGCGCGCGCCGAGCAGCGGCGCGCCCGGCTGCGCCACGAGGCCGAGGTGGCCTCGGCCGTGGCCTCCGGCGCCCGCCAGCTGCTGGCGCACGTCGAGGTGTCGCTGGTGCGGGCCGAGCAGGAGCGGGACGCCGCGGAGCGCGCCAAGGCCGAGCGCGAGCGGGAGCTGGACGCCGCCCGCGGCCAGGGGCGTGATCTCAAGAGCGAGCTGGACAAGCTGACCGACTCGGTGCACCGGGGCGAGGTGCTGGGTGCCGAGAAGCGGATGCGGATCGAGCAGCTGGAGACCAAGGCGCTGGAGGAGCTGGGCGTCGAACCGGCCGGGCTGATCGCCGAATACGGCCCCGACCAGCCCGTCCCGCCGTCCCCGCCCGCCGAGGGCGAGATCCTCCCGGAGGACCCGGAGCATCCGCGCAACCAGCCGGTGGGTTACGTCAGAGCGCAGCAGGAGAAGCGGCTGAAGGCCGCGGAGCGCGCGTACCAGCAGCTCGGCAAGGTCAATCCGCTGGCGCTGGAGGAGTTCGCGGCGCTGGAGGAGCGGCATCAGTTCCTGAGCGAGCAGCTGGAGGACCTCAAGAAGACCCGGGCCGATCTCCTCCAGGTGGTCAAGGAGGTCGACGAGCGGGTCGAGCAGGTCTTCACGGAGGCGTACCGGGACACCGCGCGCGAGTTCGAGGGCGTCTTCTCGCGGCTGTTCCCGGGCGGGGAGGGGCGGCTGGTGCTGACCGACCCCGAGAACATGCTGACCACGGGCGTGGACGTGGAGGCCCGGCCGCCGGGCAAGAAGGTCAAGCGGCTGTCGCTGCTGTCGGGCGGTGAGCGCTCGCTGACCGCCGTGGCCCTGCTGGTGTCGATCTTCAAGGCGCGGCCGAGCCCGTTCTATGTGATGGACGAGGTCGAGGCGGCGCTCGACGACACCAATCTGCAGCGGCTGATCCGGATCATGCAGGAGCTCCAGGAGGCTTCCCAGCTGATCGTGATCACCCACCAGAAGCGGACGATGGAGGTCGCCGACGCGCTGTACGGCGTCTCCATGCAGGGTGACGGCGTCTCGAAGGTCATCAGCCAGCGCTTGCGGTGACCGTTTCAACACTTGAAGTCAAGACCTGCCCCCGCGTGTCGGCATGCTGGAGCGATTTCTTCGTCACACCCTATTGACTTCGAAACTTGAATGAATAGTCTCTGCAACGTTGCTTTTACCTTCAGGTGGTGGTTGACGGCTAAGTAGCCTCCGCTGGAAGGGTCAGCCATCCCCCACGTCCGGCAGCGCTGCCGGACGGGCGTCAGGAGTTCACGTTGTCCACCACCGTGCAGGCACAGGGAGCCGAGGGTCGCAAGGCCCAGCCGGATCACCTCGGCCACGTCATCTTCATCACCGCAGCCGCCGCGATGGGCGGCTTTCTCTTCGGCTACGACAGCTCGGTGATCAACGGAGCGGTCGAAGCCATCCGCGGCAAGTACGACATCGGCTCCGCGGCCCTCGCCCAGGTCGTGGCCATCGCCCTGATCGGCTCGGCCATCGGCGCCGCCACCGCGGGCCGGATAGCCGACCGGATCGGCCGGATCCGCGTCATGCAGATCGCCGCCGCCCTCTTCACGATCAGCGCGGTCGGCTCGGCGCTGCCCTTCTCGCTGTGGGACCTGGCCTTCTGGCGGGTGCTCGGCGGCGTCGGCATCGGCATGGCCTCGGTGATCGGCCCGGCCTACATCGCCGAGGTCGCCCCGCCCGCCTACCGTGGTCGGCTCGCCTCGTTCCAGCAGGCCGCGATCGTCGTCGGCATCGCCGTCTCCCAGCTCGTCAACTGGGGCATCCTCAACCTCGCCGACGGCGACCAGCGCGGGCAGATCGCCGGTCTGGAGGCCTGGCAGTGGATGCTCGGCGTCATGATCGTCCCGGCCGTCCTCTACGGGCTGCTGTCCTTCGCCATCCCCGAGTCGCCCCGCTTCCTGATCTCCGTCGGCCGCACCGCCCAGGCCAAGCAGGTCCTGGAGGAGGTCGAGGGCAAGGCCGTGGACCTCGATGTGCGGGTCGCCGAGATCGACCAGGCCATGCGCAGTGAGGAGAAGTCGACCTTCAAGGACCTCCTCGGCGGCCGGTTCGGTCTGCTGCCCATCGTCTGGATCGGCATCGGGCTCTCGGTCTTCCAGCAGCTCGTCGGCATCAACGTGGCGTTCTACTACTCCTCGACGCTGTGGCAGTCCGTCGGCGTCGACCCGAGCAGCTCGTTCTTCTACTCCTTCACCACGTCGATCATCAACATCCTCGGCACCGTGATCGCGATGATCTTCGTCGACCGGATCGGCCGCAAGCCGCTCGCGCTCATCGGCTCCGTGGGCATGGCCATCTCCCTCTCCCTGGTGGCCTGGGCCTTCTCGGCGCACCTGGTGGACGGCAAGCTGCCGCACACGGAGGGCGTCCTGGCGCTGATCGCGGCCCACTCCTTCGTGCTCTTCTTCGCCCTCTCGTGGGGTGTGGTGGTCTGGGTCCTGCTCGGCGAGATGTTCCCGAACAAGATCCGCGCCGCCGCCCTCGGTGTCGCCGCCTCCGCCCAGTGGATCGCCAACTGGGCCATCACCGCCAGCTTCCCGAGCCTTTCGGACTGGAACCTGTCGGGTACGTACGTCATGTACACGGCCTTCGCCCTGCTCTCGATCCCGTTCATCCTCAAGTGGGTGCCGGAGACCAAGGGCAAGGCGTTGGAGGAGATGGGCTAAATCCCCCGCCACCCACTCCTCGTACAGGAGAACTGCCCCGCCTCAGTCCTTGAGGCGGGGCAGCACTCGTTCCGCGAACAGCCGCAGGGACCGCCAGCCCTCCTCGACCGGCATCCCGCCGCACAGCGGATGGAGCACCAGACTCGCCATCTCGCCGCCCTCCTGCGCGAACGCCAGGCACTCCTCCGGGGTGACGATGCGGTAGACGCCCTCACGGCGCAGCGCCGCCACGTCATCGGCCCGTGAACGCACCGCCGAGCGCACCGTGCCCTGCTGCCAGGACGCGTACCGGCGCGCCTCGTACAGCAAATGGGTGCCGTACTCCTCCCAGGCCCGTTCCGGGTCCTCCGACAGATGCAGCAGCGGGGTGACCGCCGGGGCATCAGACACCACCCCTCGGTGCCGTACTCCTCCCGCCGCGCGTGGTAGTACGCCTCCAGCTCCGGCAGATGCGCGCTGGGGAAGAACGGCAGGCCCAGGCGCGCCGCGCGGCGGGCCGCCGCCTGGGAACTGCCGCCGATCAGCAGCGGCGGATGCGGCCGGGTGTACGGGCGCGGGGTGATCCGGACGGTGCGGCCCCGGTGCTCGAAGGGCTCGCCCGTCCAGGCCGCGAGCAGCGTCTCCAGCGCCTCGTCCTGGAGCGCGCCGCGCCGCTTCCAGTCCGTGCCCAGGGCCGCGTACTCCTCCGGCCGGTAGCCGATCCCCGCCACCGTGATCAGCCGCCCACCGCTGGCCAGGTCCAGCACGGCGAGGTCCTCGGCGAGCCGCAGCGGGTCGTACAGCGGCGCGATCAGCGCCGAGACGGTGACGGTGATGCGGCGGGTGGCGCCCAGCAGCGTACCCGCGAAGGCCAGCGGGGCGGGCAGCCAGTTGTCGGGGGACCCGTGGTGCTCCTCGGTCTGGAGGGTGGAGACGCCCCGTTCATCGGCGAAGGCCGCCATCTCCAGGGCGGTGCGGTACCGCTCGGACAGGCCGCGCGGGGTCGCGTCGGGATCGACGAGGTTGAGGCGTACGACCGTGACGGGCATGGCGGATGTCCTCCTTCGTCATGGGACGCGGCAGCCGGACGGTAGCTGACGGGCCGTCAAATCACCACCGTCATGGCCCGTTCGGCCCACCGCACGGGCACGGCCGGGGCGGATGACTCATGCGCCTGGGACGCGGGGCGGCCGATGGTGAGGGCCGGCCCGCCCCATGGGCCGCAGCCCGCATACGCCAACTGAGGAGGGGCGCGTGACGATCAGCACGGGGGAATCGCTCATCACCGCGGCCGACATCGACGACCTCATCACCCGGGTCCGGCAGACCGCCGGCGACCCCGGGCCCCTGGAATCCGCCAAGGCCACGCTGTTCTCCGGCAACGGCAACGGCAACGGCGACGGCACCGGACCCGGCCCCGGTCCCGACCCCGAAGCCGCGCGGCTCATCCGGCAGCGGCTCCTGGTGACCGCCCTCCGCCACGGGGCGCGCTGCTGGCCAAGCTGCTCAGCAGGCTCAGCCCCCGCGAGACCGCGATGGTGCGCCGCTACGCCCACCGGCTCGCGAACTTCCTCGACACGCTGGAGGTCTGGGCGGCGCAGCCCGTCATGCTCGCCCTGATGCGCTTCGGACTGCCTTACGGAGAGGCGGAGACGATCGCGGTGGCCGTAACTCTGCTCGTGAGGTGAGCGCCGACACCGGCGCCGCCGATGGAAACGGGGGTGCTAGGAGGTCACCGGTTCGGGTGGGCCGGGGCATCCGCGCACTTCGCGGCCGCGGTGGCGGGTAGTGCTCGGGGCGAGACACAAGGAGAACGACCATGCGCCCTACCCGAATCCGCGCGGCGATCGCCCTCGGCCTGAGCGCCGGGGCCGTCATGTGGACCGCGGCCGCCTCCCCCGCCACCGCCTCCTCCTCCCTCGCCGCCACGTCCGCCGACACCGACTGGCGGGAGGCGGGGCACTACGACACCACCGCGGCCTGCAAGCGCGCGGGCAAGGACGGTGTCGAACGGCACAAGTGGGGCGAGTACAAGTGCCGCCCCGGCCGCAACGACAACTACGTCACGCTGTGGGTCAGAGGCGGCGGCTCCGGCGCGGCGCGCGCCCTGACCGCCGGGCCGGCCGCCGGTTGAGATGCGACAGGCCGCGCTGCCGAAGGACCGCGCCGTGCGCGCCGCTGGCGGGGTCTCGGCGCTGATCGTGGTGGTCCTGGCCGGATGGGTGGCCGGGCTGCTGCGGGTCAACGACGAGTGGCTCGCGCTCGCCTACCCCCACCCTCGGGCGCCACCGTGCTGACCAGGGTCGCCGTGGGCGTCCCGGTGCTGGGCGTCGGCGTGCTGCTGCTCGCCGAGCGCTCGGCCCGGCGCTACGGCGGCGTCCTGCTGGTGGCCGGCGGCCTGTGGCTGCTGCCCTCGGCCGCCGCCGGACTGCTGGGCCTGGCCGACCTGGGCACCACGGGCGCCGTGCTGTCCCTACTGCTCGCCGCCGCCAAGATGGCCTGCCGCCCGCTGACCGTCCTGCTGCTGCCGCTGTGGCTGTTTCCCCGGGGCGGGCGCCGGCGGTGGCAGTGGTGGGTGATGAGCCTGGGCGCGTCCGGCTACTGGCTGGGGTACGCGGGGCTGTGGCTGATCAGCGAGCCACGGGTGGGCTCCGTGGCCAACCCCGCGTTCTCCACCGCGAGCGGCCAGTGGGCCTTCGACCACCTCGACGCCTACGCCGAGGCCGAACCCTGGGTGCTGCGCAGCGTCGCGGCGGCGGTGACCGCCGCCCTGTGCTGCCGCGCCGCCGTCTCGCGCGGCGCCGAGCGGCGCGACTGGGCGCTGCTGGCCGCCGCCTACCCCGCCTGCGTCTCGCTCCTGCTGTCCCAGTGGGGCGAGGGCGTGCCCACCATCGTGGCCCGTACGGTCGGCAGCGCCGTATGGGCCGCCGCGATCTGCCTCGGCGTCGCCCGTACCGGCATATGGCGGCTGGACCGCTCCACCAGCCACCGCCTCGCCCGCGCCTTCGTGCTCACCTCACTGGCCGCCGTGGTGGTCTGCGCGGTCGTCGCCGTCCAGGCCGGACTCCCCTCCGTACGCAGCGGGGCCACGACCGTCACCGCCGGATGCGCCCTGGTGCTGGGCTGGGGGCTGAGGCCGAGCGCCCGTAAGCTCACCCTCTGCGTCGAGCGCGCCTTCTACGGGCCCCGGGCCCGCCCGCACGAAGCCGTGAGCGCCCTCGCCGTACGGCTGCAACAGGCCCCGCACCCGGGCGAGGTGCCCCAGCAGATCTGCCGCAGCGCCGTGGAGGACCTCGGCGTCTCGGGCGCCGCCGTCAGCGTCGACACCCGCGCCGGACCCCGGCGGCTGGCCGCCGCGGGGGCCCCGCTGACCGGCGCGGTCCAGACGTATCCGCTGCGTCACCACGGCCGCACCGTCGGCCGGTTGGAGGTCTCCCGCGACGGCTCCGGCACCCCGGCCGAACGCGACAGCGGACTGCTCTCCCTCCTCGCCGACCAGGCCGCCCCCGCGCTCGCCGCGCTGCGCCTGGCCGAGGAGGCCCAGGCCGCCCGCGAGCGCTTGGTGCTCGCCCGCGAACAGGAGCGCCGCCGGCTGCGCCGGGAGATCCACGACGGACTCGGCCCCCAACTGGCCGCCGTAAGGCTGCGCCTGGACATCGCGCAGACCTCGTGCCCGCCCGGCCACCCCGCCACCCCGCAGCTGTGCGAGGCCGCCGAGACGCTCGCCGAAGCCCTGGTCGAGGTCCGGCGGATCACCGCGGGCCTCGCCCCGGCCGCGCTGGCCGAGCGCGGACTGGCCGGTGCGGTCCGCGACCTGGCGCACCGGCTGGGAGTCGACGGCCTGCGCGTCAGCGTGGCCAGCCGCCCCGCCGCACTGCCCCCGCTGTCGCCCGGCGTGGAGACGGCCGCGTACCGGATCGCGGCGGAGTCGCTGACCAACGCCGTACGGCACGCCCGGGCACGCCAGGTGAGCGTCGAGCTGACCGCGGGCCCGGACACCCTCGAGGTCAAGGTCACCGACGACGGCAGCGGCCTGCGCGAGACCGCGGTGCCCGGCGTCGGCCTCGCCTCGGTCACCGAACGGGCCGAGGAGATCGGCGGCTCCTGCTCGGTGACCGGATCGGCCACCGGCACGGTGGTCCACGCGGTGCTGCCCTGGCCGGACCGGGCGAACACGGCAACCCGGAGGAGCACCGGAAGCCCACGGGCCACGAGGCGTGCCGGGCCCTCCTCAAGACCAGCAGACCGATGAGCCGGGCGCCCTAGGGCCCTTCTGACGGATCTCGGTGGAGGAACGAGCGCCCGCCGGGCGTCGCGACGCCGCGGAGATCCGTCAGAAGGACCCTAGGTGCTGTCGGTCTCGTGGCCGGGCCCCGCCATGGTGCGGAAAGGGCGTTGCAGAGCTTCTGGCCTCTGGGGTCTTCCGGCCGGGGCACCTCCCAGCGGTAGCTGGGGGAGAACCGAGCCTCGAAGAGAAAGGTGCGAGCGAAGCGTGTCGCAGTGGCGGGTACTGCTGGTGGACGATCACCCCCTCTTCCGGGAGGGCCTGGCCGCCGCCGTCAATCTCGATGACGCGTTCACCGTCGTCGGCCAGGCTGCCTGCGCGGACGGGGCGATGGCCGAGGCCGTGCGCACCGGTCCGGATCTGGTGATGATGGATCTCGCGCTGCCGGGCCGGTCCGGGCTGGAGGCCACCCGGCGGATTCTGTGCGACCGCCCCGAGACCCGGGTGCTGGTCATGACGATGTCCGAGGACGACGACAGTCTGCTGGCCGCCCTGCGCGCCGGGGCCCGCGGCTATCTGCTCAAGGGCGCGGGCCGGGACGAGATCCTGCGGGCGCTGCACACCGTGGCGCGCGGCGGCGCGGTCTTCAGCCCGCGGATGGCCGAGCGGCTCGGCGCGCTGGTCGGCGCGTCGGGCTCGGCGTCCGCGAAGGAGGCGTTCCCGACGCTGACCGCCCGGGAGCTTGAGGTGCTGGATCTGCTCGCGGCCGGGCTCGGCTATCGCCAGATCGCCCAGCGGCTGGTGGTGACGGACAAGACGGTGCGCAATCACGTCGGATCGATCTTCGCCAAGCTCCAGGTGCGCGACCGCGCCCAGGCGATCGTGCGCGCCCGGCAGGCCGGGCTGGGAGGCGAATGACTCGCTCCGCCTCGTGGCTGATACTGGGGGCGTTATGGAATACCTCATCCTTGCCGTAGTCATCGCTGTGGTCGCGGTCGCCGCGATCAGCGGGCTCGTGATCAGCGGCCGCAAGAAGAAGCGGCTGCCCCCGCCCCGCCGAGCAGCCCCACCGTCACCGCGCCGCCCGCCGAACCGCACGTCGGTGAGGAGGCCGAAACCCCGCGTGAGGAACCACGCAGAACCATCGAGGAGGTGGATCTTCCGGGGGCCGAGGCCCCGGCCGCGACCGCGGAGGCACCCGCGCCCGAGGTCCCGCCGGTCGAGGTCCCGGAGCCGACGGCCGGCCGGCTGGTCCGGCTGCGCGCCCGGCTGTCCCGCTCCCAGAACACCCTGGGCAAGGGGCTGCTGACGCTGCTGTCCCGGGAGCACCTCGACGACGAGACCTGGGAGGAGGTCGAGGACACGCTGCTGACCGCGGACGTCGGTGTGGCGCCGACCCAGGAGCTGGTCGAACGGCTGCGGGAGCGGGTGAAGGTGCTCGGCACCCGTACGCCCGACGAGCTGCGCGGTCTGCTGCGCGAGGAGCTGCTGCACCTCATCGGCACCGAGGCCGACCGTTCGGTGCACACCGAGAGCGGTGTGGGCGCCAACGGTGAGGAGAAGCCGGGCGTCGTCATGGTCGTCGGCGTCAATGGCACCGGTAAGACGACCACGACCGGCAAGCTGGCCCGGGTGCTCGTGGCCGACGGCAAGTCGGTGGTGCTCGGCGCGGCCGACACCTTCCGTGCCGCCGCCGCCGATCAGCTGCAGACCTGGGGCGAGCGGGTCGGTGCCCGTACGGTCCGGGGGCCGGAGGCCGGGGATCCGGCGTCGGTCGCGTTCGACGCGGTGAAGGAGGGCATCGCCGAGAGCGCGGATGTCGTCCTGATCGACACCGCCGGGCGGCTGCACACCAAGACCGGTCTGATGGACGAGCTGGGCAAGGTCAAGCGGGTCGTGGAGAAGCACGGCGCGGTGGACGAGGTGCTGCTGGTCCTGGACGCCACGACCGGGCAGAACGGCCTGGTGCAGGCGCGGGTGTTCGCCGAGGTGGTGGACATCACCGGCATCGTGCTGACCAAGCTGGACGGCACCGCCAAGGGCGGCATCGTAGTGGCGGTCCAGCGTGAGCTGAACGTCCCGGTCAAGCTGGTGGGCCTGGGCGAGGGCGCGGACGATCTCGCGCCGTTCGAGCCGGAGGCGTTCGTCGACGCGCTGATCGGCGGCTGAGGCCGGTGGTGGGGGATCACCCGTAGCGCGGCGGACGGGCCGGGGCTGAATTCCCGGCCCGTCCGGCGTTTCGCGTAACGGGCGGCCCGGCGGCCCGGCGGCCCGGCGGCCCGGCGGGGTCAGCCCCCGGCCCGATGGCTCAGATAGGCCAGCGTCCCCAGCACCAGCCGGGCGTGCGGCGGGCGGCCCGCGGTGTCGAGGGTCGGCGGCCGCAGCCAGCGGACCGGTCCGAGCCCGCCGAGGTCCGAGGGCGGCGCGGTGATGTGGTCGCCCGGGCCCAGGCAGCGCAGATCGAGGTCGGCGTCGTCCCACCCCATGCGGTACAGCAGCTCGGGCAGTTCGGCGGCGGCGCCCGGGGCGACGAAGAACTGGGCGCGCCCGTGCGGGGTGGCGGCCACAGGCCCGAGGGGCAGCCCCATCCGCTCCAGCCGGACCAGCGCGTGTCCGCCCGCGTACTCCGAGACCTCCAGGACGTCGAACGAGCGGCCCACGGGCAGCAGTACGGCCGCCCCGGGGACCCGCTCCCACGCGGCCGCGGCGGCGTCCAGGGTGGCGCCCGCCGGGACGCCGGGGCGAAAGCGAGCGGATGCGCGCCGGGGAGGGGCAGGCCCGGTCACCGCATGAACATTCGTTTCTGCCGCCTCCCGAGCCCCGTGCCGCCCGCGCGCCCGGCACCACGTCCCAGCCCCACAGACCGGTGTACTCCGCCACCGTCGTGGACTCGGACGTACGGCCGCGGCGCCGTGAGCCGGACCGCATGTCCCGGATGCCGCCGATCGTGAAGCCCATGCCCCCTCCAACGGGTCCCGCTCTCGATGGTTACGAGTCGGAGCGCCGTGATGACGCTCCGTCGCCGGATGAGGTGCGGCGGTGTGCGCTCCGATGTGACGGAGGTGGTGGGGCGCGACCCGTGCGCCCCCATGTGCACCCCTTCACCTGTTCCCGTCACCTCGGTGTCAAGTGAATCGTGGGAAACGGCAACCGGGTTCATTCGAAGGGGTGGCGAATGGTGGCGTTTTCGGGAACTGCCTCGCTGGAGGCGTGATCGTAGGATTACTTTCAGTGCACAGTCCCTGGAAGCGGCGCTCGCTCGAATGCGAGCTGACGGCGGGCGGAGTACGGATCGGTACATGCCACTGGCATGAGGCGGTTCCCCGTCCGGACGGTTGATGCGCCGCATCCCGGGGACAACTGACCGTGACAGAAGGCATTCTGGTGGCGGTCCGGGAAGATTCGTGGGATGGGGGCGTTCCGGGTGGGCGACGGCGGCGGCGGTGCTGGGAAGCGCCCCAATGCGCAATTGGGGTCGTGGTTCGTGCGCAGCGGCTGGTCGAAGGGGGAGCTGGCGCGCCAAGTCAACCGCAGAGCACGGCAGTTAGGTGCCCATCACATCAGCACGGACACCTCGCGGGTGCGCCGCTGGCTGGACGGCGAGCAGCCCCGCGAGCCGATCCCGCAGATCCTCTCCGAGCTGTTCTCCGAGCGCTTCGGCTGTGTAGTCGGCATCGAGGACCTCGGGCTGCGCGCCGTCCACCGGTCACCGTCCGTGTCCGGAGTGGACCTTCCCTGGGCCGGGCCCGAAACCGTCGCGCTGATCGGCGAGTTCTCCCGCAGCGATCTGATGCTGGCCCGCCGCGGCTTCCTCGGCACCTCGCTCTCGCTGTCCGCGGGCCCCGCCCTCATCGAGCCCATGCAGCGCTGGCTGGTGCCCTCGACGGGCGGGCAGCCCGGCGGCGCCCGGGCGGCCGACGGCGGGCGCGCGCGCCGGGTCTCCCGGCTCTCCGAGCCCGAGCTGGAGCTGCTGGAGTCCACCATCGTGATGTTCCGCGCCTGGGACGCCCAGTGCGGGGGCGGGCTGCGCCGCAAGGCGGTGGTCGGCCAGCTGCACGAGGTCACCGACCTGCTCCAGGAGCCGCATCCGGACGCGGTCTCCCGGCGGCTGTTCAAGGTCGCGGGCGAGCTCGCCCAGCTGGCCGGGTGGATGAGCTATGACATCGGGCTCCAGCCCACCGCGCAGAAGTACTTCGTGCTCGCCCTCCACGCCGCCAAGGAGTCCGGCGACCGCCCCCTCGGCTCGTACGTCCTCTCCAGCATGAGCCGTCAGATGATCCACGTCGGGCGGCCCGACGACGCGCTGGAGCTGATCCACCTCGCGCAGTACGGCAGCCGGGAGAACGCCACGCCGCGTACCCAGGCCATGCTGTATGCGATGGAGGCCCGCGCTTACGCCAATATGGGCCAGCCCAGCAAGTGCCACCGCGCGGTGAAGATGGCCGAGGACGCCTTCGCCGAATGCGCCGGGGGCGACGGCGACCCGGACTGGATCCGCTTCTTCTCCGAGGCCGAGCTCAATGCGGAGAACGCCCACTCCTACCGCGATCTCGCCTATGTGGCCGGCCGCAGCCCCACCTACGCCAAGATGGCCGACCCGGTGATGCGCAAGGCCGTGCGGCTCTTCGGCCAGGAGACCGAGAACGAGTCCGGCCCCCAGCGTTCGTATGCGCTCAACCTGATCGGCATGGCCACCGTCCACCTCCTCCAGAAGGAGCCCGAGCAGGCCGCCGAGGTCGCCCACGAGGCGCTGCCGCTCGCCAAGCGGGTGCGCTCGGAGCGTGTCAACAACCGGCTGCGCAAGACCGTGGACACGGCGGTGCGCCAGTTCGGCGACGTGCCGGCGATCACCGAACTCAGTGAGCGGCTGGCCACCCTGATGCCCGACACCCCCGAGACGACGGGTCCCGGCCAGGCCGTCTGAGCGGCCCCGGCGATGATCGCGACACGGTAACGGCGGGCTCCGGCCCGCCCACCGCGGCCGCCACGTAACACTCCAGCGTCCTTCGTCACTGCGGTGAAACATCGAGCGGCATTGGCTGAAACGGCGCTGCGCCAACCTCGAGGCGATTACCGGCCCACCGATGTCCTGCCCGCACGGGCCGTCGTTTCGAGGAGACGTCCACATTGAATGGCGCAAATACAGCGTTCGTCTTGATCAGCGCCGCGCTCGTGATGCTGATGACCCCCGGCCTGGCCTTCTTCTACGGCGGCATGGTGCGGGTGAAGAGCGCCCTGAACATGCTGATGATGTCCTTCATCTCGCTCGGTGTCGTCTCGCTGCTGTGGGTGCTGTTCGGCTACTCGCTCACCTTCGGCGATGACGTCGGCGGCGGGCTGCTGGGCAATCTCGACCACATCGGCTTCAAGGGCATCGAGCCGACCTCGCTGTGGGGCGAGAAGCCGGACGCGATCCCGGTCCTGGCCTTCGCGCTCTTCCAGCTGATGTTCGCGGTGATCACCCCCGCGCTGATCAGCGGAGCCGTCGCCGACCGCGTCAAGTTCGGCGCCTGGACGCTCTTCATCACCGTGTGGGCCACGGTCGTCTACTTCCCGGTCGCGCACTGGGTCTGGCAGGCCGACGGCTGGCTGTTCAAGAAGGAGGTCATCGACTTCGCGGGCGGTACGGCGGTCCACATCAACGCGGGCGCCGCGGGCCTGGCCGTGGCCCTGGTGGTCGGCAAGCGCATCGGCTTCAAGAAGGACCCGATGCGCCCGCACAACCTGCCGCTGGTGATGCTCGGCTCCGGTCTGCTGTGGTTCGGCTGGTTCGGCTTCAACGCCGGCTCCGCCCTCGCCGCCAACGGGACCGCCGCCAACATGGCCTTCAACACCCAGATCGCCACCGGTGTCGCCATGCTCGGCTGGCTCGCCTACGAGCGCATCCGGCACGGCGCGTTCACCACCCTGGGCGCCGCCTCCGGCGCGGTCGCGGGCCTGGTCGCCATCACCCCTCGGGCGCGGCGGTCAACGCCTGGGGCGCCATCGTGATCGGCCTGGTGGCCGGCGTGGTCTGCTCCTGGGCCGTCAGCCTCAAGTACAAGCTCGGCTTCGACGACTCGCTCGACGTGGTCGGAGTGCACCTGGTCGGCGGCCTCATCGGCACCCTCCTGGTCGGCGTCCTGGCCACCGACGGCGTCGGCGGCGTGAGCCAGCTGGGCAAGCAGGCACTCGGCGCCTTCACGGTGCTGCTCTACTCCTTCGCCGTCTCCTGGGTCCTGGCCAAGCTGATCGACGTCACCATCGGCTTCCGGGCCAGCGAGGACGACGAACTCGGCGGCGTCGACCAGGCGTTCCACGCCGAGACCGCCTACGACTTCAGCGCGGTCGGCGGCTCCCCCCGTAGTACGGTGCCCGCCGCGGGCCAGTCCGGCGCGTCCGCGTCGCAGAAGCCGCACAACAAGAAGGTGGACGCGTGAAGCTCATCACCGCAGTAGTGAAGCCGCACCGGCTCGACGAGATCAAGGAGGCGCTGCAGGCGTTCGGCGTCCAGGGCCTGACCGTCACCGAGGCCAGCGGCTACGGCCGTCAGCGCGGCCACACCGAGGTCTACCGGGGCGCGGAGTACACCGTCGACCTGGTGCCCAAGGTGCGCATAGAGGTCCTGGTCGAGGACGAGGACGCCGACGACCTCGTCGACGTCGTGGTCAAGGCCGCCCGCACCGGAAAGATCGGGGACGGCAAGGTCTGGAGCGTCCCCGTCGAGACCGCGGTCCGCGTCCGCACCGGGGAGCGCGGTCCGGACGCCCTCTGACCCCTCCGGACCACCAGTGGCACACGGACAGGGAGCCGAGTTGACGGACAGCCTCGAGACCACGACCCACACCGCCGACTCGGGGCCCGGCGGCTACGCGGCGGCGCGGCTGCGACTCCTCCAGGAGGAGTCGCGGTCCGGGCCGCCGCGCCGCGCCGCCCTGGCCGACCTCACCGACCAGTGGCTGGCCACGCTGCTCACCGGCGGGGCGGAGACCGCCGGGATCGAGCGGGGCGTCGCCCTGGTGGCCGTCGGCGGCTACGGACGCGGCGAGCTCTCCCCGCGCAGCGACCTCGATGTGCTGCTGCTGCACGACGGCTCCGCCGACCGTTCGGCCCTCGCCGCGCTCGCCGACCACATCTGGTACCCCGTCTGGGACATGGGCCTCGCCCTCGACCACTCCGTGCGCACCCCCGACGAGGCCCGCGGGACCGCCGCCGAGGACCTGAAGGTCCAGCTCGGCCTGCTCGACGCCCGCCACATCGCGGGCGACGCAGCGCTCACCGCTGATCTGCGCACCGCCGTCCTCGCCGACTGGCGCGCCCAGGCCCCGCGGCGGCTGCCCGAGCTCCACGCGCTGTGCCAGGAGCGCGCCGAACGCCACGGAGAGCTCCAGTTCCTGCTCGAACCCGATCTGAAAGAGGCCCGCGGCGGGCTCCGCGACGCCACCGCGCTGCGCGCCATCGCCGCCTCCTGGCTCGCCGACGCCCCCCGCGAGGGCCTCGACGACGCGCGGCGGCGGCTGCTGGACGCCCGCGACGCGCTCCACCTGTCCACCGGCCGCGCCACCGACCGCCTCGCCCTCCAGGAGCAGGACCAGGTCGCGGGCGCCCTCGGACTGCTGGACGCCGACGCCCTGCTGCGCCAGATCTACGAATCCGCCCGGATCATCTCCTACGCCTCCGATGTCACCTGGCGCGAGGTCGAACGCGTGCTGCGCGCCCGCTCGGCCGCCCGGCCCCGGCTGCGCGCCCTCCTCGGCGGGCGCGGGGGCGCCGGAGGCGGCGCGGACGCGGGGGAGCGCAGCCCGCTCGCCGAGGGCGTGGTGGAGCAGGACGGCGAGGTGGTGCTGGCCCGCGCCGCGCGCCCCGACCGCGACCCCGTGCTCCCCTGCGGGCCGCCGCGGCCGCCGCCCAGGCCGGACTCCCGCTGTCCCCGCACGCCGTAAGGCGGCTGACGACCGCCGCCCGGCCGCTGCCCGTGCCGTGGCCGCCCGAGGCCAGGGAGCAGCTGATCACGCTGCTGGGCGCGGGCGAGTCCACCGTCGGGGTGTGGGAGGCCCTGGAGGCCGAGGGGCTGATCACCCGGCTGTTGCCGGACTGGGAGCGGGTGCGCTGCCGTCCGCAGCGCAACCCCGTCCACCGCTGGACCGTGGACCGGCACCTGGTCGAGACCGCGGTCCGGGCCAGCGCCCTCAGCCGCCGGGTCGGCCGCCCCGATCTGCTGCTGGTCGCCGCGCTGCTGCACGACATCGGCAAGGGCTGGCCCGGCGACCACTCGGTGGCCGGGGAGACCATCGCCCGCGACGTCGCCGCCCGCATCGGCTTCGACCGCGCGGACGTCGCGGTCCTCGCCACCCTCGTACGCCACCATCTGCTGCTGGTGGAGACCGCCACCCGGCGCGACCTGGACGACCCGGCCACGGTGCGCTCGGTCGCCGAGGCCGTCGGCAGCGCCTCCACGCTGGAACTGCTGCACGCCCTCACCGAGGCCGATGCCCTCGCCACCGGCCCCGCGGCCTGGAGCGCCTGGCGCGGCTCCCTCGTCGCCGACTTGGTCAAGCGGGTCTCGGCGGTGCTCGCGGGCGAACCGGCGGACGACTGGTCCACCCCGCAGCAGACCACGGCCGAGCAGGAGCGCCTCGCGGTCGAGGCATGGCGCACCGGCGGCCCGGTGCTGGCCCTGCACGCACGCTCCGAATCACTGCCGCCGGGCGAAACGGGCCTCCTTACGGATGCCACCGAAGCGCCGCCGGAGGAGGGGGCCACCGGCCCCGAGCCGATCGGCGTGGAGCTCCTCATCGCCGTCCCCGACCAGCCCGGCGTCCTCGCCACGGCGGCCGGCGTCCTGGCCCTGCACCGCCTTACGGTGCGCGCGGCGGACCTGCGCGCCGTCGCGCTGCCGTCCGAGCTGGACGCGGCGGGCGCCGTGGGCGGGGTGCTGCTGCTGAGCTGGCGGGTGGCGGCCGAGTACGGTTCGCTGCCGCAGGCCGCCCGGCTCCGGAACGACCTGCTCCGCGCCCTGGACGGCTCGCTCGACATCGTCGCCCGCCTCGCCGAGCGCGAGGCCGCCTACCGCAAGTACCCGCGCCGCCGCGGGGTGCACGCCCCACCACCCCGGGTCACGGTCGCCCCCGGCAGCTCCCAACTCGCCACCGTGCTCGAGGTCCGCGCCCAGGACGCCCCCGGCCTGCTGCACCGCATCGGCCGCGCCCTGGAACACGCCGGCGTCGCGGTCCGCAGCGCCCACGTCTCCACCCTCGGCGCCAACGCGGTGGACGCGTTCTATGTCACAGACGACTCAGGCGCCCCCCTGAAACCCATGCACGCGGCCGAGGTGGCCCAAAACGTCGAGCGAGCACTGACCAGCCCGCCCCCTCCCAGCCCCTCCGGCGTTTGAGGAGCGGGTCGGGGAGGGGCTGCCTCGCTCGGGTCACTGTCGCCCGAGGGGCGGATAGGGCCGCTTCCCGGCCGCCCCTCCGGCGCTTGGGGAAGCGGGGTCCATGTCCAGCCCCTCCGGCGTTTGAGGAGCGGGTCGGGGAGGGTCTGAGCCTCGCTCGGGTCGCCGTCGCCCGTGGGGCGGATCGGACCCCTCCCAGCCCCTCCGGCGCTTGAGGAGCGGGGTCCGGGCGGAGCCCCGGCGGGGCACGGGGGCGGAGCCCCGGAACGAGCGTCGCGTCGCAAACCCGGGGGCAGACCGTTCGCACGACGGGCGGATACCCTTGGAGGCCGACCACCGACCCGACATCCGACCGAAGGATTCGCGACCACCGTGTTCGATACCCTCTCCGATCGCCTCGCAGCGACTTTCAAGAACCTCCGGGGCAAGGGACGCCTCAGCGAGGCGGACATCGACGCCACGGCACGCGAGATCCGGATCGCCCTGCTCGAAGCCGACGTGGCGCTGCCCGTCGTCCGGGCGTTCATCAAGCAGGTCAAGGAGCGCAGCCTCGGCGCGGAGGTCTCCCAGGCGCTCAACCCCGCCCAGCAGGTCATCAAGATCGTCAACGAGGAGCTCATCGGCATCCTCGGCGGCGACGCCCGGCGCCTCCGCTTCGCCAAGCAGCCGCCGACCGTGATCATGCTCGCGGGTCTGCAGGGCGCCGGTAAGACCACGCTCGCCGGAAAGCTCGGCCGCTGGCTGAACGCCCAGGGCCACACCCCGCTGCTCGTCGCGTGTGACCTCCAGCGCCCCAACGCCGTCAACCAGCTCTCGGTGGTCGCGGAGCGGGCCGGTGTCGCCGTCTTCGCCCCCGAGCCGGGCAACGGCGTCGGCGATCCGGTGAAGGTGGCGCAGGACTCGATCGAGTTCGCCCGGACCAAGCAGCACGACGTCGTGATCGTCGACACCGCGGGCCGCCTCGGCATCGACGAGGAGCTGATGCGGCAGGCCGCCGACATCCGCGACGCGGTCCGCCCGGACGAGGTCCTCTTCGTCGTCGACGCGATGATCGGCCAGGACGCGGTGAACACCGCGGAGGCGTTCCGCGACGGCGTCGGCTTCGACGGTGTGGTGCTCTCCAAGCTCGACGGCGACGCGCGCGGCGGTGCCGCGCTGTCCATCGCGCACGTCACCGGCCGTCAGATCATGTTCGCCTCCAACGGCGAGAAGCTGGACGACTTCGACGCGTTCCACCCGGACCGCATGGCGTCGCGCATCCTCGGCATGGGCGACATGCTCAGCCTGATCGAGAAGGCCGAGCAGACCTTCAGCCAGCAAGAGGCCGAGAAGATGGCGGCCAAGCTGGCGAAGGGCCCCAAGGAGTTCACGCTCGACGACTTCCTGGCGCAGATGGAGCAGGTCCGCAAGATGGGCTCCATCTCCAAGCTGCTCGGCATGCTGCCGGGCATGGGCCAGATGAAGGACCAGATCAACAACCTGGACGAGCGGGATGTGGACCGCACCGCGGCCATCATCAAGTCGATGACCCCCGGTGAGCGCCAGGACCCCACGATCATCAACGGCTCGCGCCGCGCCCGTATCGCCCGCGGTTCAGGCGTCGAGGTGAGCGCGGTCAAGAACCTGGTGGAGCGGTTCTTCGACGCGCGCAAGATGATGTCGAAGATGGCCCAGGGCGGCATGCCGGGATGCCCGGGATGCCGGGCATGCCAGGCATGGGCGGCGGCAACAAGCGCAAGGGCAAGCAGCAGAAGAAGGCCAAGGGCAAGCAGCGCTCGGGCAACCCCATGAAGCGCAAGGCCGAGGAGCAGGCCGCCGCGGCGCGCCGCGAGCAGGGCGGCGCGTTCGGACTGCCGGGCGGCGGCCAGGGCGGACAGGACTTCGAACTCCCCGACGAGTTCAAGAAGTTCATGGGCTGAGCCACCCGGGCTCCCGCTCCGGCTCCCGAGCCGCCCCGTACGAACGAACCGTAAGGCCCCTGCGCACACCGCCAGGGGCCTTACCTGACGGCCCCGTTCAGGCGCGGCAGATCAAATAACGGAAGACGTTCGGCATCCACACCGTGCCGTCCGCCCGCTGATGCGGATGCAGCGCCTCGGTGATCTCCTTACGGACCTGGGTCGGATCCGTGGCCCGCTCCGCCGCGTCGAACAGCCTCGTCGACAGCAGCCCGCGCACCGCGCTGTCCATGTCGGCGTACCCGAACGGGCAGGCCACCCGCCCCGAGCCGTCGGGTCGCAGGCCCGCCCGCGCGGCCAGATCCTCCAGGTCGTCGCGGCCGCACGGCCGCCAGCGCGTGGGAGGGGGCACCTCCCGGCGGTAGCCGGGGGCGCACATGGGATCGGCCAGCCGGGCGCCCACCCGCAGCACCTCGGAGGTGGCGCAGCGCTCCGGTGGGCCCCATCCGGCGAGCACCACGGCCCCGCCGCGCTCGGTGCCGGCCGCGGCGGCCGCGAGCGCGGACGCCGCGGCGGACACCGTCGCACCGGGGCTGCCCGCGCCCAGGGCCGACAGCGGCTCGAAGGCGGTCACCACCGTGAAGGCCGCGTCCGTCGCGGCCTCCCGCACGCAGGGGCTCTCCGGGCCGCCGAGGCCGAGCCGGGCGGGCCGCGCCCGGCCGTCCGGCGCGCCCGCGGCGGTCAGCCGCTCCCGCGCGAGGTCCAGGCGCCGCTCGTCCGTGTCCACCCCGCAGACCGCGGCGCCGCGCGCGGCCGCGATGAGGAGGGCGAGCCCGGAGCCGCAGCCCAGGCCCAGCAGTCGCGTCCCGGCGCCGACGTCCAGCCGTTCGTACACGGCCTCGTACAGCGGGACCAGCATCCGCTCCTGGATCTCCGCCCAGTCTCGGGTGCGAGCGTGCGCGTCCGTCGTCCACGAGGAGGAGGGGCGCGGGCGGTGCCGCCGCACGAGCGTAGATGTCATCGAAAGGGCCCCAATCAGCGAAGAGCAGTGCCGTCGTCAGATTCGGTGTCACATCCCCCGTTGTGCGTTGTGACGTCCCACCCCCAAATGCCAGGGAACTCCGCATCCGTCCCCGCGTCCAGAGGTTTCACGGCCGTGCTTGCGTGCCCCCTTTGTGCGCCCCCGCACACCTGTGCGTACACCTCGCTCCCGGAACCGCCCCTGACCTCCGCCGGGCCGCCGGGCGGCCGCGGGTGTGGCGCGGGCGATGGCCGGCACTGATCGGCTCGTTTCGGTCCGATTCACGGTTCCGTACCCCCGGGCCGTACGATCGGCGCCATGGCTAAGGCTCCCGTGCTCACCCCCCAGGCGGAGGACTTCCCCCGCTGGTACCAGGACGTGATCAACAAGGCCGAACTGGCCGACAACGGCCCGGTGCGCGGCACGATGGTGATCCGACCGTACGGGTACGGGCTGTGGGAGCGGATGCAGCAGGACATGGACGCCCGCATCAAGGCGGTCGGCGTCCAGAACGCGTACTTCCCGCTCTTCATCCCGCAGTCGTATCTGGCCAAGGAGGCCGATCACGTCGAGGGGTTCGCGCCGGAGCTCGCGGTCGTCACCCATGGCGGCGGTAAGGAGCTCGAGGAGCCGGTCGTCGTCCGGCCCACCTCCGAGACGATCGTCAACGAGTACTTCTCCAAGTGGGTGCAGAGCTACCGCGATCTGCCGCTGCTGATCAACCAGTGGGCCAATGTGGTGCGTTGGGAACTGCGGCCGCGGCTGTTTCTGCGGACGACCGAGTTCCTGTGGCAGGAGGGCCACACCGCGCACGCGTCGTACGAGGACGCCCGGGACTTCGCCGCCCGGATCCACCGCGAGGTCTACGCCCGGTTCATGGAGGACGTCCTGGCGATGGACGTGGTCCTGGGCCGCAAGACCGCCCGGGAGCGGTTCGCCGGCGCCCTCAACACCCTCACCCTCGAAGGGATGATGGGCGACGGCAAGGCGCTCCAGCTGGGCACCAGCCATGAGCTGGGCCAGAACTTCGCCCGGGCCTTCCACACCAGCTATCTGTCCAAGGACGGCGAGCAGGAGCTGGTCTGGCAGACCTCCTGGGGCAGCACGACCCGGATGGTCGGCGCGCTGGTGATGATGCACGGCGACGACAACGGCCTGCGGATCCCGCCGCGACTGGCCCCGATCCAGGTCGTGGTGCTGGCGATCAAGGGCGACGACGCGGTGCTCGCCAAGGTCCGCGAGATCGGCGAGCTGCTCACCGCGGCGGGCGTGCGGGTCCATGTCGACGACCGTACGGACACCCCCTTCGGCCGACGTGCGGTCGACTGGGAGCTCAAGGGCGTGCCGGTCCGGGTCGAGGTGGGCCCGCGCGACCTGGAGGGCGGCACCGCGATGGTGGCCAGGCGGATCCCCGGCGGCAAGGAGCCGGTGCGCGCCGAGCTGCTGCCGGAGCTGCTGCCCAAGGTCCTGGAGGAGGACCAGGCGCTGCTGCTGCGGCAGGCCCGTGAGCGCCGTAAGGCGCGCACCACGGACGTGACCACCATGGAGGAGGCGGCCGAGGCCGCGGCCGCGGGCGGCTGGGCCCGTATCCGGTGGGCGGACCTGGGGCCGGAGGGCGAGGCGGCGCTCGCCGAGCGGTCGGTGTCCGTGCGGTGTCTGGTCACCGCGGACGGGGCGGTACCGGACGCCGACGACGCTCCCGGTAACGTCGCGTTCGTCGCGAGAGCCTACTGACGTCGCGAGGGCTGACGTCCGTCCCGAGGGCCTACTGAACCGGTACGTACCGGCTTGGTGCACGGTGCGTGGCTCGTCCATACATTTACGCACCCGCCCCTCGTCGTCGTACATCACCGTGAACTGACTGGTACGTGCAAATTATTTGGGATGCCCCGGAATCGGAACACCGGACCCGTCCCGCTCGTTAGCACGACGTGAGCACGACACCACCTGTTCTCGCCGCAGAGCTGGCGCAGGCGTGGGCCGATATTCAACGGCACCACCCCGAGCTGCCGGATCTCGCCGCGCCCGAATCGCTGATCGGAGAATCGTCGTCCGCATGTGGCGCCGAGCTCTCCTTCGAACGGCTGCTGCATGAGGCAGTGCATGGGATCGCCGCTGCCCGCGGTGTCCGTGACACCTCACGCGCCGGCCGCTACCACAACCGCCGGTTCCTGGCGATCGCCGAGGAGCTGGGGCTCGACCACCCCGAGGAGCCGCATCCCAGCAGCGGCTTCTCGCTGGTCACCCTCAGCCCCGAGGCGAGAAAGCGGTACCGGACGACGATCGACCGCCTCCAGCGCGCGCTCAAGGCGCACACCGTGGCGACCACCGCCGAGACCTCCCGCACCTTCCGCGGGCCCGCCGCGCGGCACGGCTCGTCCGGTGGCGGGGTCCGGGTCAAGGCGGTGTGCGACTGCGGGCGCAATGTCCGCGTCGTCCCGTCGGTGCTGGCCCAGGCGCCGATCGTGTGCGGTGGATGCGGGAAGCCGTTCCGCATTCCGGAGCCGGTGGCCGCGGTCGGCTGACCTGTCACGGTGTGGCAGAATGGTCTGCTGTACTCGACAGCCGACCAGGACCCCTCTCTCCTCCGGCTGACGCGTCCATCGGGCACTCGGGTACCGCAACCCCACGCGGCACGTCGCAGTGCTCAACCACGTCAAGACCAGGAGACACCACTCCCGTGGCAGTCAAGATCAAGCTGAAGCGTCTGGGCAAGATCCGGTCGCCTCACTACCGCATCGTCGTCGCCGACTCCCGCACCCGCCGTGACGGCCGGGCGATCGAGGAGATCGGTCTGTACCACCCGGTGCAGAACCCGTCGCGCATCGAGGTGGACTCGGAGCGCGTGCAGCACTGGCTGAAGGTCGGCGCGCAGCCGACCGAGCCGGTGCTGGCCATCCTGAAGGTCACCGGCGACTGGCAGAAGTTCAAGGGTCTGCCCGCCCCGGCCCCGATGAAGGTCGCCGAGCCCAAGGCCGACAAGCGCGCGCTGTTCGAGGCGGCCGCCAAGGACGCCGGTGACGAGCCGAAGGGTGAGGCGATCACCCCGAAGGCGAAGAAGGCCGACAAGAAGTCGGACGAGGCGGCCGAGTCCGCTGAGTCCACCGCGTCGACCGAGGCCTGAGGATGCTCGAGGAGGCCCTCGAGCACCTGGTGAAGGGCATCGTCGACAACCCCGACGACGTACAGGTGGCCTCGCGCAACCTGCGGCGCGGGCGGGTGCTTGAGGTCCGGGTGCACCCCGATGACCTCGGCAAGGTGATCGGCCGTAACGGCCGCACCGCACGCGCCCTGCGCACCGTCGTGGGCGCCATCGGCGGCCGTGGGATCCGCGTCGACCTCGTCGACGTCGATCAGGTCCGCTGAGGCGATCAAGAAAAGCACCGGCACGGGCCGGGGAGGGCTTTGGGCCGTCCCCGGCCCGTGTGTGTGAAGGGACATCGCATCGTGCAGTTGGTTGTCGCGCGGATCGGCCGTGCCCATGGCATCAAGGGCGAGGTCACCGTCGAGGTGCGGACGGACGAGCCGGAGCTGCGGCTCGGCCCGGGCGCCGTGCTGGCCACCGAGCCCGCCTCGGCCGGGCCGCTGACCATCGAGTCCGGCCGGGTGCACAGCGGCCGGCTGCTGCTGCGCTTCGAGGGAGTACGCGACCGCAACGCAGCGGAGGCGCTGCGCAACACCCTGCTGATCGCCGAGGTCGACCCGGAGGAGCTTCCCGAGGACCCCGAGGAGTTCTACGACCATCAGCTGATCGACCTCGACGTGGTCACCGTGGACGGCACGGAGGTCGGGCGGATCTCCGAGATCTCCCATCTGCCGTACCAGGACCTGCTGATCGTGAAGCGCCCCGACGGGGGTGAGGTGATGATCCCGTTCGTCTCCGAGGTCGTGCCGGAGATCGATCTGGAGGCGCAGCGCGCCGTGATCGACCCGCCGCCGGGCCTGCTCGACGAGGCCGAGGCGGAGATCGCGGGCAGCCGTGAGGACGCGACCGCGGGCAACCGTAAGGGCGGCACCGAGGGCGACCGTAAGGGCGAGACCGCGGGTAGCCGTAAGGGCGGCACCGAGGGCGACCGTAAGGGCGAGACCGCGGGCAGCCGTAAGGACGCGACCGCGGACGGCGGTGCGACCGAGGGCGACCGTAAGGGCGACACCGCGGGCGGCCGTGAGGATGAGTCGTCATGAGGCTCGACGTCGTCACGATCTTCCCCGAGTACCTGGAACCGCTGAACGTCTCGCTGGTCGGCAAGGCCCGCGCCCGCGGCCAACTCGACGTGCGCGTCCACGATCTGCGCGCTTGGACGCACGACCGGCACAACACGGTCGACGACACCCCGTACGGCGGCGGCCCCGGCATGGTGATGAAGCCCGAGCCCTGGGGCGAGGCGCTTGACTCGATCATGGCGTCGGGCGAGGCCGAGGGGCTGGTCAAGCCCACGCTGATCGTGCCGACCCCGAGCGGCCGTCCGTTCACCCAGGCCCTCGCCGTCGAGCTCGCCGAGCGCCCCTGGCTGGTCTTCGCGCCCGCCCGCTACGAGGGCATCGACCGCCGGGTGATCGAGGAGTACGGCGAGCTGCTGGAGGTCCACGAGGTCTCGATCGGCGACTACGTCCTGGCCGGCGGCGAGGCCGCGGTGCTGGTGATCACGGAGGCGGTGGCCCGGCTGCTGCCGGGCGTGCTGGGCAACGCCGAGTCGCACCGTGACGACTCCTTCGCCCCCGGCGCGATGGCCGACCTCCTGGAGGGACCCGTCTACACCAAGCCCCCCGAGTGGCGCGGCCGCTCCATCCCGGAGGTGCTGATCAGCGGCCACCACGGTCGGATCGCCCGCTGGCGCCGGGACGAGGCGTTCCGGCGTACCAGCGAGAACCGGCCCGATCTGATCGAGCGCTGCGACCCGGCGACGCTCGACAAGCACGACCGCGCGCTCCTGGCCGAGCTGGGCTGGGAGGAGTTGCCCGGGACCGGCGGGGCGACCGGTGGGGCCCGATTTGGGCGGCCGGACCGGCCCGTGGAAGAATAGGCCGCTGCCGTACGTCCGGGTTGTGCGCCCCTGCCACAGGGGGACCGACGCCCACCCGATGAGGGCGGCACTCCGAATCATCATCCGATATTCCGCTGATGACCTGTGGCATCGGCGAGGAAAGCAGACGATCATGTCTCACCTGCTCGACACCGTCGACTCCGCGTCGCTGCGCAGCGACATCCCGACCTTCCGCCCCGGCGACACGGTCAACGTCCACGTCCGCGTCATCGAGGGCAACCGCTCCCGTGTCCAGCAGTTCAAGGGCGTCGTCATCCGCCGCCAGGGCTCCGGTGTCCGCGAGACCTTCACCGTCCGCAAGGTGAGCTTCAGCGTCGGCGTGGAGCGCACCTTCCCCGTGCACACCCCGATCGTCGAGAAGATCGAGGTCGTCACCCGCGGTGATGTGCGCCGGGCGAAGCTGTACTACCTGCGCGACCTCCGCGGCAAGGCCGCCAAGATCAAGGAGAAGCGCGAGAGCTGAGCTCGCGGCTGGATCGCGGCGATTTTGCGCGACTACTGAGCTACCGCCGGATCATCCGGCCGGGCCGGATAGGCTCTGGCCCGATGAACACCGAAGGACAGCTCGCGGAGCGCGACCGCTCCCCGGGCTCCGAGAAGGAGCACGAGGGGCGGTCGCGCTCTTCGCGTGCCCCGCGCGGGCCGGGCAGCCCCCGTCCGCCGGGCGGCTGCCGCAATGGCTGCGTGGGGGTCGGCTGACCGGCGGCGGGCGCCGGCGGCGGGCGGCGCTGCTCGCGACCGCGTGTGCCGCCCTCGTGCTGCTGGTGAGCGGCTTTGTGGTGCAGCCGTTCCTGATCCCGAGCGGTTCCATGGAGAGCACCCTCCGCCCGGGGACCGGGTGCTGGTGAACAAGCTCGCCTATCGATTCGGGGACGATCCGCGCCGCGGCGACGTTGTCGTCTTCGACGGAGCCGGTTCCTTCGGTGAGGAGGAGCCGTCCGGGAATCCGGTGACGGGTCTGCTGCGCAAGGCGGCCGCGGCGGTCGGGCTGGCCGAACCGGCCGAGTCCGACTACGTCAAGCGCGTGGTGGGCATCGGTGGTGACCGGGTCACCTGCTGCGACGAGCGGGGGAGGATCGAGGTGAACGGTCAGCCGGTGGACGAGCACTATCTGCACCCCGGGGACAGGCCCTCGCGGGTGCGCTTCGACATCGTCGTGCCCGAGGGACGGCTGTGGGTGATGGGCGACCACCGCGACGCCTCCCGGGACTCGCGCGACTATCTGGGCGCCCCGGGCGGGGGCACGGTCCCCGTCGACAAGGTGATCGGCCGGGCCGAATGGATCGGCTGGCCGTTCGGCCGCTGGTCCGGCGTACCCCGGACGGACGCCTTCACGAGCGTGCCCGCGGCGCCCGGCCGCATACCGTCCGGTGCCCCGGTGGTGCCCATGGGTAGGCGCGGGCGTCCTCGTGCCAGGGCGCGCCAGGCCGTTCCGCCCGTCGGCGTCGACGTGGGCACTCCCCGTCCGCCGGGCGAGCGCCGGGTGGGCGGGCGCGCGGAGCGGCGCAAGATCCAGCGGCGTATCAAGCGCAGGCGGCGCCGTTCGGCCGTCAAGGAGATACCGATCCTGGTGGGCGTGGCGCTGGTGATCGCGCTCGTCCTGAAGACCTTCCTGGTACAGGCGTTCGTCATTCCGTCCGGCTCGATGGAGCAGACGATCCGCATCGGCGACCGGGTGCTGGTGGACAAGTTCACCCCGTGGTTCGGCTCGAAGCCGGAGCGCGGCGACGTGGTGGTGTTCAAGGACCCCGGCGGGTGGCTGGACGACGAGCGGAAGCCGCCCAAGGACGACCCGCCGGTCATCAAGCAGGGCAAGGAGTTCCTGACCTTCATCGGGCTGCTGCCGTCCTCCGACGAGCAGGACCTGATCAAGCGGGTGGTCGCGGTGGGCGGCGACACGGTGGAGTGCTGCGATACGAACGGTAAGGTCACCGTCAACGGGACGCCGCTGAACGAACCGTATCTGCACCCGGGGAACCCGCCGTCGCAGAAGCAGTTCAAGGTGACGGTCCCTCAGGGGCGGATGTTCGTGATGGGTGATCACCGGTCCAACTCGGCGGACTCCCGGGTCCATCTGGACGAGCCGTACCAGGGCACGGTGCCGGACAACATGGTGATCGGCCGCGCCGTGGTG
Organism: Streptomyces violaceusniger; assembly: GCA_005405945.1. GTDB lineage: Bacteria > Actinomycetota > Actinomycetes > Streptomycetales > Streptomycetaceae > Streptomyces > Streptomyces violaceusniger. Next base: position 7,914,781 of record BJHW01000001.1, read on the forward strand.
ATCGCGTGGCCGTTCGGGCACATGCGGCGGCTCGAGGAACCGGGCACCTACGCCTCGGTGAAGGACGCGCCGAGTGGGGCGACACAGGCCGAGGGCTCGGCACATAGGCTGTCCCCCATGGATCAGCAAGGAATGGTCCAGCTCCCGACCCCTGCGGAACTCCCGCTCGTTATGGGAGTGGTGATCCTGCGCCGTTCGTGGGGCAGGCGGCAGTCAGGCGTGAGGAGTGGATGTGGGGGATTTGGCGGTCGGCGCACGATCCGGTCACGAAGAGCCCGAGAGGCAGCCCGGGACGGGGCGGAGCACCCCACGAACGGGGCGGACGAGGCGCCCGAAGCCGGTGCACCCACGAACGGGGCGGCTGCCGCGCCCGGGGCGTCGGACCCACACGGATCCGATGGCGGGCCGGAACCCTCCGATCCCCAGGACGGGCCCGGCGCCGCTGATCCGTCCGGGCCCGGGGACGGGGCGTCGAAGCCGGGCCCCGGGAAGCCCGGCGGGCCCGGGAAGCTCGGCAAGCCCAAGAAGGTGCGCTCCTTCTGGAAGGAGCTGCCGATCCTGGTCATCATCGCGCTGGCTCTGGCGCTGCTGATCAAGACCTTCCTGGTGCAGGCGTTCTCGATCCCGTCCGACTCGATGCAGGACACCCTGCAGCGGGGCGACCGGGTGCTGGTGGACAAGCTCACCCCGTGGTTCGGCTCCGAGCCGGAGCGCGGCGAGGTGGTCGTCTTCCACGACCCGGGCGGCTGGCTCGGCGAGTCGCAGACCAAGAGCTCCGGCCCGGTCGCCGAGGGCATTCAGAAGGCGCTCAGCTTCATCGGGCTGATGCCGTCGGCGGAGGAGAAGGATCTGATCAAGCGGGTCATCGCGGTCGGTGGGGACACCGTCTCCTGTAAGCGCGGCGGCAAGGTGATGGTCAACGGCAAGCCGCTGGACGAGCCGTACATCTTTCCCGGGAACACCCCCTGTGACGAGAAGCCGTTCGGCCCGATCAAGGTGCCCGAGGGCCGGATCTGGGTGATGGGCGACCACCGTCAGGACTCGCTGGACTCCCGCTACCACCAGAATCTGCACAACGGCACGGTCTCGGTGGACGATGTCGTCGGGCGCGCTATCGTCATCGCCTGGCCGATCAACCGCTGGACCACCCTGCCGGTGCCGAGCACCTTCGACCAGCCGGGTCTGGGCGCGGCCGCCGCGATGGCCCCTCGGCCCTGGGGTTCGCCGGTGCGGTGCCGATCGTCCTGTGGCGCCGCCGCCGACTGATCGCCAGGGTCCGAGCGGAGGCCGAGAGCCGGCCGGAGCGGTTGACCGCCGACTGCTGACGGGGCCTGTACCGCCGGGTAAGGTGCGGTTCCGTGTGCCCCGGGGCACACGGAACCTGATCTTCTACGTTTGTTGCGTACGGCGGGAGCACTGGAATGAGCGGAGCCCAAGGGGTGGGGGGCGGCAAGCCGCGGCGCACGCCCGGCAGCGTGCTGTCCGGGCTGGCGGTGGCCGTCGGGTGTGTGCTGTTCCTCGGCGGCTTCGTCTGGGGCGCGGTGCTCTACAAGCCGTACACGGTCCCCACCGACTCCATGGCGCCGACCATCGGCAAGGGCGCCCGGGTGCTGGCGGAGCGGGTCGACGGCGGCGACGTGCGCCGCGGGGATGTGGTGGTCTTCCACGACCAGGTGTGGGGCGACCTGCCCATGGTGAAGCGGGTCATCGGGGTCGGCGGCGACCGGGTCGAGTGCTGTGACAAGCAGGGCCGGCTGCGGGTGAACGGCAAGGTCCTCGAGGAACCGTATCTGCGCTCGGGGGAGCAGGCGTCCTCCTCGGTCTTCTCCACCACCGTGCCCAAGAACCGGCTGTTCCTGCTGGGCGACCATCGCAGCGACTCCCTGGACTCGCGGGTGCACCTCACCGACGAGGCGGGCGGCGCCGTGGAGCGCGGCGCGGTGGACGCCCGGGTGGACGCCACCGCCTGGCCGCTGGGGTCCTGGGGGACCGTGGGGCGGCCCGATGCCTTCAAGGCGCTGCCGGGCGGGATCTCGCAGCCGGGGCCGCTGGGGCCGATCCTGATCGCGGTCGTCGTGGGCGCGGTGCTGATCCTGGTGGGCGCGGCCCATGGGCCGATCGTCCGGCGCAGGTCGGGCGGCGGCGCACGGCGGGACCAGGCGGCGAAGGGGAAGGTGGCCGCAAGTGGCTGAGGGGTCGGACATAGGCGAGCGGAGCGGCACGGACGAGCGGCGGCTGCGGAAGGTCGCCCGGGTGGTGCTGCTGGACCCGCAGGACCGGATCCTGCTGCTGCACGGCTTCGAACCGGACGATCCGTCCTCCACCTGGTGGTTCACCCCGGGAGGCGGCCTGGAGGGCGAGGAGAGCCGCGAGGAGGCGGCGCTCCGGGAGCTCGCGGAGGAGACCGGGATCACCGATGTGCGGCTCGGGCCGCTGCTGTGGCGGCGGATCTGCTCGTTCCCGTTCGCCGGGCGGCGCTGGGACCAGGACGAGTGGTACTACCTGTGTCGTACCCAACAGACCCCGGCACGCGCCGGTGGCGGGCTGACGGAGCTGGAGCGGCGGAGCGTGGCCGGTCTGCGCTGGTGGACGGCGGATGAGCTGGCCTCGGCCACCGAGCCGGTGTACCCGACACGGCTGGCGGAGCTCTTGCGTACGCTGCTCGTCGAGGGACCCCGAGTGCACCGGTGATCCTGGAGACTGAGCGCGTCTGACGCACAATGGGGGGACGCACGGCTGAAGGGGAACATGCCATGAGCGCCGAGGACCTCGAGAAGTACGAGACCGAGATGGAGCTGAAGCTCTACCGGGAGTACCGCGATGTCGTCGGTCTGTTCAAATATGTGATCGAGACCGAGCGTCGCTTCTATCTCACCAACGACTACGAGATGCAGGTGCACTCGGTCCAGGGTGAGGTCTTCTTCGAGGTGTCGATGGCCGACGCCTGGGTCTGGGACATGTATCGCCCGGCCCGTTTCGTGAAGCAGGTACGGGTTCTCACGTTCAAGGACGTGAATATCGAGGAGCTGAACAAGAGCGACCTCGATCTTCCGAGCGGCTGATTCCGGCTTCCGGGCGGTTGACTCCGGCTTCCGGGCGGTCGGCTCCGGCGTTTTCGTGCGGCTGACTCCACCTTCCGGGTGGCCGAGTTTTCCACAGCCGGATGGCTGTCCACAGGAATGCTCCAAGATCCCTGAGCGGGACACGGGGCGTCACAGTCGGTGCCGGAGGTGGTGCCGAATGAACGCCCGAGGAGCGCTGGGCCGCTACGGCGAGGATGTGGCGGCCCGCACATTGGCGGAAGCCGGGATGACCGTCCTGGAGCGCAATTGGCGGTGCCGGGACGGCGAGATCGACATCGTCGCGCTCGACGCCGGGGCGCTGGTGGTGTGCGAGGTCAAGACGCGCCGCGAGGGTGGTTACGAGCATCCGATGGCGGCCGTCGGATCGGACAAGACCGAGCGGTTGCGGTGGCTGGCGGAGCGCTGGCTCGAGCGGCACGGCGGTCCGCCGCCGGGCGGGGTGCGGATCGATGTGGTGGGGGTGTTGCTGCCCCGCCGGGGCGCGCCCGTGGTCGAGCATGTACGAGGGGTGGCCTGATGGGGTTCGCCCGCACCTGCTCGGTGGCGCTGGTCGGGGTCGAGGGCGTGGTGGTGGAGGTCCAGGCCGATCTGGAACCGGGAGTGGCCGCCTTCACCCTCGTCGGACTGCCCGACAAGAGCCTGGTGGAGAGCCGGGACCGGGTCCGCGCGGCCGTGGTCAATTCCGGCGGTGAATGGCCGCAGCGGAAGCTCACGGTCGGGCTCAGCCCGGCATCCGTCCCCAAGGGCGGCAGCGGCTTCGACCTGGCCGTGGCCTGCGCGGTGCTCGGCGCGGCCGAGCGCGTGGACCCGCGGGAGATCGCCGATCTGATGATGATCGGGGAGCTGGGTCTTGACGGCCGGGTGCGGCCGGTCCGCGGCGTGCTGCCCGCCGTGCTCGCCGCCTCCGAGGCGGGCTACCGCCAGGTCGTGGTGCCCGAGCAGACGGCGGCGGAGGCGGCCCTGGTGCCGGGCGTCTCGGTGCTGGGCGTACGGAGCCTGCGCCAGCTGATCGCGGTGCTGACGGACGAGCCGGTGCCCGAGGAGGAGGAGCCCCAGGAGCTGGGCCGCCCCGATCCGATGCTGGCGGGGCTCACCGTGCCCGGCGCCGGTATGGGCACCGGCATCGCCGCCGTGCCGGGGGCCGGGGCGGGGCGGCCCGATCTGGCCGAGGTCGCCGGGCAGCGGGCCGCGCGCATGGCCCTGGAGGTCGCGGCCGCGGGCGGGCACCACCTCTTCCTGAGCGGCCCTCCAGGCGCCGGGAAGACCATGCTGGCCGAGCGGCTGCCCGGGCTGCTGCCGCCGCTCACCCAGCAGGAGGCCCTGGAGGTCACGGCGGTCCACTCGGTCGCCGGGGTCCTCCCGCCGGGACAGCCCCTGGTGGAGACGCCGCCGTACTGCGCCCCGCACCACTCGGCCACCATGGCCGCGCTCGTCGGCGGCGGCAACGGCCTGCCGAGGCCCGGCGCTGTCTCGCTCGCCCACCGTGGAGTGCTCTTCCTGGACGAGGCCCCCGAGTTCAGCGGGAAGGCGCTGGACGCCCTGCGGCAGCCCCTGGAGTCGGGGCATGTGGTGGTGGCCCGGTCCGCCGGGATGATGCGGATGCCGGCGCGCTTCCTGCTGATGCTGGCGGCCAACCCCTGCCCCTGTGGGCGCCACGGTCTGATCGGCGACGTCTGCGAGTGTTCGCCCGCCACGGTCCGCCGCTATCAGGCACGGCTGTCCGGACCGCTGCTGGACCGGGTGGACCTGCGGGTCCGCGTCGAGGCGGTGAGCCGGACCGAGCTCACCGGGGCGTGTGCCGGGGCCGAGGGCAGCGCCTCCGTCGCGGCCCGGATCCGGGAGGCCCGGGAGCGGTCCGCCGCCCGGCTCCACGGCACCCCCTGGCGGCTGAACAGCGAGGTGCCGGGCCATGAGCTGCGCACCCGCTGGCAGCCGTTCCCCGGTGCGCTGCGCGAGGCCGAGCGCGATATGGAGCGCGGGCTGCTCACCGCCCGGGGGCTCGACCGGGTGCTGAGAGTCGCCTGGACCGTCGCCGACCTGGCCGGGCACGACCGGCCCATGGCGCCGGACATCGCCCAGGCGCTGCAGCTGCGCACCGGGGTCAGCCGCGGGGTGCCGGTCCCGGCGGGGGAGTGCTGATGCCGACTCCTCCGGCGGGCGGCCGCGGCGCCGTCCCCGCACTGTTCTCCGAGCCTGGGCAGGGGCGCGGGCAGGGGCAGGGCGGCTGGGACGAGGGACAAGGGCGCCCGGAGGGGCGGGGCGTTCCGGACGCAGGGCAGGGGCTGCCCGAGCGATGGGGCGTCCCGGACGAGAGGGGCACCCCGGACGAGGGCCGGGGGCTCCCCGAGCGGCGGGCCACCCCGGACGAGGGGCAGGAGCTCGCTGAGCGGCGGGCCGCCCCGGACGAGGAGCGGCTGGCGCGGGCGGCGCTCACCCGGCTCGTGGAGCCCGGGGACGAGACCGTGGGGCGTTGGCTGCGCCATATGGGGGCGGTGGCGCTGTGGCGGGCGCTCACCGGGAAGGGCAAGCCCCCGCCCGGGGCAACCGGGGAGCGGCTGGCCGGATGCGCCCTCCGGGCGGCCGGGGTGGACCCGGTCGCCGACCTCGCGCTGATCGCCCGGCGCGGCGGACGGTTCATCTGCCCCGGGGATCTGGACTGGCCCGGCCAGCTCGACGATCTCGGTGACGCTCGCCCGGTCGGGTTATGGGTGCGCGGCCGGGCCGACCTGCGGATGTGGGCGCTGCGCTCGGTCGCCGTGGTAGGCGCGCGGGCGTGCAGCGACTACGGCGCGCATGTCGCGGCGTCCCTCGGCACCGGGCTCGCCGAGCGGGGCTGGGTGGTCGTCTCCGGGGCGGCCCACGGCGTGGACGGCGCGGCTCACCGAGGGTCGCTCGCCGCGGGTGGGGCCACCATCGCGGTGCTCGCCTCCGGTGTGGACGTCCCCTATCCGCGAGCGCACTCCGAGTTGATCGAGCGCATCGCCGAACAGGGCCTGTTGCTGGCCGAGTTGCCACCCGGAGCGCATCCGACACGCCACAGATTCGTGCTCCGCAACCGGGTCATCGCCGCCCTCACCCGCGGCACGGTCGTGGTCGAGGCCCAGTACCGCAGCGGATCGCTGGTCACCGCGCGCCGGGCACAACAGCTCGGGCGGTCCACCATGGGGGTGCCCGGACCGGTGACCAGCGGGCTCTCGGCCGGGGTGCACGAACTGCTGCGCGGCGAGGCCGTCCTGGTCACCGATGCCGCCGAAGTGGCCGAGCTCATCGGCGGCATCGGAGACCTCGCCCCGGAGCGGCGGGGGCCGCTGGTCGAGCGGGACCTGCTCCATCCCGTGACGGCACGGGTGCTGGAAGCGTTGTCGGCACGGGGCGGCAACCACTTGCGGGACGTGGCCCGGGAGTCCGGGACCGGCTGCGACGAGGCCCTGGGCCGGCTCCATGAACTGCTCGCGCTGGGCTTCGTCGAACGTCATGGCGATCGATGGGAGTTGGTCCCGGCTCCGCGCCGGAGCGACGGCGCACGGCGAGGCGATCCCCCGAATCGGGGCAATCGGGTGAAAGGGTTGAGGCGATGACCGTATCCGCACACCGCCGAGCCGACGCCGTTCGCATACCGCGACGCCTCAGTCACGCTACGCTCACAAGGTTTCCGGCGGAAGCGTACGTCCTCACCCATGTCATGGCAGAACGGCTCAAGGCGACGAATGCCCCAGCACATCTCCGGGTCTGACAGCGCGGCGCCGCCCGCGGCCCGCGGCGCGGTGCACCCTGCCGCGCCCTCATCGCTCGACGAGCTGTGGCGGTCGTACAAGACCACGGGCGACGGCCGGCTGCGGGAGCAGCTGATCCTGCACTACTCACCGCTGGTCAAATATGTGGCCGGCCGGGTCAGCGTCGGGCTGCCCTCCAATGTCGAGCAGGCGGACTTCGTCTCGTCCGGGGTCTTCGGACTCATCGACGCCATCGAGAAGTTCGACCCCGAGCGTGCCATCAAGTTCGAGACCTATGCGATCACCCGGATCCGCGGCGCGATGATCGACGAGCTGCGGGCGCTGGACTGGATCCCACGGTCGGTCCGCCAGAAGGCCCGGGCCGTGGAGCGGGCGTACGCCACGCTGGAGGCCCAGCTGCGCCGCACCCCCTCGGAGACCGAGGTGGCCGCCGAGATGAGCATCAGCCTCGAGGAACTGCACGGTGTCTTCAGCCAGTTGTCGCTCGCCAATGTGGTCGCCCTGGAGGAGCTGCTGCACGTCGGCGGCGAGGGTGGCGACCGGCTCAGCCTCATGGACACCCTCGAGGACACCGCGGCGGACAACCCGGTCGAGGTGGCCGAGGACCGGGAGCTGCGCCGGCTGCTCGCCCGGGCGATCAACACCCTCCCGGAACGGGAGAAGACCGTGGTCACGCTCTACTACTACGAGGGGCTCACGCTCGCCGAGATCGGCCAGGTGCTCGGCGTCACCGAGAGCCGGGTCAGCCAGATCCACACCAAATCGGTGCTCCAGCTGCGGGCGAAACTCGCCGACGTCGGGCGCTGAATCGTCCCTCCGGCATCGCCCTCCGGGCGGCCTCTTCCGTAGAGTGGTCGGGTGCCCAGGATTCGAGCGGCCTCAGTGGCCGAGCACCGGACGATGCAGCGCGCGGCCCTGCTGGAGGCCGCCCGCACCCTGCTGTCCGAGGGGGGTACGGAGGCGCTGACCTTCCCCGCCCTCGCCGAGCGCACGGGACTCGCACGGTCCTCCGTCTATGAGTACTTCCGCTCCCGCGCCGCCGTGGTCGAGGAGCTGTGCGCCGTGGACTTCCCGGTCTGGGCCGCAGAGGTCGAGGCCGCCATGGAGCGGGCCGACGGGCCCGAGGCGAAGATCGAGGCGTATGTCCGCCGCCAGCTCGCGCTCGTCGGCGACCGCCGGCACCGCGCGGTGGTGGCGATCTCCGCCGGTGAGCTGGACGCGGGCGCGCGGGAGAAGATCCGGGCCGCCCACGGCGGGCTGATCGCCATGGTGGTCGAGGCCCTCGCGGCCCTCGGGCATGAGCAGCCCCGGCTCTCGGCGGTACTCCTCCAGGGCGTCGTGGACGCCGCGGTCCGGCGCATCGAGCTCGGCGCGGCCGAGGACCCCGACCGGATCACCGAGGCGGCCGTCGCCATGGCCCTGCGCGGCGTCCGGGGCTGACCGCCCGGCCCTTCCACTGCCCCGGCGGGCGCACGCGGGGCGCGGCCCGGACGACCGGGCGACCCGGACCGACCCCGAGCGACCCAGCCGGATCCGGGCCCAGAGGGATGCCGCCACCAGCGCCGCGGCCGTCGGCAGCCGGGTGTCCCGGCGGGGGAGGCGAGCCCGGAGACCGTGGGCGCGTCACGCACCCCGAACACCGGAAGCAGCCGGGACGGCCCGCCCCGCAGCATCGACGGCGGCAGCAGTGACAGCGGATCGAGATAGCGGTTCGCGCGCCGCAGCCCCCAGTGCAGACAGCCCGGCCGGCAGTGGAAGGGGCCCGGCGCCACCACGCCGACCACCTGCCCGGCGGCCACCCGCTCCCCCTTGGTCACCGTGGCGCGCACCGGTTCGTAGGTGGTGCGCAGGGGAGGGGAGCCGGTCCCGGACACCTCTATCACCAGCACACCACGGCCCGCGACCGGGCCCACGAAGCTCACCCGCCCCGGGCCCGCCGCCCGGACCCGCTCGCCCGGGCGCGCCGCGAGGTCGACCCCGCGGTGCCCCGCCGCCCAGGGCGCCGGAGGCGGCCGCCAGCCCCTCAGCACGGCAGGCCGCACCGCGCCTGGAGCACCGTCGACCGGCCACGACCGCTCCCCGCTCGGTCTCGACCGTCCCTCGCCCGGTCTCGTCCCCGGCTCCGGCGCCGCGCGCGGATCCGCCGCCGCGGCCCGTGCCGCCGGAAGAGGTAACGCCACAGGAGACGCCGTCGGCACCGACAGCACCGACAGCACCGACAACGCGAGAATCACCAGGGCAAGAGCCCGCCCCACCACAAGCCTTCGCATGCCGCCACGATGGCCCGGCGGCCCGAAACGGGTGGATCATGGACGGAATCGGGGGACTACTCACTGGTTGTGGATAACGCCGTCACCCGGCACCGTACCGGTCCCGTACACTTCTTATGGCGATCCGGGTCACCGGATCGACTTCGCACGCCCCGCCACCGGTGCTCCGATCGCGCATCGGTCAGCTCGGTGGCCGCGCCCCTCGGTCCTCGGACGACCCCGAAAGGGCCCCGTCCGTGGCAGGCGCGCCGGGACGTCAGGAGCGGCGGCCGCCCGGCCGCCGTGGAACCGAGTACCTCAAGGAGTACGGCCATGGCCGTCGTCACGATGCGGGAGCTGCTGGAGAGCGGCGTCCACTTCGGGCACCAGACCCGCCGCTGGAACCCGAAGATGAAGCGTTTCATCTTCACCGAGCGCAACGGCATCTACATCATCGACCTGCTCCAGTCGCTGTCGTACATCGACCGCGCCTACGAGTTCGTCAAGGAGACCGTCGCCCACGGCGGCTCCATTATGTTCGTCGGCACCAAGAAGCAGGCGCAGGAGGCCATCGCCGAGCAGGCGACCCGCGTCGGCATGCCGTACGTCAACCAGCGCTGGCTGGGCGGCATGCTCACCAACTTCTCGACCGTCTACAAGCGCCTGCAGCGCCTGAAGGAGCTCGAGCAGATCGACTTCGAGGATGTGGCCGCCTCCGGCCTCACCAAGAAGGAGCTCCTGGTCCTCTCCCGCGAGAAGGCCAAGCTGGAGAAGACCCTCGGCGGTATCCGCGAGATGCAGAAGGTGCCGAGCGCCGTCTGGATCGTGGACACCAAGAAGGAGCACATCGCCGTCGGTGAGGCGCGCAAGCTCCGGATCCCGGTCGTCGCGATCCTCGACACCAACTGCGACCCGGACGAGGTCGACTACAAGATCCCGGGCAACGACGACGCGATCCGCTCCGTCACCCTGCTCACCCGGGTGATCGCCGACGCCGTCGCCGAGGGCCTCATCGCCCGTTCCGGTGTCGCCACCGGTGACGAGAAGGCCGACAAGGCCGCTGGCGAGCCCCTCGCCGAGTGGGAGCGCGACCTGCTCGAGGGCGAGAAGAAGGCCGACGAGGCCGAGGCCAAGCCGGCCGAGGCCGCCGCGGACAAGCCCGCCGAGGACGCCAAGCCGACCGAGGACGCCAAGCCGGCCGAGGCCCCCGCCGCGGGCACCGAGCAGGGCTGACCACTCAGACGTCACTCAGACGGTGTATGACGGCGGGGGACGGTGCCGGTGGCGCCGCCCCCGCCGTTCACCCGTAGAGCTTTCGACTTTCGAGAAGAGATTCACAGATCATGGCGAACTTCACCGCCGCTGACGTCAAGAAGCTCCGTGAGCTGACCGGCGCCGGCATGATGGACTGCAAGAAGGCGCTGGACGAGGCCGAGGGCAACGTCGACAAGGCCGTCGAGGTCCTGCGCGTCAAGGGCCAGAAGGGCGTGGCCAAGCGTGAGGGCCGCAGCGCCGAGAACGGTGCCGTCGTCTCCCTCATCGCGGACGACAAGTCCTCCGGCGTGCTGGTCGAGCTGAAGTGCGAGACCGACTTCGTGGCCAAGGGCGACAAGTTCGTGGGCCTCGCCGACGCCATCGCCGCCCACGTAGCCAAGAGCTCCCCGGCCGACCTGGAGGCCCTGCTGGCCTCCGAGATCGAGGCGGGCAAGACCGTTCAGGCGTTCGTCGACGAGGCCAACGCGACCCTCGGCGAGAAGATCGTCCTGGACCGCTTCGCGCAGTTCTCCGGCGGCTTCGTCGCGGCGTACATGCACCGCACCAGCCCTGACCTGCCGCCGCAGGTCGGCGTCCTGGTCGAGCTGGACAAGGAAGACGCCACGGTCGCCAAGGACGTCGCGCAGCACATCGCCGCCTTCGCCCCGAAGTTCCTCACCCGCGACGAGATCCCGGCCGAGACGGTCGAGAACGAGCGCCGGGTCGCCGAGGCCACCGCCCGCGAGGAGGGCAAGCCCGAGGGCGCCCTGCCGAAGATCATCGAGGGTCGCGTCACCGGCTTCTTCAAGGAGAACGTGCTGGTGGACCAGCCGTTCGCCAAGGACAACAAGAAGTCCGTCCAGAAGATCCTGGACGAGGCCGGTGTCTCGCTCAAGCGCTTCGCCCGTTTCCGCGTCGGCGTCTGAGCCGAGCAGCGAATGACCGGCGACCCCGATAGGGTCGTAGGCAGCCAACCGTCGACCGGTCGGCCGCAGATGTGACGAGGAGGCCATTGCCGCAGAGGTCGTAACAGGACCCGTCCGGCAGTGGCCTTCTTCGTATGTGCACGAGGAGATCTCCAATGAATCACGGCGCGGACGCCAAACAGGCCGCCGATGACAAGAAGGCGCACGGCGCGGCCCAACACGGTCGCTTCCTGCTGAAGCTGTCCGGCGAGGCGTTCGCCGGAGGCGGGGGACTCGGTGTCGACCCCGATGTCGTGCACGCCATCGCGCGCGAGGTCGCCGCCGTGGTCAGGGACGGTGCCGAGATCGCCATCGTCATCGGCGGCGGTAACTTCTTCCGCGGTGCGGAACTGCAGCAGCGCGGTATGGACCGGGCCCGCTCGGACTACATGGGCATGCTCGGAACCGTCATGAACTGTCTCGCCCTCCAGGACTTCCTGGAAAAGGAGGGCATCGACTCCCGCGTCCAGACCGCCATCACCATGGGCCAGGTCGCGGAGCCGTACATTCCGCTGCGTGCGGTGCGCCATCTGGAGAAGGGGCGTGTGGTCATCTTCGGCGCGGGTATGGGTATGCCGTACTTCTCCACGGACACCACCGCGGCCCAGCGCGCGCTGGAGATCGACGCGCAGGCCCTGCTCATGGGCAAGAACGGCGTGGACGGGGTCTATGACTCCGACCCCGCCCGCAACCCCGACGCGGTGAAGTTCGACGCCCTGGAGTACGGCGAGGTGATCACCCGGGACCTCAAGGTCGCCGACGCCACCGCGATCACCCTCTGCCGGGACAACAAGCTGCCCATCCTCGTCTTCGAGCTCCTGGCCGAAGGAAATATCGCGCGTGCGGTGAAGGGTGAGAAGATCGGCACGCTTGTGAGCGACCAGGGCTCCCGGGCCTGACGGCTCGAACGGGGGATGGACAACGGCCTGCCGGTCGGACACCGTGCAGGAGAAGACGCACGCAGGGGCGAGGCTCTGCTTACTGATAACACCAGGAGCAAGTGGTGATCGAAGAGATCCTCCTCGAGGCCGAGGAGAAGATGGAGAAAGCCGTTGTGGTCGCCAAGGAGGACTTCGCCGCGATCCGCACCGGGCGTGCGCACCCGGCGATGTTCAACAAGATCGTGGCGGACTACTACGGTGCGCTGACGCCGATCAATCAGCTGGCGTCGTTCTCGGTGCCGGAGCCGCGGATGGCCGTGGTCACGCCGTTCGACAAGACCGCGCTCCGCAACATCGAGCAGGCGATCCGGGACTCCGACCTGGGCGTCAACCCGAGCAATGACGGCAACATCATCCGTGTGGTGTTCCCCGAGCTCACCGAGCAGCGCCGCAAGGAGTTCATCAAGGTCGCCAAGGGCAAGGGCGAGGACGCGAAGATCTCGATCCGCAGCGTCCGCCGCAAGGCCAAGGAGTCCATCGACAAGCTGATCAAGGACGGCGAGGTCGGCGAGGACGAGGGGCGCCGCGCGGAGAAGGAGCTCGACGACACCACGGCGAAGTATGTCGCGCAGGTGGATGAGCTGCTCAAGCACAAGGAAGCCGAGCTGCTCGAGGTCTGATGAACGACTCTTCCTGGGGGGCCCAACCAAGCGCCGGACTCCGGGGACCGGGCGGTCAGGGCACCTCCCCGGCTATGGCTGGGAGGTGCCCACTTCTTCGGCGGGTCCCGCGCACGAGGTGGGTGAGGCGGCGCAGACTCGCCCCATGCCCACCGTGCCCCACGCAGGCGGCGACTCCGGCGAGGCCGCCGACCGTGACCGGGGGGCCGCTCGGCTGAGCGGCCCCCTCTTCCGCGACGAGCGGGAGCCGCAGCCCGGACCCCGGCAGCCCGCCGGGCGCCGGCCGACGCCCCCCGACCCCGCGCCCGACCCGGCCTCCGCCGACGGCGCGCGCGGCGCCGACGACGGGCAGGGCAAGAAGAGTGCGGGCCGGAATCTGCGCGCCGCGATAGGGGTGGGCGTCGGCCTCGGCGTGATCATCTTGGCCTCGCTTTTCATCTACAAGCCCGTGTTCGTCGGCGTGGTGGCGGTCGCGGTGGTGGTCGGGCTCTGGGAGCTGACCTCGCGGCTGACCGAGCGCAAGGACATCCGGGTCCCCCTGGTGCCGCTCGCCGTCGGCGGGGTCGCCATGGTCGTCGCCGGGTATGTGCGCGGTGCACAGGGCGCGGTGGTGGCGGTCGCCCTTACGGCGCTCGCGGTGCTGGTCTGGCGGATGACCGAGCCGCCCGACAACTACCTCAGGGATGTCACCGCGGGCGTCTTCGCCGCCTTCTACGTACCGTTTCTGGCCACTTTCGTGGCGCTCATGCTCGACACCGACGACGGCCCGTGGCGGGTCCTGACCTTCCTGCTGCTGACCGTGGTCAGCGACACGGGGGCGTACGCGGTGGGCTGGCGCTTCGGCAAGCATCCACTGGCCCCGCGCATCAGCCCCGGCAAGACCCGCGAGGGGCTGCTGGGCGCGGTGACCTTCGCGATGGCCGCGGGCGCGCTGTGCATGCAGTTCCTCATCGACGACGGCGTCTGGTGGCAGGGCCTGCTGCTCGGCCTCGCCGCAGCGGTCAGCGCGACCCTCGGCGACCTCGGCGAGTCCATGATCAAGCGCGACCTCGGCATCAAGGACATGGGCAAGCTGCTGCCCGGCCACGGCGGGATCATGGACCGGCTCGACTCGCTGCTGCCCACCGCGCCGGTGGTGTGGCTGCTGCTGGTGATCTTCGTGGGCGGCGGCTGACCACGCCCGCCCACGGGCCCCGCGCCACTCCCGGCGCGGGGCCCTTCGTACGTCTGCGACACTGGGTGAACCATGCCTAAGCCCGGAGAACTCACCTTCGTCGCGCCGCGTGGGGCCAAGAAGCCCCCGCGGCATCTTGCCGACCTCACGCCCGCCGAGCGCCGGGAGGCCGTCGCCGCCCTCGGGGAGAAGCCCTTCCGGGCAGGTCAGGTGTCGCGTCACTACTTCGCGCGCTACGTCGACGACCCCGCTCAGTGGAGCGACATCCCGGCCGCCGCGCGCGAGAAGCTGGCCGCCGGGCTGCTGCCGGATCTGATGAGCGTGGTGCGGCACATCAGCTGTGACGACGACACCACGCGCAAGACGTTGTGGCGGCTGTTCGACGGCACGCTCGTGGAGTCCGTCCTGATGCGCTACCCGGACCGGGTCACCATGTGCATCAGCTCGCAGGCGGGCTGCGGGATGAACTGCCCGTTCTGCGCCACTGGGCAGGCGGGGCTGGACCGCAATCTGTCCACCGCCGAGATCGTGCACCAGATCGTCGACGGGATGCGGGCCCTCCGGGACGGTGAGATCCCCGGTGGCCCGGCCCGGCTGTCCAACATCGTCTTCATGGGCATGGGCGAGCCGCTGGCCAACTACAACCGCGTCGTCGGCGCCATCCGTCGGCTCACCGACCCCGAGCCCGACGGGCTCGGTCTGTCGCAGCGCGGCATCACCGTCTCGACGGTCGGTCTCGTCCCGGCGATGCTGCGGTTCGCCGACGAGGGTTTCAAGTGCCGCCTCGCGGTGTCGCTGCACGCGCCCGACGACGAGTTGCGCGACACCCTCGTGCCGGTCAACACCCGCTGGAAGGTGCGCGAGGTCCTGGACGCCGCGTGGGAGTACGCGGAGAAGTCCGGCCGCCGGATCTCCATCGAGTACGCGCTGATCAAGGACATCAACGACCAGGCGTGGCGTGCCGATCTGCTCGGCCGGCTGCTCAAGGGCCACCGGGTGCATGTGAACCTCATCCCGCTCAACCCGACGCCCGGCTCCAAGTGGACGGCGTCCCGGCCCGAGGACGAGAAGGCGTTCGTGGCGGCCCTGGAGGCCCATGGGGTGCCGGTGACCGTCCGGGATACCCGGGGCCAGGAGATCGACGGGGCCTGCGGGCAGCTGGCGGCTTCGGAGCGCTGAGCACCGGCTGATACGGTGCCTGGGCATCGCCGCACCATGCGATCGTCGTAGAAGCGAACATCCGTACAAGTGAACATTCCGACAGGGGAGCGCTCAGAGCGCTGAGAGTGCGGCACGGCCGCAGACCCTCGGACCTGATCCGGGTCATACCGGCGTAGGGAGTCAGCATCACCATGAACAGCCAGCTTCGGCGCGCCATCTCGGCCGCCCTCCTCGGCTCACTGGGCTTGAGCGCGCTCGTCGGCTGCGGCGAGGACACCAAGAGCGGCTCGGACTCCAAGACAGTCACCCTGGTGACGCATGACTCGTTCGCGGCCTCCAAGGCGGTCCTCAAGGAGTTCACCAAGGAGACCGGCTACAAGGTGCGGGTGCAGGCCGGCGGCGACGCCGGAGCCGCCGTCAACCAGGCGATCCTGTCCAAGAGCCACCCTCAGGGCGATGTGTTCTTCGGCGTCGACAACACCCTGCTCTCCCGCGCGCTCGACAACGACCTGTTCACCCCCTACACGGCGAAGGGCCTGGACAAGGTCCCTGCGGCCCTTCAGCTCGACCGGGCCGAGCACCGCGTCACCCCCGTCGACTTCGGCGACATCTGCGTCAACTACGACCGTAAGTACTTCGCCGACAAGAAGCTGACGCCGCCCCGGACGCTGGACGATCTGGCCAAGCCCGCCTACAAGAACCTCCTCGTCACCGAGAACGCGGCCACCTCGTCCCCCGGTCTCGGCTTCCTCCTCGCCACGGCCGCGAAGTACGGCGACGACGGCTGGAAGGGCTACTGGAAGAAGCTGCGGGCCAACGGCGTCGAGGTCGTCGACGGCTGGGAGCAGGCGTATTACGACCGGTTCTCCGGCTCTGCGGGCGGCGGCAAGGGCGACCGGCCGCTCGTCGTCTCCTACGCCTCCAGTCCGCCCGCCGAGGTGGCCGACGCCAAGAGCAAGCCCGCGAAGGCCCCCACCGGGGTGGCGACGGGCACCTGCTTCCGGCAGGTGGAGTTCGCCGGGCTGCTGAACGGCGCGGGCAACACCAAGGGCGGCAAGGCGCTGCTGGACTTCCTGCTGAGCAAGCGGTTCCAGGAGGACGTCCCGCTGAACATGTACGTCAACCCGGCGCGCGAGGACGCCAAGCTGCCGGAGCTGTTCACCCGATACGGGGTCAGGATCGCCGACTCGGCCACCCTGGCGCCGCAGAAGATCGCCAAGAACCGTGAGTCGTGGGTCAAGACATGGTCCTCGCTGGTCCTGTAGAGCCCCGCGAGAACCGTAAGAAGGCCGACGGCCACCGTAAGGCCGACAAGGCGGACCGCAGCGGCCGTCGCGCGACCGCCCTCCGGCTCGCCCTGATGGCGGTGCCGCTCGCCTTCTTCGCGGTGTTCTTCGCCTATCCCGTGGCCGCCATCGTCACCCGGGGGCTGCGCGTCGGCGGGCGATGGCGGTTCGGCCGGATCGCCGAGGTGGTGACCGATCCGGCGACGCTGGACGTCCTGTGGTTCACCTGCTGGCAGGCGGTCGCGTCGACCGCCCTCACGCTCGCGGTGGCGCTGCCCGGCGCCTATGTGTTCGCCCGCTTCGACTTCCCCGGCAAGGGGATGCTGCGGGCCGTGGTGACCGTGCCGTTCGTCCTGCCGACCGTCGTGGCCGGATCGGCCTTCCTGGCCCTGCTCGGCCGGGGCGGGCTGCTGGACGAGCTGTGGGCGATGCGGCTGGACACCTCCGTCTGGGCGATCCTCCTGGCCCACGTCTTCTTCAACTACGCGGTCGTCGTCAGGACCGTGGGCGGGCTGTGGGCCCAGCTCGACCCGCGCCAGGAGGAGGCCGCGCGAGTGCTCGGCGCGAGCCGGCTGTCGGCCTGGCGCCTGGTGACGCTGCCCGCGCTGGCCCCCGCCGTGGCCGCCGCCGCGCTGATGGTGTTCCTGTTCACCTTCACCTCCTTCGGCGTGATCCAGATCCTGGGCGGCCCCGCTACGCCACCCTGGAGGTGGCGATCTACCGGGAGACCGCGCAGCTGCTCGACCTCTCCGCGGCCGCGGTGCTGACCCTCGTCCAGTTCGCTGCGGTCGCGGCCGTGTTGGCTCTGCACGCGTGGACCGTAAGGCGCCGCGAGAGCGCCCTGCGGCTCGTCGATCCCGGCCGCACCGCGCGCCGCCCGAAGGGCCCGGCCCAGTGGGCGCTGCTGTGGGGCGTGCTGACGGTGGTCGCGCTGCTGATCGTGACACCGCTCGCGGTGCTGGTGGAGCGCTCGCTGAACGGACCGGACGGCTACGGCTTCACCTACTACGAGGCGCTGCGGTCGGCCGCCGACAGCGGGGGCACCTTCTTCGTGGCTCCCATGGAGGCCGTCGGGAACTCCCTGTGGTACGCGGCGGTCGCCACCGTCTTCGCCCTCGTCGTGGGCGGTCTCGCCGCCGCCGCGCTCACCCGTAAGGCGGGCAGGCTGGTACGGGGCTTCGACGCGCTGCTGATGCTGCCGCTGGGTACCTCGGCCGTCACCGTGGGATTCGGGTTCCTGATCGCCTTGGACGAGCCCCCGCTGGATCTGCGCGCCTCCTGGGTCCTGGTGCCGCTCGCCCAGGCCCTGGTGGGCGTGCCCTTCGTCGTACGGACCATGCTGCCGGTGCTGCGGGCGGTGGACCACCGGCTCCGGGAGGCGGCTGCCGTGCTCGGGGCGTCCCCATGGCGGGTCTGGCGGGAGGTGGACCTGCCGCTGGTCGGACGGGCCGTGGCGGTCGCGGCGGGCTTCGCGTTCGCCGTCTCCCTGGGCGAGTTCGGGGCGACGGTCTTCATCGCGCGCCCCGACCATCCGACCCTCCCGGTGGCCATCGCCCGCTTCCTGGGCCGGGCCGGACAGCTCACCTACGGGCAGGCGATGGCCCTGAGCACGATCCTGATGCTGGTCTGCGCCGGATCGCTGCTGGCGCTCGAGCGCATCCGCACCGACCGTTCCGGAGAGTTCTGAATGACGCTGCTGCGACTGGACGAGGTGAGCGTGAGGTTCGGCCGGCGCGACGCGCTGGACGCCGTGGACCTGGACGTCGCCGAGCACGAGACGGTCTGTGTGCTGGGCCCGAGCGGAAGCGGCAAGTCCACCATGCTGCGCGTGGTGGCCGGGCTGCAGCGCCCCGACGCCGGCCGGGTGTGGCTCGCCGGACGCGACCAGAGCGGGGTGCCCACGCACCGGCGCGGCGTGGGGCTGATGTTCCAGGACCACCAGCTGTTCCCGCAGCGGGACGTGGGCGGCAACGTCGCCTTCGGGTTGCGGATGCGCAAGGTGGGCCGGGCGGAGGCGGACCGCCGGGTCGCCGAACTGCTGGAGCTCGTGGGGCTGCCGGGCGCCCAGCGCCGCCCCGTCGACTCGCTCTCCGGCGGCGAGCAGCAGCGGGTGGCGCTCGCCCGCGCGCTGGCCCCGCGCCCCAAACTGCTGATGCTGGACGAGCCGCTGGGCCAGCTCGACCGGGGGCTGCGCGAGCGGCTGGTGGTGGAGCTGCGCGAGCTCTTCGAACGGCTGGGCACCACCGTTCTCGCGGTCACCCACGACCAGGGGGAGGCGTTCGCGCTCGCGGACCGGGTGGTGGTGATGGAGAACGGCCGGATCGCCCAGACCGGCACCCCGCTGGAGGTGTGGCAGCGGCCCGCCACCGAGTTCGTCGCCCGCTTCCTCGGCTTCGACAATGTGGTCCAGGCGATCGTGCACGGCGAGGTCGCGGACACCGTATGGGGCAAGCTGCCCGTGCCGCCCGGGTCCCGGCCGGGCCCGGGCAGGCTGCTGGTCCGCCCGGCCGGGGTGCGGCTGACGGACCCCGAGGAGGGGCTGTCCTGCACCGTGGCGGCGCGCACCTTCCGCGGCGACCATGTGGCGCTCATTCTGCGGCTGTCGGACC
Source organism: Streptomyces violaceusniger (assembly GCA_005405945.1). Taxonomy (GTDB): domain Bacteria; phylum Actinomycetota; class Actinomycetes; order Streptomycetales; family Streptomycetaceae; genus Streptomyces; species Streptomyces violaceusniger. The sequence continues at coordinate 7,933,857 of BJHW01000001.1, forward strand.
CGGCAGCGCCGCATCTGGAGGCGTCCTGCGCCTTGCGGGACGCCCCGGAGGCGGGGGCCAGGGTCGGGGCGGCCATCGACCCGGCCGATGTGGTGCTCCTGGAGCCCGAGCCCTGACGCCGGGGCCCCTTGCCTCCCCTGGAAGCCAGCCCTTCCTCTGGTACGGCGCTTCCTTGACCCGGCTCAGCCCAGCATCGACAGCAGCGCCTCGGGCGCCTCGTCCACCGAGTCCACCAGAGCGATACGGGCCTTCATGGACCGTCCCTCCGCGAGCGCTTCGAGCAGCGGCCAGGTCGGCAGCCGCCGGGTCCAGTGGTCCCGGTCCACCAGCACCATCGGGGTCGGCTCACCGCGCGACTCGTAGTAGTTCGGCGTCGCGTTGTCGAAGATCTCCTGGACGGTCCCGGCGGCGCCGGGCAGGAAGACCACGCCCGCGGTCGAGCGCGCCAGCAGCCCGTCCTCGCGGGTGGCGTTGGCGAAGTACTTGGCGATGTGCGAGGCGAACGCGTTGGGCGGCTCATGCCCGTAGAACCAGGTGGGGATGCCGACCGACGCCCCGCCGTCCGGCCAGCGCTCGCGCACCGCGAAGGCGGCCTCGGCCCAGGCCCCGATGGACGGCCGGAAGGAGGGCGTCCTGCCGAGCAGTTCGAGCGCCTCGTCCAGCACCGCGTCCTCGTGCGGGGCCGCGTAGGCGCCGAGGTTCGCGGCCTCCATCGCGCCCGGTCCGCCGCCCGTCGCGACCGTGAGACCGGTCCGCGCCAGTGCCCGGCCGAGCCGTGCGGCGCCCGCGAATCCGCCGGAGCCGCGCTCCAGCGCGTGGCCGCCCATGACGCCCACCACTCGCGTTCCGACGAGGAATTCGTCGAGCGCGTCGGAGACCGCGTCGTCGTGGATGGAGCGCAGCATCGAGGCGAAGATGTCGCCGTCGGTCTTGGTCCGCTGGAACCAGGCGTAGGCGAGCGCGTCCGGCGTCCGCACGTAACCGTGTTCCGCGAGACCCTCGAACAGCTCCGCGGGGGAGTAGAGGGTGCCGCGGTACGGATCGAACGGCAGATCCGGCACCGGCGGGAACACCAGCGCGCCCCCGGCCCGGACCTTCGCCGCCGCCTCGGTCTCCATCGGGCAGCCGAGGAAGACGGACTCGCTGGTGTCGGTGGAGAGGAGCGCGGCCGTACGGCCTGTCAGGTCCACGGACTGGACCCGGAACCCGGCCAGGGTGCCGTGGGCGACGACCTGGTCGAACTCCTCGATGGACTCTATTTCCCGGTCTGGTTCCTGCACGCCGACATGCTAATCACACCGGAGGTGGGGGCTGTGGATTGAGGCAATCGTGACCGGGCCGCCTGGCCGCACAATCCAGGCATGGACACCGACACCCGAGAATTTCAGCGGTGGAACGGCATCGCCGTGAGATGCGCCACCACCCACACCAGCGGCACCAGGAGCGCCAGCAGGGCCGTCGCGCGCAGCGCGGCCGCCCCGCGGAGCAGCCGGGCAGGAGCGCCGAGGCGGACCAGGGCGGCCGTCGTGCGCTCGCGCGCACTCCTCGCCTCCACGACCGCGGTCAGGGTCGTGGCCGCGGCGCACAGCGTGACCAGGGCCGCGCCCAGACCGGTGAGCGGGCCGAAGGCATGGGCGCCGGATGGCCCGGAGGCCCTTCCGTACAGCTCGAGGACGGCGAATCCGGCGGCGGCCAGGGCGCACAGCGCACCGACCGGACGTCCGATCAGCCCGGCCTCCTGCTGGAGCATGCGCCCGGCCAGCAGCCGCAGCACGCCCGGCCGCCCGAGGGCCAGCAGCCTGCCGCACAGATGGGTGAGGCCGGGCCCGGCCAGCACCAGCCCGAGGGCGGCCAGCGCCCAGCCGCCCACCACACCGGGCGGGTTGCCGCCGAGCCGTCCCGGCACGGCGAGCAGGGCGTCGGGGAGCGGGGGCGCGTCACCGCTCGCGTACGCCTGTAGGGCGAGTCCGGCCGCGGTCAGGGCGATGCCCCAGGGAAGTCCGGAGGTGGCCTGGTGGGGCCGGGGTGCGACCGGCCCCGTCACGATGGTGGGCCGGGCCGGGACCGCCGGGCGGCGAGTGCCCCGTGGTCCGCGGACCGGCTGGTGCACCGCCCGTGGCTGCCGGGGCCACAGCGCGGCCGCACATGCCGCGCCCACCACCACGGGGACGACGGCGAGCAGCGTGACCGTACCGGCCAAGGGCAGCGGCCGGCCGCTGCCGAGCTGTCGGCCTGCCGCCCCGCTTCCGGCCCAGTCCAGCCAGGAGTCCCCGAGATCGCCGCGCAGATGGAGGAAGACCAGCAGCGCCAGCACACCGCCGAGCGCGCAGGCGGCCGCCATCGAGACCGCCGCGAGCAGCGCCGACCGGGCCGGGCCGACTCCGGCCGCGGTGAAACCGGGGCCAGGGCCGGTGCTGGGGTCGGCGCGGCCCACGGCGACGGCCAGCTGGACGGTCGCAGCCAGCGGGACGAGGCACCACAGGAGCCGCCCCACCGCGCTCTGCGAGTCGTCCGGATGGGCCGAGGCGAACCCGAGGGCGCTCAGCAGCAGAAAGCTCGCGCCCGCCGCCGCGACGGTGACCAGCGAACGCCGCAGCAGCACCGACGGGCGGGCGCCGCGGGCTAGGCGGAGGCTGAGCACGCGGCCCTGCCTTCCGCCTCGGAGGGGTCCGAGCCCACCCGACGCCCGTCGAGCAGGGCGACGGTGTGGTCGGCGAGGGTGGCCACCTCCTGGTCGTGCGCCGCGAGGACCACGGTGATGCCGTGGGAGCGGGCCGCCGAGGTGAGGGTGCGCAGCACCTGGGCGCGGTCGGTCTGGTGCAGCGGGGCGGTGGGCTCGTCGGCGAAGAGCACGCTGGGCCCGGCGGCCAGCGCGCGGGCGATCGCGACCCGCTGGCGCTGCGACTGCAGCAGTGCGGCGGGCCGTGCCCGGGCGCACTCGCCGACGTCGAGCCGGTCCAGCCACTCGCACGCGGCACTCTTCGCGGCGCGCCGCCCGGTGCCGCGCAGCATCAGGGCGAGCGCGGCGTTCTCCCAGGCGGTGAGTTCGGGGACGAGCTGGGGTTCGGTGCCGATCCAGCCGAAGTGCTCGCGCCGCAGCCGTTCGAGGCCGAGTGGAGGGAGGCTGTGCACGGGGACGCCCTTGAACCACACCTCCCCGCTGTCCGGGACGAGTTGGCCCGCCAGGCAGGCGAGGAGGGTGGTCTTGCCACAGCCGCGCGGACCGGTGACGGCGACGATCTCACCCTTCCGGGCGCCGAGGGAGACCCCGATGAGGGCGGGCGAGCCTCCATAGGCGTACGACACGGTGCGTGCCGCGAGCATGTCGTCGTCCGGCGGAGCCACCATCCCGAGCACCTCGCCTTACCTGCGACCGTCTCGTTCCCCCGGTTGGGGGAACGAGCGCGGAGCCAATGGGTCACTGGCACGGTAAGGACTCGGGTGGGGGCCCGCGCCCAGGCTCGGCGCGGGTGGCCCCCATTTCCTCCGATCAGCCCTGATTGGTGTCGGACTCCGATCAGGGATGATCGGGACCGGGGTCGCCATCGGGACCGGGGCCGTCGTCGGGGTCGCCGTCGGCGAGCCGGTCGAGGTGGGTGGGCGCGAACATCCGCAGCAGCGCGGGCAGGACCACGACCGACGGCCCGGGGGCCGCGAGGGCGCCGGCGAGGTCAGCGTGCAGCCGCTCGGGTGTGGTATGGACCGCCGGGACACCGAAGGACTCGGCCAGTGCGACGAAGTCCGGGCGGGACAGCTCGGTGGCGGTCGCCTCGCCGAACGCGTCCGTCATGTATTCGCGGAGGATGCCGTAGCCGCCGTCGTCCACGATCAACCAGGTGATGGGGAGTTGGTACTGATGAGCGGTGGCGAGTTCGGCGATCGAGTACATGGCGCCGCCGTCGCCCGACACGGCCAGCACCGGCCGGCCGCGGTCCGCGGCGGCGGCTCCGAGGGCGGCCGGGAAGCCGTAGCCGAGGCCGCCCGCGCCCTGCGCCGAGTGCAGGGCGCCCGCACGCGGATCGAAGGCGGACCAGGCCCAGTAGGCGAGGATCGTCATGTCCCAGAAGCTGGGGGAGTCATCGGGCAGCGCGTCCCGCACCGCGCCCAGCACCCGCCGCTCCAGCTCCAGGCCCTGCGCGTCGATCCGCTCCCGCACCCGGGCGAGCAGCCCGGCCGCGGCCTTGGCCGCCGTGCCCGGCGGGCGGGGGTGATGGCCTCGGCGAGGGCGGCCAGCGCCTCGCGGGCGTCGGCGTGGATACCGAGCGCCGGGTGGTTGGACTCCAGCTTGCCGAGGTCGGCCTCGATCTGGACGAGGCGGCCGCGCGGGCGGAACGTGTGGTAGTTGGAGGAGAGTTCACCGAGTCCGGAGCCGACGACCAGCAGGACGTCGGCGTCCTCCAGGAACTCGGTGGTGTGCGCGTCCTCCAGCCACGACTGGAGCGAGAGCGGATGATCCCACGGGAACGCGCCCTTGCCGCCGAAGGTCGTCGCCACGGGCGCGTCCAGCGCCTCGGCCAGCGCCCGCAGCTCCTGCCGCGCCCCGGCGCGCACCACTCCGCCCCCGGCCAGGATCACCGGACGCTCGGCGGCGTTCAGCAGCCTGGCGGCCTCCGCCGTGAGCTCGGGCCGGGGCGGCAGCGGCCGGGGCTCGGCCCGCAGGGAGGTCACCGGCGGTACGGATACCGGTGCGAGCAGCACGTCCTGCGGGATCTCCAGCCACACCGGCCCGGCGGGGGCCTCCAGCGCGGACGCCCAGGCGGCGGCGACCGCGGAGGGGATCTGGGAGGCGGTGCGGACCGTGTGGACGGACTTCACCACGTCGCGGAACGACGCCTTCTGGTCGACGAGTTCATGGAGATAACCCTTGCGCCTGCCGCCCAGCCCCGCTGTCGGCACCTGGCTGCCGATGGCCAGGACCGGCGCGGACGCCGCCGCCGACTCCTGCAGCGCGGCGAGCGTCATGAGCGCCCCCGGCCCGGTGGACACCAGCAGCGGCGCGACCGTGCCGGTGACACGCGCGAAGGCGTCGGCGGCGAACCCGGCGTTGTTCTCCACCCGCAGTCCCACATAGGCGAGCCCGGACCGCCGCAGCGCGTCGAACGCCCCGAGAGCGTGCTGCCGGGAAGCCCGAACACGGTGCTCGCCCCGAGCGCGGTGAGGGACTCCACGACGAGGTCGCCGCCGTGACGCGCGCGCTGTGCGGTGGGCATGGAATGGTGCCTTTCTGAGGATGTGTATCGAAAAGAGCGAGCGTGAGGTGGTGTCAGGCGCCCGCGGTGGCCGGACTGGTGGTCTCCGAGGCGGGGACGGCGGGCTCCCCGGCCAGCCGTCGCCGCCAGACGTCCAGGATCGCCGCGTCCGTCGGCTTGGTGGCGAGGCTGACCGCCACGTACGCCACCAGCGAGGCCAGCAGCCCGAAGTAGATGGGCTCGTTGGCGAGGATGCCCTTCCACCCCATCAGCGCGATGACCGTGAGGCCGCCGACACCGACCGAGGCCAGGGCGCCCGCGCCCGTGCCGCGCTTCCACAGCAGCCCGCCCAGGATCGGCATCAGCAACCCGCCGACCAGCATGTTGTAGGCGACGGTCAGCGCCTCGACGACATCGTTGAGCACCACGGAGATGGCGATCACGGCGACGCCCATGATGAGGATGAAGACGCGGTTGCCGCCGACCTCGTCATGGGAGGCGCCGGCCGTACGGAGCGAACGGCCGCGCAGCCGGGCCCAGATGTCGTTGTTGGCCACCGTCGCGCAGGCGATCAGCGCGCCCGAGGAGGTGGACATCACCGCGGACAGCGCGGCGGCCAGCACCAGCCCCTTCACGCCCACCGGGAGCGCGTCCTTGACGATGGTCGCGAACGCGTCGTCCGGGGCGCTCAGCTTGGGGTACAGCACCCTGGCGGCCGTGCCGATGATCGCGCCCGCGACCGCGTAGGCCAGGCAGTACGTCCCGGCCGCGGTGCCGCCGAGGCGGGCTACCCGGTCGTCGCGGGCGGTGAAGACCCGCTGCCAGATGTCCTGGCCGATCAGCATGCCGAAGGAGTAGATCAGCACATAGGTGAAGACGGTCTGCCCGCCGATGCCCATGGGGGAGAAGTAGCCGTGGGGGAGTTCGGCCTTCATCGCGCCGAAGCCGCCCGCCTTCACCACCGCTATCGGCAGCAGCAGAAGCAGCACGCCCACCGTCTTGACCACGAACTGCACCATGTCGGTGAGGGTGATCGACCACATGCCGCCGAGCGTCGAGTAACAGACCACGATCGCCCCGCCGAGCACGATGGCGACGACCCGGTCCAGCCCGAAGATCACATCGAAGATGGTGGCGTAGGCGATGGTCGAGGTGACCGCCAGCATCAGGGTGTAGGCCCACATCACGATGCCCGAGATCAGCCCGGAGGAGCCGCCGTAGCGCAGGTCCAGCATCTGGCTGACCGTGTAGACCTTGAGCCGGGCGATGCGCGCCGAGAAGAAGACCGACAGCGCCAGCAGCCCGAGGCCGATGGTGATGACCATCCAGGCGCCGGAGAGCCCGTACTGATAGCCGAGGCCGACGCCGCCGATGGTGGACGCGCCGCCGAGCACGATCGCGGCCATCGTCCCGGAGTACATCAGCGGCCCCAGCCGCCGCCCCGCGACCAGGAAGTCGCTGGTGGAACTGGTGCGGCGCATCCCCCACCAGCCGAGCGCGAGCATGCCCGCGAGATAGACGACGATCACGGTGTAGTCGACAGCGGTCATGGCAGTGCTCCTCGGTCCGGCGGGGGTCGGCTGACGGTCGGGAGGTCGGGACGTCGGGTGGGCGGGGACGCACGGGATCGGGGAGGTCCCGGCGATCCGCGGGGATCGAGCCCCGGGGAATGTGGGGAGTGACGGAGACCCTAGGTGTCGCCGAGGCGTCCGGGAAGTGTACGTTTCCTCCACTCCCGATCCCCGGGATGTACGAACCATCCCCTCGCGAGGCCCGCCGTGATGAACGACCGCGTCCCCCGACGGCCCCCGTCCCGCTCTCCACCCTCCTGCGCCACCCCGCCCTGGGCTTGCGGCAGGTCGCGGGCGGGCGCGAGGCGGACACGCCCGTGTACTTCGTCCACACCAGCGAGATGGAGGACCCCGTCCCGTATCTGCTGGGCGGGGAGCTGCTGCTCAGCGCGGGGGTGCACTGCCCGGAGGCGGCGGGCGCGGGCACCTACTGGGACCGCTATGTGGCCCGTACGGTCCAGGCGGGCGCGGCGGCGCTCGGCTTCGGCATCGCGCCGGTGCACGACACGGTGCCCCGCGCGCTGGCCGAGGCGTGCGACCGGCACGGGCTGCCGCTGGTGGAGGTGCCCCGGCAGACGACCTTCACGGCCGTGGCGAGCGCCGTATGGGACGCGATGGCCGAGCGCCGCCACCATGAGCTGCGGAGCCTCACCGAGGCGCAGCAGTCGCTGGCCACCGCCGCGGCGCGCCCGCACCCCGTACCGGCCGTGCTGCGCCAGCTCAGCCAGCACCTCGGGGCCTGGACGGTGCTCTACGGCCCGGCCGGACCGGACGCCCCGGACGCTCCGGACGGCGCGGAGCTCGCGGCCGCCGGGCCGAGGCCGCCGCGCGAGGCCCGTAGGGCGCTCGGCGCGCTCGCGGCACGGCTGCGCTCGGGTCCGTCCTCGGCGGCGGGCAGGGCGACCGGCGCGGCCGGTGAGGAACTGCTGCTGACCGCGTACGGGCTGGGCGGCCCGGCGGGCCCGGAGGACCGGCTCGCGCTCGGCGTCTGCGCACCCCGGAGGGACGGTGCGGACGGGGCGATCGTGGGGATGGCCGTGGTGCTGCTGTCGCTGCTGACGGCCCGGCGGGTGGTCGGGGCCGAGGCCGAGCGCACAGCGGCGCTGGTGCGGCTGATGCTCGGCGCCGAACCGGCGCGGGTGGCGGGGCTGCTGAGTCCCTCGTCGGGACAGCCGGGGACGCCAGGTCAGCCGGGGCAGCTGGGACAGCCGGGTCAGCCGGGTCAGCCGGGGACACCGGGACACCCGGGGACGCCGGGGCAGTCGGGACAGCCGGGGACGCCAGGGCAGCCGGGGATGCCGGGACACCCGGAGACGCCGGGGCAGCCGGGGACGCCGGGGCAGTCCGGACAATCGGGCGCGCTGGGGCGGCCCGGGCGGCAGCAGAGGTCCCCGAGCCCCCGGAGGGCGGCGGGCTGTGGACCGTGGTGCACGGGCGGCGGCGCGGCCGCGGCCGGGACGACGGGCTGCTGGCCACGGCGGCGCTCGCGGCCGGGCTCGGGACGCCGCTGGTCGACCTCGACGGGGACGCGCTGTGCGCCCTCGTCCCGGGTGAGGGGGAGGTACGGGCGCAGCCCGGCTGGACCCTGGGCGTCGGGGCGCCCGTACCGGCCGCGGACCTGACGCGCGGCGGCGCCGACGCCGCCCGCGCGCTGCGGCGGGCCGTCGCCGAACGGGTGCCGCTGGTGCGGGGCGGCCCGGCCCGCGCCGGCGGGGTCGGCTCGCTGGTGGACCCGGCCGAGGCGGGGGCGCATGGCCGGGCCCTGCTCGCGCCGCTCGAGGGCACACCGGCGCTGCTGGAGACGCTGCGGGTGTGGCTGTCGCTGCACGGCAGCTGGGACCGTACGGCGGTGGCGCTGGAGATCCACCGCAATACGGTCCGTCAGCGGATCGCCCGCGCCGGGGCCCTGCTGGATGTGGACCTGGGTGACGCGGACGTCCGTATGGAGCTGTGGTTCGCCCTCAAGTGGGCGTGAAACAAGCGGGTTTCAGCTGCCCTGCCGCGCTTGAGCCGCCGGGCTTGAGCCGCCGGGCTTGAGCCGCCGGGCTTGAGCCGCCGGGCTTGAGCCGCCGGGCTTGAGCCGCCGGGCTTGAGCCGCCGGGCTTGAGCCGCCGGGCTTGAGCTGCCGGGCTCGAGCTAGATGTCAGCTCAGAGCTTGGTCCACGCCTCCGTCAGCACCGTCCGCAGCACCTGCTCGATCTCGTCGAAGACCGCCTGGTCGGCGATCAGCGGCGGGGCCAGCTGGACGACCGGGTCGCCTCGGTCGTCGGCGCGGCAGTACAGGCCGTTCTCGAACAGCGCCTTGGAGAGGAAGCCGTAGAGGATCCGCTCGGTCTCCTCCTCGTCGAAGGACTCCTTGGTGGCCTTGTCCTTCACCAGCTCGATGCCGTAGAAGAAACCATTCCCCCGGACATCGCCGACGATCGGCAGATCGTGCAGCCGCTCCAGGGTGGAGCGGAACGCGGCCTCGTTGTCCAGCACATGCTGGTTGAGCCCCTCGCGCTCGAAGATGTCGAGGTTGGCCAGGGCCACGGCGGACGAGACCGGATGGCCGCCGAAGGTGTAGCCGTGCAGGAAGGTGTTGTCGCCCTCGTAGAACGGCTCGGCGAGCCGGTCGGAGACGACGCACGCGCCGATCGGGGAGTAGCCGGAGGTCATCCCCTTGGCGCAGGTGATCATGTCCGGGACGTAGCCGAACTTGTCGCAGGCGAACATCGTGCCCAGCCGCCCGAAGGCGCAGATGACCTCGTCCGAGACGAGCAGCACGTCATGGCGGTCGCAGATCTCGCGGACCCGCTGGAAGTATCCGGGCGGCGGCGGGAAGCAGCCGCCCGCGTTCTGCACCGGCTCCAGGAAGACCGCGGCCACGGTGTCCGGGCCCTCGAAGAGGATCTGCTGTTCGATCTGGTCGGCGGCCCAGCGGCCGAACGCCTCGGGGTCGTCGCCGAAGATCGGGGCGCGGTAGATGTTGGTGTTGGGGACCTTGTGGGCGCCGGGGACCAGCGGTTCGAAGGGGGCTTTCAGCCCCGGCAGACCGGTGATCGACAGGGCGCCCTGCGGGGTGCCGTGATAGGCCACGGCCCGGGATATGACCTTGTGCTTGGTGGGCTTGCCGGTCAGCTTGAAGTACTGCTTGGCCAGCTTCCACGCGGTCTCGACGGCCTCGCCGCCGCCGGTGGTGAAGAAGACCTTGTTCAGGTCGCCGGGCGCGTAGCCCGCGAGCCGCTCGGCGAGCTCGACGGCCTTGGGGTGGGCGTAGCTCCACACCGGGAAGAAGGCGAGCTCCTGGGCCTGCTTGTAGGCCGTCTCCGCCAGCTCGACCCGGCCGTGGCCCGCGTTGACCACGAACAGGCCGGCCAGGCCGTCGATGTACCGCTTGCCCTTGTCGTCGTAGATGTACGTGCCCTCACCGCGCACGATCGTCGGCACGGGCGAGTTCTCGTACGACGACATGCGGGTGAAGTGCATCCACAGGTGGTCGTACGCCGTCTTGGAGAGGTCGGCGCTCATTGCTATCTCGTTCCCCAGGTATAGGTCTGCTTCCGGAGCTTGAGGTAGACGAAGCTCTCGGTGGAGCGCACACCGGGCAGCGTGCGGATCCGCTTGTTGATCATTTCGAGGAGGTGGTCGTCGTCCTCGCAGACGATTTCGATCAGGAGATCGAAGGATCCCGCGGTGACGACCACGTACTCGACCTCGTCCATGGCGGTCAGCGCGTCCGCGACCGGGTCGAGATCGCCCTCGACATTGATGCCGACCATCGCCTGCCGCCGGAACCCCACGGTGAGAGGATCGGTGACGGCGACGATTTGCATCACGCCCTGGTCGAGCAGCTTCTGCACACGCTGCCGTACGGCGGCCTCGGAGAGCCCGACGGCCTTTCCGATGGCGGCGTACGGCCGGCGACCGTCCTCCTGGAGCTGCTCGATGATCGCCAGGGACACGGAGTCGAGGGTCGGCGTGCCGTTCTTGTCAGGTGTGGCCACGACCCTCACTGTGCACGAGCCTCGCCCGTGTCGCAACCCTTCTTCGATGAATTTCGTCGTTAACAGACCTCGAAAACACTGATTCCGTCGTTCTGGTGTGGCGGGTATGTTGAAAACGCAGCACCGGCGACTACTGTGGGTGTCTCACCCATCGGACAGCTGACAGGAGGGGTGGCACGTGACCACCGAACTGCGTCGTCTGCGCAACTACATCGACGGAGAGTTCCGGGACGCCGCGGACGGGCGGACCACGGAGGTGGTCAACCCGGCCACGGGCGAGCCCTACGCCACCGCGCCGCTTTCGGGCGCCGCGGATGTGGACGCGGCGATGGCCGCCGCCGAGGCCGCCTTCCCGGCCTGGCGCGACCTGGTGCCCGGCGAGCGGCAGAAGGCCCTGCTCAAGATCGCCGACGCCTTCGAGGCGCGGGCGGAGGAGCTGATCGCCACCGAGTCCGAGAACACCGGCAAGCCGCTCGGTCTCACGCGGGACGAGGAGATCCCGCCGATGATCGACCAGATCCGCTTCTTCGCGGGCGCGGCCCGGATGCTGGAGGGCCGCTCGGCCGGTGAGTACATGGAGGGGCTCACCTCGATCATCCGGCGGGAGCCGGTCGGGGTGTGCGCCCAGGTCGCACCGTGGAACTACCCGATGATGATGGCCGTATGGAAGTTCGCCCCGGCGCTGGCGGCGGGCAATACGGTCGTCATCAAGCCCTCGGACACCACGCCCGCCTCCACCGTGCTGATCGCCGAGATCATCGGCGGGGTGCTGGCGGAGCTGGGCCATCCGCAGGGCGTCTTCAACGTGATCTGCGGCGACCGTGAGACCGGCCGGCTGATGGTCGAGCACTCCGTGCCCGCCATGGCGTCCATCACCGGTTCGGTGCGGGCCGGCAAGCAGGTCGCCGAGAGCGCCTCCAAGGACGTCAAGCGGGTGCACCTGGAGCTCGGCGGCAAGGCCCCGTCGTGGTCTTCGAGGACACCGACATCCCCAAGGCGGTCGAGGACATCTCGGTCGCGGGCTTCTTCAACGCGGGCCAGGACTGTACGGCCGCCACCCGGGTGCTGGTCCACGAGTCGATCCACGACGAGTTCGTGAGCGCGCTCGCCAAGGCCGCCGCCGAGACCAAGACCGGCGCGCCCGACGACGAGGACGTGCTGTACGGCCCGTTGAACAACGCCAACCAGCTGGCCCAGGTCACCGGCTTCATCGACCGGCTCCCCGCGCACGCCAAGGTCGAGGCGGGCGGCCACCGGGTCGGCGACAAGGGCTTCTTCTACGCGCCCACCGTGGTCTCCGGCCTCAAGCAGGACGACGAGATCATCCAGAACGAGGTCTTCGGCCCGGTCATCACCGTGCAGACCTTCTCGGACGAGGAGCAGGCCATCTCCTACGCCAACGGCGTGGAGTACGCGCTGGCCTCCTCGGTGTGGACCAAGGACCACGCCCGCGCGATGCGGATGTCCAAGGCGCTGGACTTCGGCTGCGTCTGGATCAACACCCACATCCCTCTGGTGGCCGAGATGCCGCACGGCGGCTTCAAGAAGTCCGGCTACGGCAAGGATCTGTCCGCGTACGGCTTCGAGGACTACACCCGCATCAAGCACGTCATGACGTCGCTGGGCTGAGTCATGACGTCGCTGGGCTGATGCGGGGCCGATTCCCGCGCCGGGCTCGTCACTTGGTCATGGCAGGGGCACCTGTCGGCAGGGTCACCTGTCATGACCGAGGGGGGACATCCGGACCAGGGCCGCCAGGGCGGCGACGCGGTTGGTCGTGATCGCGTCGACGCCCGCCCGCAGCAGCCGGGACATCGACCGGCGGGTGTCGGCGGTCCAGGCGGAGACCAGCAGCCCGTCGGCGTGATGGCGGGCGACCAGCTCCCGGGAGACCAGCCCGAAGCGGTAGTTGAGCCACCGGGGGCGCAGCGCGGCCAGCAGGACCGGACGCGGCGGGGCCAGTGTGGTCCAGGTCAGCGCGATCTCGGCGTCCGGGTCCGCGCGGCGCACGGCGTGCAGGGCCGCCAGGGCGCCGCAGTAGTACACCCGGTCGCCCGCCCCGCTCTCGCGCACCTGGGCGACGGCGGCGGGCGCGGCCGACGCGTCCGGCAGGTCGATCAGCAGCCGGGTGGAGCCGGCGCACGCGAGGGCCTCGCGCAGGGTCGGCACGCCCCCGCCGGTCAGCCGCCGCACCTCGTCGGCGGTCAGCCCGGACAGCGGCCGGTCCTGGCCCCACAGCCGCTTCAGCGTGGCGTCGTGGAGCAGCACCGGCACACCGTCCCGGGTCAGCCGTACGTCGACCTCGACCGCGCCCGCCCCCGCGCGCACCGCGGAGCGGATCGAGGGCAGGGTGTTCTCACGGCACACATACGGGTCGCCGCGGTGGCCGACCGGGACGCATCCCGCCCCCGTCGGCCTCATCGGCCCGCGACCACCGTGTAGGCGTCGATCTCCGCCGCGAGCCGCGCCTTGCCCTCGGCGTCCAGGAAGGACGCCTCGACCGCGTTCTTGGCGAGGGCCGCGACGCCTGCCGCGTCCAGATCCAGCAGCTGGGCCGCGACCTGGTACTCGGTGTTGAGGTCGGTGCCGAACATCGGCGGGTCGTCGCTGTTGATCGTGACGAACACCCCGGCCTCGACCATCTGCTTCAGGGGGTGCTCACCGAGCGTGGCGACGGCGCGGGTGGCGATGTTGGAGGTCGGGCAGACCTCCAGCGGAATGCGGTGCTCCGCGAGATGGGCGAGCAGCTTCGGGTCCTGGACGGCGCTGGTGCCATGGCCGATGCGCTCCGCCCGCAGCTCGATGAGGGCGTCCCAGATCGTCTGCGGCCCGGTGGTCTCGCCCGCGTGCGGCACGCTGCGCAGCCCGGCGGCGATGGCCCGGTCGAAGTACGGCTTGAACTGGGGGCGCGGCACCCCTATCTCCGGACCGCCCAGACCGAAGCCGACCAGCCCCTCGGGGTTCAGCTCACAGGCGATCCGGGTGGTCTCCTCGGCGGCCTCGAGACCGGCCTCGCCGGGGATGTCGAAGCACCAGCGCAGCACGGTGCCGAACTCCGACTCGGCGGCCTTACGGGCGTCCTCGATCGCCTCGACGAAGGCGGTGTCCGGGATGCCGCGCCGGGTCGAGCTGTAGGGCGTGACGGTCAGCTCGGCGTAGCGGATGTTCTGCCGGGCCATGTCGCGGGCGATCTCGAAGGTCAGCAGCCGGACGTCCTCGGCGTCGCGGATCAGGTCCACCACGGAGAGGTAGATCTCGATGAAGTGCGCGAAGTCCCGGAAGACGAAGTACTCGGCGAGGGCATCGGGATCGGTGGGCACCTTGGAGTCGGGGTGGCGGGCGGCCAGTTCGGCCACGATGCGCGGCGAGGCGGACCCCACGTGGTGCACATGGAGCTCCGCCTTGGGCAGCCCGGCGATGAAGGTGGTCAGATCGGTCAACAAAACCTCCGGGAGACGCCCGCCGACGGCGGGATCCGGTCATCGTATTGTGTGGCGCCGACGGGCTCGCCACAGGCCGTAGCATGGGCGGACGTCTTTGTGGGGAGCTCCATGGCCGACCAGCACGACCCGTCCGAGCCGCGGGATGGGCAGCGGCGATCCGGACTGCCGAGGCAGCCCGAGCCGCTCGATCGCGATCCCTGGGCTCCACCGGCGCAGCGGGTCGCGATGGACAAGGCGGCTGGGGAGACGGGCGCGGCGGACAGCGGTGCGGCCGAGACCGGCGTGGCGGACAACGCGGTGGGCGTGGGCGAGCGGGAGATACCCGCGCCCCGGCCCCCGGCGGCCCCCGCTCCCCGGCCCAGGGTGGCCGAGCAGCCGACCCTCACCTCCCACCCCGCCATGCCGGGCCCGACGCCCCCGCCTCCTCCTCCGCCGCCCCCGCCGAGCGCCGCGCGGCCCCGGGGTCCGGTGACCCCGCCGGGCGCGGTGCCCCCTCCGCCGCCCGCGCCGACCGGCCCGGGCACACCCAGCGCCTACCCGGCCGGACCGTACGGCCCCGCGGGCTACGCGCCGAACGGATACGGCAGGCCGGACGGATACGGCCAGAGCGGATACGCCCAGCCGAACGGATACGGCCAGTCCGGGTACGCCCAGCCCGGGTACGGGCAGCAGGCACCGTACGAGCAGTCCCCTTACGGCGGGGCACAGGGCCAGGGCCATCCCGGCTACGGCTACCCGGGCACTTACCCGGGCACCGCCTACCCCGGCACGGGACGCCCCGGCTCCGGCTACCCCGGCACCGCCTACCCCGGAGGGGCGTACGGCCAGGGCTGGCCGGGCGGGACGTATGTGCCGAACAACGGCCACGGCACGGCCGCCCTGGTGCTCGGCATCATCGGCCTGGTGCTCTTCGCGAGCATCGCGCTCGGCATCATCCTCGGTGTGCTCGCGATCATCTTCGGGGTGCTCGGCCGCTCCAGGGCGGCGAGCGGCGAGGCGACCAACGGCGGCTCGGCGCTGGCCGGGGTGATCCTCGGGGCGATCGCCGTGGTGGCGAGCGTCGTCATGATCTTCGTCTACATAGCCGCCGGGGACGATGGCTCGGGCAGCGATGACGACTCGGGCTATGCCAGCGTCTCGGCCCCCGCGGCGCCCCCGCCCCCGCTCGCCGATATCAGCCGCTGACGCGCCTCCATCAGCGCGAACCCCAGCAGATTGAGCCCGCGCCAGCGGGCCGGGTCCGCCGCCCGCTCGTCGTCCGCCGCGAGCCCGATGCCCCACACCCGGTCCACCGGGCTGGCCTCCACCAGCACCCGCGACCCGGTGCCCAGCAGATAGTCGCGCAGCTCGGGGTGGTGGCCGAACTTGTGCACACTGCCCTCGACCACGAGCCCGAAGCGATGGCGCCGCCAGGTCTCCTCGTCGAAGCCGCGCACCGCGCGGCCCGCGTTCTTGGCCTGCTGGGGGTGGGAGGCGCCGAGCGCACGGCGCTCCGCCTCCGCGTCCTCGAACAGCCGCGCCTTGCCCGCCATCATCCAGTGCTCGGCCGTCGCATAGGTGATCCCGTCCACGGTGAACGGCGACGGCCACCACTGGCTGAAACACCCCGGCCCCACGCTTCCGTCCGGCCTGGGCCGATGCCCCCAGAACCACACGTACTTCAGGCGCTCACCGCGCGCCGCCCGCTCGACCAACTCCTCGACCGACCGAGGGCCCCCGTCCGCCGAAACCGGGGGACTCCCTTCCGCCGAAACCGAATCCCCCACCCCGTTCGTCTTCATGCCCAGGATTCTCGCACCTGCCACCGACAGCCCCGCCGACCTGGGCAATTGAGCTGTCCAGGGATGAGTCCTGCCCATAACATTGCCGGACGTTAACCAGGAGGGGAGACCGACGATGTCCAGCAACACACCCGGCCCAGAGCAGGGGCCGTACGACCCACAGGCCAATCCCTACGCCGCGCCCCCGCCACCGGCGCAGCCGCCGCAGTACCCCGGGGCCGGCTACCCCGCCGCGCCGCCCTCTACCCGGGGGTGGCCGGGATGCCGATGCAGCTGAGCAACGGCATGGGCACGGCCGCGCTGGTCTGCGGCATCGTCGGTCTGGTCTGCGGGATCACCTACTTCCTGTGGGTCTTCGCGGTCATCCTCGGCATCCTGGCGATCATCTTCGGCGCCATCGGCAAGGGGAAGGTCAGCCGGGGCGAGGCGAACAACGGGGGCTCGGCCACCGCCGGTCTGGTCTGCGGCATCATCGGCATGGTGCTCCCGGCGATCTACCTCGCCGCGCTGGACGCCGCCGTCGACTCCGTCTTCTAGACGGCGTCCGGACGGCACCCCCACCGCCGTCCCCACCCGCCTCCGGACCCTTACCCCCACCGCCGTCCCACCCGCCTCCGGACCAGCCGTCCGGACCGGCTGTCCGATCCGTCGGTCCGGACCGCGATCCGGCTCGGAAACGGTGATGCAGAAGCCGCTCTGATCACTGAATCCGTCGCGAAACCAAAAAGCAACAACGGAATCCCTTGTTGAAGCGCAGGTCCTCTGTCAGGATCGGCCATCAATTCCGGTTGGAGCTACGCCGTGCCCTATGGGTGCATCGGCGGAGGAGAGCGCGATGGATCAGCGGTTCGACGTGACGGAGCGATTCGCCGACGGTGCCCAGTACATCGCGGGCCGTCCGCGCGAGGGCGGCTCCGAGGGCACGCACGCGGTCGTCGACCCGGCCACCGGCGAGCGGGTGTTCAGCTACCGGCTCGCCGGTGCGGTCGATGTCGACGCCGCCGTGGCCGCCGCCGAGGCCGCCTTCCCCGAGTGGGCGGGCGCCACCCCCGGCGAGCGGTCCGACGCGATGCACCGCTTCGCCGCGGCGCTCACCCAGCGGGCGGACGACCTCGCCCACGCCGAGTCGCTGCAGTGCGGCAAGCCCATCAAGCTCAGCACCGAGTTCGATGTGCCCGGCTCCATCGACAACACCGCCTTCTTCGCGGGCGCCGCCCGCCACCTGGAGGGCAAGGCCGCCGGTGAGTACAGCGGCGATCACACCTCGTACGTCCGCCGCGAGCCCATTGGTGTCATCGGCTCCATCGCCCCTGGAACTACCCCCTCCAGATGGCGGCGTGGAAGGTCCTCCCGGCCATCGCCGCGGGCAACACCATCGTGCTGAAGCCCGCCGAGCTGACGCCCCTGACCTCGCTGATGTTCGCCCAGGCGGCCACGGAGGCGGGCCTCCCGGACGGTGTCGTCAACGTGGTGAGCGGCACCGGCCGCGAGGCGGGGGAGCGCCTGGTCTCCCACCCCGGGGTGGCGATGACCTCCTTCACCGGCTCCACGGCGGTCGGCAAGCGGGTCGCGGAACTCGCCACCGCCACCGTCAAGCGGATCCATCTCGAACTCGGCGGCAAGGCGCCCTTCGTCGTCTTCGACGACGCGGACCTGGAGGCCGCCGCGCACGGCGCCGTCGCGGGCGCGCTGATCAACACCGGACAGGACTGCACCGCGGCCACCCGCGCTTATGTGCAGCGCCCGCTGTACGACGCGTTCGTCGCCGCCGTCGCCGATCTCATGGCGACCGTAAGGATGGGCGATCCCTTCGATCCGCACACCGACCTCGGCCCGCTGATCTCCCACGCCCAGCGCGACCGCGTGGCGGGCTTCGTGGAGCGGGCCCGCGGTTACGCCACCGTCGTCACCGGCGGCGAGGCCCCGGGCGGCGACCTCGCCAAGGGCGCCTACTACCGGCCCACGCTCATCACCGGCGCGCCCCAGGACAGCGAGGTCGTCCAGTCCGAGATCTTCGGCCCGGTCCTGGTCGTCCTCCCCTTCGACAGCGACGACGAGGGCATCGCGCTCGCCAACGACACCCCTTACGGTCTCGCCGCCTCCGCCTGGAGCCGCGATGTCTACCGTACGGGCCGCGCCGCCCGCGAGATCCGGGCCGGCTGCGTCTGGATCAACGACCACATCCCGATCATCAGCGAGATGCCGCACGGCGGGGTGCGGGCATCCGGCTTCGGCAAGGACATGTCGGCGTACTCCTTCGAGGAGTACACGCAGGTCAAGCATGTGATGTCCGACAACACCGCGGTGGTCCGCAAGGACTGGCACCGCACGGTCTTCGGGGACCGACAGACCTGACCGACGGACCTGAATGTGCGGCCACCTCCGCGTGGCCTCGGCCGGCCGCCACCGGCCGACACCCTCGAAAGGCACAGCTTATGGAAGCACGGCACGAGCCCGAGAGCCTGTCCCCACCGCAGATCACCGCGATGCGGCGGTCCATGACCAGCGGCCGTATGGCGCTCACCCGCCGCTCCCTGCTGCGTGCGGGAGGCGCCGGGGCGATCGCCGTCGGCGGGCTCGGGACGCTCGGTGGCTGCGGTATCCCGCCCGCGGGCCGCACCGAGGCGGACAACGCCTCCGACGACCACTCCGCCGAGGAGAAGCGGATCGCCTTCTCCAACTGGACCGAGTACATGGACGTCGGCAAGGGCGGCCGCCATCCGACCCTGGACGCGTTCCAGCGCCGCACCGGCATCAAGGTCAAGTACACCGAGGACATCAACGACAACGTCGAGTTCTTCGGCAAGATCAAGCCGCAGCTCGCGGCGGGCCAGGACACCGGCCGCGACCTCATCTGCGTCACCGACTGGCTGGCCGCCCGGATGATCCGGCTCGGCTGGATGCAGCCGCTGGACCCCGCCCAACTGCCCCATGCCTACACCAATCTGGCGAAACCTTTTCGCGCCCCCGACTGGGATCCGGGCCGGGCCCACTCCTACCCGTGGACCGGCATCCCCGCCGTCATCGCGTACAACAAGAAGGCCACCGGCGGCCGTAAGGTCACCTCCGTCTCCCAGCTGCTGGAGGACCCCAAGCTCAAGGGCCGGGTCGGGCTGCTGACCGAGATGCGCGACACCGTCGGGCTGACCCTCCTGGACATGGGCAAGAAGCCCGAGAAGGTCACCGCCGACGACTACGACGCCGCGATCGCCCGCCTCCAGAAGGCGTCCGACCGGGGCCAGGTCCGCCGCTTCACCGGCAACGACTACACCGGCGACCTCACCAAGGGCGACATCGCCGCCTGTATGGCCTGGGCCGGGGACCTGATCCAGCTCCAGTCGGACAACCCCGAGATCGAGTTCGCCATCCCCGACGCCGGCTATATGACGGCCACCGACAACCTCCTGATCCCCAACAAGGCGCGCCACAAGAGGAACGCCGAACGGCTCATCGACTACTTCTACGAGCCCAAGGTCGCCGCGAAGATCGCCGCGTACATCAACTACGTCTGCCCGGTCGACGGGGTGCGCGAGGAGCTCACAAAGATCGACAAGGCGCTGGCGGACAATCCGCTGATCCTCCCGGACGAGGAGATGGCCGCCAAGTCCCACTCCTTCCGCTCGCTCTCCAGCACGGAAGAGGCGGCATTCGAGGACAAGTTCGCCAAGCTCACCGGCGCCTGACAAGCGAGGAAGCGCACCGCCATGACCCAGCTCACCTCCGGCGGCGACGTCCGGCTCGACCGGATCAGCAAGACCTACGGGTCCTTCACCGCCGTCCACCCGCTCGATCTGCACATACCCGCCGGCTCCTTCTTCGCCCTGCTCGGCGCCTCCGGCTGCGGCAAGACCACCACCCTGCGCATGATCGCGGGCCTGGAGGACCCCACCACCGGGACCGTCCAGCTGGCCGGTGAGGACATCACCGCCCTCCCGCCCCACAAGCGGCCCGTCAACACCGTCTTCCAGAGCTACGCCCTCTTCCCGCACCTCGACATCTTCGAGAACGTCGCCTTCGGGCTGCGCCGGCGCGGCGTCAAATCGGTGAAGAAGCAGGTCGAGGAGATGCTGGAGCTGGTCCAGCTCGGTGACTTCGCCCGCCGCAAACCGCAGCAGCTCTCCGGCGGCCAGCAGCAGCGCGTCGCCGTCGCCCGCGCCCTGATCAACCACCCCCGGGTGCTGCTGCTCGACGAGCCGCTGGGCGCGCTCGACCTCAAGTTGCGCCGCCAGATGCAGCTGGAGCTCAAGCGCATCCAGACCGAGGTCGGCATCACCTTCATCCATGTCACCCACGACCAGGAGGAGGCCATGACCATGGCCGACACGGTCGCGGTGATGAACGGCGGCAGGGTCGAGCAGCGCGGAGCCCCCGCCGAGCTCTATGAGAACCCCGGCACCACCTTCGTCGCCAACTTCCTCGGCACCTCCAACCTCATCGAGGCCGAGATCACCGACAAGAGCGGCGGCGACCTCGTCCTCACCGCCGCCGGCGGCAGGCTCGCCCTGCCCGCCGACCGATGTAGCGCCCCCGTTCGCACGGGTGGGAAACTGCTGGTGGGGGTGCGTCCCGAGAAGATCACCCTGGCCCATGCCGAGGACGCCGGGAGCGTCCCCGAGGGGCGCAACCGGATCACCGGGCGGATCGTCGACTCCAGCTTCATCGGCGTCTCCACGCAGTACCTCATCACCACCCCGGACTGCCCCGAGATCACCGTCTACGAGCAGAACATCGAGCGCGACGCCCGGCTCGTCCCCGGCGCCGAGGTCGTCCTGCACTGGAACCCCGCCCACACCTTCGGCCTCGACGCGGCCCAGGACATCGACGCCGGTACGGAGCTGGACGAGGAGGCCCCGTGAGCGCTACGGCCACCTCCGAAGCCCCGGCGGACGCCGGGCCCGTGCGGAAGCCGCCCCTGGTCAAGCCCGCCGTCCGCAAGCGCCTGGTGCCCTACTGGCTGCTGCTCCCCGGCATCCTCTGGCTGCTGGTCTTCTTCGCCGCGCCGCTGATCTACCAGGCGTCGACATCCGTCCAGACCGGCTCCCTCGAAGAGGGCTTCAAGGTCACCTGGCACGTCCAGACCTACTGGGACGCGCTCACCGAGTACTACCCGCACTTCCTGCGCTCGGTGCTCTACGCCGCCACCGCCACCGTGCTGTGCCTGTTGCTCGGCTATCCGCTCGCCTACCTCATCGCCTTCCGGGCGGGCCGCTGGCGCAATCTGGTGATGATCCTGGTGATCGCGCCGTTCTTCACCAGCTTCCTGATCCGCACCCTCGCTTGGAAGACGATCCTGTCCGACAGCGGCCCGGTGGTCGGCGCGCTCAACTCGCTGCACATCCTGGACGTCACCAGCTATCTGGGGATCACCGAGGGGCAGCGGGTGCTGGCCACCCCGCTCGCGGTGGTCTGCGGGCTGACGTACAACTTCCTGCCCTTCATGATCCTTCCGCTCTACACCTCCCTGGAGCGCATCGACCCCCGGCTGCACGAGGCCGCCGGAGACCTCTACGCCCGCCCCCTCACCACCTTCCGGAGGGTGACCTTCCCGCTGTCCATGCCGGGTGTCGTCGCGGGCACGCTGCTCACGTTCATCCCCGCCGCGGGCGACTACATCAACGCCGAACTGCTGGGCTCCACCGACCAGAAGATGATCGGCAACGTCATCCAGTCGCAGTTCCTGCGGGTGCTGGACTATCCGACGGCGGCGGCGCTGTCCTTCATCCTCATGGCGGCCATCCTCACGATGGTCACCGTCTACATCCGCAAGTCCGGGACGGAGGACCTGGTGTGACGGCCCTGACGCGCTGGATACGACGGAACCTGGTGGTCATCGCGGGGCTCGGCACCCTCGCGTATCTGATCCTGCCCAACGTCGTCGTCCTGGTCTTCTCCTTCAACAAGCCCAACGGCCGGTTCAACTACGAATGGCAGCGGTTCTCCACCGACGCCTGGACCGATCCGTGCGGCGTCGCCGACCTGTGCGGCTCGCTCTCGCTCAGCCTGAAGATCGCGGTATGGGCGACGATCGGCGCGACCGTCCTCGGCACGATGATCTCCTTCGCGCTGGCCCGCTACCGCTTCCGGGCCCGCCCCGCGGTCAACAGCCTGATCTTCCTGCCGATGGCGATGCCCGAGGTCGTCATGGCCGCCTCGCTGGCCACCCTCTTCCTCAACATGGGCGTGGACTTCGGCTTCTGGACGATCCTCATCGCCCACATCATGTTCTGCCTGAGCTTCGTGGTGACGGCCGTCAAGGCGCGGGTGATGTCCATGGACCCCCGGCTGGAACAGGCCGCCCAGGACCTCTACGCCTCCCCGGCGCAGACCTTCCTGCGCGTCACCCTGCCGATCGCCGCGCCCGGCATCGCCGCGGGCGCGCTGCTGTCCTTCGCGCTCTCCTTCGACGACTTCATCATCACCAACTTCAACGCCGGCTCGACCGTGACCTTCCCCATGTTCGTCTGGGGATCCGCACAGCGCGGCACGCCCGTGCAGATCAATGTGATCGGAACGGCGATGTTCGCGGTCGCGGTGTTGTGCGTTCTCGTCGGCCAACTGGCCGGCGCCCGCCGCAAGAGGAGCTGAGAACCATGGCCACGGACGCCATGACCCGCTCGTCCGGGGGCGACGCCCCCACCCCGTCCGCACTGGAGGCCCTGGCCGGGGCCGCGTACCGGCCGTACTGGCTGGACGACCCCGGCAGGCCCCGCCCCCGCCCCGCACTCGTCGGGGAGGAGCGGTGCGATCTGCTCGTCGTCGGCGGCGGCTACAGCGGGCTGTGGACCGCCCTGATCGCCAAGGAGCGCGACCCCGACCGCGAGGTGGTCCTGGTCGAGGGCCAGGAGATCGGCTGGGCGGCCTCCGGGCGCAACGGCGGTTTCTGCGCCGCCTCCCTCACCCACGGGCTCGGCAACGGCGCCGCCCGCTGGCCCGATGAGCTGGCCGAACTCGAGCGGCTCGGCCATCGCAACCTCGACGCCATCGAGTCCGCCGTCGAGCGCTACGGCATCGACTGCGACTTCGAACGCACCGGCGAGATCGACGTGGCCACCGAGCCGTACCAGGTGGCGGAGTTGCGCGAGACCGCCCGGATGGCGGCCGAACTCGGCGTCGGCGAGCAGGAGTTCCTCGACCGCGACGCGGTACGCGCCGAGGTCGACTCGCCCACCTTCCTGGCCGGGCTGTGGGACCGCCGCGGCGTGGCCATGCTGCATCCCGCCAAGCTCGCCTGGGGCCTGGCGCGGGCCTGCGCCGAGCTGGGCGTACGGATCTACGAACACACCCCGGCCGAGCGGCTGGCCGGCGCCGGGGCGGGGATGGCCGTCCGCACCCCGTACGGCCGGGTGCGCGCCCGCCAGGTGGCGCTCGCCACCAACGCCTTCCCCGCGCTGGTGCGCCGCGTCCGCCCGTACATCGCCCCCGTCTACGACCACGCGCTGATGACCGAGCCGCTCAACCAGGAGCAGCTCGACGCGCTCGGCTGGCGGGGCAGGCAGGGGCTCAGCGACACCGCCAACCACTTCCACTACTTCCGGCTCACCGCCGACCGGCGCATCCTGTGGGGCGGCTACGACATCATCTACCGCTACGGCGGCCGGGTGCGCGCCGAATACGACCACCACCCGGCCACCTACCGCACCCTCGCCCAGCACTTCTTCCGCTGCTTCCCGCAGCTGGAGGGCGTGCGTTTCAGCCACGCCTGGGGCGGCGCCATCGACACCTGCTCGCGCTTCTCCGCCTTCTTCGGCAGCGCGCACGGCGGGAGGGTGGCGTACGCGCTCGGCTATACGGGCCTGGGCGTCGGGGCGACCCGGTTCGGCGCCGAGGTGATGCTCGACCTGCTCGCCGGTGAGCGCACCGAGCGCACCAGCCTGGAGATGGTTCGCAGCAAGCCGCTGCCCTTCCCGCCGGAGCCGGTGCGGTGGGCGGGCATCGGCATCACGCAGTGGGCCATGACCCGGGCCGACGAGAACGGCGGGCGCCGCAATCTGTGGCTGAAGGCGATGGACAAGGTGGGGCTGGGGTTCGACAGCTGAGGGGCCGAGCCCCGGGCCGTTCGGCGCGCCGTGGTCGCCCCGGGGCGCTCGGGCGCGACCTGGGATGGCCGCGGTTTGTTGGGAGCTTGAGGTTTTACGGGCCGTTGTGGCTCAAACGGCTGACCTTGAGCACTGCCCACAGCAGTAGGCCGGACAGACACCAGCTCGCGACGGTGTCCAGCGGCCAGTGGTAGCCGCGCCGGGCCAGCCCGGCGGCCACGGCCAGGTTCAGCACGGCGACGGCCACCAGGAGGGGCCGCCGCAGCCGCGGGCCCAGGAGGCGGTGGAGGAGCAGCGCCGCCGCGCCGTAGGCGACGGCCGCCGTCGCGGCATGGCCGGAGGGGAAGAACCCGGTCTCGCCCGCCAGCGGCCCGGGCGGGCCGGGGCGGTCGATCAGCGCCTTGAACGGAACCACCAGCGCCGGAACCGCCGCCATCGCCACCGCGGCGGCCAGCGGCGGCAGCCACCAGCGCGGCGCTCCCGCGCGCCGGGCGCACCACGCCTCCCAGCCGAGGGCGACGGCGAGGACGGGGACCGCCACCGCCGTATTGCCGAGGTCGGCGAGGAACTCGGCGACGGGGGAGGGGAGCGCCGAGCCGGCGATCGCGCGGCCGAGCCGTTCGTCGTAGGTGCGCAGGGGGCCGTGGGCGGCGATCTGCCAGGTGCACAGCGCGAGCAGCGCGATCAGTACGAGGGGCGTGACGAGCGCGAGAAAGGGCGCCCGTGGTGCGGAGGGGGAGTGAACAGTCGGCGGCCCCGGAACAGGGGGGGTGGTTCCGGGGCCGCCGTGGCGATCGGTGTGCCGCGCGCCCCGGGGGGTTTGGGGCGGGCGGACGTCCGATCGGTGAGGAGATCCGGAGCCGGAGGCTCCAGTGGTGTGCGCGAGGGCACAGCCGGGTCGGGGCTGGGGAAGCACCGGCTCGGCATCGCCCGCAGTCCCCTGCGAGCGGGGTGTTTCTCTCATCTGCAATGACCGTACGGCAGCGAAGCCCCGCCCGACAGACCGATCACCCACCTGTCATCGGCCCCGCACATCTTCTTCACGCCACTCATCGCTCACTCACAGTCACAGCTCGGCGAAGGCGCTCTCGAGGATGCCGAGACCCTCGCTCAGAAGGTCTTCGCCGATCACGAGCGGCGGCAGGAAGCGCAGCACATTGCCGTAGGTCCCGCAGGTCAGCACGAGCAGCCCGGCCGAGTGGCACGCCTTGGCGACGGCGGCCGTGGCCTCGGGGTTGGGGTCCTTGGTGCCGGACTTCACGAGTTCGATGGCGATCATGGCGCCGCGGCCGCGGAGGTCGCCGATGATGTCGTACTTCTCCCGCATCGCGGCGAGGCGGCCCTTCATGACCTCCTCGATGCGCTTGGCCTTGGCGTTCAGGTCCAGCTCGCGCATCGTCTCGATCGCGCCGAGCGCCGCCGCGCACGCCACCGGGTTTCCGCCGTAGGTGCCGCCGAGGCCGCCGGAGTGCGCCGCGTCCATGATCTCCGCGCGGCCGGTGACGGCGGCCAGCGGCAGACCGCCCGCGATGCCCTTGGCGGTGGTGATCAGGTCCGGGACGATGCCCTCGTCCTCACAGGCGAACCACTGGCCGGTGCGGCAGAAGCCGGACTGGATCTCGTCCGCGACGAAGACGATGCCGTTGGACGTGGCGAACTCCGCGATCCTTGGCAGGAAGCCCTTGGCGGGCTCGATGAAGCCGCCCTCGCCGAGGACCGGCTCGATGATGATCGCGGCCACGTTCTCGGCCCCGATCTGCTTGCTGATCATGTCGGTGGCCTGGGCCGCGGCCTCCTCGGCGCAGTTCTCCGGGCCGGTCAGCCAGCGGTAGGGGTAGGCGAGTGGAACGCGGTAGACCTCGGGCGCGAAGGGGCCGAAGCCGTGCTTGTACGGCATGTTCTTGGCGGTGAGCGCCATGGTGAGGTTGGTCCGGCCGTGGTAGCCGTGGTCGAAGACGACGACCGCCTGGCGCTTGGTGTACGAACGGGCGATCTTCACCGCGTTCTCCACCGCCTCGGCGCCCGAGTTGAACAGCGCCGACTTCTTGGCGTGGTCGCCGGGCGTGAGCCGGGCCAGCTCCTCGCAGACCTCCACATAGCCCTCGTACGGCGTGACCATGAAACAGGTGTGCGTGAAGTCCGCCAGCTGCGCGGACGCCCGGCGTACGACGGCCTCCGCGGAGGAGCCGACGGAGGTCACGGCGATACCGGAACCGAAGTCGATCAGCGAGTTGCCGTCCACGTCCTCGATCACACCGCCGCCCGCGCGCACGGTGAAGACCGGCAGCACACTCCCTACCCCGCCGGCGACCGCCGCGTTCTTACGGGCGAGCAGCTCCTGCGACTTCGGGCCGGGAATGGCGGTGACGACGCGACGCTCCTGGGGGAGGGCGGGGCCTCCGGACAGTTCGGTCATGACGGGCTCCAGGGAGAAGAACAGGGGTTTTAGTCGCAGGCTATGGGCGTGACGAGGGATGGGGCATGTTCCGTTCGGGAGCACTGCGCGGGTTTCCTTGTCCGCGGCGGCCATAGCCCGACGGCGGCCTTACGGATCCCACGAGTGCCCACGAGTGCCCACGAGTGAGACGGGCCCGCCGGGGTCGCTGAACTCCCCGCGCGGGAACACTAGATTGAGCGGTGGCGCGAAAGCCGAGGAACAGCCGGTCAGGGGGCAAGGGGCAGCACATGGACACCGAGGGCACGTTCGATTCACCCAGCACACGCCACAACCCGCCCCCACCCCCACCCCCGCAATCCCCGCCTTCTTTTCCCGCCGCCCCGCCGCCGATGCCGCCGACCGCGCCCCGGCGGTCCCCGGTGCGCCTCCGGTCCCCGCGCCCGCGGCCCGCCCGTCCTTCGTCGCCTGGCTGCGCGCTCCGCGGTCCGAGGTGGCGCCGGGGGTGTGGACGTACGAGCACAAGCCGAAGGCGCCGGAGGAGCCGGATCGGATTCCGGGGCAGCGGCTGCTCAGCGGGGCCCTGATCTCGGCCTTGTGTGGCTGGCTGGTCTGGTCACTGATCTATTACGAGTACTTCGGCAGCTTCTACCTCTGGCCGCTGTATTTGCTGACCCCGGAGTCCTGGGTCGAAGGCGACGACAAGATGGCGTTCGTCTGGGCTTGGCGCATCTACCAAGTCATCTTCGCGGGGGTCCTCGCCGTGATCTTCGGTCGCGTCGGCCACTGGCCCGAGGTCTGGCGCCGTTATGTCGCGCCCCTCTTCCGGCGGGCCTGGGATGAGCCCACTCCTGAGGTGGCGGCCGCGGGGCGGCCGGAGGGGGATCCGGTGGAGTGGCCGCATTTGCGGGCCGCGGGGGCGCACAGTGCGGCTGATCGGCTGGCGGCGGACGCGCGGGCGGGGGCGATGAATGACGTCGACCACGCCCGGATCGAGCGCGCCTGGCAGTCCGTGCGGGCGGGGAGGAATTCGCTGGCCTCGTTCACCGACACCGTGCTGCGCCACGGCGCCGCCTCGTACGCACATCCGTCCGGGGCGCGGGACCTGCCCGTCCGCACGGCGCGGCATGATCTCCTCGCCCATCAGGTCCGCCTCGGCACCGCCGCCGAGGATTCCCGCAATCCTTACCAGCACCGCGGCGTCGGGCTCGCCCTCGATCCCGAGGTGCTCGGCACCTCGCTGCTGGCCGTCGGGCCGCCCGGTTCGGGGAAGACGGGGCGGGTGGTGCGGCCCGTCGTGGAGTCGCTGTGTCTGCAGGCGCTCGCCGGGCAGGTCGCCGTCGTGGCGGTCGGGGCGGCGGGGCCGGGCTCGGGGCGGATGAGGCGTTCGACGTCGTCGTGAAGATCGGTCGACCCGACTCCGGCTACGACCTCGACCTCTACGGCGGCACCACCGACCCCGACGAGGCCGCGGGCATCCTCGCCGAGGCCCTGATCGGCGACATGGCGGCCTCGCTCCCCGGCGGGGACAGCAGGCGCGCCGCCACCGCGCTGGCCCAGCTGCTCGGCCCCTACCGCGCCGCCCACGGCCGCTTCCCGTCCGTACCGGATCTGCGGGAGTTGCTGGACGGTTCCAAGACGGCCGTCAACGCGCTGCGCGAGGCGCTGGACGAGGCCGGGGAGCGGGCGCAGGCCCGCGAGCTGGAGGCGCGGGTCCGGCAATCGGGAGCGCCCGGGGACGTGGGCGCGCTGCTCGCGGACCGGATCGCGTTGCTGGACCGCCCCGCGTTCGCCGATTTCTTCGACACCACGGGCGACCGCCGCCCGTTCTCCCTCCGCGCCCTCGAACATCCCCTCCGGGTCCGTATCGACCTGCCCGAGCGCGGCCACGCGGAGGCGTCGCGGATGCTCGCGCGGCTGGTCCTGGCGCAGTTCACCGAGTGCGCCGTGGGCCGGGCCGACCGTTCGCTGTTCGCCTGCCTGGTCCTCGACGACGCCTCGCACACCATCACCCCCGAGGCCCTGCGTGGCATCCAGCGGCTCCGCTCCGCGCACGCGGGCGCGGTGCTCACCCTCCGCACCCTCGACGACGTCCCCGAGTCGCTGCGCAGCGCGCTGCTCGGCGCGGTCGGCTGCCGGATGGCCTGTGCCGGGGTGACGACCTGGGACGGGGCGCGGTTCGCCGAGGTGTGGGGGACGGAGTGGGTCGAGACCCGGGACGTCACCGACCGGCAGATCATCGCCGAGGAACCGCTCACCAAGGTGCTGCACTTCATCCGTAAGGTCGCCACCGGCAAGGCGGTGACCACCCAGTCGGTGACCGTACGGACGGTGGAGCGCGAGCGCTGGTCCGCCTCTGAGCTGGCCCATGCGGTTCCCCCCGGGCACGCGGTGCTGTCGGTGACCTCCGTAAGGGGCGAGGGCGGGCCGCCGGTGCTGGTGGATCTGCGCGCGTGATCGGCGGCCGTATCGGCGGCTGTTCCGGTCAGTCCTCATTGGCCGTCATTGCCGTCATTGGCCGTCATTGGTTCATCTGTCACGGTCGCCAGCCGGCCGTCCCGGTCGCCCCGGGAGTCTCGATTGCCCCTTCAGAGTGACCGGGGGCAACCGGAACCGCCGCGTCACGGCCAGACCCGTGGCGAAATCAGGCCGTCAATTCCGCGTTTTCCTCCATTGAGGCAGAATCGGCAGTAGCCGTTCATACGGGGCGGTGAAGTCGTCGCAAGTCGTCGCATTCGCTTCGAAGGTGCCATGCCTCCCACCCTCGCCTCACTCGTCCGCCACCCCGGTCTCAAGCTGTCCGTCCTCGCGGGCGAGGATCGGCTGGAGACGCCCGTGCGCTGGGCACACGTCAGCGAGCTGGCCGACCCCGTGCCCTATATGGAGGGCGGCGAACTGCTCCTGATCACCGCGATGCAGATCGAGGCCGATGACCCGGAGGAGATGAGCCGCTATGTGCGGCGGCTGGTGGGCGCGGGCGTGGTCGGGCTCGGCTTCGCGCTCGGCGTCAACTACGCCGAAGTGCCGCCCGCGCTCGCCACGGCGGCCAAGGAGGAGGGGCTGCCGCTGCTCGGCGTGCCCCGCCGCACCCCCTTCATCGCGATCAGCAAAGCCGTCTCCGCGGCGATAGCCGCCGACCAGTACCGCGCCGTGACCGCCGGGTTCGAGGCACAGCGCGAGCTGACCCGCGCCGCCATCGGCGCCGAGGGGCCCGCCGCGCTGCTGGCCCGGCTCGCCGCCCACATCGACGGCTGGGCCGCGCTCTACGACACCTCCGGCGCCGTGGTCGCCGCCGCCCCCGACTGGGCCGCCCGCCGCGCCGCCCGGCTCACCGCCGACGTCGCGCGGCTGCGCTCCCGCCCGGGCCCCGCGAGCATCGTGGTCGGCGGAGGCTGCGGGCCGGCCGGGGCCACGGGCGCGGAATCGGCCGAGGACACGGCCGTCGCCGACCGGGTCGAGCTCCAGTCGCTGGGCACCGGCCGCCGTACGCGTGGTGTGCTCGCGGTCGGCACGGGCGCGCCGCTGGGCACCGCCGAGCGCTACGCGGTGCACTCCGCGGTCGCGCTGCTGACCCTGACCACCGAGCGTTCCCGCGCCCTCCAGGAGGCCGAGCAGCGGCTCGGCGCCGCCGTGCTGCGGATGCTGCTCGCGGGCGAGCCCGACCATGCGCGGGCGGTCGCCGGGCGGCTGTACGGCGGGCTGCTGGACGCGCCGTTCCGGATGCTGGTCGCCGAGGTGCCGTCCGGCGGTACGGCCCAGCAGGCCCACGCGGCGCCCTCCGCCGCGGACGAGGCCCTGGCGGAGCCCTCCGCGGAAGCCACAAGCACAAGCACAGGCACAAGCACAAGCACAGGCACAAGCACCGGCACGGGCACGGCCACCGGTGAAGCCGAGGCGGCCGACCCCCTCGCCACGCTCATCGACACCATGGAGGCGGCCGCGGCCCGCACCGGCGAGTCGGTGCTGGTCGTGCCCGACGGCGAACGGCTCATCGTGCTGGCCCCCGACGGCGGCGCGGCGGTCGAGGCGTGCGCCGAGCACGCCCAGGCCGTCGAGACCCGCCGGGGTACGAAGGCCCGCCCCCGCGACCGCGCCGCGGTCGCCGCGCCCCGCGGCGACGAGCTCGTCATCGGGCTGTCCGCCCCGCGGGCCCCATCGCCGCCGCGGCCGCCTACCGCCAGGCGGAGCAGGCGCTGTCCGTGGCGCGCCGCCGAGGACGGATGCTGGTCGAGCACGAGCAGGTGGCGGCGGGTTCCGTACTGCCCCTGCTCGCCGACGACGCCGTCCGGGCGTTCGCCGACGGCATGCTGCGCGCCCTGCACGAGCACGACGCCACCGGCCGGGGCGATCTGGTCGCCTCGCTGCGCGCCTGGCTCTCCCGGCACGGCCAGTGGGACGCGGCCGCCGCCGACCTCGGCGTCCACCGGCACACCCTGCGCTACCGGATGCGCCGCGTCGAGGAGATTTTGGGCCGCTCCCTGGACGACCCGGACGTCCGCATGGAGCTGTGGCTGGCCCTCAAGGCCACGGCCCCGGGCACGTCGGCCTGAAGCACGCGCCAGGACCCTCCGACCGCCCTGCGGCGGCCGCCGCCCCGATCGCCTGGTAGCCGTCACCGCTCCCGGCCACTCCTTCCCGGCCGTCTCGTCGTGGCGTCGCCCCCGACCGCCTTACCGCGGCACTCCTTTCCCGTCACCGCTTTCTCGCCGCCTCGTCGCGGGTCGCCGCTTCCCGGCCACCGCCCCCGCCACCCCTTCCCGGCCACCGCCCCAGCCGCCCCACCCAGTCACCGCCCCAGCCCCTCCTCCCTCTCGCCCCTCCCCAACCCGGCACGCCATTGCGGAGCGCCCGTGTGCCCGACTGCTACGCCTCGGACAAACGCCGAGCAGGCGGGGCGCGCCTACGGTGGGAGGAGAGACACCACTTCAGAAGGGTCGGGATCCGCTGTGCCAGACACACACGAAGCTGTCACCCATGCGTTCTGGCTCGCCGGCCGCAAGGCGACGGGCGAGAGCACGCTCGAGGTCACCTCGCCCTGGGACGGCCACCGCGTCGGCGTGGTGAGCGTTCCCACCGATGCGCAGATCGAGGAGGCCGTCGCCGCGGCCGACGCGGTGCGTGAGGAGTTCGCCGCGAGCCCCGCGCACGTCCGGGCCGCCGCGCTGGACCATGTGTCGCGCCGTCTCGCCGAGCGCGGCGAGGAGATCGCCCGGCTGATCTCGGATGAGAACGGCAAGCCGATCAAGTGGGCGCGCGGCGAGGTGGGCCGCGCCGTGTCCGTCTTCCGGTTCGCGGCCGAGGAGGCCCGCCGCTTCAACAGCGGGGACGCCCAGCGGCTGGACACCGACGCCGGTGGCACCGGGCGGCTCGCGCTGACCCGCCGCTTCCCGCGCGGCACCGTCCTCGGCATCGCGCCGTTCAACTTCCCGCTGAACCTCAGCGCCCACAAGGTCGCCCCGGCGATCGCCGTCGGCACGCCGATCATCCTCAAGCCGGCGCCCGCGACCCCGCTGTCCGCGCTGATCCTCGGCGAGCTGCTGGCCGAGACCGAACTCCCCGCGGGCTCCTGGAGTGTCCTTACGGTGCCCAACGACCGGATGCCCGCGCTGGTCCAGGACGAGCGGCTGCCGGTCATCTCCTTCACCGGTTCGGAGAAGGTCGGCTACGCGATCAAGGAGTCGGTGCCGCTCAAGCACTGCACCCTGGAGCTCGGCGGCAACGGCGCCGCGGTCGTGCTGTCCGACTACGCCGCCGACGCCGACCTCGACTGGGCGGCCACCCGCATCGGCACCTTCTCCAACTATCAGGGCGGACAGTCCTGCATCTCCGTGCAGCGGGTGATCGCGGACGCGTCCGTCTACGAGGAGCTCGTGCCGAAGATCGTCGCGGCCGTCGAGGCGCAGGCCACCGGCGACCCGGCCGATGACGCCACCGATGTCGGCCCGCTGATCAGCGAGGACGCCGCCAAGCGCGTCGAGTCCTGGGTCGACGAGGCCGTCCGGGCCGGTGCGAAGCTGCTCACCGGCGGCAAGCGCGAGGGCTCGAACTACGCCCCGACCGTGCTCGCGGACGTCCCCGCCGATGTCACCCTCTCCTGCGAGGAGATCTTCGGACCGGTGCTCACCCTGCACAGGGTGGCGGACGAGGACGCGGCGTTCGCGGCCGTCAACGACTCCAAGTACGGCCTCCAGGCGGGCGTCTTCACCCGCGAGGTGCAGACCGCCTTCCGCGCCCACCGCGCGCTGGAGGTCGGCGGCGTGATCATCGGCGATGTGCCCTCGTACCGCGCCGACCAGATGCCGTACGGCGGCGCCAAGAGGTCCGGCGTCGGCCGCGAGGGTGTGCGGTACGCGATGGAGGACTACACCTACGAGCGGGTCATGGTCCTCACCGGCCTCGACCTCTGACCCACCCTCACGGGGAAAGCAGGGGGTTGACCCGTCCCGGCAGCTCCGGACCCTCAACCGGAGAAGCCGAGACGGGCCAGTCTCAGGCCGCCGCCGCGCAGCGTGATGTGCAGGTCCCGCACGCCGGCCGGCGGCGTGGGCAGGGCGGCGCGGACGGTGGTGTAGGCGTAGCGGCCGCCGGTGGGCGGGATGGTGACGGTGGCCAGGGTGGTGCCGTCGGCGAGGTGCACCTCGACCGTCGCGTCGTTCCCCGCCCCAGCGGCATCGTCCTCCGCCCCGGCGTCGTCGTTCCCCGCCCCAGCGGTGTCCTTCCCCGCCCCAGCGGTGTCGTACGCGGCCTCGACCGTCATCGACGTAACCCCCGCGCCGAAGTCGCAGGCGCGGAAGAGCAGTCGGCCGACCGCGTCGTCACGGCAGGCCACCGCGTCCCCGCGGACCTTGGCGCGGTCCACCAGCACGATCGCGTCCGCCGCGTCGTAGTCCGCGGCCTCCAGACCGCGCCGCGGCACCGGGCGCGGTGCGGGCGGCGGGCCCTCGACGGTCACGGTGGCGGTGGCGCGCAGGTCCGCGCTGGACGCGCCCGCGTGGATCTCGTACGTCCCCGGGTCGACGGTCCAGCGGCCGTGCGCCACGTCCCAGAAGCCCAGGGCGTCCTCGACCGGTACGGTGAAGAACAGCCGCGCCCGCTCGCCCCGGCGCAGCCACACCCTGCGGTGGGCGATGAGCCGGCGGTGCGGAAGCGGGACCCGTGACCCGGGGGCGCTCGCGTAGATCTGCACCACCTCGTCGCCGTCGCACGGACCGGAGTTGGTGACCTCGCACTCCACGGCCAGGTTCGTCTCCCGGCGCACCGACAGTTCGCCGTAGGCGAAGGCGGTGTACGACAGGCCGTGCCCGAAGGGGAAGAGCGGGGCGCCGTCGAAGTACAGATAGGTGGCGCGCGAGGCGATGATGTCGTAGTCCAGCGGATCGGGCAGATCGTGGTCGGACGCGTACCAGGTCTGCGGCAGCCGCCCCGCCGGTGAGACGTCCCCGAACAGCACGCGGGCCAGCGCCGTGCCCGCCGCCTGGCCGCCGTGCGCCGTCCACAGCAGCGCGGGCAGCGCATCGGCCGCCTCCGCGACCGCGTACGGATAGCTCGAGGCCAGCACCAGCGCGGTCCGCGGATTGGCGGCGTGGGCCGCGCGCCACAGCCGCTGCTGCTGGGCGGGCAGGGCGAGGGTGGTGCGGTCCTCGGTCTCCCGGCCGCCGATGTGCGGGTCGTTGCCCGCCACGACCACCACGGCGTCCGCCCGCGCGGCGGCGCGGGCCACCGCGTCCTCGCCGCGCTCGACGACCTCCAGCCGGAAGGCGGTCCCGGTCCGCTCCTCGCCGCCGTCACGTTCGGCAACCTTCAGCGCGCCCGCGGCGACACAGACGTAGCCACCCGTCCCCAGGTGCCTGAGGAGGTGTCCGTCGGGGTGCGCTTCGAGCGTGAACGTCTCCTGGACCACCCAGCCCCCGGGCTGCTTCGCCGCCGCGCGGACGAAGCCGTCCTCGGCCACGGTCAGATAGCGGCCGGAGGGCGCGCGCAGGGTGAGCACCCCGCCGCCCCAGTCGGCCAGGGACAGCTCGGTGGGCGTGTCGCCGACGGTCAGCGGCGGCAGATCGGTACGGCCCGCCGCATGCGCCGGGTTGAGCGAGCCCGCCGCCTCCGCCGGACCCTCCCCCTCCGCCGCCTCCGTCGTCGGACCCCTCCCCTCCGCCGCCGCGTCCGGCACCCGTACCCAACCGGCCGCGGTGCGCAGCCGTACGGTGTCCAGGCCGTCCGCGAACACCACCCGGTCGGCGCCGAGCCGCTCGGCCAGCGCCTCGCGCGGCGAGCTGCGGCGGATCAGGCTGCCGCTGTACCAGTCCAGCTTGCATTCGTCGGCGAGCGGACCGACGACGGCGAGGGTGCGGACGGCGCTTTCGGAGAGCGGCAGCAGACCGTCGTTGGTGAGCAGGACGACGGCCTGTTCGGCGGCCTCCAGCGCGAGCGCGCGATGGGCGGGGGTGTCGAAGGCACCGTCGCATTCCCTTGGTTGCCCGCCGGGCTCGTCGAACTCGCCCAGCGCACACCGCATCCCCA
This sequence comes from Streptomyces violaceusniger, assembly GCA_005405945.1. Lineage (GTDB taxonomy): Bacteria > Actinomycetota > Actinomycetes > Streptomycetales > Streptomycetaceae > Streptomyces > Streptomyces violaceusniger. Next base: position 7,968,775 of record BJHW01000001.1, read on the forward strand.
GCAGCCGCCGCACCGCCGTGTCCACCGTGGAGGCGTCGATCAGCCCGCGCTCCAGCGCGCCCCGCACCCGCGCGATCGTCTTCGACGCGTCCTGGTCGTGGTCGGTGAAGCTGTCCACCCCCGCCCGCAGGGCCGCCGCGATGGCCTCCTCGTGGGTGTCGAAGTAGTGCTCGGAGTCGACCAGATTGGACGGCGCGCCCGCGTCGGAGCAGACCACCAGCTCCTGGTCGGTCCAGGTGCGCAAGTGCTCGCGCAGATACGGGGAGACGTGGTTGGGCCGCCCGTTGACCAGGTTGTACGCGGGCATCACCCCCGCCACCGCGCCCGCCCGCACCGCCCCGCGGAAGGCCGCCAGATCGTATTCGTGCAGGACACGCGGCCGCACCGAGGAGGAGGTGGTGTCCCGGTCGGTCTCGTTGTTGTGCGCCAGCCAGTGCTTGAGGACGGGCGCGGTGCGCCAGCGCTCCGGGTGGTCGCCGCGCAGCCCGCGGGTGTAGGCCGTGGCCAGGGCCGAGGTGAGGTACGGATCCTCGGCGTACCCCTCCTCGTTGCGGCCCCAGCGCGGATCGCGCAGCAGGTTCACCGTCGGCGACCACACATTGAGGCCCACCCGCGGATCGCGTGCGCGCATGGCCCGTGCCTCGCGGCCGACCGCCTCGCCGACGCGCCGCACCAGCTCCGGGTTCCAGGTCGCGCCGAGCCCGACAGCCTGGGGGAAGACGGTCGCGGGGCCCATCCAGGCGACGCCGTGCAGCGCCTCCTGCCCGGTGCGGAAGGGCGCGAGGCCGAGCCGTTCCACCCCGGGCGCGTACTGGTGGAGCATCGCGATCCGCTCGTCGAGCGTGAGCCGGGCCAGCAGATCCTCGACGCGGGTGCGCACCGGCAGCCGTGGATCGCGGAAGGGCGGATCCGGAGAGGGCTGATCGCGAAAGGGCGGACGCGTGATCAGATCACCGTCATCGCTCACGGATACGGCCCCTCTTCCTCGGCTCGTGCACCGACTTCTCCAGCTCGTGCGCCGACTTCCCCAGCCCCTGACGTCGAATCGATGTCGAAGCGATGTCGAAGCCAAGTCGAAGCCAAGTCGAAGCCACGTCGATTCGACATCGATTCGAAGCGCTTCGATGCTGGGCGCACCATGCCCACCCTGTCAAGGCTCCACGGAAGCCGAACCCATCGGCACCTTGTGCCACCACTCTTGCGCGACCCCACCCTCCGCCTTAACCTCAGCGCAATATCGAAGCGCTTCGACCAATCTTCGACCACTCTCGGCCAATTCGACCATCGGTCGTACGGCGGGCACGCCACGAAGGGTTGACGCAATGCCGAACTCCCAGGCTTCGGCCTCCACTTCCCCTCCCAGCCGGAGAACCTTCCTGGCCTCCACGGCGGTTGCCGCGGCGGCCGTCGCGGGAGGGGTGCCGCTGCTCACCGGCTGCTCCACCGAGGAGGGCTCCGGCAAGGGCGGCACCACCTCCGGCAAGGAGCTGAAGAACCTGCTGCCGACCTATGTCGCCTCGAAGGTGGCGGACCCCGACATCCCCAGCGTCAACGGCTCCAGCCCCGGCTACACCAAGGCCCCGCCCGCCACCGAACTGGTCGACTCCGTGAAGGGCAAGCCCGGCCACGGCGGCAGTTACACGATGTTCGAACCGCTCTGGGGCACCCCGCCGCCCAAGAACAACGCCTACTACAAGGCGGTCAACGACGCGCTCGGCGCCACGGTCAAGCTCCAGCCCCAGGACGGCAACACCTACGGCGAGAAGCTCGGCGCCGTCCTCGCCTCCGGCGACATCGCCGACATCGTGATGATCCCGCTCTGGGAGATGGGCGGGCGGATCCATGGCGCGGTCAGCGCCAAATTCGCCGATCTCGGCCCCTATCTCTCCGGCGACAAGGTCAAGAAATATCCGAACCTCGCCGCCATTCCCACCGCCGCCTGGCAGATGTCCGTCTTCGGCGGCAAGCTCCGCGGGCTGCCGATGCCCTCCCGTCCGCTCAACGGCGTCATTCCGTACTACCGCGAGGACATCTTCACCAAGGAGGGCTACCAGGTCCCGAAGAGTCCGGCGGAATTCCTCGCCCTGGCCAAGGAGATCACCCGGCCCAAGAGCAAGGTATGGGCCTGCGACGACATGTGGTGGTCGGCGCAGCGGTTCTTCGGCTGCCCGGGTGAGAAGCCGTACTACTGGGTCGAGAAGGACGGCAGGCTGATCCACAAGGTCGAGACCGAGAACTATCTCGAGGCTCTGGAATGGTGCCGCAAGCTCTTCGCCGGCGGCTATGTCCACCCCGACGCGGTCGCGGGCAAGGGTAATGACGCCCAGGTCCGCTTCACCTCCGGCCAGACCCTCATCTGGAACGACGGCGATGCCAAGTGGTACGGCGCCACCTTCGAACAGGCCGGGCCCCACCCCGACTTCAAGATCCAGGGAATGGACTACTTCGGCCCGGACGGCGGCGATCCCGTGATCTACCTCGACCCGCCCGCCCAGATCTGGTCGTTCCTCAACAAGAAACTCTCCAAGGACCAGATCGAGGAAATCCTCGCCCTCGCGAACTTCATCGCCGCGCCCTTCGGCACCAAGGAACAGCGCCTCATCGATTACGGCGTCGAAGGCGTGCACCACGACATGAAGAAGGGCGTCCCGGTCAAGAACGCCAAGGGCATCAAGGAGGTCCAGGACACCTATCGCTTCATCGTCTCCCCGCAGGCGAGCGTCGCCTATCCGGACTTCCCGCAGATGGTCGAGGACTACTGCGGCTGGATGCAGCGGATGGGCAAGTTCGCCAGGAAGCCGCTCTTCTACGGAATGCAGATCCAGGAGCCCAATCGGTACGCCTCGCTCTACACGCCGTTCGAGGACCTCGCCAAGGACGTCACCCGCGGCCGTAAGTCGATCAAGGACGCCCAGCGGGCCATCAGCGACTGGCGCAGCGGTGGTGGCGACCGGCTCCGCGACTGGTATGCCAAGCTCCTCGACGAGAACGGCAGCGGTGCCTGATGGCCGAGCCGGCCCGGGGCGCCCTGGCGGATCGGGGCACTCCGGCGGGCCCCGCCACCCCGCCGGGCCCCGGCACCCCGACCGCCCGCACCGGATGGTGGCACCGGCTGCGCCGCGACCGCACCCTGCTGCTGATGGTCGCCCCCGCCGTCGGCCTGCTCCTGCTCTTCACCTACGTCCCGCTGGTCTGGACCACCGTCGCCTTCAAGGACTACGACCCGTTCACCCAGGGGCTGTGGAGCAGCCCCTGGGTGGGCCTCGACAACTTCACCCTCCTCTTCGAGGACAGCCGCTTCTGGGACGCCTTCGCCAACACCCTGTCCATCACCTTCATCCAGCTGGTGCTCTTCTTCCCGGTGCCCATCGCGCTGGCGCTGCTGCTCAACAGCGTGCTCAGCGACAAGGTCCGCGGCCTGGTCCAGTCGATCCTGTACCTGCCGCACTTCTTCTCCTGGGTGCTGGTGATCACGATCTTCCAGCAGATGCTCGGCGGCGCCGGACTGCTGGCCCAGCAGCTGCGCGCCCACGGCCACGAGGGCTTCGACCTGATGACCGACCCGGGCGTCTTCAAGTTCCTGATCACCGCCCAGCTGGTGTGGAAGGACGCGGGCTGGGGCGTGATCGTCTTCCTGGCCGCGCTCTCGGCCGTCAACCAGGACCTCTACGAGGCCGCGTCCGTGGACGGCGCGAACCGCCGGCGCCGGATGTGGCACGTCACGCTGCCCGCGCTGCGCCCCGTGGTCGCCCTGCTGCTGGTGCTGCGCGTCGGCGACTCGCTGACCGTCGGCTTCGAGCAGATCCTGCTCCAGCGCGACGCGGTGGGGCCCGGCGCCTCGGAGGTCTTCGACACCTATGTGTGGTGGGTCGGCATCGCCAACACCGACTACGGAATCGCCGCCGCCGGCGGTCTGATCAAGGGCGCCTTCAGCCTGGTGCTGGTGCTGATCGCCAACAAAGTCGCTCATATGCTCGGCGAGCAGGGGGTTTACCGGAAATGACCGTGACCGAGCGGACCGGCGCGGGCGGGCGCCGGCACGGCATCGTGGCCCCGACCGGCCCATCGGCCCCGCCCCCGCGGCGGCGCCGCGACGAGCGGCGCCCGGTGTGGGAGGAGGAGCCCGGCAAGGTCGGCCAGGGGCTCAAGGGGGCCACCCTGGCCGGGGTGTGCCTGGCGATCCTCGGCCCGCTGTGGGTGGTGATCGTCACCAGCCTCTCCGACCAGAGGACCATCACCGACGCCGGGGGACTGGTGATCGTCCCCAAGACGATCACCTTCCGGGCCTACACCGAGCTGCTGAGCGGCGGCACGGTCACCCGGGCGACCCTCGTCAGCCTCGCGCTCACCGCCGTGGGCACCGTGATCAGCACCGTCGTCTCGGTCCTGTGCGCCTACGGCCTGTCCCGCCCGGGGTCCTTCCTGCACCGGCCGATCCTGATGGTGCTGCTGGTCACCATGTTCTTCAACGCCGGTCTCATCCCCACGTATCTGCTGGTCACCGGCGTCGGCCTGGAGGGCAGCTACTGGTCGATGATCCTGCCCGGGGCCGTCTCGGTCTTCAACGTCCTGGTGCTGCGGGCGTTCTTCCAGAACATCGCGCCCGAGCTGATCGACAGCGCCCGGATCGACGGCGCGGGGGACTGGCGGATCCTGTTCCGCATCGTGCTGCCGCTGTCGAGGGCCGTGATCGCGGTGGTCTCGCTCTTCTACGCGGTCGGCTACTGGAGCCAGTGGTTCAACGCCATGCTCTACCTCAACGACCAGGACATGTGGCCGCTCCAGATGATCCTGCGCCAGCTGGTGATCAAGCAGCAGGCGCCGCAGGGCATGTCCCAGATGATCTCCACCCAGCAGATCCCCGGACTGGCCGTGCAGATGGCCGTCATGGTGCTCGCGCTGATCCCCGTCGCGGTGCTCTACCCCTTCGTCCAGAAGCACTTCACCAAGGGCATGCTCACCGGCGCCGTCAAGGGCTGACGCCGGTTGCCCGTACCCAGCCGACCCGAGACGGGAGCCGGTATGCCCGACCTGAACGACGCCACCCGCGGCCGCGTCCTCTACGGCGGCGACTACAACCCCGAGCAGTGGCCCGAGAGCGTCTGGCACGACGACATCCGGCTGATGCGCCGGGCGGGCGTCACCACCGTCACCGTCGGCGTCTTCTCCTGGGCCCGGCTCGAACCCCGCCCCGGCGCACGGGACTTCGACTGGCTGGACCGGGTCCTGGACCTGCTCCACGAGGGCGGGATCGAGGTGTGCCTGGCCACCCCGACCGCCTCCCCGCCGCCCTGGATGGGCTCGCGCCACCCCGAGACCCTGCCGCGCGACGAGAACGGCACGGTCGTCTGGTACGGCTCACGGAACCAGTTCTGCGCCTCGTCCTCCGTCTACCGCGACCACGCCCTGCGCATCACCGAGGACCTGGCGGACCGCTACGGCGGCCATCCGGCCCTGCGGATGTGGCACGTCGGCAACGAGTACTCCACCCACTGCTGGTGCGATGAGACCGCCCGGCACTTCCGTCGCTGGCTGCGCGCGCGGTACGGCGTTCTGGACGCGCTCAACGAGGCGTGGGGGACGGCCTTCTGGAGCCAGCGCTACGACTCCTGGGAGGAGATCATCCCGCCGCGCCGCGCCCAGTACCTGATCAACCCCGGTCAGGCGCTGGACTTCCGCCGCTTCACCAGCGACGCCCTGCTGGAGTGCTTCACCGCCGAACGCGACGCGCTGGCCGCCCGCACCCCGCACATCCCCGTGACCACCAACTTCATGCCGCTGTTCATCGGCCAGGACGGCTGGGCCTGGGCGGCGGAGGAGGACGTGGTCTCCGTCGACCTCTACCCCGACCCCAAGGACCCGCACGCGGCCGCCTACGGGGCGATGGTCCAGGACCTGACCCGCTCCCAGGCGGGCGGCCCCTGGGTCCTCATGGAACAGGCCGCGGGCCCGGTCAACTGGCGCGGCGTCAACCACCCCAAGCCGGACGGGCTGATGCGGCTGTGGTCCCTCCAGGCCGTCGCGCGCGGCGCCGACGCGGTCTGCTTCTTCCAGTGGCGGCAGTCCCGGCAGGGCAGCGAGAAGTTCCACTCCGGGATGGTCCCGCACGCCGGTGAGCACAGCCGCACCTTCGCGCGGGTGCGCGAGCTCGGCGCCGAGCTGCGCGAACTGGCCCCGGTCGCGGGCACGGACGTCCCCGCGCGGGCCGCGATCCTGCACGACTGGCACTCCTGGTGGGCCACCGCCCAGGACGGCCGCCCCTCCTCCCTGGTCTCCTGCGAACGGCTGCTGCGCGCCTGGCACCAGGCCCTGTGGGAGCGGAACCTCACCACCGACTTCGCCCATCCGCACGCCGACCTCACCGACTACGCCCTCGTCGCGGCCCCCCAGCTGTATCTGCTGACCGACGAGGCGCTGGACAACCTCGCGGCGTACGTACGCGGCGGGGGCGCCCTCGTCTGCGGCTTCTTCACGGGCGTCGCCGACGAGGACGACCGGGTGCGCCCCGGCGGGATGGACCGGCGCCTCCGTGTGCTCCTCGGCATCCGTACGGTCCACGAGTGGTGGCCGCTGGACGAGGGGGAGACGCTCACCGCCGAGGGCGCCTGGCTGGGCGCGTTCCACGGCACCCTCTGGTCCGAGGACCTGGAGCCGTCCACCGCCGAACCGGTCGCCCGGATCAACGGCGGTGAGCTCGACGGCCGCCCCGCCGTCACCCGTAACGCCTACGGCGCCGGCACCGCCTGGTACGTCTCCACCCTCCCCGAACCCGCCGCGCTGGGCGCGCTGCTCGGCCGCGCCGCCGAGGAGGCGGGGCTGGCCCCCGTGCTGCCCGGCCTCCCGAGGGCGTCGAGGCGGTGCGGCGCGGCCCGTACCTCTTCCTGCTCAACCACGGCCGCACCCCGGCGGTCGTACCCCTCCCGTCCGCGCGGACGGATCTGCTCACCGGGCGCGCGCACCACACCAGCGTCCGGCTGGACCGCTTCGCGGTCATGGTCCTGGCTCCGCCCGAATCCCTCGGCTGAAAGGGAAGGTCCCGTGCAACGAGCCGCTCGAACGCTCTTCCTCACCCCGCTGATCGCGTTACTCGCGCTGATCGGCTTCGCCGCCGCCCCCGCCCAGGCCGCCACCTGGTCCTCCTCGGACCAGTGGGGCACCTGGTCCAACGGCGGCTACACCCTCTACAACAACATCTGGGGCTCCGGCGCCGGATCCCAGACCATCTGGGCCAACTCCTACGGCGACTGGGGAGTGTGGGCCAACCACCCGAACACCGGCGGCATCAAGTCCTACCCCAACGCCAAGAAGGTCGTCGGCAAGAAGATCAGCGCCATCTCCACGCTGACCAGCACCTACAACGTCACCGTGCCGTCCTCGGGCGCGTACAACACCTCGTACGACATCTGGGACTCCAACTACGACTACGAGATCATGCTGTGGGTCAACAAGACCGGCCCGGTCGGCCCGCTCGGCACCGCCCAGGGCAATGTCACCCTCGGCGGCCACACCTGGAGCGTCTACAAGGGCAGCAACGGGGCCAATGAGGTCTTCTCCTTCATCCGCACCTCGAACTCCACCTCCGGCTCCGTGGACATCAAGCCCATCGTGAACTGGATCAAGAACACCAAGGGCTGGTTCGGCGATGTGACCATCGGCGACGTCCAGTTCGGCTATGAGATCACCTCCTCGGCCGGCGGTCTTGACTTCCGCACCAACGGCTTCGGGGTGAGCGCGAGCTGACTCCCGCGTACCGCCGCCGCCACCCACGCGGCGGCGGTACGCCACCGGCCCGGCGAGGGCGCGTCAGGCCGTGCCGGGCGCCGGGCCCGAGCTGGCCCGTACGGTCAGCTCCGGGGCGAGCAGGGTCACCTGCTCCTCGGGGGCGCCGCCCTCCAGCTTCGCCACCGCCAGCTCCACGGCCCGCCGCCCCATCTCGTCGGCGGGGATGGCCACCGAGGTGAGCCGCACCGACGCCTGGGTGGCCACCTGCTCGGGGCATATGGCGACCACCGAGACGTCCTCGGGCACCGCGCGGCCCTGCCGGCGCAACAGGCTGAGCAGCGGATCGATGGCCGTCTCGTTCTGCACCACGAAGCCGGTGGTGCCGGGGCGCTCGTCGAAGATCCGGGAGAGGGTGCCGTCCATGGACTCGTAGCTGCCCTCGCACGGCCGGTGCAGCAGCCGCACCCCCAGCGCGGCGGCGCGGCGGCGCAGCCCCTCCAGGGTCCGTTCGGCGAAGCCGGTGTGGCGCTCGTAGACGGCCGGGGCCTCGCCCACGACGGCGATGTCCCGGTGGCCGAGGTCCGCCAGATGCTCGGCGCACAGCGCACCGGTTGCGGTGAAGTCCAGATCGACGCAGGTCAGGCCGACGGTGTCGGCGGGCAGCCCGATCAGTACGGTGGGCTGGCGGGCCGCCTGCAGCAGCGGCAGCCGCTCGTCCTCCAGCTCCACATCCATCACGATCATGGCGTCGGCGAGCCCGCTGCCGGTCACCCGGCGCACCGCCGCCGGGCCCTCCTCGCCGGTGAGCAGCAGGACGTCATAGCCGTGGGAGCGGGCGGTGGTGGCGACCGCGATGGCGATCTCCATCATCACCGGCACGTACATGTCCGTCCGCAGTGGCACCATGAGCGCGAGGATGTTGGAGCGGCTGCTGGCCAGGGCGCGGGCTCCGGCGTTGGGGTGGTAGCCGAGCTCCTTGATGCTGTGCTCGACGCGCTCGCGCGTGGGAGCGGAGATCGACCGCTTGCCGCTGAGGACGTAGCTCACCGTGCTGGCGGAGACTCCGGCGTGGCGGGCGACCTCGGCGAGGGTGACCATGCGGGGGACTCCATCCGGGGGATTGTGGGTGAAGCGCTTCGACGCATGGCCGAGCTCTGTCGCCTGGCCATACGGATTGACACTAAACCCGCAGCGCAAATGCTGTCCAGAGCCGTCGAAGCGCTTCAACACCGCATCCATGTCCCTCGACGCCCCTGCCCCGACCGCCGCCGCGGCGATCCTTCCCGAACCTCCGGATCCCGGCGTCCTCCCGCTTTGCCGTCCCGTCGGACCGGATGCACACTGGCAGCGGTACGTGCCGGTAATGTCACGAGATCATCGCGGCAAAGGGAGCACCGATGACCGCATCCTCCGTCAGGCCGGTGTCCGAGCGTGAAGCGCGCCAGGTCGCCGAGGCCGCACGCGAACAGGTATGGCACAAGCCCAGCTTCGCCAAGGAGCTCTTCCTCGGCCGCTTCCGACTCGATCTGATCCATCCCCACCCCGCCCCGCCCCGGACGACGTCCGCCGGGGTGAGGCCTTCCTGGCCAAGCTCCAGGAGTTCTGCGAGACGCGGGTCGACGCCGCCCGGATCGAGCGCGAGGCGCAGATCCCCGACGAGACCATCAAGGGGCTCAAGGAGCTCGGCGCGCTCGGCATGAAGATCGACACCAAGTACGGGGGCCTCGGCCTCACCCAGGTCTACTACAACAAGGCCCTCGCCATGGCCGGCTCGGTCAGCCCGGCGATCGGCGCCCTGCTCTCCGCCCATCAGTCCATCGGCGTACCGCAGCCGCTGAAGCTCTTCGGCACCCAGGAGCAGAAGGACCGCTACCTGCCGCGCTGCGCCCGCACCGACATCTCGGCCTTCCTGCTCACCGAGCCGGACGTGGGCTCCGACCCGGCCCGGCTCGCCACCACCGCCGTGCCCGACGGCGACGACTACCTGCTGGACGGCGTCAAGCTGTGGACCACCAACGGCGTGGTCGCCGACCTGCTGGTGGTGATGGCCAGGGTGCCGCGCTCCGAGGGCCACAAGGGCGGCATCACCGCCTTCGTCGTGGAGACCGCCTCCGAGGGCGTCACCGTCGAGAACCGCAACGCCTTCATGGGGCTGCGCGGCCTGGAGAACGGCGTCACCCGCTTCCACCGGGTCCGCGTCCCGGCCGCCAACCGGATCGGCCCCGAGGGTGCCGGCCTCAAGATCGCGCTGACCACGCTCAACACCGGACGGCTGTCGCTGCCCGCGATGTGCGCGGGCGCCGGGAAGTGGAGTCTGAAGATCGCCCGCGAATGGTCCGCCGCCCGTGAGCAGTGGGGCAAGCCCATCGCCAAGCACGAGGCCGTCGGCGCCAAGATCTCCTTCATCGCGGCGACCACCTTCGCCCTGGAGGCCGTCATCGACCTCGCCTCCCAGATGGCCGACGAGGACCGCAACGACATCCGCATCGAGGCGGCGCTCGCCAAGCTCTACGGCAGCGAGATGGCCTGGCTGATGGCCGACGAACTGGTCCAGATCCGCGGCGGCCGCGGCTATGAGACCGCGGCCTCGCTGGCCGCCCGCGGGGAGCGGGCCGTCCCCGCCGAGCAGATGCTCCGCGATCTGCGCATCAACCGGATCTTCGAGGGCTCGACCGAGATCATGCACCTCCTCATCGCCCGCGAGGCGGTGGACGCCCATCTGTCGGTCGCGGGCGATCTCATCGACCCCGACAAGTCCCTCCAGGACAAGGGCAAGGCGGCCGCCAAGGCCGGTGGCTTCTACGCCCGCTGGCTGCCAGGGCTGTTCGCCGGCCCCGGCCAACTGCCCCGCGCCTACCCTGAGTTCAACCCTGCGGGCCATCCGGACCTCTCCCCGCACCTGCGCTATGTGGAGCGCTCGGCGCGCAAGCTGGCCCGCTCCACGTTCTACGCCATGTCCCGCTGGCAGGGCCGGATGGAGACCAAACAGGGCTTCCTCAGCCGGATCGTCGACATCGGCGCGGAGCTGTTCGCGATGAGCGCGGCCTGCGTACGGGCCGAGATGCTGCGTTCCCGCGGCGACCACGGCGTCGCGGCCTACCAGCTGGCCGACGCGTTCTGCCGACAGGCCAGGATCCGCGCCGACGAGCTCTTCGGGCGGCTGTGGACCAACACCGACGACCTCGACCGCAAGGTGGTCTCCGGGGTGCTCTCGGGGCGTACGAGTGGCTCGAGCACGGCGTGATCGACCCCAGCGGCGACGGCCCCTGGATCGCCGACGCCACCCCCGGCCCGACCGCGAAGCGGAACGTCCACCGCCCCATCCACTGAGGAGCCGGAAGGAGCCGGAAGGGGCCGCCGGGAAGCCGCCGGAGCTCGTGCCGAGAGGCCCCTGGGGTCCGCGATCACCGGATCCCAGGGCTTGTCACCGAGCCGTCATCCCTTGCCCCCACAATGGGGGGATGACGGAATCCCTGGCTGACCCGCATCTGCGCGTTCCAGCGGCCACCGCCGCGGCGAGCGTGCGCGACATCGTGATCCTGGGCTCCACCGGTTCGATCGGCACCCAGGCCATCGACGTGGTGCTGCGCAACCCCGACCGCTTCCGCGTGACCGGCCTGTCCGCCGCCGGGGGACGGGCCGGGCTCCTCGCCGAGCAGGCCCACCGGCTGCGGGTGGACAGGGTCGCGGTCGCCCGGCCCGAGGCGGTGGCCGAGGTGCGCCAGGCGCTGAGCGCGCGCTACGGCGCCGGTGAGCCGCTTCCCGAGATCCTGGCGGGGCCCGACGCGGCCACCGAGCTCGCCCGCTCCCAGTGCCACACCGTGCTCAACGGCATCACCGGCTCCATCGGCCTGGCGCCCACCCTGGCCGCCCTGGAGGCGGGCCGGGTGCTGGCGCTGGCCAACAAGGAGTCGCTGATTGTCGGCGGCCCCTGGTGCGCGCCCTCGCCAAGCCCGGCCAGATCGTCCCCGTGGACTCCGAGCACTCCGCGCTGTTCCAGGCGCTGCTCGGCGGCGCCCGCGAGGAGGTCCGCAAGCTGGTCGTCACCGCCTCCGGAGGCCCGTTCCGCGGCTGGACGAAGCGGGAGCTGGCCGAGGTCACCCCCGAGCAGGCGCTGGCCCACCCCACGTGGGACATGGGCCCGGTGATCACCATCAACTCCGCGACCCTCGTCAACAAGGGCCTGGAGGTCATCGAGGCTCATCTGCTCTACGACATTCCCTTCGAGCGGATTGAGGTGGTGGTCCACCCTCAGTCGTATATCCACTCGATGGTTGAATTCACCGATGGCTCGACGCTCGCCCAGGCGAGCCCGCCCGATATGCGGATGCCCATCGCGCTCGGCCTCGGCTGGCCCGAGCGGGTGCCGGACGCCGCGCCCGGCTGCGACTGGACCAAGGCCCACACCTGGGAGTTCTTCCCCCTGGACACCGAGGCGTTCCCCTCCGTCGGCCTCGCCCGCCACGTCGGCGGCCTCGGCGGCACCGCCCCGGCCGTCTTCAACGCGGCGAACGAGGAGTGCGTGGACGCCTTCCTTGACGGAAAGCTGCCCTTCAACGGAATCGTCGATACGGTCGCCGAGGTGGTGGCCGAGCACGGCACCCCGGCCGAGGGAACCCGGCTCACCGTCGCGGACGTCCTCGAGGCCGAGACATGGGCCCGCGCCCGCGCAACGGAACTGGCCGCCAGAGCGGCGAAGGCGACCCCGGAGGCTCGCGCATGACGACATTGATGACGGTCCTCGGCATAGTGGTGTTCGCCGTCGGCCTGCTGATCTCCATCGCCTGGCATGAGCTCGGCCACCTCTCCACGGCCAAGCTCTTCGGCATCCGGGTGCCGCAGTACATGGTCGGCTTCGGGCCGACGATCTTCTCCCGGAAGAAGGGCGAGACCGAGTACGGCATCAAGGCGGTCCCGCTGGGCGGCTACATCCGCATGATCGGGATGTTCCCGCCGGGCGACGACGGAAAGATCACCGCGCGCTCCACCTCACCGTGGCGCGGCATGATCGAGGACGCCCGGTCGGCCGCCTTCGAGGAGCTCCAGCCGGGCGACGAGAAGCGCCTGTTCTACACGCGCAAGCCGTGGAAGCGCGTGATCGTCATGTTCGCCGGGCCCTTCATGAACCTGGTCCTCGCGGTGGCGATCTTCCTCGGGGTGATGATGAGCTTCGGCGTCAACACCCAGACCACCAGTGTGGGCACGGTCTCCCAGTGCGTGGTCCCGGCCTCGTCCTCCACCGACAAGTGTCCCAAGAGCGCCAAGGACTCCCCGGCCAAGGCCGCGGGGCTGCAGCCCCGGGACAAGATCGTCGCCTTCAACGGCCACCGCACCCCGGACTGGGGCACCCTCCAGCAGGACATCCGCGAGACCACCGGCCCCGCCACGATCACCGTCGAGCGGGACGGCGTCCGCAAGACCCTGCACGCCAACCTCATAAAGAACCAGGTCGCCAAGTCCGACGGGAACGGCGGCTATGTGGAGGGCGAGTTCGTCACCGCCGGCTTCCTCGGCTTCACCCCGGCCAACGGCGTGGTCCAGCAGTCCTTCGGGCAGTCCGTGGACCGCATGGGCAACATGGTCGAGGACGGCATCGACTCCATGCTCGCCCTGCCCTCCAAGATCCCGGACCTGTGGAACGCGGCCTTCGGGGACGGCGAGCGCAAGGCGGACTCCCCGATGGGCGTCGTGGGCGCGGCCCGGGTCGGCGGCGAGGTCGCCAACCTCGACATCCCGCCCTCCCAGCGGATCGCGACCATGCTCTTCCTGGTCGCCGGGTTCAACCTCTCGCTGTTCCTGTTCAACATGCTGCCGCTGCTGCCGCTGGACGGCGGCCACATCGCGGGCGCGGTGTGGGAGGCCGTCCGGCGCCACACCGCCCGGCTGGTCCGGCGTCCCGACCCGGGGCCGTTCGATGTGGCGAAGATGATGCCGGTCGCCTATGTGATCGCCGGAGTTTTCATCTGCTTCACGCTGCTCGTCCTGGTGGCGGACGTGGTGAACCCCGTGGAAATCTCCTGATGACGCGATATGTCCTGAAGTTCACCTTTGGGTGGACTTCAGGAGCGCGGTGTGCTGAAGCCATGGCCAGTGCCGTAATCTCGGAGATCGAAGTCCGCTGATCTCCGGCCACGCACACACCTTGGGGTTACGAACCAGATGACTGCGATCTCGCTAGGAATGCCGTCCGTACCGGCCAGGCTCGCCGAGCGCAGGGTCAGCCGGAAGATCCAGGTCGGGTCGGTGGCGGTGGGTGGCGACGCGCCGATCTCGGTGCAGTCGATGACGACGACGGTGACGGCGGACATCGGTGCGACGTTGCAGCAGATCGCGGAGCTGACGGCGTCGGGGTGCCAGATCGTGCGGGTGGCGTGTCCGTCGCAGGATGACGCGGACGCGTTGCCGGTGATCGCGAAGAAGTCGCAGATTCCGGTGATCGCGGACATTCATTTCCAGCCGAAGTACGTGTTCGCGGCGATCGATGCCGGGTGTGCGGCGGTGCGGGTGAATCCGGGGAACATCCGGCAGTTCGACGACAAGGTCAAGGAGATCGCGAAGGCGGCGTCGGACGCGGGTGTGCCGATCCGTATCGGGGTGAACGCGGGGTCGCTGGACAAGCGGTTGCTGGAGAAGTACGGCAAGGCCACGCCGGAGGCGCTGGTGGAGTCGGCGTTGTGGGAGTGCTCGCTGTTCGAGGAGCACGGTTTCCGGGACATCAAGATCTCGGTGAAGCACAACGATCCGGTGGTGATGGTCAACGCCTACCGTCAGCTGGCGGCGCAGTGTGACTATCCGCTGCACCTGGGGGTGACGGAGGCGGGTCCGGCGTTCCAGGGGACGATCAAGTCGGCGGTGGCGTTCGGTGCGCTGCTGAGCGAGGGGATCGGGGACACGATCCGGGTGTCGTTGTCGGCGCCTCCGGCGGAGGAGGTCAAGGTCGGGATCCAGATCCTGGAGTCGCTGAATCTGCGGCAGCGGCGGCTGGAGATCGTCTCGTGTCCGTCGTGCGGTCGGGCGCAGGTGGATGTGTACAAGCTCGCGGACCAGGTCACGGCCGGTCTGGAGGGCATGGAGGTCCCGCTGCGGGTGGCGGTCATGGGGTGTGTCGTCAACGGCCCCGGCGAGGCGCGCGAGGCGGACCTGGGGGTCGCCTCCGGCAATGGCAAGGGGCAGATCTTCGTCAAGGGCGAGGTCATCAAGACCGTGCCGGAGTCGAAGATCGTGGAGACCCTGATCGACGAGGCCATGAAGATCGCCGAGCAGATGGAGAAGGACGGCACCGCCTCCGGCGAGCCCCAGGTCTCGGTCAGCGGCTGAAGCGCCCCCCGGGAGGCGCACAGGGCCCCTGGAAAAGGCGATGAGGGGCCCTCTTGGCCTGCGCGGTAGAGTCTGAGGATCGACGTCCCCGGCCCGCGGGCCCGCACCACGTGAGGCAGACCGACACGTGCTGACCACGTCCACCACCAGGGTCCTCGAGCCCCATGAGCTCGACGCGGCCCTTGCGGTGCTCGACCGCGACCCCGTCTCGAACGCCTTCGTGGCCGCCCGCGTCCAGGTCGCCGGCCTGGACCCGTGGCGGCTCGGCGGCGAGATGTGGGGCTGGTACTACGGCGGACGGCTGGAGTCGCTCTGCTACGCCGGGGCGAACCTGGTGCCCATCTGTGCCACCCCCGAGGCCGTGCGCGGCTTCGCCGAGCGCGCCCGCCGGGCGGGCCGCCGCTGCTCCTCGATCGTCGGCCCCGCCGAGACCACCGCCGGGCTGTGGTCCCTGCTGGAGCCCAGCTGGGGCCCGGCCCGCGAGGTCCGCGCCCGTCAGCCGCTGATGGTCACCAGCTCGATGCCCGCCGACGTCCCGCCCGATCCGCTGGTGCGCCGCGTCCGCAAGGACGAGATGGACGTGATCATGCCGGCGTGCGTGGCGATGTTCACCGAGGAGGTCGGGGTCTCCCCGCTCGCGGGCGACGGCGGACTGCTCTACCAGGCGCGGGTCGCCGAGCTCGTCACCGCCGGGCGCTCCTTCGCCCGGGTCGAGAACGGCCGGGTGGTGTTCAAGGCCGAGATCGGCGCGGCCACCCCGCACGCCTGCCAGATCCAGGGCGTATGGGTGGCCCCGAGTACCGCGGCCGCGGTCTGTCCGAGACCGGAATGGCGGCCGTGCTGCGCTATGCGCTGAGCGAGGTCGCCCCGGTGGTGAGCCTGTACGTCAACGACTACAACACCGCGGCCCGCGCCGCGTACCGCCGGGTCGGCTTCCGGGAAGTCGGCGCGTTCATGAGTGTGCTGTTCTGATCGACGGGCCAGTAGGGTGCCGCCCATGCTGCATCTTCCCGGGGGCGGACCCCGGAACCCGAAGACGTCGTCGTCGGGTCGCTCGACCTCGCCGCACGCGTGGACGAAGCGCTCGCCGTCCAGGCCGTCGCCTTCGGGCTGACGGACGAGGAGGTCGGCGTACGACGCCACATCGTGCTGCGCCACCTCAAGAGCCCCGGCGCCCGCGCGCTCGGCGCGACCACGCCCTCCGGACGGCTCGTCGGCTTCGTCTACGGCATGCCGAACAACCGCACCCACTGGTGGTCCACGGTCGTCCAGCCGTATCTGCGCGCGGCCGGGCACGAGGACTGGCTGGACGACTCGTTCGTCATCACCGAGCTGCACGTCCACCCCGAGTACCAGAACCGCGGCCTCGGCCGGCAGCTGATCACGACCATCACGGACGGCGCCGACGAGCCGCGCTCGATCCTGTCCGCGATCGACATCGAGAGCCCGGCCCGCGCGCTGTACCGCTCGCTGGGCTACCGCGACCTCGCCCGCCCCGTGCTCTTCCCGAGCGCCCCGAGCCCGTACGCCGTGATGGGAGCCCCCCTGCCGCTGCGCCGCTGACGCGTTCGCGGATCGGATCTTCGCGGGCCCGCGCCGCGCTGCGGGGCAGGCCCGCACCCGCGGGCCCAACCGCCAGGAGATGCCGGGGACGGGGCTTCGACGGGGCGTCCTCGACGCCTTACGCATTTCCGGGAAACCAGCCCGGGCGGCTAACCTCCTGAACATCCCATCGCACGCAGGAGAGACCCCATGGCCCACGCCGTCAACGTCCAGCGCATGTCCACGATGATGCTGAAGACGCTGCGCGAAGACCCGGCGGACGCCGAGACCGCCAGCCACAAGCTGCTCGTCCGCGCCGGGTACGTCCGCCGCGCCGCCGCGGGCATCTGGACCTGGCTGCCGATCGGCAAGAAGGTCCTGGAGAACGTCTCGCGGATCGTCCGCGAGGAGATGGACGCCATCGGCGCCCAGGAGGTCCTTCTGCCCGCGCTGCTGCCCCGCGAGCCGTACGAGACGAGCGGCCGCTGGGACGAGTACGGCGATCTGCTCTTCCGGATCAAGGACCGTAAGGGTGCCGACTACCTCCTGGGCCCGACCCACGAGGAGATCTTCACCCTGACGGTCAAGGACCAGTGCACGTCCTACAAGGACCTGCCGGTCATGCTCTACCAGATCCAGACCAAGTACCGGGACGAGGCCCGCCCCCGCTCGGGTGTGCTGCGCGGGCGCGAGTTCCTGATGAAGGACTCGTACTCCTTCGACACCACCGACGAGGGCCTTGCCGAGTCCTACCGACTGCACCGCGAGGCCTACCAGCGGATCTTCCAGCGCCTCGGCCTGGACTACCGCATCGTCTCCGCGGTCTCCGGCGCGATGGGCGGCTCGGCATCCGAGGAGTTCCTGGCCCCGGCGGCGGCCGGCGAGGACACCTTCGTCGACTGCCCGAACTGCGACTACGCAGCGAACACCGAGGCGGTCACGGTGACCGTGCCGCCGGTCGAGGGCGCCGGGCACGGCCCCCTCGAGGAGTTGGACACCCCCGACACCCCCACCATCGAGAGCCTTGCCGAATACCTCGGCGTCCCGGCCTCCGGCACCCTGAAGAACCTCCTGGTCAAGGTCGACGGCGAGATCACCGCGGTGGGCGTCCCCGGCGACCGCGAGGTGGACCTGGGCAAGCTGGGCGAGCACCTGGCCCCCGCCGTCGTCGAGCTGGTCACGGCCGAGGACTTCGAGGGCCGCCCCGAGCTGGTGCGCGGCTACGTAGGCCCGCAGGGCCTGGCGGGCAAGTCCTTCCGCTACATCGCCGACCCGCGCGTCGCCCCCGGCACCGCCTGGGTGACCGGCGCCAACAAGCCCGACACCCACGCGCGCAACGTGGTCTGCGGCCGTGACTTCGAGGTCGACGAGTACCTGGACGTCGTCGTGGTCGAGCCGGGCGACCCCTGCCCCCGCTGCGGTGCGGGCATCGAGCTGGACCGGGCGATCGAGATCGGCCACATCTTCCAGCTCGGCCGCAAGTACGCCGACGCCTTCCAGCTCGATGTGCTCGGCCAGAACGGCAAGCCGGCGCGGGTCACGATGGGCTCGTACGGCATCGGCGTCTCCCGCGCCGTCGCGGCCCTCGCCGAGCAGACCCACGACGAGTCCGGCCTCTGCTGGCCCCGCGAGGTCGCCCCGGCCGACGTCCACATCGTCGCGGCGGGCAAGGCCCTCCAGACCGAGATGGCCCTCGACCTCGCCGAGAAGCTGGGCACGGCGGGCCTGCGCGTGATGGTCGACGACCGCGCCGGCGTCTCCCCGGGCGTGAAGTTCACCGACTCCGAGCTGATCGGCGTCCCGACCATCCTGGTCGTGGGGCGCGGCGCGAAGGACGGCGTCGTCGAGCTGAAGGACCGCCGCACGGGCGAGCGCGAGGACCTTCCCGTCGACGAGGCCGTCGCCCGCCTCACCGCCACCACCGACTGACGGCCGTCACCGCACCCGCCGCTCCCTGAACCCCGGCTCCCGCGCTCCTGGGAGCCGGGGGCGCTGGTGCTTGATGGGCCTGCGGGGAGTGGCCGGGCGCGAGTTCCGTCGCGCGCCTAGGGTCCTTCTGGCGGATCTCCGCGGCGTCGCGGCGTCCGGGGCGTGCTCTCGCCGCACCGCACGAAAGCCCGAGTAGCTCCGCTACGAGGGCCTCCGCGCGGGGCGCCGAGAGCACGCCCCTGCGGTCTTCGGCCGCTGCGCGGCGGGCGCTCCTTCCTCCACGGAGATCCGTCAGAAGGACCCTAGGCGCATGCGGGGCGCGGGCGCGCCGGGGAGCGACCCCCGGCCGCGCCGAGCGGCCCCGTCAGAGCCAGCCCGCGAACTCCAGCAGCAGCTCCGCGCGGCGGCGGTCGCCCGCGGCGGCGTGGCGCAGGCCCATGTCGACGGCGCGGTAGAGGGACCAGCCGCGCAGCCGGTCGCGGTCGACGTCCAGGGAATCCGCCAGCTTGGCGACCCGGCGGCGCGCGGCCGCTGCGGGGCCGGGTCCGGCGGCCAGGTCCTCGCAGCGGTCGAGCACCAGCCGCGCCAGGTCGTACGCGCGCTCGCCCACGACGGGCGCCGGACCCACCGCGAGCCAGGGCGCGCGCTCCCCGGCCAGCACCTTCCCCTGCCGGAAGCCGCCGTGCAGCAGCACCTCCTCGGGCGGCTCGGCGGGCAGCTCCGCCCGCAGCTCCAGCGCCTCGTCGGTCAGCGGCCGGGCGTCCGCCGCCCAGTCCGCGGCACCGAGCGCCCGCAGGATCTCGCGCTCCTCCTCCGTACGCCCGGTGACCGACGCGAACGGATGCCCCTCGGGCGGCGGCACCCACAGCCGCCGCACCGTGCCCGCCGCCTCCAGCAGCGCCTTCGGCTCGGGCAGCGAGCGCAGCGACACCGCGCCGTGCAGCCGCTCGAGCAGCAGCGCACCGGTGTCCGGGTCGGCGCGCAGCAGCCGGGCCGCGCCCCAGCCGTTCCAGTGCGCCAGGGCGGCCCGCTCACGGTCCGCGTCCGGGCCGGGGACCGGGAACTTCAGCGCCGCCGGGGTGCCGTCCGCCTGCCGTACGAGCGCGACGAGCCCGCGACGCCCCCCGGGTGCCGCGACCCGTTCCAGGGTCAGCTCCCAGGCCGCCAGCTGCCGCTCGGCCGTCTCGGGGAGGGCGTCCAGCCAGCCCCGCACGGCGCTCGACGGGTCGTCGCTCAGCGCGTCCAGAAGCCGCTTCGGCACGGGGACGCGGTCCGTATCGCGGCCGCCGGGCCGTGGTGCCGATGCCATTCCTGAGCTGTCCCCTCCACCATCAATGACGTCACACCCCGTCCGACCCACCGCTCGGCGACGCCGACGGAGTGGCCGGTGTGGCGTGTTCGGTGAGCCCAGGGAAGGCTACGCCGCCGCCCCGCCAGCGCACCGCCCGGACCGCCGCCTCCCGCAGCGCGCCCGCCGCCTGGCGGCGCAGGGATCCGGCCGAGGCCCGTACGAGGTCGGCGTAGACGGCGGCGACCCGGTTCTCCAGCTCGGCCGCGAGCCGCACCGCGGCGGGCGCGTCCGGCACCGCGAAGGGCAGGGCGTAGGCGGGCGCCGCGCTCGTGGGGCGGCCGCCGAGGTCGCGCACGGTGCGGGTGAGGTCGTCCCGGCGCGCGCGGTGCGCGGCGTAGCCCTCGCGCGCCTCCGCGAGCCGGTCGTCGCCGATCCGCCCGCCGACGACGCCGTAGCCGTACACCGCGGCGTGCTCGGCGGCGAGCGCCGCCTGCGCTGCCCTGAGTGCCGCGGCGCGTTCGCCGACGGCCGGACGGTCTGCTCGAGCGGCCATGTCAGTACCCCTTCCCGGTGGTCCCGAGCGTGATCACGAGTCCGTGTCGCGCTGCGTGAGGAGATACACGTGGGCGGCGCCGCAGGCCGCGACGGAGGCCAGCAGCCGGGCCAGCTCGGGCGGCGCGGTGGCGAGCGCGGCGGTGCGGGTGTCGGCGGTCCGCCGCTCGGCCTGGGCGAGGGCGGTCAGGGCCTGCTTCGCGTCCTTCGGGACCTGCGGCAGCCGCCGCCCGCCCGCCGAGGGCGAGCGCGACACGGTCGCGGAGGGGGAGGGGGACCGGCCCTCGGCGGTGAAGACCGCGACATGCCGGGCCGTCTCCTCCCGCAGCGGCGCCAGCCGTTTCGCAAGGGCGGGGTGCGCGTCCACGGTCGCGTCGTAGCGCGCGAGGAGCGCGGTGGAGTCCCGCGCGCCCCGCGCCCGCAGCAGCGCGACATGCGCCCCGCCGTCCGCCTCGCGCTTGGCCTCGGAGCCGTCGGAGCAGCCGCTCAGCAGCGCGACGGCCCCCAGCGCTCCGCCGCCCAGCAGCAGACTCCGCCGCCGGGTCACCGGCGCGGCCCAGGCCGAAGCCGAAGGCGCGGCGGACGCTGAAGGCACAGCGGACGCGGTGGAGACAGCGGAGGGGGTGGACGCGGTGGAGACAGCGGACGCGGTGGAGACGGTGGAGACAGCGGACGGCGCGTCAGGCGCGGATGTGGCACGGGGTGGGGGAGTGGTGATCGACACGTTCCTCTTTCCGGGCTGCGGCCGCTCCTGGCCGCCGGTAGTGATCACAGCAGGCGAGCGTACCCGCGCCGAGGCCGTCTGCCCGGCAGCGGCCACCGAATCGTCAGCCCGCCGCCGGAACAGATAGGCTTTGACCTGACACGCGACCTTCCCACAACAGCACACGCGGCCGAGGAGTCACCCGGATGAGCACCACCCAGAGCGAGAGGCTGCGCGGACTGCTGGAACCGCTCGTCAGCGCGCGAGAGCTGGATCTGGAGGAGGTCGAGGTGACACCGGCCGGGCGGCGGCGCGTGCTGAGAGTGGTCGTGGACTCCGACGACGGCGTCCAGCTGGACACGTGTGCGGAGCTGAGCCGGGACATCTCCAAGACCCTCGACGACACGGACGCCATGGGCCAGACCCCGTACGTCCTCGAGGTCACCTCTCCCGGCGCCGAGCGCCCCCTGACCGAGCCGCGCCACTACCGCCGCGCCACCGGCCGCCTCATGAGAGCGCGCCTCGCCGACGGCGGCGAGCTGGTGGCCCGGATCGTCTCGGTGGACGACGAGGGCCTCGATCTGGAGGTCCCCGGTGTGAAGGGGCGCAAGCCCACCGCCAAGCGGCTGGCCTTCGAGGAGATCTCCAAGGCCCGGGTGGAGATCGAGTTCAACCGCAAGCCCGCGGACAAGGCCGCGGGCGAGGACGACGAGAGCAAGGAGGAGGCGTAGCCGTGGACATCGACATGAGTGCCCTGCGGGGTCTGGTGCGAGAGAAGGAGATCTCCTTCGACCTGCTGGTCGAGGCGATCGAATCGGCCCTCCTCATCGCCTACCACCGCACCGAGGGAAGCCGCCGCCGGGCCCGCGTGGAGCTCAACCGCGACACCGGCCATGTGACCGTATGGGCCCGCGAGGACGCCGAGGACCTGGAGGAGGGGCAGGAGCCCCAGGAGTTCGACGACACCCCCTCCGGCTTCGGCCGGATCGCCGCGATGACCGCGAAGCAGGTCATCCTCCAGCGGCTGCGGGACGCCGAGGAGGAGATCACCTTCGGCGAGTACGCGGGGCGGGAGGGCGATGTCGTCGCCGGCGTCGTCCAGCAGGGCAAGGACCCCAAGAACGTGCTGGTGGACATCGGCCGTCTCGAGGCGATCCTGCCGGTGCAGGAGCAGGTCCCGGGCGAGGACTACGCCCATGGCACCCGGCTGCGTACGTACGTCGTACGAGTCGTCAAGGGCGTGCGCGGACCGTCGGTGACCCTTTCGCGTACGCATCCCAATCTGGTCAAGAAGCTCTTCGCGCTCGAGGTGCCGGAGATCGCGGACGGCTCGGTGGAGATCGCGGCGATCGCCCGTGAGGCGGGCCACCGCACCAAGATCGCGGTCCGGTCCACCCGTGCGGGGCTGAACGCCAAGGGCGCGTGCATCGGCCCGATGGGCGGGCGGGTGCGCAGCGTGATGGCCGAGCTGCACGGCGAGAAGATCGACATCGTCGACTGGTCGGACGACCCCGCTGAGCTCGTGGCGAACGCGCTGTCACCCGCGCGGGTGAGCAAGGTCGAGGTGGTCGATCTGGCGGCCCGCTCGGCCCGGGTCACCGTGCCGGACTACCAGCTCTCCCTCGCCATCGGCAAGGAGGGGCAGAACGCCCGGCTGGCGGCGCGGCTGACCGGCTGGCGGATCGACATCCGGCCGGACACCGAGCAGTCGGGTGATCAAGGCTGATTCAGGCCGGATCCCCCGGGATCCGGGCCACAATCGAGTGACGATTCGATCACTCCCCCAAGGGGTGAGGTCGGTACGGGGAGGTAGACTTAACCAGTGTCTGGCCGCACGCGAGCTGGTGCCTGCCCTGAGAGAACCTGTGTGGGATGCCGGGATCGGGCGGCCAAGGACGATCTGCTGCGCATCGTGCTGGTCGAGGGTGTTTGTGTCCCCGATCGGCGCGGTACGCTCCCCGGTCGGGGTGCTTATGTTCACCCCACACGGGTCTGCCTTGACCTGGCGGTTCGCCGCCGGGCCTTTTCCCGGGCCTTCAGGGGCCGGGAGCGCTCGACACCACGGCGCTCCGCCGGTTTGTCGAGCAGGGTGAACAGGCGACACCCTGAGTAGTTGAAAGAACGGCACGGGACACCGTGCGGTCAGGTACCTCGCGAGTCGGAAGTAGGTCGAGATTGCGATGAGCACTCGATGAGTACGCGATGAGTACGCCCATGAAGTAGCGACGGTCCGGCGACAACCCGGACCTAAAAGGAGCGAAGTGGCTAAGGTCCGGGTATACGAACTCGCCAAGGAGTTCGGAGTTGAGAGCAAGGTCGTCATGGCCAAGCTCCAGGAACTCGGTGAATTTGTACGTTCGGCGTCCTCGACGATCGAGGCGCCGGTTGTGCGCAAGTTGACTGACGCTTTCCAGGGTGGCAACGGCTCAGGCCGCGCCGCCGGTAAGCCCTCGGCGCCGCGCAAGGCGGCGCCCAAGCCGCCGACCCCGGGTCCGGCGGCGGCGGCCCGTCCGGCCGCCCCCAAGCCCCCGGCGCCCGGCCCCAAGCCGGGTGGTGCCCCGAGGGCCAGCGCGGCACCCCCTCCGCGGCGCCCACTCCGGGCCCGCGTCCCACGCCGGGTGCCCGTCCGACCCCCGGCCCCAAGCCGGGTCCCGCGCCGGCGGCTCCGGCGCAGCCCGAGTTCACCGCGCCGCCGACCCCCGCGCCCAAGCCCGCGGCGGCCAAGCCGGGCGCGCCCGCCAAGCCGGGTGCCACTCCCGGTCCGCGCCCCGGCGGCCGTCCGGGCGGCCAGGGCCAGGGCCAGGGCGGCCAGGGTCAGGGCGGCCAGGGTGGTCAGGGCCAGGGTGGCCGTGGCGCCCCGCGTCCGGGTCAGGAGCGTCCGCGTCCGGGCGGTCCCCGTCCGGCCGGTCCCCGTCCCGGTAACAACCCCTTCACCTCCGGTGGTTCCACCGGTATGGCGCGTCCGCAGGCGCCCCGTCCCGGCGGCGCTCCGCGTCCCGGCGGCCAGCCCGGCGGCGGTCCGCGTCCGCAGGGTGGCGGCCAGGGCGGTCCGGGCCGTGGCCAGGGCGGTCCCGGCGGTCCCCGTCCCACTCCGGGCCAGATGCCCCGTCCGCAGGGCGCCCAGGGTGGCGGCGCGCGTCCGGGTCCCGGCGGCCCGCGCCCGAACCCGGGCATGATGCCGCAGCGTCCGGCCGCGGGCCCGCGGCCGGGCCCCGGCGGCGGTGGCGGTCGCGGTCCCGGCGGCGGCGGTCGTCCCGGCGGCGGCGGTCGTCCCGGTGGCGGTGGCGGCTTCGCCGGCCGTCCCGGCGGTGGCGGCGGCGGTCGTCCCGGTGGTGGCGGCGGTTTCGCCGGTCGTCCGGGCGGTCCCGGCGGCGGTGGCGGCTTCGGCGGCGGCGGTGGCCGTCCCGGCTTCGGCGGCCGTCCCGGCGGTCCCGGTGGCCGCGGTGGCACCCAGGGCGCCTTCGGCCGTCCCGGCGGTCCGGCGCGTCGTGGCCGTAAGTCGAAGCGGCAGAGGCGCCAGGAGTACGAGGCCATGCAGGCCCCGTCCATCGGCGGTGTGATGCTGCCGCGAGGCAACGGCCAGACGGTCCGGCTGTCGCGTGGTGCCTCGCTGACCGACTTCGCGGAGAAGATCAACGCCAACCCGGCGTCCCTGGTCCAGGTGATGTTCAACCTGGGCGAGATGGTCACCGCGACGCAGTCCGTCTCCGACGAGACGCTTCAGCTTCTCGCCGACGAGATGAACTACAACGTCGAGATCGTCAGCCCGGAGGAGGAGGACCGCGAGCTTCTCGAGTCCTTCGACATCGAGTTCGGCGAGGACGAGGGCGGCGAGGAGATGCTCTCCGCGCGTCCGCCGGTGGTGACCGTCATGGGTCACGTCGACCACGGTAAGACCCGACTGCTGGACGCGATCCGCAAGACCAACGTGGTCGCGGGCGAGGCCGGCGGCATCACCCAGCACATCGGTGCCTACCAGGTTTCGACCGAGGTCAACGACGAAGAGCGCAGGATCACCTTCATCGACACCCCGGGTCACGAGGCGTTCACCGCCATGCGTGCCCGTGGTGCCAAGTCGACCGACATCGCGATCCTCGTGGTGGCGGCCAACGACGGTGTGATGCCCCAGACGATCGAGGCGCTGAACCACGCCAAGGCGGCCGATGTGCCGATCGTGGTCGCGGTCAACAAGATCGACGTCGAGGGCGCGGACCCGACCAAGGTGCGCGGTCAGCTGACCGAGTACGGCCTGGTGGCCGAGGAGTACGGCGGCGACACCATGTTCGTCGACATCTCCGCCAAGCAGGGTCTGCACATCGACAGCCTGCTGGAGGCCGTCGTCCTCACCGCCGACGCCTCGCTCGACCTGCGGGCCAACTCGGAGCAGGACGCACAGGGCATCGCGATCGAGGCCCACCTCGACCGCGGCCGCGGCGCCGTGGCCACCGTGCTGGTCCAGCGCGGCACCCTGCGGGTCGGCGACACGATGGTGGTCGGCGACGCGTACGGCCGCGTCCGGGCGATGCTCGACGACAACGGGAACAACGTGGCGGAGGCCGGCCCGGCGACCCCGGTCCTGGTGCTCGGTCTGACCAACGTGCCCGGTGCGGGTGACAACTTCCTCGTCGTGGACGAGGACCGCACCGCCCGCCAGATCGCCGAGAAGCGCGCCGCCCGCGAGCGGAACGCCGCCTTCGCCAAGCGCACCCGCCGGGTCTCCCTGGAGGACCTGGACAAGGTGCTCAAGGCCGGTCAGGTCCAGCAGCTCAACCTCATCATCAAGGGCGACGCGTCCGGTTCGGTGGAGGCCCTCGAGTCCTCGCTGCTCCAGCTCGACGTCGGCGAAGAGGTGGACCTGCGGGTGCTGCACCGCGGTGTGGGTGCGGTCACCGAGACCGACATCGACCTGGCGACGGGCTCGGACGCCATCGTCATCGGCTTCAACGTGCGCGCCGACGGGCGTGCCACGCAGATGGCCGAGCGCGAGGGCGTGGACGTCCGCTACTACTCGGTCATCTACCAGGTGATCGAGGAGATCGAGGCGGCCCTGAAGGGCATGCTCAAGCCGGAGTACGAAGAGGTCGAGCTCGGTACGGCGGAGATCCGCGAGATCTTCCGCTCGTCCAAGCTGGGCAACATCGCGGGTGTGCTCATCCGCTCCGGCGAGGTCCGGCGGAACACCAAGGCCCGCCTCATCCGCGACGGCAAGGTCGTCGCGGAGAACCTCAACATCGAGGGTCTGCGTCGCTTCAAGGACGACGTCACCGAGATTCGCGAGGGCTTCGAGGGCGGTATCAACCTCGGCAGCTACAACGACATCAAGGTCGACGACGTCATCGCGACGTACGAGATGCGCGAGAAGCCGCGCGGCTGACGAGCGGCGGCGGCCGGGGCCGGTCGGCGGAGGAATTTCCGTCGATCGGCCCCGGCCCTTGCGTGTACGGTGCGAGAAGCCCGCAATCACAAAGGCCCCACGGGTGGCTTGACCCGGACCGCATGTATGTAGGGACGTTGTCCTTTGACCTGCTTCTCGGCGACGTACGGTCGCTGAAGGAGAAGCGCTCCGTCGTCCGCCCGATCGTCGCCGAGCTGCACCGCAAATACGCGGTGAGCGTGGCGGAGGTCGGCGACCAGGACCTCTACCGCAGGGCCCAGATCGCCCTGGCGATGGTCTCCGGGGACGCGGGCCACCTCACGGAGGTGCTCGACCGCTGCGAGCGGCTGGTGGCGGCGCGGCCGGAGGTGGAGCTGCTGTCGGTGCGACGGCGGTTCCACGGTGGCGAAGATGAATGAGGGGCCGGACCGGCGATCGCAAGCCGCCGGTGGCCATCGATGACCGACGCGAAGAACTGACGCGAAGAACGTACGCGGAGAAGAGAGAAGAAGACGCATGAGCGACACCGCGCGGGCACGCAAGCTGGCGGACCGCATCCGGGTCGTGGTCGCGGAGACCCTGCAGCGGCGGATCAAGGACCCGCGGCTGGGCTATGTGACCATCACCGACACCCGGATCACCGGTGATCTGCGGGAGGCGACCGTCTTCTACACGGTCTTCGGCGACGACGAGGAGCGGGCGGCCTCCGCCGCGGCCCTGGAGAGCGCCAAGGGCGTGCTGCGGTCGGAGGTCGGGCGCCAGACGGGGGTGCGCTTCACCCCGACGCTGACGTTCGTCCCGGACGCGCTGCCGGAGAACGCCCGCACCATCGACGATCTGCTCGCCAAGGCCAGGGAGGCGGACGCGCAGGTGCGCGAGGCGTCGTCGGGCGCCGCTTACGCGGGCGACGCCGACCCGTACCGCAAGCCCGGCCAGGAGGACGACGAGGAGCCCGGTACGGACGGCAAGGGTTCAGCGGACGCATGACGCGCAAGGGCAGGGCCGGTTCCGGGGCACCGGACGGCCTGGTGATCGTCGACAAACCGGCCGGTTTCACCTCGCACGACGTCGTCGCCAAGATGCGCCGCTTCGCCGGTACCCGGCGGGTCGGCCACGCGGGGACGCTGGACCCGATGGCCACGGGCGTGCTCGTGGTCGGCGTGGAGAAGGCCACCCGGCTGCTGGGCCATCTGGCGCTGACCGAGAAGGAGTACCGGGCCACCATCCGGCTCGGGCAGACCACGGTCACCGATGACGCGGAGGGCGAGATCACCGCCTCCGACGGCGCCGCAGGGATCGACCCGGGCGCCGTCCAGGCCGGGATCGAGGAGCTGACCGGGGACATCCAGCAGGTCCCCTCCAAGGTCAGCGCCATCAAGATCGACGGCAAGCGCTCCTACGCCCGGGCGCGGGAGGGCGAGGAGTTCGCGATTCCGGCACGGCCGGTGACCGTCTCCTCCTTCGTCCTCCACGACCGCCGCGAGGCCAAGGCGGAGGACGGCACCACCGTCCTCGACCTGGACGTCACGGTGGTGTGCTCCTCCGGCACCTACATCCGTGCCCTGGCGCGCGACCTGGGCGCCGGACTCGGCGTGGGCGGCCATCTCACGGCCCTGCGCCGGACCCGGGTCGGCCCGTACGGGCTGGAGGCGGCCAGGACGCTGGAGAGGCTGGAGGAGTCGCTGGAGATCCTGCCCATCGCGGAGGCGGCGGCCGCCGCGTTCCCGCGCTGGGACGTGGACGAGCGCCAGGCCCGGCTGCTGGGCAATGGGGTGCGGATCGACATGCCGTCGGGGGAGAAGGGACCGGGGCCGGTCGCGGTCTTCGGGCCGGAGGGGCGCTTTCTGGCCCTGGTGGAGGAGTCGAAGGGCAAGGCGAAGAGCCTGGCCGTCTTCGTATGACGCCGTTGACACCGTCGGGGCCCGGCGGGGTCAAGGGGCGGAGCCCCTTGTGCCGGGAAGGGGCGAGGTGGGGGACTTCGCCCGCCGCGGGCGTACCCCCGCTGGGTGGGGCGACGCGGCGCCGGTGTGCCGTGGCCGACTCCGGGCCGCGTTGCACGCGCCGGGACCGGCCGCCTACGGTGGCTTTCCGGCCGGTCCGGGCGCTCGAGGCGGCCACCGATGCGAGGCGGGCGCCCGGAGCATGGCAGTCTTAGACCTGCGAAGTCGACAGACAAAGGTTCGGGCGAGGAGCGGGCAAAGTGCAGCGCTGGCGTGGCTTGGAGGACATCCCCGAGGACTGGGGGCGCAGCGTCGTCACCATCGGTTCCTACGACGGGGTGCACCGAGGACACCAGCTGATCATCGGCCGTGCCGTGGCACGGGCGCGTGAGCTGGGCGTACCGGCGGTCGTGGTCACCTTCGACCCGCATCCGAGCGAGGTCGTGCGGCCCGGCAGCCATCCACCGCTGCTCGCCACGCACCAGCGGCGCGCGGAGCTGATGGCCGGGCTGGGCGTGGACGCGGTGCTGATCCTGCCGTTCACGGCGGAGTTCTCGCGGCTCACCCCCGCCGACTTCGTGGTGAAGGTGCTGGTGGACAAGTTGCACGCCCGGGTCGTGGTGGAGGGCCCCAACTTCCGCTTCGGCCACAAGGCCGCGGGGAACGTGGCCTTCCTGCGCGAGCTCGGCACCACCTACGACTACGAGGTCGAGGTCATCGACCTGTACGAGCGCGGTGAGGCGGGCGGCGGCGAGCCGTTCTCCTCCACGCTGGTGCGCCGCCTGGTCGCGGAGGGCGATGTCACGGGCGCGATGGAGGTCCTGGGCCGGCCGCACCGGGTCGAGGGCGTGGTGGTGCGCGGTGCGCAGCGCGGCCGAGAGCTGGGCTTCCCGACGGCCAACCTGGAGACCCCGCCGCACACCGCGATCCCGGCCGACGGCGTCTACGCCGGCTGGCTGACGGCGCAGGGCGAGGCGATGCCCGCGGCGATCTCGGTCGGCACCAATCCGCAGTTCGACGGGACCGAGCGGACGGTCGAGGCGTACGCGATCGACCGGGTCGGACTGGATCTGTACGGACTCCATGTCGAGGTCGACTTCCTCGCCTATCTGCGGGGCCAGGAGAAGTTCGACTCGATCGAGGCCCTGTTGGAGCGCATGGCGGCCGATGTGAAGCGGGCGCGGGAGCTTGTGGAGGAGCACGGGAGCCGTTGACGCGCACGGCGGCTGATGACGCGTACGGGAGCCGCTGAGGGCGTACGGCGGCGACTGCTGACCCGTACGGGAGCCGCCGAGGGCGCATGGCGGACGCCACGCGCCGTGCCGTGCGGCTGCGCGCCACGCGCCCCGCGCCACGTGGTGAACGGGTAACGCGCATGCGCCCCGTGGACCGGATCACCGGCCCACGGGGCGCTTCGCGCTTCTTCGCTCGCTACTGCTGCGGGGGCTGCTGCTGCCAGGGCTGCCCCGGTTGCCCGGGCTGCCCGGGCTGACCCGGCTGGGCCTGCTGCCACGGCTGGCCGGGCTGCGGCTGCTGCCCCTGCCCCTGCTCGTAGGACTGCTGCCAGCCCTGCTGGCCGCCTTGCTGCGGGTACCCGGGGTACTGCGGCTGCTGGCCCTGCTGAGGCGCGTAGGCGCCCGGGTAGGGCTGCTGCTGGGCCTGTCCGGGCATCGGCGGGGCCACCTGCGGCGGCTGGGCCCCTCCGTCGCCCGTCCACAGGCCCTGCTCCTGCTGGGCGCGGGTGAAGTCCTCCGCGACCATGGCCGAGAGGTTGAAGTACGCCTCACGGGTCTTGGGCCGCAGCATGTCCAGGTCCACCTCGGCGCCCGCCGACAGATGTTCGTCGAACGGCACGACGATCACCCCGCGGCAGCGGGTCTCGAAGTGGGACACGATGTCCTCGACCTTGATCATCTTGCCGGTCTCCCGGACCCCGGAGATCACCGTGATGCTCCGCGAGACCAGATCCGCGTAGCCGTGCGCGGACAGCCAGTCCAGGGTGGTGCTGGCGCTGCTCGCGCCGTCCACCGAGGGCGTGGAGATGATGATCAGCTGATCGGCGAGGTCGAGGACGCCGCGCATGGCGCTGTAGAGCAGGCCCGTGCCCGAGTCGGTGAGGATGATCGGGTACTGCTTGCCCAGGACGTCGATGACGCGGCGGTAGTCGTCGTCGTTGAACGTCGTCGAGACCGCCGGGTCCACGTCGTTGGCCAGGATCTCCAGCCCCGACGGCGCCTGTGAGGTGAACCGCCGGATGTCCATGTAGCTGTTGAGGTACGGGATCGCCGTGACCAGGTCGCGAATGGTCGCCCCGGTCTCCCGCCGGACCCGTCGGCCGAGGGTGCCCGCGTCCGGGTTGGCGTCGATCGCGATGACCTTGTCCTGGCGCTCGATGGCCAGGGTCGCGCCGAGGGCGGTGGTCGTCGTGGTCTTGCCGACACCGCCCTTGAGGCTGATCACCGCGATGCGGTAGCAGGAGAGCACCGGCGTACGGATCAGCTCGAGCTTGCGCTGCCGCTCGGCCTCCTCCTTCTTGCCGCCGATCTTGAAGCGGGAGGGGCCGGGGGTGTTCTTCTTCGGCTTCTGCTTGCCCTTGATCAGCCGGTCCGAGGAGAGCTCGACCGCGGCGGTGTACCCGAGCGGCGCGCCCGCGCTTCCGGCCTGGCGCCGCTGGTCGGGCGTCACGGTCGGCCAGCCGCCGGTACGGGGGTCCGCCGGGGCCGCCGGGGCGGCGTGGGCGTCCGGGCGCGGATAGCCGTAGCCGTCATGCGGCTGTGGCTGCCCTTGCGCCTGCGGTCCGGGACCCGGCCCGGGAACGCCGTCGCCGGGCCGCGGGAAGCCGTAGCCACCCTGCGCGCCCGGACCCTGCTGCCCGGGGAACTGCTGACCCTGGGGGGCCTGCGGCTGCTGGCCCTGGGCGGGGCCGTTCGGCGCGTACGGTCCGGGCTGACCGGGCTGACCGGGCTGGGCAGGCTGTCCGGGCTGGCCCGGGTACATCGGCTGTCCGGGGTGTCCGGGCTGTCCGGGGTGTTCGGCCTGCCCCGGCTGGGGCGTGGGGTAGGGCTGTGCGTGGGGCTGCTGGTACTGCCCCTGGCCCTGCTGGTCCGGGGCGGGCGGCTGCGGGAAGCCGTAGCCGCCTGGGACGGGCGTCGGCCCCGGCCCCGGGCCAGGACCGCCCGGGCCGGGCGCGGGCTGGGCCCCGGTTGCGGGTAGCCGTAGTGGGGCCCCTGCGGAGCCGGGGCACCCTGCGGCCCGGGACCCGGTACGCCCGGGCCGGGCTGCTGGTAACCGCCCTGCGGGCCAGGCATGTTGGCCGCCGGGGCTGCGCCCCCTGGGCCTGATCCGGCAGCGGGGCCGGACCGGGCTGGCCGGGGATCGCGCCGGGACCGCCCTCACCGGGACGCGGATAGCCGTATCCGCCCTGCGGCCCCGGCCCGGCGGTGGGTTGTCCGGGCTGCCCTTGCGTCTGGGGCGGGGGAGGCGCCCAGGAGGTGTCCTGCGGCGGGAGCGGCACTCCGGCACCAGGCGTGGCGGGCCCGTCCGTCCGCTGTTCCGGGACCGGAGCGGGAGCGGGACCCGGAGGAGGCGGGGTGTCCTCGGGCGCCGCGGGCTGGAAGTCCGGCGGCAGGGGCGGCAGCCCCGACTGCGGAACGGGCGGCGGGGCCCAGGTGGTGGCGGGCTGCTCGGGGCCGGCCCGCTCGGCGGCACGGCGTCCTCGGGGACCGCGTCCTCGGGGACCGCGTCCTGAGGCTCGGCGTTCGCCTGCCTCAGCTCCTCCATCTCCCGCCGCAGCGCGGCCGTGGAGAAGCGCAGCGTGCCCTCGCTGCGCACGTCGTCGTCGGCACGGTCGTCCGCGTCCGAGGACCCGGAGTCGGAGCCGGAAGGAGAAGCGGAATCGGACCCGGAAGGCGAACCGGAACCGGAACCAGCGACCCCGGCGCCGGAGTCCTCACTCCGCCTCTCGGCGATCTCGCGTCGCAGCGCGGCGGTGGAGAACCGCACGGTGGAGGGGCTGACCACATCGCCGTTCTCGCCCTCGTCGGAGCCAGTCTCGGAGGCGTGGTCCGAGTCCGGCCGGAGGGCGTCGTCGTCCCCCGGGCGGCGGCGGGCGCCAGCGTGAAGTCGTCATCGACGGGAGCGGAAGCGGAAGAAGGGGAGGAAACCGCCGCCGAATCCTCGGCTTCGACCTCGGAAGCCGGGACGGAAGCCTCGCGGGAGGGCTCGGACTCGGCGCGGTCCGAAACGCCGCCACTCGTAACGCTGTCATCCGCGGGCGCACCACTAATCGAATCCGACCCAGAGTCAGACAAAGGCGGCATGCGAATGCCCGAGTCGGACTCTCTGAGGTCCGATTCCGACCGTGCCTCGTCCTCCCTCTGCGCGGGGACCTCCTCCACCTCGGAGGCGTCCGACGCGAGATCGGAGGAGGGAGCCGGGGCCGGCGGCGGCCAGGCACCCGGAAAACCGCTCGGCTCCGGCGCCCCCGGCACGGGCACCGGATTGCCGGTGGGCGGCGGAGGCGGCGGACCCGGCATCCCCACACCGGCGCCCGTCCCGGTTCCTCCGGAACCGCCGGTCGACGTGGGGGCGGTGGAGGACGGCGAGGACGACGACGAAGCGTTCTGCGTATACCAGGCGGGTGGGGTGTAGTCGATGGTGAACTCGCCCGTGTGCTCGGTCTCCGCGTCGGACCGATCATCGCCGGGTGTGTTTCCGCCCGTGCGGATCTCGTCCCGATCGCTGCTCACAATGCCTCCTGGTGTGGTCGAACACCCTTGAAATTCTTGGCGAGGCCGATCTGTTGCCGATCGCTACTGTCGTCCGACCGTTCGGCTTTCCCCTTTTGTGACGCCGGGGACCCCTGAACGGGCGCTCCACCGGGTACCCCAAGACTAATCACCATGAGCGCCGCGGGGGCAGGCCCATCCGCGCACTCGAGGCTGTCCGAGACCTCACCGTGCCTTACGGCGGTACGTACCCGGCAACCGCGGGGAGAAGTCCAAGCGTCCGGTGGTACAAAGAATCCCCGCTCGAATGCCGTTGCACAGTGGGACCTGCGACCATGTCGCCCCTATCCGGCCGGTGCCGCCGACCGGATCGCGGGGAGGAGGCCGACCGGTCGGTGGACTCGTGTGAGAGGTAGGCGCAGATGCCGCAGCCGCCCCAGCCACCCAACCAGCCGCCCTCCGGCGGCTTCGGCCCGCCGCCCCAGAGCCTCAGGAGCCCCAGCAGCCCCAAGAACCCCAGGAGCCCGGCCAGGGCGGCTTCGGCTCGCCATGGAGACCTCCGACGCCACCCACGCCGCCCAGCACGCCGCCCACCGCGCCCCAGAGGCACCCATCAACTCCGTCGACGGGCCACACCCCGCCCCAGATATGGGACACCGGAGCCCTCCCGCCGAGCCCGCCCCCACCACAGCCCGGCGCGCCCGCTTCCCATGGCCCGGACCGGTCGAACCCCTACGCCCAGAACCCGGACGCACACCAGCCGGGGTACGGCGGCCCGTACACCCCACCGCCCGGCGGCCCGTACACCCCACCGCCCGGCGGCCCGTACACCCCACCGCCCGGCGGGCCGTACGGCACGCCTCCACCCACCGCCGGCGACCCGGCCCCGAAGCGCAAAGCCCTCATCATCGGCGCGGCGGTGGCGGTACTGCTCGCGGCCGGTGGCGGGATGTACGCGGCGGTGGGCGGCGATGACGGCGGTAAGAACCCCACCGCGAGCCCCGAAACGACCACCCCGAGCCACCCCAAGACACAGGACCGGACGCCGGAGCCGACGACCGGTGACGGTGACAACACCGGCGGTCGCGGCAGCGGCGAAAGCGATCCCAACGACCAGCGCCGGGCGGGCGAGGCCAAGGTCCTCTACCAGAAGCCCGCGCCCGAGGTCAGCAAGAGCAACCTCGAAGTGCCCGGCTTCTGGGCGATGAAGGGCTATGTCGTCAAGGCGGTCGAGAACAAGATCATCGCCTACAAGGACGAAGGGGGCAGCAAATGGACCCTCACGCTCCCCAAAGCGGTCTGCGCCGCTCCCACGTCCACCACCGACGGCAAGGTCGTCGTCGCCTACGAGGGCCATGGAAGGGACTCCTGCAGCCAACTCACCCTGATCGACCTCAACAAGGGCGCCAAGCTCTGGGACCACTCCGCCCCCGAGACTGATGCCATGGGCGGCGGCTACACGAACGTGGGCATGGCACAGAGCGGCAACCTCGTCGGCATGGCCTGGTTCGGCGGCTCCGCCGTCATCAAGGTCAACGACGGCAAGGAAGTCTCACCCGAAAAGCCGAGCGCGGGCTGCTCCATTGACGGCTACGCGGGCGGCAAGGTCCTGCTGCGCGCCTATTCCTGCACCAATGGCACCGCCAAGCTCCAGCAGCTCACCCCCAGCGGCTCGATCAAGTGGACCTACACCATCCGTAAGGGCTTCAAGGTCAGCAACATCTTCTCCAGCAGCCCCGCCGTGGTGGCCCTCATCGACCAGGACCGACGCTCCGGCGGCATCCTGGCCCTCTCCGACCAGGGCAAGGAACGCTCTACCCTCGCGCTGGGCAAGCAGTCCTACCAGCCGGAGTGCGGCACGGACATCTTCGGCACCAACATGGGCAACTGCGAAGGCGTCGCCGGCTCCGCCGACACCTTCTACCTGCCGACCGAGATGACCCAGGACCACGGCCTGGGCTCGACAAGCGAGATCCACGCCTTCGACCTCACCACCGGCAAGCGGAAATGGGCGGTCAAGGTGGCCGAACGGCTCCTGCTCCCGCTGAACATGGACGGCAAGAACCTCATCGCCTACGAAAAGCCCTCATACACCGCCCCCGGCCAAATCGTCCGCATCGGCCCCGACGGCGGCAAGCCCAAACCCCTCCTACGCCTGCCCCAGGCCACCCGAAAAGCCGAGCGCGACTTCTACTCGGCCACCCACACCTACCGCAACGGCAACTTCTACATCGCCACCAACCGCATCACCGGCACCGACACCACCCCCGAAAACCTCCTGATGGCCTTCGGCCGCTGAGCGTCGGCTGAGAGATGGGATACGACCGCGGGGGCGGACACCGACCGGCGTCCGCCCCCGCGCTCGCGCTCCTCAGCTCAGATCGAATTCGCCGTCCCTCGCGCCCAGGACGAAGGCACGCCATTCGGCCTCCGTGTAGCGCAGCACGGTCTCGGGGTCGGTGGAATTCCGCATGGCCACCGCCCCGTTCGGCAGGTAGGCGATCTCCACCCGGTCCTCGGAGCTGCTGCCAGGTGCGCTGAGCCACTCAACACCGGAGATGTCGAGGGCGTACAGCTCTTCCTTCTCTTTGGCGTCGGCCATCGGTGGAGAATCCCTTCGGGTACCGCGGAAACAAGCCCGCCTGGTGCTTGGCTGACAGTCTCATCCACCGTGTGCGCGGCGGCAATCGAACACCGTCAGTCCATGCGGCGAGCTCCGCCCAGCAGGCCGGATTCGATATCCGTCGGATGCGTTGCCACATAGAGCCGCGACTGACGATCACACCAAAGAGTGACCCCGTCCGGAAGCGTGGACAGTGACTCGACATCCGTGGACGGCAGCCCCATGATCCGCCCGACCTGGGTGGCCTCCTCGGGGGACACCCGCTGGACGCCCACCAGGTCCGCGTTCTCCATGAGCCGGGGGCGACCGGGCTCAGGTAGGGCAGAAGCGTCAGCACGGACTGCCACGGCGCCGAGGTCACCCGCCCGCGCGGCGGTCGCATGCCCGCATCACGGATCACCAGGACGGGACTGCCGATCGACGGCCCCTGCGGCGGCACACGGCCCACGTCGTGGAGCGTCATGCTCTGGTACCCGCCGTTCGCGGCCTGCGCCAGTGACGCCCACATCTGCTGACGGCCGGTCTCCACGGTGACCCGGGCGCCCGTGGCCACCGCTCGCAATCCGATCACCTGCGCCGTCCACAGCCCGCCGACCAGGACCACGTTGAAGGGCGTGGGACGGTGCAGGCCCAGCACGGCGGGTTGGTCCCGCGCGCCGACACCGATCACCACCCCGTCGTCGCCGATCGGCAGCGCCAGGGCGTCGAACTGCTCCGGGGGGAGCTCATGCCGCTGACGCCGCGGTCCGATCAGCCCGAATCCCCGTCGCATCCTGCGCGGGGCGGGAGCCACCGGCTCGTCCGGCTGACCGGGCATCTGGCCGGGTGCGGAGGTCGGGGCGTAAGAAGGGCCGCCTGAGACGGTCGTCGGCATGGCCATCAGCGGGTGCCTCCCAGGGGCAGAGTGGCGAGTACGCCGGGTACCTGCTCGCGGTCCAGCCGTGCGAGCCCCACCCGCACCCCGCGGGCGGTGCGCTGGAGCTCTCGCCTCATCGCGACCAGGTCGTCCGCGCTATGACCCGTGATCCGCACATGTCCGCTCACCGTGGGCGCGGGCCGGCCGCTCTGCGTCCCGCCCCGCCGCAGGGTGAGGCTGAGCGTGGTCGCGAGCGCGGGCAGTGAGGTCAGCAGCGCGGCCAGTTGGGGAAGGGGCGTGGCTCCCGGCCCCAGCTGCGGCCACCTGCTGACCCAGTACGTGGTGTGCCATCGATCGTCGCAGCGCCAGGCCCGTGCGCTCTCGACCGTGCGTCGGCTGAGCGTGTTGGTCTGCCGGGCCTGCGCCGTCGCCCTCGGGTTGACGCTCGCGGCGGTGGCGATCGCCGCCGTCACGCCCTCCTCCGGCAGGAGCGTCACGCCGAAACCTGCCCCCTGCAGCCTGCTCGACAGCTGATCCGCCGCCCGCAGCACACACCGCTGCGCGCCTTCGAGGCCCCCGCCCCGGGCCGCGACGGCCTCCGGGCAGAGCTCCGGGTCGAACTTCAGGGCCACCCATGTCAGACGGACCGCGGGCGCTCCCGTCTGCTCCTGAAGCGGCCCGTAGTTGCGCACGGGCACCGTCTGCGCCGACAGATGGGGTGCGGGCGCCGGCAACGCATGCTGCACCACCTGCACGGACTCCAGCAGGATTCCGTCGACGTCCATGGCGTCGCGCAGCAGCGAAAGCGGGAGCGGACGCTGCGTACGGTGCGGGCGCAGCGGCGAGTCCGTGGCGTCCAGCTGCAGGATCGCGGTCAGAAAGGTGCCGTCGCCCACCAAGCCGACCATGCGCCGCTCGCGATCGGTGAACGTATAGGTGCGCAGGGCCGGTTCGCACTCCAGAGCGGGCGTGAAACCGGGGTCCGCGCCCGCGTCGAGCGGCTTCGCCGCCTGCCGCTGGCGCCTGCGCAGCGCGAGCGCGGTGCTCAGCCATTCCGGTATCGGCTGCTGATGACGCGTGACCACGGCCAGCAGAACCAGTACGACACCCACGACTCCCGCGGGCACCAGCAGGAGCTTGTCAACCACTCCTGCGGCCAGCACGATCGCCGCGGCCACCTCGATCAGCACGAATTGCTGTAGCCGCAGGGGGCCGATGCTGCCGGGCCGGGACGTCGTGCGCGGGGTGGCGGAGGTGATGGGGGCCGCTGTCGGGGAGCGTCAGCGGGTGCGGGCGGACGGGGTCCGCTCGGTGCTCCTCGGCCGGACGCGCTCCTCGCGGTACGTGCGCGCGTTGCGGCAGCCATCCCCGTCAGCCCCCTCATGTCCGAAACCGGCCCGAACGGCCCGGTCGTCGTCGCCCCCGGTGAGTGTCCCCAGGCGGCATGAGCCAGTTCACTACCGGCATAGTAGAGGGTCGGTACGACACCAGGACCGAGGCAGGCCACCTGACTACCGAGGCCGAAAAGCGGGGAGAAGCGGCTAAAAATGGCATCACGGCGGGACGAACTCAACGCCTATATCTATGCGAAGAAGCGGACAGTCGCCGCCTTTTTGCAACCCACGCCGAGCGGTACGGAGGAGGGTGCGCCGCGTCCGCTGCGCGCGGTCCTTCCCGGAGTCGTCGTCGGGGCCCTGATCCTCGCCGGTTTCGGCGCCTGGGGCATGTTCAAGCCCGTCGCACCCAAGGGGTGGGACACACCGGAATCGCATGTGATCGTCGGCAGTGACTCCACCACTCGGTACGTCATCCTGAAGACCGGCGGCAAACCCCAACTCCACCCGGTGCTGAACCTCGCCTCCGCCAAGCTTCTCCTCGATCCCGAGAAGTCCAGCATCATCAAGGTGAAGGAGTCGGAGCTGGACGACGGCCACATCCCGCGTGGCCCCACGATCGGCATTCCCTACGCACCGGACCGCATCCCCAGTGCGGAGGAGGCGAAGAAGCGCATGACGTGGGCGGTCTGTGAACAGCCGGGTGGCAATGGGAACACCACCCAGAAGGCCGTCTTCCTTTTTTCCGACCGGGACCCGAAACTCAAGAAGCTGCGCGGATCCCAGGCGCTCCACGGCGGCCAGGCGCTCTATGTGCAGGGCCAGGACGGCGCCCGCTATCTCGTCGATCCGCGGGGCGTGAAGTATTTGATCGGCGGCCCGGACTGGAAGGCCAAGTCCGCCGCGGACACCAATCTTCTGCTGCGCTCGATCTTTCACGACGGTGCGAAGCCGCAGCGGGTCACCAGGGACTGGCTGGCGACCTTCAGGGACGGGGCACCGATCGACTTTCCGCAGGTCCCGGGCCGGATCGGCGATGACGCCGGGATCTCGAGCCTCGGCGAGGCGAACCGGGTCGGCATGGTGCTCGAAGCGCCCACCGGAGCCGGCACCCAGAAGTATGTGGTGCTGCAGGGAAAGGTCCAGCGCGTCTCGGAGTTCGTGGCCAAGCTCCTGCTCAGGAGCAAGACCTCCATCAATGAGGCGAGTATGGCCAAGCGAGTGGCGGCCCCGTCGTTCAACCCGGACACGGAGAACGACTTCTACGGCCAGTACCACTGGCCCAGCGAAATCCCGAGCCAGGCAAACTCCGTCGATCCCGCGCTGGGCAGCGGAGCCCGGGACACCAGCTGCAGCATCCTGGACGGGGTGACCGCCAAGGGCGGTGCCAAGGTGGCCACTTGGGCGGGCAAGGAATTCCCGGCCACCATCCCGGACGGTGCCACCAGCGCCTATGTGACCCCGGGGTCGGGAGTGCTCTACCGCCAGGTGAGCGGCCACCAGATCAAGAACGGGCCGGTCTTCCTGGTGACCGACACCGGCCTTCGCTACTCGGTCCAGTCCAACAACGACAGCGATTCCGGCAAGTCGAAAATCGGTGATGAGGGCTCCGGCAAGGACAAGGCCACGCAGACTCAGCAGGACGTCAACAAGGCCCAGCGCAGCCTCGGATACCAGGACGTCAACCCGACTCCGGTACCCGCGGACTGGTCCGAATTCCTGCCCACCGGTCCACGTCTCGACGCCAACAGCGCCAAGCAGCCCCAGGGTTCATAGGACATGAGGAAGCCCGAACATATGCGGCGCACCATCAAATCCCTCGCACTGTCGGCGGCGACCGCCCTCACGGCACTGTCGGCGGCGGCCGGACCGACATCGGCCTCCGCGGCGCCGGAGCTGTCCCTCGCGGGCAGTGGCGAATGCACCTACCCCGCCAAACAGATCAAGGGCACCCCCTGGTCCCTCCAGCGCGTCATGCTCGACCAGCTGTGGCAGGACACCAAGGGGCTGGATCCGAAGGGCCGCCCGATCAAAGTCGCCGTCATCGACACCGGCGTCGACAACACCAATCCTCAGCTCAAGGACGCCGTCGACACCAGCAAGGGCAAGGAGGTCCGTAAGGGCGGCAAGAAGAGTCTGTCCAAGGGGAAGAAGGGCAACGGGACGGACGACTCGGTCGGCCACGGGACCAAGGTCGCCGGCATCATCGCCGCCCGCCCTCACTCGGGCACGGGATTCGTCGGCATCGCACCCAAAGCCAAGATCATCCCGATCCGGCAGAACGACGAAAAGGGCTCCGGTACGACTGACACCATGGCCACGGCCATCGACTGGGCGGTCGACGCGAGAGCCGACGTCATCAATATCTCCCAGGACACCGTCAAGCCGCTTCAGGCGAACAGCGCGCTGCAGCAAGCCGTTGAGAACGCACTGCGAGCGAATGTCGTCGTGGTCGCCTCCGCCGGCAACGACGGTCTCGACGGCAAGGTCAAGAAGACCTACCCGGCCGCTTACGACGGCGTCCTCGCCGTCGGCGCCTCGGACCGCAACAACGAACGGGCCCCCTTCTCTCAGTCCGGCGACTTCGTAGATGTCGCCGCTCCCGGCGTCGAAATGGTCTCCACCGTCCCCAAGGGCGGCCAGTGCGTGGACAACGGCACCAGCTTCTCCGCGCCCTACGTCGCCGGCGTCGCCGCCCTGATCCGCGCCAAGCACCCGGACTGGAAACAGAACGAGGTGGTCGCCCAGATCGAGCAGACCGCCGAGCGCGCCGTCAACCACCATGACCGCTTCATCGGCTGGGGCGTCGTCGACCCCGTCCGCGCCCTCACCGACGACGAAACCCGCATCGACCACGTCACCCTGGACAAGGGCGCCGCCCACGACGTCGCCGCGCCCGACCCCGCCCCCATGACCTTGGGCGAGACCCCTCAGGAGCGCAAGGAACGCCTCGCGACGTACTCCGTGGGCGCCGCCGCCATCGCGGTCGCGGGCATCGCGGGGCTGGCGGCAGTTCTCAACGAACGGAGGCGCCGGCGCTCCGGCATGGCTGAGTAGGAGTACTCATGGAGATGTGTGAAGTGTCTTCTACACTGAGCCATTTGACGTAACTGTGAGTCGTGCGAGGCCGGGGATCGGGGAGCGTATGTCGACGTTCGAGGCGGAATGGGCGCAGATGAAGCGGGAGGCGTCCGATGACGCCGGGATGAGTCTCGCGAGCGCCGACAACAAGCCCGGCTGGGAACAAGGCGGATCGGGCAACCTGAAGTCCAACAAGAACGCCTGGACCACAGCGGGTCGGAGCGTCGGCAAGCTCCGGGGGACATCAAGACCGCGCTGACGAAGCTGGAGGAGGAGCAGACCGGCCTGGGCGCGGGCAGCAAGAGCGGCGGCGGCATCGAGAGCGCGGCGGCTCAGCGGGAGCTCTACAACTCCTGGAAGCGCTACCTGAAGGGCGTGAGCGGGAAGTGCGGGGCGCTTCAGGACCGGCTCGAGAGGGCCGGGGATCACCAGTACAAGAACGACGAGGCCATCAAGGGCGCTTTTGACGGGATGGACGGTCAGTACAAGGACACGAAGCCCGTCGGTGGCGAGAGTCGGGGCCGGTGACGAGGGCCAGTGGATTACGCGACTCTCACATCCCTCAATCCGTCGGAGTTCGAGGATGCCGCGGGTGGCTATCGGACCGTCGGTGACATGGCCGGTCAGGTCAAGGACGACCTCGAGCAGCAGATAGCCGCGGGCATGCGGGAAACGCTCAAGGGCGAGGCGGTTGACGCCGCCGTGGTGCAGCTCCGGAAGCTGGCGACGAACTTCCACTACACCCAGGTCGAATGCGCTCTCATCATCACCGCTCTCAACTCTCTGGCCTACGAACTACGAGCGGCCAAGGACAAGCTCGACGCTGCTGTGGCGGACGCCGAGGCGGAGAAGTTCACGGTGGGCGCTGATGGCTCGGTGAGCTACCCGGCAGGCGGCGACAAGGTCGACGGCAAAGTACCGGAGGGCGGCACGGTCACGGGCAGCGCCAAGGGCAGGCCCACGAACCAGCCGATCGACCCGACCGGCGATGCGAATGATGCCGCCGGCGCTCTGGAGCGCCAAGCGGCGAACATCCACCCCAATCCCAACTTCGGCCGTGCGGTGGCCATCGCCAACCGCATCGCCCAAGCCGTCTATGACGCCACGCAGGCCGACGAGAAGTGGGCTCCCCAGCTACGCAAGCTGAAAGCCGACGACGATCTGGTTGTCGCCGCCGAGGACTGGGCCGATGTGCAAAAGGACGCCACTGGAGTCCGCCAGGGCGCGAAGGACTACCTCGGTGAGATCAAGCACCCGCCTAAGCACGGCAGCCCCGAGGACAACGCTAAGTGGTGGAAAGGGCTTTCCACCCAGGAGAAGGCGACTTACGCCGCCATGTACCCGGACAGTCTCGGAACACTCAATGGGATTCCGGCAGATGTTCGGGATGAGGCCAACCGCGTTCTGCTTGCGGAGAAGCACGGCGAATACTCAATGCAGCTCCAGGCGATTCCCAAAGAGCCGAACAAATACGTAGATATACGCGACGCCGTTCCGGGTAACGCGTACAGCGGAGACTGGGTCGCTTGGGACAAGAAGTACGGAGACAAGGTAAGGGGGTTGAAGGCGGCACTGAAGGGGATGGAATCCATTCAAGATCGCTTCGACCGGACAGGGCAGGTAGACCCCAAGCATCCTGAAGAGAAACCATTGCCCAAAGCGTATCTGCTCGGCTTCGACACCAAGGGGCACGGCCATGCCATCGTGGCCAACGGTAACCCCGACAAGGCAGACCATACGGCAGTCTACGTCCCAGGGACCACGTCGAGCCTCGAGAAGATAGGGGGAGACGTCGGGCGAATGGAAAAGCTGTGGCGAGCAAGCGACGGCATAGCGCAGGGGCAGAACGTTTCCACAATTACATGGCTTGGTTACGATGCTCCGCAGAGTGTCGTAACCGACGCCCCCAAGAGTAGCTATGCTGACGACGGGGGCCCAAATTAAACGACTTCGTCAGCGGTCTGCGTGCTTCTCATGACGGAGATTCCGGGCATTTGACCGTCGACGGACACAGTTACGGAAGTACCGTTATTGGATCCGCTGCCCGTCAGGGGCATCTGGCGGCGGATGACGTCTTTGTGGCGGGTAGCCCTGGTATGCAGGTCGGCCACGCCTCAGATCTCGATGTTGGCGAGGATCACGTCTGGGCGGCCGACGCAGGGAAGAGCGAGATACCATGGCCTTCAAGTGACCCGGTTCCGGAAGTGGGGTCCTGGGGGCACGCCAAAAAAGACGTCAGTTTCGAGATGCCTGACGTCATCCCCTGGCTCGACGGGGACGGCATTTCCGGCCCGGCTGATATGAACCCAACGGACGAAAACGGAATCAGGATCGGTGTGATTCGAATCGATCCGCGCGAGCCGACCGACCCTGATTTCGGAGGGAACATCGTCAATACCGACACGTCAGGGCATAGCGGTTACTGGGATGAAGACTCTGAGAGTCTTCAGAACCAGGCAAAGGTTGTGGTCGGAAGGTACGGGGAAGTGACGCGAAAGTGACAGATTCCGTACAGCGCCGATTCGCCTTTCGTGTCGGCCTCGCGATCTCCGCCCTCATCGCCGCGACAGGATGCTCAACGGTGACAAAAGACGACGACGGTCTGGACTACACGCCACAGCGCATGACCCTAGAAGATGCGAAGGATTTGGTCAGGCGGCAGTCCAGCAAGATCCTCGACCTCTCCGAACTGCGAGGTGAGGTTTCCCCTGCCGCTCCACACGCCAGCCCCTGCAAGGACGTTGATCACGGCTACCGTGTGAACCATTGGTGGTCGGTGGTGGGGCCATCAGCGGACGCTCTGAAAGAGGCCATGGACAGGCTCCACCGCGAACTCCCGAAGCACGGCTGGAAGGTCTATCGCTACGGAGAGGCCAACTCCAAGGCGCGTCAGCTGCGACTTGAGGTGGAGGACAAGAAGGAGCACCACACGGTCACGATCGAGCTGAGTCTTCCGTCCACCTATCCGAACCCATCGAAGTGGGAGAAGAAGATGCGCGACAGCATCTCGGTCTCGCTGGCATCGCCCTGCTATGTCGATAAGGCGTACAAGCCCAACGATCAATAGCCGGCGCGGTGCTCATGCCGTGGGCCCGGACAGGCGGGGACTTGACCTCGGTACTCCGACCTACCTCCCGCCGTGCACAGCCGTACAGCGCCGCGCCGCGGTGGCCTGGGGTCTCAGGCCGCACACCTGTGCTGTCATCCTGCGAAATAGGTATGCGTACTCATGTGCGCCTGTGGTGAAGTCGTTAGTGTCGTCAGATGTGACGTGTGCCTCGTATGCAACGTTTGGGGGAGCGGACCGTTACTGAACCGTCGACGGCCCACAGCTACGAGGCAGTTGGGGTGTCCAACGCTGATGGATAGAGTGGCTTAGGACATCGTTGGTGTCATACGGGGAGGGACAGCGTGAGGCCCATAGAGCCGGGGTCTGAACCACAGACGCCGTTCGGCAAGAGGCTGGTCAAGGAAGCCGAGACGCTTGCCAAGTTCAAGAAGCGCCTGGACAAGGTACTGACCGACCTTGATAAGTCCCCGGCATCGCGCAAGGCGATCTCGCAACAGTTCATCACCCGGGACGCGTACGGTTCGGGCACCGGGTTCACCTCCGCCGACGACCTGGCCAACCTCTACGAGAAGGTCCACGCACGGCTGGAGACCCTGTCCAAGTCCTTCGGCGACCAGATCGAGGCCATGGGGCTCATGGCCATCGTCGCCGAGCGCGGCTACGACGGCATGGACGC
The DNA here is from genome assembly GCA_005405945.1 of Streptomyces violaceusniger. Lineage (GTDB taxonomy): Bacteria > Actinomycetota > Actinomycetes > Streptomycetales > Streptomycetaceae > Streptomyces > Streptomyces violaceusniger. The sequence continues at coordinate 8,013,512 of BJHW01000001.1, forward strand.
CGAACAGGCCCGTCGAATGCGGGAGATCCAGGCACGTACGCGGAAGTACTACCGCGAGCCCACCGAGAAGCACGCGGGTCAGAGTGGGAATCACGGCGGCAAAGAGGTCGGGGGCGACGCGCTGTGAGGGGAGAAGGTAGATGGCCGGAGGGAAGTTCGAGGATCGGTCGCACGACGAGCTCTACAACATGGTCGCGACCGCGAAGCCGGACGCGCTGACCGAGGTCGGGGCCGCCTTGACGGCTGCCTTCGACGACATCAGTGCCATCGCGGAAGAACTCAAGGCACACGCCGAGCGGGTGCACTGGGAGGGCGATGGCGCCGACGCCTTTCGCGAGTGGGGTCGTGAGGTGGCCAAGCAGACCCACAAGATGGCCGAGTACACCCTGCTCGTTGGCGTACACATGACTGCCGCGGGCCAAGGCCTGACCGAGGTCAAGGCAGCGATGCCGGCCCCGACGGCGGCAGACGACAAGAAGCACAAGAGCGATGCGGAAAAGGCGGTCGCGGACAAGCACCACCTTGAGGCGCTCCAGCAGATGGACAAGCTGGACTCGTATTACGAGACGGCTTACACGGAGATCAACAATCTTGAGGAACCTAACTTCCCACCGCTGCCAGCCGGGTTCACTCCGCCCATTTACGGCGACGACTCTCCGCCTCAAGGGCCTTCAGGTGGGGGAACGATCGATAGTGGAACCGTAGCCGCCTCCTCGGCTCCGGGCCCCGCTGTCCATTCACCCAAGCTCCTGGGTGCTGATGGCACTGGCGTTCATGGCACCGTAACCAGTCCGAACGCGGTGTCAGATACGCAGACGACCATCGACTCCACGGACACTCTGCCTACACCTGACGTCATTGACAGGAGCAGGCAGCATGCTTTGCCGCCTGATACACCGGACCAGCAACCAGGCCCGGTAGGGCCAGGAGGCCTCAGAGGGACGAAACCCCCGTTCCTGCCGAGTTCCCCGCCTCCCATACGAGGTGAGGGTAATCCGGTACGAGAGCCCCTCCCTCCTTACCAAGGCGCGGCGAAGCAGCCTCGGCCGACGGGCCTTCCGCGAACGGGGTTGCCCGACGGTATTCACGGCGGGAAGCAGGCTCGTCCACCGGGACAAACCAACACGCCGCGGATTCCCCGGGGCAGGGTTATCGGAGAAGAACAAGGCCTCATGAAGCGTGGGCCGATGGGACCCGCCACGCACGGCTTCAAAGGCGCGCCTTCGCCTTCGAACGGCGGGCCGGGCCGACGGCTCGCCTCGGAGCCGGGTGGGACCGTGGACAGTCCACGAGGACCGAACAACGCGAATGGGCAGCGTTTGCCGAAGGGCACGGTCGTCGGAGACGAACACGGCATCCCTCCCAGGCGTGGCCCCCTGGGCACGGGTGGCGTGACCGCCGAAGGGGGTGCGCACGCGCCCGGGAGTAATGGTGGCCAGGGCCGGCGGCTCGCATCGGAGTCGGGAGGCCCCGTCAGCGGTACGCGTTCTGGACGCAGAACGCAGGCCGAGTTCACCCCAGGGGGATCCGGGCTTGTACGGGGTAGCCAGGAGGAGCCTGAGCCGATGCCGCGGTCTGGCAGGGTAGCCCCGAACGGCTCGGAACCCTCCGGCTCCAAGCCCGATTACCTTCAGGAAGACGAAGAGAGCTGGTCGGGTGGACGGCGTGACACGGTCCCGCCGGTCATTGATTAGATCGACAGATCCCTGTGTAACGCCGAGGAGAGCACTCACCTATGCCATTTCAGAAGTACGGAGCGCGGCGGCGCTCCCTGTCGGCTTTGGCGACACTCGGAGCCGGGCTCATGGCGGTGGGTGGTATTGCGCCCGCGGCAGCTGCACAGGACATCAGCTCTCAGCAGTGGTACCTGAAGGACATGCAGGCCGACGACATGTGGAAGGTGAGTAAGGGCAAGGGGGTCACCGTCGCCGTTATCGACACGGGCGTCGATGCTTCGCGGGTCGAGCTGCGAGGGCGGGTGCTTGAAGGCACAGACGCCTCGGCCAAGGCCACCGATCCCCACAACGACCCCAATGGGCACGGGACGAACATAGCCGGTCTCATCGGAGGCTCTGGTGAGGGAGGCGGCATACAGGGGCTGGCGCCTGAAGTAAAAATCTTGCCGGTGAAAGCATCACTGATCGACATGCAGGCGGAATCTGTCGGATCCGTGATGGCGAAGGCTATCAGGTATTCCGTTGATCACGGAGCGAAGGTCTTGAATATCTCGCTTGGAGTGACGGGACTACCTGCATACTTCTCCAAAACTCAGAGTGCCGTGAACTACGCTCTCAAGAAGGGAGCGCTGATTTTCGCGGGAACTGGAAACGGCGGCGACAAGGAGAACCAGTCCGAATACCCTGCGGCGCTTCCCGGTGTCGTTGGCGTAGGTGCCATTGACCGCACAGGCAAGGTGGCCAAATTCTCAACGACTGGCGATCAGGTCGGATTGGTGGCAGTCGGAGACAAGATCCCCGTGCGGTGTAAGGACAGCGAGTCGGTCTGCATGACGCACGGGACCAGCGATGCCGCCGCCATCACCTCCGCCTCCGCCGCCCTGATCTGGTCCAAGCACCCCAAGTGGACCAACAACCAGGTCCTCCGCGTCATGATGCAGACCGCTGCGAAGCCCAAGACCGGTGATATCCCCAGCAGTTACCTCGGGTATGGCTCGGTCCGGCCTCGCAAGGTGCTCCTCGATGGCGAAGGAGACCCGGGGCCGGCGAACACCAATCCGTTGCTCGCTCGTGAGGGAGCGACGAAACCAAAGCCTTCCGAGTCGGCGTCTAAGCCGGCGGGGGACGCCTCAGAGCCCCCAGTATCGGATGAGCAAGCCGCTAAGAAACCCGCAGCGGAGGCCAAAGCGAGCGACGACGACGGCGGTAATACGACGCTCTGGGTGGCCTTGGGTGCGGGTGTCGTCGTGGTCGTCGGGGCCGCGGTCGCCTTCACCGTCGTGCGGCGCCGTGGTGGAACGATGGCCAGGCCGTAACCAGCACCAACACCAGCACCAACTACAGCTATACGCTTCCTGCCATGTCGGGTAGGAAACTCCACAGAGTGGTGAGCTGACGAAAGAATCCCCAGCTCGGCTCACCAACACATCATGGGGGAAGGTGGAAAGATGTCGGGCTCGCAGCGGATTAGCGACGCACATTTCAAGAAGTTCGAGGGCGACCTCGGTCGCGTCAGCGAGGACCTCTCGCAGAACCTGCGCACGCTGATCAACGCCATCGACACGGTGGAGGCGGCGTGGACCGGTCAGGGCGGAAGCGCGTTCCGGAGGGCGCAGATGAGCCTCAACGAGGATCATGAGGCACTGCGTCAGCTGATCGTCAATATCCACGAGGCGGTGCAGCTCACGCACCGTTCCGGTGGTGCCAACGACACCGAGATCGCATCCCAGCTCCGCAGCATTGACGTCAATGGCAGCGCGGCGGGCGGGCACCTCGGCGGTGGTGCGGATGGTCTGGCCCACAGCAAGGTCGACCAGTTCTAGTCGGCTGAGGGCGCCATCACGGCAGGCCCTTGCGGCCGAAACGATCGACAACCATCAAGACACCACGAGGGGTGGAGTATAAGTGTCCGGTGACGGGATGGACATCAAGGTCACATACAACTCGCTCGAGGACACCGCCGGTGACCTCGAGCGTGGCGCCAGGGTGGTGAGCCAGCAGATCGAGACCATCATCGCCGCGGTCAAGGCCGTCACCGATGGGTGGGAGGGCGAGGCTCACCAGATGATGCTCGCCGCCGAGAGGCAGTTCAAGACGCGCGCCAACCACATCGAGACCACGCTCAAAGAGGTGGCTACCAAGGTCAGGACCGGCAGCATGGACTACCAGGCGACCGACAAGAAGTCGGCCCAGCTGTTCCAGGACATCACCTTCTGAGGGTGCGGTCGCAAGAACATGGGGGTGGGCAACCGCTTCGGCGGTTGCCCACCCCCATGTTCACGTTCTATCGCAGTCCCCGTTTCGGCGGCGGCGCCACAACCTTCGGATCCGGATATTCGGGATCTTCCCGGCAGCCCAACGTCGACGTTATCTGTTTCGCCGAGGCAATGAGCAACTTGGCGTGCGAGTGGTCGCTGACGGTGAAGTAGTCGCGCAGGGCGAATTCCAGGGAACGATCCCCTCCCGATCCCTTCTCGCCGCCGCTGCCGACATCACACGCAACGAGAAGCCTGCCGGCGTCCTCCGGACCGACGGTGGTCGTGTAGTGCACCGACCGGCCGGACGGGGGCGAGTGGGGGGTCCATGCCACGGTGATGGCGAGCAGTTCCTTGCCGTCAGCCTTGTCCGTCACGGTACAGAGGTCCTCGGGCGTGCTCCTCCTGGCCGACTCCTCCTGCAGTGCCTTCGCGACTTGGTCGGTGCGCTTGGTCTTGACCGGATAGACCTTGCTGGGTCCGTTCGGCTCCCGAGCCTCCTTCGCGATGGCCTCGTCGAAAAGGCCCCCGCAGGCTTGGGCCACAGGAATGAGCCCGGCGCCGGCGGCCGGCTTCGCCGCGGTCGGCTTCGGAGACCCTGATTCGTCGTCGCCACCGCCACAGCCCGTGACGGCGATGGCAGACGTACAGGCGAGGGCCGCCAGCCGCCCAAGAGTCAGACGAAAATTGCGTAGCACGATCTCTCCTGTCGGCTCCATTAGCTGCCGCTCCCGGTCAGCTTGGCGTCACCCACGCCACGGATGTAGCCAGCCTTTACGCGCTCGCTGGCCTGGTTGTACCAAGCGCTGTCATCGAGTTCGGGGTGGGCGGCGATATAGGCATCGAGTGGGTTGACCGAACGACGCTGGCTCGCTTCGACGAACTTCTTCTGCATGTTGTGAGCGTCCGCGTCGACCTTCGAGTCGAACTCCTTCTGCTGCTTCTCGATCTCCCGGTCGATGTTGATGCCGGTCTGGGTGTCGATGGCACCGGTGGCGGCGTCGACGAAGGGCGTGACGAAAGGCGTGGCCCGCGCCGCCTCGAACGGGACGGTGACGAGGCTGGTGACGGTGCTGATCCCGGTACTGGTTCGGTACTTCTGCCACTCTCCCGCCTCCGACAGCTTCCTCGCCTTCTCCTCTTTGCTGTCGTTCGCGTCGCTCATGATGGCGTCCGAGCGGGCCTCGTCCAGGATGCCCTGCGTCTCCGCGCCGGTGCCCAGAGCCAGAGTGAGAGCGTCGTCCGCCTTCGGGTGGGCCTTGAGAACATCGGTCGTGAAGTCGTGCTGGGCCGCGGAGAGAATCTGGTAGCCGCTGTCATCTCTGCCGACCGCCGACAGAAAGTTCTTGGCTGTCTCATTGGCGACAGAGATGTTGGACGGGCCGAGGGCACCGAAAGCCGCGTCGCGGGTCTTCGCCCCCGATTCGGCATCGCCGTGGTTGGCCGTGGCCCAGTCCAGATTGTCGATGTAGCCGGCGCCCACGCGGGCCAAGCTGTCACTGAGACCTTGCTTGTCCGCGAGGATGCCGGAGTTGTCGCCGACCACGCTGATGAGCTGTGTCGCGACATTGACACTGGCGGGGTTGCGGTGAAGGCCCAACTCGGGCTGGTCGTACGGATGCCCCAGCGCGGCTGCCTCGAAGGCGTGCCCCAGTTCGTCGTAGCCGTATCCCTTGCCGTCGTCGGCGTAGAAGTTCCCGTTCAGCCACTTGCGCTCTTTGAGTAAATACATGAGATCGTCGTTCGGCGGGACGCTCGCATCCTGTTCGAAGCGGTCGCGGTGGAAAATCGTCTGGGCCGCTTCGGGATTGTGCCCCAGCGACTCCATGTAGCCCGCCATGGGGTCGACCCCGTGGTCGTTGTCCTCGCCGAAGTTGACGTACGTCTCGTATCCGTCGGGCCAATAGAGGTCCTTCAGATCGTCCTTGTGCTTGCGGTCGAACTCGAACAGGCCGCCGGTGCGGCCGTCCTTGCTGTGCGGATCGGGATAGCCCTTGCCGTAGTCGACGAGGAAGTCCTTGTCGTACTCGCCATACCGCAGCAGGCTGCTCATCACCTGGAAGCCGTATGACCCCGGATCACTCGTCCCGGCCTGCCAGTCGGTGTCCATGACGCGCCGGGGCCCCAGCTTGATGATCTCCTTCTTCCACTGCTTCATCTCATCGCTGTTGGAGTGAGAGGCGGTGGCGAGGGTGTAGCCCAGCGATTTCTGAAGTTTCTCCAGGTTCTTGGTGCGCTCGTCGCCGAATTGCTGGCCAGCCGTGACGTGCTGCCAGAATTCCAGGGTCTCCTTCGCCCCGAGGCCGGTGGCGAACTTCTCGGAGAAATAGGGGTCGCCCTCGTGCCGGGAGAGGAGCGTGTTTGCCCGGGCGATCTCGGTGGGACTGAGGTTCTTCTTGGACCTCGCCAGCTTCTCGACCTCTTTGAGGTCCTTGTGTGCCTGCTCGCGTCCCGCCTTGGCGTCCTTGGTGCTGTTGTACCCGTCGGCGGAGAAACCCTCTTTCCGGCCGTTGCGGTCCTGCGTCAGCGCCCAGGCCAGAATCTCGTCGGTCGTGGTGGCGTTGGCGACGACGTCATTGATGTAACAGTTATAGTTCGCCACCACCTCACTGAAGTTCTTCGCCTGCAGCCCCTGTTGTATCGGCGTGAGGTCATCGAGGTTCGTCGGTTTGTAGGAGACGTGCCCGGTGTCGTCGATGGTGAGGTGCTTCGCCTCTTCGATGTCCTTCTTGTACTCCTGGAGCTTCTTCTTGGCGCCCTTGAACGCCGTGTACGCGTCGTGCAGTAGGCCATACACGTCCTCGGCTTCGCAGGCGGCCAATTCGATCTCTTTCGCCGCCTTCTGCATCCTCTTGAAGGCCGAGTCCGCCGCCTCGCCCTCCCAGTCCGAATTGGTCAGGGGTGTCTGCACCTCAGTGCGGAGATTCGTGCCGACCTGCCGGAACTTCCCTGGCAGAGTGCGCCATTTGTCGACCGTTTCGGAGAGTGGGGTGAGGTCGACGGTGATAAGGGAGTGATACGTAACCATGATGCTTCCGCCTTGAGCTGGGACCGTCGTTCCGGGGAGGGGCAGGCGCTACCTGGCGACCTTGTCCTGGCCGCCGTCCTGCTTCTTCTTCCCCGGTCGATCTGCTCGCCGACGCCCTTGTCGGTCACCTCGAAGTGGGTGGCCGCGTCCCGCAGCGGACCTGCCAGGCCTTGTGACAGGAGGCCCTGGGCGTAGCGCATCTGGTCCCGCCACCGCTCCTGGAATGTGGCGAAAGCCGCCGCGGAGTCGAGCCCTTGAGGCTCGCCTTCACCTGACCGGTCTCGGTCATGGTCTCATTGTCCGCTTTCGCGAAGCCGGTGCTCACGTGGTCGACTTTGCCCGCCTTGCTTAGCAGGGGGTTGCACAGCCCGCAGCCCCCTGCCCATGTGGCTCTACTACTCCGGCAGCCACCCCACCTGGGTCAGCGGCACGCCGCGCTTGCGGGAGACGAAGAAACCGCGGCCGGGCGGCATGGGCCGGGGCGGACTCCGCCGAAGACGTCGCCTTCGCCGGGGTCTCCGGAGAGCACCATGCCCTGGGCGCCGAGTTCCTTCACACGCTGCATGAAGGTTTCGAACATCGAACGGGATGCCCCCGCGGAATTGCGGGCGATGATGAAACGCATGCCGACGTCGCGAGCGAAGGGCAGGTTCTCGGTGAGGACTGCCAGCGGGTTGCCGCTGCTGGTGGAAACCAGTTCGTAGTCGTCGATGATGACGAAGAACTGGGGGCCGGTCCACCAGCTGCGGTCGCGGAGCTGCTGCGGGGTGATGTCCGGCTTGGGGGCGCGCCGTTCCATCAGTCCGTTCAGCGCATTGGCGTGGAGTTCCAGGGCGGACGCGATCGGGGCGTACTCGAGGAGATGGCTGTCCGGAATGACACCGAGCAGGGAGCGGCGGTAGTCGCCGACCACGATCTTCGCTTCGTCCGGACCGTACCGCTCGATGATCTGCTTGACGATCAGGCGGATGAGCGATGTCTTGCCCGATTCACTTTCACCGAAGATGACGAAGAACGGGTCGGTCTCGAAATCGACGAATACCGGTTCCAGGTTTGTCTCGTCGATGCCGATCGCAATGCCGTGCTGCGGGTATTCGAAGCCCTTGGGGAGCTCGTCCGCGCGGAGCTTGCGCGGGAGCAGCCGCACGCGCGGTGCGGGCGGGCCGGACCAGGCCGCGCTGACCGCGCGGACCAGTTCGGTCGTCGCGTCCGTCATGGTGTCGGGGTCGTGGCCCTTGTCGATACGCGGCTGAGCGCCCATGAAGTGGAGCTTTTCCGGGAGTTGACCGCGGCCGGGCACCCCGACCGGGACGTTCGCGGCGACCTTGCGGTCGAACTCCGAGTCCATCGTGTCACCGAGACGCAGTTCCAGCCGGTTGAGCAGCTGGTCCTTGAGCGACGCACGGACCTCCATGTTGCGGGAGGCGGTGATGACGACGTGGACGCCGTAGCCGAGCCCTCGGCCGGCGATATCGGTGACGACCCCTTCCAGCATGTCGTACTCGGCCTTGAAGTTGCCCCAGCCGTCGATGATGAGAAAGACATCGCCCCAGCCTTGGTCGGCGTGTTGCCCGGCGGCTCGCTGGCGTCGGTAGGTGCCGATGGAGTCGATGTTCTTGGCGCGGAAGTACTCCTCGCGCCGGGCCAGGACCCCGGAGACCTCGGCGATGGTCCGCCGCACCTTCTCGGGGTCCAGACGGGAGGCCACCCCGCCCACATGCGGAAGGTCCGCGATGGCGCTCATACCGCCGCCGCCGAAGTCGAGCCCGTAGAACTGCACCTCGGCGGGGGTGTGGGTGAGGGCGAAACCCGTGACCAGCGTGCGCATCAAGGTGGACTTGCCGGACTGCGGGCCGCCCACGACCAGCATGTGCCCCGCGGCGCCGGAGAAGTCGCGGTAGAGGATGTCGCGCCGCTGCTCGAACGGCTTGTCGATGAGGCCCAGGGGAACGACGAGGCCGCCCGGCCTGGCGTAGTCCGCCGACTGCAGGCCCCGCTCCCGCGTGGGCGCGAGCGGCGGCAGCAGCTCGTCCATCGAAGGTGCCTCGTCCAGGGGAGGCAGCCAGACCTGGTGGGCGGGCTGGCCCTGGCCCTCCAGACGGCTCACGATGACGTCCAGGACCGTCTCCGCCAGCGCGTCGTCCTCGGGCTGAGCCGGGGCGGTCAGCCTCTCCGGGTCCGGGGCGGCGTACGTCACCGGGACCGGGGCGGCCGTGAACAGCACCGGCCGGCGCTCGACGGGCAGGGACGCGCTGTCGAATTGCGCGGGGCCCGTGCGGTACGTGCCGGAGACATACGCCGCCTTGAAGCGGGTCATCTCGTCCGTACCGAACTTCAGATAGCCGGAGCCGGGCACCGGGGGAGGTGGTAGGCGTCCGGCACGCCCAGGGCCGTACGGGACTCGGCGGCGGAGAAGGTGCGCAGACCGATGCGGTAGGAGAGGTACGTCTCCAGGCCGCGCAGGCGGCCCTCCTCCAGCCGCTGCGAGGCGAGCAGCAGATGCACCCCCAGCGATCGGCCGATACGGCCGATCTGGATGAACATCTCGATGAAGTCCGGCTTCGCCGTCAACAGCTCGCTGAACTCGTCGATCACCAGAACGAGTGATGCCAGGGGCTCCAGCGGGGCCCCGGCCGCCCGCGCCTTCTCGTAGTCGTGGATGTTCGCGTAATTGCCCGCCGAACGCAGCAGCTCCTGACGGCGCTGCAGCTCACCGGTGATCGAGTCGCGCATGCGGTCGACCAGCGTGAGGTCGTCGGCGAGGTTGGTAATGACCGCCGCCACATGAGGCAGCTCCGACATGCCCGCGAAGGTGGCGCCGCCCTTGAAGTCCGCGAGGACGAAGTTGAGGGTCTCGGACGAATGCGTGACCGCCAGCCCCAGCACCAGGGTCCGCAGCAGCTCCGACTTGCCCGAACCCGTCGCGCCGACGCACAGACCGTGCGGACCCATACCGTCCTGGGCCGCCTCCTTGAGGTCCAGCATGACCGGGGAGCCGTCCTCCGAGACGCCGATCGGCACCCGCAGCCGCTCGGCCAGCGAGCGGGGCCGCCAGGTGCGGGAGACATCCACCGAACCGGCGTCGCCCAGCCCCAGCAGCTCGGTGAAGTCGAGGTTGGCGAGCAGCGGCTCATCGTCGTCGTCCCCGCCCATGCGCAGCGGCGCGAGCTGACGCGCGAGCGCCTCCGCCGCTTCCACGGACAGCGTGTCGGGGGTGCCGTCGTAACCGGCGACCTGCGACTCCAGCTGCAGCTTGCCCGACCGTACGACGATCGACAGACCGCCGCGCGGCTCGTCGAGTTCGCCCGACACGATCTCGATGACGGTGACGCCCTGCAGACCCTCGGGCGCCGCGAACGCCGAGTCCGGTGGCACCATCGCTCCGTCGAGGACGAGCACCAGATGCGGCTGGTCGAGGAGCGGCTGCCCCTCCCTGCTGAAGCGGGTACGGCCTTCCAGCCGGCCCCTCAGCAGCTCCTCCACCTCGGCGAGGGAGTCGCCGAACAGCCGCCGCGTGCCGGCGCCGTCGAAGGACCCCGGCACCTGGGCGTGGGGGAGCCACTTCGTCCACTCCCACTGCTCCGCCGCGCCGCGCGAGGCGACCGTCGCGATGACGAGGTCCTCCGGCGAATGCAGGGTGGCCAGTTGGGCGATCAGCGCCCTGGCGATCCCGTGCACCTGCTCCGGAACTCCGGAGACGGTCATGTGGTAGAACGCGCGCAGCGACACCGCCATGGGCAGGTTGTCCAGCGACCCCTGGGTCGCGAGGAAGCGCTGCATCGCGCCTGCCGTCAGCGGCTCCAGCTCGTCCACGGTGGCGGTCTCGGGGCGATGAGGGGCGTGGAGAGCTGCTGCGTTCCGAGCCCGAGCCGCACCTGTACGAAGTCGTCGTCGGTCAGCCGCCGTTCCCACACCCGGCTGCCTTCGGCGACGATCGCCCACAGCTGCTCCGGGGCGGGGTGCAGATAGAACTGGGCGTCGCGCTGCCGCCGGGCCGTGCGCCGTACGGTCCGGCGCGTCTGCGCGAGGTACTTGAGGTAGTCGCGGCGCATGTCCGCCCGCTGGCCCTGAGAGCCCTGCCGATGCCGCGTGATCATGGCGATGGTCATGGCGAGCGTGGAGAGCATCATCATCACGCCCATGATCTTCATCATCGGGGCGGCGCCCGGCATGAAGAAGTAGACCATCGACGAGCCCATGCCAAGCGTCGGCAGCAGCTGCATCAGCATGCCTTCTTGCTGCCCACGCGGCAGTTCCGGGGGTGGCTCGAGGCGGAGTTCCTCCGTCGGCACCTCGGGCGGCAGAGCCCGTGGCTGGCGCTTGACGACGACCTGGCTCACCGGATCCCTCATCCCTCCGTACGGAGGGACAGTTCTCGTCCGGCACCCCCGTGGCGACGGCCTCCCTCCGCGAGTCAGCGATCCTATCGACGTATCAGCTCCTGAGCCCCGGTAGGGTGGCCGCCGCGCGCATGACACCGGCGATGTCGCAGACCGAACCAGGGGGCCTTACACGTGAGTACGTCCGCAACAACCGGTTTCTGCAGGGTGACTGTCGTCGCGCCCGACAGCCGGATCGATGTCGCCCTCCCGGAGGACATCCCTGTCGCCGACGTTTACCCGGAAATCCTGCGGCTGACGGGGCAGACGCAGCCGGCCGGCGCTCCCACCGGCTACCACCTGGTGCGACGCGACGGCACCGTCCTGGACAGCGGCCGCTCCCTGCTGGCCCAGCAGGTCCTGGACGGGGAACTGCTGGCCCTGCGGCCCTTCGCCGAGTCGCTGCCCCCCGCTGTCTATGACGATGTGTCCGACGCGATCGCCTCCGCGGTCACGCGCGACCGCACGCTCTGGAACGATCGGTTCCTGCGTGCCGCGGGGCTGCTCGGCGGGGCGCTGCTGCTCATCCTCATGGGCTTCGTGCTCTGGTTCGCCGATCCGGTCAAGCACGATATGCACGGCCTGCCGGGTGTCATCGCCGCCTCCGTCGGCGTGTTGCTGACCGCCCTCGCCGGGGTGCGGGCGCGGGTGTACGAGGACCGCGCCTCCGCCATCGCCCTCGGCCTGTCCGCCCTTCCCCACCTCATGATCGCCGGATCGGGGATCCTGGCCCTGGACGCGGGGAGGGCGTCGGACGGCTCCAGTTCCTGCTCGGCTGCGTCACCGTGCTCGTCGGCTCGGCCGTCCTGGTCGTCGTCATGCCCAGCGGGGACGCTCCCTTCGTCGCCGCCGTGTTCGCGGCGAGCGTCGGGACCCTCGCCACCTTCTGCGAGATCCTCACCGATGTCGGGGCCACCGAGACGGCCGCGGTGTGCGCCGTCGTCGCGATCGGAGTGATCGCCTTCCTTCCGGGTCTGTCGGCTCGAGTCGCCCGGCTGCCCATCGGTTACGCCGCGCCCCGTTCCTCGGCCGATGAGCTCGACGCCGGTCCGGACGCCGAGCCCCTCGACATCCACCGCATCGCCGCCCAGACCCGTCGCGGCCACGAGATGCTGCTGGGCATGGTCGGGGGCTGCTCGGCCGTCGTCGTCGGCGCCGCCGCGGTCCTGGGCTTCTCCGATGGCGCGTGGGCGCAGCTCCTCGCGCTCGCGGCCGGTCTTGCGATGCTGCTGCGCGCCCGCCTCTTCCGCTACACCGCCCAGGTCGCCGCCGTCTTCGGCGCGGGTCTGCTCGCCCTCGCCCTGCTCGTCCTGGGGCTGTCGCTGAACCCGCCGGCCGACGCGGTCCTCAAGCTCCTGACCGAGAACGACCGCGGACCGCTGGACATCCGTACGATCTGGCTCGCCGCGGCCGTGATCGCGGGCGCGGGCTTGATCATCGCCGTCGCGCTGATCATTCCGAAGAACGGCCTGTCGCCCTTCTGGGGACGGCTGTCCGACCTGGCCGAGAGCGCCTTCCTGCTCGCCCTGGTGCCCCTGTGCCTCGCCGTGCTGGACGTCTACAGCTCGGCACGGAGCCTGACCAGTGGCTGAGGGCATGCCAGGGGGCCACCTCCGGTCCGAACGAGTGGGCCCTCAGCTGGGGGTATCCCCCGCAGAGAGGGACCACCCCCAGCCGTGCGCGGGGATACCGGCAGCGTCCTCAGCGTTTCGTCCAGTGGGCTGACGGGCTCGGCACTTCCTCCGGTAGTCGCGCCTCCTCCGAGCAGCCCAGCGTCTTCGCGAGATTCCGCGACACGGAATTCAAGATTGCTACTTTTGCGATGTCCGTGTCGTTCTTGGGGAGTGATGACTTCGAGGTGAACAGGTTTCCGTAGACAAGGTCCGGGAGGTCCTTGCTCTTGGCGGGGCAGGAGAAGTAGATGTCCGCCCCGCTGCCCGATGCACGGGTATGCCTCCCGATGGGGAAGATAGTCCAATCGTTCGCGTTGCTCGATTCGAAGCTTTTACGCGTCGGGTACTCGGTCCGGCGGGTGAAATCGATCCGTATTGCCGGGATATCCGCGTTCGGCAGGTAGATCTCGCAAGCGTTTCGAACGGTGCTCGACGATGACGTGAGTTTCTCGGCGACACTCTTGAGCTTGACCTCGTCAGTCTGTTCGAAGGTGTCCGCGTCGGTGAGCTTGCGTAGATCCTGCGCTGCTTGCCCGGTGATCGATGCGTCGCACACTTTCGTGGCCGACAGCCCCTTCGGTTTCTCCTCGTTTGCCTTTTCTTTGTCGCCGTCCGAGTTTGAGCACGCACTGGTGAGTACGAGGAGGGAGACCGAAGCGATGAGAAGCGTCCCGCGTGCCAGTGGCTTGAGCCGAGGTTCTTGTGAGGACTTCAGAGAAGCGTGCACTGGTGGTCAGTCCTTCTTGTAGGGAGGTCGCCCGCGGTATTTGTCCTCGTTCGGCCCGGTCCCGTAGTACATATCCTTGAGGTCGCGGTCCAAGTCGTCGTCATCGGCCTTGTCCGCGAATCGAGAGTCTTTGAAGTACTGGTCGTATGCCTTGCCCAGGTCGTCGGCGCCTGCCGCGAAAAACTTCCTTCTCGCGTCCTGGGTCTGTTCTGTGGGGTCACTGTTCGCACCGTCCACCGCTTCGTCGACCTTTTGGCCGAGGAACGTGTTCAGCAGCTCACCAGCAGCCTCGGTGGCCACGGGGGCGAGGGCGATGGCCGCACCGGTGGAGCCGGGGACGGGGACCATCGCGACGCCCGCGGCGACACCGGTCCCGATGAGGTACTTCCCCCACTCTCCGGACTTGGCGATGGACTTGTTGGCCTCCTCCGAATTCGCACCGTACGTGGTCTCGGCCTGTTGCACACGTGAGTGGTCCAGGATCCCTCGGACTTCAGCGTCCGTCAGCAGGGCGTCCTTACCGCGCTGGTAGTGCGCATCGCTGTCGGCGGGACTGTCGTCGAGGACGCTGAGAGAGTAGACGTGCTCGGCAGCGGTGACGATGCCGTGGGACTTCTCGTCCTGACCCAGAACGCTGAGGAAGTCGATGGCCCCCTGATTGCCGAATTCGGCCCGGCCTTGGTACTTCGCGGGGAACTCACTCGGGTCGTGGCCGGCGTTGTCGCTGATACCGGAGACGGAGTTGTTGATGTCGTCGATGTAGGCGGCGCCCATCCTGCCGAGACTGTCGGAGATGCCCTCCTGCTCGTGGATGAGCTTGGGCCCGTCCTTGCCACCGTAAATGTAGGCGACCTGTTCCATGACGTCGGCGGTCTCCGCGGTCCTCCGATCAGCGGAACCGGGCACCATCGGGTGTTTTCCATTGAGTTCCGGCGCGTTGTACGCGTAGCCGGTGGTGGCTGATTCGAGCGCGTGACCGAGCTTGTCGTAGCCCACGATCTTGTCAGGATCACCCATGGGAGCGTCGGAGCGCCAGACCCGCTCCTTGGTGAGGTACTTCAGGTTCTCGTTGACCTCGGAGTCCCTGTCCACGGTGTCGTTCTCTCCCGGGGGCGCGGCGAAGAAATCGGTCGATGCCTCCGGGTTATGGCCCAGGGCCTCGAGGAATCCATTCATCGGGTCGCGGCCACGGTCGCTCTTTCCATAGAAGTTGAGATCGGCGGTGTCCGCATTGCTTGTCCAGTAGGGGAGGTCCTTGGAGTTGTGCTTCCTGTCGTACGCGATGAGATCGTTCCCGTAGTTGGTGAGGAACGTCTTGTCGTACTCGCCGAACCGCATCAGATTACTCATGACCTGGAAACCCTGCGGATTTCCGGCGTGGTCGATCTCCAGACGCTGCTGGCCGAGCTCGACCATTTTGCTTTCCCATACCTGCATGTCGCTGCTATCGGACAGTGTGGCAGTGCCGATGGTGATGCCCAGGCTTTTCTGGAGTTTCTTGGCGATATCGCCGCGACCGGGATCGTAGCTCCCCTGGTAAGGATCGGCGACGCCGGCCCAGAATTCCAGGGTCTTTTTGGGCCCCAGTCCTGTCGCAAAGCGCTCAGCGAACAGTGGGTCATCCTTGTAGTTGTCCAGCGCCGTGTTGATCTGGGCGAGTTGCGTGTTGGTGAGGTCGCTGGGATCCTTCTTCGCCAATTTAACGATCTTGTCGGCTTCGGTGATGGCCTTCGCGGCGTGGTCGCGGTCCTGGTAGTACGCCTCGGAGAATCCGTAGGGGCTCTGCGTGGTGAGCATACGGAGTACCTGCGCCGCCGATGTGTCGGACTCCGTGGCGCTCTTGACGATCCGCTTGATGTCGCCGGACAGGTCCTCCATGTCGGCCTGGTTGTGTTCGGGTAGATCAACCCCTTTTCCGGCTCGATCGGGATGGATGTTCATCTGGATCGTCCAGCCGTTCCCGCTGGGCGCCACCGTGAGGTTCTTCTCCTTTTGAGCGGTGCTGATCGTCCTCTTGAGTTCGTCCCGGTAGCTGATGAGTTCGTTTCGGGTGTCCTGAAGGATGTTGCGTATGGTGACCGCCTGATTGTATGCGTCGCCGAACTCTTTGGCGGTTTTGGTGACGAACTCGCGTGTCACGGTGGCATTCTCGCCCGCCCAGTCGGCCTTCTTCGCGCGTCCTTGCAGTACCTCTTCGGCATCCCACTTGAGCGACTCGAGCTTGTCGATCATTTCGGTCCAGTCGGTCACCGCTTTGCCGAGGGACGAAAAGTTTCCGTGGAGAAGGGCTTCAAACTTCACGGCTCTGTGCTCCTAGCGGAAGTTCTCGTCGAGGGTTTCGTAGCTGAATGAGGCGGCGATGTAGTGTTCGTCGCCTGCATGTGCCTTCTTGGTGTAATCCAGGTGATTGGAGATGTGAGCGCAGGCGGCAAGTAGCGAGTTGACCTGAGTACGCCAGGTTTCGACGACGTCGCTCAGCGCTCCGCCGATGTCGAAGTCGTCCTTGAGGTCTTTTGCCGCTGTGGCGCTGGTAGTTTGGGCGTGATCGCCGTCCTTGTCGAGCCGCTGGTAGAGCTTGAATGCCGCGTCACCGATCGCGGCCAAGTCCTTCGCCTTGACGCTCAGGTCTCCCTTCTGGGCCGCAGGACTCGGGGCGGTACCACCTGGACCGTCGACCTGATTGAGGCGCATGTGTGTTTCCTGTCGCTGTGCGGCCTCGGACTTGATCTGGGCCCATTCATCCTCGAATGACACATTTCCCCCGTGGCTGAACACCACCAGCGAGTCCGGTGATTGATGTAAAGCGTTAAGCTAGCAAGGGGTCGTGTCTGTTTACAGCCCTTCTGTGCGCCGTGCTCGTGGCCTGAGCTGCAGGGCACGCATGACCACTTGGTGGTGAGCCTTTCCGGGCCCTGAGGTTCGCGCGAGTACAGCCGCCTGCGGGCCGGATGGTTGGTGCTGGGAGTCCTGTCCGGCCGATGGGGCAGGAGCCGGAGGCGACCACGTCTGCGGTGTGCACCTGCCGTGTGGCGGCTGTGGTCGGAGTAGGTAGGGTGGCGGGACGCATGCTTCGGGGCGCTTGTGGCAACTGCGGTATCGGCGCAGGCAGTTACCGGACCTCCACCTGACCTTCAGCGCCTCCGACAGCTATGTCGAGTCCGAAGGCACGCCCCGGCCGCTGACGGAAGTGCTCGGCATACCGCGTGGGGGTTGGGGGACATGGAACCGCTGAGCGAGGGCGATCCGCGGCGGCTCGGGCCGTATCACATCATCGCCAGGCTGGCTCCCGGCGAGGAAGACCCGGCAGCGGCCGCCCGCCTCTTTCTCGCTCGTAGTGCCGGTGGGGTCCGTACGGTGCTCATCAGCACGCCGTCCGCCGAGTGCGCCGACGACGCGGCGTACCGCAGCCGCTTTCTGACGGAGGCGGAGAGCGCCCGACGGCTCGGCGGCGCTTGGCCGCTCGCCCGGCTCGCCCCCGTCGAGATCTCCGACACCGCGCCCGAACCCCCGTGGAGCGCGTTCCCGTACCGCCCGATGCTGCCGTTGCCGGGCGTGTTACAGGTGTGTGGAGGGCCGCTTCCGGTCCGGACCGTACGTGCGCTGGGTGCGGCGCTGGCCGAGACGCTGGCGGAGATCCACCGGGCGGGCTCAACCCACGCGGGGATCGCGCCATGGACCGTCTTCGTGACGGGTGACGGGTCCTGGCTGGGAGGTTTCGGCGCGGTACGGGCAGCGGGACCCGACGGGCAGAGCCGAGTGGGGCTCTCCGGGCTGGCCGCCGACGCCCTGCCCCGGAGCAGGCCGCGGGCGGGCGCCCGCGGCCGCTGGGGGATGTGTACGCGCTGGGCGCGGTGCTGGCGTACGCGGCGACCGGGCAGCGGCTGCCCGACGCGGGCGATCTGCCGGAGGAGTTGAGGAGCGTCGTGCTCCCGTGTCTCGCTCCGGACCCGGCGGAGCGGCCGACGGCGGCGGCGCTGGTGGACGGGCTGACCCGGGGTGTGGGGTTCCCGCTTCCGGCGAGTGTGACGGCGGCCCCCTCGGGACCCACGCCGACGGTGCTCGACAGCGGGTCCGCGGGTCCGTCCTCGGCGATCCCGGCCGGTGGGCCCGGTGCGACCGCGCTGGACGGGGGCGTCGGCAGGGCGGCGGCGCTGCGGGGCCCCGGCTGGCTGCCGGCACCGGTGGTCGTAGCACTGGCCGAGCAGTCCGCGGCGACGCTGGCGGCGGAGGTCGAGCCGGAAGCCGAGCCGGCGGAAGCGGGGTCGGCGGTGGACACGCCGCTGAAGCTGAAGGAGGGCACGCCGACCCCGGGAGAGGCACCCGGAGCGCCCGAACCCGGCGCCGTGGGCCGGGGGAACGCGCCCGAGCGCAGCGCCCTGGGCCGGGGGAACGCGCCCGGCGTCCCGCACTCGCCGACCCGCCGGTCGGGCGGCGCGGCCGTAGCCGGAAGTCCGCCTCACCAGGATGCCGTACGGCCCTCCAGGCGAGCCCTGCTCGTCGGGGCGGCCTCTGGTGCGGCCGGTCTCGCGCTCGGCGGCGGTGCGATGTGGATGGCGACCGCCGAGGACGACCCTCCGCCGCCCACCCCGGCCGAGCGCCTGGCCGCGGCCAACCGCTCCCGTCTCCGGCTCGCCGGCGCGCCGCCCACACCGCTGTGGCGCCATGACGTCGCCGGTGGGCCACCGACGCACACCCCGCTCATCTTGTCGGGCAAGGTCGCCGTCGTCGCGAACGACGCGGCCGTCACCGGAATCGACCTGCGTACCGGCAAGCGACTCTGGACGCGGGACGACGTCCGTCCCAGGGGACGGCTCCTGCCCATCGGTAAGGATTCGATCCTGGTCCCGGGCGACGGGCTCGCCGCGCTGTCCGCCGAAACCGGTGACATCCAGTGGTGGCCGAAGAGCTTCCGGCCGGGTGGACGCACTCCGTACGCCGCCCTGCTGGCGGCGGAAGGCGGGACCGTCTGGCTCGCGGCGGGCCGCCGGGGGAGCGGCGCGGCCGACGACGGTCTCGTGATCGCCTACGACCTCGCCGGGCGGGAAGAGCTCTGGCGCGGCCCGCTGCCCGACGGCTTCGACGAGGGATATCTGACGGAGGACACCCTCGTCGTGCGGGGCGGGATGTTCCTGGCCTTCGACCGGGAACGGGGGACCCGGCGGTGGCGGCGGTCCTACGAGGGCGTGACCCCCGGACGGCCGGTGACCACCGACGGCCGTGACACCCTCATCGCCGCCGTCAGCACCACCCTGCGCGGATACGGCCTGGTGGACGGCGGCGGTTCCGCGTGGAGCGTGAAGGCCAAGGGTGAGGCCGGATCCGGGCACACCGCCGACTTCGGCGCTCCGGTCGTGCACGGCGACGTCGTGTACGCCACCGACGGAGGCTACGCGGTCCACGCGCTGTCGACGGCCACGGGAGAGGTGCGATGGCAGCGCACCTACGCCTTCGCGATGAAGACGCTGTCCGGAGCGCGTGCGCCCGACACGGTCGTGGATCCGTCCGGGCGCACGGTGCTCATGGTGAATGACGTGGAAGTCGACGCTTTCGACGCCGAGGACGGCGCCTTGCGGTGGCGCTTCATGGACCTTGGCGCCGCGGTCGGCAAGGGGTCCGTCGCGGCGCGGCGCAGGGTGGCCGTGACGGCCGGCCTGGCCGTCGTCACCAGCGGGAGAAGCGTCTACGCCGTGCCGTTGAGCTGAGCCACGGCTGTCCGGAGGAGCGAATGGAACCGCAACGACCGGCCGAACCGACACGGCTCGGCCCGTACCGCATCATCGGCACGCTGGACGCCGGTGGGCAGGCCGACGACGCGCGCCGCCGCATCGCCCGGGACGACCGCACCGGTCGCACGGCCGTGCTGATGCTGCCGCATGAAACCCTCGCCGACGACCCGGGATACCGGGTGCGGTTCCGGTCGGAGGGCGAGAACTCCCGTCGACTGACCGGAAGCTGGGCGGCTCCCGTGATCGACGTCGCCGGGCCGGACGCGGATCTCCCCTGGGTCGCCTACGCCTGCTTTCCCGCCCTGCTGCTTCCCGCGGCGCTGGCCGCGTACGACGGTCCGCTGCCCGAAACCACGGTGCGCGCGCTCGGCGCGGTCCTCGCTCACGCCCTCGCCGGCTGGCATGCCGGCGGTCTCGTGCACGCCGGGATCTCGCCGCAGACCACGCTGCTCATGGCGGACGGGCCCCGGCTGACCGGGTACGGACTGGCGCGAGCGGCGGCGCTGAACGGCCCGGGCCACGGCGCGTCGCCCGGGGTCGATGGCTTCAGCCTGCCGCCGGAGCAGCGAGCGGGCGAACGCCCCAGCCCGGCGGGAGACGTCTACGCGCTGGGCGCCGTGCTCTCCTACGCCGCGACGGGCCGCCGGGACGTGGCCGAGGGGACGCGCGCGGCACTGCCGGAAGGGCTGGGAGAGCTGCTCGCGGTCTGTCTCGCGCAGGACCCCGGGCAGCGGCCCCGGCCGGGCACGATGGCCCGGGAACTCCGGGCGGCATCGGCCCCCGGAGCCATCGGCCGTCTGCCCGACGCCCTGGCGACGGCCCTTGCGCGGCAGGCCGCGGCGTATCCGGCGCAGGCCCCGCTGGCTGCCCACGCGCCCGCCGAGGAGGCGGCTGCCACCCCACCGCCGGGTCGCTCCCGGCGCGCCGTGGTCGTCGGTGGCCTCTCCGGAGCGGTCGGCCTCGCACTCGGAGCGGGCGGAGTGGCCGGCTGGCGGGCGGCCGGCGAGGGGACGGGATCGCGGGGAACGTCCGCTCGGCGCGGGATCGCGCCCGCTCCGCTGTGGCGCTACGACCTCGGGAGCGAGCCGCAGCAGACACCGCTGCTCCGGGGTGGCAGGACCGCCCTCGTCTGGACCACCGACTCAGTGACCGCGCTCCACCTCCGGACCGGCAAGAAGATCTGGTCGCGCGACAAGCTCTACCCCATGTCCGCAATCACGTTGCTCGGCAACGGCACCTTCGTCTCCCCGGACACCTCGGCCTTCTCCGTGGTCTCGCTCGCCACGGGCCGCATCAAGGGGGTGGAACGGCGGTATGACGGAGTGGAGGGCCCGGCGATCTACCAATTCCTCGCGGCCGACAAGGACATCTGCTGGTTCCTGACCAGAAAGTACGCGAGTGGGGGCACGGGGACCGAGGACCACGCGGTGGTCTGCTACGACTCCGTGCGGCGCAAGGAGATATGGCGCGCGCCGCTCCCCCCTCCGTATCAGGGAGACGGCGACACCACCGCCCTTCTGCTCAGCACCATGCTCCTGCTGCCGAGCCAGGTAGACGACGGCGAGGGCACCTCCTCCTATCTGGCCCTCGACCGCCGCGACGGCCGGAAGCTGTGGACGCGAAAATTCGCCGGGATGAAGGACGAGAGCGCCAAGCAGCGTCTGGTGGCTCCGGGAGATCTCCTGGTCTCCTGCGACGAGCACATGCTGAGGGGGTACGACCTCGCGGGCGGTGAGGAGCGCTGGCGGGTCGCGACCAAGGGAAGGGTGTCCGGCACTCCGGCCGCCCATGGGCAGGTGGTGTACGCCACCGATTCCCGCGCCATCACCTATGCCGTCGATGCGCGCAGCGGCAGCACGCGTTGGCGCCGCCGCAGCGCCGCCCCCTTGGAGTCCTCGTGGACGAGGGGCGAGACCGCGATCAGCCACTCGGGCGCCACGGTCTTCCAAGTGACCGACGCGGAGATCGAGGCCCTGGACGCGGCGGACGGCTCGCTGCGGTGGCGGTCGGCACTCGCCGGGAAGGGCCAACAAGCCGCCGTTCCGGGCCAGGTCGTGGGCGTCGCCCCAGGAATCGTCGCCGTCCTGAACGGCACCATCCTCTACGCCCTGCCAGTGGACTGATACGGATACCGATGGTCTCTCCCCTCACCCACGACGATCCGCGAACCCTCGGTTCGTACACCCTTCTCGCCCGGCTCGGCGGCGGCGGAATGGGCACGGTCTATCTGGGCCGCTCGCCCAAGGGGCGGATGGTCGCCCTCAAGACCGTGCACACGCACTACGCCGAGCAGGCCGAATTCCGCACCCGGTTCCAGCTGGAGACCGACGCGGCACGCGTCATCGGCGGACAGTACGGCGCACAGGTCATCGACGCCGACCCGCTGGCCCCAACGCCCTGGCTGGCCACCGAATACGTCCTCGGCCCGCCGCTCGACGACGCGGTCGCCCTCGCCGGACCGCTGCCCGAGCAGGCCGTACGGGCGCTGGGAGCCGGCCTGTGCGACGCGCTCGCGCAGCTGCACCGGTCCGATGTGGTCCACCGCGACCTCAAGCCCTCCAACATCCTGCTGACCGCGCTCGGCCCGAAGGTCATCGACTTCGGCATCGCCCGCGCGGTGGGCGACGACCGGCTCACTCGTACGGGCGCGGCGGCCGGAACGCCCGCCTATATGTCGCCCGAACAGGTCTCCGGCGGTGAACACACCGCCGCGGGCGATGTGTTCGCCCTCGCCGGAGTGCTCGTCTTCGCGGCCACCGGCCGCCCGCCCTTCGGCGGCGGACAGCCCGCCGACCTGCTCTACCGGGTGCGGTACACCGACCCCGACCTGTCCGGGCTGCCGGGGGAGTTGCGCACCGTACTGGGGCCGTGCTTCGCCAAAGATCCCCGGCAGCGGCCCGGCACCGTGGAGCTGGGAGAGCGGCTTCGCGCGGGCGCCGACCACGCGGGTGACCTCCGGCGGTTCGCGGACCAGCTGCCGGACCTGGTCCTCGCCGAGATCGCCCGGCGCTGCACGGCTGTATGGGAGGCCGAACCCAGCAGGCTCCCGGCTCCCCGGGAGGCGGATCCCCGCACCGAAACCGCTGGGCCGCGGCGGGTGGGAGCCGCGCTCTCCCGGCGGAAGCTGATCGCGGCGGTGGGCGGCGGCGCGCTCGTCGCCGGTGGGGCGGCCGGGGCGTGGGCCTGGCTCGGGCCGGAGGAATCCAACGGCGGTACGGCCGCGACGCCCCGCTCCACCCCGCGCCCCGCCGGTGCGGGTCCGCGTCTGGTGTGGAAGGTGTCCGTGCCCGAGGCGATCACGGACCTCGAGGCCCTGATCGTCGGGGACCATGTCGTCATCGTCCACGACAACGGGCTGCTGTGCGTGGAGGCGAAGACCGGCGAGAAGCGCGGGGAGAGCGACCGGACCCTTCCCGTCGTCGTCGACGGGGACCGGCTCCTCGCCTGTGAGGCGGATGACGAGAGCGGTGCCACCGCGATCGCTCCCGTCGACCTGGAGACAGGCAATCTCAAGACCCCGATCGCTCGCACCGGCTCCTTGGGCCTCGAACCGAAGCTCCTCGCCGTGATGGACCGCACCTTGTTCGCCGAGGGATTCGCGAAGGGCGGTGAGAAGCGTCTGGCCATCAACCTGCGTACGGGGAAGCGGCTGTGGGCCCGTGCCATCGCCCCGGGCACCAGCGACCCCATCGCCGCGGCATCCGCCGGTGCCACACTCCTGCGCTTCTCGGGGGAGGTGGCCACCGCCATCGACCCCCACGGCGGGGCCCAGCGCTGGTCGAAGCGGATCCCGCTCGGATCGGATGCGGTGATCTCCCTGGACAGATTCTTCGCCGCCACCGACGATCACGTGTTCACCGGTGGCCGGGAGCTCCTGGCGCTGCGCACCACCGACGGCGCGACCGCATGGCGGTTCGGCGCGGAGCGCACTTCCGGGAAGAGCTACGACCCGCGGATGGAGCACTACGGCCCGCCGGTCGTCAAGGACGGTGTGGTCTACAGCGTCGAGCGGAGGAACGGCCTCGTCGCGCTGGACGCGAAGAGTGGGCGGCTGCTGTGGCAGGAGAAGGGGGCAGCCGACCAGGCGGCCTCCTCCGAAGCCTATGAATCCACTCCGGTGGTCGGCGAGAGGTACTTCTACGCCGCACCGGAGAAGGACCGCTGGGCCAGGGCCGTCGACCTCCGCACCCATCGCACGGCATGGACCTTCCAGGGGCCCTCCGGTGACAAGGACGGCATGTCCGCCTCCGTGATGCGGGCGCACCGCCGCGCGGGCCTGGTCGTCATCACCAATGGCAAGACCGTCTGCGCCATCCCGCTGGAATGACCCGGCACCTGGCCCGCCCGGCCGCCCCGCCGCCTCGTTGATCCGATCAACCCCTCGTCGACCAGGAGACCTCTCGCCATGAAACCCCTCGGCACCGGCGATCCGCTGCGCCTCGGCCCGTACCGCCTCACCGGCGTGCTCGGCGCGGGCGGCATGGGCCAGGTCTACCTGGGGCGGGATTCCGAGGGCCGGATCGCGGCGATCAAGGTGCTGCGGGCCGAAGTGGCCCACGATCCCCATATGGCCCAGCGTTTCGTGCGCGAGGCGCACGCGGCCCAGGCCGTGCGGGGCGACGGGGTGGCGCGGGTGCTCGCGGCGCAGACCGAGGGCGGGCGGCCGTGGATCGCCACGGAGTTCCTCGCCGGGCCCACGCTCGACCAGGCCGTGGAGCGGTACGGAGCCCTGGAGGAGCCCGCCGTCAGGGCGTTGGGAGCCGCGCTCGTCCGTACGCTCCACGACATCCACGGTGCCGGGCTGGTCCACCGTGACCTCAAACCGTCCAACATCGTGCTGACCTCCCGCGGCCCCAGGATCATCGACTTCGGGATCGCCCGGCCCGAGCACGGGCTGACGCTGACCACCACGGGGCAGACCGTCGCCACCCCCGGGTACGCTCCGCCCGAGCAGGTCCTGGGGCAGCGGACCGGCCCCGCGGGCGATGTGTTCTCCCTGGGAGTGGTCCTCGCCTACGCGGCGGGCGGGCGGCCGGTGTACGAGGGCGGCCATGTGGCCGCCGTGCAGTACCAGGTGGTGCACGGCGAGCCGGAGTTGGGCGCGGTGCCCGGGGCGCTGCGGGCCCTGGTCGAGCCCTGTCTGGCCAAGGACGCCGGGACCCGGCCCGGTCTCGACTGGATCGGCAGGGCGCTGGCGCCGCCCCGGGGCGCGGACCGGGTCTGGAGGAGCGGACCGCTCGCGCAGGACATCGCGCGGCGCGAGGCGGACGCCCGGCGCATGGCCGCCCTGCCCGGCGACCGGCCGGGCCCCTCCCGGCGGCGGATCATCGGCACGCTCGCCGCGGGCGGCGCCGTGCTCGCGGCGGGTGGCGGAGGCGTCGCGTGGTGGCTGCTGCGCGGCGACGAGGCGGAGGCCGACGGGCGGCCCTGGGAGGCCGAGCCGCTGTCGCGCTACGACGAAGGAACAGCGCCGCGGCCGCTGTGGGGTCCGGTCCTCGTCGCCGAGAGCTCCGGCACCGGCCTTCCCGCTCCGCTGCCCGTCCACGACCTCGTGGTCGTCGCGACCCCCAGCGGTGCGCTGCGCGCGTACGACGTGCGAAACGGGAGGCGGCGGTGGACCTCCGAGCGCACGGCCGCCACCACCTCCCGGATGCTCGCCGCGTCCGACGACGTCATCCTTACCGTCGACGCCAAGGGGGCGCTGCTCGGGCTGGACACCAAGGACGGCAGGAAGCGGTGGTCGGCGCCGGGCGCCGACGCGGCGGTGCTGCTCGGCGCCGACGAGAGCGCGGCCTACCTCGCCACCAGGGAGGGACGGATACGCGCCGTGGACCTCACCTCGCACCGCACGCTGTGGACGGTCCCGGTGCCGGTGGCCACATCCGCCAAGGCGCCGGCCCAGGCGGCGGTCGCCGAGGGCCGCCTGGTGATCCACGGATCGGACGGTGCCGTGGCCGCCCTCGACACCCGTACGGGCAGGACCGCCTGGGGCCCGCGCGAACAGGGGTCCCCACCGCCCTCGCCCCCGCCGTCGCGGACGGTGTCGTCTACCTCGGAGGGAAGAGCCTGAGGGCGCTCGCCCTGGCGAGCGGCGAGGAGAAGTGGGCCCATACCGGTCAGGGCGGGACCGGCTGGACCGCGCCGACCGTGCGGAAGGGCGTGGTGTACGCCGTGGACGGCACCGACCTCTCGGCGCGGCGGGCGGGGGACGGGGCGGAGATGTGGACGCTGCCGTTCGCGTCCGACGACCACCCCTTGACGCCCCGGTCGCCGAGAGTGGCAGTGTGTGGGCGGCTCTCGACGAACGCGGGGACCAGGGCGTGGTCGCGGTCGATGTCCGCAGTGGAAGCGTCGCTTGGCCGTATGCCCCGGGGGCCGAGGGAGGCTGGCGGCTCGCGGCGGCCGGGAACCGCGTGTTCGCTCTGCAGTCCGGCACGCTCACCGCCATGCCGGTCTTCTAGCCCCACCTCGTCAGCCCCCCACCCCGACGCTGGTACTCTGTGTGCTGGCCGTTTGCGTACGCGTCCCCGGAGGCTTCGAGTCTCGGGAGACAGCGCCCAGCGGACCCCGCCTCCCGAGTCACGGAAGATCCCCTGAGACAACGACCAGGGGCACTCGGCGGCTGATGACGAAAGCAAGGAGTACCGAGTGTCGCTCGACGCCGCTACCAAGAAGCAGATCATGACCGAGTTCGCCACCAAGGAGGGCGACACCGGCTCCCCCGAGGTCCAGGTCGCGCTGCTCACGCGCCGCATCTCCGACCTCACCGAGCACCTCAAGACCCACAAGCACGACCACCACTCCCGTCGGGGTCTGCTGCTCCTGGTCGGCCAGCGCCGCCGCCTGCTGCAGTACCTGGCGAAGAAGGACATCACGCGCTTCCGTGCGCTGGTCGAGCGCCTGGGCATCCGCCGCGGTGCGGCGGGCGCCAAGTAAGACGCCAAGGAGGGAGCGGTTCCCGCTACGGGGGCCGCTCCCTTTGCCATACGCGGCGCCGTACGGTTTCAGCCAAAGGTGAGCCAAGGTGAGCCACAGGCGGCCCGTACGGGCTTCGCGCCGGTGCGTAAGCCCATCGCTACGTACCGTAGGGGCCGGACAGCACAGCCGTCGTGATGACGGCCGAAGCTTTGTAGTCTGGTCCCAACAACGCCATAACGAAGAAGGAGGAGCGCCTCATTCCCGCCGCACCGGCGCCACAGGAGCCGGTCCTCGGTAGTGGCTCCCGGAACTGGCAATTCCGGTGGCTTCGATCGAAGACCGGCCCGGCCGCCGGCCAGTAAGGCCCGGGGCGCTGCTCCACCACCGTCCACCGTCACACGGACGAGGGACGCAGAAGAGGAGATTTCCCTGGTGGAGAACGAGACCCACTACGCCGAAGCGGTCATCGACAACGGCACCTTCGGCACCCGCACCATCCGTTTCGAGACGGGCCGCCTGGCCCGTCAGGCCGCCGGTTCGGCCGTGGCCTACCTGGACGACGACACCATGGTGCTGTCGGCCACCACCGTTTCCAAGAACCCCAAGGACCAGCTCGACTTCTTCCCGCTCACGGTCGATGTCGAGGAGCGGATGTACGCGGCGGGGCGCATCCCCGGCTCGTTCTTCCGCCGTGAGGGCCGCCCCTCCGAGGACGCGATCCTCACCTGCCGTCTGATCGACCGTCCGCTGCGCCCGTCCTTCAAGAAGGGCCTGCGCAACGAGATCCAGATCGTCGAGACGGTCATGGCGCTCAACCCCGACCACCTCTACGACGTGGTCGCGATCAACGCCGCCTCCTGCTCCACCCAGCTCGCCGGGCTGCCCTTCTCCGGCCCCGTCGGCGGCACCCGCGTCGCCCTGATCAAGGGCCAGTGGGTGGCCTTCCCGACCCACTCCGAGCTGGAGGAGGCCGTCTTCGACATGGTCGTCGCCGGCCGGGTGCTCGAGGACGGCGATGTCGCGATCATGATGGTCGAGGCCGAGGCCACCGAGAAGACCATCCAGCTGGTCAAGGACGGCGCCGAGGCTCCCACCGAGGAGATCGTCGCCGCCGGCCTGGAGGCGTCGAAGCCCTTCATCAAGGTCCTGTGCAAGGCGCAGGCCGACCTCGCCGCCAAGGCCGCCAAGCCGACCGCCGAGTTCCCGATCTTCCTCGACTACCAGGACGACGTCCTGGAGGCGCTCACCGCCGCCGTCCGTGACGAGCTGGCCCAGGCGCTGACCATCGCGGGCAAGCAGGAGCGCGAGGCCGAGCTGGACCGGGTCAAGGGCGTGGCCGCCGAGAAGCTGCTGCCGCAGTTCGAGGGGCGCGAGAAGGAGATCTCCGCGGCGTACCGCGCGCTGACCAAGACCGTGGTGCGCGAGCGCGTCATCAAGGAGAAGAAGCGCATCGACGGCCGCGGCGTCACGGACATCCGTACGCTCGCCGCCGAGGTCGAGGCGATTCCGCGGGTCCACGGCTCGGCGCTGTTCGAGCGCGGCGAGACCCAGATCCTGGGCGTCACCACGCTGAACATGCTCCGCATGGAGCAGCAGCTGGACACGCTCGCGCCCGAGACCCGCAAGCGCTACATGCACAACTACAACTTCCCGCCGTACTCCACCGGTGAGACCGGCCGCGTCGGCTCCCCCAAGCGCCGCGAGATCGGCCACGGCGCCCTGGCCGAGCGGGCGCTGCTGCCGGTGCTGCCGACGCGCGAGGAGTTCCCGTACGCCATCCGCCAGGTCTCCGAGGCGCTCGGCTCCAACGGCTCGACCTCCATGGGGTCGGTCTGCGCCTCCACGATGTCGCTGCTCAACGCCGGTGTGCCGCTGAAGGCCCCGGTCGCGGGCATCGCCATGGGCCTGATCTCCCAGGAGATCGACGGCGAGACCCACTACGTCACCCTCACCGACATCCTCGGTGCGGAGGACGCGTTCGGCGACATGGACTTCAAGGTCGCCGGCACCAAGCAGTTCGTCACCGCGCTGCAGCTGGACACCAAGCTGGACGGCATTCCGGCGTCCGTGCTGGCCGCGGCCCTCAAGCAGGCCCGCGACGCCCGGCTGCACATCCTCGACGTGATGAACGAGGCCATCGACGTCCCGGACGAGATGTCCCCCAACGCGCCGCGGATCATCACCGTGAAGATCCCGGTCGACAAGATCGGTGAGGTCATCGGCCCCAAGGGCAAGATGATCAACCAGATCCAGGAGGACACCGGCGCCGACATCACCATCGAGGACGACGGCACCATCTACATCGGTGCCGCCGACGGCCCGGCCGCCGAGGCCGCCCGCGCGACCATCAACGGCATCGCCAACCCGACCATGCCGGAGGTCGGCGAGCGCTACCTGGGCACGGTCGTGAAGACCACCACCTTCGGTGCGTTCGTCTCCCTGCTCCCGGGCAAGGACGGCCTGCTGCACATCTCGCAGATCCGCAAGCTCGCCGGCGGCAAGCGCGTGGAGAACGTCGAGGACGTTCTGAAGGTCGGCGCCAAGGTCCAGGTCGAGATCGCCGAGATCGACCAGCGCGGCAAGCTCTCCCTCATCCCGGTCCTCGAGGACGAGGAGGGCGCGGACGCGGACGAGGCCGAGGCCAAGCCCCAGACGAAGGACGAAGCCGCCAAGTGACGTCCCGCGACGACGGCACGACGGCCCGCACCTCCTCGGAGGCGCGGGCCGTCGCCCGTACCCAAACGCTTCTCGAGGGCCAGAACGGCATCGGCACGGTCCGCAGGACGACCCTCCCGGGGGCCTGCGCGTCGTCACCGAGACCCTCCCCTCCGTGCGCTCGGCCACCTTCGGGATCTGGGCGCACGTCGGCTCGCGCGACGAGACCCGTACGCTCGGCGGAGCCACCCACTATCTGGAGCACCTGCTCTTCAAGGGCACCCGGCGGCGCACCGCGCTGGACATCTCCGCGGCCATCGACGCGGTCGGCGGCGAGATGAACGCCTTCACCGCCAAGGAGTACACCTGCTACTACGCGCGGGTGCTCGACACCGATCTGCCGCTGGCCATCGACGTCGTCTGCGACATGCTGACCGGTTCGGTGATCAACGCGGCGGACGTGGACGCGGAGCGCGGTGTCGTCCTCGAAGAGATCGCGATGACCGAGGACGACCCGGGCGACTGTGTGCACGACCTGTTCGCCCACACCATGCTCGGCGACACCCCGCTCGGCCGCCCGGTCCTGGGCACCGTCGACACCGTCAACGCCCTGGGCCGCGACCAGATCGCCCGCTTCTACCGGAAGCACTACGACCCCACGCACCTGGTCGTCGCCGCCGCGGGCAACGTGGACCACGACGACGTCGTACGCCAGGTGCACGCCGCGTTCGACCACGCGGGCGCCCTGTCCCACACCGACGCGGCCCCGGTCGCCCCGCGTGCCGGCACCCGCGTCATCCGTACGGCCGGCAAGGTCGGGCTGCTGAACCGCAAGACCGAGCAGGCCCATGTCGTCCTCGGCATGCCCGGCATCCCGCGCACCGACGACCGCCGCTGGGCGCTCGGGGTGCTCAACACGGCGCTCGGCGGCGGGATGAGCTCCCGGCTCTTCCAGGAGGTCCGGGAGAAGCGCGGCCTCGCCTACAGCGTCTACTCCTACACCTCCAGTTTCGCCGACTGCGGGCTCTTCGGCGTCTACGCAGGCTGCCGCCCGAACCAGGTGCACGACGTCCTCAAGATCTGCCGCGACGAGCTCGTCCAGGTCGCGGAGAACGGCCTGAGCGACGAGGAGTTGCGGCGCGCCGTCGGCCAGCTCTCCGGCTCCACCGTGCTGGGCCTGGAGGACACCGGCGCGCTGATGAACCGGATCGGCAAGAGCGAGCTGTGCTGGGGCGAGCAGATGTCGGTGGACGACATGCTCGAGCGGATCGCGGAGGTCACCCCGGACGAGGTGCGCGAGGTGGCACGCGATGTACTGGGACGGCGTCCTTCGCTGTCCGTCATCGGGCCGCTCAAGGACAAGCAGGCGGCGCGTCTCGACGAGGCCGTCGCCTGACCCGTCAGTGCGTCAGTCCCAGCCTCCCGGATCGAAGGAAACAGGATCGATGAGCAAGCTGCGTGTGGCCGTCCTCGGGGCCAAGGGCCGGATCGGCTCCGAGGCCGTACGAGCCGTGGAGGCCGCCGAGGACCTGGAACTGGTCGCCGCGCTCGGGCGGGGCGACCAGCTTCAGACCCTGGTCGAGGCGGGCGCCGAGGTGGCGGTCGAGCTGACCGAACCGGCCTCGGTGATGGACAACCTCGAGTTCTGCGTCCGCCACGGCATCCACGGCGTCGTCGGCACCACCGGCTGGACGGACGAGCGCCTGGCGCGGCTGCGCGGCTGGCTCGACGCCTCGCCGACCACCGGTGTGCTCATCGCGCCGAACTTCTCCATCGGTGCCGTGCTGACCATGCGGTTCGCCCGCCAGGCCGCCCGGTTCTTCGAGTCGGTCGAGGTCATCGAGCTGCACCACCCCAACAAGGTCGACGCCCCCTCCGGCACGGCCGCGCGCACCGCGCAGCTGATCGCCGAGGCCCGACGGGAGGCCGGCTGCGCCCCGCAGCCGGACGCCACCGCCACGGGGCTCGACGGGGCGCGGGGCGCGGACGTGGACGGGGTGCCGGTGCACTCGGTGCGGCTGCGCGGGCTCCTGGCCCACCAGGAGGTCCTGCTGGGCGGCGAGGGTGAGACGCTCACCATCCGCCACGACTCCACCCACCACAGCAGCTTCATGCCCGGCATCCTGCTCGGCGTCCGCCGCGTGGTGGCCACCCCCGGCCTGACCTTCGGCCTGGAACACTTCCTCGATCTGGACTGAGGGCACAGCGGTGCGCGCAAAGATCACATATTTCGTTCTCGCGGCCGTTCTGGTCGTCTACTTCGTGCTGGTCGGCGACCGCGGGGTGCTGCTGATCCGGGAGGGCACCCCGGTCACGGTCGCCTTCGGAGTGGCGGTACTGGTGATGCCCCTCATCGGCGCCTGGTTCCTGTGGCAGACCACGCAGTTCGCGCGGAGCGCGGACCGGCTGGCCCGGGAGCTGGAGGCGGAGGGCGGCCTCCCGGTCGACGAGTTGGTGCGGACGCCCGGCGGGCGGATCGACCGGGACTCGGCGGACGCCGTCTTCGCCAAGCGCCGGGCCGAGACCGAGCGGTCGCCGGACGACTGGCGGTCCTGGTTCCGGCTCGCCGTGGCGTATCACGACGCCCGGGACACCGCGCGCGCCCGTAAGGCGATGCAGCGCGCCATCGCCCTGCACGACGGCAAACCGGTGCGGCCGGCCGGGGGCTGACCCCGGGCCGCCCGCGGCGGAATGCTCTTGCGGATTCGGCGGTGCCCCTCCGCGGGCGTACGGCTCAGCGGTGGGCGGCGGCCCAGCCCTCGATCGCGTCGGCGGCCCTGCTGAAGCTCTCCGCCTGGCCCAGAAAGTCGGCGTCATGGCTGGTGATCAGGGTGTCGGGTGCTCCGCCGCGCACCGGCTGGAGCAGCAGCGCCTGCCCCTGGACGGTGCGGGGCAGGCCCAGCCAGCGGACCGGCTGCTGAGCCGTGCGTATCGCGGCGATGTCCTGCCAGCGCACGGTGGTGCTGCGCAGGAAGCCGATCCGGCGCAGCCCCTGGGGGCTCACCACGACACCGCTGCGCACCAGCCTTACGGTTGTCACGATCATCAGCGCCGCGACGGTGACGCAGACGCCCGCCGCGGGCAGCGATCCCGCCATCGCGATGATCATGGCGGAGAACAGGACGTACGAGGCGAGCAGCAGCAGAAGAGCGGCGCCCCCGACCCTCCAGGGCCCCGGCCGGTAGGGCCGGCGCCAGCGGTCCGGGTCCTCGTAGCCGAGCGGGTCCGCTCCGGCCGCCGCGTCATCGTCACGGGCGCGGTCGGCGGTCAGGAAGGGCAGGGGCACGGGAGTTCCTCACTCACACACATGTCCGGATGGGCCTGTGCTGGGTGAGGCTATCCCAGCGCCGGTCAGCGTCCGTCGGACGCCTCTGACTGCTGGATCTGGTGGGTGGGGTGCGACTGGCTGTCGAGGGCGGGTATCCCGAACATCAGCGAGCCGATGAACCCCGCGACGATCGTGAGCCCGATCAGGGTCCGTCCGGCGATCTGGGACGGTGTGGCGCGGGGGCGGGGCGGTGGGGTGACATTGCTGCGGAAACGGTCGGCTTCGGCGACGAAGGCGAACGGCACGGGCTCTCGCCGGCGGGACATGTGCGGGCTCTCCTTGGAACCTCGAACGTGAGTACTTCAATGTGTAGGACGTGTGAATGAGTGATTGGGTGCCCGGATCCGACGACTTCAGTCAAAAATTTCGGCTGGGCGGGACTGTCAGTGGTGGCCCGTAAGCTGGGCGCCGCCCTGAGCGACGCATGGAAGGACCGCCCGGTGACCGAGATCCCCGCCGAGATCGAGAAGGCCAGTTTCCGCAGCGATGTGACCGTCGAGCTGGTCAAGCACAGCGCTGCCGACTCCGATGTGCTGTGGGCCGCGCGGGTGTCCACCGCGGGCGAGCAGTCCCTTGAAGAGATCACCAAGGACCCGGAGCGCTCCAAGGGGCTGATCAACTTCCTGATGCGGGACCGCCACGGCAGCCCGTTCGAGCACAACTCGATGACCTTTTTCATCAGCGCCCCGATCTTCGTCTTCCGCGAGTTCATGCGGCACCGCGTGGGCTGGTCGTACAACGAGGAGTCCGGTCGCTACCGCCGTCTGGAGCCGGTGTTCTACGTCCCGGGTGAGGCCCGCAAGCTGGTCCAGCAGGGCCGCCCGGGGAAGTACGAGTTCGTCGAGGGCACCCCGGCGCAGCACGAGCTGACCGGCCGGGTCATGGAGGACGCCTACCGCCACGCCTACGAGGCGTACCAGGAGATGCTGGCCGCCGGAGTGGCCCGCGAGGTGGCCAGGGCCGTACTCCCGGTCGGCCTGTTCTCCTCGATGTACGCCACCTGCAACGCCCGTTCGCTGATGCACTTCCTGGGGCTGCGCACCCAGCACGAGCAGGCCGCGGTGCCCTCGTTCCCGCAGCGGGAGATCGAGATGGTGGGGGAGCGGATGGAGGCGCACTGGGCGGAGCTGATGCCGCTCACCCACGCCGCCTTCAATGCCAACGGCCGAGTGGCTCCGTAGCCGGCCGCGTAGGCCGGGGCTCGCTCCTCGGACGGATCACCGGGCGAAGTGTCCGTATTGCGGCGTTTCGAGAAGTTCATCTAGGCTGAACAAACGGGCCCGGCACTGCTTGAACCCCCGAGCAGGCAGTGCCGGGTCCCATCTCTTCGCTCCGTCCGCCGCCCCGAGCGAGCGCCGTGGGTCGCGCTACGAGTAGCGTGGAGCCCATGGCACCGACATCCACATCGCAGACCCCTTTCGGGCGGGTGCTGACCGCCATGGTCACGCCATTCACCACTGACGGCGCGCTCGACCTCGACGGCGCCCAGCGACTCGCTGCTCATCTGGTGGACGCCGGCAATGACGGACTGATCCTCAACGGCACCACCGGCGAGTCCCCCACCACCAGCGATGCGGAGAAAGCCCAGCTCGTACGCGCCGTGGTGGAGGCGGTCGGCGACCGCGCCCACGTCGTGGCCGGAGCGGGCACCAATGACACCCGGCACAGCGTGGAGCTCGCCCGCGCCGCCGAGCAGGCCGGTGCCCACGGGCTGCTGGCCGTCACGCCGTACTACAGCAAGCCGCCGCAGGAAGGCCTCCTCCGGCACTTCACCGCCATCGCCGACGCCACCGGCCTGCCGGTCATGCTCTACGACATCCCGGGCCGCAGCGGTGTCCCGATCGGCACCGAGACCATGGTCCGGCTCGCCGAGCACCCGCGCATCGTCGCCAACAAGGACGCCAAGGGCGACCTCGGACGTGCCAGCTGGGCCATCGCCCGCTCCCGCCTCGCCTGGTACTCCGGCGACGACATGCTGAACCTGCCGCTGCTGTCGGTCGGCGCGGTCGGCTTCGTCTCCGTGGTCGGCCACCTGGTGAGCCCCGAGCTGCGGGCCATGCTCGAGGCCCATCTCGCGGGCGACGTCGCGAAGGCAACGGAGATCCACCAGAAGCTGCTGCCGGTCTTCACCGGCATGTTCCGCAACCAGGGTGTGATCACGACCAAGGCCGCGCTCGCCCTCCAGGGCCAGCCCGCGGGGCCGCTGCGCCTGCCGTTGGTCGAGCTCACTGCCGAGGAAACCGAACAGCTCAAGCGCGATCTCGCCGCCGGCGGGGTACAGCTCTAAGCAAAGAGGCGATTGGTCGCACCTTCATACTTCACAACTGCATACAGACACATCAGCAAGTGCACGAATGTCACGCGCGCCATGTGCCCAGGGGGCATGTGGCGCGCGTGGTGAGGAGAGTCTTTTGAGTCATCCGCATCCTGAGCTCGGCCCTCCGCCGAAGCTCCCGAGGGCGGTCTGCGCGTCACCCCGCTCGGCGGCCTCGGTGAGATCGGCCGGAACATGACGGTCTTCGAGTACGGCGGCCGGCTGCTGATCGTCGACTGCGGAGTGCTCTTCCCCGAGGAGGAGCAGCCCGGAGTCGACTTGATCCTGCCGGACTTCACATCCATCCGGGACCGTCTCGACGACATCGACGGCATCGTCCTCACCCACGGCCATGAGGACCACATCGGCGGCGTCCCCTTCCTGCTGCGCGAGAAGCCCGACATCCCGCTGATCGGCTCCAAGCTGACGCTCGCCCTGATCGAGGCGAAGCTCCAGGAGCACCGGATCCGTCCGTACACCCTCGAGGTCGAGGAGGGGCACCGCGAGCGCATCGGCCCCTTCGAGTGCGAGTTCGTCGCGGTCAACCACTCCATCCCGGACGCCCTCGCGGTCGCCATCCGCACCCCGGCCGGCATGGCCGTGCACACCGGCGACTTCAAGATGGACCAGCTGCCGCTCGACGGCCGGCTCACGGATCTGCCCGCTTTCGCCAAGCTCGGCGAGGAGGGCATCGATCTGCTCCTGGTGGACTCCACCAACGCCGAGGTCCCCGGATTCGTTCCGCCCGAGCGTGATATCTCCGGCGTGCTGAACCAGGTCTTCGGCAACGCGCAGAAGCGCATCATCGTCGCCAGCTTCGCCAGCCATGTGCACCGCATCCAGCAGATCCTCGACGCGGCGCATGAGTACGGGCGCAAGGTCGCCTTCGTCGGCCGCTCGATGGTCCGCAACATGGGCATCGCCCGTGACCTCGGCTATCTGCGGGTGCCGGCCGGTCTCGTGGTGGACGTGAAGACCCTCGACGACCTGCCGGACGACGAGGTGGTGCTCGTCTGCACGGGCTCCCAGGGCGAGCCGATGGCCGCGCTGTCCCGGATGGCCAACCGCGACCACCAGATTCGCATCGTGCAGGGCGACACGGTGATCCTGGCCTCCTCGCTGATCCCCGGCAATGAGAACGCGGTCTACCGGGTCATCAACGGACTGACGCGATGGGGCGCCACGGTCGTCCACAAGGGGAACGCCAAGGTCCATGTCTCCGGCCATGCCTCGGCCGGCGAGCTGCTGTACTTCTACAACATCTGCAAGCCCAAGAACCTGATGCCGGTGCACGGCGAATGGCGCCATCTGCGCGCCAACGCCGAGTTGGGGCGTTGACCGGGGTTCCGAAGAACCGTTGCGTCATCGCCGAGGACGGTGTCGTGGTGGACCTGGTCGACGGCATCGCCAAGATCGTCGGCAAGGTGCAGGCCGGATACGTGTACGTGGACGGCCTCTCGGTCGGCGATGTCACGGAGACCTCGCTCAAGGATCGCCGCATCCTCGGCGAGGAGGGCATCATCTCGATCTTCGTGGTCGTCGACAGCACGACCGGCAAGATCGTGGGTGGTCCGCATATCCAGGCCAGGGGCTCCGGCATCGAGGACTCCGCCTTCTCCGCGGTCATCCCGAAGATCGAGGATGCCATGGCCAAGTCGGCCTCCGACGGGGTCGTGGACCCGCACCAGCTCCAGCAGCTGGCGCGGCGCGCGGTCGGCAAGTGGGTCTCCGACAGCTACCGCCGGCGCCCGATGATCCTTCCCGTGGTCGTCGAGGTCTGACCTCACCTCTGACGCTCCTTCAGCACCACACCGGCGCTGAACACCCGGCGGGGCTCCTCGATTTGCATCGAGGAGCCCCGCTCCAGTACGTTTACGGCTCCGCCAGAGGGGAACCCGGAGCACTCAACGGTCTCCGGAGGAGCCCACCGGCGGGGGTGGAAATCGACTCGGACGAAATTCTGATAAAGTCGACGAAGCCGAAGGGCAAGGTCCTCCAACGGCCACCGGAAGCGGAATTCGGATCGGAAACGACCGGAAATCGGATCTGGTAAGGTTGGAAACACCGAAGGGAAGCGCCCGGAGAAACCGGTGAAACGGTTTCGAAGGAAGCGTCCGTTCCTTGAGAACTCAACAGCGTGCCAAAAGTCAACGCCAGATATGTTGATACCCCGTCCATCGTTTGGACGAGGTTCCTTTGAAGAAAAACACAGCGAGGACGCTGTGAACCATCGGACTATTCCTCTGGTGGTTCCGCTCTCGTGATGTGTTGCCGGGACAGCCCGGAAGCATTCACGGAGAGTTTGATCCTGGCTCAGGACGAACGCTGGCGGCGTGCTTAACACATGCAAGTCGAACGATGAACCGGTTTCGGCCGGGGATTAGTGGCGAACGGGTGAGTAACACGTGGGCAATCTGCCCTGCACTCTGGGACAAGCCCTGGAAACGGGGTCTAATACCGGATATGACTGCCGACCGCATGGTCTGGTGGTGGAAAGCTCCGGCGGTGCAGGATGAGCCCGCGGCCTATCAGCTTGTTGGTGGGGTGATGGCCTACCAAGGCGACGACGGGTAGCCGGCCTGAGAGGGCGACCGGCCACACTGGGACTGAGACACGGCCCAGACTCCTACGGGAGGCAGCAGTGGGGAATATTGCACAATGGGCGCAAGCCTGATGCAGCGACGCCGCGTGAGGGATGACGGCCTTCGGGTTGTAAACCTCTTTCAGCAGGGAAGAAGCGCAAGTGACGGTACCTGCAGAAGAAGCGCCGGCTAACTACGTGCCAGCAGCCGCGGTAATACGTAGGGCGCAAGCGTTGTCCGGAATTATTGGGCGTAAAGAGCTCGTAGGCGGCTTGTCGCGTCGGATGTGAAAGCCCGGGGCTTAACTCCGGGTCTGCATTCGATACGGGCAGGCTAGAGTTCGGTAGGGGAGATCGGAATTCCTGGTGTAGCGGTGAAATGCGCAGATATCAGGAGGAACACCGGTGGCGAAGGCGGATCTCTGGGCCGATACTGACGCTGAGGAGCGAAAGCGTGGGGAGCGAACAGGATTAGATACCCTGGTAGTCCACGCCGTAAACGTTGGGAACTAGGTGTGGGCGACATTCCACGTTGTCCGTGCCGCAGCTAACGCATTAAGTTCCCCGCCTGGGGAGTACGGCCGCAAGGCTAAAACTCAAAGGAATTGACGGGGGCCCGCACAAGCGGCGGAGCATGTGGCTTAATTCGACGCAACGCGAAGAACCTTACCAAGGCTTGACATACACCGGAAAACCCTGGAGACAGGGTCCCCCTTGTGGTCGGTGTACAGGTGGTGCATGGCTGTCGTCAGCTCGTGTCGTGAGATGTTGGGTTAAGTCCCGCAACGAGCGCAACCCTTGTTCTGTGTTGCCAGCATGCCTTTCGGGGTGATGGGGACTCACAGGAGACTGCCGGGGTCAACTCGGAGGAAGGTGGGGACGACGTCAAGTCATCATGCCCCTTATGTCTTGGGCTGCACACGTGCTACAATGGCCGGTACAATGAGCTGCGAAGCCGTGAGGTGGAGCGAATCTCAAAAAGCCGGTCTCAGTTCGGATTGGGGTCTGCAACTCGACCCCATGAAGTCGGAGTCGCTAGTAATCGCAGATCAGCATTGCTGCGGTGAATACGTTCCCGGGCCTTGTACACACCGCCCGTCACGTCACGAAAGTCGGTAACACCCGAAGCCGGTGGCCCAACCCTTGTGGAGGGAGCCGTCGAAGGTGGGACTGGCGATTGGGACGAAGTCGTAACAAGGTAGCCGTACCGGAAGGTGCGGCTGGATCACCTCCTTTCTAAGGAGCGCATAGCCGACTGCAGGCGAGTGTCTTGCACGGTTGCTCATGGGTGGAACGTTGACTACTCGGCACACTGGCCTGCTCTGGTCGTTAGTACTGCTTCGGCGTGGAACGCGAGTTGGAGGGGCGAGGGTGTCGGGCACGCTGTTGGGTGTCTGAAGGTACGGGCATGACGCTCGTTTCTTCGGCCGGTCCCGGTGTACTGCACGGTGAGTGTGGGTGACGGGGTACGGGTCGTTGTTTGAGAACTGCACAGTGGACGCGAGCATCTGTGGCCAAGTTTTTAAGGGCGCACGGTGGATGCCTTGGCACCAGGAACCGATGAAGGACGTGGGAGGCCGCGATAGGCCCCGGGGAGCTGTCAACCGAGCTGTGATCCGGGGGTGTCCGAATGGGGAAACCCGGCAGTCGTCATGGGCTGTCACCCGCTGCTGAACACATAGGCAGTGTGGAGGGAACGCGGGGAAGTGAAACATCTCAGTACCCGCAGGAAGAGAAAACAACCGTGATTCCGGGAGTAGTGGCGAGCGAAACTGGATGAGGCTAAACCGTATGTGTGTGATACCCGGCAGGGGTTGCGCATGCGGGGTTGTGGGTTCGTGCTTCAGTCGTCTGCCGGCGGCTGGGTGAGTCAGAAATTGTTGATGTAGGCGAAGGACATGCGAAAGGTCCGGCGTAGAGGGTAAGACCCCCGTAGCTGAAATGTCAGCAACTTGCTTGTGCGATACCCAAGTAGCACGGGGCCCGAGAAATCCCGTGTGAATCTGGCGGGACCACCCGCTAAGCCTAAATATTCCCTGGTGACCGATAGCGGATAGTACCGTGAGGGAATGGTGAAAAGTACCGCGGGAGCGGAGTGAAATAGTACCTGAAACCGTGTGCCTACAAGCCGTGGGAGCGTCGCGCAGGGACTTGTCCCTGCGTCGTGACTGCGTGCCTTTTGAAGAATGAGCCTGCGAGTTTGCGGTGTGTTGCGAGGTTAACCCGTGTGGGGAAGCCGTAGCGAAAGCGAGTCCGAATAGGGCGTTTTAGTAGCGCGCTCAAGACCCGAAGCGGAGTGATCTAGCCATGGGCAGGTTGAAGCGGAGGTAAGACTTCGTGGAGGACCGAACCCACCAGGGTTGAAAACCTGGGGGATGACCTGTGGTTAGGGGTGAAAGGCCAATCAAACTCCGTGATAGCTGGTTCTCCCCGAAATGCATTTAGGTGCAGCGTCGTGTGTTTCTTGCCGGAGGTAGAGCACTGGATAGGCGATGGGCCCTACCGGGTTACTGACCTTAGCCAAACTCCGAATGCCGGTAAGTGAGAGCGCGGCAGTGAGACTGTGGGGGATAAGCTCCATGGTCGAGAGGGAAACAGCCCAGAGCATCGACTAAGGCCCCTAAGCGTACGCTAAGTGGGAAAGGATGTGGAGTCGCAGAGACAACCAGGAGGTTGGCTTAGAAGCAGCCATCCTTGAAAGAGTGCGTAATAGCTCACTGGTCAAGTGATTCCGCGCCGACAATGTAGCGGGGCTCAAGCGTACCGCCGAAGTCGTGTCATTGCAGTATGTACCCCTAACGGGGGCTGTGATGGGTAGGGGAGCGTCGTGTGCCGGGTGAAGCAGCCGTGTAAGCGAGTTGTGGATGGTTCACGAGTGAGAATGCAGGCATGAGTAGCGATACACACGTGGGAAACGTGTGCGCCGATTGACTAAGGGTTCCTGGGTCAAGCTGATCTGCCCAGGGTAAGTCGGGACCTAAGGCGAGGCCGACAGGCGTAGTCGATGGACAACCGGTTGATATTCCGGTACCCGCTTTGAAACGCCCAGTATCGAATCCTCTGATGCTAAGGCCGTGAAGCCGCCCTGGATCCTTCGGGTGAAGGGGAGTGGTGGAGCCGCCGGCCCAAGGTGGTAGTAGGTAAGTGATGGGGTGACGCAGGAAGGTAGTCCAGCCCGGGCGGTGGTTGTCCCGGGGTAAGGGTGTAGCCCGAGGGGTAGGTAAATCCGTCCCTCGTGTAAGGGTGAGACCTGATGCCGAGCCGATTGTGGTGAAGTGGATGATCCTATGCTGTCGAGAAAAGCCTCTAGCGAGTTTCATGGCGGCCCGTACCCTAAACCGACTCAGGTGGTCAGGTAGAGAATACCGAGGCGTTCGGGTGAACTATGGTTAAGGAACTCGGCAAAATGCCCCCGTAACTTCGGGAGAAGGGGGCCATTGCTGGTGATCACCCTTGCGGTGTGAGCTGGTGGTGGCCGCAGAGACCAGCGAGAAGCGACTGTTTACTAAAAACACAGGTCCGTGCGAAGCCGTAAGGCGATGTATACGGACTGACGCCTGCCCGGTGCTGGAACGTTAAGGGGACCGGTTAGTGGGGTTTCGATCCCGCGAAGCTGAGAACTTAAGCGCCAGTAAACGGCGGTGGTAACTATAACCATCCTAAGGTAGCGAAATTCCTTGTCGGGTAAGTTCCGACCTGCACGAATGGCGTAACG
Source organism: Streptomyces violaceusniger (assembly GCA_005405945.1). Taxonomy (GTDB): domain Bacteria; phylum Actinomycetota; class Actinomycetes; order Streptomycetales; family Streptomycetaceae; genus Streptomyces; species Streptomyces violaceusniger. The sequence goes on from BJHW01000001.1 coordinate 8,054,487, forward strand.
ACTTCTCGACTGTCTCAACCATAGGCCCGGTGAAATTGCATTACGAGTAAAGATGCTCGTTTCGCGCAGCAGGACGGAAAGACCCCGGGACCTTTACTATAGCTTGATATTGGTGTTCGGTTCGGCTTGTGTAGGATAGGTGGGAGACTGTGAAGCATTAACGCCAGTTAGTGTGGAGTCGTTGTTGAAATACCACTCTGGTCGTGCTGGATGTCTAACCTGGGTCCGTGATCCGGATCAGGGACAGTGTCTGGTGGGTAGTTTAACTGGGGCGGTTGCCTCCTAAAGGGTAACGGAGGCGCCCAAAGGTTCCCTCAGCCTGGTTGGCAATCAGGTGTTGAGTGTAAGTGCACAAGGGAGCTTGACTGTGAGACCGACGGGTCGAGCAGGGACGAAAGTCGGGACTAGTGATCCGGCGGTGGCTTGTGGAAGCGCCGTCGCTCAACGGATAAAAGGTACCCCGGGGATAACAGGCTGATCTTCCCCAAGAGTCCATATCGACGGGATGGTTTGGCACCTCGATGTCGGCTCGTCGCATCCTGGGGCTGGAGTCGGTCCCAAGGGTTGGGCTGTTCGCCCATTAAAGCGGTACGCGAGCTGGGTTTAGAACGTCGTGAGACAGTTCGGTCCCTATCCGCTGTGCGCGTAGGAGTCTTGAGAAGGGCTGTCCCTAGTACGAGAGGACCGGGACGGACGAACCTCTGGTGTGCCAGTTGTTCTGCCAAGGGCATGGCTGGTTGGCTACGTTCGGGAGGGATAACCGCTGAAAGCATCTAAGCGGGAAGCCTGCTTCGAGATGAGGGCTCCCACCCACTTGATGGGTTAAGGCTCCCAGTAGACGACTGGGTTGATAGGCCAGATATGGAAGCCGGGTGACCGGTGGAGTTGACTGGTACTAATAGGCCGAGGGCTTGTCCTCAGGTGCTCGCGTCCACTGTGTTGGTTCTGAAGCAATGAACCGTTTGACCGCCCCGTTTGCGGGGCTGGGTCCGGTTCAACTTCATAGTGTTTCGGTGGTTATAGCGTTAGGGAAACGCCCGGTTACATTCCGAACCCGGAAGCTAAGCCTTTCAGCGCCGATGGTACTGCAGGGGGGACCCTGTGGGAGAGTAGGACGCCGCCGAACAAATTTTACAGAGAGCCCTGTCGAGACTTCGGTCACCGGCAGGGCTCTTCTCTTGTTGTGTTGCGGGCCACTCGGTGTTCATGTTGTCTGGGCACGATGCCGCTCATGGGGACTCCTACGGATGAGCTGCTGCATGAGTTGACCCGGGCGCGTGTGCGGCCGGGCGACGAGGTCATCGTGCCGTCCTACGGCACTCCCGAAGCCGCGGAAGCGGTGCTGCTGGCCGGCGCCAGGCCGGTGTTCGTGGACATCGACGCCCATACCTACTGCATAGACCCGGCCGCGGTGGCCGAGGCGCTGACGCCCAGGACCGCGGCCATTGTGGCCATTCACACCTTCGGACATCCCGCCGACATGGCGGCCCTCACCGAGCTCGGCCGGCGGCACGGCGTGCTGGTGATCGGATACGGGGCTGCCGCTGAGCCCGCCGGGGAGATACTGCGGCGGCAGGCCAACGCGGCCTATCTGGACGGAAAGCTGCGTGGCGTCCTCACGCCGCCGGTCGCGCCCGGCGTGGAACACACCTACCAGCAATACGTCGTCCGGGTCCCCGGCAACGGCCGGCCGGACCGGGACGCCTTCGCCCGTACGCTGCGTTCTCGCGGCGTCGTATGCCATGTGCCCGTACAGACGCCCGCGCACCGCACCGCGCGCTTCCGGCGCGATCTGTGGCTCGCGGAGACCGAGCGCGCGGCCGATGAGTGCCTGGCGCTGCCTGTCGATCCGACCATGTCGCGGCGGGAGTTGCAGCGCGTGGTCTCGGCCTGCAACGCGCTGGGCGGGCTGCTGCAGTCAGCCGCCTGAGTCACGGGGCGGGTGGTCGGGAGCGCACCCGAGTTCGGGTATGATCGATCTCGTCGACGCGCCCCAATAGCTCAGTCGGCAGAGCGTCTCCATGGTAAGGAGAAGGTCTACGGTTCGATTCCGTATTGGGGCTCTCCTCGAAGGCCCCCGCCACGTGGCGGGGGCCTTCGTCATGTTCGGGCAGGCGTCCGGGGCGCCCCGGCCCGCCCGGCCGCTTCAGGTGTCGGCGGGCTCGGGCTCCGGGACGCGCATCGCCAGGATCGCCATGTCGTCGGACGGCGGCTCCGCCGCGAAGCGCTCGACCGCCCGCAGCACCCGGGCGGCCACCGCGCCCGCCGTAAGGCCGGTGCAGGTCGTGAGGACGTCGATAAGGCCGTCATCGCCGAGCATCCTGGTGCCCTCGCGCCGCTCCGTCACCCCGTCGGTGACGCACAGCAGCACATCGCCCGGGTCGAGCGTCACCGTCTGCTCGTACAGCTCGAGGTCCTCCATGACGCCGAGCAGCGGCTGGGGCTCGGCCGCCGCCTCCACGCTGCCGTCCTGGCGCAGCCGGAGCGGCAGCGGATGTCCGGCGCAGACGACCTTGAGCACCGCGCTGCCGTCGTGCTGTGGCCACAACTCCCCGTAGAGGAGGGTCAGGAAGCGGCTGCGGGCGCCCTCGTCGAGGATCGCCGCGTTGAGCCGCTCCAGGACCGCCGGGCCGCCGAAGCCCTCGCGGGCGAGCAGCCGCAGGGCGTGCCGGGCGAGTCCGGTGACGGCGGCGGCCTCCGGTCCGGTGCCGCAGACGTCGCCGATGGCGAAGCCGTACGCCCCGTCGCGGATCGGGAAGAGGTCGTAGAAGTCGCCGCCGACCTCGTTGCCCTCGCCCGCCGCGCGGTAGATGACCTCGACCTCGACTCCGGGGACCTCGGGCTGCTCGGGCGGCAGCAGACTGCGCTGCAGGGACTGGCTGATGGCGGTGCGCTCCGAGTAGAGCCGCGCGTTGTCCAGCGCGAGCGCGGCCCGGCGGGAGAGGTCCTCGGCCAGCTCCAGGTTCTCCTGGCGGAAGTGCTCGTCGGTGGGCTTGCCGAGGATGAGCATGCCGATGACGCGGTTGCGGGCCACCAGGGGCAGCACGACCGTCTCCCCGCCGACCGCGGAGGCGGTCGCGAGCGAGGCTCCGGGGCCGGAGGAGGGGCGGGCGGAGTCGCCGAGGCTGAGGCTGCGCAGCGAGGTGCGCAGGGCGGCGGCATGGGCCGCGTCATAGGGGCCGGACCAGCTGCGGGCGCCGCCGGTGGGGACCTGCTCCGGTGGATCGATCTTCATCAGCAGGGCCTTGAGCCCGTCGATGCGGTCCTCGTCCTCATGCAGAACATACGACAGCTCGGGCTCGGACGCTTGGTCGGCGACCGTATAGACGGCGCACCAACTGGCCAGCGTGGGCACCGTCATCTGGGCCATGAGCGCCAGCGTCTGATCGCGGTCCAGGGTGCCCGCCAGGAGGTCGGACGCCTCGACGAGGAAGGACAGGGAGCCGCGGCGCAGCCGCTCCAGCTCGGTGAGGCGGGCGCGCTCGACGGCGAGGGCGATGCGGTCGGCGGCGAACTGCAGCCGCAGGGCCTCTTCGTTGCTGTAGCGGGCGGGGGACTCGGCGGCGACGCCGAGCGAACCGGTGAGCCGGCCCTCGACCTTCAGCGGGACGGTGACCACGGAGCGCATCCCGGTGTTCACCAGCAGGGGAACGGCGCCGGGCACCGCGGACAGGTCCTCGTGGACGGCGGGCATCCGGGCCGAACCGTAGCGCCCGGTGCCCGCTTCGACGGGGACGCGGGCGAAGCGCTGGCGGGCGGAGGGCAGCCCGGTGGAGGCGCGGACCTCCAGCTCGGTCTCGTCGTCGGTGGCGAGCAGCAGATAGGCGGCGTCGCCGTCGAGCATGTCGCGGGCCCGCTCGACGGTGCGCTGGAGCAGTCCGTCGAGGTCGTCGGGGGCCGGGGAGCCGATGAAGACCTCGAAGGCGTCGGTGGCCGGGCCCCGCTCGGCGGATTCGGCGGTGTCCACGTTCGCACCGCGCATCGGGCTCTGGAGCACCGCGCGCTCGCGGTCGCGCACCAGCAGACAGACGGTGGACGGCTCGCCCTCGGCGTCGCGGATGCGCAGATGGGAGGCGTAGACGGGGGAGACCCGGCCGTCGGCGCCGCGGATGCCGTAGGAGCCCTCCCAGCGGGAGAGCAGGAGTGCCTCGGCGACACCAGTGCTGGTGCCGGGGGTGTGCGGCCAGGCCGCGAGGTCGGTCAGCGGCTTGCCGATGATCTGTTCCGGCTGGTAACCGAACAGTTCCTGAGCGTCCTCGTTCCAGGCGCTGATCAGTCCGCCGCTGTCGACCTGGACGACGCCGACCCGGACCCGGGAGTCGGCGATGGGCAGGGCGCTGGAGGGCAGGGCGGGTCCGGCGGCCCGGGTGCCGGCCGGGCGGTCGGGGAAGTCGAGCTGGAACCAGACCTGCTTGTGGGTCGCGGTGTACTCGACGCCCCAGCGGGCGGCGAGCGCGGCGCACAGCAGCAGACCGCGGCCGCCCTCGCGGTCGGGGTGGCCGAAGTGGTGGCCGCCGTTGCTCTGCAGCGGGACCTCGCGCTCGGGGTAGCGGTCGGCGACCTCGACGCGTACGCCGGTGTCGGCGCGGATGCACACAACGTCGGCGGTGGTACCGGCGTGCACCACCGCGTTGGTGACGAGTTCGCTGGTCAGGACGACGGCGTCGTCCACGATGTCGGTGAGGCCCCACCCCTGGAGGGTGTCCCGGACAAAGGTGCGGGCGGCGGCGACCGAGCGTCCCACCGGCTCGAAGGTGGCGGCTGCCCGCGCGGTGATCACAGGTCTCCTCATAAGTGTCTCGGCGATCTGCTCACCCATGTCGCAGCGCCCCTCCGATGCCCTGGCCGGTTGCCAGGTTACTTACCACCGATGCCGTCGCGAATGCCGGTCGGCTTCGATTCCACCCAGAGGTGCCCTCGGCGGTGTGGGATGCTGCCGAACTGTTATGGCCTGGTTGGGGCATGGTGAAACACTGGGGAAGCTGGAAGAAGAACCCGACGAGGACGGTCAACCCTGCGGGAGGGACACGGTGGAGTCTGGCGCAGCGGCGCGGGGCACGAATACGCGCGCGAAAGGCGGACGGTCCCGGAGCAATGGGACGACTGAAGTGGAGACGGCGGCCCTGAACCGGCTGCTGACCGCGATGACGGCCATGCGGGACGGGAACTTCCGCAAGCGGCTCACGGTCTCGGGCGAGGGCGTGATGTCCGAGATCGCCGCGGTCTTCAACGAGGTCGCGGACCGCAATCTGCAGCTCACGGGCGAGCTGACCCGGGTGCGGCGGGTGGTCGGCCGCGAGGGCAAGCTCACCGAGCGGCTGGAGACCGGCGCCTGTGAGGGGCAGTGGGCCGCGGCCATTGACGCGTCCAACGCCCTGGTGGACGATCTCGTACGGCCGGTGTCCGAGGTGGGCCGGGTGCTGTCGGCGGTCGCCGAGGGCGACCTGGAGCAGCGCATGGACCTGCGGGCGCAGGGCGCCGACGGGTCGGCGCATCCGCTGCGGGGCGAGTTCCTCAAGGTGGGCCGCACGGTCAACGGCCTGGTGGATCAGCTCTCGGCGTTCACCGACGAGGTGACGCGGGTCGCGAGTGAGGTCGGCACCGAGGGCAAGCTGGGCGGTCAGGCCCGGGTGCGCGGAATGTCGGGTTCGTGGAAGGACCTCACGGAGTCCGTCAACACGATGGCGTCCCGGCTCACCGCCCAGGTGCGTGACATTGCTCTCGTGACCACGGCGGTGGCCAAGGGTGACCTGTCCCGGAAGGTCACGGTTCATGTGTCCGGGGAGATGCTCGAGCTGAAGGAAACCGTCAACACGATGGTGGACCAGCTCTCCTCCTTCGCCTCCGAGGTGACCAGGGTCGCCCGTGAGGTGGGCACCGAGGGCGAGCTCGGCGGCCAGGCGAAGGTGCCGGGCGTCGCGGGCGTCTGGAAGGACCTCACCGACTCCGTCAACCTCATGGCCGGGAACCTGACCGCGCAGGTGCGCGGGATCGCCCAGGTCACCACGGCGGTCGCCAACGGTGATCTGTCGCAGAAGGTGACGGTGAGCGCACGCGGCGAGGTCGCGCAGCTGGCCGACACGATCAACACCATGACCGAGACGCTGCGCACCTTCGCGGACGAGGTCACGCGGGTGGCCAGCGAGGTCGGCGCCGAGGGACTGCTGGGCGGTCAGGCTCAGGTGCCGGGTGCGGCGGGGACGTGGAAGGATCTCACCGATTCGGTGAACACCGCGTTCCGGAATCTCACCGCGCAGGTGCGGGACATCGCCCAGGTGACGACGGCGGTGGCGAACGGCGACCTGTCGCAGAAGGTCACCGTCGATGTGGCCGGCGAGATGCTGGAGCTGAAGAACACCGTCAACACGATGGTGGACCAGCTGCAGTCGTTCGGCGCCGAGGTGACGCGGGTCGCCCGGGAGATCGGCGTCGAGGGCGAGCTGGGCGGTCAGGCTCAGGTGCCGGGTGCGGCGGGGACGTGGAAGGATCTCACCGATTCGGTGAACACCGCGTTCCGGAATCTCACCGGACAGGTGCGCAACATCGCCCAGGTGACGACGGCGGTGGCGAACGGCGATCTGTCGCAGAAGGTCACCGTCGACGTCTCCGGCGAGATGCTCAAGCTGAAGAACACCGTGAACACCATGGTGGACCAGCTGTCCTCGTTCGCCGACCAGGTCACGAGGATGGCGCGGGACGTGGGCACCGAGGGCCGGCTGGGCGGTCAGGCCCGGGTGGACGGGGTCAGCGGCGTCTGGGCGGACCTGACCGACTCCGTGAACTCCATGGCCGGGAACCTGACGGCGCAGGTGCGCGGTATCGCTCAGGTGACGACGGCGGTCGCGCGCGGCGATCTGTCGCAGAAGATCGAGGTGGACGCGCGCGGCGAGATCCTGGAGCTGAAGAACACCATCAACACGATGGTCGACCAGCTCTCCGACTTCGCCGAGCAGGTGACCCGGGTCGCCCGCGAGGTGGGTACGGACGGCCGACTGGGCGGTCAGGCGCAGGTGCCCGGTGTGGCGGGCGTCTGGCGTGATCTGACCGACTCGGTGAACGGCATGGCGGGCAACCTGACCGCCCAGGTGCGCAATATCGCTCAGGTGGCCACGGCGGTCGCGCGCGGTGACCTCTCCCAGAAGATCGACGTCGATGCGCGCGGCGAGATCCTGGAGCTGAAGAACACTCTGAACACGATGGTCGACCAGCTGTCGTCCTTCGCGGAGGAGGTCACCAGGGTCGCCCGAGAGGTGGGCACCGAGGGCCAGCTGGGCGGCCAGGCCGAGGTGCAGGGCGTCTCCGGGACGTGGAAGGACCTCACCCAGTCCGTCAACAGCATGGCCAACAACCTGACGTCCCAGGTGCGTTCGATCGCGGAGGTGACGACGGCGGTCGCCAAGGGCGATCTGTCGAAGAAGATCACCGTCGACGCCAAGGGCGAGATCCTGGAGCTGGTCACCACGGTGAACACGATGGTGGACCAGCTGTCGTCGTTCGCCGAGCAGGTCACCCGGGTGGCCCGCGAGGTGGGTACCGAGGGGCAGTTGGGCGGCCAGGCGCGGGTTCCGGGCGTGACCGGAATCTGGAAGGACCTGAGCAACAACGTCAACCTGATGGCCAATAACCTGACCATCCAGGTGCGGAACATCTCGCAGGTCTCGGCCGCGGTCGCCAACGGCGATCTGACGAAGAAGGTGACGGTCGAGGCGCGCGGCGAGGTCGCGGCGCTGGCCGACACCGTCAACACGATGGTGACGACGCTGTCGTCGTTCGCCGACGAGGTCACCCGCGTGGCCCGCGAGGTGGGCACGGACGGCATCCTGGGCGGCCAGGCCCGGGTGCCCGGCGTCTCGGGGACGTGGAAGGACCTCACCGAGTCCGTGAACTCGATGGCGTCCAACCTGACCGGCCAGGTCCGCAACATCGCCATGGTCACCACGGCCATCGCCCAGGGTGATCTGACCAAGAAGATCGACATCGAGGCACGCGGCGAGATCCTCGAGCTGAAGACGACCATCAACACGATGGTGGACCAGCTCTCGTCGTTCGCCGACCAGGTGACCCGGGTGGCCCGTGAGGTGGGCACCGAGGGCCAGCTGGGCGGCCAGGCGCGGGTGCGGGACGTGGCCGGCACCTGGAAGGACCTGACCGAGTCGGTGAACGAGATGGCCGGGAACCTGACCCGTCAGGTGCGTGCCATCGCCGAGGTGGCCACCGCGGTGACCCGCGGCGATCTCAACCTCAAGATCGACGTGGACGCCTCCGGCGAGATCCAGGTCCTCCAGGACCACATCAACACCATGATCGCCAACCTGCGCGAGACCACGCTCGCCAACAAGGAGCAGGACTGGCTCAAGGGCAACCTCGCCCGGATCTCCGGCCTGATGCAGGGCCGCCGCGACCTGGAGGACGTCGCCCGGCTGATCATGAGCGAGCTGACGCCGGTGGTCTCCGCCCAGCACGGCGCGTTCTTCCTGGCCGTGCCGCCCGGCGAGGGCACCGAGGTGGTCGCGGACAGCACCTCCGACGACGGCTACGAACTGCTGCTGGTCGGCTCCTATGGCTACACCTACGGCTCGATGCCCACGCGCTTCAAGCCCGGTGAGACGCTGATCGGCACGGTGGCCGAGGAGAAGCGCCCGATCCTGGTGGAGAACGTGCCACCGGGCTATCTCAAGATCGCCTCGGGTCTGGGTGAGGCGGCTCCGGCCCATGTGATCGTGTTGCCGGTGCTCTTCGAGGGGCAACTGCTGGGCGTGATCGAGCTGGCCTCGTTCCAGCCGTTCGCCCAGATCCAGAAGGACTTCCTCAACCAGATCGCCGAGATGATCGGCACCAGCGTCAACACCATCAGCGTCAACACCAAGACCGAGGTGCTGCTGAAGCAGTCGCAGGAGCTGACCGAGCAGCTGCGCGAGCGGTCGGCCGAGCTGGAGAACCGGCAGAAGGCCCTCCAGGCGTCCAACGCGGAGCTGGAGGAGAAGTCCGAGCGGCTGGCCCGCCAGAACCGCGACATCGAGGTCAAGAACACCGAGATCGAGGAAGCCCGGCAGGTGCTCGAGGAGCGCGCCGAGCAGCTCGCCGTCTCGATGCGCTACAAGAGCGAGTTCCTGGCGAACATGTCGCACGAGCTGCGCACGCCGCTCAACTCGCTGCTGATCCTGGCCAAGCTGCTGGCCGACAACGCCGACGGCAACCTCTCGCCGAAGCAGGTGGAGTTCGCCGAGACCATCCACGGTGCGGGCTCGGACCTGCTGCAGCTGATCAACGACATCCTGGACCTGTCGAAGGTCGAGGCGGGCAAGATGGACGTCAGCCCGACTCGTATCGCCCTGGTCCAGCTCGTCGACTATGTGGAGGCCACCTTCCGGCCGCTGACCGCGGAGAAGGGCCTGGACTTCTCCGTAAGGGTGTCGCCGGAACTCCCGGCGACACTGCACACCGACGAGCAGCGGCTGCTGCAGGTGCTGCGCAATCTGCTGTCCAACGCGGTGAAGTTCACCGACAGCGGCGCCGTGGAGCTGGTCATCCGGCCGGCGGGCGCGGATGTGCCGCACGCCATCCGGGAGCAGCTGCTGGAACACGGTGCGCTGCGCGACGCGGACGCCGAGATGATCGCGTTCTCGGTGACCGACACCGGTATCGGCATCGCGGCGAGCAAGATGCGGGTGATCTTCGAGGCGTTCAAGCAGGCCGACGGCACCACCAGCCGTAAGTACGGCGGCACCGGACTGGGCCTGTCCATCAGCCGGGAGATCGCCCGGCTGCTGGGCGGCGAGATCCACGCGGCCAGCGAGCCGGGCCGCGGCTCGACGTTCACCCTCTACCTGCCGCTGCACCCCAGCGAGCTGCCGCCCCAGGGCTACCCGCAGCTCGCGCCGAGCAGCTCGGCCCGGGGCCCGCTGGCGCTCGAGGCGCTCCCCAGTGCCGTGGAGGAGGCCGAGGAGCACGGTGCCGCGGCGGAGCGGGAGGAGGCCGCACAGGACGCCTCCGACGGCTCCCAGGCGTCGCGTGGCCATGGCGGCTCCGGGCTGTTCGGGCGGCGTCAGCGGGCCGAGGAGGCGTCGCGGGCCGATGCGGAGCAGGCCCCGTCGCAGCCGGAGACGGAATCGGGCGACCGGTCGGCGGGCCGTCGTCGGGGAGGACAGGCGCAGGCCCCGAGCCGTGGCTGCTGGGCGGCCAGGACCTGGTGGCCCCGGAGCCGACGGGCGGCTTCCACGGCGAAAAGGTGTTGATCGTCGACGACGACATCCGTAATGTCTTCGCGCTGACCAGTGTGCTGGAGCAGCACGGGCTACAGGTGCTGTACGCGGAGAACGGCCGGGAGGGCATCGAGGTCCTGGAGCAGCACGACGATGTCGTGTTGGTCCTGATGGACATCATGATGCCCGAGATGGACGGCTACGCCACGACGGCCGCGATCCGCAGGATGCCGCAGTTCGCCGGGTTGCCGATCATCGCCCTCACCGCGAAGGCGATGAAGGGCGACCGGGAGAAGAGCATCGACGCGGGCGCGTCGGACTACGTCACCAAGCCGGTCGACACCGATCATCTCCTGACGGTGATGGAGCACTGGATGTCAGTGGAGTGACCCGGGGTACGCGCGGGACAGCCGTGGTGTTGACTGAGTGTCGCCGAACACGTGTGGGAACGCGGTATTCGGGGAACCTTCTGGTCTCCCACCGCGTTTCTGCTACGTGCACAGTGACATCGCGGTGACAGGGTGTGGCGAACAGCGGGGTGCGGCTACCATGACCGGCACAAGGACGGGCGGCGCAAGGGAGTCGTCCCCTGGGGCGGCGCCCGGTGCTTCCCCCAGCTCTGCGAGCTGGGGAGACCCCAAGCCGGGACGAGGAGGACGGGGCATGGTGCAGAAGGCCAAGATCCTCCTGGTCGATGACCGGCCGGAGAATCTGCTGGCGCTGGAGGCCATTCTCTCCGCGCTCGATCAGACCCTGGTGCGGGCATCGTCAGGGGAGGAAGCGCTCAAGGCGCTGCTGACGGACGACTTCGCGGTGATTCTGCTGGACGTCCAGATGCCGGGCATGGACGGGTTCGAGACCGCGGCGCACATCAAGCGCCGGGAGCGGACCCGCGACATCCCGATCATTTTCCTCACCGCGATCAACCACGGCCCGCACCACACCTTCCGGGGCTATGCGGCCGGCGCGGTGGACTACATCTCCAAACCCTTCGACCCGTGGGTGCTCAGAGCCAAGGTCTCGGTCTTCGTGGATCTGTACATGAAGAACTGCCAGCTGCGGGAGCAGGCGTCGCTGCTGCGGCTGCAGTTGGAGGGCGGCCAGCCCGCCGCCGGGGAGGCCAAGGAGTCGGCGGGGCTGCTCGCCGAGCTGTCCGCGCGGCTCGCCGCCGTCGAGGAGCAGGCCGAGGCGTTGTCCAAGCAGCTGGACGAGTCGGCCGACGCCGCGGCCGTGGCCACGGCGGCCCATCTGGAGCGCAAGCTGACTGGTCTGCGGCGGGCGCTGGACGCGCTGGAGCCGGGCGCGGGCAGCGGAGCCGGCCAGGTCCCCTCGCAGAACTGACCCCGCCGCCCCACCGTCACCGTCGGTCGGTCATCGCCGACCGGTCACCCGCACTTTGACGCGCCGTCACGGCCGTCTCACCGCCTCGTCGGCGCGGCGGCACCGGTGTGACGTCGGTGGCGCCTGATACCCCCGCCATGCGTGCTCCGTACGGCGGACGCGGGTAACCTCGCCTCCATGGCCTCTCGTACGTCCGGCAAGGGTTCCCAGAGCACGGCGGGCACCTCGAAGAAGCGCGCCGGGCAGTCCGGAGGCGCGGCGAAGAAGGCGGCCGCCAAGAAGGCGCCCGCGAAGAAGGCACCCGCCAAGAAGTCCGCCGCGCCCGCGAAGAAGGCCGCGCCGAAGAAGGCGGCGGCAAAGGCGGCGCCGTCACCCGCCCCGAACCCCACCAGCGGCGTGTTCCGCATCGTGCGCGCCGTGTGGATGGGCATGGCACGCGGCCTCGCGGCGATGTTCCGCGGCATAGGACGCGGCGCCAAGGGACTCGATCCGGCCCACCGCAAGGACGGCAGCGCCCTGCTGCTGTTCGCCCTCGCCCTGATCGTCGCGGCGGGCACCTGGTCCAATCTGGACGGGCCGGTCGGCAGGCTGGTCGAGATGCTGATCACCGGCGCCTTCGGCCGGCTCGACCTGGTGGTGCCGATACTGCTGGGCACCATCGCCGTCCGGCTGATCCTCCACCCGGAGCGGCCGGAGGCCAACGGGCGGATCGTCATCGGGCTCTCGGCGCTCGTCATCGGCGTCCTGGGGCAGGTGCACATCGCCTGCGGCGCCCCGGGGCGCGGCCAGGGCACCGAGGCGATGCAGGACGCGGGCGGTCTGATCGGCTGGGCCGTCTCCCGGCCGCTGATCTACCTGATGGGCGACGTGCTGGCCGTACCGCTGCTGGTGCTGCTGACCGTCTTCGGGCTGCTGGTGGTCACCGCGACGCCGGTCGCCGCCATTCCGCAGCGGCTGCGGCAGCTGGGCGTCCGGCTGGGCCTGGTGCGGGACCACGAGGACGCGTACGCGTCGGAGGCCGGGTACGACGCGGCGGAGTACGCCGACGAATGGCGCGAGACGCCCGCCAGACGGCCTCGCAGGGCCTCGCTCGCCAAAGAGGACCCGGACGGTGCCGAAGGCCCGGAGCGAGCCGAGGAGGAGGCGCTGCGCAAGCGCAGGCGCTCGCGCCGCTCGTCGTCCACCCAACCGCCGCTCGACCGGCCCTTGGACGCGGTGGACGTGGCGGCCGCTGCCGCCGCCTCGCTGGACGGGGCCGTGCTGCACGGTGTGCAGCCCTCGCCGCTCGTCGCCGGGCTCAGCAACGGGATCGCGGGCGAGCGCGAGGACGGGGCCGCGAGCGGCGGGGTGCCGGGCGCGCGCGACGCCGACAAGGAGTCCGGAAGGGCCGCCGGGAAGGGCGGCGCCAAGGGAAAGGCGGCGGCCGGTAAGGGCCGTCCGGACAGGGCCGACGAGGCGGATCCGCAGCAGGTCCCCGATCTCACCCGGCCCGCGGTCGAGTCCGGCGAGCCGTTGCCGCCGCGCGCCGAGCAGCTCCAGCTCTCCGGCGACATCACCTACTCGCTGCCCTCGCTCGAGCTGCTGGAGCGCGGCGGCCCCGGCAAGACCCGCAGCGCGGCCAACGACGCGGTCGTGGACTCGCTGACGAAGGTGTTCACGGAGTTCAAGGTGGACGCCGCCGTCACCGGCTTCACTCGCGGCCCGACGGTCACCCGCTATGTGGTGGAACTCGGCCCGGCCGTCAAGGTCGAGCGGATCACCGCGCTGACCAAGAACATCGCCTACGCGGTCGCCAGCCCCGATGTTCGTATTATCAGCCCGATCCCCGGCAAGTCGGCCGTCGGCATCGAAATCCCCAACAGCGACCGCGAGATGGTCAACCTGGGCGATGTGCTGCGCTCGGCGGACTCCGTCGGCGACGACCACCCGATGCTCGTCGGGCTGGGCAAGGACGTCGAGGGCGGCTATGTGGCGGCCAATCTGGCCACCATGCCGCATGTGCTGGTGGCGGGCGCGACCGGTTCCGGCAAGTCGTCCTGTATCAACTGCCTGATCACATCGATCATGGCTCGGGCCACGCCGGACGATGTGCGGATGGTGCTGGTCGATCCCAAGCGGGTGGAGCTGACCGCCTACGAGGGCATTCCGCATCTGATCACACCGATCATCACCAACCCCAAGCGCGCCGCCGAGGCGCTCCAGTGGGTCGTACGGGAGATGGATCTTCGCTATGACGACCTCGCGGCCTACGGCTTCCGCCATATCGATGACTTCAACGCGGCGGTCCGCAAGGGGAAGGTGAAGGAGCCCGAGGGGAGCGAGCGGGAGCTCAAGCCCTATCCGTATCTGCTGGTGATCGTCGACGAGCTGGCCGATTTGATGATGGTCGCACCGCGCGATGTAGAGGACTCGATCGTGCGGATCACGCAGCTGGCGCGCGCGGCCGGTATCCACTTGGTGCTGGCCACCCAGCGGCCCTCCGTGGACGTCGTCACCGGTCTGATCAAGGCCAATGTGCCCTCGCGACTCGCCTTCGCCACCTCCTCGCTGGCCGACAGCCGCGTCATCCTGGACCAGCCCGGCGCCGAGAAGCTGATCGGCAAGGGTGACGGCCTCTTCCTTCCGATGGGCGCGAACAAGCCCATCCGGATGCAGGGCGCGTATGTCACCGAGTCCGAGGTCGAGGCGGTCGTCGCCCACTGCAAGGAGCAGATGGCACCGGTCTTCCGCGACGACGTGACGGTCGGGACGTCGAAGAAGAAGGAGATCGACGAGGAGATCGGCGATGATCTCGATCTGCTCTGTCAGGCCGCTGAGCTGGTGGTTTCCACTCAATTCGGCTCGACATCGATGCTTCAACGCAAGCTGCGGGTGGGTTTCGCCAAGGCGGGGCGGCTGATGGATCTCATGGAGTCCCGGAACATCGTCGGCCCGAGCGAGGGATCCAAGGCGCGCGATGTGCTCGTCAAGCCGGATGAATTGGATGGCGTGCTCGACGTGATCCGCGGTAAGGCTCACTCATAAGGGTTTGGCGGGCAACCGTTTCCCCTACCGAAACGTCAAGTTGAGGGAGGTGGCGGAGTGAGACCCCAGAATCGTGATCGAACGGCAATCCCGATGGCGGACAAACTCCGTCCTCCCGCTTGCCCGACCCTTTCGCCCCACCCCTAGACTGAACCCCCAGCAGGTGGCTCACGCTCGAAAGGCGCCCCCGTGTCCATCGGCAACCTTCCCGAAGACGGCAACTCCCCCGAAGACGACCGGCCTTCCATCGGTCGCGCCCTCCAGCAGGCCCGTATCTCCGCGGGGCTGACCGTCGACGAGGTCAGTTCCTCGACCAGGGTGCGCACCCCCATCGTGCGGGGCATCGAGCAGGACGATTTCTCGCGCTGCGGCGGCGATGTCTACGCCCGGGGGCACATCCGGGTGCTCGCGCGCGCCGTGGGCCTCGATCCGGAGTCCCTGATCGCGCAGTTCGACGCCGAGCACGGCGGCCGGCCCGCGCCGACCGCGCCGGCGCCGCTGTTCGAGGCCGAGCGGATCCGCCCCGAGCCCCGGCGCCCCAACTGGACGGCCGCGATGGTCGCGGCGATCGTCGCCGTGGTCGGATTCGTGGGCTTCACCCTGGTCCGGGGCGGCGACGGCGACGGCTCGAGCGTCGCCGAGGACACCGCCTCGCCCAAGCCCAGCGCCTCCGCGCCCACCAACACCGCCGCCCCTCCAAGCCCGCCACCCCGCACAAGCCCGACCCGTCCGACAGTGCCATCGCGGGCGTCCCGGCGGACAAGGTCACCGTCAAGCTGACCGCCGAGGGCGGCCAGAGCTGGATCTCCGCCCAGGACCACAACGGCCGGCTGATCGAGGAGGGTGTGCTGCGCGAGGGGGACTCCAAGACGTTCAGCGACAGCAGGCGCATCGACCTGGTGCTGGGCAACGCCGGCGCGATCAAGCTGTTCGTGAACGGCAAGGAAGTGAAGAACGTGGGCACCAGCGGGGCCGTCCAGCGGCTGAGCTACACCAAGGGAGACCCCGAGGCGGGCTGAGCCGCGCGAGGATCGGCAGCCCTGGCAGCGGGGGCTGTCGTGGGGACAAAGTAGTCTGAGCCCATGCCCGAACGCCGCACCGTCGCCCTTGTCACTCTTGGCTGCGCCCGTAACGAGGTGGACTCGGAGGAGCTCGCAGGCCGCTTGGCGGCGGACGGCTGGGAGCTCGTCGAGGAAGCCGCCGACGCGGACGTCGCCGTCGTCAACACCTGTGGCTTCGTCGAGGCCGCCAAGAAGGACTCGGTCGACGCCCTGCTGGAGGCGAACGATCTGAAGGACCACGGCCGCACCCAGGCCGTGGTGGCCGTCGGCTGCATGGCCGAGCGGTACGGCAAGGAGCTCGCCGATGCGCTGCCCGAGGCCGACGGGGTGCTCGGTTTCGACGACTACGCCGATATCTCCGACCGCCTCCAGACCATCCTCTCCGGCGGCATCCACGCCTCCCACACCCCGCGCGACCGCCGCAAGCTGCTGCCGATCAGCCCCGCCGAGCGCCAGGACGCCTCCTCGGTGGCGCTCCCCGGCCACGCCCAGGACACCGTGCCGGAGGACCTGCCCGAGGGGGTGGCCCCGGCCTCCGGGCCGCGGGCCCCGCTGCGGCGCAGACTGGACACCAGCCCGGTCGCCTCGGTGAAGCTGGCCTCCGGCTGCGACCGGCGGTGCTCGTTCTGCGCCATCCCGTCCTTCCGCGGCTCCTTCATCTCCCGCCGCCCCTCCGATGTGCTGGGCGAGACCCGCTGGCTGGCCGAGCAGGGGGTGAAGGAGATCATGCTGGTCTCGGAGAACAACACCTCGTACGGCAAGGACCTCGGGGACATCCGGCTGCTGGAGACGCTGCTGCCGGAGCTGGCAGCGGTGGACGGCATCGAGCGGATCCGGGTCAGCTATCTGCAGCCCGCCGAGATGCGTCCCGGGCTGATCGACGTTCTCACCTCGACCGAGAAGGTCGCGCCGTACTTCGACCTGTCCTTCCAGCACTCGGCGCCCGGGGTGCTGCGCGCCATGCGCCGCTTCGGCGACACCGACCGGTTCCTGGAGCTGCTGGAGACGATCAGAGGCAAGGCGCCGCAGGCCGGCGCCCGGTCCAACTTCATCGTCGGCTTCCCCGGCGAGACCGAGGAGGACCTGGCCGAGCTGGAGCGTTTCCTCAATGCGGCGCGGCTGGACGCGATCGGCGTCTTCGGGTACTCGGACGAGGACGGCACCGAGGCCGCCGGTTACGAGAACAAGGTCGACCCGGAGGTGGTCGCGGAGCGCCTGGAGCGCGTCTCGCGGCTCGCGGAGGAGCTGACCGCCCAGCGGGCGGAGGAGCGGCTCGGCGAGGTCGTGGAGGTCCTGGTGGAGGAGATCGACGACACCGGCGCGGTCCTGGGCCGTGGCGCCCACCAGGCGCCGGAGACCGATGGCCAGACGCTGCTGCGCACCGACGGGGAGCCGGAGGCGGGCCGCATGGTCGAAGCGAAGGTGATCGCGACGGAGGGAGTGGACCTCGTCGCGGAGCCGCTTGAGCCGCTGGAGCGGCAGGGTGGCGGCGCGTCCACCGGAGAGGCGGACAGATGACGGGTGTCCCGGCCTCCGCTGCGGGAGGTCACCACCGACCGGCCGCCGCCACGGTCAGGCCCGCCGGTTTGTGGAACATCGCCAACATCCTCACCATGGTGCGGTTGCTGCTGGTGCCCGGGTTTGTGTTGTTGATGCTGCACAATGGCGGGTACGACCCGGCGTGGCGCTCCTTCGCCTGGGCGGCGTTCGCCATCGCCATGATCACCGATCTCTTCGACGGTCATCTGGCCCGTCGGTACAACCTGGTCACCGACTTCGGGAAGATCGCCGATCCGATCGCGGACAAGGCGATCATGGGCGCGGCGCTGATCTGTCTGTCAGCCCTGTCCGACCTCCCCTGGTGGGTCACGGGAGTGATCCTCTTCCGTGAGATCGGAATCACACTGATGCGGTTCTGGGTGATCCGGATCGGGGTCATCCCGGCCAGCCGGGGCGGAAAGATGAAGACGCTCGCGCAGGGCACCGCCGTCGGGATGTACATCCTGGTGCTGACCGGACCGCTGGCCTCGCTGCGGTTCTGGGTGATGGCCGTGGCCGTCGTCCTGACCGTGGTCACCGGCCTCGACTACGTCCGGCAGGCGGTCGTGCTGCGCCGGGCGGGACGGACGACGGAGGAGGCCACGAAGTGAGCGACGGCGGGACGGCGGCCGATGTGCTGGCGCTGCTGGAGCGGCGCGGGCAGACCCTGGCCGCCGCCGAATCGCTCACCGGCGGTCTGGTCGCCGCCGAGCTGACCTCGGTGGACGGCGCCTCCCGCTCCTTCCGCGGCTCGGTGACGGCGTACGCCACCGACCTCAAGCGCGAGGTGCTGGGCGTGGACGGGGCCCTGCTGGCCGAGCGCGGCGCGGTCGACGCCGAGGTGGCCCGCCAGATGGCCCGGGGCGTACGGCGTGCGCTGGGCGCGGACTGGGGCGTGGCCACCACCGGTGTGGCGGGTCCCACACCACAGGACGGACAGCCCGTGGGCACCGTTCATGTCGCCGTCGCGGGGCCTTCGGACGCGGTGGCCGCGGCGGCGCTGCGGCTCGAAGGAGACCGCGCTGGAATCCGCGGCCAGACCGTCCATGCCGCAGTCAAGCTGCTGTTCAGCGAATTGATCGCGACGGCGGGGGCAAAGGATACGGAACAACACGACGAGATTTGATGTTTGCAGCCCTGAGTGAACACGACATCGCTCCCCGCACGGGCACAGCCGGAGGCGGTACGGTGGGGCGAGAAGGATCCGGATCCGAGGTCCGAGGAGGGAGCCAGCGATGATTCTGCTCCGTCGCCTGCTGGGTGACGTGCTGCGCCGGCAGCGCCAGCGCCAGGGCCGTACTCTGCGCGAGGTTTCCTCCTCCGCCCGGGTGTCGCTCGGCTATCTGTCAGAGGTCGAGCGCGGCCAGAAGGAAGCCTCATCCGAGCTGCTGTCGGCCATCTGCGACGCCCTGGAGGTACGGATGTCGCAGGTCATGCGCGAGGTCAGCGACGAGCTGTCGCTCGCCGAACTGGCCGAGTCGGCCGCGTCCACCACCGAGAAGGTGCCGGCGCCCATGCGGCCCGTGCTCAATCCCGTCTCTGTGACGTCCGTGACGGGCGTTCCGGAGGAGCGGGTGACCATCAAGACGCCCAAGGAAGCCGTGGACGTGGTGGCGGCCTGAGAACCACCTGAGAAACCAGCTCTCCGAGGCCCCGACCGGTAGCCATACCGGCCGGGGCCTCGATGTTTGTCCGTCCGGATTCGGGTCACCCCGGATGAAGAGAGGCAATCAAGAGGGGCCGAACGGTCGAACAGGAGGAAGTGGATGTCTGTGGTGAAGAGCCCGCTGCCGGAGGAGCACCTCAAGATCGTCGCCGATGCGCTGCAAGGCGCTCTCGTCGACCTCGTCGACCTCCACTTGGTGGGCAAACAGATCCACTGGACCGTCGTGGGCCCGCGATTCCGCACGGTCCATCTGCAGCTCGACGATGTCGTGGCGTCGACCAGGGAGTATGCCGACACGGTGGCGGAGCGGGCCTCTGCGCTCGGGGTGCCGCCGGACGGACGGGCCCAGACGGTCGCCGCGACCAGCGGTGTCGACACGGTCAAGGACGGCTGGACCGACGACGCGCAGGCCGTCCGGACGCTCGTGGATGCCCTCGGAGCGGTGATCGGGCGGATGCGGGAGCGCATCAGGGCGACCGACGAGCCGGACCCGGTGACCCAGGACATTCTCATCGAGCTCACTCGCGACCTGGAGAAGCACCACTGGATGTTCCAGGCCGAGAACGGCGGCCAGCGCGGCTAGGACGGCGGTCGGTGCGCCTGAGGCCGCCAGGCGCCGGAGCCCGGGCCCCGGGTGGGCTCGAGGCGGCCAGGCGCCGGACCGGGCCCCGGGCGGCTGAGGCCACCGCGTTCCGGTCCGGTGGTTCCGGTCCGGTGGCTCGCTCTGGGTGCGCCGTATCGCCCGGCTGGGCAGACTGGGGGGAGCGCGAGTGTCCGACACGCGCCGACGTGCCTCCTGTGCGCCCTCCCGCCGTGTGCGAACAGGCGTCTAGCGTCGCCGAAGGAGGCAGTCATGGCAGCCGTCGGAGGGGCCGACATCCAGGGCCTCAGGCCGGTCCGATGGGTGCTCGCGCTCGCTCTGGGCGGCGTCTGGTGGTGGTCCGTACTGCGGCTGGCGGTGCAGCCGGGGGAGACCGGACCGGTGGAGGGGGCGTTAGCGATCGGAGGCTGGGGGCTGAGCCTACTGCCGGTGCACTGCGGTCCCTCGCCCAGAAGGGGCGGCACCCGCCGCCGGAGAGGCCCTCCGAGTCAGGACGGATCCGGCCCCTGTGGCCCCGCCTGGCAGCTCGGGCACCAGAAGGTCGAGCGCTCCTGACCCGCGCGCCCCTGGTCGGCGGCGCGCACCGGCGTACCGCAGCGCAGACAGGGCCGCCCCGGGCGCCCGTACACCCATAGTCTGCGGTCGCGGTGCGACTCGGCCGTGGTGATCCGGGCGCGCCGGTTCCTGTTGGCCTCCAGGAGCCTCTTGGCGTGGGTCACCAGGCGCTCGGGGAGGTCACCTCGCCGATCGGCAGCCAGGGTGACACGCGCAGCAGGAAGCACAGCTCGGACTTGTAGACATTGCCGATCCCGGCGACGTTCCGCTGGTCGAGCAGCGCTTCGCCCAGGGGCCGGGAGGGATCGGCGAGCAGTCGTCGCAGCGCCTCGTCCGGATCCCAGTCGGGGCCGAGGAGATCGGGGCCGAGATGGCCGACGACCCGGTCCTCGTCGCCGGTGCGGAGCAGTTCCAGGACGGGCAGGCGGTAGCCGACGGCGGTGTGTGCGGCGTTGGCGAGGATGGCCCGGATCTGGTGGTGCGGGCCGCCGCGCCAGCGCTCGTCCGGCCCGTACACCTGCCAGGAGCCGTCCATCCGCAGATGGGAGTGGAGGGTCAGCCCGCCCTCGACACGGGTCAGCAGATGCTTGCCGCGCGGGACGACCTCGAGCACCTGGCGGCCGGTGAGATCGGCGGTCGCCAGCCGGGGGACGCGCAGGTCGCTGCGGATGAGTGGGGATCCCGCGAGGGCCTGGTGCAGGCGCTGTGCGGTCTGCCAGACGGTGTCTCCTTCGGGCATGCCCTCCATGATGCCGGTGGCCGCGGGCCGGCGGGAGCGCCTGGTGATCAGGGGCGCGGGCGGAGGCCGTTGTTCGGGGGCGCGGATGGCGGGTGTTGTTCAGGCGCACAGCCCCGGGCGTTGATCAGAGACGCAGACGGCGGGTGTTGATCAAGGGCGCAGGCGGAGGCCCCGTGGGGTCGGGTGGAAGCCCGCCGATTCCAGGAGCTTGCCGATCGGGGACGAGAGCGCCTGGGCGCCGTTGACGCGCTCGACGGTGACCGAGCCGAGCGACCCCGCGCGGGCGGACTCGGCCAGCGCCTCCACCGCCGTCCACAGCCGGGTGTCGTCCTCCGGGGAGGCGGCCTCGGCCTCGCCCGAGGGCCAGGCGAGCAGGGTCTTGCCGCCCCGCTCCATGTAGAGCGTCAGCTCCCCGTCGACGAGGACCACCATCGCTCCCGCCTTACGGCCCGGCCGGTGGCTCGCGCCGGTGGGCGGATCGGGCCAGGGAAGAGCAGCACCGTAGGCGTTGGCGGTGTCGGCCGAGGCGAGCACGAAGGCGCGCGGGGACTGCCCACGCGGTCCGTCGAAGGCGGGGGCCGCCGCGCGGTCGCGGGCCGTGCTGACCGCGCGCAGCCGGTCCACGGCACCGTCCATCGCGAACTGGGCGGCGCCGAGCCCCTCGACCACATAGCCGCGGCGCGCCTGGCCGGACTCCTCGAACGCGGACAGCACCCGGTAGGCGGCGGAGAAGCCGCCCTCGACCCCCTCGGCGGCGACCGCCCCGCGGGTGACCACGCCGTGCCGATCGAGCAGGGTGCGCGCCAGGGCGTGGGCGCGGTGGGTGGGCTCGGGCTCGCGCTCCGGCAGCAGGGACCAGCGCCCGGCGACGGTGGGCGGGCCGTTGCGCGACGCCGCCGGTCGGCCGGTGCGGCCCGTAAGGCCGCCATAGCGCCCCCGGGGACCGTGCGCTTGGCGCGGTGGGCCGTGGAGCCCGCCGTACGGCCCGAGCCCAGCAGGGAGCGCAGCGGGGCGAGGGTGTCACCGGTGACCCGGCCCGCCCAGACCAGGTCCCACAGGGCCTCGGCGAGCTCGGGGTCCAGGAACTCGTGCCCGGCGGCGCGGGCCTGCTCGGCGATCTGGCGGAAGAACAGCCCGTATCCACCGGCCAGAGAGTCGAGGACGGCCTGGTGGAGGGGGCCCGCCTCGAGGGGTGCGGGGTGTGCAGCAGCAGCGGGGCGGTGTCGGCCAGGTGCAGGGTGATCCAGCCGTCCTTGCCCGGCAGCGCGCCCGCACCGGCCCAGACGACCTCCCCGGAGGCGCTGAGCTCATCGAGCATCGTGGGGGTGTAGTCGCTCACCCGGGACGGCAGGACCAGCTTCTCCAGGGCGGAGGCGGGGACCGGCGCGCCCTGGAGCTGCTCGATCGCGCGCACCAGCCCGTCGATACCGCGCAGGCTGTGGGTGCCCAGATGCTGCCACTGCGGGAGGAAGGCGGCGAGCGCCGAGGGCGACACGGGCTCCAGCTCATGGCGCAGCGCGGCCAGGGAGCGGCGCCGCAGGCGGCGCAGCACCGCCGCATCGCACCACTCCTGGCCGGTGCTCAAGGAAGAGGTCGCGCGCAGCGCATCGTCGGAAGGGTGGTGCTGGGTGACGGGTGGGCGGAACTCGCCCTGGACGACGCGGCCGCCCGCGGCGAGCCGGTGCAGGGCGCCCTCGGTGACGGCCACGCCGAGGCCGAAGCGGGCGGCGGCCTGGGCGGAGGTGAAGGGACCGTGGGTGCGGGCATGGCGGGCCAGGAGATCGCCGAGGGGGTCCTTGACCGGCTCGGTGAAGACCTCGGGGACGCCGACCGGCAGGGCCGTGCCGAGCGCGTCCCGCAGCCGCCCCGCGTCTTCCACCGCGGCCCAGTGGTCCTCGCCCGCGATCCGGACCCGGATGGCGCGCCGGGCCCCGGCCAGGTCCTCGGCCCACCCGGGCTCGGCACCGCGCTCGGCCAGCTCGGCGGCGGTGAGCGGGCCGAGCACCCGCAGGGCGTCGGCCACGCCCTCGGCGTCCTTGATCCGGCGGTCCTCGGTGAGCCACTGGAGCTCCTGCTCCAGCTCGGCCAGGACGTCGGCGTCGAGCAGTTCGCGCAGCTCGGCCTGGCCCAGGAGCTCGGCCAGCAGCCGGGAGTCGAGGGAGAGGGCGGCGGCGCGGCGCTCGGCGAGCGGGGAGTCGCCCTCGTAGAGGAACTGCGCCACATAGCCGAAGAGCAGCGAGCGGGCGAAGGGGGACGGCTCGGGGGTGGTCACCTCCACCAGCCGGACCCGGCGGGCCTCGATGTCGCCCATCAGCTCGGTGAGGCCGGGGACGTCGAAGACGTCCTGGAGGCATTCGCGGACAGCTTCGAGGACGATCGGGAAGGAACCGAACTCGCTCGCCACCTGGAGGAGCTGCGCGGCGCGCTGGCGCTGCTGCCACAGCGGGGTGCGCTTGCCGGGGTCGCGGCGGGGCAGCAGCAACGCGCGGGCGGCGCATTCGCGGAACCGGGAGGCGAACAGCGCCGAGCCGCCGACCTGGTCGGTGACGATCTGGTTGATCTCGCCCTTGTCGAACGCGACATCGGCCGCGCCCACCGGGGACTGCTCGGTGTCGTACTCCACGCCCTGGCGCATCGGGTCCGTGTCGAGGAGGTCGAGCCCCATCAGATCGGCGTCGGGCAGCCGCAGCACGATGCCGTCGTCGGCGTGCATGACCTGGGCGTCGATGCCGTACCGCTCGGAGAGGCGGGCCCCCAGGGCGAGCGCCCAGGGGGCGTGGACCTGCGCGCCGAAGGGGGAGTGGACCACCACGCGCCAGTCGCCCAGCTCGTCGCGGAACCGCTCCACCACGATCGTGCGGTCGTCCGGCACATGCCCGCAGGCGCGGCGCTGCTCGTCCAGGTACCCGATGACGTTCTCGGCGGCCCAGGCGTCCAGACCGGCGGCCAGCAGCCGCAGGCGGGCGTCCTCCGGCCGCAGCGCGCCCACCTCGCGCAGGAACGCGCCCAGGGCGCGGCCCAGCTCCAGGGGGCGGCCGAGCTGGTCGCCCTTCCAGAAGGGCAGCCGGCCGGGGACGCCGGGGCGGGGGAGACCAGGACCCGGTCGCGGGTGATGTCCTCGATCCGCCATGAGGTGGTGCCCAGGGTGAACACATCGCCCACCCGCGACTCGTAGACCATCTCCTCGTCGAGCTCGCCCACCCGTCGCCCGCCACCGCCCCGAGTGGAAGCGCTTCGCGCTGCTGTGTCCGATTGCCCACCACCCTTCTTGGGGTCGGCGCCCGCCAGGAAGACGCCGAAGAGCCCGCGGTCGGGGATGGTGCCGCCGGAGGTCACCGCGAGCCGCTGCGCCCCGGGGCGGCCGGTGACCGTATGGGCGACGCGGTCCCACACCAGGCGCGGCCGCAGCTCCGCGAAGGCGTCGGAGGGGTAGCGGCCCGCGAGCATGTCGAGGACCGAGGTGTACGCCGACTCCGGGAGCGAGGCGAACGGCGCGGCGCGGCGGATCAGGGCCAGCAGCTCGTCCACGTCCCAGGTGTCCATGGCGGTCATGGCGATCAGCTGCTGGGCGAGCACGTCCAGCGGGTTGGCGGGCACCCGCAGCGACTCGATGGCGCCCTCGCGCATTCGCTCGGTGACCACCGCGGCCTGCACCAGGTCGCCGCGGTACTTGGGGAAGACGACGCCGGTGGAGATCGCGCCCACCTGGTGGCCGGCCCGGCCCACCCGCTGCAGCCCGGAGGCCACCGAGGGCGGCGACTCGACCTGGACGACCAGGTCGACAGCGCCCATGTCGATGCCGAGCTCGAGGCTGGAGGTGGCGACGACGGCGGGCAGCCGGCCGGCCTTGAGGTCCTCCTCGACCAGCGCCCGCTGCTCCTTGGACACCGAGCCGTGGTGCGCGCGGGCCAGAACCGCGGGCGCGCCCCGGGCCGCACCGGCCTCGGCCATCAGCTCGGCGGGGGAGTGGTCCTCGGGCAGGGCCTCACCGGTGGCCCGCTCATAGGCGATCTCGTTCAGCCGGTTGCACAGCCGCTCGGCCAGCCGACGGGAGTTGGCGAAGACGATGGTGGAGCGATGGGCCTGGACCAGATCGGTGATCCGCTCCTCGACATGGGGCCAGATCGACGGCCGCTCGCCCGTCTCGCCCTCCTGGGCGGGGGCGCCGCCCAGCTCGCCCAGGTCCTCCACGGGCACGACCACCGACAGGTCGAACTCCTTGCCCGAGGGCGGCTGGACGATCTCCACCTTGCGCCGCGGCGACAGGAACCGCGCCACCTCGTCCACCGGCCGCACGGTCGCGGACAGGCCGATGCGCCGGGCGGGGCGCTCGAGCAGCTCGTCGAGGCGCTCCAGGGACAGCGCGAGATGAGCGCCCCGCTTCGTGCCCGCGACGGCGTGGACCTCGTCCAGGATCACGGTCTCCACCCCGCGCAGCGCCTCCCGGGTGGCGGAGGTGAGCATCAGGAACAGCGACTCGGGGTGGTGATCAGGATGTCCGGCGGGCGGGTGGCCAGAGCGCGGCGCTCGGCGGCCGGGTGTCGCCCGAGCGGGTGCCCACCTGGATCTCCGGCTCGGGCATGCCCAGCCGCACAGCCTCCTGGCGGATACCGGTCAGCGGGCTGCGGAGATTGCGCTCGACGTCCACCGCCAGGGCCTTCAGCGGAGAGACATAGAGCACCCGGCAGCGCTTCTTCGTCTCGGCGGGCGGCGGCTCACCGGCCAGCTTGTCCAGAGCGGCCAGGAAGGCGGCCAGGGTCTTGCCCGAGCCGGTGGGGGCGACGACCAGGACGTCCGAGCCCGCGCCGATCGCCCGCCACGCGCCCTCCTGCGCGGGCGTGGGCGCGGTGAAAGCACCCGTGAACCAGCCGCGGGTGGCCGGGGAGAATCCGTCGAGCGCCGAGCCTGCCATGCCCTCCATCGTGCACCGCACCACTGACAATGCACGGAGCCGCAGGTCAGAGGGGGCCCGGGCGGGGCGCACAATGGTGCCATGGTCAACCGGGAGAGCGCGCGGCACTGGCGGTACCCCCAGCTTCCGGGCGTCGATCTGCTGCGCGCCCGCTACATCGACAAGACCTTCGTCTGGCACACCCACGAGACCTTCGTGATCGCCGCGATCACCGAGGGCGTCGAGGAGTTCCATCACCGCGGCGCCATCGAGCGCACCGGGCCCGGCGGGCTCGCCCTCATCAACCCGGAGGTGCCCCACACCGGACGGGCGGGGGCGCCCGAGGGGTGGGCGTACAGCGTGCTGTACCCGGCCGCGGACCTGGTCGCCGGTATCGCCGCCGAGACGACCACGCTCCGGGGCACCGCCGGGTTCCGGATCCCCAGCGTCGACGACCCTCAGGGGGCGAGGCTGGTCACCGCGGTGCACCGGGCCGCCGAGGAGGGCAACGCGCTCGCCGCCGACAGCCTGCTGCGCATCGCGCTGGCCCGGCTGTTGCGCGACCACGGCGGCCCGCTCCCCGAGCGCACGGCGCACACCGCGGGTGCGGGAACGGCGGCGCGCGCCCGCGCGATCCTCCAGGAACGGATGGCGGACCCGCCGTCCCTGGAACGGCTGGCGGCCGAGCTGGGCACCGGTCCCTTCGCCCTCCTGCGCGCCTTCCGCGCGGTCTACGGGATGCCGCCGCACACCTGGCTCACCGACGCCCGGGTCCGCCGTGCCCGGCGGCTGCTGGACGCCGGGACCGCGCCAGCCGAGGTGGCCGTCGCCGTCGGCTTCACCGACCAGTCCCACCTGAACCGTCACTTCACCCGGATCGTGGGGGTGCCACCGGGCGCCTACCGGCGCGAGCGCGCAAGAACGTACAAGACCGGAGTCGAAGCGCTCTCCTAACGTGCGCGCTGTGTCAGAACAGATAGAGATACGAACCGATCCCGCCGCGCCCCCGGCGGACTCGGCCGTCGTCCGCGACGCCCTGGGCGTCGGTGTCGCGGTCGGGCTCTCCGGCTTCGCCTTCGGGGTGACGTCGGCGGGCGCCGGGCTCGGCCTGCTGCAGACCTGCGCGCTCAGCCTGCTGGTCTTCACCGGGGCGTCGCAGTTCGCCCTCGTGGGCGCGCTGGCGGCGGGCGGCAATCCGTTCACCGCCGCCGCCGGGGCGTTCTTCCTCGGGGTGCGCAACGCCTTCTACGGGCTGCGGCTGTCCGGACTCCTCGGCCTGCCGCGCGCGGTGCGCCCCCTGGCGGCCCATTGGGTCATCGACGAGACCTCGGCCGTGGCCCTCGCCCAGCCGGACCGGCGCACCGCGCGCCTCGGCTTCACCGTCACCGGGCTGACGCTGTACGTCCTGTGGAACCTCACCACGCTGATCGGCGCCCTGGGGGCGTCCGCGCTCGGCGACACCGACGCCTGGGGCCTGGACGCCGCCGGGCCCGCCGTCTTCCTCGCCCTGCTGGCCCCCATGCTCAGCGGCCCCGTCGAACGGGCCGTGGCCGGTCTCGGCGTCCTGCTGGTGCTGCTGTGCCAGCCGGTGCTGCCCGCCGGGGTGCCGGTCCTGGTGGCGGCGCTCGCCGCTCCCGTCGTCCTTACGGTGCACGGGCGCATGGCACGCGGCACGGAGGGTGAGCGCCGATGACCACATGGATCGCCATCGGCGTCACCGCGGCGGGCTGCTACCTGGTCAAGCTGCTGGGCCTCTCGGTGCCCGCCGGAGTCCTGGAGCGCCCGCTCGTCAGGCGTCTGGCCGCGCTGCTGCCCGTGGCCCTGCTGGCCGCCCTCACCGCCCAGCAGACCTTCAGCGACGGCCGGCACCTCCTCCTGGACGCGAGGGCGGCCGGGCTGGGGCGGCGGCGCTCGCGCTGGTGGTCCGCGCCCCCTTCCTGGTCGTGGTCGCCGTGGCCGTCGCCGTCACGGCCGGCGTCCGGGCCCTGTGACCGCCCCGGACGCCCGCGCTCAGATCCGCCGTCCGTAGGCCCGCAGCGTCAGCAGCGCCTCCATGGTCGCCACCGACCGCCACTCCAGCGTGGCCACCGGCGTCCACGCACGCCGGTGCGGCGGCCAGCCGCCGTCCTCCTGCTGTGCGGCCACGAGAGCGTCCAGGGACCGCTCCACCTCGGCGTCGGTGAACCACCGGCGCGCCAGCGAGCCGGGCGTACGGGCGATGTCGTGCACCTGGAAGGGCTCACCGGGCCCCGGCGCCAGGGGGCGGTCCTCGGCGGGCTCCGGGGCCGGGGGCGGCACGATCAGCCGCTCCTCCCGCACCCGGCGGCCGAGCCGATCAGCCGCCACCTCGGCGCGGGCCCGGTCCGGCGCCCCGTCGAGGAAGGCGACGGCCGCGGCGACCTCGTACGGCCGCGCCGTCGTGCCGCCCTCCGCCAGGGCGGCGACCGCGGCCCAGCAGAAGTCCGTGGCCCGGAAGAGCCACGCGTGCCACACCTCGTTGCGGTGCAGCAGCCCCACCACAGGCCCGGTGGTCAGCAGATCACCGCGCGGATCGTCCGCCGACGGGACCCAGGGGGCCGCCGGATAGCCGTGCGGCGAGGGGTGGCAGACGGGCAGCGCGCCGTCCGGGGTGGACACGGACGTCAGATAGCGGCACAGGCGCTCCACCCGCTGCCCGCCGCACCGCCCGATCCCGTCGAGCACCCGTAAGGCGTGCACGGCATGCGGCGGCTGGCTCACCGGGCCGCGCAGATCCGGGTCCAGCGCATGGCCGTAGCCCCCGTCGGTCCCCAGGTACGCGGTCAGCGCGGTCTCGACCGCCTCGGCGCCGCCGCCCAGGAAGTGGTACGCGAACCTGCGCTGCTCCAGCACACGGGCGGTCAGCCAGACGAACCGCTCGGCGCGGGAGAGCGCGGAGGACCCGGCCGGCCGGGGCGGCTCGGCGGATCCGGGCGTGGGCGAGGGGGGCGACGACGGCGAGGAGGGGAGGCTTGCGGATCGATCCATGGACAGACCGTAGGCCGGGAGACACGGTCGGTAGGGGGCTCACGCACCGGTGCACCCCGGGAGCGCGATACTGGTCGCATGCGGTTGACGGACTTCTGGCAGCGAATGGCGGACCACTTCGGCGCGGCGTACGCCGACTCCTTCGCGCGCGATCATGTGATGTCGCAACTCGGCGGCCGGACGGTGCACGAGGCGCTGAGGGACGGCTGGGAGGCCAAGGACGTGTGGCGCGGGGTCTGCGCCGCGATGGAGATCCCCGAGAGCAGGCGCTGAGCGGTCTCCGGGCACTCCGGACGTATCAGCTTCCCGGGGTGGCCGGAATTCTTCGACCGGTGTACGCCACACTTGCTCCGTGGCCCCGACCGAAGAGACCCTCCCCTCCGACGCCGACGACAACCCGAGCGCCGCTCGGGCCTCCTCGGATTCCCCGCAACTCGCCGCGCGCATGCCGCGCTGGCTGCCGCGCGCCATGGTCCTCGCACTCGCGCTGGTGGCCTGTTATCGCCTTGCGACCTGGGCCTTCGACCAGCTGACCGGGCTGTTGCTGAACATCCTGATCGCGTTCTTCCTGGCGCTCGCGATCGAGCCGGCCGTGGACCGGATGGCCTCCCGCGGTATGCGCCGGGGGCTGGCCACCGGGCTGGTCTTTCTCGCCATCCTCATCGGCGCCGCGGGCTTCTTCACCCTGCTCGGCTCGATGCTCGCCGACCAGATCATCACCATGGTCCAGGACTTCCCGAAGTACCTCGACGACGTGGTCAGCTGGATCAACGACACGTTCCATACGCATCTGTCGCGTCTGGAGATCCAGGACAGCCTGCTGCACTCCGACTGGCTCCAGAGCTACGTCAAGAACAGCGCCAACAATGTGCTGGACGTCTCCGCACAGGTGCTGGGCGGGTTGTTCAAGACGCTGACGGTGACCCTGTTCGCCTTCTACTTCGCCGCCGACGGCCCCCGGCTGCGCCGCGCCCTGTGCTCGGTGCTGCCGCCGACGCGGCAGGTCGAGGTGTTGCGCGCCTGGGAGATCGCGGTCGCCAAGACCGGCGGCTACATCTACTCACGCGGGCTGATGGCCCTGATCTCCGGTGTCGCCCACTACATCCTGCTGGAGGCCCTGGGCGTGCCCTACGCCCCGGCTCTGGCCGTCTGGGTGGGGCTGATCTCGCAGTTCATCCCGACCATCGGCACCTACCTGGCCGGGGCCCTGCCGATGCTGATCGCGTTCACCGTCGAGCCCTGGTACGCGCTGTGGGTCCTGATCTTCGTCGTGGTCTACCAGCAGTTCGAGAACTATCTGCTCCAGCCGAGGATCACCGCCAGGACGGTGGACATCCACCCGGCCGTCTCCTTCGGATCGGTGATAGCGGGCACCGCGCTGCTGGGCGCGGTGGGCGCGCTGATCGCGATTCCGGCGACCGCGACGCTCCAGGCGTTCCTCGGCGCGTACATCAAGCGCTACGACGTGACCGACGATCCGCGGGTGCACGGGCGCACGCGGCGGCGCGGAGCCTCGGCCCTCGCGCGGATGCGCGCCGCGCTGGCGCGGCGTGGTTGACACAAAAATCGAACATCCATTCTCATGGAGGGCCCGGCAGTTATCCACAGGCCGAGGACGACAGGGCCGCTTGTCAGTGCCAGGCGCTAGCGTCTTGGACGTGAAGCGATCGACTCAAGCAAACCGGGTGGGACCCATGGCAGGAACCGACCGCGAGAAGGCGCTCGACGCCGCGCTCGCACAGATTGAACGGCAATTCGGCAAGGGCGCCGTGATGCGCATGGGCGAGCGGCCGAACGAGCCGGTCGAGGTCATCCCCACCGGGTCGACCGCTCTCGACGTCGCCCTCGGCGTCGGCGGTCTGCCGCGTGGCCGGGTGGTCGAGGTCTACGGGCCCGAGTCCTCCGGTAAGACGACCCTGACCCTGCACGCGGTGGCCAACGCCCAGCGGGCCGGCGGCACCGTCGCCTTCGTGGACGCCGAGCACGCCCTCGACCCGGACTACGCGCAGAAGCTGGGCGTGGACACCGACTCCCTGATCCTGTCCCAGCCGGACAACGGCGAGCAGGCGCTCGAGATCACCGACATGCTGATCCGCTCCGGCGCCCTCGACCTCATCGTCATCGACTCCGTCGCCGCCCTGGTGCCGCGCGCGGAAATCGAGGGCGAGATGGGCGACTCCCATGTCGGCCTCCAGGCCCGGCTGATGAGCCAGGCGCTCCGTAAGATCACCGGTGCGCTCAACCAGTCCAAGACCACCGCGATCTTCATCAACCAGCTCCGCGAGAAGGTCGGCGTGATGTTCGGCTCCCCGGAGACCACCACCGGTGGCCGGGCGCTGAAGTTCTACGCGTCGGTGCGGCTGGACATCCGCCGGATCGAGACGCTCAAGGACGGCACCGACGCGGTCGGCAACCGCACCCGCGTCAAGGTCGTCAAGAACAAGGTCGCGCCGCCCTTCAAGCAGGCCGAGTTCGACATCCTCTACGGCCAGGGCATCAGCCGCGAGGGCGGCCTGATCGACATGGGCGTCGAGCACGGCTTCATCCGCAAGTCCGGTGCCTGGTACACCTACGAGGGCGACCAGCTCGGCCAGGGCAAGGAGAACGCCCGCAACTTCCTGAAGGACAACCCCGATCTCGCCAATGAGATCGAGAAGAAGATCAAGGAAAAGCTCGGCATCGGGGTGAAGCCCCAGGACCCGGCGGCCGCGGAGCCCACCGCGGACGCGGCGGGTGACGCGGGCGTGGCCGCCGCCCCGGCGAAGGCCGTGGCGGCCCCGGCGGCCAAGTCCGGGGCGAAGGCGGCCAAGACCGCCGCGGCCAAGAGCTGATCCATGACACGGCGGACCGAATGGCAGGACGGTTCAGGCCGTCCTGAGCGCCCGGACCGTCCGGATAGCGGCGCCCCCTCCTTGTCGAGGGCCGAGCAGGGGCCGCCGCCGGGCCCGGAGGAGCAGGCGCGGGCGATCTGCCTGCGCCTGCTCACCGGGACCCCGCGCACCCGTAAGCAGCTCGCGGAGGCGCTGCGCACCCGGGGAATCCCCGATGACGCGGCGCGGGAGGTGCTGTCCCGGTTCGAGGACGTCGGGCTGATCGACGACGCGGCGTTCGCGGAGGCATGGGTGGAGTCCCGGCATCACAGCCGGGGCTCGCCCGGCGGGCGCTCGCCCGTGAGCTGCGTACCAAGGGCGTGGACTCCACCCTGATCGACGACGCCGTGGGACAGCTCGACGCCGATCAGGAGGAGCGGACCGCGCGCGAGCTGGTCGAGCGCAAGCTGAGGGCCACCCGTGGCCTCGACCAGGAGAAGCGGATACGCCGTCTCGCCGGGATGCTGGCCCGCAAGGGTTACTCCGAGGGGCTGGCGCTGCGGGTGGTGCGGCGCGCGCTGGAGGAGGAGGGAGAGGATGCGGAGCTGCTGGAGCACCATCTGCCTGACCTGTGAGCCGCGGCCGCCGAGCTTTGAGAGGCCCAGTGGCTCCTGAGAGGCCCGGTGGCTCCGCCTCGGGGCGCTGGGAGTCGGTGACGGCCCTCATCAGCTCACCGGGAGGCCCGCCGCGCGCCACGCCTGGAAGCCGCCGATCAGATCGGTCGCCCGGTCCAGCCCCAGCCGACGCAGCGAGACCGCGGCGAAGCTGGACGCGTAGCCCTCGTTGCACACCACCACGACCCGCAGATCGTGGTGGGTGGCCTCGGGCAGCCGGTGGTCGCACTGCGGGTCCAGCCGCCACTCCAGCTCGTTCCGCTCGACGATCAGCGCCCCCGGGATGGTGCCGTCGCGCTCCCGCAGCGCCGCGTACCGGATGTCCACCAGCAGCGCGCCCTCGGCCTGCGCCGCGGCGGCGTCGAGGGGCTCCAGCCGAACGAACTCCTCGCGGGCCTCGGCCAGCAGCTCGTCCACACTCCGCTTCGTCGTGCCCATCGCGCTATCCCCACTCCTCGGGCCGCTCGACCTGCTCCAGCCGCAGCGTCTGACCGGTGCGGCTGTAGCGCCGCATGAGCGGCAGCGGCGGATAGTAGGCGTGCACCGACACCGCATGCTCGGTGTCGGACGGGTTGATCACCTCATGCACATGATGCGGTCCGAAGGCCCTGCCCTGCCCGGCGGGCAGCCGCCGTTCGCGGTCCACGCCGTCGGCCAGCTCCAGGGTCTTCCAGCCCTCGGTGGGCAGACGCGCGGCTAGTGACTGCTCATTGAGCTCACCCGCCGCCGAGACGAAGGCGCCATGCGAGCCGCCGTGGTCGTGCCAGCCGGTGCCGGTGCCCGGAGGCCAGCCGATCAGCCAGGCTTCACTGCCGCCCGGCCCGTCGAGGCGCAGCCAGGTGCGGCCCTCCGGATCGAGCGGAAGGGAGGCGACGAGCTCGGCGTCGGCGGCGGTCCGGCGGGCGAAGCCGAGCAGTTCCGCGGCGCTGGGCGGGGCGACGGGGCCGGATGCGGGGTCCGTGACGAGGTCCGCGGAGGGGCGCACGGGACCAGGGGTGGAGGTGCGTACGTCGGGCACAGAGAACCGTCCTGAATGATCACAAAAGGGTGGCGCGGCCGCGCCGCGCGGGAAAGAGGCGGATCAGCAGGACGGACGACAGACACAGCCCGCGTAGCGGACCAGGTCCAGATGGACCCTCCGCCAGAAGCGAGGCAAGCAGGTGTCAGTCACGCTGCGAAGTGAATCATGTGCCGCGAAGGAAGGTCAACCTCACCGGCCCGGACGCCGATGCGCGCCCGGACCACGCACGCCCGGGGACGACCGCCCGCGCCTCGGACACGGATCACGCGCCGGGAGATGCGCCCGGGCGCCCGGCCGCGACCTGGGGCGCGCCCCGCTGAGCCCGCGCTGTCCGGTCTACCGCCGCGCGCTCGCCTCCGCCGGGGCGCCCCTGGCCGCGTTCCCGCCCCGGGCCGCGTCGGCGCACGCGTACAGCGCGCTCGGCCGCACCCCGGACAGCGCCGCGGCGAGATGGCCGTCCGGCCGTACCAGCAGCACGGTGTGCGCCGGGGCTCCCGGGTAGGCCTCGGCCACCAGCAGCTCGGTGCGCAGGGGCAGCGCCGCGACGGCAGCCGCCAGCCGCGGCATCAGCCCGGCGCGCATCCAGTGGCGACGGTCCCACACCCCGGTGCCGGGGGCCACCAGCACCACCAGCAGCTCCCGGCCGAGCCGCTCCCGCAGCCGTACGACCGAGCCGTCCGGCGCGGTCACCGGCACATCGGCGACCAGCGCCCCGAGCGCCGTGCCCACCGTGATCGCTCCGTCCGGCGGCGCGGCCGGGGCCAGTGGCGAGCGGTCGTAGACCGGCGGCGCGCCCAGTGGCCCCTGCCCGAGGTGACCGTCGGTGAGCAGCGCGTCGTGCCCGCGCGCCCCGCCGGGCCGCACGGTGCGCCGTACCGCGTGCCAGCCGCCGGCCGCCCGCACCAGCGGCAGCGCCTGGTCCGCCGCGCGCAGCCGGGCCCCGACGGCTCCGCGCCGCTCCGCCTGATAGCTGTCGAGCAGAGCGTCCGAGGCCCCGTGGTGCCAGGCGAGGGAGAGCTTCCAGGCCAGGTTGTCGATGTCCCGCAGCCCTTCCTCGAGCCCCTGGGTGCCGAGCGCGCCCAGCAGATGGGCGGCGTCCCCGGCCAGGAAGGCGCGCCCGACGCGCCAGCGCAGCGCGAGCCGGTGGTGCACGGTGTGCACGCCGGTGTCCAGCAGCTCATAGGGGGGCTCGGATTCCCCGCACCACCCCGCGAGGGTGTCGCGCACCCGCACCATCAGGGCATCGGGGGTGACCAGGTCGCGGCCGGGCGGCAGCAGCCAGTCGATCCGCCACAGGCCGTGCGGCAGCGGCCGGGCGGTCACCTCGGCGTCGATGCTGCGCCAGGGCGGGGAGCGGTGCAGCAGGGCCTCGCCGGGCCAGGGGAGTTCGGCGCGCAGCGCCGCGACGGCGTGCCGCTCCACCGCCGTACGGCCCGGGAAGCGCACGCCCAGGAGCTTGCGGACGGTGGACCGCGGCCCGTCGCAGCCCACCAGATAGCTGCCTCGCCACCAGGTGGCCTGGGCGCCTCGGGTGCGCACCCCGACCCCGCGGTCGTCCTGCTCCAGGTCGTCGATCCGGGTTCCGGAGACGATCCGGACGAGATCCTCGTCGCCCATGGCGGCCAGCGAGCCCCGCAGCGCCCGGGTGAGTTCGTGCTGGGGCAGATGCAGGGGTGAGGGCGCCGACACCGGTGCCGACTCGTCTTCCGGGGAGGCCGCGTCACCCTTGGGAGCGTTCATGGCCTCCGTAAGGCCGCCGTCCCAGCCGCCGGTGCCGCGCCCGGGCGGCGGCGAACCGCCGAAGAGGACGCCGGGCGTGAG
Organism: Streptomyces violaceusniger; assembly: GCA_005405945.1. GTDB lineage: Bacteria > Actinomycetota > Actinomycetes > Streptomycetales > Streptomycetaceae > Streptomyces > Streptomyces violaceusniger. The sequence continues at coordinate 8,089,438 of BJHW01000001.1, forward strand.
GGGTACCTGCCGCACCAGTTGCCGCCGCCGCATCGTGCGCCATCCGGTCCACGGCCGGGTGCGGGCGGTGACCCGGCAGCCCAGCCGCTCCAGCAGGGCGGCGGCGTCCGGGCGCAGCACGACGGTGCGGGCCAGACGGCTCTCCTCGGCTTCCGTGGACTCGTCCAGCAGGATGACGGGCACCTCGAGGCGCGCGAGGGCGAGGGCCAGGGTGAGGCCGACCGGGCCCGCCCCGGCGACGATCACCGGGTCCACGGTGCGGTTCCTGTGGCCCTGCGGGTCGTACGTGACGTACGGAAATTGGCAGTTGAAACCCGGTGAGCGATCACAGAAAGCATGCAACCCACTGCCGCTGCCCGCGTCAAGCGACGAAGGGCGGTGGCGCGTGCGCCACCGCCCTGGTAAGGGTCTCGCTCATCCGCCCGGCTCTCCGGACGGCGTCCGCCCGGTCCCCTGGACGGCATTCGTCCGGTCCCCCGGACGGCCCCTCAGTTCGTCTTGCCCGCGGACGCGTCCGGTGCCGAGATCGCGGACTGGTCGACGACGTCGAGCGCGTCGGCGGCCGCGAGCGGCTGTCCGGCGTCCGCGACCCGGATACCGGTCTTGGCGCGCCGGCCGCGCCGCTCGATCCAGGTGGCGAGGGCGGAGAGGGCCAGACACATCGCGATGTAGATGACACCGCCGACGATGATCACCGGGACGTAGGGGTTCTCGTCGTTGACCACGATGTTGCCGGCCAACTGCTGAAGCTGGAACAGCAGCTCCTGGTAGGTGATGACATAGCCGAGGGAGGTGTCCTTCAGCGTCACCACCAGCTGGCTGATGATGGTCGGCAGCATCGCCCGTACGGCCTGCGGCACCAGGACCGTCATCATGACCTGGGTCTTGCGCATGCCCAGGGCGTACGCGGCCTCGCGCTGGCCCCTGGGCACCGAGTTGATGCCCGCCCGCAAGACCTCGGCCTGGACCGAGCCGTTGTAGACGGTCAGCCCGATGACCAGGGCCCAGAAGCCGGTGTTGTCACCGCTGATGCCCAGGTCCGAGCGGTAGGTCAGGAAGAGCACCCACAGCACGTAGATGGTGATCAGCAGCGGGACGGCCCGGAACAGCTCGATGAAACCGGTCGCGAACCAGCGGACGGGCTTGTGGTCCGAGAGCCGGCCGGTGGCCAGCAGCACACCGAGGGCGAGGGAGAGGACCGCCGCGACCGCGAACACCTTCAGGGTGGTGACCACACCGTCGCGGATGCTGGTCCTCACCCCGGCGTAGTTGAAGATGTCCCACATCTCGGGCGCGAACTGTCCCTTGGCGTTCAGCCGCACCACCGCGAAGACGATCAGCCCGAGGACGGCCAGGCCGCCGACCACGGAGAAGACGCGGTTCCGGACGCGGGCCTTGGGGCCGGGGGCGTCGTACAGGACGCTCGAGCTCATCGGGCCACCTCCAGGCGGTTCTCCAGCAGCCGGAAGAGACCGCTGATCGCGAAGGTGATGACCAGGTAGCACAGCGCGATCCACAGGAAGATCCAGCCGATCGGGAAGCCCTTGTCACTCAGCAGCTTCGAGACATTGAACAGTTCGGTGTTGCTGAACGCCCCGGCGATGGCCGAGTTCTTGGTGAGCGCGATGAAGATGCTGCTCATGGGCGGGATCACGGACCGGGTGGCCTGGGGGAGGACGATCAGCCGGAGGGTCTGGAAGAAGGTCATCCCCAGGCTGCGGGCGGCCTCCGCCTGGCCGAGCGGCACGGTGTTGATACCGGACCGCACGGCCTCGCAGACGAAGGACGACGTGTAGCAGCCCAGCGCCATCATGGCGAGGACGAAGGGGCTCGTCCCCGGGAAGAAGATCTGCGGGATCACGAAGAACGAGATCAGGAACAGCAGGGTCAACGGGGTGTTGCGCAGCAGGGTGACCCAGGCCGTCCCGAACGCCCGCAGCGGCGGTATGGGCGACACCCGGAAGCCGGCTATGACGACGCCCAGCACGAGAGCCAGCGCCGCACTGGCCGCCGTGATGGAGAGGGTTCCCAGGAACCCCTCCCGGAACTGGGGCAAATGATCGAGAAGTACGTTCATCGATTCTCCGCGGTAGCGGTCAGGTCAGCGGCGTGCGGAGCGCACCGGCTTCGAGGTGAACAGGCGAACGGGTGAGCGGACGGGCGGAGCGCCCTGCTCAGTAGCGCGGCAGGGGCGTCTTCGGCGCGACGTAGGAGGAGCCGGACTTGCCGATCGTGCCCTCGTACGCCTTCTTGTAGTCGCCGTTCTTGATGTGCTTCTCGAGCGAGTCGGTGATCGCGTCGCGGAGCGCCTTGTCGTTCTTGTTCATGCCGATGCCGTAGGGCTCCTCGGTGAACGGCTTGCCGACCACGTGCAGCTTGGTCGGACGCTGGGCGGCGTAGCCCTTGAGGATCGCGTCGTCGGTGGTGACCGCGTCGACCTGGCCGTCGAGCAGCTGCTTGACGCAGAGCGAGTACTTGCTCAGCTCGGTGGTCTTGGCGCCGTACTTCGGCTTCTTGATCTCCTGGAGCGGGGTGGAGCCGACGATCGAGCAGACCTTCTTGCCCTTGATGCTGTCCGGACCGGTGATCTTGTCCTTGTCCTCGTCGCGGACCAGCAGGTCGGCACCGGCCTGGTAGTACGGGCCCGCGAAGCCGACCTGCTTCTTGCGCTCGTCGTTGATGGTGTAGGTGCCGACGTAGTAGTCGACCTGGCCCTTGGAGATGGAGGTCTCGCGGACGTTGGAGTCCACCGTCTTGAAGGTGATCTTGTCCGTGGAGAAGCCGAGGTCGGCGGCGACCATCTTGGCGATCTCGATGTCGAAGCCGGAGCGCTTGCCCTCGGTGTCCTGGAACCCGAGGAAGGGCTGGTCGGCCTTGGCGCCGACGACGATCTTGCCGCGCTTCTGCGCCGCCTTCAGGGTCGGCGAGTCGATCTTCACGTCCTTCGCGACCGTGTAGTCGCCGCTGAAGACCTCCCCGCCCTTCGGCTTGTCCCCGGCTGTGCCCTTCTCGCCGCCACAGGCGGTCGCCGTAGCGGCCAGCGCGAGAACCACCGTGGCCGCCGCGGCCGTCTTACGAATCCTCATGGTGCCCATCCCTCTGTGTTCAGTACGTGGTTCAGATACGCAGTGGCGAACGTGCCGCCGGCGGTCTGCCGGGCCAGTGCGGGCTCGGTGGCCCGGCGGGCCCGGCGGGCTAGTGGTGAAGGATCTTCGACAGGAAGTCCTTGGCCCGGTCGCTGCGGGGGTTGTTGAAGAACTGCTCCGGCTCGGCCTCTTCGACGATCCGGCCGTCGGCCATGAAGACCACCCGGTTTGCGGCGGAGCGGGCGAAGCCCATCTCATGGGTGACGACGACCATCGTCATGCCATCCCGGGCGAGCTGCTGCATGACCTCCAGCACCTCGTTGATCATCTCCGGGTCCAGCGCCGAGGTCGGCTCGTCGAAGAGCATCACCTTCGGGTCCATGGCCAGGGCGCGCGCGATCGCCACGCGCTGCTGCTGGCCACCGGACAGCTGGGCGGGGTACTTGTCCGCCTGGGCGCCGACGCCGACCCGGTCGAGCAGCGTGCGGGCCTTCTCCTCGGCGGCCTTCTTGTCCGTCTTACGGACCTTGACCTGGCCCAGCATCACGTTCTCGAGCACCGTCTTGTGCGCGAAGAGGTTGAAGGACTGGAAGACCATGCCCACGTCGGCACGCAGCCGGGCGAGCTCCCTGCCCTCCTGGGGCAGCGGCTTGCCGTCGATCGTGATGGAGCCGGAGTCGATCGTCTCCAGCCGGTTGACCGTGCGGCACAGCGTCGACTTCCCGGACCCGGACGGCCCGATGACGACGACCACTTCGCCGCGGCTGATGGTCAGGTCGATGTCCTGGAGCACATGCAGCGCGCCGAAGTGCTTGTTGACTCCTGACAACGCAACCAACGCATTCGCCACCGGTGCGGCGTCCTTGGTCACCGATACTTCGCTCATCGGCGTCTCGCTCCGTCCTCCTCGGTTGGGAGGACACTAGTGAGCGCCCGCGACCAGCGTCATTACATCTGAGCTGAAATTGAGGATAACGATATGGCCGCGACGCGACACTCTGCGTGAACGGGACGACGCGCGCCGTACCGGCTGCGTAACGGAAACCAGTGTGTGACCGAATGCGTCTTGACGGCTGCCCGCCGATCGGAGTGGATGCCCTGTGGCCATGTTCGTGGCCGCATTCGAAGACATGGTGACGGGGACGCGTACGGGGCGCGTCTCCCCTGATACGGGAAGGTGGCGGAGGGGTCGGTGAGACTGCTGCTCGTCGAGGACGACAACCATGTCGCCGCGGCCCTGTCGGCCATGCTCTCCAAGCACGGTTTCGAGGTCACCCACGCCCGCAGCGGCGAGGAGGCGCTGCAGGCGCTGCTGCCGGACTCCGGCGCCCCCTTCGGCGTCGTCCTGCTCGACCTCGGCCTGCCCGACCAGGACGGTTTCGAGGTGTGCGGCAAGATCCGCAAGCGGACCGCCACACCCGTGATCATGGTGACGGCGCGCGCCGACGTGCGCTCGCGCATACACGGGCTCAACCTCGGCGCCGACGACTATGTGGTCAAGCCGTACGACACCATGGAGCTGCTCGCCCGGATTCACGCCGTCAGCCGCCGCACCGCCGCCCACGACCCGGGCCATGGCGCCGAGGAGAGCCCGGACGGCTCCCATCCGCCGCTGCGGCTCGGCCCGGTGACCATCGAGCTGCCCACCCGCCAGGTCTCCGTCAACGGCACGACCGTCTCGCTCACCCGTAAGGAGTTCGATCTGCTCGCCCTGCTCGCCCAGCGCCCCGGCGTGGTCTTCCGCCGGGAGCAGATCATCAGCGAGGTCTGGCGCACCAGTTGGGAGGGGACGGGGCGCACCCTGGAGGTCCACATCGCCTCCCTGCGCTCCAAGCTGCGGATGCCCGCCCTGATCGAGACGGTGCGCGGGGTGGGCTACCGCCTCGTCGCCCCGGCCTGCTGAGCGACCGGGGCTCCCTCGGTGCGCACTCGGCTCCTCCCGCTCCTCATCGTCCTCATGGCGGGCGTGCTGCTCGCGCTCGGCTTCCCGCTCGCCGGGAGCCTGGCCGCCCGGGAGCAGCAGCGCGTGGTCGTCGACCGGATCGACGACACCGCGCGCTTCGCCGCACTCGCCCAGTTCGTCACCGCAGGGCCCACCGGGGCGGTCGGCGCCGAGGGGAACGAGCGGCTGGGCACCCTGCGCGCCGAGCTCAAGCGCTATCACGATCTGTACGGCATCCGGGCCGGGGTCTTCTACCGGGACCGGGACGCACCGCCCATGGCCGAGGCGCCCGGCGGCTGGCGGCTGCCGGACACGGGCGAGAGCGCCCAGGCGTTCGACGAGGCCCTCGCCGGGCGCCGCAGCCACGATCCGTCCCAGGTGTTCCCCTGGCAGCGGGGCAGGCTCACCGTGGCGTCCCCTGTCGTCCGCGACGGGGACGTGGTAGCCGTCGTCGTCACCGACTCGCCCACCGGCCAGATGCGGTCGCGGATCCTGCACGGCTGGCTGGTGATCGGCGCGGGCGAATGCGCCGCGATGCTGCTGGCCGTGGGGGCCGCCTTCCGGCTCACCGGATGGGTGCTGCGGCCCGTGCGCGTTCTGGATACCGCGACCCATGACATCGCGACCGGGCGAATGCAGTCACGCGTCGCGGCCGCCTCGGGGCCCCCGGAGCTGCGGCGGCTGGCCCGCTCGTTCAACGAGATGGCCGACAACGTCGAGCAGGTCCTGGAGCAGCAGCGGGCGTTCGTGGCCGACGCCTCCCACCAGCTGCGCAATCCGCTTTCCGCGCTCTTGCTGCGCATCGAGCTGCTGGCGCTGGAGCTGCCGGACGGCCATGAGGAGATCGCCTCGGTACGGGCGGAGGGCAAGCGGCTGGCCAGCGTCCTGGACGATCTGCTCGACCTCGCCCTGGCCGAGCACTCCGCCGCGGATCTGCGGCTCACCGATATCGCGGAGCTGGCGACCGACCGGGTGGACGCCTGGCTTCCGGTGGCCGAGCGGGAGGAGGTCGGGCTCGCCTACACCGGCCCGGCGGCCATCACCGGCTGGGCCGACCCGGTGGCCCTGTCCAGCGCGCTGGACGCCGTCGTCGACAACGCCCTGAAGTTCACGCCCGAGGGGGCGCATGTGGAGGTCTCGGCGCGCACGGAGGGCGACACCGTGGCGATCGTCGTGGCCGACGGCGGCCCGGGCCTCACCGAGGACGAACTCGCCCGCATCGGCGACCGTTTCTGGCGCAGCAGCCGCCACCAGAACGTCTCGGGCTCGGGCCTGGGCCTGTCCATCACCCGCGCGCTGCTCGCGGCGGGCGGCGGCACGATCGACTACGCGCCCAACGAGCCCCGCGGTCTGCGCGTGACCATTACGGTGCCGCGGACGGGGCCCGGCGAGACCGTGACGACCGTAAGGATGTGAGGCAGGCTGTGCGGACCGTGAGGCGGGCCGTAAGGGCGTGAGGCGGCTTCTTCACCGTCATGTGATGATCCTGCCGGACGTGGGCTCCGGACGTGGGCTCCGGTTGTCGGCCAGATCGAGGCGGCGGCGGTGACGGGCTACGGCTTGACCGAGCGGTAATAGCGCGCCGCGCCCTTGTGGAGGGCGAGGGGATCGGTGAAGACGGCGGTCCGCAGATCCACCTTCTGGGCTGCGTGCACCTTTGCCCCGATGCGGTCCCGGTTCTCTATCACCGTGCGGGTGACGCCCTCCGCCAGATCGGGGGCCACCCGGTCCGTGGTGACCAGGAGGTTCGGTACGGCGATCGTCTTGACCGGCTCCGGCCTGCGTATCTCCTCGTACGCGTCGGCGGGCACGGTGGCCGCCCGGTAGTAGCGCGTCACCCCGCCCTGCCGGTGCAGCGGGCCGGTGAGGTCGCCGAGCTGGACGAGCCGGATCGGGTAGGCATGGGCCAGGGTGCGCACCGCGGTGGTCGGCAGCCCGCCCGACCAGAAGAAGGCGTCGAGCTTGCCCTGCCGCAGCAGCCTCGGCATGGCGTCGATGCCGACCCGCTCGGCCCGGATGTCCCGGTCGAAGTCGAGCCCGGCGGCCTTGATCAGCGCTCGGGTGATCAGCTGCACGCCCGAGCCGTCGTCGCCCACCCCCACCCGCAGATGTTTCAGGTCGTGGGCCGACCGCACGGGCGAACTCCTCGGCACGACCAGCTGCATGTAGTCGTCGTACAGCCGGGCACAGGCCCGCAGCCGCCCCGCTCCCTCGCCCTGGTAGGCGGCGACGGCGTCGGTGGCGGCGATGGCGAAGGTGGCCCTGCCCCGGGCCAGCCGCTCGACGTTGTCCGGGGACCCCCTGGACTGCTCCAGCCGCACATCGACATCGGGGAGGTCCCGGGCGAGATCCTGCTCGAGCATCCGGCCGTAGGTGTCGTAGACCCCGGTGGAGACCCCCGTCGCGAACGTCACCCGGCCGCTGGGCGAGGGGCCGCCGCCCGACGCCAGCAGCCACCACAGCAGCAGCCCGAGGGCGGCGAGGCCCGCGGCGGCGGACTGCAGGGCACGGCGCCGGTCCAGGCGCGGAAGGGTGAGGGCCATGGCGAGGATCCTGCCAGGCCCGCTGACGGGAGGGGAGGGGCGAGCCGCTACGAGGGGGTGAGGGACGAGCCCTACGAAGGGGAGGGGCCGAGCCACTGAGGGAGGGCAGGGGCGAGCCGCCGAGGGAGGGCAGGGGCGAGCCGCTACGGGCGAGCCGCGCATCCGTCGAGCGGGCGCGCCCCCGCTCATCTGCCGGAGCGCAGGGCCCTCGACAGGCCCAGGGCCGCCGTCCGGACCGCCGGTGCCAGCTGCGCCGGGCGGAAGCGGCCGCGGGGTACGGCCACCGACAGCGCCGCCACCGAGGTCGGCCCGTCGAAGACGGGAGCCGCGATGCAGCTGACCCCCGGAGCCGCCTCTTCCTCCTCGTAGGCCAGACCCGCGACCTGGGCCTGCTCGATGGCCGTGCGCAGCCGGTCCGGGTCGGTGATCGAGTGGGGGGTGAGGGCGGGCAGAGGCGCGGCGAGGATCTCCTCGACCAGCTCGGAGCCCGAGAACGCCAGCAGCGCCTTGCCCACGCCGGTGCAGGACAGGGGCAGTCGGCCGCCGATGCGGGACGGCAGCCGAAGGGCGTCGTGGCCGTGGATGCGCTCGACGTAGACCACCTCGTGGCCCTCGCGCACCCCGAGGTGCACGGTCTCGTGCGTGGCCTCGAAGAGGTCTTGCAGGAACGGCAGCGCGGCCTCTCGCAGAGCGCGCCGGCGCGGGACGAGCGAGCCCAGTTCGAAGAGGGCGCCTCCGAGCCGGTAGGTCTCGGCGTCACGTTCGAGCAGGCCGAGACGGACCAGATCGGCGCAGAGCCGGAACACGGTGGTCTTGGCCAGCCCGGTCCGCGCGGACAGTTCTGTGAGACGGAACGCGCCGCCATCGGGCCGGAAGCAGTCGAGGACAGCCATTGCCTTGTCGAGCATGTTGCCCTGTGCGCTGTTCCGTGACATGGAACACAGTGTGCCGGTGCTCGGCCGCCGGCCCACCCCCGGGGGACGGGGCGGTGGCCCGGTCCACCGCCCGGCAGAGGGGCTTTGCGTGAGCGCCTACCCTTGTTGGGTGACCATCAGCAGCGACCGGAGCCCGGCAGTGGACGTTCAAGCACCCAAGAGCTACGAGATCCGCACCTACGGGTGCCAGATGAATGTCCACGACTCCGAGCGGCTCTCGGGCCTCCTGGAAGAGGCGGGCTATGTCCGCGCGCCCGAGGGCACCGGCGAGGGCGAGGCCGACATCGTCGTCTTCAACACCTGTGCGGTGCGGGAGAACGCCGACAACCGGCTGTACGGCAACCTCGGCCGGCTCGCGCCGATCAAGGCCCGGCGGCCGGGCATGCAGATCGCCGTCGGCGGCTGTCTGGCCCAGAAGGACCGCGACACCATCGTCAACAAGGCCCCCTGGGTCGACGTGGTCTTCGGCACCCACAACATCGGCAGCCTGCCGGTGCTGCTGGAGCGCGCCCGCGTCCAGGAGGAGGCCCAGGTCGAGATCGCCGAGTCCCTGGAGGCCTTCCCCTCCACGCTGCCGACGCGGCGCGAGTCCGCGTACGCCGCGTGGGTCTCCATCTCCGTGGGCTGCAACAACACCTGCACCTTCTGCATCGTCCCGGCGCTGCGCGGCAAGGAGAAGGACCGCCGCCCGGGCGACATCCTCGCCGAGGTGGAGACCCTGGTCGCCGAGGGCGTCACCGAGATCACCCTGCTCGGCCAGAACGTCAACGCGTACGGCTCCGACATCGGCGACCGCGAGGCGTTCAGCAAGCTGCTGCGCGCCTGCGGGAAGGTCGAGGGCCTGGAGCGGGTCCGGTTCACCTCGCCGCATCCGCGTGACTTCACCGACGACGTCATCGCCGCCATGGCGGAGACGGAGAACGTGATGCCGCAGCTGCACATGCCGCTGCAGTCCGGTTCGGACACCGTGCTCAAGGCGATGCGCCGCTCGTACCGGCAGGAGCGCTACCTGGGCATCATCGAGAAGGTGCGCGCCGCGATGCCGGACGCCGCCATCTCGACCGACATCATCGTCGGCTTCCCCGGTGAGACCGAGGAGGACTTCGAGCAGACGCTGCACGTGGTGCGCGAGGCGCGCTTCGCCCAGGCGTTCACCTTCCAGTACTCCAAGCGGCCCGGGACGCCCGCCGCCGAGATGGACGGCCAGGTGCCCAAGGCGGTCGTCCAGGAGCGCTACGAGCGGCTGGTCGCCCTCCAGGAGGAGATCTCCTGGGAGGAGAACAAGAAGCAGGTCGGGCGCACGCTGGAGGTGTTGGTCGCCGAGGGTGAAGGCCGTAAGGACGACGCCACGCGGCGGCTGTCCGGCCGTGCCCCCGACAACCGCCTGGTGCACTTCGCGCGGCCCGAGGAGCCGGTGCGCCCCGGTGATGTCGTCACCGTCGACATCACCTACGCCGCTCCCCACCATCTGCTGGCCGAAGGCCCGGCCCGGGGCGTACGGCGCACCCGCGCCGGGGACGCCTGGGAGCGGCGGAACGCGCCCGAGGAGAAGAAGCCCGCGGGTGTGATGCTGGGCCTGCCGACGGTGGGTGCCCCGCCGCCGCTGCCGGCCGCGCCCACCGCGGGCTGCGGCTGCGACTGAGCGCACGGCTAGGCTGACGATCATGCTGATCGCCGCCGCCGTCTGCCCGTGTCCGCCGCTGCTGGTGCCCGAGGTCGCCGCCGGAGCCGCCCCCGAGCTGGACGGGCTGCGCGCGGAGTGCTTCGAGGTCATCCACGCCCTTGCGGCGGCGCGTCCGGAGCGCCTGATCGTGGTGGGGCCCGCCGATCGCGCCGGGCGCGGGCCGCATGCGCAGGGCGCGGCCGGGACGTTCCGCGGCTTCGGCGTGGAAGTGGATGTGCGGCTCGCCGCGCCGGTGACGGAGGACGGGACGTCCGCCGGCGGCGATGCTGTCGGCGGCGGGTCCCCGCGCTCGCTGCCGACGTCGCTGGCGGTCGGCGCCTGGCTGCTGGAGCACGCGGGATGGGACCCGGCGGTGCCCGTCGAGGGGCTGGGTGTGGGGGAACCTCTCGCGGCCGAGCGGTGTATTGAAGTCGGAAGGGAGCTCGCCGGGCGGGTGGAGCGGGTCGCGCTGCTGGTGATGGGCGACGGCACCGCGTGCCGCACGCTGAAGGCGCCGGGCTATCTCGACGAGCGGGCGGCCCCGTTCGACGCCGAGGTGGCGCGGGCGCTGGCGGCCGCCGACACCGGGGCACTGGCCGCGCTCGACGAGGAGTTGGCGTACGAGCTCAAGGCGGCGGGCCGCGCGCCGCTGCAGGTGCTCGCGGGGCGGGCGAGGGGGCGCGCCTGAAGGGGGAGTTGCGGTATGACGAAGCGCCGTACGGCGTGGGGTATTTCGTGGCGAGCTGGTCGTCCTAGACCGCTCGCGGCCGTGGAGCCTGCGCTCCACGGCCGCGTACCGACGGGGCCGGCCGGTCCGGGCCCGGCATCGCCCGCCCCCGTCCTCTGTGCCTTGTTCGCTTGGCCGGTCTTATGCGTCGCCCTTGTGCTTGGGCTTGGGCTCGTCCATCTGCGAGAGGCGGTTGAGAGCGTCCTTCGCCTTGCCCGTGCCAGTCTCGATCTTGGCGCTGTACTTGCCCTTGGTCCTGGTGTCGACGGTCTTGGCCGCCTTCTCCAGGCCCCGCCCGATCCTGGCCTCGTGCTGCTGCGCGAAGCTGCCGGCCTTGCCTTTCATCTGACCGGCCTTGGCCTTGAGATTGTCCATCAGGCCCATATGCCACCTACCCTCGTCGGTTGCCTATGCGCGGGCGCTCTCACCGGTCTCGCTGTCGGCCGCCTCGGCCGCGGACTGCTGCTTGGGGATCCCGGCGCCTTCACCCGCCGGGTTCTCCTTCCCGCTCCGCGCGGTCTCAGCCCCCATCTGCGGTCCCGGATTCGGTCTCCGCCGTCATGGCGTCGGCCGTGGCCGGCCCGCCCGCCTGGGTGTCCCGCACGGACGGTGCCTCCTCGGACGAACGGCTCGCCTCCTTCGACACACGACGAAACCTGGAAAATACGCCCATACCTACTCCATACCTTACTCGTGTGGGCGAAACTCGCGTGGGCGAAATCCCGTGCCGTCCGGAGCGTCCTCTTGGGTGGTGCGCGGCGACTGTGCGGCTCACGGCGGCCGATTCCCCGAACCGGCCCTCGGAACCCGGCAACAGGCAACGCACCCGGCGGTGCCCCCCTCACGTCGCTCATTAGAGGAGCCCCCGGGGCATTTGCGAGACTGGCCCGGTGAATACTGCAGGCCACCCGCCGCGAGTCATCGCCGTCGTCGGCCCCACAGCGGCCGGGAAGTCCGATCTGGGCGTCGCACTCGCCAGACACCTCGACGGCGAGGTCGTCAACGCCGACTCCATGCAGCTGTACCGGGGCATGGACATCGGCACCGCCAAGCTGACCGAGCGCGAGCGGCAGGGGTGCCGCACCGGCTGCTGGATATCTGGGACGTCACCCAGACCGCGAGCGTCGCCGAGTACCAGCGGCTGGCCCGCGCCGAGATGGACCGCCTGCTCGCCGAGGGCCGCACCCCCGTCCTGGTCGGCGGTTCCGGCCTCTACATCCGCGGAGCGATCGACGCCCTGGAGTTCCCGGGCACCGACCCCGCCGTCCGGGCCCGGCTCGAGGCCGAGCTGGAGGAGCGGGGCTCCGGGGTCCTCCACGCCCGGCTCGCCGACGCCGACCCGGAGGCGGCGCGCGCGATCCTGCCCAGCAACGGCCGCAGGGTGGTCCGGGCGCTGGAGGTCATCGAGATTACCGGCCGCCCCTTCACCGCCAATCTGCCCGGGCACGAGGCGGTCTACGACACGCTCCAGATCGGTGTCGACGTCGAGCGGCCCGAACTGGATGAGCGGATCGCCCTGCGGGTGGACCGGATGTGGGACACCGGGCTGGTCGAGGAAGTCCGCCGACTGGAGGGCGCCGGGCTGCGCTCCGGCCGTACCGCCTCCCGCGCGCTGGGCTATCAGCAAGTGCTCGCCGCGCTCGCCGGGGAGTGCGGCGAGGAGGAGGCGAGGGTCGAAACCGTGCGTGCCACCAAGCGGTTCGCGCGCCGTCAGGACTCCTGGTTCCGCCGGGATCCCCGGGTCCACTGGCTCAGCGGAGCGGCCGACCACAGAGGGGAACTCCTGGCGAGCGCGCTCGCGTTGGTTGAACGGGCGGTCACAGCCTGATCACGTCATGGCATCGGGAAGCTCAGCTCGTCATTCGGGCCCGGCGGGCATGCCATCATCAAGCTCCGATCGTGCCGTGGTGTCTGGAGTTGGGAGGGCGTGTGGCGATGGAGGCCGGCCCTCGCGACGCATCGCAGCAATCGCCGCACGGAGACGCGCGGCCGCTGACCCCGGATGGCCCTGATGAGGCCGGAGAGCTCCATGAACCCGGCACGCCGGTCCTCGAGGACGGCTCCGAGGGTGAGGTCGGCGCGGACTCGGTCTCCGGGGAGTCCTTCCGGGAGCTGCGCCCGCCGCGCCGGCTGCGGATCTGGCAGATCGCGCCGATCGTCGCCCTCGCCATCCTCGGCTCGCTGATGTTCGCCTTCCCGCTCGCCTTCGAGTTCGGCGACGGAGGGGCGGTCGTGGCCATGCTCGGCCTGCTGCTGAGCTGCTGTGCCGCGGGCTGGGGCCTGATGGCCGCCCGCCGGGTGGGCTACACCTGGCCGGGCCTGCCCCCAGAGGCTCCGGACGCCGCCCGGACTGGCGCTTCGTCGTGCTCTATGTGGTGATCGTGGCGCTGCTGGCCGCCCTCACCTTCTGGCGGGTGGCCCGCCTCCGCTAAGCGCTCCGCGGGAAGTGACGCCATGCGTCGTTGGCCGACTGCGGCGCTGTCGTGGCTGGTCGCGCCCGCGCGGCGGAGCCGTACATTGACACAGCCCCGCGCCCCTTCGGGTCGCTGCCCGAACCGTAGCGGACTTCCTCCGACCTGCTTAGGGCCCTCCGTCCAGTGGGTCACCCAGGCGGCCCGGGCGCCGGGGGACGGCGCGCGCGGTGCCCCGTAGGATCGAGGAATGAGCACCGCACCACGGCTGGCCTTCCTGAAGGGGCACGGCACCGAGAACGACTTCGTCATCGTCCCCGACCTGGACGGACGCCTGGAGCTGTCCGCGGCCACCGTCGCCCGGATCTGCGACCGCCGCGCCGGTATCGGCGGTGACGGCCTGATCCGCGTCGTGCGGTCCTCGGCACACCCCGAGGCGCTGGCCATGGCCGACCAGGCCGAATGGTTCATGGACTACCGCAACAGCGATGGCAGCATCGCCGAGATGTGCGGCAACGGAGTCCGCGTCTTCGCCCGGTACCTTCAGCGCGCCGGGCTCGTCGAGGCGGGCGACCTCGCCATCGCCACCCGGGCCGGGGTGCGCCGGGCCCACATCGCCAAGGACGCCGGTGACGCCGCCCGGCCGGGCGAGGCCACGGCCGGGTCCGACGCCCCGATCACCGTGGTGATGGGCGAGGCCACACTGCCCGGGCCCGGCCCCGACGGGGAGATCACGGTCACGGTCGGTGACCACAGCTGGCCCGCGCGCAACGTGAACATGGGCAATCCGCACGCGGTCGCCTTCGTCGACGACCTCGCCGAGGCCGGTGAACTGTTCGTGGCCCCGCCGTGCGCCCCGCGGCCGCGTACCCGCACGGCACCAACGTCGAATTCGTCGTCGACCGCGGCCCGCGCCATGTCGCGATGCGCGTGCATGAGCGCGGCTCCGGTGAGACCCGCTCCTGCGGCACCGGCGCCTGCGCCGTGATGGTCGCCGCCGCACGCCGTGACGGGGTCGATCCGGCGGTCACCGGCCACCCCGTCACATACACCGTGGACGTCCCCGGAGGGCGGCTTGTCATCAGCGAACGGCCGGACGGTACGGTGGAGATGACCGGCCCTGCCGTGATCGTGGCCGAGGGGGAGATAGATCCCTCTTGGCTGGGCACGGACCTCGGCTGACACTTCCCTCGAATGGGTGATCCGTTTCACTCTGGGCGAGAGCCGGTCGGCCGTGCGTGATGGGCTCGATAGCATCAAGCACCGGCCCCGGGGAGCACCCACGCCGGTTGACGCTCGACGCCGCCGGAGGTGCCCATGAGCGCAGAGGCCACCGACCAGGCCCCGTTCGGTCGCAGGCGCGGCCTCCCCCGCATCGACCTGCGCAATCTCCGCAGGTTCAGCCGGGCCGCCCTGCTGGGGTCCGCCTCCCGCGGCCGGCTGCCGGACGCGATCGAGCATGTGGCCAAGGTCCACCGCGCGCACCACCCCGGAGCCGATCTGGATGTGCTCCGCAAGGCGTATGTCCTGGCCGAGTCCTCCCACCGCGGCCAGATGCGCAAGAGCGGTGAGCCGTACATCACCCATCCGCTGGCCGTCACGCTGATCCTCGCCGAACTGGGCGCCGAGACCACGACGTTGACCGCCTCGCTGCTCCACGACACCGTCGAGGACACGGAAGTGACCCTCGATCAGGTGGGGGAGCAGTTCGGCGAGGAGGTCCGCTATCTCGTCGACGGCGTCACCAAGTTGGAGAAGGTCGACTACGGCGCGGCGGCCGAGCCCGAGACCTTCCGCAAGATGCTCGTCGCCACCGGCAACGACGTCCGGGTGATGTCGATCAAGCTCGCCGACCGGCTGCACAACATGCGCACCCTCGGCGTGATGCGCCCCGAGAAACAGGCGCGCATCGCCAAGGTCACCCGCGATGTGCTGATCCCGCTCGCCGAGCGGCTCGGGGTCCAGGCGCTCAAGACCGAGCTCGAGGACCTGGTCTTCGCCATCCTCCACCCCGAGGAGTACGCGCGGACCCGCGAGCTCCTCCAGGCCCACGCAGGCCGCCCCGACCCGCTGGCCCAGGCCGCCGAGGACGTACGGGGCGTGCTGCACGAGGCGGGCATCACCGCCGAAGTCCTGGTCCGGCCGAGGCACTTCGTCTCCGTCCACCGGGTCGGGCTCAAGCGCGGCGAGCTGACCGGCACCGACCTCGGCCGCCTTCTCGTCCTCGTCTCCGACGACGCGGACTGCTACGCGGTCCTCGGCGAACTGCACACCTGCTTCACCCCGGTGATCTCGGAGTTCAAGGACTTCATCGCGGTCCCCAAGTTCAACCTCTACCAGTCGCTGCACACGGCCGTGGCCGGGCGCGACGGCGAGGTCACCGAAGTCCTCATCCGCACCCACCAGATGCACCGGGTCGCGGAGGCCGGAGTGATCGCCCTCGGCAATCCGTACGCCTCGACGGAGGGAGCCGACGCCCCGAGGGCGAGCGGGCCGACCCCACCCGCCCCGGCTGGCTGTCCCGGCTGCTCGACTGGCAGAGCGCGACCCCCGACCCCGACATCTTCTGGACCTCGCTCCGCGACGACCTCGCCCAGGACCGGGAGATCACCGTCTTCCGCTCCGACGGCGGGACGCTCGGCCTGCCCGCGGGCGCGAGCTGCGTGGACGCCGCGTACGCCCTGTACGGCGACGACGCGCACTCCTGTATCGGCGCCCGGGTCAACGGCCGGATCGCGACCCTGAGCACGGTGCTGCGTGACGGCGACACCCTGCAGCTGCTGATGGCGAGCGACGCCCGGGACACCGCCTCCCACGGCCCCTCGCCGGAGTGGCTCGACCACGCCCGCACCCCGGCCGCCCGGATCGCCATCAACCGCTGGCTGGCCGCCCATCCGGCGTCGCAGCACGGGCCCCGGGAGGCCGCCGAGGAGCCGGAGTCCGCCTCCGAGCTCACCGGCCAGGAGGGGCAGGACGGCCAGGACGCACAGGACGGCCAGGACGGACAGGAGACGAAGGACGCGCAGGTCGCCCGGGGCTCGCAGGCCTCGCAGGGCGGCCAGACCGTCGCCCCCGCGCCCGGTACGGGCCGCCCCGAGGCGGGCATCGTCGTCGACCTGCCCGGCGCGACCGTACGGCTCGCCCGCTGCTGCACCCCGGTGCCGCCCGACGCGATCACCGGCTTCGCGGTGCGCGGCGGGGCCGTCACCGTGCACCGCGAGCGGTGCCCCGGAGTGGCGCGGATGACCGCGGCCGGGCGCACGGCCGTCGGGGTGCGCTGGGCGGACGAGGACGACGGAGACGGGGGCGCCGACTACCGCGTGACCCTCTTCGCGGAGGCGTTCAGCCGACCACATCTGCTCGCGGACCTCACCGAGGCCATCGCCGCCGAGGGCGCGGAGGTGGTGGCGGCCGCCGTCGAACCGCCGCGGGAGCAGCGGGTCCGGCACACCTACACGCTCCAGCTGCCCGACGCGGGCAGGCTGCCGACGCTGATGCGGGCCATGCGGAACGTCCCCGGGGTGTACGACGTGACGCGCGAGGGCCGCAGCATGGCCGCGGCGCGCTGACCGGCGGTCGCGCTCCTGAGCGGCACGCTGCTGACCACCGTCGGGCCGTCCGCATTCGTTCGGCTGTCTGAACTCCTTCGGGTGGATCAAGGCCGGGAGCGACTGCGCGGGCGCCGGGGCGCTGGTAGCCGTAGGGCATGACGCTTTCTTCGGGGCGCCGCCCCAGGCCGCCGCGCACCGGGCGCCGCAGGACCGCGCCGGTGGCCGTCGCCATGGCCGCCGTCTTCCTCGCGGTCGGCCCCTCCTCCGCAGCGGGGCCGGTGTCCCCCGCGCACCCGAGTCCCCTGGGCATCGGCGACTCCCTCTTCCCGCAGCTCGGCAACCCTGGGTACGACGTCACGGCGTACGACATCGCGTTCGCCTACCACCGTCAGGACCGCCCGCTCGACGCCGTCACCACCATCGACGCCCGCGCGACCGCCCCGCTGCGCACCCTCAACCTCGACTTCACCCAGGGCGTCGTGGACTCGGTGCGGGTCGACGGAGCGCGGGCCCGGTTCGCGACCGCCGGTGAGGACCTGGTGATCACCCCGTCCGCCCCCTCCGTAAGGGCGCCGCCTTCCGGGTCACCGTCCGCCACACCAGCGATCCGCGGAGCGGCACGAACGGCGGCTGGGTCCGCACCAGCGACGGGCTGGCCATGGCCAACCAGGCCAACGCCGCCCACCGGGTCTTCCCGTGCAACGACCACCCCGCCGACAAGGCCCGCTTCACCTTCCGGATCACCGCTCCGAAGAGCCTTACGGTCGTCGCGGGCGGGCTGCCCGGACAGCGCGTCCGCAAGGGATCGCGGACCACCTGGACGTACCGCCTCGCCCACCCCATGGCCACCGAGCTGGCGCAGATCTCGATCGGCCGCTCCGCCGTGCCGCGCCGCACCGGGCCCCATGGGCTGCCGGTGCGCGACGTCGTCCCCACGGCGGACCGCGCCCGGCTGGAGAAGTGGCTCGCGCGCACCCCCGGGCAGCTGGCCTGGATGGAGAAGAAGGCCGGACGCTACCCCTTCGAGACCTACGGTGTGCTGATCGCCCACGCCACCACCGGCTTCGAGCTGGAGACCCAGACGCTCTCCCTCTTCGAGCGCGATCTGTTCACCAGCGATCAGCTGCCCCGGTGGTACATCGAGTCGATCATGGTGCATGAGCTGGCGCACCAGTGGTTCGGCGACAGCGTCAGCCCGCGCCGCTGGTCCGATCTGTGGCTCAACGAGGGCCATGCCACCTGGTACGAGGCGCTGTACGCCGATGAGCGCGGTAAGGCGAGCCTGGAGCGGCGGATGCGCAAGGCGTACGCGCAGTCCGACGCCTGGCGGGCCGAGGGAGGGCCGCCCGCGGCCCCCGCGGCCGCCGACCCCGGCCAGCCGATCGGCATCTTCCGCCCGGTGGTCTACGACGGCAGCGCGCTGGTGCTGTACGCGCTGCGGCAGCGGATCGGCCGGGCCGCCTTCGAGCGGCTGGAGCGGCAGTGGGTGCTCCGCCACCGCGACGGTGTGGCCTCGACCGCCGACTTCGTCCGGTTGGCCTCCACCGTGGCGGGGCGTGATCTGAGCGGATTCCTCCATCCGTGGCTGTACGGCAGGAAGACGCCGCCGATGCCGGGGCACCCCGACTGGAAGCAGTCGGAGAAGGAGACCACGAAGGGCGCCGCGCTGCCCGGCGCGCGGGCGGGGCGGCACGCGGTACGTTACTCGGTGCCATGGGCCGTGAAACCCGGGTGACGCCCCGCCCGCCGCGTGGGACCATCAAGGGTCGGCGTTCGCGACCGGCCCCCGCGGGGGAATCCCGCGGGCCCGCCACGCGTTGTCGACAGTGACGGTATTCCACGACGTAAGGATTCCTTTGACCCACTCCTCTTCCCTTCCGCAGGACCGGCAGCGCCTCGCCGAGAGCCTTCGGGCCGACGCCCTGATGGAAGAGGACGTCGCCTGGAGTCACGAGATCGACGAGGAGCGTGACGGCGACCAGTACGACCGCTCCGACCGCGCCGCGCTGCGGCGTGTGGTGGGGCTGTCCACCGAGCTCGAGGACGTCACCGAGGTCGAGTACCGGCAGCTGCGCCTGGAGCGTGTGGTGCTCGTCGGCGTATGGACCTCCGGCACCGTCCGGGACGCGGAGAACTCCCTGGCGGAGCTCGCCGCGCTCGCCGAGACCGCCGGTGCGCTGGTGCTCGACGGCGTGATCCAGCGGCGCAACAAGCCGGATCCCGCCACCTACATCGGCTCCGGCAAGGCCGAGGAACTGCGTGACATCGTGGTCGAGTCCGGCGCCGACACCGTGGTCTGCGACGGTGAGCTGAGCCCCGGACAGCTGATCCACCTCGAGGACGTCGTCAAGGTCAAGGTGGTCGACCGGACCGCCCTGATCCTCGACATCTTCGCCCAGCACGCCAAGTCCCGAGAGGGCAAGGCGCAGGTCTCGCTCGCCCAGATGCAGTACATGCTGCCGCGGCTGCGAGGCTGGGGTCAGTCGCTGTCCCGCCAGATGGGTGGCGGTGGCTCCGGATCCTCGGGCGGCGGTATGGCCACTCGTGGTCCCGGTGAGACCAAGATCGAGACGGACCGGCGCCGCATCCGCGAGAAGATGGCGAAGATGCGCCGCGAGATCGCCGAGATGAAGACCGGCCGCGACATCAAGCGGCAGGAGCGCCGGCGTCACAAGGTCCCCTCGGTCGCCATCGCCGGATACACCAACGCGGGCAAGTCCTCGCTGCTCAACCGGCTCACCGGTGCCGGTGTCCTGGTGGAGAACGCGCTGTTCGCCACCCTCGACCCGACCGTGCGCCGGGCCGAGACCCCCAGCGGGCGGCTCTACACGCTGGCGGACACCGTCGGGTTCGTCCGGCATCTGCCGCACCACCTGGTGGAGGCGTTCCGTTCCACGATGGAGGAGGTCGGCGACGCCGATCTGATCCTCCATGTGGTGGACGGCTCGCATCCGGCGCCGGAGGAGCAGCTGGCCGCCGTACGCGAGGTGATCCGCGATGTCGGCGCGGTCGACGTGCCCGAGATCGTCGTGATCAACAAGGCGGACATGGCCGATCCGCTCGTCGTGCAGCGGCTGCTGCGCATGGAGCGGCGCGCCATGGCGGTGTCGGCCCGCAGTGGGCTGGGCATCGACGAGCTGCTCGCGGTGATCGACGAGGAGCTGCCCCGGCCCCAGGTCGAGATCGAGGTGCTGCTGCCGTACACCCACGGCAAGCTCGTCGCGCGCACCCACGCCGAGGGCGAGGTGCTCTCCGAGGAGCACACCCCGAGGGCACGCTGCTCAAGGCGCGCGTGCACGAGGAGCTCGCGGCGGAGCTTCGGCGCTTCATCCCGGCCGCGGCCGCCGGACAGCGCTAGGTCACACCAGCCGCACCGCGTCGGCCACGACACCTACACGACGAGGGCCCGCCCCCGGAAATCCGGGGGCGGGCCCTCGCCATGGGATGGACGGCCGCCTGACGGCTACCGGCTCAGCCGGTCACTGGTTCGCGAACTTCTTGCTGACCGCGCTGTAGACGCCCTTCGCCTCGGGGCCCAGGTGGGGGCCCGCCAGCCAGGTCGCGTTGGACGGGCCGATCGAGGTGTTGGACACCAGCGCCGGCTTGCCGTCCGCACCGTTGGCGACCCAGCCACCGCCGGAGGAGCCCGCGGTCATGGTGCAGCCGATGCGGTACATCGTCGGCTGCTTGGCGTCCAGGGAGAGCCGGCCCGGCTTGTCCGCGCACTGGTTCATCTTCTGGCCGTCGAACGGCGGGGCGGCCGGGTAGCCGGTGGCCGTGATCTCGTCGATGGACTTCACCGCCGGGGCGTTGAAGTCGACCGGCAGCGCGCCGCCCACCGTCTCCTCGAGCGACTTGCCGCCGCTGACCTCCGGCTTCACATGCATCACCGCGAAGTCGTACGGAGCGCCCTTGCCGCCCACGGCCGCGCCGTTGTCGATCCACTGCGAGGAGGTCTGCGCCCAGTCGGCCCACCAGACGCCCTTGGGAGCCAGCTCCTCCTTGGTGGCGTTCTCCAGCTCCGCCTGCGACTTGCCCGCGTCGTTGTAGGAGGGCACGAACATCAGGTTCTTGTACCAGCCGCCGCCCTTGCCCGCGTGGACGCAGTGGCCCGCCGTCCACACCAGGTTGGACTTGCCGGGGTGCGCCGGGTCCTCGACCACGGTCGCGGAACAGACCATCGAACCCTCGGGCCCGTCGAAGAAGACCTTGCCCGCGTAGGGGACGTTGGAGCTGTACGGGCTGGCGACCTCCTTGGCCGGGACGGGCTGCGGATCGGGGTCGGTCACACCCTGGTCGTCCGCGATGTCGCTGTCGTCCACCGGCTTGTCGGGCTCCTGCGCCTCGCGCATCCGATCCGGCTTCCACAGGCCCTTGATGATCGGGTTGATGAAGTCACCGGCCTCGCGCAGCCAGTCGTCCTTGTCCCACTTGTTCCAGGCACCGTTCTTCCACTGGTCCAGATCGATGCCGAGGTTCTTCAACTTGTCGTTGAGGTTGTCGGGCAGCTTGATGTCGCCCACGCCCTGCTGCTCCGACGACGCGGTCGGCTTGGCGTCGGTGTTGTCGTCCGAGGAGCCGCACGCGGTGGCGGTGAGCGCCAGAACCGAGGCTATGGCGGCCACGGCCAGTGCGGGTCGGCGGCGGTTGGATGGCATGGGCGGGACTCCCCTGAGGTTCTGAGCTGCTCTACGGCCTGTGTGGAATTGTCATGCACCGCCCCGGCAATGGGGTGGTATCCCACTATGCCGGTGCCGCCTACGACGGCTGCGAGCGGGTCCTTGGTTCCCGGCCGCAAGGATCTTTGCCCAGCCCGTGATCCAGAGCGCCACGCGTCGTTGGTACGTACGGGGGACAGCCGGAGGGTGTTCAGCAGCAGGAGGACCGAGACGCGTGGCCGTGACCCAGCTCCCGCCGATGGCCCTGGCCGCCGTCTCCGACGACGGCGGCGCCGCCCAGGGCATTCTGCGGCGCCAGGCGCTGCGTGAGTCCGCCGCCCGCACCTACGCCCGGGCGCTGCCCATCGTTCCGGTGCGCGCCCGGGGGATGACGGTCGAAGGGGCAGACGGCCGCCGCTACCTCGACTGTCTCTCCGGGGCCGGGGCGCTGACCCTGGGGCACAACCACCCGGTGGTGCTGGACGCGATCCGGGCCGTCCTGGACGGGGAGGCGCCGCTGCAGGTCCTGGACCTGGCCACCCCGGTCAAGGACGCCTTCACGGACGAGCTGTTCGCTACCCTGCCGCCCGGACTCGCCGCCCACGCGCGGGTGCAGTTCTGCGGACCGGCGGGCACGGACGCGGTCGAGGCCGCGCTCAAGCTGGTGCGGACCGCCACCGGGCGCGGCGGCCTGCTCGCCTTCTCCGGTGCCTACCACGGCATGACGGCCGGAGCCCTGGCTGCCTCCGGCGGCGCCCCGTCGTCCGGGGTGACCCGGCTGCCCTTCCCGTACGACTACCGCTGCCCCTTCGGGGTCGGCGGGGCGCACGGTGCCGAACTCTCCGCGCGCTGGATCGAGAAGCTGCTCGACGACCCGAAGGGCGGGGTGCCCGACCCGGCCGGGATGATCCTCGAACCGGTGCAGGGCGAGGGCGGGGTGATCCCGGCCCCGGACGGCTGGCTGCGCCGGATGCGCGACATCACCGCGGCCCGCTCCATCCCGCTCATCGCGGACGAGGTCCAGACCGGCGTCGGACGCACCGGGGCCTTCTGGGCGGTCGACCACAGCGGGGTGGTGCCCGATGTGATGGTGCTGTCGAAGGCCATCGGCGGTGGCCTGCCGCTGGCCGTCGTGGTCTACCGCGAGGACCTCGACGTCTGGCCCCCCGGAGCCCACGCGGGAACCTTCCGCGGCAACCAACTGGCCATGGCCGCGGGTGCCGCGACCCTCGCCTACGTCCGCGAGAACAACCTCGCCGAGCACGCGGCAACCGTCGGCACCCGGATGCTGGACCGGCTACGCCAATTCGCCACCGGGCGCCGGTGGATCGGAGACGTACGCGGCCGCGGTCTCATGATCGGCGTGGAGCTGGTGGACCCGGAGACTGGGCCTACAGGGGAGGCCGGGAACGCACCGTCGGCCCGGCACGCCGCGGGCGCCGGGTATGCCGCGGGCGCCGGGTATGCCGCGAGGGCTGGGTGTGCCGCGGGGGCTGGGTGTGCCGCGAGGGCTGGGCCCGCAACGAACGCCGACCGGGAGGGAACCCGGGCTGCGCATCCCCGTACCAGACACCCCCGAGCGAGGCGGTCCCCCGCGAGATGACTCGCCGCGCGGGAGCCCGGCGGGCGGGCGCTCAGGGCGAGGGTGCGGGCGGGGCGTTGGGCGGGGGAGCCCCGTACGCCGGTGCCACGCGTACGGCGGCTCCGTCCGCCGATCCCGCGCTCGCGGTGGCCGTTCAGCAGGAGTGCCTGCGGCGCGGGCTCATCGTCGAACTCGGCGGACGCCACAGCGCGGTGATCCGCCTTCTCCCTCCACTCACCATCACCGATGAGCAGGCAGAGGCCGTCCTGGACCGGCTCACCGACGCCCTGGACGCGGCGATCCGCACCGCCGGAACCCGCTCCCGCGAACTCCCTCCCACCGCTGCCCCGTTCGCCCCGCCGCTCACCGGAGACCACCGGTGACGCGTCCCGCACCGTATGACCGCATCGCCATCGCACCACCGAAGGAGGCAGGCGCCGGGCCCAGGACATGAACGCCGTGACGCCCGCGCCGCACCCACCATGCCGCACACCCCCGGGGGAGCCCCCTTGTCTCCCCAACCGCAGCCCGTGCCCGGCGCCCTGACCGCCCCGACGACTCCGCCCGCCCCGGCCCTCCGCCGCCCCTCCCGCACCCGCCCCACACAGCGCCTCCCCGGCCGAGGCGGCAAGACCGCCCGCCTCGCCCGCGGCGGTCTCGACGGTCGGGGAACCGTCCACCGCCACGCCGTCCACCGCCACGACCGCCGCCGGTGACCAGGCGGCGCCCCCAGCACCACCATCGCCCCCAGCCGCAGTGCCACATCCCCCAGCCGCGGCGCCACCGTCCGCGGCACCTGTGCCACTGCCCCGGCGGCATCGTCCGCCACGGCGCCGCTCGCCAGCGCGGCGGGAGCGGGGACGGGAGCCCCCTGCCGCCTGCCCCGGAGCCGCCACCCGCCGCAGAGCCCTCGGTGGACGAGCCGCCGGCGCCGCGGCTGCCCGGGCAGGGGCCACCCCTCGCCGCGACGGCCGTGCCCCGGCAGCACCGCGACAGCCAGGAAACGCCCGACGACCGCACCCGCGAGGTCAGCACCCGCGAGGCTGACGTCCGCGAGGCTGGCACCCGCGAGGCTGGCACCCGCGAGGTCGTCGCGGATCCGCTCGACGACCCCGACCCGCAGATCGCTGCCGACACCGCTGCCGTCGAGAACCTGCTGCGCTGCTGGGTACGCGAGAGCGGCCTCACGCGGCCCGACGGGGACACCCTGCGCATTTCCCTCGCCGCCAGCGGAACCGTCCTCCTCGTTCCGGTGCGCTATTGGTCGCCCACCGGCTGGCACCGCTTCGGGCCGCCGCTGCTGGAGCACGGCCCCCATGACGCGCCCGCTGTCGGCGCGGTCACCCTGGCGGCCCTGCTCACCCGCGAGGCGACCTACAGCGCGCGGCGGGACGATCCCGACGCGGGCGCCACCGAACTCGTCGGGCGTGTCGCGGACTCCGTACGGCGCACCGCCCTCTTCCTCACCCTCCGCCGGGCCACACCCGCCGATCCGAGCGCGAGCACCCCGTTCCTCAGCGCGGAACAGTCCCTCCTCTTCGGTCACCCCCTGCATCCCACGCCGAAGAGCCGCGAGGGCCTCTCCGACTCCGAATCCACCGTCTGCTCACCGGAAACGCGTGGTTCCTTCCCCCTTCACTGGATCGCGGTCGGCCGGTCCGCACTGGCCTGCGAGTCGGCCTGGACGGAGCGCGGCCGGACCGTGCCCGCCGAACGGCTCGCCCTCTCCCTGGCGGGCAGCGGCCTCCAACTGCCCACGGGAACCGTGCCCTTGCCTCTGCATCCCTGGCAGGCTCGCGAGATCCGGCACCGTCCGGAGGCCGCCGCGCTCTTCGACGCCGGCCTGCTGCACGACCTCGGGCCGTCCGGTGGGCCCTGGCACCCCACCTCCTCGGTCCGCACCGTCTACCGGCCCGGCGCTCCTGCCATGCTGAAACTCTCCCTCGGTCTGCGGATCACCAACTCCCGTCGTGAGAACCTCCGTAAGGAACTCCGCCGCGGTGTCGAGGTCCACCGACTGCTCCGCAGCGGACTCGCCGAGCAGTGGCGGGCGGCCTTTCCTGGCTTCCCGGGCTTCGACATCGTCCGGGACCCGGCCTGGCTCGCCGTCGACGGACCGGATGGCGAACCCCTGACCGGCCTCGACGTCGTCATCCGGCACAACCCGTTCGGCCCCGGCGACGACGCCGTCTGCGTCGCCGGACTCCTCGCGCCGCGCCCCTGGCCCGGACAGCCGGTGATGCGCTCCCGGCTCGCCCACCTCGTCGCCCGGCTTGCCGCCCGAACCGGCCGTTCCACCGCGGCCGTCGGTACGGAGTGGTTCCTGCGCTATGTGCACACGGTCGTACGCCCCCTGCTCTGGCTGGACGGAGAGGCCGGCATCGCGCTCGAGGCGCACCAGCAGAACACCCTGGTGCTGCTGGACCCCGACGGCTGGCCGGTCGGCGGCCGCTACCGGGACAACCAGGGCTACTACTTCCGCGCGTCCCGGCACGCCGAACTCCAGCGTCGGCTGCCCGGTATCGGCAGCCGGAGCGACACCTTCGTCTCCGACGAGGTCACCGACGAGCGGTTCGCCTACTACCTGGGTGTCAACAACGTCCTCGGGCTGATCGGCGCCTTCGGATCCCAGCGACTCGTTGACGAGCGCGTCCTGCTGGCCGCGTTCCGCCGCTTTCTCGCCGAGGCCGCGTCCGGCCCCGGGAGAACCCGCTCACCGCTTCCCGCCCGGCTCCTGGAGACACCCACCCTGCGCTGCAAGGCCAATCTGCTCACCCGGCTGCACGGCCTGGACGAGCTCGTGGGACCGGTGGACACCCAGTCCGTCTATGTGACCATCCCCAACCCCCTCTCCATGTCTGTCTCGCCTTCCGGCTCCACCGCTGTCACTCCCATGGCTTGACTCCGCGACTCGCGATCACGCCCCTCGCCCCCACGCCCCTCCCGACGCGCCCAGACCCCTGAGAGGAGAGCATCGCCGTGCCGCACACCGACTCCAGTACGAGCTCCAGCACCGACGACACCATCGACATGCGGCTGCGCCAGGAAGAGGACATCGCACGACTCATCGACCTGGACTCCGCTCGACCGCAGGCCGACGACCGGCCGGATCTGCTCGACCACATCGTCGAATGGGGGCCCACCAACACCCCGTTGGGCACCTTCCAGCTCGTTCCGGTCCGCATCGGGCGCGATCTGCGGCTCATCGCCCAATGGATGAACGACCCGTCCGTGGCCGCCTTCTGGGAGCTCGACGGTCCCGAGGAGGCCACCGCGAGCCACCTCGGGGACCAGTTGGACGGCGATGGGCGCAGCGTGCCCTGTCTGGGCGTCCTGGACGGCGTCCCGATGAGCTATTGGGAGGTGTACCGCGCCGATCTGGACCCGCTCGCGCGGTACTACCCGGCCCGCCCGCACGACACGGGTATCCATCTGCTCATCGGCCGAGTGAGCGATCGCGGCCGCGGCCTGGGGACGACCCTGCTCCGCGCGGCCGCCGACCTCGTCCTCGAGCACCGTCCGTCCTGCACCCGGGTCGTGGCCGAACCGGATCTCCGCAACACTCCCTCCGTGGCAGCCTTCCTCGGCGCCGGCTTCCGCTTCTCCGCGGAAGTCGAACTCCCCGGCAAACGTGCCGCGCTGTTGCTGCGCGACCGTGCCCTGAGACACGTCCTGTGAGCCTCCGCAACCATCCGTGCCCCCCCGGTGATCCGTCTGCCTCGATGCGAGATTCCACTGTTGATACACCGCTCGCCCGGTCCCGGTTCCCATGCGGCGCGGATCCGCCCGTGCCACGAAGCGAAGATCCGCCCGAACCCCGACCCGGCCGAAACCGTCCGTCACCGACCACACCGGCAGGAGTGATGTCGGTGCCGCCCCTTAGGCTGGCAGCCCTATGACTGAATCGTCCTCGCCTCCACTCGAAGATCTGCTGCACGCCGCCGTAACCGCCGTCGGCGGCACCGAGCGCCCTGGCCAGACCGCCATGGCCCAAGCGGTGGCGGAGGCGATCGACGACAGCTCCCACCTGCTGGTCCAGGCCGGTACCGGCACCGGGAAGTCCCTGGGCTACCTGGTGCCCGCCCTCGCCCACGGCGAGCGCGTCGTCGTCGCCACGGCGACCCTCGCCCTGCAGCGGCAGCTCGTCGAGCGCGATCTTCCCCGCACCGTGGAGGCGCTGCATCCGCTGCTGCGCCGCCGCCCCGAGTTCGCCATGCTCAAGGGCCGCTCCAACTATCTGTGCCTGCACCGGCTCCACGAGGGCGTCCCGCAGGAGGACGCCGACGAGGCAGGGCTCTTCGACCCGTTCGAGGCCGCCGCGCCCACCAGCAAGCTCGGCAAGGACCTGCTGCGGTTGCGTGACTGGTCGGACGAGACCGAGACGGGTGACCGGGACGATCTGACCCCCGGTGTCTCGGACCGCGCCTGGTCCCAGGTGTCGGTCACCTCCCGGGAGTGCCTCGGCGCGTCCAAATGCGCCTATGGCGCGGAGTGCTTCGCCGAGGCCGCCCGTGAGCGGGCCAAGCTCGCCGATGTCGTCGTCACCAATCACGCGCTGCTCGCCATCGACGCGATCGAGGGCGCCCCCGTGCTGCCCAGCCATGAGGTGCTGATCGTCGACGAGGCCCATGAGCTGGTCTCCCGGGTCACCGGCGTCGCCAGCGGAGAGCTCACCCCGGGCCAGGTCAACCGCGCCGTGCGGCGTGCCGCGAAGCTGGTCAACGAACAGGCGGCGGACGCTCTCCAGACCGCCTCCGAGGGCTTCGAGCGGCTGATGGAGCTCGCCCTGCCCGGCCGCCTCGAGAAGATCCCCGAGGACCTCGGCTATGTGCTGATGGCGCTGCGCGACGCGGCCCGCACGGTGATCTCGGCGCTCGGCGCCACGCGGGACGCCTCGGTCAAGGACGAGGACGCGGTCCGCAAGCAGGCGCTGGGCGCCGTGGAGAACATCCACCAAGTGGCCGAGCGGATCGTCGAAGCCTCCGAGTACGACGTGGTCTGGTACGAGCGGCACGACCGCTTCGGCGCCTCGCTGCGTGTCGCCCCGCTCTCGGTGTCGGGGCTGCTGCGCGAGAAGTTGTTCGAGGACCGGTCCGTCGTCCTCACCTCCGCCACGCTCAAACTGGGCGGGGACTTCAACGGGGTGGCGGCGTCACTCGGTCTCGCCCCGAGAGCCCGCAGGATCCGGAGAGCGGCGAGGAGACCGCGCCGCGCTGGCAGGGCCTCGACGTCGGCTCGCCCTTCGACTACTCCAAGCAGGGGATTCTCTATGTCGCCAAGCATCTCGCCCAGCCCGGCCGCGAGGGCAGCCGCGCCGATATGCTCGATGAGCTCGCCGAGCTGGTCGAGGCCGCGGGTGGTCGCACGCTCGGGCTGTTCTCGTCCATGCGCGCCGCTCAGGCGGCCGCGGAGGAGCTGCGTGGGCGTCTGGACATGCCCATCCTCCTCCAGGGCGAGGAGACGCTGGGCGAGCTGATCCGTTCCTTCGCCGCCGACGCCAGGACCTGCTTGTTCGGCACACTGTCCCTCTGGCAGGGCGTCGATGTGCCGGGGCCGAGCTGTCAGTTGGTGGTGATGGACCGGGTGCCTTTCCCCCGTCCCGACGACCCTCTGATGAGTGCCCGCCAGAAGGCGGTGGAGGAGGCCGGGGGCAATGGCTTCATGGCCGTCGCCGCGACCCATGCCGCGCTGCTGATGGCCCAGGGCGCGGGCCGGCTGGTGCGGGCTTCGGGCGACCGGGGCATCGTCGCCGTCCTGGATCCGCGGGTCGAGCGGGCCCGCTACGGCTCGTTCCTCCGCAAGTCCATGCCGGAATTCTGGTACACCACCGACCGCAACCAGGTGCGCCGCTCGCTGGCCGCCATCGATGCGGCGGCCAAGGCCCAGGGGGCCTAAGCGGGGCGCGGTCGCCCTATACGACAGGCCCCGACGGTCGCCAGACACAGCAGGGCCCCGGAACCGGCGCAGTGGTCCCGGGGCCCGGTCGTGGGGCACGCTAAGGGCGCACCTCGATCCGGCGCGCTCAGACGCGCCGCAGCACCGCGACCACCTTGCCCAGAATGGTGGCCTCGTCGCCGGGGATCGGCTGGTAGGCGGCGTTGTGCGGAAGCAGCCACACATGGCCGTCCTCACGCTTGAAACGCTTCACCGTGGCCTCACCGTCGAGCATGGCCGCGACGATGTCGCCGTTCTCCGCGACGGGCTGGCGGCGCACCGTCACCCAGTCTCCGTCGCAGATGGCGGCCTCGATCATGGAGTCGCCGACCACCTTCAGCACGAAGAGCTCACCGTCGCCGACCAGCTGCCGGGGGAGCGGGAAGACATCCTCGACCGACTCCTCGGCGAGGATCGGGCCACCGGCCGCGATCCGGCCGACCAGCGGCACATAGGAGGCGGCGGGCTTGCCGGTGGTGTCCGGGGCTGGGTGCTGGGCTGGTCGGAGCCGCGGACCTCGTAGGCCCGGGGCCGATGGGGGTCGCGCCGCAGAAAGCCCTTCCGCTCCAGAGCCATCAGCTGATGGGCGACGGACGAGGTGCTGGAGAGGCCCACCGCCTGGCCGATCTCCCGCATGGACGGCGGGTAGCCACGCCGCTGCACAGAGTCGCGAATGACCTCGATGACGCGCCGCTGCCGGTCGGTCAGCCCCGAGCTGTCCGCCCGGATGCCTGGAGGTCGCCCTGGTAGCGAGCGCGCGGGCTTCTGTCCCTCCGGGGTCGTGGTGTCGTCGTTCATCGGGTGCGTCTGGTTCATCGCGTGTGTCTGTTCGAGTCGGCTCTGGGAGCGCTCCTGGGCGGTAACGGTTGCGCTCTCTGCGGTGGTGGTCACGACGGCCCCTCTCGAGATGTTCTCCCTAGTTGGACAACGGTAGTTGCTTTCGAAAGGTTGCGCCAAACACACGTTCGAGTGAAATTTCGCAGATGGACTGACGTGATCACAGGGTTAGGTGTATGGGCCGTTTGGTCCGGTCGTCGTGCGGCGGCCCCAGTCTTGCATCCCGACCCCTGTGAATCCGGGACGCACGGGGTTCGCGTAGTCTCGTGCCTGCTCCCGACCCGTGACACGCCATCCGGCTCGGTTGAGTGCCGGACACCAGATCTAGTGGTTTGATGGATGCAAGCCACCCACAGGTTGTGGTCCCTGGTGGATCCGCCGACAGAGTTTTGGCCTATGCTTGTGGCCGCCTCGGAGGGCCTTACGGCCTGGACGGGGCTCATCAGGCATGTTCCGGCATGTTCAGTCATGCGCCGTTTTCGAGGGTGAGGGAGGGATCGGAGTCATGCACTGCCCCTTCTGCAGGCACCCCGACAGCCGTGTCGTCGACAGCCGTACCACGGACGACGGCTGCTCGATCCGCAGGCGCCGCCAGTGCCCCGACTGCTCGCGTCGCTTCACGACCGTGGAGACCGCGTCACTCATGGTGATCAAGCGGAGCGGGGTCACCGAGCCCTTCAGTCGCGACAAGGTCATCTCCGGGGTGCGCAAGGCGTGCCAGGGCCGTCCGGTCACCGAGGACGCCCTCGCCAAGCTCGGTCAGCAGGTGGAGGAGGCGGTCCGGGCCACCGGCAGCGCCGAGCTGTCCACCCATGACGTCGGGCTCGCCATACTCGGCCCGCTCCAGAAGCTCGACCTCGTCGCCTACCTCCGCTTCGCCTCCGTCTACCGCGCCTTCGACTCCCTCGAGGACTTCGAGGCCGCCGTGGCGGAGCTGCGTGACCAGCAACGGCCTCCCGCGCACGATCGCGGGCCCGGCGCCGAAGGGGTCGCGGAGGCCCCCGCGCCGGCCATCGCCGCCGACTGACCGGCGGCCCACACACCCGCCCGGGGCGCTTGCCGCGTCCGGGTGAAAGACAGACACACCGTGCCCGGGGAAGAAATGGGCACATCAGGGCGTTTTCGCCCGTACAGGGAGGCGGAATGACAGAGACGACGAGCGGCCCGGCACGAGGCTCCCGCTCCAAGGGCAGCAAGGCGAACAAGGGTCTGCGCATCGAGCGCATTCACACCACCCCCGGCGTGCATCCGTACGACGAGGTGGTCTGGGAGCGCCGTGACGTCGTCATGACCAACTGGCGCGACGGTTCGGTCAACTTCGAGCAGCGCGGCGTGGAGTTCCCCGACTTCTGGTCGGTGAACGCGGTCAACATCGTCACAAGCAAGTACTTCCGTGGCGCGGTGGGCTCCCCGGACCGCGAGGCGAGCCTGAAGCAGCTCATCGATCGCGTGGTGCGCACCTACCGCAAGGCCGGTGAGGACAATGGCTACTTCGCCTCGCCCGCGGACGCCGAGATCTTCGACCACGAGCTCACCTACGCGCTGCTGCACCAGGTCTTCAGCTTCAACTCGCCTGTCTGGTTCAACGTCGGCACCAAGCAGCCGCAGCAGGTCAGCGCCTGCTTCATCCTCTCCGTGGACGACTCCATGGAGTCGATCCTGGACTGGTACAAGGAAGAGGGGATGATCTTCAAGGGCGGCTCCGGCGCCGGCCTGAACCTCTCCCGCATCCGTTCCTCCAAGGAGCTCCTCTCCTCGGGCGGCAACGCCTCCGGCCCGTCTCCTTCATGCGCGGTGCCGACGCCTCCGCCGGAACGATCAAGTCGGGCGGCGCCACCCGCCGCGCCGCCAAGATGGTCGTGCTCGACGTCGATCACCCGGACGTCGAGGCGTTCATCGAGACCAAGGTCAAGGAGGAGGAGAAGATCCGTGCCCTGCGCGACGCGGGCTTCGACATGGACCTGGGCGGCGACGACATCACGTCCGTCCAGTACCAGAACGCCAACAACTCCGTCCGCGTGAACGACACGTTCATGAAGGCGGTGGAGTCCGGCTCCTCGTTCGGGCTGCGCAGCCGGCTGACCGGCGAGCCCATCGAGGAGGTCGACGCCAAGTCCCTCTTCCGCAAGATGGCCGAGGCCGCCTGGGCCTGCGCCGACCCGGGCATCCAGTACGACGACACCATCAACCACTGGCACACCTCGCCGGAGTCGGGCCGGATCACCGCCTCCAACCCGTGCAGCGAGTACATGCACCTGGACAACTCCTCGTGCAACCTCGCCTCGCTCAACCTGATGAAGTTCCTCCAGGACGACGACGAGGGCAACCAGCGCTTCGACGCCGAGCGCTTCGCCAAGGTCGTCGAGCTGGTCATCACCGCGATGGACATCTCCATCTGCTTCGCGGACTTCCCGACCGAGAAGATCGGTGAGACCACCCGCGCCTTCCGCCAGCTGGGCATCGGCTACGCCAACCTGGGCGCCCTGCTGATGGCCACCGGCCACGCCTACGACAGCGACGGCGGCCGGGCCCTGGCCGGAGCCATCACCTCCCTGATGACCGGCACCTCGTACAAGCGCTCCGCGGAGCTCGCCGCCGTGGTCGGCCCGTACGACGGCTACGCCCGGAACGCGGACGCCCACAAGCGCGTCATGAAGCAGCACTCGGACGCCAACGCCGCCGCCAAGCGCATGGACGACCTGGACACCCCGGTCTGGGCCGCGGCCACCGAAGCCTGGCAGGACGTGCTGCGCATCGGCGAGAAGAGCGGCTACCGCAACGCCCAGGCGTCGGTGCTCGCGCCGACCGGCACCATCGGCCTGATGATGGACTGCGACACCACGGGCGTCGAGCCGGACCTGGCCCTGGTCAAGTTCAAGAAGCTGGTCGGCGGCGGCTCTATGCAGATCGTGAACAACACGGTCCCCAAGGCGCTCAAGCGGCTCGGCTACCAGCAGGAGCAGATCGAGGCGATCGTCGCCCACATCGCCGAGCACGGCAATGTGATCGACGCGCCGGGGCTGAAGCCCGAGCACTACGAGGTCTTCGACTGCGCGATGGGCGAGCGTTCCATCTCGCCCATGGGCCATGTGCGGATGATGGCGGCCGCCCAGCCGTTCCTGTCCGGCGCGATCTCCAAGACGGTCAACATGCCGGAGTCGGCCACCGTCGAGGAGATCGAGGAGATCTACTTCGAGGGCTGGAAGCTCGGTATCAAGGCGCTGGCGATCTACCGCGACAACTGCAAGGTCGGCCAGCCGCTCTCCGCCAAGAAGAAGGAGGAGAAGGAGCAGGCCGAGCCCGAGGTCGAGAAGATCGTCGAGTACCGCCCGGTCCGCAGGCGCCTCCCCAAGGGCCGTCCCGGCATCACCACCTCCTTCACGGTGGGCGGTGCCGAGGGCTACATGACCGCCAATTCCTACCCGGACGACGGTCTCGGTGAGGTCTTCCTGAAGATGTCCAAGCAGGGCTCGACCCTGGCGGGCATGATGGACGCCTTCTCGATCGCCGTGTCGGTCGGCCTGCAGTACGGCGTGCCGCTGGAGACCTACGTCTCGAAGTTCACCAACATGCGCTTCGAGCCGGCCGGTATGACGGACGACCCGGACGTGCGGATGGCGCAGTCGATCGTCGACTACATCTTCCGCCGGCTGGCGCTGGACTTCCTGCCTTTCGAGACCCGCTCGGCGCTCGGTATCCACTCCGCCGAGGAGCGCCAGCGCCACCTGGAGACCGGGTCCTACGAGGCCGCCGATGACGAGGTGGACGTCGAGGGCCTGGCCCAGTCGGCGCCGCGTCATGTGGCTGCCCCGAAGGGCAGTGGGTCGTCGTCGCCGTCGCGGACCGGGTCCGAGTCGGCGAAGGAGGCCCACAGCTCCACCGAACTGGTCGAGATCCAGCTGGGACTGAACGCGGACGCGCCGCTCTGCTTCTCCTGCGGCACCAAGATGCGCCGTGCGGGCAGCTGCTACCTGTGCGAGGGCTGCGGTTCGACGAGCGGCTGCAGCTGATCGTGAGCCTTTACGGATGACATCCGAGTGGATGACGTCCGAGGCGGGGCGCGGGCCTGCGGGTCCGCGCCCCGCCGCCGTACGGCGCGATGGCCAACCGGGGGCGGACTCTCCGGTATGTGATGAGGGCCACCGTACGGCCGTAGGATGGCGCGGTGCTGGTCAAGTGGATTCGCTGCACCGTGGTGGACCGCCCGGGTTTCGAGCGGGGGCAGCGGAAGTGGGCGGGGTTGCCCGGCGAACCGGGATTCCGGGGCAGGGCGGTGGCTGGAGCCGGGGGCGGCCGAATGTGGCGCATGTCTTCTCGTTCTGGGAGAGCCGGGCGTTCTACGACTCCTTCATGGCGCGCTCCCACGACCGGCTGGCGGCCTCGCAGTCGGGCACGTACCGGGATATGCAAGTCCGGCTGTTCGAGCACCGATTCGATGTGAAGGTCGGCTTCGAGCCCCGGTTCTCCGACGCGGACGTGGTGCGCGTCGCTCACTGCCGGGTGCGCCCCGACCGGGTGGATCACTTCACGCTGGTGCAGGAGAAGGTGTGGAATCCGGCGATGGCCGGGTCGCCCGGAATGCTGCGGGGGGTGTTCGGGGAGGCGCCGGGGAACGAGTTCCTGGTGTTGTCGATGTGGGACTCGGCGGCCGAGCACGGGAAGTACCGCGTGGAGCGGGTCGAGCGGCTCGGCCTGCGCGCGCAGACGGAAGCCGATGTGGCGGCGATCGCCGGCGATGTCGTACAGGTCGAATCCGCCTGGACGGTGTGAGGCGGAGCCCTCTGCCGGTCAAGGGGCGGTCCCGATCAGCGACGGGCGGGGAGATACGCCCCGGCCCGGACCGCGGCGGTGACGGCGGCCGCCGTCTGGTCGGCGAGCGGGATGTCGATGGGCTCGCGGGTGATGAGCGCCCGGAAGAACAAGGGCGCGGAGACGGCGCGTACGACCGCCGCGGCGTCGGTGCCGGAGGGGGCCTCACCTCGGTCGACGGCCCTCCGCACCACGGGTTCGCAGCGCGCGAAGCGCTCGGTGTAGAAGTCGCGCAGCGCCTGCGCCGCGCGCTCGGACTGGAACGCGGCCGCGATGAAGGCGGTCGGCGCGGCGGCGGTCGGCGCGCTGCCGAAGGTCTCGGTCACCTCGCGGGCGAGGGCGCGTAGATCGCCCTCCAGACTTCCGGTGTCGGGCGGCGTCCAGGCGTCCTCTCCCGCCAGGTCCAGCGCGTCCGCCACGAGCCCCTCGACGCTGCCCCAGCGCCGGTAGACGGTCGTCTTGTGGACGCCTGAGCGCTCGGCGACGTACTCCACGGTCAGACCGGGGTAGCCGTGCTCGGCGAGGCCGGTGAGCACGGCGTCGCGCACCGCCGAGCGGGTACGCGCGGTGCGCCCGCCGGGGCGGACGGTGCCCGGTGTCGGGGCGGCGCTCTCTGTGGACAAGTGCAACTCCAGTTGTGTTAGTGGGTTCGCTGTGCCATGCTGAGGGTAATGCAACTTCAGTTGTGTTTGTAGTGTGCGGTCCGGACGGCCGCTCGCGTGCTCGGAGGTGCGCCCTTGCCCACTCAGATCTCGTTGCGAGGCGTCACGCTGTCCCGGGGCGACCGGCTGCTGCTCGACGACGTGTCCCTCGCGGTGCGGCCGGAGGAGCGGATCGGCATCGTGGGGGAGAACGGGGCCGGTAAGTCCACGCTGCTGCGGCTGCTGGCCGGGCGCGAGTCACCGGACGACGGCGCCGTGGTGACGGTGGCCGACGGCGGTGTCGGCCACCTCGGCCAGACCCCCGAGCTGCCGCCGGACCACACGGTGCGCGACGCGGTGGACGCCGCCCTCGCCGAGGTGCGCGCCATGGAGCGCGGGCTGCGCGAGCTGGAGGCGGATCTCGGTGGCGGCGCCCCCGACGTGCTCGCCGCGTACGGCGATCTGCTCACCGCGTTCGAGGCCCGCGGCGGCTATGAGGCGGATGCCCGGGTGGAGAAGGCCCTGAACGGCCTGGGGCTCGGCGGCATCGGGTACGAGCGGCGGCTCGGCAGTCTGTCGGGCGGTGAGCAGGCCCGGCTCGGGCTCGCCTGTCTGATCGCGGCCGCCCCCGAGGTGATGCTGCTGGACGAGCCGACGAACCACCTCGACGGCGCGGCGCTCGGCTGGCTGGAGGAGGCGCTGCGGGCGCATCCGGGGACCATCCTCGCGGTCTCCCACGACCGGGTCTTCCTGGAGCGGGTGGCGACCGCGATCGTCGAGGTGGACGCCGACCGGCGCACCCTGGTGCGGTACGGCGGGGGGTACGGCGGATTCGTCGCCGGGCAGACCGCCGCGCGCCGCCGCTGGGAGCAGGCGTACGAGGAGTGGTGCGCGGAGACGGCCGCGCTCGCCGAGGCCGCCACCACCGTCGCCCGGCGGGTCGCCCCGGGCCGCGGCATGAAAGACGGCAACAAGATGGCCTACGACCGGGACCGGGGACGTGTGCAGTCCTCGGTGTCCAGCAGGGTGCGGAACGCGCGGGAGAGGCTGCGAAGACTCCAGGAGGACCCGGTGCCGCGCCCTCCGGAGCCGCTGCGGTTCTCGGCGCTCCCCGCCGCGGGCACGGCGGACGGTCTGCTCGTCGACCTCCACGATGTCCGCGTGGGGAGCGGCTGGCGGTCGACCGGCTCACGGTGGTGGCCGGAGACAGACTGCTCGTCCACGGTGCCAATGGCGCGGGCAAATCCACGCTGCTGCGGGTCATGGCCGGGGTGGAGAAACCGGAGGCCGGCCGGGTGGTCCGTCGGGGCAGGATCGGCTACCTCGCCCAGGAGATACCGGTTGCCCGGCCCCGGGAGCGGCTGCTCTCGGCCTTCGGCCGGGGGCTGCCGGGGACACCGGAGGAGCAGGCCGACCTGCTGCTGTCGTACGGGCTGTTCCGCCCGGATGCCCTCCACGTCCCGGTGGGGTCGCTCTCCGCGGGCCAGCGCCGCCGGCTGGCGCTCGCCCGGCTGCTGGCCCGCCCCGCCGATCTGCTGCTGCTCGACGAGCCGACCAACCATCTCGCCCTCGGCCTGGTGGAGGAGCTGGAGGAGGCGCTGGCCCAGTGGACCGGGGCGCTGGTGGTGGTCTCGCACGACCGGCTGCTGCGCAGCCGCTTCACCGGGCGGCGCCGCGAGATACGAGGAGGCCGGCCCATGGCCGAGGAGGGGAGCGAGGCGCCGGCCACGGCCTCGATCTAGGGTGGCGCCATGGCACGACCCCGGCGCATCGTCCTCCTACGGCACGGAGAATCGGAGGGGAATGCCGATGACTCGGTGTACGAAAGGGTGCCCGACCATGCCCTGAGGCTGACTGAGACCGGGCGCCGGCAGGCGGAGGAGGCGGGCGAGCGGCTGCGCGCCACCTTCGGCGACGAGCGCGTGTCGATCTATGTGTCGCCGTACCGCCGCACCCACCAGACCCTGAAACTGCTCGATCTCGACCCCTCCCGCACCCGGGTCAGGGAGGAGCCGCGGCTGCGGGAGCAGGACTGGGGGAACTGGCAGGACCGCGAGGACGTGCGAAAACAGATGGCGTACCGCGACGCCTACGGGCACTTCTTCTACCGGTTCGCGCAGGGTGAGTCGGGCGCCGATGTCTATGACCGGGTGGACGCCTTCCTGGAGAGCCTGTGGCGCAGCTTCGAGGACCCGGCCCATCCGCCGAACGTCCTGCTGGTGACCCATGGGCTGACCATGCGGCTGTTCTGCATGCGGTGGCTGCATTGGAGCGTCGCCGAATTCGAGTCGCTGTCGAACCCCGGCAACGGTGAGATGCGGACCCTGCTGCTCGGCTCCGACGGGCGTTACCACCTCGACCGGCCCTTCGAGCGCTGGTGCACCCCCAAGTCCTACGGCCACACCGGTTAGAGTGCGCAGCGATGACCGCTGACCGTTTCCACCGGGCTCTGCGGAGCCTGCGCGGGCTGGCCGTGGGCGACGCCCTCGGCTCCCAGTTCTTCGTCCCCGCCAACCATCCCTACCTCAAGCGTCGCGAGCTGCCGTCCACCCCCTGGCAGTGGACCGACGACACCGAGATGGCCTGTTCGATCCTGGCCGTCCTGGTGACTCACGGCCGGATCGACCAGGACGATCTCGCCCGGTCCTTCGCCGACCACCATGATTTCGACCGGGGCTACGGCCCCGCCGTGAACCGGATGCTCCGCCTGATCAGGGAGGGTGGCGACTGGCGCGACCTGGCCGCCGGGCTGTTCCAGGGGCAGGGGTCGTGGGGCAACGGCGCCGCCATGCGGATCGCGCCGCTGGGTGCCTGGTACGCGGGCGATGTGGAGCAGGCCACGCATCAGGCGGAGATCTCGGCGTACACCACGCATCAGCACCGCGAGGCGGTGGCGGGAGCCATGGCGGTGGCCGCGGCCGCGGCGCTGGTGGCCGATCCGGCGGGTCACGGTGGGCCCGGGGAACTGCTGGACCGGGTGGTCGAGGTGGTGCCGCGCAGTGCCGTCCAGGCGGGGCTGCGCCGCGCCCGTGACATGCTCGACTACGCGGACGCCGGGACCGTCGCCGCGGTGCTCGGCTGCGGCCGCCGCACCAGCGCCCATGACACCGTGCCGTTCGCCCTGTGGGCGGCCGCCCGCCACCTGGGCTCCTTCGAGGAGGCGTTCTGGAGGACGGCCTCGGCCGGCGGCGACGTGGACACCACCTGCGCCATCGTCGGGGGAGTGGTCGCGTCCGAGGCCGCCGGTGCGCCGCCCGCCGACTGGCTGGACCGCACCGAGGCGCTGCCGGAGTGGGTCCCGGCGGGCGCCGGCTGACCCTTTCGCGTGGGCGTGATGCGGTGCGCCGTCCGGTTTGCCCCACCCGTCGAACCCGCCGTGCGACGCGTCGTGTTGAACGGAAGCGGTCACCGGATCCACCAGGACGGCCACCGCCGGGGGCGGCCGGTGATCACCGCCGGGGATCCGGGTTCCGAACGCAGGTAAGAGCGGCGTAAGGTTGTCCTCGCCATGGCCTATGAACCGCCCACCCACAGTGTCGAGCGCTCGCTCCGCGCCACGACGGGAGCCAAGATCGTCGTCGGTATCGACGAGGTCGGGCGCGGGGCATGGGCCGGTCCGGTGACGGTCTGCGCAGCGGTCACCGGTCTGCGCCGTCCGCCGACCGGGCTCACCGACTCCAAGCTGCTGAGCCCAAAGAAGCGCACGGCCCTGGCCCAGGAGTTGGACTCGTGGGTCACCGCACACGCCCTGGGTCACTCCTCTCCCGAGGAGATCGACGACCTGGGGATGACGGCCGCCCTCCGGCTCGCCGCCACGCGTGCGCTGGACGCGCTGCCGGTCCGGCCGGACGCGGTGATCCTGGACGGGAAGTACGACTACCTCGGCGGTCCCTGGACGGTTCGTACGGTCATCAAGGGCGATCAGTCCTGTGTGTCCGTCGCCGCCGCCTCGGTGATCGCCAAGGTCCGCCGGGATGCGATGATGGCCGAACTGGGAGCCGAGCACACGGACTTCTGCTTCGGGGACAACGCCGGATATCCATCCCCCACGCACCGCGCCGCCCTGCGGGAACTGGGGCCCACGCCCCACCACCGGCTGTCCTGGGCCTATATGGACGGGCTGCCCCGCTGGCGGCACCTGAAGCGGTTCCGCAGCACATCCGAACCGGTCGGGCTGGAGGACGAAGGCCAACTCGGCTTCGACTTCTGAGCAGACCAAGCGGTCGAAACCACCACCCGCCGATGCGACTCGCACCGACGTTTGATAGACATCAGCCCATGCCTCTCATCCCCGAGGAGCCTCAGATTCACGAGAGTGTCCCGGGTCCCCGCGCGACACCGGCCGCAGGCCGTACCGCGCCGACCCCTCGTCCTGTCCCTGGTCCCGGCCCCCGGCCCGCACCGCGGCGGCCCGGAAGCCCCGGTCCCAACCGTGGCTCCGCCGGAACCTCGTCGGCTCAGTCGCAGCGCACCACGAGCGATGCGACGAAGCCCGTGCCGACCGCCCCGGCGGCTTCGGCTGCCAAGGCCGCACCCACCGCCACGAAGGCCACGCCCCAGATCCAGCTGATCCCCGCCACGGTGGACGGCGCCCTGGACGCGGCGGACGAGGCGGTCGACCTGCTGCTGGATTCCGGCCGAGCCCCTGGTGACATCCTGGTGCTGACCACCGGGGAGCAGCATCCGTGGGCGGCACATGAGTTGTCCTTCGGCGAGGCGTCCTACTGGGCGCAGTACGACGCCGGAGACGATGTTTTCTACGCCGCCGCGGATGCCGACCGCGTCAAGGGCCGTCCGGTCGTGGTCGTCGCCGTCAACGGCGGTGCGAACGACGCCGTGGCCCGCGCGCTGCCCGAGGCGATGGGCCGTGCCGGGACGCTGCTGATCGTCTGCGGCGATCCGAAGCGCATCAACACCCTCATCGGTCCGGGCGCCTGAGGCCGCACGTCCCCGAACGCCCGGTGTCCGGCAGTCTCTGTCCCCCGTGGCGGAGCTGTCCGGCGCCCGGACGGCCGGTGGCCGCGCGGCCCGCGACCGGTCAGACGGCGGCGGAGTGGCTCAGTGCCGTGCGCCGCCCTCCGACGTGGGGCCGCGGCAGCGCCTTGGCGTCGCCGTCGTCCTCGACGGCCACGCCCAGCTCGGCTGGCAGCGAAGCGGAGTGCGGCCGGCGGCCGCCCCGCCCTTCGCCGAGGACCCGCCATCCGTCGTGGGTCAGCGTGATGTACGCACCGCAGCGCAGGCCGTGCAGGGTGCAGGCGTCGCGCAGCCCCCACATCCAGGCGCCGTCCTCCTCCGTCCACCGGCTCTCGCCCTCGCGGCAGTAGAGCAGCACGGCGGTGCGGATCGGTGTGCGACGCCGCAGATCGTGCGGGATCACTCGGCGCAACTGCGCCAGCAGCGCGTTCCGGAAGTCCCAGCCGTCGACGGCGGCGGCGCCGCGGCGGACGAAGGAGGCGCTCGCCGTGAGCCGTTCGTCCGGATCGAGGACCGCGACGACTGCGGTCGAGGGCGTGGGCAGATGACGGATGTGCAGTCCGGTGACCACCTCGCGCGGATTGCGCAGCAACGGGATTCCCGCTGCCGCCCACTCGGCGGGCTGAAGCATCCGGCCGGCTCGGGAAGCGGAATCGGCGGACGGTGGCGGAGCGAAGCCGAAGGTCACGGTCCTCCCTTCGTCTGCGCCCACGGTGCGTGCGAAGGGTCGGGCACGGGCGCGGGCCACGACACAGCCCGTCGGTACCACGGCCGGACCGGGGCGGGGGAGCTGCTGACAATTCTCGCGGTAGCGCCCCCGTGCGGCAATGCGCAGTCAGCACCCCTGACCGTTTTACCTGGGTGTGCGTTCTATATTCCTGGCCGGTTCGCGCCCCGCGCCGGCCCGGCCGCCGCTACCCCTGCACGGCCAGGACCAGCGGAAACACCCCCGCCGCCCCGGACCGGCGGAGCAGCCGGGAGGCGACCGCCAAGGTCCAGCCGGTGTCCGCCAGGTCGTCCACCAGCAGCACCGGCCCACCCGCCTCGGCGAGGGCCGCCGCCAGCGGCGGCGGCACGGTCAGCGCGCCGTGCAGCGCCCGCAGCCGCTGGGCGCTGTTGGTGCGCGGCACCCGGGTGTCGATCTCGCCGTCGTGGTACGCGACGCTCCCGAGCAGGGGCAACCGGCCGACGGTGGCGATCCGTTCGCCGAGTGACCCGATCAGCTGCGGGCGGGTGCGGGAGGCGATCGTGACCACACCCACCGGGCGGTCCGGGGCATCCGGCGCGCCCGAGGCCCAGCCGCCGGGGCCCTTGGCCCAGTCGGCGAGCACAGTCACCACCGCACCGGCCACATCGTCGGGCACCGGGGCGTCCGGGCTCTGCGGCGCGAGCAGCGGCCGCAGCCGGTTTCCCCACCCGATGTCGGACAGACGGCCCAGGGCCCGGCCCGGAGCGGCCTGCTCATCCGCCGGAATGCGGCCCTTGAGGTCGACGCCCACCGCGGGCAGCCCGGTCGGCCACATACGGCGCGGCTCCACTTCGACACCGGGCCGCCCCAGCTCACCGCGCGCCGCGTCCAGCGAGGCGGCGGACACCTCGGTGGTGAACCGCACCCCCGCGCAGTTGTCACAGCGGCCACAGGGCGCCGCCTTCTCGTCGTCCAGTTGCCGGCGCAGGAACTCCATCCGGCAGTCGGCCGTCGTGGCGTACTCCCGCATGGCCTGCTGCTCGGTCTCCCGCTGGCGCGCCACCCACGCATACCGCTCCGCGTCATACGCCCAGGGCTGCCCGGTGGCGGTCCAGCCGCCGCGCACCCGCCGCACCGCGCCGTCCACGTCGAGCACTTTGAGCATGATCTCCAGACGTGACCGTCGCAGCTCGACCTGGGGCTCGAGCGCGGGCAGCGACACCGGCCGGTCCGACGCCGCGAGC
Source organism: Streptomyces violaceusniger (assembly GCA_005405945.1). Taxonomy (GTDB): domain Bacteria; phylum Actinomycetota; class Actinomycetes; order Streptomycetales; family Streptomycetaceae; genus Streptomyces; species Streptomyces violaceusniger. Next base: position 8,131,663 of record BJHW01000001.1, read on the forward strand.
ACGTCGAGCGTGCGGCGCACCTGCTCCTCGGGTGGGAAGGCGAGCGAGGCGAAATACCGCCAGATCGCCTCGTCCTCGCGGCCGGGCAGGAGCAGCACCTCGGCGTGCTCCACACCGCGCCCGGCGCGCCCGACCTGCTGGTAGTAGGCGATGGGGGAGGACGGCGAACCGAGGTGCACCACGAAGCCGAGGTCCGGCTTGTCGAAGCCCATGCCCAGCGCTGAGGTGGCGACCAGCGCCTTGACCCGGTTGGCCAGCAGGTCCTCCTCGGCCTGCTGGCGATCCGCGTTCTCCGTCTTGCCGGTGTAGGAGGCGACGGTGTGGCCCCGCTGCCGCAGGAACGCGGTCACCTCCTCGGCCGCGGCCACGGTGAGGGTGTAGATGATCCCCGAGCCCGGCAGCTCATCGAGGTGGTCGGCGAGCCAGGCGAGCCGATGCGCGGCGTCAGGCAGCGGCAGCACGCCCAGCCGCAGGCTCTCCCGGTCCAGCGGGCCGCGCAGCACCAACGCCCGCCCGGTTCCTTCGCCCGTGCCCAGCTGCTCGGCCACATCGGCGGTGACCCGCGCGTTCGCGGTCGCGGTCGTGGCGAGCACGGGCACGCCCTGGGGCAGATCGGCGAGCATGGTGCGCAGCCTGCGGTAGTCGGGCCGGAAGTCATGGCCCCAGTCGGAGATGCAGTGTGCCTCGTCGACGACCAGCAGGCCGGTGGCGGCGGCCAGCTGGGGCAGCACCTGGTCGCGGAAGTCAGGATTGTTGAGCCGCTCCGGGCTCACCAGCAGCACATCCACCTCACCCGCGGCCACCTCCGCCTGGATGGTGTCCCACTCCTCGGTGTTCGCGGAGTTGATCGTGCGGGCGCGGATACCGGCGCGCGCGGCGGCATCGACCTGGTTGCGCATCAGCGCGAGCAGCGGGGAGACGATCACGGTGGGACCGCTGCCGCGCTCGCGCAGCAACGCGGTGGCGACGAAATACACCGCCGACTTTCCCCAGCCGGTGCGCTGCACGACCAGCGCCCGGCGGCGCTCGGCGACGAGCGCCTCGATCGCCCGCCATTGATCCTCCCGGAGCCGGGCGGAGTCGGTGGGGTCCCCGACGAGGCGGGCCAGGACGCGGTCGGCCGAGAGGCGCAGGTCTTCGTCGCTCATGCCCCCATGCAACCCGATCCCGCCGACATCGCGCCAACGCCCCGGACAGCCTGTGGATAACGTTATCCACAGGGGTGGCGGGGTCGGCGGGGCTGAGGGACCGTCGGGCCATGACTCGACACAACGAAGCGGCCGGTCTGCCCGGCGAAGAGCAGGTCACCCTCCGCAGCCCGGCCGAGCTCGCCGATGCCCTGCCGTATGTCCTGGGCTTCCAGCCGGACGACAGCATCGTGATGATCGCGCTGCACGGCGCCCGCGGCCGGTTCGGCGGCAGGCTCAGGCTCGGCATTCCCCGGGTCCCGGAGGAGTGGCCCGAGGTCTGCGATCAGCTCGCCGAATGCCTGATCAGCGGCAGCGAGCGGCGTGGCGTGCGGCCGGACGGGGTCGTTCTGTTCCTGTGCCAGGAGCCGGCCGAGGGCGAGTCCGCGCAGGAGGCGATGGAGCGGCTGCGGCCCCTCGCCCAACGGCTGCGCATCGCGTGCGGCGGGTTGGAGGTGCCGGTGTTCGAGGCGCTGTGCATCTCCGGCGGCCGGTTCTGGTCGTATGTCTGCCCCGACCGGCGCTGCTGTCCGCCGGAGGGCGTTCCGCTCGCCCTGCCGGGAACCTCGGTCATGGCCGCGGCGGCCACGTTCGCGGGGGTCCAGGTGCGTGGCTCGCTGCGCGAGATGGAGGCCAGGCTCGCCCCGCTCGGCGGACCCCGGGCGGATGGGCAGGAGCGGGCGCTGGACGCGGCCGGGGCCGAGCTCGTGCCGAGGATTCTCGACGGCGCCGGCTCCGCGACGGTGTGTGCGCAAACCCTCGGTCTGGTGGGCCGGATGCTGGACACGTTCCAGGCAGCGCCGCCGATGGCCGACGCCTGCGCGGCCGATCTCCGCGATGACGGTCTGCTCGACGACCAGGAGGCGGCGGCCATGATCATCGGGCTGCAGGACCGGCGGACCCGGGACCGGGTGGCCGGGTGGATGGAGGAAGTGGACGCCGACGCGGCGCTGCGGCTGTGGCGCGCGCTGGCCCGCCGCTGCGTCGGCTCCTACGGTGAGCATGCGGCGGCGCCGCTCACCCTGGCGGGGTGGGTCGCCTGGTCGGCAGGTGATGAGCTCATGGCACGGGTGGCGCTCGGGCGTGCCCTGCGGGTCGATCCCGACTACCTCTTCGCGAGGCTGCTGCACCAGGCGTGCAATGAGGGGGTCCATCCGAAGCTGCTGCGTCAATGCCTGCGCCGGGAGGACTCTGACCGCTCCGACCCGGCCGACCGTGCCGACCGTGCTGTGCACGCCGCCGTGCACGCGGAGCTGGAGCGGCTCGGCGACGTGGCGGCCACCGAGCCGCGGGGGATGGCTGGAGCCCCGGTCGAAACGGCCATGGAAACGGCCGGACCGGTCGAGTCGGCTGAGCCCGCCGAGTCGGCCGCCCGCGCGGAATCGGAGCAGTCGGAGGAATCGGGGGAGGCGGAAGGCCAGAGGGAGCGGCAGTCGGCGAAGGAGCGGCCGAGCGGGGCGATGGGCCCGGGCGGCAGGAGCGCGTCGGCAGGGGTGAGCGCCCCGGGTGGCAAGCGCCGCCCGGAAGGGCGGCCGCGCACCCGGCGCCGCACCGGCGGCCGGGGAACGCGCAGCCGCCGCTGACCTGGCCAGGCTGGGGGAGCCCTTGGGCGGGGGCAGGGGCGGCCGGCGGGTTGCCCTCGGAGATCCCGATCCGCTGGACGGCTCGGGCTGAAGACACGCGGCCCGGGAGCAGCCGACGGGCGGCAGTCGGGTGGGCCGAGGTCCGGTGGCCAGGGGCGGACGGTGGCGGCGAGGCAGGTCTGCCGAGGCGCGGCCGTCGCGGGCGGACAGTGGACGGTCGGCGAGTGGCTCCCCCATTCGGGAGCCCGATCTGCTGGACGAGTTCGGCGGCTGAGCCACCGGCGGTCACGGTCGGCGGGTGGGCCGAGGCCTGGTGGCCAGAGGCAGACAGCGAACGGCTGGCGGGGGCCCTCCAGCTCGGGGATGCCGATCCACTGGAGGCTCGGCGACCGAGGCACGGCGGCCTGGGGCGGCAGGCGGGCGGCAGGAGGGTGTGCTGAAGCCCGGCGGCCGGGGAGCCAAGGGGCAGGGGGCCAGGGGAAGGCAAGGAGGTGGGTTGAGGCGCGGGGGTGGAGTGGTCGGTGGGCGGCAAGCTGGGTGGGCCGAGGTGCGGCGGGCCGGGGACACGGCGCGGGTCGGGGATGTGGCGGCCCGGGAGGGCGGCGCGGGTCGGGGGATTCCGAAGGGAGTGTGGGAATCGTGCAGGCGAGCGCTTGAGAGAGCGATTTCACGAACGTCGGTGATCATGCTCAAGAGCCTGATTATCGTCAGGCAGACGACTATGATCGCGTCATGCCCTACGACCCGTCGGCTTTCCCGGCATTCGCCGTCACCGTTGATCTGGTCGTGCTCACCGTGCGGCGGCATTCGCTGTGTGCGCTGGCCGTACGCCGCGGCGAGCCGCCCTTCAAGGGGCGGTGGGCGCTGCCCGGCGGTTTCGTGCGGCCCGATGAGGACATCGCTGTCGCCGCTGCCAGGGAGTTGGCCGAGGAGACCGGGCTACTCGCGCATGACCCCACGCTTCCGGTCCCGCCGAACGCGGCCCATCTCGAGCAGCTCGCCACCTACGGCGATCCGAAGCGAGACCCCCGGATGCGCGTGGTCAGCGTGGCGCATCTCGCGCTGGCGCCCGATCTGCCCGCGCCCCGTGCCGGGGGCGACGCGCACAGTGTGCGCTGGGCGCCGGTCGAGTCGCTGCTCGACCAGGACGGGGCCTTCGGGCGCGACAGCGATCTGGCCGCCCCGCTCGCCTTCGACCATGCCCGCATCCTCGCGGACGGGGTCGAGCGCGCCCGCTCCAAGATCGAGTACTCCTCGTTGGCCACCGCCTTCTGCCCGCAGGAGTTCACGGTCGGCGAGCTGCGCCGGGTGTACGAGGCGGTGTGGGGCGTGGCCCTGGATCCGCGCAACTTCCATCGCAAGGTCACTGGCACCCCGGGATTCCTGGTGCCCACCGGCGGTACGACGACCCGTCAGGGTGGCCGTCCCGCCCAGCTGTTCCGGGCTGGTGGGGCGACGCTGCTCAATCCGCCCATGCTTCGTCCCGAGGTGTGACGGGCATGACACGACGACTCCCCGGGGGTGCTATGTCCTGAAGAAATAGGACATAGCGGGTTAACGTTCTCCGGTACGCCACCAGTCCCCACGTGCCATCGAGCGGTTCCATGCCCCGCGGGAGAAGCCATGATCCAGGCCACCGGACTGACCAGCACCCCCGCCGCAACCATCCGCCCGTTGTCGATGACCTCACCTTCGAGGCCCCGGCGGGCCGGGTCACCGCACTGCTCGGCGGCCCCGGCGCGGGCAAGACCACCGCGCTGCGGCTTCTGCTGCAGCTCGACCGGGGCCATGGCTCCGCCTTCTTCCGGGGCCGCCCCCTGCACCGCATCCGGCGCCCGGCTCATGAGATCGGCGTTCTCCTCGAGGACGTCCCCGGTCACCCGGGCCGCACCGTGCGGGGGCATCTGAGGATGCTCGGTGCCGCGGCCGGGGTGCCCGCCGCACGCGCCGACGTCGTGCTCGATGTGGTCGGCCTCACCGATCTGGCGGACGAGCGTCTCGGTGATCTGTCCACCGGGGCGGAGCGTCGTCTCGGGATCGCCACCGCGCTGCTCGGGGACCCGCACACACTGATCCTCGACGAGCCCGCACGGGGCCTGTCGGCCCGGGAGACCACCTGGTTGTACGGGCTGCTCCGCCAATTCGCCGCTCAGGGCGGCGCCGTCCTCGTCGCCACCGAGGACGCCGAGGGTGTGATCCGCCTCGCGGACCAGGTGCTCACCCTGGAATCGGGGCGGCTGGTGGCCGATCAACCGGTGGACGAGTTCGCTCGCACCCGGCTGCGCCCCCGCGTCGTCGTCCATTCGCCGCTCGTCGGTCGCCTCGCCGCCGTCCTGGAGGAGGAGGTCGAGGCCGCCCGGCAGTTGGCCGAGGCCCAGGCGGCGGAGGAGGCCCGGGTGGCGGCCGAGCTCGCGGCCAAGGCCGAGGCTGCCCAGGCCGCCGACGCCGCCCAGCCCGACGTGGCCGGCGGGGGTGGCGACGTCGTCAAGGCCGAGAGCGCCGGGCCCAAGGTCAGGAAGAGGGCGATCTGGCGCAAGGTCAGGAAGGCCCAGTTCGCCACCCGGGGCTCCGCCGGGGTAGAGGCGAAGAAGGCCACCGCGGAAGCCGCGGCCAGCGACAAGACGGCCAACGACAAGACGGCCAGCGACAAGGCGAACGAGGCAGACACGGCAAACCCAGCGGACAAGGCCGTCCCCACCTCCATCCCCGCCCCCGCTGCCGACGCGGCCGGCGCCGAAGCGGTCCATGCGCGGACCGGGGTCGGCCTCGGCGCCGGGATCGGAGCCGGGACCGAGGCCGAGGAGGAGCCGGTCGCCGCGCCCGCCGACCCGTTCTCCGTGGTGCGGGACGACGAGACCCACATCTCCGTCTACGGTCTGTCCCCCGCATCGGTCGGGGAGACCGCCTACCGCCACGGCATCGTGGTCCACCGGCTGGTCGAGGAGACCGCCGATCTGGGCCCGGGGACTCCCGCGGCCGCCCGCGCCCGCGACCCCCAGGCGCCCCCGCTGCGGCTGCTCCCCAAGCTCCGCTTTCCCGGCCCCGCCTGGCCGATGCGCTACGAGGTGCGCCGCGCCACCGGCGTAAGGACCGGCTGGCTGATCGGTGTCGCCTCCATCGTGGCCTCCCTCCTCGCCTCCGTGCTGCTCGCCCGCGCCGGTGATGCCGGGGAGCTGCACCGGCTCACCGGCTGGCCCGCCGACCTCCCGCTGCCTCCCGTCGCCATCGCGGCCGGTCTCCTGGGCGCCCTCGCCTTCGGCGACGAGTTCCGCTTTCCGGCACTGGCGGCGACCCGGGACGCCGTGCCCCGCCGACTCGGGCTGCTGGCCGCCAAATTCGCGGTCTGCGCGGCCGGTGCCGTCCTGCTGTCGCTCGGCGTCATCGTGCTCGACAGTGCGGCGCTCCTGCTGCTCGTGGGCGGCAACGCGGTGCCGCTGCCGGGCGACTGGCCCGCGCTGGTGGTCGGCGTCTTCGGCCTGACCATCGGCTCGTCGTGGGCTGGGCTGCTCGCCGCCGGAGTCTTCCGTTCCACCGCCCTCGGGCTGGCCACCCTGCTCGCCGTGCCGATCCTCGCGGTGCCCGTCGTCCAGCGCGCGGCGCAGGATCCGTCGCTGCGTTCGCTGGTGATGCTGCCGCACCGGCTGCGCGCGGCGACGCTGGACCGGTCGCCCTCGATGATCGACCGAGGGCTGGCGGTCGCGCTGCGGCTCGCGTCCCAACCGGTCGGACAGGCGCTGATGTTGTCGGTGGCCGTCCTGCTGTGCGCCTATGCCCTCACCGGTCTGCGCGGCAAGAGCACCCGCCAGTAGCACCCGCACCGCGCCGGGCGCCCTCGCCCGCGAGCCAGTGGATCAGGCCCGAAGCGGATTCGCACAGCCATCGCGCGAACTGCTCGCAACTCCCCGAAGGTGCTTCTTTCTGTCCGATTGAGCGTCAATTATGAGGTAATGGGCGATCACCCTTTCGTGTGCTTTTCACCAAAGACCTCAAGGGCTTCCGAGGCGTCGCCGACAAAGGATGCGTGAGTACCCTTGCGCACACCACGATGACCGCGGCTCGCCCCGCCGACTCCGGCCTGGCCGGTTCGGGCGAGCTTGACCGCTACTCCTACGCCGAAGCCCCCGGCGCCGACCGCGGCAGCGCCCCCTCCTCCTGGGACGGTGCCGAGGCGGAGATCGGCCGGGTGGGCCGACGCGCGGCCGGCAACCGGGGCCGCGGACTGCACGGCCAACTCGTTCAGCAGCTGGGCCAGATGATCGTCTCCGGTGACCTGGGCGCGGACCGTCCGCTCGTCCCCGAGGAGATCGGTCAGCGCTTCGAGGTCTCCCGCACCGTCGTACGGGAATCGCTGCGCGTCCTCGAGGCCAAGGGCCTGGTCAGCGCCCGCCCAATGTGGGTACCCGGGTCCGCCCGGTCAGCGACTGGAACCTGCTCGATCCGGACATCATCGAGTGGCGGGCCTTCGGTCCGCAGCGCGACGACCAGCGCCGTGAGCTGTGCGAGCTGCGCTGGACCATCGAACCGCTGGCCGCCCGTCTCGCCGCCGGGCACGGCCGCGAGGAGGTGCAGCAGCGGCTCGGCGACATGGTCGAGATCATGAGCCATGCGCTGGCACAGGGTGACGCACTCACCTTCTGCCGCGCCGACGCCGAGTTCCACGGTCTGCTGCTCCAGGTCGGTGGCAATCGGATGCTGGAGCACCTGGCGGGCATCGTCGCCGCCGCGCTCCACGTCTCCGGGGCCCCGGTCACCGGCTGCGACCGCCTCAGCGAGGCGGGGGTCGCCCACCACCGCAGGATCGTCGAGGCGATCGGCGAGGGCGACGCCGCGGCGGCCGAGGCGGCGATGCGCCAGCTGCTGACCGTCCACCCGGATCTCGATCACGCCGAGGTCGGGGTGCCCGCGCCGCGCGAGCACTGATCCGCGGCGCGTCCGGTTGCCCGGACCGCCGGGCGTCCGGAGCGTGCGGCGTACGACGTACGGCAAGGCGGTGTCAGTAGGCGGCGAGTTCCGCCCGATGGATGCCGTACGGCGTACGAGAGGGCGTCGCCGGATCCCGCGCCGCGGGTTCGGCGGCGCGGCGCGATCTGATCGATCGGCGCCGATGACTCCCATCGGTGCGCGACTGGGAGTTTTCTGTCCCGTTGGATGGGCATTAAGACCGTTATGGGGTGTGACTCGGGCCACGAGTATTGGGCGTAACGCTCTTTGGGGCAGCGCGATGATTAAAGAGGTGGCAGCCGCGGAGGGAATACGGATGTCGCTCATAACGCTGTACCCCTCCGCACTCCGCCCGCGCCGTCGGTTCATCCCTGCCGGCGGTCGTCGGCTCCGGTCCCCGGTGGACTGAGCCGGAAGCCGTTTCCAACGTTCCGAGAGGTTGTTCGTGTCGGCCAGCACATCCCGTACGCTCCCGCCGGAGATCGCCGAGTCGGAGTCTGTCATGGCGCTCATCGAGCGGGGAAAGGCTGAGGGGCAGATCGCCGGCGACGATGTGCGCCGGGCCTTCGAGGCTGACCAGATTCCGCCAACCCAGTGGAAGAACGTACTGCGCAGCCTCAACCAGATCCTCGACGAGGAGGGTGTGACGCTGATGGTCAGTGCCGCAGAGGCGCCCAAGCGCACCCGCAAGAGCGTCGCAGCGAAGAGCCCGGCAAAGCGCACCGCCACCAAGACTGTCGCGGCCAAGACGGTCACCGCCAAGAAGGCCCCCGCCGCCCCGGTCGCCCCCACCGCGGACCCGGGCGCCGCCCCGGCCGGTGAGGCCACGGCGGCCCCCGCGAAGAAGGCCGCAGCCAAGAAGACCGCGGCCAAGAAGGCGGTCGCGAAGAAGACCACCGCCGCCGCCAAGAAGGCGGTCGCGAAGAAGACCACCGCCAAGAAGGACGTCACCGACGAGCTCCTCGAGGGCGAGGACGTCATCGAGGAGGCACCGGGCAAGCCCGGTCCCGAGGGCGCCGAGGCCGAGCCGGAGAACGCGGGCTTCGTGCTCTCCGACGAGGACGAGGACGACGCCCCCGCGCAGCAGGTCGCCGCGGCCGGTGCCACGGCCGACCCGGTCAAGGACTACCTCAAGCAGATCGGCAAGGTCCCGCTGCTCAACGCCGAGCAGGAGGTCGAGCTCGCCAAGCGCATCGAGGCCGGTCTGTTCGCCGAGGACAAGCTCGCCAACTCCGACAAGCTGGCCCCCAAGCTCAAGCGCGAGCTGGAGATCATCGCCGAGGACGGCCGTCGCGCCAAGAATCACCTCCTGGAGGCCAACCTCCGTCTGGTGGTCTCCCTGGCCAAGCGCTACACGGGCCGTGGCATGCTCTTCCTGGACCTCATCCAGGAGGGCAATCTCGGTCTGATCCGCGCGGTCGAGAAGTTCGACTACACCAAGGGCTACAAGTTCTCCACGTACGCCACCTGGTGGATCCGTCAGGCGATCACCCGCGCCATGGCCGACCAGGCCCGCACCATCCGTATCCCGGTGCACATGGTCGAGGTCATCAACAAGCTGGCGCGCGTCCAGCGCCAGATGCTCCAGGACCTGGGCCGTGAGCCCACCCCGGAGGAGCTGGCCAAGGAGCTCGACATGACCCCCGAGAAGGTCATCGAGGTCCAGAAGTACGGCCGTGAGCCGATCTCGCTGCACACCCCGCTGGGCGAGGACGGCGACAGCGAGTTCGGTGATCTCATCGAGGACTCCGAGGCGGTCGTCCCGGCCGACGCGGTCAGCTTCACCCTGCTGCAGGAGCAGCTGCACTCCGTGCTCGACACACTCAGCGAGCGCGAGGCGGGCGTGGTCTCGATGCGCTTCGGCCTCACTGACGGTCAGCCGAAGACCCTCGACGAGATCGGCAAGGTCTACGGCGTGACGCGTGAGCGCATCCGTCAGATCGAGTCCAAGACGATGTCGAAGCTGCGCCACCCCTCCCGCTCCCAGGTCCTCCGCGACTACCTGGACTGATGCGGACCGCCGCCGCATGGCCGCCTTATAGCCGCACAGTCGCATAGCCGCCTTATAGCGGAAGCGGTACAGCACGAAGGCCGGGCTCCCTCCGAGGAACCCGGCCTTCGCGCTGCGCGAGTGCGTGTTCCCCGGGGCCATGTTCCCCGCTTGGCCCACTCGGGATGCACTTCGCGACAGAGAGGGTAACGCTGAGTATGCGTCTTGCTCCGTATGGTCAGGAGGCCGCATGTCCAGGTCGCCCCGCTCGCTCCTCATCGCCCTGGCGGTGCCGCTGGCCGCCGCACTCGCGATAGTGCTCACCGCACCCGCCCCGGCGACGGCCGACCGTGTGGTGATCGGCGGGCATCCGGCCCGTACGGTCGAGGCGCCCTGGGCGGTGGCCGTGGCCAGCCGTGCGCTCTTCGGGGACAAGAGGTCGGGCCAGTTCTGCGGCGGGGCGGTGGTGGGCCCCACAACGGTCGTCACGGCGGCCCACTGTCTGAGCCGTGGGGTGCTCGGCAAGGACTGGCAGGAGGTACGGGACCTGAAGCTGATCATCGGCCGCAACGACCTGCGCAAGAAGGACGGGGTGGAGTACCCGCTCGCGCGGGTGTGGGTCAACCCGGCGTACGAGGGCGACAACCGGGCCGGGGACATCGCGGTGCTCACTCTGGGGGTCGCGGTGCCCGCGGCCTACACCATCCGCATGGCGGGCACCGGCGACCAGGCGTACCGGCCGGGTGAGCGGGCCGCGGTGTACGGCTGGGGCGATACGGAGGGCGATGGCACCTATGCCTCGTCGCTGCGCACCGCGACGGTCCGGGTGCTGGCCGACAGCGTCTGTGAGAGCGCCTATCCGGGCAATGCGGAGGGGGACTACGACCCGCGCTCCATGGTCTGCGCGGGGCTGCCGGACGGGGGGCGGGACGCCTGTCAGGGGACAGCGGAGGGCCTCTTGTGGTCCGGGGGCGGCTGGTGGGCCTGGTGTCCTGGGGGAGCGGATGCGCCGTGGCGGGGCGGCCCGGCGTCTACACGAGGATCTCTTCGGTGGCCGATCTGGTGGCCGCCCATGACTGACACGGAGCCCGAGGACGCCGATGGGATGTGACGAGCCTGGAAAGCGCTTGGAGCGAGTCCGCGCGGCCCTTGGCAATGTCGCTTGGGTCATGCCGAAGCCGCCCTTGGGCCATGCCGAAAGACCCGCGATACGAGCGTGGGCGGCCGCCCCACTCAGGGGGCAGACCGCCCGGAATCCGGCCCTGGGCCGGCGTCGCTCGTCGTCGTGGGTGTGAGGCGTCAGCGTTCGTCGTCGGACGCGGACGCCGGAGCGGCGGTGAGCCGCTCGGTCTCGTCCTGTATTTCCGCGGCGATCTTCTTGAGTTCCGGCTCGAACTTGCGCCCGTGGTGGGCACAGAAGAGCAGTTCACCACCGCTGATCAGCACGACGCGCAGGTACGCCTGGGCGCCGCAGCGGTCGCAGCGGTCAGCGGCCGTCAACGGGCTCGCGGGGGTCAGAACAGTAGTCACGTCGCCTCTTCTCTAGCTCGACGAGCTGTCGTACCAGGGTCAACATCCAACCAGCCTGAAATCGTTCCCGCTCGTGGCTTTTTCCCAAAAGTTGCTTCTGAGTAGGCCGGATGGTGACGTTTGGCGGCGAATGAGCCGTATTGCCTAGCTTTGATGCTTTGCGTCGATTGTCTGGTTTGCCCTCCCGGCCGGGTTGCCGGTTGTGAATGAGGACGTGCCCGGAGCCTAAATGGTTCATGCCTGAAAGGGAACGTGATGTGTGCGGCACCGCCGTGGTATATCGAACGTACGAGCGAAACGGTGGCGGGTGCGACTAGCATGGACGTTTCAATGGGTGGCGGCACAAAGGCTCTATCAGGCCTCGGTACGCTCTGACGGGCGACCATGCCACCATCGTGCCCACAGCCGGGCCAACCAGAAATTCAGCGAGGAGCGAACCGCGTGACCGCCGACACGTCCGTGCCGTCCACTGCGCTGCTGACCGGAGCAGACCGGGGCGGCGGTAACTACACCGCGCGGCACCTTCTCGTCCTCGAGGGGCTCGAGGCGGTGCGCAAGCGCCCCGGCATGTACATCGGCTCCACCGACAGCCGCGGTCTCATGCACTGCCTCTGGGAGATCATCGACAACTCGGTGGACGAAGCCCTCGGCGGCTTCTGCGATCACATCGAGGTGATCCTCCACGACGACGGATCCGTGGAGGTGCGGGACAACGGCCGGGGGATCCCGGTGGACATCGAGCCCAAGACGGGGCTGTCCGGCGTCGAGGTCGTGATGACCAAGCTGCACGCCGGCGGAAAGTTCGGCGGCGGTGCGTACGCGGCCTCCGGCGGTCTGCACGGCGTCGGCGCCTCCGTGGTGAACGCGCTGTCCGCCCGTCTCGACGTGGAGGTGGACCTCCACGGCAGGACCCACTCGATCAGCTTCCGCCGCGGCGTCCCCGGGATCTTCACCGAATCCGGGCCGGACGCCCCGTTCGACCCGTCCAGCGGCATCCTCAAGGGCAAGAGGGTTCCCAAGACCCGCACCGGCACCCGCATTCGCTACTGGGCGGACCGCCAGATCTTCCTCAAGGACGCCAAGCTCTCCGTGGAGACGCTGCACGCCCGCGCCCGGCAGACCGCGTTCCTGGTGCCGGGACTCACCCTGGTGGTCCGGGACGAGCGGGGCCTGGAGGGGCAGGAGGGGCCGGTCGAGGAGACCTTCCGCTACGACGGGGGGATCAGCGAGTTCTGCGAGTACCTCGCCCAGGACAAGGCCGTCTGCGATGTGCTGCGGCTGTCCGGACAGGGCACCTTCAAGGAGACCGTGCCGGTCCTCGACGAGCGCGGGCACATGACCCCGACCGAGGTCACCCGCGAGCTGGGCGTCGACATCGCGCTGCGCTGGGGCACCGGCTACGACTCGACCATCAAGTCCTTCGTCAACATCATCGCCACCCCCAAGGGCGGCACCCACGTCTCCGGCTTCGAGCGCTCGATCACCAGGACCGTGAACGAGGTGCTGCGCGCCACCAAGCTGCTGCGGGTCGCCGAGGACGACGTCGTCAAGGACGACGCCATGGAGGGCCTGACGGCGGTGGTGACCGTAAGGCTGGCGGAGCCGCAGTTCGAGGGCCAGACCAAGGAGGTGCTGGGCACCTCGGCGGCCTCCCGCGTCGTGGCCAACGTGGTCTCCAAGGAGCTCAAGGCGTTCCTGACCTCCTCCAAGCGGGACGCCAAGCAGCAGGCCCGGGCCGTCCTGGAGAAGGTCGTGGCCGCGGCCCGTACGCGCATCGCGGCCCGTCAGCACAAGGAGGCGCAGCGCCGTAAGACCGCGCTGGAGTCCTCCTCGCTGCCCGCGAAGCTGGCCGACTGCCGCAGTGACGACGTGGGCCGCAGCGAGCTGTTCATCGTCGAGGGAGACTCGGCGCTGGGTACGGCCAAGCTGGCCCGGAACTCCGAGTTCCAGGCGCTGCTGCCGATCCGCGGCAAGATCCTCAACGTTCAGAAGTCGTCGGTCTCCGACATGCTCAAGAACGCCGAGTGCGGCGCGATCATCCAGGTGATAGGGGCCGGATCGGGCCGGACCTTCGACATCGACCAGGCGCGCTACGGCAAGGTGATCTTCCTTGCCGACGCCGATGTCGACGGCGCCCACATCCGCTGTCTGCTGCTGACCCTCTTCCAGCGCTACATGCGGCCGATGGTCGAGCAGGGGCGGGTCTTCTCGGCGGTGCCGCCGCTGCACCGAGTGGAGCTGGTGAACCCCAAGCGGGGGCAGAGCAAGTATCTCTACACCTACTCCGACCAGGAGCTCCAGGAGACGCTGCTGGACCTCCAGCGCCGCGAGATCCGCTACAAGGACGGCATCCAGCGCTACAAGGGTCTCGGTGAGATGGACGCCGACCAGCTCGCGGAGACCACGATGGACCCGCGCCACCGCACCCTGCGGCGCATCAACATCAGCGACCTGGAGGCCGCCGAGCGCGCCTTCGACCTGCTCATGGGGAATGAGGTCGCGCCCCGTAAGGAGTTCATCACCAACTCGGCGGCGACCCTGGACCGGTCGCGCATCGACGTCTGACGCCCGGCCCCTCGGCGAGGCCGGTTCGGCGGGGTCTCCCACCCGGGGGACCCCGTTCGGTGTCTTCCGCTCCGCGCGCTCCTGGAGCGCCGTTTCCGGGCCGTTCATCACCTGAGTCACCTGATGGGGTGAAGGTCCGGAGTTGAAGGGCTCTGGATCTTGCTGATCTGCCCATTCTTGGTCACGCGGCGAATGCGGCAGTGAACAAGGAGTGTTCGGGGTGGACATGCACAACGCGCGCGACACGGGAGCGGCGCGGCTGGAGGACCCGTGGTACGACGCGCTCGCGTCCGGCTGGGGTGAGGCGGACGACACGGACGGCGGACCTCGGAGCGCCCGTCCGCCCGCCGCCCAGGCGGTCTACATGGAGGTGCACGGCAGCGCCGCCTTCCAGGAGGTGCGCCGGCGCTACCGCCGGTTCGTGTTCCCCGCGGCCGCCGCGTTCCTCATCTGGTACCTCGCGTATGTCGTCGCGGCCACCACCGCCCCCCATCTGATGGGCCGCCCGGTCGTGGGCACGCTCAATGTGGCGATGGTCGCGGGGCTCGCGCAGTTCGCCACCACCTTCCTGCTGACCTGGGCGTACGCCCGGCACGCACGGCTGCGCCGGGACCGGGTCGCGCTCGAACTCCGCTGGATCACGCAGGAGATGATGCGGGGGCACGGGCGGTGACCGGCGATCAGCGGAGCCTGGCGCTGCTGCTCTTCGGCGTCTTCGTGGCGGCCACCTTGTCCATCACCACCTGGGCGGGGCGCCGACGGCACCGCTCGCCGGAGGAGTTCTACGCGGGCGGGCGGCTGTTCTCGCCGATGGAGAACGGCTTCGCCATCGCCGGTGACTACATGTCCGCCGCGTCCTTCCTGGGGATCTCCGGCCTGATCGCGCTCTTCGGCTACGACGGGGTGCTGTACTGCGTGGGCTTCTTCGTGGCCTGGCTGGTGGTCCTGCTGCTGGTGGCCGAACTGGTCCGCAACTGCGGCCGGTTCACCCTGGCCGATGTGCTGGCCGCCCGGATGCGAGAGCGGCGGGTCCGGATCGCCGCGGGCATCTCCTCGGTCACGGTCTGTGTGCTCTATCTCGTGGCCCAGATGGTCGGCGCGGGCAGTCTGGTCGCCCTGCTGATCGGGGAGACGGGCGGCCGCGCCCGGGCCTGGACGGTGATCGGCGTGGGCACCCTGATGGTGGTCTTCGTGGCGCTCGGCGGGATGCGCGCCACGACCTGGATCCAGATCGTGAAGGCCGTGCTGCTCATGGGCGGGGCGGTCGCGCTGACCGCCCTGGTCCTCGTCCGCTTCCGCGGCGATCTCGGCGCCCTGCTCAGCACCGCGGCGCGGAACAGCGGCCATGGCGTGGACTTCCTCGCCCCCGGGCTCAAGTACGGCGGCGACTGGACCGCCCGGCTGGACTTCGTGAGCCTCGGCCTCGCCCTGGTGCTGGGCACCGCCGGGCTGCCGCACATCCTCTCGCGCTTCTACACGGTGCCCACCGCCCGCGCCGCCCGCCGCTCGGTGATCTGGTCCATCGGGCTGATCGGCGGCTTCTACCTGATGACGATCGTGCTCGGCTTCGGTGCGGCCGCCGTGCTGGGCACCGATGCCGTACGGACCTCCAACGCGGCCGGGAACACGGCCGTTCCGCTGCTCGCGCTCGACCTCGGCGGCGGCGCCGGATCGACCGGGGGCACGGTGCTGTTCGCGGTCGTCGCCGCGATCGCCTTCGCCACCATCCTCGCCGTCGTCGCCGGGATCACCCTCGCCTCCTCGGCCTCCGTCGCCCATGACCTCCACACCTCGCTGAGCAGGCGGGCGGGCCGCACCCCGCGCGGCGAGGTGGCGGTCGCGCGGATCGCGGCGGTGGGGATCGGGGCGGCCGCGATCGGGCTGGGGCTGCTCGCCGAGGACCTCAATGTGGCGTTCCTGGTGGGGCTCGCGTTCGCCGCCGCCGCGTCGGCGAACCTTCCGGTGCTGCTGTACTCGCTGTTCTGGCGGCGGTTCACCGCGCGCGGCGCGGTCTGGTCGGTCTACGGGGGGCTGCTTCCGGCGGTGGTGCTGGTGGTGCTGTCCCCGGTGGTCTCCGGCGGCCCGGACGCGATCTTCTCCGGGGTGGACTTCCACCTCTTCCCGCTCCAGAACCCGGGGCTGGTCTCGGTGCCCCTCGGGTTCCTCGCGGGCTGGTTCGGGACGGTCACCTCACCGGCGCCCGCGGACGTCCCCGCTCATGCCGCCCAGCACGCCGAGACGGAGGTGCGTGCGCTCACCGGGGCGGGCGCGGCCTGAGGCAGGGGCGGTCGCTGTCTCAGGCAGGGAAGGGCGCTGCCTGAGACAGGGGAGGGCTCAGACCCAGTCGTAGCGGTGCTCGGGGCGGCCGGTCTCGCCGTATTTGAGGCTGAGCCGCACCCGGCCCGTGCGCTCCAGCAGCTTCAGATAGCGCTGTGCGGTCTGTCTGCTGAGCGAGGCGCGCTCGGCCACCTCCTGCGCCGACAGCGGGCCCTCCGCGCCCCGCAGCACCTCCCGTACGAGATCGGCGGTGAGCGCCGAGTGGCCCTTGGGCAGCTCGGCGGGGCCGGCCGAGGCACCGCCCAGGGCGCCGAAGATCCGATCCACCTGGTCCTGTCCGGCCTCGCCGTCGCCCTCCAGGGCGCGGCGCAGCGCCGCGTACCCCTCCAACTTGGCGCGCAGCCCCGCGAAGGTGAAGGGCTTGACCAGGTACTGCAGCGCGCCATGGCGCATCGCCGCCTGGACGGTCGCGATGTCGCGGGCCGCGGTCACCATGATGATGTCGGTGTGGTGGCCGAGCTGCCGCAGCCGCCGCACCAGCGACAGCCCCGTCTCGTCCGGCAGATAGTGGTCGAGCAGCACCAGGTCGACGTGGCTGCTCTGGGTGCCCTCCAGGAAGGCCAGCGCCTCGGCGGCGGTGTGCGCCTGCCCGGCGACGCGGAACCCGGCCACCTTGCCGACGTACGCGGCGTTGACCCGGGCCACCCGGACGTCGTCGTCCACGACCAGCACCTCCAGGGGCCCGCCCGGTCCGGTTCCAAGGGTCATCGTGGCTCTCCTGTAGCGGTCAGCGGCGCCCCGGCCGGCTGTTCGGCCAGCGCCTCGGGGAGGACGACGGTGAACTCCGCGCCCCCGCCCTCGCGGTCGGACACGCGGACGCTGCCGCCCTGGCGTTCGGCGAGGCGGCGGACCAGCGCGAGCCCTATGCCGCGCTTGCCGTGCGCGGGCGGCTCCTTGGTCGACCAGCCCTCGGTGAAGACCACGTCGCGCCGGTCGGCGGGTATCCCGGGCCGGTGTCGGAGACCCGCAGCAGCACCGTACGGTCGTCGGTGCACAGCTCCACCTCGACCCGTGGCTCCGGTGAACCGACCGCCGCGTCCAGGGCGTTGTCGATGAGGTTGCCGACGATCGTCACCAGCCCCGGTGGGTCCACCAGCCGGTTGGGCAGCAGGCTGTCCCCGGCGACGGTCAGCGAGACGCCGCGTTCGGTGGCGACCGTGGCCTTGCCGACCAGCAGGGAGGCCAGCAGCGGATCGTGCACCCGCTCGGTGACCTGCTCGGCGGTGGCCCGGTGCACCCCGATCGCCTCGGTGATGAACTCCATGGCCTCGTCGTGCAGTTCGAGTTCGAGCAGGCCGAGGAGCGTGTGCATCCGGTTGGCGTGCTCATGGTCCTGGGCCCGCAGGGCGTCGATCAGCCCGCGGGTGCCGTCCAGCTCGCGGCCCAGCCGCTCCAGCTCGGTGCGGTCACGCAGGGTGACCACCGCGCCGCCGTCGTCCGTCGGCATCCGGTTGGCGACCAGCACCCGGCCGCCGCTGACGGTCAGCAGATCGGCGCCGGTGACCCGCCCGGACAGCACATCGGTCGTACGGCCCGGGGCCAGCACCGCCTCCAAGGGCTGCCCGGTGTCCTCGGGGCGCAGATCCAGCAGCCGCTGCGCCTCGTCGTTGATCAGCCGGATGCGGCCGTGGCCGTCGAGGGCGACGACACCCTCCCGGATGCCGTGCAGCATCGCCTCGCGCTCGGCCAGCAGTGCCGAGATATCGGAGAAGGCCAGGTCATGGGTGCGTCGCTGGAGCCGGCGGGAGACCACGTACGCGGCCAGGGCACCGACCGCGAGCGCGCCGCCCGCGTAGGCGAGCATCTCCGGGACCGCGGCGACGAGCCGGGCGCGCACGCTCTCGTAGGAGATGCCCACGGAGACGGCGCCCACGATGCGGCCGTCCCCGGCGCGCAGGGGCACCTTGCCGCGGGCCGACCGGCCGAGGGTGCCCTCGTCGATCTCCATGACCTCCCGGCCTTCGAGGGCCTCGGTGGGGTCGGTGGAGACATGCTTCCCGATCTCGCCCGGGGAGGTGTGGGACCAGCGCACTCCGCGCCGGTCCATGATCACGACATATTCGGCGCCGGTCGCCCTGCGGATACGTTCCGCCTCCGTCTGCACCGGCCCGCCGGGGGTGGGTCGGGTGTGCTGGAGCGCGTCGGCCATCCGGGGCTCGGCGGCCGTGGTCTGGGCGATGGCGAGGGCGCGGCGCATGGCCTGGTCGTCGAGGTGATCGCTGAGCGGCGCGAGGAAGAGGCCGGTCGCGAGCACGGTGACACCCGTGGCGATGGCCAGCTGCATCAGCAGGACCTGGGAGAAGACGCGTCGGGGTCGGCCGATGCGCCACCTTGTGGCCGTGGCGGCCGGCCCCGGCGGTATCGCGGCGCTCATGGCAACGAAGGGTAACCAAGGGCGGGTGGGAGGGGCCGGGGCAGGACCTGGGGAGGGGGTTGCGGGAGGGGCCGGAGTGGCGTTCCCGGGGTGCTACGGGGGTGGGTACGGGCGCGGCGGGGGCGGGGCGGGGGCGGAGCGGCTGGAGAGGGGTGGTGGGTTCAGAGGCGCCCGGAGGGCGGGGCGACGCGTCAGAGGCGCCCGGCGGCCATCGCCCGTACGCCGTGTGCGGGCCGCTGGGCGGTCCGGATCCCGACGATCTCCATACGGGCCGGGGAGCCCAGGGGGAAGCCGCAGCTCTCCGGCCGCGGCGGCGCCGCGGCGAGCTGCGCGACGCTCACCTGCCAGGCCCGCCCGTCGTGGTGCGCGACGGTCACGGACCAGACCCGGGCCTCGCGCTCGGTCCGTACGACGACGGTCAGCGCGTCGGCCCCGTCCTCGCCGGTCAGCTCGCGGATGGCCAGCTCCGCCGCCTGGCCGGGGCGCTCCCAGGTGGAGCGGCCGCGGCAGCCGTCGGTGACCACCCGGCCGTGCCGCAGCGCCTCGATGACGTCCTTGACGCCCTGCGCGGTGGCGCGGCCGTAGGCGTAGCCGTGCGGCAGCACGACGAGAGTGGGGGAGAAGCGATGGCCGCCGATATGGGTGATCTCCCAGGTGCCGTGGACCCCGGAGGCGGCCAGCTCACCGGCCAGCGGGCGGCCGAGGAGGGCGCAGCAGCGGTCGCGCTTGCCGTTGGTGCACACCAGCACCAGCGGATCGCCCGTGTACTCCTCCCAGGCGGCGGGGTCATGGGGCTCGTGGGGCGCCTGGGGCCGCAGGGTGAGCCCGCCGGGGTCGCCCGCGCCCAGCGCGGCGAAGTCCAGACCGAGCAGCCGTGCCGGGTCGTCCAGGGCGGTGGTGCGGATCCAGGAGTGGCCGGGCCGGGTGTGGGCCACGAACACCCGGTGCCGGGCGCCGGTGTGCAGATCGGCGTGGCGGCCGGGGCGGCGGATCAGCGCGACCCGTACGCCGGTGCCCTCGGCGGCGCGCTCCAGGGCGCGCCCTACGGCCGGGTCGAGCCGACTGGCGGTGAGGGCCTCGGCGCCCCAGGGCCCGGGCTGTTCCACCAGCAGCCAGGTGGAGGCGGTGGCCGCCGTCCCGGCGAGCGGCTCGGACAGGTCGCGGGAGGCGGTTGCGCACGTGCTCACGAAGGTAAGCCTAACCTCTCTTGATCGAGAGCGCCCATCGGGCCGCGCGTACGCCCCGGAGCCGTGGTGGAGGGGCGAACGACCGGAGCCGGACGGCGCCTCATCGACCCGAGGCGGCGGAGCGCGACAGTCCGCATTCCGCCGCGTACTCGCCGTTCCATGGGGTGGGAGCAGGCGGGAAAATGGCGCCCAGGGGCGGAGGGGGCGGAGGGGCGGATATGGACGGCTTATGGGCGCGGTGGCGCAGACGCCGGGGAGACGCGGGGCGCGCTCGCTGGATCCCGGGCTGAGGGCCATGGTGAGGGCGGCCTACGACGAGGGGCGGCCGATCCCCGAATCCCTCGCCCGTAAGGCGGCCGAGGCCGGTGATCCGCGGGGGATGACCGTCTACGGCATCGGGCTGGGGCAGCGGGGCGCGTACGCCGAGGCGGTCCACTGGCTCGGTAAGGCGGCCGCGACGGGTGATCTCTTGGCCATGGTGGTGCTCGGTACGGTCCACCTGGACCACGGCGAGCTGGGCGAGGCGGAGCGGCACTTCCAGCGGGCGGCGGACCGTGGCCACGCCGGTGCGCGCCTCGCCCTCCGACAGATGCGTGCCCGGCGCAACGGCAGCGGTCACTGAGTCGTTTGCCTGGCCGTCCGCCGTCCGGGGCCACCTTCGCAGGGGCGCCCGGCCGCGAGCAGGTGCCTCTCCCGGCGGCAGCCAGGGGAACCTGGCGCGGTCGCGAGCACGGCGCGGGGTCGTCCCCGGCCTGGGCGGGAGACGTACTCGGGCCACTCCGGCAACGCGGCGAGGGGCCGTACCGCGCGCCGGGAGCGGGGCGGCCTGTGCGGACGGGCCCGAGGGGCGTGAACGGCGCGGGTGCCCGGGAACGGCGAGGGGCGCGGCACCTCGCGGCGCCGCGCCCCTGCGCGCTCGTTCGACCCGCCTGCCCGTCAAGCCAGACCAGCCTGACCAGCCCGTCCGGCCCGTTCAGCCAGACCGGACCCGTCCGACCAGACCGGCCCGTCCGGGCTACACCGGCCCGGCCACCACCGTCACCGGCTTGGCGAGCGGTTCGCCGGAGCCGTCCCGGCGCGGGTCGATCTCCGGCAGCGCCGCCGGGGATCCGTTCGCCCCCGCCGCGCGGGCCGGGACCGTGCCCGCCCAGGCCATGACCAGGCGGTCCTCGCCCTTCAGGAACCGCTGGCAGCGCACCCCGCCGGTGGCCCGGCCCTTGCGCGGGTACTGGTCGAAGGGGGTGAGCTTGGCCGACTGCTGCACCGAATCATCGAGCGTGCCGCTCGCGCCCGCCACCGTGAAGACCACCGCGTCGCTCGCCGGGTCGACGGCCGTGAACGAGATCACCTTGGCGCCGGAGCCGAGCTTGATGCCCGCCATACCGCCCGCGGCGCGGCCCTGCGGCCGCACCTGGCCGGCCGCGTAACGCAGCAGCTGGGCGTCGTCGGTGATGAAGACCAGGTCCTCCTCGCCGGTGGACAGCTCCACCGCGCCCACGATCCGGTCGCCCTCCTTGAGGCCGATGACCTCCAACTCGTCCTTGTTGGCGGGGTAGTCGGGGACCACGCGCTTGACGACGCCCTGCTCCGTGCCGATCGCGAGCCCCGGTGAGGACTCGTCCAGGGTGGTGAGGCAGATCAGCTCCTCGTCGTCCTCCAGCGAGAGGAACTCGGCGATGGGCGCCCCGCCCGCCAGATTCGGGGGTGCGGCCGACTCCGGGAGCATCGGGAGGTCGATCACCGAGAGCCGCAGCAGCCGCCCGGTGGAGGTCACCGCTCCCACGGAGCCACGGGCCGTGGCCGGGACCGCGGAGACGATCACATCGTGCTTGGCGCGCTTGGCCTTCCCCTCGACCGGGAACGGCTCGCCGTTGGCGGTACGGGCCAGCAGCCCGGTGGAGGACAGCAGCACCCGGCAGGGGTCGTCCGCGACCTCCAGCGGCACCGCGGTCACCGGCGCGTTCGACGACTCCAGCAGCACCGTGCGGCGCGGGGTGCCGAACTTCTTGGCCACCGCGGCCAGTTCGGAGGAGACCAGCTTGCGCAGCTCGGCGTCGGAGTCGAGGATCCGGGTCAGCTCCTCGATCTCGGCGTTGAGCCGGTCGCGCTCCGACTCCAGCTCCAGCCGGTCGAACTTGGTCAGCCGGCGCAGCGGGGTGTCCAGGATGTACTGCGTCTGGACGTCGGAGAGGCCGAAGCGCTCGATGAGGGACCGCTTGGCCTCCGCCGCGTTCTCGCTCTGCCGGATGAGGCGGATGACCTCGTCGATGTCGAGCAGGGCCACCAGCAGGCCCTCGACCAGGTGCAGCCGGTCCCGCCGCTTGGTGCGCCGGAACTCGCTGCGCCGCCGGACCACGTCGAAGCGGTGGTCGAGGTAGACCTCCAGCAGCTCCTTGAGGCCCAGCGTGAGCGGCTGGCCGTCCACCAGCGCCACGTTGTTGATGCCGAAGGACTCCTCCATCGGCGTGAGCTTGTAGAGCTGCTCCAGCACGGCCTCGGGGTTGAAGCCGTTCTTGATCTCGATCACCAGCCGCAGCCCGTGCTCACGGTCGGTGAGGTCCTTGACGTCCGCGATGCCCTGGAGCTTCTTCGCGCCGACCAGGTCCTTGATCTTCGAGATGACCTTCTCGGGCCCCACCGCGAAGGGCAGCTCGGTGACGACCAGGCCCTTGCGGCGGGCCGTCACGTCCTCCACGGCCACCGTGGCGCGGATCTTGAAGGTGCCGCGGCCCGTCTCGTACGCGTCCCGGATGCCGCTCATGCCCACGATCCGGCCGCCGGTGGGCAGGTCGGGCCCCGGCACGTGCCGCATGAGGGTGTCGAGGTCCGCGCCCGGGTGCCTGATCAGATGGCGGGCGGCGGCGATGACCTCGCCCAGGTTGTGCGGCGGCATATTGGTGGCCATGCCGACCGCGATCCCGGACGTGCCGTTGACCAGCAGGTTCGGATAGGCGGCGGGGAGGGTGACCGGCTCCTGCTCACTGCCGTCGTAGTTCGGGGAGAAGTCGACCGTGTCCTCGTCGATCGACTCGGTCATCAGCGAGGTCGCCGACGCCATCCGGCATTCGGTGTACCGCATCGCGGCCGGCGGGTCGTCGTTGCCCAGCGAGCCGAAGTTCCCGTGGCCGTCGACCATCGGCAGGCGCATGGAGAACGGCTGCGCCATGCGCACCAGCGCGTCGTAGATCGACGCGTCGCCGTGCGGGTGGAGCTTTCCCATCACCTCGCCGACGACGCGGGCGCATTTCACATAGGAGCGCTCGGGCGCAGGCCCATCTCGTTCATCTGGTAGAGGATGCGGCGGTGCACGGGCTTGAGCCCGTCACGGGCGTCGGGCAGCGCGCGCGAGTAGATGACCGAGTAGGCGTACTCGAGGTAGGAGCCCTGCATCTCGTCGACGACGTCGATGTCGAGGATGCGCTCCTCGAAGTCGTCCGGCGGCGGGGTCTTCGTGCGGCGGCGGGCCATCGCGCTTGGGGCTCCTTCAACTGCCGATGCGGGATCTGACGCGGACCATTGTGGCCCCGTCCACCGACAAGTGTGGAACGGCCCGGGGCGCTCGCGGCCGGGGCGGGCCCCGGAACCGCGCCCGGCGGCCCCGCGCGAAGCCCCCTCGAAGGGGCCCGGAACCGGCGCCGGAGGGGGCGCGGAAACGGTTCGGGACAGCTCGGCGGGAGGGGAGTGGACCGGAACTTCGCCAGATGTCCGTCCCCTTGCATACAGTGACAGAAGCGCTGCGCAAGCGGCTGGCACGCGCTCCATCACGCGATCGAAGGGACGTACATGCCCATGGGTCACACGGCCACGCAGCAGGCCGGCTCCGGCGGCTTGAAAGCGACTGAGCACCGCCTGGCCAATGGCCTGCGCGTGGTGCTCTCCGAGGACCATCTGACCCCGGTCGCCGCGGTCTGTCTGTGGTACGACGTCGGCTCGCGCCATGAGGTCAAGGGGCGCACCGGCCTGGCGCACCTCTTCGAGCACCTGATGTTCCAGGGCTCGGCGCAGGTCACCGGCAACGGCCACTTCGAGCTGGTGCAGGGGGCCGGCGGCTCGCTCAACGGCACGACCAGCTTCGAGCGCACCAACTACTTCGAGACCATGCCCGCCCACCAGGTCGAGCTCGCCCTGTGGCTGGAGGCCGACCGGATGGGGTCCCTCCTGACCGCTCTGGACGAGGAGAGCCTGGAGAACCAGCGCGACGTCGTCAAGAACGAGCGCCGCCAGCGGTACGACAACGTCCCGTACGGCACCGCCTTCGAGAAGCTCGTAGCCATGGCGTACCCCGAGGGCCACCCGTACCACCACACCCCGATCGGCTCGATGGCCGACCTGGACGCGGCCTCCTTGGAGGACGCGCGGGAGTTCTTCCGCACCTACTACGCCCCCAACAACGCCGTGCTGTCGATCGTCGGCGACATCGACCCCGAGCAGACGCTCGCCTGGGTCGAGAAGTACTTCGGCTCCATCCCCTCCCACGAGGGCAAGCGGCCGCCCCGCGACGGCACGCTCCCGGAGGTGATCGGCGGCCAGCTGCGCGAGGTCGTGGAGGAGGAGGTCCCGGCCCGCGCCCTGATGGCCGCCTACCGGCTGCCGCACGACGGCACCCGTGAGGCCGACGCCGCCGACCTGGCGCTGACCGTCCTCGGCGGCGGCGAGTCCTCCCGGCTCCACAACCGCCTGGTGCGCCGCGACCGCACCGCCGTGGCCGCCGGGTTCGGCCTGCTGCGGCTGTCGGGCGCCCCCTCGCTGGGCTGGCTGGACGTGAAGACCTCCGGCGGCGTCGAGGTGCCCGCCATCGAGGCCGCCGTCGACGAGGAGCTGGCCCGCTTCGCCGAGGAGGGGCCGACCCCGCAGGAGATGGAGCGCGCCCAGGCGCAGATCGAGCGCGAGTGGCTGGACCGGCTGGCCACGGTCGGCGGCCGGGCCGACGAGCTCTGCCGTTACGCGGTGCTCTTCGGCGACCCGCAGCTGGCGCTGACCGCCGTGGAGCGGGTGCTCGACATCAGCCCCGAGGAGGTGCGGGCCGTGGCCGCGGCGCGGCTGCGCCCCGACAACCGCGCCGTGCTGGTCTACGAGCCCGTCCAGGGCGCCGAGGACGCAGCCGACACCGCCGAAGCCGCCGAGACCGACGCAGAAGGGGAGGCGGCCCAGTGAGCGACGCCGTCACCGCGACCATGACCTTCCACCCGCAGCCCAAGGGCGGCGCCCCAAGGCCGTGGGCGTTCCCGGCCCCCGAGCGCGGTGTGTTGCCCAACGGCCTCACTGTGCTGCGCTGCCACCGCCCCGGCCAGCAGGTCGTCGCCGTGGAGATCAACCTGGAGGCGCCGCTGGACGCCGAGCCGGCCGGGCTCGAAGGCGTCGCCACGATCATGGCGCGCGCCCTGTCGGAGGGCACCGACAAGCACGACGCCGAGGAGTTCGCCGCCGAGCTCGAGCGCTGCGGCGCCACGCTGGACGCCCACGCCGACCACGCCGGCGTCCGCGTCTCCCTGGAGGTCCCGGCCTCCCGGCTGCCCAAGGCGCTCGGCCTGCTGGCCGACGCGCTGCGCGCCCCCGCCTTCCCGGACGGCGAGGTCGAGCGGCTGGTGCGCAACCGGCTGGACGAGATCCCCCATGAGCTGGCCAACCCGGCCCGCCGCGCCTCCATGGCCCTCTCCGCGGAGCTCTTCCCGGCCGAGTCCCGGATGTCCCGGCCGCGCCAGGGCACCCAGGAGACCATCGAGGGCATCGACGCCGCGGCCGTGCGGGCCTTCTACGAGGCGCATCTCCGCCCCTCCACCGCCACCGCCGTCATCGTGGGCGACCTCGGCGGCGTCGACCTGGACCGGGCGCTCGCGGACACCCTCGGTGCCTGGACGGGCGGTGCGGGCGCGCCGCGCACGGTGCCCCCGATCGTCGCGGACGACGCCGGCCGTGTGGTGATCGTCGACCGGCCGGGCGCGGTGCAGACCCAGCTGCTCATCGGGCGGGTGGGCGCCGACCGCCACGACCGGGTCTGGCCCGCGCAGGTACTCGGCACGTACTGCCTGGGCGGCACCCTCACCTCCCGCCTCGACCGCGTGCTGCGCGAGGAGAAGGGCTACACCTACGGGGTGCGCGCCTTCGGCCAGGTGCTGCGCTCCGGGCCCCCGTCGCCCGCGGGCGGATCCTCGGGCGCCGCGATGCTGGCGATCAGCGGCTCGGTGGCCACCGAGGTCACCGGCCCGGCGCTGGACGACCTCTGGAAGGTGCTGCGTACGCTGAAGGAGGAGGGGCTGACCGACGACGAGCGCGATGTCGCGGTGCAGAACCTGGTGGGCGTCGCCCCGCTGAAGTACGAGACGGCGGCGTCCGTGGCGAACACCCTCGCCGATCAGGTGGAGCAGCACCTTCCGGACGACTTCCAGGCGCAGTTGTACGCCCGCCTGGCGGAGACCGGCACGGTGGAGGCCACCGCCGCGGTGGTGAGCGCCTTCCCGGCGGACCGGCTGGTCACGGTGCTGGTCGGGGACGCCTCGGCGATCGAGGAGCCGGTCCGGGCGCTGGGCATCGGCGAGGTGCGCGTCATCTCCGGCTGAGCCGAGGAGAGTTGGCCGGAACCGTTCGATGAGCTGTTGCTCCGGCCCGCTCGTTGACGGCCCGGCAGGCGGTCCGGCGGACGTCCGGTCCATGAGCCGACGAGGGAAGGACCCCGACCCCGTGAGGGCGTCGGGGTCCTTCCAACATGCCCGATTTATGGGATTGACTGCTTGTTTGGTTTGTGGGGAGAGCAACAAAAAACCGGAACCGTTTGGTGATCGAAAGCGGGCCCGTTTAGCGTCAGTCCGGCTGTTCGCCAGCGACCCGCCGCACCCGCGGCACCGGACAGTCATCGCCGAGTCCCCGTACGGCGCGAGCCAGGGGAGCCGGGGACCCAACACGTCCCCAGGGGTGAATCGGGCGCCTTCCCCGGCCGGGGGAGGGGTCCGTAGGAGACCTTCCTGCTCCGAACCCGTCAGCTAACCCGGTAGGCGAGAAGGAAGGAAAGGAGTGCGCCTCAGTATGGCGTCCACCCGCACTGCCACCGGGAAGCATCGCCGCACCAACAAGGTCAACATCCGCACCAGCGCGAACGTCGTGGGCATCACGACCGTCGCCTCGGGTGTGGTCGCCGGGATCACCGGACAGGCGTTCGCGGCCGACGGGGGCTCCAATGCCCAGCAGACCGGTCTGACCCAGGCGATCGTGATCGGCGACGGGATCGCGGACCACATCGAGGCCCAGGCGCAGTCCCAGGAGACCGCCGCCGAGCAGGCCGCCGCCAAGGCCAAGGCAGAGGCGATCGCCCGCCAGGAGGCCGCCAGGAAGGCGGAGGCCGCGGCGAAGAAGGCCAAGGCCGAGCGTGAGGCCAAGGAGCGCGCGGCGCGCGAGGCCGAGCGCAAGCGCCTCAACACCTTCGTATCGCCGATCAGCGGCTCCTACGTCTCCACCGGCTACCAGGCGTCCAGCGGCCTGTGGTCCTCCGGCAGCCACACCGGGATCGACTTCCACGCCTCCACCGGCACCGCGGTGCACTCCGTGGGCATGGGCGAGATCGTCGAGGCGGGCTGGGGCGGCTCCTACGGCAACAATGTCGTCATCAAGATGAACGACGGCACCTACACCCAGTACGGCCACTTGTCGTCGATCAGCGTCTCGGTCGGCCAGAAGGTCACCCCCGGCCAGCAGATCGGCCTGTCGGGCGCCACCGGCAACGTCACCGGACCGCATCTGCACTTCGAGGCCCGTACCAGCGCGGACTACGGCTCGGACATCGATCCCCTGTCGTACCTGCGCACGCACGGCGTCAACGTCTGACCCGTCGCGCGACCGACGCGAACGCCGCGCGGTCTCCCGATCCCGAGATCCGAGATCATGAGATCCCGCGAGACTTCCGAGAAGGCCCCGTCCGCCGGACGGGGCCTTCGGCGTGCCGCCGCCCGCCTGACCAAAAAATATCCATGAAATGCTCCCCGCCATCGGAAAAGGCGTCCGCGTGGAATAGAGTCGTTCAAACGCATTCCATGGCCGCGTTTCGCGGGCGTTAAGGCGGAGGTTCGACAATGCGGGACCGTAAGTGAGCGGGGATACGAACGCGGTCCAGGGCGGTCGCCGGATTTCGGCACACGCGGTCTGCGCGGCGATTCGCGACGACATCGTCTCCGGCGCGTATCAGCCCGGCAGCCGCCTCACCGAGGAACTCCTCGCCCGGCGCTACGGCGTCTCCCGGGTGCCGGTGCGCGAGGCCCTGCGCACCCTGGAGTCCGAGGGCTTCGTGACGACCCGGCGGCACGCGGGGGCCTGCGTGGCTCAGCCCTCCGAACGCGAGGCGGCCGATCTGCTGGACATCCGCGCGCTGCTGGAGCCACTGGGCGCCGCACGGGCCGCGCAGCGCCGCACCGAGGCCCATCTGAAGGTGCTGCGCGGGCTGGTCCGGCTCGGCCGGGAGCGTGCCCAGGGCGGCCAGCTCGGCGAACTGCGGCCGCTGGGCGACTGGTTCCACGAGACGCTGGCCCAGGCGTCCGGCAGTCCGAGCCTGGCCGCGCTGCTCGTCCAGCTGCGCCGTAAGACGGCGTGGGTGTACGCGGCCGCTCCCGGGTCGCGGTCCGCGCCGCCCGAGGGCGCCGCGCGCCCCGACCCGGCCGCGCGCCCCGACCCGGCCGCCCGCCCCGACCCGGCCGCCCGCCCCGACCCGACCGCGCGGGCCGTGGAGTCCTGGGCGGAGCACGGCGCGCTGGTGGACGCGGTGGCGCGCCGCGACGCCGACCGCGCGCGGGCGCTCGCCACCGCGCACACCGAGCGCGCGCTGTCGGAATACCGGCTGCGCCGCCTGATTCCGGTGAGGACTTCGAAACATTCCGTCAACACGGCGAGCGGCCGGAATTAACAGACCTCCCGTATACAACTCTTGGGAATTCTGTGGGCGGAAACAGAAAAACGGCGGGGCCGCGGCGACCAATACGGCCACCGCGGCCCCGCTGTGCCGAATCCCTGAAATCGCCTGAGAATCAGCCGGGAATTCCAGACAGGGCTCGCCCGGGGTCAGACGGTCTCGGGAAGCTCCTCGAGGCCCTCCGCCACCAGCTTCGCCAGACGGTCGAGCGCGACCTCGGCGTCGTCCGCGTCGGAGGCGAGGACGACCTCCTCGCCGCCCTGGGCGCCCAGGCCGAGCACGGCCAGCATGGAGGCGGCGTTGACCGGGGTGCCGTCGCCCTTGGCGATCGTGATGGGGACGCCGGAGGCGGTGGCCGCCCGGACGAAGATCGACGCAGGGCGGGCGTGCAGGCCCTCGGCCCAGCCGATGGTGACGCGGCGCTCAGCCATGGTGTTGCCCTTCAGGTGTGACGGGTGCTGTTGTCTAGACCAAAATCATACGGTGTCCGGATTCACCCGAACGATGTCCGAGTGAGCCCGGGCATGCCCGGACTGGCCCGATACGGACCTTCCCCCGACACTTGGCCCCGACGCAAGGGTGTCCACCATTCGGACCGGGCGGGCCCGTACCCTGGCTCCCATGCGGAGCCCGTCGGACCATCACGCCTACCCGACCCACTGGGAAGCCGATGTGGTGCTCCGGGACGGCGGTACGGCACAGATCCGGCCCATCACCCCGATGACGCCCAGCGGCTGGTCAGCTTCTACGAGCGGGTCTCGGACGAGTCGAAGTACTACCGCTTCTTCGCGCCCTACCCCCGTCTCTCCGACCGCGATGTCCACCGCTTCACCCACCACGACTACGTCGACCGGGTGGGCCTGGCGGCCATCGTGGGGGATGAGTTCATCGCCACCGTTCGGTACGACCGCATCGACGGCCGGGGGATGCCCGCCGCGGCCCCCGCCGACGAGGCCGAGGTCGCCTTCCTCGTCCAGGACGCCCACCAGGGCCGCGGGGTGGCCTCCGCGCTCCTCGAACACATCGCCGCCGTGGCGCGCGAGCGGGGCATCCGGCGGTTCGCCGCCGAGGTGCTGCCCGCCAACAACAAGATGATCAAGGTGTTCACGGACGCGGGCTACACCCAGAAGCGCAGCTTCGAGGACGGGGTCGTCCGCCTCGAGTTCGACCTCGAGCCCACCGACCGCTCCCTGGCCGTCATGCGCGCCCGCGAGCAGCGGGCCGAGGCCCGGTCCGTCCAGCGGCTGCTCGCGCCCGGCTCCGTGGCCGTTATCGGCACCAGCCGCACGCCCGGCGGCGTCGGCCGCACCGTGCTGCGCAACCTCCTGGACGGCGGCTTCACCGGGCGCGTCCACGCCGTCAACCACGCCTTCCCCGACGGCATGGCGCGCCTGGAGCCCGAGGGCGTCCCGGCCCACCGCTCGCTGCGCGCCATAGAGGAGCCCGTGGACCTGGCCGTCGTCGCCGTCCCCGCCGAGCGGGTGCCCGCCGTCGTGGCCGAGTGCGGCGACCACGGCGTCCAGGGGCTCGTCGTGCTCTCGGCCGGATACGCCGAGAGCGGGCGCGAGGGCCGCGACCGGCAGCGCGACCTCGTCCGCCAGGCCCGGTCCTACGGCATGCGCGTCATCGGGCCCAACGCCTTCGGCGTCATCAACACCGCCGACGGCGTCCGGCTGAACGCCTCCCTGTCCCCGCAGCTGCCCAACCCCGGCCGACTGGGCCTGTTCACCCAGTCCGGGGCGATCGGCATCGCGCTGCTGTCCGGGCTGAACCGGCGCGGCGCCGGGCTGGCGAGCCTCGCCGGGATCGCGGGAATATCGACTTTCGTGTCCGCCGGGAACCGCGCCGACGTTTCGGGCAACGACCTGCTCCAGTACTGGTACGACGATCCGCTGACCGACGTCGTCCTGATGTACCTGGAGTCGATCGGCAACCCCCGCAAGTTCACGCGGCTCGCCAGGCGCACCGCGGCCGTCAAACCGGTGGTCGTCGTCAAGGGCGCCCGCCACACCGGCAGCGCCCCCACCGGCCACGCCGTGCCCACCACCCGAATCCCGGACGCCACCGTCTCCGATCTGCTGCGGCAGGCGGGCGTCATCCGGGTCGACACCGTGACCGAACTCGCCGACACCGGGGTGCTGCTCGCCTCCCAGCCGCTGCCCGCCGGTCCACGTGTCGCCATCCTCGGCAACTCCGAGTCGCTCGGCCTGATCACCTACGACGCCTGCCTCACCGAGGGACTCCGCCCGCTGCCGCCCCGCGACCTCACTACGGACGCCACCCCGGACGACTTCCGGCGCGCCCTGACCGAGGCCCTGGCCGACGACACCTGCGACGCCGTGGTCGTCACCGCCATCCCGTGGGTCGGTGACGGCAGCGCGCAGGCCCTCGCCGCGGCCGTAAGGGAGGCGGCGCAGGCTCCGGGGCCCGGTCCGGCCAAGCCGGTGGCGGTGGTCCACCTGGAGATCCAGGAGCTCGCGCAGGCCCTGGCCGGCACCGGCGGCGAGCCCGCCCCCGGCACCCGCCGGATCCCCGCCTACCCCGCCGCCGAGCGGGCTGTGCGCGCGCTCGCCGAGGCCGTGCGGTACGCGCGCTGGCGGCAGGAGGCCGCCGAGCCCGGGCGGGTCCCGGAGTACGACGACATCGACGAGGCGGGCGCCGCCGCCGACATCCAGGTGCTGCTCGCCCCGGCCGAGGGCCCGGGCGGCGACGGCACGGGGGTCGGGACCGGCGACGGCGCGAGCGCCGGAACCGGCGGCGGGACCGGCCGTGACATGGCAGGCGGGACCGGCCGTGACATCGGCGTCGGGACCGGCGAAGCCACGAGCGGCGGGCTCGGCGACGGCCCGGGCCCCGGCGTCGAGCTGTCCGCCGCCGACACCCAGCGCCTCCTGGCCCGCTACGGCGTCAGCGTGCTGCCCGCCCTCCCCGCGCCCGACCCCGACGCCGCCGTAAGGGCCGCCGAACGGCTCGGCTTCCCGGTCGCGCTCAAGCCCACCGCCTCCCATCTGCGCCACCGCGCCGACCTGGGCGGGGTCCGGCTGGAGCTGGGCAGTGAGGCGGAACTGCGCCGGGCCTACGCCGAGTTGACCGACTACCTGGGCCGCCCCGAGGAACTGGGGCTGGTCGTCCAGCGGATGGCGCCGCGCGGGGTGGACACCGTCGTACGGGCCGCCATCGACCCCGCCGCCGGGGCCGTGCTCTCCTTCGGGCTCGCCGGTGCCCCGTCCGAACTGCTCGGCGACACCGCCCACGGCCTCGTCCCCGTCACCGCCCGGGACGCCGCCGGGCTGATCCGGTCCATCCGGACCGCGCCGCTGCTGTTCGGCTGGCGCGGCTCCAAGCCGGTGGACACCGAGGCCCTGGAGGAGCTGCTGCTGAGGGTGTCCCGCCTGGTGGACGACCATCCCGAGATGGTCGCCGTCGATCTCGAACCCGTCGTCGTCGCCCAGCACGGCCTGTCCGTGCTCGGCGCCTCGGCGCGGCTCGCCCCGCCGCCCCGCGCACCGACCTCGGCCCCCGCCACATGCCCGCCTACTGAGCCGCCCGCCGAGTCGTCTGCCGAGTCGCCTCGTGAGTCGTCCGAGCCTGGCGGGCACGGGCGCCCGTGTCGGCGTCGCCCCGTAGGATGGTGCACATGGCGAAGACCGGTACGACGACCCAGGGGCTGCGCGCGGCGATCGAGCGCAGCGGCTATTACCCGGCACTCGTGGCCGAGGCGGTGGAGGCCGCCGTGGGCGGCGAGCCCATCGTGTCGTACCTGGTCCACCAGGAGACCACCTTCGACGCCAACGAGGTCCGCCGCCATGTGACGGTCCTCGTCCTCACCGGCAACCGCTTCATCGTCAGCCACACCGACGAGCAGGCCGCGGACGGCACCTCCCCGTCGCCGTACGCCACCACCTCCACCGAGTCCGTGAAGCTCCAGCGGATCTCCTCGGTCGTGCTCAGCCGCGTCGTCGCCAACCCCGAGTCGTACACCCCGGGCACGCTGCCCCGCGAGGTCGTGCTGACCATCGGCTGGGGCGCCGTCAGCCGCCTGGACCTGGAGCCCGCCGCCTGCGGCGATCCCAACTGCGAGGCCGACCACGGCTACACCGGCTCCTCCACCGCCGACGACCTCAGCCTGCGCGTCAGCGAGGCCGGGGACGGCCCCGACACCGTCCGTCAGACCCTCGCCTTCGCCCAGGCGCTCTCCGAGGCCACCGCGGCCACCCCGGACACCGGCCGCTGATGTCCGGTTCCGCCACCGGCCCGCTGCCCTCCACCGCCTCCCTCTGGCCCGAGCCCACCCCGCTCGACCCCCGGTCCGCGCCCCTGCCGCGGTACGGCACCGGCTCGCTCGCCGATCTGCTGCCCGCCGTGGCCGCGGGCCAGGAGGTCCCGGGGCTCTCCTCCGATCTGCTGCTGGCCCCCGCCGACCGCGTCTGCGTCTTCCTGGTGGACGGCCTCGGCTGGGAGCTGCTGCGCGCCCACCCCGACGAGGCCCCCTTCCTGACCTCGCTGCTGCCCAGTTCGCTGAACGGTTCGGGGGAGCCGCTCACCGCGGGCTTCCCGTCCACCACCGCTACCTCGCTCGCCTCGGTCGGCACCGGACTGCCCCCGGCGCCCACGGCCTGCCCGGCTACACGGTGCGGGACCCGGACACCGGCCAGCTGATGAATCAGCTGCGCTGGCAGCCCTGGACGGAGCCGCACGCCTGGCAGCCGTATCCGACCGTCTTCCAGCTCGCCGACGCCGCGGGCGTGCACACCTGCCAGGTCTCCGCGCCGACCTTCGCCGAGACCCCGCTCACCAAGGTCGCGCTCAGCGGTGGCACCTTCCACGGGCGGCTCACCGGTGAGGAGCGGATGGACCTCGCGGCCGAGCAGCTCGGCGCCGCGGGCCGCTCGCTCGTCTACACGTACTACAGCGAGGTGGACGGCAAGGGGCACCGCTTCGGCGTGGACTCGCCCGAGTGGCGTGACCAGCTCCGCTATGTCGACGGGCTCGCCCAGCGACTCGCCGAGCGGCTGCCGCCCCGCGCGGCGCTCTATGTCACCGCCGACCACGGCATGATCGACATCCCGTTCGACCCGGAGTCGCGCATCGACTTCGACGAGGACTGGGAGCTGCGCGCGGGAGTCTCGCTGCTCGGCGGTGAGGGCCGCGCCCGCCATGTGTACGCCGTCCCCGGCGCCGCGGGCGATGTGCTGGCCGTCTGGCGCGAGGTGCTGGGGGAGCGGATGTGGGTGGCCGGCCGTGACGAGGCCATCGAGGCGGGCTGGTTCGGCGGGCCCGGCGGTGCCGATGGCGGCGGTAAGGGCGTCGACGACCGGGTGTACCGGCGGATCGGCGATATCGTGGCCGCCGCGCGCGACGACATCGCGATCGTCGCCTCGCACACCGAGCCCAAGGAGTCCGCCATGGTCGGGCTGCACGGATCGATGACCCCCTGGAGCAGCTGGTGCCGCTCCTCGAAGTACGCTCCTGAGCGCCCCCGTTCAGCTCCGCCCCGTTCACTCCCGCCCGTTCACGCCCGCCCCGGTCACCCCCGCCCTACGAAAGGCCCCGCCTCCCCATGCCCGAGCTGGTGTTCTTTTCCGGAACGATGGACTGCGGAAAGAGCACCCTCGCTCTGCAGATCCAGCACAACCGCTCGGCGCGCGGGCTCCAGGGGATGATCTACACCCGGGACGACCGGGAGGGCGAGGGCAAGCTCTCCTCGCGGCTCGGGCTGGCCACCGAGGCGATCGAGGTCGCCGACGACCTCGACTTCTACACCCATGTGGTCCAGGCGCTGACCGCCGGGGGCCGGGTCGACTACGTCATCGCCGACGAGGCGCAGTTCCTGACCCCGCCGCAGATCGACCAACTCGCCCGGGTGGTGGACGACCTGGAGGTGGACGTCTTCACCTTCGGCATCACCACCGACTTCCGCAGCAAGCTCTTCCCCGGCTCCCAGCGCCTGGTGGAGCTCGCCGACCGGGTGGAGGTGCTGCAGGTGGAGGCGTTGTGCTGGTGCGGCGCCCGAGCGACGCACAACGCCCGTACGGTCGGCGGCCAGATGGTCGTCGAGGGCGCCCAGGTGGTCGTGGGCGACGTCAACCGGCCGGGGAGCGAGGTCGGTTACGAGGTGCTGTGCCGGCGCCACCACCGGCGCCGGATGACGGCCGCCCGGGCGCGCGCCGCCGCCCTGTCGCCGGATGTGCTGCCCGTCGACTGACGGGTCCTCCCGTGGCCCGGCCCCCGGCCCCCGGCCCTCCGGCCGACGCTCGCCTCGTGACCCAGGCCCTCCGGCTCGTGGCCCCCGGCCCTCCGGCGGGCGCTCCGGCTCAGCCCTCGGTGCGCCGTACGACGGTGAAGGCGGCGCCTTCCGGGTCCCGCACCGTGGCCCGATGGCCGCTCGCTCCCCGCGACGGAGGACGCACCACCTGACCGCCCAGCGCGGTCACCCGGCGCACGGTCTCGTCCACGTCGTCCACCGCGAAGTGGGTCATCCAGTACGGGCCGCGGCCGCGCGGCAGGGCGCCGCCCACGCTCTGGATCGCGCAGACCGGTCGGCCGTCCAGGTGCAGCGTGCGGCAGCCCCGCTCCTCCGGGGCCGCCTCCGCCTGGTAGCCGAAGACCATCCGGTAGAACTTCAGCACCCCGGTGCCCTCGCGGGTCAGCAGCTCGTGCCAGACGGGGGTGCCCGGCGCCCCGGGCTCCGCCGCCGCGTACGTGCACTCCTGCCACACCCCGAACACCGCGCCCTCGGGGTCGGCGGCGATCAGCATCCGGCCGGCCTCGTCGGCGTCCAGCGGGCCCACCGCCACGGTGCCGCCGCACGCGCGGATCATCTCGGCGGTCTCATCGGCGTCGTCGGAGGCCAGATAGGTCATCCAGGCCACGGGCAGATGGCGTTCCGGAGGCAGCTCGCTCAACCCGGCGACCGGCCGGTCGCCCTGGACCGCGCGGACATACGCGCCGAGCTGCTGGGGCCCGGGGTGAACTCCCACCCGAACAGGGAGTGGTAGAAGTCCTGTGTCGCGGCAAGGCTGTGCACCATCAGACTCGTCCAGCAGGGCGTGCCCGGTGTGCGCCGAGTCGCTGCCTCGGTCATACGTCAATCTCTCCTCGGACCATCGTGGTGGACGTACGGCCCCGGGCCGGTCGGCGGCGCGGGGCGGTCGTGCGGAGGTGCTGATGCGGGGGCCCGATGATGTTTGCACCACCTGTGGCACATAGCGCCCTGGCGGAGTCGCAATTCGCCGTACCCCGCAGCAGAATGCCCGAATTACTACCGCACATCCGTTTCGGCTTCATTGCGCTCGGGTGTCACCCGGACGTACACCGGGTGACCGGGTGGTCCAATCGACGCAGAGATACCTACGCAAGGATGATCCCTATGCATGCCATCATCACCGCATCCGATCTCATGAGCGAGCTGGCGGAGGATCATCCTCCGCTCCTGCTCGATGTGCGTTGGCAGCTCGGCGGGCCTCCCGGCCGCCCCGCATACGAGGCGGGGCATCTGCCCGGTGCCGTCTACGTCGATCTCGACACCGAGCTCGCGGGCCCGCCCGGAAAGTCCGGCCGCCACCCCTTGCCCGATCTTTCCGCGTTCGCGTCCGCTATGCGCCGAGCCGGGGTGAGCCAGGACCGGCGCGTGGTGGCGTACGACGGCGGACAGGGGTGGGCCGCGGCGCGCGCCTGGTGGCTGCTGCGCTGGGCGGGGCATCCGTCCGTCCGGGTGCTCGACGGGGGTCTGCCCGCCTGGACGGCGGTCGGCGGCTCGCTGACCACCGAGGCGCCGGACGCGCCCGAGGGCGACTTCGTCCCGCGCCCCGGGGCCCTGCCGCTGCTGGAGGCGGACGACGCTGCGGCGCTCGCGCGGCGCGGGGTGCTGCTGGACGCCCGCGCGGGCGAGCGCTACCGGGGGGAGGTCGAGCCCATCGACCCCGTCGGCGGCCATATCCCGGGCGCGGTCTCCGCCCCCACGGCGGAGAACGTCACGGACGACGGCCACTTCCTGCCCGCCGAGCGGCTGGCCGAGCGGTTCGCGGCCCTGGGCGCCACCGGAGACGCCGAGGTCGGGGTGTACTGCGGCTCCGGGGTCTCGGCCGCGCACCAGGTGCTGGCGCTGGCGGTCGCGGGCGTTCCGGCGGCCCTGTACGTGGGCTCCTGGAGCGAATGGTCCTCGGACGGCTCCCGTCCGGTGGCCACCGGACCCGAGCGGGGCTGACCACACCGACGGGCCCTGCCACCGGCGCGCGGTGGCAGGGCCCGTTGAGCGCGGCGGCGGCCGCTACTCCTGCTTCTTGCGGCGGGTGCCGAAGACGATCTCGTCCCAGCTCGGCACCGCGGCCCGGCGGCCCGGGCGGACGCCGTCCGCCTCGGCCTGGCGGTCCGTCGTACCGGTCAGCCGGTCGCGGTGGCCCGCCACCGAGCGCGGCATCAGCACATCCGCGTACGCCGAACCCGCGCTCGCCGCGGAGGCGGGCGGCTCGACGGCCTCCGGCTCCTCGTCGGGCTCGTCCGGCGGAGGGGCCGCCGACGCGACCGGCGTGTCGGGCACGACCATGTCGCCCCGGAAGTTGGGCACGGCCTCCAGCAGGCTGGTGAGCGAGTCCCGCTCGCCAAGGCCGTCGTCCAGCGAGGCAGACACGGGCGCCGGGGCGTCGTCGTCGCCGAGACGCTCGGGCGAGGTCCGGTCCCGGTCCCTGTCGCGGTCCCGGTCCCTGTCGCGGTCACGCGGCAGCCGGGCGATCCGCGGCACGAACGGGAAGCTCGGCTCGGGCGTGTCGTCGGCCTCGCCGATCAGCGCCCGTGCCTCGTCGTCCACCGCCTGGACCAGCCGCCGGGGCGGGTCGTAGGTCCAGCTCGCCGAGTGCGGCTCACCGGCGACCCGGTAGACCAGCAGCACCTCCCAGGTGCCGTCGTCGCGCCGCCAGGAGTCCCACTGCGTGGTGTCCTTCTCGGCGCCGCGCAGCAACAGCCGCTCCGCGACGGCCTCGCCGAGCTGCGGTCCGGTGTTCTCGCCGGGGCGGCGCACGGGAGTCTTACGGGCGCGCTCGGCCATGAAGGCGCGCTCCGCGAGCACCGGGCCCTCGAAGCGCCGCACGCGGTCGACGGGGATGCCCGCCATCTGCGCGACCTCTTCGGCGGTGGCGCCGGCACGTATACGGGCCTGGATGTCACGGGGCCGCAGATGGCTCTCGACCTCGATCTCGATCTGGCCGAGCCGAGCGCGGTCGTTGCGCACCGCGGCGCGCAGTCGCTCGTCGATGGGAAGTGTGTACTCCGTGCTGTCCGCAGCCTTGAGCACCAGCCGTGTGCCGTCGTTGCTGACGGCCACGACACGCAGTTCGGGCATGGGGACCTCCCGGGTGGTGCCTGCCGACGTCACGGTTGCGTCGCTGCTCTCCCGCTAGACGAGTGTGGCCTGCCCGGGTGCAGCCTGCCACAACTTTGCCGAGTTGCCCGGGCCGGTTGGTTGCCGCCCTCTGACCCCTCCCGCTGGGTCCGGGCGGCCGGACGGGAAAGCGGGGCCAGGGCTCGCCACAGTACTCCATTCGGGCCGCTCAGGTGGAGCGGCACGCCAGCCGAGTTCATGGCCGGGAGGGGGATGGCAGCCTGAATCCTTCGAAGTGAGGCCCAATTTGGGTGGCAAGTTTCACAGAAACGACAGAATCGGAACGATCTGCTTCGTTTATCGGTCACTTCTCCCTACAGGCTGGAACGAATGTCCAAGCGAGGCGTGAGATGCACGGCAAGGCCGACAGCGACGGACAACACAAGAGCGGGCGGATCGAGCTGAGCGTGACCCATGTGGCCGCCAGCGCGCTGGCGGCCGTCACCGCCGCGGTGCTCGCGTCCAAACTGGGCGTCTACGGGACGATCCTGGGCGCCGGTGTGGTGAGCGTGGTGGCGACCGCGGGCGGCACCGTCTTCCAGCATCTGTTCCGGCGCACCGGTGAGCAGATCAAGGAGGTGCGGGTCCAGACGCGGCCGACCGGGCGTCGGCGGTACGGCGGTCCGGCCGGTCCCGTCGAGCCGGCCGGTCCCGTCGAGCCGGTCGCGCCCGCGCGGGCCCCGGCCCCTGGCGAGTACGGCGAGCCGACCACGCACGGTGCCCGGCCGCGCCTCCGGCGGCGCCACGCCCTCGGGGCGGCCGCCGTCTTCGCCCTCGCCATGAGCGTGATCACGGGGATCGAGATGTTCTCCGGCGGCCCGGTGTCCAACGTCTGGGGGGAGAACCGGACCGGAACCACCGTCAGCGACAGCGTGGGCGACTCCTCGGGGTCGAAGTCCACCCCCGGCCCCTCGCGCCGGGACCCGGTCGACCCGTCGTGGAGCCCCGGCTCCTCCCGGGGCGGCGACGAGGCGCCGTCCCCGGGCATCTCCCGCGGGGGCGGCGCGGCCGACGCCTCGACCGCGCCGACGCCCGACGGGTCCGGATCGTCCGGCTCCGGCAAGGGCCCCGGCAACGGCTCCGGCCAGGACGGCGGCACCGGCGGCGCGACCGCGCCCGGCACCTCCGCGCCCGCCACCTCGGACCCCTCCCGGACCCCGTCCGGCGGTGCCACGGAGGGCGGAACGGACGGTTCCGGCGCGCCCACGCCCACGCCCGGCGCCACCGACGCGCCGTGAGACGTCAGCCGGCCGACGGGGTCGTGAGACGTCAGCCGGCCGACGGGGTCGTGAGACGTCAGCCGGCCGACGGGGTCGTGAGACGTCAGCCGGCCGACGCGCCGTGACGGGTCAGCCGGCCCACAGGCCGTGACGCCTCAGTCGCCGAGCACCCGCCGCAGATAGTCGTTGGTGAACAGCCGGTCCGGGTCCAGCCGGTCGCGCACCGCCGCGAACTCGCCGAACCGCGGATAGACCCCGGCCAGATAGGCGGCGTCGCGGCTGTGCAGCTTGCCCCAGTGCGGACGGCCGCCGTGCGCGATCATGATCTGTTCGGCCGCCGTGAAGTACGCCCGGTGCGGGGTGCCCCGGTACAGATGGACGGCGATGTACGCGGTCTCGCGCCCGGAGGCGGTGGACAGCGGGATGTCGTCGGCGGGCGCGGTGCGCACCTCCACCGGGAAGCTGACCCGCAGTCCGGACCGCTCGACGGTCGCCTTGAGTTCGCGCAGCACGGTGACCGCGGCCTCGCGCGGCACGGCGTACTCCATCTCCAGGAACCGCACCCGGCGCGGAGAGGTGAAGACTTTGTAAGGGATGTCCGTGTAGGTCCGGGCGGACAGGGCGCGGCTGGAGATCTTGGCGATTCCGGGGATGGTGGCGGGGACCGCCCGGCCCACCGAACAGGCCACCTGGAAGATGCCGTTGGACAGCAGTTCGTCGTCCACCCAGCCGCTGACCCGGCCCACCGGAGCGGCGGGGCCGGTGCTGCGGTTGTTGCGCTTGGTGTTGCAGTTGCCGGTGTGTGGGAACCAGTAGAACTCGAAGTGCTCGTTCTCGGCCACGAGCTGTTCGAAATCGGCCATCACGCGGTCGAAGGGCATGGGCTCCTCGCGCGCCGTGAGCAGGAACTCCGGTTCCACCCCGAAGGTGATCTCGCTGACCACGCCGAGCGCGCCGAGCCCGATCCGGGCCGCCGCGAAGATCTCCGGGTTCTCCCGCGCCGAGCAGCGCAGCACCGAACCGTCCGCCGTCACCAGCTCCAGGCCCTTGATCTGGGCGGCGATCGAGGCGCTGTCCCGGCCGGTGCCGTGGGTGCCCGTGGAGGTCGCCCCGGCCACCGTCTGCTCCATGATGTCGCCCATATTGACCAGCGAGAGACCATGGGCCGACAGCGTCTCGTTGAGCTGCCGGAGCGAGGTGCCGGCCGCGACGGTCACGGTCCCCGCCTCGCGGTCAAGACCGCGCACCCCCGCCATCCGGTCGGGGCGTATCAGCAGCCCGTCGGTGGCGGCCGCGGTGGTGAAGGAGTGCCCGGTGCCCACCGCCTTCACCTTCAGCCCCTCCGCCGTCGCCCGGCGCACCACCTCGGCCAGCTCCTGCGTGGACGACGGGGCGACGATCCGCGTCGGGCGGGCCATCACGTTCCCCGCCCAGTTACGCCACACGCTGCTCCGTACGGTCTTCACGGTCCTGACGGCCATCCGCACCCGACCCCTCCCGCTGTGGCGCCGGCCGGAGCCGGCGGTACCCGAGGAACGCCACCGCGGCCGCGAGCGCCCCGGCCACGGCCGGCACCGCGTACCCCGCCCGGGCGCCGGCCGCGTCCACCACCCATCCGGCGGCCGACGAGCCGAGCGCCACCCCGACCGCGAGCCCGGTGCTCACCCAGGTCATCCCCTCGGTCAGATGCGCGCGTGGTACGTGCCGTTCGACAAGGGCCATGGTGGTGACCATCGTGGGTGCGATGGCCAGGCCCGCGACGAAGAGCGCCACGGCCAGGAACGGCAGGTTCCCGACCAGTTGGAGCGGGATCATACTCACGGCGATCGCACAAATACCCCACAACCA
Source organism: Streptomyces violaceusniger (assembly GCA_005405945.1). Classification (GTDB taxonomy): domain Bacteria; phylum Actinomycetota; class Actinomycetes; order Streptomycetales; family Streptomycetaceae; genus Streptomyces; species Streptomyces violaceusniger. The sequence continues at coordinate 8,172,691 of BJHW01000001.1, forward strand.
ACGACGGGACACCGGACCGCTCAGCCGCAGCACCCCGAAGACCGCGCCCGCGAGGCAGGAGCCCGCCGCGTACACCGCCAGGACCAGACTGGCCGCGCCCTTGTGGCCCTCGTCCTCGGCGAAGGCCACCGTCACCACGTCGATCGCCCCGAAGATCGCGCCGGTCGCCATGAAGGTGGCCACCAGCACCTGGAGCCCGCGCGAGCGCAGCGCCGAACCGCCGCTGTGCTGCCCGCGCGGATGCGGTACGGGCTCGGTGGCCCGCTGCGCGGTCAGCGAGAAGACCCCGGCCGCCAGGAAGCAGGCCGCCAGCAGCGGGCCGGCCTCCGGGAACCAGGAGGTGGACAGCCCGATCGAGATGACCGGCCCGACGATGAAGCAGATCTCGTCGACGATGGACTCCCACGCGTACGCGGCGTGCAGCTCGCGCGGGGAGTCCGCGTAGATCGCCGCCCAGCGGGCCCGCACCATGGAGCCCACACTGGGCACACAGCCGGACCCGGCGGCGAAGACGAACAGCGTCCAGTCCGGCCAGCCCCGGTGCGCGCTCAGCAGCAGCCCGAGGACGGCGGCGAGCGCCACGAGGGTCGCCGGGCGCAGCACCCGGCGCTGGCCGTGCCGGTCGACCAGCCGGGAGATCTGCGGGCCGATGACGGCGGCGGAGAGCGCCAGCGTGGCCGACAGGGCGCCCGCGAGCCCGTACCGGCCGGTGAGTTCGGAGACCATGGTGACCACGCCGATGCCCGCCATGGACAGCGGCATCCGCCCGAGGAAGCCGGCCGCGGAGAACTCCTTGGCGCCGGGGGCGGCGAAGATCGCGCGGTAGGGGCTGGCACTGGGCAAGGCAGACTCCGCCGTGAGCAGGGTAAGGATCGTCGAGCGCTGATACAGATTACGGTCCCCGCCCGGTCCGCGCAGGGCCGTTTCCCGCCTGTCGGAGGCGGGTGGCAGGATCGGGAGCATGCCGGATCAGTCAGTACAGCCTGCCCCCGACCCCTATGACGCACTGCTGTTGCTCTCCTTCGGCGGTCCGGAGGGCCCCGATGACGTCGTGCCGTTCCTGGAGAACGTCACGCGCGGGCGGGGAATCCCCCGCGAGCGGCTGAAGGAGGTCGGCCGGCACTACTTCCTCTTCGGCGGGGTCAGCCCGATCAACGCGCAGAACCGCGAGCTGCTGCACGCGCTGCGCAAGGACTTCGCCGAGCACGGCCTGGACCTGCCGGTCTACTGGGGCAACCGCAACTGGGCGCCGTATCTGACCGACACCCTGCGCGAAATGGCGGCCGACGGCCACCGGCGCATCCTGGTGCTGGCCACCAGCGCCTACGCCTCGTACTCGGGCTGCCGGCAGTACCGCGAGAACCTCGCGGACGCCCTGGCCGCCCTGGAGGGCGAGGGCCTGCCGCTGCCGCGCGTGGACAAGCTGCGGCACTACTTCAACCACCCCGGCTTCGTGCGGCCCATGGTGGACGCCACGCTGGCCGCCCTCGCGGAGCTGCCCGAGGACCGGCGCGCCGGGGCCCACCTCGCCTTCACCACCCACTCCATCCCGACCGCCGCCGCCGACACCTCGGGGCCGGTCGAGGCGCACACCGAGGACGGGGAGGGCGGCGCGTACGTCGCCCAGCACCTCGACGTCGCCCGACTGATCGCGGACGCGGTGCGCGAGGAGACCGGCGTCGAGCGCCCCTGGCGGCTGGTCTACCAGTCGCGCAGCGGCGCCCCGCACATCCCCTGGCTGGAGCCGGACATCTGCGATCACCTCGAGGAGCTGCATGGCGAGGGCGCGCCCGCGGTCGTCATGGTCCCGATCGGCTTCGTCTCGGACCACATGGAGGTCAAGTACGACCTCGACACCGAGGCCACGGCCAAGGCCGCCGAGCTCGGTCTGCCGGTCGCCCGCGCCTCGACCGTCGGCGCCGATCCGCGGTTCGCCGCATGCGTGCGCGATCTGGTGCTGGAGCGCGCGGCCACCGAGCGCTTCGCCGAGGGCCGGGCGGCCGCTGCCCCGGAGCGCTGTGCCCTTGGCGCCCTCGGCCCGAGCCATGACGTGTGCCCGGTGGGCTGCTGCCCGGCCCGGTCGCCGCGCCCCGCCGCCGCGGGCGCCGACTGACCGCGCTCGCCCGCACGCCCGGGCCCCGACCGACCGCGCCCGCCGCCCCGGCCCGCCACCGCCGCTCGCCCCTCCGGGCAATCCGCTAAGGAGCACGATGACCGACCCGCTCATGACCGAACTCCTCGAGACGGCGCTGGAGGCCGCCCGCGGCGCGGGGACCTGCTGCGCGACGGCCGCCCGGCCGACCTCGGGTGGCGGCCACCAAGACCAGCCCGATCGACGTCGTCACCGAGATGGACATCGCCGCCGAGAAGCTGATCACCGACCTCCTCGCGCGCCGCCGCCCGCGGGACGGGGTGCTGGGGGAGGAGGGCTCGAGCAGCGAGGGCAGCAGCGGGGTGCGCTGGGTGATCGACCCGCTCGACGGCACCGTGAACTACCTCTACGGCCTGCCGTCGTGGGCGGTCAGCATCGCCGCCGAGAAGGACGGCGAGACGGTCGCCGGAGTGGTGATCGCGCCGATGCGCGGCGAGACCTTCCACGCGGTCCTGGGCCAGGGCGCCTGGCGGAACGGGGAGCGGGTGCACTGCCGCCCCGCGGCCCCGCTCGAGGAGTCGCTGATCGGCACCGGCTTCGGGTATGTGCGCGAGCGCCGCATCGGGCAGGCCAGGGTCCTCCAAGAGGTGCTGCCGCGGGTGCGGGACATCCGGCGCGGCGGATCGGCCGCCATCGATCTGTGCGATGTGGCCTGCGGCCGGCTCAACGGCTACTACGAGCGCGGGCTCAACCCCTGGGACTTCGCGGCCGGTGCGCTCATAGCGCGCGAGGCGGGCGCGCTCACCGGAGGGCGGCCGGGCGTCCCGGCCTCCACCGAGCTGACCATCGCCGCCGCCCCCGGCCTCTTCGAGCCGCTGCGGGGGCTTCTGGACGACCTGGGCGCCTGGCACGACTGATCACGCCCCCGGCCCCGTCCACACACGCGGAAGCGCCCCGGAGTCACGAGGACACCGGGGCGCTTCGGCGTGGTTACCGGATGTTTTCTGGATCGCCATCCGGCGGTGAATGGGAATCGGTCACACGGTCACAGGGAAACCGGATCTGGATCGGGTCCGGAATCCACAAGGGATCAGGCGAACGAGGCGCTTACTTCGACGCCGTGCTCGGCGGCGAGGCGACGGAGGTCTTCCAGCTCCGACTGCTCCACGTCCACAAGAAAGTCGTCGCCCGTCTCACGGGCGCGAATGAGATCGGACTTGGTGTTCTCTATGCGCTGCAGAATGCCTGCGGTGAACGCGTCCATGTTGCGCCCCCTCGTCGTGGGTCGGTGGCACGGGGGTGTGCCGACGGCGGGTTGATCACGTGCGTGCCCCTGCCGACGGCAATGCCAGCCAGATATGCCGGGGACAGGGCGTGATCGCGGGTGTGCAGTCGTCCTCCCCACCCCGTCTTCGGGGGAAACCTCCGGACCCGAAAGAATCTGAATTCGGTGTTCCAGCCGCCGCGGACCCCCGACGCCGCGGCCATGATCCGCACTCGGGATCCCCGGGCGACCCTCTTACCGCCGGTTTATGAGACTTCGAGGCAGGATGGAGGCGCCGAACACTCATCGAGTTTGGCGAGATCACCCGCCCACTGCGGCAATCAAGGAAGGACCAACGACGTGCGCGTACTCGTCGTCGAGGACGAGCAGCTGCTCGCCGATGCGGTGGCCACCGGACTACGCCGGGAGGCCATGGCCGTCGACGTCGTGTATGACGGAGCCGCCGCCCTGGAGCGGATCGCCGTCAACGACTATGACGTCGTCGTCCTCGACCGGGACCTGCCCCTCGTGCACGGCGACGACGTCTGCCGCAAGATCGTCGAACTCGGCATCCCCACCCGCGTGCTGATGCTCACCGCCTCCGGCGACGTCAGCGACCGCGTGGAGGGCCTGGAGATCGGCGCGGACGACTATCTGCCCAAGCCCTTCGCCTTCAGCGAACTGATCGCCCGCGTCCGGGCGCTCGGCCGCCGGACGACCGTGGCCCTGCCGCCCGTCCTGGAGCGCGCCGGGATCAAGCTGGACCCCAACCGCCGCGAGGTGTTCCGGGACGGCAAGGAGATCCAGCTGGCGCCGAAGGAGTTCGCGGTGCTGGAGGTGCTCATGCGCAGCGAGGGCGCCGTGGTCTCCGCGGAGCAGCTGCTGGAGAAGGCCTGGGACGAGAACACCGACCCGTTCACCAACGTGGTGCGGGTGACGGTGATGACCCTGCGCCGCAAGCTGGGCGAGCCCGCGGTGATCGTCACCGTCCCCGGCTCGGGTTACCGGATCTGATCGGACATGGCGACGACTCCGACCCCGCTGCCGCCGACGGTGCCGCCCAAGCCCAGCTGGGACCCGCAGGCCGGCTCGCGCCCCAACCCCTGGCTGCGCCCCACGATCCGGATACGGCTCACCCTGCTGTACGGCGGGATGTTCCTGATCGCCGGGGTGGTGCTGCTGACGATCATCTACCTGCTGGCCGCGCAGGCCCTGCACGTCGGCAACGAGCTGCCGTTCAAGCTGGTCGGCGGCAGTGTCCAGCCGACCAACAACACCTGCCCCGAGATCATCGGCCAGAGCAGCCCCGACCAGTTCAACGCGGTCCTGAACACGTGTATGAAGGAGCAGCGCCAGCTGGCCCTCGACGGGCTGCTGCGCCGCTCCCTGATAGCCCTCCTGGGCCTGTCCGTGATCGCCTTCGCCTTCGGCTACGCGATGGCCGGGCGGGTGCTCTCGCCGCTCGGCCGGATCACCCGGACCGCGCGCCAGGTGGCGGGCTCGGACCTGTCCCGCAGGATCGAGCTGGACGGCCCGGACGACGAGCTCAAGGAGCTCGCCGACACCTTCGACGAGATGCTGGAGCGCCTGGACCGGGCGTTCACCGCCCAGCAGCGGTTCGTCGCCAACGCCTCGCACGAGTTGCGCACCCCGCTGGCGATCAACCGCACCCTGCTGGAGGTGCAGCTCTCGGACCCGCAGGCGTCCCCGGAGCTGACCCAGCTGGGCAAGACCCTGCTGGCCACCAACGAGCGCAGCGAGCAGCTGGTGGAGGGCCTGCTGCTGCTGGCCCGCAGCGACAACGAGATCGTCGACCGCAAGCCGGTGGACCTCGCCGAGGTGGCCTCCCAGGCGCTGGAGCAGGTGCGGTCGGAGGCGGAGGACAAGGGCGTGGAGCTGCGCGGGCAGCGCGCCCCGGCGGTGGTCCAGGGCAACGGGGTGCTGCTGGAGCGGATCGCGCTGAACCTCGTCCAGAACGCGGTGCGGTACAACGTGGCCCGGGACGGCTGGGTGGAGGTCACCACCGAGAGCCGGCAGGGCCAGGCCGTGCTGGTGGTCGCCAACACCGGCCCGGTGGTCCCCGCCTACGAGATGGACAACATCTTCGAGCCCTTCCGCAGGCTCCGCACCGAGCGCACCGGCAGCGACAAGGGCGTCGGCCTCGGGCTGTCGATCGCGCGTTCCGTGGCGCGCGCCCACGGCGGCCGCATCGCGGCGGAGCCGCGCGAGGGAGGCGGCCTGGTGATGCGGGTGGTGCTCCCGGTGTGACGTAGGAGAGCGCGCGGCCGGGGACCCGCCGGGATGTGTTCGCTTTGGGCGGAATTTTCGGGATCCGCCCACCCGCTGTAGGGTGTGTGATCGATCACATGGGCGATTTTCCGGCCATATACTCTGCGTGATCGTCACGGTTGACGGAAAGCCGGGAAAATCCGGGTTTTCAGGGGCCGTGATCACGGGAAGTACACGTCATGGCGCATGTGAGTGCGACATTCGGACCGTGTACGGTCCCGATGGCCATCCAACCCGATCACCTCTTCAGGGGTGCGGTTGGGTGTCGATTGAGTAACAGACCTTGATGTGAGGCAAAATCTCCGCCTCGGGTCGGGCACAAGTCCGGCCTCTCACGCGTTACGTGCGCTGGAGACACCACAGACACCCAGAGGGGAGACAGACATGGCAACGGATTACGACACCCCACGCAAGACCGACGATGACGTCAACGAGGACAGCATCGAGGAACTGAAGGCCCGGCGGAACGACAAGTCCGCGTCCACCGTCGACGTGGATGAGTTCGAGCAGGCCGAGGGCCTGGAGCTGCCCGGCGCGGACCTCTCCAACGAGGAGTTGTCCGTCCGGGTCCTGCCCCGCCAGGCCGACGAGTTCACCTGCATGAGCTGCTTCCTCGTGCACCACCGCAGCCAGCTGGCCGCCGAGACCAAGAACGGCCAGCCGATCTGCCGCGACTGCGCGGCCTGAGCCGCGTGGTCGGCGTGGAGGCGGAACACGACGACATGCACGAGACCGAGCGAGGCCGGATGGCCTCGCTCGCGACCGCTGTCGGCCGTGGAGTGCGACGAGGCGGTGAGCGCGCGAGAGCGGGGGTCTACGCGGTCGCCGACCGGATCATCGCGAACGCCCCACGTATCCCTGTCCGCGATCTCGCGACGCTGCGCAAGCAGTTCCCGGGGCTGGGCCCCGAAGAGCTCGCGGACAAGCTGGTGGCCGGTGCCGCGGGAGGCACCGCCACAGTGGGCGCGGGCGTCGGTGCCGCGGCGATGCTGCCGGCCCCGCCCGCCATGCCCACCGAGCTGGCCGCCGAGATCGTCGGCGTGGCCTCCATAGAGTTCAAGCTGATCGCCGAGCTGCACGAGGTCTACGGAGTGCGTGCGCCGGGCTCCACGCGTCAGCGCGCCGTCGCCTATCTCGGCGCCTGGGCCGAGGAGCGCGGTATCGACGTCGCCCAGCCTGCGACCGTCAACGCGGCTCTCGGCGTCCAGATGAAGCGCGAGCTGCGGCAGCAGGTCCTCAGACGCGGCTTCCGGAACATGCCGTCCTTGGCGCCCTTCATGGTCGGCGCGGCCGTGGGAGCCGCGATGAACCGGCGCGACACCAAGAAGCTCGCGCGCAAGGTCCGCAAGGACCTGCGGGCCAAGCAGATCCCCTGGGACCTCCCCGTACCGCTGGAGAAATGAGCTCCTCGCGCGCCCCCGTCACGCCGAGCGCACGGCCGTGAGCGCGGCGGCGAGCGCCTCCGGATTCCGTGTGGACACATACACATACGGTGTGGGGTCCTCCGGATCGGTGACGTCCACCCGCAGCGCGGTCGGGATGTAGCTGCGCAGCAGCATGAACGCCCGCGGATCGGCCTTGTAGGTCCGCCAGGCGGCCGCCTCGGCGGCGTCCAGCACCTGGGGCGTCCCCAGTGCCGACACCGGGATCTTCGCCTCGCCCGCCACCAGCGAGTCCGCCACCACGCGCACCCGCGCCGAGCCGTACGAACTCACCGCCACACAGGCCAGTGCCGCCCCGCCGATCAGCCCGCCGAGCATCGGCAGGGTGCCGAACGGCAGCATGATCAACCCCACCGAGACCCCGATCAGGAAGGCGATGAACCACCAGGAACGGGGCGCGCTGAGGCGTTCTTCGTAAGGCTGCATGCGTATCAGCTTGGCATGGCCGCCGACCCGGGTTGTTCTCGCGGGTAAGGTCAGCCGTTGTGAGTGGACGAACGACAGGGCTGACGCCGCCGGAGGGCGCCACGGCACCCGTGCGCCACGCCGACGCGCCCGCGCCCGGGGAGATCCTCGGCGCGCACTACGACCAGTGCTTCGGCTGCGGCGACCAGGCGGGGGCCTGGGGCTGACCACACGGGCGGGCGAGGGTGTGAGCGTCACCGCCGAGTTCACCGTGCGCTCCGGCCACCAGGGCGCGCCGGGGCTGGCCCACGGCGGGGTGCTGGCCGCGGCGCTGGACGAGACGCTCGGGTCGCTCAACTGGCTCCAGCGGGTGATCGCGGTGACCGGGCGGCTGGAGACGGACTTCGTACGGCCCGTGCCGGTCGGCGCCGAGCTCCACCTGGAGGCACGGGTGACCGCCGTGCACGGCCGCAAGATCTACTGCTCGGCCACGGGCCGGATCGATGCCCCCGACGGCCCCGTCGCGGTGCGGGCGCAGGCGCTCTTCATAGAGGTGCGGGTCGACCACTTCATCGAGAACGGCCGGGCGGAGGAGATCGACGCGGCGCTCGCCGACCCGGATCAGGTGAAGGTCGCACGCGCTTTCGAGGTGAACCCATGAGTCCGCTCCCCGTCGACGTGCTGATCCGCAGGGTGGACCCCGAGGTGCCGATCCCCGGCTACGCCCACCCAGGCGACGCCGGGGCCGATCTGGTCACCACCGAGCCCGCCGAACTGGCTCCCGGGGAGCGCGCGGTTCTGCCCACCGGAGTGTCTATCGCGCTCCCGGAGGGGTATGCCGCCTTCGTGCATTCACGGTCCGGACTCGCCGCGCGCTGCGGTGTCGCCATGGTGAATGCCCCGGGGACCATCGATGCCGGGTACCGTGGAGAGATCAAGGTGATCGTGGTCAATCTGGACCCGCGCGAGAGCGTGCGGTTCGAGCGCTTCGACCGGATCGCCCAATTGGTCGTCCAGCAGGTCGAGAAGGTGCGCTTCCAGGAGGTGGCGGAGCTTCCCGGGTCGGCGCGGGCCGAAGGGGGCTTCGGGTCCACCGGCGGTCATGCCGCCGTGGACGGCACAACGGGTGGGAATGGATACGCTTCGGTCGGTTCCGACCGGGAAGGACGATGACGTGTTCGGACGTCGCCGCAAGCGCAGCAAGGAGGACGTCGAGTCGCTCGACGTGACCTCCGACGAGTTGGCCGAGGACGCGGAGGTCGCGGACGGCGCTGAGGACACCGCCGCACCCGTGGAGAGCGGGCGGGTGAGCCTGCCGCCGGCCCCGCGCCCCGAGGGCCCCTGGGACGTGTCCGAGGTGCGCGAGCCCGGCGAGGGCCGGGTGGACCTCGGTGGTCTGTTCGTGCCCGGCGTGGAGGGCATGGAGCTGCGGGTGGAGGTCGCGGGGGATGCGATCGTCGCCGCGACCGTGGTGCTGCGGGACAGCGCCGTGCAGCTCCAGGCGTTCGCCGCGCCCAAGAAGGAAGGCATCTGGGGCGAGGTGCGCGACGAGATCGCCACCGGCATCACCCAGCAGGGCGGGATCGTGGACGAGGTCGAGGGCCCGCTCGGCTGGGAGCTGCGCGCCCAGGTGCCGGTGCAGCTCCCGGACGGCAAGAACGGGGTGCAGGTGGTCCGCTTCGTCGGCGTGGACGGGCCCCGCTGGTTCCTGCGCGGTGTGATCTCCGGGCAGGGCGCGGTGCAGCCCGAGACCGGCAGCCTCCTGGAAGCGATCTTCCGGGACACGGTCGTGGTGCGCGGCGAGGGCCCGATGGCCCCGCGCGACCCGATCGTCCTCAAGCTGCCGGACGACGCGCAGATGGTGCCCGACGGGGTGCAGCAGGACGAGGCGCAGGGCTCGCGGTTCGCGGGCGGCGCCGACCGGCTCCAGCGCGGCCCGGAGATCTCCGAGGTGCGCTGAGCCGCCCTCGCGTACGTCAGCTCACGCACGACAGAGAGCCAAGGCCCGGAAGGGGCCCGGGCAGGGCCCCCGGGCCCCTTCGGCATGTTCCGGAGCCTTCCTTTCGGGTTTTCGGGATTTTCCCGGGACCCGTTGAACACACCCGCCGCACCGGCCGTACTCATGGGCGCGAGACCTTGTGACGCTCCGAGGGGAGAGAACGCGTCACGAGACACACCCCCTGTCCGACCTCAACGAGGTGAGTGATCAGATGTCGCGTGGCCTTCCGTTATTCCACCGCCGGAGAATCCTCCTCTCCGGGGCGATCGGCGGTATCACCTGTGCGGCCGTCGCGGTGGGAGCCGCCATGGCCGGTCAGGACGGCGGCGGCGACGCCAGTGCGTCGACCAAGGCGGCCTCGACCATCAGCTGCCCCGCCGTCGCCGGTTCCCTCCCGGAGATCCCGGCGGAGGCCCAGGCCGAGGTGGACCGCAACCTCGCCCTCCTGGACACCCAGCTGGCGGAGGCCAACAAGCGGCTCAGCACCAGCCAGGGCGAGGGCGGCCCGAACTTCGTGCAGAACGCCATCCTCGGCCCGCTGGCGGACAAGCGGAAGTCCACCCTGGACCGCATCGCGATCTCCATAGGACGGCACGCCGAGAAGCCGACGGGGCTGGACGCGCTCGCCGAGTGCACGCTGTCGGACGGCGGGGCGGGCGCGGGCTCCGACACCGGCGCGGGTGGCGAGGCGGGCGGCGCCGCGAGCCCGACCGCCGCCGCGTCCCAGCCCGCGGACGAGCAGGGCGGAGGAGCCGACCAGGGCGGCGGGGCCGAGCAGGGCGGCGCGGGCTCCGGCCAGACGATCAGCTGCCCCGATGTCGCCTCCGAGATCGGCGACGTACCGGCCGCCGCCCAGGCCGAGGTGGACCGCAATATCGCGCTGCTCCAGACCCAGCTCGACGAGGCCAACAAGCGGCTGGCCTCCTCCGCGGGCGAGGGCGGCCCCAACTTCGTCCAGAACGCGATCCTCGGCCCGCTGAAGGACAAGCGCGCCTCGACGATCGACCGCATCGAACTCTCATTCTCCCGCCAGGGCTCGACCGCCCCCTCCGGTCTTGACGCCTTGGCGGGCTGCTCGCTCGCGTCCGGCTGAGCCGACGGCGTAAGGCCCGGCCCGATGTGAGCGTCTACCGGTGGGCCGTACTCTTCTCTGCGGAGTACGGCCCACCGGCTTTTTCCCGGGGGGCTGCCGGCTTTCCGCGGGGTCTGCCGCGAGGTGTTCGGGCGCCGCGCGTCAGAGACGCGTCAAGAGGGCGCCACCGGCCGTAAGGGAGGCGTCAAGGGACGGCCGGTCCGGCCGGGGGCGAGGTTTGCTCGACGGGTATCGCCCGCCGGAGGCTCGCCGAGCGTTCAGGCGCCGTCCAACAGGGAAAATAGGGGCATGGGACGCGGAAAGTTGCGGATCTACCTCGGTGCGGCACCGGGCGTCGGCAAGACCTACGCGATGCTCTCCGAGGGGCACCGCCGGGTCGAGCGGGGCACGGACCTCGTGGTCGGCTTCGTGGAGCACCACGGCCGTCGGCGCACCCAGGTGATGATGCACGGGCTCGAGGAGGTGCCCCGCCGGGAGGTGGAGTACCGGGGGTCCACCTTCAGCGAGATGGACGTGGACGCGGTGCTGGCGCGCCGCCCCGTCGTCGCCCTCGTCGACGAGCTCGCCCACACCAACGTCCCCGGCTGCCGGAACGAGAAGCGCTGGCAGGACGTCGAGGAGCTGCTGAAGGCGGGCATCGACGTCGTCTCCACCGTCAACATCCAGCACCTGGAGTCGCTGGGGGACGTGGTGGAGTCGATCACGGGGGTGCGCCAGCGGGAGACCGTCCCGGACGAGATGGTGCGCCGGGCCGACCAGATCGAGCTGGTCGACATGTCGCCCCAGGCGCTGCGCCGCCGCATGGCGCACGGCAACATCTACGCGCCCGACAAGGTCGACGCCGCGCTGTCGAACTACTTCCGGCCCGGGAACCTGACCGCGCTGCGCGAGCTGGCCCTGCTGTGGACCGCCGACCGGGTGGACGAATACCTCCAGCAGTACCGCGACGAGCACTCCATCCGCTCCACCTGGCAGGCGCGTGAGCGCATCGTCGTCGGGCTGACCGGCGGCCCGGAGGGGCGGACGCTGATCCGCCGGGCGGCCCGGATGGCGGCCAAGGGCTCCGGCAGCGAGATCCTCGCCGTCTACATCGCCCGCAGCGACGGCCTGACCTCGGCCTCCCCCAAGGAGCTGGCGGTCCAGCGCACCCTCGTCGAAGACCTCGGGGGCACCTTCCACCACGTCATAGGGGAGGACATCCCCGGGCGCTGCTGGAGTTCGCCCGCGGGGTCAACGCGACCCAGATCGTGCTCGGCTCCAGCCGCCGCAAGACCTGGCAGTACATGTTCGGACCCGGGGTGGGCGCCACCGTTGCCCGGGAGTCCGGGCCCGACCTGGACGTCCACATCGTCACCCATGACGAGGTCGCCAAGGGCCGCGGGCTGCCGGTCGCGCGCGGCGCCCGGCTGGGCCGCTCCCGGCTGATCGCGGGCTGGGTGGTCGGGGTGGCCGGGCCGGTCCTGCTCACGCTGCTGCTCACCACCACCGGCGCCACCCTCGCCTCGGAGGCCGGGCCCGGTTTCGCCAACGAGGTGCTGCTCTTCCTGTTCCTCAATGTGCTGGCCGCCCTGCTGGGCGGCATGCTGCCCGCGCTCGCCTCGGCGGCCGTCGGATCGCTGCTGCTCAACTACTACTTCACCCCGCCCACCCACACTCTGACCATCGCCGACCCCGAGAACATCGTCGCCATAGCGATCTTCGTGGCGGTGGCCGTCTGTGTGGCCTCCGTGGTGGATCTCGCCGCCCGCCGCACCCATCAGGCCGCCCGGCTGCGCGCCGAGTCCGAAATACTGTCCTTCCTCGCGGGCAGCGTGCTGCGCGGCGAGACCAGCCTGGAGGCGCTGCTGGAGCGGGTCCGCGAGACATTCGCCATGGACTCCGTCGCGCTGCTGGAGCGGGAGAGCGATGTCGCCCCCTGGACCTGCGCGGGCAGCGTCGGCGGCCACGGCGGCACCCCGCCGCCCGAGCGGCCCGAGGACGCGGAGGTGGACATGCCGGTCGGGGACCATATGGCGCTCGCGCTCTCCGGCCGGGTCCTGCCCGCCGAGGACCGCCGGGTGCTCGCCGCCTTCGCCGCCCAGGCCGCCGTCGTCCTCGACCGGCAGCGGCTGGCCCAGGAGGCCGGGCAGGCCCGCGAGCTGGCCGAGGGGAACCGCATCCGCACCGCGCTGCTCGCCGCCGTCAGCCACGATCTGCGCACCCCGCTCGCGGCCATCAAGGCGGCCGTGAGCTCCCTGCGCTCGGACGACGTGGCCTGGTCGGCGGAGGACGAGGCCGAGCTGCTGGAGGGCATCGAGAGCGGCGCCGACCGCCTGGACCACCTGGTGGGCAACCTCCTGGACATGTCCCGGCTGCAGACCGGCACCGTCACCCCGCTCATCCGGGAGATCGACCTGGACGAGGTGGTGCCGATGGCGCTCGTCGGCGTCCCCGAGGCCGACGTCGCCCTCGACATCCCCGAGGAGCTGCCGATGGTGGCGGTCGACCCCGGGCTGCTGGAGCGCGCCGTGGCCAACATCGTGGAGAACGCGGTGAAGTACAGCCCGCCGGACCGCCCCGTGCTGGTCTCCGCGAGCGCCCTCGGCGACCGGGTGGAGCTGCGCGTCGCCGACGGCGGGCCGGGCGTGCCGGACACCGACAAGGACCGTATCTTCGAGCCCTTCCAGCGGTACGGGGACGCCCCGCGCGGGCAGGGGTCGGCCTCGGGCTCGCCGTCGCCCGCGGCTTCGCCGAGGCCATGGGCGGGCGGCTGACCGCCGAGGACACCCCGGCGGCGGGATGACCATGGTGCTCACGCTGCGTGTCGCCCGCGACCGCCGGCCGGCCGCGCCCGGCCCCCCGGTCCAGGTCGGCTCCACGTCAGGCACAACGACACGGAAAGGCAGGCCCGCCAGATGAACCGGGTGCTCGTGGTGGACGACGAGCCGCAGATCGTGCGCGCCCTCGTGATCAACCTGAAGGCGCGCAAGTACGAGGTGGACGCGGCCTCGGACGGCGCCACCGCACTCCGGCTCGCCGCCGCCCGCCATCCCGATGTGGTCGTGCTCGACCTCGGACTGCCCGATATGGACGGGGTGGAGGTGATCAGAGGGCTCCGGGGCTGGACCCGGGTGCCGATCCTGGTGCTCTCCGCCCGTCAGACCTCGGACGAGAAGGTCGAGGCGCTCGACGCCGGGGCGGACGACTACGTCACCAAGCCGTTCGGCATGGACGAGCTGCTCGCCCGGCTGCGCGCGGCCGTCCGCCGCGCCGAGCCCGTCGGGCAGCCGGAGGACTCGGTGGCGGTGGAGACCGACGCGTTCACCGTCGACCTGGCCGCCAAGAAGGCCCACCGCGACGGCCGCGATGTGCGGCTGACCCCCACCGAATGGCATCTGCTGGAGGTCCTGGTGCGCAACGCCGGCCGCCTGGTCAGCCAGAAGCAGCTGCTCCAGGAGGTCTGGGGACCCTCGTACGGCACCGAGAGCAACTACCTGCGGGTCTACATGGCGCAGCTGCGCCGCAAGCTGGAGGCCGACCCCTCCCATCCCCGCCACTTCGTCACGGAACCGGGCATGGGGTACCGGTTCGAGCGATGAGCGCGGGGACGGCGTTTCGGCGATGGCTCACCGGTACGCTGGCCGTATGAGTTCCGTACGCCACCCCTCCGACGGGGCCGACAGGGGAGACAGGTCCGACAAGCCGGCCGGCCGGTTCCGGCGGATGCTGGACCGGCTGTCGAGCTCCCAGGAGGAACTGCACTCCGCCGAGTTGCAGCAGGACGCGGAGGCCGCGGGCTGTACCAAGATCGGCGACTGCGGCGACCGTCAGATCGTCAAGGTGACGGGCACGCTGCGCACGGTGACGCTCAGACCGCGGGCCGGAGTTCCCGCACTGGAGGCGGAGCTCTTCGACGGCACCGCCGCGCTGGACGTGGTGTGGCTGGGCCGTCGCTCCATCATCGGGATAGAACCGGGGCGCAAGCTGATCGCCTCCGGCCGGATCTCCATGAGCCATGGGCGCCGGGTGCTGTTCAATCCGAAGTACGAACTCCGACCGCTCGGACAGGAGTAGCCGGTGACGCCAGACGACAAGACGCCCCCGACCGGGCACCGACGCACCGCCGCCGACAGCAGGGCGGCGGCGGACACCGCGCTCCTGGAGGCGTTCGGCGGGGTGCGGGGCATGGTGGACACCACCGTCCCCGGTCTGGTCTTCGTCCTGCTGTACACGATCAAGCGGGACATCCATCTCGCCGCGATCGCCGCGCTCGGCCTCACCGTGCTGCTCGGGCTCGCCCGGCTGGTGCGCAAGGAGACGCTGAAGCACGCCTTCAGCGGGGTCTTCGGGGTCGCGTTCGGCGCGATCTTCGCGATGATGTCCGGCGACGCGAAGAACTTCTATCTGCCGGGCATGCTCTACACCCTGGGCCTGGCGATCGCCTACATCCTCTCGGCGATCTTCCGCTTCCCGCTGATCGGGGTGCTGCTCGGGCCGATGCTGAAGGAGAACCTCTCCTGGCGCACCCGTAACCCCGGCCGGTTCCGCGCCTACACCCGGTCCACCTGGGCGTGGGGGCTGATCCTGCTGGCCAAGTCGGCGGTGTTGTTCCCGCTCTACTGGTGGGGGGACGCCACCCAGCTCGGCTGGGTCAAGGTCGCGCTCGGCATTCCGCCGTTCCTGCTCTGCGTCTACTTGACCTGGATCTTCCTGGCCAAGGCCCCGCCGCCGATCGACGTCATCGCGGAGATGGAGGCGGAGGAGAAGGCCGAGCGGGACCGGGAGCGGGCGAAGGCCGAGGCCGACAAGATCGCCGATCCGCTGCTCTCGGAGTGGACCGGCCAGATCGTGTCCGAGGCCCGTACCGAATCCGCCGACCGGCAGCCGCCCCGGCACTGAGGCCCGCCGCCCCGGGCTCCCGGCCCGGGCCCGCCGCCCTGGCTCCCGCCCTGGGCTCCCGGCTCGGGAGCCCAGGGCGGGAGTTCACGGCCTAACCGGCGGCGTCCTGGCGCTGGACGGACAGCAGCTGCTCGAGCTGCTCCTCGCGCGCCTGCGCCGCGACGAACAGCAGCTCGTCCCCGGCCTCCAGCACATCGTCCTTGTTCGGGGTCAGCACGCGGGTGCCGCGGATGATGGTGACCAGCGTGGTGTCCTCCGGCCACTCCACATCGCCGACCCGGGTGCCCACCAGCGCCGCCTCCGGCGGCAGCGTCAGCTCCACCAGGTTGGCGTCGCCGTGGCTGAAGCGGAGCAGCCGCACCAGATCGCCGACGCTCACCGCCTCCTCGACCAGCGCCGACATCAGACGCGGGGTGGAGACGGCCACATCGACGCCCCACGCCTCGTTGAACAGCCACTCGTTCTTGGGGTTGTTGACCCGGGCGACCACCCGGGGCACCCCGTACTCGGTCTTGGCGAGCAGCGAGACGACCAGGTTGACCTTGTCGTCACCGGTGGCCGCGATGACCACGTTGCAGCGCTGCAGGGCGGCCTCGTCCAGCGAGGTGATCTCGCACGCGTCGGCCAGCAGCCACTCGGCCTGCGGCACCCGCTCCACCGAGATGGCGGTCGGCGCCTTGTCGATGAGGAGCACCTCGTGCCCGTTCTCCAGCAGCTCGCTCGCGATGGAACGCCCCACGGCGCCCGCACCGGCAATGGCAACTCTCATCGGCCGGCCTCCTCGGGACCCTTTTCGAACGCCGCCTCGACCTTCTCGACCTCATCGGTGCGCATCATCACATGCACCAGGTCGCCCTCCTGGAGCACCGTCTCGGAGGTCGGCAGCATCGCCTCGCCGAGCCGGGTGAGGAACGCGACCCGCACCCCGGTCTCCTCCTGGAGCTTGCTGACCTTGTGGCCCACCCACGAGGGGGAGATGTGCACCTCGGCCAGCTGGACCCCGCCACTGGGGTCCCGCCACAGCGGCTCCGCGCCGGACGGCAGCAGCCGCCGCAGCATCTGGTCGGCGGTCCAGCGGACCGTGGCCACGGTCGGGATGCCGAGGCGCTGATAGACCTCGGCGCGGCGGGGGTCGTAGATCCGGGCCGCCACGTTCTCCACGCCGAACATCTCGCGGGCCACCCGGGCCGCGATGATGTTGGAGTTGTCGCCGCTGCTGACCGCGGCGAAGGCCCCGGCCTCCTCGATGCCCGCCTCGCGCAGGGTGTCCTGGTCGAAGCCGACGCCGGTCACCCGGCGCCCGCCGAAGCCCGCGCCGAGGCGGCGGAAGGCGGTGGGGTCCTGGTCGACGACCGCGACCGTGTGCCCCTGTTGCTCCAGGGTCTGGGCGAGGGCCGCGCCCACCCGGCCACAGCCCATGATCACGATATGCATGCGTCCTACCCCGCACTCCTGATGACCGTGCCGACCTGCGCAAACACCCTGCTCACATCTTCCTTCCAGGACCTACGGGGCGACAGCGGGGCGGAACCCCGATGCCGGTGCCCGGGGACGACGTGAGTCGGCCGCCGCGGCACCTCTCCCCACCGTATCCGTACCGGCGGCCCGCTCCGCCGTCCGCGCGCGACGGTCCGGAAATGAAGGTGGTGACGTATGACATAGCGCGAAAGTTCCCGCGGTGATCGGTGATGGGGGAGGTGGCCGGAGGTGATCGCGGACACGCCGGGAGGAAAGAGGTAACGATCATTTCCGGTTGCGGATGCCCGGTGAAAGGACTGTCGGTGATCAGCCGTGACCACTACGGTGGGCCCTGGTTACGGCGCTCCTCAGGTGGTCGCGACCCTTCATCTTCGCCTGAAATCCCGGATCTTCACCGAAACCCCATGACAAAAACCCGGTGATTCCCGCTGGTTCGAACTTTGTCACGGGTGTCGGACGCTAGGTCACGACATGGCTAAGATGATCGTCGTATTCCGTTTCCGGACGGGACATCAGGGCTCTGAACGTTCCTTCCGCGCCCGCGTTTCTCCTGCACGAGGTTCCTGATGACTGATCACATATCGGAGGCGGTGAGCTGGTGTCTGGCCGTCGCGCTTCTCGTCGTCCTGGTGCTTCTGATCCGCCAGCGGCAGATCACCGCCGGAGTCCGCAGGCGCAACGCCACGCTCGAGGACAGCCTGCGCGCCCGTGACGAGGAGGTGCGCCACCTCGTCGACGTACGCCTCCCCTCGATCGCCGACGCGCTGAGCCAGCCCGGCCCGCTGCCGGGCCTGCGCGACGAGAAGCTGGCCGGTACGGCCTTCGCGCAGAGTCTGCACGCCGTCATGGAGCAGTTCACCCGGGCGGTGGACAGGGCGCAGTCGCGCGCCGACGCCTCCGCCAAGGCGGCGCTCAAGGCGTCCATGCGAGCCGTCCAGGGACTCGCCAACGAGCAGCAGGTCTCCATCTCCGAGATGCAGGAGCGGCACGACAACCCCGATGTGCTGCGGGACCTGCTGGAGATCGACCACGCCAACGCCCAGTTCGGCCGGCGCGCCCAGGCCATCGCCGTGCTCTGCGGCTCCTGGCCCGGCCGGCAGCGGCTGGCCTCCTCGCTGACCGATGTGGTCCGCGGCGCCAAGTCGCGCATCCGCGACTACCAGCGGGTTCAGGTGCACGCCCTGATCGACGTCGCCGTGGTGAGCCGGGCCGTGGAGCCCGCCGTGCTCGCGGTCGCCGAGCTGCTGGACAACGCCGCCCGCCACTCGCAGCCCAACACCTCGGTGGAGGTCAGCCTCCAGCCGGTGCACAACGGGGCTTGCATCGTGATCGACGACGCCGGTGTGGGCATGGACGGTCTGGAGGTCCAGCGGGCCGCCAACCTGCTCTCCGGCCAGCGCGCGGTGGACGTCTCCCGGCTCGGCGACCCGCCGCAGTTCGGCTTCGCCGTGGTGGGTCTGCTGGCCGCGCGGTACGGCTTCAGCGTCTCGGTGGACACCCGGTCCCCGTACGGCGGTGTGCGCGCCGTGCTGTTCCTGCCGACCGAGCTGCTCACCCACATCGACCCCGACGGGCGGCCGGGCACCGCCGGGCAGGACCCCGAGGGCGCCGAGCCGCTGCACACCCTGCCCTCCCGCCGGACCCGTCCCCCAGAAGAGCGCCGCAGGCGCCGACCGCCCCGGCCCGGGCGCAGGAGCCGTCCCCGATCCCGCACCAGGCCCCGGCCCCGCACCAGGCCCAGCCTTCGGCACCGGCCCCGGAGGCGCCCGCCCCGGAACCGGCACCCGCTCCGGCGCCCCAGCTGTCCCCCGACGGCGAGGGCACCCGCGTGTACGGCACCACGGCGGGCGGCCTGCCCAAGCGCCGCCGTCGGCAGGCCGCCGCCACCCCGCCGCCCGGCGACTGGACCACGGGCGCCGGGCAGGGCGGCGCCGCCGACCCCGACACGGGCGCGTTCCGCGCGCGGTCGGCGAAGGAAACCGCTTCGCGGATGGGCGCGTTCGCCCGCGGCACCCGCTCCGGCCGTTCCGCCACCCAGGACTCCGCCCCTCACCATGACGAAGGGAATCGCCAGGCATGAACGACCATCTCAACAACGAGCTCGGCTGGATGCTCGACGAGGTCGTCAAGATGCCGGAGGCGCGGCACGCGATCCTGCTCTCCGCGGACGGGATGCTCCGGGCACACTCCCAGGGCATCGCGCGCGACGAGGCCGAGCGCCAGGCCGCCGCACTCTCCGGGCTTCAGTCGATCAGCCGCTCCACCTCCGAGTTCTGTGATCCGCACGAGACGCCCTGGCAGCAGACGCTCGTCGAGTTCGTCGGCGGGTACGTCTTCCTGATCGCCGCCGGGCCCGGTGCGTATCTGGCGGTCTCGGCCACCGAGGCCGTGGACATGGAGGCGGTCAGCTACCGGATGCAGAAACTCGTCGACCGGCTCGGCAAGGAGCTCACCAGCCCGCCGCGGCAGGGCCTCCCGCGGCAGGGGATCGGCAGCCACGCATGAGCCCGGGCAGGCGCGAACGAGGATTGGTACGGCCGTATGTCGTGACCGACGGCCGTGCCTACCCGACTCGTAACACCTTCGACCTGGTGACCCTGGTCATGGCCCACCCCGACCGGCCGCTCACCGGGCTCAGCCCGGAGAAGCGGCGGGTCATGGAGCTGTGTCTGGGCGGCGCGCTCTCGGTGGCCGAGGTCGCCGGGTATCTGGAGCTGCCCGTCAGCGTCACCAAGGTCCTGCTCGGCGACCTCGTGGACAGCGGCCACATCAGCGCGCGGGCCCCCATCCCGCCCGCCGAGCTGCCCGAGGTCCAGCTGCTCCAGGAGGTGCTCGATGGACTCCGCGCTCGCCTCTGAGCAGGCGGCCTACCTCCCGGCCACGGTGCGGGTGGCGGCGAAGATCCTGGTCGTCGGGCACTTCGCGGTCGGCAAGACGACCTACGTGAGCTCGCTGTCCGAGATCCGGCCGCTGCGCACCGAGGAGACGATGACCGAGGCCGGTGCGCTCACCGACGATCTGCGCGGCACCGAGGACAAGACGACCACCACCGTCGCCATGGACTTCGGCCGGCTCACCCTCAGCGAGTCCCTGGTGCTCTATCTGTTCGGCACGCCGGGGCAGCAGCGCTTCACCCGGCTGTGGCGGGACATGACGCTCGGGGCGCTGGGCGCGCTCGTGCTGGCCGACACCCGGCGGCTGGAGCAGTCCTTCCCGGTGATGGCCGTCCTGGAGGAGCACGGACTGCCGTACGCCGTCGCCGTCAACCACTTCGAGGGCGCTCCCCGCTTCGCCGAGTCGGAGGTCCGGGAGGCCCTCGATCTGCTGCCGGAGACGCCCCTGGTGACCTGCGACGCCCGGGACCGGACCTCCTCCACCCACGCGCTGATCGCCCTCGTCCAGTACCTACAGGCCCGCCAGACCCGTAGTTCTCAGGAGATTGTGTGACCAACAGTCCAGCCGCCGGACCCGTTCCGCCGCCCGGCTGCCCCGCGCACGCCGCCCCCGCCGAGGCCGGGGGCGCCACCGGATCCCGCGCGGCCGTGCCGATGTACGGCTCCGAGTTCGCGGACGATCCGCACGGCGCCTATGCGCGGATGCGCGCCACCTTCGGGCCGATCGCACCGGTCGAGCTGTCGCCGGGTGTGTACGCCTCGCTGGTCACCAGCTATCAGCTCGGCCTGGAGATCCTGCGCGACACCGAGCGGTTCGCCAAGGACCCGCGCGGCTGGCGGGCGATGCAGGACGGCACCGTGGGGCTGGACAACCCGGTCGCGCCGATGATGATGTACCGGCCGAACGCTCTGTTCAGCGACGGGGAGGCCCATGCCCGACTGCGCGGGGCGATCACCGACAGCCTGGACCGGGTGGATCCGCACGCCCTCAGCGAGTACGTCGAGCGCAGCGCGGAGACGCTGATCGACGCCTTCGCCTCCCGGGGCCGGGCCGAGCTGATCACCGAATACGCGTCGGTGCTCCCGCTGCTGGTCTTCAACCAGCTCTTCGGCGCCCGCCCGGCGGACGGTCCGAAGCTGGTCGAGACGATGATGAAGCTCTTCGACAGCGGCGAGGACGCGGCGGCGGCCAACGACGAACTGCTCCAGTGGATCTCCGGTCTGGTGGCGGAAAAGCGCGAGCACCTCGCCGCCGACGTCACTTCCTGGCTGATCGCGCACCCCTCGCAGCTCGCCGACGAGGAGCTGATGCAGCAGATCATCCTGCTGATGGCGGCCGGTACCGACCCCCAGCAGAACCTGATCGCCAACGCCCTGCGGCTGCTGCTGTCGGACGACCGCTTCGCCGGTGAGCTGTCCGGCGGCAGCATGCCCGTCCAGGACGCCCTGGACGAGGTGCTCTGGAACGATCCGCCGATGGCCAACTACGGCACCCGGTTCCCCCGGTACGACTGCGAGGTGGCGGGCGTACGGCTGCGCAAGGGCGACCCGGTGCTGATCAGCTACGCGGCGGCCAACCACGAGGCCGCCCTGGCCTCCGACCGCCGCTCCGGCAACCGGGCCCACCTGGCCTGGAGCGCCGGCGCCCACCGCTGCCCCGCCGAGCGGCCCGCCCGGGTGATCGCCTCCGTGGCCATCGAGCGGCTGCTGGACCGCCTCCCGGACATGGAACTGGCGGTCCCCGCCGAGCAGCTGACCTGGCGGACCGGACCCTTCCACCGCGCCCTGGCCGCCCTGCCGGTGCGCTTCCCCGCCCAGGCGGCGGCTCAGGTCGAGCCGTTCGCGGCGTCCGTGTCCAACTCGGCCCCATTCGACGCGAGCCCTGGAGGCAGCCAGTGGAAACCCGCCCCATCGTCCTCGACCCCGCCGGCCGCGACATCGTCGGAGAAGCAGCCCGAGTCGCAGCAGGCGGCGAGGCGACGCTTGTTGAGCTTCCTGACGGCGTGGTGGCGTGGGCAATAACGCGCCAGCGCACGCTCAAACAGCTGCTGACCGACCCCGGGTCTCCAAGGACCCCCGGCAGCACTGGCCCGCGTGGCAAAACGGTGAGATCTCGCCCGAGTGGCCGCTGATCACCTGGGTCGCCGTGGAGAACATGTTCACGGCCTACGGCGGCGAGCACCGGCGGCTGCGCACCCTGGTCTCCAAGGCGTTCACCGCCCGGCGCACCGCCGCCCTGCGGCCGCGCATCGAGGAGATCTGCGCCAGGCTCCTGGACGACCTGGCCGCCGCAGGGCCCGGCGAGGTGGTCGATCTGCGCGAGGCGTACGCGTACCCGCTGCCCATCCAGGTGATCTCCGAGCTGTTCGGGCTCGAGGACGAGAACCTGCGCGAGCGGATGCGCCGGGTCGTGGACAGCATCTTCCACACCTCCGCCTCCGCGGAGGAGGTCACCGCCACCTACGGCGAGATGTACGCCGTCCTCGGCGAGCTGGTGGCCACCAAGCGCGAGCAGCCCGGCGACGACCTGACCAGCGGGCTGATCGCGGTGCGGGACGAGGAGAGCGACTCCAGGCTCAGCGAGAAGGAGCTGACCGACACCCTCGCCCTGTTCCTCTCGGCCGGCCACGAGACCACGGTCAACCTCCTGGACAACGCCATCCACGCGCTGCTCACCCGGCCCGAGCAGCTCGAGCACGTCCGGACGGGCCGGGCCACCTGGGAGGACGTGATCGAGGAGACCCTGCGGCACTCCGCCCCGGTCGCCAATCTGCCGCTGCGCTACGCCGTGGAGGACATCGAGCTGGACGGCGGCGTGGTGCTGCGCAAGGGCGACGCGATCCTGGCCGCCTACGCGGCCGCCGGACGCGACCCGGAGGTGCACGGCGAGGACGCGGACGCCTTCGACGTCACCCGGCGGCTCAAGAGCCATCTGGCGTTCGGCCACGGCGTCCATCTGTGCGTCGGCGCCCCGCTGGGGCGGCTGGAGGCCGCGATCGCGCTCCCGGCGCTCTTCGACCGCTTCCCCGGGCTCACGCTCGCCTCCGGGCAGGAGCCGCTGGAGCCGGTGGAGTCCTTCATCTCCAACGGCCACCGCACCCTGCCCGCGCGGCTGGCCTGACCGCCAGGAGATCCCCGCGCCCGCCCGCCCCCTTTCCCGGGGTGGGCGGGTGGGCGGAGGCCGGGGCTACCCCTTACGATCCTCTGCGTGTCCAAACTGACCGACCTCCCGAAACGGATCCTGATCGGGCGGGCGCTGCGCAGCGACAAGCTGGGGGAGACCCTCCTCCCGAAACGCATCGCGCTCCCCGTCTTCGCCTCCGACCCCCTGTCCTCCGTCGCGTACGCGCCGGGGCAGGTGATGATCGTTCTGTCCGTGGCGGGTGCGTCGGCCTACCACTACAGCCCGTGGATCACGATCGCCATCATCGTGCTGATGTTCACGGTGGTGGCCTCGTACCGCCAGAACGTCCACGCGTACCCCAGCGGAGGCGGTGACTACGAGGTCGCCACCACCAACCTCGGCCCCAAGGCGGGGCTGACGGTCGCCAGCGCCCTGCTGGTCGACTACGTCCTCACGGTGGCGGTGTCGATCTCCTCCGGTGTGGAGAACCTCGGCTCGGCCGTCCCCTTCTTCGTCGAGAACAAGACGCTCTGCGCGGTCGGGATCATCCTGCTGCTGACGCTGATGAACCTGCGGGGCGTACGGGAGTCGGGCAAGCTCTTCGCGGTCCCGACCTATGTCTTCGTCGGCGGCGTCTTCGCGATGATCCTCTGGGGCGCCTACCGCGGGCTGGTCCTGGGTGACGACATGAAGGCCCCCACCGCGGGCTTCGAGGTGCACGCCGAGCAGACCGGGCTGGCCGGTTTCGCGCTGATCTTCCTGCTGCTGCGCGCGTTCTCCGACGGCTGCGCCGCCCTGACCGGCGTCGAGGCGATCAGCAACGGCGTACCCGCCTTCCGCAAGCCCAAGAGCCGTAACGCGGCCACGACGCTGGCGTTGATGGGCGGCCTCGCCGTGACCATGTTCGTCGGCATCATCACCCTCGCCCTGGCCACCGACGTCAAGATGGCCGAAAACCCCGCGCAGGACCTGCTGAAGAACGGGGCACCGCTCGGTGCCGACTACACCCAGAACCCGGTGATCTCACAGGTCGCGGCCGCGGTCTTCGGCGACGGCTCGTTCTTCTTCGTGGTGCTGGCCGCGGCCACCGCGCTGGTGCTGTTCCTGGCCGCCAACACCGCGTACAACGGCTTCCCGCTGCTCGGCTCGATCCTGGCCCAGGACCGCTACCTGCCCCGCCAGCTGCACACCCGCGGCGACCGGCTCGCCTTCTCCAACGGCATCGTGCTGCTGGCCTCGGCCGCCGCCGTCCTGGTCTACCTCTACGGGGCCGACTCCACCCGGCTGATCCAGCTCTACATCGTCGGCGTCTTCGTCTCGTTCACCCTCAGCCAGACCGGCATGGTGCGGCACTGGAACCGCCATCTGGCCACCGAACGGGACCCGAACGTCCGCCGCCGTATGATCCGCTCCCGCGCGATCAACGCCTTCGGCGCCTTCTTCACCGGCCTGGTGCTGGTCGTGGTGCTGCTGACGAAGTTCACCCACGGCGCCTGGGTCGCCCTGCTCGGCATGGTCATCTTCTACGTCACCATGACGGCCATCAGGCGCCACTACGACGGCGTCTCCGAGGAGCTCGCGGCCGCCACCGAACAGCTCGACGAGGAGGAGGTGCGCCCCTCCCGGGTGCACTCCATCGTCCTGGTCTCCAAGGTCCACAAGCCGACGCTGCGCGCCCTGGCCTACGCCAAGCTGATGCGCTCCCACCGGCTGGAAGCCCTGAGCATCAACGTGGACCCAGCCGAGACCAAGGCGCTCCAGACGGTGTGGCACGAGCGCGGCATAGACGTACCGCTCAAGATCCTCGACTCGCCCTACCGCGAGATCACCCGGCCGGTCATCGACTACGTCAAGAGCCTGCGCCGGGAGAGCCCGCGCGATGTCGTCTCCGTCTTCATCCCCGAGTACGTGGTCGGCCGCTGGTACGAGCATCTGCTGCACAACCAGAGCGCGCTGCGGCTCAAGGGGCGGCTGCTGTTCACCCCGGGCGTCATGGTGACCTCCGTACCGTGGCAGCTGGACTCCTCCGAGCTGGCCCGGAAGCGGGCCCGCAAGCGGGCCGAGTGGAGCGCGCCGGGTGCGGTGCGGCGCGGCCCGGTGATCCCGCCCAAGCGGGAGAAGGGCGAGAAGGGCGAGAAGGGGGCCAAGGGCGAGACGGGCGTCACCTCGCAGGTGCCGGGTCGCTGAGCCGGAGCCGTACATCGGCACAGCCCCGCGCCCCTTTCAGACCGCTGCCCTCGGTCCTCCGGCCGTGACGGGGTGAGGGTCGGCCGTGACGGGTGAGGCCCGGCGCGACGTAGACTGGTGGGCTGTTGTCCCACCGCGCCCCTCACCCCTTCTGGAGCCTGAGCCCGCCATGCAAAGTGAACCCAAGGCATCGCTGGTCGGCGAGGAGTACGAGGTCGAGGTCGGCCCGGTGGCGCACGGCGGCCACTGCATCGCCCGGACCGCCGAGGGTCAGGTGCTGTTCGTCCGGCACGCGCTGCCCGGCGAACGGGTCGTCGCCCGGGTGACCGAGGGCGAGGAGGGCGCGCGGTTCCTGCGCGCCGACGCGGTGCGGGTGCTGGACGCCTCCAAGGACCGGGTCGAGGCGCCGTGCCCGTTCGCGGGCCCCGGCAAGTGCGGCGGCTGCGACTGGCAGCACGCCGCCCCGGCGCCCAGCGCAGGCTCAAGGCCGACGTGATCACCGAGCAGCTGGCCCGGCTGGCCGGGCTCACCCCCGAAGAGGCGGGCTGGGACGGCACGGTCGAGCCCGCGCCCGGCGACAAGGTGGCCCGCGGCGAGGTCCCCGCCTGGCGCACCCGGGTGAGTTACGCGGTGGACGAGCAGGGCCGTCCCGGGCTGCGCCGCCACCGCTCGCACGAGGTCGAGCCGATCGACCACTGCCTGATCGCCGCCCCCGGCGTCACCGAACTCGGCGTCGAGAAGCGCGAATGGCCCCAGATCGCCACCGTCGAGGCCATCGCCGCCACCGGCTCCTCCGACCGGCAGGTGGTCCTCACCCCGCGCCCCGGCGGGCGGCTGCCGATCGTGGAGCTGGACCGGCCGGTCTCGGTGCTGCGGGTCAGCGAGTCCCGCGGCCGCGAGCGGACCCGTCTGGTGCACCGCGTCCACGGCCGCCCCTTCGTCCGCGAGCGCGCGGCGGGCCGCACCTGGCGGGTCGGCGAGGGCGGCTTCTGGCAGGTCCACTCGAAGGCGGCGGACGTCCTCGTCGAGGCCGTGATGCAGGGTCTGATGCCCCGTAAGGGCGAGATGGCCCTGGATCTGTACTGCGGCGTCGGCCTCTTCGCGGGCGCGATCGCCGAGCGGGTGGGGGAGCGCGGCGCGGTGCTGGGCATCGAGTCGAGCAAGCGCGCGGTCGAGGACGCCCGGCACAACCTCCAGGACCTGGAGCGCGTCCGCATCGAGCACGGCAAGGTCGAGCAGGTGCTGCCCCGCACCGGAATCACCGAGGCCGACCTGATCGTCCTGGACCCGCCCCGCGCGGGCGCGGGCAAGGAGACCGTGACCCGCCTCGCGGCCCTGGGCGCCCGCCGCATCGCCTACGTCGCCTGCGACCCGGCGGCCCTCGCCCGCGACCTCAAGTACTTCCGCCAGGCGGGCTACGCCCCGCGCCGCATTCGCGCCTTCGACCTCTTCCCGGTGACGCATCATGTGGAGTGCGTGGCGGTGCTGGAGCCCGTGCGCGAGGAGCGCTGAGGCGGAAGGCTCCGGCCCGCGCGGCTGTTCTCGTCGGGTGGCGTCAGGCGGGCGGGGCCGGGGCCACGCCCGGGGCGGTCCGGGACGGGGTGCGGGTGAGGGTCCACATCATGGTGCCGCCCGTCAGGACGGCGCACAGGTGGAGGGTGATCGCGAGGCCCAGACGCTCCGGGAGGACGGCGTCGGGGGCGAGGCGATCGCCACGTACAGGGTGAAGGGCAGTTTCCAGCCGCTCCACGCGAAGAGCGAGCCGGAGCCGAGCCAGCCGAGGACCGACGGCAGCCAGCGGGGGAGGCGACCGGGGCCCTCCCGGCCCGGGCGGGCGACGGCGAACGCGGCGACCAGTGCCCAGGTGCCGCAGATCCCGCACAGCAGGCGCCAGGGGGTGCGGCCCTCGTCGGGGTGGGCAAGGCCCGCGGTGCCGCCCGCCGACCAGTACAGCCACATCAGGCCGACGGCGGCGCCGAGCGCCACGGCCGCCCGGCCGAGCGGCGAGGGAGCGCCGACCCGGCCGGTGAACGCTTCCGGCCAGCGCCTGCGCAGATAGGCGGGGAGCGCGAGGGCGAGGCCCAGGCCCATGCCGATGAAGCCGAACTGGATCAGGGCGGCCTCCCAGCCGGGCATCCGCGGGTCGCTGTCGCCCCCGGACCCGGACCCGGAGGTGTCCGGCTCCGACAGCAGTGAGTCGGCCACCGCGTACGGCAGCATCGACACCAGGAACCCCGCGCCGACCCAGGCGCAGAAGAGCAGCGGCACCCCGGGCAGCCGCATCCCCCACGGCCTGGCCAGGGCCAGTCCGAGAGTGATCCCGATGACGGCCATGCCGACCGTGACGGTGTTGAGCACCACCCATTCGGCGAGCCCGAACCCGGCCCCGACGGGCGCGAGTCCGAGCAGTGAGCCGGCCACCCACGACACCTTGATCACGACGTAGGGGGCCATGGCGGCGGAGCCCCCGTGCGCGGCCAGCCGCCCCATCCGGTCCCACCGGTCCGCCCGGTGGCCCTCCGCGACCGTGTCGCGGAGGGCCACCGCGGCGTTTCGGCGGCCGCGTGAGCCGCGGATCACACCCGTACGGTCGCCGCGGTGTCGGTCTCCTCGGCCCGCCCCGGGCCGGAGGCACCGGAGGAGTGGGGGAGTCGAAGCGGTGGTTGGGCCACCACGCCTTGGAGCCGAGCATCGCGGTCACCGTCGGCACCAGCAGCAGCGCCATGATGAACGCGGTGAGCAGGATGCCGAAGGCGACGGCGAAGCCCATCTGCTGGAGCATGGTGTTGCTGGCCAGCATCAGCACACCGAAGGTGCCCGCCAGGATGATGGCGGCTGAACCGATCGTCGGCGCCGACTGGGCCACCGCGAGCCGGGCCGCCTCGGCCGGGGACTTGCCCTTCCCGACCTCCTCCCGCAATCGGGCCACCATCAGGATGTTGTAGTCCGTGCCGATCGCCACCACGAACAGATAGACCACGATCGGCAGCATGAAGAGCAGGCCGTTCTCACCCCTGATGTCCTGGAACAGCCAGACCGTCGAGCCCAGGGTCGCGGCGAAGCCGAGGCCCACGGCGAGCATCAGGTACAGCGGCGCCACCACGCTGCGCAGCAGCAGGCCGAGGATCAGCATGATGGCCACGCCCGCGACCGGGAACACCAGCCGGTAGTCGTGGTTGACCGCGTCCTCGATGTCGGCCAGCACCGCGGTCGTCCCGCCCACCAGGGCCTCGGTGCCCTGGGGTGCGGAGTCGTGCGCGGTGTCCCGCAGCTCCCCGGCCACCAGCGAGATCGCCTTCTCGGAGGCGGGCCGGTACTTCAGCACGACGCTGAACTGGGCCACGTCACCCTTGGGGTTGGGCACGGCGGGGGAGACCTCGCCGACGCCCTCGACCCCCTCCAGCTTCTTCCGGAACCCGGTCAGCGCCGCGGCGTCCAGCTTGGCGCCGCCCTCGGACTGGACGTACACCAGGCTCGGGTCGGACTCACCGGCCGAGAAGCTCTTCTGCAGCTGTGCCATGGCCTGGACGGACTCCAGGTCCTTCGGCAGTGAGCTGTCGGTGTCGAACTCGGCCTTGAAGCCGAGTGCGCCCACCGCGAGGGCCGCCAGCACACAGGCGGACACCGTGGCGATCAGGCCGGGACGGCGCGAGACCAGGGAGCCGGTGGCGCCCGCGAGCCGGTTGCGGGGAGCCTGCTTCCACGCCTTGGACGGCCAGAACGCCTTCGTTCCCAGCAGCGAGAACACCGCGGGCACCAGGGTGAGCGCCGCCACCAGGGTCACCGCGACGGAGATCGCCAGAGAGGGCCCCATGGCGCGCATGCTGCCCATCGTCGACAGCGTCAGGGCGAGGAACGCCACGATGACCGCGCCGGCCGCCGACGCGATGGTCTCGCCGACCCGGGAGACCGCCTTGATCAGGGCCTCCTTGGGCTCCTGGCCCTGGCGGAGGTGTTCGCGGTAGCGGAACAGCAGGAACAGCATGTAGTCCGTGCCGACGCCGAACAGCACCACGATGAGGATCGCGGAGACGCTGCTGTCGGCCTCGAGTCCGAACAGGTCGCTGGCGGTGGCGATCAGACCCTGGGCCATGATGAACATCACCAGGATCATCAGCACGGGCATCAGCGCGATGAGCGGACTGCGGAAGATGGCGCCGAGCAGCACGATGATCAGGACCAGGGTGGCCATCATGATCATGGCGTCGGTGTCACCCGAGGACTCGGTGGAGTCGAGCGCCGAGGCCGCCGGACCGGTCACATCGACCTTCAGCGAGGTGCCCTTCAGCAGTTTGTCGCGGTCCGCGCGCAGATCCTTGACCGACTTCTGGGTGTCCTCGTTGTAGGCGTCCTTCTTGGTCGAATAGATGTTGGCCAGCGCCATCCTGCCGTCCTTGGAGACGGCCTCGGGCGTGGTCAGCACGGACTTGAAGGTCTTGTACTTCTTGTCCTGGAACCCCTTGGTCGCCTTGATGACGGCGGCCTTGTCGGCCTCGGAGAGCTTTCCGCCGTCCGACCGCTGGTAGACCAGGATGGCGGCCGCGCTCTCCTGCTGCGGGAACGCGTGCTCCTGGAGCTTGGTCACCCGCACCGATTCGTAGTGCGACGGCAGGAAGTCCGCTTGGTCGGTGCTGGACTTCAGCGGTGGGGCAAGGATGGCCAGGCCGATCGCCGCGATGACCCACAACGCGACGACCAGCCATGGACGGTTGACGGAGAACCGTCCTATTCGCCCGAACATGACGCTCCTTAGGGAGTTAAGGTTCCAGTAAGAGGGCACGCTAGGACATCCGTTCGGGGTGACACCACGTGTCCCCGTGGAAATCGGCCTGGGGGTGAGGGGGGCTCCGCCAAAGGGTTTAGGGAGGCGGTCCGCGTCTCGGCATCCGTGCTGATGGCGCCCCTCGAGCCGCGGGCCGACGGCCACCGTCCGAGTTTCGGGGGTCGCGGTGCGGGCGGGGCGTGAAGTGGGCCGGACTGACATGTAGTTGACAAAATTGACGCGTCCGGCGGCTTCTCGCGGGCGCGTTCCCGCCCGACCCGTCCGCTTCCTGACAACCCACCCATACGCCTCGTCAGGACGCCCCGGAGCGCCTGGTCAGGATGGTCCGCCATGCCTTGCCGGGACGTCCCGGAACACCTTGTCAGGACGCCCTGCTACGCCTTGCCGGCACTCAGCGTCAGACCTCCTGGAGGGCCGTCTTCGCGGCGTCCACGAAGTCCGTGAGGGCTTGCCAGAACGGGCTGAAGGCGGCGTGGAAGCGCTGCCCCGCCTCCGGCTCGCCGGAGCGCATCGCGCTCAGCGCGCGGTGGAACGGGCCGGTGGCCTTCTGCAGCGCGTTCGCCGCGGTGGCCGCGGCGGCCGGGCCCTCCAGCTCGACCACGCGCACACAGCGGCGCATCCTGCCGTACTCGTCGCGTTCGCGCTCGGCCAGCTCGTCCAGGAGCACGGTGCGGCGCTCGGCGTCGCCGGTGCGCCGGACGGCGTCGACCTCCCAGTACAACTCGCCGATGCTGTGGGTCTGTTCGATCAGGTCGAGATACGCGGTGCGCCTGCTGTCGCGCAGCCGCTCCGCGCGCTGGGCGAGCGCCGCGGTGTCCGCCTGGATCCGGGCGGCCCGGGTGTTGCCGCGGCTGGTGACCCAGCTGGCCAGGACGGCGGTGCCGCCGGTGAGGGCCGCGATCCAGAACGTGCTGTCAGCCATGGGCCCCCGTACCGTCCTCAATTCCTCGAGCGCTGAACATCTGCCGTCCCTTGGTCATCATCGGCCACGGCGGCTATCCCCGATGGTAGGAAGATACGGAAGGAGTAACGGTTCGGCGGTATGTGCCACAGATATGTTCCGGAGCATGAGCGCATCCGGGCTGCTGCCCGCCAGGACCGAACTGCGGCCCGTCGTCTCCGAGTTGAGGCTGTCGGCCTTCAAGAGCCACCGCCGTGCCGCGTTTCGGCTGGGACCGCTGACCTTGATCTCCGGTCCGAGCGGCAGCGGCAAGTCCGGGGTGCTGGAGGCGTACGCGGCGCTCGCGCGGCTCGCGGGCGGCGCCCGGCTCGCGGAGGTGTTCCGCGATCCGGCCGCGTACATCCCGCGCCGGGCGCGGCCGGACCGGCAGGGGCGGCGCGGCTTCCGCATCGGCTGCACCGTGGACGGCCCGGTCGGGCCCGTACGGCTCGATGTCGCCGTACAGGCCGAGCCCGAACTGCGCATCGTGGGCGAGCGGATGACGGGGGCGGGGGAGACCCTGCTGGAGACGGCGCTGCGCGACCCGGGGCGGCGCTGTGTCCAGGCCGCCTGGCACACGGCGGGCGCGGTCGCGGTGACCCGCGCCCCGCTGCCCGACGACCGGCTGGCGACCTCGCTGCTGCCGCTGCGGGTCGCGGGCACGACGGAGGGGCAGCGGCTCGCGCTGGCCGCCGCCGAGCAGGTGGTCATCGCGCTGCGCTCGGTCTTCCCCTGCGATCCGCGGCCGGATCGGATGCGGGCGCCGGCGCCGCCGAGGGACGGGCGGCTGCGCGGCGGCTGCGAGAACCTGGCGGCGGTGCTGCGGCGGACCAGCCGGGAGTGCGGTACGCGGCACGCGGCGCTGGTCGCGGCGGTCCGGGCGGGGTGCGCCGGGCCGGTCGAGGGGCTGGTCACGGAGGGGCGCGCGGACGGGGTGGTGCGGGCCCTGGTCGAGCAGGGGGAGCTCGGCGCGATGCCCGTGGAGCGCCTCGGCGACGGCGAGCTGCGGTATCTCGCGCTCGCGCTGGTGCTGCTGACGGGGCCCGGTGTGCTGGCCGTGGACCCGGCGGCCGATGTGCTCCCCGCGCGGCAGGTGCTGACCGTGCTGGCCGACGGTTTCGACCGGTGTCTGGACCGACGGCAGGCGCGGGAACTCCTGGGGGTGGCGGCCCGGATGTGCGCACGGGGGCACATCCGGCTCGTGGGGACGGTGGGGGACGTGACGGGGGCGGTCGGGGACGCCCCCGTCACGGTGGTAAACCTGGGGCGTGAGCGAGTCCCATGAGAGCGAGCGACGAACCGACGGCCTGGATGTGGCGGCCCTTCAGCGCAGACTGGCCGCCTTCGCGGCGGCGCGCGACTGGCAGCAGTACCACACCCCCAAGAACCTCGCGGCGGCGCTGAGCGTCGAGGCGTCGGAGCTGGTGGAGATCTTCCAGTGGCTGACGCCTGAGCAGTCGGTGCGGGTGATGGAGGACGAGGGGAAGGCGGCCCGGGTCGAGGACGAGGTCGCGGATGTGCTGGCGTATCTGCTCCAGTTCTGCGAGGTGCTGGGGATCGACGCGCTCGCGGCGCTCTCGGCGAAGATCGACCGGAACGAGGTGCGGTTTCCGGTGAACGGGGCGCGGTGACGGCGTACGGGTGCGGGGCGCGAACGGGTGCGGGGCGCGGCGCTGACGGGGGTGACCGCGAACGCGGGTTGACCGCGAGCGGGGGGCTGACCGCGAACGGGGCTTTGGCGGTGAATGGGTGATCTCACGGTGAACAGGGGGCTATGGCGGTGAACGGGGGCCGTGGCGGTGAACCGTGATCTCCGGTGTCTCGCCGGGCCTCGACCCCTTGATCCGTCACTCTCTGTAGTGAAGAAGTTATCCACATCGCAACTGTTGTCAACAGATTCCTGAATTCCCCTAGCTTTTCGGCCTGTTAGTTATCACTCTGGGTAGTGGAGGAGTGACGGGCTCGAAAGTCCGTTGAGAGGGGTGCGGGGAATGGACGCGATGCGGCTGATCGGTGTCACCCGGCACGCCCTGGCGAAGGCCGGGAGCGTGCACGACATCGTGGCCGAAGCCTGGCAGGTTCAAGCGCTGGCCGAAGCGGTCGGCGGATATTTCGTGGTGAGCGGCCCGGCGGCCGCGCGAGCGGAGGCGCGCGGTCTGTGCGAGGCGGGCGGGCGGGCGCGCGGTGCTCTGTTCCGCCCGGCGCTGCACCACCC
Organism: Streptomyces violaceusniger; assembly: GCA_005405945.1. Classification (GTDB taxonomy): domain Bacteria; phylum Actinomycetota; class Actinomycetes; order Streptomycetales; family Streptomycetaceae; genus Streptomyces; species Streptomyces violaceusniger. The sequence continues at coordinate 8,205,775 of BJHW01000001.1, forward strand.
CACGCTGCGCGGCGGCGGTTTACGGGCCGCCCAGCTCTCGGAGGTGCGCGACCCGAGGGGTGTGCTGCTGGCGCTGGGGGAGCTGTTGGCGGAGGCGGGCTTCGCGCTGGTCGGGGTCGCCTCCAATACCGAGGAGGAGGCGCTGTACTGGCAGTGCGTGGAGGCGATCGACGCGGCGGACGAGGCCCGGGACCGGGTGCACGGCATGCTCAGGCACCTCACCTTCCGCGAGTGGGGCGGGGAGTGGGGTGGTGCCGCGTGAGGAGGCAGGATGGGGGTCATGGATCTTCGCATCTTCACCGAGCCCCAGCAGGGGGCGACCTACGACACGCTGCTCACCGTCGCCAAGGCCACCGAGGACCTCGGATTCGACGCCTTCTTCCGGTCCGACCACTACCTCCACATGGGAGATGTGGATGGCCTCCCCGGCCCCACCGACGCCTGGATCACCCTGGCCGGGCTGGCCCGCGAGACCCGGCGGATCCGGCTGGGCACCCTGATGACCGCCGCCACCTTCCGGCTGCCCGGTGTGCTGGCGATCCAGGTCGCGCAGGTCGACCAGATGTCGGGGGGCGAGTCGAGCTGGGCCTGGGCGCGGGCTGGTTCGAGGAGGAGCACCGGGCCTATGGGATCCCCTTCCCCAAGGAGAAGTTCGCCCGGCTGGAGGAGCAGCTGGCCATCGTCACAGGGCTGTGGCAGACCCCGGTCGGCGAGACCTTCGGCCATGACGGTGCCCACTACCAGCTGGTGGACTCCCCGGGGCTGCCCAAGCCCGCGCAGAGCAAGGTGCCGGTGCTGATCGGCGGCCAGGGTGCCACCCGTACCCCGCGGCTGGCCGCGCGGTACGCGGACGAGTTCAACATGCCGTTCGCCTCGCCCGAGGACAGTGAGCGCCAGTTCGGCCGGGTGCGGGAGGCGGCCGAGGCCATCGGCCGCAAGGGCGACGACCTGGTGTACTCCAACGCGCTGGTGGTGTGCGTGGGCAAGGACGACGCCGAGGTCGCCCGGCGGGCCGCGGCGATCGGCCGGGAGGTCGCGGAGCTGAAGGAGAACGGTCTGGCGGGCTCCCCGGCCGAGGTCGTCGAGAAGATCGGCCGCTATGCGGAGGCGGGCGCCTCCCGGCTCTACCTCCAGATGCTGGACCTGAACGACCTCGACCACCTGGAGCTGATTTCCTCGCAGGTCCAGGCCCAGCTGGGCTGAGCGCACCACCAGGAGCACCCGTGATGTCCGTAACCCCCACCTCCCTGGCCGCCGCGCTGGAGCGCGGACCGCTCGTCCTCGACGGCGGTCTTTCCAACCAGCTGGAGGCACAGGGCTGCGATCTCTCCGACGAGCTGTGGTCGGCCCGGCTGCTGGCCGACGACCCGGGGCAGCTCGAGGCGGCCCACACCGCCTACGCACGGGCGGGCGCACGGGTGCTCATCACCGGCAGCTATCAGGCCACCTACGAGGGGTTCGCCCACCGGGGCGTGGGTCACGAGGAGGCCACGGCGCTGCTGCGGCGCAGCGTCGAGCTGGCGCGCGCGGGGGCCGAGCGGGCGGCCGCCGAGCGGACGGCTGGGGGCGAGCGGGGCGCGGGCGAGCGGGGCGCGGAGCCGGTGTGGGTCGCCGCCTCAGTCGGCCCGTACGGGGCGATGCTGGCGGACGGCAGCGAGTACCGCGGGCGGTACGGGCTGAGCGTGGCCGAGCTGGCGCGCTTCCACCGGCCGAGGATCGAGGCCCTGGCCGCGGCCGGCCCCGACGCGCTGGCGCTGGAGACGGTGCCGGACGCGGATGAGGCCGCGGCGCTGCTGAGCGCCGTCGAGGGATGCGGGGTGCCGGTATGGCTCTCCTACAGCATCGTGGGGGAGACCACCCGGGCCGGGCAGCCGCTGAGGGAGGCGTTCGCCCTGGCCGCGGGGGTCGACCAGGTGATCGCCGTCGGCGTCAACTGCTGTGAGCCGGGCGACGCCGACCGGGCCGTGGAGATGGCGGCCGATATCACCGGCAAGCCGGTGGTGGTCTATCCGAACAGCGGAGAGGAGTGGGATGCCACGGCACGGAGCTGGCGCGGCCGGGCGACCTTCGACCCGGGGCGGGTGCAGGCGTGGCGGGACGCGGGGGCACGGCTCATCGGCGGCTGCTGCCGGGTGGGCCCGGAGCGGATCGCGGAGTTGGCGGCCGTGGTGAGAAACCATTAGGTGAGGAAGGATCGCCGGGCGATACTCGGACGGGTGTTCTTGACGATAACCACCACCGGCACCGCCGAGCGCCCCGCGACCGACCTCGGGTTTCTGCTGCACAAGCACCCCGACAAGGCGCAGCGGTTCTCGACCTCCTACGGCACCGCGCACGTCCTCTACCCCGAGGCGACCGCCGAACGCTGCACCGCGGCACTGCTGTTGGAAGTGGACCCCGTGGCGCTGGTGCGGCGGGGCCGCGGCAAGGGCCGGGGCGGCGCCCCCGACTCCGCGCTCGCGCAGTACGTCAACGATCGCCCGTACGCCGCCTCCTCCCTGCTGGCGGTCGCGCTGAGCGCGGTCTTCTCCAGCGCGCTGCGGGGCCAGTGCAAGGCCCGGCCCGAGCTGCCGGAGCGGGCGCTGCCCCTGCGGATCGAGGTGCCCGCGCTGCCCGCGCGCGGTGGCGCCGCCCTGGTCGAGCGGCTCTTCGCGCCGCTGGGCTGGGCGGTGACGGCCGAGCCGGTGGCGCTGGACGAGGAGTTCCCGGCATGGGGCGACTCGCGGTACGTACGGCTGGTGCTGGAGGGCGAGCTGCGGCTGGCCGACGCCCTGCGCCATCTGTATGTGCTGCTGCCCGTGCTCGACGACGCCAAGCACTACTGGGTCGCCCCGGACGAGGTCGACAAGCTGTTGCGCTCCGGAGAGGGCTGGCTGGAGAGCCACCCCGAGCAGCGGTTGATCACCAACCGCTATCTGGCCCGGCGCTGGTCGCTGACGCGCAGCGCGCTGGAGCGGCTGGAGCTGGCGCGGCTCGCCGAGGCCGACGACACCGCGGCGGAGGAGATCGACAACGCCGTCGGCGAACCGGCGGCGGCCGAGCTGATGGAGGAGGACGAGAGCGAGGAGGGTTCCGAGCAGCGGCCGGTGCCCCTGGCGGTCCGGCGGCGGGAGGCGATACTCGACGCCCTGCGCGGGGTCGGGGCGGCCCGGGTGCTCGATCTGGGCTGCGGTCAGGGGCAGTTGCTGGGCGCGCTGCTGAAGGACGCGCGGTTCACCGAGATCGTGGGCGTCGATGTCTCGATGCGCGCGCTCAACGAGGCCGCGCGGAGGCTGCGGCTGGACCGCCCCGGCTTCGACACGGGCGCGGCCGAGCGGCAGTCGGCCCGGCTGAAGCTGACCCAGGGAGCGCTCACCTACACCGACTCCCGGCTCGCCGGATATGACGCGGCGGTGCTCAGCGAGGTGATCGAGCATGTGGATCCGCCCCGGCTGCCCGCCCTGGAGCATGTGGTGTTCGGCGCCGCCCGGCCCCAGGCCGTCGTGGTGACCACGCCCAACGTGGAGTACAACGTGCGCTGGGAGACCTTGCCCGCCGGGCGGATGCGCCACGGCGACCACCGCTTCGAGTGGACGCGCGAGGAGTTCCGGGCCTGGGCGGGGAAGGTCGCCGAACGGCACGGGTACGCGGTGGAGTTCCGCCCCGTCGGCCCCGAGGACCCCGAGGTCGGCCCGCCCACCCAGCTGGCGCTCTTCCGCGTCGGCGGCGACCACACGACCGACACGACCACCGAGACCACGACGACCACCGCGACCACCGCGACCACGACGAAGGAGGCCGCAGCATGACCGAGGAGAAGCGCACCATCGGCGTGCCCGACCTGTCCCTCGTGGTGCTCGTCGGCACCACCGGCTCCGGCAAGTCCACCTTTGCCCGGCGCCACTTCCTGCCCACCCAGGTCGTCTCCTCCGACGTCTGCCGCGGGCTGGTCGCCGACGACGAGAACGACCAGAGCGCCACCCCCGACGCCTTCGACCTGCTCCACTACATCGCGGGCAAGCGGCTTGCCGCCGGACGGCTGACCGTCGTCGACGCCACCAACGTCCGCAGCGAGTCCCGCCGCAGCCTGATCCGGCTCGCGCGCGACCACGACGTCCTGCCCGTGGCCATCGTCCTCGACGTCCCCGAGGGCGAGTGCGCCCGGCGCAACGCCCAGCGCCCCGACCGCGCCGGCATGCCCGGCCATGTCATCCCCCGCCAGCGCCGTGAGCTGCGCCGCTCGCTGAAGTCCCTGGAGCGGGAGGGGTTCCGCAAGGTGCATGTGCTGCGCGGTGTCGAGGAGGTCGAGGCCGCGGAGGTCGCCACCGAGCGCCGCTACAACGATCTGCGCCATCTCACCGGCCCGTTCGACATCATCGGCGACGTCCACGGCTGCCGCTCCGAGCTGGAGACCCTGCTCGGCAAGCTGGGCTACGCCCTGCGCCGCGACGAGCTCGGCCGCCCGGTCGACGCCGCCCACCCCGAGGGCCGTACGGCGGTCTTCGTCGGCGACCTCGTCGACCGCGGCCCCGACAGCCCCGGGGTGCTGCGCCTGGTGATGGGCATGGTCGCCTCCGGCGCGGCCCTGTGCGTGCCCGGCAACCACGAGAACAAGCTCGGCCGCTATCTCAAGGGCCGCAAGGTCCGGGTCACCCATGGCCTCGCCGAGACCGTGGAGCAGCTGGACCGCGAGCACACCGCGGACCCGGCCTTCGTCGATCGGGTGCGGGACTTCATCGACTCGCTGGTCAGCCACTACGTACTGGACGGCGGGGCGCTGGTGGTGTGTCACGCCGGGCTGCCCGAGAAGTACCACGGCCGCACCTCCGGCCGGGTCCGCTCGCACGCGCTGTACGGGGAGACGACCGGGGAGACCGACGAGTTCGGCCTGCCCGTGCGCTATCCGTGGGCCGAGGACTACCGCGGCCGCGCCGCCGTCGTCTACGGCCACACCCCCACTCCCCGCGCCTCCTGGCTCAACAACACCATCTGCCTGGACACCGGCTGTGTCTTCGGCGGCCGGATGACCGCGCTGCGCTGGCCGGAGCGCGAGCTGGTGGACGTCCCGGCCGAGCGGGTCTGGTACGAGCCGGTCAAACCGCTCACCACCGAGGCCCCCGGAGGCACCGACGGGCGTCCGCTGGACCTGGCCGACGTACGCGGCCGCCGGATCGTCGAGACCCGCCACATGGGCCGGATCGCGGTCAAGGAGGAGAACGCGGCGGCGGCGCTGGAGGTCATGAGCCGGTTCGCGGTCGACCCCCGGCTGCTCGGCTATCTGCCGCCCACCATGGCGCCGACCGCCACCTCCAAGGAGGGGACCGGCGGCGGAGCCGCCGACGGCGGCTTCCTCGAGCACCCGGCGGAGGCGTTCGCCGCCTACCGCGCGGACGGGGTGCGCCAGGTGATCTGCGAGGAGAAGCACATGGGCTCGCGCGCGGTGGCGCTGGTGTGCCGTGACGCGGACATCGCACGGCAGCGCTTCGGCGCGCCGGACGGCGTCTCCGGCGCCATCCACACCCGTACCGGACGGCCGTTCTTCGACGACGCCCGGCTCACGGAGACGGTGCTGCGCGGGCTGGGCAGCTGCCTCGACCGCGCCGGGCTGTGGCGGGAGCTGGACACCGACTGGCTGCTGCTGGACGCCGAGTTGATGCCGTGGTCGCTCAAGGCCGAGGGGCTGCTGCGCCACCAGTACGCGGCGGTGGGCGCCGCCTCGCGCGCCGTCTTCCCCGGGTCCTCGCGGCGCTGGAGGGTGCGGAGGCACGCGGCGTCGAGGTGTCCGCGCTGCTCGGCAAGCAGCGTGAGCGGGCCTCGGACGCGGCCGCGTTCACCGATGCCTACCGGCGCTACTGCTGGCCGGTCGACGGGCTGGACGGTATCCGGATGGCACCGTTCCAGATCCTGGCCGTCCAGGGCCGCAACCTCGCCACCGCGCTTCCGCACGATCAGCAGCTCGCCCTGATCGACCGGATGGTCGAGGCGGAGAAGCCGGCTGCCGACGGCGCCCGGCTGCTGGCCCCCACCCGCCGGCTGATCGTCGACACCGAGGACGAGGCGTCGGTCGCCGAGGGGTGCGGTGGTGGCTGGACCTGACGGCCGCGGGCGGCGAGGGCATGGTGGTCAAGCCGCTCCAGGGCTTCGTCCGCAAGGGCGACGGCCGGCTGGTCCAGCCGGGCGTGAAGTGCCGGGGCCGCGAGTATCTGCGCATCATCTACGGCCCGGAGTACACCCGCCCGGAGAACCTGGCCCGGCTGCGCGAGCGCCACCTGGGCCACAAGCGCTCACTCGCCCTGCGCGAGTACGCGCTCGGTCTGGAGGCGCTCGACCGGCTGGCGGAGGGCGAACCCCTGTGGCGCGTCCACGAGGCGGTCTTCGCGGTGCTCGCGCTGGAGTCGGAGCCGGTGGATCCACGGCTGTAGCGGCGACGGGCCGTGACCTGCGGCGGGGCTGACGATATGCGGCTCCGCCGCGTGCGGGGCTCCGCCCCAGAGCCCGGGGCCCAGGGCCTGGGCCCCGGGGGACGGGCTGGGGTGTCCGGTGGGTTTTCCCCTCCCCGCCCCTTCCCGATACCAAGGGCTTCGCCCCTGGACCTCAGGGTCTGGGGCGGAGCCCCAGTTTCGGGAAGGGCGGGGAGGGGAAAAACCCGCGGCGCGGACGCGGGCCGGGCCCGGGCCGGGGCGCGGGGAACGGGATCCGGGACGACGGCCCTGGGCCTGAGACGGCCTCCGGGCCCCGGGCCGTGGCCCGAGGTGGACGCGGCCCTGGGCCGTGGCCCGGTGTGGGCCCGGGCCGGGGTGAGGCGCGGCGTGGGCCCGGGCCGGGGTGAGGCGCGGTGTGGGCCCGGGCCGGGGTGAGGCCCGGCGCGCCCCGCGTCAGACGGCCGAGGGGGCCCGCGCCTCCCGGGCGCGGAAGGCGCGGCGGTAGTCGTGTGGGGACACCCCGACCGCCCGGGTGAAGTGGCGGCGCAGGTTGGCCGCCGTGCCAAGGCCGCACAGCTCCGCGATCCGGTCCACCGGCAGATCGCCGCCCTCCAGCAGCTCCCGGGCGCGCGCGATCCGCTGGCCCTGGAGCCAGCGCAGCGGTGTCGTGCCCGTGGCGGCGTGGAAGCGGCGGACCAGCGTGCGCGGGCTGGTGTGGGCGCGGCGGGCGAGGTCGGCCACGGTCAGCGGCTCGTGCAGCCGCTCGGCGGCCCAGTGCAGCAGCGGGGCGAGCGAGTCGTCGGTGCGCTCCGGCAGCGGCGCCTCGATGTACTGGGCCTGGCCGCCCGGCCGGTGGGCGGGCGCCACGAGCTGCCGGGCCAGGGTGTTCGCCGCCTCGGTGCCGTAGTCCTCGCGCACCAGATGCAGACAGACGTCGATGCAGGCCGTGGACCCCGCCCCGGTCAGCACATCGCCGTGGTCGACGTAGAGCACGGACGGATCGAGCCGTACGGCCGGATAGCGCTCGGCGAACAGCGCCGCGTACATCCAGTGGGTGGCCGCCGTACGGCCGTCGAGCAGTCCGGTCGCGGCGAGGGTGAACGCGCCCGAGCACAGCGACACGATGCGGGCGCCGCGCCGATGGGCCTCGCGCAGCGCGTCGATCAGCTCCTGGGGCGGATCGCCGCGCACATCGGCCGAGGCCGGGACGATCACCGTGTCCGCCGTGATCAGCTCCTCGGTGCCGTACGGGGTGTGGGCGGCGAACCACGAGCGGGCGGCGACCGGTGCACCGGCCCCCTCGCCACCCGGCCCGATCGCACAGACCCGCAGCTCGTACCAGGGGTCGGGGAGTCCGGGGCGATCGGAGCCGAAGACATGGCAGGGCACCGCCAGATCGAAGATCGGCATGCCCGGGGTGACGGCGAGGGCGATGGACCGCATGGCAGAAATGTAGCGCATGCTGTCACTCCTGCCACTCGTTGTGCCGTGCCCCGGGGACGATGCTGGAGGGGCATGACGACCCCTTCCTCGAAGGCCCAGGGGAGCGGTGTGCCCGCCCCCGACGCGGCCCCCGCCCCCGATCCGGCCCCTGGCACACCCACCTCCGACGCGGTCGACGCGGCCGATACGCCCGACGCGGCCTCCGGCCGCCGCCGCTGGCTGGTCCTCGCCGTCGCGTCGGCGGCCCAGTTCCTCGCCGTGCTCGACATGATCGCGGTCAATATCGCCTTCCCCGCGATCGGCGCGGACTTCCGCTCGGCGTCCACCGCCGAGCTGTCCTGGGTGCTCAACGCCTACACCATCGTGCTCGCGGCGCTGCTCGTACCGGCCGGGCGGCTGGCCGACGCGATCGGCGGGCGACGCTCGTTCCTGACCGGCATCGCGCTGTTCGGGCTCGCCTCCCTCGCCTGCGGCGCCGCCCCCGGGCTCGCCTCCCTCGCCTGCGGCGCCGCCCCGGGCTCGGCACGCTGATCGCGGCGCGCGTCGTGCAGGGCGTGGCGGCGGCCGTTCTGGTGCCCACCTCCCTCTCGCTCGCCCTGCCCGCCTTCCCGCCGCGCGAACGGGCCACGGCCGTCGGCGTCTGGACGGCGGTGAGCGCGGTCGCGGCGAGCTCGGGGCCGGTGGCGGGCGGTCTGCTGGCCGCCACCGACTGGCGCTGGATCTTCCTCATCAACCCGCCCGTGGTACTGGTGGCCTGGCTGGCCGGGCTGCGGCTGCTGCCGCGCACCGGGCCCGTCCGCGGTGAGCGCCGCCGCCTCGATCCGCTGGGCACGCTGCTGGTCCTCCTCGGCACCGGGTCCGTCACCACCGCCTGTGTCGAGGCCGCCGACTGGGGCTACGGCGCCCCGGCCACCCTCGGCTTCCTCGCCGCCGGCCTGGTCCTGGGCGCGCTGGCCGTGGCGCACGTACGCCGCCACCCGGATCCGGTGGTGGACCCGGCGCTGTTCCGGACCCGTGCCTTCACCTCCGCCGCGCTCGGTCTGCTCAGCTACTTCCTCGCCTACGCCTCCGCGCTCCTCGCCGCGACGTGGCTGTTCACCGGGGTGTGGGGCTGGTCCCCGGCCGGGGCGGGCCTCGCCGTCACGCCCTGGCCGCTCACCGTCCTGGTGGTGTCGATGCTGTCGGGGCGGATCGTACGGGCGCTGGGGGAGCGGACCACGGCGATCGTGGGCGGGGTGTGCTTCGCCGCGGGGCCGATGTGGTGGCTGCTCCTCGCGGGCGGCGACGGCGGGCACTACGCGGTGGAGTTCATGCCCGGCCTGGTGCTCACCGGGGTGGGCGCGGGGCTCTACCAGCCGGTGATGTTCGCGGCCGCCGGACTGCTTCCGGCCCGTCAGCTCTCCCTGGGGTCGGGGGTGCTGATGATGTCCCGGCAGGGCGGCTCGGCCCTGGGCGTCGCGGCGTTGGTCGTGATCACCGGCGGTGCGGCACGGCCGGGTCTTGACGCGCTGCGCGCCGGGTGGGTCTTCACGGCGGGGACGGCCGCTCTCGCGGCCGTCGCGGGCGCCGCCCTGCGCACGCGCGTTCGCACCGACCCCGCGGAGATTCCTGCCGCCACCGGCGAGAACCGTGGATCCGGCACGGACCCGATACGGCACCATTGACGTGCCCGTGCCACCTGCCTAGCGTGCTGAGCGGTCCCTGGGTTCTCCGCAGGCAATGACGACCACGAGCTGAGCGGGGAGGGCGGATGAGTCTCTTCGAGGACGGACGGCCCTTCCTGCACGCGCTCCCCGCCGACGACCGCCGCGCGCTGCTCGCCCTCGGCACCCCCCGCGGCTACGCCCCCGGTGAGGTCGTACTGCGCGAGCACGACCGTACGACCTTCGTCGTGGCCATCACCTCCGGCTGGGCCACCGTCTCGGTGGAGACCGAGCGCGGGGTGCGGCTGATCCTCGCGCTGCGCGGGGCGGGCGAGGTCGTGGGCGACCAGGCCGCCGTGGACCACGGCTCGCGCAGCGCCACCGTCACCGCGCTCGGCCGGATGGAGGCGGTGGTGGTCTCCGGCGACCGGTTCCGGGCGTATCTGGCCGCGCGTCCCGTCGCGACCGTACTGATCATGCGTCAGTTCAGCTCCCGGCTGCGCAGCTCCGACGGGGAGCGGCGGTCACTCGCCTCCGAGAAGGTGCTCCAGCGGCTGGCGGCCCGGCTCGTGGAACTCGCCGAGCGCACCGGCCACCCCGGCGCCGACGGCACCATCACCATCGATCTCCAGATGCCCCAGCACGACATCGCGGCCGCGGTGGGCTCGACCCGGGAGGCGGTCGCCAAGGCGCTGCGGCTGCTGCGCGGCCAGGGCGTGGTCCGGACCGCGTCGCGCCGCTTCGAGGTGATGGACATCGGACTGCTGCGGCTGCTGGCCGAGGGCCGCGCGACGGGGGAGCAGATCCCGGCGCGCCCCCGCGATTGAGCGCGGGCGCGCACTCCCCGCGTTTCGACGCGACTGTGTAAACGGCTACAGCCGTCCCGCCGTTCCCCGGCGACCCTGGAGTTGGCACAGGGCGCGGGACCGTGAGCGACGGGGGTGCGCACGGCCCGGCCGCTGTCCGGTGCGGGTCTGCCGGACAGGGCCCGAGCGCCCCGCACCGGAGAAGGGCGGCGGGGTGGGCCGGGGGACGAGCCCCGCCGCCCGCTTCCGGCATTCACCGGCATCCCGTCACCACCACATCGCGAGACGGGGGCCACGGCATGAGACGGGGGCCAGGCATGAAGGGCGGCGGGCGATGAGCGCACCGGAAGAGACAAGCGCACCCGAAGGCGTGAGCGCCCCGGCACCGTCGTGGGGACGACGGCTGGACATCCCCCAGGGCGGCCCGCTGGACGGGGCGGGCCAGCCGGGCGGCGCCCGTACGGCGCGCGAGGCGCGCGCCCATCTGCACATCGCCTGCGGCCCCGCCCGGCCGTACGACGATCCGGCGCCGTACCCCCTGCCCGAAGGCCCGGTGCCGCGCGAGGAGTTGGCACGGCTGCGCCGACTCCACCGGGCCGTCCCCGGCCATGCCGCGATGCGCGACCAGCTGCGCCGCACCCACCTGCTGGCGCTGTGCGGCGAACCCGGCACCGGCCGCGCCTGGACCGGGCTCGCCCTCCTCGCCGAGCTGGCCGAGCTGACCGGCGGCGGGGTCTCCCGGCTCGGATACGCCGGTCCGGACGGGGCGTCCGGCGTGGAGAAGACCGAGCGCGGCCACGGCTATCTCCTCGAACTCCCCGCCGACCAGGCCGACGTGACGGCCGAGCCCCTGCTGGAGCGGCTGCGCGCCCACTTCGCCGAGCACGAGGCGTTCTGCGTGGTGCTGGTCGCGGGCGGCCCGGCCGCCGACCGGCTGCTGCGCGGCCGCCGCCACGCCGTGGCGTACCGGCCCCCGGCCGCCGCCGACGTCCTCGACCGCCACCTCACCGAGCTGCTCGCCGACCGCCCCGCCGGACTGCTGGAGACGGCCCGGGCCACCGCCCGGCGCCCCGAGCTGGCCGAGGCGCTCGGCCTGGACGAGCCACGGCCCGGCGAGGCCGCCCGGCTGGCCCGGCATCTGGCCGCGCACGCCGAGGGCCGGCTGTCCGACGAGCGGCTGCTGGAGCACTGCCGGTCGTTCGCCCCGCACCAGGCCCGGGAGTGGTTCCTGGAGGCCGGGCACCCCGGCACCCTGCCCGCAGCGCTGCCCGCGCTGCGCGCCGCCGCGCTGCGGATCGCGCTCGCCGTCTTCGACGGCTCGGCGCACAGCCTCGTGGCGGAGGCCGCCGAGCTGCTGGCCTGGGAACTGGCCGTCACGCTCGATCCGCAGTACGCGCCCGGCCGCCCGCTGTTCTCCGCCCGCCCGGGGCCTGCCTCGCCACGGCGCGCGCGGTCCACGGCGAGGGGGTGGAGGACCTCGGGGACGCCTCGGTGCCCGTGCGCGCGGTGTGGTTCGAGGGGCGGCGGCTGGCGCCCGCCGTGCTCCACGAGTCCTGGGACGCCCACCACAACCTCCGCGGCCCGATGGCCCGTTGGCTGCGCGCGCTGTGCGACGACCCGCGCCCCCAGGTGTGGGTGCGCGCGGCGGTCGCCGCGGGCGTGCTGTGCGCCCGCGACTACCTCTACGGCCTGGTCGAGCTGGCGCTGCCGCTCGGCCGCACCGACAGCCCGGTGCAGCGGATGGCCGCGGCCACCGCGCTCGCCGAGGCGTCCCGCGCCCCGGAGGTGCGCCCCGCCGTGAACGGGCTGCTGCACGACTGGGCGCGCGGCGACGACGAACGGGAGCGCGAGACCGCCGCGCTCGCCCACGGCTACGGCCTCGCCGCGGGCTCGGTCGATGCGTCCCTGGAGGAACTCGGCCGGCTCGCCCACGCCGACGACGGCCGCACCACCTCCCACAGCGTGGTGCGGCTGCTGGCCGGGGCCGAGCCGGAGACCGTGCTGGCCGCGCTCACCCACTGGCTGCGCGACACCCGGCGGGCCCGGCGGGACCTGGCGCTGCTCGCGACGTTGCGCGCGGTCACCACCCGCACCTCGCATCTGTGGGGGCTGGGCGAGGTGCCGGAGCTGGAGCCGTACGCCGCCTGGCCGCTGGCCACGGCGCTGCTCGCGGGCCGTCCGGAGTGCGGGGCACGGCTGGCCGAACTGCTGCGGGCCGCGCTGACCTGGGCCAGATCCGCCGGTGCGGCCGAGGACGCGCTGGTCGGCTGGATCCGGCGGGCGGCGGGGGACGAGCGGCAGCTGGCCGTGTTGTGCGACTTCCTGCCCCGGCTGGCACAGGACGGCGACGAGCCGCTCGACGCCGGGGCGGCCACGCGGATACGGGAGGTGCTGGAGGCGCTGTGAGGAGAGAGACGTCGATGGTGAAAGAGACAGAGGACCCGACGGGTACGGAGACCACCCAGGACACCACACGGGACACCACACACGACCACGCCCAGGAGCGGCCGGCGCGCGCGGGGGCGCGCCGGATCTCGGTCACCGGGGCGCGGATGCTGCGCGAGGCGCTGCGCCACGGTGGGGACGCCCTGTCCGCGGCGCTGCGGGAGGCCGACGACGGCCTGCTGCTGAGCGCCCTCGACGAGGGGCTGCCCGCCGAGCGGGCCACCCGCGTCGTGGTCGAGCTGGTGCGCCGCGCGCCCGAGCGCGGACCGGAGCTGGCGGACGCGATCTGCGAGAAGGTGCTGCTCGCCCAGCTCTACCTCGACCCGCCGCACCACGCCCCGGGCGGCGCGGGCGGACCGGCCCCGGACCCCGACCGCCGGCTGCGGGTGCGCAACGCGCTGATGCTGTACGAGGGGCTGGTCCGCCCGTACGCGCGGCGCGGCGCGGTGCCGGAGCTGATGGCGTGCGTCCTGCCCGGCCTGTGGACGGCCGGGGACGGCGCGGGCCGCGAGGTGGTGCGCCGGATCGTCGGCACCCGGCAGAGCACGGGGTTCGGCGAGAAGGGCTGGAAGGCGCTGTTCGGCGGCGTGGCCGAGGAGTGCCGGGAGCACCAGCAGGCGGCGGCCGACGCCGCCCGGCGCGCGACACGGCGCCGCCGACGGCGCGGGGGCGCCGAGGACGGCAGCCGTATCGACCTGAAGCCCGGCCAGCTGTGGGTCTCCGCGCTGCTGGGGTTCATCGCGGTGGCGCTGGTGCTGATCGTGGTAATCGCGGCACGCTAGCCACCGACGCGGACCCGGGCCCGCCCCCGCCCGGGGCCGACCGGTGGGCCGCGACGGCGCTTCCTTCGCGGCGCGCGTATTACCGCCACCCGGCGCCACCAGGCTGCTGGCGGCCTCCCGCCCCCGCGGCGGAACCAACGGGGACCGGCCGGCGCCCGCTCACCGCCCGTGGCGGGCCGAGGTGGCGCCGCCCTACGGCGCGCGCGTTCCCCCTCCGCCGAAGGCGACCGGCGCGAGAGACCGAGAGATCCGTGTCGTGGAGCGTTCACAACAGGCCGCGAGCGGCGAAGATGGGGCATGGGATTCCACGTCGACTCCGAGGCCGGGCGGCTGCGCCGCGTCATACTGCACCGCCCCGACCTGGAGCTCAAGCGGCTCACCCCCACCAACAAGGACGCCCTGCTCTTCGACGACGTCCTGTGGGTGCGCCGCGCCCGCCAGGAGCACGACGGCTTCGCCGACGTGCTGCGGGACCGCGGGGTCGAGGTGCATCTCTTCGGGGACCTGCTCACCGAGAGCCTGAGCCTGCCGGACGCGCGGGCGCTGGTGCTGGACCGGGTCTTCGACGAGAAGGAGTACGGGCCCCTGGCCACCGATCACCTGCGCGCCGCCTTCGACGAGCTGACCGCTCCGGAGCTGACCGAGGCCCTGATCGGCGGCATGACCAAGCGGGAGTATCTGGAGCGGTACCCGGAGCCGGTCTCCGTCCGCTTCCACGCCATGGAACCCGATGACTTCCTGGTCAATCCGCTGCCGAACCACCTCTTCACCCGGGACGCCTCCGCGTGGGTGTACGACGGGGTGTCGATCAACGCGATGCGCTGGCCCGCCCGCTGGCACGAGACGGTGCACTACGAGGCCGTCTACCGCCATCATCCGCTCTTCGCGAAGGAGGACTTCCACGTCTGGTCGGAGGGCCAGGCCGCGTACCCGTCCACCATCGAGGGCGGCGATGTGCTGGTGCTCGGCAAGGGCGCGGTGCTGATCGGGATGAGCGAGCGGACCACCCCGCAGGCGGTGGAGATGATCGCCCACCGGCTCTTCGAGGCCGGTTCGGCCCGGACGATCGTGGCGCTCGACATGCCCAAAGGGCGGGCCTTCATGCACCTGGACACCGTGATGACCATGGTGGACGGGGACACCTTCACCCAGTACGCGGGGCTGGGGATGCTCCGCTCGTACACCATCGAGCCGGGCGCGGGCAGCCAGGACCTCAAGGTCACCGACCATCCGCCGGAGCATATGCACCGCGCGATAGCCGCGGCCCTCGGCCTGGACTCCATCCGCGTGCTCACCGCCACCCAGGACGTTCACGCGGCCGAGCGCGAGCAGTGGGACGACGGCTGCAATGTGCTCGCGGTCGAGCCGGGCGTGGTGGTCGCCTACGAGCGGAACGCGACGACCAATACCCATCTGCGCAAGTGCGGGATCGAGGTCATCGACATCCCGGGTAGCGAGTTGGGCCGGGGCCGGGGTGGGCCCCGGTGCATGAGCTGTCCGGTCGAGCGGGACCCGGTGGAGCCGTAGGGCCGAAGTTTCGCCCTCGAACCGCAGGGCCAGTATTCGCCCTGAAGCCGTAAGGCCAGTTTTCGCCCTCGAACCGTCAGGCCAGGATGCACCCACCCGTCTCCGCATATATGCAGAGCATCGTATATGCTTCCATGGTTCCGGGCCGCGGCACCCCGCCGTAGCCGCTGATCCGCCACGTGTTCGCCGTGACCTAGGAGCCCCCCTTATGGCGATTGACCTCACCGGCCGCCACTTCCTCAAGGAGCTGGACTTCACCGCCGACGAGTTCCGCCGCCTGATCGAACTGGCCGCCGAGCTGAAGGCGGCCAAGCGCGCGGGGGCCGAGGAACGGCGGCTGCGGGGCCGGAACATCGCCCTGATCTTCGAGAAGACCTCCACCCGCACCCGCTGCGCCTTCGAGGTCGCGGCCGCCGACCAGGGCGCCTCGACGACCTACCTCGATCCGGTCGGCTCCCAGATCGGTCACAAGGAGTCGGTGCGGGACACCGCGCGGGTGCTCGGCCGGATGTACGACGCGATCGAGTACCGGGGTCATGGCCAGGGCGTCGTCGAGGAGCTCGCCGCCCACGCCGGGGTGCCCGTGTACAACGGCCTCACCGACGAGTGGCACCCCACCCAGATGCTCGCCGACGTGCTGACCATGACCGAGCACAGCGACAAGCCGCTGGAGCGGGTCGCTTACGCCTACCTCGGCGACGCCCGGTACAACATGGGCAACTCCTACCTCGTCACCGGCGCCCTGCTGGGCATGGACGTCCGCATCGTCGCCCCCAGCCTGCTGTGGCCCGACAACACCATCGTGGAGCTGGCCCGGCAGCTCGCCACCGCCTCCGGTGCCCGCATCTCGCTCACCGAGAACGTCGAGGAGGGTGTGCGCGGCGCGGACTTCGTCGCCACCGATGTGTGGGTGTCCATGGGCGAGCCCAAGGAGGTCTGGGACGAGCGGATAGCGCTGCTCGGGCCGTACGCGGTGACGATGGATGTGCTGCGCGCCACGGGCAACGACGCCGTGAAGTTCCTGCACTGCCTGCCGGCCTTCCATGACCTGGGCACCGACGTCGGCCGGGAGATCCACGAGCGGCACGGGCTGACCGAGCTGGAGGTCACCGACGAGGTCTTCGAGTCCGAGCACTCCGTCGTCTTCGACGAGGCGGAGAACCGGATGCACACGATCAAGGCGGTGCTGGTCGCGACGCTCGGCGCCCGGTAGCGCTCGACGGGCGGCCCTCGGCCGTCGGTGGGCGGCCCTCAGCCCTCCGTCGGAGGGAGGACGAACCAGACGGCCTTGCCATAGGGGGTCGGCCGGTAGCCCGCGTCCGCGCTGAGGGTCCGGATCAGCAGCAGACCGCGTCCGCCCTCGGCGAGGCCGTCGGGTCTTTTGGGCCCCTCGGGACGCCCCAGCGAGTCCAGCCCGCCGGGCGGATTCGGGTCCTGGTCGTGCACCTCGACCTGCCAGCCCCGGTCGGCACCAGCTCCACCACCAGCTCTATCGGCTCGTCGCCGGTCGTGTGCCGCACAGCGTTGGCCACCAGCTCGGCCGTCAGCAGCTCCGCCGTGTCGCCGTCCACGGGCGCCCCGATGTCGGCCAGGGTGTTCCGGATCAGCGCACGCGCCAGCGGTACGGCGGCCGTCGTGTGCGGCAGGGCGAAGCGCCAGGTGGCGGCGTGGGAGGGATCGGGCACGGAGGGCGTCCAGTCGGTCGGCGTGAAGCGGAGTACCGCGGCCCTTGACGGTATGAAGCGGACGATAGTTCCGGAAGGGGCTGTGGACCACTCTTGGCGGGACCTAGGCACCGAATGGTGCATTCACGCTATACGGGGCAAATGGGTGACGCGGGTTGTCCGGCGGGAGGGTCCGCGCGCCGCGTGACAGCGTGACGGCTTCGGCGATGGCTTCAGTGAGCGTCGCGGTGGCCCCGGCGGCACGAGGAAGGTCCCAGGGCCCGCATGGCGGCCTCGGCGGCCCGCGGGTCCCGGTCGCGCACGGCGTCCAGGACGGCGCGGTGGGCGGGGACCGGGTCCTCGCGGCGGACCAACGCCGCACCCCACCGGGCCCGCGTGCGTGCGGGTCCCGGTGGGGGTGCGGCGGCCGGCCCCCGAAGGGGTGCTCAGATGTCGCGGAAGGTCTCGATCTGGGCGCCGATCGAGTTCAGCCGCTCCGCGAGGTCCTCGTAACCGCGGTTGATGACGTACACGTTGCGCAGCACGGAGGTGCCCGGCGCGGCCATCATCGCCAGCAGGACGACCACGGCGGGGCGCAGGGCGGGCGGGCACATCATCTCGGCGGAGCGCCAGCGGGTCGGGCCCTCGACCAGGACGCGGTGCGGGTCGAGGAGTTTGACGTGGGCGCCGAGTCGGTTGAGCTCGGTGAGGTAGATCGCGCGGTTGTCGTAGACCCAGTCGTGGATCAGCGTCGAGCCCTGGGCGACGGCCGCGATCGCCGCGAAGAAGGGCACGTTGTCGATGTTGACGCCGGGGAACGGCATCGGGTGGATCTTGTCGATGGGGGCCTGCAGCTTGGACGGGCGCACGGTCAGGTCGACCAGCCGGGTGCGGCCGTTGTCCGCCGCGTACTCCCGGCCGCGCTCGTGGTCCAGCCCCATCTCCTCCAGGACGGCGAGCTCGATCTCCAGGAACTCCACCGGCACCCGGCGGATCGTCAGCTCCGACTCGGTGATGACGGCGGCGGCCAGCAGGCTCATCGCCTCGACCGGGTCCTCGGAGGGGGAGTAGTCGACATCGCGGTCGATGTGGGCCACGCCGTGGACGGTCAGCGTCGTGGTGCCCACGCCCTCGACCTTGACGCCCAACTCCTCCAGGAAGAAGCAGAGGTCCTGGACCATGTAGTTGGACGAGGCGTTGCGGATCACCGTGACGCCGTCGTGCCGGGCGGCCGCCAGCAGCGCGTTCTCGGTGACGGTGTCGCCGCGTTCGGTCAGCACGATGGCGCGGGTGGGGCGACCGAGCGGTCGACGTGGGAGTGGTACATCCCGTCGGTGGCGGTCACTTCGAGGCCGAAGTGGCGCAGGGCGGTCATATGCGGCTGCACGGTGCGGGTGCCGAGGTCGCAACCGCCCGCGTAGGGAATCCGGAAGCGGTCCATCCGGTGCAGCAGCGGGCCGAGGAACATGATGACGCTGCGCGTCCGGCGCGCGGCCTCGGTGTCCATGGCCTCGAGGTCCAGCTCGGCGGGCGGCACGATCTCCAGATCGGCGCCGTCGTTGATCCAGCGGGTGCGGACGCCGATGCTGCCCAGGACCTCGAGGATGCGGTAGACCTCCTCGATCCTGGCGACCCTCCGCAGCGTCGTACGGCCCGCGTTGAGGAGCGTGGCGCACAGCAGCGCCACACACGCGTTCTTGCTCGTCTTGACGTCGATGGCCCCGGACAGCCGGCGGCCGCCGACCACCCGGAGGTGCATCGGGCCCGCGTAGCCGAGGGAGACGATCTCGCTGTCCAGGGCCTCGCCGATCCTGGCGATCATCTCAAGACTGATGTTCTGGTTTCCCCGCTCAATGCGGTTGACCGCACTCTGGCTTGTGCCGAGGGCCTCCGCGAGCTGGGACTGGGTCCAGCCCCGGTGTTGACGGGCGTCACGGATGAGCTTGCCGATGCGTGAGAGGTAGTCGTC
Source organism: Streptomyces violaceusniger (assembly GCA_005405945.1). Lineage (GTDB taxonomy): Bacteria > Actinomycetota > Actinomycetes > Streptomycetales > Streptomycetaceae > Streptomyces > Streptomyces violaceusniger. The sequence goes on from BJHW01000001.1 coordinate 8,224,455, forward strand.
AGTCATGGGGAAGAGGCTATCTCACATATGAGATGCATACGTGACGGGGGAGGCGGAGAGAGTGACGGTTCTCCACTCACGATTGTTCTATTAGTATGCAAACAAAGGGGGAAACGCGTGGTGAAGTGAGGGGTCGATATGCGTCCTGTCCGGCGGCGCGTGCTCATCGTCGTTCTGCCCTTCGCGCTGGCGTGGGCCGTGGTCATGGCGGCGTTCGCCGGGCTGCGCGACCGGCTGCCGGATCCGCTCGCCACGCATTTCGGCGCGGGCGGGAAGGCCGACGGATTCACCGGTACGGGTGCGTTCCTCTCGGTGGTCACCGCCGTCCTCCTCGGCTCCGGCCTCCTCACCCTCGTACCCGTCCTCCGCCTGACCAAGGGGCTCGGCGTCCAGCGGTTCGCGGTCGCCCTCGGCTACGGCATGTCCGGACTGCTGGGCTACGCCTTCGCCTCCCTGCTCTTCGCCAACGCCGACGCCACCCGCGCCTCCCGGGTCTCCCAGCCCCTGTGGCAGTTGGGCATCGCCCTCGCCGTCGCGGCCGTCATGGGCGCGCTGGGATGGCTGCTCGCGAGCCGTGACACGGCGCCCGAGGCCGATGCCGGGCGGCGGGCCGCCGCGCCCCGGCTCCCGCTGGCCAAGGGCGAAGTGGCCATCTGGACGCGCACCGTCGGATCGCCCGTGCTGCTCACCGTGGGCGCGGGGACCACGCTGCTGGCCGCTGTGCTGGTCCCCGTGGGCCGGGGACGGAGGCGTGGCTGATCGGCATGGGGCTGATCGTCATCGGGCTGGTCTGCACGGCACTGGCCCGCTGCCTGGTGACCGTCGACCGCCGGGGCCTCGCCGTGGCCTTATGGTTCGCCCCGCGGCCCCGGATGCGGATACCGCTGGACCGGATCGAGCGGGCCACCAGCCGCGAGGTCGCCGCGCTGAGCCTCGGCGGCTGGGGCTACCGGGTCCGCGGCGGCGGCAGCGCCCTGGTGTTCCGCTCCGGCGACGCGCTGTTCCTGACGCTCGCCACGGGCCGGGAGTTCGCGGTCACGGTGGACGACGCCGCCACCGCCGCCGCCCTGCTCAACACCCTGATCGAGCGCGACCGCCCCGAGGCGGGGGAGCGCGGCTGAGATGCTCTTCCGCGTCGACCCCGGCTCCGCGGTCCCGCTGGCCGACCAGATCGCCGCCTGCGTACGCGGCGCCATCGCCGACGGCACCGTACGCCCCGGCGAACGCCTCCCCGCCGCCCGCGCGCTCGGCGAATCCCTCGGCGTCAACGTCCACACGGTCCTGCGCGGCTACCAACGGCTCCGCGAGGAGGGCCTGATCGAACTGCGCCGTGGCCGCGGCGCGGTTGTCACCGGCGACCAGCCCACGGCCCGCGCCAGGCTCCTGGAGGGCGTCCAGGGCCTGGTGGACCAGGCCCGCGCCCTGGGCCTCTCCGACGAGGAGGTCCTGACCCTGGTCAGAACCCGCCTCGCGGGCGGCTGAGGCCGATCAGGATTCAGAATTCGGAGGTGTCCAGCTCCAGGCCGAACGGCTCGGGGAGCGGGAGCGGGGTGCCGAAGGGGTGGGGGCCGTCCACCTTGGTGTAGCCGAGGTTCCCGGGCACCGAATAGAGCGTGCAGGCGCGCTGCTGCCGGTCGACCAGCAGATACAGCGGGGCGCCGTACTCGGCATAGCGGCGCCGCTTGACGACCCGGTCGGTGTCTCCGTTCGAGTCGGAGGTCACCTCGACGATCAGGAGGGTCTGGTCAGGGAGCAGGGCCCCGGCGCCTTTGGCGAGTTCGCGTGGCACAACGGCCAGATCCGGTACGTACCAATTGCTACTGCCCGGCAAGTCCAGATTTCCCGACCCAGCTCTGCAGCCGAGCTTGCGCATGACCGGCCCGATCTGTTCGCGGATCACATCGGCGGCGTTCTCGTGGTCCCACGTCGGTGACAACTGTTCGATGACCCCTCCACGATCTGCACCCGATCGTCCCCCGGATGTGCTGGATCGCGTACTTCAATGCGGTTTCGGGGTCGTCGGCCACATACGAAGCCGTTTCCGAATGGGGTTGCGCGCTCATCGGTCCTCCACCTGGCGGCGTAGCTGCAGCATGACGACTGCGCAAGGTCTATCGCAATCCTCCACGGGCTTGGGCAAATGTGCCCAGTAGTCACCCATACCGGTGACGATCCCCCGTCACCACCGCCGCCAGTGTCCGGGCCGGGCCGTCGACCGCGGGGCCGTGGAGGAGTTCGGTGCGGTGGACCAGGCGGGGGGCGATCAGGGGGACGTGACGATGCCGGGGGTGCCCTTGGTGGCGGGGTGGGGGAGCAGGGCCAGGCCGTGACCGGCGGCGGTGAGGGCGAGGAGGCCGCGGACGTCGGTCCCCTCGTACGTCAGCGAGGCGCGGAAGCCGTCGGTCCGGCTGACCGCGCGCAGCTGCTCCAGCGGCATGGCGGCGTCCGGGGCGTCCAGCCAGTGGGCGTCGGCGAGGTCGGCCAGCCGCAGGCCGAGGCGGCGGGCCAGCGGGTGGCCGGTGGGCAGGGCCACCACCAGCGGGGCCTCCGCGACCGTGACCGCGGTGAGCGGGCCCACCTCGGGCAGCGGCAGGGCGTCGGCGGGGGTGGCAGGGCCGTCGACCAGCCCCAGGTCCAGGGTCCCGGACGCCACCGCGGCCGGGATCTCCCGGCGGCCGAGGATCCGCAGGGAGGCTTTGGCGGCCGGATGCGCCTGCCGCACCCGGTCCAGGGCGGCGGCGATTCTCGGGGTCATCGCCAGCGGCGAGGCCCCTGCCACCAGCCGGGCGGCGCCCGACCCCGACAGCCGCTCGATGTCGGCCCGCGCCGCGTCCAGACGGAGCAGCAGCGGCCCGGCGTGTTCCAGCAGCCGGGCGCCCGCGCTGGTGAGCATGACCGGCCGCCGGGTCAGCAGCGACGTCCGCAGATCCGCTTCGAGTGACGCGATGTGCTCGGAGACCGCCGCCGGGGTGAAGCCCAGCTCATGGGCGGCGTCGGAGAAGGATCCGCAGCGGGCCACGGAGACGAACGTGCGGAGCAGATGCGGGTCCATGGCAGCAGTATCGCGGTGGCGGAGGTGGCTCAGTCGGCGATCACCCTTACCAGTGAAGACGGGGAAAGACGGGGAACACGGGCGCACACGGCCGAGCACCAGAGGGGAACGCGGCCGCACGCGAGTGAGCACGACTGAACGCCGCTGAACAGGCCCGGACCAGGCTCGGCGGCCCCCGGACCGCGCTCGCACCCGGGCAGGACATGACCGCACGAGGGCGATGTACTAGAGTTATCTCGACATCGAGATATCTGCTGGAAGGCGCATCGTCGCCCCGTGCCGGTAAGGCTTACCTAACTTAGCCATACCTTAGCGGATCGGCGCGGGCATGTGACGGCAGCATTGCGGTGGTACGCGCGAAAACATGCATGAAGGAGACTGTCGTGTCGGCGAACAGCTTCGACGCCCGCAGCACCCTGCAAGTGGGCGACGAATCGTACGAGATCTTCAGGCTGGACAAGGTCGAGGGGTCGGCCCGGCTCCCTTACAGCCTCAAGGTGCTGCTGGAGAACCTGCTCCGTACCGAGGACGGCGCGAACATCACCGCCGACCACATCCGTGCGCTGGGCGGCTGGGACTCGCAGGCCCAGCCCAGCCAGGAGATCCAGTTCACGCCGGCCCGCGTGATCATGCAGGACTTCACCGGTGTGCCCTGCGTGGTCGACCTCGCCACCATGCGTGAGGCCGTCAAGGAGCTCGGCGGCGACCCTGCGAAGATCAACCCGCTGGCCCCGGCCGAGCTGGTCATCGACCACTCCGTGATCGCCGACAAGTTCGGCACCAACGACGCCTTCACGCAGAACGTGGAGCTGGAGTACGGCCGCAACAAGGAGCGCTACCAGTTCCTGCGCTGGGGCCAGACCGCGTTCGACGAGTTCAAGGTCGTCCCGCCCGGCACCGGCATCGTCCACCAGGTCAACATCGAGCACCTGGCCCGCACCGTCATGGTCCGGGGCGGCCAGGCGTACCCGGACACCCTCGTCGGCACCGACTCCCACACCACCATGGTCAACGGCCTCGGTGTGCTCGGCTGGGGCGTCGGCGGCATCGAGGCCGAGGCCGCGATGCTGGGCCAGCCGGTCTCCATGCTGATCCCGCGCGTCGTCGGCTTCAAGCTGACGGGTGAGCTGAAGCCCGGCACCACCGCCACCGACCTCGTGCTGACGATCACCGAGATGCTGCGCAAGCACGGTGTCGTCGGTAAGTTCGTCGAGTTCTACGGCGAGGGTGTGGCGGCCACGAGCCTCGCCAACCGCGCCACCATCGGCAACATGTCGCCGGAGTTCGGCTCCACCGCCGCGATCTTCCCGATCGACGACGAGACCCTGAACTACCTCCGGCTCACCGGCCGCTCCGACCAGCAGGTCGCGCTCGTCGAGGCGTACGCCAAGGAACAGGGCCTGTGGCTGGACCCGGCCGCCGAGCCCGACTTCTCCGAGAAGCTGGAGCTGGACCTCTCCACGGTCGTCCCCTCGATCGCCGGCCCCAAGCGGCCCCAGGACCGCATCGTGCTCGCCGAGGCGGCGACGCAGTTCGCGCAGGACGTCCGCAACTACGTCCCCGACGCGGAGGAGGACGAGGCGGGCAAGGAGTCCTTCCCGGCCTCCGACGCCCCGGCCGTCTCCAACGGCGTGCCGAGCAAGCCGACCCTGGTCACCGCCCCGACGGTTCGACGTACGAGATCGACCACGGCGCCGTCACCGTCGCCGCGATCACCTCCTGCACCAACACCTCGAACCCGTACGTCATGGTCGCCGCCGCGCTGGTGGCCAAGAAGGCGGTCGAGAAGGGCCTGACCCGCAAGCCGTGGGTCAAGACCACCCTGGCCCCGGGCTCGAAGGTCGTCACCGACTACTTCGACAAGGCGGGCCTGACCCCCTACCTCGACAAGGTCGGCTTCAACCTCGTCGGCTACGGCTGCACCACCTGCATCGGCAACTCCGGCCCGCTGCCGGACGAGGTCTCCAAGGCCGTCAACGAGGCCGACCTCGCCGTCACCTCGGTGCTCTCCGGCAACCGGAACTTCGAGGGCCGGATCAACCCCGACGTCAAGATGAACTACCTGGCATCCCCGCCGCTGGTCGTCGCGTACGCCATTGCCGGTTCGATGAAGGTGAACATCACCACGGACGCGCTGGGCACCGACCAGGAGGGCAAGCCGGTCTTCCTGAAGGACATCTGGCCGACCGAGGCCGAGGTCAACGACGTCGTGGCCAACGCCATCGGCGAGGACATGTTCAACAAGTCCTACCAGGACGTCTTCGCCGGTGACGCCCAGTGGCAGGCGCTGCCCGTGCCGACCGGCAACACCTTCGAGTGGGACCCGGAGTCCACCTACGTCCGCAAGCCCCCGTACTTCGAGGGCCTGACGATGGACCCGGCCCCGGTCGAGGACATCGCCGGCGCCCGGGTGCTGGCCAAGCTGGGCGACTCGGTCACCACCGACCACATCTCCCCGGCCGGTGCGATCAAGGCCGACACCCCGGCCGGCAAGTACCTCACCGAGCACGGTGTCGAGCGGCGTGACTTCAACTCCTACGGCTCCCGCCGGGGCAACCACGAGGTCATGATCCGCGGCACCTTCGCCAACATCCGGCTGCGCAACCAGATCGCGCCCGGCACCGAGGGCGGCTTCACCCGCGACTTCACCCAGGACGGCGGGCCGGTCTCCTTCATCTACGACGTCTCGCAGAACTACCAGGCGGCCGGCACCCCGCTGGTCATCCTGGCGGGCAAGGAGTACGGCTCCGGCTCGTCCCGCGACTGGGCCGCCAAGGGCACCGCGCTGCTCGGCGTCAAGGCCGTCATCGCCGAGTCGTACGAGCGCATCCACCGCTCGAACCTCATCGGCATGGGCGTCCTCCCGCTCCAGTTCCCCGAGGGCGCCTCGGCGCTGTCGCTGGGCCTGACCGGCGAGGAGACCTATCACATCACCGGCGTCACCGCGCTCAACGAGGGCGGCATCCCGGAGACGGTGAAGGTCAAGGCGGGCGAGGTGGAGTTCGATGCCAAGGTGCGCATCGACACCCCCGGCGAGGCGGACTACTACCGCAACGGCGGCATCATGCAGTACGTGCTGCGCTCGCTGATCCGCAAGTAAGCGCGGCTCGCGGCGGCGACGGGCCGCACCCCTGGCGGGGTGCGGCCCGTCCGCGTGCGCGGCGGGTGATCCCGCATGCCGCGCCCGCGCCGCGCCCGGCACGGCCGTGCCGGCGGCCCCGCCGGCCGCGCCCTCGTCGCCGCCCGCACGATCCGCAGCGCGGCCGCCCGCCCACCGCCGCTCTCGGCGGCGGCCGCCCGCCGGCGCTCCGCGCCCGGCGACAGCGGCGAGGGGCGGTGTGCGGCCCGTGAGCGGCCCGGGAGCTACAGACGCGGTCAGAGAAACGTCCCCGAAGGGATGTACGGCATCGGCGGCGGCATCCCCCGCAGACACACATAGCCGCTCGTGGACAGTTCGAGCCCGGCCTCGATCCCCACGTCCACCGCCCACTGCTGCTCGGCCGTCAGCCCCGGCACCCGCGCGTCGGCGCCCTCCGGAAGGCACAACAGCGCGGCGGTCAGCAGCCGTTTCGCCAGCCGCCGGGAGGTCGCGGCCAGCATTTCGACCTTGCCGTCCTCGCCGACGTAGCAGTAGCCGCTGCCCGCCAGGTCGTCCACCACCAGCAGCCGCCGCTGGGTGAGCAGCAGTTCGTGGTCGGCGCCGTGCGCACCGCCCCGGGTGCGGCGGTCCACCGAGTCCAGCAGGTCCCGGTGGCGGGCCACGCCCTCGTGCACCGCGCCGTCCGGCGGGGACAGCCGCTCCTTGGTCTCCGGTCCGACCGTGCCGCGCAACCGCATCGCCGGATGCAGCGCGAACCCCGCGCGCCGGTAGGTGCTCGCCGCGCGCGGATCCTCCGATCCGCAGATGATGCCGCGCAGACACCCCCGCCCATACAGCAGCGCCGCGGCCAGCAACTCCCTGCCCACGCCCTGGCGTTGGGCCCGCGGCAGCACCGCGAACATCGACAGTCCCCAGGTGCCCTCGCGCCGGGCCGACAGCGCCACGCCGAGCGGCATCCCGGCCTTGTCCAGGGCGAGCCAGCAGCCGCCCGGGTCGGTGCGGGCGAGATGGCGGTTCCGCTCATGGACCTCGGCCACGTACCCCGGCGGCCATCCGTCCTTGCCCGCGAGGGCGGCGGAGTCCCCGAAGGCGGCGGCCACCACCTCCCATGCCGCCTCGGCGTCCTCGTCGGTGTCACGTAGCTGGCGGAGGATCATGCGCCCATGATGGCGCGTCCGATGAGCGATTGTCGGTACGCGGAAGCGGCTTGCTCGACCGGCGAACGCGACAACGTTGTCAGGCTGACTGTAACGATCAGTACGCCGCCAACCGGGTGTCCCTGTCAAGACCGTCCCCGCACCCTTACGGCCGACGGCCCCGTGCGGTACGGTCCCCACGGCTTGCTCGACCCGGCGATCGCGGCCCTTCCGAACAAGGTGGGACCGCAATGCCCTCAAGACCCCTGGCCGCCCTGGCGGCCGCGGCCCTGACCGCGGGGCTCCTCGCCACCGCGGCCACCGCGCCCGCGTCGGCCGCCCCGCCGCCGACGCTGGTCAAGGACCCGGCGGCGTACGTCGATCCGCTCATCGGCGGCTCGGCCGGCGGCAACACCTTCCCCGGCGCCGTCGCGCCCTTCGGCATGCTGTCGTGGAGCCCGGAGAACACCCGCGGCGACGCCACCCGGACGGCCGCGCCCGGCGGCTACCACTACGACGCCACCCGCGTCCGCGGCTTCAGCCTCACCCATATGTCCGGCACCGGCTGTGCCGGCGGCGCGGGCGACATCCCCTTCTTCCCCCACGTCGGCGAGGTCACCTCCTCACCCGCAGCCGACACCAAGGACCAGGTCTACGCCTCCGACTTCAGCCACTCCGACGAGACCGCCGAACCCGGCCGCTACAAGGTCTCCCTCGCCTCAGGCGCCGGTGCGGAGCTGACCGCCACCGCCCGCACCGGCTCGGCCCGCTTCACCTACCCCGAGGGCAAGACCGCCTCCCTGCTGATCCGCACCTCCTCCTCGGAGGTCGGCAGCACCGACGCCGACCTCACCATCGACCCGGCGCACCGCACCGTCTCCGGCTCGGTCACCAGCGGCAACTTCTGCGGCTACCTCGACCCCGAGGGGCGCCGCAGCTACTACACGCTGCACTTCACCGCCACGTTCGACACCCCGTTCACCACCCAGGGCACCTGGCGGGACGGCACCCTGCGGCCCGGCACCACCAGCGCGGAGGGCGGCTCCGGCGGCTATGGCACCGACGGCCGCCCGGTGGCCGGGAAGGGCTCCGGCGGCTATCTCCAATTCGCCCCGGGGACCCGCCGGGTGGGCGTCAAGGTCGGCATCAGCTACGTCAGCGACCAGGGCGCCCGGGCCAACCTCGCGGCCGAGAACCCGCCGCGGCGCGGGTTCGACCAGGTGCGGAGCGCCGCGTACGACGCCTGGCGGCGGCAGCTGTCCGCCATCCGGGTCGGCGGCGGCGCGGACGCGGACCGCACCACGTTCTACACCGCGCTCTACCACTCGCTGCTGCACCCGAACGTCATCAGCGACGCCGACGGCCGCTACCGGGGCAGCGACGGCGAGGTGCACCGGGTGAGCCGGGGTCACCGGGCCCAGTACGGCACCTTCTCCGGCTGGGACGTCTACCGCTCCCAACTCCAGCTGCTCACCCTGCTGGAGCCGGACAAGGGCTCGGACATCGCCCAGTCCCTGCTGAACCTCGCCCGGCAGAACGGCGGCGTCTGGGACCGCTGGCTCCAGGGCGCCTCGGGGACGCATGTGATGAACGGCGACCCGTCGGCCGCCGCGCTCGCCGGGATCCGGGCCTTCGGCGGCGACGACTTCGACCTCGACGCCGCCCTCGACTCGCTCGTCAAGGCGGCCACCGAGCCGACCGAGAAGGACCTCAGCCCGGCGGGCAAGCCCATCATGTCGGTCGGTCAGCGGCCCTCCCTGGACGCGTACCTGAAGCTCCACTACATGCCGTCCGTCTCCAACGCCTGGGGCGGCGCGGCCGAGACCCTGGAGATGTCCGGCGCGGACTTCGCCCTCTCCCAGCTGGCGCGGGCCGCGGGCCGCCAGGACACCGCCGAGACCTTCGCGCGCCGCGCCCAGTGGTGGCAGAACAACTTCAACGCCGCCGCCGACCCGGAGACCGGCGGCTATGCCGCCAACCGTAAGGCCGACGGCAGCTGGGTCACCGGCTTCACCCCGGCCACCGGCAACGGCTTCGTGGAGGGCACCAGCGCCCAGTACACCTGGATGGTCCCGCACAACCCCGCCGGTCTCTTCGCCGCCATGGGCGGTAAGGACGCCGCGGTGAAGCGTCTGGACGCCTTCTTCCACGACGCCGACGGGGGCTGGGCGCTCACGGGGGCGGGCGGCGAGAAGTCCGAGCTGGACAACGAGCCGTCGATCAACGTCCCCTATCTGTACGCCTACGCCGGGCAGCCGTACAAGACGCAGGAGACCGTGCGCGCCGCGATGCGCCGGCTGTGGACCACGAAGTCCGACGGCATCCCCGGCAACGACGACCTCGGCGAGATGTCCTCGTGGTACGTCTTCTCCGCCCTCGGCATGTATCCGCAGGTGCCCTCCCGCGCCGAACTGGTCCTGGCCTCGCCCCTCTTCCCGCGGATCGAGATCGACCGCGGCGGCCGGGACATCTCCATCCGCGCCCCGCAGGCCGCGCCCGGCGCGCCGTACGTCCAGGCGCTGAAGGTGAACGGGCGGGCGAGCGACCGCCCCTGGCTGCCGGAGTCCTTCGTGACGCACGGCGGAACGCTGGACTACACCCTGTCCGACGCCCCCGACCGCGCCTGGGGCTCGGCCCCGTCCGACGTCCCGCCCTCCTTCCGCGAGGGCGAGCAGCCGTACCAGATCGGGGTCGGGCCCACCACGGGCACGCTCGCCCCGGGCGACAGCCTGACCGTGAAGGTGGCCGCCGTCCCGGTCAGCGAGGGCGACCGCCCGAGGTGCGCTTCACCACCGACGCCCCCGACGGGATCACCGCCTCACCCGCCTCCGGGACGGTGGGCCCGGACGGCACGGCGGAGATCTCCCTGCACGCGGGGAAGGACACGGCCGAGGGCTTCTACGACGCGAAGGTGACGGTGACCAGCGAGGGCACCGAGGTCGTCCAGCCGATCACGCTGACCGTGGCCGCCCCCGGCTCGCTGCTCGCCGCGTACAACAACGTCGGCGCGACCGAGGACGCCGGCGAGCACGACGAGGGTGACTACGACGGCGGCGGCTGGAGCTACTCCCGCCAGGCCCTCGCCGCGGCCGGCCTCGAGCCGGGCGCCAAGGGGACCACCCAGGGCCTGGACTACACCTGGCCCGCCTCCCCGTCCGGCCGCCCCGACAACGCCTCCGCGGACGGCCAGACCATCACCCTCCCGGCCTCCACCGCCATGTCCTTCATCGGCAGCGCCGTCAACGGCAACCAGAAGGCCACCGCCAAGGTCACCTATACGGACGGCAGCTCGGACGAGGCGGACCTGTCCTTCACCGACTGGACGGTGGGAGGCGGCGGCGGAACGGTCCAGTACGGCAACGTGACCGTCGCCAAGACCCCGTACCGCAACATCAGCGGCGGCGACAAGGACGTGGTCGACGCCTACATCTTCGCCACGAAGGCGTTCCGGGCACCGGAAGGCAAAACAATCAAGAGCGTCACCCTCCCGGACAACGCGGATCTCCACGTCTTCGCGGTCGCCCGCGGCTGAGTGAGTCAACGCGAAGAGTCCGGCCTACGATCGAGTGAAGTGAGGGCAAGTGCCATCGGCACTTGCCCTCCCCTCTCCAGGTTTCGACGCATGGTCAGTTCTTCACACGAGGCCCTCCACCGGATTTTCCAGGAGGACACCGGCGCCATAGTCCGAGCGCTCAGACAACTGCTCGGCGTCCCCTTCCGGAGACGAGCAGCGCGTTTGTCGTCAGCCCCGACCTCACCGAGATCGCACCGGTCGAGCGGCGCGTGGACACGCTGCTCCAGGTCGAGACCCAGGCTGACGGCGTCGATGTTCCACCGCGTGCGGTGGAAGAGGCGGGACCGTCGAGTCGAAGAGCGCTCGGGCGTGTTCCCTGGTCTGTAGAAGGCCCGGTACGTGGATCACCGTGGCGACGCGCACGAAGGCGGCGTGGTGCTCCAGCTCGGCCAGGTCGAGTAGTCCGGCGGGCCCGCGCTCAAGTAACAGAACGGGTGGGCCGGGCCCGTGCGTACGGGCCCGGCCCACCCCAACCGTTCAGCCCGGCTCAGCCGAGGAGTTCGACCTCCGCCAGGGTCGACTTGGCGTCCGGCACCAAGCGGTAGTGCTCGTACGTACCGGGCTCGCGCACCGAGAAGACGCGGGTCTGCTTGTCCCAGGTGAAGGACTCACCCTTGCGCCGGTCCAGGTCCCGCCACTTCTCGCCGTCCTGAGAGCCCTGGAGCACCCAGCCGGTCGGGGCCTTCGCACGGTCCGACGAGGTCAGGGTGTACTGCACCGCGCGGCCCGGCTTCGTGACCGGCAGGTCGACCGATTCGAACGTGGCCTCCGTCCCCGAGGTGTTGTCCAGCAGCGCCGTACCGCCGCTCGGCACCGTGAGGTCGTGGCGAGGGGTGGGCACCTTGTCGTCCTTGGTGATGGAGGACGGCGCGGCGTTCGCGCCCGTGCCCCAGGCCGACGGCTTGGCGCCCATCGCGAACTCCAGCGTGCCGCCCTTGGCGAGCACCGAGTGCGGGAGCGCGGTGGAGTTCCACGCCTTGCCGTTGACCTTCAGGCCCTGGACGTACACGTTCGCCCGGCTGTTGCGCGGGGCCTTGACCACCAGGTCGCGGCCGTTCTCCAGATGCACCGTGACCTTGGTGAACTGCGGCGATCCGACCGCGTACTCCGAGCCGCCCATCACCAGCGGATAGAAGCCCAGCGAGCTGAAGAGGTACCAGGCGGACTGCTCGCCGTTGTCCTCGTCGCCGTGGTAGCCCTGGCCGATCTCGCTGCCGGTGTAGAGGCGGGAGAGCACCTCGCGCACCTTCTCCTGGGTCTTCCACGGCTGGCCCGCCGCGTCGTACATGTACGTCGCGTGGTGGGCGACCTGGTTGCTGTGGCCGTACATGCCCATGCGGACGTCCCGCGCCTCGGTCATCTCGTGGATGACGCCGCTGTAGGAACCCTTGAACTCGGGCGAGGCGGTCTCCGGGGTGGAGAAGTACGTGTCCAGCTTCTTGGCCAGGCCCGCGCGGCCGCCGTAGAGGTTGGCCAGGCCCCGGCTGTCCTGGGGCGCGGTGAAGGCGTAGCCCCAGCCGTTGGTCTCGGTGTAGTCGTAGCCCCAGATCCGGGGGTCGTACTTGTCCGAGGGCACGCGCCACTTTCCGCTCGCGTCCTTGCCCTGGAAGAAGCCCGCCTTGTCGTCGAAGAGCGAGACATAGCCCTGCGCACGGTGCAGGAAGTACTCGGACTCCTCCTTGTAGCGGGCCTTCTTCGTCTTCGCGTAGAGCGCCTTGCCCATGTTGGCGAGGCCGTAGTCGTTGAGATAGCCCTCCAGTGCCCAGGACAGCCCCTCATGGGTCTCGGTGCTGGTGTAGCCGAGGAAGGGCGAGGTGGACATGCCCTTCCGGCCGACGCCCGAGGTGGGCGGCACGGCGGTGGCGTTCTTCAGCGCCGCCTCGTACGCGGCCTCGGCGTCGAACCGCACGCCCTTCAGATACGCGTCGGCGAAGGCCACGTCCGAGCTGGTGCCGGTCATCAGGTCGGCGTAGCCCGGCGAGGACCAGCGGGATATCCAGCCGCCGTCCTTGTACTGCTGCACGAAGCCGTCGACCATCGTGCCCGCCCGCTTCGGGGTGAGCAGGGAGTAGGCGGGCCAGGTGGTGCGGTAGGTGTCCCAGAAGCCGTTGTTGACGTACACCTTGCCGTCGACGATCTTCGCGCCGGTGTGGGTCGGGGTGTTCTCCCCGGTGGCCGGCGAGAAGGCGCTCGCGTACTGGTAGCGGGGCTTCGCCGCCGTCCCGGTGTTCTCGAAAGCGGAATTGGGATAGAGGTACAGCCGGTAGAGGCTGGAGTAGAGCGAGGTGAGCTGGCCGCGGTCCGCGCCCTCGACCTCGACCCGGCCCATGATGTCGTCCCACTCCGCCTGGGCGGCCCGCTTGACCTGCTCGAACGACCGCGACGCGGGCAGCTCCCGGTCGAGGTTGGTCTTCGCCTGGTCGACACTGATCAGCGAGGTGGCGAGCCGGAGGGTGACCGTGCGGTCCTTCCCCGGCTTGAAGCGGAAGTAGCCCGTGACGTCCTTGCCGCCGCCTCCGTCCAGCTTGCCGCTCGCGCTGACCGGGGTGTCGAAGACGCCGTAGACGAACAGCCGGGTGGCGCCCGCGGACCCTCCGCTCTTGACGTCGGAGTAGCCGGTGACGACGCCGTGCTCGGCGTCCAGGGCCAGCCCGCCGTCGTTGTTGACGTTGTCGAAGATGACGCTGGCGTCCTCGCCCGGATAGGTGAAGCGCAGGGCCGCGGCGTGGTCGGTGGGCGCCATCTCGGCCGTGAGGCCGTTCTCGAAGGTCACCCCGTAGTAGTAGGGACGGGCGGTCTCCTTCTCGTGGCGGAAGGGGAGCGCGCGGGCGGTGCGCCCGGCGTCGGGGGTGCCGGCCGCGCCGGACGGCATCACCTGGAAGGTCTGCCGGTCGCCCATCCAGGGGCTGGGCTCATGGCTGGCGCTGAACGCCTGGATGGTGGGGAGGTTGTCGTCGTTGTTGGCGCGGGCGTACTGGTAGAGCCAGTCGGTCGAGCCCGCGTTGGTCACCGGCGTCCAGAAGTTGAAGCCGTTGGGGACGGCGGTGGCCGGGAAATTGTTGCCGCGCGAGAAGCTGCCGCTGGAGTTGGTGCCGCGGGTGGTCAGGGCGTAGTCCGACAGGTGCTTCAGCGGCTTCTCGGGCGCCTTGGGGGCGATCGCGATGTCGTCCACCCAGCCGCGGAACTTCGCGGGGCCCTTGGGGGAGTCGTAGGCCACGAGGATCCGGTCGACCGTCTTGCCCGCGGCGACCGCGCCGATCCGCGACTCCTTGTGGTTCCACTGGTTGACGTAGAGCGTCTTGGAGGCGGCCTGGCCCTGCGGGCTCATCCGGGCGCCGTGCTGGTCGACCGCGCCGGGCAGCTCGCTGAGGTAGGTGCCGTCGGTGAAGGCGAGGTCGACGGAGACGTGGGTGGCCGGGTAGTCGAGGTCCGTCTCGGGCATCGACGGGAAGATCCGGTAGGACAGCTGGGTGTCCCGGGTGACGGCCGTGTCGACGTCGAAGACCTTGTTGTACGAGTACGCCCGGCCGTCCGGCTTGTGGGTGCCCGCGTACAGCAGGGCGTGGGTGCCGGTGAAGCCCGCGTTGGCCTTGGCGGTGGGGGAGCCGGTCGGGCCGCGGTCGATCTGGGCGCGCATGTCGGAGGGCGCGGGCGGAGCGGTGTCGCCGCTTGCGAACTGCACCTCGGCCAGCTGGAGGATGTCGTCCCCGGCGTTGCGGGTGATCTCCAGCCGGAAGTGCTGGTAGGCCGTGGAGTTGCGATAAGAGAACTCCCGCGTCTGCTGGCGCGAGGAGAAGGTCTCGTCCTTACGGGTGTCCAGCGTCGTCCAGTCGGAGCCGTTGGCCGAGCCCTTGAGGGTCCAGTCCTTCGGGTCCCGGCCGGAGGCGTCGTTGGCGGAGGTCAGGGCGTAGCGGACGGCCTTCACCGGCTCGCTCAGGTCGAACTCCAGCCAGGCGGTGTTGTCGAAGGCCAGCCACTTGCTGGTGACCTCGCCGTCGACGAGGTTCTCCTTGATCTCCCCGCCGTCGGTGTTCTCCCCGCTCGCGCGGACCTCGGTGACCTTGTCGGTGACATTGCCGGGGATCCCGGAGGAGTAGCCTCCGTCGACTCCCGACGCCTTCTTCTTGCCGTCGGGGCCGGTCTCGACCGCGTTCCGCCAGTCGGGCTGCGGATCGCCCGACTCGAAGGACGAGGCGAAGGTGCGGTCGGCGTGGTGCGTGGAGTCCGGGCCGGCGGGGGCGGCGACCGCACCGCCCTGGGCCGTCACCGCCAGCAGGACGGCCGCCACCAGGGCGGCCGACCGTCCGATCCCACGCCATCGTCTCTGGGGTCGTCTCTGTCGCATACTCAGCCTCTCAACGAGTCTGACAACGTTGTCCACTGGGTCGGGCAGAGATAAGTAGGGAGGCAGGGGGAGGGTGGTGTCAAGGATGCGGACAGCGCTCAATGGGCGCCCGTGCGGCGGGTGGTGCGCCGCGGGCGTACCGCCGACGGTGCTACGGCCCGCGGCCATGGGGGCGATTCCGTGCGCCCCTTGGGGTTGCCCCTGGCGCGTCGTCAGCCCGCGTTGTCGGACTTGGTGGCGAGCGACAGCCGGCACTTCTTCGCGGTGTGGGAGCTGTCCGCCTTGAGCCCGGTGACCTTGATGGTCTTCTCGGAGCCGCCCGCCACGGAGGCGTCGGACTCCACCCCGGTGGTCACGACCTCCTCGGAGCTGTCGACGAAGCCGACCAGCAGCGAGTAGTAGGCCGTGCTGGAGCCGGAGTTGCTGATCTTCACATTGGCGTAGGGCTTGCCGTCCGAACCCCATCCGCAGGTGCCCATCTTGGCGTCCGGGGTGACCAGGCCGGAGCCGCCGGTGGGGGAGTCCGACGGCTCGTCATACGGGTCGTCGGTGGGCTCCTCGGTCGGCGCCTGGGTGGGCTCGACCGGCAGTTGGGCCATGCCCTTGCCGATCGCCGCGCCGCCCTTGCTGTCCCCGGCGGACGAGCCCCCTCTGCCGGAGCCGCACCCCGCGGTGGCCGCGAGTGTCGCGGTCACGACAATGCTGGTGGCGAGGGTGAGCTGCTTCCGGGACACGGGAACCGCCTTTCGGGGAGCGCGCACGGCTGCGTGCCGCGCGGCATGTCTCCCCTTACGGTATGTCGGGCAGGTCTCAACTCGGGAAAGACTGATACCCGATGACCTCTCGATCTTGCCCATATGAGGCCCAGTGGACTATACCTGTCGCCCCAGGGGGAAGGCCGCACCGCGGCCCATATCGGAGGGCCTCGGCGGGTCATCCGCGCTCCCCGGCGTACACCCAGCAATACTCCGCTTGACGCTTCAACTGACCCGCGGTGTCGGGGCCCCTCGCCGGAGGCGAGCATGTACGGGAGACCGTTACACCGCCTGAGTCCTGACGAAGGCGAGGACTTGAGCATGGGATCCACCTCAGATGTCGGCCGTCGCGATCTGATCAAGCGCTCGGCGGCGCTCGGATTGATCACCGTGCCGGCGATGAGCGCGCTGTCCGCCTGTGCCAGTGGCGGTGACGACGACTCCAAGAAGGTCGACAAGGGCAAGAAGAGCGCCAAGAACCCGCTCGCGGTCAACGAGAGCGCCGCGCTCGACGTCGTCATCTTCGACGGCGGCTTCGGTCAGAAGTACGCCAAGGACGCCGAGGCGGAGTACGCCGCGGCCTTCCCGAAGACCAAGGGCAAGATCAAGCACGCCGCCACCCAGAAGATCCAGACCGTCCTCCAGCCGCGCTTCAACGGCGGCACCCCGCCGGACCTCGTCGACAACTCCGGCGCCGAGCAGATGGACTTCGGCACCCTGGTCGGGAAGAACCAGCTGACCGACCTCACCCCGCTGCTGGACGCGCCCTCCCTCGACGACCCGAACAAGACGGTCCGCGAGACGCTGCGCCCCGGTGTCGTGGAGATGGGCCAGTTCGACGGCAAGCCGGTGTGGATCCTCTACTACGCCTACACCGTCTACGGCGTCTGGTACTCCAAGACCAACCTCGCCAAGCTCGACGTGGAGTACCCCGAGACCTGGGACGACATGCTCAAGGTCTGCGAGAAGGCCAAGAAGAAGAACATCGCGGGCTGGACCTACCCCGGCAAGTACCCCTACTACCTGCCGTTCAGTCTCTACCCCTTCATCGCCAAGATCGGTGGCCGGGAGGTCCTGGACTCGATCGACAACCTGGAGCCGAACGCCTGGAAGCACCCGGCCGTCAAGGCCGCCTTCGAGGCGTACTACGAGCTCTACAAGAAGGGCTACATCCTCAAGGGCACCCCGGGCCTCACCCACATCGAGTCCCAGACCGCGTGGAACCAGGGCAAGGCGCTGTTCATCCCGAACGGCTCCTGGGTGGAGAACGAGGCGAAGAAGACCACCCCGAAGGACTTCCAGATGGCGGTGGCCGCGCCCTCCAGCCTGGACAAGAGCGACAAGATGCCGTTCGGCACCCTGTGGGCCTCCGGCGGTGAGCCCTTCATCGTCCCGAAGTCGGCGAAGAACCCCCAGGGCGGCATGGAACTGCTGCGGATCATGCTCGGTGAGAAGTCCACCAAGAACTTCATCAAGCAGGTCTCCTCGCTCTCCTCCCTCAACGGCGGCACCGACGGTCTCACCCTGCCGCCGGGCCTGTCGTCGGCGCAGGAGGCGCTGACCAAGGCGGGCAAGAACGTGGTCAACCCGCGGCTCCAGGACTGGTACGTGACGCTGCAGAAGCAGCAGATCGGCGTCGGCGCGCTCGGCGAGATGATGGCCGGCCGGATGACCCCCGCCGAGACGATCAAGAAGTGCCAGAAGTTCGCCGATGACACGGCCAAGGACGACGCCGTCAAGAAGTACAAGCACGTCTGATGCCGCTTCACGCGTCGCCGGCGGCATTATCCGTAGGGGAAGACCGAGGTCGGTAGAAATGCAGCATGGGAAGTACCGGTTCATCGCGGGGTTCCTGGCCCTGCCGGTGATCCTTTACGCGGTCTTCGTGATCTCGCCGTTCGTCCAGGCCATCTACTACTCCTTCACGGACTGGACGGGCCTGAGCTCCGACTTCCAGATGGTCGGGTTCAAGAACTACGACTGGCTGCTGCACGACGACGTCTTCTGGAAAGCGGTCGGGCACAATGTCGTGCTGCTGCTGGTGGTGCCGCTGGTGACGCTCGGCCTCGGGCTCTTCTTCGCCTTCATGCTCAATGTGGGCGGCCGGGGCCGTAAGAACGCGGCGGTCTCCGGCGTGCGCGGGTCGAGCCTGTACAAGGTGATCTATTTCTTCCCGCAGGTGCTGTCGATCGCGATCGTCGCCCTGCTGTTCCAGTTCACCTACAACCCGCGCAACGGCGCGATCAACTCCTTCCTCGACGGAGTCGGCCTGGACTCGCTCCAGCAGGAGTGGCTGGCCGATCCGAAGCTGGCGCTGTGGTGCCTGATGGCGGTGATGGTCTGGAGCAACGTCGGCTTCTACGTCGTTCTCTTCTCCGCCGGTATGAGTTCCATCCCGAAGGACTTCTACGAGGCGGCGCTGCTCGACGGGGCCAACCGGGTCAAGACCTTCTTCAGGATCACCCTGCCGCTGCTGTGGGACACGGTCCAGACCGGCTGGATCTATATGGGCATCATCGCGCTCGACGCGTTCGCCGTGGTGCAGATCATGACCGTGGGGCCGGGCGGCCCCGCCGACTCCACCCAGGTCATGGGCTACTACGTCTATACCAAGACCTTCCACGACGGGCAGGCCGGACGGGCCACCACGATCGGCGTCGCGATGCTCATCGTCACCCTGATCTTCGCGGTCATCGTGACCAGGCTCGGCCGGCGCGAACGGCTGGAGTACTGATGCCGATCACACCGACCGCACCCGGCCACCGCTGCCCGACCGCCGACCTGGGGGTACCACAGTGACCTCGCACGCAGAGCCCTCGGAGCTCCCGGGCGTCACCAAGGAGGACGAGGCACCGGCCACCGGGCCCGTCCGCAAGCAGCCGCCGCCGGGGTTCACCCCCGAGGGCCGGATCGGCAGCGAGGGCAAGGTCCTCAACGTCTTCTCGCACGGCATCCTGGTGGTCTGGGGTCTCCTGGTCACGCTGCCGCTGCTGTGGGCGGTGATGAGCTCCCTCAAGACCGACAAGCAGATCTTCACCTCGCCCTGGGGACTGCCCTCGGCCCTGCACTTCGACAACTGGACCCGGGCCTGGAGCAAGTCGAACATCGGCGACTTCTTCCTCAATACGATCCTGGTGGTGGGCTGCTCCCTGATCGGGACGATGCTGCTGGGCTCGATGGCGGCGTACATCCTGGCCCGCTTCGAATTCCCGGGAAAGCGGTTCATCTACTTCATGTTCGTCGGCGGGATGAGTTTTCCGATCATCCTGGCGCTGGTGCCGCTGTTCTTCGTGATGAAGAACATGAGCCTGCTCAACACCTTTCATGGGCTCATTCTGGTCTATATCGCCTATTCGCTGCCGTTCACGGTCTTCTTCCTCACCTCGTTCTTCAAGACGCTGCCGTCCTCGGTCGCGGAGGCGGCCCTGATCGACGGGGCCTCCCATACCCGGACGTTCTTCCAGGTCATGCTGCCGATGGCGAAGCCCGGGCTGATCAGCGTGGGGATCTTCAACTTCCTCGGGCAGTGGAATCAGTACATGCTGCCCACGGTGCTCAACACCGATGAGGACAAGCGGGTGCTCACCCAGGGGCTTGTGCAGCTCGCGGCCAGCCAGCAGTACAAGGGCGACTGGTCGGCGCTTTTCGCCGGCCTGGTGCTGGCGATGCTTCCCGTCCTCGCCGTTTATATCCTCTTCCAGCGGCAGGTCCAGGCGGGTCTGACCGCGGGCGCGCTCAAATAGGGGCACCCGCCGGAGCGCTTTTCATGGCCCCGCCCTTTCCGCTATGCGGAAAGGGCGGGGCCGCGCCGCTGTGGGCGGCGGAGGGTACCGCGAGCGGTCCCACGGCGGTCGGGGACTTGACGTGGGACAACCGTGGCGGCTCAGCTTAGAGTTCACATGTTGGAGACACAGCCGGGCCCCACTGCTGCGGTCCGGCCTGCGGAGCGGCCGTCGTGCCGCCCGCGAAGGCGGGAGTGGATGGGCGTGGAGACTCCGGGATCGCAGTCGTCGCTGCACCGGGCCAATCTCGAGCGGGTGGTCCGTGCGGTGCGCATGGCGGGCTCGCTGACCCAGGCGGAGATCGCCCGGTCCACCGGGCTGTCCGCCGCCACCGTCTCCAACATCGTGCGCGAGCTCAAGGACGGCGGAACGGTCGAGGTCACGCCCACCTCGGCGGGCGGCCGCCGGGCGCGCAGCGTCTCGCTCAGCGGTGACGCGGGCATCGTCGTAGGGGTGGATTTCGGCCATACGCATCTGCGTGTCGCCATCGGCAACCTCGCCCATCAGGTGCTGGCCGAGGAGGCCGAGCCGCTGGATGTGGACGCCTCCTCCTCCCAGGGCCTGGACCGGGCCGAGCAGCTGGTCAGCAGGCTGATCACGGCCAGTGGGCTGAGCCAGGACAAGGTGGTCGGCGTCGGCCTCGGCGTGCCCGCGCCGATCGACGTGGAGACCGGCACGCTGGGCTCGACCGCGATCCTGCCGGGCTGGGCGGGCACCAATCCGCGCGACGACCTGGCCCAGCGGCTCGGGGTGCCGGTACACGTGGACAACGACGCCAACCTCGGCGCGCTCGGCGAGCTGGTCTGGGGCTCCGGCCGCGGGGTCGGCGACCTCGCGTACATCAAGGTCGCCGACGGTGTCGGCGCGGGGCTGGTGATCAGCGGGAAGATCTACCGCGGCCCCGGCGGTACGGCGGGCGAGATCGGCCACATCACCCTGGACGAGTCCGGCCCGGTGTGCCGCTGCGGCAATCGCGGCTGTCTGGAGACCTTCGCCGCGGCCCGCTATGTCCTGCCGCTGCTGCGTTCCAGCCATGGGGCGGACCTCACCGTGGAGCGCATGGTGCAGCTGGCCCGCGAGGGCGACCCGGGCTGCCGGCGGGTGATCGGGGACGTCGGCCGGCACATCGGCAGCGGGGTGGCCAACCTCTGCAATCTGATCAACCCGAGCCGGATGGTGCTGGGCGGCCAGCTCGCCGAGGCGGGGGAGCTGGTGCTGGGCCCGATCCGGGAGTCGGTCGCGCGGTACGCGATCCCGAGCGCGGCCCATCAGCTGTCGGTGATGCCGGGGGCGCTGGGCGGCCGGGCCGAGGTGCTGGGCGCGCTCGCGCTGGTGCTCAGCGAGATGGGCGATTCGACGCTGCTGGACGGCGCGCTCTCGGCGGGGGCTCCGGCCCTCACCTGACCGCCGGGCGGGGGCTCCGGCCCTCACCTGACCGCCGGGCGGGGGCTCCGGTCCTCGTCTGGCGGCCGGGCGGGGGCGGTTGGGCCGTGGGCAAGCCTTGAGAGGCTTTGTCCGGTCACGCTCCGTCTATCCGGCCTGTCCGGCTGCGTTCACTCAGATAACGAATGGCACCGTTGCCATCTCGTTAAGGATTTACTTCTTGACGCCATGCGGGCAGCCGAGTTGACTTCCAGCCACCTCGGCCGCAATGACGCGGCCTCGTCAGGGAGGTCACCCCAAATGAACGCAACGATGCGTCGCGTCGCTCTTGCCGCTTCCGTCATGTCGATGACGGTAGCCCTCGCCGCCTGTGGCTCGGCGAAGGAAGCCGACAGCAACAGCAAGGACGACAAGAAGAAGACGGGTCCGCTCACGATCGGACTCCTGCTGCCCGAGGATCAGACGGCCAGATACGAGAACTTCGACCGGCCCTTCGTCACCAAGAAGGTCAAAGGGCTCTGCGCCGACTGCAAGGTCCTGTACGTCAACGCCAAGTCGGACCCCTCGGTCCAGCAGCAGCAGGTCGACTCGATGATCACCAAGAAGGTCGACGCGATCATCCTTGACTCGGTGGACTCCAAGTCCATCGCCAGCTCGGTCAAGAAGGCCGATGAGGCCGGTATCCCGGTCATCGCCTACGACCGGCTCGCCGAGGGCCCGGTCTCCGCGTACACCTCGTTCGACAACGAGACGGTCGGCAAGGTCCAGGGCAAGGCCCTGCTCGAGGCGCTGGGCGACAAGGCCAAGAGCGGCAAGATCGTCATGCTCAACGGCTGGGAGGCCGACCCCAACGCCGCCATGTTCAAGAAGGGCGCGATGTCCGTCCTCAAGGGCAAGGTGGACGTCGGCAAGTCCTACGACGTCGACCGCTGGCTGGCGGACAAGGCCAACGAGGCCATGACGGGCGCCATCTCCTCGCTCGGCAAGGACAACATCATCGGCGTCTACTCGGCCAACGACAGCATGGCCGGCGGCGCGATCACCGCGCTCAAGAGCGGCGGCTTCAACCCGCTGCCCCCGGTCACCGGGCAGGACGCCGAACTCGAGGGTGTCCGCCGGGTCGTCACCGGTGAGCAGTACATGAGCGTCTACAAGTCCTACCTGGACGAGGCCACCGCCGCCGCCGAGATGGCCATCGCGCTCGGCCGCGGCGAGAAGGTCAACGAGTCCAACACGGTCGACAGCCCGACCACCAAGGACATCCCGGCGACGCTGATCACCCCGGTCTCGCTGACCAAGAAGAACATCAAGGAAACCGTCATCAAGGACGGGATCTACAAGATCGACCAGATCTGCGCCGGCAAGGTCAAGACGGCCTGCGCGGCGGCCGGTCTGAAGTAACGGCCGGTCTCCGGCATCTGGCGGAGCAGGGCCGTCCGTACCCGCGGACGGCCCGCCCCCTCAACTCACCCCCCAATCGAGGGGAGAGCGCGCTCTCCCCTCCGTCACACAGCAGGGACCACCCTGCCCGGAACGGAGATGGCCATCGTGCCGAACGGACCCGTGTTGGCGTTGCGCGGGATCTCCAAGCGGTTCGGCGCCGTCCAGGCGCTCACCGACATCCATCTGGAGGTCCACGCCGGTGAAGTCGTCGCCCTGGTGGGCGACAACGGCGCCGGCAAGTCGACCCTCGTCAAGAGCATTGCCGGAGTCGGCCCCGCCGACGAAGGCGTCATCGAGTGGCAGGGCAGGCCCGTCCAGGTCACCCGGCCGCACGACGCCCAGGAACTGGGCATCGCGACCGTCTACCAGGACCTCGCCCTCTGCGACAACATCGACGTCGTCGGCAACCTCTTCCTCGGCCGCGAGATCCTGCGCGCCGGGGTGCTCGACGAGGTCGAAATGGAGCGGCGCTCCCGTGAGTTGCTCCAGACCCTGTCGATCCGCATCCCCAGCGTGCGGATCCCGATCGCCTCGCTCTCGGGTGGCCAGCGGCAGACCGTCGCCATCGCCCGTTCGATGCTCGGCGAGCCCAAGCTGGTGATCCTGGACGAGCCGACCGCCGCCCTCGGCGTCGAGCAGACCGCGCAGGTCCTGGACCTGGTCGAGCGGCTGCGCGACCGCGGCCTCGCCGTCATCCTCATCAGCCACAACATGGCCGACGTCAAGGCCGTCGCGGACCGGGTCGCGGTGCTGCGGCTGGGCCGCAACAACGGCACCTTCGATGTGAAGACCACCTCTCAGGAAGAGATCATTTCCGCCATCACCGGCGCCACGGACAACGCCGTGACCCGCCGCAAGGCGCGTAGCGGGGAGGTCGCGAAGTGACCACGAACGTTGACAAGACAGGCGGCGGCACGTCGAACGGCGCCAACAAGGCGAGCGGCCCGGCCGACGCCAACCCCGTCGCCAAGGACGCGGTCACCGTCGTCGACCCCCGGCTGCTGGTCCGTCAGGAGGGCTTCAAGGGCTATCTGACGGAGTTCGGCCGCAAGATGCGCAGCGGTGATCTGGGCGCGGTCCCGGTCATCGTCGGCATCGCCATCATCTGGGCGGTCTTCCAGGCGAAGGACAGCGCCTTCCTCTCGCCCAAGAACCTCTCCGACCTCTCCATCCTGCTCGGCGGCACCGGCATGATCTCGGTCGGGATCGTCTTCGTGCTGCTGCTCGGTGAGATCGACCTGTCCGTCGGCTCGCTCAGCGGTCTGGCCGCGGCGACCCTGGCGGTGCTCAACGTCAACCACGGGGTGCCCGAGGGGATCGCGCTGATCGCGGCGCTCGCCAGCGGCGCGGCCCTCGGCGCGGTGCACGGGTTCTTCTTCGCCAAGATCGGCGTCCCGGCCTTCGTGGTGACCCTGGCCGGTCTACTGGCCTGGAACGGTCTGATGCTCCAGGTGCTCGGCACCACGGGCACCATCAGCATCGCCGACGACAGCTTCGTGCGCGATCTCACCGCGCACTACTTCAGCCAGCTCATCGCGGCGTACGGGGCGGCCACGCTGGCGACGGCGGGCTTCTTCCTCGCCCAGTTCCTGGACAGCCGGCGCCGTAAGGCGGTCGGCATACCCTCGCGGCCGCTGAGCGAGATCCTGGTCCGCACGGCCGTGCTCGGGTTGATCGTCTTCGCCGCGGCCTGGCGGCTCAACGAGTACAAGGGCCTGCCGCTCGCCCTGGTGATCTTCGTGGCGGTCCTGGTGATCCTGGACTTCGTGGTCCGCCGCACCTCCTACGGGCGCAAGGTGATCGCCCTGGGCGGCAGCGTCGAGGCCGCCCGCCGCGCGGGCATCAACGTCGTCGCCATCCGGATCTCGGTCTACTCGCTGGCCGGGCTGATGGCCGCGTGCGGCGGCATCATGATCGCCTCCCGGATCGGCTCCGCCAGCCAGCAGGCCGGCACCGGCAACCTGCTGATGGAGGCCATCGCGGCCGCGGTCATCGGCGGCACCAGCCTCTTCGGTGGCCGGGGCTCGGTCTGGTCGGCGCTGCTCGGCATGCTGGTCATCGGCTCGATCTCGTCCGGGATGAACCTGCTGGGCGTCGCGAACTCCGTGCAGTACATGATCACCGGTGGGGTGCTGCTGGCCGCCGTCGTCATCGACTCGGTGTCGCGCAGGACACAGCGGTCCGCGGGTCGCGGCTGACCCCGCACGCCTCATCCGCTCACCCGGCTGCCCGGTGCCTCCACGGAAGGCACCGGGCGGCTGTCTGAAAAGAACACGCGTGACGGAGATCGCATGGGGGGAGGCATGCGCCGGAGGGCGGAACATTAGACTCGGGCGGACGGCAAGCTCCATGGAGACGCTCGAAGCAAGGAGGCACGGGTGCTGCTGACCCGCATCACGGGACCGCGCGATCTGGATCGGCTCACTCCGGAGGAGCTGGACCAGCTGGCCGCGGAGATCCGCTCCTTCCTCGTCGACGCCGTCTCCAAGACCGGTGGCCATCTCGGCCCCAATCTCGGCGTGGTGGAGCTGACCATCGCCCTGCACCGGGTCTTCGACTCGCCCCGGGACAAGGTGCTGCTGGACACCGGCCACCAGTCGTACGTCCACAAGCTGCTCACCGGCCGCCAGGACTTCTCCAAGCTCAAGAGCAAGGGTGGTTTGTCCGGTTATCCGTCGCGCGCCGAGTCCGAGCACGACGTCATCGAGAACAGCCACGCCTCGACCGTCCTCGGCTGGGCCGAGGGCCTCGCCAAGGCCAATGAGCTGCTCGGCAAGCAGGACCATGTGGTCGCCGTGATCGGCGACGGGGCGCTCACCGGCGGTATGGCCTGGGAGGCGCTCAACAACATCGCCGCCGCCAAGAACCGCCCGCTGGTCATCGTCGTCAACGACAACGAGCGCTCCTACGGCCCGACCATCGGCGGCCTGGCCAACCACCTCGCCACCCTGCGCACCACCGACGGCTACGAGCGCTTCCTGGCCCGCGGCAAGGACCTGCTGGAGCGCACCCCGGTCGTCGGCAGGCCGCTGTACGAGACGCTGCACGGGGCCAAGAAGGGGCTGAAGGACTTCATCACCCCGCAGGGCATGTTCGAGGACCTGGGACTGAAGTACGTCGGCCCGATCGACGGCCATGACATCGAGGCGCTGGAGTCGGCGTTGCAACGGGCGAAGCGTTTCGGCGGCCCGGTCATCGTGCACTGCCTCACCGAGAAGGGCCGTGGCTACCAGCCCGCCCTCCAGGACGAGGCCGATCGCTTCCACGCCGTCGGCAAGATCCACCCGGACACCGGGCTGCCGATCTCGGCCTCCGGCGCCGACTGGACCTCGGTCTTCGGCGAGGAGATGGTCAAGCTCGGCGAGGAGCGCGAGGACATCGTCGCGATCACCGCGGCCATGCTGCACCCGGTGGGGCTCACCGAGTTCGCCAAGCGCTTCCCGGACCGGGTCTACGACGTGGGCATCGCCGAGCAGCACGCGGCCGTCTCGGCGGCGGGCCTGGCCACCGGCGGTGTGCACCCGGTCTTCGCGGTCTACGCCACCTTCCTCAACCGCGCCTTCGACCAGGTCCTGATGGATGTGGCGCTGCACAAGTGCGGGGTCACCTTCGTCCTGGACCGCGCCGGTATCACCGGCACCGACGGGGCCTCGCACAACGGCATGTGGGACATGTCGCTGCTGCAGGTCGTCCCCGGGCTGCGGATCGCCGCCCCGCGCGACGCCGACCAGGTCCGCGCCCAGCTGCGCGAGGCCGTGGCGGTGGAGGACGCGCCGACCGTGGTGCGCTACTCCAAGGGCGCGGTGGGCCCGGCGGTCGCGGCCGTCGGCAGGATCGGCGGCATGGACGTGCTGCGGGAGCCCGCGGCGGCCGACCGCGAGCGGCCCGATGTGCTGCTGGTCTCGGTGGGTGCGCTGGCCCCGATGTGCCTGGAGGTCGCCGACCTTCTCGACAAACAGGGCATTTCCACAACGGTGGTCGACCCCCGCTGGGTCAAGCCGGTCGACGAGGAACTGCCCGCCCTCGCCGAGCGCCACCGCGTCGTCGTCACCGTCGAGGACAACAGCCGGGTCGGCGGTGTGGGCTCCGCCGTCGCCCAGGCGCTGCGCGACTCGGGCGTCGACATGCCGGTGCGCGACTTCGGCATCCCGCCCCGCTTCCTCGACCATGCCTCCCGTAAGGAGGTCATGGCGGAGATCGGGCTGACCGCGCCGGACATCGCCCGGCAGGTCACCGGGCTGGTCTCCAGGATCGGCGGCCGCTACGGACACGAGTCCGCGGACGCGGGCTCCCAGGGCGCCGATGTGACCCGGCCGACGACGGCCGAACCGGTGCGCGACTGAGCCACCGCCCCCTTCTCCCTGGGCCGGCCGGAGCGCTTCCTGCTCCGACCGGCCCAGCGTGCGCCGCACCGCCTGCCCCATCGGGTGAATCGGGGACCGTCCCGAGCGTGCATACCTCGCCGCCGATCGGTAACCAGAAGCATGAGCCGCACGGCAGGCGTGGAGGTGGCACCGGTGAACGTATCGGAACCAGGCGGAGGCGCCGGAGGCAGAGTCCGGCCGCGCTACCTGCGGACGAAGAGCATCGAGCAGTCCATCCAGGACACCGAGGAGCCCGAGCACACCCTCACCCGGTCCCTGTCCGTCCTGGACCTCACGGTCTTCGGCGTCGGCGTCATCATCGGCACCGGCATCTTCGTGCTCACCGGCTCGGTCGCCAAGGAGCAGGCGGGGCCCGCGACCGCGCTGTCCTTCGTGGCCGCCGGTGTGGCCTGCGCCCTGGCCGCGCTGTGCTACGCCGAGTTCGCCTCGACGGTCCCGGTCGCCGGATCCGCGTACACCTTCTCGTACGCCTCGCTCGGCGAACTGCCCGCCTGGATCATCGGCTGGGACCTGGTGCTGGAGTTCGCGCTGGCCTGTGCCGTGGTCTCGGTGGGCTGGTCGGGGTACATCCGCTCGCTGCTGGACAACGCCGGATGGCATCTGCCCGACGCCCTGTCCGGGCCCGATGTCGCGCACGGCCTCTCCTTCGACCTGCTGTCCTTCCTGCTCGTGCTGGCGATCACCGCGGTCCTGGTCTTCGGCATGAAGCTGTCCGCGCGGGTCACCTCCGTGGTGGTCGCGATCAAGGTGGCCGTGGTGCTGC
The DNA here is from genome assembly GCA_005405945.1 of Streptomyces violaceusniger. Classification (GTDB taxonomy): domain Bacteria; phylum Actinomycetota; class Actinomycetes; order Streptomycetales; family Streptomycetaceae; genus Streptomyces; species Streptomyces violaceusniger. The sequence continues at coordinate 8,252,173 of BJHW01000001.1, forward strand.
TCGTCATCATCGCGGGCGCCTTCTTCATCCACCCGGAGAACTACCACCCCTTCATCCCCGAGGCCCAGGGCACGGTCTCCGGTTCGGGGCTGAAGGCGCCGCTGATCCAGCTGATGTTCGGCTACCAGCCGACGACCTTCGGCGTCCAGGGCATCTTCACCGGCGCCGCCGTGGTCTTCTTCGCCTTCATCGGCTTCGACATCGTGGCGACCGCGGCGGAGGAGACCCGCAATCCCCAGCGGGACATGCCCCGTGGCATCCTGGGCTCGCTGTTCATCTGCACGGTGCTGTACGTCGCGGTGTCCATCGTGGTCACCGGCATGGAGAAGTACACCAAGCTGTCGGTGGACGCCCCGCTCGCCGACGCCTTCAAGGCGACCGGTCATCCGTTCTACGCGGGCCTCATCAGCTTCGGCGCCGCCGTCGGGCTCACCACCGTGTCCATGATCCTGCTGCTCGGCCAGAGCCGGGTGTTCTTCGCGATGAGCCGGGACGGGCTGCTGCCCAGGGTCTTCTCCCGGGTGCATCCGCGCTTCGGCACGCCGTACCGCTCGACGATCGTGCTGGGCGTGGTCATCGCCGTGGTCGCCGGGTTCACCTCCATCTCCCAGCTGGCGGCCCTGGTGAACATCGGTACGCTCTTCGCCTTCGTCGTGGTCGCGCTGGGCGTCATCATCCTCCGCCGCACCCGGCCCGATCTGCCCCGCGCCTTCCGCACGCCCTGGGTGCCGGTGCTGCCGCTCCTGTCGGTGGCCGCGTCGCTGTGGCTGATGCTCAATCTGCCCGCCGAGACGTGGGTGCGGTTCGGGGTGTGGATGGTCATCGGCTTCCTCGTCTACTTCCTCTACGGGCGCCGCCACAGCCGGGTGACCGAGGCGGGGACGCGTACGGGGTAGGGGCTTGCGGGGTGTCCGGCGGGTCTTTGTCTTTCCCCTCCCCGCCCCTCCCCGCCCTTCCCGCAGCATCGATATGCGGCTCCGCCCCTGGACCCCGAGGCTGACGAGCCGTTCGTCGCCGTGCTCGGCTCACCGGCCGGGGCGTCGACGGCGCCACCTGCGACGCGGTGGTCGAGCGGCCGGCGGTGAGCCGGGGGGCCAGGTCGGGCGCGGCGGGCGGCGAGGGCGTGAACCGCTGCACCGGCGGGCTGATCGCGGTCGGCCCGCCGGCGCAGCGGAAGACCGGGCGGACGCCCCGCCCACATCCGGGCCGCCCGGCCAGGTTCCGGGGCGGAGCCCCGGTTTCGCGTCGCCTCTGGGCCCCGGGGGTCGACGAGGACCGTCGCCCGCGATCAGCTGACCGGCCAGGGCGCCGTCCGCGCCACCTGCGGCACGGCCGGGGTCCGGGGCGGAGCCCCACGCGGCTCCGCCGCGTGGCCCGCCGCAGGCGTCACGCTTCGTAGGACACATCCTGGGCCCTGACAGGCCCTAGGACGAGCCGTCCGGGCGGACCGAGCGGGGGCCCGTCGTCTCCGCGCCCAGCGCCGTGACCCGCGCCCGCAGCCCCTGGTCCGCCGTCACCACCAGGCAGACGCGGCCCTCCTCACGGGCCGCCACCACGGCCACGATGTGGTCGTCGCCGCTGCCCGGCGCGCTCTCCACCCGTACGCCCGCCACCGGCTCGACGCCCCGCGCCGCGCCCTCGACCACCATCACGATGTCCACCGGAGGGTCGGTGGCCCAGCCGGGCACGCCCGGGCGGTCGGGCAGCCCGGTCCCGGCGAGGACGGCCAGCCGGTCGCGGAGCCGCTCGGCGGCGCCGCGCCGGTCACGCCACCAGCCATCCGGAACCGAACCGACCACATTGGCGGCGTCCACGACCACAACCCCATCCATAGTCCAGGCAAATTACTATGGTCATCGTTCGAACAGGTGGAAGGGCTCGGGGAAGGGTTGGCAGCGGGCCATGGCGTTGCGGTTGCTCCGCGGCAAGGACGGCAGGCTCACGGCCTACGCACCGGTGACGGGCGGTGTCGCCCGCTGGACCGAGGACCGCCCCGGCGGGGCGGAGTGGACGGGGCCGTGGCTGATCGAGGTGTCCGGCCGCCTGGCCGGGCTGACCGTGGTTCAGAGCCCTGAGGGCTATGCCCATCTGGTGGGGCTTCGGCACCGGCCGGGCGGCGCCGGTGAGCCGACGCGCGTGGACATCGTCCACGCCACCCAGTTCCAGTCCGGCCGCCCGCTGACGGCGTGGCACTCCCTGGGCACCCCGCATCCGAAGGACCCCCGCAAGGCCGAGCGGACCGGCCCGCCGGCCGCGGCCGTGGACTCCTCCGGCGCCCTCCGCGTCTTCGTGCGCAACGCCGGGGGCGGGGTGAGCGCCCGGCGGCAGGACCCCAAGGGCACCTGGGAGCGCTGGACCGACTGGAAGGGCATGCACGTCCTGGGCGGCATGTCGGCGGCCGCGACCGCCGACGGCCGTCTCGAACTGCTCGCACCGGCAGGGAAGGGCGCCGCGCTGCGCTGGTACCAGCCCAAGCCCGGCGCCGCCCCCAAGCGGGGTGAGGACGTCCCCGCCGACGCCCGGCCGGATTCGGCGTCCATGGTGGAGAGCAGCCCCGGCACCCTCACCCATTACTGGCGCGACGCCCGCAGTGGTGAGGTCATGGCCTGGCGGCCGGACTCCCCGGCCCCCGCGCCGCTGGGCGGGGCCACGGGCACCGGCCCGGTCGCCGCGGTGCGCGCCGTGGTGGACGGCCATGACTGCACCGTCCTGGCCCACCAGGACCCCGCGTCCGGTGGGCTGGCCGTCGCCGCCCACCCCTGCGAGGACGAGGCGGCGGGGGTGTGGTGGACGCCCTCCGGCGAGCAGGGCGCCCACACCCCGGCCCTGGCGCTGGACGGCCAGGGCCGGGTGGTGCTGGCCGCGCTGGCGCTGGACGGAAAGCTCCTGGTGGCCCGTCAGAAGACCGACGAACGCGGGCTGGCACTCCAGGCCTGGACCCGCGTGGGAAGCGGCTGAGCGGCGCCACAGCCCCACTGAGAGCCCGTTCGACGCGGCCGCCCCACGCCCGCGGCAGGCGCCGCCGACCCGTTTCCCGCCCCGGGCCTGACCCGACCACCGGGAGTGACCCGCCCCGGGTACGAGGTGGCGGGTATTCACCGCCGGGCGGTGGTCCGGTGGTGGCGGGGCCCCGGGTACGGGTGGCGGGTGCTCGCCGTCGGGCGGTGGTCCGGCCTGGGTACGAGGTGGCGGGTATTCACCGCCGGGCGGTGGTCCGGTGGTGGCGGGGCCCCCGGGTACGGGTGGCGGGTGCTCGCCGTCGGGCGGTGGTCCGGCCCGGGTACGGGTGGCGGGTGTTCACCGCCGGGCGGTGGTCCGGTGGTGGCGGGGCCCCCGGGTACGGGTGGCGGGTGCTCGCCGTCGGGCGGTGGTCCGGCCTGGGTACGAGGTGGCGGGTGTTCACCGCCGGGCGGTGGTCCGGTGGTGGCGGGGCCCCGGGTACGGGTGGCGGGTGCTCGCCGTCGGGCGGTGGTCCGGCCTGGGTACGAGGTGGCGGGTATTCACCGCCGGGCGGTGGTCCGGTGGTGGCGGGGCCCCGGGTACGGGTGGCGGGTGCTCGCCGTCGGGCGGTGGTCCGGCCTGGGTACGAGGTGGCGGGTATTCACCGCCGGGCGGTGGTCCGGTCGCGGCGGGGCCCCGGATGCGGGCGGCGGGTGCTCGCCGCCGGGAGTGACCCGCCCCGGATACGCGTGGCGGGTTCGCCGCCGGGAGTGGCCCGCCCCCGATGCGCGTGGCGGGTGCTCGCCATCCGGGTGGTGGTCCGGTCGTGGCGGGTGGCGCGGGCGGGGCGGGGGCACCCCCCCGGGGGCGGCGGCGCCGGGGCGGTGAGCCCCGTAACGCACGGGTGCCGGGCGGGTCTTCGCCCGCCCGGCACCCGGGTATGCCATGCGCCGCCGGCGCTACGCGGGAACGCTCGCGACGCCCTGCGCCAGGAACGTCTTCCCGTTCACCCGCTCCGAGACGCCCTCGCGGTCCAGGTACGGCGTGATGCCGCCCAGGTGGAAGGGCCAGCCCGCGCCGGTGATCAGGCACAGGTCGATGTCCTGCGCCTCGGCGACGACGCCCTCCTCGAGCATCAGCCCGATCTCCTGCGCGACCGCGTCCAGCACCCGGGCGCGCACCTGCTCCTCGGTGAGGACGGTGTCGCCCTGCTGGAGCAGCGCGGCGACCTCCGGGTCCAGCTCCGGCTTGCCGGAGTCGTGGACGTAGAAGCCGCGCTTGCCCGCCTCGACCACGCGCTTGAGGTTCTCCGAGACCGCGAAGCGGTCGGGGAACGCGCCGTGCAGCGTCTCGGAGACGTGCAGGCCGATCGCCGGGCCGACCAGCTCCAGCAGCACCAGCGGGGACATCGGCAGGCCCAGCGGCTCGACGGCGCGCTCGGCGACGTCCACCGGGGTGCCCTCGTCGATGACGTTCTGGATCTCGCCCATGAAGCGGGTCAGGATCCGGTTGACCACGAACGCCGGGGCGTCCTTGACCAGGACGGCGGTCTTCTTCAGCTTCTTGGCCACGCCGAAGGCCGTGGCCAGCGACGCGTCATCGGTCTTCTCACCGCGGACGATCTCCAGCAGCGGCAGGATCGCGACCGGGTTGAAGAAGTGGAAGCCCACGACCCGCTCGGGGTGCTTGAGCTGGGAGGCCATCTCGGACACCGACAGCGAGGAGGTGTTGGTGGCGAGGATGGCGTGCTCCGGCACGACCGCCTCGACCTCGGCGAACACCTGCTGCTTGACGCCCATCTCCTCGAAGACGGCCTCGATGACGAAGTCGGCGTCGGAGAACGCGGCGGCCTTGTCCAGCGAACCGGTCACCGCGGCCTTGAGCCGGTTGGCCTTGTCCTGGTTGATCCGGCCCTTGAGCAGCAGCTTGTCGATCTCGCCGTGGACATAGCCCACGCCCTTGTCGATCCGCTCCTGGTCGATGTCGGTCAGCACGACCGGCACCTCGAGACGCCGCGCGAACAGCAGCGCCAGCTGCGAGGCCATCAGACCCGCGCCCACGACGCCCACCTTGGAGACCGGGCGCGCCAGCGACTTGTCCGGGGCACCGGCCGGGCGCTTGCCGCGCTTCTGCACCAGGTTGAAGGCGTAGATGCCGCTGCGCAGCTCGCTGCCCATGATCAGGTCGGCGAGCGCCTTCTCCTCGGCCTCGTACCCTCGGGCGAGGTCGCCGTTGCGCGCGGCGTCGATGATCTCCAGCGCGCGGTAGGCGGCCGGGGCCGCCCCGTGCACCTTGCCGTCGGCGATGGCGCGGCCGCGCACCACGGCCTCGTGCCAGGCGTCGCCGCGGTCGATCTCGGGCCGTACGACCTCGATCTCGCCCTTGAGGACGGCGGCGGTCCAGATCAGCGACTGCTCGAGGAAGTCCGCGCCCTCGAAGATCGCGTCGGCGATCCCGAGCTCGTAGACCTGCTCGCCCTTCAGCTGCTTGTTCTGGTTGAGCGAGTTCTCGATGATGACGGAGACCGCGCGGTCGGCGCCGATCAGGTTCGGCAGCAGGGTGCAGCCGCCCCAGCCGGGCACCAGGCCGAGGAACACCTCGGGCAGCGAGAAGGCGGGCAGCGCCGCGGAGACGGTGCGGTAGGAGCAGTGCAGCCCGACCTCGACCCCGCCGCCCATCGCCGCGCCGTTGTAGTACGCGAAGGTGGGCACGGCGAGCGTGGACAGCCGCTTGAAGACGTCGTGGCCGCCCTTGCCGATGGCCAGCGCGTCCTCGTGGCGCTTCAGCAGCTCCACGCCCTTGAGGTCGGCTCCGACGGCGAAGATGAACGGCTTGCCGGTGATGCCGACACCGGTGATCTCGCCGTCCGCGGCCTCCTTCTCGACCTGGTCGATCGCCGCGTTGAGGTTGGCGAGCGAGGCCGGGCCGAAGGTGGTGGGCTTGGTGTGGTCCAGGCCGTTGTCCAGCGTGATGAGCGCGAAGCGGCCCGCGTCCTGGGGGAGGTCGAGGTGGCGGACGTGCGCCTGCGTCACGACCTCGCCCGGGAAGAGCTCTGCCGCTCCCTTGAGAAGCTCTGCGGTGTTGGTCACTTGTTCCCCTCGAAGTGCGGGTTCTCCCAGATCACGGTGCCACCCATGCCGAAGCCGATGCACATCGTCGTGATGCCGTAGCGGACCTCGGGGTGCTCCTCGAACTGTCGTGCCAGCTGGGTCATCAGGCGGACACCGGAGGAGGCCAGCGGATGGCCGAAGGCGATCGCGCCGCCGTACTGGTTGACCCGCTCGTCGTCGTCCGCGATGCCGTAGTGGTCCAGGAACGACAGGACCTGGACGGCGAACGCCTCGTTGATCTCGAACAGGCCGATGTCCTCGATGGACAGACCGGCCTTCGCCAGGGCCTTCTTGGTGGCCGGGACCGGGCCGTAGCCCATCACCTCGGGCTCGACGCCCGCGAAGGCGAACGAGACCAGGCGCATCTTGACCGGCAGGCCCAGCTCGCGGGCGAAGTCCTCGGAGGCGATCAGCGAGGCGGTGGCGCCGTCGTTGAGCCCCGCGGAGTTACCGGCCGTGACCCGGCCGTGCGGGCGGAACGGGGTCTTCAGCGTGGCCAGGCCCTCCAGCGTGGTGCCCGGGCGCATCGGCTCGTCGGCGGTGGCCAGGCCCCAGCCCAGCTCCCCGCCCTCGGGGAGGTGCGGCGCACCGAGATCGGCACCAGGTCCTGCTGGATCTTGCCGTTGGCGTACGCCTTGGCGGCCTTCTCCTGGCTGCGCACCGCGAACTCGTCGGCGCGCTGCTTGGAGATGTGCGGCAGCCGGTCGTGGAGGTTCTCCGCCGTCATGCCCATGAACAGGGCCGACTCGTCGACCAGCTTCTCCGAGACGAAGCGCGGGTTGGGGTCGACGGCCTCGCCCATGGGGTGGCGGCCCATGTGCTCGACGCCGCCCGCGACCACGGCGTCGTAGGCGCCGAAGGCGATGGATCCCGCGGTGGTGGTCACGGCCGTCATCGCACCGGCACACATCCGGTCGATGGCGTAGCCGGGGACCGACTGGGGCAGCCCGGCCAGGATGCCCGCGGTGCGGCCGATGGTCAGGCCCTGGTCGCCGATCTGCGTCGTCGCGGCGATGGCCACCTCGTCGATGCGCTCCGGCGGCAGATCCGGGTTGCGGCGCAGCAGCTCCCGGATGCACTTGACGACCAGGTCGTCGGCGCGGGTCTCGTGGTAGATGCCCTTCGGGCCCGCCTTGCCGAATGGGGTCCGGACGCCGTCGACGAAGACGACGTCCCTAGCGGTACGAGGCACGTTGGCTCTCCTCCAGGTGCGGGATGGCACTGCTGCGGGCACGCCGGGGGCGCGCCGTCACACCCTCATGCTACTTATGAGTAACCAAGCTGCCCAGTCCTCACCGCCGCCGGGGTCGAAGGTCACAGCCGCGGGCCGGCGGCGGGGCCGCCGGTCCACGCGCGTCACATCACGCCGGGGGCGTCAGCAAGGCGGCCGTCAGCACCGGCGTCACCTGGTCGATCTGCCAGGGACGTGCCCCGTGACCTGCGAGAACGGAGGCGATCGCATCCGTCGTCGGCTCGGCGGGCGGCTCCCAGCACAGCCGCCGAACGGTGTCCGGGGCGATCAGGTTCTCCTGCGGAAGATTCAGCTGTTCGGCCAGTTGGGTGACGGCCGCACGCGCCGCGGAGAGCCGTGCCGCGGCCGCCGGGTCCTTGTCGGCCCACGCCCGCGGCGGGGGCGGACCGGCCACCGGCTGGCCCGGCTGGGGGAGGTCCGCCTCCGGCAGCGCCCGGGCCCGGTCCACCGCGGCCTGCCACTGCTCGAGCTGGCGCCGGTTCATCCGGTGGCCGAAACCGTTCAGCGCGGCCAGCGCCCGGACGTCTCCCGGCAGGGCCAGCGCGGCCTCGACGATGGCCGCGTCGCCCAGCACCTTGCCCGGCGAGACATCGCGGCGCTGGGCGATCCGGTCCCGGGCCGTCCACAGCTCGCGCACCACGGCCATCTGGCGGCGCCGCCGGACCTTGTGCATCCCCGACGTCCGCCGCCAGGGGTCCTTGCGCGGCGGGGCGGGCGGGGCCGCGGCGATGGCCGCGAACTCCTGGTGCGCCCACTCCAGCTTGCCCTGCCGCTCCAGCTCGTCCTCCAGCGCGTCGCGCAGGTCCACCAGCAGCTCGACGTCGAGCGCGGCGTAGTGCAGCCAGGGCTCGGGCAGCGGGCGGGTGGACCAGTCCACGGCGGAGTGGCCCTTCTCCAGGGCGTATCCGAGGATGTTCTCGACCATGGCGCCGAGCCCCACCCGGGCGAATCCGGCCAGCCGGCCCGCGAGTTCGGTGTCGAAGATCCGGGCCGGGACCATGCCTATGTCCCGCAGGCAGGGCAGATCCTGGGTCGCGGCGTGCAGGACCCATTCGGCGTCGGCGATCGCGGCGCCCAGACCCGAGAGGTCGGGGCAGCCGACGGGGTCGATCAGTGCGGTCCCCGCTCCGGCCCGGCGCAGCTGGACCAGATAGGCCCGCTGTCCGTAGCGGTAGCCGGAGGCGCGCTCGGCGTCGACGGCCACCGGGCCGTGGCCGGCGGCAAAGGTCGCGATGACCTCGGCCAGCGTGTCCGCGTCGGCGGTGACGGGCGGGATGCCCTCGCGCGGCTCCAGCAAGGGGACCGGCGCCGGGGGAGGTCGTCCGGAGGAGCGCCCCCGGTGGTTCGCAGTGTCGTCTCTGCTGCGGTCTCTTGGGCGTCGGTCACCTGTCAAGGGTAGCTGTGTGCGGCGAGTACGCAGGGCGCCCGTCGATGGAACGTTCCGTCGACGGGCGCGGGGGTGGTGGGTGGCGGCGTGGCGGCCGGGCGGGCGGTACGGGTCAGTGGATGATTCCGGTCCGCAAAGCGACCGCGACCATTCCCGCCCGGTCCCCGGTGCCCAGCTTGCGGGCGATCCGGGCGAGGTGACTCTTGACGGTGAGCGCGGACAGGCCCATCGAGACGCCGATGGCCTTGTTGGACTGGCCCTCCGCAACCAGCCTCAGCACCTCGACCTCGCGGCCCGACAGCTCCCGGTAGCCGCCCGGGTGGCCGGGGGCGCCCGGCGGGCGGCGGTGCATCCGGGCGGCGGCGCCGAGCGGGGCGGCGCCGGGGCGGCCCGGGATGCCGAGGTTGGTGCGGGTGCCGGTGACGACGTAGCCCTTGACGCCGCCGGCGAGTGCGTTCCGTACGGCGCCGATGTCATCGGCGGCGGACAGGGCCAGCCCGTTGGGCCAGCCCGCGGCGCGGGTCTCGGACAGCAGCGTGAGGCCGGAGCCGTCGGGGAGGTGGACATCGGCCACGCAGATGTCGCGCGGATTGCCGATGCGGGGACGGGCCTCCGCGATGGACGACGCCTCGATGACGTCGCGCACCCCGAGGGCCCAGAGGTGGCGGGTGACGGTGGAACGAACGCGGGGGTCGGCGACGACCACCATGGCCGTCGGCTTGTTGGGGCGGTAGGCGACCAGGCTGGACGGTTGCTCGAGGAGAACAGACACCAGGTCCTCCTGGGGAAGTGGTGGGACGGGTCACCACGTCCTTCGGCACCGATACGGCCGGGCTTTAGAGAATGATCACGATTTGGTGAGTAACAATTCGGGCAATTAGGACGACTGATCGATCGCGGCTGATCTTTTTCAGGACATCCGGAAGCTCGGCGTCATTTTTCGGACATCCCGAACATCCCGAGGCTCAGCGTGCCTGAGGTCCCCTCCGCTGCGGCAGTGAGACGACCCCCGCCTCCGTGGCCCCCGCCGGGGGCAGGCCCGCGATCTGGCACAGCAGGTCGCACCACGCGGCCAGGTGTCCCGCGGTGTCCGGCACGCCCAGCCGTTCGGCGGCGCCCTCTCCCGCCGGCTCCGGGCGGCGCGGGCCGGGGTGGGCCGGTTCGGGGGCGGGTGGTCGGACGGGGTCCAGGAGGCGCGGATCTCGATCCGGGTGGACGGCTCCCGCTCGCCCATCGCGCCGAAGTAGTGCGAGCTCGCCCGGGTGACCGTGCCGCTGGGCTCCCCGTAGGGCAGTCCGCGCGCCTCCAGGGCGCCGGTGAGCCAGGACCAGCACACCTCGGGCAGCAGCGGATCCGCCGCGATCTCCGGCTCCAGGTCCGCGTGGACCAGCGTGACCAGGCGGAAGGTGCCGCGCCAGGCGTCGTGCCCGGCCGGGTCGTGCAGCAGGATCAGCCGCCCCTCGGCCAGCTCCTCGTCATCGCCCGCCGCGCCGGTGACCACCGCCTCCAGCGCGTACGAGTAGGGTGCGAGCCGACGCGGGGGTGGGGTCGGATCGAGCTCCACCTCGGGCCGCACCCGCACACCGCGCAGCGCGGCGACGGCATGCCGGAAGGCGGGAGGGGTGTCCTCACCGCCCGCGTCCGTGCCGTCAGGGCCGTCAGCACCGTTCGAGAGGTGTCCTTGAACCGCTGCCATGCCCGGAAGACTAGGCGCACTGAGGGCCCTAACCGGGAGGAACACCCGGGATGGCGGGTCACTCGTTCGGCCCGTGCGAAAATCTGGGGCATGAGCGCCAACGAGCGGCCCTCGGGCCAGCAGCAGACCGGCCGTGCCGCGGCCAGTGCCACAGCCGATTCGGCTTTTCTGCGGGCCTGCCGCCGGGAGCCGGTGCCCCATACACCCGTGTGGTTCATGCGGCAGGCGGGACGCTCGCTTCCGGAGTACCGCAAGTTGCGCGAGGGCATCGCGATGCTCGAGTCCTGCATGCGGCCCGACCTGGTCACCGAGATCACGCTGCAGCCCGTGCGCCGCCACCGGGTGGACGCCGCCGTCTACTTCAGCGACATCGTCGTACCGCTCAAGGCCATCGGCATCGACCTCGACATCAAGCCCGGGGTCGGGCCGGTCGTCGAGCGGCCGATCCGCACCCGCGCCGATCTGGAGCGGCTGCGTCCGCTCGACCCGGACGATGTGAAGTACGTCACCGAGGCCATCGGGGCGCTCGTCGGCGAGCTCGGCGCGACCCCGCTCATCGGCTTCGCGGGCGCCCCCTTCACGCTCGCGAGCTATCTGGTGGAGGGCGGCCCCTCACGCAACCACGAGCACACCAAGGCGCTCATGTACGGCGACCCGGCGCTCTGGGCCGCGCTGCTGGACCGGCTCGCCGACATCACCGCCGCCTTCCTCAAGGTGCAGATCGAGGCGGGCGCCTCGGCCGTCCAGCTCTTCGACTCCTGGGTGGGCGCCCTGGCCCCCGCCGACTACCGCCGCAGCGTGCTGCCCGCCTCCTCGAAGGTCTTCGCCGCCGTCGCCGGATACGGCGTGCCGCGCATCCACTTCGGCGTGGGCACGGGTGAGTTGCTCGGGCTGCTCGGCGAGGCGGGCGCGGACGTCGTCGGTGTCGACTGGCGGGTGCCGCTGGACGAGGCCGCCCGGCGGGTCGGCCCCGGCAAGGCGCTCCAGGGCAATCTCGACCCCGCGGTGCTCTTCGCCCCGCGCACGGCCGTCGAGGCCAAGGCGGACGAGGTGCTGGAGGCGGCCCGGGGGTGGAGGGGCACATCTTCAACCTCGGCCACGGCGTGCTGCCCAGCACCGATCCGGACGCGCTCACCCGGCTCGTCGAGTATGTGCACACCCGGAGCGCATCGCGCGCACCTTCTGTGAAGGTCTGAACCAAGCGGGAACCCGCGTGCCTCCCGTGGCGTCGTGAGGGGCATGACCGACATGCCCGCCACCGCGCTGTCAGCCCCGCAGGAGTCGCCGGAGTGTGTCCACTTCGTCGACGACTGGGACGGCATCCTCCACGAGACCCATGGCGGCGACTCGGACCGGGTCGTCCTGGACTGCGCCAGGCGGCTGGCGGCCGATCCCGCGGGCGAGGAGGCGTACGCCTGGACGCTCGGGCTGGTCATGATGGCCGCGCACATCGGCCGGTTCTCCCGTAAGGACGTCGCGGCGGCGGCCCTGGCGGCGCTCCACGCCACCGACCGGCGGCTGCGTGAGGCCCCTGCGCCCACCGGACGCATCCGTACGAGGGCGATCTGGACGACCGGATCGACCACTTCGTGGACGATCTGCCGCTGCTCACCAACGGGTTGGCCGAGGACCAGGACCCCGACTGGGAGGACGACGCCACCAAGGAGCAGTGGCTGTGCCCGCGCGACATCGCCGGGTACGCGCGGGTCGCCGTCGACATCATCGCCCCCGGCAGCGTGGGCGGCATCCCGCCGCGGCTCCCGGTCCGCGACGCGCGCCGCGCCGAGGATCTGCGCTCGATCGTCTGGGACTACCCGAGCGCGGCGGTCGACCCCTCCCAGGAGCTGTCCGCCTACGCCAGGAACCTGGTCGCCAACCCCTGGGCTACCACCGCGCCGGGCTCGTGGTCGTCCTGCACGCCGCCTGCTGGTACGCGGCCAGCGGCCGGATCCGCGACCGGCGGGTCCTGGACACCATGGTGGACGCCCTGGAGGCGGTGCTGCCCGGCCTCGGTGACGCGTCCTGCGCGCACGGCGAGGGCGAGCACCCCGAGGTCGGCCGGGACACCGCGGAACAGGCCACCGTGGGCATCCATCTGCTCAGCCCCGGCGGCCGGGGCGTCTACCGCCACTGGCACCGCGAGGAGCTGGAGACGGCGCCGCTGGAGGCGTGGCTGTGCCCCGCGTTCCTCGCCGCGATCGCCCGCGAGGCGCTGGACCATCTGCGCGCCGGCCGCGAGCGGCTCTTCGGCCTCCGGGACACCGCCCACCTGGACGAGGTGCTGCTGCGCCCCGACGGCCGGCTCGACATCGAGCGGCTCACCCACGCCGTGCGCTTCCGCTGCCGGGACGGGCAGGCCGCGGAGGACGCCGGGCTGTGGGCCGCGCGGCGGTTCGCGGCGGGTCCGGCCGACCCGCGCGAGCGGCTGGTGCTGCTGCTGGTGGCCTGCTGGTCGGTGACCTCGGGCGAGGAGGCCCCGCCCGAGGCCGTTCACCGGGATCTGCGGGCGATCCTCGGCGCGGTGCGGACCGATCCGGCGGCCGGGTCCTGTCCGCATGGGGAGGCGCACCCCTGGGGGTGCTGGCCGAGCTGGCGGGCCGCCGTCACTTCGGCTTCCACGAGGACCCTTACGGTGCCCATCTCAACCATGTGTACGCGCCGGGGGAGTACGCCACGCCCGAGCCGCACTTCGATCCGGAGGCGTGGAGCTGCCCCGCCATGTGGCCGGGCGGGTCGGGGCTGCGCTGCGGATCATCGACGGCGCGCGCTGATCGGCGACGCGGGGGTCACGGGGCCTGCCGCCTGCGGCGGGCTGCTCCCCTCCCCGCCCCTTCCCGAAACCGGGGCTCCGCCCGGGCCCCGTCCGGGGCTTTGCCCCACACATCGTCCGGGGCTTTGCCCAGGCCCCGCCCGGGGCTCCGCTCCAGACCCCGCGGAGTCCAGGGGCGAAGCCCCCGCCGCGCGGTGGAGCCGTATATCGGTGCTCCGCCGGGCACCCCGTAAGAGCGCGCTGCAGGCTCAGCGGTGCTCTGCCGCCCTTACGGTCGCCGCCGCCTTGCGCGCGGCTACCAGTACCGGGTCCCACACCGGCGAGAACGGCGGGGCGTAGCCCAGGTCCAGTGCCGTCATCTGCTCCACCGTCATCCCGGCGGTCAGCGCGACGGCCGCGACGTCGACCCGCTTGCCCGCGCCCTCGCGGCCGACGATCTGCGTGCCGAGCAGCCGTCCCGTGCGCCGCTCGGCGAGCATCTTCACCGTCATCGGCCGGGTCTCCGGGTAGTACCCGGCGCGGCTGGTGGCCTCGATCGTGACCGCCTCGAACTGGAGCCCCACGGCGGCCGCTTCGGCCTCCAGCAGCCCGGTGCGGGCGATCTCCAGATCGCAGACCTTGCTGACCGCCGTGCCGACGACACCGGGGAACGTCGCGTAGTCGCCGCCCACATTGGAGCCGATGACCTGCCCGTGCTTGTTGGCGTGGGTGCCCAGCGGAATGTGCCGGGTGCGGCCGGACACCAGGTCGAGGACCTCGACACAGTCACCGCCCGCCCAGATGTTGTCGTAACCGCGCACCCGCATGGCCTGATCGGTCAGCAGCCCGCCGTACTCGCCCACCGGAAGCCCCGCCTCCTGGGCGAGCCCGGTCTCCGGGGCCACCCCGAGGCCCAGGACCACCAGGTCGGCGGGGTATTCGCTCATCTTGGTGGCCACCGCCCGCACCCGGCCGTCCTCGCCCGTGACCACCTCGGTGACCTCGGCGCCGGTCACGGTGTCGATACCGAGCCCCGACATCGCGTCGCGCACCAGCCGCCCCATGTCGGGGTCGAGCGTGGACATCGGCTGCTCGCCGCGCTCCAGGACGGTCACCTGGGAGCCGCGCCGCATGAGCGCCTCGGCCATCTCCACCCCGATGTACCCGGCGCCGATCACCACCGCCCGCTCGACCGGGGTGGCCTCCAGGGACTCCAGCAGCGCCCGCCCGTCGTCCAGGGTCTGCACCCCGTGGACGCCGGGGGCGTCGATCCCGGGCATGCCGGGGCGGCGCGGCCGGGCGCCGGTCGCGATGACCAGGTCGTCGAAGCCGTACCACTGCTCGCCCTCGCCGCGTGGATCGAGGTCCCGCGCCAGGACCCGCTGCCCGGCGAGGTCGATCTCGACGACCTCGGTGTGGGTCCGTACGTCGATCCCGCGGCCCCGGTGGGTCTCGGGCGTGCGGGCGACCAGCTCGTCGGGGCCGTTCACCAGCCCGCCGACCCAGTACGGGATGCCGCAGGCCGAGTAAGAGGTGAACGGGGAGCGCTCGAAGGCGAGGATCTCCAGCTCGCCCCGGCTCTTGAGCCTGCGCGCCCGCGACGCGGCGGACATGCCCGCCGCGTCGCCTCCGATGACCACCATGCGTCGTGCCGCCGTCATGTATGCCCCTCCGCCATTGATGTCCGGCTATAGGGCACCAAGTTAAGCGCGCGAGGTCTGCTCCCGGATGAGCATGTAGAGCACCGCGCTGACGAGCATCAGCGCGCCGTCGATGTAGACCGCGTGCGTCCAGCTGCCGTAGTGGTCGAAGAGGGTGCCGCTGAGCGCCGGGCTGACCACCGCGCCGATCTCCCCGACCAGGTTGAACAGGCCGAAGGCCGCACCGCGTTCGGCCGCGTCCACCACATCGTTCAGCAGCGCGTGCGCCATCGGCTGGAGCGCGTTGAAGAACAGGCTGGTGACGAAGAGCAGGACGGACATCACCCAGAGGGAGGGCTTCTCATGGGTCTGCAGATACGCGGCGAACACCAGCACCAGCACCCCCTGGACCACGGTGAACGCGATCAGCAGCGGCCGCCGCCCCACCCCCGGGCCTTCGCCCGGTCCGAGAGCATGCCCCCGGCCGGGAAGCCGAGGATGCCCGCGCCCGCGTTGAAGGTGGCCACCAGCGCGGCATTCTGGAACGAGCTGTGGGCGGCGTCCGCGACGATCGACACCGACCAGAAGCTGAAGAACCACAGGTTCCACATGACCGCGATGAAGGCGAAGCTGAGCAGCAGCACATTGCGGTTCCGCGAGACCGCGCCCAGCCTGCCGCTGCGCCGGGCGAAGATCGCCCCGATGAGCACGAACGCCAGCACGCACTCGAGGATGGCCACGCCCCAGCTCGGCATCCCCGCCCCGTCGGCGATCAGATAGACCGCCATGACCGCGGCGCACAGCACCGCCGAGATCCCCAGCAGCCGCAGCGTGGAGCCGGTGGCCTTGAGCGGGCCGCCGATGCGGCGCATATAGACCGCCGTGGCCCAGCCGAACGCGAGCGTCGCGGCGCCCAGCACCAGGAACGGCATCCGCCAGGCGTCCTCCTCGCCGAACACCTCCCCGCCCCAGTCGATCAGGTACGGCGCGCTGATGGTCGCGACCGTCAGCCCGATGGACAGCCCGGTGATGGCCACGCCCATGCCCAGACCGGCCTTGGCGGGCGGGGTGCGCTGGGCGATCAGCGAGCGGTCGTTGGAGTAGAAGACGCCCTCGCCGAGCCCCGTCAGCACCCGCAGCACCACGAAGGCGATCAGCCCGCTCATCAGGCCGCTGGCCAGCGTCGCGACCCCCGCCCACAGCAGCGAGACCGCGAGCATGGTGCGGTGCCCGAAGCGGTCGCCGAGGTAGCCGCCGGGGAACTGGGTGAGCATGTAGCCCGCGAAGAAGAGGCTGCCGATCAAACCGCCGAGCGCGTGCGGATGGCTGGCGGAGCCCAGCATGCCGTGGTCGTGTTCGATCAGCCAGGTGACGACCGGGCCGGTGATGGTGCGGTCGGCGTAACTGAACAGCCAGCCGCCCAGCAGCATGGCCCACAGGGTGTGGTACGGCTGCCAGCCGCCGCGGGGCGCCTCCCGGCCCTGCGCGGTGGGCTCTGCGGTCACTTCGGGCATGTCTCCATGTCCCCTCTCGGGCCTGGGCGTTCAGGCTCGGCGGCGCGGTTGGTGCCACACAGAATTCGGTGCCACACAGAATGTGGCCGGACATCGGGCGCGGCAAGGCGCGTTCGCGGGTCTTTCACCGGCCGGAAGCCTCCGCGACGGGGTCTTGCCCCAGGGCGGCGGCGAGGGTACGGGAGATGCCGTGGGCGGCGACCCGTACGGCCGGGACCAGCCCCGGGGCCCGCCCCTCCGCGGCCGGCACCACCACCGACAGCGAGGCCACCACCTCCCCGCCCGGTCCGCGCACCGGGGCGGCGATGGACAGCCCGTCCATGGTGATCTGCCGGTCGCTGACGGCGATCCCGGTGCGCCGCACCTCGGCCAGGGTGGCCCGCAGCCGGTGCGGGTCCTGGATCGTCAGCTCCGTATAGCGGCGCAGCGGGCGGGCGCACACCCGCTCGTACAGCCGTGGCGGCCCGTACGCGAGCAGCACCAGACCGACGCCGGTCGCGTGCAGCGGCCAGCGGCTGCCGACCCGGGTGCGCACCTGGACCGCCGAGTGCCCCGAGATCAGCTCGACGTAGACCACCTCCAGGCCGTCCCGCACGGCGAGCTGGACGTTCTCGTGGGTGGCCTCGTACAGGTCCTCCATGAACGGCAGGGCCGCCTCGCGCACCCCGACCCCGCGCGGCGAGAGCGTCGCCACCTCCCACAGCCGCAGCCCGATGTGGTACGCCCCGGTGGCGTCGCGCTCCAGGGCGCCCCAGCGGGTGAGCGAGGCGACCAGCCGGTGCGCGGTGGCCAGCGGCAGCCCGGCGCGCCGGGCGAGGGCGGTGAGGGACAGCGAGCGGTGCGAGGCGTCGAAGGCGTCGAGGACCGCCAGCATCCGGCCCGCGACCGAGCGGCCGCCGTCCCGGTCGCCGGTGGTGCGGGTGCCCGGTGGGCTGATGGGGGTGAGGGGGCCGGAGGCGGTCATGAGAGCGGGAGCCCGACGTAGTTCTCGGCGAGCTCGGCGGAGGCGGTGGGGGAGGAGGCGATCCGCTCCAGCCGCGCGATCCGCTCCCGCTCCTCGAACGGGCTCTCGTCCGGGCGGCGGTGGAGCGTGTCCGTCATGAAGTACGAGAACCGCTCGGCCTGCCACACCCGGCGCAGACAGGTCCGCGAATAGCCGTCCAGCAGTTCGGGCGAGCCGGTCTCCTGGTGGTGGATGAGCGCCCGGGCCAGCGTGATCACGTCGCTGACGGCCAGATTGAGCCCCTTGGCGCCGGTGGGCGGCACGATGTGCGCCGCGTCGCCCGCCAGGAAGAGCCGGCCGTGGCGCATCGGCTCCTGGACGAAGCTGCGCATCGGGGTGACCGAGGTGGCGGTGATCGGGCCGCGCTCCAGCGTCCAGTCCCCGTCGAGCGCGAAGCGGGCCGACAGCTCGTCCCAGATCCGCTCATGGGACCAGTCGTCGGGCTCGGTGCCGCCCGGCACCTGGAGGTAGAGCCGGGAGACGTGCGGGGAGCGCATGCTGTGCAGGGCGAAGCCGCGCCGATGGCGGGCGTAGATCAGCTCCTCGCAGGACGGCGCCACATCGGCCAGCACTCCGAGCCAGGAGTAGGGGTAGGCGTGCTCGAAGGTGCGCACCCGGTCGGCGGGGATCGTGCGCCGGGCGATGCCGTGGAAGCCGTCGCAGCCCGCCACGTAGTCGCAGCTCAGGGTCTGCTCGCGGCCCCCGTGGCGGAAGCGGATGACGGGCGCGGCGGAGTCCGGCTTCTCGATGGCCAGCGCCTCGGCCTCGAACAGCAGCGGGGACCGCCCGGCTCCTCCAGCTGGAGCGCGATCAGATCCTTGACGATCTCGGTCTGGGCGTAGACCATCACCGACTTGCCGCCGGTGGCGGAGGGGAAGTCCACGCGGTGGCCGCGGCCCTCGAAGCGCAGCTCGATGCCGCGGTGCGGCAGCCCCTCGCGGTCCAGCCGCCCGCCGGCGCCGCACTCCCGCAGCACATCCACGGTGCCCTGCTCCAGGATCCCGGCCCGCTGGCGCCGCTCGACATACGCCTGGTCCCGGCTCTCCAGCACCACGCAGTCGATCCCGGCGCGGTGCAGCAGCCGGGCGAGCAGCAGCCCGGCGGGCCCGCCGCCGATGATGCCGACGGTCGTGCGCATCACATCGTCCCCTTGCTGTGGTGGTCCGTTTGCTGGTCCATATCGCGGTGGTGGTGCCTGCGGCCCGATCGCGGTGGTGGTGTCTGCGGCCCGCTACTTCTTCGGTACTTCCCCGCCCTTGTTCGCTGAGTGAAACTTCGTTCATAATCGGCTGGTGATGAGTTTCAGCTCGGTGCCACCACCTGTCAATGGCCCCGTCGGGCCTCTCGAGCGCGGTCTCGCCGTGCTGCGCGAGCTGACCCGGCTGGCGGCGCACGAGGGACGGACGACGGTCCGGCCCGGCGATCTCGTGCGCGGCACCGGGCTCGCCCGGTCCGTGGTCGACCGCGTCGTGGGCACGCTCGAACAGCTGGGTTACGTCACGCTCGACGGCCGCGACATCGGTCTGGCGGTCCGGCTGATGGAGCTGGGCAACGCGTATCTGGCCGCGAGCGGACTGCCCGCCGCGCTCGGCCCGTTCGCCGAGCGGCTCGCGGACGGGCTGGACGAGTCGGTCTCGGTCGCCGTCCCCGACGGCGTCGGGGTGCGCTTCGTCGTCCAGGTCACCCGCCGCCGCACCATGTCCCTCGCCTTCCGGATCGGCGATCTGCTCCCCGCCGAGCGCTGCTCGCCCGGCGCGCTCTTCGCCGCCGAGTGGTCCGGGGCCGACTGGGCCGCCTGGCGCGCCCGCCGCGCCGACGACCCCCTGGACACCGCCTTCCCGGCCGTACCGGCCCGCCACCGGCCCGCCACCGGCGAGGACGGCGAGGACTTCGAGGCGCGCGTCAAGGAGGCCGCCCGCGACGGCTGGGCCGTCGACGACCAGCTGATAGAACCGGGCCTGGTGGCGGTGTCCGTCCCGGTGCGGGACGCCTCCGGCCGCACCGTCTGCGCGGTCAACGTGGTCAGCCACACCAGCCGCCATGACGTGGACTCGCTGCGGGCGGCGGTGCTGGCGCCGCTGGGCGCGGAAGTTCCCGCGATGGAGGCGGCTTTGGCGGCTCCGCGGCGGCGGCCTGGGGTATCGGCTGCTTCAACGGCTTCGCCCGCTTCGGCTGCTCCAGCCGCTTCGGCCGCTTCGGCTGTTCCGGTCCCTCGGGCCGTGGGGGCGTTCGGCGTGCCCGGATCGGCTCCGGGCGCGCCGAGTGGGGGAGCCGGTGCGGGCGGTGGCGCGCGTGCGGCGGGCGTCACACCGCCCGGCCCGGCCGCGGCGGCCGCCGGGGGAGGGCCGCCCGTGGCGGGTGAAGCCCGCACGGAGTCGGCCCTGGGCGCGCCGTCATCGGGCCCGTCGGCCCGGGTCCCGGTCGGCGGCCCCGCCGCCGAGCGGGCGCGGGGCGGCGCGGGCGCGGCACCGATGGCCGTGGGCGAGGATCCCGCGCGGATGGCCAAGCGCGAGCTGGGAACGGGCTTTCTGCAGTCCCTCGCGCGCGGACTGGCCGTGCTGCGGGCCCTGGGCGGGGCGACGCCGGGCGGCGCGGCCCCGGGCGGGGCGCAGGGTCCGGGCGGGGCGCAGGGTCCGGGCCAGGGCGAGGCCCGCGCGGTGGGGGGCGCGGCGCGCGGCGCGTCCGGCGCCACCGGGGGCATGGCCCACGGCCTCGTGGGCGCGGGCCGGGGCGGGGGATGACGCTCAGCGCCGTGGCGGAGGCCACCGGGCTGGCGCGGGCCACCGCCCGGCGCTCGCTGCTCACCCTGGTCGAGTTGGGGTACGCCGAGGCCGACGGCCGGGCCTTCCGGCCGCTGCCGCGCGTGCTGGAGCTCGGCTACGCCCCCTCGCGGAGCTCGGCTTCACCGACATCGCCCAGCCGCACATGCGCGAACTGGTCCGCACCGTCCATGAGTCGGCGTCCCTGGCCGTCCTCGACGGCGGCGACATCCGCTACATCGCGCGCGTCCCCACCGTCCGCATCATGAGCGTCAACATCACCATCGGCACCCGCTTCCCCGCCTACGCCACCTCCATGGGCCGGGTGCTGCTCGCGGGCCTGGACGCCGACGCCCGCGCCGCCCACCTCGCCGGGGTGCGGCCGGAGCCGCTGACCCGGCACACCGTGACCGACGTGGCCGAACTGGCGCGGGTCGTGGAGCGCGCGGCGGAGGAGGGGCACGCCCTGGTCGATCAGGAGCTGGAGGAGGGGCTGCGGTCGCTCGCCGTGCCCGTGAGGGACGCGCGCGGACGCGTGGTGGCCGCGCTCAACGTGGCCACCCACGCCGGTCGCGGCACCGCCGAGAGCGCCCGCGGCGAGCTCCTCCCGGCGCTGCGCGCCACGGCGGCCCGTATCGAGGCGGACTTGGCCACGGCCTCGGCGCAGCACGCCCTCGGGCGGGTGAGACAGTGGGGGCATGAGAGCGGCGAACACCCCGGGGGCGGGGCGCACCGGCCATGTTGTGGTCATCGGCGGCGGAATCGCGGGCCTCGCGGCGGCTCACCGGCTGCTGGACGGCGGGGCGCGGGTGACGGTCCTGGAGGCGTCGGGGCGGCTCGGCGGCAAACTGCGCTCGGGGGAGATCGAGGGCGTACCGGTGGACCTGGGCGCCGAGTCGATGCTCGCCCGCCGCCCGGAGGCGGTCGAGCTGGCGCGCGCCGTGGGCCTCGGTGACCGGCTGCAGCCGCCCGCGACCGCGACCGCCTCGCTCTGGACGCGCGGCGGTCTGCGCCCGATGCCCAAGGGGCATGTGATGGGCGTCCCCGGCGATCTGGAGCCGCTGGCCGCGTCCGGGGTGATCTCGGAGGAGGGGCTGGCCCGGATCGCCCGCGACCGCGAGCTGCCGCCCACGCCGGTGGGCGAGGACGTGGCGCTCGGCGGGTATCTGGCGGAGCGGCTCGGCCGCGAGGTGGTGGACCGGCTGGTGGAACCGCTGCTGGGCGGGGTGTACGCGGGCGATGTGTACCGCACCTCGATGCGCGCGTCGGTCCCCACCCTCTTCGAGGTGGCGCGATCCGGCCGCCCGCTGACCGAGGGCGTCCGGGAACTGGCCGAGCGCGCCGCGCAGCGGCAGGACGGCCCCGTGTTCATGGGCATCGACGGCGGGATCGGCCGGCTGCCGCTCGCGGTCGCCGACGCCGTACGGGCCGCGGGCGGCGAGATCCGCACCGGGGCGCCCGTACGGGAGCTGCGGCGCACCGCCGACGGCTGGACCGTCGCGGTGGACGGCGCGGGCGGTACGGACGGCGTGAGCGGTACGGACGGTGTGAGCGGTACGGGCGGTGTGAGCGGTACGGGCGGTGTGGATGGCGCGAGCGGCGTGGACAGCGCGCGCGGCGCGGGCGGCGTGGACGGCCCGCCGGTGGTGACGGCCGACGCCGTGGTGCTGGCGGTCCCCGCGCCCGCCGCCGCCCGGCTGCTGGCCGCCGGGGCCCCGGCCGCCTCCGCCGAGCTGGCCACCGTGGACTACGCCTCGATGGCGCTGATCACCATGGCCTTCCGGCGCGCCGATGTGGCCTCGCTCGCCGAGGGCAGCGGCTTCCTGGTGCCGCCGGTCGACGGCCGGACGATCAAGGCGGCCACGTTCTCCAGCCGCAAGTGGGGCTGGCTGCGCGACGCCGGTCCCGATCTCTTCGTGCTGCGTACCTCGATCGGGCGGTTTGACGACGAGGCGGATCTGAAGCGCGACGACGCCGATCTGGTAAGGATGTCGCTCGCCGATCTCGGCGAAGCCGTCGGCCTGACGGCGAAGCCCGTCGTGAGCCGGGTGGACCGCTGGGACGGCGGACTGCCCCAGTACCCGGTGGGCCATCTGAACCGGGTGGCCCGCATCCGCGCCGAGGTCGCCAAGGTGCCGGGGCTGGCGGTGTGCGGCGCGCTCTACGACGGGGTGGGCATCCCGGCGTGCGTCGGCAGCGCCCGTAAGGCGGCCGATGAGCTGCTGGGCGCCCTGGCGGGCCCCTGGGGCCGGGCGCCGGAGCCGGAGAGCGAGAATAGGGCCATGACTGCTGCACCTGAGAAGACTCCCAACGCCGGTAAGAAGGCCAAGGACCTCAACGAGGTCATCCGCTACACCCTGTGGTCGGTGTTCCGGCTGCGCGATGTGCTGCCGGAGGACCGCACCGGCTACGCCGACGAGGTCGAGGAGCTCTTCTCCCAGATCGCCGCCAAGGACGTCACCGTGCGCGGCACCTATGACGTGTCCGGGCTGCGCGCCGACGCGGACGTCATGATCTGGTGGCACTCGGAGACCTCCGACGCCCTCCAGGAGGCGTACAACCTCTTCCGCCGCACCAGGCTGGGGCGGCACCTGGAGCCGGTGTGGTCCAACATGGCGCTGCACCGCCCGGCCGAGTTCAACAAGTCCCACATCCCGGCGTTCCTCGCGGACGAGAACCCGCGCGAGTACGTGAGCGTGTACCCGTTCGTCCGCTCCTACGACTGGTACCTGCTGCCCGACGAGGACCGCCGCCGGATGCTCGCGGACCACGGCAAGATGGCCCGCGGCTACCCCGATGTGCGCGCCAACACGGTGGCGTCCTTCTCGCTCGGCGACTACGAGTGGATCCTGGCCTTCGAGGCGGACGAACTGCACCGGATCGTGGACCTGATGCGCCATCTGCGCGGCTCCGAGGCGCGCCGTCACGTCCGCGAGGAGGTGCCGTTCTACACCGGACGGCGCAGGGCCGTCTCCGAACTCGTCGCCGGTCTGGCCTGACGCCCCCTTACGGGGTGTCCGGCGCGTGGCAGGGGCTTAGCCTCTGGGTCCCGGGGTCTGGGGCCTGGGGCGGGGCCCACGCCCGGACCCGGGGTCTGGGGCGGAGCCCCACGCGGCGGAGCCGCACATCGACGCTGTGTGGGAAGGGGCGGGGAGGGGAACAGCCCGCCGCAGGCGTCACGACCCCGCACCGGCCCTGGCGACCCCTCACGGCGTGCCCGGGATCGTGGCCGGTTGCTTGCCCGACTCGGGCAGCGGGGCCGGTTCCGGTAGCGGCACGGGCTCCGGGCGCGGAGCGCAGAAGGCGGACCGGCCCGGGGTCTTCCCGGTCAGCAGATAGGTGTCCACATGGCGGTTGACGCAGGCGTTCGGGCCGCCCCACAGACCGTGCGTGCCCGCCTTCCGCTCGGTCACCAGCGAGGAGCCGGGCAGCCGGTGCCACAGCTCCTTCGCCCCCGCGTACGGGGTCGCCGCGTCCCGCTCCGCTGACAGCAGCAGCACCGGCGGCAGCGTGACCCGGCCCGTCCTCCGGGGCCCACGGCCTCCAGGTTCCCCACATCGAGGGGGCGGCCGGGCTTCAGCGGCCAGAAGGCGCACGGCAGGTTCATCGCCACGTTGTCCCAGGTCTCGAAGGGCGCGCGGCGGGCGAGGGCGGTGTTGTCGCGGTCCCAGGTGGCCCAGGCGCGCGGCCAGGGCGCGTCGTTGCACTCCACGGCGGTGTAGACGGCGTTGCCGTTCTCGTCGTCGGCCGCCTCCGCCGGATCGGGCGCGGCGAGTTCGATCAGCGGCTCGTGGTCGCCGCGCAGATAGGCGGCCAGCGCCCGGGCGGCCGGGTCCCAGTAGGCGTCGTTGTAGCCGGTCCTCAGGAACGCGCTCTGGAGCTGGGCGGTGCCGACGACCCCGCCCGCCGGCTTCCGCGCCAGCCGCCGCCGCGCCTTCTCGTACGAGGCGAGCACCCGATCCGCGGTGGCGCCCAGGTGGTAGACGGCGTGGTGCCGGGCGACCCAGCGGCGCCAGTCCCGCCAGCGCCGCTCGAAGGCCAGCGACTGGTCGAGGTTGTCGCGGTACCAGATCTGCGAAGGAGCGGGGTTGACCACGCTGTCGAAGACCATCCGGCGCACCCGCCCCGGGAACAGCGTGGCGTACACGGCCCCGTAGTACGTGCCGTACGAGGCGCCCACGAAGGTGAGCCGCCGCTCGCCCAGCGCGGCGCGCAGCACCTCCAGGTCGCGGGCGTTGTTCAGCGTCGTGTAGTGCGCGAGCGCGCGGCCCGAGCGGCGCACACAGCCGCGCACATAGGCGCGTGCCCGCGCCACCAGCCGCCGTTTGAAGGCGGCGGTGGGGTGCGGCGGGGAGCTGGTCGGCGCCTTGGCGTAGGCCGACGGCCGCTGGCAGGACAGCGGGGCGGAGCGGCCCACACCCCGGGGGGCGTAGCCGACGAAGTCGTAGGCGGCGGCCACCCGGCGGAAGGCGTCCCCGGCCGCGTACTCGGGGAACGCCATGCTGGAGGCCCCCGGCCCGCCGGGGTTGTAGACCAGCGCGCCCTGACGCCGGGCCTTCGGGCCGGTGGCCCGGATCCGGCTGACGGTGAGGGAGATGTGCTTGCCGCGCGGACGGGCGTAGTCGAGCGGTACGGAGACCTTTCCGCAGGTGATGGGGGCGGCCAGCGCCTCGGTGCGGGGGCAGCGGCGGAAGGTGATACCGCGCTGCGCCGCGCGCCGGGCGGCGAACGCCACGCCGCGGGCCGCGGCCGTGTCGCCGGGCGGGGCGGTGGCTGGGGCGGTCGAGGCGGCCGAGGCGGCCGAGGCGGACCAGGTGGTCCAGGTGGGCGCGGCAGTGGGGACGGGGGCGGCGGGCGCGGCGGGGGCCGAGCGGGTCGCGGAGGGCGCCGCCCCGCCGCACCGGCCGGGGGCGCGGCGGACCTGGTGGACCCGGTGGGCGTTGCGGGGATCGTGGCGGCGGCGGGGGCGGTGGGCGCGGCGAGCGGGCGGCCGGTGGCGGGCGTCGCGAGCAGCGCGCTCATGGCCAGCGACAGGGACAGCGGCCCGAGGATGCCGTACAGCGCTGCTGCTCTCACTGGCCATCCCTTCGTGCATCGCGCGATGAAAGGGATATTTGGCGCGCCGGATGACCATGTAAAGCACCGGGCCGCGGTGTCGGGGTCAATGACCCCAATGCGTCTTCAGGGCCGCGCGCAGCGCCGGGTCGGGGAGGGCGGTGGTGCCGTGCACGGCGAGCGCGGTGAGCAGGCCGCCGTCCGCGTCAGCGCCGTCCGCGTCGCCGTCCGCGTCGCCGTCCGTGTCGCCGCCGTCCGTGTCGTCGCGGGAGCGCTGGGCGAGGGTGCGCCGAGGAGGCACGTCGATCCGGCCCAGCAGCCGCTGACCGGTGGGGGAGGCCCACCGCGAGTACGGATGCGCCTCGACCCGGGCGATCAGCAGACAACTCGCCGTCAGCAGCAGCGGCAGCACGAACCACGCGGCCACCGGACCGCGCCCCGCCGCGGGCGGTACGAGCAGCAGCGCGGCCGCCGCCGTCACCAGCACCAGCGCGCAGGCCGCGCGCACGTGCCGCACCGCGACCGCCACATTCGTACCGGCCGAGGCGGACACCGCGAGCCCCGCCGCCACCAGCCGGTCACCCAGCGCCCGCACCGGGACGGCCGTGGCGAGCGCGGCCCGCACCGGCCGCACCGGGGCCTGTCCCTCGGGCCCTATCGCGCTGAGCACGGCCCGCTCCAGCTCGTCCCGCCCGTCCGGGTCCACGACGGTGACCCAGCCGGTGTGCGCGAGCAGCAGCCGCCGTTCGCGGTACATCGTGACGAGGGCCAGATCCCCCACCCGGCCCGGCCCGCCGGACAGGAACGCCGCCTCGTACAGGTTCAGCCCCTTCCCGTCCGCCCCCGGATCGGGCTCCATCGGCTGAGCGGCGGCCACCGCCGCCAGGCACAGCCGCGTACAACTGACGACCGCCGCGCCGCACGCGACGAGCAGGAAGAGGACCCACAACATGGCCGAGTTCTACTCGACCCGGCCGCCACCGCGCCACGGTTTTCACGATATGAGCGACTCGCGCGCATGCGGAGAGCTCCGCGTAGACCGGCGAGGGGTGTCCGACGGATCGTGACGCCTGCGGCGGGCAGCTCTCCCCTCCCCGCCCCTTCCCTCAACTGGGGCTCCGCCCCGACCCCGGCCGGACGACCCGGATGTGTGCGGGCGCCCGGCACGGGCGTCCGCCGGTGCGGGTGTTCGCGCCGGCAACGGTCGGGCGGGCCGGAGCCGGCCGTCCGCACTCGGCACCCGCGGGTGGTGGTGCCGGGCGTGGCCCTTCGTCGTGGCGGCTCAGCCGCCTCCGCAGCCGCCGCCCCCGCCACCGCCCCCGCAGCCCCCGCCACCACCGCAGCCCGAACCGCCGCCCCGCCTCCGCCGCAGGACGAGCCGCCGCAGGAGGAGCCTCCGCAGCCGGAACCGCCTCTGCCGCCGCCCCCTCCGCACCACGATCCGCCGCCGGAGTCCAAGGGCCCCGACGACCCCGACGAACTCGGGTCGGTCGCCGAACCCGACGCGGCGGGCACCTTTTGCGCGTCCAGCAGTTGGGCCCGCAACAGTGGATCGTCGGCCAGGGCGGCCGCACCGGTCAGCGCGACGACGACCGCCACGGGGACCGTCGCCGGATGGCCGACGGACCGGGCGCGCCGTATGCCGACCCCCGAATCCCTCCGGTACGTCGCCAGGGCCCGCTGCCCGGTGCCGGTCAGCCGGCGCTTGCCCGCACCGGCGCAGATTCCGCCGACGAGGAAGCCGATGAACAGAGCCGGGGCGATCTTGAGGATCAGCGGAAGTTCGTCGCTGTCCGTGATGTTGACGGCCATCGCGATGCCCAGGAACGTGCCCGCGAAGCAGAGCCCGACCTGGAGCCGTGCCAGCCCGTGCCAGAACCGGAGGGCGTCCGGCCGCACCATCAGCCCGCGCTCCGCCAGTTGGTCGCCGATCGCCTGCACCGCCGGACTGCGCATCAACTCCCGGCGCAGCCAGTTCAGGCCGCCGTGCGGGGAGATGGCGCACAACCGCAGCAGCTCCTCCTCGACCGGGCCGCGCGCGACCGGCTGCCGTACGGAGACCACGCCGGGGTCGCCGATCGCCAGCCGCCCGTCCGCGTACATGGCGCTGATCACGGTGTCCGCCACCCGCCCCGGCCCGCCCGCCAGGAACGCGGCCTCCAGCAGGTCGTGCGCCCGGGCGTGCACCTGCCCCGGGACCTCCCTGCGCCGGGCCCGGACCGTACCGGAGATGAGCACGACCGACGACACGGCGACCGCCAGGTAGACCAGGGCCACGACCGCGCCCATGCCGGTCACCGCCCCCCGCTCAGCGCGAGCCGGACCCGGCGGGCCAGCCGTGCCGCCGGATGGGACGGCAGGGGCGCGGGCCCGGACCGCTCCTGCCACCACAGCGTCAGGCGACGCCGGGCGGCCGCGTTCTCGGGACGGCCGTCCGCCAGCAGATGCTCGGCGAACGACAGCGCGTCGCGGCGGTAGCCGCCGGTCATCGGGCGGCCGTCGGCGTACCGCGCGAACGCGGGGCGGTAGCCGGTGCCCAGGATCTCGGGCAGCTCTGGGGCCACCTTGGCGACCACGGACGCCCGCTTGGCGGTCAGCGCCGCGCTCTGCACCCGCAGCCGCCGCCGGTCGAAGCCCTCGGGCGGCGGGGTGCCGCCGACCAGCGCGGACAGCAGCGCGGCCTGAGCGAGCGCCAGCCGCTCCCGGACGGCGTCCGGCACGGAAGCGTCGGGCGCGCCGGACGCCCCCACCGAAACCTCAGCGACCCCGGCCTCGGTCCCGGCCCCGGCTCCGGCCTCGGTCTCCGTCTCGGCCCCGGCCTTGGTCCCGGTCCCGCCCTCGGGTCCGGTCCCGGCCTCGGAGTCGGCCCCGGCGTCGGTCCCGGCCTTGGTCCCGGCCTTGGTCCCGGTCCCGCCCTCGGCTCCGGTCCCGGCCTTGGCCTCGGCGTCGGTCCCGGCCCCGGCTCCGGCCTCGGTCCCGCCCTCGGCTCCGGCTCCGGCCCCGGCCCCGGTCCCGGTCCCGGTCCCGGTCCCGGCCCCGCCCCCGCCGCCGTCACCGCGCGGATGGCGTCCAGCTCGCCCGCCAGCTCCTCCGCCGCCGGGAAGTCCTCGTCGCGTTCCAGCAGCACCCCGGGCGGCGTCGTACGGGCGCACAGTTCGGCGAGCACGTCGAGCACCGGCTGGGTCACCGGATGGGCGTGGC
This sequence comes from Streptomyces violaceusniger, assembly GCA_005405945.1. Taxonomy (GTDB): domain Bacteria; phylum Actinomycetota; class Actinomycetes; order Streptomycetales; family Streptomycetaceae; genus Streptomyces; species Streptomyces violaceusniger. Next base: position 8,280,479 of record BJHW01000001.1, read on the forward strand.
TGTCGTGCCACACCCCGTCCCGCTCCACCCCGCCCGCCACATGGACGTAGGCGATCGCCGACGTGGGCAGCTCGTCCAGCGCCTTGGCCGGGTCCTCGCCCCGGTTGACATGGTTGGTGTGCAGGTTGGCCACGTCGATGAGCAGCCGCACCCCCGTGCGCTCCACGAGCTCGGCCAGGAACTGGCCCTCCGTCATCTCCTCGCCGGGCCAGGAGATCAGCGCCGCGATGTTCTCCACCGCGAGCGGCACCGGTAGCGCGTCCTGCGCGATGCGCACGTTCTCGCACAGCACGTCCAGCGCGTCACGCGTCCGCGGCACCGGCAGCAGATGCCCGGCCTCCATGGCCGGTGACGCGGTCAGCGGCCCCCCGGCCCTGACGAACGCGATGTGCTCGCTGACCAGCGGCGAGCCCAGCGCCTCGGCCCGCTCGGCCAGCGCCCGGAGGCGGCCGGGGTCGGGCCGCTCGGCTCCCCGAGGCCGAGCGACACCCCGTGTGGGACCACCGTGGTCCCGCGCTCGCGCAGCCGCCGGAGCGCGTCCGGCACATGGTCGGGGCAGATGTTCTCCGCCACCACCTCCACCCAGTCGATGCCGGGCAGCCGCGCGATGTCGTCGGCGATCTCCGGTCGCCAGCCGATTCCGGTACCGAGGCGCACCATGGCTCCCCCTCCTCGTTCCGTACCGCGTCCCCCGCGGTGAGTTCTCGCGTGCCGGGGTCATGACCCCATAGAGGCAGGACGAATCCCCCGGCCCCGTGGTTCAGAGGTTCATTTGAGCTTCGGGGTGTCACGGCGAGGGCGCCCGCGGGGCCGTCGGCCGACGGCCCGGCCACCGCCCGCCCGGTGGCCGCCCGGTGGCCGTCCGGGCGGTGGTTCAGGTCGTGGTTCAGGTCGTGGCTCAGGTCGTGACCCGGGAGGCGCGAAAGGTCACCGGCTGGGTGGAGTCCCTGAATATGGTCACTGTTACAAAAAATTGGGGCCCTATGGCGACAGACGTTCAGAGGGGAAAATAGGATCGGTCTGGTCTGGGGGGATGGAAGATCACACCTTTGTGCCGCGCCCACGCGCGGAGCGAGCGTGGGGGAAACACGTGCTGGGCAGCAGCGACAACGCCATGGGGAAGCACCGCAAGCACCGCCGTAAGCCGTCCTCGAGGAGCCGGGGGATGCGGCTGCGCCGCTGGCTGGCCGCGCGGGTCCGGCTGGACTACCCCAGGGCGGGGCGGAGCGGTGCGACGCGATGGGTGCCGTCGTGGCGTCAGGTCTCCCTGTTCTTCCTGTTCTGCCTCGGCAGTCTGACCGGTCTGCTGAGCTTTCTGTATCTGCAGACCGACATCCCCAAGAACCTCAATGACTTCGCCACCCAGCAGGACAACGTCTACTACTGGGCCGACGGCACCGAGATGGCCCGTACCGGCCCGGTCAACCGGCAGGAAGTGCCGCTGGACAAGGTGCCGGAAAAGGTCCAATGGGCGGTGCTCGCCGCCGAGAACGCCAGTTTCTACACCGACAGCGGGGTGTCCCCGAGCGGTCTGATGCGCGCCGTGACACGGATGGTGACGGGTGGTGAGACACAGGGCGGCTCCACCATCACCCAGCAGTATGTGAAGAACGCCTATCTGAATCAGCGCCAGACCTTCTCCCGCAAGCTCACCGAGATGTTCATGGCCATCAAGCTGGACGACCGGATGAGCAAGCGGGAGATCCTCCAGCGCTATCTGAACACCAGCTGGTTCGGGCGCGGCAGTTACGGCATTCAGCGGGCCGCGTACGCGTACTACGGCAAGGACGTCTCGGAACTCAACGCGAGCGAGGGAGCGTTGCTCGCCTCGCTGCTCAAGGGCGCCGGGACCTTCGACCCGACGCTCGGCGCCAAGAACCACAAGCGGGCCGTCGACCGCTGGAAGTGGGTGCTGGACCGGATGGTGGACATCGGAAAGCTGTCCAAGTCCGAGCGGGCGCGCTATACGACGTTCCCCGAGCCCAAGGCGCAGCCCAAGCCGGTGGGGCTCACCGGTCAGGTCGGCTATCTGGTGGAGACGGCCAAGGCGTATGTCAGCTCCCACACCGACACATCCGACGCCGATTTCGACCTGGGCGGCTATCAGATCCACACCACCTTCGAGAAGCCGAAGGTCCAGGCGCTCGCCAAGGCGGTCAAGAAGACCCGGGACAACCTCGACCCCGACCAGCGCCCCGAAGACCGCCATGTGCGCATAGGCGCCGCCTCGGTGGCCCCCGGCGGCGCCATACGCGCCCTGTACGGCGGCCCCGGATATCTGGAGCAGGGTTTCAACGACGCGAACGCCTCCACCGTCCCGGCCGGCACCTCCTTCACCCCCTTCGTCTACGCCGCGGCGCTGCGCGACGGCGTCCTGCTGGAGCGCAACGGAGCGCGGACGCCGGTGACGCCCTCGACGCTCTACGACGGCGACAACAAGATCGCGGTGCATACGCCCGAAGGCCCCTACTGGGACCGCAGCGGCAAGATCGTGCGGGCCACCAATGACGGCGACGCCTCCTATGGGCAGGTCTCGCTGCGCCAGGCGATCGTGCGGTCCATCAACACCCCGATGATCCAGCTGGGCATGGACGTCGGCCTGGACCGGGTCCGGCGGGCGTCCATCGACGCGGGGCTGCTGCCCAGCAGCTTCGGCGCGCGGGTGCCCGCGTTCTCGCTCGGCACCGCGACACCCAGCTCCATCCGTATGGCCAGCGCCTACGGGACGTTCGCGGCCGACGGCACGCACTACGCGCCGTACTCGGTGAGCGGGCTCACCCACGGCGGGCAGAAGGTCGAGCTGCGCAAGGACCGAGCCAAGCGGGCCTTCAGCGCGGCGGTCGCGGCGCAGGTGGACGATGCGCTGCGCGGCGCGGTCCAGAGCCCGGACGGCTCGGCGCACGAGGCCGCCGTGGCCGGTGGTGAGGTGGCCGGTAAGGGCGGCACGGCGCAGGACGGCACATCCGCCTGGTTCGTCGGGTACACCAAGAAGCTCTCGACGGCGGTCTCGCTGTCCCGGGTGGACCCGAAGTCGCAGGAGCTGATGCCGCTCGAGGGAATGGGCGGGGGAGGCGCCGACACTTCGGGTGACACCTACCCCATGGACATCTGGGAGAGCTATATGACGGACAGGGCGGCGGAATGAGCCGGCCCGGCGTGAGCCGTATCGGCGGAATGAGCCGGCCCGGTGCCAGCCGTATCGGCGGAATGAGCCGCTCCCGCGTGAGCCGCCTCGGCATGAGCCGCCCCGGCGGAAAGAGCCCCGCAACGGGACCGCTTACTTGGTCTTGGTGTACGTGGACCAGTCCGGCGATTCCGCCGGGTCCAGCATCCGCAGCTTCGCCAGGACCTTCGGGTCCTGGGCGTCCAGCCAGTCGGCGAGCTGCTTGAACGACACGCACCGCACCCCGTCGCGGCGGCAGACGCTCCTCATCACGTCCTCGATGGCCTGCATATAGATGCCGCCGTTCCAGGTCTCGAAGTGATTGCCGATGAACAGCGGCGCCCGGCTGCCGTTGTAGACCCGTTCGAAGCCGTTCAGATATCCCTGGCGGGTCAGCCGCTCCCACTCCGCGTATTTCGCCGGATCGCCCTCGGTGCTGTCACCGGACTGGTTGAAGAGGAAGTTGAAGTCCATCGAGAGGACCTGCTTCTCGCTCTCCGGGTACGGCACCAGCTGCAGCGGGAAGTTCCATATGCCATCGATCTTGGACGGCCAGAGCTGGAAGTCGCCCGGGGAACTCGCGTCATAGCGCCAGCCGAGGGATTTGATCGCCGGAATCAGCGTCTTCTGGCCCTCCAGGCACGGCGCGCGCCCGCCCACCAGCTCCACGTCATAGTCGAACGGCAGCGGCTTGATGTCGGTGAAGCCGGTGTTCGTCTTCCACCGCTTCACGAACGAATACGCCTGCTCCGTTTCGCTCTTCCACTCCTGGGTTGACCAGTCCTCCCCGCCCTTGGCGCCGCAGAAATGGCCGTTGAAGTGGGAGCCGATCTCATTCCCGTCCAGCCAGGCCCCGCGCAGCTGCTCCAGGGTCTCCCTGATGTGCTCGTCGGTGGGGAAGGATATGGCGGCCGAGCCCGGCTTGTGCTGGGGCGGCCGATAGAGGTCGCTCTTCGACTTGGGCAGCAGATACATGCCGCTCAGGAAGAACGTCATGGTGGCGTTGGTCTCCTTGGCCACCTCGCGGAAGCGGGAGAAGAGATGGTCGTCGTTCTCCAGCGCACCGTCCCAGGAGAAGACCACGAACTGCGGCGGCTTCTCACCGGGTTTGAGCTTTTCGGGCTTGAGTTGGTGCGGCTGCGGTCCGGTGTAGGACGTGGAGCCGTCCCCGAGCACCTTGACCTTGCCGTCCCAATGGGCGTACTTGTCTTCCTTCTTGGGCTCCCTGGGGACCCGGTCCGACTTGGGGGACGCCGCGGCCGCGGGGAGGTCCCCGTCCTGGGCGCCCCCGTGTCCCCCGGCGAGGTCAGGGCTATCAGCAGCGCCACCACGACGGCCACGGCCGTCAGCGCGCCCAAGGGCGCGGCCACGCCATAGGCGTTCTTCGCACCTAAAGCCTGCAACGCCTTCACGATCTTCAGCGCCTTCACGGGTCCCGCCCCCTGGCAACAGTACAGATGTACGCCCCCCTCAGTATCACAGAAGTATCACGTGCTCTTCACATCCGTCATCCTCACCAGCCGGTCAAAAGCAGGTGATTGACGAGCAGTGAGAGGCAGGCCTGGACCAGGAGCCATCGGCGGCGATCACGGGCGGGCAGCAGTGCGGTGGTCGGCAGCAGCCAGACGAGGAAGGGGAGCCAGATCCGTTCCGTCTCGGCCTTGCTCATCCCGGACAGATCCGCCACGACGAGCGCGAGCAGCGCGGCGAAGGTCAGCACGACGAGCCCGTCCAGGGCGTCCGGTCCGCCAGGCCCGCCTGGACCGCCCGGTCCGCCCGGTCCGCCCGGCCTGCCCGCGCGCAGCCGCCGGGCCGCGTCGGGCACCGCCGACAGCATCCGCCGCGCACCTGCGACACAGGCCGGACCCGCGGCTACCGACGCCACGGCCAGATTGGCCCAGACCCAGTACGCGTACGGGCGATCGGCGGCCACGCCCTGGTAGTAGCGCTCGACCAGCAGGGAGTACCCCTCCCACCACCGGAACCCGGCCAGTGTGAACGCCCCGGCCACCACCGCCACCCCGGTCAGCGCGAAGGGCAGCGGCCGCGCAGTGCGGGCCAGCAGCAGTACGGCGGCGGCGGGCAGCGCCAGCAGCGTCAGCCCGTACGAGAGATAGGCCGTCAGCCCCAGCAGCAGCCCCGAGCCCAGCGCGACCGCTCCGGGGGCCCGGACCGTACGCGTCGCCGCGAGCGCCAGCAGCGCGAGCCCCCAGGCCGCGACCGCCGCGAAATAGCCGTCGGCCGAGGCGCCCACCCATACCGCCCCGGGCGCCAGGACCAGGAACGGGGCGGCCGTACGCGCCGCCCGCTCCTGCCCCAGGGCGCGCAGCGTGACCAGGATCGCGACCGCCGCCGAGCCGCCCACGGTGACGCAGAAGGCCCCCGCCCAACCGCCGCCGCCCAGGCCCAGCCGGTCCAGGCCCACGAAGGTGAGCACGGCGCCCGGCGGATGGCCCGCGATATGGGCGGGCCAGTGGTCGGGCTGGGTGAGCAGGATGTGGCCGGTGAAGCCGCGCAGGGCCGCGCCGATGTCCTGGAACCGGTCGATGCCGCGCAGATACTCGTGGCGCGCCGTCAGCCGCTCCGCGACCCCGCGCCGCCATCCGTCGACCAGCGCCAGCGACCAGATCCAGGCCATGGCCGCCGCCCAGACGGCCACCAGCAGCCCGCGCCACGGCAGCCGCGACGCCAGCCGGTGGCCGTGGACCACGACCGCCGCGGCGACGGCCAGGGCGAGGGGCGTACCGGGGCCCACATGGGGCAGCCAGTCGGCGTACAGCGGCGCCCAGTCGACGTACAGGGAGTGATCGGCCCGCTGGATCAGGGTGCCGACGACGGCGGCGGCGGCGAAGAGCGCGGCGGCGGCAGCGGCGGCGAGCACGTCCCGGCGACGTCCGGTCCGCGTGTCGTCCCGGATCGGCTGGATGTCGACGCCGTTGCGGAGAGGGAGCTTCACGACGTCACGCTACGTCGCCGAGCCCGCTCCCCGGCCCCCGCGCCGCGCGCTGTCATCGGACCGTCAGATCTTCCCGGACAGCGCCCGTGACGTCACCGTTTCGTCATGGGCTCAAGGCCCCTGCCGGCGGTGCGGCGGACCTACGGTCATGCCATGAGCCACCCTCCCCGTACCGACCGTGATCGCCGCGCCCTGTGGCGCAGCCCGCTGCGCGGCCCCTGGCTGACGTCCGTCTTCGGCCTGGTCCTGCTCTTCGGCATCCCCGTGCTCTTCGTGACCGGACTGCTGTCGTACGCCGCCTACGACCCCGACCTGTCCCCGGTGAACGACGAGACCCCGGACAAGGGGCTGCTGGGCTTCTACCTCTTCTCCTGGCCGACCGACCCCTCCTGGCTCTACCGCGTCACGCAGGGGGTGCACGTCACGCTCGGGGTCGTGCTCGTCCCGGTGCTGCTGGCCAAGTTGTGGTCGGTGATCCCCAAGCTGTTCGCCTGGCCGCCGGTGCGGTCCCTGGGGCACGCGCTGGAACGGTTCTCGCTGCTCCTGCTGGTCGGCGGGGGGCTGTTCGAGTTCGCCACCGGCGTGCTCAACGTCCAGCTGGACTACGTCTTCCCCGGCTCCTTCTACCCGCTGCACTTCTACGGGGCGTGGATCTTCATGGCCGCCCTCGTGGTCCATGTGGCGCTGCGGCTCCCGCTCATGGTGCGGGCGCTGCGGAGCCGCGAGCTGCGGGCCGAGCTGCGTACCCGCACCGCCGACACCCGGCCGGAACCGCCGGACGAGACCGGCCTGGTCAGCCCGCGGCCCGCCGCGCCGACCATGTCGCGGCGGGGCGCGCTCGCCATGGTCGGCACCGGCTCCTTCGCGCTGCTGGTGGTGACGGCCGGTCAGAGCATCGGCGGCCCGCTGCGCACGAGCGCGCTGCTCGCCCCGCACGGCCGTGACCCGGGTCGGGGGCCGAACGGCTTCCAGATCAACAAGACCGCCGTGGCCGTCGGCATCCGCGCCCGCGACATCGGCCCCGACTGGCGGCTGGTGGTGCGGGGCGCGGCGGGCCGCGAGACCGTCCTCACCCGGGAGCGGCTGCTGCGGCTGGAGCACCACGGCGCGGCCCTGCCCATCGCCTGTGTGGAGGGGTGGTCCACGGCCGACCAGCGGTGGGAGGGGGTGCGGTTGGCCGACCTCGCCGCGCTGGTGGGGCATGCCGACCGGCCGCCGAAGGTCCTGGTGGAGTCCGTGCAGCGGCACGGCTCCTTCCGCAGCGTCGTGCTGAGCGAGCACCAGGTCCGCGATCCCCGCTCGCTGCTGGCGCTGAGGGTCAACGGCGCGGATCTGTCGCCGGACCACGGCTATCCGGCGCGGGTGATCGTGCCCGGGGCTCCGGGTGTGCACAACACCAAGTGGGTCGGGCGGTTGACCTTCGGGGGACGGCATGAGGATTCTCGGGCGGAGCCGTGGTGGGCCGCGGCGGCTGGACGGCGAGTCGCCGCTGCGGCTGGTGCTGCTTCTGTGCTCCTTCGCGCTGACCGGTTACGCCGGGGTGAGGCTGCTGAGCGGCGACTGGTTCGGGATCGCGCTGTGGTTCGTCGCGGCCGCCGTCCTCCACGACCTGGTGCTGCTGCCGCTGTACGCGCTCGCCGACCGCGCCGTGGCGGCCGTGCTCCCGGCCCCGGCCCGCTGGATCAACCATGTGCGGGTGCCCGCCTTCGTCTCCGGTGTGTTGCTGCTGGTGTGGTTCCCGCTGATCCTCGGCCAACAGGAGCGCCGCTACGAGCACGCGACCGGGCTGAGCGCCGGCGTCTTCTGGCCGCGCTGGCTGCTGATCACCGCCGTACTCTTCGGCGCCTCGGCGCTGTGGCTGCTGATCCGGGTGGCGATCCGGGGGTGGCGGCGTCGCCCGGGGGTTCGAGGTGGGGCCGCGTCGGCCACTTCGGCGGCTTCGGCGGCTTCGGCCGGGGAGCGGAGGCCGCCCGCCGGGCCCGCAGGGCCCAGCCGGCCATGACCGCCGCACAGGCGACCGCGTACCCCAGCGTTCCGACCCACGCGCCGTCGTCCACCGCACGGGCCGTCACATACTGCGCGACGCCCGCGAGCGGCACTCCGAGCCACTCCCAGCGCCCGTCGATGGCCACCAGCGCCACCACCAGCAGCGCGTACCAGGGGTAGCCGGGCGTCATCAGCAGGAACGCGGTCCCGGTCACCACCAGCGCGCCGCGCCAAGGCCGTTGGGGATCGCCGCGCAGCAGCACCCAGGCCACGACCACGAGCAGGACGGCGGCGATCACGGGGAGGGCCCAGGCCTCCGGGTCGGGGTGGAGCAGGCGCAGCAGGGCGTAGCGGTTCTTGTCGTCGGCGGTGGTGGAGCCCGTCCCGTAGCCCTCCTCGGCCACATAGCCGGTGAGATAGCCGAGGACGGAGGAGTGCGAGAGCAGGACGTACGGGAGGTAGCCGAGCGCGACGACGGCGGTGGCGGGCAGCACGATGGCCGCGGCACGGCGGGTTGGCGCGGCGCGGTGGATGGGCGTGGCACGGCGGGTTGGCGCGGCGCGGTGGGTTGGCGCGGCGCGGTGGATTGGCGCGGCGCGGTGGATGGGCGCGGTCGGCGAGGCGGGGCTTCCGGCGGGCCTGGGCCTTTTGAGCGCGGTGAGAGGCCTGGCGACGGCCGTGGCGAGGACGCCGGAGAGGGCGCCCGGCAGGGTCACGGCGGGCAGCAGCTTGGCCGCGGTCGCCGCGCCGAGCAACGCACCGCCCAGGACGTGGCGGCGGGGGACGGCGACGAGGCCCGCGACGGTCAACAGCACGCCCAGCGCGTCGACATGGGCGTTGTTCACCGCCTCCACCGGCACGGCCGGACACCAGGCCCAGAGCGCGGCGCGGGCGGTCGCGAGGCGCGGATCGCGGCGGCGCCGTGCCGCGGCGAGCAACACGGCGGTGGTGGCGACGGACAGCAGCGCGCCGCAGGCCTGGAGGGGGAGGAGGGTGGAACCTGACGGCGCCGAGCGGTGTACAAGCAAGAAATAGCCCTCTGCGGCGGAGGATAAATCGTATGGACCGAGGGGCGGTTCAAGCGCGTGCACTGCGGATCGGCGGAGGCGCTTGGCGGGTGATCGGGCTCCGGATCGGCGCGCGGGACGGCGCCGCGCGCGGGGCGTTCGGGCCCGGGCGGATGGGCGCGGGAAGTTCGAGCGCGGGGCCGATGGGCGTGGGGCGGACGGGGGCGCGGTCAGGGCCACGGCAGGCGGAGCCCTGCGGGAAGAGCCAGCGGTCGCGCAGCGAGGCGAGCGCGGGGTCCTCGGGCGCGTGGTCATAAGGGGACATGCCCGCGGCCTGCACGCGTCCGTCCCAGGCGTAGCGGTAGGCGTCCGTGCTGGTGCGCGGCGGGGCGAGCAGTCCCGTGACGGCGACCGCCGCGCTGCCCACGAGCACGAACGCAGCGGCCTGACGGGCGCCGAGACGGCGGACGGTCCACGCGGCCGCGGCGAACAGCGCCCAGGCGACGGCGTACCAGCGGGACAGCGTGCCGGGCGCGGTATGGAAGTCGTCCCTACGGAAGGTGAGGGCGAGGACGGCGACCAGCGAGCCGAGCAGCGTGGCCAGAGCGACCGGGGTGCCCCAGCGGCGGGCGGTCCGCACCTGCGACGGCGGGGTGGGGCGCATCCGCGAGGGCGGGGTGGGGGCGGTCCGCGTACGCTCGGGCGGGGTGGGGCGCACCCGCGTGTGCGGGGTGGGGCGCGCGGATGGACGGGGCTCGTCCGTGCTGTCGGGTGGTGGCGCGGGGCGGTCCGGTGGACGGGGCTCGTCCGCGCCGCTGGGCGGTGGTGCGGGGCGGTCGCGGGCCGGTGGCCGAGGGACCGGGCCGGAGTGTGGTCGAGACGCCTGATCGGGCGCCCGGCCGGTCCACCGGGCGAGTCGGCCGGGCCGCAGCAGGCGGCGCAGCGATGCGGGCACGGCTCAGGCCTCCGTGCCGGACCGGGGCACGGGCGGTGTGTACCGCAGCGATATGAAGCCGCGGTCCCGCGCGGTCCACTGCTCGACCAGGCTCCAGCCCACCGCGCGCGCGTGGTGCAGCAGCGCCCGGGCGCCGACGCGGGCCCAGGGGAAGGCCGTTCCCATGTCGCCCCGGCCGTCGTCCACGCGCACCCGCACCCGCTCGTCGACATCCGCCGCCGCGGCCTCCACGATCAGGAGCCCGTCGGGGCCATGAGTTGGGCGACGCGCGCCAGCAGGGCGCGCGGGTCGCCGCCGATGCCGATGTTGCCGTCGATCAGCAGCGCCGTGCCCCAGCGTCCCTCGCCGGGCAGCGGTTCGAAGACCGAGCGGCACAGCGCGGGCCCGCCCGCGTGGACCGTACGGGCGACGGCCGCCTGGCTGACGTCGATGCCCAGGCAGGGGCGGCCGTGCAGGGCCAGCGCGGCCACCAGCCGACCGGGGCCGCAGCCGATGTCGAGTATCGGACCCTGGCAGCGTCGCAGCACGGTCCGGTCGGCCGCGTCGGCGTCCGCACACCAGCGTTCGACGTCCAGGGGCAGCATCCAGCCGTCGGCCCGGCGGAGGAACAGCGGCCCTCGGCCCGCGTGGAGCGCTCGGACATAGGGGTCGGCATGCCAGGAAGCGGCCGCACGGCGAGCGGACGTCCGCTCGCGCACCGATCCGTCGTGCACCGACCCGTCGTGTACGAATCCCTCGCGCACCGATCCGTCGCGCACCGTATCGGCCGTGCTCATCGGGCGGTGGTCCGGGACGACAGACGGGCCAGGGCCCGGGCGAACCGCCCGCCCGGGGCGTCGGCCGCCACCCGTGCGGCGTCCTCCGCCGTGTCCACGTCGCGCAGCATCGGCAGGTCGCGCACCCGCAGCCCCGCGTCCGTCAGCCGACGCCGCTGGGCGGCACCGGTGGTGGCGGTGGACATCGGCACGCCCCGCAGCAGTTCGGGGTCCGGTTCGGCCAGGCCCAGGGCCCAGAAGCCACCGTCGGCTGCCGGGCCGAACCAGGCGTCGCAGTCGTGCCAGCTCCCCGGGCTGAGCGCGGGGGCGAGGAGAGCGGGGGTGACCTGCGGGGTGTCCATGCCGATCAGCACGGTGGCGCCCCGGCAGGCGGCGAAGGCCGCGGCGAGCCGCTTGTCCAGACCGCCGTCGCACTGCCGCACCACCTCGAACCCCGGTGGCAGCCACGGGCCAGGGTGTCCGTCGAGCGCCAGCACCCGGCGACGGGCGGGCATGGCGAGCGCGGCGTGCAGCGTGTCGGCCAGGGACGCCTCGGCGAGCGCGGCGGCCTCGGCGGGGGTGTACGGGGGAGTGAGCCTGGTCTTCACCCGCCCGGGCACCGGCTCCTTGGCGATGATCAGCAGCGTTGTCCCGTCCCCGTGGGCCGCCCGGGAGCCGGTGTCCGTGCGGACGTCCGCACCGGCGACCGGACGCCCGTCGGCGCTGCCAGGAACGGAGTTGAGGCGGCCCGGGCCCGAGGGGGTCTCCGTCGCGTGGGCATCCTCGTGTGGCGCGGCGCTCACCGCGCGGCCCTCGTGGGGATGGTCAGGTCGCGGGCCTCCGGCGGCTGGCGCAGCACGGCGCGCATATCGCGCACCGTGTGCCACGTGCCCCGCCAGGTGCCGGTGACCTTCGACTTCCCGGTGCGCGGCCGGTACGGCACCTCGCGCTCCTCGATCCGCCATCCGGCGTCCGCGGCCCGCACGACCATCTGGAGCGGGTAGCCGCTGCGGCGGTCGGTGAGGCCGAGGGCGAGCAGCGGTTCGCGCCGGGCGGCCCGCAGCGGGCCCAGGTCGCCCAGCGTGAGGCCGGTGCGCCGCCGCAGCATGCGGGTCAGCGCGAGGTTGCCGAGCCGGGCGTGCACCGGCCAGGCCCCCCGCTCCTGAGGACGTCGCCGGCCCAGCACGAGGTCGGCGTCGCCCGCCGCCACGGTCCGCGCGAAGGCGGCCAGCAGCCCGGGGTCGAGCGAGGCGTCGCAGTCGCAGAAGCAGACGATGTCGGCCTCGGCGGCGAGGAGCCCGGTGTGGCAGGCGGCGCCGAAGCCACGGCGGGGTTCATGGACGACGGTGGCGCCGTGGGCGCGGGCGATCGTGGCCGAGCCGTCCGTGGAGCCGTTGTCGACGACGATGGCGCGCCAGCCGTCGGGGATGCGGGCCAGCACCCAGGGCAGGGCGGCGGCCTCGTCCAGACACGGCAGGACGACGTCCGCGCAGGGAGTGGTCGAGTTCGTCACCCGCCCCACACTACGAAGGAGAAACCGACATTTCGGACTTCAGGTTCTTACGAAACACGGACGTCGGCCGGGCAGCGGGCTCCCCGGCACCCCCTGATGCCGCGCCCGGTGTCACGCTGTGGGGCATGCAGCAGAATCCCTCCGGGAACCTCTCTCCCACCCGCGTGCTCGTCGTCGACGACGATCCGACCGTGGCCGAGGTCGTCGCCGGGTACCTCGGCCGGGCCGGCTTCGCCGTGGATCGGGCCGCCGACGGCCCCGGGGCGCTCGCCCGCGCCGCCGCCCGCAGGCCGGACCTGGTCGTGCTCGACCTGATGCTGCCCGGCATGGACGGGCTCGAGGTGTGCCGCGCGCTGCGGGACAAGGGCCCGGTGCCGGTCATCATGCTCACCGCGCGCGGCGACGAGGAGGACCGGATCCTGGGCCTGGAGATCGGCGCGGACGACTACGTCACCAAGCCGTTCAGCCCCCGGGAGCTGGTGCTGCGCGTGGAGTCGGTGCTGCGGCGCGGCCGGACCGCTCCGCGGGGCCCCGGCTCGTCCGGCCCCGGTCCTGGCCCTGGCTCCGGCCCGGACGAGGTGACGCACCGTGCCGGGATCACCCTCGACCCCCTGGCCCGGCGCGCCGCCCGGGACGGCCGGGAGCTCGCCCTGACCGTGCGCGAGTTCGACCTGCTGGCCTTTCTGCTGCGCCACCCCGGGGTGGCCTTCACCCGCGAGGAGCTGATGCGCGAGGTGTGGGGCTGGGACTTCGGCGATCTGTCCACCGTCACCGTCCATGTGCGGCGGCTGCGCGGAAAGGTCGAGGACGATCCCGCCGCGCCCCGGCTCATCCAGACCGTATGGGGCATCGGGTATCGCTTCGACGCCCCGCCCGAGGCCGACGGCGAGACCGACGGAGAGGTCCACGGCGAGGGGCGACGGGACGAAGGACGCGGGGACGAGGGGCGACGGTACGAGGCGCGTGGGGACCAGGGGCGGGACGAGGAGCGGGGGCCGGGCTCCGATGCGTGATGTGCTCCTCATGGCGGTGTTCGCCTTCCTGGGCGCGGCGGCGGCCGGTCTGCTGGGCGCGCTGGCGCTGCGGCTGGTGCGGGGCCGTTCGGTCGCGGTGTCCCTCGCCGTCGTCGCCGCCGTCGCGGTCACGGCGATGCTCACCGGGACGCTGGCGGTCGCCTGGGCGATGTTCCTGTCCCCGCACGACCTGACGGTGGTCACTACCGTCTGCGCCATGGCCGCCGTGGTGTCCCTGGCCACCGCGCTCCTGCTGGGCCGCTGGGTGGTGGCGCGCAGCAACGCGCTGGCCCTCGCCGCCCGCTCCTTCGGGGACGGCGGGAGCTTCGCCGCCCCTGACGGCCAGGCCACCGCCGAACTCGCCGCGCTCGGCCGTGAATTGGCCGCCACCAGCGCCAAGCTGGCCGCCTCCCGCGAGCGTGAGCGCGCCCTGGAGTCCTCCCGCCGGGAGCTGGTCGCCTGGATCTCCCACGATCTGCGCACCCCGCTGGCGGGGCTGCGCGCGATGTCCGAGGCGCTGGAGGACGGGGTGGCCCCGGACCCGGACCGCTACCTCCGCCGAATACGCACCGAGGTGGAGCGGCTGAACACGATGGTCGGCGACCTCTTCGAGCTCTCCCGCATCCACGCCGGGGCGCTCTCCCTCACTCCCACCCGGATCTCCGTCTACGACCTGGTCGGCGACGCCCTCGCCGGGGTCGATCCGCTCGCCCGCGAGCTGGGCGTCCAGCTGATCGGCGACCGCGTGGACCCCGTCCCGGTGGAGGTGGACGGCAAGGAGATGACCCGTGTGCTCGGGAACCTCCTGGTCAACGCGGTCCGCCGCACCCCGGTGGACGGCACGGTCGCGGTGACCGCCGAGCGGGAGGCGGACACGGTCGTGCTGTCGGTCACCGACGGCTGCGGCGGGATCCCGGAGGAGGACCTTCCGCGCGTCTTCGACACCGGCTGGCGCGGCAGCGACGCCCGCACACCCCCGGCGGGCGCCGGTCTGGGCCTGGCCATCGTCCGCGGCATCGTCGAGGCCCACGACGGCCAGGCGGCGGTCCGCAACGTCGACGGCGGCTGCCGCTTCGAGGTCCGCCTCCCCGCCGCCGCGATGTGAGGGCCTGGCGCCCTCAGGCCGCCGCCACGCCAGGGGCCCCGCTCGCTAGGCCGCCGCTATGCCAGGGGCCCTACTCGTCAGGCCGCCGCCACGTGAGGGGCCCGGCTTCGCTCAGGCCGCCGCCACGTGAGGGGCCCGGCCTCGCTCAGACCGCCGCCACGTGAGGGGCCCGGCCTCGCCTCTCACGCCCCGGGCGCCCCGCCCACCGCACTCGCCCTCCTCACTCCGTGGGCGCCCCGCCCACCGCACCCGCCTCCTTACGCACTGGGCGCCCCGCCCACCGTGCTCGCGCCTCTTCACGCCCTGCGGGTGCCCCGCCCACCGTGCCCGCGCCTCCTCACGCCCTGGGCGACCCCGCCCCTCACGCCCCCGCCCGTTGCGGGGCGTGGGCGAATTCGGTCATGCCCGCGTGGAACGAGACCGCCGGGCGCCAGCCCAGATGGTCGCGGATCCGGCGGGACGACGCGGTGATGTGGCGTACGTCGCCCAGTCGGTAGTCGCCCGTCACCACGGGCGCGGGGCCGCCGAAGGCCGTGGCCAGGGCCGTGGCCATCTCGCCCACCGTATGGGGGTCGTCGCTGCCGGTGTTGTACGCGGTCAGCGCGGACGGGGCCACCACGTCCGGCGCCGCCTCCAGGGCGGCGACATTGGCGGCGGCCACGTCACGGACATGGACGAAGTCCCGGCGCTGGCCCCCGTCCTCGAAGACCGTGGGCGCCTCGCCGCGCGCCAGGGCCGAGCGGAAGAAGGAGGCGACGCCCGCATAGGGAGTGTCGCGCGGCATTCCCGGCCCGTACACATTGTGGTAGCGCAGCGACACCGCGCGGCCGCCCGCCGACCGGGCCCAGGCCGCCGCCAGGTGTTCCTGGGCCAGCTTCGTCGTCGCGTACACATTGCGGGGATCGGCCGGTGCGTCCTCCGCCACCAGGCCGGGCCGCAGCGGGGTGCCGCACTCGGGGCAGCGGGGGTCGAAGCGGCCCGCCGCGAGGTCCGCCTCGGCGCGCGGGCCGGGACGGATCCGGCCGTGGCGGGGGCAGTCGTAGCGCCCCTCGCCGTAGACGACCATCGACCCGGCCAGGACCAGTTCGCGCACCCCGCGCTCGGCCATCGCCGCCAGCAGCACCGACGTGCCCAGGTCATTGCAGCCCACATAGGCCGGGGCGTCCGCGAAGTCCTTGCCGAGACCGACCATCGCCGCCTGGTGGCATACGGCGTCCACTCCGCGCAGCGCCGCGGCCACCGCCTCCCGGTCTCGCACATCGGCGTGGATCCACTCCCCGTCCACGGACGGCGGAGCCGGATGGGCCGCCGTCGGGTGAGCGGCGGGAAGGAGGGCGTCGAGGACGACCGGCTCATGGCCGTGCTCGACGAGGGCGGTGACGATGTGCGAGCCGATGAAGCCCGCACCTCCGGTGACCAGTACGCGCATGGGGGCGACGCTAGGCCCGAGGGGGCGCCTGGGCCCGCCTCCGCGCCGTTCCGTCACCGCTCCGTAAGACCTTCCGGAGGAGGCGTGGTCACAGAATGGTCACAAGGGGGACGGCCCGGCGTTGCCTTTCACTGCGACCGTGGCGCCCACTCGCGTCCCCTGGGACCCCGTCCCCGAGGCCCGTCCTCCTGGGGCTCCCGGGCACGTTCAACCGGACACGTTCAACCGGACACGTCTCTCAAGACCGCCGCCATCGACGAACAGAGAGCCACATGACGGTCACCACCGCCCCGCGGCCCAGCGTCCCCGCTGCCTCAACGACGTCAAGGGATGGTTCCCCAGCCTTGACCAAGTGCTGTTCGACCGCTTTCTGAGCCGCCAGGAGCACCTCGGACAGCGCGGGGACCTGATGGAGATGGGTGCCTACATGGGCAAGAGCGCCATCTTCACCGCCGCCTACCTGCGGGCGAACGAGCGGTTCACGATCTGTGACCTCTTCGACGCCGAGGCGCCGGACGAGAAGAACGCGGCGGAGGCGCGCAAGTCGTACTCCACCCTGACCCGCACCGCCTTCGAGCAGAACTACCTGGCCTTCTGGGATGAGCTGCCGAACGTCATCCAGGGCCCGACCTCCGTCGTGCCCGACCACGTCGGCGCGAACACCTGCCGCTTCATCCACGTGGACGCCTCGCACCTGTACGAGCACGTGGCGGGCGACATCGACACCGCGCACAACACGCTGGTGCCCGACGGCCTCGTCGTCCTCGACGACTTCCGCTCCGAGCACACCCCGGGCGTGGCCGCCGCGACCTGGGAGGCGGTGTTCACGCGCGGCCTGCGGCCCATCTGCCTGTCCACACAGAAGCTCTACGGCACCTGGGGCGACCCGGAGCCGATCCAGGACGAGCTGCTCGCGGACGAGGAGTGGCGCAAGGGGATGCACACCAGCGTGCAGGAGATCGCGGGCCGCAGGGTGCTGCGGTTCTCGGGGAAGCCCGCGAACCCGACCCCGCCCACCTCCCGCTTCGCCCATGAGCCGCGCGACCCGGCGCCCGAGCCGCGCTCCGCGCCCACCGCACCGGCGCCCGCGCCCGCGGCGCGCCGCCCCGCGGCGGTCCGGCGGTTCGCCGCCGATGTGCTCCCGCCGATCGTCACCCGCGCGATCCGCCGCCGCAAGGCGTAGCCCCGGGGCGCGGAGGGGAGCTCGGGGCTGTCTGCCCTTGGGCTCCCCAGCCCCGGCGCCCCTTGAGTCCCCAGCCCCCGGCACCCCTTGGGCTCTCCCCAGCCCCGGCGTCCCGTGGACTCCCAAGAGCCCCGCGCCGCGGACGGCCCTACCGCCGCCGCAGCGCCGGGTGGTCCGCCACGACCGTGCAGGACCCCGGCGCGATCTCGGTGAACCCCGCGTCGCGGACCACCGGCAGGCCGCTCGCGGTGAGCTCGTCCCACCGCTCGGCCGACGCCGTACGCACCGCCAGCGGGAACCCGGCCCCGCGCCAGGCCGCCCGCGCCGCGTCGTCCAGCTCCCACCAGGCCAGCTGGGCGCCGTGCCCGGCCTGGGCCATCGCCTTGCCCGCCGACATCTCCACATGGGGGCTCAGCCACAGCACCGGACCGGAGGGGTCGGGGGCGGGCGGGGGCTCGGGGTCGTCCAGGTCGGTGCCCGAGACCTGGAGCTTGGCCAGCTCCTTGGGCCAGCCGTCCAGCGGCACCGGCGGGAACACCCGCACCTCGGCGGCGGCCGACGCGGCCCCGGCGGCCGACGCAGCCCCGTCCGCCGAGGCAGCCCCGTCCGCCGAGGCGGCCCCGTCCGCCGAGGCGGCCCCGTCCACCGAGGCAGGCTCGTCGCCGTCATCGGCGGCAGGCGCCCGGCCCGTGACCGTGATGCCCGGCAGCCCGGACGCGCGCCGCCACTCCGCGCCGCGCGCCCGCCGTACGACCTTGCGGATCCGGGCGTCCTGCCAGTCCCGTACGGCCTGGGCCCACTCGCCGTCGGCGGCCGTCGCGCGCTCGTCCGACAGCAGCACCAGCACCGCGCGCGCCGCCGTCTCCAGGGCGTCCGTACGCGCCGGGGGCGCGGCCTTCTCGATCCGGACCACCAGGGGCAGGACGAACTGCGGCGCGGCGTCCCGGTCGACCTCGGCATGCCGGAACGGGCTGCTGCGGGCGCCGGATCCGGTGCCCTGGTGAGCGGTTGTCTGGGTGCCGGTCTCGGTGTCGGCGTCGGTGCTGGTCACGCGCCCAGTGTGCCAGGGCCGCCGCGGGGCCCTGTGCGATGGACCTCCCTTCAGCCAAGGGGCTTGCCAGGTGCCGCGGACCCGCGACGACCCGCCGGACAGGGCCCAGGAGCCTCCGCGCGCCGAGGACCTCCCCTCGCCGAGGGGCGCGCCTATGCTCAACCGGCATGAGACTGCGAGGAGTCGGCCGCCGCTACGGCCTGGGCGGACCCTGGGTGCTGCGGGGTGTCGATCTCGAGGTGCCGCCGGGTTCGCTGACCCGTATCCAGGGGCGCAACGGCAGTGGCAAGTCCACGCTGCTGCGGCTGCTCGCCGGGATCGACGCCCCAGCGCGGGCCGGATCACCGGCCGCCCGCCCACCGCCTACGTCCCCGAGCGGTTCCCGGGCGAGCTGCCCTTCTCGGCCCTCGGCTACCTCACCCACCTGGGCCGGATCCGTGGGCTGTCCCGCGCCGCGGCGGCGCGCGGGGCGGGGGAGTGGCTGGAGCGGTTCGGCGCGGACGGGTACGCCGGCACCCCGCTCGCCGAGCTGTCCAAGGGCACCAGCCAGAAGATCGCCGTGGCGCAGGCGCTGCTGGCCGCTCCCGGCCTGCTGGTCCTGGACGAGGCGTGGACCGGCCTCGACCAGGCCGCGCGTGGGGTGCTGGACACGGCGGTCGCCGAGTGCGTCGCCGACGGCGGCGCGGTCGTCTTCGTCGACCACGACCCACGCCGCTTGGCCGGGGTGGCGGACCGCGTCCTGCGCGTCACCGGGACCCGGCTGGAGCCGGTGGACGCGGACGCCCACGGCGCGCCCGGCGAGGCCAGGCACCCCCACCCGCCCGGAAGCGCCCCGGATCGGGAGGTGGCCCGGTCCTCGGCGGCGGAGGCCGACTCTCCGGCCACGGACGCCGAGCCCCTGGCCACCGTCCGGCTCCGGGGCAGGGACCCGGCTACGCGCCCCTCCCGCGCGACGTCGGCGGGGGCGCCGGGCCGTGAGGCCGTGGTGCCGGGTGCGGCTGGGCCGCCGGTGGCGCAGGACGGGTCCGGCGTCGGGCCGCGGGTGCGGGTGGAGGCCGAGGGGGCGCCGGGGGCCGGGCTGCCCGGTGAGCTGGCGGGCGCGGTGGTGCGCGAGTACGGTCCCGGGCCCGCGAACGGGAGCGGGGCCGCCGGTTCGGCGGGGCGGGGCGTACGGCTGGCGGTCGAGGTCGGCGCCGCCGACTCCGACGCCCTCCTCCGCACCCTCCTGACCGCCGATCCGCCCTGGCACATCCGCGCGGTGACGACCATCGACGACCAGGAGCCCGCCCAACAACTTACGGAGAAGGCATGACCGCGCTGCTGCGCTATCAGGCGGCCCTGCTGGCCCGCTCGCACCGCTGGCTGCCGCCGCTGCTGCTCTACGCCGCGTTCCTGGGGATCGGAGTGCAGACCGGGCAGCCGATCCTCGACTCGCTCGGCTACGCCGCCGCCGCGCTGCTGCCCGTCGCCGCCTGGCTGGTGCGGGTGTGCGTCACCCAGGAACCCGCCGCGGCCCGCGACTGCGCCTCGGCGGCGGTGGGGCCCGGCCGGGTGCACCTCGCCTCGGTGCTGACCGCGCTGGGCGCGGCGCTGGTGCTCGGCACCGCAGGGACGCTGTCCGTCGCGGCGGTCAGCGATCCGCACACCGCGGACCACCTGCACGAGATCCCCGTGCCCGAGGCGACCGTCTCCGGGCTGCTCACCTCGGTCGCGTGCGCGTTGCTCGGCACGGCCGTCGGCGCGCTGTGCAACCGGCCGCTGCTGCGTCGCCCCGGCTGGGCGATCCCGGCCACCCTGCTCGCCGCGCTGCTGGTGTCGGTGGCCGGTGCCTCGCCCGCGAACGCCGCCGTGTCGGGTCTGGTCGACGGCTCGCACAGCGGCACCGTGCCGATGCCTCTGCTGCCCCTGGCCCTGACCGGCGCGGCCGCCGCCGGGGCGACCGCGCTGGCCTGCGCGCTGAGCTCCCGCCGGTCGTAGGGTTCGGGTCATGGACGACCGTACGGACCTTCCCGAGGGCCCGCCGTACGCCGACTGCGTGCAGTGCGGCGAGCCCACCGAGTACTCCGCCGCGCGCCCCGGGGCGACGTTGTGCCCCGTCTGCGAATGGCAGGAGGCCCAGCGCACCGCCTGTTCCGGCTAGCAACCACCCACCGGGCGCCCCGCCGGGACCCCGCACCGGGTGCCCCCGGGCCCCCGCACCGGGTGCCCTGCCCGGACCACCGGCCGGGTGCCGTTGCCGGGTCTCCGCACTGGGTGGCCCGGCGGGCCAGCGCGCCGGGTGCCTCGGCCGGGTCCCCGCACCGGGTGGCCCCGCTGGGGCCCTGCACCGGGTGCCCCTGTCGGGACCGCCCACCGGGTCGCCCGGCGGGCCAGCGCGCCGGGTGCCTCGGCCGGGTCCCCGCACCGGGTGGCCCCGCTGGGGCCCTGCACCGGGTGCCCCTGTCGGGACCGCCCACCGGGTCGCCCGGCGGGCCAGCGCGCCGGGTGCCTCGGCCGGGTCCCCGCACCGGGTGGCCCCGCTGGGGCCCTGCACCGGGTGCCCCTGTCGGGACCGCCCACCGGGTCGCCCGGCGGGCCAGCGCGCCGATTGCCTCGGCCGGGTCCCCGCACCGGGTGCTCTCGCCGGGACCCTGCACCGGGTGGCCCTGCCGGGTCCCCGCACTGGGTGGCCCGGCAAGGGCGGCGCGCCGACTGCCTCGGCCGGGACCCTGCACCGCCTGCCCCAGCCGGGACCGCTCGGGCCGCACGGGCCTGTCCGGCGGAGCTTCGCGGGGCCGCGGCGCCTGGTGCGGCGCCTGGCGCCGCGCCCCGGCTACCGCCGTGAGGCGGCCCCCGGCTACCGCCGTGAGGCGGCCCCCGGCTACCGCCGTGAGGCGGCCCCCGGCTACCGCCGTGAGGCGGCCCCCGGCTACCGCCGTGAGGCGGCCCCCGGCTACCGCCGTGAGGCGGCCCCCGGCTACCGCCGTGAGGCGGCGGCCTCTGCGCCGGACGCCGTCGCGCAGCGCCACAAAGCTCCGCCGGGCGACAGACCTTAGTGGCGCCAGGGCCCCGTCACGGCGAACGTCGTGCCCGGGGTGTAGCAGTTCACGTACATCGTGCGGCGGTCCGGCGCGAAGGTGACGCCCGCGAACTCACCCCACTCCGGCTCCTCCGGTGTGCCAATGTTCTGCCGTCCCCGGGCCATCGCGTAGACCTCGCCGCGACGGGTCACCCCGAAGACATGCTGCGCGCCGTTGCCGTCCTCGCAGACCATCAGGCCGCCGCTGGGCGCGAGCGTGATGTTGTCGGGGGACTCGCCGGGGAGCTGGAGATCCGTATCGGGGCCGAAGACGATCACCAGGGTGAGGCGCCTCCGATCAGGGTCGTAGCGCCAGATCTGGCCGAAGTGGTCGGCCGCCGAGCCGTCCGCGCTCTTGGCGAAGCTGGAGACGAAGTAGACCGACGTACCGCCCCAGTAGCACCCCTCCAGCTTCTGGGCGTGAGTGATGCCCCCGGGGCCGAAGTCCTGGAAGCGGATGGGGGTTTGGCGGGCGAGCGGGTCGGGGACGTCCACCCACTCGACGCGGTCGAAGGTGGTGCCCGGCTCCTGGATGGTGGACAGGTCGGGCACCCCCGGCACGCGCAGCGCCTGCAGCTCCCCGCCCGCGCGCAGCGAACCGATGCCGCCGAGCGGCTTCTTCGGCCGGAAGCGGTAGAAGAGCCCGAAGGGCTTCTCGAAGGCGTCCTCGGTCTCGTAGACGACACCGCTGCGCGGATCGACCGCGATCGCCTCGTGCTGGAAGCGGCCCATGGCGGTGAGCGGGACGGCGCCGGTGCGGCGCGGATCGTAGGGGTCGACCTCGAAGATGAAGCCGTGGTCCTTGGTGTAGCCGTTCGTACCGGCCCGGTCCTCGGTTTCCTCGCAGGTCAGCCAGGTGTGCCAGGGGGTGGGGCCGCCCGCGCAGTTGACCGCGGTGCCCGCGATGGCCACCCGCTCGGACAGTACCTGGTTGCCGGAGTCGAGTTCCAGGGCGGTACAGCCGCCCAGGCCCATCGGGTCGTAGGTGAGGCCGGGCACGGCGGGGACGCGGATCGCGGCGTCCTTACGGTTCTCATGGTTGCGGACCAGATGCGTACGGCCGCGGTGGCCGCCGGCACAGCCCGGGAACGCGGCCATGCCGTCGCAGTGGCTGGGGACCTTGCCCTCGCCGGAACGGAGTTCGTCGCCCTCGCGCGAGAGCACCCGGTAGCGGAATCCCTCCGGGAGGTCGAGCAGTCCGTCGGGGTCGGGGACCAGGGGGCCGTAGCCACCCCGGCCGAGCGGTGGGGAATCCGGTTCGGCGGCCGCGGCCGTCCCGGCGAAGAGCTCGGAGACGCTGCCGGTGAAGGCGATCGAGGCGATGGAGGCCCCCAGCGCGCCGGTGCGGCCGAGAAGCTGACGTCGTGTCGCTGACATGCGGTAACTCCCTGCTGGCGGACAGAGAAGATGACCGGACGTGTGTATCACGCGCGCGGGCGCGCGGGAACCATTCGATCAGCGATGTGGAGGAACCATTCGATCAGCGGTGCGCGGGAACCGTCCGATCAGCGGTGCGCGGGAACCATCCGATCAGCGCGCGTACGACGCGTCGGCCAGCCCCTTCGCGTCCCGGGCGAGGGCGGTGAGCCGGGATATCGCCCGGAAGTACTTCTTCCGGTAGCCGCCGCTCAGCATCTCCTCGCTGAAGAGCTGGTCGAACGGCACTCCGGAAGCCAGTACCGGCACCTCGCGGTCGTAGAGCCGGTCGGCCAGCACCACCAGCCGCAGCGCGGTCGACTGGTCGGGGACCGGGGTGATCCCGGTCAGGCAGACGGCCTGGACGCCGTCGCACATCGCGCCGTAGCGGCTCGGATGCACCCGGGACAGATGGTCCAGCAGGGCGGGGAAGTCGTCCAGGGAGGCGCCGGGGACGCGGTGCGCGGCCCGGGTGACCGTCTCGTCGGAGTGCGGGGCCGGGGCCGCGGGCAGTCCGCGGTGGCGGTAGTCCTCGCCGTCGATGCGCAGCGCACGGAAGTGGGCGGACAGCCCCTGTATCTCGCGCAGGAAGTCGGCCGCGGCGAACCGGCCCTCGCCCAGCTTGCCGGGCAGCGTGTTGGACGTCGCGGCGAGCGCCACGCCCGCCTCCACCAGCTTGCCCAGCAGCGTGGAGACCAGCACGGTGTCGCCCGGGTCGTCCAGCTCGAACTCGTCGATGCACAGCAGCCGGTGGCCGCTCAGGGTCTTCACGGTCTGCTGGAAGCCGAGCGCGCCCACCAGGTTCGTCAGCTCCACGAAGGTGCCGAACGCCTTGAGCTCGGGGGCGGCCGGGGTGGCGTGCCACAGGGAGGCCAGCAGATGGGTCTTGCCGACGCCGTAGCCGCCGTCGAGGTACATCCCGCGCGGGCCGCCGCCCGCGGCGGGCTTGGCCTCCCGGCGGAACCAGTGCCTGCGGCGCCCGCCCTTCGCGTCCGCGCCGCCGCCGAGCCGTGCGGCGAAGGCTCTCAGCGCCTCGACCGCCTCGGCCTGGCTGGGCTGGCCGGGGTCGGTGATGTAGTTGTCGAAGCTCACGGTGGCGAAGCGGGGCGGCGGCACCATCTCGGCGACCAGACGCTCCGCCGGAACCTGCGGCGCACGGGCGGTGAGGGCTGCGGGGGCTGCGGGGGCTTCGGCGGCTATGCGGCCTGCCGAGCCGGATGCGGTGGTTGGTGCAGACACGGATGTCCAGGGTAGTCGCTCTTCACCCGACCACTGTCCGAGAGGGAGGCATGTCACACTGCGGCCTATGCGACGCCTGTTCCCCGTGCCTGTCCCCGCGCCTGCTGAAACGTCCGCCGAAACCTCTGCCGAAACGTCCGCCGAAACCTCTGCCGGCCCCTCTCTCGAAACATCCATCGAAGACCGCGAATGGGCCCTTGACGAACTGGCCGACGCCTATGCGTATCCGGAGCCGCCGCACGGCCCCTCCGGCGCCTATCTGCGGGCCAACATGGTGTCCTCGCTGGACGGGGCGGCCCATCACGACGGCCGGTCGAAGCCCCTGTCCTCCGACGCGGACATGCGGATCTTCGGGGTGCTGCGCGGGCTCGCCGACGCCGTCGTCGTGGGCGCGGAGACCGTGCGCCGCGAGGGCTACCGCCCGGCGCGGGCCCGGGAGGCGTTCGCCGAGCGGCGGGCGGCGCTCGGCCAGCCGCCCGCACCCGCGATCGCCGTCGTGAGCGCGAGCCTGGACCTGGACTTCTCGCGGCCGCTGTTCACCGAGCCGCTGGTGCCGACGATCGTGATCACGGGCGCGACGGCCGCGGAGGAGCGGGTCGGAGCGGCCCGTGCGGCGGGGGCCCAGGTGGTCTTCGCCGGGGCCGGGCCGTCCGGGCGGGTGGACGCGGCGGCGGTCGTGACCGCGCTCGCGGAGCTCGGCCACACCCGGCTGCTCACCGAGGGCGGACCCACGCTGCTGGCGGAGTTCGCGGCGGCCGGTGTGCTGGACGAGCTGTGTCTGGCGGTGGCCCCCTGGTCATCGCGGGGGACGCGAAGCGGATCATGAACGGCCCCGTGCTGGGGGAACCGGAAGCCTTCACTCTCGCTTCCGTTCTGGAGGAAGCCGGGTTTCTTTTCACCCGCTACCGTCGGATTTACCAATAACTTACAAAAACGTCTGCAAACCTGCGAAGAGGACCGCGAAGGAGAAGGGCATCCGCCGTGTTCACGAGCGTATTGATGATTGAGAAGCCCCTGACCCCCGCCGACGTGGAATTCGTCACCACTCTGCACGGCGATGACCCGGTCTCCTTCGTCGTCCTGATGCAACCCCGGGGCAGCAAGGACCGGCTGCTGCGCGCGATCGACGACATCGCCCTCGGCGAGCTGGAGCAGGCCGCCCAGGAGGGGGACGAGCCGGAGGGCAAGGAGGCGCTGGAGCCCGCCGAGCGGGCACTGACCCACTCGGTGGCGGCGCTCGAGGCGGCCGGGAGCCGGGCCCGGGGCCATGTCGTCCAGCGCCGTCCGCTGGAGGTGCTGCGCGGTGTGGTGGAGGAGACCCGGGCCGATGAGGTGATCGTGCTCACCGCCCCGCACTTCGTGGAGGAGTTCTTCCACCGGGACTGGGCCTCGCGGGCGCGCCACAAGGTGGGGGTGCCGGTGCTGAAACTCTTCTCGCACGCGGTGGACGAGGACCAGCCCACGGCAGGCGGCTGAGCCGCCGACCCGGCCCCGGTGGCCATCGGCTGAGCCCCGGTCCGGACCCCGGCTCCAGTCCCGACCCCGGCCCCGGCCCCGGTCCCGACCCGACCCGGCCTCCCCTCGCGGCCATCGGCCGGGGCGGGCCGCCGGGGGTGCGAGAATCGGGCCGACAGCACACACCGCGAACCAGGGGAGACCCGTACATGGCACCGGCCGGCACCGCCTCCGACACGCTGGATCGACCGCACTTCATCGGCATCGGCGGCGCCGGGATGTCGGGCGTGGCGAAGGTCCTCGCCATGCGCGGCGCGCGGGTCTCTGGCAGCGACACCAAGGACTCGCCGATCGTCGGGGCGCTGCGTGAGCTCGGCGCGACGGTGCACATCGGCCACTCCGCCGATAACCTCGCCGCCGACACCACCAGCATCGTCGTCTCCAGCGCCATCCGCGACGACAACCTCGAGCTGGTCACGGCGCGGGAGCGCGGCATCCCGGTGGTGCACCGCTCCGACGCGCTCGCCGCGCTGATGGACGGCTCCCGGCCGATCGCGGTCGCGGGCACCCACGGCAAGACGACCACGACCTCGATGCTGGCCGTCTCGCTGCGCACCCTCGGCCTGGACCCGTCGTACGTCATCGGCGGCGATCTGGACGCCCCCGGCTCCAGCGCCCTCCACGGCGCGGGCGAGATCTTCGTCGCCGAGGCCGACGAGAGCGACCGCAGCTTCCACAAGTACGCGCCCGAGGTGGCGATCATCCTCAATGTGGAGCTCGACCACCACGCCAACTACGCCTCGATGGACGAGATCTACGAGTCCTTCGAGACCTTCGTCGGCCGGGTCCGGCCCGGCGGCGCGCTGGTGATCTCCGCCGACCACCCCGGCGCCCGTGAGCTGACCGCCCGGGTCAGCGGGCGCGACGGGTTGCGGGTGCTCACCTACGGCGAGGACGCGGGCGCGGACGTGAGGGTCCTGGCCATCCAGCCGCACGGGCTGACCAGCGAGGTCACCGTGCGGCTCGCGGAGTCCCTGGGTGGCGCGGAGCTCACCTTCACCGTCTCCGTCCCCGGCCGCCACTACGCGCTCAACGCCGTGGCCGCCCTCACCGCGGGCGCCGCCCTCGACGTCCCGGCCGCCGAACTGGCCCCCGCCCTCGCCGCGTACACGGGCGTCAGGCGGCGGCTCCAGCTCAAGGGCACCGGGGCCGGGGTGCAGGTGATCGACTCCTACGCCCACCACCCCACCGAGATCTCCGCGGACCTCGAGGCGATCCGCGGCGGCGCCGGGGAAGGCCGGGTGCTGGTGGTCTTCCAGCCGCATCTGTTCAGCCGTACCCAGGAGCTGGGCACCGAGATGGGCGAGGCGCTCGCGCTCGCCGACGCCTCCGTGGTCCTGGACATCTACCCCGCCCGCGAGGACCCGGTCCCCGGCGTCACCAGCGCCCTGATCATCGACGCCGCGGCCCGCCACGGGGCGGATGTGACCGCCGAGCACGACCGCGCCGCGGTGCCCGAGCTGATCGCCGGAATGGCGAAGCCCGGTGACCTTGTTCTCACCATGGGCGCTGGCGATGTGACCGACCTCGGTCCGGAGATCCTCGCCCGTCTGCAGAGCCCGGAGAACTGAGGAGGTCCGTCCCCATGGCGTACGAGATCCACAAGCCGGAGGAGCAGTGGCGCGCGGAGTTGACCCCGCAGGAGTACCACGTGCTGCGGGAGGCCGGCACCGAGCGTGCCTTCACCGGTGAGTACACCGACAGCAAGACGGTCGGCGTCTACTCCTGCCGGGCGTGCGGGGCGGAGCTGTTCCGCTCGGAGACGAAGTTCGAGAGCCACTGCGGCTGGCCGTCGTTCTACGACCCGGCGGACAGCTCGGCCGTCGAACTGCTCGAGGACCGCTCGCACGGCATGGTCCGCACCGAGGTGCGGTGCGCCCGCTGCGGTTCCCACCTGGGCCATGTCTTCTCGGGCGAGGGCTACCCCACCCCGACCGACCAGCGGTACTGCATCAACTCCATCTCGCTGCGGCTGAGCCCCGAGGAGAGCTGAGCCCCGAGGAGAGCTGAGCCCCGAGGAGGGCTGACGCCCGAGGCCAGGCCCAGGCGTCTCGGCCTGGGCTTCGGGCTTTCAGGCCCCGGGCTCCTCAGCGTGAGCCGCAGCGCAGCACGGCGGCGGTCTCGGGCGGCAGCCTCAGCATGCCGTCCGGGCCCGGCAGCTCGATCCGCCGCCAGGCGGCCACCACCTCGGTGACCTCGCCGGTCCGTGGCCCGAGCCAGGTCTTGACCGGCCGGTCGCCCGGGTTGAGCAGGACCCGCAGCGGGCCGCGCTGAAAGCTGAAGCAGCCGTCCGAACCGGAGGACAGGCCCGTGTACGACCAGGTGGGGTCGGTCAGGGCCGGTTCGGCGCGGCGCAGTGCGATCAGTCGGCGGTACCAGTCGAGCAGCGCCCGGTGCGGCTCCCGCTCCGGCTCCCGCCAG
Source organism: Streptomyces violaceusniger (assembly GCA_005405945.1). GTDB lineage: Bacteria > Actinomycetota > Actinomycetes > Streptomycetales > Streptomycetaceae > Streptomyces > Streptomyces violaceusniger. The sequence continues at coordinate 8,308,244 of BJHW01000001.1, forward strand.
TCGAGGCAGGACCGCAGCCGGGTGGCCGGGTCCTGGGGGTCGGGCACGTCGCCTTCCGCCCAGCCGTGGGCGGCGAATTCCCGGCGACGGCCGGACCGCACCGCCTCGGCCAGCTCCGGATCCTGGTGGTCGGTGAAGTACTGCCAGGGCGTGCGGGCGCCCCACTCCTCGCCCATGAAGAGCATGGGGGTGAAGGGCGCGCACAGCACCACGGCCGCCGCACAGGCCAGCAGCCCGGGGGAGAGCCGGGCGGAGAGCCGGTCGCCGACCGCGCGATTGCCCACCTGGTCATGGGTCTGGGCGTAGCCGAGCAGCCGGTGCGCGGGGGTGGTGTGGGTGTTCAGCGGACTGCCGTGGCGGCGGCCCCGGAACGCCGAATGGGTGCCGTCGTGGAAGAAGCCGCCCATCAGCGTCTTGACCAGGGCCCCGGGACCCTCGGCGGAGAAGTCGGCGTAGTAGCCCTGCCGCTCACCGGTGAGGAATGTGTGCAGGGCGTGATGGAAGTCGTCGTTCCACTGCGCGTGCAGACCGTGGCCGCCCGCCTCGCGCGGGGCGGTGGTGCGCGGATCGTTGAGGTCCGACTCGCCGATGAGGAACAGCGGACGGCCGGTGCGGGCGGCCAGCGCGTCCACGGCGGCCGACAGCTCGGCCAGGAAGTGCCGGGCCCGGGTGTCGCGCAGCGCGTGCACCGCGTCCAGCCGCAGCCCGTCGAGGCGGAAGTCGCGCAGCCAGGCGAGCGCGCTGCCGATGAAGTACGCGCGCACTTCGTCGGAGCCGGGCGCGTCGAGGTTGACCGCCGCGCCCCAGGGGGTGTGGTGGGTGTCGGTGAAGTACGGGCCGAAGACCGGGAGGTGGTTCCCGGAGGGGCCCAGATGGTTGTGGACCACATCGAGGACCACGCCGAGGCCGTGCCCGTGCGCGGCGTCCACGAACCGCGCCAGCCCCTCCGGCCCGCCGTACGGCTCGTGCACCGCCCAGGGCGCCACGCCGTCGTACCCCCAGCCATGGGTCCCGGGGAACGGGCAGACGGGCATCAGCTGCACATGGGTGATGCCCAACTCGGCCAGGTGCGGCAGCCGTTCGGCCGCCGCCTCGAAGGTGCCCTCATGGGTGAAGGTGCCGATGTGCAGCTCGTAGAGGACCGCGCCCGGCAGCGGCCGCCCGAACCACTCCCGCTCCCAGCGGAAGCGGGAGTGGTCGACCACCGCGCTCAGCCCCTCCGGGCCGTCCGGCTGGCGGCGGGAGCGCGGATCGGGGAGCGGCGGGCCGTCGTCGAGCGCGAAGCCGTACCGCGTGCCGGGCCCGGCCTCGGCCTCGGCCCGCCACCACCCCGCGCGGCCCGGGTCGGGCTCCATGGGGCGGTCCCGCCCGTCCACATGGAGCCCGACCCGCTCGGCGTGCGGCGCCCACACCTTGAACAGCACTGGCGTCTCCTCACCTCGACCTGGCTACGGTCCTCGACCTGGCCACGGTCCTCGACCATGCTGCGGGACGCGGCGCCGGTGGCGCAGCAGGACGACATCGGTCGGCGGCAGGGATCGGTCAGCGGCAGGGCGACATCCGTCAGACGAGGTTGATGCGCTCCTGGGTGACGGGATACCCCGCCCTGGCGAAGTGCGCGGCCATGGGCAGGTTGGGCTGGTCCGTCGCCGCCGCGATCTTCGTGGCCCCTCGTTCCACCAGATCGTGGGTGCACTCCACGAGCAGGTCGTACGCGTAGCCGTGGCCGCGCTGCTCGGCGACGACCCCTATGAAGCCCACGCAGGGGCCCGACGGATTGTGCGCGGGCACCTGGATGCCGACCAGCTCGCCCTCGGGCGTCCAGGCCAGCCGCCGCCACTCGCGCGGCGACGGGCACCAGGAGAAGAAGTCCATGAGCTCGCGCACCGCGGCGTCGACACCTCCTCGTTCGATGGCGCGCCGGTCGTGGGCGTCGAGCGAGCCGGGCATGATGCGGCGCAGCGCGTCCTCGATCACCGCGTCATCGGGCTCCGGCCGGAACTCGAGACGCCCCGGTCGGGCGGGCAGTCCGCACTCCGGCGTCCACTCATAGCGGTAGCGCTCGACCAACGGCTCGAGCCCGCCAGCCACGGCGGCGTCGACCCGGGCCTGGGCGGCGGCCCGCACCTCGGGCCGATCGCGCCAGCCGGACGGGGCCAGCAGGCTGTACTCGGCGCGCAGCGGTGCGGTGCGCAGCAGTTCGGCGGCGGCGTCGGCCTCGCCCTCGGCGAAGTCGAACCAATCCAGGGCGATGGGCGCGGCGTCCTCCGGCCCGGCCCACCACGCGGCGCGGGCCACGACCCGCCCCTCGCGCAGCGCCACCCAGGTCCAGTCGGGACGGTACTCGCCGCCCTGGCCGACGGTGGCGTAGGTGTCGCCGAAGGCGCCTCGGCCGACGAGCGCGGGCACGCGCAGGTCATGGAACAGATGGGCGTCGCCCTCGGTGAGGGGACGGATGACCAGATCGGTCATGGGGTTCCTTCCAGGAGAGTGCTGCGCTCCCGGTCGATGCCTGATCGAACCATGTGTGATCAGACGCGGATACGCCCGGGGGACAGGGGGCGGGAGCGCGGAAACGTCGTGATGTCCATTGCTCTCGCCTCCTTCCTCGATCACGGGCGTGCCTGCACTCTAGCCACGTCCCCGCCTCCGCGTCCACGCCTTATGGAACCGGAGCCGACGGGGTCCGGGACGGCCGGGGATGTCACCGGAAAGCCGGAACTTCAGGGGGTTCCCAAGATTCTTTCGGCGGGGACAACCTGCGCTCCCCACGCCCGGTCGCACCTCATGCGTCACAGCGACGCACTACCCCGAATCGATTCAACGGAGGTTGGACATGCGACGGTGGGGAACCGCGATCGCGGCGATCGTGCTGGCGAGCGCCGGTCTGGCGGGGACGGCCGGGGCGGCGCAGGCCGTCGGCACGAGCTCGGCGGTGTGCGCGACCGCCTGGGGCAGTCTCGAGAAGACGGCGCCGCTCGCCGGCGGGAAGCCGCTGGAGAACGTCAGAACCAGTCAGAACGAGTGTTACGACCGCATGGTCTTCGACATCAAGGGCGCGACGGCCGCCGACAAGACCGGCTTCCGCGTCGGCTACGTCCAGACCCTGAACCAGGCCGGCACCGGTGACCCGATCGCGGTCGGCGGCGGGGCGATCCTGGAGATCAAGGTGGGCGCGTCCACCTACGACTACGAGGCGGGCGAGCGGACATACCCGGGCCAGGCCCGACAGCAGCTGCCGGGGGTGGACGTCTCGGGCTACCAGACCTTCCGGGACACCCGCTTCGCCAGCAGCTTCGAGGGTGAGACCCAGATCGGGCTCGGGGTGCGAGCGCGGCTGCCGTTCCGCGTCCTCCAGTCGGACGGCCATGTGATCGTGGACGTCGCCCACTCCTGGAACGCGGCGAGCTGAGCGGGGCCGGTCTGCCGCCCGCGAGGGGGAAGGAGCGGCAGACCGGCGCGCGGGATGAGGTGCACCTGACAGATCAGTGAGCGGGTCGGAGCACCTGCGTGGACCGGTGTGAGACGCAGACTAGTGCACCATGCAGATTGGCGCGGCCGTTGTGTCCGGAGAGCCGCCGCCGGCCGTATAGCCGAAGGTCGTCGAGGCCCCGGTGGCCAGTGAACCGTTCCAGTCGGCGTTGGTGACCGAGGCCGAGGAATCGGTGGTGGTCAGCTTGCCGTTCCAGACGCTGTCGATCCGCTGCCCGGACGGCACCGTCCAGTCGACCATCCATGAGGAGATGGGCGTGGCACCGGAGTTGGAGACCGTCACCTCGGCCTGGTAGCCGCCGTTCCAGGTGCTGGTCACCTCCTGGGTGGCGGAGCAGGAGGCCGTCGGCGGATTGCCCGGCGGGTCCGTGGGGTCGCTGCCACCGCCGCCGGCGGCGCCCGGCACCGTCACTTCGCCGTTGCCGCCGTCGAAAACCACGTCGGAGCAGCTGTAGAAGGTCTCCTGGCTGTCCGAGCGCGTCCACACGGTGTAGATGATGTGGCGCCCGCTCTTGCCGGAGGGCAGATTGGCCGTCCAGGTGTACTTGCCGTCCACCGTGCCGACCTGGCCGGACAGCGGCGGGTTCGTCACCGTGTTGAACGGCTGGTCCTCCAGGTCGTTCCAGGTGAGCGGCTTGGTCGGGTCGATCGGGTTCTTGGTGACATAGCTGCGGAACGACCCCGGGTGCGCGGCCCAGGCGTTGTACGAGAACTGCATCGACTTGCCGGACGTCAGATGCGTCACCGGCCAGTCCTTGCTGCCCACGTCGAAGCCGGAGAAGTCATAGACGGTGGCCGCGCCGCTGCACAGCTTGCCGTCCGGGATGAACCCCTTGGTGCGGCCCGCGCCGTCCGAGCGGAGCACCGCGAACCAGTTGTAGAACGGCGTCGCGCCGCTCTTGTCGTACGCGGCCTTGCACGCCGGGTTGGTCGGCTTGACCTCACCGGTCGAGGACAGGCTGTACTTCCAGCAGAGATAGGTGCGGCTGCCCGGCGCCATCGGTGCGCCGTGCGCGGAGGCGCTGCCGCCGGAGAAGAAGACGAGGCCCAGGGCGGGCAGGACCGAGAGCAGGACCAGCAGTACGGACCTGCGCGCGCGGGAGCCGCCCGGCGGGCGTGCGGAAGAGGCGAGTGCCAGTGATCGTCGAGGCATTGCGCGTGCTTTCCCTTCGACGTGAACGGGTCAGGAACCGTCGGCGTGGGAGCGCTCCCAATTTCTTGGTGAACGTAGCGCGCCCCCGGGCAGCTGTAAATGCTTCAGGACATGAAGGCCGCAGGCCTTTCTGGCGGGCCGTCAGGCAGGGCGGTGAGGGGGCCGTTCCGTTTGCTCCGGACGGACCGCTCCGTTGGCCCCGTACGGGCCGTTCCGTTGGCCCCGGACGGGCTGCTCCGGTGGGCCCGTCAGATCCGGATCAGCAGCGCCACCGGAAGCCGGGACAGCAGCGCATCCAGCGCTGTCGGGCCCTCGGCGGTCCGCCCGGTCAGCAGGTCCCGCCAGCGGCCCGGTGGCAGCGGCAGCCGGCTGGCGCCCCAGCCGCCCGCCTCCGCCAGCCGCCGCGACAGCCGGGTGACCACGGTGACCGCTCCTCCAGGTGCGCCATCCGCGCTGTCCGTACTGTCCGTCCGTAAGAAGGCCACGCAGTGCTCGGCGGACGGACCGGAGGCGGGCAGCGGCGTATACGCACTCCCGGGGCCGAACCACCCCGGACGCTTCCGGCGCAGGTTCAGTGCCGCCTGGGTGAGCAGCAGCTTCTCGGCCGACGGGCCGTCGGCCGGCTCGCCGCCCAGCGCGGGCGGGCGGCGGTTGTCCGGGTCGACGAGGGCCATATAGACGTGTTCGGTGCCCATATAGAGGTCGGGAACGCCCGGCATGGTGAGCTGGAGCAGGGCGGCGCCGAGCGCGTTGACCCGCGCCGGTCCGTCGAGTTCGGCGCCGATCGCGGCCCACACGGACGCGTCGGCCGCGCACGGCCCGGCCTCCAGGAAGGCGGTCACCTCCGCCTCGTACGCCGCGTTCTGCTCCGTCCAGGTGCTCTGCAGCCCCGCCTCGCGCACCGCCTTGAGGACGGCCGGGACCAGCCGTTCGGCGTCCCCGTGGCCCAGCGCGAGCGCGGTCTGCCAGGCCGTCCAGGCCAGATGGGGGTCGGGGGCGGGGGCCGAGCGGGTCAGCTCCTCCACCGTCCGCCCCCACCAGCCGGGGCATTCGGTGAGCGCCGCGAGCCGGGCCCGGGCGTCCGCGCTGCGCTTGGTGTCGTGCGTGGAGAGCACCGTGCCGGTGGCGGGCCAGTCCCTCAAGCGCCGGACCGCGAAGGCGTGGAACTCCTCCGGGGCCACGGCAGGTCGCCCCGGATCGCCGCCCACCTCGGCGGCCGACAGCAGCGGGGTGTAGCGGTAGAAGGCGGTGTCCTCCACCGACTTGGCGCGCAGCGCGGCCGCCGTCTGGGCGAAGCGGGCGCAGAAGTCGCGGTGGTCCGGGCCGTCCCCGAGCCCGCCCAGCGCCGCGTCCCGCACCACCCGCACCGCCTGGGCCTCCTGCGCCACCGTGAACGCCTCCCGGGCACCCGCCGCCGCCGAGCGCAGCATCACCGCGTCGGCGTCCGTGGCGGGCGGGCCGCCCACGGCGGCGTACGGACGGTAGACCGGCAGCCGCACCAGCAGCTCGCGAATCGCCGTGCGCAGCGCCCAGGGCGCGTGGTCGCGCAGCCGGGGGTCGGCCGCGCAGATGCGGGAGGCGGTGCGCGTCAGCCGTTCCACCTCGGCCGCGAGCTCATGCGTGACCACCTCATGGGCGGCGCGGCGGACCGTGGCGGCCCAGTCGCCGCCCAGGTCGGCAGGGGGAGCGGCGAAGGCGCGGTAGAGGGCGGTCAGCTTCGCCAGCCCGTCCGGGTCGACGAAGAGCCCGTCGATGTGGTGCAGCGCGTCATAGCCGGTGGTCCCGGCGACGGGCCAGCCGGCGGGGAGCCGCTCGTCCCGGGCGAGGATCTTCTCCACGACGGTCCAGCGGGCGCCGCCGCCTTTCGGCGTTGTCCACCGGCCGATGTCGCTTTCTGGCGCAGTCCAGCGGCCGCCGCTTTCTGGCGTGGTCCGTCGCCCGCCGCTGCTTTCTGGCGTGGTCTCCCGCCCGCCGCTGCTTTCTGGCGTGGTCTCCCGCCCGCCGCTGCTTTCTGGCGTGGTCCCCCGGCCGCCGCTGCTTTCTGGCGTGGTCCCCCGGCCGCCCCCGCCTTCTGGCGCGGGCCGCCGCCCGCTCCCGCGCTCCCCGTCACCCGTCGCCGCCCGCACCGCCCGGTCCAGCCGCCGCAGATAGCCCTCCGGGTCGGCGAGCCCGTCCGGGTGGTCGATCCGCAGCCCGTCCACGACCCCGTCCCGCACCAGCTCCAGCAGCGTGGCATGGGTCGCGTCGAAGACCTCCGGGTCCTCCACCCGCACCGCGATCAGCTCGGAGATGGTGAAGAACCGCCGGTAGTTGAGCTCGGTGCGGGCCAGCCGCCACCAGCCGAGCCGGTACCACTGGGCGTCCAGCAGCTCGGCGAGCGGCAGCCCCTCGGTGCCGGGCCGCAGCGGGAAGGCGTGGTCGTAGTAGCGCAGCGTCCCGCCCTCGACCCGCAGCCGGTCCCATTCCTCGCCGAGCGGGCCGCCGAGCACCGGCAGCAGCACCTTGCCGCCGTGGGCCCGCCAGTCGATGTCGAACCACCGCGCGTACGGCGACTCCGGCCCCTCCCGCAGCACCTCCCACAGCGGCGCGTTGAGCCACTCGGGGGCGGGGGCGGCCATGTGGTTGGGGACGATGTCGACGATCAGCCCCAAGCCGTGCTCCCGCACCGTACGGGCGAGTGCGCGCAGCCCCTCCTCGCCGCCCAGTTCGGCCCGGACGGCGGAGTGGTCCACCACGTCATAGCCGTGGGTGGAGCCGGGCACCGCCTCCAGTACGGGGGACAGATGCAGATGGGAGACGCCGAGCGAGGCCAGGTACGGCACCGCTCGCTCCGCCGCCGCGAAGGGGAAGGCGGGCTGGAGCTGGAGACGATAGGTGGCGGTGGGTGCGCCGGGGTCAGCCGTCATATGAACGTACGTACCCACCTGACGCGCCCCATCAGAGCTCAGCACGCCCGAACGGACGCGACGCGCACGCCCTGGCGGCGCCTCGCCCGAGGTGTGTTGTCCGGCGGATCGTGACGCCTGCGGCGGGCCGCTCCCCTCCCCGCCCCTCCCCGAAACTGGGGCTCCGCCCCAGACCCCGGCCGCGTCGCAGGTGGCGCGGTCGACGCGCTGGCCGGTGAGCCGAGCGCGGCGACGATCGGCTCGTCGACCCCGGGGTCCAGGGGCGGAGCCCCTCAGACCTAAGCCGGCCGCTGCAGCACCATCAGGCTGCGGTCCACCAGGGTCAGTCGGTCGCCCGCCGCCACCTTCGAGCCGCTGCCCGGCTCCACGCCCTCCGTCGTCGCCGTGTCCACGATGACCTGCCACTGCTTGCCGTGGTCGATGGGCACGACGAAGTCCAGCGGCTCGTGGTGGGCGTTGAACAGCAGCAGGAACGAGTCATCGGTGATCCGCTCCCCGCGCGCACCCGGCTCGGAGATCGCGCTGCCGTTGAGGAAGACCGCGAGGGACTTGGCGTGCGCCGCCTGCCAGTCGCGCGGGGTCATCTCCTCTCCCTCATGGGTGAACCAGGCGATGTCCGACAGCTCGTCGTGGGTGCCCTCCACCGGCCGTCCGTGGAAGAAGCGGCGGCGCCGGAAGACCGGGTGGTCGCGGCGCAGCCACACCAGCGAGCGGGCGAAGCGCAGCAGCTCAAGCGCCGAGCGGTCCTCCCACTCGCCGTCCTGCCCCTTGGCGTGATCCGGCCACCGCACCCAGGACACCTCGTTGTCCTGGCAGTACGCGTTGTTGTTGCCGCCCTGGGTGCGCCCGAACTCATCGCCGTGGCTGAGCATCGGCACGCCCTGGGAGAGCATCAGGGTGGCGATGAAGTTGCGCATCTGGCGCTGGCGCAGCGTCCGCACCGCCGGATCGTCGGTCTCGCCCTCGACCCCGCAGTTCCAGGACCGGTTGTAGCTCTCGCCGTCCTGGTTGGACTCGCCGTTGGCCTCGTTGTGCTTCTCGTCGTAGCTCACCAGGTCGCGCAGGGTGAAGCCGTCATGGCAGGTGACGAAGTTGACCGAGGCCAGTGGGCGCCGCCCGTCGCCCTGGTAGAGGTCGGAGGAGCCGGTCAGCCGGGAGGCGAACTCGGCCAGCGTCCTCGGCTCGCCGCGCCACAGATCCCGCACGGTGTCCCGGAACTTGCCGTTCCACTCGGTCCACAAGGGCGGGAAGTTGCCGACCTGGTAGCCGCCCTCGCCGACGTCCCAGGGCTCCGCGATCAGCTTCACCTGGCTCACCACCGGATCCTGCTGGACCAGGTCGAAGAACGACGACAGCCGGTCCACCTCGTGGAACTGCCGGGCCAGCGTCGCCGCCAGATCGAAGCGGAAGCCGTCCACATGCATCTCGGTCACCCAGTAGCGCAGCGAGTCCATGATCAACTGGAGCACGTGCGGGGACCGCATCAGCAGGGAGTTCCCGGTGCCGGTGGTGTCCATGTAGTACCGGCGGTCCTCGGTCAGCCGGTAGTACGAGGCGTTGTCCAGGCCCCGGAAGGAGAGCGTGGGGCCCAGGTGGTTGCCCTCGGCCGTGTGGTTGTAGACCACGTCCAGGATGACCTCGATGCCCGCCTGGTGCAGCGCCCGGACGGCCGATTTGAACTCCAGCACCTGCTGGCCACGGTCGCCCCAGGAGGCGTACGCGTTGTGCGGGGCGAAGAAGCCGATGGTGTTGTAGCCCCAGTAGTTGGCCAGGCCCGCGTCGGCCAGCCGGTGGTCGTGGACGAACTGGTGCACGGGCATCAGTTCCAGCGTGGTGACGCCCAGCTCCGTCAGGTGTTCGATGATCGCCGGATGGGCGAGCGCCGCGTAGGTACCGCGCAGCTCCTCCGGCAGCCGGGGATGGCGCATGGTCAGCCCCTTGACGTGCGCCTCGTAGATGACCGTGCGGTGGTAGTCGGTGCGCGGCGGGCGGTCGTCGCCCCAGTCGAAGTACGGATTGACCACGACCGACGCCATGGTGTGCGGGGCGGAGTCGAGGTCATTGCGCTTGTCGGGCCGCCCGAAGTGGTAGCCGTAGACCTCCTCGCCCCAGTCGATCCGCCCGCTGATCGCCTTGGCGTACGGATCCAGCAACAGCTTGGCGGAATTGCAGCGGTGGCCGAGCTCCGGTTCGTACGGGCCGTGGACCCGGAAGCCGTAGCGCTGCCCCGGCATGATCCCCGGCAGATAGGCGTGGCGCACGAACGCGTCGGACTCCCGCAGCTCGACCGCCGTCTCCGAGCCGTCGTCGTGCAGGAGGCACAGCTCGATGCGGACAGCGGCCTCGGAGAACACCGCGAAGTTGGTTCCGGCGCCGTCGTAGGTGGCGCCAAGGGGGTAAGCCTGTCCCGGCCAGACCTGCATACGTCGACTCTTCCACTTCTTCTCCGGGGGCCGCGAGCACCCCGGGCACCGGACGGAACCTGACCGACCCTGCATCCTTTCCCAACTGGCCGGAGCCATCGGCTCTTTCGACAGAACTTCCTCAAAAGTGAGGCAACCTACGGCCATATCGGTTCGTCCTACCGGGTGACCTGACGCATACGCGTATCCCGCTATGCGATCCGATATGACGACAGGGGGGAATGGGGAGGATGTGCGCAAGGTGATGCACCGCCACCTGGGCAAGGTGGTGGCAGGCGCGGCCGTGGCGATCACAGCCACGGCGGTCATGGTCGGGGTGACGCTCCCGGGGAGCGCGTCCGGCGAGGAGGGTTCGGGTGGGGGACCCCAGAGCTCATCGGCGGAGCAGGGCCAGGCGGCCCGGCAACTGCCCGGTGTGGTGGAGGACGCGCCCGAGGAGGGCAAGACCGGCAGCGGCCGCGATCCGCTGACCGACGACGAGATGAAGCGCGCCCAGAGCCTCGCGGCCGGCCGCGACTTCCGCATGAGCGGTGAGGACGTCAAGGGCGCCAAGGGCCCCGAGCGGCTCTCCACCGACCTCGCGGAGCTGAGCCCCGACGAGGTGGGGGCCGCCGACCCGCCGCGCCGCGCCGAGGTGACGTACTACGACTACAAGGACGACACCTACGTCACCAAGACGGTCGACCTCGGCAGTGGCAAGGTCACCGGCACCGACACCCAGCGCGGGGTGCAGCCGCCGCCCAACCGCGACGAGGTGATGGAGGCCGCGCGGCTGCTGATGGCCGACAAGCTGGGCGAGGGGCTGAAGAAGGACTTCAAGGACGCCACCGGCAAGGCGCTGACCCGTCCGGACCAGCTGACCGTCACCGGCTTCATCTACCGCGCGGGCGAGGGCAGCAACCCCGGTCCGGCCTCGGTCCAGGACTGCGGCAAGCACCGCTGCGTACGGCTGTTCACCCGGGTGGTGAACGGCCCCTGGATCGACACCCGGCAGATGGTGATCGACCTGAGCGCCCACAAGGTCACCAAGCTCGCCTGACGGCTGACCGCTGACGGCTGACGGCCGAAGCGCCCGGCACCGGCGCTTCGCACATCCCTCAACGCTTCATTACAGGAGTTTCCCCATGCCTGACAGCAGGCTCCGCCGCGCCCGTGCCCGGGCCGCGGCGGCCATCGGCGCCTCGGCGCTGCTCGGCACCGTGGCGATCGCCGCCGGGCCGGTCGGCAGCGCCCAGGCGGCCCCGCGGACCGCTGCCGCGGCGGACTGCAGCGCCCCGTACAGAATCGAGCAGAAGCTCGACGGCGGCACCACCTGGCGGATGTGCTGGCACTACGAGAGCAAGGCCGGGCTCGTGCTCGACGACGTCTCGTACCAGCCCAAGGGCGAAAGCGCCCCGATCAAGGTGCTGACCTCGGCGAAGCTGGGCCAGATCCATGTGCCCTACGACGACGGCAGCAATGAGTACGACGACCTCACCGGGCAGGACTTCGCCCAGGGGCTGCAGCAGCTGGATCCGGCCGAGTGCCCCGGCGGCACCATCAAGACCGTGCGGGTGCCCGACGCCTGGGACCCCGACCACCCGAATGTGAAGGGCCTGTGCGCCACCACCCGGGCCCGCGGCCACGCCTACCGCATGGGCGAGGGCGGCTTCGGGGCGAGGAGAGCAAGGTCTACCAGCTCCAGGGCAAGGACCTGCTGCTCTACACCGTGAACCAGGTCGGCTGGTACGAGTACATCACCGAGTGGCGGTTCGCCGGTGACGGCACCATGACCATGCAGGTCGGCGCCACCGGCACGCTCTCCCCGATGGACTACGACGCGGGCGACGGCCGCGGCTGGCCCATCGGCAAGGGCGCCAAGGACTACGCCACCAGCCATGCCCACAACGTCTTCTGGCGGCTGAACTTCGGTCTGGACGGCTCGCCCAAGAGCAAGGTCGAGCAGTACGACTCGAAGACCACCGCGACCTCCGGGCGGATCCCGAAGACCAAGACCACCCGCACCAAGGTCACCAAGGAGCTGGCGGGCGACGCGGCGGCGGCGCGGTGGTGGCGCGTGGTCAGCTCGGCGGGCAAGAACAAGGACGGCCATCCGCGCAGCTACGAGATCGTTCCCGGCCACACCACCAAGTACCAGGGACGTAGTTTCACCAAACACGACGTCTACTTCACCGAGTACAACAAGTGCGAGCAGTTCGCCAGCAACAATCTGCGCAACTGCGGCGCCGGGGCCGGTAAGAGCGTCGACAAGTGGGTCAACGGGCAGACCCTCAAGCACCCCATCGTGTGGGTCAACATCGGGTTCCACCACATCGCCCGGGATGAGGACCAGGAGCCGATGCCGGTGCACTGGCAGGGCTTCCAGCTCTCCCCGCGCGATGTCACCGCTATGAATCCCCTCACGCCGCCTGCACTCTCCGGGCACAACGGCCATACAGAAGAGGCACGTTGACCTGATAGGCAGGACCTGAGTGTCGCACCGCCCCCGCCAGCGCAGTAGTCTGCGGTGATCGTTGGACGGGGCGGAAGGCGGTGCACAGGTGAGCTCGGGCGGGCTGGAGCTGCCCCCGGTGACGGAGGTCCCGGGGGTGATGGCTCCACCGACGCACCTCCCGGCGCGGTGTCCCTGGTGCGGCCGATGGAGATCGGAGCGGAACTGGACTGGGGCGCCGAAGCCTGGAGCGAGGTGCGCACACGCGCACGCCGGGCCGGACGGGCGTACATCTGGCTCAACCTCGTGGAACAGCGGCTGCGCGCGGTCGTCAGCGCCGTGCTGCGGCCCATCTACGAACCGGTCCACGGCGGGGACTGGGTCATCGCCGCGGCCGGCCCCGCCGGGCAGGAGTGGGTACAGCGGGCCGTCGCGGTCCGGGAGGTCAGCCGGCGCAAGGGCTATCTGCTCGACCCGGCCGACGACAATGTCGTCAGTTTCCTGACCCTGCCGCAGCTGCGGGAGCTCCTCGTCCAGCACTGGCCGTGCTTCGAGCCGTACCTCGACGACCGCCGCGAGGTGGAGCTGGTCCTGGACGAGCTGGAGGTCGCCCGCAATGTGGTCTCCCGCAACCGTGCCCTCTCCGAGACGGTCCTCGCCCAGGCCGAGCGGGCCTCCGCCCGGCTGCTGGAGATCCTCGGCAGCGGCACCGGCTCCCCCTCCGCCGACCGGCTGCCCATCGACGCCGTCGAAGACCTCGTCGGCGACCGCTACGCCGACGTCGTGGGCGTCCATTCCGACCGGGTGCGGCTCCAGCGCCAGCTGCCCGCCGAGGACCTCTTCGGCAACGCCCGCCGGCTCGACGCCGTCGGCATCGGGCTCAACCTCCTGGTCCAGAACTACTCGGGACGCCGGCTGGTCCGGCTGGCCGAATCCGGCTGCCGGGCCCGGCTGCTCTTCCTCAACCCGGCGAGCAGCGCGGTGCGGCGGCGGGAGCGCGAGCTCGGCCTGAAGAAGGGCGAGATGAGCCGCTCGGTGGAGATGAACATCCTCCATATGCGGCGGGTGCGCGCCCGGCTGCGGGACCCGGGCGCGTTCGAGATCCACGTCTTCGACGAGACGCCCCGCTTCACCGCCTACCTGGTCAACGGGGACGGCGCGGACGGCCTCGCGGTCGTCCAGTCGTACCTGCGCAAGGCCCGGGGCATGGAGGCCCCGGTCCTGGTGCTGCGCGGCGGCGGGCGGGGCCGCGAGGTCGTCCGCGAGGGCGGGGCCGAGGAGGGCGAGGGCGGGCTCTTCGGCACCTACCGCGAGGAGTTCGAGAGCGTCTGGGCGGACTCCCGGCCGGTGTCCTGACCTCAGGAATCGCTGCCCGGGTACGAGCCCGCGCCCCGGTACGGGGGCGCAGCGCGCGGGCGGCCCAGCGGCCGTCGGTGCGGCTGATGCGCACCGGGTGGTCGAAGCACTTGGTGATGTGGTCGGTGGTCACCACCTCGTCCACCGCGCCCGACGCCAGGCACTCCCCGGTGCGCAGCAGCATGGCGTGGGTGGTGCTGGCGGGCAGCTCCTCCAGGTGGTGGGTGACCAGGACGGTGGCCAGTTCGGGGTGGTCCCGGCGCAGGGTGTCCAGGCTCTCCAGCAGCTGCTCACGGGCGGCCAGATCCAGACCGGTGGCCGGTTCGTCGAGCAGCAGCAGCCGGGGAGGGGCATCAGCGCCCGGGCGATCAGCACCCGGCCGCGCTGGCCCTGCGACAGGGTCGGCCAGCGCGCGTCCAGCTTCCCGCCCATGCCGAGGGTGGTCAGCAGCCGGTCGGCCCGGTCGCGCTGGTCGGGGGTGGGGCGGTAGCGGGGACCGGCTCCACGGTGTTGGTCAGCCCGGTGAGCACCACGTCCCGCACCCGCAGCGGGGAGCGCAGCGGATGCCGGGGATCCACATGGCCCACGAACGACCGCAGCTCGCGCAGGTCCACCCGCCCCAGCGTGCGGCCGAGGACCTCCACCGTGCCGCGCGTCGGGTGCACCAGCGCGCCCGCCAGGCTGAGGAGGGTGGACTTGCCCGCGCCGTTGGAGCCGAGCAGCGCCCAGTGCTCGCCCTGGTGGACGGTGAGCGAGATCGAGCGCAGCAGCGGGGTGCCGTCGCGCACCACATCCACCTCGCGCAGCCTGAGTACGGGGACGGGGACGGCCGGGGCGGTCACGGGGCCGCCACCTCCTTTTCGCTGGTGTCGCTTTCGCTTTCGTATGCGCGCGTGTCGCTGGCGAAGAGTTCCATGACGGCCTCGAGGTGGGAGACCGTGGCCGCGATCGCGGCGTCGGCGTCCCCGCGCGCCAGCCCGTCCAGCAGATCGGCGTGGGCGCAGGACACATCGGGCAGCGCCGGCTCATGGCTGACCATCTCCACCAGCGCCTCGCGCAGTACCGGCAGGACGGAGGTGAACAGGCCGAGCAGCACGGCGTTGCCCGACAGCTCCACCACGGTCCGGTGGAAGGCCAGATCGGCGTCCACGAAGGCGGACGGATCGCCTCCGGCCCGCTCCTCGCGCAGCGCGAGGTGGTCCCGCAGCCGCCCGATGTCCTCGGGGCGGATGCGCCCGGCGGCCAGCCGGGCGGCCTCGACCTCGAGGGCGCGGCGCACCTCGTACACCTCCCGCAGCCGGGCCCGGCGCAGCAGCCGCCGCATATCGCCGTCCCCGGCGGGGCCGGGGGCGCGCGGCGTAGGTGCCCGATCCGTGGCGCACCTCGACCAGCCCGTCATGGGCCAGCAGGCGTACGGCCTCCCGCACCGAGGAGCGGCCGACGCCCAGTTCGGCGGCGAGCGCCACCTCGTTGGGCAGTCGCTCGCCGGGCCGCCAGCGGCCCTCGGCGAGCATCGCGCGCAGGGCGCTCTCGATCCGCGGCACCACGGGTCCGTGCCGCAAGCGTGCCGTCTCCGCCGCCACCGCGCCGCCTCTCCCTGAACGATCACCCGAACACGGCGGGGACTCTAACACAAAGTCCTCAGACGTCTGAGGACTCGGTCCGGCGCACCGGCCGTTGTCAGTGGCGCATGGGAAGGTGGTGCACACATGGGGGAAGCACGACAAAGGGAGGGGCGGCCATGGGCTGGCACCGGGGGCTGCTGATCGGATTCGACCTGGAGACGACGGGCACCGATCCGCGGACGGCACGGATCGTGACGGCGGCCGTGGTCGAGGTGAGGGGCGGGGAGCCGGTCGGGCGGCGCGAGTGGCTGGCCGACCCCCAAGTGCCCATCCCCGAGGACGCCGTGGCGGTGCACGGGATCACCGGTGAGCGGGCGGCGGCGGAGGGCAGGCCCGCGCGCGAGGTGGTCGAGGAGGTCGCCGAGGTGCTGGTGGCCCACTGGCGCGCCGGCGCCCCGGTGGTGGCGTACAACGCGGCGTTCGATCTCAGCCTGCTCGCCGCGGAGTTGGGGCGGCACGGGCTGCGCCCGCTGAGCGAGCGGCTGGAGGGCGCGGACACCGGCCCCGTCGTGGATCCGTACACGATAGACCGCGCCGTCGACCGCTACCGCAAGGGCAAGCGCACATTGGAGGCCGTCTGCGGGGAGTACGGAGTGGTGCACGACCGCGCGCATGACGCCGGGGCGGACGCGCTGGCCGCGGTGCGGGTCGCCTGCGCGCTCGCCGAGCGGTACGGCGAGGTCGCCGGGCTCGCGCTGTGGGACCTCCACCGCAAGCAGGTGGGGTGGTACGCGCACTGGGCGGCCGACTTCCAGTCCTGGCTGCGCCGCAAGGGCACCCCGGACGCGGTGGTGGACGGCGGTTGGCCGCTGCGGGAGGCGGGGGCGGTGGTGGGGTGACCGGGGCAGCGGCCCGCCGGGCGGACAGCGAATAGCGGAGCGCGCGGCCGCAGCGCGTACGGCCGCCGGTCCCGCACCGATGAGTTTCGGGCGGCCGCCCGGTCCGTACGGGTGAGGGGGACAGCCGGTCCGTACGGGTGAGGGGGACGGACCGCGGACTCGAGCGTAGGAGAAGACGACCGTGACCGACGAACAGACCACCATGATCGATTTCGGACCCGCAGCGCAGCGGGTGACGGCGCTGCTCAGCGGCGTCTCGGACGAGCAGCTCACCGCGCCCACACCCTGTGGCGCCTACACCGTGGCCGATCTGCTCGACCACTTCATGGGGCTCGCCCTCGGCATGCGCCACGCCGCCGAGAAGACCACGACCGGGGCGGGCCCCGCCCCCGGGCAGGGGTCGGCCGACCGGCTGGACCCCGACTGGCGGCAGGAGCTGCCTCGCCGCCTGGACGCGCTGGCCGTGGCCTGGCGCGAGCCGTCCGCCTGGCTGGGCACCACGGAGGCCGGGGGCGTCACCATGCCCGCCCAGATGATGGGCATCGTGGCGCTGGACGAGCTGGTGATCCACGGCTGGGATCTCGCCCGCGCCACCGGCCAGCCCTACGACTGCGATCCCGGCAGCGTCGAGACCATCATCGGATGGCTGTCGGCGGTCCCGGACGAGGAGCGCCCGAGGGAGCTGTTCGGCCCCAGGGTCCCCGTCCCGGCCGACGCGCCGCCGCTGGACCGCGCGATCGCCTTGAGCGGCCGCGACCCGGGGTGGCGCGCCTGAGCCAATGCCGCGCGGCGGGTCAGCCGGCGTGCCGTGCGGTGCGCGGCGGCCCCTGAACCGGAGCCGTTCGCTCAGAACGTGTGCCAGCGCACCGCCGTATCGCCCTCCCGCAGGGAGGCGATGCGGCGGGCGAACTCGGCGCGCGCCGCCGGGTTGCCCGGGGCGTGCTGGGAGACCCAGGCGCAGCTGGCGGTCTCGCGTGCGCCCCGCAGCACCGCGCAGCCGGGCCACTCGCGGACGTCCCAGCCGTACTCCGCCACGAACGCGTCGTACTCCGCCGCGCCGAGCCCATAGCGGTCCCGGGACAGGTCCATCACCACCAGATCGTGCTCGCGCAGATCGTGCGAGAAGGTCTCCAGGTCCACCAGCACCGGGCCGTCCGGGCCGATGTGCACATTGCGCGGCAGCGCGTCGCCGTGGATCGGGCCGGGGGTGAGGCGCGGGGTCAGCTCCTCGACGGCGGCCGCGAAGTCGTCCCGGCGGGCGCGCAGATACGCCGCGTCCGCCGGGTCGATCGCGTCCCCGGCCAGCCGCAGCCAGCGCTCGACCCCGCCCAGCAGATCGCGGCGCGGCAGCGGGAGCGGCGCCGGGTCGCCGGGCGGGTCGGGCAGGGCGTGCACCATCCGCAGCAGCTCCGCGAGGTCGCGCGCCCCGGCGGGGCGTACCGGGTCGGGAAGCCGCTGCCAGTACGTGACGAGATGGTTGGCGAACGGAAGCGGCTGCTCGGAACCGAAGCGCCGGTCGGGGCGGACCGCGGGCAGCCCCTCCCGGGCCAGCCAGTCGGCGATCCTCAGCTCCCGGGCGGCCCGGTCCCACACCTCCAGGTCGCGGCTGATCCGGACCACCAGGGAGAGGCTGTCGACGGCGAAGACGGCGTTCTCACCGAGGGCCAGCAGCCGGGCCTCCGCCGTACCGGCCCGGTAGGGCGGCAGCGCGGCCGAGAGCACCGCCCGCGCCCGCTCCTCCGTGAACGCGACCTCCGCCACCGCCATGCCCCTTCTCCTCTTCTCCTCGCCCTCCTCGCCGACTTCTTCCTGCCGACGGCCAAGTCTCGCATTGAGCCCTGCGCCATGTGCCGTACCGACCACCGCATCGACGTCCGTAGCGCCGTACCGACGGCACGATCGACCGTCGCGTCGTCTGTCGCAGGCAGAACCGCTTGACTGCACCGCCCGCCCTCCGCACGATGACGTGGGCTCTCCCACCCGGGCCGCCCTCCCACCGCGTCCGAAGGGGCCCAGCCGTGATACCCGCGACCGCCGACCCGGCGCGCTCGGACCCGGGCTCCGCCAAGGGCCGGGGCTCCGCCAAGGGCCCGGGCGGCCGCGTGACGTCCAGTCAGACCCAAGCCCACGGGGCGTGGTTCCTGGTCCTGCCCGCGCTGATCCCGATCCTCCTCCTCAGCGTCGGCCCGCTCCTCTACGGCATCGCGCTCGCCTTCACCGACTCCCAGGCGGGCCGCACCGACCCCACCCAGTGGATCGGGCTGCTCAACTTCCAGGACCTGCTGCGCGACACCCTCTTCTGGGAGTCGTTCCGGATCGGCCTGGTGTGGGCGGTGGCCGTCTCCGTACCGCAGTTCCTGCTCGCGCTCGGCCTCGCGCTGCTGCTCCACCAGGACCTGCGGTTCCGCTGGCTGTCGCGGGCGCTCGCGATCGTCCCCTGGGCGATGCCGGAGGTCGTGGTCGGCATCATGTGGCGGCTGGTCTACCACCCCGACGCCGGGGTGCTCAACGAGACGCTGGGCACCCACCGCGACTGGCTCGGCAGTCTGTCCACCGCCCTGCCCGCCGTCGTCGTGGTCGGCATCTGGGCACGGCTTCCGCAGGTCACGGTCACCCTGCTGGCCGGGCTCTCGAATGTGCCGCGCGAACTGCACGAGGCCGCGGCCATGGACGGCGCCGGTGCCTGGCGCCGCTTCCGCGCCGTCACCTGGCCCGCCATCAGGCCCATCGCCGTCGCCATCAGCGCGCTCAGCTTCATCTGGAACGTCAACTCCTTCGCGCTGGTCTACGTCCTGACGGGGGGCGGGCCCGGCGGCCGCACCCGGCTGCCGATGCTCTTCGCCTACGAAGAGGCGTTCCGCTACGGCCAGTTCGGCTACGCGGCGGCGATGGGCTGTGTGCTGGTGGCGGTGGTCTCCATCCTGCTGGCCGTCCATCTCGTGGCCCGGCTGAAGGGGGACGACGACGCATGAGCCCCCGCCCCACCGCCAGGCGTCCCCGCCCCGACGCCGCGCGCCGCGACCCCAGCACCACGCGTAGCCCCGCCGCCGTGCGCCGCGGCCCCACCGCCAGGCGCCGCGCGGCACGTACCGGCCAGTACCTCGCCCTCCTCGGCTATCTGGTCTTCCTCGCCTTCCCCCTGCTGTGGCTGGTCTCCACCGCGTTCAAACCGCCGCGCGAGTTGGCGAGCCTCCACCCCGGCTGGATCCCCGACCATCCCACCCTCGACAACTTCCGCCAGGCGTTCGAGGAGCAGCCGCTGCTGCGGTCCGCGGGCAACAGCCTGATCGTCTCCCTCGCCGCCGCGGTCATCTCCGTTGTCATCGTCACCCCGATGGCCTATGTGATGGCCCGCCACCACCGCTCCTCGCTGTCCCGGGCGGCCACCGGCTGGATCGTGGTCAGCCAGGCGTTCCCCTTCGTCCTGGTGATCATCCCGCTGTTCCTGGTGCTCAAGGAGGTCCGCCTGATCGACTCCCTCTCCGGGTTGATCATGGTCTACGTGGTGTGGTCCCTCCCGTTCGCCCTGTGGATGCTCGCCGGGTACGCACGGGCCGTACCGCGCGAGCTGGAGGAGGCCGCGGCCGTGGACGGCGCGGGCAGACTGCGGGTGCTGATCTCCGTCACCATGCCGCTGCTGACCCCCGGCATCGTGGCCACCGCCCTCTTCGCGTTCATCACCGCCTGGAACGAGTTCTTCTTCGCGCTCGTCCTGCTCAAATCCCCGCGGAAACAGACGATGCCGATCATCCTCACCCACTTCATCGGAACCGAGGGCGTCGCCGATCTCGGCCCGCTCGCCGCCGCCTCCCTGCTGGCGACGCTGCCCTCGCTCGTGCTGTTCGCGTTCATCCAGCGCCGGATCACCAGCGGCACCCTGGCCGGGGCGGTGAAGCACTGATGCGCCGCCGAACGCTGCTGGCCGCGTCCGCCACCGGGGCGCTGCTGTCCGGCTGCGCGCCCGAGCGGCGGCGGGCGACCGGCGGCCGGATCACCCTGCGCTTCCAGTCCCTGGCCTGGCAGCGGGAATCCGTGGTGGCCAACAAGCAGCTGGTGGGGGAGTGGAACGCGGCCCATCCGGACATCCGGGTCGAGTACGTCCAGGGCAGCTGGGACGGCGTCCACGACCAGCTGCTCACCTCCTTCGAGGGCGGTGAGGCGCCCGACATCATCCATGACGCCACCGACGACCTCGCCGACTTCGCCTACGGCGGCTATCTCGCCGATCTCACCGATCTGCTGCCCCGGCGGCTCAAGGCCGAGATCCCGCCCCGGACCTGGCAGACCGCCACCTTCGACGGTGGCGTCCACGGCGTGCCGTTCCTCCAGGAGCCGCGCGTGCTCATCGCCAACCGCACGCTGCTGGAACGGGCCCGGGTGCGGATCCCCACCCCCGAACGGCCCTGGAGCTGGGCCGAGTTCGAGGACGCGGCCGAAGAGCTGACCCGCGACGGGACGTACGGGGTGGCCTGGCCGCTCAAGGAGCCGGTCTCCGCGACCCTCAACCTCTCCCTCTCCACCGGCGGCAAGGTCTTCCACCGGGGCGCGGACGGCAAGGTCACCGTCCGGTTCGACCCCGCCGACCAGCGGGTGCCCCGCGTCATCCACGATCAGCTGGGCGGTGACCGCACCGCCGCCCGGACCACCCTCGGCATGGGCGGCTCCGACACCCTCCCCGGCTTCTTCGGCGGGAAGTACGCCATGGTGCCGCTCGGCTTCTCCTACCGCCAGCAGATCACGCAGCAGGCGCCCAAGGGGTTCGCCTGGACCGTACTGCCGTCCCCGGCCGGGCCCGGCGGCGACCAGCGGCAGGGGGTCAGCCCGCAGACGCTGTCCATCGCCGCCGACAGCCCGTACCAGCGGGAGGCCGCCCGCTTCATCGACTTCCTCCTGCGCCCGCCGCACATGGTGCGGCTCGCCCGGGGCGACTGGATGCTCCCCACCGGCCGGACCGCGCTGCGGGACCCCGCCCTGCGCACCCGCCGCCACGGCTGGGCCACCGGCACCGCCCTGGCCGGACAGCTGCGCCCGGCGCCCGCCCAGACGGTGCGCGGCTACCCGGAGTGGAAGGACAAGGTGGCCACCCCGTCGCTGCAGGAGTACTACAGCGGGGCGATCGGAATGGGGGAGCTGCGGGAGCGGCTGGTCGACGACGGGAACCTGGTGCTCGCCCGCTACCAGCGGTAGGACCCGCCGCCCCGCCTCGCGCCGCCCCGCTCCGCCTCGCCCCGCGCCGACCAGCCGCCGACGCACCTGGTCCTGCCATGGACCCGGTCCTCCAAGCAGACCGTTGACCCCCGGCAAAGGTTGCCCTTGCCCGATCTTGTCTCTTCTCTTAATGGCTTCTTACCTTCAGGTGAATTCATGCCTAACGCCAGGAAGATTGACCATGCACCGAGACATACCGCCGCTCGCCGAGGTCCGCCGGATCACCGAGAAGAAGCGAGACGCGTGGTGGACCGTCATGCTCGTGGACCCGGTGGCCACACCGCTGGTCCGCTGGACCGCCAGGTACACCCGAGCCACCCCCAACCAGCTCACCTGGGGTGCGTTCCTGGTGGGCCTCGGCTCCGCCGCGTGCTTCGCTCAGGGCGACTGGAGATGGCTGCTGCTCGGGGCCGTGCTCTACCACGTGAGCTTCATCTTCGACTGCATGGACGGCAAGCTGGCCCGGCTGACCGGCACCGGCTCGGTCTTCGGGGCGTGGCTGGACTTCGTCTTCGACCGGATCCGGGTGCTGGTGTGCGCGGTCGCCCTGATGGGCGGTCAGTACGCGCGCACGGATGACGTCCTGTACCTGTGGCTGGCGCTGGCCGTCGCCTCCCTGGACGCGCTGCGCTACATCGACTCGCTGGAGATCTTCAAGATCCGGCACGGGATGCGCAAGCAGATCAAGGCGCGGATGCGGGCGGCCCGCAAGGCCGAGAACCAGGCCGAGCTGGCCTTCATGGAGGACCTGCTGCGGGAGAACCCCGAGGCCGACCTGGAGACGGACCGCGACACGGTGGCTCCTTTGGAGCCGGTTGCTCCTCGGGAGCCGGTGGCGGCCCAGGAAGCCACGGCGGCCCTGGAGGCCCCGGCCGCGCCGGTTTCGGCCCCGGCCGCGCGCCGCCCCGCCGTCGTCGATCTGCACCAGGAGTTCCGGCGCCGCTTCCCGTGGTGGGTCCGGTGCCGGAACTTCCTGCAGCGCCACCGCATCCGCGCTCATCTCATCAGCGGTATCGAGTTCCAGATGGGCGTGTTCATCATCGGCCCGGCCGTCGACGCGGTGGTGGCGACGACCGTCGTATCGGGCGTTCTGCTGCTCGTCTTCGAGCTGGCCATCATCTACAAGTTGCTGTTGTCCACCCGGGACTTCACCCGCACCATCAACTCCTTCGAAACGGCCGAAGCACGCGTTCCGGCCACCACCTCGGTCAGCTCCTGAGCGAGGACCAGCCACTGCTCCGGTGTCACATACGCCACCACCACGTCCCGCCCCAGCCCGGCCGCCCGGAACGCCCGGTCGAGCGCACGGGCGGGGCAGACCCGGCGCAGTGACGCGTGGAGCGAGCCGCCGACCCCGGTGAAGCCCAGCTCGACCAGGTCCGCGTAGGCGGACCGGGCCGCCGGGTCGGTGAGCAGCGGCCGCGGCCGCCGGGTCAGCCGCAGGATCCCGCCGTCCACGGCGGGCACCGGCCGGAAGGCGGTACGCGCCACCCGCCCGCACAGCCGCCACTCGACCTCCGGCCAGGACCGTACGGTCAGCAGGGACCAGCGGCCGTAGTCCCCGGTGCGCTTACGGGCGTACTCCGCCTGGGTGAGCAGCGTGGCGGAGGTCAGCCGGGGCACCGCCCGCAGCGCCCAGGCCACGATCTCGGCGGTACGGGCGTAGGGCACGTTGCCGACCAGGGCGAACGGCTCACGCGGCGGCGCCGCGGTCAGGAAGTCCTGGTGCACGACCCGGACCCGCGGATGGCGGGCGAGCCGCTCCCGCAGCCCCGGGATCAGATGCCGGTCGATCTCATAGCTGATCAGTTCACGGCAGCGCGGGGCCAGCGCCTCGGTGAGCGCCCCCTTGCCCGCGCCGACCTCCACCAGGAGATCGCCGGGCCCGGGGCGGGCGGCGCGGGCGACGCGGGCGACGGCGCCCGGGTCGACGAGGAAGTTCTGCCCGTACGCACGCCTCGCCCGGTCGCGTTCGGTACGGCGCGGCTCGGTGCGGGGCGCTCCGGTGCTGCGGCGGGCTTCGGCGTTGCGGCGCGGTGCGGTGTCGCGGCGCGGTTCGCCACCGCGCTGGGCATGGGGATGGTGTCGATTGCGGGCCACGGCCACGGTCCTTTCGGAGCCGGGCGGGCGGCAGCAGCGCGGAACGGGCCCTGCCGCCCGTCCCGGAACGAGTGATTCCTGGACTGGCGGGGGCCCTGGCCGAGGGCGCGTGAAGGTGAGAGATCAGCTCACGGTGAGAGACCGGGACGGGAAGCCGGGTGAGTCAGTCGCTCAGGTCCAGGAAGGACCTCGAGTGCGAAGGGCTCACAGACTCGGAGAGACACCGGGCGCGTCCGGGCCGGCCAGGGCACCGGGGCCGCGCCGCGGGCGGCGGGCAGGCAGCGGAAGGGCGCGCGCACACGCCACCCGGGCACAGCCACGAGTGATGCGGGTGAACACGCCGATGCCGGGACTTCCGCCCATCGGTGTACTCCTCCCGTGCGCGCGTACGCGAAAGGACGCGTATGCGGATCTCCGCCGTATCCCCGCACCGTAGGGACCGGCCGGGCCGCCCCGCAACGCCTTTTCGCACCGCACCGCACCGCACCGGACCGCACCGCCCCACGCCCCACCCCGAAACACCGAACCGGTCACACGGCCCGAAGGCCGTGTGACCGGTTGAGGGTTGTCAGGATGTGCGGGACGTAGTCGTCAGACCCGCGCGGGCCGGGGCCGTTCGTCCGCTTCCGGCCTCGGGGAAACACCCACCAGGGTGCTGGGCCGCCGGGCCGGGGCGGGCTCGTCGTGGGCCAGGTCCGGGAGCCACCCCAGCCACTTCGGCAGGTACCAGTTGCGCTCGCCCAGCAGCGACATCACGGCCGGGAGGAGCACCCCGCGGATGACGGTGGCGTCGATGAGGACCGCGGCCGCGAGGCCCACGCCCATCTGCTTCATGGACTGCATCGACAGCGTGCCGAAGATGGAGAAGACCGCGACCATGATGACGGCGGCGCTGGTGACCACGCCCGCCGTCGTCACCACGCCGTGCACCACCGCGTCCTTGGTGGTCCGGCCGGCCAGGTACGCCTCGCGGATCCGGGAGACCACGAAGACGTGGTAATCCATGCTCAGCCCGAACAGGATCACGAAGAGGAACAGCGGCAGCCAGGACACGATCGCGCCCACGCCCTCCGCGCCGACCAGCCCCGCGCCCCAGCCGTGCTGGAAGACCGCGGTGAGGATGCCGTACGCGGCGCCCACCGACAGCAGGTTGAGCACGATGGAGGTCACGGCGATGGTGAGCGACCGGAAGGACATCAGCATCAGCAGGAAGGCGAAGACCACCACGAAGGCGAAGACCGGGGTGACGGCCGAGCCGAGCTTGTCGTTGAAGTCCTTGGAGGAGGCGGTCGAGCCGCCGATGGGGCGTCCACGCCGTCCACCGCGCCGAGGGTCGCCGGGCGCACCTCGTTCCGCAGCACCTCCAGGCTCTTCTCGGCCTTGCCCTCGTCCGAGCCGCCGATCAGCGGCACCTCCACCACGGCCAGGTTCTGCTTGTGGTGGACGGTCACCTCGACCGGGCCCTTGGAGGCGCCCTTCACCACGGCCTCGGTACGGAAGCGGGCGATCGCGTCGCGCACCGGCGCCGCGTCGATGTCGTCCGCCTTCACCACGGCCCTGGCCGGGTCGGACCCGCCCGGGAACGCCTCGTCGATGTGGTTGTACGCGTTCACGACCGGCAGCCGGTCGCCGAACTCCTGGTCCATGGTGAGGTTCGCGGTGTTCATCCCCACGGCGGGGACGGCCAGCGCGATCAGCGCGCCACCGGCGAGGGCCAGCGACAGCTTGGGGCGGCGCAGCACCGGGCGGAGGACGGCGCGCCAGATCCGGCTCTCGGTGCCGCCGCGCCGCTTGGCGCGGCCCAGGAACGGCACCCGGCCCTTCTCCACCCGCTCACCGAGCAGCGAGAGCAGCGCGGGCAGCACCGTCACCGAGCCGACCATCGCCACCGCCACCACCATCAGCGTGGCGAGTCCCATCGCCTTGAACTCCGCGATGCCGGTGAAGAGCATGCCCGCCATCGCCACGATCACCGTGACGCCGGAGACCAGGATGGCGCGGCCGGAGGTGGCCGCCGCCACCCGCAGCGCGGTCTGCGCGTCCCGCCCGGCGGCGCGCTCCTCGCGCTCCCGGCGCAGGTAGAACAGGCAGTAGTCGACGCCGACGGCCAGCCCCACCAGCAGCATCACAGAGTTGGCGGTGTCGCTCATGTGCACCCAGTGGCTGACCACCGCCACCAGACCGGTGGTGGCCAGGAACGCGGTCATCGCGAGCGCCACCGGCAGCAGCGCGGCCACCAGCGCACCGAAGACGATCAGCAGGATGCCGAGCGCCACCGGCAGCGCGGAGTACTCGGCCTGGGTGAAGTCGTCGCCGAACGCGTCGTCGAACGCCTTCTGGCCGCTGGCGTCGCCGAACTCCTCGATCCGCAGGGCCTGGTGGCCGTTCTGCGCCTTCTCCACCGCGTCCAGGACCGGCTGGATGTGGTCGGCCGCCTTCTCCGCTTCGCCGCGCATCTCGAACTGCACCAGCGCGGAGCGCCGGTCGGCGGAGATGGTCTTGGTCTCGTACGGGGAGCGGAGCGCGGTCACCTGGCCGGTGTCGCGCACGCCGGCCATCACCGCGTCGACCGCCTTGCGGAAGGCCGGGTCGTTCGCGGTGAGCCCGCCGCCCTTCGCCTGGATCAGCACGGTTTCCCCGGCCGCGTCGTCAATGCCCGCCTCGTCGAGAATCTTCGAGACGCGCCCGGACTCGCCGGGAACCTGCTCGCTGTCCGTCACATCGACCCGGCCCGTCATCGAGCCGACGGCCAGGGCGAGGATGACCAGCAGCACCCAGCCCCCGACCGCCGCCCACCGGTGACGGGCGCTCCAACTGCCCGCGCGCGCCGCTATCCCGCGCGGCCTCTCCAAGCGGCCTGTGTCCGCCACGACATCCCCTTATGCCCTGGTGGCGGACCGTCCCGCCACTCGTGGACGACGCTAGGCCGTGGCGTCGGGCCGACCCATCCTGCTGACCGGTGAACCGTCGGGTGGTTCCCTCCAACCGTGGAAGGGGGGACAGCCCTACCCTCCCTGATGCCGGCCCCTTACACGCAAAGGGCGTTGACCTCGAGGTCGGGAAGCGGTCGAAGCGGAGAACGTTGCCTATGTCACACCTTGGTGGGGATCTTGAATTGACCCGTACTCATCAGTCAGGGTTTTGTCAGAACCGGAGTGGCCCCAACACACTCCGGATCGGCCGCACTTGAGGGATCGGACGCGATCCGGGGTGCGGATTCCCCCACAACCGCACGAGGAGGAACCCTCGTCATGGCAGTTCACAAGCAGCGCAACGCGCGTCGACTCGGTCTGGCCATAGCCGCCGCGACCGCCGTCACCGCCGGTGTCTTCGTGGCCGTTCCGGCCGGCGCCACCACCGCACAGCCCGCCGAGGGCACCGTCTACGGCACCCAGGCGAAGAACGCCGTGGACGGCAGCTACATCGTCATGCTCAAGGGCGGCAAGAGCGTCAAGGCCGCCGCCGAGGGCAAGGACCTCGCCGAGCAGTACGGTGGCAAGCTGCGCCGCAGCTACGACTCCGCCATCAACGGCTTCTCGGCCAGCGGGCTGTCCGACACCGAGGCCAAGCGGCTGGCCGCCGACCCGTCGGTCGCCAAGGTGGTCCAGAACCACCGCTACACCATCAAGGGCACCCAGGAGAACCCGCCGTCGTGGGGCCTGGACCGGATCGACCAGGAAGACACCCAGGGCGACAAGAAGTACGCCTACCCCGACAGCGCGGGTGAGGGCGTCACCGCGTACGTCATCGACACCGGTGTCCGCACCAGCCACAAGGACTTCGAGGGCCGCGCCACGTCCGGCTTCGACGCGGTCGACAACGACGACAGCGCCGATGACGGCAACGGCCACGGCACCCATGTGGCCGGCACCATCGCCGGTGCCGAGCACGGCGTCGCCAAGAAGGCCAAGATCGTCGCGGTGCGGGTGCTGGACGACCAGGGCTCCGGCACCACCGAGCAGGTCGTCGCGGGCATCGACTGGGTCACCGAGAACCACGAGGGCCCGTCCGTCGCCAACATGAGCCTGGGCGGCACCCCCGACGAGGCCCTCGACGCGGCCGTGCAGAAGGCCATCGACTCCGGTGTCACCTTCGGCGTGGCGGCGGGCAACGAGTCGGCCGACGCCAACCAGAGCTCTCCCGCCCGGGTGAAGGACGCGATCACGGTCGCCTCCAGCACCGACCAGGACGAGCAGTCCGACTTCTCCAACTACGGCGACGTGGTGGACATCTACGCCCCCGGCTCGGACATCACCTCCGACTGGAACACCGGCGACGACGCCACCAACACCATCTCCGGCACGTCGATGGCCACCCCGCACGTCGTGGGCGCCGCCGCCGTCTATCTCAGCGGCCACCAGGACGCCAAGCCGGCCGACGTGGCCAAGGGGCTGACGGACGGCGCCACCGCCGACAAGATCTCCAACCCGGGCGAGGGCACCCCGAACAAGCTGCTGAAGGTCGTCGAGTAAGTCCCCTACGGGTGACGTGATATCGGCCCCAGGGGCGCAGCCGGGCGGCGAAACCAACCGGCTGCGCCCTTGGGCGTTCACGCCTCGCGTCTTCGTCTTCCAGCCGGAGGGCCGGGCACCGGGCCTCAGCCCTCCAGCTCGCGGCGTACGGCGTCGAGATCCAGTTCGACGGTGAACTCTCCGGCGACGTCGACGGATGCCTTGCCTGTGATGGCGGCCGCCTCGCGGTAGGTGTCTCCGTCCAACTCGTGCACCACCACGCACAGGTCTGGTTCCATCTCGACCCGCCAATAGGCGGGTACCTTCGCCTGGGCGTAGAGCGCGGGTTTGAGGATGCGGTCGGCGGCTCGGTTGAACGGCGACACGATTTCACCCAGAAGCAGGGCCGCATCGAGGGGCGCGGCCAGTGTGCCGCGTGGGACGGCGGCGCGGTCTACGACGGCGATGTCGGGAATGAACAGTCTGGCTTCCCCCGTCACGTTCACCGCTTCCCCGAGCGGAACGGCGCGCCCGACCGGGCCAGGGCGGCCTTGATCTGACTGTGCAATTCGGAGGACACCGTCTGGTGGTCCCAGTCGGGAGCAGGGGACATCATGAGGACACCGTCCACGAGTTCGAAGCGGGCGCGTGCCGGATGCTCCGGGAGTGCAAGGACGTCCTCGACCGTCCAGGGGCCTTCGTGATCGTCGACTCGCGTCTCAGCGACGCTCATGATCGCCACCACCGCCTCCTCGTGTGTTCCTTGGCTCCAGCATGGCACGCAGCTCTGACGACCGCCGACACTTCCAGTGCGCGCCGTGAGGCGGGGCCAGAAGGGGCGAATGTCACCCACAGGAGTGATCCGAACACTGAGCGATGACGAGGGAGGGCGTCCCGCTACGGCAGTACCTGGACCGTGTCGCCCACCGCGCGTTCGCCCGTCGCGTCGGAGGTGACGTTGGCGAGACGGCCGTTCACGGCCATGGCGGTGGAGCCGCCGCCGTCCAGGTTGAGGGCCTGGACGGCGCCCAGGGAGCGCATGAAGCGGGCGGCCTCCTCCAGGGTGAAGCCCTCGCTCACACCCGGCTGCCGACCGTCCACCGTGGCCAGGATCAGCCGCCCCTTCGCGTCGAGCCCGGCCATCGTGCGGGGCTGCCGGACGTTCGACCAGGCGTAGCCGAAGGAGAGGTTCTTCGGGTCGAGGGTGCCTTCGGTGGCGGCGTCGATGGCGATGCGGCCGTCCTTCACCAGAGTGGGGGCGGCGCTGACGATGCTGTCGTCGGCGTCGAGCCGGACCCGGCGGCCGGCGGTGTCCCGGACGACCTCTTCCAGCGCGATCCGCTCGCCCTGCCGGGCGTGGGCCGTCAGCCAGTCGGACGCGGCGCCGATGCCCTGGAGCACGGAGCCCCCGGCCGGGACCGTGCCGCCGCGCGGGCCGGTGGAGACCACACGGCCGTCGGCGTCGAGCACCACCTGGGTACCGGGCCCGGCGGGCAGCGCGGCGCGGAACCTCGGTGTGAACTTCACGAGGTCGTCGGCCTCGGAGCAGGTCAGGTCCTGCCGGGGCAGTTCGGTCGGAGTGGCACCGGGGCGCCCGCAGTTGCGCACCTTGCCGGGCACCCGGTTGATGCCCTGCACCGCGTACGTGGACGATCCAGCCCGCGCGGTGACCGTGCTGGTCAGATCGGCGATACGGGCGTGCCGGCCGCCGTCCGCGAGGATCAGCGCGGCCCGCGAACCGGCGGCCATCGACTCCAACTCGCCCTCGTACGCGGCGATTCCGGCCATCGTGCCCTGGACGCCGTCGGCGTCGGAGGTGACGAAGAAACCACCGTTGACGGCGACCAGGGAGTGGCGCTTCGCCGCGACCGAAGAGGTCTTCTCGCGGTCCGCCACGCTGACGTCGTGCGTGGCCGCCACGGTGCCGGTGAACCGGGCCGGGTCGATCACCGCCACATGTACGCTCTCCCGGTCCGCGGGCCGCTGCCCGTCGTAGCCGGTCCACTCCGCAACCACCGAGAACCCGGCCGCGGCGACCTTCTCGCGTGCGCCCTGGGCGTCGCCGGAGGTGCCGTACGAGCCCACCCGCACCCGCCACCCCATGGTGCCGTGCGGGGTATCCGCGTAGGCGGGCCACGCCACCCGCTCGACCCGCGGCTCGAACCCGGCGTCGCGCAGCCGCCCCGCCGTGGCGTCCGCCCAGGACCGGTCGCCCAGCGGCGCGGAGCCGGGCCCCTGCACAGTGACCGTCCAGCTCGGCTTGGCGTCCGCGTCCCGAAGAACCCCGGCCCGCACCCGCACCCCCGGGGCCACCGCCTCCGTCGTCCAGGATCCGGTGTCCGGCGCCGCCTGCGCCGGGGGATGGACGGCCACCAGTACGACGGCGGCCCCCAGCGCGGCCCCCATCCGGGTGCCCAGGCCCCGGCGGACAGTGCTCTCTTCGTTGCGCATGACCGGCAGTCCAGTGCCGGCCGGGGGCCGGTACGGCACGCGCGGAGGGCGCCCTGCGGAACGTACGGTGAACGGGCGGGGCGGGGGTAGGCCGGGGGCCTTGTCGGAGGGTGCTGGTAGAACATGGCGCACAGCTGTTGGGACACGGAAGCCTCGGGAGCCTGCTCTTGTCGTATGTGCAACACGCCCAGAACTTCTACGGGTTGCCGGTGCTGACCGTTCCGCCGTACACCCCCGCCACGCTGCTGCCCGATGCCGCTTCCGTGGCCTGGCGTCTTCAGACCGGGCCGTACGCGACGGACGAGGACGCCGAGGACTGCTGGGAGCGGTTCACCAGCACGGTGGAGCTGGAGAAGGTGCGGGCGCTGGTCCTGGGCCACGGCATGGACGGCGTGTCCCGGCTCACCGACCTGAGGTCCCGGCTGACCGGACTCGAAGCGCTCTTCCTCGGCGACATGGAGGACGAGGAGGAGATGATCTCCACCATCGACCAGTCCGATCTGGCGCCGCTTCTGGAGGCGTTCCCCGGGTTGCGGGAGCTCGTCGTCCGTGGTGGTGACGGGCTGGACTTCCCCGTCACCGGGCACGCGGGGCTGCGGGCGCTGCGCGTCGAGTCCGGTGGGCTGCCGCCGGAGGCGGCGGCGCACATCGCGGCCGCCGATCTGCCCTCGCTGGAGCGGCTGGAGCTGTGGCTGGGCGACGACGACTACGGGGGCGGCACCACCGTCGAGCAGCTCGCCCCGCTCCTCGCGGGTGACCGCAAGCCCGCGCTGCGCCACTTGGGGCTGCAGAACAGCCCCATCCAGGACGAGCTGGCCGCCGCGCTGGCCTCCGCGCCGGTCGTGCCGCAACTCACCTCGTTGAGCCTGGCCATGGGCACGCTCTCGGACGAGGGCGCGGAGGCGCTGCTGCACGGGCAGCCGCTCACCCACCTCGAGGAGCTCGACCTTTCGCACCACTTCCTCAGCGAGGCCATGATGCTGCGGATATGGACGGCGCTGGAGCCCGCGGGGGTCCGGGTGAACCTGCGCGGGAGGCAGGAGGAGGACGACGAGGGCTGGGGGGACGAGGACGACGAGTACGAGGGAAGCGGCCGCTATATCGCGGTGGCCGAATGACCCTCCGACCCGATCCCGTCGCTTCCGAAAGGTCCATCATGCCGAACAGCACCGAACCGCTCACCCGCATCCGCATCGGACGTGACGTCTCCTGGATCGAGCCCGCCCGGCGGGTGCCCTACGGACACGTTCTGTACGCCGCCGCCTCGTTGGGGCGCGGCCCCGCCGCCGTCGTGTCGGAACTGACCGCACTCGGCTTCGCCGACATCGAGCTTCCCGAAGTTCCGCTGCCCCTCACGGTGGACCCGGACGACGCGCTGCTGCCCAAGGCGGATACGTACAACCTCTCGTGGCTCGAGGTCGGCACGCCCGTGCCACTGCGGCATCTGCTCGCCGCGGCGGGTCGGCAGGGCCTGAGCCCCGCCGATGCCGCACGGCGGCTGACCGCCTTGGGCTGGACGGTCCCGGCCTCTCATCCGCTGCCCGAGACCCCGGACCCCCGGGACATCGTGCTGATCCGCACCGACCCCCGGGGCAATGGGGAGTGGCTGGACTGGGGCGGGGAGGCGTCGAGCGGGCATGTGCGCAAGGTGGCCAGGACGCTGCGGTGCAACCCGCACACCGTCGCCACGCGCCTGATCGCGCTCGGCATCCGGCTGCCGTACACCCCCGAACCCGCTGACGAGCGGATCCTGGAGGACCCCGAGGGGGCCCTCGGGCACGTCCTCACCGTCGCCCAGGAGACCGGCCGCCGCCCTGCGGACATCGTCGCCCGCCTGTCGGAGCTGGGCGCTTCCCGCCCGGGGACCGTGCCCGACGTCCGGGAGCCGGACGACCTGGTCATCCTGAGCGAAAACCTCGACGGCCGAGCCCCCTGGCTGGAGCGGAACAACGTGGTGGGGGTGCGGTTGCACCACATCCTGCGCGCCGCCCTCGCCACGCGCCGGAGCCCCGCGGACATCGCCGAACGCCTGGACACACTGGGCCACTGGCTCCACGAGAACGCGAACGTCCCCGCCACCGCGGACGAAGAGGACATCCGCCTCTTGGCCACCGTCGACCGCTCCTTCCTCGACGGCGTCCACCTTGAACACGTCCTCCACAGCGCGAGCCGCACCGGCAGAAGCCCGGCGGACGTCGCCGCACGGCTGACCGCCCTGGGCTACCGGCTGCCCGACGAGGTGGACTACCCGGAGGTGCGAGGCGCGGTGCGCGGCTGACGCCGTTGGTGCCGGTCTCGTGGCTACCGCCCGAGGCGGTCGAGCGCCCCTGCCTTGACGGCGCGTATGAAGGTTCTGAGTCCGCCCGGTGTGGTGGTGAGGATGTCGGCGGGGGTGTCGCTTTCTCGAAGCTTGATCTTGCCGTCGACGGGGAGGAGTTCGACGCAATGGTTGTCCTCCCCGTTGCCGGAGAACGAAGACTTGCGCCACGTGGCCGGGCTCGACATGGTTACCTCTCTCGTATTTCCTGTGCGATGCGGTGGATGAAATCCCGAGACGCCCTTACCGCGAGGGAAGAAGCCTCGGCCTTGTCCAGTAGTGCGCGGTATCTCGTGAGTTCTGACTCCGCGTCCATCCAGAACGAGCCGTGCATGGCATCGATCTGCGCGGTATCGAGCTTGGGAACGGGCCCGCCGACGTAGAGCATGGAGTTTCCGGCTCCGCCGAAGCCGTCCACATCAAAAGGGATCACCCTGACGGTGACGTTCGGGCGCTCCGACTGTTCCAGGATGAAGGCGAGTTGCTCGCGTGCGACCTTCCGGTCGGCTACGCGTGTGCGCAGGACGCTTTCGTGAATCAACGCCGAGAACGCGATCGCCGAGTCCTGGGACAACACCTCCCGCCGCCGTACGCGGAAGGCGACCAACGCGTCGAGATGTTGTGGCGGTAGCGGAGGAACGGCGTAGGCCATGAGCGCCCGGATGTACGCCTCGGTCTGCAGGAGTCCCGGGACGTAGGAGGCTTGAAGCATGCGCATGTAGGTTGCGTGGTGTTCCAACTCGGCAAGGTCCAGTGCGCCATGCGCGAGAAGGCCCCGGTACTCCTCCCACCATCCCTTGCCACGCTCACCCGCCATGGCAACCAGTGCGTCGATCAGCGCGGTGTCGAAGCAAGCGTATTGAGAGGCCATATAGCGCAGCCGTGCTTCGCTGATCCCGGCCTTGCCCGCTTCGACCTGACTCATCTGGATGGGGTTCGTACCGATCAGCTCGGCCGCCCGGCGGGCGGTCACACCAGCCGCTTCGCGCATCTTGCGCAACTCAGCGCCGAGTCGGCGCTGTCGTGCTGTGGGCTGACTTCTCGGCATGCTCTCTTCTCCTCCAGGCTGTTCGGCAGTCTGCCGTGCGCGACGACGCAGGTCCAACGCCCCGTAGCTGCGAGCATAAGTTGTGTCAGCATAACCTTATGCCCTACTGTGAGTGACGCGCTCATCACGTAGTGGTGGTCGGTCGCCGGAAGCGTATCTGCCCCTTCATGCCTGCTCTCTCGGAGGTCCACATGCAGACACCGGACACCTCGGAACCCTTCGACAAGGAACTCTGCGACCTCGTCCTCGCCATCGCGCCCAGGCTCTTCGCCGTCGTCCAGGAGTGCGAAGTGCGGCCCGGGCTGAAAGACGGGTGTGTCGCGGCGTGGGGGGTGGTCTTCGGCGAGGGGCCCGTCCACGTGATCACGGCCGACGGCACAGGCCAGATGGTCCTCAACTCGCCGGAGCGGGCGCTTCGATGGTTCACGCGACGCAGCGGTGAGGACGGCGTGACAGCACGGCTGGTGTGGCTCAGCCGGTCGGGGAGCGCCGCGCTCGATCATGCCGAGGCCGCTTGACCATCGATAGTCTGCGCAGAGGCACTCGCTCCAGTCCGTAGGAGGGCACAGGCATGTACGTAACGGACTTGGAGCTGTCCGGCGTCCGAGGGTTCCACGGTCACCGGGCGGCCCGGTTGCGATTCCCGCGACGAGAGGACAGCAGTTACGCGGGCTGGACCGTACTGGCCGGGCGGAACGGCTCGGGTAAGACGACGGTGTTGCAAGCCCTCGCGTTGGTTCTGCAGGGTCCCGCCGTCAACCATGCGTTGTTCAGGGACGCTGGTGACTGGGTGACGCGAGGGGCGCGTAAGGCAGTGGTCGAGGCGACGGTGGTCGGGCCGGATCATGTGGACGCCCGGTGGGTCAGCGACGACGATTCCCTCGCGGAGCTGTTCCCGGAGATCGGGAGTGTCCGGCTGGTCTGGGACCGGGTGACGAACCGCGGTGAGAGCAGCGTCCATCTGCGACGCCCGAGGACGACGAAGGCGTTCCAGCTCCAACGCTCGGCTGAATCCGGGCCCTGGCAGGAAACCCCGGCGGGGTGGCTGTGCGTGGGATACGGCCCGTACCGTCGCCTCGACGGTGGAGCTTCCGCTCGGTCCGCCGCCGGTTCCGAGCGTGCGGCGCGACTGGCCTCGCTCTTCGAAGCGGATGTATGTCTGGCCGAGGGCGTGAGCTGGTTGGTGGATCAGCACCTCAGAAGCCTGGAAGGGCGTCGCGGCGCGCGTGAACTCGTCGATGCGGTGAAACTGCTGCTCGCGGACGGACTGCTGCCGGACGACCACGAGGTGAAGCAGGTGGACTCCGACGGTCTGTGGGTGAACACACCTCGCGGTGTGCTGGCGCTGAGCGGAATGAGTGATGGCTACCGCTCCGTGACCGCACTCGTCGTGGACCTCGTGCAGCATCTGCACAGCGCTTATGGAGAGCTCAGGATCGAGGACCGTGACGGGCACCCCGTCATCCCCCTGCCTGGTGTCGTGCTCATAGACGAGGTCGACGCACATCTGCATGTCAGCTGGCAGAAGCGAATCGGTCCGTGGCTGAAGCAGCACTTCCCGGAGATCCAGTTCATCGTCACCACCCACAGCCCCTACATCTGCCAGTCCGCCGACCCCGGTGGGCTGATCCGACTGGCCGGTCCAACCGAGGAACGGCCGCCCGAGGTGGTTGACGACGAGCTGTACCAGCGGGTGGTCTACGGCAGCGGCGACGACGCGGTCCTTTCGGACCTCTTCGGAGTGGATTCGCCGTACTCCGAGCGGGCGGACGAACTGCGGCGACGGCTGGCGGCCATGGAGTTCCGGGTGCTGGATGGCCAGGCGAGCGAGGCGGAATTGGCCGAGTACCGGCGGCTGAGCGCCCGGTTGAACAGCTCGTTGTCGGCGCGGGTGAGCGAAGTGGCCGCCCATCTGGGGCGTGACGAGTGATCCGGCTGGAACGATCAACACTCGACGGCCGAACGGTGAAACTGCTCGCACAGGCGCAGGCTCGATTACCCGAACTCGGTCTCACCGAGAAGGTGGCCCGGAACGCCTGGAACGCGGCCGACGGCACCCGCGCCCGCATCGCCGCCGCCCTCCGTACGATGGCCAGTGGCATCGAGCGCTGTATGTACTGCTCGGAGAGTCTCGGCACCGCGATCGACCACTTCGAACCCCTGCGCCTCGCGCCCCATCGGGTGTTCGACTGGTACAACCACCTCCTCGCCTGTTCCTTCTGCAACTCGCACGCCAAGGGCGGCACCTTCCCCAAGGACACCGTCACCGGGGAACCACTGCTCATCGACCCCACGGCGGACGAACCGGTACATCATCTCCGGCTCTCCCTCACCAGCGGTGAGTACCACTGTCTGACCCCGCGTGGCTGCGCAACCATCGATGTCTTTCAGCTCAACCGGGGTCCATTGCGCAAAGGCCGACTGGACGCTGTCGGTCAGTGCCTCGACACCCTGGCGGGCTGCGCCGCACTCCTGGCGGCGGATGACACGGCCGGTGCGCAGAAGCGCATGCTGAGACTGCGACGTCAGCCCCTCGCCGACGTTCTGCAAGAGTTACGGCGCATCGCGGACCGGCCCTCGGCGGCCCTGGTCGTCGGAGACGAGGCTGCCCTCGCCGCCCTGCGCGCGTTGTACGGGCAGCCCGTGGCCGAGCCGGTGTTCGTTCCGCGGCAGACCTCGCGGCACGAGCCGGACTGCAGGTCCTGGAAGACCGCCGCGTCCTAGCTTGTTCTTTTTCTTCCGGCCTCGAATGGCGTGTCGAACTGAGTCGCTCAGCTGGGGGTTCGCCGGACGTGGGAGCGGCCTTCGTCTGATCATGTGCTCCGACCAAGGTGCACGTGACCACGACGAAGGCCGTGAGGGTGAGTCTGCTGCCTGATGTTGTCCGGAGGGAAGCTTTCGCGGAAGCGTCACGCTTCCGGGGTGAGTTCTACGAGTGTCTGACCACGCGGCGCGACGAGTTGTTCGAGCTGGTGGACGCGGTGCTGTGTGCGGACGGTGCGGTGAAGTCCCCCGTGGACTTGACGCTGGTGCCCGAGCATCGTCGTGGGCATGGAGCGATGTACGGCGGCTTGAACCACGGCCGGATCGACGTTGGCCGGCTACGGACGGTGCTGGCCGGCCTGCCGCTGCCGCGTTTCGACGGCGGGCGTCTGGTCCTGGCGGTTGATGTGTCACCGTGGCTTCGGTCGGACGCGCCGTGTTCGGCGGAGCGCCTGTTCTGCCACGTCTACGGCCGCGCCAAGACGGCATCGCAGTTCATTCCGGGCTGGCCCTACTCCTTCGTGGCCCTGCTGGAGCCGGGCGCCACGTCCTGGACCGCGATCCTGGACGCGGTCCGGCTGGGCCCGGCGGACGACGCGACCGCGATCACCGCCGCCCAGCTCCGAGGAGTCGTTGAACGGCTCATCGCCGCAGGCCAGTGGCAGGCTGGCGATCCGAACATCCTGATCGTGAGCGATGCGGGCTACGACGTCACCCGCCTGGCCTGGGTCCTGCGCGACCTGCCGGTCGAACTGGTCGGCCGCGTCCGCTCCGACCGCGTCCTGCGCCTACCGAAACCACCACGGATGCGCGGCGTCAACGGCCGGCCACCCAAGCACGGCCCGGAATTCCGCTTCACCAAGCCGGAGACCTGGCCCGAGCCCGCGATCACCACCGTCAACGACACCACCAACTACGGCAAGGCCGAGACCCAGGCGTGGGACCGGGTCCACCCAAGGCTCACCCACCGCTCCTCCTGGCTCGACCACGAAGGTGAACTGCCCCTGGTCGAGGGGACGTTGGAGCACACCTTCCGGTTCGCGAAGCAGACCCTGGGCTGGACCACTCCGAAACTCCGTACTCCCGAGGCGGCGGACCGCTGGACCTGGATCCTGATTGTTGCTCACGCCCAGCTCCGGCTCGCCCGCCCGCTCGCCGCGGACCTCCGTCGGCCCTGGGAGAAACCCACCGTCCCCGACCGGCTCACCCCGGCCCGGGTCCGCCGAGGGTTCAGGAACATCCGCGCTCACCTCGCCTGCCCGGCCCGTGTTCCCAAACCGCGAGGAGCCGGCCCCGGACGGCCGCCCGGCGCCAAGAACAAACACCGGGCACCCCGCCACGACGTCGGCAAGACCGTCAAACGCCCCGAGACCCTCAAGGCCATCGGCAAGCCCGGAAGATCTTGGTAGATAAAGAACAAGCCTAGGGCGTGTTTCGAAAGTCCCGCCTGCCCCGCGGCGTCTGGCACGCGCGCTCGCCGCGTTGTCGGGATCGTCCGAGTAGGCCCACTACGAGGACGACCCTCCGCCTTGCGATCACACGCACCAGACGCCGCGGGGCCCGCCCTCCGGGCGGACGGCGCTACTTTCGAAACACGCCCTAGCGGCGTCGAGCGTCGTCCATGACCGCTCGCGCGAGCGCGGCCTACATGAGCCGGCTCCCTGAGGCCATCGAGTTCGGGCCGTTCACCGACGTCCACGTGCGTGAGGCGGGCGACGAGACCATCGTCCAGGCCACCGGCCACCACCGAAGCCCCGACGGCACGCCCAGGGATCTCGGCTACATCTGGTTCATCACCCGGCGCGACGGCAAGGTGACGCGCATCCAGGACTACATGAACGCGCTGCCCGGCTCTGAGTGACGCGCCGTCTCCTCGGACCCACGCAACCTCGCCCATGACCACTCCGGCCCGAATGGAGAAGAGATGCCCACCCCATGAGCGATGAGGAGCTGGTGGCCTTCGAACCGGCCCGGACGGCCACGTTGGCCACCGTGCGCCCGGACGGGAGGCCCCATACGGCCCCGGTCTGGTTCACCCTGGACCGGACAGCGGCCACCCCGAGTCACCGCTCGGCGACATCGTGATCACCACCGGTGCCGCCTCGGTGAAGGGACGAGCACTGCGCCGCGATCCCGAGTGGCCTTGTGCGTCGACGACGAACGGCCACCGTTCTCCTTCGTGAGCATCGAGGGCACGGTCACCCTCAGCGAAGAGCCCGAAGAACTGCTGAGGTGGGCCACGGCAAACGCGGCGCGCTACATGGGCGCCGACCTCGCCGACGAGATCGGAAAGCGCATCGGAGGCCCAGGCGCACTGTTGGTCCGTGTTCGCCCCACCCACATCGTGGCCATGGCCGACCTGACCGACTAGCTAGAGCCCTCGACGGTGGCGGTGCGCTTCTCCTTCCTCACCATTGTTTTTCCTGCGGGGACTCCTGGGGCCCTCGACGCACCAGACTCACGACCATGGCCTTCGGCTGACCCCGTGCCGGAGCACGGGGTCAGCCGAAGGCCGCCCGCATGCCCGCCGAACTGCGAGCCGTCCGGCCGGTCGACGTCGTCGCCGACGAGAGCGGGCAGGGCGTCGACGTCCTGCCCATCGCAGGCCAGGCAGGCCCTCGACAGCAGTTCTTCCCAGGCACTCATGACACGGTCTCCTGGTCCTCGGTTCGCCGGCCCAGCTCGTCCGCGGCTGCCGTCACAGGCTCAGCAGCAGGTCGCGGACCGCGGCAGGCTGGGACAGGAACGGGTGGTGGCCGGTCTCGAGTTCGACGACGCTGCCGGCCCGGCGGGCGAACTCACGCTGCAGCCGCGGCGGAGTGCCGCGGTCCTGGGCGCAGACGAGGTACGTCGAGGGCACCTGCTGCCATGCGGCCGCCCCGACCGGCTGCCCGGTCACCTGCACGCTCTGCCGGGCGAGGTGGTCCGCCGCCTGCGCCTGGACCTCAGGGTCACAGTCCTGCAGGAACGTGTCCACCAGCAGCTCGGGGCGGACCCCGAAGGTGCCGGCGTCGGGGTCGACGTCGAGGAACGGGGCGGGGCTGCCGTCCCCGAACTCCGACAGGCTCTGCCCGACCTCGGGCAGATAGCTGGAGACCAGCAGCAGGTGGCGTACCGGCCCGATTCCCGCGGCGGCTTCCGCGGTGACGATGCCGCCGTAGCTGTGGGCGACCACGACGGTCGGCTCGTCGTCGGCCTGCAGCACCTGCCGCACCGCGGCAACGTCCTCGGACAGCCCCGGACCTCCGACGCCGCCGGGCAGGTCCGCCTCTCCGCAGCTCGGCAGCGCCGGGGCCACGCTCGGCACCCCTCGTTCCCGCAGCAGCTCGGCGGTGCGGTGCCACCACCACGACCCGTCCCGCACACATGCCCCATGCACGAATACGACCCTCATCGCTGCCTCCACATCCGCGTTGACTGGCTTTCGATCAACGGTAGACGTAGCCATCGTTACGTGAAAAAGTCGAGACGTGGGCAGGCGACCGCAACCGCACATCAAGGAGAGGCTGCTCGAGGCCTGCGCTGATCACGCCCTCGCGCACGGCCTCCCCGACCGGCTCGAACCGCTGGCCACCGCCACCGGCACCTCGGCCCGCATGCTGATTTATCACTTCGGCACCCGCGACGCCCTGCTGCGGGCCGTCCTCGGGCGCGCGCGGCAACGCCAACTCGACACATTCGGCGACCTCCTGCGGGTGCGGCCCGACGAGCCCTACACGACCACCCTGTATCGCGCCTGGACCTCCATCACCGGCCCGGACGGCCAGCCGTACCTGCGCATGTTCGGTCAGTTGCGGGAGAGTGCGGAGCAGCAGCTATGGCCCAACTTCCGGCGCACCGCGACGACCGACTGGCTCGGGCCGCTTGAGGACGGTCTGCGCAGCATCGGCCGGCCGGATCTCGCGACGCTCGTTCTCGCTGTCATCCGCGGTCTCCTCATGGACCTCGACGCCACCGGCGACACCACCCGCACCGACCAGGCCTTCCGCGACTTCCTCGGCGCAGTCGAGCACCTGTCCAGCGGTTAGCGGGCCACCAGGGCCAAGGACAGGCACGCTCCCCTACCCGGTACTCGTCATGGACCCCAACGGCATCAGGGCCCCGAGTCGGGCGCGTTACGGCTCGCCGGCCCGCTAGGCCGTCAGCAGGGCCGGGGGCGCCGCGCGGGCCTCGTCGTAGCGGGTCAGCAGGACGCGGGCCAGTTCCGGGGCGGGGCCCAGGACCGGGCCAGGAGGTCGGCGCCCGCGGCTTCGGCGCCGTGGGCGATGCGGTCGGGGAGGCGGCCCGGGGCGATGACGTAGGGGGCCACGGCCACCCGGCGGACGCCCTCCGCGCGCAGGGCGCGGACGGCGTCCTCGGTGCGGGGAAGAGAAGCGGAGGCGAACGCGGGTCGCACGGCGCACCATCCGGTGTGCCGCCACTCCCGCGCGATTTCAGCGATCACCGCGATCGCCTCCGGGTCGGTGGACCCCGCCGAGGCCAGGACGACCCCGGTCGAGGAGCGGTCGGCGGGGCGCAGCCCCGCCTCGTGCAGGCGGCGTTCCAGGGCGTCCACGAGCAGCGGGGACGGGCCCAGGACCTCGGCCTGGCGGACGGAGAGGCGGGGGTGGCGGGCCGCGACCTCGCGCAGCACCGCCGGGATGTCGCTCTTCGCGTGGAAGGCGCGGGTCAGCAGCAGCGGGAGGGCGATCACCTCGGTGGCGTCCTCCGCGGCGAGGCGGGCCAGCACCTGCGGTACGCGCGGCGCGTTGAACTCCAGGAACGCCGCCTCCACCCGCAGCCCCGGCCGCAGCGACCGCACCCGCGCGCGCAGCGCGCCGACGGTCGCCGCATGGCGGGGGTCGCGGCTGCCGTGGGCGATGATCAGCAGGGTCGGGGCAGACATGGTGACGGCTTTCCGTGGCCTTCCGTTCGGTGGGTTCGGTTCAGTTCGGTCAGCGCGCGCTCGCCAGCAGGCCGCGGCTGCGCAGCACCCGGCGCTCGATCGGGGCGAAGATCAGCAACTCGATGGCGATGCCGACGACGAGGATCAGCAGGATGCCGAGGAGCACCCCCGCCATATCGGAGTTGTTGCGCTGGTTCTCCAGGTACTGGCCAAGACCCAGGCCCAGGTCCGGGGACTTCGCGATGATCTCGGCGGCCATCAGCGAGCGCCACGAGAAGGCCCAGCCCTGCTTGAGCCCGGCGACGTAACCCGGCAGCGCGGCGGGCAGCAGGATGTGCCGGGCGCTGACCAGACCGCGGGCGCCCAGGGTGCGTCCGGCGCGCAGGAAGAGCGGGGGCACCTGGTCGATGCCGGCCACCAGCCCGTTGGCGATGGACGGGACCGCGCCCAGCAGGATGACGGTGTACATCA
The DNA here is from genome assembly GCA_005405945.1 of Streptomyces violaceusniger. Lineage (GTDB taxonomy): Bacteria > Actinomycetota > Actinomycetes > Streptomycetales > Streptomycetaceae > Streptomyces > Streptomyces violaceusniger. The sequence goes on from BJHW01000001.1 coordinate 8,350,163, forward strand.
TCTGGTCGTTCAGGCCCAGCCAGATCACCGCGGGCGGCACCCAGGCGACCGACGGCAGCGACTGCAGCCCGGACAGGATCGGGCCGAGCCCGGCGCGGATGAACTTCACCCGGGCGACGACCAGACCCAGCGGGGTCGCGATCGCCAGCGCGATGAGGAAGCCGAACAGGCCGCGCGAGACGCTGGTCCAGATGATGTCGAGCAGCTCGCCCTGGAGCCACAGCTGGCGCAGCGAGTCCCAGACCAGCCCCGGGTCGGGCAGCTTGTAGTCGTCGGTGACCTTCGCGACGACGAGCACCTTCCACAGGGCCAGCACGACGGCCACGGCCACGATGGGCGGCAGCACCTTCTGGACCAGCACCTCGGCCGGTGAGACCCGCTTGGTCTGCACCGCGTCCAGGGCGTCCAGACCGGCCTCCAGGCCCGCCAGGTCCTGGGCGTTCCCCGCGCCCCGCTTCGCCGTGGACTTCTCCACGGACTTCTCCGTCGGCTGCTTCCCGCCGTCTCCGCCGTCGGCTTCCTCGACCGCGGCGCCGCGGGTGGTCTTACTGCTGGCCATGGCGGCGGATCTCCCCACGCAGCTCTTCGGTGATCTCAACGGACAGGTCGGCGACGGCCGAGTCCTCGATGCGGCGCGGCTGCGGAATGTCCACCGACCACTCGCGGACGACCCGCCCCGGCCGGGAGGACAGCAGCACCACGCGCTCGGCCAGCCGGACGGCCTCGCGGACGTTGTGGGTCACGAACAGCACCGAGACGCCGGTCTCGCTCCAGATCCGGGTCAGCTCCTCGTGCAGCACATCGCGGGTGATGGCGTCGAGCGCGGCGAACGGCTCGTCCATCAGCAGCACGCTGGAGTCCTGCGCCAGCGCGCGGGCCAGCGCCACGCGCTGCCGCATCCCGCCGGAGAGCTCGTGCACCCGCTTGCCGTGGGCGCCGCTGAGCCGCACCAGCTCCAGCAGCCGCTCGGCCCGCGGCCTGCGGTCGGCGCGCGGCACACCGCGCAGCCGCAGCGCCAGCTCGATGTTCTTCCCCGCGGTCAGCCACGGGAACAGGGCGTGCTCCTGGAACATCAGGGCCGGCCGGCCGCCGTGGACCTCGATGGCCCCGAGGACGGCTTGTCCAGGTCGGCGATCAGATTGAGCAGCGTGGACTTGCCGCAGCCGGAAGCCCCCAGGATGCAGACGAACTCCCCGGGCCGCACCTGGAGGTTGATGTCCTCGAGCACGGGCTGGGCCGCCCCGGGACGGCCGAAGGCCTTGTGGACGTGGGCGATCGATACGGATCCGGTGGCGTCGGCGGGGCCGGGGGAGCCCGCCGCCGCGGCGCTCGCCCGGTCGTCCTTCTCGGTGGTCAGTGCCGGGGACATCCGGTCACCTCCTGGTGGATGCGTACATGCGTGTACATACGTACGGTGCGTACGGGACGGACGGGCGGCTACTGGCTGCCGAGGCCCGCGGCGGAGACCGTCGGCTTGCCCTCGGCCTTCAGGACCTTGTTCAGCGGGCCCAGGTCGTAGATCCCCTTGAGATCGGGCTTCTCCAGGAGCCCCGCCTGGACCGCGTGGTCGGCCTCGGTGTTCAGCGTCGAGGCCAGAGGGTCGTCGGTGACCTGGATGGACTTCCACGCCGGGTCGATCACCTCGGCGGGCAGCGGCTTGCCGGTCTCCTCCTTGAGCGCCGCGTTGGCCGCGTTCTTCGCCTGCTCGGGGTTGGCCTTGATGAAGGCGTTGGTCTTCACCGAGCCGCGCAGCACGGCCTCGACGACCTTCGGGTGCTCCTTCAGGAACGACTGCTTCACGATCAGGTTGGTGATCACGAACTTCTTGTCCGGCCACAGCGAGGACTCGTCCAGGAGCACCTTGCCGCCGTCGGCGACCAGCTTGGACGCGGTCGGCTCGGGCACCCACGCGCCGTCGATGGCACCGGACTTGTACGCGTCGGGCGTCACCTTGTTGTCGCTGCGGACCACCGACACATCGCCCTTGCCGCTCTGGGCGTCGACCTTCCAGCCCTTGCTCTTGACCCAGTTGAGGAACGCCACGTCCTGGGTGTTGCCCAGCTGCGGGGTGGCGATCTTCCTGCCCTTGACGTCGTCCAGCGTCTTGATCTTCTTCGGGTTGACCACGAGCTTGACACCGCCCGAGACCGAACCAGAGATGATCTTGAGGTTGGAGCCGTGGGACTTCACATAGCCGTTGATGGACGGCGACGGGCCGATCCAGCCCATGTCGATGGAGCCCGCGTTGAGCGCCTCGATCTCCGAGGGCCCGGCGTTGAAGACGTACGGTGCGACCTTCGTGCCCTTGAGCTCCTGCTGGATCGGGCCGCCCTTGCGCAGCCCCACCAGCGCGGTGGCGTGGGTGAGGTTGGCGAAGTAGCCGACCTTCACCTTGTCCAGACCGTCGATCTTCTCACTCCCGGCCGCGGGGACCGCCGAGGATCCGGTGTCGTCGGACTTCTTCTGCGAGCCGTAGCCGCAGGCGCCCAGCGCGCCCACCAGCAGGGGGAGGGCGGCCGCCGCCGCCAGGATCCGGGTGCGGCGGCGGGGGTGCGTGGCTGGTCGCGGGGCGATGGGGCGGACGGCAGACGACACGGGGTGTTCCTCTCGACGGGCCGGGGCGGCGTCAGAGGACGCCCGGCAGTTCAGAAGGGATTCGGCGGCGGTGATGGACGGGGGCGGACTGCGGCGTCAGCGCACACATCGCCCGACCCCGCCCTGCCCGCTGCCGAGCGCCCCGCTGCCCACGCGGCCGCCCTCCTTGGCGAATGTCGAGAACACCTCACCGGCCATGGTCAGAAGTCCCATCCCTCGTCGTCCCGCGCGGCCTCGGCGCCTTCCGCCGGCGCCGCGAAGGCGTCGCCCGCCATTCCGGCGGTGAGCGTGGTGCCGTCGGCGGGGTCGATCAGCAGGAAGGAGCCGGTGCGGCGCGAGGCGTCGTACGCGTCCAGCGCCAGCGGCTCGGAGGTGCGCAGCACGACCCGGCCGATGTCATTGGCGGCCAGCTCACCCGGCGCCGGGTGGTGCGACAGATCGGCCAGCGTCAGCCGGGACGGGATGTCCTTGATGATCGCCTTCACCGTGCGGGTGGTGTGCTTGAGCAGCACCCGGTCGCCCACGCGCAGCGGACGGTCGTGCAGATGGCAGACGGTGGCCTCGACGTCCCTGGTGGTCTTCGGCGCGTGGTCGCTCGGCGCGAGCAGGTCCCCGCGCGAGATGTCCAAGTCGTCGGCGAGGGTGAGGGTCACCGACTGCGGGGCCCACGCCACGTCCACCATCGCGCCCAGCGCGTCGATCCCGGTGATGGCGGACGTCCGGCCGGACGGCAGCACGGTGACTGCGTCGCCGACCCGCAGCACACCGGAGGCGATCTGGCCCGCGTAGCCGCGGTAGTCGGGGTGCTCGGCGGTCTGCGGACGGATCACGTACTGCACCGGGAAACGCGCCGGGTCCTGGGACGGGTCGGTGCCCACCGGCACGGTCTCCAGGTGCTCCAGCACGGTCGGGCCGCCGTACCAGTCCATGTTCGCCGACGCGGTCACCACGTTGTCCCCGGCCAGCGCCGAGATCGGGATGGCGGTGATCTCGGGGACGCCCAGCGAGGCCGCGTAGGTGGTGAACTCCTCGGCGATGGCCGCGAAGACCGGCTCCGCGTAGTCCACCAGGTCCATCTTGTTGACGGCGAGGACCACATGCGGGACCCGCAGCAGGGCGGCGACCGCGGCGTGCCGCCGGGTCTGCTCCACCACGCCGTTGCGCGCGTCCACCAGGACGACCGCGAGCTCGGCGGTGGAGGCGCCGGTGACCATGTTGCGGGTGTACTGCACATGGCCGGGGGTGTCGGCGAGGATGAACCGCCGCTTGGGCGTGGCGAAGTAGCGGTAGGCGACATCGATGGTGATGCCCTGCTCCCGCTCCGCCCGCAGCCCGTCCGTCAGCAGCGCCAGGTCCGGCGCCTCCTGGCCACGGCTGCGCGAGGCGTGCTCCACGGCCTCCAGCTGATCGGCCAGCACCGACTTGGAGTCGTGCAGCAGCCGCCCGACCAGCGTGGACTTGCCGTCGTCCACCGAGCCCGCGGTGGCGAACCGCAGCTGCGAGGTGGCCGCGGACCGCTCCACGGCGGCCGCCGCGGCCTGCTCCTCGGAGGTCAGATTGCTCGTCATCGTTAGAAGTACCCCTCGCGCTTGCGGTCCTCCATCGCGGCCTCCGACAGCTTGTCGTCGGCGCGGGTCGCACCCCGCTCGGTCAGCCGGGAGGCGGCTATCTCATCGATGACCTGCTCGATGCTCACCGCGTCCGACTCCACGGCACCGGTGCAGGACATGTCGCCCACGGTGCGGTAGCGCACCATGCGCCGCTCCACGGTCTCGCCGTCCTTCGGGCCGCCCCACTCACCGGGCGCCAGCCACATGCCGGCGCGCCGGAAGACCTCGCGCTCATGCGCGTAGTAGATCCGCGGCAGGTCGATCTTCTCCCGGGCGATGTACTGCCACACGTCCAGCTCGGTCCAGTTGGACAGCGGGAAGACCCGGACGTGCTCACCGGGGGAGTGGCGGCCGTTGTAGAGCTGCCACAGCTCGGGGCGCTGCCGCCGCGGGTCCCAGCCGCCGAACTCGTCCCGGAGGGAGAACACCCGCTCCTTGGCGCGGGCCTTCTCCTCGTCCCGGCGGCCACCGCCGAAGACCGCGTCGAAGCGGTTCTTCTCGATGGCGTCCAGCAGCGGCACGGTCTGGAGCGGGTTGCGGGTGCCGTCCGGGCGCTCGCGCAGCCGGCCGTCGTCGATGAACTCCTGGACCGAGGCCACGTGCAGCCGCAGTCCGTGCCGGGCGACGGTGGCGTCCCGATAGGCGATGACCTCGGGGAAGTTGTGTCCGGTGTCCACGTGCAGCAGCGAGAACGGGACCGCCGCCGGGGCGAACGCCTTGAGCGCGAGGTGGAGCATGACGATGGAGTCCTTGCCGCCGGAGAACAGGATCACCGGCCGCTCGAACTCGCCCGCCACCTCGCGGAAGATGTGCACCGCCTCGGACTCCAACGCGTCCAGGTGCGCGAGCGCGTACAGGCCCGCGCCCTCGTCCGCGTTGATCGCCGTCACGGCCGTCATGCCGCGCCCCTTTCGTTCGCTCGGCTGCGGTAGTAGCTTCCCGTCGTATCGGCGGGGCTCGCCATGGGTACGGCGCCCGGGTGCGGGGAGCGCCGTGACGCGGTGGCCGCGCGTGCGTGGCTCACAGCAGGCCCCTTTCACTCAACAGCAACCGCACCTCGGCCGCCGACTCCTGCACGCTGTTCCTGTGGGTTTCGATGCGCAGATCCGGGTCGGCAGGGGCCTCGTAGGGGTCGTCCACACCGGTCAGACCCGAAATCTCGCCCGACGCCTGCTTCGCGTACAGCCCCTTGACGTCCCGCTCGGAGCACACCTCCACGGGCGTGGCCACGTGCACCTCCAGATACGGGGTGCCCTCGCGCTGGTGGCGCTTGCGCACCGCCTCGCGGCTGTCCGCGTACGGCGCGATGACCGGCACCAGCACCGTGACCCCGTGGGAGGCCAGCAGCTCGGCCACGAACCCGATCCGCTGGACATTGGTGTGCCGGTCCTCGCGGGAGAAACCCAGACCCGAGGAGAGGAACTCGCGGATCTCGTCCCCGTCGAGCACCTCCACCCGGCGGCCCTCGCCGCGCAGCCGCTCGGCCAGCGCATAGGCGATCGTGGTCTTTCCCGCGCTCGGCAGACCGGTCAGCCACACCGTGGCACCGGTGGTCGTGGGGGCGCTCATCTCGTTCTCCTGGTCGACAGCCATCAGCCGTGCAGCCCGCATTCGGTCTTGGTGCTCCCCGCCCAGCGGCCGGACCGGATGTCCTCGCCCTCCAGAACCCGACGGGTGCAGGGCGCGCAGCCTATCGACGGATAGCCGTCCATCAGCAGGGGGTTGGTCAGCACGCCGTGCTCGGCGACATAGGCGTCGACATCCGCTTGCGTCCAGCGGGCGATCGGGGAGATCTTCACCTTACGGCGCCGGGCGTCCCAGCCAACGACCGGGGTATCGGCGCGAGTTGGCGATTCGTCCCGGCGCAGTCCCGTGGCCCAGGCGTCATACTCCCGCAACCCCTCCTCGAGCGGCTGGACCTTGCGCAGCGCGCAGCACAGGTCGGGGTTACGGTCGTGCAGCCGGGGGCCGTGCTCGGCGTCCTGCTCGGCCACCGTCCGGCGCGGGGTCAGGGTGATGACGTTGACGTCCATCACGGCCGCCACCGCGTCACGGGTGCCGATGGTCTCGGGGAAGTGGTAGCCGGTGTCGAGGAAGACGACGTCGACACCGGGGAAGGCGCGGGAGGCGAGGTGCGCCACCACCGCGTCCTCCATCGAGGAGGTGACGCAGAAACGCGAGCCGAAGGCGTCCGCCGCCCAGCGCAGGATGTCCAGCGCCGGGGCGTCCTCGAGCTCGCGGCCCGCCTTCTCGGCGAGCCCTTCGAGATCGGTGTCCTCAAGCCGTGTCGTCATATCGCCGTGCCCCTTCATCGATCGGGTCGCGCCGCAGGCCCTTGGCCAGCAGCCCGAGGAACGACAGGCGGAACGCGCGGTTGCAGGACGCGCATTCCCACGCGCCATGGCCCTCCTCCGAGGGACGCAGATCCTCGTCCCCGCAGTAAGGGCAGTAGAACGGCGCGGCACGCTCAGTCACTTTGCCCTCCGCTCGATCCCGAAGCGCTCACTCATGTGAGGGCCTCCTCCTCGGCCCTGGCCGCCCAGGTGGCGAAGCGCTCGCCGTCCTCGCGCTCCTCCTGGAAGCGGCGCAGCAGCCGCTCCACATAGTCGGGGAGCTCGGCGGCGGTGACCTTCAGTCCGCGCACCTTGCGGCCGAAGCCCGGCTCCAGGCCCAGGGCGCCGCCCAGGTGCACCTGGTAGCCCTCGACCTGCTCGCCGTTGTCGTCCATGACCAGCTGCCCCTTGAGACCGATGTCCGCCACCTGGATACGGGCGCAGGCGTTCGGGCAGCCGTTGAGGTTGATGGTGATCGGCTCGTTGAACTCGGGCAGCCGGCGCTCCAGTTCGTCGATGAGCCAGGAGCCGCGCGCCTTGGTCTCGACGATCGCCAGCTTGCAGAACTCGATACCGGTGCAGGCCATCGTGCCGCGCCGGAACGTCGACGGCTTGACCTGGAGGTCCAGCGCCTCCAGCCCGGCGACCAGCGAATCCACCTGGTCCTCGGTCACATCGAGCACGATCATCTTCTGCTCGACGGTGGTGGTCAGCCGCCCGGAGCCATGGGCCTCGGCCAGGTCGGCGATCTTGGTGAGGGTGGCGCCGTCGACCCGGCCAACGCGCGGTGCGAAGCCCACGTAGTAGCGGCCGTCCTGCTGGCGGTGGACGCCGATGTGGTCACGCCACTGCTGGACGGGCTGCTCGGGCGCCGGGCCGTCGGACAGCGGGCGCTTCAGGTACTCGTCCTCCAGCACCTGGCGGAACTTCTCCGGGCCCCAGTCGGCGACCAGGAACTTCAGCCGGGCGCGGGTGCGCAGCCGCCGGTAGCCGTAGTCGCGGAAGATGGCGACGACCCCGGCCCAGACCTCCGGGACCTCCTCCAGCGGGACCCAGGCGCCGAGCCGGACGCCGATCTTGGGGTTGGTGGAAAGACCGCCACCGACCCACAGGTCGAAACCGGGGCCGTGCTCGGGGTGGCGTACGCCCACGAACGCGACGTCGTTGATCTCGTGGACCACGTCGAGCACCGGCGAGCCGGAGACCGCGGTCTTGAACTTGCGTGGCAGGTTGGAGAACTCCTTGCTGCCGATGTAGCGCCGGTGGATCTCCTCGATGGCGGAGGTGCCGTCGATGATCTCGTCCTCGGCGATCCCCGCCACCGGCGAGCCGATGATCACACGCGGGGTGTCACCGCACGCCTCGGTGGTGGACAGCCCGACGGCCTCCAGCCGCTTCCAGATCTCGGGCACGTCCTCGATCCGGATCCAGTGGTACTGGATGTTCTGCCGGTCGGTGATGTCGGCGGTGCCGCGCGCGAACTCCTCCGAGATCTCGCCGACGACCCGCAGCTGCTCGGTGGTCAGCCGGCCGCCGTCCACCCGCACCCGCATCATGAAGTACTCGTCGTCCAGCTCCTCCGGCTCCAGGATCGCGGTCTTGCCGCCGTCGATCCCGGGCTTGCGCTGGGTGTACAGACCCCACCAGCGCATCCGGCCGCGCAGATCGGCGCCGTCGATGGAGTCGAAGCCGCGGTGGGCGTAGATCGTCTCAATGCGTGTCCGCACATTGAGACCGTCATCGTCCTTCTTGGTCTGCTCGTTGCCGTTGAGGGGGGTGAAGTGCCCCGCGGCCCACTGGCCTTCGCCGCGGTGGCGTCCGGCCTTGCGGCGGGGCGTAGCGCTTGCGCGTTCCGGGGTGGCAGCCATGGCGGTGTGTGTCCTTCTGAGCGGCTCAGGTGCGGCGGGTAGTGCGTGCGCGCGCACCGTCTGACCTGCGCATGCGCAGGCGGGCAGGGGGTACGGCGGTGACCGGTGCGGCATGCGGCGGGGAGTGTCGAGGCGTGCGCGCCCGCCCACGTCGTCGGGGGCGTGCGGAAGATGCGGTGGTGCTGCCCGGGGCCTTGATGACGGCCCTGTCGAGGTGCGGGTCAGCCCGCCGGACAGATCGCGCTGGACATGCGGCCGAGGTCGACGTGGCGTCGACTCACCAAGGCAATTCCAGCTCGAGACATGAGGGAAGCGTCGCATGGTGGTCTCTGACGAGTCCACCTTTATCCATTATTCGGACGTATCTGTCTCGCAATGCAAGACGATGTGGTGTTGGTCACTCCTCTTCCGACGTCTTGACGTCGAACACCCTGAAGCCCCGGCGGCGGTAGTTGTCCAGCGCGTACGGCCCGTCCTTGCTGCAGGTGTGCAGCCACACCCGCTTGGTCGGCACCCGGTCCGGCCACCGGTCGGCCATGTCCCAGGCGCGGGAGGTCCCCCAGGTCAGCAGGTGCCCGCCGATGCGGCGGCCCCGGAAAGCGGGCAGCAGACCGAAGTACACGATCTCCACCACACCCTCGTCCTGGCCCTCCAGCTCGATGTACCCGGCCGGGGTCCCGCGCTCGTACGCCACCCAGGTCTCCACTCCGGGCCGGTGCAGATGCTCCTCCCATGCCTCCCGCGACCACACCAGCCGGTCGGTCCACGACACGTCCGAGCCCACCGCCGTGAAGAGGAAGTGGCTGAACTCGGGGCTCGGCACCTCGGCCCGGGAGATCCGCACCCCGGCCTTGGCGGGCGGCTCCTGCGCCGGGCTGAGATCGGAAGGAGCGGTCTGCTCCAGGTGCCAGGTGGTCACGGTGGTGGTCATGTGGACAGATAACCATGGACGCCGTTGACTCGCCTTGACGGGTATCGCTCAAGCGGGAGGGCGGGGTCGGGGTGACCGGGAACGGGGATGTGGAGGAGTTCGCGGAGCTGCTGCGCGAGCTCAAGGGGAGGGCGAACCGCAGCTACGCGGCGCTGGCGGCGCGCAGCGGAGTGAGCGCGTCGGCGCTCCACCGCTATTGCTCGGGGGCGGGCGTGCCCGGCGACTACGAGGTGCTCGCTCGGTTCGGCAAGGTGTGCGGGGCCGACGCCGAGGAGCTGCTGGAGCTGCATCGGAGGTGGGTACTGGCGGATGCGGAGCGCAAGCGGGCCGTTTCGCGGGCGCCGGCCGCGGTGTCGGCGGGGCGCGCTGGGGCCGCCGGGGCGGTCGTCTCACGCGTCGAGACGGCGGGTGGGTCGGATGCCGAGACGGGGGCGGAGTCGGGGCCAGAGCTTGGACCCGAGCCGGAGCTGGAGCCCGGGTCCGAGCCGGAGCCGGATTCTGGGCCGGAGTCCCTGCGTGCTGCTCCGGCCCCGGTCCCTGCCCCGGAGCCGCTGCGTGCTGCTCCAGTCCCGGGCCCGGAGCCCGGGTCTGCCGCGTCGCCGCCGCGTCGTCGGCCACTGCTCGCCGTACTCGCCCTGGCCGTGTTCGCCGTCGCCGGGGTGGCGGCCGCGCTGTGGGGGAAGGCGCTGACGTCGTCGGGCGGGCCGGACGGGTCGGGCGGGTCCTCGGACGGCCGGCTGCTGCTGTCCTCCCGCTGCCCGGTCGTGGTGAGCATGGGGCAGGCGGACACGTGTGTGCACGAGGTCCAGTCGCTGCTCGCCCGCGCGGGCGGCAGGCTCGACGTCGACGGGGCGTTCGGACCGGTCACCCAGATGCGTGTCGTGGTGTTCCAGCTCCGCAGCGGGCTGACGCCCAACGGATCGGTGGACGAGGGGACCAAGCGGGCGCTGTACGAGAGCGAGGGCAAGCCGCTCGACACCTGGACACCGGACCGGGTCGCCCGGCGCATCCGCGAGGTCTTCACCGAGGACCCCGAGCGCGCGGTCGGCATCGCGGACTGCGCCTCGTACCTCGATCCCCTCTATACCCTGCCCAACTCCAACGCCACCCGGAACTGGGGCGTCTTCCAGCTGTACGACGGCACGCTGCGCAAGCTGGGCGGCACCCGGGAGCAGGCGCTGGACCCGGACTGGAACATCCGGGCGGCCCATCGGCTGTGGGCGCTCACCAAAGACTTCAGCGCCTGGAAAGCCTGCGACCGCGCCTACCGCGCCGGGGAAACCAGGGCTGCCAAGGGGAGCTGATCGCCGCCCGGCATCCCACCGGCCGTCCCAGCCCCCGCCGTCCCCGCAGCTCACAGGGGGTTTCCGATCCCGCTGTCCCGATTTCCCCGGTGAGCCGCGCGTCCGACCCGAAGGGCTGGGATCGTGCTGCCGCCGTCCTTGACGGTCCACGGATCCGCAGACGAAGGAGACGAAGACGACCATGGCTGTGACCAGCACCCGGATCAGACTCGGCGCCCTGCTCGGCGGCGCGGTTCTCGCCACCACCGTTCTCACCGCCCAGAGCGCGGTGGCCGCCCCCAGCGCCCCGGTGGGCGCCCAGGCGCCCTCCGCCGCCGCGGTGACCAAGCTCAGCCACTCCGACGCGGCGAACCGGCTGCGCGGCGCCGGGATCTCCTGGACCTCCAGCGGGGGCTGCTCGGACCGCAACAACCCCACCTGTACCTCGTTCGAGCAGATCAACCTGACCACCGTGCAGGGTGCCATCACCCTGAAGGGGGCCACCGGCTGTGCCCTCACCATCACCGGCGGCACGGAGACCGGGCACGCCTCCGGTACGTACAGCCACTGGAACGGCTACAAGCTGGACTTCAGCCCCACCAGCTGCCTCAGCAACTACATCACCGGCACCTTCACCAACATCGGCCCGCGCCCCGGTGACGGCGCCCAGCAGTACAAGTCCGGCTCGGGCAACATCTACGCCCGTGAGAGCAACCACTGGGACGTGACCTACTACAACTGCGGAGGCTGCTGACCCGCGGCCTCGACCCTCCCACCGACCGTCCGGACGGCTGCAACGCGGCGCAACCTTTGCGCATGGCTGTATCCGGCACGGACAGTGGGCCCGGCGGGCGGAGGGTGTGCCGAGTCGGCGCGGCATCCCCTCCGCCAATGCCTGCGCGGCGACCTTTTGCCTCGATTCGGCCTGGTCACCGGATGAGCGGCGGTGAAGACCCCCGATACGGTGAGAAGGTGCAGCCAGCAGAAGAAACATCGAAGCCGTCCGGCCGGCTCCGCAAGGCCCGCGCCCTGTACCGCAATGTGTCCAAGCGCAGGATGGTCTGGCTGCTGCTGAAGGACACGATCAATTCCTGTATGGAGTACCGGGTCACCGGGCTGGCCGCCGAAGCGGCCTTCTTCACCCTGCTGTCGCTGCCCCCGCTGCTGCTCGCCCTGATCGGGCTGCTCGGCTACTTCGACGCCTGGACCAGCACCGACACGGTGGCCACCATCCGGCAGAACATCCTCGACGCCTCCGCGACCGTGCTGTCCGACCGGGGCGTCAAGGAGATCGCCCGGCCGCTGCTGGACGATGTGATCAAGGGCGGGCGCCCCGATGTGATCTCGCTGGGCTTCGCCATCGCCCTGTGGTCCGGCTCCCGCGCGGTGAACGTGTTCGTGGACACCATCACCATCATGTACGGGCTGGAGGGGAAGCGCGGCATCGTCAGGACCCGCCTGCTGTCCTTCCTGCTCTATCTGGTGGCGCTCCTGGTCGGGGCGGTGGCGCTGCCGCTGATGGTGATCGGTCCTGAGGCGGTGGTGGACCTGCTGCCGTCCAGCGGGGATCTCGTACCGGTCCTCTACTGGCCGGTGGTGATCCTGCTGTCCATCGCCTTCCTCACCACGCTCTACCACGTGTCCGTGCCGGTGCGCTCGCCGTGGCCGGAGGACATCCCGGGGGCGCTGGTGGCCCTCGCGATGTGGGTGCTGGGCAGCTTCCTGCTGCGGATCTACCTGGTGCACACGGTCGAGGGCCCGACGATCTACGGCTCGCTCGCCGCACCCGTGGCGGTGCTGCTGTGGATCGGGGTGTCCGCCTTCGCGGTGCTGGTCGGGGCGGCGGTCAACGCCGCGATCGACCGGGTCTGGCCCTCGGTGGCCACGGCCGCCGGGCGCGCGGAGCGCGCCGCCCGGGCCCGGGAGGAGACGGCCCGGTTGCGGGCGAAGGAGCAGCGCACGGCGGACGACGGCGCGGCGGAGATCAGCCCGCCGTCGGAGTTCCCCGAGCGCTGGGCCCAGTTCCTGCCGCACGGCGACATACGCTCCCGGCTGCACACGAAGCGCGAGGCGGGCGAGAAGCCGGGGGAGAAGGCCGCCGGGAGGGCCGGGAAGGTCGGGAGGCCCGCCGGTCAGCCCGCCGAAGAGCCCGCCGAACAGCGCACGGGGAAGGCGCGGCCCACGGGGACACAGCCGTCGGGGAAGGCGACCGGCGAGCCCCGGACACCCCGGCAGGCGCCGAGGCGTCCGGAGGTACGGTCCGCGGCGGACGGCGCGGGCGGCGCCACGGACAGCACCGCCGCCCAGGACGACGCCACGGTCAGGGGCGACACCGCGGCGGACGACGATCACCCGGTGCGCTGACCGCGCCGCGCCCTACCCCACAGGGGTGAACCGCACCGGCGGCGTGCGGTGCGGGCTGGGACGGATGCGGTCGGTCACAGACCGCGTTCGGTGAGCCAGTTCTCGATGGCCTCGGTGGTCTCGGGGAGGTGGTGCTCCATGATCGTGAAGTGGTCTCCCGGGGTGGCCCGGGCGGTGTGCGGGAAGGGCCAGGACGCGCGCCACGCGTCGCCCTCGAACCCCTCGTCCTGGTGGGGCATGGGCTCGGCCGCGCTCAGGAAGAACGTCGGGCTCTGGACGGGCCGCAGGGCGCACTCCTCCATCAGCAGCGCGTTGTAGCGCCCGCTCGCCGAGAGCTTCGCGCCGGTCAGCGCGAAGTCGCCGAGCAGTTGCTCCCGGGAGTCCAGGCCCTCGTTCAGCGCGATGTGGGTCTTCTCGGAGAACTGGTGGGTGGCCTCGAAGGTGTCGAGCAGCACGACCGCGCCGGGCGGCAGCCCCGCGCTCTCGGCCCGCTCCGCCAGGGCGTAGGCCAGCAGCCCGCCCATGGAGTGGCCGACCAGGATGTAGCGCTCGGTGCCGACGGCCGCGCGCAGCTGGTGGAGGTGCAGCTCGATCAGGGCGTCGAAGCTGTCGGCCACCAACTCGCCTTCGAGGTAGCCGGGGTTGACCAGCGAGAGCACATCCCGCCTGCTCTCGAACATCTGTGCCATCATCCCGTACTGGATCGGCCCGGCGGTGGCGGTGATGGCGGGCAGGCACACCAGCGTGGCCCGGGTGCCGTCGCCGCTCGCCATCTTCACCGGCGGGAGGATGTGGTCGGCGGCGTCCTCGGCGGTGAAGGACGGCCGGAGCCGCCCCGCGGCCTGGATGAGCGCCATGCCCACCGACTGGGCCCGGCCGCTGGCGTACGCCTGGTGGTAGAGGGTGGTGAGGCTGTCGTAGGGGTCCGACTCCGGGGCCGCGGTGGCCTTCGCCAGCTCCAGCTCGACGGCGGACGGCGGCGGCGCGGAGCCGTCCGACGTGGCCTGCTCGGGCGTGGCCTGCTCCGACGTGGCCTGCTTCGGCGTGTTCTGCTCCAGCGTGTTCTGCTCCGGGGAGGCGGTTTCCTCGGCCACGGGGGCGCTCGGCCCGGCGGTGGCCCGGCCGGCCACCAGCGTGGCCAGGTGCCCGGCGAGCCGGTCCACGGTCGAGTGTTCGAACGTCGCCGTGGCCGACAGCCGGAGCCCGAGCAGCGTGGCGAGCCGGTCGCGCAGGTCGATCCCGCGCACCGAGTCCATGCCGAGCGCCAGGAACTCGGTGTCCGGGCCGATCTCCGCGTCCGCCTCGTGGTGGAGCACCGCGCGCAACTGCTCCCGGACGAGGTCCGCCAGCAGCCGCTCCCGCTCCTCGGGCGCGGCGTCCAGGACGCGCTGGGCGGCGGCGGTGTCCTGCGGCCGGGGGCTGGGCCGTTCGCGCCGTACGGGACGGGCCGCGCGCTCCTCCGCGGCCGCCTGCAACCGGTCCGCGGACACCGGCCGCAGCGTCAACTCATCGATACGCGCGAGGGGTTGGCCGTCGTCGCCCATGAGATGCACACCGATGGCATCCGGACCGACGGCGGACAGCCGTACCCGTACCGTGCCGGGTGGGGCGGTGTCCGGGGCGGAGAGCAGCCGGACGCCGGTCCAGGAGAACGGCATCCGGATCGGCGCGCCCGCCGGCTCCGCCTGGTCGTAGAACCCGCCGAGGCCGATCGCGTGCAGGGCGGTGTCGAGCAGCGCGGGGTGCAGCGCGAAGCCGTCCACCGGTCCACCACCGTCCCCCTCGCCCAGCGCCACCTCCGCGAAGACGTCCCCGTCGCGCCGCCAGGCCGACCGCAGACCGCGGAAGGCCGGGCCGTAGTCGAAGCCGTCCGACGCCAGCCGGTCGTAGCAGCCCGTCAGGTCGACCGCGCGGGCACCGGGCGGCGGCCAGACGCCCGCCATCTCCGCGAACGCGGCCGCGCCACCGCCCTCCTGACCAACCTCCTGGCCGCTCTCCTGACCAACCTCCTGGCCCGCCGGATCCGGTGCCACGACGGCCCGTACGTGGCACGTCCAGCCCGCTGCCGTGTCCCTGGCCACCGACTCGCGGCGGGAGTGCACGGTGAGCTCCCGCCGGCCCTCCTCATCGGGCTCGCCCACCTGGATCTGCAGGTGGGCCGCCTCGGCAGCAGGCAGGAACAGCGGCTCCTGGAGGGTGAGTTCGGGCAGGTGCGGGCAGCCGACCGTACGCCCCGCGTACAGCGCCCAGTCGAGGAACACACTGCCGGGCAGCACCACACCGCCCAGCACCGCGTGGTCGGCGAGCCAGCGGTGAGTGGTCTGCGACAGCCGCGCGGTGAACAGCACCGTGTCGCTCCCGGCCGGGGCCACCGCCCCGGCCAGCAGCGGATGGTCCACCGCCGTGAGCCCGGCGCCGCCCACGTCCCCGGTTCGCTCTGGCGCGTCCAGCCAGTACCGCCGCGCGCGGAAGGCGTACGTCGGCAGATCGACGGGCCGCCCGCCCTCGAATGTGTTTGTCCACGCCACCGTGCCACCGGCCACGAACAGCTCAGCCAGCGCCGTGAGCAGCCGCTCCCGGCCGCCCTCGTCCCGCCGCAGCGTGCCCACCACCACGGCTGTCGAGGTGCCTTGCGGCATTCGTTCAACCGTCTGCTCGATCCCGGGGATCAGTACCGGGTGCGGGCTCACCTCGATGAACACCGTGTGCCCGGCCTCGGCCAGGGCGCGGGTCGCCTGCTCGAACCGCACGGTCTCGCGGAGGTTGCGGTACCAGTACTCCGCGTCGGCGCTCGCGCCGTCGAGGCGGGCGCCGGTCACCGTCGAGTACATCGGCACCTCGCCGGGGCGGGGCGTGAGGGGCGCGGCCAGCTCCAGCAGCCGCTCACGGATCCGTTCGACCCGCGGGGTGTGCGAGGCGTAGTCCACCGGGACGCGGCGCGCCCGCACCCCGTCCCGTTCACACGCCGCCATCAACTCGTCCAGCGCCGCCGCATCCCCGGCCACCACGGTCGAGCCGGGCCCGTTCACGGTGGCCACGCAGATCCGCTCGCCCCAGGGCGCCACCAGCTTCCCGGCCTCGTCCACCGGCACGGGCAGCGAGACCATGCCACCCCGCCCGGCCAGTTCGCTCCCGATCAGCCGGCTGCGCAGCGCGACGACACGGGCGGCGTCCTCCAGCGAGAGCACCCCCGCGACACACGCCGCCGCCAGCTCGCCCTGCGAATGCCCCACCACCGCGGCGGGCTCGACCCCATGGGACCGCCACACCCGCGCCAGGGACACCATGACGGCCCAGAGCACCGGCTGCACCACATCGACCCGGTCCAGCGACGGCGCGCCGGGGCATCCGCGCACCACGTCGAGCGGCGACCACTCGACATACGGGGCCAGCGCCCGGGCGCAGGCGTCGAACGACTCGGCGAACTCGGCTGAGGCGTCGAGGAGTTCGGCCGCCATACCGGCCCACTGCGAGCCCTGCCCGGGGAACACGAACACCGGACCCGACCGGTCGGCGGAGAGGGACCCGTCGGCGGACACACCCCGCACCACACCGGTGGCCGGTTCGTCACGGCCGAGCGCCGCCAGCCGGTCCAGGAAGTCCTCCCGGGTGCGGCCGATCACCACGGCGCGCCGGTCGAAGACGGCCCGGGACAGCAGCGAGCGGGCCACGTCGACGGGTGCCAGATCCGGTTCGGCGGCCAGCCGCTCCCGCAGTCGGCGGGCCTGGTCGCGCAGGCTGTCGGCGCTCTTCGCCGAGAGCACCCACGGCACCGCCACCGGCACCGGCGTCGGCTCGGTGGCCATGTCGGCGTCCGGCGCCTCCTCCAGGATCACATGGGCGTTGGTGCCGCTGATGCCGAACGACGACACCGCGCCGCGCCGGGGCGCATCGGCCGCGGGCCAGGGTTCGTTCTCGGCGGCCGGCCGCAGCGCCCCGGCCGTCCAGTCCACCC
The DNA here is from genome assembly GCA_005405945.1 of Streptomyces violaceusniger. Classification (GTDB taxonomy): domain Bacteria; phylum Actinomycetota; class Actinomycetes; order Streptomycetales; family Streptomycetaceae; genus Streptomyces; species Streptomyces violaceusniger. The sequence continues at coordinate 8,367,102 of BJHW01000001.1, forward strand.
GCTCGGTGGGGTGTTCCGCGTGCAGGGTACGGGGGACGACGCCGTGCCGCAGGGCCAGCACCATCTTGATGACACCCGCGACCCCGGCCGCCGCCTGGGTGTGGCCGAGGTTGGACTTCACCGAGCCCAGCACCACCGGCCGGTCGGCGGGCCGGTCCCGGCCGTACGTGGCGAGCAGGGCCTGCGCCTCGATCGGGTCGCCCAGCGCTGTCCCCGTGCCGTGCGCCTCGACCACGTCCACATCGGCCGCCGTGAGCCCCGCGTTCGCCAACGCCTGCCGGATGACGCGCTGTTGGGCCGGGCCGCTGGGCGCGGTGAGGCCGTTGGACGCGCCGTCCTGGTTGAGCGCGGAGCCCCGGAGCAGCGCCAGCACCCGGTGGCCGTGGCGGCGGGCGTCGGACAGCCGCTCGACCACCAGCATGCCGACGCCCTCGGCGAAGCCCATCCCGTCGGCCTCGGCGGCGAACGCCTTGGAGCGCCCGTCGGGGGCGAGCCCGCCGACCCGGCTGAACTCGACGATCGGCCGCGGGGTCGACATCACCGTCACCCCACCGGCCACCGCGAGGGCGCATTCGCCCTGCCGTACCGCCTGCGCGGCCAGGTGCAGCGCCACCAGGGACGAGGAGCACGCGGTGTCCACGGTGACGGCCGGGCCCTCGAGGCCGAGGGTGTAGGCCACCCGGCCGGTGGCCACGCTCCCCGCGCTGCCGTTGCCGAGATAGCCCTCGAAGCCGTCGGCCAGCTGGTCGGGGAAGCGCGTGGCGTAGTCGTGGTAGATGAGCCCCGCGAAGATCCCGGTCGGGGTGGCGCGCAGCGCGGTGGGGTCGATGCCCGCGTGTTCGAACGCCTCCCAGGTGGTCTCCAGCAACAGCCGCTGCTGGGGGTCCGTGGCCAGCGCCTCTCGGGGCGAGATGCCGAAGAACTCGGCGTCGAAGTCGGCCGCGTCGTACAGGAAGCCACCGGCCGGCGCATGGGTCCGGGGCGCGCCGGGGCGGCCCAGCTCGGCGTGCCAGCCGCGGTCGTCGGGGAAGGGGCCGATGGCGTCCCGCCCTTCGGCGAGCAGTCGCCACAGCTCCTCGGGCGAGCGCACCCCGCCGGGGAAGCGGCAGCTCATCCCGACGATCGCGATCGGGTCGTCGTCCTCGGCCGTCGTGGCGGCGCGGGCGGCCGGGGCGGGGACGGCGGGCCGGGCGGCGGTGGCCTCGCCGTCCGGCGCCAGGAGCCGCAGCAGCTCGGCCACCAGCGCGGCCGGGGTGGGATGGTCGAAGACGGCGGTCACCGGAAGCCGCAGCCCGGTGGCCGTGCCGAGCCGGTTGCGCAGCTCCACGGCCGTCAGGGAGTCGAAGCCCAGGTCCCTGAAGGAGCGGTCCCCGGCCACCGCGTCACCGCCCGCATGCCCGAGCACCACGGCGGCCTGGGCCCGTACGAGACCGCTCAGCGTGCGCTCGCGCTCCGCCGGGGTCAGCGCGGCCAGGCGATCCCGCAGCCCGCCACCGCCCGTGGTCGTGTTGGCGGCGCCGCGCCGGACCGTCGTCGTACGGACCAGCCCGCGCAGCAGCGGCGCGGGCTCGCCGTGGCGGCGCAGGGCGGCCACGTCCAGCCGCACCGGAACGCTGAGCGCGCGGGGCGCCCGTATGGCCGCGTCGAAGAGCGCCAGCCCCTGGTCCGTGGTGAGCGGCCGCACGCCCTGACGGCGCATCCGGTCCAGGTCGGTGGCGGCCAGGCCACCGGTCATCGCGCCGCGTTCGCCCCACAGGCCCCAGGCGAGCGCGTGTGCGGGCAGGCCCTGGTCGCGGCGGTGCCGGGCGAGGGAGTCCAGAAACGCGTTGGCGGCCGCGTAGTTGCCCTGGCCCGCCGAGCCCAGCACCCCGGCGGCGGAGGAGAAGAGCGCGAACAGCGCCAGATCCCGGTCCCGGGTCAGCTCGTGCAGGTACCAGGCCGCGTCCGCCTTGGGGCGCAGCACGGTGTCCAGCCGCTCGGGGGTCAGCGCGGAGACCACACCGTCGTCCAGCACCCCGGCCGCGTGCACCACACCGCGCAGCCCCGGCAGGCCGTCCAGCAGCGCGCCCAGCGCCGCGCGGTCGGCCACATCACACGCCACCACCCGGGCCGTCGCGCCCAACTCGCCCAGCTCGGCCATGAGTTCGCGGGCTCCCGGGGCGTCCGGCCCCCGGCGGCCGACGAGGACGAGGTCGGTGACGCCATGGCCGGTGACCAGATGCCGGGCCACCGCCGAGCCGATGACCCCCGTACCACCGGTGATCAGCACGGTGCCGTCGATCGCGTCCCGGGGCGGGGTGAGCACCACCTTCCCGGTGTGGCGCGCCTGGCTGACGTGGCGGAACGCCTCGCGCGCCCGGCGGGTGTCCCACGCCGTCACCGGCAGCGGCGCCAGCACCCCCGCCTCGAACAGCTCGGCGAGATGGGCCAGCATCGCGCCCAGCCGCTCCGCCCCGGCCTCGGCGAGGTCGAACGCCCGATAGCCGACGCCCGGCCATCGCGCGGCCACCTCCTCGGCGTCCCGGACATCCGTCTTGCCCATCTCGATGAACCGGCCGCCGCGCGGCAGCAGCGTCAGCGAGGCGTCGATGAACTCCTCGGTCAGGCAGTTCAGTACGACATCGACGCCCCGGCCACCGGTCGCGGTCAGGAAGCGGTCGGCGAACTCCAGGGTGCGCGAGGACGCCACCCGCTCGGCCGGAACGCCCATGCCGCGCACCACGGGCCACTTGGGCCGGCTCGCGGTGGCGTACACCTCGGCCCCGAGATGGCGCGCCAGCCGTACCGCCGCCATTCCCACGCCACCCGCGGCGGCATGCACCAGCACCGCCTCGCCCGCGCGCACCCGGGCCAGCTCGACCAGGGCGTAGTACGCGGTCAGGAACACGGCGGGCACCGACGCCGCCTGCGGAAACGTCCAGCCGTGCGGCATCCGTACGACCATCCGGGCGTCGGCCACCGCCACGGGGCCCGCATACGCGCCCGACACCAGCCCCATCACCCGGTCGCCCACCGCGAGGCCGTCCACACCGGGGCCGACCTCCAGCACCACACCGGCGCCCTCGGCCGCGAAGAGCCTTTCGCCGCCGGACACTACGCCCAACGAGACGAGGACATCGCGGAAGTTGACGCCCGTGGCGCGTACCGCGATCCGCACCTGGCCCGGGGCCAGGGGCTCCTCGACACCCGGGGCGGGCACCAGCCGCAGCCCGTCCACGGTGCCTCCGGTGTCCAGCTCCAGGCTCCAGGCCCCTTCGGGGGCCGCGAGCATTCCGGCGTCCGAGACCCGGCCCAGCCGTGGCACGGACGCCGCTCCGGCGCGCACCACGAGCTCGGGCTCACCGGTGGCGAGGGCGGCGGTCAGCGCCGCCGCGGACTCGGGCGCACCGTCCAGATCCACCTGCGCGAACCGGCCCGGGTGCTCAGAACACACCGAACGCCACAGCCCCCGCACCCCGGCCAGCGCTGGCTCGGCCCGCTCACCCGGGAACGCGGCCACCGCGCCCTGCGTCACCAATGCCAGCCGGGCGCCGTCGAGTTCGGGGTGGCTCAGCCATTCGCGCACCGTCGCCAGCACGGCCGCCAGGCCCTCGCGGCTGGTGGCGGGCACGTCGGCGACACCGGCGGGGGATGGGGCCGGTCGCGCGGGCAGCACCACCAGCGGGGGCAGCGGTGTGCCGGTGCGTACGGCGGCGAGGAGCGCGGCCACATCCGCATGGACGGGGACGTCGGGTGGGTAGGGGGCGCCAGGCGCTTCGAGTGCGTCGGACAGGGCAGTGCCGAGCGCCGCCATGGGCTCCGTGGCCTCGGACGGCCGGAGGGGCAGTGGCACCCATGTGACCTCGAAGAGCGCGTCCGGGGCCGTCCCGGTGGCGGCCGTCAGCGCGTCGGCCGTCAGGGGCCGCGAGACCACCTCGTCGACGGTGAGGATCGGCAGACCGGCGAGGTCGGTCAGTCGCACCGAGAGCCCGCCCGGCCCCGTGGGCGCTGTCCGCACCCGGGCGACGGTCGCGCCCGTGGCATGCAGCCGCGCCCCGGAAAACGACAGCGGCATCATCCGCTCCGTCTCGCCCTCCAAGAGCGCCACCAGCCGCGTCTGCAACGCCGCGTCCACCAGCGCCGGATGCACACCGAACCGGTCCGCGTCACCGGCGGCCGACTCCGGAAGCCGCACCTCGGCGAACATCTCCTCGCCCCGGCGCCATACGGCACGCACACCCTGGAACACCGGGCCGTAGCCGTAGCCGTGGTCCGCCAGCCGCTCGTAGAACGCGTCGATGTCCACCGGCTCCGCGCCGGTGGGCGGCCACTGGGCCGCGGCCTCCGGCTCCGCGCCCATGGGCTCATCGCCCGGCGCCGACGCCGTCAGTGTCCCCGTGGCATGACACAGCCAGTCCGCCGGATCGTCGTCCTGCCCCGGGCGGTGCGGCCGGGAGTGCAGCCGTACGGCGCACGCACCCCGCTCGTCCGCCGCGTCGATGCCCACCTGGAGGTCGAGGGCGGTGTCGTCGGACGGCAGGGTCAGCGGGGTGTGCAGAACGAGCTCGTCCAGCCGTTCGGCGCCCACGTGCTGCCCGGCCCCCAGCACGAGCTCCAGCAGGGCCGCGCCCGGCACCAGGATCCGGTCCAGCACCCTGTGGTCGGCCAGCCATGGATGCGTAACGGTGGAGATCCGGCCCGTGAACACGAACCCGCCGCCCTCGGCCATGCTCACTCCGGCCGCCACCAGCGGATGCCCCACCACGGACAGCCCCGCGCCCGCCAGATCCCCGACCCGCTCGGCCGCCGAAAGCCAGTAGTGGTGGCGTTGGAAGGGGTAGGTGGGGAGGTTGGTGGGGTGGGGTTGTTGGGGGTGAGGATCGTCGGCCAGGTGGGGGTGAGGCCGTGGGTCCAGAGGGTGGCGAGGGCGGTGAGGAGTTGTTGGGTGTCGCCGTGGTCGCGGCGGAGGGTGGGGACGGCGTGGGCGTTGGTTTCTTGGATGGCGGTGGTGAGGACGGGGTGGGGGCTGGTTTCGAGGCAGAGGGTGTGGCCGTCGGCGTGGAGGGTGTGAAGGGTGTCGTCGAAGCGGACGGGTTCGCGGAGGTTGCGGTACCAGTACTCGGCGTCGAGGGCTTCGCCGTCGATGGGGCGGCGGTGACGGTGGAGTACAGGGGCACATGCCCGGCGCGGGGGGTGATGGGCGCGGCGAGTTGGAGGAGCTGTTCCCGGATGCGGTCGACGTGGGGCGTGTGGGACGCGTAGTCGACCGGGATGGTGCGGGTGCGCAGTCCGGCGTTCTCGGCGGCGGCGGTCACCTCGGCGAGCCCGCCCGGGGTTCCGGCGATGACGGTGGAGGTGGGCCCGTTGACGGCGGCGATCCAGACGTCATCGTGGCCGGTCAGCAGCTCGCGCGTCTGGTCGGCGGAGGTGGCGAGGGAGACCATGCCGCCGTGTCCGGCCAGTTCCCGCGCGATGAGGCGGCTGCGCAGGGCCACGAGCCGTGCGCCGTCGTCGAGCGTGAGTGCCCCGGCTACGCACGCGGCGGCGATCTCACCTTGGGAGTGGCCGATGACGGCGGCGGGCTCGATGCCGAGCGAACGCCACACCTCGGCGAGAGAGACCATGACGGCCCAGAGGGCGGGCTGGACCACGTCCACCCGTTCCAGCGCGGTGTCGTCCGAGGTCTCGCGCAGGACGTCGAGGAGATTCCACTCGATATGCGGGGCGAGGGCCTGGGCGCACCGGTCGATGGATTCCGCGAACGCCGTTGAGGAGTCGAGCAGTTCGGCGGCCATGCCGACCCACTGCGACCCCTGCCCCGGAAAGACGAAGACCGCACCGGACGGCGGCTCTTCGGGGGCCACTCCGCTGACCACGTGGGGGGCGGGCTCGCCGGTGGCGATGGCGTCCAGCCCGGCCAGGAAGGTGTCCCGGTCGGCGGCCACGACCACCGCGCGGTGCTCCAGCGCGGCCCGGTGCCGTGCGAGCGCCCAGCCGATGTCGGCGAGATGCCGGCCGCTCGTGGCCGCGAACGTCAGCAATTGTGCGGCCTGTGCTCGTAGCGCGGTTTCGGAGCGTGCCGAGATCACCCACGGCAGCACGCCCTCCGTGGGTGTGGACGGGGACGTGGTGTCCGCCGTCGGGGCCGCTTCGAGGATCACATGGGCGTTGGTGCCGCTGACCCCGAACGACGACACCGCCGCGCGGCGTGCCCGTTCGGCCTCGGGCCAGGACGCGTTCTCCGTCACCAGTTCCACCGCGCCGGAGGCCCAGTCCACATGTGGCGTCGGCTCGTCCACATGCAGGGTGCGCGGCACGACGTCATGGCGCATCGCCATGACCATCTTGATCACACCGGCCACGCCCGCCGCGGCCTGGGTGTGGCCGAGGTTGGATTTCACCGAGCCCAGCAGCGCGGGGCGTTCGGCGGGCCGGTCCTGGCCGTAGGTGGCGAGCAGCGCCTGTGCCTCGATGGGGTCGCCCAGCGCCGTACCGGTGCCGTGCGCCTCGATCACATCCACCTCGGACGAGGCCACGCCCGCGTCGGCCAGCGCGTCCTGGATCACCCGCCGCTGGGCGGGGCCGTTGGGCGCGGTGAGGCCGTTGGAGGCGCCGTCCTGGTTGACCGCCGAGCCCCGGATGACGGCCAGCACCTGGTGGCCGTTGCGGCGGGCGTCGGACAGCCGTTCCACCAGCAGCAGCCCCACGCCCTCCGCCGCGCCCATGCCGTCCGCGGCGGCGGAGAACGCCTTGCACCGGCCGTCCCGGGCCAGCCCCCGCTGCCTGCTGAACTCGGTGAAAAGATCCGGCGTGGACATCACGGCGACACCGCCGACGACCGCCATCCCGCACTCGCCGTCGCGCAGCGCCCGCACCCCCAGGTGCAGCGCCACCAGCGAGGACGAACACGCGGTGTCCACGGTGAGGGCCGGGCCGGTCAGCCCGAAGGTGTAGGCGATGCGCCCGGAGACGACACTGCCCGCGACACCGGTCATGGCATGGCCCTCGACCTCCTCCGGGATCGCGGGCAGCCTGCTGCCGTAGTCATGGAAGCTGGCGCCGATGAACACCCCGGTCCGGCTGGAGCGCAGCGACGCCGGGTCGATCCCCGCTCGCTCGAACAGCTCCCAGGACGTCTCCAGCAGCAGCCGCTGCTGGGGGTCCATCGCCAGGGCCTCGCGCGGTGAGATGCCGAAGAAGGAGGCGTCGAACTCGCCCGCGGTGTGCAGGAATCCACCCTCGGCGGTGTACGAGGTGCCCGGTCGTTCGCCGTCCGGGTCGACCAGCCCCGCCAGATCCCAGCCACGGTCGGCCGGGAACCCGGAAATGGCGTCCCCGCCACCTTCGACGAGCTCCCACAGCGCCTCGGGCGAGGCCACTCCGCCGGGGTAGCGGCAGCTCATCCCGACGATCGCCACCGGCTCGGCGGCCGCCGACTCCGCCACCCGCAGTTGCGCCCGCGTCTCCTTGAGCTCCGCGGTGACCCGGGTCAGATAGTGGCGGAGCTTGTGCACATCGTCCATGTCGGGGCTCCATGCGAAGAGTCGGCGGTAGGAGGTGGGTATGGCGGACAGACCGGCTGGTCAGCGGGTTGGGGCGGGAAGGGGATCAGGAGATCCCGAACTCCTTCTCGATGTAGTCGAAGAGCTCGTCGTTGGTGGCCGCTTCGAGATCCTCGGACGTCACCGGCTCCTCGGCGGTGTCCACGGTGGCTACGGCGTCCATGGCGTCCACGGCGGACCGGAGCAGTCGGCGCAGCCGGTCGGTGATCTCGGAACGGGCGGGGGCGTCGCTCGGCAGCGTGCCCAACAGCATTTCCAGACGGTCGAGTTCGGCGGCGCCGTCACTCGTGGCAGCTCGGCCGCCGGCGTGCGGGTCGTCGTACGGGCCGTCGCCGATGCCGGTGAAGAGCTGTGCGTACAGACAGTCGACGAGCTCGGCGACGGTCGGGAAGTCGAAGATCACGGTGGCGGGCAGCCGGAGCCCCGTGACGCTCCCGAGCCGGTTGCGCAGCTCCACCGCCGTGACCGAGTCCAGGCCGAGTTCCAGGAACGGCCGCCTGGTGCCCACGGCCTCGGCCGAGTCATGGCCGAGGACGGCGGCCACCTGGCCGCGTACGGTCTCGAGGAGCCGCCGTTCGCGCTCCTCGGGCTTCGCGTCGGCGAGCCGGTCGCGCAGGGCCGCCACCGTACCGCCCGGACCGCCCGTACGGCCGTCGCCGCCCGGCGCCCCGGCCCCCGCACCCTCGACCGCGCCGAGTGCCCGCCGGGCCTCGGGGATCTCATCGAGGAGGTGGCTGGGGCGGGCCGCGGTGTAGGCGTGGGCGAAGCGGTCCCAGTCGATATCGGCGATCACCAGGGACGTTTCGTCGTCCGCCAGCGCGGCTTCCAGCGCGAGGAGCGCCGACTCCGGCGGCAGCAGCGGTACGCCATGGCGCAGCCGCAGCTCGGTGACCGCGTCCCGTTCGGCCATACCGCCCTGCGCCCAGGAACCCCAGGCCACGGAGGTGGCCACCAGCCCCCGCGCGCGGCGGTGGCGAGCCAGGGCATCCATATAGGCGTTGGCGGGTGCGTAGTTGCCCTGGCCCACCATGCCCACGGTCCCCGCCAGGGAGGAGAACAGCACGAACGCGGACAGCTCCAGGTCCCGGGTCAGCTCGTGCAGCCGCCACGCCGCATCCGCCTTGACCCGTAGCACCCGGTCCACCTGCTCGGGGCGAGGGAGGTGATGGCGGCGTCGTCCAGGACGGCCGCCGTGTGGAACACCGAGGTCAGCGGGTATGCGGCCGGAATCGACGCCAGAAGCGCGCGGAGCGCGTCGGCGTCCCCGACATCGCAGGCCGCCACGGTCGCCTTGGCCCCCGAGGCGGTCAGCTCGGCCACCAGCTCGTCCGCTCCCGGCGCGGTGTCCCCGCGACGGCTGATGAGCAGCAGATGCTCGGCGCCACGGGCCGCGAGCCGACGGGCCACCTGGCTGCCGAGGGCGCCGGTGCCACCGGTGATCAGGACCGTGCCCGGGCCGGGAGACCAGCCATCATCGAGCACATCGCCGAGCCCACCGCCGAGCACATCGCCGAGTCGCGGCGCCCTGACGATACGGCGCCCGAGGATCCCGGTGGCGCGGACCGCGACCTGGTCCTCGTGGCTGTCGGCGGCCAGTACGGCGCAGAGCCGGGCCGCCGTCCGTTCGTCCAGATCCTGGGGCAGATCCGCCAACCCGCCCCAGCGGGTGGCGAGTTCCTGCGCCGCCACCCGGCCCAGACCCCAGACCAGCGCCTGCGCCGGGCCGGTCAGCGGATCGTGGTCGCCTACGGACACCGCGCCCTGGGTGACACACCACAGCGGCGCGAACAGCCCCGCCGCCTCCAGGCCCTGGATCAGCCGCAGGGTGCGGTGCAGCCCGGCGGCCTCGTCGCGGGCGAGCAGCGAGAGCACGCCGACGACGGGCGCGGTGGGGTGCGCGGTGGCGTGTGCGGTGAGGGTGGCGAGGGCGTCGGCCCAGTGGCGCGGATCGTCGGGCGCCACGACCACCGTTTCCACCGTGGCCCCGTGCCGGTTCAGGGCCGTGGCGATCGCCTCGTACAGCGCACCGCCCTTCTGGTCGGGCGCCAGGACGAGGAGCCAGGTGCCGGAGAGCGCGGGCGCGGTGGCGTCGGGCAGCGGCTTCCACCCCTCGCGATACCGCCACGCGTCCATCGTGGACGCCGCGCTCTGCCGTCGATGCCACGCCGACAGCGCGGGCAGCAGAGTCGTCAACTCCGCCTGCGACTCCTCCAACCGCAGGGTCCGCGCCAGACCTTCCAGATCCTCGCGCTCCACGGCCTCCCAGAAACCGGTGTGCGGATCCGGGCCTGCCATGGCGCCGGCGCGGTGTCGGGCCGGGGCGGCCGTGTCCAGCCAGTAGTGGTGGCGTTGGAAGGGGTAGGTGGGGAGGTTGGTGGGGGTGGGGTTGTTGGGGGTGAGGATCGTCGGCCAGGTGGGGGTGAGGCCGTGGGTCCAGAGGGTGGCGAGGGCGGTGAGGAGTTGTTGGGTGTCGCCGTGGTCGCGGCGGAGGGTGGGGACGGCGTGGGCGTTGGTTTCTTGGATGGCGGTGGTGAGGACGGGGTGGGGGCTGGTTTCGAGGTAGAGGGTGTGGCCGTCGGCCAGCAGCGTCCGCAGCGTGTCGTGGAAGCGGACGGGTTCGCGGAGGTTGCGGTACCAGTACTCGGCGTCGAGGGCCTCGCCGTTGACGGGCGTGGCGGTGACGGTGGAGTACAGGGGCACATGCCCGGCGCGGGGGGCGATGGGTGCGGCGAGTTGGAGGAGCTGTTCCCGGATGCGCTCGACGTGCGGGGTGTGGGACGCGTAGTCGACGGCGATCGCACGGGCCCGGATCCGGGTGGCTTCCGCTTGTGCCATGACGTCGGTGAGCGCGGCGGGGCTCCCGGCGATGACGGTGGAGGTCGGGCCGTTGACGGTGGCGATCCATACGTCGTCGTGGCCGGTCAGCAGCTCGCGCGTCTGGTCGGCGGAGGCGGTGAGGGAGACCATGCCGCCGTGTCCGGCGAGTTCTTGGGCGATGAGGCGGCTGCGCAGGGCCACGAGCCGTGCGCCGTCGTCGAGGGTGAGCACACCGGCTACGCACGCGGCGGCGATCTCACCTTGGGAGTGGCCGATGACGGCGGCGGGCTCGATGCCGAACGAACGCCACACCTGGGCCAAGGACACCATGACGGCCCAGAGCGCGGGCTGGACCACGTCCACCCGTTCCAGCGCATCGTCCCCGGTCGCCCGCAGCACATCGCGCAGATCCCAGTCGACATGCGGGGCGAGGGCTTGGGCGCACCCGTCGATCGTCTCGGCGAACGCCGTTGAGGAGGCGAGCAGTTCGGCGGCCATGCCGACCCACTGCGACCCCTGCCCCGGAAAGACGAACACCGCACCGGACGGCGGCTCGCCCGGGACCACTCCGCTGACCACCTGGACGGCGGGGTCGCCGGTGGCGATGGCGTCCAGCCCGGCCAGGAAGGCGTCCCGGTCGGCGGAGACGACCACCGCGCGGTGCTCCAGCGCGGCCCGGTGCCGTGCCAGCGCCCAGCCGATGTCGGCGAGATGCCGGCCGCTCGTGGCCACGAACGCACGCAACTGCGCTGCCTGCGCCCGTAGCGCGGTTTCGGAGCGTGCCGAGATCACCCACGGCAGCACGCCCTCCGTGGGTGTGGACGGGGACGTGGTGTCCGCCGTCGGGGCCGCTTCGAGGATCACATGGGCGTTGGTGCCGCTGACCCCGAACGACGACACCGCCGCACGGCGTGCCCGTTCCGCCTCGGGCCAGCCCGTGGTCTCCGTCACCAGCTCCACCGCACCGGAGCCCCAGTCCACCCGCGGCGTCGGCTCGTCCACATGCAGGGTGCGGGGAACGACACCGTGGCGCAGGGCCAGCACCATCTTGATGATGCCCGCGACCCCGGCCGCCGCGCCGGTGTGGCCGACGTGGGCCTTCATCGAGCCCAGCAGCGCGGGGCGTTCGGCGGCTCGGCCCTGGCCGTAGGTGGCGAGCAGCGCCTGTGCCTCGATGGGGTCGCCCAGCGCCGTACCCGTGCCATGCGCCTCGATCACATCGACATCGGACGGCGCGAGACGTGCGTTCGCCAACGCCCGGCGGATGACGGCCTGTTGGGAGGGGCCGTTGGGCGCGGTGAGGCCGTTGGAGGCGCCGTCCTGGTTGATCGCCGTGCCACGGATGACGGCCAGCACCTGGTGGCCGCCGCGGCGGGCCTCCGACAGCCGCTCGACCAGCAGCACGCCCACGCCCTCCGCCCACGCGGTGCCGTCCGCCGCCGCCGCGAAGGGCTTGCAGCGGCCGTCGGGGGCGAGCCCGCGCTGGTGGCTGAACTCGGTGAACACACCCGGTGTGGAGATCACCGAGACGCCACCCACGAGCGCCATCCCGCAGTCGCCGTTGCGCAGCGCCTGTACGGCCAGATGCAGGGCCACCAGCGAGGACGAACACGCCGTGTCCACCGTGACGGCCGGGCCGGTCAGGCCGAAGCTGTAGGCGATCCGGCCGGATGCCACGCTTCCCGCCGCTCCGGTGAAGAGGTAGCCCTCGGAGCCCTCGGTGTCGGCGCCCTCACCGCCGTAGCCGTGCGGTACGAGGCCGATGAACACTCCGGTGCGGCTGCCGCGCAGCGACAGCGGGTCGATGCCCGCGTGTTCCAGCGCCTCCCAGGAGGTCTCCAGCAGCAGCCGCTGCTGGGGGTCCATCGCCATCGCCTCGCGTGGCGAGATGCCGAAGAAGTCGGCATCGAAGTCGGCGGCGTCCGGGAGGAATCCGCCCTGGTGGACATAGCTGCTGCCGGGGCGTTCGGGGTCGGGGTGGTGGAGCGTGTCGAGATCCCAGCCGCGGTCGGCGGGGAACGCGGAGAGCGTGTCCTGGTCGGACAGCAGCAGCCGCCACAGGTCCTCGGGCGACCGTACGCCCGCGGGGAACCGGCAGCTCGTGGCCACGATCGCGATCGGCTCGTCCAGGGCGGCCGCCCCGGGCGTACCCGGCGTACCCGGCGCACCCGGTGCACCCGGCGCAACGGCGCCCGGCGGGTACGGGCCCGCTCCGGCGGTGTCCCCGCCCGTGATCCGGTCCAGCAGATGCCGGGCCAGTGTCAGGGGCGTCGGATAGTCGAAGACGACGGACGGCGCGAGCGCCACACCCGTCGCCCCGGCCAGCCGGTTCCGCAGCTCCACGGCGGTCAGCGAGTCGAAGCCGAGGTCCCGGAAGACCTTCCGCGTCTCCACCTCGTCCCGCGAGGACAGTCCCAGCACGGCGGCCGCGTGGCGGCACACCTCGTCCAGCACCACCCGCAGCCGGGGCGCGCCCTCGGCCGCGTCGGCCACTCGGCGTGCGAAGCCCTCAAGCGCCTCAAGCGCCTCGGGTCCTTCGGCCGCCACGGTGGCGGACGGCGGATCGATCCGCACGGCGGAGCCGGGACCGACGGGCGCGAGCCAGTAGCGCTCGCGCTGGAAGGCGTAGGTGGGCAGATCGACGGCTGTGGCGGCGCCACCGGGCGCGAACACCGCCGTCCAGTCGGGGGTCACACCGTGGGCCCACAGGGTGGCGAGGGCGCTGAGGAGCCGCCGGGTGCCGCCGTGGTCACGGCGCAGGGTGCCGGTGGCGAGCACGGGCTGGTCGGTGGCGTGGCCGGTTTCCTCGACGGCGGTGGTGAGGACGGGGTGGGGGCTGGACTCCAGGAAGAGGGTGTGGCCGTCGGCCAGCAGCGTCCGCAGCGTGTCGTGGAAGCGGACCTGTTCGCGGAGGTTGCGGTACCAGTACTCGGCGTCGAGGGTCCCGCCGTCGACGAGGGCGGTGGTGACGGTGGAGTACAGGGGTATGTCGCCGACGCGGGGGGTGATGGGTGCGGCGAGCTCGAGGAGCCGTTCCCGGATGCGTTCGACGTGCGGGGTGTGGGACGCGTAGTCGACGGCGATCGCACGGGTCCGGACCCCGATGGCCTCGGCCTTCGCCGTGGCCTCGGCGAGCCCGGTGGGGCTCCCGGCGATGACCGTGGAGGTGGGCCCGTTGACGGCCGCGACCCAGACGTCATCGCGGCCGGTCAGCAGGTCGTGTGCCTGGTCGGCGGAGGTGGCGAGGGAGGCCATGCCGCCGAGTCCGGCGAGTTCCCGCGCGATGAGGCGGCTGCGCAGCGCCACGAGCCGTGCGCCGTCCTCCAACGAGACCACACCGGCTACGCACGCGGCCGCGATCTCGCCCTGGGAGTGGCCGATGACGGCGGCGGGCTCGATGCCGAGCGAACGCCACACCTGGGCCAAGGACACCAGGACGGCCCAGAGGGCGGGCTGGACCACATCCACCCGCTCCAGCGCCGCCTCATCCCCGGTCGCCCGCAGCACATCGAGCAGATCCCAGTCGATGTGGGGCGCCAGCGCTTGCGCGCACCGGTCGATGGATTCGGTGAACACGGTTGAGGCGTCGAGCAGTTCGGCGGCCATGCCGACCCACTGCGACCCCTGCCCCGGAAAGACGAACACCGGACCGGCGGCCGACCCGGCGGACACCCCACTGACCACATGAGCGGAGGGCTCCCCGGCGGCGATCGCGTCGAGCCCGGCCAGGACGTCGTCCCGGTCCCCGGCCACCACCACCGCACGGTGTTCCATGGCGGCCCGCCGCGTCGCCAGCGCCCACGCGATGTCCGACGGCGTGGCGTCGGAGGTGGCGGCGAACACACTCAGCCGGGCCGCCTGCGCCCGCAGCGCGGCGGGCGTCCGGCCCGACACCACCCACGGCAGCACACCCTCCGTCCCGACGAGTCGATGGGCGGGATCAGCGACGGGGGCCGGGACGAGGGCCGGACCCGACGGGGCCTCCTCCAGGACCACATGGGCGTTGGTCCCGCTGATGCCGAACGACGAGACTCCGGCCCGCCGCGCCCGTCCGGCCTCCGGCCACGGGCGTTCCGCCGTCACCAGTTCCACCGCGCCGGAGGCCCAGTCCACGTGCGGGGTCGGCTCGTCCACATGCAGTGTGGCGGGGACGACACCGTGGCGCATCGCCATGATCGCCTTGATGACGCCCGCGACCCCGGCCGCCGCCTGGGTGTGGCCGATGTTGGACTTCACCGAGCCCAGCAGCGCGGGCCGGTCGGCGGGCCGGTCCCGGCCGTACGTGGCGAGCAGCGCCTGTGCCTCGATCGGATCGCCGAGCGCCGTACCCGTGCCGTGTGCCTCGATCACATCCACATCGGACGGCGACAGGCCCGCGTCCGCCAGCGCCTGCCGGACCACCTGCTCCTGGGAGAGGCCGTTGGGCGCGGTGAGGCCGTTCGAGGCGCCGTCCTGGTTGACCGCCGTGCCACGGATCACGCCGAGCACGCGACGGCCGTTGCGGCGGGCGTCGGACAGCCGCTCCACCAGCAGAAGCCCCACGCCCTCCGCCATTCCGGTGCCATCGGCCCCGGCCGCGAACGCCTTGCACCGGCCGTCGCGGGCCAGCCCGCCCTGACGGCTGAACTCGGTGAAGATTCCAGGAGTGTTGAGGACCGTCACCCCACCGGCCAGGGCCAGCGAGGACTCTCCGCGCCGCAGCGACTGCACCGCCAGATGCAGGGCCACCAGCGATGACGAGCAGGCGGTGTCCAGGGTGATGGCGGGTCCGGTGAGTCCGAGCAGATAGGCGATACGGCCGGAGGCCACACTGGCGGTCTTGCCGGTGAGGAGATAGCCGTCCACTGCCTCCGGCGCCTCGTGCAGCCGTGGCCCGTACTCCTGGTCCATGGTGCCGACGAACACACCGGTACGGGTGGCGCGCAGCGCGTCGGGCGGGATGCCCGCCCGTTCCAGCAACTCCCAGGAGGTCTCCAGCAGCAGCCGCTGCTGGGGGTCCATCGCCAGGGCCTCGCGCGGGGAGATGCCGAAGAAGCGGGCGTCGAAGTCCGTGGCCCCGTCGACGAATCCACCGCTCCGGGCGAAGCTGCTGCCGGCGCCCTCGGTGCCGTGCAGCCGTTCCAGATCCCACCCCCGGTCGTCCGGGAACGGTGAGATGGCGTCCCGTCCGTCCGCCACCAGGCGCCAGAGGTCCTCCGGGGAGCGCACGCCACCGGGGAGGCGGCAGCTCATCGCGATGATGGCGATCGGCTCGTCGGTGGCGGTGGCGGTGGCGATGGCGGTGACGGTGGCGGTGGCGGCCTCCGCGGTGGGCGCGGAGGTCGGACCGGGGGTGGTGGCGGTGAGGTGTTCCGCCAGCTTGGCCGGGGTCGGGTGGCTGAAGAGCGCGGCGGGGGAGAGGCGGGTGCCCAGTGTGGCGTTGATGCGGTTGCACAGATCGCTGAGCGAGATCGAGTCGAAGCCGAGGTCCTTGAAGGTCCGTCCGGTGTCGAGTTCGGCCACCGTCGTATGTCCGAGGACGGCGGCGGCCTGGGCCCGCACCTGATGAGCCACATCAAGGCCCGCGGCCCCCGGAACACCCGCACCCCCCGCAACGTCCTCAGCCCCTGGAGCGCCCGTAACCCTCGCGGCGCCCACAGCCCCCGGCGCGGCGTCCGTGACCGCCGGAGACGCCACGACGTCGAACCAGTGGCGCCGCCGCTGGAAGGCGCGGCCGGGTAGTTCGGTCCGGCGGGCGCCGGTCCCGGCGAACACCCGCGCCCAGTCCGGGGCGGCTCCCCGCACCCACAGTTCGGCCAGCGAGAGCAGCAGCCGCCGCGTGCCGCCCTCGCCCCGGCGCAGGGTCCCGACGGCGAGACCGCCCGTGTCCTGGACGGCGGTGGTGAGCACCGGGTGCGAACTGTTCTCCAGGAAGAGGGTGTTGCCATCCGCGATCAGGTTCTGGACGGTGTCGTGGAAGCGGACCTGTTCGCGGAGGTTGCGGTACCAGTACTCGGCGTCCAGCGCCTCGCCCGCGATGGGGCCGGTGGTGACCGTCGAGTACATCGGCACGTCCCCGGCACGCGGCGCGACCGGCGCCGCGAGCCGCAGGAACTCCTCGCGGATCGCCTCGACATGCGGCGTGTGCGAGGCGTACGCCGTGGCCACCCTGCGGTGGCGCAGCCCGGCGGCCTCCGCCCTGGCCGTGACCTCGGCCAGCCCTTCCGGACTGCCCCCGACCACCGTCGCGCCGGGTCCGTTGACCGCGGCGATCCATACGTCGTCGCGGCCCGCGAGCAGTTCGGCCGCCCGCTCCTCCGACGCGCCGATGGACGCGAGACCGCCCCGGCCGATCAGTGCCCCGGCGATCCGGCTGCGTACGGCGATCAACCGGGCACCGTCCTCCAGCGACAGCGCTCCGGCCACGCATGCGGCCGCGATCTCGCCCTGTGAGTGGCCCACGACGGCCGATGGGACGACGCCCAGCGAACGCCACACCCGCGTCAGCGAGACCATCACGGCCCAGAGCACGGGCTGTAGCACCTCCACGCGCTCCAGCGCGGCGCCGTCCTCGGCCTCCCGCAGGACGTCGAGGAGGTCCCAGTCGGTGTGCGGGGCCAGGGCCCGGGCGCAGCGGTCGATGGATGCGGCGAACACGGGTGAGGCGTCGAGCAGTTCGGCGGCCATGCCCACCCACTGCGAGCCCTGCCCCGGGAAGACGAACACCGGACCCGTGTCCGCCTCGCCGGCCACCCCATGGATCACATGGGCGGACGGCTCACCGGAGGCCAGCGCGTCCAGCCCGGCCAGGAACCCGTCGCGGTCCCCGGCCACCACCACGGCACGGTGCTCCAGGGCCGTCCGGTGCTCGGCGAGCGACCATCCGATGTCGGCGGGGGAGACGTCGCCGTCCGCCGAACCGTCTTCCGTGAACGACCTCAACCGGGCGGCCTGTGCCCGCAGTCCGATCGCCGTGCGCCCTGAGATCACCCACGGCAGTACGTCACCACCCCACGCGCCCGCAGCGCCTTCGGCCGCACTCGTGGCGAGGGAGACCACCGGGGCCTGCTCCACGACGACATGGGCGTTGGTCCCGCCGACGCCGAAGGACGACACGCCGGCGATCAGCGGTGCGTCCGGGCGCGGCCACGCCGACAGCTCGGTCTGCACCCGCAGATTCCACTCCTCCAGCGGAATCGCGAGGTTGGGGGAGCGGAAGTTGAGGCTGGGCGGGAGGTGCGCCGCCTTCAGGGAGAGCAGGACCTTGATCAGGCCGGTGATCCCCGCGGCCCCCTCCAGATGGCCCACGTTCGTCTTGGCGGACCCCACCAGCAGCGGGCGGTCCTTCGTCCGCGCCGCGCCGATCGCCTCGGCCAGCGCCGCCGCCTCGACGGGGTCGCCGACGGGCGTGCCGGTGCCGTGCAGTTCGACGTACTGGACCTCGTCGGGGGCGACCCCGGCCGCGGCGTACGCCCGGCGCAACACCTCCGCCTGGGCGGTCCGGCTGGGCGTGGTGAGACTGTCCCCGCCGCCGTCGTTGTTGACCGCGCCGCCGCGCAGCACCCCATGGATGCGGTCGCCGTCGGCCAGCGCCCGGGCGAGGGGTTTGAGCAGCACCAGACCGCCGCCCTCGCCGCGCACGAAGCCGTTGGCCCGGGCGTCGAAGGTGAAGCACCTGCCGTCGGGGGAGAGCCCGCCGAAGCGTGCGGCGCTCAGCGCGCCGTCGTACGCCAGATTGAGGTGGACACCGCCCGCGAGCGCGGTGTCGCATTCGCCGTTGCGCAGGCTCTGGCACGCCGTGTGCACCGCGACCAGCGAGGACGACTGGCCCGAGTCCACCACCATGCTGGGGCCGCGGGTGCCCAGCAGATAGGAGAGCCGGTTGGCGATCATGCCGCGCTGGAGGCCGGTCAGGGTGTGATGGGTGACCGCGGAGTCGCCGCCGTGGCGCCGCAGCAGCGTGGCGTAGTCGTCGTTGATGGCGCCGACGAACACCCCCGTCCGCCCTCGGGCGAGCCGGGCCGGTGTGAGGCCCGCGTCCTCCAGGGTTTCCCAGCCCAGTTCGAGCATCAGCCGCTGCTGGGGGTCCATGGCGGCGGCCTCGCGCGGCGATATGCCGAAGAAGTCGGCGTCGAAGTGGTCCACCTCGTCGAGGAAGGCGCCGAATTCCGTCCCCGCTTCGGCTCCGGCCGTCCTCGCTTCGACTCCGGCTTCGGTTCCGGCACCGGACCCGCCGTCGGATTGACGCCGAGTCCACCGCCCTTCCGGTACGGAAGTGACCGCGTCCGCGCCCTCGCTGAGCAGCCGCCAGAATTCCCCGGGCGTCCCGGCTCCCGGTAAACGACACGAGAAACCGATGACCGCTACCGAATCATGGACAGCGTGCTGCCATGACGAATCGGCGACTGTGGACAACTAGGTACACTCCCCCGTGACCTGGTGACCTGAACCCATTTATCGCGCGTGAAAAACAAAGATCAACTGCCGCGAAGGTACCTCAGCGTCCGACGGGTGCGCAAGCATGTTCGGGGGTCGCCGTCCGAAGGCACGTTCCCCTGGTCACAAGGTGGTTGAAGGCGGCCCTTCGTTTTCGGCGAAAGAAAAACGGATGGCGCCCCGTGTGGGGATGGGCTACGGTTTCTCCGTTCCGTGCGGGCCGTGTTGGCCCGCGTCGCCGCGCGTTGAGGAAAGCAGGAGGTGAGGACATTGATGACGGTCTCGGTGGCGAGCGCCGCTCGCGTTCAGGAGTTCCTCATTTCCACCCCTGCGGCCTCCGGCTGACACCTCTTCGGAGGCCGCCCTTCGAAGGGTTTCCTCCGTGTTCAACACTTCCTCCGACTCCGCGTCTCCGTACTCCCTCACCGCCTATGGCTGGGATGACGGCTGGGCGGAGGCGTTCACCCCGTACGCCGCACAGGGCCTGGTGCCCGGCCGGGTGATCCGGGTGGACCGTGGCCAGTGCGATCTGGTCACCCCGAGCGGCCCGGCGCGCGCCGACACCGAGCTGGTGACGCCGCGCGATCCGATGCGGATCGTGTGCACCGGCGACTGGGTCGCCGTGGACGCCGAGGGCGATCCGGCCTACGTCCGTACGCTGCTGCCGCGCCGTACCGCCCTCGTACGGTCCACCTCCTCCAAGCGCTCGGACGGCCAGGTGCTGGCGGCCAACGCCGACCACGCCGTCATCGCCATGTCCCTCGCCGCCGAGCTCGACCTGGGCCGGGTGGAGCGGTTCACCGCGCTGGCCTGGGAGAGCGGCGCCCAGCCGCTGCTCGTCCTCACCAAGGCCGATCTGGTGCCCGACCCGGACACCCTCGCCCATCTGGTGTCCGACACCGAGACGGCGGCGCCCGGTGTGCGGGTGCTGCCCGTCAGCTCCGCGACGGGGGAGGGGCTGGAGGAACTGGGCGCCCTGCTCGCCTCCGGCACCTCGGTACTGCTCGGCCAGTCCGGCGCGGGCAAATCCACGCTGGCGAACGCGCTGGTGGGCGAGGCCGTCCAGGACGTACGGGCGATCCGCGACAGCGACGGCAAGGGGCGGCACACCACGACCACCCGCGATCTGCTGCCCCTGCCCTCGGGCGGGGTGCTGATCGACACCCCGGGGCTGCGCGGGGTGGGGCTGTGGGACGCCGGGGGAGGTGTCGCACAGGCGTTCGCCGAGATCGAGGCGCTCGCCGAGCGGTGCCGCTTCCCCGACTGCGCCCACCGGGCCGAGCCCGGGTGCGCGGTGCTCGCCGCGATCGACGACGGCTCACTGCCCGAGCGGCGGCTGGAGAGCTACCGCAAGCTGCTCCGCGAGAACGAGCGGCTCGCGGCCCGTACGGACGCGCGGCTGCGTGCCGAGCTGCGGCGGGACTGGAAGCAGCGGCAGGCGCTCGGCCGCCACATGGGGGAGCGCAAGCGGGGGCCGATGCGCGGGCGGTAGCGGTAACGGTACGCGCGTCCCGGGGCTCGAGTCGTGGGCCGCCCTCCCCGGGCTCCGGGCCGTGGGGCTGCCGTCCCCGGGCTCCGGGCCGTGGGCCCGTCCTCCCCGGGCTCCGGGTGTGGGATGCGCGTGTCCCGGGCGGGGTTTCGTTGGTCGGGGCGGGCCGGCGGGTGGGTTGTGCCCACCCCGGCTCGTCGGCGCGGGTCGGCCATCAGCCCACGCGCGGCCGCGCCCCGTCCGCAGGGGACGCGGGACGGGGCCAGGACCTCCCGGTGTCGAGAGCGTGCGGCCGAGACGCCGATTGGGGTGGCCGTGCGCGGTAACTCGACGCCACGATGACCCTGCGAGGCCCCCGGAGGGCCCTGCGACGGTGATACGAGCGAGAGAGCGGGTTGCGATGAATCAGGCCACGGACGAGTACGACGTCATCGTGCTGGGCGCGGGCCCGGTCGGTGAGAATCTGGCCGACCGGACCCGCGCCGCCGGGCTCTCCACGGTGATCGTGGAGCGGGAGCTGGTCGGTGGTGAGTGTTCGTACTGGGCCTGCGTCCCCAGTAAGTCGCTGTTGCGCCCGGTGCTCGCGCGGGCCGAGGCACGCCAGGTGCCGGGGGTGCGGGAGGCGGTCGGGGGTCGCTGGCGGCGGCCGATGTCTTCGCCCACCGCGACAAGCAGGTCGGCAACTGGAAGGACGACGGTGCGCTCACCTGGCTGGAGTCGGCCGGGATCGACCTGGTGCGCGGCCATGGGCGGCTGGTCGGGCCGCGGCGGGTCGCGGTGACGCCGCAGGACGGATCCGGTGGCGAGGAGCGGACCCTCACCGCGCGCCACGCCGTGGCCCTCTGCACCGGCACCGGGGCCGCGCTGCCCGACATGCCCGGGATCGCCGAGGCTCGGCCCTGGACCAGCCGGGAGGCCACCAGCGCCGGCACGGTGCCGGACCGGCTGATCATCGTGGGCGGCGGTGTCGTGGCCGCCGAGATGGCCACGGCCTGGTGCGGCCTCGGCTCGCGCGTCACCGTGCTGGTCCGCGGCTCCGGACTGCTGGCCCGGATCGAGCCGTTCGCGGGCGAGCTGGTCGCCGAGACGCTGCGGGAGGCCGGGGCCGAGATCCGCACCGGTACGGCGGTGAAGGGGCTTGCCCGGCCGGGCGGGGCGGAGGGGCCGGTCACGGTGACCCTGGAGAGCGGGGAACAGCTCGAGGCGGACGAGGTGCTCTTCGCCACCGGGCGCGCCCCGCACACCGCGGATCTGGGCCTGGAGACGGTGGGGCTCGAACCGGGCGGCTGGCTGACGGTCGACGAGACCTGCCGCGTGAAGGACGTCCCCGACGGCTGGCTGTACGCGGCGGGCGACATCAACCACCGCGCGCTCCTCACCCACCAGGGCAAGTACCAGGCGCGCATCGCGGGTGCGGCGATCGGGGCCCGCGCGCGGGGCGTCGAGCGGCTGGACACGGGCCGCTGGGGCGAGTATGCGACGACCGCGGACGAGGCGGCCGTACCCCAGGTCGTCTTCACCGACCCGGAGGTCGCCGCGGTCGGGCTCACCGCGGAGCAGGCCGAGTCCGAGGGCCGCAACATCCGCGTCGTCGACTACGACATGGGCCAGGTCGAGGGCGCGGTGCTCTTCGCCGACGGCTACCGCGGCCGCGCCCGCATGGTCGTCGACCTGGACCGGGACCACCTGATCGGCGTCACCTTCGTGGGCCCCGGGGTCAGCGAACTGCTCCACTCGGCGACGGTCGCGGTAGCGGGCGAGGTCCCATCGACCGCCTCTGGCACGCGGTGCCGTCATTCCCCACGATCAGCGAGATCTGGCTCCGGCTGCTGGAGGCGTACCGGGGGTGAGGGCGGGGTTGATGGGGCTCGGCGGGGTGTCCCCGCGGAGCTTGAGCGGATCTTGGGCGAGCCTCGGGCCGGTCATCGCGTGGTGTCCCCGTGGAGCCTCCCTGTGGACAATGTGGGGATGAGCCAGCAGGGCGACCGACGCCGTCATGAGGACGACTGGTGGGGCGAGTTGTACGACCCGCGTCGTGCCGACGCGGGGCCCGCTGCGGCCTCCGACTCCGTGGACGACCGGTTCGACTCGGCCTCCCGCACGCTCGCCGGCGACGAGGACGCCGGAAATCGTAGACCGGCCGCGGGCGCCCCCTGGGGCCCGCGGACGGGGGAGCCGGGCGGTGCCGCCCCGGGCTCCGACGCCGACGCCGGAGCTGGCCCGCAGGGGTGGCGATCTCCCGCCGACGAGGAGCCCGGTGCCACACTGCCCACCCAGGACCGCGCGGGCTCCGGTGCATCGCCTTCGGCGGGCGGCAACGCGGGATCGGGCGCCGTGCCGCCCTCCGAGGGCCGCGGGGGTTCCGGTACCGGGCCGGGACGCACGGGACCGGGCGCCGCATGGGGTGGCGGGGGAGCCGGTGCCGCACAG
Organism: Streptomyces violaceusniger; assembly: GCA_005405945.1. GTDB lineage: Bacteria > Actinomycetota > Actinomycetes > Streptomycetales > Streptomycetaceae > Streptomyces > Streptomyces violaceusniger. Next base: position 8,389,794 of record BJHW01000001.1, read on the forward strand.
GGCGGCGCGGATCCCGGAGACGCACCCGGCCGCGCGGAGCCAAGCGACACACCGGGGCGTACGGGCCCGGCCAGCGCACCTGGACGTACCGGCTCGGGAAGCGCGCCCGACTCCACGAGCCGGGGGCGCGCGCCGGGACCCACGAGGCCGGGAAGTTCGCCCGGACCCACGAGCCCGGCGGGCGCACCTGGGTCCGCAAGCCCGGCGGATGCGCCCGGATCCACAAACCCGGCGAGCGCGCCCGGGCCCACCAACTGGGAGAGCTCACCCGGACCCGCGAGCCGGTCGGATGGGCCCGGACCCACAAACCCGGCGGACGCGCCCGGACCCACAAACCCAGCGGGCGAGCGCGGATCCACAAACCCGGGCGCGTCCGAGCCCACAAACCCGGCGGGCGCCCCCGGGCCCACGAGCCCGGGAAGCGGGCCCGGACGCACCGGCCCCGTGGGCGGATCCGGGCGCACCGGCCCCGTGGACGCGCCCGGACGCACCGGCCCCGTGGGCGGGCCCGGACGCACCGGTCCCGTGGGCGCCCCGGGGTCGGTCGCTCGGGCGGGCCATCCAGGCGGGGCGGGGTGTCCGGGCCGCCCGTGCCGTCCTCGGGGCCGCGTGGGGCCGGGGTGCCGCCTCCGCCGGAGGGGGCGTTGCGGGCGGATCCGTCGCGGCCCTGGCGGGCCGCGGCGGCCTCGTACGTCGGGGACGAGCCGCCCACGTACGAGACCGAGCCGACCACGCTTCCCGTCACCGATCCGGAGGATCTCCGGGACGTGGTCCCCGACACCGTGCTCGAGGGCGCCCGGTACGGCACGCTGACGCTGCGGGCCGCCTCGCTGCGCGGGGACGCGGCCCGTTACCGGGGCGAGCCGCGGCGCGATGCGCTGCTCGCGGTGCGGTTCGGGACCGGGGACAGCGCCCTCATCCTGGTGGCCGTGGCGAGCGGGCAGCGCGCGGCGCCGGGGGCGCATCGGGTGGCGCGTGAGCTGTGCGAGTGGATCGCCGGGGCGGTCGGCGGCAACCAGGCCCGGCTGACGGAGGACATCCACACCGCCAACCGCGGCGCCCTCAGCTCCGGGCTGCACCGGCTCACCGACCGTGCCTACGGGCGGCTGCGCGCCGGCGCGACCGTACGCGGCCTCGCCCCGCCGACCACACCGCCTCGGTGCGCTGCCTCCTGCTCCCGGCGCATCCGGCCTGCCGTACCCGGGTGTTCTTCGGCGTCGGCGGCGGCGGGCTCTTCCGGCTGCGGGACGGCGTCTGGCAGGACCTGGAGCCCGACGGGGGCGAGCGGGACACCGTCGGCGGACCCGTCATCGGCTATGGGAGCGGCCGCCCGCCCGTTCAGCGAGCGGCCCAAGAGCCCCAGCATCCTCAGCAGGCCCCCGACCCCGACCCCACGCCGCCACCCGAGTCCGAGCCCGTCCACGGGCCCTTCCGGTTCCGCGCCTCCGTCGCCCGGCCGGGCGATACCCTGCTGCTGTGCAGCGCGGGCCTCGCCGAGCCCCTGCGCGGCGAGGCCGCCCTCGCCGATCGCCTGGCCGAACGCTGGGACACCGCGGAGGCGCCGGGTCTCGCCGCGTTCCTCGCCGACGCCCAGACCGGGGTGAAGGGCTACGCCGACGACCGTACGGCGGCCGCCGTCTGGGAGGCGTAAGCGCGCCGTCCATGGGTTGATGGACAAAAGGTACAAGGTGGCGGACACGCGTCACCGGTCCCATCGACCCTGGACGACGAGAGGGATGAGGGCGCGCGATGGCCAAGCAGACCGTGGCGGAGCAATACGTGGACATCCTGGTGCGCGCCGGTGTGCGGCGGCTGTACGGCGTCGTCGGCGACAGCCTCAACCCCGTGGTGGACGCGGTCCGCCGCAACGCCGCGATCGACTGGATCCAGGTGCGGCACGAGGAGACCGCCGCCTTCGCCGCCGGTGCCGAGGCGCAGCTCACCGGGTCCCTCGCCGCCTGCGCGGGCTCCTGCGGGCCCGGGCACGTCCATCTGATCAACGGGCTCTACGACGCCCACCGCTCCATGGCCCCGGTCATCGCGCTCGCCTCGCACATCCCCAGCAGCGAGATCGGCACCAGCTACTTCCAGGAGACCCACCCCGAGCGGCTGTTCCAGGAGTGCAGCCACTACTGCGAGCTGATCTCCCACCCCCAGCAGATGCCGCGCGTCCTGCAGACCGCCGTCCAGCACGCGATCGGCCGCAGCGGGGTGAGTGTGGTGGCACTCCCCGGCGACATCGCCGCCCGCCCGGCGCCCGAGCGCGCCGAGGAGCACGCCCTGGTGACGTCCCGGCCCACCGTGCGCCCGGGGACGAGGAGATCGACCGGTTCGCCCGCATGGTCAACGAGGCGGGGCGGGTGACGCTCTTCTGCGGCCGGGGCTGCGCCGGGGCGCACGAGGAGGTGATGGCCTTCGCCGAGCTGTTGAAGGCGCCGGTGGGGCACGCCCTGCGCGGTAAGGAGTGGATCCAGTACGACAACCCCTACGACGTCGGCATGAGCGGCCTGCTCGGCTACGGCGCGGCGTACGAGGCCACCCACGAATGCGATCTGCTGATCCTGCTGGGCACCGACTTCCCGTACGGCGCCTTCCTGCCCGCCGATGTGCGGACCGTGCAGGTGGACGTCCGCGCCGAACACCTCGGCCGCCGCTCCAAGCTGGACCTCGCCGTCTGGGGCGACGTCCGGGAGACGCTGAGCTGTCTGACGCCGAAGGTGCACCCCAAGACCGACCGCCGCTTCCTCGACCGCATGCTGAAGAAGCACGCCGACGCGCTGGAGGGCGTGGTCAAGGCGTACACCCGCCGGGTCGACAAGCACATCCCGATCCACCCGGAGTTCGTGGCGTCGGTGCTGGACGAGGAGGCCGCCGACGACGCGATCTTCACCGTGGACACCGGTATGTGCAATGTGTGGGCCGCCCGCTATCTGTCTCCCAACGGCCGCCGCCGGATGATCGGCTCCTTCACCCACGGCTCGATGGCCAACGCACTGCCGCAGGCGATCGGCGCCCAGTTCATGGACCGCCGCCGCCAGGTGATCTCGATGTCCGGCGACGGCGGATTCACCATGCTGATGGGCGACTTCCTCACCCTCGTCCAGTACGACCTGCCGGTGAAGGTGATCCTCTTCAACAACTCCGCGCTGAGCATGGTCGAGCTGGAGATGCTGGTCTCGGGCCTGCCCGCGCACGGCACGGGCTACCACAACCCCGACTTCGCCCAGATCGCCCGCGCCGCCGGGGTGTACGGCGAGCGGGTGGAGAAGCCCAAGCGGTTGCGGTCCGCGCTGCGCGCCGCACTGCACCACAAGGGGCCCGCGCTCCTGGACATCGTCACGGACCCCAACGCGCTGTCCATCCCGCCCAAGATCAAGGCCGAGATGGTGACCGGCTTCGCGCTCTCGGCCAGCAAGATGGTGCTGGAAGGCGGCGTCGGCCGAATGCTCCAAATGGCCCGCTCCAACCTCCGCAACGTACCGCGCCCCTGATCAGACCCTGGGTAGCCGGGGACGGACAGCCGTCCCCGGCCCCCGGCCCCGTTTCAGCCGCTCACCGGCCGCAGCCGCAACGTCAGGATCTGGTGCGGGCGCAGTGCCAGGGTCAGCCCGCCCGGGCCCGTGGCCGCCTCGTGCAGCGGGCGCTCCAGCAGATCCGTCACCTCCGCCCCGAGCACCGGGAAGCCGGTGACCAGCGTGCCCGCCGCCCGGCCGCCCTGGGACTCGTACAGCCGCACCACCACATCGCCGCTGCGGTCCTCGGCGAGCTTGACCGACTCGATCGTGATCGCGGGGTTGTCCACGGACACCAGCGGCGCCCACTCGGCCGGTCCGGCGGGGAGGGCACGCAGCGGCAGGTTGAGGGCGAGCCCTTCCGCGACCGCCTCGGCGACGCCCGCGCCCGGCAGCAGGGCGTAGCGGAAGCGGTGGACGCCCAGGTCGGTCTCCGGGTCGGGGCTGTGCGGGGCGCGCAGCAGGGTGAGCCGCACGGTGGTGCCCAGGACCTCGCCCTCGCCGGTGCCCTCGCCCGCGCCCCCGTCCGTGCCCGCGTCCGTGGCCTCGCCCCCGTCATGCGTCGTACGGGTCACATCGTGGCCGTACGTGGAGTCGTTGAGCAGCGCCGCCCCGTACCCGGGCTCGGCGACCCGCAGCCAGCGGTGGGCGCAGATCTCGAACCGGGCCGCGTCCCAGCTGGTGTTGGTGTGGGTGGCGCGGTCCACATGGCCGAACTGGATCTCCGCGGTGGACACCTTGGCGTGGATGTCCAGCGGGAACGCCGCCTTGAGGACCTTCTCCGACTCCTGCCAGTCCACCTCCGTGGCGACGTCGAGGCGACGGTTGCCCGCGGCCAGCGTCAGCTCCTGGGTGATGCGGGAGGCGCCGAAGGACCGTATGACCCGGACCGTGGCGCGCAGCGGACCTGACTCGATCAGCTCGACGGACTCGGCGTCGGTCAGATCGGTGTGGCTGCGGCGGTAGTGCCGGTCGATGTCCCAGGCGTCCCAGTGGTTGGGGTGGTCGGGGTGGAGCTGGAGGAGGTTGCCGCGGGCGCCGGGGGCCAGCACCTCACGGCTCGCGTCCAGGTCCAGCACCGAGGTGAGCAGCCCCTCGGCGTCGATGGTCACCCGCAGCCGGTCGTTGTCCAGGACGATGGACTGGCCGTCGCTCAGGGCGGTCACCGGCGGCGCCCCATGGGGTGCGCCGCCGGCGGCCGCTGGTGTCTGCGGGGCGGTCCCCAGGGGTGCCGCGCCCAGCCCGGCGACCCGCACCGCGACCGCCGTACGGCCCTCGCCCAGCGGCTGGACCGGGGCCCCGGACGGCAGGGCGGCGGCCGTCCGCGCGTCCAGGACGGCGATCTCCTCGCGCTCGTACGGCGAGGCGTTGAGCACGGCGGGCCCGCCGCCGCCCAGCGCGGCCACCGCCCCCGCGATGATCTCCTCCAGCTCGGCGAACACCATCTCGTAGGTGTCCCGCGCCTCGCGGTGCACCCAGGCGATGGATGAGCCGGGCAGGATGTCGTGGAACTGGTGCAGCAGCACCGTCTTCCAGATCCGGTCCAGCTCGTCGTACGGATAGGCGTAGCCGGGCGTGTGCAGGGCGGCGGCCGTGGCCCACAGCTCGGCCTCGCGCAGCAGATGCTCGCCGCGCCGGTTGCCCTGCTTGGTCTTGGCCTGGGTGGTGTACGTGGCCCGGTGCAGCTCCAGATACAGCTCGCCCGACCACACCGGCGCCTTGGCCCGTACTCCCGCTCGGCCTCGGTGAAGAACACCGAAGGTGGCTGGATCTCGACGGTCGGCGAGCCCTCGAGGGAGGCGAGCCGCCGCGCCTTCTCCAGCATCTCGCGGGTGGGGCCGCCACCGCCGTCGCCGTAGCCGAAGGGCACCAGCGAGCGCGTGGCCAGCCCCTTGTCGGCGAAGTTCTTCTCGGCGTGGGCGAGTTCGGAGGCGCTGAACTGGGCGTTGTAGGTGTCCACCGGCGGGAAGTGGGTGAAGACCCGGGTGCCGTCGATGCCCTCCCACCAGAAGGTGTGGTGCGGCATCTTGTTGGACTGGTTCCACGACAGCTTCTGGGTGAGGAACCACTTCACCCCCGCCAGCTTGGCGAGCTGCGGGAAGGCGGCCGTGTAGCCGAAGGAGTCCGGCAGCCAGATCTCCTCGGTGTCCACCCCCAGCTCCTCCAGGAAGAACCGCTTGCCGTGCACGATCTGCCGGGCCAGCGCCTCACCGCCGGGCATGTTGGCATCCGACTCGACCCACATCGAGCCCACCGGCGCCCAGTTGCCGTCCGCCACCGCCTTCTTGATCCGCTCCCAGATGTGCGGCTGGTGCTCCTTGACCCAGGCGTACTGCTGCGCCTGCGAGCAGGCGAAGACCAGCTCCGGGTACTCGCCCGCGAGCGCGGTGACGTTGGCGAAGGTGCGGGACGCCTTGCGCACCGTCTCGCGCAGCGGCCACAGCCACGCCGAGTCGATGTGGGCGTGCCCGGCCGCCGAGACCCGGTGCGCGCTGGAGTGCGCGGGACGGCCGAGCGCGTCGGTCAGCTCGGCGCGGGCGGCGGCCGCGGTGCCGGGGACGTCGTGCAGGTCGAGCGCGTCCAGCGCGTTCTCCAGGGCGCGCAGGATCTCATGGCGGCGCGGCCGGTCCTCCGGCAGCTCGTGCATCAGCTCCGAGAGCACCTCGATGTCCAGGACCAGATGCCAGACGGTCTCGTCGAGGACGGCCAGCTCGGCCGAGGCGAAACGGTACAGCGGCTCGTCCCCGGCGGTCAGTACGTCGCCGAGCCGGGTCGGAACGAAGCCGTCGCGCAGCACGGACGGGTTGGCGGCGGCCTCCAGCAGCAGCCGCACGGACTCGCCACCGGCCGCGGGGGCCGCCACGGGGATGTGGCGGTTGCGCGGATGGATGCCCTTGATCGGCACCCCCTCCGCGTCGTACACCAGCCCCTCGGCCTGGAACCCCGGGGCGTCGTCGGTGAAGCCCGGGTCGATGACGGCCTCCACCCGCCGCCCCGCCCAGCCCTCGGGCACCGCGCCCTCCAGCCGGAACCACCAGGTGGACCACGGACTGCCCCAGTCCGTGCCGGTGGCGAACGGCTCGTAGGTGCCCGTCAGCGCCTCCGCGACCGGCACCGGCTCACCGGGGGTGCGCCACGCGGAGAGGGTCAGCGGCACCCGGGCCGTGTACTGGGCGGGCCTGATGAACTGGCGCAGCGCGCGGTCCAGGCGCCCCTCCACCAGTGGTCGGTCGTCGTGCATCACGGCTCCTCGGCTCGAGCTCGGGGGATCACTCAGCGGATCACTCAGGGGATCATTCCCAACAGTTCCCTCGGTGTGTGGGGGGCCACACGCGGGCATGCATTTCCGTGAGCGTGTTCGACGACATTCGACGCTGGCCGCCGCGATGGCGGCGGCCGGGGCGGGGGAGGATGAAGCGTCAGCCTGTACGGCCGGGCCGGGGGTATGGACACGGTCGGCCGGATGCGAGGCCGAAGGCCGCGGAGGCCGTTCCGGAGGGTGTTCCGGTGGAGCGTGGCCCGGTTCTGACCCAGCGATTGGCACACGACGACCTCGCGGCGGTGGCGCGGGTCCGCGCGGAGCTGCGCGAGATGCTGCGGCACTGGGGAGAGCCCGGCCGGGCTGATCTCGCCGAGCTGCTCACCAGCGAGCTGGTGACCAACGCGCTGGTGCACACCGGCCGCGGTGCGCAGGTCACGGCCTCGCTGGGGGACGGGCCGGGCGCGCGCGTCACCGGGCGATTACGGGTGGAGGTGCGGGACTTCGTGTCCCGGCACCCGACGCTGCGCGACCGGCCCGCCGAGGACAGCACATCCGGGCGGGGACTGCTGCTGGTGCATACGCTCGCGGACGCCTGGGGCGTGCGGGCGCACGGGGTGGGCAAGGTCCTGTGGTTCGAACTCGAAGCCGAGGGCGTTCCGTAGCCGCTGCTCCGCGGACGCGTGGCACGTGTGGCACGTGTGGCACGTGTGGCACGTATGGCGCGGAGGTGTGGCGCGCCGGTGCCTGACGTGCGGCGTGTGCTGACGCCTGACGCCTGACGCGTGGCGTGTCGATGCCTTGCGCGGTACGGACCCGCCGGGCGGCGGGCGGGGACCCGCGCCCCCGCCCCGGCCGCCGCCTCAGCCCCGCTCAGCCGAAGGCGCGCTCGATCTGCGCCAGCTTCTCCTCGAGGGAGTCCAGCCGCGGGATGGTGAGGGTGTCGTCCTCGGCCGTGAGGTCGATGGTGTGGGGACGGTCGGCCTCGGCGTCCTTGTCCTTCTCACCGAAGCCGAAGCTGAAATCCCGGTCGCGGTCCTTGTCCCGGTCATGGCCCAGGTCGCCGCTCGTGGACTCGGCGCCGCCCGCGGACCGCAGGGCGGGCCGGGTGGAGGCGGCGGCCAGCTGGGCCTGCTCCGGGGCCCCGGAGGTCTCCAGCACCTTCTCGCCTATGGCAGGCTCCGAACTGAGCTGCGCGGGCGGCGGGGTGGCGGCGGTGACCTCCACCTGACGGCCGCCGCGGCGGCCCCACATCCGGTGCTGCCGGTTGATCGCCCGGATCCGGGCCCGGTCCAGCTTCTCCTGGTCGCGTCGGCGGGCGCGGTTCTGCTCCTTCTCGCGCCGGTCCTCACGGACCTCCTCGACCGCCTCGTCCAGCGTCCGCACGCCCTCGAGCAGCATCAGCGACCACGCGGCGAAGGTCTCGCGCGGAGCGCGCAGCCAGCGCACGACGCGGATCTGTGGCAGCGGCCGCGGCACCAGGCCCTGCTCGCGCAGCGCGGCCCGGCGGGTCTGCTTCAGGGCCCGGTCGAAGAGGACCGCGGCCGAGAGCGACATGCCCGCGAAGAACTGCGGGGCGCCCGCGTGGCCCATGCCGCGCGGCGCGTGCACCCAGTTGAACCAGGCCGCGGCGCCCGCGAACAGCCAGACCAGCATGCGCGAGCCGAGCGCGGCGTCACCGTGGCTGGCCTCCCGCACCGCCAGCACCGAGCAGAACATCGCCGCGCCGTCGAGCCCGAACGGCACCAGGTACTCCCAGCCGCCTGACAGCGCCAGGTTCTCCCGCCCGAAGCCCACCAGGCCCTGGAAGGAGAGCGCCGCGGCCACCCCGGCGCAGCAGAACAGCAGAACATAGGCGGCCATCCCGTAGATGGCCTCCTTACGGCGCCGACGCTCCTCGCTGCGCTCCCAGGAGTCGGTGATGACGCTCTCGTCCTTCTTCCGTCGGCCGCGCGCGAGGACAACCGCCGCCCCACGACGCCGGCGAGCGCCACGACGACTGGCAGAACCAGCGATATGTCGGTCAGTCTCATCCGGTGCCCCTTGATTGGCTTCCATGAAGTTCTGGCCGCAGTGCGGCCTACCGCGCGCGACATCCTGGCGGAATCCTGCCGGGCCTCGAGCGGTTTTGGGACAAGAGGCCGCCAAGTAGGCGGGGGGACACGCGGATAGGTGCGATGCGATCCGAACACTCGCGCTGTGCAAGCGGCTTGATTCTATTCACGGAACCTGGTCGCGGGTAATCCGATCGACCGGCCAGCCGGTTGAGCTACGGTCCGTGCACGAGGCGCAACGTTACTGCCACCTTAAATGATGTTTACGGGCTTTGCCCCGGGGCGGCCTCCGCATATCGTTTCGATGGGATGTCAGGAGGACCGGAGTGGATCAGTCCGAAGCACAGTCGGCCATGGAGCCGCTGCCCTCCTGCGGCGCGCCCGCGGCACGCAGGTCCCCGCGCCGGCACTCGGTGCGCGGCCAGATCCTGGACGCACTGCGGGACGCGCTGGCCGGCGGTGAGCTGACCCCGGGCGAGGTGTACTCCGCGCCGGTGCTCGCCGACCGCTTCGGCGTCTCTCCCACCCCCGTACGGGAGGCCATGCAGCAGCTCGCGGGCGAGGGCGCGGTCGAGGTGGTGCCCAACCGGGGCTTCCGGGTCGCCCGCCGCAGCGAGCGCGAGCTGGCCGAGCTCGCGGAGGTGCGGGCGCTGCTGGAGGTCCCGGTGATGCTCGGCCTGGCGGAGGCGATCGCGCCCGAGCGCTGGGCCGGGCTGCGGCCCTTCGCCGAGGCGACGGCGGCGGCCGCCGTACGGGGCGACCGGGCCGCCTACCTGGAGTCGGACCGCACCTTCCACCAGACGGTGCTCGGCCTGGCCGGAAACCAGCAGCTCGTGATCGTCGCCGACGATCTGCACCGCCGCGCCCAGTGGCCCCTGGCCTGCGGCCGTGTCACCCGCACCGCCGACCTCGTCGCCGACGCGGAGGAGCACATGGCCCTCCTCGACGCCCTGGCCGCCCGCGACCTCGACACGGTCGAATCCCTCACCAGGGCCCACTTCGCCCCCACGGTCTGAGGGCTGGGGGTCGCAGGCGCCCTGGCGTACCCCGGGCGGAGCTGATGCGCCCCCGGGCCCGACGCATCCGCGGCCTGGACGGCGGAGCGGTTGCGGCCGCTGCTGGGCAGGTTGTGCGCCTGATCAGCGCAGGTCGAGTACGGCCTTCCCGATGATGCCGTTCTCGACGGCCTCGTGTGCGGCGGCCACCTCGTCGAGGCTGAAGGAGTGCACTGGCAGCGGCGTGAGAGCGTCCTCGCGCAGGGCTGCGGTGATCTCAGCGGCGGCGCGCAGCAGCGCGTCCCGCGGTTCGGTCAGGAACAGCGCGAACCGCAGCACCAGGTTGGACCACATGAGCCGGAAAACCGGCAATGTCGGGTCGTCGGGTTGCGCCGCGTAGGTCACGATGGTTGCTCCCGGGCCGGTGACGGCCAGGTCCAGTTCGAGGTTGTCGGTCAGCGAGACCTCGATGATCCGGTCGACAGGCCCGACTCCGTCGAGGATCTGCTGGGCGGCGTCGGCGTCGCGGTAGTTCACGACGAGGTCCGCACCCGCGGCCCTGGCCAACTTGGCCTTTTCCGGCCCGCTGACCGTCGTCGCGATCCGTGCGCCCGCGATCCGGCCGAGTTCGATCGCGTAGTGCCCGACGGCGCCCGCACCGGCCGCGACGAGTACGGTGCGGTCGCGGGGCGAGCCGTCGGCGTGCAGGCACCAGTGCGCGGTCATCGCCGGGATACCGAGGCAGGCGCCGAGTTCGTCGGAGATCCCGTCCGGCAGCGCAACGGCCTGATCGGAGGGCACTACGGTCCACTGCGCCGCGGTCCCCCACGGATGGCCTGCGCCGGCCATCCAGATCCACACGCGTTCGCCGATCCGGCTCGGGTCGACGCCCGTGCCGACCGCGTCGATCGTGCCTGTGCCGTCCTGGTGCGGGATGCGTCCGGTGTGCTCGCCGACGCGCTGGAAGTCCTGCGCGGTGGAGTTCAGCCGCATGAACATGTCGCCCGGATTGATCGCCGAGAGTGCGACGCGGACGCGGACCTGGCCGGGTCCGGGTTCGGGACGATCGACGTCGAGCACCCGCAGCACGCTTCTCGCGGGACCGGGAGTGTCGTAGAAGGCTGCCCTCATGGCATCATCTCTCCTCTTGGTCGTGGCGCGATCCCTGACACTGGCCAGGGATCGCGCACGTCACCACGGCCGGGCCCGGGTAGCGCGGCGTGGCCTGATTTCCTCGGCCGCGAGATCGCCGCCTCGCGAACGGTCGGCTGAGACGTATCGAGCCTGCCGCGGGGCATCGGCACCCCGGGCCGTGACTTCTGGCTCTACAGGGTGGCGGCGAGGCTTCGCATGACCGACTCCAGGTCGCGTTCCCCCGCTGGGGTCTGCACACCGCGTTCCAGAGCGCCCGTCATGAGCCGAGGCGGCAGATCCCCGCTCACCAGCTCGGCCCATGCGTCGTTTTCCGCCCGCAGGCCGTCGGTCAGGTCCGCCGGAGGGACCAACCGCTTGGCAGCGGCTATGAGTTCAGGGGAGAGTGCGGCGATCTTCTCCGCCACCCCGTCGACGAACGCGTCCAGCTCGGCCGCGGGCACCGCGCGGTTGATCCACCCGTAGGCGGCCGCGGTGTCCGCATCCACCAGGTCACCGGTGAGCAGCAGTTCCAGCGCCCGGTTGCGGCCGACCCGGTCACGCAGGTACTGCGTGCCTCCGCCGCCCGGCACGATACCCATCAGTACCTCGGGCTGGCCGATGCCCGCGGTCTCCCGCGCGGCGAAGGTCATGTCGGCCGCCGTGACGAACTCGGCGCCTCCGGCCCGGACCTTGCTCGCCAGTTTGACGATCGTCACCTGCGGCTGGTGACGCAGCAGTTCGCCGACCCCCTGGAACAGATTGGCATCCGGGTTGCGGTCGGCGATCTCCTGCAGCTCCTCCATCTCGTCGAGGATGTGGATGTCGACGTGGGCGATGAAGAACTCGGGGTTGGCGCTGGAGAACACGATGACGCGGACTGAGCGGTCGTCCTGCAACGTCCCGAGAGCGTCGTGCAGTTCGCGGATCAGGGTCCCGCTGAGCACGTTGACAGGGGGGTTGTCCAAGGTGATCCGCGCGACTCCGGCATCGATGGCGACGCGGAGTGTCGTGTACTGGTCCAGGTTCATGAGTGTCCCAAGGTTTGCGGTGAGCCAGTAGGTTTGCAATGCATACCAACCCTGGGTTCTGCGCCGTGAACGGTCAATAACGCACTTATCGACAACCAAGGATCATGATGGATACCAACCCCTCGCCCCTGCCGCCCCGTGACACTCCGCGGTTCAGTGCCGAGTGCCCGAGCCGGCCCATCCTCGATCAGATCTCCGACAAGTGGTCGATGATGGTCATGGCGGTGCTGGAGCAACCGACGCGGTTCAACGAGATCAAGCGACAGCTGGAGGGCGTCACACAGCGGGTACTGACCCAGACACTGCGCAGGCTCGAACGCAACGGCATGATCCGGCGCCGGGTGCTCGAGACCTCCCCGCTCGGCGTGGAGTACTCCCTCACACCACTCGGCGAGTCGTTCCGCGGCCCTTTCACATGCCTGCACGAATGGACGATCGAGCACAGCGACGAGGTCCTGTCGGCGCAGCGCGAATACGACGCGCGGTCATCGAGGCAGTAGTTGCCCGACCAGCCCCTCGCAGCGCCCGGGACGTATCACTGGCACGGATCCGAGCGGGTGCCGTGCGATCCGCGTGTGCGGTGCCGGGTCAGTTGCGGACGACCGGGAGGACGATCCGGGACGGTCGGCGATGGCCGCGAGCTCGGCCGCCCGCGGTTTCGCGGTGCCTCACCTGCACGTTTCACGATGTACGGGCCTCACTGTCCGTCGGTGGTGGCCTCGGGGGTCGCCAGTTGTTCCGCGAGCCAGACGGGGACGCCGCCCAGGAGGCGGACCAGGCGGCCGGCCTCGGTGCGGAGGCGGGTGGCCTCGTCGGGGTCGGGTTCGACGTCGGCCAGGGCGGCGAGGGCCGGGGCGATGCCGACCAGGTAGCCCAGCTCCTCACGGATCCGCAGCGACTCCGCGAAGCCGTGCCGCGCGTCGGGCAGATCGCCGTCCGCCTCCGCCATGGCGGCCAGATGGCGCCAGGTGAACGAGCGCAGCAGGGTGTCGCCGTGGGCCGCCGCGCCCGCGTGGGCGCGCTGGAAGGCGGCCAGGGCGCCGGTCGGGTTGTGGGCCAGGTGCTGGGAGATCAGCCCGCGCCGGAAGTCCAGCAGCGGCCGGATCGGGGAGCCCGGTGAGAGCAGCGCGGCGGCGCGGCCGAGCGCGGTCCGCGCCTCGTCGGCCCGGTCCCGCACCCCGAGCAGCGTGGACGCGTAGGCCAGATAGCCCCGCTCGCACGCGGTCGCGCCGCGCTCGGTGTCGGTGAGCGCGAGCGCCTCCGCCGCCCGCAGGGCGTCCTCGGCCGCGTCCCAGCCGGTCGAGGTGTACATGCACCGTTCCGTCAGGACGACGCTGCGCTTGAGCGCGGCCGAGGCGTCGTCCGCCGCCCGCGGGGTGAGCAACTCGGCGGCGTCCTTCCAGCAGCCGCGCGAGCGCAGCCGCCATACCGCCGTGTCGAGTGGGTCGTCCACAAGCGGGTCGAGCCCGCGCCCCGTTCGTACCTCGGAATGGGAACCTGACGATCCAGGTGGTGACATGGCGGTGTCCGCCACATTGCCCTCCCCAAGCGCGCCATCGAGCCGGAAGCCGTGGGCGAATCTCAGCATGAATGCGCGCGCCCGGCCAAGAGGTTGGTGTGAATGAATTCACAAACCCCTGGCGAGAGTGATGTCGCAGTGGGGCACGGAGATGCGCTCCGGGCGCTTCCGCGGATGCTTCCGCGGACGTTTCCGCTGGTGCCTCCTCAGACGCTTCCGCGGTCGCTTCGCGGCGCTTCCGCGGTCGCTTCGCGGCGCTTCAGGGGGCGCTTCGCGGCGCTTCAGGGGTCGCTTCCGCGGCGCGTCAGCTCATGCGCAGCGCGAGGAAGAAGTCCAGCTTGTCCTCCAGGCGCGACAGCTCGCGCCCGGTCAGCTGCTCGATCCGGCCGACCCGGTAGCGCAGCGTGTTGACGTGCAGATGGAGCCGGGCGGCGCAGCGCGTCCAGGAGCCGTCGCAGTCCAGGAACGCCTCCAGCGTCGGGATCAGCTCGGCCCGGTGGCGCCGGTCGTACTCGCGCAGCGGGTCCAGCAGCCGGGCGGTGAACGCGCGCCGCACATCGTCCGGGACGAACGGGAGCAGCAGGACGTGCGAGGCCAACTCCTGATGCCCGGCCGCGCACACCCGCCCGGGGCGCGCGGCTGCCACGCGCCGGGCGTGCCGGGCCTCCTCCAGGGCGCCGCGCAGCCCGTCGGCGGAGTGCACGGCGGCGCTGACGCCGAGGGTCAGCCGGCCGTCGCCGTCCAGGCCCCGGGAGAGCGGCTCCCGGACGGCGGCGAGCAGCGCGTCGGCCTGGATCCCCTCCGCCTCCGGGTGGTCGGTGGCGCGGTCCGACGGGCCGTCGGAGAGCGCCGGGAGCGGTACGAGCGCCACCGCCTCGTCACCGGTGTGCGCCACGGCGATCCGGTCCGAGGGCTCCGGCCCGGTCGCGTACGGGTCGACCAGGATTTCCTCCAGCAGCGACTGGGCCACCCGGCCGCCGGGGACGCCCCCGGGGACGCCCCTGCTGTCCGGCGAGAAGCCCTCCCGCGCGCCCCGCTCCCGCCCCCCGCCGTCCTGCGCCAGGCCCTTCCGAGCGCTCCGGTCCCGCACGCTCCCGTCCCACGCGGTGGCGTCGTGCGTGGTGCCGTCCCACGCGGCGCCCTCCCGCGCCCCGCCGGCCGAACTCTTCCGCGCCCCGCCGTCACCGCCGCCTCGCGCCCTGCCGTACGCGGCCTTCCCCGCGCTACCCAGATGCGCCCTGCCGTCCGGGCCGCCTCGCGTCCCGCCGTACGCGCCCTTTCCCGTGCCGCCCGGCTGTGTCCCGGCGTCCCCGCCGCCCCGCGTTCCGCCGTTCCCGCCGCGCTCCTGCTCCGCCGCCGTGACGCCCCACTCCACCCGGGCCACCACCACCTGCCAGTGCGGCGCCGTGCCGAGGCCCGGCAGCAGGACCGGGGCGGCCACCCGCAGTCGGGCCGCGACCTCGGCGGGTGGCGCGCCCGACTGGACCAGCTCCAGTACCTCCTGGGCGAGCCTGCGCCGCACCGTGCGGGAGGCGTCCCGCCGGTCGCGCTCGACCGCGATCAGCTGGGTGACCCCGTAGAGCAGATCCAGCCGCTCCTCCGGCCATTCGTCGGCGTCCGCGCCGACCGCCAGCACCCAGTCGGACAGCACGGTCTCGCGCACGTCGTCGCCGGGGTCACCGCTGCGGATGGGGAAGAGGGAGTACGTCATGCCGTCCGCGGCGGTCAGCCGGTGCGGGCCGCGCCGCCCGTCGCGCCGGGCGGCCAGTAGCTCGCCCGCCAGCTGGGCGCGGACCGCCGCGGGCGGCTCCGCGGCCGCCCCGGCGGCGGTCGGGCCCGCGATCCGGCGGCCGGTGGGGGAGAGCACCCACGCGGTCAGGTCCAGGTCGGAGTGGAGCAGGTCCAGGGCCACCTCGGGGCCGCCGCCCGCGGGCCCGGACGTCATCAGCCGGCGGTGCCGGTCCACGACCGCCGCCAGATCCCCGGCCCGCTCACCCGAGACCTGGCGCACCACATGCTCCGTGATCGTGGCGAACGCGACGTCCTCGACCACGGAGAACAGCGGCAGCCGGTGCCGTCCGCAGGCCAGCACCAGATCCTCGGGCACGGCGCCCAGCTCCGCCTCGCCCGCCGCGAGACCCGCCACCCCGGCCGCCGCGAGGATGCGGACGAACCGCTCGGAGTCCTCCGGCTCACGCCGCCAGGCGAGCCCGGTCAGCACCAGCTCCCCACCCGAGAGATAGCGGCTGGGGTCGCGGAGGTCGGTGGTCATCACGCCGCGCACGGTGCGGTCCAGCTCGTCCTCGCCGCCGAGCAGACGCAGCCCCAGGGTGTCGTTCTCCAGCAGTGCGCGCAGCCGCATGTGATGCCAGCCGATCTTGTTCCGTGTTGCCGGTCGAATACCGCGAGGTTTCCGGTCCCCGCCGTTCGTTCGAATCTACAAGACCCGCCCCCTGGCCAGCCAATTGCTTCATGTCTTTGGTGACTGCACCATGTGGCCCACACCTCGGTCTACTGGCGTTGAGCCGTGTGCAGAGTTCTTGGAGGACGCCCCCGCGCGTGGGGAGCCACGCATGGCAGCCACGTATGGGCCCACGCGCCGGGAAGCCCCCTCCCCATGACGTGACGCCGACGCCGACGATTCGAGAAGAGAGCCCCATGGACTTCCTGCGCCCCGCCGGCTGGGAGGAGGCGCTCGCCGCGAAGGCCGAGCACCCCACCGCCGTGCCCATCGCGGGCGGCACCGATGTGATGGTCGAGATCAACTTCGATCACCGGCGGCCCGAGTATCTGCTCGACCTGACCCGCGTCGCCGAACTGGCCGAGTGGGAGGCCACCGACCGTACGGTCCGGCTGGGCGCGGGCGTCCCGTACACCCGGATCATCGAGGAGCTCCGGACCGAGCTGCCGGGGCTGGCGCTCGCCGCGCACACCGTCGGCTCACCGCAGATCCGCAACCGCGGCACCGTCGGCGGCAACCTCGGCGCCGCCTCGCCCGCCGGGGACGCCCACCCCGCGCTGCTGGCGGCCGGGGCCGAGGTGGAGGTGGCGTCGGTGCGCGGCACCCGGCGGATTCCGGTCGAGGAGTTCTTCACCGGGGTCAAGCGCCATGCCCTGGAGCCCGATGAGCTGATCCGGGCGGTGCACATCCGACGAGCGGACGGTCCGCAGCAGTTCTCCAAGGTCGGCACGCGGAACGCCATGGTGATCGCGGTCTGCGCCTTCGCCGTCGCGCTCCATCCGCGCACCCGCACCGTGCGCACCGGCATCGGATCGGCCGCGCCCACGCCCGTACGGGCGCGTGAGGCGGAGGAGTTCCTGGGCGCGGCGCTGGAGGAGGGCGGCTTCTGGGACAGCGGCGCGCCCCTCGACCCGTCGGTCGCCCGGCGCTTCGCCGAGCTGTGCGCCGGGGCCTGCCGCCCGATCGACGACGTACGCGGTACCGCCGCCTACCGCCGCCACGCGGTGGGGGTCATGGCGCGCCGCACGCTCGGCTGGACCTGGGATGCGTATCGCGAGGGAGAGGGGAGGGCCGCACAGTGCGCGTGAACATGACGGTCAACGGGCGGCCGTACGAGGCCGATGACGTCTGGGAGGGCGAGTCCCTGCTGTACGTGCTGCGCGAGCGGCTGGGGCTTCCCGGTTCGAAGAACGCCTGTGAGCAGGGCGAATGCGGCTCCTGCACGGTCCGCCTGGACGGGGTGCCGGTGTGCGCCTGCCTGGTGGCGGCGGGGCAGGCCGAGGGCCGCGAGGTGGTCACCGTCGAAGGGCTCGCGGACCACGCCCGGCAGCGGTCCGGGCAGGTCGCCCCGCTGGCCCCCGTCCAGCAGGCGTTCATCGACGCCGGTGCCGTCCAGTGCGGCTTCTGCACCCCCGGGCTGCTGGTGGCCGCCGATGAGCTGCTGGAGCACAACCCCGACCCCTCCGACGCCGACATCCGCGAGGCGCTCTCGGGCAACCTCTGCCGCTGCACCGGCTACGAGAAGATCCTCGACGCGGTCCGGCTCGCGGCCGCCCGCAGCGGGGAGGCGGTCTGACCATGGCAGCCGACCGCACCGCCAGCGCCCCCACCACCCTCACCCAGGCCACCGGCGCCACCCGGGGGACCGTCGGCGAGTCCACCCTGCGCCCGGACGGCACCCTCAAGGTGACCGGCGAGTTCGCGTACTCATCGGATCTGTGGCACGAGGACATGCTGTGGGGCTTCACCCTCCGCAGCCCCTACGCCCACGCCGCGATCCGGTCCATCGACACCGCCGGGGCGCTCGCCCTGCCCGGCGTGTACGCCGTCATGACCCATGACGACCTGCCCGCCGGGACCCACTACGGCCTGGAGATCCGCGACCAGCCCGTGCTCGCCGAGGACCGGGTCCGCTACCACGGCGAGCCCGTCGCGATCGTCGCAGCCGACCACCCCGAGACCGCCCGCCGCGCCGCCGCCCGGATCGCGGTGGAGTACGAGGAGCTGCCGCTGGTCGTGGACGAGGCCACCGCCACCGCGCCGGACGCCCCGCTGCTCCACCCCGGCCGCCGGGACCACCACGCGTCCCACGTCCCGCACCCGAACATCGTGCACCGCCAGCCCATCCGGCGCGGCGATGTCGCCGCCGCCCGGGCCCGCGCCGATGTGGTGGTCCGCCGTACTTACGAGGTGGGCATGCAGGACCAGGCGTTCCTCGGCCCGGAGTCGGGGCTCGCGGTGCCCGCCGAGGACGGCGGGGTGGACCTGTACATCGCCACCCAGTGGCTGCACGTGGACCGTGACCAGCTCGCCCCGGTCCTCGGGCTGCCCGCCGAGAAGGTGCGGCTGACGCTCTCCGGCGTCGGCGGGGCGTTCGGGGCGCGCGAGGACCTGTCCATGCAGGCCCACGCCTGTCTGCTGGCGCTGCGCACCGGACGGCCCGTGAAGATCGTCTACAACCGGTACGAGTCCTTCTTCGGCCATGTCCACCGCCACCCCGCCAAGCTCACCTATGAGCACGGCGCGACCCGCGACGGCAGGCTGCTCTACGTCCAGTGCCGCATCGTCCTGGACGGCGGTGCGTACGCCTCCTCCTCGCCGGCGGTGGTCGGCAACGCCGCCTCCCTGTCCATCGGCCCCTACGTCGTCGAGAACGTGGACGTCGAGGCCGTCGCCCTCTACTCCAACAACCCGCCCTGCGGTGCGATGCGCGGCTTCGGCGCCGTCCAGGCGTGCTTCGCCTACGAGGCGCAGATGGACGCGGTGGCGGCCGAACTCGGCCTGGACCCGGTGGAGTTCCGGCAGCGCAACGCCATGTCCCAGGGCGCCACCATGCCCACCGGGCAGGTGGTCGACTCCCCGGCCCCGGTCGCCGAGCTGCTGCGCCGTGTCAAGGCGCTGCCGATGCCGCCCGAGCGCGCCTGGGAGGCGGCGGGCGGCCCGGTGGACGTACGGGCCCTGCCGGGCGGGCTGTCCAACACCACCCACGGCGAGGCCGTGGTGCGCGGGGTGGGCTATGCGGTCGGCATCAAGAACGTCGGCTTCTCCGAGGGCTTCGACGACTACTCCACGGCCCGGATCCGGCTGGAGGTGATCGGCGGCGAGCCGGTCGCCCTCGTGCACACCGCGATGGCCGAGGTCGGCCAGGGCGGTGTCACCGTGCACGCCCAGATCGCCCGCACCGAGCTGGGCGTCGACCGGGTCACCCTCCACCCGGCCGACACCCGGGTCGGCTCGGCGGGCTCCACCTCCGCCTCCCGCCAGACGTATATGACGGGCGGCGCCGTCAAGCACACCTGCGAGGCGGTCCGGGCGGAGGTGCTGCGGCGCGGCCGCGAGCGGTTCGGCGCCGCCCACCCCGCGTGGGCGGAGACCGAACGGCTGCGGCTGGAGGACGGCAAGGTGGTCACCGACGGCGGCGAGGTGATCGGCGACCTCGCCGGGATCCTCGGCGACGAGGCGATCGACCTGGAGCGGGAGTTCCGGCACCGGCCGACCGAGCCGTTCGATCCGCACACCGGACAGGGCTTCGGCCATGTGCAGTACTCCTTCTGCGCCCATCGCGCGGTCGTCGAGGTGGACACCGAGCTGGGCCTGGTCAAGGTGGTCGAGCTGGCGGCCGCGCAGGACGTGGGCAAGGCGGTCAATCCGCTGTCGGTCGTCGGGCAGATCCACGGCGGTTCGACGCAGGGCCTTGGGCTCGCCGTGATGGAGGAGATCGTCGTCTCGCGGGACGGGGCGCGGGTGCGCAACCCGTCGTTCACGGACTATCTGATCCCCACCATCCTGGACACCCCGGCCATGCCGGTGGAGGTGCTGGAGCTGGCCGACGACCACGCGCCGTACGGGCTGCGCGGCGTCGGCGAGGCGCCCACGCTCTCCTCCACCCCGGCCGTCGTCGCCGCCATCCGCGCCGCCACGGGCCTCGCCCTGAAGCGCGTGCCCGTCCGCCCGGAACATCTGACCGGCACCTGAGGGCAGATTTCGCGGGCCCGGGGCGTTGACGCGGTTGTACGTGGCTGCCCGAGGAGCTGATCGACATGCTGGACATCGCCGCCGAGCTGCGCCGCTGGTGCGAGGAGGGCCGGGACTTCGCCGTCGCCACCGTGGTCTCCGTGGGCGGCAGCGCGCCCCGCCAGCCCGGCGCCGCGCTCGCCGTGGACGACGAGGGCACGGCGGTCGGCAGCGTGTCCGGCGGCTGTGTCGAGGGCGCGGTGTACGAGCTGTGCCAGGAGGCGCTGCGCACCGGCGAGAGCGTGCGGGAGACCTTCGGCTACTCCGACGAGGACGCCTTCGCGGTGGGCCTGACCTGCGGCGGGGTCATCGATGTCCTGGTCAGCCCGGTTCGCGCGGCCGACCGCGAGCTGCGTCCGGTGCTCGCCGCCGCCGCGTCCGCCGCCGACGGCGGCCGGACGACCGCGCTGGCCCGGATCGTGGACGGTCCGCCCGAGCTGCTGGGCCGCGCCCTGCTGGTCCATCCGGACGGCGGCTGGGACGGCACCCTGGGCGGCCACCCGGAGCTGGACCGTACGGCCGCCGCCGAGGCCCGTGCCCTGCTGGACGCCGGGCGCACCGCGACCGTGGAGATCGGCGCCGAGGGGAGCCGCTGCGGGCGGCCCGTCACGCTGCTCGCCGAGTCCAGCGTGCCGCCGCCGCGCATGATCGTCTTCGGGGCGGTGGACTTCGCGAGCGCGCTGGTGCGGATCGGGAAGTTCCTGAACTACCACGTCACGGTCTGCGACGCCCGTCCGGTCTTCGCGACCGGGCCGCGCTTCCCGGACGCCGACGAGGTGGTCGTCGACTGGCCGCACCGCTATCTCGACCGGACCGAGGTGGACGGCCGCACCGTGCTGTGCGTGCTCACCCACGACCCGAAGTTCGACGTCCCGCTGCTGGAGCGGGCGCTGCGGCTGCCCGTGGCGTACGTCGGCGCGATGGGCTCCGCCCGCACCCATCGGGACCGGCTGCGGCGGCTGCGCGAGGCCGGTGTGGGCGAGCCGGAGCTGGCCCGGCTGCGCTCCCCGATCGGGCTGGACCTCGGCGCCCGTACGCCCGAGGAGACCGCGCTGTCCATCGCGGGCGAGATCGTCGCGAACCGGCGGGGCGGCAGCGGTACGCCGCTGACGGGTGCCCGGACCCCGATCCACCACGACACCCGTGCGCCCTCGGACCGGATCGGCTCGGTCGTCTGAAACGCCGTTCGGTCGTCTGAAGCGCCGTCGAACGCGGTCGCCTGACACTCCGCGTACCTGAAATCGCATCAGATCACAGAAGGATCGTCTGACATAAGGCCACTCCTGAGCGGGAAAAACCCTCTGCCATCTGGCGGAGGGTTCATTTGCCGGGTGCCGGTTCCTGAGTGAGAGTCAGAAACCGACCTTGGTCCTGCCGCCCCCTGGAGTGCGCACGTGCGTAAGAGACGCAAGATCCTCACCGTGTCGACGGCCGTCGTGGCCGCGGCCACCCTGCCCCTGTTGATCAGCCCCGTGGTGAGCGCGGCCGTGCCGGAGGACGACGACGAGTCCTCGCGCGTGACCCGCCTGTACGTCCCACCCGCCGACCGGGACTCCTACCGTCAGGTGGCCCGGCTCGCCTGGCGGGGCGACTTCCGTGACTCCGCCGGGCTCCTCGCCATGGTGCGGACGCCGCACGCGGTCTGGTACGGGGACGAGACCCCGGAGCAGGTCACGCGGCTGGTCCGCCGGACGACGCGGAGCGCCGACCGGCAGGGGAGGCTGCCGGTCCTCGCCCTGTACAACATCCCGGGCCGTGACTGCGGCAGCTACTCGAGCGGGGGAGCGGACGGCCTCGCCGCGTACCAGGCGTGGATCGACGCCATCGCCGAGGCCATCGGCGACCGCAAGGTGCTGATCGTCCTCGAACCCGATTCGCTGGCACTGCTGCCCTCCGACTGCGCGGACGCCTCCAACGCCGAGGAGACGGCTGTCGAGTCGCAGCAGCCCGAGCAGACGGCCGTCGAGGAGCGGCCCGCCGTCGAGGAGCAGACGGCCGTCGAGGCGTCGCCCACCGAACTGCCGCCGCTGCCCGACCCCGGCGCGTCCACGGCCCCGCCCGCCGCGTCGGCCGCCTCCGGCACCGGCCAGGAGACCGCGCAGTCCACCGATCCGCAGTCCACCGGCTCGCAGTCCACGGATCCGCAGTCCACGGGCTCGCAGTCCACCGGCTCGCAGTCCACGGATCCGCAGTCCACCGACCCGCACCCCGACGCCTCCGAACTCGTGGCGCCCACGCCCTCGGAGACCCAGGAGGGCGTCGGCCCCGAGGCCTCCGCGTCCCAGAGCCCCGGCCTCGAGCCCTCCGCCGAGCAGCCCAGCACCCTGCCCGAGCTGCCCCCGCTGCCCACTCCCGACCCCGTGACCCCCGACCCCGTGACCCCGACCCCGAGGACGCGAGCGCATCGGGCGACCTGGACACCCCGGTGGTCGAGGACCCGGAGACCGCCGCCCGCTACTCCGAGATCAACTACGCGGTCGACGCCCTCAGCGCACTCGGCAACGCGTCGGTGTACCTGGACGCGGGCCACTCCGGCTGGCACTCCGTCAGCACCATCGTGCCCCGGCTGATCAAGGCCGGGATCGACCGCGCCACCGGCTTCGCGCTCAATGTCTCCCACTACCAGACCGACCAGGACAGCGCCTGGTACGGCCGGCTGATCTCCTCCTGCCTCGCCTACGCCGACGAGGGCGGGGACCCCGAGGACTGCGCCGAGCAGAGCTGGTCGCGGCGGCACGCCCGCCGCTGGCTGCGCGCCCACGTACCGGACGACCCGGCCCGTATGAAGCACTACGTCACCGACACCAGCCGCAACGGCCAGGGCCCCTGGGCCCCGAGGGCCGCGACGCACCAGCGCAACGACGTGCAGTCATGGTGCAACCCGCCGGGCCGGGGCCTGGGCCGGCGCCCCACCACCCGCACCGGCGAGGCGCTGCTGGACGCCGCGCTGTGGGTGAAGACGCCGGGCGAGTCGGACGGGCGCTGCCTGCGCGGCACCGACGGACCCCTGGACCCGGTGCGCGGGACCCTCAACCCCGAGGCGGGGGAGTGGTTCCCCGAGCAGGCGCTGGAGCTGGTGCGCTACGCGGACCCGGCGGTCAGCGCCTTCCGTCGGCACCACGGCCGCTGACGCCCCGCGGTCAGCCCGCCGGATTGTGCCGGACGAGGGCGTCGACCAGGCCGGACGCGGTGTTCGGGAAGTCCATCGGAACGATCCCGAGCCCGGTCCAGCCGTGTGCCTCGGCGCCCTCCAGGAACGATCTCACCCGCGGGTTCAGCCGGTCCGCGTTGGAGCGGGGCGGCAGCAGGGCGGCGGTGGAGACGTAGTTGATGAACAGCTTGCCGGGCTGGGCCGCCGCCTTGCGGAACTGCGCTTCGATCTTCGGGTACTTGCCGATCGGCTCCGCCATGTAGTCGTCCTGGATGTCGAAGAGCGCGCCGTCGCCGTACCGCACCCCCGGCATGTTGTCCGAGTCGGCGAGCAGCACCACCCTGCCCGGGCCTGGCCCAGGGTGGGGAGGGTGCCGTCCAGGCGGAAGAGGGAGCGCCAGCCCTTGTCGTCCAGATAGATGTCGAAGATCCGGCGGAACTCCGCGGCGCTCTCCTCCGAGTACTCCTGCTTGACCCGCATCAGCACGGTCTCCGACGGATGCGCGGAGAGGAAGGAGCGGCAGGCGCCGAGCACGTCGTCGAAGTTGAGGTTCTGGTAGAAGGCGCCGTGGTGGATGGGGAAGGCGTTCTCGAAGGCGCGGCAGCGGATGTCCAGGAAGCGGATGCCACTGGCCAGCTGGTCGGCGATGGTGGTGTTCTGACACTCCGTCCACGGACCGCCGAAGCGGGCGCCGGAGTCGTGGGTTCCGGGCAGGGTCAGCCGCTGGACCGGAGTGGCGTCGGCGATGGCCGACAGCCAGTCCTGGGCAGCGGTCGGCCGGGGCGGCGCGGCGGTGGCCGTCGCGGTGCCGCCGACGGCGGTGACCAGCCCCGCGGTGGAGAGCGCGGCCGCGCCTCTGAGGAACCCTCGCCGGTCCATACGCCACTCCCGTCGCTCGCCTGCCGGTGCCGTGCCGCATCGAAGCACAAACGGCATGGAGGGGCTACGGAAAACGGCTGAATCAGCGGTTCATCGAGGGATTCCCCTGAACCGCCGGTCCAGCCGGAGAGGTGTGAGAGGTGCGAGAGGTGTGACGCCGTCAGAGCCAGTCGCGACGCTTGAAGATGAGGTACAGGCTGACGCAGACCACCGCCATCAGCAGGATCGCGAAGGGATAGCCCAGCACCCAGTGCAGCTCGGGCATATGGGTGAAGTTCATCCCGTAGATGGTGCCGACCAGGGTGGGGGCGAACAGGATGGCCGCCCATGCGGAGATCTTCTTGACCTCCTCGTTCTGCTCGAAGCCCGCCTCGGCCAGCGCCCGCATCTCGGCGTTCTGCTGCTGGGTCACCAGGGTGGCGTTGACCGCGAGGATGTCGGTGAGGGCGGAGCGGAAGCCGTCCACGCGCTCGCTGGTGTGGGTGACGTGGTCGGCGACGTCCCGCAGATAGCGCTGGAGCTCCTCGTCGGTGCCGTACTTGTCGAAGCCCGCCATCAGCCCGTGCAACATCCCGACCAGGGGGCGGGTGGCGCGCTGGAACTCCACCATTTCGCGGGAGAGCTCATAGATGCGCCGCGACACCTCGGGGTCGCCGCGGAAGACCTCGGTCTCGATCTCGTCGATGTCGTTCTGCACCCCCGCCACGACGGGGGCGTAGCCGTCCACGACCGCGTCGAGGATGGCGTACAGCACGGCCTCGGGGCCCAGCGCCAGCAGCTCGGGGGTGGACTCCATCCGGGCGCGCACCGCGGACAGGTCCGGCGCCGCGCCGTGCCGGACGGTGATGACGAAGTCGGGCCCACGAAGACGTGCAGCTCGCCGAAGTCCACCTCCTCGGGCGCGTCGAGATAGCGGGCGGCGCGCAGCACCACGAAGAGCGTCTCGCCGTAGCGCTCCAGCTTGGGCCGCTGGTGGGCCTCCATCGCGTCCTCGATGGCCAGCTTGTGCAGATCGAACTCCTCGGCGAGCGAGAGCAGCTCCGCCTCGCTCGGCCGGTACAGCCCGATCCACGCCATGGCGCCCGTCTCCTCGCGCAGCCGCCGGTAGGTGGCGGCGAGGGAGCCGGGGGTGCCGACCCGGCGGCCGCCCCGGTACACGGCGGCGTCCACCACGCTGCGCTCGTCGGCCTCGGACGGGGCCCCGTCGGCCGCCGCGGTCGGCGGCTCGCCGCGCGGCGGGCCCGGGGTGGGGCGGGGTGCGGCGTCGGCCCGGTTCGCCCCGGCGGGGCGGAGCCAGGGGTGGCGCTTCGTGGGACGCGGGGTGCGGCGGCGCTCGGACATAGACGGTCCTTTACGGATAGCGGGCTCGGGCTCGGACCGGTGCCACTCCTGTCGTCTCGCGTCGCGAGCACTGACCTCAGTGCAGGATATCGCCCCATATGACCGGCGTGCGCCCTGGGAAGAGCGGCGGACTGCCCGCTCGGCGCCCGGCCCTGTCCGGCGGACCACGCGGCGGAGCCGCATATCGACGCTTTCCCCTACCCGCCCCTTCCCGAACCATGGGGCTCCGCCCCCTGGACCCCGGACGCCCTTCGGGCGTGTCCTCAAACGCCGGACGGGCTGAAAATCAGCCTCTCCAGGGGGCACCTCCCAGCGGTAGCTGGGGGAGTTTGAGGAGCGGGGTCCGGGGCGGAGCCCCGATTGTGGGAAGGGGCGGGTAGGGGAGCAGCCCGCCGCAGGCGTCACGATCCGCCGGACACCCCCTACGGCAGAAGCCCCGCCCGGCGGGCCTCGACGACCGCGTGGAGACGGGTGTGGGCCCCCAACTTCCGCATCGAGGACCGCAGATAGCTCTTGACCGTCTCCGGCCGCAACCCCAGCCGCTCCGCCGCCGCCGAATTCGTCGCCCCCGACGCCACACACGCCAGCACGTCCACCTCGCGCGGCGACAGCTCCGCCCGCCCGGGCGCTCCCGCTCCCGGCCGCGCCCCGAGGAGGCCCTGGCCAGCCGGCCGCAGGCGGTGAGTATCTCCGCCCGCAGCTGGGGGTCGGGCACCCGGTGCGCCAGGGCCCGCAGATCGCCATGGGCCTCGCGCACCTCCTCCCACACCGCCGAATCGGTCTCCTCCGCCGGTGGGGCGCACCGCGGCTGACCCCGCAGCCGCCGCCGGCGCGCCTCCGCCAGCAGCCACTGCGCCTCGTCCCGCGCCGCCAGCTCCCGCGCCAGTTCGTGCTCCAGCGCCCGTTCCAGTTCGCGGGCCGTCTCCACGGCCGAGCCCAGCGCACGGTCGCCGAGCACCAGCGGCTGGCGCAGCGCGCCGTACAGCACCCCGCGCACCTGCCCGCGCACCACCACCGGCACCGCGAGCATCGAGCGCAGCCCCTCCGCGCCCACCGCGGCGTCGTATTCATGGCTGATCGCCCGCGAGGTGGGGTAGTCCGCCACTGAGATCGGCCGGGACATGGTGAGGACCTTGCCGCCCAGGCCGTTGCCGGGTGTGATGGCCAGTCCCCGCAGGGAGTTGGTCGTGGTGCCGGTGAGTTCCGAGATCCGGAACTGCCGCGACCCGGAGAAGAGCCCGCCGAACGCGACGGGCAGTCCACCGCGCCGGCGCATCCGCTGGAGCGTGCTCCGCACGTCGACGGCCCTGCCCGATCCCGCCCCGTCCGATCCCGCCACGGCCACCTCCCGTATCCAGCTCCACCCCCGTCCGGGGGTAGTGAGACTCAGATCACCCGTCGCACGATGCTAGCGAGCGGTACGCCCTTCAGGAGGACAAGTGACAGCAACGAATCCGGCCCACGACTTCCGCGCGGCACGGGACTTCCTGCTCGGCCACCGGGAGGACTACGCGGCGGCGTACGAGGGGTTCCGCTGGCCCCGCCCGGAGCGGTTCAACTGGGCGCTGGACTGGTTCGACGGGATCGCCGGACGCGTCGGCGACCGTACCGCCCTGCACATCGTCGAGGAGGACGGCGGCGAGATCCGCCTGACCTTCGAGGAGCTGCGCCGCCGCTCCAACCGGGCCGCGAACTGGCTGCGCGAGCGGGGCGTACGGGCCGGTGACCGCATCGTGGTCATGCTCGGCAACCAGGTCGAGCTGTGGGAGACCGCGCTGGCCGCGATGAAGCTGCGCGCCGTCGTCATCCCCGCCACCCCGCTGCTCGGGCCGCTCGACCTCGCCGACCGCATCGAGCGCGGCCGGGCGCGGCATGTGATCGTGCGGGCGGGGGACACCGGCAAGTTCGCGGACGTGGCCGGGGACTACACCCGGATCGCGGTCGGCGGCGCGCCCGAGGGCTGGCTCGCCTACGAGGACGCCGGGACCGCCGCCATCACGGCGGACGGCACGGCGGGCGCCACGGCGGGCACCGCGACGGGCGCCACGGCAGACGGCGCCGGGGGCGACGAGCCCTTCATCCCCGACGGGCCGACCCTCGCCACCGACCCCCTGATGCTGTACTTCACCTCCGGCACCACCGCCCGCCCCAAGCTGGTCGAGCACACCCACATCTCATACCCCATCGGACATCTATCGACGATGTACTGGATCGGTGTCAAACCGGGCGATGTCCACCTCAACATCTCCTCACCCGGATGGGCCAAGCACGCCTGGTCCAATCTCTTCGCTCCCTGGAACGCCGAGGCCACCGTCTTCGTCCACAACTACACCCGGTTCGACGCCACTCGGCTGATGGCCGAGATGGACCGCTGCGGGATCACCACCTTCTGCGCCCCGCCCACCGTCTGGCGGATGCTCATCCAGGCCGATCTCACCCAGCTGCGCACCCCGCCCCGTGAGGCCGTCGCCGCGGGCGAGCCGCTGAACCCCGAGGTCATCGAGCATGTGCGGCGCGCCTGGGGAGTGACCATCCGGGACGGCTTCGGCCAGACCGAGACCGCCGTTCAGGTGGCCAACACCCCGGACAGCCGCTCAAGCCGGGTTCGATGGGACGGCCCACCCCCGGGTTCCGGGTCGCCCTGCTCGATCCGGTCAGCGGCCGGCCCGGTGAGGAGGGCGAGATCTGCCTCGACCTCACCGGCCCCGAGGGCCGTCCGGTCGGCCTGATGACCGGCTACGAGGGCGATGAGGAGCGCACCGCCGAGGCCACCGCGGGCGGCTTCTACCGCACCGGGGACATCGGCTCACGCGACGCCGACGGCTACATCACCTACATCGGCCGCGCCGACGACGTCTTCAAGGCGTCCGACTACAAGATCTCCCCGTTCGAGCTGGAGAGCGCGTTGCTGGAGCACGAGGCGGTCGCCGAGGCCGCCGTCGTCCCGGCCCCCGACCCGGTGCGGCTCGCCGTGCCGAAGGCGTACATCGTCCTCGCCGAGGGCTGGGAGCCCGGCCCGGACACCGCGAAAGCGCTGTTCGCGCACTCGCGGGCGGTGCTCGCGCCGTACAAGCGGATCCGCCGATTGGAGTTCGCCGACCTCCCCAAGACGGTTTCCGGGAAGATTCGCCGGATCGAGCTGCGTGAACGCACGGCACGGGGCGGCGGTATCGAGTTTCATGAGGAGATCTGATGACTGACGCTCATATGATGACCCACCCTCACGAACGTGAAGGCGTCCGTGACCGTGACACCAAGGAGCTGCCATGACCGACCTGACGTCCGACCCACCAAGCCCAGCCGGGCTCTCCTACGCCAGTGGAGTCGGTGACCTCCCGCTGCTCGGCGACACCATCGGCGCCAACCTGGCCCGCGCCGTCGAGCTGTACGGCGAGCGCGAGGCGCTCGTCGACATCCCCTCCGGCCGCCGCTGGACCTACGCCGAGTTCGGCCGGTCGGTGGAGGAGGTCGCGCTCGGGCTGATGGCCAAGGGGGTCGCCAAGGGCGACCGGGTCGGCATCTGGGCCGTCAACTGCCCCGAATGGGTGCTGTTGCAGTACGCGACCGCCCGCATCGGCGCCATCATGGTCAATATCAACCCCGCATACCGCGTCCACGAGCTGCGGTATGTGCTCCAGCAGGCGGGCATCTCGGTCCTGGTCTCCTCCACCGAGCACAAGACCAGCGACTACCGCCGGATGGTCGAACAGGTGCGCTCGGCCTCCCCCGCCCTGCGCGATGTCATCTACATCGGCGACCGGACCTGGGACATGCTGGTGCGCGCGGGAGCCGATGTCGCCCCCGGGCGGCTGGCCGAGCGCGAGGCCCGGATCGGCTGCGACGACGCGGTCAACATCCAGTACACCTCCGGCACCACCGGCTTCCCCAAGGGTGCCACCCTCTCCCACCACAGCATCCTCAACAACGGCTTCTTCGTGGGGGAGACGGTCCGCTACACCGCCGAGGACCGGATCTGTGTGCCGGTGCCCTTCTACCACTGCTTCGGCATGGTGATGGGCAATCTCGCGGCCACCACCCACGGCGCCTGCGTGGTCATCCCCGCCCCACCTTCGATGCCGTCGCCACCCTCTCGGCCGTCGAACGGGAGCGCTGCACCTCGCTGTACGGCGTGCCCACCATGTTCATCGCCGAGCTGGCCCTGCCGGACTTCGCCACCTTCGACCTCAGCTCGCTGCGCACCGGGATCATGGCCGGATCGCCCTGCCCGGTGGAGGTGATGCGGCGGGTGGTCAGCGAGATGCACATGGAGGAGGTGTCCATCTGCTACGGCATGACCGAGACCTCGCCCGTCTCCACCCAGACCCGGCCCGATGACGACCTCATGCGCCGCACCTCCACGGTCGGCCGGGTGCTGCCGCATGTCGAGGTCAAGATCGTCGACCCGGCGACCGGGGCGACCGTGCCCCACGGCACCCGCGGCGAGCTGTGCACCCGGGGCTACTCGGTGATGCTCGGCTACTGGCAGGAGCCCGAGCGGACCGCCGAGGCGATCGACTCGGCGCGCTGGATGCACACCGGCGATCTCGCGGTGATGGACGGCGAGGGCTACGTCCAGATCGTGGGCCGGATCAAGGACATGATCGTCCGCGGTGGGGAGAACGTCTATCCGCGGGAGATCGAGGAGTTTCTGCACACCCACCCCAAGATCGCGGATGTGCAGGTCGTCGGCGTACCGGACGAGAAGTACGGCGAGGAGATCCTGGCCTGCGTCATCCTGCGCGAGGGCGCCAGGACCCTCACCCGCGACGAGCTCGCCCGCTTCTGCCGGGGCCGCCTCGCCCACTACAAGGTCCCCGCTATCTGCGGCTCATGGACTCCTTCCCGATGACGGTCAGCGGCAAGGTCCGCAAGGTCGAGCTGCGTGAGGCGGCCGCCCGGGAGCTGCTGCCCGAGACCCGGTCCGAGGCCGATCCGGCCAGATCGGAAACGCGTGCCGAGCGGGCCGAGCCCCAGGCCGCGCCCAGCTGATGAGATGCGGGCCCCTCTATCACAGCAGGGGCCCACACCCCCGTACGGGCCCACACCCCCCCGCGCCGGGGAACGCCCGGCCTTTCAGCCGGTCCGCGTCACCGGATGTCGTTCGGCAGACAGGACTTCACTCCGGATCGCGCGCCGCGACTGAAGTAGGAGACCCGCTGGGAGGCGTCGCCGTGGTCGGAGACATCGGTCCACGGGGTCCTGTCGGCGAGCGCGGTCAGTGCGTCCGCCAGTTCCTCGGTGTCGCCGTCCTCGAAGGTGAGCGTCCCGTCCTGCGCGGCGCCGAAGAGCACCGCCCCGGCCAGGCAGTCGGCCTGGAGCTCACGGGCCAGGTCCACCAACCCCGCGTCCAGCCGGTTCTGGACGGCATGGCCCACTCGTGGGCGATCACCAGATAGACCCAGGCGTCGCCGCGCGCATGACCCCAGCGCATCAGATCCATGTCCCACGCTATGTAGTCGCCGTCCGGGCAGTACACGGCGTTGTCGTCCGGGAGGGGCGCGCCGCCGCACACCGGAGTGCCGGGGGTGTCGCCGTCGTAGGCCCCCGCGACCCGGGGCGGGCTGTAGCCGCCGGTGAACAGCTGGGGCCAGTGGGTCTGCCAGTAGGCGTTGGTGACGGAGACCGCCGCCTGGATGTCCTCCTCCACGCTCCCTCCACCGTCGGGGCCGGCGCTGCCGGTCGGCGGCCCGGGTGTGCTGGACGGTGGCCCGGGCGCGGGCGAGGAGCTCTCCACCGGCGGGGCACCTCAGCGCCCCCGCATCCGGTCACCAGGAGGAGGGTCAGGGCGACGGCGAGAGCGGCCCATGACCTCGGGAACCACGGAACAGCCATCGTTCGGCCTCCGGCCGGTCGAGCGGATGGGACGGGTGAACGGTGGAGGGCGGCCCCTCAGTCGGAGGGCGGCCCCTCGAAGGAAGCGTTCCCCGGCCATGAGCACAAGGGCCGACCGGGTCAGCCGTCCGGCGGGCCCATCCGGATCAGCACGTCCGCCGGGTCGTTGACGGGCTGTGGGGTGCCGGTGAGGTCCATGATGAACAGCGGCAGGCGCAGCGCGTCGGCGCGCGCCCGCGCATCCCGCCCATAGCCCGCGAGCGAGAAGAAGACGCTCATCGCCGACTTGTGGAGCCCGTTCAGCCACAGGCACTCGATGTCCCGCAGCCCGGTGGGGCGGGTGGTGGGATCGACCTGGGCGACCACGCCTGCCCGTAGAGATCCACCCCGGAGACCGCCCGGTCCTCCGAGGGCCGCAGACTGCGGAAGCCGAGCCACTTCAGATACTGCGCGGCGGCGGTGACCGCGTCCCGCGCGGTACGGATCGTGACCGGCCGGAAGGCCGGGCGCCGGGCCGCCGGGCCGCCGGGCCCGGCAGTCGCGCCCGGGCCGGCCGGGGCGGCGCGGCGGCGACGGGCACGCGGACCACAGCCCCGCAGTCGCAGCCGAGCTCCGGCCGCGGCCAGTGGCCCTGGCGGCCGCAGGCCGGGCAGTCCACCGCCACCCAGAGGTTCTCCCAGGTGCGGTGGCCGAGCTCCTCCGGGCTGCCGTCGCGGAGGACGGGGAGGGTGACCGGGGCGCCGCACGCACAGGGGAAGGCGGGCGGCGTGAACGACTGCTCGCGACGGCACGCGGGACAACGCACCGGCACGTTGTCTGTCATCGGGGCGCTCCGTGGACGGAAGGCGGATGCGGTATCGGTCCATGCTCCCCGAAACGGGCCGCAGCGGGGAGGGACTTGGGCGTTCTGTCCCCCTCAGCGGGGGCGCCGTGTTAAGGCCTGTCGTCAAAGGGGGCGCCCAGCTCCCGGCGCCTGGCACGGCGCCCCCCGGCTACCGCTGGGAGGTGCCCCTTGCTCGCGGCCGGACGCCCCCTTTGACGACAGACCCCAGGCGGGACGCAGTAGGTTGGCGACGTGAGATTGAGGGTTGAGTTCACCACCGAACCGTTCGACCTCGACGAGGTGCCGCCGCACGCCGTGGCCGCTCGCGAGACCGTCCAGGCCGCCCCGCTGGACGCCGTGGACGTCGGCCCCTTCGGCAATACGGCCGAGGGTGGGGCCGAGGCGGTGCTGGAGGCCGTCGACCGGCTGCTGCGCAGCTCCCTCGAGGCCGGTGCCACCCGGATCTCGCTCCAGGTCAACGTCCTCGGGGAGGCCGAGGCGTGAGCGTACCGGCCGACCACCCCTTCGCCGCCGCGGTGAAACCGCTCGTCGACGCCATGGGCGGCGAGATGATCGCGCCCGACCGGGCCCGGGGCGACGATGTGGTGCTCTCCTGGGAGGGCCGTCCGGTGGTCGCCGTAAGGCTGCCGCATCTGTCGGACTCGCTCGACCGCATCCTCGCCGACCTCCAGCGCCGCCACGGCGTACCGCTCTCGGCACTCGACCGCAAGACCAAGCAGTCCGTGGTCCGCCAGCTCGAGCAGCGCGGCGCCTTCTCGGTGCGCCACGGCGTCGAGACGGTCGCCGGGGCCCTCGGGGTGAGCCGCTTCACCGTCTACAACTACCTCAACCGCGAGAAGGGCGGGGACTGATCATTCTTCGTCGTTACGCGGAGTTTTCAACAAACTGTTGACGTCCGGCGAGGGAGCCTCCTAGCTTGCGAGGGTGACTTCCAGTGCACCGCCGGGGCTGGCCCGGCTCAACGCGGTGGACGACCGGGACGCCGCCGCGATGCTGCGCGCGGTGTGCGCCAGCCGGGCCTGGGGTGCGGCGGTGGCGGCCGGGCGGCCGTACGCCACGGTCGGGGAACTGTTCGACGCCGCGGACGCGGCCATGGCCGGGCTGACCGCCGCCGACCTGGCCGAGGCGATGGCCGCGCATCCGCCCATCGGACGGCCGGCCCCCGGCGACGCCGCCTCGGCGCGGGAGCAGAGCGGGGTACGGGACGCGGAGCGCGCGGAGCTGTTGGAGCTGAACCTCGCGTACCAGGAGCGCCACGGCCATGTCTTCCTGATCTGCGCCACCGGCCGCACCGGCGAGGAGATGCTGGCCGCGCTGCGCGAGCGGATCCACCACGACGCCGACACCGAGCGCGACATCGTCCGCACGGAACTGGGAAAGATCAACCGCATCCGGCTGACCCGGCTGGCGGAAACGCTGACGGAAACGCCCGCGGAAACCCGGGCGGAAACCCGGGCGGAAACCCTGGAGGCCCCGCGGGCCCCGGCGGAAGGAGAGCGGTGATGGCGAGCGGAGCCACCTCGGTGTCCACCCACATCCTGGACACCAGCATCGGCCGCCCCGCCGTGGGCGTGGTCGTCGAGCTGTCCGTCCGCTCGGGGCCGGGCGCGGAGTGGACGGCGCACGCCGAATCGCTCACCGACGCCGACGGACGCTGCAAGGACCTGCCCGCCCTCCCCGAGGGCACCACCCACGCACGGCTGCGCTTCGAGACCGGGCCGTATCTGACCCACGCCTTCTTCCCGGAGGTCGCGGTCACCTTCGCCGTCGAGCCGGGTGAGCACTACCACGTACCGCTGCTGCTCACCCCGTTCGGCTACTCCGTCTACCGAGGGAGCTAGCACCGATGCCCACGCTCGGCCCGAACAGTTACGGCAAAGCCGAAACCCGCGTCGTGCGGGTGGTGCGCGAGGGCGCCGTGCACCACCTCAAGGACCTCAATGTCTCGGTGGCGCTCTCCGGCGCGATGGACGAGGTCCACCTCTCCGGCAGCAACGCCAACGTCCTGCCGACCGACACCACCAAGAACACCGTGTACGCCTTCGCCAAGGAGCACGGCATCGACACGGCCGAGGAGTTCGGCATCCGGCTGGCCCGCCACTTCGTCACCAGCCAGGAGCCCATCCACCGCGCCCGCGTCCGCGTCGAGGAGTACGCCTGGGAGCGGATCGGGACGGCCGGGAGCGCCGAGCACTCCTTCGTCCGCCGCGGCCAGGAGGTCCGCACCGCCCAGATCACCTTCGACGGCGAGCGCTGGGAGGTGGTCTCCGGGCTCACCGGGCTCACCGTCCTCAACACCACGGACTCCGAGTTCTGGGGCTATGTGAAGGACCGGTACACCACGCTCCCGGAGACGCGTGACCGGATCCTCGCCACCGATGTGCACGCCCGCTGGCGCTACGGCTGGAGCGAGGACACCCGGCCGATGCCGGACTGGGACCACGGCCACGCCGAGGCGCGCGGCCATCTGCTGAGCGCGTTCGCCGAGACCTACTCGCTCTCGCTCCAGCAGACGCTCTATCGGATGGGCGCGCGGGTGATCGAACACCGCCCCGAGATCGACGAGATACGCCTCTCACTGCCCAACAAGCATCACTTCCTGGTCGATCTGGAACCCTTCGGCCTCACCAACGACAACGAGGTATACGTCGCCGCCGACCGGCCGTACGGGCTCATCGAGGCCACCGTGCTGCGCGACGGCGCCGAGCCCCGGATCCCCACCGACTGACAGATCGCCATGGATCCCCACCGACCGATACGACGGGAGGGCCACGCTCCGTGAACCGCATCGTCATCGAGAACTGCGCCGTCGCCACCGTGGACGCCCACGACACCGAGTACGCCTCCGGCCATGTCGTCGTCGCGGACCACCGCATCGAGTCGGTGGGCGAGGGGCGCGCCCCGGAGGGTCTTGAGGGCGTCGTCCGCCGGGTGGACGGCACGGGGCACCTGGTCACGCCCGGCCTGGTCAACACCCATCACCACTTCTACCAGTGGCTCACCCGCGGCCTGGCCCAGGACAGCAACCTCTTCGACTGGCTGGTCGCGCTCTACCCCGTCTGGGCGCGGATCGACGAGCCGATGGTCCACGCGGCGGCGCGTGGCTCGCTCGCGATGATGGTGCGCGGCGGGGTCACCACCGCCATGGACCACCACTACGTCTTTCCGCGCGGCAGCGGCGATCTGCTGGGCGCCGAGATCCGCGCGGCGCGCGAGCTGGGGGTGCGGTTCACCGCCGCCCGCGGCTCCATGGACCTCGGCACTTCCGACGGCGGACTGCCGCCGGACTTCGCCGTGGAGTCCAAGGAGGACGCGCTGGCCGCCACCGAGGAGGCCATCGACACCCACCACGACCCGGCGTTCGACGCCATGCTGCGGATCGTGGTGGCGCCCTGCTCGCCCTTCTCCGTCTCCACCGAACTGCTCCGCGAGTCCGCGACACTGGCCCGCCGCAAGGGCGTACGGCTGCACACCCACGGCTCGGAGACCGTGGAGGAGGAGAAGTTCTGTCACGAGCGGTTCGGAATGGGCCCGACCGACTACTTCGAGTCCACCGGCTGGCTGGGCGAGGACGTGTGGATGGCCCACTGCGTCCACATGAGCGACACCGACATCCAGGCGTTCGCCCGGACCGGCACCGGGGTGGCCCACTGTCCCTCCTCCAACGCCCGGCTCGCCGCCGGGATCGCCCGCGTCCCCGATCTGCTCGCCGCGGGCGTACCGGTCGGCCTCGGCGTGGACGGCACCGCCTCCAACGAATCCGGTGAGCTCCACACCGAACTGCGCAACGCGCTGCTGATCAACCGGCTCGGCGGCCACCGCGAGAAGGCGCTGAACGCCCGTCAGGCGCTGCGCCTCGGCACCCACGGCGGTGCGCGGGTGCTGGGCCGCCAGGAGGAGATCGGCTCGCTGGAGCCGGGCAAACTGGCCGACCTGGTGCTGTGGAAGCTGGACGGCCTCGGCCACTCGTCCATCGCCGACCCCGTGGCGGCCCTCGTCCTCGGCGCCCCGGCCCCGGTGACCCTGTCCCTGGTGAACGGCGCTCCGGTGGTGGAGTCGGGCCGGCTGCTCACCGTGGACGAGGACCAGATCGCCCTGGAGGCGCGCACCGAGGCACGGCGCCTGGCCCGTCTCGCGGAAGACGACTGAACGTAACGGGAAGTCGCCCGCCGCTCACGGTGCGGGGCCTTTCCGGCCGGCCGGGCCGCGTCAGTCCAGCAGTTCGTACGCGGGCAGCGTCAGGAACTCGGTGTAGTTCTCGTCCAGCGCGACCTTCAGCAGCAGATCGTGCGCCTGGATCCACCTGCCCGCGGCGAAGGCGTCCTCGCCGACCTCCGCGCGGATCGCCGCCAGCTCCTCCGCGGCGACCTTACGGACACGATCGGCGGTGGCCTTCTCGCCGTCCTCGAAGACGATCCCCGCGTTGACCCACTGCCAGATCTGGGAGCGGGAGATCTCGGCGGTGGCCGCGTCCTCCATCAGGTTGAAGATCGCGACGGCGCCGAGGCCGCGCAGCCACGCCTCGATATAGCGGATGCCCACCTGCACGGCGTTGCGCAGGCCCTGGTGGGTGGGTTTCGCGTCGAGCGAGGCGATGTCGATCAGCTCGGCCGCGGTGACGTGGACGTCCTCGCGCAGCCGCTCCTTCTGGTGCGGCCGGTCGCCGAGGACCGCGTCGAAGGAGGCGCGGGCCACCGGGACCAGATCGGGGTGGGCGACCCAGGAGCCGTCGAAGCCGTCGCCGGCTTCACGGTCCTTGTCGGCCTTGACCTTGTCGAACGCGACGGCGTTGACCTCGGGGTCGCGGCGCGAGGGGATGAAGGCCGCCATGCCGCCGATCGCGTGCGCGCCGCGCTTGTGGCAGGTGCGGACGAGCAGTTCGGTGTAGGCGCGCATGAACGGGGCGGTCATCGTGACCGCGTTGCGGTCCGGCAGGACGAAGCCGGGGCCGCCGTCGCGGAAGTTCTTCACGATGGAGAAGAGGTAGTCCCAGCGGCCCGCGTTGAGCCCGGAGGCGTGGTCGCGGAGCTCGTAGAGGATCTCGTCCATCTCGTACGCCGCCGTGATCGTCTCGATCAGAACGGTGGCGCGGATCGTCCCTTGTGGAATCCCGAGGTGGTCCTGCGCGAAGACGAAGACGTCGTTCCAGAGGCGGGCCTCGAGGTGGGACTCGGTCTTGGGGAGGTAGAAGTACGGCCCCTGGCCCCGGGCGAGCAGACGGCGGGCGTTGTGGAAGAAGTACAGCCCGAAGTCCACCAGGGCGCCGGGGACCGGGCGGCCGTCGGCGGCGCGCAGATGGCGCTCGTCGAGGTGCCAGCCGCGCGGCCGGGTGACGACGGTGGCCAGTGCGTCGTCGGGCCGCAGGGCGTAGCTCTTGCCCTCGGGGAGGTGAAGTCGATCCGGCGCTCATAGGCGTCGATCAGATTCAGCTGGCCGCCGATCACATTCGCCCAGGTCGGGGCGGAGGCGTCCTCGAAGTCGGCGAGCCAGACCTTGGCACCCGAGTTGAGGGCGTTGATGGTCATCTTGCGGTCGGTGGGGCCGGTGATCTCCACCCGGCGGTCCTCGAGCGCGGGCGGGGCCGGGGCGACGCGCCAGTCCGGGTCGTCCCGGATGTGGGCGGTCTCCGGGAGGAAGTCCAGGGTGCTGGTGCGGGCGATCTCGGCGCGGCGCTCCGCACGGCGCGCGAGCAGCTCGTCCCGGCGCGGGGTGAAGCGGTGGTGGAGCTCGGCCAGGAAGGCCAGGGCCGCGTCGGTCAGCACCTCTCCCTGACGCTCCAGCGGTTCGGCGTCGACGATGGCCAGCGGGGACGGCGCTGGTGCGGACATGGGCGGTCACTCCTTGGGCGAGTCTCGGCTCGACGCTCGCGATGCCTGTGTTTTGTGGATAGTAAGTTTCTCATGGTGGAAGTTCAATGTTCTGTTGAACGCGGCCCTGCCCGTCGAGGCCCCTCACTCCAGCAGCGTCAAGTCCTCGGGGTGTCGATGTCGTCCGCTCGGGCGATATCCGAGCAGTCGACGAGCGTGATCGCGGACTGATGCGCCCGCAGATAGGCGCGTGCCCCCGGTCGCCCACCGCACTCGCGGTGATATCGGCCCACCGGTCCGCGCCGAACAGCACCGGATGCCCCCGCTCCCCGCCGTACGCGGCCGCCGCCAGGGTGGACGGCGAGCGGTACGCGGCCACCACCCGCGCCACGGCCTCGGCGCCGATCCCCGGCTGGTCCACCAGCGCGACCAGCGCCGCTCCCGCGCCCGTACCGGCCAGTGAGGCGAGCCCGGCCCGCAGCGAGGAGCCCATGCCCCGCTCCCAGTCGGGGTTGTCCACCAGGACGTACCCGTCCAGCCGGGCCCGCGCCCGTACGGTCCCGGCCGCGGCGCCCAGCACGATGTGCACCGGGGCGCAGCCGCCCTCCCGCAGCGCGTGCGCGGCGTGCTCCACCAGCGGTCGCCCCCGATGCGTCAAAAGGGCCTTGGGGCGCCCGCCCAGCCGCCGGCCGCCCCCGGCCGCCAGGACGATCCCGGCGACCTGCGCGGAGTCCTCCGTTGTGCGATCCATGGGCCCTGCTTACCGCACATCAGGGCCGCGTGGGGGCTTCATCCCAGCCGGTCTGATTTTCGCTCTCCGTATAGCGCGTCGTGCACTGAGTGGCGTTAACTGATCCGCGGCCCCTTGTGTCCGAATCCACGCGAGGTGGAGGGTTGGGGCGGTCATGCGGGAGAGGGGGCAGGCTCGTGCGAGAGGGCGCGAGGGGGAGAAGGGCAGTGTTGGCCAACGATGGCGCGAGGCTCTGGGGGAACCCGGCGCCTTGTCAGTGGAGGGCGCCGCAGTCGTGGAAGTCAGGCGAGTGGCGGACACCGAGGACGATCCGAGGGTGGCCGAGCTGCGCCGTGCCGTGGCCCGGCTCAGGCGCGATCTGGCCGCCCACCCGGCGGAATTACCCGACCGGGCGATCGCGGACGACGAGCTGGCCGCGCTCGACGCCATGGCCCGCACCGGCGCCCCGGAGCTGCACCGGCTGCGCCGCTCGCTGCTCCTCATCGCGGGCGCCCTGGGCTCGGTCAGCGCCCTGAGCCCCGCCCTGACGGGCGTCCGCGCGGCGATCGACCAGTTCGGCGACGTGCCACAGACGGGCATAGGGAGGGACTGAGCGGACGGACAACGGGCAACGCGCGACGGGCAAGGCTGATCCGGCCGACCCGCCGACCCCGCCCGCGCCAGGCGGTTGCCCGGGGGTCCCGCTCGCGCCGGTGAGGCGACGCCTGCGGCGGGCTGCTCCCCTCCCCGCCCCTTCCCGACACCTGACGATATGCGGCTCCGTCGCGTGCGGGGCTCCGCCCCAGACCCCGGCAGAGGGTTCGCCCGAGGCCCCGGGGCCCTTCCCGGAGCCGCATATGGACGCTCCGGGAAGGGGTGAGGAGGGGGAAGCATCGATATGCGGCCTTGCCGCGTGGTCCGCCGGGCCCCGCCCGCTTGGGCGGTGGCGCGCCGTCGTCGTCCCCTGCGCCGTCAGGCGGAACCCGTGCTGGCCAGCGCCCCCGACAGTTCGGCCGCGACCTCCTTGAGGATCGGCACGATCCGCTCCGTGGCCTCGTCGGTCACCCGGCCCGCCGGGCCGGAGATGGAGATGGCCGCCGGGGCGGGGGAGTCGGGCACCGGGACCGCGAGGCAGCGCACGCCCATCTCCTGCTCGTTGTCGTCCACCGCGTAGCCCTGCTCGTGGACCTGCCGCAGCGCGTCCAGGAACTCGTCCGGCGAGGTGATCGTCTTCTCGGTGGCCGCGGGCATGCCGGTACGGGCCAGCAGGGCGCGCACCTCCTCGGGGGCGTGCCCGCAAGCAGTGCCTTGCCGACGCCCGTGGTGTGGGGCAGCACCCGCCGCCCGACCTCGGTGAACATCCGCATCGAGTGGCGCGAGGGCACCTGCGCGACGTACACCACCTCATCGCCGTCCAGCAGCGCCATGTTCGCGGTCTCGCCGGTCTCCTCCACCAGCCGCGCCAGATACGGCCGCGCCCAGGTGCCCAGCAGCCGGGACGAGCTCTCGCCGAGCCGGATCAGCCGGGGCCCGAGGGCATAGCGGCGGTTGGGCTGCTGGCGGACGTAGCCGCAGGCCACCAGCGTGCGCATCAACCGGTGGATGGTGGGCAGCGGCAGCCCGCTGCTGGTGGACAGCTCGCTCAGCCCGACCTCGCCCCCGGCGTCGGCCATCCGCTCCAGCAGGTCGAAGGCGCGCTCCAGGGACTGGACGCCACCGGAACCGGCGGTGGTGGCGGCGGTCTTGGACTCGGCGGACGGCACGTCGGTGTTCCTTTCACAGCGGTCGGCACCGGCCCGCACACGGTGACGATCCGCTGCCGACCGGCCACGGGCAGCCTACCGGTCCCCGGCGACGCCCACAGTGGGCTTGGAAATGCTGTCGGTGCCGGTCACGGCCGGTATGGGGGACTGGCCATGATCGGTCGATGCCGGAATGCCGGGTTCCCTCGACGCGGGTGGCGGGGCTGGCTAGGTTCTCTGTATCGAAAGTCAACTTTCATCCTACGGAATCGACGTCCTGAATCACTGGACCGGAACCGCTGCGGGAGTCCCATGCGCATCCTCGTGCTGAACCCCAACACCACCGCCTCCATGACGGCCTCGATCCGGGCCATCGCGGAGGCGAGCGCGAGCCCCGGCACCGAGATCGTGGCCACCGAGCCGCTGTGGGGGCCCGAGTCGATCGAGGGCCACTTCGAGGGCTATCTCAGCGCCGCCGCCGTACTGGACCGACTGGCCACGTACGACGAGCCCTTCGACGCCCTCGTGATGGCCGGCTTCGGCGAGCCGGGCCGCGAGGGGCGCAGGAACTCCTCGACGTACCGGTCCTCGACATCACCGAGTCCGCCGCCCAGCTGGCCATGATGCTCGGCCACGCCTACGGGGTCGTCACCACTCTCGACCGGGCCGTACCGCAGATCAGGGACCGGCTGCTCATCGCCGGGCTGGCGCAGCGCTGCGCGGCGGTGCGCGGCACCGGCCTGGGCGTGCTGGAGCTGGAGGAAGACCCGGAGCGGACCGTCGAGGCCATCGTGCGGACCGCGCGCGAGGTGGTGGAGCGGGACGGCGCCGAGGTGATCTGCCTGGGGTGCGGTGGCATGGCCGGGCTCCAGGACCAGGTCTCGGCGGCGCTGGGCGGGGTCCCGGTCGTGGACGGCGTCGCCGCCGCGGTGCGGTTCGCCGAGTCGGTGGTCGGGCTCGGTCTCTCCACCAGCAAGGTGCGCACCTTCGCCCCGCCCCGTCCCAAGGCCATCGGCGGCTGGCCTGTCAGCGCCCGGCCGTCCTGATCCCACGGGTGAGTCCGCGGGCAACGTCGGCGTAATCGAACGGCAACACCTTCAAGGCACCGTCATGCGGAAAAGTTATTCCGGACGACTCTTATGGAGGGCGCCATGGCATCACCGGTCGAACCGGACCCCCGTCTCCACAACGAAGACCTCGCGCCCGCCGTGGAGCGCAAGTGGGGAACGTACAGCATCTTCGCCATGTGGATGTCCGACACCCATGCGATCAGCAACTACACCTTCGCGGCGAGCCTGTTTGTGCTGGGGCTGCCCACCTGGGAGGTCTTCCTGTCCCTGCTGGCCGGTGTCACCATCCTCTACTGGTTCATGAACCGCATGGGCCATGCCGGCCATCGCACCGGAGTGCCCTTCCCCGTGCTGGCACGGGCCAGCTGGGGTGTGTACGGGGCCAATATCCCCGCCCTTCTGCGGGCGGTGATGGCGGTCGCCTGGTACGGCATCCAGACCTGGCTGGCGTCGGAGGCGTTGATCCTCCTCGGCGTCCAACTGGCGCCCTCGCTCGCCGAATACGACCACAACTCCGTCTTCGGGCTGTCCACCCTCGGCTGGATCGCCTTCCTGGTGATGTGGCTGCTGCAGGCGGTGCTGCTCACCCGGGGCATGGAGTTCATCCGCAAGGTGCAGGACCTCGCCACCGGCCCGGTGGTCTGGTTGGTCATGCTCGCGCTCGCCGTGTGGCTGATCGCCAAGGCGGGTGGCGACATCTCGCTCACCGACAGCCTGACCGGGCTGAGCGGGCGCGAGCAACTCCACCAGAGCCTGATCGCGGTCAGCCTGACCGTCGCCACCTTCCTCACCCTCGTGCTCAACTACGCCGACTTCGCGCGCTTCACCCCGGACCACCGGGCCTACCGGCGCGGCAATCTGCTGGGACTGCCGGTGAACTTCACCGCCTTCGCCGTCGTCTCGGTGCTGATGACGGCCGGCACCATCTCGGTCTTCGGCGAGGCGATCTCCGATCCGGTCCAGGTCATCGCGCGGATCGACAACCCGGTGGTCACGGTGGTCGGCGCGGTGTCCTTCATGGTCGCCACCATCGGCATCAACGTCGTGGCGAACTTCGTCTCGCCCGCGTACGACTTCGCCAACCTCGCGCCGAAGTACCTCGACTTCCGGCGCGGGGGCATGATCACGGCGGTGCTCGCGATCGTGGTCATGCCGTGGAAGCTCTACTCGAGCCCGGTCGTCATCCAGTACTTCCTGGGCGCTCTCGGCGCCTTCCTCGGCCCGCTGGTCGCCGTGCTGCTCGTGGACTACTACCTGGTGCGGCGCGGAAACATCGATGTCGACGCGCTCTTCAGCGCCGACAAGGCGGGGGCGTACTACTACCGCAAGGGTTTCAACCCGGAGGCGATCATCGCCTTCGTGCCCTCCGCCACGGTCTCGGCGGTGTTGGCCCTGGTCAAGGGGTTCGAGGACGTGGCCCCGTTCTCCTGGGTCTTCGGAATGGTCATCGCCGGGGTCATCTACGCCGTGAGGTCCGCGAAGGTCCGCGTCGGTGGCGAACTGGCCGATGTACCGATTCCCTCGCAGGTCACGGCGGGTAGGGCCTTGACCGCGCCGACGACGGAGTGAAGAATGCAACGAAAAATGAATTCCGGGTAGCGGAAAACCCGGAGTTGGCGGGTCCGGAGTTGGCGGGTGAGGAGGATGTCGGTGTCCGACGTCGAGCTGGTGCTGCGCTCGGCCAACGTGGTCACGCCGGACGGCCCGCGCGCGGCCTCCGTGTCCGTCGCCGACGGCCGCATCGTGGCCGTCGGGCCGTACGACGCCCCGGAGCCGGACGGCGCGCGGGTCGAGGACCTCGGCGACGACGTCCTGCTCCCCGGCCTCGTCGACACCCACGTCCATGTCAACGACCCCGGCCGCACCGCATGGGAGGGGTTCGGCTCCGCCACCCGCGCCGCCGCGGCCGGCGGCGTCACCACCCTCGTGGACATGCCGCTCAACAGCGTCCCGCCGACCACCACCGTCCCAGCCTTGGAGGTCAAAC
Organism: Streptomyces violaceusniger; assembly: GCA_005405945.1. Taxonomy (GTDB): domain Bacteria; phylum Actinomycetota; class Actinomycetes; order Streptomycetales; family Streptomycetaceae; genus Streptomyces; species Streptomyces violaceusniger. The sequence goes on from BJHW01000001.1 coordinate 8,433,153, forward strand.
GGGCCGTCGCCCGGCGGTCGGCCCATGTCGACATCGGGTTCTGGGGCGGCGCCGTGCCCGGGAACACCCAGGAGCTACGGCCGCTGCACGACGCGGGCGTACTCGGCTTCAAAGCGTTCCTGCTCCCCTCCGGCGTGGACGAATTCCCGCCACTCGCCCCCGACCAGCTCCGGACCGCCCTCCGCGAGATCGCGGGCTTCGGCGGACTGCTCATCGTCCACGCCGAGGACGCCCGCCTCATCGACGGCGCCCCGCCGCCCACCGGCCCGCGCTACGCCGACTTCCTCGCCTCCCGCCCGCGCGCCGCCGAGCACGAGGCCATCGCGGGCCTCATCGCCCTCGCCCGCGAGCTGCACGCCCGAGAGTTGGACGCCCGCGTCCACGTCCTGCACCTCTCGTCCGCCGCCGCGCTGCCGCTGATCGCCGACGCCCGCCGTCAGGGCGTCCGGATCACCGTGGAGACCTGCCCGCACTTCCTGACCCTCACCGCCGAGGAAGTCCCCGACGGCGCCACGGAGTTCAAATGCTGTCCGCCCATCCGGGAGGCCGCCAACCAGGACGCCCTGTGGGCGGGGCTGGCGGCCGGGGAGATCGACTGCGTCGTCTCCGACCACTCGCCCTGTACGGCCGACCTCAAGGTCGGCGACTTCGGGCGGGCGTGGGGCGGCATCTCCTCGCTCCAGCTCGGGCTCCCCGCCGTGTGGACGGCGGCCCGGCGGCGCGGCCACACCCTCCACGACGTCGCCCGCTGGATGTCCACCGGCCCCGCCGCGCTCGTCGGTCTCGACCATAAGGGCGCCATCGAGGCCGGGCGCGACGCCGACTTCGCGGTCCTCGCCCCCGACGAGACCTTCACCGTCGACCCCGCCGCCCTTCACCACCGCAACCAGGTCACCGCCTACGCGGGCAGAACGCTGTACGGCGTCGTACGGTCCACATGGCTGCGCGGCCGGAAGATCGCCGACCACGGCACGCCGACCGAACCCACCGGCCGACTCCTGGAAAGGCAGCCCCGCGCATGACCGCGCCGACGGAAGGGCACTCCCGCGCATGACCGCGCCGACGGAAAGGCAGTTCCGCGCATGACCGCGCCGACCCCCCGCTTCACCGGCGACGCCGCCCCGTACGGCGGTGGCGACCCGTACGCCGACTACCGGACCGCCGACCTCCCCTTCACCCACCTGGTGGACCTGGCCGACCGGCGGCTCGGCGGAAGCGTGATCGCGGCCAACGACGAGTTCTTCGCCGAGCGCGAGAATCTGCTGAGGCCCGAAGCGCCGCGCTTCGATCCCGAGGCCTTCGGCCACAAGGGCAAGGTCATGGACGGCTGGGAGACCCGGCGGCGGCGCGGGGCCTCGGCCGACACCCCGCATCCGGCCGAGGACGACCACGACTGGGCCCTGATCCGCCTCGGCGCACCCGGGGTCGTCCACGGCATCGTGGTCGACACCGCCCACTTCCGCGGCAACTACCCGCGGGCGGTGAGCGTCGAGGCGACGGCGGTGGACGGCACCCCGTCCCCCGAGGAACTCCTCGCGGACGACGTCGCATGGACCGAGCTCGTCCCCCGTACGCGCATCGGCGGCCACGCGGCCAACGGCTTCCCCGTCTCCGTGCGCCGCCGCTTCACCCACCTCCGCCTCAAGCAGCACCCCGACGGCGGCATCGCCCGTCTCCGCGTCCACGGCGAGGTGGCCCCCGACCCGGCGTGGCTCACCGCCCTCGGCACCTTCGACCTGGTGGCGCTGGAGCACGGCGGTGTGGCCGAGGACGCCTCCGACCGCTTCTACTCCCCGCCCGCCAACTCCATCCGGCCGGGCCGCTCCCGCCGGATGGACGAGGGCTGGGAGACCCGGCGCCGCCGGGACGCGGGCCACGACTGGGTCCGCTACCGCCTCGCCGCCCAGGGATCCATCCGCGCCGTGGAGATCGACACCGGCTGCTACAAGGGCAACGCACCGGGCTGGGCGGCGCTGTACGGCCTCGACGCGACAACGGGCGCGGACCCGGCCGACCCCACGGCCCCGGCCTGGACCGAACTCCTGCCCCGCACCCGCCTCCAGCCCGACACGGTCCACCGCTTCCTTCTCCACGCCGCCCCGCCGGTGACCCACGTCCGGATCGACATCTACCCGGACGGCGGCGTGGCCCGGCTGCGGCTGCACGGCTCGCTGACGGAGGAGGGCGCGAGGCACCTCGCCGCCCGCCACACGGAGCTGACCGCCTGATCGCCTCATTCATGACACTCCCTGACCGGAGGGAGCTTCGCTTCGTCCTTGTCGTGAGCCGTCGAATTTCGGTACTCGCTGGGTGTGGTGCCGTAGGCGGTGCGGAAGGCACGGGTGAAGGCAGCGTGGTGAGCGAAGCCCCATCGTTCGGCAATGCGGTGGATGGGCGAGAAGCGTGATGGTCCGGGTCGGCAAGGTCCTGACGGATGCGTTCCAGACGCTGGTGGCGGATGTAGGCGGCGACCGTGTGCGGGGTGGCCAGGAACAGTCGGTGCAGATGGCTGAGGGAGATGTGGTGGGTGTAGCCGATCACATCACCCGGACCGATCAGGGCAGCGCACTTGGTGGGCAGGCTTAACCGTTCTCGTCGGCGGGCTTGATGCGGTTCAAAGGGGCTTCCCACTCAAGGCCACCTCCCCTCGGCCGCATGTATGCCGTTTGGCTGAACAGCTTTCCGGTCCCCTTGACGCGTTCCTCGATCACGCCCTGCAGCTCGCCCGTGCATCTGGTCTCGGGGTCCTCGGCAAGCGTGCCCTTTGGGTACGGCAGATCGCCGTGGCTGAGCACCGTCGGCGGCTTCTCTTCTGTCTGTGCCATGATCCCTCGTCCCACCTGCGTATACGTTTCTCACACAAGAGAACTGCCGTCGTGCCGCGCCTTACCAAGCTGGCCAAGCGGGCGGGCGTGCCCTTCTGAGCCCGTCAGCGCCGAAACGGGCGATGGCGTGGAGGGGGCTGGGCGGGGGTGGCTGCTTCGCGCGGCGCGGCTTCAAGGCGCTCTTCGGCAGCTTTGGACCGTCGGCTTCGGGACCCCGATCGGGTTGGGGAAGCGGAGGGCGGTGGCGCAGGCGGTGGTGAGGGGGGTGAGGAGGCGGACCAGGGTTGCCACCTGCTCGGGGGTCAGCGGCCGCCAGGGGCGTTCCGCCGCCCGGTCCGTCGTGGTCTCGGCCGCCCGGAGCAGCCCGCGTCCGGCCTCCGTCGCGGCGCCGTCCGGGGTGAGCAGACCGCGGTCGGTCAGGCGCCGGGCGGCGGCGTCCCACTCCTGGTCGGTCCAGCCGCGGTGGGGCTGGAGTTCGGCGCGGGGGAGGTCGACGGCGGAACGGAGGACGAGGGCTTCGCAGCCGTCGAGACCGGCGGCGACGAGGGCCGCGACATGGCCGTCGCCGCGGTGCTCGCGCAGCAGGGTCGCCGCGTGCCACAGCCGCTCGACCGGTTTGTCGGGAAAGTCCAGCGCGCCGTTCGCGGCGGCCAGTACCCGGCCGGAGCCGTCCAGGCCCGCCGCGCGGGGGACCAGGGCCTCGGCGGCGCGCTCCACCTCGCGTTCGTGCCCGGCGAGCAGCCGGGTGAGGGCGGCCGCGGTGCCCGCGCGGCGGAGCGCCAGGGCGCGCTCGGGCGCGGTCAGGGACCAGACGTCGGGCAGGGCGCGGGCGACCATCGCGGGGGCGAAGGTGAAGAAGGACGCCACGACGGGCTCCGGTCCGACCGGCCCGAGAGGCGCGGCACGGCCCGCGAAGTAGCCGCGCCAGAAGCCGCGGAGTCCGGCGTCCTCGTACGCGGCCAGGGCCTCCGGGGCGAAGTACGCGACCGCGTGGATCGGCTCGTAGAGGGCCCACATCGTGCGGGCGGTCGTCGCGGCGCTGGTGTTCATCGCCAGGCTCCCTTCAGGATCGACCCGTGGCGGGACCACGACCGGCATTGTGCCAAGCTCACGGAACCTGGTGGTCCGGGTCCACGGAACCTGGTGGTCCGGGTCGGACGTTGACCCGGATGTCCGGTTATGGCGGCACCTGACGCCATCCGACACCACCTCACGCGACCCTCGAGGAGATCGGCTGTGACCCTGCGGCAAGAGATCGTCGGCAACGCCATGCAGATGGCGGTCTGCACCCTCCACCCGGGGCAGACCGTCTACTGCGAGGCGGGAAAGTTCCTGTTCAAGACGTCGAACGTGACGATGGAGACCCGGCTGTCCGGGCCCGGTGGGGGCGGCGGTCAGGCCGCCGGGGGCAACGGCGGGAGCGGCTCGGGCGGTGGCATGGGCGGGATGCTGCGCCAGGCCATGGGCACCGCCATGCAGGTGGGGCAGCGGGCGCTGGCGGGGGAGTCGCTGGCGTTCCAGTACTTCACCGCCACCGGTGGCGAGGGCACCGTCGGCTTCGCGGGGGTGCTGCCCGGTGAGATGCGGGCGCTGGAGCTGGACGGGCGGCGGGCGTGGTTCGCGGAGAAGGACGCCTTCGTGGCGGCCGAGTCCTCCGTGGAGTTCGGCATCGCCTTCCAGGGCGGTAGGACCGGGCGCAGCGGCGGTGAGGGGTTCATCCTCGAGAAGTTCACCGGGCACGGCACCGTGATCATCTGTGGTGCGGGCAACTTCATCGACCTCAACCCGGCCGATTTCGGCGGCCGGATCGAGGTCGACACGGGCTGCATCGTGGCCTTCGAGGAAGGCATTCAGTACGGCGTGGAGCGCATCGGCGGGCTCAACCGCCAGGGGCTGATGAACGCGGTCTTCGGCGGTGAGGGGCTGTCGCTGGCCACGCTGGAGGGCAATGGGCGGGTGATCCTCCAGTCGCTCACCATCGAGGGCCTGGCGAACGCCCTGAAGAAGGCGCAGGGCGGCGACAAGCAGGGGCCGACGGGCGGGCTGTTCTCCACCCACTCGGGGTGACGGCCCGGCCCGGGCTCCCGGACGTCGCCTGCGGCCCGGCCCCGGGCTCCCGGACGTCGCCTGCGGCCCGGCCCCGGGCTCCCGGACGTCGCCTGCGGCCCGGCCCCGGGCCCCTGGGCGTCGCCTGCGGCCCGGCCCCGGGCGGCAGCCCCTAGCCAGGCCAGGACTTGTCCGGCCGATCATGTACGGAGCCAGATGGCGAGGGCCGCCGCAGTGGCAGTGCCGAGGAAGACGTAGCCGCGCTTGTCATATCGGGTGGCCGCGGTTTCCGGCGCGCCACAGTGACGCGCATCTGTCAGTCGGCCGACGTTCGCCCCGGCCCGCGCCCGCCCGGCGGCCGGTTCAGACCGGGAGCGGCAGACCGGCGGCGTGGAAGAGCCGGTCACGGGAGGCCGCGGCCTCGGCGAAGACGGCGTCGCCTCCCTTCAGCACACCGTTCTCCTTGAGGACGTCACCGGCCACCACGACCAGGTCGACATTGCCGGCGTGGCCGCCCGCGACGATCGTGGCCCCGACGTCCGTGGCGGGCAGCATATTGGCGTGATCGAGGCGGATCATGATCAGGTCGGCCTCCTTGCCCGGGGTCAGGCTGCCGGTGCGGTCGTCGATCCCCGCGGCCCGTGCGCCCTCGATGGTCGCGAAGGACAGCAGGTCGGCGGCGTCGAACGTGGGCAGGCCGGGAACGCGGTCCATGGGCCCGGCCGCACCGGCGAGGATCAGCTGCTGGTAGGCGAGCGTCGCCCGCATGACGCCGAACATGTCACCACTCACGATCGTCTCGGTGTCCACGCTGAGGCTCGGGCGGACACCGGCGGCCAGCAGCCGGTTGGTGGCCGGCTGCCCCAGGCCCGGCATGAAGACCTCCAGGGCGCCCGCCACGGACGCGGTGGCGCCGCGTGCGGCAAGCATTCTCAGCTCCTCGTCGGTCGACGTGCACAGGTGGATGAACGTCATGTCCGAGGCGAGCAGACCGGCCTCCTCCAACTGCCGTACGGCCTGCTGCTCCGCCCCCACTCGCCGAGGCCCACATGCATGCTGATGCGCAGGCCCAGCTCACGGGCGAGCCGGATGTCACGCTCGGACACATCGGGGGTGGACAGCTCCGGTCCGCGGAGCATCGCGTTGAGGGTCACCCGCGCCGAGTCGTCGGAGAGCACCTCGTTGCGGATGCGCCGAATGTCGTCGGGGTGAGTGCGGTCACTGCCGAACTGCCACTGCTCGGCCTCCGTCGACGGCCAGCCGTGGTCGAAGACGGCGCGGATGCCCGACTCCCAGTGCGCGGCGATCGCCGCGTCCGAGTGCTCGGGGCTGTTGCTGATGTGCGACTCGTCCCGCACGGTCGTCACCCCGGAGTCGAGGGACATCAGGTCCGCCGCCAGGTTGCCGACGTGGACGTCCCGGGGATCGAAGTACTGTCCGAGGCCGATTTGCACCTGGCTGCGGTACTCCTGGTAGGTCCAGGCGGGGCCGAGGTTGCGCAGCGCTCCCTGCCAGTTGTGGCGGTGGGTATCAATGAAACCGGGCAGCACGGCGTTCCCCGTGCCGTTGATGACCCTGGCCCGGTCGTCGGACAGGTCCCGGCCGATCTCGAGGATCCTGCCGTCGGCGACGAGGACGTCGCCCACGAAGTTGCCGAGCTTGTCGTCCTGCGTCATCAGATACGCGCCCTTGATCAGGATGCGTTCCTTGTTCTGCGGCTGGTTCTGTGACACCTGTGGTTCCTTTCGTGCCGTGGGCGGCACTGTGCTGCACGTCCATCGAGAGAGGGACGGTGGGTCGGGTCCGCGTGCGGTCGGACGACGCGGACGTGGATCACTTCGCGGTGGTGCCACGCGGGCGCCGGGAGGCAATCCAGACGGCGCCGAACGTGAGCGACGCGCCGAGGATGGTGAGGACAGAGGGGGACCGACCGCCCGAAGGGACGAGGAAGTCCAGGGCGATCGAACTGGCGAGCTGCCCCGCGATGGAGGCCATGCTCAGCAGCAGGACACCGATCCGGCGTACCAGGAACGCCGAGGAACCGATGAACACCACGCCGCACAGACCACCGAGGTAGACCCACAAGCTGGTGGGCAGCGGGTGCCCCGCGGTCCCCTGGACGAGTGTTTTCACCCCCCAGGCCGCGACGAGGAACACCGCACCGACAAGGAAGTTGAGCCAGGTCGCCGCGAGCGGCGAGCCCGACGCGGCCGCCGTCGCTCCGTTCAGGGCCTGCTGCACACCGAGGAGGAAGCCGGCGGCGATGGCGGCGAGGGCCGGCAGGATGATCGTGGCCGGCGCGAGGGTGTCGGCGAAACGGGGCAGGGCGGACACGACCGCGGCCACCAGGATGACGGCCGCTCCCGTGAGCCGAGCGGCGCCCGGGCGCCGCCGCGGGCCGCCGCCGATACCCCGGCTGTCCACGACCAGACCGCCGAAGGTCTGACCGGCGATGGCCGACACGGTGAACACGGCGATTCCAGTGACCAGCGCTGCGGTGGACTGGACCAGGGCGAACGTGCCGCCGAGCACACCGGCCAGCAAGTACCGGCGGGGGAGCCGACCGTCCCGTGAAGCGCCGGCCAGGCTGCGCAGCGCGCCGCGCATCCCGGGAGAGAAGAGCGCGAGGAGGGACAACAGGACGAGTCCGCCCGAGAAACTGATCGCCGCCGCGGCGATGCCGTCGTCGAGGCGATGACTCAGCTCGCCGTTCAGACGGGCCTGTACCGGTACCACCATGCCGGCTGCGATGGCTGCCACGACGGCCGGCGGGCCGCCGCGAGGCACGGATGGGCGGGACCGTTCCGCCGACTGGGGACCGGGCCCAGCGGGACGGTGGGCTGACCCGGGTGGTGCGGTGGGAGTGCTCATGTCGACGTTCCTTCAAGAAGGGGTGCGGCCGGACAGAGCCCGGTCGACCCGGCCGCTGCTGGCCGGGCGGGCCCCGCCCGCGGCGGGGCCCGGGGCGCGGGCCTCTCTCAGAAGTCCGTACGCGCGATGTCGTCGAGGACCGACGGCCCCGTGGGGGACCAGCCCAGGACACGCCGTGCCCTGTCGCCCGAAGCCTGCTGGTCAAGGAGAAGGGCCTCGCCGAGCAGGCCGAGCCGGTCGAGCGTCTGCACGACGGGTTCGGGCTCGACGCGTCCGGCCAGGCCGACAGAGCGGCTCACCGCTTCGGTGATCTGCCGTACGGTCGGGTTCGCGCCGCCGGCGCCGATGAAGTACGAACCGGCCGGGCCTTCTCCAGCGCGAGCACGTAAAGCTCGGCCAGGTCGTCCACGTGCACGGTGCTCCAGTGCTGGTCACCGGGACCGATCATGGTGAGCGCCGGGGTGTTTCCGGCGGTTCGAGGACCGGCGGCGACGAGGTTCAGCAGACCGCCGCCGTGGCCGTACACCACCGCCGGTGCGATGACCGAGGTCCGGACGCTCCGCGCGTCGCGCACGAGCTTGGCGAGCGGCACCCGCCAGGCGGTCAGCCGCGGGGCGTTCATGCCGGACGACTCGGTGATCGCCGAACCGCTGCCGTGCAACCAGACGCCGGTGGTGTGCACGAACGGCCGGTCCGTGTCCCGCAGCGCGCGCAGGAAGCTGGTGACGGCCACCTCGTCGACGGTCGCGCTGGTCTCGTCGCCCGGCGACGCCACGTGGATCACGCCGTCGCTCGCACCTGCGAGTTCCTCCAGGGCGTCGCCGTCCGCCAGGTCGGCGACCGCGGGCTCGGCGCCCTTGGCCCGCACCAGCTCGGACTTCTCGGCGGAGCGGACCACGGCGGTGACCCGGTGGCCGCCGGAGATGAGTCGATCGAGCACCGCGGCTCCGATGTAGCCGGTGCCGCCGGTGAGCAGAACGCGCATGGTCATCCTCTTTCGCTGACGTTTCCTGGTCGGGGCGTTGGCCCGCACGACAACAGTCGCCCTGCCCGGCTATCGTGTCCAACGAATGTTTCCGAATGCTCAATCGGATATGCCGATGAATGAGGTGGGTGTGGACCAGAAGCGGCTGGAGTACTTCATCGCCGTCGCCGAGGAGCTGAACTTCACGCGGGCGGCCCAGCGCCTGCACGTCACTCAGTCCACCCTCTCGGCCGGCATCAAGGCCCTGGAGCACGAACTCCGGACCGAACTGCTCCTCCGCTCCACGCGGTCGGTCAGACTGACGGAGGCCGGCGCGGTGTTCCTCCCCGAGGCGCGGACCGCGATCGAGGTACTCGACCGGGCCAGGGCGGCAGTGGAGCCGCTCTCCACGGGGCTGCGCGGCAGCCTCACCGTGGGCGTCCTCAGCGGGCTGACGGTGATCGACGTACCCGCGCTGGCCGGTGCATTCCACCGGCATCATCCCGAGGTCCGATTGCGTACCGAGACCTCCCAGCGGGGCACCGCCGGGCTGATCGAGCGGATCAAGGAGAGCCACGTCGACGTGGCCTTCGTGGGAGCCGACATCAAGGACGAACACCTCAGATCGAGGGCTATCAAGAGGTACGAGGTCCAGCTGCTGGTCCCCGCCGATCACCCACTGGCCCGCCGGAAGAGCGTGCGGCTCAGCGACGTCGCCGGGGAATCCTTCGTCGACATGCCCGCCGGTTTCGGGCAACGCCAGGTCGTGGACGATGCGTTCACGAAGGAGGAGCTGTCCCGGCGGGTCCTCATCGAGGTCTCGGACATCACCACGATCGCGGACTACGTGGCGAACGGCCTGGGCGTGGCGCTGCTGCCCCCGGACTTCGCCGCGGCGGTCGGGGACGCTGTTCGTACCGTCCCCCTCGCGGACGCCCGACTGTCCTGGACGCTCAGTGTGGTCGCCTCCGCGACGCGTCCGCCGACGCGGGCGCTGCATGCCTTCCTCGACCTGATCCCGCACCACATCCGGCGTGACCGGGTGTTCTGAACGGACCTTCCCGGCCCCACGTGGACGGGGAGGGCCACCGCCTACTTCGCGCCCGCCACGTAGAAGAGGAAGAAGAGGAAAGCGGCGATGAAGTGGACGCCCACGAGGTAGATGAAGACCCGCACCGTGAACGTCATCGGCGCCCGGTCCTCCTCGTTCGGCCCGGTCCGGGCCCGCGTCGCGGGGTTCACCGGGGCATCGGTCGCATCGGTCGCACTCACGTCGTTCGCGTCCTTCATGGCGTACCGTGCCTTCCTCGGCTAGCGGCATCGCCGAGGCACAGATCGGCCGCGCCGCTCTGCAGCAGCGTGTGGACGAAGAGCAGATCCACGCCGCCGGGCGAGGTGGCGGCGATGCGGTGCGGGGTGAGGGAGTCGAAGTGGGCCGCGTCGCCCGCGGAGAGGGCGTGCACGGTCTCGCCGAGCGTCAGCCGTAGTCGGCCCCCCAGGACGTAGAGCCACTCCTCGCCGGGGTGGATCCGCACCAGGTCCTCCTGGGCGGCGGAGCGCTCCGGTACGTGCAGCCGCAGCGCCTGCATGGCCCGGCCGGAGCCGCCGGCCTGCCAGTAGGTCCAGCCGCCGGCCTCCTGCGCCTCCATGCGATCGGCCCGTACGACCGCGTCCCGCTCCGCGGGTGCCTCGCCCAGGAGGTCGGATACCGTGGTTCCGTACGTACGGGCCAGGGCCAGCAGCATCGGGAGCGAGGGCTGGCGGCGGCCCGTCTCCAGCCGGGACAGGTGCGCGGGGAGAGCCCGACGCGAAGGGCGGCTGCCTCGAGCGTCAGACCACTGCGTCGCCGCAGGTCACGCAGGCGGGGAGCGACGGTGGGCAGCTCGGCGGACGGTCTGTCGGAGTCACCGTCGGCCGGTCCGCCCGTGGGCCCCTCGGCGGGCCCGTGGGGGAGCGGGTTCATGTCTCCGGTATAGCCAGCCTTGACCTCTGAGGCAAAAACTTTGCCTCAGAGGCAAAAGGCACTCTCGTTACCTCTTCTCACGCTTCGCGCAGCTCTTGTGAACTCCGGGAGAACGGCGGTCACTTGGCATTGACACGACAGCGTCTACGCGCGTCATGCTATGTATATGACAATCCCCCACGGATCGCCCGCATCGGTGCCCTCGGCGCCCTCGTCTCGACGCTGCTCATCGGCGGTACGGCCACCGCGGCCACCGCCGTCGCCCCGGCGGCATCGCAGACCGTTGCGTCGTCGCAGGTCATCGCCGCCGTTGGCGACATCTGCTACTCGGATCTGCCCTCCCAGGCCCATGACACCCTGGACTTGATCGAGAAGGGCGGACCCTTCCCGTTCCCGCAGGACGGCACCGTCTTCCAGAACCGTGAAGGCATCCTTCCGTCCCAGTCCTCCGGCTACTACCACGAGTACACCGTGATCACCCCGGGCTCCGACGACCGTGGCGCCCGGCGCATCGTCACCGGCAAGCAGACGGACGAGGATTACTACACCGCGGACCACTACGCCTCGTTCGACCTGGTGGACCGCGGCTGCTGACGCGGGCCCACCGAAGACCGCCACCCCCCGCAACCGCGGCCGCTGCCCCCACCGGGGCAGCGGCCGCGGTGCTGTGCCCGCCCGCCCTGCCGTGCCCCGCCCCGCCTCGCCCTGCCCTGGACCCCGTCCTCCGCACCCGCCGCCGTCCTGTATCGGCCACTGCCCCGGGAACTGTCGGCCATTGCCCCCGGGAACCCCGCGGGGGCCATTGTCGTTGCTTCCCGATACCGTCTCGGTAGCAGCGGACGTGCGGGGAGGCATGGTGGCGAAGGGTCCGGAAGTGGTCACGTGCGGGGAGGCGATGCTCCTCCTGCTCGCCGAGCCCGGGGTTCCGCTGGACCGGGCCGTGCATTTCCGCAGGTCGGTGGCGGGGGCCGAATCCAATGTGGCCGTGGGCCTCGCCCGGCTCGGCCACGGTGTGCGCTGGCTCGGCCGGGTCGGCGCCGACCCCGCGGGGGAGGCGGTGCTCCGCGAGCTGCGCGCCGACTGTGTGGACGTCGCCCACGCGATCGTGGACGACCACGCCCCCACCGGGCTGCTGATGCGGGACAGCCACGCGTACCGCGCCATCGATGTGCAGTACTACCGCATGGGCTCGGCCGCCTCCCGGCTGACGCCCGAGCAGATACGCCCCGAAGCCCTCGAAGGCGCCCAACTGCTGCATCTGTCGGGGATCACGCCGATGCTCTCGCCGACCGCGGCGGCCGCGAGCCGCCGCCTGGTGGAGCTGGCCCGTGAGGCCGGGGCCAAGGTGTCCTTCGATCCGAACGTACGGCACAAGCTGGGCGGCGCGGCGCAGTGGGCCCAGACGGCGGGCCCGTTGCTGCGCGACGCCGACATCGTCCTCGCGGGGGAGGAGGAGTTGGAGCTGCTCACCGCCCAACCCGCCGACGAGGCCGCGCGGGAGCTGCTGCGCGGCGGGGCCGACGAGGTCGTGATCAAGCGCGCCGACCACTCCTCGACCGTCCTCACCACGGGCGGCGGCTGGGACCAGTCGCCCCACGCGGTGCCGGTCGTCGATCCGATAGGCGCCGGTGACGGGTTCGCGGCCGGCTATCTGTCGGCGCGGCTGCGCGGGTTGCACGAGGACCAGGCGCTCGCCGAGGCGGCGTGCGTGGCCGCCCTGGTCGTCCAGGCCGCCACCGATACGGACGGGTTGCCCACCGCCGCCGCGCGGGACCGGGCACTCGCCGAGCTGTCCAAGGGCGGGGACGCGGTCTACCGCTGAGCCGACCGGCCGGGGCCGCGGACCGCCCGGAGAGCGCGGAGGCCGCGCCCCTCACAACAACACAGAGCAGCACCGGTGAGTAAGACGGAGCAGCACCGGTAAGTCGGACAACCCCGATACCGATCCACCAAGCGCAGCACAGCACCGCGTATCGTCCACCGCACACCGAAATCGCCGCATATCCCGGAGGCAATCCGGGGCGGCATCGCCAGCACCTGGGAGAGGAAAGGCGGCGACCGCCGTGTACCGCTGGGAGATCACCCGGGCCGCGCTCGCGCAGCGCGTGCTCGCCATCGTCCGTAGCGACAGCTACGACCACGCGCACGCCACGGCGGACAGCCTGCTCTCCGCCGGTATCACCAGCCTGGAGATCTCGCTGACCACACCCTTCGCCCTGGAGGCGGTCACCACACTGATCCGGGAGGTCGGCGATGACGCGGTGATCGGCGCGGGCACGGTGCTCGATGGCGCCTCGGCCCGGATGGCGGTGGACGCGGGCGCCCGCTTCCTCGTCTCGCCGAGCCTGGACCCCGAGGTCATCCGCACCGGCCACCGCTACGGTCTGCCGGTCTTCCCCGGCGTGGCCACGCCCACCGAGGCGGTGCGCGCGATGGAGTTGGGCGCGGACGCCCTGAAGCTCTTCCCCGCCTCCGCCTACGGGCCCAGATGGATCAGCGACGTACGGGCCGCGCTGCCGCAGGCCGCCGTGGTCCCCACCGGCGGGGTGACCCTGGCCGAGGCCCCGGACTGGATCGCGGCCGGGGCCGTCGCGTGCGGAATGGGCTCGGCGCTGTCCGAGGGCGACCGGGACACCGTGGGCAAGCGCGCCGCCGAACTGCTGGCCCGCCTCGCGGATGTGGCGCCCCCGCTGGTCCCGGCGCCCGAGCCGTACTGACGTCGGTACGCGACCCGCACTGACGTCGGTACGCGACCCGTACTGACGGCGGCACGCGACCCGTACTGACGGCGGCACGCGACGCGGGTCGTACGGACCGCCGCACGGCGTGCGCCCCGCGCATCCCATCCGGCGGTCAACGGCTTCCCGTGGGCCGGGACTTCTGCCACCCTGAGCGCGCTGTGATCACGCGGCTCGTAGCGGCCGCCCGCCCGCGCCCAGGAGGTGCCGTGAGACGTACCGTCACGCTGTCCGCCCTCGCCGCCGTGCTCGCCGCCACCGCCGCCGGTTCGGCGCTGGCCGTGGGCTCCACCGCGAATTCCGCGTCGAAACAAGCGCCTGCCGAGCACGCCCGGCAGCAGCGCGGCACCCTGCTCGACCGGGTGCCCGAGCGCGGGGTGCTGCGGGTGTGTACCACGGGCGACTACCGGCCCTTCAGCCATCGCGACCCCAAGTCCGGCGCCTACACCGGCATCGACATCAAGATGGCCGGGGACCTCGCCAAGAGCCTGGACGCCAAACCGACCTACGTGCCCACCACCTGGGCCACCCTCGTGGACGACCTCGCCGCCGGACGCTGTGACGTGGGCATGGGCGGAGTGTCGGTGACCCTGGCCCGCGCCCGTAAGGCGTCCTTCAGCGAGCCGTACCTCACCGACGGCAAGACGCCGATCGTGCGCTGCGAGGACAAGGACAAGTACCGGACGCTGGAGGAGATCGACCAGCCCGGCGTACGGGTCGTGGTCAACCCGGGCGGCACCAATGAGCAGTTCGCCCGAGCCCATGTCAAACAGGCCACCCTCACCGTCCATCCGGACAACACCACGATCTTCGACGAGATCATCGCGGGCCGCGCCGATGTGATGATGACGGACGCCAGCGAGACCCGCTATCAGTCCGCGATCCACCCCGAGCTGTGCGCGGTCCACCCCGACGAGCCGTTCTCCTTCTCCGAGAAGGCGTACGTACTGCCGCGCGGCGACGCCCAGTTCAAGGAGTACGTCGACCAGTGGGTCCATCTGGCCACCCACGACGGCACGTACCAGAAGTACGAGGACGAGTGGATGAAGCGGTGACGGAGCGGTGACGCGGCGGCGGAGACGAGAGCGGCGGACACGAGAGCGACAGAGCGGCTGAAAATCTGGGCATCCCCGTACGACTCTCGCGTCCGTCGCCCTTCCACCCGGCCCGGAGCGGGAAGATGGCCCCATGAGTCCCGCCCAGCCCGCGCGCCGCCGCTCGGACGCCATCGCCAACCGCGCCGCCCTCCTCGACGCGGCCGAGCGGGTCCTGCTCCGCGACGGGCCCGCCGTGCCGCTGGACGTGGTGGCGCGCGAGGCCGGGGTCGGCATCGCCACGCTCTACCGGAACTTCGCCGACCGCGAGGAGCTGTACGCGGCCGTCGTGCACCGCTCCTACGAACTCGTGGCCGCCCTCGCCCAGGAGGCCGAGGACAGCGCGGCACCGCCGCTGGACGCGTTGGCCGGTTTCCTGCACGGGCTGCTCGCCGAACGGCACCATCTCGCCCTGCCGCTGCTCGGTGCCCCGGGCCCGCTCTCGGCGAACGAGGCCGACCCCCTCGGTTCGCGGATCTCCCGGTCACTGGCCGCGGTCCTGAAGCGGGGTGTCGGCGACGGCTCGATCCGCCCCGACGCCACCGTCGCCGACCTCGTCGTCACCGGCGCGATGCTCGCCCACACCCAACTCCCGCCCGACGCCTGGGGGCGCGCCGCCCGCCGTATCGCCGCGCTCGTCCTGGAGGGCTTGCGCGCCCGCCCCGACACCGCCCCGCTGCCCGCCGGGCTCACCGGGGCCGAGCTGGACCGGGTCATGACCCGTGGCGCGGGCGAAACGGCGGCCTATTAGCCTGGCCTATTAGCCTGTCGAACACAGCGGGATGCGCATTTGCGCGAATCCGGGCGCGGCCCTCGTGCGGGTGCTACACGCTGACGGATGCCGGTTGTAATGCCCTGGACCGGTGACCGTTTCCTCGCACCCGGAGAGACGACATGAGCAGCCCCCTCAGCCACCCTCTCGTGCGGACCTTTCTGTCCTCGGTCGAGCGGCGGACCGCGGCGCTTCCCGCCGCGTGGCGGGAGGAGCTGCTGGAGGACCTGCGCGAGGAGATCGCGGCGGCGCTCGCGGACGACCTGGCCGAGGAGGGCGCTGGGGACGGTGATTCCGCGATCGGCGACGAGCGGGTGCGGCGGGTGCTCGACTGGATCGGCACCCCGGAGGAGATCGCGGCGGACGCGCTGGCCGAGGAGTCCGGCAGCATCCCGCCCGAGCCGGAGGACCCCGGTGCCACCTGGGTGACGCTCGGCCTCGCCGTGCTGCCCGTGCCGCTGTGCCTGGTCCCGGGCGTGGGCATACCCCTGGGGCTGGTCGCCGCCCTCGGCGCGCTCGTCCGGCTGTGGCGGTCCGCACCATGGGTCCGGCGCGAGAAGCGGCAGGCCACGCTGTTCGTCCTGTCGCCCCTGGTCACGGTGCCGGTGCTGGCGGTGGCGTTCTCCATGGCGTTCGACGGGATCAGCGCCCCCGCGTTCGTGGCCTCCCTGCTGATAGCGCTCACCCTGCCGGTGGTGGGCGCCATACGGCTGGCCCGGTCCGCCGCCCGGCTGCGCGAGCGGGCGGGCGCGTGACACCGGCGGGTGGCGGCCAGGGGGTGTCCGGCGGACCACGCGGCGGAGCCGCATGTCGAGGCCTTCCCCTCCCCGCCCCTTTCCGGCACCTGACGATATGCGGCTCCGCCGCGAGGGATCACCTGTGCGTAGTTTGTCCTGACAACAGAACTTCACGACTTCCCGTCATGTGCTCATCCGGATACCCTCGGCCCGTGGCTATGGAGGAAGAAGACGCTTCGGGCGGGGCGGAGGCGCTTCAGCTCAGCGTCGACCGCAGCAGTCCGGTCCCGCTGTACTTCCAGCTGTCCCAGCAGCTCGAGGCGGCGATCGAGCAGGGGCGGTTGGCGCCCGGCAGCCTGCTGGGCAACGAGATCGAGCTGGCCGGGCGGCTCGGGCTGTCCCGCCCCACCGTCCGGCAGGCCATCTCGTCGCTGGTCGACAAGGGGCTGCTGGTGCGCCGCCGGGGCGTGGGCACGCAGGTCGTGCACAGCCAGGTCAAGCGCCCGCTGGAGCTGAGCAGCCTCTATGACGACCTGGAGGCGGCCGGTCAGCGCCCCGCCACCCAGGTGCTGCGGAACACCACCGAGCCCGCGACCGCCGAGGTCGCCGCCGCGCTCGGCGTCGCGGAGGGCGAGGAGGTGGTGCTGATCGAGCGGCTGCGGCTGGCGCACGGCGAGCCCATGGCCCATCTGCGCAACCACCTCCCGGCGGGCCTGCTCAAGCTGGACAGCGCCGAGCTGGAGGACACCGGGCTCTACCGGCTGATGCGCGCGGCCGGGATCACCCTGCACAGCGCCCGCCAGGCGGTCGGCGCCCGCGCGGCCACCGCCGAGGAGGGGGAGCAGCTCGGGGAGCCGGCGGGCGCGCCGCTGCTGACCATGGAGCGCACGACCTTCGACGACACCGGCCGGGCCGTGGAGTTCGGCTCGCACACCTACCGGGCCTCGCGCTACGCCTTCGAGTTCCAGCTGCTCGTACGCCCCTGAGCACCGCCTCGCGCCGTGTGCCGCGCCCTTTGTCCTTGACGTGTCCCGCGTCCCCGGCTACAAGTCCTCAAGCCGTACGGGCGCCGGGCCCCCGCCCACCCCGGCAGCCCCGGCGATGACCGGTGACGGATACTTGGGCGGCGGCCGGGACCGATCATGCGGTGCCCGGCCGCGAAGGTGACAGCGGGACGAACACACAGTGAAGGGCGGGTCTTCGTGGCGACGGTGCGGAGAGGGGCACGCGCGATGACCGCCGCCGTGCTCGCGGCGGTGCTGGGTACGGCGTTGGCGGGCTGCAGCGATACGGGCGGCAAGCGGGCCGAGGAGCGGGCCGCCCGGGAGGCGGCGGCCGGGGGACGGGCGGCGGTCAACACCCCGAGGTGGACCTTCGCGATGGTCACCCACTCCGGCGACGGCGACACCTTCTGGGACATCGTCCAGAGTGGCGCCAAGCAGGCCGCGGTCAAGGACAACATCAAGTTCCTCTACGCCCACAACGAGGAGGGCAAGGAGCAGGCCCAACTGGTCCAGTCCTACATCGACCAGAAGGTCGACGGCCTGATCGTCACCCTCGCCAAGCCGGACGCCATGAAGTCCGTGGTGAACAAGGCCCGCAAGGCCGGGATACCGGTGATCACCGTCAACTCCGGCGCCGAGGTGTCCAAGGCGTTCGGCGCGCTCACCCACGTCGGCCAGGACGAGACCATCGCGGGCGAGGCCGTCGGCGACGAGCTCAACAAGCGGGGCCAGAAGAAGGCGCTGTGCGTGATCCACGAGCAGGGCAACGTCGGCCTCGAGCAGCGCTGCGACGGCGCGGCCAAGACCTTCGACGGCAAGATGGAGAAGATCTACGTCGAGGGCACCAACATGCCCGATGTGCAGTCCTCGATCGAGGCCAAGCTCCAGTCCGACAAGGGCATCGACACCGTGGTCACCCTCGGCGCGCCCTTCGCGGACACCGCCGCCAAGGCCGCCGACCAGGCGGGCAGCAACGCCGAGATCGACACCTTCGACCTCAACGCGAAGGTCGCCGCCGCGCTCCAGGACGGCACGCTCGGCTTCGCCGTGGACCAGCAGCCGTACCTCCAGGGCTACGAGGCCGTGGATCTGCTGTGGCTCAACCGCTACAACGCCGATGTGCTCGGTGGCGGCAGGCCGGTGCTCACCGGTCCGCAGATCATCACCAAGGACGACGCCGCCGAGCTCGCGTCGTACACGAAGCGGGGGACCCGATGAGCGCGGAGGCACCGCCCGCCGAGGAGACCCTTTCGAGTGCGCGGCCGGTGCGCGGCTCGCTGCCGCGCCGGCTGGTGGGCCGACCGGAGCTGGGCGCGGTCGTCGGCGCCGCCGCCGTCTTCGTCTTCTTCTCGATCGTCGCCGACGCCTTCCTCCAGTGGTCCAGCTTCAGCACCGTGCTGTACGCCTCCTCGACCATCGGGATCATGGCGGTGCCGGTGGCGCTGCTGATGATCGGCGGGGAGTTCGATCTGTCGACCGGGGTCCTGGTGACCAGCTCGGCGCTGATCTCGTCGATGTTCTCGTACCAGATGACGGCGAACGTGTGGGTCGGCGTCGGGGTGTCCCTGCTGGCCACCCTCGCGATCGGCTTCTTCAACGGCTATCTGCTGGTCCGCACCAATCTGCCGAGCTTCATCATCACGCTCGGCACCTTCCTGATCCTCCAGGGCTGCAACCTCGGCTTCACCAAGCTGATCAGCGACACCGTCTCGACCAAGAGCATCTCCGACATGGAGGGCTTCCCCTCCGCCCGTAAGGTCTTCGCCTCGCAACTGACCATCGGGGACGTCGAAGTGCAGATCACCGTCCTGTGGTGGTTCGCCCTGATCGCGCTCGCCACCTGGATCCTGCTGCGCACCCGCGCCGGGAACTGGATCTTCGCGGTGGGCGGCGCCAAGGAGGCGGCCCGCGCGGTCGGCGTGCCCGTGGAGCGCACCAAGATCGGCCTCTATCTGGGCGTCGCGCTGGCCGCCTGGATCTCCGGCCAGCATCTGCTGTTCAACTACGACGTCGTCCAGTCCGGCGAGGGCGTGGGCAATGAGCTGCTCTACATCATCGCGGCCGTCATCGGCGGCTGTCTGCTGACCGGCGGCTACGGCTCGGCGGTCGGCGCGGCCGTCGGCGCGTTCATCTTCGGCATGACCAACAAGGGCATCGTCTACGCGCAGTGGGGCGCCGACTGGTTCAAGTTCTTCCTCGGGGCGATGCTGCTGCTCGCCACGCTGCTCAACTGGTGGGTGCGCAAGCGGGCGGAGGAGAGCAAATGAGCACATCCCGGACATCCAAGGTGTCTGAGGCATCCCCGGCGTCCCGGGCGGCGCTGGTCGAGCTGAGCGACATCAGCAAGTACTACGGCAACGTCAAGGCCCTGGACGGCGTCTCCCTGGAGGTGCGCGCCGGGGAGATCACCTGCGTCCTCGGGGACAACGGCGCGGGCAAGTCCACCCTCATCAAGATCGTCGCCGGGTTGCACCAGCACGACGGCGGAACCTTCGCCATCGAGGGGAGGAGACCCGGCTGGGCTCCCCGCGCGAGGCCCTCGACCGCGGGATCGCCACGGTCTACCAGGACCTCGCCGTGGTCCCGCTGATGCCGGTGTGGCGGAACTTCTTCCTGGGCTCGGAGATCCACAAGGGCCGCGGACCGCTCCGCCGCCTCGACGTGGAGGCGATGCGCGCCACGACCCACCGCGAGCTGCTGCGCATGGGCATCGATCTGCGCGATGTCGACCAGCCCATCGGCACCCTCTCCGGCGGCCAGCGCCAGTGCGTGGCCATCGCCCGCGCCGTCCACTTCGGCGCGAAGGTGCTCATCCTGGACGAGCCCACGGCGGCGCTGGGCGTCAAGCAGTCCGGGGTCGTGCTCAAGTACGTCGCGGCCGCCCGGGACGCGGGCCTCGGCGTGGTCCTCATCACCCACAACCCGCACCACGCCTATCTCGTCGGCGACCGCTTCGTGCTGCTCAAGCGCGGCGCCATGGCGGGCAGCCACACCAAGGACGAGATCGCCCTGGAGGAGCTCACCCGGCAGATGGCGGGCGGCAGCGAGCTGGAGCAGCTCAGCCATGAGCTGGCCCGCACCCCCGCCCCCGATCTGTCGGGAGGGGTCGCCAAGGGGTGAGCGGGTTTGCCAGGGATTGAGCGGGTTCGCCACGGGCTGAGCGGCCGGGCCGCCGGCCGTGTTCCGGTGCTTCCCGGGGGCCGGGCGCCGTAGGCTCGCCATGCGGCATGAGGCGCGGGTGAGGCACAATCGCACGGCGGGCCACACCCGCCACGACCGACGCACCCGAGGCCCCGCGGCCTCCCGAGACCCCCGCAGGGACGACGAACTCTTGCGAGCACGTACCCGCAGCGACCGTACCCCCCACACCGGCGAGGGGGTCGGCCGATGAGCATCTACCGCGAACGAGTGCACCGGGGCTCGGCCCGGGCCACCGTGCTGCGGACCGTCGGCACCCGTGAGCGCCGCTCGCACCTCAGCGCGCCCCGGGTGCCCACGGTCGGCATCGACATCGGCGGCACCAAGGTGATGGCCGGGGTCGTCGACGCCGACGGCACCATCCTCGAGAAGCTGCGCACCGAGACGCCGGACAAGTCCAAGAGCCCCAAGGTCGTCGAGGACACCATCACCGAGCTGGTGCTGGACCTCTCCGACCGGCACGATGTGCACGCCGTGGGCATCGGCGCCGCGGGCTGGGTGGACGCCGACCGCAACCGCGTGCTGTTCGCCCCGCACCTGTCCTGGCGCAACGAACCGCTGCGCGACCGGCTCGCGGAGCGGCTCGCCGTCCCGGTCATGGTCGACAACGACGCCAACGCCGCCGCGTGGGCGGAGTGGCGGTTCGGCGCCGGGCGCGGCGAGGACCATCTCGTCATGATCACCCTCGGCACCGGGATCGGCGGTGCGATCCTGGAGGACGGCCAGGTCAAGCGCGGCAAGTACGGGGTCGCCGGGGAGTTCGGCCATATGCAGGTCGTCCCGGCCGGCCACCGCTGCCCGTGCGGCAACCGCGGCTGCTGGGAGCAGTACAGCTCCGGCAACGCCCTCGTCCGCGAGGCCCGTGAACTGGCCGCCGCCGAATCGCCGGTGGCGTACGGGATCAACGACCGGGTCGGCGGCAACATCCAGGAGATCACCGGGCCGCTGATCACCGAGCTGGCCCGCCAGGGCGACGCCATGTGCATCGAACTGCTCCAGGACATCGGCCAGTGGCTCGGCGTCGGCATCGCCAACCTCGCCGCCGCCCTCGACCCCTCCTGCTTCGTCATCGGCGGCGGCGTCAGCGCCGCCGACGACCTGCTGATCGCCCCCGCCCGGGACGCCTTCCGGCGCACCCTCACCGGCCGCGGCTACCGGCCGGAGGCCCGGATCGTCAAGGCGCAGCTGGGCCCCGAGGCCGGGATGGTCGGCGCCGCCGACCTCGCCCGGCTGGTCGCCCGCCGCTTCCGCCGCGCCAACCGCCGCCGCGTCGAGCGGTACGAGCGCGCCGGGTCCTCCTCCCCGCTGCGGCTGGCGCCGCGCGGCCAGGCAGGCCGCGAATGACCGCCGCCGACCAGCGGCCCGGCGCCGCGATGCCCCCGGCCGACGGCATGCGCCCCGGCGGGCCCACACCGGGCGGGCCCACACCGGGCGGGCCCACACCGGGCGGGCCCACGTCCGGCGGCGGCCGTCCGCCCCGCCGCTGGCTCAAGATCCTGGTCGTCTTCCTGCTGATCGCGATCCCGGCGGGCTATCTGGTGATCTCCGCCATCCAGAGCCGCAACGGCGGTGAGGACAAGGCGGAGGCGGCCTCGGCCAAGGGCCTCGCGGCGGGCTACCCGACCCGGGTGCAGCGGCGCATATACGACGTGCCGGTGCCGCCCTACTCCAAGAAGGTCGCCTTCTACGAGACCAACTCCTGGAAGGTCAGCTCGCTGTACGTGCAGTTCGTCACGTCCCGCGATGGCCTCGACTCCTTCCTGGCCAAGCTCGGCACCCGCCGCTCCGCCCTGGACAAGGGCGAGGTGACCATCACCAAGGAGCAGGCCAGGAAGGTCGGTTGGCAGGTCGGAGCGCCCGGTCACGACTGGGCGGGGATGGTCATCAAGCAGGAAGATCCGCAACCCAAGCTGAGGATCACCGTCAAGTTCGACAGCCCGGCGCATCCGAAGGTTTACGTGGTCTCCACGGTCACGCCGTAAGGCCTTCACATCCTGGGCGCATCGCGCCCGAAAACCCCGCCACCCGGGTCGGATACCGTTTTCGGGTGAGCGAGACGAAGACACTTCAGTACCGGACCGATGGCCCCGAGGACGGGCCCGCGCTCGTCCTCGGACCGTCGCTGGGCACCACCTGGCACATGTGGGACCGCCAGATACCCGAGCTCTCCCGCCACTGGCGCGTCCTCCGCTTCGACCTCCCCGGCCACGGCGGCGCCCCCGCCCATCCGGCCCCCTCCGTGGCCGAGCTCGCCGCCCGGCTGCTGGCCACCCTCGACCAGCTCGGCGTCGAGCGCTTCGGCTACGCGGGCTGCTCGATCGGCGGGGCCATCGGCGCCGAACTCGCCCTGCGACATCCCCATAGAGTGGGCTCGCTCGCCCTCGTCTCCGCCTCCCCGCGCTTCGGCACCGCCGACTCCTACCGGCAGCGCGGCGTCGTGGTCCGCACCAACGGCCTCGACCCGATCGCCCGCGCCACCCCGAGCGCTGGTTCACCCCCGGCTTCGCCGCCGCCCAGCCCGCCATCGTCGACTGGGCCGTCCAGATGGTCCGCACCACCGACCCCGGCTGCTACATCGCCGCCTGCGAGGCCCTCGCCGCCTTCGACATCCGCGCCGAGCTCAGCCGGATCGGCATCCCCACCCTCGTGGTGGCCGGCGCCGACGACCAGGTCACCCCGGCCGCCGACGCCCGCGTCCTGGTCGCCGGGATCGCCGACGCACGGCTCGCGCTGGTCCCCGGCGCCTCCCATCTCACCCCCGTCGAACAGCCGATGGCCGTCACCGATCTGCTGATGCGCCACTTCTCCAGCTCCTGGCAGACCCCGGACCACCCGACCGGGATGACCGCGGTCCCCGCGCCCCCGTCCAAGCCCGTGCTCTCGCCGGTGCCACCCGGCGCCGAGGTCGTCGGTTTCGCCCACAACGTGCCCGAACCGCTGCTGGACGCCCGCGCCGACGCGTACGACCAGGGCATCAAGGTGCGCCGCGAGGTACTTGGCGACGCCCATGTGGACCGCGCGCAGTCCCTGGCCGACGAGTTCACGGGCGACTTCCAGGACTTCATCACCCGGTACGCCTGGGGCGAGGTGTGGACCCGGCCCGGAATCGACCGGCGGATCCGCAGCGTGGTCACCCTCACCGCCCTCGCCGCCCGTGGCCACCTCGACGAACTCGCCTTCCACACCCGGGCCGCGCTGCGCAACGGGCTCACCCCCACCGAGATCAAGGAGGTGCTGCTGCACACCGGCGTCTACTGCGGGGTGCCGACGGCGAACTCCGCCTTCGCCGTGGCCCAGCGGATCATCCGCGAGGAGACGAGCCCGGAGGGCTGAGGAGACAGGCCCGGAAGGGCGGTGCGGTCAACGGGGGCCGCGGTAGCACAATGATCTCCATGAAACTCACCAAGAAGGGCCATGCCTGCGTCCGGATCGAGAAGGACGGGCAGACGCTCGTCATCGACCCCGGAACCTTCAGCGAAGAGGACGCCGCGGTCGGCGCGGACGCGATCCTGGTCACCCACGAGCACTTCGACCACTTCAACGAGGAGCGGCTGCGCACGGCGCTCGACGCCAACCCGGCCGCCCACATCTGGACCCTCTCCAGCGTCTCCGCCCAGATCTCGGCGGCGTTCCCCGGGCGGGTGCACACCATCGGGGAGGGCGACTCCTTCACCGCGGCGGGATTCGACATCGAGGTCCACGGCCAGCTGCACGCCGTCATCCACCCCGACATCCCCCGGATCACCAATGTGGGCTATCTGCTGGACGGCACGCTCTTCCACCCCGGCGACGCCCTCACCGTGCCCGAAGGGCGGCGGGTGGACACGCTGATGCTCCCGGTGCACGCCCCCTGGAACAAGTTCGCCGAGGTCCTCGACTACGTCCGCGCGGTCGGCCCGCGCCGGGCCATCGACATCCACGACGTCCTGCTGTCCGACGTCGCGCACATGGTCTACGGGCGGATGCTCGGCCCCGAGGGCCCGGGCACGGGCGGCGCCGAGCACCTGCGGCTGACCCCGGGCGAATCCCTCACCCTCTGAGGGCCGGGCCGGCTGTCAGAGCCGGGATGTAGGTTGTGCCCTATGCGCATCGCGACCTGGAACGTCAATTCGATCACCGCCCGGCTGCCCCGGCTGCTGGCCTGGCTGGAGAGCAGCGGCACGGACGTCCTGTGCGTCCAGGAGACCAAGTGCGCCGAGTCCGCCTTCCCGTACGAGCCGCTGCGCGAGCTCGGCTACGAGGCCGCGGTCAACGCCACCGGCCGGTGGAACGGAGTGGCGCTGCTCTCCAAGGCCGGGCTCACGGACGTCACCGTGGGCCTCCCCGGCGGCCCGGACTACGACGGCGGCCAGGAGCCGCGGGCGATAGGCGCCACCTGCGGCCCGGTCCGCCTCTGGTCGGTCTATGTGCCCAACGGCCGGGAGATCGGCCACCCCCACTACGACTACAAGCTGCGCTGGCTGGAGGCGCTGCGCACGGCCGTCGCCGGGGACGCGGCCGGTGAGCGCCCCTTCGCGATCCTCGGCGACTTCAATGTGGCGCCGACCGACGAGGACGTCTGGGACCGCCCCGCCTTCGACGGGCTGACGCATGTGACGGACCTGGAGCGCGAGGCCCTGGCGGCGCTGCGCGAGTCGGGTCTTTCGGACGTGGTGCCGCGGCCGCTGAAGTACGACCGTCCCTTCACTTACTGGGACTACCGCGAGCTGTGCTTCCCCAAGAACCGCGGCATGCGCATCGACCTGGTCTACGGCAACGAGACGTTCGCCAAGGCGGTCGGCGACGCGTATGTGGACCGCGAGGAGCGCAAGGGCAAGGGCGCCTCCGACCACGCCCCGGTCGTCGTCGACCTGGAGGTGTGACCCCGCGGCGGGTCGGGTGACCCGCGGCGAGGTCTCCTGGCGAGGAGGGGGAGCCCCTGAGGCTCCCCCTACCCCGTCAGCTTCCGCAGGTCGATCGACTCCGCCATCGCCCGCAACCCCGCGTCGCCCGGGTGCAGATGGTCCCCGCTGTCATAGGCGGGCAGGATCCGCGCCGGGTGCTCGGGGTCCCGCACCACCGCGTCGAAGTCCAGCACGGCGTCGAACACCCCGCCGTTGTCCCGGATGAAGGCGTTGACGGCCGAGCGCCGCCCGTCCGCGTCCGCCGTGCACAGCGACTCCCCCTCGCACGGGGCGATGGTCGCCCCGACCACCCGCAGCCCGCGCTCCCGCACCCGCGACGCGACCGACCGCAGACCCGCGATCAGCTCCTCGGCCGAGCTGCCCCACCGCAGATCGTTGATGCCCTGGAAGACGACGACCGTACGGGCCCCGGTCTGGGCGAGCACATCCCGCTCCAGCCGGTGCCGAGTGCTGACCCCGCCGGTGTCCGTGGAGACGCCCTCGCCCGGATAGCGGTCGGCCACCACGCGGTTGGCGGAGATGCCCGCGTTGAGCACCCCGTACGCCGGGACCTCGGACTGGCCGCGCAGCCGCCGCGCGAGCACATCGGGCCAGCGGCGGTTGGCGTCATTGGTGGACTTGGTGCCGTCGGTGATCGAGTCGCCGAGCGCCACCACCGAACCCGGACCGCCCCGCACATCGACCCCGGTCAGGAACGGCCAGGTGGTGAGGGTGCCGGTGTAGGACTCAGCCCCCGGCTCGGCGGTCCGGTCCCCGCTGCCCGCCGCGCTCAGATACGACCGCTGGGTGGCCTGGCTGTGCACCGGCACCGCCGCGACCGGACCCGGCAGATGGATGCTCACCAGCAGATTGGCGTCCGCCGGAACCGCGAAGTCCACCGGATCGCTGAACACCTGCGCGCCCGCGGGGATCGAGGTCCCCGGCCGCCCGCCGAACGTCAGCGGCACCGGTGACCCCTGCGCCGCCGCGCCGCTCGCCTGGAGCGCGACCGTCGCATGCCCGATCTCCACGGGGGACGCGGCGAAGGTGTTCTCCAGCCGGACCCGGGCCCTCGGGCCGCCCGCGCTGGTGTGCACCACCAGCCGCAGCGTCTGATCGGTCCACGGCCCCACCTTGGTGTACCCGGCGGTGCTCGCCGCCCAGCTCCCGGTCCAGCCGTACGCGGGCTGCCGCAGCGACGCGGCGAAGACATGGAGGTCGGCCGCCGGGCCCGGGTCCCTCGGCAGCACCACCGACGCGACCTCGTGGCCGCGGTCCAACGGCACCGTCACCGCGTACAGCCGGGCCGTCTCCTGCCGCTGACCGGCGGCGGTGTTGAGGTGGGGGAGGCCGACGGCCTTGGTGGCGGCGGGGCCCGCCCGCCAGTCCGGCGCGCTCAGCGTGTACGGATGGCTCGACCCGTCGCGGTAGCGCACCGTTCCGACGCCGCTCGCCCCGGCGCCGGGCCCGTTCGGCGAACTGCTCGCCACCAGGAAGGTCAGCGCCTCGCCCCGGCCGCGCAGCCGCACCGCCTGGCCGTCGGCGATCACATTGTCCGGCCGTGCCCCCGCGCTCCTCGGCCAGGTCAGCCGCGCCGCGTCCAGGGCGATGTCGCGCCCCGGCGTCCAGCCGGCGGCCCGCAGATCCTGCGCGGAGAGCGAGGCGCCCGCACCGTCGAAGTCGGCGTCACCCGGCCGGGTGTCATCGCTGACCGCCCGGTTGTCGAAAAGCCGCTCCAAAGGGAGCGGCTTGTGGGTCGGCACGTCGGCCGGTGCGGCGGAGGAGGGTGCGATGAGTGCGAGGGTGACACCTCCCGCGACGATCCCGGCGGTTGTCCACGGTCTCGCGACGCGCATATGTGTCCCCTCTCGCAACCAACCCGACCGGCGATTCGACAGGCGCCGGAAGAACGTACGGAGGCAGGTGGGTGTCGTCAAGACAAGCATCGGGTCACAGCTCATACCGCGCGCCCTGTGGTGCGCCGGTGGCCTGGATGCCACGCTGAGCGGTATGAACATCTCCTTCTTGGGCAACTGGCGCAAGCGACGTGGCCCCGCCTCGGGCGAGGCCCTGATGGGTGCCCAGGAGGAGGACCCGCAGGGCGTCGCCCAACTGCTCTCCGAATGCGAACTCCTGCGTGCGCGGGCCTCCGCCGCGGGCATCGGGCTCGATGACTCCACGGCCTCCCTGGAGGCGCTGGACCAGATGGCGCCGCGCTGGCGCGACGACCCGGACGAGCTTCCCTGGCTCGGTAACGACGCGGGTCTCTACCTGGGCACGGTCATCGTCCGCACCGTCCCCGGGGCCGTCTGGCAGGTGTGGCCCAACGGCCGGCCCATCGTCCGGCTGGCCTCCGGCCGCGAGGTCGACGTCGTCGAGGCCGGTCACCAGTGGGCCGCCGACGGCGCCCCCGAACTCTGCCAGCGCTACGCGGAGGTCGCCGAGGCGTAGGGCGTCCGCCGGCTCGTGGCCGCCTGCGGCGAGCTGTTCCCCTCCCCGCCCCTTCCGGCCGCATCGATATGCGGCTCCGCCGCGTGGCGGGGCTCCGCCCATGGACCCCGGGGCCCGGGGCGAAGCCCCGGACACGTGCTGGGGTGTTGGGGTGGGCGGTTCTTTCCCCGCCCCGCCCCTTCCCGAACCATGGGCTTCGCCCCTGGGCCCCGGGGCGTGGGGTGGAGTCCCGGACATGCGTTGGGGCGTTGGAGTGGGCGGTTCCTTCCCCCACGCCCCTTCCCGCAGCATCGATAGGCGGCTCCGCCGCGTGGCGGGGCTTCGCCTCTGGAGCCCAGGAGGGGGCGACGGGCCGGCCGGTGCCGTCATCGACACCCGCACCGGCGGATGACCGGGCGGACGCCCGTGCACATCCGGGGCGTCCGGCCGGGGTCTGGGGCGGAGCCTCAGTTGAGGGAAGGGGCGGGGAGGGGGAAGCAGCCCGCCGCAGGCGGCACGCCCCCCCGCCCCCCGCACCCCCGTAGGCCCTGTCGGGCGGTATCCGCCCATCAATGCGTGTCCGTACCCAACGCTCCGCAGTTGTCCGGATAGCTTGCGCTGACCGGGACACAGCTGACCTGGACACGCGGAAGGCGGGTGGGGCCGGGTATGGCCGTCGGCGAGCCGCTGATCGAGCTGCGCGGCGTCAACAAGCACTTCGGCGCGCTGCACGTTCTGCGGGACATCGACCTCACCGTCGGGCGCGGCGAAGTCGTCGTGGTCATCGGCCCCTCCGGCGGCGGCAAGTCCACCCTGATCCGGACCATCAACCGGCTGGAGACCGTCCAGTCCGGCTCCATCGTGGTCGACGGCCGCCCGCTCCCCGAGGAGGGCAAGGAGCTGGCGCGGCTGCGCGCCGAGGTCGGGATGGTCTTCCAGTCGTTCAACCTCTTCGCCCACCGCACCGTGCTGGCCAATGTGATGCTCGGTCAGGTCAAGGTCCGCCGCCGCGACAAGCAGGACGCCGAGCGGCGCGCCCGCGAGCTGCTGGGCCGGGTCGGACTGGCCGACCAGGCCGGGAAGTACCCCGCCCAGCTCTCCGGAGGCCAGCAGCAGCGGGTGGCCATCGCCCGCGCGCTGGCGATGGACCCGCAGGTGATGCTCTTCGACGAGCCGACCTCCGCCCTCGACCCCGAGATGATCAACGAGGTGCTCGAGGTGATGCGCCAGCTCGCCCAGGAGGGGATGACGATGGTCGTGGTCACCCATGAGATGGGCTTCGCCCGCTCCGCCGCGAACCGGGTGGTCTTCATGGCCGACGGCGGGATCGTCGAGGACCGTACGCCGGAGGAGTTCTTCCGGGCCCCGGAGAGCGAGCGCGCCCGGGACTTCCTGTCCAAGATCCTCAAGCACTGAGCCGGGTGATGACGGACATGAGGCGTCTGCGCCGCGCGACCGCCGCCCTCGCCACGGCCCTGGTCCTGCTGCTCGTGCCGGGCTGCGGCAAGGAGGGCAGCCCGCCCGCCAAGGGCCCGCGGGCCGAGAAGCTGCCCACCTACAAGGTGGACACCGGGTTCCGGCTGCCCGCCTCGCCCACCTGGCGCCGGGCCGAGCGCCGCGGCCACCTCACCGTCGGGGTCAAGGAGGACCAGCCCTATCTGGGCGAGCGGGACCCGGCCACCGGCCGCTACTCGGGCTTCGACATCGAGATCGCCCGCATGATGTCCGCCTCCCTCGGCTTCGCCCCGAGCACCATCCGCTACCAGACCATCGCCTCCGCCAACCGCGAGACCGCGCTCCAGAGCGGCCAGATCGACTACTACGTCGGCACCTACACCATCAATCCGCTGCGAAAGCGGCTGGTCGGCTTCGCCGGGCCGTACTTCATGGCCGGCCAGTCGCTGCTGGTGCGCACCGACGAGAACGACATCCACGGCCCCGGCGACCTCGCGGGCAGGACCGTCTGCTCGGTGGCCGGCTCCACCCCGCTCCAGCGCATCCAGGCCGACTACCCCAAGGCCCACGCGGTCGCGTACGACACGTACTCGGTGTGCGTGGACAACCTGCTCAGCTTCCAGGTGGACGCGGTGACCACCGACAACACCATCCTGCTCGGCTACGCGGCCAAGGCCCCCGACGAGCTGAAGGTGGTGGGCCGGCCCTTCTCCAAGGAGCCGTACGGCATCGGCGTGCCCAAGCGGGACACCGCGCTGCGCTTCGCGCTGGACGACGCGATCCTCTTCCACGAGCGCAACGGCGACTGGAAGAAGGCGTACGACGCGACCCTCGGCCTCTCGGGTGTGCCCGCCCCAAGCCACCCCCATCGACCGCTACCGCACCGGCTGAAGGCCCTCCCATGGACGTGCTCACCCAGAACTTCTCGCTGTACGGCAGGGGCTTCCTCGGCACCGTGCAGCTGACCGTCTACGCCTCGCTGCTCGCCCTCGCGCTCGGCATCCTCATGGCCGCGTTCCGGGTGGCGCCGGTCGCCTCGCTGCGCGCGTTCGGCACCGTCTGGGTGACGGTGCTCCGCAACACCCCGCTGACGCTGCTGTTCTTCGCGGTGATGCTGGGGCTGCCGCGCTTCGGTCTGGTGCTGCCGTTCACCGTCTTCGCGGTGATCGCGCTCGGCTGCTACACCTCGGCCTTCATCTGCGAGGCGGTGCGAGCGGGCATCAACACGGTGCCGGTGGGGCAGGGCGAGGCGGCCCGCAGCCTGGGCATGACGTTCGACCAGACGCTGAGCGCGGTGGTGCTGCCGCAGGCGTTCCGCACGGTCATCCCGCCCATCGGCTCGACCCTGATCGCGCTCGCCAAGAACTCGGCCATCGCCGGGTCGTTCAGCGTCACCGAACTGCTCGGCACCTACAAGCCCCTCAACGAGCAGGGTTACAACATCATCTGGACCTTCGTCTGGATCGCCGTCGGATACCTGATCATCACCCTCGCCATCAGCGCGATCTTCTCCCTGCTGGAGCGGCGCTGGGGGGTGCCCCGATGACCGCGCCCGCGACCACCAGCGCCCTCTACGACGTCCCCGGGCCGCACACCCGGCGGCGGCACCGGATGTACGCGCTGGCCGGGACGGCCGTGCTGCTGGTGCTGCTCGGCTGGATCGTCTATCTCCTCATCCACACCGGTCAGTTCGCCTACCGCAAGTGGATGCCGTTCGAGTACAAGGGCATCCAGGAGCTGCTGCTGAACGGGCTCGCGGGCACCCTCAAGGCGTTCGGCATGGCCGCGGCCGGTTCGCTCGCCCTCGGCGGGGTGCTCGCCGCCGGGCGGCTCTCCGAGCACCGGCCGCTGCGCTGGGTGGCCACGCTGGTGGTGGAGTTCTTCCGGGCGATGCCCGTGCTGGTGATGATCTTCTTCGTCTTCGTGGCGCTGCGGGTTCAGCCGCTGCCCGCGCTCGTCACCGGGCTGACGCTGTACAACGGCTCGGTGCTGGCCGAGGTGTTCCGGGCCGGGGTGAACTCGGTGGAGCGCGGCCAGCGCGAGGCGGCGTACTCGCTCGGCCTGCGCAAGACCCAGGTCATGATGTCCGTGCTGGTGCCGCAGGGGGTGCGGGCGATGCTCCCGGCCATCATCAGCCAGCTCGTGGTGGCCCTGAAGGACACCTCGCTCGGCTTCCTCATCACCTATGAGGAGTTTCTGCACGCCGGAAAGCTGATCGCGTCCAATCTCGACTACGGTCTGCCGTTCATCCCGGTGGTCATGGTGATCTCACCGATCTACATCGGGATGTGCATGCTGCTGTCGTGGTTCGCCAACTGGGTGGCCAAGCGGGAGCGGCGCAGTGTGAAGACCCGCCAGGTCGAGGTCGCCGCCGCCGAACCGGCCGCCCCGATGCCGGGGGACACCCGCGGCTGAGCCGGGGACACCCGCGGCTGAGCCGGGGACACCCGCGGCTGAGCCGGGGCGGCCGGACGGTGTCTCGGTTGCTTCAGGCGCTTCAGCAGCTTCAGTCGCTTCAGTCGCGGACCGGGACCGTCAGATGGGACGGGTCCGAGTCCGGCGACGAGAAGGTGAGATGGGCGCCGTCGGGGTTGTGCTCGATGTAGAGCGGGTCGACGGTGTCCACGACCAGCGCCAGCCGGTGACCTGCCGGGACGTCGTACGCGGTGGAGAACAGCTCCAGGTCCACGCCGAAGGGCGTGCCCGGGGTGCGGTCGTGGAAGGTGAACGGGGCGTGGGTGATGAGCTTGCCGACGCCCAGCGGGCCCACGTCGTACAGATACGCCACCGCCGTACCGTCGGAGCGGTCGCTGGTCACGGTGGTGTGGAGCTTCACGGTGCCGCGGACGCGCTGCTCGCGGGCGTAGGCCCCGGTCTGCCAGACGGCCGCGTAGGACCGGGGCAGCAGCGGGATCGAGGCGAGCGGCGGGATCTTCAGGAACTGGTCGAGGGCGCCGCCGAGCAGCACGGTCCCGGCGTTGGCACCGGAGTCATGGTTGGCGGTGACCTTCTCGGTGCTGTCGAGCGGGACGCTGCGCTGCTCGGAGGGGACGGCCGACCAACTGGGGTAGCCCTCGTAGTCGTCACCGTCCGCCGTACGGGACGTCAGCTGCACCGGCGCTTGGCGGTCGATGCCGTTGCGCTCGCCCTTGAGGTAGCGGTCGAGCCACTGCCGGGCGTGGTCCCAGGTGGTGTTGGGCAGTCCGAGCACCCCGGTGAGCTCGGCGGTGGCGTGGTCGCCGGGCCGCAGCTCCAGCCGCTTGGGGCCGGTCAGCTTCTCGAAGAAGTCGGCGTAGCTGTTGGGCGGGAAGATCGAGTCGCCCCAGGAATTGCCCAGCATGATGGCCGCGCCATGGGCGTTGATCCGGTCGAGGTAGGTGGCGGCGGAGCGCTTCTTGCCCCAGGCGATCAGATCCTTCTCCTTGGCGAGGTTGGAGGAGAAGAAGTCATCGAGGATCTGCTGGAACTCCTCGCTGGGTCGGCCGGTCAGCGCCCCGGCCCCGGCGAGCAGCCCGGCGGCCTGGGCGTGCTGGGTGCGGCCGCTGTAGATCGAGCCGACCAGGTCCGCCCAGCCGCTCATGGCCACCACGGCCTTGATCCGCGGGTCGGCCCCGGCCGCGAGCAGGCTGATCCCGGCGCCGTAGGAGAGCCCGGCCATGCCGATGTGGTCGGGGTCGGCGGGGGTGTTGGCGAGTGCCCAGTCGATGACCTTGGACGCGTCGGCGATATCGGGCGGCCCCGCCGTCTCGATCTTCCCGCCGGACTGCCAGAAGCCGCGGGTGTTGTAGGTCAGCACCACATAGCCGGTTTCGGCGAGCTTCTTGGCCTGGGCGAGATATTCGACCTGGGGCAGGGACCAGCTGGTGGGCAGGACGACGAGGGGGAGGCGGTGGGAGGCGTCGGCGTTGGCGGGGGCCACGACGTTGGCGGCCAGGTTGACGCCGCCGTCGCCGGGGATGTCGACGAAGCGGATGGAGACGCCGGAGGAGGTGGCGGTGGAGGTGGCTGTGGTGGCGGTCGGGGCGGGTGCCGCGGCGGCGGTGGAGGGGGCGAGGCCGAAGGCCGCACCGGCCATGACGGTGACGGAGAGGGCGGCGGCGGTCGTGGGGCGCAGGGCTTTTCGGGCAGGGGTCACGATGGCTCCTGGTGGGGGATGCCGTGGGGGCAGGGGAGCGCCGGTGCTTGTGACCTGACGGTAACTCGGGTGTTTACCGGCGGTAATAGCACGGTAAGTTACGCGTGGGTAACGATAATGGGCCGCGGTCGGCTGCCGGGGCCGACCCGGCCCGGAGCGCTACCCGGGGGCCGGATCCGCCAGGGTC
Organism: Streptomyces violaceusniger; assembly: GCA_005405945.1. Classification (GTDB taxonomy): domain Bacteria; phylum Actinomycetota; class Actinomycetes; order Streptomycetales; family Streptomycetaceae; genus Streptomyces; species Streptomyces violaceusniger. The sequence goes on from BJHW01000001.1 coordinate 8,466,455, forward strand.
CGGCCCCACCCAATCCCGCTGGCGCGGAACGCCGCCGGTGCTGAGATTTGACCGCGCGTTGAGTCCCGGCCCCGGGGTGGGGGCGGTCACGGGCTGGGCCGCGGCCCCCGTGCTGGGGGGTGTCCGGCGGGGCTTGACGCCTGCGGCGGGCCGCGCGGCGGAGCCGCATATCGGTGCTTCCCCCTCCCCGCCCCTTCCCGCGGCGCCGATTCGCGGCTCCGCCGCGTGGTGGGGCTCCGCCCCAGACCCCGAACCGGGGCTCCGTCCCAGGCCTCGGATCGGGGCTTCGGTCCAGGTCCCGGATCGGGGTTTCGGCCCTTCCCGCGGCATCGATATGCGGCCCCGCCGCGTGGCGGGGGCGGAGCTCCCCACGCGGCGGAGCCGCATACCGTCAGGTGTCGGGAAGGGGCGGGAAGGGGCGGGAAGGGGAAAGCATCGATATGCGGCTCCGCCGGACACTCCGTAGCGCCGCTCGCGCGGGATCGCGTGCTCGGTCCAAGCCCTGGCCCCAGGCCCTGGGTTGGGCCCAGGGTCGGGCCCGGGTCCGCGCTACGTGCCGCCCGCCCCGCGAGGCTTGCGGCGGATCTTGATGTTCCGCATGTCCGTCACGCCGATCCGCAGGATCCGATGGGGGTAACCATGGGCGGTCAGCGCCGCGATGGCCCGCTCGGTCGCCTCCTGCTCACCGTCTTCCGGCTCCGCCGGAACCGCGCAGCGGAAGGTGAACGCCGAAAGGCTCCGGTCGCAGGTGAAGGTGCCCGCCTCGGTAAAGGCCACCTGGAGCGAGTCAACCGCGCCGCGCAGCGTCTCGCGGTCGTCCTCGCCCAACTCCTCGAAGGCGCCCCTGATCGTCACCCGGAACACGATCGCTCCTCCCGTCCCTCCCGTACGGCGTAGCCGAGCATCGGCGCGCCGAGCATCTCCTCGATGGCGTCGAGGAGTTCCGTCACGGCCTTGGCGATGGCGTCGGGGCGCTCTCCCGCCGTGACGCGCCGTCCGATCTCGCCGAAGATCAGTGAGTGATAGCCGCTGATCTGGGCGGCCACCACGCGCGGCAGCGGATCCTCCGGCGCCGCGCCGGTCTCCTCGGCGAGCACGGCGGCCAGTTCGTCGTTCATCCGGTGGCCGAGCTCCTCCAGCCGGGCCAGCAGCGTGGGGGCGGCCCGCATCATCGCGAAGAACGGGCCGAAGCCCTCGGTCAGCCCCAGCGAGCGGTCGCGCCGCTCCACCTCCTCGCGCAGCCGGTCCAGCACCGCCTGGGCGGCGGACCGGCCGGGCGGGCGCTCGCGCACGATGTCGGCGAGCCGCCGCGGGGACGCCTGGTCGGGCGGCAGGACCAGATCCTCCTTGGCCGGGAAGTAGTTGTAGACGGTGTTGACGGACACCTCCGCGGCCTCGGCGACCTCGGCGACCGTGACCCGGTCGAAGCCGCGCTCCAGGAACAGGCCGGTGGCCACGTCCGCGATCCGCCGGCGCGTACGGCGCTTGTGCTTCTCCCGCAGTCCTTCGCTCATGGCTGTCAGTGTAGTCCGTTGTAAAGTTGAATTTGCCTTAAAGCTTTAAGTCGATTGCAAGTTTGTAGCGCGTTGTGCTCTGATCGGGACATGTCCTCATCCGTCATCCGCGTTCACGGCCTCACCCGGACGTTCTCGCTGGGTAGCGGCCCCGTGCACGCCGTCCGTGGGATCGATCTGACCGTCCGCCGCGGCGAGATCCTCGGCTTCCTGGGCCCCAACGGGGCCGGTAAGACCACGACCCTGCGCATGCTCACCACCCTGCTGCCGCCCAGTGGAGGCGAGGCCGAGATCGCCGGGCGCGATCTGCTCCGCGATCCGGCGGGTGTGCGTCGGCGGATCGGCTATGTGGCCCAGTCGGGCGGCCTCGACCCAGGGTGTTCCGTACGAGAGGAGCTGGTCACCCAGGGGCGGCTGCATCTGATGTCCAAGGGCGCGGCGGCCGGGCGCGCCGATGAACTCGCCGGTGAACTCGGCCTGTCGGGGCTGATGAACCGCCCGACCGCCGCCCTTTCCGGCGGTCAGCGCCGCCGGGTGGAGATCGCGCTGGGCCTGGTCAACCGGCCTGAGGTGCTCTTCCTCGACGAGCCCACGACCGGTCTCGACCCGGGGAGCCGGGCCGAGCTGTGGGATCTGGTGCGGCGCGTCCGTGCCGAGCACGGCACCACGGTCTTCCTCACCACCCACTACCTGGACGAGGCCGACGCGCTCGCCGACCGGATCGTGGTCGTGGACGCCGGGCGGATCGTCGCCGAGGGGACCTCCGCCGAGCTCAAGAGCCGCTATGCGGGGGATCCGGCCGCCAGTCTCCAGGACGCCTTCCTCGCGATCACCGGCCGGGGCACGGCCGAACAGCCCCTCGCCGTCTAGTGGGTGTCCGGCGGGCTGTTCCCCTCCCCGCCCCTTCCCGCAGCGCCGATTCGCGGCTCCGCCGCGTGGTGGGGCCCCGACCCAAGCCTCGGGGTCCGGGGCGGAGCCCCTGGTAGCGGGAAGGGGCGGGGAGGGGAACAGCCCGCCGCAGGCGTCACCACCCGCCGGACATCCCGTAGTGCCAGCCACGACATCCGACCCACCCAAGGGCCTCTTATGACTCTCCTCGCCCACACCGGCATCGTCTTCAGCCGCTGTCTGCGCTCAACGCTTCGCTCGAAGACCAATCTCTTCTTCGGAATGCTCCAGCCGCTGCTCTTCCTCGCCCTCTTCGGTCCGCTGTTGACCGAACTCGACATGGGTGTCAGCGGATCGTCCTGGCAGACGCTGGTCCCCGGTGTGCTCGTCCAGCTCGCCCTGCTCGGGGGGTCGTACGTGGGGCTCGGTCTGCTGATGGACCGTAACCTCGGCGTACTGGACCGGATGCGGGTCACCCCGGTCAGCCCGCTGGCGCTGCTGCTGGGCCGCACCCTGCGCGATGTCGTCCAGCTGGTGGCCCAGTCGGTGCTGCTGGTGCTGCTCGGCGTGGCCTTCGGGCTGCGCGCACCGCTCCTCGGCGTGCTGCTCGGGCTGCTGTTCGTGGCCGTGCTCGCGGCGGCCCTGTCCGCGCTCTCCTACGGGCTGGCCATGAACGTCCGCACGTCCCCGGAGTTCGCCGCCATCGCCAATACGGCGGGCATGCCGCTGATGCTGCTCTCCGGGTTGCTGCTGCCGATGACCCTGGCTCCCGGGTGGCTCGCGGGCGCTTCGCGCGCCGTGCCGTTCCGCTACACGGTCGACGCGGTGCGCCAGGTGTTCCTGGGGCACTACGCCAACACCACGGTCGCCGTCGGGGCGGCCGTCACCCTGGGCCTGGCGGCGCTGTGCCTGCTGGGCGGGGCGCGGCTGTTCGGCCGGGGCCGCGGCTGACTCAGCCGCCTTGCCGCCTCGGGGCCGTCCTTGGCCGCCTCAGTCGTCCTTCGCGGCCGCCTTCGCGGCGGCGCGCGGGCCGGCCGAGGTGGTCGCGGGCTTGGTCACATCCGCGACCACCTCGACCAGATCCGGGCCGTACGCCTGCGAGTTGACCACCTTCAGCAGCAGGCAGAAGGAGCCCTGCGCGCCGTACTTCCGGGCCAGCCGGGCGCGGTTGCGGACGAGGTGACGTACGGCGGCGCGATGGGTGACCGGCCGCTGACCGGCGGCCAGGAAGACCGGGCGGCTTTCCTCGCCCGCCGTCAGCCGGGCCAGCAGCACATGCTCGACCGCGCCCGGTTCCGGGCGGTAGTGGGTACCGGCGATGGTGAACATCCCCCGGTCCGTGCCGGAGTCGTCCCCCGGGTGCACGGTGACGCCCGGCAGTAGATTGGTCATATGGGCGGCGAGCCTGCGGTGCGCGGTCGGATCGCCGACGCAGAACTCGGTGCGCGCCCCAAAGCCCTGCAGCCCCGTGTCATGCGGGGCCACCTCGGCGTGCGCCCCGCAGTTCTCCACCACCGACGCCAGCCCCAGCAGCGCCAGCGCGTCATGGCGGGGGATGCTCCAGTGGGCCGAGGTGCTGTCCCGGTGGGTGACCAGCACACACTCCGAACCGTCCGGCAGACCGAAGAAGCGCTGCTCGCGGGCGCGCTTGCGGCGCGCGGACGCGGAGTGCACGGCCCAGCCGGCGGCCAGGCCCACGATCAGCGCGGCCGCGGAGGCGATCAGGTCCTGCAGCGTGTCTGTCATGGCCGCGCATCGTAGCGGCCGGCCGGGTACACGTTCGAGCGTACGGATGAACGAGCGCCGAAACGGACACCTGAACGGATGGGGGACCGATCCACCCCTGTTGGGGGTGCGTGGCTCGCGGGTAGGCTCCGGCCCCTGTCGTTTCGCTTGGAGGTCACGGATGGGGCACGCCGCACGACCAGCCGCATCGTCAACCAGGTCCACCACCGCCGCATCCGCCGGGTCCGCCGCGGCGGCCGTCCGCCGCCGGTTGCCCGCGCTCGCGGCCGCGGCCGGAATGGTCGCGGTGCTGGGCGTCGCCCCGGCCGGTGCCGCCGGGCACGGGAGCGCCGGCACGGGCGCTCCCGCCAAGACGGCCGCCAAGGGCGCTCCCGCCAAGACGCCCGTGGCCGTCGGCTACGGCGGCGCGGTCTCCAGCGTGGACCCCGACGCCTCGGCGGCCGGGATCGACGTGCTGCGGCACGGCGGCAACGCGGTGGACGCGGCGGTGGCGACCGCCGCGGCGCTCGGGGTCACCGAGCCGTACTCGGCCGGTGTCGGCGGCGGCGGATACTTCGTCTACTACAACGCTAAGCGGCACAAGGTCTACACCCTCGACGGCCGCGAGACCGCGCCCCGCAGCGCGGACCAGAAGCTCTTCCTCGGCAAGGACGGCAAACCGCTGCCGTTCGCCGACGCCGTCACCAGCGGGCTGAGCGTCGGCACCCCCGGCACCCCGCCACCTGGAACGACGCACTGAAGGACTGGGGCACCCGATCGCTGGGGCAGGTGCTGAAGCCCGCCGAGCGGCTGGCCCGCGACGGGTTCACGGTCGACCCGACCTTCCGTCAGCAGACCGCCGACAACCAGGCCCGTTTCAAGGACTTCCCGGCCACCGCCAAGCTCTTCCTGCCCGGTGGCGAGCCCCCGGCGGTCGGCTCGACCTTCCGCAACCCCGACCTCGCCCGTACCTATGCGCTGCTGGCCGAGAAGGGCGTCGGCGCCATCTACAAGGGCGAGCTGGGCCGCGACATCGTCGACACCGTGCGCAAGCCGCCCGTCGACCCGAAGGCGCAGCGCGTCGTGCGCGCGGGCGATCTGACCGCCGAGGACCTGCGCTCCTACGCAACGAAGCGGCAGGCCCCGACCCGGACCGACTACCGCGGTCTGGACGTGTACGGCATGGCGCCCTCGTCCTCCGGCGGCACGAGCGTCGCCGAGGCGCTCAACATCCTGGAGAAGACCGACCTCTCCAAGCTCAGCGACGTCGACTATCTGCACCGCTACATCGAGGCCAGCCGGATAGCCTTCGCCGACCGGGGCCGCTGGGTCGGCGACCCCGCCGCCGAGGACGTCCCCACCAAGGGGCTCACCTCACAGCGGTTCGCCGACTCCCGGGCCTGCCTGATCAAGGACGACGCGGTGCTCAAGAGCCCGGTACCGCCCGGTGACCCGAACAACCCGGCCGGGCCCGGCTCCTGCGACACCCGGGGCCACGCCGCCCCGACCACGTACGAGGGCGAGAACACCACGCATCTCACGGTCGCCGACAAGTGGGGCAACGTCGTGGCCTACACCCTCACCATCGAGCAGACCGGCGGCAGCGGGATCACCGTCCCCGGCCGTGGCTTCCTGCTCAACAACGAGCTGACCGACTTCTCCTTCGCGCCCGCCGACCCCGCCGTCCACGACCCGAACCTGCCGGGCCCAGGAAAGCGGCCGCGCTCGTCCATGTCGCCGACGATCGTGCTGGACGGCCACAAGCCGGTGCTGGCGCTGGGCTCCCCGGGCGGGGCGACCATCATCACCACCGTGCTCCAGACCCTGCTGAACCATCTCGACCGGGGCATGCCGCTGGTCGACGCGATCGCCGCACCGCGCGCCAGCCAGCGCAACGCGGCCCAGACGGAGCTGGAACCGGGGCTGTGGAACGGCCCGGAGCGCGCCAAGCTGGAGGCGCTCGGCCACTCCTTCAAGCAGAACCCCGAGATCGGGGCGGCCACCGGGGTGCAGCGGCTGTCCGGCGGACGGTGGCTGGCGGCGGCCGAGACCGAACGGCGGGGCGGCGGCTCGGCGATGGTGGTGAGCCCGAAGCGCTGACCAGGTACGGCGACGGTACGGCGGGCTGAAGGTTCCGCAGCCCGCCGTACCCCCGTCCATCAGCCCAGCAGGCCGATGATCGCGTCCGTGGAGTCCGTCTCGCCGAGCCGGGGGAAGATCTTCTCGACGCTGTTGCGGTGCGCCTCCGCGTCCATGTCGGTCATGGCGTCGGTCGCGAGGGTCACGTGATACCCGTGCGCGTACGCCCCACGGGCCGTGGACTCCACCCCGATGCTCGTGGCGATGCCGCCGAGCACCACCTGGGTCACCCCGCGGCGGCGCAGCTGGAGGTCGAGGTCGGTGCCGTGGAAGGCGCCCCAGGTGTGCTTGGTGACCACGATGTCGCCGTCCTCGCGGCCCAGTTCCGGCGCGAGGTCGGCGAAGTCGGCCGGGAACTCCCCGCCGCCCCCGCCCCGCTGCGCCTCGGTGCGGCCCGGAGCCCCGGCCACCACCCGGACCAGGACGACCGGCAGCCCGCGCTTGCGGAAGGCGGCGGCCAGCCGGGCGCCGCGCTCGACGACCTCGGCGGTGGGGTGGACGGTGGGCAGTCCGGTGATGCCCTTCTGGAGGTCGACGAGGACCAGGGCGGTGTTCGGGTCGAGCGCGGTGGCGGGCACGGTGCCTCCTGGGGTGGGTCTGCGGGGCGTATGAGGGAACGGAAGGTGGCGGTCAGGCGCGGGTGCGGGCGCGGCCGCGCAGGGCCCGGTCGGCGGCGGTCAGCACCAGCACCGCGAGGCTGAGCGCACCCGCCACCATGGCGATGCCGTGCAGCCCGGCGGCGGTCGCCCGCTGCCCGTAGAAGAGCCCGATCAGCCCGGCGGCGGTGATCGCGCCCAGGTACTGCGAGGTGCGCTGGAGCCCGGCCGCCGCGCCGACGCTGTCCGGCGGGGCCTGGGTGTAGACGGCGGCCTGGTTGCCGGTCGAGGACAGCCCCTGCGGCAGCCCGAAGAGGACCGCGGCCAGCAGCAGCGCGACCAGCGGGGTGGACTCGTCGGCGAGCAGCAGCACCCCGCTCCCGGCGGCGAGCAGGACGGCCGCGAGGACGAGCGGCGCGTAGATGCCCTTCGTCCGGGCGCCGAGCAGGGAGCACACGGCGGCCGCGCCCGACATGGGCAGCATGATCAGGCCCGCGTGGGAGGCGGAGTAGCCGTGCCCCTCCTCCAGCCACTGCGCGTAGCCGTACATGACCATGTAGATGACCAGGTACGCCGTGCCGTGCCGGAGGTAGGTGAGGGCGAGGGAGCGGTTGCGGCCGATCATCCGCAGATCGATGAAGGGGCGGGGGCGGCGCAGCTGCCACCAGGTCAGCACGCCGGCGAGCACCAGGACGACGGGCAGCAGCGCCCAGTTGGGCCGCTCCAGGTCCATCAGGAAGATCATGAGGGTGGTGAGGGTGGCGGTGAACAGCGCGATCCCGAGCGGATCGAACGCCGCGCCCGCCGTCTGGGCCCCGGCGCCCGCCGTCCGGGCCCCGGCGCCCGCCGCGCCGCCGTCCTCCCCGCTCGCCACGCGGGTCCTGGGGAGCCAGAGCAGCGCGAGCGCGATGCCGATGAGTGCCAGCGGCACATTGACCGCGAAGATCGCCCGCCATCCGGCCGTCGCGGTGAGCACCCCGCCCAGCACCGGTCCGACCGCCGCGCTGCCGAGCGAGGCGAGCGAGAGCCGGCCGAGCACGGGGCGCGGCGTCTCGCGCCCGGTGGCGAAGGACTGGGCGCGCAGCAGCGCCATCGCCGCCGGATAGGCCGCGGACGTACCGATGCCGAGCAGCACCCGCGAGGCGATCAGCCAGCCGAACGCGGGAGCGAGCGCGCCCACCAGCCCGGCGGCGCACACCACGAGCAGCCCGGAGAGGAAGACCCGGCGCGGACCGAGCAGATCCGCGAGCCGCCCCATCGCGGGCTGCGCCACTGCGCTGGCGAGGTAGAGGGAGGCCACCAGCCAGGCCGTCTGGGCGGCGCCGACCCCGAAGTCGTGGCCGATGGCCACCAGGCCGGTGGCGATCATCGTGGAGTTGACGGGGTTGAGGACCGAACCGATGAGCAGCGGGGCCATCAGCCGGGGGCCGAAGGGATCGGCGGGGGCATGGCTCCCGCCCGTCGCCCCGCCCGTCGCCCCGGCTGTCGTCCCGGCCGCCGGTATGGCGGGCTTTCCCACGGCGTCGGTCATTCCTGGACCAGTCGCTTGAGGAGGTCGGTGGCCTCGGCGAGGGTGCGGCGCTCCTCGGCGTCGAGGCGGGTGTCGATCGCGTCGAGCAGCCAGCTCTGCTTGGCCTGCCGTACGGAGGTGATCGCCTGCCGCCCCCGCTCGGTGCTCGAGAAGACCACCTGGCGTCCGTCGGTGGGGTGCGGGGCCCGCTGCACCAGCTCCTGCTCCTCCAGCGCCGCCAGGATCATGCGCATCGACTGCGGCCGGACCAGCTCGGCGCGGGCCAGCGCGGCGGTGGTGGCCGGCCCGTCGTTGGAGAGCCGGCTGAGCACGGCGCGCTGGGAGGGGGTGAGCGCCCCCTGCGAAGAGGCCGCCCGCATGCGGCGCATCAGCTGGGTGACGACGCCGGCGAGGTCGACGGCGAGGTGCTCCTCCGGCCGTGGGTCGGCCGCGATGGGCGTTCGATCATGCGGGGTCATGGTGAGAGCATAGGAAATCGACAGGCAAACTTGCAAGTTTGCCTGTTGTGTGCGGAGCAGGAAAAGCGCCCGTAGCACAGCCGTAACCGGTCCCGTAACACGCAGGGTGTCCAATGCGTGGCCTCGGGTTGCGCATCGTCCATCGTCCGAGGGAGGGGTGGCCATGGCGGGCGGGCAACTCCCGGCCGAGGTCGAGGAGTTCGCGACGTATCTGAGGGCGCTGACGAGGCGGCTGGACGCGGGGGCGGGCTGGTACGGCGTCTTCGCCCTGCGCGACCCGGACGGGCTGCGGGCCTGTCTCGACGGCCTCGAGGTGCCGCCGTGGGACCTCGTCCAGTCCCTGCTGCAGGACCTCTCCGCCCAGCACGGCCCCGGGGCCGCGCAGGAGGCGGCGTCCCGCGCGGCGACCCTCTACCGCGCCTCGGTCGCGGCCCACGACGCCGGCCCCGGCCGCCGCGAGGCCCTCCGGGACCGCCTGGACGGCATGCTCCGCCAACGCCGCGGCGCGGCCCAACGCGCAGCCGACCTCCGGTCGGCCCTGGCCACGGCCGACGACCCGGCCGCCCGGGACCGCCTCGCCACGGAGCTGGCCTGGGCCCACGACGACCACCAGCGCGCCACCGCCCGCACGGAAGAACTCCACGCCCGCCTGGCCGCACAGGCCGCGGCGCCGGGCCCCCTCGCAGGTGCGCCCGCGACGGGCGGGGCCGGGCGGGGAGAGCGTCCGCACGCGGCGAGGTTCGCGATGGCGTACGAAGAGGAGCGCGCCGCCCCCGCGGCGGCGGCCCCGGGCCCCGGCACCGCAGGGGCGCCCACGGGCGCTGGCAGCGCGGGGGCGGTCACGGGCTTCGGTGTTGCGGGGCCGACCACGGGCCCTGGCACCGCGGGGGCGGCTACCGGTCCTGGTGTTGCGGGGGCGGTCACGGGCTTCGGTGTCGCGGGGGCGGCTACCGGCTCCGGGGCCGCGCCACCGGACGTGCCGGTGGCCCCGGCGTCGGCGGAGCGCGAGTCGGCGTCGGCCCTCCCCGGCAGCGAGTCGGCAGCCGCCGGGGGCGACGGACCCGCTCAGCCCTGGGCGGCGACTCCCGGCCCCGTCACCGCCCAGCGCGCTCCTGCCCCCATGAGGCAGCGACCTCGCGGCGCGCGGTTCGCGGGGGCGGGGGATGCGGGGGCGGCGCCCGGGGCGACGACCCCGGAGGTCGCGGCGACGACCCTGGCGGCGGGGCCCATGGCGTCGGGCATCCCCGCTGGCGCCTCGGCGTCCGCCGCGGATGCGTCCTTCGAGCCCACCGCGCAGGGCCCGGAGCCGACGACGACCGCGCCCGCGCCCGTTCCTGCCCACGCCCGACCTCGGCCCCGGCCGCGCGGGGCGCGGTTCGCGGGGGTGGAGGAGGTGGACGCGGCTCCGCGACCTCGCGGGGCGCCGTTTGCCGGGGCGGAGGGTGAGGGGGCCGCAGTGGCGCCGACGTCGGCCTCGCCCGAACCTGCCCCGGCGGAGAGCGGAGCCGAGGGCCGCGCGACCCCGCGTGGGGCGCGGTTCGCCGGGGCGTACGCGGGCGAGGGCGGCGGCAAGCGTCACCGGCGGGACAGGGGGGCGGACGACGGGCGGCGGCTCGCACGCGAGGTGGCGGAGCGCGCGGCGGCGCGGCGCGCCGCCCAGGAGGCGGTCGCGCGGCTGGGCCGGCTCCGGGCCGAGGGCCGCTCGGGCGAGGCCCATGTCGTGCTGTACGAGGCCGCCATCTGGCCCGCCGCGCGGCTGCCGGTGCTCGCGGAGGAGCTGGAGCGCGCGGGACTCGGGGTCGATGTGTCCACGCTGCTGTGGGAGACGGCGTGCCTGCCGCCCGCGCAGCTCGCCGCGGCCGCCGAGGCGCTGTTCGCGGCGGACCGTGAGGCCGACGGCGAGGGGTTGTTGCGGCAGAGCGTCTCGCGCCCCGTCCCCGAGGTGGCCCACACCGCGATGGCGCTCCTCGCGGCGGGCGCCCCGGGCAGGGCCGCGTTCCTGCTGGCGGCGCTCGTACGGGCCCGTACGCCGGAGGACGCGGCGCGAGCGGCCGCCGAGGACCCCGCCACGCTGGTGCCCCTGCTGCTCGACGCGGCCGCCGGGGTCTCCTCCAGCACCCACCACGACCTGGCCCACGCCCTCCGCACCGCACGCCTGCCAGGCGTCCCCGGCCTCGCCTGACGCCACGCCGGCTCGGTATTCCAGCCCCTCCAGGGGGCACCTCCCAGGGGTGGCCGGGGGAGTTCGGGCGAGTTTGAGGAGCGGGGTCCGGGGCGGAACCCCGGTGGGGGTGCGAGGGGGCGCAGCCCCCTCGTTTCGGGAAGGGGCGGGGCGGGGAGACCTACGGCTCACGGCCGAGCGCCGCCACCCACAATCCGACAAAACGCGAAACGTGATCGTCTTCGTTGAGTAACGGCGGCGGTATTGCCAGAGTGGTCAGTGCGCTCTTACGTTCTTCACAGCCGGATTCTACGTGCGTAGACACAGGTTGAGGAGCTGATCATGGCCAACCTCGTACGTGCCGCTCTCGTCCAGGCCACCTGGACCGGCGATACCGAATCGATGATCGCGAAGCATGAGGAACACGCCCGGCAGGCGGCCGCCCAGGGCGCCAAGGTGATCGGCTTCCAGGAGGTGTTCAACGCGCCGTACTTCTGCCAGGTGCAGGAGGCGGAACACTACCGGTGGGCGGAGGCGGTGCCGGACGGGCCGACCGTGCGGCGGATGCGGGAGCTGGCCCGGGAGACCGGCATGGTGATCGTCGTCCCCGTCTTCGAGCTCGAGCAGTCCGGCTTCTACTACAACACCGCCGCCGTGATCGACGCGGACGGCAGCTATCTGGGCAAGTACCGCAAGCACCACATCCCGCAGGTCAAGGGGTTCTGGGAGAAGTACTACTTCAAGCCGGGGAACCTGGGCTGGCCGGTGTTCGACACCGCCGTGGGCAAGGTCGGGGTGTACATCTGCTACGACCGCCACTTCCCCGAGGGCTGGCGCGAGCTGGGCCTGGCCGGGGCGCAGCTGGTCTACAACCCCTCGGCCACCTCCCGCGGCCTGTCGGCCTACCTCTGGCAGCTGGAGCAGCCCGCCGCGGCCGTCGCCAACGAGTACTTCATCGCCGCCATCAACCGCGTCGGCACCGAGGAGTACGGCGACAACGACTTCTACGGCACCAGCTACTTCGTCGATCCGCGCGGCCAGTTCGTCGGCGACGTGGCCAGTGACAAGGAGGAGGAGCTGATCGTCCGCGACCTCGACTTCGGTCTGATCGACGAGGTGCGCCGGCAGTGGGCGTTCTACCGCGACCGGCGCCCCGACGCCTACGAGGGGCTGGTGCGGCCATGAGCGGCGACGAGGTCAAGGGCGACCTCAAAGGCGGCGCCAACGGCGACATCAAAGGCGGCGTCGAAGACGGCGCCCACGCCACCCTCCACGCCCGCCACCAGGCCGTACTCCCCGACTGGCTCGCCGTCTACTACCAGCGCCCCATCGAGATCACCCACGGCGAGGGACGCCACGTCTGGGACGCCGAGGGCAACCGCTACCTCGACTTCTTCGGCGGTATCCTCACCACGATGACCGCCCACGCCCTCCCCGAGGTCACCAAGGCGATCAGCGAGCAGGCCGGCCGGATCCTGCACACCTCCACGCTCTACCTCGACCGGCCCATGGTCGACCTGGCCGAGCGGGTGGCCGCGCTGTCCGGCATCCCGGACGCGCGGGTCTTCTTCACCACCTCCGGCACCGAGGCCAATGACACGGCCCTGCTGCTCGCCACCACCTACCGCCGCTCCAACCAGATCCTGGCGATGCGCAACAGCTACCACGGCCGCTCCTTCTCGGCCGTCGGCATCACCGGCAACCGCGGCTGGTCGCCGACCAGCCTGTCCCCGCTCCAGACGCTGTACGTGCACGGCGCGGTGCGCACCCGTGGCCCGTTCGCCGGGCTGTCCGACGGCGAGTTCGTCAAGGCGTGCGTGGCCGACCTCGAGGACGTCCTCGGTCAGGCGCACGGCAATGTCGCCGCGCTGATCGCCGAGCCGATCCAGGGCGTCGGCGGCTTCACCTCCCCGCCCGACGGGCTGTTCGCCGCCTTCCGCGAGGTGCTGGATCGGCACGGCATCCTGTGGATCACCGATGAGGTGCAGACCGGCTGGGGCCGCACCGGCGACCACTTCTGGGGCTGGCAGGCGCACGACGGCTCCGGGCCGCCCGACATCCTCACCTTCGCCAAGGGCATCGGCAACGGCATGTCGATCGGCGGTGTCGTCGCCCGCGCCGACGTCATGAACTGCCTGGGCGCCAACTCGATCTCCACCTTCGGCGGCAGCCCCATCACCATGGCCGCCGGTCTGGCCAACCTCAACCACCTGGTCGAACACGATCTCCAGGGCAACGCCCGCCGGGTCGGCGGGCTGCTGATCGAGCGGCTGCGCGCCGCCTGCGCCGGTCTGGACGGCGTGCGCGAGGTCCGCGGCCGGGGGCTGATGATCGGCATCGAGCTGGTGGACCCGGGCACCGGCGGCCCGTCCCCGAGGGCGCGTCCGCCGTGCTGGAGGCCGCCCGGGAGGGCGGGCTGCTCATCGGCAAGGGCGGCGGGCACAACAGCAGCGTGCTGCGGATCGCCCCGCCGCTCAGCCTCACCGTCGCCGAGGCCGAGGAGGGCGCGGAGATCCTCGAGGCCGCCCTCAGGACCGCCCTGGAGACCACCCGGTCCGGAAGGAGCGCGAGCTGATGTCCCGTACCGTGATCCGCGGCGGGCTGGTCGTCACCGCCGCCGAGGAGACCCCGGCCGATGTGCTGATCGAGGACGGCAAGGTCGCCGCCCTCGCCGCGCCCGGCGGCGAGTGGGCCCAGGGCTGGACCGCCGACCGTACGATCGACGCCACCGGCAAGTACGTCATCCCGGGCGGGGTCGACGGGCACACCCATATGGAGATGCCGTTCGGCGGCACGTTCGCCTCCGACACCTTCGAGACCGGCACCCGGGCGGCGGCCTGGGGCGGCACCACCACCATCGTGGACTTCGCCGTCCAGACGGTGGGCCACGCCCTGCGCGAGGGGCTGGACGCCTGGCACCTCAAGGCGCGCGGCAACTGCGCCATCGACTACGGCTTCCACATGATCCTCTCCGATGTGAACGAGAGCACGCTCAAGGAGATGGATCTCCTGGTGGGGGAGGGCGTGACCAGCTTCAAGCTGTTCATGGCCTACCCAGGGGTCTTCTACAGCGACGACGGGCAGATCCTGCGGGCCATGCAGCGCGCCTCCGGCAACGGCGGGCTGATCATGATGCACGCCGAGAACGGCATCGCCATCGACGTCCTGGTGGAGCAGGCCCTGGCCGAGGGCAGGACCGACCCCCGCTACCACGGTGAGGTCCGCAAGGCGCTGCTGGAGTCGGAGGCGACCCATCGCGCCATCCAGCTCGCCCGGGTGGCCGGCGCCCCGCTGTACGTCGTCCACGTATCGGCCCAGGAGGCCGTCGCGGAGCTGACTCACGCACGTGACCTGGGGCTTGACGTCTTCGGTGAGACCTGTCCGCAGTATCTGTTCCTGTCCACGGACAACCTCGCCGAACCGGACTTCGAGGGCGCCAAGTACGTCTGCTCCACCCCGCTGCGGCCGGTCGAGCACCAGGCCGCGCTGTGGCGGGGGCTGCGGACCAACGACCTCCAGGTGGTCTCCACCGACCACTGCCCGTTCTGCTTCGCCGGGCAGAAGGAGCTGGGCCGGGGCGACTTCTCCAAGATCCCCAACGGCATGCCGGGCGTGGAGCACCGGATGGACCTGCTCCACCAGGCCGTGGTGGACGGCCACATCTCCCGCCGCCGCTGGATCGAGATCGCCTGCGCCACCCCGGCCAGGATGTTCGGCCTCTACCCGCGCAAGGGCACCATCGCGCCCGGGGCCGACGCCGACATCGTCATCTACGACCCGCAGGTCCGGCAGACCCTGTCCGCCCGGACCCACCACATGAACGTCGACTACTCGGCGTACGAGGGCAAGCAGATCACCGGGCAGGTCGAGACCGTGCTCTCGCGCGGCCTCCCCGTCATCGACCAGCGGGAGTACACCGGACGTGCCGGGCACGGCCAGTTCCTCATCCGCGACACCTGTCAGTACCTGAGCTGACCCAGGGAGCGAGCATGGACTTCGGACTCGTGCTGCAGACCGATCCACCCGCCTCGGCCGTCGTCGAGCTGATGCGCCGCGCCGAGCGCAATGGCTTCGGCTACGGCTGGACGTTCGACTCCGCCGTGCTGTGGCAGGAGCCGTTCGTCATCTACAGCCAGATCCTGGCCCGGACCGAGCGGCTGATCGTCGGCCCCATGGTCACCAATCCGGGGACCCGCACCTGGGAGGTGACCGCCTCCACCTTCGCCACGCTCAACGAGATGTACGGCAACCGCACGGTCTGCGGGATCGGGCGTGGGGACTCCGCGCTGCGGGTCGCGGGGCGCAGGCCCAACACCCTCGCCCGGCTCGAGGACGCCATCGACGCCATCCGCGAGCTGGCGGAGGGCCGGGAGGCCGTCGTGGACGGCAGCCCGATGCGCATCCCCTGGATCGAGGACAGCAGGCTGCCGGTGTGGATGGCGGCGTACGGCCCCAAGGCGCTCGCGCTGGCCGGGCGGAAGGCCGACGGCTTCATCCTCCAGCTCGCCGACCCGTTCCTGACGGAGTGGATGGTCAAGGCGGTGCGCTCCGCCGCCGCCGAAGCCGGGCGCGACCCGGACGCGGTCACCATCTGCGTCGCCGCCCCCGCGTACGTCGGCGACGATCTGGACCACGCCCGCGAGCAGTGCCGCTGGTTCGGCGGCATGGTCGGCAACCACGTGGCCGACCTGGTCTCCCGCTACGGGGAGCACTCCGGCGCCGTGCCCGAGTCGCTGACCGCGTACATCAAGGAGCGGCAGGGGTACGACTACGCCCACCACGGCCGGGCCGGCAACCCGGACACCGCGTTCGTGCCCGACGAGATCGTGGACCGGTTCTGTCTGCTGGGCCCGGTCGAGGCGCATATCGAGAAGCTGGAGCGGCTGCGCGAGCTGGGGGTCGGCCAGTTCGCGGTCTACGCGATGCATGACGCGAAGGAGCGCACGCTCGACGCGTACGGCGAGCACGTCATCCCCGCGTTCACCGGCTGACCGCCCTGACCCGTGCGGCGCCCTCGGTGAAGGGCGCCTACCAGCAGGTGACGCCCCCGTCGACCAGCAGATCCACCCCCGTGACAAAGCTCGCCGCATCGCTCAGCAGGAACACCGTCGGCCCGACCATCTCGTCCACCGTCGCCATCCGGCCCAGTGGGGTGTCCGCTTCGAACCGCGCGACGCGTTCGGCCACTTCGGGCCGGCGGTTCATGGGGGTGGCCGTATAGCCGGGACTCACGCTGTTGACCCGGATGCCGCGGTCACACCACTCCGTGGCCAGGCTCTTGGTCAACTGCGTCACGGCGGCCTTCGACGCGTTGTAGTGGGCCTGGGTCAATCCCCGGTTGGCGATGGTGCCCGACATGGAGGCGATATTGACGATGGAGCCGCCGCCGTTGCGCAACAGCGCCCGGCCTTCGGCCTGACAGGAGAGGAACACACCGTTCAGGTTCACCTCGATCACCTTGTTCCACTGCTCGACCGGCATGTCCTCGGCCGGAGCGGCGTTGGCGATCCCGGCGGCGTTGACCGCCAGCCGGAGTGGACCCAGCTCGCGTTCGACCCGGGCCACGGCCTCCGCGAGAGCCTCGGCCCGCGTCACATCGGCAGGGAGCGCGACCGCTCGTCGCCCGGTCTCCCCGATCGCCTCGGCCGTACTCGCCAGATCGCTCTGCGGCAGGTCGAGGCACCCGACATCGGCCCCCATCTCCGCGAGCCCGATCGCCAGGCGTCGGCCGATACCGCTGCCGGCTCCCGTGACGAGGGCGACGCTGTCATCGAGTCGGAACGAGGGGACGGCCATGGGTTCCTCCACAGTTCGGTCGGCCGGTTCCCCGGCGTGTGTCGGCCGGTTTTACGGCGCATGTCGGTCGGGCCTGCCGGCCAGTCGGCCGGCGACCCCGAGATCGGTGATCAGGACATCGATCCAGCCGCCCAGCAGCGCCGCCCGTATCGCGGCGTACTTGCGGTCTCCGCCGGCCACCCCGATACGGCGCGGGACGGCTCGGTAGGCGTCTGGGGTGATGCCGATGACGCGGTCGTTGAGATCGGTGTCGAGCAGGGTGCCGTTCTCGTCGAAGAAGTGCAGACAGATATCGCCCACCGCGCCGAGACTGCGCAGCTTCTCCTGGTCGTCGAGGGCGAAGATGTTGCCGCTGCGGCGCAGCAACGGTGAGGGTTCGAGACTGCCGATGCCCACGATGGCGAGGGTGAGGTTCTTCCAGGCCGCGGCCACGCTGCTCACCTTGGGGTCGGCGAGGATCGCGTCCCGGACGGTGGCGCCGGCGACCAGGCCCGGGGCCGACATGAAGACCGGTTCCGCCCCGGTCATCTCGGCGAGCCGCCCCATCAGCCGGGTCGCCTGGACCTGGACCTGCGGCTCGCCCACCCCGCCCATCAGTTGGACGACCTCCTCC
Source organism: Streptomyces violaceusniger (assembly GCA_005405945.1). Taxonomy (GTDB): domain Bacteria; phylum Actinomycetota; class Actinomycetes; order Streptomycetales; family Streptomycetaceae; genus Streptomyces; species Streptomyces violaceusniger. Next base: position 8,483,876 of record BJHW01000001.1, read on the forward strand.
AGGAACCGCCCGCCGGGCCGGGACCGCATGGCCTCGACGGCCGCCAGCAGGGTGGCGCTCCACGAGGAGATTCCCAGTCGGTCGCCCTCCATGAGCGTCGTCTCCAGATAGACGGCGGCCGCCGCGCCGAGCGCCGGGATGACGGTGTCGGCCTCGCCCTCGACGTCGACCACGACCACGTCTCGAAGCCCGTAAGCCGCCGCGATCTCCTCTTCCAGATCGGCGAAGACACCGTCGGGGGGTACCACGATGGTGCGGACGATGCCGAGCTTGGCGGCCTGGGCGAGCAGCCTGGAGACGCGCGCCTGGGAGATGTGCAGCTCCTCGGCGATCCGCGGCTGCCGCATGCCCTGTTCGTGGTAGAGGCGGGCGATACGGGTCATCAGACGCAGTTGCTCGTCGCTGGTCGCCATGCGGGTGGTGCGGCGGGTCATCGGCTGACCGGTCCGGCTGTGGGGATTCATGTCGTCCTTTCAGGCAGTCCCGAGCGCTCGGGCGACGGCGCCCGGGCGAAGGCGGGCCGCCCTGTGCATCATGCCGTGGCGAGGCGCATGACCGATGCGTCGGTGGCCTCGGCCGCCTGAAGGATCCCCCGCGGCCGTCCCCGGCTGAGGACGAGCACACGGTGGGACAGCCCCAGGACCTCGTCGAGGTCGGAGCTGACCACGATGACCGCCATACCGGACCGGGCCAGGTCCGCGATCACCTCGTAGATCGCGGCACGGGCACCGACGTCGATGCCGCGGGTCGGCTCGTCGAGGATGACGACCTTCGGCTTGCGCTCCAGCCACTTGGCGATGACGACCTTCTGCTGGTTACCGCCGGAGAGCGTGCGCACCGGCTGGCCCGCCCGCCCCTTGACCGTCATGACCTTGATGGCGTCGCCGGCCACCGACGCCACCCGCCGCGGGCTCAGCCAGCCCCGGCGGGCGATCCGGTCGAGGTTCGGCAGGGCCACGTTGTCCCCGATCGACAGGTCGAGTACGGCCCCCTGGGCCTTGCGGTCCTCGGGAACCAGCACCATGCCCGCCTCGATGGCGTCGCGGGGCCCGCGCAGCCGCAGCACCCGGCCCTCGACGGCCACCGATCCCCTGGTCACCGGGTCGACGCCGGCGATCGCGCGCACCAGTTCGGTACGGCCCGCCCCGACGATCCCCGCGACGCCGAGCACCTCGCCCTCGTGAACCGTGAACGAGACATCCCTGAAGGAGGCGTTCGCCAGGTCGCGCACCTGGAGCACCTCCCGCGGCCGCGGGGCACCGGTGTCGGGGAAGATGCGCTCGATGCTGCGCCCGACCATTTCCTCCACCAACTGGGTCACGGGCACGTTCGCGGTCGGGTGCGTGGCGACGCACTGTCCGTCGCGCATCACCACCACCCGGTCGCAGATCCGGGCGATCTCCTCCAGCCGGTGGCTGACATAGATGAAGGACATGCCGTCCTTCCGCAGCGCGTCGATCCGTTCGAAGAGGTGATCGGTCTCCTCGCCGCCGAGAGCGGCCGTCGGCTCGTCGAGGATCAGCAGGCGTGCGTCGAGGGTCAGCGCCTTGGCGATTTCGACCTGCTGCTGCTGGGCCACGCGCAGCGTGCGGACCAGCCGGGTGGGGGAGATGTCGAGCCCTAGCCGCCGCAGCTGTTCCCGTGCCCGCCGGTTCATCCCGGCGCGGTCGATACGCCCCTGCGGCGGAGAAGCCGGCCGAGAAAGACGTTCTCGGCCACGGACAAGTCCGGGAGCAGACGCATCTCCTGGTGGATGAGTCCGATGCCGTGCTGGATGGCGTCCCCGGGGGACCCGGGCTCATAGGGCCGCCCCTGCCAGGTCATCCGGCCGGTATCGGAGGGGAAGGTGCCCGCGACGATGTTGGACACCGTCGACTTTCCGGCGCCGTTCTCGCCGAGCAGCGCCACCACTTCACCGGGGCGTACGTCCAGGTCGATCCGGTCGAGCGCCTGAGTGGCCCCGAAGCGCTTGGAAATCCCTCGTACGGTCAGGCCCTGGGAGGACCCCGCCGCCGGGTGTCGGCCGATGTATGTCATCGCCGCGTCTCCTCCATGCCGCCACTCACGGGTGGGTCTTGATGAACTCGGTGGCCTTCTTCTGGTCCTTGCTGGTCAGCAGGAACGCGGGCTGCAGCTGTACGGCCGGGACCTTCTTGCCCTTGATGATGTCCACAGCGGTGTCCACGGACATCCGGCCCATCTTCCGCGTCTGCTGGACCATCGTGGCGTCGACGGTGCCCTTGCGAACGGCCTTCAGCCCGGCGATGTCCCCGTCGAAGCCGACGATCAGATGCTTCTTGTGCGAACCGGACGCCTTGACGGCCTGGGCGGCGCCCAGCGCCATCGCGTCCGCCTGCCCCCACAGGATGTCGATGCCGGGGTGCGCCTGGAGCATGTCCTGGGCCACCGAGTACGCCTTGTCCTGCGCCCAGTCGGCGGGCTGCTGGGCCACCACCTTGATACCGGGCGTCTTCTTGAGTGCCTGGCCGAAGCCCTTCTGCCGGTCGACCTGCGGAGTGGTGCCGATCTGGCCCTGGAGGATCGCGAGTTGTCCCTTGCCGCCGGACTGCTTGCCGACCCAGTCGCCGAGAGTCCGGGCGGCCGCGACGCTGTCGCTGGCGATGAAGGACTTGCCGGGCTGGCCGGGTGGGTTGCGGTCGACCGTGACGACCGGGATGTGCGCGCGGTCCGCCGCCTTCACCGGTACGCCGGCGGCCGTGGCGCCCGCCGGGATGTAGATGATGGCGCTCACCTGGCGGCTGATGAAGTCCTGGATCTGGTTGACCTGGGTGGCCGCGTCGCCATGGGCATCGGAGACGACGACCTTGATGCCCTTCTTCTTGGCCTCGGCCGTCACGGACTGCTTGATCTGGTTGAAGAAGTCGGCCTGCAGGTTGGCCACGGCCAGGCCGATCGTGATCTGCTTGCCGTCGGCCGTCTTGGCGCCGTCGCCGCCCCGCCCGCAGGCGGCGACGCCGACCAGCATGGTGGCCGCGATCCCGGTGGCTATCACTCGTCGCGTTGTCATGGAACTACTCCTTGGTGGTGCCGGGATGAGCAAAGGGGGAGAGACCGGGGTGGTCAGCGCGTTTCCCGTCGACGGAGGACGTCGAGCATGACGGCCAGCGCGATCACCAGACCGATGACGATCTGCTGGATGAACGGGGACACGCCCAGCAGATTGAGTCCGTTGCGCAGGACGCCGATGATCAGCACGCCGAACAGCGTGCCGCTGACCGAGCCGACACCGCCGCTGAGGCTCGCTCCGCCGATCACCACGGCGGCGATGGTGTCGAGCTCATAGCCGGTACCGGCGCTCGGCTGAGAGGAGTCCAGGCGCATCGTGAGGAACACTCCGGCGAGACCCGCCAACAGCCCGGTCACGGTGTAGACGAGCACCGTCCGCCGCTTCACGTTGATACCGGCGAGCCGGGCGACCTCGGCGCTGCCGCCGATGGCGTACAGGGCGCGCCCGCCGGCCCGGTACCGCATATAGGCCCAGCCGGCTACGTACAGCGCCGCCAGCACGGCGGTGGAGGCGGTGAAGACGCCGAGGTACCGGGAGGTGGACAGATTGTCGAACCAGTCGGGGAACCCGACGATCTGCTGTCCGTCCGTGATGACGTTGGCGAGCCCGCGCGCTATCGACATCATCGCCAGCGTCGCGATGAAGGGCGGCAGTTTGGTGTACGTGATGCCCAACCCGTTGGCCAGGCCGCACGCCCCCGCGACGCCGATCGCGGCCACCGCGCTCAGCCACAGCGGCCATCCCTCGTTGTGGGAGAGCCAGCCGACCACCATGGTCGCCAGCGCGAGCACGGCGCCGACCGAGAGATCGATGCCGCCCATGACGATCACGGCGGTCATGCCCAGGGCGAGCAGACCCAGGACGGCCGTCTGGTCGACGATGTTGAGCAGATTGCTCTGGGTGAGGAAGTACGGCGTCGCGATGAAGAAGACGACGCACATGGCGACCAGCCCGAGGGCGGGCCCGCGCGATCCCGTGAGCGTGCCCGTCAGCCAGGACGGTAGCCGTATGCGGTGGGTGTCCGGTGGTGTGTCGACAGCTGTCGCGGCGTTGCCGGTCGTGCTCATGGAAGTCCTCCGAATGGCTTTCGGTTGCCGACATCGGTCGGCGCTAGTTCATGAACATCCCGCCGTCGACGTTGATCGTCTGGCCGGTGATGTACTCCGCCTCCGGTGAGGCGAGGAAGAGCAGCAGATGGGCGATGTCGTCATGGGTTCCGGCGCGCCCGAGCGGGATTCCCGCGATCCACTCGGCCATCAGCTCCCCGGGCTCGTAAGTGCCGAGGAGCCCGCCCCAGACGCGGTCGTTGTAGTCCCACATGTCGCTGCCGACGATGCCGGGGGCGTAGGCGTTCACCGTGATCCGGTCCTTGGCGAGCTCCTTGGCCAGGCTCTGGGTGAGACCGACGCCCCGAACTTGCTGGCCGCGTAGTGCGGCGTATAGACGAACCCCTGCCGTGCCTGTCCCGAGGCGGCGTTGAGGATGCGCCCGCCGCGGCCGTGCCGACGCATCGCCGCGGCCGCGGCCTGGGCGCACAGAAAGGTGCCGGTGGTGTTGACCGACAGGACCTTCTGCCATGCGTCGTGGGTGAGGTCTTCGAGCCGGCTGATGGTGATGACGCCCGCGTTGTTGACCAGGACGTCGAGCCGGCCCCAGGTGTCCTCGGCGAGGGCGAAGGCACGGGCCACGTCCTCCGGCGAGGTCACATCGGCCCGGAGGCCGAGGGTCCCGGTGCCGCTTTCGGCGGCCAGGTCCCTTGCCCTGTCCACCACGGAACCGTCCGCGTCGACCATCAGGACGTCGGCGCCCTCCCCGGCGAACCGGGAGGCGATTCCCAGGCCGATTCCGCGCGCGGCTCCCGTGACGACAACGACCCGTTCCGTGTATCTCCCGGTCATGACGTTCCTCCGGTGGTCGAGGGCTCGGGTCGAGGAGAAGCGGCGGGCTCCCGCGGCGCGGGTGCCGGTTCGGCGGCAGTCCCGGTGCCCACGGGCGGGGACACCACGGGGGCGGCCGGTGCGGGGCCGTCCTGCCCGGCGGGTGCGTGGAGACGGGCGCGCCGCACCGCCGCATGCCAGGACGCGAGCCTCCGGACGCGGATGGCCTCGTCGTCGACCGGCGTGGAGATCTCGCAGGGCCGGTTCAGCCGGTCCAGGTCGGCCCAGTCCCACACCCCCGGGTCAGCCCCGCGAGGTGGGCGGCGCCCAGGGCCGACAGATCGCGGGCCAGGGCCCGCTCCACGGCGCGTCCGCTGGTGTCGGCCTGCAGCTGCATCAGCACCGGGTTGGAGCTCGCTCCACCGTCCGCGAGCAGCCGGGCCACCGGGCCGGTCTCCCGCTCGACCGCCGCCACCACGTCCTCGACCTGGAACGCGATCGACTCCAGCGCGGCCCGTGCGATATGCCCGGCCTCGGTGCCGAGGGTGATCCCGCTGATCAGGCCGACCGCGTTCTCGTCCCACCACGGGGCGCCCAGACCCCCGAACGCCGGGACCATGGTCACGCCCTCGCTGCTGTCGGCGGCCAGCTCCGCCAGTTCGGACGGGGGACGCCCGAGCAGGCCCGCCAACCAGTTGACGGTGGCCCCGGTGGAGCGGATGTTGCCTTCCACCGCCCAGGTCGGGCAGCCGCCGGTCTGCCAGGCGACGGTCAGGCACAGCCCGGAGGACACCCTGGTCGCGGTGGGTATCACCGCCATCACCGACGAACCGGTTCCGTACGTCGCCTTGACCGTCCCCCGCTGCCAGCCCGCATGGGCGAACAGCGCCGCGTGGGAGTCACCGAGCACGGCGGTCACGGGCACCCCGTCGGGCAGCGGCGCCAGCCCGCGCGTCCCGGGGAACGGGCCCTGTGACGGCACGACCTGTGGCAGCACCTCATGCGGCACGTCGAAGATCCGGGTGAGCCGCTCGTCCCATACGCACCGGCGGACATCGAGCAGTTGGGTACGGGCGGCGTTGCCGACCTCGATGAGATGGGCCCCGCCGAGCTTGAACAGGAGCCACGAGTCGACCGTGCCCAGGCACAGTTCGCCCGCGCGGCTGCGGCGCCGATCGGGGTCGTGCCGGTCCAGCAGCCAGGCGGCCTTGGGCGCCGAGAACATCGGGTCCAGCGGCAGACCGCTGACCTCGCGGATCAGCTCCGCATCGGGCCCGGCGCGCAGGAGCGCGTGATCGCCCGCCGTGCGCCTGTCCAGCCAGCCGAGCAGTGGGCTCAGCGGCGCCCCGGTCGCCCGGTCCCACAGCAGCAGCGACTCGCGCTGTGTGCTCAGGCCGATGGTGGCGACGCGTGCGACGTCCTGCCCGTCGAGGCACGCGGCGACGACTCGTCGGCAGCTGTCCCAGATCTCCTCCGCCGACTGTTCGACCCACCCGGGGGCCGGGGTGGCGAGGGCCACCGGGGCGGACGCACGGGCGACGATGTCCCCGTGCCGGTCGACCAGGATCGCCTTGGTCGCGCTGGTGCCCTGGTCCACGGCGAGGACGAGCGGTTCAGCGGTGCTCATGGGACAGCAGCTCCCGGGCGGCGCCGGCGATGCCGTCCGCGGTCAGGCCGAAGTGGTCCAGCAGGAAGGAGGTGCTACCGGTGGGGGCGAACCGCCGGGGCACCCCCAGGATGCGCATGGGGACCGGATGGTTCTGGGCCACCAGGCCGGCCACCGCCGCGCCCAGCCCGCCCGTGGTGGTGGCCTCTTCGGCCGTGATGAGGCCCATGGTCTCGCGGGCCGCGCGCAGCACCGCTTCCTCGTCCATCGGTTCGACGAAGGTCATGTTCAGCACGCGTACGCCGATGCCCTCGGCACGCAGCGTCCGGGCCGCGGCCAGCGCACGGGAGACCAGGGTGCCGATGGCCAGCACCGTGATGTCATCGCCTTCGGTGAGCTGGATGGCCCGCCCGGGCTCGAAGGGGCGCCCTCCGGGGTGACGGAGGGGATCTTGAAGCGCGGGATGCGCAGATAGACCGGGCCCTCATGGCCGGCCGCCCAGCGTACGGCGGCGCGGGTCTGGGCAGGGTCGGCCGGGACCGCGACGGCCAGGTCGGCGATGGCCCGCATCCACGACAGATCCTCGATCGAGTGGTGGGTCGGCCCCAGCTCGCCGTACGCCAGGCCGGGGCTCTGGCCGCACAGCACGATGGGCAGGCCGTTGTACGCGGCATCTGTCTTGATCTGCTCGGTTGCCCGGCCGGTGAGGAACGGGCCGGCCGCGCTCACGAAGGGAATCAGCCCGCCGTTCGCCAGCCCCGCGCCCACGCCGACGAGATCCTGTTCGGCTATGCCCACATTGATCAGCCGGTCGGGGTACAGCTCCCGGAAGCGTACGAGGTTGCTCGATCCCACCGAGTCATTGCAGACGGCGACGATCCGCGGGTCCTCGGCGGCCAGGGCGATGAGCTCCTCGGCGAAGGCCTGCCGGCAATCATGGGTCCGGGTGGCGTCGTCGGTTATCAGGTCGGCGGTCATCGGCTCAGCTCTTCCAGTGCGGCGTGGACCTGGCGGGCGTCGGGCACCTTGTGGTGCCACTCCACGCGGTCCTCGATGAACGACACGCCCTTGCCCTTGACGGTGTGGGCCACCACGGCGACCGGCCGGCCCGTGGTGGAGGGCCGCAGCGCGGACAGCAGCTCGGCGTGGTCGTGTCCGTCGGCCTCGCGCAGCTCCCACCCGAAACTGGTCCACTTGTCCGCCAGCGGCTCCAGACGCTTGGTGTCCTCGGTACGGGCGCCCTGCTGGAGGCGGTTGCGGTCGACGATCGCGGTGAGGGAGCCGAGGTCGTAGTGGGCGGCGGTCATCGCCGCCTCCCAGTTGCTGCCCTCCTGCAACTCGCCGTCGCCGAGGACGACATAGGTGCGGTACGACCGGCCCGAGAGCTTGGCGGCCAGGGCACAGCCGACCGCGACGGGGAATCCGTGCCCCAGCGGCCCGGTGTTCGTCTCCACACCCGGGACTTTGGTCCGGTTCGGATGGCCGTTGAGCGGGGACAGCGGGGCCATGAAGGTGGACAACTCGGACAGTGGGAAGTAGCCGCAGTGGGCGAGCGTGGCGTACAGGGATGCCGAGCAGTGGCCCTTGCTGAGGATGAACCGGTCGCGGTCCGGTCTGCGGGGCTCGCCGGGGTCCACGTCGAGGACCCGTCCGAAGAGGGTGGCGAGGATGTCGGTCACCGACAGGTCGCCGCCAATGTGGCCGAGTTGGGCTTTGTCGATCATGCGCACCACGCTGCGCCGGACTTCTGTGGCCAGAAGTTGTAGGTCGTGGGTGTCGGTGGGGCTGCCTTCGTCGGCGATGCGGCGGCGTCGCACCCGGAACCGTTCGGCGCCGTCGGGGTCTGGCTTGAGCATCTGAACGTCCTTGGTCGCTGACTTCGGTGGTGTCCGGCGGGTCTGGTGGCGCACCGTCGGGACCGCTCAAGGGGGCGGTGGGGAGGGTGATTCGGAGAGAAGGAGTGAATATCTATTCACTAGTGAATTACTGTGCCCGCAACGTAAGGCGGGTTTCAGCCATGTGTCAATGGGGTGAACCGGGGTCAGGCGAGAAAGAAGATGACCCGGGGCGGGCGAGAAAGGACTCGCGCGTTCCGCCGCGCTCCGATGCCTTCACCTCGATGACGCCGTCCGGTAGCCGCCATGCCACCGGTGGTCGCCGAGCCGTGATTCGATGAACGCATGATCGATGAATTTCTCGCCGGTGATCTCGGCGCGGTGGAGAAGGCGGTCCGCGCGGCGGTTGCCGACGAGGTCATACCGCGCTTCCGGCAGCTCGCCGCCCATGAGATCGTCGAGAAGCAGGGCCCGCACGACCTGGTCACCACCGCCGACCGGCAGGCCGAGGAGCATCTGACCGACGCCCTCACCAAGCTGCTGCCCGGCTCCGTGGTGGTGGGCGAGGAGGCGGTGCACGCCGATCCGGCCGTGCTCACCGCCCTCGGCGGCGACGCGCCCGTGTGGATCGTCGACCCGGTCGACGGCACCCGGCAGTTCGTCCACGGCGACCCCGGCTTCGCGACGCTGGTCACCCTCGCCCACCGGGAAGAACTCCTCGCCTCCTGGACGTACGCCCCGGTGCTCGACCTGATGGCCGTCGCCCGCCGTGGCGGGGGCGCGCTGCTGAACGGCGAGCCGATCCACAGCGGCTCCCCGGAGCCCGGCACGGCCCTCCACGTCGCCATCTCCCACTTCGACTTCACCACCGACGCGGAGAAGCGCACCCTGTCGGGCCTGCGGGCGCCGGGCGCCGAGGTGCGACCCTGCGGCTCGGCCGGTCTGGAGTATCTGAACGTGGCCCGGGGCTGCTCGACGCCGTCGCCTTCACCTGGGAGAACGCCTGGGACCACGCCGCCGGTCTGCTGCTGGTCGAGGAGGCGGGCGGGGCGCACAGCACGATCGAGGGCAGGCCGTTCCGGATCAGCGGGGGCAACGCCCTTCCTTTCACGGCGGCCAGGGACGAGGCGGCCGTTCGGCATATCCTGGGCCTGCTGGCCGCCGCCGGCTGACCGTTCCACTGATACCTCGAGGACGAGGGGGAGCCGACGTGCCGTCCATGCTCGACGCGGTCGTAGTGGGTGCCGGGCCGAACGGGCTGACCGCGGCCGTCGAACTGGCCCGCCGCGGCTGCGCGGTGGAGATCTTCGAGGCCGCGGACACCATCGGCGGGGGCTCACGCACCGAAGAGCTGACCCTGCCCGGCTTCCGCCACGACCCCTGCTCCGCCGTGCACCCCCTCGCCATCGGCTCCCCGGCCTTCGACCGGATGCCCCTGGCCCGGTACGGCCTGGAGTGGCTCCACCCCGAGCTGCCGCTGGCCCACCCCTTCCCCGACGGCACGGCCGCGGTGCTGGCCCGCTCGGTCGGCGAGACCGCCATGTCGCTCGGCCCCCGCGACGCCGGCACCTACCGCCGGCTGCTGGCCCCCTACCTCGGCCGCTGGGCAACCCTCGCCCCCGATCTGCTGCGCGCCCACTGGGACGGGGTGCCCCGCGACCCGATCACCTGGGCCCGCTTCGGGCTGCACGCGCTCCTGCCGGTCTCGCTGCTCGCCGGTCCGCTCCGCTTCCGCGACGAGAAGGCGCGCGCCCTGTTCGCCGGGCTGGCCGGGCACGCCATCGCGCCCACCAGCGCACCGGCCACCGGCGGACCCGCCCTGATGTTCGCCGTCGCGGCCCACGAGGTCGGCTGGCCGATCCCGCGCGGCGGCTCCCAGTCGATCGTGGACGCGCTCGGCGCGTACTTGCGCGCCCACGGCGGGACGATCCACGTCTCCACCGAGGTCAAGCGGCTCGACGAGCTGCCGCCCGCCCGCGCCTACATCTTCGACACCTCGCCGCGCGCCCTGGCCCGTATCGCCGGTCTCGGCAACGCCTACCGCCGCTACCGCTACGGGGCCAGCGCCTTCAAGATCGACTACGCCCTGTCCGGCCCGGTTCCCTGGACCGCGCCCGACGCCCGCCGCGCGGGCACCGTCCATGTCGGCCCCACCTCCGGCGAGATCGGCGCGGCGCTACGGGCCGCCGTCGAGGGCCGCGACCCCTCCGTCCCGTTCCTGATCACCGCCCAGCCCAGCCTCCTCGACCCCTCCCGCGCCCCGGAGGGCAAGCACACCTTCTGGGCCTACGGCCATGTGCCCAGCGGCTGGAAGGGCGACGCCACGGAGGTGATCGAGCGTCAAATCGAGCGCTTCGCCCCCGGCTTCCGCGATCTGGTCCTGGCCCGCGCGGTGGCCGGCCCACCCGAACTCGCCGCCCGCAACGCCAACTACATCGACGGCGACATCGCCTGCGGCGCCTTCGAGGGCCTCCAGGCCGTCATACGCCCCAAGCTCGCCCGCGTCCCCTACGCCACCGCCCACCCCGCGGTCTACCTCTGCTCCTCCGCCACCCCACCGGGCCCCGGCGTCCACGGCATGTCCGGCCACCACGCGGCACGGGCGGTGTGGCGGCGGCTGCGGGCGCGGTAGGGCCCAACAGGGGCCTGCGGTCGGCTCGGTGCGGGACGCGCCGCCTCAGTGCGGGACGCCGCCTCAGTGCGGGATCGTGTCGATGACCTCGCGGGCGCCCTGACGGAGCAGTGCCACCGCGACCGATGTGCCCAGGGTGGCCGGGTCCAGGGGGCCCGCCCATTCGTGGGCGTCCAGGACCGTCTTGCCGTCGGGGCTGAAGACCCGGGCGCGCAGGGAGAGGCGGCCGTCGCGTTCGGCCCTGGCGTAGCCCGCGATGGGGAGTTGCAGTGGCCCTGGAGCACATGCAGCAGCATGCGCTCCGCGGTGATTTCCTTCCAGACGGCCGCGTCGCCGAGCCCGGCCACGGCCTCGATCGTCTCGGTGTCGTCCTCCCGGCACTGCAGCCCCAGCACCCCGGCGCCGATCGGCGGGCACATGGTGTCCACCGGCAGGATCTCGCTGATCCGGTCCGTGCGGCCGATCCGCTCCAGACCCGAGACGGCCAGCATCAGCGCGTCGCACTCGCCCGCGTCCAGCTTCTCCAACCGGCGGTTGGCGTTGCCGCGCATCGGCACGCACTCCACGTGCGGGTGGGTGATGGCCAGTTGGGCGACGCGGCGGACCGAGGAGGTGCCGATCCGGGTCCCCGCGGGCATCTCGTCGAGGGTCAGCCCGCCGGGGTGGATCACGGCGTCGCGGATGTCGTCCCGCTTGAGGTACGCGGCGAAGACCGTGCCCGCGGGCAGCGGACGGTCGGCGGGCACGTCCTTGATGCAGTGCACCGCGAGATCCGCCTCACCGGCCAGCAGCGTGGCGTCCACCTCCTTGGTGAACGCCCCCTTCCCGCCCAGCTTCGACAGATCGCCCATCCACCGGTCGCCGGAGGTGGTGACCGGTACGACCTCCGTACGGATCCCGGGCCGCAGCGCGGCCAGCTCGGTACGGACCCGTTCGACCTGGGCGAGGGCCATCGGGGAGGAACGGGAGACGATGCGGATCACTTCAGCGGAACCGGAGTCGGAGGCGGAAGACATGGGTAGAGGATAGGGCGTCCCGGACCCGACCTGAGCCACGCCCCCGGCAGCTATGCCGTAGATCTCAGCCGTCCGCCCGGGGCCCGGAGGGGAAACCCTCGGCGACCATGGCCGCGAGATCGAAGTACGCCTCCTGGCTCTTCGGCCGCATCATCTCCAGGTCCACTTCGGCGCCCACCGCGAGATGCTCGTCGAACGGCACGACGACCACACCGCGGCAGCGGGTCTCGAAGTGCGACACGATGTCCTCGACCTTGATCATCTTGCCGGTCTCCCGCACGTCCGAGATGACCGTGACGCTGCGGGAGACCAGATCGGCGTAGCCGTGCGCGGCCAGCCAGTCCAGCGTGGTGCTCGCGCTGCTCGCACCGTCCACCGAGGGGGTCGAGACGACGACCAGCTGGTCGGCGAGGTCCAGGACACCGCGCATGGCGCTGTAGAGCAGACCGGTGCCGGTGTCGGTGAGGATGATCGGATACTGCCGGCCGAGCACGTCCATGACCCGGCGGTAGTCCTGGTCGCCGAAGGTCGTGGAGACCGCCGGATCCACGTCGTTGGCGAGGATCTCCAGCCCCGACGGCGCCTGTGAGGTGAACCGCCGGATGTCCATGTAGCTGTGGAGATACGGGATCGCGTTGACCAGGTCGCGGATGGTCGCGCTGGTCTCGCGCCGCACCCGGCGGCCGAGGGTGCCCGCGTCGGGGTTGGCGTCGATCGCGAGGATCCTGTCCGGGCGCAGTGCGGCGAGGGTGGAGCCGAGGGCGGCGGTCGTCGTGGTCTTGCCCACACCGCCCTTGAGGCTGATCACCGCGATGCGGTAGCAGGAGAGCACCGGCGTAAGGATCAGCTCCTGCTTGCGCTGCCGCTCCGCCTCGTCTCTCCGGCCGCCGAACCTGAACAGGGAGGCGAGCTGCGCTCTTCTGCGCTTCTGCGGCCTGCCGCGCATCAGCCGGTCGGACGACAGCTCGACCGACGCGGAGTACCCGAGCGAGGAGCCCGTCACCGACGGCGTCTGCGCGGGCGGGGCGCCGGTGGGCCAAGCGGGCGGGGGGGCGGGAAGGCCGCGGGCTCATGCGGTGGGAGCTGGCGGCCGCAGTGCCCGCAGTAGCGGTTGTACGGCGGCGCGACCGCCCCGCAGTCGGGGCAGTGGTCGGTCCGCGAGGCTGGCAGGGGAACGCGGAGATCCGTGCCGCAAGAGCCACAGAAGCGGTCGTCCTGCTCCAGCGGGCTGCCGCAGGACGGGCAGATGGCCCAGCGCGGCGGCTGCCATGCTTCCGTGTCCTGCCGCTGCCCCGGGCCGTCCCCGGCCGACTGGGGAAAGAGGACCGCGAAAGCGTCCCCGGTCTCCAAGGTCTCCCAGTTTTCCGGGGTCTCCCGGACATCCGGGGCTCCCGGGGGCGCCGCCGCGACCAACCCCAGGTCTGCCGCCCAGCTTTCGACGTCGTCCGGGGGCCTCGGCCCCACCGGGAGCTCCACCACCGACGGCGGGGGCGGGGGTGGCGGAAGCGCGGGGGCGCCGAACCGCGCCGCCAGGCGGGATCCCACCTCGGCGAAGGCCCGTGCCCCGGCGGGAAGGCTGTCGGGGCCGTCCGGATGGGCCAGCCACGCAGGGAAGTCCGGTGCGCGGCCCGCCAGTTGCTCCAGCTTCTGCCCGATGTGCCGCCCGGTGCCGATGAGTTCGGCCGTCGGCACGGCGTCCAGCAGGGCGTCCCGCGCCGTCTCCGTGAAGTCGAAGACACGGTGCTGCGGCAGCGGCTCATCCGCCGGCGGCCCCGCCGCGACCGGCCGCATCAGCCCGCCCAGAAAGACCTCGGCGAGGTGAGCGGTCTCCGCCTGCCAGGGGACGGCGGCCTGCACCAGCCGCATGACCGGCACGGACACGGGGGCGACGGCGGCGAGGTGCGCGGCGAGGCGGTAGGCCTCCGGGGAGGCCGCGTCACGGAAGCGCTGGACGGCGCCGAGTCCGTCGGCGGGCGCCGCTCCGCCCTCACGGACCGGTTCCGGACGGCACAGAAGGGACATCAGCGCGCTTCCGCCCGGGGAGGCCACGAGCCGCGCCCAGGCGGTCATCGACGGGGGATCCGGTTCGATGACCGGCACCGGAATGCCGTCGAACGGGGCCAGGTCCGCCGGGAGCACGGGGTCACTGACCCTCCACTCGGTGTTCGGCGCGCCACTCTGCCGGGTCGTCACCTGCCACCGCCGCGCCCGGATGCCGGAGCCGTCCCACATCCGGCGCGGCAGCGCGTGCAGGATGGCCGTGGGCCCGCACCGCGCCCACCGCAGCACCGCCGCGTGCTTGCGGCCGTCCCGCCAGGCCGGACCCATGCCGTCGCTCAACACCAGGACCAGCGTCTGACCGGACGGATCGGCGAGCGTCTGCGACGGTCTCGCGGCCGACGACGGATCGAAGGGGCGGGCGCTCAGCTCGGGCGGGCCGGCGGGGCCGCGGGAGTGGAGCCCGTACGTCCGTACCACCCGGAAGGCGCCGAGCCGCTCCATCATCGCGCGGATCTCCGTGGCCAGCCGTTGCCAGAGCAGCATCGACATGCCGTCGTCGATGACCAGCGCCAGATCCAGCCAGCGCTCGCGGGCGGGGCGCAGGGCGACGTCCGGCAGACCGGTCTCGGCGAGCGCCGCCACCGTCGCGTCCACATCCAGCTCCCGCTTGGAGACGCTGGGCCGGTGTTGCTTGAGCGGGCGCAGCGCCCGGCCGATCCGCAGCTCGGCGCGGAGCGCCTTGCCCTCCGGGACGCGCAGCGGCAGCGCGCCGGCCGTATCCGGGGCGCGCCGGTCCGCCGGGCGGGAGCGGTTCGGCGCGGCGTGCAGCGGGCCCGCGGGCCCCGCCTCCGACCCCGACGGCGGGCCCAGGGCGCCGCGGGACGCCGGTGGGGCGAGGAGGTAGTCCCCGTCCGCGACCGCCTCCTCCTCCGGCGGGGCGTCGGGAGGAGCGGCAACCGGCGGCCGGGTCAGGCAGCGCAGTACCGGCGCGTCCTCGGCCCCGGCGGGCAGCCGCCCCGCCAGCCACAGCGCGTCCAGCAGCTCCTCCTGCGCCAGCGGGACGCCGCTGTCCGCGAGGACCGCGAGCAGCGCGCCCAGGTCCTCGCCGAGTCGGCCGGCGTCCCTGGCCATCGGACTACACCGCCCCGGTCAGCCGGTGCAGCACGGCGTCCAGCAGCCCGTCCGCGTCCAGGTCCACGCCTCCCGTGCGGAGGAAGACCGCGTTCAGCAACTGGTCGGTGGCCAGTTCGCCCGGGGCGCGCCGGCGCAGGAACGCCTGGAGCAGATCGTCCACCTCGTGCAGCGCGTCCTCGCCGAGGTGCGCGGTGACGATCGCACGCAGCCGGTGCTCGTCCGGCGGCGGCAGCTCCAGCCGCACGCAGCGGCGCAGAAACGCGGGCGGGAAGTCGCGCTCGCCGTTGCTGGTGATGACGACGACGGGGAACTCCTCACAGCGCACCCGGCCGCGCACCACGACCGTCTTCTCCTCGATCCGCAGCGTCGGAACGCCCACGTCGGGCTGTTCGTCGGAGAGCCGCGACAGCTCGGGGATCTCGAACTCGCCCTCCTCGAAGATCGTCAGCAGATCGTTGGGCAGATCCACATCGCCCTTGTCGAGCTCGTCGATGAGCAGCACCCGGGCCGCGACCGGGGCACCAGGGCGGTGCCGAGCGGGCCGAGCCGCATGAAGGAGCCGATGTCCGGCTCTGGGCGGCCCTGATCCCTGCTCATGGTCGTCTCACGCAGCCGGCCGACCGCGTCGTAGCGGTAGAGCGCGTCCTGCACGGTGGAGCGGCTGTTGACCGGCCAGCGGAGCACCTCGCCGAGGCCCAGCTCATGCGCCACCGCCTGGGCCAGCGACGACTTGCCCGTGCCGGGCTGACCGGTCACCAGCAGGGGGCGGCGCAGATGGAGCGCGGCGTTCACGATGTCGGCGTGGGCCGGTGAGATCAGATACGGCGGAGGGGCGCCCCCGTCGGTCCCCGGGCGCGCGGTGCCGCCGAACCGCCGCCAGGGCGGGGCCGGCGGCAGCGGAGTCGCGCGCGCCACGCCGTCCCCGCGGAAGAGCCGCCATTCCGCCGACGCGGCCGGGGGCGGGTCCTGCCGCGCCGGCGGCGCGGGGGACGGCGACGGCCCGGAGTTCTGCTGGTACCAGGCGGGAGGCGAGAAATCGATGGAGAACTCCTCCGCGGGGGGAGCGGGTCCGTCCGGTGGAGGGGCGGAGCCGTCATCGCCCGGGACGCCGTCCCGGTCGCCGTCGCGTGCCGTCATGCGACCTCCATCGCGCTGTCGTCGGTGTTCATCACGGCTCCGTCGGGTCGGCCAATTCCAGCTGCGGCAGTTCACGACCGGGCTCGGCCCAGGCCAGCACCGGACGCCCCAGGGAGGCCTGCGGGCGGCCGAGCGTCCGGGCGCGGTAGGCGCGCACCGTCTCGGGGAGGCGGCCCGGCGGGGTGCCCGCGACCACCCGCACGGCAGGGGAGCCGGACTCCCCGGCCTTGTCCCGGTCCCAGACCACGACCGGCACCCCCATCGCCAGACACAGCTGCACGATCTCCACGCGGACATCGGCCGGGACGCCGTCCACGGTGGCCAGCGGGGCGTCCAGGTGGTCCATGAGCAGCCCGTACACCCCGTTCTTGCCGCCCGTGGAGCGGTCGATGTGCACGGCGCCCCCGTCGTCCAGCCGCTCCCAGCGGTGGCGCCGCGCCGCCTTGAAGCGCTCACCCCGCAGCAGCTCCGGGCAGTTGACGACCAGCGGATACTCCGCGCCCAGCACTCCGGGGAGCAGCCCGGCCGGACCCGGCCACTCCCACTGGTCGACCGGGACCTCCAGCCCCTCACGGTCCACGATGAGTTCGATGACCGGGCGGATGCCCGCCGGGAGCGCCCGGTGCAGCGGCTCGATCACGGTCAGGATGTCCTCGGCCGCCTGCGCCGCGCTGCGGGGCCGGTCGCCGCCGTCCGAGACGCGCCGCGGGCCGGCCCCCTCGTCACACCACAGCCGCAGGCGGTAGTGGTGGGTGCCGTCGTGGTCGGGGTGGGCGGTGAGCCGTACGAGCACCCGGGGCGCCGCCATGGGGGCCCGCTGCCGCTCCGCCCACTCATGGGCGTCCGCCCGGCGCTCCGCCAGGGCCGCCTCGTGGACCCCGAGGCGGGCGGCGACCGCCGTGCTCCAGCCGTGCAGCCCGTCGCGCGGCCCGGACGGGCTCAGCGCCGCCACATAGACGGCCACGCGCAGCAGCCCGGGGACGACCGAGGTGCCCTCCGGGACCGGGTGGCTGTCCCCTCGCAGCCCCTCCAGATACTCGACGAGCGCCGTGATCCGAGCCATGCGGACGGTGGCGTCCGGACTGCCCCAGTCGGCTCCGGCCAGCAGCGCCCCGGGCAGCTCGGCGAGCGGCAGCGCGGCCCGTATGACCGAGGGGAAGCGGGCCGCCGTCGCCGCGGGCACCTGCCCGAGCAGTGCCAGCAACTCGTCCAGCTCGGCGGGGGAGAGCAGTCGTGGCACGCCCGACATCCGCCCCGCCGCGAGGAGTTCGGCGACCGCGCCCGGGGCGGCGGGATGCAGCACCTCGGTGAGGGCGGGCAGCGCGCGTCCGTCGGCCGTGAGCAACCGCGCGAACTCGTCGACCGACGGCGCGGATCCGTCCGCCCGGTGATGGTGCCCGCACCGCGCGGCGACGGCTCGCGCGCAGTCGGCCCGCCGGACCGGGTCCGCCAGCGCCCGGCCGAGCACGGCGGCCAGCGCCCGGTGGGCAGGGTCGACGGCCCCGCCGTCCGCCGGCGCCGGCTCGTCGAGGACGTGCTCGGCCCCCGCGCGGGCCAGCTCGGCCCGGATCCGCTGCCAGGGGATGCCCCAGCTGCGGCGGGCGACATGCTCCGGGGAGTACGCGAGCGGGGTGCCGTATCGCGGGTGGCGCGGCGGCGTGAGGGCGGCCGCCACCAGGCCGACCACCGCGCCCGCGTCCCCCGACCACAGCGGCCCTCCGCTGTAGCCGTGGTCGATGGCGACCCCGGTCAGCCCCTCGCCGTCCACATAGCCGATCCGGCCGTCGCACGAGGTCACCCGAGCGGTGGCGACGGTGGCGTGCAGCCCGCTGCCGTGCCACGCGCGAACGAACTGCCCCTCCGCCATGGCCTGCCAGCGCGGCGGCCGCACATCGCGGGGAGGGGCTCGACGAACTCGAGCACGGCCAGGTCGCCGTCCCACTCCACACCGTTCGCCGCGCCGGGCGGTATCCACACCGCCAGCCGGGCCGTGCACGCGTGCGGCTCGCCGTCCGGGCCGTGCACCAGCACCTTCAGGGTCTCCTGCGCCGGGCGCTCGGCGCAGATCGTGTTCTCCTTCCCGAGCGCGCAGTTGATGACGTGCGCGCAGGTCAGGAAGCGGGCGCGGGGCAGCAGCACACCGGAGCCGACCGCCTCGCGGTCGGACTGGCTCAGCACCGACACCGTGGCTGGACGCTGCCCGGTGGACCGGACGGGGAGAAACCAATCCATCGATCAGGCCGTACGCGAACCCGATAGCTGCCAGGTGGCCGAAATGGTCATGCTCGCCTGGCCGTTCGCCCCGACGATGCCCAGCTTCAGGTCCTGCCCGACCTGCACCCCGAACTGCACCTGGATCTCATCGGGCGGATTCGGCGCGGCGGAGACGGCGTTGTGCACCTCCTGCAACAGCGGCCCCAGCGGCCGCAATACGGCCTGCAGCCCTTCGACGGCCAGCGCCGCCGCGCCCCTGGGCGCCCGCCCCACCGGCGTCACACCCCCGATACCCCGGGCATCGCGGGCCCTTTCCCGCCCTCGCCCGAGCCGTTGGGAGGCGCCGGGGCGGAAGCGGTGGCCACCGGGGTCAGCTCCAGGCGCACGGGGGTGCCATCGGGCAGGGGAAACTCCGCGTAGTCCGTCACACCCCCATCATGCCCACCCACAAGCCGCTGGTCTCCCCTTTTGCGGCAACATCCCACGTGGGGGCCATGCGCACGGCGCGGCACATCGATGTCGGATTCCCGCGAGCCTGCCCCCACTCTGTTGACGGATGCTGGACCCATGCACACCGACACCGACCGGTGCCTCCGCGCCGCCCAGGCCAAGGACGCCCGCTTCGACGGGTGGTTCTTCATCGCCGTCGTGACCACCGGGATCTACTGCCGGCCGAGTTGCCCGGTCGTCGGGCCCAAGCCCGAGAACATGCGGTTCTACCCCAGCGCCGCGGCCGCCCAGCAGGCCGGTTTCCGGGCCTGCAAGCGGTGCCGTCCGGACGCCAGCCCCGGCTCGCCGCAGTGGAACGAGCGGGCGGATCTGGTGGCCCGTGCCATGCGGCTGATCGCCGACGGCGTGGTGGACCGGGACGGGGTGCCGGGCCTGGCGGCCCGGCTGGGATACAGCACCCGGCAGATCGAGCGGCAGCTGCTCGCCGAGCTCGGCGCGGGCCCGCTCGCGCTCGCCAGGGCCCAGCGGGCGCAGACCGCGCGGCTGCTGATCGAGACCAGCGCGCTGCCGATGGCGGACATCGCCTTCGCGGCCGGGTTCGCGAGTGTCCGCGCGTTCAACGAGACCGTACGGGAGATCTTCGCGCTCTCCCCGACCGAGCTGCGGCAGCGGGCCAGCCGCGGGCCGCGGACCAGCGTGCCCGGCGCGCTCACGCTGCGGCTGCCGTTCCGGGCGCCGCTGTGCCCGGACAACCTCTTCGGCCACCTGGCCGCCACCGCCGTCCCCGGCGTCGAGGAGTGGCGCGACGGCGCGTACCGGCGCACCCTACGGCTGCCGTACGGGCCCGGGGTGGTCACCCTGAGCCCCCGGCCGGACCACATCGCCTGCCAGCTCTCCCTCGCCGACCTGCGCGACCTGGCCGGGGCGATCAGCCGCTGCCGACGGCTGCTGGACCTCGACGCGGACCCGGCCGCCGTGGACGACCTGCTGCGTACGGATCCGCAGCTGGCCCCGCTGGTCGACAAGGCCCCCGGGCGGCGGGTGCCGCGCGCGGTGGACGCGGACGAGTTCGCGGTGCGCGCCGTGCTCGGACAGCAGGTGTCCACGGCGGCCGCCCGCACCCACGCCGGGCGCCTGGTGGCGGCGCACGGCGAGCCCGTGGAGGACCCGGCGGGCGGCCTGACCCACCTCTTCCCGTCCATCCAGGCCCTCGCCGGGCTGGACCCCGAGAAGCTGGCCATGCCCCGCACCCGCCGCGCCACCCTCACCGGGCTGATCGGCGCGCTCGCCGAGGGCCGGGTCGCGCTCGGCGTCGGCAGCGACTGGGACGAGGCCCGCGCGAGCCTCGGCGCGCTGCCGGGGCTCGGCCCCTGGACCGTCGAGGTGATCGCGATGCGCGCCCTCGGCGACCCGGACGCCTTCCTCCCGACCGACCTCGGCGTACGCCGCGCCGCCACCGAACTGGGCCTGCCCGCCACACCCGGCGCCCTCACCCGCCACTCGACCCACTGGCGCCCTTGGCGCGCCTACGCCGTCCAATACCTATGGGCCACGGACGCGGCCCACGCCATCAACCGCCTACCCGCGGCATGACCGTTTGTGGGCAAACCCAGCAACACGAGGGCGGAGACCGGCCAGGCAACGCACCGGTTTGTGGGCAATCGTTCTGCGGGGAGGGACGGGTGGGCACAAACTGCCCACCGGCCCGCACCCGGCAACGAAACGGCGGCCCATGACACAGGAAGCCGCCCCACCCGCACCGCACCCCGCCCCAAACCCCGCCGAGGAACACCATGAGCCGCACCCACACCACCATCGACAGCCCCTACGGCCCCTCACCCTCGTAGCCACCGGCACCGACCTCTCCGGCCTCTACATGGTCGAGCAGCGCCACCGCCCACCCGAGGAGACCTTCGGCGGCCCCGGCGACCCAGCCGACGCCCCCTTCGCCGAGACCATCCGCCAGCTCACGGCCTACTTCGCGGGCGAGCTCACCGAGTTCGACCTGCCGCTGCACCTGGACGGCACGCCCTTCCAGCGCCGCGTCTGGGCCGAGCTGCGGGCCATTCCATACGGCGAGACCTGGTCGTACGGCCAGTTGGCCGACCGCCTCGGACAGCCGACCGCCTCCCGCGCGGTGGGCCTGGCCAACGGCAAGAACCCGGTCGGCATCATCGTCCCCTGCCACCGCGTCGTCGGCTCGACCGGCAGTCTCACCGGCTACGGCGGCGGCCTGGACCGCAAGCGGCGGCTGCTGGAGTTCGAGGCGCGGCAAGAACTGCCCGGCCTCTTCTGACGCTGAAGTCAGTGATCAGCCCGCAGCGATGCGATCCAACAACGTGGGCAGCGCCACACTGATGGGCTCGCGAACAACCTCGTCCGCGAGCTCGTCATACGGCGTCGGCTCCGCATTGACGATGATCAGCCGGGCATCATGCTCGGCGGCCAGCCCGGCGAGCGAGGCCGCGGGCTGAACCTGGAGGCTGGTGCCGACCGCGATGAAGATCTCGCACGCCTGCGCCACCGCGACCGCTTCCGTCAGCACCTCCGGATCGAGGCTCTCCCCGAACATCACCGTGGCCGACTTCAGGATCCCGCCGCACTCCCGGCACGCCGGATCCGCCTCACCCGCCGCGACCCGTTCCAGCGCCTCGTCCATCCCGGACCGTGCCTCGCAGTGGGTGCACTGAACGGCCCGCGCGGTGCCGTGCAGTTCCAGCACCTTGCGCGCGGGCATCCCGGCGATCTGATGCAGCCCGTCCACGTTCTGGGTGATCACCCGCACCGGCACCCCCGAGCGCTCCAGCCGGGCGACGGCCTCGTGCGCCGCGTTGGGCCGGGCGTGCAGCGCCTTGCTGTCGCGCCGCATCTGCCAGGAGCGGCGCCGGATCTCGGGGTCGGTCATGTAGTACTCGTACGTCACGAGCTTCTCGGCCTCGGGGTCCTGCCGCCACAGCCCCTGCGGACCGCGGTAGTCGGGGATCCCGGAGTCGGTGGAGATGCCGGCCCCGCTCAGGATCGCCACCAGCGGCCGGTGCGTCGTCTCGCTGCTCATGTGGCGAGCGTACGCACGCCGCGCGGCCGATGTCCGGGCTATTCCGCGGCGGCGTACGGGTCGATGATGGTGTGCGGGCGCTGGGCGGTGGCCAGTACGGTGTGCGGAAACCGTGGCCCCGCGACATAGTGCCGGCCCTTCGTCTGCCCGATCGCGGTCAGGACCTCGGCCTTGGTCAGCGCTTGCAAATCCCGCGTCGCCTGCTGGGTATTGAGCCCCTCGGCCTTTTCGTAGCGAGACCGCCGCACTCGGCCCATCATCGCCACCTCGTGGAGAGCTGTCACCTGCCGCTCGGTGATCCTTTCCGTTTGCGCCCATTCCATGAGCTGCGTCCAGCAGTCATTGGACCGGTCAACGCGGCGCTGCACCCGCTGGGCCTGTTGGTGGTAGGCGAGAAGGTTGAACCTGATCCACGGAAGCGTCTCCCGCTCCGGCGACCAGACGGGACCGCCGACGGTACGCAGCACCTTGTAGTACTCCCAGGTGTTGCCGGGCATGCCCAACCACTCCTCGATCGAGGAGAACTCGGGAGCGAGTACCCCGCCACGGGCGATGAGGAGGGTCTGCAGTGAACGGGACATCCGCCCGTTGCCGTCGGACCAGGGGTGGATCTTCACGAGGTTCAGATGCGCCATCGCGGCGCGGATCAGGAAATGGTGGTGGAGATCCCCGTCGTTGAGCCAGTCGACCAGCTCGCTCATCAGGCCGGGGAGCAGCTCATGGTCCGGCCCCTCGTAATCGGTGGCGAGCTCGTCGCCGGGAGCGGTGATGCGGATGGCGGTCTTGCGCCACTGACCAGCGATCTTCTGTGGGTGGTGATGGCCTTGAAGCATCCAGTGGAGGCCGTTGAGCAGCTCCTTGCCGTAGCGGAAGTCGGCCACGTCGTGCAGGGACTGGATGTAGGTCATCGCCTGCTGGTAGGCCAGCGTCTCCGCCTTGTTCTCGTCGCTGGCCTCGACCTCACGCTCGCCGTCCATCAGATCGGCGACGTCCCTGGCGTCGACCCGATAGCCCTCGATCGTGTTGGACGCCGCGATCGCGCTGGCAGTCAGCGCCTTGCGCAGATCGAGTGTCCATTTCATGGGAACCTGCCGCACGGCGTGCCGAAGTTGCTCACGCATGCGGTCGACCTGCTCCAGGACCTGATGGTCGGCGGGTTCGAGGCGGGGGGTCGAATAGAGCATGAGGCAATGATACCCATCTCGTATCATTCGCGCGCCCGTGTGCTGGTTCAGGGGTCGCCGTCACCGCGTACGCGGTCCTCGTGCGCGACTCGAAGGACACCACGCGGCCCGGCCTCACCGTAGGCCGGGCCGACTGGGTTCGATTCGTGCGGTACGTCACCCACGCGTCGTGAGCGCCGACTTCAGGTAGTCCGCCACGCGCACAACGGGTCGACCGAGAACATCGGCAAGCGTGGGGTCAGCGGGCGCGAAGTCGCCCTCGCGGCTGGCGGCGAAGAGGCCGACGAGCAGGTCGGCCGACGACTCGGGCACGCCATGGTCGATCAACTGCGCCCGGTACTCGTCGTCGGAGACGACCACCCGGCGGATCGGGCGGCCCGTCAGCCGCGTCAGAATCTCCGCGATACCGGCCATGTCGATCACCTCGGGACCGGTGAGCGCGGGGCTCAGGCCGTCCAGGACCTCGTCGGTGAGGGCGAGAACCGCCGCGTCGGCGAGGTCGGCGTGGGCGGTCCAGGCGACCGGCCCGTCCTCCGGCACGGCCAGGACGCCCGTCTCCAGCGCGCCCCTGACCAGCTCCACGGCCGATGAGGTGTAGAAGCCGTTGCGCAGCGAGGTGAAGGGAACCCCCGACCGCTGAAGAGCCTCCTCCGTGGCGGCGTGGTCGGGCATCGGGACGAACCGGGAGGACGGGCTCGCGCCCATGTGGCTCGTGTAGAGGATCCGCTTGGCCCCGGCCGCCGCCGCGGCCGCGACGGCCGCGCGGTGGCCGCGGACGGCGGCCTCGCCCGTGGTGCCCGTCGAGACGATCAGGACCTTCGAGGCGCCCTCGAAGGCGTGGGGGAGGGTGTCCGGGTCGGCGAAGTCGCCCCGGCGGACGCGTACGCCCCGCGCGCCGAGGTCCCGCGCCGCCTCCGCATCGCGCACGCTGACGCCGATCTCCTCGGCGGGGACGCGTTCCAGCAGCCGCTCGGCGACCATCCGGCCGAGCTGGCCATTGGCTCCGGTAACGATGATCACGGTGATCTCCTCTGACCGTTTCCGACGATATCGCTGTCAACGTATCACCGGAAACGAAAGGTCGCTAACAAAATCCTGTTATCGTTGGAAGCATGGAGAGGGAGGGCGTCATCGCACCGGACGCAAGCCAAGACGCGAGCCGCGAGGCCAACCGAGACCGTGACGGCAACCGCGACGGCAACCGCGACCGCATCGTCGCGGCCGCCGCGCGCCTGCTGTCCGACGGCGGCCCCGACGCGGTCTCGACCCGGGCGGTGAGCGCCGCCGCCGGGGTGCAGCCGCCGACCATCTACCGGCTCTTCGGCGACAAACAGGGCCTGCTCGACGCGGTCGTCGCGTACGGCTTCACGGAGTACCTGAACAGCAAGACCGCCGAGGACCCCACCGATGACCCCGTCGAGGACCTGCGCGCCGGCTGGGATCGGCACATCGGCCTGGGCCTGGCCAACCCGGCCCTGTACTCGCTGATGTACGGCGGGCACCGCCCGGGGTGTCCTCACCGGCCGCCGTCACCGCCTTCGAGATGCTCGCCCGGCTCATCCGGCGCATCGCCGAGGCCGGGCGGCTCGCCATCCCCGAGGAGCGCGCCGCGGCGCTGGTCCACGCGGCGGGCTGCGGTACGACGTTCACGCTCATCGCCACGCCCGCGGACCGCCGCGATCCGGAACTGTCCCGTACCGCCCGTGAGGCGGTCATCGCGGCGATCACCACGGACGCGCCGCCCGCCGCCGAACCCGGGCCGGTCGCGGCCGCTGTCACGCTGCGCGCCGCGCTGCCCCGGACGGACGCGCTGACCGCGCCCGAGCGCGGCCTCCTGCGGGAGTGGCTGGACCGGATCGCCGATCCGGCCCCCACCGTCGGCGAGCGGACCGAAACCCCCTGACCCGGATCAGCCCAACACCGCCAGCCGGTGCGTACGCGCCGCGAGGTCGCTGACGCGGGCCCCGTCGAAGCCGAAGACGGCGCTGCGCACCCGGTCCTCCAGCGGCTCGGTCCACTGCGGCGGGATGGCCGCCGCGCCGCACAGCACCCCCGCGACCGATCCGGCCGTGGCGCCGTTGGAGTCGGTGTCCAGACCGCCGCGTACCGTCAAGGCGATCGTCGTCGTGAAGTCGCCCGCGCCGTAGAGCAGCCCGGCCGTGAGGACGGCGGCGTTGGGGACCACATGGATCCAGGGCAGCCCGGCGGTCTCCCGCTCCAGCTGGACGAGCACGTCCGCCCACGCCACGCCCGCGTCGTGCAGGGACGCGACCCGGCGCACCGTACGGGCCAGGCGGCAGCGCGGCGGGATCCGGTCCAGGGCGCTCTCGATGGCGGCGCGCGGACCGTCCGCCGTGAACGCGGCCGCGATCAGCGCGGCCGCCCACATCGCCCCGTACACCCCGTTGCCGGTGTGGGACAGGACGGCGTCGCGGCGGGCCATCGCGGCGGCGCGCCGCGGATCGCCGGGGTTGACCCAGCCGTGGACATCGGCGCGGATCAGGGCGCCGATCCACTCCTGGTAGGGGTTGTCGAGGGTCGCGCTGAGCGGCGGTTTCACCCCGGCCGTGAGATTGCGGTAGGCGGCCCGCTCGGCGGTGAAGGTCTGCAGATACGGCAGCCGCAGCAGCCAGACCTCGCCGACCTGCTCGGTGCTGAAGTCGGGGCCGTGGGTCTCCAGCAGGTGCAGGCCGAGGACGGAGTAGTCCACGTCGTCGTCGCGGCAACTGCCGTGGATCCGGCCGCGGACGCAACTCTGCCACTCGGGGCGCAGCTCGAACTCCACCGGGTCGGGCGGCGGCTCCAGCGCGGGGAGGTAGTCGGTCAGCGGGAGGGCGTCGGCGCGGCGGAGATACCGGTCGATGCGGTCGCGGGTCCAATGGTGGCCGTTCTCGACGGGTTTGCCGAGCATGTTCCCGGCGATCCGGCCGAGCCAGCCGCCGAGGATCCGGTCCGCGAGTGCGCTCCCGCTGAGGGCCATGGGTCAGTTGTACCCATCTGAGGTGGGTGTACCGGTGCGGCCGCGCCGGATAGGGTCACAGCGGCGCGACTGCCTGTGCGAATGCGAGGGGTTACGAAGGTGACGGACGCTTCGACGGCTTCGACGGAGGCTTCGGAAGGCTCGGAGGAAGCCACAGCCGGGACCAGGACATGGGCTCAGGGGCAGGCGACACCCCCGAAGCGCGTGCTGATCGCCGCGGACAAGTTCAAGGGTTCGCTCACGGCGGTGGAGGTCGCCGAGCGCGTCACGGCGGGCCTGCGCCGCGGCGCGCCCCGTGGCGGCGAGGGGTTGCGGATCGCGGCGCTGCCGGTGGCCGACGGCGGGGACGGCACGGTGGACGCGGCGGTCGCGGCCGGGTTCGAACGGCGCGAGGTGCGGGTCACCGGGCCGCTGGGCGCGCCGGTGACGGCGGCGTACGCGCTGCACGGGACCACGGCCGTGGTGGAGATGGCCGAGGCGTCCGGGCTGCGCCATCTGCCGAAGGGGGTCTTTGCGCCGCTCACCGCGACCACGTACGGCAGCGGGGAGCTGCTGCGGGCGGCGCTGGACGCGGGCGCCCGCACGATCGTGTTCGGCGTGGGCGGCAGCGCCACGACGGACGGGGGCGCGGGGATGCTCAGCGCGCTGGGGGCGCGCTTCCTGCGGGCGGACGGTACCCCCGTCGCACCGGGCGGGGGCCCGCTGCGCGATCTCGCGACGGCCGATCTGTCCGGCCTCGACCCGCGCCTCGCGGCCACCGAGACCGTCCTGGCCAGCGACGTCGACAATCCGCTGACCGGGCCGAAGGGCGCGGCGGCGGTCTACGGCCCGCAGAAGGGCGCGGGCGAGGACGATGTGGCGGCCCTGGACGCCGCCCTCGCCCACTACGTACGCGTCCTGGAGCGCGCGGTCGGGGCCTCGGCCGCCGAGTACGCCCTCGCGCCCGGCGCGGGCGCGGCGGGCGGCATCGGCTTCGGCGCCCTCGTCGGCCTGGGCGCGACCTTCCGCCCCGGCATCGAGGTGATGCTCGACGTCCTCGGCTTCCCCGCCGCGCTGGAGGGCGCGGACCTGGTGATCACGGGGGAGGGCTCGCTGGACGAGCAGACCCTTCACGGCAAGGCCCCGGCAGGCGTCGCGGCGGCGGCCCGCGCGCGGGGCATCGAGGTGGTCGCGGTCTGCGGCCGCCTGTCCCTGGCCCCGGCTGCCCTGGGCACCGCGGGCATCCGCCGTGCCTACGCCCTCACCGACCTGGAACCGGACCCGGCCCGCTGCATCGCCGAGGCCGGCCCGCTCCTGGAACGCACCGCGGCACGCCTGGCAGCGGACTTCCTGGCCTGACCCTGGCCCCCACCGGGGGTTGGTTCCCCACCCCGCCCCTTCCCGAATCCGGGGCAGACCCCCGGACCCCCGGCTGGGCTGCGTCCCGGACCCTCGGCTGGGCTGTGCCCCGGACCCTCGGCTGGGCTGTGCCCTGGCCCCCACCGGGGGTTGGTTCCCCACCCCGCCCCTTCCTGAATCCGGGGCAGACCCCCGGACCTCCCGCTGGGCTGCGTCCCGGACCCTCGGCGGGGCTGTGCCCTGGCCCCCACCGGGGGTTGGTTCCCCACCCCGCCCCTTCCTGAATCCGGGGGCAGACCCCCGGACCTCCCGCTGGGCTGCGTCCCGGACCCTCGGCGGGGCTGTGCCCTGGCCCCCACCGGGGGTTGGTTCCCCACCCCGCCCCTTCCCGAACCCGAGGGCAGACCCTCGGACCCTCGGCGGGGCTGTGCCCTGGCCCCCACCGGGGTTGGTTCCCCACCCCGCCCCTTCCCGAACCCGGGGGCAGACCCCCGGACCTCCCGCTGGGCTGCGCCCCGGACCCTCGGCTGGGCTGTGCCCCGGACCCCCGGCTGCGCCCCGCTGGGGCAAGGGCAGGCGGGGCGCGGCTCTGCGGGGTCTGGGGCGGAGCCCCGGTGGGGCCGGGGGCTTGACTCCGGATTCGGGAAGGGGCGGGGTGGGGAACAGGACCCCGCCACAGGTGAACGGGGCCTCGCGGCCCCCAGAACGCCGATGGGTGGGCCGGAACGCCGATGGGGTGGGCCGGAACGCCGATGGGGTGGGCCCGAGCACAATGCTCGGGCCCACCCCATTCGGCAAATGCGGCCGAAGGCCGCTACGGCAGCTGCGCTGCCCTCGCCTCGCGGCGGTTGTCGCGGAACGCGTTCACCCGGCGGGCCGTGGCGAAGAGGGGGATCACCGCGCCCATGACGACCTGAAGGGCGCAGGCCGACTGGAGCAGGAGCTCACCGCCGGGGGCCTCGAAGGCCCAGGCGGCCAGCAGGGCCATGCTGGTGACGATCCAGCCGAGCATGGCCACCGCGAGCCGGCCGCGCGGCTTGGGGTACTCCACCCGGCTCACCATCAGCCACGCGACGCCCACGATCGCGAGCAGCGTCGGCACGAACGGCAGCCCCAGCAGGACCACCGAGACCACCGTCAGGGCGCCGAAGGGACTCGGCATGCCCTGGAAGACGCCGTCCCGCAGCGTGACACAGGAGAATCTGGCAAGCCGCAGCACCACCGCCAGCAGCACCACGATCGCGCCCACCACCGAGACCCGCTGATACGCGTCGTCGGACACCATCCCCCAGACGAGGACGAAGTACGCGGGGGCCAGCCCGAAGCTGATCAGGTCGGAGAGGTTGTCCAGCTCCGCGCCCATCGCCGAGCTGCGCAGCTTCCGCGCGACGAGCCCGTCGAAGAGGTCGAAGACGGAGGCGAGCAGCATCAGCATCACCGCGGAGGCGGCGCTGTGCCGGGTCATCCCGCCGTCCTCGCTGCCCGTGAGGTGCGGGATGAGGACGCCGGTGGTGGTGAAGTAGACCGCCAGGAAGCCACACGTGGCGTTGCCCAGGGTCAGCGTGTCGGCTATCGACAGGCGCGTCGACAGCGGCATGTCGTCCGTCTCGTCGACATCGACGGCGTCCACCTCGGCCTCGGGTACCCAGGCGGCCTGCGTATCGGGATCAATCACGGTCAAGGCGAGTCACCCCCGCGGTGGTGGCCTGGCCGACCTCGACCGCGACATCGACACCCTCGGGAAGGTAGACGTCGACCCGCGAGCCGAAGCGGATGAGACCGATCCGCTCACCCTGTTCGACCTTCGTGCCCTGTGGCACATACGGCACGATACGCCGGGCGACGGCGCCGGCGATCTGAACCATCTCGATGTCGCCGAGCTCGGTGTCGAAGTGCCAGACGACCCGCTCGTTGTTCTCGCTCTCCTTGTTGAACGCGGGAACGAAGCCGCCGGGGATGTGCTCCACGGAGGTCACCGTACCGGCCAGCGGGGCGCGGTTGACGTGGACGTTGAGTGGGCTCATGAAGATGGCGACGCGGGTGCGCCCGTCCTTCCACGGCATGATGCTCTGCACCACACCGTCGGCCGGGGAGATCACGCGGCCCTGCGTGATCTCTCTCTCGGGGTCGCGGAAGAACCACAGCATGCCCGCCGCGAGCGCGGTGGCGGGCACGGCGACCGCCGCCCAGCGTCCGGAGCGGCGGGACCGAGCGAGACTGACCGCCGCGGTGGCGACGGTCGGGAGGAGCCACGGCGACGCTCCGCGCGCGAGGCGGACGCGGCCGCGTTGTGCAGAGGATTGGCTGTGGGGCATGGATGACCTTCGTAGCGGAGGATGCCGCGACGCAAGACTGGGGACGGCGGCTTTACGGAATGGTATCGGTTGCGAGCGGTAACTGGGCAAGCGCCAGGGCCCGTCGGTGGCTGGTCAGTGACCGAAGACCCTCGGCGCGGTGTGACCTTCTTCTCTCGGATACCACCCCAAAAGGGACGTTCAGTCTTGGGTTCGGTATTCCTCGAGAAGCCTCCGTCCAATAATCATTTTCTGAATCTCGGCGGTTCCTTCGCCGATGAGAAGCATCGGCGCCTCTCGGTAGAGCCGCTCGATCTCGTATTCCTTGGAGAAGCCGTACCCGCCGTGGATGCGGAAGGCGTCCTCCACGACCTCTTTGCAGTACTCGGACGCCAGGTACTTCGCCATTCCCGCCTCGAGGTCGTTGCGCGCGCCCGAATCCTTCTTTCGGGCCGCATTGACCATCATCGCATGCGCCGCCTCGACCTTTGTTCCCATTTCGGCCAGTTTGAACTGGATGGCCTGGTGCTGGGCGATCGGCTTACCGAAGGTATGCCGCTGCTGTGCGTATGCGACGCCCAGCTCGAAAGCGCGCCGCGCCACTCCGCAGCCGCGGGCGGCGACATTCACCCGGCCGACCTCGACGCCGTCCATCATTTGGTAAAAACCTCGGTTCGGCGCCCCGCCGAGCACCCGATCGGCCGGAATGCGCAGTCCGTCCATGATGAGCTCGGTGGTGTCGACCCCCTTGTAGCCCATCTTCTCGATCTTGCCGGGGATGGTCAGACCGGGCCGGACCTCCCCGAAGCCGGGCTCCTTCTCGACCAGGAAGGTGGTCATCGCCTTGTGCGGCGCGACCCCCTCCTGGGCCTCGCCGGTCCGGCACAGGACCGCCACCAGGGTGGAGGTGCCGCCGTTGGTCAGCCACATCTTCTGGCCGTTCAGGACGTAGTCGTCGCCGTCCCGCACCGCCTTGCTGGTGATGGCCGACACATCCGAGCCCAGGCCCGGCTCCGACATCGAGAAGGCGCCCCGGATCTCGCCCAGCGCCATCTTGGGAAGGAAATACTCCTTCTGCTCCTCGGTGCCGTGCTGCTTGAGCATGTACGCCACGATGAAGTGGGTGTTGATGATGCCCGACACGCTCATCCAGCCGCGGGCGATCTCCTCCACGCACAGCGCGTAGGTGAGCAGTGACTCACCCAGGCCGCCGTATTCCTCCGGGATCATCAGCCCGAAGACGCCGAGCTCCTTCAGTCCCTCGACGATCGCGGTCGGATATTCGTCGCGATGTTCCAGTTCGGTCGCGACCGGCAGGATCTCCTTGTCGACAAAATCCCTGACCGTGGCGAGGATCTCCCGCTGGATGTCGGTCAGGCCCTCCGTCTGCGCGAGGCGGCTCATATCACTGCCCTCCCAGCTCCGGGCGGCCCGGCTGCTCTCCGCCCCGCTCCTTGATGTAAGTGGCGGTCGGCACCATCACCTTGCGCCGGAAGACACAGACCAGAGTGCCGTCCTGCTTGTAGCCCTTGGTCTCCACGTGCACGATGCCGCGGTCGGTTTTGGACTTCGACGGCGTCTTGTCCAGGACCGTGGTCTCGCCGTAGATGGTGTCGCCGTGGAAGGTGGGCGCCACATGCCGCAGTGACTCGACCTCCAGATTGGCGATGGCCTTTCCGGAGACATCGGGCACGGACATGCCCAGCAGCAGGGAGTAGATGTAGTTACCGACCACCACGTTCTTGCCGAAATCGGTCGTCTTCTCGGCGTAGTTGCTGTCCATGTGCAGCGGGTGGTGGTTCATGGTGAGCAGACAGAAGAGGTGGTCGTCGTACTCGGTGACCGTCTTCCCCGGCCAGTGCCGGTAGACGTCGCCCACCGTGAACTCCTCATAGGTACGGCCGAACTGCATGGCTCACGCCTCCGGGGGCTGGAAGGTGGACGTACGGCTCATCCCGGCGGCGCGGCCCTTGCCCGCGATGACCAGGGCCATCTTGCGGCTGGCCTCGTCGATCATCTCGTCGCCGAGCATCGCGGAGCCCTTCATGCCGCCCTCCGCCGAGGTGCAGTAGTCATAGGCGTCCAGGATCAGCTCGGCGTGGTCGTAGTCCTCCTGCGACGGCGAGAAGACCTCATTGGCCGCCTCCACCTGGCCGGGGTGCAGCACCCACTTGCCGTCGTAGCCGAGGGCGGCCGCGCGCCCGGCCACCTCGCGGAAGCCGTCCACGTTCCGGATCTGGAGGTACGGGCCGTCGATCGCCTGGAGGTCGTGCATACGGGCCGCCATCAGGATCCGCATCAGGATGTAGTGATACGCGTCCGCCGGATAGCCGGGCGGCTGCTCGCCCACGACCAGCGACTTCATGTTGATGGACGCCATGAAGTCGGCCGGGCCGAAGACGATGGTCTCCAGACGCGGCGAGGCGCCGGCGATCTCGTCCACGTTGACCAGGCCCTTGGCGTTCTCGATCTGCGCCTCGATGCCGATCCGCCCGATCTCGAAGCCCATCGTCTTCTCGATCTGGGTGAGCAGCAGGTCCAGCGCGATCACCTGTTGGGCGTCCTGCACCTTGGGCAGCATGATGCAGTCCAGGTTCGGGCCCGCGCCCTCGACCACCGTGATGACGTCCCGGTACGTCCAGTGGGTGGTCCAGTCGTTGACCCGCACCACCCGGGTCTTACCGGTCCAGTCGCCCTCGTTCAGCGCCTTGACGATGGTGTGCCGGGCGTCCTCCTTGGCCAGCGGCGCGCAGGCGTCCTCCAGGTCCAGGAAGACCTGGTCGGCCGGGAGCCCCTGGGCCTTCTCCAGAAAGCGCGGATTGGAGCCGGGGACGGCGAGGCACGAGCGGCGCGGCCGGAGGCGACTGGCGGCATCGGCGCGGTCGGGGGCGGTCATACGAGAACCTCCAGAGGGGGAAGCGTGTTCGCGGCGCGGATCTCATCGACGATACGGCCGATGATCTCCGTGATACCGAAGTCCTTGGGGGTGAAAACGGCGGCGACACCCGCCGCGCGCAGGGCGGCCGCGTCCGAGGACGGGATGATCCCGCCGACGATGACGGGGATGTCCTGGGCGCCCGCGGTGCGCAGCCGCTCCAGGACGTCGGGCACCAGCTCGGCGTGCGACCCGGACAGGATGGACAGCCCGACGCAGTGCACGTCCTCGGCCACGGCCGCCGAGACGATCTGCTCCGGGGTGAGCCGGATCCCCTGGTAGACCACCTCGAAACCGGCGTCCCTGGCCCGCACGGCGATCTGCTCGGCGCCGTTGCTGTGCCCGTCCAGACCGGGCTTGCCGACCAGCAGCCGCAGCCTGCCGCCGCCGAGCTCGGCGGCGGTCTTCCCGACCTTCTCGCGGACCGAGGCCAGCAGGGAGCCCGCCTCCGTGGGGACGGACAGGGGCGCGCCGCCGACCCCGGTGGGGGCGCGGTACTCGCCGAAGACGTCGCGCAGCGCCCAGGCCCACTCCCCGGTGGTCACGCCCGCGCGGGCACAGCGCAGGGTCGCCTCCATCAGGTTGTCGGTCCCCACGGCGGCCTTACGGAGGGCACCGAGGGCCTCCTGGGCGGGTCCCTCGTCGCGCTGCTCGCGCCAGGTGTGCAGGGCCGAGACCACCCGCGCCTCGTTCTCCGGGTCCACCGTCATGATCGCGGTGTCGAGGTCGGCGGTGAGCGGATTGGGCTCGGTGGACTCGTAGCAGTTGACGCCGACGATCTTCTCCTCGCCCGCCTCGATCCGCGCCCGGCGCTCGGAGTGGGAGGCCACCAGCCGCGCCTTGAGGTAGCCGGACTCGACGGCGGCCATCGCCCCGCCCATCTCCTGGATCCGCTCGATCTCGGCCTCGGCCTCCTCCACCAGCGCGGCGACCTTGGACTCGATCACATGCGAGCCCTCGAAGATGTCGTCGTACTCCAGCAGATCGCTCTCATGGGCGAGGACCTGCTGGATGCGCAGCGACCACTGCTGGTCCCAGGGGCGGGGCAGGCCCAGCGCCTCGTTCCAGGCCGGGAGCTGGACGGCGCGGGCGCGGGCGTCCTTGGAGAGGGTGACCGCCAGCATCTCCAGGACGATGCGCTGGACGTTGTTCTCCGGCTGGGCCTCGGTCAGGCCGAGCGAGTTCACCTGGACGCCGTAGCGGAACCGGCGATGCTTGGGGTTCTCGATGCCGTACCGCTCGCGGGTGATCCGGTCCCAGATGCGGCCGAAGGCGCGCATTTTGCACATCTCCTCGATGAAGCGGACGCCCGCGCTCACGAAGAAGGAGATCCGGGCCACCACGTCGCCCTTACGGTCCTCGGGAACCTGGCCGGAGGCGAACACCGCGTCCAGTACGGCGACCGCCGTGGACATCGCGAAGGCGATCTCCTGCACCGGAGTGGCCCCGGCCTCCTGGAGGTGGTAGCTGCAGATGTTGATCGGGTTCCACTTGGGGATGTGGTGGACCGTGTACGCGATCATGTCGGTGGTCAGCCGCAGGCTCGGGCCCGGCGGGAAGACATGCGTCCCCCGTGACAGGTACTCCTTGACGATGTCGTTCTGCGTCGTCCCCTGGAGCTTGCCGATATCGGCGCCGTGCTCCTCCGCGACGACCTGGTACAGCGCCAGCAGCCACATCGCCGTCGCGTTGATCGTCATGGAGGTGTTCATCCGCTCCAGGGGATCTCCTGGAACAGCCGCCGCATGTCGCCCAGGTGCGAGACCGGGACCCCCACCCGGCCCACCTCGCCGCGGGCGAGGATGTGGTCCGGGTCGTAGCCGGTCTGGGTGGGCAGGTCGAAGGCGACCGAGAGCCCGGTCTGGCCCTTGGCCAGGTTGCGCCGGTACAGCTCGTTGGACGCCTCGGCGGTGGAGTGCCCGGCGTAGGTGCGCATCAGCCAGGGCCGGTCCTTGGGGCGGGGCGTGCCACTCATCGGACATCCCGGCCGTTCTTGTGGTCGTCACGGAACAGGTTGATGGCGTCGATGTGCTGCTCGCGCATCGCCTGGTCGCGCACGCCCATGCCCTCCTCGGGGGCCAGGCACAGCACGCCGACCTTGCCCTGGTGGAGGTTGTGGTGGACGTCGTACGTGGCCTGGCCGGTGTCCTCCAGCCGGTACGTCTTGGACAGCGTCGGGTGGATCCTGCCCTTGGCGATCAGGCGGTTGGCCTCCCACGCCTCGCGGTAGTTGGCGAAGTGCGAGCCGATGATCCGCTTCAACGACATCCACAGGTAGCGGTTGTCGTACTCGTGGGTGTAGCCGGAGGTCGAGGCGCAGGTGACGATCGTGCCGCCCTTACGGGTGACATAGACGGACGCGCCGAAGGTCTCCCGGCCCGGGTGCTCGAAGACGATGTCCACGTCCTCGCCGCCGGTCAGCTCGCGGATCTTCTTGCCGAACCGCTTCCACTCGCGCGGGTCCTGGGTGCCGTCGTCCTTCCAGAACGCGTAGTCCTCGGTGGTGCGGTCGATGATCGCCTCGGCGCCCATCCGGCGGCAGATCTCGGCCTTCTGCGGCGAGGAGACCACACAGACCGGGTTGGCCCCGCCGGCCAGCGCGAACTGGGTGGCGTACGAGCCGAGCCCGCCGCTCGCGCCCCAGATCAGGACGTTGTCGCCCTGTTTCATCCCGGCGCCGTTGCGGGAGACCAGCTGCCGGTAGGCGGTGGAGTTGACCAGACCCGGGGCGGCCGCCTCCTCCCAGCTCAGATGGTTGGGCTTGGGCATCAGCTGGTTGGACTTGACCAGTGCGATCTCGGCGAGCCCGCCGAAGTTGGTCTCGAAGCCCCAGATGCGCTGCTCGGGGTCGAGCATGGTGTCGTTGTGGCCGTCGGCGCTCTCCAGCTCGACCGACAGACAGTGCGCGACGACCTCGGCGCCCGGCTTCCAGGAGTTCACACCGGGGCCGGTGCGCAGCACGACGCCCGCGAGGTCCGAGCCGATGATGTGGTACGGCAGGTCGTGCCGCTTGGCCAGGGGGAGAGCTTGCCGTACCGCTCCAGGAAGCCGAAGGTCGGCAGCGGCTCGAAGATCGAGGTCCACACGGAGTTGTAGTTGACCGAGCTGGCCATCACGGCGACGAGCGCCTCTCCGGGGCCCAGCTCGGGCACCGGCACCTCGTCCACGTGCAACGACTTGCGGGGGTCCTTCTCCCGGGTGGTGAGGCCCGCGAACATCTCGGCCTCGTCCTTGCGCACGGTCACCGCGCGGTACGACTCGGGGACGCGCAGTGCCGCGAACTCCTCGGGTGCTGTGTCCGACGCCAGGATCGCGTCAAGTATCTCGTTCATCGGTGCCTCCGGCGAAGCGTCCATGGGGGACGCCTGAGGGAACGCTGGGCTCGTGACGGGTGATGCTGATGCGGTGCCGTCGGTTCGGCGGAGGTGGTGCTCGATGCGGCGCGGGTGGCGCCGGGTGCCTGGTGACGCAGGCGTCGTCCGGGCGCGCAAAGCGGCTTGCGGGGACAGCCGACGCACGGAGGTTGGCAGTGCGCCGGCCGCCCGGACACCCTCACCGTATGGCACGCTGTGCCACCTCGCAAGACACTGGGTGCCAACAATTTCCCTCAGTTGTCATCTCCGGTGCACACATGAGCAACAACGGCCGCCCCAAGCGGGGCGGCCGTCGCGGTGTGTATCGGTGGTGCCGGTGCCTGTCAGTCGTCCTTTTCCAGCGAGAGCGCGAAGATGTGCGCCCGTGCGGTGCCCGAGGGGGCGCCCAGGGTGATCGCCGACAGCTCCTTGCCCGGGTCCAGCTCCACCACCTGGTGGAAGATCGCGGCCTTGGTGCCCAACGGGCCGGTACGGGTGTGGATCTGACTCGTCCGCACCGCCTCCGTCTCCCCGTACGCCGGACCCGACATCCAGGCCGTCAGCTGGATCGTCAGCTTGCCCGTGGAGCCGTCGGCGTACGTGGCCTCGGCGGGGACGGACACGTTGCCGGTGTCGCCCGCGCCCAGCACATGCAGCTTGGTGTAGCCGCCCGCCGTGACCGTGACCTTCTGACCCGCGGCGATGACGTTGTTGTTGGAGCCCTCGCTGCCGTTGGTGAACGCGAAGGTGATCCCGTCGTCCTCGGTCTGCCCGGTCTGCGGCAGCTGCGCCATCGGATAGGTGCGGCCCGTGCCGTCGAAGTCGCCGTCCCCGTAGTACATCTCGGTGGTGATGGCGTCGTTGTCGAAGTGCCCGGTCAGATCGACCTGGGTGACCGCGCCCGCCTGCGGCAGCTCCGGCAGGCCCCAGGGCTCGGCCGGGGTGGTGACCTTCACCGGGGCGATCCGGAAGTCCGGCTCGGTGCCGGCCGGGTAGATCACCGCCTCGTCCTCCCGGCCCAGCTCCAGCTCGATCTCGCCGTTCCCCAGGTCGCGCCACTTCGGTGCCGGGCCGCCGACCCCGGCGACCGCGACCCGGCCGCCGATCGAGTGGCGCACGCGGCAGGGCTCCCCGGCCAGGCTGCGCACCCGCACCCAGCGCGTCGTCCCGCCCGTACGCACCCCGCTGACCAGGAACGCGCCCTGGGTACGGAAGTCGTGCAGCGTGACGTCCTTCCACTCGCCCGGCACCCCGGGGAAGAAGCGGATGGTCCCGCCCCAGCTCTGGCAGAGCATGTCGTGGATCGCCTGTGCGCCCGACAGCGGGGTCTCGATCACCGGACCCGCCTCGTAGTAGTGGGTGTTGGGCTGGATGAACCGCGCCACCAGCTCTCGCAGATACTTCA
This sequence comes from Streptomyces violaceusniger, assembly GCA_005405945.1. Classification (GTDB taxonomy): domain Bacteria; phylum Actinomycetota; class Actinomycetes; order Streptomycetales; family Streptomycetaceae; genus Streptomyces; species Streptomyces violaceusniger. The sequence goes on from BJHW01000001.1 coordinate 8,521,350, forward strand.
GCGCGTCATCGCCGCGCCCCATCTGCGTCGAGATCGAGGCCGCGCCCGAGAAGCTGTAGCCGCGCAGCGCGCCCTCGAAGCTGATCCAGTGCTCCAGCGAGCGGGCGATCAGGTCCCGGTGCTCCTTCTGGTCCCAGTTGACCAGGTAGAGCGGGTAGACCGAGAGCATGTGGGAGTAGTGGCGGTGGGACTTGGCGAAGGGGACCCCGGCGCCGATCATGAAGCCGTTCTCGTCCACCGGATAGTCGACCAGCTTGTCCAGCACCTCGCGCCACTTGGGCACCAGCGGATCGTCCTTGTCCAGCAACTCGACCGTGGTCAGCAGGGTCTGGCAGGACCAGCGCAGCAGCGCCAGGTCGTAGTTGCAGTCCGGGGCCGCGCCGTACTCGGGGGAGAAGGTCTTCGGCAGGTGCAGTCTGCCGTCCGGCTGCTGGGTGAGGAAGTGCAGGTAGTAGTTGGTGGAGCGGCGCAGCAGCGGATAGAGCACGTCCTCCAGCAGGCCACGGTCCATGGTGTGGCGGTAGGTCAGCCAGACGTTGTGCAGCGCCCAGGGCAGATTGCCGACCTCGGGGGAGTCCCCGACGCCCGGCACCGGCACCGTGCCGTTGTCCTCGCACTGCGCGTCCGTGGAGCGGCGCAGCCCGGCCGAGTCGGCGCGGTACTCGGGCTTGAGGCCACTGATGAGCACATCGGTGTTCTCGGCGAGGGTGCGCGGAATCGCGTCGAGCTCCAGGTGGTTGGAGCCGTGCACCGGCCAGTACTCCAACTGGACGTTGAGGTTCCACCACACCCCGGGCCACGGGGTCGGCTCCACCCACGGGCCGGTGGTGGCCATGACGGGGGCGTGCTCACGGGCGGCGCAGGCCAGCTTGTAGAGCTGGATCCAGTAGAAGCTCTGGAGCATCCCGTCGGGCACCGAGATGAAGCTCTTGCGGTAGAAGCGGTGCCACCACTCGTAGTGGGTGCGCCGCAGGCTGGAGACCGGCAGCGCGGACGCCTTGCGCACGGTGGTCCGCGCCCGGCCCTCCGCGTCCGTACCCGGGAAGGAGTGTGCCACGGCCAGGTAGTACGTGCGCTCCCGGCCGCTGCCGCGCTGCTTGTACGCGGTCACCGTCTGCCCGCCCGCCACCAGCGACTGGACGGTGATGCCCAGCCCGTCCTCGGTGCGGCTGACCGGGGCCGGGTTGGGCTCGAAGCCCTTCGGCGGATCCTCGCGGACGATGCGCGGGCTGACCGCCGGTGAGGGCTTGAACTCCCAGCGGAACCCCTCCTCGCCGGCGCTCGCCTCGACGGTGGCCAGCAGCATGGTGCGGTCGTTGTGCACCAGCGCCCGGAGCTTCAGCTTCCCCTTGTCCGTGGTGACCGTGCCGCGCAGCTCGGCGTTCCACAGATCCAGCCGCAGATCGACGCCGGTGATGGCGCCGACCGGGCGCAGCAGCAGATTGCCGACCGGGAGCCGTGCCACGCCCCAGTCGCTGCCGCCTTCGGCGGGCCGGTGGTCCTGCACCTCGCTGTGGTGGACCGTGAAGCGCAGCGCGTTCTCCCCGGGCTCCTGGTAGATCATCGAGCCGAGCAGGCCATTGCCGAGGAACGGCCCCTCGTACCACGTTCTCGGCAAGCGCTTCCAGAGCAGATCCTGGCCGCTGAGGAATCGCTCCCACTCCTGGTCGGTGCGCATGCCCCGCAGCGTCACCGCATGCTGTGGCTGGGCCGCCGCCTCCTGCTCGGGGAGGACCGCGCCGACGGCCGTGCTCGCGGCCGCGCCCACCGCCACCCGGCCCAGGAACCCGCGTCTGCTGACTGGCATCCCGATCTTCTCCCGTCCCCGAAGTGACCAGATTGCTCCGATGATTTGGCTAGACGGGAGCGTAGAAAGGGGCTGATGATGCGTCAAGGGACGCGATTGATCTGATGTATTAAGCAAGGAGGAACGATGCAGACGGCACGATCCAAGGTGGCCGGAGCCGTGGCCGCCCTCGCCTGCGCGGCGGCCGTGCTGGTGCCGCTCCGGGCGGCGGCGGCATCGGAGGACGCCGCACGGGACTGGCGGCTGGTCGGCAAGGGGCAGGTCAGCGGCGAGCTCAGGCTGAGCGGGGAGGGGGCTCTGACGCTGTCCGCGCGCCATGGCGACACCACCGTCCTCCGGCCGTCGGGGTTGGGCATCCGCACCGCCGACACTGATTTCAGCAAGGGCTTGCGCTTCGAGGGGCGCAGCGACCGGAAGATCCACGAGACCTACACGACCACCACCGGCCGTCGCACCCGGCACACGTCCGACGCCTCCGAGTCGACCTTCACCTTCCGCAAGGAGGGCCGGACGCTGAAGGTGGTGGTCCGCGTCTCCGCCGACGGGTTGGCCTACCGCTACCTCCTGCCGGTTAAGGAGACGGTCACCGTCCTCGGCGAGACCTCGGAGTTCGCCGTCCCGCCGACGGCCGACTCCTATCTGTTGCCGTACGACAACGGCCGCTCGGACTACGAGTCCGTCCATGACCGCGGGAGCGTCGCCGACGCCAAGGCGGGCGACTACGGCTATCCGTCGCTCTTCCACATCGGCTCCAGCTGGATGCTGATCGAGGAAGCGGACCTCAACAGCTCCTACGGCGGCTCCCGGCTCACCCTCGACTCCGCCACCGACCGCTTCAAGCTGACCCTTCCCGACCCCGCCGAGGTCAGTAGCCCCGGGCTGACCACCCCCTGGCGGACCATGGTCATCGGGGACCTCGCCACCGTCACCGAGAGCGATCTGCCGACCGATCTGGCCGCCCCCTCCAAGGTCGCCGACACCTCGTGGATCAAGCCTGGCAAGGCGGCCTGGTCCTGGTGGTCGGACGGCAACAGCCCGACCAGCCTGGCGGCGCAGAAGAAGTTCGTGGACTTCGCGGCCCGCGAGGGCTGGGAGTACGTCCTGGTCGACTCCGGCTGGAGCAACGACTGGATGCCCGAGCTGACCGCGTACGCCAAGGAGAAGGGCGTCGGCATCTGGGCCTGGGTGCGCTGGCAGACCATCGACCAGCAGAGCGAGCGGGACCGGCTGTTCCCGCTCTGGAAGTCCTGGGGCGTCGTCGGGCTGAAGATCGACTTCCTGGAGTCGGACGGCCAGGACCGGATGCGCTGGTACGACGGGGTCTTCAAGGACAGCGCGAAGCACCAGCTCATGCTGAACTTCCACGGTGCGACGATTCCGCGCGGCCAGGAGCGGACCTGGCCGCAGATGATGAGCGTCGAGGCGGTCAAGGGCGCCGAGGGCACCCGTCCCAAGCCCGGCCGCGAGCCCTTCCCGGCGGCGCACTACACGACCCTGCCCTTCACCCGGAACCTCATTGGGCCCATGGACTTCACGCCCGTTACCTTCACCGGCGTACGGCCCACGAGTGACGCGGCCGAGCTCGCGCTGTCGGTCGTCTACGAGTCCGGGGTGCAGCACTTCGCCGACAGCGTGGAGTCCTACGAGAGCAGGCCGGCCGAGCTGAAGTTCCTGAACCAGGTGCCCACGGTGTGGGACGAGACGAAGCTGGTCGACGGCGACCCCGGCGACCGCGCCGTCCTGGCCCGCCGCTCCGGCGACACCTGGTACCTGGGCGCGATCACCTCGGGCGCGGCCCGCACGCTGGAGGAGCCGCTGAGCTTCCTCGGCAAGGGCGGCTGGCGGATCGAGGTGTGGAAGGACGGCCCGGACGGCAAGGTCGTCACCGAGACCCAGGACGTCACGGCGACCTCACGGCTGAAGGTGGACGTCCCGAAGAACGGCGGCTTCGCGGCGAAGCTGACGAAGACCGACTGAGACACCCGCGCCTGCGCCGCCCCACGCCGGGGCAGCGCAGGCGCGGCTCGGGCGGGGCCTGCCTGTGGGGGCGGGCCCCGCCCCCTCCCCGTCGCGACGGCACACGGGGCCCACCTGCGGGGAGGGCCAGATGCCGCCCCTCCTGCCGACCGCGAGGACGCGCGGGGCCCGCCTGCGGGGCGGATCCTGCCCCTCCTCTCCGCCGCGACGCCGAGGCGCCCGACGCCGCGGTCCGGCGGTGCTGAGCCGCCTGTTCGGCGGGCTGGGGGTCGGTCTGTGGGAGGGGCGGGTGCCGCCCCTCGTCCCCGCCGCGACGGCGGGATGTCGGACGGCGGAGTCCGGCGGTGCCGAACCCACCGCATGGGCGGGCGACCCCAGCCCAGGACGAGGGTCACCAAGCCCGGGCGCGAGCCCAGAACCGGCGAACCCCGGCTAACCCAAGCGGCAGCGTTACCGCTGCAGCGCTTCCTTGATCGTCCGCATGACCTCCGTCAGCGGTGCGTCCGTCCGCGCCACCATCACCACCACCTCGTCCTCCTCCGACGCCGAGACCGCCGCCGCGGGGCGCCCGCCGGCCACGGCGGGGCGCCCCCCGATGCCGCTCCCGAACGTTTCGCGGACGATCGCGAAGGCGTGGTCCAGCTGGGACTCCACATCGCCCTGGCCGCCCGCCCGCAGCCAGCGCCGCAGCACATGGTTGTGGGCCGTGACCACGGCCGACGCGGCCACCTCGGCCAGCAGCGGATCGTCGTCGCCGTCGTGGTGGGCGCCCTCGTCGAAGTGGCCCAGCAGATAGCGGGTGAACAGCCGCTCGTAGCGGGCCACCGAGGCGATCTCCCGCTCCCGCAGCGCCGGTACCTCACGGGTCAGCCGGTAGCGCTCCACGGAGACGGTCGGCGAGGCCGCGTACATCCGCATGACCTCCTTGATCCCGCGGCACACGGTGTCCAGGGGGTTCTCATGCGGAGGCGCCGCGTCCAGCACCGCCGCCGCCCGCACCAGCGTGTCGTCGTGGTCCGGGAAGATCGCCTCTTCCTTGGAGCGGAAGTGCCGGAAGAAGGTGCGCCGGGCCACCCCTGCCCTGGCCGCGATCTCGTCGACGGTCGTCGCCTCGTACCCCTGCGTCGCGAACAACTCCATCGCCGCGGCCGCGAGTTTGCGGCGCATGGACAGACGCTGAGCCGCGGCGCGGCGGCTTCCCGCGCTCTCACCGCCACCGGATGAGGGGGTTCGCTTCGTACGCTCCGTACGCATGGCCTTCACGGGCTGGGACATGTGGGGAACGTAACACGCTTGTGAGTGCCGGTGCGGGGGCAGACCGACGGTTGGCTCCAGCAGCCCGCCCCACCGGGAACCGGAGTCAGACGGTCCGCCCGACCCCGAGGCGTACTCAGGCTTTGGCATACTCGCGGAAGCCGCGCCCGGTCTTGCGCCCGAGGCAGCCGGCGGCCACCAGATGCTCCAGCAGCGGCGCCGGCGCGAGGCCCGGCTCGCGGAATTCCCGGTGCAGCACCCGCTCGATGGCCAGCGACACATCGAGCCCCACGACGTCGAGCAGTTCGAAGGGGCCCATCGGATAGCCGCCGCCCAGCTTCATCGCGGCGTCGATGGCGTCCGGGGTGGCGTAGTGCTCCTGGACCATCTTCACGGCGTTGTTGAGGTACGGGAACAGCAGGGCGTTCACGATGAACCCCGCCCGGTCGCCGCAGTCCACCGGGTGTTTGCGCACCGCCGCGCACACCGCGTGCGCGGTCGCGCGCACATCGTCCGCGGTCAGCACGGTGTGCACCACCTCGACCAGCTTCATCGCGGGCGCCGGGTTGAAGAAGTGCAGGCCCACCACGTCCTGCGGGCGCGAGGTCGCCCGCGCGCAGGCGACGACCGACAGCGAGGAGGTGGTCGTGGCCAGCACCGCGCCCGGTTTGCAGACCTTGTCCAGCACCCGGAACAGCTCCTGCTTGACCACCAGGTCCTCGGCCACCGCCTCCACGGCCAGGTCCACGTCGGCGAACGCGTCGAGCGCGTCGGCCGGGGTGATCCGCGCCAGCGCCCGCTCCCGGCCCTGCTCGGTCATCCGCCCCTTGGACACCGACCTTTTCAGGGATTTCCCTATGCGGGCCTTCGCCGCCGTGGCCTTCTCCAGGGTCCGGCCGGCCAGCACCACCTCCAGGCCCGCCTTGGCGAAGACCTCGGCGATCCCGGAGGCCATCGTGCCCGAGCCGGCGACGCCGACCGCGCGCACGGGGCGCGCCCCTTCCGTGGAGTGCCCCACCTCGGCCGTCGCGGCGTCCGGGACGATGGTGCCGCTGCCCGGCGCCTCGTACGTGTAGAAGCCGCGGCCCGCCTTACGGCCGGTGAGCCCGGCCTGGGCGAGCTGCCCCAGGATGGGCGCGGGCGCGTGCAGCCGGTCGCCGGAGGCGGCGTACATGGCCTCCAGGACGGTGCGGGCGGTGTCGACGCCGATCAGGTCGAGCAGGGCCAGCGGGCCCATCGGCAGCCCGCAGCCGAGCTGCATCGCGGCGTCGATGTCCTCCCGCGCCGCGTACTTGGCCTCGTACATCGCGGCGGCCTGGTTGAGATAGCCGAACAGCAGCCCGTCGGCGACGAACCCGGGCCGGTCGCCGAGCGCCACCGGCTCCTTGCCCAGGTCGCGGGCGAGCGCGGTGACCGCCTCGACCGCCGCGGGGGCGGTCAGCACGCTGGAGACGATCTCGACGAGCTTCATCGCGGGCGCCGGATTGAAGAAGTGCAGGCCCAAGACCCGCTCCGGATGGGCCGATTCGGCGGCCAGCCGGGTCACCGACAGCGCGTTGGTGCCGGTCGCGAGGATCGCGGCGGGGCTGACCACGGTGTCCAGCTCGGCGAAGACCGCGTGCTTGGTGTCGTAGTCCTCCGGCACCACCTCGATCACCAGCTCCGCGCCGGCGGCGGCGCGCAGATCGGTGGAGACGCGGAAGCGGTCGAGGATTCCGGCCCGCTCCCGCTCGCTGATCCGCTCGCGGTGCACGGCGCGGGCGGTGGCGACCTCGAGGGCGGTGACGGCTCGGCGGCAGGCGCCTTCGCTGATGTCGATGCCGATCACCTCGCGGCCCGCCCGGGCCAGGATCTCGGCGATGCCGGTGCCCATCGTGCCGAGCCCGACGACGGCGACAGTAGTGAGCGGGGCCCGGGAGGGGAGAGATCAGAGGGGGACGTAAGTGTGACGCCGGTGTGTGGGAGACGGTCCATCGCGGACTCCAGAGGGTGTTCCCCGGACGCGGGGATGAAGTGACGACTGAGGGGAGCTCGTGTCATGCCACTGCTGCCGTTCACGCCACGCACGCGCGGGGGGCTGACGCGGCTGACACAAATCCCCGATGGAAGGGCTTGCACGCTCCCTTACGGACAGCGCCGCACGGAGGAAACTGCCCATGGGAGACACGCGGCCGGCCCTGTCCCGGGGCCATGCCTCAACTGCTGTTCTGGAACTGCCGAACCGACGTCACACAAGGCGGCTGCGTCACCAGGCCGCCGGAGCAGGGGTGCTGCTCGTGTCGCCATATTAACTCGCGGGTAACCAAGATGCCAGAGCACATAGTGCGGCCGTGCCGGAACGCGGCCCACCGGGGAGGGGAGACCTCGTATGGACGATGAATTCCGGACGCTGACGGAGCGGGTACGGGCCTCGCTCTCAACCCCGCAGGAGACGGCGGCCCATGCCTCGCTGCTCGCGCTCGTGCGCCAGGGCACCCCCGCCGCGCGCGAACAGCTGGCCCGCATCCTGGTCGCGCCGGAGCAGCCGCTGTGGGCCCGGGAGACGGCCGCCTTCGTGCTCGGCAGCGCCAAGGACCGCCGGGCCTTCGAAACCCTCGTCCTCCTGCTCAACTACCGCGAGCCGGCCCGCTGTGCGACCGCCGCCCGGGTGCTGGCCCGGCTCGGCGATCCGCGCACCGCGCGGGCCGCCGCCGCCCTGGCCACGAACCCGCTGCGCACCGCGTACTCCCTGCACCCCATCCGGCTGCTGGTGGAGCTGCGGGCCCCCGAGTCCGTACCGGCCCTGGTGGCCGCCTTAGAGCGTCAGTTGGCGGCCCGCGACCGGCACTGGGCGATCGCCCGCGCCTGTGTGGAGGGCCTGGGCGCGATCGGCGACGAGCGCGCCATCCCGGCCTTGACCGCCGCCGCCCAGCACATACGCCTCAGCGCGGCGGCGGCCGCCGCGCTGGCGCGCATCACCGGCGAGGGCGCCGTCACGGGCGGGGGCGCTCCGGAGCCGGCGGGCAAGGGCGGCGCGGCGGAGAAGGTGGGTGAGGCGCGGGTGCCGTGAGAGGGAGCGGGGGCGGCGGGTCCTCAGAGCAGTGACAGCTGGGCCGGCGGCGAGTCGGCCCGGGCGCCCGGCTCCTCTTCGGGGCGGGCGTCTTCGGAGTGGGCGTCCTCGGGGCGGGCGTCCGGCTTCTCGGGCACGTTGCGGTGGGTGCCCGGCGCGTACGGGCCGATGCCGCACTCGGCGGCGAAGTCGTGCACCATCCCGGTGATCCGCCGCTGGTACCACTTCGGGGCGTAGGACCCGCCCTCGTAGAGCGCGTCGTACCGCCGCAGCAGCCGGGGGTGGTGGCGGGTGAGCCAGGCGGTGAACCACTCGCGGGCGCCCGGGCGCAGATGGAGCACCAGTGGGGTCACGGAGCTGGCCCCGGCCTCCGCGGTCGCCCTTACGGTGGCCCGCAGCTGCTCGGGGGAGTCGCTGAGGAAGGGGATCACCGGGGCCATCAGCACCCCGCACGGGATGCCGTGGGAGGACAGCGTCCTGACGACGTCCAGGCGCCGCTCCGGCGAGGGCGTGCCCGGTTCGACGGTGCGCCACAGCTCGCCGTCGGTGAAGCCGACCGAGACCGAGACGCCGATGTCGGTGACGCGCGACGCCCGCCGCAGCAGCTCCAGATCGCGCAGGATCAGGGTGCCCTTGGTGAGGATGGAGAAGGGGTTGGCGCGCTCCGTGAGCGCCGTGAGGATGCCGGGCATGAGCCGGTAGCGGCCCTCGGCGCGCTGGTAGCAGTCCACGTTGGTGCCCATGGCGATGTGCTCGCCGGTCCAGCGGCGGGAGGCCAGCTCGCGGCGGAGCAGCTCCGGCGCGTTGGTCTTCACCACGATCTGGGAGTCGAAGCCGATCCCGGTGTCCAGGTCGAGATAGCCGTGCGTCTTGCGCGCGAAGCAGTAGACGCAGGCGTGGGTGCAGCCGCGGTACGGATTCACCGTCCACTCGAACGGCATCCGGGAGGCCCCGGGCACCCGGTTGACGATCGAGCGCGCCCGGATCTCGTGGAAGGTGATCCCGCGGAACTCCGGGGTGTCGAAGGTGCGGGTGGTCACCGCGTCCGCGGCGAAGAGGGCCGGGGTGGCCGCCGTGTCGTCTCGGGTCAGGTTGTCCCAGCGCATCGCAGGCACCTCCGGGTCTCGCTCGTTACCATAATAGAACACATGTTTGATTGGTTTTCGTCAACCCCGGATTTGGGTCGGTGCCCCTGAGGTGGTTGGCTTGCGCTTGTCAGGGCGTCATGGGCTCAAGGCGCCACGTCGAGGGCGGAAGGAAATGCGATGGGGCAGGTCGAGGCCACCACGGAGCGGATCGTCACGGGTAAGCCCGAGGATGTGTTCGACGCGCTCGCCGACTACCGCGACACCCGCCCCCGGCTCCTCCCGCAGCAGTTCAGCGAGTACGAGGTGCGCGAGGGCGGCGACGGCGAGGGCACCGTCGTGCACTGGAAGCTCCAGGCCACCAGCAAGCGGGTGCGCGACTGCCTGCTGGAGGTCTCCGAGCCGTCCGACGGCCAGTTGATCGAGAAGGACCGCAACTCCTCGATGGTCACCACCTGGACCGTCACCCCGGCGGGTGAGGGGAAGTCCCGGGTCGTCGTCACCTCGACCTGGACCGGCGCGACCGGCATCGGCGGCTTCTTCGAGCGGACCTTCGCACCCAAGGGGCTGGCCCGGATCTACGACGAGCTGCTGGCCAAGCTCGCCGCCGAGACGGCCGAATAGCGCCCATGGCGCCCATGGCGCCCTTGGTTTCCATGGCACCCATGGTTTTCATGGCGCCCTGATCCCGCGCCCCCGTCCTCGTCCCGGTCCGGGTCTCGTCCTCGGCCCTGTCCGCCGGGCCGAACGTCGCACTCACCGGTTCGGGTGGTTTTCTCCGCGGTCCCGCATACCCCCGTACACACTCTCACCGGCGCGAATGCCGTCTGCGACCCCTCGTCGGCGATTCGTCGCTGTTTGCCCCCTGTTGCGCGTGATGCGAGAAATGGGCGGCGCAGACGTGACGAGGGGAGTAGGACGTGGGCGGCACCACCGGGACCACCGGGGCCACCGTGCCGAAGCGGCGAGAGAGCCGCGAGCACGGCGGGTACGAACCGGCGGGCCCTCCCGCCCACGCCACCGAGGACGGAACCGGCGGCGCCGGGGCGGGTGCGCCGCCGCCTCCGGCGGACGGCGCCGCCCCGGCGCCCGCCCCGCTCAGCCCGGCCCGGGTGCGGATGGTCTTCTTCGGGCTGATGCTCGCGCTGCTGCTCGCGGCCCTCGACCAGACCATCGTCGCCACCGCGCTCCCCGAGGTGGTCGGCGAACTCCACGGCCTGGGCAAGATGTCCTGGACCGTCACCTCCTACCTCCTCGCGGTCACCGTCGTGCTGCCGCTCTACGGCAAGCTGGGCGATCTCATCGGCCGTAAGAGCGTCTTCGTCTTCGCGATCGTCGTCTTCATCGCCGGATCCGCGCTCGCGGGCTGGTCACGCACGATGGAGGAGCTGATCACCTTCCGTGCGGTGCAGGGCGTGGGCGCCGGCGGTCTGATGATCGGCGTCCAAGCGATCATGGCCGATATTGTTCCCCCGCGGGAACGTGGCCGCTATATGGGGCTCATCGGCGCCGCGTTCGGTCTCGCCTCGGTGGCCGGGCCGCTGCTCGGCGGGTTCTTCACCGACCATGCCTCCTGGCGCTGGTGCTTCTACGTCAACGTCCCCTTCGGGCTGCTCACCCTCGCCGTCGTGGCCGCCGTCCTCAAGGTGCCGGAGCCGCCGCGGCGCGCCCGCTTCGACTATCTGGGCGCGCTGTTCCTGTCCCTGTTCTCCACCTGTGCGGTGCTGCTGACGAGTTGGGGCGGCACGGAGTACGCGTGGGGCTCCCGCGTCATCCTCGGGCTCGCCCTGGGGCGGCGGGTTCGGCGATCCTCTTCGTCGTCGTGGAGTGCGTCGTTCCGGAACCGATCATCCCCATGCGGCTGTTCCGCGACTCGGTCTTCTGCGTCAGCGGGCTGATCGGCGCCGTCATCGGCGTCGCCCTCTTCGGCGCCGCCAGCTATCTGCCGACCTTCCTCCAGATGGTCGACGGCGTCTCGGCCACCGAGTCGGGGCTGCTGATGGTGCCCATGATGGGCGGCATGGTGCTGGCCTCCATCCTCTCCGGCCACCTCATCAGCACCACCGGCCGCTACAAGGTCTTCCCCGTCGTCGGCGGGCTGATCTCCATCGTCGGCATGTGGCTGCTCTCCCGGCTGGAGGAGGACACCTCCCGCCAGGACTACAGCCTGTGGATGGGCGTCCTCGGCCTCGGCATCGGGCTCGTCCTGCCGGTGCTCGTCCTCGCCGTGCAGAACTCCGTGCCCGCGGCCGACCTCGGCTCGGCCACCAGCGCCAACAACTACTTCCGGCAGATCGGCGGCAGCGTCGGCGCGGCCGTCTTCGGCACGCTCTTCGCCAACCGGCTCACCGACCGCCTCCAGGTCGACCTGCCCTCCGGGGCGGCGTACGGGAGCGGCGGCGACGGAACCGGTCTGCCCGACCCCGACTCGGTCACCCCGCAGATGGTGCACGCCATGCCGGGCGCCCTGCGTGACGGCTACATCGCGGCGTACGCCCACGCCATGCCGCGGATCTTCCTCTATCTCGTGCCGGTGCTCGTCCTGGGCTTCCTGCTCGCCTTCCTCCTGAAGGAGAAACCTCTGGTGTCCCACACCGACTATGCCGTCCAGCAAGACCCGCAAGATGTGCACGACCCCGTGGTGCCGGCCGCGCGCACGGGCACCCGGCCCCGGCACGCCGCGGCCGCCTCGCCCACCGCGCCGCCGCCCACCGCGGGCGTCCCGGTCTGCGGCACGGTCCAGCACCACGACGGCACCTCGGTCCCACGGGCCGCCCTGACCCTCATCGACGTCGGCGGACGCCAGATCGGGCGCGGTGCCACCGGGGAGGACGGGCGGTACGCGCTGAGCACGCCCGGCGCCGGGTCGTACGTCCTGATCGCGGCGGCCGGCGGCCACCAGCCCCGGGCGGTCAGCGTCACCGTCGGGGACCGGCCGGTCGAACTGGACGTGGTGCTCGGCGGCGCGGGCCGGCTCGCCGGTGCCGTCCTTACGGCGGACGGCACGCCCGTAAGGGAGGCGACGGTCACCCTGACCGATGTGCGCGGCGAGGTCGTCGCGGCCACCCGCAGCGGCCGCGAAGGGGGCTATGTGATGGACGAGTTGGTGGCGGGTGAGTACACCCTCGCCGCCAGCGCCCCCGCGTTCCGCCCCGCCGCCCTCCCCGTCACCGTCCAGGCCGCCCGCGAGACCCGGCAGGACATCGAACTGGCCGGTGGCGCGGTCCTGCGCGGGGTCGTCCGGGCCACCGGCGGCCGGGTGGTGGAGGACGCCCGGGTCACGCTGCTGGACGCGGCGGGCAATGTGGTCGACACGGCGACCACGGGCCCCGACGGCGCGTTCCGCTTCATCGACCTGTCGGCGGGCGAGTACACGGTCATCGCGGCCGGCTACCCGCCGGTGGCGACGGTCCTCCAGGTAGCGGGCGGCGGCCGTACGGAGCGCGATCTCCAACTGGGCTACGAGGATTAGGGAGTGCCCGGCGGATTGCCCGGCGGCTCGTGCCGCCTGCGGCGGGCTGTCCCCTCCCCGCCCCTTCCAGCAACTGGGGCTCCGCCCATACCCCGTGCGTGCCGGGCTGGTGCGGTCGGCGTCCTGGCCGATGAGCTGAACGCGGCGGCGGTCGGCTCGTCGGCTCCCGGGGTCCAGGGGCGGAGCCCCTGGTAGCGGGAAGGGGCGGGGAGGGGAAAGATCCGCCGGGAGGCGCGCTGCGGCGACTCCCTCGCACGTACCCGCACATGACACCTATTCGGGTATTGCCTCCCGCAGCCGCCCGCAACAGCCGTACCGTGGGTAGCGCTGTCGCAGATCTTGCGTGCGAAGGAGTCTTCCGCCTATGGAGTACGGCACGTCGCGCTGCGACGACGGCCGGGGCGTGCCGCCCGCGGTGCCGGAGCAGCGCAGGGGTGTCCACGGGAGGATGCCGCTCGCGGTCGTCGTCATCGATGCCGAGGGGCGGGTCACGCACTGGAGTTCGGGGGCGCGCAGGCTCTTCGGGCCCACGCGCCAACAGGCCATCGGTCGTCCCGCCGTCGACCTGATGCCGGTCTCGGGGCGTTACGCGGCGCCGAGGTGCGCACCGACGCGACGGGCAGCCCGGAGCTCGACGACTCACTGCTCGGCACCGTGTACTACCCCACCTCGGGGCGGGCCCGTATGGCGGAGCCGGGCCACGGCCGGGTGGACGTCCTGTGGTGGGCGTATCCGCTGGTGGGCCCCGGGCCGGAGCGGCTGCTGGTGCTGGCGGCGGACGCCCAGGGGTGGGCGGCGACGCGCTGGGGCGCGACGAGCGGATCGGGCCGGGATTCGCGCTGCACACCGAGTTCCCCGGCGCCGAGCGGCTGGCCGACCGACTGCCGGACATCCTGCCCAACATGGGCCCGGCCACGGCCGGCCGGATCGTCGCCCAGGTGCTGGAACTGGGCTATCCGGTCCTGGAGATCAGCCACCACGAGCGCGTCCCGGTGACGCCGGACTGGGGGATGCCCCGCTACCGCGAGCGCCGGGCGCGCCAGGAGGCCGTACGCCGGCGCGCGATCGCGACGGACGGTGCACCGGATCGGGCGGCGCACGCCCCGGAGCGTTCGCCGGACCCCGATGAGGTGGACCTGGAGTACGCGGCGGTCCGTGAGCGGCTGGAGTTCCTCAACGAGGTCAGTGGCCGCATCGGCACCTCCCTGGACCTCGCCCGTACCATCCGCGAGGTGACCAGCGCCGCCGTCCCGCGCTTCGCGGACTTCGCCGGGACCCATCTGCGCGCCCAGGTCCTGGCGGGCGAGGGGTTTCCCGACGGCCCGCCCGACGTCACCACCGTCTGGCACCGCGTCTGGGTCGAGCACAACGACGAACCGGGCCGCTGGGACGACACCGTGCCGGTCGGGGAGAGCATCGCGTTCCCCGAGCACACCCCGTTCTTCCAGTGCATGGTCACGGGCGAGCCGGTGCTGATCCCGCACATCAGGGACGAGGTGGGCGACCGGATCGCCGGGCAGTTCGAGAAGCGCGACCTCAGACCGCTGATCAACGGCCGGTCGATCCTGATCGTGCCGCTCAAGGCGCGCGATGTGGTGCTGGGCTTCATGGTGCTGCTGCGGCGCCCGGGGCGGGAGCCGTTCGACGACATGGACCGGACGACCGGCGCCGAACTGGCCGCCCGCGCCGGGCTCGTGCTCGACAACGCCCGGATGTACACCTACCAGGAGAACGTCGCCGAGACGCTCCAGGACAGCATGCTGCCCCAGGTGACCCCGCGCATGGCGGGCTGCGACACCGCCACCCGCTATCTGCCGGGACGCGGCTGGGCCGGGTCGGCGGGGACTGGTTCGACACCATCAAGCTGCCCGGGTCGCGCACCGCGCTGGTGGTCGGCGACGTCATGGGGCACGGGCTCACCTCGGCGGCGATGATGGGGCAGCTGCGCACCGCCGTGCAGACCATGGCCGCGCTCGATCTGCCGCCCGCCCAACTGCTGCGCAACCTCGACGATCTGGCCCAGCGGCTCGGCGAGCACTATCTGGCCACCTGTCTGTACGCCGTCTACGACCCCGTCTCCTCCGAGCTGGTGGTCTCCAACGCGGGCCACATCCCACCCGTGCTGGTGCGCGCCCGGGACGGCCGCAGCGAGCTGCTGGACCTGCCGACCGGGGCGCCGATCGGGGTGGGCGGGGTGCCCTTCGAGACGGTGACGGTACGGGTGGCGCCCGGCGACCGGCTGGTGCTGTGCACGGACGGCCTGGTCGAGGTGCGGGGCCAGGACATCGGCGCCGGGATCGCCGCGCTGTGCGAGTCGGCGGCGCATCCGGCGGCGTCCATGGACGACGCGTGCGACACCATCATCCGGGCGCTGGCCGCCGCCTCCCGGGACACGGACGGCCGTGGCGGCCGTAAGGACGACGTGGCGCTTTTGATGGCGCGGCTGAACGGCCTACCGGCCGAGCATGTCGCCCAGTGGCGGCTCGCGTTGGACCCCAGCGAGGTCGGGCGGGCGCGCCGGCTCGTCCGCGAGCGGCTGCTGCGGTGGGGGCTGCCGGAGTCCGTGGAGACCGCCGAGCTCCTGGTGAGCGAGGCGGTGACCAACGCGATACGGCACGCCCACACCCACCATGTGCGGCTGCGCCTGGTGCGCACCGACGCCCTGCTGTGCGAGGTCACCGACGACGACCACGAACTGCCGACGCTGCTGAGCGCGGACCGCGACGACGAGAGCGGGCGCGGGCTGCGGGTGATCAGCAAACTGGCGCGCGAGTGGGGGACGAGCCGCACGGGGCGCGGTAAAACGGTGTGGTTCGAGCAGGCGTTGGCACGTCCGGCAGCGCAGGCGTTGGCACATTCGGCCGATCACGCGGTGGCACACCCAGGGGAGCGGTGATGAGCGTCTCGGAGCGCTATCGGCAGGCGTGGGAGAGCTACTGGCGGGAGACCTCGGACGCCCCGGGGGAGGCCATCTGGGACGCGGACCCCTCGCTGAGCGCCGCCCCGCATCTGGACCTGCTCGCCCCGCACGCCGACACCTCGCTGCCGATAGCCGACCTGGGCTGTGGCAACGGCACTCAGACCCGCTATCTGGCCGCCCGCTTCCGACAGGCGGTGGGCGTCGACCTGTCCCAGGCAGCGGTGGAGCACGCGCGGCGCGCCGACCCGGCGGGCGCGGCGGAGTACCGGCGGCTGAGCCTGACGGACGCGGCCGCGGTGGCGGACCTGGCCCGGCGGCTCGGCGACGCCAACGTGTACATGCGGGCCGTTCTCCACCAGAGCGACGCCGCCGACCGGCGTCCGGTCGCGGAGGCGGTGGCCACGCTGCTGGGGCGGCGCGGGCGGGGTTTCGTCGTGGAGCTGACGGCCCGGTCCAAGGCCGTGCTGGGGGAGTTGGCGGCGGGCCCGGGCGGTCCGCCGCCGAAGCTGCGCCGGGTCTTGGACCACGGGCTGCGGCCCGCCGACGCGGCGGACAAGGAGGTTCCGGAGGCGCTGGCGGAGGCCGGTCTCGAGATCCTGGCCGACGGCCCGACGGCGCTGGCCCAAACGGAGCAGTGGCCGGACGGCTCCCGGGTCGAGCTGCCGGCCCGCTGGTTCGTGGTCTCGCGGGCGTAGTCCGCCGCGGCGCGCGCACCCGCGCCCCGCAGGCGGGAACGGTGGACTGGACCAGTTATCCACAGGGGTGGTTCGGGTCGGTCGCGGCGCGTAACGTGACGAGGCATGAAGATCCTCATCAGCGCCGACATGGAGGGCGCCACCGGCGTGACCTGGCCGGCTGATGTGCTGCCCGGCACGCCGCAGTGGGAGCGCTGCCGCCGTCTGTTCACCTCCGATGTGAGCGCGGCCGTCGCCGGGTTCCTCGACGGCGGCGCCGACGAGGTGCTCATCAACGAGGCGCATTGGAGCATGCGCAATCTGCTGCTGGAGGAGCTGGACGATCGCGCGCAGATGCTCACCGGGCGGCACAAGAGCCTGAGCATGGTCGAGGGCGTGCAGCACGGTGATGTGGACGGGGTGGCGTTCGTCGGCTATCACACCGGCGCGGGCACCGAGGGCGTCCTCGCCCACACCTACCTGGCCAACTCCATCACCGGCGTGTGGGTGAACGGCGCGCGGGCGAGCGAAGGCCGGCTCAACGCGCTGGTGGTCGCCGAGTACGGGGTGCCGGTGGTGCTGGTCACCGGGGACGACAAGACCTGCGAGGACGCCAGGGACTATGTGCCCGACGCCCGGTGCGTCGCGGTCAAGGACTATGTCTCGCGCTATGCGGCGGTGTGCCGCACCCCCGCCCGCACGGCCGCGGACATCCGGGAGGCGGCGCGGGAGGCGGCGGTGCTGGCGGTGCGCCACGAGCCCACCAGCGGCGGGCCGTTCACGGTGGAGCTGGAATTCGACGCCGAGCATCTGGTGGGGGCGGCGAGCGTCGTGCCGGGCGTGGAGCGCAGCGGCGAGCGTCGCGTCGCGTACACCTCACCGACCATGTACGAGGGGATCCGCTGCTTCAAGGCCGTCACGACGGTCGTCTCGGCCGCGGTGGAGGAGCAATATGGCTGACACGGACCGCCCCGAGGCGATTGACGCCCAGGCGCTGGAGGAGGTGGTGCGGTTCACCTCCGATCTGATCAGGATCGACACCACCAACCGCGGCGGCGGCGACTGCTCGGAGCGCCCGGCCGCCGAGTACGTGGCGGAGATGCTCGGCGATGTGGAGATCGAGCCCACCCTGCTGGAGCGGTCGCCGGGGCGCACCAATGTCGTGGCCCGGATCGAGGGCACCGATCCGTCCGCGCCCGCGCTGCTGGTCCACGGCCACCTGGACGTGGTGCCCGCCGAGCCCGCCGACTGGACCGTGCACCCCTTCTCCGGGGAGGTGCGCGACGGGGTCGTCTGGGGCCGGGGCGCCATCGACATGAAGGACATGGACGCGATGGTGCTCGCCGTCGTCCGGGCCTGGGCGCGGAGGGGCGTGCGGCCGCGCCGGGACATCGTGCTGGCCTTCACCGCCGACGAGGAGGACAGCGCCGCCTGGGGCGCCGGCTTCCTCGCCGACCGTCACGCCGGGCTCTTCGAGGGCTGCACCGAGGGCATCAGCGAGTCCGGAGCCTTCACCTTCCACGCCGGGTCCGGGACGCGGATCTACCCGATCGCTGCGGGGGAGCGCGGCACGGCCTGGCTGAAGCTCACCGCACACGGCCGCGCCGGACACGGCTCCAAGGTCAACCGGGACAACGCGGTCAGCCGGCTGGCCGCCGCCGTCACCCGCATCGGTGAGCACAACTGGCCGGTCCGGCTGACGCCCACGGTGAAGTCCGCGCTCACCGAACTGGCCGCGCTCCAGGGCGTCCCGGCCGAGATGGACGCCCCGGACTTCGACGTCGACGCCCTGCTGGCCAAGCTGGGGCCCGCCGCCGCCCTGGTCGAGCCCACCGTGCGCAACAGCGCCAACCCCACGGTGCTGGAGGCCGGTTACAAGGTCAATGTGATTCCCGGCAGCGCGACCGCCTATGTGGACGGGCGGATGCTGCCCGGCGGCGAGGAGGAGTTCCACGACACCCTCGACCGGCTCACCGGCCCGGATGTGGAGTGGGAGTTCCACCACCGGGAGCGTCCGCTGGAGGCGCCGATCGACACGCCCACGTACCGGGCGATGCGCGCCGCCGTCGAGCACTTCGACCCGGGCGCCCGTGCCGTGCCGTACTGCATGTCGGGCGGCACCGACGCCAAGCAGTTCTCCCGGCTCGGCATCGCCGGATACGGCTTCTCGCCGCTGCGCCTGCCCGAGGGCTTCGACTATCAGGCGCTCTACCACGCCGTGGACGAGCGGGTGCCGGTGGAGGCACTGCACTTCGGCGTCCGCGTGCTCGACCACTTCCTGCAGAAGGCGTGAGGAACACGGTGCAGCAGCAGACGGCCGTCACGGCCCCTTACGGCCACTGGCCCTCGCCGATCGACGCCGCGCTCGTCGCCTCCCACGACGGCCATCCGGAGTATGTGGGCACGGTCGGCGAGGAGGTGTGGTGGACCGCGCCGCGCCCCGGCGAGGGCGGCCGCCGCGCCCTGATCCGGCGGCGGACCGACGGCGCCGAGGTCCCGGTGCTGGCCCCGCCGTGGAACGTGCGCAGCAAGGTGATGGGGTACGGCGGAATGCCCTGGGCCGCGGTGGACCGCGCGAGCGGCGGCCCGCTGGTGGTCTTCGTCCACTTCGCCGACCAGCGGTTGTACGTCCACGAGCCGGACGCCCCGGCCGGGGCCGCGCCGCGCCCGCTGACCCCGCTGTCGGCGGTGGGGGAGGGGCTGCGCTGGGCCGACCCGGTGCTCCGCCCGGAGCGCGGCGAGGTGTGGTGTGTGCTGGAGGAGTTCACCGGCGCGGGGCCGACGGATGTGCGGCGGGTGATCGCCGCCGTGCCGCTGGACGGTTCGGCCGCCGGGGACCGTGCGGCGGTGCGCGAGCTGACCGACGACCGCCATCGCTTCCTCACCGGGCCCCGGCTCTCGCCCGACGGCCGGCGGGCCGCCTGGATCGTCTGGGACCACCCCCGGATGCCCTGGGACGGCACGGAGGTGATGCTGGCCGATGTCGCGGAGGACGGCTCCCTCACCGGCGCTCGGGCGGTGCTGGGCGGGCCCGAGGAGTCGGTCGCCCAGATCGAGTGGGCCGAGGACGGCGCGCTGCTCGCGGCCACCGACCGCACCGGCTGGTGGAATCTGCACCGTCTCCAGCCGCCGGAGGAGGCGGCCGGTGCGCGGGAACGGACCACGGCCGGGCGGCCGGTGGAGCTGTGTCCGCGCCAGGAGGAGTTCGCCGGGCCGCTGTGGAAGCTGGGCCACCGCTGGTTCGCCCCGCTGACCGGCGGTCTGATCGCGGTGTTGCACGGCCGGGGCGCGGCGGCCCTCGGCATCCTCGACCCACGGACCGGCGAACTGGCCGATGTGCCCGGCCCCTGGACCGAATGGGAGCCCACGCTGGCCGTGAACGGCACCCGCGTGGTCGGCGTCGCGGCCGGTCCGCACAGCGGCCATGAGGTGGTGGAGCTGGACGTGTGCACCGGGCGCTCCCGGGTCATCGGCAGCGCCCACAGCGACCCCGTGGACCCCGCGTACTACCCCCGGCCGGAGGCCCGCACCTTCACCGGACCGGACGGCCGGGAGATCCACGCCCAGCTCTACCCACCGCACCATCCCGGCCACACCGCACCGGATGGTGAGCTTCCGCCGTATGTCATCTGGGCCCACGGCGGGCCCACCGGCCGTGCCCCGCTCGTGCTCGACCTGGAGATCGCCTACTTCACCTCGCGCGGCATCGGCGTCGCCGAGGTCAACTACGGGGGCTCCACCGGCTATGGCCGCGCCTACCGCGAGCGGCTGCGTGAGCGATGGGGCGTGGTCGACGTCCAGGACTGCGCCGCCGTCGCGGAGGCGCTCGCCGACGAGGGCGTCGCCGACCGCGCCCGGCTCGCGATCCGCGGCGGCAGCGCGGGCGGCTGGACGGCGGCGGCCTCCCTCACCGCCACAGACCTCTACGCCTGTGCCACCGTCAGCTACCCCATCCTCGACCTGGTCTCCTGGGCCACCGGCGGCACCCATGACTTCGAGTCGCGCTACACCGAATCGCTGGTCGGCCCGCTCGATGAGGTGGCCGACCGCTACCGCGAGCGCTCCCCGCTGCACCGGGCCGACCGCGTCGGCTCGCCCTTCGTACTGCTCCAGGGGCTGGACGACACCATCTGCCCGCCCGAGCAGTGCGAGCGGTTCCTGGAGGCGGTCTCCGGGCGCGGCGTCCCGCACGCGTATCTCACCTTCGAGGGCGAGGGCCATGGATTCCGCCGCGTCGATACGATGATCCGCGCCCTGGAGGCCGAATTGTCGCTGTACATCCAGACCTTCGGGCTGATCAGATCCGATGTGCCCACCCTGGAGCTGCTGAAGTCAGCGGTTCCTGACTCCACTGGAGGAGCGAGTTGACACCCCCACCGGCCCCGCGCATCGTCGGCCGTGACCCGCTGCCCACCGCCGTCGCCGATGTCTGGCCCCAGGGCGGCGAGCCCGAGACCTGGCTGCTCAGCGTCTCGCGGTACACCGCGGCCATGGACGCGGGCGCGCCCGGCACGATCCTGGACGCCGAGGAGCGGGAGCGGGCCTCGAAGTTCCTGCGGGCGGAGGACCGCGAGCGCTATACGGCGGCCCACCTGGGGCTGCGGGAGCTGCTCGGCGCCTATCTGGGCATGGCCCCGGCCGATGTGCCGTTCACTCGCGAGGCGTGCCCCGGCTGCGGCGGCCCGCACGGCCGCCCCGCCGTGTCCGGCACCCCGCTGCACTTCAACATGTCGCACGCCGGTGATCTGGTGCTCTTCGCCTTCGCGGGCTCCCCGGTCGGCGTGGACGTGGAGAAGCTCCAGCCCGCCTCGGTGGTCGAGCAGGTCGCCGAGAGCCTGCACCCCAAGGAGCGCGCCGAGCTGGACGCGCTGACTGCGGCCGACCGGCCCGCCGCCTTCGCCCGCTGCTGGACCCGCAAGGAGGCCTACCTCAAGGGCCTGGGCACCGGCCTGTCGCGGGACCCGGCGGTCAACTATGTCGGCACCGGGCTCTCCGCCGTGCCGGTCGGCCCGTGGGCGATGACCGACATCCCCGTGGACGGGGCCATATCCGGCGGTTCCGGCTATGCGGCGGCCATGGCGCTGCTGACATCATTGCCGCATGCCTGACGTCCGGTATGTCGCCGAGGGAACCCGGGCCGCCATTCGCCACACCCGCCGCGAGGACGGTGCGGAGTTCACCAGGCGTGCCCGGGAGAGCATGGCGTTCCACCGCCCCTGGCTCACCCTCCCCACCACCGAGTCGGCCTTCCAGCACTACATCGCCCAGCTGGAGCGCGAGGACCGCGAGGGCTTCCTGGTCTGCGTCAGGGAGACCGGTGACATGGCCGGATTCATCAACATCAACAACATCGTGCGCGGTGCCTTCCAGTGCGGCTCGATCGGCTACGGCGCCTTTCCGCCCGGCGCCGGGCAGGGCTATATGTCCGAGGGGCTCGGGCTCGTGCTGCGCCATGCCTTCGGGCCGCTGGGGCTGCACCGCCTCGAGGTCAACATCCAGCCGGGGAACAAGGCGTCGATCGGGCTGGTGAAGCGTCATGGCTTCCGGCTGGAGGGGTTCTCCCCGACTTCCTCTACATCGAGGGAGCCTGGCGCGACCACGAGCGATGGGCCATGACCAGCGACATGCTGAACCAGCAGCGGACCGACCCTGGCTGACGGTGCGGGGGCGGCGGCGGTGCGGGGCCGATGACGGTGCGGGGTGTCGTCCGACGGCGCCGGGGGCCGGGTGCCAGGGGCCGACCGACGGTGCCGGGCGCAGGCCGACGGGGCGGCTGACGGGTCACCATGATCGGTCCGAAGCCGCTCTGTTCAGCGGGCCCGTCGGCGTTGTTCCATGGTCACCGGACGGTCGCCGCACCGAGGTGACCCAAGGCAGTCGGAACGAGGCAGCCCGTGGCCACGAGCCTGCGACGTACCACTCTGACCCTCCCCACCGCCCCCGTGGGGCCCGACAACCCCCTGCCCGCGCTGCGCCCCCTCGACGAGGTGCACCGCGTGGACGACCACACCCGGGCCACCCTCCCCGCCGACATGGCCCGTCAGGTCGCCTACGCACCGCTGCGGTCGGTGCTGCCGGTGCGGCTGCGCGACGGCTACGGCCGCGACCGTGCCCCCGCCGCGCTCGACTCCATCGTCCTGGAGAACGACCAGCTGCGCGCCACCGTGCTGCCCGGGCTCGGCGGCCGGGTCCACTCACTGGTCCACAAGCCGACCGGCCGCGAGCTGCTGTACCGCAACCCGGTGCTCCAGCCCGCCGACTTCGCCCTCAACGGCGCCTGGTTCTCCGGCGGGATCGAGTGGAACATCGGCGCCACCGGCCACACCACGCTCTCCTGTGCACCCCTGCACGCCGCCCGCGTCCCCGCGCCCGACGCCGCCGACGGGGGCGCGATGGTGCGGCTGTGGGAGTGGGAGCGGCTGCGCGATCTGCCCTTCCAGGTGGATCTGTGGCTGCCCGCCGACTCCGCGTTCCTCTACGTGGGCGTCAGGATCCGCAACCCCCACCACCTCCCCGCCCCCGTCTACTGGTGGTCCAACATCGCCGTCCCGAGGACGAGCACACCCGCGTCCTCGCCCCCGCCGACGAGGCCTGGCACTTCGGCTACGGCCGCTCCCTCAGCAAGGTGCCGGTCCCGGAGTGGGACGGCGCCGACCGCACCTATCCGCTGCGCGGCGCCTATCCCGCCGACTACTTCTACGAGGTGCCCGACGGCGCCCGCCGCTGGATCGCCTCGCTCGACGCCGACGGGGGCGGTCTCGTCCAGACCTCGACCGATCTGCTGCGCGGCCGCAAGCTCTTCGTCTGGGGCTCGGGCCCCGGCGGACGGCGGTGGCAGGAGTGGCTGACCGAGCCCGGCACCGGCGGCTACGCCGAGATCCAGGCCGGGCTCGCCCGCACCCAGCTGGAGCACATCCCGCTGGAGGCGGGGAGGAGTTCGCCTGGTTGGAGGCGTACGGCCCGCTCACCGCCGACCCAGCGGCCGTCCACGGCGCGGACTGGGCCGCCGCCCGCCGCGAGACCGAGACCCGGCTGGAGGCGGCGCTGCCGCGCGCCGCCGTCGACGCGGCCTACGCCGCCTGGCGCCCGTACGCCGACGCGGCACCGGTGGAGCGGCTCGCGACCGGCTCCGGCTGGGGCGCGCTGGAGATCGAGCGCGGCGGATTCGAGTTGCCCGGGACGCCGTTCGACCCGGACACGCTGGGGGAGGAGCAGGAGCCATGGCGCCGGTTGCTGCGCACCGGCGCCCTCCCCGACTGGGAGCCGGGCTCCTCCCAGGCCGACCCCGGCGCCTCCGTGGTCGCGCCCGCCTGGCGCGACCTCCTCGAAGCGGCGCCCTCGACCGCAGCTGCCGAGTATCACCTGGGCGTCGCCCAGTGGCACGCGGGCGACCGTGCCCAGGCCGAGCGCAGCTGGGAGCGGTCGCTGCGGTGCGCGGAGACGCCCTGGGCGCTGCGCTGTCTGGCCGTCGCCGACGCCACCTCCGGCCATCCGGCGCGCGCGGCGGAACGGCTGCTGCGCGCCGTACGGCTCCTCCTCGCCTCGGCCGCCGCCCCGGAGCCCGAGGCGCCCCCGGTGCTCGAAGCGGCGGGTACGGGGCAGGGCGTGGCGCCGCGGAGGGAGGGCGCTGGTCAGGGGGCGGCCGTCTCGTCGGCCGCGGGCGTTGGGCAGGGGGTGGCCGTCTCGCTGGCCGCGCCGCCCGTCGCCGCCGATCCGGCCGCCCTGGAGACGGCCGAGGCGGCGCTCGGCCGGGAGGCGATCCTCGCGCTGCTCGCGGCCGACCGCGCCGACGACGCACGAGCGGTTCTCGACGGGCTACGCCCCGCCATCCGCGCGCGCGGCCGCTTCCGGCTGCTGCGTGCCCAGGTCCTGCTGGCCCAGGGCGACGCCCTGGCCGCGCGCGCCGTCTTCGACGAGGGCTTCGAGGTCTGCGACCTGCGCGAGGGCGACGAGGCGTTGAGCGACACCTGGTACGCGATCGTGGAACGGCTGGCGACCGGCAGCGAGGACCCACTCACCGAGGAGGCCCGCGCCCGGATCCACGCCGAGCACCCCCTCCCCGCCCCCTACGAATTCCGCATGCGCCCCGCCTAGCGGACCCACGGCCCGCAGGTGGCCTGCCGGGGTCGCGTCCATCTAGCGAACGGTTTGACCGGCGTGCGCCCGCTTAGCGAGACCTTGGCCGGGTTGCGCCCGCGTCCCGCAGGTGGTCTGGGCCTCAATGGGGTGCCTGCCGGCTTGGCCCGGGGTGGCCTTGCTCGGAGGCGGGCTTGACCGCGCTGCGCCCGCGGGCGGCCGTGCGGAGGCGGGCCGACCCGGGGCGCGCCCGCACGCGTCCTGCGGCCTGCACGCGTCCTGCGGCCTGCAAGCGTGCTGCGGCCCGCAACGCTGACCGCTGTGTGCCCGCGCTGGCGAGCCCGGATTGCGTCCGTCGGCGGCCTGCGTTCTGCCGGGCGCGTCGCGGCCTGATCGGCATGCACCCGTATGGGCGGGCGCCGCGGCGTGGGCCGTCGCGGGTCAGGGCGGTGTTGGGTCCGCATGGCGGTGCCCCATGGCGGGCACTCGGGCACGGGCGCCGGCATGGCGCGTCAGTGGCGCATCAGCGGAAAGGAGCCGCGTACCGTGAAGAGACCGCATGATCCTGGGGCGGATCCGGAGGATGAGGGGATTCCCGATCTGCAGGACGGGACGCCCGGGCAGCAGTGGGCCGAGGATCCTGAGCAGTTGCCCGTGGCCGGGGACGAGCCGACGATCGCCGAGTACCGGGACACCACGAGCGCGGAGACGCGTGAGCGGGAGTCGCTCGACGAGCGGTTGACGGACGAGGAGCCGGAGGCGGGGAGCCGGTCGGCAGCGTGCCGGAACCGGCGGGGCTGTTGTACGACGAGCCGGACCCCGACCTCCCGCGTGAGCAGGACGTCTACTCCCAGGAGGGCTCGACCAGCGGGCTGTCCGCCGAGGAGGAGGCGGTCCGGATCAAGAGCGATGAGCTCCGGGATATGGACGATCTCTACGAGGAGGTCGACGACGAGGAGGTCATCGTGGATCCGGGACCGCCCTCCTGACGGGTCTGCCGGACGGTGTGTTCACGGGCGGGTCACGCGGTCGGGTTCCGGTCGACGTACTCGAAGATCGAGCCGTCGGGGTGGCGCGCCACCAGGGTGCGGCCCACGGGGGCGGGCAGCGGACCGGCGACGATCTGCCCGCCGACCGCCGTGAGATCGGCGATCGCCTCGTCCACGTCCTGCACCGCGATCGTCGCCGTGATCTTGCGGAGGATCGACATCTCCGACTCCGGCCCGCTCATCAGGAAGAAGCAGCCGACCGCCGCGACCGCGACGGGGCCGCGCTGGAAGCGCACCGCCTCGGCTCCCGTCAGCTTTTCGTAGACGGCGATCGCCGAGTCCAGGTCGTCGACGCACACGCGGAGTGAAGTCCCCAGAATATCCATGCGGGCGAGCCTAGTTGAACTGCTCAGACGCGGCAGAGGATCTCACCGTGCAGGACGGCGAACCAACCGTCCGGGGCCTCGCCCCACGTCCGCCACGCCTCCGCGATCGACCGCAGCTCCTCCTCCGTGGCGTGGCCGCCGTCCACCGCGAGCCGGGCGTAGGAGGAGGCGACCGTGCGTTCCGCCCACAGACCGCTCCACCACGCCCGCTCCTCCTCGGTGGCGTAAGCCCACGCCGTGGCGGTCGAGGTGATGTCGGTGAACCCCGCCTCCAGGGCCCAGGAACGCAGCCTGCGACCGGCGTCCGGCTCACCGCCGTTGGCCCGTGCGACCCGGCGGTAGAGGTCCAGCCAGCCGTCCAGTCCGGGGACGGACGGATACCAGGTCATGGTGGCGTAGTCGGAGTCGCGCACCGCCACGATGCCGCCCGGCGCGCACACCCGTCGCATCTCGCGCAGCGCCCCCACCGGGTCGCCGACGTGCTGCAGCACCTGATGGGCGTGGACCACGCAGAAGGAGTCGTCGGGGTGGTCCAGCGCGTGGACGTCGGCGACCGCGAAGGAGATGTTGGTCAGCCCGCGCTCGTCGGCCACCGCGCGGGCCCGCTCCAGGATGGCGCCCTCCGCATCGACGCCCGTGACCTGCCCCTGGGGAACCAGCTCCGCCAGGTCCGCGGTGATGGTGCCGGGGCCGCAGCCGATGTCCAGGATCCGCATATGGGGCCGCAGATGGCCGGTCAGATACGCGGCGGAGTTGGCCGCTGTGCGCCAGGTGTGCGAGCGCAGCACCGACTCATGGTGGCCGTGGGTGTAGACGGCGGTGTCCTTCGGCATGGCGGAACTCCCCCTTCGGGACCGGTGAACGGGTGGCTCCACCGTAGAAGGCATCTCGCATCACGAGAAGAACCGTCTCGACATGTGAACGATCGGTATCGCGGCGAAGGGGCGGCGGGAGACGAACCCCACCGCCCCTTCGGCGGACCGTGATGCGGACCTTCGACGGACTGGACGGACTGTGATGCGGAACGGTGATGCGGGAACCGTGTCGCGGCAATTCAGGGCGGCCCCGTGACATCGCCCCGGCTGATCACGCCCAGCGTGCGCCCCGCCTCGACCACCGGGAGCCGGCCCACCGCATGCCGCCGCATGAGCGCCACCGCCTCGGCCACCTCCTCGTCCGGTCCGATCGTCACCGGATCCGGGGTGCATACGGCATGGCAGGTGACGGCGAGCGGGTCGACGCCCTCGGCGACCGCGCGGAGGGTGATGTCGCGGTCGGTGAGGACGCCGAGTACCTCCCCGTCGCTGGCGACCAGCACATCGCCGATGTCCTGTGCGCGCATCAGCTGAGCGGCCTCCACCAGCGAGGCGTCGGGGCGCACCCAGATCGCGGGCCGCGTCATGACCTCCCGCACGGGACGCGTCGGGTCGTGAGGTGGGTCGTGGGGCATCTGTCCACCTCCCCTTCGTGGGTTGACGTGCTGCCCGCAGTACCCAGGCGGGGCGGGACATATGCGCGACGATACGCGCCGTCCGCGATCCCCGAGCGATCCCTTACCTACTCGGGCGCGGCCCTACGTGCTCGGGCGCAGCCCCAGCGCCGAGACCACCTCCTGCACCGTGTGGAACGTCCGGTCCGCGGGCAGTTCCTCGGCCAGAGCGATCAGCCCGTCCGGCGCGTGCCGGTCCTCCAGGACGCGCAGCAGCTCCTCACGATCGGCCGGGAACGACGTACGTCCCAGCCGGCGGGCGAACTCGAACCGCACCGCCTCGGCCTCACCGGTCGTCCCCCGCGCCGGGACCGGCCCCAGGGCGACGTCCGGGTCGTCGTCGGCGGCCGGCTCCGGGTCGTGCCACTCCTCGGCACGGGTCGGGTGCCCGGAGCGGATCAGCCCCTGGAGCTCGTGCTTCATCTCATCGTCCTTGTGGACGCTCAGCCGGTCGCTGCCTCGCTGCATGTCGGTCCCCTTCCTCAGCGGGTCCGTATGTCTCCGGGTCGGTCATCTCCCGGGATATGTCCATCGGCTTCCGGGACGGCCACTTCCGCTCCCGGGGTGTTCAGTCCGCGCCGCCCTCCGCGCCGCCCTCGTACGGCCAGCGCAGCAGTGCGCCGAGGCCGCCCACCGGGATGTCGTCGCCGTTCGGCTCCCCCTCGGCCGGTGCCACCGTCAGCGCTTCGGCGCCGGTGGCCACGACCGAACGGATCAGCGCGTCGTCGGCGCGGGCCGGGAACGGCCGGGTGTCGCCCAGGTACTGGACATCGGTACGGCGCAATGCCAGCTGGTCCGGCTCGGTGCCCACCCATACCTCGCGGTACAGATCGGGCCCGTCCGGACGTATCAGCAACGAGCCTATGCGGTGCTCACGCGCCGCGTCGACCAGCGCCGGAACCCCCTCGGCGGCCTCCACGCGCCCGCCGGAGGGCATCCGGCCGGCCCGGAACCGCTCCAGCGCCTCCTCGCCGCGCTCATGGGCGTACCGGGCGCGCGCCTCGTCCAGCTCCTGGTCCAGCAGCCGGGCGGCGTGGCTGCCCGGCGGGGCGGAACCGGGGCGCGGCCCCCGCGCGAGGTCTCCACCGCCGCCGAGCGCAGCTCCTTGGGCAGCCGCTCGTGGACCGCGCGCCGCTCGCGCGGGTCCCCGGCCAGCACCACCAGGTCCGCGCCGGTCTCCTTCTGGCAGGCGCCCAGCTCATCGGCGATCAGCGCCGCGTTCTGATCCCAGGTGTTCTCGGTCTTGAGCTGGAAGTGTCGCTCCGACCAGTCGGCGGTGGCGGTCCGGTGCACCGGCCACTGCCGGCCCTCCACGGAGCCGACCCGGTCGCCGCCGCGCGCGTCGCGCAGCTCGACGTCCGCGCCGGTGCGGTCGATGTACGCCACCAGGCAGGACGGGTCCTCGCCGGTCAGCTCCAGCAGCGGTCCCACATGCGGAAGCGCCGACCAGCACGGGGGCTCGCCCATCGGCGGCGGCGTCAGCAGCGGGGTGTCGAGGACCACCTCACCGGCCGTGGCGAAGACGGCCCACCCGGCCGGGCCGGCGGCGGGCGGCAGCGCGGTCAGCCTCTCGTACACCGCACGGCAGGTGGCCTGATCGGCGCCCTGCCCTTCCAGCCGGCGGCTCGCCTCGCGGGCGGCGCGTTCCCGCTCCTCGGCAGCGGACTCGTCGGGGTGCAAGGTGTCGAAGTAGACGCTGGCCCAGGGGCCCGGGCGGTCGTAGAGCGGTTGGAGATGTGCGAGTCGCATGTACTCCCTCCAGGTTTCGCGTCCCCCACGCGTACCCATGACGGCGGCATCGACACGAGGTCGTCGGGGTGACCGGGGCTGAGGTTCGAAGCCGATGTTTGGGGCTCGTGGGGGAGGGGACCCGTGGATCGGCCGAGCGGCCCGTAGGGAGTGAGGAGCGGCGTCGGACGCGGGATATCAGGGGCCGGGTCCGGCGCCGTGCCCTGCGGAAACGCGTTTGCGCAACGTCTTGCGGAAACGCGCTGAAATGCCCTGCGGAAGTGCCCGCGTACCCGTGGTCTGTCCGTGTCGACGAGGCCTGTCGAGCCTGTTGAGGACTGTTAACGAGGGTGGGGCACGGGTACCCGGCGGCACATGACTGATAAATCGGCCTATCCGAAGGCGGGCATACCCTCGGCCGGTGACCTGGCGGAGCCGGTCGCACGGGCCGTCCGCGAAGAAGTCCGCCGGGAGCTGCGGGAGCAGTCCGGGCGGCGCGCGGTCCGCCTCTACGGTGGCGCGGCGGCGGCCGCGCTCTACGCGGGGGGTGCGCTGACGGCGTGCCTGGTGCTGCTGTTCGCGCTGGCGCTTCCGGGGTGGGCGGCGGCGCTGGTCGTCTTCGCGCTGTTGCTGGTGGTGGCGGGGTGGCTGAAGAACGTGGCGGGGCAGGGGATGGGGTGGCGGTCCGGTGCGCCTTCTGGGCCGACCGCGCCCTCGGCGCCATCGGCCCCTTCGGGGCCCGCGGCTCCTCCTGGTCCCGGTGGCCCTGCCGGGCCCGCTGCTCCTCCCGGTCCCGGTAGTTCTGCCGGGCCTACCGCTCCTGCTGGGACTTCTGGTGGTCCTGCCGGTCCTAGTAGTCCCGCCGGTCCCGCGGGTCCTGCCGGGCCCGGCGCGCCGCCGACGCCCCGGGGACGCCGGGGCCCGGGGCGCCTCCTCAGCCCCTCATCCTCCTCACACGGGGTGATCGCCCATGGCGGAGAATCCTCTGCTGGCCAGGCACGGCGAGGCGCTGGACCTCTTCACCGAACGGGTGCACGCGATCCGGCCCGACCAGTGGGACGCCCCGACGCCCTGCACCGAGTGGTCCGTACGCGACCTGGTGAACCATCTCGCGGTCGAGCAGATGTGGGTGCCGCCGCTGGTCCGGGAGGGGGCGAGCGCCGGCGACCAGAGCGATGCGCTGGAGGGCGATCTGCTCGGTGACGACCCCGTCGCCACGTGGGACGTGGTGGCGGCCGCGGCGCGGGAGGCCTTCCGCGAGCCGGGGGCGCTCGACCGGACGGTCGACCTCTCGTACGGGGAGAGCCCCGCGACGCACTACTGCGCGCAGATGACGGCTGACGCGGCGGTGCACGCGTGGGATCTGGCCCGGGCGATTGGGGCGGATGAGCGCATTCCCAAGCCGCTGGTGGACTTTTCGGTGCGGGAGGTCGCGCCGTATGCGGCGGACTTGGAGGAGAGTGGGCTGTTTGCGGCGCCGGTTGAGCCGCCGGCGGGGGCGGATGCGCAGGCGCGGCTCCTGGCTCTGCTGGGGCGCGAGCCGTAGGCGGTTTCCCCACCCCGCCCTTCCCGAAAGAGGAGGCTCCGCCCCCTCACCCCCATCGGGGCTCCGCCCCGAACCCCGCTCCTCAAACTCCCCAGCTACCGCTGGGAGGTGCCCTCTGGAGGGGGCTGGATTGGTGGCACCGCGCGGGTGGCCACTACCCGGACGGGTCCCCAGACCGGACACGCCGAACGCCACGTAACCAGCGCTCGAGTGCGCCCACGCCCGGGCGGGCCCCAGACACGCGCGAACGCGGCCCGGGCGTGCCGA
Source organism: Streptomyces violaceusniger (assembly GCA_005405945.1). Classification (GTDB taxonomy): domain Bacteria; phylum Actinomycetota; class Actinomycetes; order Streptomycetales; family Streptomycetaceae; genus Streptomyces; species Streptomyces violaceusniger. The sequence goes on from BJHW01000001.1 coordinate 8,552,069, forward strand.
CTCACGAGGGGCCCAGGGCTGGACGTGCTCACGTGCGGGCGAGACCGTGCCCGGACGGGCCCCAACGCGCGGGCGCGGCCCGGCCGGGCGTGCCCGAATGCGCGGCCATGACCCCACTGCGGGTGTGCCCACGCGGCGGGCGGGGCCCCGCACCGACGGCCCCCGCCCGGGCAAGCCCTGCCGTCCCCGACGGCCCCGCCCGCGAGCGCTGCCCGGGCCCACCCGTACCAACGACCCGGACCGACACGTACCAACGGCCCGGGTCACCCGCACCCACGGCCCGGACTCACCCACGCCAACGACCCGGGCGCCGCCCACTCGTGCCCACGGCCCGGGCCCACACGTGCCCACGGCCCGGGCGCACCCGTGCCAACAGCCCGGGCGCACCCGGTGCCCATGGCCCGGGCCCACCCGTGCCAACGGGTGGGGGTGCGGGCGGAGGCAAACTCCGCCCGCACCACCCACCCGCATATCGGCCCACCGCGCCCCGCGGAATTCAGCAGCGGATTCGTGGGCGGTCCCAGTGGCGGTGCGCGGCTATGGCTTCGGTGAAGGCTTGGGTGAATTCCTCGCTCGCCGCGCCCGTCGTGGTGTCCGTGACGACGCCGCGGTCGGTGCAGACGTGGCCGTGGCCGGAGGCGATGTGGAGGCCCTCCGGGTCCAGGGAGGAGAGGATGCCGACGCCGGAGCCGAGGGCCGCGATGGGTTTGCCGTGGCGGTAGGCGTCGCGGACGAAGCGCATGGCCTCGCTGTCGGAGGCCAGGCCGGGGGTGCCGGTGGGGCCGCCGGGAAGGAGCACGGCGTCGTAGAGGACGGAGGCGACCGTGGGGAGGGCGCGGTCCACCGCGTAGCCGTTGCCGTCGGCGCCGAGCACCTTGCCGTCGTGCGGGGCGAGGGCCTCGACGACGGCGCCCTGGGCGGTGAGGGCCTCCTGGGCCTGGGTGAGCTGGCCGGTGTCCACGCCGTCCATGACCAGTACCGCGATCTGGCGGGTGCGGATCGAGCCGTCGCCCTGGAGGTTGTCCAAGCTCAGGGCGGGTGAGGCCTGCGGCTTGTGGTTGTTGGCGCCCGGCTCCGGCAGCGCCACGCCGATGCCCTGGGCCACCTGCGAGGCCAGGTCGTAGTCGACGTGGGCCAGCTGCTCGACCGTGCGCTCCCGTACGTGCACCGCGCCGACCTTGCCCAGCTCGAAGCGGAAGGCGGCCACGATGTGGCGCTTCTCCCAGTCGCTCATGCTGTTCCAGAACAGCGCGGCCTGGCTGTAGAAGTCCTTGAAGGACTCGCTCCGCTTGCGGATCTTGTGGCCGTCGACCCGCTCCGCGTAGTGGGAGAAGGCATAGCCGTCCGCTCCCGCGAGGGCCGGGCAGCCGCCGCCGAGGGAGTTGGGGGAGTAGTTGGTGCCGCGGTGGATCGCGGTCTGGTGGTAGCCGTCCCGGTGGTTGGTCCGGGCCGGGGCGACCGGCTGGTTGACCGGGAGCTGCGAGAAGTTGGGGCCGCCCAGCCGGATCAGCTGGGTGTCCAGGTACGAGAAGTTCCGGGCCTGGAGCAGCGGGTCATTGGTGAAGTCGATCCCGGGGACCACGTTCGCGGTGTGGAAGGCCACCTGCTCGGTCTCCGCGAAGAAGTTGTCCGGGTTGCGGTTCAGGACCATGTGGCCGATCGGCCGCACCGGCACCTGCTCCTCCGGAATGATCTTCGTGGCGTCGAGCAGATCGACATCGAAGTTGAACTCGTCCTCCTCCGGGATCAGCTGCACCCCCAGTTCGTACTCGGGGTACTGACCCGCCTCGATCGCTTCCCACAGATCGCGCCGGTTGAAGTCCGGGTCGCGGCCCTGGCACTCCTGCGCCTCGTCCCACACCAGTGAGCGGACGCCCAGCTTCGGCTTCCAGTGGAACTTCACGAAGGTGCCGCGGCCCTGGGCGTCCACGAAGCGGAAGGTGTGCACCCCGAAGCCCTGCATCATCCGGTAGCTACGCGGAATCGCCCGGTCCGACATCAGCCACATCATCATGTGCATGGTCTCGGGCTGGAGCGAGACGAAGTCCCACAGGGTGTCATGGGCGGAGGCGCCGGTCGGGATGTCGTTCTGCGGCTCCGGCTTGAGCGCGTGCACGAAGTCGGGGAACTTGATCCCGTCCTGGATGAAGAAGACCGGCATGTTGTTGCCGACCAGGTCGTAGTTGCCCTCCGAGGTGTAGAACTTCGTCGCGAAGCCCCGCACGTCCCGCACCGTGTCCGCCGAGCCCCGGGGCCCCTGCACGGTGGAGAACCGCACGAAGACCGGGGTGCGCACGGACGGGTCCTGGAGGAAGGCGGCGCGGGTGAACTCCGCGCAGGACTCGTACGGCTCGAAGTAGCCGTACGCGCCCGCGCCCCGCGCGTGCACCACCCGCTCAGGGATGCGCTCATGGTCGAAATGGGTCAGCTTCTCGCGGAAGTGGAAGTCCTCCATCAGGGTCGGGCCGCGTTCGCCCACGGTGAGGGCGTCATCGGTGTGGTCGACGGCCACGCCCTGGTCGGTGGTCAGCGGCCCCTCGGCGGGGTCGGGCGCGCGGTACCTGTCGCGCTGCCGCTCCTTGCGGTCCTCCGTCATCGTGCCGATCCCTTCGTCGTCTTCGCGAACTCCTCCAGGAACGCCTCGCGGAACGCCTTGAGATCATCCGGGTTACGGCTGGTGATCAGGGTGTTGGGGCCGCCGGTGCAGACCTTGACCTGCTCGTCCACCCATGTCCCGCCGGCGTTGGTGATGTCGGTGCGCAGACTCGGCCAGGAGGTGAGGGTGCGGCCGCGTACGACGTCGGCCTCCACCAGCGTCCAGGGGGCGTGGCAGATCGCGGCCACCGGCTTGCCCGCGTCGAAGAAGCCCCTGGCGAAGGCGACCGCCTTGTCGTCCAGGCGCAGGAAGTCGGGGTTGGCCACCCCGCCGGGCAGCACCAGGGCGTCGTACTCCTCGACCGTCGCGTCCTTCACGACCTGGTCGACCTCGAAGGTGTCCGCCTTGTCGAGGTGGTTGAACGCCTGGATGCGGCCGGGCTTGGTGGACACCAGACGGGGGGTGCCCCGGCGTCCCGGACCGCCTGCCAGGGGTCGGTCAGCTCGACCTGTTCCACGCCTTCCGGGGCGACGAGAAAGGCGACCTTCATTGCTGCTCACGTCCTTCCGGTCTCTTCCGGTCCGGGTATCGCATCCGTCCGGTGCGGGTGTCCCGCATCCGTCCGGTGCGGCGGGTAGCCAGCGCGGACGGGGTCGAAACGGGAACATCAGGTGCATCAGGCGTCGTCCGACGTCTTCTTCCGGTGCGGCAGGAACTCCTGCACCTTCGCCTTCAGGCCCTGGCGGACCATGCCCGCCCGGTCCGCGTCGCCCTTGATGATCGACTCGGCCGTGGCCTCCATCTGCTCCCAGGTGGCGTGCGGCGGGATCGGGGGGACGTCCGGGTCGGTGAGGAACTCCACGACCACCGGTCCTTCCGCGCTCAGCGCCTCGCGCCACGCCCCCTCGACCTGCTCGGGCTTCTCCACCCGGATGCCGGTCATGCCGAGCGATTCGGCGAACCGCGCGTAGGAGACATCGGGGATCGCCTGCGAGGGCAGGAACTGCGGCGCCCCGCCCATCGCCCGCATCTCCCAGGTGACCTGGTTGAGGTCCTGGTTGTTCCAGATGGCGATCACCAGCCGGGGGTCCTCCCACAGCTGGCGGTACTTGGCCACGGTGATCAGCTCCGCCAGGCCGTTCATCTGCATCGCGCCGTCCCCGACCAGCGCCACCGCCGGCCGGTCCGGACGGGCGAACTTGGCGCCGATCGCGTACGGCACCCCGCAGCCCATCGTGGCCAGCGTGCCCGACAGCGAGCCGCGCATCTCGCCGCGCATCCGCACATGGCGGGCGTACCAGTTGGCGACGGAGCCGGAGTCGCAGGTGACGATGGAGTCCGAGGGCAGCAGCGGGTCCAGGCAGTGGGCCACGTACTCGGGGTTGATCGGGTCGGCGGACACCTCCGCGCGGGCGCCCATCACCTCGCGCCAGCGCCGTACGCCCGCGACGATCTCCTCCTGCCAGTCCCGCGCCTCCTTGCGCTCCAGCAGCGGCAGCAGCCGCAGCAGGGTCTCGCGCGCGTCGCCGACCAGGTTGACCTCGTACGGATAGCGCATCCCGATCATGTGCGGATCGAGATCGATCTGGACCCCGCGCGCCTTGCCGAACTCCGGCAGGAACTGGCTGTACGGAAAGCTGGAGCCGATGGTCAGCAGGGTGTCGCAGTCCCGCATCAGCTCGTACGAGGGACGGGTGCCCAGCAGCCCGGTGGAGCCGGTGACATAGGGCAGTTCATCGCTGAGCACATCCAGGCCGAGCAGCGCCTTGGCCACCCCGGCGCCGAGGGATTCGGCGGCCCGCTGGACCTCCTTGCGCGCCCCGGCCGCGCCCTGGCCGACCAGGATCGCCACCCGCTCGCCCGCGTTCAGCACCTCCGCGGCCCGCTCCACCGCGCTGTTGGAGGGCACCGCGGACCAGCCGCTGCGGTCCAGGCTGGAGGGCACCATCTTGAAGTCATGGGTGGGCGCCGAGTAGTCGAGGTCCTGCACATCCGCCGGGATGATCACGGCGGTGGGGGCGCGGCGGGCGTAGGCGGTGCGGATGGCCCGGTCCAGGACGTTCGGCAGCTGCTCGGGGACGGTGACCGTCTCCAGGAAGTCGGAGGCCACGTCCTTGAAGAGGCTGTGCAGATCCACCTCCTGCTGGTACGAGCCGCCCATCGCGCTGCGGTGGGTCTGGCCGACCAGCGCCACCACCGGGACGTGGTCCATCTTGGCGTCGTACAGCCCGTTCAGCAGGTGGATCGCGCCGGGGCCCGAGGTGGCCGCGCAGACGCCGAGGCGGCCGCTGAACTTGGCGTAGCCGACGGCCTGGAACGCGGCCATCTCCTCGTGCCGGGCCTGGATGAACCGGGGCTCGTTCTCGGCCCGCCCCATGCGGCGAGCAGGCCGTTGATTCCATCCCCCGGGTAGCCGAACACATGCTCGACACCCCACTCCGATAGTCGGGCGAGGATGTAGTCGGCCACTTTCATGCTCATGGTGGGTCATCGCTCCTCTCGGCGATCGCTCTTCCCGGTGATCGCTGTCAGCCGGCCGTTCTCGGTGACCGCTGTCAGCCGGCCACCTGCGGCAGCACCTTGGTGCGGTAGAAGTCGAAGAAGCCGCGCTGGTCGGGGCCGATCTGATTGACGTAGACGGTGTCGAACCCGGCCTCCGCGTACGCGTTCAGCGCGGCCACGTGCGCCTCCGCGTCATCCCCGCAGACCACTTCATCGGCCACCCGCTCGGGGGTGACGAGCTGGGCGGCCTGCTCGAACTGGCCCGGGGTGGTCAGCGTCGACAGCAGCTCACCGGGCAGCGCCTCGGTCGGCCACAGCCGGTGGGCGGTGCGCAGCGCCTCGTCGGGGTCCGGGCCGTAAGCCACCTTCAGGCCGCCGCGGGCCGGTTTGCTGTTGCCCCCGGCGCCGCTGCCGCGCCGGAACCGCGCCACCAGCTCCGCGTCCGGGGTCATGGTGATGAAGCCGTCGCCGACCCGTCCGGCCAGTGCGGCGGCGGCCGATCCGAAGGCCGCGATGTCGATGGGCACCGGCTCCTCGGGCACGGTGTACAGCCGCGCGTTCTCCACCGTGTAGTGCTTGCCGTGATGGGTGACGCGGCGCCCCTCGAACAGCTGGCGCATCACCATCACGGCCTCCTCCAGCATCTCCAGCCGGATCGGCGCGGGGGGCCAGCGGTCGCCCAGTACGTGCTCGTTCAGCGCCTCGCCGCTGCCCACCCCCAGCCGGAAGCGGCCCTCCAGCAGCACCGCGCTGGTCGCGGCGGCCTGGGCCACGATGGCCGGGTGGATACGCATGGTGGGGCAGGTCACCGCGGTCTGCACGGGCAGACTGGTGGCGTGCGCGAGGGCGCCGATCACCGACCAGACGAAGGAGCTCTGGCCCTGGGCGGCGTTCCAGGGTGATAGTGGTCCGAGATCCACAAATGACTGAAGCCTGCCTGCTCCGCCATCCGGGCCTGCTCGACGAGGTCCGCGGGCCCGTGTTCTTCGGCGGCCAGGAAGTAGCCGTACTCGGTCATGGGGCCCTCCTCGAGCGCGGATGCCGGCGGATGCGACGGGTAACCGGGGCCCGAGGAAGGAAACCTCGTTTGACACGACCCGGGACGGGCACGCGCGACGTAAGCGCTTCGGACCGGAGGCACGCCACGGAGCGGCCCGGCTGCCAGAGGCATGACCACCGGATCACCCTTTTCGTCCGGTTTCGCCTCCGTGGTGAGACCGACGACAGCTCAAGGGAGATACGGCGTATGACGTCCGTACGAGCACATCCCCGAGCACACCCCGGGCATCCGCATGACGACGCCCCGGACACCTCCGCGGAGTTCCGCCGGATCGCCGACCGGCTCGGCATTTCCCAGACGCAGGTCTCCCCCTGCTCAGCGACACCTGCGCCCGTCTGGGCAGGCAGGCAGGCTCCGGTGCCGCCTGACCGGGGGCCGCGAGCTCACGCCCCGGGGCCCGGGGCGCGCTCGGCCGTGTGCGCCATGGCCAGGGCGACATGGCGGGCGATCCGGTCCGCCACCCCCGCCTCCGCCATCTCGAAGGCCCCGCGCCCGCCCGTACGGAAGAGCGTGAGCGCCCCCAGGACCGGGCCCGCGCCGGAGCGCAGGGGCATGCACAGCAGCGAGGTGACCTCCTCCCGCACCAGCACCGGAGCGCCCGTCGCGTCCCGGCCGAAGGCCTCGGCGTCGACCGGGCTCACCCGCAGCGCGGAGGCCCCGTCGTACAGCGCGTCCACCACCAGGGGCAGTCGGCCGGATCCTGCTCGGCCAGGGGTGCCGTACGGTCGCCCACCTCCTCCCGCGGGCCGAGCGCCAGCACCCGGCGCGGGTTGCCGGGACCGGCCTCCGGGGCCAGGTCGGCGATCACCCAGTCCGCGAACCGGCCGTGCAGCACCTCCGCGGCCGCGGCCAGCACCGCCTCCGGGCCGCCCCCGGCCGGGGCCGCCCTCAGCAGCGCCGCCGCCGTGTCGTCCACCAGGTCCAGCAGCTCGGCATGGCGGGACACCTCGCCCAGGTCCGGCCGCGACTCCTGGGGCCACCCACCGGCCGCCCCTCGCCCGCCGGCGGGGCGGCCATCCCGGGCTGGAACGCCGCCAGCACCGCCGGATGCGGCTCGCCCGGCGGCCGCAGCGCGGCCAGGGTCACCCGCACCTCACCGTGGACGGGCGGCTGCGACAGCCACACCGTCAGGCTGCGGTCGCCCTCGCCGCGCGCGACCGCGGCGACCTGCGAGCGCAGCGCCGCCTGCCCGTCGCGCCGCAGCGCCGCGGTGAGCGGGCGACCGGTGGCGTATCCGGCCCGGGTGTGGAACAACTGGGTGGCGGTGAAGTTCATGCGCCGCACCACGGCATCGCGGTCCAGCAGCACCGTGGCGATCGGCAGCCGCTGGAACAGTGCCCGCAGCAGCTGCTGCTCCTGCGGGTCGCCCCGGCCGCCGCCGGGGCTCCAGGACGAGGCGGCCGTCAGCTCCTCGTACTGCGGCCACAGCACATCCACCACATGCTGGAGCTCGAAGAGAGCGGCGTCCAGCAGGGACGGCCGCTCCTGCGGCGGCAGTGCCCGCGCGGTGCGCAGCTCCTCAACCCGTTTGCGGAAGTCGATGAGTTCCGCACCAAACTCCTGTGCGCTTGGCATGGGCTCACAGTAGCCTGACCGGCCGCGTAGGGCCGCATGGGTGGTGTTTTCCACTCAAGGATGTGGAGACCCGAAAAAATCGGGGTCCCGGAAGGACGGGGCCGGACAGTACATCGCACCGGAGCGAAAGGAGTGAACTCGGCGATGCCCGACCGCACGCACATCCGCGCGGCCTTCCAGACCGACGCACCTTCCCTCGGGCGCAACCTGGCCGAACTCGCGGAGCAGGCCGCCGCGGGCACGCCCGACAGCTGCGGGGCCACCGCCACCGCCGTACTCGCCGAGGAGTCCCCCGGCGCCGTGGACGCCGACCGGACCACGGCGGCCACCCACCCCGATCTGTCCGCCCTGGTGTCGGTCCAGCTGAGCGCCGGGGAGGGCCCGATCCTCGCGGCGCTGGACACCGGCCGCCCGGCGGGCGCCGACGATCTGCTCTACGACGACCGCTGGCCGCGCTACCGGGCCCGGGCGCTGGACGCGGGCGTACGGTCCTCCGCCTCCCTGCCCTTCGCCTGCGACGGGCTCACCGTCACCGTCTCGGTCTACGGGCTGCGCCCGGGGCCCCTGAGGAAGGCCGCCCAGGGCGCCACCGGACTGCTCGGCGACCTGGCCACCGAGAGCATGGCCCGCGACCGGCTCTACCGCGCCGCCCTGGTCCAGGTCGACCAGCTGGACACGGCGCTGCGCAGCCGGCCGGTGGTGGACCAGGCGTGCGGAATCGTCATGTACGTACTGGGCTGCGACCCGGACCAGGCGTTCGACCTGCTGCGCCGGCTCTCCCAGCGGACCAACCGCAAGCTGGCGGAACTCGCCGAGACCGTGGTGCGCACCCGCGGCCGCGGCCTGGAGCGTGACCTCATCGCGTTCGGCCGGTCAGCAGCTCCCGAACCCGATCGGCCAGCGTCCGGCCCGGACCGGGACCCTCCGGGCTGACCGGGGGCACGCTGTGTACGGCGGCCGTCGCCTCGCCGACCCGCAGGCCCAGCGCCATCCGCTCCTCGGGGGTGAGCCGCTCCCGCAGCTCGGGGAAGACCAGGTCCTCCTCGCCGCGGATGTGCATGGACACCACGTCCATCAGCTCCCGGACCAGCGGGTCGAACCGCCGGTCCCGGGGGTCCACGGCGTCCAGGTCGGACAGGATCCGCTCGGCCTCGGTCAGCTCCTCGATCTCCTCGTCGGCGATCCGGTCGCCGTTCGGCAGCGCCTTGCGGACCGTGGGGTACAGATGGACCTCCTCGGCCACGGAGTGCCGCACCACCTCCACCGTCATCCGGTCGACCAGCTGCCGCCGCTGCTCGGGGTCGGTGGCGGCGCGGTAGCCCTCGAAGAGATTGCGCACCGCGCGGTGGTCCGCGGTGAGCAGGTCCACCACATCGTGTTGTTCCGGCATCGCTGTCATGGCGCCCGGGTCCCCGGGCCCCTTCCGCGAAACGGCGCCGGAGATCTGCGAAGGTGGACATACGTGGGCGGTGACGCGCCGGACACGGACGGAGGTCCCGACACGGACGGAGGTCCGGACACGGGCGGAGGTCCGGACACGGGCGGAGGTCCGGACACGGGCGGAGGTCCGGACACGGGCGGAGGTCCGGACACGGGCGGAGGTCCGGACACGGGCGGAGGTGTGGACGGAATGCAGCGGCAGTGGACCGCCCCGGCACCGGCGGACCGGGACGACGGCGGACTGCCGGTCCTCCCGGAGCTGCTCGACAGCTTCGTGGCGGCGGCCGGCCACACCGCGCCGGAGCCGGTCGGCGGCTCGCCGGGGCTGCGCTCGGCGGCCTGCGGCTACTGGTCGCGGCGCGGGCTGTGGACCGACCCTGAGCACGTCGTGGTCGCCCCCGGCGCCGAACCGCTGCTGCTGGCGCTGCTCGCCTCGGCCCCCGGCGGCGATGTGCTGCTGCCCCGCCCCTGCGCCGCCTGGTACGCGCCGCTGGTGCGGCTGGTGGACCGGCGCGCCCACCACGCGCCCGTCCCGGCCGAATCCGGTGGGCTGCCCGATCCGTTCGCCCTGCTGGAGATCGTCCGCAGGATCCGCGCCGAGGGCGGGGCGCCCCGGGTCCTGCTGCTGTCGGCGGCCGACGACCCCACCGGCACCGTGGCCCCGCCCGAGCTGTTGCACGAGGTGTGCGAGGCGGCCGTGGCCGAGGGGCTGCTGATCGTCAGTGACGAGACCTGGCGGGACACCGTCCACCATCCGCGGGGCACGGTGCTGCTCAGCCCCGCCGAGATGTCCCCCGAGAACGTGATCGTGCTCTCCGATCTGGCGGGTGCCTTCACCCCGGCGGGCTGGCCCGCCGCGATCGCCCGGTTCCCGGCCACCGAGCGCGGGGCGGAGCTGCGCGGCCGGGTGCTGTCGCTGCTCACCGCCGTACGCTCCGGGCTGCCCGCGCCCACCGCGGCGGCCGCCGCGTACGCCCTCGGCGAGCCCGAGCCGGTCCGGGACCGGATGGCCGCGGCGGCCCGGGCGCACGGGGCCGTGGCCGCGGCCGCCTACCGCGCGCTGACCGCCGTCGGGGCGCTGGCCCGCCCGCCGCAGGCCGGCCGGCACCTCTACGCCGATCTGGACGAGCTGCGCGGGGTGCTCGCGGCCCGTGGCATCACCGACTCGGTGGAGCTGGAGCGCGAGCTGGTGCGGCGGATCGGCCGGAGCGTGGCCGGGGGCCACCGCTTCGGCGACCCCCCGCACACCCTGCGGCTCCGGCTGGCGACCCTGCCGCTGCTCGGCGCGGCGGAGGAGTCGCGGCTACGGGCGCTCCAGACTCCGGATCCGCTGGAACTGCCCCACGTGGCCACGGCGTTGGGCGCCTTCGAGGCGGCCTTCCGCGACCTGATCGAAAGCAGTCCGGTGACCTGAGCCGCCCCGGACCCCCATGGCGCGCCGGCACCGAAGGACCGGCCCGGACACGGCCCAGACACGGAAGGGAGCCAGGCCATGACCGACCACGCCGAGCAGGCGGAACCGGCGGAGCCGCCGGAACCGGCCGGGCGGCGCCGCGCTCGGCCCGGCGCCGTCGCCCGCCACCGCCTGGCCCCGGCCGCCCCCGAGCCGGCCGCCCCGAACAAGCCGCCGTCGAGCCGACCGGTCCTGCGCCGACGGGCCCTGAGCCCACCGGCCCCGACCCCGTCGCTCCCGAGCCGGGCGCTCCCGGACAAGCTGCCCTCGGGTCGACTGGTCCCGAGTTCACCGGTCCTGACCCCGTCGCTCCCGAGCCGGGCGCTCCCGGACAAGCTGCCCTCGGGTCGACCGGCCCTGTGCCGACCGGTCCTGCGCCGACGGGCCCTGAGCCCACCGGCCCCGAACCCGTCGTCCCCGAGCCGGGCGCCCCGCGTCCCCGGGGGAGGTCCGCAGCTGGCCGCCGTCATTCGCCGACCGGCTCACCTCCCCGCTGCCGGGGGTGCGGGCGCTGGCCCGGCTGGCCCGGGAGGGACGGCTCAGACCGCCCGTGGAGTCCCTGCGCGAGATCCCCGAGCTGCCCTTCGAACCGGGGCCGCTGCCGCTCATCGGCCCCGGCCGGACCGCGCTCACCTGGGCCGGGCACGCCAGTTGGGTGGTGCGGATCGGCGGGCTCACCGTGCTCACCGACCCGGTCTGGGCTCGCAAGATCCTCGGCACCCCGGCCCGGGTCACGCCGGTGGGGGTCCGCTGGGAGGACCTGCCGCCCGTGGACGCGGTCGTCATCAGCCACAACCACTACGACCACCTGGACGCGCCCACGGTCAAACGGCTGCCGAAGGGGACGCCGGTCTTCGTGCCCGCCGGGCTCGCCCGCTGGTTCCGGACGCGCGGATTCACCCGGGTGACCGAGCTGGACTGGTGGGAGGCGGCCGAACTGCCCGGCGAGGACGGCCCGGTCCGCTTCGACTTCGTCCCGGCCCACCACTGGAGCAAGCGCACCCTCACCGACACCTGCCGCTCGCTGTGGGGCGGATGGGTCATCACCGCGCCCGACGGACAGCGGGTGTACTTCGCCGGGGACACCGGCTACGGCCACTGGTTCCAGCGGATCGGCCGCCGCTACCCGGGCATCGATGTGGCGCTGCTGCCCATCGGCGCGTACGAGCCGCGCTGGATGCTGGACGGGGTGCACACCGACCCGGAGGAGGCCGTACAGGCGCATCTGGACCTGGGGGCGCGGGTGCTGGCGCCCATGCACTGGTCCACCTTCCTGCTCTCGGCCGAGCCGCCTCTGGAGCCGCTGCGCCGGATCCGCGCGGCCTGGGAGGCCACCGGGCGGCCGCGCGAGGAGCTGTGGGATCTGCCGGTCGGGACATCCCGGGTACTCGAATAGGCCGCGTCGCGGTCGTGGGGGAGCGCGCGGGGGCCGGTCGGCTCGTCCGCCGCGAGCCGGGCGCCCGCCACCGCCGAGAGCGCGGCCCCTGTGCGGGGCGGCCCCGCCGCGCCCATCCCGGTACCGACCTCCGGTCGGGCCATAAGGCGGCCAAGTGGGTTAATGCAGTGCATAAGTGACGAGTGGAACATAAGTGGCGAGCGGTGCGGAGCGCACCTAACTTCCTTTTCATGCGCACACCTAGACTTCGCCACCTCGCCGGCCTCACGGCTGTCCTCGTCATCGAACTCGCCCAGCTCCCCGGAGCCCACGCCGCCCCGTCGACCAGGCCGCGACCCGCCATGTGGTCCAGCCCGGCCAGTCCATCCAGGCCGCCGTGGACGCCGCCAAGCCCGGCGACACCATCGAGATCCGGCCCGGCACCTACCGGGAGAACATCCAGATCACCACCGACCGGCTGACCTTGATCGGCGCGGGCGAGTCCACCGTGCTCTCCCCGGCCGCGAAGCCGTCGGCCAATGCCTGTGGCGAGGCCGGGCACGGCATCTGCGTCACCGGGACGGCCGAAGACCCCGTCTCGGATGTCCGGATCGCCTCACTGAAGGTCACCGGCTTCGCCAAGAACGGCATCTGGGGCTCCGGCACCGACCGGATGACCGTACGGAACACCACCACCGAGAACAACGGCCAGCAGGGCATGGGCCAGGAGATGTCCACCCGCGGCACCTTCGTCGACAACGTCTCGCGCGACAACAAGCAGTCCGGCGTCTTCCTGGCCAACACCATCGACGCCGAGGGCGGCGCCACCGACGCCCTGGGCACCCTGGTGGCCGGGAACCGGCTCAGCGGCAACCGGACCGGTGTCGTCGTCCGCCGGCTGCGCGACCTCTCGGTCGAGGGGAACACCATCACCGCCAACTGCGCCGGGGTGTTCATCGTCGGCGACGAGTCGACCCCGCGCGCCGGGGACCTGAACGTCCGCAACAACACCGTCTACGAGAACAACGCCTACTGCGCGGCCACCGACCGGCTCCCCTTCATCCAGGGCGCCGGCATCGTGCTCACCGGCGCCGAGTCCACCCGGGTGACGGGCAACCAGGTGAACGACAACGTGGGCACCTCGCCCATGTCCGGCGGGATCGTGCTCTACACCAGCGTCGTCGGCGCCCCCAACGCCAAGAACGCCATCAGCCGCAACGTGATGAGCGGCAACAAGCCCGCCGACCTCGCCGACCGCGACAACGGCCCCGACAACACCTTCACCGACAACGTCTGTGAGCTGTCCGCGCCCACGGGCCGGTGCTGAGAGGTGGCGACATGACCACTGTGGACACCACCCCCGCGGCCGCGGCGCAGCCCCCACCGGGCGCGCTCCCGCCGCCCATGCGGCTGCGCGAGATCGTCTTCGGCGCCGCACGGGCGGCCTCGGTGCGCGCCGCGGTCCGGCTGCGGATCGCCGACGCGCTGGGCGACCGGCCCGCCTCCATCGGTGAGCTGGCCTCCGCCGTGGACGTCGAGCCCGACCCGCTGCGCCGGCTGCTGCGCTCCCTGGCCTGCTGCCAGATCTTCGCCGAGACCGACGACGGCCGCTTCCGGCACACCGAGATGTCCCGGCTGCTGCGCGAGGACACCCCGGGCAGCCTGCGGAACATCGCCCTGTGGTGCACCGAGCCGTGGACCTGGGAGGCGTGGCCGCTGCTTGACCGGGCGGTGCGCACCGGCGGCTGTGTCGTCAACGAGATCTACGGCAAGGACTTCTTCGCCTATCTCCACGAGGACGCGCCCGAGTCGGCCCGGGTGTTCGACGCCGCGATGACCACCTCCAGTCGGCAGTCCGCCGCCGACGTCGCCGCCTTCCTCGATCTCGACGGGGTCAAGGAGGTGGTGGACATCGGCGGCGGCCAGGGGCATGTGCTGGCCAGCCTGCTGGAGAAGCACCCGGCGCTGCACGGCGCGCTGCTGGACCTGCCGCAGGTGGTGGCGCACGCCGATGCGCGGCTGCGGGACGGCGGGGCGCTGGCCTCGCGGGCCACGCTCGTGCCCGGGGACTGCCGTCGTGAGGTCCCCGTCGAGGCCGACCTCTACATCATCAAGAACATCCTCGAATGGAACGACGAGAGCACCCGCCGGACACTCGCCAACGTGGTCGCGGCGGCGCCGCCCGGCGCCAGGGTGGTCGTCATCGAGAACCTCGTCGACAACAGCCTGTCCTCCTTCACCACGGCGATGGACCTGTTCCTGCTGCTCAATGTGGGCGGCCGGAAGCACACCCAGGAGAGCATGGTGGCGCGGATGACCGAGGCCGGTCTGAACGTGACCGACATCCGGCCCGTCAACGGCGCTCTGCACGCCTTCGACTCCACGGTGGGGGTGCCCGGCGCATCGTGACGCCTGCGGGGGCTGTCCCCCTCCCCGCCCGTTCCCAGAACCGAAGCTCTGCCCCAGCCCCCGGGACCGGGGCTCTGCCCCAGCCCCCGGGACCGGGGTTCCGCCCTTTCCCCGCCGCATCGATATCCCGCTCCGCCGCGCGGCTGGGGCTCCGCCCCGGACCCTGGGGTCTGGGGCGGAGTTCCAGTTGAGGGAAGGGGCGGGGAGGGGAAAGCACAAACACCACGGTGCCCGCGTCGTCCGTCCTCGACGACGCGGGCACCGCTCGGTTTGTCGCGTCAGCTGTACCGGTACGAGGACAGGTGCGCGAACACCACCACATTCGCCGTGTAGTCCTTGGCCGTGTGGTCATAGACCCCGCCGCAGGTGATCAGCCGCAGCTGGGCGTTGGGGGTGTCCCCGTACACCTGTTCGTCCGGGAAGGCGTTCTTCTTGAACGTCTTGATCTTGTCGACCACGAAGGTCGCGACGATCCCGTCCTCGCGGGTGATGGCCACCTTGCTCTTCGGCTTGAGCTGGCTGAGGGGGTAGAACACCGCCGGGCCGACCTTGGTGTCCACATGCCCGGCCACGATGGCGTTGCCGCGCTCACCGGGCGAGGGGCCGCCCTCATACCAGCCCACCAGGTTCTGGTCGGTGTCCGGGGGCGGGACCAGCACGCCCGCGGCGTCCAGCGACAGCGGGATGAAGGGCGCGCTCACGCCGATCGAGGGGATGTCCAGATGGGAGGCGGGGGAGCGCGGCAGCGCGGGCCCCGGACGGGACTCGGGGGCGGTCGTCGACTCCGGGGAGTCCGCGTACTGGTCCTCGTTGGAGGTGTCGCTCTCCGGTTCGGAGACGGACGCGGGGGAGCTGGCCGCGGGCCGGGCCGACGGCGTGTTCTGAGAGGCGGCGTCGACGGAATTGTAGATGAGGAATACGCCGATGAGGGCCGACGCGGCGGCCCAGCGGAGAGTTCGGGTGTTGCCATCGGCAGCGCCCTGCTTGGCCGGCTTTCCCATGGGGGTGTTCGCCTTTCTTACAGCGCCTTGTCTCGTGGCGCCTCAGCTCAAGACGCCTTATCCACGGCCGCTTTCTCACAGCGCTCGTGGAACTGCCGTGGCACCACCGCTCGGCGGAGGTGCCACGGCAGCACGGAATGCGAAGAGTCAGGCTCAGATCGCGGTGCCGGTCGGCTTGCGGCGACGCAGGGCGTAGGCGCCGGCGCCGAGGCCACCGAGGAGCAGGACCGAGCCGGCGGCCATGCCGCTGCCCGTGGTGGCCATGCCGCCACCACCGGTGTGGACGCCACCGCGCGGCTTCTCGCCCTTCTCGTGGTCCTTCCAGGAGCCACCGGACCAGTCGTGGTCCTTCTTACCGGACCACTCGTGCTCCTTCTCCTTGCCGAACTCGTGCTCCTCCTTGCCCTCCTCCTTGCCCTCTTCCTTGCCGAATTCGTGCTCCTCCTTGCCCTCCTCCTTGCCGAACTCGTGCTCCTCCTTGCCCTCCTTGCCGAATTCGTGCTCTTCCTTGCCCTCTTCCTTACCCTGCTCTTCTTCCTTGCCCTGCTCTTCCTTGCCGTGCTCTTCCTTGCCGTGCTCTTCCTTGTCCCAGGAGCTGCCGCCCTGGCCGTAGCCGTCCTCGGAGGACTCCTGGCTGCTCGAGTACCCACCGTGACCGCCCGGGTCCGAGACGTCGGCGGCGAACGCGGCGGCGGGGCGCCCAGGGTCAGGGTGGCGGCAATCGCCGCCCCGGTGAAGAGTGCGCGAGTAGATCGCATGAGTCATTCCTTCCGGCGCCGTCGCGATACTGACTATTTGCCAGATAAAGGGATCGCATCGGCGTCTCATCCACCGTCAGCGAAGTGGGCTTCCCCTGCCACTCGGCGCGGCCTGCGATCTGCTGGGTTGTAAGCCCTCTGGGTGGAGATAAGCGCAATGATCACTCATTTGCCGCGCGAATGGGCTGACGCTCTTTCCCTCTTTCGGCAGGCATCATTCCGATGAGCCCAGTAGTGTGAGATTTCGCGACCGGTGCATAACCCACTCGAGGCGCCATACGAAAGACGCCACACCAAAGACGCCACACGAAAGACGCCATACAAAAAGGGCCGCCGGGAGGTGAACTCCGTCGGCGGCCCCGTGCGGCGCGACACATGCGCTAGCCCTGGTCGCGGTCCCAGCGGTAGAACTCATGGGCCATGGCGTCCTTGGGCTCGCGCCAGGTCTCCGGGTCGTACGCCCGCATATACGGCTGGAGGCGCGCGCTGACGTCGCGGAACTCCGGGTGTTTGGAGTACTTGGTGACCTCCGTGGCCGGCGGCCGCTCCGCCTCGATCAGATGCAGATACACCTCGCCGAACTGGAAGAGGCTGCGGCCGGTGACGCCGATCAGCTTGGGCAGTTCGCCGCGGTCGGACTCCGCGAAGATCTTGGCAACCTGCGGCGCCGCGTCCCGCTGCATCTTGGCGACGATCATGGTGCGGTACATGGTCATGCCCCCACCGTCTCCCGGGCCCGCTGCTCGATCTTGTCCCGGATCAGATCCATCTGGATACGGGAGTTGCGGTTGATGTGGTCCGTCATCGTGGGGTCGTCGACCGGCGCGTCGGGCCGCATCTCGAAGTCCTGGGTCCAGCGCATGCGGGTGCCCTCGGACTCCTCCTCGTACTCCCAGCGGATGTTCATGTAGGCGAAGGGGCCGGGCTCCACGCGGCGCGCCCATACCGTGCGCACATCGCGGGCCGTCTCCCGCTCGGAGACCCAGGACCAGACCTTGCCGTCCTCGTCGGGATGCATGGTCAGGCGGAAGGTGGTGGTGTCCCCGGTCCGCTGGAGCACCTCGACCGAGGCGTACTCGCTGAACAGCTGCGGCCAGTTCTCCAGGTCGTTGGTCATGTCCCAGACGAGGTCGAACGGCGCCTTGATCATGACCTCGTTGTCGGTGTGGCCTGCCATCTTCATGCTCCTGAGGTAAGTGAGGTGTTGATGACGTCGAGGAAGTCACCGGGGGTCTTGCAGCTCTCGGCCCCCGGTTCGATCGGGGTGCCGTACCGGTTCTCCAGCTCGCCGACGATGGCGAGCAGACCGAGCGAGTCCAGGCCGTACTCCTCGAAGGTGGAGTCCGGCCGGGCCTGCATCGTGTCCGGGTCGACGGTGAGTCCGGCGCACCGCTTCATCAGCGTGGCCAGTTCCCCGTAGGACAGTTGACTGGGCATCAGTAATCTCCTTCCGGTCCGCGGAGCACGAGCGCCGCGTTGCAACCCATGAGTCCTCGGCTGAGCACCAGCGCCGTCCGCGGCTCGGCCGGGCGGGAGCTGCGGGTGACGAGGTCGAGGTCATGGCAGACGTCGGTGACGTACGGGGTCGGAGGCACCACGCGGTGCTCCATGGAGAGCAGCGCGGCCGCCACGTCCAGCGTGGGAGCCGCGCAGTGCACCCGGCCGAAGCCGGTCTTCGGCGCGGTCACCGGGACCCGGGTGCCGTGCGGCCCGAGCGCGTCGGCGATCGCCAGCGCCTCGGCGCGGTCCGCCTCGGGCACCCCGAGCGCGTCGGCGAAGACCACGTCGATCTCCTCCGGCGCGCACTCCGCGTCCTCCAGGGCCACGCGGATGGCCTGGGCGAGCCCCTCCCGGGACCGCTCCCACCGGGACGCCCCGGTGAAGGTCGAGCCGTAGCCGGCGAGGAAGCCCCGGATCCGCACCCCGCGGCGCCGGGCGGCCCCCTCCTCCTCCACGACCAGCATCGCCCCGCCCTCCCCGGGCGCGAAGCCGCAGGCGTCCTCGGTGAACGGCAGATAGGCCCGGCCCGCGTCGCGGGCCCGGCTGAGCTCGTCCCAGCCGAGCATGCAGACGATGGAGTACGGCGCCAGCGACGCCTCGGAGGCGCCCGCCACCACCGCGTCCGCCCCCCGTCGGATGGACCGGCGGGCGTGCGCCAGCGCGTCCAGACCGCCGGCCTCGTCGTTCGCGACCACCCCGCAGGGGCCCTTGAACCCGCCGCGGATGGAGACCTGGCCGGTGCTGGCCGCGTAGAACCACGCGATGGACTGGTACGGGCCCACATAGCGCGGCCCCTTGCCGTACAGCTGCTGCAGCTCGCGCTGGCCGAACTCACCGCCGCCGGAACCGGCGGCGGTCACCACGCCCACGGCGAACGGCGACATGTCGTCCACCGGCAGCCGGGCGTCGTCCAGCGCGAGATCGGCCGAGGCCATCGCGAAGTGGGTGAAGCGGTCGGTCTGGACGAGGAACCGCTCCTCGATCATCGAACCCGGATCGAAGCCGCGGACCTGGCCGCCGATCCGGACCGGGAAGTGCTCACTGCCCTCGCGGGAGATCCGGTCCAGGGAGGTGATCCCCTCCCGGGTGGCCTTCCAGAAGGCGTCGGTGCCCACTCCGCCCGGGGCGATCACACCGAGGCCCGTGACGGCCGCGCCCCGGTCCCGGGCGCTCTTCGCGGATGTCATGCCGCACTCCCGTCCGCCCGGCTCAGCACCACCGCGGACTGGAAGCCGCCGAACCCGCTGCCGACCGACAGCACATGGCGCAGCGGGAGGGCGCGGGCGGTGCGCGGGACATAGTCGAGGTCGCATTCGGGGTCGGGGGTCTCGTAGTTGGCCGTCGGCGGCACCACGCCATGGGCGAGAGCCATGGCGCAGGCGACCACCTCGATGGCGCCGATCGCCCCCAAAGAATGGCCCACCATGGACTTGATCGAGCTCATGGGGGTCTTGTACGCATGCTCGCCCAGGGACCGCTTCACGGCCGCCGTCTCATGCCGGTCGTTCTGCTTGGTGCCCGAGCCGTGCGCGTTGACGTAGTCGACCTCGGAGCTGTTGACGCGGGCGTGGCCGAGCGCGTGGTCGATCGCCTCGGACATCTCAAGACCCTCACGGGTCAGACCGGTCATGTGGTAGGCGTTGCCGTAGGTGGCGAACCCCCGGAACTCGCAGTAGACCCGCGCCCCTCGGGCCCGGGCGTGCTCCAGCTCCTCCAGGACCAGCACGGCGGAGCCCTCGCCGAGGACGAAGCCGTCCCGGTGGGCGTCGAACGGCCGGGACGCGGTGGCCGCGTTGTCGTTGTTCGCCGAGGTCGCCTTGATCGAGTCGAAGCAGGCCACGGTCAGCGGGGTGATCGGCGAGTCCGCCGCCCCGGCGATGCACACATCGGCCCGCCGCTCCTCGATCGCCTGGAAGGCGTACCCGATCGCGTCCAGACCGGAGGTGCAGCCGGTGGAGACCGACTGCACCGGGCCCTGCGCCCCGGTCAGCTCCGCCACCCCGGAGGACAGCGCGCTCGGCGAGAACGCGTGCTGAAGGTGCGGACCCGCCTTGCGATGGTCCACATCCCAGTGCTCACCGGCGTCGCTGACCTTGACGTAGTCCTGTTCGAGACGGGTGGACGCGGCGACGGCGCTGCCCAGCGAAACCCCTATCCGCCAGGGGTTGAGCGCCTGGAGGTCGAGACCGGAGTCCCGTACCGCCTCCTGCGCCGCCACCAGCGCGAACTGCACATAGCGGTCGGAGCATTCGATCTGCTCGAAGCTCAGACCGCAGGCCAGCGGGTCGAAGTCGCATTCGGCGGCGATCCGGGACCGGAACCGCTCCGCGTCGAAGAGCGTGATGTTGCGGGTGGCCGTACGGCCCGCGGTGAGCATGTCCCAGAAGGCCGGGACCCCCACACCCCCGGGGGCGACGACACCGAGCCCGGTGACCACCACCCGTCGGGTCACGACGTCGCCTCGGCGGGTTCGTTGGCCTCCGTGTCCACGTGGCCGAGCTCGGGGCGCGGCGCCAGGGGCCCGAGGTGGAAGACCATCCGGGCCTCGGTGCTCCCCACATTGCGGAACCGGTGCCGCATGTTGATGGGGATCAGGATCGCCTGGTCGGGGCGGAGCGGATGCGCCTCGCCGTCCAGGTCCACCTCCATGTCGCCGCTGACGACGTACACGAACTCCTCGGAGTACGGGTGGTAGTGCTCGGCGACCCGTTCACCGGGCCCCACGATGGCCATCCCCATGAAGCCGCTCGTGGCACCCACCAGGGTCGGTGTGAGCATGGCGCGCACATCGCCACCGCGCCGGCGGTTGGGGGCGACCGCGGCGAGGTCGACGACGAGAGGGGACTGCGTGGTCATGATGAGTTCCTCCAGGTAGCGTTGCGCGGTCCGCGCCACGGGGTGAAAGGTGCGAGGGGGAGAGACGTCGTCAGTGGTCCGCCGACTTGCGGTCGGTGACCGGGGTCATGTCGCAGTCGGCGAGGAAGCGGCGCAGTCCGTCGTCCATGGACAGGTCGATCACCGCACCGTCCGCCCCGAGGTCCAGCAGGCGGCCCAGCACGGCGGCGGCCCGCCGGCCGCTCACACCGGCCGCCGTGGCGGGGTTCCGGTCCAGCGGCGCGGCCAGGTCCACCAGCCGCACCACGATGTCGTCACGCTGGAAGATGGTGCTGCTCAGCAGGGTCTTGGCGGTCTGCTCCGCGGCCATCTCCTTGTTCACCGCCAGCTCGTCCTGCCGGGCCAGCAGACTGGCCACCGCCGGGCCGCAGCCGGTCTTGACCGGGTAGAGCAGGGCGTGCCGGTGGACGCCCTCGGCGGGGCGCGGCCCGCCGGCCGTCATGTGGTGGACCACCGGAAGGGAGGCGCGGGCGAAGAACTCCCGTGCCGAGCTGGGGTCGTCGAGGTTGCGGTCCTCCTCCAGATACGGATTGAGGGCCTCCTCGGCGGCCCTGATCTCCGGCTGCCGGGCCACGAAGCGCAGCGCCGCGGCCAGATCGCCCTTGACCTCCACGGCCCGCACCACCCGGTTGCCGCTCATGAACACCGAGGTGCGGTAGAGCCGGGTGGTCTCGTCGACCCGGGCCTGGGGCGAGGCGTAGTCGGCCAGGATCTTGGCGACGGCGTCCTCGCTGCCGGGCTTCACGGTGAAGGTGAGCGCCTGCCGGACCAGCCCGTCACCGATCCGCAGCGCGGCGTCGACGCCCCGGGTGGTGACATCGACCGGCGCGGACCCGGCGGTCAGGGTCTCCCGCAGGATGCTGAACCGCAGTGAGCGGGTGTCCTCCACACAGCCGTGGAAGGGCTTGACCATCTCCCGGTGCGCGGGCGAGTCCACCCAGGCGAGGAACGGAGGGGCGCTTTCCCATTCGCTGGTGATCAGCCACTGCGAGGGGTTCTCGATCGACTGGCACAGCTGGTCGCTGATGTGCCCGGGTACCGCGGCCACCTGCTGGGACAGCTGATCGTAGGCACGCAGAAAGCGCTGCTCGGCACCGCTGTTGACCTGCACCAGCAACACGACGCGCAATCTGGTGTCGGTGAGAGCGGATTCCACGGTCGTCGGCGATTGGGCCACCGTGGTCTCCGGAACGTCGGACAGGGTGCTCATATTCCACTCCTTATTTCGCGGACGCGTCCTTCCGGGCATCGAGGACACCCGCCCGTTAGACGATCGTGAAGTGCTCCCACCAATGGCGCGAGATATGTGAGCCATCCGAGCGAACGCCTGGTCAGCGCCCCGGAGCGGCCCGGAATCACCGGGCATAGCAGCAAAATGAACCGTCTTGCCGACAATGCTGAGCGTGTGCCCGTCCTCATCGTGGGCGGCTCCCTGGTGGGCCTGTCCGCCTCGCTGTTCCTGGGCCGACTGGGGATCGGTCATCTGCTGGTCGAAAAACACCCGCGCACCTCGCACCACCCGCGCGGACGGGGGAACAACATCCGGACGATGGAACTGTTCCGCACCGCCGGAGTGGAGCCCGCGATCCGCGAGGCCGCGTCCGTCCTGGCCGACAACCACGGAATCCTGCAGACCCCGTCCCTCACCGGTACGGAGGGCAACTGGCTCTTCCGGGAGTTGGACCCGGGTGGCAAGGCCGCCCGGATCAGCCCCGCCGGATGGTGCCTGTGCAGCCAGAACGACCTGGAGCCGGTGCTGCTGAACGCGGCCCGGGGCTCGGTGGCGATCTGCGGTTCTCCACCGAGCTGATCTCCTTCGAGCAGGACCCGGACGGCGTCACCGCCACCCTCCTGGACCGCGGTTCCGAGCGGCGCTCCACGGTCCGCGCCGACTACCTCATCGCCGCCGACGGCCCCCGCAGCCCGGTGCGCGAGGCCCTTGGCATCGGGCAGA
Source organism: Streptomyces violaceusniger (assembly GCA_005405945.1). Taxonomy (GTDB): domain Bacteria; phylum Actinomycetota; class Actinomycetes; order Streptomycetales; family Streptomycetaceae; genus Streptomyces; species Streptomyces violaceusniger. The sequence continues at coordinate 8,574,587 of BJHW01000001.1, forward strand.
GCGGACGCGGTGAGCTGTTCCACAACGTGTCCATCACCTTCCGCGCCAAGCGGCTCGCGGACGCGGTCGGGGACCGCCACTTCATCGCCTGCTACCTCACCAACCCGGAGGCCGACGGGGCGCTGCTGCCCGTCGACAACCAGGAACAGTGGGTCTTCCACGCCCCCTGGCACCCCGAGCACGGCGAACCGCTGGAGGCGTTCAACGACGAGCGCTGCGCCCAGCACATCCGCACCGCCGTCGGCATGCCCGACCTGGAGGTCGAGGTCACCGGAAAGGCGCCCTGGCACGCGGCCGAGCGGGTGGCGGACCACTACTCCGACGGCCGGGTCTTCCTCGCCGGAGACTCCGCGCACGAGATGTCGCCCACCGGCGCCTTCGGCTCCAACACCGGTATCCAGGACGCCCACAACCTGGCGTGGAAGCTCGCCGCTGTCATGGGCGGCTGGGCGGGCCCCGCGCTGCTGGAGACCTACGGCATGGAGCGGCGGCCGGTCGCCCAGGCCACCAGCGCCCGCGCCGCCGCCCGTTCGGCCGAGCACAGCCACCCCGGCTACTCGGCACCGGTCACCGAGGGCCAGGGCCCGCAGTCCAATGTCATGGCGGTCGCCATGGGCTACCGCTATGTGCGGGGCGCGGTCGCGGGCGCCGACTCCTCCGCCCCCGCGGTGCCCGACCACTTCACGGTCTCGGCCGAGCCCGGCAGCCGCGCGCCCCACATGTGGGTGCACCGCTGTGGGGTGCGGCTGTCCACCCTCGATCTGTACGAGCGCACCTGTGTGCTGCTCACCGGGCCGGGCGGCGCCACCTGGCACGAGGCGGGCCGCCGCGCCGCCGACGCCCTCGGCGTACCGCTGGACTGCTACCGGGTGGGCGAGGGCCCGGACCACGAACTCGCCCCCGAGCCGGGCACGGACTGGGCCGAACTCCACGGCACCGCCCCCGACGGCGCGGTCCTGGTCCGCCCCGACGGCTTCGTCGCCTGGCGAGCGGAGCGCTCGGTCCCCGACCCGGAGGCGGCGATGACGCGTGCGCTGCGAGAGGTTCTGCGACTGGACGGCTGACGCGCCTGCGCCGGGTATCGCTTCGCCGGGTGTCGCTTCGCCGGGTGTCGCTTTCCCGACTGCCCCCGGCCCGCGGTCGGTCGTGACGCGTGCTGTTCCCCTCCCCGCCCCTCCCGAAACTGGTGCTCCGCCCCGGGCGCCGGGTCCAGGGGCGGAGCCCCTGGTATCGGGAAGGGGCGGGGAGGGGAAAGCATCCATAGGCCGCTCCACCGCGTGGTCCGCCGGACGCACCCGCAAGGGGCCGACGTCGGGCGGCGGCGAGCCCCGCCCCGAAAGGTGCGGAAGGCGCGCGCCGGGTGGGCCGGTGCGGCAGGGGCGCTGCCCGAGCGGCCCGCCCCGGGGCCGAGGGGGCGTCAGCCCGTGGCCTCGCTCTGGGCGTCGCGAGCGGTACGGCGGCGCAGGCGCCGCCACACCGCGGGGGCCGTGCTGATCACGACCGTCAGGACCACGGCGGCCGCCACGCCCTCCCACGGCTCGGGGAAGAGCGAGCCGCCCAGGATCCCGATCAGCTGATACGTCACCGCCCAGGCCAGCGCCGCGGGCCCGGCCCCGCGCGCGAACCTCCGCAGCGGCCAGCGAGCCAACAGACAGGCCAGCATCACCGGTATCCGCCCCGCCGGGATCAGCCGGGACAGCACCAGAACCGCCACCCCGTGCTCGTCCAGCCGCGCCTGTGCCTGGTCCAGCCGTTCCGGCGCCGCGTGGTCGTGGATCCGCTCCAGCCACCGCGAGCCGTTCTTCGAGCGCACCCCGCGCCGCCCGAGCCAGTACAGCATCACATCGCCGGAGAAGGCCGCCAGCGAGGCCACCCCGAAGACCACCAGCAGCGACAGCGGGGGAGCGGTCTGGTGGATGGCGACCACCGCCGCCGAGGAGACCACCGCCCCGGTAGGCACCACCGGCACCAGCGACCCGAACACCACCAGCAGGAACAGCGAGGGGTATCCCACCGCCTGCTGTGTCGACTCGGACGGCACGCTCCGCGCCAGATCCGCCAGGTCCGCCAGATCCCCTATCACCTGGCGGGCTCCAGCCGCACGCACTCCCCGTGCCCCAGCCGGTGCACCACCGCGTCGGGGGCCAGCCGCCCGGCGTGGCGCACGAAGTCGTCGCCCGGGGCGTGGAATTCGTGCGGACGGATCGCGTCCATCCCGATCGGCCAGTACGTCCCGTAGTGCACCGGCACCGCGCAGCGCGCCCCCAGCCGCGCCAGCGCCTGTGCCGCGCGGCCCGCGTCGAGATGGCCGGGGCCGAGGTACGGCCCCCAGCCGCCCACCGGAAGCAGCGCCACATCGCAGGCGCCCACCGCCTCCGCCATCCGGTCGAACAGCCCGGTGTCCCCGCGAAGTACGTGGTCGACTCGCCGCTCAGCACGTACCCCAGCGCGGGCACCCGGCTCGGCCCGTACGGCAGCCGCCGCCCGTCGTGCGCGGCCGGTACCGCCCGGATGCGCACCTCGCCCACCGTGCACACGTCCCCCGGCGCCATCTCGGTCACCCGCAGTTCCCGCGCCGCGACCACCCGCCGCAGCCCGGGCATCGTCCGCCCGGCCCCGCGCGGCACCACCAGCCGGGTGCCGGGCAGCAGTTTGGCCAGCGAGCCGAGGTGCAGATGGTCGGCGTGCAGATGCGAGACCAGCGCCACGTCCGCCACCGCCGCGGCGGCCGGTGGCACGGCTCCCCGGCGGCGCCGCAGATGGGCCAGCCGCCGTACGAAGAGAGGGTCGGTCAGCACCCGCACCCCGGAGTCCCGCACGGTCGCGGTGGCATGCCCCCACCAGGTGATCTCCACCGACATCTCCCGCCTCCTCCCTCGGGCCGTCCCGCTCCGATCCTCTCACCCCGCCGGGTGGCGCATGGAATCAGTCCGGCCAGGGTATGCATGACTCATGCATGATGAGAGGGAACGCGTAGCGAATCTGCTGGGGGCCACGGCGCTGGCGATCACGGACGATCTGCTCAGCGCCCCGGCCGCCGCGTCCCGCCTGAGCATGAGCGCGGCCGCCGCGCTGATCGTGCTCCGCGCCGACCCCGGCGTGAGCGTGACCGAGCTCGGCCGCCGGGTCGGGCTGACCCAGTCCGCGGCGGTGCGGATGGTGGACGGGCTGGAGCGGGACGCCCTGGTCGAGCGGCGGCGCGGAATCGGCAACTGGACCGGGGTCCACCCCACCGCCAAGGGCCGCCGGACCGCGGGCCAGTTGCTGACCTCGCGGACCTCCCGGCTCACCGGGGTGCTGGACGGCCTCGGCGAGGCGGAGGTCCGCGACCTCGGCGCACTGCTGGCCACGCTGCTCGACGGGCTCTACCAGGGCAGTGGTTCGGCCGACCGGATGTGCCGGCTGTGCGACCGGACCGCCTGCACCCCGGATGGCGTGGAGTGCCCGGTCGGGGCCGCGGACCGGGCGGTCGCGCGGGCGGCGGCCGAGGACGGGGCGGCCGCGCGGGCAGTGGCCGAGGACGGGGCGGCCGCGCGGGCGGCGGCCGAGGACGGGGCTCGTACGGACCATGGGTGAGCTGCTGGCCGTCGCCTCGGCGCTCTGCTTCGGCACCACCCACTTCCTGAGCGGCCTGGTCTCCCGCCACCGGCACGGGGTGACGGTCGCGGCCTGCGCCCAGGCGGGCGGCACGGTGGTCAGCCTGGTCCCGGTGCTGCTCACCCAGGACGCCAACGCCCCGCCGTCGGCACTGGGCTGGGGCGCGCTCTCGGGGCTCGGCACCGGGGTGGGCGTGGCGTGCCTCTACTGGTCGATGAACCAGGGGCCGATGAGCGTCGTGGTGCCGGTCAGCGATGTCACGGCGGTGGGCCTGCCGGTGCTGGCCGGTATCGCCCTCCTCGGCGACCGGCCCTCGCCCCGGCCCTCACCGGGATCGCGCTCGGGCTGCCCGCGCTCTGGCTGGTCTCGCGCGGCGAGTCGCGTGGGTCGCGTGAGTCGTGTGGGCCGCATGAGCCGCGTGGGCCGCATGAGCCGCGTGAGTCACGGCTGGGGCACGGGCAGGGCGCCGACCGGTCGCGCTCGGCCGTCGTCATGGCGCTGGTCGCCGGAGTGGGCCTGGCCGTGCACTTCTTCGCGCTCGCCCGGATACCGGCCTCGGCCGGATGGTGGCCGGTGGTGGTCAGCCGGGCCGTGTCGGTGGCCGTCATCCTGGCGCTGTTCCCCGCGACCGGCGCCTCCTTGCGGCTGCCCCGCCGGGCGGCCGCCGTCGCGGCGGTGGCGGGTGCGCTCGGCACCCTGGCGACCATCCTCTATCTGCTCGCCACCCGGCAGGAGTTGCTGTCCGTCGCCGTGGTGCTGTCCGCGCTCTATCCGGCGGTGCCGGTGCTGCTCGCGCTGACGTTCCTACGGGAGCGGATCACCCGGCCCCAGGCCGTCGGGTTGCTCGGTGCGGGGCTGGCCATCGGGCTGATCGCCCTCAACTGACGGCGTACCGCACGCGGTCTCAGGGGGTGCCGGCGGATCGTGACGCCTGCGGCGGGCTGCTCCCCTCCCCGCCCCTTCCCGAAACTGGGGCCCGGCCCCAGCCCCCGGAACCGGGGCTCCGCCCCTGACCCCGGGCCGACGCTCGGCCCCAGCCCCCGGAACCGCGGCTTGGCCCCTGGCCTCGGGCTGACGCTTGGCCCCTGGCTTCGGGGCTGGGGCTTGGCCCCTGGCTTCGGGGCTGGGGCTTGGCCTCTGGCTTCGGGGCTGGGGCTTGGCCTCTGGCTTCGGGGCTGGGCTTGGCCCCTGGTCTCGGGCTGACGCTTGGCCTCTGGCTTCGGGGCTGGGGCTTGGCCCCTGGTCTCGGGCTGGGGCTTGGCCTCTGGCTTCGGGGCTGGGGCTTGGCCCCTGGTCTCGGGCTGACGCTCGGCCCCTGGCTTCGGAGCCGGGGCTTGGTCCCTGGCTCTGGGGCTGGGGCTTGGTCCCTGGCTCTGGGGCTGGGGCTTGGCCTCTGGCTTCGGGCTGGGGCTTGGCCTCTGACTTCGGGGCTGGGGCTTGGCCCCTGTCCTCGGGCTGACGCTTGGCCCCGGACTCCGGGGCCGGGGCTTGGCCCCTGACCCTGGGCTGACGCTTGGCCCCTGATCCCGGGCCGGGGATTCGCTCCTTCCCGCAGCGTCGGTATGCGGTTCCGCCGCGTGGCAGGGCTCTGCTCCAGATCCCGGGGTCCAGGGGAGAAGCCCCTGGTATCGGGAAGGGGCGGGGAGGGGAAAGAGACCTGCCGAACACCAACGCGTCCACGGCCAGACCGCGGGGGCCGTACCGTTCGCGCGGCGGCGCGATCCCCGTCCGCCGGGCGAAAATCCGTGGACCGGCGGGCGCCCCGTACGTCACGATGACCGCCGCCAACCCCGGCTCCCGGGCCCCGGTCTCACGAAAGGCCACCGTCGTCCGTATGAGCCGTGCACTCCACCAGCGCGCCGTCGTCGCCGACGCCCACAATGACCTGCTGATCGCCGTCACCGCCCGTCCGCCGCACCGCTGGGCGGGCTACTTCCGCGAGCGCTGGCTGCCACAGCTGCGCGAGGGCGGGGTGGATCTTCAGGTGCTCCCGGTCTTCATCGACGACCGGTTCCGCCCCGAGGGCGCGCTGCGCGAGACGCTGCGGATGATCGAATGCGCCCACACCCTCGCCGAGGGCAACGCCGACGAGGTACGGCTGTGCCTGGACGGCGACGACATCGACGCCGCGCTCGCCGACGGCCGGATCGCCCTGGTGCTCGCGCTGGAGAGCGCCCCCGGACTGGACGCCAACGTCGAGCTCCTCCCGACCCTCCACCGCCTCGGGGTGCGCATCGCCTCGCTCGCCCACTGGGGCCGTACCGCCCTGGCCGACGGCAGCGGTGAGGACGCCACCGGAAGCCGGCTCACCGAGGCCGGGGTCCTGGCGCTGCGGGAGATGGAGCGCCTGGGCATCCTCTTCGACGTCTCCCACCTCGGCGCCTCCGGGGTGGCCCATGTGCTGGAGCTGGCCACCCGCCCGGTGATGGCCACCCACTCCTCCGCCCGCGCGCTGCTGGACCACCACCGCAACCTCACCGACGAGCAGCTGCGCGGGATCGCGGCCACCGGCGGCACGGTGTGCGTCAACTTCCTCGGCGAGTTCCTGGCCACCGACCCGGCCGACCGCACGGTGGACCGGCTGGCCGATCACATCGTCCACATCGCCGACGTGATCGGCGTCGAACGTGTAGGTCTGGGGCCCGACTTCATCAAGGAGGTCAGCGCGGACACCACCCCGCCCTGCTGCGAGGACGCCGAGTACGCCCGGCTGGTGGTCCCCGGCCTCGAAGGCCCCCGCGGACTGCCTCTGGTGACCGAGGCGCTGGTCCGAAGGGGCCTTCCCGAGGCGGACGTCGAGAAGATCCTCGGCGGCAATGTGCTGGAGCTCTTCCGCAAGGAGCTGGGCCGCCCCAACTGAGATCTATCGCCCGGTGGCGGCCACGAACGCGTCGATCGCGGCGAACGTGGCCTCCGGGGCCTCCCGGGCGGGGAGGTGGCCCGCGCCCGGGATCAGCTCGAAGCGCGCCCCGGGGATGGCGGCGGCGTACGCGCGGCCGTAGTCGGGCGGGACGACGGTGTCGTTCTCGCCCCACACCGCGAGGGCGGGCACCGCCACCCGAGCGAGCCGGTGCAGCAGCTTCGGGTCGGACTTCGTCGGCCCGGCGTAGGCGGCCAGCGCCTGAAGCGCCGCGGGCGAGGGCCCCCGACGCGACACCGGCGCCCCGGAGCCTTCCCCGGCCCTGGGCCCCTGGACGTGCTCGGGTCCCTGGGCGTGCTCGGGTCCCTGGGCGTGCTCGGGTCCCTGGGCGTGCTCGGGTCCCTCAGCGGTCCCAGGGCCCTGGGCGGTCCCGGGCCCCTGGGCGGTCCCGGGGCCCTGGGCTGGCCCGGGCCGTAACCGGTCCCGGGTCCCTGAGCTGGTCCGGAGCCCTCACCGGGCGGTGGGCCGGGCGGGGCCGTGGGGAAGCGGACCTCGTGTCCCTCGAGCCGTGGCCCGAACGCGCCCATGATGACCAGCCCGCCGATGCGGCGGCCCCGATCGCGTACGGCCATCTCCGCGGCGATCCAGCCGCCGAACGAGCTGCCGAGGACCAGGACATCGCGCAGATCGCGGTCGTCCAGCAGATCCAGATACGTCTCGACGAGGTCGCCCACGTCCGAGAACCACTCGGGCCGCGGGGTGTCCTCCCAGCCCGGGTGGGTCGGCGCCAGCACCCGGGAGGTGGCGGCGAAGTGGTTCACCACGCCGCTCACGCTCGCGGGCCCGCCACCGCCGTGCAGGACGAGCACGGGGCGGCCCGCGCCCACGTCCCGCACCGTCAGGGGCAGACCGGGGTAGGGCTCAACAAAGAATTCGGTGGGCATGGTCATCGGTCCGCACCTCCGGCGGTCAGCGCGGTGAAGGAGTCCCGCATGATCCGCAGGGCGTCCGGCTGGAAGAAGTCGACGAGGTGGTCGGCCGATTGCCTGGCCGCCTCCTCGGCGCGCGGGAACAGGGCTGTCTCGTAGGCGTTCAGCGCCGTCTCCAGGTCGTCGTGGGCGGCCAGGGCGAGGGCGAGTTCCGCGCCGTCGAGCATGGCGAGGTTGGCGCCCGCCCCGGCGAAGGGGGACATCAGATGGGCGGCGTCGCCCAGGAGCGTGACGCCGGGCACCCGGTTCCAGCGGTGGCCGATGGGCAGCGCGTGGATGGGCCGGGGGACGAGCGGGCCGTCGCTGTCGGCGATCAGCGCGCGCAGCCCCTCGTCCCAGTCGGGGAAGAGGTCCAGCAGCCGCTTCCTGATCGCCGCCGGGTCCGCCGGGTCCGCCGGGCCCCCGGATCCGCCGGGTCCGCCGGGTCGACCAGGCCCGAACGGCTCCACTCCTCCGGCGCCTTGACCGCGGTGTAGACGCGGATCCGGCCGCCACCGTTGCGCTGGGCGAACAGCCCCTTCTCGTCCGCGAGGGCGAACATCGAGCCCCGGCCCACGAGTTCGGCCACGGCCGGATGCCGGGTGTCCACGTCGTTCAGGAGACCGTCGACGAACGACACCCCGGTGTAGACCGGATCGGCGTCGGACAGCAGGGGCCGGACCCGGGACCACGCCCCGTCCGCGCCGACCACCACATCCGCCGCGACGGCCGTGCCGTCGGCCAGGGTGAGCTCGGGCCGCCCCGCCGCGCCGAGGGCGACCGCCCTCACCTTCTGGCCCCAGCGGACGGTCCCCTCCGGAAGTGACCCCAGCAGCAGCTCCTTCAGCACCCTGCGGTCGATCTCGGGGCGGTCGTTGCCGTCACCGTCTTGCGGCGGGGAGATGTGGAAGCCGACCTCGGCGTCCTTGCCGAGCAGACGCAGCTCCCCGCCCTCGGGGCGGCTCAGCGGCCGGAACTCCTCGAGCAGCCCGGCGTGCAGCAGCGCCCGCTGGCCGGACTCCTCGTCCAGGTCGAGCGTGCCGCCCTGGTCGCGTGCGGTCGCCGACGCGTCCAGCTCGTAAACGGTCGAGGGGATGCCGTGCACGTGCAGTACGCGCGCCAGCGTCAGCCCTCCCGGCCCTGCTCCGACGATGGCGATACGGCGTTCACGGCGTTGTGTGGACATGGCGATGGATGCCTCCCTGGCTCGGCGCGGGGGTGCGCCGCGGATGGGAGGAGCGTAGGGCGACGAACGCGTTCGTGGCAAACGTGTTCGTGGCGAATGCGTTCGTGACGAACGCGATCGACTGCCGGTACGATGGCGCCATGACAGCGCACCCCACCGCCCCGCGGAGCCGCCGGGAACGTCCGGCGAAACCAGCCCTGACCCGGGAAGGCATCATCGCCACCACGGTCGACCTCATGCGTGCCGAGGGCCTGGAGCGGGTGACGATGCGCCGCCTGGCCAAGGAGCTGGACACCGGGCCGGCGTCCCTCTACGTCTACGTCCGCAACATGGCCGAGCTGCACGCGGCCGTCCTGGACGAGCTCCTCGGCGCCGTCGACCTGAGCCCGGCGACGTCGGACGGCGAGTGGCGCGACCGGCTGGTGCGGATCCTCACCTCGTACACCTCGGTGCTGTTCGAGTACCCCGGCCTCGCCCAGTCCGCCCTGGTGGCACGCCCCTTCGGCAAGCACTATCTGAAGCTGCTGGAAGCGCTGCTGGCGCTGCTGGACGAGGGCGGCATCGAGCCCGACCGGGCCGCGTGGCTGCTCGATCTGCTGCTCCAGTTCGCCACCGCGACCGCGGCCGAGCACGCCCACCGGGCCCCCGGTGACACCCCCCAGAGCGAGGCGGACTGGCAGGCGCTCGCCACGGTGGTGCGGGACGTCTCACCGCGGACCCATCCGCATATCGCCGCGCTGGGCACACGGCTGCTGTCCGGGTCCCCCAAGGACCGGCTGGCCTGGGGCTTCGACGTCCTCATCGCCGGGGCGCGGCACACCCCGCTGCCGGAGGTGCTCGCCCCGTCCCCGGTGGACACCCGGGGCGCCGGGGAGACCGGGAGCGCCGGGGACGCCGGGGAGACCGGGAACGCCGGGGACACCCGGGGCACCCGGGGCGCCCGGGCCACCGGGGCCACCGAGGGCTGAGGCGGTAGCGCTCAGCCGCGCCCGGCGGGCCGCTCGCCCGTCGTGATCCGGGCGATGTTGGAGCGTTCGCCGTAGACGAAGGGCCGGACCCGGTAGGAGGCCCGCTTCTCGTTCGGCAGCGTGATCAGCCCGAAGGAGTTGATGTCCGGGTCGAGCACGGCGACGGGGCGGAAGGAGCCGCCGCCCCGGGGCCGGTCCTCCAGGAGATAGCCCCGCTCGCCCGCGGCGTGGTCGGTCCAGGTGAACCGGATGCCGTTGGCGTGCATGACGGTCGCCCGCAGATCGGTCGGGGTCGCCGACGGCCGCCGGACGTGGCTGGTGCGCACCCCCGCCCGCCGGATGGTGCGCGGCGGCGCCCATGTGTGCTCCTGGCGCTGCTCCGCCTTGGTGAACGCCCCTTGGGCAGGGTGACGTCGACCGGCCGGGACGCGGGTCCGTAGTACGGCCGCACCCGGTAGGAGAAGTGGGTCTTCGGTATCAGATCCGGGTGCCGGTAGGTGGTCTGGCCGAGCGGGGCGTAGGTGAGGATCGTCCAGGGCCCGCCGGGCTCGGTCGCGAACTCCACGATCCGCCCGGCGGCGCCCGGCGCCTTCCCGTGCCAGCTCAGCTCGGCGTCGACGGGGGAGACCCGGGTGACGCTGAGCACGGTCCCGGTCGGCCGGGTCTCGCGGGAGGCTCCGGACGCCTCCGTGGACGCCGCACACCCGCCGATTCCGGAAAGCCCGGCGGCGACGAGAACCGCCGCCGCCAGGGCGCGTACCGAGCCGCTCACTTGCGCCAGAACTTCACGTTGCTCCACTCCACGGTGGCCGGGCCGTTGCCGCTGCCGGTGCGGTACGCCCCGAACTTGTCGTAGAAGCTGCCGCCGGGGCTGTCCACGGTGTGCTTGAGCGAGCCGTTGATGTACGTACGGTGCTCCTTGCCCACCTGGTGCACCGTATTGACGCGCACCGTGGCCCCGACCGTTCCCGCGTTGGACAGGGTGTCCCCGCCGTGCACGGCGTACAGCCGCCCGCCGCGCTCGACCGCGAGCATGAAGTACGGACCGGCGTCGCCGTCGGTGTCGTTGAACGTCTGCTTCAGGCTGATCCGGGTGCCGCCCATGCTGGTGACCCGGAAGTAGCCCTCGAACTGATGGGTCCCGCCGGTGTAGGTGTCATAGCGCCGCTCGGCCCGCTGGTCACCGCTCGCGGTGGAGCAGGTGAGCTTGAAGGTGAGGTCGTCGACCTCCCCGCACCCCCGCTCCTGCACCTTGAACCCCGGGGACTCGGACGACCAGCCGCCCGGTTCGACCTCGGCGTGCGCGACGCCCGACGCCGCCAGCAGCAGTCCGCAGGCGGCGGACACACCGGCGATCACACGGTGTTTCCTGGACACGGTCCCACCCCTCTACTTCACCCAATAGCGGATGTTGCGGAACCGGGCCTCGGCCCGGCCACTGCCGTGGTGATAGACGCCGTTCTTGAAATAGCGCGTCGCCGGTCCCCGGTCGTCGACCGTCAGCACCAGCTTGTCGTCGGCGTAGACCTGGATCTTTCCGGTGTCCGCGTCATGGGCGACCTTCAGGTTCCACCACTTGTTGTAGATACCGGTCTTGATGACGGCATCCGTATAGCGCGTGAGCGTCCCGCCGTTCGCGCTGGACGCCCGCAGCATGATGTCGGTGGCCGGTGTTCCGCTGGGGTGCTTGCCCCGCAGGATCTGCATGATGTCCGCGCCGTTGGTCCCGGACGGCACATACACATCGGCGTCCCACATGTGCTTCCCCGAGGAGTACTCCTGCTTCCACCGCATTTCGGTGCGCGGATCGGTGTCGCTGCCCTCTTCGAGCGGCTCGTCGGTGGAGTTGACCCACATGGTGTGGGTCTTCGTGCCCGAGTTGTAGCTGTAGCGCTCGCTCAGGTCGAGATTCCACGGCTTGTGTATCGAGTATGTGAACGACATCTGCGTCCATCCATCGGTCGGCGACGCCGCGGCCTCCTTCGCCGTGGCCGTCCCCTGGCCGCGACCCCCGCCGACAGGACCCCGACGAGCGCGGCGAACGCCAGAGCCGCCCTGGCGGGGGAGGAGCGTCTGGTACGTGTGGTGCGTAATGCGGGCATATGGGCCCACCTCCGGTCTGTTCCGTTCCTGTGATGGATCATGGTCTAGACCAAGAGCCAAGGTAGGGCAGAGTTGATGGCGTGTCCATATCAATGAACGGAATTCACGATTGTGGTGGCGGGCGTGGCGCCGCCTCGACGGCGGCTCCGACGCCTGCGGCCGGGTCGGATCAACTCCGCCGGAGTGCCTTCACCATGACCAGCTCCCTGGTCACGCCGTCGGCCAGCAGATCCCCCGGCTCCCGCGTGGCGGCGAAGCCATGCCGCTCGTAGAGGGCGATCGCCGGCGCGTTGCCCGGGAGCACCGCCAGCCGCAGCGCCGTGGCGCCCCTCCGCAGGGCCCAGGTCTCGACCGCCGCGATCAGCAGGCCGCCGACGCCGTGGCCGCGCGCCTCGGGACTGACCCAGACCGACCTCAGCTCCGGCGGCCGCCCGTCCCCGTCCCCGACCCCGTCCCCGGGCATGCCGCTCGACATCCCCACCGCCCGGCCGTCCAGCAGGGCCACGACGTGGTACGCGCCCGGCACCTCCAGTCGGGCGCGCCACCGCTCCTCGCCGCCGCGGTGCCAGTCGGCGAGCCGGGACTTGAAGGCGTGCGGCGCCTCGGCCAGCGCGGCCCGGCGGACGTCCCGCCACAGCGGCCAGTCGTCCGTGGTGACCACGCGCAGACGCACCATGCCGCCCAGTCTTCCGCATCGCCCTCCCGTACCACCGGTCGCCGCTGAGCGCCGTCGCCCCCGAGGGGAGATGGCCCGGTTCACCCCGCTGTGCCATGCTTTGGAGGAGAGGCGCCATCCCTTTCGAGGGGGCGCGGCAGCGAAGGCCCCGCCGGTGGTCGTGACCGGTCGCCGCGCGGAGGCCGACCAAGGGCCCGGGTACGCCCACGAGACCGGCGGTCCGCGCACGGAGGCGGTGCAGGCGTGCTGTGACCGGGCATGTGCTGACGTTCACGGGGACCGCGTTGGTGGCTGTCTATGTGCTGGACGCGGAGGGTGCCGAGCTGCGGTTGGCCGAGACGGTGAGCGGCGCCGGACGGTCGTACGCGCTGCCGGCCCGCTATCCCGTGTCCGGGCGCTCGCCCGTCGCCGACGCCTTCCGCGCCGGGCGCCCCCTGTGGCTGACCCCCACCGAACTCGCCGCCTACGGCCCCATCGGCCCCACCACTCCCGAAACCCCGACCACCCCCGGCGTCTCGCTGGGGGCGCTGCCGCTCGGCGGGGACGGCAAGGGGCTGGGGTGTCTGGTGGTGGTGGACGAGGCGCCCGGCGGGATCGACGCCGACCGCCGCGGCTTCATCGAGCTCTACGCCCACCACGTGGCCGCCGGGGTCGAGGCGGCAGGGCCGCGGGCGCTCGCCCAGCGGGGACCCGAACTGCCCGGCCTCACCCTGGACCGGCTGCGGGTCGGCTCGTTCGTGCTGCTCCTCGACAGCGGGCGGATGACCGCCGACACCCAGGTGCTCGACCTGTTCGGCATCCCCGGGGAGGACTTCGACGGACGGGTGGAGACCCTGCTGGCGGCCGCCGTCCCGGACGACGTCCCCGCCCTGATGTCGGTCCTGGAGCCCGACCTGCTGACCGCCGGCACCGCACAGCTGGAGTTCCGGATCCGCCGGCCCAATGGAGAGCTGCGCTGGCTGGGCCTGCGCGCCCGGGTCGAGACGGGGGCGGACGGCACGCCCCGGCGCATGCTGGGCGTGGTCGCGGAGACCTCGTACCTGCGGCCGAGCGCCGACGAGGTGTCCCTGGTGCAGCGGCTGTCGGCCGCCCTGGCCGGGGCCACCACCGTCCGGGACGTGGGCCGGGCCGTGGTCGGCGCGCTGCGCGATCCGCTGGGGGCGGGCCGGCTCGCGGTCGCCGAACTCCAGGCCGATCAGCTGGTGGTCGGCGTCCTCGCCCCCGCCGAACCCGCCGCCTGGCCCGAGGTGTGGCGGGCCGCCTGGCGCTCCGAATGGCCCGAGCCGCCCAGCCATGCCCTGCCCACGCTGGCGGAGGCGGTGCGGGAGGGACAGGTCAGCATCTGGCCCGAGGGCGCCGACCTCGAACCCGGGCTCTCCGGTATCGGCCCCGGCGGCCTCGCCGTCCTCCCGCTCCCGGCGGACGGCCGGATCGTCGGCGTATGCCTGATCGGCTGGGAGCAGCGGCACGAGTTCGGCCCGGAGGAGCGCTCGCTGCTGACCGCGACCGCCGGTCTGGTGGGGCAGGCCCTGGTGCGCGCCCACGCCCTGGACGCCGAGCACGAGCTGGCCACCATGCTCCAGCGCAGCCTGCTGCCCCGGAAGCTGCCGGAGCTGCCCGGCGGGGTGGCCGTCACCCGCTATCTGCCCGCGACGATGGGCCTGGAGGTGGGCGGCGACTGGTACGACGTCATCCCGCTGCCGGACGGCCATGTGGCGCTGGTCATCGGGGATGTGCAGGGCCACAGCGCCGCGGCCGCCACGATCATGGGCCAGATGCGCACCGCCATCCGGGCCTACGCGGTGGAGGGCCACCCGCCCGACGTGGTCGTGGCGCACGCCAACCGCCTCCTCGTCGGCATGGAGACCGATCTCTTCGCGACCTGCTGCTACGCCGATCTCGACATGGAGGAGGGCGAGGCGTGGTTCGTCCGGGCCGGACACATCCAGCCGCTGCTGCGCCACCCGGACGGCACCACCGCGGAGCTGGACGTCGAGGGCGGCCCGCCGCTGGGCGTGGTGGCGGACGCCGAGTTCCCGATGACCGCGGCCGGGCTGTCCGCGGGCACCCTGCTCGCCCTGCTCACCGACGGCCTGGTGGAGTCCGCCCGGCTCGACCTGGACGACGGGGTGCGCCGGGCCCGCCAGGCGCTGGCCCGCGCCGACCCGTACGACCCCGGCGGGGTCGCGGACGCGCTGCTCGGCGGGGACAGCCGCCGGGACGACGACGTGGCGCTGCTGTTGCTGCGCTACGACGGGATGCGGGTGCGGCCCACCCGGGCGAGCTGGACGGTGTGGCGGCTGCCCGACGCGGTGATGCACGCCCGCCGCTTCACCGCGCGCACCCTGCGCACCTGGGGTGCGGACGAGGACCTGGACGTGGCCCTGCTGGTCACCTCCGAGCTGGTCACCAACGCCCTGGTGCACACCCGGGGCGAGGTGCGGCTGAATCTGACGCTGACCGCGGACCGGCTGCGGATCGCGGTGAACGACCTCTCGCCGCGTACCCCCGTCAAACCGGCGACCGTGGACTGGGAGGCCACCGGCGGGCGGGGGCTGCTGCTGATCGAGGCGATGTCGCAGACCTGGGGCTCGGTCCCGCTGAGCGGGGGCAAGCAGGTCTGGGGCGAGATCAGCTTGTCGTCTCCGCGGGAGGAGCCCCGGGGAGGACCCCGGAAGTGCCTCCGGAAGGGCCCCCGGACCGGCCTCCGGAGGAACCCCCGGAAGGCCCGGCCGACGCGGGACCCGAGGAACGGACGGTGGGGGACGAGGGGGACGAGGGGGCCACGGGGAGGAGGAGGGCGAGGCGATGAGCCGTTCCCGTACGCGCTCGGCGATGAGCCGTTCCCGTACGCGATCCAGGGCGCACCCCCTGGCGCGTTCCCGGGGGTGCCCCCCGACACGCTCCCGTGCGCGCGACCGCATCCGTGCGGCCGTCGCCGTCGCGGCGGGCCTCGTCCTGGCCGTGTCCCTCGCCGCCTGCGGCAAGGCGTCCCAGGTCGGCGAGACCATGAGCGTGACCGGGGCCCACCACCACGGCCCCCTGCGGATCGGCCTGTTGCTTCCCGAGAACGAGATCGTCCGATTCGAGCGCTTCGACAAGCCCCTGATCCAGCAGCGGGTCAAGGAGCTCTGCCCGGGCTGCACGGTGAGCTACTCCAGCGCCCAGCACGATCCGGCCGCCCAGCGCTTCCAGATCGAGGCCATGATCACCAACGGGATCGATGTGCTCATCCTGGACGCGGTGGACACCAAGGCCGTCCGCCACTCCGTGGTCCAGGCCCAACGCGCCCATGTCCCGGTCATCGCCTATGACCGTCTCGCGGAGGGGCCCATCTCCGGCTATGTCTCCTTCGACGGCGGAAGCGTCGGCAGGCTCCAGGGCGAGGCGCTGCTGGGAGCACTCGGGCCGAAGGCCAGGAGCAGCCAGATCGTCATGATGAACGGCTCGTCGACCGACCCCAACGCGGGCTGGTTCGAACGGGGCGCGCGGTCCGTCCTCCAGGGCAGGGTCAAGATCGCCAAGTCCTACGAGACCGTCGGCTGGCGCCCGGAGAACGCCAACCGCAACATGTCCGCCGCCATCGCCGCCCTGGGCCCCCACGGCATCGACGGCGTCCTCGCCGCCAACGACGGCCTGGCCTCGGGCGTCATCACCGCCCTCAAGGCGGCCCGGATCCATCCGATCCCCCCGGTCACCGGCCAGGACGCCGAGGTCGCGGGCCTTCAGCGGATCCTCGCGGGCGAGCAGTACATGACCGTCTACAAGCCGTTCAAGCCCGAGGCGTACACCGCCGCGGAGATGGCCATCGCGGTGGGACACGGCCACTCGCTCAACGGGGTCGCGACGCAGCGGGTCAGCAACTCCACCTCCCGTGACATCCCCGCGGTGCTGCTCGAGCCGGTGGCCGTGACCGTGCACAACATCAAGAGCACCGTCATCAAGGACCGTCTGTATCGCGTCGATCAGATATGCACCAAGAGGTACGCGGATGACTGCCGCAAGGCCGGGCTCATCGACCGGGACGGCTCACCGCACGACGCGGAATGACACGACGCGAAAAGAAGGGAGGCGAGGATGGCCCAACTGTCGGCCCCGCCCCTGCTGGCGCTGAGTGGCGTCTTCAAGCGCTTCGGCGCGGTCCAGGCGCTCACGGACGTCGAGCTGGAGATCCACGCCGGTGAGGTCATCGCCCTGGTGGGCGACAACGGCGCGGGGAAGTCCACCCTGGTCAAGGTGATCGCGGGCGTCGAACCGGCCGACACGGGCACCCTCGAATGGCAGGGCCGCCCCCTCCACATCGGCCGCCCGCACGACGCCCAGCACCTGGGGATCGCCACCGTCTACCAGGACCTCGCGCTCTGCGACAACCTCGACGTCGTCGGCAATCTCTTCCTCGGCCGTGAGATCACCCGGATCGGCGTCCTGGACGAGGTGGAGATGGAGCGCCGCACCCGCGATCTGCTGGCCACCCTCTCCATCCGCATCCCCGACGTCCGCAGGCCCGTCGCGTCCCTCTCCGGAGGCCAGCGGCAGACCGTCGCCATCTCCCGGGCGCTGCTCGGCGAACCGAGCCTGGTGATGCTGGACGAGCCCACCGCCGCCCTCGGCATCGAGCAGACCGCCCAGGTCCTCGACCTGGTGGAACGGCTCCGTGAACGCGGGCTCGGGGTGCTGCTGATCAGCCACAACCTGGGCGACGTCAAGGCCGTCGCGGACTGGGTCGCGGTGCTGCGCCTGGGCCGCAACAACGGGTTCTTCGACGTCACCACCACCTCCCAGGAGCAGATCGTCTCCTCCATCACCGGCGCGTCCGACAACGCGGTCACGCGGCGCGTGGCGCGGGAGGGGAGCTGTGACCGTCCCCGGCGGACACAGCGCCCACAGCGCCGAACGCTTCACCGACGCGTTCGGGCGCCGAGTGGGCGGCGGGACGCTCGGCGCCGTCCCGGTCGTGCTCGGGCTGCTCGCGATCTGGATCATCTTCCAGGTCCTCAACCCGCACTTCCTCTCCCCGCGCAACCTCTCCAACCTCAGCGTGGACATCGTCGGCACCGGCATGATCGCGGTCGGCGTGATCTTCGTGCTGCTGATCGGCGAGATCGATCTGTCGGTGGGCTCGGTGAGCGGCCTGGCCTCCGCCCTGTACGCCGTGTTGAACGTCAACTTCGGCATGCCCGAACCACCCGCCATCATCCTGGGCGCGCTCTGCGGTACGGCGGTCGGCTTCGTCCACGGCTTCTTCACGGCCGTGGTCGGCGTCCCCGCGTTCGTGGTCACCCTCGCCGGACTGCTGGGGTGGTACGGCCTGATGCTCTCCATCATGGGCGCGTACGGCACCATCAACCTCGACGACCGGGGCCTGGTCGCCCAGCTGACCAACTACTACTTCTCCGATGTCGCCGCCGCCTACGTCCTGGCGGCGCTCGGCACCGCCGGGTACTTCCTCACCGCCTGGCGCGACGTCAAGCGCCGCCGCGCCGCCGGAGTGCCCAGCCGCTCCCCGGTCTGGATCGTTGTCCGCACGGGCGTGCTCGCGGTGCTCGCCTTCGCCGCCGCGTATGTCCTCAACCGGTTCCAGGGCCTGCCGCTCGCCCTGCTGATCTTCGTGATCGTCCTCGTCGTCCTCGACTACGTCCTGCGCCGTACGGCCTACGGGCGCATGATCTTCGCCCTCGGCGGTGGGGTCGAAGCGGCCCGCCGCGCCGGGATCAATGTGGCCTGGGTACGGATCTCGGCGTTCATGATGTCGAGCACGATGGCCGCCATCGGCGGCCTCTTCCTGGCCTCCCGGATCAATTCGGTCAGCCAGACGTCGGTCACCACCGACCTGCTGATGAACGCCATCGCCGCGGCCGTCATCGGCGGCACGAGCCTCTTCGGCGGGCGCGGCAGCACGTGGTCCGCCCTGCTGGGCGTGCTGGTCATCCAGTCGATCGCCTCGGGCGTGGCGCTGATGGACATCCAGACTGCTGTTCAGTTCATGATCACGGGTGGGGTGCTGCTGGTGGCCGTCGTGATCGATTCGCTGTCGCGCAGGGCGCAGCGGGCGCACGGCCGGGCTTAGGTCTTGCCGCCTGCGGCGGGCTGTTCCCCTCCCCGCCCCTTCCCGAAACTGGGGCCCCGCCCCAGCCCCCGAATCGGGGCTCCGCCCCGGGGCCTGAGCCGGGGCTTCGCTCCGGGCCCGGTCGGGGTTCCGCCCCCGGTCCCGGTCGGGGTTCCGCCCCCGGTCCCGGGGCGGGGCTCTGACCCGGGGCCCGGGCCGGAGTTCTGGCCCGGGTTCTGGATTGGGGCTTTGCCTCAGGCCTCCGACGGGGGCTTTGCCCAGGCTCCGGGTGGGGGCTTGGCCTCGGGCTCTGGAGGAGGGTTGCGCTCCGGGCTCCGGGTCGAGGTCTGCCTGGGGCTCCGGGTGGGGTTTCGCCCCCGGCCCCGGACGGGGCCGGTGCCCCAGCCTCGGGGTCGGGGCTCTGCCCCGGGCCCCGGATGGGGGTTCTGCCCCTGACCCCTGACCGGGTCCGCCCCTTCCCACGGCATCCATAGGCGGCTCCGCCGCGGGGCGGGGGCTTCGCCCCGAAGGGGCGCGGGGAACTGCGCGACCAGCCACGATGGCGCCGCAGACGATCGACGGCAGGTCAGGGCACTTACCAGGGGCTTCGCCCCTGGACCCGGGGTCTGGGGCGAAGCCCTAGTTTCGGGAAGGGGCGGGGAGGGGAAAGATCCGCCGACTCAGCGGGCGGCGAAGTCCAGGAAGTCCGCCCAGGCGGTGGCGGCTATGCGAAGGCGAGGGCCCTCGGGGTTCTTGGAGTCCCGTATGTGGACGGTGGTGGGGTTGGTGGCGACCTCGACGCAATCGCCGCCGCTGGAATCGCTGTAGCTCGACTTGCGCCAGTCGTAGGCGACCTCGATGCACTCGCCGCCGCTGGAGTCGCTGTAGCTGCTCTTGAACCACACAAGGTTGCTCATAGATCACCCATCAACTGCTCGATGACGCCTAGGGTTTCCTCGGGCCCGAGGGCCTGGGACCTGATCATGGCATAGCGCCGGGCCAGGACGCCCACCTCGTCGGGCTTCGACATCAGGATGCTCTTTCCATGGCCCTCCAAGTAGGCCACGGGTGTTTCGTCTGGCATCTCGATGACAGTCATTGGCCCTTGCAGGCCAGCATGCCCGGCCCGGCTCGTCGGCATAAGCTGGATGACAACGTTGGGTCGGTTCGCGCACTCGATGAGATGCGCGTACTGGGCGTGCATGGCCTCCGCCCCGCCAATCTGCCGACGCAGTGCCGCCTCCTCAAGGACGACGTTGATCACCGCCATTGGCTTGCGATCGAGCAGTGACTTGCGCTCCATGCGCGCTTCGGTCAGCCGCTCGACCTCGTCAGTGTCGAGTGGAGGGAACGCACATAGGAGCACTTCGCGTGCGTAGCTCTCAGTTTGCAGAAGCCCATGGATCAGCTGCGAGCAGTACGACGAGACGCTGAGCGCCGCCTGCTCCAGCTGAACGAAGCCCTGAAAGTGGGCCGGATACCGCTCAAGCCGCAAGTACTTGATCGCAGACCTCAGCAACCGACCCGCGTCCAGAGCCTTCTCGGCCGCGTCGATGAACTCGTCCGTCGGCGGCTTCGCGCAGGTCTCCACGGCGCTCACCGCCGACCCCGTGTAGTTCATGAGCGCACCCAATTCATCCTGGGTCAGTCCGGCCCGCTCCCGCAGAAGCCGCAGGACAGCGGCGAAGTACTGCACGGTCGGTGGAGCGGAGTCCTTCTTCTTCGACTGGGCCACGCGGGCCACCCCCTCAACAACCCTCAACACCAATCAACGTGCGTTCGACCAGAGTTGTCGGTCGCCGCAGTCGACGCTCTGTTACTGGTGAAGGTAGCCGCCTGCACTGACAGTGGGAGCATGAACGCGGAAAGTCACGACGTGAACCCGCTCCATGGCTGGAAGCAGAGGTTTACGCCCGTCCCCCTCTCTGTCCCTCACGTCCGCCGTGCCGCCGACGCCGCTCTCCGCGCCTGGGGCCTGGACCGGAGCTCGGCGGCCCTCGTCCTGCTCGTCGTTTCCGAGCTGGCGACCAATGCCGTCCGTCATGGACGCGTACCGGGGCGGTACTTCGAGGTGCGTATCGCATGCGACGCAGAAAAAATGGTCGGGGTCGAGGTGTCCGACCCCCGCGAGGGGCACCCCGCCCTGGCGGACCCGACACCGGACGACGAATCCGGACGCGGCCTGGCGATCGTGGACGCGCTCGCCGAGGCATGGGGCGTCCGGGAGCGCGTCGTCGGCAAAACGGTCTGGGCCCGGATCCGCCTCTAGCGGTGCTTGGTTGGGTGCGGCGCCGTCTCGCGCCTTCGGCGCAATTGAGCATGGGTCGGGGGTGCCGGGGCGGGGGCCGCGTCGCCGGCCGCCGGGCCGGTGGGGGCGGGGCGAGTGGCGGCATCCGGGCTCGCGGGTCGGGGCCGATCCGGACTGCGGGCCGGATGGCGCGGTCGATCCTGGCCCCTCCAGGTACCCCTCTCGAAAATGCTTGATCTAGCGCAACTAATAAGTCAAGCAATCTCCAGAGGGGTGCCCCACCCCCCGGCAGGGTCGTCCGGCGTCGGCCCAAGCTCCCGATTGCGGAAGCCGCCACCAGGCCGACCTCCCACCGGCCCGGCGGCCGGCGACGCGGCCCGCGCCCCCCACCTGCCGCCCCCATGCTCACATGCGCCGAAGGCGCGAAACGGCGCCGCGGACAACCAACGACCCCAGCCCGGCACGCGCCTCCGGGCTCACCCCAGGACATGCCGCAGATAGCTCCGCGGATCCGCGAGATAACGGCGCCAGTGGTCGACCAGGGCCAGCTCGCTCCAGGCCACCCGCCGCATCCCGTGCTCGCCGACCTCGACGATGTCCGCGCCGGGCAGTGCCGTCAGCAGCGGCGAATGCGTCGCGCAGATGACCTGCCCGCCGTTCTTCACCAACTCATCGAGGTGACCGATGAGTTCGAGGCAGGAGGCGAAGGAGAGCGCCGCCTCCGGCTCGTCCATGACGTACAGCCCGGGCTGGAGGAACTTGCCCCGGAACGCCGCGAGGAACCCCTCGCCGTGGCTGACCGAATGCGGGGCGAAACCCTCCCGGTCCAGCGCGTCCAACGCGGTCTCGGCCCGCAGGAAGAACCCCTTGCGGGCCGACCAACTCCCCAGCATCCGCCGCCCGCGCGGTGCCGCGTCGAAGCGGATCCGCTCACCCAGCGCCGACTTGGGGCGGTGGCTGGCGTAACGCCAGTCGTGCGAGCCGCCGTACGGGTCCAGCCCAAACCCCTCCGCGAGCGCCTCCACCAGAGTGGACTTGCCCGACCCGTTCTCCCCGACGAGGAACGTCACGGGCGCCCTGAAGCGCAGCCCGTCCGCCAGCAGCCCCCGCACACACGGCACGGACCAGGGCCACCTCTCCTCCTCACGCGACCCCGGGTCAATGTGTACGTACGCACGTTCGATAATCATCGCCCGAGTCTCTCACGGCCCTCAGGCGAACACCGAGATACGGGTGCGATGGTGTCGAGGGGTGTCGATCTCGTCGAGCAGTGCTACCGCCAAATCCGCATAGGACAATCGCAGGGGGCCGGGTCCTGCGACGGATTCCCCTCCGACGCGGTAGCGGCCGGTTCGGGGAGCGGCCGACTCCAGCAGGGCCGGGGGAGTCACCATCAGCCAGTCAACCGGCGTTTCCGTTGCCTGAAGTCTCTCCAGCCCCGCGTGATGGGCACGGGCGAAAGGGCGGATCTCCGGTGGGAAGGCCGCGGGGTCGTCCATCACCAGCCCGCCGTCTCCGTTTTTGAGGTTCGCGAACAGACCGATGACCACGAGCCGGGACACCTGAGCTTCCGCGAGGCCGTGCAGGAGCGCATCGGCGGCCTTGACGAAGAATTCCGGGTCCAGGGAGGCGAACCCCTGCTCCGGCCCCGTGAGGGGACTCACCGCATGCACCGCCGCGATATGACCGCGTGCGGCCAGGGCGATCCCCCGCTGATCCATGACATCACCCCGCAGAACGTGGACACCGTCCGCTTCGATGCCGGGATGCTTCGCAGGGTCGCGGACGACCCCGGTGACGTGGTGCCCGCGGGCGCGGGCCTCGGCGGTAACCGCGCGCCCAGCGCGGCCGCCCGCTCCGAAGACAATGATTCCGCCCATGACCGTTCCCCTTCGACAATGACACTCGCGAGCGGGAACGAACGGTATGGGTTCAGATGCTGATTACTTCAACGATACTGGCCTAGCCTTCCCCCATGGCCAAGCCGCTGGATCCCGACATGTTCGACCCCATGTGCCCGTCGAGTGCCATGCCCATCCAGATCGGTGACAAGTGGACAGCGATGGTCGTGCTCTGCCTTGAAGACGGCCCGCGCAGATTCAACGAACTTCGTGGCCCGCTTCGGGGGATCACCCCGAAGGTGCTCGCCCAGACGCTCCGGGCCATGGAGCGCGACGGCTTGGTGACGCGTACCGCCTATGACGAAAACCCGCCCCGAGTCGAATACGAACTGACGATGCTGGGGCACAGCCTGTTCACCCTCATCGCGGCCGCTCGCGCATGGAGCCGGGAACACCTCCCTTCATTGCTGGCGGCGCGCGCATCGTACGAAGCATCAGCCGACGCCTCTCTGCTCGAGGCATCACGTGATCACATACAGTGATGCGCGCTTACCGTGCGACTGGGCTCGAGCGCGTTTCTAGTGGCGCGCCCTACGGTGATGGGGGGTGTGGCCTGGGCGGGGCGGGCCGCCCGACTGGAGGGGAGAGCGTTGATGTCGCGGATCGTCCGGGGTCGAAACGACGGCGGGAACGGTGACAAGCCGCCTGGTCAGCCCTATCCCGGTCCGCATCCGCCGCCGACGCCCGACGGTGGGCCCGGGGTTCCGAACCCGCCCAAGGCCGCATGACGTTCGAGGGCATCGCCCGGCCCGGACGGGCCGCGTTGGGGCGGGTGCTGCTTGAGGCGGGGGTGATGGCGGAGGACTGGGCGCCGACGTTCGCCGCCGTCGACCGGGCCGCGTTTTTGCCGGAGTTGATGTGGCCGTTCGATGCGCGGACACAGGGGGCCGTCGCGATCGACAAGGCCGAGGACGCGGACGCGGACGCCTGGTACGCCGCCGCCGACAGCGACGCGCCCATCGTGACGCAGTGGGACGACGGTGAGCACACCGGCCCCGCGCCGGGGCGGGTGTCCACCAGTTCATCGTCGATGCCCTCCGTCGTCTACGCCTTGCTGCGGGACCTGGCCGTGGACGAGGGCATGGCCGTGCTCGACGTGGGGACCGGCACGGGGGAGACGGCCGGGGCGCTGGCGCATCGTTGTGGCGGGCGTGAGGTGACCACGGTCGAGGTGGATCCTTCCGTCTCGCGCCACGCGGGCGCACGGCTGGACGCGGCCGGGCTGCACCCCCGCGTCGTGCTCGATGACGGTGCCAAGGGCTGCGCGGGCAACGCACCGTACGACCGCGTCCTGGCCACCGTCGGCCTCCGGGAGATCCCCGGGGCGTGGATCGAGCAGACGCGGCCCGGGGGCCTGATCGTCGCCCCCTGGGGCACGCACTACACCCACGCGGACGCCGTCGCCCGGCTGGTGGTGCGCCGGGACGGGACGGCGTCGGGGCGTTTCACCGGCCCCGTCGAGTTCATGAAGCTGCGCGGCCAGCGGCTGTCGCTGCCGCCGCACGGCGCCTACGTCCCGGACGAGGGCGGGGGCAGCGGTGGCGCCGATACGTCCAGCACGGGCATCCCCGAGGGGGAGTTCATCGCCCCGCCGTATTCCGCCCTTCCCTTCGCGCTGGGACTCCGGGTACCGAATTGCGTGCAGGTCGTGGCCGCCCCGCACGAGGGCGCACGACCCGTGTGGTTCTACGGGCTGACCGACCGTTCCTGGGCGTGCGTCGTGTTCCGCGAGGGGGAGGCGGAGGCGCGCGTCTGGCAGGCGGGGGAGCGTCGGCTGTGGGACGAGGTCGAGGCCGCGTACGGGTGGTGGGTCGGCCATGGCAGGCCGGACCACACCCGCTTGGGCCTTACGGTCGGGCCGGGCCCCGCCGGTCAGCGGGTGTGGCTGGACGATCCGGCCGCCTCCTGGGCTCCGTAGAGCGGCCGGTTCCTGGTTCCCGTAGAGCGGCCGACTCCTGGGCTACGTAGCCCGGCCGGTTCCCGTCCCCGTAGCCCGGCCCGTTCCCGGTCCCCCTGGAGACGCGCGCGACGCGTCGCACCCGCTTGCGAACTCATGGGCTGCCGTAAGCGGAATCGATCCGTCCTGGTAACCCGCTGTCCGCCGGGTCGCGGGGGCGCTGTGCCACGCTTGAAGCCGGTTCGCGCGCATGGTGCGGGCCGGTGACGCGAAGTGAGGGCGCGGAGTGCAGAAGCCCCGATGGAAGACCGTGGGGGAACCCTGCTGCGGGTGACGGCGGTGTGGGCGGTGTCCACGCTCACGATGCTGGCGCTCGCCGGGATCCTCCCCGACTTTCGCTTGAAGTCAGGCGACGGTGACACCGCGACGCAGATCGCCATCACGGCGGCCAGCGGCGCGGGCGCCTTCGGGGTGCTCAGCGCGTTGGTGTGGCCGCTGCTCGTACGGGCGTTGCTGCTGATGCCCGCGCTGGTGCTGGGGCTCCTGGTGTTCGTGCTCAATGGCTCGATGCTGCTGATCGCCCTCAGCGTGAACCCGGACGGGCGCGGCGCCGCCGAGCCGGAGACCGCCGTCGTGGTGGCGGCCGTGATGTCCGCCGCGTCGTCGGCCACGAGCACCTTCCTGACGGTGCGGGACGACGACGCCTACCGGCGGCGGCTGGCCCGGCTGGCCGTGCGGCGCAGGCGGCGGCTCGGCGAGGACGGGGGGAGCGACGAGCCCCCGGGGACGGTGTTCCTGCAGCTCGACGGGGTGGGGCACGCGGTGCTCAGGGAGGCGCTGCGGGAGCGCGAGAACCGGCCCCCGGTGATGCCCACCGTCGCGGGCTGGCTCCAGAGCACCCACAAGGTCACGCCCTGGCGCACCGACTGGTCCAGCCAGACCGGCGCCAGCCAACTCGGCATCCTGCACGGATCCAACGAGGACGTGCCCGCCTTCCGCTGGTACGAGAAGAAGACCGGGGAGGTGATGGTGAGCAACCGGCCGACCAGCGCGGCGGTGCTCCAACGCCGCGCGGCCGCCCGGGCGGGACACGACGGACTTCTCACGGTGGACGGGGCCAGCCGGGGCAACCTCTTCACCGGCGGCGCCGATCAGCTCGCGCTGGTCCTCTCGGTAGCGGCGCGGCGCGGTAAGCACAACCGCTCCCGCTCCGGATACTTCGCGTACTTCGCCGACCCCGCCAACGCCACCCGCACCGCCGTGTCGTTCCTCGCCGAGGTGGTCCGGGAGATCTGCCAGTCCACCCGCGCCAAGCTGCGCCGCGAGACGCCCCGGGTGAAGCGGGGCGGGCTGTATCCGTTCATCCGGGCGTTCGCCACCGTCGTGGAGCGGGACGTCGTGGTGACGGCGGTGATGGGGGACATCCTCTCCGGCCGTACCGCGATCTACGCCGATCTCGTGGCGTACGACGAGGTGGCCCACCACTCGGGGCCGCGCAGCCGGGACGCCCGGCAGGTGCTCGCCCGGCTCGACCGCTCCATCGCGCTGATCGCCAAGGTCGCCGAGCACGCCCCGCGCGACTACCGCATCGTGCTGCTGTCCGACCACGGGCAGAGCCCCGGCGAGACCTTCGCGGGGGCGTACGGGCTGCGGCTGGAGGACCTGGTGCGGGCCGGCTGTGGTCTGCCCGTGTCGCGGCGGGCCGGGCGGACCTCGAGCGGGGCGGAGGCGCGCGAGGCGGGGCGGGCCGCGCTGCACCGGCCGGAGAAGCCCGTGGTGGACGGCGACGGGCGGTGCGGAGTGCGGGAGGCCTCCGCCGAGGTCGGGCGGCGGTGCGGGGGGCCGGCGGCCCCCGCCGATGTCGTTGCCGCCGACGGCGCGGGTGACACCGCCGTCTCCGATCCCATCGTGCTCGCCTCCGGGAATCTCGGCCTGATCTCCTTCCCCGACGTACCGGGACGGATGAGCCGCGAGCAGATCGACGCCCGCCATCCCGCGCTGCTGCGCGCGCTCGCCGACCACCCCGGAGTGGGCTTCGTGCTCGTACGGTCCGAGGCGCACGGCGCGGTGGTGCTGGGCGCGGACGGGGCCGAGCACCGGCTGGACACCGGGGAGGTCGTCGGGGTGAGCCCGCTCACGGTCTTCGGGCCCGGCGCCGAGAGCGCCGTACGGCGCACCGCGCACTTCCGGAACACCCCCGACATCATGGTCAACTCCGCCTACGACCCGGCGCGCGGCACGGTGCACGCCTTCGAGGAGCAGATCGGCTCGCACGGCGGGCTCGGCGGGGAGCAGGGGCACCCCTTTCTGCTGTGGCCGGCCGAGCTGACCCCGCCGGTGGCGGCGGGGAGGAGTTGGTCGGGGCCGAGCGGGTGCACCAGGTGCTGCGGCGCTGGCTGGAGGAGGCGGACGGGCCCCAGGTGCCGGAGGAGGAGGCAGCGGCTGCCCCCGTGGAGGCCGCGGCGGCAGACGCCCCGGCCGTGGAGGCGTCGGCGGCGCAGGCCCCGGCAGGGGCCGAGGTGCCCGCCGAGCCACGGTCGACGAAGACGTCCGACGCGGCGCGCACCACGCAGGATTCGCGGTGGGACGGCGCCCCGCCGTACCATTTACCGTGGTCAGCCGGGTCGTGCCGAACAAAACCCGGTGATTTGGGTGCACAGTACACCTTCTGTGACCATGTTCCCATGCGCGACCAGCCCCACCCCCGCCGCTTCGGCCTGCCCACGGCGACCGCGCTCGTCATGGGAAACATCATCGGCGGCGGCATCTTTCTGCTGCCCGCCTCCGTCGCCCCGTTCGGCACCCTCAGCCTGCTCGCCTTCGGCGTCCTGACGCTGGGCGCGATCGCGCTCGCGCTGGTCTTCGGGCGGCTCGCCGAGCGCGACCCGAGCACGGGCGGGCCGTACGTGCACGCCCGCGCGGCGTTCGGCGACTTCGCCGGGTTCCTGTCGGCCTGGTCGTACTGGACGATGACCTGGGTCAGCAACGCGGCGCTCGCGGTGGCGGCGGTCGGCTATGTGCATGTCCTGGTCCCCGGCCACGAGTCGAAGGGCGTGAACCTGGCCGTGGCGCTGCTGGCGCTCTGGCTCCCCGCGCTCGCCAACCTCGCGGGGACGCGCTGGGTGGGCGCGGTGCAGCTGGTCTCCACGGTGCTGAAGTTCATCCCGCTGCTCTTCGTCGCCGTCGTCGGCCTCTTCTTCTTCGACCCGCACAACCTCGGCTCGTTCAACGAGGGCGGCGGCAGCGCGCTCGGCGGCCTGTCGGCGGCGGCCGCGATCCTGCTCTACAGCTATGTGGGCGTGGAGTCGGCCTCGATGAGCGCGGGCGAGGTGCGGGACCCGGAGCGCAATGTGGGACGGGCGAGCGTGCTGGGCACGGTCGGCGCGGCCGTGGTCTATCTGCTCGGCACGGTGTCGGTCTTCGGCACCGTGGCCCACGACGACCTGGTGAGCTCCACCGCCCCTTCTCGGACGCGGTCGACGCGATGTTCGGCGGGGGCTGGGGCGGCACGCTGATCGCGCTGGCCGCCGTGGTGTCGATCGTCGGCGCGCTCAACGGCTGGACGTTGATGAGCGCACAGGCCCCGTACGCGGCCGCGCGGGACGGGCTTTTCCCGGCCGCGTTCGCCACCAGGCGGCGCGGGGTGCCGACCTTCGGCGTCCTCGTCGGCGTGCTCCTGGCGTCCCTGCTCACCGTGGTCAACTACACCTCGGGGGCGAGCGGGCTCTTCGAGATCCTCGTGCTGATCACCACCTTCTCGGCGACGGTCCCGTATCTGCTGGCGTCGGGCGCGCAGCTGTACTTCCTGCTGTCCGGGCGCCGCGAGGAGGTGCGGACGGGGCGCTTCGTCCGGGACGTGGCGCTCGCGCTGGCGGGCTTCGGCTTCTCGTTCTGGCTGGTCGCGGGCGCCGGATACGCGGCGGTGTACCAGGGCGTGCTGTTCCTGTTCGCCGGTGTGCTGGTGTACGTGTGGATGGCGGCGCGGCGTGCGAGCCGGGCGGAGGGCGTGGACGCGGCGGAGGCCACCCCGGCGGTCACGGCGGCGGGCCCGGCGGTCACGGCGGCGGGGCGGGAGGCCACCCCGGCAGTCACGGCGGCGGGCCCCGCGGCCACGGCCGACAGCGTCATCTGAGCGCGCCACGCCCGTATCGGGTGTAAGCAGGAGGTATGCGCGTTTCGCCGGATCTCACCCGTATCGGTGGGGAAACGCGGTCGGGCCGGGCGCTGTTCGCCGTTCCGCTCGCGCTCATCCTGGCGGTCACGCTGAGCGATCTCACGGCGCCGCCCAGCGTCCACCTCGGCCCCTTCCTGATCGCGGCACCCGCGATCACCGCCTCCTTCGCGGGCGCGGGCGGAACCGCCGTCATCGGAGCCCTCGCCGTGGCGGCCCAGATCGTCATCGGCGCGTTGCACGGCGGTCTGATGACCGCCAACCACCAGGCGCAGCTCGTCGCCCTGATCGCGATCTCGGGACTGGTGACCAGCTTCCGCTACGTCACCGACCGGCACCGGCGCCGGCTGGGCCAGGTGCGATCAGTGGCCGTGGCCGCGCAGGAGGTGCTGCTGCGGCCGCTGCCCGAACGGATCGGGGAGCTGAGGATCGCCTCGCTGTACCTCGCGGCCGACGAGGAGGCGCAGATCGGCGGCGATCTGTACGCCGCCGTCCGTACCGAAGGGGCGACCCGGCTGGTCATCGGGGACGTACGGGGAAAAGGGCTGGCCGCGATCGGCGACGCCGCCGTGCTGATCGGGGCCTTCCGGGGGTCCGCCTACCGCAATCTCTCCCTGCCGGGCATCGCCGCCCACATGGGCAACGCGATGTGCTGGAACTGGTACCACCTCGGCGGTGAGGAGCGGTATTTCCTGGAGTCCTTCGTGACCGCCGTGGTGCTGGACATCTACGACGACGGCCCGGTGACGGGGATGGTGAACTGCGGCCACCCCCACCACTGCTGCTGCACAAGGGCGTGGTCGCGACGCTGGAGGTGGGCGAGCCCGCGGTGCCGCTGGGCCTGGAGGTGTCGAGCGAGGGGGACTACCAGGTGGAGATGTTCCGCTTCGAGTACGGCGACCTTCTTGTGCTGCACACCGACGGGGTCAACGAGGCCCGGGACGAGAGCGGCGCCTTCTATCCGCTCCCCGAACGGCTCGCGGGGTGGAAGGGCGGCAGCCCGCAGTCGCTGGTGGATTTTCTCCACGCCGATCTGCTCCGGCACACCGGCGGGGTCGTCAACGACGACGCGGCCATCGTGGTGATCGCCCGCTGCGCCTGAGCCACCGCGCCCGAGCCACCGCGCCTGAGCCACCGCGCCCGAGCCGCCGCCCTCTCCCCGTTGATCCCGTTCCGCTACCCCCTCGCCTCCGTGATCTGGACGCGTTCCCCCTGAGCCGGGGCGGCCTCCGGCGCCCGCCGCGACCACCGGCCCGCGAAGATCGCACACACCATCAGCTGCAGCTGGTGGAAGAGCATCAGCGGCAGGATCACCGGCCCGGCCGCGTCCCCGAACAGCACCGCCGCCATGGGCAGCCCCGTGGCCAGGGACTTGTTGGAGCCGCAGAAGACGATGGTGACGCGGTCCTCCCGGCGGAAGCCCAGCCGTCGCGCGGTGAACGACGTCGTGGTGAGGGCCAGCCCCAGCACGGCCGCGGCCAGACCCAGCAGCGCCAGCAGCCGGGCCGGGGTGATCTGGTTCCAGATGCCCTCCGTCATGCCCCGGCTGAACGCCGTATAGACCACGAGCAGGATCGAGCCACGGTCCAGCAGGGCGAGCACTCTCTTGTGGCGGCCGATGAACGGCGCGGTCCAGCGGCGCAGCGCCTGCCCGGCGAGGAAGGGGAGCAGCAGCTGGGTGGCGATGGCCAGCAGCCCATCGGCCGAGAAGCGGACGTCCGAGCCGATCAGCCACGCCGCGAGCAGCGGGGTGACGATCATGCCGAGCAGACTGGAGTACGTCCCCGCGCAAATCGCGGCCGGGACATTGCCCCGGGCGGTGGAGGTGAGGGCGACCGACGACTGGACGGTCGAGGGCACCACACACAGGAAGAGCAGACCGGTGTAGAGCTGGTCGGTGAGGAGGAACGGGGCCAGGCCCCGCGCGGCCAGCCCCAGCAGCGGGAAGAGCACGAAGGTGCTCGCGCCCACCACCAGGTGCAGCCGCCACTGCCGCAGCCCGTTCAGCGCCTCGCGGGTGGACAGCCGCGAACCGTAGAGGAAGAAGAGCAGCCCGATCGCGATGTCCGCGGCATCGCCGACGGCCGTGGCCGCCGCCCCGCTCGCGGGCAGCAGCGCCGCCAGCGCGACCGTCCCGAGGAGGGCGGCGACATAGGGGTCCACCGCCCTCCCGAGCCGGCCCGGCCACGACAGCGGCCAGGACGAACGTCTCACATCAATCACCGCCTCCGGCCTGCCACGGCGGGTGGCCGATCTGCGGCAGCACCGGATCCGCGCCGGTGATGTCACCGGCCAGGACGTCGATGGCGCCTCCGCCCCCGTCGTGGTCGCTGCCCGCCGTGCCGCGGCTCAGCAGCAGGGTGTTGAGGGTGCGGTCGACCTCCAGCCAGGAGTCGGCGCCGGAGTTGTCGATGACCACGAGACCGTTGTGCTGGTCGGAGGCCGGCGCGGCCTCCTCTGGTTCGTAGTCCTCGTCGTGCGGGGTGTCCGCGGGCGGCGGCGTCGCCCTGGCGGGGGCCGCGGGGCCCGCGCACAGCACGCTCGCGGCGGCCGCGAGGAGGAGCCCCGCCGTGGACGGACGGACCGCGAGGATGTCCTTGCGGGGTTTGCGGCGCCGGCCGGGGCCGGGCCCGAGGAAGGCCGAGGGCATGCGCACGACCCTCGTCATCCGACCCTGGCGGGCTGACGGTCCCGTGGTGCCTGCTGATGTTCTTCTCCAGCAGCTCCGTGGCGCTCTTGACCCCGATGGCCCCGGTCTGCCGGGTGTCCGGCAGCCGCCCGTCCGCCGTTTTGAGATCGCTCAGCGCCCCGTCGATCGCGCCATGGGCGGCGAACAGGCAGGGAGTGCTGTAGATGGCGACATCCACCCCGAGCTCGGACAGCTCGGACAGGGAGAGCCTCGGCGACTTCCCGCCCGCGATCTGATTGAACAGCAGGGGCTTGTCGCCGATGACCTTACGGACCTTGCGGATCCACTCCACGCTGCGCACCCCGTCGACGAGGACGACATCCGCGTCGGTCTCCGCCAGCGCGGCCGCCCGCCGCAGGATCTCGGACTCCTCGGTGGCGTCCGTACGCGCCACCACCACCAGGTCCTTCCGGCTGCTCAGCACCAGCTGGAGCTTCTCGAGGTACTCCTCGAGCGGCAGGATCAGCTTGCCGTCGGCGTGGCCGCAGCGGCGCGGGCGCCGCTGGTCCTCCAGGATCACCCCGGAGGCCCCGGTGCGCTCCAGCCGCTGCACCACATGGCAGGCGACCTCGGGGTCCACATAGCCGTCGTCGATGTCCACGAGCAGATGGTGTTCGGGGAAGGCCAGCCGCAGCCGCTCCACGAAGGCGAGCATGTCGGGCCAGGCGATGAAGCCGATATCGGGAAGCCCGTAATGCGATGCGGCGAACCCGAATCCGGATACGAAGAAGCCGTTGTAGTGCTGTGCGGCGATGGACGCCGAGTACATGTCGTAGATGCCGATGAGAGGAGTGGTGGGAGAGGAGCTGATGGCCTTTCGGAGGGCATTGCCGTAGAGCATGATGTCCCCTTGAGCTCGGCGCCTTTCGGCGCTGCATGACGGTTATGCGATTGCGTGGCTAGGTCTAGCGGAGGCCAAGAATCGGTAAAGCGACCCGGCGGGTGTCCCCGAAGATGCCTGCCCCGGCTCGGGCCGGGGTCGAACGTTCCTTGAGTGCCACGGCGGTTGTCATGGGTGGTCTGCGACACGCCGGGCATGTCGCGGCGATCGCGGGGTATGCGCAACAGGCCTGTCCACTGAAAAGAGTTGCTTGTGCCTGCCCCAACCGATGTCGAAGCCTCCGCGTCCGCGCCCTCCCGGCACCGCCTGCTCTGGCGTGCCGTCCAGCGACGGAAGAACCCTCCGCTGCGTCGGAGCGACATCACGGTCACCGAGGAGAGGACCGTCCGGAAAGCGGTGAAGGCCGCCGCGCTGGGAAACGCCATGGAATGGTTCGACTTCGGGATCTACAGCTATCTCGCGGTCACCATCGGCAAAGTGTTCTTCCCGTCCGGCAATGACACGGCCCAGGTGCTCTCCTCCCTGGCGACTTTCGCGGTGGCCTTTCTGGTCCGTCCGCTGGGAGGTTTGTTCTTCGGGCCGCTGGGCGACCGGATCGGCCGTAAGAAGGTGCTGTCCTTCACCATGATCATGATGGCGTCCAGCACACTCGCCATCGGACTCATCCCCGGCTATGCCGCCATCGGCTTCTGGTCGCCCGCGCTGCTCATCCTGTTCCGTATGCTCCAGGGTTTCTCCACCGGCGGGGAATACGGCGGCGCCTCGACCTTCATCGCCGAATACGCGCCCGACAAGCGCCGTGGCTACTACGGCAGCTTTCTGGAGTTCGGCACGCTGATCGGCTACACCTCGGCCGCCGGACTGGTGACCATCCTGACCGTGACGCTCGCCGACTCCTCGATGGACTCCTGGGGCTGGCGCATCCCGTTCCTGGCCGCCGCGCCGATCGGGCTGGTCGGTCTGTACCTGCGGCTGAAGCTGGATGACACGCCCGCGTTCCAGAAGCTGGAGGACGAGGGCTCCACCAACGCGGCCGAGCGCGAAAGCCTGCCGTTCTGGCAGGTGTTCCGCACCCAGTGGCGGGCGATGGCGCTGTGCATCGCGCTGGTCGCCGCGTACAACATCACCGACTACATGCTGCTGTCCTACATGCCGACGTATCTGTCGGACACCCTCCACTACAGCAGCACCAGCGCCCTGGTCTCGATCATCATCGTGATGCTGGTGCTCATGGCGGCCATCACCTTCGCCGGCCGGTTCTCCGACCGCATCGGCCGCAAGCCCGTGCTGATGGCCGGCTCGGTCGGCTTCCTGGTGCTCGCCGTGCCGAGCTTCCTGCTCATCAAGCAGGGCGGGATCGTCCCGGTCTTCGCCGGGCTGCTGCTCCTGGGGCTGTGTCTGCTGCCGTATGTGAGCGTGATGTCCGCCTCGCTCCCCGCGCTCTTCCCGACGAACGTGCGCTACGGCTCGCTCTCCATCGCCTTCAACATCTCCGTCTCGCTCTTCGGCGGCACCACGCCGCTGGTGACCGAGGGCCTGGTCAGCAGCACCGGGAACGATCTGATGCCCGCCTTCTACACGATGCTCGCGGCGGTCGTCGGCATCATCGCCGCCGCCGTGATGAAGGAGACGGCCCGCAAGCCGCTGGAGGGCTCGCCGCCCGCCGTGGCCACCAAGGAGGAGGCCATCGCGCTCGTGGAGTCCCAGCGGTCCTGAGTCGCACCCGGCGCCGAGTCCCTACGGCCGGTCGAACCGGCCCAGGGCGGCGGCGGTCTCCGGGTCGGCCGGGAGGAAGGTCTCGATGGCCAGCTCGGAGACCGTGACGTCCATGGGGGTGTTGAAGGTCGCGATCGTCGAGATGAACGACAGCACCCGCCCGCCGTGCTCGATCATCATCGGCAGCGCGAAGGGCGGGGTGTCACCGGCGGCCGCCGTCTCCCGGCCGCCGGTCTCGGGCAGCGGATAGGCCGCCACCTCGTCGTACAGCGCGCGCAGCGGAGAGGAGCGCATCAGCGCCAGCTGCCGGTCCATCTGGTCCAGCAGATGGCCGCGCCATTCGCGGAGGTTGCGGATGCGCGGGGCGAGGCCCTCGGGGTGGAGGGTGAGGCGCATCGCGTTCAGCGGGGGCCTCAGCAGATGCTCCGCCACCCCCTCCAGGAGCGCCGCGATGCCCCGGTTGGCCGCCAGCACCTCATAGGTGCCGTCCACCACCAGCGCCGGATACGGCTCATAGCCGGTCAGCAGCCGCTCCAGCGAGTCGCGCAGGGCGCTCATCGACGGGTCGTCCACCGACCGCTCCGGATAGTGCGGGGCGTAACCGGCGGCGATCAGCAGGGCGTTGCGCTCGCGGACCGGGACGTCGAGGTGGTCGGCGAGCCGGAGCACCATCTCCTGGCTGGGCCGCGACCGGCCGGTCTCGATGAAGCTGATGTGGCGGGCCGAGGAGTCGGCGCGCAGCGCCAGCTCCAGCTGGCTCATCCGGCGGCGGTCCCGCCACTCGCGCAGCAGTGTGCCCACCCGGGGCGGCGCGGCAGTCGTCATGACCCGAAGGTAGCCGACGCCGGGCGGTGCCCATGGCAGGGTGGAAGGGCCACCGGTCACCCGCGACGAAGGGATGTGTCATGGCAGTCGAGCCGCTCACCGACCAGGAGATCCAGCGACGTCTGGAACACCTTCCCGGCTGGTCGTTCGCGGACGACCGGCTTTCCCGGACCTATGTCTTCAAGGGCCATCCGCAGGCGGCCGGGCTGGTGGCGGAGATCGCCACCATCCAGGAGGAGCTCGACCACCACTCCGACCTCACCCTCGGCTACAACAAGGTGGGCGTCACGGTGAACACCCACAGCGTCGGCGGCAAGGTGACCGCGCTCGACTTCGAGCTCGCCGGCCGGATCGAGGAGATCGCCCCGCAGCACGGCGCCCGCGCCGACTAAGCGCTCCGCGGGAAGTGGCGCCATGCGTCGTTGGCCGACTGCGGCGCCGTCGTGGCTGGTCCCACGCGGCGGAGCCGCATATCGACACAGCCGCGCGGCGGAGCCGCACATCGACACGGCCCCGCGCCCCTTCGGGGCGCTGCCCGAACCGTAGCGGACTTCCTCCGACCTGCTGAGGGGGTGCCCGGCGGATCTTGGCGCCTGCGGCGGACACCCCGTAGCCCGGCCGACGGTCCCGCGGTCATCCCCGGGCGTGCCGGAAGCGGGCCAGCCCCTCCTGGAGGTCCACGATCGGGTCCGGGTAGTCCAGCCGCTCCCGCTCGGCCTCCGGCAGCCGCCAGGGCGTGTGGACGCCGGAGCCGGTCACCCCGGCCAGCTCCGGCACCCAGCGCCGCACATACGCGCCGTCCGGGTCGAACCGCCGCGCCTGCGCCAGCGGATTGAGGACCCGGTTCGGGCGGGTGTCGGTGCCGGTGCCCGCCGCCCACTGCCAGTTCAGCTGGTTGTTGGCCACATCCCCGTCCACCAGCAGCTCCAGGAAGTGCCGGGCGCCGATCCGCCAGTCCTGGTAGAGCGTCTTGGTGAGGAAGCTCGCCACCAGCAGCCGCGCCCGGTTGTGCATCCAGCCCTCGTGGCGCAGCTGCCGCATCCCCGCGTCCACCAGCGGATAGCCGGTGCGCCCCGCCTTCCAGGCCGCGACCTCGGCCGCGTCCGCGCGCCACCGGTCGCCCCGCGGGCGGTAGTCGGCGTGCGCGGCGTCCGGCCGGGCGGCCAGCACCTGGTGGTGGAAGTCCCGCCAGGCCAGCTGCCGTACGAAGGCGTCGGCGCCCGCGCCGCCCGCCTCCCGCGCCCGGTGCACCAGCTCCACCGGGGACAGACAGCCGAAGTGCAGATACGGGGAGAGCCGGGAGGTGGCGTCGCCCGCCAGATCGTCCTGCCGGTCTGCGTAACTCCGCAAGCCCGACCGCCACCAGGAGCGCATGCGACGGCGGCCCGCCGTCTCGCCGCCCTCGGGCAGCCCGGGGGAGGGGCTGCCCGAGGCGAGCGAGGCCACCGCCGCCACCGGCTCCGAGCGCA
Organism: Streptomyces violaceusniger; assembly: GCA_005405945.1. GTDB lineage: Bacteria > Actinomycetota > Actinomycetes > Streptomycetales > Streptomycetaceae > Streptomyces > Streptomyces violaceusniger. Next base: position 8,610,748 of record BJHW01000001.1, read on the forward strand.
GCCCGGACGGCACGCTCACCGTGCGCGGCGCGCTGAGCGGCCGGCGCGGCCCGGCCCGCCGCCAGGCGCGGAAGTACGGGGTGAAGACCGCGAAGTGGTCCTTGCCCGCCGGGGCCACCTCGCCCGGCTCCACCGCCGTCACCACCGCGCCGTGCACCCGCAGCCGCCGTCCGTCCGCCTCCAGCGCCTCGCGCACCCGCCGCTCGCGGCGGGTGGCGTAGCCGCTCACCCCGCCCGCGATGTGCACCTCGTCCGCGTCCGCCTGCCGCGCCGCCCGCAGGATCTCGGCCACCGCGTCCCCCCGGCGGACCACCAGCCGCCCGCCGCGCTCGCGCAGCCCCGCGTCGAGATCGGCCAGGGCGTCCGCGAGGAACGCCACCCGGTTGGGGACCGCGAACCCCGTCCCGGCCAGGCCGCGGTCCACGACGAACAGCGGCACGACACGCTCGGCGGAGCGCAGCGCGCCGCGCAGCACGGGGTTGTCGGCCAGCCGCAGATCGGAGGTGAAGACGGAGAGGGACGTGCTCACCCCTCTCCCTTACCCCACCCGGCCCCGCGGATCGGCGGCTTCCCGCCCCATGTCACCCGATGACGCCCGATGCCGGCTGATGACACGCGACAGCGCCCGCTCACGCCGAGGGGAACGTCAGCAGGACCAGCGGATCGCTCGTCGGGGCCTTCGACCCTCCGGCGGGTTCGACCGTCACCCCCATGGCCGACGCCTTCCCGACCGCGCCGCTCATGACCGCCGCCGTGCTCCGGCCCGAGGAGTCCATCAGACCGGCCGGGCGCATCGTGCCGCCGTCGCTGAACCACAGCTGGTAGATCCGCCCGGCGGGCGGCTCGGGCAGCCCCGAGGCGAGGAACACCGCCTTGTTCAGCCCGCGGGAGACCACCACCGTGCCGGTCGAGCCGTCCGTCATCCGCCCGCTGCGGCTGCGCGCGTCGGGCGCGGCCAGCACCTGGGTCAGCTCCTCCGCCCGGGCCACCCGCTGCTCGGAGCGGCGTGCGGTGTCTCGGGCGTCGGACGCCTGCCGGTACTGCCACACCGCGACCCCGCCGCACGCGGCGGCCGCGGCCACACAGGCCGCCAGCGCGAAGTTCATCGCCCGCCGCCCGGTGCGCCGCCGCGGGCCCGCGTGGGACTCCCGGGCCTCCCGCGCCGCCACCCGGGGCGGCTCCTGGCGGACCGTGGCGATCCGCCGCAGCACATCGTCCTTCATCGTCGGGGGCGGGGTCAGGGCCGTGGCCACCGCCAGTTTCGCGGCGGTCTCCCGCAGCTCCCGTACCTCCTGACGGCAGGCGTCACAGACCGCCAGATGCCGCTCGAACTCGGTCAACTCCCGCCCCGACAGGGCGTGCACCGCGTACGCCCCGGTCAAGGTGTGCAGATCCGCTCTGGTCATGCGCCGACCCCCATGCAGTCCCGGAGCCGGATGAGCCCGTCCCGGAGTCTGGTCTTCACGGTCCCGAGCGGCAGCGACAGCAGCTCCGCCACCTCACGGTAGGAGCGGCCCCGGTAGTAGGCGAGCGTCACCGACTGCCGCTGCAGCTCGGTCAGCGTCCGCATGCACCGGCGCACCTGCTCGCGCTCGAGCCTGGCCTCCACCTGCTCGGTCACCTCGTCGAACGCCGGGGTGCGGGACAGCAGCGCGGCGCGCTCCTCGCGGTCGGAGGCGGCCTGCGCCGAGCGCACCCGGTCCACGGCGCGCCGGTGCGCCACCGTCAGGATCCAGGACATGGCGCTGCCCCGGCCCGGTTCGAACCGCGCCGCGGACCGCCACACCTCGACCAGGACCTCCTGGGTGACCTCCTCGGCCTGGGCCGGGTCGCGCAACAGACTGCGCGTCAGCCCCAGGACCGGCCCGCTGACGGCGTCGTAGAGGGCTCCGAACGCGTTCTGGTCCCCCCGGGCCACCATCTGGAGCAACTCTTCGAGGTCCGGTCCGCGCGCGGCGGGTCCGCCGATGTACACGGGTTCTCTCACGGGCCGTCCTTCCGGGAACGATGCGGCGCACACGCAAGGTGTCGTACCTCATTCGTCGCCCGGACGGGTGCGGATTGGTCAAGGTGCTCCGAACACGTCAAGGTGCTCCGAACACATCACGCGCCGGCGGTCGTCACGGTGTGCCGTACGCACGCGCGAGGCCGCCGGCGGTCCGCTCGACCGCGGCGGCCTCGGCGCCCGGCGTCAGCCGGTGGTGAGGGTGAGCCCGTAGGTCGTCAGGATCGGGTTCACCGGCTGGTAGTACGTCGTGCCGCCGACGGTGCAGTTCCCGGAGCCGCCGGAGGTGACGCCCTGCGCCTCGCTGCCCGAGATGAACGAGCCGCCGGAGTCGCCCGGCTCGGCGCAGACGTTGGTGCGGGTGACCCCCTGACCGTGCCCTGCGGGTACTGCACGCTGGTGTCGTGCTGCTGGATGGTGCCGCAGTGCCAGCCGGTCGTCGAGCCGGAGCGGCAGACGGAGGAGCCCACCGGCGCTTCCTGGGAGCCGGTGACGGTGACGTTGGTGCCCTCGGGGCCGATCACCCACGGCTGCGGGACCCAGTCGGCGTTGGTGGCCACCCATGCGTAGTCGTTGCCGGGGAAGCTGGAGCCCTGGAAGGTGCCCTGCGCCACCCGGTTGAAGCCGGCGGTGGTGTCGCCCTGGCCGCCGCAGTGGCCTGCGGTGACGAAGCCGTTCTGCTCGGCCTTGGTCACCGAGAAGCCGATCGAGCAGCGGGCGGCGTCGTTGATGTAGAACGCCTCGCCGCCGCGCAGGTCGTACAGCGGGCTCGGCCGTTCGGCCGACTCCACGACCCGTACCACCTCGCGGTCCGCGCCGCTCGCGGCGACGAAGGCGGCCGCCTCGGAGGGTTCGGCCGACTGCACCACGACGCTGTTGGTCTTGACGTCCACGTACCAGGCGGAGGCGACATCGGCGGCCGGGGGGCGCTCGGAGGCGGTGCGGTCCAGGGCCTCCTTGGCGTCGACGAGGGCCTTGAGGCTGTGCTTGACGACGGCGGCCTTGGCGCCGCCGGCCGTGATGAGGGCGCTCTGCTCCTTGTCGGTGGTGGCCACGGTGAGTTCGGCGGTGTTGCCGGACACCCACGCGCCGCCGTAGGAGCTGCCCAGGCTCTTGCGCAGCCCCGGTTCGGCCTCTCCGGCCCGGTACTCGTTGGATATCCGCATCCGCGCCTCATCGGCCGTCAGACCCAGGTCGCGCTGCATCGAGGCCAGCATCTCGGGGGCACCTCCCTCCGGGGGCGGGGGGAGGGTTCACCGGGGTCGGCCACCGCGGGTATGCCGCTCCCCAGGAAGAGGGCGGCTATCGCGACGGTGCAACCGGCGGCCAGCTCAAGGCCGTGACGGCGTCTGCGGGACATCTTCTGTCTCCTCGGCTAGGCGTGGTCACGCTATGTGCCCATCTGGACGCCAAGCGTAATTGCCGGGGACGTGCCTCGCTCGGTGGGCCGCATCCGCCCCGCGTGGGGATACGGGTCCGCCCCGGCGCGAGGGGCGCGACGGGGCGGAACGGGGAGCTCTCGGGCTCAGCCGTTGAAGGTCTCGGGGTCCAGGCCCAGACGGTTGCCGGTCTCGAGGGAGTCGATCGCCGCCAGGTCCTCGGAGTCCAGCTGGAAGTCGAAGACGTCGATGTTCTCCTTGATCCGCGACGGGGTCACGGACTTGGGAATCACCACATTGCCGAGGTCCAGGTGCCAGCGCAGCACCACCTGGGCCGGGGACTTCCCGTGCTTCTCGCCGATCGCCGCCAGCTTCGGGTCCTCCAGCAGGCCCTTGCCCTGGCCGAGCGGGGACCACGCCTCGGTGGCGATGTCATGGCGGGCGTTGAAGGCGCGCAGCTCCGCCTGCGGCAGCTGCGGGTGCAGCTCGATCTGGTCGATCACCGGGACGATCGAGGTCTCGGAGAGCAGCCGCTGGAGGTGGGCGGGGTGGAAGTTGGACACGCCGATGGACTTGGCGCGGCCCTCGGAGTAGATCTTCTCGAACGCCTTCCAGGTGTCCACGTACTTGTCGACCCCGGGCAGCGGCCAGTGGATCAGGTAGAGATCCACATACTCCAGGCCCAGCTTGGTCAGCGAGGCGTCGAAGGCGCGCAGGGTCGAGTCGTACCCCTGCTGGCGGTTGTGGAGCTTGGTGGTGACGAACAGCTCGTCGCGCGCGATGCCCGACGCGGCGAGCCCCTTCCCCGTGCCCTCCTCGTTGCCGTATATCGCGGCGGTGTCGATGCTGCGGTACCCGGCGTCCAGCGCGTTGCGCACCGCGACCTGCGCCTCGTCGTCCGGGATCTGCCAGACACCGAAGCCGAGCTGCGGCATCCGTACGCCGTTGTTGAGCGTGATGAAGGGGACCTTGCTCACGAGCAGTCGATCCTTACGTCGGGTGTGAATTTACATCCAACACATACAACGATCAACGGCCTGCCGTCATTCCCGCGGACCGGCTACCAGGGTCGCCCGCCCAGGACCAGCACGCCGTCCCCGTCCCGCCCGAGCCGTTCCGCCGCCCGCCGGGCGGCCGCCGTCAGCGTGGGCGTCTCGCCCAGCAGACCGTAGAGCCCGCCCGCGAAGGCCGCCGACGCCGCGCCGTCCAGCGGGCCCCGGTGGGCGACCACCACTTCGGCCGCCCCGGTGAAGAGCCCGGCCAGCGGCGCGCCGTCGGGGCAGCCGAGCACCACCCCGGGCAGCAGGGCGCCGGTCAGCCGGCGGTAGACGGCCAGCAGCTCGGCCAGGCGCTCGGCCGGTGTGTGGTGGGCCCGTCCGTCGCCGTCCTCGAAGACCAGCGTGCGCCCCTCGCGGCGGCAGACCAGATGCAGCACATCCGGGCGTACGGTGAGGATCCGCCGCAGATCGGTGGCGGCCGCGGCGGGGCACCGGTCCACCGTCAGGACGCCCCGGGCCGCCCGCTGGACCGCCGCTAACTCCTGGCCACCCGGGGCGGCGCCGGTCACCAGCACCCGCCGGACCCCGCCCCCGCCCGGCCGCCCCCGTAAGGCGGCGCGGAACACCTCGTTGTGCGGATAGGAGACGCGGGCGGCGGCCAGGACGCGCAGCCTGCCGTCCGCGACCCGGCCCGCGGCGACCGCCCCGGCCACCGCGGACCAGAACTCCCCGGCGGTCGTGGTGGCCGCCGGCGTGTGCTCGGCGGGGAAGCCCGCTCTGCGCAGCAGCGCCACGGCGGACGGGCCGGGCGGGAAGACCCGCGTCAACTCCCCGAGCTCCTCGGTCGTCAGCGCCGGATGCCCGTCGCCGTCCTGGCCGTCCACCGTGTTCCGTCGCTCCTCGCCTGTGCTCGTACCGCTCTGTGCCCCCGGTTCCGTCCCTACTGGCGTTCCGTCCCTAAGGAAGCGCGGCCAGGCGCAGCGGTTCCTCGAGCTCCTCCCGGAAGCGGTGCAGGGCGTGCCCCTCGCGCACCGTGGCGCCCACCGCGACCGCCGCCCGGCTCACCGCCCCGCGCGGTGCCCGCACCACCATGGCCAGCCGGTACGTCCCGCCGATGCGCACCGCGGAGGTGTGCCGGATCTCCCAGCCGGGGTCGGAGCGCAGCTCCCGCCGCGCCTCCAGGCAGACCCGCTCGCCGAGGGCGGTGCCGCCACCGTCCTGGAACCCGAGCCGCGGGCCGAGGTGGGCCGCCGGCGCCGGTGCCGTCGCCTCGGCGGTGAGCTGGCGCGGGGTCATGGACCAGGCCACCGGCTGGAAGACCGTGGCGCCCCGCCGCACCGGTTCCGCCGTGAGGCTGAGATCGAGGTTGACCGAGTGCAGGACGGGGTCCGGCGCGTCCCGGGCGCAGGTCACCGACAGGTGCACCAGGTGGTAGACGGCGTTGTCCGCCTCGGTACGAAGGAAGTCCAGCAGCTCCGGATCCGGTCCGACGAGGTCGGCCGTGACCGGTAAGGCCACCGGCCCGCCCAGGACCACCCGCCCGGCCAGCCTCGGGCCGCTGGGCTGGGGTGTCTCCTCGGACAGCAGGGCCAGTTCGCGTTCGGGAAGTTCGGGGAGAATGACGTCGATCATTTCGTGCCCCCTTCGCGGCTCAGGAGTGGTACAGCGCCTCGACCTCGACGGCGTACGCCTGTTCGATGGCCTTTCGCTTCAATTTCAGCGACGGCGTCAGCAGACCATGCTCCTCGGAGAACTGCGCGGCAAGTATCCGGAAGGTACGAATCGACTCCGCCTGGGAAACGGTGGTGTTCGCCGCGACCACCGCACGCCGGATCTCGGTCTCCAGATCGGGGTCCCGGACCAGTTCGCCCGGCGGCAGCTCCGGCTTGCCGCGCATCGTCAGCCAGTGCGCGACCGCCTCCGAGTCGAGGGTGACCAGCGCCGCGACATACGGGCGGTCGTTGCCCACCACGATGCACTGGGCCACCAGCGGATGCGCCCGTACCCGCTCCTCCAGGCCCGCCGGGGAGACCGACTTGCCGCTGGAGGTCACCAGGATCTCCTTCTTCCGCCCGGTGATGGTGAGATAGCCGTCGTCGTCCAGCGTGCCCAGATCGCCGGTGGCCAGCCAGCCGTCGCGCAGCACCGCGTCGGTCGCCTTGGGATCGCCGAGGTAGCCCTCGAAGACCTGGCCGCCGCGCACCCACACTTCCCCGTCGTCGGCGAGGTGGACCGTGGTGCCGGGAATCGGCACGCCGACCGTGCCGAAGCGGGTCTGCTCGGGCGGATTGGCGGTGGCGGCGGCGGTGGACTCGGTGAGGCCGTAGCCCTCGTAGATGACGACGCCCGCGCCAGCGAAGAACAGGCCGAGCCGCCGCTCCATGCCCGAACCGCCCGACATCGCGTGCCGCACCCGGCCGCCCATCGCGGCGCGCACCTTGCCGTAGACGGCCTTCTCGAAGAACTGGTGCTGCATCCGCAGCCCGGCACCCGGACCCGGCCCGGTGCCGAACGCCTTGGCCTCCTGCGCCTCCGCGTACCGCACCGCCACGTCCACGGCCTTCTCGAACACCCCCAGCTTGCCCTCCGCCTCGGCCTTGCGGCGGGCCGCCGCGAACACCTTCTCGAAGATGTACGGCACCGCGAGGATGAAGGTCGGCCGGAAGGTCTTCAGATCGGGCAGCAGCGCGGCGGCCGAGAGTTTGGGCTGGTGCCCGAGCTTGACCTTGCCGCGGATGGCGGCGACCTCCACCATCCGGCCGAAGACATGGGCGAGCGGGAGGAAGAGCAGGGTGGCGGCCTCGTCGCCGCGCTTGGAGTGGAAGGCCTCCTCGTACCGCTCGACGATGTTGTCGCATTCCGCCATCAGATTGGCGTGGGTGATCACACAGCCCTTGGGGCGGCCGGTGGTGCCCGAGGTGTAGATGATGGTTGCGGGCTGATCGGGGGTCACGGCCAGCCGGTGCCGTTCCACCAGATCGTCCTCGACGGACTCCCCGGCCGCCAGCAGCTCGTCCAGCGCCCCCGCGTCCAGCTGCCACAGCTGCCTCAGATGCGGCAGCCGGCCGACCACCGAGCCGACCGTCATCGCGTGGTCCTCGTGCTCCACGACACAGGCGGAGACCCCCGCGTCATGCAGCATCCAGCAGACCTGCTCGGCGGAGGAGGTGGGGTACAGCGGAACGCTCTGGGCGCCGATGCTCCACAGCGCGAAGTCGAAGAGCGTCCACTCATAGCGGGTGGGACACATGATGGCGACGCGGTCGCCGAATCGGACCCCACGGGCCAGCAGGCCCTTGGCGAGCGCCGTCACCTCGTCCCGGAACTGGCCCGCGGTCACGTCCCGCCAGCCACCGTCCGCCGTCTTGCGCGCCAGTGCAACCCGGAGGGGGTCGGAGTCCGCATGGTCGAAGACGGCATCCGCCAGTCCTCCGGCCTGAGGCGGCGTCGCCAACGGGGGACGGTGAACTCGCGCAATACCTGCTCCTTGAAGCCGCTGGGCACAGCGCCGCGACCGTACCCGATCCGGCCCCGATGCGGGAGAGGTGTTTTGTGCCCGGAACGTACGGAATGCCGGGCGGACAGTGAGGTGAAAGGGCATCAATCGGGCATTGGCGAGGGCGGATTGCGTGGAGTCTGGCCCTATGCGCCGCGTGTGTGGCTTATATGTAACGGCCTTCTGCACGAAATCTCTCCGATCGTGGCACCGGGCCCGCCAGGATCGCGGCGGCGAGTCGCTCCGCGGCGGCGTGCGGGGCGCCCTCGTGCCGATGCTTTCCGTACAGCAGCACGAAATCCACCGGGCCGAGGTCCGGCAGCCCCGCCCGTTCGGGGACCGGCGCCAGGCCCGGCGGAATCAGACCATGGGTGTGGGCCATCACCCCGAGCCCGGCGCGGGCCGCCGCGACCAGGCCGTTGAGACTGCCACTGGTGCATACGATCCGCCATGACCTGCCGTGTCGCTCCAGCACATCCAGCGCGCGGGCCCGGGTGAGCCCGGGCGGCGGGAAGACGATCAGGGGGAGCGGGCGGTCCGGATCCAGCCGCAGCCGCTCGGCGCCGATCCACACCAGCCGGTCCCGCCACACCAGCTGCCCGCCCGGCCGGTCCTCGGACCGCTTGGCCAGCACCAGATCCAGCTTGCCCGCCTCCAGCCGCTCGTGCAGCGTGCCCGAGAGCTCGACGGTGAGCTCCAGGTCCACCTCGGGGTGGTCGCGGCGGAACCCCTCCAGGATCTCCGGCAGCCGCGTCACCACGAAGTCCTCCGAGGCGCCGAAGCGCAGCCGGCCGCGCAGCCGGGTGCCCCGGAACCAGCTCGCCGCCCGCTCGTTCGCCTCCAGGATGGAGCGGGCGAACCCCAGCATCGCCTCGCCGTCCTCGGTCAGCTCCACCCCGTGGGTGTCGCGGGCGAACAGCTGCCGCCCCACGGCCGCCTCCAGCTTGCGCACCTGCTGGCTCACGGTGGACTGGCGCACCCCGAGGCGGTCGGCGGCCTGGGTGAAGCTGAGGGTCTGGGACACCGCGAGGAACGTCCGGAGCTGGGCGGGGTCGTACATGGCGGCCACTGTACGCCCGGGTCATCACGCAAGGCGATGGCAGTCAGAGCGGTATGCGGGATTCCCGATGGCCTTGATCGGGAGCACTATGGAACGGGCCCCGTCCGTGTCCACGCCAGGCCGGAAATGAGCGAGAAGCCAGGCCGGCAAGAGTGAGAAGTCCGGTCAGAAAGACCGAGAAGCCAGGCCGGAAAGAGCGAGAAAGAGAACGAATGCCGCACCGCCCGCACGTCCGCAAGATCGCCCTTCCCGCCCTTCCCTCCTGGCTCCCCCTGGACGGTTTCATCCTCGGACTCATCGGCACCGTGGCGCTCGCCGTGCTGCTCCCGGTCAGCGGCCGGGCCGCCACCATCACCGACGGGGCCACCACGGTCGCGGTCGCCTTCCTCTTCTTCCTCTACGGCGCCCGGCTCTCCACCCGTGAGGCGCTGGACGGGGTGCGCCACTGGCGGCTCCACCTGACCGTGCTGGTGTGCACCTTCGTCATCTTCCCGGCCCTCGGCCTGGCCGCGCGCGGCCTGGTGCCGTACGTGCTGACGCATCCCCTCTACACCGGGCTGCTCTTCCTGTGCCTGGTGCCCTCGACGGTCCAGTCCTCCATCGCCTTCACCTCGATCGCCCGGGGCAATGTGGCCGCCGCGATCTGCGCGGGCTCCTTCTCCAGCCTGCTCGGTGTGGTGGTCACCCCGGTGCTGGTCGCGCTGTTGCTGGGCGGCAGCGGAGGCGGCTTCTCGGCCGACTCGATGATCAAGATCGCGCTTCAGCTGCTGGCCCCCTTCCTCGCCGGTCAGCTGCTGCGCCGCTGGATCGGCGGCTTCATCTCGCGCCATCGGGTGGTGCTGCGGCTGGTGGACCGGGGCTCGGTGCTGCTCGTGGTCTACGCGGCGTTCAGCGAGGGCATGAACCGGGGCATCTGGCACCAGGTGACCCCGGCCCGGCTGGCGATCCTGCTCGGCGTCGAGGCGGTCCTGCTCACGGTGATGCTCACGCTCACCTCGTACGGCTCGCGGAAGCTGGGCTTCGTCCGCGAGGACCGGATCACGATCGTGTTCGCGGGGTCGAAGAAGAGCCTGGCCGCCGGGCTGCCGATGGCGAGCGTGCTCTTCGGCGCCCAGGCGAGCCTGGCGGTGCTGCCGCTGATGCTCTTCCACCAGATGCAGCTGATGGTCTGCGCGGTGCTGGCCCGCCGCTTCGCGGCGCGGGCGCCGGAGGCGGCGGTGACGGGAGCCGAGAACCGGTCCAACCGGTCCGGGGCCCAGGCCGATACGGACAGCGCGGACGACGCCGCGCTGGCCCGCGTCTGACGTCAGCTGGTGGCGGCCGGGTTTCCGGCGGCCTGGTCCGCCTTTCCGGTGGTCTGGTCCGCCTTTCCGGTGGTCTGGTCGCCCTTTCCGGTGGTCTGGTCGGCCTTTCCGGTGGTCTGGTCCTCGGCAGGCGGCAGCGGCTTGCGGGCGATGAGGGACGCCTGCGGGGTGGGTTCCCAGCGCTCCGGTTCCCGGAAGGTCCGGGCGTGGACCGGCAGTCCGGCCCCGGCCAGCAACTCGGCGATCCGGTCCGGTTGCCACCGGCGGAAGGTCAGCGACACCTCATGACCGAACGCCTCCGTGTAGACCCGCTGCTCATCGCCCACCTGGAAGCCCACCAGCGCGTATCCACCGGGCGCCAGCACCCGGTGGAACTCGGCGAACACATCCGGCAGCCGCTCCTGCGGAATGTGGATCGTGGAGTACCACGCCACCACGGCGGCGAGGGTGCCGTCCGGGATGTCCAGGGCCAGCATCGACCCCTCCTCGAACCGCAGCCCGGGGTGCTCCCGCCGGGCCAGCTCCACCATCCGCGGCGACAGGTCGATCCCGTACACGGACAGCCCCAGACCGTGGAGGTGCGCGGTCACCCGGCCCGGCCCGCAGCCCACATCGGCCACGGGTCCGCCCCCGGCGTTCCGCACCAGCTCGGCGAACCCGGCGAGCACTGCTCGTTCCAGCGTCTGGGCATCCAGTTCATCGCGGAAACGCTCGTCGTAGTCGAGGGCCATGGCGTCGTAGGACGCCCGGGTGGAGTTGAGGAAGTCGCCTTCGGTCACGGCCGCACACCTTAGCGGGACGCACCGCGGATCGTTCCCCTCCCCGCCCCTTCCCGCCACCAAGGGCTCCGCCCCTGGGCCCCGGGGGTCTGGGGTGGGGAGCGGGGTAGCCCGCCGCCAAGGTGTCAAGGTTCGTCGGATGGCCCTGGGGGCGGGTGGCCCTTTCCTGGGGTGTCGATGTGTCGCTTCGCCATGTGGCAGGGGCTTCGCCTGTGGGCTCCGGGGTCTGGGGCGGAGTCCCAGTTGTGGGAAGGGGCGGGGAGGGGAAACAGCCCGCCGCGGGCGTCACGATCCGTCGGACCCCCCTTGGCGGGGCGCTCCTCCGCGGGCCTCGTTGTCAGACCCCTCTGCGAGGCTTCGGACATGACGACACTCACACTGCAGCTGACGATCGACTGTGCCGAGCCCCGCCGGATGGTGGCCTTCTGGTCCGAGGCCCTGGGCTATGTGCCCGAGCCCCCGCCCGGTGGCCACGCCACCTGGCGGGAGTACTGGGCGGACATGGGGGTGCCCGCGGAGGAGCTGCCCCCGGGGTCGGGGAGACCCCGGAGTCCATCGTGGATCCGGAGGGGCAGGGGCCGCGGGTGTGGTTCCAGCAGGTTCCGGAGTCCAAGGTCACCAAGAACCGGCTGCATCTCGATCTGAAGGTGGGCGGTGGGCGGGACGTGCCCCTCGCGGTCCGCACCGAGCGCGTCACCGCGACCGTGGACCGGCTGAAGAAGGCCGGAGCCACGGTCCTGCGGATCATGGACGGGCCGGAGATGGAGTACTACGCCGTGGTGCTCCAGGACCCGGAGGGCAATGAGTTCTGTGTTGTCTAGCTGTGGCGTGACCAGTTGTGGGATGACCGCACGCGGTCGAGGGGGAGGCGGACGAGGACGCCGGAGTGGGGGTCATCGAGCGGGGTGTTGAACTCACGGACGCGGCGCAGCTCGGTGTCGGACAGGGCGCGGGCGTACAGGCGGAACTCATCGAGATCGCCCGTCATATGGGAGCGGCTGTCCACGGCCTGGCCGAGGTGGAGGCCGAAGGGCGCGGTGCGGCTCACGGTGCCCGGGGCGTCGGGGGCGGTGACCGCGGTGCCGCCGTCCACGGTGAGGGAGAGCCGTCCGCCGCTGCGCACCAGGGCCAGGTGATGCCACTGCCCGTCGTTGTACGCGGCGTCGGTGGACACCGACGCGCTGGTGAACGTGGCGAAGCCGTTGACCGTGGTCATCAGCGCCCGGATCCGGTTGCTCCCGGGCTCACCCCGCAGCCAGACCTGCGGCTGTTTGTTGCCGATGCCGCCCATCCACAGGAACGGATGCTGCCCGGAGGCGGCCGAGTAGCGGAACCACAGGCTCACGGTGAAGTCGCGGGTGCCCAGCGGCAGGGCGTTCCGGTACGGGACCCGTACGGCGTCGTCCGCGCCGTCGAAGGACAGCGCGTCGCCGAAGCGGCCGTCGTCGCGGGTGGCCGCGCCGCCGAGCACGGTCGCGGACCGGGCGCCGGGCGCGCGGTCGTCGGTGGTGGGGGAGGGCGCCTGGCGGGAGCCCAGCCAGTCCTCGGTGAAGCGGGCGAAGCGGATCTCGTCACGGGCGTCCACCGCACCGCCCTCGTACAGCAGCCCCACCGTGTCGCGGGAGATCGCGACCATGTCGGAGTAGCCGGACCAGTCGGTGGTGACGACCTTGCCGCGGTCGACACCGTCCCAGGTGCGGGCCTCGTCCCAGGAGGAGCGGACCATCATGGTGCGGCGGCGGTCGGGGTCGGCGGGGGCGGAGAAGAGCAGCCGGCTGTAGCCGTCGCGGGCCGGGTCGCGCAGCCGCAGGATCGAGCCCTGCACCTGGGGGGTGGGCAGATCGGGGATGGTGCGGAAGGGCGCGGTGAAGCTCTGGCCGCCGTCCCGGCTGATGGCGTAGTCGCGGTGGCCGAGATCGGTGCCGTCCTGCTCCCGGCCGCTGACGTAGATCGAGCCGTCGGCGCGCTCCACCAGCGTCATCTCGGACGGCTTCTGGCGGAAGGTGCCGTCCTCCGCGAGCGGGTAGCTGTCCACCGCGCCGATGCGCCAGCGGTCGCCGCCGTCGTCGCTGTAGGCGAGCGCGGCGTGGTTGTCGGTGATGCGGCCGCCGCTGTAGCTCTCGGTGTTGAGGGTGAAGACCAGCCGGCCCTTGTGGTGTCCGCGCTGGAGCTGGATGCCGTGGACGGGGCCGGTGGCGTACCAGGAGTTCCACTGGGCCGGCATCAGCGAGGAGCTCAGATCGCGCGGGGCCGACCAGGTGGCGCCGTTGTCGTCGCTGTACTGCAGGTGCGGGGAGCGGTCACAGGGGACGTCGCAGCTCTGGGCGTCGTCGCGGCCGGTGTTGTAGGTGCTGGCGAGCACGATGCGGCCGGTGCGCTGGTCCACGATGGGCGCGGGGTTGCCGTGGGTGTCACCGGCGCCCTCGTTGACCACCTGGAGCGGGCCCCAGCTGCGGCCGCCGTCGGTGGAGCGCTTGAGGACCAGATCGATGTCCCCGGCGTCACCGCAGTTGTCGACCCGGCCCTCGGCGAAGGCGAGCAGGGTGCCGTCCTTGGCCTTGACGATCGCCGGGATCCGGAAGCAGGAGTACCCCTGTTCCTGGGCAGACTTGAAGAGGACCTGCTGTTCGAAGCCGGAGCCGGAGCCGGCACGGGCCGCGGACGCGGAGGAATCCGTGTCCGCGGCCCGTACCGGAAGCGGGATCAGGGCCAGCGCCGCGGCGGTGAGGAGCACGGAGGCGCGGCGCCGCCACGGTCTGGTACGGGAGCGGGGTGGTCTGGTGCGGGGACGTGTGCGGAGAACTGACGCCATGGTCACGGCCTGCCCTTCAGACTGCCTCGTTGAGGCATCGGCATCTGGACGTCGAGGCCGTCGGGCATCACGCCAGGAGGCATCATGCCGTCAGGACATCAAGACATCCCATGTCTCACACATGACTGCGGCTGAAAGTGTCTCGTCCTGCGGTCGCCCGGGACAAGGACCGTGCGTCATATCCTCGTGACGCTGCGCCAGTTGAGGTGAGGGCGGGGCGTGAGGGGAACGGCGCCCGCCCCCGGGTGGCGCCCGGCCCTCGGACGGCGCCCCGCCTCCGGGTGGCGCCCCGCCTCAGGAGGGCGCCTCGCCTCGGTCAGCCCATGGCCGTCTGGCCCGCCGTGATGACCCGGTCCAGCAGTGACCGGGACAGCTCGAGCTCCTCGATGGCCGAGGTCATCCGCTCCCGCTCGGTGCGCAGTTCGCCCAGCAGATCCGGGCAGGTGGGCACGAGGCGCTCACCGTCGTCGCGGAGACAGGGCAGGACCTGGGAGATGGTCGCCGTCGACAGCCCGGCCGCCAGCAGCGCGCGGATGCGCCGCACCACCGCCACATCGGACGCGCGGTACGCGCGATAGCCGCTGGGCAGTCGCTCGGGCCGGAGGAGGCCCTGCTGTTCGTAGTAGCGCAGCAGCCGTTCGCTCACCCCGGTGCGGCGGGACAGCTCGCCGATCCGCATGGGCCTCCTCCTCGCGGCTAGAACTCTCCGAACCCTCCAATGGGTGTCAGAGTTTACGGCCTCCGATCCCCTCGCACAGCACGCGGTCGATGAGGCCCTGAAGGGCCCCCTCGGCCCGGAGTATCTGCTCGTCATCGGCGGTCTTGCCGCTGGAGCTGATGGTCACCGAGCGCCGCCCGCCCTCGGTGAAGCCGGTGCGCACCGTGGCCCCTTCGAGGTCGCCGCCGTGGCCCCAGCGGTAGCCGCCGCAGCTGAGTGGCTGCCGTATCATCCCGAGCCCGTACTGGGCGTGTGGGAAGGCCACCTCGAAGTCCGGTCCGACGGGGACGGTCCGGCGCATCTCGGCCAGCTGCGCCGGGGGCAGCAGACGGCCGCTCAGCAGTGCGGTGTAGAACCGGTCCAGATCGCGGTCGGTGCTGATGAGGGAACCGGCCGCGCCGCCCCAGGAGACGTTCCGCAGCGTGGTGTCCGTCCAGCCGTCGGAGCCGGGGAAGCGCTGATACGTATGGGCGTACGGGGCCTTGATCCGTGGATCGTCCCCGGGCTCGTAGGTGCCGGTCAGGCCCAGCGGGCGGATGATGCGGTCGCGGACCTCCTCGGGCCATGCGCGTCCGGTGACCTTCTGGATGATCATTCCGGCGAGGACATAGCCGGGGTTGGAGTAGTTCCAGTCGGGCTTCGGGTCATCGGCCGGGGCGGGCGGGAAGTCGGGCCGGTGCTTCACCGCCCCGGCGACCACCCGCTCGGGGGAGACATGGTCGAACCGGGTCCGCTCGAAGTCCGCCGCCGAGTCGCCCGTGTCGTCGCTGTAGGCGTAGTTGTGGATGCCGCTGGTGTGCTGGAGCAGATTCCTGACGGTGATCCGGCGGCCGTCGTTGCCATTGCCGCTCACCACACCCGGCAGCCACCTGTCCACCGGGTCGCTCAGCGAGAGCCGCCCCTCGGCGACGAGTTGGAGGACGACGGTGGCCACGAAGGACTTGGTGACGCTCGCGGCCCGGTAGTGCGCCCCGTACGGCATGGGACGGCCGGTGCCGCGCTCCGCCTCACCCGCGCGGGCGTGGATCCGGTGGTGGCCGTCGCGCACCTCCACGGTGAGGCCGATGAACCCGGCGTCCTCCAGCGTCCGGGCCACCGCGCGCCGCAACTCGGCCTCGGTGAGCCGGTGGCCGGCGGAGGCGGTGGAGGCGGCGGAGTCGGTGCTGGCTTTGGGGACCGTGGTGGTGGCGGCGGCCGGAACCGCGGCCGCACCGCCGAGGAGGGCGGCGGTGACGGCGGCGGCCGTGACGAGGCGTAAACGAGGGCGCTTCGTGGGTGCGTTCATGTCTCACCAGCTTCCGGGGACGGTGGTGCCCCGGCCATGCGGCAAGCCCCCGGGTTCGGGTGGGGACAGCCCCATGGCCGGGCTCCTTTCGGGTTCCGGCCGGGCGCTCGGGGCCTCGGTCCAGGTCCGGCCGCCGATCCGATCAGGCCGACGAGCCGCTGTCCACCACGAGGTCCGTGCCGACCACGGCGCCCGCCGCCGGTGAGGCGAGGTAGAGCACGGCCGCCGCGATCTCGTCCGCCTCCGCCACCCGGCCCAGCGGAGTCTCGCTCTTCGCCCGCTCGGCGCGGTCGGCCTCGGTCTCACCCGGCAGCAGCGACATGGGGCCGTCGGAGGCGCCCGGGCTGACCGCGTTGATCCGGATGCCCTGGTGGATGTGGTCGAGCGCGGCGATCCGGGTCAGCGTGGCGACCGCCGCCTTGGAGGTGCTGTAGGCGCCGAGGCCCGATACCCGCAGATGGGCGCCGAGGTTGGAGGAGACATTGACGATCGCCCCGCCGCCGTGCTCCTTCATGTGCGCGATCTGGTGCTTCATGGCCAGCCAGACACCGGTGACATTGGTGCGCAGCACCGTCTCCCAGTCCTCCTCGCTGATCTCGCCGACGGGCCCCTTGCCGCGCAGTATCCCGGCGTTGTTGACGGCGATGTCCAGTCCGCCGAAGCGGGTGACGGCGGCGTGCACCAGCTCCCGCAGCTGTCCGGAGTCGGTCACATCGGCGGTCACGGCGGCGGCCCGGCCATCGGCGGCCTCGATGAGGCGGACCGTCTCGGCCAGGGTGGACGCGGTGCGGCCCGCGGCCACCACGGAGGCGCCTTCGGCGGCGAAGGCGAGCGCGATGGCACGGCCGAGGCCGGTGCCCGCTCCGGTGACGAGGGCGGTCTTTCCGGTGAAGCGGTTCACTGCGTGGCTCCTTGAGGAAGAGAGGAGGAACGGGACGGACGGCTCCGCTGGACGCGGAGGTTCAGGGCGGCGACGAGGACGAGCGCGGCCCCCGTCGCGGCGAGGGAGACGGCATCGCTGCCGAAGGTGAGCACGATGGCGAAGACCACGGTCGGGCCGAGCTCCATCGCGGTGTTCAGCACCCCGCCCGCGAGCCCGGTCCGCTCATGCGGCACCCCGTGGGTGGTGAGCACGGCGGCCCCGGCGAAGGAGGCGGCGGCCCCGGCCGGCAGCAGCACCAGTCCCGGCAGCAGCGCGGAGGCGTACGGGATGTGCGGGTCGAGCCCGGTGAGGGCGAGCAGCACCAGCCCGGCCCCCGCCGTGGCCAGCCCGGCGGCGGCGACGACGCGGGGGCCGAAGCGGGCTATCAGGGGCCCGGCCGCCCGGCCCGAGGTGAGCAGGGCGAGGGCGAACGGCACAAAGGCGGCCGAGGTCCGCAGCGGCGACCAGTCCCGGTCCTGCTGGAGATGGAGCGAGAGGGTCACAAAGGTCATCGCGGTCGCGCAGGCGCTGAACGCGATGGCCGCGAGGGCGAGCGCCCGCCGCCGGTCCCGCAGGAAGCGGGGCGGCAGCAGCGGATCGCCCGCCCGGCGCTCGGCGCACCAGAACGCGAGGAGCAGCGCGGCCCCGATGAGCAGGGGTACCAGCACCCCGGCCGACGACCAGGGCAGGGCGTCGGTGACCACGAGCCCATAGCTGGCGAGCGTGATCCCGGCCGTGGCCAGCAGCGCGCCCGGCAGATCGAGCGCCCGGCCCCGGCTCGGCGGTGTGTCCGGCAGCAGCCGGGGCGCGAGGACGAGGGCGGCCACGGCCACCGCCGGCGGTACGGCGAAGCTCCAGCGCCAGGACAACAGCTCGGCTATCACGCCGGAGAGCAGATTGCCCGCGGTCGCGCCGAGCACGGAGAGCCCGCCCCAGGTGGCCATCGCCTTGCCGTAGGCGGTGGGAGCGGGGAAGACGGCGCGCAGCACGCCCATGGCGGCGGGCGCTATCAGGGCCGCCCCCGCGCCCTGGGCGAACCGGGCCGCGAGCAGGGTCCCGATACCGGGGGCGAACGGGGCGGCGGCCGAGGCGGCGGCGAAGAGGACGAGCCCGGCGGTGAGGGCCCGCCGCCCGCCGTAGCGGTCGGCGAGGCGCCCGCCGAAGAGCAGCAGCCCGGCGAAGGTCAGCCCATAGGCGGCGCTGAGCAGAATCAGATCGGCCCGCTCCAGACCGAAGGCGCGGCCGATCTCGGGCAGCGGCACGGCGATCGCGGCGAGCGTGAAGATCAGGGTTATCTGGACGGAGCCGAGCAGGGCGAAGGCCCGGCGATGGTGGGTCGTGGTGGTGGGGTCGGTGTCGGTTTCTGTGTCTGTGTCGCGCGGGGCGTCGGTGACGGTCATCGCTCCCCCAATATTTGACCGATCGTTTTAATATGAAGGCATGCGTATGGGCTCTGTGTGGCTCCCGTGATCGTGATGTGGTGCGGCTCCGGGCCTATGGGCGGTGGAGAGGTGGCAGATGAGACGTGGAGGTGGTGGGAGGTGGGCCCAAAGGTCAGACCATGGAGATCAGTCCAGCAATGCCAGCGCCTGCTCCGCCGCGTCCCGCACCCGGGCCGGGTCGTCCGATGCCTTACCGACCACCCGCAGCCCCTGCAGCAGCACGAACAGCATCCGTGCCAGCGCACGGGGGTCGCGGTCCTCGGGGAGCTCCCCCTGGGCCTGGGCCCGTATCAGCGCGGAGCACAGCGGAGTCTCCACGCGGTCCCAGCTGAGTTCCACCCGGCGGGCCGCCGCCGGGTCGTGCGGGGCCAGCTCGGTCGCGGTGTTGGTCACCAGGCAGCCGGCCAGCCGCATCTCCGGGGAGGCGGCCTCCTCGGCGAAGCGGCGCACCACCGCCCGCACTGCGGGCAGCGCCGGACCGGGCTGGGACAGCTCGGCCAGCAGGGACGGGTCGCGCGTCTCCGCATAGCGGTCCATGGCCTTCAGGTACAGCTCGTGCTTGCTGCCGAAGGTCGCGTAGATGCTGGCGCGGCCGATGCCGAGATGGTCGACGAGGTCCGCCATCGAGGTCGCTTCGTAGCCGCGCTGCCAGAACAGCTCGAGAGCCGACTGCAGGGCGGCCTCTGGATCGAATTCCTTCGTTCTGGCCATGACCCAACCGTAGCACCTAACCAGAACGAGCGGTCAAGAACACTTTCGAGTGAAGACCCGGACGCGGAACGTATGTACGGGACCGCGAGGCAACGGGGCCACGGAGCAGCGGAGCTACCGGGCCCGGTAGGGGCCGGCCGACGCAGGGGGCGCTCCCCGTCGGCCGGCCCGCCAACCCGTGCAGCGGGCGGACCGCTCCTCAGGCCCCGCCGACCGCTGTCCGCAGGGCGAGCCGCTGCTCGCCCGCGTACACGTTCATCGAGGTGCCGCGGAGGAAGCCGACCAGGGTCAGCCCCGTCTCCGCCGCCAGATCCACCGCCAGCGAGGAGGGCGCCGACACCGCCGCCAGCACCGGGATCCCCGCCATCACGGCCTTCTGCGCCAGTTCGAAGGAGGCGCGCCCCGAGACCATCAGTACCGTCCCCGACAGCGGCAGCAGGCCCTGCTGGAGCGCCCGCCCCACCAGCTTGTCCACCGCGTTGTGCCGCCCCACGTCCTCCCGCAGGTCCAGCAGCTCACCGTCCGGGGTGAACAGCGCCGCCGCGTGCAGACCGCCGGTCCGGTCGAAGACGCGCTGCGCCGCGCGGAGCCGGTCCGGGAGCACGGCGAGCGTCTCCGGCTCGATCCGGACGGCAGAGCCCCCGGCGTCCTCGAGGTCGTCCGCCAGCGGCCAGCGCGCGGTCGTCCGCACCGCGTCCAGGCTGGCCTTGCCGCACAGACCGCAGGACGAGGTCGTGTAGACATTGCGCTCGAGGGTGATGTCCGGGACCGGCACGCCCGGGGCCAGGCTCACGTCCACCACGTTGTAGGTGTTGGATCCTCCCCCGGGGTCGCGCCCGCGCAGTAGACGATGTTCGCCAGCTCGTCCGCGCGCCCGAGGACGCCCTCGCTCACCAGGAACCCGGCGGCGAGGGCGAAGTCGTCGCCCGGAGTGCGCATGGTGATGGCCAGCGGTTTGCCGTTCAGCCGGATCTCCAGCGGCTCCTCCGCCACGAGGGTGTCCGGCCGGGTGCTGACCGCCCCGTCCCGGATGCGGATGACGCGGCGTCGCTCGGTGACCCGTCCCATGTCGATCAGTCCCGGTTCTGTGCGTGGTTCTGTACGTGCTGGTACCCGAAACGGCCCTTGATGCACAGGTTCCCGTGCGTGACGGGGTTGTCGTGCGGCGAGGTGACCTTCACGATCTCATTCTCCTGCACGTGGAGGGTGAGATTGCAGCCCACACCACAGTAGGCGCACACCGTGGTCGTCTCCGTCTGGGCCGCCTCGTCCCACGTCCCGGCCGCCCGCATGTCGAACTCCGTCTTGAAGCTCAGCGCGCCGGTCGGGCACACCTCGATGCAGTTGCCGCAGTAGACACACGCGGAGTCGGTGAGGGGCGCGTCGTGCTCGGTGGAGATCCGGGCGTCGAAGCCGCGGCCCGCGACCGCGATCGCGAAGGTGTTCTGCCACTGCTCACCGCAGGCGTCCACGCACTTGTAGCAGAGGATGCATTTGTCGTAGTCGCGGACGTACAGGTCGTTGTCGACCTTGGGCTCCTCGTCCACCCGGGCCGCGTCCGCGCCGAAGCGGTCCGGCTCGGCCCCGTACTCCTCGATCCACTCGGCGGCGCGCGGGGTCGTGGACAGATCGGTGGAGGAGGCCAGCAGCTCCAGGACGACCTTACGGCTGTGCCGGGCCCGCTCGGTGTCCGTGCGCACCTCCATGTCCTGCTCCACCCGGCGGGAGCAGGCGGGGGCGAGGGTGCGGGCGCCCTCCACCTCCACCACGCACACCCGGCAGGCGTTCTTCGGAGTGAGCGTGTCGCCCTGGCACAGGGTCGGGATGTCCTTGCCCGCGGCGCGGCACGCGTCCAGCAGGGTGCTGCCCTCCGGGGCGCGGACCGGCTCGCCGTCCAGGGTGAGGTCGACCAGTCGGCGCGGGGGTCGCAGCGGTATCGCGGTCACTTGAAGGCTCCCAGGCGGTCGATGGCGGACTCCACGGCGTTCCAGGCGGTCTGGCCCAGACCGCAGATCGAGGCGTCCCGCATGGCCTGGCCGACATCGCGCAGCAGCGCGATGTCCCCGGCCGCGGCGGCGCCCGTACGGTCCTTGAGCCGGTGCAGCGCCTCCTCCTGCCGTACGGTGCCCACCCGGCAGGGGACGCACTGGCCGCAGGACTCGTCGCGGAAGAACTCCGCGATGCGCAGCAGGATGCGCGGCAGCTCGACGCCCTCGTCCAGCACCAGCACCACCCCCGAGCCGAGCGTGGTGCCCGCGGCGCGCGTGCCCTCGAAGGTCAGTGGCACATCCAGCTCGTCGGGGCGTACGAAACCGCCCGCGGCGCCGCCGAGCAGCACCGCGCGCAGGGTCTCGGGCGGCCCCGCGAGCTCCAGCAGCTCCCGCAGCGTCGCCCCGAACGGCAGCTCGTAGACGCCGGGCCGGGCGACCGTGCCGGAGACGCAGAACAGCTTGGTGCCGGTCGAGGTGCCGGTGCCGGTACGCGCATACGCCTGCGCGCCCTCGATCAGAATCGGCAACACATTGACCAGGGTCTCCACGTTGTTGACCGCGGTCGGCTTGCCGAACAGCCCCTTCTCGACCGGGAACGGCGGTTTGCTGCGCGGTTCACCGCGCCGCCCCTCGATCGAGTTGAAGATCGCGGTCTCCTCGCCGCAGATGTACGCGCCGGCGCCGCGCCGGATCTCGATGTCGAACGCGAACCCCTGGCTCATGACGTCCTTACCGAGGAAGCCACGGGCCCGGGCCCGGTCGATGGCGGTGCGCAGCCGGCGCAGCGCCCGGGGGTACTCGCCGCGCAGATACAGATAGCCGCGGTGGGCCCCGGTGGCGTAGCCCGCGACGGTCATGGCCTCGATGAGGGCGTAGGGATCGCCCTCCATCAGGACCCGGTCCTTGAAGGTGCCCGGTTCGCTCTCGTCGGCGTTGCAGACGAGATAGTGCGGATGGTCGGGCTGCTGGGCGGTGGCCGACCACTTCCGGCCGGTCGGGAACGCGGCCCCGCCCCGCCCGACCAGACCCGCCTCGGTCACCTCCCGGATCACCCCGGCGGGCCCGAGCGCGAACGCGCGCCGCAGGGCCGCGTATCCGCCGTGGGCGCGGTAGTCGTCCAGCGACCCCGGGTCCACCACCCCGACCCGGCGCAGCAGCACCAGGCTCTCGGCGCCGGCCTGGGGGACCGCGGCCACCGCGGGCGGCTCGGCCGCCGCCTCGTGCGGCGCCGACGCCGCGTCGGCGACCGCCTCGGCGGTGGCGGGGGCGACGACCGCGGCCTGCGGGGCCTCGCCCGCGCGGAGCGCCAGGGCCGCCGGGGCGCGCTCGCACAGGCCCAGGCACGGGCTGGGCTGCCAGACGGCCCCGGACCCCGCCGAGCCCGCCGGGCCCACGTCCCGTTCGAGCTCCGCGCACACCTGGGCGGAGCCCCGGGCCGCGCACGCCAGGTCCGTACAGACGTGGACGACGGTCGCCGGACGGGGTTTCACCGCGAACATCGCGTAGAAGGTCGCCACCCCGTAGCCCTCCGCCGGAGGGACCGTCAGCCGGCGGCACAGATAGTCCAGGCCGCCCTCGCTGATCCAGCCCACCCGGTCGTTGAGGGCGTGCAGCCCGGGCAACAGCAGATCGCGCCGCTCCCGTGCCTCGCGGCCGCCGCGCGCCCAGCGCAGATCCGTGTCCGTACGGTCGTCCGCGCCCTCCCAGGCGGACTCGGGCGGGCCGAGCAGCGCGTCGACCGCCGCCCGCTCCTCGTCCGTGGGCTTGCTGTCACCGAACCGCAGATCCACGATCAGCTCCTTACGGCGGTCACGGGAATCTTCTCGATCCTTATGGCTGACGCCTTGAACTCCGCCGTCCCCGCGATCGGGCAGTTCGCCTCGATCGTCAGGGAGTTGGTGTCCACCTCGTCGGGGAAGTGCATGGTCATGAAGGCGAGCCCCGGCCGCAGCCCGGGATCGATCCACACCGGCGCCACCACCGAACCGCGCCGCGAGGTGACCCGCACCCGCTCCTCGGCCTCCACCCGGTAGCGGGCCGCGTCCTCCGGGCACAGCTCGATGTACTCGCCACGCCGCAGCGGAGAGGCGAAACCCCCGCTCTGCACCCCGGTGTTGTACGAGTCCAGGCGCCGCCCCGTGGTGAGCCGGATCGGAAAGGCGTCATCGGTCAGATCGACCGGCGGATCGTGCTTCACCGGGCCGAAGGGGGCGAGCGGGCCGCGCAGCGCCGGATCGCTCTCCCACAGGCGGCTGTGCAGATAGGTGGGCTCGAGACGGTCGGTGCTGGGGCAGGGCCACTGGATGCCCTGGTGCTCCTCCAGCCGCTCGTAGGTCATGCCGAAGTGGTCCGGGGAGACGGCGCGCAGCTCGTTCCAGACCTCCTCCGCGCCCTCGAACTTCCAGTCGTGGCCGAGCCGCCGCGCCAGCTCGCAGATGATGTCGATGTCCTCGCGCGCCTCGCCCGGCGGCTCAACGGCCTTGCGCACCCGCTGGACGCGCCGCTCGCTGTTGGTGGTGGTGCCCTCCGTCTCGCACCAGCCGGCGGTCGCCGGGAGCACCACATCGGCCAGCTCGGCGGTCCTGGTGAGGAAGATGTCCTGGACCACCAGGTGCTCCAGCGACTCAAGCCGCCTGACGGCCTGCTCGGTGTCGGCCTCGGACTGGGCCGGGTTCTCGCCTATGCAGTAGACGGCGCGCAGTTCGCCGGCCTCCATGGCCTCGAACATCTCGGTGAGGTTCAGCCCGTAGCGCGGCTGGATGACCACGTCCCAGGCGCGCTCGAACTTGGACCGGACGGGCGGGTCCAGGATGTCCTGGAAGCCGGGCAGCCGGTTGGGGATGGCGCCCATGTCGCCGCCGCCCTGCACGTTGTTCTGGCCGCGCAGCGGCTGGAGCCCGCAGCCGTACCTGCCGACATGGCCGGTCAGCAGGGAGAGGTTGATCAGCGCCCGGACGTTGTCGGTGCCGTTGTGGTGCTCGGTGATGCCGAGCGTCCAGCACAGCTGGGCGCGCTCGGCGGTGGCGTAGGCGTGCGCGAGGTCGCGGATGGCGTCCGCCGGGACGCCGGTGACCTTCTCCGCGACGCTCAGCGTCCAGGGCTCCACATGGGCCGCGTACTCCTCGAAGCCGGTGGTCGCGCGCTCGATGAAGGCCCGGTTGGCGAGCCCCGCGTGGATGATCTCGCGGCCCACGGCGTGGGCGAGCGGGATGTCGGTGCCGACGTTCAGCCCCAGCCAGCTCTCCGCCCATTCGGCGGTCGAGGTGCGGCGCGGATCGACGGCGTACATCCGGGCGCCGTTGCGGATGCCCTTGAGGACGTGGTGGAAGAAGATCGGGTGCGCGAAGCGGGCGTTGGAGCCCCACATCACGATGAGGTCGGTGTCCTCGACCTCCGCGTACGAGGAGGTTCCGCCGCCGGAGCCGAAGACGGCGGACAGCCCCGCGACGCTGGGCGCGTGGCAGGTGCGGTTGCAGGAGTCGACGTTGTTGGTGCCGATCACCACCCGTGTGAACTTCTGGGCCACGTAGTTCATCTCGTTGGTGGCGCGGGCGCAGGAGAACATGCCGAACGCGTCGGGCCCGTGGGCCGCCGTCACGGCCCGGAACCCGGCGGCGGCCCGGCTGAGCGCCTCGTCCCAGGAGGCGCGCCGGAGTTCTCCGCTCACTGAGTCCCGCACCAGGGGATGGGTCAGCCGCGGGTACTGCTTCTGCTGTCGGTTGCGCTGGCGGTTACGGGCCACGACGGGCTCCTTACGGCGGTCACGCCGCTCGGTGCGACGTGAGGGGACCGAGCGTCCGGGTATCGTCGACTGAATATTGAATACAGTATGCCCGAGAAGGGGGTCAAGGAGTCGGACGACACCTCAACCCCCCTCGGGCTTCTGGGCGATGGACCTCGGACGGTGGAGCGGGCTCAGCCGGTGAAGAGCTGGGTGGCCTTCCGGACGAGCTCGTAGACCCCGTACCCGAAGGGCAGCGCCACCCAGGCCCAGACGGCCACGGTCAGCGCGGTGCGGTTCCTGGTGGGCTCGGTCATCGGTCCCCTCCCTTCTCGGCGGGAGTCGCCTCGGACGTCTCGGCGGGAGTTGCCTCGGACGTCTCGGCGGGAGTCGCCTCGGACTCCGAGGCGGGAGCCGGCTCGGATTCGGCCGCCCCGGGGGCCGGTTCGTGGAAGCGCGGATGGACCGGCCGTATCAGCTCGTTGGCGACGAATCCGACGACCAGGAGCGCGATCATGATGGTGAGCGAGAGCGAGTACAGCCCGGGACCGGTCTTGCCCGCCTCCTCCTGGTGGTCGGCCACCTTGTTGACGATGTACGGGCCCAGGACCCCGGCCACCGACCACGCGGTGAGCAGCCGGCCGTGGATCGCGCCCACCTGATAGGTGCCGAACAGGTCCTTCAGATATGCCGGAACGGTCGAGAAACCGCCGCCGTAGAAGGAGAGGATCACCAGCGCGCACACCACGAACAGGGGCTTGGAGGAGTCCCCGAGCTGTGAGATGGCCAGGTACATCAGCGCGCCCACGCCCAGGTAGACCCGGTACATGTTCTTGCGCCCGATGAGGTCGGAGGTGGACGACCACAGCAGCCGTCCGGCCATGTTGGCCGCCGACAGCAGGGCGACGAAACCGGCCGCCGCGGTGGCGGACACGGGGGTGTCGGTGTCCTTGAAATAGTCGCCGATCATGGGGGCGGCCTTCTCCAGGATGCCGATGCCCGCCGTCACGTTCATGCACAGCACCACCCACAGGAACCAGAACTGCGGGGTGCGGATGGCGTTGCGCGCCGAGACGTCGGCCGTGCTGATCAGGTGCTGCCGCTCCTGCGGCGGCTCCCAGCCGGCCGGCCGCCAGCCCTCGGGCGGTACGCGCACCAGCAGCACGCCGAGGGTCATGAACGCGGCGTAGGTCACGCCGTGGACCAGGAAGGTGGCGGCGATGCCGCCGTTGTCGGTGCCGAAGTGCTCCAGCAGCTTGCTGGACCAGGGCGAGGCGATCAGCGCCCCGCCGCCGAAGCCCATGATGGCGATGCCGGTGGCCATGCCGGGCCGGTCGGGGAACCACTTCATCAGCGTGGAGACGGGGGAGATGTAGCCGATGCCGAGACCGATCCCGCCGATGAAGCCGTAGCCGAGGACCACCAGCCAGTACTGGCTGGTGGCGGCGCCGAGCGCGGCGACGAGGAAGCCGGAGGAGAAGCAGACGAGGGAGACGAACATCGCCCAGCGCGGGCCGTTGCGCTCCACGAGCGTGCCGCCGAAGGCGGCGGACAGGCCGAGCATCACGATGCCCAGTTGGAAGGGGAGCGCGCTGGCCGTGCCCGAGAGGTCCAGCGAGGACTCCAGGGGCGGCTTGAACACGCTCCACGCGTAAGCCTGCCCGATGGAGAGGTGGACGGACAGGGCGGCGGGCGGCACCAGCCAGCGGCTCCAGCCCGGCGGAGCCAGGGTGCGTGAGCGATGCAGCGGGCCGAGACGATCATTGGTGAGCATGTGCCCGGACTTTAAGGATTCAACGAGTCGGTGACTAGACGTCAAGGCACCTGGGATGTGTCGGCGGCGTGGACAGGTTGGGTAAACTGTAGACAATAACCAATTCACGCGTCCGGTGAATCCGGACATCCGGTGAATGGCGAGCCAGAGGGGGCGCGATGCTGTCCAGGGGACTACCGCAGGGCGCGGTGCCGAAGCTGGAGCGGCCCGGGCCACTCCGCGAGCGCGTCTACGAGGCGCTGCTCGAACTCATCACCACCCGCGCCCTCCGTCCCGGCCAGCACCTCGTGGAGAGCGAGCTCGCGGGCCATCTCGGCGTGTCCCGCCAGCCCGTGCGCGAGGCCCTCCAGCGGCTCAACACCGAGGGCTGGGTCGATCTGCGGCCCGCCCAGGGCGCGTTCGTCCACGAGCCCACCGAGGACGAGGCCGACCAGCTCCTCACGGTGCGCACGCTCCTCGAGGCCGAGGCCGCCCGGCTGGCCGCCGCCGGGGCCGACGAGGCCGGTGTCGCCGCCCTGGAGGACCTGTGCGCGAAGGGCGAGCGCGCGGTCCTGGACGACGACGTGGACGGCGCGGTCGCGGCCAACGCCGAATTCCACGCCAAGGTGATGGAGCTCGCCGGAAACGCGGTCCTGTCCGAGCTGGCCGCCCAGGTGGACCGCAGGGTCCGCTGGTACTACACCCCGGTCGCCCGTCAGCGCGGCAAGCAGTCCTGGATCGAGCACCGCGAGCTGATCGCGGCCATCACCGCGGGCGACGAACACGGCGCCACGAGCGTCATGCGCGCCCACACCGAACACACCCGCCGCACCTACCACGACCGCGAGCGCTCCTGACCCGATCCGTCGATCCGCCGGTCCGCCCGGCGCCGCGAGCTCCAGACAGGCCCTAAGCGACGTCCATGCGCTCGACCGCTTCCTTGGCCTCCTTCAAGTCGGCGTCGGTGAGCTGCCGGTAGACCTTGATGGCCTCGATCTTCTTGCCCGCCCGCGCCAGGGCCACCACCCGCTCGAGACCGGGCTCGGCCACTTGTTACGGGTTGGGCGACCGACTGTTACCGAGCGGTGGCGGGACTGTCGGTGCCCGGGGCCATACTGAGATGGGTCGGGCCTGAAGACGCGGGGCCCGCTCGACGGAACCATGGCGACTACCCAACGGGGGTGGGTTCGTGAAGTTCGACATGGGCAGTTCCACGCTGTCAACGCTGACCTCCCAGACATCCGGATCGAGTGATGACCTGGGGGCGCTCATCCGCCAACTGATCGCCGCGGCCCAGCCGCTGGAAGGCCGTTTCAACGGCGCGGGCAAGGCGGCGTTCGACCAGTTCAAGCAGAACGCGGACGAGATCACCGCGGCGCTCAACGGCTCACTGCGGGACATCCTGGGCGGCCAGTCCGGGATGGACAAGGCATTCGGCAGCGGTGACGTGGAGTCGGCGGACAACGCGCGGCAGACCATGGCCGCGGCCAATTTCGACGCGGCCCGTTTCAACGGCCGGTGAACACGGCGGGGGTGACGAGCAATGGGGAATCAGGATCGGCGCAGCTACGACACGGGGGCCTCGGGTGAGGTGCAGGGGAGCCTCGGCGTGGTGATCGGGCAGCTGGAGCGGGTGCTCACCGACCGGGACCGGGCGGTGAAGGCGGCCATGGCGGACTTCACCGCCGACGGCGTGGCGGACGAGTACCACGGCAAGGAAGCGCGGTGGAACAAGGCCGCCGCCGAGGTCCGGCAGATCATCCACCTGGTGAAGGCCACTCTGGAGAAGAACGACGGGACCGCCCAGCAGACCCTGTCCAGGGCCAAGGCGGCGGTGGACGCCATCGGCTGAACTCGCGTGACACCGCGCGCCGTTGAGGCTGAAAGGGGGACGTGGTGGGGAAGCCAGACGACGGCTGGGACATCGACACCAGTGGGGTGCGCGGTGTCCTTCTCAAGACCGGACATGTCGCCGACGACATCGAGGGCCAGGCGAAGTCGTACGGCAAGCACCTGCTCAGCGCCGCGAAGTCGGCGGGCACGCTGAGCATGGGGTGCGGGCCCAAGCCCGAGGGCGGGCCCGTCGCGGCGGCCCTGGTCGAGTTCGAGCAGAAGACAGAGAACGACATCAAGTACATCGCCGCGCGCTCCGGCAAGTCGATCAAGGGCGCGGCGACCGCCACGAAGGAGTACGTCGGGGGCGACCTCGCCATGGCGGCGCACGCCCAGCGCGAGGCGTTGAAGGCGCCCGATCTGAACCCTCCGGGTCAACACCATCGGAACGGTCCGAAATGATCAGTCTTGATGGCATTCCCGAGTTCACGGGAAGACTGGAGCAGCTGGAGAAGGACGCGCCCGCGCTGAAGGCGGACGCCGGACACATCCGCAAGACCGGCCAGGGGGTCCACGACCAGTTCCAGGGCCTGTCGGCGTACTACAGGGCGCCCGAGGCCGAGCAACTGTTCGCGACCACCAGGCCGGTCAAGGAGACGGCCGACGGGTTCGCCACCAAGCTGGAGGCCGTCAGCAGCGCCCTGAGCGCCTACGCCACCGAGGTGCGGCCCATCGTCGAGCGGCTGAAGCGGCTCAGGGCGGACGCCGCCGAGTTCATCAGGGAGAACGGGGGCGACGACGACTGGAAGGACGACGGGGACAAGGTCCAGCACAACAATGACCTGATCGCCGACGTGGGCGCGGCCACGGCCGCGTTCGAGGCCGCCGAGCGGAGCTGCGCCAACAAGATCAGTGCGCTGGTCGGCGGCACCCACTGGGTGGTCGACGACGGTTCCCACAAGCCGGGGATGTACGGCTACACGGCGGACGTCTTCCAGCACGCGGAGAAGACCCCCTGGGGCACCCAGGAGTCGGAGACACACCACTGGTACGAGTTCGACCACTGGATCAAGAGCTTCGTCTGGGACGGCTTCATCGTCGACGGCGTCTGGGGCACCATCCGGGGGCTGGGCACCATGGTCGGCGTCGACGGCTGGGACGCCTTCAAGAACTCCTGGGCGAACCTCGGCAAGCTGGCCGTGGGCCTGTCGCTGAACACGCTGGTGCCGGGCTGGTTCGCGACGCCCGACTCCATGCTGCCGGGGTTCCTCAAGAGCACCAAACACACCATGATCAACGCCGGTAAGGCGATGGTGGCATGGGACGAGTGGGGCAAGAACCCGGCCCGCGCGGCGGGCGGGGTCACCTTCAACGTGCTCACGGCGATCGCCACGGACGGCGCGGGTTCCGCCGCCAAGTCGGGCACCGTCGCGCGGACGCTCAGCGCGGCGGGGAAGGTCGGCAAGGTCGTGGACCCGATGACCTACGTCGTCAAGGGCGCGGGCATCGGGCTGTCCAAGCTCAAGGTCGGCGACCTGGTGAGCCATCTGAAGAACCTGCGCGCCGGGAGCGGTGTGCGGCTGCCGGACGGCTCACTCAAACTTCCGGACGACACGGTCTTCCGCCCGGACGGCTCGGTCAAGCTGCCCGACGGCAGCGTCCTGCACAAGAACGGCGCCCTCGAACTCCCCGACGGCACCGTGCACCACCCGGTGCACGAGCTGTCCGCCGCCGACCGGCAGGCGCTGGACGGGGCCCAGCGCCCCCGGCAGCGGGAGCTCGCCCATGTGGGCGCCCCCGGCCACGAGGTGGGCCGCGCCCCCGACGACCTGGGCCCCGCGCGAGCAACGACGGCCCGGACGACCCGCCGAACGACCCGCCCGAGAAGCACACCCCCACCACGAGCGGCGGCTCCCACCCCACCACCCACGACACCGGCACCCCCACCCACGACCCCGCCGCCCCGGGCGGCGGGGGTGGCGGTGACGGCCCGGGCGGCGGCGGTGGTGGTCCTGGTGGCCCCCACGACCCGGGCAGTCCGGGCGGCCCTGGTGGCCCCCACGACCCGGGTGGCCCAGGTGGCCACGACGGGCTTCCCCCCGAGGAGCCCCGGCCGTTCGACCGCGGGGGCGAGACCGAGCGGCTGATCCGCGAACAACTGCGCGGTTCGAAGGTCAAGCGGGACGACCTGAACAAATTGCTGGACAACCTCACCCGTCATCCGCAGGGCCAGGAGATCGCCGACACCATCGCCTCGGGCCGGTTCAACCACGCCTACGGCTACCACGGGATGGTCTCCAGCCTGGCCAAGCCGGACATCAAGGGTGTGGCGGATCAGCTCCACCTCGCCAACCGGTTGCACGCCAGGGGGATCGACGACATCAAATTCGAGGTCAAGGAGGCCGGCTTCGAGATCAAGCCCGGCGTCCGGTTGGAGGACGGGGCGGACCTGGACGTGCTGGCCTACGATCACAGGGGCACGGCCTACGGGTACCAGTTCAAGACCCTCACGAACCCCAAGAAGCTGATGAAAGCGATCTTCGCGAACATACACCAGTTGACCCTTTCGCACGCCGATGTGCAGACATTCGTGCTCGACACGAAGGGCACTCTGGCGGATCTGCAAGCCAAGGACATGGCCCGGCGGCTGAACGAGGTGTATGGCGAAACCAACGTGCAGTTCGTCATTCGAGTCGAGGACGGCACTCTGATGATTCCCCCGGTGGAAAGTTCGTTCCCGATCCTGGAGGAGCGCCGTGATCGCGTCAACGCCCGTCGCCCGCTGGACGTGGGGGAATGAGGACGGCGCCGGGGACGCTGTCGAGCGGACCCTCACCGGTGTGCTGGACGCGTTCTCGGTGCTGGCGAGCCACCGGCTCGCCGTCGGCAACCCAATGGTCCGCGTCTCTGTCTCGGAGTCGGGCCATCCGGGGAACGCCCTCTTCAGCGGCGAATTCGAGGTGACCGAGCCGGACGGAAGCGACCTGGTCCGCCTGGTGCGGCGCGGGCTGCGCCCCGGCGAGCCCGGCGCCGTGGAGGCGAACATCAGGTGCCCGGGCGTATGGCTGGGGGCGGACGGCGTCGAGCACCGCGAGGAGCGGCTGCTCACATTCGGTGCGTCCATGCTCCTCGGTTATTACACGGCACGCCTGACGACGTACTCCGATGCGTGGATGCCGTACGATCTGCGCGGCCGGCCGCAGGAAGCCGTGCACGCCGCGAACTATCCGCGCCTTGCCGCGGCTCTGCGGGAAATCTCCGAGCTCATCGGCGACGATACCGATCCCGACGATCCCACCTGGTTCGGAAAACCGACCGAGACCGGCGTCGACAATTATTTCGACGAGGACGGCTCGGCATCCGATGTGTGGGGCAGTTTTGAAATCCCCTACCGGAACCGCATTTTCCACCACAACACGGGGTTCGGTGGGGACGAATATGCCAGGGCCGCCCAGGGGGAGGTCGAGTATGTCCCGGTCACCAGTGAGCGCGGGGGCGTCCTCGGCTATCTGTGGGCCGCGGACGCCGAAGGGGCCGCCAGTTATGAGCCCCGCGACGCCGCCGAGGACGCCGGTTATCACGCGGGCCTGCGGTGGCTGGAGCGGCTGCGGCGGGCCAAGGAAAGCGGACTCGCGCCCTCGCAGGCCCTCACCGAGTTCGCCCGCGAGCCGGCCGACCCCCAGGCCGGCCGCGTGGACCTGGCTTCCCACGCCACGGCCCCGGCCCTTGCCACCCTGCGCGAACTGGCCGGGCGTGAGAACTGATGGCACGGGACTACGACAGTCAGCTGCTGGAGTCGGTGGCGGTTCGGCGGCGGCGGATTCGGGACGCCTTGTTGTTCGGCGCGCAGCGGGGGCGGCGGTCGGTGGATGAGAATTTGGGGAAGGTGTTCGCGGGCATCGTGATCGCGGCGGTGCTGTGTGCCGGGTGCGTGGGGTGGTCGTTCATCTCCGACACCATCGGCAAGCAGGGCGGGTCCGGGCCGGGCGTGCTGACGCCTTCGTCCACCGCCGCGACGGACACGGCCCGGTAGGGCCCAGCGGGGGAGGGGGAATCGTGGGGGTGGCGAAGCAGGCGCGGCGCGCCGAGTTGAGCCGGGTCACGCTGGTCGGGGAGCGGCGGCGGGTGGACATCGTGCTGCCCGCCGACGAGCCGGTCGGCCGGCTGCTGCCGGATGTGCTGCGGCTGGTCGACGACCAGGTGGCGGACCGGCCGACGCTGCGGCATCTGGTCACCGCCGAGGGGGTCGTCCTGCCGCAGGACGCCACGCTCACGTCCGCGGCGGTGCCGGACGGTGCGGTGCTGCGGCTGGTGCGGGAGCGGGACGTTCCCGCGGCGCCGGTGGTGCACGACGTCACCGACGAGGTGGCCGAGGACCTGGACCTCCGGGCATGGCGGTGGTCGGCCGCGGCGCGGCAGTGGACCGCGAGCGCGGCCACCCTCGCGCTGGCGCTGGCCGTCGGGCTGCTGGCGCGGCGCGGCCTCCCCGACTCCGGCGTGGCCACCGCTCTGGTCGTGGCGGCCGCGGCCACGGCCCTGACCGGGGCCGCGGCCGCCCGGCTGCGCAACCGGGACCTCGGCGCCACCCTCATGCTCACCGGCGGCGCCCTCGGCGTGCTCGCCGCCTGGACGGCCGCGGACGCCCACGGCTGGGCCGGCGCGGCGCGGCTCGCCGGGGTGGCGGGGGCCGTTGTGGCGACGCTGCTGCTGCTCGGGGCCTCGGCCACGGTCGGACGGGGCGCGTACATCGGCGCCGGGGCCGTCGTCGTCACCGGCGGGCTGTGGGAGGTCGTCACCGCGTTGCAGGACGGCGCCCACACCGACGCCCAGCAGGCCCGGTCGGGTGCGGTGCTCGCCGTGGTGTCCGTGGTGGCGCTCGGCCTTCTGCCGCGCCTGGCACTGACCGCAGCCGGGCTCACCGGGCTGGACGACCGGCGCTCGGGCGGGGCGTCGGTCAGCCGGCACGAGGTGGCGACCGCGCTCGCCGCCACCCACCGGGGGCTGGTGTTCGCCACGCTCGTCACCGTGGTGTCCGCCACCGCCGCCGGGCTGCTCGCCGTCGGCGACGCCTCCGCCTGGACGGTGCCGCTCACCGCGGTGCTCGCGGTCGTCCTGCTGTCCCGGTCGCGGGCGTACCCGCTGGCGGCCGAGGTGGTGGCGCTGCTCGCCGCGGCCCTGGTGCTGCTGGTACGTCTGGCGGTGCTCTGGCTCGACACCACCGACGGCCGACCGTACGGGCCGCTGGCCGCGCTCGCCGTCGCCGCGCTGCTGCCGCTCGGCGTGCTGACCGTACGGCCGCCCGAGCATGTCCGCGTCCGGCTCCGGCGGATCGTGGACCTGGTCGAAACGGTTGGCGTCATCGTGCTGTTTCCGCTGGTGGTCGGGGTGTTCGGGGTGTACGGGCGATTGCTGGACGCGTTCTAGCGCCGGTTCCCGGCCGTTGCCGTTGGTGTCGCCGTAGCCGTAGTCGACCGTTGTCCGTATCCGAGCCGAGGGGAGGCGTCATGGGCGCAGGGGATTGGCAGAGCGATGTGCTCCACCAGTTGCGGAACACGCCTGTCTCCAAGAGCTCCGGGACCGCCGGGGCCGCGGACGTCAGGGAGAGCGGCCAGGAGGCCCCGGAGGCTGCCGGGGGCCCGGATGGCCCCAAGGCTTGGGACGCCGCCGCTGGGGCTTGGGACGCGCCCAAGGCTGACGCCCCCGCCCCCGCCGACCGGCGTCCCGACGCCCCCGCCCCCGCCCCCGCCGACCGTCGTCCCCAGGCGCGCCCCCAGCACCTGCCCGCCCCCACACCCGTGCCCCCCGTCGACCCTCGGCTCGCCCTCGCCCAGGGCAGGCCGCGCAGCGGGGACCCGGTCACTCGCCGCGCCGGGCGGACCCTGCGGCGGCTGGTCGCCGCGTCTGCCTCGCGTGAGGTGGAGGAGGCCACCGAGGTCGCCCGGGCGCTGCAGCAACCGGTCACCACCGGGCGGCAGATCGCGGTGAGCAGCATCCGGGGCGGCGCGGGCAAGACCACCGTCGCGGCGCTGCTCAACCTCACCTTCGCGCACTACCGCCAGGACCCGGTCCTCGTCGTGGAGGCCGACCCGGCGCTGGGCAGCCTGCCCATCCGGCTCGGCGCCGAGTCGGTCCGCTGGACATGCGCGGACGTGGCCCGAGTCGTATCCCCCTCGATGCAGTTCGCGGAGGTCACCGGCTACCTGGTCCAGCTGCCCGAGGGCGGCTGGCTGCTGCCCGGCAGCCAGGGCCGCATCGGCACTCCGCTGGACATCCGGGCCTACCGCACCGTGACCATGGCGCTGCGCCGCTACTTCGGTGTCACCGTCGTCGACTGCGAGACGCTGCCGGGGGAGCTGGCGCGCACGGCCCTGGACACCGTGCAGGCCAGGGTGCTGGTGGCGCCCGCCACCCTGGAGGGCGTGGCGAGCACCCGCACCGTCCTGGACTGGATGGCGGCGGTGCCGCGGCCCATGCTGCCCGGCACGGTGGTCGCCCTCACCGAGTCGTCGCCCGACATCGCGCTCGACCTCGACGTGGCCCGCGCCCACCTCGCCGAGAGCGGGGTCGAGGTGATGGCCATCCCGTACGACCGTCATCTGGCCGCGGGCGGCGCCATCCACACCGGGTTGCTCGCCCACAGCACCCGGCTGGCCGCGGGCCGCCTGGCCGCCGCACTCCTGGACCGCGCCGTGCGCGACAGAGGAGGACACGGGGGAGGACACAGGGGAGGACGGCGATGACAACCCACCTGGTGCACCGGCCCGCCCGCACCACCCGCCCGCTGCCCGAGCCCGAGCCGCGCACCATCGAGGCCCCGCCCAACCTCCCCGAGGGCAAGGCGGCGGGGGCCGCCATGTCGCTGCTGCCGATCGCCGGGGTGATGAGCTCGGTCGTCATGATGACCGTGCTGCGCAGCGGCCAGTTCGCGGCCATCGGCGCCCTCGTCCTCGTGGTCACCGTCGTCGGCGCCCTGGTGCTGCTGTTCTCCCAGCGCGGCCGCGCGCAGCGCACCCGCCGCCGGCAGCGCGAACGGTATCTGGAGTATCTGGAGGAGCTGCGCGAGGAGTTGGGCGCCGAGGAGCGGGCCTGGCGCGCCACCGCGCGGGTGCTCGACCCGCCGCCGCAGGCCCTGTACGACGTGGTGCGCGACCCGGCCCGGCTGTGGGAGCGGCGCCGCACCGACCCGGACTTCCTGCGGGTGCGGATCGGCACCGGCGAGATGCCGCTGCGGCCGCTGACCGTGGCCCGCCAGTCGGGCAGTGTGCTCACCCCGCCCGACCCGTTCATGCTCAACGAGGCGGGCGCCCTGGTCGGGCGCTACGCACTGGTCACCGATCTGCCGCTGACCGTGCCGCTGGACCGCGTGGGCAACGTCAGCGTGGTGGGGGAGCGGGACGCGGTGCTGCGGGTGGTGCGGGCGCTGCTCGTCCAGACCGCCGCCGCCCACGCCCCCGACGACGTGGCCCTGGCGCTCGCCGCCCCCGGCGACCGGGTCGAGCGGGACTGGGCCTGGCTCAAGTGGCTGCCGCACCTGCTGGACGCCGACGAGCGCGACGGGCCGGTCGCCGCCCGCCGGATCGCCCCCGACCTGCCCCAGCTCGCCCGGCTGCTCGGCCGCGACCTCCGGCAGCGCGCCGCCTACGCGGCCGAGGTGCGGCGCGGCCTGTCCGGGGCCGACGCGCTCGGGCTCACCGGCCGGCTGCTCGTCATCAGCGATGACCACGGCGAGGAGGCACGGGAGCTGCCGCGCCCCGACGAGGCCGTGGCCCACCGCGAGATGGGCGTCACCGTGCTCCACCTGGTCGCCGAGCGGGTACAGGAGCCGGGCGAGGTGGCGATCCGCATCACCGTCGGCGAGGACGAGGTGGTCGTGGAGGACCTGCGCGGCGCGCGGCCGACGGGCGCCCACGGCACCGTGGACGACGTCACCGCCGCCGGGGCCGAGGGGCTGGTCCGGATGCTGGCCCCGCTGCGGCTGTCGGCCGAATCCCTCGTGGACGCCCCGCTGTCCGGACCCGTCGACTTCCCTCGGCTGCTGGGCGTCGACGACCCCGGCGCCCTGGACCTGGCCCGTGCCTGGGCACCCCGCGGCGAGCGCTCCTTCCTGCGGGTGCCCATCGGCGTCAACGACGCCCACGAGCCGGTGCTGCTCGACCTGAAGGAATCCGCCGAACTGGGCATGGGCCCGCACGGGCTGTGCGTCGGCGCCACCGGCTCCGGCAAGAGCGAGCTGCTGCGCACCCTCGTCCTCGCCCTGGTGGCCGGCCATCCGCCACAGGACCTGGCGCTGGTGCTGGTCGACTACAAGGGCGGCGCGACCTTCGCCCCGTTCGACGGGCTGCCGCACGTGGCCGGCGTCATCACCAACCTGGAGAACCAGGCCGGGCTCGTGGAGCGGGTGCACACCAGCCTCGCGGGCGAGGTCAAGCGCCGTCAGCAGGTGCTCAAGGACGCGGGCGACGTCGCGGACATCTCGAGTTACGCGGCGGTGCGCGAGACGACGAGGCCCGATCTGGAGCCGCTGCCGCATCTCTTCGTGGTCATCGACGAGTTCGGCGAACTCATCACCGCCAAGCCCGACTTCATCGATCTGTTCCTGTCCATCGGCCGCATCGGCCGCAGCATCGGCGTCCATCTGCTGCTGTCCAGCCAGCGCATCGAGGGCGGCAAGCTCAAGGGCCTGGACACCTACCTCTCCTACCGGCTGGGCCTGCGCACCTTCTCCGCCGACGAGAGCCGCACCGTCCTGGACACCACCGACGCCTTCCACCTGCCGCCGCTGCCCGGCTTCGGCTACCTCAAGGTGGACACCACGGCGTACGAGCGGTTCAAGGCCGGGTACGTCTCCGGCCCGTACCGGGGCCCCGCGCCGCGCACCGTGGAGGACACCGGGCCCGCCATCCACCCGTACCCCGCGTACAACACGCTCGCCGGGCCGGAGGACTCCGCGCCCGCCGAGGACGACGCGCCCGGCGCGGGCAAGCGCACCCGGGACCCCGGGCCGACCGTGATGTCCGTGATGGTCGACCGGATCAGGGGCGCCGCCGACCCGGTGCGCCGCATCTGGCTGCCGCCGCTGCCCGCCGCACTCACGCTGGACGCCGCGGCGGGGCCGGTGGAGGTCGACGCGGCCCGCGGCATGCAGTTCGCCCGGCGCCCGGGGACGATGCGGGTGCCGCTGGGGCTGCTGGACGACCCGGGGCGGCAGTGGCAGGGGCAGTGGGTCCTCGACCTCACCCTCGCCGGCGGCCACGCCGCCGTGATCGGCGGCCCGCAGTCCGGCAAGACCACGCTGCTGCGCGCCCTCGCGCTCTCCCTCGCCCTCACCCATACCCCGCGCGAGGTCGGGATCTACGGTCTCGACCTGGTCGGCGGCGGACTGCAGGCGCTCACCGCGCTGCCGCACGTCGGCGGCGTCGCCGGGCGGGCCGACCGGGAGCGGGCCACCCGCACGGTCGAGGAGGTGCGGGGCATGCTGGACGCCCGCGAGGAGCTCTTCCGCGAGCACGGCATCGACTCGATGGAGGGGCTGCGCGCCCTCCGCGCCGCCGGATCCCTGCCCGAGTTGGCGTCCACCGACATCGTGCTGCTCATCGACGGGTTCGGGGCGCTGCGCGACGACTTCGAGGCACTGGACGACGCCGTGGGCGACCTGCTCAAGCGCGGCGGCGGGTACGGCATCCACGTCGTGGCCGCGATGCTGCGCTGGAACGACGTGCGCATCGGCCACCAGTCCACCTTCGGCACCCATATCGAGCTGCGGCTGAACGACCCGGGCGACAGCAGCGTCGACCGCAGGCTCGCCGAAACCCTCACCCCCGACGACGCCGGGCGCGCCCTGACCGACCGCAAGCTGTTCGCGCAGACCGCCCTCCCGCGCCTGGACGGCCACGCCTCCACCGCCGATCTGGGCGCGGCCGTCGAGCAGACGGCCCGGTCCATCGGCGCGGCCTGGCCCGGAGAGACGGCGCAGCGGGTGCGGGTGCTGCCCGCGCGGCTGCCCGCCCGGTCGCTGCCGTCGGCCACGTCCCAGCCGCGCCGGGTGCCGATCGGGGTCGACCAGACCGCGCTCGCACCCGTGCTGCTCGACCTGTTCGACCGCGACCAGCACCTGCTGATCCTCGGGGACAACGAGTGCGGCAAGACCAATCTGCTGCGGCTGATCGCCGACGGCCTGGCCGCACGGTACTCCGACGAGGAGCTGGTCTTCGGGATCATGGATCCGCGGCGCGGGTTGCGCGAGGTGGTGCCCGAGGCGTACCAGGGCGGCTACGCGTACAACGCCCGGATCTGCGAGGGGCTCGCCGCGGGCATCGCGGGCGAGCTGGCCAAGCGCATGCCGGACGAGACCGCCGGGACCCCGCCGCCCTCGGCGGGCCCGGCGTACGACGGGCCCCGCATCGTCATCCTCGTCGACGACTACGACATCCTCACCACCGCGGGACAGCAGCCGCTTCAGCCCTTCCTGCCGTATGTGCCGCACGCGCCGGACATCGGGCTGCACTTCGTGGTCGCCCGGCGGGTGGCGGGCAGCTCCCGGGCCCTGTACGAGCCGTTCCTGATGACCTTGCGGGAGAGCGGCACGTCGGCCCTGGTGATGGCGGGTGACCGGATGGAGGGCCAGCTGTTCCCGGGCGTGTACGCGTCCGCACAGCCGCCCGGGCGCGGGCTGTTGGTCCGGCGCGGTGAGCCCGACCGCCTGGTCCAGACGGGATGGGTGGAGCAGGAGCGGCACCCGGAGGAGGACGGCCGATGACCAAGGACGTGATCGCGCTCACCGAGCGGATGCCCGACGTCTGGAGCCTCGTCGCCGGGCTGTTCGCCGGGGGCCCCGAGCTCGACGTGCGCTCGGCCGGCGAGGGCGCGGTGATCCAGCTGTGCGACGAGGCGGGCCGCCCGCTGGTGTCCGTGGAGGCGCCGCTGCTGGTGCGGGTCGCGGGCGAGGCGGCGCGGCTGCTGGGCCCCGAGGCCGGGGACACCGGCGTGCCCGTGTGGTGGACCGAGGCCAGGGCCGCCACCGGAGTGGAGCGCGCCGAGCTGCTGGCGGCGTCCTTCGCGCGGCGTCTCGCCCGGCTGTGCGGCGGCTCGGTCTGGCCGTCGGACGCGGCGGCGGACGCCGGGGCCGCACGGTCCGGCGCCGACGCCGCGTCCGCCGCCCCGGCCGCGGCCCAGCCCGCCGTCGACGTGCTCACCGAGCGTACGGCGGTGGTGCTCCAGGACAGACCCGTGGTCGCCATGACGGCCTGGCTCTCGGACGCGATACGGGCCGCGGCCGCCAGCGACCGCGCCGTCCAGATCGTGACCCCCGCGACCTCCCGGCTCAGCCTGCCCACGCGCCTGTCGCTCACCGGGCTGCCGTCCCGCTGGGTGGTGCGCGACGACGAGGGCGGCGGCTATTACGACGGGCTGTCCGGCGCCGTGCTGCGCTGGCACGACGGGGGGTTCACCCCGGTCGAGGCGGAACCGGAGCGCACGCCGGTGGCCCCGGCCTTCCTCGAGGGCGCCGAGGACACCGGGGAGCGCCAACTCGCCCTGTCCTTCCGCACCGTGCAGCCGGCCGAGGAGCGGCTCGTCCTCGGCGGGCCCCTCGAGGCGGCATGGACCGCCGTCACCGGTGGTCCACCCGAGGGCTGGAGCACCGCCGAGCCCGTCAACCTGCCCTGGTCGTGCGAGGCCCTGACCGCCCTCGCCCGCGACCGCGCCCCGGAGAGCACCTGGGTGATCGCGGTGGGCCGTGCCGACCGGCCCGCGATCGCCACGCTGCGCGTGGAGCGGACCGCCCGGGGCGTCGAACAGGACGTGACGGTGGCCTTCGGCTACGGCCCCGGCGAGAAGCCGCCGCTGGACGCCCTGCCCGACCTCGCGGCCACGCTGGTCACCGAGCACCGGCTCCAGTCGCTGCTGGTCCAGCTGCGGGCCGCCCGCCGCGACCTGAGCCTGCCCGCCCGCCTCGAACCGCCCGCCGTCCCGGTCGGCTTCGCGCTCGGAGCCGACGAGACACAGGACGTCGGCCTCACCTTCGCCCGGCGCACACCGCTGCCCGCCCGGCCCGTGCCGCTGAGGCCCGCGGCCCGCCCGGGCTTCTACTATCCGCTCGGCGACGGGAGTTCACCCTCGAGCTGGGCGCTGTTCGAGCAGCTCATGCGCCATCTGAGGCAGCCGGGCTGAAGCGCCGCCGGCCACCCGAGGGACACTCGAGGCGCACCCGTGCGCGCCTCACTTTGTCCTGAGACAGGAGAAAGTCGAAGCCAATTGCGGCGCAAGTTCTTCCCACTCCCGACAACCGCTGCTACGTTCCCCGTGAAAGCCCGGCCACGTGGATGCCGATGACGGCGGGAGGGGCAGCGTGAGGCGCATGACGGCACGACCGGCCAACGCGCATCAGGCGCGACTGCTTCGCCTGCTGCGCGACGGCGGCCCCAACTCCCGTGCCCAGCTGGGCGATCAGATCGACCTGTCGCGTTCGAAGCTGGCCGTGGAGATCGACCGGCTGCTGGAGACCGGACTGGTGGTCGCGGACGGGCTGGCGGCCTCGCGGGGCGGCCGGCGTTCGCACAACATCCGGCTCGCGCCCGGGCTGCGGCTGCTCGGCGTGGACATCGGCGCCACCTCCGTGGACGTCGCCGTGACCAATGCCGAACTGGAGATTCTCGGCCACCTCAACCAGCCCATGGATGTGCGCGAGGGGCCCGTGGCGGTCTTCGAACAGGTGCTGGACATGGCCGCGAAGCTCCGGGCGTCCGGAGTGGCCGAGGGGTTCGACGGGGCGGGCATCGGAGTGCCAGGACCCGTGCGGTTCCCCGAGGGCGTGCCCGTGGCGCCGCCGATCATGCCGGGGTGGGACGGCTTCCCGGTACGGGAGGCGCTCAGCCAGGAACTCGGCTGCCCGGTCATGGTCGACAACGATGTGAACCTCATGGCGATGGGGGAGCAGCACGCGGGAGTCGCCCGTTCCGTCAAGGACTTCCTCTGCGTGAAGATCGGCACCGGTATCGGCTGCGGGATCGTCGTCGGCGGTGAGGTCTACCGAGGGACGACGGGCAGCGCGGGCGACATCGGCCACATCCAGGCCGAACCCGACGGCCGCCCCTGCGCCTGCGGCAACCACGGCTGTCTCGAGGCGTACTTCGGCGGCGCGGCGCTGGCCCGCGACGCCGAGGCGGCCGCCCGCGACGGCCGGTCCGCCGAACTCGCCGCCCGGCTGGAGGAAGTGGGCAGCCTCGCCGCCACGGACGTCGCCGCGGCGGCCTCGGCGGGCGACGCGACCGCACTCGACCTCATCAGGGAGGGCGGCACCCGTACGGGCCAGGTCATCGCCGGGCTCGTCAGCTTCTTCAACCCCGGTCTGGTGGTCATCGGCGGCGGTGTCACCGGGCTCGGCCATACGCTGCTCGCCGCCATACGGACCCAGGTCTACCGCCAGTCCCTGCCCCTGGCCACCGGCAACCTCCCCATCGTGCTGGGCGAACTCGGCCCGGCCGCCGGGGTCACCGGCGCCGCCCGCCTGATCAGCGACCACCTCTTCTCACCGGCATGACGGCCGCCTGACCGCCTGACGGTCCGACGGCCCCACCCCGCCCGCCACGGGCGGGCCGTACCCCGGCACAGCGCAGCAGCACGGCATCCGACCCGCCCCCGACGTACGCCACGTCGAGACACGAGCCGCACCACCGAGCCGCACCACCGAGCCGCACCACCCGACACCACCGGGCCGTGCCGTACCCCGTCGCGCCCCGACACCCCACCACAGCACCGCCCCACCCCATGACGCCCCGCCGCGCACCCGCACGCCCCAGCGACCCGCACGCCCCAGCGACCCGCACCCCCAGCGACCCGCACCCCCAGCGACCCGCACGCCCCAGCGTCCCGCACCGCATCGAGCGACCGCACCGCATCGAGCGAACCGCCGAGGAGGCCCGCCATGGCACCGGCACCACCCGACCCGCGCCCACTCCTCACCATGTCCGCGATCACCAAGTCCTTCCCCGGCGTACGGGCCCTGGACGGCGTCGACCTCGATGTCGCAGCGGGCGAGGTGCACTGTCTGCTCGGCCAGAACGGCGCGGGCAAGTCCACCCTCATCAAGGTGGTCGCCGGGGCGCACCAGCCCGACAGCGGCGAGATCCGCTGGCGCGGCGAACCGGTCACCCTCAAATCGCCCATCGCCGCCATGCGCCTCGGCATCGCCACCATCTACCAGGAACTCGACCTGGTGGAGGGGCTGTCCGTCGCCGAGAACGTCTTCCTCGGCCATGAGATGGCCACCGGCGGCTTCGTCCGGTCCCGCGCGGCCCGCACCGCCACCGCCGCCCTCCTCGCCCGGCTCGGGCACCCCGAGATCGACCCGGGGCGGCTGGTGGGGGACCTCTCCGCGGCCGGGCAGCAGATCGTCTCGATGGCCCGCGCGCTCTCCCACGACGTCCGGCTGATCGTGATGGACGAGCCGTCCGCGGCCCTCGACCCCGACGAGGTGGACAACCTCTTCCGCATCGTCGGCGATCTCACCGCCGCCGGGGTCTCCGTCGTGTACATCTCGCACCGGCTGGAGGAGATCCGCCGGATCGGCGACCGCGTCACCGTGCTCAAGGACGGCCGCGCCGCGGCCCGCGGGCTGCCCGCGCGCACCACCCCGACCCGCGAGATCGTGGCCCTGATGACGGGCCGGGACGTGGAGTACGCGTTCCCGCGCCGCTCCACGGCACCGTCGGTCGCCTCCGCCACGCCCGTGCTGCGGCTGGAGAACCTCGGCCGGGCGGGGGAGTTCGAGCCGATCGACCTCGAGGTGGCGCCCGGCGAGATCGTCGGGCTCGCCGGGCTC
This sequence comes from Streptomyces violaceusniger, assembly GCA_005405945.1. Lineage (GTDB taxonomy): Bacteria > Actinomycetota > Actinomycetes > Streptomycetales > Streptomycetaceae > Streptomyces > Streptomyces violaceusniger. The sequence goes on from BJHW01000001.1 coordinate 8,653,775, forward strand.
GTCGGCTCCGGGCGGTCCGAGATCCTGGAGACCGTCTACGGCGCCCGCCGCCCCACCTCGGGCCGGGTCCTGGTGGACGGCCGCCCGCTGCGCCCCGGCAGTGTGACCGCCGCCGTGCGCGCCGGGCTCGGCCTCGCCCCCGAGGAGCGCAAGGCGCAGGCGCTGCTGATGCTGGAGTCCGTCACCCGCAATGTCTCGGTCTCCTCGCTGACCCGCTTCTCCCGCGCCGGATGGGTGGACCGCGGCGCGGAGCGGGCGGCGGCCCGCCGGTGCGTCCGCGATCTGTCGCTGCACCCCGACGACCCGGAGCGGCCGGTGCGCACCCTGTCCGGCGGCAATCAGCAGAAGGCCGTACTGGCCCGCTGGCTGCTGCGCGGCTGCCGGGTGCTGCTGCTGGACGAGCCGACGCGCGGGGTGGACGTCGGCGCCCGCGCCGAGCTGTACGCCGTGATCCGCCGACTCGCCGACGACGGCATGGCCGTCCTCCTCGTCTCCAGCGAACTGCCCGAAGTCCTGGGCCTCGCCGACCGGGTGCTGGTGCTCCGCGAGGGCCGCGTCGTCCATACGGCGCCCGCGCGGGAGCTGGACGAGCACCGAGTCCTCGATCTCGTCATGGAAGGGAGCCCGTCGTGAATTCACCCGGGAGCAGGCCGGCGTCCCCGCCCCCGGCCGACCCCGCCCCGGTACCGGGCGCGGGCGCCACGCTGACGGCCGGTCCGGTCGGCAAGCCGCCGGCCGGCCGCACCGACACCGATCCGCTGAGCAGGCTGCGGCGCCTGGCCGACCTGCGCAACCTCTCCCTCGTCGGGGTGCTGGCGGTGCTGATCGCCGTCGGCGGCTTCACCAAGCCCGACGAGTTCCTCAGTACCGACAACCTCCAGCTCGTGCTCACCCAGGCGTCCGTCATCGGCGTCGTCACCGTCGGCGTGACCTTCGTCATCACCAGCGGCGGCATCGATCTGTCGGTCGGCGCCATCGTCGCGCTGGCCTCGGTGTGGGCCACCACGGTCGCCACCCAGGACTACGGACTGGGCGGCATCCTGCTGTGCGCGGTCCTGGTGGGGCTCGGCTGCGGACTGGTCAACGGGGTGCTCATCGCGTACGGCGGGATGGTCCCGTTCATCGCCACTCTCGCGATGCTCGCCTCCGCCCGCGGCCTGGCCCTCCATATCAGCGACGGCAAGACCCAGGTCGTCACCGTCAACCAGGTCCTGGACCTCGGGCTCCCGGACGCCTACGTCCTCGGCATACCGCCGCTGGTGATGATCTTCGCCGCCGTGACCGTGGTCGGCTGGCTGGTGTTCAACCGCACCACCTTCGGCCGGCGCACGGTGGCCATCGGCGGCAACGCGGAGGCGGCCCGGCTCGCGGGCATCGATGTCCGGCGGCAGCGGCTGCTGCTGTATCTGCTCTCCGGGCTGTGCTGCGGTGTCGCCGCCTTCATGCTGGTCGTCCTCACCGGATCGGGCCAGAACACCAACGGCAACCTCTACGAACTCGACGCCATCGCCGCCGCGATCATCGGCGGCACGCTGCTCAGCGGCGGCCGCGGCACCATCACCGGCTCCGTCCTCGGCGTCCTCGTCTTCACCACCATCACCAATCTGTTCGCCCTGAACAACCTTCAGAGCGATGTCCAGCAGATCGCCAAGGGCGCGATCATCGTCGCCGCCGTCCTGGTACAGAAGGGTCGTTCGACGCCATGAGGTATGCCAAGAGCTCCACCACCAGTCGCAGAAACCTCCTCCTGGGCACCGCCGCGGCGGGCGCGCTGTTCGCCGCCGGGTGCACCAGCAACGAGAACAACGACGACGGCGACAACGCCAAGCAGGCGGCGAACACGGCCGATGACAAGCCCGGTAAGGCGGTCACCATCGGCTTCGCCGGGCCCCAGGCCGACCACGGCTGGCTCAACGCCATCAACGAGCAGGCCAAGCGGCGCGCCAAGGAGTACAAGGACGTCCACCTGGAGGCCACCGAGGGCTCCAACGACACCGCCCAGCAGATCGGCCAGATCGAGACCCTCATCAACAAGAAGGTCGACGTCCTGGTCATCCTGCCCGCCGACGGCAAGGCGCTCACCCAGGTCGGGCTGAAGGCGATGCGGGCGGGCATCCCGGTGGTCAACCTCGACCGGATCTTCGCCTCCCCGCAGGCATACCGCTGCTGGATCGGCGGCGACAACTACGGCATGGGCCTCAACGCCGGGCGCTACATCGGCGAGCAGCTCAAGGGCAAGAAGAACGCCAAGGTCATCGAGTTGGCGGGGATCGACAACCTGGAGCTGACCCGGCAGCGCACCGAGGGCTTCAACGACGCCCTGAAGAACTACCCCAACATCAAGAAGGTCGGCCGCCAGGCCGCCGAGTTCACGGTCGAGTCGGGCCAGGCGAAGATGGCCCAGCTGCTCCAGGCCCACTCCGACTTCGACGCCCTGTGGAACCACGACGACGACCAGGGCGTGGGCGCCGAGCGCGCCATCAAGCAGGCCGGGCGCGATGACTTCCTCATGGTCGGCGGCGCGGGCGCCAAGCACGCCATGGACGCCATCAAGGCCGACAACAGCGTGCTGAAGGCCACCGTGCTCTACCCGCCCACCATGGCCGCCTCCGCCATCGACCTCGCCCGCGCGCTCGGCCAGGGCAAGGGCGTCGGCGGTCTCGCGGAGCTGGAGATCCCGGCCTCCCTCACCCTCTACTCCGCCGTCGTCACCAAGGACAACGTGGACGAATACCTCCCCACGGGATTCAGCTGAGCCCGATTGAGGGCCAGACCCCCCACCTCGCGTCGGTTTGCGATCGTCAGAAGGAGTCCCATGGAAATTCCTGAAGGGAAGACACTCGGCGTCGGCATGGTCGGCTACGCCTTCATGGGCGCCGCCCACTCCCAGGGTTGGCGTACCGTCGGCCGTGTCTTCGACCTCCCCGCCCGCCCCGCGATGTCCGCCGTCTGCGGGCGCGACGCGGACGCCGTACGGGCCGCCGCGGACCGGCACGGCTGGGCCGCCGCCGAAACCGACTGGCGGGCGCTGATCGCCCGGGACGATGTGCAGGTCGTCGACGTCTGCACCCCCGGCGACAGCCATGCCGAGATCGCCGTCGCGGCCCTGGAGGCGGGCAAGCACGTGCTGTGCGAGAAGCCGCTCGCCAACTCCGTGGCCGAGGCGGAGACCATGGTGGAGGCGGCGCGGCGGGCGCGGGAGCGCGGCCTGGTGGCGATGGTGGGCTTCAACTACCGCCGCGCGCCCGCGATCGCGTACGCCCGCCGGATGGTGGCGGACGGGCGGATCGGCGTGCTGCGGCACGTCCGGGTCACCTATCTCCAGGACTGGATCGTCGACCCGGAGTACCCCCTGGTGTGGCGGCTGCGGCGGGAGTACGCGGGCTCCGGCGCCCTCGGCGACCTGGGCTCGCACATCGTCGACCTGGCGCAGCATCTGGCCGGGGAGCGGCTGATCGGCGTCTCGGCGCTCACCGAGACGTTCATCCGGGAGCGGCCGCTGCCCGCCGGGGCGGTGGCGGGGCTCGGCGGCTCCGGGGCGGGCGGGGCGGCGCGCGGACCGGTGACGGTCGATGACGCGGCGCTGTTCACCGGGCGGTTCGGCTCCGGTGCGGTGGCCTCCTTCGAGGCCAGCCGGTTCGCCGCGGGCCGTAAGAACTCGCTCCGGATCGAGCTCAACGGCGATCGCGGTTCGCTCGCCTTCGATCTGGAACGCCTCAACGAACTGTCCTTCCACGACCACACCGAGCCCGCCATCGACTCCGGCTTCCGCCGGATCCTGGTGACCGAGCCCGAGCACCCCTACCTCGAGGGGTGGTGGCCGCCGGGCCACGCCCTCGGCTACGAGCACACCTTCGTCCACCAGGCGCGGGACATGGTGCTCGCGATCGCCGACGGAACCGGCCCCGAGCCGTCCTTCGAGGACGGGCTGCAGGTGCAGCGGGTGCTGGCCGCCGTGGAGGAGAGCGCGGAGAAGAACTGCGTCTACACCCCGTACCCGTCTGAGGAGGAGGCCGGAATGCCCAGACCCTTCACGCTCTTCACCGGCCAGTGGGCCGACCTTCCCCTGGAGGAGGTGTGCCGGCTGGCCCGTGACTTCGGTTACGACGGCCTGGAACTCGCCTGCTGGGGCGACCACTTCGAGGTGGACCGGGCGCTCGGCGAGCCCGGCTATCTGGACGGGCGGCGCGAGCTGCTGGAGAAGTACGGCCTCACGTGCTGGGCCATCTCCAACCACCTGGTCGGCCAGGCCGTGTGCGACTCACCCATCGACGAGCGCCACAAGGCCATCGTGCCCGCCCGGATCTGGGGCGACGGCGACGCGGAGGGGGTCCGGCGGCGGGCCGCCGCCGAGATGGCCGACACCGCACGCGCCGCGGCCGCCTTCGGGGTCCGCACCGTCATCGGCTTCACCGGCTCCTCCATCTGGCATCTGGTGGCGATGTTCCCGCCGGTGGTGCCGGGGATGATCGAGCGGGGCTACGAGGACTTCGCCGAGCGCTGGAACCCGATCCTCGACGTCTTCGACGCCGAGGGCGTGCGCTTCGCCCACGAGGTGCACCCCAGCGAGATCGCCTACGACTACTGGACCACCCACCAGGCCCTGGAGGCCGTGAACCACCGCCCCGCCTTCGGGCTCAACTTCGACCCCAGCCACTTCGTCTGGCAGGACCTGGACCCCGTCGGCTTCCTGTGGGACTTCCGGGACCGGATCTACCACGTGGACTGCAAGGAGGCCCGGAAGCGGCTGGACGGCCGCAACGGCCGCCTCGGCTCCCATCTGCCCTGGGGCGATCCCCGCCGCGGCTGGGACTTCGTCTCCGCGGGCCATGGCGATGTGCCGTGGGAGGACGTCTTCCGGATGCTGCGCTCGATCGGGTACGACGGTCCGGTGTCGGTCGAGTGGGAGGACGCCGGGATGGACCGGCTCACCGGCGCCCCGGAGGCGCTGGCCCGGCTGAAGCACTTCGACTTCGACCCGCCGACGGCGTCGTTCGACGCGGCGTTCGGCGGCGGAGACAAGTAGCCCGGCTCCGGCCAGGATCGGATCCGGCTGCGGTCAAGGTCCGGCCCGGCCCGTCCGGGCATCGAGGACCCGCCCCAAGGGCCCCTGGGTGGGGGACCGCACACCGCGCCCCCACCCAGCTTTGTCCTGGCCGTGGATGAAGAGGCAGCTGTTTTGTGTCAAAGGGGTTTCCGGACCGGACAAACCCCGCTACGGTCCTTGAGATGTACCGGTCACATAGGGCCCCTCGCCTCGGACCGGTCATCCCGGCGCGACGGCGCGCGCCTGTGCCAGTCACGGCGGCCTCACGGCTCGCCCGTACCCCCTCTTTCCACGGAGGATCAGCGTGCACAGGAAAAGGCTTCGACTGCGCGGACCCCTCGCGCTCGTCACGAGCGCACTGCTCGTCGGCGCGGGGCTCGCCTTCACCGCTCCGCCGGCGGGCGCGGATCAACCCGCCGCGGACGCCGAGCAGTTCCAGCAGGTCACCCTCGCCAAGGGAGTCGAGGAGACCGGTGAGCCCATGACGCTCGCCGTGCTCCCCGACCGCTCCGTGCTGCACACCTCGCGCGACGGCACCCTGTGGCTGACCGACGCCACGGGCGAGACCAAGGTGTCCGGCAAGCTGCCGGTCTACTCGCACGACGAAGAAGGGCTCCAGGGCGTCGGCGTCGATCCCGGCTTCGCCGACAACCGCGCCATCTACCTGTACTACGCGCCCCCGCTCGACACCCCCGCCGGTGACGCCCCCAACGAGGGCACGGCCGCCGACTTCGCCAAGTTCGACGGCGTCAACCGCCTCTCCCGCTTCACCCTCAACGCCGACGGCACCCTGAACACCGGCAGCGAGAAGAAGGTGCTCGACGTCCCCGCGTCCCGCGGTATCTGCTGCCACGTGGGCGGCGACATCGACTTCGACGCCGACGGCAACCTGTACCTCTCCACCGGCGACGACACCAACCCGTTCGCCTCCGACGGCTTCACCCCCATCGACGAGCGGGAGAACCGCAACCCCGCCTATGACGCCCGGCGCTCCGCGGGCAACAGCAACGACCTGCGCGGCAAGATCCTCCGGATCAAGGTGGCCGACGACGGCTCGTACACCGTCCCGGACGGCAACCTCTTCGCGCCCGGCACCGAGAAGACCCGGCCCGAGATCTACGCGATGGGCTTCCGCAACCCCTTCCGGATCAGCGTCGACAAGCCGACCGGCACGGTCTACGTCGGTGACTACGGACCGGACGCCGGAGCCGCCAACCCCGAGCGCGGCCCCGGTGGCGCGGTCGAGTTCGCCCGGGTGACCAAGCCCGGCAACTACGGCTGGCCGTACTGCATCGCCGACAACAAGCCGTACCGCGACTACGACTTCGCCACCGGCACCTCCGGCCCGGCCTTCGACTGCGCCGCGCCCGAGAACACCTCGCGGTACAACACCGGGCTCACCGATCTGCCGCCCGCCCAGCCCGCCTGGATCCCGTACGACAACGACTCCGTGCCCGAGTTCGGCTCCGGCTCCGAGTCGCCGATGGCCGGGCCGGTCTACCGCTACGACGCCTCGCTCGACTCCCCGGTGAAGTTCCCGGAAGTCTACGACGGGAACTTCTTCGCGGGGGAGTTCGGCCGCCAGTGGATCAAGCGGATCGAGCAGGGTGCCGACGGGGCCGTGCAGAAGATCAACGACTTCCCGTGGTCCGGCACCCAGGTCATGGACTCGGCCTTCGGCCCGGACGGCGCGTTGTACGTCCTCGACTACGGCCTCGGCTACTTCAACGGCGACGAGCACTCCGCGCTCTACCGGATCGAGAACGCCACCGACGGCCACTCGCCCATCGCCGAGGCGAGCGCCGACCGCACCTCCGGCAAGGCGCCCATGAAGGTCGCCTTCTCCTCGGCGGGCACCTCGGACGCCGACGGCGACGCCCTCAGCTACCACTGGGACTTCGGCGACGGCACGACCTCCGCCGCCACCAACCCCACCCACACCTACAAGAAGAACGGCACCTTCACCGCGACCCTCACCGTCAAGGACCCCACCGGCCGCACCGCCAGCGCCAATGTGCACCTGACGGTCGGCAACACCGCGCCCAAGGTGTCGCTGCAACTGCCCGCAGACGGCCAGCTGTTCAGCTTCGGCGACGAGGTGCCGTTCAAGGTCAGGGTGACCGACCCGGAGGACGGGACCGTCGACTGCGCCAAGGTCAAGGTCACCTACATCCTCGGCCATGACAGCCACGGCCACCCCGTCACCTCGGCGAACGGCTGCTCCGGCACCATCAAGACCAACGCGGACGGCGAGCACGACCCCAACGCCAACATCTTCGGGGTCTTCGACGCCGAGTACACCGACGGCGGCGGGGCGGCCAGCCGCCGCTGACCACCCACGACCAGTCCATCGTCCAGCCCAAGCACCGGCAGGCCGAACACTACGACGACAGCCAGGGCGTCTCGGTGATCAACCACACCCCGGCCAACGGCGGCAAGACGGTCGGCAACATCGAGAACGGGGACTGGATCTCCTTCACCCCGTATGTGCTGGGCAACGCCAAGAACTTCACCGCACGGGTCTCCTCGGCGGGCGCCGGCGGCACGCTGGAGATCCGCAGCGGCTCCCCGACCGGACGGCTGCTCGGCACCGTCACCGTGCCGGTGACCGGTGACTGGGAGACCTTCCAGGACGTCAAGACGACGCTGACGAAGCCGCCGACCGGTACCACCACCCTGTCCCTCGTCTTCAAGGGCGGTGCGGGAGCGCTCTTCGACGTGGACGACTTCACGATCGGCACCGGCTGACGACCGGGGCCGGGGCGGCGGCCGCGCACGGTCGCCGCCCCGGCCCGGGAGGAAGGAGCACGACGGTTATGCACCCGCACACCTCTCCGCACTCCAGACCCGACTCCGGCTCGGGCGCCCCTTCCGGGCGCGGGCCCGAACCCGCATCCGGGCGCCGCTCCGGATCGCGTGGGGCGCGGCTCGCCGCCGTCGGGGCCACGCTGCTGCTCGCCCTGACGGCCCTGCCCGCCGCCGCGTCCGGGGCCGCCCCCTCCGGCGCCGCCGACGACCGGGTGCTGGTCTTCTCCAAGACGGCCGGCTTCCGCCATGACTCGATCCCCGACGGCATCGCCGCCATCAAGGAACTCGGCGCGCAGGGCGGCTTCGCCGTGGACACCACCGAGGACGGCGCCGCCTTCACCCCCGACAACCTCGCCCGCTACGACGCCGTCGTCTTCCTCTCCACGACCGGCGACGTCCTCGACACCGCCCAGCAGTCCGCGTTCGAGGGCTATGTGCGGGCGGGCGGCGGCTACGTCGGCGTCCACGCGGCCGCCGACACCGAGTACGACTGGCCCTTCTACGAGGGCCTGGTCGGGGCGTACTTCCAGTCCCACCCCGCGATCCAGAAGGCCACCGTGGACGTCGAGGACCGGGCCAACCCCGCGACCGCGCATCTGGCGCCGACGTGGGAGCGGACGGATGAGTGGTACAACTACCGCACCAACCCGAGGGAGCGGGTGCGGGTCCTCGCCACGCTCGACGAATCCTCGTACCAGGGCGGCGCGATGGGCGAGGACCACCCCATCTCCTGGTGCCAGCAGTACCGGGGCGGCCGCGCCTTCTACACCGGCTTCGGCCACACCAAGGAGTCCTACGCCGACCCCGCCTTCCGGCAGCACCTGCTCGGCGGCATCCGCTACGCCACCGGCGCCGCCCACGCCGACTGCCGGCCCGAGCAGGGCTACCGCCCGCTCTTCGACGGCACCTCGACGGACGGCTGGAAGCAGGCGGGCCCCGGGAGCTTCACCCTCGACACCTCGTCCGGGACCCTCACCTCGACCGGCGGCATGGGGATGCTCTGGTACCAGGCGCGCGAGCTGGGCTCGTACTCGCTCAAGCTGGACTGGAAGATGGCGGGCGACGACAACTCCGGCGTCTTCGTCGGCTTCCCGGCCTCCGACGACCCCTGGTCGGCGGTCGACAACGGCTATGAGGTGCAGATCGACGCCACGGACACCCCCGACCACACCACCGGCTCGGTCTACGGCTTCCAGTCCGCGGACCTCGCCAAGCGGGACGCGGCGCTGAACCCGCCGGGGAGTGGAACACGTACGAGATCCGGGTGCAGGGCGAGCGGCTGCGGATCTGGCTCAACGGCGTGAAGATCAACGACTTCACCAACCGGGACCCGGCGCGCAGCCTGCTCCAGGGCTACGTCGGCATCCAGAACCACGGAGAGGGGGACGAGGTCTCCTTCCGCGACATCCGCGTCAAGGACCTGCCGGCGAAGGGCGGCGGCCACCACCAGCACCACCACGACGGCTAGGCGCCCCCGGTCCGCCGTCCCCGACGGCCCGAGGGGAGCCGTGGGGACGGCGTGGCGGCGGGCAGGAGTACGCCGCCTCCTCCCGCCGCCACCCCCACCACCTGTCCAGCGCCGGAACATGGACGGCCCCGGGCCACCCACCCGGCGGCTCCGGCCGCCCCGCCCCGGCCCCGACTCCCGGGCGCGGGGCGGCCTCGGCCGCGCCCGCCCCCCACGACACGCCTACGCCACGACCGAACCGGCGCCGCACACCCATCCCCACCCCCACCCCGCCTCGGACGCGGATCCGCGGCACCCCGAACCACCTGTGCGACCCACGCCCAACCCCCGGGAGGCAGCCAGTGACCACCCGTCCCGACGACATCACCCCACTCCGCGACGCACCCCGTACGGGGGTCTGGCTCATCGGCGCTCGCGGTTCCGTCGCCACTACCGCCGTGGCGGGCTGTGCCGCCGTCGCCGGGGGTTGCAGCCGGCGACCGGAATGGTCACCGAGACCGCGGCGTTCGCGGACAGCGGCCTGCCCGCGCTCGCCGACCTCGTCTTCGGCGGCCATGACACCGCCACGACGCCGCTGCCCAAGCGGGCCGAGGCGCTGGCCGCCGACGGGGTGCTGCCGCATGGGCTGCCCGCCGCCGTACGCGGCGAACTCGCCGCCGCCGACGCGGCCGTCCGCCCGGGCGGGCCGCAGCCCGGCGACGGCCGTGGCGAGGAGGAGCTGATCGCCGCCTTCTCGGCCGACCTCGACGAGTTCGTCCGTACGCACGAACTCGCCCGCGCCGTCGTCGTCAACGTCGCCTCCACCGAAGCGGCCCCGGAGGACGCCGGGACGCTGCCGCCCAGCTCCCTCTACGCGGTCGCCGCGCTGCGCGCCGGATGTCCGTACGTCAACTTCACGCCCTCCACCGGGCTCCACCACCCCCGCGTGCGCGAGCGGGCCGAGCGCTCCGGGCTGCCGTACGCGGGGCGCGACGGCAAGACCGGGCAGACGCTGCTGCGGTCCGTCCTCGCGCCGATGTTCGCCCAGCGGGCGCTGGCCGTACGGAGCTGGTCGGGGACGAACCTCCTCGGCGGCGGCGACGGCGCCGCCCTCGCCGACCCGGGCGCCGCGGCGGCCAAGAACGCGGGCAAGGCGCGGGTCCTCTCCGACACCCTCGGCGAACTCCCGGACGGCGAGCTGCACATCGACAACGTGCCCGCGCTCGGCGACTGGAAGACCGCCTGGGACCACGTCTCCTTCGAGGGCTTCCTCGGCTCCCGGATGGTCCTGCAGACCATCTGGCAGGGCTGCGACTCGGCCCTCGCCGCACCGCTCGTCCTCGATCTGGCCCGGCTGACCGCCCGCGCCCATGAGGTCGGCCTCACCGGGCCGCTCCCCGAACTCGGCTTCTACTTCAAGGACCCGGACGGCGGCCCGGCCGCCCTCGCCGACCAGTACGCGGCGCTCATCGGCTTCGCCGGGCGGCTGCGGGGCCGGTCGTGACGGGCGGGCCGGGGAGACGGGGGCCCTTCGGGAAGGGGGCGGACTGGGCCGAACTGCTCAGGGTCTCGGCCCTGTTCACCGTGGTCGGTGACGGCCTGGCGGGCGCGGCCGCGGCCGGGCGCGGCCCCAACCGGGGCACGGCCCTCGCGGTCTGCGCGTCGCTGTGCCTGTACGAGGCGGGCATGGCGCTCAACGACTGGGCGGACCGCTACATCGACGCCGTGGAGCGCCCCGGGCGCCCGCTGCCGTCGGGCCGTATCGCCCCGGCCGCGGCGCTGACCGCCGCGACCGGGCTGACCGCCGCCGGGCTGCTCTGCGCCGCCGCCGCGGGTCCCCCGGCCCTCGCCACGGCGACGGCCCTGGCGGGCACGGTGTGGGCGTACGACCTGGGGCTGAAGAACACGCCCGCGGGTCCGCCCACCATGGCCGCCGCCCGCGCGCTGGACCTCCTCCTCGGCGCCACGGCCTCCGCCGGGCACATCCGCCCGGCCCTCCGCCCGGCCGCCCTCCTCGGCGCCCACACCCTCGCGGTGACCACGGTCTCCCGGCGGGAGGCGACCGGCGGCTCCTCGACGGCCCCTCTCGGCGCTCTGGCGGTGGCCACCGCCATCGCCTGGTCCGCGACCCGGCGCCCGGGCCCCGCTTCGGGGCGCGGCCCTGAAGCGGGCGACGGCGCGCCGGTCGCCGCCGTGGACGAGGCCACCAGCGGCGCTCCGGTGGGTGCCGTGGCCGCCGGTGGCGCCTTCGCCGCCCTCGCCAGGGACCTCTCTCACGCGGGGCTACGCCGTGCTGTCCCGGCTGGGCGACTCTCCGGGGCCGTGGCGGCTCCCGCTGCCGCGGGCCGAGGCAGCGGCCCCGCCCGGCGGTGGGCTTCTCGGCGCGCCCTCGCACAGCTGGGCCGCCTCCCTGCCGTGGGCGCGGCCCTGGGCGGCGTGTCCGCGTCGAGGCGTGGCCCGGCCGTCGGCGGGTCCAGTGGCAAGGGGCTCGCGGGGATGCGGAGCCGGAGCGCGGCGGCGCGGCACATGGCGGCCACCGTGCGGGCGGCCGCGTCGCCCAAGGCCGCCGCGCCCGCCTCGGCCGTCGTCGAAGGCGCCCCGGCCATCGGCCAGGGCGCCACGGCCGCCGTGACCCAGGGCCTCGCCCCCGCGCGGGTCAAGGGCGCGGACGCACGGCGCGGTGGTGGTCCGGTGGGGCGACTCGTCGCGGGGGCTACTGCGGCCACCGGACACGCCGCCCGGCCCGGTGGCGCACGTTCCGGGGCCGCGGTGCCCCGGAACGTCGGGGCCACCGCCTCGCCCGGCGCGGCGGTCAGCCGCTTCGCGGGGTCGCCCTCGCGGGCGGGTACGTGGCCACGGTCGCCCGGCCGTTGGCGCATGCCGCGCTCAACCCGTCCCCGTACCTCCTCCAGCGTGCCGTCGGCAGCGGCATCCGCGCGATGATCCCGCTTCAGGCCGTGCTCGCCTCCCGCGCCGGGGCGCACCGTACGGCCGCCGGGTTGCTCGCGCTGATGCCCGTCGCCCGCCGGCTGTCGAGAAAGGTCAGCGCGACATGAGCCGCACCGGCGACCCCAGCCGCCCCACCCCGGAACCCCTCCGCTTCGCCTACGGCACCAACGGTCTGACCGACCTCCGCCTGAGCGACGCCCTCGCACTCCTCGCCGACCTCGGCTACGACGGCGTCTCGCTGACCCTCGACCATATGCACCTCGACCCGCTCGCCCGGACCTCGCCGCCCGCACCCGCCGCGTCGCCCGCGATCTCGAGCGGCTCGGCCTCGGCGTCGCGATCGAGACCGGTGCCCGGTACGTGCTCGACGCCCGGCGCAAGCACCACCCCACCCTGCTCGACCCGGACCCCGGAGCCCGTGGCGCCCGGGTCGATCTGCTGCTGCGGGCCGTGCGGGTGGCGGCCGACCTCGGGGCGCCCGCCGTGCACTGCTTCAGCGGGGTGCTGCCGCCCGGTGAGTCCGGGGAGACGGCGTGGCGACGGCTGGCCGACGCCCTCGGGCCGGTGGTCGTGGCCGCCGGGGCGGTGGGCGTTTCCCTCGCGATCGAGCCGGAGCCGGGGCACCTCCTCGCCGACCTCGCCGGTTTCCACCGGCTGCGCACGGCGCTCGGCGATCCGGCCGCCCTCGGCCTCACCCTCGACATCGGCCACTGCCAGTGCCTGGAACCCGACCCGCCCGCCGAGTGTGTCCGCGCGGCGGCGCCCTGGCTGCGCCATGTGCAGATCGAGGACATGCGGCGCGGGGTGCACGAGCATCTGCCTCTCGGCGAGGGCGAGATCGACTTCCCGCCGGTGCTGGAGGCGCTGCGCGCGGCGGGGTACCGGGGGCTCGTCGGCGTCGAACTGCCCCGCCACTCCCACGCCGGTCCCGAACTGGCCGGCACCTCCCTGCGGTTCCTCAAGGACGCCGAACGGGCCGCGAGCGAGGAAGGCGTCCGATGCTGACCGTGACCGAGCTCCGCGCCGCCGTGGAGCAGCGCCTGGACGAGACAGGACGCGCCTGGCTGGACGGCGCCCTGACGGACGCGGCGACATCCGAGCCGCGCCCGGACGCTCCCGGCCCCGCCCGCTGGGAGTTGGACTTCGCCTCCGCGGGCCGCCACGTCCGCACCCCTGCCACCGGTCGGCCCGTCACCGCCGACCGTCCTGGCCCTGACGGCCTTGGCCCCGTCGACCTCCCCGACGCCGCCCGCGTCCTCATCCTCCACGCCGCGCGCGCGGACGCGCCGACCGTCGCGAGGCTGTACGCGCACGGCACGGGCGCCGAGCGCCGGGCCGTGCTGCGGGCGCTTCCGCATCTCGGGCTGTTCGCCGGGGCCGACGCCGTGCCGCTCGTCGAGGACGCCCTGCGGACCAACGACACCCGGCTCGTGGCCGCCGCCGTCGGGCCGTACGCCGCTCGGCACCTCTCGCCGCACAGCTGGCGGCAGGCCGTGCTCAAGTGCCTGTTCACGGGCGTGCCCCTCAGCGCCGTCGCCGACTGGGAGCGGCGGGCGCGCGGGGACGGCGAGCTGGGCCGCATGCTCGGCGACTACGCCCGTGAGCGCACCGCCGCCGGGCGCCCCGTGCCCGGCGATCTCGACCGCGTCCTGGCCATGACCCGCGCCCTGCCCGGCGCGCCCCGCGCCCTGACCCGCGAGGAGTCCTGATGCGCATCTTCGATCCCCACATCCATATGACCTCCCGCACCACCGACGACTACGAGGCCATGTACGCCGCGGGGGTGCGCGCCCTCGTCGAGCCGTCCTTCTGGCTCGGGCAGCCCCGCACCTCGCCCGCCAGCTTCTACGACTACTTCGACTCCCTCCTCGGCTGGGAGCCCTTCCGGGCCGCCCAGCACGGAATCGCCCACCACTGCACCCTCGCGCTCAACCCCAAGGAGGCCAACGACCCGCGCTGCACCCCCGTCCTGGACGAGCTGCCGCGCTATCTGGTCAAGGACGGCGTCGTGGCCGTGGGCGAGATCGGCTACGACTCGATGACCCCCGCCGAGGACGCCGCCCTCGCCGCCCAGCTGCAGCTCGCCGCCGACCACGGGCTGCCCGCCCTCGTCCACACCCCGCACCGCGACAAGCTGGCCGGACTGCGCCGCACCCTCGACGTCGTCGGGGAGTCCGCGCTGCCCCCGGACCGCGTCCTGGTCGACCACCTCAACGAGACCACCGTCAAGGAGGCCAAGGACAGCGGCTGCTGGCTGGGCTTCTCGGTCTACCCCGACACCAAGATGGACGAGGAGCGGATGGTCGCGATCCTGCGCGCGTACGGGCCCGAGAAGGTCCTGGTCAACTCCGCCGCCGACTGGGGGAGGAGCGACCCGCTCAAGACCCGCAAGGTGGGTGACCTGATGCGGGCCGAGGGCTTCACCGAGGACGAGGTCGACCTGGTGCTGTGGCGCAACCCGGTCGCGTTCTACGGGCTCAGCGGCCGCCTGGAGCTGGACCTCGACGCCGACGACACCGCGGCCACCGCCACCCACGAGGGCAACTCCATCCTGCGCGGCGCCCCGGCCGCCGCGCCGGCGGAACGGTGAGGAGGAGGACCCCATGCGCTTCCGCCACCCCGACGGCTCCACCGTCCACCTCGCCTACTGCACCAACGTCCACCCCGCCGAAAACCTCGACGGCGTCGTGGAGCAGCTCCGGCTGCACTGCGAACCGGTCCGCCGCCGCCTGGGCCGCGACCGGCTCGGCATCGGCCTGTGGCTGGCCCGCGACGCCGCCCGCACCCTGAGCGCCGACCCCGCCGAACTGCGCAGGCTGCGCACCGCGCTGGACACCCGCGGCCTGGAGGTGGTCACCCTCAACGGCTTCCCGTACGAGGGGTTCGGCGCCCAGGAGGTCAAGTACCGCGTCTACAAGCCCGACTGGACCGACCCGGAGCGGCTGGAGCACACCACCCACCTCGCCCGGCTGCTGGCCGCGCTGCTCCCGGACGACATCACCGACGGCTCCGTCTCCACGCTGCCGCTCGCCTGGCGCGCCCCCTTCGACGCCGACGACGCCCGCGCCGCCCGCCGCCACCTCACCATCCTCGCCCAGCGGCTCGACGCGATCCAGGAACTCACCGGCCGGTCCGTCCGCATCGGCCTGGAGCCCGAGCCCGGCTGCACCGTCGAGACCACCGCGCAGGCCATCGACGCGCTCACCGCGCCCGGCGGCCCGCCCCCGGACCGCATCGGCGTCTGCCTGGACACCTGCCATCTGGCGACGCAGTTCGAGGATCCGCACACGGTCACAGGCGCGCTCACCGCCGCCGGGGTCCCGGTCGTCAAGGCGCAGCTGTCCGCCGCGCTGCACGCCGAGGACCCGGGGCAGCCCGCCGTACGGAAGGCCCTCGCGGCCTTCGCCGAGCCCCGCTTCCTGCACCAGACCCGCACCCGGGCCCCCGAGGGCGGCGTCACCGGCACCGACGACCTCGACCAGGCGCTCGCCGGCGGGCTGGCGGACACCGCACCCTGGCGGTCCCACTTCCACGTCCCGCTGCACGCCCCGCCCGAGCCCCCGCTCACCTCCACCCTCCCGGTGCTCGCCGACGCCCTCGCCCGTCTCGTCGGCGGGCCCGCCCCGCTGACCCGCCACCTCGAAGTGGAGACCTACACCTGGCAGGCGCTCCCGCCCGAGCTGCGCCCCCGCACCCGCGACCGGCTCGCCGACGGCATCGCCGCCGAACTCGCCCTCGCCCGCGACCTTTTGACCGACCTCGGCCTCAAGGAGCTGCCATGAGCGACCTGAGCCACCGGAGCGACGGGACCGGCCCCACCCCCCTCCTCGTCCTCGACGTCGTCGGGCTCACTCCCCGGCTGCTGGACCACATGCCCCGCCTCAGAGCCCTCGCCCGCTCCGGCTCGCGCGCCGCGCTGGGCACCGTCCTGCCCGCCGTCACCTGCGCCGCCCAGTCGACGTTCCTCACCGGCACCACCCCCGCCGAGCACGGCATCGTCGGCAACGGCTGGTACTTCCGCGAGATGGGCGAGGTGCTGCTGTGGCGGCAGCACAACGGACTGGTAGGCGGCGACAAGCTGTGGGACGCCGCCCGCCGCGCCCACCCGGGCTACACCGTGGCCAACGTCTGCTGGTGGTACGCGATGGGCTCGGACACCGACATCACCGTCACCCCGCGCCCCGTCTACTACGCCGACGGCCGCAAGGAGCCGGACTGCTACACCCGGCCCCCGCGCTGCACGACGAACTCACCGCGAAGCTCGGCACCTTCCCCCTCTTCCACTTCTGGGGCCGGGCGCGGACCTGGTCTCCTCGCAGTGGATCATCGACGCCACCCGCCACATCCTGCGCACCAGCCCCACCGATCTGGTGCTGACCTACCTTCCGCACCTGGACTACGACCTCCAGCGGTACGGCCCCGACGACCCCCGCGCCCACTCCGCCGCCGCCGAGCTCGACACCGCCCTCGGTCCGCTGCTCGACGACGCCGCCGCCCGCGGCCGTACCGTCGTGGCGCTGTCCGAGTACGGCATCACCCGGGTCTCCCGGCCGGTGGACATCAACCGGGCGCTGCGCCGCGCCGGGCTGCTGGAGGTGCACACCCAGGACGGCATGGAGTATCTGGACCCCGGTGCCTCCCGCGCCTTCGCGGTCGCCGACCACCAGCTCGCCCATGTGTATGTGCGCCGCGCGGAGGACCTGGACGCCACCCGCGCCGCCCTGGCCGGGCTGCCCGGGATCGCCGAACTCCTCGACGACGAGGGCAAGAAGGCCCACGGCCTGGACCATCCGCGCTCCGGGGAACTGGTCGCGGTGGCCGCGCCGGACGCCTGGTTCACGTACTACTACTGGCTCGACGACGCCCGCGCCCCCGACTTCGCCCAGCTGGTGGAGATCCACCGCAAGCCCGGCTACGACCCGGCCGAGCTGTTCATGGACCCCAAGGACCCCTATGTGCGGGTGCGGGCCGCCACCGCGCTGGCCCGCAAGAAGACGGGGATGCGCTACCGCATGGCCGTCGTCCCGCTCGATCCGTCCCCGGTGCGCGGCAGCCACGGCCGCCTCCCGGACCGCGAGGAGGACGGCCCCGTCCTCCTCTGCTCCCAGCCCGGCGCGGTGAGGGGACAGGTGGCCGCCACCGACGTCAAGAACCTGCTCCTCCGCCTCGCCGGACTGACGAACGCAACCGAAGGAGACACCCCGTGAAGAGGGCCCAGAACAACCCCGAACTCGCCGAGACCCTCCGCCGCCGCAGATTCCTCGGCGTCGCCGCGGGCGCCACGGCCGCCGGTCTGCTCGGCACCGGCACCGCCACGGCCGCCCAGACGGGCAGCGCCACCGCCGCGCCGGCCCAGAACGGCCGGGGCGGCCCGCTGGTGCCCCGAGGCCACCTCGGCATCCAGCTCTACACCCTCCGCGACCAGGTGCGGTCCATCGGCTTCGCCGGCGTTTTCGAGGAACTGGCCCGGTACGGCTACGACCAGGTGGAGTTCGCCGGCTACACCCAGGGCACCGGCGACATCACCCTCAAGCAGCTGGGGCGGCTGATGCGGGACAACGGGCTGCGCGGTATCGGCAGCCACGTCGGCTACTACTCCGACGACCCGAAGGCGTACACCTTCGCCACCAACCTCACCCAGGTGCTCGACGACGCCGAGGCGCTCGGCCTGCCGCATGTGGGCACCGCATCCGGGCCCTGGCGCTACGGCTCCACGGTGGACGGCTGGAAGCGCTGCGCGGAGGAGTTCAACACCTACGGCGCGGCGGCCAAGGCGCGCGGGCTGAAGTTCTACCAGCACAACCACGCCGAGGAGTTCTCCTTCGCCACCGACCGGCCGGACGTCCGCCTCTACGACGTGCTGCTCGCCGAGACCGACCCGGAGCTGGTCCACCTGGAGATGGACATCTACTGGGCGTATGTGGCCCAGTACCGCTTCGGAAGGAAGGCCGACGGCTCCCCGGCGCCCTTCGAGCCGCTGGACTACGTCCTGCGGGCCCCGCACCGCTACCCGCTCTTCCACGTCAAGGACGGGGAGCACGACGAGACCGTCCCCGACGGCTACCGGATGGTGGACGTCGGGGACGGTGACATCGACTACCGCCGCTTCCTGAGCGCGGTCGGCAAGACCCATGGCGGGCGACGTGACCACCACTGGATGGTGGAGCACGACCAGCCCGCCGATTCGCTCACCACCGCCCGCCGCTCCGCCCGCTATCTGCGGTCGTTGCGGTGCGGCGGACGGGACTGAGCGAGGGCCCCGCGCGGCCGGGCTAGACGGCCTCGCGGCTGATCGGCTGCGGGTTCGGGGCGATGCCCCGGATCCGCGGCCGGCCGGGCTGCCGCAGCAGCAGGGCCACCGCGGCCGCCACCATGGAGATGCCTCCGGCGAGCGCGTACGCGCCGTCGTAGCCCCAGGAGTCGACCACCATCGAGCCGAGGCCGCCGCCGAACAGCCCGCTGATCAGCTTTCCGCTGTACACCAGGCCGTAGTTGGTGGCGTTGTAGTTCTCCCCGAAGTAGTCCGGGGTCAGCGCCGCGAACATCGGGTAGAAGGCGCCGCCGCCGAATCCGGAGAGGAAGGCGAAGAAGAGGAACAGCACCTCGTTGTGGATGTTGCCGGCCCAGATCACCCCGAACTGGGCGAGGCCCAGCACCACGATGACGAAGACCAGCGTCGTCTTCCGCCCCCACAGGTCCGAGAGCCAGCCGACCACACCGCGTCCGACACCGTTGACGACGGACATGATGCCCATGGACGAGGCCGCCACCAGCGGGCCGAAGCCCACTTCCTTGGCGTAGTCGACCTGGAAGGAGATGCCGAAGATGGACACCCCGGCGGTGAGCACCAGGGAGAGCCACATCAGCGGCAGCACCCCGGTCTTGATGGCCTCCTTGGGCGTGTACTGCCGCACCGCCGGCGGGTTCTTCGCCAGGCTCGCCGCGCTCTTGGCGTTGCCGGCGTGGTTCAGCGGGTCGATGTCGGCGGGCCACCAGTTCTTCGGCGGGTCCTTGAAGAACCAGGCGCAGACCGCCACGACGATCAGCACATAGACCCCGATGAGGTCCAGGACCTCGTCGAAGTTCCCCGTGTCGAACCAGTAGTTGAAGATGAAGATGAACGGCAGCGCGCCGTAGGCGAACCCTCCGTTGACGAACCCCGTCTTCGCCCCGCGCCGCTCCGGGAACCACTTGCCCACCATGTTGATGCAGGTGGCGTAGACGAACCCGGAGCCGAGCCCGCCGATGACACCGAAGCCGACGATCGCCATGAAAACGTTGTCCACGTGCGAGAGGGCCAGGAAGCCGATCAGACACAGTCCGGCTCCCAGGAACATCGCCTTGCGGGCGGTCAGGATCCCCTTCTCCCGCAGCCACCCCGCCGGGAAGGCGATGCCCGCCTGGAAGAACACCCAGACGCTCAGGATCCAGAAGGTGTTGCTCTGGGTCCAGCCGTGCGCCTCCGAGAGCGTGTCCTCCGCCGAGCCGTACGCGTACTCGGACACGCTGATGGCCATCATCGCGATCCACGGCAGATAGACCATCAGCTTCCGGCTGTGGCCCAGGATGTCGCGGTCGGTCTCGCCGATGCGATACGTACGTCCCTTGCTGTCCTGCACTTCGCGGAAGGGGAGGGCCCCTTCCGGTCGTTCTGCTGTGCTCATGTCGTCCCCTTGGCTTCGAAGGAACCCGGCCAGCGCCCCCTGTCCAAACTCTTCGTGCTCCGGGAAACGCGGGTTGCTCTGCGGAGCGGTGGAAGTCGGCTGCGGTTCGGTGGCGCCCCGAAGGGGCGCGGGGCCGTGTCGATGTGCGGCTCCGCCGCGCGGGCGCGACCAGCCACGACGGTGCCGCGGACGATCGACGGCAGCTCGGGCACTTCCAGCGCAGCGCTTAGGTGAGCAACCCCGCCGACCTGGCCCAGCGGTACTTGGCGCCCAGGACGGCCACCGGCTTCTCGGTGGTGTACGGATAGGCCACGACCCCGCGCTCGAAGAGGTACGCGCACGCCTCCTCGACCTCGGTGTCACCCGCGAGCGAGGCCACCACCGGTTTGGCGATGCCCCGGGCGCGGAACTCCTCGACGACCCGCGCGGTCAGCTCGGCGAACACCATCGGCGGGGTGACGATGGTGTGCCAGTAGCCCAGGACCAGGGCGTGGATCCGCGGATCCTCCAGGCCCAGCCGGATGGTCGCCTCGTAGGTGGACGGCGGTTCGCCGCCGGTGATGTCCACCGGGTTCCCGGCCGCGCCGAACGGCGGGATGAAGCGGCGGAAGGCGGCGTCCAGGTCCTCCGGGATCTCCATCAGCGACAGCCCGTTGTCGACGATCGCGTCCGACAGCAGCACCCCGAGCCCCCGGCGCCGGTGATGATGACGACGTTGTCACCCTGGGGTGCGGGCAGTACGGGCAGCGCCCGCGCGTACTCCAGCATCTCGTTCAGGCCCGGCGCCCGGATCACCCCGGCCTGCCGCAGGATGTCGTCGTAGACCGCGTCGTCCCCGGCCAGCGCGCCGGTGTGGGACCCGGCGGCCTTGGCACCCGCGGCCGTACGGCCCGCCTTGAGGACCACCACCGGCTTCCGGGGCACCGTGGCCCGCGCCGCCTCCACGAAGGCCCGGCCGTCCTTGAGGTCCTCCAGGTGCATCGCGATGCACTGGGTGTGGTCGTCCTCACCGAACCAGGTGAGCAGGTCGTCCTCGTCCAGGTCCGACTTGTTGCCGAGGCCGACGATCGCCGAGACCCCGGTCTTGGTCGTCCGGGCGAAGCCGAGGATGGCCATCCCGATGCCACCGGACTGTGAGGTGAGCGCCACCGGCCCCTTGACGTCGTACGGGGTGCAGAAGGTGGCGCACAGGTCCTGCCAGGTGGAGTAGTAGCCGTAGATGTTGGGCCCCAGCAGTCGCACCCCGTGCTCCTCGGCGATGGCCACGATCCGCGCCTGGAGCTCGTGTTCACCGGTCTCGGCGAAGCCGGACGGGATCAGCACCGCGTTCGGGATGCCCTTGCGGCCGACCTCCTCCAGCGCGGCGGGCACGAACTTCGCGGGGATCGCGAAGACCGCCACGTCCACCTCGCCGGGGACGTCCCCGACGGTCTTGTACGCCTTGCGGCCCAGGATGTCGTCGGCCTTGGGGTTCACCGGGTGGATCTCGCCGGGGAAGCCGCCGTCGATGAGGTTGCGCATCACCGAATTGCCGATCTTTCCCTGCTCGTTGGAGGCGCCCACCACCGCCACCGAGCGCGGCTGCATCAGCCGGCGCATCGAGCCCAGGATCTCCTCGCGCGAGTAGCGGCGGCGCGTCCGCGGGGCCGGGTCCCCGATCAGCAGCCGCACATCGGCGGCGAGCACCCCGCTCGCGGTGGCGAACACCGGGTTGAGGTCGACCTCCGTGATCTCGGGGAAGTCCGCCACCAGCCGGGAGACCCGCACGATCAGATCGGCGAGCGCCGCGCGGTCCACCGGCTCGCCGCCGCGCACCCCGCGCAGCACCTCGGCGGCGCGGATCCCGTCCAGCATCGACAGCGCCTCGTCCTCCGTCGCCGGGGCCAGCCGGAAGGTGATGTCCTTCAACACCTCCACCAGCACCCCGCCGAGCCCGAACGCCACGACCTTCCCGAAGGTGGGGTCGGTGACCGCGCCGACGATGACCTCCTGCCCGCCGTCCGGGATCATCTGCTGCACCTGGACGCCCAGGATCCGGGCCTTCGCGTCGTAGCCACGGGCGTTGTCGACGATCGCGGTGAACGCGCTCCGCACCTCGGCGCAGGACGTCAGCCCCACCCGGACCCCGCCCGCGTCGGTCTTGTGCAGGATGTCCGGAGACACGATCTTGAGGACGACGGGGAAGCCGATCCGGTCGGCGAGCGCCACCGCCTCGTCGGCGGACTCCGCCAGCCCCTCGGCCGGGGTCGGGATCCCGTACGCGTCGGTGATCCGCTTCCCCTCGGGGGCGGTCAGCGCCGTGCGCCCCTCGGCGCGGGCGGCGTCCAGCACCGCGCGCACGGCATCGTTGTCATACGTCACCGTCAGATCACTCCGTTCGTCTTGAGCAACCGCACTTCCTCGTCGTCGAGCCCCAGCTCCCCGACGTACACCTCTTCGTTGTGCTCACCCAGCAGCGGGGAGCGCTCGACCCGGACCGGGGAGTCGGAGAGCTTCAGCGGGGAGCCGACCGTGGTGAAGGAGCCGCGCTCGGGGTGTTCGACCTCGACGATCATCTCGTTGGCCGCGAGCGACGCGTCCTCGACGATCTCCTTGGTGGACAGGATCGGCCCGCACGGGATGTTGTGCGCCGTGAGCTGCTCCAGCACCTCCCACTTCGGCAGGGTGCTGGACCACTCCTCGATCAGCTGGAACATCTTGGCCAGCTTCGGCAGCCGCGCCTCGGGCGAGGCCCACTCCGGGTCATCGGCCAGCTCGGGGCGGCCGATCAGCCGGGTGATCGGCTCCCAGCCGACCGGCTGCACGATGACGTAGACGTAGTCGTTGGGCCCACCGGGCGCGCACTTGACCGCCCAGCCGGGCTGGCCGCCGCCGCTGGCGTTGCCACTGCGCGGCACCTCGTCGCCGAAGTCCTCGTTCGGGTACTCGGCGAGCGGCCCGTGGGCCAGCCGCTGCTGGTCGCGCAGCTTGACCCGGCACAGATTGAGCACCGCGTGCTGCATCGCCACGTTGACCCGCTGGCCGCGCCCGGTGTGGGTGCGCTGGTAGAGCGCGGCGAGGATGCCCGCCACACAGTGCACCCCGGTGCCGGAGTCGCCGATCTGGGCGCCGGTGGCCAGCGGCGGGCCGTCCTCGAAGCCGGTCGTGGACATCGACCCGCCCATCGCCTGCGCGACCACCTCGTACGCCTTGAACTTGGTGTACGGGCCCTCGCCGAACCCCTTGATCGAGGCGTAGACCAGCCGGGGGTTGATCTCCTGGATGCGCTCCCAGGAGAACCCCATGCGGTCCACCGCGCCCGGGCCGAAGTTCTCCACGAGGACGTCGCTGCGGCGGATCAGCTCGGTCAGGAGCTCCCTGCCGCGCTCGCTCTTGGTGTTCAGCGTGATGCTCCGCTTGTTGCAGTTGAGCATCGTGAAGTACAGCGAGTCCACGTCCGGGAGGTCGCGCAGCTGCTTGCGGGTGATGTCGCCGGTGACGTTCTCCAGCTTGATCACATCCGCGCCGAGCCAGGCGAGCAACTGGGTGGCGGAGGGACCGGACTGCACATGCGTCATGTCGAGGACGCGGATGCCCGACAGGGCCTGAGGGGCCTGGGGAGCCTGGGGAGCCTGGGACATGGTGGCGCCTCCCTACTTGTACATGGTCTGGTTCATGGTTCCGGGGGCGTACGCGTCCGGGTCCACCCAGACGTTGATCAGCGACGGCTTGCCGGACTCCCGGGCGCGGCGCAGCGCCGGGCCGATGTCCGCCGGGTCGCGGACCTCCTCGCCGTGGCCGCCGAGCATCCGCGCGAACTGGTCGTAGGGCACATCGCCGAGGGTGTTGCCGACCCGCTCCCGCTCCTCGCCGTACTTGGCCTTCTGGCCGTAACGGATCTGGTTCATCGAGGAGTTGTTGCCGACGATGCCGACGAACGGCAGGTCGAAGCGGACCAGCGTCTCGAAGTCCCAGCCGGTCAGGGAGAACGCGCCGTCGCCGAAGAGCGCCACCACCTCCTTGTCGGGGCGGGCCTGCTTGGCGGCCATCACGAACGGCACCCCGACGCCGAGCGTCCCCAGCGGGCCCGGGTCCATCCAGTGGCCGGGCGACTTGGGCTGGACCACCTGGCCGGAGAAGGTGACGATGTCGCCGCCGTCGCCGATGTAGATCGAGTCCTCGGTGAGGAAGTCGTTGATCTCGCTGACCAGGCGGTAGGGGTGGATGGGGGAGGCGTCGGACCGGAGGCTGGGCAGCCGCTTCTCGATCGCCGCCTGCTCGGCGGCGCGCAGCTCGTCCAGCCACTCCTTGCGCTTGCCCGCCCCGCCGTTGATGTGGCCCGAGGCGGCCTGGGTGACGGCGGAGAGGATCAGCCCCGCGTCGCCCACGATGCCGAGGTCGATGTCCCGGTTCTTGCCGACCGTGCGGTAGTCGAGGTCGATCTGGACCACGGTGGCGTCGGGGGAGAGCCGCTTGCCGTAGCCCATCCGGAAGTCGAAGGGCGTGCCGACGATGACGATGAGGTCGGCATTGGAGAACGCGTAGCGGCGGGAGAGCTGGAAGTGGTGCGGATCGCCGGGTGGCAGGGTGCCGCGCCCCGCGCCGTTCATGTACGCGGGCACATTGAGAGTGCGCACCAGCTCGGTGGCCGCGCCGGTGGCGCGGGTGGTCCACACCTGACTGCCCAGCAGGATCGCCGGCTTCTCGGCCTGGACCAGCAGATCGGCCAGCTTCTGAACGGACTCGGGGTCGCCGGCGTTGCGGGTGGAGGCGCGGTAGTGCCCGGCCTGGGGGACGCGGGCCTTGTCGACCGGCACCTTGGCGTCCAGCACATCGCGCGGGATCTCCAGGAAGGAGGGGCCGGGGGCGCCGTGGAAGCACTCGCGGAAGGCCATGGAGACCATGTCGGCGGCGCGGGCGGTGTCCGGGACGGTGGCGGCGAACTTGGTGATCGGCGCCATCATGTCCACGTGCGGAAGGTCTTGGAGGGAGCCCATCTTGTGCTGGTTGTGGGCGCCCTGGCCGCCGATGAGCAGCATGGGTGACTCGGCGCGGAAGGCGTTGGCGACACCGGTGACCGCGTCGGTGGTGCCGGGTCCGGCGGTGACGACGGCGCAGCCGGGCTTGCCGGTGATCCGGGCGTAGCCGTCGGCGGCGTGGGCGGCGACCTGTTCGTGGCGCACATCGATGACATCGATGCCCTCGTCGACGCAGCCGTCATAGATGTCGATGATGTGGCCGCCGCAGAGGGTGTAGATGACCTCGACGCCTTCTGCCTTGAGTGCTTTGGCGACCAAGTGCCCGCCGGAGATGAGGTCCTGGTTGTCGTCGGGCATGGCGAATCGCGTCCCTTCGTAGGGGGTCGGTGCTGCCTCGCAGGTGGATCGCTGGATTGCATACAGTCGACGTTATCCTGTATGAACTTTGTTATCCCACCATCGGCCGAGCGATGTCCAGGGGGCGTGCGCCACTCGTTGCATCCAGCGCCGGATCAGGCGCTGTTGACGGGCCATCAGGGAGCTGGCAATGGACCTGTACGAACATCAGGCACGGGAACTCCTCCATGAGAACGGCGTCTTGGTGCCGAGGGCGGAGGTCGTGGACACGGCCGAGGCCGCCCGCGCGGCCGCCGAACGGCTCGGCGGACGCGTCGTCATCAAGGCCCAGGTGAAGACCGGCGGCCGGGGCAAGGCGGGCGGGGTGAAACTCGCCGACGACCCGGCCGCGGCCGAGCTGACCGCACGCCGGATCCTCGGCATGGACATCAAGGGCCACACCGTCCACCGGGTGATGGTCGCCGAACCCGTCGAGGTCGAGCGGGAGATGTACCTCGGCTTCACCCTGGACCGGGCCGCGGGACGCTTCCTGGCCATCGCCTCCGCCGAGGGCGGTATGGAGATCGAGGAGGTCGCGGCGCGCCGCCCCGAGGCGGTGGCCCGGATCGCCGTCGACCCGGCCGAGGGGGTGACCGAGGCGAAGGCGGCCGAGATCGCCGTCGCCGGGGGACTGCCGCGCGAGACGACCGGGACCATCCGCCGGCTGTGGACCGTCCTGACCGCGCACGACGCCCTCCTGGTAGAGGTCAACCCGCTGGTGGTGACCCGGGACGGGTCGATCGTGGCCCTGGACGGAAAGGTCACCCTGGACGACAACGCCCGCTTCCGGCAGCCGTCGTGGGACGCCGCCGACGACCGCGCCCGGGACCCGCTGGAGGCCCGGGCCGCTGCCGCCGGGATCGGCTACGTGAAGCTCGACGGCGAGGTGGGCGTCATCGGCAACGGCGCGGGCCTGGTGATGTCCACGCTGGACGTCGTCGCCGGCTGCGGCGCCCGCCCCGCCGACTTCCTCGACATCGGCGGCGGCGCATCCGCCCAGGTGATGGCCGACGGTCTCTCCCTCGTCCTCGACGACCCGGATGTGCGCTCCGTCCTGGTCAATGTCTTCGGTGGGATCACCGCCTGTGACGCGGTGGCCGACGGCATCGTGCGCGCCCTGGACACCGTGGCCCTCACCAAACCGCTGGTGGTCCGGCTCGACGGCAACAACGCCGCACGTGGCCGAGCCATCCTTGGCCAATTGGCTCATCCACTCGTCCACCAGGCCGACACCATGGACGGCGCCGCCGCGCGCGCCGCCGAACTCGCCGGGTCCGCGGCGTCCTCCGCGACCGGCACATCCGACCCGTCCGCCGCATAAGGGGGCTCCTCGCATGGCCATCTTCCTCACCAAGGACAGCAAGGTCATCGTCCAGGGCATGACCGGCGCGGAAGGCATGAAGCACACCCGGCGGATGCTCGCCGCGGGCACCGATGTCGTCGGCGGGGTCAATCCGCGCAAGGCAGGGACCCGGGCCGACATCGACGGCCGCACGGTCCCCGTCTTCGGCTCCGTACGCGAGGCCATCGACACCACCGGCGCCGATGTGAGCGTCCTCTTCGTCCCGCCGCCCCACGCCAAGGCCGCCGTCACCGAGGCCGCCGATGCCCGGATCCCGCTCGCCGTCGTCATCACCGAGGGCATCCCGGTCCATGACGCGGTCGCCTTCCAGGCGTACGCCCGGGCCCGCGCCACCCGGGTCATCGGCCCGAACTGCCCCGGGCTGATCTCCCCGGGCCAGTCCAACGCCGGGATCATCCCCGCCGACATCACCAAGCCGGGCCGGATCGGGCTGGTGTCCAAGTCCGGCACCCTCACCTACCAGCTGATGTACGAGTTGCGCGACGTCGGCTTCTCCACCTGTGTGGGCATCGGCGGCGACCCGGTCATCGGCACCACCCACATCGACGCCCTCGCCGCCTTCGAGGACGACTCCGAGACCGACCTGATCGTGATGATCGGCGAGATCGGCGGCGACGCGGAGGAGCGGGCCGCGCGGTACATCGCCGACCACGTCACCAAGCCGGTCGTCGGCTACATCGCGGGCTTCACCGCCCCGGAGGGCAGGACGATGGGCCACGCGGGCGCCATCGTCTCCGGTTCCTCGGGCACCGCCGCGGCCAAG
Organism: Streptomyces violaceusniger; assembly: GCA_005405945.1. Taxonomy (GTDB): domain Bacteria; phylum Actinomycetota; class Actinomycetes; order Streptomycetales; family Streptomycetaceae; genus Streptomyces; species Streptomyces violaceusniger. Next base: position 8,681,170 of record BJHW01000001.1, read on the forward strand.
AAGGCGGCGCTGGAGGCGGCGGGCGTGAGCGTGGGAGCGACCCCCACCGAGACGGCCGGGCTGGTATTGGCCCTTCTGGCCGAAAGACCCGGCAACCTCGCGTGATGTGAGCCATACCCGATCCGCGATCGGGGCACGGTCACGCTCCGTGCCACTACCTTGCTCCCCGTACGCACACTCTGGCCGTACGGGCGTCCCTGCCGTACGGCCCGCCACATCCCGCCCCGCCTGTGCAACGAGAGCGGAGATCACCGATGGCACCCACCCTCACCCTCAAGCCCGGAACCGCCTGGGGCGACGCCTGGCAGCGCTGCCTGGCCGTCGCCCCCGAGGCGTTCCAGGACGACCGAGTCCTCAACCTCTGGGACGGCACCTGGCACCGCGACGGCCGGGCCCTCCCCGCCACCACCCCCGTGGACGGCACCCCCATCGCGGGCCCGCCACGGCTCGACGCCACCACCGCCCACCAGGCCGTACGCGCCTCCCTCGACCAGCACCGCCGCTGGCGCCACATCGCCCTCCCGGAGCGCCGGGCGCGGGTGGCCGCCACCCTCGACGCGCTCTGCGAACACCGCGAGCTGCTCGCCCTCCTCCTGGTCTGGGAGATCGGCAAGCCCTGGCGGCTGGCCCAGGCCGATGTGGACCGGGCCATCGACGGCGTCCGCTGGTACGTCGACGAGATCGACCGCATGGCCGAGGGCCGCACCCCGCTACCCGGCCCGGTCTCCAACATCGCCAGCTGGAACTACCCGATGAGCGTCCTCGCCCACGCCATGCTCGTCCAGGCGCTGGCCGGCAACGCCGTCATCGCCAAGACCCCCACCGACGGCGGGCTGGCCTGCCTCACCCTCGCCTGCGCGCTCGCCGCCCGCGAGGGCATCCCGGTCACCCTGGTCAGCGGCAGCGGCGGCGAGCTCTCCGAGGCCCTGGTCCGCTCGCCCGAGATCGGCTGCGTCTCCTTCGTCGGCGGCCGCGACACCGGCGCCCGGGTCGCGACCGCCGTCGCCGACCTCGGCAAGCGCCACATCCTGGAGCAGGAGGGGCTCAACGCCTGGGGCATCTGGAACTTCACCGACTGGGACGCCCTCGCCCCGCTGATCCGCAAGACCTTCGACTACGGCAAGCAGCGCTGCACCGCCTATCCGCGCTTCGTCGTCCAGCGCTCGTCCTTCGACGCCTTCCTCTCCGTCTACCTCCCGGCGGTGCGCTCCGTCCGCGTGGGCCACCCCCTCGCGGTGGAGAACCCCTCTGGCCCCCTTCCCGAGCTGGACTTCGGCCCCCTGATCAACGCGGCCAAGGCCAAGGAGCTCACCGACCAGGTGTCCGAGGCCATCGACCGCGGCGCCGTCCCCCTCCACCGCGGCGACCTCGCCCACGGCCACTTCCTCCCCGGCCAGGACCTCTCCGCCTACGTGGCCCCCGTCACCCTCCTCAACCCGCCCTCGACCTCCCCGCTCCACCACGCCGAGCCCTTCGGCCCGGTCGACACCCTCGTCCTGGTCGACACCGAGGCCGAACTGCTCGCCGCCATGAACGCCAGCAACGGCGCCCTCGTCGCCACCCTCTCCTGCGACGACCCCGCCACCTACGACCGCCTGGCCCCTCAGATCCGCGCCTTCAAGACCGGCCACGGCAAGCCCCGCTCCCGCGGCGACCGCGACGAGCTCTTCGGCGGCTTCGGCGCCTCCTGGCGCGGCGCCTTCGTCGGCGGCGACCTCCTGGTCCGCGCCGTCACCGAGGGCCCGGCCCCGAACGCCTCCCCGGCAATTTCCCCGACTACCACCTGATGCCCGCCTGACCACCCTCCGTGCCCACCCCCGCGTCCCCGCAGGTCGGCGTGGGGGCGGGCGCCCGGCATACGCAGGTGAAACGCACTCCGAAACCTTGGTATCGTGGTTCATGTCGCCGCGGCCGAGCCGCGGAGCACACCTGGTCCGGGTGGCGGAATGGCAGACGCGCTAGCTTGAGGTGCTAGTGCCCTTTATCGGGCGTGGGGGTTCAAGTCCCCCCTCGGACACCAGCCGAGACCCCTGTTCATCAGGGGTTTTTCGCTTTTCTGGGCTGTGGCGTGACCAACCACGTGACCAACGGCCCAGCGAATCCCCAGGTCAGACCAGGGACGACAGGCCAAGTCGGCCCGCACCGGAGGCGGGTGCCGGCGGCGCACTCGCCCTCAAAGAGAATGCTCCACAGCCCGAGCGGAGTCGGCCCCGCAGAGCGAGTCGCGCCCCCATGCTCAGCGGAGGCTACGTCGGTCAGTTCCTCCCCACGCGGGTCAGAGAATTGTCAGCCCGGGCGGCCAGCGGTGACGGGACCTGCTGCATGGGCAGGCCGGGTGACAAGGGTGACGCCCTCGTCGGCCCACACCAGCGGCGGTGGCTCTTCGCCCCACGCTCCATCTACCTGGTAGAGGTGGCCGAAGCCTTGCGCTGCGCTTCCCTGCTTCGCCAGTGGTCGAAGGGACGTGAGCTGAGCACTTCGTTTTCCGCGGAACCCCGGGGGATGCTGGTCGGACAGGTCGTGCACCACAAGAATCATGACCTCGCGCTGACGAAGGGCAAGATCGCTGAGACTGGGAAGGCCCGGGGGATCACCGGGACCGAGCTGGGTGAGGAAGTGGCTGATCAGGATGCGGCGGACCATAGGGGCAGCAGATCATCGCCCGCAGCCTCCACCCGCATCGCTGCGCACAGAGCGACGAGGTTGGCGTCAGCCTGACACGCCACGTGGCCTCGATCCGTCGAGGTGCGGCACGCGAAGGTCATGAGCACAGGCGCGCTCCGTGCGCACCCCGTGAGGTACTCTGCGCTTCACTCCGTTGCCAGCCTCGCAGCCCCGGGGTCTGGAGGACTTGGCCTTCATCACCAAGCCGCCTCGGCGGCACCCACCGAGCCTCCTTTCTTGCTTTGCCCGCCCCGGTCGGGAGTATCAAGGAGCATAGGGCAAATGCGATAAAGCGCTGTGCTGGCATCTGTGCTTAACCTGTGCAGCTCTATGCCAGGCAAGCCCGGCCGCGCAGGCCAGCGAGTTATGTCAAGAACCCATCCCACGGAGCGGGCTCGGCAGGCCAAGAACCCGCCCTGCGGTCGTCCTTGCGGATCGCGCCTACTCTTCCCGCACGATTCGTGGGCACCTCCGTCGATGCGGCATCCGTGCGGTCATCCCGCAGCCCGCCGACCAAATCGGCCACCGTCTGCGGCGAGGCCGCGCCGGTGGCCGCCCGCCCGGCTTCGACGCCGAGACATACAAGGGGCGCAATGCCGTCGAGCGGCGCACCGCCCGACTCGAGCAGTGGCGCGGCCTCGCGATGCGGACGGACAAGCTCGCCATCGCTTACCAGGCCGCACTCCACCTTGCTGCCATCCTCATCTGGACCCGGCCCTGAGCGAGGCGTCCGGAGGGTTTGTCAGGCCAGCCCATGGACGACGAGCCGGTTCTGCTCTCCGTCAAAGATGCCGGCCAGGGCCTTGCCCTCCTGTCGGTGCCCGCCGAAGAGACCCTGCTGGTCGACGTGCACGATCAGGATGTCGTGGCTGTCGAACACCTCAGAGATGCCCCGGGTCTCAATCGTGTCCGACCACGCGTCCAGGTTCCGTCCGAACCACTCCGGCAGCCCGCAAGGCTCGCTCACCGCGTCCCAGAAGTCGTTGAGTGTCTCGACCAGCCGACCACGCAGGTCGACAATCAGCTCGTTGTCCGTCATCGCAGCAGCCTAACCAGCCTCATCACGAGTCACTCACCGGCCAAAGAGACAGGCTCTAACGCTCCCGCTCCGTCCAACTGGGCACCCCGGACATGCCGTCGCCTGTCCCGCCTGGCGGTGGCGAGGACATCCACCCCTCCTGCCTCGCCGACGTGGACACACCCCCGTCCGCCAGACCGTCAGCCCAGGCAGGCCTCCACACCTTCCTGGAACGCAAGTACCCGTTCCCGAACTGCTTCGAGGCAACACCGAACCAGCAGGCCACGATCGGCCCACGCCTGGCTGCGGAGCGGACGACGAGTTGACCGCTCGGAGCGCCGCCTTTACACAGCACCAGCGGACTCCGCGCCGCCCTTCTTGTCAAAATGACAAGAATCGAAGTACCGTGTGAGACATGCAAGCTGACGTGTGGTCACCCCCACCTGTGCTATTGACGGTCGATCTTGTGATCCTGACGCTGCGCGAGAGGCGACTGTGTGTCCTGCTCGTGGAGCGAGGCGAAGATCCTTTTCAGGGCATGCTGGCTCTGCCTGGCGGATTCCTCAATCACGCTGGTGAGGAGATCCTGGACGCGGCCCACCGTGAGTTGCGTGAGGAAACCGCTCTGGTTTCTGGGTTGGTGCACCTTGAACAGTTGGCCATCTACGGGGACGCAGGCCGTGATCCACGGGGACGAGTAGTTTCCGTGGCCCACTTGGCGATCGCGCCGGGACTCCCCGAACCGGTCGCGGGAACGGATGCCGTGGATGCTGCGTGGGTTCCTGCGGAAGCCGTCCTGTCCGGTGAGGTGGAACTGGCCTTCGATCACCGTCGGATTGTTACGGACGGAATCGAGCGCGCACGTACCAAGCTCGAATTCTCGGCGCTGGCCACGGCATTCTGCGGAGAAGTCTTCACCATCGTCGAGTTGCAGCAGGTGTACGAGGCGGTTTGGGGAACCGAACTCGACACGCGTAATTTCTACCGAAAAGTCCAGGCCGTAAAGGGATTCATAATCCCCGCTGGCCCGGGACGTAGGACCACGGGAGGACGGCCAGCGCGGCTGTACCGGGCCGGGCCGAAGACGGTGTTGTTCCCGCCACTGATCCGACCTGTGCCGTCCACGAGGGAAGAGGACACGGGAGAGGAAGGGGAATAGATGTCGAAAGACCTGGTGGTGATTCTCACCGCCCTTAATCTCGAGTACCAGGCCGTGCGCCGGAAACTGGCCGGTCCACAGGTGCACCGTCATGAGCGTGGGACGCGGTTCGAGGTGGGAACTGTGCAGGGCACTTCATGTCGTGTAGCGCTCGGTCTGACGAACAAAGGGAATCATTCCGCCGCGGTGATCGCTGAGCGTGCGATACAGGAGTTTTCGCCGGTGGCCGTGTTGTTCGTCGGCGTCGCCGGTGCCCTGTGGGACACCGCCCGGCTGGGCGACGTGGTGATGGCGACACACGTGTACGCCTACCACGGCGGGACCAGCGAGGACGACGGGCTCAAGGCCCGCCCCCGGGTGTGGGAGGCGGCGCACGGTATCAGCCAGCTCGGCTCGCATCTGGCTCGCGTGAATGACTGGGCCGACGACACGCCCGGTCATGGGCGCGCGCCGCAGGTGCGCTTCGGCGCGATCGCCGCCGGTGAGGTCGTACAGAACTCGAGGATCTCGGCCGAGGCGCGGTGGATCCGGCAGCACTACAACGACGCGCTCGCGATCGAGATGGAGGCCGCCGGTGTGGCGCAGGCCGGTCATCTCAGCGGGGCACCGGTGGCCATCATCCGGGGAATCAGCGACCGAGCGGACGGTACGAAGAGCAGCGCGAAGGACCGTAACTGGCAGCCACGAGCCGCGGCGAACGCGGCGGCATTCGCCACACGGCTGGCCGTGGAGCTGGTGGGAGAGCAGGCGCAGATAGCAATGTCCCAGGCAGACAAGGCACATACGGCCGACGAACTCAAAGAGCACGTCAGCAACACCGCCCATAACAGCACTGTTGGCATCATGGCCGGCTCAGTCAAGGAGAGCAGCGTCTACGTGAACGCGGACCCGAAGGTGACCAGTCCGGCGGACCTGGTCGCGGAACTGGACGGTTTCCGTGAGCACCTGAAGCGTCACCACGCCGAGAGCGCCCTCGACGACGACACCTACCAAGAGGCACTGGCCGAGCTGGGCTTTGCTCGCCGGGCGGCAAGTGAGAACACTCCCGAATCCTCCAAGAGAGCGACCATGGCACTCAAGAGGTTACGCGGCCTGATCGCGGAGTCTCCCGAGCTGGGGGCCAGGCTGGCCCCACTGGTTGTTGCGGCGGGTGACCTGTCATGAACGACGGCAGCGGCGTCACGCACAATTCCGCGTACCACTCCGTCGTCGGAATCCAGGGCGGGGTCGTACACAACCCCACGATTTCCATTCATTCCGATGCCTCGCCTCAGGAAAAGTATAAGGTCGGCGTGCGGTACCTGGAGGACGGCGTCCCCAGCCGTGCTCGCGACATGATCAGTGACGCGATCGCTCACGGACACGACAACGCGGAGGTCCGTTTCCACTGGGTACTCGCCATGCTCAGCGCACGCGCCTACCACGACCTCAGCACCGAAGAACTCCAGCAGCTGCGCCATGCCTCCGGGCGCGTACGGGCCTACGCCGAGGGACAGTGGAAAGACGCTCTGTGCGTCGCTTTCGAACTGCTGGCGATGCTCAGCACCACGGACGGCCAAACAGGACGCGTACTGGAGCGGTTGCTAGCCCTGTCACCTCGCCAGCGTGACGGGATCCTCCACCACTTCGACCTCGTACTCACCGGAGGGCTGAAGGACAGCCTGTGGGCCGAGAACCGGGAGCGGGCCGAGAAAGCTCGCTTCGGCAACGGCCGGGCCCAACGGGTCTGGGCCTATTTCGAACCCGACCCGATCGGGGCACGGGCCCTGCCGCCCCGTCCGAGCACCGCCGCTGCCGCTAAGGCAGCCCTCCCGGTCCGCGCCGGTCTGTTCGTCGTCGTCACCGCATTCCTCTGGGTCCTGGCGTTGGTCGCGGATCCGGCTGAGGCAATCATCGAGTTACTGGTGGCGCTCGGTGCAGGCCTGACCGCGGCTCACTTCGGCCACCAATGGTGGTACCAGGCACATCAGCTGAAGGCCAAGAACCGCTTGTTCCACATTCCGCAGACGGGCGATCCCGCCACTGCCGGGGACGGGTTCACCAACCGCGTCCGTCATTCGTTCGACCACTACTTCAGTACCCGCGTGCCCCACGGATTCGCCCCGTACATATGGCTCAATCATACCGCCCACATCCGCAACAGCCTCGTCGCCGAGATCGCGCTCCTCTACCGCGAGAGCCGAATCAGCGTGGACCGGGTCGACTGGCTGATCCGCTATCTCGCTGAGGATGCCCGAGACCGTCACAACAAAGGTACTCTGTTCGATCACCGCCACCAGAACCAGACGCCGGCGGTGGCGCAGGCAGTGTGCGTGGTTGCCCTCATCACTCTCAGCATCACGACTCTGGCCCTGCTCGGAACAGTGGCCTCAGGAGCCGGCGCGTCGCAGGTGCTGCTGGCCATTCTGGCCGTAGTCGGTTCGGTCTGGTCCGGACGTGCGGCGGCGTCCTCGTGGCTGGAAGCCCGGGGTGAAAAGCACCGAGTGGCCGAGGAAACCCAGGAATATCAAGAGCGGCTGACCGCGCGGCAAGTCGCCTACCAGAACTGGAAGTCGTTCCTGGACACCATGCGACCCAGTGAGCTGGAAATGGAGACCTGGCTCACCTGCGACAAGACGCTGCTCGTCGACGAAGCACTTCGCCACTACCAGCTCACCTGGCGCGACCTGATCACCCACACCATCCTGATGACACCGGCACGCCCCTACAAGCGAGCGCGTGTCAAGGGCGGTCCCTGGCGATACTCGCGCTACAACTTCCGTCTATTCTTGGTCACACAGGATGGTGTTCGTGAGATAAGCAAGGAATTTGATTTCGCCGACGCAAAACGTGGGATGGAGCAGCGAAGCAACTACCGGTTCGACGCGTTGTCCTCCGTACAGGTCACGGAACGCAGCGAGGTCGGCTACGACCTGGAACTCATCCTCACCAACGGGCCGGCCAGGAACATTCGTGTAAAAGACGCCGACACCCATCAACTCGCGCCGGAAGAGAACGCCCAGGAAATCACCGAGATCGACCTCGATTCGGCTGGTTTCATCCACACCTTCCGCCTCCTGGAAGGAATCGCGGCGGACGGAAAGGGTTGGATCGAACGAAACAACCCCTACAACCTGCCGTCCTTCCGTGCTGCCGACTAGTCTTCCGGGCCTTCGGAGCGGGCAGGGGCTGCCGGAGCGCCGCAGCCCTGCCCGCCCACTCATCAGCCCAGCCGCGACCCGAGCTTAGGAATGGCCGTGTTTGCCACAGAAGACGTCACCGAGAGCAGACTGCTGCTGGCCGAGTACGACCGCATCAAGGAGGAGCAGAAAACCCGGATAGGATTCCGTGACAACCTCTCCTGGCCTTATGGCTTCGTGCTCAAGAACGCGGCCGCATGACCTACGACGCAGCCTGGCGGCTGGCCCGAGTGACACGCCACCCCGACGAAATGGTTTACCGCCATCAGGGGCACCTCGCCGAAGACGCCAGTGACGAAGCGTGGTGAGACATTTGAGGAGGGAAGATTCAACCGCTCGTCGAGGCCATCGCATCATTGATCAACCCAACCCAGATGGTCGCCCCCGTGTTGAACGCCTTGTTCCTCACCTACTACCTCCAGTACCTCCAGTAGAGCCTGGACTACACCCCCGTCAGGACCGTGCTGGCCTTCCTGCCGATGGTCGCCGGGCTCATGCTCGCCTCCACCCTCGTCACTACCGTGCTGGTCCCTCATATCGGCCCCAAGCCGGTGGTGCCGCTGGGGATGGGCATAGCCGCGGCCGGCATGGCCTGGCTTAATCGACCGGGGAGCACCCGCCGGGTCGCCGTCTGGAGGACGACGGGACCTACCCCGCGGGTGCGGGGAGCAGTAGAGGCCGGGCAAGTCCGCGATCCGGCAGATGGGACCATCCTCGCGGGTGCGGGAAGTAAACTCCGTTACCTGTACGTCTATCTGACATCCGGTTCCCTGCAGAGCACTTCCATCAACCAGCATTCCAAGCATATGCATTGTGTGGTCCATGCAACGAACGCTTCCGCACCATCCATATCATTTCTCAAAACATGTACGGGCGTCAGCACCGCGTCGCACCGCTTCCCCACCATGGCTTCAAACGACAGGAAGTAAGGTCCCCCAACGCTATGGAGGCCGCCGCATCGAGGAGTACCGCAGAGGGGCCCTACCTCGAACCTTCCTCGCCCGCGCCGACCCGCCGACCACAAGGCAGAGAAGCTGAAGGACCATGCCTCCATCGTCACGTCCCCGGCCCTTGCCGAGCGCACCATGGACACCAACGTCCGGGACCTGGCCGCGCCAACATGCAGTCGCTTCCGTAGTCTCTCAGCCGAGATCGGCCGCTGATACGTCTCCCAATGCCACGCGTCTTCCGTCAAGGCACGCTCGAGAAGGTCATCCCCATCAGCCCCGAGCTGACTACTCTGATCATCTTCCGGCGGGGCCAGGACATGCGGCGGGTCAATATCGACGCTCTTCTGCTCGATCATCACCGCAGCGTGTTCCACGGAACACTCCCGGACATCTCCCTTCTCAGACTCAGACGACGTTCCACTCCCGGCATCGCTGATGGCCTGCAGAAGCCCCGGACCAACCTCTGGCCAACCGATCAGCAGCAATGGTCCGACCGCATCAAAGGCAGCCTTCCCGGACTGACCGGCCAGCAGCGGATCAGTCACGTTCAGCGCCAGAGTCGTCACACTGGAGATAACCAGTAGGCGCCGCGCCGGACGGAGCTGCTCCGGACGCGCGCCGTGCAGCGCGAGGTACCGGGTGCCCAGCGACAGCCCCAGCACCGAAAGATCAACTGCCGGAGCCACCAGAGGGGCTACCCACGGCGGTACACCCAATCGCAGCGCCAACGTCCACACATTCCCGAACCCGAACAAGAAGGTCAGACCGACCACTGCCCCATGATCGCTGTTACCCCGCGGAGCGTGATTGCCCGTTCGATGGAGCCACTCGGGCGAGCATGGGCGTCCGTCCGCTCCCGGTCAGCCCGAGGTCGTCGGCCTGCGGTTCTCCTACAGCTACTCCAGCCCCGCTCAGCTCGGCGACCGCAATGACGCCTTCGAATGCGACCTGCGCCAAGCTCGCACCGGCTTCACCCCGACGGCCGCTTCGACGAATTCGTACGCACCGAGGCGATCATTGCCACCCGCTCCTGACAACCTGCTTCGCCTACGACGCGGGCGGTTGGCCTCGTCTGGTGGCGTTTGAGGAGTTGCCACCTGCCCTCGACGGTGAGTGGCGCGTTGATGCGTTCGCTGTCGTACCGCTTGGGTTGCTCGCTCGCGCGATCTGCGCGATCAGAGACGAGCCTTGCTCACCGGAGCGGGGCGGAGTGCCAACGGACCTCGAGAACTGCATCGGCCTTCGAAACAGCCGGAGCATGCCCGTTGATCTCGCTGCCGCACGGATAACTCTGAGGGGCCGTCAAGTCCGTTTCTCGTAGAGAGCCCCGTCCGGCCCGCATCGCCGCTTCGTCGATGCGGGCCGTCGTGTCGATCAGGTGGGGGCGAGTAGCACCTGGCAGCGCGGGAGCCTGTGTCCGTCCTCAGGCCGCCGCCGGTTCCGCTGTAAGGAACCCTTCCACGGCCTTCCGCGCGCGGCGGTCGAAGTCGGCATACTGCGCCTCGCGCTCGGCTCCCGCAACCGCGTCGCCGACCAGCAGATTGCCCTCGGCATCGATGCGCTGCGGGCGCTCCTCGGCGTCGGGGAGCAGGGCGACGGAGGAGTAGGAGAATCCGCAGTAATAGGCGATGCCCTCGCTCAGGTTGGCCTCCAGCACGGCCTGCATTCCCTCTGTGATGGGGTCATCGGAGGTGGCGCCGGCCAGGCCCAGCCACAGTATGCGCTTGCCCGCTAGGCGGGGCTTGCTGCGGCCGTAGGCGAATCCGTAGTTCCACACGCGATCGATCCAGCCCTTGAGGAGGGCGGGCACGCTCTGCCAGTACACGGGGAACACGGCGACGACGACGTCGGCGTCGAGAAGGCGCTGCATATGGGCCTGGACTTCGTCCGAGTACGGCTTCTCCCGGTTACCCCAGTCCGGCTGGTCCGCCACGTTCATCCGCGGGTCGAACCCTTCGGCGTGCAAGTCGAGCAGGTCGACGCGGTATCCCGCGGTCTCGAGTCGCGCGGTGGTATGGCGGGCGGTGTGCGCGGTGAGGGAATCGGCCCGATGGTGTGCGATGACCACAAGGGCGGTCCTGGCGGCGCTGCTGCGGTGCGACACGGCTTCTCCTGGCTGGTCTCGGTCAGTTCGACCAGTCCAGTACACGGGTGATCCATTAGACGATCCATAGGGGAAACGCTCCGCTGCATAGGAGTTCGTCTACGATGGCATCTGTGGATCCTTTGAGTGCGCTACTCAGTGGCATCCGGGCCGAGGGCTCGGTCGTCAGCCACGCCGTGCTGGAAGCGCCCTGGACCATCCGTTTCGTCGACGGCGCCCCACTCACGATGGTCAGCGTGCTGCGGGGCGGTGGCATCCTGCTGCTGCCCGACGGTGCCGAACAAGCGGTCGGCGTCGGCGACACGGCCATCGTGCGCAGCCCCGACACATTTCACCTCGTGGACCAGCCGGCCACCCTCGACCGCCCACACGTCGAGTACGAAATCGCGTGCTTCGCAGCGGATGCCGAATGCGCTGCCCAAGACCTCGGCGGCATCCGCTGGGGCAACGAACCGGACCGAGCAACCGCACTGATCGTGGGCGCATATCGCGCCTCGGGCCATCGCCATGAACGACTGCTCCGCGCGTTGCCGCCCGTACTCGTGATCAACGAGGACACAGAGGTCTGCGCCTGGCTGGAGACGGCCGCCGCCGACGCCGCCCTGCGCTCGGCCGGCTCCCAGGCTCTGATGGACCGACTGCTGGACTGGGCCCTGGTGTGCACGCTGCGTACCTGGTTCGACCGGGCGGGCTCGGAAGCCCCGACTGGTATCGCGGCCTGGCCGACCCGATCCTCGGCCCCGCTCTCGAAGCCTTCCACGCCCGGCCCTCCAAGAGATGGACGGTAGAGTCGCTCGCCACCGAATCCGGTGTCTCCCGAGCGTTGTTTGGCAAACGCTTCACCAAGGTGATGGGTCGCCCGCCACTGACCTACCTCACCGCATGCCGTATGGACGAGGCCGAGGCACTCCTGTCCGACACCGAATTCTCCATCGCTCAGATCGCCAAGTCTGTCGGCTACGCCGATGCCTTCGGCTTCAGCGCCGCCTTCAAACGCCATCGGGGCGTGAGCCCTAGCGCCTTCCGCGCCCGTAACCCTCTCTGAAGGGGGCGTTACGTCCCTTCTCTCCCGGTTCATGATCGCTCGTTCGTGGTCCCGGTCGTCGAACGGCCCGACTGATCTGCATATTCATGCCGACATGCGAGACATGGAGCGAAGCCCCCGCCAGAGCGACTTATCTGACGAGCAGTGGGCGCTGATCGAGCCGTTGATCACGTTGGCTACGACCAGTGGACGACGGCCCCCGACCTTCCCGAGGCAGGCGGCAAGACGCTCACCGACTGGCGGTACGGGATTCACGATGCCGGGCTGGCGGCCAAGCGCGGATACCACCCGGACGCGGCGGAGCAGCGGGCAGACGACGAGGCCCAGGAGGCCGGCCCGGTCGATGAGTCCGGCGCCGACGACACGACACTCAAGGGGTGCGTCGCGCAGGCCGACGGGAAGGCTCCCTCGGCCCAGCCGGACGCTCTTGCCCAGCAGATCAGCGATGACTCCTACCTTGAATCGATGAACGCGCCGAGCGTGGTCGACGCGTTCGTAAAATGGTCGTCGTGCATGAAGGCGCGGGGCCACTCGTACGCCAAGCCGATGGATGCAGGCGACGACTCGCGCTTCTCCGATCCGTACAACGTGACGGATGAGGAGATCGCCACGTGCGAAGGCGGACGTGTCGAGCAATTGTCAAGACCTGTGGATGGGAGCCGCGCCGACCCATTGGTGGTAGGCGTCTACGTCGACGTTGCTGCCGCACACGATGGTGACGACGTGCCGACCGGCGAAGCGGTCGCGGTCTTCGAGGATCGCCGCGATGCCGAGTGCGGCCGAAGGTTCGACGACGAGGCCGGCGTGGTCAAGGAGCATCCGCATACCGGCGATGATCGACGCCTCCTGGACCAGGACGGCGTCGTCAGCGACCAGGAGGAGGTCGTCCAGGACGGCCGGAATGGGACACCGGCCGGCGACGCCGTCAGCGATCGTGTTGGTCGTGTCGGTGGTGACGACACGCCGCTGGCGCCACGAGTGTGTCAGCGCCGGTGCCCCCAGCGGCTGGACGCAGATCACCTCGACTTCGGGTGCCAATGCCTTCACCACATGACCCACGCCGGTGGCCAGCGCCCCGCCACCGAGAGCAATCAGGACGGTGTCGAACGACGGCGCGGTGTCCACCAGTTCCAGGCCGATGGTCGCCGCGCCCTCGCAAGTCTCGATGTCCAGGCTGTCTTCGACCAGTCGGATGCCGTCGCACCGAGCGATGGCCGCCGCCCGCTCGCGGGCCATCTCATGGTCGCCGTCCACCAGTTCCAGCCTGGCGCCCAGTGCGCGGATGCGATCAAGCTTGGCCCGAGTCGCAAAGCGGGATGCCACGACGGTGACGTCGAGCCCCCGGCCGCGGCCGGACCACGCGAGGGCTTGGCCGAGGTTGCCCGCGCTGGCGCACACCGCGGCTCGCGAGGCATTGCCGGCAAGCAGGCTGGCGACTACCTCAGTGCCGCGGGCCTTGAAGCTGCGGACCGGGTTCGCCGTTTCGAGCTTGATGCTCACCCTGCACCCAAGGCCCGGCTCCAGCGCCTCGCAGCGGTACAGCGGAGTGTCGAGAAAAACCGGGTCGATCACCCGGCGAGCCGCCCGGATCCGAGCAGTGTCGAGACGCGTCTCCTGCACGGCACAGCAGCGTAGCGTCACCGGCGCTGGTTCCACGAGCAACTGCCGGGAGTCGTAGGCCGGTTGAGTTGTCTCACGCTGCGGCGGGTTCCTCGGGGCGTTCGACGAGGTGACCGTTCTCGAAGCGGGCGCCGACCCGGACAAGGGTGGCCCCGAAAGATGAAGCTTCCCGGGCAATCCACTTCGGCTGGCGAACTCGCCGACGCTTGGTCCACGGACAGCGAACTCGGGTTCGTCGCCTGCTCGGGAGTAAAGGTTCACCAACACCCCGCTGGGCGACTCCCCTCATGTCGCGGCATGCCTGCGATTCGACGTAACCCTGGCCCCGGGTCGACCGGGGGTGCTGTCGTCCCAGACGTGTCGGAAGCAGCTTGCCCTCCGCCGCGCAGCCGCCGAGGCGATGGCCTCTTTCCCGATCGTGACCGCGACCGTTGACCGTTAATCTGAGATCTCCAACGACCCCAGGGCGATTTCCCCTGTGGCTACGCCAGCGCCAGCACCGTTGTGAGGGGCGTGAGCCGTGGGGTATTGGTCCAGATAACCCCTCGGACACAGACCACATCCCCAACGCGTGCGAGTCGAGCATTGCCTCGGCCCGCACGAGCTGTTTTCCGGGCTCGTAGATCAGCTTGAGCCCGAGCTGCCGGTAGACCTCGGCCTTCTCGCGCGGTTCGGCATCGGCGAGGGCGTCACGGATGGGGCCCGGCGGCTTGAGCAGGGCGCGGATCTCGTCCTGGGTCATTCGGCGCTGGCCGGTGACCTGGCGTGACCGGCTGAGCGCTTCGGCGCGCGCGGCAGCGGCCGGCATCGGGCCAGCAGGGCAGGGACGCCTATGGCCGCGCCCTCCTCGGCGTCCGTGCCGGTGCCCTCGGCGAGCTCGTCTGCCTGGTGCGCACGGGAGCGCGGAGGGGGACGCCAGGTGTTCAGGAGCAGGTCGCTGTGGCCGGCCAGGCCGGCGCGGCGCGTGGCGGCGGCGTCGGGTGGGCTCTCGAGCACCATTTCATCCGGCACAGCGCCGTCACTTTGGCGGCGGTGACATTGGCCCCGGCGATGGCCCGCCAGGTTGACCTGCGCTGCTTCCGGGTGAACCGGGCACCTGCCGAATGGATGTGGCCGTCGAAGCGCAGACGCCCGCCGGGCCGCGTCGCCGCAGGGGCATCGGCGACGCTCCACAGGCCGAGTGAGGTCACGATGGCTGTCGACGGAGGCGTGAGGCGGATCACGTCTGGCGGAGGCCAGATGGTCGCGGCTCGTGTGAATGGGTGTCGAGGGCGGGGCGACCTGTCGTTTCACGAGACCCGAAGCATCAGCCCGACCCATTGCGTGAAATGTGTGTACAGCTGTTAACGCGGTGTTTCCGAGGGAAGTTTGCGCCGCGCCGCCGGGCAATGGTTACGATCACGGCATGGTTACGGCTTGGTTGCGCTCCGGCATGCTGCGGCCCCGCTCCACGGGGCCGTTGCGTCTGCTGTGGCTGGCCGTGCTGGTGCTCGGCGTCCTGGTCACGCACGGCGCGAGCGCTGAGAGCGCCCAGGGGCACGCAACGGTCGGTGCGACCGCGCCCGCACACGGGTCCGTCGTGATGCAGGAAGGTCACACGAGCGGGGCCGGAGGAGGCGGCGCTGTCGCGAGCACGTCGCCTGACGCTGCGGCAGCCGACGGCCAGCACGAGGGCGACGGCCCGCCCCACACGGCTGAAGGCTGCGTCTCCGGCCAGCCCCAGCAGGACCTGTATCTGGCCGCTCCAAGCCTGTCCACGCGGGGCCGTGTGCCAACGACGCGCCCGTTTGCATGGGGGAATCCCGGCCCCTTCCGGTCGAAGTCGACCGTTCCTTCGTTGACGGATTCGAGGGTCTCCGTGGTGCAGCAGGTCTAGATTCCGGCGTACCCGACTGGCCGCCGCTCTCCTGAGAGATGACGGCCCGCCCCGCGGGACGGGCCGGCCACGTGCGGTCAGTTCCCGGCTCCCTGGACGCCCGTGGCCACGCTTCCTCGTGTTGGTCGGACCGCTCCTCGGCGCCTGTCTGCTCGGATGCCTGCTGATCCCGATCCGCCGCTCCCTCCCCACGCCGTGGGAGCGGCGGCCGCTCCCCGGAGGAACCGTGCCGTTACACCCTCTTTGCCACGCTCACACCAGCCGCCCGGCTACCAGGGCTCGGCTGCTGGTCGTCGTCCTCGGAGTCCTGCTGCTGTGGGCGTCCGGCTGTTCTGCCCCGCACGCTGACGACAGCCACACGCAGGGCCGGGCCTCGGCCTCGGCCGGTCTCCCCCGCTCGCGTCGGCAGACACCGAGCGTGCGATGCCCCACGGACCGCACCCACACTCCGGTGCGCATTGCGCGCCGTACGCGGTCAGCCAAGTTCCTCCGCAGGCCCGGCAGTTGTTCACCGACACCGCGGCCCCGGCCGTCTTCGCCGGAGTCGCGGCGGGAGTGACTGCCGCCGTAGCCGGCCAGCAGTGGGTCGCTCGACACGGAGGAAGCAGACCCCGGATACGGCGCTCAGGCCGCTCCACCCTCGCCGTCGTCTGTCGGTGGCGGATCTAGACGGGCCTTCGCGGCCGTCGACACCGGCCGCGCGTGCTGCCACCAGGTACCGAGGCGGATGCCTCTTCCTGGGCCGGACGGCGCGCCCGACGAAACCCCGTCACACCACCGATGAGAGCGAAAGATGAACCCGCAGACCACAACCGAGATCACACTTCCCGCCCGCTCGGCCCTGTCCGGGCTCGTGGGCGACACCCCGGTTCTCCGGATCTCCGATCCCCTCACCCCCGCTGACCGGGGGTTCTGGGCGAAGCTGGAGGGTTTCAACCCCGGCGGGATCAAGGACCGGCCCGGCCTGTACATGGTCGAGCGGGCCCGCGCCCGTGGTGATCTGCGCCCCGGCGCCAGGATCATCGAATCCACCAGCGGCACCCTCGGCCTGGGATTGGCCCTGGCCGGCATGGTCTACGGCCACCCCGTCACCCTGGTCACCGACCCGGGTCTGGAGCGGTCCATGACCCAGCTGCTGACCACCTACGGAGCTCAGGTCGACGTCGTCTCCGAACCCCATCCCACCGGCGGCTGGCAGCAGGCGCGGCGCGAGCGAGTGGCTCAGCTCATGGCGCAGCACCCCGGCTCGTGGTGCCCCGACCAGTACAACAATCCCGACAACACCACCGCCTACACCCCGCTCGCGCTGGAGCTGGCATCCGCCCTGGGCCACATCGACGTGCTGGTGTGCAGCGTGGGTACCGGCGGCCACTCCGCCGGCGTCTCCCGGGTGTTGCAGGCCCTGTATCCGGAGCTGAAGCTCGTCGGCGTCGACACGATCGGTTCGACCATCTTCGGGCAGCCGGCCCGCACCCGGCTGATGCGCGGCCTGGGTTCGAGCATCTACCCCCGCAATGTCGCCTACGACAATTTCAGCGAGGTGCACTGGGTGGCGCCGGCCGAGGCGGTGTGGACCTGCCGCCGACTCGCCGCCTCCCACTACGCCACCGGCGGCTGGAGCGTAGGCGCGGTCGCCCTGGTGGCGGGCTGGCTGGCCCGCACCCTGCCCGCGGACACGAAGATCGCGGCGATCTTCCCCGACGGCCCGCAACGCTATCTCGGCACGGTCTACGACGACGACTACTGCGCCGCACACGGTCTGCTCGACTCCCCGCCGCCCGCCGAACCGGAGGTGATCGGCCGCCTGGACGAGAAGGAAGTCAGCCGCTGGACCCGGTGCACCACCGTGGTCGACCCGCTCACCCTGTCCCGCCCGGCGCAGGAGCACGGCGCCGCAGAGCTGCCTGAGTTCGACACCCAGGAGGAGGGAGACCGGTGATGGACCGGCAGTCACGTTCTGGGGGACCCTGGCGCAGATGCGCTCCTACCCGCGCAGCGTCCAGTTGTTGATGGTGAACCAGTTCTCCATCAACCTCGGCTTCTACATGCTGATGCCGTATTTGGCCGCGCACCTGTCCGGCACGGTCGGGCTGGCCGGCTGGGCCGTCGGACTCGTGCTCGGCATACGCAACTTCAGCCAGCAGGGGATGTTCCTGGTCGGCGGAACCCTGGCCGACCGGCTCGGCTACAAGCCTCTGATCATCGCCGGGCTGATGCTGCGCATCGTCGGCTTCGCGACCCTCGGACTGGTGGAGGCGCTGCCCGCGCTGCTCGCCGCATCCGCGGCGACCGGGCTGGCGGGCGCCCTGTTCAACCCGGCGGTGAGGGCCTATCTGGCGGCGGACGCCGGGGAGCGCAGGGTCGAAGCGTTCGGGCTGTTCAACATCTTCTACCAGGCCGGCATCCTGCTCGGCCCACTGGTCGGCATGGTGCTCACCGGTGTCGACTTCCGCGTTGCCTGCCTGGTGTCGGCCGGGATCTTCGCGCTGCTGAGCATCGTGCAGCTCCGCAGTCTGCCCGCCCGCCGGGCAAGCGACGCACCGGCTGCCAAGGGAAGCGGCCGACAGGACGGCGTGCTGTCCCAGTGGCGCACCATCGTGGCCAACCGGCCGTTCCTGCTGTTCTCGGTCGCCATGATCGGCTTCTACGTCATGCAGTTCCAGGTCTATCTCGCCCTGCCGCTGGAAGTGCGGCGTCTGGGCGGCGACGGAACGTCCGGGACGGCGGCGGTGGCGATGCTCTTCGCTGTCTCGGGCTTGAGCACGATCCTCTTCCAGACCAAGGTGACCGCGTGGTGCAAGGCCCGCATGGAGCCGGGCCGGGCCCTTGCCTGGGGCCTGCTCACCATGGGCGTGGCGTTCGTGCCCCTGCTGGTACCGACGGCCGTGTCCGTGCCGGAGGGCGGAGTGGGGCTGTGGCTGCTCGCGGCCGTGCCGCCCGCGCTCTCAGCTCTGCTCCTGGCGGTGGGGACGATGATCGCCTACCCGTTCGAGATGGACACCATCGTCCGGCTCTCCGGTGACCGCCTGGTCGCCACCCACTACGGGCTCTACAACACCATCTGCGGCGTCGGCATCACGCTCGGGAACCTGCTGACCGGGGCCTCCCTGGACGCCGCCCGCGCGGCCGGCGTCTCCGCGCTCCCGTGGATCGCGTTCTGCGCGCTCGGCCTGGCCTGTGCCGCCGCCCTGTACGGACTGCACCGCACCGGCCGCCTCGCGCCGCCGGTACGCGAGACACAGCCTGAGTCGGTGTCTGCCTGACTCATGGTCCTGCGGGAGGGGGGACGAGCTTTCCTTCGTCCTCCCTCCCGGCCATGCGTCGACGTCGCCGCCGTATGCGGCCGCCGGGGCGGCCGTTCCTCAACGAACCAGTAGGGATTGAAATCCACCGTGAGCTCGAAACCTGTCGTACTCCTGGCTGAAAAGCTGTCGCCCGCCACTGTCGGCGCCCTGGGCCCGGACTTCGAGATCCGGCTCTGCAATGGCGCCGATCGGGCCGAACTCCTCCCCGCGATCGCGGATGTCGACGCGATCCTGGTGCGAAGCGCGACCAAGGTCGACGCGGAGGTCGTCGCCGCCGCCAAGAAGCTGAAGGTCGTCGCCCGCGCCGGGGTCGGCCTCGACAACGTCGACGTCTCCGCCGCCACCAAGGCCGGCGTCATGGTCGTCAACGCACCGACCTCCAACATCGTCACCGCCGCCGAGCTGGCCTGCGGCCTGCTCCTCGCCACCGCGCGGAACATTCCGCAGGCCAATACGGCGCTGAAGAACGGCGAGTGGAAGCGCAGCAAGTACACCGGCGTCGAACTGAGCCAGAAGACCCTCGGCGTGGTCGGCCTCGGCCGCATCGGCGTGCTGGTCGCCCAGCGGATGTCCGCCTTCGACATGAAGGTCGTCGCCTACGACCCGTACGTGCAGCCCGCGCGCGCCGCGCAGCTGGGCGTCAAGCTCCTCTCGCTCGATGAACTGCTGGAGGTCTCCGACTTCATCACGGTCCACCTTCCGAAGACGCCCGAGACCGTCGGCCTGATCGGCGTCGAGGCACTGCACAAGGTCAAGCCGGAGGTGCGGATCGTCAACGCCGCGCGCGGCGGGATCGTCGACGAGCAGGCGCTGGCCAGCGCGCTCAAGGAGGGCCGCGTCGCCGCCGCGGGACTGGACGTCTTCGCCCAGGAGCCGTGCACCGACTCCCCGCTCTTCGAGTTCGACAACGTCGTGGCCACCCCACACCTGGGCGCCTCGACCGATGAGGCCCAGGAGAAGGCGGGCCTCGCCGTCGCCACGTCGGTGCGGCTGGCGCTCGCGGGAGAGCTGGTCCCGGATGCGGTCAACGTCGAAGGCGGCGTCATCGCCGAGGACGTTCGCCCCTTCGTGCCGCTCGCCGCGAACCTCGGCCGGATCTTCACCGCCCTGGCCGGGGAGGTCGCGGTCCGGCTCGATGTCGAGGTGTACGGCGACATCACTCGGCACAACGTCAAGGTGCTGGAACTCTCCGCACTCAAGGGCGTCTTCGAGAACGTCGTCGACCAGGAGGTTTCCTACGTCAACGCACCACTGCTCGCACAGGAGCGCAGGGTCGACGTGCGCCACACCACCAGCTCGACGTCCCCCGACCACCACCATATGGTGACCGTCCGCGGCAGCCTGAACAGCGGTGAGCAGGTCGCGGTCTCCGGCACCCTGACCGGCCCCAGGAACATCCAGAAGATCGTGTCGGTGGGTCGGCACACCATCGACCTCGCGGTCAGCGACCACATGATCTTCCTGCGGTACAAGGACCGGCCCGGCGTCGTCGGCACCGTCGGCCACGTACTCGGCGAGTCGGGCCTGAACATCGCCGGCATGCAGGTCTCCCGGTCCGCGCCGGGCGGTGAGACGCTCGCCGTCCTGAACGTCGACAACAACGTTCCCGCCGACGTACTCAACGAAATCGCCCAGGAGACCAACGCCACCTCCGCCCGCTCGGTCACCCTCGGCTGACCGCATATCAAGTGCGTAGAACCCGGGCCGCTCACCGCTTCGGCGGTGGGCGGCCCGAGGCCGCAGGCTCTAGTGTGGCGGGTGCGGGAAATGCGGGGCGGGCACCGCAGGGTGTCCGCCCCCATCAGCTTGACTCTGTCGGTGATCTTGGTGGTTGAGGTCAGGTGCCGAGGGTTCGCCAGGACTTCGAGCGGGAGATCCCGTGCTGGTCGAGGTAGGTCTGGAAGGCGGTCGGCGGTCTCGGTGCGGGGGTTTCCTTGGTTGCTGCTTGGCCACTGAGCCGTTCGATGTTCACGGCGATGGCCGTGAGTACGTGCTGCAGATGGGCTTTGGGCCGTCCTCGGTGGCGGCAGCGGCGCATTCCGTGTCCGTGGGCGAACTCGTTGACGGTGCCCTCGACTCCGGAACGGACCGCGTAGCGGGCCTTCCACTCGGGAGTCTGCTGCTCGGCGCGGACGCGCAGCTGCAGGTCGCGGAGTTCTCGCGGAGGAAAGCCCACGTTCCTGGCCGGGGCACTGGTGCACCGGGGCCGGTCCGGACACGGCTGGCACTGGCTCTTGGCGAACCGAGCCACGATCAGGGGTGCGCCGGCAAGCTCGGAGGTCGGGTAGGGGCCGTGCCAGCCGGCGCTGACCTGGCCGTTCGGGCAGGTGACCTGCCGGCGGTCGAAGTCGATGTGAAAGTCGTCCCGGCCGAAGCCCTCGCCCAGGCGGTGCTGGCGGGTGGGGTTGACCGTCAGCGGCCCGCTGACGGTGACCTGGTGTTCGCGTGCGGCTCGTTCCAGGTGGACCAGCGAGGTGTAGCCGCCGTCGACCAGGTGCTCGGCGGGCAGCAGCCCACGCCGCGCCAGCCGAGCGTGGAGGCCGGGCAGCACCTGGGCGTCGCTCGTGGCGGCCGAGGTGGTGGCCACATCCGTGATCACGTTGACGCTGCCGGGGGCGCACGTCTCGGTGAGGTGGGCGGCGAACCTCTTCCAGCGGATGATGTGCCCATGGCGAACGTAGCGAGCGGTGGTGTCATAGGGAGAGACGACCGTCCCGGATGAGGGTGGCAACCCGCCGTCCTCGGCGGTGCGCCAGCGCAACCGGCCTCCCGCGTCGCGGTAGTAGTTCTGCACCATGATCTGACGCAGGGCCTCGTCCTGCGGGCCGGGCCAGCAGGCCAGTCCGTGCCGGTGGAGGCGCTCCAGCAGTCGGCAGGCGTCGTCGCCGGTCGCGAGGATCCTGGTCTTGGGCCGGGTGGGGTTCTTGCCCAAACGGACCGGACGGCCGTAGCGCCGCCCCCACTCCTCGTCGACCAAGCCAACCAGCAGATGCCCGGCCGTGCGGGCCACTTCTTCCAGCGCGGCACGAACCGCCTCAGTGACCAGCTCCAGCCGGGTCAAGTCGCGCACCGCGGCCAGAACGTGGGTGGAATCGGTGCGCTGCGTGGTGCGATCGCGTACGAGTCCGGCCTCTTTCAGACGGGCGAGCGCGAGGTCGAGTAGACAGTCAGCGCGGTCGTCCTGGGTCAGGCGCTCGCGGAAATCGGCCAGCACACTGTGGTGGAAACCGGGATCGTCCAGCTCCATGGCCAGGGCGTACTTGAAATCGATGCGGCAACGGACCGCTTCTGCTGCCTGCCGGTCCGACAGGCCGAGCAGGAACTGCAGCACACAGACGGTGGCGAGCTGGGCCGGCGAGAGACCGGGGCGTCCGTCGCGCGGGTACCAGCCGGCGAAGTCCTCGTCGTGCCACAGCCCGTCGAGGCGGTCTCTCACCCACATCGCCGTCGTACCGCTTCCCCGCCCGTGACCAGCTTTTCCGCCTGCGTCTGGCCCATCCCGAACTTGCTGTCGCCTGGGCGGACTCCGCCTACGGCGGAACCCTCGTCGACTGGTCCCACAACTTCCTCGGCATCACTCTCAAGATGGTGCCCCGCCGCAAGGACCAGGACGGTTTCGCCGTCCTGGCGAAGCGGTGGAGGGTGGAGCGGGCGATATCGTGGATCATGAGAGCCAGGAGAAACGTGCGCGACTATGAACGGCTCATCTCCCACAGCGAGGCTCACGTTACCTGGACCTTCATCACCCTCATGATCCGCCGCCTCACCCGCCCTCCCCGACCACCACGCACCACGCCGCACCCCGTTGAACCGGTGAAACCGGCTGGCAAGGCCAAGCCCATACGCCTCCGGATGCAGCAGCCACAGACGATCCGACTGGCCACCACCACCTTGCGCTGATCCACAGGGGCCGTGCCTGGAGCCGGGCCGCGTCGTTGAGTGGCCAGGGAAAAGGAAGGGCCCTCGTGGAGTGTCCCGAAGCGCTTGCCTGCATGGGGTTCCAGTAGTACTCGCCGAAAAACACGGAGTAGCCCCTGACGTGGGATACCCCCACCCCCTTGTCGGCGTGGACTTGGGTGGACTGATGCGCAGGGCAGGGTCGACGTGTGCAGTGGCCCGTTCCCGGACGGTGGGCACCGCGGGGCCACGGCGAAGTGCCGTCGGGTTGTCAGAAAGCGATGAGTCGTCCTCCGTCGACGGGGAGAACCGCTCCCGAGACGTAGGACGCCGCATCCGAGGTCAGGAAAGCGACCACGGAGGAAACCTCCTCGGGCAGGCCCACCCGCCGCGCCGGAATCGTGGGCGCCAAGGAGGCGAGGAGGCCCTGGTTCTCAGCGTGGATTGGGGTGTCGATGGTTCCCAGGTCGATCGCGTTGACCCGGACGGCGGGGGCAAACTCGACGGCCCAGGTGCGAGTGAAGGAAGCGACCGCGGCCTTGGCGCCACCGAAGACGCTCACGCCAGGGAAACCTCGGTCGGCGGATATCGCGAGGATATTGACGATCGCACCGCTGCCACCCTCCACCATCGTTGGTGCCAGCGCTGCCGTGAGCAGGAAGGGGGCACGAGCGTTCAAAGCGAAAACCCGTTCGTACTCGCTAGCCGAGACTGACGTGGTCGGCTTGAACTGATTCCCATCGTCGAAGAGCGCGCCCCCTGCATTGTTGACCAGGATGTCGATCCGGCCTCCCCCCGCGGCGAGGGCGTCTCTCGCGAGCGCATTTGTCGACTCGGTGTCGGTAAGGTCGGCCAGCACCAGTGCGCAGTCCCCGCCTGCCTCGCGGATCGCAGCGCAAGTTTCGCTTCCCCGCTGCTCATCGCGACCGCTGACGATGACGAAATCACCTCGGCTCGCCAGCTCGATTGCCGTTGCACGACCGATCCCGCTGGTCGCCCCGGTGATGAGAGCGACACGTCCACTGTTTGTCATGATCCATTTATAGCAAGAGGCGCAGAGAGCGTATTTTCGGGCAGCCCACTTCTCCGGTGGAGTGTTCGGTCAGGACCTTTTCGTCCAGTCCTTGGGGAGCCGCGGCGAGTGATCCTGTGCGTCTTGAGGATGATGAGTGCCCAGGTCAGGTGCACTTTTGGGTTCCGTTACAGAACGTCACAGATCACCGGTTCTGACGTAGCTTCTGATCTTGTTCCTTCATGTCGTTGATTACGTTCGGTGACGATCTCGGGGCCTTTGACGGTTTTGTCGACGTCATAGCGGGTGGCGGTGTGTCGGTTTCTGGAGCCGGGCGGGCGTCCTGGCCCCGGCCGGGTGGGTTTGGGTGCACGGGCCGGACTGCCCAGGTGAGGGCGGATGTGCCTGAACCCCCGCCGGACGCGGGTCGGTGTGAGCGCGATGCCGGGGCGGGTTGTCTTCTCCCAGGGTTTGCGCCGGTCAGCCGTGAGCGGAAGCGCGAGACGGAGCTGGGTGTGCGCGGTGATCACCAGCCAAGCCCAGCGGTCCGCCGCCTGCGGGTCGCGAAGCCGTGGTCGGGTCCAGCCGAGGGACTGCTTGAACAGGCGGAACGTGTGTTCAAGGTCGAATCTGCGCAGGTAGCACGACCAGGCGAAGTCGACGTCGTCCGGGGTCGCGCCGGTGGCGGAGGACCACAGCCAGACCGGCGGCGCGTCGCGGTCGCCGGGCAGATGATCGACGTTGAGCCGGATCAACGTGCCCTCGACCAGGGGCAGTTCGCCATCGTGGTCGATCCACGCGTATCGCTGCTGCAGCTTGGGATGAAGCCGGTCCCAGGCGCGGGCTTCGGCCTTGCCGTAACGAGGTGTGTCGTTCATCGTCACCACGGAGGGCTCCGGCCACGACTCGGGCCTGGCCAGGCTGAACTCCTGGCCGTGCTTGGGCGGGTGGCCCCCTCGGGGGTGGGCCCGGTAGTACTCCTCGCGGGAGGGCGCCGGACGGCGCAGGACGCGGTCCGAACGCAGACGTCCAACCAGTTCGACGGGCAGGTCGCGCAGCACCCAGGCCAGGCGCATCACGTCATAGCCCGCGTCCATCACGACCAGGATGTCCCGGTCGTCGTGCCGCCACTGGCCGGCCGCGATCAGCCGATCGACCACAGCCCGCAGCTGGTCCGCGGTGACGGCCGCGGCATCGTCGACGGGCCCCAGGCGGACCGCGTCCAGGACCTGTGTCCACGACGTGCGGTCCGGGGTGAGCGCGGCGACGAAGGAGTACGGCCAGCCCGGCACCACGTGGTCCGATGAGCGGCCGTTGCGGCCGTGGACCAGGCAGAACAACCGCTCCGGCGAGCAGGCGGCGTCCGACCGCAGCCACGGGGAGACGTCCACCGTGAGCACGATCCGCCCGTCGAACCGCGGAAGCGGCAAGGAAACCAGCAGGTCACGCAGGGCGTTCGTGTCGAGCCGACCATGGTTCAGAGCGCCGTACAACGAGCCGTAGCCGCGCTGGTGCTCGGCGAGCAGGGACAGCTCGACCGGCGTCCGCGTCGGCCCGTCTGCGCACAGCAGCGCGTCGGAAAGCTCGAAGAACGCATCCGCTCGCGCGGACAGGCACCCGTAGAAGGCCGTCCGAAAGCGTGACAGTTCCTCAAGCACGTTCCGCTCGCCAGCCGATGCCAGCACACTCATCCTCACGGCCTTCCTGGTGAACTCCGGGATCTCGTCGCAGAGTTCAGGATCACGAGGAAGGCCGCCCTCATACCCTGCGATCACTCCAAAGAGTGACCACACGGCCGGGCCCGATGTTAAGGAACAAGCTCACTGTTATGTGGGGTCGAGGCCGTGGCTGCGAAGCCAGGCCAAAGGGTCTATCGCGTCGCCGCCGCCGGGGTGCACTTCAAGATGCAAGTGCGGCCCCGACGAGTTGCCTGAGCTTCCGGCGTAGGCGATGACCTCTCCCGCCTTCACGTGGCCGGCCCGGACTTCGGCACTGGCGAGGTGGCAGTACCAGGTCTCGGTGCCATCGGGAGCGGTGACGATGACCATGTTTCCGTAGAACGGATTCCATTTGGCCTCGACCGTGCCGTCGGTGACGGCCATCACCGGGGTGTTCATGGGCACGGGGAAGTCGAGTCCGGTATGCCGGCTGGACCACATGGAGCCAGCTGCTCCGAACAGTTCGCCGACTCCTCGCTGTGCGACGGGAAGAGCGAACTTTGGGCGGAGTGCCTCCTTACGTGCCGCTTCCGCCTTTCTGTGTGCGGCTTCGGCCGCCTTGCGCCTCTGCTCCTGCAGTTGTCGTTGCTTGAGGTCGATACGTTGCTGCGTACGGCTGGCGCGATCGGCGAAGTCGTCTGCGCCACGTGTCACACCGGCGAGCTGCGCGTCGAGCTTGCCGTTGGCGGCCGTTGGCGCGATCGCCGGTGCGGTGTCCGGGGCGGCTTGTGTGGCCTTCTCGCCCTGGTCGTCGACGCTGATGGAGACGGCTGCCGCCCCTGTGATGGCCATAACGACAGCGGACGGAACCGCGACGGTCAGGAGCGCGGATCGCCGGGCGGACGCACGGCGGTTACGGGCGTCGGCACGGCTCGGTCCGGGTGAGGTGATCCCCACGTCCTCGGTAGCGTCCTGGGAGTGCGCTACCTGCCAGGGCGCCTGATCGGCCTGAGGGGAAAGGAGGTTCGGTGAGGCAGGAGACCCGCGGGAAGCGTCGGATTCCGCCAAGGCGCCCGTTCGCCACGTCTGCGACTGCGACTCGCACTCTTCGGGGTCTACTGTGGAGTAGGCCCCATTGCGGCACTCACCGGTGAAATCCCCCACTGGGCTATGTACCCGCTCGAGTCTGCCGGGCGGCCGAGGTCGGCCGCGGACGAGCTCGTCTCCGCATGGCCGTGGGCGTCCCACATCGTGGTGGAGTCATAGCCGTGGGCGTTGTACGACAGTCGATGGGCGGACTCGTCGTCATGGGCGGCTGTGGTGTCGTACACGCTGGGTGTCGCGCCGAACAGCGGGTCATCGTCGTCGTAACCGCTGAATCTCGCACCGCCGTGCTGGGCACCATCCCGGTAGGCAGGGTGGATCCCGTAGGCGGCGTCGGGGCGTGACCGGTCCCGGCCGGGGCCCAGCCCCCCGACGGCTGTCGCTCGTTAACCACTGGCTTCTCTTCTGTCTTGGCGGCAGGAGCACCGGCCGCGACGGTGTTCGAGCGGTGCGCGGCATCGGTCATCGTCAACGGGTCTCAGTACTCCAGCGAAGCCATCCCCTCGTGTGCGGGCACCTGAGGTGGGAGCTCCTCAGAGCGAGGTCGCGGATCGACCCCCGGCTAATCTACTTAACAATATAGTGAATGGTTCAACCGGGGGATGAGCGGGGGCGACCCGCGCCGATGCTGCTCGTGTCCGGCCTGGGCGCGGTTGGGGGACCGGTCGTCGGAACGTCGTCGGCGCGGCCGACATGGCGTTTCGCGGAGGGGTCAGTGGCCGCCGCTCGATTCGACGGCGAGGCGCTTGGTGAAGGTCTTGCCACCGTCCTTCGACTCGTAGACGCCGCTCTGCGTCGCGGCCAGGACGTGCCGGGCGTCGACGGCGGTGAGCGTCTGAGGCTGTCCGCCGGGGACGGTGGCGAGCTTCTTCCATGTCGCACCGCCGTCGGTACTGCGGTTCAGCCCGCCGGAGGTGTCGATGCCGTAGAGGGCGTTCTTGGCCTTCCAGGAGAGGAAGGCCATCACTGGCTGCTTGCCCTCGGCGAAGGTCTTGCCGCCGTCCGTACTGCGGGCGACTCCCTCCGCGGTGGTGGCGAGCACGAGGTCGGCGTCATCCGGGTTGACCGCGATGTCGAGCGCCTGGAACGTGGCTCCGTCCTTCCAGGTGGTGCCGTCCTTGCTGGTGCGGAGCAGGCCACCAGTGGAGTCGTAGCCGTAGACGGTGCCGTGTGCGTAGTCCAGGGCGTGGAAGTCGGACTTCCCTGAGAGGGAGAGCGACCTCCAGCTCCTGCCCGCGTCGGTGCTCTTGATCAGTCCCTTGTTGCCGGGACCGTCCGCTCCGGAGGCGGGGTGGCCGCTGGCGTAAAAGGTCTTGCCCTGGGCCACCGTGAAGCCCATGAAGTCGTCCTTGCTGTCGCCCACCAGTTGGGGCTTGCCCTTGGGGCCGGGGGTGTAGATGCCTTCGTGGGTCGCGACGTACAGGCGCTGGTCGGACGGGTCCAGCCCGAGTCCGTGGATGTGGCTGACAGTCGTGACGGCATCGGACGATTCCGTGTCGCCGTCTCCGCTGGAGCAGGCGGCCAGTGTGAGGCCGAGGGCGACGGCGATGGCTGCCTGGACGGCGCGGTGCGTCTTCATGGGTCCTCGTTGAATCGGGGGGCGGGCCGGGACATGACCGGGCGCGGCCCGAGTAAGGAGTGTTGGGGGCGGTGACCGCCCCGGGCTCACCGGAGTGACCGGCTGAGCCCGGAACGGTCAGCGTGTGATCGGATCAGAGCTTGTCGAGCATGCCCTGGAGCTGCTTGACCTCGGCGGTCTGGGTCTTCACCACATCCTCGGCGAGCTTCTTCGCCGTGGCGTTCTTACCGTTCTTCTGCTCGTCCTTGGCCATGTCGATCGCCCCGTTGTGGTGGCCGATCATCATCTGCGCGAACTTCTTGTCGAAGTCCGCGCCCTTGGCGGCCTTCAGCTCCTTCATGTCCTTGTCGGACATCATCCCGGGCATGCCCGAGTCGTCGGAGCTGCCGGAGCCGTGGTCCATACCGGGCATGCTGCTGTCGGAGCCGTGGTCCATGCCGGGCATGCTGCTGCCGGACTCGGGCTTGCCCCATGCCTTGAGCCAGGACTTCATCTTCTTGATCTCGGGATCCTGAGCCTTCTCGATGTCCCCGGCGAGGGTCTTGATCTTGGCGTCCTCCGCCTGCTCGTCGGCGAGCTTGGACATCTCGACGGCCTGCTCGTGGTGGGGATCATCATCTGCGCGAACTTCACGTCCGCGTCGTTGAACGTGCCCGGTGCGGGGTTCTCCCCGGTGGTCGCGCTCGCCGAGGCGGAGTTCTTGCTCTTGCTCCCGTGGTCCATGCCGCTCATGTCGTCGTCGTTGCCACAGGCAGCGAGGACCAGGCCTGCGGCGGCGACGGTGCTGACGAGAGCGATGCGGCGGACGCGCGGACGCAGCGTGCTGCGCTTGATGGCGGTCATGTCGAAAACCTCGTGTTGTCTGTTCTGCGGAAAGCGTGTCGAACGGGGTACGCGGGCAGCGCGAGCCGCCCGCGGTGGCGTTCGGCCTAGATCCGCAGGACTGACAGTTGAGCGAGGTCAGGTGGTCTGGGCGGAGGGGGATTGGGGCGCAGGGCCGCCACGGCGCCGTCGCGAAGCCGTGCCAGCCAGTCCGTCCCGCGGCTCAGAACCGCCCGGAGAAGACTGGCGAGAATCCACGTGCCGAGCACGGCCACGCACAGCGAGGCCATGTCCATCCCCGTGGCCGGGGAGTGGGAGGACGTCTTGCCGTCCTGATGCGAGTCCGACGTGTGCGAGGAGACGACAACGCCCTGCGGCGAGGACATGCCGCCGCCTGGGTGGGCGGTCGTGGCCGATGCGTGAGCCGCTCCCATGCTCGTGTCGGCGGCGCTGTCGGGATGGCCCATCGAGTGCATCACGAAAATGCCCATCGCGAGCACGACGACGAGCAGGAGGTGCCCGAGGGCGCCTCCCGTTCGTGCGCATCGGCTCACATGCACGTCGTGGCTCCATCCGTGGTCGCTTCGCCGTCCGACACTACCGAAGCGGACCGGATCATGCTGTGCGGGTCGGGCACTGAGGTGACCTACTAAGCTGTTTGGCAGTAATGGTAACGGCAGAGGGGCGGGCGCATGCGTACGTGGACGCCATATCAGTGGGTGGCGGCGGTGGCTGTGGCCCTTGTCGCCGGAGCTGCGATCGGTGTGCCGACCGGAGTCGTACCCACGCCCTTCTATACCCGGATGACCCCGGTGCTGTGGTGGAACTATCCGGTCTGGGCGGCGTCCTCGCTGCTCATGGGACTGCTGGTGGCGACGTACATGCATGGGCCTCGGGCCGCGCGGGCCGAGGGACCGCGAGGGCGCCGGGCGCTGCTCGCGGGCGTGCTGTCCGCGTTCGCCGTCGGTTGCCCGATCTGCAACAAGCTGGTGGTGCTGGCCCTCGGAATGAGCGGAGCCCTCTCGTACTGGGCCCCCGCACAGCCAGTCCTGGCCATGGCCTCGCTGGCACTGCTCGCACACGCCCTGGTACGGCGTCTGCGTACGGCCGCCGCTTGCCCCGCACCGGTCGCGCCTTCTCGCCAAGGCCCCGCAGGGCTCCAGGACTCCGCCCACTACGATGAGCGGTCACTGGTGCCGGAGGCTTCGCATTCCGGGGGCGAAGGGAGCGAACGTGCGTCAGCTGGGTGAACTCGAGGCGGAGATCATGCACCGCCTGTGGGCCTGGGGGCGGCCGGCGACCGCGCGCGACGTACTGGTGGACCTCAGCAAGAAGCGGCCCATCGCCTACAGCACGGTGAAGACCGTGGCCGACATTCTGCACAGCAAGGGCATGCTGAAGCGGCACAAGGAGGGGCGGGCCTGGGTGTACGAGCCCACGTGTACCCGGCAGCAGTACACGGCGTCGCAGATGCAGGAGGCGCTGGGCGGCAACCCGGATCCGGTCGGAACTCTGGTCAGTTTCATCGAACAGATCACGCCGGAAGAGGCGGACGCCCTACGCTCGGCTCTCCGAGCGGCCAAAAAACGGAGCGACGCGTGATCACAGCTGTGGCACTGGCCGGATACGCGGCCCTGGTGGGCGCCGCGATGCCGCCTCTGCTGTCACAGGCGCGGTGGCCCCACCGCGCTCCGGTCATAGCGATCTTCGCATGGCAGGGACTCATGGTGACGTTCGTCGTCGCCACCGCGCTCACGGTGTACCACCTGGTCCTGGCTGAGCACCATGTACATGAGGGACTCCTCGGTCTGCTCAGTGTCTGCGGCTTGGCCGGCGACGCCCCGGTAAGCGAGTCCGCGCCCACCCTCGGGGACACCCTGGCGCTCAGCGCCCCCGCCGTGATCGTGCTGCTGCCTCTGGGCTGGTTCGCGCTCTGCACCTGGCGGGCCCGCCGAGCGCGGCAGCGTCACCTCGACATGCTCGCCCTGATCGGTGAGCCGGCCCCCGGATACGACGCCACAGTCGTGGACCATGACACACCCGCCGTGTACTGCCTTCCCGGGCGTCGGCGTCGTGTCGTCATCACCCGGGGGGCCCTCGACGTCCTGTCTGATGCCCAGATGCGTGCCGTGCTGGAACATGAGCGCGCTCACATCGAGGGCAGGCACCACCTTCTCCATCTGCTCGTGGACGCGTTCTCCCGCGCCTTCCCGGGCCTGCCGCTCGCCGGGCACGCCAAGGCGCAGATCGCGCTGCTGGTGGAGATGATCGCGGATGACAGAGCCCTGCGAAGCCACTCCAGGGACGCACTGGCGACCGCCATGTGTGAGGTAGCCGCGGGACAGGCGCCGCGGGGAGCCCTGGGCGTCGGCGGGCCGGGTGCCCTCATCCGGCTGCGCCGCGTCCTCACACCGCAACCCCGGCCGCACCGTGTGACGTGGCTGGGTGTCGTGGCGGCCAGCGCGGCGGCTCCGCTGCTGCCCCTGCTCGTGGCCTGCGGCCCCTGACCACACCACCCCCCGCCCCGACTCCTGTCCCACACACCTCCCGGGAGCCCCGGCCCGCCTTCCTGCCTGCGCCAGGGGCGCCGCCCGAGCAGAGGCTCCCGGTTGGCGAGGTGCTGCCGACAGCATACTGCTATGCCGCTTAGCGGTTCGCGACGGGGGGCGAGAGGGTGGCGGGAGGGCGCCGGAGCGCCGGAGGTGCGGTACGGAGCTTGGAGCGCCACGCCGAGCGACATCGCGATCTGGGCCGTTCCGTTCGGCATCGGCGCTGGTCCTCGATCGCCGTCTTCTCCGCACCCGCGGTCTTCCTCATCCGTTCGGCGAGGCGCACGGTGCCTCAGGACCTGATCTCGCCCGCCGAACGCCGAACGCCGACCCCGCGCCGCTCGCCGGGGCCGGCTTCCGGGATGTACGCGCACAGGAACCGGCCCCGTCAGACGACCATCATCAAGAGCATCGCGGACATGGTTCCACCCATGCCGACATGCGCTGCCAGCGCCGCGTCCGGTGCGGCGCCGAGCTTGCGACGGCGGCCCTGGCCTGCCCGCTCGCCGGTCCGGGTCCTGTCCCAGACGGAGATCGTCAAGGACACCAGGAAGACGATCACCGTGTCCGGCATGGAGAGCAGCCAGCGCCCCCAGTTGCGGCCCCGGCCGCCCTCCCGGCTCGCGGCCATGCCACCCTCGCCGGTACCCCGGACCCGGGCCCACACGGATGCGCCGATCGACAGCAGGAAGTAGACAGCCAGCGCCGCGACCGCAAAGCGCCACACGGGAGTCGACCCCACGGCTCCCCCGTCATCGGTGGCGGCAGTGGTCATGCCGGGCATGTCCATTCCAGGCATGGATCCCATGCCGTCCATGTGGCTCATGTCGGCCGCGTTCCCCATGTTTTCCATCCCCGGCATGTGTGCCATCGAGGAGCCGCCCAGCGCGAGAACCGGACCGGACGACGTGCTGGTCATGGCGAGCGTCATGATCACCATGCCGACGCTGCCGACGACGAGGTGCACCCAGTGGCGGCCGTGCTTCCAGCCGCATTCGCGGGTGTGCTTGACCGCCAAGGCGACGCCACCGAGTCCGAGCAGGGCGAACACCGCTGCCCACCACATGCCGTAGCTCGCGTACCAGGCGACAGTGGCGGGCAGGGCCATAGCGGCCATGCACAGACCCATCAGCAGCTCACCCACCGCTGCGAACCGGGTTTCACCGTTGGTGGTCGCCACCCGTACCGCGCTGACGGCGGCTACGAGGACGGACACCACCGCCACGGACCAACTGAGGGTCATAGTTCCCATGTTCACCTTCCTGATCGCCCGAACCCCACAGCCGGGTGCGGTCGTGTGCCGACTCTCCGTGCGGCGCGCTCGGTCGCCCACTGTGGGCCGTGAACTGCTATGACACTTAGTACGTTTCGGCGGGGATCGGTGTTCACGGGGAAGGAATGCTTTCGCGCTGCGGCCCCTCCGGCCGGCTCAGGGGCGTCAGCTCGGATCCTGAAGCGACGACCGGAAACCGGTATCGCGGACCGCCGGAGCCAACACACTCGACTGCTGGACGGCAGGACCGTCGAGGCAGCCCATGTCAACTGACAGCGGCGGGAGCGCGATCTGAACAAGGGCAGGAGCAGGCGCTCGTCTGCTATGCGTCTTCGTTGATCAAATCGTCTGGCGGAGGGCTCCCCGCAGGGGCGGTGATCAGCGGCGACTCACATGCCGAATCTTCGCCTACCACGGTCAGGTCGTCGCCCAGGGCCGCGGCGATTTCGGCAGCCCGGGAGTGATCGTCCAATCGGCGCGTCAGGTAGGCGCAGGCGTGGTGATGCCGGAGTGACCACCAGGCCACGGAACCGCCGATCCCACCTTTGGCGATCTTGCCCTTGTCGCGTACGAAGCCCAGTGTCCAGGTGATCTCGGTGCCGAAGACCTCGTCGTAGTCAGTGACTTGGGAGGCGAGGAGCTCGGTGTGCAGCCTCGAGCCGAGCAGTTCTCGTACCGGTCCGTCCTCGTTGGTGAGACAGGAGAAGAACGCGGCCATTGCCGTCGCGGTCGTATGCAGGTTGACTGCCCCGAAGACCGATTGCCGCCAGGCCCGGGAGTTGGCCCACTCCGTGTCCAGGACTCCGGCGGGGATCTGAAGCCACGGTGCCGCGTGGAGTAGCCGCGGCCAGTTCGGGTCCGCGTACTCCAGGTCGGCGACACGGTTCAGTGCGTGATCCGGCACGCCGAACCAAGCATCGAGGTTCAGCGCGGGCCGCACCGTATCGTTGAATATCTCTCCCAGCGTGGCCCCGGCGCCCGCGCGCAGGATGCCGTCGACCAGGTGGCCGTAGGTCAACGCGTGTTCCCCGAGTGATGTCCCGGGAACGTACTCCGGCGCCGCCCGTGCCAGGCTTACCCGCAGCCCACTGTCATCCAGCGGGTCAAGACCTGCGGCTTCGGGTCCGAAGCGCGGCTGACCCGCCCGGTGTGTGAGCACGTGGCGGAGGGTGGTTCGTTCCTTGCCCCGGACCCCGTACTCGCTCCAGTACCTGGCGATCGGCTCGTCCAGTGCCAGCGCACCATCGCGAACCGCCACCAGGGCGGCGAGCGTGACGAACGACTTCGACAGCGAGTATGGCTGGACCAGCGTGTCGCCACGCCATGGACGGCTCCGTCCGGCATCAACCCAGCCGGCGTTCAGCCGGACGACCTCGCGGCCCTCGCGCCAGACCGATACGCCCGCCCCTGTTTCCAGACCGCTGTCCACCAGTCGCTGGAAGACCTGACGCACCGCGTCATACCCGTCCTCAGCGAACCCCTCAACGTTCATTGCACCCGCCTCTACGTGCGATCAGGTAGCTGTCAGCCGAGTAACTCGGACAACGTGCCGTTCTCTCAGGGATGCGCCCCTGAAACAGCGGGAGGATACCCCCAAGGGGTATATCGCGGCAAAGGTTGAGGCAAGCGGAAACGCTGGTCGTTGTCTTCGTGCTCGGCTTCGCTGCCCTGTTCGCCGCCTACGGGGCCCTGTTCGGCGGCATCAGCACCCTCCTCTTCGCTCACCAGGGCACACTCATCAAGGTCTTGGGCGTACTGACGATCGCTCTCGGGCTGATGTTCATGGGGGTTCTGGAGCGGGTTCCGCTGCTCTCCCGCACTCTGCGGCCCCGCTTCACCCCCGCGCCGGCCTGGCGAGCGCTCCCCTGCTGGGCGTGATGTTCGGACTCGGCTGGACCCCGTGTATCGGCCCCACGCTCTCCGCCGTGCTCTCACTCTCGCTCACCACCGGATCGGCGAGCCGTGGCGCGTTTCTGGCATTCCTCTATGCCCTGGGCATCGGTATCCCGTTCATGCTGTTCACACTGGCCCTCGGTAAGAGCCTCCGCGTCTTCGACTTCGCCCGTCGGCACACCCGTGGCGTCATGCGCACAGGTGGGGCCCTGCTCGTATTGGTCGGCCTGCTGCAGGTCAGTGGCCTGTGGAGTCAAATGATCAGCGCCATGCAGAGCTGGGTCAGCGGATACCAGCTCCCCTTGTGACACCCCTGCACGCCACGGGCCGGACGCCATGACCACGGTGATTCCTCGCGAGGCGGGGATGATGGCGCTGGCGGTCACCAGTCCCCACCGGCCACGTCTTACTGACGCCGGGGCGGGTGCGCGAAGCGGCGGGCCGATCCCCGGACACTTCACCCAACCGCCGACCCCTTACGGGCGACGCCGATGACGCCGCGGCTTCACCGCTGGTCACGCTGATGATGGCCGTGCCGTCCAGATCATCGGAAGCAGAAGACCGGCCTCGGGCTTCGGGGAAGGATTGGCCAACCTTCCCCGGGGGTCTGTCAGCCCGCGGTTCGGCCGGCGGTGGGCTCGTTGATGAGGAGGGTGCCGGGCTCGCTGAGGGGTGGGGCGGTGTGGTGTTGCTCGGCGGATCGGGCTCGGCGGACCCGTGCCGTGATCAGCGCGGACATGGTGACGGCGGAGAGCGCGGAGACGGTGCCGCCGAGGATGAGGCTGTAGCGGGCGCCGAGGGTGTCGGAGACGAAGCCGACCAGGGGTGCTCCCAGGGGAGTGCCCCGAGGAGGACGAGGAGGTAGACGGACAGGATGCGGCCCCGGAGGGCGGGGTCGGCGTGGAGTTGCGTCATGGCGTTGGCGGTGGTCGTCACGGTCACCGAGGCGAGGCCCGTGGGGATGAGGAGAGCCATGAAGGTGGCGTAGTCGGGCATGAGTCCGACGGCCGCTTCCAGGAGGCCGAAGACGACGGTGGACATCACCAGGCGGTGTGCGGTGGGTGGTTTGCGCCGGCCCGCGCCGCGGACCGCGCCGATCAGGCTGCCCACCGCGTAGGCGGCGGACAGATAACCGTAGGCGGCGGCACCGGAGTTGAAGACAGTGATGGCGACCAGGGAGATGGTGACCTGGAAGTTCAGTCCGAAGGTGCCGACGAAGGCGACGACGGTGATCGGCAGGAGCAGGTCGGGGGTGGTTCTGATGGCGCGGAAGGCGTCGGCCAGGCGGGTGTCGCCGCGCTTGGACTGGCGGGGGGCGTGCAGTTCGTCGGGGCGGATGGTGATCAGCCCGTAGAGCACGGCGAGGTAGGACGCGGCGTTGGCCAGGAACACCGGGCCGGTTCCGGCGGCGGCGACGGCCAGGCCCGCCACCGCGGGGCCGAGGATGCGGGCGACGTTGAACTGGGCGGAGTTCAGGCTGACCGCGTTGGCGAGGCGCTCTTTGCCGACCAGTTCGGAGACGAAGGCGTTGCGCGCCGGGGAGTCCAGGGCGGTCGCCGTGCCCAGGATGAAGGCCAGTACGTACACGCTCCCCACGTTCACCGCGCCTGTGAGGGTGAGGACGCCCAGGAGCAGGGATTGCAGGCCCATGGCGGTCTGCGTGGTCAGCAGGAGGCGGCGTTTGGCGAAGCGGTCGGCGATGACGCCGCCCGAGAGACCGAAGAGGGTCTGGGGCAGGAACTGCAGCGCGGTCAGAATCCCCACCGCGCCACCGCTGTTTCCGGTGAGCTGGAGGACCAGGAGGTCCTGAGCCGCACGTTGCATCCAGGTGCCGACGTTGGAGATCAGCTGTCCGGCCAGGTAGCGGCGGAAGTTGCGGGCGCCGAGGGTGGCGATGGCTTCGCTCGGCGCCCGCCGCTTGCCGCCCTTGCGAACGCGTCGGTGCTTGCCGCCCTTGTCGGGGCGGCAAGCGCCTCGCGCAGGGTGCGCACCCTGTCGCTGCCGCGGAGGTGGCGGTGCTCGGTCATGGTCTTCTACGCGTGGGAGGTGGTGGGAACGGGCGCGTGGTCGAGGTGGTGGAAGGACGGGGCGGGATGCATGAGGAACGCGTGGTGGGAGATGTTCCAGGCGTAGGCGCCGGCCATGGCGAACGCGATCCGGTCACCGGCGCGCAGATGATCGACGGGGACGCGCTGTGCCAAAACGTCCTTTGGGGTGCACAGTTGCCCGACCAGGGTGACGGGCTCGTTGTGAGCCTCCGGCCGGTCCCAGGCCCGGTTCCACGCATTGACGGGGAGGGTCCGGAACGGCTGGTTGTGCTGCTTGGTGGCCGGGGTGCGCAGGTGGTGGGTGCCGCCGCGCAGAACGGCGAACGCCTGGCCGTGGCTGCGCTTGAGGTCCAGGACCTGGGTGACGTACCAGCCGCAGTAGACGGTGACCGAGCGGCCGGGCTCGATCCGCACGGTCAATCCGGGGTGGCGGGCCAGGAGCCGGTGCAGCCCGGCGCCGAAGGCCGGCCAGTCGAACTTCTGGTCCGGGCGGGCGTAGTCGACGCCCATGCCGCCGCCGATGTTGACCTCGGCCAGTTCGACGCGGTGGGCGTGTGCCCAGTCGCGGGCCCAGGAAAGGACGTCGTCGGCCAGGGCAAGGTGGGCGGTGGCGTCCAGGCCGCTGGCGAGGTGGACGTGGATGCCGCGCAGCCGGATCCGCCGCTCGGCGGCGATGATCGTCAGGCATCGGCCGATCTCGACCGGGTCCAGGCCGAAGGGGCTGGGCTGTCCTCCCATGGCGAGTGCCACCTGGCCGAGGGCGATGGGCAGGTTGACCCGCAGCAGGATGTCCACGGTGCGGTCACCCAGCAGGGTGGTGAGCAGGCGTAGCTCTTGCTCGCTCTCGATGTGCAGGCGTTCCACACCCCTGTCGAGGGCCTGGGCGAGTTCACGGGGGGTCTTGCCGGGGCCGCCGAACGCGATTGGTGTGTCGGGGAAGAGTCCGCGGATGTGGTGCAGTTCTCCACCGGAGGCGACTTCGAAGCCGTCGACATGGTCGCCCAGCACGCTCAGCAGCTCGGGGTCGGAGTTGGCCTTGGCCGCGTACAGCATTTCCACGCGCTCGGGCAGGGCGGCGCGGATGGCACGGGCGTGCTCGCGTAAGGCGTGCAGGTCGTAGACGTAGGCGGGTAGTTCTTCGTCGGCCAGAGCGTCGATGTGGCGTACGACTTCGGTCCTCATCGGGTCGCCTCCGGGGTCGCTTCGCGGGTCACCTTGCGGGGGAAGCCGGCGCCGAGGGGGCTGGGCAGGGGGACGTATCCGGCGTGCCGGTCGGACTGGCGGGACCAGCGCAGCAGGAGGTTGGCCTTGGCGGGCAGGGGGACGCCCGACAGCAGGGCGCGCAGCCGTGGCGGGTCGCCCGCTGTGCGGGCGTACGTTTCGAGGTGGTCATGGACCAGGCCCCACAGGGCGGGCTCGAGGGAGGGGTCGGTGTCGGCGAGGGCGGCGAGCACTTCGGCGGCGTGGTTGACCAGCAGGCAGTAGGCGACGCGGTTCCAGCCCCGTTCGGCGTCGTAGGTGAGCGGGCCTCGGACGTCCTCGGGCAGGTCGGCGAGCGCCTGGCGGTGGTGGTCGGGGAGGAGCTTGGTGCCTTCCAGGTCGCGGAAGAGCATCTGGGCCGGGGTGCCGTCGTCGCGGACTGCGACGAGAACATTTTGCAGATGTGGTTCCAGGACCACGCCGTGGGTGAAGTAGGCGGTCAGCACGGGCGGGAGCAGCAGCCCGAGGTAGGCGTCCCACCAGGCGAGGGCGTCGCCGTCGCCGCGGGCGAGCAGGTGGGAGACGTGGGCGGCGCTGGTGGGGTGTTCGTCCGCGACCGCGGCGGCGAGCAGTGGGGTCACGCCTGGCTGGAGGTGGCCGCGCAGGCCGGTCCGTAGGATGACGCCGAAGCCCTCCAGCAGGGTGGTGTCGTCGCCGAGGGCGATGGTGCGGTAGCCGGGCTCGGCGAGCAGCGCGCACCCCGGGTGGTCGTCGCCGATCCGGTCGAAGAGCGGCCCCAGCAGGTGGTTGAGCGCGACGGCGCCGGACAGCTCATAGCCGGCGTTCTTGCGCACGCAGTTGGTCAGGCGCACGTTCAGGCTGAACTTCAGGAACGTATCCCCCTCGGGCTGGTACAGGGTGCGCACTGACGCGGTGGGGGCGAAATCGGGGCCGGTGATGCCGGTGTCGACGATGTCCCCGGCGGCGATCGCCGCGCGCAGCCCGGGGTGGCCGCTCAGCAGCCGGTACTGCCAGGGGTGCACGGGGAGGGTGGCGAAGTCGGGGCGGTCCGACGGCTGGTGCAGCGTGTCCAGCTGCCGCAGATCGCCTTCTTCGCGGACGAGGTGGCGGCGGACGGCCAGATAGCGCAGGGGGAAGCGGGTTCCGGTCTCCGGACCGTATTCCAGCCAGTCCTCCGGCTCGCCGGTGCGGGCCTTGGGCGTGGGGTGGAAACGGTGGCCGAAGACCAGGGACTGCTCCGATTCCAGGTACGGGTCCGGCGACGGAGTCCGGTCGGCACGCTGTTCCAGCACGGTGCGGATGGTCTCGCGGCTGTCGGTGACCTGGTCCAGGAACTCCTCGTTGGCGACCCCGGTGCGCAGCTCCAGCTCGTCCTGGAGGTAACCGGCCAGTTCCCGCCAGCTCACGGTGGTCCAGGTGGCGCCGTCGTACCGCTGGACGGGACCGGTGAACCGGTGCGCTCCGATCAGCGAGACACGGCGCAGCGGAACGCGCAGCAGGATGTCGCGGCGGGGCAGCCGCAGCAGCAGGGTGTCCTGGTCGACGGTGACCTGGCGTTCCGGTGCTGACACCTCGCGGATGAGGCAGTTGAGCAGGGTGTGCGCGGTGACGTCGTCCGCGGCCCGGGCATAACCGGTGGGGGCGGCGGACGTGGTGGTACTCGGGACGGGCATGCGGTGCGGCTCCAGTGCGTGCGTCGGGGCGAGGGGGTGTTGGGGGATCACGGGTGTCAGCAGGGGCGAGCCATCGGGTTGGGGACGGGGATCCACTGGGCCGTACCGGGGTTGTCGGCCAGCCGCATGGCGATCGTCGCCTTCAGCGGCAGGGTGTCGCCGAAGAAGGCCTCGGCGTCGCCGGCGGCATAGGGCAGCTCCCGGTACACGCGTCGCGCCTCGGCGGCCACCGCCGCCCACAGGTCCTTGGGATCGGCGCCGCGGGTACGGGACAGGACGTCGACCAGTTCGCTGAAGACACCGCTGAGCAGGCCCCCGAACAGCTTCGTGCGCAGGGCGTTCTCGTCGTCTCCGGCACGGCTGCCGGCCAGCGGGGGCAGGGTGAAGCCGTGTGCGGTCAGCCTGCCGGGGTGGATCCGCACCCCGTCCAGGTCGCGGTACAGCACCCGTACCGGCCGCCCGTTCCGCAGGGCGACGAGGGTGTTCTGGCCGTGGGCCTCCAGCGCCACGCCCATGGACAGCAGCGTGAGGGCCGGGGGAAGGACGAGCCCGGCGAAGTCCGACAGCCAGCGCACCGGGTCTCCTGCCACGACGCCGGCCCCGGTGGCGTGCACGGCCGTGAGCGGTACGGCGATCTCGCCGGGCCCGAGGTGGCGTTCGCTGGACTCACGGACCATCGCCGCCAGGCTCGACGACGGTTCACCGTTCACACGTACGGTGCCGCCGGCGAGTTCGCGCAGCACGCGCAGGCTCTCGCCGTAGCCGGCCTTGTCCACGACTGCCGACACCAGTTCGGACAGCGGCGGGCCGTCGGCGACCTCGGCCGGGGAGATGGTGCGCCGGTAGTTGGTGACCTGCACATCCAGGGCCGTTTTGATGTGACAGCCCGGCAAGGCATCCTGCGGCGCGAGGGTCCGCATGGACAACAGCGGCCGGGCCGCGATCGTACGGTCCGCCGTCACGGTGAGGTCGGTGTGACGGGCCGCGATGTGGTCGCGCTGCCAGGGGTGGAGCGGCATCAGGAACGTGTCGCCAGCGCGCAGTTCCTTCGGCCAGTCCCCGGTGCCCTGCCAGCGGCTCGCGTCCACCGCGAGAAGGGCCAATTCGACCCTCGGGTGGTGTTCGGGCGCGTAGGCGAGCACCTCGGCCACGGACAGACCGGTGCGGGTACGGCAGCACGGGTGCTGCGGATGGCCGTCGATCACGGCCTGCTCGGCGTCGGCCGAGTCCTGGATCGGTCGTGTGGTGTCGGCGTTCGCGGCGCGGGCGAGGGCGAGGTTGGCCACGCTGTTGTCGAGTTCGGCGGCCAGCCGCTCCGCGGATGCGGTGTGCCGTCCCAGCGCCCCGAGGAGACGGGTCGGTTCGGTGATCGGCCCCTCGGGGCCGGTCACGGTGAAGTCCTCCGGGACGGTGGCGAACCGGTCGGCGACGGATGACGGGGCGGTGAGCCGGGTTCCGTTCTCCAGGGTGATGACCACGGTGTCCGCCTCGTGCCACCGGCCGGTGATACCCGGAACGGGCTCGCGGGAGAAGGCTCCCCAGAGTCGGCCGAGCACCGTCGCCCGCGCACCCGGGAGGTGAACGGTGAACGGCTCGATCAGGTCAGGGCGAATCAGTCGTAGTTCGTCGATCGTCGTTTGTGACATGGACACCGTCCGGTTGGGCAGAGAAGAAAGGAGGGAGCCGGAGAAAGCGTTGTGGTCGGCGCCGACATGCGGCGGTAATAACCGGGGGAATTCTCGGAGAGGGGCTTTTTTCCGTGATCGGCCGCGCATACGCATTCCGTGGGTTTCCCGTGCTGTCATCGACATTACGGGAGGCGGAGTAAATACCGGTCCAGTGCACACACAGCGGCGAAGCAAGAACCATCAAGCGTTTGACTCGATCTGCCGATCGCAGCGGAAGACCGGAGACCCGGTGAGGGCTGTGTCAGGGCTGCTGACGCCGACGACGGCCGTTCGCCGTCCGCTGGGTGAGTAAACGAACCGGCGGTAGGCGTTGAGGATTCTTATCAGAGCCCTAACTCCACGCTGTCACAACGCTGGGTATGCGCTGTAGTGCCCGGTTCTAAGGTTTTGGCGTCAACAGACACCGAACTGCGGCGGTCCGCTCGCCGGCTCGGTAATGACCGCATGCCTTTTCTGGAGGACCTGATGAATGCCAAGATCCGCGCT
Organism: Streptomyces violaceusniger; assembly: GCA_005405945.1. Taxonomy (GTDB): domain Bacteria; phylum Actinomycetota; class Actinomycetes; order Streptomycetales; family Streptomycetaceae; genus Streptomyces; species Streptomyces violaceusniger. Next base: position 8,722,993 of record BJHW01000001.1, read on the forward strand.
CTTGCCGCCATCCCGGCCGTCGCCCTGATGTTCTCGCTCGCCGCCTGCGGCGGTTCGGACTCGAAGGACGACGCGAAGGACACAGCGGCCACGGTCTCCGCCCCGGCCGACGCCGGGGCGGCCGAGGGCGGCGCGGCCGGCGGCGAAGCCGGTGAGGAAGCCGGCGAGAAGAAGGAGCCGCCGCTGACCGGCGCCATCAAGGAAAAGGCCGAGAAGGCGGCCCTGGCCGCACACCCCGGCACCGTCCTGAAGTCGGAGGAGGACCAGGAGAACCCCGGTCTCTACGCGGTCGAGGTGAAGAAGGCCGACGGTGCGTCGATAGAGGTCTACCTCGACAAGAGCTTCAAGGTGGTCAAGACCAAGGAGGAGGGCACCGAGGAGAACGAGGGCTGAAACAACTCGGGAAGTCTCGTGGGCCGTCGGCCGACAGCTAGGGCTGAACCGATCGACGGCCCCGCCCCGCCGTGCCCAACAGACCCCGCATCGCCGACATCCATTCGTGAGAGGTTCCGGTGATTTCGCCACCCGGCAGACCTGAAGTCTGTGAACCTGTCGACATGCGTGTCTTGCTCATCGAGGACGACGACCGAGTGGCCGGACCGGTGGTGGAAGGGCTGAACCGCTTCGGGTTCACCGTGGACCACGCCCGTACCGGCGCCGACGGACTGGCCGCCGACCCGTCAGAGATGGTGCTGCTGGACCTGGGACTGCCCGACATGGACGGCATCGACGTCTGCCGGGCCCTCAGACTCCGCTCGCACGTCCCCATCATCATGATCACTGCCAGGAGCGATGAGGTCGACCGAGTACTCGGCCTGGAACTCGGCGCGGATGACTACCTCTCGAAGCCCTTCGGCGTGAGGGAACTGGTAGCCCGCATCCGTGCCGTCACCCGACGGGCCCGGCCCGCCGCCCCGGAGGCCGATCAGGAAGCACCCGGCGCCGCGCAGGGGCCCGGGACGGGCGAGGCCGGCGGAGTCCAATACCTGGGCCCGCTGGTCATCGACCGTCGTGCCCGCCAGGTGACCCTTCACCAGACGCCGGTGGCCCTGGCCCCCAAGGAGTTCGACCTGCTGGCCTACCTCGCGCAGGACCCCGGCGCCGTCTGCTCCCGTCAACAGATCCTCGACACGGTCTGGGAGCCCAACTACTTCGGCCCCACCAAAACTCTCGACGTCCACGTCGCCGCACTGCGCCGCAAACTGGGTGACTCCTCCTGGATCGACAACATCCGCGGCATCGGCTATCGCCTCACCCCACCGCCGGAAGCGTCCGACCCCAGCCCTCCCGAGCACAGTGGGACCGCCCGATGACACGCCGCCTCCTTCTGAGCTACCTCAGCCTGATACTGCTGGTGCTGCTCTTCCTCGAAGTGCCGTTCGGCTACGTGTACGCCCGCGGGGAAACGTCGAGGTTCGGCAACAGCGGCCAGCAGGGCGCGGTGATGCTCGCCGAGGTCTTGGAGGAGAAGGTCGAGGAGGAGGCGGCTTCCGACGTGCCGCAAGTGGTGGCCGGTTTCGCCCGCCGCACCAGCAGCCATGTGATCGTCGTCGACAGCACGGGGAAGGTGCTGACGGACTCCCGCAACACCGTCGCCACCGGCACGGACCTCTCCGGCGAGCCCGACATCGCTTCCGCGCTGGGCAACCGATCCACCACCGGCACCCGGCAGGACCCGGTCCTGGGCGGCGAAGCATTCGTCGCCACCATGCCGGGAAGCTCCGGCACCACGGTCCGCTGTGCCGTACGCGTCACCTACCCTCTGGGAGGACTGACCGAGAAGATCCGTGACACCTGGCTGGTGCTGGCCGCTGTCGGGGTGGGTGTGCTGGCGACCGTCACGGTGATCGCCTTCGCCCTCTCCCGCTGGATCACCCGCCCGGTCAGGGCCCTGGAGCGCGCCACCACCCAGCTGGCCAATGGCGATATCAAAGATCCGCCCGCCACCGACCTCGGACCGCCCGAACTCCGACAGCTCGCCTCGTCCTTCACCCGCACCGCCTCCCGGCTGCAACATCTGCTGCGCGCCCAGGAGGCGTTCGCCTCCGAAGCGTCCCACCAGCTGAAGACGCCACTGACCTCGCTGCGTCTGCGGCTGGAGAACTTCGAGCCCTACCTCGACCCCCGTGCCCAGGGCAGCCTCGACGAGGCCGTGGGCGAAGTGGAACGGCTCGGGCGCATGGTGCACGGTCTGCTCGCCCTCGCGCGGCTGGAGAACTCCGCCACCACCCCCGAACCCACCGACCTGGACACCGTCGTCGCCGACCGAGCGGCCATGTGGACCGCCTTCGCCGCCGAACACCTCGTCGACATCGCGGTCTCCGGCCCAAGCGTCGGGCGAGTGTGGGCGATCCCCGGCGCCCTGGAACAGATCATCGACAACCTGCTCTCCAACGCACTGCGGATCTCGCCCCCCGGATCCGTCATCACCCTCGCGAAAACCCCGCTGGGCGAGGATCCCCGCGCCCCGGCGAACGTCGCACTGCACGTGATCGACCAAGGCCCCGGCATGAGCGAGGGCGAACGGCAGCGCGCCTTCGACCGCTTCTGGCGCGCCGCGGACGCCTACCACGACGGCACCGGACTGGGCCTGCCCATAGTCCAGCAGCTCACCCGCGCCGGCGGCGGCGACGTCACCCTGGCCGCCGCGCCCGGCGGCGGCCTGGATGCCGTCGTCCGCCTCCAGCCCGCCGACACCCGCCGCCCGCCCACCGCCCGCCGCTCACGCACCGGTGCCCGCGCCCGGCACGATGCCGCACCGCCCGCACGGATGGGCGGGTAGCCGAGCTTCTGCGCCTGCTCGGTGACGGTCATGCCCTTGAACGTGCCGTCGGTGACCTTCTGGTCGAACCGCGCCTTGCCGCCGCCGAAGAGGACGTCGACCTTGTGGTTCACGGACTGTTCGGCGATCGGGCCGGGGCCACCCGCGGCGATCGCGTCGGTGGGGCACTTGGCCATGTCGGCCGGGCCCTGGCAGGAGCGGTCGGTGGCGTGGGAGGCCGGCGGAAGTGGTGCGGCCACGGCGGCAGCGGCGACAACCGTGGCGCGGACGGCGTGCTGCCGGGCTCGGTCGGCGTGCTGCCCCGGGCTCGGCCCGGGCGGCCTTACTAACTTGCGTGTCGTTCAACAAGTTTATACGCTGCTCTTCATCCTGAAGGAGGTTTTGATGATCGAGATGGATGAGCGGGCCCTCGACGCGCTGCTGGCCGAGGACCCCGGCGGTCCCGTGGTGATGCTGAACCTGCTGCGGTTCCGTCCGGACGGTGGCCGCGAGAGCTACCAGCGCTACATGGACGCGCTGGGCTCGGAGATCCACGGGCGGTACGGATTGCGGGTGGAGTACCTGGGGGACGGAGGTCGTGCCCTGGTCGCCGAGGACGGGCAGGCATGGGACACGGTGCTCCTGGTGCGGTACCCCAGCCGCCAGGCGTTCGTCGACATGGCCCGTGACCCCGACTACCGGGCGGTGGCCCATCTCCGCGCCGAGGCGCTGGTGGAATCGGTCCTGCAGCCCACCGTGCCGCTCCAGGGAGGAGTGGTCTGATGCCGGCGGTCTTCGTGCACGGCAATCCCGAGACGGCGGCTGTGTGGGATCTCCTGGTCGCCGAACTGGAGGCCGCCGGTGCGGCTCCGGCCGACCTGATCCGTCTGTCCCCGCCCGGGTTCGGCGCGCCGCTGCCGCCCGGGTTCGGGGCGACCGTCGGGGAGTATCGCGACTGGCTGATCGGCGAGTTGGCACGCTTCGCCGAGCCCGTCGACCTGGTGGGCCACGACTGGGGCGGCGGACACGTCCTCAACGCGGTGATGAGCCGCCCGGACCTCGTACGCAGCTGGGTCAGCGACACGATCGGGGTCTACGATCCCGACTACGTCTGGCATGAGCTCGCCCAGCGATGGCAGACACCGGGAGTCGGCGAGGCCGATGTGGCCGAACGCTTCGGCGCGCCCCTCGAGCGGCGGATCGCGACGCTCGTCGAGCGGGGGATGGGCGAGGCGGTGGCCGAGCGGGTCGCCCAGGGCCAGAACGAGGCGATGGGACGGGCCGTGATCGCGCTCTACACCTCCGCCACCCGACCGGTGATGAACGAACTCGGCCGGCACCTGGAGAACGCGGCCCAGCGGCCGGGGCTCGTGTTGCTCGCCACCGAGGACCACGTGGTCGGGACCGTCGAGCAGCGACGCCGCGGCGCGCGCCGGGCCGGTGCCCGGGTGGAGGTCCTCGAAGGGCTGGGACACTGGTGGATGACGCATGATCCGCGCCGCGGTGCCGAGGTTCTCACCCGCTTCTGGGCGTCACTGGACCACGGGTAGCCGCACGGACGTGGATGCCGCACCTGCGAGCACATGCGACGGTGCCGGCCGCGATACGGCCGGCACCGTCCGGGTTTCCCGGCCGCCGGTCGGGCGGAGCCGCCCTGCCGAGGGATCAGGGGCGGGGGCGCAGTCCGGGTGCGGTGGGGGGCCGGCCGGTGAGGTTGGTGATCAACTCGGTGCACAGCTCGCGGAGTTTGATGTTGCGGTGCTGGGAGGCGGAGCGCAGGATCTCGAAGGCCTCCTGCGCGGTGCACCGGCGCTGCCCCATGATGACGCCGAGGGCCTGGTCGATGACGCTGCGGTGGGCCATGGCGTCTTGCAGCTGGCCGGCGAATTCCTGTGTGTCGGTGATGCGCTGGGCCAGCGCGATGGCGCCGGTCGCCTGGGCGGCGAGTGAGCGCAAGGAGGTGAGATCGGCCCGTGCGTACGCCTCCGGCGGGGCGGCGTACAGGTTGAGAGCGCCGGTGGTGTGGGTGCGGGGCGCTATCGGCAAGGAGAGGGACGAACGCATCCCGCAGGCGACGGCATAGGCGGGGTAGTCGCCCCACCTGGTCTCCGCGAGCAGGTCGTTGACGAGGAGTTCCTCTCCGGTGCGCAGCGACTGCAGACAGGGGCCGTCGTCCTGGCCGTACTGCTTCTCGTCCAGCTCCGGTGCCGCGATGCCGGAGCTGACCACGGTCAGGGGCCGGCCGTCCCGTTGCAGCGTGACGCCGGCGCCCTGGGCCCGGGACAGTTCCAGCGCCGCGTCCGCCAGTGTCTGCAGGAAGTCTTCGAGCGAGTCGGTGTCCAGCAGCCACTGCGTGATGTCGCTGCCGTCGTACGCGTCGTCGGCACTCATCGGGGATCCCTTCGCAAGGCCCGCGGCCTCTCGGTCGGCATCGTGACGTGCCACCGGGGCGACGGAGTCCAACGTCCGAAGGGACACCTCCGGTGCGACCACCACCTGACGCCGACGTCGGACGACGCGGCATGGCCTCTTACGTCCGCACGAGTACCACTTCGTGCTCCGGAGAATCCGTGACCTCCTCGAGACGGGAGAGATGGTCGAGCAGGACGCCCTCGCGCAAGGCCCATGGGCAGATGGTGAGTCGTTTCACTGCCATCACGTCCATGACGGCCTCCGCGACGATGGCACCGGCCAGACATTGATGCGCCCTGGAAGCGGAGATTCCACGCAGCTTCGCTCGCTGCCCGTCCGTTTTGACCGCGAGCCGTGACACCCAGGGCACCAGTTCCTTACGGCTGAGCGTGTGGACCGCGGGCAGACCGTTGCCGGGCCGCGGCGTTCCGGCGAGGCGGGCCAGCTGGGTGAACGTCCTGGACGTGGCGACGCAGGAGAGGGGCGCCGGCTGTGTGCGCAGTTCGGCTGTGCCCTGGCCGAGGACGGAGCGTACGTGCTGGCGCAGCGCCTTGACGTCCCGCTTCTTCACCGGCGCGGCATCGGGCAGATGGTGGCGGGTGAGGCGGTCGGCTCCCAGCGGCAGGGAAATGGCGAGGGCGGGGTCCGTGCCGCTTCCGCAGGCGATCTCCAGGGAGCCGCCGCCGATGTCGAGGAGCAGTATCCGCCCCGCCGACCAGCCGAGCCAGCCGCGTACCGCCCTGAACGTCAGCCGTGCTTCCTCCTCGCCGCTCATGAAACCCACGCGGATACCGGTGGCGGCTTCGATCTCGTCGAGCACCGCGTCCCGGTTGGTCGCGTCCCGCACCGCCGAGGTGGCGAAGGGGATCAGGCAGTCGACGTGGTGGGCGGACGCGGCCGCGGCACTCGCGGTGACGGCACCGACCAGGGACCGGATCGACTCGCGGGGGATCACCCCTGGCGATCGGTCGCGTCGGCCAGGCGGACCGGCTGTTTCCACGAGGCCACCGGCTCCGGGGGGCTACCCGGAAAAAGGTCGGCGATCTTGAGATGGACGGTACGGGATCCGATGTCGAGCACTCCACAGCGCATCCGTGATGAGTGCCCTCACCTGACATATTCCAGACGTCGGATGATCGCACGCCGGACGGAGATCCGGCGGCGTTCCGCGATTCCGAGACCGCTCCGCGGTTACGTCGGGACCGTTCCGCGGCTACCCCTTCGAGCCCGCTCCGCGCCGTGACCTCGGAGGTCTGCGGCGGTGGCTGGTGTCGCACCACGGGTAGCGCGCGCTGCGGCCGCACAGGCACACGGCCGCCGTGAAGCGGTCGGAGCGCACCACGCTGCCATCGGGCAGGGTGATCTCGACCGGTCCCTCGATCAGCATCGGGCCGTCGGTCCCCATCCGCACGCTCACCGCGTGATCACATGTGTCGTTCGGCACGGATCACCACCAGCTCTTCCTTCGTCTCGCCCGGGCGATCAGCCCATGGGCCTCCAGCCAGGGGGCCTGCTCGCGCAGCACCGGCCCGAAGGGGATCGTGCGGCGGTCGGTCACGGCCGCCCGCAGCCCCGCCCCCACCAACCTCTCCACCGTACGTTCCGGGCCGCACAGCCCCGAGTGCACCAGGAGCAGCACACCGCCGGGACGCAGCAGCGGCGGCGCGTCGCGGCAGATCCGGTCGACCACCGCCCGCCCGTCCGCACCGGCCCGCCAGGCCACACCACGGCCCCGGCGGATTCGCCGCCCCGCCACCGGCACATACGGCGGATTGGCCACGATGAGGTCGAACCCGCGGTCGGCGACCGGTGTCAGCAGATCGCCCTGGAGGACACGCACCGGCAGTCCTTTGAGGCGGGCGCGCAGCCAGGTGGCGCCCACGGCGAGCGGTGAGACATCGACCGCGGTCACCTGGGCCGCACCGCGCCCGGCCGCGACGAGGGCCAGGACCCCGCTGCCGGTGCCCACGTCCAGCACCGCCGTGTCGGCCGTGATGTCCTCCCGCTGCAGGGCCTCGGCCAGCAGCCATGTGTCGTCCTGTGGTGCGTACACACCTGGAGGCGTCTTGAACACCATCAGTGGCGAGTACCCCCAGCGAGCCGTGACGTGCGCGTGTGAGGTGACGTGTGCGTGTGGTGTGGTGCGAGTGCGGGGTGCGGTCTGAGGAGAGTCACAGGCAGTCCCGGGGCAGCGTCTCGTTCCAGGTGCGCGAGAAGACCCGCCGGTCGCCCTCGTAGCCGTCCAGCGTGGCGTCCACGAAGAACTCCGTCTCGCTGGAGCGCAGCACCGTGCTCGTCACCACTCGCACGTCCCAGTCGTCGCGGTGGAAGCGCATGGTCCAGGTCGACTCGCCACCGACCGAGGTGAAGTCGTCCGCGACCGCCGTATAGCGCTCGTACGCCCGGCGGCCGACGTCCAGCCCGATGTCGTCGAAGCGCAGGGTGCCCGCGTCCTTGACGATCTCCAGCTCGGACCCGTAGCCCACCAGGTCGCGCTTGACGTCCCAGCGCTCCTCACGGGGGCTGATCGGGGTGGTGGCGGCGGGCGGTGTGCCCTCCGGCTCCCCGAACGGGCGGGGCTGGTCCTCGCCCGCGGACGCCCGGCGCAGCGGCAGCGTGAGGGCGCTGCCGGCCTCGTACACGGTCAGCAGCGCCGGCCGGGGCGGGGGCCAGGCGAGCGGCCAGTACGACGTGGACAGCGACAGCCGGATGCGGTGGCCGGGCGGGAACGCCTGGGCCACGCCGTTGAGCCGCACCCGGGCGCGGTAGCGACGGCCCGGTTCCAGCGGTTCGGGGTCGCCGATGGTCTCGCGGTGGGCGATGTTGAGCAGACCGTAGGTGACCCGGGTGGCGCGGCCGTCCGGAGCCACGTCGGAGAGCCGGGCGGCGACCATGGCGACCGGTTCACTGGCCGACAGCTCCAGTTCGACGGAGGGCGAGCCGAGGATTTCCACCCGCTCGGTGAGCGGATCGGTCTGGAACACCAGCGAACCGCCGTCCTCCTCCCGCTGGTCGTACGGCAGGTCAGGAGGCGCGTTGTACGAGGCCCACTTGCCGGCGAACTGGCCGACGGACAGCGGTGATTGGACGGTCAGCGGCTCGCCCGGCGCATCCTGGCCGGGAGGTGTGTCACCGGGGTCGGCGATGCGGTATCCGGTGAGCGGGTGCACCACCGGCTCGACGTTGGGGGAGGGCCACCGGGGCTCGGCGATCCAGCGGCCGGGCCGCTCCTCGTAGGCGGTGGACGGTGGCACGCTGTCCTGCATCCACGTCCACAGCATGGGTCCGTCCATGACGCCGTTGTCCACGCCTTTCAGCCAGTGGTCCCACCACCGCACCACCTCCTGGAGGTAGCCGATGGCCGGGCCCGGCTCGCCCAGGTGCGGGTACTTGTGCGACCACGGCCCGATCAGGCCCTTGCGCGGTACGTCCAGACTGCCGAGCAGCCGGGTCACGGCGTTGGAGTAGCCGTCCGCCCAGCCGCTGGAGGCCAGCACGGGGCACCGCACGGACTGGTAGTCCTCGCACACCGAGGCGTGCCGCCAGTAGTCGTCGCGGCGCTGGTGGCGCAGCCACTCCAGCACCCAGGGGCGGGCGTTCTCCAGCCGCTCGTGCCACATCCCGCGCCAGCGCTCGCCGACCACCGCCGGGTCCGGCGGGCAGGTGGCGTAGGCGAACATCGTGCCCGCCTCGGCGAGGTTGTCCGACAGCAGCGCACCGCCCATGTAGTGCATGTCATCGGCGTACCGGTCGTCGGTGAAGGACGCGATGACGATGGCGCGCAGGCTCGGCGGCCGCCGGGCGGCCACCTGGAGGGCGGCGAAGGCGCCCCAGGAGATGCCCATCATGCCGGTGGCGCCGTCGCACCAGGGCTGCTCGGCCAGCCACGCCAGGATCTCCTCGGCGTCCGCCTGCTCCTGCCCCAGATATTCGTCCGTCAGCACCCCCTCCGACTCCCCGGTGCCCCGCAGGTCGACGCGGACACAGGCGTAGCCGTGACCGGCGATGTAGGGGTGGTGGATGGAGTCGCGCACGGAGGTCAGATCCCGTTTGCGGTAGGGGATGTACTCCAGCACCGCGGGCACCGGCTCCACCTCCGAGGACGTGGGACGCCAGATGCGCGCCGACAGGCGAACGCCGTCGGACATGGGGATCGTGATGTGTTCCTCTTCCTTCGTGGCGCACGGCAGATTGCTCACGAGGCGCATAGGCCGACATGCTCCTTCCCTGGTGGCGGCCTCGGTGGCGGCCGGCGGCGGCCCTGGTGACAGGGGTGCACGGGTTCCCACGGACGCGAACGGCACACCGGCGGTGTCCGTGACGCCGGTCGCGTCCGCGGGCGGTCGGGGCTCAGCCGCTCTGTTCCCGCATCTCCTGCTCCGGCTCCGTCTGCTCCCGCTGCTCCCGCTGCTCGTGTCGCGAGCCCGGGGCGGTGGCGTCGAAGAGGAGGTTCAGGGCGGCGACACAGCGGTCGTACTTCTCGCGCAGGTCCTCCTCGCCGTCCCCGCCCGTGAAGATGTGGGCGAGTTCGAAGCTGTAGCTGTCCTGCTGCTCCAGCTGCGACAGCCGCTGCCCCTCCTCGGGCACCACATCGATCCGTACGCCCGGGATCTCGCGCTCGATGCGCTCGATCTCCTCGTCGACGGGGGTGTCATGGACCACACCGTCGGCGAACCATCGGTAATACCACTTGGCGGCCATCGCGTAGGGGCCTTCGCGGTACGGCAGGGCGGGGTCCTCGCCGAGGGCGAGGCTGATCATGCAGTGGTGGTTGGGCACCCCGTCGACGTAGGTGAACAGCTCGGCGTGCGACTGGGAGTGGCGGGGGTTGATCTCCAGGAGGTTGATCTCGTCCGTGGCGGCGTCGTAGAAGTACTCGATGCTGAACGTGGCCCCGTCCATGCCGATCTGCCGCATCACCCGCCGCGAGACGTCATGCAACCGCCGGATCACGGGCTCGGGCAGTGCGGAGGGGTACTGGTGGCGCAGAAAGGACGGGCTGTCCGGGTAGTCGATGGAGTCCAGCACGCCGTAGACGGTGACCTCGCCCTGGTGGACATAGCCCTCCACGGCGACCTGCACCCCGCTCAGCGCCTCCTCCGCGAGGCACACCTGACCGCCCACACCCTCCATCTCCGGCGGGAGCTCCAGCCGTTCGAGGACGGCGTCGAAGGGCTTGCCGACGCGGCCGATGCCCTCACGGATCCGGCTCACCGCCGTACGGAACTCCTCCTCGTCCTTGACGGAGAAGGCCAGCTCCGAGGAGTACGCGAGGGCGGGCTTGAGCCACATCGGGAAGCGGACGCCCTCCGGCGGCCGTGGGTCCCGCGCCTCCAGATCCACCCGGCCGAACCGCGGACACTCCTCGATCGCCTTCTGCTGCTCCAGCCGACTCCAGTACTTGTGCTCGCACTTGACCACCGACTCCAGGCTGGTGCTGCGCGTGCCGTAGCGCTCGCTGAGAATCGGCACGAGCGTGCTCACCGGGAAGTCCCAGTAGCCGACGATGGCGTCGACGCTGCCCTCAAAGGCATCCAGAACACCTTCCGCCTTCGCGATCAGATCCTCCACGGACACCTCGCCGCTCTGGAGATCCTCGACCGTGAGCAGGCGGTGGAACCGGAACCGCTCGGCACCGGGCCCGCTTTCCAGAATGGGCACATTGGCCTCGTCCAGGCCGATCACAAAGATGTTCTTCTCGTCCACGGGCGTGGTCCCTCCCTGCGCCGATGTTTTCCGGCGTCCTGAGTACCCGCTCGCGCGCCGCCAATCCTGAGGGGACATCCGTTGCGGGACCACCCTGTTCAGCGTCCGCGTCTCGGGTACCCGCTGCCCCAGACAGATGGAATCTCCGCGAACAAGGAGGAACCAGTCATGGCTGACAACCCCGGTAACTTCGCCAACGACCCGAAGCGGGCTTCGGAGGCCGGTCAGCGGGGCGGTCACGAGAGCGGTGGCAACTTCGCCAACGACCCGCGGCGTGCCGCGGAGGCTGGCCAGAAGGGTGGCCACGAGAGCGGTGGCGGCCGGACCGGTAGCTGAACCGGCGGCGAAGTGAAGCGGGCGGGAGCCACAGCACTGCCCGCCGCGCGAGACCGGTGGGCCTGACGCCACAGCGAACGGCCCACCGGTCTTCGCATGGCACGGCCCACCGGTCTTCGTGTCGCGTCTTGGTGTGGGGGAGAGCTGTTACGGGGTGATGGGTTCGTTTACGCTGTCGCTCGCTCGAACGGCGAGAGACGGGGTGACGGGGAACATGTCCCGACCGGACCATGACCATGGTCGATTGGCGGTTCCACCCGTTGGGGCCGGGCAGCAACCGGAGTGGCCGACAACTCCGCCACCACACCGCCCCTTGGGGGCCGCTGATCCCGCCACGGCCGGTCCGTACCGGCTGGAGGCGGTGCTGGGCGCGGGGGAATGGGCCGGGTCTACCTGGGACGTACGCCGGCCGGCAGCGCGGTGGCGGTCAAGGTCGTCCACCGCGAATACGCGGGCGACGCGTCGTTCCGCAAGCGCTTCCAGCAGGAAGTGGCCGCGGCCCGGCGGGTCCAGGGCCTGTACACCGTGCCGGTGGTGGACGCGGATCTGCGGGCCGAAGAGCCCTGGCTGGCCACGGCGTACGTGCCCGGGCCGTCCCTGCAGTACGCGGTCGCCGAGAGCGGGCCGCTGTCGGCCGACGCGGCGCTGGGGCTGATCGCCAGGGTGGCCGAGGCCCTGCAGTCCATCCATGCCGCCGATGTGATCCACCGTGACCTGAAACCGTCCAACATCATCCTCACCGCCGAGGGACCCAAGGTCATCGACTTCGGTATCGCCCGGGCCGCGGATGTCACCGCGGTGACCGCCACCGGGATGCGCACCGGAACACCCGCCTACATGGCGCCCGAGTACATCAGGGGCAGGACGTCACCGAGGCCGGTGATGTCTTTGCCCTCGGTGTGATCGCCAGTTTCGCCGCCACCGGACGGCTCGCCTTCGGCGGTGGCTCCGACCACAGCGTCATCTACCGCATCCTGGAGCAGGATCCCGACCTCGACGGCTGCCCCGAGCCCCTTCGGGCCATCGCCGCCCATTGCCTGGAGAAGGAACCGGAGCGGCGGCCGACCCCGGCCCAGGTCATCGAGTTGTGCCGCCGGGTCGACGCGACGGGCGTCGCCGACGCCATCGCCGACGCCCATACCCGCACCGTGGTGCCGCCGTCAGGGCCCGGGCGCGTGACACCCGGCCGCCTCAACGCCCCTGGCTCGCCCAGCACTCCCGGCTCGCCCGACGCCGAGACGCGCACATCACCGTCGCCGCGCGGGGCCGGGCCCGCCGCCCCCGTACCGCCGTCGCCCGCTCCGGCCGCGCACGACCCGGCACGGGGCGTCGCCCCCGGCGGTCCCGCGAACTCACCGGGCGCGGATACCCCGCCGAACCCCGCGGTCCCGGACCCGGTCACCAGGCCCGCCCCGGGGCTGCCCGTCCTGCTCAGCGGAGTCGGGATCCTCGTCCTCGCCGTCGTCCTGATCGCCGTCTACCTCCCCGGCTCTTCCCCCGACCGCGGCCCCAACCTCCCCTATCGCACGATCGGGCCCACGGCCTCCCTCGGCCCCACCGGCCGGTCCAAGACGGCCGAGGGCCTGGCGTTCAGTCCGGACGGCAAGACGCTCGCCACCGGCAACTCCGAGGGCAAGGTGCGGCTGTGGAATGTCGCCGACCGTAAGCCACGCGCCACCTTCACCGGACGCGACAGCGTCGGCAATCAGGGGTTCCCGACCCGCGAAGTGACGTTCAGCCCCGACGGCAAGCTCCTCGCCGCCACCAATATGACCGGCTGGCTGACCATGTGGGACGTGGCCGAGCACCGGCAAATGCGCTTCCTCGACGGAGTCGATAGCGGCGAAAAGGTGGCCTTCAGCCCGGATGGCAAGCTGTTCGCCACCGGCAGTGGGCCCGGCTCGGTGTTCTTGCGGGATATCAACAGCCGCAAGGACGAGCCGCTCGCCTACTACAACCAGGAGGCCAAGGTCACGGGCGTGGCCTTCAGCCCGGACGGCCGGACGCTGGCCTCCGCGGGCGACGACTCCGGCAGCAACCTCACCCCGAAACACTCGGTGCGGCTGTGGGACGTGGGACACCGCGATCCGGAACCTTACGGCCAACACGATCCACGGGTCACCATCTCCCCCGTGCAAGGAGTCCTGAGCCTGGCGTTCAGTCCGGACGGCACGACGCTCGCCACCGGCAGCTACGACGGCAAGGTGCGGCTGTGGGATGTGAAGACCGGCCGTCAGCGGGCCACCCTCAGCGACTCCCTCGTCGCATCGGAGGTCAACCACCTTGCGTTCAGCCCGGACGGCAAGACACTCGCCGTCCCCTCCGAATACGGACTGTTGCTGTGGAACGTGGCCACCCGTAAACCACGCGCCGTCCTGTCGACCAGCGCGGAGGGGGCGGCCAACGTGATCCAGGACGTGGCCTTCAGCCGGGACGGCCGGCTCATCGCGGGCAACGACAGCAAGCACCGCAGGGTGTACCTGTGGAAGAACCCGTACCGGGCGGGCCAGGGGGCGTCCGGCGGATCGTGACGCCTGCGGCGGGCTGCTCCCCTCCCCGCCCCTTCCCGCACAGCGTCGATGTGCGGCTCCGGTGGTTGACCCTGACGCAGGGGCAACCTCGCAGCATGGTCGGCATGACGACGACGCGCCACTTCACCGTCCACCACGACGGCGTCACGATCCCGGTTTCCCGTGGCGGCACGGGACGACCGCTGGTCCTGTGTCCCGGCCTCAACTCCACCCAAGCCGATCTGCACGAGTTGATCGAGCTCCTGCGGCGCGACCACGACGTGGTGACCTTCGACCTCCGGGGCCACGGCCTCGCCCCGGCCGCCGACCGGTATTCCTTCGACGCGTTTCGGAGCGATCTCTTCGCCGTGCTGGCGGAGTCGGGGCCCCTCGGCCTGCCCTCGCCGCCCCTGCTCGTGGGCTACTCGCTGGGCGCGGACCTGGCCGTGACTTACGCCTCCGAGTGCCCTGACGCCGTCGCCGGGCTCGTCCTCATCGACGGGGCGAACCCGCTGCCCGAACCGTTCATCACCGAGGCCGACCTGCCGGAGTTCCGCGCGATGGCGGAGGACCCGGCCATGTGGCGGGAGATCGAGCGGGTCAGGGGCACCGCGCGTCAGGTGCTGCTCGGCCCCCGGGACATCCTCGATCTGCAGCTGGAGATGGATGTGGTGCGGGCCGGAATCCTCGACCGGTACCGGAAGATCGACCGCCCGATCCACATGATCATGTCGGCCGCGATCGCGGGCGACAGCACCGAAGGGCGTGCGCCCCGGCACAACCGGCTCTGGCGTGCGGGCGTCGACCGGCTCGTGCGCGAACGCCCGGACACCTCCGCGACCTGGCTGAACACCGGCCACCGGCTGGTGTTCAGCCACGCCAGGGAGATCGCGGAGATCATCCGCGGCGTACCCCACCCGGCCGACGAGGTGGCTTCGTAAGCGACGTCCAGGAGACTGGTCCGATGCTGACCATCGGCGAGCTGGCGTCGTACGCCGGAGTGACGGTGCGCGCGGTGCGGCACTACCACGCCAAGGGGCTGCTGCCGGAGCCGGAGCGGGACCACTCCGGCTATCGGCGGTACGGCGCCGACGCCGTCGTCGAGCTGATCAGGATCCGGACCCTCGCCGAGGCCGGGGTCCCGCTGGCGCGTGTACGGGAGCTGCTCAGGGCCGGTGAGGAGGAGTTCGACGCGGCGGTCGCGGAGATCGACCAGCGGCTGCGGGCGGAGATCAGGGAGCGGCAGCGGCACCGCGAGCGGATCGCCCGCCTGGCCGCCGGGGACGGTCTGGCGCTGCCCCTGGAGGTGGTGGAGTTCCTCGACCGGCTGCGGGCGCTCGGGGTCGACGAGCGGATCGTCCGGGTGGAGCGCGACGGCTGGATCCCGCTGGCCGCGCACGCACCCGAGCGGATCCCGGAGTGGATGGCGCGCAAGCGGGAGCAGATCGCCGACCCGCGGTGCATCGGCTTCTACCGCACCCTGGGCCGGGCGCTCGACCGCGCCGACGACGATCCACGGCTGGAGGGACTGGCCGACGAGCTGGCCGCCTACCTCACAGGGATGGCCGAGGAGCGGGGCGAGGACTACATCGACGGTGTCGACATCGAGCCACCGCTGGTCAGGGTGATGGACACCCTCGTGTTCGAGACCGTGCCGGCGGCCCGCCGGCTGATCGAGCTGCTGCGGCAGCGGGGCTGGACCGGCTGGACCAAGGTCGGGCGCGTGAACCGGGGCGCGGCCGGAACACGGGGGGCTCGGCAGAAGGGGCCGAACGGGTGAGGATGGGGGGATGACCGCAACCTCGCGTGCCCATTCCTTCAACGCGGCCGCCGCCCAGTACGCCGCGAACCGCCCCTCCTACCCGCCCGCCCTCTTCGACGCCGTGGAGGAGATCGCCGGACGGCCCCTCGCGGGCGCCCGCGTCGCCGACGTCGGGGCGGGCACCGGGATCGCCACCGCCCTTCTGCGCGAGCGCGGCGCCGATGTGATCGCCGTCGAGCCGGGCGCGGGCATGGCGGCCCAGTTCCGCCGGACGCTTCCGGACGCGCCGATCGTCCGGGGCGACGGCAACGCCTTGCCGCTCGCCGACGCCTCCCGCGACCTGATCACATATGCGCAGTCCTGGCACTGGACCGACACCGACCGGTCCGTTCCGGAGGCGCTGCGCGTGCTGCGCCCGGGTGGCGCGCTGGCGGTCTGGTGGAACACCACCGCCTACGACGTGCCGTGGATCGCCGCCCAGGCCGAGCGCGTCGCGGCCCACTCCGGTGTGACGTCGACCCCCCAGGTGGGTCCCGACGACGGCCGCGCCGCCCGGCTCGCGGGCCTCTCCGGCCTTCGCGTCACCCGCCGCCAGGTGCGCTGGAGCCGCGTCGTCCCCCTCGACACCCACCTGGCCAACATCACCAGTCACTCGGCGTTCCTCGTCCTCGGCGAGGCCGGCACCCAGGCGTTCCTCGCCGCCGAGCGCGGCCGTCTGCGCGAACTCTTCCCGGACGAGAGGGTGGAGGAGACCTATCTGGTGGACCTACTGGTGGCCGCCCGTCCCTGAGCCCTCGCCCCGGCTCTCCTCCTGGGCGTCGACGTTGGGTGTGATCGCGTCCCCCGACTCGCCGTAATGGCCGTCCTCCTCGTCGTCGGTCACCCGCGTCTCGGCCTCGGCGATCTCCGCCTCGATCTCCTCGGCCGCGGTCCGGGTGCCCTTCTTCTCTCCGCTCACGATTTCTCTCCGCTCACGATCGTGTCCTCCCTCGGCGGGCCGTCGCTTTTCCGGGCGGGCCGCCGCATGCGTACGTGCTGCCGACCGGCGCCCGGGTGCCCCGGCCGGCCGCGGCCCATGCGCCAGGTTTACCGGCCCGGTCGGCGGCTACTCCTGTGAGGTGCTTCGTGCAGCGCTACCGAGGAGGCGCCGTGGCTCAGGTATCGGATTTCGCACTGGCTCGGCTGCGGGAGTGGGGGGTGCGGCGGGTCTTCGGCTATCCGGGGGACGGGATCAACGGTCTGCTCGGGGCGTTCGACCGTGCCAAGGGCGACCCTGAATTCATCCAGGTCCGGCACGAGGAGATGGCCGCGTTCATGGCCTGCGGCCACGCCAAGTTCACCGGCGAGGTAGGAGTCTGCGCCGCCACCTCGGGGCCCGGCGCCATCCACCTGCTCAACGGCCTGTACGACGCCAAGCTGGACCACCAGCCGGTGGTCGCCATCGTGGGCCAGCAGAAGCGGCTCAGCCTCGGCACCCACTACCAGCAGGAAATCCACCTGGACCGGCTCTTCGCCGACGTCTCCGAGTACTGCGAGATGGTCACCCACCCGGGCCAGGCACGGCATGTCATCGACCGCGCCTTCAAGACCGCGCTGACCACCCGCGGTGTGGCGACGATCGTGATCCCCAACGACATCCAGGAGGAGGACGCCCAGCCCTCCCCGCCCAAAGCACACGGATCGGTCTTCTCCAGCGTGGGCTGGAGCCGCCCCCGCGTCCTGCCCGACCCCGATGAGCTCCGCCGCGCCGCCGATGTCCTCAACAAGGGCGAGAGGGTCGCCATCCTCGTCGGCCAGGGCGCGGCCGATGCCGCGGGCGAGGTCGTCGGAGTGGCGGAGCTGCTGGGCGCCGGGGTGGCCAAGGCGCTGCTGGGGCGGGACGTCCTCCCCGACGACCTGCCCTATGTGACCGGGCCGATCGGTCTGCTGGGCAGCACCGCCAGCGACAAGATGATCAAGGAGTGCGACACCCTCTTCCTGATCGGCACCAGCTTTCCGTACTCCGAGTGGCTGCCGGACGAGGGGCAGGCCCGAGGCGTCGAGATCGACATCGACGGCCGCATGATCGGCATGCGCTACCCCACGGACGCCCATCTGGTGGGCGACGCCAAGGAGACCCTCAAGGCGCTCCTCCCGCTGCTGCGGCGCAAGGAGAGGCGGAGCTGGCGGAAGAAGGTCGAGAAGGATGTGCGGGAGTGGCTCACCATCTGCGACACCTGGGCCGGCCAGCACTTCGGGGACACCATCAACCCCCAGTCGGTGGCCGCTGAGCTCTCCTCGCGGCTGCCGGACCGGGCGATCCTCACCGCCGACTCCGGATCGGCCACCAACTGGTGGGCGCGCCACCTGAAGCTGCGCGAGGGGATGGACGCCTCGCTGTCCGGCACGCTGGCCACCATGGGCCCCGGGGTGCCGTACGCGATCGCGGCGCGCTTCGCGTACCCCACCCGCCCGGTGATCGCCTTCGTGGGAGACGGCGCCTTCCAGATGAACGGCATGAACGAGATGATCACCGTCAAGCGCTATATGGACCGGCTGGCGGGCGGCCCGCCCCTCGTCTTCTGCGTCTTCAACAACCAGGACCTCAACCAGGTCACCTGGGAGCAGCGCGCCATGGCCGGGGACCCGAAGTATCCCGCCTCCCAGACCATCCCCGACATCCCCTACGGGGCGTACGCCGAGCTGCTGGGGCTGCGGGGGATCCGCTGCGAGTCCCCGAAGAAGGTCGGCAGGGCCTGGGACGAGGCGCTGGCCGGCGACCGCCCGGTCGTCCTGGAGTTCACGGTCGACCAGGAGATCGCCCCGATCCCGCCCCATCTCATGGTCCCCATGGCGAAGAAGACCGTGAAGGCCGCGCTGCACGACCCCGAGCTGGCCGGGATCGCCCACCGGGGCATCCGGCAGAAGGTCGCCCAGTACGCCGAGCGCCTGCCGGGACGCGGGCACGCCTGAGGGAGGGGGAGCGCACCATGGGTACCGGTACCGCGAGCGGGCTGGAGGCGGCACTGCGTGCGGAGGTGGACGCCGAGGTCAGGTTTGACGCGGGCAGCCGGGGCGCGTACGCCACGGACGGCTCCAACTACCGCCAGGTGCCCATCGGCGTCGTCCTCCCGCGTGACGTGGAGGCCGGGGCGCGGGCGGTGGAGGTGTGCGCCCGCTTCGGCGCGCCCGTGCTGTCGCGGGGTGGCGGCACCAGCCTGGCCGGTCAGGCCACGAACACCGCCGTGGTGATCGACTGGAGCAAGTACTGCCACGCCCTGGTCTCGGTGGATCCGAAGGCGCGCACCTGTGTGGTGGAGCCGGGGCTGGTCCTGGACGAGCTCAACCGTCAACTCGCCGACCACCAGCTTCAGTTCGGGCCGAAGCCGTCCACGCACAGCCACTGCGCGCTGGGCGGCATGATCGGCAACAACTCGTGCGGCGCGTCGGCGCAGGCATACGGAAAGACCGTGGACAACGTGCGCCGCCTGGAGGTCATCACCTACGACGGCGTGCGCATGTGGGTGGGGCCGACGTCCAAGGCCGAGCGGGCGCGGATCGCGGCGGAGGGTGGCCGCCGGGCCGAGATCTACGACGGCCTGGACCGCATCGTCGGCGAGTACCTCGCGGACATCCGGCGCGGCTACCCGAAGATCCCGCGCCGGGTCTCCGGCTACAACCTGGACTCGCTGCTGCCGGAGAACGGCCTCGACGTGGCCCGGGCCCTGGTGGGCAGCGAGGGCACCCTGGTGACGGTGGTGCGCGCCGAAGTGGAACTGGTGCCCGTGCCCCCGTACCAGTCGCTGCTGGTGCTCGGCTACGACGACATCTGCGCCGCCGCCGACGATGTGCCCCGGCTCCTGGAGCACTGCACACCCGGGGAACTGGAGGCCCTCGACGGGCGGATGGCCGAGCTGATGCGCGAGGAGCGCGCCTATCTCGAATCCCTCAACTCCCTCCCCGAGGGCGACAGTTGGCTGCTGGTGCAGTTCAGCGGGGACACCCAGGAGGACGTCGACGAGCAGGCGTACGCGCTGCTGCGCGAGGTCGGGCGGGACGAGAAGGACGCCAGGGTGGCCTTCTCCGACGACCCCCGGCGCGAGCAGCGGATGCTCAGGGCCCGCGAGGCGGGCCTCGGGGTGACCGCGCGCCCGCCGGACGACCGGGAGACCTGGGAGGGCTGGGAGGACTCCGCCGTCCCGCCCGAGCGCCTGGGGGACTATCTGCGCGATCTGAAGGAGCTGTTCGCGGAGTTCGGCTACGACCATCCGTCGCTGTACGGCCACTTCGGGCAGGGCTGTGTGCACACCCGCATCCCGTTCGGGATGAAGACCGCCGACGGCGTGGCCGGCTTCCGCCGCTTCGTGGAACGCGCCGCCGACCTGGTGGTCTCGTACGGCGGCTCGCTGTCCGGCGAGCACGGGGACGGCCAGGCGCGGGGCGAACTGCTCACCCGGATGTTCGGCGAGCGCCTGGTGACCGCGTTCGGCGAGATGAAGGCGCTGTTCGACCCGGAGAACCGGATGAACCCCGGCAAGGTCACCGGCCCGGGCAAGGGCGCCGGCCCGGGCAGGGCCACCGGCCCGAATCCGGTCGACGGTCAGCTGCGCCTGGGCCCGGGGTGGCGGCCGGCCACCCCCGGCACACACTTCGGCTACCCCGACGACGAGCACTCCTTCTCCCGCGCGGTCATGCGCTGTGTCGGCATCGGCAACTGCCGCGGCCACCACGGCGCCGTGATGTGCCCGTCGTACCGGGCCACCAAGGAGGAGGAACACTCCACCCGCGGCCGGGCCCGGCTGCTGTTCGAGATGCTGGGCGGCCACGCGGACTCCGCCGTCACCGACGGCTGGCGCTCGACCGAGGTCCGTGACGCCCTGGACCTGTGCCTGGCGTGCAAGGGCTGCAAGTCCGACTGCCCGACCGGTGTCGACATGGCGACGCTCAAGGCCGAATTCCTCGCCCACCACTACGCGGGCCGCCCGCGCCCGGCGGCGCACTACTCCATGGGCTGGCTTCCGGTGTGGGCCCGGCTCTCCCGTATCGCGCCCTCGCTGGTCAACACCGTGGCCCGGGCACCGGGTGTGTCCGGCCTCGGCAAGCGGCTGGCCGGTGTGGACGGCGCACGCCAGGCGTCCGCGTTCGCACGGCAGTCCTTCCTCCAGTGGTGGCGCGCCCGCGCCACCGAGGAACCGGACCCGGCGGATCCGCGGACCGTGGTGGTGTGGCCCGACACCTTCAGCACCTACTTCCACCCCTCGGTCGCCATCTCGGCCGTCCGGGTGCTGGAGGACGCCGGCTTCCGGGTCGCCGTACCGACCGAGCCCGTGTGCTGCGGCCTGACCTGGATCTCCACCGGGCAACTGGCCATGGCGAAGCAGGTCCTGCGGCACACGCTGCGGGTGCTGCGGCCCTACCTCGAGGCGGGCACCCCGATCATCGGCCTCGAACCCTCCTGCACCGCGGTGTTCCGGGCCGACGCACCCGAACTGATGCCCGCCGACCAGGACGTGGCGCGGCTGGCCGGGCAGTTCCGCACCTTCGCCGAACACCTCGTCCACCACGCCCCCGACGACTGGCGGCCGCCCGCACTCGGCCGGCAGGCCGTCGTCCAGACCCACTGCCACCAGCACGCGATCATGAAGGACGACGCGGACCGCGAACTCATGCGCCGCGCCCACCTCGTCACCGATGTCCTCGACGAGGGCTGCTGCGGACTGGCCGGAAACTTCGGCTTCGAACGCGGCCACCACGAGATCTCGATGGCCATCGCGGAACAGGGCGTCCTGCCCGCCGTGCGCGCGGCCGCCCCCGGCAGCCTGCTGCTCGCGGACGGCTTCAGCTGCCGCACCCAGATCGAACAGGGCGACACCGGCCGCGAGGCCCTCCACCTGGCCGAGGCGCTGGCCCTGGGCCTCGACACCACCCTGCCCAGCGAGCGGCCCGAACGCCTGGCACCGCGCACGGCCCCGCCCTCGCGCACGGCCCGCTGGGCGACCACCGCCGGTGCCGCCGCCCTCACGGCGACGGCCGTGGCGGGGGCCGCGGTGGGGGTCGGCCGTGCCGCCTCGCGACGCACGCGCCGCGGGGGAAGGTGACCGCACGGTGGTGACGGGTGGCGCCGTGGCGGCAGGCGCGGGTGAGCACGTCGTGGACGGGGTGGACAGCGCCGTCTACACGGTGCCCACCGACGCCCCCGAGGCCGACTCCACCCTCAGCTGGGACAGCACCACCCTCGTCCTCGCCACCGTCCGGTGCGGCCAGGTCACCGGGCTCGGCTACACCTACGCCCCGGCCGCCACGGCCCTGGTCATCGACGATCTGCTGGCCGATGTGGTCACCGGTACCCCGGCCCTCGACGTGCCGCGCGCGAACGAGGCCATGCACCGCGCCGTGCGCAACGCCGGACTGCCCGGCGTGGCCGCCCAGGCCATCGCCGCCGTGGACATCGCCCTGTGGGACTGCAAGGCCCGCCTGCTCGACCTGCCCCTGGTCCACCTCCTGGGCAGGGCGCGGGACGAGGTGCCGGTGTACGGCAGCGGCGGTTTCACCACGTACGACGCCGAGCGCCAGGACCGGCAACTGCGCGGCTGGACCGAGGAAGAGGGCATCCCCCGCGTCAAAATCAAGATCGGCGAGTCCTGGGGACAGTGCGAGGAACGGGACCGGAAACGCGTCACCGAGGCCCGCACGAGCATCGGTGACACCACCGCCCTGTACGTGGACGCCAACGGCGGCTACGCCGCCAAACAGGCCATCCGCATGGCCGACACGCTCGCCGACCACGGTGTGACCTGGTTCGAGGAACCCGTCTCCTCCGACCACCTCACCACCCTCGCCACCGTCCGCGACCGGGTCCCGATGGAGGTCACGGCCGGTGAATACGGCTACACCCTGCCCTACTTCGCGCATATGCTCGCCACCGGTGCCGTGGACTGCCTCCAGGCCGATGTCACCCGCTGCGGCGGCATCACGGTCTGGCTGCGCGCCGCCGCCCTCGCCCACGGCCAGGGCCTCGAGATCTCCGGCCACTGCGCCCCCCACGCCCACGCCCACGCCGCCGCGTCCGTGCCCAACCTGCGCCACCTGGAGTGGTTCCACGACCATGTGCGCATCGAGCGCATCCTGTTCGACGGCGCCCTCGCGCCCGACGGTGGCGGCGTCACCCCGGGCCACGACGGAGCGCCCGGGCTGGGTCTCACGCTGAACAGCGAGCGGGCGCGGCCGTATCGGGTGGCCTGAGCCGTTGGCAAGACGTCGAGCGCACTCACTCATGCTCACTCATGCGGGACGACGGCCACCGGACAGCCCGCGTGGTGCGCCGCCGCCCGCGGGCCCCGCCTGGGGCCCGTGGTGCGCCGCCGCCCGCACCACGGGCCCCAGGCGGGGCCCCAGCGCGGGCGGGCCATGCCATCGCCCCCGGTGGCGGCGTGGGGCCCCTCTCCCGACCACACGGCCCACCACGGTGCCATCCGGCCGGTGCGGCCGCGTGTTCCGTCTCCGGGCCGACCCGCGGGGTGCCCTGTCGCACACCGACCCCGAGCTTCGCGCCCTGCACATCGGCTGTGGCGCCGCCCTGATGAACCTGCGGGTCGCGGTGGCGCACGAGGGCTGGGAGGCGGCGACCCGGCTGTTGCCCGACCCCGTCGCCCCGATGCTGCTGGCCTCCGTGACACCGACATCGGCCATGACCCATGTGCAGAGGGTGCTGCGGCTGGGGTACGGCCCCGGGGCGGGCAAGACCCCGCGGCGGCCGGTCCACGACGTCCTGGACATCGAGCCGTAGCCCCGGCCGTCGTCGCCGTAGCCCGGCCGACTTCGCCGCGCCGCGAATATCCGGTGGCGGGCCCGGCCGTCCACTGGTGAGGATCGCGGCATGCGTATCTTCCTGGAAACCGAACGGCTCGTGCTGCGCCCGTTCACCGACGCCGACGCCGACCACCTCTTCGCGCTCCACAACGACCCCGACGTCATGCGCTTCCTCACCGATGGAGAGACGGCGAGCCGGGAGACGATCCGCACCAAGACCCTGCCACTGTTCCTCCACGACCACCCGGGCCTCGGGACCCGGAGCTACTGGGCCGCCGAGGAGAAGGCCACTGGAATGTTCCTGGGCTGGTTCGAGTTCCGCCCCCTGGACGACCACAGCCCCGCCGTGGTGGAGCTCGGCTACCGCCTGAACAAGGCCGCCTGGGGCAAGGGTTACGCCACGGAAGGGTCCCGGGCGCTGATCCACAAGGGCTTCACCGACCTCGGCGTGGAACGGGTCACCGCGAACACCATGGCCGTGAACACCGGGTCCCGGCGCGTGATGGAGAAGTCGGGCCTGTCGTTCGTCCGCACCTTCACCGAGGAGTGGCCGGAGGCGATCGAGGGATCCGAGCACGGCGATGTCGAGTACGAACTCACCCGGGCCGCCTGGGAGCAGCGCCGGTAGCCACGTGTCGCCGGAGCGGGGAGCATGCGCCGGCGGGGGAGATAGCTGCGGAATTCGTTGTGGACACCCTCGCCCACGGGCCATATCGCCAGCGCCGGGCGGCTGGTGCTTAAGGGCTTAATCACCGAGGCTGACGCGTCACACCTCATCACACTCAGGGAGTGAGCATGAGCCTTGACCTGGCACGTCGTCGTCTCCTGGCAGCCGCGGGCGCGGTGGGTGTCGCGGGCGCACTCGGGCCGGCCCCCTCCGCCGCGTTCGCGGCCTCCGGCCGACGTCCGTCCGGCTCCCGTCGTCCGGCCGCGACGATCATCCACGGTGGGCGGGTGCTGACCGGGCTGCCGGATGTGCCGGGGCAGGAGGCCCTCGCCGTGGGACGGGACGGGAGGATCCTCGCGGTCGGCCCGGCGACCCTGGTGCGGCGGCTGGCCGGGAGGGACACGGAGTTCGTCGACGCCCGCGGCGGCACCGTCATGGCGGGGATCATCGACGCGCACGCCCACTGCCTGGAGGCCGGGTGGCGCTCGCTCAACCCGTCCCTGGGGAATGAGACGTACACCGTCGCCGCGCTCCAGGCGAAGCTCACCGGTTTCCTGAACGCGAGCGAGGACCAGGAGCCCGATGGCTGGCTGGTGGTGGAGGACTGGAACCCGGTGGGCCTGCCGGCCGGGACCGAGACCCACCACCGCATCCTGGACGCGTTGCCGACCCGTCGGCCGATCGCGCTCAAGGGCTCGGACGCCCACAACACGTGGGTCAACCAGCGGGCCCTGGAGCTGGCGAAGATCACGTCGAGCACCCCGGACCCGGCCGGTGGCCATATCGTCCACGACGCGGCCGGAGCACCGTCCGGGCTGCTCAAGGACACCGCGCAGGACCTCGTCGCGGCGGTGATTCCGCCACCGGACGAGGGCAGGGCGCTGGCCGCCGCGGCGAAGGCCCTCCGCCAGGCGGCGGCCAACGGCATCACCACGTACATGGACGCGGCCACCGAGGCCGAAGGCCTCCGCGCCTACGCCGATCTGGCCGCCTCGGACCGGCTGCCGCAGCGGGTGATTCCCGCGCTGCGCCTGGACATCGACCTCGTCCGCGACCCGAAGGCCGCGCTGGCCCACGTCAACGAGCAGCGCACGGCGTACGGACAGGTGCCGGGCCTGTGCTTCGGGACGGCGAAGGTCTTCCTGGACGGCGTGATCGAACACCCCGCGCAGACCGCCGCACTGCTGGAGCCGTATCTCGACGGCGACGGCAAACCCACCGACAACCGGGGCGACTTGTACGTCACCGCCACCGAGTACGGGCGCCTGGCGGCCGTACTGGACCGGGCGGGCTGGCAGCTGCACGCGCACGCGATCGGCGACCGTGCGGTGCGCACCGCGCTGGACGGCTACGAGGCGGCGGTACGCGCCAACGGCCGCCGTGGCAACCGGCACACCATCGCCCATTTGCAACTGGTGCACCCGGACGACTACCGGCGCTTCGCACCGCTCGGCGTGGTCGCGTGCATGCAGTTGCAGTGGGCGATGCGCAATGTGTGGACGATGGACGCCCTCCTGCCCTACATCGGCCCGGACCGCCACCGGCTGATGTATCCGGCGCGCAGCCTGGAGCGGCATGGCGCGGCGCTGGCCGGGGGGTCGGACTGGCCGGTGGACCCGCTCGACTCCTTCAACCAGATCCGCACCGCGATCGACCGGGAGGGCGAGGAGGGGGCGCTGTACCCGGAGCGCGAGGGCATCAGCCGCTTCAGCAGTCTGCGCATGCACACGGCGGGCTCGGCCCACCAGCTCCGTATCGACCACGAGACCGGTGTGCTCACCCCGGGCCTGGCCGCCGATGTGCTCGTGCTCGACCGGGATGTGACCCGAGTGCCGGTCAAGGACATCACCGGCACCAAGGTCCGTCTGACGCTGGCGGGTGGCAGGCGCGTCTGGGACGCGGACCAGCCCGGCGCGGAGGCGGCCGCCGCGCCGTTCCCGGCGGCCCGGCCCGCCTCCCTCGCCACCGTGCACGGCCGGCATGGAGCCTGCGGTTGCCACCGCTGACCCGCCGCCGCCGTCCTTCGCCCGGGATTTACCCCTCCCCGCCCCTTCCCGCAGCATCGATATGCGGCTCCGCCGCGTGGCCGGGGCCTCGCCCTGGACCCCGGGGGCTGGGACGAAGCCCCGCCTTCCAGCCCCTCCGGGGGGCACCTCCCAGCGGTAGCTGGGGGAGTTTGAGGAGCGGGGCCTGGGGCGGAGCCCCCACGCGGCGGAGCCGCACATCGACGCCGCGTGGGAAGAAGGGGCGGGGAGGGGAGTAGCCCGCCGCAGGCGTACGCGTACCGTCGGACGCCCTCTAGTAGCCGACCGTGAAGTGTCTGTCCCCGCCCGGGTTCTCCAACTCGTCGAGGACCGCCACGGCGAGATCTTCGGCCGAGACCCGGGACGTGCCGTCGGCCGCGGTGAGGAGGGTCGTGGTGCCGCGCCGGTACTCCCCGGTGCGGTCCCCGGGCTCGAGGAGGGCGGGAGGGCTGAGATAGACCCAGTCCGCCGAGTGGGCCCGGCAGACGTCCAGCTGCGCGGCGCTGGCGGCGGCGAGGGCGCGGAAGCGCTCCGGGACGTACTCCGGGCTGTCGAGGACGAGCCGGTCGGGGCGGCCCGGGTGCCGCAGGGGAGCGGCGCCACCGACGACGAGGATGCGTGCCCGGGCCGTCCCGGCCGCGGTGAGCAGCGCCGCCGTGGTCCTGACGGCGGAGTCCTCGTGACCGGGGGCGGGGCGGGTCGCGGCCACGATCGCGTCGGTGCCGGCGAGGAGCCGGCCCATGTGGCCGGGGTCGTTAGCGTCGCCCGCCACGGCGATCACCCCGGGTGGTGGAGCGGCCGTCGGCTCCTTGCGGAACACCGCGACGAGGTCATGGCCCCGGCTCACGGCTTCGCTGACGACACGCGAGCCGACCATGCCCGCGGCTCCGACAACGGCGATCTTCATCGAGGTGTCCCTTCCGGGGTGGGGGTGGAGACGGAGTCGTGTTCGGGCGTCCGGGCGCGGGCCCGGGCGCGTGGCGGAAGCTGTCCCGCGACGATCGCGGCGAGCGAGAGCGCGAAACCCACGAGCTGGACCGGGCCGAGCGTCTGGCCGAGCACGATGGTGCCGAGGACCGCGGCCACCAGCGGTGAGAGCAGGGCGAGAACCGCGACCGAGGCCACGGGCAGGCTGCTGATGCCCTGGAACCACAGGGCGTAGGTGATCAGACCGCCGACCAGCCCCAGCCAGAGGTAGCCGAGGGCCGCGGGCAGGTCGATCGCGGGAGGCGCCCCTCGGCGAGGAAGGTGAGAGGCAGCAGGAAGAGCCCTCCCGCCGTGAGTTGCCACCCGGCGAAGGTGGTGGCACCGACCCCGGCGGGGCGCCCCCAGCGCTTGGTGAGCGTCACACCGAGCGCCATCGTGACCGCGCCCGCGAGGCCCGCCACGACCCCTACGGTGTCGAGTGCCGCGTTCGGCCCGATCACCACAAGACCGACGCCGACGACGCCCGTCACACCCCACAGGAGGCGCCACGGCGAAAGGCGCTCATGGAGCACGGTGACGGCCAGGACGGCCACCACCAGCGGCTGGGCCGCCGCCAAGGTGGCGGCCACGCCACCCGGCAGGCGTTCGGCCGCGACGAACAGCAGCGGGAGGAACAGCCCGATGTTCAGCACGCCGAGCGCCGCGGCCTTCGCCCACCAGGCGCCGCGCGGCAATGTCCGGGTGAGGGCCAGCGCGATCAGGCCGGCGGGCAACGCCCGCAGGAACCCGCGAAGAGCGGGTGTCCCTCGGGCAGCAACTCGGTGGTGACGACGTACGTCGTGCCCCACACCGAGGGAGCGAGCGCCGTCAGGGCGGTGCGTGGCAGGTTTCCGTGGCGGACACCGCCGGCCCCGCCGGAGCCCACGTGTGTGGTGTGCCGTGTCATGCCTCGAAGTCTCACCTCGGGGCCATTGATGAGTCCAACACATGTTTGTCACCGCATCGATCTCGATTCACGATGGATCCATGGAGCTTCAGCAGATGCGGTACGTCGTCGCCGTCGCCGAGACGAACAGCTTCACGCGCGCCGCCGAGCGATGTCTGGTCGTCCAGTCCGCGCTCAGCCACCAAATCGCCCGCCTGGAGAAGGAGCTCGGCGCGAGACTCTTCGAGCGCACCAGCCGCCGGGTGCGACTGACACCGGCCGGGGAAGCCTTCCTCCCGGCCGCCCGCCAGTGCCTGGACGCCGCCGAGCGCGCGGCCGCCGAGGTCGCCGCGGCCGTCGGGGAGGTACGCGGACGGCTCGCCGTGGGCCTGATCCCCACCGTCACCGCGGTCGACATCCCGGGCGCGCTCCGCGACTTCCGGGAGCGGTACCCGCGTGTGCGCATCAGCCTGCGGGTGGGCGCGAGCGACGACCTCGTCGAACAGGTCAAGGAGGGCGCCCTCGACGTGGCGTTCCTCGGCCTGCCGACCACCGCCCGCCCCCAGGGCGTCGCCGCCCATGAACTCGCGCGTGACCGGCTCGTCGCCGTGGTCGCGCCGGACCATCCCCTCGCCGAGGCATCACAGGTCGACCTGCGCAGGCTCTCCTCCGAGGTGTTCGTGGACCTCCCGGCCGGGACGGCCGGGCGCGCCCAGTCCGACCTGGCCTTCGAGGCCGCCGGTCTCACCCGTGACGTGGCCTTCGAGGTCACCAGCGCGGACTTCATCGCCCGGCTCGTCGGGCCGGGCCTCGGCGTGGCGATGCTTCCCACCGCCTACGCGCCTCATCTCACCGGCGTCGTCACCATCGAGGTCGCCGACGCACCGGCCCGTGTCGAGTACGTCATCTGGAGCCGCCTCACCCGCACACCGGCGGCGACCGCCTTCCTCACGGCGCTGGACATCACGCCCGCGGATTCCTGACGGCCCCCGGGCCACTCCGCCCTCATGACGCCTGCCGGCGGGATCGCCGCATCGAGGACGAACGAACCACCAGACGCGTCCCGATCACCACGGGCAGCGGTGTGTGCGGCGGATCCTCCACCAGGCTCACCAGCGCGTCGACGGCCGCCGTTCCGGCCTGCTCGGGGGCCAGCGACACCGTCGACACGGGCGGGTCCGTACGCCCGTAGGCCGGATCCTCGCTGCCGCACACCACCATCAGGTCCTCCGGCACCGAAAGCCCGCACCGCGCGGCCGCCGCCAGGACCTGACGGCCGCACGGGTCGTACAGGCCGAACACCGCGTCCGGCCCGCCCTCCCCGGTCAGCAGGGCGTCCAGGCCGCGCCCCGTGGAGTCGTCCTCGTCGAACGGGACCACGCACGGCCGCACACCGGCCCGTGAGCACCACCGCCGGTAGGCCGTCGCGCTCGCGCGGGTGTAGTACTCCTGGGTGGGCCCGGCGATCAGCGCGATCCGCCGCGCACCCTGCCCGGCCAGATGCTCCAGCACCCGGCGGGTCATGGCCTCGTGGTCGTTGTCGACCCACGTCTCCCGCGCCCGCAGTTCGCCGGGACGGCCGTCGAACACCAGCGGCAGACCGCGGGCGCGCAGCACCCGCACCACGGGGTCGCTTGGCGGGCTGTCCAGCACCACCACCCCGGCGGCCGGGAGGGTGCGCCACGCGCGCTCGTCCGGACCCGCGGGCATCGCCATCAGCGCGTAGCCGCGCCGGTGCGCGGCGACGGTGGCCGCGCCGATGGCCTGGGCGAAGTACGGCACGCTCGCGAAGTCCCACGCGCTGTCGCCGTGAGCGGTCACCGCGAGCCCCAGGGTGCGCCCGCCGCCGCCCGCCGGGCCGTAACCGAGCGCACCGGCCACCGCCCTCACCCGGGCCCGCGTCGCCTCCGAGACCCGGCCGGTGCCGTTGAGCACGTTGGACACCGTCGCGGTCGACACCTCCGCCGCCCGTGCCACATCCCCGATCGTCACCCTCGACACGCCCGGCAGAATACGCTCCCGCCCCCGCGGCACCCGCTGATGTCCTGCGTGGGGGCGGGCGATGGGGGACAGCGGTCCAACCGGACGAGTTACGGGCCCGAGTCTGGGAACGCGCCACGGAACGGAAAGGACTACGCAATGCCCAAGATCGCCATCATCCTCGGCAGCACCCGCCCCGGCCGCAATGGCGAAGCCGTCGCCCGGTGGGTCTTCGACATCGCCCGGCAGCGCACCGACGCGGAGTACGAACTCGTCGACGTCGCCGACTACCGGCTCCCCCTCCTGGACGAGGCGGTCCCGCCGTCGCTGGGCCAGTACGCACAGCCACACACCAGGGTCTGGGCGGAGAAGATCGCCTCCTTCGACGGCTATGTGTTCGTCACCCCCGAGTACAACCACTCCACCTCCGGCGCCCTGAAGAACGCCATCGACTTCCTGTACGCCGAGTGGAACAACAAGGCCGCCGGCTTCGTCGGCTACGGCAGCGCCGGTGGCACCCGCGCGGTCGAGCACCTGCGCCTGGTGATGGCCGAGCTGCAGGTGGCCGATGTGCGCGCGCAGGTCGCCCTGTCCCTGTTCACCGACTTCGAGAACTTCAGCAGGTTCACCCCCGCCGAGCACCAGACCGAGGCCGTGAACACCCTGCTCGACCAGGTCGTCAGCTGGAGCAACGCGCTGGCCACCGTCCGCGCCGTCTGAGCGCTCCGCGGGAAGTGCCGCGAGGTGCGGTCGTTCGTCCGCGGCTGCGTCGTGGCCGGTCCCACGCGGCGGAGCCGCATATCGACACAGCCGCGGCGGAGCCGCACATCGGCACGGCCCCGCGCCCCTTCGGGACGCACCCGAACCGCGCTGGACTTCAGCGAGGCAGCGCGTGGCGGCCGGTCAGCCAGTCCCGGCGGAGCAGCGGCAGGGTGCTCTCCACGTCCCGGACGCCGGTGACCGGCAGCCGCACCTCGAAGCGCGCGCCGGGGCGTCCGTCGGGCCGGTCCCGTACGGTGATCCGGCCCCGGTGCAGGGCGATCTGCTGGGCGACCAGGGTCAGGCCGAGGCCGGAGCCGGGGCTTTCCGGGCCGCGCCGGAACCGCTGGAAGATCTCCTCGCGGCGCTCCGGCGGGATGCCGGGGCCGTGGTCGTCCACGGTGAGCACGGCGAGCGGCTGCCGCGGGTCGCCGGAGTGGCGCAGGGTCACCTCGATGGGGGCCGTGCCGTCGGTGGCGCGGCCATGGGTCCAGGCGTTGGCCAGCAGGTTGTCCACCGCCGAGCGCAGCCCCTCCTCCCAGCCGTGCACCAGCAGCCCCGGGGTGGTGCGCACGGACACCTCGGCGTCCGGGTGGGTGCGCCGCAGGTCGGATACGGACGCGTCCAGCACCTCCGCGAGGTCCAGCGACGCGAACGCGTCCGCCTCGACCAGGTCGCCCTGCGCGAGCGCCCTCAGCATCACCAGCAGCCCCAGCAGCCGGGTGTGTTCGCGCCCCAGGTCCTCGACCACCTCCGCCCGGTCGACGGGGTCCAGGTCGGGGTGGTCGGTGAGGATGTCGATGTTGGTGCGCATGCTCATCAGCGGCGTGCGCAGCTCGTGGGACGCGGTCGCGGCGAACGCGCGGGCGGTGGCCAGCGCCTCCCCGGTGCGTTCGACCTGCTCGTCGTAGCGGGCGAGCACGGTCTGCAGCGTGTACGCCAGGTCGTCGACCTCGCCGATACGGGTCGGTGTGTGCTCCAGGCGTACGGCGCTGGTCCGGGGGTCCAGGCCGCTGGTACGGCGCTGCAGCCGCCGCAGCGGCAGGACCGCCCGGGTGGCGATGGCCCAGGTGGTGGCCCCGGCCAGGGGCGCGGCCAACAGCGCCCCGAACACGACCCGTTGGCGCACCAGCGACAGCTCGTCCTCGGCGGTGTCCGGCGAGAACAGCCACAGATTCGGTGTGGTGCCCTGTTTCGCGGCACCGACGCGCAGCGACAGCACCAGCCACTCCGTGTCACCAGAGGTCACGGTGACCGGCTTCGGGGCGTTGCGGGGCAGTGAGGGGAACGGGTCGGGCTGCGGCCCGGCCGAGACCGTGCCCCCGGGCGCGGTCAGCCGGATGCCCACGTCCCGGGCGGAGTTCACCAGCCGCCGCTGCCGGGCCTGTTCCATGACCGGGCGGTCGGCCCCGGCGACCTCGAGGAACGCCTTGGCGTTCTTGGCGACGACCGTGGCGCGAGCGCGCAACTGGGCGTTCTGGTGTGCGCGCAGATCGTCGGTGACCAGACGCAGCAGCAGCCAGCCGGAGGCCAGCACCAGCAGCGGCACGCTCACGCCGACCGCGAGCGCGATGCGGGTGGACAGCCTCATGGCGCCTCCCCGCATGGCGCCTCCTCGCATGACGCCTTCCGGGGCGGTGCCTCCCCGGTGTGCGGGCGTTCGCCGTCCGTGCGCGCGGTCGCGGCCCGCCGCGGTCGCCGTATGGCCACGTCGCCGTCGGCCACCGGCACTCGTCCGTCGTTTCCTGCCATGCGCACCTCTGTTCCGCGGCGGTCGAACGCGTCCGTCCGAGGACAGATCAAAGCATGGAGTGGCCGTGGGCCGACCGATCAGGCGGCTCGGTCCGAGGATCCGGCGGTGCCGCACCCGGCTCGCGGCGGCCACCGGTGTCGCGTGGGGTGCCTACGTCCTGGCGGACGCGGACCGGGGCGAGCCCGAGGTGATCCTGCTCGCCACCGGCTCCGAGGTGGTGCTGGCCTGGCCGCACACGAGGAGCTCACCGCCGAGGGCATCGCGTCGCGGGTGGTGAGCATGCCGTGCTGGGAGCTGTTCGACCGTCAGCCGCGCGCGTACCGCGACCAGGTGCTGCCGCCCTCGGTTACGCGCAGGGTCGCGGTGGAGGAGGGCTCCACGTTCGGCTGGGACCGGTACGTCGGCACGGACGGGGCCGTCATCGGCATGCACACCTTCGGCGCCTCAGCACCCCTCAGACAACTGCTCACGAAGTTCGGATTCACCCCCGAGCGCGTCGCGCGGGTGGCGCGCGACCTGGTGGCCCCGGGCTGAGAAGGCGATGACGCGACAGGAGGGCACATGGCTGCCGACGACCCCATGCGGCTCGGCATGGTCGGGCTCGGCCGCCCCGCACCGCATCCACTACCTGGACTGCGGAACCTCCGGCGGGGTCTGGGGACTTGAGCGCGGTTACTGCCTGATGATCGGCGGTGAGGGCACCCGCCGCCGGTCCGGCCCTACGCCCCGGCTCCTGGGGCCCCGAACCGGCCGTCAGCGAACTGATCGCGCCCCACCCGTGGCATCTGCCGGACGCCGCCGAGGTCCTGCCCGGGACGTTCGGAACGTCCGGGACGCCCGGGACACATGCTGCTTCTGGAGGGGGCGCGAAGTCGCCGCACTGATGGGCGGCTTCGGACGCACCATCAACCTGGGGAATACTTCGACGTCGTACCGATCAGCGATACCATCATGGAGGAGAACACGTGAGCGAGGCCCGTTTCGCCGGCAAGGTCGTTCTCATCACCGGCGCCGGATCCGGCATCGGTGCCGCCACCGCACATCGTTGCGCACGCGACGGCGCCACCGTGATCGCGGTCGGACGCACCGAGGAGAAGTTGCGGAAGACGGTCGCCACCGCGCCTGCCGGTTCGACGGTCGTCGCCCGCGTCGCGGACGTCTCCGACGAATCGGCGGTCACCGCCCTCATCGAGGGAGTCGTGGCGGAGTACGGCCGCTTGGACGTGCTGGTCAACAACGCGGCCGTGGCCGCGGTCGGCACCGTCGGGGACGTCGGCACGGACGGCTGGCGGCAGGTCATGGACGTCATCGCCGATGGCACCTTCTACGCGTCGCGGGCCGCACTGCCGCATCTGCGTGTCGTCGGCGGCAACATCGTGAACGTCGGCTCGGTCTCCGGGCTCGGCGGCGACTGGGGTCTGGCCGCCTACAACGCGGCGAAGGGCGCGGTGGCCAACCTGACCAACGCCATGGCGCTCGACCACGGCGCCGAAGGCGTGCGGGTCAACGCGGTGCACCCGAGCCTCACCGCCACCGAAATGGCCGCTCCCGTAGTGGAGAGCGAAACCGCCATGGCCGCGTTCCGTCAGCGCATCCCCATGCAGCGCCCGGCCGAGCCCGGGGAAGTCGCCGACGTCATCGCCTTCCTGGCCAGTGCCGACGCCCGATTCGTCAACGGCGTCCACATCCCGGTCGACGGCGGACTCCGCGCCTCCTCGGGCCAGCCCCGCATGTTCTGAGTGGCGGCCCTCGGCGGCCGGAGGACCGGGATCCACCTCGCCGAGGTGACTCCGTGGCGAGAATCGTCCGCCGTCGGTCAGCTCTCCCGGTACGGGGCCAGGAACGGGGTCAGTGCGGACAGCATCGCGTCCGGGGCCTCCTCCGCGGGGTAGTGGCCACAGTCGGGAAGGACCACGCTTTCCACGTCGTCCGCGGCGAGCCGCATCGTGGTGCCGACCGCCTCGCCCAAGTTGTCCGCTCCCGCGATCGTGAGGACGGGGAGGGTCAGCCGTCGGGTCTTGCGCCGCTGGTTCTGCGCGATGGTGGTGTCGAGCGCACGGTAGAACGCGAAGCTGGCGCGCAGGGCGTCCGGGTCGGCGGCGAGGGTGTCCACGTAGTGCCGGACGGCGTGGTCGGGCAGTGGCCTCGCGGCCTTCGTGGCGAATTGATGGCCGAAGTAGAGGTGTTCCCGGCCACTGACCAACCGTTCGTTGAGGTCGGGGAGGCGGTTGAAGGCGAAGTGCCAGAGGCGGTCGTTGGCCTCGCCGCTGCCGAAGAGCGGCGGTGAGGGGGACAGACCGGGGATGGCGGCCTCGGCGACCGCCAGCCGGTCGAGCCGCTCGGGGTGATCGGCGGCCAGGGCGTAGCCGGTCCACATCCCGATGTCATGGCCGACCATGGCGAACCGCCGATGCCCGAGCGCCTCCATCAGCGTCACCATGTCGGTGGCGAGCGTGCCGGTGTCGTACCCGCCCCGGGGTTTGCCGGACAGCCCCACACCGCGCGGATCGGCCGCCACGACGTGGAAGTCCCGGGCCAGCGCCGGCATCAAGAGGCGCCAGGCGTACCACGTCTGTGGCCAGCCGCACAGAAGCAGCAGCGGGGGCCCTCACCGCCCGTGACGGCGTGCAGCCGCAGCTCTCCGGTGTCGACGTAGTGGCTGGTGAAGATGTCGGTGAAGCCATCCGGGAGGCCCGGCGCCCGGGCGGCGGAACCGGGGCCTCGGGGTGTGGGCAGGGAGGTTGAGGACGAACTCATGATGATGCCCTTTCATGGGGTTGGAACGGGGTTGGAGGGGTTGTTGTGTTGCGGCCGTCGCTCACGTGGCGGGGCGGCTCAGCGCTCCGGCGAGGGTCGCCACAACGACGGCGACGGCGAGAATCAGGGTCGCCACGTTCTGGTTGATGGTCTGGTCGAGGAGGCCCAGGGCCAGCGTGGGCACGATCGTGCCGGTGTAGGCGGACAGGAAGTACGTCGCGAGCAGATCCGCCCTGCGCTGCGGGTCGGCCAGCCGCTGGGTGACGGCGATGCCGCGGCGGAACGCCAGACCGATGCCGGTACCCGCCAGGAGCGTGCCGACGACGAACGTCACCAGTGACCGTGTCCACAGCCCGGTCTCGAACACCGCGACGCCCGCTATCAGGAACGCCGGCGCCGCCCAGCGCCCGGAGAGCCACCGTGCCGGGGCGGCCACTTGCGCGGTCAGGGCGATGAGGAACAGCAGCCCGACCTCCGCGCCGACGGCCGCGAGGTTGTGGACGTGCAACCGTTCACGGAGGAAGGACGGCACCAGCGACGAGAACAGCCCGCTGACCGCGAACGCGGCGAGGACGGCCGTGGCGGCTCGCAGGAATTCGGCACGCGCCGCCCGCTGGTCGGGGACGGTCGGGCGGCGCACGGACACAGTGGGGCGCCGCCGCGCCGTGACGGTCTCCGGAGTGACGACGAGGGCGAGGAACGCCGGCACCAGGCTCGCGAGGTAGGCCCAGAACACCAGGTGCGTGGGGTCCGTGCCGTACTGGGCGAAAAGGCCGGCGACAACGGCCCCCAGCCCCAGCCCGCCCATGTTCGCCGCCGTGGAGACGATGGACGCCCGCCGGGCGTGCTCCTCCCCGGCGAGCTCGCCCAGCGCCGCGGTCGCCGTGGCGGTGAAGATGCCGGTGCCCAGGCCGCACAGAAACCGCGCCGCCAGCAGGGTTCCCACACCGTCGGCGACGAGGAACAGCGATGTGCTCGCGGCCGCGGCGACCAGGGCGGCGATCAGGAGGGGACGGCGGCCCGCGTGGTCGGACAGCGAGGCGAACACCATGAGGGCGAGCACCGTCCCCAGCGCGTAGACGGCGAAGACCAGCGTCGTGGTGAACGGTCCGAAGCCCATCCGCGGCGCCCAGAACACATACAGCGGGATCGGCAGCGTTCCACCCAGCATGACCAGGGTGTACACCGCGGCCACGAGCCAGAACCCGCCGCGCGCCCCCCGTCCGTCGCCGGGCGGCACAGCCGGTGTGCGGGAG
The DNA here is from genome assembly GCA_005405945.1 of Streptomyces violaceusniger. Lineage (GTDB taxonomy): Bacteria > Actinomycetota > Actinomycetes > Streptomycetales > Streptomycetaceae > Streptomyces > Streptomyces violaceusniger. The sequence goes on from BJHW01000001.1 coordinate 8,759,316, forward strand.
TCCGGTGTGCGGACCTCCGGTGCGATGTCGTCGATCATCATGCGGCCTTTCGAGTGCGATAACCACCGGCCACCACGCTAACCATCTTGGACCGATCGATCAAACATAGATTGACCAATCGATCCAAGATGTAGGTAGGATCACAGCGCAGTCGCGAAGAAGGAGGTGTGCCGCAATGTCGGGCCGGAAGCAGTTCGACGTAGGGACGGCCCTTGACCAGGCCATGCGGGTGTTCTGGCAGCGCGGATACGCGGACGCCTCGCTCGATGTCCTCGGCTCCGCCACCGGCCTCGGGCGCGGCTCCCTCTACGGCGCCTTCGGCAACAAGGACCGGCTGTTCCGCCAGTGCCTCGACCGCTACGCGGCGATCTACGGCGCCCGGTACGAGCAGGCGCTCGCCGCGCACCCCGGTGATCCGGTGCGTGCGGTGGAGGCGTTCTTCGACGTCATCCTCGCCCGCATCGCCGACCCGGAGACGCCCACCGGGTGCCTCATCGCACAGTCCGCCACGCAGTCACCGACGCTCCAGGAGGAGAACGGCGCCAAGGTGCGCGGTCTGCTCGACCTCCAGCGCCGACGGGTGCGCGAGGCGCTGGCGGGCGCCTCGGCCGACCCCCGGGTGCTCGACGAGCTGGCCACGTACGTCGTCGCGGTCAACCAGTCGCTGGCCGTGCTGAGCCGGGCCGGTGCGCCGGACGCGGAGCTGCGCTCCGTGGTCCGGCTCGCGTGCGCCACGGTGGCGGACACGCTCGCCCGGACGGCCCCCGAGGCTGCCGCACCCCGCTAGCGCGGCCCCCATGCCCACCGGCCGAAACGCACGGTCCGCTGCGCCGGAACGCGCGGTTCGCCACGCCGCGATGACGGCCGCTACGCCGCGATGACGGCCGCCACGCCGCGATGACGGCCGCCGTGGTGCGGCCGCCGTCGACGTCCAGCATGATGCCGTGGACGAACGCGGCCTCGTCGCCCGCGAGGTAGACCGCCGCGTGCGCGATGGCCTCCGGGCTTCCGACGCCCCCGGCCGGGGTGCCGTTCATCATGACCATGGACCTGCAAGTCCAATCCGCGTGGCCGCTCGGGCCGCGGTGGCGCGCGTCGCGGATCCCCGATTCCCCGATCGAGCGTGGCTCGCGGCCGGTCGGCTGGGCCGGTCGACTGGAGGATCAGCGCCTGGGGTGGAGCGGCCCAGACGCATGGAGCTCGCGCGGTCGACCGTTTACGGCCGCGGGCCGTCAGTGGCGGCCGTCCCCCCGGGCCGTCAGCCGAGTCCGTCGGCCAGCTCGGTGGCTTCCTGTCGCAGGGCGTGTACCACCGCGTTCGCCGATGCCGTGGCGGGGCCCGGCGCGTGCGCGAGGCTGACGCGTCGCCACTCCTCCGCCACGCCCTCGACGGCGACGAGACGCACACCGGGCGGGACGGCGGGGAGCAGCGCCGGCGGGGCCGTGGTGATGCCCGCCCCGGCCGCCACCAGGTGAAGCTTCGTCAGCCAGTCGCGGACGGTGTGACGCACCCGGGGCCGTCCCGGCAGCCCCGGCCAGACGCCGAGCAGTGGCTCCTCCGCGGCGGCCGGGCTGGCGATCCACGGCTCGCCCGCGATCTCCTCGGCCGTAACGCTGTCGCGTCCGGCGAACCGGCCGCCGGCCGCCACCGCCACGCCCAGCCGGGTCTCGAACAGCGGCTCCACGCGCAGCGGCGGGGCGTCGGTGTCGGGAGAGCGGTGGGGTGGCCTGGAGGAGAGCACGGCGACATCGAGCGTGCCGGTGCGCAACGCCCGCACCAGCGACGGGGTGGTGCCCTCCCTGGTGCTCACCCGGATCCGGGGGTGCTCCCGGCACAGGGCCGCCAGCGCGCGGGGCACGATCACCGCTCCGGCGGTGGGGATGAAGCCGAGCCGGACCGGGCCGTCCTCCGCCTCGCCTCCGCGCAACTCCCGGTCGGCCGCGTCGAGCGCGTCCAGCGCGATCACGGCGTGCCGCAGCAGGGCGCGCCCCTCGGTGGTCAGCCGCACACCGCCGGGGTGGCGGTCGAAGAGCCGGGCGCCGGCCGCCTGCTCCAGCGCGGCCACCTGCCGGGAGACGGCCGACTGGGTGTATCCGAGCGCCTCCGCCGCGGCGGTGATCGTGCCCCGCTCCGCCACCTCGCGCAGCACCCGCAGCCCGATCAGGGTCATGTCCATGAGGGCTGGTCCATGCGCATGTCTTCCATGCGCAGACAGCATACCGGCCATGCGAGACATTCGTTGGCGGAATGTCTTGCGCGTTCCTAGCGTGGTGAGCACACCACAGCAGAACGGATGGACACACCATGCCTCTGGTCAACATCTACATGCGCGAGGGCACCACCCCGAGTACCGCCGGAACGTCTCGCTGGGCGTCCACCGGTCCATGGTGGACGTCCTGAAGATCCCGCAGGACGACCAGTTCCACCTCATCCACGAGCTCAAGCCCGAGAACGTCCAGACGCAGCCGGTGTTCTTCGACATCCGCCGTGGCGACCGCACGATGTTCATCCAGCTCTTCTTCAACGACCGCGACCCCCAGCAGAAGGCGGAGCTGTTCGCGGCCATCCGCAGGAACCTCCTGCTGTACGCGGACGTCCCCGAGGAGGACATCCTCCTGTGCGTGGTCGAGACGAACAGCGAGAACTGGTGGGCGGCCGGGCGGACCGTCAACCCCCGGACGGGCTTTGACGAGCGCATGGACATCGATTGACTATCGATAGGAATCCATCGATAGTCGATGCATGCATCGACTCTTCATCGTCGCGCTCCGGGCCGGCATCGTCGCAGCGATCATGGCGGGCCTCTTCGGCCAGATCGTCGTCATCCCGACGACGGCGGCCGACGAGGTCGACCGCTTCCCTCCCTACGCCCCGTTCGCCACGCCTTATGTGACGGTGGCGATCCTCGGCGTCGCCTGCGTCCAAGTGGCGCTCGTCGCGGTGTGGATGCTGCTCGCCATGGTCCGCCGCGGCGCGATCTTCACGCCGCTGGCCTTCCGATGGGTGGACACCATCATCGCGTCCTCGGTCGTGGCGACGCTGCTGGCCCTCGGCGTCACCGGGCATCTGGCGCTGGCCGGGATCCCCACTCCCGACGACGGCATGGAGGCCATCGGCGCCCTGGGAGCCGCGATGGTGAGCGTGGGCGTGGGGGCGGCGTTCGCGATGCTGATGGTCATCATGCGGAGCCTGTTGCGGAAGGCGACGGATCTTCAGGCAGAGATGGCCGAGGTGGTCTGATGGCGATCGTCGTCGATCTCGACCTCCTGCTCGCCCGGCGCAAGATGTCGGTCGGTGAGTTCGCCGCCGCCGTCGGCATCACGGCCGCCAACGTCGCCGTGTTGAAGAACGGCCGGGCGAAGGCGGTGCGGTTCACGACGCTCGACGCCATCTGCCGCACCCTCGACTGCCAGCCCGGCGACGTCCTGCGCTGGGTGCCGGAAGGGTCTGATCTCAGCCCGTCCGGCGATTGAGGACACGCCCGGAGGGCGTCCGGGGGGCAGGGGGCGGAGCCCCTGGTTCGGGGAGGGGCGGGTAGGGGAAACTCCGCGTCGCCGCGCCGCCGCTTTGCTGATCCGCGCACCACGCACCCCCAGGACTTGGCACCGTAGGACCATGACGAGCATCGATCCGGACACACCGCGTACGGACACTTCCGAGGAGACCACCGCGCCACCCCGCCGCGTACCCGTGGCGCAGGCCATGCGGGGCGCCGCCCGGCAGTTGGGGGAGTTGCTGGGCACCGCGCCGGAGGCGGTTTCCGCGATGCAGCCGACGCCGGACGGGTGGGTGGCCGACGTGGAGGTGGTGGAGCTGGAGCGGGTGCCGGAGACCATGACCATCATGGCCACCTACCGTGTGACCCTCGACTCACAGGGCCAACTCCTCGGCTATGAGCGGCAACACCGCTACGCCCGCGGTCAGCTCGACCGCGGACGTTAGACGCCGCGCGCCGGACCAGGCACGGCCGTTCTTTTGCCGGGTTTCCTCCCACGGCCCCGCGCCGGCGATGTCCGCGGCGCGGGGCCGTCCCCTGTGCGCGCGCCCATCTGTCACCCGCGCCGCACAGGTGAACGCCACCGCCACCGCGCCCGTATCAGACGCGGACAGGCGACCGAGCGCGACCGAGAGGAAGCACACGTGACCGTGATGACGCAGACCGGCGGGCTGCCTGCCACCGCATCGACCGGTTCAGGGACCGGAAGCCTCTTCGACATCCTTGAACTCATCCTGGACCGTGGCCTCGTCATCGACGTGTTCATCCGGGTCTCCCTCGTCGGCATCGAGATCTTGAAGATCGACATCAGGATCGTGATCGCCAGCGTGGATACGTATCTGCGCTTCGCCGAGGCGTGCAACCGCCTCGACCTGGAATCGGGCCGCAAGGCCCCGGACAAGCTGAGCGACATCGTCGGCAACATCGTCGAGGGCGGCGCCCGGGGCAAGACCGAGGGAGCCATCAGCGGCGCCCTCGGGGCCATCAGCGATGTCTTCGACCGCGACGACGAGGACAAGTGACCATGGCGACCCCGTCCCCGTCCACGCCCACGTCTCCGTCCCCCTCCCTCTACATCTACGCCATCACCGGGTCCGATCATCCGCTGCGGCTGGAGGGGCTGCGGGCCGTGGGCGGCGTGTCCGGCGTCCTGCGCGCGGTCACCGGCGGGCCGCTGGCCTGCGTGGTGAGCCCGGCGCCGCCGGACCTGCGCCCCAAGCGCCGCGACCTCGCCGCCCACCAGGAGGTCCAGGAGCGGCTGATGGCGGACGGCGCGGTGCTGCCGATGCGGTTCGGCATGCTGGCGCCCGACGACGCCGCGGTGACGGCGGCGCTGGACGGCAAGCGCGCCGAATACGTCCGCAGGCTCGAGGAACTGCACGCCACCGCGGAGTTCAACCTGAAGGCGGCCCGCTCGCAGGACGATCTGCTGCGGGAGGTGCTCACCGAGTCCGACGACGCCCGGCGCCTCAACGAACGAACCCGCGACGGCGGTGGCACCTACGCGGACCGGTTGGCCCTCGGCGAGCTGGTCGCACGACAACTGGACGCACGCCAGCGGCAGTTGGCCGACCAGGTCGTCGGGCGGCTGTCGGAGATGGCCCGCGGCAACGTGGTGGCCTCCCCGGCCGGGGACGACTTCCTCAACGCCTCGTTCCTGGTGGAGCGGGGGCGCGCCGAGGAGTTCTCCCGGGCCGCGCGGCAACTCGCGCAGGGCTACGGAGACGGCTACGACTTCCGGCTGCGCGGCCCCCTGCCGCCGTACAGCTTCGTGGCCTGAGGGCGGGAGCGCCATGGGACTGCTGACCGGGCTGCTCACCTTTCCGCTGGCACCGGTGCGCGCCACCGTCTGGGCCGCCGAGCAACTGGCCGCGGCCGCCGAGCGCGACTACTACGACCCGGCGCCGGTCCGGCGCGCCCTCGCCGAACTGGAACAGGACCTGCTGGCCGGGCGGATCGACGAGGACGCGTACGACCGCCGCGAGGACGAGTTGCTGGACCGGCTGGCACAGCTGGAACGCAGGGAACGGCCGGACGAGCGGAGAAGAGCCCCGTGACGACGACAGAACCCGTGGCGGGCAGGCTGGGCCCGCCACGCCTGCCCGCCACCCCGTACGGCCAGGGCGCCGAGGGCGCCCCGTCGCTCGCCGACATCCTGGAGCGGGTGCTGGACAAGGGCGTGGTGATCGCGGGCGACATCCGCATCAACCTGCTGGACATCGAACTGCTCACCATCAAGCTCCGGCTGCTCGTGGCCTCCGTCGACAAGGCGAAGGAGATGGGCATCGACTGGTGGGAGCACGATCCGTCGCTGTCCTCCCGCGCCCGCACCCGGGCCGTACAGGACGACGACCAAGAGCGGTCCCTCACCGAGGAGAACGCCCGGCTGCGCGCCGAGATCGCGGCGCTGCGGGCACGGGCCGAGGACAGGAGCGTGGACGGTTGACCGAGAGCGCACAGCGACAGCACATGGTGTACGCCTACGCGGTGCTGCGCCCCACCCCGGAGGCCGCGCGCGCGGCGGCCGTACTGCGCGGGGTGGCGGACGAGCAGGTGGGGCTGGTGGAGACGGGGGACCTGGCCGCGGCCGTCGGCCCGGTCCCGGCCGAGGAGTTCGAGGAGGGCGCACTGAAGGCGGGTCTGGAGGAGCTGCCCCGGCTGGAGGCGCTGGCCCGCGGCCACCACGGGGTGGTGGCGGGGCTGGCCCCGCTGGGCGCCGTACTGCCGCTGCGGCTGGCCACCGTCTACCGGGACGAGGACCGGGTGCGGCAGGTCCTCCAGGAGCGCCGCGACCAGTTCCTGCCGCTGCTGGAACGGCTCGCCGGACACGTCGAATGGGGTGTCAAGGTCTACACCGATCCCACGGACTCCCTGGCGAGGGACGCGGCGGTGCCCGCCGGGGCCACGGGCGGGGAGGATGCCCTCAGCCCGGGCCGGGCCTATCTCGCCGCCCGCCGCCGGCGCCGGCGCGGCGCCGAGGAAGCCTGGCAGACGGCGGCCCGGACGGCCGCGCGGATCGCCGAGGAGGCCGGGGCCCTGGCGGTGGGCAGGGTCGCCCATCGGCCGCAGCGCGGCGAACTCGCCCAGGTGGCCGGTGGCGGGACGGCGGGTGGCGGAAAGCCCGGTGGCGAGAACATCGCCAACGACGCGTATCTGGTGTCCGCCGACCGCGCCGAGGAGTTCCGCTCCCGGGTGCTGGCCGCCGCCGAGGGACAGCCCGGGGTGCGCGTCGAGGTGACCGGCCCCTGGGCGCCGTACTCCTTCGCCCTTCCGCCCGACCCGGCCGCCCGGCCGGAGCCCGTATGAGCACGGCGCTGGACGAGGAGGACGCCCGGGCGCTCGCGGGCCGCGAGGTCGCCCTGATCGACCTGCTGGACCGGCTGCTCCAGGGCGGGGTCGTGCTCGCCGGGGACCTCGTCCTGTCCATCGCGGACGTCGATCTCGTACGGATCGACCTGCGCGCGGTCATCGCCCCGGTCGACGCCGAACACCCCGCCCCGCTGCTGCCCTGACGAAAGGCCCTGACGAAAGGCCCACGAAAGGCCCCGACGAAAGGAAACCCGCGCATGTCAGCCCCCTCCGCCGCCGCCGCCCAGCGGCTGCGCACCGACGCGGACACGGTCGAGCGCGATCTGGCCAAGCTGGTGCTGACCGTGGTCGAGCTGCTGCGTCAGCTGATGGAGCGCCAGGCGCTCCACCGCGTCGACAAGGGCGATCTGACGGAGGAGCAGGAGGAGCGCGTCGGCATGACGCTGATGATCCTCCAGCAGCGCATGGAGGAGATGTGCGCCCGTCACGGCCTGCGGATGGCGGACCTCAACCTCGACCTCGGCCCGCTCGGCACCCTGCTCGCCCCGGTGGACTCCCCGGCGGGCCCGCCCTCCCGGTAGGAACCCCGGTACGGGGTGTTCGCCGCGTGGCCAGGGGCGGCGCCCCTGGACCCCGGGTCTGGGGCGCAGCCCCCACGCGGCGGAGCCGCACATCGACGCTGCGTGGGAAGGGGCGGGGAGGGAGCAGCCCGCCGCAGGTCACGATCCGTTGGACACCCCTTGGGAAACCCGCGCGCCCTCGCACCGCCCGCTCAGCCCTTGCGCGGCCTCGGCTCCGACCGGTCGATCAACTGCCCCCTCAACACGGTCAGTTGGTGGGACGCCTCAACCGCCCGGAGCTCGTCCAGGGAGGCGAGGGCCAGCACGAGGGTGTCCATGACGACGATCCCCGCCAGGGATTCCGCGGTGATGCCGGTGGGCGTGTGCGGGGCGCTGATCACCACATCGGCGTGGGTGGCCAAGGGCCCCGTGGGAACGTCGGTGACCAGCACCACGCTCGCGCCGACCGCCCGCGCCCGGTCCGTGAGCACGGTGAACTCCCGCAGCCGGCGCCCGGGATGGAGGATCACCACCGCGTCTCCGCGGCCCAGTCCCAGCAGTTCGTCGGCCAGGGTGAAGCCGGTGGCGCCGACGAAGCGCGCCCGGCGGCCGGCCCGGCGCAGCTTCAGCACCAGGTGCCGGGCGGCGAGCTCCGAGGCGCCGACGCCGTAGGCGACCACCTCACGCGCGTCCGCCAGCGTTTGCACCGCTTGCTTCAGCACATCCGTCTCCAGTAGGCGGCGGCACTGGTCGAGGCGCTCCGCGGCCTCGTCGAAGACCCGGTCCTTGATCTCGTCGAGGTCGTGGCCGACGCGGGCGATGCGCTGCTTGAGCCGCTCTTCGGGGGCGGTCGCGGAGGTGAAGCCCGCGGCCAGCTCCCTCTTGAGCGCGGGCAGCCCGGCGTAGCCGAGGCGCTGCAGGGCGCGGACGACGGTGGCGTTGCTGGTGCCGCTGGCCGCGCCCAGCTCCTGTGCGCTCGCGAAGAGCAGATTCTCCGGTGGCGCGCTCACCAGGTACTGGGCCACCACCCGCTCGGAGGCGGACAGTTCACCCCACATATCCCGGACCGCGGCGGCCAGCCGTGTCGTCCCGCTGGCGCTGTTCGGTTCGCTCATTACAGCTATTGACTTCCCTGTGGCGGACATTACTATCTGGGCTCACCGTTCCAAGAACGCTGATTTCTGAATCACACGTTACAGCCCCTCGCGGGCCCGGGCCTCAGAACACAGGAGTGCCATGACAGCCGCCACCATCCCCACCGTCGAGATCTCCGGCCCGCCGGCCGAGCGCGGCCGCCAGTACGGCGAGGCGGCGCGCGACAGGATCGGCAGGGCGCTCGCCTACTACGAGGGGGCGTTCGGCGAATCCTCGGGGCTCACCTGGGACCAGATCACCGCGCGCGCCGAGCGCTGGCTGGAGCCGGTGCGCGCCTACGCCCCCGAGCTCGTCGAGGAGATGGGCGGGATCGCCGAGGGGGCGGGCGTCGGGCTCCTGGACGTGCTCGCGCTGAACGCCCGCGGCGAGATCATCTACGACCAGACCTTCGCCCGGATGCGGGCCCGCGCGGACGCCGTCGCGGACGTCGCGGACGTCACGGACGACCGCGAGGTGACCGATGGCTGTACGTCCTTCGCCGTACTGGGCGAGGCGAGCGGCGACGGCCACGTCTACTGCGGCCAGAACTGGGACTGGCGGGCGGGCGTCGCGGACACCGTCCTGATGCTCCGGATCGTCCAGCCCCCGCACCCCACCGTGATCATGCAGGTGGAGGCCGGGCAGATCGGCCGCCAGGGCGCCAACTCCGCGGGCATCGCCCTCAACGCCAACGGCCTCGGCGGCCGGTTCGACGACGCCGTGGGGCTGCCCCAGACCGTGATCCGCCGCCGGGTCCTGGACAGCCAGTCGATCAGCGAGGCGGTCGACGTGCTGTGCCGCACCCGCGGCCACATCGCCAGCAACGCCCTGCTGACCTGCCGCGAGGGCTTCGCCCTCGACCTGGAGACCACCCCGGGGGCGCACGGCTGGATGTATCCGACGCAGGGGCTGCTCGTCCACGGCAACCACTACCAGACCACCGTCCCCGTCCAGCTCGCGGCCCGTTACCGCCCCGAGTCCTCCGACTCGCTGATCCGGGTGCCCCGGGCCGAGGCCGGGCTGCGCCGACTGCGCGAGGCCGGCGCGCCGGACGAGTCCCGCAAGCTGATCCACCAGGCCATGTCCGACCACCTCGGCCACCCCGAGGGCCTGTGCACCCACCCCGACCCCCGGCAGCCCGAGGTCAAGTGGTGGACGACGCTGCTGTCCTCCTGCGTGGACCTGACCACCGGTGACTACCACGTGACCCCCGGAACCCCCTGCGACCACGCGTACCAGCACCTGCCCTGGAACCTCTACGACGGTCCGTACGCCCCCAACTGACGCCTCCCTCACGTTTCGCACGAACGACCAGAGAGCCTGCCATGAGAACCAAGCTCTGTACCACCGCCGTCGGCCTCGTGGGCGCCCTGCTGTTCACCGCAGGGTGCTCCGGGGCGACCTCCGGGTCCGGCGGCGCGTCCGTCGACCCCGCGAAGCTCAAGCTCACCGACACCACCCCCAAGGCATCCGGCGCGGCCACCACGGTGAACTGGCTCGTGGAACAGGAGCCCGCCACGCTGGACATGGACGCCCAGGGCGGCAGCAGCACCCGCACCGTGATGGCCAACATCTGCGAGCGGCTGCTCCTGCTCAAGCCCGATATGACCACGGCGCCGCGGCTGGCGGAGAAGGCCGAGTACACCGGCGACAAGAAGCTCGTCCTCACCCTCCGCGACGACGTCACCTTCCACGACGGCGCCCGGATGACCGCCGACGACGTGGTGTGGAGCCTCAAGCGGCACGCCCGGCCGGAGATGAACGAGTCGGACGAGTACGAGGACGTCGACACGATCGCCAAGACCGGCGCGAACCAGGTCACCATCACCTTCGAGAAGCCGAGCGCCCTGTTCACCAAGGCCCTCGCCGGTGACGCCGGGATCATCATGGAGCGCAAGGCGGTGGAGAAGCAGGGCGACGACTTCGGCACCCCCGGCCACCCCGACGCCTGCACCGGCCCGTACCGGCTGAAGAGCTGGAACTCCGGCTCCTCCCTCACCATCGAGCGCTCCGCGGACTACTGGGACAAGAGCGTCCGCCCGCTCACCAAGGAGGTCGTCTTCCGCTGGGCCTCCGGCAGCGCGCTGGTCAACTCCATCTCCACGGGCGCCGCGGACGGCGCCTATCTGACCGCCACCGGTCCCGCCGCCGTGCTGTCCAAGAAGAAGGGCGTGCGCGCCTACTACGGGCAGTCCACCACCGCCTGGTCGCTCAGCCCCACCAACAGCGGCGCGCTGAAGGACGCCCGGCTGCGCAAGGCGCTGTCGCTGGCCATGGACCGCGAGGGCATCGCCAAGTCCGGCTTCAACGGCCTCGCCGAGCCCTGGGCGACCCCGGTGGGCCCCGGGGCGTGGGGCTATGAGAAGGCCGCGTTCCAGAAGGCGCAGAAGGAGCTCGAGCGCTCCACCGCCTACACCGTCTCGCCCTCGGCGGACGACATCGACCGGGCGAAGAAGCTGGTCGAGCGGGCCGGGGCGCCGTCGAAGCCGATCGTCGTCTCCAGCGACGGCAGCGAGAGCCAGACGGTCATCACCAACGCGGTGCGCGGCGCGGCCCAGAAGATCGGGCTGAAGGTCACCGTCAAGACGATCGCGTCGAGCCGTTACGACGAGTTCTTCTCCGACCCGGGGTCCCGCAACGGCTTCGATCTGATCCCGGTCGACTGGTACATCTCCAAGGCCGACCCGGCGGGCTTCTACGACAACGGCCTATCCGGCAACGCCAACAACTGGCTCGGCTACTCGGACCAGGGCTATGACGCCCTCGTCGGCAAGGCCCAGCAGACCATCGACGACCGCGAGCGCGCGAAGCTCGTCATCGACGCGCAGACGAAGTTCGCCGACGACGCGGTGTGGATCCCCCTGGTGCAGGTGCCGTCGGTGATGGTGCTCGGCGACACGTACACCGGCCCGCCGGCGTCCATGGTGTCGATGTACTACCCGTGGGCCGCCGACCTCGGCACGAAGAAGGGCTGACCCCATGATCCGCGGACTGCCGCGGCGGATCGCCGGCCTGTTCGCCACGCTGCTCGCCGCCTCGTTCCTCATCTTCGCCGCCGTCTACGCGGCCCCCGGGGACCCCGCCGTCCTCCTCTCCGGCAGCCGACAGGAGCTCACCCCGGAGAAGCTCGCGGCGGTCCGCGCGGAGCACCACCTCGACGAGCCGCTCGTCGTCCAGTACGGCCGGTGGCTGTGGGACGGCCTTCAGGGCGACCTGGGCCGGTCGTTCCAGTACCGCGACCACGTGGCCGACCTGATCGGGGCGCGGCTGCCGACCACCCTGGAGCTCGTCGGCTACGCCACGGTGTTCTTCGTGGTGCTGGGCGTCGGCTCCGGAGTGCTGGCGGCGCTGCGCCGCGGCTGGGTGGACTCGGCGGTCGTCGGCGGCACCACGCTCGCCGCCTCGGTGCCCGCCTTCGTGGCGGCCATCGCGCTGGTCTCCCTGTTCGGGGTGCGGCTCGGCTGGTTCCCGGTGACGGGCCAGGGCGAGGGGTTCGCCGGGCGGCTGCACCATCTCACCCTCCCCGCGTTCGCCCTCGCCCTCAGCGCCCTCGCCGTGATCAGCCGGGTCACCCGGCAGGCCATGGCCGAGGCGTACGCCTCCGACCATGTGGAGGCGGCCCGCGCCTCCGGACAGCCGGAGCGCCAGATCGTCGTCCAGCACGTGCTGCGCAACGCGCTCGGCCCGATCGTCACCATGTGCGGGCTCGTCATGGCGGGCATGCTCGCCGGAACGGTGGTGGTCGAGACCGCCTTCGGGCTCAGCGGGATCGGCTCACTGCTGGTGAGCGCGATCACCACGCACGACTTCCCGGTCACCCAGGCGGTGCTGCTGCTGATGGTCATCGGCTACGTCGTGGTGACGACGCTGGTCGACCTGGTCCATCCCCTGATCGACCCCCGGGTCTCGCCGGGCGGGCAGCCGAGGGGACGCAAGCCGGAAGGAAGGACCGCATGACGACGGTGACGGCCGGGGCCCTGATCCCGGTGCGGGTACGGGCCCGGCGCCCGGTACCGGTGATGATCGCGGGCGGCTTCCTCGCCCTGGTCGTGGTGGCGGCGGTGTGCGCACCCCTGATCGCCCCGCACGCGCCCGACGCGGTGGACCTGTCCGCCTCGCTCGCGGGACCACCTCCCCGCATCCGCTGGGCACCGACGCCTCGGGGCAGGACCTGCTCTCCCGGGTGCTGTACGGCGCCCGGTCGAGCCTGCTGGCACCCCTGGCGCTGCTCGCGCTGGCCGCGCTGCTCGGCGTCACGATGGGCACGGTCGCGGCGTGGCGCGGCGGCTGGGTGGACACCTTGCTCTCGCGGGTGACCGATGTGATGTACGCCTTCCCGGGCCTGCTGTTCGTGGTCCTGGTGATCGCGGTCTTCGGTGACGGCCTCACCACGTCGATCATCGCGCTGGGGCTCGCGTACGCGCCCACCATCGCGCGGTACACCCGCAGCCTCGCCCTCGCCGAGCGCTCCAAGCCGTATATCGACGCCTACCGGGTGCAGGGCATGAGCGGGACCCGGATCTGCGTGCGCCACCTGGTGCCCAATCTGGCCGGGCCGATCGTCGGCTATCTCGTGGTGCTCTTCGGCGAGGGGCTGATGAGCCTGGCCACCCTCAGCTATCTGGGCTTCGGCGCCGGATCGCCCTCGATCGACTGGGGGCTGATGGTGCAGGAGGGGCAGGACGCCGTGGTGCAGGGCGCGCTGCTGCCGGCCCTCGTTCCGGGCACGGCCATCGCCGCCGTCGTGGTGGCCTTCAACATCGTCGGGGTCCGGGTCTCGGACCGGCTGGGCAAGGGGAGGTAGACGGCGATGCTGCTGGACATCGAGGACCTCACCATCGAGCTGCCGGCCGGTGCCGCCGCTCGGCCGATGCTCGCCGAGGTGTCATTGCGGGTCGGCCGGGACGAAGTGGTCGGCCTGGTGGGCGAGTCCGGCTCGGGCAAGTCCACGACCGCGCGGGCGGTGCTGCGCATGCTCCCCGAGGGGGCGCGGGCCTCCGGCTCGGTCCGGGTGGACGGCGAGGACGTGCTCGCCATGGACCCGGCCCGGCTGCGCCGGCACCGGTCCCGCACCGTCTCCATGATCTTCCAGGATCCGCGCTCCGCGCTGAACCCGGTCCGGCGGATCGGCGACTTCCTCACCGATCCGCTCACCCGGGTCCTGGGCCTGTCCCGGCGCGACGCGGTGGCGAAGGCCACGGAACTGCTGGCCTCGGTGGGGCTTTCCGAACCCGAGCGCCGGATGCGGCAGCGCCCGCACGAGCTGTCCGGCGGGATGCTGCAACGGGTGGTGATCGCCGCCGCCCTGTCCACCGATCCCGACCTCCTCCTCGCCGACGAGGCGACGAGCGCGCTGGACGCGACCACCCAGGCGGAGGTCCTGGCCCTGCTGCGGTCCATCCAGGAGGAGCGGCGGCGGGCCGGCAGCGGCCTCGGGACGCTCTTCATCACCCACGACCTGCCGCTCGCGGCGGCCTACTGCGACCGCGTGTACGTGATGTACGCGGGCCGCGTGGTGGAACAGCAGCCCGCCCACGGGCTGTTCGCCGATCCGAAACACCCCTACACCCGCGGTCTGCTGGAATGCTCGCCCAGCCTGGGCGACGACCGCGCACCGCGGCCCATCCCCGGCCGCCCTCCCTCCCTGTCCGACGCCTTCACCGGCTGCCCCTTCCTCCCGCGCTGCGCACGGGCCGAGGCGGAGTGCGAGACCTGGGCGCCGGTGGCCGTCCCCTTCGGCGGCCGTGGCGTCGACGGCGACGGATCGGATGAGGGCGGCTCCGCGGCCTGCCGCCTACTGGAACTCGTCACGAGGAGCAGCGCATGACCGAGCCCGCACTCGTCGTACAGGGGCTGCGCAAGACCTACGCGCTCCCGGGCGGCGGCCGGACCACGGCCGTGGACGACGTCTCGTTCTCCGTCCCGGCGGGCGGCTCGCTGGGCATCGTCGGGGAGTCCGGCTCCGGCAAGACCACGGTGGCCCGGATCCTGGTGGACCTGGTGCGCCCGGACGCGGGGACCATCGCGGTGAACGGGCGGGAGCGCACACCGGGGTGGCGGGGCGGCGGACGGCTCCTCGGCCCGGGCGCGCGCCGGGCCGCCCGGCTGGGCCGCGCCCGCGAGATCCAGATCGTCTTCCAGGACCCGTACGTATCGCTCGACCCGCGCCTGACCGCGCGTCAGTGCCTGCGCACCGCGCTGCGGCTGCACGGCCGGTACGAGGGGCAGGCCGCCGTCGGCCGGATCGAGGAACTGCTCGACCAGGTGGGCCTGGGCAAGCGGGAGGCCGACGCACGCCCGCGCGGTCTGTCGGGCGGGCAGCGCCAGCGGCTGGCCATCGCCCGTGCGCTCGCCGTGGAACCCGAGGTGCTGGTGCTGGACGAGGCGGTGGCGGCGCTGGACGTGTCCATCCAGGCGCAGATCCTCCGGCTGCTCGCCGACATCCGCCGGGAGACCGGTGTGGCCCTGGTCTTCGTCAGCCATGACCTGGCCGTCGTACGGCACATCACGGACGACACGCTGGTGATGCGGCGCGGCCGCGCGGTCGAGACGGGCCCGACGGCCCGGGTGCTGGACACCCCGGAGGACCGGTACACCCGGCTGCTGCTGTCGTCGGTGCCGCACGACGGCTGGGACCCGGCGGAGACGGTACGGCTGCGCGCGGAACTCGCCGAACTGTGACCGTGACTGCGGCTGGCGAGACATCGGCGCAATCCGACCCCCGGTAGCCCGGCCTGATCGCCTGAGCCCGCCTCACCTGCGCATATGTAACCAGCCGAATTTCCATACGTCGGAGCTATTCCCTGGTGCTCAACTGCCCTGCACCATGCCGGTAGTTCACCACCGGATAGGGGAGGCACATACGTGACCGCGCCAACAGGGAACGGGATCTCTCGAAGAGATGTGATCGGCACCGCGGCCGTGGTCGGCGCCGGGGGCTGGCTGGCCGGATCCGGCACCGCCTGGGCCGCGCCCCAGGCGTCCGGCGGAGCGGCGGCCCTGCCCGAGCGGATGGCCAGGGCCGCCGCCCCGCGGTGGCGGCGGATGCCCGGCGACTGGAAGGACGGCCCCTTCCTGGCCAACGGCCTGCTCGGCGCGGTGGTGTACCAGGGCGCCACGCCCAACTCCGTGAAGGTCATGCTCAGCCACGGTCAGGTGCAGGACCAGCGCCCTCAGTGGCGCGCCCCCTACGGCTACTCCCGCCTGCCCATCGGCCATTTCGACCTCACCCTCGCCGGAGAGGTGACCGGGGTGGACTGGACCCTCGACCTGTGGGACGCCGAGCTGCGCGCCACCGTCACCACCACCCGGGGCAGCGTCCGCTTCACCATGCTGGTGCACAACGCCCGTACCGCGCTGCTGATCTCCACCCGGCCCAGCGCGGGGGAGGAGGGCGCGGCCTGGTCGTTCACATGGATGCCCGCGACCTCCCCCCGGACCAAGGACAAGCCCGCCGACTACACCGGCAACCCCGACCCCCGCACCGGCTCCGCGGGCGACACCCACTACGTGGAGCAGCCGCTCATCGCGGGCGGCGGCTGGACCACCGCCTGGCGGGAACGGCGCGTGGGCACCGGCAGGCTGCTGGCCGCCCACATCGTCTACCGCCACCCCGGGGACCTGTCACGCACCACCGAACTGGCCGTCGCCGAGGTGGCCCATACCCTCGCCGCCGACCCCGACGACCTGGTGCGCTCACACCGCGCCTGGTGGCACCGCTACTACCAGCGCAGCCTGCTCTCCGTACCCGACAAGCGCCTTCAGCACTTCTACTGGATCCAGCTCTACAAGGCCGCCTGCGCCACCCGCGCCGACGGGCCCTCGATGTCCGAATGGGGGCCGTGGTACCCGGAGACCGGCGGCAGCTGGACCGCGGTGTGGTGGAACCTCAACGTCCAGATCGCCACCTGGCTGGTCCAGGGCTCCAACCACCTCGAACTCGACTCCGTCACCTCCACCTTCCGGGACTTCGAGAAGAACCTGCCGCTGTCCGTCCCCCCGGAGTACAGGGACGGGGACACCTACGCCCTCGCCCACCCCTCCGACTGGCTCCTGCGCCCCGGCGCCAAGACCGTCGGCATCCCCGGCACCTCCACCAAGACCGACAACAACGGCAATCTCATCTGGGCCATGCACAACGTCTGGCTCAGCTACCGCCACACCCTGGACATCCGCATCGTGCGCGACGTCCTGTACCCGATCCTCGCCAAGGCGGTGAACTTCTACGACCACTTCCTGTACGAGGGCGGAGACGGGAAGCTGCATCTGCCGCTGACCCGCTCACCGGAGTGGGCGGACGCCGAGGACTGCACCTACGACCTCTCCCTGCTCCGCTGGGGCTGCGCCACTCTCCTGGACTGTCTGCGCATCCTGCGCACCGACCACCCCCGCGCCCGGCGCTGGCGCGAGATCCTGGACCGCCTGGTGGCCTACCCCCGCGACGCCACCGGCATCATGATCGGCGCGGGCAAGCCGCTCACCGAGTCCCACCGCCACTTCTCCCATATGCTCTGGCTCTACCCGCTGCACGAGCTGGACTGGGACCGCCCGGCCGACCGGGACATCATGCGCACCACCTTCGACCGCTGGGTCAAGGACCGCGGCCTGTGGGCCGGTTACAGCTACGCGGTGGCCTCCTCCATGGCCTCGCGCATGGAACGGCCCGAGGAGGCGCTGGACTTCCTCACCTTCCTCATCGGCGGCAACAAGGTGAACAACGCCTGGATCACCCCGAACACCATGTACGTCGAGGGCGGCAACCTCGCCACCGAGAGCCCCCTGACGGCGGCCCAGTCGGTCCTGGAGATGGCCGTCCAGAGCCACAACGGCGTGGTGCGGGTCTTCCCGTCCGTCTCCCGCCGCTGGCCCGACCTGTCGATCCACTCCCTGCGCACCCAGGGCGCCTTCCTGGTGGACGCCGACCGCTCGGCCGGGCGCACCCGCTGGATCCGCGTCCACAGCGAGGCCGGCGCCCCCTCGTCCTGCACCACGGCATCCCCGGCCCGATCGACGTCCGCGACCACCGGGGCCGCCCCCTCCGTTACCGCACCACCGGCCCCGGCCGTATCGAACTCCCCCTCGCTCGCGACGAGACGGCCCTCATCACCCCCGAGGCCACCGCCCGGACCCGGCCCCACGCGAAGTCCCGGCCGTCGGCGACGCCAAGCCGTGGGGACTGCCCGACTGATGAGCGGTGAGCGGGCCCCCGCTTCCCGGGGGCCCGCTCACCGCCGTGCCGTCAGGAGCTGCTCGCCGCCGCGAAGGGGACCTGGGCGGTGGGCGGTTCGGGGGTGGCCGGGGTGTGGAAGGGGTGGGACCACAGGCCCTGGCGGCGCAGCAGGGGCAGGACGCCCTCGCCGAACCAGTACGCCTCCTCCAGGTGCGGATAGCCGGACAGGATGAACTCGTCGATGCCGAGGCGGTGGTATTCGGCGATCCGCTCGGCCACCTCGGTGTGGCTGCCCACCAGGGCCGTGCCCGCGCCGCCGCGCACCAGGCCGACACCGGCCCAGAGATTGGGGTAGATCTCGAGGTTGTCCAGGCTGCCGCCGTGCAGGGCGAGCATGCGCTGCTGGCCCTCGGACTCGCTGCGGCCGAGGCCGGCCTGGATGGAGCGCACGGTCTCCGGGTCGAAGCCGTCGAGCAGCCGGCGCGCCTCGGCCCACGCCTGCTCGGCGGTGTCGCGGGTGATGACGTGCAGCCGGATGCCGAAGCGGATCGTACGGCCCTGTTCGGCGGCGAGGGAGCGGATCCAGGCGATCTTCTGGGCCACCTGGGCGGGCGGCTCGCCCCAGGTGAGGTAGACATCGGAGTGGCGGGCGGCGACCTGACCGGCGGCGGGGGAGGAGCCGCCGAAGTAGACCTGGGGGATCGGGTCGGGGAGCCGGGCCAGCTTGGCGCCCTCGACGTGGAGGTGTTCCCCGGCGTGATCGACGGTCTTGCCGTCCCACAGGTCGCGGACGATGCCCAGGAACTCGCCGGTGCGGGCGTAGCGGGCCTCCTTGTCGAGGAAGTCGCCGAAGGAGCGCTGCTCCTGGCTCTCGCCGCCGGTGACCACGTTGAGCATCAGCCGCCCGCCGGTCTGCCGCTGGTAGGTGGAGGCCATCTGGGCGGCGAAGGTGGGCGAGAGGAAGCCGGGGCGGAAGGCCACCAGGAACTTCAGCCGCTCGGTGTGCTGGCTGACCATCGCGGTGGTCAGCCAGGCGTCCTCGCACCAGGCACCGGTCGGGGTGAGCGCACCGGCGAAGCCGAGGTGTTCGGCGGCGCGGGCGATCTGGGAGAGATAGCCGACGGACGGCGGACGGTCCCCTCCGGCCGAGGTGACGGGGGTGCCATGGCCACCTCCGACGACATGGCGGCTGTCGCCGTTGGTGGGCAGGAACCAGTGGAAGGTGAGGGACATGGTGCGACTCCGTTCGGGTGCTGCGGTGGCGATGGCTACAGGAGGCCGTGGCGGGGTGGTTTCGTTCCGTTCAGCACATAGCGGCCGATGTGCTGGACCTTCCAGCGGGCCGGGTCGTGCAGGGTGTGCGTACGGGCGTCCCGCCAGTGGCGGTGCAGGCCCAGGGCGTCCAGGGCCGAGCGGGTGCCGGACACCTCGAACAGCGAACTGCCCGTCTCCACGGCCGCGTCGGCCGCCGCCACCTTCGCCGCGGCCACCGCGATCGACGCCTCGGCGGCGGTGTCCTCGTCGAGGCGGCCATGGGCGGTGTCCACGGCCCGGGCGGCGGCGGACAGCAGGGCCTCGGCGCCCCGGACCTGGAGGGCCAGCTCGCCGAAGCGCTGGATGAGCAGCGGATCCTCGGCGGCGGTCTCGAAGCCGCTCTCGAACCAGGGGCGGCTCTTGGTGCGGACGAACGTCACCGCCTCCGCCAGCGCCCCCGAGGCGATCCCCGCGTCGATGGCCGCGTGCAGCAACTGCGCGAAGGCACCGTGCAGTTGGGGCCTGCGGAAGGTGAGGTGGTGCGGTACGACCCGGTCGGCCGGCACCGGCACGGCCGCCAGCCGGACGGTGCCGCTCGCGGTCGTCCGCTGGCCCATGCCGTCCCAGTCGTCCACGACGGTCAGCCCGGGCGCGTCCCGCGGCACATAGGCCACATGGAGATCGTCGTTCTCCGCGCGGGCCAGCACCGGGATCCAGTCGGCGAACAGCGCGCCGGTGGAGTAGTGCTTCACACCGGTCAGGCTGTACGAGCCGTCGGCGGCCGGGGCGAGACGTGTGCGGATGTCCTGGAGGTGCTTGGTGCCCGCCTCCGACTGGGCGTTGCCGAACCGCTTCCCCGCCAGCACCTCGCCGAAGAAGAACGCCTGCTGCGCCTTCGTGCCCTGACGGCGCAGCACATTGACGTACACGAAGTGGCTCTGCGGGATCTGGGCGAGGCTGGCGTCGGCGGCCGCGAGCAGCCGGAACACCTCGGCGAGGGTCACGGCGGACACCTCCGCGCCGCCGTACCCGGCCGGGACGGTGATGGCCAGGAGCCCGGACGCCGACAGCCGGTCCAGTTCGGCCCGCGGCAGCCTGCGTCGCGCGTCGCGCTCGGCGGCGCCCGTACGGACCTCCTCGGCCAGCGCCGCGGCCACCTTCAGCGCCTCGGTGTCATCGGCGATGACATGGGCGGGCTCGGGCAGGGACGGCACGGTCAGCTCGCCGCGGCCAGCACGGTGGGGAGGCCGAGCGCCGCCGAGAACTGGTCGACCACCTGCTCCAGCGCCTCGGCGGCCCCGGCGGCCACGCTCACTCCGCCGTCCGGCTCCACCGTGATGTCCTTGTCCAGGGTGAACCAGCCCTGGACGATATGGGCCGCGCCCATGGAGGACAGCACCGGCCGCAGCGCGTAGTCGATGGCCAGGACGTGGGCGGTGGTGCCACCGGTGGCCAGCGGGAGCACGGTCTTGCCCGCGAGCGCGTACTGCGGCAGCAGATCCAGCAGGGACTTCAGCAGCCCGGAGTAGGCGGCCTTGTAGACCGGCGTCCCCACCACGAGCCCGTCCGCCTGCTCGACCAGCGCCTTGGCCCGGACGATGGCCGGGTGCGAGAAGTCCGCACCGAGCAGCGCGGCGGCGGGCAGGGTGCGGACGTCGAGCGGGACCACATGATGGCCCTGGGCGGTCAGCCTGGCGTCCAGATGGCGCAGCAGCCGGGCGGTGCGGGAGGTGGCGGAGGGGGAGCCGGAGAGGGACAGGACGGTGGCCATGAGCAACCCTTCGTGATGCGGTCGGGGCGGTGGGGCGGGGAGCCGGTGAGGGCGGGGCCGGTGGGAACGGCGGTGGTCAGGTGAGCGCGGGCACGGGCTCCGGCAGTTCCGCCTCGAGCTCGCGGACCAGCGGCAGCACCCGCTCGCCGAAGTACTCGACCTCCTCCAGGTAGTGCAGGAAGCCCAGCAGGAAGAGGTCCACGCCGAGCCGCTTGTAGGCCACGATGCGCTCGGCGATCTGCTCGGGGGTGCCGATCAGCCCCGTACGGAAGCCGTCGTTGTACTGGACCAGGTCCTCGAACGAGGAGTCCTGCCACATGCCCTTGCCGTCGGCGGTGGACCGGCCCGCCTGCTGGACGGCGCCACGGAAGCCGGCCACGGCCTCGGTGTCGGCCTTGGCGACGATCTCGCGAAGGGTCTCGCGGGCCTCGGCCTCGGTGTCCCGGGCGATGAGGAAGGCGTTGAGGGCGAAGCCGGGGGCCGGGCGGCCGGCGGTGGCGGCGGAGGCACGGACGTCCCTGATCTGCTCGGTGACGCCGTCGAAGTCCTTGCCGTTGCTGAAGTACCAGTCGGAGACCCGGCCCGCCATGGCGCGGGCGGCGGTGGAGTTGCCGCCCTGGAAGATCTCCGGATGCGGACGTTCGGGGGTGCTCAGCGGCTTGGGCTTGAGGGAGAAGTCACGGATCCGGTAGAAGTCCCCGGCCAGTTCGGCGTGGTCCTGGGTCCAGATGGCGCGCAGCGCCCGGATGAACTCCTCGGAGCGGCGGTAGCGCTCGTCGTGCTCCAGCCAGGGCTCGCCCAGCGCGGTGAACTCGCCCTTGAACCAGCCGCTGACGACGTTCACCGCGAACCGCCCGTCGGACAGGTGATCAGCGGTGGCGCCCAGCTTGGCCAGGACGCCGGGGTGCCACAGCCCGGGGTGGACGGCGGCGATGACCTTCAGCCGCTGGGTGGCCAGCAGCAGCGCGAGGCTGAAGCTGGTGGACTCGTGCTGGTACTCGGCGCCGTAGCTGGCCATGTAGCGGACCTGGCTGAGGGCGTAGTCGAAGCCGTTGTTCTCGGCGAGCACAGCCAGGTCGCGGTTGTAGTCATAGCCCCAGTCGGTGCGCTGCTCGATGGTGCTGGTGACCAGACCGCCGCTGACATTGGGCACCCAATAGGCGAAACGGAGGGGTTCTGCGGGCATGGGGAACTCCCGGTGGAGCAATTGCGGGCAGGGGGAATCGGCGCCCCGGCGGCGAGCGGAATTCACCGTGGAACGGGCGCGAAAAGACCGGGAGCGCGAAGGTGCGCCGAAGGCGGGGCAGCGCGACCGCGATTCCTCGGTGGCGGCGGCTAAAAGCCTTTCCCGATCATGGGAGGCGGCGGGGAGCGAAGCGGAGGCGGTCCCTCAGGGCTCGCTCGGACCCGTACGGCGGGTCAGACCGGACAGCAACAGAACGCGCTGGAGACACGCGCGAGGTCGACGTGGCGTCGCCGCGTGAGATCCTGTCGCTTCATGTCACCGATCCAACCAGGGGGAAGTCCTGCCGGTCAAGAAGGCCCGGGAGTCATTCCATATCCCGGACGCGCGGGCCGGGCCGCGGAATTCCGCGGCGCCCGCTTCGAGATTACCCGGGACCCGGGCCGGGGCGTGAGTCGGTATTCATGAGACCGTGACAGGGATTCCCTTGAAGCGGGCGGGTCCGCGCGGGCAGGGTGCGCAGTGTGCGAATTGAACAGCTGGAATACATCGCCGCGGTCACCCGGCTCGGATCGCTCCGCCGCGCCGCCGAGGAACTGCATCTGTCCCAGCCGGCGCTCAGCGAGACCGTGCGCAATCTCGAACGCGAACTCGGCGTGGATCTGCTGGAGCGCAAGCGCTCCGGCGCGACGATCAGCGCGGAGGGACGGGAGCTGCTGCCGCATATCGCCAGCGTCATCGAGGCGGTCGACCGGCTGCGCGGCGCCGCCGGTGACCAGCACCGGGTCAGCCGGATGATCCGGCTGGGCACGGTCAACACCGCGACCGTCCCGCTGCTGATCCCGGCCGTCCGGGAGTTCCGCGCCACCCACCCGGTGACCCAGGTCGAGGTGGTGGGCGCGCAGCAGGCCGAGATCCACCGGGCGCTGCTGGAGGGGAGTTTCGACCTGGGCCTGGTCAACTGCCTCCAGGGCGACGACGTCCCGCCCTCCCTGGAGTCCACCGAGCTGCTGCGCGGCCGCCCGGTGGTCTGTCTGCGCCCGGACAGCCCGCTGGCCGCCCGGCCGGCGGTGAGCGCGGCGGATCTGCTGGACGGGCGGGAGCCGCTGATCGTGATGCGCTCCGGCTATCTGATGCACCGCTTCATCCACCGGCTGCTGGCCGGGCGCACCCCGTCCTTCTCGTACTCCACCGACGGGGCCGAGATGGGCAAGCTGATGGTGGCCGAGGGGCTCGGCGTCACCGTGCTCCCCGACTTCAGCGTCATCGGCGACCCCTTGGAGCGCGGCGGCGCGATCACCCACCGGCCGCTCGCGGACGGCGAGGCCACCGAGGTGCTGCTGATGATCCAGCGGCGCCGCTCGGGATCGGTGCCGCGCGCCGTACGCGATCTGCACGAGCTCTTCGTACGGCGCGCGGACACTCCCGGAACTCCCCGGGCTCCCCGGGGCTATAGCTCCCTGAGCGCGGGCAGCAGCCGCTTCTCGGCCCAGTCCAGGAACGGCCGCTGATGGTCGCCGCCGATCTGGACGAGGGCGACATCCGTGAAGCCCGCGTCCACGAAGGGCCGGATCAGCTCCGTGAACTCCTCGACGTCATCGCCGCACGGAATGGACGCGGCCACGTCCTCGGGCCGGACGAACTGGGTGGCGCCCGCGAAGGAGGCGGGCCCCGGCAGCTCCGAGTTGACCTTCCAGCCGCCCCCGAACCAGCGGAACTGGTCATGGGCGCGGGCGATCGCCGCGTCCCGGTCGGGGTCGTAACAGACCGGGATCTGGCCGATCCGTGGCTTCCCGCCGCCGCCGTTCGCCTCGAAGCCCTCCACCAGCTCGGACTTGGGCTCCACCGCGATCAGAATGTCGGCCAGCCGCCCGGCCAGCCGGCAGGACCGCGGCCCGGAGACGGCCACGCCGATGGGCGGCGGCTGGTCGGGCAGATCCCACAGCTTCGCCGAGTCGACGTCGTAGTGGGTGCCGTGGTGGGTGACGTAGCCACCGCCGAACAGCGCCCGGATGATCTCGATCGCCTCTTCCAGCATCTCCTGCCGCACATCCGCCGACGGCCAGCCGTGCCCGACCACATGCTCGTTCAGGTTCTCGCCGGACCCGAGGCCCAGCCGGAACCGCCCCTCGGACAGCAACTGGAGCGTCGCCGCCTTCTGCGCCACCACCGCCGGGTGATAACGCACGGTGGGGCAGGTGACATACGTGGTCAGCGGGATCGAGGAGGTGGCCTGCGCGGCGGCGCCCAGCACGCTCCAGGCGTACGGGGCGTGCCCCTGGGAGTCCAGCCACGGGAAGTAGTGGTCGGAGGTCACCGAGAAGTCGAACCCGACCTGCTCGGCCCGGACCACGTCGTCGACGAGCTGACGTGGACCGGCCTGCTCGGTCATCATCGTGTATCCCCATCGAACCATGCCTCCCGAGTACCGCTCCCCGCGCCGCCCAAACGGGACAAACGGCTGGTCACCGTGGGTCGTGACGGCTCACGTGCGGTGGCCCGGAAGGCGCCCGGAGATGACCGGGGCCAGGCGGTCGGCGATGGCGCGGTGGCCCTTGTCATTGGGGTGGACCGAGTCCGAGAGGTCGTCGGCGGCGAGCCAGCCGGTGGTGTCGACGTAGGAGGCCCTGGCGTCGCCGGAAGCCGTCACGGCGGCCTTGGTCTCGGTGCCGAACCGGCCGCTGAAGGTGCGCAAGCCGAAGATCCAGGCGTTCGGGTAGGCGGTGCGGACCTTGCGCAGCAGACTGGCGTAGGACGCCTGGAACTGCGCCGAGGTCACACCGCGGCCCACATCGTTGGTGCCGAGGTTGATGACCACCGCGCTCGCCTGGTAGCGGGAGAAGTCCCAGTCGGGCGTGGCGGCGTTCGGGTTCAGCTTGGTGAACTGCTGCTCCAGGCTCATCCTGTCGTCCGCGGTGTCGACCAGGGCCGCGCCGCCCTGGGCGATCTGGGTGTGGTCGGCGCCGAGCCGTTCGCCGATGAGCCATCCGTAGGCGGTGCGGGCGTTCTGCGAGGTGGTGGTGCCTACGGTGATCGAGTCGCCGACGAATTCGATCAGGTTCTTGGGGGCGGCTGGCGCGAAGGTGGTGGCGCCGCTGTCGAGCGTCAGGCCCTGGAAGACCGCGTCTCCGTGGTAGGAGCCCGCGACCACCTGGTAGTTGACCTGGAGGGTGTGGTTTCCGGCGGCGAGCGGGGCCGGGGTGAGGTTCACCGTGCCCTTGGCCTCGTCGTAGAAGGTGGCGGGGCCGCCGTCGATGCTGGCCCACAGGTCGATCGCGTTGCGCTGCTGGAGCTTGACGGTGCGGCCGGTGAAGCCGGTGCGGAAGTACGCGCCCGCCCAGTAGGGGGTGTAGGCGGTGGCCGAGGACTTGGTGTCCCAGCGGCCGGTGAACCGGATGTTGGGGTCGCCCGGCCGGCCGGGGGCGGCGGCCTTGAGGGGCGCGGCTGTCCTGGGGGACGCGGCGGCCTTGAGGGGCGCGGCTGTCTTGGGGGACGCGGAGCCGTGTGCGGTGCCGAGCTTGGCGGCGATGATCGGCGCCAGGCGGTCGGCGAACTTGGTGTGCCCCGCCTCGTTGGGGTGGCCGTTGCCGTCCTCGTAGTCCGTGCCGTCGGTGAGCCAGCCGGTGGTGTCGACATAGCTCACCTTGGCGTCACCGGCCGCGTTGCGCGCGCTCACGGCCGCCTTGGTCTCCGTGACGTAGCGCTTCTTGAGGGTCTGGACGGCGAAGAGCGCCGCGTTCGGGTACTTCGCGCGGATGTCGCGGAGGAGACCGGTGTACGCGGACTGGAACTCAGGCCCCGTGACGCCGTGCCCGATGTCATTGGTGCCCAGGTTGATGACCACCGCGCTGGCCTGGTAGCGGGAGAAGTCCCAGTTCTGGTCGCCGGTCGAGGCCGTCTTGAAGAACTGCGTGGCCAGCCCGACACAGCCGTCCTTGCCGACCAGGCAGTAGCCCGAGCGGGCGATCTGGGTGTGTCGCATGCCCAGCCGCTCGCCGGTCTTCCAGCCGTACGAGTCCAGCGCCAGCCGGTCGGTGAGGGCGCCCGCGGTGATGGAGTCGCCCACGAACTCGATGAGCCCGGACGGGACGCGCGGGGCGACCGTGCCCGCGCCCGTGTCCAGGACCAGGCCCTGGAAGACGGTGTCGCCGGAGCGGTAGGAGACGCGGAGGGTGTGGGTGCCCTGGGGGAGCGGCTGGGGGGTGAGGGTGACGGTGCCCTTGACGCCCGCGTAGAAGACATCGGGGCCGCCGTCGACGCTGGCGTAGAAGTTCACCGCCTCCCGGGCCTTGACCTTCACGGTGGTGCCGGTGAACGCCGTCTGGAGGTAGCCGCCGGTCCAGTTGGGGACGGCGGCGGTGGCGGAGCCGAGGTCCCAGCGGCCGGTGTAGACGATGTTGGGGTCGGTCACCGAGCCGTTCCCCAGGGCCGCCGCCCGTGCGGCGGAGGTGACGCCGAGGCTCAGCCCCAGCGCAAAGAGCGACGCGATCATGACAAGAATGAAGAGTCTGCGCAAGAAGTGCGGGATCGATCGCATGGGGGCCTCTCGGTCGGAGGACATGTGAATACCCGGGGTCTGGGAGCGCTCCCAGGCGTCGTGGCCCCACGATGGAAGCCTTGAATCGGTTCAACGTCAAGGTGTGCGGCGACAGTTACGATGTGAGTCATGGCGGAAACCGGTGGGGTGCGCGAAGTGAAGTCCGCGGGCCGCACCGTGGAACTGCTGGAGCTGCTCGCCGCGCGCGGCGACCAGCCGGCCCGGCTGCGCGAAATCGCCGAGGAACTCGGCGTCCCGCGCAGCAGTATGTACGCCCTCCTCAAGACCCTGATCGACCGCGGCTGGGTGCGCACCGACGTCACCGGCTCGCTGTACGGTATCGGTATCCGCGCGCTGCTCACCGGCACCAGCTATCTGGACAGCGATCCACGAGTGCGGGCGGCGCGGCCGTATCTGGACGAGGCGTCCGACGCACTGGGCGAGACCATCCACTTCGCCCGGCTGGACGGCGGCGATGTCGTCTACCTCGCCACGCGGGAGTCCCATGAGTACCTTCGCCCCTTCAGCCGCGTCGGGCGGCGGCTCCCGGCCCATGTGGGGGCCCTGGGGAAGGCGCTGCTCGCGGAGCGGATCGACGGCGAACTCCCGCTGAAGGGTGGGAAGTTGGCGCCGATGACGCCCAACACCCACCGCACTCGCGCCGCGCTCCTGGCCGATCTGGCGCGGGTGCGGGAGCGGGGCCACGCGATCGACCGGGAGGAGGGGGTCCTGGGCATCGTGGGTTTCGGTTTCGCCCTGCGGTACGACGTCCCGGCGGTGGACGCGATCAGCTGCTCGGTGCCGACGTCCCGGCTGACGGAGGAGCATGAGGCGCGGATCGTCGCGGTGATGCGGGAGATCCGGGCGAAGATCGAGGCGGTGGTGCCGAGGGGCACCGGCACGGGCCCGCAGTGGCGCCCGTAGCCGGGGAAGCCCGGGGAAGCCCGGGGAAGCCCGGGAAAGACCGGGGAGCCCGGAACCGTGAAGGACCGGCGCCCAACCCCCTCAGGGATGGCGGCGCTTGATCATGTCCGCGCACTTCTCGCCGATCATCATCGTCGTGATGCACGGATTGACGGCGATGAGAGACGGCATGGCCGAGCCGTCCGCCACCCGCAGCCCCGTCACCCCCTTGACCCTCAGTTCCGGATCCAGCGGGGCGTCCGGGTCGTCGGGCGCGCCCATCCGCACCGTGCACGCCGGGTGGTAGACGGTGTTGTGGGTCTCGCGGATGTAGTCGGCCAGCTCGTCGCCGCTGTTCACATCGGTCCCGGGGGCCAGTTCGGCGCCCGCCCACATGGCCAGCGCGGGCCGGGCGGCGATCTTGCGCGCCAGCAGCAGACCGCGGGTCATGATGTCCATGTCGTAGGAGTCGGTGAAGTAGCGGGGATCGACGCGCGCCTTGTCGCGGAAGTCGCGGGTGGCCAGCCGCACGGTGCCCCGGGAGCGGGCCCGGGTGACGTTCGGGGTGAGGCAGAAGGCGTTCTCCGAGGTGGGGTAGCCACGGCGGTAGGTGTTCAGGTCGAAGGGCGTCGCGCCGTAGTGGAACATCAGGTCCGGGCGGTCCAGATCGGGCTCGGTGTCGGCGAAGATGCCGATCTCCCACCACTGCGTGGAGCTCTTGATCATGGGTTGCTCGGCGTTCCACATGATGACGCCCTCGGGGTGGTCCTGGAGGTTGCCACCGACCCCGGGGGAGTCCACGACCACCTCCACCCCCGTCTCCCGCAGATGTGCGGCGGGGCCGATCCCGGAGAGCATCAGCAGCTTCGGGGTGTCGATCGCGCCGCAGGAGACGATGACCTCGCGCCGGGCGTGCACCCTCAGGGTGTGGATCAGATCGGGGGAGAGGTAGTCGACCCCGGTACAGCGCCGGTCCTCGTCCAGGGCCAGCCGTCTGGCCTGGAGTCCGGTGCGCACCTCCAGGTTGGGCCGGGAGTCCATGACGGGGTGGAGGTAGGCCACCGAGGCGGAGCAGCGGGTGCCGTCCTCGCGGGCGTTGATCTGGAACCAGTGGGCTCCGCGCACCACCGTCGTCCCGGTGTTGAACGGCGTGACGGGGATGTCCACCTCCTCGCAGGCCGCCAGCACCGCCCTGCCGCACGGGTCCTCGGGCGGTACGGTGCGGATCCGGACCGGGCCGCCGCGGCCGTGGTGGTCGCCGGGCGCGTCGTTGTCCTCCAGGCGCTGAAAGAGCGGGAAGCAGTCGGCGGCCGACCAGCCGTCCAGGCCCATGGCGGCCCATTCGTCGAGGTCCTCGGCCGGGGCCCAGAAGGCGATGCAGGAGTTGTGCGAGGAGCAGCCGCCGAGCACCTTGGCGCGGGCGTGGCGCAGGAAGCTGTTGCCCTTCTCTTGCGGCTGCACCGGATAGTCCCAGTCGTAGCCGGAGCCCAGCAGCCCCATCCAGCGGTTCAGCCGCAGCACGTTGTCGTCCCCGAGGTCCGATGGGCCCGCCTCCAGCAGGCAGACGCTCACCGAGGGGTCCTCGGACAGCCGGGAGGCGACCACCGATCCGGCCGTACCGCCGCCGACCACCACGTAGTCGAACTGGTCCACGGGCCTCTCCTCACGAACAGGACCGCGCCCCAGCGCGGATACCGGTGCCGCGGTCCGGTGGCGCGTTGTGGACCTGAGCCCTGGGCCAGGCGAGGCTGACGGTCATCGCGGGCGGTTCGGCCGGCTCGGCCGCCGTCAATCGAACCACCGCTGCGGACGGGGTGCGGTGTTGCGCCAGATGTGCTTGAGCTCCTGGTACTCGTGCAGCCCCGACGGGCCCAGCTCACGGCCGACCCCGGACTGCTTCATCCCGCCCCACTCGGCCTGCGGGACATACGGATGGAAGTCGTTGATCCATACGGTCCCGGCCCGCAGCCGGGACGCCACCCGGTGCGCCTTCTCGGTGTCCTGCGTCCACACCCCGCCCGCCAGGCCGTACACCGTGTCGTTGGCCAGCGCCACCGCCTCGTCCTCGTCCCGGAACCGCTCCACGGTGAGCACCGGGCCGAAGGACTCGTCCTGCACCACCGACATGTCCGGAGTGCAGTCGTCCAGCACGGTCGGCAGGTAGTAGAAGCCCTTCGCCAGCTCC
This sequence comes from Streptomyces violaceusniger, assembly GCA_005405945.1. Taxonomy (GTDB): domain Bacteria; phylum Actinomycetota; class Actinomycetes; order Streptomycetales; family Streptomycetaceae; genus Streptomyces; species Streptomyces violaceusniger. The sequence goes on from BJHW01000001.1 coordinate 8,788,817, forward strand.
GGGTCGTCGGGCGGGGTCCCGCCACAGCGCAGCACCGCGCCCTCGTCGATCCCCGCCGCCACATAGTCGGTGATCTTCTGGCGGTGCTCGGCGGAGATCAGCGGCCCGGCGCGGGCGTGTCCGTCGAACGGCCCGCCCAGCCGGATGTTCCGGGCCCGGTGGACGATCTCGTCGACGAACGCGTCATGCAGCTGCTCCTGGACCAGCAGCCGGGCACCGGCCGAGCACACCTGCCCGGAGTGCAGGAACACCGCCGTGAGCGCGTAGTCCACCGCGGTGTCGAAATCGCAGTCGGTGAAGACGATATTGGGGTTCTTGCCGCCCAGCTCCAGGGCGAGCTTCTTCACCGTGGGCGCGACCGCCGACATGATCCAGCGTCCGGTGACCACTCCGCCGGTGAAGGACACCATGTCCACCCGTTCGTCCGTGACCAGCGGCGCGCCCGCGATGGCCCCCGAGCCGAGGATCAGGTTGGCGGCGCCGCCCGGCAGCCCGGCCTCGGTCAGCAGCCGCATCAGATGGATCGCGGTGTGCGGGGTCAGCTCGCTGGGCTTGAGGACCAGGGTGTTCCCGGCCGCCAGCGCGGGCGCCACCTTCCAGGCCGTCTGGAGCAGCGGGTAGTTCCAGGGTGTGATCAGCACGCACACTCCGACCGGTTCGTGCACCACCCTGCTGTCGATCTCCGGACTGCCCACCTCCACCACGCGGCCGCCGCTCCCGGAGGCGACGAGGGTGCCGAAGTAGCGAAAGCAGTTCGCGATGTCGTCGAGGTCGTACTCGCTCTCGACCAGCCGCTTCCCGGTGTCCAGGGACTCGGCGCGGGCGAGCGTCGGCTTCTCGCGCTCCAGCAGATCGGCCACCCGCAGCAGCAGTCCGCCCCGGTCGCCGGCCGGGGTGCCGGGCCACGATCCGCGGTCGAAGGCGTCCCGGGCGGCCGCCACCGCCGCGGCGGCGTCCTTCGGCCCCGCCTCGTCGACCACGGCGACCATCGAGCCGTCGGCCGGGCAGCGGATCTCGCGGCTGTGTCCGTCGAGGGCGGTCGTCCAGTGGCCGCCGATGAACAGCTCCGGCATGGCTTCCTCCGGGCTCGGACGACAGGACCGGTCCCGAGTGGATCCATCGACGCACCCGTCCGGCCCACACACCGAGCCTAAGTGGCGCCGGCCCCCTCGCACGGCGTGCGGAGGCCGCGGCCGCGGGCGGGGCCCGGGAAGCCATTTCCCGGGGGGACGTGTGACCGGGCGTGTGGGCGGCACAATCCCTGGCATGGTCAACGCGTCCGAAGCCCATCGCGGCCCCGAAGCCCATGACGGCCCCGCAGTCCACCGCGGCCCCGAGCCTCCCCGCGCTCCCCAAGCCCACGATGCCGCCGACGCCCACGGCGCTCCCGGAGTCCACGGTGCGGCCGACGCCCACGGCGTGCCCGATCCCCGTCGGGCCCTCGTCGACGAGTTGCTCGCCGCCCTCGATCCGCTGCCCTTTCCGCGTCGGATGCGGGAGCTGGCCGGGCGGGCGCGGGCGGCCAGTGCCGAGGGGCGGCTGGGCGCGCTGATCGAGGAGTTGGAGCGGCGCGGGACGTACGAGCGGCGGCTGGCGGCCGTGGCCGCGGCCGCCAGCGGGCGCACCGGCCATCTCGCGGCGCGGCTCGCCGACCCGGACCCCGTGGTGCGGCGCCGCGCCCTCGACACCGCACGCCGGGGCGGCCCCGGCGCGGTCCCGGACGACGCGCTGGAGGCGGCCTTCGAGGACGCGCCCGCCACCGTACGGCGCGAACTGGCGCGCACCGTCGTGGCCGGGCGGCGCACCGCGCTCGCGGACCGGCTGATCGAGCCGTTCCGGGAGCGCTGGGGCGACGGCGAGGCCGCCCGGCTGCTCCCCGGATGCGGCGCCGAGACCGTGGCGCGGCTGCTGCCCGGGCTGTTCCACGCCGTCGGCGGCTGGCGGCCCCTCGTCTCCCGTCACCCGGTGGCCGTCCTGGACGAGGCGGCCCGCCAGCTCGCCGCCCTGCCCGTACCGCTGCGCGCCGACTGGTGGACCCGCTACGCGCCCTGTGTCGCGCTCGCCGCGCCCGTCGAGCCCGATCGGGTGCTGGAGCTGCTGGAGGACTACGGCCAGGGCCCGCTCCCGACCCCCGTACGGGCCCGGCTGCCCGCGCTGGTGGCCGCCGAGCCGAGCCGTACGCTGCGGCTGCTGCTCGCCCCCGAGCACAGCGGCACCCGGCGGCGGCTGGACCGGGCCGTGCTGCGCCGGGTCGTCCGCGCCGACCCGCCCGAGCTCGCCGAACTGGGCCGGGCCCTGCGGCACGACGCCGATGCCGACGCGCTCGCCCGGCTGCTGGCCGCGCTGCCGCCCGCCCGCCGCTCCGCGTTCTACGACCAGGCCACCGGCCGGACCACCTACCACCAGGCCATGGACCGGGCCACCGACGGCCAGATCACGGGCCAGGCCACCTACCGCCAGGCCATCGACCGGGCCACCGACCGCCAGGCCACCGACGGACGCGACTCCGACCACGCCGCGAGCGCCCACACCGTGATCGAGCCCGCCGTGCTCGAGGTCCTGCCGCGCCCCCGCCGCCAGGCCGAGGCCCGCCGGATGGCCGCCCGGGCGCGCGAGCGCGGCGCGCCCTGGACCACCGTGCTGGAGTCGGTGGCCCATCTGCCGGTCGAGGAGGCGCGCGAGGAGCTGGAGGCCGCCGTGCGCCGTCCCTCGGCCGAGGACCGCGCCCTGGCCCATCCGCTGCTGATCCGGTGCGTCGCCCGCTCCGGCGACCCGGACGCCCTCACCGAGCTGCTGCGCCTGCTGGAGCGGCTGCGCAACGAGCAGGACCCGGTGCGCTCCGCGGCGCTCGGCGCGCTCGCCCGCACCCACCCCGCGCTGTTCACCGACGACGCCGCCGAGCATCTGGACCGGATCGCCGCCGACGCGATCTCCGCCCGTGACTCGTCCTCCGCCACCCGCCAGGCGCTGCGCCACCTGGCCGTGGCGCTGCTGCGCGAACACGCCGTCACCGGGCGGCGGCAGCTGCTGGGCTGGGCGCTGCGCACCCTCACCCGGCTCGCGGGCAGCGTCGGCGCCGCCGACCTAGGCCGCCTCGACCACCAGCTGCGGCGCGGCCAGGAGCAGGCGGTGTTCGAGGCGCTGCGGCCCTGGCTCGAGGCGGGCGCCGAACGGGTCGACCACGAGCTGACCTTCGCCCTCGCCCGCTCCCTCGGGCGCCGCGCCCACACCCTCCCCGAGCTCCAGGAACTCCTGTGGCAGGCCATCTCGTTCGGCAGTGACGCGACGGCCCGCACCGCCATCGGGCTGTGGCTGGAACCACCGGCCGAGCGGGACGCCCGCGTGGCCGAACTGCTCGCGCACGAGCCGTCGGCGGCCGTGTTGCCGCCCGTTCTGGCCGTGCTGACCCGCCGTCGCACGGATCTGCTCGACCTCGTCCTCGCCGACAATCCGCCGTACGGGCGCTTTCTGACGCCCGGCACCCACTGGACCCCGCCCACCGGGCGGGACACCGGCCGCTGGCTGCCCCGTCAGCAGGCGGCCGCCGCCCGCGTCCTGGACCGGGCCGCCGCCGACACCTCCCTTCGGCCGCGGCAGCGGGCGGCCGCCGTCGCCGACGCCGCGCCGATCCCCGGCCACGGCGCGGCCACCGTCCGGAGGTGGACGGATGCGGCCACCGTCCGGGCCTGGACGGACACCGACGATGACGATGTGGTCCTGGCCGAGACCGCACTCGCCGCCCTCGCCCGCACCGACCGCCCCGGCGAGGCCCTGCCCGCCCTGCTGGCCCACGCGGGCGACGACCGGGCCCGGGTGGCGATGTACGCGGCCACCCGGGCGTCCCGGTACGTCGAGCCGTCACGGCTGGGGCGGCTGGTGCGCGGGGTGCTCGCGCCGGACGGGGTCGCCACCGCCGTACCGCCCGTCCCCGCGAAGGTCACCAGCCGTAAGGAGGCCGTCCGGCTCGCCGCCACCCTGCTTCCGGTGGCCGACGCCGCCGCGCTGCTCGCCGACGCCTTCGAACAGCCCGGCCAGCACCCCGATGTGCAGGCCGCCTGTGTCGCCTTCGCCACCGGGCTGCTCGACACCCAACGCGCCTGGGAGCTGCTGACCGCCGCCGCGCGCGGCCGGCGCGAACTGCGCCACGCCGTGCTGCGCACCCGCCCGCTGGACCTCCCGGAGGCCCACCGCGGCCGCTACGCCCAGCTCATACGCGCCGTCTGCGACACCGACGACCCCGAGGTGGCGGCGGCCGGTTACGGGGCGCTGGCCCGCTGGTCGCCGTGGGCGCCGGACGCGGCGCCCGTGTTGGTGGCGGCCGTCACCGACCTGGGCAACCGGGCGAGCTGGCGGCCCGCCGCCGACGCCCTCCTTGACCTGATGGCCGCGGCGCCCGACGGTTCGCCCGGTGACAACCCGCTGGCCTGGGCGCTCGCCGCGCTCGCCACCGCCGACGCCCGGCCCGGCGGCCCCGATGCCGAACCGGACCGGGACCGCCCCGCCCACCGCCGCATCCGGCACCTCGCCGACCGGCTCGCCACCCGGGCCCGGATGCGGCCCCGGGTGACCCGGCGCACCGCGCGGGCCGCCGGTGAACTTCTCGCCGGTTACGAGATGTTCGTCCAGGAGGCCGCCCATGTGCTGGTGAACGCCCTCGACCTGAACGCCCGCCCCGGCCCGCTGACCGCGGCCCTCGCCCGCCTCGCCCGGCTGCACACCACCCGCCCCGCGCTCGCCGTCCGTACCGCCGACGCCCTGCGGCGACGGCTGAACACCGCCACGCGACCGGGCTCCGACGCGGCCCTGCTGCGCGCCGCGCGGGAGCTCGACGAGGACGGCGGCCACGCCTCCGGGCTGTTCGCCGCGACCCTTACGGAGGCGGCCGGGGCCCGTACGGAATGGGCGGAGCCCTGGCGGGAGCGGCTGCGCGCGCTGCGCGGTCATCCGCACGCGGACGTGCGGGACGCGGCGCTGCGGCTGACGACGGTGGTGGAGTGAGGCGGCGGCGGTGGAGCGAGGCGGCGGTGTGGCCGCTGGTGACCGTGTCGCCGCTGGTGACCGTGTCGCCGTAAGGTGCTCAGTCGCTCTTGTGCCAGGTGCCGTCGGTGTAGTCGTAGGCGTAGGCGGGGCGGCCCTTGACGCTGCTGGTGCGGAACGGCGAGCCGTGGTCGTCGATCCGTACCGTCCCGGAGCGGCCCCCGCTCGTCCAGTCCAGCTCCAGGTACCAGCTGCAGTCGCAGCCCGCCGTCCGGGCGTTGACCAGTAACACCTCCGGGTCCGAGGCCGAGACGCGGTAGGGGAAGCGGACGGCGGGGATCGGCTTGCCCGCGTCGTTGCCGTCCGTGGGGCGGGCCAGCGGACGGGCGGCGTCCAGGTTCACCGAGAAGGCGCGCGGGGTGAGGGAGCCTCCGCAGCCGTTGTCCATGGCGAACGACGACCACGCGAGCGGCGTGCGGCGCCCCACGACCCGTACGTGCAGGGCCTGTAGGACGACGGCCGACGAGGCCCGGCCCTGGACCGTGACCTCGACGTTGGTGGTCCCGCCGTGCACCGCGCCATGGGCGGCGGCCCACGTCGGGGCGTCCTGCTCGGTGGGCGGCGGGGCGACCTGGGCCGGGGACCGGTCGATGAGATAGCGGTGGCCGCAGCCGTTCTCCCAGACATGGGAACGGGTGGAGAGGGTGAGCGGGACCTGGGTGGACCCTGACCCGCCATGGTCCGTCCCCTTGGTCGCGCCGGGCGCCGGAGAGCCGGATGCGTCGCCTTCGGCCCGCCGCTCCTTGCCACGTTCGTCCTTACCGCCATCGCGGCGCGGTGCGCCGGACTCCTTGTCGCCGTCCGTCTTCTGACGGTCCAGATGGCCCCGGGCGGTCGGCCCGGCGGGCGGCGTGGAGGAGGGCGCGGCGGAGGGAGGCGCGGCCGCGGTGTCCTTACGGCCGTCCTCGCCAGGCGGCCGCACCTCGACCGCCGTAACAGCGAGCACGACAACGGCGGCGGCCCCGGCGAGCAGCGCCCACGGCCGTCGCACGGGTGAGCCGGTGGCGGTGTCGGTGGTGCTTGCCGCCACGGCCCGCAAAAGGGCTCGCTTGGCGGGCGGGGGGCCGGTCTCGCCTGCGGCCGTGGGTTCGGCCTCGGCCGTGGGCGTGGGTCCGGTCTCGGCCGTGGGCGCGTCGGGCGGTTGGGGCCGGGGGTTGTTGGCCCGGCCGGTGGCCGGGGAGCACGGGCGGGGCGGTTGGGCCTGCTCGGTGGCCGGGGATTCGGCGTCGGCCGTGGACGCGCCGGGTGGTTGGGTGCGGGTGCTGTCGGTCAAGGTGCCGTCGGCACGGTCGGTGGCGTCGGCGCACTGGTGCGGGTCGCCGTTCGGGTGTGCGGCCGCGCCGCGGTGCGCGGTGCCGTGGGCCTGTGCCGACCGGTCCGGGCCGTTGTCGTTTCCGGGGCGGCCCGACGCGGGGTCGGCCGCGGCGGATGCGCGGCGCGCGGCCGGGTGGGCGTCGGACATCGGAGTGGCCCTCGACGCGTCGGCCGGGGCGGCGGCGTCGTGTCGCTCGTCGCCTGCGCCGCCCGGCTGAGCGTCGCGCGAGCGCGCCCCGGCCTCCGGCCCGCTGCCGCTGTCTCCGGCCCGGCCGGTGGCCGTGGCCACATCCGGGTGAGGGCCCGTCACCGGGCCCGGGCCGGGCGTCGAGACGCGCCCCTGATGGCGGTCGGCGGCCGGAGGCGCGGCGGGCTTCGCGGTGGTCCCGGCCGCGTCCGAGGCGGCGTCGGCGCCTCGGACGTCGGCCGACTGCCGAGGCTCACCGCCGCCGGACCGGGCGTCCGTCCTCCGCTCGGTGCCATCCGCGGCCGGGCCGCCGGCCGCGTCCTCGCCCCCGCGCGGAGCCGACATCGCACCCTCCCGCGCGCGGCGCTTGGCGGCGTCCGCGAGGATCCAGCGGCGGTGGAGCGCGACCAGCTCATCCGGGGTGGCGCCGCACAGCCGGGCGAAGCGCTCGACGGGCGCGTAGTCCGCCGGGACCGCGTCGCCGTTGCAGTAGCGGTGCAGCGTGGACGTGCTGACGTGCAGTCGTGTGGCCAGCGAGCCGTAACTGCGGCCCGAGCGCTCCTTCAGCGCCCGCAGTCTCTCGGCGAAATCCTCGACCTCTTTGGCGTTCCCCACGCCCCCCACCCCCAATATCGTCCCCGGCACCGCGAGTCGCCCCGTGGGCGTCCCACGAGCGCGTTCCAGGGTGTTGTCCTACCCCCAAGTCAGCGTACGTGCAGGCGTTCCAGCGTCCCGAATGCCCCGCCGGTCGTAGCCGCCACGGCCAGGTGGCGCACACGCTTGTCCTGCCGCCGCGACCTCCCGGTGCGACGGCGACATGCTGAAACCCTGAGATCGGGAAGAGACGAGGAAGCACCTGATGCGCAAGCCCACGCACTCATTCCGCGGCGCCGCGCTCGGCGTCGTGGCCGCGGCCGCCGTCACGGCCATGGCGGTGGCCGGGACCGGGCCGGCCCAGGCCCATGCACCCTCGCCCCAGGCCCAGGCCCAGGCCCAGGCCCAGGCCCAGGCGGGGGCGCAGGCGGCCGTGCCCCAGCGCACCCCCGCCCACCTCGTGCCGAGGGAGCTTCCGCCGCACCCGAGCTCCGACTGGTACGCGAGTGATGTCACCAAGGGCCTGCCGGAGACGCCTCCGTTCTGCGGGGAGAAGACCTTCCCGTCGGCCGGGGCGACCCACCGCACCTTCTGGACCGAGTACGACACCGGCGCCACCCAGATCGTGGTCAGGACCGGCACGGTGGAGGCGGCCCGCAAGCTCGCCGCCGCGGCCGAGGAGAAGATCCGGAACTGCGCCGCCGACTGGGAGAGCCAGTTCCCGGAGGGCACCGCCTCATGGCGGGATTACGGCGCCCTGACGGCCGAGGACGGCGCCCATGTCTACGGCGTCCACACCTCGTACCCCGACTCGGAGCCCGGCATCCACCTCTTCGGCGTGGGCCGCGACGGCCGGACCGTCACCGTCGTGACGTGGGGCGAGATGGGCGGCTATGACCAGGCGCCCCTGGCCGACTTCAAGCGCACCACCACGACTGCCGTGGTCAAGCTGTACCACCCCTGAGCGGGGTCCACGGGGCTGGACGGGGACGCCCCTCAGGGCTGGGGCCGCAGCCTGAGGGGCCGAAGGGGGACGGAGGGCGTGCCCTGACGGGACGTGGGCCCGAGCGGGTCAACGGGGGTGACATGGCTCGGGGCCGACGGTGGCGGCCGGGGGGGGGCTGACGGGGGACGCGGCCACCTCGGGCAGACGGGGGCGTGGCCCGAGGGGGCCGACGGGGGCGGGGACCGGTGGCGGCCACGCGTACACACGGGGGTACGCGTCGCCGCCACCTCCGCGTGTCCCGGGCCGCCGTCCCGAGGACCGCCGTGTCCGTGTCCGGGAGAGGCCATGTCCCCCGGGGGATGCCAAGACCCAGGGAGATGACGTGTTCCGGGCAACCGGGCCTCGGCCAGGTGACGTGTTCCCAGGAGCCGCGGAGACCCCGTGGCGGAGGGTCGATCATGAGGGCACGTGGCCGATATGGTCGAAGTACGCCGCCCCACCGGACGCCCGACCGTCGGAGGTTCCCCGTGCCGAACGGATCGCTCTCCCTCGCAGCCTCGCTCTACCTGCTCTCCTACGACCCCGAGACCGGCCGGCCCGCCGGTGCTCACACCGCCCTCCTCGTGCGCGCCGCCGCCCTCACCGAACTCGTTCAGCGGGGCATGCTCACCGACTCCGACGGCAGCCCCTGCCCCGTTCCCGACGCGGCCACCGGGGACCAAACGCTCGACGGGCTGCTGGAGCTGATCGGCGAGTCCCGGCCGCGCAGCTGGCAGATCTGGGTGGGGCATCAGCCGCGGCTGACCGAGCACGCGGTCCGCGACCAGATGGTGGCGGCCGGATATGTGCGGGCGAAGGGGAAGCGGATGCTGGGGCTGTTCTCGGCCAAGGAGTACACGCTGGAACGGCCCGACCAGGTGGCCGGGATGCGGGACGACGCGGTGCGCGTGCTGCGGGGCGAGCAGCCGGCGGCCGAAGTGTCCGAACGGGACGCGGCGTTGGTCACCCTGGCGGCGGCGGGTGAGCTGAGGTCCGTGGTGACGGCCACGGACGCCAAGGTGCGCAAGCGCCGGATCCTGGAGCTGGGGGAGCGCTGCGGGGGCATGGGCCCGGTGCTGGAGAAGGTGATCGCCCAGGTGCGGACGGCGCTCGCCGCCGCCGTCGTCACGACCATGCTGGCGTCGACCACGGCCGTGACCGCCACCTGACCCCTCACCGGCAGGGGGGCGGGCTCAAGCGCCCGTAGGGGCCAAAGCGTCCGTACGGCCCGAGGAGTCCGTACGGCCCGAGGCGTCCGTACGGCCCGAGGAGTCCGTACGGCCCGAGGAGTCCGTACGGGGCCAAGGCATCCGTACGGGGCCAAGGCATCCGTACGGGCTCGGGGTGTCGGTACGGACCTCAGGCGTCTCTCAGCAGCGACGCCAGCCCCTCGTCCAGGTCGAGCTCCCCGGCCTCGCTGCCCTCGGGGACGACCGCGTACGACCGGCCGAGGAATCTGCGGAGGTCGGCGGTGTCGAACTGGACCATGGCCATGCCCTCGGGGCGTGGAACTCCAGGACCGTCCCCTGCGGTCCGCTCGGCCACATCTGCACGTCCCCGCTGCCCGCCGGGCCACGCAGCCCGGCCGCGAGCAGTTCGCGCCCGAACGTCCACTCCACCGCGGAGCCGTCGAGGGACGCGGAGGGCGGGAAGGAGATGCGGACGGCGAACGGGTCGTCCCGCTCGTAGCGCAGGCACGCCGGGATCGCGCGTGACTCGGGCGTCGACGCGATGAGCTGTGCCTGGACGGCTTGGTCGATGACAGTGGTCACGTCGGCTCCCTTGCGATCGGTGCGGGGCGCGTCGCCCTTACGACCGTTAAGACGTTTGGGCGATCAGGCCAGTGCACCCGCTTTCGACGTGACGTGCGTCACGACTGATTTTTCGAGGGGACATAGGGCATTTAGGCTTGCCAAACCATGCAAGGTCTCGGGCGCCGTGCGGAGCTGTTACAGAAACGTCGGCAATGACGAGGCACCCACCCCAGGGGTTGTTCCACCATGACCGAAGGTCACGCGGCGCTCGACACGGCCGCCTACAGCCGAATCTACGAAGCCGAATATGCGCGTCTGTGCGGATATGCCCGAACTCTCACCGGCAACCCCTGGGTTGCGGGGGACCTGGTGGCCGAGGCGCACTACAGCGTGTGGCGCCGGATCCGCGCGGGGCATCCCCTCGGTGCCGACGCCATCCCGGCCGAGCTGACGAACGCCGTAAGGGCGCTGTCGGCCGGGGTGGGGAGCGGGGGTCCGTCGCAGCAGGCGTCGTACCTCGAACCGCTCGTCCAGGTCCTCGACGAGCTGCCGCAGCGCTGGGTCAAGGTGCTGTGGCTCGCCGAGGTGGACGGGCTCCCGCCGGAGGAGGTGGCGCGGCGGACCGGGGTGAGCCCGGACGGCGCGGCGGCCCTGGTGGAGCGCGTCCGGGAGAGCGTGCGCCAGGAGTTCCTGCGCGCCCAGCCCGGCTATCCGGCGAGCGCCGCGTGCGGTGGGCACTGGGAGGGGCTGCCCGACCACGTGCGGGGCGCGGACTCCCCGTACCAGGCCGAGCGGATCGCCGTCCACATCGACGGCTGCCGGGACTGCCGGGGCCGGATGGAGCTGCTGGTCGCGGCCGACGACCGGCTGTCCGCGCTGACCGGCCCGGCGCTGCTCGCGCTGTACGACCGGGACATGGCGCGCTTCCTGGCGCCGCTGGCGGCCGCCGGTGCGGTGGGTGCCGTGGGGGCCGCCGGAGTGGGTGCCCTGGTGAGCGGCGGCGGTGCGCACGCGGCGCCCTCGAACGGGCCGCTGGTCTCCTCCCGCCGCTCCATGCGCCACCTCGTCCGCGGCCAGGTGCGCCAGGCGGGGCCGGTGGCGGTCGCGGCGGCCGCGGGCGGTGTGCTGCTGGTCGCGGGGGCGGCGGTCATGACGGGGCTGGCGCTGACGGACGGCGGCTCGGCGGCGGCGCAGCAGCCGGCGGCGGCCTCGGAGCCGTCCATGTCGGATACATCCGACTCCGCGGATTCTTCCTCTTCTTCCGCCACGTCGGGCGCCTCGCGACACTCGGACGGTCCGCGGGCGGGAGTTCCGGGGAGGCGTCCCGGAACCGGCCGTCCACGTCGAGCGTGCCCACGGGGCATTCCCCGGCGGATGTGCCGTCCAGCGCCGTATCGCCCTCGCGGAAGGCGCCGACATCCGCTTCCTCCGATTCGCCCTCGTCGCGGACGTCCTCGCCCCCTTCGTCCTCCGCGCCGAGCGGTCCGTCGCACGGGCCGACGGGCGAACCGACGGACGAACCGACCCAGAAGCCGACCGCGAAGCCGACGGACGGCGGCACGTCGGACCCGGAGGGCACCCCGAGCGGGCAGCCGACGCAGCGGCCCACGGCCAAGCCGACCGACCCCGACCCCGGCTCCGGCGACTCCCGGGATTGCGTCTCGCTCGTGGTCCGGCTCTGCGTCTCCCGCTAGGCCCGCTAGGGGGTGCCCGCCGGGTCGTGACGCCTGCGGCGGGCTGCTCCCCTCCCCGCCCCTTCCCGAAACTGGGGCATCCGCCCCAGACCCCGGGCCGGTGCGTTCGCTCCAGGCTCCGCCCGGGGTTGTGCTCCAGGCTCCGCTCGGGGTTGCACCCCGAGCCCTGAAACTGGGGCTCCGCCCCGAGTCCCGGGTCGGGGCTTACCCCAGGTCCCGGGTCCGGGCTCTGCTCCAGGCCCCCGCAACCGGGGCTTCGCCCCTTCCCGGCAGCATCGATATGCGGCTCAGCCGCGTGGTGGGGCCCCGCCCCGGCCCCGGGGTCCAGGGGCGGAGCCCCTGGTATCGGGAAGGGGCGGGAGGGGAAAGCCCCGGCGTGCGGCTCCGCCGCGTGGTCCGCCGGAGACCCCGTAGCGCGTGCGGTCGCCGGGGTTCAATTACGGAACGTGTCAAGTGCGTTGCCCTCCGGAGCGTAAGCTCACAACAAGCCAGCGGTCCTAGCAGGACAGCGGGACCAGGAGGGATGGACCAATGCCGTTCCAGCCGCGCGAACTCTTCCCCGACCGCTCCGCGCGCGACCTCTTCGGCGCGGAGATCCGCCGCCACCGCGAGAAGGCGGACATGTCGCTGCGGCGGCTATCCGAGGTGCTGAACTACAGCAAGTCCCACCTCGCGCGGATCGAGGCGGCGGAGTCGCTGCCGTACGACGACCTGCCGGCGAAGCTGGACGCGTGCTTCGGCACGGATGGGTTGTTCGCGAGGCTGTACGCGCTCGCGAAGAACGAGCCGTTTCCCGGCAAATACCGCCGGGTGGTGGAGATCGAAAGCCGGGCGGTCGTCATCGAGCAGTACATCAGCGGAGGGGCTTCCGGACTGCTCCAGACACCGAAGTATGCGGAGTCATTGATGCGCGGTGTCCATCCACATGCGCCGCTCGCGGAGATCGAAGCGATGGTCAAGGCCCGCGTCGACCGGCAGGCGTTGCTGGATCGACCCAAGCCGCCACGCTGCTGGTTCATCCTCGACGAGGCAGTACTACGCCGCCCCGTTGGGGGATCAGAGACAACGCGCGATCAGTTGGCGTCTCTCATCCGGCGTGGGAAGGAGTCGCACGTGACCATCCAGGTGCTTCCCTTCGCAGTGGGTGAGCACCCAGAGATGCTGGGTGGCGCGCTGACGCTCTACACGGTGCCCGAGGGACTACAAGTGGCCTACGAGGAAGGCAGTCGGTCCGGAACCATCATCGAGGACCGAGTGGGAGTCGCGGTGCGCCGGGAGAACTACGATCTGCTCAGGGCTATGGCCCTCTCGCCTCGCGACTCGGAGGCGATGATCCGTGCCGTCATGGAGGACTGGACCCGTGCCGATCAACCTGGACCTGAGCACTGCCGCGTGGCGCAAGAGCAGTTACAGCAACGGTGACGGGGCGAATGCGTCGAGATCGCCGACAACCTCCCGGGCCTCGTCCCCGTCCGCGATTCCAAGAACCCCGACGGCCCCGCCCTCCTGTTCCCCACCGAATCGTGGGCCGCGTTCATCGCAAGCCTCAAGGCGTAAGCCGGGTAACCTAAACCGCAGGATGACCAGTGCCGTCGATCCACCATATGAACTGCCCCGCGACTGACCCACGACCGAGGCCGAGGCCATCGCCGTCCAGGAGTGGACGCGGGCGTCCGTGGCCGTCGTCGGGGAGGTGCCCGAGCCGGGTACCGGCACCGGCCCGGTCGTCGGGGCGGACGTGGCGTACGACGACGAGCACGACCTGGTCGCGGCCGCCGCCGTCGCCCTGGACACCCGTAGCCTCGACGTCGCCGCGGAGGCGACCGCGGTGGGCCGCGTCTCCTTCCCGTACGTCCCCGGACTGCTGGCGTTCCGTGAGATCCCGGCCGTCCTCGACGCGCTCGGCGACCTCGACCGGCGGCTCGGCCGCCGCCCCGACCTGGTGGTGTGCGACGGCTACGGCCTCGCCCACCCCCGGCGGTTCGGGTTGGCCAGCCATCTCGGGGTGCTCACCGGGCTGCCCACCATCGGCGTCGCCAAGAACCGTTCCTAATGACTGAGCGGGAGTGAGTCCTGTTGCCAGAGCCCATGCTCAGCCGTGTGCCCCGAACGGTGCTGGGCACACTGGTCCCCCGCTTTCGCTCTCGCGTCCGGCGACACGGATCCTGTCCGTGGTCCGGGAACGGAGGGGCGGGTTCCTTCACGCCCGGAGACATCCGGTTCGGCCTGGACGGTCCGATGCCCCGCACGATCGCTCCGGTCGTGCGGGGGCGGTGCCTTCCGTCGCCGGATCGGGTGCCCCAGGGCGCGCCTTCCGATCGCCACCGCTGCCGCGTGGTGGCGAGTGGTTTTCCTGGTCTTGCTGGTGAGGGGCTTCTGCCAGTGCTGGGTGCCCCATTTGGAGGTGTAGGCGGGGTCGACGGCGACGACGGTGATGCCGAGTTCGGCGGCCATCGACACCAGCCGGGCCCGCAGCTTGGCCACGGGCATGCCGGAGATCAGGTTGCGGAACTGCTTTCGCCTGCCGTGTTTCTCGCGGGTCTTGTCCGTGGTGAAGTCGAGGTCTTCGATCGCGATGGCGAGGCTGTGGCGTTTGGCCCAGTGCAGCAGGTGGATCAGGGCGTGCCGGACCTGGGCGTCACGGTGTAGGGCGGGGCCGGACAGGTCGAAGCCGAACCGGAGGGGTGCGCCGACGGGGTTGCCGTGTGTGTCCAGGCGCCAGGCTGCGAGGTGGTCGGCGTTGGTATCGACGCCGACCAGGCCGTTGGTGCAGGCCGCGGCCAGGGGCACGGTCTTCACCGGGGGATTGTCCACGATGCGGTGAGGTACCAGCGCCCGCATGATGTGTCTTCGTGGATGCGGTAGGCGATGGCGCGGTTGGCGGTGACCCGGTCGCGCCACTGCTCACCCCGGTGTGCGAACGCTACCCGCGCGGCGAGCACGTACCGGCCGTGCGGGGCGTTGGCCAGATGCGCCAGCGGGGCGGGGAGTTTGAGGGAGACTTCGCCGTCGGGCGTGACGCGGATGGTCTCGTTGCCGAACCGCTTGCCGGACTCGCCATCGGCTTGGAGGAACCGGCGAACGGCCTGCCAGCGCGTGCGCCACTGCTCCTCGGTGAGCCCGGCGGCCTGTAGGTGGTGGCGGGTGTTCAGCAGCCCCTTCCCGCCCCGCACCACACGGACGACTCCGGCCTCACGATCGGCCCGCGCCGCCTGAAGCCGGTCTTCGAGCACGTGCAGGCGGCGGGCCTTCGCATGCCACTCCCGCCTGCTGCGGTAGCCGTCGGGAGCGCGCTTGCCGCCCTTCTCCCCGATCGGCAGGGACAGCCGGTGCGCGATCGTGCGCACACCCGCTTCCAGACTCTGGATGTGCGCGAGCTGCCCGCGCCTGGCCAGCGCCCACTGATCATGGGTGGCCCTGGTGATCGACCCGGCCCATCGGGAGGAGGACTCCTGCGTCAGGGTCCTCTTGCGCTCGGCCCACTGGCCGGTGTCATGGTCCAGTCCGGCCGCGCACCGTGCTTTCAGGTCCAGGGAGGCGAGCGTACCGAGCAGGTCACCGATCAGACGAAGAACCTTCTCATCCTCAACACTCAGGTGCTTGAGCCGGTCGCGGACCGCGACTCCGGACGGGCCAAGGGCGACGAACGGTGCCGCCACCTCCCGTAGCCCGCCCATCCGCTCACCCCCGCCTCTGTGCTGGCCGAGAAACCCCTCACCACGCTCAACGACCATCACGGGCAAAGGTCACACATTCGACCAAGGAACTTTCGTTCCCGCTCATGAGGTCGCACCTGCCGCAGCCCGGAAACTCACTCATATGCGTCAGAACACGCCTGTGCGCAGTCAGTCGCCAGCAGTTCACAACCCCTTCGGCTTCTGTCACGCCGACCCGGGGCCGCGCCGCGGTGACTGGTCGTCCCTGCTCGACGGGGACGAGGAGGTCGGCCGGGCGCTGCGCACCCGGGACGGCGTGAAGCCGCTCTTCGTCTCCGTCGGCCATCGGGTGGCCATCGCGGACGCCTGCGCGTACACCCTGCACCTGGCCCGCGACTTCCGGCAGCCCGAGACGACACGGCGCGCGGACGCGCTGTGCCGCCGGGCCCTGAAAGCCGCCACGCTCTGAACGCGGTGTGGTGAGCCCGACGTCCGAACGTGGCGGCCGTGCGGGCGGTACTCCGAGCGCGGCCCCGGGGGAACCCCTGTACCCCCGGGGCCGCCCCCGGATCGCCTCAGACCCGCCGCGTCTCGGCCAGGAAGCAGCCGAACTCGACGGCCCGTACATGCACCGCCGCCACCCGCGGGTCCCCGTACAGCTCGGCCAGCCCCTCCTCGATCGTCGGCTCGCCGTCGTTCAGCAGCCGACCGCCGAGGATGTCGCCCGCGGCCGTGTACGCCCGCAGCACCCGCCGCTCGCCCCGGATGCCGTCCGCGATGCCGGGGCCGGTCCAGCCGTCGCACTCGTCAACGTGGATGAAGACCGGGCCGACCTCGTCGTACGGGCCGGGCGTGGCACCCGTCTCCCGCGCCCAGCGGCGCAGCGGGGCGTAGGAGACGAGTGCGATGGTCTCGTCCGGCCGGCTCCGGCCCAGGCAGCAGCGCATCGGGTTGCCGGCATCCTCGCCCTCCACCACCAGGCGCGGCGGGTTGCCCGCGTCATCGGTGATCCGCAGTTGCTTCAGCACCTCGGGTGCGATGGCCCGCACTTCATAGTTCTCATCCATGCGCTCAAGACTGGCCGGTGGGCTCGCGGCGCGCTGGCGGGATTCGGACGAGGCGCTGCGACGGGGAAGGTACTTGACAGGGCGGTGGCGCTCCGTCAGATTCGGGCCCGAAGATAGGACATCCCACGTCCGTATTGTCCTACTATTCAGAAGGCTGGGTGTCGATGACTCTTCCGGCTCCCCTCACCGGTGTCGTTCCGCCCCTGTGCACCCCGTTCACGCCCACGGGCGAGGTCGACACGCGTTCCCTCGCCGCGCTCGCCGAGCGGCTGATCGACGCGGGGGTGAGCGCGCTGTTCGCGCTCGGCTCCAGCGGCGAGGCCGCCTATCTGAGCGACCGCGACCGCCGTGTCGCCCTTACGGCGGTCATCGAGGCGGCGGACGGCCGGGTTCCCGTGCTCGCGGGGGCGATCGACATGACGACCGCGCGGGTGCTCGATCACGCCCGTACGGCGGCGGCGCTCGGCGCGGACGGCATCGTGGCCACCGCGCCCTTCTACACCCGCACCCACCCCCTGGAGATCGCCGACCACTTCCGGCGGCTGCGCGCCGGCGTGGACAGGCCGCTGTTCGCGTATGACATCCCGGTCTCCGTCCACTCCAAGCTGACGCCCTCGATCCTGCTGCCGCTGGCCGCCGACGCCACGCTGGCCGGGGTCAAGGACAGCAGCGGGGACGACGGGGCGCTGCGGCGGCTGCTGGTCGAGGTCCGCCGGCGCGGCCTCGCCGACACCTTCACCGTGCTCACCGGCTCCGAACTGGCGGTGGACGGCGCCCTGCTGGCGGGCGCCCATGGCGTCGTCCCGGGGCTGGCCAACGTCGATCCGGCCGGGTTCGTCCGGCTGTACGAGCATGCGCGCGCGGGGCGCTGGGAGCGGGCGGCCGCCGAACAGGACCGGCTGGCCGCGCTCTTCGCCATCACCGACGCCGGTGATCCCACCCTCATGGGCGGCAGTTCGTCGGGCCTGGGCGGCTTCAAGGCCGCGCTGCGGCTGCTGGACGTGATCGAGTGCGCGGACACCGCCGCGCCCCAGGTGCCGCTGGGCGAGGCGGCCGTCAAGGCCGTACGTCAACTCCTGGAGGAGGGAGGGCTGTTGCCGTGACCGAAGCCGCCAGGGTGCCCTGGTACCGCGAGGTCTCACCCGGTCAGTGGAAGTCCCTGTTCGCCGCCTGGATCGGCTATCTGCTCGACGGTTTCGACTTCGTGCTGATCACGCTCGTCCTGACCGAGATAGCCGACGAGTTCGACCTGAGCACGGCGTCGGCGGCGAGCCTGGTCTCGGGCGCCTTCATCACCCGCTGGCTCGGCGGGGCGGTGCTGGGCGCGCTGGGCGACCGCTACGGGCGCAAGGCCGCCATGATCGTCAGCATTCTGCTCTACTCGCTCGGCACCTTCGCCTGCGGGTTCGCCTGGAACTACCTCAGCCTGTTCACGGCCCGGCTTGTGATTGGCATGGGCATGGCTGGCGAGTACAGCGCGAGCGCCACCTACGTCCTGGAGAGCTGGCCCGCGCGGCTGCGCAACCGCGCCTCCGGCTTCCTCATCTCGGGCTACTCGGGCGGGACCATCATCGCCTCCGAGCTCTACAAGTGGGTGGTGCCCCACTGGGGCTGGCGCTGGATGTTCTGGATCGGCGTGCTGCCGGTGCTGGTCGCCCTGTGGGTGCGGCGCGCGCTCCCGGAGGCCGGGGACTGGCACGAGGAGGTGGCGGCGGCACGGGCGCGGCCGAACCCCTTCCGGCCGCTGTTCGCCGGACGCGCCCGCGCGAGCGTCAACACGGCGCTGACCGTGGCCGCGAGCGTCGCGCTGTTCCTGGTCTTCACCCCGGCGGGCGCGGGCTGGCGCTGGCCGCTGTCGATCCTGGCGGCCGGGTGCCTGTTCGCCTTCGCGGCCCAGCTCGGCGGGCGGCGCCGCTGGCCGCTGTACACGTCCCTGATGTGCACGGTCTTCTGCGCGTTCCTCTACAGCTGGCCGATTCAGGCGCTGCTGCCCACCTATCTGAAGGAGCAGCTCGACTACACCCCGTCCGAGGTCACCGATGTGATGTTCTACGCCGGGTTCGGGACCATGGCCGGCTGCTGGCTGGCGGGCTTCGTGGGCGACTGGCTCGGCACCCGGCGCGCCTACGCCGTGACCCTGCTCGCCTCGCTGGCCTTCGTCTTCCCGGTGTTCGCGGTGCAGGACTCGCTGGTCGGGCTCGGGGTGCTGCTGTTCTTCCTGCTCGCGCTGAGCCAGGGGATCTCCGGCATCCTGCCGAAGTACATCGCGGGTCACTTCCCGACCGGGAGCCGGGCGGCCTCGCTCGGCTTCGTGTACAACACCGGGGCGCTCGGCGGCGCGGTGGCGCCGGTGCTCGGCGCCCATCTGGCCGAGGGCATGTCCCTCGGGCGGGCGCTGGCGGTGCTGACCTTCGGGCTGACGCTGGTGGTGATCGTGCTGGTCGGCGCCGATGTGCCGCGCCGGCTGGGCCGGCTGACCGATCCGGAGGGCGAGGAGGACCATCTCGTGCCCGGACAGCCGCTGTCGATGGCGGGGCCCGACCTGAAGAAAACCTGATCCGAAAAGCCCGGTCGGCGCCACACCCGGCCCGCCGCGCGCCCGCACGGCCGAACCCCCTTTCCGCTCACGGGGTTTGGTTGTCCACAGACCCAGGAGAGGGCTTGTGGAATGCGGGACGCGTTCTTAGCATCGGCGGTGTTACAGCGGTGGTGTCACACGATTGGGGGACGGGATGACGGTGGCGGAGGAAGGGGCGGCGAGCGGCCCGCTGGCCGGGGTGCGGGTGGTGGAGCTGGCCGGGATCGGGCCGGGCCCGTTCGCCGCCATGGTCCTCGCCGACCTCGGGGCCGATGTCGTGCGGGTCGACCGCCCCGGAGGCGCCGGGGGCCTGCGGATCGACCCGGACTACGACCTCGCCAACCGCAACAAGCGCTCGGTGCTGATCGACCTGAAGGCCGACGGGGGCACGGCCGTCGTGCTCGACCTCGTCGAGCGCGCCGACATCCTCATCGAGGGCTACCGCCCGGGGGTCGCCGAGAAGCTGGGTCTGGGCCCGGACGACTGCCTGGCCCGTAACCCCGGCTGGTCTACGGCCGGATGACCGGCTGGGGCAGGAGGGCCCGCTCGCCCGGACCGCCGGCCATGACATCGGCTATATCGCCGTCACCGGCGCCCTCAGCATGATCGGCGCCGCCGACGGCCCGCCCATCGCCCCCGTCAACCTGCTGGGGACTACGCGGGGGCTCGCTCTATCTCGTCATCGGTCTCCTGGCCGCCCTGCACCACGCCCGCGCGGGCGGTCCCGGCCAGGTCGTGGACGCCGCGATCGTCGACGGCACCGCCCATCTGACCGCCGTCACCCACGGCATGATGGCCGCCGGCGGCTGGCGGGACCAGCGCGGCACCAACCTCCTCGACGGCGGCTGCCCCTTCTACGGCACCTATGAGACCGCCGATGGCGGCTATATGGCGGTCGGGCCGCTGGAGCGCAAGTTCTACACGGAGTTCATCGAGCTGCTGGGGATCGCCGACCGGGCCCCGGCCCGCGATGACTTCGACAGCTGGGCCGCGCTGCGCACCGCCATCGCCGACCGCTTCAAGGAGCGCTCCCGCGAGGAGTGGACCGCCGTCTTCGACACCTCGGACGCCTGCGTCGCCCCCGTCCTGTCGCTGCGGGAGGCCCCGTCCCATCCGCAGCTCGCCGCCCGCTCCACCTTCCTCGACCACGGCGGGATCACCCAGCCCGCGCCCGCCCCGCGCTTCTCCGCCACGCCGGGCGCGGTGCGCCGCACACCCGCCCGGCCCGGGGCGGACACCGACGAGGTGGCCCGCGACTGGGGAGTCACCTCGCTCATCGAGGGAAACCCGTCTTGAGCCCCATGTCTCCGCTTCCCGCCGGACCGCTGAGCCGTCCCCGCCCGACCCTCCCCTGAAAGGCCGCTGACGTGAGCACCGAAGCGTATGTGTACGACGCCATCCGCACCCCGCGCGGGCGCGGGAAGGCCGACGGTGCCCTGCACGGCACCAAACCCGTCGACCTGGTGGTGGGCCTCATCCATGAGCTGCGGCGGCGGTTCCCCGAGCTGGATCCGGCGGCGATCGACGACGTGGTCCTCGGTGTCGTCAGCCCCCTCGGCGACCAGGGCTCCGACATCGCCAAGATCGCGGCCATCGCGGCCGGGCTCCCGGACACGGTCGCGGGCGTCCAGGAGAACCGCTTCTGTGCCTCGGGCCTGGAGGCCGTCAACCTGGCGGCGGCCAAGGTCCGTTCCGGCTGGGAGGACCTGGTGCTCGCGGGCGGGGTCGAGTCGATGTCCCGCGTGAAGATGGGCTCCGACGGCGGCGCCTGGTTCGCGGACCCGATGACCAACTACGAGACCGGTTTCGTCCCGCAGGGCATCGGGGCCGACCTCATCGCCACCATCGGCGGCTACAGCCGCCATGACGTGGACAGCTACGCCGCACTCTCCCAGGAGCGGGCCGCCCGCGCCTGGAAGGAGGGGTACTTCGACCGCTCCGTGGTCCCGGTCCGCGACCGCAGCGGGCTGACCGTCCTCGACCGGGACGAGCACATCCGCCCCGGCACCACCCCCGAGACCCTGGCGGGCCTCAAGCCCTCGTTCGCCGCCATCGGTGAGGCGGGCGGCTTCGACGCGGTGGCGCTGCAGAGGTACCACTGGATCGAGGCGATCGACCACGTCCACCACGCGGGCAACTCCTCGGGCATGGTGGACGGCGCCGCCCTGGTCGCCATCGGCAACCGTGAGGTCGGCGAGCGCTTCGGGCTGACGCCGCGCGCCCGCATCGTCTCCGCCGCCGTCTCCGGCGCCGACCCCACGATCATGCTCACCGGCCCGGCTCCCGCCACCCGTAAGGCGCTCACCAAGGCCGGGCTGACCATCGAGGACATCGATCTGGTCGAGATCAACGAGGCGTTCGCGGCGGTGGTGCTGCGCTTCGTGGACGACATGGGGCTGAGCCTGGACAAGGTCAACGTCAACGGCGGCGCGATCGCCATGGGCCATCCGCTGGGCGCCACCGGCGCGATGATCCTCGGCACGGTGATCGACGAGCTGGAGCGGCGCGGCGGGCGGTTCGGGCTGGTGACGCTGTGCGTGGGAGGCGGGATGGGCATCGCGACGGTGGTCGAACGGCTCTAAGGGGTGTCCGACGGATCCTGACGCCTGCGGCGGGCCACGCGGCGGAGCCGCATATCGATGCCGCCCCCTCCCCGCCCCTTCCCGACACCTGACGATATGCGGCTCCGCCGCGTGCGGGAGCCTCTGCGCCAGACCCCGGGGTCCAGGGGGAGCCGCTGCCACGCGGCGGAGCCGCATATGGATCCTGCGGGAAGGGGCGGGGAGGGGAAGGACCCGCCGGACACCGCGTAGAGCCCAGTCGCTCTCAAGACGCCGCCGTTCCCCCTTCCTTCCCGCCCCGCGCCCCTTCGCCCTTTCGCCCCTTCGCCCTGGAGACCTCAGATGACCCACCCCACCACCGCCGAGACCATCCGCTGGGAGCAGGACGACGAGGGCGTCGTCACCCTGGTGCTCGACGACCCCGGCCAGTCCGCCAACACCATGAACGCCGCGTTCATCGACTCCCTCGACACCATCGCCGACCGCGTCGAGGCCGAGCGGGACGCCATCCGCGGCATCATCGTCACCTCCGCCAAGAAGACCTTCTTCGCCGGTGGCGACCTCAACGACCTCCTCCAGGTCGGGCCCGGCCAGGCCCAGGAGGTCTACGAGAAGAACCTCCGCGTCAAGCGCGCGCTGCGCCGGATCGAGACCCTCGGCAAGCCCGTGGTGGCCGCGATCAACGGCGCGGCGCTCGGCGGCGGGCTGGAGATCGCGCTCGCCTGCCACCACCGCATCGCCCTCGACGTCCCCGGGCCCGCATCGGCTTCCCCGAGGTCACCCTGGGCCTGCTTCCCGGCAGCGGGGGCGTCGCCCGTACCGTACGACTGCTCGGCGTCACCGACGCGCTGCTCAAGTGGCTGCTCCAGGGCACGCGATACAGCCCCGTGCGCGCCCGGGAGGCGGGGCTGGTGCATGACGTCGTGACCACCCGCGAGGAGCTGCTGACCCGGGCGCGCGCCTTCATCGCCGCCCACCCCGAGTCGGCCCAGCCGTGGGACGACAAGGACTACCGGATCCCGGGCGGTACCCCGGCGCAGCCGAAGTTCGCCGTCAATCTGCCCGCCTTCCCGCCAACCTGCGGAAGCAGCTGAACGGCGCGCCCTACCCGGCGCAGCGCAATATCCTGGCCGCCGCAGTCGAGGGGTCCCAGGTGGACTTCGAGACCGCGCAGATCATCGAGGCCCGGTACTTCACCGAGCTGGTCGTCGGCCAGACCGCCAAGAACATGATTCAGGCATTCTTCTTCGATCTTCAGGCGGTCAACTCCGGTGCCAACCGGCCGCGGGGGATCGAGCCCAGCCAGGTTCGCAAGGTCGCGGTGCTGGGCGCCGGGATGATGGGCGCGGGCATCGCGTTCGCGTGCGCCAAGGCGGGCATCGAGGTCGTCCTCAAGGACGTGTCCGTGGAGGCCGCCGCCAAGGGCAAGGCGTACTCCGAGGGGCTGCTGGCCAAGGCGCTCGCCAAGGGCCGGACCACCGAGGCCAAGCGGGACCGGCTGCTGGCCCGGATCACCCCGACCGCCGATCCGCGCGACCTCGAGGGCTGTGACGCGGTCATCGAGGCCGTCTTCGAGGACCCGGCGCTCAAGCACAAGGTGTTCCAGGAGATCGAGGGCGTCGTCGCCCCGGACGCCCTGCTGTGCTCCAACACCTCCACCCTCCCCATCACCCTGCTCGCGGAGGGGGTGCAGCGCGCCGACGACTTCATCGGGCTGCACTTCTTCTCGCCCGTCGACAAGATGCCGCTGGTCGAGATCATCAAGGGCGAGCGCACCGGCGACAAGGCGCTGGCCCGCGCCTTCGACCTGGTGCGGCAGATCAGCAAGACCCCGATCGTGGTCAATGACTCCCGCGGCTTCTTCACCTCTCGCGTCATCGGCCACTTCCTCAACGAGGGCGTGGCGATGGTGGGGGAGGGCATCGACCCGGCCTCCGTGGAGCAGGCCGCGGCCCAGGCCGGATACCCGGCCAAGGTGCTCTCCCTGATGGACGAGCTGACCCTCACCCTCCCGCGCAAGATCCGCGAGGAGACGCGCCGGGCCACCGAGGAGGCGGGCGGCGAGTGGCGGCCGCATCCGGCCGACGCGGTCATCGACCGCATGGTGGAGGAGTTCGGGCGCCCCGGCCGCAGCGGCGGCGCGGGCTTCTACGACTACGACGCGACGACCGGCAAGCGCACCGGGCTGTGGCCGGGGCTGCGCGAGCACTTCGCACCGGGCGGCTCCGGCGGGCCCGGCGGCTCCGGCGGCTCCGGAGACGTTGTGCGCGAGGGCACCCGCGTCCCCTTCGAGGACATGAAGGAGCGGATGCTCTTCTGCGAGGCCATCGACACGGTCCGGCTGCTGGAGGAGGGGGTGCTGACCTCCGTCGCCGACGCCAACATCGGCTCCATCCTCGGCATCGGCTTCCCCGGCTGGACGGGCGGGGTGCTGCAGTACATCAACGGATACGAGGGCGGCGTGGCCGGTTTCGTGGCCCGTGCCCGGCAGCTGGAGGCGGCGTACGGGGAGCGGTTCGCCCCGCCCGCGCTGCTGGTGGAGAAGGCGGAGCGAGGGGAGCGCTTCACGGACTAGGTCCTTCTGACGGATCTCCGTGGAGGAAGGAGCGGCGTCCGGCGGGGTCTTGGCGCCTGCGGCGGGCCTGTTCCCCTCCCCGCCCCTTCCCCCAACCGGGGCTCCGCCCCAGACCCCGGGCCGGACGACCCGGACGTGCGCGGGCGTCCGCCTGGTCAGCCGCCGCGCCGGCGCGCCGATCGCGATCAGTCCGCTGGTGCAGGTGCTCACGGCGTCGACGGTCGGCTCGTCGACGCCCGGGGCCACGGGCGAAGCCCCGCCACCCGCCGGACACCCCGCGGCCGCCCGTACGGCCTCCCCCACCGCCTCCCCTGCCGCTGGCGGGCCGGGCCGCCCGGTCCGTCAGCGGGCGCCGAGACGGCGTTCGAGCCGTTCGGCCACCCCCGGGCACCGGTCCCGGGTGATGTCCAGGAAGGCCGCCAGCACGGGGGAGCGGTCGTGGGCGCGGAACGACATCACCAGCTCCGGCAGCTCCACCCGCGGACTCACCTCGCACACCCGGACGTCCGGCCGCGCCGCCACCCGCAGACACGCCGGGCCGAGCCCCACCCCGACCCCGCACGAGGCCAGCCCGATGATGGTGTGCGCGTCCCATGCCTCCGTGACCCCACCGGCCCGCGCGGGCACGTCGGCGCCCTCGCCCAGCAGCCCGGCCAGCCAGACGGCGACCGCCGGTTCCTCCTCCGCGGGCGCGACGATCAGATGCTGCCCCTTGAGCTGTTCGAGGCTGACCTTGGGTTGCCCGGCGAAGGGGTGGGCGGCGCCGACGACCGCCACCAGGTGGTCCCGGCCCACCGTGACCGACACCAGATCCTCGGCACCCGCGCCCCGGGGAGCCCCGCGCCCGATCGCGAGGTCCAGCTCGCCCGCGAGCAGCGCCGCCGTGGACCGGCGGGTGGACATCTCCTGGAGCCCCAGCCGCACCTCGGGGCGGTCGCGGATGAACGTGCCCAGCACGGACGGCAGAAGCTCCAACAGTGCCGAGCCGATGAAGCCGAGCCGCAGCTGCCCCGTCTCACCCCGGGCGGCCCGGCCCGCGTCCGACACGGCGGCCGACATCTCGGCCAGCGCCCGGCGCGCCCTGGCCAGGAACGCCTCGCCCGCGGCGGTCGGGAACACCCCGCGCGCCGTACGGTCGAAGAGCCGCGCGCCCACCTCCCGCTCCAGCGCCGCGATTTGCTGGGACAGCGGGGGCTGGGCGATTCCGAGGGCGGCCGCCGCCCGGCCGAAGTGCTGATGTTCGGCCAGCGCCACGGCGTAGCGCAGATGACGTGACTCCATGGGGCGGAGGATAGCCGAGGCGATATTCAGGAGATATCGGCGGCGGGGTTGTCAGATATGGCGGTGGATAATGCCTCGCCGCGCCGGTGGACTGTCCCCATGAGCGCCACGAGCCCCGAACCCCTCTCACCGATTCCCACCCCGGCCCGGTTCCGTCCGGCACCGTGTTCGTGCTGGTCCACGGCGCCTGGCACGCCTCCTGGCAGTGGGCGTCCACCCAGCGCGCCCTGGCCCGGCTCGGCGCGGCGAGCCTCGCCGTCGATCTGCCGGGACATGGCTTCGAGGCGCCGCTGCCCTCGGGCCTCCGCCTCCCCGGCCAGCCGGGTCTGGCGACCGAGAAGTCGGCGCTGGCCGGGGTCACCCTGGAGGAGTGCGCGGAGGCCGTCGTCGCCGCGCTGCGATCGGTCCGCCGGTATCCGAAGGTCGCCCTGGTCTCGCACAGCGCCGGTGGCGCCCCCGCGTCCCTGGCCGCGGAGCGGGCGCCCGAACTCGTCGACGAGCTGATCCATCTGTCGTCCTTCGTCCCGGCCGGGCGCCCGCGCTTCGCCGAGTATCTGACGTCCCCGAGCAGACCGCGACCGTGCGCGGGCAGGGGCTGATGCTGGGCGACCCGGAGGCCATCGGTGCGTTCCGGATCAATCCGTACTCCGCCGACCCGACGTATGTGGAGGAGCTGCGGCTGGCCTTCTACCACGACGTCCCCGCCGAGTCCTTCGCCCGCTGGTACCACGCCCTGAGCCCCGATCTGCCCTTCGCGGTGCCGACCACCCCGATCACCCTGACGCCGGAGCGGTGGGGCCGGATCCCGCGTACGTTCATCCGGTGCGCCGAGGACTGGGCGTGCACCCCCGCGCTGCAGGACCTGATGATCGCGGAGGCCGACGCGGCCATGCCGGACCGGCCCTTCACCGTGCGGCCGCTGCCGGGCAGCCACTCGCCGTTCGCCGCCCGCCCCGAGGAGCTCGCCGCCGCGCTCATGGGCGGAAGCTGACCCACTGACCGGCGGCCGACAGCAACTGACCGGCGGTCGGCAACCACTCACCGGCGGCCGCTGACCAGTTCATCAGCGGCCGCCGATCAGCCGGTCCCCCGCCCCGGCCCGCCGTGCCGCCCCGGCCCGCTGCGCCGTCCCGGCCCGCTCGCCGCGTGGCAGGGGCTCCGCCCGGGCCCGCTCAGTCCGCGTCCTGCCCGTACCAGGCCCGCAGCTCCTGCTTCATCGACCGCTGGAACGCGATCACCAGCGCCTCCACCACTAGCGGCTGCATATGGGCCGACAGCGACTTCTTCGCCTGCATCCGCTCCGGCCCGCTCCCGGACTCGTGATCGCGCTCGGGCCCCCACACCTCGTCCCGGAACAGCCGACTGAGCTCCCGCGCCGCGGAGCGGGTGTGCTCCAGGACGACCGCGTGGGCCGTGCGTATCGTCTCCAGTTCGATCGGCACCTCCAGCAGCCGCAGCCCCAGATGGAGCACCTTGGGGTCGATTCGGAACCGATCCGGGTCGTCGGTGGGCTCCAGCGCGCCCAGGGCGGCCAGCCGGTCGGTGTCCTCCTCGGTGAGCGCCCGCCCGGCCCGCCGGTCCAGCTGCTCGCGGGTCGCCTCCTCGGGGGCGTCCGGACCCCAGGAGGCGATCAGGGCGCGATGGATCGCCAGATCGTTCTCGCTCAGATCCGGTGGCAATTGGCTCAGATAGCGCTCGATGGCGGACAGGGTCATGCCGTGGCGCTGCAACTGTTCGATCAGCGCCAGCCGGGAGAGGTGCTCGGGGCCGTAATGGCCGACCCGGCGCGGCCCGATCGCGGGCGGCGGCAGCAGCCCGCGGGTGCTGTAGAAGCGCACGGTGCGCACGGTCACCCCGGCGCGGGCCGCCAGCTCGTCGACGGTGAGGGTGGGTTCCTCGGTGCCGGGGGTGGTCATCGGTCGTGCCTCGCTTCCGCGTCGTCCTGCTCCGCTGTGCTGCTGCCCGATCGGGTTCATCAGTATTGCTGTCGCATCATCGCTGTGAAACCTCCCACCGCCACACGCCGAACACCGAGATCGGTAGGACCTGTTGACGCTCTCTTTACCGATGAATAGCGTGCGACGCCGTTCAGCTGTGTTGGTTTTCTTCCGAATCTGTGAGGTGGGGTCGGATTGAGCTCGGAACGCGGCAGGTATCGGATACGGCGATTGATCGGAGCGGTGCTGGCCATGACCACCGCCGTCGGCCTCGGTCTCACGGCCGCGGACACGGCCGCCGGGAGGTCGCCGGACGCGGGGAAGTTCCCCGCCGATGTGCACACCTATCTCGAGGACCCGGAGCGCACCGGCGAGGGTCAGGAGCCCCCGCACACCCGGCTGCGGCCGGACGGGCCCGACCGCGCGCGGTGGGAGCGCAGCCTGGACGGATCCTGGCGGTTCGCCCTGGCCGATCGGCCGGAGGACGCCCCGGGCGGCTTCTGGAAGGACGGCTACGACGCCTCGGCGTGGCAGCGCGTCCAGGTCCCGCACACCTGGCAGACCGACGACCTCGACCATCCGGTGTTCCGCAACGTCCAGAGCGAGATGGCACCGGACGACCCGCCCAAGGTGCCCCGTGACACCAACCCGACGGGGGCGTACATCCGGGACATCACGGTGCCCGGAACTGGGACGGGCGGCGGCAGGTGATCCGCTTCGACGGGGTCACCTCCGGCTGGTTCCTGTGGGTCAACGGCCACTACGTCGGCTACGACCAGGGCGGCTATGTGCCCGCCGAGTTCGATGTGACCGACTATCTGCGTCCCGGCGCCACCAACCGGATCGCCGTCCAGGTGCACCGCTGGAGCGCGGGATCGTATCTGGAGGACTACGACCAGTGGCGCTACGCGGGCATCTTCCGCTCCGTCTCGCTGTACTCCACGCCGACGACCCGCATGGAGGACGCGTACGTCACCACGGATCTCGACGCCTCCTACCGGGATGCCACGCTGCGTACCGAAGTGGACATCGCGCGTACCGGGAGCGACAAGAGCGGACCCCATCAGGTCACCGGTGTGCTCTATGACCCCAAGGGGCGTGAGGTACGGCGGCTGACGGCTGCGGAGAAGGCCGGGAAGGCGGAGCTCACCGGGCCGATCGCCAACCCCGCCAAGTGGTCCGACGAGACGCCGAACCTCTATGCGCTGGTGCTCACCCTGCGCGATCCGGGGGCAAGGCGATCCAGACCGTGCGCCAGAGCGTCGGTTTCCGCGAGATCGAGGTCAAGGACAAGCAGCTCACGCTCAACGGCAAGCGGATCCTGATCCGTGGCGTCAACCGCGCCGAGACCGACCCGGCCACCGGACGCCATGCCACCCGCGCCCGGATGGAGCAGGACATCCGGCTGATGAAGCGGCTGAACGTCAACGCGATCCGCACCTCGCACTACCCCTCGGACCCGTACCTCTATGAGCTCGCCGACCGCGAGGGCATCCTGATCGACGACGAGATGGAGGTCGAGACCCACAGCCACGAGGACTGCCCGGACGACTGCCTGGCCGAGCGCCCGGAATGGCAGAAGGCGTTCCTCGAGCGCCACCAGGGCATGGTGGAGCGCGACAAGAACCACCCCAGCGTGATCATGTGGGACACCGGGAACGAGGCCGGGCTGGGCAAGGCGCACCACGCGATGGCGGAGTGGACCCGGGCGAACGAGCCCACCCGCCCGCTCTACCACCAGTCCAACCGCCCCGACGGCGACGCTCCCTTCGCGGACATCGCCGGGCCCCGCTATCCCACCCCGGCCTCCCTCGAAGCCAAGGCCAAGACCTTCACCAAGCCCATCGTGATGGGCGAGTACGCCCACGCCATGGGCAACAGCCTGGGCAACTTCCGCGAGTTCTGGGAGGTGATGCGCGCCTACCCCAACGCCCAGGGCGGCTTCATCTGGGACTGGGCCGAGCAGAACATCCGCCGTCCGCTGATCACCACCCCCGACTCCTCCGGCCATGACATCGCCGCATCCCTGTCCGGCAAGCCCAAGGTGGTGGACGGCTATGGCGGCGAGGGCAAGGCGCTCTACCTGTCCGGTCTTGACGACTTCGTCGAGACCTACCGCGATCCGAAGCTCGACCTCACCGGCACCGCCGTCACCCTCGACGCCCGCGTCAAACCGGCCGAGCCCTGGACCGGGGACTTCACCATCGTCAGCAAGGGCGATCAGTACGTCCTGCGGATGAAGGACGAGAAGACCCTCGAATTCACCATCACCAGCGGCGGCAAGCCCCGTACCGTCACCGCCCCCGTGCCCGACGGCTGGATCGGCGCCTGGCACCGGGTCACCGGCACCTACGACGGCACCGCGCTGCGCCTCTATGCCGACGGTAAGGAGCTCGCCAGGACCGAGTGGAGCGGGCACATCGACTACACCGGCTTCGACCTCGGCGTCGGCCGGAACAACGACACCATGGAGGACGGCTGGACCGGCCGGACCGCCAAGGGCACCATCGACCAGGTCCGGGTCTATGACACGGCACTCGGCGCGGAGCGGCTCGCCGCCGGCCAGGACCCCGAGCGCGACGCCCTGATCGCCCTGAACTTCGACGACTTCACCCGTAAGGGCAGCTATCTCTCCTACGGCCTCTATGAATCCGGTGTGGACGGGCTGGTCACCGCCGACCGCGACCCGGAGCCGGAGACCGCCCAGCTGGCCTGGGCGCAGGCGCCCATCCGCATCACCGACCCGGGTGGCGAGGGCGCCCGCACCGGCGAGGTGAAGGTCACCAACGAGCGCGCCTTCACCGGCACCGACGACCTCCGGCTGCGCTGGACGGTGACCGAGGGCGCGCGGACCGTCGCGAGCGGCACCCGCGCCCTGGACGTCGGGCCCGGCGAGAGCGCCGTGGTCCAACTCCCGGCCCCGCCCGCCAACCCCGGTGGCCATGAGCGCCATCTGACCGTACGGGCCGTCACCGCGCACTCCACCGACTGGGCCGGGGCCGGACACGTGGTCTCCTTCGGCCAGTTCGCGGTCGGCGGCGACAAGGTGCCCGAGCCCGCCCCCGCCCCGGCCGCCGAGAAGCCCGCCAAGGCCGTCGAGAGCGGTGAGGCGGTGCGGGTCAGCGGCGAGGGCTTCCACTACACCTTCGGCAAGAAGGAGGGCACGCTCACCTCGATGCGCGTGGCGGGCCGCGAACTGCTCCGCTCCGGCCCCGAACTGGACGCCTGGCGCGCCCCGATCAGCAATGAGCGCTCCGACTGGGGCACCGCCGAGGGCAAGCGCTGGCGCTCCCTGGGTCTCGACCGGCTGCGCACCACCGTCGACGGTGTCGAGGTGACCCCCGGCGACGACGGCACGGTCACCGTCACCGTCCGCTCCACGGCCGCCGCGCCCGATGTGACCGGGGCGTCCTTCGGGCAGACCGTGGCCTACCGGGTCGACGGCGCGGGCCAGGTCCGGATCCGGCACCAGGTCGAGGCGCGCGGCGACTTCCGCACCCTGTCCTATCTGCCCAGGATCGGCCTCAAACTGAAGGTCCCCGAGCGGTACGGCACCTTCCGCTGGTACGGGCGCGGACCGGTGGAGAACCTCAACGACCGTAAGGACGGCACCCCCATGGGCGTCTGGTCCTCCTCGGTCGAGGACCAGTACGTGGAGTATCTGAAGCCTCAGGACCACGGCAACCACGACGATGTGCGCTGGGCGTCCCTCACCGACCGCGGCGGCGCCGGACTGCTGGTCTCCGGCGACCTGGAGGCGGGCGCCAGCGCGTACGACGAGCTCGACCGCGCCGCCTACCCGCACTTCCTGAAGCGCAACGACGGCTGGAACACCCTGCACGCCGACCACGCGGTCACCGGCGTGGGCGACACCCCCAACCCGGTGCGCGACCAGTACCGGGTGAAGGCCGACGGCGCCTACGACTACACGCTCACCCTGCGCCCGCTCGACGGCGGTGCGAGCGCGCACACTGGAACAGGAGAGAAGTAACCGCACCACCACCGATGGACCCATGAGCGCGCAGAGCCCCCGCCACACCGCCCAAGGCCACGATCCGCCCCGTGTGGGCGGCATCCTGTGGGCCGTGGCGGGGAGCTGCGCAGTGTGCTCGCCCTGCCGGCCGCGATGACCATGCAGGTGGCGCATCCGGCCGTCGGGGCGGGCGTGGACCAGCACTCCGTCTTCCGCACCGACCCCTGGGGGCGCGGGGAGCGCTCGCTGCGGTCGGTGCAGCAGTGGGTGTACGGCGGCGCGGAGGCCGAGGCGGAGGGCCGCCGACTGCGCAGGCTCCACGCGGCCATACAGGGCGTGGACGCGCACGGCCGCCCCTACCGGGCGCTGGACCCGCCCGTCTACGCGTGGGTGCACGCCACCGGCTATCCGGTCTATCTGCGCGCCCAGCGCTATCTGGGCACCCGCCCCTTCACCGCGGCCGAAGAGCGGCAGCTGTACGGGGAATGGCTGCGGATCGGGCGGGTGCTGGGCATCGACGAGCGCGAGATGCCGGGATCCGTCGAGGAGTTCTGGCCCTACTACCGCGCGATGGTGCGGGAACGGCTGGAGCCGACCGTCGTCGCCCGTGAACTGGCCGCGCCCGACGCGGCCGTGCCCCCGCCGGGCGCGCTGCCGCTCCGTCTGCTGTGGCCGCTGCTGCGCCCGCTGTTCACCCGTTTCCGCGCCTTCCTCACCGTCGGGCTGATGCCGCCGGAGGCGCGGGAGGCGATCGGGCTGGCGTGGACGCGGGGACAGGAGCGGCGGCTGCGGTGGTTCGGGAGGGCCGTGCGGGTGGTGGTCCCGCTGCTGCCCGAGCGGCTGCGCTATCTCTCCATCGCCCGCGAGGCCCGGCGCCACGCTCGTGACCAGGGGGTGTGCCACACATAGGGCCATGGTGGTGCCGTGAATGGCGTATGTGATGCCATGAAGCCTCGACGTGGCGCCAAGGGTGTGCCATGATGGTGCCATGGACCTCACCCGGTACGTCGACAATCTCCGCCATGAGCTCGCGGTGGCCGCGGACGCGGGCGGCGACGAAGCCCGCGCCCTGGCCGAGCGGCTCACCACACCTCTGGAGTCGGCCGTCCGGCTCACCCTGCTCAACGCCCTGTCCGCCGCCATGGACGAGGTGACCCGCGAACTCGCGCCCGGCTCGGTCGATGTGCGGCTGCGCGGGCTCGACCCCGAGTTCGTGGTGACACCCCCGCCGCTCGCGGTGGCGTACGAGGAGACCGAGGAGCCGGAGGAACTGCCGGGTGGCGCCGCCCGGGCGCCGATACCGCCGGTCCCCGCCGAGGCCGACGAGGGCGGCACGGCGCGCATCAACCTCCGCCTCCCCACCCATCTCAAGACCCGGGTCGAGGAGGCCGCCGGAGCCGAGGGTCTCTCGGTCAACGCCTGGCTGGTCCGTGCCGTCGCCGCCGCGCTCGAGCCCGCCGAACGGGCCCGCCCGGCCGCGGCCGGTCATGGCCGCCCCAAGGGCCGGCAGAGCTACAAGGGCTGGGTCCGCTGACTCCGCAGCAGTAGCGCACCACATTCCATCTCACCCGCGCGACCAGCGGGAACGCGCACCACCGCCATGAGGACGGGACAGCCATGCCTGCTTTCGACACACCCGAACCGCTCTCCGTGACCCTGGAATTCGACATGGGCGCCGCCCGGATCACCGCCGGAAAGCGCCTGGACACGGTCGTCGAGGTCCGGCCGCACGACGCCGCCGAGGAGGCCGACATCCGGGCCGCCGAGCAGACCAAGGTCAGCTGCTCGGGCGGCACCCTGCTGGTCAAGGGGCCCAAGAAGCGCGGCCTGTTCGGCAAGCCCGGCTCGATCGAGGTGACCATCGAGCTCCCGGCGGGCTCGGGCCTCCAGGCCACCTCCCCGCTGGCGGACTTCCTCTGCGAGGGCCGTCTCGGGGACTGCCGGCTCAAGACCTCGCTCGGCGACATCCAGGTCGACGAGGCGGCGACCGCCCATCTGCGGACCTCGCACGGCGATGTCCGTCTGGCCCGCGCCACGGGAGAGGCCGATGTCGTCGGCTCCGGCCGGGTCGAGATAGGCACGGTCGCGGGCGCGGCCACGGTCAAGAACGGCAACGGGGACACCGTCGTCGGCGAGGTCGCCGGCGAGCTACGGGCCACCTCCTCCAACGGGCTCATCTCCGTCGGCGTCGCCCATGCGGGAGTGGACGCCAAGTCGGCCAACGGCAGCATCCGGATCGACGAGGCGGTGCGCGGGCAGATCGTGCTCCAGGCCGCCACGGGCGATGTCGAGGTCGGCGTCCGCGAGTCCACCGCCGCCTGGCTCGACGTCCACACCCGGTTCGGCAGCGTGCACACCTCCCTCGGACCGGCCGAGAGTCCCGAGGCCTCCGAGGAGACGGTCGAGATCCGCGCCCGCACCGCGTTCGGCGACATCGTGATCCGCCGCGCCTGACACCCCCGCACCTCGATGACTCACGCCCATAACGACCCGCAACAACCCATGACAACCCTTGGAAGAGACAGGACCGCCATGACCGCGCGTTCCACCGCCACCCTTCCGGCGGCGATCACGGCCACCGGACTGACCAAGTCCTACGGTGACAAGCCGGTGCTCAAGGGCATCGACCTGAGCATCCCCGAGGGCACGATCTTCGCCATGCTCGGGCCCAACGGCGCGGGCAAGACCACCACCGTGCAGATCCTCTCCACGCTGATATCCGCCGACTCCGGCCAGGCCCGCGTCGCGGGCCACGATCTGGTCCGTGACGCCGATGCCGTGCGCGCCGCGATCGGCGTCACCGGCCAGTTCTCGGCCGTGGACAATCTGCTGACCGCCGAGGAGAACCTGCTCCTCATGGCGGATCTCCACCATCTGGACCGCCGAGAGGGACGGCGGCGCGCCGCCGAACTACTGCGCCGCTTCGACCTGACCGAGGCCGCCCGCAAGCCCGTCGTCACCTTCTCGGGCGGTATGCGCCGCAAGCTCGACCTGGCGATGACCCTGGTCGGCGATCCGCGCATCATCTTCCTCGACGAGCCCACCACCGGGCTCGATCCGCGCAGCCGCCGCACCATGTGGGAGATCATCCGCGGACTGGTCGCCGACGAGGGCGTCACCATCTTCCTGACCACGCAGTATCTGGAGGAGGCCGATCAACTCGCCGACCGCATCGCCGTCCTGGACGATGGCACGCTGGTCGCCGAGGGCACCGCGGAGGAGCTGAAGCGCCGGATCCCCGGTGGCCACATCCGCCTCCGGTTCACCGATGCGGCCGGACTCGACGCGGCCACCGGCCTCTTCGGCGTCGCCGCACCCGACCGCGAAGCGCTCACCCTTCAGGTCCCCAGCGACGGCGGCATCCCCACCCTGCGGGCCGTCCTCGCCGTCCTGGACGACGCGTCGATCGAGCCCGAGGGGCTGACCGTGCACACCCCGGATCTCGACGACGTCTTCCTCACCCTCACCGGCCACTCCGGCTCCGGCGAGCGCGCCGGCACCGCGAAGGAGAGCATCCGATGACCGCCCTGTCCTATGCCGCCCGCGACTCGCTGACGATGCTGCGCCGCAATCTGAAGCACGCACAGCGCTATCCCTCCATGACGGCCTCGGTCGTGGCGATGCCCGTGCTGATGCTGCTGCTGTTCAACTACGCCTTCGGCGGGGCCCTCGGCGCCGGGATCGGCGGGATGTCCGGCGGTGGCGCCGACGGCGGGGGAGCGATCGATATATCGACTATGTCGCGCCCGGCATCATCCTGATGGCCGCGACCTCCGGGGCCCTGGTCACCGCGGTGGGCATCTGCGTCGATATGACCGAGGGCATCGTCAACCGCTTCCGCACCATGGCGATCTCCCGGGCGTCCTTCCTCACCGGGCATGTCGTGGGCAGCGTGATCCAGACGCTGATCAGCATCGCCTTCGTCATCGGCATCGCGCTGCTCATCGGCTTCCGGCCGGATGCCACCCCCGTCGAATGGCTCGCGGTCGCCGGTCTGCTCGCCCTGGTCACGCTGGCGCTCACCTGGGTCGCGGCGGCGATCGGCCTGATGGCCAAGACCCCCGAGTCCGCGAGCAACATACCCTTGCCCCTGCAGTTCCTCCCCTTCATGGGCAGCGCCATCGTTCCCACGGAGTCCATGCCCGACGGGCTCCGCTGGTTCGCCGAGTACCAGCCCTTCACTCCGGTCATCGAGACGCTGCGGGGTCTGCTGATGGGCACGGA
Source organism: Streptomyces violaceusniger (assembly GCA_005405945.1). GTDB lineage: Bacteria > Actinomycetota > Actinomycetes > Streptomycetales > Streptomycetaceae > Streptomyces > Streptomyces violaceusniger. The sequence continues at coordinate 8,824,234 of BJHW01000001.1, forward strand.
GATCGGCAACAGCGCCCTTATCGCCCTCGCCTGGTGCGCCGCCCTGACGGTCGGCGGCTACCTCTGGGCGCGTACGGCCTACCAGCGCTCCGCCAAGCGGTAGGCCGTACCCGACAGCGCCGCCGCGTCGCGGAGGCGCCAGGCCCCGGCCGGGGTGGGGGGACCCGGCCGGGGCCCGGGTGGCTCAGCGTCCGTGGGCGCTGTGCGTGTCCTGGATCCGCTGCCACGACTTCGGCCGCACCGGCGCCTTGGCCGGGCTCAGCTCCGCCGCCCGCGCCTGCGCCGCGGCCGGCTTCGACGGGGTGAACAGCCAGGTGTCGAAGAGCGAGGCCAGCGGCTTGCCCGACACCTTCTCCGCATAGGTCACGAAGTCCTTGACGGAGGCGTTCCCGTACCGGTGCTCCGCCGTCCAGCCCTTCAGGATCGCGAAGAAGTCCTTGTCGCCGATGTGGTTCCGCAGCGCCTGGAGGGCCAGCGCGCCCCGGTCGTACACCGCGTCATGGAACTGGTTCTCCGGCCCCGGGTCGCCCGGCTCGACCTTCCAGAAGGGGTCGTCGGCCGGGTAAGAGGCGTAGGTGTAGTCCGCCAGCTCCTGCGCGGTGCCCTCGCCCTCCTTCTCCGACCACAGCCACTGTGCGTAGCTGGCGAAGCCCTCGTTGATCCAGATGTCGCGCCAGTCCTTCAGCGAGACGCTGTCGCCGAACCACTGATGGGCCAGCTCATGCACGACCAGCGAGGTGTTCGCGCCCTTGGCGAACCCCTTCGGGCTGTAGAACGGCCGGGTCTGGGTCTCCAGCGCGTAGCCCGTGGGCACATTGGGCACATAGCCGCCCAGCGCGTCGAAGGGGTACGGGCCGAAGACGGTGGACTCCCAGTCCACGATCTCCGCCGACCGCTCCACGCTCGCCCGCGCCGCCCCCGCGTTGTCCCCGAGGTCCTTGCTGTAGGCGTTGATCACCGGCAGACCGTTGGCGGTGGTGTCCGTCGTGATGTCGAACTTGCCGACCGCCAGCGTGGCCAGATACGTGGCCTGCGGCTTGCTGGAGCGCCAGACGTAGCGGGTCCAGCCCAGCTTCGAACTGGTCGACTGGAGGGTGCCGTTGCTGATCGCCTGTGTTCCGTCCGGCACGGTCACCGACACGTCGTAGGTGGCCTTGTCCAGCGGATGGTCATTGCTCGGGAACCACCACCACGCCGACTCCGGCTCATTGGCCGCGATCCCGCCGTCCGGGGTGCGCAGCCAGGAGGTGAAGCCGTTCGCCACGACCTTCGAGGGCGTACCGCTGTAGCGCACGACCACGGTGAAGGGGCGGCCGGAGGTGAGCGGCGCGGCCGGGGTGATCTCCAGCTCATGGTCCCCGGTCGCCTTGAAGGCGGCCTTCTTCCCGCCCACCAGCACCTCGCTCACATCGAGCGCGAAGTCCAGGTTGAACCGGGACAGATCCTGCCGGGCGTCGGCCACGATCGTCGCCGTGCCCTCCAGCCGGTCCGTCTTCGGCTGGTACCTCAGCCTCAGGTCGTAGTGGGAGACGTCGTACCCGCCGTTGCCGTACGAGGGGTAGTAGGAGTCCCCGATGCCGGGGGCGCCCGGCGTGGCATCGGCCGCCGATGCCGGGATCGCCAGCAGCAGGCAGGCCGCGGCCGCGCCCGGTACGAGGAGTCTGTGGTGACGCACGAGTCCTCCAACTCGTAGGGGAGAACGATCACTCGTGACCCTATGTACTCCTCACACGCGCCTCACGTCCATCACGCCGTCCGACATCCAATCGACATCCGGACGCAACGCGTATCGACTCGGACCCGCCCACGACACGTATCGCCCTCTTCTGTACAGGAGTTGACTCGCGCTACCGTCCGCCCGTGCTGCTACCGACGCGGACATCCCGCATCCCCTGGACCACACTCGTGCTGTCGGCGGTCACCGCGCTGGTCGCCGCCGCCGTATCGCTACTGCCGCCGCTCGGCGCACCGGCCGCCCACGCCGCTTCCGCCGCTCACGCCGCTCACGCCGCTTCCGCCGCTCACGCCGCTTCCGCCGCTCACGCCGCTTCCGCCGCTCACGCCGCTTCCGCCGCTCACGCCGCTCACGCCGCTTCCGCCGTGCAGAGCAGATCGGACAGCGAAGCGGACAGCCCGTCAGAAAGCAGACCGGTCTACTCCTACGAGGACGCCATCCGCGAATCCGTATGGGTGGACACCACGATCGACGGCGACGGGGACGGACGGACCGACCGGGTCGCCGTCGACATCGTGCGACCGCGCGAACCGGCCGCTCAGGGCCGCCGCATCCCCGTCATCATGGACGCCAGCCCGTACTACTCCTGCTGCGGGCGCGGCAACGAGAGCCAGACCAAGACCTATGACGCGGCCGGGAACCCGGTCCGATTCCCGCTCTTCTACGACAACTACTTCGTCCCGCGCGGCTACGCCACCGTCCTGGTCGACCTCGCCGGAACCAACCGCTCCGACGGCTGTGTGGACATCGGCGGCCGCTCCGACATCCTCTCCGCCAAGGCCGTGGTCGACTGGCTGAACGGCCGCGCGACCGCGTACCGCACCCGCACCGGCGGGCAGACGGTCAAGGCGAGCTGGACCAACGGCGCCACCGGCATGATCGGCAAGAGCTACGACGGCACCATCGCCAACGGGGTCGCCGCCACCGGCGTCAAGGGGCTCAAGACCATCGTGCCCATCGGCGCCATCTCCTCCTGGTACGACTACTACTTCGCCAAGGGCGCCGCGCTCTTCGACTCCGGCCCCGACGGGCTCTCGGACGCCGTCGAGAGCGACGACGCCCACGCCCGCTGCGCCGCCGTACAGAAACGTCTCGTCGAGGGCGCCCCGCGCAACGGCGACTGGACCAGCCTGTGGACCGCCCGCGATTACGTCCCGGACGTGGACAGGGTGCGGGCCAGCGTCTTCGCCGTCCACGGGGCGCAGGACCTCAACGTCCGCACCAAGCACCTCGGCCAGTGGTGGAACGCCCTCGCCGACGCGGGCGTCGAGCGCAAGATCTGGCTCTCCCAGACCGGGCATGTCGACCCGTTCGACTTCCGGCGCGGGGAGTGGGTGCGCACCCTGCACCGCTGGTTCGACCACTACCTCCTCGGTATCGACAACGGCGTCGAGCGCGAGCCGATGGCCGATGTCGAGCGCGCCCCCGACCAGTGGTCCACCGACCAGGTCTGGCCCCCCTCCGGCACCCGGCAGACCACCCTGCGCCCGCGCGGCGGCGCCACGGCGGGAGTGGGCGTCCTCGGCACCGAGCGGGCCGAGCCCGGCGCGACCGAGACCTTCACGGACGACCCCGCGCTGAGCGAGGCCGACTGGTCCTCGGCGATCGACACCTCGACGCCCGGCAAGGCGGGCTTCACCACCGGTCCGCTCACGAAGGACCTGCGGCTGTCCGGCTCCGGCACGGTCACCGTCACCGCCACGCCCTCCACCACCAGCGCCCACCTCTCCGCGGTCCTGGTCGACCTCGGCCCGGCCACCATCCGCGACTACTCGGCGGCCGGCGAGGGGATCACCACCCTCGACCGGCGCACCTGCTGGGGCAGTGGCACGGAGGGCGACAGCGCCTGCTTCAAGGAGACCGCCGCCGACAAGGAGGACGTGGACTACACGGTCTTCAGCCGGGGCTGGGCCGACCTCGGTCACTTCGCGGACGACGGCAAGGGCCGTCCGCTGACCCCGGGCAAGGCGTACACCATCACCCTCGACCTCGCGGCGACCGACCATGTCGTCCCGGCCGGCCACCGCCTCGGCCTGATCATCGCCGGTACGGACGCGGGCCTCGTCGAACCGCCGTCCACCACCCCGCGGCTGACCCTGGACCTGCCCCGCACCTCGGCCCGTCTGCCGCTGGTCGGCGGTGCCCCGAAGGCCGCGGCCGCGCCCTCGCGCGCGGCGGCCACACCGCCCCTGAAGGGCGTACGGGCCCCGCACCACCGGACCCCGCTCCCGTCCCTGTCCGCCCGCGACTGACCCGCGCCGGTGGGTCCCCGCCGCCGCGCGGGGGCCCGCCGGCGGCGCGCCCGGCAGGACGCCATCACCGATATCACCCCGCATCCCCTCACCCCAGGAGGTCCTTCGTGTTCTCGCGGTCACCCCTCATCCGCAGCGCCGCCTGCGGCGCGATCGGTGCGCTGCTGACCGGGTCGTTCCTCAGCGCGCCCGCGCGGGCCGAACAGCGCCCGCCGCGTACCGGGTTCGAGGTCAGCCATGGCGCACGGTGGACCACCCAGGCCGAGGAGACGGACTTCCTCACGGCCGTCGACAAGGCCGCCCCGCGCGTCGCCGTCGACCGCATCGGCGCCACCGCGCAGGGGCGGCCGCTGCGGCTGGTGCGGATCGGCGCACCGGCCGCGCCCGCCGACCCGGCCCGGGCGGCGCGCGGCAACGTCCTGCTGCTGATCTGCTCCCAGCACGGCGACGAGCCCTCCGGCCGCGAGGCGTGTCTGACCACCATCCGCGACCTCGCCTACGCCAAGGACGGCCGGACCCGGCGCTTCCTGGAGCGCACCCAGGTGCTCGTCGTCCCGACCGCCAACCCCGACGGCCGCGCCGCCGACACCCGCGGCAACTCCGACGGCGTGGACATCAACCGCGACCACATCGCGCTCTCCACCGCCGAGTCCCGCGCGATGGCGGGCGTCATCCGCGACTGGCGCCCGGACACCGTCTACGACCTGCATGAATACGGTGCCACCGAGCCGTACTACGTGAAGGACCTGCTGGCGCTGTGGCCGCGCAACCTCAACACCGAAGCCCCGGTGCACCGCGAGGCGCGCACCCTGTCGGACGCCTATGTGCGCCCGAGCGTCGAGGCCGCGGGCCACACCACCGGCGTCTACGGCATCTGGACCGACCCCGAGACCGGCGAACCGGTCAAGCAGGTGGCGGGCGACGGCCAGGAGCGGATCCTGCGCAACACCGCGGGCGTCAAGGCCGCCGTCGGGCTGCTGGCCGAGACCCGGGTCGATCCGCTCACCGACGCCGAGAAGGCCGACCCCGCCCTCAACAACCGCCGCCGGGTGGGATCCCACCTGGCGGCCCTGAACGGCACCTTCGACTTCATCACCCAGCGGCGCGCCCGGATCGAGGCGGCCACGACGGCGGCGCGGCTGGCCGGGTACGCCGACCGGGGCCCGGTCTACCTCGGCGGCGCCGACAACGAACCGCCGGAGGAGGGCACGGTCCTCCAGGACCCGCCGTGCGGCTACTGGCTGGACGCCGAGAGTTATGGCGAGGTGCGGGACGAGCTGGCCCTGCACGGGGTGACGGTGCGCCGCGTCAAGGGCGACGGAAGCGCCTTCGTACCGCTGCGCCAGTCGGCCCGCGCGCTGGTGCCGCTGCTGCTGGACGGCCGCGCCGCGTACCACCTCACCGAGGGGAAGCCGGTGGACGCGTGCTGAGAGCCGCAGCCGGTGGACGCGTGCCGACCTGTCGCCCCGACGGTGCTGACCTGTGGCCCCGACGGTGCCGACCTGACACCCCGACGGTGCCGACCCGACACCCCGACGGTGCTGACCTGACGCCCTGACGGCACACGAAAACACCGACCCCACGGCCGGTGGCATGCATCTCCGGGTACTGGGTAGCCGGAAATCCGTCAGATAAACCCCCAGTGAAAGGTCTCTTGCGTGCCGCAGACAGGTACAACCACGGGGGACGTCGGCGGCGATCCCCCGGTGACCGTGGATCTTCCCGGCTCCGACCCCGCCGGGCCCCATCGGACCCCCGGACGGACCGCGTGGTCTTCGGCGTCTCCGCCGCGCTCACGCTGGCCTTCGTCGTCTGGGGGTCCGTGGCCACCGACACCCTGGAGAGCGTCTCGAACAGCATGCTCTCCGGGCTGATCCACAACGGTGGATGGGCCTTCGTCCTGGCCGCGTCGGGATTCGTGATATTCGCCCTCTGGCTGGCCATGAGCCGCTACGGCAAGATCACCCTCGGAAAGGAGGGCGAGGAACCCGAGTTCCGCACCGTCTCATGGGTCGCGATGATGTTCAGCGCGGGCATGGGCATCGGTTTGATGTTCTACGGCGTGAGCGAGCCGCTGTCGCACTTCATGACCCCGCCGCCCGGGACCGATCCCGGCACCGCGGCCGAGAAGATGCAGACCGCGATGTCCACCACGCTCTTCCACTGGACGCTGCACCCCTGGGCCATCTACGCGGTCGTCGGCCTGGCCATCGCGTACAGCACCTTCCGCCGCGGCCGCCGGCAGACCATCAGCGCGGTCTTCACTCCCCTCATCGGCTCCAAGAACGCCAACGGCTGGGGCGGCCGGGTCATCGACATCCTGGCCATCTTCGCCACGCTCTTCGGCTCCGCCGCCTCGCTCGGTCTCGGCGCGCTGCAGATCGGCAGCGGTGTGGAGGTGCTGGGCTGGAAGAGCGACGTGGGCACCGGGCTGCTGGTCGCCGTCATCGCGATCCTGACGGTGGCCTTCATCGCGTCCGCCGTCTCGGGTGTCGCCAAGGGCATCCAGTGGCTGTCCAACATCAATATGGTGCTGGCGCTCTTCCTCGCGGTCTTCGTCTTCGTGGCGGGCCCGACCATCATCATCCTCGATCTGCTGCCGACCTCGATCGGCTCCTACATCGGCGATCTGCCGCAACTGGTGGGCCGCACCGAGGCCACCGGCGGCAAGTCGGTCGCGGACTGGCTGAGCAGCTGGACGGTCTTCTACTGGGCCTGGTGGATCTCCTGGACGCCGTTCGTGGGCATGTTCATCGCCCGGATCAGCCGCGGCCGCACCATCCGGCAGTTCGTGGGCGGCGTGATCCTGGTCCCGAGCACCGTGAGCCTGATCTGGTTCGCCATCTTCGGCGGTTCGTCGATGAAGCTGCAGGCCGCGGGGCGGCTGGGGAAGGAATCCACCCCGAGGGGCAGCTGTTCGGGGTGCTGGAGCAGTACCCGATCGCCGGGGTGATGAGCGTGCTGGTGATGATCCTCGTCGGCATCTTCTTCGTCTCCGGCGCCGACGCGGCGTCCATCGTGATGGGCACGCTCTCGCAGAAGGGCGCCTTCGAGCCGACCCGCTTCGTGGTCGTCTTCTGGGGCGTGGTCACGGGCGCGGTGGCGGCCGTCATGCTGCTGATCGGCGGCGGTGGGGGCGACGCCCTCACCGGGTTGCAGAACCTGACGATCCTGGTGGCGGCCCCCTTCACGCTGGTGATGGTGGGGCTGTGCTGGGCACTGCTGAAGGATCTGCGCCGCGATCCGCTGATCGTCCGGGGCGAGAAGGGCGAGGAGGCCGTCGAGATGGCGGTCATCGCCGGTCATGAGAAGTACGCGGGTGAGTTCGAGATCCGCATCGGCCCGGCGACCCCGCCCGACGCCGACTCCCCGTCCGGGAGCTCCCGCTCCGACACCCCGGCCGAGAACGAGGACGGCGCGGCCGGGTCGGGCGATCGCGCCCCGGTGGCCGACGCCCGCTAGCGTCCTCGGCCGCCGCTTTCAGGCGCGGCCGTGTCGTGCCGGACGCGGCCGTGTCGTGCCGCCCGGACCCACCGGTCCGGGCGGCGCACCGCCGGTTACCCCCTGATACCGCCCCGAACCGGGAATACTTGGGGCATGACCTCCGAGTACGTGACCTTCGGGCTGGCCCTGGCGACGCGCGCGGGCGGTGTGCTGGCCGACGGCACGTACCAAACCCACCGCGACTTCCTGGACTTCGTGGTGGACGGCAGACCCCTGCTGGCGCGCCTCGCCGACCTCGACGCGGTCTCACCGCTCGCCGCCGACATCGGGCCCTCCGCCCTCGCCGAGCAGGTGCGGGGGCTGCTGCTGGAGACGGAGGCGTCGCCGACCGGGAGCCGGTTCGTCCTCTACGGCTGTCCGGAGTGCGAGGGGCTGGAGTGCGGGGCCGTCACCGCCGTCATCGAGCGGGACGGTCCCGACGTCATCTGGCGTGACTTCGTCCGGCAGACCGGCGAGGCCCCGGACGTCGAGCGCGACGGCTATCCCGGCCTCGGCCCCTTCCGCTTCCACGGCGAGCAGTACCGGACCACGCTGAAGGGGCTGCTGACCGCCGACGGCGCGCTCGCGCCCGAGATCCCGGCCGGCCCGAGGACGCTGCTGATCGGGCCGCGCGCCGCCGTCCTCGCCAAGCTGGCCGCCGCGCTGCGCCGCATCGGCATCGGCGCCGAGATCACCCTGGACGCGGCGGGCGCCCACGCGGATGAGCTGCGCAAATACGGTGCTGTGGTCTTCGGCCCGACGGTGGGTCAGGGCGAGCGTGACGCGGTCCGGGACGCCTTCGCGGCGGCGCGCTCCGACGCGGTGTGCGTCACCGCGCTCGCCCCGATCGTCCCCCTGCTCGTCGCCCAGGTCGAGCAGGCCTTGGACCGCACCCCGCACGACCGCCGCCGCCTCCTCGGCCTGACGACGGCGGCGGGCGGGGCCGAGGCGGTGGTCGAGATCTCGGCCACCTGCCGGGTGGCGCTTGTGGTCCATCGCCTGGACCGGCTGTCCCGGCCCCGTACGCGCGACCTCTTCGACGCCGTCCTGGACCCGGGCACCCACCACATTCCCCTGGACCCCCGTGCCGTCCGCGGCCGCTCCTACCTGGTGGCCCGCACGAACGACGCGGTCCGGGTCACACCCGTGGAACGGTAGGCGTGGGCATCGGCCCCACCTGTTCCCGCCGGGCGCACCGGGACCCGGCCGGACGCCCTCCGCGACCGGCCGGGCCGCCGAGACGGTGGAGAACCGCCCATCCCGGTGTCTGCCGGGGAACGCGTCCCGGCGCCCGCTCTTGCGCCCCGGGGCCGGCCCGCACCCGCACCCGCCCTTGCCCGGCCGGCCGCGCGGGTGCCTCGGCCCCTGACCCGGTGTGCGCCCGTGCCGGTACGAGCGCGATCGCGCTCGTGGACGAACGGGGTCTCACCGCGCGCCCGCCCCGCGGCCGGTGGGGCCCCGGGCGACCGGCCTGGGCGGGCGGCCCGGATCAGGGCGGCGGGGACATCCGCTGTGTGCGGCCGCCGAGGGGAGAGGGCAGCGCGCCCGCCTCACCGGGCCCGCCCGGCCCCGCCGCCATGGCGAGACCGGGCAGGGGCGGACGGGCGAACCGGTGCCCCACTGCCCGGCGGGCTAAGCGCTCCGCTGGAAGTGCCGCGACGCGTCGTCGGCCGTCTGCGGCGCCGTCGTGGCTGGTCGCGCCCGCGCGGCGGAGCCGCACATCGACACAGTCCCGCGCCCCTCCGGGGCGCTGCCGAACCAGAGCGGACTTCCTCCGACCTGCTTAGCGCTTCTTCGGGTCCAGGAGGCCCGCCCTCCGCAGGGCGTCGGCCATCGCGCCGTTCACCGGAGCCGCGTCGCGGCCGCCGCCGCGCTGGCCGCGGCTGCCGCCCTGGCGCTGCTGGGGGGCGCCGCGACGACCCCCGCCGCGCTGGCCGCGGCCGTCGTCGGAGCGGTTGCGGTCGCGGTCGCGGCCGGACGGGGCGCCCGCCTCGTCGTCGAGCCGGAGCGTCAGCGAGATCCGCTTGCGCGGGATGTCGACGTCCAGGACCTTCACCCGCACGATGTCACCGGGCTTGACCACGTCCCGCGGGTCCTTGACGAACGTCTTGGACATCGCGGAGACGTGCACCAGACCGTCCTGGTGCACACCGACGTCCACGAACGCGCCGAACGCCGCCACATTCGTGACGACGCCCTCCAGGATCATCCCGGCCGACAGGTCTCCGATCTTCTCGACGCCCTCCTTGAAGGTCGCGGTCTTGAAGGCGGGACGCGGGTCGCGGCCCGGCTTCTCCAGTTCCTTGAGGATGTCGGTGACGGTCGGCAGACCGAAGGCGTCGTCCACGAACTCGTCCGGCCGCAGGCCGCGCAGCACCGAGGTGTTGCCGATGAGGGTGGTCACGTCACCGCCCGCCGTTGCGGCCATCCGCCGCACCACCGGATACGCCTCGGGGTGCACGCTCGACCCGTCCAGCGGGTCGTCGCCGCCACGGATGCGCAGGAAGCCCGCGCACTGCTCATAGGCCTTGGGGCCGAGCCGGGCCACGTCCTTGAGCGCCTTACGGTTGCGGAACGGGCCGTTGGCGTCGCGGTGGGAGACGATGTTCTCCGCGAGGCCGGTGCCGATGCCCGAGACCCGGCTGAGCAGCGGGGCGGAGGCCGTGTTGACGTCCACCCCGACACCGTTCACACAGTCCTCGACGACCGCGTCGAGCGAGCGGGAGAGCTTCACCTCGGACAGGTCGTGCTGGTACTGACCGACGCCGATCGACTTCGGATCGATCTTCACCAGCTCGGCCAGCGGGTCCTGGAGCCGGCGCGCGATGGAGACGGCGCCGCGCAGCGAGACATCGAGGTCCGGCAGCTCCTGCGAGGCGAAGGCGGAGGCCGAGTACACGGAGGCGCCCGCCTCCGACACCATCACCTTGGTGAGCTTCAGCTCGGGGTGCTTGCCGCACAGCTCGCCCGCCAGCTTGTCGGTCTCGCGGGACGCCGTGCCGTTGCCGATCGCGATGAGCTCCACCTTGTGCTCACGCGCCAGCCGGGCCAGCTTGTCCAGGGCCTCGTCCCACTGGTTGCGGGGGACGTGCGGATAGATCGTGTCCGTGGCCGCGACCTTGCCGGTCGCGTCGACCACGGCCACCTTGACGCCCGTACGGAAGCCGGGGTCGAGGCCCATCGTGGCGCGCGTCCCGGCCGGGGCGGCGAGCAGCAGATCGCGGAGGTTGGCGGCGAAGACCCGGACGGCCTCGTCCTCGGCGGCCTGCCGCAGCCGCAGCCGCAGATCGATGCCGAGGTGGACCAGAACGCGGGTGCGCCAGGCCCAGCGCACCGTGTCGGCCAGCCACTTGTCGGCGGGGCGGCCGCGGTCCGCGATGCCGAAGCGCTGGGCGATCGAGCGCTCGTAGGAGGTGGGGCCGGTCTCCTCGGAAGGCTCCTCCGGCTCCAGGGTGAGGTCGAGGACCTCCTCCTTCTCACCGCGGAACATCGCCAGCACCCGGTGCGAGGGCAGCTCGGTGAACGGCTCGGCGAAGTCGAAGTAGTCGGCGAACTTGGCGCCCGCCTCCTCCTCGCCCTCGCGCACCTTGGTGGCCACCCGGCCGCGCTCCCACATGCGCTCACGCAACTCGCCGATGAGGTCCGCGTCCTCGCTGAACCGCTCGGTGAGGATGGCCCGTGCGCCCTCCAGCGCGGCGGCGGCGTCCGCGACGCCCTTCTCGGCGTCCACGAAGGCCGCCGCGGCGGCCGTGGGCTCCACGGTCGGATCGCCCAGCAGCCCCTCGGCGAGCGGCTCGAGCCCGGCCTCGCGGGCGATCTGCGCCTTCGTGCGCCGCTTGGGCTTGTAGGGGAGGTAGATGTCCTCCAGCCGGGCCTTGGAGTCCGCGGCGAGGATCTGCGCCTCCAGGGCCTCGTCCAGCTTGCCCTGGGAGCGGATCGAGTCGAGGATCGCTGTGCGCCGCTCCTCCAGCTCCCGCAAATAGCGCAGCCGCTCCTCCAGGGAGCGCAGCTGCGCGTCGTCGAGCATCTCCGTCGCTTCCTTGCGGTAGCGCGCGATGAACGGCACGGTGGAGCCGCCGTCGAGCAGCTCGACGGCGGCCTTGACCTGCCGTTCCCGTACGCCGAGTTCCTCGGCGATCCTGCCTTCGATGGACGTCGTCACGATCACGCTCCGCTTTCGGTCTGCACTGCTCCTGCATTGTGGCAGGTGGCACTGACGAAGCGGTCGCGGCCGACGCTTTCGGCGGGCCGGGAGGCCCGGGTACGGGACCGGGCGGACACCGGTATCAGCCGGAAACGGTCATCACACCCGCCTGCGGCGCGGTCCGCTCGCCGCGTCGGCGGCACCGCCGAAGAGGCGGGCCACGGCGCGGAAGGGAAGCGTCACCACGGTCGCGATGGCGGCACCGATGGCACGGAGCACGTCGGCGATGGCGCGGAACACGGGATACCTCCTGTCGGTCGGTGGCGGCTCGGCGGCGGCCGCCGGGCACCGTTCGCTACGCGGCGCACGGGCTGTTGCCGGCGTACGCGGCGCGCGGTGTGGGCGCCCGGTTGTCAGACGGCCGATCGCGCACGAAGGGCGGGTATCCCGATGTGCCCCTGCCAAACGCGACCCCGGCGGGGCCGCGGACCGGGACCCTCGCCGGCGTCCGCCGACCCGACTGGGGCGCCGTGCCGGGCCGCCGGCGGGGTCCCGCGTCGGGCCCTCGCCGGGCCCGCCGGCGCCGGGCCTACAGCGCCTGGGTGTGCTGTCCGGAGGACCGTGACGCCTGCGGCGGCCTGCTCCCCACCCCGCCCCTTCCCGAAACCGGGGCTCCGCCCAGACCCCGCACCGGGGCTGCGCCCCAGACCCCGCACCGGGGCTGCGCCCCAGGCCCCGCACCGGGGCTGCGCCCCAGGCCCCGCACCGGGGCTGCGCCCCAGGCCCCGCACTGGGCTGCGCCCCAGGCCCGCACCGGGGCTGCGCCCCAGGCCCCGCACTGGGGCTGCGCCCCAGGCCCCGCACCGGGGCTGCGCCCCAGGCCCCGCACTGGGGCTGCGCCCCAGGCCCCGCACCGGGGCTGCGCCCCAGGCCCCGCACTGGGGCTGCGCCCCAGGCCCCGCACCGGGGCTGCGCCCCAGGCCCCGCACTGGGGCTGCGCCCCAGGCCCCGCACCGGGGCTGCGCCCCAGGCCCCGAGGCTGGGGCTGGGCCCGAGGCCCCGAGAGTGGGGCTTTGGCCGGGCCCCGTACCGGGGCTTCGCCCGGGGCTCCGAGGCTGGGGCTTCGCCCGGGGTTCCGGGATTGGGGCTTTGCTCGGGCCCCGGATTGGGGGTTCGCTCCAGGCTTCGAGGCTGGGGGTTCGCCCGGGGTTCCGGGATTGGGGCTTTGCCCGGGCCCCGTACCGGGGCTGCGCCCCAGGCTCCGAGGCTGAGGCTTTGCCTGGGCCCCCGACTGGGGCTTCGCCTGGGGCTCCGAGATTGGGGCTGCGCCCCAGGCCCCGGACCGGGGGCTTCGCCCCTTCCCGCGGCATCGATACGCGGCTCCGCCGCGTGGCGCCGGGGCCAGGGGCGGAGCCCCTGCCGGGCGGCGGAGCCGCATATCGGTATTGCTGGAAGGGGCGGGGAGGGGAAAGCATCGATATGCGGCTCCGCCGCGTGGTCCGCCGGACACCCCGTAGACGACCCCACTCTGCCCGGCCGTCGCGCCGCGGGCGCGGGCCGGGGCCGAGCCCGCAGCGGTGCCGGGGCGCAGCTGGGTGCGCCATACCGGTGGAGCCACCAGAGGTGAAGGCGCGTCGTTTCCGGTCGCCGCACTGCGGGCCGGCACCGGGATTGAGGCCGGCAGCCGAGGCGGCGGCGCCGGGACGGGTGCCTGCGTAGCGCGCCATACGAGTCCAGCCACCGGAGGTGAGGTACGTCGCCCCGCGCCCCGGTCGCCCCGCGGCGCGGCTCCGAGCGCGCGCGTGGAGCACCCGCCACTCGGGGTCGGAGTCCGGCTGGCGGCACGCGGCTCCGAGCGCGCGTCGGGTGCGTGTCCTGGGTCGAGCCGCCCAAGAGGCTCGACCCAGGACGGGCGGCCCAGGGGCCGTCCGTCAGTTCTTGCCGCGGAGGTCGGCCGGGAAGGCGCCGTTTTCGCGGGCGGTGGTGGAGAAGGCGGTGGCCAGCTCGGTGAGCCGGGACACGCCCTCGGCGCCCAAGTGCTCGTACGGTGCCGCGTCCAGGCGGTCGGTCTCGGCCTCCAGGTCCTGGCGCAGCCGCTCACCGGCCTCCGTCAGCTCGTTGTCGGCGGTGAGCAGGCCGCGGTCGCGCAGCCGCTGACGACCCGCCTCCCACTCCTCGACGCTGTAGCCGCGCGTCCGCAGGATCCACTTGGTGGACATGCCCTGACCGGTCGCGGTGTGCGAGGCCAGCGCCTCGACCGCGTCCAGCCCGGCGCCGACCAGGGTCATCAGGTGGCCGTCGCCACGGTGTTCGCGCAGCAGCGTGGCGGCGTGCCACAGCGCCAGGTGCGGGGCGTCCGGGACGGGCAGATCGGCGTGGGCGGCGTACAGCGGGCGCGCCAGGCGCGAGCACGCCTCCGTGGCGCGCAGGGCCAGCTCCGCGGCCTCGGCCATCTCCTTGGAGGCGATGACCTCCTCACCCAGCACCCGCCGCAGCACCGAGTCGGCGGCCCGCAGCCGGGCCTCCAGGGCGACCTCGGGGAGACCACGTCCCACGCGGCCGGAATGTGGCGGGCGATCAGGTCGTAGCTGAAGTTGAAGAAGGTCGCGGTGACGGTGCCCGCGCCCACCCGTCCCAGGGGCGCCGCGCGGCCGACGAAGTACGCGGCCGCGCCATCCTTCAGCCCCAGCTCGGCGAGTTCCTCGCCGAAGTCGGGGGAGAAGTAGATGCTGGAGTGGAGGGGGTTGACGACGCTGTAACAGCGACGGGCGGCAAGCTCGGGAAGTGTGGTCATGGGCCGCACGCTACCGACAGGTAGTCACACCCGGTAGCCCGGGTCTCACCAGTCCTCATCGGCCCCGCCGGATCCGGCCACACTCCGGCCGTCGTGATGTCCTTACGGGTCCCGTCGGCTCGTCCGGTCCGGCCACACTCCGGCCGTCGTGATGTCCTTACGGGCCCCGGCGGCCCCGCCGGATCCGGCCGCACCCCGGCGCCGTCATTCGGCCGGTGGGGACCAGCGGAAACGCGGCGGGCGGCGTTCGAAGAAGGCCGCGATGCCCTCGGCGGCCTCCTTGCTCTCGCCCGCCTGCTCCTGCCAGTACGCGACCCGGTCCGGTTCGACGGGCCCGGCCGCGAACTCCTTGGCCGCGGCCTGGGTGAGCTGCGACCGGGAGACCAGCACCCGCATGAATTCCGCCACCCGCTTGTCGAGTCCGCCCGCCGGCAGCACCTCGTCCAGCAGACCGGTGCGCAGCGCCCGCTCGGTATCGATCAACTCGCCCGAGAACAGCAGGAACTTGGCGGTGGCGGGTCCCACCAGCTCGACCAGCCGGCGGGTCGAGCTGCGGGCGTAGACGATCCCCAGCTTGGCCGGGGTGATCCCGAACTGGGCGCCCTCCTCGGCGAACCGCAGATCGCAGGCGGCCGCGAGCTGGCAGCCGCCGCCCACGCAATAGCCGCGCACCGCGGCCAGGGTCGGCTTGGGGAAGGCGGCCAGCGCCTCCTCGGCGGGCAGCGCGATCCCGGCGGTCTCCTCGTACGTGGCGCTCAGCGAGCCGATGTCGGCGCCCGCGCAGAAGGTGTCGCCGTCGCCGGTGAGCACCAGCGCGCGTACGGCGGGATCGGTGGCGAGCCGGGCCAGCAGCGGGGGCAGCGCCCGCCACATCCCGGGGGTCATCGCGTTGCGCTTGGCGGGGTGGCGGATGACGACGGTCGCTATGCCGTCGGCGACCTCGTGCTCCAGAGAGGGCTCCATGCGGCGGATCGTATCCGGGCCGCTCGTATCCGGGTCGTTCGTATCCCGGTGGTTCGGGTCCGGGTCGTTCGTATCCGGGCCCCTCGATCCGGGCCCCTCGTGTCCCGGCCGTGCGGCGGCGCCTTCCGACCGCATGCGGGGCGGGGCCCGGCTGGGCCCCAGCCGGGCGAGCCGGTCACGGCGGAGTCAAGGCCCGGAATCCACAGAGTCAATGCTCGGAATCCACGCGAGCAGGAACAGTCGAGCGCGTGACCCTGGCATACGCCAACGATCAAAAACGCTCGATAAGCGTCAAGTTGTGCGTAGTGCATCGGTCAGTACCAGAGCTTCCCAACACTCGATACGAGTGGTCGGGCCGCGGCGAGGGGTGGGTATCGCACATGGAGATCGTCGGGAGAGTCCCCTCCGAAGCGGGACACGCCCCGCCCGCGCCCCCGGTCGCCTACGAGGGGACCTGGCGGTTCACCGCACCCGCCCTGGACTCCTCCGTGCCCCAGGCCCGGCACGCGGTGCGCGAGCTGCTGGTCGATCAGCGGGTGCCGGTGACCGACGAACTGGTGGAGAGTCTGCTCCTGATCGCCTCCGAGCTGGTCACCAACGCGGTACGGCACGCCGCGCTGCTCTCTCCCGAGATCGCCGTCGAGGTCTCCCTGAGCCGGGACTGGGTCCGGATCGCCGTCGAGGACAACCATCCCTACCGACCCGTCGCGCTGATGGCGGACCATGGCGGGACCGGCGGGCGTGGACTGCTGCTCGTGACGGCGATCACGGAGGAGGCGGGCGGGGTCTACGACGTCGATCACACGGCGAGCGGCGGCAAGGTGGTCTGGGCCGCCCTTCCGCTGCCCGGCGCCGCTACCAGCCGGCCGCCGAACCGGTGAGCTCACGGACCACCGGGCGGGCCGTGTCCAGCACGGTCAGGAACCACGCCGAGAACGGCCCCGCGTCGCGCAGCAGCTTGTCCAGCTCATCGGGGGTGACGAAGGCGATGTCGCAGATCTCCTCGGGATCCGGGCGCGGGGTCGCCCGCACCAGCCCCGCGAAGACGTGGTTGTACTCCTGCTCCACCAGGCCCGAGGCCGGGTCCGGGTGGTTGTAGCGGACCGTGCCCGCCTCCCGCAGCAGCGCGGGCGCCAGGCCCAGCTCCTCGGCGGTGCGCCGGGCGGCGGCCACGAACGGCGGCTCATCGGGGTACGGGTGGCCGCAGCAGGTGTTGGACCAGACCCCGGGGAGTGGTATTTGCCCAGCGCGCGGCGCTGGAGCAGCAGTCGCCCCTCGTCGTCGAAGAGGAAGACGGAGAATGCCCGGTGCAGCTGCCCCGGCGGAAGATGGGCGGAGACCTTCTCCGCGGTGCCGATCGTCGTACCGTCCTCGTCGACCAGCTCGAGCATGATCGGTTCGGCGGAACCGCTCGGCGCGGAGGGCGCGGCGGTCTCGGCGGAGCCGCCGGTGGCAGGTGTGATCGGCATGACCATCCTCATAGTTCCGAATCGTGAGCATCCAAGTCTGCCGCACATGTGCCTCTTGCGCGTGTCAGTGGCACAGCTTGGCTTCGTGATCAGCATGCCCACCCGGTTCCAGCTGGAACGTGCAGTGCCCGACGTCGAAGTGCGCCCCCAGACATTCCTGGAGTGCGTGCAGCATCCGCTCGTGCCCCATCGCGTCCAGGGCCCCCGGAGCGACCACCACATGGGCCGAGAGCACCGGCATTCCCGAGGTGATGGTCCACACATGGAGGTCGTGCAGCCCCTCGACCCCGGGCAGGCCGAGGATGTGGGCGCGTACGGCCGCCATGTCGACATTCCGCGGCGCCGCCTCCAGGAGCACGTTCAGCGTCTCGCGCAGCAGCTTGTACGTCCGCGGGACGATCATGAGGCCGATCACCAGGGAGGCGATGGGATCGGCCGTCTGCCAGCCGGTCGCGAGGATGATCCCGGCGGACACCAGCACCGCGACCGAGCCGAGCGCGTCCGCCGCGACCTCCAGGAAGGCGCCCCGTACGTTCAGGCTGGTGCGTTGCCCGCCCCGGAGCAGGGCCAGCGACACCAGGTTCGCCGCCAGGCCGACGGCGCCGAAGACGACCGTCAGCCCGCCCTCGGTGGCGGCCGGGGTGAGGAACCGCAGCACCGCCTCATAGAGGATGTAGCCGCCGACGCCGAACAGCAGCAGACAGTTGGCCAGGGCCGCCAGGATCTCGGCGCGGGCGTAGCCGTAGGTGCGGTGCGGGCTCGGCGGGCGGCCCGCGAAGTGGATCGCCAGCAGCGCCATCGCGAGCCCGAGCGCGTCCGTCGCCATGTGGCCGGCGTCCGCGAGCAGGGCGAGGGAGTCGGCGAGCAGACCGCCGACGATCTCCACGGCCATCACCGTGAGGGTGATGGCCAGGGCGATCCGCAGCCGCCACCGGTGGGCGGCGCCCGCGGTGGTCCGGCCGCCGGCGTGGTCATGACCTGCGCCCATGTGCGTAGGGGCCTCCTCCCGGCGCCGCGGTCCCCTGCCCACCAGTGAACTACGGCGCCGTGACGGCGCCGGTCAGCCGCGCCGGGCCTCCGGGTGGTGGAGGCACCAGCCCTCCCAGGCCGACTCCACCATCGCGCGCACATCGTGCCGGGCGCTCCAGCCCAGCTCCTTGGCGATCAGTTCGGTGGATCCGACGACCCGGGCCGGATCGCCCGCCCGGCGCGGCCCCACCACGGGGGTGAGGTCCGGGCGGCCGGTGATCTCGCCGATCAGGTCGGACATCTCCCGCACCGAGACGCCCCGGCCGGTGCCGATGTTCACCGTGAGATCGCCCGGCTCCGGCTGTGCGGCCAGCCGACGGGCCACGGCCAGATGGGCGGAGGCCAGATCCTCGACATGGATGTAGTCGCGGACACAGGTGCCGTCGGGGTGTCGTAGTCATCACCGAAGATCCGCGGCGGCTCTCCCTCGGTGATCCGCTCGAACATCATCGGGATGATGTTGAACACTCCGGTGTCGGCCATCTCGGGGCGCGTGGCACCCGCCACATTGAAGTAGCGCAGACAGGCCGTGGAGAGGGAGTGGGCCGCGCCCGCCGCCCTGACCAGCCATTCTCCGGCCAGCTTGGTCTCTCCGTACGGATTGATCGGCAGGCACGGGGTGTCCTCGGTGACGAGTTCCACATCGGGCATGCCGTAGACGGCGGCGGAGGAGGAGAAGAGGAAGCGGCTGACACCGGCCGCGACCACCGCCTCGAGCAGCACCGTGAGCCCGTGCACATTCTCCCGGTAGTAGCGGAGCGGCTGCTCCACGGACTCCCCGACCTGCTTCTTCGCCGCGAGATGCACCACACCGGTCACCCCCAGCTCGGCGAACGTGCGGTCCAGCAGCTCACGGTCCAGGGTGGAGCCGCACACCAGGGGCACGTCCTGCGGCAGCCGCGCCCGGACGCCGCTGGACAGGTCGTCGAGCACGGCCACGGACTCGCCCGCCTCGGCCATGGCCCGCACGACATGCGACCCGATATATCCGGCACCACCTGTGATCAGCCATGTCATGCCCCGCACCCTATCCATGGCGAGGCGGTCGCCGTTTGTGGAGGACAGCCGCCATCCACCATGATGATCGGCGGCGCGCGGAAGTGGTCGTTCCCCCGATCGTGTGGTGAATGTGCGGTGAACGGCGGCTTCCATCGATCCGATAGCCTCTGCCGGACGTGCCGCCAGCCCATGGGGCCAGGGCGTGCGATGCCCATGGCCCGGAGGGCCCCAGGCCAGTGCCATCAGCGGCGCGGCCACTATGTCAGCTGCCAAGGAGTGAGTTCGTCTGTCGACCGCGATTCTCACCGGTGCGCCGGTCGCCGGCTCGTCCCTCGAGGACGACCTGCGGTCGCTGGGCTTCGCCGTGCGTACGGCGACCGACGCCGCCGGGGTCACGGCGGAGCTCGCCGCCGTCCCGGCGCATGAGCGGGTGGCCCTCGTGGACCCCCGCTTCGTCGGCCATGCCCATGCCCTGCGGCTGGCCCTCACCGACCCCCGCTTCCCGGCCGCCACGGTGCGCGGTGCGCTGACGGCCCAGCCGGAGGCGCGGGCGGCCCTGGACCGCGCGGTGACGGCTACCGCCGCCACGGCGCGGACCGGTGACGGTGGGGCGTCCACCGCCGCCGCCCCCGCTCCCGGCTCCGCCGAGAGTCCGGAGCACGCGGCCGCGCCGACCGCGCTGCCCGGCACCGTGCCCGGCGTGGCGGGGCAGGCGCAGCCGCTCGTCGGCTCGGCACCGAGTCCCGGCGCGGACGCGAGGGACGGCGACGCGGACCCGCTCGGAGCGGCCGTGGCTTCGAGCGCAGCCCATCGGGCGGACGCCGCCGTGCGCACGCCCGACGCGGCGCACGCGTCGGGCGAGTACGCCGGAGGCCGGTCCCGGAAGCAGCCGTCCGGGAGCGCCACCGCCCTCGGCGATGCCGCCGCGCCCGGCGACGCCGCGCCGGACCGCGTCGCCGACGCGGGCGTACCGGCGGACGCCGTGGCTCCCGGGCCCATCACGCGGGCCGGTGAGACGGGCGGCGTGGGGCATGCCGCCGACGGCTCCGCCGCGCAGTTCCCGTCCGTGACAGCCGCCACGGCGGTGCCCACGGACCACGTGACCGACGCCCACTCCTGGGTTGACGACATCGCCGCGGCCCTCGACGCCGGAGGCGTCCCCCTCCACCGGCCCGAGCTCGGGTGCTCGTGGCCGCCGTGCCCGCGGACGCCCTGTCGCGGGCGAAGGCACAGGACGCCGTGGACGCGGTGGACGACGAGCGAGTGCGGCTGCGGTCGGCCGTGAAGGCGCGGGACGGCTTCTTCACGACCTTCTGCATCAGCCCGTACTCCCGCTACATCGCCCGCTGGTGCGCCCGGCGCGGGCTGACCCCAATCAGGTCACCACCGCCTCCCTCCTCACCGCGCTCATCGCCGCGGCCTGCGCCGCCACCGGCACCCGGTCCGGCTTCGTCTCGGCCGGTGTGCTGCTGATCGCCTCGTTCGTGCTCGACTGCACCGACGGGCAGTTGGCCCGCTACTCGCTCCAGTACTCCACGCTCGGCGCCTGGCTGGACGCCACGTTCGACCGGGCCAAGGAGTACGCCTACTACGCGGGTCTCGCGCTCGGCGCCGCCCGAGCCGACGGCGACGACGTCTGGGCGCTCGCACTCGGCGCGATGGTGCTCCAGACCTGCCGCCATGTCGTGGACTTCGCCTTCAACGAGGCCAACCACGACGCCTCGGGCAATACCAGCCCCACCGCCGCCCTCTCCGGCCGCCTCGACAGCGTCGGCTGGACGGTCTGGGTGCGCCGCATGATCGTGCTGCCGATCGGCGAGCGCTGGGCGATGATCGCCGTGCTGACCGCGTTCACCACGCCCCGTATCACCTTCTACGCACTGCTCATCGGCTGTGCGCTGGCCGCCTGCTACACCACCGCGGGCCGGGTGCTGCGCTCGCTGACCCGCCGGGCCGAGCGCACGGACCGGGCCGCCCGCGCCCTCGCCGAGCTGGCCGACTCCGGCCCGCTGGCCGAGCTGGTCGCCAAGGCCGCCCCACGCGGGGCGAGTTCGTACCTCGCCCCGGTCTCGGCCGCGCTCGGCACGGCGGCCGTCCTGGCCTCCACCGCGGCCGCCGGCTTCGGCTCCTGGGTGCCCGTCGGCTGCGCCGTGCTCTACGCGGTGCTCGCGGGCGTCGCCGTCACCGCGCCCCTCAAGGGCCCCCTCGACTGGCTGGTGCCGCCGCTCTTCCGCGCGGCCGAATACGGCACCATCCTGATACTGGCGGCTTGCTCGGAGGTGAACGGCGCCTTGCCGGCGGCTTTCGGGCTCGTCGCGGCGGTCGCCTACCATCACTACGACACGGTGTACCGCATCCGCGGCGGCACCGGGGCGCCCCCGCACCGGCTGGTGCGGGCGATCGGCGGGCACGAGGGGCGGACGGTGGCGGTCACGGCCGCCGCTGCCCTGCTGCACCACCAGAACCAAGGTTTCACCATCGCGTTGACCGCTTTGGCGGCGGCCCTCGCGCTGGCGGTGCTCATCGAGAGCATCCGCTTCTGGGTGTCCTCAGGAGCACCCGCTGTACACGACGAATCAGGAGAACCCGCATGATCGGCCTCGTGCTCGCGGCCGGCGCCGGACGGCGTCTGCGCCCCTACACCGACACGCTCCCCAAGGCCCTGGTGCCCGTGGACGGTGAGACCACCGTCCTCGACCTGACCCTCGGCAACTTCGCGGAGATCGGTCTGACCGAGGTCGCCATCGTCGTCGGCTACCGCAAGGAGGCCGTGTACGAGCGCAAGGAGGCCCTGGAGCAGCGTTACGGCCTCAAGCTCACGCTGATCGACAACGACAAGGCCGAGGAGTGGAACAACGCCTACTCCCTCTGGTGCGCCCGTGACGCGATCCAGCACTCCGTGATCCTCGCCAACGGGGACACCGTGCACCCGGTCTCGGTCGAGAAGACCCTGCTGGCCGCGCGCGGCAACGGCCAGAAGATCATCCTCGCCCTGGACACGGTCAAGCAGCTCGCCGACGAGGAGATGAAGGTCGTCGCCGACCCCGACAAGGGCGTCCAGAAGATCACCAAGCTGATGGACCCGGCCGAGGCGACCGGTGAGTACATCGGCGTCACCCTCATCGAGGGCGAGGCCGCCGCGGACCTCGCGGACGCGCTGAAGGCCACCTTCGAGCGCGACCCCGACCTCTACTACGAGGACGGCTACCAGGAGCTGGTCAACCGCGGCTTCAAGGTCGACGTGGCCCCCATCGGCGACGTCAAGTGGGTCGAGATCGACAACCACGACGATCTGGCGAAGGGCCGTGAGATCGCGTGCCAGTACTGACGAGGCTCATCCCCTCGCCGCTCGTCGTCGACATCCGCGCGGGCGCCCTGGACGATCTCGCGGGGGTCCTCGCCGACCAGCGGATCTCCTCCTCCGGAAAGCTGGCCATCGCCATCAGCGGCGGCTCCGGCGCCCTGCTGCGCGAGCGGCTGGCGCCGGCGCTGCCGGGCGCGAGCTGGTACGAGGTCGGCGGCGGCACCCTGGATGACGCGATCAAGCTCGCCGACCGCATGAAGTCGGGGCACTACGACGCGGTCGTGGGGCTGGGCGGCGGAAAGATCATCGACTGTGCGAAGTTCGCCGCGGCGCGCATCGGCCTCCCGCTGGTCGCCGTCGCCACCAACCTCTCGCACGACGGTCTGTGCTCCCCTGTCGCCACCCTCGACAACGACGCGGGCCGCGGCTCGTACGGGGTGCCCAACCCGATCGCCGTGGTCATCGACCTCGATGTGATCCGGGAGGCCCCGGTCCGCTTCGTCCGCTCCGGTATCGGCGACGCCCTGTCCAACATCTCCGCGGTGGCCGACTGGGAGCTGTCCAACCGGGAGACCGGCGAGCAGATCGACGGCCTCGCGGCCGCGATGGCGCGCCAGGCCGGTGAGGCCGTGCTGCGCCACCCCGGCGGGGTCGGCGACGACAGCTTCCTCCAGGTGCTGGCCGAGGGACTGGTGCTCACCGGCATCTCGATGTCGGTCGCGGGGACTCCCGCCCGGCCTCCGGTGCCTGCCACGAGATCAACCACGCCTTCGACCTCCTCTTCCCCAAGCGCGCCGCCAGCCACGGCGAGCAGTGCGGTCTGGCCGCCGCCTTCGCGATGCGTCTGCGCGGGGCGCACGAGGAGTCGGAGCACATGGCCGAGGTGCTGCACCGGCACGGGCTGCCCGTGCTGCCCGAGGAGATCGGCTTCACCGTGGACGAGTTCGTCCAGGTCGTGGAGTTCGCTCCGAAGACGCGCCCCGGCCGCTACACGATCCTCGAGCACCTCGACCTCTCATCCGACGCGATCAGGGACGCATACGCCGACTATGCCAAAGCAGTCAGTCAAGCCATCAGTGGCTGAACTCCGCCCGGTCGTCCACCCCGCGGGGGTGAAGGACCGGCGGAGCGGTGAGCACTGGGCCGGGCGCCTCTACATGCGGGAGATCTCGCTCCGCTGCGACCGGCACCTGGTGAACACGCGGGTCACGCCCAACCAGCTGACGTATCTGATGACCGTCTTCGGCGCCCTCGCCGCCCCGGCCCTGCTGGTGCCGGGGATCGCGGGCGCCGTGCTCGGGGTGCTGATGGTCCAGCTCTACCTGCTGCTGGACTGCGTGGACGGCGAGATAGCCCGCTGGAAGCAGCAGTTCTCGCTGAGCGGTGTGTATCTGGACCGGGTCGGCGCCTACCTGTGCGACGCCGCGGTGCTCGTCGGCTTCGGTCTGCGCGCCGCCGACCTGTGGGGCTCCGGGCGGATCGACTGGCTGTGGGCGTTCCTCGGCACCCTCGCCGCGCTCGGTGCCATCCTGATCAAGGCCGAGACCGACCTCGTCGGGGTCGCCCGGCACCAGGGCGGTCTGCCGCCGGTCAAGGAGGCGGCCGCCGAGCCGCGCTCGTCCGGTGTGGCGCTGGCCCGCAGGGCGGCCGCGGCGCTGAAGTTCCACCGGCTGGTCCTCGGGGTGGAGGCGTCGCTGCTCATCCTCGTGGTGGCGATCGTGGACCAGGTGCGCGGCGACCTGTTCTTCACCCGGCTGGGCGTTGCCGTACTGGCCGGTATCGCCCTGCTGCAAACCCTGCTTCACCTCGTGTCCATCCTCGCGTCGAGCAGGCTCAAGTGAGCATGAGCACAATGAAGCTCGGAGCGGTCGTCCTGACGATGGGCAACCGCCCCGAGGAGCTGCGCGCACTCCTCGACTCGGTCGCCAAGCAGGACGGCGACCCGGTCGAGGTGGTCGTCGTGGGCAACGGCTCCCCGCTGCCCCCGCTGCCCGAGGGCGTCCGGACCATCGAGCTGCCCGAGAACGTGGGCATTCCGGCGGGCCGCAACGTGGGCATCGAGGCGTTCGGACCCGGCGGGTCGGACGTCGATGTGCTGCTGTTCCTCGACGACGACGGCCTGCTGCCGGGCACCGACACGGCCGAGCTGTGCCGCCAGGCGTTCGCCGCCGACCCGGAGCTGGGCATCATCTCGTTCCGCATCGCCGACCCGGACACCGGCGTCACCCAGCGTCGCCATGTGCCCCGGCTGCGCGCCTCCGACCCCCTGCGGTCCTCTCGGGTGACCACCTTCCTGGGCGGTGCCAACGCGGTGCGTACCACGGTGTTCCAGCAGGTCGGAGGGTTGCCGGACGACTTCTTCTACGCCCATGAGGAGACCGATCTGGCCTGGCGGGCGCTGGACGCCGGATGGATGATCGATTACCGGTCGGACATGGTGCTGCACCATCCGACCACCGCCCCGAGCAGGCACGCGGTCTACCACCGCATGGTGGCGCGCAACCGGGTCTGGCTGGCCCGGCGTAACCTTCCTGCGCTGCTCGTCCCCGTCTATCTGGGCGTCTGGCTGCTGCTCACACTGGCCAGGCGTCCCTCGAAAACCGCACTTCGGGCCTGGTTCGGAGGGTTTCGGGAAGGCTGGAAGACACCGTGTGGTCCACGCCGGCCCATGAAGTGGCGTACGGTATGGCGCCTGACCCGACTGGGCCGACCTCCTGTCATCTGACAAGCTCGTAACGAAGAGCATCGGGCGCGACCCGGGGCGCGGCCCCGCTCAGCGCACCCTGAAGACGAAAGTGTCAACTGTGAGCGAGACTACGCACGACGGTGCGGTAGCCGTGAGTGGCCCGCCATCAGCCGACGACGGACTGTCCCCGGCCGAGCTGGCGCGGAAGTACGAGCTGTCGGTGAGCGGCGCCCGGGTGAGCCTCCGCGAGTACATCCGCCAGATGTGGGGCCGGCGTCACTTCATCATGGCCTTCTCGTCGGCCAAGCTCACCGCCCAGTACAGCCAGGCCAAGCTGGGTCAGGTGTGGCAGGTGGCGACCCCGCTGCTCAACGCGGCGGTGTACTTCTTCATCTTCGGCATGCTGCTGAAGAGCAGTCGCGGTATGCCGAACGACATGTACATTCCGTTCCTGGTGACGGGTGTGTTCGTCTTCACCTTCACCCAGGCATCCGCCATGGCGGGCGTACGGGCGATCTCCGGGAACCTCGGGCTGGTGCGGGCCCTGCACTTCCCGCGCGCCTCGCTCCCCATCTCCTTCGCGCTCCAGCAGCTCCAGCAGCTGCTCTTCTCGATGATCGTGCTGGTCATCGTGCTACTGGGCTTCGGTCACTACCCGTCCTTCGCCTGGCTGCTCATCGTGCCCACGCTGGCGCTCCAGTTCGTCTTCAACACCGGGCTTTCGCTGATCATGGCCCGGCTGGGGCCAAGACCCCGGACCTCGCTCAGCTGCTGCCCTTCATCCTCCGTACGTGGATGTACGCGTCCGGGGTGATGTTCCCGCTGGCCCGTACGCTCGAACACGCGGGGCGAGCAAGTGGATCTCGGACGCCATGCTGGGGAACCCGGCGGCGGTGTACATGGACCTGATGCGGTACGCGCTGATCGACGACTACACCGGGGCCAACCTGCCGCCGCATGTTTGGGCGCTGGCCCTGGGCTGGGCGGTCCTCTTCGGCGCCGGGGGATTCGTGTACTTCTGGAAGGCAGAGGAGCAGTACGGCCGTGGCTGAGCAAACCCTCGACAAAGGTGCCCAGGCGGAGCAGGCCGACCAGGCCGCTCAGGTGGTTTCCGCGCCGACGCGGGTGCCCACCGTCATCGCCGACGACGTCCACATCGTCTACCGGGTCAACGGCGGCCCCAAGGGGAAGGGCAGCGCCACCGCCGCCCTCAGCCGCATGCTGGGCCGCAAGAACGCCCCGGGCATGCGCGAGGTGCACGCCGTGCGCGGGGTCACCTTCGTGGCGTACAAGGGCGAGTCGATCGGTCTGATCGGGTCCAACGGCTCGGGGAAGTCGACCCTGCTCAAGGCCGTCGCGGGACTGCTGCCCACCGAGCGCGGCAAGGTCTACACCAACGGCCAGCCGTCGCTGCTCGGTGTGAACGCGGCGCTGATGAACGACCTCACCGGTGAGCGGAACGTGATCCTCGGCGGTCTGGCCATGGGCATGTCGCGTGAGCAGATCCGGGAGCGCTACCAGGGCATCGTGGACTTCTCGGGCATCAACGAGAAGGGTGACTTCATCACCCTGCCGATGCGCACGTACTCCTCCGGTATGGCGGCCCGGCTGCGGTTCTCCATCGCCGCGGCCAAGGACCACGATGTGCTGATGATCGACGAGGCGCTGGCCACCGGTGACAGGAAGTTCCAGAAGCGCTCCGAGGCCCGGATCCGCGAGCTCCGTCAGGAGGCCGGCACGGTCTTCCTCGTCAGCCACAACAACAAGTCCATCCGGGACACCTGCGACCGGGTGCTGTGGCTGGAGAAGGGCGAGCTGCTGATGGACGGCCCGACCGACGAGGTCATCAAGGCGTACGAGAAGGAGACCGGCAAGTAGCGCTACGGCGAACGCCGTTCCATAAACCATCAGGCCCCGCCGGGCAACCCGGCGGGGCCTTGTTGTCCACAAGCGGACCATGTACCCCGGAGGGGAATGGGCGTGGAACCGTGGCACGTTGGGCAGAGCGACGGGGGAATCTGCACGGGGGGCTGACGGGGTGGCCAACAGTGGTGCCGTGGGCGGAAGCGGTCATGCCGAGAGGGTCTTCCGCGTGCAGCGGGCCTTCACCCAGCTCGGCGGGCGGGCCCATGGGCCCGGGGCGCTGGCCAGAGCGGCGGATCTGGACGACTCGACCGTCTACCGGATCCTCCAGTCCGGGGTGCACCAGGGCATCTTCGTCCGCGAGGGCCGGGGTCTCTACCGGCTGGGCTCGGCGGCCCCGCAGCTCGGCCTCAAGGCTCTGGCCCACTCGCCCGCCCCGGAGGCCGCACACGCCCTCCTGGAGGCGCTGCGCCGGGCCACCGGGGGCTGGCCTTCCTCTATCTGCTGGCGCCGTTCGGCGGCGCGCACCGGCAGTGCGTCGACATGGCCGTCGGCGACTCCGATCTGACGGAGCTGGGGATGACGCCGCGTGCGGTGCAGACCGTCGAGCACTCGCTGCGGGTGGGCGCCGCGGGGCGGGCGATCCTGGCGTACCTGCCGGAGACCATCCAGTCGGAGGTGCTGGACCGGCCGGTGCCCGCCGAGGCCGGTCCCGGCGCCTACCAGGACGACGTGCGGCTCCTGGCCTCGCTGGAGCGGATCAGGGCGCGGGGGTACGCCCTGGGGCACGAGGAGTGCGCGGCGGGGTGGAACGAGTGCGCGGCGCCGGTCACCTGGGACGGGCTGGTGATGGGCTCGGTGCTGGTGATGAAGCCCAAACAGGTCATGACGCGGTGTCCGGTGACCGTCATCGAGGCGGTGGAGCGGACGGCGGCGGCCCTCGCCGACCTGGGGCGGGGCGGTCCCGCCGGTTCGGATGGCGATGATTCGAGAATGAAGTAAATTTACGGTAACAGGAGTAAACGTTAAGCGCATTCCCCGTGCTTCACCAGGCATTTCTCGCGAGGCGAGAAAGGGTCGGAAATCCTTGACTCGTACCTGCGTGCGGCCGCAATAATCAAGAGGGCAAACCAGTCTGATTCTTGCATGAGCGGCGGCTCGAAGAGCCGCGCAACTAGGGGGAAATGTCACCGTGTCCGACAGGGGCGGTCTCGCCGTCGTGCCCGATATTCCCGCACCCAACTGGGCGCGGGAGCTGGAACGTGTGCCGTTGTTATCAGTCAGGGAGGGCCAGACGTTTGCGCTGCTCGGCGCGGGCTGGTCCAACCGCCGTATCGCGCTGCGGCTGCAAGTGACCGAGCGCACGGTGAAGGCGCATGTGGCGTCAATACTCGCGAAACTGCAGGTGGAATCGCGGCTACAGGCCGGTCTGGTCGCGCTCAGCTACCGCCACCTGTACCAAAGTACAATTCCGGGGCGGGTCGTGGCCGGTTAGCGTTTCCCCGTCTGCCCGTTTATCCGTCGGCCGGATATCGACGTGAACCAACCTGTCGCACAGCAATCGCGCCGTCATTGGAAAGGTATTCATGACTGACCGTTCCGGCCCGAGCGGTATGAACCCCGTGTGGACGCTGGTGGTGTCCGGACTCACCGTCTTCATGGCCGCCTTGGACAACCTCGTCGTCATCACCGCGCTGCCCGCCATCCAGAAGGACCTGGGCACCAGCCTCCAGGACCTGGAGTGGACGGTGAACGGCTACACCCTCACCTTCTCGGTCTTCCTGATGGCCGGTGCGGCCGCCGGTGACCGGTTCGGGCGCCGCCGGGTGTTCCTGGCCGGCCTGGTCGTCTTCACCGGGGCCTCCGCCGCCGCGGCGCTGTCCGGCAGCGCGGACGCCCTGATCGCCGCCCGGGCCGTACAGGGACTCGGGGCGGCCGTGGTGATGCCGCTGACGCTCACCCTGCTGACCGTGGCCGTCCCCGAGCGCCGGCGCGGTGTCGCGCTGGGCGTCTGGGGCGCCCTCAGCGGGCTCGCGGTCGCGCTCGGCCCGCTGATCGGCGGGGCCGTGGTGGAGAAGATCTCCTGGGAGTGGATCTTCTGGGTCAATGTGCCGATCGGTGTGGTGGTGCTGGTGCTCGGCCTGTGGAAGCTGGCCGAGTCCACCCGCCCGGACACCTCACTGGACCCGGTGGGCACCGTCCTGGTCAGCCTCGGGGTGTTCGGCGTGGTCTACGCGCTGGTGTCCACCACCGAACACGGCTGGTCCAGCGCCCGGGTGCTCGGCTTCCTGGCCGGCGGCCTGGTGGTGCTCGCGCTCTTCGTCGGCTGGGAGCTGCGCACGGCCGAACCGATGCTGCCGATGCGGCTGTTCCGCAATCGCGCGTTCAGCGCGGTCAACGCGGCCAGCCTGCTGATGTTCGCGGCGATGTTCGGACTGGTCTTCCTGCTCACCCAGTTCATGCAGAACATCCAGGGCTTCTCGCCGCTGGAGGCGGGCGTGAAGATGCTGCCGTGGACGGCGATGCCGGTCGTCGTCGCTCCGCTGGCGGCGCTGCTGACCGCACGGCTAGGCAACCGTCTGGTGGTCGCCGCGGGACTGCTGTTCGAGGCCGCGGGGCTTGGCTGGCTGGCGTCCGTGGTGAGCGCGGACACCGCCTACGCCGACCAGGTGCCCGGACTGGTGCTCGGCGGAATCGGCCTGGGGCTGTTCTTCTCGCCCGTCGCGGAAATGGCGATGAACGTCGTCGCGCCCCGCGACCAGGGAATCGCCTCGGGCGCCAACAACACCTTCCGGGAGCTCGGCGGCGCACTCGGCGTCGCGGTGCTCACCTCCGTATTCACCACGCTGGGCGGATACGGCTCGCCCCAGGAATTCGTGGACGGGCTGCGGCCCGCCGCCTGGATCGGCGCCGGAATCGCCGCCGTCGGCTGTCTGGCCATTCTCACGGCACCGCGCGGCCGCACCGCACCGGCCGAGACGAAGGTGATTTCTTCGGGTGCCGTCGAGGATTCATACCAGGGAAACCTCCCGAGCCGGTCGCGCAACTAATTTCGAGAGAGCGAAGTCAGAGCGAACAAGATGATCCAACGGGCCCCGGACCCCGGGTGGCCGTTGGGTATGGGGGACGCTATGTACGACGTCATTGTGGTAGGAGCGCGCATCAGCGGGGCATCGACCGCGATGCTCCTGGCGAGAGCGGGGTACCGGGTCCTTCTCCTCGACCGGGCGAAATTCCCCGGCGGTAAGGGGGCCGCCACCAATCTCGTCCACCCTCCGGGAATTCTCCGGCTGAAGCGTTGGGGACTGCTGGACGAGGTGGCGGCCACCGGCTGCCCGCCCATTCACTCCTACGGTCTCCAGAGCGGCCCGGTTCAGCTGATGGCCAAGCTGCCCGCCGTCGAGGGCGTGGCCGAGGCGTACTCGCCGGAGCGCCGCAAGCTGGACGAGATCCTGCTGGAGGCCGCCGTCAAGGCCGGGGCGGAGCTGCGGGAGCAGGTCGCGCTGCGGGAGCTGCTGACGGACGCCCAGGGCACCGTCATCGGCGTCCGGGCCGAGACCGAGGACCGCACCCCCATCGTCGAGCACGCCCGGCTGGTGGTGGGCGCCGACGGCTCGAACTCCACCGTCGCCCGGCTGGTGGGGGCCGAGAAGTACGACTCCCACCCGGTGCTCAACAAGAGCCACTGGTCGTACTGGGCCGATCTGCCGCACGACGGCAGGGTGCGCACCTACCGCCACCGCCAGCAGCACGCCTTCACCTGGCCCACCCACGACGGCCTGACCATCGTCGGACTGGCCCTGCCGGTCAAGGACTTCAAGGCGTCCGCCGACGGGGAGCGCGACGCCACGGTCATCTCCGCCTTCGAGGAGGTCGACCCGGAGTTCGCGGCGCGGCTGCGGGAGACCCGGCGCGTCGACAAGTGGATGACCGGCGCGGTCCCCAACTTCCTGCGCCACTGCCACGGCCCCGGCTGGGCCCTGGTTGGCGACGCGGGCTACACCCGCGACCCCATCACCGCCGCCGGTATCACCGACTCCCTGCGCGGTGCCGAACTGCTGGTGGAGGCCGTGGAGCCGGCCCTGGCCGGGGACCGCGACCTGGCCCCCGCGCTCGCCGACTACGCCCGGCGCCGCGACGCCCTGGTGAGCGGCCACTTCCGGTACACCCGCGACCACGCCGCGATCGCCGACTACAACCGCGAGGAGCTGGAGTTCATCCGGGCGATGGCCCGCAGCCCGCACCACGGCAGCGGCATGGTCGGGATGTTCGCCACCATCGTCCCGCCCGCCGAGTTCTACTCCCCGGCCAATATCCACGCCCTCCTCGACCACATCCCGCCGGGTTCCGAGCCGGGCTGGAAGATCCGGATGGTGCGCTGGCTCGTCCGCGGCGCCCCCCGGCATCTGCCCCCGGCGACCCGGCTCGCCGACCGGCTGATCGCCGCCAACCTCGGGAGCATGGGCACCTTCCTGCTCGACTCCCCGGTCGCCCGCGTGGCTTAGGGGGTGTTCGACGGTACGCGTACGCCTGCGGCGGGCCACGCGGCGGAGCCGCATATCGGTGCTTCCCCCTCCCCGCCCCTTCCCGGCACCTGACGACATGCGGCTCCGCCGCATGGGGGCTCCGCCCCGGACCCCGCTCCTCAAACTCCCCAGCTACCGCTGGGAGGTGCCCCTGGAGGGGCTGGAAGGCGGGGCTCCGCCCCAGACCCCGGGGCCCACAAACGGCCTTCGGCCGTCCACAGCGCCGCGCCACCCGCGCGGGTGGCGCACCTCACCCACCGTCACCACCACAGCCATGGAGGCATCGGCATGTCCAGCAATCCGTCCCCCGACGTCACGACGGCGTTCCTCTTCCCCGGACAAGGGGGTTTCGACGGCGAGGCGCTCCGCCGGGCCAAGGAGCGCCATCCCCAGATCGGCCGGGTCTTCGAACGGCTCGACGCCGTGACCGAGGAGCTCTACGGCAGCCGCGTCTCCGAGGTGCTCTTCGGGGAGCGCAAGGCCGATCTGCGCGATCTGCTCGACAACGACCCCTGGGCCTCCCAGGTCGCCATCTACGGCGCCGGTCTGGCCGCCTACGAGATCCTGGCCGCCCAGGGCGTCGCCCCCGACGTCCTGGCCGGGCACAGCCTCGGCGAGATCACCGCCCTGGTGGCGGCCGGGGCCTTCTCGGTCGAGGACGGGGTCCGGATCGTCGCCCGGCGCGTGGCCGTGATCGAGCGGCAGGGCGGGGTCGACGGGCGCATGGTGGCCCTGGCCGCGAGCGCCGAGCGCACCCGCAAGCTGCTGGAGCTGGTGGACGAGCCGCTGCTGGCCGTCGCCACCGAGAACCACGACGAGCAGACCGTGGTCAGCGGCCCCGCCGGAATCCTGGACCGGGTCGTGGCGATCGCCGGGCAGCTGGACGTGGGCGCCATCGAGATCGACACCCCCTTCCCCTTCCACACCCCGGCGCTCGCCCCCGCCGCCCCCGAGTTCGCCGCGTACGTGCGGAAGCTGGACCAGCGCCCGCTGAACCGCCCGGTCTACTCGCCGATCCTCCAGCGCTACTACGAGCCGGGCGACGCCCTCGCCGACCTGCTGGCCGAGCACTTCACCCGGCCGGTGCGGTTCGCCGCGGCCGTACGGCACCTGCGGGAGACCGGTGCCGAGGTGTTCGTGGAGGCCGGCGGGCGCGCCGCGCTCTCCAAGCTGGTCGCCAAGGTGACCGACGGCTCCGCGGTGCGGTCGCTGCCCACGCTGGCCCTGACCGGCGGGCGGCTGGCGCTCGACGGCACCCTCGACGCGCTGCGCGAGGCCGGTCTGGCGGCGCCGGAACGCGGCGGGCTCGCCGAGCTGCTGGCCCCCTCGGTGCCCGCGGACGTCTTCGCGGCGTACTGGAGCGAGCGCGGCCACATGGTGCTGGAGCTGGTCCGCACCGAACTTGACGCCTTCCGCAAGTCCACCGAGGGCCGCGGTGCCGAGCCCGAGCCCGAGCCGGAGCTGCGGGCCGCGGCAGCCGTCGGGCCGGAGCCCGCGGCAGCCGTCGAGCCGGAGCCCGCCGCCGAGGCCGCTCCAGCGCCCGCGCCGGAGGCCCCGGCGGCCCCCGCGTCCAGTGCGCGGCCCGAGGGGTACGGCCGCGACCAGCTCTTCGGGGAACTGCGGACCCTCTACGCCGAGGCGCTCGAATACCCCGAGGACGTCTTCGAGGACGAGGTGCAGCTGGAGGCCGAGCTGGGCGTCGACTCCGTCAAGCAGGTCGAACTCCTGTCCAGGGTCTCCAGCCGCTACGGGCTGCCGCCGCGCGAGTCCGGCTTCCGGCTGGCCACCTACAACACCATGGGCAAGATCACCGACTTTGTGCTCCAGCAGCTCAACGACCAGGGGGCCCACACACCGGCCTCCGCCACGGGCTGAAGCGCCCCCTCGTCGCGGAAGGAGTCAGTCGTTCCATGAAAGACCTCACGGGGAAGGTGGCCCTGGTCACCGGAGGTTCCAAGGGCGTGGGCAAGGCGATCGCGCGGACCCTCGCGGCCCGGGGCGCCGATATCGTCCTCAACTACTTCCACTCGCACGACCAGGCCAAGCGCACCAGGGACGAACTGGTGGCAAGCGGCGCCCGGGTCGAGCTCGCACGGGCCTCGGTGGCCCGGCAGGAGCAGGTCGACCGGATGTTCGCCGAGATCGACGAGCGCCATGGGCGGCTGGACATCCTGGTCAACAGCGCCGCCAACGGGGCCCTGCTGCCCCTGGCCGAGGTGACCGACGAAGACATCGCCAAGGCCATCGACACCAACTACAAGGGCGGACTGCGCTGCGCCCGCGCCGCGGCCCCGCTGATGGCGCGGGGCGGCGGCGGGTCGATCGTCACCGTCTCGGCCCTCGGCGGCTCGCAGATGGTCATGGCCAACTACGCGGCCTGCGCCCCCGCCAAGGCGGCCGCCGAGGCGGCCACCCGCTATCTCGCCGTGGAGTACGCCCCGCTGGGCATCCGGGTGAACACCGCCTCGGCCGCCATGCTGGAGAGCGAGGTCGCGGACAAGTTCCCGCGGGCCCGGGAGATGCAGGAGGTGATCGCCAGGGCGACCCCGTTCGGACGGCTGGGCACCCCGGAGGAGTTCGCCGACGTCGTCGCCTTCCTGGCCTCCGACGCCTCGCGGTGGATCACCGGACAGGTGGTGCTCGCCGACGGGGGACTGACGCTGGGCGCCGCCCTCATGTCGCCGCCCGCCGTGGCCCCCGTACGGGAGGAGGCCGCACCGGAGCCGGAGCCCGTCGCGGTCCACGAGCCCGTCGTGGCGCCCGAGCCCGTCCTGGCGCCCGAGCCCCAGCCCGTCGTGGCGCCCGAGCCCGTCGCGGCCCAGCCCGCCCCGGCCCCCGAGACGCCCCCCGACGCCCCCGACGTCCCCGACGACGCGATCGCCGTCGTCGGCATGGGCCTGGCGGTCGCCGGGGCGAACAGCCCCGAGGAGTTCTGGAAGCTCCGTACGACCGGTGACGAGCTGTTCGTCAAGATCCCCCGGGACCGCTGGCGGCACGAGAACTTCCACGCCGTCGACACCGCCGCCGAGGACAAGGCGTACGCCGACCGCTGCGTCTTCATCACCGACTTCCAGGCCGCCCCCGGCTCCGTCGACAGCATGGCCGAGGGCGCGGACGACCACGAGCTGACCACCATGTGGCTGCGCCACAGCCTGGTCCAGGCCCTGGACGGGGTGCGCCACCAGGACTCCGACCGCTGCTCCTTCGTCGTCGGCTACACCCCCGACGGCAGCCAGCACCTGGAAGAGGCCGGGGTGCTGGACAGCGTCACCCGGATGACTCACGACATCCTTGAGGACCTGCCGCTGGACGACGGCGAGCGCACCGCCCTCGGCGGCGACATCGAGGCGGCCCTGAACCGCCGCTACTGGCGCGCCGGACAGGACCGCTCGCGCTTCCTGCCGCACCGCGTCGGAGAGCTGGCGATGCGCGGTCTGCTGCCGCCCTCCACCGAGCTGCACATGGTGGACACCGCCTGCTCCTCGTCGCTGTACGCGATCGACATCGCGGCCAAGGGCCTGCTCATGGGCAAGCAGGACATCGCCGTCTGCGGCGGCGCCTTCGCGCTCGCGCCGCGCGGCACCGTGCTCTTCTCCAAGCTCCAGGGGCTCTCCAAGCGCGGTGAGGTGCACGCGCTGGACGAGGACGCCGATGGCGTGATCTTCGCCGACGGCGCCGCGCTGGTCGTCCTCAAGCGGCTGAGCCGGGCGCGGGCCGACGGGGACCGGGTGCTCGGCGTGCTCCGCGCCTTCGGCTCGTCCTCCGACGGCAAGGGCAAGGCCATCTACGCGCCCAACGCCGCCGGTCAGAGCCTGGCGGTGCGGCGCGCCCTGGAGGCGGGCGAGGTCGAGGGCGGCGCGGTGAGTTGGGTCAACGCCCACGCCACCGGCACCCCGGCCGGTGACCTCGCCGAGTTCACCACGCTGCGGGAGTACTACGGCACCGCCGGGCCCGCCGCGGTCACCTCCAACAAGTCCCTGATCGGCCACACCGGCTGGGCGGCGGGCGTGGTCTCGCTCATCGAGAACCTGCTGGGCCTGGCCGAGCACACCATCCCCGGTCAGTTCCGCTTCTCCAGGCCCCGCGAGGACTTCCGGCTCGCCGAGACCGGACTGGAGATCACCCCCGAGCACAAGGGCTGGCCGGAGCGGACGGGCGGCCCGCGGCTGGCCGCGGTGTCCGGCTTCGGCTTCGGCGGCACCAACGCCCATCTGATCGTCTCCGAGCACCGGGCGCGCCCCGCCGCCGCGAACGCCGCCGCCGACCGGGCCCCCGCGACCGTCACCAAGGTCCCCGACACCGGCAGCCGGGTGGCGATCGTCGGCTGGTCGGCCCATCTGCCGGGGCTGGAGGGCCGCGAGGAGGTCACCCGCTGGCTGGGCGGCGGCCCGCGCCCCCGCGACAGCTTCGGCGACGAGTACCCGGCGCCGCCGTTCAGCAAGGTCCGGCTGCCTCCGAAGACCATCCGCGCCCTGGACCGCTGCCAGCTGATGATCGTGGAGTGCGCCCATCAACTGCGCGACCAGATGCCGGACTTCTGGCGGGAGCGGGCGCTCAAGACCGGGGTGTTCGTCGGCCATATGGGCCCGACCCGCGCCGCGATGCTCTACGCCAACCGCTGCTACCTCGACGACATCGCCGAGGCGCTGGGCGAGCTGTCCTCCGACGCCCTGCCCGGTGTCCTGGAACGGCTCGGCGACCGCGTGCGCGGCATGATCCCGGCCTCCAACGAGGACTCCTTCCCCGGTCAGATGCCCAACATCATCTCGGCCCGGGTGGCGAACTACTTCGACCTCAACGGCCCGAACATGACGATGGACTCCGGCTTCGCCTCCGCCGTCTCCTCCATCACCTCCGCGGGCCGCTATCTGCGCACCGGTGAGCTGGACTTCGCGCTCGCGGGCGGGATCAACGGCAACAGCCTCCCCGAGTACCGGACGCTGATCGGCGAGCTGCTGCCGCCGCAGGCCCGGGAACTCGCCGAGGGCGCCTTCCTGTTCGCGCTCACCACCGAGGAGCGGGCCCGCGCCGCCGGGCTCGACGTGCTCGCGTACGTGGACGAACCGCTCGGCGCCGTCGAGGCGGGCCGCGGGGAGGCCGCCCCGGAGGAGATCCTGCTGTGCGGCGCGCCCGCGCCCGAGCACGCCCGCTACCTGGGCGCGGCCGGCGGCCTCGCCGTCCTCAAGGCGCTGCACCGGCCCTCGGGGACCGTGGAGATCGCCACCGACGAGAGCGAGGGCGCCGCCGGGGCCCGGCTCCGGCTGACCATCCCGGGTGACGGCCCCGAGTCCCATGGCCCGGAGTCCGAGGGTCACCAGGCGGTCCCGGCCGCGCTGCCCGCCGCGTTCGCCACCGACGGCCGGCTCGCGGACGGCGCCCCCGTACGAGTGCGCCGCCAGGTGCCCGTCCTGACCGAGCTGCCCGCGCGCACCGTGCGCGAGCGCGTCCCGTTCCTCCCCGCGGGGGCGGTGGTGCTCACCGACGCCCCCGGGCCGCTCGCCGCCGCCGCGCCGCCGGACGCGGACCTCACCGTCCTGTCCACGGCGCCGCTCGCGGCCCCGCGCCCCGGCTGGCACCACCTGCCGGAGGTCACCGAGGAGTCGGTCCGCCGGGCCCTGGCGGGCGCGGGACCCGGGGTCACCCACCTCAGGGTGGTGGGTGACCTCGGCCGGGCGGCCACGGACGGCCCCGCGCCCGCCCTCACCGCCCTGCACGACGCCGCCTATCTGACGCTCCAGCACCTCTACGACGACCTCGGCGACCCCGGCTCCTCGGCCGTGGCGCTGCTGCTGGACGCCGCGCCGGGCGGCATCCCGCATCCGTACACCGGGCTCTTCACCGGGCTGTGGAAGACCGCGGCCCTGGAGCGCGACGCCTGCCTCGCCTTCACGCTGTGCACCTCGGCCACCGACCTCACCGAGGCGATGGCCCGCGCGGAGGAGGAGAGCGCGGTGGAGCGGGTCTTCCCGGCGGTGTTCGACCTCGACGGCGTGCGGATGGCGTATCTGCTCTCCGACGAGCCGAACGACCTGGGAGCGGGGGCGCCCGCCGTCCTCGGCCCGGACTCGGTCGTGGTGGTCGCCGGGGGCGCCCGGGGCATCACCGCCGAGGTGGTCAAGGCGGTGGCCGAGCACTTCCGGCCCCGGATCTACGTCCTGGGCAGCAACTCCCTCGACGACTACCCACCGGAGACGTACCAGGGCACCGACGAGGAGTTCGCCGCCCGCCGAGCCGGCTACATCAAGACGGAGCTCGCCCGGCGCGACGGCCGCACCGTGGCCGACATCAACCGCGCCTTCGACCGCATGGTCAACGCCCGCCGGGCGAAGCGGAACCTGGACGAGATGGCTGCCCACAGCGGCGCCGGCCGGGTCACCTACCTCGCCTGCGACATGCGCGACGGCGCGGCGGTGGACCGGGCGATCGGCCGGGTCCTGGACGAGCGGGGGCGGGTCGATCTGCTGGTCAACGCCGCCGGGCTGCAGCGCTCGGGGCTGATCAAGGACAAGGGCTTCGC
This sequence comes from Streptomyces violaceusniger, assembly GCA_005405945.1. GTDB lineage: Bacteria > Actinomycetota > Actinomycetes > Streptomycetales > Streptomycetaceae > Streptomyces > Streptomyces violaceusniger. The sequence goes on from BJHW01000001.1 coordinate 8,861,998, forward strand.
CGAGTTCACCGCCATCCGCGATCTGAAGCTGGACTCCTACCTTCACCTCAAGCGCGCGCTGCGTACCGCACCGCCCCGGCTGTGGTGCAACTTCGGCTCGCTGCTGGGCTACTTCGGACAGCTGGGGGAGGCCGACTACGCCGCGGCCAACGACTTCCTGGCCGCCGCCGCGACCCACACCCGCGCCACCGATGCGCCGACGGACGAGTTCACCATCGGCTGGACGCTGTGGGAAGGCGTCGGCATGGGCGCCAACGAGCTGACCAAGGCGTACTACGAGCGCGCGGGCTCGTACAGCAACATGGCCATCGCCGAGGGCATCCACCACTTCGTCCAGGAGCTCCACGCTCCCGTGCGGCGCCCCTCCGTGGTCCACCTCGGCGATGCCGAGCGCGCCACGGTGGAGCGCTTCTACCCCGGCTACCTGGGCACCACCGGCGAGGCGGAGCGGCCCGGGTTCTTCCTGCGCCGACTGGTGGAGTCCGACGAGCGGTCCGTGGTCTACGAGTGCCCCTTCGACCTGGACACCGACGGCTATCTCGAACACCACACGGTGCGCGGCGAGGCCACCCTGCCCGGCACCTTCGTCACCGAACTGGCCGCCGAGGCCGCCCGGGCCCTGGTCCCCGGCAAGCGGGTGATCGCCTTCGAGGACCTGCGCTTCGAGCACTTCCTGCGGGTCTACCGCGACATCCCGGCCGGCCCCAGGCGCATCCGCGCCGAGCTGGTGGACACCCCCGGGGACGTGACCGTCGTCCAGGTGCGGATCACCGAGGACGTGGTCGCGCCCAGCGGGGTGGTCCTGGTCAAGGACCGGGTGCACTTCCTGGCCCGGGTGCTGCTCGACAGCGAGCCGCCCACCGCGCCGCGCTGGGAGGAGTGGCCGACGGGGGAGGAGACCCCGGTGCCCGACCCGTACCACCAGCCCGGCTCCCCGGTGCGGCTGACCGGCCCCTTCGTCTCCACCACCGACACCCGGATCCACCCCCGGGGCAAGCGTGCCCGCTACGCGCCCGGCATCCCGGCCTGCGACCCGGTGTGGTCCCGCTTCACCGTGCCGAGCATCCTGCTCGACGGGCTGGCCCGGGTGGGCGTGCTGGACCTGGTCGACGGCCATCTGGTGCCGGTGGCCGCGCCGCTGTCGATCCGCCGGATCGATCTGTACGAGGAGATCAGCGACCACGACCTGGCCGCCTCCGGGGAGGGCATCGACCTCTTCGTCACCCCGCCCGGCTTCGATCTGACGGCCGACACCATCAGCAACCGCTTCGTGGCGGTGCGGCCCGACGGCCGGATGCTGCTCCAGATGAAGGACATGCGGGCCACCCTCATCGGCTACATCGACGCCGAGACCGGCGAGGCCGTCCCCCTGGAGCAGGCACCGGCGGGGGAGGACCGGACATGACCGCGACTCAGGAGGACGCGCCGGTCCAGCCGGTGACCCGGATGGTGTGGCGGCTCACCGAGCTGCCCCGTCCCGCCGGGCCGCACCCCCGGCTGGTGGGCTTGCGGGTGCTGCTGATCGGCGGCGAGGAGGACATCGCCGCCGGTGTGGAGCGCGAGCTGAAGGAGCACGGCGCGCTGGTGCGCCGGGGGCCCGGCGGCCCCGGCCCCGTGGACGCCGTCGTCGACCTCACCGTGGGCCGGGCGTACGATCCGGACCGGGCCGCCTCCGCCGGGTCCTGGCGGCGGGCGCTGACCGAGACCGTGACCGCGCTGCGCGGGGTCTACGACGACTGGGCGGCCGAGACCGCAGCGGACCGGCTGTGCTACCTCGCCGTCAGCTACCTCGGCGGCGGGATGGGCCAGCATCCGCGGGACGGTCTCGAGCAGCCGCTGGGTGGCATCTGGGCGGGGCTCGCCAAGACCCTGCACCGGGAGTTCCCCAACGTGGCCGCCCGCGTCGTCGACATCGACCTGCCCGCCTCCGCCGAACTCCCCGGCATCGTCGCCGCCGAGCTCGGCCGCACCGGTGAGATCGAGGTCGGCTACCGCGACGGCCGCCGGTACACCCTCACCCCCGAGGACCGGCCCGTGGCCGCGCCCGCCCTCACCCTCGGCCCCGAGGACACCGTGCTGATCTCCGGCGGTGGCCGCGGCATCGGCTGGGAGCTGGCCCGGTCGCTGGCCGCCCGGCACGGCGTACGGGTCGTGGTGACCGGCCGGGAGCCGTTCCCCAGCGGGGACGAGCCCTGGTTCGGTGTGGACGAGGCCGGGTGGAGGCGTTACGAGAAGCAGGTCTGGGCGGGCCGCGCCAAGGGCGAGTCGCCCGCCGTGGTCCGCGGCCGGCTGGCCCGCAGCCGCCGGCTGTGGGAGCTGGCCACCCATGTGACCTCCGCCCGGCGGGAGGGGCTGCGCATCGAGTACGCGCGCTGCGACTTCACCGACCGCACCCAGGTGCGCGCGCTCATCCGGCGCGAGGACGCGCTGGAGGGCGGCCGGCTCGCCGGGGTGGTGCACAACGCCGGGGTGGACACCTCCGCCCGGCTGCCGAAGAAGACCGACGAGGAGATCCTGCGCACCGTCGAGGTCAAGATCGAGGGCTTCCTCAACGTCTTCGAGGAGGTGCGGGGGCGCGACCTGAAGTTCTTCTGCAGCGTCGGCTCCCTCACCGGACGGCTCGGCGGCATGGTCGGCCAGCTCGAGTACGCGGCGGCCAACGACGGTCTCGCGCGGCTGGGCCAGTGGGCCGCCCGGCGGGCCGCGTTCCCCGTGATGACCCTCGCCTGGCCCACCTGGGACCGCATCGGGCTGATCGCCAACTTCGCCGCCACCCTGCGCTACATGGCCGCGATCGACGTGGCGGACGGTCTTGAGCGCTGGCGGGCCGAACTCCTGGCGGGGTCCGAGGGCGAGGTCACCTTCGTCGGGCCGCTGGGCAAGGCCATCGACCCGGGGCAGGCCATCGGCTATCCGGTGGTGCCCGCGCTGCCCGGCTTCGCCACCGCCTATCCGAAGATCTTCCACCTCGGTGAGGTGACCTCCTACCAGCCGCACGCCCATCTGACGGCACGCGTCGTCCTCGACCCCGAACACACCCCCGCGCTCGGCGACTTCCGCATCGACGGCGCCCCCGCGCTGCCGCCCTCCCTCCTGCTGGAGAACGCCCTGCGGGCCGCCGAATGGATCGTCCCGGAGGACTTCCCCGCGCTGCGGGCCGGTGCGCTGGAGGAGATCGTGGTGCCGCTGGCGCTGCTGCGCCTCGACGGCCCCGCGATCCGGCTGGTCCGCGAGATCCGCGGCTTCCACGAGGGACACGACTGGATCGTGGAGGTCCGCTACCGCCACGAAGGCGCGGAGGGCGGCCCGGAGGCGAGCCTGCGCATCGTCCACGAGACCGGCGCGCCACGGCCGCCCGCGCCGCCGCGCCCCGACGTCCAGCAGACCACCACCCTCCGCTCCGGGCCGCCCTTCCTGCACTGGCGCGGCGCCGTGGTGCCGCTCAGCGCATGGACGGCGGGGTCGGCGGGGTCGGCGGCGCCGGAGGGCGGCCGCCTGGTGGCCGAGGTCCCGCGCTGCCTGCCGGTCGACCTGTGGGCGACGCCGTACGTACCCGGGACCGCCCTTCCGATCGCCGCGCTGGAGAACGTGGTGCGGCGGTGCACCACCCGGGGCGACGGCCTCTCGGTCACCGCCGACCCCCTGATCCTCGGCCGGATCGCACCCCACTCCGCCGAGCGCGGACCCACCCGTGTCGAGGGCGATCCCTCGCTCGGCGTCTGGCGGATCACCGACGCAGACTCCGGGGACCCCGTGGCGACCGTCTCGGGACTCTCCGGCCCGCTGGGAAACACGACGGAATAGAAAGGCAGTTCATGTCCACTCCCGAGCAGAACAAGGCCGTCCTCGAGCGCTACTACGAGGAGTGCCTCAACAAGGGCAACCTGGACGTCATCTACGAGGGCGCCACCGAGGACCACATCAGCCACGGCACCGCCGCCAACGGCAAGGAGGGCGTGGAACACCTGAAGGAGTGGGTGCGGCTGCAGCGCGCCTCCTTCCCCGACCTCCACGTCACCGTGGACGACTGGATCCTGGAGGGGAACAAGGTCGTCAGCCGCTTCACCGCGCGCGGCACCCACACCGGCGACGACTACGCGGGACTCATCCCTGCACAGGGCCGCAAGCTGGAGATCCCCGGCATCGTCATCGACGAGTTCAACGACGAGGGCAAGATCGTGGAGAGCTGGTTCTCCATGGACTCCTACGACCTCGCCACCCAGCTCGGGGCGTTCGACGCGCCCCCCGCGTGACCGGCCACGAGCCGGCCCCGGGCTCCGGGGCCGGCATCCCGGTCCTCATCACCGGCTGCTCCTCCGGCATCGGCCGCGCGTGCGCGCTGCGGCTGCACCGGGCCGGACACGCCGTGTACGCCACCGCGCGGCGGCCCGAGACGCTGGCGGAGCTCGCGGGCTTGAGCATCCGCACCATGGCCCTCGACGTCACCGACGAGGAGTCCATGGCCTCCGCGGTCGCCAAGGTCGAGGCGGAACACGGCGCGGTCGGGGCCCTGGTCAACAGCGCCGGCTACGCCATGTCGGGCTGTATCGAGGAGGCCTCCCTGGCCGAGGTGCGCGAGCAGTTCGAGACCAATGTGTACGGCCTGGTCCGGCTCAGCCAGCTGGTGCTGCCCGCGATGCGCGCCCACGGCGGCGGCACCATCGTCAACATCTCCTCCATCTTCGGCCGTTACGCCGTCCCCGGGTCGGGCTTCTACAACGCCACCAAGCACGCCGTGGAAGCGCTCAGCGACTCCCTGCGCAACGAGGTGGCCGACTTCGGGGTGCGGGTCGTGCTCGTCGAGCCGGGCCCGGTGCGCACCACCCGCTTCGGCGCCACCTACGTGGCCAATCTGCGGCCGGTGAGCCGGACGTACGAGACCTTCCGCCGGGAGAGCGCCGAGTACTTCGAGGCGATCTACACCGGCAGCCGCCGGACCCTGGCGGGCACCTTCGCGATCCAGTCGGACGATGTGGCCCGCCGGGTGGCGAAGGTGGTGGCCAAGGGCGCCCGCGGCTCCCGGCCGCGCGCCCGCTACCCCGTCGGACTCCTCGCCCACAGCACGATCGCCCTGCGGCGCCTCACCTCCGACGTCCTTTTCGACCATCTCTTCGTGCGCCGCCTGTTTCCGGTGCCCCGCGGGCCGCGGCCGCGAAAGCAAGGAGACCACCGATGACCACAGCGACCTCCGCGCCGCGCATCGCACCCGGCCCAAGGGCGCCCCGCTGCTGGGCAGCCTGGGCCCCTGGAAGCGGAACACCGCCGAATTCCTGCTCGGTCTGCAGCGCGACCACGGCGAGATCGTCCGGATGCGGCTCGGCCCGTTCCTGGTGCACCAGGTGACCGAGCCCGAGGCGGTGCGCCGGGTGCTGGTGGAGAACAACGGCAACTACGTCCGCGGCCCGCTCTACGAGCAGTTCGGCGTCGTCATGGGCAAGGGACTGCTCACCACCGACGGCGAGTTCTGGCGCGCCCACCGGCGGGCGGTGCAGCCGGTCTTCCTCAAGAACGCCATCACCGACATCATCCCCAACATCGTCCGGGCCACCGAGGAGATGCTGGAGACCTGGGAGCGCAAGGCCGCCGCCGGTGAGCCGGTCGACCTGATGACCGACATGCTGCGGCTGACCCTGGTCACCCTCTCCCGCTCGCTGTTCGCCTACGACATCAAGCCGGACTCGGCCCTGCTGAAGACGATCGTGGACGATGTGGTCGAGGTGATGTTCCGCCGCGGCACCGCCACCGAGATGCTGCCCTCCTGGGTGCCGACGGACCGTCAGCGCAAGATCCTCAGAATCCACCGGGTCTTCGACCGCATCGTGGCCGATGTGCGCCGGAGTTACGCCGAGACGGGGGAGGGGCCGCTGATCGCGCTGATGGAGCGGGCCACCGACCCGGCCACCGGTGAGCCCTGGACCGATCAGCAGATCAAGGACGAACTCCTCACGGTCTATCTGGCCGGCCACGAGACCACCGCCGTCGCCCTGTGCTGGACGCTGCTGTCGGTCGCCGCCCACCCCGCGGTCCAGGAGGAGCTGGACGCCGAGATCGCCACGGTGCTCGGCGGCGGGCTGCCGGACGCGGAGAGCGCCGAGGGGCTGACGTACACCAAGATGGTCGTCGACGAGAGCCTGCGGATGCACCCGCCCATCTGGATCTTCCCCCGGGCGGCGGTGGAGGCGGACACCCTCGGCGGCTACGACATCGAGCCGGGCTCCTCGATCCTGCTGTCCCCGCTGGTCTCCCACCACAACCCGCGCCACTGGGACAACCCGCTGGCCTTCGACCCGTACCGGTTCACCCCGCAGGCCGTCAAGGAGCGGCCGCGGATGGCGTACCTCCCGTTCGGCTCGGGGCCCCGGCAGTGCGTCGGCAACTTCATGGCGCTGCTGGAGCTGCGCACCATCGTGGCCATGGTGAACCAGCGCTTCCGGGTCAGCCGGATCCCGGGGACCGAACTGCGGTACGGCTCACCGGTGATCTCGCTGCGGCCGCTCGAGGACGTGATGGTGACGGTGACTCCGCGCGAGCGATCCACCGCCGCGCCCCGCCCGTCCCGCCGGACCGCTCCGGCCGCCCCCGCCGCCTGCCCCCATCACCCGTAGTCCGGAGGGCGGAAGCGGAATCGGAGTTCCGGGCCGGGCCGGCGCCGTCGCCTTTCCCGATTTCGCCCGCGCGACCCCGCCCGGGAAACCCGGCACACCGTCAGAAGCCGGGGTCCGTGGCGGTGGAGCGTTATCCACGGGACGCGGGCGCTTTTCAACGAAAACGCGTCCCGTGGTGATCCGGACGAGAATATGGAAGGTGCGCGGCGGGACGCGAAGGACGAGGCCCGGGCCGACCGCGCGACAGCGCTCCGGCGCCGGGACGACGCCCTCCGGCGAGCCGCGGAAACCGTCCCCGGGCCGGGGCCGGAAATCCACCGCGCCGACCGGTCGGTTTTCTTGACGCTCCTGGTGGAAGGGTGGGGCGGCCTCTTTCGCCGGGTGCGCCGGGGCGGGCAGGAACGTCATTTCACGATCGCTAAGGCCGTTTACTCCCAGGCGGCGCCGAGTGCGGCCGTCCCCCGTCCCCCTTCCGCCCCTGAGATCACTCGCGCACAATGCCTCCGAATACATGTCCGACGTATGTGCGGACGCTCCCCCGCTCCCCCGAGTGACCCGGATGGTGGTCGCTGAGCCATCCGGCGGGGCATCCCCGCGGATCTGTGGCAGGGTCAGGGGGCCAGCAGTTGAACCAGAGGCACTGTCGCCGCCGCTGTTCACTAAACGGAGGCGCTGTATCGTGTGCGTGTACGCCGGGTTGTCGAACGGCGCAGCATCAGGGAGGGGGACGCGTGTCGCCAGGGGAAGCGCACGTCGCACCGTACTCACGGCGCGAGCGGCTGCGCATCGCGACCATCCGTGAGATCAAGGACGTCGCCCGGACGCTCCTGGTCCAGGAGGGCCCGGAGAATGTGACCATCCGGGCCATCGCCCGTGAGATGGGCATGACCGCGCCGGCCGTCTACCGCTACTTCAGTAGCCGGGATGCGCTGATCCTTCAGCTGCGTGTGGACATTTTCGAGGAGATGGCCCGCTTCATGCGCGGCGTCCTCGGCCAGCATCCCGAGGAGGAGCCGGGCCGCCGGTGGATCAGCGGCGCCCGCGCGCTGCGCGTCTGGGCGATCAAGCACCCCCATGAGTTCGGGCTCATCCTCGGCCCCTGGGCCCCGGGGCTCGGCCGTGAGGAGACCAAGCCCGAGCGCCATATGAGCTGGGTCTTCGGCTCCGTCTACTCGGATCTGGTCTCCGACCTGTGGCGGGTGCGGGGCTTCCCCGCCCCCGAGGTCGAGGAGCTCGACCCGGGCCTCGCGCGGACCCTCACCGCGCTCAGCGAGGACCAGGACGTCGACATGCCCCCCGGAGCCATCGCCGTGATGCTCCGCTGCTGGGTGCGGCTGTACGGGGTGATCTCCATGGAGGCGCTCGGCCACATGTCCTTCGCGCTCTCCGAGGGCCAGCACTTCTTCGAGTTCGAGCTCCGCGACCTGTGCCGGGTGCTGGACATCTCCGAGTTCTACGAAGAGGTCGTCTGAGGCCGTCCGAAGGCCCCCGGGACACCGGCCCGGGGGCCTTCGCCGGTCACCCGTCCGGCGCCCCGTCGAAGGTCACATCGGGGTATCGCTCCGTACATGTGTACACCGAGAGGCGTAAGCTGTGGCAATGCCCGTCCGGATCATGCCGGAGCCGGGCCCTTGTCGCCTGTTCGGGGTCAGGGGCCGGGGTCCGTTGACAAGACGGAGCGGCGTGTCCGGATCGTGCCGACCCTGGTAACCGGTGTAGAACGGGGGATGTGACGGCATTGGCTACACGGCCCATCTCCAGCGCTCCCGGGGGGCCCGGTCGCCGGGACCCACATGGCGTCCTGGGTCTCGCCCGTACGCCTGGCTGTCCACGGTGACCGTCGAGGACGAGCGCAGCGGGTCCCATACCACGTCGAGCAGCCGGAGCGGCGGGCAGGAAGCCGCTCGCGCCGTGCTCGCCAAGGCCGCCCGCGAGAACTTCCCCGTGGCCCCCTTCTTCCTCCCCCGCGCCTGGCGCACCGATCTGATGGCCGTCTACGGCTACGCCCGGCTGGTCGACGACATCGGCGACGGCGATCTGGCCCCCGGTGGTGCCGACGCCGAGCTGCTGGGACTGGACCGCGACCAGGCGGACGACGCGCTCGCGATGCTGGACGCGTTCGAGGCCGACCTCCGCCGGGTCTTCCGGCCCGCCGCGGAGCCGCGCCATCCGCTGCTGCGGGCGCTGCGCCCCACCGTCCAGCGCCATGGGCTTGACCAAGAGCCCTTCCTGGGGCTGATCGAGGCCAACCGCCAGGACCAGCGGATCCGGCGGTACGCCACCTATCAGGACCTCCTCGACTACTGCGAGCTGTCCGCCAACCCGGTCGGGCGGCTCGTCCTCGGCATCACCGGCACCGCGAGCCCCGAGCGGATCCGCCGCTCGGACGCCATCTGCACCGCCCTGCAGATCATCGAGCACCTTCAGGACGTGGCCGAGGACCTTCGCAGGGACCGCGTCTACCTGCCCGCCGAGGACATGAAACGCTTCGGTGTGACCGAGGCCGACCTCGCCGCCCCCAGGGGCGGCGTACGGTTGCGCGCGCTGGTCGCGAAGGAGGCGGAACGCGCCGCGGCCCTGCTGAATGAAGGCACCCCCCTGGTGGGTAGCGTCCACGGCAGGCTCAAGGTGCTGCTCGCCGGATTCGTGGCCGGGGGGCGGGCCGCCTTGCGGGCGGTCGCGGCCGCGGGACATGACGTACTCCCTGGACCGCCCAGGCCCACCAAGCTCAGCCTGCTGCGCGAGGTGGGGCGACACTGCGAAGAGAGGGGTGAGCCGGACCGTGAAGGGATCTCCGCACGCGTCCGCGCCAGTGCTCGCGGCGTACCGTTACTGCGAGGCCGTGACCGGCCACCAGGCCCGCAACTTCGCCTACGGCATCAGGCTGCTGCCGACGGAGAAGCGCCATGCGATGTCGGCCCTGTACGCCTTCTCCCGCCGGGTCGACGACATCGGCGACGGCCCCTCGACCCGGAGGCCAAGCGCGCCCGGCTGGCGGACACCCGCGCCCTGCTGGACCGGATGCGGCGCGGCGGCATCGAGGAGGACGACACCGACCCCGTCGCCGTCGCCCTCGCCCATGCCGCACACCGCTTCCCGATCCCGCTGGACGCGCTGGACGAGCTGATCGACGGCGTGCTGATGGACGTGGCCGGGCAGACCTACGAGACCTGGGACGACCTCAAGGGCTACTGCCGCTGTGTGGCGGGCGCCATCGGACGGCTCTCGCTCGGCGTCTTCGGAACCGCCCCCCGCACCGGCCACAGCGAGGACGAGCTCGAGCGCGCCCCGGCTTACGCCGACACCCTCGGGCTCGCCCTCCAGCTGACCAACATCCTGCGCGACGTCCGCGAGGACGCCGCCACCGGACGCACCTATCTGCCCGCCGACGACCTGGCCAAATTCGGCTGCACCGCCGCGTTCCACGGCTCCACCGCACCGCCGGACGCCGACTTCACCGGTCTGGTCCACTTCGAGGTGCGGCGGGCCAGGGCCCTGTTCGCCGAGGGCTTCCGGCTGCTGCCGCTGCTGGACCGCCGCAGCGGCGCGTGTGTGTCCGCCATGGCGGGCATCTACCGCAGGCTGCTGGACCGGATCGCCAAGGACCCCGCGGCCGTCCTGCGCGGCCGCGTCTCGCTGCCCGGCCACGAGAAGGCGTATGTGGCGGTGCGCGGGCTGGCCGGTCTCGACGCCCGCGCCGTGGAGCGCCGCGGCACCGGGAGGCCGGTGTGACCCACTCGACCCTGGACCCCGCCCCGGCCGCCGGGCGACGCCCCGCCGGGCGGAGCGCGCTGGTGATCGGCGGCGGGCTCGCCGGTACGACGGCCGCGCTCGCGCTGGCCGACGCCGGGCTGCGGGTCACCCTGGTCGAGGGCCGCCCCCGCCTGGGCGGCCTCGCCTTCTCCTTCCACCGCTCCTCCCCGGCGGGCGTGCTCAGCGTCGACAACGGCCAGCATGTGCACTTGCGCTGCTGCACCGCCTACCATTGGTTCCTGGAGCGGGTCGGCGCGGCCCGGCTCGCCCCGCTCCAGGGCCGGCTGGACGTCCCCGTCCTCGATGCCCGGGGGCGGAGCGGGCGGCGGCTCGGCCGGTTGCGCCGCACCGGCCTGCCGGTGCCGCTCCATCTGTCCGCGAGCCTGGCCACCTACCCCCATCTCTCCCTCGCCGAGCGCGCCCAGGTGGGCCGCGCCGCGCTCGCCCTGGGGCGGCTGGACCCCGAGGACCCGGCGCTGGACGGGGTGGACTTCGCCGGCTGGCTGCGCCGCCACGGCCAGTCGCCGCGCGCCGTCGAGGCGCTGTGGGACCTGGTCGGCGTGGCCACGCTCAACGCCACCGCGCCCAACGTCTCGTTGGGCCTGGCCGCGATGGTCTTCAAGACCGGGCTGCTCTCCCGGCCCGGCGCCGCCGACATCGGCTGGGCCCGCGCCCCGCTCGGCGAGCTGCACCACACCCACGCCCGCCGCGCCCTGGACGCGGCGGGCGTGACCACCGAGCTGCGCACCCGGGTGACCGCCGTCACCCGTACCCCGAGGGCCGCTGGAGCGCGGCCACCGCCGGGCGGCCGGGAGAGGAGCCGCGGGCCGAGGCGGACGTTCTCGTGCTGGCCGTACCGCAGCGCGAGGCGCACGCCCTGCTGCCCGACGGCGCCCTGGAGGACCCCGACCGGCTGTTGCGCATCGGCACCGCGCCCATCCTCAACCTGCACGTGATCTACGACCGCACGGTGCTGCGCCGCCCCTTCTTCGCCGCGATCGGCTCCCCCGTCCAGTGGGTCTTCGACCGTACGGACGCCTCGGGGCTGAGGGACGCGCCCGGGGCCGGGGACAGCCAGTACCTGGCGGTCTCGCAGTCCGCCGCGTACGACGACATCGACCGCCCGGTGGCCGAGCTGCGCGCCCGCTATCTGCCCGAGCTGGAGCGGCTGCTCCCGGTCGCCCGCGGGGCGCGGGTGCGCGACTTCTTCGTCACCCGGGAGCGCACCGCCACCTTCGCCCCCGTCCCCGGCGTCGGCCGCCTCAGGCCCTCCGCCCCGACCGACGCGCCCGGCCTCTACCTGGCCGGCGCGTGGACCGCCACCGGCTGGCCCGCGACCATGGAGGGCGCCGTGCGCAGCGGGCTTTCCGCCGCCCGCGCGGCCCTCACCGACCCAGGGTCCGTCTTCGGAGGGGGCGCCCGGCCGCGAGCGGCGTCAGGGGGCACCTCCCAGCGGTAGCTGGGGGAGCGGTCGCTCGCAAGGCGGAGGATCGCCCTCGTACTGGGCGTACTCGGGCGACTCCGACAACGCCGCGAGGGGCCGTGTCAGGCGTCGGGAGCAGGGCGGCCCCTCCGAAGACGGACCCTGGGCCGCCCGCATGTGAACCCTCTCCCCGCCCCGGGCGGGGGGACGCCCAAGGAGGCGGCATGAGCACCACCACCAAAAACAGAGGAGAGACCGTGACTCCGGCGACCCCCGCTGTCGACACCGCAGGCGTCATGGCGCTGCTGGAGCGCGGCCGCACGCTCGCCACGCCGGTGCTGCGCGCCGCCGTGGACCGGCTGGCCCCGCCCATGGACACCGTCGCCGCGTACCACTTCGGCTGGATCGACGCCGCGGGCAACCCGGCCGCGGGCGACGGGGGCAAGGCCGTCCGCCCCGCGCTCGCCCTGCTGTCCGCCGAGGCGGCGGGCGCCGCCCCCGAGACCGGGGTGCCCGGCGCGGTCGCGGTCGAGCTGGTGCACAACTTCTCGCTGCTCCACGACGACCTCATGGACGGGGACGAGCAGCGCCGTCACCGCGACACCGTCTGGCGGGTGCACGGCCCGGCCCAGGCCATCCTGGTCGGTGACGCCCTGTTCGCGCTGGCCAACGAGATACTGCTGGAGATCGGCACCGCCGAGGCCGGGCGGGCCACCCGCCGGCTCACCGCCGCCACCCGGAAGCTGATCGACGGCCAGGCCCAGGACATGTCCTACGAGCACCGCGAGCGGGTCACCGTCGCGGAGTGCCTGGAGATGGAGGGCAACAAGACCGGTGCCCTGCTCGCCTGCGCCGCCTCCATCGGCGCCGTGCTCGGCGGCGCCGACGACCGCACCGCCGACACCCTGGAGCGCTACGGCCACCACCTGGGCCTCGCCTTCCAGGCCGTCGACGACCTGCTCGGCATCTGGGGCGACCCGGAGGCGACCGGCAAGCGGACCTGGAGCGATCTGCGCCAGCGCAAGAAGTCCCTCCCCGTGGTCGCCGCGCTCGACGCCGGGGGCCCCGACTCCAAGCGGCTCGCCGAGATCCTCGCGGCCGACGCGCACAAGCCGGAGGAGGAGTTCGCCGACTTCTCGGAGGAAGAATTCGCCGTGCGCGCCGCGTTGATCGAGCAAGCGGGTGGCCGGGACTGGACCTCTCAGGAGGCCCGCAGACAGCATGCGACCGCCATGGAGGCGCTGGATGCGGTGGACATGCCCGCCGAGATCCGGGCGCGGTTCGTGGCGCTCGCCGACTTCGTCGTCGTACGAAAGAGATGATCGCCATGGACCGCTAGTTCGCAGTCGCCGGCCGGCACCCAGCCGGGGTGTCGGCCGACGGAAGCCCCAAAGACGGCAGATGAGCACACTGCAGAGGGGAAGCCATTGACAGCGACACCGACCGTCCAACCCTCCGAGTCATCCGAGTCCAAGACCTTGAGCGTCGCCCGTGAGGCGACGGCTCGCGCGGTGGACCACCTGCTGTCCCGCCAGGACGAGCGGGGCTGGTGGAAGGGCGACCTGGAGACCAACGTCACGATGGACGCCGAGGACCTGATGCTCCGCCAGTTCCTCGGCGTCCAGGACCCCGACACCCTCGACGCCGCGGCCCGCTATCTGCGCTCCCAGCAGGCCACCGACGGCACCTGGGCCACCTTCCACGGCGGGCCGCCCGAACTCTCCGCCACCATCGAGGCGTACGTCGCCCTGCGGCTGGCCGGCGACGAGCCCGACGCGCCCCATATGGCCGCCGCCTCCGCCTGGGTGCGCTCCCGGGGCGGGATCGCGAGCAGCCGGGTGTTCACCCGGATCTGGCTGGCCCTCTTCGGCTGGTGGCGCTGGGAGGACCTGCCCGAGCTGCCACCGGAGATCATCTACTTCCCGAAGTGGCTTCCGCTCAACATCTACGACTTCGGCTGCTGGGCCCGGCAGACCATCGTGCCCCTCACCATCGTCTCGGCCAAGCGCCCCGTGCGCCCGGCCCCCTTCCCCCTCGACGAGCTCCACACCGACCCCCGCAGGCCCAATCCGCCGCGCCCGCTCGCCCCCGTCGCCTCCTGGGACGGGGTCTTCCAGCGGCTGGACCGGGCGCTGCACGCCTACCACAAGGTCGCCTTCCGCCCGCTGCGCCGGGCCGCGCTGCGCTCCTGTGCCCGCTGGATCGTGGAGCGGCAGGAGAACGACGGCTGCTGGGGCGGCATCCAGCCACCCGCCGTCTACTCCGTCATCGCCCTCCACCTGCTCGGCTACGACCTCGACCACCCCGTGATGCGCGCCGGTCTGGAGTCGCTGGACCGGTTCGCGGTCTGGCGCGAGGACGGCAGCCGGATGATCGAAGCCTGCCAGTCCCCGGTCTGGGACACCTGCCTGGCCGCCATCGCGCTCGCCGACGCCGGTCTCGCCCCGGACCACCCGGCGCTGGTCAAGGCGGCCGACTGGATGCTGACCGAGCAGATCGACCGGCCCGGCGACTGGTCGGTCCGGCGGCCGGGGCTGCCCTCCGGCGGCTGGGCGTTCGAATTCCACAACGACAACTACCCCGACATCGACGACACCGCCGAGGTCATCCTGGCGCTGCGCCGGATCGACCACCCCGAGCCCGAGCGGATCGAGGCGGCCGTGCGGCGCGCCATGCGCTGGACCCTGGGCATGCAGTCGAAGAACGGGGCGTGGGGCGCGTTCGACGTCGACAACACCAGCCCACTCCCCAACAAGCTGCCGTTCTGCGACTTCGGTGAGGTCATCGACCCGCCGTCGGCCGATGTCACCGCGCATGTCGTGGAGATGCTGGCGCACGAGGGGCGGACGTACGACGCCCGCACCCGGCGCGGGATCTCCTGGCTTCTGTCCGAGCAGGAGCCGAGCGGCGCCTGGTTCGGCCGCTGGGGCACCAACTACGTCTACGGCACCGGCTCCGTCGTCCCCGCGCTGATCGCCGCGGGCGTCCCCGCCTCCCACCCGGCGGTCCGCCGGGCCGTCCGCTGGCTGGAGAGCGTCCAGAACGAGGACGGCGGCTGGGGCGAGGACCAGCGCTCCTACCTCGACGCCGAGTGGATGGGCCGGGGCGCCTCCACCGCCTCGCAGACGGCGTGGGCGCTGCTCGCGCTGCTGGCGGCGGGGGAGCGGGACGGCGGGGCCGTCGAGCGCGGGATCACCTGGCTCGCCCGGACCCAGCGGCAGGACGGCTCCTGGGACGAGCCGTACTTCACCGGCACCGGCTTCCCCTGGGACTTCTCCATCAACTACCACCTGTACCGGCAGGTCTTCCCGGTCACGGCACTGGGCCGGTATGTCCACGGCGAGCCCACCGGGGCGCGACCGCGGAGCAGTTGATGTCCGCCGATCCGGCCGCGGAGGCCGGCGGTGCGGCGCTGCTGATCGCCTGCGCGCTCGGCATCGAGCGGTTCGCCCTGCGCGGCGCCGACCTCGGCGCCGCCGCCGGGGCCGTGACCGTACTGCGCACGGGCATGGGGCCGCGGTCGGCCGAGCGCGCCGTGACCCGGGCGCTCACCGGGAGGTCCGATGAGGCCGGGGAGCCCGGTGAGCGCGGTCAGCCCGGTGAGCCCGGGGAGCGGCCCGCCGCGCCCGGGGAGCGGGCCACCGCCGTCATCGCCACCGGCTTCTGCGCCGGGCTGGCCCCCGGGATGCACCCCGGGGACCTCGTCGTGGCCGACGAGACCCGCGATCCGGCGGGCCGCACGGTGTGCACCGGCACCCGGATCCTCGCCCACGCCCTGTCACATCCCCTCTCCGGCGGCCCCCGCCGGGCCGTCCACATCGGCCCGGTGGTGGGCTCCGACCATGTGGTGCGCGGCGCGGAGCGGGCCGCGCTGCACAGCACCGGCGCCATCGCGGTGGACATGGAGTCCGCCGCGACCCTGCGCACCGCCGTCGGTCACGGCATCCGTCCGGTTGCGGCCGTCCGGGTGGTCGTGGACGCTCCTGAACATGAACTCGTCCGAATCGGCACACTACGCGGTGGAATATCGGCTTTCCGGGTCTTGAGGACCGTTCTTCCCGCTTTCTTTCACTGGCACCATTCTTCGCTGCTCCCAGGAGGTGAGCTAGATGGCCATGCCTCTCCGCCAGACCATCCGGGTCGCGACGTATCTCTTTGAACAAAAAATGATCAAGCGACGGGACAAGTTCCCGTTGATCGTCGAGCTCGAGCCGCTGTTCGCGTGCAATCTCAAATGCGAGGGCTGCGGAAAGATCCAGCATCCGGCCGGGGTGCTCAAGCAGCGCATGCCGGTCGCCCAGGCGGTGGGCGCGGTGCTGGAGTCGGGTGCGCCGATGGTGTCCATCGCCGGCGGCGAACCCCTGATGCATCCACAGATCGACGAGATCGCACGGCAGCTGGTGGCGCGGAAGAAGTACGTCTTCCTCTGCACCAACGCGATGCTGCTGCGGAAGAAGATGCATCTGTTCAAGCCCTCTCCGTACTTCGCCTTCGCGGTGCACATCGACGGACTGCGGGAGCGGCATGACGAGTCGGTGGCGAAGGAGGGGGTGTTCGACGAGGCGGTGGAGGCGATCAAGGAGGCCAAGCGGCGCGGCTTCCGGGTCACCACCAATTCCACGTTCTTCAATACCGACACCCCGCAGACCGTCATCGACGTGCTCGACTTCCTCAATGACGAGCTCCAGGTGGACGAGATGATGATCTCGCCCGCCTACGCCTACGAGAAGGCGCCCGACCAGGAGCACTTCCTGGGCGTCGAGCAGACCCGCGAGCTGTTCCGCAAGGCGTTCGCCGGGGGCAACCGGCGCCGCTGGCGGCTCAACCACAGCCCGCTCTTCCTCGACTTCCTCGAGGGCAAGACGGACTTCCCGTGCACTGCCTGGGGCATCCCCAACTACTCCCTCTTCGGCTGGCAGCGCCCCTGCTACCTGATGAGCGACGGCTACGTCCCGACCTACCGCCAGCTGGTGGAGGAGACCGACTGGGACAGTTACGGCCGCGGCAAGGACCCGCGCTGTGACAACTGCATGGCCCACTGCGGCTATGAGCCCACCGCGGTCCTGGCGACCATGGGCTCCCTCAAGGAGTCGCTGCGCGCCGCCCGGGACACCGCCGCCGGAAGCCATGGGTGACGGGATGAGCGCGGAGGAACCGGTCGCACTCGGCCTGCCGTCCGTGCCGGCCAGGCTCGCCGAGCGCAGGGTCAGCCGGAAGATTCAGGTCGGGTCGGTGGCGGTGGGTGGCGACGCGCCGATCTCGGTGCAGTCGATGACGACGACGGTGACGGCGGACATCGGTGCGACGTTGCAGCAGATCGCGGAGTTGACGGCGTCGGGGTGCCAGATCGTGCGGGTGGCGTGTCCGTCGCAGGATGACGCGGACGCGTTGCCGGTGATCGCGAAGAAGTCGCAGATTCCGGTGATCGCGGACATTCATTTCCAGCCGAAGTACGTGTTCGCGGCGATCGATGCCGGGTGTGCGGCGGTGCGGGTGAATCCGGGGAACATCCGGCAGTTCGACGACAAGGTCAAGGAGATCGCGAAGGCGGCGTCGGACGCGGGTGTGCCGATCCGTATCGGGGTGAACGCGGGGTCGCTGGACAAGCGGTTGCTGGAGAAGTACGGCAAGGCCACGCCGGAGGCGCTGGTGGAGTCGGCGTTGTGGGAGTGCTCGCTGTTCGAGGAGCACGGTTTCCGGGACATCAAGATCTCGGTGAAGCACAACGATCCGGTGGTGATGGTCAACGCCTACCGTCAGCTGGCGGCGCAGTGTGACTATCCGCTGCACCTGGGGGTGACGGAGGCGGGTCCGGCGTTCCAGGGGACGATCAAGTCGGCGGTGGCGTTCGGTGCGCTGCTGAGCGAGGGGATCGGGGACACGATCCGGGTGTCGTTGTCGGCGCCTCCGGCGGAGGAGGTCAAGGTCGGGATCCAGATCCTGGAGTCGCTGAATCTGCGGCAGCGGCGGCTGGAGATCGTCTCGTGTCCGTCGTGCGGTCGGGCGCAGGTGGATGTGTACAAGCTCGCGGACCAGGTCACGGCTGGTCTGGAGGGCATGGAGGTCCCGCTGCGGGTGGCGGTCATGGGGTGTGTGGTGAACGGTCCGGGTGAGGCGCGGGAAGCGGATCTGGGGGTGGCGTCAGGCAATGGCAAGGGGCAGATCTTCGTCAAGGGCGAGGTCATCAAGACCGTGCCGGAGTCGAAGATCGTGGAGACCCTGATCGACGAGGCCATGAACATCGCGCGGCGCATGGAGGACGAGGGGGTCCCGCCGGGTACCCCGGACGTCACCGTGAGCTGATACACCGAGGAGGGGAACCTACCGTGCCGTTGCTGGAGAACATCAGGGGCCCGCACGACCTCAAGGCGCTGACCGCTGACGAACTGGCCGCGCTCGCCCAGGAGATCAGAGAGTTCCTGATCGACGCGGTGGCCAGGACCGGGGGCCACCTCGGACCGAACCTCGGCGTGGTCGAGCTGTCCATAGCCCTGCACCGCGTCTTCGACTCACCCGCCGATCGCATCCTGTGGGACACCGGCCACCAGTCCTACGTCCACAAACTGCTCACCGGCCGCCAGGACTTCTCCAAGCTCCGCCACAAGGGCGGGCTGTCCGGCTATCCGTCACGCGCCGAATCCGAGCACGACATCATCGAGAACAGCCACGCCTCCACCGTGCTGGGCTGGGCCGACGGCCTCGCCAAGGCCAATGCGGTGCATGGCCGCACCGACCATGTCGTGGCCGTCATCGGGGACGGGGCGCTGACCGGCGGAATGGCCTGGGAGGCGCTCAACAACATCGCCGCCGCCCGGGACCGTCCGCTGGTCATCGTCGTCAACGACAACGAGCGCTCCTACTCGCCGACCATCGGCGGGCTCGCCAACCACCTCGCCACCCTGCGCACCACCGACGGCTACGAGCGCTTCCTGGCCTGGGGCAAGGAGGTGCTGCAGCGCACCCCCGTGGTCGGCCAGCCGCTGTACGGGTCGCTGCACGGCGCCAAGAAGGGGTTCAAGGACGCCTTCGCGCCGCAGGGCATGTTCGAGGACCTGGGGCTGAAGTACGTCGGCCCCATCGACGGCCATGACACCGAGGCGGTCGAGTCGGCCCTGCGCCGCGCCAAGCGGTTCCACGGCCCGGTCCTCGTCCACTGCCTCACCGAGAAGGGGCGCGGCTACCGGCCGGCGCTGGAGGACGAGGCGGATCGTTTCCACACCGTGGCCGCGATGGACCCGCTCACCTGCGCGCCCCTGACCCCCTCGGGCGGCCGCTCCTGGACCTCGGTGTTCGGCGAGGAGATGGTGCGGATCGGCGCCGAGCGGCCCGATGTGGTCGCCCTCACCGCCGCGATGCTGCACCCCGTGGGCCTCGCCGGCTTCGCCGAGGCGTACCCCGAGCGGGTGTGGGACGTGGGCATCGCCGAGCAGCACGCGGCGGTCTCGGCGGCCGGGCTCGCCACCGGCGGACTCCATCCGGTCCTCGCCGTCTACGCCACGTTCCTCAACCGCGCCTTCGACCAGCTGCTCATGGACGTCGCCCTGCACAAGTGCGGGGTGACCTTCGTCCTGGACCGGGCCGGTGTCACCGGCACCGACGGGCCGAGCCACAACGGCATGTGGGACATGTCCGTGCTCCAGGTGGTGCCGGGGCTGCGGATCGCCGCCCCGCGCGACGCCGACCAGCTCCGTGCCCAGCTGCGCGAGGCGATCGACGTGGACGACGCGCCGACCGTCATCCGCTTCCCCAAGGAGTCGGTGGGGGAGCCGATTCCGGCGATCGACCGGGTGGGCGGGATGGACGTCCTGCGCCGGGGCGAGGACGTCCTGATCGTGGCCGCCGGGGTCATGGCCCCGTCGCGCTGCGCGCCGCCGAGCTGCTGGCCGGGCGCGGCATCGGCTGCACGGTGGTGGATCCGCGCTGGGTGAAGCCCGTCGACCCCGAGCTGCCCGGGCTCGCGGCGCGCCACCGGCTGGTGGCGGTCGTGGAGGACAATGTGCGCACCGGCGGGGTGGGCGCGGCGGTCGCCCAGACGCTGCGGGACGCCGAAGTAGACCTGCCGGTGCGGACGTTCGGCATCCCCGAGGCGTTCCTGGCGCATGCCAAGCGCGGGGAGGTGCTCGCCGATATCGGGCTCACCCCCGCCGAGATCGCGGGCCGGATCGGGGCGGCCCTGACCCGTATCGAGGCGGCCCACCCGGAGCGGGCGGGCGCCGCTGCCGAGGCCCGTACCGCCGCCCGGGCCGGTACGGCCGCCGGGGCCCGTACCGCCGCCGCCAAGGAGAGCCAGGCATGACAGCAGCCGAGCAGCAGCAGCGGCGTTCGGGCTTCGACCTCGGGAAGCTGCTGGCCGAGCGCGCGTCGGAGCGGTACGACCTGCACACCCGGCACCTCAACCACCAGCTGCCCCGGATGCTGCACACCATCGGCTTCGACAAGGTCTACGAACGGGCCGAGGGCGCGTACTTCTGGGACGACGAGGGCCAGGACTACCTCGACATGCTCGCCGGTTTCGGGGTGATGGGCCTGGGCCGCCACCACCCCGTGGTCCGCAAGGCGCTGCACGACGTCCTGGACGCCGACCTGGCCGATCTGACCCGCTTCGACTGCCAGCCACTGCCCGGTCTGCTGGCCGAGCGGCTGCTGACCCACGCCCCGCACCTGGACCGGGTCTTCTTCGGCAACAGCGGCACCGAGGCCGTCGAGACGGCCCTGAAGTTCGCCCGCTACGCCACCCGCAAGCCACGCGTCCTGTACTGCGCCCACGCCTTCCACGGGCTGACCACCGGCTCGCTGTCGGTCAACGGCGAGGACGGCTTCCGCAAGGGGTTCGACCCGCTGCTGCCCGACACCCCGATCGAGCTGGGCGACCTCGACGCGCTGGAGCGGGAGCTGGCGCGCGGGGACGTGGCGGGGTTCGTGGTGGAGCCCATCCAGGGCAAGGGGGTGCACGAGGCCCCGCCCGGCTTCCTGCGCGCCGCGCAGGAGCTGCTCCACCGCCACAAGGCCCTGCTCATCGCGGACGAGGTGCAGACCGGCCTCGGCCGCACCGGGGACTTCTTCGCCTACAGCCACGAGGACGGCGTCGAACCGGATCTGGTGTGCGTGGCCAAGGCCCTCTCCGGGGGCTATGTGCCGGTCGGCGCGACCCTGGGCAAGGACTGGATCTTCAAAAAGGTCTACTCCTCGATGGACCGGGTGCTGGTCCACTCCGCCAGCTTCGGCTCCAACGCCCAGGCCATGGCGGCCGGGCTCGCCGTCCTCGCCGTCATGGAGGACGAGGAGGTCGTGGCCAACGCCCGCCGCACCGGCGAGCTGCTGCGCGACCGCCTCGCCGCGCTGGTGGACCGCTACGAGATGCTGCACGACGTCCGCGGCCGGGGGCTGATGATCGGCATCGAGTTCGGCAGACCCAGCTCACTGGGGCTGCGCGGCCGGTGGACGATGCTCCAGGCGGCGCGCAAGGGGCTGTTCGCGCAGATGGTCGTCGTCCCGCTGCTGCGGCGCCATCGCATCCTCACCCAGGTGTCCGGCGACCATCTGGAGGTCATTAAGCTGATCCCGCCGCTGATCATCGGCGAGCGGGAAGTGGACCGTTTCGTCGAGGCGTTCACAGCGGTCATGGACGACGCACACGACGGCGGCGGCCTGATCTGGGACTTCGGCCGGACGCTCGTCAAACAGGCGGTGGCAGGCCGCTGACCGATGGGGGACCCCGCATGATCGACGCGACCGCCGTAGAGGCCGTGAACACGATGACGGCGCGGTGGGCGCGGGCCGCCGTGGCGGACGAGGGCACGGCCTTCGCCGCCACCGGGGTCTGGCCGCTGCTCGCCCTGCTCGCGGGCGGCGCCGACGGCCCGGCCCGTCAGGAGCTGGAGGGCGCGCTGGGCGTCGGCGCCGACGGGGCGACGGCGCTCGGCGGGCGGCTGCTCGGGGCGCTGGACGCCATGGACGGTGTCCACGCGGCCGCCGGGCTGTGGACCCGCCAGGACCTGCCGATCCGGCCCGAGTGGGAGGCCGCGCTGCCCCCGGGCGTACGTGCCACGCTGACCGGGGACGCCGAGCGCGACCGCAAGGAGCTGGACGGCTGGGCGTCCCGGCGCACCCGGGGCGCGATCACCGAGATGCCGGTGCCGCTCACCCCCGACACCCGGCTGGTGCTGGCCGGAGCGCTCACGGTCGAGACGGCCTGGCTCCAGCCGTTCCAGCCGGGCTGGATGAGGCCGACGAGCGGCCCCTGGCGGGACCGGTCGCTGGCCGGGCTCACCCGGTCCACGGACGACCTCGACGGGGTGCTGCGGGTCGTCCCCGACACCCCGGCCGGTCCGCTCACCCTGTCCGGGGTCGCGGGCGGCAACGGGCTGGATGTGCATCTGGTCCTCGGCGCCGAGGACGCCCCGGGCGGTGAGGTGCTGGAGGCCGGGATCGGCGCGGTGGCCGGGCGGTACGAGGGATGGCCCGGCTCGGCGCTGCCGCCGGGCGAGGCCGGGCCCGGGGTCCGGGTGACGCAGGTCGCGAGCTGGGACCCCACACCCCGGGCGACGCTCACCACCCCGCAGTTCACCGTGGCGGCGCGGCACGATCTGCTGCGCCGGGCCGCGCTGTTCGGGCTGCGTACCAGCCAGGACACCGCGCGCGGCCACTTTCCGGGGATCAGCCCCGCCGCGCTGGCGCTGTCCTCGGCGGAGCAGTCCATGACCGCCTCGTTCAGCGCCGAGGGCTTCCGGGCGGCGGCGGTGACCGCGTTCGCCATGGCGCCCGGTTCGGCGCCGCCGCAGCGGACGGCGAAGCTGATCAGCGTGCGGTACGAGCGGCCGTTCGGCTTCCTGGCCGTGCACCGCGCCACCGGTCTGGTGCTGACGGCGGGCTGGGTCACCGAGCCGGAGGCCGGGGCCGACACCATGTGGTGAGGCCCGTGAGCCCGCGTGGCCCTTCGGCTCGCGTGGCCCTTCGGCCCGGGGCGGGCCGCGCCGTCAGCCCGTGAGCAACCGTTCCCGGAGCCGGTCGCGCTGCTCGGGGGCGAGGCCCAGCCCCTCGGTGAGATAGCGCTCGGTGCCGCCCCAGGTCTCCTCGATGGTCGTGAAGGCCGCCGTCAGGTATTCGGCGCGCGCGTCGAACAGCGGCAGCAGCAGCGCCATGACCTCGGGCGACATGGGGTCGGAGCCGTCCCCGGATCGCCCTTGCGCCAGATCTTGTAGCGCCGGTGGGCGGCCGCCGACTCGAGGTAGTCGGCCTCGATGGCCTCCTGGTCGACGCCGAGGGCCAGCAGGGTCACCGCGATGGACAGCCCGGCCCGGTCCTTGCCCGCCGAACAGTGCATCAGCACTGGTGAGCTGTCCTCGGCCATATCGCGGAGGATCCGGCCGTGCTCGACGAGCCGGGTGGTGATGATGGAGCGGTAGGAGCCGATCATGCGCTTCTCGGCCCGGCCCTCGGCGAGCAGCTCGCGCAGCGTCTTCAGATCGCCCTCGCGGACCATCCTCCAGAACCCGGCGCCGTCGGCCGGGTCGGACAGCGGCAGGTTGACGTTGCGGACCCCGCGGAGCGTGACGTCCGGGCCCTCCAGCTTGATGTCGGCGGCGTTGCGGAAGTCGAAGACGGTGTGCAGGCCGAGCGAGTCGAGGTAGGCCGTGTCCGCCTCGGTGGCATGGGCGAG
This sequence comes from Streptomyces violaceusniger, assembly GCA_005405945.1. Taxonomy (GTDB): domain Bacteria; phylum Actinomycetota; class Actinomycetes; order Streptomycetales; family Streptomycetaceae; genus Streptomyces; species Streptomyces violaceusniger. Next base: position 8,885,438 of record BJHW01000001.1, read on the forward strand.
ATGGCCGCTGCGGAACAGCACTCCGGGCCGTACGCGGCGGCCGTCGGCAGCCGGCAGTCCACCGAGATCACGGAAATTTCGCACCCCCACCAGCTGGGTTTCGGCCTGGGGACCTGCGGCGACTGCGACTGCTGCGTCACGGGCTCTCCTTCACCATCGGCCGCCGACGCGGCTCGTCGACGAGGCGGCTGAAGCTGACCATACGACATGGGTGCACCGGGCAATCGGTCTCGTGAGGGTGCGGGCATTGCCGCACCACCCGCCCTCCCCGATCATGTCGATACCTGTGGAGAATTGGGGAGTGCGATGATCGAAATCGGTGGAAGCGGTCGGCTCTGGGTGCTCTCGGGGCAGCGCAGTAGCTATGCCCTGCACCTCACCGACCGTGATGAGCTGCTCCATCTCCACTGGGGGCCGCGGATCGCGGTCGAGGACGCCGAGGCCCTCGCCGCCGAGCCGGGGCCGCCGGACTGGCCGTTCGAATCACCGCTGGACGGGCGCGAGGAGTACCCCGTGGAGGGCGGCCCGCGCTTCGCACGCCCCGCCCTGTCCGTACACGCCGGGGGCGTACGCGGCACCGAGTGGCGCTTCGACGGCGGCACCGTCCTCGACCCCGGCACCGGTGAGGAGCTGCGGCTGCGCTTCCACGATCCGCTGCACCACCTCGGCATCACCCTCCACTACCGGATGCGGGACGACGGCGATGTCGTCGAGCGCTGGACCACCCTCGCCCACACCGGCACCGCGGGGCAGGAGCCGGTGGAGCTGCTGCGGGCCGACTCCGCCGCCTGGTCGCTCCCGGCGCGCGACCGCTGGCGGCTGTCCCATCTGCACGGCCGCTGGGCCGCCGAGAGCCGGCTCGCCCGCACCGAGCTCACCCCCGGCGAGAAGGTGATCGGCAGCCGCCGGGGCCACACGAGCCATCACCATCTGCCCTGGATCGCGCTGGACGGCGGGGAGGCCACCGAGGAGAGCGGCGAGGTGCACAGCTGCGCGCTCGCCTGGTCCGGGGCCTGGCGGATCGCCGTCCAGCTGCTGGGCGACGGCGCCGTCCAGGCGGTCGGCGGGGTCGGCCACGACGACGCGGGCCAGCTGCTCCTCGCGCCCGGCGAGTCCTTCACCACGCCCGTCTTCGCCGGACTGTGGACCGACGGCGGCTTCGGGGCCGCGAGCCGCGCCTGGCACGCCTGGCAGCTCGCGCATGTGGTCCCCGGTGCCGACCGGTCCCGGCCGGTGCTCTACAACTCCTGGGAGGCCACCGAGTTCGAGGTGAGCGAGGAGCGGCAGCGCTCGCTCGCGCGGCTGGCCGCCGACATGGGCGTCGAGCTGTTCGTGGTGGACGACGGCTGGTTCGGGGCACGCACCAGCGACCGGGCCGGGCTCGGCGACTGGACGCCCAACCCGGACCGCTTTCCCCACGGGCTGAAGCCGCTGGCCGACGAGGTGCACGCGCTCGGGATGCAGTTCGGCGTCTGGGTCGAGCCGGAGATGGTCAACCCCGACAGCGACCTCTACCGCGCCCACCCCGACTGGGTGCAGCACCACCCCGGCCGGGCCCGCACCGAGTTCCGCAACCAGCTCGTGCTCAACCTCGCCCGCCCCGATGTGCGCGCCCATCTGTGGGAGCGGCTGGACACCCTGCTGAGCGGCGCGCCCATCGACTATGTGAAATGGGACTTCAACCGCTCCTTCGCGGACCCCGGCTGGCCCGGCGACCGCTATCCGCGGCGGCTGTGGATCGACCACGTACGCGGGCTGTACGAGCTGCTGGAGCGGCTGCGCGCCGCCCACCCGGGCGTCGCCTTCGAGTCCTGCTCGGGCGGCGGCGGCCGGATCGACCTCGGCGTCCTGGGCCTGACCGACCAGGTGTGGACCTCGGACAACACCGATCCGCTGGACCGGCTGGCCATCCAGCACGGCTTCGGTCAGCTCCACCCGGCCCGGGTGATGGCCGCCTGGGTCACCGACAGCCCCAACGTCATGGGCAACGCCCGGGTCAGCTCGCTGCGCTTCCGCTTCGTCAGCGCGATGGCCGGGGTGCTGGGCGTGGGCGGCGATTTGACCCGCTGGAGCGAGGCCGAACTCGCCGAGGCCCGCGACTGGGTGGCGCTCTACAAGCGGGTGCGCCCGGTCGTCCAGCACGGTGAGCTGTACCGGCTGCGGCCGCCGGAGGGCGACGGGCTCAGCGCGGTGCAGTACGTCCGGGGCGCGGAGACCGTCGTGCTGGCCTGGCTCCAGGCGCAGCACCACGGCCGGGCACAGCCTCCGCTGCGGCTGCGCGGGCTCGACCCGGCGGCCACCTACCGGGACCTGGAGACCGGGGAGGTGCACCGGGGAGCGGTGCTCGCCCACCGGGGCCTGCGCACCGGGCTGAGCGGCGACCTGGACGCCGCCGTATTCCACCTTCGCCGAAACTGACCGGGTGGGATTGATCACCCCACGTCAAGCCCTGGTTACGGTGGCGTAAGTCACGCCATCGGGTGAATGATGTCCCGACGTGGCAGACGATAAGGAGAGATTCAGAAACGGTTCCATCGGGTCGTACGCAGCCGTCGGGGACAGCTTTACCGAGGGCGTCGGCGACCCCGGTCCTGACGGGGTGTTCGTCGGCTGGGCCGACCGGCTCGCCGTCCTGCTGTCCGACCAACGACCCCACGACGATTTCCGCTACGCCAATCTGGCCGTACGCGGTCGACTCCTTGACCAGATCGTGGCCGAGCAGGTGGCCCGCGCCATCGAACTCGGCCCCGATCTGGTCACCTTCTGCGCGGGTGGCAATGACATCCTGCGCCCCGGCAGCGATCCGACGATGTGGCCGAGCGCTACGAGGCGGCCGTCGTCGACCTCGTGGCGCGGGTGGGGACGGTGCTGCTGTGCACCGGCTTCGACACCAGAGGGGTGCCGGTGCTGCGCCATCTGCGGGGCAAGATCGCGACGTACACGGCGCATGTGCGGGCGATCGCCGACCGCCACGGCTGCCCGGTGCTCGACCTGTGGTCGCTGCGCTCGGTGCAGGACCGCCGGGCCTGGGACGCCGACCGGCTGCATCTGTCGCCGGACGGGCACACCCGGGTCGCGCTGAGGGCCGGTCAGGTGCTCGGCCTGGAGGTCCCCGCCGACCCCGATCAGCCCTGGCCTCCGGAGGGGCAGCGCACCGCGGCCGAGGTGCGCCGGGACAACATCCACTGGGCGCGCGAATATCTGGTGCCCTGGATCGGCCGACGGCTGCGCGGAGAGTCGTCGGGCGACCATGTGGAGCCCAAGCGGCCGGATCTGCTGCCGCTGCGGCCCTGAACGATGAACGATCCGTGACCCGAAGCGGTCCCGGAGGAATAGGGGCAGACCCCCGTTGGCGCCCCGAGGCTGACCGCCCGGTGCGCTGTCGCTGCCCCTATTCCCTCGGCACCGCCCGCGTACGTCGTGTCCTCGCCGCGGGGTCGCTAGACCGCCAGGTAGGCCCAGACGGCGCGGCCCGCGCCCCCCTGGTTCGGCCTGACTCCCCAGGCCTCCGACATGGCCTCCACCAGCATCAGCCCGCGGCCGCCCTCCTGGTCCGCGCTCACCGACCGGGCCTCCGGCACCGTGCGCGCACAGCCCTGGTCGGCCACCTCCAGCCGCAGCCGGGTGCCTATGAGCTGGAGTGAGCAGCGAACGTCCTCGCTGGAGGTGTGGCGCACCGCGTTGGTGAAGAGCTCGGAGACGATCAACTCCGCGCTGTCCCGGGTGTCCTGGTCGATGCCCCATGAGCCCAGCCGCCGGACGACATGCCTTCTCGCCTCGGCGACGGACGTGCTCAGCGCCGGCAGACGAAACACGTCGTGGCGGGGCGGAGCGACCACGGTGCCGCCGCGCCCTAACCGGAGAGCCTCATAGGAAGGAGCCACGCCGACACTATGCTCTGTCACACTCGCGTATGGCAAGGTTCAATCTGTAAATTACAGAATCGCAAGCGCAGGCTGTTCGGAATGCTGAGCCCATGCCAGACTGCTGTGTCGTGAAGGTACTTGGAGGGGGACGGTAGTGGCGGATGCGCGGGCGGGCGGAGCCCCGACCGTCCTGCGAGTCGTGCTCGGCAAACGGCTCCAGGACCTTCGGGAGAAGGCCGGGCTGTCGTTCGAACAGGCCGGGCGCGCCCTGGACGTCACCCATGCCACGATCCGGCGGATGGAGAAGGCCGAGGTCGGCCTGAAGCTCCCGTACGTCGAGAAGCTGCTGCGGACGTACGGCGTCACCGACCCCGAGGAGGTCGAGGGGTTCCTCTCCCTCGCGCGCGAGGCCAACAAGGCGGGCTGGTGGCACCGGTTCCGGGACGTCCTGCCGGAGTGGTTCAACACCTTCGTCAGTCTGGAGGTCGAGGCCAATCTGATCCGGGCCTACGAGCCGCACTACATCCCCGGGCTGCTGCAGACCGAGGACTACGCCCGCGCGGTGCTCCGCGCGGGCATGCCGCACGCGCCCGAGACGGAGATCGAGCGCAACGTGGCCCTGCGCATGGAGCGCCAGGCGCTGCTCACCCGGGACAACCCGCCGATGCTGTGGGTGGTCATGGACGAGACGGTGGTGCGCCGCCCCATCGGCGGTGCCGAGACCATGCGTGCCCAGATCGCGCGGCTCATCGAGGAGGCCGAGGCTCCTCATATCCGGCTACAGGTCATGCCGTTCGACGCCGGTCCGCACCCGGCGATGTACGGCCCCTTCCATATCTTCCGGTTCCCGATCCCGGAGCTGCCCGATATCGCGTATACGGAGACGCTCGTCAGCGGCTCCTACTTCGACCAGCGCGATGACGTATCGGCGTTCCTGGAGGCCCTGGACCGGATGTGCGCGCAGGCCGCGCCTGCACAGACGACTCAGGCGATTCTGAGTCGCATTCGCAAGGAGATCTGAACGATGGATCGCATATGCGGGAGCCGCGTCTACAGCGGCATGCCGGCGAGGGACCTCGGCAGCGAGGGCTGGCACAAGCCGTGGAGCGGTGGCAATGGGGGAAGCTGCGTCGAGGCGATGAGACTGAAGGACGGACGGGTGGCGCTGCGCCAGTCGACCGATCCGGACGGACCGGCCCTGATTTACACCCATCTGGAGATGAAACGCTTCATCCAGGGGGCCAAGGCCGGGGAGGCGGACTTTTTGTTTCTGTGACGTCCTCCGCGACGTCCGGACCCGCGACGCTCATCGTGACCAGGGGGAGCGAGGGGGAAACAGTGTGACCGACCGACCGTGAAGTGACCGGCGGGGGCGGCGCCGGGACGCGTTCCAGTACACCGCCCGCGAACACGTCGTACAGCGGAAGCGACTCCAGGTGCACATAGCCGATGTGACAGTCGCAGACCGCCAGCGGACACCGGCGGGGCCGTAGCGCCGCGCGGTACGACCCGTCGTAGAGATTGCCCAGTTCGGCGGGGACGAAATGGCAGCGGCGCACCGTGCCGTCGCCGTCCACCGAGATCACCGAGGCGCCGGTCCGGCATGGCAGACCGGCGCTTCGGTGGGGATGGCGGCTGTAGCCGAAGAGCGGGTCCAGCGCGGTCCACTCGGCCGCCTCGGCGTCGGTGTAGGTATGGCCCTCGGCCGCGTTCACCCACAGATACACCCGCTCGGGGAGGTCGGCGCGCAGTCTGCGGGCCTGGTCCAGATGAGCGGGCAGCCCCACGATGCCGACGCTGTGGCGCACCCCGCGCGCGGCCAGCTCCCGGCACTTGGCGAGGAACCGGTCGTACGGCGTCTGGTCCGGGTGGTAGGTGCACCACAGGGCGAGGGTGTCGGGGTCGGCCTCGGCCGTCCAGCCGGTACGGCAGCTCAGATTGGTCTGGATGGCGACCCGCGCGACGTGCGGCAGATGGCTGAGCTCGATGAGCGCCCGGCGGTACCAGGAGCGCACCAGCCCCTCGCCCCACGGGGTGAACAGCACCGACAGCCGGTCGCCGGTCTGCTCCGCCACCCAGGCCGTGAACCGCTCCAGCGCGGCGCGGTCGGCGCGCAGCCGCTCCGGGCTGTCCCGGCGCTTGGCGAACGGGCAGTACGGACAGTCGTAGTCGCACGAGGCGAGCGGACCCCGGTAGAGAATGGTCAAGTCCACGCCCGACTCCCTCACTTCAGATCGTACGCGGCCATGGCGGCGCGCACGGCGGGCGAGAACAGCTCGGGGCCGAGCGCGTCGGAGTGCGCCAGCCCCTCGGGGGACAGCCGCAGCCGTCCCGGGGCCGCGTCCGGGTCCAGCCAGCCGCGGCCTGCGAACCGGGCCAGCTCGGCGGGGAAGTCCTCGGCGGGATCGGTGCCGAACCGGGCCCGGTACTCCGCCGCCGCCATCCCCTCGGCCTGGAGGACGGACTGCAGCAGATGGCGTCGGCGGGCCTCGTCACCGGTCATCCACCGGCCGTGCTCGGCGCGGGCGAAGTCGGCGGCGGGCCGGGAGACGTAGTCGTCGACGATGCCGCGTATCTCCCGCATGTCGACCGCGTAGTCGAACGAGTAGTGCAGGGCGGAGGTGTAGGAGCGGGCGCCACAGCCGAGGCCGACCATGCCGTCCGTCTGGCAGGCGTGGTCCTCCCCGCCGGTGGCGGGCGCGCCCGGGGCGCGGAACATCCGCATCGAGACCTGCTCATAGCCGTGGGCGAGCAGCTGGTCGCGGCCCGCGCGGTACAGCCGCAGCCGCCGCTCGTCCCACTCCGGGTCCCCCTCCGCCTCCGGCTCCCCGGCCTCCTTACGGCCGAGCCCGGTCAGCGGGCGGACATAGAGGGGGTAGAGATACAGCTCCTCCGGGCGCCAGGCGAGGGCGGCGTCCAGGGAGTGGCGCCACGTGTCCTCGGTCTGACCGTCGATGCCGTAGATCAGATCGATGTTGAGCACCGGGATGCCCGCCTCCCGGATCCGGCCCAGCGCCGCCTCCACATCGGCCCGGCGCTGCGGGCGCACCGCCGAGCGCGCCTCCGCGTCCACGAAGCTCTGCACCCCCAGGCTCAGCCGGGTGGTGCCGCGCCCGGCCAGCACCGCGAGCCGGTCGGCCGTGGCGGTGGCCGGGGACGCCTCGACCGAGAGCGGCACGGCGGCCAGGTCCGCGCCCATCCCCTTCTCGGCGATGTCGCAGAGCCGCTCCAGCTCGGCCGCCTCCAGGAACGTGGGGGTGCCGCCGCCGAACGCCGCGGCGGCGAACCGGGCCTCCTCGCCGAGCGCTTCGCGCACCGCACCGGCCTGCCGCTCCAGCGCGTCCAGATAGGCGGTCACCAGCCCCTCGGGGGCGCCGATCCGGGTGAAGAGGTTGCAGAAGCCGCAGCGCACCTCGCAGAAGGGGATGTGCAGATACAGCGACAGCGCGTCCTTCGGCTCGGCCGCCCACAGCTCGCGCAGCGCGGGGCGCTCCACCAGCGGCCGGTAGGCGGTCTTGTGCGGATAGGCGTAGACGTACGACTGGTAGGGGCGGACGGTGGAACCGAGCGTGCTGATGTTCATCGGGCCTCGAGGAAGAAGTGGGTGTACGGCACGGTCCAGACGGCCTCGTGGCCGAGCCGGTGGCCGGTGTAGCCGTCGTCGCCGTACGCGGTGCCGTGGTCGGAGCAGACGATCGCGAAGGCGGGGCCGCGGCGGCCCAGGGCGGCCAGCAGCCGGTCGACATGGCGGTCGACGTACTCCAGGGCCGCGGCGTGGGTGGCGCGGGTGTCGCCCGCCTCGCGGGTGGCGCCGGGCAGATGGAACCAGTTGGGCTGGTGCAGCGCCGAGACATTGACGAAGAGGAACAGCCGGCGGCCGGGGTCCAGACCGGCGATCACCTTCTCGGCGCGGTCGATCTGCGCCTCGAAGGAGGTGGGGGAGGTGACGCCGAACTCCGGCTCCCAGTGGCTCTCCCGGAAGTAGCCGGGCAGCACCGAGCCCAGCGGCCCCCGCTGGTTGAAGAAGCCGACCCCGCCGACGCACACCGTGTGGTACCCGGCCGCCGCGAGCCCCGACACCAGATCGGGGGTTTCGAAGACATAGGTGCCCGCCGCGGTGGTCTCGCTGCCCGCGAAGCGGGCCGCGAACAGCCGGCGGTGCGGTCCGGGGCGGCCGGGGTCGGCAGAAAGCCCGCGAACATCGCCTGGTGGGAGGCGTAGGTGAAGCTGCCGGGGGCGTGCCGCTCGTCCCAGACGCCGCCGGGCATCCGGGCGCTGAGGTGCGGCGTCCGCCCGGCCGCCGCCAGCTCGGCCGCCACGTCGTAGCGCAGGGTGTCGAGGGTGAGCAGCAGCAGATCGTGGCTGCCCACCACCTCGTTCATGTCGGGCTCAGACAGCGGCATCCCGATGGGCCTCCTTCCCCGGCCCGGAGCACGGCGGCGACCTGGGCCGCGTAGGTGTCAAGACCCTCCGCGCCGCTGCCGGGCAGACCGGTCAGCCGGGGCAGCAGATCGCCGAAGGCGTTGACCTCGCCCACGGCGAACCGCCGCCACCCCGGGCCGGGCAGCAGATCCACCCCGACGCACAGGGTGCGCGGGAAGCGCTCCGCCGCCCGCTCCGCGGTGCCCAGCACCCCGCTCCAGGCCACCCCGGCCGCCTCCGCCGCGGCGCGCGCGGCGGCCAGATCGCCGCGCACCCCGCCGAGATGGAGATTGGTCATGGGGGAGCGGCTGGTGCGCACCACGGCATGGGTGGCCCTGCCCCCCACCACCACGACCCGCAGATCGGCCACCCGCTTGTCCTGGGTGGCCTTGGGCAGCCAGCGCTCGATGTGCAGCCCGTCCGGCGCCAGGGTGTCGATGATCGCGGCGACCTCCGCCTCGCTCTCGTACCGCCGCACCCGCAGCGAGTTGAACAGCCGGCCGTCCTCCGTGCGCTCCACGGAGGTGGTGGCCCGCACCCGGCCGGGGCCCGCCGTCTCCACCGCGAGCACCCCGGACGCGGACGAGCCGTGGGCCGGCTTCACGAAGGCGCGCCGCAGCCCCGAGGTGCCGAGCGTCGCGCGCACATCGTCCCAGCCGCGCACCGGCGGCGCCTGCGGCCCGGAGGTCGGCGAGGGCGGGACCGGGACCCCCGCGCCGTCCAGCACCCCGTGGCACAGCCGCTTGTCGAACAGGACGGCCAGCTCGCCGGGGTCGTTCAGCAGCGTGGCCCCGGCCGAGCGCGCCGCCGCGGCGACGCCCCGGACGGCCTCGGTGAACCGCGCGTACCAGCGGCCGGTGCCCTCGACCCGGGTGGGGTCACAGGCGCCGCGCAGCAGCCACTCCACCTCCTCGTCCTCGCCCGGCGAGTCGATCCGCACGGTCTCGGCGGGCTCGAACACGGCGCCGTAGGTCAGCACATCGCGCCAGGCCAGCACCCGGGGCGCGGGCAGTCCGGCGGCCACGGCCGCGGCGGTGAACATCTCCACCCGGCGGCCGCCCGCATTGCCGACCACGGCGAAGCGGGGACCTTCCCGGTCGGGTTCTCGGTGTGGCATGGGCATCACTCGGAGACGGCCGTGTAGCGGAACACTTCGCCCTCGTCCTCGTCCTGGTCGCCCTTCTCGGACATCACGACCTCCACCCCGGACGGCTCCAGGGCCTCCCGCAGCCGCTGCTCCATGGGCGCGGAGAAGAAGTTGTGGTCCAGATCGATCCACTTCAGATGGGTCAGCGGCTGGCCGTCGAGCAGCGCCGCCGCGCCCTCGTCGCCGAGCACGCCCATGGACAGGTCGAGGCATTCGAGCTGGGCGACCACGGGGCCGCCGCCATGGCGGCCGCGATCTCGTCCTGGATCTCGCTGTTCTGCACGCCCAGGTGGCGCAGGGCGGGGAACCGGCCACCGCTCAGGATCGGGGCCAGGTCGGCGACGGTGGCGTCGCCCCCGTACTCCTCCACGCCGAGCCACATCTCCAGGCGCTCGAGCGCGGGAAGGTCGCTGGCGGCGACCCCGCGCACCACCGCGCCGGGCAGCCCGCCGGTCTCGAAGCGGAGCGTACGCAGGCCGGCGTGGCCGACGGCGGGGAAGGACAGCCCGCTCCCACCGCGGACGCCCAGCTCGCGCAGGCCCGGGTAGGCGTGGAGGACCGGTGTCACATCGGACTGCTGGATCCAGGAGATCTCCGACTCCTCCGCGGTGATGTCGCCGATGAACACCGCCTCCAGCGAGGTCAGCCGGTCCTTGGCCATGACGAGCTGCTCGATGGCGTCGTCGGCGTCGCCGTCGTAGGTCTCGCCCCACATACCGATGATCAGCGCTCGCACCCGCGCGGGGGCCACCGTGGCGAGGAAGCGCTGGAAACGCCCGTCGAAACCGCCCTCCTCCTCGTCGACATAGGGGTTGTAGGAGATCCGCCAGGCGACGGTGTCCGTCTCGGGCAGCACGACTTCCTGGCCGGGCGTGGGGAAGTCGAACGCGGGAAGACCGTGCAGTTCTTCCAGGTGGTAGACCGACATGAGCGGTATCTCCTGATGTGTTCGCGTGGGCGTGCCTGATTCCGAATGGCGTGCGAAGAGTTGTACCAAGCGCCACCGACAGCCGGCCCGGCGCCCCGCGACGCCGCCGGGCCGCGCGTGCTCGCCGCGCTGCCGGACGGCGTTGTCGGTGCCTCCCCCTAACGTCATGACCATCGACCGGACCCCGCGGGGTGCGGTGGGTCCAACAGGGCTGCGGTGAAAGGGAATTGGCATGTACCGACAGGGCGACGTCCTGATCGTTCCGGTGGCCGCCGAGGCGCTGCCGCGGGGCATCGACGCGCTGCCGCGGCAGCCGAGGGACGGGCGGGGTCGGCTGGTGCTGGCGCTCGGCGAGGTGACCGGGCACGCCCATGCGGTGGTCGGGCCGGGCACGCTGGTGCGCGAGTCGGGCCCGTTCGGCGTCTCGTATCTCCATCTCCCCGACGGCGGGCGGGTGGTGCACGAGGAGCACGCGGCGATACCGCTGCCCAAGGGCTGGTACCGCGTGGTGCGCCAGCGGGAGTACGTGCCGGGCGCCGTGCGCGTCGTGGCGGACTGAGAGCGGGGGAGCGAAGCGATGACGACGGCAACGGCGAAGGCGATGGCGACAGCGGTGGAGAACGGCATGAGCGGTGTGGACGCGCTCGCGGACGAGGACCGGGCGGCGCACTGGCGCACGGTCGCCGCCGCCACCGGCCCGGCCGACCGCGAGGCGGCCGAGGCGGGCCTCCGCCGCGCCTATGAGCGGGCCGGGCTCACCGCGCCCGAGCGGATCGTGTGGGCCGGTTCCCCGCTGGCGGCCACGGCGGCCGCGATGCTGCTGACCGGGCAGGAGGAGCGGCTGCCCCGGGAGGTCGCCGAGCGGGCGGCGGACATGCTGCGGGCGGCCGGGGTCGAGCCGGTCGCGGGCGGCGTGGGCGCATCGGTGCGGGAGGCCGTGCGCACCCGCCCGTGGGCGCGCGCCAGGCAGCGGCTCCACGATGCCCTGGGCCCGGCCGGCTGGGCCGGGCGGTGGGCGCTCGCGGCGGCGCCGCTGTGGGAGGTCACCCGCGCCCTCACCGAGCGCGTCCGCACCGGGGTCGTCGAGGCCCTGGCGCCGGACCCGGACTCGAGCCGGGGGACGGCCGTCCGGCTCGCCCTGCTGGACGCGGTGCTGGGCCAGCACGACGCGCCCTGGCTGGCCGCCGTGGCGGACGGGACGGAGTCCGACCCGCTGGCCGGCCTCGCCGCGGTCGCCCGCGCCGCCGGCTGGTGGTGGCCGTACGAGAAGGCCGTGATCGTGGCGGAGCGCCCGGTCGAACTGCACCGCGACGAGGCGGGCCGTCTCGACCGCGGCGACGGTCCCGCGCTCGCCTTCCCCGACGGCTTCGCGCTGTACGCCTGGCGGGGCATGCCGGTGCCCGCGGCCTTCCTCCAGCAGCTCGGCGAGCTGACCCCGGACCGCATCCGCGCGGAGGAGAACGCGGAGCTGCGCCGGGTGATGCTGGAGCACTACGGATACGAGCGCTATCTCGACGAGTCCGGGGCGCGGCCGGTGCACCGCGACGAGACCGGGGTCCTGTGGCGCATCGAGCTGGACGGGGACGAGCCGGTGGCGATGGTCGAGGTGGTCAACTCCACGCCGGAGCCGGACGGTACGCACCGCACGTACTGGCTGCGCGTGCCGCCCCGGGTCCGGACCGCCCGCGAGGGCGTCGCCTGGACCTTCGGGGTGGACGCCGACACCTACCGCCCCGAGCGCGAGACCTGATTCCAGGTCAGATCGCCTTCGTGTGCCCGGAATCGCTCCAAGGCGGCCCGTTTACTCATCCCGGCACAAAGGTTTGGTCTATACCTTGACTGGTATAGACCAAACCGCTTGAGTGTCCCTCAGAGTTCCAGGGCCCCACACGAAGGAGATCGGCCCCATGTGGAGACGACGTGTTCTGGCGCCGCTCGCGGCGACCGCGGCGGTGTGCGCGAGTGTGCTTGTCATGCCCATGGCCTCAGCCTCGGCGGCGGGCACGACCGCCCAGGCGGCCTGCGACTACCCGAACTGGGTGGCGGGCAAGCCGTACGTCACCGGTGACATCGTCCGGTACACCGACGGCAAGTACTACCGCGCGGAGCACGACAACCCGGGCTATGACCCGGTGATCAGCACCTGGTACTGGGAGCCCTACAACTGCGGCTCCGATGGTCAGAACCCGAGCGGCTTCGTGGTGAGCGAGGCGCAGTTCAACCAGATGTTCCCGAACCGGAACTCGTTCTACACCTACCAGGGGCTGACCGCCGCCCTGAGCGCCTACCCCGGCTTCGCCAACACCGGCAGCGACACCGTCAAGAAGCAGGAGGCGGCCGCCTTCCTGGCGAACGTCAACCACGAGACCGGCGGCCTGGTCCACATCGTGGAGCAGAACACCTCCAACTACCCGCACTACTGCGACTGGAACCAGCCCTACGGCTGCCCCGCGGGCCAGGCGGCGTACTACGGCCGCGGGCCGATCCAGCTCAGCTGGAACTTCAACTACAAGGCCGCGGGCGACGCGCTCGGCATCGATCTGCTCGGCAACCCCTGGCTGGTGGAGCGGGACGCCGCGGTGTCCTGGAAGACCGCCCTGTGGTTCTGGAACACCCAGCGGGGGGCCGGTTCCATGACCCCGCACGACGCCATGGTCAACCAGCGCGGTTTCGGCGAGACCATCCGCGCGATCAACGGCAGCCTGGAGTGCAACGGCGGCAACCCCGGTCAGGTGCAGAGCCGAATAGACGCCTACCAGCGGTTCGTCCAGATACTCGGCACCACCCCCGGCTCCAACCTGAGCTGCTGACCGGCCGCCGCCGACGACCGACGGCGACCGCCGACGACCGACGGCGACCGACGGCGACCGACGGCGACCGACGGCGACCGATGACAGCCGATGACCGGCGCTGAGCGGCCGTCCGGTCGGAAATTGAGGTGCGCCGCTCCGCCGCCACGCGCCAGCCTGGAGCACATGGCGTGGACGGTGACGTACGACCTCGAGGAGTTCCGGGCCGCGGCGGGTGGCTTCCTGCGCGCCCACCCGGCCCGGAACACCACCTTGCTCACGGTGGTCTCCTCCCTGACGGTGGCGGGCAGCGGCAGATACGGCGACGAGCCGCCGGTCTACGGCTGGTGGACCGGGGAGGAGCAGGGCCCGGCGGAGGGTGCGTTCCTGTGCACCCCGCCCTACCCCCCGCTGCTCTCCGCACTCTCCGGCGAGGCGGCCCGGGGCCTCGCCCGCACCTTCGCCCGGGACGGCGCACTGAAGGTCACCGGAGTGAACGCGGGGCGCGAGACCGCCGAGACCTTCGCCACCGCCTGGATGGACCTCACCGGGGCGGTGAGCGGCGTCGAGCAGACCCACCGGCTCTATCGTCTCGATGCCCTCACCCCGCCCGATCCCGCCCCGCCGGGGCGCCCCCGGACCGCCACCACCGCCGACCGGGACCTGTTGATCACCTGGTACGAGGGGTTCGCCCGCGAGACCGCCGCGCTGATGGACGACGTCGCGGCGCAGGTGGACGACAAGCTCGGCCATGACGGGATCACGGTGTGGGAGCTCGACGGCCGGCCGGTGGCCTGCGCCGGGATCAGCCGTACGATCGCCGACATGGCCCGGGTCGCCCTGGTCTACACCCCGCCCGAGCTGCGCGGACGCGGCTACGCGGGCGCCGCCACGGCCGCCGTGAGCCGGGCCGCGCGGGCCGCCGGGGTGAAGGACGTCCTGCTCTTCACCGATCTCGACAACCCCACCAGCAACGCCCTCTACCAGCGTCTCGGCTACCGCCAGGTGGAGGACCACCTGGTGCTGTCCTTCTCGGCGGCCGAGCACGCCGTCCCCGCAGTCGAGCGCGCCGTCTCCACGGCCGTGCGCGCCGTCCCCGCGGCCGTGCGTGCCGTTCCGGAACAAGGTCACCCCTCGTAAGAGTTGTGTCATTGCAGCCCAACGGCACCGCTCGTTGGAGTGCCCCCGCCCTCTCACCCTGGAGGCCCCGTGACCGGCTCCCATCCGACACGTTCCCGGCTCACCGCCGCCCTGCGCCCCGCCGCCTTCGGTGCGGATCCCAGCGGGGAGCGGATGGAGCGCATCCGACGGTCGCCGAACTTCGCGAACGGTGTGTTCGTCAACCCGGTGGGGGCCCGCACCGCCCCGTCCGGTTCGATGCTGAAGTTCGCGTCCACCTACTTCCGCAAGGAGGAGCGCGTCCGCCGGGCCCCGGCCGGAACCGTGCCGGTGCACCCCACCACCGTCGCCGATCTGGCCACCCCGCCCGCCTCCGGGCTGCGGCTGACCTGGATGGGGCACTCCAGCGTGCTCGCGGAGATCGACGGGCGGCGGGTGCTGTTCGACCCCGTCTGGGGCCGGCGCTGTTCGCCCTTCTCGATGGTGGGGCCCAAGCGGTTGCACCCGGTGCCGGTGCCGCTGCGGGAGCTGGGGCCGGTGGACGCGGTGGTGATCTCCCATGACCACTACGACCATCTGGACATGCCCACGATCCGGGCGCTGGTGCGGAGCCACGCGATGTTCGTCGTCCCGCTCGGGGTGGGGGCTCATCTGGAGCGCTGGGGCGTCCCGGCCGAGCGGATGACCGAGCTGGACTGGCACGAGTCCACCGAGGTCGCCGGGCTCACGCTCACCGCCACCCCCGCCCGCCACTTCTGCGGGCGCGGGCTGCGCAACACCCAGCACACCCTGTGGGCCTCCTGGGTGGTGGCCGGTTCCGGGCGCCGGATCTACCACAGCGGGGACACCGGCTACTTCTCCGGTTTCGCGGAGATCGGCGCGGCGTACGGGCCGTTCGACGCGACCATGATCCAGATCGGTGCCTACTCCGACTACTGGCCGGACATCCACATGACCCCGAGGAGGGCATGCGGGCCCATCTCGATCTCCAGGGCGGGGACCCGGCGCGGGGGATCATGCTGCCGATCCACTGGGGCACCTTCAACCTCGCCCCGCATCCGTGGGAGGAGCCCGCCGAGGGCACGGTGAGGGCGGCCAAGGAAGCCGGGGCGACCGTGGCCGTTCCGCGTCCCGGCCAGCCCTTCGAGCCGGAGCACGGGCTGCCGCTGGAGCCGTGGTGGCGGGCGATCGCGGCACGGCCGGTGACGGAGCTGCCGGCCGCGGCCGAGGGCGCGGCCGAGCCGGCCGTTCCCGCCGGACCGTCCGGTGCCGGGGCTTCGGGGGCGACCGGAAAGCGCCCCGGGGCGACCGGCGGCGCGGACCCCGCGATGCCCATCCCCCAGTCGTAGCACCGGAGTTGGGAGCCGCCTCCCGAGGCGGTACGGCACGGGTTGCTTCTTTGTCGAATGGCGCTGAATGGCGTCGAAACCCTTGTGGTGGACACGACGCGCTCGCTTGAATGGTTAGGAAAGGTTCCTAACGGATTGCCTCAGGGTCCGGGGCTGCCCCGGTGCGCCCTGGGGCGGTCGTGCGCACTTCCCCACAGTCGACAAGGAACGGAGTCCCCATGTCCCCCTGCACAGGAGGATCGGCCTCGCGGCCGTGGCCGTCGCGGTACCGGCCGCGCTCGTCTTCACCGGCGTCGGGGTCGGGCAGGCGTCCGACCACCTGCCGTCCTCGTCGGACGCGCGCCACACCCACTCGGCGCACAAGGTCGCGGCGGCGAGCGGCCTGGACGACCCGGCGAAGAAGGAGATCGCCATGAAGCTGGTCTCCAGCGCCGAGAACTCCTCGCTCGACTGGCGCGCCCAGTTCAAGTACATCGAGGACATAGGCGACGGCCGCGGCTACACCGCGGGCATCATCGGATTCTGCTCCGGCACCGGCGACATGCTGGAGCTCGTCGAGTACTACACCCAGCAGAAGCCCGGCAACGTCCTGGCCAAGTACCTCCCCGCGCTGCGCGAGGTCAACGGAAGCGACTCCCACGACGGCCTGGACCCGAACTTCACCAAGGACTGGAAGAAGGCCGCCGCCGACAAGGCGTTCCAGGACGCCCAGGAGCACGAGCGCGACCGCGTCTACTTCAACCCGGCCGTCAAGCAGGGCAAGGGCGACGGCCTGGGCGCGCTCGGCCAGTTCATCTACTACGACGCGATCGTGATGCACGGCCCCGGCGACAGCAAGTACAGCTTCGGTGGCATCCGTAAGACCGCGCTGTCCAAGGCCAAGTCCCCGGCGCAGGGCGGCAATGAGACCACCTACCTCAACGCCTTCCTCGACGCTCGTAAGGAGGCCATGAAGAGCGAGGAGGCGCACAGCGACACCAGTCGGGTCGACACCGAGCAGCGGAAGTTCCTCAACGAGAAGAACTTCGACCTGACGCCGCCGCTCAAGTGGAAGGTCTACGGCGACCCGTACGAGATCACCTCCTGACCGCCGCGCCGGTCCCCGCTTGCTAAGCGGGACACTGTCCCATATCGTCAATCGGGACAGTGTCCCGTT
The DNA here is from genome assembly GCA_005405945.1 of Streptomyces violaceusniger. Lineage (GTDB taxonomy): Bacteria > Actinomycetota > Actinomycetes > Streptomycetales > Streptomycetaceae > Streptomyces > Streptomyces violaceusniger. The sequence goes on from BJHW01000001.1 coordinate 8,902,214, forward strand.
TATTTGGCGTGGGGATGGAGTAGAGCCATGTCGACATATCTGCTGGTGCACGGAGCTTGGCACAGTGGGCAGTGCTGGGAGCGGGTGGTCCCGCTGCTGACGGCGGCCGGACACCGGGTCGTGGCGCCGACGCTGACCGGCTACGGCGACACCGCGCATCTGCTCGGCCCCGAGGTGGGGCTCGATACGCATGTCGACGACATCGTCCGGCTGATCACCGAAGAGGACCTCACCGATGTGGTGCTCGTCGGGCACAGCTACGCCGGGCTGGTCATCTCGTCCGCGGCCAACCAGGTCCCGGAGCGGATCGGGCAGCTGGTCTATCTCGACGCGATGGTCCCGGAGGACGGCGAGAGCGCGGTCGATGTCATGCCCTTCACTCAGGCCATGATCGACCAGGCCCTGGCGTCCGAGAGCGGCTGGCGGATTCCGCCCCTGGTCGGAATGGAGCCGTCCGCGGATCTGTTCGGAGTCACCGACCCGGCGGATGTGGCGTGGCTGCGGTCGATGCTGTCGGATCAGTCGGTGCGCTGCCTCCAGCAGCCGGTCCGGCTGGACAACCCGGCCGTGAACGCGATACCGCGGACCCACATCCACTGCGTCGCCAATGTGCCGGAGGGCATCACCCGGCGGCCCGTCCCCGCGATCCAGCCCAACGGCACCCCGGCACAGGTGTGGGAGCTGGAGACCGGCCACGACTGCATGATCACCATGCCCGCCGAACTCACCGAACTGCTGCTCAAGCTCGGCTGAGCCGGCCTCGCCGCGGGTCGGCCTCGCCGCGGCGCAGTCCGCCGCAGCCCGGCCCGTCCCGGCCGACGCCCTCTCAGCCCGACGCCGCCTCCACCAGGGCGCGCATGATCCGTACGTCGTCGCCCGCCTCCGGATGCCACTGGACGCCCAGCACGAACGCCTCCGCGTCCGGCAGCTCCACCGCCTCCACCGTTCCGTCGTCCGTGGCGTGGGCCGAGGGGATCAGGCCCTTGCCCAGGTGGGCGACGGACTGGTGGTGGAAGGTGGGGACGGACACCGGCTCCGGGAGGATCCCGGCGAGGAGCGTGCCCGGGACCGGCTTCACCTGGTGGTGGTCGAAGACGCCGGGCGGGCCCGCGTGGCCGTCCAGGTGCTGGACGAGGGTGCCGCCGAGGGAGACGTTCAGGAGCTGGTGGCCGCGGCAGATGCCCAGCAGGGGAGTGCCCGAGGCCAGGGCCGCGTCGATCAGGGCCAGCTCCCAGGCGTCCCGCTCCCGCGCGGGCGGCCCGGTGCGCGGCTCCACCTCGGCCCCGTACCGAGCCGGTTCCACATCCGGGCCGCCGGAGATGACGAGCCCGTCGAGGCGGGAGACGACGCTCGCGGCGGCGGCCGGGTCCTCGTCCGGTGGCAGCATCGCCGCGAGGCCGCCCGCGCGCTGGACGAGCAGGTGGTAGCCCGAGGGCAGCAGCGCGGCGGGGAGGTTCCACACGCCCCAGCTCGCGGAGGGTTCGAGATAGGTGCTGACGCCGATCAGGGGCTTGGACACCGGGGACTCCGATCTTCGTGGATCTGCTCGGTCGCGGGACGGTTCTCGGCCATGGGACGGTTCACCGTCGCGGGACGGCCGAGGGGCGGCCGAGGGACGGTCGCGGACGGTTCTCCGCCGGGGGAATGGTCTCAGTCGCGGGACAGTTCCGCCTCGGCCTCCGCCAGCGCCGCGAACTCCTCCTCCGGCGCCGCCGCGACCAGGCGGTGGCGGCTGTAGAAGGCGAAGTAGGCCAGCGCCACCGCGTAGACGCCGAGCGCGATGAAGGCCGCGTCCTTGTCCACCAGGAAGGTGGCCACCAGCGCGGAGCAGGCCAGGACGAAGGCGAGGGACGACGTCACCGTGCCGCCGGGGGTGCGGTAAGGACGCTCCAGGCCCGGTTCGCGGCGGCGCAGGACGATGTGCGAGAGCGACATCAGGGCGTACGAGATGGTGGCGCCGAAGACCGCCGTGTTGAGCATCCGGGCGCCGTCGCCGGTCCACGCCGCGAGGGCGAAGCCGATGGCACCCGGGACCAGCAGGCCCAGGAAGGGGGCCTTGCGGCTGCTGGTCAGCGAGAGGAAGCGGGGCAGATAGCCGGCCCGGGAGAGCGCGAACAGCTGGCGCGAACCGGCGAAGATCAGGGAGAAGAAGGAGGCCACGAGCCCGGCGAGCCCCGCGTAGTTGACGATGCGCGACAGCACGGTGGCCTCGCCGTCCGGCTGCAGCGCCTCCACCAGCGGGTTGCCCGCCTCCTGCACGGCGCTCGGGCCGCGCGCCCCCGTCGCCGCGAGGAAGGTGAGCAGGGCGAGGAGCAGCAGGATGCCCATGGACCAGGCCATGGCCTTCGGCAGCGTACGGGCCGGGTCCCGGGTCTCCTCGGCCGCCAGCGGCACCCCCTCCACCCCCAGGAAGAACCACATGCCGAAGGGGAACGCCGACCAGATGCCGAGCAGCCCGAACGGCAGCCAGGAGCTCGCGCCGAAGGAGGAGTGGTCCGCCGGGATGTCGTTGAGCGAGCCCGCGTCGAAGTCGGTGAGGGCGCCCACGGCGAAGACCAGCAGCGCGGCGACGGCGATGGCGGTCACGACCAGGCTGAACCGCAGGGCCTCGCCCACGCCCCACAGATGGATGCCGATGAAGATGACGAAGCACGCCAGGTAGACCGGCCAGCCGGACTCCAGGCCGAAGAGCCCGAGCGATTCGACGTAGTCGCCGATGAAGATGGAGATGGCGGCAGGCGCCAGGACGTACTCGATGAGGATCGCCGTGCCGGTGAGGAAGCCGCCCCAGGGGCCGAGGGCGCGCCGCGCGAAGCCGTAGCCGCCGCCCGCGGTGGGGAGGATCGCGGCCAGCTCCGCCAGGGCGAACACCATGCAGGCGTACATCAGGCCCATCAGCAGGGCGGCGATGGCGAGACCGCCGAAGCCGCCCTCCGCCAGGCCGAAGTTCCAGCCCGAGAAGTCGCCGGAGACGACATAGGCGACGCCGAGGCCGGTCAGCAGCAGGGGGCCCGCGCTGCCGCGCCGCAGGGTGCGGCGCTCCAGGTACGCGTCCTCCGGGGACGGTGCCGGGCCGCCGCCCGGCGGCGCGCCGCCGACGGAGGCGCGGGCGGATTCGGTGCGGGCGGACTCGGTACCGTCGGCCATGGGGGACACTCCTGCTCCACACGAGGGGGCGATGGCAAAGGTGTGGGGCCATACCTTTGCCTTCCGGTCGGCGATGCGCAAGACCTCTGCGTAAAACCGTGGTTAATGACCCCGTGGGCCGACCGCTCAGACCAGGAAGCCGCGCAGCAGCGCCGCCGTGCCCTCGCAGTGCTCCCGCATCACCTCGCGCGCCCCGTCCGCGTCCCCGTCCAGCACCGCCTCGACCAGCGCCCCGTGCTGGGCCTGGGAGTGCTCGAGGTTCTTGACCAGCAGCGGGATGCAGTCCAGCAGGTCGTTGACGGTCGCGCGGACGGCCGCGTACTGGGCGGCCAGCGACGGTGAGCCCGCCAGCTCCGCGAGCGTGAGGTGGAGCATCGTGTCCAGCCGGCGGTAGTCGGCCAGCGGGGCGTCCCGCGTCGCGTCCAGGGCCGCCCGCAGCCGCCGCGCCTGCCCCTCGCCCAGCCCGTGCGCGGCGCACAGCCCCGCCGCGCCCACCTCCAGGACCTCACGGAACCGCAGGGTGTCCTCGACGTCGACCGCCTCGACCCGCCGCCGCAGCTCGTCCTGGCCGCCCTCGGCGGGCTCGGGCCTGGCCCGGACGAAGGTGCCGCCGTAGCGGCCGCGGCGGCTCTCCACCAGCCCCTGGTCCTGGAGCACCTTCAGCACCTCGCGCAGGGTCACCCGGCTGATCCGCAGCCGGTCGGCCAGCTCCCGCTCGGCCGGGAGCCGGCCGCCGTCGGGGACCAGCCCCAGCCGCAGCACCTGGAGTATCTGCTCCAGCGCCTCCTCGAAGCCGTTCCCCGCGCGCACCGGGCGCAGCACCGGCGCCAGCCGGTCGTCCGCCGCGCTCCCGCGCCCACTCCCGCTCTCGCTCATCGAACCGTCCGCACCTACTTCCCAACCAATGGTCTGCGGTATTACCTTAAGGCCACCCCGCGCTCCCCAACCCCTCTCCGCACTCTCCCTCCCCCAGAATTCTCCGACGCAGGAGGCCCCACCGTGGCAGACCGCACGCCCCCGCTCTCGGTCGACGAGCTGACCAGACTGGTCGCCGCCGGGGAGATCGACACCGTCGTCCTGGCCTTCACTGATATGCAGGGAAGGCTCCAGGGCAAGCGGTTCGCCGCCCGCTTCTTCCTCGACGACGTCCTGGAGCACGGCACCGAGGGCTGCAACTACCTCCTCGCCGTCGACACCGAGATGAACACCGTCGACGGCTACGCCATGTCCTCCTGGGAGCGCGGCTACGGCGACTTCGCCATGCACGGCGACACCGCCACCCTGCGCCGCACCCCCTGGAACCCCGGCACCGCCCTCCTCACCGCCGACCTCGCCTGGCACGACGGCAGCCCGGTGGCCGCCTCCCCGCGCCAGATCCTGCGCCGTCAGCTCGACCGGCTCGCCGAGCGCGGCTGGACCGCGTACACCGGCACCGAGCTGGAGTTCATGGTCTTCAGGGACAGCTACGAGCAGGCGTGGAACACCGGCTACCGCGGGCTGACCCCCGCCAACCAGTACAACGTCGACTACTCCGTGCTCGGCACCGGCCGGGTCGAGCCCCTGCTGCGCCGCATCCGCAACGAGATGGGCGCCGCCGGGATGACCGTGGAGTCGGCCAAGGGGAGTGCAACCTCGGCCAGCACGAGATCGCCTTCCGCTACGCCGACGCCCTGACCACCTGCGACCAGCACGCCGTCTACAAGACCGGCGCCAAGGAGATCGCCGCCCAGGAGGGCATGGCGCTCACCTTCATGGCCAAGTACGACGAGCGCGAGGGCAACTCCTGCCACATCCACCTCTCGCTGCGCGACGAGGCCGGGCACCCCGTGCTCGCCGACGACGACGGCGCGTACGGCATGTCGAAGACCATGCGCCACTTCCTCGCCGGACAGATCGCGGCGATGCGCGACTTCACCCTGCTCTACGCCCCGAACATCAACTCCTACAAGCGGTTCCGCCCCGGCTCCTTCGCGCCCACCGCCGTCGCCTGGGGCCCGGACAACCGCACCTGCGCGCTGCGCGTCATCGGCCACGGCCCCTCCCACCGGCTGGAGAACCGGCTCCCCGGCGGCGACGTCAACCCGTACCTGGCCGTGGCTGGGATGGTGGCCGCCGGGCTGCACGGCGTGGAGCGGGAGCTGGAGCTCCCCGAGGTCTGTACCGGCAACGCCTACAACGGCGACGCCGAGCACGTGCCGACCTCGCTGCGCGACGCCGCCGAGCTGTGGCGGAACAGCCCCATAGCGCGGGCCGCCTTCGGCGACGAGGTGGTCGAGCACTACCTCAACATGGCGCGCGTCGAGCAGGACGCCTATGACACCGCCGTCACGGACTGGGAGCGCTTCCGGTCCTTCGAGCGCATGTGAGGAACCACCAGGTGAGCAACGAGCACCCGCACCCCGACCACCACCCCCACGAACACCGGATCCTCAATCCGGCCACCGAGGAGGTCATCGCCACCGTCCCCGCCGCCACCCCGGGCGAGGTGGCCGCCGCCGTGGCGCGCGCCACCGCGGCGCAGCGCGGCTGGGCCGCGCTCGCCCCCGCCGACCGCGCCCGGCTGCTGCGCCGCTTCGCCGCCGCGGTGGACGACCACATCGAGGAGCTGGCCGCCCTCGAGGTCCGCGAGGCGGGCCATCCGATCGGCAACGCCCGCTGGGAGGCGGGCAATGTGCGCGATCTGCTGGACTATGCGGCCGGGGGAGCGGAGCGGCTGAGCGGCGCCCAGATCCCGGTGGCCGGCGGTCTGAACGTCACCTTCCACGAGCCGCTGGGCGTGGTCGCGGTCATCGCGCCGTGGAACTTCCCCATGCCGATCGCCGCCTGGGGCACCGCGCCCGCCCTGGCCGCCGGGAACGCCGTCGTCCTCAAACCGGCCGAGACCACCCCGCTCACCGCGCTCCGGCTGGCCGAACTCGCCCTGGAGGCGGGCCTGCCCGAAGGGCTCTTCCAGGTGCTGCCCGGGGCCGGGCCGGTCGCGGGCGCCGCGCTGGTCGAGCACCCCGGCGTCGCCAAGGTCGTCTTCACCGGCTCCACGGCCGTCGGCAAGGAGATCATGGCCAAATGCGCCGCGGGCGTGAAGCGGGTGACCCTCGAACTCGGCGGCAAGAGCCCGAACATCGTCTTCGCCGACGCCGACCTCGAGCGCGCCGCGGCCTCCGCGCCCGGCTCCTTCCTGGACAACACCGGACAGGACTGCTGCGCCCGCAGCCGCATCCTGGTCCAGCGGAGCGTCTACGACCGGTTCATGGAGCTGCTGGCGCCCGCCGTGACCTCCTTCGCGGTCGGCGACCCGGCCGACCCCGCCACCGCCATGGGCCCGCTGATCTCGGCGGCCCAGCGGGAGCGCGTACGGTCCTACGTACCCGAGGACGCGCCCGCCGCCATCCGCGGCGAGGCCCCGAAGGGCAAGGGGTTCTGGTACCCGGCCACCGTGCTGGAGGCCACCGGCCCGGGGGACCGCGCCGCCGTGGAGGAGATCTTCGGCCCCGTCGCGGTCGTCCTCCCCTTCGAGGACGAGGCCGACGCCGTGACGCTGGCCAACGCCACCGACTACGGCCTCTCCGGCTCGATCTGGACCCGTGACGTGGGCCGCGCGGTCCGGGTCTCGCGCGCCGTCGCCGCCGGGAACCTGTCCGTCAACTCGCACAGCAGCGTGCGGTACGCCACCCCTTCGGCGGCTACAAGCAGTCCGGCCTGGGCCGGGAGCTGGGCCCCGACGCCCTTGCCGCCTTCACCGAGACCAAGAACGTCTTCATCAGCACCGAGGAGCGACTGACGTGACCGAGACCCCCGTGTGCCGCCGTCTGGTGGGCCGTACCGCCGTCATCACCGGAGCGGGCAGCGGCATCGGCCTGGCCACCGCGCGCCGCCTGGCCTCCGAGGGCGCGCAGGTCGTCTGCGCCGATATCGACGAGAGCGCGGGCAAGGCCGCCGCCGACGAGGTCGGCGGGCTCTTCGTGCGAGTGGACGTGGTCGACCCCGAGCAGGTCGAGGCGCTCTTCAAGACCGCCTTCGACACCTACGGTTCGGTGGACATCGCCTTCAACAACGCCGGGATCTCCCCGCCCGACGACGACTCGATCCTCACCACCGGGCTCGACGCCTGGAAGCGGGTCCAGGAGGTCAACCTCACCTCCGTCTATCTGTGCTGCAAGGCCGCGCTGCCGTACATGCGGCGGCAGGGCCGGGGTTCCATCATCAACACCGCCTCGTTCGTGGCCGTGATGGGCGCCGCCACCTCCCAGATCAGCTACACCGCCTCCAAGGGCGGGGTGCTGGCCATGTCCCGCGAACTGGGCGTGCAGTTCGCCCGCGAGGGCATCCGGGTCAACGCGCTGTGCCCGGGGCCGGTCAACACCCCGCTGCTGAAGGAGCTGTTCGCCAAGGACCCGGAGCGGGCCCAGCGGCGGCTGGTGCACGTACCGGTGGGCCGGTTCGCCGAGCCGGAGGAGATCGCCTCCGCCGTGGCCTTCCTGGCCAGCGATGACGCGTCCTTCGTCAACGCCGCCGAGTTCCTCGTGGACGGCGGGATCGCCGGGGCATATGTCACGCCGTTGTAGTCCGGGTGCGTAGTCCTGCCATCCGCGGTGTACGGACTCCACCCCTGGCCATAGGCTGACCATGTGACGATGAACACGCCCCCCGGCTGGTACCCCGATCCCGGCTACGCAGGTAACGGCCCCGCCATGGAACGGTGGTGGGACGGCTCGGCGTGGACCGAGTACACCCGTGATGCCTCGGGCGCCGCGGACCCGGCCTTCGGCCCGCCGCAACCCCCCTACCTGCCAGGGCAGCAGGGGGGACACGGCCACGGCCGGGGCCGGGGCCCGAGGATCGCGGCGCTCTCCGTCGCCGTCGGCGTCGTCGTCGCCGCGATCGCCGGTGGCATCGTGCTGCTGGGCGACGGCGGCGACGGCGGCGGGAACGCCCAGACCGGGCCCGGCCCCAGCACCTCCGCGCCGGACGACGGCGGCGACCCGGCCCCGACCTCCCCACCCCGGACAACCCCTCGGAGGGGCCCACCGAGAGCCCCGGCGCACCACCCAGCTACGACCCGGACACCGCCCCGGACCCGGGCAACGGCATCAGCCTGCCGGTGCTCTCCGGCTGGCAGGCGGGGCGCAGCAGCTCCGGCGGCGCGGGCGTCACCACCTCCCGCTACCCCTGCCCGGGCGACCCGTCCACCGACTGTGTGCGCGGCGGCGCCTTCTCCCGGACCGCCGAGGGCTACAAGGCCACCTCCGCCAAGGGCATAGCCAAGGAGGACATCGCGCAGAACGCCGAGGAGTCCTACGGCACCGACCAGGACACCGACCGCAAGGCGTACGGCGGGATCACCTCCCACAAGCAGCTGAAGGCGTCGGCGGTCGAGGTCGCGGGCAAGGAGGGCTATCTGGTCCGCTGGAAGGTGGTGACGAAGAAGGGCGACGACGGCATCGTCCAGTCGGTGGCGTTCCCCTCGCCCACCATGCCGGGCACGATGGTCGTGGTGCGCTTCGGGTTCGACGAGAGCGACAAGGCGCCGCCGCTCAGCGACATGGACAAGATCCTCAAGGGCATCGAGGCGCTGGCGGGCGACGGCAGGTCCATCTAGCCGCGTCGCACCGTTACTTTTCGGTCGTTGCTCGAAAGATGTCGGTCAGAGGAACGTCCTGCCCTCGCCCCGGTACGTCGGCACCTCGGCCACCACCCGGTCCCCCTCGATCAGCCGCAGCGTGTCGAACCGTTCGCACAGCTCACCGGCCTTGGCGTGCCGGAACCACACCTTGTCGCCGATCAGCAGATCGTCGGCGGCCGTGCCCAGCAGCGGGGTCTGCACCTCGCCCGGCCCCTCCATCGAGTCGTACACCAGCCCCTCCGGCAGATACGGCACCGGCAGCCGGTCCCGGCCCGCCGCGCCCGACGCCGGATAGCCACCGCCGAGCACCGTCACCACGCCCACCCCGGGGCGGCGCACCACCGGCTGGGCGAACAGGGCCGCCGGGCGGCCGCGGAAGGAGGTGTAGTGGTCGAACAGCCGTGGCTGGTAGAGCCCGGACCCGGCGGCGATCTCGGTCACCGCGGCCTCCGCGGCGGTGTGCTGCACACTGCCCGTACCGCCGCCGTTGACGAACTCCAGGTCCGCCACGGCCCGCACCGCCCGTACGGCCGCGGCCCGGCGCGCCGCGAGCTCCCGGCGCGCCACGGACTGCATCAGCCGGATGGCGCGCGAGCGCAGCGGGCTCCCGGGCACCGCGTCGCCCACGCCCGCCACATGCCCCTCGTACGCCATCAGTCCGACCAGCCGGAAGCCGGGGCGGTCGGCGATCGCCCGCGCCAGGGCGGCCAGTTGCTCCGGTTCGCGCAGCGGTGAGCGCAGCGCCCCGACCCGCACCCGCCCGCCGAGCATCCGCAGCGAGGTGTCCAATTCCAGGCAGACCCGGACCTCTTCGGTCCCGGCGCGAACGCTGTCGATCAGATCGAGCTGGGAGAGGTCGTCCACCATGACGGTCACGGCCTCGGCCAGCTTGGGGTCGCCGGTCAGGGTGGCGAAGCCGTCCCGGTCGGCGGAGGGATAGGCGAGCAGCACGTCGTCGAACCCCTCGCGCGCCAGCCACAGTGACTCCGGGAGCGTGAAGCTCATGATCCCCGCGAAGCCGTCGCGCGCGAGCACCCGCTCCAACAGCGCGCGGCAGCGCACCGATTTGCTGGCGACACGGATCGGTTTGCCTCCCGCCCGGCGGACCAGATCCCGGGCGTTGTCGTCGAAGGCTCCCAGGTCGACAATCGCCACGGGCGCTTCGAGATGGGCGGTGGCCCGGTCGTACCGGGCCCGGTCAGCGGCGGCAGCGGACATGGACGCAGCTTGCCAGACCGCTATTACCACTGGGTAGAGGGCGCCCGGTGCGCAGGCCCCCCGGCTGGCCGTAGAGTGTCGCGCACGCCACGACCGGCAGGTCAGCGGCGTGTTGTCCGCATACGGGTCGGCCTGCCCGAAAGGCGGTGCGGTGGCGCGGCGAACCGGACGGAGCCAGGTGAAGCAGGTCTCGACGGGTGCGAGGGGGTGCAGGTGAGCACCGACGCGGAACAGGCGCACTCACCCCGCGGCACGCCCCCACCACGCCCCGCACATCCCCCGCGCACGGCGCCCGAGCGGCCTTCCGCGCCCCCGCCGCGCCCCGCCAACGCGCCCGGGTTCACCCCGGATCCGGAGACCCCCGTCCTCGGCGTACGGGCGAAGGCCCCGTTCTCCAGGGGTACCGCCGGGGCGCCCGGCACCGGGGTGCCCCCGCAGCCCTCGGCACCGCCGCGCCCCTCCGCACCGCCGGGCACCGGGGCATCAGCGCGCACCGGGGCATCACCGCGTACCGGCGGGCTCTTCGGGGACCTCGGGCCGGGCGGCCGGCGCCGGCCGCCCAGCCGTACGGCGGCCGCCGCCGCGAGTCTCGTCCTCGGCCTCGGGCTGCTCGGCGGGGCGGCGGCCGGAAGCTGGCTGGGCGACGACCCCGACGCCCCGCCGTCCACCGCCGACACCTACGCCCACGCCCGCTCCGCCTGGCACAGCGTCCCCGTGGACGACCTCTTCCCGCGCACCCTGCGCGGCAAGGGCCAGGGCCCCGGCGGCGCCGACCGCGTCTGGACCCGGATAGCCGTCGCCCCCGACAGCAGCTGCGGCGGCGGATTCGATCCGCTGCTCGCCAAGGCGCTGGCCCCGGTGGGCTGCAAACGGCTGGTGCGCGCCACATACACCGACGCCACCAGCACCAGCGTCACCACCGTCGGGGTGCTGATCACCACCTCAGGACCCACCGGCATGCGGGCGCTGCGACAGCGCTTCGTGGCCGAGAAGCTGGACGAGCGCACCGATCTGATGCCCCGCACGTACGCCGCCGAGGGCACCGCCGCGGCCGGTTTCGGCGACGACCAGCGCGCCAGCTGGCGGATCCGGATCCTCACCGACGCCCCCGCCGTCGTCTACACCGTCACCGGCTTCGCCGACGGACGTGAGGTCACCGACCCGCAGTCGGCGGGCGAGGCGACCCAGCGCGGCGCCACCTCGGCCCCCGCGCAGTCCGGCCTCGGCAACGACGCCCGGGGCATCGCCGACGCGATCGAGGCCGGATTCCGCCGGGCCCTGGCCACGTACCCGGAGACCACCTCATGACCGGGATCGGACGGCGCCTCGCCGTGGCCCTCGCCGCCGCCGGGCTGACCCTGGTGCCCGCCGCCCCCGCGGACGCCGACGGCATACAGGCCCAGGAGTGGGCGCTGGACACCCTCCACGTCCGCGAGGCCTGGCAGACCACCAAGGGCTCCGGGATCACCGTCGCCGTCCTCGACACCGGCGTCGACGACGGCCACCCCGACCTCAAGGGCCAGGTGCTGCCGGGGAAGGACCTCATCGGCTTCGGCGCCCGGCGCGGCGAACGCGCCTGGGCCCGCCACGGCACCGCCATGGCCGGGATCATCGCCGGGCACGGCCACGGCGCCTCCGGCGGCGAGGGCGTGCTGGGCGTCGCCCCGAAGGCCCGCATCCTGCCGGTGCGGGTGATCCTCGAGGATTCCGACCCCGCCCGCAAGAAGGCCCGCTCGACCCGTGGCGGCGCGCTCGCCGCCGGGATCCGCTGGGCGGCCGACCACGGCGCCGACGTCATCAACCTCTCGCTCGGCGACGACAGCGCCTCCGCCCACCCCGAGGCCGCCGAGGACGCCGCCGTGCAGTACGCGCTGCGCAAGGGCGCGGTCGTGGTCGCCTCCGCGGGCAACGGCGGCGAGAAGGGCGACCGGGTCTCCTACCCGGCCGCCTACCCCGGGGTCATCGCCGTGACCGCCGTGGACCGCTACGGCTCCCGCGCCGCCTTCTCCACCCGCCGCTGGTACGCCACCGTCTGCGCGCCCGGCGTCGACGTGGTCATCGCCGACCCCGACAAGCGCTACTACGAGGGCTGGGGCACCAGCGCGGCCGCCGCCTTCGTCTCCGGCTCCGTCGCCCTCGTCCGCGCCGCCCACCCCGACCTGAGCCCGCGCCAGATCCGCGGGCTCCTCACCCGGACCGCCCAGGACGTCCCCGAGGGCGGCCGCAGCGACGACCTCGGCGCGGGCCTGGTGAACCCGGCGGCGGCGATCGCCGCGGGGAACAAGACGAAGCCCGAGGCCCAGCAGCCCGCCGCGGCCGCCGCCCCGAACCGCTACTTCGGCAACGGCCCCGGCCACACCCAGAGCGCCCACGACGACTCCGGCCCCAGCCAGATGGCCTTCCTCGCCGGCCTCGCCGGCACGGCCCTGGTCGTCGCCGCGATATCCCTATGGCGCGGCTCGGGCCCCCTGCGGGTGCCCCCGAGGCTGCGGGCACTGCTGACGGGGACCCGTACGCGCTGAACGCGCCGACTCGGCCCCTCGTCGGCCTGGACAACGTCGCTCGCCGCGACGGTTGGCGGGGGCCTGTTGTGGGTGCGTCGCCGGCGGGGTTCGGTCGGCTCTGGGCGGCGTCCGGCCGTTGGGTTGTCGGTTCGGTCCGGGTGCGTGTGCCTGCTCGTGGGGATCGGTACGCGCTGAAGCGCGGCGGCGGTTGTCGCATCGGCGTGCTGGGCGGGCCGTCGCCGGGGCTCGTGGGGTGCCGGGCCGGGGCCCCTCGGCTGCCGGGCCGGGGCCCCTCGGCGGTCATCGGTTCGGGTGTGCCGCACGCGCTGCTCATGGGGAGCCCGCGCGCTGAGGGCCCGGCGGCGGTCGTCGGCTCCGGCACGCCGCTTACCGCGACGCGTACGCGGCGGTCGTCGCCACGGCCGTTCGCGCCACCTCTTCCACCAGCGTCACCCCGCTCTCCCGGTCAGCATTGCCCTCGGACAGCACCGCGATCAGGTAGGGCCGGCCGTTCGCCGTCACCTCGCCGATGCTGTTGATGACCCACAGGCCGGTGGCGTCGCGGGGCATCCAGCCGTTCTTGAGCCGCGTTGCGGCGCCGTCCGCGGCGGCCGAGATGCCCCAACTCTGACCGGCGATGACGCGGCCCATCAGCGTCCGTAGATACGCCTGGGAGCGCGCGTTCAGTGGGGAGCCGTCCAGGAAGACCGCGCGCAGCAGGGTCAGCTGATCGGACGCGGTGGTGTGCGTCAGACCCCAGCGTCCGCGGTCGTCGGCGTGGGTACCGGTCAGCCCGAGCCGTCCCAGCGCGGCCTCGAGGCCGCGCGCCCCGCCGATCGTCCCCCACAGCGCTGTCGCCGCGTCGTTGTCGCTCTTCTCGATCATCACGCCCGCGTACGAGCGCTCCTGAGCGGTCAGCCGCCGCCCCTCGTCCTGCGCCCCGAGCAGCAGCGCCGCGAGGATGCCGACCTTGATGACGCTCGCCGTGGCGTACGAGCCCTCGCCATGGGCCCCGTTCGCGCCCGACCCGGGCTCCAGGACGGCGACTGAGAAGTCCGCGCCGGAGCCCGCGCCCGCGCCCGCGCCCGCGGCCAAGGGCGCGAGCGCGTCGGCGAGTGCGCCGCTCAGCCCCTTCAGCCCGCCCGCACCCGACAGGGCGGGCAGGGCCGGGCCACCGTCGTTCACGCGTTCCACGTGGTCTCCTTCACGGCCGCCCCCGCCGCACGGCGGGGGTGCGGGGGTCTCGGTCTCCTCGCTGTCGATACCCTCATGGCGTGGCGCTCAAGAACATTCCCGACCCCGGCTTCTCCGGCGACGACGGCTCCGCCGACCCCCGGCTGACCGCGGCGCTCGCCGCCTGGGCCGATGACCGCTCGGCCGAACCGGAGGTGCTCGCGGCGCTCACCGACGCCCGCCTCCTCGTCCCCGTGGTGGCGATTCTCGGCGAGGCCGAAGTGGTGGATTCCAAGCCGCGCGAAGCGTCCGTTGAGGGTGGTGGTGGGCGACGGGCGGGCGGGCTGCGCCGCGACAAGACCAGCGACATGGCGGTGCCCACGCTCCAGGCCCCCGACGGCCGGCGCGCGCTGCCCGCGTTCACCTCGCTCGAGACGCTGGCCCGCTGGCGCCCGGACGCCAGGCCCGTGGCCGTACCGCTGCGCCAGGCGCTGGAGGCCACCGCCCATGAGAAGGCGGACACCCTGGTCCTGGACCTCGCGGGCCCGGTGCCGTACCAGCTGACCGGCCCCGCGCTGCTGGCCCTCGCCGAGGGGCGGACCAGCGCCGATCCGCTCGCCGACCCGGCCGTGACCGAGGCGGTGCGCACCGTGCTGGACGCCGAGCCGGAGGTGCTCCGGGCCCATCTGGCCCCGGCGGCGGACGCCGACGGGATGCTCGCGCTCGCCCTGACGCCCGGCGCGCCGGCGCGCGAGACGGCGCACCGGGTGGCGGGCGCCCTGGCCGCCGACGAGGTGCTGCGGGCGCGGCTGGTGCGCGGGCTGACCCTGGCACTGCTGCCGCCGGACGCGAACGTCCCCGGCGAGCCGCTCTTCAGCCGCTGAGGGTCGGGGCCCGACCCTCCCCATTCGGACCAACAGGCGAATACTCCCGATTCCGCCCACAATGCTTAGGCGACTGGCGGTCGGAATCTGCGTGAGGAGAGCGCCATGGAGACGAGAACGGTCGTAGCGGAGTTCATCGGGACCGCGATGCTGGTCCTCTTCGGAGTCGGTTCGCTGGTCCTGGCGGGCGACTACATCAACGCCCTCGGGATCTCGCTCGCCTTCGGCTTCACGCTGATCGCGATCGCCTTTGCGTTCGGACGCATCTCGGGCTGCCACATCAACCCGGCGGTGACCCTCGGCGTGCTGCTGGCCAGGCGCATCGACATCCGTACGGCCGTCCAGTACTGGGTCGCGCAGTTCGTCGGCGCGATCGTGGGCGCGGCGATACTCTTCCTGCTCGCCAACCAGGTGCCCCGGCTCCAGACGGCCGGCGCCTTCGGCAGCAACGGCTACGGCGGCCGCTCACCGGTGGGCATGGGCGCGGGCGGGGCCTTCCTCGCCGAGGTGCTGCTGACCTTCCTGCTGGTCTTCGTCTTCCTCACGGTGACCCACGCGGTGCCGATGGTCGGTGCCGAACCGGTCCCGGTGGGCCTCGCCTACGCCGCGGCCAACCTGATCGGCATCCCGCTGACCTGGGCCTCGGTCAATCCGGCGCGCAGCTTCGGCCCCGCGATCTTCGCGGGCGGCGACGCGCTGGGCCAGCTGTGGCTGTTCATCGTGGCACCGCTGGCCGGCGGGGTGCTCGCCGCCGTGGTGCACCGGTTCACCCATCTCCATCCGGCGGGCCGGGCCGAACGGGAGGAGGCGCATCCGCCCCCGGCGACCGGGCCGTGGGGACGCATGCGCGGCGGCCACCGCCCCCAGGCGGGCGGCCCGGAGACCAAGGGCCCGGAGGCGGCCTGAGCGACGAGGGGCCCGGAGGCGGCCTGAGCCTATGCCCGGGGCCCGGGCCCGGCCGTGACGTAAGGGGGCGGCCGGTCAGCCGAAGACGTAAGGGGGCAGCCGGTCAGCCGAAGACCGGTCCGGTGAACTTCTCGCCGGGCCCCTGCCCCGGCTCGTCCGGCACCACCGACGCCTCGCGGAAGGCGAGCTGGAGGGACTTCAGGCCGTCCCGCAGCGGAGCGGCGTGGAAGGAGCTGATCTCCGTGGCGCTGGCCGTGACCAGCCCCGCCAGGGCGTTGATCAGTTTCCGTGCCTCGTCCAGGTCCTTGTGCTGGGGGCCCTCCTCGGCCAGGCCCAGGTTGACCGCGGCGGCGCTCATCAGGTGCACCGCGACCGTGGTGATCACCTCGACGGCGGGCACATCCGCGATGTCCCGGGTCATCCGGTCGAAGTCGGGGGTCGGCGGCTGCGCGGCGTTGGCGTCGCTCATGGTGGTCGGGGCTCACTTCCTGATGGACGGTGTTCCCCAGCCTAGGCGTCCGCCCGGCGCCGTACGCACGGGGCGGGTGAGTTCACAGGAACAGGAGGGACGGGAGGGACGGGAGGGACTGGAGGGACGGGAGAAGTGGGGACCGGGGGAACCAACCGGGGGAACCAGGGGAACGGCGAACGCCGGAGACACGGCGGGTGAGCATCCCGTGCGGGTCCTGGTATCGTAGATAAACGACCGGCCGGTCACCTGTGTGTCCGGCCCACAAGTGGAGGCTCCGCGCTCCCACCTCCCGACCCACGGTCGGCAGGTCATCGGTCAGGCTGCGCCCCGCGGTGATATCGCGGCGGTGCTCCCGGTCAGTGAGGAGCCCCGCCTGTGTACCGTGCGGGGCGTTTTTTGCGCCACGGCGCGGTGGTCTCAACCGATACAGACTTACGCGGCAGTCCGCCAGGCGGTCGCGTGGTGCAACCGAGGAGGATCCATCAGCGCCGAGCCCCGCATCAACGACCGGATTCGCGTCCCCGAGGTGCGACTCGTCGGTCCCAGCGGCGAGCAGGTCGGCATTGTGCCGCTTGCCAAGGCCCTGGAGCTTGCGCAGGAGTACGACCTCGACCTGGTCGAGGTGGCGGCGAACGCCCGTCCGCCGGTCTGCAAGCTCATGGACTACGGAAAGTTCAAATACGAGTCGGCCATGAAGGCCCGTGAGGCGCGCAAGAACCAGGCGCACACGGTCATCAAGGAGATGAAGCTCCGGCCGAAGATCGACCCGCACGACTACGACACCAAGAAGGGTCACGTCGTCCGGTTCCTCAAGCAGGGCGACAAGGTCAAGATCACGATCATGTTCCGCGGCCGTGAGCAGTCCCGGCCCGAGCTCGGCTACCGCCTGCTGCAGCGGCTCGCTGAGGACGTCCAGGAGCTGGGCTTCGTGGAGTCCAACCCCAAGCAGGACGGACGCAACATGATCATGGTTCTCGGTCCGCACAAGAAGAAGACCGAGGCGATGGCCGAAGCCCGTGAGGCGCAGGCCGCCCGAAAGGCGGAGCGCCAGCAGGGCGGCAGCCCCGCTGAGGAGCCCGCCGAGGCGTGATGGGAGAGGCGTGAGCCTCGACCGCCCACCCTGGAGCCGCACGGCTCCGGAGACCAACCGAAACACATGACGCTGCTTCTGGACGCCCGGATCGCGGTGATCCCCGCATCCGCGGCCGCCCGGACAGCGCCTGACGAGGAGAGACGGCGACATGCCGAAGAACAAGACGCACAGCGGTGCCAGCAAGCGCTTCAAGCTCACCGGCTCCGGCAAGGTGGTGCGCCAGCGCGCCGGTCGCCGCCACCTTCTCGAGCACAAGCCGTCCACGCTGACGCGCCGCCTGGCCGGAAAGGTCGAGATGGCCCCTGCCGACGCCAAGAAGATCAAGAAGCTTCTCGGCAAGTGACGCCCCCGCCCCGCTCCGGCGGGGCGAGGCGAGCGCCAGACCGGGACCTACCGGGACCTATTCGTTTCCGGGCCGCGTGAGTCACCCGCGGCCCCGTACAAGGAGTTAAACAAGTGGCACGCGTCAAGCGGGCAGTCAACGCCCACAAGAAGCGCCGGGCGATCCTCGAGCAGGCCAGCGGCTACCGGGGCCAGCGCTCCCGCCTGTACCGCAAGGCCAAGGAGCAGGTCACCCACTCTCTGGTCTACAACTACAACGACCGCAAGAAGCGCAAGGGCGACTTCCGCCAGCTGTGGATCCAGCGCATCAACGCCGCTGCCCGCGCCAACGGCATGACGTACAACCGCTTCATCCAGGGTCTGAAGGCCGCGAACATCGAGGTGGACCGCAAGATCCTGGCCGACCTCGCGGTCAACGACGCGAATGCGTTCGCGGCGCTGGTGGAGGCTGCGCAGAAGGCGCTGCCGAGCGATGTGAACGCGCCGAAGGCCGCGTAAGCGCTGCGCTGAGCATTGCCGAGTGGACCCGCAGGTGAAGGCTTCACCTGCGGGTCCGCGCATGTGGGCGCCCCCTGGGGCCCCGCCCCCGGGCGCTGCCCGGCGGCGGTGCTGGCCCACTCGCCCCGCGGTGCGGGTGCGCCCGCTGCCCCTGGGGATTCGTTTCCGGGTGCGGCCCGGCGGCCGGGTGGTGCCTCCTGGGGTCTCGCTCCGGGCGCTGCCCGGTGGCGGTGCTGTGCCGCCCGTTTCGCGGTGCGGGTGCGCCCGCTGCCCCCTGGGGATTCGTTTCCGGGTGCGGCCCGGCGGCCGGGTGGTGCCTCCTGGGGTCTCGCTCCGGGCGCTGCCCGGTGGCGGTGCTGTGCCGCCCGTTTCGCGGTGCGGGTGCGCCCGCTGCCCCTGGGGTTCCGTTTCCGGGTGCGGCCCGGCGGCCGGGTGGTGCCCACCCGTCCCTCTCCCAGCTACCGCTGGGAGGTGCCCCTCGCGGGACGATTGCCCACAACGGGGCACGTTCCGCCTCGCGGGGCGGCTGCTCGCAGTCGGGGGCGCCGCTGGCCTCTCCGAGGCCGGGGCTTGGCCTGCCGTTGCCGTGCGCGCCGCTGCCTCTCCGGGGGTCCGGGGGCTTGCCTCCGGTTTCGGGAAGGGGCGGGGTGGGGGAATCCGCCCCGCGAGACGATGCCCGCAGCCGGGCGCGTCGCTGGCCCTGTGGGGCTTGCGTCGCCACAACCTGGCGCGTTGCCCGTCCCCGGGGCCGGGCTCGCCCGGTCATGACCGGGCGCCGGTGCCCCCTCCGGGCCCTGGGGCTTGCCCCGGCGCAGCCGGGCGCGCCGCTGCCTTTCCCCGGGGTCCGGGGGCTTGCCCTCGGTTTCGGGAAGGGGCGGGGCGGGGGAAGGCCCGGCCCGCGTAACCAACACACCACACGAGAAAGCGCACGCACCCCATGGCGACCCCCGAATTGACGTCCCTGCGATCGCCACGCGTCACCGCCGCCCGGCGCCTGGCCAAGCGCAGCTTCCGCGGCAAGGAGCGGCGGTTCATCGTCGAGGGGCCGCAGGCCGTACGGGAGGCCATCGCGCACCTCGTGGAGGTGTACGTCACCCCCGAGGCCGCCGAGCGCCACCAGCCGATCCTCGACGCCGCCCGCGCCGCCGGCGTCCCCGTGTTCACCGCGACCGATGACGTCGTCGCGGAGATGTCCGACACCGTCACCCCACAGGGCATCGTCGGGCTGTGCCGCTTCCTGGACTCGCCGTTCGAGGAGATCCTGGCCGCCCGGCCCAAGCTCGTCGCCGTGCTCGCCAACGTCCGCGACCCCGGCAACGCCGGCACCGTGCTGCGGTGCGCCGACGCCGCCGGGGCGGACGCGGTCGTGCTGACGGACGCCTCCGTGGACCCGTACAACCCCAAGGCCGTACGCGCCTCCGTCGGCTCCCTCTTCCACCTCCCCGTCGCCGTCGGCGTACCCGTCGAGCGTGCGGTGAGCGGGCTGCGGGAGGCCGGGGCGCGGGTGCTGGCCGCGGACGGGGCGGGGGAGCGGGACCTGGACTCCGAGCTGGACGACGGGCTGCTGGGCGGCCCCACCGCGTGGATCTTCGGCAATGAGGCATGGGGCCTGCCGGAGGCTACCCGCGCACTCGCTGACGAGGTGGTGCGCGTTCCGATTCACGGCAGGGCCGAGAGCCTCAACCTCGCCACGGCCGCCGCCGTGTGCCTCTATGCCTCCGCTCGTGCGCAGCGCGCTCCCGCAGGGTGCCGCTCCGTCACATCGACCTAGTAGGGTTGCCCCCTCTGGGAGGGGACCCGAGAGGGGGTGTGGGGATGGACGTCAGGACTTCCGGCGCCAGGGCGGCCGAAGCCCATGCGGCCGAAGCCCATGCGCCCGGAGCGGAGCCGCCCGGCGGGAAGCAAGGCCGGGAGCAAGGCGGGAAACACGGCGAGGGGCCCGGCGAGGGGCAGGGCCGCCCGCCCACCGGGGCGGACCCCGGTGTGCCCGGCCCCGGCGGCGCGCCGGACGCACTCGGACCGCACCCCGACGATCTGCCCGACGGCCTGGTCGTGGCCGACGAGACCGGCCTGGTCACCTGCTTCAACGCGGCGGCGGCCCGCATCACCGCCACCGACCCCGCGGACGCGATCGGCCGTCGGCTCGAGGTGGCCCTGCCGTTAGAGGACCTGGACGGCCGGCGCTGGTGGGCGCTGACCGATCCCTATGGAGGGCTGGCCATCCGGGCCGGTCAGCCCGAGCGGAACCTGCTGCTGCCGGGCGGCCGCGAGGTGCTGGTCTCGGCCCGCTATGTGCGCGAGCGGCCGACCGGGCCGGTGCGCCGGGTGGTGGTCTGTCTGCGCGGCACCGAGGCCCGCCGCCGCACCGAGCGCAGCCATGCCGAGCTGATCGCGACCGTCGCCCATGAGCTGCGCTCGCCGCTGACGTCCGTGAAGGGGTTCACGGCCACCCTGCTGGCCAAGTGGGAGCGGTTCACCGACGACCAGAAGCGGCTGATGCTGGAGACCGTCGACGCCGACGCCAACCGGGTCACCCGGCTGATCGCCGAGCTGCTGGACATCTCCCGGATCGACTCCGGCCGGCTGGAGGTGCGCCGCCAGCCGGTGGACCTCGCCGCCGCCGTCCGCCGCCATGTGCAGGCGCTCACCGCGGCCGGGCACACCGCCGAGCGCTTCCTGATCAGGGTCAGGGGTCCGCTGCCCAGGCTGTGGGCCGATCCGGACAAGATCGATCAGGTGCTGGGCAACCTGCTGGAAAACGCGGTGCGCCACGGCGAGGGAACGGTCACCATTGACATAGCGCCCGCACCGGCCAAGCCGGTCGCGGAAGGCCCCGCTGAAGGCCCCACTGTCGAAAGGACCGCCGTCACCGTGAGCGACGAGGGCCCCGGTATCCCGGAGGAGTCGATGAGCCGCGTCTTCACCCGCTTCTGGCGGGGCAGCAAGCGCGGCGGCACCGGCCTGGGGCTCTACATCGTCAAGGGCATCGTCGAGGCCCACGGCGGCACGATCACCGTCGACCGGGCCCGCGGCGGCGGCGCGGAGTTCCGATTTACCCTGCCCGTGGGCACCCCGGCCTATCTGGCCTGATCCGCCCGCGGGCTTCTCCAGCACGGGGGACCCCGAGCGCGGCGGCCGTCGCGCGGCGTCCCCCGGAACAGCACCCCTCGCGCGCCCCTTAGACTCGGGCTTTGGCACCTTTGGCGTCCCCTTCACGGGGCGCAGCGGTCGCAGCCAGTCGAGCCGGGGTCGCGCGGTCGGGGGCACCCCCAGCGGTAGCTGGGGGACAATCGGAAGCACGGGAAGAGATGTCGGCACCCAATAAGTCGTACGACCCTGTCGAGGTCGAGGCACTGAAACCGGAAGAGATCGCCCGCAGGCGGGACGAGGCGCTCGCCGCCATCGCCGCGGCCGGGGATCTCGAGGCTTTGCGCGAGGTGAAGGTCGCCCACACCGGCGACCGCTCGCCGCTGGCCCTCGCCAACCGCGAGATCGGCGCCCTGCCGCCGCACGCCAAGGCGGACGCGGGCAAGCGCGTCGGCCAGGCCCGCGGCCAGGTCAACCAGGCGCTGAAGGCCCGGCAGGAGGAGCTGGAGGCGGAGCGCGACGCCCGGGTGCTGGTCGAGGAGGCGGTGGACGTCACCCTGCCGTACGACCGCACCCCGGTCGGCGCCCGCCACCCGATCACCACGCTCTCCGAGCGCATCGAGGACGTCTTCGTGGCGATGGGCTACGAGGTCGCCGAGGGCCCCGAGGTCGAGGCCGAGTGGTTCAACTTCGACGCGCTCAACTTCCCGCCCGACCACCCCGCCCGCGAGATGCAGGACACCTTCTTCGTGCGCGGCGCCAAGGGCGACCAGGACGGCGAGGGCTCCGGTGTGGTGCTGCGCACCCACACCTCGCCGGTGCAGATCCGGTCGATGATCGACCGCGAGCCGCCCATCTATGTGATCTGCCCGGGCCGCACCTTCCGCACCGATGAGCTGGACGCCACCCACACCCCCGTCTTCCACCAGGTCGAGCTGCTGGCCATCGACGAGGGCCTGACCATGGCCGACCTCAAGGGCACGCTCGACCACATGGTGCGGGCGCTGTTCGGCGAGGGCATGTCCACCCGGCTGCGGCCGAACTTCTTCCCGTTCACCGAGCCGTCCGCCGAGATGGACATGCTGTGCTACGTGTGCCGCGGCGAGTCCGTGGGCAACCCGGACCGGCCCTGCCGCACCTGCTCCAGCGAGGGCTGGATCGAGCTGGGCGGCTGCGGGATGGTCAACCCGCGGGTGCTCATCGCCTGCGGTGTCGACCCGGACAGGTACAGCGGCTTCGCCTTCGGCTTCGGCATCGAGCGGATGCTGATGTTCCGGCACAACGTGGAAGACATGCGAGACATGGTCGAGGGTGATGTGCGCTTCACCCGGCCCTTCGGGATGGAGATCTGATGCGGGTCCCGCTTTCTTGGCTGCGGGAGTACGTCGACCTGCCCGCCGGTGAGACCGGCCGTGACGTACAGGCCAAACTCGTCGCCGCCGGGCTCGAGGTCGAGACGGTCGAGCAGCTCGGCGCCGGGCTCAAGGGCCCCTGGTCGTCGGGCAGGTGCTGACCATCGAGGAGCTGGAGGGGTTCAAGAAGCCCATCCGCTTCTGCACCGTGGACGTCGGCCGGGCCAACGGCACGGGTGAGCCGCAGGAGATCGTCTGTGGCGCCCGCAACTTCGCGGTCGGCGACAAGGTCGTGGTCGTGCTGCCCGGCGCCGAGCTGCCCGGCGGCTTCGCGATCTCCGCACGCAAGACCTACGGCAAGGTCTCGCACGGCATGATCTGCTCCAGCGACGAGCTGGGCATGGGCGACGACGGCACGCACGGCATCATCGTGCTCCCGCCGGAGCACGAGGTCGGCACCGACGCCATCGAGCTGCTTCAGCTGGTGGACGAGGTCCTGGACATCGCCGTCACCCCCGACCGGGGCTACTGCCTGTCGATGCGCGGGGTCGCCCGTGAGACCGCGACCGCCTACGAGCTGCCGCTGCGCGATCCCGCCCTCCTCGACGTGCCCGCGCCCAACAGCCACGGCTACCCGGTCAAGGTCGCCGACCCGGTCGGCTGCGACCGCTTCACCGCCCGCACCGTCACCGGGCTCGACCCCGAGGCGCACTCCCCGATCTGGCTCCAGCGCCGGCTCCAGAAGGCCGGGATGCGCCCGGTCTCGCTCGCCGTCGACATCACCAACTACGTGATGCTCGAACTGGGCCAGCCGCTGCACGCCTACGACCGCTCCCGGATCACCGGGGCGATCGGGGTGCGCCGCGCGGAGCCGGGCGAGAAGCTCACCACCCTCGACGGCACCCAGCGCGTCCTGGACGCCGAGGACCTCGTCATCACCGACGAGAGCGGCCCCATCGGCCTCGCCGGTGTCATGGGCGGCGCCAACACCGAGATCGCGGACGCCGCCGCCGACCCCGAGTCCGGCCAGGTGGCGGGCACCACCGAGGTGGTCATCGAGGCCGCCCACTTCGCCCCCGTCTCGGTCGCCCGCACCGCCCGCCGCCACAAGCTGTCCTCCGAGGCGTCCCGCCGGTTCGAGCGCGGTGTCGACCCCGAGGCCACCTCGGCGGCGGCGCAGCGCACCGTCGATCTGCTGGTGCTGCTCGCGGGCGGCACCGCCGAGGTGGGCGTCACCGAGATCATCGCGCCCAGCGCTCCGCACACCATCACGCTGCCCGCCGACCACCCGGACAAGGTCGCGGGGGTGTCCTACGGCCGCGAGACCGTGGTGCGCCGGCTGCAGCAGATCGGCTGTGATGTCTACGGCGCCGACGACCTCACCGTCACCGTGCCCAGCTGGCGGCCGGACCTCACCGACCCCAACGACCTGGCCGAGGAGGTCATCCGGCTCGAGGGGTACGAGAACCTCCCCTCGACCCTGCCCCGGCCCCCCGCCGGGCGCGGGCTGACCGAGCGTCAGCGGCTGCACCGCCGGGTCGGCCGGGCGCTGGCCGGGGCCGGATACGTCGAGGCGCTGAACTACCCGTTCCTCGGCGAGGAGGTGCTCGACCAGTTCGGGCTGGCCGCCGACGACCCGCGGCGCGATCTGGTCCGACTGGTCAACCCGCTGTCGGACACCGAGCCCGCGCTCCGTACGACGCTGCTGCCCGGGCTGCTCGGCGCGCTGCGCCGCAACGCCGGCCGCGGCGAGCACGACCTCGCGCTCTTCGAGACGGGGCTGGTCTTCCGCGCCACCGGCGACGAGCCGCCCGCGGCCATCCTGCCCGTCGACCGCCGTCCCACCGACGAGCAGATCGCCGGGCTCGACGCGGCCCTGCCGCATCAGCCGCGCCGCGCCGCCGTCGTCCTCGCGGGCGACCGCGAGCAGGCCGGCTGGTGGGGCCAGGGCACCCCGGTGAGCTGGGCCGACGCTATCGAGGCGGGCCGGATCGTGGCCCGCGAGGCGGGGGCCGAGCTGATCGTCCGCCAGGACCAGCAGGACCCCTGGCACCCGGGCCGCTGCGCCGCGCTGCTGGCCGTCGTCGACGGCCAGGAGATCCTCGTCGGCAACGCCGGTGAGCTCCACCCCCGGGTCACCAAGGCCCTGGGCCTGCCCGAGCGCACCTGCGCGATGGAGATCGAGCTCGACCGTCTTGAGCAGGCCGGCACCGGCCGCGTGGGGGCGCCCCACGTCTCCACGTTCCCGGTGGCCACCCAGGACGTCGCGCTGGTCGTGGACGTGTCCGTGCCCGCGGCCGAGGTCGAGACGGCGCTGCGCGAGGGCGCGGGGGAACTGCTCGAATCCCTCCGCCTGTTCGACGTCTTCACCGGTGAGCAGCTCGGCGAGGGCAGGAAGTCGCTGGCCTACGCGCTGCGCTTCCGCGCCCCGGACCGCACGCTGACCGCCGAGGAGATCGCCGCGTCCCGCGACGCCGCGGTGTCGGCGGCCGCCGACCGCACCGGCGCCACGTTGCGCGGAGCCTGACGGCACCGGCCACCGCGCCACCACGGAGGGGCGCACCCGTACGCAACGGGTGCGCCCCTCCGCCGTCCCTCGCCGCAGCCGGCCCGGTCAGCCCGCGCGGACCGCGCCGACCGGGCGCGAAGCCCCCGCGCAGCGGGCCGCAGGGCCCGCACGAAGGCCACGGACGCGGCTCGGCCCGGCCCGGCCCGCGATCGCCCGCCCGGCCCGTGCGGGTCGCAGGCAGGCCGGTGGCCGAGTGCGCGCCGTCGGCATCTCGGGCGCGGCGGGGCGGCGGCTCACACGCCTTGCGGCTCCGGGACGGAAAGCCCGCCCCTTCCCCCGGCGGCCGCCTACGGCGGGTGCTCGGGGTCTGTCCGGGGCGCAGCCCCGAGCCGCCCTCACTCGGTGGACGGCGAACAGCCGAACATCTCGTCCGTGGGACGGCGGGGTGTTCGGGTGGGTGCCCGGGGCGCGGTCCGGGTCGCCCGCGTTCTCCGCGCAGGGTGCTGTCGCGTCGGTGATTGGGCGTGCCCTGTGGCCTCCGGTGTTGCCCGGGAGTTCGCCTTGTGCGTCGCCCGGCTCAGGGCTGTGGCCCCGGGCCGGGTGGGTCGCCGCCCTCACTCGGTGGACGGCGAACAGCCGAACATCTCGTCCGTGGGACGGCGGGGTGTTCGGGTAGGTGCCGGGGGCGCGGTCACCCGATCAGGTGAGATGCGGAGGCGGCTGGTCCAAATGGCAGAAGCTGTCGCAAGAATCGTGCCGGTCGTACGGCCCCTGCTGGACCGACCGTCCGGGGCCCGGCCGACCGCCTCATTGGCCGGCGTTGGGGGCGACACATGATCGGGACATCGTCAGTCGGCGGCGCGTCCGTACGGAAGGCACGGGGTCTGCGGGCGGCCGCCCGCGCCGTCCCCTGTCTGTGGGTGCTCGGCGTCATCTGCTGGGAACTGCTGACCCCGCACCACACCGAGGTCGTCCCCCTCATCGCCGCCGCACCCGCCATCGCCTGCGTGAGCGGCGGCCGCCGCGGATGCGTTCTGCTGCTCGGCGGCGCCGGTCTGCTGTTCGCCCTCGCCCCCGAGTCGGCGCTGGAGCCCGACGGCGAGGTGACGGACCCGCATGCGCCGCTGGT
The DNA here is from genome assembly GCA_005405945.1 of Streptomyces violaceusniger. Lineage (GTDB taxonomy): Bacteria > Actinomycetota > Actinomycetes > Streptomycetales > Streptomycetaceae > Streptomyces > Streptomyces violaceusniger. The sequence continues at coordinate 8,928,148 of BJHW01000001.1, forward strand.
CACCTGCTGCGCCATCGTCGGCGTGGCCGTCGGCGGCTATCTCACGGCGGGCCGCAAGGTGCGGCTGCTCCGCGAGCTGGAGGAGCTCCGGGCGGTGGCCGCCGCGGCGCAGGACGTGGTGCTGCGGCCGCTCCCGGCCCGGCTGGACGGCGTCGAGCTGGCGGGCGGCCATCTGTCGGCCAGCCGGGGCGCCGCCGTCGGCGGCGATCTCTACGAGGCGCTGGCCACCCCGCACGGCGTCCGCGTCATCATCGGCGATGTGCGCGGGCACGGCCTCGCGGCGATCGGCACCGTGGCCGCCGTCCTCGGCAGCTTCCGCGAGGCCGCGCACGAGGAACCCCGGCTCAGCGGGGTGCTGCGGCGGCTCGACCGCGCCCTGGAGCGCCATCTTCGGTCCCGCGCGAGCGAGGAGTGCCCGTTGGACCATCACGTGGACGAGGAGTTCGTGACCGTCCTGCTGCTGGAGGTGGGCCGGGACGGCGAGGTCACCGCGCTCAACTGCGGCCACCCCTGGCCGTACCGCCTCCGCGAACAGCCCGTGGGCCCGGCCCTGGCCCGGCAGACCGCGCCCGGCGAGGTGCTGCCGCCGCTCGGCCTCTTCCCGCTCCCCGCCGAACTCCCCATCGCCCGCTGGGGCTCCCTGGGGACCGGCGACACCCTGGTGCTGCACACCGACGGCGCCGAGGACGCCCGCGACGCCCACGGCACGTTCTTCCCGCTGCGCCGCGCCCTGTCCGAGGCCGCGGGCGCCGGACCGCTCGTCCCGGCGGCGGTCGTGGCGGGGGTGCGCTCGGCGCTGCTGCGCCACACCGGCGGCCGGCTCTCCGACGACGTCGCGCTGCTCGCCCTGCGCTACGACCACTGCCCGCTCTCGACCCCCACGCCCCTCACCCGCCCCGCAGCCGACGCCCACCGGGCCTAGCTAGCGGCCCGTTGGGGCTTGTCTGCGATACCAGGGGTGGGAGCGCGGTGCACGGTGCCCTTTTGCATGACGAAGTCGATGTCCGCAACGGCCGTGATGTCGTCGAAGGGATCGGCGGGCAGTGCGATCAGGTCGGCGGTCGCGCCGGGCTGAAGGCGTCCGAGGTCGGGCCGGTCGAGCAGGTCGGCGGCGACGCTGGTGGCAGCGCGAAGGGCCCGCACGGTGGCGATGCCGGTCTTGACCATCGCCGGAAACTCGCGCCAGTTGTCGGCGTGCGGGAACATGCCGGCGTCGGTGCCGAACGCGATGCGCACGTCGCTTGCGGCCACGTTGTGCGCGGACTCCCGGAGCTGGTCGGCGTAGCGGGTGAACTTCACCCGTTCCCCTGGATCCTTACCCTCCCAGTAGCTGTCGTCGTCGAGGTGGTCGAGCGCGTCGAGGACCATGAACTGGGTCGGCACGAGGAAAACGCCCCGTTCAGCCATCTGGGCCAGTGTCGACGCCGAAGCGAGGTTGCCGTGCTCGATCGAGCGAACACCGGCGGTGACGGCACGCGACACGCCCTCGTCACCGTAGGCATGCGGCGTGCAGGGGACGCCCAAGTCGCGCGCCGTGGCGACCAGCGTGTTCATCTCCTCCTGCGTGTAGGTGGTCTGCGTGGGATCGTCCGAGGGAGTGGCGAAGCCGCCGGTGGCGCCGAACTTGATCCAATCGGCGCCGGCACGGATGTTCTCGCGTACCCTGCGCGTGATCTCGTCCGCGCCGTCTGCCAGCGCGCCGATCTCGCGGTCGAAGTGTGACGCGAGGAGTGTCGAGGCGTCGCCGTGCGCGCCCCGCGCGGAGATCAGGTACGGCGCGACGATCATCCGCGGCCCCGCAATGTGATCACGGGCGATGGCGTCGCGCAGATACAGCGTGACCGGCTCGGCGGCGAAGGTGGCCAGGTCGCGGATCGTGGTGAAGCCGCGGTGGAGCAGGTTACGCAATACCGGCAGGGCGCTCAGCGCGATCGCCGCAGACCCGTCGGATGCGAAGGCACGCAGGAGCCGGCTGGGATCGACGGTGGTGTGGATGTGGCAGTCGATCAGTCCCGGCAGCAGCATGCGATCGCCGAGTTCGACCACCTCGGCGCCGATGCGGTCGACAGTCGGACCCACCTCGGCGACCCGACCGTCGCGCACGGCCACCTCGGTGCGCCCGGAGGGCCGGTCAGCGAGCCCGTCCCAGCTCCGGTCGGCGATCAGCACCACCGTGCCCTGTTCCGTGTCACCGCCACGTCTTGTCACAGCGTTACCTCCGCTCGCGCCCCACCAGGTATCACTCGCTCGCCATCGGTCCCGCCGCGATCCAGGATGCCAGCGCGGCGACAGGCCGCGCATCGCGTGTCGGCCGTTCGGGTCAAAGCGGTGCGTGCACTGTGACCTGGTGAGACAGTGCCGAGGACGTCAAGACGAGCGACGGCGGGAGGTGCGAGGGGTCGACGATGCACGGCTATGGAATGTTGCACCTCGTGCTCGACCTGCTGGGCACCTTCGCGTTCGCGTTGAACGGCGCGCTCACCGCGACGCGGGTGGCACGTCTGGACATCGTCGGCGTGCTCGCGCTCGCCATGGTGACCGCCCTGGGCGGCGGAGTGCTCCGGGACGTGCTCGCCGGCGCACTGCCCCCGGCAACGTTCAGCGACTGGCGGTACCTGGCGGTCGCGGTAGCCGGCGGCATGGTCACGTTCGTGCTGTGGCGGCACCTGGAGCGCTACACGACGCTGATCACGGTGTTCGACGCGGCCGGCCTCAGTCTGTTTGCGGTGACCGGAGCGACCACCGCGCTGGAGTATCACATCGGCGCGCCGCAGGCCGTGCTGCTCGGCATGGTGACCGGGGTCGGTGGCGGCACGTTACGGGACGTGCTGGTGTTGCGCTTGCCGACGGTGCTGTACGCAGATCTGTATGCGATCCCCGCGCTGCTGGGGGCTGGGATCACCGTCGCATGCGAACGCACCGGCGTCTACGGTGTGCCCGCCGCGCTGGGGGCGGCCATCGCCTGCTTCACGCTGCGGATGATCGGCGACCACTACGGGCTCAACGCGCCAGGGCCGCACCGCGCCGACGGCATCGCCGGGTCCGACGACAAATCGGCCCGGTAGCCGGGGAAATGGCCGGGCAGCGGTACTGCTCTACGCCCACTCAGCCATGTGGGATGAGCTTGTTCCTCATCGTCGCTGATCACTCAGAGCGACACGTGTCTCGGGCATTTGATGGTATTGCCCACGTCGTAGCGGTGGCGGGGTGATCTTGGAGTCGGGTGCCGGGGCGGCCTCGGCCGCGCCCCCCGGTGCTCCCGCGCCCTCATCCGGGGTCATGGGAATACCCAACAGGAATCCGTTAGGAATGCCCATCGGGCCCCGGCTTCGCCCCGGCCCGATTCACACCCCGTGCGAATCCGCCTCCATTACGCTGGCGCCACCGAGCGTTTGGGGAGGGCGAGATGGAGCCCAACACACTGCTCGACTCCGTGCTCGACGAGGCCGGAGTCTCCCACGCGGGGCTGGCCGCGCACGTCAACGAGGCGGGCCGGGCCCGGGGATGAAGCTGCGGTACGAACACACCGCGGTGGCTCGGTGGCTGAAGGGCCAGCGGCCGCGCGGCCAGGTGCCCGACCTCATCTGCGAGGTGCTGGGCGAGCGGCTGCACCGCGCCCTCACCCTGGACGACATCGGCCTCGGCACCCCCGGCAGCGCCCGGGGCCCCGCCACCCCGCTCTCGGGATTCGTCGAGCGCGCCACCGCGCTGTGGCGCTCCGACGAACAGCAGCGCCCGCATGTCGTCGAGGCCCCGGCGGTCACCGGCACCCCCGCCGTCATCCCGGTGTGGGAGTGGGAGAACCCTCCCGAGGACTCCGATGTCTCCCGGCGCGGGCTGACCCGCGTCAGCATGACCGACATCGAGACGCTGCGCGCCGCCCGCGCCCACTACGAGCAGATGTACCGCAAGGCCGGCGGCGTCGCGACCCGGACCCGGGTGGTGGGGTTCCTCAACTCCGAGGCCGCGCCTCTGCTGCGCGGCGCGTACGCCGACGACACCGGCCGCCAGCTGCACCGGGCGACCGGCGGCCTGGTGGCCATCGCCGGGATCTGCGCCTACGACTCCAACGCGCACGGCCTGGCCCAGCGCTACTTCCACCAGGCGCTGCGGCTCGCCAAGGCCAGCGGCGACCGGGGCCTGGGCGCGTATGTGATAGCGCTGCTGGTCAACCAGTCCCTCTTCATGAAGGAGTACCGGCAGGCGGTCGCCTTCGCCGAGTCGGCGCTGCGCGCCGCGGGTTCCCAGATCACCCCCGCGCTCGCCGCCGACCTCTACGCCATGCAGGCCAAGGCGTACGCCCGGCTCGGCGACGGTGCCGGGGCGCTGTCCTGCATCCGGCGCGCCGAGACCGCCGCCGACCGGATCAGACCGGGCCAGGAGCCCGACGAGACCGGCTATGTCCAGCCTGGCCTGGTGAACGTCCAGGTGGCCGAGGCGCTGCTGAGCCTCGGCGACCTCGGTGGCGCCCGCGAGCACGCCACCGCCGCGGTCGGCACCCCCGCCCACGACCGGGGCCGGGTGCACCGGCTCGCCATGCTCACCCATATCGAGCTGCGCCAGGGCGAGGCGGACCGGGCGGGCGCCACCGCGGTGGAGATGACCGAGCGGGCGCGGGGCATGGAGTCCCAGCGGTTACGCGACCGGCTGCGGGCGGTACGGGAACACCTCGCGGCCAGCGGAAGCGCCGCGACGGCCGAAGCCGCCGAACTCATCGACGGGGCACTGCGCGTTCCTCTGTGACCGCGGTTCCGCTCGCGGGTCCGCACTCTCGTCAGCGGGTGGCTCAGGATGGCCTCCCGTGCGACGAAAGGTGGCTGACAGTGCGCTGGAAGAACCTCAGGGAGCGGACCGTGTACGAGAACCGATGGTTCCGGGTCAACCTCGCCGATGTCCGGCTCCCCGACGGACGTCAACTCGATCACTATCTGATCCGGCTGCGCCCGGTGGCCGTGGCCACCGCGGTGAACGCGGCCAACGAGGTGCTGCTGCTGTGGCGGCACCGGTTCATCACCGACGCCTGGGGCTGGGAGCTGGCCGCGGGCGTCGTCGAGGACGGTGAGGACATCGCCGACGCCGCGGCCCGGGAGATGGAGGAGGAGACCGGCTGGCGGCCCGGCCCGCTGCGCCATCTGCTCTCCGTCGAGCCGTCCAACGGGCTCACCGACGCACGGCACCACATCTACTGGGCCGAGGAGGCGTCGTACGTCGGACACCCGGAGGACGACTTCGAGTCGGACCGCCGCGAGTGGGTGCCGCTGAAACTGGTGCCCGACCTGGTGGCGCGGGGTGAGGTGCCCGCGGCCAATATGGCGGCCGCGCTGCTGCTGCTCCACCACATCAGGCTCGGGTAGACCGGGCCGCCGGCCGTCCTGGCTAGTGTCCCGCCGCCTGCCACACGGTGACGGCCAGGGCGGAGACCCCGGTCAGGGCGGCGATGGAGGGCAGCGGCCAGCGTCCGTGCTCCAGGATCCGTAGCCGCCCGGTCAGTTGGTTCACGTCCTCCTCGGCCTGCTCTCCACGGTGGTCGAGCAGGGCGAGCCGGCCGTCGACGCGGGCGAAGCCCACTTCGACGGTCCGGCGCATTTCCGCGAGCTCCACGGCTAACGCGGTTTGCTCGGGCTCGGTGGTCACGGATTGATCCCCTTCCGGATGTGACGTCCGTGCAGTGGTGACACTCCGAGTCAAGCGCATGCCCAGGTGGTGCGGGAGCGTGTGTGGGGAAGGTGTGTGAGTCACCGGCGCACACCCCGTGCGAAAGGCGGTACTCAGCGTGTTCTCAGCGGGTACTCATGGGGGACGGCGGTCGCGGGAAGGGGCCGTGAGGGGCGGGGCGGACCGGATGGAGCGGATCCATCCACAGGCCGGACAGAAGGGACGGATGTGCGACTGATCGCCGCTCCGATGTGGGAATTCGGCGCCGACCAGGGAGTGCGGCAGTTCGCCGAGCTCGGCGTCGCGCTGGTGCTGTCCACCCTGATCGGGCTCGAGAGGGCGGTGCAGCAGAAGAGCGCCGGGCTGCGCACCCACACCCTGGTCGGCGTGGGCAGCGCGCTGTTCATGCAGGTCTCCCAGTACGGCTTCGCCGATGTGCTGTTGCGCGACCACGTCGGCCTCGACCCCTCGCGGGTGGCGGCGCAGATCGTCTCCGGTATCGGCTTCATCGGCGGTGGCCTGATCTTCGTCCGGCGGGACGCCGTCCGCGGACTGACCACCGCCGCGACCGTCTGGCTGACCTGTGCGGTGGGCATGGCCTGCGGCGGTGGTCTGGCCCTGCTGGCCACCGCCGCCACCGCGGCGCACTTCCTGGTGATCCGTGGCTATCCGCTGCTCACCCGCCGGCTCCCGGCCCTCTGGTCGGCCGAACGGGTGGAGTTGCAGCTCTCGTACCGGGTGGGCGCCGGGCTGCTGCCCCGCGTGCTGGAGCTGTGCACGGCCGCCGGGTACAAGGTGCTGCGGGTCCGGGTGGACCGGGCGCCGTGGAAGGGCCGGGACCGCACCACCCGGGTCGTCCGGGCGGAGGAGGAGGCCCGGCCCGCCGATACGGGCGTCGCCGAGGTGGCGCTCGCCCTCGAGGGCACCGGGGACGTGCTCCGGCTGGTCGGGGAGATCTCCGAACTGGACGGCGTCCTCGGCGCCGACGCGGGCCACGACCTCGACGGCTCGGACTGACGACCTCGGCGCCTCCGACTGACGACCTCGACGCTTCGACCGACGAGGCCGACGCCGCGGCTCGACGGTGTCAGAGCGCCCGCGCCCGGAGGCGGCGCAGCATCCGCGCGTCGTCGAACCCCACCTCCCGCGCCGCGGCCGCCACCGTCGAGCCCTGGCCGATCAGATGCTCCGCGCGCTCCAGCCGCAGCGTCTGCTGATAGCGCAGCGGGGTGAGCCCGCCGGTGGCGCGGGTGAACAGCCGGGTGAGGGTGCGTTCGCTGACCCCCGCCCCGACGGCCAGGCGCGCCAGCGACAGCGGTTCGGTGAACCGCGCGTCGATGACGTCCTGGACCCGGTGCACCACGTCGTCCAGATGGGCGCGGTGCCGCAGCATGGCGCTGGCCTGCGGTTCATCGCCGTTGCGGCGGGCGTAGACGACCATGTTCCGGGCCACCTGGGCGGCGAGCGCCGGTCCGTGCCGCACGGCCAGCAGATGCAGCGCCAGATCGATACCGCTGGCGATGCCCGCCGAGGTCACGACCCGGTCGTCGGTGGTGAACAGCACGTCCCGGACCACTGTGGCCCGGGGGTGCCGGGCCGCCAGCTCGTCCTGGAGCTCATGGTGGGTGGTGCACCGGCGGCCGTCCAGCAGCCCCGCCCGCCCCAGCGCCAGCGCCCCGGCGCAGACGCTGGCCACGGTGCCCCCGGCCGCGTGGTGGGCGCGCAGCCGCTCCAGCGGTTCCGGGCCGGGAGCCCGGCCGTCGTGCGGCGGTGAGATCCGCCAGCCCGGCACCACGACCAGGTCGTCCGGGCCCGTCGTGGGCCACTCGGTCCGCGCGTTGAGTGTCAGACCCTGGGCGCTGGGGACCAGCTCCCGCTCGGCCACATAGCCGAGCTCGTAGGGCAGCCCGAGATCCGTCGCCGTGCCGAAGACCTGGGCCGGTCCGGCCAGGTCGAGCAGATGGACCCCGGGCACCAGCACGAACACCACCCGGCTCATGCCGTGGAGGCCCCCGACTCCGCCTCCAGCTCGGCCACCGTGGCGATCCGGGCGAACCGGTCGCGCAGCACCGCCTCCGTGCGCTCCACGATCGCCTCGGCGCTCAAGTCGCCGATCGGATGGGTCGTGGTGGCGTCGGTGACGAACACGACCCCGTAGCCCAGGTCGCTGCCGACCCGGGCGGTGGTCTCCACGCACTGCTCGGTGCGGATCCCGCAGACCACCAGCTCGCGCACGCCCGCCCCGGTCAGCAGCTGCTGGAGCCGGGTGGTGGTGAAGGCGTTGTGGGCGGTCTTGTGGAGGACCGGCTCACCCGGAGCCGGCCGCTCCAGCTCCTCCAGCGGCCGGATCCGCCCCTGCTCCGGGTCGAACGCGCCCCCGCTGCCGGGCTCGGCGTGCAGCACCCAGATCACCTGGTCCCCCTCGGCGCGGGCGAGGCGGACCAGCCGGTTGACCGGATCCGCGATCTTCGGGTTGGCGATCCGCTCCCAGGACGGGAGGGCGCGGAAGGATTCCTGGACATCGATGACGATCAGCGCTCGCTTCATGGTCCCCAGTCTGACCAGGGACGAACGCCCCCGGCCAGACACGATCGGGGCCGGTGGCGGAACGATCCGGTCAGCGGCGCCGGCACCCGCGCGTCCGGTTCAGTACGTGTAGAAGCCCGAGCCCGTCTTGCGTCCCATACGGCCCGCGTCCACCATCCGCAGCAGCAGCGGGGGAGCGGCGTACAGCGGCTCCTTGTACTCCTCGTACATCGAGTCGGCGATCGCCGCGATGGTGTCCAGGCCGATCAGATCGGACAGCTTCAGCGGGCCCATCGGATGGGCGCAGCCCAGCTCCATGCCGTTGTCGATGTCCTCGCGGCTGGCGATCCCGGACTCGAACATCCGGATGGCGGACAGCAGATACGGGATGAGCAGCGCGTTGACCACGAACCCCGCGCGGTCCTGGGCGCGGATGGCGTGTTTGCCCAGGATGTCGCCGACCAGCGCCTCGGAGCGCTTGATGGTCTCCTCGCCGGTGGTGAGCGCCGGGATCAGCTCCACCAGCGCCTGCACCGGTGCCGGGTTGAAGAAGTGGATGCCGATCACCTGGTCCGGGCGGGAGGTGGCGACGGCCAGCTTGACCAGCGGGATGGAGGAGGTGTTGGAGGCGAGGATCGCGTCCGGGCGGGTCACCACCTGGTCGAGGACCTGGAAGATCTCCGTCTTGATCTGCTCGTTCTCGACGACCGCCTCGATCACCAGATCACGGTCGGCGAATTCCCCCAGATCGGTGGTGAAGCTCAGCCGGTCCAGCGTCGCGTCGCGCTGCTCCTCGGTGATCTTGCCGCGCTCGGCGGCCTTCCCGAGGGAGTTGGTCAGCCGGGTACGCCCTATCTCCAGGGCCTCACCCGTGGTCTCCGCGACCATGACGTCCAGGCCGGATCGGGCGCACACCTCCGCGATGCCCGCACCCATCTGGCCACAGCCCACCACTCCGACGCGTTCGATGTCGGTCACATCGTGCCTTTCGCTGGTCCAACCGTCCGTTGTGTCGTCCCCCTGTCGCCCCAGACGTTACCCTCCGGTTATCGGCAGGGGGCGGGCCGGGGCCGGAAATCCGGCCCCGGCCCGCCCTCGGCGCTCACGAGATGTCGCCGCGCAGGATGCCGCGCCCGTTGGTGGCCAGGTAGACCCGTCCGTAGACCCGCGGGTCGCCGGTGATCGAGGCGCCCGTCCAGCCCCACTGGTGGGCGTCGTCGTTGATCCGGGTCCAGCTCGCCCCGGCGTCCGTGGACCGGAAGATGCCGCGCACCCCGCCGATTCTCGCGCTGGTGTAGAGCGCCTGGTACGAGGCGCCCGGCGCCGCCTTGCCGAAGCCGATGGTGTCCGCCTGCTGGACGCCGCTCAGCTTGGTGAAGGTCGCGCCGGAGTCCGTGGAGTGCCACAGCCCGTACGCCCCGCCGGTGCTGCCGCCCGCGAGCCAGATGTCGCCCTCGGCGCCCGGCAGCGCCTTGAACCGCGCCGGGCCGTCGGCCGGCAGCCCGGAGGACGCCCTGGCGGTGAAGGTGGCGCCGCCGTCGGTGGAGACGTAGAAGGTGCCCGCCTTGAAGCCGTAGAACTTCTTGGGGTTCTTGCGGTCGGACTCCACGACCGCCCCGGCCGGGATGCCGCTCGACGCCGACCACGAGTTGCCGAAACCGGTGGTGTGATAGACGGCCGAGGTGCCCTCCGGGGCCCAGACGAAGCCGCTGCCGTCGGCCGCCGCGGCCACGGTGCCGCCGCCGGTGACCCCGGACGGCTCGCTGCCCTGGAACCAGTTGGCGCCGTTGTCGGTCGAGAAGGCGATCCGTGGCGCGGAGTCGTTGTTGCCCACCCGGACCACCGTGTTCGGATTGGTCTCGGCGTAGTCCAGGCTGGTGGTCGTGGTGAACGTCGGCGAGGTGTACATCCTCGCGGGCACCGCGTCGAGATCGGTGTGGCGGAAGCCCCCGATGTCACCGAGCGCGCTGAGCAGCGGGGCCCCGGTGGGCGGGCTGGCCAGGTCGTTGACCGCCGTCTCCTCCAGGCCCTTGACCATGGGTGTGATGGCTATTTTGCCGCCCGTGTCCCAGTTTCCGAGGTTCTCCGTGCCGTAGACCGTCGCCCCCGTGCCGTACATCATCCGGTTGGAGTCGAACGGGTCGATCTCCAGCGCCTCGGTCATCCAGCCCAGTTTCGGGGTGACTTCGGGCGGGGAGGGGTTGGTGCCGAAGGTCAGCCAGGGGACGGCACTGACGTCCTGGGTGTAGCGGAAGGACCGGTTCGGATAGCTGGTGAAGTCCCAGGCCCGGGTCCAGGTGGCACCGGAGTCGGTGGAGCGGAAGATCTGGGTGTCCGGCCACCAGGAGCTGTAGCCGGTCACCATCAGCGTGCCCGGCTTCTGGCGGTCCACGGTGAGCCCGCTGTAGCCGAAGTAGGTGTCGGCGTCCGCCATGGGGCTGATGTTCTTCCACTCCCCGGTGGCCGTGGTGTACCGCCACACCTGGCCCTTCTCGCCGTCGTACGGGCCGCCCTTGTCGCTGGTGGTCAGGTACAGATAGCCGTTCTTGGCGTCCAGGACGCCCTTGTGGGAGAGATAGCCGGTGGGCTGGCCGGCCACCCGCGACCAGGTGGCGCCCGCGTCCGTCGAGCGGTAGACGGTGTTGTCCTTGTCCGCCACGCCCACGTAGATGGTCTTCGTGGCGCTGCCGGAGGAGCCGGTGCGCTCGTCGAAGGTCACCCACACCACGCCTTGGTTGTCGCTCAGATAGCCGCTGGTGTCGCTCGCGTCCTGGACGTACGTGCCGGGGTTGGGGAAGGACGTCACCTTCGACCAGGTGACACCGGAGTCGGTGGAGCGCCACAGCCCGTTGCCGCTCGGCGCGCCGAGGTAGAGCACGCTGTTCCGGTTGGGGTCCACCGCCAGCCGCTCGCCCATGCCGCGGCCGGGCATATTGCCGCCCAGCTTGAAGGGGAGGGTGGTGGACTGCCAGCTCGTGCCCCGGTTGGACGAGCGCAGGATCGCGCCGTTGCCCGGGTCCCAGCTGTTGGTGTACGTACCGGCCGCCACATAGACCTTGTTGGGATCCACCGAGTCGCTGGCCAGGCTCACCACCCCGGTCCAGCCCCAGTGGTCCCAGTCCAGCGAGTCCAGCAGCGGCACCCACCGCTTGCCGGACTGGTCCCAGCGGTACGCCCCGCCGATGTCGGTGCGGGCGTAGGCGAGGTTCTTCTCCTTGCGGTTGAAGACGATGCCGGGGACGAAGCCGCCGCCGTCCACGCGGACGTTCTTCCAGGTGTAGGCGTCGGCCTGGGCGGTGGTGGCCCGAGTGGTGGCCCGGGCGGGGCGGCTTCGGGGCGGGCCGCGGCGGGGGAGGCCGCCGCGGTGAGTAAGCCGCCGACGAGTGCCAGCGCGGCCATGAGCGCGCCGACCGGTCTTCTGCCGTTGCTGCGCACGGGAACTTCCTCTCCGGACGTGGGGGTAGTGAGGCATGAGGGCCATGCGGGCGAGGGTATTTGGGAGCGCTCCCATGCGTGCGTCATCCGATGCTAGCGGCCGGATGGCCGTGCGAGAAGGGTGAAGTCAAGGGGTCCTCAAGGGGTGTTGGGCCCGGCCGTCCCGGATTCGCGGTAAGCATTGCCGGGCGCCCCGCAAGGGCCCCATCATCAGCGGGTGTTGCCACTTGCCACCACATCGGGCACGCCGCCGCAGGGCGCCTGCCGCAGGGCGCCCGGCGGGGGCCGCCCGGCGCGGGCCGCCCGGCCACCGCTGGGTGGCGCCCCCGGCGCGTCGGCGTTGTCCGACACCACGCTCCCCGGGGGCGACGGGGGACGGTCTCCTGGCCCTTCGGTCCGGCCGGTGGCGGCGGGCTTACGTTGACGGCACGACCGAGGCGAGGAGTTGGGTTTCATGGGTGGGATCACGCGCAGAAGTCTCACGGTGGCGGCCGCCGGAGCCCTGGCCGCCACCGTCACGGCGGGCGACGCGCTGGCGGAGGGGCGGGGCGGTGGGCACCGGCCCGAGTTCCGCGGGATGTGGCTGGCCACCGTCGCCAACCGCGACTGGCCGTCCAGGCCCGGTCTCCCCGCGGAGCGGCAGCGGGCCGAGCTGCTGGGCTTCCTCGACACGGCCGTGAGCCGCCGGCTCAACGCGGTGGTCTTCCAGGTGCGGCCGACGGCGGACGCGCTGTGGCCTTCACCGTACGAGCCGTGGGCGGAGTGCCTCACCGGCGTGCAGGGCAAGGATCCGGGCTGGGATCCGCTGGGCACCGCCGTGCGCGAGGCGCACCGGCGCGGTCTGGAGCTGCACGCCTGGTTCAACCCGTACCGGATCGCCAATCACACCGACCCCGCACGGCTGGTCCCCACCCATCCGGCCCGGGTGCACCCCGAGTGGGTCGTGCCGTACGGCGGGAAGCTCTACTACAACCCCGGGCTGCCGGAGGTCCGCCGCTTCGTCCAGGACGCCATGCTGGACGCGGTCGCGCGCTATGACATCGACGCCGTCCACTGGGACGACTACTTCTACCCGTATCCGGTGGCCGGTCAGGTCTTCGACGACGACGCGGCGTACGAGGCTTACGGCGCGGGCTTCCCGGACCGCGCGGCCTGGCGGCGGAACAACATCGACCGCCTGGTGTACGAGACGGCCGTGCGCGTCAGACGACTGAAGCGGCGGGTGAGGTTCGGCATCAGCCCCTTCGGCGTCTGGCGCAACCAGGCCACCGACCCGCTCGGCTCCGCCACCACGGCGGGGGTGCAGACCTACGACGACCTCTACGCGGACACCCGTGGCTGGGTGCGGCGGGGATGGCTCGATTACGTCGTCCCGCAGGTCTACTGGAACATCGGCTTCGCCGCCGCCGACTACGCCGTGCTCGTCCCCTGGTGGTCGGAGGCGGTCCGGGGCACCGGGGTGAACCTCTACATCGGCGAGGCGCTCTACAAGGCGGGCGACCCGGCGCAGCCCGCGCCCTGGCAGGACCCGGCGGAGCTGTCCCGGCACCTCACCTTCGACCAGGGCTTTCCCCAGGTGCGCGGCAATGTGTACTTCTCGGCGAAGGAAGTGGCCGCCGACCGCAACGGCGCCATGGCGCGTGTGGTCGCCGACCACTATCCGTATCGCGTCCGTCCGCCCCGCTGACCCGGGCCCTGCCCCTGTGGGGACAACTACCGCTGCCCGGGTCCGGCGGCCAGGTGGCGGACGACCGAGTCGGGCCCGGGGGAGAACAGGCACTCGTGTCCGTCGTCCTCGTAACGCACGCGGTAAGGCGGTTCCCCGTTATCCCCGAGCACTTCGATGATCTCCGCTACACGATCGTGAATTCCGACAACCCTGCCGTGTACCAGCAGCTTGTCGCCTACGGTCGCCTCCATGTGCGTGACCTCCCGTCCGCTGGAGGGCAATGCGGTCTGCTGAGGACAATGCGATCCCTGAGGCCAGTCTATGGCTGGTTGTCCTGGTTTGCTCCCGCCGGGGAGTGATTCCGGTCCGCTGCTTCGGGGATCCGGTCCGTCCTTTCGGGTGTCCGGTCCGCCGCTTCGGCGGTTTCGACGGTTTCGGGCGGACGCGTCCGGCCGGGGCCGGAAGCCCGTACCGCCCCGGCCGGGACCCGGGCCCGCTGTGTCACTCCGATGCACACCAGCACCGCGACGGCGGCGATCGGGGCGGCGGGGGTCAGCGTCTCGCCGAGCAGCAGCACCGACCACACCAGGGTGAGCAGCGGCTGGGCCAGTTGCAGCTGGCTGGCCCTGGCCACCCCGATGGCGGCCATCCCCCGGTACCACACCACCAGGCCCACGAACTGCGAACCGGCCGCCAGCCACAGCAGTCCGGCCACCGCACGACCGCCGAGGTGGACGTCCTCGCCCGCCAGCGCGAGCACCGCGCCCGGCACCGACAGCGGCAGACAGCCCACCAGCGCCCAGCCGATCACCTGCCAGCCCGGCATGTGGCCGGCCAGCCGTCCGCCCTCGGTGTAGCCCGCCGCGCACACCACCAGCGCGCCGAACAGATACAGATCGCTGGTGGTGAGCGCCCCGCCGCTCTGCTGCACCGCGAAGGCGATCACGACCGCCGCCCCGGCCAGCGCCGCCGCCCAGAACACCCGCGAGGGCCGCACCCCGGTGCGTACGGCCGAGAAGGCGGCGGTGGTGAGCGGCAGCAGGCCGACCACCACGGCCGCGTGCGCGGTGGTGGAGGTCTCCAGGGCGAGCGTGGTCAGCAGTGGGAAGCCCACGACGACCCCGGCCGCGACGACCAGCAGCCCCGGCCAGTGCCGGCGGTCCGGCACCGGCACCCGCAGGGCGACCAGCGCCCCGCCCGCGATCAGCGCGGCGAGCACCACCCGGCAGGTGGTCACCGTCCAGGGGCCGAGGCCGGTGAGCGCCCAGGCGGTGGCGGGGAAGGTGAGGGAGAAGGCGGCGACGCCGAGCGCGGCGAGCAGGGTGCCGGTGCGGAGGGCGAACGGCGTCGGAAGCGCCGGGGCCGCCCGGGCGCCGCCCCGGTCCGGGGCTGGGCCGCGACCTGGGGCTGGCCCGCCATCCGGGGCTGGGCCGCCGTGCGGGTCGGGGTCACTACCTGGGGCTGGGCCGCCATCCGGCGCTGGGTCACCGTGCGGGGCTGGGTCGCCACCCGGGGCCGGGTCGCCGCTCACCGCTATCGCACTGCTGTCAGTAGCGCTATCCTGTGCTGTCATGCAACAGCGTAGCAGTGTGGCCGACCTCGCGGAATCCCTGCGAAAGGAGCTGGACCGCTACTCACCTGGAGAGAAGCTGCCGTCCAGCCGGGCCCTGGTCGAGCGCCACCGGGTGAGCCCGGTGACCGTCTCCCGCGCCCTCGCCGCGCTCGTCGCCGAAGGGCTGGTGGTCACCCGCCCCGGCGCCGGTGCCTTCCGCGCCGACCGGCCACGGGCCGGGGCGCAGCGGCCGGGCGACACCTCCTGGCAGGAGGTCGCGCTGAGCCTGGAGACGGCCGGTGAGCCGGTGCCGCGCTCGGTGGACGCCTCCGGCGTCCTGGCCACGCTCGCCGCCCCGCCGCCCGGGATCCTGGAGTTCAACGGCGGCTATCTGCACTCCTCCCTCCAGCCCGAGCGGGCGCTGGCCGCCGCCCTGGCGCGCGCCGGGCGGCGGCCCGGGGCCTGGGACCGCCCGCAGGTGGAGGGCCTGCCCGAGCTGCGTGCCTGGTTCGCCCGCGAGATCGGCGGCCCGGCCGGGGTCCTCGGCGCCTCCGACGTCCTGGTCACCGCGGGCGGCCAGTCCGCGCTCACCTGCGCGCTGCGCGCGCTCGCGGCGCCCGGTGCGCCCGTCCTCGTGGAGTCCCCCACCTACCCCGGCATGCTCGCCGCCGCCCGCGCCTCCGGGCTGCGCCCCGTGCCGGTCCCGGTGGACGCCGACGGGGTGCGCCCCGATCTGCTCGCCGAGGCGCTGCGGGCGACCGGCGCCCGGGTCTTCGTGTGCCAGCCGCTGTTCCAGAACCCCACCGGCGCGGTGCTCTCCGCCGGGCGGCGCCGCGAAGTGCTCGCGATCGTCCGTGCGGCGGGCGCGTTCCTGGTGGAGGACGATTTCGCGCGCCGGCTCGCCCACGAGGACGCGGGTCCGCTGCCCGCCACCTTGGCCGCCGACGACCCCGACGGGGCGGTGGTCCACGTCTGCTCGCTCACCAAGGCCACCTCGCCCAGCCTGCGGGTGGGCGCGCTCGCCGCCCGCGGCCCCGCGCTGGAGCGGCTGCGCGCGATCCAGGTCGTGGACAGCTTCTTCGTGCCCCGTCCGTTGCAGGAGACCGCCCTGGAACTCGTCGGCGCGCCCTCCTGGCCCCGCCATCTGCGCACCGTCTCCGCCGAGCTGCACACCCGCCGCGAGGCGCTCGCCACCGCCGTACGGCGGGAGCTGCCCGCGCTGGAGCTGCGCCATGTCCCGCGCGGCGGTTACCACATGTGGCTACGGCTGCCCCAGGGCACCGACGAGGCCGCCCTGGCCTCCGCCGCGCTGCGCGCCGGGGTCGCCGTCGCCCCGGCCGCCCGTACTTCTGCGCCGAACCGCCCGCGCCGCATGTGCGGCTGAGCTTCGCGTCGGTGGCGGGGACCGGTGAACTGGGGGAGGGGGTGCGGCGGTTGCGCACCGCGTGCGAGGAGGTGCTGGCGGGGGCGTAGGACGCGTTCGACGGGGCGTGTCGCCTGCGGCGGGCTCTTCCCCTCCCCGCCCCTTCCCGAAACTGGGGCTCCGCCCCAGCCCCCGGCCGGTGTTTCGCCTCGGGCCTCGGCCGGTGTTTCGCCTCGGGCGCCGGACAGGGTTCCGCCCCAGGCCTCGGACGGGGTTTCGCCCGGGCGCCGGGTCGGGTTCCGCCCCAGGTCTCGGGCCCGGGGTTTGGCCTCAGGCCCCGGGTCGGGGTTTGGCCTCAGGCCCCGGGTCGGGGTTTCGCTCCGGGTCTCGGGTCGGGGTTTGGCCTCGGGTCCTGGGTCGGGGTTTCGTCCCGGGTCTCGGGTCGGGGTTTGGCCTCGGGTCCTGGGTCGGGGTTTCGTCCCGGGTCTCGGGTCGGGGTTTGGCCTCGGGTCCTGGGTCGGGGTTTCGTCCCGGGTCTCGGGTCGGGGTTTGGCCTCGGGTCCTGGGTCGGGGTTTTGTCCCGGGTCTCGGGTCGGGGTTTGGCCTCGGGTCCTGGGTCGGGGTTTCGTCCCGGGTCTCGGGTCGGGGTTTCGTCCCGGGTCTCGGTCCGGTGTTTCGCCTCGGGCGCCGGACGGGGCTCCGCCCCGGGTCTCGGGCCTGGGGTTCTCGCCCCAGGTCCCGGTCCGAGGTTCCCTTCGGACCCCGGTCCGGGGTTTCGTCCCGGGTCCCGGTCCGGGGTTTCGTCCCGGGTCCCGGTCCGGGGTTCCGCCCCAGCCTCGGGCCGGGGTTCCCCTCAGGCTCCGGGTCGGGGTTCTGCCCCGGGGCCTCAGGCCCCGGTCCGGGGCCCGGGGGCCAGGGGCGGAGTCCCTGGTATCGGGAAGGGGCGGGGAGGGGGAAGACCCCCGGCGGCACGCGCCGCTTCCCGCCCGCCACCCGCGATGCGCACGGTGTTCATGAGACGGCCGCTTCGAGTCGCCCGGTGACCCGGCGCACACCCAAAGGCCCCTGCTCTTCTCCTGGTTACGGGCCCTGGAGCCGGGGCCGTGACCTTACGATGCCGGGATGACGTTTCGGCTGACGCTGGTCGCCGCCGGCCGTAGCTCCTCCCGGCTGGGGGAGCGCTTCGGCGACGACCGGCCGCTGGATCCGGAGGGCCGGCTCGCCGCCGAGCGCGCGGCCCCCGCGCTGCTGCCGCTGGCCGCGGCGGAGCTGCGCTACTGCTCGCCGTCGACCCGCAGCCGGGAGACCGGCGACGTGCTGGGCTTCACGCCACTGGTCCAACTCGCGCTGCGGGACTGCGACATGGGCCGCTGGGCGGGCCGCTCCCTCGCCGATGTGATGGCGCGCGAACCCGCGGAGGTGGACGCCTGGCTCGGCGATCCGCGCTCCGCACCGCACGGCGGGGAGTCGCTGCACGCGTTCATCATGCGGATCGGCGGTTGGCTGGACACCCGCCCGGCCGAGGACCACGCCAAGATGGTGGCCGTGGCCGACCCCGGGGTGGTCCGCGCCGCCCTGATGTACGCGATCAAGGCGCCGCCGCACTGCTACTGGAACGTCGACGTCCGTCCGCTCTCCACGGTCACCCTCACCGGCCGGGCGGGCGAGTGGCGGCTGCGCGTGGACGGTACGTGACGGAAACACTCCCCACGTGACGGAAACACTCCCCGGGCCCCCGCCGTTCACGGCGTGAGCTCCTCGGCCAGCAGATCCATCAGCAGGCCGTCGTGCCACGTACCGTCCGGACCGCGCTCATAGGACCGCATCACGCCGACGGGCCGGAAGCCGACCTTGCCGTAGCACCTGATCGCGGCGGTGTTGTCCGCCGCCGGGTCGATCACGATCCGGTGGTGGCCGTGGTCGGCGATCAGATGGCGGGCCAGGGTGCGTACGGCGTCGGTGCCCAGCCCCCGCCCGTGCACCGCCGGGTCCAGGTAGATGTCGATGCTCGCGTGTCGGTAGTCCGGATCGGCCTCGGCCGACCACTGGATCAAGCCGATCACGGCGCCCTCGTCCTCGATGGTCCACCGCTCGGCGCCGGGGTCGGCCAGGTCCTCGCGCACCGCCGCCACCAGGTCCTCGCCGCCTTGCCAGCGCGCGTACACCTCGGGCGTGGCGCGGATCGCGGCCAGGGAGGGAACATCGGAAGGGACGGTGGGGCGCAGCACCACCCGCGCGCCCCGCAGAGTCATCGGCATGGACGGGACGATCCCACCGAAGGGCGTGCCGTGACCAGGGCGCGGCGCCTCGCGCGGCTTTCTGCCCAGGGCCCTTTCGGGAAAGCACTCGGCACCGGATATCTTGATGTCGAGCAATGTTGCAGACGTGGAGCGGAGCACCCGGTGACTGACTCGACCATCATCTATACGCACACGGACGAGGCCCCTGCCCTCGCGACGTACTCGTTCCTGCCGGTGATCGAGGCGTATGCCTCCACGGCCGGGGTCAGCGTGGAGAGCCGGGACATCTCCCTGGCGGGCCGGATCATCGCCCAGTTCCCCGAGCACCTCGAAGAGGGCCAGCGCATCCCCGACGCCCTCGCCGAGCTGGGTGACCTTGCC
Organism: Streptomyces violaceusniger; assembly: GCA_005405945.1. Taxonomy (GTDB): domain Bacteria; phylum Actinomycetota; class Actinomycetes; order Streptomycetales; family Streptomycetaceae; genus Streptomyces; species Streptomyces violaceusniger. Next base: position 8,946,969 of record BJHW01000001.1, read on the forward strand.
AAGACCCCCGAGGCCAACATCATCAAGCTGCCGAACATCTCGGCCTCGATCCCGCAGCTGAAGGCCGCGATCGCCGAGCTGCAGCAGCAGGGCTACGCGCTGCCGGACTACCCGGACGACCCGAAGACCGACGAGGAGCGGGAGATCCGCGCCCGTTACGACAAGGTCAAGGGCTCCGCGGTGAACCCGGTGCTGCGCGAGGGCAACTCCGACCGCCGCGCCCCCGCCTCGGTGAAGAACTACGCCAAGGCCAACCCGCACCGCATGGGCGCCTGGTCGGCCGATTCCAAGACCAATGTGTCCCACATGGACACCGACGACTTCCGCTCCACCGAGAAGTCCGTGGTGATCCCGGAGGACGGCTCGCTGCGCATCGAGCTGGCGGGCGACGACGGCTCCACCACCGTGCTGCGCGAGTCGGTGCCGGTGCTGGCGGGCGAGGTCGTGGACGCCTCCGTGATGCGCGTCGCGGCGCTGCGCGAGTTCCTCTCGGCGCAGGTGGCCCGCGCCAAGGCGGAGGGGGTGCTGTTCTCGCTGCACCTGAAGGCCACGATGATGAAGGTCTCCGACCCGATCGTCTTCGGCCACGCCGTACGCGCCTTCTTCCCCAAGACCTTCGCCGAGCACGGTGAGACCCTCGCCGCCGCCGGTCTGACCCCGAACGACGGTCTGGGCGGCATCCTCAAGGGCCTGGAGGCCCTGCCGAGGGCGCGGCGATCAAGGCGTCCTTCGACGCCGAGCTGGCCGAGGGCCCGGAGCTGGCCATGGTCGACTCCGACCGCGGCATCACCAACCTGCATGTGCCGTCCGACGTCATCGTCGACGCCTCCATGCCGGCCATGATCCGCACCTCCGGCCACATGTGGGGCCCGGACGGCGAGGAGCACGACACCCTTGCGGTGATCCCGGACAGCAGCTACGCCGGGATCTACCAGGCCGTCATCGACGACTGCCGCGCCAACGGCGCCTTCGACCCGGCCACCATGGGCTCGGTGCCCAACGTCGGCCTGATGGCGCAGAAGGCCGAGGAGTACGGCAGCCACGACAAGACCTTCGAGATCCCCACCACCGGCACCGTCCGCGTCCTGGACGGGGCGGGCAACGCGGTCATCGAGCAGGTCGTCGGCGCCGGTGACATCTTCCGGATGTGCCAGACCAAGGACGTGCCGATCCAGGACTGGGTCAAGCTGGCCGTCACCCGCGCCCGCGCCACCGGCGACCCGGCCGTCTTCTGGCTGGACGAGGGCCGCGCCCACGACGCCAACCTCATCGAGAAGGTCAAGGCGTACCTGCCCGAGCACGACACCGAGGGCCTGGACATCAGGATCCTGGCCCCGGTCGAGGCGATCAAGCTCTCCCTGGAGCGGATCCGCCGCGGCGAGAACACGATCTCGGTCACCGGCAACGTCCTGCGTGACTACCTGACCGACCTGTTCCCGATCCTGGAGCTGGGCACCAGCGCCAAGATGCTCTCGGTCGTCCCGCTGATCAACGGCGGCGGTCTGTTCGAGACCGGCGCGGGCGGCTCGGCGCCCAAGCACGTCCAGCAGCTGGTCAAGGAGAACTACCTGCGCTGGGACAGCCTGGGCGAGTTCCTGGCCCTCGCGGTCAGCTTCGAGCACCTCGCGCAGAAGACGGGCAATGCGCGGGCCCAGATCCTCGCCGACACCCTCGACCGGGCGACCGGCACCTTCCTGGCCGAGAACAAGTCGCCCAGCCGTCGCGTCGGCGGTATCGACAACCGCGGCAGCCACTTCTACCTGGCCCTGTACTGGGCCCAGGAGCTGGCCAAGCAGACCGACGACGCCGACCTGGCCAAGGCGTTCGCCCAGCTCGCCGACACGCTCTCCACGCAGGAGCAGACGATCGTCGACGAGCTGATCGCGGTCCAGGGCTCCCCGGCCGACATCGGCGGCTACTACCAGCCCGACACGGCCAAGGCCGCGGCCGTCATGCGCCCGTCCGCGACCTTCAACCAGGCCCTGGCCACCCTCGGCTGACCCCGCCGGGCGCGCCTGACCCGTCTGGCGCGCCCGACGCACCACACCGCACCACACCGCCCCGGCCGGCACTCGCCCGGCCGGGGGCGGTCCCTGTTTCACCTGGAGGAACAGTTCCTCACGCCCGCCGGGCCGGTGCGGCGACCTCCCAGGCCGCCTCGATCATCCGGAAGATCTCGTCCACCGCGGCCTCCGGATCGGCCGCCTCCCGGGCCAGCGAATAGGCGTCGATCACGAACCTCGCGATCGTCCGGCAGGCCGTCGTGGTCTGTGACCGCTCGGGATCGGCGGCGATGGCCGCTGCCAGCGACTCCGCGTGGCGCAGCCGCATCGACTCCTCGTACTCCCGCAGGGCGGGTGATGCCTCGATCATCTGCCAGATCGGGGCGGCACCGTCCGCCGTGCAGTGGCGCACCAGGGCGTGGATCTCGCGGCGCAGCGCGGGGAGCAGCGGTTCGTGCGGCGCACGGTCGGTGACCGCCTGCGTGAGGCGGTGCTCGAAGTCCTCGTCCTGCTCGAACACCAGGGCCTCTTTCGAGGCGAAGTGGGAGAAGAGCGTGGTGACGGCCACGTCAGCCTCGGCGGCCACCTCGCGGATGCCCACCGCTTCGTATCCGCGTTCCAGGAAGAGCCGCAGGGCGGCATCGGCGATCTTCTGGCGGGTCGCGGCCTTCTTGCGCTCACGGCGTCCGGTCGGCACGGTCATGCCCTCACGCTAGCAGGTGCGAAACCAAAACGGTTTTGAAACACTAACCGTTAGTGCTACGGTCCGACCTCATGAAGAAAGTGAGCTTCGCCGAGTTCGGCGGCCCGGACGTTCTGCACCTCATTGACGCCGAGGAGCCCCACGCGGGCCCCGGCCAGGTACGTATCGCCGTACGGGCGGCGGGCGTGAACCCCGTCGACTGGCGGATCCGTGAAGGCCAGGTCCTGGGGGCCCATCCGACCGAGTTGCCCTCCGGGGTCGGGCAGGACGCCTCCGGGGTGGTGGACGAGGTCGGCGAGGGTGCCGAAGGGGTCGAGGTCGGCGACCGTGTGTTCGGCGAGGGGTCGAGCACCTATGCCGAGTTCGCCGTGCTGTCGGCCTGGGTCCGTATGCCCGAGGGGCTGACGTTCGAAGAGGCGGCCGGGTACCCCTCCGTGGTGGAGACCGCGCTGCGCATCATCCGCGAGGTCGGTGTCCGGCCCGGGCAGACGCTGCTGGTCAGCGGCGCGTCCGGGGGAGTCGGATCGGCGGTGCTGCAGATCGCCCGCGACCGCGGCATCACGGTGATCGGCACGGCCGGGGCCGCGAACCAGGACTATCTGCGGAGCCTGGGTGCCCTCGCCACGACGTACGGCGAGGGCTGGGTCGAGCGGGTGCGGCGGCTCGGCCGGGTCGACGCGGCCCTCGACCTGGCCGGCTCGGGGGTGATCCGCGAGCTCGTCGAGCTGACCGGGGATCCGCGGAAGGTGATCTCCATCGCCGACCTCGGTGCGCCGGAGCTCGGCGTCCGATTCTCCGGCGTGGCCGGAAGCGTGCCGGAAGCGCTCGCCGAGGCCGTCGGCCTCATCGCGCGGGGCAGGCTCCACATCCCGGTCGAGAAGTCGTACCCGCTCGCCGAGGCCGCGGCGGCGCACGTCGACAGCCAGGCCGGTCATACGCGCGGGCGCCGGGTCATCGTCGTCTGAGCCGTCTCCCGCGCGGCCCGGTCTCAGGGCCGGGCCGCGCGGAACTCGTGGCCCTCGGGGTCGGCGAGGACCGTCTGATCGGGCTCAGGCGCGGGCGGCTCCCGCTCGAAGGCCGGCGAGTACCGTGCCGAGCAATCGGTCGGTCAGGTCGTCGTCGGCGTCGATGCCGAGGCAGGAAGAGGATGTCGCCGCGAGTGAGCCCGCGAGGAAGGGCAGGTCCTGCCATCGCGCGTCAGGGTGCATGGCTCCGGCTTCCTGGGCGCGCTCGCCAATGTGGCGGAGTTGTTCGCGTACTCGCGCCTGGCCGTCGGCATGGGCTTCTGCCGCCGCCCCTGGCTGGTCGTTGAGGAGTTCGAAGAGGCCGCGGTGGCGTGCCTGGTGCTCCACGAGAAGGCGCAGCGCGTCCCGCAGGCCCTGCGCGGGGTCCGCTTCGGCGGCTCGCCGGAGGCCGTCCTGGACTTCGTCGAGTACGTCACCGAGCACGGCCGAGAGCAGTTCCTCGCGGGAGGCGAAGCGACGGTAGAACGTCGCCTGGCCCAGTCCGGCACGTCGCACGATCTCGTTCACCGACACCCCCAGGCCCAACTCGGCCACCGCGTGCCGGGCGACCTTGATCAGAAGTTCACGGTTGCGCAGGGCGTCGGCGCGCGGGGAGTTTCTGCGTCGGGCATGCCGCCAGCCTACGCCGAAATCGGAGAACCCCTCTCCGTTTGTGTTAGGTTGCAATCGGAGAGGGGTTCTCCGTTTTTTGCCTCGGAAGAGCATGGGAGAGGTGGCGGCATGGGAAGACTTGACGGACGCACGGCGCTGATCACGGGAGGCAGCGAAGGGCTTGGTCGCGCGATCGCCACGGCGTTCGCCGCGGAGGGGCCGACCTGGTGCTGCTCGCCCGCGATCCGGCCAAGCTGGCGAAGGCGGCCGGCGAACTGAGCGACGAGCGGGTCGCGGTGCGCACTCTCGCCGTGGACCTGGCCGACATGTCGGCGATGTCCGATGCGATCGCCCGGCTCGATGTCGATATCGACATCCTCGTCAACAATGTGGGCCTGGCCCGCATGAAGCCGCTGGCCGACGTCACGCTCGACGATGTGGAGGCCATGGTGACCTTGAACCTCACCGCGCCCTTCCGTCTCATCCAGCTCCTGCTGTCCTCTCTTGTCGCGACGCGGGGCACCGTCATCAACATGTCCAGCTACTGGGCCAACACCATGGTCGCCGACCGCCCCTCCAGCATGTACTCGGCGACCAGGGGTGCCATCGAGTCCCTCACCCGCGCCCTCGCCAGCGAGCTGGGCCCCAGCGGCGTGCGGGTCAACGCCATTGCTCCCGGCTCGGTGGCCACGCCCACCTTCGACCGCCAGTACCTCGGCCCGATGACACCCGGGCAGCGCACCGAGTACGAGGGGTACGTACGGCGCGCCTACCCCACCGGCCGCATCGGCCGCATGGAAGAGATCGCGAATGCGGCCCTCTACCTCGCCTCCGACCAGTCGTCCTGGACGACCGGTGTCGTCCTCAAGGTGGACGGGGGCCTCACCCTCCGGTGACGAGCCCCGCGGCTTTCCGGCCACTCTTTGCATAAAGCTGTCGTCAAACGTATAGTCATGCCATCATCGAGGGAGGACGACGGCGATGGCCATACGTGCTGCGGTGGCGGGCGCGAGCGGATACGCGGGCGGGGAACTGCTGCGGCTGCTGCTCGCCCACCCCGAGGTGGAGATCGGCACCCTGACCGGCAACTCCAACGCCGGACAGCCCCTCGCCGGGCTGCAGCCCCATCTGCTCCCGCTGGCCGGGCGGGTGCTGGAGCCCACCACCGCCGAGGCGCTGGCCGGGCATGACGTGGTCTTCCTGGCACTGCCGCACGGGCAGTCCGCCGCCGTCGCCGAGCAGCTCGGCGACCAGGTCCTGGTCGTCGACTGCGGCGCCGACTTCCGGCTGAAGGACGCGGCGGACTGGGAGCGGTTCTACGGTTCGCCGCACGCCGGCACCTGGCCCTACGGCCTGCCCGAGCTGCCCGGCGCCCGCGCCGCGCTGGAGGGCACCAAGCGCATCGCGGTGCCGGGCTGCTACCCCACCGCCGTCTCCCTCGCGCTCTTCCCGGCGTACGCGGCCGGGCTGCTGGAGCCCGAGGCGGTCATCGTCGCCGCATCCGGGACCTCGGGCGCGGGCAAGGCACCCAAGCCGCATCTGCTGGGCAGCGAGGTCATGGGCTCCATGAGCCCGTACGGCGTCGGCGGCGGCCACCGGCACACCCCCGAGATGATCCAGAACCTGTCCGCCGCGGCGGGGGAGCGGGTGTCGGTCTCCTTCACCCCGACCCTCGCCCCGATGCCCCGCGGCATCCTCGCCACCTGCAGCGCCAAGGCCAGGCCCGGAGTCACCGGGGAGAGCCTGCGCGCCGCGTACGACAAGGCGCTGCGGGACGAACCGTTCGTCACCCTCCTCCCCGAGGGCCAGTGGCCCTCCACCGCCGCCGTGTACGGATCCAACGCCGCGCTGCTCCAGGTCGCCCATGACGAGGCGGCCGGCCGCGCCCTCGTGATCAGCGCCATCGACAACCTCACCAAGGGCACCGCGGGCGGCGCGGTGCAGAGCATGAACATCGCCCTCGGCCTCCCCGAGGAGCTGGGACTTTCCACGATCGGAGTCGCTCCATGAGCGTTACGGCAGCCCAGGGCTTCACGGCCTCCGGCGTCGCGGCAGGGATCAAGGAGAACGGAAACCCCGACCTCGCCCTCGTGGTGAACACCGGCCCGCGCCTCGCCGCCGCGGCCGTCTTCACCTCCAACCGCGTCAAGGCCGCCCCCGTCCTGTGGTCCGAGCAGGTCGTCAAGGGCGGTCAGGTCTCGGCCGTCGTCCTCAACTCCGGTGGCGCCAACGCCTGCACCGGCCCGCTGGGCTTCCAGGACACCCACGCCACCGCCGAGAAGGTCGCGGAGGTCCTCGGCCACAGCGCGGGCGAGGTCGCCGTGGCCTCCACCGGCCTCATCGGCGTCCGGCTGCCCATGGACGCGGTGCTGTCCGGGGTCGGCAAGGCCGCCGATGCGCTCTCCCCGCACGGCGGCGAGAAGGCCGCGATCGCCATCAAGACCACCGACACCGTCCACAAGACGGCCGTCGTACAGAGCCCGGCCGGCTGGACCGTGGGCGGTATGGCCAAGGGCGCCGGGATGCTGGCCCCGGGCCTGGCCACCATGCTCGTCGTCCTCACCACCGACGCCGACGTGGACACCCCCGGGCTGGACACCGCGCTGCGCGCCGCCACCCGCACCACCTTCGACCGGATCGACTCCGACGGCTGCATGTCCACCAACGACATGGTGCTGCTGATGGCCTCCGGCGCCTCCGGTGTCGCCCCCGACGCCGCGGAGTTCGCCGAGGCGGTCCGCGAGGTCTGCGCCGATCTCGCCCGCCAGCTGATCGGGGACGCCGAGGGCGCCTCCAAGGACATCCGGATCGAGGTCGTGGGCGCGGCCACCGAGGACGACGCGGTGGAGGTGGGCCGCTCCATCGCCCGCAACAACCTCCTCAAGTGCGCCGTCCACGGCGAGGACCCCAACTGGGGCCGGGTGCTCTCCGCGATCGGCACCACCTCGGCCGCCTTCGAACCCGACCAGCTCAACGTCGCGATCAACGACGTCTGGGTGTGCAAGAACGGCTCGGTGGGCGAGGACCGGGAGCTGGTCGACATGCGCTACCGCGAGGTCCGCATCACCGCCGACCTGGCCGCGGGCAGCGCCTCGGCGGTCATCTGGGCCAACGACCTCACCGCCGACTACGTCCACGAGAACAGCGCCTACTCATCATGAGCCAGCCGACCACCCGTAAACACACCGCCCTGCCCAAGGCCCGCATCCTCATCGAGGCGCTGCCCTGGCTGACCCGGCACCACGGAAAGACCGTGGTGGTCAAGTTCGGCGGCAACGCCATGGTGGACGACGAGCTGAAGGCCGCCTTCGCCCAGGACGTCGTCTTCCTGCGCCACGCGGGTCTGCGCCCGGTCGTCGTCCACGGCGGCGGCCCCCAGATCAGCGCACAGCTGGACCGGCACGGTCTGGTGAGCGAGTTCAAGGCCGGGCTGCGGGTCACCACCGACGACGCCATGGACGTCGTACGGATGGTGCTGGCCGGACAGGTCCAGCGCGAACTGGTCGGGCTGCTCAACCGGCACGGCCCGCTGGCCGTCGGCATGACCGGCGAGGACGCGCACCTGATGTCCGCCACCAAGCACTTCGCCGAGATCGACGGCGAGCAGGTGGACATCGGCCGGGTCGGCCAGATCACCGAGATGGACACCGGCGCGGTCCGGGCCCTGCTGGACGACGGCCGGATCCCGGTCGTCTCCTCCATCGCCCGCAGCGCCGACGACGGCCATGTCTACAACGTCAACGCCGACACGGCCGCGGCCGCCCTCGCCGTCGCGCTGGGCGCCGAGACCCTGATGGTGCTCACCGACGTGGAGGGCCTGTACGCCGACTGGCCCAACAGCGACGAGGTGATCAGCAAGCTCACCGCGAGCCAGCTGGAGAAGCTGCTGCCGGAGCTGGCCAGCGGCATGGTGCCGAAGATGGAGGGCTGTCTGTACGCCGTGCGCCACGGGGTCACCACCGCCCGCGTGCTCGACGGGCGGGTACCGCACTCCATCCTGCTGGAGATCTTCACCGACGAGGGCATCGGCACGATGGTCCTGCCGGACGGGACCGCGGCCGGCACGGACGATCAGGACGGCAAGGGCGACCAGGACAGCAAGGGCAGCGAGGGGGAGGACCAGTGAGCAACGCGGAGCTGAAGCGGCGCTGGCAGGGGGCGCTCATGGACAACTACGGCACCCCCCGCCTCCCGCTCACCCACGGCGAGGGCACCAAGGTCTGGGACGCGGACGGCAAGGAGTACCTCGACTTCGTCGGCGGTATCGCCGTCAACTCCCTCGGCCATGCCCACCCCGCCGTCGTCCGGGCGGTGTCCGACCAGATCGCCACCCTCGGCCATGTCTCCAACCTCTTCGTGGCCGAGCCTCCGGTGGCGCTCGCCGAGCGGCTGCTCCAGCTCTTCGGCCGCTCCGGACGCGTGTACTTCTCCAACTCCGGCGCGGAGGCGGTCGAGGCCGCCTTCAAGATCGGGCGGCGCACCGGGCGCACCCATATGGTGGCCACCGCAGGCGGCTTCCACGGCCGCACGATGGGCGCGCTGGCGCTGACCGGCCAGCCCGCCAAGCAGGAGCCCTTCCTCCCGCTGCCCGGCGATGTGACGCATGTGCCGTACGGGGACGTGGAGGCGCTGCGCGCGGCCGTCACCACCGACACCGCCCTCGTCATCCTGGAGCCCATCCAGGGCGAGAACGGCGTCATCGTGCCGCCGGCCGGCTATCTGGCGGCGGCGCGGGAGATCACCCGGGCCACCGGCACCCTGCTGGTGCTCGACGAGATCCAGACCGGGATCGGGCGGACCGGGCACTGGTTCGAGCACCAGGCGCAGGGCGTCGAGCCCGATGTCGTCACCCTCGCCAAGGGGCTCGGCGCCGGGCTGCCCATCGGCGCCACCCTCGCCTTCGGGCCCGCGGCCGATCTGCTGACCCCGGGTCAGCACGGCTCCACCTTCGGCGGCAACCCCGTCTCCTGCGCCGCCGGTCTCGCCGTCCTCGACACCATCGCCGCCGACGGCCTCCTGGACCGGGTCAAGCGGGCGGGGAGCGGCTGCGTAACGGAATCGAATCGCTCGACCACGCACTGGTCGCCCGGGTCCGCGGCGCCGGGCTGCTGCTCGGTATCGTGCTCACAGAGTCCCTCGCGCCGCAGGTGCAGAAGGCGGCTCAGGACGCGGGACTCCTGGTGAACGCGGTCGCGCCGGACGTGGTCCGGCTCGCCCCGCCGCTCGTCATCTCCGACGGCGAGGTGGACACCTTCCTCCGGGAGCTCCCGACCGTCCTGGACGCCGCACATGAGGGAGACGGGGAACGACGAGCCGGAGACTGACGACACCGATGACCGAGGCGCAGCACACCGACGCGCAGGACGTGGGCCACGGCGGACCGGCCGTGCCGCAGACCCGCACCGCACGCCACCGCCGGATCGTGGACATCCTGAACCGGCAGGCCGTGCGGTCCCAGAGCCAGCTCGCCAAGCTGCTCGCGGACGACGGGCTCTCCGTCACCCAGGCGACGCTCTCCCGGGACCTGGACGAGCTGGGCGCGGTGAAGATCCGCAACACCGGCGGTGAGCTGATCTACGCGGTGCCGAGTGAGGGCGGCGACCGCACGCCGCGCGCCCCGCTCGGCGAGTCGGCGAGCGAGGCGCGGATGGCCCGGCTGGCGGGCGAGCTGCTGATCTCGGCGGAGGCGTCGGCCAACCTCGTGGTGCTGCGCACTCCGCCGGGCGCCGCCCAGTTCCTCGCCTCGGCCATCGACTCGGCGGAGCTGCACGACATCCTCGGCACCATCGCGGGTGACGACACGCTCCTGCTGATCAGCCGTGACCCGCTGGGCGGCCAGGCGCTCGCCGACCATCTGCTGCGGCTGGCCCAGAAGGAGCGCTAGGGCCCTTCTGACGGATCTCCGTGGAGGAGGACCCTAATTCTTCCGGGCGCGCGACGGGGTGTGCGACGGGGCGCGTGACGTCAGCGGCGGTGTGCGCGTCGACCCGCTGGGCGGCGCCGCGGTGGAGTCGCGCACCACCAGCCGTGTGGCGATCCGGACGCGCGGTGGCCGGGAGCCCGCCGCGGGGGCCTCGCGCACCAGTCGGCATGCCTCGCTTCCCGCCTCCTGGAGGGGGACATGGAGCGCGGTGCTGCCCGGCTGGGTCATGCCGATGACGGTCAGGTCGTCGGAGGCGGCGAGGCTGATGTCCTCCGGGACCCGCAGTCCGGCGCTGCCCAGTCCCATGAAGAGGCCGAGCAGCACATAGCTGCTGTAGACCATGACGGCGGTGATCGGGGTCTCCTGCCGCACCAGGTGTTCCGCCGTGGCCAGTCCGGCGTCGAACCGTGGCGGTACGGGATCCAGGACGATCAGTTCGCCGCCGCCGTCGGCCACCGCGGTCAGGGCGGCCTTCCGGCGCTGCCGGTCCATCCAGGAGCCGGGCGGACCGCCGAGGTAGGCGATGCGACGGTGGCCGAGGCCAAGGAGATGGTCCATCAGTTTCGTTACTCCGCCGGGGGTGTCCACCAGCACCCCGGGCAGCCCCGGGGCCGTGCGGTCCACCGTCACCACGGGCAGCCGCTCGGCGAACGAGCGCAGGGCGACGTCCGGGCTGACCGGCGCGACCAGGATGAGCCCGTCGACCCGCGGGCCCAGCTGGTGCACCAACTCCCGCTCACGGTCCGCCGAGTGGTCGGAGACGCCGAGCAGGACGTTTCCGCCCGCCTCGGTGAGGGGCTGCTGAACGCCCGTGACGATGGGCGGGAAGAAGGGGTTGGCGAGGGTGGGGACGATGACTCCCACCAGCCCGGTGTGGCCGGTGGTCAGGGCGCGGGCGGTGGCGTTGAGCCGGAATCCCATCTCGGCGGCCACGAGGGACACCCGCTCCCGGGTCTCCGCCGCGACCATGTCGGGCCTGCTGAGCGCGCGTGACGCCGTGGAAGTGGACACGCCCGCCGCTCGAGCGACGTCTGCCAGTCGAACCATCCGCCCCTGCTCTCGTTGCCGGTTACACGGTTTTAACCGATGGCCGTTGACGGCCTCCCGGGCCTAGCGTACCTTGCCTGCAACCGGTTGCTGCAACCGGTTGCACACCGGTGGTGACGCACAGCGCACCGTATTGTCGACGGAGGACGGGTTCGTGTCACGCAGAGCGGCGTCTGGCCTCTTGCTCCTGCCCGGGGTGGCGCTGCTCGCCTTCGGCTTCCTCTATCCCTTCGGCGTCACCCTGTTCGCTCCGCCCGCCGCCGAGCACCCCGATGTACTCGGCAAGCTCGGCGGGATGCTCGGTGACGCCTACGTCCTGGAGGTGGCGGCCCGGACCATCCGGGTCGCCGCCCTCACCACGGTCATCTGTCTGCTGCTCGGCTTCCCGGTGGCCTACCTGATCTCCCGGGCACCCAGGCGCCGTCAGGGCCTGCTGCTCGCGCTCGCCGTCTTTCCGCTGTTGCTCTCCACCGTCGTCCGCACCTTCTCCTGGCTGGTCATCCTCGGCCGCAACGGACTGATCAGCTCCGTGCTGATCGACCTGAAGCTCGTGGACGGTGGCACCCAACTGCTCTACACCGAATTCGCCCTGGTCGCCGGGCTCACCCAGCTCTTCACCCCGATCATGATCCTGACCTCCTACAGTTCGCTCTCCCATATCGACGCCAAGTTGGAGGACGCGGCCAGGGGGCTCGGGGCCAAACCGGGCCGGGCGTTCCGGAGCGTGGTGCTGCCCCTCGCGCTGCCCGGCGTGCTGGTCGGCGCGACCCTGGTCTTCGCCGGCGCGGTCACCGCGTTCACCACTCCGCTGCTGCTCGGCGGCACCCGCAACCGCACGCTGGCCACGCTGCTGTACGACTACGCCAATGTGAAGCTCGACTGGAGCGCGGCGAGCGCGGTCGCCCTGATCATGACCGTGCTGGTGCTCGCCGCGAGCTGGATATCCGGCCGGCTGTCCCGGGTGGGGGCGGTCTGATGCGAGGGCGTCCCGTGCTCACCGCGTTGTCCGCGCTGGCGCTGCTGTTTCTGCTCGGACCGATCCTGCTCGTCGTCGCCATCGCGTTCTCCTCCGGTGACACCGTCGAGTTCCCGCCCCCGGGCCTGTCGGGGAAGTGGTTCACCAAGGCGCTCGCCCACCAGCCCTTCCAGGACGCGCTCATCACCAGCGCGCTGGTGGCGGCCGGAGCGACGGCCCTGGCGCTGCTCGTCGGCGTTCCGGCCGCGCTGGCGATCCAGCGCCGCCGGTTCCGCGGTCGTCGGGCGATCGAGGCGCTGTTCCTGTCCCCGGCGATCGTGCCGGAGTTGGTCCTGGGGTTCGCCCTGTTCCAGCAGCTGATGGTCACCCTGCGGATCACCGCCCTCGGGGCGCTGCTGATCGGCCACACCGTGCTGCTCCTGCCGTACGCGGTGCGGGTGACCGGAGCCTCGCTCGCCATGGCCGACCCCGCCCTGGAGGAGGCGGGACGCGGTCTCGGCGCGGGGCCGCTGCGGACGTTCCTGCACATCACCCTGCCGGTGATGACGCCCGGCATCGTCTCCGCGGCCGTGCTGTCCTTCCTCACCTCCTTCAACAATGTGCCGCTGTCACTGCTCCTCAACGGTCCCGGTGTCTCCACCCTCCCGGTCGAGATGCTCCATTACGTGGAATTCTCCTTCGACCCGGTCGTCGCGGCCGTGAGCACGCTGCTGCTGGTGGCGACCGTGCTGGTCGCCCTGGTCACGGAGCGGCTCGTCGGATTCAACAAGGTCTTCAGCAAGTAGGGATGCGCCAGATGACGACGCCAGTGGTCCAGCTCCGGGCCATCACCCGGGAGTTCTCGGGGTCGGTGGCCGTGGACGCCATCGATCTGACCGTGGAGCGCGGACAGTTCACCGCCCTGCTCGGGCCCAGCGGCTGCGGCAAGACCACGACCCTGCGGATGATCGCGGGATTCCTCCCGCCCAGCTCCGGCACCATCCTGCTCGACGGCGAGGAGGCCACCCGGCTGCCGCCCGAACGCCGCAACATCGGCATGGTGTTCCAGTCGTACGCCCTCTTCCCGCATCTGACCGTGGAGAAGAACGTGGCGTTCGGGTTGCGGATGCGGGGCGTGCCCGCCGCCGAGATCCGCACCCGGGTGGGCGAGGTACTGGAGCTGGTCGGCCTCGCCCATCTCGCCCGGCGCAAGCCCAAGGAGCTCTCCGGCGGCCAGCAGCAGCGGGTCGCGCTCGCCCGCGCGGTGGCCATCCGCCCCTCGGTGCTGCTGCTGGACGAGCCGCTGTCCAACCTGGACGCGCGGCTGCGCGTCCAGATGCGGCAGGAACTGCTGCGCGTCCAGCGCGAGACGGGTCTCACCGCCATCCTGGTCACCCACGACCAGGAGGAGGCGCTGGAGCTCGCCGACTCCATGGTGATCCTCGACCGCGGCCGGATCGTGCAGCAGGGCCCGCCGCGCGAGGTCTTCCGGGCGCCCGCGACCCGCTTCGTCGCGGAGTTCCTGGGCTATGAGAACTTCCTCGACCTCCCCGGCCGGGGCCCGATCACGATCAGGCCCGAGCATGTGGGCGTCCTCGCCCCCGGACAGAAGCCGCCCCCCGGCGGTGAAGTGGTCGAGGGGACCGTGGCCGCGGTCCGCTTCCGCGGTACGGACGTGGCGGTCACCGCCACCGTCGGCGACCGGGTCCTCCACGCCATCAGCACCGACGACACCCTGCGCGCGGGGGAGCCGGTACGGCTCCACCTGCCCCTCGCGCGGGCCGTCCCCCTGGCCGGCGACGACGGCGACGCCCGGCCGGCCACCTCGAAACAGCAGGAGTGTCCCGCATGACCCACACCACCAGAGTCCTCGCCGGCGCGGCGGCCGCGGCCGCCCTCTCCCTGTCCCTGTCCGGCTGCGCCGAAACCGCCGACGCCGACCCCAAGAAGCTGACCGTCTCCACCTTCGGCTTCGGGGCGGACCGCTTCGAGAAGACGGTGGTCGAGCCGTTCGAGAAGAAGACCGGGATCGATGTCACCGTGGAGACCGGCGCCAACGCCGACCGGCTCACCAAGCTCCGCGTCAACAAGGCGAACCCCACCGTCGACGTCGTCATGATCACCGACCTCTTCGCCGCCATGGGCCAGAAGCAGGGCCTCTTCGACACGATCGACCCCAAGAAGGTCCCCAACCTCTCCAAGATCTACGACTTCGCCAAGAGCGAGGACGGCTACGGCCCGGCGTACACCTACCAGCTGCTCGGCATGCTCTACCGCACCGACAAGTTCAGCGAGCCGCCCACGCTGAAGGAGCTGTGGAAGGCCGAGCACAAGGGCAAGGTCGCCGTCCCCGACATGTCCACCAGCGCCGGAATGCCCTTCCTGGAGGCCACGTCCGCCACGTACGGCACGGGCCCCAAGGATGCCGACGCCGGTTTCAAGAAGCTCTCCGACCTCAAGCCCCATGTGCTCAAGTTCTTCAACCGCAGCACCGAACTGGTGAGCCTCCTGGACCGCGGCGAGGTCGAGATGGCCCCCGGCCTCGACCTGTTCGCCGTGGACCCGGCCAAGGCCGGGAAGCCCATCGGCTGGGCACCGTTCGACAAGGGCCGCTTCGTCGCCGCCAACACCGCCCAGATCGTCAAGGGCAGCAAGAACAAGGCGGGCGCCGAGAAGTTCATCGACTATCTGCTCTCCGCGGACGTCCAGGAGAAGGCCGCCGCCTCCTTCAACGACAAGCCGGTCAACAAGGACGCCAAGGTGCCCGCGTCCCTCACCAAGGTGGCGGGCAAGGCCGCGACCGACCCGTCCGCCGCCGGGTTCACCTCCCCCGACCTCGGCTACGCGGTCGATCACAACGACGCGTGGGTGGACCGCTTCCAGCGCGAGGTCTCCGGATGAGCCAGGCCGCCCACCGGGTCATCATCGACTGCGACCCCGGGATCGACGACGCGATCGCGCTGCTGCTGGCGTACGCGTCACCCGAACTCGACGTCGTGGGCGTGACCACCGTCGCGGGCAACGTCGGACTCGATCAGGTCGTCGACAACGCCCTGCGGCTGTGCGACCTGATCGGCGGCGCCGCGGCGGCCACCCCGGTGCTCCGCGGCCACGCCGGCCCACTGGCCCGCGCGCTGCGCCACCCCGACGAGCCGGTGCACGGCGCGTACGGCCTGGGCGGTGTGGAACTCCCCACGCCCACCCGGGCCGCCCACCCCGGCCACGCCGTGGACTGGATGGCCGAACGGATCCGCGTCGGCGCCCCCCAAGAGATCACCCTCATCGCCACGGCGCCGCTCACCAACGTCGCCGCGTTGCTGCACACCCACCCCGACGTCCGGGAGCGGCTGGCGGAGATCGTCATCATGGGCGGCGCGGCCTTCGCCCCGGGCAACACCACGCCCGCCGCCGAGTTCAACTTCCACGCCGACCCCGAGGCCGCCCGCTATGTCGCCGAGGCCGGGGTGCCGCTGCGCATCGTCGGGCTCGATGTGACCCGCAAGGCCCTGACCCCGCTCGCCGACGCCGAGGCACTGATCGCCGACGGCGCGCCCGCGACCTCGGCGGCCGGGCGGATGCTGAGCCATCTCATCGAGCGCTACGCCCGCCGCCATGCCGTGCGTGCCTGCGCCGTGCACGACGCGCTCGCTGTCGCTGCGGCCATCCGGCCGGACCTCCTCCAGTGGACCGAGGCCTGGGTGACCGTGGAATGCGCGGGCGAGTTCACCCGTGGCGCGCTGGTCGCCGACGTCCACGGGCGCACCGGCCTGCCGTCCAACGCGAAGGTGGCGACGGGCGTCGACGCGGAGGCGTTCCGCGCGTTTCTGATGTCGCGGCTGCGTGACCGCTACGGCGCGCACACCGCGCCCGCGCCGAGTGCCCCCGTACGGAGCGCTGCCGTGTCAGGTGCTGCCGTGTCAGGTGCTGCCGTACGGAGTGCTGCCGCGCCGGGCGCTTCGGCGTAGGGCCGACGCACCCTCCCACTCCCGATTCCAGAGCAAAGAACGAGCAGGAGACCCCCATGCCGATGCCAAGCCGCTGCGATCTCCTCATCCGTGGTGCCGGCGTCGTCTCGGTGCACACCGGCGAGATCCGGCCGGCGGACGTGGTGGTGACCGGGGACCTCATCCGAGCCGTGGTCGCGCCCGGTGTGCGGATCGACTCCGACCGCGTCCTGGACGCCGAGGGGCTGCTGCTGGCGCCCGGGTACATCGACGCCCATATGCACATCGAGAGCTCGCTGCTCACCCCCGCCGAGTTCGCCCGGATCACGGTGCGGCGCGGTACCACCACTGTGCTCGCCGATCCGCACGAGATCGTCAACGTCGCCGGGCGCGAGGCCATGGCCTGGATGATCGAGCAGGGCCGCGCGCCCGCGCAGACCATGCTGTGGGCCGTGCCCTCCTGTGTCCCCGCGCTCGAGGGCTTCGAGACCGCCGGATCCCGGCTCACCGCCGAGGACATCGCCGAGATGCTCGACTGGGACGGGGTGACCACGCTCGGCGAGGTGATGGACTACCGGGCCGTCGTCGAGGGTTCCCGCGGATGCGGTCGATCGTCGAGGCCGCCCGGCGCAAGGGCGTCCGGCTCGACGGCCACTGCCCGGGCCTGACCGGCGACGATCTGGGCGAGTACCTCTGGGCGGGGATCGACTCCGACCACACCAAGAACACCCCCGAGGTCGCCGTCGAGAAGGCCCGGCTCGGAATGTTGCTGATGCTCCAGGAGAAGTGCCTCACCCCCGAGTTGGTGGCCCGCCTCCGCGAGCTCCCCGTCCTGCCCGACTTCTGCCTGGTCACGGACGATCTGGCAGCCGATGCCATCCTCGAGCGCGGACATCTGGACCATATCGCCCGGGTCGCGCTGGACGCCGGGCTCAGCCCGCTGACCGTGCTCCGGGCCCTCACCCTGCACCCGGCACGCCGCCTCGGCCTGGACGACCGTGGCGTGGTGGCCCCGGGGAAGCGGGCCGACCTCGTCCTGCTGCGCGCGCTGGAGGACCCGACGCCGGTGACCGTCGTCTGCGGTGGACAGGTCGTCGAGGCCGCCGACGCCGACGCGACGGCCCCGGTCCGCAACCCCTTCGCCGACTCGGTACGCCTCAGCCCGCTCGACGAGGACGACTGCCGCTGGCGGGTGGAGCTGCCCGATGGGGAACACACCTTCAGGGCGCTGCGGGTGAACCCCGTGGACACCTTCACCGAACCGGCCGAGGTCGTGCTGCCCGTACGGGACGGCACCGTGAAGTGGGAGGGCAGGACGGCCGTGCTCGCGGTGTACGAGCGCCACCGGCGCTCCGGCCGCCGGACGATGGCCCCCGTGGTCGGCTTCGAGCTGGCCGAGGGCGCGGTCGCCACCACGTACGCACACGACAGTCACAACCTCACCGTCGTCGCCACCGACGCCACCGCGCTGCGCGATGCGGCCAATCGGGTGATCGGCTCCCACGGTGGCATCTGTGTGGCCGTCGCCGGAGAGCCGGTCGTCCACCTCCCGCTGCCGGTGGGCGGCGTGATGTCCCCGGCCCCGGCCGCCGCGGTCGCCCGGGGCGCGGCCGCCGTACGGGAGGCGCTGCACCGGTGGGGCTGGCGGCACCGCAATGCCTTCATGAGCATCTCGACCATGACGCTGCCCGTCTCGCCGCGGATCAAGCTCACCGACAAGGGCCTGGTGCGGGTGGTCGACCGGGCGTGGGAGCCGGCCGTCGTCCGACGGCCGGACAGGATCGGCTGACGGCCGAACGGGGGTCGGCCGTCAGCCGCGTCCGGGGGCGGGCCGGACCGTCGCCGTCAGCCGGTCTCCGTCCTGCGCGCCCGGTACGCCATCCAGGCCGCCACCACCGCCCCCGAGACGTTGTGCCAGACGGAGAACACGGCGGCCGGCAGCGCGGCCAGCGGGCTGAAGTGGGCGGCGGCCAGGGAGGCGGCGAGCCCGGAGTTCTGCATCCCGACCTCGAAGGCCATGGCCCGGCTGGCGGGCGCGCCCAGCCGGGCCAGCTTCCCCGCCCCGTAGCCCAGCGCCAGGCCGAGCCCGTTGTGGAGCACCACGGCGAGCAGCACCAGCGCCGCCGCCGACTTGATGGCGTCCGCGCTGGCGGCCACCACGATCGCCACGATCACGCCGATGGTGACGGCCGACAGCCAGGGCAGCAGCCCCAGCGCCCGCTGGACGAACCGCCCGGCGACCAGCCGTACGACCAGCCCCCGACCACCGGCAGCAGCACGGTCTTGAGGATGTCGGTGACCATCGACTCCGCGTCCACCGGCAGGAACTCCCCGGCCAGCAGCAGCGTCAGCGGCGGGGTGACCAGCGGCGCGAGCACCGTGGAGACGGTGGCGACCGACACCGACAGCGCCACATCGCCGCGCGCCAGGTACGTCACCACATTGGAGGCCGTTCCGCTCGGCGCGCAGCCGACCAGGATGACACCGGCCGCCAACTGCGGGGAGAGGCCGAGGGCGTGGGCGATCAGCCATCCAAGACCCGGCATGATCACATAGTGCGCGACCAGCCCGAGCGCCACCGCCCAGGGCCGCTTGGCCACACCGGAGAAGTCCCGGGGGTCATGGTCAGCCCCATGCAGAACATGACCACGCCGAGCAGATAGGGCACATTCGGCGCCCAGCCGCTGAAGGTGCCGGGCGTGGCGAGGCCCGCCGCACCGGCGGCGAGCACGAGGAGGGGGAAGACGGTGACGGCCCGCCGGGCCGCCCGGTCGGTGGCGGCGGGCTCCGGTGACGGCGAGGGCGCCTGCCCTGCCGCCGTCGTCGAGGAGTTGGCCGCGGAGCTCTTCGATTCGGATCGCACCGCGTGATGGAACGCTTCCGGAGGCGCTTTCCGCAACACCGTCTCGTTATGTGGTCACTACACCCACTATGTGGAACCGAGCGGCGGCAGCGGCAGCGGAAGCCCCGGCAGACCGTCGATGCTGCTGGCGATGTGCTCCTTCTTGTGGAAGTAGCGGTCCAGCGATTCGTCGTCCTCCCGCTGGAAGCGGGAGGCGTGCAGCGGGCGGTCCTCGCGGTAGTCCAGATACGGGACCGCGTAGCCGCAGGTGTCCCGGATCAGCTCGGCCGTCACCACGATGACCGCCCGCAGCCCGTGGGCGTCGACATCGATGTCCGGGAAGTGCTCGAGCAGCGCGGGGAAGCGCGGATCGTCACGGAACACCGGCTCGCCCCGGCCGTGGACGCGCACGATGTTCGGCGGGCCGGTGAAGGCGCACCACATCAGGGTGATCCTGCCGTTCTCCCGCAGATGGGCGATGGTCTCCGCGTTGCTCCCCGCGAAGTCCAGGTAGGCCACGGTCAGTTCGTCGAGTACGGCGAAGGAGCCGGTCAGCCCCTTCGGGGAGAGGTTCACCGTGCCGTCCCCGGCCAGCGGGGCGGTGGCGGTGAAGAAGATCTTCTGCTCTTCGATTGAAGGTCCGGAGTCTGCCGTCGATGCGTTCGTACACCTTTCCCATGTGGCGCATTATCCCTACGGATGGTCGCCGGGGCGATGGTTCCATGGGCGTATGGCCACCAAGAGAGCCTCCGCGCGAGCGTCCGCCGCTGAGCCCCCGATCCGGATCCGCCGGGTGTACGACGCCCCCGACCCGGACGACGGCACCCGCGTCCTGGTGGACCGGGTCTGGCCGCGCGGCCTCGCCAGGGCCGACGCCCAGCTGGACGAATGGGCCAAGGACGCCGCCCCGTCCACCGAACTGCGCCGCTGGTACGGCCACGACCCGGACCTCTTCCCGGAATTCACCCGCCGCTACCGCGCCGAGCTCACCACCCCGGAGCGCCGCGAGGCCGTCGCCCACCTCATCGAGCTGACCGCCTCCGGCCCCCTGACCCTCCTCACGGCCGTGAAGGACCTCGACCACGGCCATGTCCAGGTCCTGGCGGAGGCGATCCGCGACCAGGAGTGAGCACCGCGAAGCTCAGCCGCTTGGTGTGTCGTCGTCACGGAAGCACCGGGAGGTGACGTCGACGGAGATCAACGGCTCATGGCCGTCCTGGCCCTTCATCCAGGTGACCTCGAGATGGGTGTGGGTCTTCGTGTGGACCGCCACGATCTCCAGATTTCGGTTCTTGCTGCTGTCCGGCCCGTGCCGCACCACCTTCCACCCCTTTTTCGGCAGTTGGTCCGCGAGGCGGTCCATCCCCTTACCGAGGGCGTTGTTGTCCACGCCGTACAGCGACCATGGATGGGCCACGACCCGGTAGCGCGGTGTGTCATCACCACCGGTGTCGCAGAAGTTGGTCATGGGCCCGGGTTCGGTCACCTGGCCTTTGACCCGCAGCATCTCCAGGACCCTGCTGGACAGCGAGCCGACTTCATCCTCGACCTCCTGCTTGTCCCGCACCGCGGGCTCGTAGCCGAGTTTGTTCTCGTCACTGTCCACGGAGGAACATCCCACCATCGGTAGCAGGGCACATGGCAACACCAGAGCCATCCGGATACGACGTCGGCCGATGCGCGTCACCAATGAGCTTCCCTGTCCAGTTTGACATCGTCGTATCTCCCGACAATGACCTTGGCTTGGTTTTCCAGACTGACGGACGGTCTGTCGTTCTCCTCGGCCCAGAAACCGCCGTGGCTGGGGGAGTCGCTTTCCATGAGATTCGCACCGAATGCCGGGTCCGTGGGAATTACTCTGTTATCGCCGAGACCGGCGAGCCGTCCCCCTTCCCTGACCCATTTGTCGTCGCCACCGCCGGCCATGGCCCATACGTGCTTTGGATTGAGGCCGAGATCCGCGGCCCGGTCCACCTGCATTCCGGGACTGCCCACGGCGATGATGTCATCGGCGACGCGATAATCGCTCGGGTATTTGGTGGTGTCGCCGATGACCGTACTGCCGTAGCTGTGGCCGATGAGGGTCGTGTGCGCGGTGTCCCCGGTGGCCGATCGATGGGCTGCCTCCGCGCCGTCCAGGAAATGCCGGAGCGTGGGCGCGGCCTTGCTCGCATATGAGTCATGCCGCGCCTCGGGGTCGATGTGTCCGGAGTCGCCGGGCTTCGCCGAGAGCGGTGCGTCGTAGTCGAACCAGGTGATGGTCGACGTGGATTCGCCAGGGGCCAGCTTGTTGCTCTGCCGCCACAGGCGATCGCTCTTGTCGATTTCGTCGTCGATATTCCCCAGCACCGTTTTGGTGCCGGGAACGAACACCGCGGTGTGGTCGGCGGTGTCCGGGTTGCCGTTGGCGATGATGACCCTTCCATCCTTGTTCGCGAAGGGATCAAAGCCGAGCAGATACGCTTTCGGCAGGTCGCCGGTTCCCGTCTGCTCAAAGCGCCGCTGAATGATGTCCATACCGGATATCGCGTTGTCCAGCTTTTTCTTCCGGTCGTTCCACTGGGTCCACTCCACCGTATCCACTTTCCCCACCGGAGACCCGGTCTCGGGGTCGTAGAGCACCTTGGTCTTCGTGGGCTCCTGCGCCAACAGACGTGTACGTTCTTCCGTGACCCGGGCGCGGGACTCCGCGAGGACGGTACGGTTCGCCTCGTCGCGGACCTCGGCGGGGAGCCCGTCCAGGTCACCCACACTGGCGGGGTGCAAAGAGAGATACGCGTCCTGTTCTTCCGGTGAGAGGCCCCGCCACCAGGCGGCGTTCGCTATCGGATCACCGTGTTGAGGAGGGGGCTTGATGTCGTCCAGATAGCTCTTGGCGGCCTTGCGGACACCGCCGGTGTCCTTTTCGACGTCGATCCAGTCCTTGGCCGAGACGGTCAAGTCGTCATCCGCTGTGAGCCGCCGCAGCTTCGGGGCCCACAGCTCGTCGGCCTCGGTGGCTTCTTTGACCGCCTCCGCTATCCGGTTGGCGTACTCGATGGCCCTGCCGAAGTAGGGGTTGGGGTGTTGTGCTGCCGCCTGCCGGTCCAGGGCGTCGGCGAGGGACGACGGGTCGACGGGGTCGAGTGGACTGCCGCCCCGGTCGCCCCCGGCGCTGCCCGTCACTTTCCCACCCTCCGGCACCTTGCCGTCGACCTTCTCACCGCCCGCCGGGTAGCTGACCGAGCCGTCTGCGTTCACCGTCATCTTGTCGGCACGGGCGTCCTCGACGGCGGCCTCGAGCTTCTTCTTGGCGGCCTCCATCTCGGAGAACAGCGCGGTGAGGGCCGTGGTGAGCAGGCCGCACTCCACCTGGACGTAGTGGAAGTTCTGCCACAGCTCCCGTAACTGTTTGAGGGCCGCACTCGCAGCCTCGCCCTCAAGATCGGCCTGCATTCTGCCCGCGATCCGTTGTTCCAGGATGTCCTTGGCCCCGCTGACCAGATCCCTGGTGGCGCGGTACCCGGCCGCCGCATCCTCGAACTCGGAGGGCTGGAGAGCCTTCAGCGCCGCGTAGTCCATCGGTTCGGATCACCGGCCCCGGCTCTGGCCACCCACCTGGGGGGTGTCCTTGTAGCGCTTCTCCAGTTCGTCGAACGCTCCCTCGACGGCCTTGTCGTTCTTGTAGTGGTCCTCGCCCGCCTTCTCCAGCCGTCCCTTGATCGCGTCGCACCTACTGGACACATCGTCCAGGTATCGCTTCCAGGACGTGTAGACCTCCCGCTGAGCGGCGATGCACTGCGAGCCCGGAGCGGCGGTAGGGCCCATCACGGGGATCACCGCCAGCGGGTCGAAGCCCCCCGGGCTCTTCTGCGCCCGCTCCAGCTCCGTCAGCGCGGTCTTGACGATTTCCTTGAGCGTTCCGACTCCGCTCGCCGCCGCGGTCCATGCCTTCTTGTCGGACCGGAGACCACCCGAGTCACCGCCGTTGCCCCAGCCGTCGGCGCTCGCGAGTCTCGTGCTCACGTCCGTGGAGGCACCTGCTTTGAGGCGCGCCCACTCCTGCTCAAAGGTCGTCACGACCTTTCCCCCCGGGTCTGTGATGGAGAAACCACAGGGAGTCTACGGAGGGGAGGGGGCGGGCACCTGAGTATTCCTACTCACCGTGTCAGTGGTGCTCAGATCGGACACCGGCTTCATACACACAGCCCCGCCGAATAGCGGGCGAAGCCGCTGGTGTGCCAGGTGGAGCCGTCCGCGGTGATGAGATAAGCCTCGGCGTCGGGGAGCCGTCCCAGCCAGGGGCGGGCGCGTTCGGCGCCCATGGCGCAGGCCGCGGTGGCCACGGCATCCGCGTCGGCCAGGCTGGTGGCGATCACGGTGACCGAGGCCAGGCCCTGCGCCGGGGGGCGGCCGGTGTGGGGGTCCAGGATGTGGCAGCCCCGCTCGGCCGGGCCCGAGGTGGCCACGGCCAGCTCGCCGTGGGCCTCCACGATCGCCGCCAGCTCGCCCCGGCGCAGCGGATCGGCGATGCCCACCCGCCAGGGGCCGCCGTGCACCTGGACGTCGCCGCCGCCGTTCACACACACCGACCCGGCGCCCGAGGAGACCAGCATCCGGGCGGCGCGCTCCACCGCCCAGCCCTTGACCAGGCCTGTCGGGTCGAGGCGGCCACCGGCGTAGCGTGCGGTGAACCAGCCGCCGCTGCGGTGCTCGGCGTCCTCGCACATCCGCAGCACGTCGCGGACCTCGGGGGCACAGCGCGACAGCGTCAGCTCACCGCGCCCCAGCCGGCTGATCTGGCTGTCCCGGCGGTAGGTGGAGAACAGCTCGTCCACCCGGTGCAGCCCCACCACGGCCCCGTCCAGCGCGGCCTGCACCCGGGGCCGGTCGGCGGGCGCGACCTCGCGGACGTCGAAGGAGAAGACCGTGCCCATGACGTGCTCGACATGGCGCAGCGGCTCGGGTTCGTCCATTCCGTACATCACTTGGCACCCGCCTTGTCGAGCGCGCTCTGCAGGGACTTGGCGTAGCCCTCGCTGGTGTAGGTGGCCCCGGAGACCGTGTCCACCTTCGCCGCGGCCACCGCCTGCTGGTTGAGCTTGGGGATGGAGTCCTTGGCGATCTGCTCGCTGCGCGGCCCGGAGTCCGGCGTCTTGACCGCCTGCGCGCCGGTGATCTTCCCACCGTCGACGGTCAGGCTCACCTGGACCGGGCCGTACTGCGTCTGCACGGCGTCGCCGGTGACCGTACGGGCGCCGCCCGCACCCGCCCCGGCCCCCGCGCCCGCTCCGCCCGGCGGTGCCGTGGCCGCGACCGGGGGCGCCTGCCCCGGCTGGTTCTCGGCGACGGCCTGGCCGCCGCCCGAACCGGGCTGCTTCAGCGCGAGCAGCAGCACCACACCGGAGACGGTGGCGGCCGTGCCCACGACGATGCGGCGCAGCGGATGCTTCCTCTTCATGGCTTCACCTCGGTCACAGCTCGAACGACTGGGTCACGGCTCGAAGGTCTCGGTCACAGCTCGAAGGATTCGTGGTGGATCCGGCGATCCGGAACCCCCGCCTCACGCAGCGCCCCGTACGCGTGCTCGGCCAGGCCCGGTGGGCCGCACAGATAGACGTCGTGGTCCTCGATGTCGGGGAGCAGATGGCGCAGCCGCTCGGCGGTGATCTCCGGCCGGGCGCCGTCCGGGCCGTTCACCGCGTACAGCAGCCGGGCCCCGCGCTCGGTCGCGATCTGCTTCAGCTCGTTCCACAGCGCCAGGTCCTCGAGGCTGCGGGCCCGGTAGAGCAGGGTGAGGTCGCTGCCCTTGCCCGGCAGCGTCTCGAACAGCGCGCGGATCGGGGTGATCCCGGCCCCGCCCGCGATCATCAGCACCTTGCCGCGGCTGCGCCGCGCCGCGGTCATCGCCCCGTACGGCCCCTCCGCCCACACCCGCGTCCCCGGCTCCAGCGAGGCCAGCCCCGTGCTGTGGCCGCCCACCGCCTTCACCGTGATCCGCAGCAGCTCCGGCCGGGGCGGCGCGGAGAGCGAGTACGGATGGGAGCCCCAGCGCATCCCCGGGGCCAGGAACCGCCATCGGAAGAACTGCCCGGCCTGCGCCCCGAGCCGATGCAGCTTGCGCCCCTTGATCAGCACCGACACCACCCCGGGCGCCTCTGGTACGACGGCCTCCACCCGCATCCGGTGCCGCAGGTTCAGCCGCAGCGGCACCAGCAGCCGGTACCAGACGACCAGCGCGGTCACCGCGCCGTACAGCGCGTACCAGGCGGTCTCCGCGGTCTTGTTCCCGACGAACTCCGCGCCGGTCGCGAGCTGGTGCCAGAAGGTCAGGAAGACCGCCAGATAGGTGAACAGATGCAGGTAGTACCACACTTCGTACGGCATCCGGCGGCGCACCATCCCCGCCGAGATCAGCCCGATCACCACCAGCATCGCGGTGCCGACCACCGCCTTGATCATGTCCGGGTAGTCCATGACCACGGTGACCGACTGGTCGACGAAGCCGGTGCCGGCCTGCTCCGCGTAGCCCGCGATGATCAGCCCCACATGCGCCACGATCAGACACAGCGCGTACCGCCCGCTCAGCGCGTGCCACCGCGAGACCCGGTCCGACCCCACCCGCCGCTCCAGCGCCGGAACGCGCGCCATCTGGAGGACGACGAGGGCGAGGACATAGCCGCCGAGCAGCCCGCTGAGCCGCCCGGCGTGGGTCAGCCACTGCGCGGTGCCCTCGACGTTCGGAGTGTTCTGCCACCACAGCGACAGCACCGCCGCCGCGCCTGCCAAGGCGAGCAGGATCAGCGGCACGGCGGGCGAACGGCGAGGCTGGATGCGGCGCATGGCCTGCCGCCGTCCGGCCCGGCTGTTCAGTAGCGTCGTCACGGCCTGTCCCCTTCCCTTGGGCTCCGGCGCAAGGGAATACGGCCGCGAGCGCGGGATGACTCAAAGGCCGTGCGAATTCACAGGTTTCGGCCCGGCGCTCACAGGTCCGGCTCAGGATTCACAGGTTGGGGCGTCACCGGCGGTGGCGCACGGGCAGCAGCAGATCGCTCACCAGCGGCAGGTGGTCGGACGCCTCCGGGTCCGCCGTGAACACCTGGGCGGTGAGCGGGCGCAGGTCGCGGGAGGGGAGGAGGAAGTCGATACGGGCGTGCGGGTTGACGGAGTCGTAGGTGAAGCCGTCGCCGGTGCCGGCCTGGGGCCACACATCGCCGAGCGCGTCGGTCAGGATCCGGATCTCCGGGGTCTCGGACGTGGCGTTCAGGTCGCCGACCAGGACGGTGTGCTCGGGGAGGAGCCGAGGAGTTCGACGATCCGGGCGGACTGGCGCTCGCGCTCCCGGTTGTCGTTGTGCTGGAGATGCGTCACCGCGAAGTCGACGCAGGTGCCGCGCACGCCCAGCGTGGCCCGGAGCAGACCGCGCTGCTCATGGCCGGGGACGAGCGGCAGATGGGTGTTGGTCCAGGACCGGATCGGCCAGCGGGAGAGCACCGCGGTGCCGTACTGGCGGCGCGGCCGGCCGGGCTCCTCCGGGTCCAGGTCGAGGTTGGCGCCGAAGGCGTGATGCAGCCCCAGCCGCTCGCCCAGCCAGGCGGGCTGGTCGACGAAGCCGCTGCGCCTCCAGAACCGGTCGACCTCCTGAAGGCCGACGACGTCCACCCGCATGGCCTGGATCACCCGGGCGACGCGGTCCAGGTCCAGCACGTCGGCGGGGCTCGCGCCGTGGTGGATGTTGAACGTGGCCACGCGCAGCGGCCGCGGGCCGGTGGCGGCGGCCGCCACCCCGGACGTCCCGGCGGCGGCGGTGGCGCCGAGGCCGACCGCCGTGGCGGCGAGGAACCGGCGGCGGCTGGGGGCAGGGTTCAGGTGATTCATGGCGGTCAGCGTGCGTTCCGGTTCCGAACGCCTTCCCACGGCGCCGTGAACGGCCTTGGGCGGGTGGTAGTCGTCTCGGCCGGAGCGGTCCGCCGTCCGTGCCTCCACGGATGTCACCGATGGTGGAACTTGATCGGGTAGGACACCGTTGAGCGTGGTTTGGGCCGCTTCTTGGCGTCCTTCCCGGCGTTCTTCTTCCCGTCGTCCCTCTCGAAGTGGACGGGATACCGGGCCGTCTGATGGGGATTCGGCGACTTGTCGTCGCGGGTGTTGCCGTCACCGTGGTTGTTGATCCACAGGACCCCGACCACGAACGCGCCGAGCACCATCATCTGCTTCTTCTGCACCGGCCCCGACTCCCCCTCGGTCCGCAGCTGCGCTCCCCGCCCCGCCATGGTCTCAGCCCGGCGGCCGAATGGGCAGGTGCTACCGCGTGGTGAAAGCGCCTCCGTTGACGTGAATGGTCTGGCCGGTGATGTGCCGCGCGCCGGGCGAGGCGAGGAAGAAGGCGGTCTGCGCGATGTCCCAGACAGTGCCCACACGCTTGTTGTGGGTCTCCGCCACGAGCGCGGCGCGGCGTTCGTCGGTCATCTGGCCCTGGAAGAAGTTCGTACCGGCGATGAAGCCCGCGGAGATGACATTGCAGGTGACGCCCTTCGGCGCGAGCTCGGCGGAGGTCGAGGCGTTCCATGCGGCCAGGGCGGCCTTCGCCGCGCCGTACGAGCCGCCCCGGCGCTCGGCGCCGATCGAGCCGATGCTGATGACGGAACCGCCGCCGGTCAGCTTCTCCTGGACCGAGGCGGTGGTCAGCACCGCGGTGAGCAGGTTCTGGGACAGGCTGCTGTGCCACTGGGCGAGCAGCGCGTCCAGGGGCGAGAGGCCGTCGGACGCCGCTTCGGGCAGTCCGCCCGCCGCGTTGACCAGGACGTCCAGCTCGCCGAGCCGGTCGGCGAGGGCGGCGACCGGCTCGGGGGAGCCGGCGTCACAGACGACGCCGTGCGCACCCGTCTCCTTGGCGGTCTGTTCGACGGTGTCGGGGTGGCGGCCGGTGATGAAGACCTCCGCCTGGTCGGCGATGAACGCCTCCGCGATGGCGCGGCCGATGCCGCTGGTGCCACCGGTGATGAGCACGGTCCGGCTCACAACTCCTCCTCCACTCAGCTACGTTTAGGTCTAAACGTAACTCATGGCGACAGGAGAACGCATCCATGGCCGACCCCGACCCCACCCCCGATGTCCCGGAGCCCGGTGCCTATGGCGCATCGGAGGAGCCCGGGGCCGTCCATTCCGCCGCGGACATCGCCGCGGCCTGGCGGCGGGAGCGCCCGGGTGCCCCCACGGAGTCGATCGAGATCGTCACCCCCATCTGGTGGCTGGGGAAGCTCTTCGCCGACGACCGCGACCGGGCGCTGCGCGCGGCGGGGATCGACGCGGCCACCCTCGATCTGCTGTCCGTCATCCGCCGCTCCGGCCCGCCCTACGCCCTGAGTACGCGCGAGATCGCCCGCCGGACCATGGTGACCGCCGGAGCGATCTCGCAGCGCGTCGCCCGGGCCGAGCGGGAAGGCCTCGTCGTGCGCAGACCCGGGACCACCGGCCGTCGCGCCGTCCTGGTGTGTCTGACGGCCGAGGGCCACGCCCTCATCGAGCGGTCCGTCGACACCGTGCTCGGCCGCGAGGCCAGGCTGGTGCGCGGCCTGTCGGACGAGGAGCGCACGGTGCTCGCCGGGCTGCTGGACAGGCTGATGGCGGACGTCCGGCGGCGTACGGGGCGGTGACCGGGCGAGGGCCCGGAGCCCGCCGCTTTGACGAAACATACGGTCCAGTGCATACTCATGCAGAGAAGCGCATGGATCGTAAGGAGGCACCCGTGACCGAGCGCGTCGTACTCGCCTACTCGGGCGGCCTGGACACCTCCGTCGCCATCGGCTGGATCGCCGAGGAGACGGGTGCCGAGGTCATCGCCGTCGCCGTGGACGTCGGCCAGGGTGGCGAGGACCTGGACGTCATCCGCAAGCGCGCGCTCGCCTGCGGGGCGGTCGAGGCGGAGGTCGCGGACGCCAAGGACGAGTTCGCCGAGGAGTACTGCCTTCCGGCGATCAAGGCCAACGCGCTGTACATGGACCGCTACCCGCTGGTCTCCGCGCTGTCCCGGCCGACGATCGTGAAGCACCTGGTGGCCGCCGCCCGCAAGCACGGCGCCGGGACCGTCGCCCACGGCTGCACCGGCAAGGGGAACGACCAGGTGCGGTTCGAGGCCGGTATCTCCTCCCTCGCCCCCGATCTGACCTGCATCGCGCCGGTCCGGGACTACGCGATGACCCGGGACAAGGCGATCGCCTTCTGCGAGGCCAAGGGCCTGCCGATCGCGACCACCAAGAAGTCCCCGTACTCGATCGACCAGAACGTCTTCGGGCGGGCCGTGGAGACCGGCTTCCTGGAGGACATCTGGAACGCGCCGATCGAGGACGTCTACGAGTACACCTCCGACCCGGCCGCCCCGCGCGAGGCCGACGAGGTGATCATCACCTTCGAGAAGGGCGTCCCCGTCGCGATCGACGGCGAGCGCGTCACCGTGCTCCAGGCCATCCAGCGGCTGAACGAGCGGGCGGGCGCCCAGGGCGTCGGCCGGATCGACATGGTCGAGGACCGGCTGGTGGGCATCAAGTCGCGGGAGGTCTACGAGGCGCCCGGCGCCATCGCGCTGATCACCGCCCACCAGGAGCTGGAGGCCGTCACCGTGGAGCGCGAGCTGGCCCGCTACAAGCGGCAGGTCGAGCAGCGCTGGGGCGAGCTGGTCTACGACGGTCTGTGGTTCTCGCCGCTCAAGCGGGCCCTGGACGGATTCATCGCCGAGGCGAACGAGCACGTCTCCGGCGAGATCCGGATGACCCTGCACGGCGGCCGGGCCGTCGTCACCGGACGGAAGTCGCACACCTCGCTGTACGACTTCCACCTGGCGACCTACGACACCGGCGACACCTTCGACCAGTCGCTGTCCAAGGGCTTCATCGAGATCTTCGGGATGTCCAGCAAGATCGCCGCGAAGCGGGACCTGCGGCAGTAGCCTTCGCACCAGCGTCAAGCCCGCGTACCCGACGTACGCGACGCATCACGAGCCGCCTCCCCGCTCCGCGGCGGGGAGGCGGTCGCACACCCACAGCCGACAGGAGCAACAGCGTGAGCAACGGCAACAGCGGCGACGTCCGGCTCTGGGGCGGCCGCTTCGCCGACGGCCCGTCCGAGGCACTGGAGAAGCTCAGCGCCTCCGTGCACTTCGACTGGCGCCTGGCGCCGTATGACATCGCCGGATCCCGCGCCCACGCCCGGGTGCTGCACACGGCGGGGCTGCTTAACCCCGATGAGCTGGAGCGGATGCTGGCGGGTCTGGACCGGCTGGAGGCCGATGTCGCCTCCGGCGACTTCACCGGCACCATCGCCGACGAGGACGTCCACACCGCCCTGGAGCGCGGACTGCTGGAGCGGCTGGGCCCGGATCTCGGCGGCAAGCTGCGGGCCGGACGGTCCCGCAACGACCAGATCGCCACCCTCTTCCGGATGTATCTGCGCGACCACGCCCGGATCATCGGCGGGCTGATCGCCGACCTCCAGCAGGCCCTGGTGGGACTCGCGGAGGCGCACCCGGACGTGGCGATGCCCGGCCGTACGCACCTTCAGCACGCCCAGCCGGTGCTCTTCGCCCACCATGTCCTCGCCCATGTCCAGGCGCTGTCCCGGGACGCGGAGCGGCTGCGGCAGTGGGACGAGCGCACCGCCGTCTCGCCGTACGGCTCGGGCGCGCTGGCCGGGTCCTCGCTGGGTCTCGACCCGCAGGCGGTCGCGGCCGACCTCGGCTTCGAGCGGGGCTCGTCCGCCAACTCGCTCGACGGCACGGCCTCCCGTGACTTCGTGGCCGAGTTCGCGTTCATCACCGCCATGATCGGCGTCGATCTGTCGCGGATCGCTGAGGAGATCATCCTCTGGAACACGAAGGAGTTCTCCTTCGTGACCCTCCACGACGCCTTCTCCACCGGCTCCTCGATCATGCCGCAGAAGAAGAACCCGGACATCGCGGAGCTCGCGCGCGGCAAGTCCGGCCGGCTGATCGGCAACCTCACCGGGCTGCTGGCCACGCTCAAGGCCCTGCCGCTCGCGTACAACCGCGACCTCCAGGAGGACAAGGAGCCGGTCTTCGACTCCTGTGACCAGCTGGAGGTGCTGCTCCCGGCCTTCACCGG
The DNA here is from genome assembly GCA_005405945.1 of Streptomyces violaceusniger. Classification (GTDB taxonomy): domain Bacteria; phylum Actinomycetota; class Actinomycetes; order Streptomycetales; family Streptomycetaceae; genus Streptomyces; species Streptomyces violaceusniger. The sequence goes on from BJHW01000001.1 coordinate 8,978,097, forward strand.
GATGATGGCCACGCTGACCGTCAACCGCGAGCGCATGGAGGAGCTGGCCCCGGCCGGGTTCTCGCTCGCCACCGACATCGCCGAATGGCTGGTGCGGCAGGGCGTGCCGTTCCGGGTGGCGCACGAGGTCGCGGGGGAATGCGTCAAGGAGTGCGAGCGGACGGGCATCGAGCTCGACCAGCTCACCGACGAGCAGTTCGCGAAGATCTCGCCGCATCTGACGCCCGAGGTCCGGAGCGTCCTCAATGTGCAGGGCGCGCTGGCCGCGCGCGGCGGACGCGGCGGCACCGCCCCCGTGGCGGTGCGGGCCCAGCTCGCGGAGGTCAAGGAGGATCTGGCCGCTCAGTACGCGTGGGCGGGCGCCAAGCGCTGACGCGGAGAGACGGCCAGGGAGAGACGGTCAGCGAGAGACGGAATGGGAGAGGCGGGGACGGAGCCATGGGTGTCGAACGTCTCGCGGAGATCGCGGCCCCCGGGGCGGGGGTGGCCCGGATCGGGCTCGGCCTGGCCGCGGTCGGCCGCCCCGCCTACATCAACCTCGGCCGGGACCGTGACCTCCCGGCCGAGCGCCCGGTCGAGGTGATGCGTCGGCGCAGCCATGAGCTGCTGGACGCCGCGTACGCCGCCGGGGTGCGCTATCTGGACGCGGCGCGCTCCTACGGCCGGGCCGAGGAGTTCCTGGCCGACTGGCTGCGGGACCGCCCGGACGCCGCGAGGGACGTGGTCGTGGGCTCCAAGTGGGGCTATACGTATGTCGCCGAGTGGCGTACGGACGCCGAGACGCACGAGGTCAAGGACCATGGCGTCGAGACCTTCGAGCGGCAGCGCGAGCTGACCGACGCGCTGCTCGGCGACCGGCTGGATCTCTACCAGATCCACTCGGTGACCCCCGACAGCCCCGCCCTGACCGACCGCGGGCTGCACGCGCGGCTGGCGGAACTCGCCGCGGAGGGCGTGACGGTCGGCGTGTCCACCAGCGGTCCGCGCCAGGCCGAGGCGATCCGCGCCGCGCTGGCCGTGGAGGTCGACGGCCGGCCGCTGTTCCGTACCGTCCAGTCCACCTACAACCTGCTGGAGCCCTCGGCCGGGGCGGCGCTGGCCGAGGCCCATGAGGCGGGCCGGGCGGTCATCGTCAAGGAAGCCGTGGCCAACGGCCGGCTCACCGAGGCGGCCGAGCGGCTGCCGGAGGCCCTGCGCCAGGTGGCCGAGGAGACGGGCGCCACTCCGGACGCCGTCGCGCTGGCCGCGGTGCTGTACCGGCCCTGGGTGACGGTCGTCCTCTCCGGCGCCGCCACGAAGGACCAGCTGCGCTCCAACCTGGCCGCCGCCGACCTCCGCCTGGACGGGCCCCGGCTGGCCCGGCTGGAGGAACTGGCCGAGCCCCCGGAGGCCTACTGGCGGCACCGCTCGCAGCTGCCCTGGGCCTGACGGCTCGCCGTCAAGCCCGGCCGGCGATTGAGGCCACGCCCGGAGGGCGTGCGGGGGGACGGGGGAGAGACACGGCTACGGGGTGTCCGCCGCGTGGCAGGGCTTCGCCCCGGGCCCCGGGGTCTGGGGCTTCAGCCCCAGTCGCGGGAAGGGGCGGGGAGGGGGGAAGCACCGATATGCGGCTCCGCCGCGTGGCCCGCCGCAGGCGTACGCGTACCGCCGGACACCCGCTACAGCAGGCTCAGGAACGAACGGACCGCACGGGCGTACGGCCGGGGCGCGTCGTCGTGGATCCAGTGACCGCACCCGGCGAACTCGCGGAGCCACGTGTTGGGGCGGCGGGTGGCCATCTCGTGGGCGTGGCCCGGCGGCAGCAGCGAGCTGTGCTCGCCGCGCATCAGCAGCGCGGGGCAGGCGGAGCCCAGCCAGTCGTCCCAGAAGTCACCACACATGGCCTGCTGGGACGCCATCATGTGGCTGGGCTCGAACAGCAGCCGCCAGCCGCCCGTTTGCGGGTCCGGCTCGGCGCTGTCCAGGAAGTACGAGGCGTCCGGGATGCCGCGGGACTCGATGGCGGCGCGCAGCTTCTCCCGGTCCACGGCCCAGGTCGGCCAGCCGGAGACATCGAGCACCGGATGGCTGACCACCGGACGGTCCGTCACCGCGCCGATGTCCTCGACGACGAGCGCGCTCACCAGGTCCGGGTGGCGGGCGGCCAGCGCGTAGGCGCCGACCGCGCCCGTGGAGTGGGCGACGACCGGGACCGGGCCGAGACCCAGCTCCCGCAGCAGCGCGGCGGCGTCGGCCACGTACTCGTCCAGCGTGAAGGGGCCACCGCCGCCGGTCAGTCCGTGCCCCCGTTGATCGAGGGCTATCAGCCGCCGTTCGGGGGCGAGGGCGGCGGCCAGCGGCGCGTACATCCGGCCCCGGCCGAAGTGGCCGTGCAGGGCCAGGACCGGGGCGCCCGGTCCGCCGAAATCGGTCACGGCGAACCGCCGACCGCGCAGCATCACGAAGTCGGGGGAGGGCACGGTCATCGTGGTCACCCGCGGCACCATAGTGGCCGCGCCCGGTGGTGACCAGCGGGTAGCGGAATCAGGCCTTCCGTAAAACGGGTGACCCGTGACACCGGCCGGACCGTCGGCCGCCGGACCGCGAGGCGGCGTTCTCGGCCAAACCCGGCCCGGACACACAAACGCGGCGGCCCGCACGGAACCGCCGCGGCCCGGACGCACGAACGCGGCGGGCCGGCGCAGAACCGCCGTGGCCCGGACACACGACGCGGCGGCCCGGAAACTCCGGACCGCCGCGGTTCGCCCGAAACGTCAGGTGTCAGCCGTTATGCGGCCGACTTCGCCTTCGTGGCGTAGATGTCCACGTACTCCTGCCCCGACAGCCGCATGACCTCGCTCATCACCTCGTCGGTCACGGCCCGCAGCACATAGCGGTCGCGGTCCATGCCCTCGTAGCGGGTGAACTCCAGCGGCTCGCCGAAGCGGACCTCGACCTTGCCCGGCCGCGGCAGCCCCTTGCCGCCCGGCTGGATCCGGTCGGTACCGATCATCGCGAACGGCACCACGGGCGCGCCGGTCATCAGCGCGAGGCGGGCGATACCGGTGCGGCCGCGGTAGAGGCGGCCGTCGGGGGAGCGGGTGCCCTCGGGGTAGATGCCGAAGACCCTGCCCTCCTCCAGCACCCGGCGCCCCGTCATCAGCGCCGCGACGCCGCCGCGTCCGCCGTCCCGGTCCACCGGGATCATGCCGACGCCGGTGAAGAACCAGGCCATCAGGCGGCCCTTGAGGCCCTTGCCCGTGACGTACTCGTCCTTGCCGATGAAGAAGACCTGACGGTCACAGACCAGCGGCAGGATCATCGAGTCGATGAAGGTGAGATGGTTCCCGGCGAGGATCACCGGGCCCGAGCCCGGAATGCCCTCGGCCCCCTCGACCCGTGGGCGGAACATCAGGCGCATCAGCGGACCGAGTACTGCCTTCAGAAACGCGAATCGGGACACGGGCCCTCCGGTCGGGGTCAAGGTCTGGGACGCTACCGTGTACGGTCCGTCAACCTCGTACCGCACCAGAGCGCCGATGAGGACGATACTCGCCGGTCGCGCTCCGGCGCACACCAGGTTCACCCACCTGATACGCAGTGTTGACCCACGTTCCCCACGCGTTTCGCCCGATGTCTCCCGGTGGAAAGCCGCCCACGCCTACCATCAGGCCGTTCTCTGACGGGATTTGACAGGTGTTGAACACCACATCGAGGAGTGCTGCATGGAGCGGGAGCAGAAGCCCGGACGGCGCGCCCTGCTGGGGGCCGCGGCCCTCGGCGCGGGAGCGATGGCGCTGAGCGGCGCGGGCACGGCGACGGCCGCGGGGACGCAGACCGCGCCGAACGCGGCCGCGGGAACGTCCGGCCGGGGCCATGAGCTGCCGGTCCCCACCGTGATCGGCCACCGCGGCGCCAGCGGCTACCGGCCCGAGCACACCCTCGGCTCGTACCAGCTCGCCCTGGACATGGGCGCGGACATCATCGAGCAGGATCTGGTCCCCACCAAGGACGGCCATCTGGTCTGCCGCCACGAGAACGACATCACGGCCACCACGGACGTCTCCGCCCATCCGGAGTTCGCCGACCGCAAGACCACCAAGACGGTCGACGGCACCAAGCTCACCGGCTGGTTCACCGAGGACTTCACCCTCGCCGAGCTGAAGACGCTGCGCGCCAAGGAGCGCATCCCGGGCAACCGCCAGCGCAACACCCTCTACGACGGCCGCTGGGCGGTGCCCACCTTCGAAGAGGTGCTCCAGTGGGCCGAGCGCGAGGGCCGCGAGCGCGGCCGCCGGATCTGGCTGTACGTGGAGACCAAGCACCCCACCTACTTCCGCAAGCTCGGCCTCGGCCTCGAGGAGCCGCTGGCCAGGCTGCTGCGCCGGTACGGCCGCCACAAGAAGGACGCGGCGCTGTTCCTGCAGTCCTTCGAGCCGAGCAGCATCCAGCGGCTGCGCAAGCTGGTGGACACCCCGGCCGTCGTGCTGCTGTCCACCGTCAACAGCCGGCCCTGGGACTTCGTCGAGGCGAACGACCCGCGGACGGTCGCGGACCTGGTCAAGCCCGAGGGGCTCAAGTGGATCGCGAGCTACGCCCAGGGCATCGGCCCCGACCTGTCGGTCATCATCCCCCGGACGCCGGACGGCAAGCTGGGCACGCCGACGAGTGTGGTGAAGGACGCGCACGCGGCGGGGCTGATCCTGCACCCGTACACCATGCGCAACGAGAACACCTTCCTCCCGGCCGACTTCCGCCGCGGCAGCGACCCCAACGCCTACGGTGACGCTTTCGGGGCGTTCAAGGCATACTTCGCGACCGGAATCGACGGAATCTTCTCCGACAACCCGGACACCGCGCTGCTCGCGGCGGCGGACTTCCGCAAGTGATCCGTCCGTGAGAGGTGGCGGCGGGGTGGCGGCGGGGGCGCGCGAGCGTCAAGGCGCGGCCCCGCCGCTCCCCCGGTCGGGTGAGACCGTGGTCACCCGGCAACCACCCCACGACCGCCCCTCGTCCCGCCCGGCATGGACCTCGTGAAGCAGCTGGGCCCGTTGCTGGCCGCCGAGGCGGCGGCCGAGGCACACGGCGTCGGCGTCGAGCCCGCCGAACTCGAACAGGCCGTCTGGCTGCGGCTGCTGGAACGCACCCGGGACACCGGACCGCCGCCCCACCCCGCCCGCTGGCTGCGCTGCGCCGTACGGGCCGAGGTGCGCGGGGCCAGGCGCCGGGCGCGCCGCGAGGTGCCGTACGACCCGGTGGCCGGCGGCCCGCCCAGCGGCCCCGAGTCCCACCCCGCCGAACACGCCGTGCTGGCCGCGGAGACCCGCCGGACGCTGCGCGCGGCGGTCCGGCGGCTGCCCGGGCGCTGCCCCGCGCTGCTCGCGGCGATGCTCTCCCGGACGGATCCCACGTATCGCGAAATCGCCGGTCAGTTGGGAATGTCACAGGGCAGTCTGGGCCCGGTACGTTCCCGATGTCTGGGTTGCCTGCGCAGAATGCTCACGGCGGAGGTTGCGGCTCCTGAACCGTGGGGAAAGGAGCGATAGACAACCGGCGCCTCGGAGGCGGACGCCGATCACGCGGCGCCTCCACCCAGGCCATGAACCCCCGGTCGCACTCCTACCCTCATCGCGGCCGGTGGACTGACGACATAGGGGAGGCATGCGCACATGGGCATGAGCGTGACCATCTCCGCGGCGACCGCGGACGACGCCGAGCAGATCCTGAAGCTGCAGTATCTGTGCTACCAGGGCGAGGCGGAGCTCTACGGCGACTATTCGATCGAACCGCTGACGCAGTCGCTCGACGACCTGCGCGCCGAACTGAGCGAGGGCTGCGTGCTCGTCGCCCGGCTCGGCGAGGAGGTCGTCGGCTCGGTCCGCGGAGCCGTCGACGACAAGGGGACCGCCGCCATCGGCAAGCTGATCGTCCACCCGCGGATGCAGCGGCACGGCCTGGGCGGACGGCTGCTCGCGGCGATCGAGGAACGGCTGTCCGAGGAGCGGGCCGCCAAGCGGTACCGGCTGTTCACCGGCCACCGCAGCGACGGCAATCTGCGGCTGTACCGCCGTTACGGCTACGCCCAGGTGGGCACCGAGGAGGTCAACCGCCGGCTGAGCCTGGTCACCCTGGAGAAGGACGCCACGGCCACGGCGTACGCCGCCAGCGCCTGACGCGGAAGGCAGGGCCGCGGGCCCGCCGGGGTCAGCCCCGGCGGGCCTTCCTGAGCCACAGCAGGCCCGTGACCGGCAGGAAGATCGGGATGAACAGATAGCCCATCCCGTAGTCGGACCACACCGTCTGGTCCGGGAAGGCCGAGGGGTCGGCAAGGGTCCAGGTGCCCACGGTCAGCACCCCCAGCAGCTCCAGCGCACAGCAGACGAACGCCGCCTTACGGGCGCCCTCGCCGCCGCGCACCAGCGAGACCGTGATGAACGCGTACACCACGGCGGAGACCGCCGAGAGGATGTAGGCGAGCGGGGCCTCCTGGTACTGGGCGATCAGCTGGTAGACCGAGCGGGACGCGGCGGCCACGGTGAACACCCCGTAGAGCATCACCAGCAGCCGCCCCGGGCCCTGACCGAGCCCGGTGCGCGCGGTGGATTCCGGCTTCCCGGCCGCCTTCTCGGCTTTCCCGGCCGCCTTCCCGGCCGTCGAGTCCCCGGTCATCGACGCCTCCCGTGATTCAGCCACCGACGCCTCCCCAGATGTCATAGAGCCGCACCTCGAGCACGGCCAGGACCACGGCCGCCGCGGAGACCGTCGCCGACCCCCAGCGGGTCCGCTCCGTCAGCGACATGAACGCCGCGATCGGCACCGCGAGCGCCGAGCCGATGAGATACGCCACGAAAATGGCCACACCCTGCTGCGGGTCGGCCCCGCCCGCCAGCCGCACCACCCCTATGACCAGCTGCACGATCGCCAGCAGGGCCACCACGGCCATGCCGATGAAGTGCCAGTCCTTGGTCGGCTGGTCCCGGTAGGCGGCGAAGCCGCACCACGCGGCGAGGAGGAGCGCGGTCACACCGAGCGCGACCGTCAGCGCGTCGATCAACGGGACCTCCGCGCGGTGCGGCGGCGCACCCGACGGCGGCGCACACAGGGAGTGACAAGCATGGGACGAGGGTAATCGGCCCGGCCCACCGCACCGCGCGCGGCCCCGCACCGCGCGCGGCCCCGCACCGCGCGCGGCCCCGCGCCCGAGGGCCCGCGCCACCCCCACGTACGCTGCGGCTCATGAAGATCTCCGCTGACGCGCTGTTGTTCGACAACGACGGGACCCTCGTCTCGTCCCTGGACTCGGTTCTGCGCTGCTGGACCCGCTGGGCCCAGGAGCAGGGGATCGCGGCGGAGGACTTCGCCCGGGTCGAGCTGCACGGCCGCCCGGCCGACGACATCATCGCCGACCTGCTCCCCGCCGACCGCGCCCCGCGGGCCCGGGCGCGCATCGACGAGCTGGAGCTGGAGGACGTACCGGGCGGGGTGAAGCTGCTCCCCGGCGCCGCCGAGCTGCTGGCGGGGCTGCCCGCCGGGCGCTGGGCCGTGGTCACCTCCGCCAACCGCGAGCTGGCCGAGGCCCGCCTGGCGGAGGTGGCGATCCGCCCGGGGACGCTGATCAGCGCCGATGACATCACCCGCGGCAAGCCCCACCCCGAGCCGTTCCTGCTGGCCGCCGAGCGGCTCGGAGTCGACCCGGCACGCTGTGTGGTCTTCGAGGACGCCCCGGCCGGTCTCGCCGCGGGCCGCGCGGCCGGGATGCGGACCGTGGCATTGGCCACAACGACCGACCGGGCGGAGCTGGTCGCCGACGTCGTGGTCGAGGACCTGTCGGCCGTGTCCGCGCAGGTCTCCGCCGGGGGAGTGGAGATCACCTGCCGAGTCTGAGACGGGTCCCGGCCACCCCGCCGACCGTCCACGGACCGAGCGGCGCTGTCCGTTATGCGGACGCCCTTGATGGGTCCGCGCCAGTGTCTGTTTTACTTGCAGCCATGACCACGACGAGCTGCCGCATCCCCGCGACCGAGGCGATCCCCGCGCCCGGTGCTCGTTGTCGCTGTCGAATGTGTGACCGCTGAGGGCCCCTGCCTGAGCCTCGCGCCCCGAAGCGAGACCCGCTGGGCCGGATCCGTGCGTCCATCGCGCCGGACCGCGCCGCCCCGCGTCACCGGAACCCGAACCGCGCCCCCACGCCGGGCATGCCCTCGGGTCCACCCTGCCGCGTTCCGCAATGAACGAGCCGTGCCCGGCGGTACCAACCGCCGTGCACTCAACAGTGACGGAAACCCTGTGATCACCACCACGGACCTGACCAAGGTCTACCGCTCACGAGGCCGTGAGGTCACCGCCCTCGACGGCGTCGATCTGCATGTCCGCGAGGGTGAGGTGTACGGCGTCGTCGGCCAGAGCGGCGCCGGGAAGTCCACCCTCATCCGCTGTGTCAACCTCCTGGAGCGCCCCACCTCCGGCACGGTCAGCGTGGCCGGCCAGGACCTGACCGCGCTCGCCGGGCGGGGGCAGGGGGCACCTCCCAGCGGTAGCTGGGGGAGGGCCGGGTCCGCGCTGCGCCAGGCCCGCAGCCGTATCGGCATGGTGTTCCAGCACTTCAACCTGCTCTCCTCGCGCACCGTGCGGGACAACGTCGAGCTGCCCCTGGAGATCCTCGGCGTCTCCGGCAAGGAGCGCACCCGCAAGGCCCTGGAGCTGCTGGAGCTGGTGGGCCTCGCCGACAAGGCGAAGGCGTACCCCGCACAGCTCTCCGGCGGCCAGAAGCAGCGCGTCGGCATCGCCCGCGCGCTCGCCGGCGACCCCAAGGTGCTGCTCTCGGACGAGGCGACCTCCGCACTGGACCCCGAGACCACCCGCTCGATCCTCCAGCTGCTGCGCGAACTCAATGAGCAGCTGGGCCTGACCGTGCTGCTCATCACCCACGAGATGGACGTCGTCAAGACGATCTGCGACTCGGCCGCGCTGATGCGCGACGGGCGGATCGTGGAGTCCGGCAAGGTCAGCGAGTTGCTGGCCACGCCCGGCTCCGAGCTGGCCCAGGAGCTCTTCCCGGTCGGCGGGGTGCCCTCGGGCGAGGACCGCACGGTCGTGGACCTCACCTTCCAGGGGGAGGCGGCCACCAAGCCGGTCATCTCCCAGCTGTCCCGTACGTACAACATCGACATCTCGATCCTCGGCGCCGCCATGGACACCGTCGGCGGCCACCAGGTCGGGCGGATGCGGATCGAGCTGCCCGGCCGGTTCGAGGAGAACGTCGTCCCGATCGGCTTCCTGCGCGAGCAGGGCCTCCAGGTCGATGTGGCGGCGATCGCCGACGGCCCGGGCGCGAACCCGACCCCGCTGCTCAAGGAGGGCGCCAAGTGACCTGGTCCGAGATGGAGCCCCTGCTGGAGCAGGCGTGTTGGGACACCCTCTACATGGTCGGCTGGTCGGCGCTGATCGCCGTCGTCGGCGGACTGCCGCTCGGCGTGCTGCTGGTCCTCACCGACCGCGGCGGAGTGCTCCAGAACATGGTGGTGAACAAGGTCGTCGGGCAGGTCGTCAACGTCGCCCGCTCGATGCCGTTCATCATCCTGATGGTCGCCCTGATCTCCTTCACCCGCGCGATCGTCGGCACCACCATCGGCCCCGAGGCCGCCATCGTGCCCCTGGCCATCGGCGCCATCCCCTTCTACGCCCGGCTCGTGGAGACCTCGGTGCGCGAGGTGGACGGCGGGCTGGTGGAGGCCGTGCAGTCGATGGGCGGCTCCACCTGGACCGTCGTCCGCAAGGTGCTGCTGCCCGAGTCGCTGCCCGCGCTGATCTCCAGCGCGACCACCACGATCGTCGCGCTCATCGGCTACTCCGCGATGGCCGGCACGGTCGGCGCCGGTGGCCTCGGTGACCTGGCGGTCCGCTACGGCTATCTGCGGTTCGAGACCAAGCTGATGTGGATCACCGTCGCCATCCTCGCGGTGGTCATCTCCATCATCCAGTTCGCGGGCGACCTCGCCGCCCGCGGCCTGTCGCACCGCGGCCGCTCCTCAGTCGCCCCGCGGCTGGTGCTGCTGCGCGGCGGCGCGTCCCGGGCCGGGAAGCCCGCTCCGGTGCCGGAGCGGGCCGCGTCCGCCGAGATCGAGACCGCGGAGCCCACCAAGGTCCCCTGAGCCCCCACCCCCGCACCCCGTACCACCCCGCTCGTCTTCCGCTTCCGCACCCGCGGCGGATGCGTGCGCCCTCGAAGAAAGGCACTTTTCGTGCGTAACACCACCAAGACCGTCACCACCGTCCTCGCCGCCGGAGCGCTCGCCCTCGGTGTCGCGGCATGCGGCGCCCCGGGTTCGTCGGACGACAAGAACGGCGCGCTGGTCGTCGCCGCGAGCCCCGTCCCGCACGCGGAGATCCTCAACTACGTCAAGGACCACCTGGCCGACAAGGCGGGCCTCAAGCTCGAGGTCAAGGAGTTCACCGACTACAACACCCCGAACCTCTCCACCCAGGACGGCTCGGTCGGCGCCAACTACTTCCAGAACCAGCCGTTCCTCGACGACTTCAACAAGAAGAAGGGCACCGACATCGTGCCCGTCGTCACCGTGCACCTCGAGCCGCTCGGCCTCTACTCGCACAAGGTGAAGAAGGCCGACGAGCTCAAGAAGGGCGCCACCGTGGCCGTCCCGAGCGACACCGTCAACGAGGCCCGCGCGCTGAAGCTGCTGGACGCGGGCGGGGTCATCAAGCTCAAGAGCGGCGTCGGCAACGAGGCCACCCCCAAGGACATCACCGCCAACCCCAAGGGCCTGAAGTTCAAGGAACTAGAGGCCGCCCAGCTGCCGCGATCGCTCGACGACGTGGACGCCGCGGTCGTCAACGGCAACTACGCCATCGAGGCGCACCTCAAGCCCGCCAAGGACGCCATCATCCTCGAGTCGCCCAAGAACAACCCGTACGCCAACTTCCTGGCCGTGAAGAAGGGCAACGAGGACGACCCGCGCGTGAAGAAGCTGGCCAAGCTCCTCACTTCCCCGCAGGTGAAGAAGTTCATCAAGGACCAGTACCAGGGCTCCGTGCTGCCGTCCTTCTGATCCGCGGCACACCGTCACCACCGCAACGAATTCGCCAACGTTTCCCGCCCGCCGGCGGATCTCCCGAGGCTCCGCATCCGGACCACAATCGGATGCGGAGCCTTCCGATTCACCCCCCGTGCTGCATTTCCCCTGGGTGATGCTGCATGCTGGGCCTTTCCACGGCCCAGACAACCACCCCCGGTTACGGAGCGGCGCATGACATCCACCTTCCCGGACATCTCCATCAGCACGGAACGGCTGGTGCTGCGCCCGTTCGAGGAAGCGGACATACCCGCGCTCGCCGACATGATGAACGACGAAAGCGTCATCGCCTGGACCCGGGCGCCGTATCCGTACAGCCTCGGCGACGCCCGCGACCAGGCGCTGCGGCTCGCCCCGGCGGAACGGACCACCGGCCGCGGAATCGTCTTCGCGGTCGCCGAATTCCTCACCCAGCGGCTCGTCGGCATCGTGCATCTGCGCAATACCGACTGGCGGCTGCTGGCCACCGAGGTCAGCTATATCGTCGCCCACTGGGCGCGCGGTGAGGGCTATGCCTCCGAGTCGGTGCTGGCCGTGGCCCGCTGGCTGTTCCAGGACCAGAAGTTCGAGCGCCTGGAGCTGCGCACCGCCGCGGGCAACACCGCCGCCCAGCAGGTTGCCCAGAAGGTCGGCTGCATCAGCGAGGGCGTGTTGCGCAACGCCTGGATAGCCCGCACCCAGACGGAGGACGGCGGCTGGACCGATCTGCGCACCGACCTCATCGTCTGGAGCCTGCTCGCCGAGGACCTCGACGGCGCCCCCGACCGGATCTCCGGGCCCGACGGCTTCGGTGTCTACCCCACCTACTCCGACTGGGGCTGACACCCCACCGCACCCCGGCCGGGGCGGAGATCCGGCGCATTCGCGCCATCCGCGCCCTCGGCGCACCACCCCCGCGCCCGCCCCCGCTCCGGCGGTCCGGACCAGCCGGGGTACTCTCTGTCCGCGCCGAGCACCCGCGCCCCGGCCGCGTCCGGGGCCGTGACCCGCGCATCCGCGGCGCACCGGCCGCGACCCGCCCGTGGACCCTCACGGGCACCACAGCCGCGACGCACCGGCACCCCACCGCGACGCACCCGACAGACCCGACCCACCACACATAGGGGAGAACAAGGACGATGGCCGACCGCGTCACGGTGATCGGTTGGGACGGCACCCCGCTCACGGACGCGGCCCGCTCCGCCCTCGGCGCGGCCACCCTCGTGGCGGGCGCCGCCCATCACCTGGCGCTGCCCGAAGTCCCGCCCGGCGCCGAGCGGATCCGGCTCGGCAGCGTGGACCTCGCGGCCCGCAGGATCGCCCAGCACCGCGGCTCCGCCGTGGTCCTGGCCGACGGCGACCCCGGCTTCTTCGGCGTCGTCCGCGCCCTGCGCGCCCCCGAGCACGGGCTCGAGGTCGAGGTCGTCCCCGCCGTCTCCTCCGTCGCCACCGCCTTCGCGCGGGCCGGGATGCCCTGGGACGACGCCCAGGTCGTCGTCGCCCACAGCCGCGATCTGCGCCGCGCGGTCAACGTCTGCCGCGCCCACACCAAGGTCGCCGTCCTCACCTCGCCCGGCGCCGGGCCCGCCGAACTCGCGCTGCTGCTCGGCCCGGTGCACCGCACCTTCGTCATCTGCGAGGCCCTGGGCACCGAGCGCGAGCAGGTCACCGTGCTGACCTCCGACAAGGCCGCCGACCACGCCTGGCGCGACCCCAACGTCGTCATCGTCATCGGCGGCTCCGGCATAGCGCCCGTCCGCGGCGGCTCGTCGGCCGGTGCCGCCCGCGGCGCGCTGCAGAGCGGCGGCTGGATCGCCGGACGCGAGCCCGGCTACCCGGGCGCCGTCCGCGGCTGGGCGCTGCCCGGCCCCGCGTACGGGACCGCGCTGAGCGAGGGCGAGTCCCCGCAGCTGCGCGCCCTCCAACTCGCCCGAGTCGGCCCCCGCCTGGGCGACCTGGTCTGGGACATCGGGGCGGGCAGCGGCGCGGCGGCCGTCGAGACCGCCGGGTTCGGCGCCGCCGTCATCGCCGTCGACCGCGACCCGGAAGCCTGCGAGCGCACCGCCACCCTGGCCCGCCGCTTCGCCGTACAGCTCCAGGTGGTCCAGGGCGTCGCCCCCGAGGTGCTGGAGGACCTGCCCGAGCCGGACGTGGTGCGGATCGGCGGCGGGGGCGCGCCCGTGGTCGCCGCGTGCGCCGCGCGCCGCCCCGAGCGCATCGTCACGCAGGCCGCGACCCGGGACGAGGCGGAGGCCATCGGCGCGGCGCTGGAGGACGGCGGCTACGCCGTCGAATGCGTGCTGTCGCAGTCCGTCGAATTGGACACGCGGGGCTGGACCGAACGGGAGCGCGCGGTCGCCTTCATGCTGTGCGGCCACCGCCCGCACCAGTGATTTTGTCCTTGTGACGTTCGCCCCGAGCTTCGCCCCGGTGACCTGCCCGGGGCGCCGCGCGGGGTAGGCTGGCGGATCGTTGTACTGCCTATACCGCTGCCCGGCGTTCGGTGCTTTATTGGCCAAAGGCCGGAATGTGCCCCTCCCTTGGCGGGGCCGCGGTAGGCAAGCCTCGGGCGTGTCTACGTGCCGCGCACGGCGCATGCTCGTTCTTGCTCAGGGGGCTTGCTCTCGGCGGTAGGCGGTTGGAAGGAGCACTAGCGATGGGCGAGGGGTACGCATGACCGACACCGGCCAGGTCCCGGGAGAGGGACTGCCGGAGAACGCAGGCGGACGACTCGGACACCCGCACCCGGCGGATGTCCACGCCCCGCCGGCCGACGCCGGTTACATCGAGCAGCCGCAGCCCGGAGTCCCTCCCGGCGCCGCCTACACCTTCCTCGACGGCTCCGAACACGTGGGCGAGGAGGACGACCTGCTGCTGATGCCGGGCGCCCAGGGCGCCTGGAGCGAGCAGCAGGCCCAGTACCAGACCGGGGCGTACGAGGCGGGCGTGCTCGACCCCGCCGCGTACGCCGAGACCCAGATGCCCGAGCCACAGCCCGTGGCGGAGCAGCCCCTACCGCAGCCGGCCCCCGCCCCCGCCCCGGCCGCTTACGCGACGCCCACCGCCCCCGCCCGGCGGCCGCTCCACATGGGCCCGCCGGTCCCCGACACCTCCAACGGCGTGGTGCGTTCGCTCGCCGACCGGGGCCCTGCGGGGGGTCGGCACGCCGCGCCCGTACGCCAGCCGGAGCCCCAGCCGCAGGCGGCGCCTGAGCCGCAGGTCTCGCCCGAGCAGCAGGCCGTCCCGGAGGCCCCGGAGCCGCGGATCGCGCCCGAGCCGCAGCCGCAGGTGCCGCACCAGGCCGCGTCCCAGCCCGAGGCGCTGCCCGAGCCGCAGCCGGAGTACGGGGCGGGGGTGCCGCAGGGGGTCCCGGCGCCCGAACGGGGCGGGATGCCCGAACAGCGGTTCGCCGGGCCCGAGCAGTTCGTCATGCCTGAGCAGCCGTTCGCCGCACCCGAGCAGTTCGTCGCTCCGGAGCAGCAGCCGGTCATGCCCGAGCAGCCGCTGGCGGCGGACTACTCCACCGCGCCCCAGTACGCCGCCGGGCCGCAGTACTTCACCCCGCAGCCCGACGACCCGAGTCGGCTCCCCGGGCCCCAGCTCGCGGACCTCTCGCAGTTGGTCGACGCCCCGCCGCCGGGGGACGCGTGGGACTCCACGCCGCCGGTGCAGCAGGCCGCTCCCGTGGAGACGGGCGCTCCGGCCGAGGGGCCCCAGGTCGCGGAGGTGCCCGAGGCGGAGCCCGCTCCCGAGCAGTTCGCCCAGCCCGAGGCGGTGGCGACCGAGGCGGCGGCGCCGGAGGCGCAGCCGGTCGCGATGGACCAGGGGTATGTGGATCCGGCGGTCGCGGACCCGGCGGTCGTGGACCCGCACCAGACGGGGGCGACCATCCCGGCCCAGGCCGGGGCGCCCGTCGTGGAGCCCGCCCCGCAGGCCGCCGTGACCGAGGAGCAGGTCGTCGAGATCCCGGCCCAGGCCCAGGCCGAGCCCGTCACCGAACAGCCCGGGGCCCAAGCCGTCCCGGCTCCGGTCGTGGAGGCCGCGCCGGAGATCCCGGCGCAGCTGGCCCATGAGCCGATCGCGATCGAGGAGCCGTCCGCTCCCGCCGCCGAGGCCCCCGCCCAGCAACTCCCGGAGCAGCCCGCCGAAACGGTGGAGCAGCCCGCCGTGGACCCGGGGCACTCGATAGTGGCCGACGACGAGACGCCTCAGCCCGAGGAGTCCGCCACTGAGAAACCGCCCGCCGAGGAACCGGCCGCCGCCGAGGCGCCCCAGCAGGAGGCGCCCGCCGAGCCGCAGGCCGATGCCGTGGCCGAGGCGGAGGCCGCACCGGAGGCCGAGGCCGCGACGCCGGAGGAGCCCGCCGAGGAGCAGGCGGCGGCCGAGGCACCTGAGGAGGCGGCGGCCGAGCCGGAGCCCGAGCCGACCGCCGCAGAGGCGGAGACCCTCGAGACAGCGGCCGAGGTCGTGGCTGAGGAGCCGTCACCGGAAGAGCGTGCTCCCGAGGCCGAAGCGGCGGGCATCCCGGACGCCGAGGCCGCCGCGAGCGAAGCTCCCGAGGCGGAGGCGCCCGAGACGGCCGAGGCCGAGGCGACGCCCGTCGAGCCGGAGGCGGAAGCGGCCACCGAGGCGGCGCCGGAGGCCGGTACGGAGGCCACCGAGCCCACGGCCGAGGCTGACGCAGGGGCGGAGACCCAGCCCGCCGAACCCGAGGCCACGGCACCCGATACGGCCCCGAAGGCGAAGCCACCGAGCCCGAGACTGCCGAGCCCGAGGCCACTGAGCCCGACTCCCAGGCCACCGAGCAGGATGCCACAGAGCCGGAGGCCGGGGCCCCGGAATCCGACGCCCCGGAAGTCACCGAGCCCGAGGCCGGTGCGACGGAACCCACCGAGGCCGAGGCCGAGACCGCCGAACCGGAGACCACGGACCCGGAAGCCGCCGCCCTTGAGGCCACGGAGCCCGAGACCGGCCCCTCCGAAGCTGGCGACGCCGAAGCCGCCGAGGCCGTAGCCCCCGAGCCGGAGCCCGAGCCGGAGTCGGAACCCGAGACGGCCCCAGAGAACGCCACCCCGAGACGGCCCCCAAGGACGCGGCGGAGCCGGAGCCAGAGTCGGAAACCGAGCCCGAGTCGCAAACCGACCCCGACCCCGAGGCGGTCCCCATCCCCCTCGGCCCCCGCGCCGAGGGGTACGACGAGGCCGAGCGCGCCGCCGTCCACCGCGTGATGCGCGAGCGCCGGGACATCCGTAACGGCTTCCGGCCCGACCCCATCCCGCACGAGGTCCTGCTGCGCGTCCTCGAGGCCGCGCACACCGCGCCCAGCGTGGGGCACTCCCAGCCGTGGGACTTCGTCGTGATCCGTTCGGAGGAGACCCGGCGGGCCATGCACGAGCTGGCCATGCGCCAGCGGGACGCGTACGCCAAGTCCCTCCCCAAGGGCCGGGCCAAGCAGTTCAAGGAACTGAAGATCGAGGCCATCCTCGAGACCCCGGTCAACATCGTCGTCACCGCCGACCCCACCCGCGGCGGCCGCCACACCCTCGGTCGGCACACCCAGCCGCAGATGGCGCCGTATTCTTCCGCGCTCGCGGTGGAGAACCTGTGGCTCGCCGCCCGCGCCGAGGGCCTCGGCGTCGGCTGGGTCAGCTTCTTCGACGAGCGCGAGATGGTGCGGGAGCTCGGGCTGCCCGAGCATCTGGAGGTCGTGGCGTATCTGTGCGTCGGATACGTCGACGAGTTCCCGGAGGAGCCGGAGCTGATGAAGGCCGGGTGGTCCAAGCGCCGCCCGCTGTCCTGGGTCGTCCACGAGGAGGCATACGGCCGCCGCACCCTGCCCGGCGGGGACCCGCACAACCTGCTTCAGGAGACCCTGCGGGGCATCCGCCCGCTGGACGCCAAGGCGCTCGGCGAGGCGTGGGAGCGGCAGAAGCGGATGACCAAGCCGTCCGGCGCGCTCGGGATGCTGGAGATCATCTCCGCCCAGCTGAGCGGGCTGTCCCGGCAGTGCCCGCCGCCGATCCCGGAGCCCGCGTCCGTCGCGATCTTCGCGGGCGACCACGGGGTGCACGCCCAGGGCGTCACCGCCTGGCCGCAGGAGGTCACCGCCCAGATGGTGGCCAACTTCCTGGGCGGCGGCGCGGTCTGCAACGCCTTCGCCGGCCAGGTGGGCGCCGAGGTGTGCGTCGTGGACGTCGGCGTGGCGAGCGACCTGCCCAGCACCCCCGGGCTGCTGCCGCGCAAGGTGCGGGCGGGCACCGGAGACTTCACCGTCGGCCCCGCGCTCACCCGCGAGGAGGTGCTGCGCGCCATCGAGGTGGGCATCGAGACGGCCCGCGATCTGGTGGCCGCCGGGAACAAGGCGCTGCTCACGGGAGAGATGGGGATCGCCAACACCACCGTGTCGGCCGCCCTGGTCTCCATCTACACCGGCGCCGACCCGGCCGAGGTGACCGGGCGCGGCACGGGCATCAACGACGAGATGCACGCGCGCAAGATCGATGTCGTACGGCGCGGGCTCGAGCTGCACCAGCCCGATGCGGCCGACCCCATCGGCGTCCTGTCGGCGTTCGGCGGCCTTGAGCACGCCGCGATCGCCGGGCTGCTGCTGGGCGGCGCCTCGCTGCGTACGCCCGTGATCCTGGACGGGGTGAGCGCGGGCGCCGCCGCGCTGGTCGCCCGGGCCATCGCGCCCGAGGTGCTGGCGGCCTGCATCGCGGGCCACCGCAGCGCCGAGCCGGGCCATGTGGCGGCCCTCAACAAGTTGGGTCTGCGCCCCCTGGTCGACCTGGACCTGCGTCTCGGCGAGGGCACCGGGGCGCTGCTCGCCCTCCCGGTGGTGCAGAGCGCCGCACGGGCGATGCACGAGGTGGCCACGTTCGACTCCGCGGGGGTCACGGAGAAGAACTGATGCGTGCCCCCGCCACGTAAGGTGTCGGCGGGGGCCCCGCCCCACAGTCGATCAGCCGCTCCAGCGCCGCAGCGGCCGTTGCTTCGCATGAGGAGAGCCGCACCGCCATGTCCGAAAACTTCGCATACCCGGTCGGGCTGCGCCTTTCCGGGCGGCGTGTCGTCGTCCTCGGGGCGGGTCAGGTCGCCCAGCGCCGGCTGCCCGCGCTGATAGCGGCTGGTGCGGACATCCTGCTGATCTCGCCGTCCGCCACGGCCTCCGTCGAGGCCATGGCCGAGGCGGGGGAGGTGCGCTGGGAGCGCCGCCGCTACCAGGAGGGCGACTTCGAGGGCGCCTGGTACGTGCTGATCACCACCGACGACCCGGAGGCCAACGCCGCCGCGTCCGCCGAGGCCGAGGCGCGCCGCGTCTGGTGTGTGCGCAGCGACGACGCCGAGGCCGCCTCCGCCTGGACTCCGGCCACCGGGCGGAGCGAGGGCGTCACCGTGGCCGTCCTCACCGGGCGGGACCCGCGCCGCTCCGCCGCCGTACGGGACGCCGTGGTGGAGGGGCTGCGGGACGGCACCCTCGCCGCGCCCCGCCACCGCACCCGCGGCCCCCATGTGGCGCTGGTGGGCGGCGGCCCCGGCGACCCGGACCTGATCACCGTGCGCGGCCGCCGCCTGCTCGCCGAGGCGGACGTGGTGGTGGCCGACCGCCTCGGTCCGCGTGATCTGCTCGATGAACTGCCGCCGCATGTCGAGGTGATCGACGCGGCGAAGATCCCGTACGGCCGCTTCATGGCCCAGGAGGCGATCAACAACGCGCTGATCGAGCACGCCAAGGCGGGCAAGTCGGTGGTCCGCCTCAAGGGCGGCGACCCCTTCGTCTTCGGGCGCGGCATGGAGGAGGCGGAGGCGCTCGCCGAGGCCGGTATCCCGTGCACCGTCGTGCCCGGCATCTCCAGCTCCATCAGCGTCCCGGGCGCGGCGGGGATCCCGGTGACCCACCGGGGCGTCGCCCATGAGTTCACGGTGGTCAGCGGCCATGTCGCCCCCGACGACCCCAGCTCCCTGGTGGACTGGGCGGCGCTGGCGAGGCTGCGCGGCACGCTGGTGCTGCTCATGGCCGTGGAGAAGATCGGCGCCATCGCCGCGGCCCTCGTCGCCCACGGCCGCGCCGCCGACACTCCCGTCGCCGTGGTCCAGGAGGGCACCACCCCGGCCCAGCGCCGGGTGGACGCGACCCTCGCCACCGTCGGGGAGAAGGCCGCGGCCGAGGGCGTGCGGCCCCCGGCGGTCGTGGTGATCGGCGAGGTCGTCGCCCTCTCGTCCCGTGCCCACCGGTGACGTCATCGAACGTAACCGCCGGTAACTTATTCGCGTCGAGCTCATTGGCACCGCATCCAGGACAAGGCAGTATCACTTAAGTGGCTGATCTCATCACCGTCGATGATCCGGACGACCCGCGGCTGAGCGACTACACGGGTCTGACCGATGTGGAGCTACGACGCAAGCGGGAGCCGGCCGAGGGCCTGTTCATCGCCGAGGGCGAGAAGGTGATCCGGCGCGCCCGGGTCGCCGGTTACGAGATGCGCTCGATGCTGCTGTCGTCCAAGTGGGTCGATGTGATGCGGGACGTGATCGAGGACGTCCCCGCCCCCGTCTACGCCGTCAGCCCCGAACTGGCCGAACGCGTGACGGGCTACCACGTCCACCGCGGCGCCCTCGCCTCCATGCAGCGCAAGCCGCTGCCGGACGCGGAGACGATCCTGCGGGGCGCGCGGCGGGTCGCCATCATGGAGTCCGTCAACGACCACACCAACACCGGCGCCATCTTCCGCAGCGCGGCGGCCCTCGGCATGGACGCCGTGCTCCTCTCCCCGGACTGCGCCGACCCGCTCTACCGGCGCTCGGTCAAGGTCTCCATGGGCGCCGTCTTCTCCGTGCCGTACGCCCGCCTGGACAGCTGGCCGCGCGGACTGGAGGCGGTCCGGGATGCGGGCTTCAAGATCCTCGCACTGACCCCCGACGAGAAGGCCACCACCATCGACGACGCGGCCCCGCACCGCCTGGAGCGGGTCGCGCTGATGCTGGGCGCGGAGGGTGACGGGCTCTCCACCCAGGCGCTGATGGCCGCCGACGAGTGGGTCCGGATCCCCATGGCCCACGGCGTGGACTCCCTCAACGTGGGCGCGGCGGCGGCGGTCGCCTTCTACGCGGTCACATCGGGCAGACCGGGACTCTGACAGCCGCGTACCAGGGGCTTCGCCCCTGGGCCCCGGGGTCTGGGGGCGAAGCCCCGCCTTCCAGCCCCTCCGTGGGCACCTCCCAGCGGTAGCTGGGGGAGTTTGAGGAGCGGGGTCTGGGGCGGAGCCCCAGTTTCGGGAAGGGGCGGGGAGGGGAACAGCCCGCCGCAGGCGCCAAGACCCCTAGCGGCCGTCAGCCTCGGCCGCCACCGAGCCCGGTGCCGTCGTCGAGACCGTCCCCGGCCCCGTCGGCTTCGGCGGCGCGCCGCCCAGCCCGTTCGCCGGCCCCTGGCAGCCCTGCGCCGCCGCGATCCCCAGCGCCACCAGCAGCGTCACCACGACGAACACGGTCAGCCGCTGCCGCAGCAGTCGGCGGTTGGGCCCGCTGGGGCGGCGTCCGTTCGGCGAGGTGCGCACGGTCTGGGCCGGGCGCCCCGGGCGGTCCGTACGCGCGGGCGGGCGCGGGCCCCGGCGCTGCGCCGGGCGCGCGGGCGTGTTCCGCCCCGAGGGGCGGCCCGAGCCCCCGCCCGTACTGGCTCCCGGTCGCGGGGACGGGGGCCCGCTCCGCGGCGCGGGCGTACCGCCGGAGCGCCGCTCGGTGTGCTGGTCGGCGTACGCCTCGGGGCGCCGCGCCGGGGGACGGCCCGGCCCGCCGCCGTAGCCCCCGGCACCGGAGCCGTGGCCGTGCGCCTCGCGCGCCGCGATCTCCTTCAGCCGCAGCGACAGTTGCAGGGTGCTCGGCCGGTCCTCCGGGTCCTTGGCCAGGCAGGCGTGGAGCAGCGGCGCCAGGGCGTCGGGGACGCCCAGCAGCTGCGGCTCCTCATGCACCACCCGGTACAGCATCACCTCGGAACTGCCGTGCCCGAACGGCGAGTCCGCCGTCGAGGCGTACGCGAGCGTGGCGCCCAGCGCGAAGACGTCGGTCGCCGGGGTCACCGCCGCGCCCCGCACCTGCTCGGGTGCGAGGAAGCCGGGTGAGCCGACCGCCGTGCCCACGTGGGTGAGGGTGCTGGCCCCGGTCGCCCAGGCGATGCCGAAGTCGATGATGCGCGGGCCCTTGGGGGAGAGCAGGATGTTGGAGGGCTTGAGGTCGCGGTGGACGACCCCCGCCTCATGGACCGCCAACAGCCCCTCCGCCAGCGCCGACCCGATCGACGCGACCTGGGCGGCGGGCAGCGGGCCCTCCTCGTTCACCTTGTCGTGGAGGGAGGGGCCCGGTACGTACTGGGTGGCGAACCAGGGGCGGTCGGCGTCCAGGTCGGCGGCCACCAGCCGGGCCGTACAGCCGCCCCGGATCCGCCGTGCGGCGGAGACCTCCCGGGCGAACCGGGACCGGAACTCCCGGTCCTCGGCGAGGTCCGGCCGGATCACCTTCAGGGCCACCCGCTGTCCGCGCCGGTCGGAGCCGAGGTAGACCACCCCCATGCCGCCCGCGCCGAGCCGCCGGTGGAGGCGGAAGGAGCCGACGACACGCGGGTCCTCGCGCCGGAGCCGCATCATCGCCATGTCCGTCCCCTACCTCTGGTGGGGAGGCCCTCAGGGCCTGTCTGGAGTTGTGATCCGGGCTCGCGGGGCGTGGCACGCACGCTCGCGGCGTTGCCGAAATGCCCCAGTAGCTCCGCTACGAGGGTCTTCCGGTGCCTTGCGATCGCACGCACCACGCCCCGCTCCCTGATCCGGATCACAACTCCAGACAGGCCCTAACCCCTGGTGGGGAGCCCCATCCGCTGCCGTCTGCTTGCCGTTTGCCCGTCGAACTGCCGTCGGTTCGCCGCTGTTGCTCCGCTGCCGTCCGTCTGACGTGCACAGCTTACGGATTGACGGCCCTCGCGCTGAGAGGCCGCGCATGCGTCGGCCGATGGATTGTCAGTGGTGCCTGGGATCCTGGAGAAGTGGGCCGGAATCGTGGCAATCCGCGCTCGGGCTCGCTGCTGCGTGATCTCAAAAGGCCGTCTCAGGAGGGGGATTGAGACCGTGAAGGGTGATCGTGTGGAGATAGTCGTGGACGCGGGGGACACGACGCGGACGTATGAAGTGGTGGCCACCAGGGCGGGCCGGAGGGTCGAGACGGCGGTCCGGCGGGGGGTGGTGGAAGTGAGCGAAGTCACCCGTAATGGGTCCGCGGTGCGCACGGCCCGCTTCATGGCCAACCGGGTCCTGGCCCTGGTGGAGCAGCCGGTGCCGCGGAGCGAGGAGGGGGAGGGTGAGTAGGGCTCGCACGCGCTCGGAGGGGCACACTCCGCGAGCTCCGGAGGGCCCCCGGAGGGATCCCTTCCGCGGTCCCCTCCGGGAAGACCCCAAGGCGTGAGGGCGCATCTCCACCCAGGGGAGTAGTCGACGCCTCCCGGGGTCATCCTCCGGGAGGCCCGGCAATCGGTACGAAGGCATGACGCCGAGGACCGGGCCGCGCGCCTAATGTTGTCGTCAAGCGGCGGGCGCAGCACTCGTCCCCCGAGGTCAGACGCTCGCCGCCCCCAGATGTGACGGAGGAGGGACGATGGCGGACACGGCTGGACGCACGGTCATCGGAACACGTCGTCGCAGGTCCGTGAGCGCGGCGGTGGACGCGTTCGGCGGCCCGCAGACCGGCACCCGCCATCCTCTGGTCGCGGCGGCGATGGTGCTGCCGATGGCCATCCTCCTGACCATCACCTTCGGCGGCTGGGATGCCGTCGTCACACAAGCGTCGTCCGTGGCGGGAATGCTGGGGCGCTGAGCGCCCCGGGCCCGGGAGAGCGGCCCGGGCCGGGGACTTCCGGCCATTAACCCCGTGGGGACGGGGGTGCGGCGGACGGCACGAATGCCCGGACAGCTGGGGAGCTGTCCGGGCATCGCGCCGTTTGGGGCTATTCAGGCTGTTGAACGCACGCGGAGTCAGCGCGGGCGCAGGCCGTCGATGAGCAAGGTGCAGATGGACCGCAAGGCGGCCTCGGACCCCGGGGACTGCCATTCGGGGCGTGGGCCGGGTGGTGGTAGGCCATGGTGGCGTCGAAGACGGTTCGGGCTGTCGCGGTGGGGTCGAGGGAGGCGAAGTCACCGCTGGTGACGCCGTCTTCGATGATGACGCGCAGCTGCTCGATCAGGTCGGTCACATGGTCGGCGGCCGCGCTGCTGTGCTCGGCCGTCAGGACCCGGTAGGTGGCGAAGAGCTCCGGGTCGTCGGACAGCAGGGTCCGCTTGGCGGCGAACAGTGTGGTGAACCAGGTGCGCAGCCGCTCGGGCGGGGCCTGCCGGGTGTCGGACGCGACCGCCGCCAGGGGGTCGCGCGCCCGGCCCAGCCAGCGCCGGGTGACGGCTTCGCGCAGGGCCGCCTTGGAGGGGAAGTGACGGTAGACGCTGGCGTGGCTGACTCCCAGAGCCCGCGCCACGTCCAGCACCGTGGCCTTCGCCGGTCCATGGCGGCGCAGCACGTCCTCGGTGGCCGTCAGGATGGTCTCGGCGTCGAGGGGGCCCGAACGCATCAGGACTCGCCGTTCCGTACGAACCGCACCGCGCGGCTCACGGCCCCGGCGGCGGGCACCGACTGCTCCCTCAACTCCAATTCCTCCTCAGCGGATCGGCGGAATGCGGCTGCGGTTCGGTGGCGCCCCGCAGGGGCGCGGGGCTGTGTCGATATGCGGCTCCGCCGCGTGGGCGCGACCGGCCACGACGGCGCCGCGGACGATCGACAGCAGGTCAGGGCACTTCCAGCGGAGCGCTTAGTGGCTCGTCAGAAGACCGCGAGCGGGTTGACCGGCACCCCGGTCAGCCCGTGGATACGCGGCGGCGCCACGGTGAGCAGGAAAGCATAGCGGCCCAGCTCCGCGCAGACGGCGGCGAGCTCGTCCACCTCGGCGGCGTCGATCAGGGGCAGGCCCATCATCGGCAGGGCGACCCGGTGCAGCGGCAAGGGGCAGGCGGGGTCCAGGGCCGGGTGCGCGTCGCCGATGTCGCCCGCGTAGAGCGACGCACCGCGCCGGTGCATCCAGCGCACCGCGTCCAGGCTCATCCCCGGCATCGGCCGGCCGGGGTCGGGCGTCATGGGCCATCCGCAGCGCACCACCAGGGCGTCTCCGGACTCCAGCCGGACGCCCTGGCGCTCCTCGGCCGCCTCGAAGTCCCGTGAGGTGACCGCATGGCCACTGGGCAGCGGGCCGTCGGCCGCCAGGTCGAGCAGGATTCCCCGGGTGGCGATCCCGGCGGCGTACGCCGCCGTGGAGCCGTGCCGGGCGCCGGCCGGGGTCACGGCCTCGTCCACGGGCCGCCCCGGATAGACCCGCCCGTCCCGGATCGTGTGCCCCAGTGCGTCGAGGTGGGTCGAGCGCGGGTGGTGGTTGGTCACCAGCATCACATCCGCCGTGGCGGGCGCCGGGGAGCCGACGTACACCATCATCTGCTGGACCGGCGAGGCGTCCTGGGTGGCGGGCGCGAAGGGGCCGCTGATGAGCGGCGCTGGCCGGATCGGAAGCGCGAGTGACACCGTCCGCCCGGTGCGGGCCTCCGCGGCGCCCCTGGCCCGAGCCTCCCCGGTGATGAGGTTGAGCGTGCCGCGCTCGTCGTCCTCGCCCCACCGGCCCCAGTTGCTCGGCAGGTCCTCCGACGCGTCGGTTCCCGTGTGTTGTGTGTCCATGGCGTCGAAACGTAGCGCCTTGGGTTACAGAGTTCAAAGTTTGTAATCCATATAGAAGCTACGATCCCGGGGCAGCCGATGACATGGGGGGAGCCGTGGGAGCCGTGGAAGCCGTGAGCCAAACCGCGGCGCAGCTCGTCACCGCCCTCCGCCGGGCCCGGCGCGACGCCACCGCCGAGGTGACCGTCCTGGCCGACCGGCCCGACGCCACCGTCGTCCGGTGCGGCCACCTCGTCGCCAAGGCGCATCCGCCCGGCACGGACCCGGCCGAGCTGGCCGTCCGGCTCGGCGTCGCGGCCCACCCCCGGTGCGCGGAGATACTGCTGCCGCCGGTCGACGGCATGGGGGCGCTGCCCGACGGGCGGCAGGTCACCCTCTGGCCGTACGGCGAACCCGTGGCACCCGACGCGCCGGACGCCGCCCCTGGGCCGAGGCGGGGAAGCTGCTGGCCCGGCTGCACGCCGTGCCGGTCGGCGAACTGCCCGGTCCGCTCCCGGCGATGCGCGGCCCGGCCAAGGCGGCCCGCGCGATCGCCCGGCTACGGGCGGCGGCGCTCCCCGACAGCGTGGCCACCCGGGCCGTACTGCGGGCCTGGGCCGGACTGCCGGGCTGGGCGCGGGGCGTGGACCGTACGGATCGCATGAACCAAGGCAACGAAAGCGACCAAGGTAACGAGGGAACCGAAGGCACCAGCCTCTGCCACGGCGATCTCCACCTCGGCCAGCTCATCCGCCACCGCGCCACCGACTGGCGGCTGATCGACATCGACGACCTCGGCCTCGGCGACCCGGCCTGGGACCTCGCCCGCCCCGCCGCCTGGTACGCCGCCGGGCTGCTCGCCGCCGAGGACTGGGAGCGGTTCCTGGGCGCGTACCGGGCCGCGGGCGGCTCCGCCGCCGGGCAGCGCGACCCCTGGCCGCGGCTGGACGTGCCCGCCCGCGCCCTCACCGTCCAGACCGCCGCGCTCGCGCTCGCCAAGGCGGCGGCCGCCGGACGGGCGTTGGACGAGGCCGAGGAGGCGATGGTGGAGGCGTCCGTCCGCATCGCCCGTTTCATGGAGGCCGCGGGATGAGGCCGTAGGGTGAAGTCCACGCGCCAGGACGCATGTTCCGGCGCGCTTGTCCGAAGCATGAGGAGATGAGCGGACCATGCAGTGTCCCAAGTGCCATGCGCCGATGCACACGTACAACCGCAATGGCGTGCAGATAGAGCAGTGCAGCGGCTGCCGGGGGATCTTCCTGGACTACGGGGAGCTGGAGGCGCTGACCCGCCTCGAGGCGCAGTGGACGCAAGCGGTGCCGCCCGCCCCGCCCGGTGCCCCGCAGGCGTACCCGGCCGCGCCCGCGTGGGGCGCGCCGCAGCACGGACACCACGGCGGCCACCATGGCCACCACGGTCACCACAAGCGCGGCTTCGGGCACATGCTCTTCTCGTCCTGAGACCCCTCTTGGCCTGCTGAGAAGCCTCTTGGCCGAGAAACGCCGGAGGGCCGGAGCTTTTCGCTCCGGCCCTCCGGCGATCGGTGTGGACGATACTGGGATTGAACCAGTGACCTCTTCCGTGTCAGGGAAGCGCTCTCCCGCTGAGCTAATCGTCCGCAGGACTGCGTGCGCGATACTGGGATTGAACCAGTGACCTCTTCCGTGTCAGGGAAGCGCTCTCCCGCTGAGCTAATCGCGCGGGCTGGATCCGCGAGGATCCGAGTGGACGATACTGGGATTGAACCAGTGACCTCTTCCGTGTCAGGGAAGCGCTCTCCCGCTGAGCTAATCGTCCGAGGTGGAGACGGGATTTGAACCCGTGTAGACGGCTTTGCAGGCCGTTGCCTCGCCTCTCGGCCACTCCACCAGCCGTGGGGGTCGAAACCCCCACTCCGAGCGGACGACGAGATTCGAACTCGCGACCCTCACCTTGGCAAGGTGATGCTCTACCAACTGAGCCACGTCCGCAGGTGCCGTTTCTCCGGGGCGCTTCCGCGTCCCGGCGACGTGTTGAACTCTAGCGGATTCCGGGGCCAGCTCAAATTCCGTTTCCGCA
The DNA here is from genome assembly GCA_005405945.1 of Streptomyces violaceusniger. GTDB lineage: Bacteria > Actinomycetota > Actinomycetes > Streptomycetales > Streptomycetaceae > Streptomyces > Streptomyces violaceusniger. The sequence goes on from BJHW01000001.1 coordinate 9,004,928, forward strand.
GCGTGCTGCCCTGCTCGCACGCCGCACTCCCTCCCGAGGCCGCCCTGACCTGGGCACCATAGACTCGCAACCGTGCACGACCTGCCCCCGCTCGCCCGCTTCGGCGGCCTGCTCGCCACTGATCTACGGGATGTCACCAGCGACCCGTCGGCCCTGGAAACCCGGGGTTTCTGGGCCGTTGTCGCGGACTTCGAGGGCCGTCTGGTCTGCGCTCGCTTCGGGGATGTACGGGCCGAGCCGGTGCCGCCGCCCGCGCCCGGCGGCTGGCGCGGCCCCGCGGCGGGGGAGTGGACCTCGTCACTGGACCGGGCCGCCTACACCGCGGGGGTGCGCGCCGTCCGGCGGCGGATCGCGGCCGGTGAGGTCTACCAGGCCAACCTCTGCCGGGTGCTGTCCGCGCCGCTGCCCGACCCGGCCGGGGCCGATGTGGACGCGCTGACCGCGCTGCTGGCCCTGGGCAACCCCGCCCCGTACGCGGGCACCGTAAGGCTGCCGGCCCACGGGGTGGAGGTCGCCACCGCCTCGCCCGAACTGTTCCTGCGGCGCACCGGGCGCACCGTGGAGTCCGGCCCCATCAAGGGCACCGGCCGCGGTCCCGAGGACCTGCTGGAGAAGGACCACGCCGAGAACGTGATGATCGTGGACCTGGTCCGCAACGACCTGGGCCGGGTCTGCGCCACCGGCTCGGTGACCGTCCCCGCGCTGTGCGCGGTCGAACCGCACCCCGGTCTGGTCCACCTCGTCTCCACGGTGCGGGGCGAGCTCGCCCCCGGCGCCGGCTGGCCGGAACTGCTCGCGGCCACCTTCCCGCCCGGCTCGGTCACCGGCGCGCCCAAGTCCAGCGCGCTGCGCGTCATCGAGGAGCTGGAGACCGCGCCCCGCGGCCCGTACTGCGGCGGTATCGGCTGGGTTGACGCCGACCGTGGCACCGGTGAGCTGGCGGTCGGCATACGGACCTTCTGGATCGACCGCGGCCCGGCCGGGGCCGTGCTGCGGTTCGGCACCGGGGCGGGCATCACCTGGGGCTCGGACCCGGAGCGCGAATGGGACGAAACGGAACTCAAGGCCGCCCGGCTGCTCGCGGTAGCGTCGGGTGTACAGCAGCCGACGGGAAGGGCGACGCGATGAAACCGGCCATCTGGCTCGATGGATCCCTCCGTGACCCGGACACCGCCATGGTGTCCGTGTTCGACCATGGGCTCACGGTCGGCGACGGCGTCTTCGAGACCGTCAAGGCCACCGAGGGGCGGGCCTTCGCCCTCACCCGCCATCTGCGGCGGCTGGCCCGCTCGGCGGAGGGCCTGGGGCTTCCCGAACCGGACCTGGACGAGGTGCGGCGGGGCTGCGAGGAGGTGCTCAAGGCCCACCCCGTGGCGTTCGGACGGCTGAGGATCACCTACACCGGAGGGATCTCACCGCTCGGCTCCGACCGGGGCACGGCCGGGCCCACCGTGGTGGTCGCGCTGACCGAGGCGGCCCGCAGGCCCGACGCCACGGCCGTGATCACCGTCCCCTGGGCGCGCAACGAGCGCGGGGCGCTCACCGGCCTGAAGACCACCTCGTACGGCGAGAACGTGGTCGCGCTCGCCCGCGCCCGGGAGCAGGACGCCACCGAGGCCCTCTTCGGCAACACGGTCGGCGCGCTCTGCGAGGGCACCGGCTCCAACGTCTTCGTGGTCCTCGACGGCCAACTGCACACCCCGCCGCTCTCCTCCGGCTGCCTCGCGGGGATCACCCGCGCCCTGGTGCTGGAGTGGGTGGGCGCCAAGGAGACCGATCTGCCGCTGGACGCGCTGCACCGGGCCGAGGAGGTCTTCCTGACCTCCACGACCCGCGACGTACAGGCCGTGCACCGGGTGGACGGCCACACCCTGCCCGGCGCGCCCGGCCCGGTCACCGCCGAGGCCCTGCGGATCTTCGTCGAGCGGGCGGCCGCGGACATCGACCCCTGAGCGGGCGGCGGCGGACATCGACCCCTGAGCGGGCGGCCGGGCCCTGAGCGGGCAAGCCCGGGGCCTGACCGGCCCGTCGCGGCGGATCCGCGCCGGAAAACGGGTGACGATCGCCCGGCGGGCCGGTAGAACACCTTCGTGACCACCACTCTGCGGCCCACCGCGCCCGAACAGCACACCGACGGCGGCGGGCGTGCCCGCGCGTACGAGGTGTGTGTCAACGGCCGCCCCGTCGGCTCCATACGCCTCGCCACCGACGCCCGCCTGGGCCCGGCGGCCGGGCGCATCGAGTGGCTCCACATCGACGAGGCCGACCGGCACCGCGGCCGCGGCACGGTCGCCGCGCTCGCCGCCGAGGAGGTGCTGCGCGGCTGGGGCTGCACCCAGCTGATGGTGAGCGTCCCCGCGTCGGCCACGACCGCCCTCGGGCTCGCGGCCGCGCTCGGCTACCGCGAGCGCGGCCGCAACATGCTCAAGCGGCTCACGGACCCGCCCGAGCTGCCCGAGGGCAGCGCGATACGTCCCCTTACGGAGGCCGACTACCCGGCGTGGCACGCCCACGAGCGGGCCGGATACGTCGCCGATCTGCTGGCGCGCGGACTCACCCGGCAGCAGGCCGAGACCAAGGCGGACACCGACTACGCGAGGCTGTTGCCGCAGGGCCCGGACACCCCCGGGGCCCTGCTGCGCGCCCTCGCCCACGGCGGCACGGACGTGGGCACCATCTGGATCGCGCTGCGCGAGGGGGAGCCCGACGCCGCCGAGAGCGGGGAGGCGTACGTCTACGCCGTCGAGGTCGCCGAGGAGCACCGCGGCCGCGGACACGGCCGCACCCTGATGCTGGCCGCCGAGCGCGCGAGCCTGGCGCACCGGGCGCGCAGCCTGGGCCTGCACGTCTTCGGCGGCAACACCCCGGCGCTGCGGCTGTACGAGTCGCTGGGCTACGAGCCGGTCGAGTACCAGTTCTACAAGCCGCTGCTGTAAGGGTCTGCTCCGAGGGCTTTCAGGGCTTTCAGGGCTTTCAGGGCTTCAGGACCGCTCGGCGACGAGCCGGGCGGCGATCTCCTCCACGCGCTCCCGCAGCCCCTCCTGGCTCTTGCCGCCGTCGAGCCGCTCGCCGCCGATCACATACGTAGGGGTGCCGGTGACCCCGATCGCCCGGCCCTCGGCCTGGTCCGCGTCCACGATCAGGATGTGCCGGCCGTCGACCAGCGCGGTGTCCATCTCCTCGGCGTCCAGCCCCAGTTCCCGGGCCACCTCCACCAGCAGCGGCTCACCGCGGGTCCCGAGCTCCTCGGTGCGCTCCAGGACGGCCTCGACGAACGGCCAGCCGCGGCCCTGGGCGATGGCCTCCTCGGCCGCCTGGGCCGCCGCGTGGGCGTGCCGGTGGCGCTCCAGCGGGAAGTGGCGCAGCCGGATGTCCAGCGCGTCCTGGAAGCGGTCGCGCAGCGCGCGCAGATCGCCCAGGGCGGTACGGCAGTCGGGGCACTGCAGCTCGCACCAGACGTCGAGCACGGGGAGGGGAGAGGGGTCGGTGTGGCTCATGGGGCCAGTCTTCCAGCCCCCGGAGCCTGCTCCGTACCCGGAGATGTCCCTGATCCCGGGCTCGGGCCATGGCCTCGGCCGCCTTACGGGGTGCACGATGGACATACCGGAAGCCCAGTTGCGGGAGGAACGATGCTGACCGACACCATCTGCGCCGCGCTGTCCGCGGCCGGTCTGGGCATCGCCGGGCTGACCGCGTACCGCAAGCGGTTCCTGGCGGCGACCCGGATCGCCGCCTACGCCCTGATCCCGCTGGGCCTGGCGATGACCGGCGTCCTGGACTGGCTGACCGACATCGTCTTCAAGCCGAGCATCTGGCTGGGCTTCGGTCTGCTGGGCCTCTCCTGGGCGCTGTTCATGATCACCCGGGCGGTCGAGCACCGCTCCGGCGGCACCCGTAAGGAGCGCCGCGCGGCGGCCGCCGCCGAACGTGCCGGCGGGGTGTCCGCGGGGGCCTCGGAGCCCGCCCTGGGGCCCGGCCGGGGAGCCACCGGGGTCAAGGCGTCGGGGAAGCCGAAGATCAAGGGCGGAACGAGCTCTGGCACAGATGACTTCTCCGACATCGAGGCCATACTCAAAAAGCACGGGATCTGACAAGCGACCGATCAAAAAACGATCACTGGTCGCAGGCGGGCTCATGGCTGGGTCATGATCTCCGCGAGATGTTGCAATCACCGCCCGGGGAGCAATCCCCATCGAAGGACCCCCTGTTCCGCCGAGCGACGAGACCCGTGGCTGTCTCTTCGCCCTCTCGCAGCCGCCGCTGATGCTGTTCCTGGCGTTCATCGGCACCCTGCTCTTCGTGACCGCCGTCCACGACCTCCACCGGTGGTGAGGCGGCGCCCTGTCCGGTTACCGATGGTGAGGCGTCCAGCCCGGCTACCGGTGGTGAGGTGTCCAGCCCGGCTACCGATGGTGAGGCGTCCAGCCCGGCCTCCGACCGCCGTACGCGGGCGGTCAGCTCGCGGCCTCGCGGCGCCGGGCGCGGTAGGCCGCGACATGCAGCCGGTTGCCGCAGGTGCGGCTGTCGCAGTAGCGCCGGGAGCGGTTGCGGGACAGGTCCACGAAGGCGTGGCGGCAGTCCGGGGCCTCACAGCGGCGCAGCCGTTCCCGCTCGCCCCCACCACGAGGAACGCCAGCGCCATCCCGCCGTCGGCCGCGAGGTGGTCGGCCAGCGAGGCGCCGGGTGCGAAGTAGTGCACATGCCAGTCGTAGCCGTCGTGGTCGGTGAGCCGGGGTGTGGTGCCGGCCGCGGCGATCATCGCGTTGAGCAGTTCGGCGGTGCGGTGGGCGGCGCCCTCGTTCCCGGCCGCCGCGAAGACCTCGGCGAACCGGGCCCGTACGGCCCGTACCGCGGTGAGATCGCGCTCCCCGAGCGTGCCGATGTCGCTGATGTCATTGCGCTCGACGAACCGGCGCAGTGCGGCGACATCGGCGAGGTCGTCCCGGTCCGCGCCCTCGGGCGCGGTGTTCACCAGATCGACGACGGCGTCGAGCGCGCACCGGGTGTCGTGGTTGATCAGCACGATTGGCTCCCTGGCCGGCTGGGTCGGCGGCTGCCCCTGGGCTGCCCTCGATCTGCCCGACTCTAGTCCTGCCGGGCCCCGGACGTGTCCCAGGCGGCCCCGAGCGATCCATGCGACGGCCCCGGGGCGACGGCCCCGGGCGGTCACACGACGGTGCCGTCACCGCGGGTGCTGCCGCGGCGACGGCACCGTCGCCTGCCTCTGCCGTTGTCGGGATTGCCATGGTCGGGATCGTCGGTACGTGATGCGGTCGCGCCCCGGCTCGCGCCGTCTCCCCGAGTCGGACGGCCGAGCGCTCAGCTCTCGCCGGGTCTCAGCTCTCCGCCAGGATGTGGGAGAGCTCTGTGTCGAGGTCGAAATGGCGGTGTTCGGTACCGGGTGGCACCGCGGCGTCGGTTCGCTTCAGGAACGACTCCAGGGCCCGCGCCGGGGCTTCGAGCAGTGCCTCCCCTTCCGGGGAGCTCAGGGCGATGCAGACGACTCCCTGGCCGTGGCTGCGGGACGGCCACACCCGGACGTCGCCGGTGCCGGTGGGCCGGTGCAGACCCTCGGCGAGAAGATCGCGGGCAAACACCCATTCGACCGTCTCTTCGGCTCCGGTGTGGAAGGTGGCGTGCACGGCGTAAGGGTCGGCCGTGTCATACCGCAGGCCCGCGGGTACAGGCAGTGAGGATTCGCTCGACACAACGAGGCGCAGGTGCAGCTCGCAGCTGACCGTGGTGTTCATAAGCGCCAGGGCCTTTCGCTCAGTGTGCGCTCGGGGATTCGCACGTCGGCGAAATCGACATGCCACCTACGGTGCCGTTGTAAACCCCTCTGACCGTTTTGCGGCTCTTCTGGTAGCTCATGCGGCCCAGCTTTCGGTCGGCCACCACCGCCGTTCCGGTGACTTCAAACGATCAGGTAAGTTGGGTCACATGAATGCGGAGAGTGACGGGCGGCGCGGGGCCGCCGAGGCGGGGCCCCAGGTCGCGACGGGGGACGACGCGCCGGAGAAGGAGCCGGTATGGGGCTCCCGGGCGCCGCGGTTCATCAAGCGGTCGCGCCCGCTCCATCTGAGCTGGCAGGTCGGCGTGTTCATCGTCGGCCTCGGGGTCGTGGCTCTGGGCGTCATCCTGCTGCCCCTGCCCGGCCCGGGGTGGCTGGTGATCTTCGCCGGAATGGCGATCTGGGCGACCGAGTTCGTCTGGGCCCAGCTGGTGCTGGCCTGGACCAAACGCAAGGTCACCGAGGCGGCGCACCGCGCCCTGGACCCGAAGGTGCGCAGGCGCAATCTCATACTGACCACGATCGCGGTGGTGATCTGCGCCGTGGCGGTGTCGGCCTATGTGTGGAAGTTCGGCGTCGTGATGCCGTGGAAGATCGAGCAGTGAGCGGTCCGGTGTCGCAGGACTGGTCATGAGCACGGTCCGGCATGCGCTAATGTTGGGCGTGCGCCAGGGCGATTAGCTCAGTGGGAGAGCGCTTCGTTCACACCGAAGAGGTCACTGGTTCGAACCCAGTATCGCCCACCCTGGACCGAGGGCCCGGAAGGCATCAGCCTTCCGGGCCCTCGGCGTTGCCGCATGTCCGAAGGTGCCCGGCGTGCGGGACGGAAGGTCTCGGGTGCCTGTCCGAAGGTGTCCGCGGCGCATCACGCAAGGTGCCCGGTGCCAAGCGCTCGGCGCGGCCCTCCCAAGCGCTTTCGTCGAAGCGCTTCACCTCGATCCTGAGTGATCCTGTCCGAACCGTTGACGTACGCCTCATTGGTCCCTAACTTGTCCCGGCAAGCGCTTGCCTAAAACGTTTCAAGCTAGCGGGGCAGTCGGACGACCTGCCCGGGAGGGGCGTGTCATGGGTGCTGGGCGATGGACGGCGAGGGCGAGAGGGGTCCGGGCGGCCGCGGCCCTGGTGGCCGCGCTGGGGCTGCTGGCCACCGGCTGTGGCGGGGGAAGCGATTCCGGAGACGGCAAGGTGACCATCCGCTACTCGTGGTGGGGCGCCAAGGACCGTGCGGAGCTGATCCAGAAGACGGTCAGGCTCTTCGAGAAGGAACATCCGAACATCAAGGTCAAGACGGACTTCTCCGAATACACCGACTTCTGGAGCAAGTTCAATACCCAGGCCGCGGGCGGAAACGCCCCGGACGTGTTCCAGAACTCTTACGCCTTCCTGCGCAAATACGGCGACAAGAACCTCCTGCTGGATCTGAACGGTCAGGCCGGCGCCGGAAATCTCAGCCTGAAGGGATTCCGCGACGGGCTGGAGAAGGCCGGGGATATCGACGGCAAGCTCCTCGGAGTGCCGGTCGGCGCCAATACCTTCGCCTTCTTCTACAACCCGGAAGCGTTCAAGAAGGCCGGAGTGACCGTCCAGGACGGATGGACCTGGGACGACTTCTTCGCGGCCGCCAAGAAGGTGCGCAAGGGCGACGGCACGCTCTACGGCGCCAGCGACAACGCCAATGTGATGTACCTCTACGACCTGTATCTGCGGCAGAACGGCAAGGCGTTCTTCACCAAGGACAACAAGCTCGGCTTCACCAAGGACGACCTCACCGAGTGGTGGGGCCGCTGGCAGAGCCACGCCAAGGCCGACGAGCTGGTGCCGGGCAAGAAGTCCGAGCAGGCCAAGCCCAAGGCGTCGATCAGCGCCGATCTGTCGGCCTCCGAGTTCACCTGGGACAACTTCCTGGTCCGCTTCGCCGCCGAGACCAAGACCACCCTCGACCTCGGGCCGATCCCGACCATGGACGGCAAGCGCACCGGCCAGTACCTCTCCTCGCTGATGCTCAGCGGCTCCGCCCGCACCCAGCACCCAAGGAAGTCGCCCAGTTCATCGACTTCATGACCCATGACCCCGAGGTGGGCAAGATCATGGGCTACAACCGCGGCATCCCGGCGACCACCGCCCAGTACGACGCCTACAAGCCGCAGGGCGTCGACGCCAAGATCGCCGCGTATGAGAAGAGCGTGAGCGGCAAGCTGGAGCCGATCACCCCGCATCCGGCCGGCGCCGATGTCGCCGAGGCCGCCTTCCTGAGGATCTACACCCAGGTCGCGCTGGGGCAGAGCTCGATGGGCAAGGCCGTCGACCAGTTCTTCAGCGAGGCCGAGTCCGCGCTCGGCTCGTGAGGAGAGCTTCCGTGACACCGACCACGACGCATGCGGCGGACGGAGTGCGGCCTCCCGATGGGGCGACCCCGGAGAAGGCCGCCCCGGCACCGGCCCCGCCCCGGTGGCGGGGCGGCGGCAGGGCCGTCGGGAGACCCTTGCGGGCTATCTCTTCCTGACGCCCTGGTGCGTCGGGATCCTGCTGCTCACCCTCGGCCCGATGCTCGTCTCGCTCTATCTGGCGTTCACCGACTACAACCTCTTCGACTCGCCGAAGTGGATCGGGTTCAAGAACTTCCAGGACCTCTTCGAGGACGACCGCTGGTGGACCTCGGTCCAGGTGACGCTGAAGTACGTGCTGATCGGCACCCCGCTGAAGCTGGCGGCGGCGCTCGCCGTGGCGCTGCTGCTGGTCAAGCCCCGTAAGGGCCAGGGCTTCTACCGCTCGGCGTTCTACGCCCCCTCGCTCATCGGCGCCAGTGTGAGCATCGGCATCGTCTGGCGGGCGATCTTCAACGACGACGCGATCGTCGACAAGTCGATGAGTCTTTTCGGCTGGGACGTCGGCGGCTGGATCGGCGACCCGGACTGGGCGCTGCCCACCCTCATCACCCTGACCGTCTGGCAGTTCGGCGCGCCGATGGTGATCTTCCTGGCCGGGCTGAAGCAGGTGCCGGGTGAGCTGTACGAGGCCGCCGCGATGGACGGCGCGGGCCGCTGGCGGCGCTTCCGGTCCATCACCCTGCCGATGATCTCGCCGGTGCTCTTCTTCAACCTCCTGCTGGAGCTCATCCACTCGTTCCAGGTCTTCACCTCGGCGGTGGTGATCGCGGGGTCGGGCACCAACACCGGCGGACCGGGCGACTCCCTGCTGGTCTACGGCTGGTACCTCTACGAGCAGGGCTTCCGCAATCTGCGCATGGGCTACGCCGCCGCGATGGCCTGGATGCTGATGCTCGGCATCGGCCTGGTGACCGCCGTGCTGTTCAAGACCCAGCGCGGCTGGGTGCACTACGAGGAGGAGGATGCCAAGTGAGCGTGTCCCGGCGCGCTGCGCGGGCTGGACTGAGGAGCCGCGCAGCGACGAAGGAGCGAGCAGTGACGAAGGAAGCCCGCGCAGGGAAGCGCGCCGGGACCGAGCGGGAGGAGGCATGAGTGCTTCTGTGGCGGTCGGGCGGCGCGCACGGTCCGTCATCTGGCATGTGGGGGCGCTCGCCGTGCTGGCGGTGATCCTCTACCCCGTGGTGTGGGTGATCGGCGGCTCGTTCAAGCCCGGTGACCAGATCATCGGCAGCCTCCAGCTGCTGCCCACCGATCCGATCACCGACAACTACCGGCGGCTCAGCGACGGCATCGCCGACGTGCCGATCTCGACCTTCTTCACCAACTCGCTGCTGCTGGCGGTCGGTTCGGTGATCGGCGTGCTGTTCTCCTGCTCCCTGGCGGCCTACGCCTTCGCCAGGATCCGCTTCGCGGGGCGTGGCGCGCTGTTCACGCTCATGATCTCCACCCTGCTGCTGCCGTTCCAGGTGCTGATCATTCCGCAGTACATCCTGTTCCAGAAGCTGGGCCTGATCAACACCTATGTGCCGCTGCTGCTCGGCAAGTACCTGGCGGCGGACGCCTTCTTCGTCTTCCTGATGGTGCAGTTCATGCGCGGGCTGCCCCGGGAACTGGACGAGGCGGCCCGCCTGGACGGCTGTGGCCATCTGCGCATCTACTGGAACATCGTGCTGCCGCTGTGCCGCCCGGCCCTGATCACCAGCGCGATCTTCACCTTCATCTGGTCCTGGAACGACTTCATCGGGCCGCTGCTCTACCTCAACGAACCGGACAAGTACACGGTCTCGCTGGGCCTGAAGCTCTTCATCGACCAGGACTCCGTCGCCGACTACGGAGGCATGGTCGCCATGTCGATGGTCGCCCTGCTGCCGGTGCTGCTGTTCTTCCTGGCCTTCCAGCGCTATCTGGTCGAGGGCGCGGCGACTTCCGGGCTGAAGGGCTGAGGCCGTCATGGGGAGAGCCATGGGAGCCGCCGGGCCGGAAGCCGGGGGAGGAGCCGCCGTACGGCGCCCCACGCGCGGCCGACTGCGCTTCGCGCTGTTCGCCGAATGCCTGCTGACCGGCGTCTGGGTGGTGCTCGCCGCCCTGCCGGTGATCACCCTGCTGCCCGCGTTCGCCGCCGGCTGTGCGCACCTGAGCCGCCATCTGGACGGTGAGCGGTCCACCTGGCGGGACTTCCTGGCCGGGCTGCGGGAGGCGACCCGGAGCGGCTGGCGGTTCTCCCTGCTGTGGTGGGCGGCGCTCGCGCTGCTCGCCTTCGATTTGCGGGTGGCCCGCTCCGGGGCCCTGCCCGGCGGGCCCGCGCTGATCGCCGTGAGCGTGGCGGGCCTGCTCGCGGTGGTCGTCCTCGGGCTGCGGACGGCGGCCTCACGGCGGCCCGGCACCGCTTGGCAGGCCGCCGCCCGTACCGCCGCGCGTCAGGGGCTGGCCGTCGACCCCGGCGGATCGCTGCTGCTCATCGGCGGGCTCGCCGTACTCGCCGTGGCCGCCTGGCAGATGCTGCCGCTGATCGCCCCGGCGGCGGGCGCCCTCGCGGGCTGTGCGGTCGCGGTGGAGCGCCGCGCCCGCGTCTGACCCGGCGCCGCCCCTCCTCAACGCGCCGGCCGCTCATGTCATGCACCTGCCCCCGTACGAAAGGTGAAGCGGACATGCCCCCGATCCCCCGACGCACCCTCCTCAAGGCCGCCACCGGCGCCGCCGTGCCGTTCTCCTGGCTGCTCGCCCCGACGGCCCCGAAGGCCGCCGCCGACAGCCCCGCCGGGAAGGCCGCCGACGAGCCCGTGGACATCACCTGGCTGGAGGACGGCGGCCTGGGCGCGGCCGCGGGCTCCACCTTCGGCGTCCCCTGGCCCAAGGGCGCCCACCCCGGCGACCGGACGTTCGCGCTGACCACCGCCGACGGCGCCCACGTACCCCTGCAGACCTGGGCCACCGCGTACTGGCCCGACGGCTCGCTGAAGTGGACCGCGCACGCGGCGGGGGAGGGCCTCACCGGCAGTGCCTACCGGCTCACCACCGGCACGCCCGCCGCACCCGCCATGAAGGTCACCGTCTCCGAGAGCGGCGGCAGGATCACCGTCGACACCGGAGTGATCAAGGCCGTCATCGGTAAGGACGGCAAGCAGCTCGTACGGTCCGTCACCCGTGGCTCCACCGAGATCGCCCGCGACGGCCGGCTGGTCCTGCTCCGCCAGGGCGACGTGCACGACGGCGACCACGGCCGCGCCGAGTGGGAGCGGTTCGACGGCGAGATCAGCGGGGCGAAGGTCGAGCAGAAAGGCCCCGTCCGCGCCGTCGTCCGCATCGACGGCAAGCACCGCAAGGGCCGCCGCGCCTGGCTCCCCTTCAGCGTCCGGCTCTACTTCTACGCGGGCGCCGAATCGTTCCGCATGGTGCACACGATCACTTTCGACGGCGACCAGAACAAAGACTTCATCCGCGGCCTCGGCGTCCGCTTCTCCGTGCCGATGCGCGACGAGGCGTACGACCGCCACATCCGCATCGCGGGCGAGGGCAAGGGGTTCCTCACCGAGGCCGTCAAGGGCATCACCGGGCTGCGCCGCGACCCCGGCTCAGGCGTCCGCACCGCCCAGGTCAAGGGCGAGAGGCTGCCCGACCCGGCCGGTTGGGACCAGCGCGTCACCTCCCGGCTGCACCTCATCCCCACCTGGGGCGACTACACCCTCTCCCAGCTCTCCGCCGACGGCTTCACCCTGCGCAAGCGCACCAAGCCCGGCCACGGCTGGATCGCGGCGGGCGGCGGCGGCCGGGCGAGTGGCTTCGGCTATGTCGGCGGCGTCAGCGGCGGACTCTCCTTCGGACTGCGCGACTTCTGGGAGAAGTTCCCCGCCCAGCTGGACATCCGCGGCGCCGCCGGGGACGAGGCCGAGGTCACCCTGTGGCTCTGGTCGCCCGAGGCCCAGCCCATGGACCTGCGCTTCTACCACGACGGCATGGGCCAGGACACCTACCCCGAACAGCTCGAGGGCCTCAACATCACCTACGAGGACTACGAGCCCGGCTTCGGCACCCCGTACGGCATCGCCCGCACCAGCGAACTCACCTTCTGGGCCAACGCGGCCACCCCCGACGCCGACACCCTCGTCCGGCAGGCCGCCGCCGTGCGCACCCCGCCTCAACTGGCCGCCGGACCAGCCCACCTGGCCCGCGCCAAGGTCTTCGGCGGCCTCTTCGCCCCCGTCGACCGCTCCACCCCCGCCAAGGCGAAGATCGAGGACCGGCTGGACTTCCTCTTCGACTACCACAAGGGCCAGGTCGAACAGCGCCGCTGGTACGGCTTCTGGGACTACGGCGACATCATGCACACCTACGACGGCGACCGGCACCAGTGGCGGTACGACGTCGGCGGCTACGCCTGGGACAACTCCGAGCTCTCGCCCGACCTGTGGCTGTGGCTGGCGTATCTGCGCTCCGGCCGCTCCGACATCTTCCGTTTCGCCGAGTCCCTGACCCGGCACACCGGCGAGGTCGACGCCTACCACCTGGGCAAGTGGGCCGGGCTCGGCACCCGCCACGGCGTCCAGCACTTCGCCGACAGCGCCAAACAGCAGCGCATCTCCACCGCCCTGTACCGCCGCTACTACTACTTCCTCACCGCGGACGAGCGAATCGGCGACATCATGCACGCCCTCGTCGACTCCGACGAGACCTTCCTCGTCCTCGATCCACAGCGCAAGGTCCGCGAGGACCCCGACTACGAGCCCGATCCGCACGCCCTGGACATCGGCTTCGGCACCGACTGGAGCGGCCTCGCCGGGGCCTGGCTCACCGAATGGGAGCGGCGCGGCCCGAAGGCCGAGAAGGCCGAGGCGCGGCTGCGCTCCACCATGGAGACCATCGCCGCCCAGCCCAACGGCTTCGTCCAGGGCAGCGGCCTGTACGACCTCGACACCGGCAAGTACGCCATCGCCGACCGGCCCAAGGTCAGCGTCTCCCATCTGTCCGCGGTCTTCGGCCTGGTCGAGGTCTGCGCCGAGGTGATCGACCTCATCGACCTGCCGGAGTTCAAGGAGGCGTGGCTGGACTACTGCCGCTACTTCAACGCCACCAAGGACGAGCAGAAGGCCCGCTACGGCACCGACTTCGGCTCGCTGATCCTGGTCCAGGGCCACTCCCGGCTCGACGCCTACGCCGCCGTCCAGCTCAAGGACGACAAGCTGGCCGCCCGCGCCTGGCAGAAGTTCACCGAATACCACGAGGGCGACGGCTACCCGGATGCCAGCGTCAGCTGGAAGTCGGTGAAGGTGGAGGGCCCGGACGTGCTGCAGCCCGGCGTCGAGGCGGCCTGGGTGAGCACCAACGCCACCGCCCAGTACGGCCTCGCCGCGATCCAGAACCTCGCGCTCGTCGGCGACAAGCTGCCGAGCTAGCCAGCTGGCCACGCCGTCACGGCCGGACCACACTGAGGGCATGGACTGGTGCCATTACCGCTTCCGCAGCCGATGGGACCTCGACGCTCCGCCCGCCGCCGTCTTCGCGGTGCTGGCGAACGGCGACGACTATCCGCGGTGGTGGCCCCAGGTCCGTGAGGTCCGGCGGATCGACGAGCGCAGCGGCGCCGCCCGCTTCCGCTCCCTCGTCCCGTACGACCTCCGGCTGATCGTCAGCGAGGCGCGGCAGGACCCGGCGGACGGCGTGCTGGAGATCGGCTTCGCGGGCGATCTGGAGGGGTGGGCGCGGTGGACGGTGCTGCCCCAGGGGACCGGCACCCGCGCCCTCTTCGAACAGGAGGTGGTGGCCCGCAAGCCGCTGCTGCGCCGTCTCGCGCTCCCGGGCCGTCCCGTCTTCCGGGCCAACCACGCCCTGATGATGCGCTCCGGGCTGCGGGGGCTGCGGGCGTACCTCGCCGCGCGGCCCGGCGGACCGGCCGGGTCGCCGCCCGGCCCGGCCTCCGGGCCCTCCGGCGGAAACACGGTTTGAACCAAACCCGCCGCGACCTGTATTGTTCAGGTCGTTCCGCCGGGGAGACCCCGAAGAGAACAACCCGGGCGATTAGCTCAGTGGGAGAGCGCTTCGTTCACACCGAAGAGGTCACTGGTTCGAACCCAGTATCGCCCACCACCCCATGAGGCCGGGCCGCCAGCAGGCGGCCCGGCCTCATGTTCGCGCTTGTACGGCCAGGAGCGGGGTAACCGGATAGAACTTCCGTGGGTGACGATGTGGAGGGGAACTCATGGCCGTCGCGACCGCAGCCGTCCTGACCCTGGACTGTGCCGAACCCGAAGAGCTCGCCGAGTTCTACGCCCGGTTGCTCGGCGCGGAGCTCCAGCCGCTGACCACCCCCGACCGGGTCGAGATCGTCGCACCCGGCGGATCGCGGATGGCCTTCCTGCGGGACCACGGCTTCGCCCCGCCGAGCTGGCCACGGCCCGACGACTCCCAGCAGGCGCATCTGGACCTGCTGGTGGAGGACATCGACGCCGCGGAACGCCAGGTCGTCGACCTGGGCGCGCGGCCGCTGGACACCAAGAACAACGGTGGCCCGCGCGACGTACGGATCTACTCCGACCCGGCCGGCCACCCCTTCTCGCTCCGCCGGGCCTGAGCGCCAGGCGCGCCGCGCCGGACCTGACCGTCAGTCCGCCGCGCCTGAGTGGTCAAGTGCGCGCCGCGTCCGAGCGTCAGGCCGCGGCCGGAAGGTCCGGACGCAGCGGCCAGGCCGGATCGCAGACCTCGTCCGAGCCGTTGAGCGCGAACCACGCCTGCAGCCCCCGCGCCTGCGCCGCGTACCAGACCGTCTGGCGGGCGTGCAGCTCGGTGGGCGTCAGCGGCTCCAGACGGGAGGCGAACCGGCGGCCCACCGCTCGCACCACATGCAGTGCGGCCGCCGCGTCGGCCGCCGCGTCATGCGCGCCGGTCAGCTCCACGCCGTAGTGCCCGCACAGATCGATCAGGGTGCGGCGGCCCTTGCGATAGCGGTCCAGATGCTTGTCCAGCACCCGCGGATCCAGAACGGTCATCGAGCGCAGCGAAAGATAGCCCGCCAGGCTGGAGTTGCGATGCCGCTTCAACTCCCGGTCCAGCAGGGTCAGATCGAACGGCGCGTTCATGACCACCAGCGGGGTGCCCCGCGTGACCTGCTCCGCTATCGCCCGTGCCACCTCGTCCACCACCGGCGCCGGCCATCTGCCGTGCCGCTGGAGATGGGCGTCGGTCAGACCGTGTATCTCGGTGGCGGCCGGCGGCACCGGCACGCCCGGACTCACCAGCCAGCGCCGGATCTCCGGCAGGCTTCCGGTCCCGCGCTGCACCACCAGGGCCGCCGATACGATCCGGTCATGCTCGACATCGACACCCGTGGTCTCCGTGTCAAAGGCGGCGAGCGGTCCCTCGAACCAGGACGGCATGGCCTCAACTCCTCGTGCATTTCCCCTCGATGACATCTGATCCCGCCCCGACCAGGTGATACCCGGAGGGAGGACCGCGAACCGCCGCTGTTTGCCGAGGTCCTGACGCGGAGACAACACAGGTGTACGAAGCCGGCGACGACCGGAAGGCGTCACGGACATGACGCTCGCAGCACCCGACCCGGCCCCGACGGCGAGCGGCCTTGCCCTGAGCGGATCACCTCCCGTGCGTGGCCAAATCGCCACCACCGCCTGCATGGAGACCCTTCAGGTGGGCTATCTGCACGCGGTGGCCGCCGCCGCGGGCTGCTCACTGGCCCAGCCCTTCCCCGACCACGGCATCGACTGGCACGTCAGCCACAGCGCCCGCAGCCATGCCGTGGACGACGAGGTCACCATCAAGGTGCAGCTCAAGGCCACGTACCAGATCGCGCCGGACCCTCCGGGGCCGACCTTCGCCTTCACGCTCGACAACGACCACCTGGTCAAGCTGGCCCGCAGCCCGGTCTCCGTGCACAAGATCCTCGTGGTGATGATCGTGCCGCGCGGCCGGGAGGACTGGCTGCGTGCCGGGCATGACCGGCTGTCCCTGCGTCACTGCTGCTACTGGATCAATCTGGCCGGCCACCCGGTCACGGGCCGCCGCCGGACCACCGTGCGGATCCCGACCTCGCGGATCTTCGACGACCGCGCGCTCTGCGAGATCATGACCCGGGTCGGGGCGGGAGGGAGACCGTGATGGACCGACCATGGCCCCAGGACGCCCCGGCACCCTTGCCGGTCCCGCGCCCCGACGAGGTGGATCCGGCCGTCCTCGGCGCCCTGCTCGCCCGGCACGGCTGGCGCCGCCGCGGCGGCGCCCCGGGGGCTTATGCCCGCTGGACCCCGCCGGGCCGGCTCGCGGGCGGCACCAGCCTGCTGGTGCCCGAGGGCCGGGACTTCCCCGACAGCGGCGATCTGCTCGGCGAGGCGCTGGTGGCGCTCAGCCGCAGCGCCGCGCCCTCCGCCCGCGAGGTGCTCACCGGCCTCGCCGTGCCCAGCGACGAGATCCGCTGGCGGCGCGAGGTGCCCGAATCCCCCGGTGGCACCTCCGCCTGGACCGCGCAGGAGCGGCTGCGCGCCGCCGCCCGTGACACCCTGCTGGCCGGAGCGCTCGCCGCCCGCGGTCGCGCGGGCTACTACGGCGCCCGGCACCGCCGCGCCGCCGAGGCATCCCTGGAGCGGGTGCTGACCGGGCCCCCGGGCGCCGAGTCCGGCGGCCGTGAGCTGACCGTCTTCGTGCCCGTCGAGGACGACGGCCGCGCCACCGCCGTCACGCTGCTGCGCGCGCTGTACGCCCTCCGGGACGCCGCCGACTACCACCGGACGACCGGAGGCATGGAGGCGTATGACGCGGCGGTCGCGGCGGGGGCCAGCCGGGAGCTGACCGAGGCGGTGATCGCGCTGGTCCAGGGCACGGAGGGGGCGCGGGTGGCGCTGGAGTGGTCGCCGGCCGCCGGTCCGCCGCCGGGGTTCGCCGCCCGGCCCGATCCGGTGGAGTTCTCGCCCGGCGACCTCCCGGGGTTGAGGGAGGCGGGCGCCCGCTATGTCCGAGATGAGCCGTCCATTCCCGTATGTCTCACCGGTGCGGTGGTCCGGCTGCGCCGTACCGGCCCCGGCGGTCCCGGGACGGTGCGGCTGCGGGTGCTCTCCGGGGCGGAGGTCGCGCAGGTGCGGATCACCCTGGACGAGGAGGACTACCGCATCGCCGGCCATGCCCATCTGGTGGGGCTGCCGATCCGGGTGCGGGGGCGGCTGGAGAGCCGCGGCGGCTTCCGCCGGCTCAGCGGAGCCGGCGGCGTCACCCCGGTCCAGGTGGACGAGGCGGAGCGGGACCGGCTGGTCAAGTCGCTCCAGGAGAACCTGGACTTCTTCGAGGAGGCGTGCGGCGGCGGACCCTGACCGCCGCCGGGGCTCGTGATGGCGTCGGGCGCGCGCCGCCCCCGAGTGCCGCCCCGGGCGGTGACGGCGTCCGTCCGGCGGTCCCGCGCGGGCGGTGGCGGTGTGCGGCGAGGGTCACCCCGCGCGGTGCCCGCGCGGTGACGGGGTCCACGACCGTTTCGCGGTCCCGCCCGTCGGCTCGGTACGATTCACGCTGCGCGGCATTCGCCGCGCGGAGCCATCCATCAGTCAGGAGAGACCGGTGTCAGACGTCCGTGTGATCATCCAACGCGATTCCGAGCGGGAAGAACGCGTGGTGGCCACGGGCACTACGACGGCGGACCTCTTCGCCGGTGACCGCTCGATCGTCGCCGCGCGCGTGGGCGGGCAGCTCAAGGACCTGGCGTACCAGCCGGCCGAGGGCGACGAGATCGAGCCGGTGGAGATCACCAGCCAGGACGGTCTGGACATCCTGCGCCACTCCACCGCGCATGTCATGGCCCAGGCGGTGCAGGAGCTGTTCCCGGAGGCGAAGCTGGGCATCGGCCCGCCGATCAAGGACGGCTTCTACTACGACTTCGACGTCGAGACCCCGTTCCACCCGGACGACCTCAAGCGCATCGAGAAGAAGATGCAGGAGATCCAGAAGCGGGGGCAGTGGTTCTCGCGCCGCGCGGTCACCGACGAGGAGGCGCGCGAGGAGCTGTCCGCCGAGCCGTACAAGCTGGAGCTGATCGGGCTCAAGGGGTCGGCCGCGGACGCCGCCGAGGGCGCGTCCGCCGAGGTCGGCGCGGGCGAGCTGACCATCTACGACAACCTCGACGCCAAGACCGGCGAGCTGTGCTGGAAGGACCTGTGCCGCGGTCCGCACCTGCCGACCACGCGCAACATCCCGGCCTTCAAGCTGATGCGCAGCGCCGCCGCGTACTGGCGGGGCAGCGAGAAGAACCCCCAGCTCCAGCGGATCTACGGCACCGCCTGGCCGACCAAGGACGAGCTGAAGGCGTACCTGGACTTCCTCGCCGAGGCCGAGAAGCGCGACCACCGCAAGCTGGGCGCGGAGCTGGACCTGTTCTCCTTCCCCGACGAGCTGGGCTCGGGCCTCGCGGTCTTCCACCCCAAGGGCGGCGTGATCCGCAAGGAGATGGAGCAGTACTCGCGGAAGCGGCACGAGGAGGCGGGGTACGAGTTCGTCAACACCCCGCACATCACCAAGGCGCGCCTCTTCGAGACCTCCGGCCATCTGCCGCACTACATGGACAGCATGTTCCCGCCCATGGAGTTCGAGGGCCAGGACTACTACCTCAAGTCCATGAACTGCCCGATGCACAACCTGGTCTTCCGGGCCCGCGGGCGGTCCTACCGTGAGCTGCCGCTGCGGCTGTTCGAGTTCGGCACGGTCTACCGGTACGAGAAGTCCGGCGTCGTCCACGGCCTGACCCGGGCCCGGGGCTTCACCCAGGACGACTCGCACATCTACTGCACCAAGGAGCAGATGGCCGATGAGCTGGACAACCTGCTCACCTTCGTGCTGGACCTGCTCCGCGACTACGGCCTGAGCGACTTCTACCTGGAGCTGTCCACCCGGGACGACTCCGACAAGTTCATGGGCAGCGACGAGCAGTGGGAAGAGGCCACCGACGAGCTGCGCAAGGCCGCCGAGAAGCAGGGCCTGGAGCTGGTCATGGACCCGGGCGGCGCGGCGTTCTACGGTCCCAAGATCTCGGTCCAGGCGCGGGACGCGATCGGCCGCACCTGGCAGATGTCGACCATCCAGGTCGACTTCAACCAGCCGGCCCGGTTCGAGCTGGAGTACACCGCGGCGGACGGCTCCCGCCAGCAGCCCGTCATGATCCACCGGGCGCTCTTCGGCTCGATCGAGCGCTTCTTCGCGGTGCTGCTGGAGCACTACGCGGGCGCCTTCCCGGTGTGGCTCGCCCCGGTCCAGGCGGTCGGCATCCCGATCGGCGACACCCATGTGCCGTACCTGGAGGAGTTCGCCGCGCAGGCCAAGGCGAAGGGCCTGCGGATGGAGGTGGACTCGTCCTCGGACCGGATGCAGAAGAAGATCAGGAACGCGCAGAAGTCCAAGATCCCGTTCATGGTCATCGCCGGTGACGAGGACGTCGCGAACGGCGCGGTGAGCTTCCGCTACCGCGACGGCTCGCAGAAGAACGGCATCCCGATCGACCAGGCGCTGGCCGAGATCGCCGACGCCGTGGAGCGCCGGATTCAGGTCTGATTCCTCAGCGGTCTCCACGGAGGCCAGGATTCCTAGGGGCGGCCCTGACCAGGGCCGCCCCTAGGCTCTTCCTCACCCCTGCGGGGCGAATATGCTGGCCCGCATGACGAGTGAGCCGGAACAGCAGATCGGAGTGGGGACGCCTGACGCGTTCCAGCGCCTGTGGACGCCCCATCGGATGGCCTACATCCAGGGGGAGAACAAGCCGACCGGCCCGGGTGCGGGCGATGGCTGTCCGTTTTGCTCCATTCCGGAGAAGTCCGACGAGGACGGCTTGATCATCGCTCGCGGCGAGTCCGTGTACGCCGTGCTCAATCTGTATCCGTACACCGGCGGCCATCTCATGGTCGTCCCGTTCCGGCACATCGCCGACTACACGGAGCTCACCGCCGAGGAGACGGTGGAGCTCGCGGAATACACCAAGGCCGCGATGACCGCGCTGCGTACCGCCTCGGGTGCGCACGGTTTCAACATCGGCATGAACCAAGGGACCGTGGCCGGTGCCGGGATCGCGGCGCATCTGCATCAGCATGTGGTGCCGCGCTGGGGCGGGGACACCAACTTCATGCCCGTGATCGGCAGGACCAAGGTACTGCCGCAACTCCTCGCCGACACCCGCCGGTTGCTCGCCGACGCCTGGCCCCAGCCGGTGGCCTGACGGCTCATGGGCCGGGCCCTGGCCGCACGGCCAGGGCCCGGCCCATGAGCGTCTGCCATGCGCGTCGTGCCCTTACGCGTCGTACAGATCGGCCTTCTTCGGGGCCGCGTCCTGGACCTGGCCGCTGAGGGCCAGCGAGCGGTTGCCGAAGCGCTCGGTGTCCACGCCGTGGTGCTTGAGCACCCCGATGGCCGCCTCATGGACCACCCGCAGCACCGGGGTCGCGGCGCGCAGCGCGTCGTCCGCCATGAAGCGATGGCGCCAGGGCTTGTCCGCCCAGGCGTGCCGCAGACCGAACGGCTCGGGCAGCACCAGCTTGCCCCCGAGGTGGTCCAGTATCGGCGGGTACCAGGTGAAGGGGGCGCGCGCGGCCAGCCGCACGACCTCCTTCGCGTTCACCAGAGGCAGCGGTATGGACTTGGTCTCCCAGAACCGGAAGGTCTTGGCGACCGTCTTGGAGGGCGCCGAGGGCTTGCTGGTGAACAGCGGGTGCACCGGCCCCAGCGCGTGCCCGGTGACCTCGATCCGCAGCGTCTTGTGCAGCAGGGTCACCGTGATCATCAAGGTGATCACCAACTGGCCGTCCCAGAGCACGAACTGCACACCCAGGTAGTGTCGGTCACCCGCGCCGAACTGCTGCGTGTCGCAGATCCGCTGGAGATCGACGCCCTTTATCTGGAAGCCCTCCTCCTCGGAGGTGCCGCCGCGCTCGACCGCCTTGGCCCCCTCGCCGATCGGCGAGACCACCCAGTGGCGCACGGAGGGGGTGGGGAAGCCGCCGGTGTGCAGCGGGGTGCGCTCCAGCATGCGCAGCTGGTCGTGGATCGCCCGTATGACGTCCCAGCTGCGGAAGGGGTCGATCTCCTTGTCGGGATCGGCCGAGACCAGGTCCTCGGCCAGCTGCCAGCTGCCCCAGCGGGTGCCCATGCCCAATATGCCCTTGGGGCCGGCGTAGAAGACCACATTGCTGTACTGCTCGGCGGTGAGCTTGTGGAGCGCCTTGCGCAGCTCCTCGGCGGCGGTCTGGCCCGGGTGGTTGGGCACCGTCTCGGGCACCTTGGCGCCGACGCCGCCGCCGGAGAGCAGCCCGTCCCAGGAGTCCCTGAGGTCCTTGGCGGTGCGCTCGCAGATCTGCTTGGCGATGTACCAGCCGATGACCGGGGCGACCACGACGCCCCGGAGATAGATCCCCCAGAAGCCGCCGAAGGGCAGCTTGATCAGGAAGATGACGACCATCACGCCGAGCGCCACCAGCAGAGCCGTGCCGAGCGCGCCCATCCGCTTGTCCTGGGCCCCGGCGACCGAGCGGCGCAGTTGGAAGGCGCCGAGCCACAGCAGCGTTCCGGGCAGGAACAGCAGTCCGAAGACCACCATGACGGCGGTGAGCCGGGCGTCCCGGGTCTTGCGGATGCGGTTGGCGGCCAGACAGTGCTCGACGACCGTCTGCGGCTCTATGCCGAAGGACTGAATGACCTGTTTCCGGCCGCCGCCGAGCATTCTCAGCTGGACGGCGCGCGCGAACGCCTCGCCCAGATTCGGCTCGAAGAGCGAGATCTTCGGCTTCTTGACCTCCGAGACCGTCCACTCCGAATTGGCGTCGAGCAACTTTGCCACGGGGTCGTCACGGTAGGCGGCCGAGGCGAGTGCCTGCGTCGCCGCCGTCTGTCCCGCCGCCCCCGACAGGGGAACCTGCGCCCCGGGACTGAAGTCGAATCCGTCCGTCACCAACGCCCCCAATACGGCACGCTCTTGCGCTGCGACCTCAGCGTATCCGGGGTGTGCACCACCTGTCGCCAGGGCGTGTGCGGCCTGTGGAAAACCCTCGTGGAGAAGACCGCCCGAGGAACCGCCGAGGAACCGCCGAGGAACGGTGCGAGGAACCTCGCGAGGAACCGCCGGTGGACGGCCGACGGCGAAGGCCCGCCCCCGGCGCGGTTGGGGCGGGCGGGCCGTGACCTACGCCACGGGCGGGCCGTGACACGGCCGTGCGCTACGCCACGGGCGGGCCGTGAACTTATGCTCCGGCGGCCACTTGTTCGCGCATCCGCTCGGCCAGCTGATGGGGCATCGGCTCATGCCGGGCGTAGGAGCGGCTGAACCGTCCCGTGCCATGCGAAAGCGATCGCAGATCGACCGCGTACCGACCGATCTCGATCTCCGGCACATCCGCCTTGATCAAGGTCTGTCCACCGCCGGACTGTTCGGTGCCGACGACCCGGCCGCGCCGGCCGGACAGATCGCTCATCACGGCCCCGACATAGTCGTCCGAGACCAGCACGCCCAGCTCCACCACCGGTTCCAGCAGGTCGATCCGGGCGTCGGCGGCCGCCTCGCGCAGCGCGAGCGCGCCCGCCGTCTGGAAGGCGGCGTCGGAGGAGTCCACCGAGTGCGCCTTGCCGTCCAGCAGCGTGACCCGCACATCGACCAGGGGGTACCCGGCGGCGACGCCGCGCGCGGCCTGGCCGCGCACCCCCTTCTCGACGGACGGGATGAACTGCCGGGGCACCGCGCCGCCCACGACCTTGTCCACGAACTCGATGCCCGAGCCCTCCGGCAGCGGCTCCACCTCGATCTCGCAGATCGCGTACTGGCCGTGCCCTCCGGACTGCTTGACGTGGCGGCCGCGCCCGGCGGACTTGCCCGCGAAGGTCTCGCGCAGCGAGACCCGGTACGGCACCGCGTCCACCTGGACGCCGTACCGGCTGCGCAGCCGCTCCAGCGCGACGTCCATATGCGCCTCGCCCAGGCACCACAGCACCACCTGATGGGTGTCCGGGTTCTGCTCCAGGCGCATCGTCGGGTCCTCGGCGACCAGCCGGGACAGGCCCAGCGACAGCTTGTCCTCGTCCGGTTTGCTGTGCGCCTGGATGGCCACCGGCAGCAGCGGATCGGGCATCTGCCAGGGCTCCATCAGGAGCGGCTGGTCCTTGGACGACAACGTGTCCCCGGTCTCGGCGCGGGTCAGCTTGGCCACGCACGCCAGATCGCCCGCGATGGCCTGGGGAAGGGTGCGCTGCTGTTTGCCGAAGGGCGCGGACAGGGCTCCGACCCGCTCGTCCACGTCGTGGTCCTCATGGCCGCGGTCCTCCAGACCGTGTCCGGACACATGGACGGTCTCGTCGGGGCGGAGGGTGCCGGAGAAGACCCGCACCAGGGAGATCCGGCCGACATACGGATCGGAGGAGGTCTTGACCACCTCGGCGGCCAGCGGACCGTCCGGATCGCAGCTCAGCGGCGGGCGCGCGGTGCCCTGCGGGGTGGTGACGGTGGGCGTCTCGCGCTCCAGCGGGGACGGGAAGCCGCCGGTCACCAGGTCCAGCAGTTCGATGGTGCCCAGGCCCTGCTTGGACCCCGCCGCGGCGGGCGCCGCCGCCAGGACGGGGTGGAAGCTGCCGCGTGCGACGGCCTTCTCCAGGTCCTCGATCAGCGTCTTGACGTCGATCTCCTCACCGCCGAGATAGCGGTCCATGAGGGTCTCGTCCTCGCTCTCGGCGATGATCCCCTCGATGAGCCGGCCGCGGGCCTCCTCGACCAGCGGCAGCTGGTCCTCCCGGGGCGGCGATTCGGTGCGCACCCCCGAGGAGTAGTCGAAGACCCGCTGGGTGAGCAGCCCGATGAGCCCGGTCACGGGGGAGTGCCCGTCCGGCCCCGGCTCGCCGCGCAGCGGCAGGTACAGCGGCAGTACGGCGTCGGGGTCGTCGCCGCCGAAGCTGTCCCGGCACAGCTCGGTCATCTCCTCGAAGCTGGCGCGGGCCGCTTCGAGGTGGGTGATCACGATGGCCCGCGGCATTCCGACCGCGGCGCACTCGTCCCAGATCATGCGGGTGGCCCCGGTGATGCCCAGGGCGTCCTGGGCGGCCGAGACAACGAAAAGGGCCGCGTCCGCCGCTCGCAGACCGGCCCTGAGTTCCCCGACGAAATCGGCATATCCCGGGGTGTCCAGGAGATTGATCTTCATCCCGCCCCATTCGACGGGGACCAGCGACAGCTGGATCGAACGCTGCTGCCGGTGCTCGATGTCGTCGTAGTCCGAGAGACAGCCGCCGTCCTCGACCCTGCCCGCTCGGTTGACCGCGCCCGTCGCCAGTGCGATGGCCTCCACCAGCGTCGTCTTTCCGGTCCCACTGTGGCCGACCAGAACCACATTCCGCAGGGAGCTGGGCCGGTCGGCCGCCACTGCCCTTCCGGCGGCCCCTGGGTGCGTACTCGTCTTGTCGCCCATGTGTCTCGCCTCCCGGTCGACACCTTGCGATACTTCGAGCTTTCCACCCCTGTAACGGTGCGTCCATACGTCACACATGCGGCCGTACCGCGCGCGGGGTCGCGGAGCTGTCCGACAGGTGCACGGCGCCCCTCCGGGGCGTGGCTACGATGGGCGCGCCGGTGGCCTCTTGACCACCCGGCCCGTTTCGACCCCCCGGGAAGGCCATGCTGAACAAGTACGCGCGTGCATTCTTCACGCGTGTTCTCACACCGTTCGCCGCCCTGCTGATCCGTCTCGGGGTCAGCCCCGACGCGGTGACCCTCACCGGCACCGCCGGCGTGTGCGCGGGCGCACTGGTCTTCTATCCCCGGGGGAGTTCTTCTGGGGCACCGTCGTCATCACGCTGTTCGTCTTCTCCGACCTGGTCGACGGCAATATGGCGCGGCAGCTGGGGCGCTCCAGCCGGTGGGGCGCGTTCCTCGACTCCACGCTGGACCGGGTGGCCGACGGCGCGATCTTCGGCGGTCTGACGTTGTGGTACGCGGGCCGCGGGGACGACAATGTGCTGTGTGCGGTGACGATCTTCTGCCTCGCCAGCGGCCAGGTGGTCTCGTACACCAAGGCGCGCGGCGAGAGCATCGGCCTGCCGGTGAACGTCAACGGGCTGGTGGAGCGTGCCGAGCGGCTGGTGATCTCGCTGGTGGCGTGCGGCTTCTCGGGGCTGCACAAGTTCGGCGTGCCGCATATCGAGATCCTGCTCCCGATCGCGCTGTGGATCGTGGCCGTCGGCAGCGCGGTGACCCTCGTCCAGCGGGTGGTGACGGTGCGCCGGGAGGCCGCCGAGGCGGACGCGGGGGAGCGGACGGTGCCCCAGGGGGGCGAGGCGCGGTGAAGGAGAGGCTGACCGACGCGCTGTACGGACTCGGCTGGAGCACGGTCAAGAAGCTCCCGGAGCCGGTCGCCGTGGCGCTCGGCCAGCGCATCGCCGACCAGACGTGGAAGCGGCGCGGCAAGGGCGTGCTGCGCCTGGAGGCCAATCTGGCACGTGTGGTGCCGGACGCCTCGCCCCGGCGGCTGGCCGAGCTGTCGCGGGCGGGCATGCGCTCGTACCTGCGCTACTGGATGGAGTCCTTCCGGCTTCCGGCGTGGAGCCCGGAGCGGATACGGGGCGGCTTCGACGTCAAGGACGTGCACTATCTGGTGGACGGTCTCGCCGAGGGCCGGGGCGTGATCCTGGCGCTGCCCCACATGGGCAACTACGACCTCGCCGGGGCCTGGGTGACCACCCATCTGGGGGTGCCCTTCACCACGGTCGCGGAGCGGCTGAAGCCGGAGTCGCTGTACGACCGGTTCGTGGCCTACCGCGAGGGGCTGGGCATGGAGGTGCTGCCGCACCAGGGCGGGAGCGCCTTCGGGACGCTTGCCCGGCGGCTGCGCGCGGGCGGTCTGGTGTGCCTGGTGGCCGACCGCGATCTGTCGGCCTCGGGCGTGGAGGTGTCGTTCTTCGGCGAGCGGGCGAAGATGCCGGCCGGGCCCGCCGCGCTCGCCCTCCAGACCGGCGCCCTGCTGCTGCCGGTGACCCTCTGGTACGACGAGTCGCCGGTGATGCGGGGGCGGGTGCATCCGCCGGTCGAGGTGCCGGGGGACGGGAACCGCGCGGAGCGGATCACCGTCATGACCCAGGAGATGGCCGACGCCTTCGCCTCGGGATCTCCGAGCACCCGGAGGACTGGCACATGCTGCAGCGGCTGTGGCTCGCGGATCTGGACCGCGGTCCGGAAGGTCCCGGCACTCCCGGGGGGCCCGGTAATCCTCGCGGCCCCGGACGCCCTGAAATGGAGAAGCCTTGAGGATCGGGATCGTCTGCCCGTACTCCTGGGATGTCCCAGGCGGCGTCCAGTTCCACATCCGCGATCTGGCCGACCATCTGATCCGGCGCGGCCACCAGGTCTCCGTGCTGGCCCCGGCGGACGACGAGACGCCGCTGCCGCCGTACGTGGTCTCCGCCGGGCGCGCGGTGCCGGTGCCGTACAACGGCTCGGTGGCCCGGCTGAACTTCGGCTTCCTGTCGGCCGCGCGGGTGCGCCGCTGGCTGCACGACGGCGCCTTCGACGTCATCCACATCCACGAGCCCACCTCGCCCTCGCTGGGGCTGCTGGCCTGCTGGGCGGCCCAGGGGCCGATCGTCGCGACGTTCCACACCTCCAATCCGCGCTCCCGAGCCATGATCGCCGCGTATCCGATCCTCCAGCCTGCGCTGGAGAAGATCAGCGCGCGGATCGCGGTGAGCGAGTACGCGCGCCGGACGCTGGTGGAGCACCTGGGCGGGGACGCGGTGGTCATCCCCAACGGCGTCGATGTGGACTTCTTCGCCGACGCCGAGCCGAAGGAGGAGTGGCAGGGGGAGACGATCGGCTTCATCGGCCGGATCGATGAGCCCCGTAAGGGGCTGCCGGTGCTGATGCGCGCCCTGCCGAAGATCTTCGAGGCCCGGCCGGGGGCGCGGCTGCTGATCGCCGGGCGCGGCGACGAGAAGGAGGCCGTGGCCGACCTGCCCGCGCCGCTGCGGGAGCGCGTGGAGTTCCTGGGGATGGTCAGCGACGAGGACAAGGCGCGGCTGCTGCGCAGCGTCGATGTCTACATCGCGCCCAATACGGGCGGCGAGAGCTTCGGCATCATCCTCGTCGAGGCCATGTCGGCGGGGGCCGCGGTCCTCGCCAGCGATCTGGACGCGTTCGCCCAGGTGCTGGACGGAGGGGCGGCGGGTGAGCTGTTCGCCAACGAGGACGCGGCCGCCCTGGCGGCCGCCGCGGTGCGGCTGCTGGGGAACGAGCGGCGGCTGGCCGAGCTGCGGGAGCGGGGCAGTCGGCACGTACGGCGCTTCGACTGGTCGACGGTGGGGGCGGACATCCTCGCGGTCTACGAGACGGTGACGGACGGGGCGGCGTCCGTGGCCGCCGACGACCGCACGCGGCTGTGGACGCGGCTGGGGCTCGCGCGGGACTAGGGTCCTTCTGACGGATCTCCGCGGCGTCGCGACGCCCGGCATGCCCTCTCGGCGTGCCGCACGAAAGCCCGAGTAGCTCCGCTACGAGGGCCTCCACGCGGCACGCCGAGAGCACGCCCCGGCTGCGGTCTTCGGCCGCTGCGCGGCGGGCGCTCCTTCCTCCGCGGAGATCCGTCAGAAGGACCCTGGGACGGACCCGCCCTGAGGCGCCGCGCACCGCCGTGCGCGGCGGTGCGCGGCTGAGCTCCACCCCGGACGCCGGGGGCGGCAGGGAGTAGCGTGGCGGGCCGTGAGCACCTTGATCTGGATCGCGGTCGCACTGGTCGTCATCGCCGTCTACCTGAGCTGGACCGCGGGCCGCCTCGACCGGCTGCACAGCCGTCTGGACGCGGCGCGGGCCGCACTGGACGCGCAGCTGCTGCGGCGTGCCTCCGTCGCCCAGGAGCTGGCCACCGCCGGAGTGCTCGATCCCGCCGCCTCGATCGTGCTGTACCAGGCCGCGCACGCCGCCCGGCAGTCCGAGGAGGAGCACCGCGAGGTCGCCGAGAGCGAGCTGAGCCAGGCGCTGCGGGCCGTCTTCGAGGACAGCGCCCAGGCCGAGGCGGTACGGGAGGCGCCGGGCGGCGAGGAGACGCTGGGGAGCTCACGGAGGCGGTGAGGCGGGTGCCGATGGCCCGGCGGTTCCACAACGACGCGGTGCGCGCGGCGCGGGCGCTGCGCCGCCATCGGACGGTGCGCTGGTTCCGGCTGGCGGGCCACGCCCCGTTCCCGCTCGCCTTCGAGATGGACGACGAGCCCCCGGCGGCGCTCGGGCGGGTGCCGGGCACCGAGGAAGCCGATCGCTGAGGGCCCCGCGCCGAGGGAGTCCCGCGCCGAGGGGGTCCTGCGCCGAGGGGCGCTGTGCCGAGGGGGCGACCGCCCTTCGCGTACCGAGGATTCACCGGTCGCTTCGAGCCACCGGCCTTCGATTGGCCCTTGCCGATCCCCGCACCCACGAGGTTTTGTCATTCGTGTAGCACGCACGCTCGTGACCTGGACCAGATGGCCGGGTCATGTACCGGTATCGAACGGCCCTACGATGGGCTCATCGCACTTTTCATTATCGAGTGAGGTCAAACCGTGTCCATCACGCCCGCCAGCACGTCCAATTCCGACGCCCCCGCGACCGGCACCGCCCGCGTCAAGCGCGGTATGGCCGAGCAGCTCAAGGGTGGCGTGATCATGGACGTCGTCACCCCCGAGCAGGCCAAGGTCGCCGAGGACGCCGGTGCCGTCGCGGTCATGGCCCTCGAGCGGGTGCCGGCCGACATCCGTAAGGACGGCGGCGTGGCCCGGATGTCCGACCCGGACATGATCGAGGGCATCATCAACGCCGTCTCCATCCCGGTGATGGCCAAGTCGCGGATCGGCCACTTCGTCGAGGCGCAGGTGCTGCAGTCGCTCGGCGTCGACTACATCGACGAGTCCGAGGTGCTCACCCCCGCCGACGAGGTCAACCACAGCGACAAGTGGTCCTTCACCACCCCGTTCGTCTGCGGAGCCACCAACCTGGGCGAGGCGCTGCGCCGGATCGCCGAGGGTGCGGCCATGATCCGTTCCAAGGGCGAGGCCGGTACCGGCAACGTCGTCGAGGCCGTGCGCCACCTGCGTCAGATCAAGGGCGAGATCGCCCGGCTGCGCGGCCTGGACAACCACGAGCTCTACGCGGCCGCCAAGGAGATCCGCGCCCCCTACGAGCTGGTCGCCGAGATCGCGCAGACCGGCAAGCTGCCGGTCGTGCTGTTCTCCGCCGGTGGCGTCGCCACCCCGGCCGACGCCGCGCTGATGCGCCAGCTCGGCGCCGAGGGCGTGTTCGTGGGCTCCGGCATCTTCAAGTCGGGCGACCCGGCCAAGCGCGCCGCCGCGATCGTGAAGGCCACCACCTTCTACGACGACCCCAAGGTCATCGCGGACGCGTCCCGGAACCTCGGCGAGGCCATGGTCGGCATCAACTGCGACACCCTCCCCGAGTCCGAGCGCTACGCCAGCCGCGGCTGGTAACCGGCGCCCGTACGGCACCACATGGCACCACGCGCCCCGGCCCACCGGTCCGGCGCGTGGTGCCCCTGACGTTCGAGAGGTCTTCGCTTCCGTGACTACGTCGTCCATACCGGCTACGTCCACCCCCGACGCCCCCGTGATCGGTGTGCTCGCCCTCCAGGGCGATGTCCGCGAGCATCTCGCCGCGCTCACCGCGGCCGGGGCCACGCCCCGGCAGGTCCGCAGGCCCGAGGAGCTCGCCGAGGTTGAGGCCCTGGTGATCCCCGGGGCGAGTCGACCACCATGTCCAAGCTGGCGATCATCTTCGGGCTGCTGGAACCGCTGCGCGAGCGGGTCCGGGCCGGGATGCCGGTGTACGGTACGTGCGCGGGCATGATCATGCTCGCGGACAAGATCCTCGACGGCCGGGACGACCAGGAGACCATCGGCGGCATCGACATGATCGTGCGCCGTAACGCCTTCGGCCGTCAGAACGAGTCCTTCGAGGCCGAGATCGACATCCAGGGCATCGAGGACGGCCCGGTCGAGGGGGTCTTCATCCGCGCGCCGTGGGTCGAGTCCGTGGGCGGCGGTGCCGAGGTGCTCGCGACGTTCGACGGGCACACCGTCGCCGTCCGGCAGGGCAATGTCCTGGCGACCTCGTTCCACCCCGAGCTGACCGGCGACCACCGGGTGCACCGGCTCTTCGTAGATATGGTGCGGCGCGCGTAGCGCTCCGTTGAGGGCGGTGGTGGGAGACGGGAGGGCATGGTGCGGCGCGCGTAGCGCTCGGCCGGGAGGGCAGTCCGCGCCGCGGGCTGGGCCGATCCCGGTAGGATCTCAGGCGTTCGTACAGCAATGGGTTACGCGAAGGAGACAGGCGGATGTCCGGCCACTCTAAATGGGCTACGACGAAGCACAAGAAGGCCGTGATCGATGCCAAGCGCGGCAAGCTCTTCGCGAAGCTGATCAAGAACATCGAGGTCGCGGCCCGGATGGGCGGTGCCGACCCGGAGGGCAACCCGACGCTCTTCGACGCCATCCAGAAGGCGAAGAAGCAGTCGGTCCCGAACAAGAACATCGACAGCGCGGTCAAGCGTGGTGCCGGTCTGGAGGCCGGTGGCGCCGAGTACGAGACGATCATGTACGAGGGCTACGGCCCCAACGGCGTGGCCGTGCTCATCGAGTGTCTGACCGACAACCGCAACCGCGCGGCCTCCGACGTCCGCGTCGCCATGACGCGCAACGGCGGCTCGATGGCCGACCCGGGCTCCGTGTCGTACCTGTTCAACCGCAAGGGCGTCGTCATCGTCCCCAAGGGCGAGCTCTCCGAGGACGACGTGCTGGGCGCGGTCCTGGACGCGGGCGCCGAGGAGGTCAACGACCTCGGTGAGTCCTTCGAGGTCATCAGCGAGGCCACCGACCTGGTCGCGGTCCGCACCGCCCTCCAGGAGGCGGGCATCGACTACGACTCGGCCGATGCCAACTTCGTGCCCACGATGCAGGTCCAGCTCGAGGAAGACGCCGCGCGCAAGATCTTCAAGCTGATCGACGCCCTCGAGGACAGCGACGACGTGCAGAACGTCTTCGCCAACTTCGACGTCTCCGACGAGGTCATGGCCAAGGTGGACGCCTGACGGCGGATCGGCACGGCGGTCGACGACAGGGACGGGCCGGCGGGGCAGCACCCCACCGGCCCGTCGGCGTTGTCCGCGGGTGTTGTCGGCGGCAGCCGCTAGCCTGCAAGAACAGGTGACCGAAGCGCGGTGAGGGGAGGGGCGCGGTGCGTGTGCTGGGCGTGGACCCGGGGCTGACCCGGTGCGGCGTCGGCGTGGTCGAGGGGGTCGCGGGCCGCCCGCTGCGGATGCTCGGCGTCGGCGTCGTACGGACCGGGGCGGAGACCGCGACCGCCGACCGGCTCGTCCTCATCGAGCGCGGCATCGAGGAGTGGCTGGACGCCCACCAGCCCGAATTCGTCGCCGTGGAGCGGGTGTTCAGCCAGCACAACGTCCGCACCGTCATGGGCACCGCCCAGGCCAGCGCCGTCGCCATGCTGTGCGCGGCCCGCCGCGGGCTGCCGGTCGCGCTGCACACCCCCAGCGAGGTCAAGGCGGCCGTCACCGGATCCGGGCGCGCCGACAAGGCGCAGGTCGGCTCGATGGTCACCCGGCTGCTGCGGCTGGACGCACCGCCCAAACCGGCCGACGCCGCCGACGCGCTGGCGCTCGCCATCTGTCACATCTGGCGGGCCCCCGCGACCAACCGGCTCCAGCAGGCTGTCGCCGCCCACCGCACGACAAGCCCCACACGCACGACAAGCCCCACACGCACGACAAGCCCCACACGCACCACAAGCCCCGCCCGCGCCCCCGGCACCGCTGGCGCCCCCGGCACCGCTGGCGCCCCCGGCACCGCTGGCGCCCCCGGCATCGCTGGCGCCCCGAGCACCGCCCACCCGACGAGCCCCGCCCGCACCCCGAGCAGCGCGCGCACCACGAAAGGCCGTACCTCATGATCGCGTTCGTCTCCGGTCCGGTGGCGGCCGTCGCCCCGGACACCGCCGTGATCGAGGTCGGCGGTGTCGGGATGGCGGTCCAGTGCACCCCGGCCACCCTGGCCGGGCTGCGCGTCGGCCAGCAGGCCCGGCTGGCCACCTCCCTCGTCGTCCGTGAGGACTCGCTGACCCTCTACGGCTTCGCCGACGACGACGAGCGCCAGGTCTTCGAACTGCTCCAGACCGCCAGCGGGGTCGGCCCCCGGCTGGCCCAGGCCATGCTGGCCGTGCACTCCCCGGACGCGCTGCGGCTCGCGGTGTCCACCGGGGACGAGAAGGCGCTCACCGCCGTCCCCGGCATCGGCAAGAAGGGGGCGCAGCGGCTGCTGCTGGAGCTCAAGGACCGGCTCGGCGAGCCGATCGGCTCGGCCGTGCCCGGCGCCCGCTCGGCGGCCGCGCCCGGCTGGAGCGACCAGCTGCACACCGCGCTGGTGGGCCTCGGCTACGCCACCCGGGAGGCCGACGAGGCGGTGGCCGCCGTCACCCCGCAGGCCGAGGAGACGGTGGCCGCGGGCGGCACACCCCAGGTGGCCCAGCTGCTGCGGGCCGCCCTGCAGACCCTGAACCGCACACGGTGAGCCACCGCGGCCGCGGCAGGCCGCGACCGGCGGCACATCCGAAGACGACATCGCGAGGCGAAACGCAGTGAACTGGGACGAGACCCCACCGGCCACCGCCGACGACGCCCCGGCCAGCGCGGGCGGCAGGCTGGTGGGTGCCGACGCCGACGGCGACGACCAGGCGGTCGAGGCCGCGCTGCGCCCGAAGGACCTCGGCGAGTTCGTCGGGCAGGAGCGGGTCCGCGAGCAGCTGGACCTGGTGCTCAAGGCGGCCCGGCAGCGCGGCGGCACCGCCGACCACGTGCTGCTCTCCGGCGCGCCCGGACTGGGCAAGACCACCCTCTCCATGATCATCGCCGCCGAGATGGGCGCCCCGATCCGGATCACCTCCGGCCCCGCCATCCAGCACGCCGGCGATCTGGCCGCGATCCTCTCCTCCCTCACCGAGGGCGAGGTGCTCTTCCTCGACGAGATCCACCGGATGTCCCGGCCCGCCGAGGAGATGCTCTACATGGCGATGGAGGACTTCCGGGTCGACGTCATCGTCGGCAAGGGGCCCGGGCCACCGCCATCCCGCTGGAGTTGCCGCCGTTCACGCTGGTCGGCGCCACCACCCGGGCCGGGTTGCTGCCGCCCCCGCTGCGCGACCGCTTCGGCTTCACCGGTCATATGGAGTTCTACGCGCCGGCCGAGCTGGAGCGGGTCGTCCACCGCTCCGCCGGGCTGCTCGATGTGACCATCGAGCCCGAGGGCGCGTCCGAGATCGCGGGCCGCTCCCGCGGCACCCCCCGGATCGCCAACCGTCTGCTGCGCCGGGTGCGCGACTACGCCCAGGTCAAGGCGGACGGCCTGATCACCCGCGAGATCGCCGCCAGCGCCCTGGCCGTCTACGACGTGGATGAGCGCGGCCTGGACCGGCTGGACCGGGCGGTGCTCAGCGCCCTGCTCAAGCTGTTCGGCGGCGGCCCGGTGGGTCTGTCGACCCTGGCGGTCGCGGTGGGGGAGGAGCGTGAGACGGTGGAGGAGGTCGCCGAGCCCTTCCTGGTCCGGGAGGGGCTGCTGGCCCGTACCCCCCGGGGGCGGATCGGCACCCCGGCGGCCTGGGCGCATATGGGACTCACCCCACCGCCGCAGACCGCCGCCGGCGGTCAGGCGGGCCTCTTCGAGCCATGACGGCCGGGGACGCGGCGTGACGGCGCATGACGTGCCATGACGGGCCGGACGGGCCGCGACAAGGCATAAGCGCTCGCTTACCCGGCATCATGGCGTAGAGGACCAATAATGGCGGGGTCAGGAACCCCGGTACCGCGCCGGGCGTTGTTCCATTGGCGTGGGCTCGCTTAGACTCCGCCGATGCCGTCCGTATGCCGTCCGCTCACTGTGCGGTATACCCACCCCCGTAGACCAGGCCGCTCCCCGCGGTCGTGTGAAGGAATTTCCGTCCCGTGAATATCGTGACTCTCCTGCCGTTCATCGTGCTTATCGGGGCCATGTTCCTGATGACACGTTCGGCCAAGAACAAGCAGCGCCAGGCCCAGCAGATGCGCAATGACATGCAGCCGGGCTCCGGTGTGCGGACCATCGGCGGCATGTACGCGACGGTCAAGGAGGTCCACGACGACACGGTCCTCCTCGAGGTGGCCCCCGGCGTGCACGCGATCTACGCGAAGAACGCGGTGGGAGCCGTCCTGCCGGACTCCGAGTACAACCGCATCGTGCACGGCATCGACCCCGACGAGGACGCCACCGACACCCCTGTCGTTCCCGACGACGCCTCCTCGCTGACCGAGGCCGCGGACGCCGACGCCGACTCGCCCGCCGACAAGGTCGAGCTCGAGAAGGCCGACGAGGCCGACGAGGCGGAGGACAAGGCCGGGAAGACGGACGTCAAGAAGATCGACCTCGGCAAGGACGACGCCGCCGCGGCGAGCACCTCCGAGGACGACAAGCGGGACGGCGGCACCGACGCGAAGTAAGTCCGTCATCCGGGAACCGCGGCGCGCCCTCGATCGGTGCGTCGCGGTTCCCTGGACGGTCTAGGCTCCGGCGGGGCTCGTCCCCACAAGACTTCGTGCCGCCCCGCGCACACCCGATGCGGGGCGGTTGGACAGGGAGATACGAGAAGGTGGCAGCACCGAAGAAGGGCCGCAGGTCCTCCGGGTCACAGGGCAGGCCAGGGCGCCCCTTGGCCGTCATCCTGATCGCCATCGCGGCGCTGACCGGAGGCATGTTCGTCTCCGGGCACACCACGCCGCGACTGGGCATCGATCTCGCGGGCGGCACCAGCTTCACGCTGGAGGCCAAGAACCAACCGGGCAAGCCCAACGCGATCAACACGGACAACATGAACACCGCCGTGGGGATCATCGAGCGGCGGGTCAACGGTCTGGGTGTGTCCGAGGCCGAGGTCCAGACGCAGGGTGACAAGCACATCATCGTGAACATCCCCAAGGGGACGAACGCGAAGCAGGCCCGGCAGCAGGTCGGCACCACCGCCCAGCTCTACTTCCGGCCGGTGGTCACGACCACCAGCGGCCAGAAGACCCCCGAGAAGCCCAACTCCACCCCAGCCCGTCGGCCAGCGCCAGCGGCAAGGGCCAGGACAAGGGCGGCAAGCCGTCCGGCACGCCGTCGGCCTCGTCATCGGCCTCCTCGTCCTCCTCCGCCAGCCCCAGCACCCAGGGGCGGGCCCTCTCCGAGGGACTGAAGGCCGACGAGAAGCCCAGCGGAAGCCCCTCGCCGTCGAAGACCCCGAAGCCCGACCCGTCCAAGAGCCCGTCGGGCTCCGGCGACCAGGAAGAGCTGGCCAAGCAGTTCGCGAAGCTGGACTGCACCACCAAGGCCGGACGCGCCGCGGCGGCCGAGAAGGCGGCCAACGCCAAGCCGACCGACTCGGTGCTGGCCTGCAGCCAGAAGGGCGACGCCAAGTTCGTCCTCGGCCCTCCGAGGTCGAGGGCACCGACGTGGACGACGCCTCGTCGGTCTTCGAGAGCCAGAACGGGGCGGGCTGGATCGTCCAGCTCGACTTCAACAGCAAGGGCTCCAAGAAGTTCGCCAAGACCACCGGTGAGCTGACCAAGCAGCAGTCCCCGCAGAACCGCTTCGCGATCGTCCTGGACGGCGAGGTCGTCTCCGACCCCGAGGTCACCCAGGGCGCCATCACCGGCGGCCGGGCGACCATCTCCGGCGGATTCACCCAGCAGAGCTCCGAGGACCTGGCCAACGTGCTGTCCTACGGCGCGCTCCCGCTGTCCTTCGACATCGCCGACGAGACCACCGTCTCCGCCGCGCTCGGCGGTGAGCAGCTGGACGCCGGTCTGATCGCCGGTGCCATCGGCCTCGCGCTCGTCGTGATCTACCTGGTCGTCTACTACCGAGGTCTCGCCCTCGTGGCCATGGCCAGCCTCGGCGTCTCCGCGATCCTGACGTACACGATCATGGTGCTGCTCGGCCCGGGCATCGGCTTCGCGCTGAACCTCCCGGCGGTCTGCGGCGCGATCGTGGCCATCGGTATCACCGCCGACTCGTTCATCGTCTACTTCGAACGGATCCGCGACGAGATCCGGGAGGGCCGCTCGCTGCGCCCCGCCGTCGAGCGCGGCTGGCCGCGGGCCCGACGCACCATCCTGGTGTCCGACTTCGTGTCGTTCCTGGCCGCCGCGGTGCTCTACATCGTCACCGTCGGCAAGGTGCAGGGCTTCGCCTTCACCCTGGGCCTGACCACGCTGCTCGACATCGCCGTGGTGTTCCTCTTCACCAAGCCGCTGATGACGATCCTCGCCCGCCGTCCGTTCTTCGGGAACGGCCACTCGTGGTCCGGCCTCGACCCCAAGCGCCTCGGGGCCACACCGCCGCTGCGCCGTCGCCGTCCCGCCGCCCCCGGCCCCGCCGACACGAAGGAGGCGTGAGATGTCGCGACTCGGCACTCTCGGCGCCAGGCTCTACCGAGGCGAGGTCGGCTACGACTTCGTCGGCAAGCGGAAGCTCTGGTACGGCATCTCGATACTGATCACCATCACGGCCATCGTGGGCCTGGCGGTGCGCGGCCTGAACATGGGCATCGAGTTCTCCGGCGGCGCGGTCTTCACGACCCCCAACACCAAGGTCTCGAGCACCGATGTGCGCCAGGCCGCCGAGGACGCCTCCGGCGGCCACACCGTCGTCGTCCAGGAGCTCGGCCGCGGCGGGATGCGGATCCAGATCAGCGAGCTGGGCACCAAGGAGGCGCTGCCGGTCCAGGAGGAGCTCGCCAAGGAGCTGGGCGTCAAGACCAGCAAGATCGACACCCAGCTGGTCGGCCCGAGCTGGGGCGAGCAGATCGCCAGCAAGGCCTGGCAGGGTCTGGCGATCTTCATGGTGCTGGTGGTGATCTATCTCGCCATCGCCTTCGAGTGGCGGATGGCGCTGGCCGCCCTGATCGCCCTGGTCCACGACCTCACGATCACCGTCGGTGTCTACGCGCTGGTCGGCTTCGAGGTCACCCCGGGCACCGTGATCGGTCTGCTGACCATCCTCGGCTATTCGCTCTACGACACCGTCGTGGTCTTCGACGGTCTCAAGGAAGCGTCGAAGGACATCACCAAGCAGACCCGCTTCACCTACAGCGAGATCGCCAACCGCAGCCTCAACTCGACCCTGGTGCGGTCCATCAACACCACGGTCGTGGCGCTGCTGCCGGTCGGCGCGCTGCTGTTCATCGGCGGCGGTCTGCTCGGCGCGGGCATGCTCAACGACATCTCCCTGGCGCTCTTCGTCGGCCTCGCCGCCGGTGCGTACTCCTCGATCTTCATCGCGACCCCGCTGGTCGCCGATCTGAAGGAGCGCGACCCGAGGATGAAGTCCCTGGCCAAGCGGGTGAAGGCCAAGCGTGCCGCGGCCGCCAAGGCCGAGACGGCCGACTCGCCCGCCGAGGAGGACGACGCCCCGGCCCTGGAGGACGCCGCCGCGGCGCCCGCCGGAGTCGTCGGCCAGCGCCGCCAGCCCGCCTCCCGCAACCGGGGGCGCGGCCGGCCGTCGGGCAAGCGGCGATGAGCGGGGGAGCCCGAGAGATGACGGAGACGACGCAGACACCGGCGGGCAGCCCGGACGGATTCGGCGGAGCCTCCGCCGAGGAGCTGCGCACACTGCTGCTCGGCCGCATCCAGGACGTGCCGGACTACCCCAAGCCCGGCGTGATGTTCAAGGACATCACCCCGCTGCTCGCCGACGCCGCGGCCTTCGGCGCGCTCACCGAGGCGCTTGCCGAGCTCTGCGTCCGGCACCGTGCGGACAAGGTGGTGGGCCTGGAGGCGCGCGGCTTCATCCTCGCCGCCCCGGCCGCCGTCCGCGCCGGAATCGGCTTCGTACCGGTCCGCAAGGCCGGCAAGCTTCCCGGGGCGACGCTCGCCCAGCGTTACGAGCTGGAGTACGGCACGGCCGAGATCGAGATACACGCCGACGCGCTGGAGCCCGGAGACCGGGTGCTGGTGATCGACGACGTGCTGGCCACCGGCGGCACCGCCGAGGCGTCCCTGCGGCTCATCCAGCGGGCCGGCGCCCAGATCGCCGGGGTCGCCGTGCTGCTGGAGCTCGGCTTCCTCGAGGGCCGCGGCCGCCTGCTGGGCTCGCTCGACAGCGCCCCGCTGGAGGCTCTGATCACGGTCTGAGCCGGGCTTACGGCCCGCGTAGCCGGGCTTACGGTCCGTGGAACGGCCTGTTGAACGGCCCGCACACCGGGCCGGGAGGACCGCCGGAGGGCGGGGACGCGCAACGCCGGGTCCCCGCCCTCCGCCATGCCGCCCCATGCCCCGTCATGCCCGGCTTCGCGATCGAGAGGCAAGCGGAGTGGCGGGATCGATACCATGGCAGCCCGACCCTTTCGGGTCCGGACCGCTAGGAGTGCTCTTGCCAGACGAGGCCCAGCCGCTCTCGCCCAAAGTCCGTCCGGGCGGAACCCCCTCCGCACAGCCGGACGCGCCCACCGCCGCCGAGCCGACGGCGGCCCCGGGCGTGCCCAGGAACAGCGGTGACGGCACGGTCCGGCGCGGCCCCGAGCAGACCAGCCCGAAGCCCGCCGCGGGCCGTGGCAACAGCCTGCCCGCCACCACGCCGCCCGCGCGCCCCGTACAGAGCCCCGCGCCCCGCTCGGGCTCGTCCAACCGGGTCCGGGCCCGGCTGGCGCGCCTCGGCGTCCAGCGCTCCAGCCCGTACAACCCGGTGCTGGAGCCGCTGCTGCGCATCGTGCGCGGCAACGACCCCAAGGCGGAGGCCTCGACGCTGCGCCAGATCGAGCGCGCGTACCAGGTGGCCGAGCGCTGGCACCGCGGCCAGAAGCGCAAGAGCGGCGATCCGTACATCACCCACCCCCTCGCGGTGACCACGATCCTGGCCGAGCTGGGTATGGATCCGGCCACTTTGATGGCCGGGCTGCTGCACGACACCGTCGAGGACACCGAGTACGGCCTGGACACCCTGCGCCGTGACTTCGGCGACCAGGTCGCCCTGCTCGTCGACGGCGTCACCAAGCTGGACAAGGTCAAGTTCGGCGAGGCGGCCCAGGCCGAGACCGTGCGCAAGATGGTCGTCGCCATGGCCAGGGACCCCCGGGTGCTGGTGATCAAGCTGGCAGACCGGCTGCACAACATGCGCACCATGCGCTACCTCAAGCGGGAGAAGCAGGAGAAGAAGGCCCGCGAGACGCTTGAGATCTACGCCCCGCTCGCCCACCGCCTGGGCATGAACACCATCAAATGGGAGCTGGAGGACCTCGCCTTCGCCATCCTCTACCCCAAGATGTACGACGAGATCGTGCGGCTGGTCGCCGAGCGGGCCCCCAAGCGCGACGAGTACCTGGCCGTCGTGACCGACCAGGTCCAGGGCGATCTGCGGGCGGCGCGGATCAAGGCGACCGTCACCGGCCGGCCGAAGCACTACTACTCCGTCTACCAGAAGATGATCGTGCGCGGCCGCGACTTCGCCGAGATCTACGACCTGGTGGGCATCCGCGTCCTCGTCGACACCGTCCGCGACTGCTACGCGGCGCTCGGGACCATCCACGCGCGGTGGAACCCGGTGCCCGGGCGGTTCAAGGACTACATCGCGATGCCCAAGTTCAACATGTACCAGTCGCTGCACACGACGGTCATCGGGCCCAGCGGCAAGCCGGTCGAGCTCCAGATCCGCACCTTCGACATGCACCGCCGCGCCGAGTACGGCATCGCCGCGCACTGGAAGTACAAGCAGGAGGCGGTGGCCGGCGCCTCCAAGGTGCGCACCGATGTGCCCCGTAAGGCGGGCAAGGACGACGCCATCAACGACATGGCGTGGCTGCGGCAGCTCCTGGACTGGCAGAAGGAGACCGAGGACCCGGGCGAGTTCCTGGAGTCCCTGCGCTTCGACCTGTCCCGCAACGAGGTCTTCGTCTTCACGCCCAAGGGCGATGTCATAGCGCTTCCGGCCGGGGCCACCCCGGTCGACTTCGCCTACGCCGTGCACACCGAGGTCGGTCACCGTACGATCGGCGCCCGGGTCAACGGGCGACTGGTGCCGCTGGAGTCCACCCTGGACAACGGCGACCTGGTGGAGGTCTTCACCTCCAAGGCGGCGGGCGCCGGGCCGTCCCGCGACTGGCTGGGCTTCGTCAAGTCCCCGCGGGCCCGTAACAAGATCCGCGCCTGGTTCTCCAAGGAGCGCCGCGACGAGGCGATCGAACAGGGCAAGGACGCGATCGTCCGGGCGATGCGCAAGCAGAACCTGCCCATCCAGCGGATCCTGACCGGCGACTCGCTGGTCACCCTCGCCCATGAGATGCGCTACCCCGACATCTCCGCGCTCTACGCGGCGATCGGCGAGGGCCATGTCTCCGCGCAGAACGTGGTGCAGAAGCTCGTCCAGGCGCTCGGCGGCGAGGAGGCCGCCAACGAGGACATCGCCGAGACCGCCCCGCCCATCCGCCGTACCAAGCGCCGCTCCAGCGCCGATCCGGGCGTGGTGGTCAAGGGCGTCGAGGACGTGTGGGTCAAGCTGGCCCGCTGCTGTACGCCGGTCCCGGGCGACCCCA
This sequence comes from Streptomyces violaceusniger, assembly GCA_005405945.1. Classification (GTDB taxonomy): domain Bacteria; phylum Actinomycetota; class Actinomycetes; order Streptomycetales; family Streptomycetaceae; genus Streptomyces; species Streptomyces violaceusniger. Next base: position 9,045,675 of record BJHW01000001.1, read on the forward strand.
TCATCGGCTTCGTCACCCGCGGCAGCGGCGTCTCGGTGCACCGCGCCGACTGCGTCAACGTGGACTCGCTCTCCCAGCAGCCCGAGCGCATCCTCGACGTCGAATGGGCGCCCACCCAGTCGTCGGTCTTCCTGGTGGCCATCCAGGTCGAGGCGCTGGACCGGTCCCGGCTGCTGTCGGACGTCACCCGCGTACTGTCCGACCAGCACGTCAACATCCTCTCCGCGGCCGTGCAGACCTCCCGCGACCGGGTGGCCACCTCGCGCTTCACCTTCGAGATGGGCGACCCCAAGCACCTGGGCCACGTCCTGAAGGCCGTACGCGGCGTGGAGGGCGTCTACGACGTCTACCGGGTCACCTCGGCCCGCGCCCGCTGAGAACGCGTCCCCACTGAGCACATACGACGACAGCGAGCGCATACGACGACAGCGGCCCCCGGCGCCTTCGCACCGGGGGCCGCCGCCGTACGCGGATCAGCGCGCGCTCAGCCGCCGAACTCCTGGAGGCCCTTCAGCGCCTGGTCCAGCAGCGCCTGCCGGCCCTCGAGCTCCTTGGAGAGCTTGTCGGCCTTCGCGTTGTTCCCCGCCGCGCGGGCCGCGTCGATCTGGGACCGCAGCTTGTCCACGGCGTCCTGGAGCTGGCCGGTGAGCCCCTCGGCGCGCGCCCGCGCCTCGGGGTTGGTCCGCCGCCACTCGGTGTCCTCGGCATCCTGGATGGCGCGCTCCACCGCGTGCATCCGGCCCTCGATACGGGCGCGGGCGTCCCTCGGCACATGGCCGATGGCCTCCCACCGCTCGTTGATCGACCGGAAGGCCGCGCGGGACGCCTTCAGGTCCGAGATCGGCAGCAGCTTCTCGGCCTCGACGACGAGCTCCTCCTTACGGGTGAGATTCTCCCGCTGCTCGGCGTCACGCTCCGCGAAGACCTCGCTACGGGCCTGGAAGAAGATGTCCTGCGCACCGCGGAAGCGGTTCCACAGGTCCTCCTCGGCCTCGCGCTGGGCACGGCCCGCGGCCTTCCAGTCCGACATCAGCTCCCGGTACCGGGCCGCGGTCGGGCCCCAGTCGGTGGAGCCGGAGAGCGCCTCGGCCTCGGCGACCAGCTTCTCCTTGGTCTGCCGGGCCTCCTCGCGCTGCGCGTCCAGGGCCGCGAAGTGCGCCTTGCGCCGCTTGGAGAACGCCGAGCGGGCGTGCGAGAAGCGGTGCCACAGCTCGTCGTCGGTCTTGCGGTCCAGCCGGGGCAGGCCCTTCCAGGTGTCCACCAGGGCGCGCAGCCGCTCCCCAGCCGCCCGCCACTGCTCGCTGGCGGCCAGCTGCTCGGCCTCGGCGACCAGGTCCTCCTTGGCCCTGCGGGCCTCGTCGGTCTGGACCGCCTTGGCCGCCTTGCGCTGCTCGCGGCGGATCTCGACCTCCCCGGCGAGCTTGTCGAGCCGCTTCCTCAGCGCGTCCAGATCTCCGACCGCGTGATGCTCGTCGACCTGGTGACGGATGTGCTCGATGGCCGCCGTCGCGTCCTTGGCCGACAGATCGGTGGTCTTGACCCTGCGCTCGAGGAGGCCGATCTCGACGACCAGACCTTCGTACTTGCGCTCGAAGTAGGCGAGGGCCTCTTCCGGCGATCCCGCCTGCCACGATCCGACGACCTGCTCCCCGTCGGCCGTACGCACGTACACGGTCCCCGCCTCGTCGACGCGGCCCCAAGGCTCGCTGCTCACAGCGCCTCCTCCACATGATGCCGGGGCGGGCGCGCGGCCCGCGGGCATCGTCCACAGTTTCTTCCGGCCGGGATACGCCCTGGCCGGTCTCACGGCAGGGTGGCGGCCACCGGGGCAGGCACCCTACACAACGCCAACATAGGCGACCGGTGCCCCGGCTGTCCGTATCCTGCGCGACCGAAATTTCGCAGTACGCGGGCCCGGCGACCTCAGGACTTGGTGACCCTCGCCTTGTTGATCACCACGCTGGCGTTCGGGGCGGTGTTCATCGTCTGGTCCGGCGGGGCCGCCCCGGCGTCGGCGATCTTCTGCAGGACCTTCATCCCGGCCTCGTCCACGGTGCCGAAGGGTGTGTAGTCCGGCGGGAGGTCGCTCTTCTTGTAGACCAGGAAGAACTGGCTGCCGCCGGTGTTCCGGCCCTGCTTGGTCTGCGGGTTGTACTGGTTGGCCATGGCGACGGTCCCGGCCGGGTACTTGCCGCCCTTGAGCGAGGCGTCCTTGAGGTTCTCGTCCGGGAGCGTGTAGCCGGGGCCGCCCGCGCCGGTGCCCTGCGGGTCACCGCACTGGAGCACGTAGATCCCCTGGTTCACCAGCCGGTGGCACTTGGTGTGGTCGAAGTAGCCCTTGCCCGCCAGAAAGTCGAAGGAGTTGACCGTGTGCGGCGCCTTGCCCGCGTCCATGGTCACGGAGATGTCCCCGCAGGTCGTCTCCAGCTTCATCGTGTAGGAGGCCGACTTGTCGATCGTGACCGCCGGCTCCTTCTTCCACGACATCTTCTTCGGCTTCTTGTCCGCGACCGCCTTCGCCTCCTTGGCGCAGGGGTCCGGCGCCTTGCTGGTGGGGGCGGCCGAGGGGGTGGCGGAGGCGGCGGCGTCGTCCTTCTTCTTGTCCTTGTCGTTCCCGGACAGCGCGCCCGTGGCCGCGACGGCACCGCCACCGGCCAGGACCACGGCCAGCACGGCGGCGATCACCACATTGCGCTGGCGCGACTTGCGCCGCGCGGTTTCGCGCCGCTGCTGCTGCCGAAGGTACTTCTCCCGGGCGAGTTGCCGCCGCCGCTGCTCGTTACTGACCACCGGGTCGTCTCCTCATGGCGTGTGCCGTCGGTGTGCTGCTGTTGTGTACGAGGGCTCGGCCGTACCGTATACGGGTTCGCTGTGGCCGGGGCGCCGCCGGTAGGCTCTGAAGCCGCCGACAATCTTCCACCGGACGACTTGTAAGGACGATCGTGCTCATTGCCGGGTTCCCCGCCGGGGCCTGGGGGACCAACTGCTATCTGGTCGCCCCCGCCGCCGGTGAGGAGTGCGTGATCATCGACCCGGGCCACCAGGCGGCCCAAGGCGTCGCGGAGGTGGTGGCCAAGCACCGGCTCAAGCCCGTCGCCGTCGTCCTCACCCACGGCCACATCGACCATGTCGCCTCGGTCGTCCCGGTCTGCGGCGCACATGACGTACCGGCGTGGATCCACCCGTCCGACCGCTTCATGATGAGCGACCCCGAGAAGGCCCTCGGCCGCTCCATCGGGATGCCGCTGATGGGCGAACTCACCGTGGGCGAGCCGGACGACGTCAAGGAGCTGGCCGACGGCGCCGAGCTGAAGCTGGCCGGTCTGGAGCTCACCGTCGCGCACGCCCCGGGCCATACCAAGGGGTCGGTGACCTTCCAGATGCCCGAGCAGGCGGACATCCCGTCCGTCTTCTTCTCGGGCGATCTGCTCTTCGCCGGCTCCATCGGACGCACCGATCTGCCCGGCGGCGATCACGCCGAGATCCTCGAGTCGCTGGCCCGTGTGGTCCTGCCGCTCGACGACTCGACCGTGGTGCTGTCCGGCCATGGCCCCCAGACCAGCATCGGCCGTGAGCGCGCCACCAACCCGTTTCTGCGGGAGGTGGCCGCCGGCCCGGGAGACGGCGCCCGGCGCCCGGCTCCGCGACGAGGAATGTGACGAGAGACTTCCGTTGAGCACCTTCAAAGCCCCCCGGGGCACGTATGACCTGATCCCGCCGGCCTCCGCGACGTACCTCGCGGTGCGCGAGGCGATCGCCGCACCGCTCAAGCGCTCCGGCTACGGCTACATCGAGACCCCCGGTTTCGAGAACGTGGAGCTCTTCGCGCGCGGCGTCGGCGAGTCCACCGACATCGTGACCAAGGAGATGTACACCCTCACCACCAAGGGCGGCGACGAGCTCGCGCTGCGCCCCGAGGGCACCGCCTCGGTGCTGCGGGCCGCCCTGGAGGCCAATCTCCACAAGGCCGGATCGCTGCCGGTCAAGCTCTGGTACTCGGGCTCGTACTACCGCTACGAGCGGCCGCAGAAGGGCCGTTACCGCCACTTCTCGCAGGTCGGCGCGGAGGCGATCGGCGCCGAGGACCCGGCCCTGGACGCCGAGCTGATCGTCCTGGCCCACGACGCCTACCGCTCGCTGGGGCTGCGGAACTTCCGCATCCTGCTGAACTCGCTGGGCGACGCCACCTGCCGCCCCGTCTACCGGGCCGCCCTCCAGGAGTTCCTGCGCGCCCTGGACCTGGACGAGGACACCCGGCGGCGCGTGGAGATCAACCCGCTGCGGGTGCTGGACGACAAGCGCGAGGCGGTGCGCGCCCAGCTGGCCGACGCCCCGCTGCTGCGCGACTACCTGTGCGAGGAGTGCAAGGCGTACCACGCGGAGGTCCGCGAGCTGATCACCGCGCGGGGCGTGGACTTCGAGGACGACGCGAGGCTGGTGCGCGGCCTGGACTACTACACCCGCACCACCTTCGAGTTCGTCCACGACGGCCTGGGTTCCCAGTCCGCGGTCGGCGGCGGCGGCCGTTACGACGGCCTGTCCGAGATGATCGGCGGCCCGGCGCTGCCCTCGGTGGGCTGGGCGCTCGGCGTGGACCGTACGGTGCTCGCGCTGGAGGCCGAGGGCGTCGAGCTGAACCTCCCCGCCGCCGTCAGCGTCTTCGCGGTGCCGCTCGGGGAGGAGGCCCGCAAGGTCCTCTTCGGCCTGGTCGGTGAGCTCCGTACGGCGGGCGTCGCCACGGACTTCGCCTACGGCGGCAAGGGACTGAAGGCCGCCATGAAGGCCGCCAACCGCAGCGGCGCCCGCTACGCGATCGTGGCGGGGGAGCGCGACCTCGCCGAGGACGTGGTCCAGCTGAAGGACATGGACTCCGGCGAGCAGTCCCCGGTCCCGCTGACCGAGGTGGTCGAAGCGGTCCGCGCACGCCTCGCCTGAGCGCCGCTCGAGCCGCGCTTGCCTCGCCCGCCTCGCCCGAGCGACGCAGCCTGCCTCGCCTGACCGGCGCACGAAGCGACGCACGAACCGACACACGAAAGGGGGTACGGGAACTTCCCGGGCCCCCTTTTCCCGTCCTTACAGCAGTCCCAGCCGCATCGCGCTGGTGACCGCCGCGGTGCGGTCGTCCACGCCCAGCTTGCCGAAGGCCCGCAGCAGATGGGTCTTCACCGTCGATTCGCCGATGAAGAGACGGCGGCCGATCTCCGCGTTGGTGCACCCCTCCGCGACCAGCCGCAGCACGGCCGTCTCCCGCTCGGAGAGGCGGGGACGCTCGGGCCGGTCGCGCAGCTGGTCCATCAGCCGGGCGGCGACGGACGGGGCCAGCACCGTTTCGCCGCGCGCGGCGGAACGCACGGCCTCGGCCAGCTCGGCGCGGGGCATGTCCTTGAGCAGATAGCCCGCCGCACCCGCCTCCACCGCGCGCAGGATGTCCCCGTCCGTCTCGTACGTGGTCAGCACGATCACCCGGGACGGCAGTCCGGCGGCGGTCATCCGGGCGATCGACTCCACCCCGTCGCCGTCCGGCATCCGCAGGTCCATCAGCACCACATCGGGCCGCAGCGAGACGCACAGCGCCTCCGCCCTCGGGCCGCTGTCCGCCTCGCCGACGACCGTCAGATCGGGTTCGGCGCCGAGCATGCCGCGCAACCCCTCCCGCACCACCGGGTGGTCGTCCGCGATCAGGATCCGGATCACCGTGCACTCCTCGTTCGTACCGTCGGCCGGGAGGGATGGGGGGACGGGGCGGGCGGCCGGACGGGCAGTTCGAGCGCGACCGTCGTGCCCTCGCCCGGGGCGGCAGCCACCTCGGCCGTGCCGCCCACCTCGCCCGCCCGTGCGCGCAGCCCGGCCAGACCGTAGCCCTCGCGCGGGGCGCTCGGGTCGAAGCCGCGGCCGGTGTCCCGGACCCGCAGCCGCAGCGCGTCCTCGCCGTAGCCGAGCGCGATGGTCACCACCGCGCCCGGCCCCGCGTGCCGGCGGGCGTTGGCCAGCGCCTCCTGGCAACCACGCAGCGCCACCACCTCCACGGCGGCGGGCAGCGGCCGGACCGCCCCCGCGACCTCGACGCGGGCGGGGACGCCGGTCTGCTCGCCGTGCCGCGCGGCCAGCCGCCGCAGCGCGTCGGGGAGCGAACTGCCGTCCAGGTCCGCCGGGCCCGCCCCGGCGACCAGCGCCCGGGCCTCCGCGAGGTTCTCCCGGGCCGTACGGGCCATGAGGCCCAGGTGGCGGCGGGCCAGCGGCACATCGTGGTCCAGCTCCGACTCCACCGCCTGAACCAGCATCAGCAGGCTGGTGAAGCCCTGGGCGAGGGTGTCATGGATCTCCCGGGTCAGCCGCTCCCGCTCCGCGAGGGCGCCGTGCGCGGCCGACAGCCGGGCCACCTCCTCACGGCTGGCCTCCAGTTCGGCGATCAGCCGGGCGCGCTCGGAGCTCTGCTGCAGGACCATGATGATCCAGCTGCCGATGAGCAGCGAGAAGGCCCAGGAGACGGCCGCGAAGAGGGAGTTGAAGAACAGATCCCCGGAATCCGGCCGCTCCACGAGCGCCCACACCACCACCGGCACGACGTTGATCACGGTGACCGCGACCAGCGCCCTGCGCATCCGCAGCAGCATGAAGCACTGCGGCGTCAGCGCGAAGATCGCGGTCCGGACCTCGCCGACCAGCGCCGCCGGCACCACGAACAGCAGGAACAGCCCCACCAGATAGACCACCGCGCGGGGCTGGTCCTCGGCTTCCGCGAGCAGCACCGGCCGGCCGACCAGCACGTACCACGGCGCGGTCGCGGCGAAGACGGCCGCCGCGACGGCGCGCAGTCCGGGCCCGGGGTCCGATCCGCCCAGGACGAACAGGAACGTGGCAGCGAAGACGATCGCGAAATAGACGTCCCAGCGGCGGTAGGTGCGGTGGTACACGTCCGGATCGCGCGGACCGGCCGGTTCGCTCAGCCGTCCCGGCGGCTCTTCCAGCGGAAGGTCAGCAGACACAGCACCAATCCTCCGACGCACCAGGCGCCCAGCACCAGGGCGATCCGCCCGTACTCCCAGGAGCCCGCCTGCTCCAGCACGGCCGCCGAATCCGGCAGGAACACCCCGCGGAACCCCTGGCACATCCACTTCAGCGGGAAGAGGGCGCCCACGGTCAGCATCCAGTCGGGCAGCGTGTCGATCGAGATGAAGACGCCGGAGATGAACTGGAGCACCAGGAACGGCAGAACGACCACCGAGGTGGCACTCTTGCCCGAGCGCGGGACGCTGCTGATCGCGATGCCCAGCAGCGCACAGCCGGTCAGCCCGAGGGCGAAGACCCAGGTGAACGTGAGCCAGGTCGCCGCGCCCGTGGGCAGATCGAGGTCGAAGAGCGCCGCGCCGACGACCAGCAGCAGCACCGTCTCGGCGATCCCGGAGACCAGGACCAGCCACAGCTTGCCGAGGAAGTACGCGGCCGGGGGCATCGGCGTACCGCGCAGCCGCCGCAGCACCTTCTCGTCCCGTTCCAGCGCGATGGAGACGCCCAGCGACTGGAAGCTGGTCGACATCACCCCCGACGCGATCATCGCCGCGGCGTACAGCTGGGAGGCGGTCACGCCCGCGCCCCGCACATCGTCCCGGAAGATCGAGGCGAACAGGGCCAGGAAGACGACGGGGAAGGCGAAGGTGAAGACCACCTGTTCGCGTCGGCGGAAGAACTGCCTGAGCTCGAGGGCGCCCCGGTGCAGCCCGAGGGTCCAGGCGCCGGGCAGCCGCCCGGGGCGGCCCCGGAGGCGCGGCGGGCGGTGGAGGAGGTGGTGGTCGTGGTGGTCATCGCGCGCCCTCCCCGGGCTGCTCGTCGAGTTGTCCGGTGAGCCGCAGATAGACGTCCTCCAGGGTCGGCCGGGAGATCCGCAGCCCCGGGATCTCCCCGTCGAAGCGGCGCATCAGCTCCGCGACGGTACGGGTCGGGGTCTCCGTCTCCTCCCGGCGCGCCCCGCCGCCCGGTTCGCTCCAGTGGACCGTCGCCCGGCCGCCGTGCCGCTCGCGCAGCTCGGCGGGCGTGCCCCCGGCCACGACCCTGCCCGCGGCGATGACCGCGAGCCGGTCGGACAGCGCTTCCGCCTCGTCCAGGTAGTGCGTGGTGAGCACGATCGTGGTGCCCTCGTCGGATAGCCGCCGGATCAGCTCCCAGAACCGCCGCCGCGCCGCCGGGTCGAAGCCCGTCGTCGGCTCGTCCAGGAGCAGCAGCTCCGGACCGCCGATCACGCCGAGGGCGACATCCAGCCGGCGCCGCTGGCCGCCCGACAGCGCCTTGATCCGGCTGCCCGCCTTGTCCTCGAGACCGACCAGGCCGATGACCTCCTCGGGTCGCGCGGCCGGGGGTAGTAGCGGGCGAAATGCCGTACGGTCTCGCGGACCGTCAACTCGGCCGGGGCGGATTCATCCTGCCAAACGATGCCGACCCGGGACCGCCACTCGCGTCCCCCGGAGGCGGGGTCCCGGCCCAGCACCGTGACCTCGCCCGCGTCCCGGCTTCGATGGCCCTGGAGGATCTCCACCGTCGTGCTCTTGCCCGCCCCGTTGGGACCCAGGACGCCGAACACCTCGCCCTGTCGAATGCCCAGGTCAACGCCGTCCAGCGCGGTCACCGCGCCATAGCGCTTACGGAGGCCGCGCACCCGTACCGCTTCGTCTGCCATGCCCCTGAGCATGCCGGTGCCGCGCCGGTCCCGGGACGACCGGGAAGCCCGTCTTATGTCCTCCGAACGGGGGACAGGGCACCATGGCATGACCGTGATAAGCGCGCCTTACGGCGACCGCGGGTGCGGCACAATGGCCGTGCCCGACGGGGCCGGAGACGGTGGGGCTGGAGACGGCGGAGAGCGACGGACGGCGAGTATGGCGACGACAGTGATGGACGACGTGGAGTCCGGCGAGGCGCGGGAGGGCGCGCGGGTCGGGACGGGAGGCAGCCGTGCCTTCGCCCTCCTGCTCGTGATCACCGGAGCGCTGGGACTGCTGGCCGCCTGGGTCATCACCATCGACAAGAACAAGATCCTCGAGTACAAGGCCGACGGTAAGGTCTTCACGCCCGGCTGCAGCCTCAACCCCGTCGTCTCCTGCGGCAACATCATGGAGAGCGACCAGGCGCAGGCGTTCGGCTTCCCGAACCCGATGCTCGGCCTCGTCGCCTACGGCATTGTGATCTGCGTGGGCATGTCCCTGCTGGCCGGGGCGCGCTTCCCGCGCTGGTACTGGCTGACCTTCAACGCGGGCACGCTCTTCGGCGTCGGCTTCGTGACCTGGCTGCAGTACGAGTCGCTGTACGTCATCGGCTCACTGTGCCTGTGGTGCTGCCTGGCCTGGGTCGCCACCATCGTGATGTTCTGCTACGTCACCGGCCACAACCTCAAGCACGGATACCTCCCCGCGCCGGACGGGCTGCGGCGCGGGCTCATGGAGTTCCACTGGGTGGTCCCGGTGGTGTGGATCGGCGTCATCGGCATGTTGATCCTGACCCGCTGGTGGGACTTCTGGACTGCTTGATTTTGAGGCTCGGTTCTCCCCCAGCTACCGCTGGGAGGTGCCCCCGCCGGGGCGCTCCAGCCTCCCCCAGCTACCGCTGGGAGGTGCCCCCTGTCGACGGTCGACGTGCTCGGTCGCCCGCGCGGCGGAGCCGCATATCGATCGCAGCCCTCGCTCCCTGCGCGCGACTCCCTTTCGACAGCGACGCGCCGCTTCGGCTCGCCCCCAGCTACCGCTGGGAGGTGCCCCCGGCCGGAAGACCCAAGTACCCGGGGACCCGAAGGCACCCGGGCGTTGTCGGTGCGGTGTCATAGGCTTCCCGGGTGGAGCCAGACCTGTTCACCGCCGCCGCAGAGGACCGCCAGGAGAAGGATCCGGCCAGCAGTCCGCTGGCCGTGCGGATGCGTCCGCGCACCCTCGACGAGGTCGTGGGCCAGCAGCATCTGCTGCGCCCCGGATCCCCGCTGCGGCGGCTCGTGGGCGAGGGCGGCGGCGGTCCGGCCGGGCCGTCGTCGGTGATCCTCTGGGGCCCGCCGGGCATCGGCAAGACGACGCTGGCGTACGTGGTCAGCCAGGCCACCCAGAAGCGCTTCGTCGAGCTGTCGGCCATCACCGCGGGGTCAAGGAGGTCCGGGCCGTCATCGACGGCGCGCGCCGCTCCTCCGGGGCGTACGGACGGGACACCGTGCTCTTCCTGGACGAGATCCACCGCTTCAGCAAGGCCCAGCAGGACTCGCTGCTGCCCGCCGTGGAGAACCGCTGGGTGACGCTGATCGCGGCCACCACCGAGAATCCGTACTTCTCCGTGATCTCCCCGCTGCTCTCCCGCTCGCTGCTGCTCACCCTGGAGCCGCTGACCGACGACGATCTGCGCGGGCTGCTGCGGCGCGCGCTCACCGACGAGCGCGGGCTCGGCGGGGCGGTCACCCTCCCCGAGGACGCCGAGGCGCATCTGCTGCGGATAGCGGGCGGCGACGCCCGGCGGGCGCTCACCGCGCTGGAGGCGGGCGCCGGGGCGGCCCTGGACAAGGGAGAGTCCGAGGTCACGCTCACCTCGCTGGAGGAGGCGGTCGACCGGGCGGCGGTGAAGTACGACCGCGCCGGGGACCAGCACTACGACGTGGCCAGCGCCCTCATCAAGTCCATCCGCGGCTCGGACGTGGACGCGGCGCTGCACTATCTGGCCCGGATGATCGAGGCGGGGGAGGACCCGCGGTTCATCGCCCGCCGGCTGATGATCTCGGCGAGCGAGGACATCGGCCTGGCCGATCCCACCGCGCTGCCCACCACCGTGGCGGCAGCGCAGGCGGTCGCCCTGATCGGCTTCCCGGAGGCCGCGCTCACCCTGAGCCACGCCACCATCGCCCTGGCGCTGGCGCCGAAGTCCAACGCCGCCACCACCGCGATCGGCGCGGCGCTGGCGGATGTGCGGGCGGGCCTGGCCGGGCCGGTGCCGCCGCATCTGCGCGACGGCCACTACCAGGGCGCCAAGAAGCTCGGCCACGCGCAGGGCTATCTGTATCCGCACGATCTGCCGGGCGGCATCGCGGCGCAGCAGTACGCACCGGACAAGATCCACGGCAAGCGGTACTACGAGCCCACGCGGTACGGGGCCGAGGCGCGGTACGCGGATGTGGTGGAGCGGGTGCGGGCCCGGCTGCGCGGCGACCCGCCGCCGCCCGCCGACGGCCCGGCCGCGTCCTCGTCATAGCGGCCCGCGTCGGAGCGGCCCGCGTCGGAGCGGTCCGCCGACGGTCCGGCCCGGCCTCGTCATGCCGACACCGCCTCGTCATAGCGGCCCCGGCGGCGGCCCCGCCCCGTCACCCCACCCACACCGGGGACACCCTCAGCCCGCCGCCGCGTCGAACAGGGCGTGCATCGCGTACCGCAGCTCGGACACGTTCCGCACCGGCTCGGGAAAGTCGAAGCGCGCGTCGAACGGCCGGTCCGCCTCGTCCCTGAAGCGCACCCGCAGACCGAAGCGGTCCAGCGCCACCGGGACGGCCGGGCCCCGGGTGCAGACCTGGCCGGAGCGGTCGCCGAGCAGCGCGCACAGCCCGCGCACCTGCTCGCTGTGCGCGGCGTGCAGATGCTGGAGCAGATCGGCCTCGTGCCGGACCAGCGGATCGGGGTCGGCCGAGGTGAAGTCGTCCGGTTCGACGCCGTCCGCGCCCCACAGGTCGTCCACGCACGCCTCGCCGACCTCCAGTCGCAGCAGCGTCCAGGCGGCCCGCCCGGCGGGCCCCACCCCGGCCGCCGGCCCTCCGCGCCGCGGCGGCCGCGGCGCCTGGTCGAGGCCGAGCAGTTCGCCCGCCGGATGCCGCTCGGCCAGCAGCGCCGCCGAGGTGTGCGTGCGCTCGCCGCGGGGGACGGGGGTGAGCCAGCCGGCCACCCGGGCGCGGCCGCGGATCCGGTGGGGCATCGCGACGGGGGCGACGTCGGTGATCTCCATCACGCAGGTCAGCTCGTCGTCCTGGGCGTGCGTGGCGGCGCGGGCGGCGGGGGAGGCGCTGGGCACCAGGAGCAGCACATCCCCGTCCGGGGCGACCGTACGGGCGGCGGGACCGTCCGCCCCCAGGTCGTCCAGGGCCTCGATTCCGGGAATCGTCAACGAAGCCGTAGCCTTGGATTCAACGAGAGTACGTACGCGCTCTGCCGGCGTGGGCCGCAGGGTGCTTTCCATGGGACGCGGCTGACCCTCCTCGGGGCTCTGACCAGTGCTGGGCAGGGGATCCCAGGTCGAAACATGCGTTCTCCTCGGCTAAGGTAAGGCTCACCTAACTTACATGGAGGTTCGTTCCCCGTGAACCAGTCGCGTCCCAAGGTCAAGAAGTCGCGGGCGCTCGGCATCGCTCTGACCCCGAAGGCCGTCAAGTACTTCGAGGCCCGCCCCTACCCGCCGGGCGAGCACGGCCGTGGCCGCAAGCAGACCAGTGACTACAAGGTCCGGCTGCTGGAGAAGCAGCGGCTGCGCGCCCAGTACGACATCAGCGAGCGCCAGATGGTCCGTGCCTACGACCGCGCCCGGAAGGCCGAGGGCAAGACGGGCGAGGCCCTGGTCGTGGAGCTCGAGCGCCGTCTGGACGCGCTCGTCCTGCGGTCGGGCATCGCCCGCACCATCTACCAGGCCCGCCAGATGGTCACCCACGGCCACATCGAGGTCAACGGCCGCAAGGTCGACAAGCCGTCCTTCCGGGTCCGCCCGGACGACGTGGTGATGGTCCGGGAGCGCAGCCGCGAGAAGGTCCCCTTCCAGGTGGCGCGCGAGGGTGGCTACGCCCCCGACGGCGAGACCCCGCGCTACCTCCAGGTCAACCTGAAGGCGCTCGCCTTCCGCCTGGACCGGGACCCCAACCGCAAGGAGATCCCGGTGATCTGCGACGAGCAGCTCGTCGTCGAGTACTACGCCCGCTGATCCGGCGGAGCGGACCGTACGCACCCAAGCCCGCGGGTTCCCCCTCGACACCGGTCGACGGGGAACCCGCGGGCTTGTCCGATGGCGGGTCCGGACCGGGCGTCCGGCGGCCCTTATCCGTTTCGGGTGCGCGTCCGCGGCGCGATAAGGTCGATACCTGCCGCCCGCACCCGGATACCGCCCGAGAGCGGCGGGCGACGGACGGGGCCGAACGACGCGTCATCACGACACGTCAGCGCGCCGAGCACGACCAACACGACACAACGACGACGAGCGGCGACAGGGAGCGGTGCGACGTGTCCGGTGGAGAGGTGGCCGGGATCCTCGTGGCCGTCTTCTGGGCGATCCTGGTGTCCTTCCTGGCGCTGGCGCTGGTGAGGCTGGCCCAGACGCTCAAGGCGGCCACCCGGCTGGTGGCGGAGGTCACCGACCAGGCGGTGCCGCTGCTGAGCGAGGCGTCCGCGACCGTGCGCGAGGCCAACACCCAGCTCGCCCGGGTGGACTCGATCGCCTCCGACGTCCAGGAGGTCACCTCCAACGCCTCCGCGCTCTCCTCGACCGTCTCCACCGCCTTCGGCGGGCCGCTGGTCAAGGTGGCCGCGTTCGGCTATGGGGTCCGGCGGGCGATCGGCCGCAAGGGGCGGGCGGAGGACGAGCCCGCGCCCGCGCGCACCGTCGTCATCGGCAAGTCCCTGCCGTCCGCCCGCTGGGGCGGTCGCCGCAACCGTGGATCGAAGGGCTGACAGACCGGATGTTCCGCCGCACATTCTGGTTCACCACCGGCGTCGCCGCCGGGGTGTGGGCCACCACCAAGGTCAACCGCAAGCTCAACCAGCTCACCCCGGAGAGCCTGGCGGCGCGGGCCGCCGACCGCGCGGTGCTGGCGGGCCGGCGGATGAAGGTCTTCGCCCTCGACGTACGGGACGGCATGGCCGACCGCGAGGCCGCGCTCAAGGACGCGCTCGGGCTCTCCGCGCCACCGCCGGACGACCGCAAGCGGCTCCCGGCCCAGCGGGGCCGGGCCGAGCTCACCCGCACCACCCCCTACAAGCTCCACAAAGCCGGAAATGAGGACCACTGATGGAGTCGGCTGAAATCCGCCGCCGCTGGCTGCGCTTCTTCGAAGAGCGCGGGCACACCGTCGTGCCGTCGGCGTCGCTCATCGCGGACGACCCGACGCTGCTGCTGGTCCCCGCGGGCATGGTGCCCTTCAAGCCGTACTTCCTCGGCGAGGTCAAGCCGCCCTTCGACCGCGCCGTCAGCGTGCAGAAGTGCGTGCGCACCCCGGACATCGAAGAGGTCGGCAAGACCACCCGCCACGGCACCTTCTTCCAGATGTGCGGGAACTTCTCGTTCGGCGACTACTTCAAGGAAGGCGCCATCCGCTACGCCTGGGAGCTGCTGACCAGTTCCCAGGAGGAGGGCGGCTACGGCCTCGACCCGAGCGGCTGTGGATCACCGTCTACGAGCAGGACGACGAGGCCGAGCGCATCTGGCGCGAGGTGATCGGCGTCCCCTCGACACGGATCCAGCGCCTGGGCATGGGCCCGAACTACTGGTCCATGGGCGTCCCCGGCCCCTGCGGCCCCTGCTCCGAGATCAACTACGACCGCGGTCCGGAGTTCGGCGAGGAGGGCGGCCCGGCCGTCAACGACGAGCGCTACGTGGAGATCTGGAACCTGGTCTTCATGCAGTACGAGCGCGGTCCGGGCGAGGGCAAGGAGAACTTCCCGATCCTCGGCGAGCTCCCCAGCAAGAACATCGACACCGGTCTCGGCCTCGAGCGCCTGGCGATGATCCTGCAAGGCGTGCGCAACATGTACGAGACCGACACCCTGCGCGTCGTCATGGACAAGGCCACCGAGCTGACCGGGGTCGCCTACGGCGCCGCCCATGACACCGACGTCTCGCTGCGCGTGGTCGCCGACCACATGCGCACCTCCGTCATGCTCATCGGCGACGGCGTCACCCCCGGCAACGAGGGCCGCGGCTATGTGCTGCGCCGCATCATGCGCCGCGCCATCCGCAACATGCGCATCCTCGGCGCCACCGAGCCGGTCGTCGGCGAGCTGGTCGACGTCGTCCTCAAGACGATGGGCCAGCAGTACCCGGAGCTGCTGACCGACCGCAAGCGCATCGAGACCGTCGCCCTCGCCGAGGAGTCGGCCTTCCTCAAGACCCTCAAGGCCGGCACCAACATCCTCGACACCGCCGTCACCGACACCAAGGCCGCCGGTGGCAGCGTGCTCCCCGGCGACAAGGTGTTCCTGCTCCACGACACCTGGGGCTTCCCCGTGGACCTCACCCTCGAGATGGCCGCCGAACAGGGCCTCTCGGTGGACGAGGAGGGCTTCCGCCGCCTGATGAAGGAGCAGCGGGAGCGCGCCAAGGCCGACGCCAAGGCCAAGAAGACCGGCCACGCCGACCTGTCCGCCTACCGCGAGGTGGCCGACAGCTCCGGGCTGACCGAATTCACCGGCTATACCCACACCGAGGGCGAGTCCACCGTCGTCGGCCTCCTGGTCGACGGGGTCTCCTCGCCCGCCGCCACCGAGGGCGACGAGGTCGAGGTCGTCCTGGACCGCACCCCGTTCTACGCCGAGGGCGGCGGCCAGCTCGCCGACACCGGCCGGATCAAGCTGGACACCGGCGCCGTGGTGGAGGTCCGGGACGTCCAGCAGCCGGTGCCCGGCGTCAGCGTGCACAAGGGCGTCGTCCAGGTCGGCGAGGTGACCGTCGGCGCGGGGGCTCACGCCCGGATCGACATCAAGCGCCGCCGCGCCATCGCCCGCGCCCACAGCGCCACCCACCTCACCCACCAGGCGCTGCGCGACGCCCTGGGCCCGACCGCCGCCCAGGCCGGTTCGGAGAACTCGCCCGGCCGCTTCCGCTTCGACTTCGGCTCGCCGACCGCCGTGCCCGGCGCGGTCCTCACGGACGTCGAGCAGAAGATCAACGAGGTGCTCTCGCGCGAGCTCGACGTCACCGCCGAGGTGATGAGCATGGACGACGCCAAGAAGCAGGGTGCCATCGCCGAGTTCGGCGAGAAGTACGGCGACCGGGTGCGCGTGGTGACCATCGGCGACTTCTCCAAGGAGCTGTGCGGTGGCACGCATGTGCACAACACCGCCCAGCTGGGTCTGGTGAAGCTGCTCGGCGAGTCCTCCATCGGCTCCGGGGTGCGCCGGGTCGAGGCCCTGGTGGGCGTGGACGCCTACAACTTCCTCGCCCGGGAGCACACGGTCGTCTCCCAGCTCACCGACCTGGTCAAGGGCCGCCCCGAGGAGCTCCCGGAGAAGATCTCCGGCATGCTGAGCAAGCTCAAGGAGGCCGAGAAGGAGATCGAGCGGTTCCGCGCCGAGAAGGTGCTCCAGGCCGCCGCCGGTCTCGCCCAGGGCGCCAAGGATGTCCGGGGCGTGGCCCTGGTCGCCGCCAAGGTGCCGGACGGCACCTCCGCCGACGACCTGCGCAAGCTGGTCCTGGACGTGCGCGGGCGCATCCCAAGCGACCGCCCTGCCGTCGTCTCCCTCTTCACCGTGGCGAACAGCCGTCCGCTGACCGTCATCGCCACCAACGAGGCCGCCCGTGAGCGCGGGCTCAAGGCCGGTGACCTGGTCCGCACCGCCGCCAAGACGCTCGGCGGCGGAGGCGGCGGCAAGCCGGACGTGGCCCAGGGCGGCGGTCAGAACCCGGGGGCCGTCGGCGAGGCCATCGAGGCCGTCGAGCGGCTCGTCGCGGAATCGGCCTGATCATCGTGCGACGCGGCAGGCGGATCGCCATCGACGTCGGGGACGCCCGGATCGGGGTCGCCTCGTGCGACCCCGACGGGATCCTCGCCACCCCCGTGGAGACCGTGCCGGGACGCGACATCCCGGCCGCCCACAAGCGGCTCGTGGCGATCGTCGAGGAGTACGAACCGATCGAGGTGGTGGTCGGCCTGCCGCGCTCGCTCAACGGGCGCGAGGGGCCGGCCGCGGCCAAAGTGCGCACCTTCGCGCGCGAGTTGGCACGGCGGGTCAACCCGGTGCCGGTGCGGCTCGTCGACGAGCGTATGACCACTGTCACAGCGTCCCAGGGGCTGCGCGCCTCCGGGATGACGTCCAAGAAAGGCCGTTCCGTCGTTGACCAGGCGGCGGCCGTGGTGATCCTGCAGAGCGCGCTGGAGACCGAGCGGATCTCGGGGAGGGCCCCGGGAGAAGCCGTCGAAGTGGTCATCTGATCGCGATACGGTAACGTTCCGCGCGGCATGGCCGCCGCCGCCCGTGCCACGAACACGCCGAGCGGTGACCACCTCCGTCGCTAGGGGATCGATGACTGAGTACGGCCGGGGACCCGGCTCCCAACCGTGGCACCCCGAGGATCCGCTGTACGGGGACCGAGAGTGGAGCGGCCACCGCGCGGTGGCCGGCCAGGATCCCTACGCACAGGACCCCTACGCGCAGCAGGACACCTACGCACAGAATCCGTACCCGCGGGACGCCTACGACCAGGATCCCTACGGTCAGGGCGCCTACGCCCAGGGCCCGTACGGCCAGGACCCTTACGGGCACCAGCAGTATCCGCACGGCTATCCGCAGGACCCTCAAGCGCAGCATCAGCAGCCCCAGTGGGACGGCCAGGACGCCGGCTACCCGCATCAGCGGGACCCGCAGGAGTACCCCGGTCAGGGCGGCTCCTACCCGGCCCAGGACTACCCGGCCCAGGACGGCTCGTACGGCGGGACGGACCCGCAGGACCCCTATGGCGGCCAGGGCGCCTCCTACCCGGGCCAGGGACAGCAGGACCCCTACCAGGGCCAGGGACAGCAGGACCCCTACCAGGGCCAGGGACTGCAGGGCACCCAGCAGATGCCCACGGTGCCCGCGGAGCACCAGGTGCCGCGCCAGCGCGAGGCCCCGGAGGAGCCGCCCCTCCAGGCGGACGACGAGGACGACCACCCGTTCTTCACCGACGGCGGCGGCCGGGGCGACGCGGATGGCGCGGACGACGACGGCGAGGACGGCGAGCGCTCCGGCGAGAAGGGCAAGCCCAAGAAGCGCCGCAGCGGCGTGGCCTGCCTCTTCGTGACCGTGGTCCTGGTGGGCGCCGTCGGCGGGGGCGGCTACTACGCCTACGACTTCTGGCAGACCCGCTTCGGCCCCGCACCCGACTACTCCGGCGACGGCACCGGCCGGATCGAGGTGGAGGTTCCCTCCGGCTCCGGCAACGCCGAGATCGGCTCGATCCTCGCCGACAAGGGCGTGGTCAAGAGCAGCGGCGCCTTCGTCGAAGCCGTGGAGGACAGCGGCAAGTTCGTCCAGCCGGGCACCTACACCCTGCGCAAGGAGATGTCCGGCGCGGCGGCGGTCAAGCTGATGCTCGACCCCAGCAGCAGCAACGCCCTGATCGTCACCGAGGGCATGCGCGACGCCACGATCTACGCGGCGATCGACAAGAAGATCGGCCTCAAGGCGGGGACCACCGCGGGCGTCGCCAAGAAGGAGGCCAAGAACCTCGGGCTGCCCTCCTGGGCCGACGACAACAGCAAGATCAAGGATCCGCTGGAGGGGTTCCTGTACCCGTCCCGCTACAGCGTGGGCGAGGGCGCCAAGCCCGCGGACGTGCTGCGGAAGATGGTCGCCGAGGCCAATCGGAACTACTCCGGTCTGGATCTGGAGGGCAAGGCGAAGGACTTGGGCCTGAAGTCCCCGCTCCAGCTGATCAGCGTGGCCAGCCTGGTCCAGGCGGAGGGCATCACCCACGACGACTTCCGGAAGATGGCCGAGGTCGTCTACAACCGGCTCAAGCCCGCGAACCCCGAGACCTACGGCAAGGTGGAATTCGACTCCACCTACAACTACATCAAGAACCAGAGCAAGATCGATATCCCGATCAGCGAGATCAAGCAGTACGACAACCCGTACAACACGTACTTCTACAAGGGACTTCCGCCCGGCCCGATCGGAAATCCGGGCCACGACGCGCTGAAAGCGGCGATGAACCCGACCAGCGACGGCTGGTATTACTTCATCTCGCTGGACGGCAAGACGAGCGAGTTCTCCAAGACCTACGCGGATCACCAGAAGTGGGTCGCCAAGTTCAATAAGCAGCGCAAGAGCAACGGCTGAGGAAAGATGTCGGAAAACCGCAGGGCAGCGGTGCTCGGCTCGCCGATCGCCCACTCCCTGTCACCGGTACTGCACCGCGCCGCCTACCGGGAGCTGGGCCTGACCGGCTGGACGTACGACCGCTTCGAGGTGGACGAGACCGGACTGCCGGACTTCTTCAAGCGGCTCGGCGAGGACGCGGGGCCGTCCTGGGCCGGGCTGTCCCTGACCATGCCGCTCAAGCGCGCCGTGATCCCGCTGCTGGACGAGATCAGCGACACCGCGGCCTCGGTGGAGGCCGTCAACACGGTGGTCTTCGGTGACGACGGCCGCAGGCGCGGGGACAACACCGACATCCCCGGCATGCTGGCGGCGCTGCGGGAGCGCGGCGTCGGGCGCGTGGAGCGCGCCGCCGTGCTGGGCGCGGGCGCCACCGCCTCCTCAGCGCTGGCCGCGCTCTCCCGGATCTGCGACGGCGAGGTCACCGCGTACGTCCGCAGCGAGGCCCGCGCCGCCGAGATGCGGCAGTGGGGCGAGCGGCTGGGCGTCGCGGTGCGCACGGCGGACTGGGGCGACGCGGCCGGGGCGCTCGGCGCGCCGCTGGTGATCGCCACCACGCCCGCGGGCACCACGGACGCGCTCACCGCGGCCGTACCGGACCGCCCCGGCGCGCTCTTCGACGTCCTCTACGAGCCCTGGCCCACCCCGCTGGCCGCCGCCTGGGCGGCGCGCGGCGGCTCGGTGGTCGGCGGCCTGGACCTCCTGGTGCACCAGGCGGTGCTCCAGGTCGAGCAGATGACGGGCCGAGCCCCGGCGCCGCTGGCCGCGATGCGCGAGGCGCTGGCGGCCCGCTGAGCCGCCGCACGGCCCCTCATCGGGCCCGTCCGGCCCGCCCCGGCCCCTCCCCGGGGCGCCCCCGGCCCCTCCCCGGGGCGCCGCGAGCGTCCACCCCATGGACCACGAACCGAGCGGACGCCCCGGTCGTGGGAGGATCGGAGGTGCGGGCCGGAGTCGCGCGGACCGGGCCGCGCCGCAGGACGTCGAGGCACGCGCATGAGGGAGCACCGTTGAGCAGGTTGCGCTGGCTGACCGCGGGGGAGTCGCACGGCCCCGCACTCGTGGCGACGCTGGAGGGGCTGCCCGCCGGGGTGCCGATCACCACCGACATGGTGGCCGACGCCCTGGCCCGACGGCGGCTGGGTTACGGCCGCGGTGCCCGGATGAAGTTCGAGCGCGACGAGGTCACCTTCATCGGTGGCGTACGCCACGGGCTGACCCTCGGCTCCCCGGTCGCGATCATGGTCGGCAACACGGAGTGGCCCAAGTGGGAGCAGGTCATGGCCGCCGACCCGGTGGACCCCGAGATCCTCGAGGGAGTCGCCCGTAACGCCCCGCTCACCCGCCCCGCCCCGGCCACGCCGACCTGGCCGGGATGCAGAAGTACGGATTCGACGAGGCCCGGCCGATCCTGGAGCGCGCCAGCGCCCGCGAGACCGCGGCCCGGGTGGCGCTGGGCACCGTCGCCCGCTCCTACCTCAAGGAGACGGCCGGGATCGAGATCGTCTCGCATGTCGTGGAGCTGGCCGCGGCGAAGGCGCCGTACGGCGTCCACCCCAAGCCCTCCGACGTCGAGAGGCTGGACGCCGACCCGGTGCGCTGCCTGGACGCCGACGCGAGCAAGGCGATGGTGGCCGAGATCGACCAGGCCCACAAGGACGGCGACACGCTCGGTGGCGTCGTCGAGGTGCTCGCGTACGGCGTGCCGGTGGGCCTCGGCTCCCATGTGCACTGGGACCGTCGGCTCGACGCGCGGCTGGCCGCCGCGCTGATGGGCATCCAGGCCATCAAGGGCGTCGAGGTCGGCGACGGCTTCGACCTCGCGCGGGTGCCCGGCTCCAAGGCCCATGACGAGATCGTCTCCACGGACGAGGGCATCCGGCGCTCCTCGGAGCGCTCGGGCGGCACCGAGGGCGGGCTGAGTACCGGCGAGCTGCTGCGCGTCCGGGCCGCGATGAAGCCGATCGCGACCGTGCCGCGGGCGCTGGCCACGGTCGATGTGACCACCGGCGAGGCCACCAAGGC
The DNA here is from genome assembly GCA_005405945.1 of Streptomyces violaceusniger. Taxonomy (GTDB): domain Bacteria; phylum Actinomycetota; class Actinomycetes; order Streptomycetales; family Streptomycetaceae; genus Streptomyces; species Streptomyces violaceusniger. The sequence continues at coordinate 9,066,755 of BJHW01000001.1, forward strand.
CCACCACCAGCGCTCCGACGTCTGCGCCGTCCCGGCCGCCGGGATCGTCGCCGAGGCGATGGTCGCGCTGGTCCTGGCGGACGCGGTCGCGGAGAAGTTCGGCGGCGACTCGGTCACCGAGACCCGCCGCAATGTGCGGGGCTTCCTCGAGAACCTGGCCATCCGGTGAGCGACGCACGCGAGGCCGCCGGGCGGCAGGCAAATGATGACGCGCGCCTTCGCCGAGCGGGCGACGGTGCCCGCGGCGGAGCCGCTGATGTGACGAGCAGCCGCTGCAGCGGCGGGGCGAACAGTTCGGCGGGGCTGACCGGGCAGGTCAGCGGGGGTCCGATCGTCGTGCTGGTCGGGCCCATGGGGGTCGGGAAGACCACCGTCGGGCAGGTGCTCGCGGCGCGGCTCGGCACCACCTTCCGCGACACCGACACCGACATCGTCGCGACGGCGGGCAAGGAGATCTCGGAGATCTTCATCGACGAGGGTGAGCCGCACTTCCGCGAGCTGGAGCGGCAGGCGGTGCGGACCGCCGTCGCCGAGCACGCGGGCGTGCTCGCGCTGGGCGGCGGCGCCGTCCTCGACGAGGGCACCCGGGCGCTGCTCGTCGGCCTCCCGGTCGTCTTCCTGGAGATGGGCGTCGCCGAGGCCGTCAAGCGCACCGGGCTCGACGCCCCGCGCCCGCTGCTCGCGGTCAATCCCCGCCAGCGCTGGCGCGAGCTGATGGAGCAGCGCCGCCCGCTGTACACCGAGGTCGCCCGCGCCGTGGTGTCGACCGAGGACCGCACCCCCGAGGCCGTTGCCGAGGCCGTCCTGGACGTACTGGAGCTGAAGAACGCATGACACCCCTGTGGCCGACACCCCTACGCGCATCCAGGTCGGAGGCATCGCGGGCACCGCGCCGTACGAGGTGCTGATCGGCCGGCAGCTGCTCGGCGAGCTTCCCGGGCTGATCGGCACGTTGGCCAAGCGCGTCGCCGTCCTGCACCCCGAGGCGCTGGCCGAGACCGGTGAGGCGATCCGCCAGGACCTCGCCGGGCAGGGGTACGACGCCATCGCGATCCAGCTGCCCAACGCGGAGGAGGCCAAGACCGCCGAGGTCGCCGCGTACTGCTGGAAGGCGCTCGGCCAGACCGGCTTCACCCGCACCGATGTGATCGTCGGCGTCGGCGGCGGCGCGACCACCGACCTCGCCGGATTCGTCGCCGCCACCTGGCTGCGCGGAGTGCGCTGGATCGCCGTCCCCACGACCGTGCTCGGCATGGTCGACGCTGCGGTCGGCGGCAAGACGGGGATCAACACGGCCGAGGGCAAGAACCTCGTCGGCGCCTTCCACCCCCGGCCGGGGTGCTGTGCGATCTGGCCGCGCTGGACTCGCTGCCGGTCAACGACTACGTCAGCGGGCTCGCCGAGATCATCAAGGCGGGCTTCATCGCCGACCCGGAGATCCTGGAGCTGATCGAGCGGGACCCGGCCGCCGCCCGTACGCCCGCCGGACCGCACACCGCCGAGCTCATCGAGCGCTCCATCCGGGTCAAGGCCGAGGTCGTCTCCAGCGACCTCAAGGAGTCCGGGCTGCGGGAGATCCTCAACTACGGGCATACGCTCGCCCACGCCATCGAGAAGAACGAGCGCTACAACTGGCGCCATGGCGCGGCCGTCTCCGTGGGCATGGTGTTCGCCGCCGAGCTGGGCCGGCTGGCGGGCCGTCTGGACGACGCCACGGCCGACCGGCACCGCACCGTCCTGGAGGCCGTGGGCCTGCCGCTCACCTACCGCGGCGACCAGTGGCCCAAGCTGCTGGAGACCATGAAGGTCGACAAGAAGTCCCGCGGTGACCTGCTGCGCTTCATCGTCCTGGACGGTATCGCCAAGCCCACCGTGCTGGAGGGCCCGGACCCGGCGGTGCTGCTCGCGGCGTACGCCGAGGTCTCCGGCTGACCCGGGCCGTAACCGCCGTCTCGCGTCACAGCTCTGTCATCGCCTTCGAAAGCCCGCGGCCTCGCCGCGGGCTTTCGAACAGCCCCCAAGCCCTCGCAGTTGCGGCCCTTGCGGGACGAAATGCCTGGCTGACGAGGGGCGGCGGGGACACAGCGGGTTCGCGGTCCGTTCACACAGCGGAGCCTTGGGCAGGTACCGTTCGGTAGGAGCGGCCTCACCGCCGTATCAGCACCTGACAGTTGTCGGACGAGAACTGCCTGTACGAGACGGAGTGCCACCGGATGCAGCATGCAGTGGGAGCTCCGCTGCCACCGCCCCACCAGCCGGGGCCGGTTCCCGGGCCGCAGGGCGCGGGCTGGGCCCAGGGCGCGAGTGCGAGCCATCACCCGGGAGCTCACCCCAATCCCCCCGCCCCGCACGCGCCTCCCGGGCCTCCCGGGCCCGGGCACGTGGCACCGCCCGCGCAGCATCCGGTGTCCCCTCCGCCGGCCCCGCCAGCGCCCCCGGGGCGCCGCTGGAGACGGTGAACACCACCGGCCATGTCCAGCTGCCGCCCGGCGGCCCGGTGCCGCTGCCGAACCCCCCGGCGGACCCGTCGCTCGCCGATGTCTCGCAGGCGACGGTGGCGGTGCTGCTGATCGGACCGGCCGGGGCGGGCAAGACGACGGTCGCGCGCTACTGGGCCGACCGCCGCCGGGTGCCGACCGCGCACATCAGCCTGGACGATGTGCGGGAGTGGGTCCGGTCCGGCTTCGCCAACCCCCAGTCGGGGTGGAACGAGAACTCCGAGGCGCAGTACCGTCTCGCCCGCCGCACCTGCGGCTTCGCCGCCCGCAACTTCCTGGCCAACGGGATCTCCTGCATCCTCGACGACGCCGTCTTCCCCGACCGCCCGGTCGTCGGCCTCGGCGGCTGGAAGCGCCATGTGGGCCCCGGGCTGCTGCCGGTGGTCGTCCTTCCGGGCCTGGAGATCGTCCTGGAGCGGAACGCGGCCCGCACCGGGAACCGCCGCCTCAGCGACGAGGAGGTGGCACGGATCCACGGCCGGATGGCGGGGTGGTACGGCTCCGGCCTGCCCATCATCGACAACTCCACGTACGACGTGGAGACCACGGCCCGCATGCTCGACGAGGTCGTCACCCGATCCATCGCAAGCCCCCCCAGCTGGTAAAGACCCCCGTCCGGGCCCGCTCGACCGGCCCCCCTTTTTTCGAGGCCCGGTTCTCCCCCGGCTACCGCTGGGAGGTACCCCCGGCTGGAGCCACTGGAGAAGCCGTGGCCCCCGAGTCTGCGTACGCTCGGGGACATGTCCGAGGTGTACGCGGCCCGACGTGCCCGTCTGCACGAGCAGTGCACCGCGGCCGGGAGCGCGGCGGCGCTGGTGTCCCGGCCCGCCAATGTGCGCTATCTGTGCGGCGCGGTGCCGCCCGGGGCCGTGCTGCTGCTCGGCCCCGCCCAGGACGTGCTGGTGGCCGCCGAGGTCCCGTCCGCGCCGCCGCTCTCCTCGGGCCCGCCGCGTTCCGACGAGCCGCGGCTGCTGGTCATGCCCGGCGCGGACGGCGACCCGGCCGTGGCCGCCGCCGATCTGGCCGCGGCGGACGGCGCCGAGTCGCTGGCCGTCGAGGAGCACGATCTGACCGTCGCCCGCCATCGGGCGCTCGGCGCCGCCGCCCCCGCGTCCGCCTCGTCGATCTGGGCCGTGCCGTCGAGCAGTTGCGGCTCATCAAGGACGACGAGGAGATCTCCTCTCTGCGGATCGCCGGGGAGCTGGCCGACCAGGCGCTCGGCGAGCTGCTGGAGTCGATCCTGGTGGGCCGCACCGAGCGGCATCTGGCGCTGGAGCTGGAGCGCCGGCTGGTGGACCACGGCGCGGACGGCCCGGCCTTCCCCACCGTGGTCGCGGCGGGGCCGCACGCGGGGCGCCCCGGCCATCTGCCCACCGACCGGAGGGTCGAGGAGGGCGATTTCCTCACCATCTGCCTCGGCGCCGACTACCGCGGCTACCGCTGTCAGGTGGGCCGTACCTTTGTCATCGGGCCCTCGCCCGCGGACTGGCAGGTCGAGCTGTACGATGCCGTCTTCGCCGCTCAGCGGGCCGGGCGGGAGGCGCTGTTGCCGGGCCGGGCGTACCGGGACGTGGACCGGGTGACCCGTCAGGTGCTGGCCGCCGCGGGCTTCGGAGACGCGCTGGAACCGTGCACCGGACACGGTGTGGGCCTGGAAATCGACGAGGACCCTCGGCTCACACCGTCCGCCATGGGTAAACTGGACGCTTGTGTGCCGGTCACCGTCGAGCCGGGGGTCCACCTCCCGGGCCGGGGCGGTGTCCGGATCGATGACACGCTCGTCGTCCGCCCCGAGGCGGACGGCGGACCCGAGCTACTCACCATCACGACCAAAGAGCTGCTCGCGCTCTAGCGGAACCGGGCGCGCCGGCGGCTCTCTGGTCTCCACCAGCTGCAGTCCAGGAGATCCCGCAACCGTGGCATCCACGAACGACCTCAAGAACGGCATGGTGCTCAAGCTCGACGGCGGCCAGCTGTGGTCCGTCGTCGAGTTCCAGCACGTCAAGCCCGGCAAGGGCCCCGCTTTCGTGCGCACCAAGCTCAAGAACGTGCTGTCCGGCAAGGTGGTCGACAAGACCTTCAACGCCGGTGTGAAGGTCGAGACGGCCAATGTCGACAAGCGCGGCATGCAGTTCTCGTACAAGGACGGCGAGAGCTTTGTGTTCATGGACATGGACACCTTCGACCAGATCTACATCACCCCCGAGGTCGTCGGCGACAACGCCCGCTACCTGCTCGAGGGCTTCGAGGCCGTCGTGGCGATGTACGAGGGCAACCCGCTGTACGTCGAGCTGCCCGCCGCCGTCGAGCTGGTGATCGAGTACACCGAGCCGGGCGTCCAGGGCGACCGCTCCACCGGTGGCACCAAGCCCGCCAAGCTGGAGACCGGCTACGAGATCGGCGTGCCGCTGTTCATCACCACCGGTGAGAAGATCAAGGTCGACACCCGCTCCGGTGAGTACCTCGGTCGGGTGAACAACTAACCGTGGCCGCCCGCAACAAGGCCCGTAAGCGTGCCTTCCAGATCCTCTTCGAGGCCGATCAGCGCGGCAGCACCGTGCAGACCGTGCTCGCGGACTGGATCCGGCTCGCCCGGACCGACGACCGGCAGCCCCCGGTCAGCGAATACACGATGCAGCTCGTCGAGGGATATGCCCAGCACATCGACCGGATCGACGAGCTGATCGCCACCTACGCGGTGGGCTGGACGCTGGACCGGATGCCGGTCGTCGACCGGAACATCCTGCGGCTGGGCGCGTATGAGCTGGTGTGGGAGGACGCTACCCCGGACGCGGTGGTGATCGACGAGGCGGTGCAGCTCGCCAAGGAGTTCTCCACCGATGACTCGCCGGCCTTCGTCAACGGTCTGCTGGGCCGTATCAAGGAGCTGAAGCCGAGTCTGCGTCGCGAGCAGGAGCCCCGGGAGCACCAGGCATAGCCGCGTTCCTCATATGACAAAGCCGCCGGGGGCGGTGGCGGACCCAGAAGGGCCCCACCGCCCCCGGCGGCACGTTTCTGCAGGTGAACGCTGACGAACAGGGAAAGAGGGACTCAGACGTCTTCATGCTGGACCGCGCGGCGGGCGTCGGCGCCCAGCACGCCCCAGCTGATCAGCTGTTCGGTCAGCACGGACGGCGACTGGTCATAGATGACGGCGAGGGTGCGCAGATCGTCCTGGCGGATCGAGAGCACCTTGCCGTTGTAGTCGCCACGCTGGCTCTGGATCGTCGCGGCGTACCGCTGAAGCGGGCCCGCCTTCTCGACCGGCACATGGGCCAGTCGCTCCAGGTCCAGTACCAGCTTCGGCGGCGGCTCGGCGGCTCCGGCCGGGCTCGTGCCCGGAAGCAGCTCCTGCACCGGGACGCCGTAGAAGTCGGCCAGCTCGGCGAGACGCTGCACGGTCACGGCGCGGTCGCCGCGCTCGTACGATCCCACCACCACGGCCTTCCAGCGGCCCTGGGACTTCTCCTCGACACCGTGGAGGGAGAGGCCCTGCTGGGTGCGGATGGCGCGGAGCTTGGCCCCGAGCTGTTTGGCGTATTCGCTGGACATAAAGCTCCCCGGACGCTGTATCGACGTGCGGCTGTGCCGCGCGGCTGGTCACTCACTGTGAGGTTACGCAGCGTAATTTCCATTCGTCAAGCCGAATGGAGCGGAGGGGCTCCGGCCAGGGGTGTTGACGGGGGCGCTCGGCACTCCTGCTAGTGTGAATGGCGCAAATCCGACCGTCCTTTAAGGTCCGTCCCGTGAGGCGGAGAAGGAGGTCCGTTTCGTATGGACGCACACACCTCGGACGCCGCGCGCTCGGTGCTGGAAGCACCGGATATCGCGCGCGTTCTCACCCGCATCGCCCACGAGATCGTCGAGCGCGCCAAAGGCGCCGATGACGTGGTGCTGCTCGGCATTCCCACCCGTGGTGTCTTTCTCGCCCGGCGGCTGGCCGCCCGGCTCGAAGAGATCACCGGCAAGCCCGGCCGGATCCCGGTCGGCTCGCTCGACATCACGATGTACCGCGACGACCTGAGGCTGCGCCCGGCCCGCGCACTCGCCCGCACCGAGATCCCCGACGACGGCATCGACGGCCGCCTCGTGGTCCTCGTCGACGATGTGCTCTTCTCCGGCCGCACCATCCGCGCCGCCCTCGACGCCCTCGGTGACATCGGGCGACCGCGCGCGGTCCAGCTCGCGGTCCTCGTCGACCGCGGCCACCGGGAACTGCCGATCCGCGCCGACTACGTCGGCAAGAACCTCCCCACGTCGCTGCGGGAGACGGTCAAGGTCCAGCTCACCGAGGAGGACGGCCGCGACAGCGTGCTCCTCGGGCTGCGCGGGACCACCCCCGCGGACGGGAAGTAGCGCCCCTCACCGACGGCGAGTGCCTCCCCGGCGACCGAAGGGGAGCCCGCCCGAAGGACCACCGGTGCCGCCAGGTCGCCGGTCCCCGCGCCTGCCCGCCCGCACGCCCGCACACCTCCTTCACCCACGGAGCAACCGGATGAAGCGCCACCTCATCTCGGCCGCCGATCTCTCTCGCGACGACGCCGTCCTGATCCTCGACACCGCCGAGGAACTGGCCCGGCTCGCCGACCGGCCGATCAAGAAACTGCCGACCCTGCGCGGCCGTACCGTCGTCAACCTCTTCTTCGAGGACTCCACCCGCACCCGCATCTCGTTCGAGGCGGCCGCCAAGCGGCTCTCCGCCGACGTGATCAACTTCTCCGCCAAGGGGTCCTCGGTCTCCAAGGGCGAGTCTCTCAAGGACACCGCGCTCACCCTGGAGGCGATGGGCGCCGACGCCGTGGTGATCCGTCACCACGCCTCCGGCGCCCCGCACCGGCTGGCCACCTCCGGCTGGATCAACGGCGCCGTGGTGAACGCGGGCGACGGCACCCATGAGCACCCCACTCAGGCGCTGCTCGACGCCTTCACCATCCGCCGCCATCTGAGCCCGGACGGCTCCGGCGCCGGGCAGGACCTGGCCGGACGCCGGATCACCATCGTCGGCGACGTTCTGCACAGCCGGGTGGCCCGCTCCAACGTCCATCTGCTGTCCACCCTGGGCGCCGAGGTCACCCTGGTCGCGCCGCCGACGCTGGTCCCCTTCGGCGTGGAGAGCTGGCCCTGCGAGGTCTCCTACGACCTGGACGCGGTGGTCGGCAAGACCGACGCCGTGATGATGCTGCGCGTCCAGCGCGAGCGCATGAACGCCGCGTTCTTCCCCACCGAGCGGGAGTACGCCCGCCGCTACGGCCTGGACGGCGACCGCATGGCGCGGATGCCGGAGCACGCCATCGTGATGCACCCCGGCCCCATGAACCGCGGCATGGAGATCACCGCGGAGGTCGCGGACTCCGACCGCTGCACCGCCGTCGAGCAGGTCGCCAACGGCGTCTCGACCCGCATGGCCGTCCTGTACCTGCTGCTCGGCGGGAACGAGTCCGCCGTCGCCGCCGCCCGCACCGAGGAGAGCAAGTGACCATGAGCGACACCCACAAGACGCTGCTGCGCGGGGCGAAGCCGCTCGGCGGCGAGCCGCGCGACGTGCTGATCGAGGGCGAGCGCATCGCCGCGGTCGGCACCGGCCTCGACGCGGACGGCGCCACCGTGATCGACGCCGCCGGGCAGATCCTGCTCCCGGGCCTGGTCGACCTCCACACCCATCTGCGCGAGCCCGGCCGGGAGGACTCCGAGACGGTCCTCACCGGCACCCGGGCCGCCGCGGTCGGCGGCTTCACCGCGGTCCACGCCATGGCCAACACCTTCCCCGTGGCCGACACCGCCGGCGTCGTCGAGCAGGTGTGGCGGCTGGGCAAGGAGTCCGGCTACTGCGACGTCCAGCCCATCGGGGCGGTGACCGTGGGCCTGGAGGGCAAGAAGCTCGCCGAGCTGGGCGCGATGCACGACTCCGCGGCCGGGGTGCGGGTCTTCTCCGACGACGGCAAGTGCGTGGACGACGCGGTGATCATGCGCCGCGCGCTGGAGTACGTGAAGGCGTTCGACGGCGTCATCGCCCAGCACGCCCAGGAGCCCCGCCTCACCGAGGGCGCCCAGATGAACGAGGGCGTCGTCTCCGCCGAGCTGGGCCTGGGCGGCTGGCCGGCCGTCGCCGAGGAGTCGATCATCGCCCGCGATGTGCTGCTCGCCGCCCATGTCGGCTCCCGGGTGCACATCTGCCATCTGTCCACCGCGGGCTCGGTCGAGATCGTCCGCTGGGCCAAGTCCAAGGGCTGGAACGTCACCGCCGAGGTCACCCCGCACCACCTGCTGCTGACCGACGAGCTCGTACGCTCCTACGACCCCGTCTACAAGGTGAACCCGCCGCTGCGCACCGAGGCCGATGTGATGGCGCTGCGCGAGGCGCTCGCCGACGGCACCATCGACTGCGTGGCCACCGACCACGCCCCGCATCCGCACGAGGACAAGGACTGCGAGTGGGGCGCCGCGGCCATGGGCATGGTGGGCCTGGAGACGGCGCTGTCCGTGGTCCAGCACACCATGGTGGACACCGGGCTGCTGGACTGGACGGGCGTCGCCGACCGGATGTCGGTGCGGCCCTCGGCCATCGGCCGCCTGACGGGCCACGGCCGTCCCATCACCGCCGGGGAGCCCGCCAACCTCACCCTGCTCGACTCCGCTTACCGTGGTGTGGTGAACCCCGCGGGCTTCGCCTCCCGCAGCCGCAACACCCCCTACGAGGGCCGCGAACTGCCGGGCCGCGTGACGTACACGTTCCTGCGGGGGCGGGCGACGGTTGTGGACGGGAAGCTGGCGTGACGACTCCGAGTCATCCGGTGGCGGGCCTCGCGGGATTCGCGGGCCTCGCGGCCGAGCAGAAATCGCAGGACGTGACGGACTGGGCGGCCAGGATCGGCTGGGTCGTCGGGCTGCTGCTGGTCATCGCGCTGGTCTACTGGCTGATGCGCGAGGGCTGGAAGTGGCGCGCCACCCTCCAGGGTGACCTCCCCGAGCTGCCCCAGGTCCCGGCCGGGCCCGGCGACCCCAAGGCCACGATGAGCGGCCGCTACCACGGCTCCGCCACCGCCGGGCAGTGGCTGGACCGGATCGTCGCCCATGGCCTCGGCACCCGCAGCCGGGTCGAGCTCACCCTCACCGACCAGGGCGTGAGCGTGGTCCGGCCGGGCGCGCGGGACTTCTTCATCCCCGCCGCCGCACTGCGCGGCGCCCGGCTCGACAAGGGCATCGCGGGCAAGGTCCTCGCCGAGGGCGGACTGCTGGTGATCACCTGGAGCCACGGTGACCGGCTGATCGACTCCGGCTTCCGCTCCGACCACGCGGCCGAGCACACCGCGTGGGTGGACGCCCTCACCGAACTCTCCGGCGGCCCCAGCGCAGCGGCCGTCCCCTCGCACGACACGGAAGGCACACGATGACCACCTCCAACAGGGGGGCCACGAGCCCCGCAGTCCTTGTCCTGGAGGACGGCCGCACCTTCCGCGGCCGGGCCTACGGGGCCGTGGGGGAGACCTTCGGCGAGGCCGTGTTCTCCACCGGGATGACCGGCTACCAGGAGACCCTGACCGATCCCTCCTACCACCGCCAGGTCGTCGTGATGACCGCCCCGCACATCGGGAACACCGGCGTCAACGACGAGGACCCGGAGTCGAAGCGGATCTGGGTCTCCGGATATGTGGTGCGCGACCCGGCCCGTACGCCCTCCAACTGGCGCTCCCGCCGCTCGCTCGACGACGAGCTCAGCGCCCAGGGCGTCGTCGGCATCAGCGGCATCGACACCCGCGCCCTCACCCGCCATCTGCGCGAGCGCGGCGCCATGCGCGTGGGCATCTTCTCCGGCGCGGCCCTCGCCGACGAGGCCACGCTGCTGGCGAAGGTGCGGGAAGCCCCCCAGATGAAGGGCGCCGACCTCAGCGGCGAGGTGGCCACCGAGGAGCGTTACGTCGTCCCGGCGATCGGAACCAAGAAGTTCACCGTCGCCGCGATCGACCTGGGCATCAAGGGCATGACCCCGCACCGGATGGCCGAGCGCGGCATCGAGGTGCACGTGCTGCCCGCGACCGCCACCGCCGAGGACGTCTACGCGGTGAACCCGGACGGCGTCTTCTTCTCCAACGGCCCGGGCGACCCGGCCACCGCCGACCACCCCGTCTCCCTGATGCGGGCCGTGCTGGAGCGCTCCACGCCGCTGTTCGGCATCTGCTTCGGCAACCAGATCCTCGGCCGCGCGCTCGGCTTCGGCACCTTCAAGCTGAAGTACGGCCACCGCGGGATCAACCAGCCGGTGCAGGACCGCACCACCGGCAAGGTGGAGGTCACCGCCCACAACCACGGCTTCGCCGTGGACGCCCCGCTCGACGCGCCGTCCGACACCCCCTTCGGCCGCGCCGAGGTCTCCCACGTCTGCCTCAACGACAACGTGGTCGAGGGGCTGCGGCTGCTCGACCGCCCCGCGTTCAGCGTCCAGTACCACCCCGAAGCCGCCGCCGGTCCGCATGACGCCGCGTACCTTTTCGACCGCTTCGTGTCCCTGATGGAGGGCCAGCGTGCCTAAGCGCACCGACATCCAGTCCGTTCTGGTCATCGGCTCCGGCCCGATCGTCATCGGCCAGGCCGCCGAGTTCGACTACTCCGGCACCCAGGCGTGCCGGGTGCTGAAGGCCGAGGGCCTGCGGGTCATCCTGGTCAACTCCAACCCGGCCACGATCATGACCGACCCGGAGATCGCCGACGCCACCTATGTGGAGCCGATCACCCCGGAGTACGTCGAGAAGATCATCGCCAAGGAGCGCCCCGACGCGCTGCTGCCCACCCTCGGCGGCCAGACCGCGCTCAACACCGCGATCTCGCTGCACGAGGCGGGCACCCTCGAGGAGTACGGCGTCGAGCTGATCGGCGCCAATGTCCAGGCGATCCACAAGGGCGAGGACCGCGACCAGTTCAAGGAGGTCGTCGAGGCCGTCCACGCCAAGATCGGCCACGGAGAGTCCGCCCGCTCGGTCATCTGCCACTCCATGGACGACGTCCTCGCGGGCGTCGAGCAGCTCGGCGGCTACCCCGTCGTGGTCCGCCCCTCCTTCACCATGGGCGGCGCGGGCTCCGGCTTCGCGCACGACGAGGACGAGCTGCGCCGTATCGCGGGCCAGGGCCTGACCCTCTCGCCGACCACCGAGGTGCTTCTGGAGGAGTCCATCCTCGGCTGGAAGGAGTACGAGCTGGAGCTGATGCGCGACCGCAACGACAACGTCGTGGTCGTCTGCTCCATCGAGAACTTCGACCCCATGGGCGTGCACACCGGTGACTCGATCACCGTCGCCCCGGCGATGACGCTCACCGACCGCGAGTACCAGATCCTGCGGGACATCGGCATCGCCGTCATCCGCGAGGTCGGCGTCGACACCGGCGGCTGCAACATCCAGTTCGCGGTCAACCCCGAGGACGGCCGGGTCATCGTCATCGAGATGAACCCGCGCGTCTCCCGCTCCTCGGCGCTCGCCTCCAAGGCCACCGGCTTCCCCATCGCCAAGATCGCCGCGAAGCTGGCCGTCGGCTACACCCTGGACGAGATCCCCAACGACATCACCCAGGAGACCCCGGCGTCCTTCGAGCCCACGCTCGACTACGTCGTGGTCAAGGTGCCGCGCTTCGCCTTCGAGAAGTTCCCGGCCGCCGACGCCCGGCTCACCACCACCATGAAGTCGGTCGGCGAGGCCATGGCCATCGGCCGCAACTTCACCGAGGCGCTGCAGAAGGCGCTGCGCTCGCTGGAGAAGAAGGGCAGCCAGTTCGACTTCACCGGGGAGCCCGGGAGCAAGTCCGAACTGCTCCGGGCGGCCGTCGTCCCCACCGACGGCCGGATCAACACCGTGATGCGGGCCATCCGCGCCGGAGCCACCCCCGAGGAGGTCTTCGACGCCACGAAGATCGACCCGTGGTTCGTGGACCAGCTCTTCCTGATCAAGGAGATCGCGGACGAGCTGGCGGCCGCCGACAAGCTCGGCCCCGAGCTGCTCGCCGAGGCCAAGCGGCACGGCTTCTCCGACGCCCAGATCGCCGGGATCCGCTCGCTGCGCGAGGACGTGGTCCGCGAGGTGCGGCACGCGCTGGGCATCCGGCCCGTCTACAAGACGGTCGACACCTGCGCCGCCGAGTTCGCCGCCAGGACCCCGTACTTCTACTCCTCCTACGACGAGGAGTCCGAGGTCGCCCCGCGCGAGACCCCCGCGGTGATCATCCTCGGCTCGGGCCCCAACCGCATCGGCCAGGGCATCGAGTTCGACTACTCCTGTGTCCACGCCTCCTTCGCGCTGCATGACGCGGGCTATGAGACCGTCATGGTCAACTGCAACCCGGAGACCGTCTCCACCGACTACGACACCTCCGACCGGCTCTACTTCGAGCCGCTGACCCTGGAGGACGTGCTGGAGATCGTCCACGCGGAGACGCAGGCGGGCCCGGTCGCCGGGGTGATCGTCCAGCTCGGCGGCCAGACGCCGCTGGGCCTGGCCCAGGCGCTCAAGGACAACGGCGTGCCGATCGTCGGCACCTCGCCCGAGGCGATCAACCTCGCCGAGGAGCGCGGCGCCTTCGGCCGGGTGCTCACCGAGGCCGGGCTGCCCGCGCCCAAGTACGGCACCGCCTTCTCCTTCGAGCAGGCCAAGGGCATCGCCGCCGAGATCGGCTACCCGGTCATGGTCCGCCCCTCCTACGTGCTCGGCGGCCGCGGCATGGAGATCGTCTACGACGAGCCCTCGCTCGCCGCGTACCTGGAGCGGCACGCCGGGCTGATCTCCGAGCACCCCGTGCTCATCGACCGCTTCCTCGACGACGCCATAGAAATCGACGTCGACGCGCTCTACGACGGCCAGGAGCTCTACCTCGGCGGCGTCATGGAGCACATCGAGGAGGCCGGGATCCACTCCGGCGACTCGGCCTGCGCGCTGCCCCCGATCACCCTCGGCGGCTTCGACGTCAAGCGGCTGCGCGCCTCGACCGAGGCCATCGCGCGCGGGGTCGGCGTCCGCGGGCTGATCAACATCCAGTTCGCGATGGCCGGGGACATCCTCTACGTGCTGGAGGCCAACCCGCGCGCCTCCCGTACCGTCCCCTTCACCTCCAAGGCCACCGCCGTGCCGTTGGCCAAGGCCGCCGCCCGGATCTCGCTGGGCGCCACCATCGCCGAGCTGCGCGCCGAGGGGCTGCTGCCCTCCAGCGGCGACGGTGGCACGCTGCCGATGGACGCGCCGATCTCCGTCAAGGAGGCCGTGATGCCCTGGAGCCGGTTCCGGGACGCCTCCGGGCGCGGCGTGGACACCATCCTGGGCCCGGAGATGCGCTCCACCGGCGAGGTCATGGGCATCGACTCGGTCTTCGGCGCGGCCTACGCCAAGTCGCAGGCCGGGGCGTACGGCGCGCTGCCGACCAAGGGGCGCGCGTTCGTCTCCGTCGCCAACCGCGACAAGCGCTCGATGATCTTCCCGGCCCGGGAGCTGGTCGGCCTCGGCTTCGAGCTGCTGGCCACCTCGGGCACGGCGGAGGTGCTCAAGCGCAACGGGATCAACGCGACCGTGGTGCGCAAGCAGAGCGAGGGCGAGGGCCCGAACGGCGAGAAGACCATCGTCCAGCTCATCCACGAGGGCGAGGTCGACCTGATCGTCAACACCCCGTACGGCACCGGCGGCCGCCTCGACGGCTATGACATCCGTACGGCGTCCGTCGCCCGCGGCGTCCCGTGCCTGACCACCGTCCAGGCGCTCGCCGCCGCCGTCCAGGGCATCGAGGCGCTGGGCCGGGGCGCGGTCGGCGTCCGATCGCTCCAGGAGCACGCGGAACATCTGACCGCCGCCCGCGAGGAGTGAGGCGAGGGAGGGGGACACCGGCCGGTGTCCCCCTCTTCATGAGCCCACCGCTCTTCATGAGCCCACCCTTCTTCATGAGCCCGCTCGCTCACTGCCGCAGAAAGTCCCTCATGTATGCGCTCCTCTTCCACCTGATCTTCCGGCGCATGGACCCGGAGAGCGCCCACCACCTGGCCTTTTCCTGGATCCGCCTGGCCGCCCGCATCCCCGTGCTGCGGACGTTCGCCGCCGCCGTCCTCGCCCCCGCCACCCGGCGCTGCGCACCGAGGCGCTGGGCCTGCGGATGCACGGGCCCTTCGGACTCGCCGCCGGATTCGACAAGAACGCCGCCGGGATCGACGGCATGGCCATGCTGGGCTTCGACCACGTCGAGATCGGCACGGTCACCGCCCAGCCGCAGCCCGGCAACCCCAAGCGGCGGCTCTTCCGGCTGGTCGCCGACCGCGCCCTGATCAACCGCATGGGCTTCAACAACGAGGGCTCGGCGGCGGTCGCGGCCCGCCTCGCGGCCCGGCGCCCGGCCTTCCGCACGACGGTCGGCGTCAACATCGGCAAGACCAAGGTCGTCCCGGAGACGGAGGCCGTCGCCGACTATGTGACGTCCACCGAGCGGCTCGCCGCCCACGCCGACTACCTCGTCGTCAACGTCTCCTCGCCCAATACCCCCGGACTGCGGAACCTCCAGGCCGTGGACCATCTGCGGCCGCTGCTGACCGCGGTCCGCGAGGCCGCGGACCGCACGGTCACCGGCCGCAGGGTGCCCCTTCTGGTCAAAATCGCGCCAGATCTCGCCGACGAGGACGTGGACGCGGTCGCCGATCTGGCGGTCGAGCTCGGCCTGGACGGCATCATCGCCACGAACACCACCATCGCGCGCGACGGCCTCGGCCTCACCTCCCCCTCCCGGCTCACCGCCGAGACCGGCGGCCTGTCCGGCGCGCCCCTGAAGGCGCGCTCCCTGGAGGTGCTGCGCCGCCTGTACGCCCGGGTGGGGGACCGGCTGACCCTGGTCGGGGTCGGCGGGATCGAGACCGCGGACGACGTCTGGGAGCGGATTCTGGCCGGCGCCACGCTGGTGCAGGGCTACAGCGCCTTCATCTACCGGGGCCCGTTCTGGTGCCGTGAGATCCACCGCGGCCTGGCGGCCCGCCTGGCCGCGAGCCCGTACGCCACCCTCGCCGAGGCCGTCGGCGCCGAGGCCGCCGCGTGATGACCGGGCGCTCCGCCCCCGCCCCCGCCGGGGCTCCGCCCCGGACCCCGCTCCTCAAACTCCCCGGCTACCGCTGGGAGGTGCCCCCTGGAGGGGCTGGGTCTGGGCATCACCGCCTTCGCACCCTCGCTCGTCAAGCGCCGGAGGGGCTGGGTATGGGGCATCTGCGCCCCATACCGCCGCTCCTCAAGCGCCGGAGGGGCTGAATTTCCTGAGGAGAGACCGATGACGACCCCCGCCCCCACCCCCTTCGGCACCCGGCTGCGTGCCGCCATGGACGCCCGTGGCCCGCTGTGCGTGGGCATCGACCCGCACGCCTCCCTGCTCGCCGACTGGGGCCTGGGGGACGATGTGGCCGGTCTGGAGCGGTTCACCCGGACCGTCGTGGACGCCCTCGCCGAGCGGGTGGCCGTCCTGAAGCCGCAGTCGGCCTTCTTCGAGCGGTTCGGCTCCCGCGGCATCGCGGTGCTGGAGCGGGCCGTCGCCGACGCCCGCGCCGCCGGGGCGCTGGTGCTGATGGACGCCAAGCGCGGCGACATCGGCTCCACCATGGCCGCGTACGCCTCCGCCTACCTGGATCCGGCCGGCCCGCTCTTCTCGGACGCGGTCACCGTCAGCCCCTACCTGGGCTTCGGCTCGCTGCGCCCGGCGCTGGACGCGGCGCGGGCGGCCGGGGCGGGCGTCTTCGCGCTGGCGCTGACGTCCAACCCGGAGGGGCCGAGGTACAGCACGCGGTACGGCCCGACGGGACGACCGTCGCGGCCACCGTGCTGACCGCGCTGAAGGCCGAGAACGCCGCCGAGGCCGCCGAGGGCCGTCTCGGCTCGTACGGGGCCGTCGTCGGGGCCACCCTCGGCGGAACCGCGCACCGGCTGGGCGCCGATCTGGCGATCGACGGGCCGCTGCTGGCCCCCGGCATCGGGGCCCAGGGCGCGACCCCCGCCGATCTTCCGGCGGTCTTCGGCCCGGCGGTGCGAAATGTTCTTCCGAGCGTCAGCCGGGGGGTGCTCCGGCACGGTCCGGACGCCGCATCGCTGGTCGCGGCAGCTTCCCGAATGGCTGATGAAGTGCGTGCTGTGGCCGAATAACCCGGTTATTTTGTCCGTAAATGTCTGAGTCGAGCGAGTCTGACCAGGACTTTTCGTCTGTTCTCGCTGACTGGAGCGGGATCGGCCGCTAGTCTCCGACGAGAGCGAACGCGCGCTGCGTTGCGCGTTGCTCCCCAGGTGAGGGGCGACTAGGTTCCTCACCGGTCCATATCCGACAGTTCGACATCCGAGGTGACGTAGGCGTGGCTCTTCCGCCCCTTACCCCTGAACAGCGCGCAGCCGCGCTAGAAAAGGCCGCCGCGGCTCGCCGGGAGCGCGCCGAGGTCAAGAATCGACTCAAGCACTCCGGCGCCTCCCTGCACGAGGTCATCAAGCAGGGCCAGGAGAACGATGTCATCGGCAAGATGAAGGTGTCCGCTCTCCTCGAGTCCCTGCCCGGCGTCGGCAAGGTCCGCGCCAAGCAGATCATGGAGCGGCTCGGCATCTCCGAAAGCCGTCGTGTGCGGGGTCTGGGCTCCAACCAGATCGCGTCGCTCGAGCGTGAGTTCGGCGGCGCCGCGGGCTGACCCGGCCCGGCGTTTCCAGGCACTCCCGGGAACCTGGATAATCGCTCCATGGCAGCACACTCCGCACGACCGCGACTGACCGTGCTCTCCGGCCCCTCCGGGGTCGGCAAGAGCACGGTCGTCGCCCATATGCGCAAGGAACACCCCGAGGTCTGGCTCTCGGTCTCCGCCACGACCCGGCGCCCGCGCCCCGGTGAGCGGGACGGCGTCCACTACTTCTTCGTGGACGACGGGGAGTTCGACAAGCTCATAGCCAATGGTGAGCTGCTGGAGTGGGCCGAATTCGCGGGCAATCGCTACGGCACCCCGCGCGAGGCGGTCATGGACCGCCTCGACGCGGGCGAGCCGGTGCTGCTGGAGATCGATCTGCAGGGCGCACGGCAGATCCGCGAGTCCATGCCGGAGGCGCAGCTGGTCTTCCTCGCGCCGCCGAGCTGGGAGGAGCTGGTGCGCCGGCTCACCGGCCGGGGCACCGAGGCGCCCGAGGTGATCGAGCGGCGGCTGGAGGCCGCGCGGACCGAGCTGGCCGCCGAGTCAGAGTTCGATACGACCTTGGTCAATACCTCCGTCGAGGCAGTGGCCAATGAGCTGCTAGCCTTGATGCGAGTGGCTTGATCTTCGATTCACTCTTGCCATCAGGCGAAATAAGGAAGGCTAGAGAGTGTCCTCTCCCATGACCGCGCCCGAGGGGATCATCAACCCTCCGATTGATGAGCTGCTCGAGGCCACCGACTCCAAGTACAGCCTGGTGATCTACGCGGCCAAGCGCGCGCGTCAGATCAACGCGTACTACTCCCAGCTCGGTGAGGGCCTGCTCGAGTACGTCGGTCCCCTCGTGGACACCCACGTCCACGAGAAGCCCCTCTCGATCGCGCTCCGCGAGATCAACGCGGGCCTGCTGACCTCCGAGGCCATCGAGGGCCCCGCTCAGTAGGTTTCGGATCGCTTGAGCCATCGGCCCGGCAGTGATGCCGGGCCCGTGGTGTGTCATGGGTACGTGAGCCGACCCGGCGTACCGTGACTGCACGTACGGCCCGATGCGGCATACGACGTACCCGGTGGGGAGAGCCGAGCGATGGACAAGCCCGAGGTGGTCCTGGGCGTCAGTGGCGGGATCGCCGCCTACAAGGCGTGCGAGCTGCTGCGCCGCCTCACCGAGTCCGGCCATGACGTACGCGTCGTGCCGACCGCCTCGGCGCTGCACTTCGTCGGCGAGGCGACCTGGTCGGCGCTGTCCGGGCATCCGGCGACGACCGAGGTCTGGGAGTCCGTCCACGAGGTGCCCCACGTCCGCATCGGCCAGTCCGCCGATCTGGTCGTGATCGCCCCTGCCACCGCCGATCTGCTCGCCAAGGCCGCCCATGGCCTGGCGGACGATCTGCTCACCAATACGCTGCTCACCGCGCGCTGTCCGGTCGTCTTCGCGCCCGCGATGCACACCGAGATGTGGGAGCACCCCGCCACCCAGGAGAACGTGGCGACGCTGCGCCGCCGCGGCGCCATCGTCATCGAGCCCGCCGTGGGGCGGCTCACCGGCGTGGACACCGGCAAGGGGCGGCTGCCGGACCCCGGGGAGATCTTCGAGGTCTGCCGCCGGGTGCTGGCCCGCGGCGCCGAGGCGCTCACCGCCGATCTGGCCGGCCGCCATGTCGTGGTCAGCGCCGGAGGCACCCGAGAGCCGCTGGACCCGGTGCGCTTCCTCGGCAACCGCTCCACCGGCCGCCAGGGGTACGCCCTGGCCCGTGCCGCCGTCGCCCGGGGCGCCCGGGTCACCCTTGTTTCGGCCAACAGCGAGCTGCCCGACCCGGCCGGCGCCGATGTCGTGCGCTCGGGCACCGCGGCACAGCTGCGGGAGGCCGTCCTCAAGGCCGCCGCGGACGCGGACGCCGTGGTGATGGCGGCCGCCGTCGCCGATTTCCGCCCCGCGCGGTACGCCGAGGGGAAGATCAAGAAGCGCGAGGGCCAGGAGCCCGAGCCGATCGCCCTCGTACGGAATCCGGACATCCTCGCCGAAATCTCCGCCGAGCGCGCCCGCCCCGGGCAGATCGTGGTCGGCTTCGCCGCCGAGACCGACGACGTGCTCGCGAACGGGCGCGCGAAGCTGGCGCGCAAGGGCTGCGATCTGCTCGTGGTGAACGAGGTCGGGGAGCACAAGACCTTCGGGGCCGAGACCAACGAGGCGGTGGTGCTCGGCGCCGACGGCACGGAGACGCCCGTGCCGTACGGCCCCAAGGGCGCGCTCGCCGACACCGTCTGGGACCTGGTGGCCCGCCGCCTGGGCTGAGCGGGGACCGGGGCTCGACGGGCTCGACAGGGGCAGGACACGGCCGCGGGACACGGCCGATCGGGCTCATGACACATTCCCGCCACGGCGGGGTGGGGCTGTATTTCGGCTTGAGGCAAGGTATGTTCCCGGTCACGGGCCTGCCCGTTCTGTGGGACGGGGATGCTTGACCGGTGGACGTGCCGGATAAACTGGCCCAGGAACCGCATCGGGCGCAGCCCCCGGGCGGTCCCGACCATGATCAGCCAGCAGCCGCTGCAACCCCAGGGAGCGATGTGTCCCGCCGCCTGTTCACCTCGGAATCCGTAACCGAGGGTCACCCCGACAAGATCGCTGACCAGATCAGCGACACCATTCTCGACGCCCTCCTGCGAGAGGACCCGCACTCCCGGGTCGCGGTCGAGACCTTGATCACCACCGGTCTGGTGCACGTGGCCGGCGAGGTGACGACCAAGGCGTACGCCCCGATCGCGACGCTCGTGCGGAACAAGATCCTTGAAATCGGCTACGACTCGTCGAAGAAGGGCTTCGACGGCGCCTCCTGCGGCGTCTCGGTGTCGATCGGCTCACAGTCCCCCGACATCGCCCAGGGTGTGGACTCCGCCTACGAGCTCCGGGTCGAGGGCGACGAGGACGAGCTGGACAAGCAGGGCGCGGGCGACCAGGGCCTGATGTTCGGGTACGCCTGCGACGAGACGCCCGAGCTGATGCCGCTGCCGATCAACCTGGCGCACCGGCTCTCCCGCCGGCTGTCCGACGTCCGCAAGAACGGGACCATCCCCTACCTGCGCCCGGACGGCAAGACCCAGGTCACCATCGAGTACGACGGCCACAAGGCGGTCCGCCTGGACACCGTGGTCGTCTCCTCGCAGCACGCCTCCGACATCGACCTGGACTCGCTGCTGGCGCCCGACATCCGGGAATTCGTGGTCGAGCACGTGCTGAACGAGCTGGTCGAGGACGGCATCAAGCTCGACACCGAGGGCTACCGCCTGCTGGTCAACCCCACCGGCCGCTTCGAGATCGGCGGCCCGATGGGTGACGCCGGCCTCACCGGCCGCAAGATCATCATCGACACCTACGGCGGCATGTCCCGCCACGGCGGCGGCGCCTTCTCCGGCAAGGACCCCTCCAAGGTCGACCGCTCCGCCGCCTACGCCATGCGCTGGGTCGCCAAGAACGTGGTGGCCGCCGGCCTCGCCCAGCGCTGCGAGGTGCAGGTCGCGTACGCCATCGGCAAGGCCGAACCGGTCGGCCTCTTCGTCGAGACCTTCGGCACGGCGGCGGTCGACGCCGAGAAGATCGAGAAGGCCATCTCCGAGGTCTTCGACCTCCGCCCGGCCGCGATCATCCGCGACCTCGACCTGCTCCGCCCGATCTACGCCCAGACCGCGGCGTACGGCCACTTCGGCCGTGAGCACTCCGACTTCACCTGGGAGCGCACCGACCGCGTCGACGCCCTCCGCGCGGCGGCGGGTCTGTAGGACCCCGGCTCGATCCACGGCTCCCGACGAAGGCCCGGACGCCCCCGCGGCGTCCGGGCCTTCGCCTGCGTCCGGTGTCCGTGCGGTCTGCTAAGACTTGATCTGTGAGCAGGGACAACGAGCGGCCGAGGGATCCGGCGGAGGCGCCGGAGGGGGAGCAGCTCGCGCTCATCCGGGAGACGGTGCGCAAGGCCAAGGTGCCCAAGGCCAAGCCGCGGACCTGGCGGGGGGCGGCGCTGGCCGCGGAGCGGCCGGTGGCGCGGGTGCTGGTCGACAAGGGGCCGGTCCACCTCGACAAGCTGTGGGACTACGCGGTGCCGGCCGAGATGGACGCCGAGGCCCGGCCCGGGGTGCGGGTGCGGGTGCGGTTCGGGGCCGGGACGGGGAAGGTGCGCGAGGGGCGGCGCGAGGGGGGCGGGCTGCTCGACGGGTACATCATCGAGCGCGTCGCCGAATCCGACTACCGGGGTCCGCTGGCCGCCCTCGCGCAGGTGGTCTCCACGGAGCGGGTGCTGGGGCCGGGGCTGCTGGCGCTGTGCCGGGCGGTCGCCGACCGGTACGCCGGATCGCTCGCCGATGTGCTCCAGCTGGCCCTGCCCAAGCGCAACGCCCGCGCCGAGGGCGAGCCGTCGCCGCCGCCGCTGCCCCCGCCGGGGCCGCCAGCGCCCGGGACCTGGGCACGCTATCCGGCCGGGCCCGGGTTCCTGGAGGCGCTGGTGCGCGGGGACCGGCCGCGGGCCGTATGGACCGCGCTGCCCGGGCCGCACTGGCCCCGGGAGTGGGCCACCGCCGTGGCCGCCACGCTCGCGTCCGGGCGCGGGGCGCTCGTCGTCGTGCCCGACGGGCGGACCGCGGATCGGGTGGACGCCGCGCTCACGGAGGTGCTCGGCGGCCCGGGGCGGCATGTGCTGCTCACCGCCGACCTCGGGCCCGAGGAGCGCTACCGCCGCTGGCTGGCGGTCAGCCGGGGCTCGGTGCGCGCGGTGGTGGGCACCCGGGCGGCGATGTTCGCACCGGTCCGGGACCTCGGGCTGGTGGGGATCTGGGACGACGGGGACCGCAGCCACAGCGACGACCGGCTGCCGCAGCCGCATGCCCGCGATGTGCTGCTGCTGCGCGCCGTCCACGAGAAGACCGGCTTCCTGCTGGGCGACCTCGGCCGCACCGTCGAGGCCGCCCAACTGGTGGAGAACGGCTGGGCCCGGCCGCTCGAAGCAGACCGTGAGCGGGTCCGGGCGGCCGCCCCGCTGATCCGTACGGTCGACGAGGGCGAGGTGGCCCGGGACGCGGAGGCCCGTGCCGCCCGGCTGCCCACGCTCGCCTGGCAGACCGTACGGGAGGCGCTGACCCGGGGCCCGGTGCTGGTGCAGGTGCCGCGCCGGGGATATGTGCCGAAGCTGGCCTGCGAGCGCTGCCGGGAACCCGCGCGCTGTGCGCACTGCTCGGGCCCACTGGAGGCACGCGACGCGGACCACCTGGTGTGTGGTTGGTGCGGGCGGGACGAGCCCGCCTGGCACTGCCGCGAATGCGGGGGCGTCCGGCTGCGGGCGTCCGTCGTCGGCGCCCGGCGCACCGCCGAGGAGCTGGGCCGTGCCTTTCCGTCCGTGCCCGTCCGCACCTCCGGTCGTGATCATGTGCTGACGTCCGTCCCCGACCGTCCGGCGCTCGTGGTGAGCACACCGGGCGCCGAACCGGTCGCGGAGGGCGGCTACGCCGCGGCGTTGCTGCTCGACGGCTGGGCCCTGCTCGGCCGCCCCGATCTGCGCGCGGGCGAGGACGCGCTGCGCCACTGGCTGGAGGCGGCCTCGCTGGTCCGTGGCCATGGGGAGGAGGGGGACGACGGCCTGGGCGGCACGGTGGTGATCATGGCCGAGCCGACGCTGCGGCCCGTCCAGGCGCTGGTGCGATGGGACCCGGCCGGTTACGCGGCGCGCGAGCTGGCCGAGCGGTCCGACCTGGGCTTTCCGCCGATCTCCCGGATGGCGGCCGTGACCGGCCCCGCGGAGGCGGTGGCCGAGCTGATCGCCTCGACCCGGCTCCCCGAGGGGGCCGAGACCCTGGGTCCGGTCCCACTGCCCCCGCCGCCCCCCGGCCGCCCGCGCCGCCCCGGCGACCCGCCCGCGGGCGAGATCTGGGAGCGCGCCCTGCTACGGGTCCGCCCCGGCCAGGGCAGCGCCCTCGCGGCAGCCCTCAAGGAGGCGAAGGCCCGCCGCCTGGCCCGCGGCGACAGGGACCCCGCGGTGCGGGTGGATCCCCTGGACATCGGGTGATCCCGATGCCGTAGAGGATCCGGCGACTCGGGTCTTCCGGCCGGGGCCCTCCCGGCGGTGGCCGGAGAAGACTCTCGCACCCCGGCGGGGCACACCTCCCAGCGATGGCCGGGGGAGAACCGAGCCTCTGGACCGAGCTTCTAGAGAGACGGCCGGGGACTCGGGAAAGCGCTCGGGCGGGGGTCCTCGCGGAGGGACGGTGTCGACTGCGGGGGGACCGTGCGGGCGGTGGGCACCGAGGGCAGGGGGCGGGCTCGGCCGGGCGGCCCGTGGATGGTTCGCCGCCCTCGGTCGCGTTCTGCGCGGCGGCCCGGCGGGCGCCGTAACGGCGGTGCACCGCCTGCTTGGTGACGCCGAGCGCGGAGCCCACCGCGTCCCAGGAGAAGCCGAGCGAGCGGTCGAAGTCGACCGCGGCCGTGACCAGCGTCTCGACGCTGTCCCGCAGTTCCTGGGCGAGCCGCACGGTGGGGGCCGGGGCGCGTCCGTAGACCACGAAACCGGCGGACGGGCCGGTGCGACGGGGGCGGTAGACATTGCCGAGCTGGGCGGTGAGCGTGCGCAGCGCGTCCACCTGGCGGCGGACCCGCTCGATGTCCCGGACCAGGAGGTGCAGGCTGGCCCGTGCCTGGGCGTCATGAGTTGCGTGGTCGGCCATGAACAAGCCTCTCGAACCGGCGTTACGGGGGATGAAGGGGATGGGGCGTAGGTACGGGGAGTTGGGGGAAAGGGCTGGGGCTGGATCGGGGAGTCGGACGGACGGCGGGAAATGGATCGGGCCGCGACAGCGGCCCGATGCGGTCAATCTGCCTTGACCAACGCGGCACGCGCCCGTCGGTCACGGTCCGGGGCGTGCGGCAGTCCGCCCGTACGCCCCTCGGACGGCGGACCATAGACTTCAGACGCTGTTCGCGACGTATCCGCCGTATCCGCTGTGTGAGAGGTAGTTCGCCACCCATGAGGCTCGTCTTCGCCGGTACCCCCGAGGTCGCCCTGCCCGCTCTGGACGCGCTGATCGCGTCCGGGAAGCACGAGGTGGTGGCCGTGGTGACCCGTCCCGACGCGCCCGCCGGGCGCGGCCGCCGACTGGTGGCCAGCCCGGTCGCCGAGCGGGCCGAGGAGGCGGGTATCGAGGTGCTCAAGCCCGCCAAGCCGCGCGATCCGGAGTTCCTGGCCCGGCTCACGGAGATCGCGCCGGACTGCTGCCCGGTGGTGGCCTACGGCGCGCTGCTGCCCAAGGCCGCGCTGGAGATCCCCGCGCACGGCTGGGTCAATCTTCACTTCTCGCTGCTCCCGGCCTGGCGGGGCGCGGCTCCTGTGCAGCACTCCCTGCTGGCGGGCGACGAGATGACCGGCGCCTCGACCTTCCAGATCGAGGAAGGGCTGGACTCCGGGCCGGTGTTCGGGGTGGTGACGGAGGAGGTGCGGGCCACCGACACCAGCGGCGATCTGCTGACCCGGCTCGCCTTCGCCGGTGCGGGGCTGCTCGAGGCGACGATGGACGGCATCGAGAACGGCAGCCTGCACCCGGTGCCGCAGTCGGCCGAGGGCGTCTCGCTCGCCCCGAAGATCACCGTCGAGGACGCGGAGATCGACTGGACGGCGCCCGCGCTGCGCGTCGACCGGCTGGTGCGCGCCTGCACCCCCGCCCCGGGCGCGTGGACCACCTTCCGGGGGAGCGGCTGAAGGTCGTCTCGGCGCGGCCGGTGGCGGACCGTACGGATCTGGGGCCCGGTCTGCTGGCCGCCACCAAGAAGGCCGTGTACGTGGGCACCGGCAGCCATGCCGTCGAGCTGACCTGGGTGCGGCCGCAGGGCAAGAAGCCGATGCTCGCGGCGGACTGGGCACGCGGGGTGCGGATCGCGGAGGGCGAGCGGCTCGGGGCCTGAGCAGGCCGCCGCGCCCATGCCAGCTGCTCCGACACGCCAATGCCAGCCGCTCCGAAACCAGCCGCCCGAAACCAGCCGCCCGATGCCAGCCGCGCCGAAGCCAGCCGCGCTACGGACGCGCCGAGGAGGCGGACGTTGACTTCAACCTATATTGAAGTCTTACGTTCCTCACGAGACCTCGGAGGTACGTGATGGACATGCAATCGACCGCCTGGCATTCCCTGTATCAGACGGCCAATGCCCAAGACGACCGGCGGCCCTTCTCCCGCGAGACGTTGCGCCGCATCGGCGCCTTCGCCCGTCCGCACCGCCGCCAACTGCTGCTGTTCCTGGTGCTGAGCACGGTCACGGCGGTGCTCGCGGTGGCGACACCGCTGCTGGCCGGCCGGGTGGTGGACGCGATCGTCCACCGTTCGGGACAGGGCACGGTGCTCTGGCTGGCCGGGCTGATCGCCGCGATCGCCGTGGCGGAGGCGGCGCTCGGGCTGCTGACCCGCTGGCTGTCGGCGAACATCGGCGAGGGGCTGATCCTCGATCTGCGCACCGCCGTCTTCGACCACGTCCAGCGGATGCCGGTGGCGTTCTTCACCCGGACCCGCACCGGCGCGCTGGTCAGCAGGCTCAACAACGACGTCATCGGCGCGCAGCGGGCGTTCAGCGACACCCTCTCGGGGGTGGTCGGCAATGTGGTCACGCTGCTGCTCACCTTCGTCGTCATGATCGGGATCTCCTGGCAGATCACCCTGCTGACGCTGCTGCTCCTGCCCGTCTTCCTGCTGCCCGCGCGCCGGGTGGGCGGACGGCTGGCGAAGCTGCGGCGCGAGGCGGCCGCGCACAACGCCGCGATGAGCACCCAGATGACCGAGCGCTTCTCCGCGCCCGGGGCGACCCTGGTCAAGCTGTTCGGACGGCCCGCCGACGAGTCCGCCGAGTTCGCCGCGCGGACCCGGCGGGTGCGGGACATCGGGGTGCGGACCGCGATGGTGCAGGTCTCCTTCGTGACCGCCCTGACCTTCGTCTCCGCCCTGGCCCTCGCCCTGGTCTACGGCCTCGGCGGCTGGTTCGCGCTGCACGGGCGGCTCGACCCCGGCGCCGTCGTCGCGCTCGCGCTGCTCCTCACCCGGCTGTACGCGCCGCTGACCGCGCTGGCCGGGGCGCGGGTCGAGGTGATGAGCGCGCTCGTCAGCTTCGAGCGGGTCTTCGAGGTGCTCGACCTCGAGCCGCTGATCAAGGAGAAGCCGGACGCCCGGGAGGTCCCGGAGGGGCCCGTGTCCGTCGAGTTCGACCGCGTCGACTTCGGCTACCCGGCCGCGGACAAGGTCTCCCTCGCCTCCCTCGAGGAGGTCGCCACCCTGGACACCCGCGGCGGCGTCCCGGTCCTGCACCAGGTGTCCTTCCGCGCCGAACCGGGCCAGATGGTCGCCCTGGTGGGCTCCTCCGGCGCCGGGAAGTCGACCATCGCACAGCTGCTGCCGAGGCTCTACGACGCCGACCACGGCGCCGTACGGCTCTCCGGGGTGGACGTCCGCGACCTGACCGCCGCATCGATCCGCGCCACCCTCGGCATGGTCACGCAGGACGGCCATCTCTTCCACGACTCGATCCGCGCCAATCTGCTGCTGGCCCGGCCGGAGGCCACCGACGAGGAGCTGTGGGAGGTGCTGCGCCGGGCCCGTCTCGAGGGGCTGATCGCGGCGCTGCCGGACGGTCTCGACACCGTCGTCGGCGAGCGCGGCTACCGGCTCTCCGGCGGTGAGCGCCAGCGGCTGACCATCGCGCGGCTGCTGCTGGCCCGGCCCCGTGTGGTGATCCTCGACGAGGCCACCGCGCACCTGGACTCCACCTCCGAGGCGGACGTCCAGGAGGCGCTCGGCGAGGCGCTGGACGGGCGCACCGCGGTGGTGATCGCCCACCGGCTGTCCACGGTCCGGGCCGCGGATCTCATTCTCGTCGTGGAGGACGGACGGATCGTGGAGCGCGGTACGCACACCGCGCTGTTGGCCGCCGGGGGCCGCTACGAGGAGCTGTACCGCACCCAGTTCGAGCAGCCGACGGCGGTGGGCGACGGAATCGCCGTGGACGGAGCGAGCGTGTCCGGCGCGGCCGTTGCCCCCACGACCGTGGACGGAACGACCGTGGACGGGACCCTCATGGACGCGACGGCCGTGGACCGGAGCCTCGTGGACGGAACCCCCCTGGACGGCGGCCCCACGACCGCCGACGCCCCGGCGACGTAGGCTGGTCCCTTCAGCCCGATCCGTCCCCCGGAGCACATTTCCCGTGACCGACCAGCCCCGTCGTCGCCGTCCCCACGCCCCGAACCGGCCTGGCAAGCCCTACCGCCGCCCGCAGAAGGACCCCGTGCGAATCCTCGCCTTCGAGGCGCTGCGGGCGGTCGACGAGCGGGACGCGTACGCCAACCTCGTTCTCCCGCCCCTGCTGCGCAAGGCGCGGGAGAGCGCGGAGGCCGGCAGCGGGCCGCGGTTCGACTCCCGGGACGCGGCCCTCGCCACCGAGCTGGTCTACGGCACCCTGCGCCACCAGGGCACCTACGACGCGATCATCGCCGAATGCGTGGACCGCCCGCTGCGCGAGGTGGATCCGCCCGTGCTCGATGTACTGAGCCTCGGCGCCCACCAGTTGCTCGGAACCCGCATCCCCACCCACGCCGCCGTCTCGGCGAGCGTCGAGCTGGCCCGGGTGGTGCTCGGCGACGGCCGGGCCAAGTTCGTCAACGCCGTGCTGCGCAAGATCGCCACCCATGACCTCGACGGCTGGCTGGAGCGGGTCGCCCCGCCGTACGACGAGGACCCCGAGGAGCATCTGGGCGTCCGCCACTCGCATCCGCGCTGGGTCGTCTCCGCCCTGTGGGACGCGCTCGGCGGCGGCAGCGCCGGTGTGGAGGAGCTGCTGGCCGCCGACAACGAACGGCCCGAGGTCACCCTCGTCGCCCGGCCCGGCCGGTCCACGCCCGCGGAGCTGCTGGACGCGGTCGGCGGGCAGGCCGCGGTGCCGGGCCGCTGGTCGCCGTACGCGGTGCGGCTCACCGAGGGCGGCGAGCCCGGTGCGCTGGAGGCGGTGCGCGACGGGCGGGCCGGAGTGCAGGACGAGGGCAGCCAGCTGGTGGCCGTCGCGCTGGCGAACGCCCCGCTGGAGGGGGACGACCGGCGCTGGCTGGACGGCTGCGCGGGCCCCGGCGGCAAGGCCGCGCTGCTCGGCGCGCTCGCCGCGGAGCGCGGCGCCTCGCTGCTGGCCGCCGAGAAGCAGCCGCACCGGGCCCGGCTGGTGGCCAGGGCCCTGGCGGGCAACCCCGGGCCGTACCAGGTGATCGCCGCGGACGGCACCCGGCCGCCGTGGCGCCCGGAGTCCTTCGACCGGGTGCTGGTGGACGTCCCCTGCACCGGCCTGGGCGCCCTGCGCCGCCGCCCCGAGGCGCGCTGGCGGCGCCGCCCCGAGGACCTCGAGGGCTTCGCCCCGCTCCAGCGCGGGCTGCTGCGGGAGGCCCTGGCCGCGGCGCGGATCGGCGGGGTGGTCGGCTACGCCACCTGCTCCCCGCATCCGGCCGAGACCCGGGCCGTGGTCGAGGACGTCCTCAAGGGGCGGGGCGGCGCGGCCGTCTCCGCGGAGTGGATCGACGCCCGGCCGCTGCTGGCCGGGGTGCCCGAGCTGGGCGACGGCCCGGACGTCCAGCTGTGGCCGCACCGGCACGGCACGGACGCCATGTATCTGGCCCTGCTGCGCCGCACCGGCTGACCGCGCCCACTGCCCGGCATGTTCCCGGGTCGGCGGGTCAGTCCTTCGGAACCGCCGGAAGCGCCTCCTCGGGCCGGTCGGTCGGGGCGTAGAGCGTATCGGCCCGGGCGGTCGGGTTGAGGTCCCTGTGCACCGTGCGCGCCACCGCCTCGATGGTGGCCACGCCCGCCTCCATGGTGCGATTGCCCTGGGTGAGCACGGTGAGCGTGTAGTCGTGGCCGTCGCCGGTGAAGGCGCCGACGCTGTGCACCCGCCAGCCGTGGGTGGACCGCTCCAGCCAGCCGTTCTTCACATGGATCTTCGCACCGCCCGGGGCGCCGGCCGGGGTGCCCCAGCGCTGTTCCGGGATGACCTTGCCCATCAGCGAGAGGACATAGGTGCGGGAGGCGTCGGTGAGC
This sequence comes from Streptomyces violaceusniger, assembly GCA_005405945.1. Classification (GTDB taxonomy): domain Bacteria; phylum Actinomycetota; class Actinomycetes; order Streptomycetales; family Streptomycetaceae; genus Streptomyces; species Streptomyces violaceusniger. The sequence continues at coordinate 9,095,984 of BJHW01000001.1, forward strand.
ACCGTGTTCGCGTGGGTGATCAGGTCCAGGAGCCGCTCCTGGTCGTTCGCGGTGATCTGGGTGAGACCCCAGTAGCCGTCCTTGCCGGGCACGGTGGCGTCCATTCCGGCGGCCCGCAGGAACGCCGTGACCCCGGAGGGCTTGAGCTGCTTCCACAGCTTGCTGGTCGAGGCGTTGTCCGACTTGGTGATCATGGCCTTGGCGAGGGTCTTCTCGCGCTTGGTCAGCCCCCGGTGGTGCCGCTGCGCGTCCCACAGCAGCGTCCCCAGGACCGTCACCTTCACCACGCTCGCGGAGTCGAACCTCTGGTTCGCGCGCAGGGTGCAGCGGGTGTGGGTGGCGTGGTCGCGGAGGCTGATCGCGACGGTGCCGGACCGGCCGCGCAGCGCGCCGACGATGTCCTTGGACATCCTCCCGGCCAGCCCGGACTGGTGGGAGACGCAGACCGGCCGCGGTGCCGTGGCCGCCGCGGAGGCGGGCCCGGTCGCGGCGACCGGCGCCGCGACGAGGGCCGCTGTCAGCGCCGCGCACACCGCGGTGCGGGGGAGCCGGGGTATTCGATCGCTGGTCATGGTGGGTTGCCTGATTCCCTTGCCTTGTCACACGAGCCACTTACGTCGCAAGAGCCACTTCTGCGCTCTCGACTCACATGACCTATGCGCGACGGCCAGGGGTTGCTCGACCATCTTCATGATCTCGTCTCCCTCGGCGTCCGTCGATCCGAGCGGGACCGATGATCAGATCCCGGCTCCATGGACCGGTGCCGATCGTGGGAGGCTTGGAGCCATGGCCCCGCAGATCAATCCCAGCATCCTGTCCGCAGACTTCTCCCGCCTGGCGGATGAGGCGAAAGCGGTCGAAGGCGCCGACTGGCTCCACGTCGACGTCATGGACAACCACTTCGTCCCCAACCTCACCCTCGGCGTGCCGGTGGTCGAATCGCTGGGCAAGGCCACGGAGACCCCGCTGGACTGCCATCTCATGATCGAGGACCCGGACCGCTGGGCGCCGCAGTACATCGAGGCGGGCGCCGGCTCCGTCACCTTCCACGTGGAGGCCGCGGCCGCGCCGGTGCGGCTGGCGCGCGAGATCCGGGCCAAGGGCGCGCGGGCCTCGATGGCGCTCAAGCCCGCCACGCCCATCGAGCCGTACGAGGATCTGCTGCCCGAGCTGGACATGCTGCTGGTGATGACCGTGGAGCCCGGCTTCGGCGGCCAGGCGTTCCTCGACATCATGCTGCCGAAGATCCGCCGCACCCGGCAGCTCATCGACAAGCACGGCCTTCAGATGTGGTTGCAGGTGGACGGCGGCGTCTCGGCCGAGACCATCGAGCGGTGCGCCGAGGCGGGCGCCGATGTGTTCGTCGCCGGCTCGGCGGTCTACGGCGCCGACGACCCGGCCAAGGCCGTACGGGAGCTGCGCCACCTCGCCGAAAAGGCGACCGGCACCCCCGGTTCATGAGGCGACGCAACTACCGGTCGGTGAACTCAAGGGTGAAGGCCAAACCAACTCCGCCGTTTCTGACAGGATGAACGGTGAGTCCGGACAGTGAATAGTGAGGAGACCGCGGTGTCGACGGGCCGTTCAGCCACGCGGATGGGACCCGCCGAACTGGTGCAGGCGGCCGCCATGGCGCGCCGCTTCTACCTCGAGGGCAAGTCCAAGATCCAGATCGCCGAGGAGTTCGGCGTCAGCCGCTTCAAGGTCGCGCGGGTGCTGGAGACGGCGCTCGAGCGCGATCTGGTGCGCATCGAGATCCGGGTTCCCGCCGAGCTCGACGCGGAGCGCTCCGACGCGCTGCGCGCCCGCTACGGGCTGCGCCACGCGGTCGTCGTGGAGTCCCCGGCCGATGCCGAGGCGGACACCCCGGACCCGGAGAACCTCGGCGAGGTCGCCGCGGACCTGCTGGGCGAGCTGGTGACCGAGGGAGATGTGCTGGGGCTGGCCTGGGGACGGTCCACGATCCACATGGCGGCCGCGCTGCACCGGCTGCCCCCGTGCACCGTCGTCCAGCTCACGGGCGTGTACGACGCGGGCACGGCCGAGCGCGGCTCGGTCGAGGCGGTGCGCCGCGCCGCCGCCGTCTCCGGCGGTGAGGCGCATCCCATCTACGCGCCGATGCTGCTGCCGGACACGGCCACCGCGGACGCCCTGCGCGGCCAGACCGGTATCGCCCGCGCCTTCGAGTACTTCGACAAGGTCACCGTGGCCTGCGTCTCCATCGGCTCGTGGGAGGCCGGGATCTCCACCGTCTACGACATGCTGACGGAGGAGGAGCGGGCCCACTACGAGAGTCTGGGCGCCGCCGCCGAGATGTCGGCCCACCTCTTCGACGTCGAGGGCCGTCGCATCGGCCGCGACCTGGGCGAGCGCTGCATCACCGTGGAGGCCGACCGGCTGCGCCGGATCCCCGAGGTGGTGGCCATCGCCGGTGGCCGCCGTAAGGCCGAGGCGATCGGGGCGGTGCTGCGGTCCGGCCTGGTCACCAGCCTGGTGACGGATACCGCCGCCGCGGACTACCTGCTGGCCGGGACCACCCCCGCCGCCCACCCCGCCCTCGACCGCGCCGACCCGGACGGGCCGTAAGCCCCCTCCCCGGCGCTCGGGAAGTCCTCGTTGAGCCCCCGCGGCGCGCCCCGGGCCCACTCCGGCCCGGGGCGCGCCGCATCGGCCCTGGTCAGAGCCGAACCGAGCGCCTCGGTCGAGAGGTTCACGTCGGCCTCGGCCTGGTCGCCGGTCCAGGTCTCCTCGGTGCGGACGAGGGTGCCTCCCTTGACCTCGGCGAAGGTCCACACGTGGGCGCCCTCGTCGATGTGAATCGCCTCGCTGGTCGCGGGTCCGGACCAGCGGACGCAGGCGTTGCGCTGGATCTTCGGCGGCCTCAATGGCCGAGCGGAGACGCGGGCTCGTCGAACGTCCTGACCGCTGAGCAGTCAGCGCCGGCCCACCAAGATCATCGCTTGGCGGGCTGGCCCATCTGTGCCACGTCCCCGCTTCAGACGCAGATCACGATCTTTCCGCGGGTGCGTCCGCGCTCGGCGTGCGCGTGGGCGTCGGCGACCTGCTCCAGGGGGTAGGTCTGTTCAATGCGGGGCGTGTAGCGGCCTTGCCGGCCCAGTTGCGCGGCCGCGGACAAGAGGGTGGAGTCGTTCTCCGCGTTGACCACATGCGTGCCCAGGCGCTGCCCGCCTGCGTGGTCGGCGACCGTCGCGACGCGCGTCGGGTCGCCCGTGATCGCGACGAGGTCGTCCAGGGATCCGGAGGCCGCGGTGTCGAGCGCGATGTCGACGCCGTGCGGAGCGAGAGCGGAGAGGCGCCGCGCGAGGCCGGGGCCGTAGGTGGTGGGAACGGCGCCGAGAGAGGCGAGGAACTCGTGGTTGCGTTCGCTGGCTGTCCCGATCACGGTGGCACCTTGTGCCACAGCGATCTCGACTGCCGCGCTGCCCACGCCTCCGGCGGCGCCCTCGACGAGAAGGGTGCGCCCCGCGAGGGAGTCGAGCGCGTTCAGGCCACGCATCGCGGTCACGGACGCGAGACCGGCGCCAGCGGCCTGCTCGTCGTTCCACGTGTCGGGGGCGTGGGCCCAGGCCGAGAGGATGACCAGCTCTGCGGTTGCGCCAGTGACGCCGCCCAGCCCGAAGACGCGGTCGCCGATGCTCACCCCCTTCGATCCGTCACCGATTTCGTCGACCACGCCGACGGCGTCGCGCCCGGGAATGGCGGGCAGCTCCAGGGGGATCAGCTGGTGCAGGGCGCCGACGCGCAGCTTCCAGTCGATGGGATTGACGCTGGCCGCCGCGACGCGGATACGGATCTCACCAGGCCCGGGGTGGGGGTCGGGGGCCTGCTCGATCACCAGGCTCTCCGCTCCGCCGTATTCATGGAAGCGGGCTGCACGCATAGTGTCCTGCCTTACCTTTGTAGGTCGAAATGGTGGTGTTCGTTCGACGCCCGTTACTCAAAACCTGACGCTGACGTGAGGTGCGGATCGGTGAGGTTGCCGAGTGGGCGGGCGGTCACCCGCCCCGAAAACCACGAACTTGCCCACCGTCGGAATACCTTCCGTTGAGTCGATGCTCCGGAAGATATCCAGAGAGTCGGTCACCAGCTGGATACCTAGACCGGAGACGGGAGACCTCGATGACGCAACGGCCACCGCTGCCACCCGACTTGTTCGACGAGCTGTGCCCGTCCTCGCTGCTGCCTTTCCGCTTCGGTGACAAATGGGCACCCATGGTCCTCCGCTGCCTGGACGACGGCCCGCGCAGATACTCCGAACTCCGCGTGCCACTGGGCCGCGTCACCCCGAAGTCGCTCACCCAGTCGCTCCGCGGCTTGGAGCGCAACGGGTTCGTGTCACGCACGGTGTACGCCGACCCGAAACTGCGGGTGGAGTACGCGCTGACACCGCTGGGCCGCAGCGCGCTGGAGCCGCTGGCCGCCGCGTGCCGATGGGCGACCGAGCACTGGGACGAGCTGCTCGACGCCCGCGAGGGCGGCGGGGGCGGCGAGGGCGGCAACTCCTTTATCGATTGACTCGAACCCGCGTTGGCGCCTGCCGCACCGGACGAGCCGCACCTCTGTGTTGTGACGCGGGGAATCGCCAACAGCGGTGTCCGCGGCCCAGCCGTAGCCGCCGCCCGCAGTGACGATGTCGGAGGTCTCGATGAAGCCAGCCCAGTGTGCTGAACGACGCTGGCCGCGTTGCGTGGTCGGGCCGGAAGGTGCCGTACGGATCTTCTGCCCGGAAGTACCTCGGACCTGCTCCGGCAACCTGCGATCAGCCGCGGCACCGCGGGTTTCGACGCCACCGGGCCACCCTTACGGGGCGCGGTCGACCACGGCGGCTCCGGAGGTTTCGGTGGCTGTACCTGCCTGCGGCGACGCGAACGGCCTGGCCCGCGCGAATAGGAGCGGCCACGCCTGGGCTCGACCTGGTGGCGGCGCCACCGGGGCATGGCGGCGGACCGGGTCGGTATCCGCGGCCGACTGCCGACCGTGGAGAGTCAGCAGGGCCCGGTGTGGGGCGCCCGGCATCTACCCGACCGGCTCGCCGACTTCCTCGTGAGCGGGGCCCGGTTCAACACCTGATACCACCCCGCGCGGTCCTACTGTCCGTAGCGGAGGCCGCGGCCAGAACCGGCCCGGCAGCCCGTATCGGCGGCTCCGCTCACCCGCGTCAGTGGTCGCCCATACGCGGACAGGCGCACATAGGGTTGCACCTCCGGTGCCCGGGTGTGCCGAGCCTACGCACTGATCAGGCCACGCTACGGGCTGATCAGTGTCCAGGCCCGCCTCGGTCAGCGTGACGCCGTCGCACGGACGGCATGCGGCGGCTCTCGGCCAGGCAGACGGGTCGATCACTGGCGGCATCCACTTCCACGGCGCGCGCACCCGGCTGGTGACGGTCGCGAACAGGCTGCCGGAAGCGACGGTGTTGCGGCTGGCGGAACCGGTCGGGCGCGTACCGGCGCCGTTGGCCGCGCCCGATGCAGTGCGCGACCACACGCTGCGGGTGGAGGCGACGGTGCCGGGGACACCGATGTTCGACCTCGATGCCGACGCCGTGGTGGATGTGTAGTCCATGGCGCGGGGACCGTCCCCCAGGCGGTGAGCTGGCCGGCTCTCCCCCGGTGGCGGGAAGGGGTCAGTCACCTGTGGTGATCTCGATGTGCCGGGGCTTGGCCGCCGCCACCTTGGGGATCTCCACGCTCAGCACGCCGTCGTGCAGAGCCGCGCGGACGCCGCCGGCGTCGATCTCACCCGGGAGAAGAGCCCGGTACTCGAAACGGCCGGAGTACCGCCTGGCAGGCCGGTGCCGCCGGCCCGCCAGGCGGTCGCGCACGGAAACCACACGGCCGACAGTGGCCGGCCACTCCGGTCAGCCGCGGCCATCGGTGAGGACGCCCATTCCACCGCGGGACACCTCGCCTCCGGCCGCTCTGTGACGCCAGTGGTCTGAGCGCGCTCGTAGCCGTGAACCGGGAAGCCCGGAGGCGCCACGGTGAACTTCGTCTGGTGTGCCCGGAGGGGAAGGTCCGGCGACTGCTGAGACTCACGCAACTAGCCCGGATGATTCCGGTCTTCGACAGTGTCCCCCAGGCCATCGCCAACGGCGAAAGCGGCCTATATCCCCCGCACTGCGCCAAGGAACGCAGTGAGCGGCCGCATGGCCGAAAGGGAGCCAAGGAGGGCGTCGCACTCGTTCCGGCACTGAGTGTGGTTTCCGATGCCCTTTCCCCGCATGCGTCGGACGACGTCGGCCGCTGATCGCCGTCACTCCCGACGATAAGGTAAAAGGGCCGGAAGACAACGGGCCTCCTGGACCCGTTGTCCTGCGGTCACGCCGAGCGAGCCGACGATAGCACCGGGCCCCGTATATCGGGAGGACAATCGTGCGCATGCAGTGGGAGGCGTTCCTGACGGCGGTCCAGGAGCGGGGCGAATACCCTTCACCGCAGGAGGCCGAGCGGTCGTCGCGCGTCGTCCTCGCTCTGCTGGGGGCTCACCTGGTGGGCGATGTGCGAGCCGAGTTGGCCGCCCGGCTCCCGGAGACGTTCGCGCTGGTACTGCTCAACCCGCTCCAGGCGCATGAACCGCTCTCGCCCGAGCGGTTCATCCGTGCGACAGCGGCATGGATCGAGGGAGCCAGCGAGCAGACCGCGACATGGGATGCCGGCGCCGTGCTCAGCGTCGTGGCCGACCTCGTCGGCGAGGACCTGCTGAACCGGATCCTGTTGCAGCTTCCCTCGGGCTACGACCTGCTGTTCGGCCGGCCGCTACCCGGCTGATTCGCATGGCCGCGCACCCGTGGTCGCGCACCGGCGCGGCAGCCGGAACGGCGGACAGCGGCGCGGGCCGACGTGGCCACGTCATCCAGTCCGGCCACGGCCAAGGCCCGGTGACGAGACGGTTCGGACCTGAGCTCAGACCGGCATATTCGTCTTCACTCGACTGAGTAAGCCTTGGCTCGCAGACCGTATAAACGCTCGGGTAGCGTTTCGTGTAAGGCAGGTCACCGCCCGGTACCGGAGCTTCCGTACCTCCTTGGAGGATTCCATGATCGCCAGGGTCGTTTGCTGGATCTTCATGGGAGTGACCTGCGTTCCTTCGTGTGAAAATGTGGAAGTATGCATTTCCTTGAGCCCGGTACCGGACGCTTTGTAAAGTCATCTCCGGCTCCCTACGACCTGACGTACGACGATGTGTTCATGGTGCCGAGCCGTTCCGCGGTCGGCTCCCGCCAGGGGGTGGACCTGTCGTCCCCCGATGGCACCGGCACCACCATCCCGCTCGTCGTCGCCAACATGACCGCGATCGCCGGCCGCCGCATGGCCGAGACGGTCGCCCGGCGCGGTGGCCTCGTCGTCATCCCGCAGGACATCCCGATCGACGTCGTCACCGACGTGGTCCGCTGGGTCAAGAGCCGCCATCTGGTGCTGGACACCCCGATCGTCCTCGCCCCGACCGGCACCGTCGCCGACGCGCTGTCGCTGCTGCCCAAGCGGGCACACGGCGCGGGTGTGGTGGTCGAGGACGGGCGCCCGGTGGGCGTGGTGACCGAGTCCGACCTGACCGGCGTGGACCGCTTCACCCAGCTGTCCGAGGTGATGTCGCGGGAGCTGATGGTGCTCGACGCCGACATCGACCCCCAGGAGGCGTTCAGCCGTCTCGACGCCGCCCACCGCAAGCTGGCGCCCGCCGTGGACGCGGACGGGAAGCTGGCGGGCATCCTGAGCCGCAAGGGAGCGCTGCGCGCGACGCTCTACACGCCCGCGGTGGACGCCGCGGGCCGGCTGCGGATCGCGGCCGCCGTCGGGGTCAACGGCGATGTGGAGGGCCGTACGAAGGCGCTCCTCGACGCCGGGGTGGACACCCTCGTCGTGGACACCGCCCACGGCCACCAGGAGTCGATGATCAGCGCGCTGAAGGCGGTCCGGGGGCTGTCTCCGCGGGTGCCGGTGGTGGCGGGCAACGTGGTCGCCGCCGAGGGGGTGCGCGATCTCATCGAGGCCGGGGCCGACATCGTCAAGGTCGGCGTCGGGCCGGGCGCCATGTGCACCACCCGCATGATGACCGGCGTCGGCCGGCCGCAGTTCTCCGCGGTGATGGAATGCGCCGCCGAGGCGCGGAAGTTCGGCAAGCACATCTGGGCGGACGGCGGTGTGCGGCACCCCCGGGACGTCGCCATGGCGCTGGCCGCCGGGGCGTCCAACGTCATGATCGGCTCGTGGTTCGCGGGCACGTACGAGTCGCCCGGCGACCTCCAGCACACCGCCGACGGCCGCCCGTACAAGGAGAGCTTCGGCATGGCGTCGGCGCGCGCGGTGCGCAACCGCACCAGCGAGGAGTCGGCGTACGAGCGGGCCCGCAAGGGGCTGTTCGAGGAGGGCATCTCCACCTCGCGGATGTTTCTGGACCCGGCCCGGCCGGGCGTCGAGGACCTGATCGACTCGATCGTCGCGGGTGTGCGCAGCTCCTGCACCTACGCGGGCGCGGGGTCGCTGGAGGAGTTCCACGAGCGGGCCGTCGTCGGCGTCCAGAGCGCCGCGGGCTACGCGGAGGGCCAGCCCCTCCACGCCTCCTGGGACTGATGGTTCAAAGGGTTCGGCGGGCGTCGGGCCCCACACGGCGCCACAGCCCCACTCGGCTCGGGTGAGTGGGGCTGTGGCGCCGTGGTGCGAGGGTGTCTCATCTCGCCATTCCACGCTGCTCGCCCCGGGTGCGGGGCAGCGCGTGGCGTGGCGGGCTGGTGAGGGTGATCTGCCGCACCAGCTGGTGGAACGAGACCAGCGCGGCGACCGGGGGAAGACCGGCCACGGCCATGCTGGGCGCGTTCCTCGGGGCGTGGGCGACGCACAGGAACACCGCGATGGTGGAGAAGAGCACCACCACGGCCCATGAGTGCGCCGCGCCCCGCCGGTGCAGGGCGGCCCGCAGCACCGACAGCGAGGCGACCAGCCAGGGTCCGTAGACCAGCAGGGGCCACCACGCCGCCATGGACTCCGAGGTGCTCGGGGAGGCCAGATAGCGCAGCGGGCCGTAGGAGATCATTCCGCCCAGCACGCTCAGCATGGCGACGATGACCGTGGTGACCGCCGCGAAGATCAGGCTGATCACATGCAGCCACGGCATGGTCGGCAGCCGGAAGCGGACCCGGCGGCGCTTGCCGCGCCCCCGCACATGCGCGGGGGAGGGAGCGCGCAGGGGGGTGACCGGTGGTCCGATGGGGCCGGTGGTGTGCACCGCCTCCTCGGCGGAGGAGGTCTGGAGCAGCCGGGCCAGGTCCCCCTCCAGGTCCCAGCGGCCCTCGATGGTCTCCGGGTCGGGCAGGGGGAAAGGATTCATCTCATCATCGGCAGCCGCCGCGAACCACTCCCCGGGAGGGGCGCGGGGCGGGCCGGTGGCCGGTGGGAGGGGGCCCGTAGCCGCCCGGCCTCGGCTCGGTGTACGTCATGCCTTGACGCCCGGTTCCGTGGTACCGGAGCGCTGGAGGAAGTCCGCCTCGATCCGGCCCAGCGTCCGGATGAAGTCCTCCCACACTCTCGCGCAGTATTCGAGCGGGTAGCGCTCGCTGTCACCCCCCTGGTCACGAGGCCGGAACACCGGTTCGGCACCGAGGCGGGAGTGATCGGGTGGTTGCAGACTGTCAGTGGTCACGTCCCCACCAACGACCGCTAAAATGGTGCAGTATCGCGGCATTCGGGTGAAACGCGCGCTGACGAGCTCAGTGTTTCGCAACGATTCACCGTCGGGCGCCCCCGCGCGCAACGTTGCGACACGTATGCGCAACCATGGTCCATTACGGCCGTCGGCGGACGGCTCATAGGGTCTTGCGCTGACGTGGAGTGGCGGAGACCGGCTGCTCGGCGATTCCCACCTGCGGGTCTCCCTCCCGGGTACCCGTATGTCCGCAGTCGGTCGCCACCACCTGATGGCAGCGATTAAGGAGCCACCCAAGTGTTGGAGCACGGCGCAGCACCGCCCGCCACCCAGCAACCGGAACCAGACCCTCCGGTCGGTGGTCTGGGCGCCCGGCTGATGCGGCGCAAGCCGGTGGAGCGGCTGGTCGCAGAGGGCGGCCAAGGTGAGGGGGAAGCCTCCGGCGCTCGATGGGCGTATGGCAGCTCACCATGATCAGCATCGGTGCCACCCTGGGCACCGGCATCTTCGTGGTGCTCGGCGAGGCCGTGCCGGACGCGGGCCCCGCGGTCGTCGTGTCGTTCGTCATAGCCGGGCTCACCGCGCTGTTCTCCGCGCTGTCGTACGCCGAGCTGGCGGGCACCATCCCGGTCTCCGGCTCCTCCTACTCGTACGCCTACGCCACGATGGGCGAGCTGATCGCCTGGGTCTGCGGCTGGTGTCTGATCCTGGAGTACGGCGTCTCGGTGGCGGCCGTCGCGGTCGGCTGGGGCGAGTACCTCAACGAACTGCTCGACGGCACTCTCGGGATCACCATCCCCGACGCCCTGGCCGCCCCGCCCGGGGACGGCGGGATCTTCAATCTGCCCGCGCTGCTCGTGGTGCTGCTGGCCATGGCGTTCCTGCTGGGCGGCGCCAAGGAGAGCGCCCGCGCCAACGCCATCATGGTGGGGGTGAAGATCGCGGCCCTGATCCTCTTCTGCGCCGTCGCCTTCACCGGCATCCGGGCCGGCAACTACACCCCGTTCATGCCGCTGGGCATGGCGGGCGTCAGCGCCGCCGGCGCCACCCTCTTCTTCTCCTACATCGGCTTCGACGCCGCCTCCACGGCCGGTGAGGAGGCCAAGAACCCGCAAGCCGACCTGCCCCGCGCGATCATGCTCTCGCTGATCATCGTCACCGCGCTGTACTGCCTGGTGGCCGCCGTGGCGGTGGGCGCCCTGCCGTGGAAGAAGTTCTCCGGCTCCGAGGCCGCGCTCGCCTCGATCATGAAGGATGTCACCGGACAGAGCTTCTGGGCCGTGCTGCTGGCGGCCGGCGCGGTCGTCGCGATCGCCTCCGTGGTGCTGACCGTGCTCTACGGGCAGACCCGCATCCTCTTCGCGATGTCCCGGGACGGGCTGGTGCCCAAGGTCTTCTCCACGGTCCACGCCCGGACCGGGGTGCCCCGCGCCAACACCGTCATCGTCTCGCTCTTCTGTGGCGTCCTCGCCGCCGCGATCCCGCTCGGCCAGCTCGCCGACGCCACCAGCATCGGCACGCTCTTCGCCTTCGCGCTGGTCAACATCGCCGTGATCGTGCTGCGCCGGACCCGGCCCGACATGCCCCGGACCTTCCGGGTGCCGCTGTCCCCGCTCTTCCCGGTGATCGGCTTCGCGCTGTGTCTGTGGATGATGGGCAGTCTGCAGTTCGTGACCTGGGTGGTCTTCGGCGTATGGATGGCCATTGGCCTTGTGCTGTACTTCGGATACGGCATGCGCCGATCCCGACTGGCCACAGCAGAGAAGTGATTGCCCCCCAGTGCGACTGAACGATCTCGACGAACGCATCGTCCACGCCCTCGCCGAGGACGCCCGCCGCTCCTACGCCGACATCGGCGAAATCGTCGGGCTGTCCGCGCCCGCCGTCAAACGGCGGGTGGACCGGCTGCGCGCGGAGGGAGCCATCACCGGCTTCACGGTGCGGGTCGACCCGGCGGCGATGGGCTGGGAGACCGAGGGCTTCATCGAGCTCTTCTGCCGCCACAACACCTCGCCGGAGGACATCCGCCGGGGCCTGTCGCGCTACCCCGAGGTGGTGTCCGCGTCCACCGTCACCGGTGACGCGGACGCCGTCGTCCAGGTCTTCGCCGCGGATATGCGCCACTTCGAGCGGGTGCTGGAGCGGATTGCGGGGGAGCCGTTTGTGGAGCGTACGAAGTCTGTGCTTGTGCTGTCGCCGTTGCTGCGGAGGTTCAGCTCGGGCGCCCCGACGTAGTGCCCCGACCTGTCGTTTATCGGCTGCGGCGCCGTCGTGGCTGGTCGCGCCCACGCGGCGGAGCCGCATATCGACACAGCCCCGCGCCCCTCGGGCGCCCCCCCCGGCGGCGGAGCCGCATACGGCCCGCGCCCCCTTGGGGCGCCTGCAACAAATCGTCGTGTACCGCTCCCCATACGTCATGAATCGACGCCGGACGCAATGAAGTCGTCTTGTTGGGCGATCCGGAGGCAACGTACTGTTTTTACGCCCGTACTCCTCGCCCCAAGGTCTGCCCATGCCGCCGCTGCGCACCGCTCTGCTCCAGAACTCCGGTCACCCCGGCGACCCCGCCGGTAACCTCAAGGTCCTCGACGAGGCCGCCGCCCGCGCGGCCGCCGACGGCGCCGGGCTGCTGGTCACCGCGGAGATGTTCCTCACGGGCTACGCCATCGGCGGCGGCGTGCGGGAGCTGGCCGAGCCCGCCGACGGGCCGAGCGGCCGGGCCGTGGCCGAGATCGCCGCGACGCACGGCCTCGCCATCCTCTACGGCTACCCCGAGCGCCATGCGGGCGCCGTCCACAACTCCGCGCGGCTGGTGGGCGCGGACGGCACCGAGCTGGCCAACTACCGCAAGACCCATCTCTACGGCTGCTTCGAGCGGGAGTCGTTCACCCCCGGTGAGACCCCCGTCGTCCAGGCCACCATCGGCGAGCTGACCGTCGGCATCCTGGTCTGCTACGACGTGGAGTTCCCCGAGAACGTACGGGCCCACGCCCTGGCCGGGACCGATCTGCTGGTGGTGCCCACCGCGCAGATGCACCCCTTCGAGTTCGTCGCCGAATCCCTGATTCCGGTGCGGGCCTTCGAGAGCCAGATGTACATCGCGTACGTCAACCGCAGCGGCCCCGAGGGCGAGTTCGACTTCGTCGGGCTGAGCTGTCTGGCCGGGCCCGACGGCGCCACCTGCCTGCGCGCCGGCCGCGGTGAGGAACTCCTCCTCGGCGACGTCGACCCCAAACTGCTGACGACCTCGCGCCGGATCAACCCGTATCTGCGCGACCGCCGCCCCGGTCTCTACACCTCCCTCAGCTGATCCGTCCGGCCCCTGCCGCACCCGAACCACCCCTTTGAGCACCAAGCAGCAAGGAGTCCGTACCCCATGACGTCCACGGTGCCCACCGCCGTCCATGACGAGCAGGAAACGCAGGCCCTCGACGCCCTTCCGCCCATCACCATGTTCGGCCCGGACTTCCCCTACGCCTACGACGACTACCTCGCCCACCCCGCGGGCCTGGGCCAGATACCGGCGACCGAGCACGGCGCCGAGGTCGCGGTCGTCGGCGGCGGTCTCTCCGGTGTCGTCGCCGCGTACGAGCTGATGAAGATGGGCCTGCGGCCCGTGGTCTACGAGGCCGACCGGATCGGCGGACGGCTGCGCACCGTCGGCTTCGACGGCTGTGACGACACCCTGACCGCCGAGATGGGCGCGATGCGCTTCCCGCCCTCCTCCACCGCCCTCCAGCACTACATCGACCTGGTGGGGCTGAAGACCCGGCCGTTCCCCAACCCGCTGGCCCCCGAGACCCCTCGACCGTGGTCGACCTCAAGGGCGAGTCCCACTACGCCCGCACCATCGACGACCTGCCGCCGGTCTACCGCGAGGTGGCCGACGCCTGGAACGCCTGCCTGGAGGAGGGCGCGGACTTCTCCGACATGAACCGCGCCATCCGCGAGCGGGACGTGCCCCGGATCCGGGAGATCTGGTCCCGGCTGGTCGAGAAGCTGGACAACCAGACCTTCTACGGCTTCCTCTGCGACTCCTCGGCCTTCACCTCCTTCCGCCACCGGGAGATCTTCGGCCAGGTCGGCTTCGGCACCGGCGGCTGGGACACCGACTTCCCCAACTCCATCCTGGAGATCCTGCGGGTCGTCTACACCGAGGCCGACGACCACCACCGCGGCATCGTCGGCGGCAGCCAGCAGCTTCCACTGCGGCTGTGGGAGCGCGAGCCCGAGAAGATCGTCCACTGGCCCCAGGGCACCTCGCTGGCCTCGCTGCACGAGGGCGCGCCCCGCCCGGCCGTGACCCGGCTGCACCGGGCCGCGGGCGACCGCGTCGTGGTGACGGACGCGAGCGGTGACATCCGCTCGTACCGCGCGGTGGTCTTCACCGCGCAGTCCTGGATGCTGCTCTCCCAGATCGACTGCGATGACTCGCTCTTCCCGATCGACCACTGGACGGCGATCGAGCGCACCCACTACATGGAGTCCAGCAAGCTCTTCGTGCCGGTGGACCGGCCGTTCTGGCTGGACAAGGACGAGGTCACCGGGAGGGACACGATGAGCATGACGCTCACCGACCGGATGACCCGCGGCACCTATCTGCTGGACGACGGCCCGGACCGGCCCGCCGTCATCTGCCTCTCCTACACGTGGTGCGACGACAGCCTCAAGTGGCTGCCGCTGTCGGCGAACGAGCGGATGGAGGTGATGCTGAAGTCCCTCTCGGAGATCTATCCCAACGTCGACATCCGCAAGCACATCATCGGCAGCCCGGTCACCGTCTCCTGGGAGAACGAGCCGTACTTCATGGGCGCGTTCAAGGCCAATCTGCCCGGCCACTACCGTTACCAGCGTCGGCTGTTCACCCACTTCATGCAGGACCGGCTGCCCGCCGACAAGCGCGGCGTCTTCCTCGCGGGCGACGACATCTCCTGGACGGCGGGCTGGGCCGAGGGCGCCGTCCAGACCGCGCTCAACGCGGTGTGGGGCGTCATGCACCAGTTCGGCGGCTCCGCCGACCCGAAGAACCCCGGCCCTGGCGATCTGTACGACGAGATCGCGCCCGTCGAACTCCCCGAGGACTGAACCGGTCCGGGGCGGTTCAGCACGCGGTACGGGGGCCGTTCAGCGCGCGGTCCGGGGCCGCTCAGCGCGCGGACGGCAGAGGGGTGAGCAGAAAGCGTCCGACCAGACCCACGGTCGCGTCGACGCGCTCCGCGAACTCCTCCGCCAGCTCCGGCACCGCGCGCAGCCCCCACAGTGCGCGGAACGCCGCCCATGCGGCGCCCCGCGCTTTCTCGAGGCTCCAGGAGCCCACCAGATGGGTGAGCGGATCGGCCACGTCCAGCAGGTCGGGGCCGGGCATCAGCTCCTCCCGGATCCGCTCCTCCATCCCCGTGAGCAGCGCGCCGATCCGGTCGAAGTCGCCCTCCAGGGCCTCCGGTTCGAGGTCCCGGGCACGGCAGGTGTCCAGCAGCGCGAGCGCCAGGTCATGGCCGATATGGGCGTTGATCCCGGCCAGCGCGAACTGCACCGGGCGGACCCCGGGATGGCACCGCAGCTGGAACAGCGGCCGCCAGCAGTCGGGCGGCCGCCCGCCGGTGGCCACCGCGTCGACCGCCGCCAGATAGCGCTCGGCGAACCGTACGTCCAGCTCCTCGGTGGCGGACGGGTCGTGGAAGTACCCGTCCGCGAGCCGTCGGCCCACCTCCTCGGTGACCGACAGATACACCCCGTTGAAGACCGCCACCCCGTCCCCGGGCGGCAGCGCCGCGCCGAGCGCGCTCATGCGCGCCACGACGCTTCTCACGGTGCGCGGCGCGAGCCGCGCGGGCGTGGGCATCGTCATGGACGCCAGGGTGGCAGGCCGGAGGGATGCGGTCCCGCCGTACGCCGCCGCTTCCCCTGGACGGTCTAACGCCCCGTCAACCGCCGTATCACAGCACACCCGCGTCGCGCGCCGTCCACATCGACGGATACAGCGGCCGCCAGCCCAGCTCGTCGCGCAGCCGGAGGTTGGAAGTGATCCCGAACCAGGGGTCCTCGTCGGTCCGCCCGGTCATGCCCTCGGGCAGCGGCACCCCGTTGATCTGGAAGAGCTCGACCGTGGTCGCCGGGGCGTCGTCCACGATGTTGTACTTGCGGCCCGACACCGAGCCGCCGGCCGTGCCGCCCGGCGCGCGCAGCAGCCGCAGCAGCGCCTGCGTCACGTCCGCGTGGTGGACCATGGCGAGCCGCTGGTTCCCGGCCCATGCCGCCGCGTGCGGCAGGACGTTCGCCAGATGCGGATCGCCGTCCCCGTAGACGAAGGCCAGGCTGCCGATCCGCAGATCGAGGCCGTGCTCGCGGTGCAGCGCCAGCAGCTCCCGCTCCGCCTCGGCCTTGGACGCGGGGTACGCGCCCCACAGCAGGCCGCCGGGCCTGCTCTCGTCGTCCTCCGTCAGCGGTCGCCCGCGCGAGGCGCCGTACACCAGATTGGTGCTGACCTGGAGGAACCGGCTCGTCCCGGCCTCGACCGCGGCCCGCCCGAGCGCGACCGCCGCGTCCCGGTTGACCGCCCACGCCTCCTCGTCCGGCACCCCGCGGAAGGCCGCCGCGATGTTGACGACCGCGTGCACCCCCTCCATGGCCCTCCGCAGATCCTTCTCCTCGCGCAGATCGCCGACCGTGAGCCGCGCGCCCTGGGCCGCGAAGGGGGCGCCGCGCTCCTCATCGCGCACCAGCACCCGTACCTCGGTACCGGCCGCCGGCCGCTCCAGCAGCCGCTTGGTGAACCGCCGTCCCACCTGACCGGTCGCGCCTGTCACCAGAATCAAGGGCATGAGCATCCGCCTTTCGTCTCGTCGCTCGGCCTCAGCCTGCGGCGGGCGGGGCGGGGCCGGGAGAGACCTCCTCATCCAGGGATCCGCAGACCCTGGATACGGGACGCGGACGCGGCGACGATGGGGGCGTGCATCGAACGGAACTCGCCGACTTCCTGCGCCGCTGCCGCGCCCGCCTCGGTCCCGCCGAGGTGGGGCTGACGCCCGGCCCCCGCCGCCGTACGCCCGGGCTGCGCCGGGAGGAGGTGGCCCAGCTCGCGGGCATGTCCGCGGACTACTACACCCGGCTGGAGCAGGCCCGCGGCCCGCGCCCGTCCCGCCAGATGCTGACCGCGCTGGCCCGGGCGCTGCGGCTCACCGACGACGAGCGCGACTACCTCTTCCACCTGGTCGGGGAGGAGCCGCCGCGCGACCGCAGCAGCTCCGAGCATGTGCGGCCCGGTCTGCTCAGGGTGCTGGACCGGCTCTACGACACCCCGGCCCAGGTGATCACCGACTGGGGCGAGGTGCTGGCGCAGAACGCGATGGCGGCGGCGCTGGTCGGCGACATCATGGGGCGGCCGCCCGGCGACCGCAATATCGTCCGGGGCTTCTTCACCCGGCGGAACGACGCTCCCGGGATCTTCCCGGCCGAGGATCTCGAGATGCACGGCCGGCTCCATGTCGCCAATCTCCGGGCCGTGCTCGCCGCCCGCCCCGACGACCCGGGCCCGGCGGCGCTGGTGGCCGAACTGCGGTCGGTGAGCGCGGAGTTCGCGGCGCTGTGGGAGGCCCATGAGGTGGCGCTACGCCACTGCGCGGTCAAGCGGTTCATCCACCCCGTGGTGGGTGAACTGGAGCTGGAACCGGAGATTCTGCTGAGCTCGGAACACGCCCAGCGGCTGATCGTCCACACCGCCCGCCCCGGCAGCGAGTCCGCCGAACGGCTGGAGCTGCTGCGGGTGGTGGGCCTCCAGGACCTCGCCCCGCGGCAGGAGTGGGCGCTCTAGAGCTGGGTCGGCCGCTTGTCGTCGTATCCGCTGGTGCCCGCGTCCAGCAGGGGCTCCTGCCGCTTCAGGTGTGCCGGGGCCAGGGCGCGCAGCACGTGGTGGCCGAGCAGCACCACGATCGTGCCGAGCGCGATCCCGCCCAGCTCGAAGTTGTGGCCGATCTTCAGGCTGACGCCGCCGACGCCGATGATGACGCCCGCCGCGACCGGTACCAGATTGAGCGGATTGCGCAGGTCCACCTTGTTGTGCACCCAGATCTGCGCACCGAGCAGCCCGATCATGCCGTAGAGGATGACGGTGATCCCGCCCAGCACCCCGCCCGGCACCGCCGCCACCACCGCGCCGAACTTCGGGCACAGCCCGAAGAGCAGCGCGAAGCCCGCGGCGGCCCAGTACGCGGCGGTGGAGTACACCCGGGTGGCCGCCATGACCCCGATGTTCTCGGAGTACGTCGTATTGGCCGGGCCGCCGACCGAGGTGGAGATCATGGTCGCCGCGCCGTCCGCGGCGATCGCCGTGCCCAGCTGGTCGTCGAGCGGATCGCCGATCATCTCGCCGACCGCCTTCACATGCCCGGCGTTCTCGGCGATCAGCGCGATCACCACCGGCAGCGCCACCAGCACCGCCGACCAGTGGAAGGTGGGCCCGTGCAGGGACGGCAGGCCGATCCAGTCCGCCTTGGTCACCCCGGAGAGATCCAGCCGCCAGTGGTCGGTGACCCGTCCGCTGCCGTCGATGGAGTGGATCTTGCCGAAGACGCGGTCGAAGGCCCAGGAGACCGCATAGCCGAAGACCAGCCCCAGGAAGATCGCGACACGTGACCAGAAGCCCCGCAGACAGACCACCGCCGCCCCGGTGAGCAGCATCGTCAGCAGCGCGGTCCACTGATCGGCGGGCCAGTACGTACCGGCGGTCACCGGTGCCAGATTGAACCCGATCAGCATGACCACCGCGCCGGTCACCACCGGCGGCATCGCCGCGTGGATGATCCGGGCGCCGAACGTCCGTACCGCCAGACCGCTCAGCAACAGCACACCGCCGACCACCAGGATCGCCCCGGTGACGGCCGCGCTGCCGCCGCCCTGCGCCCTGATCGCGGCGGCCACGCCGACGAAGGACAGGCTGCACCCCAGATAGCTGGGGATCCGGCCGCGGGTCGCGAGCAGGAAGAGGACGGTCGCGACCCCGGACATCATGATCGCGAGGTTGGGGTCGAGCCCCATCAGCACCGGGGCGACGAAGCTGGCCCCGAACATGGCCACGACGTGCTGCGCGCCGAGCCCCACCGTCCTCGGCCACGACAGCCGCTCATCCGGCTTGACGACGGCACCGGGGGCGGGGGTGCGCCCATCGCCGTGCAGGGTCCAGCCCACGCCGAGGCCCATGACTGCTCCACTTCATCGCTACGGGGATTCGCAGCAATGTTAGTTGGCCGAAAATGTGCGCCTTGCAGCTATGTGAGATCGGCCCCGGTGACCTCGTTGGTGAAATCGTCGGCCAGTGACTGCGCCTCGGCGTAGCCGGGCAGGCCGGCCGCTTGATCGGCTTGGCCGCGGGCGCCGGGGTGGCCGATCGACCAGGCCAGCTCGACGGCGTGGTCCAGGGCGGCCCGGAAGAGCAGCGAACCGCAGCTGATCCGCCGCACCCCGAGCTCGGCCAGCCGCTCGTAGGTGTGGCGGCCGGGCGTGAAGAGGATGTTCAGCGGGATCTCGCCGAGGTCGTCGGCCAGTGCGCCGATGTCCTGCTCATCGGTGAGCGCGGGCACGAAGATCCCGTCCGCGCCCGCCCGTACGTACGCCTCGATGCGCTCGGCGGCGGTGGACAGCGAGGGCGGGGTGCCGCCACCGATCGCGGCGAGCCAGTGGGTGTCGGTCCGGGCGTTCACGAACAGCCGGGGCACCCGCTCCTTGACGGCCGCGATCACCGCGGTCTGGTGGCCCAGCGGGGCGAGGGTGCCGTCGAGGCGTCCGTCCTCGATGTTCACGCCGACCACCCCGGCCCGGTCCAGCTCGGCCGCCACCGCCGCGACCTCCTCGGGCCGGTCGCCGAACCCGCCCTCGATGTCGACGGTCACCAGCGCCGGGAGCCGGGCGATGCCCCGGGCGAGGGCGAGGGTTCCATCGCGGGCGGCGCCGGTCGCGTCCGGCAGTCCGGCCGCCGCGGCCACACCGAGGCTGGTGGTGCCGATGGCGGCGAAGCCGCGCCGGACGAGGGCGGCGGCGGAGGCGTGGTCCCATGCGTTGGGCAGCAGCAGGGGCCGGTCGCCGTGGTGGAGCCGGCGGAAGGCGGTGTGACGGTCGGGGGCCGGGCCATCGCTCGTATCGCTCATATCACCGACCGTACGGCCGGATCCCTTCGGCGCTCGCCGAACGATGGCGGTGCCGGAGCCGGAGGGTGGCGGTGCCGGAGCCGGAGGGTGGCGGTGCCGGAGACGGTGCACCGCCCCGGCGGCCCCGCCCCGTGACGCGTCAGGAGAGCGTGGTCCGGGACGTCGACGGGTCGGGGTGCGGGGCGGAACCCGTGGCGTCCGTCCCCGCCGGGGTCCGCAGCACCCCGGCCCCCGCCACCAGCCCCAGCGCCAACGCCGTGACCAGGCAGAACGAGATCGTCAGCGAGGTCAGATCCGCGATCGAGCCCATCGCCGCCGGAGCGACCAGCCCCGAGGTGTAGGTGATCGTGGCGACGCCCGCGATGGCCTGACTCGGGGCCGGGCCGCTGCGCCCGGCGGCGGCGAAGGCCAGCGGTACCACGACCGCGATGCCCAGGCCGATGAGGCCGAATCCAACGATGGCGAGGACGGGCCCGGAGGCGGTGACCACGAGGAGGCCCCCGGCGGTGGCGAGGACGCCGCCCGTGCGTACGGTCCGCACCGGCCCGAATCGGCCCACCACCGCGTCCCCGACGAGCCGGGCGCCGGCCATCGTGCAGGAGAAGGCGGTGGTGCAGGCGGCGGCGACACCGGGGGAGGCGTCCAGGACGTCGCGCAGATAGACCGCCGACCAGTCCAGGCTCGCCCCCTCGGCGAAGACCGCGCAGAATCCCACCGCCCCGATGATCAGCGCGGAGCGGGGCGGCAGGGCGAAGCGGGGCGGTGGGTGCTCCTCGGGGGCGCTGCGCAGGTCCAGGACCCAGTGGCAGGCCACCGCGCCGAGCACCGTGAGGACCCCGGCGGCGATGGCGAGATGGAGCCGGGCGTCGGCCTCGGCGTGCGCGGCGACCGTGCCCGCCGCCGAGCCGGTGAGCGCGCCGACGCTCCACATGCCGTGCAGCCCGGACATGATCGAACGGCCGAGGCGGTTCTCGACCTCCACACCGAGGGCGTTCATGGCGACGTCGGACATCCCGGCGGTCGCGCCGAAGACGAGCAGCACACCGCACAGCCAGACCAGCCCGGGCGCGAGCGGGGGCATCACCAGCCAGGCGGTCCACAGGGCGAGCAGTCCGCGCAGCGCCGCGCGGGCGCCGAAGCGATGGCTGATCCGCCCGGCCAGGGGCATCGCGACCGAGGCCCCGATGGCGGGGAAGGCGAGCGCGAGGCCGAGTTGACCGGCGCTCAGGTCCAGCCGCTCCTGGACCCAGGGGATACGGGTGGCGAAGTTGCCGGTCACCGCGCCGTGCACGGCGAACACCGCCGCCACGGCGATTCGCGCCCGCCGTACCGGGCGCATCTCGGACGCCCCGGACTCCTTGAGCCTGCCCATGCTTGTCGCACCCTCCCCGTAGCGCCGACCCGCCCGTACCCGTACTCGTGCCCGTACTTGTTCCCGTGCTGGTGCCCGTACCCGTGCGTGCTTGCGCCCGGCCCGTGCCGTGGCCCACCGGAAACTATCAGGAAGGCTCCCTGATAGATAGGGATTTTTCCCCGGCCTTCTGGAAGGATCCCGGCATGACCTCGACGAGCGTGTCCGTGGCGGGCCGCACCGCCTCTCCGAGTACGGCGCGGGCCATCAACGACCGCCTCGCCCTGCACCTGCTCAAGGACAAGGGGCCGTTGACCGCGGGGGAGCTCAAGTCGCTGACCGGGCTGTCCCGTCCCACCATCGCGGACCTGGTCGAGCGGCTGCGGCAGACCGGTCTCGTGGCGGTCGTGGGGGAGTCGGGGGCGGAGCGCCGGGGGCCCAACGCCCGGGTGTACGGGATCGTCGCCGACAGCGCGCATGTGGCCGGGGTCGACGTCCGTACGGATGGCGTCGCCGTCTGTGTGGCCGATCTGCTGGGCCGGACCGTGGCCGAGGAGTCGCTTCCGGTGGCCCCGGACGGGGATCCGGCGCACACCGTGGCGGCCGTGGTGGCCCTGGTGGAGCGGGCCGCCGAGCGGGCGGGGGCGGCGCGGCTGCACCACATCGGCATCGGCGTGCCCGGTCTCATCGACCCCGCCACCGGGGAGCTCAACTCGCCTGGCGGGCTGCCCTCCTGGCACCGTGAGCTGGCCACCGCGCTGCACGACGGCCTCGCGGCACCGGTGCTGCTGGAGAACGAGGTCAATCTCGCGGCCGTCGCCGAACAGCGGCTGGGCGCGGTGCGCGACCGCGACACCTTCGTGCTGCTGTGGCTCGGCCACGGCATCGGCGCGGCCGTGGTGCTGGACCGGGTGCTGCGGCGCGGAGCGTCCGGCGGCACCGGGGAGATCGGCTTCCTGCCGGTGCCGGGGACCGTGGGGCTGCCCTCCGCCACCGGCTGCGACGGCGGGTTCCACTCCCTGGTGAGCAGCGCCGCGGTCTGTGAACTCGCCCAGGAGCACGGTCTGGAGGCCGCGGCGGGCGGCTCGCGTGGGGAGGGGGCGGAGGACTCCGGCGCGGCGGAGGCGGTGATCCGCGCGGCCCTGGAGGCGGGGGAGCGGGGCGAGACCTTCCTGGAGGCGCTGGCGGCCCGTATCGCGCTGGGCGTCGCCGCGATCTGCGCGGTGCTCGACCCGGGGTGCGCGGTGCTCGGCGGCGAGGTCGGCCGGGCCGGGGGCGAGGGGCTCGCCCGGCGGGTGGAGGAGCACGTGGCCCGGCTGTCGCCGCTGCGGACGCGGGTGCGGGCGGGGGTGGTGGGCGGTGGCGGGGTGCTGCGGGGCGCCGTGCTGACGGCGCTGGACGCGACGCAGAACGAGCTGTTCGGCGCCCCGTAGGCCGTGGACCCGCCGAATCCGTGGGGTGGCGGATTCCTGTGCGATCTCTTGTCGTGCCCATGGAGCCGCCTTACTCTGAGCCCGATCTCAATTCTGAATAGCGTTCAGCTATCTGATTGGAGTGCTCGATGGGTGCACCTCCAGCGGGACGCGGGCGGATCGCCCGGGCGGTCATCGCCGCCTCCGCCCTCCTGGCCGTCCTGGCGATCCCCGCCGCCCCTTCCGCGCAGGGCGCCGAGCGCGTCCGGCATTCCGGCCCGGTGCCCCGTACGGTGGTGCTCGACGGGCCCCGACTGTCCCTCACCAAGCTGAAACTGCAGCTGGGAGACCGCAATCTGCGGCGGACCGTACGCGATCTGACCGCCCAGGCCGACCAGTGGATGAAGCAGGGCCCTGGACGGTCACCGACAAGGACCAGGTGCCGCCCAGCGGCGACAAACACGACTACTTCAGCCAGGCCCCCTACTGGTGGCCCAGCCGGCCCAAGACCGAGGACAATCCGTACGGCTGCCCCTACGTTCAGAAGGATGGCCAACGGAACCCCGACGTGGACAAGATGACGGACCGTCCCGAGGCCGGGAAGGTCTTCGAGTCCGCCTACGAGCTCTCGCTGGCCTGGTACTACACCGGTGAGCGGGCCTACGCCGAGCACGCCGCGGACATCCTGCGCACCTGGTTCGTCACCCCGGCGACCCGGATGAACCCGAACCTGAACCACGCGCAGTTCATCCCCTGCAAGTACGACGGCCGCTCGATCGGGATCATCGACTTCTCCCAGGCCTTCACCAGCCTCCTCGACGCCGCCGCGCTCCTCGACACCGGCGCTCCCGGCTGGTCCAAGAGCGACCACGCGGGCTTCCGCACCTGGAACAAGCAGTTCCTGGACTGGCTGGTGAACAGCGACTTCGGCAAGGAGGAGGGCGCGGCCGAGAACAACCACGGCACCTTCTACGACATGCAGGTCGCCGCCATCGCCACCGCCGTGGGCGACCGGGACCGCGCCCGCCAGGTGCTCCTCGACGCCCGCACCAAGCGCATCGACACTCAGATCGCGGCCGACGGCACGCAGCCGCAGGAGCTGAAGCGGACCCGGAGCTTCCACTACTCGACCTTCAACCTGGTCGCGTACACCCGGATGGCCGCCATCGGCAAGCACATCGGGGTGGACCTGTGGAATTACACCGGGCCCGGTGGCGGGAACCTCTTCAAGGCGGTCGACCTCCTGCTCCCGGCGGCCACGGGCGCCGCGCCCTGGCCGTACCCGGAGCTCGACTTCCGCGCCTACGCGGCGAGCGACATCGTCCACGCGGCGGCCGACGCGGGTGACCGCAAGGCTCGCGCGGCGCTGCCCAAGCTCCAGACCCCGCCCGGCGGCGACCTGTGGGCCTTGCGGCCGGCGGTCGAACAACTCGACAGCATCGCCCAGGGCTGACGGGCATCTCTCCCCGCCCCGCCCCTTCCCGATCCGGGGGCGGGCCCCCGGGCCCCGTCTGGGGACGGTCCCGTGGCGCGGCGCTTGGTCGGGGGCGGGGTGTCCTGCGGGTGGTGGGGGGCCGGGGTCGGGCCCGGGGTCGGTGGTTGCGGCGGTCCCCGGACTGTTGGTGGCGGGAGCGTCGTCCTCCCCGCCCCGCCCCTTCCCGAATCGGGGGCAAGCCCCCGGCCCCCGTCCGGGGATGGTCCCCGTGGCGTCGCGCTTGGTCGGGGCACCCGCCCCGCCCCTTCCCGCTCCGGGGCAAGCCCCCGAGCCCTGCTCCGAAGCGGCCTTCATGCCGTGCAGCTCCGCCGAGGCCGCGGCGCCCCGTAGGTGGCGGGTGGCAGAGGCGGGGGTGGGCGCCCCTTCCGGGTCGGGGGCTACAAGCCTGGGCCCGGCCGCACAGCGCTGTCCGGGGCTGCCGCGCCGGCTGGGGCAGCAGCAAGGGCGAGCCGTCCCGGCCGCTACCGCCTGTGGGGGATCGGGGCCTCGGCGGGGCCACGCGGGATGGAGGCCACTCCCCAGCGGGACCCGGGGCCGGGGCCCTTGCAAAGGGGATCTGCGGACGCGGCCCCGGCGTCGCTGGGCCCGCCGGGGGCCGGGGGCTGTGCCCCCGGTTCGGGAAGGGGCGGGGTGGGGAATCCGCTCCCGGGCCCGGGGGGGCAAAGCGTTCCCGGCCCGGGCGGGGGAAACCGTTCCCGACCGGGGCGGGGGATCGGCCGGCACTGGGGCGAGGGGCCCCTCCGGGGCTTGGGTGGGTGAGGGAGGCCACATGGGGGTTGCCTCCCACCTGCGTCGATGGCCATGGCACACTGGGCCCGTACCAGTGACGTCAGCGCACTCCGGGGTCGGTGAAAATCCGAACCGGCGGTTACAGTCCGCGACCCGTCCGCCGCCAGCGGCCGGTTGACCAGGTGAAATTCCTGGACCGACGGTGAAAGTCCGGATGGGAGGCAGTGCGCGGCGGTAGCGACATCACCGGTGCGCCGCCTCGGCGGTTCGCCCTCGCGCAAGCGGGATCAAGCGGGATGCGAACCCTTGCCGAACCCGGTGTGCTGGCGGCGGCGTTCCCGCTTCCGTGTCATCTCGACAGCCCCGGAGTCCGTGCCCGAAGAGGCAGGAGGACCCGGTGGCCACCGCAGCCGAAGCCCAAGCGATGCGCCATGCCGTCGCGCTCGCCGCACGAGGCCTCGGCCACACCAGCCCCAACCCCGTCGTCGGCTGCGTCGTCCTCGACGCCGGTGGCCGCGTCGTCGGCGAGGGCTGGCACCAGCGGGCCGGCGGTCCGCACGCCGAGGTCCACGCGCTGCGCGCGGCGGGGGAGCGGGCCCGCGGCGGCACCGCCGTCGTCACCCTCGAACCCTGCGACCACACCGGCCGCACCGGCCCCTGCTCGCAGGCCCTGATCGCCGCCGGGATCGCCCGCGTCCACTACGCCGTCGCCGACCCCACCGCCCAGGCCACGGGCGGCGCCGCGACCCTGGCCGCCGCCGGGGTCGAGGTCGAGGCCGGGCTGCTGGCCGAGGAGGCCGAGGCGGTCAACGAGCCCTGGCTGACCGCGATGCGCCGCGGCCGCCCCTTCGTGCTGTGGAAGTTCGCCGCGACCCTGGACGGCCGCAGCGCCGCCGCCGACGGCACCAGCCGCTGGATCACCTCCGCCGAGTCCCGTGCCGATGTGCACCGGCTGCGCGCGGAGGCCGACGCCGTCGTGGTCGGCTCCGGCACCCTGCGCGCCGACGACCCCCACCTGGCCGTACGGGACCGGGAGGGCGCCACTCAGCCGCTGCGGGTCGTCGTGGACACGGACGCCACCATCAAGCCCGGCGCCCGGGTGCTGGACGACGCCGCGCCCACGCTGATCGCCGTCGCCGAGGACGCGGGCGTCGCGCACCTGCCCCGGCGGCCGGGCGTGGAGACCGTAAGGCTGCCGCGCGCGGAAACCGGCCTCCGGATCCCCGCGCTCCTGGCCGAGCTGCACCGCCGTGGGGTGCGCTCCGTCCTGCTGGAGGGCGGGCCCACCCTCGCCGGGGCGTTCCTCGCCGCGGGCGCCGTCGACAAGGTCGTCGGCTATCTCGCCCCCGTTCTGCTCGGCGCGGGCCCCGCCGCCCTCGCCGACGCCGGAATCACCACCATCGCGCAGGCGTTGCGTCTCGAGACGGCCGATGTGACCCGGCTCGGTCCCGATCTGCGCGTCACCGCCGTCCCCGTCACCGCGATCCCCGTCCCCGCCGTCCCCGTTCCTGTTCCCGTCGCCCCCGCCCCCCTCGCCGAGGAGAACTGAAGTGTTCACCGGAATTGTCGAAGAACTGGGTGAGATCGTCGCCATCGAGCACCTGGGCGACGCGTCCCGCTTCCAGGTGCGCGGCCCCGTCGTCACCGAAGGGGCGAAGCACGGCGACTCCATCGCCGTCAACGGCGTCTGTCTCACCGTCGTCGACATCATCGAGGACGGTGAGTCCACCCGGTTCAGCGCCGACGTCATGGCCGAGACCCTGAACCGCTCCAGCCTCGGCGCGCTCGACATCGGCTCCCGGGTCAACCTGGAGCGCCCGATGGCGCTGGGCGGGCGGCTCGGCGGCCACATCGTGCAGGGCCATGTGGACGGCACCGGCGCCATCGTGGACCGCAAGCTCTCCGAGCACTGGGAGATCGTGAAGATCTCGCTGCCCGCCGAACTCAGCCGCTACGTCGTCGAGAAGGGCTCCATCACGGTGGACGGCATCAGCCTCACCGTGGTGGACGCGGGCCCCGACTACTTCACCGTCAGCCTCATCCCGACGACCCTCGCGCTCACCACGCTCGGGGTCAAGCAGGCCGGGGACCCGGTCAACCTCGAGGTGGACGTACTCGCCAAATACGTCGAGCGGCTGCTCGGACGGGACAACGGCACGCAGGACAAGGAGGCCACATCATGAGTGAGGCATACGCGGTGACCGACCCGCACCCGAGCGGCCAGGCCGCCTCCCTGCGAGCCGCGCACTGGCCCGACGAACTGGCGCTGGACCCCATCGAGCGCGCCATCGCCGACATCGCCGCGGGCCGCCCCGTGGTCGTCGTGGACGACGAGGACCGGGAGAACGAGGGCGACCTCGTCGCCGCCGCCGAGACGATCAGCCCCGAGACCGTCGCCTTCATGATGAACGAGTGCCGGGGGCTCATCTGCGCGCCCATGGAGGCCGCCGACCTCGACCGGCTGCGGCTTCCGCAGATGGTCGAGGAGAACACCGAGTCCATGCGGACCGCCTTCACCGTCTCGGTCGACGCCACCGCCGAACACGGCGTCAGCACCGGTATCTCCGCCGCCGACCGGGCCACCACCCTGCGGCTGCTGGCCGACCCGGACACCACCCCCGGCGACCTCGTCCGTCCCGGCCACATCTTCCCGCTGCGCGCCCGCCCGGGCGGGGTGCTCGAGCGCGACGGCCACACCGAGGCCGGGGTCGACCTCGCCCGGCTGGCCGGACTGCGCCCGGCGGCCGTGATCTGCGAGATCGCGGGGGAGGACGGTGCCATGCTGCGCCTCCCCGACCTGGTGGCCTTCGCCCACAAGCACGACCTGGCGATCGTCTCCATCGCCGACCTGATCGCGTACCGCAAGCCCGCCGAGCCGCTTGTGCGGCGCGAGGCCGAGACCCGGCTGCCCACCGCCTTCGGCGACTTCCGGGCGTACGGCTACCGCGCGGCCGACGGCGTCGAGCACATCGCGCTGGTCCAGGGCGACATCCGGGACGGCGAGGACGTGCTGGTCCGCGTCCACTCCGAATGCCTCACCGGAGATGTCTTCCACTCGCTGCGCTGCGACTGCGGCCCCCAGCTGCACGCCGCGCTGGAGCGGGTCACCGCCGAGGGCCGGGGCATCGTCCTGTATCTGCGCGGCCATGAGGGGCGCGGCATCGGACTGCTGTCCAAGCTGCGCGCGTACGAGCTCCAGGAGCTGGGCCGGGACACCCTGGACGCCAATCTGGAGCTCGGGCTGCCCGCCGACGCGCGGGACTACGCCGCGGGCGCGGAGATCCTCGCCGACCTCGGCGTGCACTCGCTGCGGCTGATGACCAACAACCCCGAGAAGACCACGGCGCTGGTCCGGCACGGGCTGCGGGTCACCGGCCGGGAGCCGATGCCCGTCCAGGCCGGGGAGCACAACCTCCGCTACCTCCGCACCAAGCGGGACCGGATGGGGCATGACCTGCCCTGGCTGGACGGCGACCGCGCCGAGCCCATATCGGCCTGCGGCAACCAGTAGCCACGGAGAAGCAGCGGCCGCACCAACGCATATCCACGCACCACCACAGAAACACCGGAAAACCAGGAACACGAGGAGAGACGTGAGCGGTAAGGGCGCCCCCGAACTGTCCGTGAAGAACTGCGGGGACCTGCGCGTCGCCGTCATCGCCGCACAGTGGCACGAGAAGGTGATGGACGGGCTGCTCGACGGCGCCCTGCGCGCGCTGGGCGAGCTCGGCATCGATGAGCCCACCGTGCTGCGGGTGCCGGGCAGCTTCGAACTGCCGGTCGTCGCGAAGGTGCTCGCGGGCCGCGGCTATGACGCGATCGTGGCCCTGGGCGTCGTCATCCGCGGCGGCACCCCGCACTTCGACTATGTGTGCCAGGGCGTCACCCAGGGGCTGACCCAGGTCAGCGTGGACACCGGCGTGCCCATCGGCTTCGGCGTGCTGACCTGCGACACCGAGGAGCAGGCCCTGGACCGGGCCGGGCTCGCGGGCTCCAGCGAGGACAAGGGCCACGAGGCGGTCACCGCGGCCGTCGCCACCGCCACCACCCTGCGCTCGGTCGCCGAACCCTGGCGCTGAGGGGCGTCGCACGACCCAAGTAGGATGACGGACACGATGCCCAAGAAGACGTTCGAGGAGCTTTTCACCGAGCTCCAGCAGAAGGCCGCCACGGCCGACCCGGCCACGTCCCGCACCGCCGAGCTGGTCCACTCCGGTGTGCACGCCATCGGCAAGAAGGTCGTGGAGGAGGCCGCCGAGGTGTGGATGGCCGCCGAGTACGAGAGCGACGAGGCGACCGCCGAGGAGATCTCCCAGCTCCTGTACCACCTTCAGGTGATGATGGTCGCCAAGGGGCTGACCCTCGACGACGTCTACGCCCATCTCTGACCACCCCCGTCGAACACCCGCACCCCCGCCACCGAGCTACCCGGCCACCGAGCCACCGAGCCACCGAAGGAAAGAGCACTCATGCTGCGCATCG
Organism: Streptomyces violaceusniger; assembly: GCA_005405945.1. Classification (GTDB taxonomy): domain Bacteria; phylum Actinomycetota; class Actinomycetes; order Streptomycetales; family Streptomycetaceae; genus Streptomyces; species Streptomyces violaceusniger. The sequence goes on from BJHW01000001.1 coordinate 9,125,255, forward strand.
CCGTCCCCAACAAGGGTTCACTGTCCGAGCCTGCGTCGGCGATGCTCCATGAGGCGGGCTACCGGCAGCGCAAGGACCGCAAGGAGCTGGTCCTCGTCGACGCGGAGAACGAGGTGGAGTTCTTCTTCCTCCGCCCCCGCGACATCGCCGTCTACGTGGGCTCCGGCCGGCTGGACATCGGCATCACCGGCCGCGATCTGCTGCTGGACTCCGGCTCCCAGGCCGAGGAGATCATGCAGCTCGGCTTCGCCGGGTCCACCTTCCGCTACGCCACCCGTCCCGGCACGGCCAAGGACGTCAGCGAGTTCGGCGGGATGACCGTGGCCACGTCCTTCGCCGGACTGGTCACCAAGCACCTGGCCGACAACGGTGTGGACGCCGCCGTGGTCCACCTCGACGGCGCCGTCGAGACCGCCATCCAGCTCGGTGTCGCCGAGGTCATCGCGGATGTGGTCGAGACCGGCACCACCCTGCGCAACGCCGGGCTGGAGATCATCGGCGAGCCCATCCTGGAGTCCGAGGCGGTCGTCATCCGCCGCACCGGCGACCCCAGCGACGACCCCAAGGTCCAGCAGTTCCTCCGCCGGATGCAGGGCGTCCTGGTGGCCCGGCGCTACGTGATGATGGACTACGACATCCGGGTGGAGCAGGTGGAGCGCGCCGTGGCGCTCACCCCCGGCCTGGAGTCGCCCACCGTCTCCCCGCTGCACCACGAGGGCTGGGTCGCGGTCCGCTCGATGGTCCCCGCCAAGGACGCCCAGCGGATCATGGACGAGCTCTACGACCTGGGGGCCCGGGCCATCCTCACCACCGGCATCCACGCCTGCCGCCTCTGACGGCCCGCCCCACCCCCACCCCCGCCCCCGTCCCGTTCCCTCCCAGCCGAGAGGCCGACCACGTGTCCGCCGCCGCGCCCACCCCCGCCCTGCCCGTCACCTTCCGGCCGACCAGGACCCGTGCCGTCCTGATGACCGTCGGTGTCGCCGTCCTGGTCGTCCTCACGGCCGTCGCCCTGCTGCTGGAGCGGCTGGGGCCGGGGGAGCGGGCCAGCTTCATCTTCACCGGACTGCTCTTCTTCGGCGGGCTGATGCTGCTCAGCCGCCCCAAGGTGGTGGCCGAGGAGGGCGGTGTGACGGTGGTCAACCTGACCACCAAGCGCCGGCTGGAGTGGGCGGAGGTGCTCCGGGTCAATCTGCGCCCCGGTGACCCCTGGGTCTATCTGGACCTCGCCGACGGCACCAGCCTGCCCGCGATGGGCATCCAGCCGGGCATCGCCAAGGCGCACGCCATCAGCGACGCGCGGGCCCTGCGCGCCCTCGCCGAGCGGCACGGGACGGGCCGTGCCGCGGACTGAGCCACCCGGCGGGGCCGCCCAGCGGCGTTGAGCAGCCCCTTCACGTCCGCTTCCGCCCCCTGCCGGGCGGGCTCCCGCGAACCGGCCGACGAGCGGATCGGCACTCCAACGGCGTGAGGGGCCTGCCCGTCACGCCCCATCCTTGTTTACTCTGTTGCCGGGGCCGAACGGTGCCCCGCCCCGCCTCTCCAGCGCGCACGCCCGCGTGCGCCCCCGGCGGGCTCCCCTGCGACCCGAGGAGTGACTCCCTCAGCAGATGGACGGAACGTCCTGTAGTACCTGCGCCGCCGCCGACCACGAGGCGGCGGCATGAGCATCACCCTGTCCCTCCTGCTGCTGTCCGCGGCACTCGTCCTGATCCTCGCCAACGGCTTCTTCGTGGCCGCCGAATTCGGCCTGGTCACCGTCGAGCGGCCGGACGCCGAGCGAGCCGCCGACGAGGGCGACAAGCGCGCCCGCACCGTCGTCGAGGCGCTGCGCGAGCTGTCCTTCCAGCTCTCCGGCACCCAGCTCGGCATCACCATCACCTCGCTGATCGTCGGCATGCTGGCCGAGCCCGCGCTCGGCCATCTGCTGACCGCGCCGCTGGCGGCGGTCGGGCTGCCGCACGGCGCCGTGTCCGGTGTCGCCATCGTGCTCGGCATGCTGCTGGCCTCCGCCGTCCAGATGGTCATCGGCGAGCTGGTGCCCAAGAACTGGGCGGTCTCCCGGCCGCTGCAGGTCGCCCGCTTCGTCGCGGGCCCGCAGTACGCCTTCGCCCGCTTCTTCCGGCCCGTGATCGCCCTGCTCAACACCGTGGCCAACCGGCTGGTGCGGGCGCTGGGCGTGGAGCCCACCGAGGAGCTGGCCTCCGCCCGCACCCCCGGTGAGCTGGTCTCGCTCGCCCGCCACTCGGCACGGGCCGGCGCGATCGAGCAGGACACGGCCGATCTGTTCGTCCGCACCCTCTCGCTCGGCGAGCTGACCGCCCAGCACGTGATGACCCCGCGGGTGCGGGTGAGCGCGCTGCACTCCACGGCGACCGCCGTGGATGTGCTCAACCTCACCCGGGCCACCGGGCTGTCCCGCTTCCCCGTCTACCGCGACCGGCTGGACGAGGTCATCGGGATGGTGCACCTCAAGGACGCCCTCGCGGTGCCGTCCGACGACCGGCTGCGCACCCCCGTCAGCCGGATCGCCCAGCCCCCGCTGCTGGTCCCCGAGACGCTGCCGGTCCAGCCGCTGCTGGAGCGGCTGCGCAGCGAGCAGCCGATAGCCGTGGTCGTCGACGAGTACGGCGGCACGGCCGGTGTGGTCACCCTGGAGGACATCGTCGAGGAACTGGTCGGCGAGGTGCGCGACGAGCACGACGACGAGGCCGCGGAGACCCCCGACCTGGTGCAGACCCTCACTGAGGACGGCCGCACCGTATGGGACGCCGACGGCGGCTGCCGCGTCGACACCCTGCGCCGGATCGGCCTCGACGCGCCCGACGGGCCGTACGAGACCGTGGCCGGACTGGTGGCCGATCTGCTGGCGCGGATCCCCGCCCCCGGCGACATCGCCGAGCTGCCCGGCTGGAAGCTGGCCGTCCGGCAGGTCGGCCACCACCGGGCGGAACTGGTGCGCATCGTCCGCACGAAGCCGGGTACGCCGCCTGTGCAGATGACCGCACACGCCGCGGCCGGGGAGGGGAACGGACGATGAGCCTGGTACAGCTTCTCTTCGCCGTCCTGCTGGTCCTCGCCAACGGCTTCTTCGTGGGCGCCGAGTTCGCCCTGGTCTCGGTGCGCCGCAGCCAGATCGAGCCGCGCGCGGCCGAGGGCTCCGGGCGCGCCCGTACGGTGCTGACGGGCCTGGAGAACCTGCCGCAGATGATGGCGGCCGCCCAGTTCGGCATCACCATCTGCTCGCTGACCCTCGGCGCGGTCGCCGAGCCGACCGTCGCCGAGCTGCTGGAGCCGGTCTTCCACGCCGTCCACCTGCCCGAGCAGCTGATCCATCCGCTCGGCTACGCCATCGCGCTCGCCCTGGTGGTCTTCCTCCACCTGGTCATCGGCGAGATGGTGCCGAAGAACCTGGCCATGGCGGCGCCGGACAAGACCGCGCTGTGGCTCGGCCCCGGGCTGGTCGCCTTCGCGCGGCTGTGCCGGCCGGTCACCGCGCTGCTGGGGGCGTGCGCCCGGCTGGTGCTGCGGCTGTTCCGGGTGGAGCCCAAGGACGAGGTCGAGGCCGTCTTCACCAGCGAGCAGCTGACCCATCTGGTGGAGGACTCCCGGCAGGCCGGGCTGCTCGACCCCGGGGAGCAGGAGCGCCTCGCGGACGCCCTTGAGCTGGGCAGCCGCCCGGTCACCGACGTCCTCCTGGACCCGGCGGGCCTGGTCACCGTGGATCCCTCGGTCACCCCCGGCAGATCGAGGAGCTGACCGTGCGCACCGGCTACTCGCGCTTCCCGGTGCGCGGCCCCGGCGGCGTCTTCATGGGCTATCTGCATGTGAAGGACGTCCTGGAGCTGGAGTTCCCGGAGCGGGCCGTGCCGCAGCGGGTCTGGCATCCGATCGAGACGCTCCGGGCGGAGCTTCCGCTGGACGACGCCCTCACCGCGATGCGCCGGGCCGCCTCCCACTTGGCGGCTGTCGCCGACGCGTCGGGCACGGTGCTGGGGCTGGTCGCCCTGGAGGACGTCCTGGAGAAGCTGGTCGGCGAGGTCCACGACCCCGCCCACCGGGGTGGGGCCCGGGACCGGGTGGCCGAGCCCCGGGGCGAGGCGGCGCCCGCGCCCTCCGAGGAGGAGCGGGCGATGGTGGGCTGAGCGGCGGGTTCCGCTGCGGTTGCGCCTGCGGCGGGCCTTTCCCCTACCCGCCCCTTCCCACAACCGGGGCTCCGCCCCGGACCCCGGTCCTCAATCGCCGGACGGGCTGAAATCAGCCCGTCCAGGGGGCACCTCCCAGCGGTAGCTGGGGAGATTGAGGACACGCCCGAAGGACGTCCGGGGGCCAGGGGCAGAGCCCCATGGTTCGGGAAGGGGCGGGTAGGGGACAGCCCGCCGCAGGCGCCTACCCCAGCGGGGGGTCCTGCGGGTCGCGGTACATCGGACCGCGACCCGACAGGACCTCCCCGTACGCCTGCATCAGATCCGGCAGCCGCAACGTGGCGAGGTCATCCCGGGTCGGAGTCCCGCTCCACCCCGACAGCCGCAAATCCCGGTAGGCGCAACTCTTCTCGTACAGCGTGCGCAGAAACCGCCCGTTCCCCAGCTCGTCGATCCAGCCCTGGTCCACCACATGGCCGCTGATGCTCCGCAGCTCCTCTACGGCCTCCTCGTCCCACACATCCCCGTTCTCCGCCGCCAGCACCTCCCCGATCCGGGTGAGCTCCAGCGGGCGGTAGCTGGGGAAGTCGACGCGGGTGGTGAAGCGCGAGCCGAGGCCGGGGTTGGCGGCCAGCAGCCGGTCCATGCCCTCGGGGTAGCCGGCGAGGATCACCACCAGCCGGTCGCGGTTGTCCTCGGCCCGCTTGAGCAGCACCTGAAGCGCCTCGTCGCCGTACGCGTCGCCCTTGCTGTAGCCCGAGTTGGACAGGCTGTACGCCTCGTCGACGAAGAGCACTCCGCCGAGCGCCGAGTCGATCAGCTCATTGGCCTTCACCGCCGTCTGGCCCAGGTACTCGCCGACCAGATCGGCGCGCCCGGCCTCCACCAGATGGTCGCCGCCGAGCAGCCCGAGGGCGTAGAAGACCCGGCCGAGGATGCGGGCCACGGTGGTCTTGCCGGTGCCGGAGGGCCCGGAGAAGACGAAGTGCCGCTTGGGCGGCTGGACCGGCAGGCCCTGCCCGGCGCGCAGCCGCGCCATGTGGAGCTGCGCCGACAGCGCCCGGACCTGCCGCTTGACCGGCTCCAGGCCGACCATGCGCTCCAGCTCCTGCAGCGCGCTCTCCAGCAGTACCGGATCGGAGGGGCCGGGCTGGGAGGGCAGGCCGGCCCGGTCGCGCGTGCCGCCCGCGCCCATCACGGCGGGGCCCATCAGCGGCGGGCCCTCGGGCCCCTCGCCCGCGGCGCGCGGGTCGCGGCCGTCGGACAGCGTGTCGGCGGGGTCGGTGGCGGTGGCGTCCCGGCCGTCCGTGGCGTCCTGGCCACCGGCCCCGGCCAGCGAGACGGCGGCGAGGTCCGCGGGCTCGTCCAGCCCGTCGGACTCGGCTATCGCCGCCAGCCGCGCCGAGGTGTCCATGAAGGTGGAGTCGATGCGGTGCACCGCGCGGTAGAGGGGGAGCGCGGCGGCGCTGCGCCCGGTGCCCTCATGCGCGCGGGCGAGCCAGTAGCGCAGCTCCTTGCGCTGGGGCTGTTCGCTGCGACAGCGCATTAAGGCGGCGGCCAGCAGCGGTTCGGCCTGGCTGTACATCTCCAGCCGGACCCGCGCCATCCCGGCGAACAGACCGGCCTCGATGCCCAGGAACGGATCGTCCAGCAGCGGTTCGGTGTGGCGCACCAGCTGCTCCCAGTCCTTGACCAGATAGGCGCGGCAGGCGTGCAGGAAGCGGGCCTGCGGATCGGCCTCGACCGGGGGGCAGCCGGCCAGCGCCCGGTCCAGCTCGGGCACATGGCGGCCGTCGAGCCAGTGGGAGGCGTGGGCGAGCAGCAGGTCCCGGCTGGTCTCCAGCACCGGCTGGACCCACCAGCCCAGCCAGTACCAGGAGTTGAGGGTGCGGCGGTGCCGGGCGCGCTGCTCGCCGAAGCGGTCGCGGTGCCGGTACATCCGCAGCAGCGCCGCCGCCGTGTCGGCCCGCAGCGCGTGCAGTCCGAGCCAGGCGTCGGCCATTCCCGGATCGAGCCGGGTGGCGGCCCGGAACTCCTCCTCGGCCTGTGCGTACGCGCCCATCGTGTAGGCGTCGACGGCTCGCAGCCAGGCGAGGTCGGCCGGGGCGTGCGAACCCTGCGTGCCGAAATCCATCACGTCCCCCACAACCCCTGCCCCGTGGATGCCGCAGGGGCGACTGCCCCTTTCGCATCGTACCTGCGCAACTCGCATGGGCCGAGGGTGCCGCACTGTTGTTCGTCGCAATCACACAAGGCCGGACGGGTGTGCGCGGGGGCGTGTAAGGGGCGCACGAGGTCTGGGCCGGATCGTCACCCAGAGTGAGGAAGGGTCCGCGCAAAGTGGCGGAAAACCGGCGCCAGACAGGACGAAGCCCCGATCACGGGGGAACAACCGGGGGCTTCGCGTTGTGGGACGACTCGTACGAGTCGCACATTGAGAACGTAAGACCTGTATGGGCCCCAGGTCAAGCCGAGTTGGAGTACGCGTCATGCCCCGGGCGGCGGCGTCAGGGCCGGTCGGGGGCATCGGCTCACGCTGTGTGAGGCCAGGGGGTGTTTCCGTCGGTCGCCGCGGGTCCCGGTAGCACCTCATACCCCTCCTTCCGCTGCCGTACCAAGGCTCCTGCGTACGGACGGGACGGGTCGGCGGCGAAATGCGCGCGTTCGGCGGGCAGCCACCCGTCCCAGAATGCGGACATCCCTGGACCGTCCCGCAGCTGCCCGCGCCGCCAGGAGTCCCGCTCCGGCAGATCCATCCACAACAGCTGCGCCAGCCGCGGGCGCATCGCGCGGCGGCCGCTGCCCACGCCCTCCAGCAGCACGACCGGCGCGGGGTCGAGCCGCCGCCGGGCGGTGGCGAAGCGGCGCTCCACCCAGTCGTACGGGGCGTAGCGCGCGGCCGCGCCCCGGGCCAGCGGGGCGAGGACGTGGGTGTGCAGCCGCTCCGCCCAGCCGAAGAGCTCGTCATGGGTGGCGAAGTCGTCCGTGTGCAGCACGGGAGCACCGCCGAGCGCCTCGGCCAGCTGCCCGGCGAAGGTGGTCTTCCCCGAGCCCGCGTGGCCGTCCACCGCGACCAGCCGGACCGGCCCGCAGGACGGCGGCAGCGCACGCAGGCGCCGCGCCAGCGCGTCCAGGCTGCCAACCGGTCGGTAAGTTCGCATCGGGGACCACCATACGGCCCTTCGGGCTCGTTCACTCCATTGGTTCACACCAATATTGATGAGGCGGGCGCTGGGGGAATCACTGGCCTGAGACCACTCGTAGCGGCCATAGTTGTGCGACTGTCGCGCACCCGCCGCCCACTGGACCGGACGACGACTGGGGGAACCCCGCATGACCAGATCTGGATCCACGCCACGCCGCTCCGTGCTCGCCGCCGCCCTCGGCGTCGCGGGCGCGGCGGCCGTCACCACGACCGCCGCCGCTGCCGCCGGAACGGCCCGCCCCTCGGCGACAGGGACCTCGGAGGCCCCCGGGGCCGCGGCCCCGGCGGGCTCGAAGGCCAAGCGGATCGCCGAGTACCACGGCTGGACCAGCCACGCCGACTGGCTGGCCGGTGCCGCCAAGGGCGTCCGCGCCGAGGCCGGCGCCCGCCCCGGCATCGTCATCGCCCGCCCGCTGGGCAGCGTGGACTACACCGATCCGCACACCGGCACCAAGGCCGCCTGGGAGTACGCCACCTGGACCTCCCCGGTGCGCACCCTCTCCGTGCCCGCGACCGAGGCCATCGTCTCCTGGAACGCCCGCACCCCGGCCGGCACCTGGATCCAGATCGAGCTCAAGGGCACCTACACCGACGGCTCCGCGACCCCCTGGTACGTGATGGGCCGCTGGGCCTCCGACGACGGCGCCTCCTCCATCCGGCGCACCTCGGTGGACGGCCAGAGCGACGACAAGAGCTCGGTGTGGACCGACACCTTCTCCATCGACGACCCGGCGAGCGGGCTGCGGCTGGCGACGTACCAGGTGCGGCTCACCCTCCACCGCAAGCCCGGCACCGCGCTCACCCCCACGGTGTGGCGGGTCGGCGCGATGGGCTCGGACGTCCCCGACCGGTTCGAGGTGCCCGCCTCCACGCCGAGCCTGCCCAAGGGGCGCGAACTCGTCGTACCGCGCTACTCGCAGGAGATCCACAAGGGCCAGTACCCGGAGTACGACAACGGCGGCGAGGCGTGGTGCAGCCCCACCTCCTCGCAGATGATCATCGAGTCCTGGGGCCGCAAGCCGTCCGCGAAGGACCTGGCCTGGGTCAACCCGGACTACGCCGATCCGCAGGTCTGCCACGCCGCCCGGTCCACCTTCGACTACCAGTACGAGGGCTGCGGAAACTGGCCGTTCAACGCCGCCTACGCCGCCACCTACCGCGATCTGCAGGGCGTGGTCACCCGGCTCGGCTCGCTCACCGACGCCGAGAAGCTGATCGAGGTCGGCATTCCGCTGATCACCTCGCAGTCCTTCCTCAAGACGGAGCTGGACGGCGCGGGGTACGGCACCTCGGGCCATCTGATGACCGTCATCGGCTTCACGGCGGACGGCGACGTCATCGCCAACGACCCGGCCTCGCCCAGCAACGAGGCGGTCCGCCACGTCTACAAGCGGCGGCAGTGGGAGAACATCTGGCTGCGGACGAAGCGGTACAACGCCGACGGCAAGGTGGTCTCGGGCACCGGCGGCGTCTGCTACCTCTACTTCCCGGCCAAGCCCACCGCCGCCCAGCGGCGGGTGCTGAAGGAATTCGGCATCCGCTGAGGGGCCCGGTCCGGTGAGGGGCCCGGTCCGGTGAGGGGCCGGTCCGCCCAGAGGGCTCGGGAACCTGGGCCAGGGCGAACGCCCAGGTGGCCACCGAGCCGAGCGCCACCCCGGCCAGCCCGCCGAGGGCCGACAACGGCAGTGACTCGGTCCTGACCGCGTTCACGCGGCCGCGCGCACCTCGCGCGCGGCGTCCGCGTGGAGCGCGACCCGGACCAGGGCGGCGGCCAGCCGGGGAAGGTCCTTCTCGGCCACCAGTCCCTCCAGCGACCGCGCGCTCTTCGGCAGCCCGACGCGCTCGGCGCCGTCCAGCGCCTTGCTGTCGAAGTACGGGGCGAACTCGGGCCAGACGCCCTGCACCTCGCGCAGGAAGATGTTCACCCCGGCCGGTCCGATGCCCTTGACGCCCTGAAGCAGCTTCTTCACGTCCCCCGCCTCGCGCATCCGCCGCAGATCGCCCCCGTACTCCCGGTTCACCAGCTCGGCCGCCTCGCCCAGCTGGCTGGCGGTCCGCTCGTCGTAACGCCGGTAGCCACCTTCGCCCAGCGCGTCGACCCGCTGCTGCCAGGTGGCCTCCGCCATCCGCCGCGGGTCGCGCATCCCGGCGTCGAAGAGGGCGCGCGCGGCGGCGACGGCGATGTCGGAACTGATCCGCGCGGACAGCAGATGTGCGAGCACCAGCAGCTGGTAGAGGGGGCCGGGGGTGTTGCGGAGCTTGATCCCGGCCTCGGCGGCGAAGGTCGTCCCCTGCTGGTCGAGCAGGGTGCGCGCCACACGCTGGTTCTTGTCGCTCATTGCCCATCCCGCCTCGTGGTGTGGTGCCGTTGCGTCGGTCACGGGTGCCCGGCGGCGCCCCGCTCACTCGGGGCCGCGCAGCCGTTCGTCCTCGCCGGGCCGGGCCGCGGTAGCTCACCACGAGGGCGCTGTGCCGACCGTCGGGCGCAGGCGACTCGTGCAGGTCATCCCGCGCATGCGGCCCGTGCGGCGCATGGGGCCGCGAGGGCGCCCCGCTCGCGCCGCCCGAAGGCCCAGCCCCTGGCCCGCCGGGGGAAGCCGGACCGGGCCCGTCCCGCCCGGCCAACCCCCTCACCTGCGCGTCCAGGGCCTCGGTGGCCCGCTGACCGTCCGGACTCGGCGCGGCCGGTGCCGACCGCGCTGACCTGGGCCATCGCCCGGCGCAGCAGCTGATTCCGGGCGACACCTGGTGGGGTCATGGGGTCACTCTGTGCGTTCCTCTATGTCCTGTGCGTCGTCGTGCCTCCTTGGGGAGACGTGCCTCCGTGAGGAGACGTACCTCCTTGTGGAGATCCATCGGGCGAGTACCCCTATTCACGGCAATTCATCGCATGGAGGTTAAAAGGCCGCACGGATTTCGATCCGCGAGGGGGAGGGGCGGGCGTACGGGCCGGGAGTACGAGCCGGGAGTGCCCCTGCCTCGGCCGGGGAGATCCCGGTGTGGCCCCGGCGCGGCGGACGTGATGGATTTCCTCATTCGACTGCTCAGGCGCCGGGTTGGCGCACCGCCAGAACGGGTCTCCTGAAGGGAGTTCGCCGAGGCGCTTTCAAAGGCCCGTCCACTGGAGGGCCGAGGTCAGCGCGGGGTTCGGGCCCCTGGCAGATGCCTCTGACAGGTGCTCGGCAGCCCCCGGCGGCGCCCGCCTCCATGATCAGATCCGGATTGAACTTTTCCGTTTTTCCTTTCCTCATCGAACGGTTGATCAGTAATCTCGCCTCAGCAGCGGGTTGCCGTGCCGCTCTTCGTCGTGCTCCACTTCCCCGAGGACGCGGACGACCCGAGGGCGGCCCCGGAAGCCGGAAGAGGGCGAAGGAAGTGCAGGACGTGGACTGGCGGCCGGAGGGCATCGACGCCGCAGGCGAGGACGCGGCAGGCTACAGGGACACAGCCCATGGCGGTTGCCCCGGGGAGCGCACGATATGACCTCCGAATCGGGTGGGCCGAGATGTGACCGCGGCGCCGGGGACGCCGCCGGGCACCCCGCCCCCAGGGAGAGCGATCCGCTGAGGCGATTCGCGGGCATCTGGTGCCGGGCCGTTCATCCGCTGGCCGCCACCACGATGACCCCCGAGGAGTTCGAGGGCTATCTGCTGCCGCTGGCCCACCGGTTGAGCGCCGCCCTGCGCTCCTCGCCCTTCGACACCGAGGCCGCGTACGAGGTCGGGGCCGCGCTGGTGGACGCCCAGTGCACCGAGCCCGACGCGCTGCCCGCCATCCTGGGCGTCATCGACGCGCATCTGGTGTCCTGCTCGTCGCTCGGACTGCCCTTCTCCGTACCATCCGGTGAATCGTTCCCAGTCCCGTCCGACGGGCCCTCCCGCGAGCCCCTGGCCGACGAGGAGGCGCGCGCCCGCTGTGTGCGGCTCCAGCACGCCCTCGCCGCCGGATTCGTCCGCGAGCTGCGCGAGCGCGAGCGCGATGAGCAAGAGGCGATCTCGCGGGCCGCGATGGCCGCCCGGACCGAGGCCGAGAAGGCGCTGCACGCGAGTGAGGCCAAGTTCCAGGCCGTCTTCGAGGGCGCGGTCATCGGCGTGGGCATCGCCGGGCTCGACGGCGAGGTGCTCGTCGTCAACGACGCCATGGCCCGGATGTTCGGCGGGATGGACTTCTTCCGCCCCGGCCGCAACGTCACCGAGTTCGTCCACCCCGACGACGTCCCCGGCGCCCATGAGCTCTACCGCGAGCTGGTCAACGGGGAGCGCGACCACTTCCGCATCGAGAAGCCGCACTACCGGGACGACGGCAGCGAGCTGTGGACCAATCTGACGGTCACCCTGCTGCGCGACTCCAGCGGCGCCCCGCAGTACCAGCTCGCCCTCGCCGAGGACATCACCGAGCACCGGCTGCTGCGGGAGCGGCTGCGCTACGAGGCCACCCACGACGAGCTGACCGGACTGCCCAACCGCACCCTGTTCCTGGAGCGGCTGGACCAGGTGCTGGCCGCCGACGCCGACGCCGAGCGGTTCGGCGTGTGTTACCTGGACCTGGACGGCTTCAAGGCCGTCAACGACAGCCTCGGGCACGCCGTCGGCGACCGGATGCTCAAGGCCGTCGCCGAACGCCTCCAGCGCTGTGTGAAGGCTCCCGCCGAGCTGCTCGCCCGGGTCGGCGGCGATGAGTTCCTCGCCCTGGTCACCGGCCCCGCGGCGCAGGCCGACGGCGCCGGACTGGCCCGCCGGATGCTCGCCGCACTCGCCGAACCCGTCCGGATCGAGGGCCGTGAGCTGCGGGTACGGGCCAGCATCGGCGTGGTCGACGGCCTGGCCGGGGAGATCGGCCGGGCCGAGGTGCTGCGCAGCGCCGACATCACCATGTACCGGGCCAAGGCCGCGGGCGGCAATCGCTTCGAGATCGCCGACGCCGACTCCAACGCCCGAGTGATCGCCCGTCACAGCCTCACCAACGGGCTGCCCTCCGCCCTGGAGAAGGGCGAGTTCTTCATCGAGTACCAGCCGCTGGTACGGCTCACCGACGGCACCGTGCGCGGCGCCGAGGCGCTCGTACGCTGGCTGCACCCGGTGCACGGAGTACTCGGCCCCGACCAGTTCATCCCGCTCGCCGAGGACACCGGGCTGATCGTCCCGCTCGGCCGCTGGGTGCTGGAGCAGGCCGCCCGGCAGGCGCGCGAGTGGCGCGACGCCGCCGAGGACGACGCGTCGCTGCGCGTCAACGTCAACCTCTCGCCGTGCCAGCTGAGCCATCCCACGCTGGTCTCCGACACGGTGGCGGTCCTGGAGAACGCCGGGCTGTGCCCCAGCGCACTGTGCCTGGAGGTCACCGAGAACGACCTCATCGGCGCCGACGAGACCGCCCTGCGGCCGCTGCGGCAACTCGCCGACCTCGGCGTGGACATCGCCCTGGACGACTTCGGCACCGGCTACTCCAACCTGTCGTATCTGCGCCGGCTCCCGGTCTCCCAGCTCAAGCTGGACCGTTCCTTCACCCGGGGCATGCAGCGGGCCCCGGCCGATCCGGTCGACGTCAAGATCGTCGAGGGGATCGTCTCGCTCGCCCACACGCTCGACCTCGCGGTGACGGTCGAGGGCGTGGAGACGGCCGTACAGGCCGAGCATCTGCGGGGGCTGGGTTGCGACACCGCCCAGGGCTGGTACTACGCACGGCCGGGCCCGCCGGAGCGGCTGCACACGCTGGCACTGGCCGACGCGAGCTGAGGCACGGCCGCGAGCTGAGGCACGGCAAGGCGGTACTCACGCTGAGGGCGCGAGGGCGCGAGGGCGCGAGGGTGCGGGGGCCAGAGGGTGAGAGGGCGCGAGAAGGTGGTGCTCACCCCCTCGTGCCCATCCGGCGGCGTGCCGCGCTGAGTTGTTCGCCGCGCTCAGCTCGCCGTGTCGTCCAGCAGCCGTGAGCGGATCAGGAAGCGCACACCCTCCGGTGCCTCCAGGGAGAAGCCGCTGCCGCGGCCCGGCACCACGTCCACCGTGAGATGCGTATGTGCCCACAGCTCGAACTGCGAGGCCGACATCCAGAAGCCCACCGGCTCCTCGACCCCGTCCACCTCCAGCTCCCCGAGCAGCACATCCGATCCACCCGTACGGAACTCGCCGAGCGGATAGCACATCGGCGCGCTGCCGTCGCAGCAGCCGCCCGACTGGTGGAACATCAGCGGCCCGTGCTCGGCCCGCAGCTTGCGGATCAGCTCGGCCGCGGCCGGTGTCAGCGCGATACGGTCCATGGGCGATCCCTCTCCGTCATGCTGGTCATGCTCACCGAGCGGTCAGGGGTCCGGCCCAGCGAACTCCCCGCCACGTTGCGAGAACGTTGCCCTCACCACGTTCCCCGTCACGACGCTGCCCTCACCATGTCACCGGCAGCTCGCGCAGCCCATAGGTGTTCTTGTCCGTGCGGACGTGGATGTCGTCGAACGGAACGGCCGGCCGCAGGGCGGGGAACCGGTCGAAGAGCCTGGCGTACGAGCAGCGCATCAGCGAGCGGGCCAGCTGCTGCCCCAGGCACTGGTGGATGCCGTAACCGAACGCGGCGTGGTGGGCCGATGAGCGGGTGACGTCCAGGGTGTCGGGCGCCGTGAAGTGCTCCGGATCGCGGTTGACCGCGGGCAGCGCGAGGGTGACCGAGTCCCCGGCCCTGATCAGGTCGTCGCCGACCTGGACATCCTCCAGGGCGGTGCGGATGGGCCCGAAGTGGGTGACGGTGACATACCGCAGCAACTCCTCCACGGCGGAGTCCATCACGGCCGGGTCGGCCCGCAGCGCGTCCAGCTGCTCGGGGTTCCGCATCAGCGCGAGGGCGCCGAGGGCCAGGGTGTTGCCGGTCGACTCGAAGCCGGCAGTGAGGATGACCATGCCGATCGTCGCCGCCTCGTCCTCCGGCAGACCGGGCTCGGCGGCCAGATGCCCCAGAAGGTCCTCCGCCGTCCCGGTCTTCTTCTGTCCGATCAGCTCACGGAACCGCTGGTGGATGGCCTGGGTGGCGCGGGTGATCTCCTCGGCGCCGGAGTCGAGTTCGAACAGCGCCGCCGAATCCTTCCGGAACCGCTCACGGGCCTCGTCCGGCACGCCCAGCAACTCCGTGAGGAGGTCGAGTGACATCGGCATGGCGAAGTCGGCCACGAGGTCGGCCGGTGGCCCCTTCCGCTCCATCTCCGCCAGTCGCCCGTCGGCCAGCTGCTCGATCCTCGGGACCAGCCGGTCCATGCGGCGCACGGTGAAGTGGCGGGTGAGCAGCCGCCGGTAGCGCGTGTGCTCGGGCGGGTCCATGCGGTGGAAGACACCGGGCGGCACCGCACGCCGCGACCGCTCGGCCTCGGAGGAAATCGCCACCGGCATGCGGGCCAGGTCGGCCCGGTTGCTGAATCGGCTGTCGCCGAGCACCAGCCGAGCGGCCGAATATCCGGTGACCAGCCATCCCAGATGGCCATCGGAATAGTGCATACGGCTCAACGGGCCCTGTTCGCTGAGCCGCAGGAGTTCGGTGGGCAGTTCGAACGGACACCGACGCGTGGTGGGCACGCCGGTGGGAATCGGAAGAGCGTCCGTCATCGTATCTTCCTCTATGTCCGGATCACGAGTCTTCGTGACCTTGTTCGCGGGAAGGGAAATATCTGAGTGGCAGGATGGTGCCATACGGCCTTCCAAGCCTGCCCACGACTCTTGTCGCGATATAGCGGCGGGGTTAGACTCCCGGTGCAAAATGACATGAGTATTTCGAAATGAATTCGGTGCTGCTGCCTGGGAAGTGACCCGATATTAGGCAATGGGTGGTGCTCGTGCAAGACGGGGGAATGAATGGGTCTCGCTATCCGCAAGGGTCTCGCTATCTTCCTCAGGGTTCTCGCTACCCGCTATCCGCTGCCCAGCGGGAGATCTGGGTGGCGCAGCGCATCAATCCGGATGGCCTGCAATTCCAAGTAGGCCAGTATGTCGAGATCCGTGGGCCCCTCAACCCCGCCCTTTTCGAATCGGCGCTGCGCCGGGCGGTCGCCGAGGCCGATACGCTGCACGCGCGGTTCCTGGACGTCGACGACCTCGACGACATTGACGGCGACCTCGACGGCGTGCCCCATCAGGTGCTCGGCCCGCCCGGCGACTGGGCGCTGCGGACCCTCGACCTGAGCGGCGGCCCCGATCCCCGGGCCGCCGCCGAACGGTGGATGCGCGAGGAACTCAGGACGCCGATGGACCTGGCGCGCGGTCCGCTGTTCTCCTTCGCCCTGATCAAGACGGCGGCGGATCGGTTCGTCTGGTACCAGGGATATCACCACATCGTGACCGACGGGGCGGGCAGCACACTCTTCGCCCGCCGGGTCGCCGAACTCTACACGGCATTTCAAAGGGGGGAACCCGCCGGTGAGTCCCCATTCTCTTCACTGACCGCCCTGCTCGACCAGGAAGCCGAGTACCGGGAATCCGAGGAATTCGAGCGTGACCGCCGGTACTGGCTGGAGCGGTTTGCCTCCCCGCCCCAGGCCGCGCGTCTCACCACCGCTCCGGGCACCGAACCCAGCGATTTCCTGCGTCATACCACCCGGATCGGAGCTGATGAGGCCGACCGCCTCAGAGAAGCCGCCCGCGCCGCCCGGACTCACTGGTCGGTGGTGTTGACCGCTGTTGTCGCGGTTTACCTGCACCGCTTGACCGGGGCGGAGGACATCACGCTCGGCTTCGCTGTTTCGGCGCGAAAGGACCCGATTTCCCGCCGTACTCCCGGAACCCTGGCCAACATACTTCCACTACGGGCGGAATTGAGCGCCGCGACGACCTGGGCCGACGTCCTGCGACGCCTTTCCCGGGAAGTCCGCATGGCCCTGTCGCACCAGCGCTACCGGGGTGAGGATCTGGCCCGCGACCTCCATCTCACCGGGGGCGTTCCGGCCCTCGTGGGGCCCGAGGTCAACGTCATGTCGTTCGACTGGGACCTGGAGTTCGACGAGTGCCGGGCCACCCACCACAACCTGGCCAACGGCCCGATCCCCGATGTGTCGGTCATGGCCTACGAACAGCCCGACGGCGGTATCCGCATCGACCTGAACGGCAACGCCGACCTCTACAGCCCCCAGGACCTGGCCGACCACCAGCGGCGCCTCTTCGCCTTGTTGGAGGCGGTGGTGGTGGATGCGGGTGGGTGTGTGGGTGGGGTGGAGTTGGTGTCGGTGGTGGAGCGTGGGGTGTTGTTGGGGTGGGGGAGTGGTGGGGTTGGGGCGGTGGGGTCGGGGACGGTGCCGGGGGTGTTGGGTGAGCGGGTGGCGGGGTGTGGTGGTGCGGTTGCGGTGGTGTGTGGGGAGGTTGCTTTGTCGTATGGGGAGTTGGGGGTGCGGTCGGATCGGTTGGCGCGGTTTTTGGTGGGGTGTGGGGTGGGGCCGGAGCGGTTGGTGGGGTGGTGTTGTCGCGTTCGGTGGATGTGGTGGTGGTGTTGCTGGCGGTGTTGAAGGCTGGTGGTGCGTATGTGCCGTTGGATCCGGGGTTTCCGGCGGAGCGGGTGCGGTTGGTGGTGGAGGATGCCGGGCCGGTGTTGGTGGTGGCGTCGGGTGATGTGGTGGGGCGGTTGCCGTCGTTGGGTGTTCCGGTGGTGGTGCTGGATGACCCGGAGACGGCGCGTGAGGTGGCGGGTTGTCCAGTCGGGGAGGTGACCGACGCGGATCGTCCGGCGCCGCTGCGTCCGTCGCATCCGGCGTATGTGATGTACACCTCCGGCTCGACCGGCACCCCCAAGGGCGTGGTGATCACACAACAGAGCCTGGTCAATACGATCGGGTGGGCCGTCGAGACCCTGGGCACGCGAGCCCTCTCCCACGTGATGATGTCCACCTCGGCGAGTTTCGACGTGTCCGCCTTCGAACTGTTCGCGCCGCTCGCGTGCGGTGGACGTGTCGAGATCGTGGACGACGCCGTGGCCCTGGTGGGGCGGTTGCCCCACCGGCCGGAAGCCAGCCTGGTGAGCGGCGTCCCCTCGGCCCTGGTCCAGGTCGCGAAGGCGGTCGGGCCGCGGGACTTCCCGGGCGTCGTGGTCTGCGCCGGGGAGGCCCTGTCGGGCCCGGCGGCCCACACCATCGGTGACGCCCTGCCCGGCTGCCGGGTGCTCAACGCCTACGGCCCGACGGAGGCCACGGTCTACGCGACGGCCGGGTGGTACGACGGCGAGGCCGAGGGCGCCGCACCGATCGGTGGGCCGATCGCCGGTACACGGGCGTATGTGCTGGATGGTGGGTTGGGTTTGGTGCCGGTGGGCGTGGTGGGCGAGCTGTACGTGGCGGGTGTGGGGTTGGCGCGTGGGTATGCGGGGCGTGCCGGGCTGACGGCGGAGCGGTTTGTGGCGGATCCGTTCGGTGGGCCCGGGGAGCGGATGTATCGGACGGGGGATCTGGTGCGGTGGCGGTCGGATGGGGTCTTGGAGTTCGTGGGCCGGGCGGACGATCAGGTGAAGGTGCGGGGGTTCCGTATCGAGTTGGGTGAGGTGGAGGGTGCGGTGGCCGCGCATCCGTCGGTGGGCCAGGCGGCGGTGGTGGTGCGGAAGGACCGCCCCGGGGACCGGCGTTTGGTGGCGTACGTGGTCCCTGCTGAGGCCGGATGTGATGTGGGGGTGGTGCGGGAGTTTGTGCGGGGGCGGTTGCCGGAGTTCATGGTGCCGGGTTCGTGGGTGGTGCTGGAGCGGCTGCCCGTGACCGCGAACGGCAAGCTGGACCGGCGGGCCCTGCCGGTGCCGGAGGTCCGGGCGTCTGGTCCGGGCCGTGAGCCACGTACGGCGGTGGAGCGGACACTGTGCCGTGTGTACGCCGAGGTGCTGGGCCTGGAGCGGGTGGGGGCCGAGGACGGCTTCTACGACCTCGGCGGGGACAGCATCTCCACCATCCAGTTGGTCAGCCGGGCCAGAGCGGCCGGACTGGTCATCACTCCGGCCGATGTGTTCGCCCACAAGACGGTGGCCAGGCTGGCGCACACGGCGACGCCCGCGACCGATGCGGCCCGTGACCAGGCGGCCGACGTCCCGGTCGGCGAGGTGACACCGACCCCCATCATGGAGTGGCTCCGTGAGCAGGGCGGCCCGGTCGACGGGTTCTGCCAGGCGATGCTGATGACCACACCCGCCGGAGCCGGTACCCCGCAGCTCGCGGACGTCCTGCGGGCCCTGACCGACCACCACGACGCGCTGCGGCTCCGGTTGGCGGACCGCCCCGACGGGGCATGGTCGCCCGAGGTGGCGACGGTGGGAACGGTACGGGCCGCGCAGCGAGTGCGCCGTATCGAGACCACGGACGGCCAACCCCCGGAAGGCCTGCTGGCCGAGCAGTTCACCGCCGCCCGTGGCCGCCTCGACCCGAGGGCGGGAGTGATGTGGCAGGCGGTGCACTTCGACGCCGGGCCCCGGCATCAGGGGCGACTCCTGCTGGTCATCCACCACCTGGCGGTCGACGGTGTCTCATGGCGCATTCTGCTGCCGGACCTGGAGGCCGCCTGGGCGGCGGTGACGGCGGTGGGGGCGGCGGCGGAACGGTCGGTGGAGTGGCAACCGGTCGGCACGTCGTTCCGCCGCTGGGCCGCACTGCTGGCCGCCGAGGCGGACACGGAGGCCCGGGAGGGGGAGCTGCGCCACTGGGAGGAGGTCCAGGCCGATGTACGGCCCGTAGTGGCGGGGCGGACCGGCGGCCGGGGCACCTTCGGGACCGCCGGAAACATGGCGCTGCCCATGCCCGGTGAGGACACCGAGCCCTTGCTGACCCGAGTGCCCGGGGCGTTCCACGCCGGTGTGCACGATGTGCTGCTCGCCGCGTTCGCCGTGGCCCTCGACACGTGGCGGGAGCGCCATGGCCTGGGCGCCGCCTGCGGGCCCGTGGTGGTGGACGTGGAAGGACACGGCCGGTCACACCCCCTGGCCGAGGAGGTGGACCTCTCGCGCACCGTCGGATGGTTCACCGCCCTCTATCCCGTCCGGCTGGAACCGGGCCGCGTGGACCAGGAGGAGATGCGCCGTGGCGGTCCCACGCTCGGCCGTGCGGTCAAGCGCGTCAAGGAGCAGCTGCGGACCCTCCCCGGCCAGGGACTCGGCTACGGGCTTCTGCGCTATCTCAACCCCCGCACCCGTCCCCGCCTCGCCGCGCTCCCGACCCCCGATATCCGGTTCAACTACCTCGGCCGTATCGCCGCACCGCGCGGCGGGGCGCCGTGGACACCCGCCGGTGACGGTACGAGCGGGCTGCTCATGGCGGGCGCGGACGCCGACGCCCCGCTGCCCTACGCCCTGGAGCTGAACGCCGTCACGTACGACGGCCCCGACGGCCCGCGCCTGGTGGCGCACTGGTCCTGGGCCCGTGGGCTGCTCACCGAGGAGGAGGTGAGCGACCTCGCACAGACCTGGTTCACCGTGTTGAAGGCCATCACGGCGCATGCCGAACGCCCGGACGCCGGCGGCCGCACACCCTCCGACCTCCCCCTGGTGAACCTCAACCAGGACCAGATCGACCGTCTCGAGGCAGCGTGGAGGAAGAAGCGATGACACAGTCAGGACTACTCGACGTCTTGCCGCTGTCGCCCTTGCAGGAAGGGCTGCTCTTCCACGCTGTACATGACGTCCACGCCGTGCATGATGTCCACGGCGTCCACGGCGTCCACGGCGTCCACGGCGTCCACGGCGTCCACGGCGTCCACGGCGTCCATGACGGGAGCGGTGGCGACGGGTACACCGTCCAGATCGTCCTCCGGCTGGACGGGCACCTGCGCCCGGCCGTGCTCCGGGCGGCGGCCGAAACGCTCCTGGACCGCCACCAGAACCTCCGCGCCGCCTTCCTGTACGAGGGGATGGACCAGCCCATCCAGGTCATCCCCCGCGAGATCGAACTGCCGTGGGAGGAGATCGACCTCACCGACGCCGCAGAGGCCGAAACCGCAGCAGCCGAAGCCGAGCGCCACGCCGCGTGCGAGCGCCTGCTCGACGAGGAGCGAAACCATCGGTTCGACCCCACCGAACCCCCGCTGATCCGCTTCACCCTGATCCGTATCGGCACCGACCGTCACGTACTGGCGCTCACCAACCACCACATCCTGCTCGACGGCTGGTCCTATCCGGTCCTGCTCCGCGAACTGTTCGAGCTCTACGCCCGCGGAGGCGACGACAGCCACCTGCCGCCGGTGACCCCTTACCGGGACTACCTCGCCTGGCTCGGGGCGCGGGACCGGGAAACGGCGGAGGAAGGGTGGCGGCAGGCCCTGGCCGGGCTCGAGGAACCCACGCTGCTGGCCCCGGCCGCCAACCCGGCACGCCCGGCCCGGCGGGACCGGGTCGCACGGGAGCTCCCCGGTGACCTCACCGACCGGCTGGACGGCTGGGCACGCGACCACGGGCTGACCCTCGCCACCGTCATCCAGGGCGCCTGGGCCATCATGCTGCACCGTCTGACCGGCCGCGACGACGTGGTCTTCGGCATCACCACGGCCGGGAGGCCACCGGAGCTCCCGGGCGTCGAGAGCATGGTCGGACTGTTCATCAACACCGTGCCGGTGCGGATCACACTCGACCAGGACGAGACCCTGGCCACGCTGCTCGTCCGGGTGCAGAAGGAGCACGTTCGTCTCCTGGGCCGCCAGTACACCGGCCTCACCGAGGTGTGCCAACTGGCCGGACACCCACAGCTCTTCGACTCGCTCGTCGTCGTGGAGAACTACCCCATGGACCCGGACGCCGTCTGCCCACCGGACACCGGCCTCCGGGTGACCGACATCAGCGGCCACGACGGCACCCACTACCCGCTCAACCTGGTCGTCTTCCCCGGCGAGACCCTACGTCTTCGACTGGACTACCGCGCTGATGTGTTCGACCGCGCCACGGTAGAGAGCGTGCTGCGGCGTCTGTCCGCCTTGTTGGAGGCGGTGGTGGTGGATGCGGGTGGGTGTGTGGGTGGGGTGGAGTTGGTGTCGGTGGTGGAGCGTGGGGTGTTGTTGGGGTGGGGGAGTGGTGGGGTTGGGGCGGTGGGGTCGGGGACGGTGCCGGGGGTGTTGGGTGAGCGGGTGGCGGGGTGTGGTGGTGCGGTTGCGGTGGTGTGTGGGGAAGTTGCTTTGACATATGACGAATTGGGGGTGCGGTCGGATCGGTTGGCGCGGTTTTTGGTGGGGTGTGGGGTGGGGCCGGAGCGGTTGGTGGGGGTGGTGTTGTCGCGTTCGGTGGATGTGGTGGTGGTGTTGCTGGCGGTGTTGAAGGCTGGTGGTGCGTATGTGCCGGTGGATCCGGGGTTTCCGGCGGAGCGGGTGCGGTTGGTGGTGGAGGATGCCGGGCCGGTGTTGGTGGTGGCGTCGGGTGATGTGGTGAGGCGGTTGCCGTCGTTGGGTGTTCCGGTGGTGGTGCTGGATGACCCGGAGACGGCGCGTGAGGTGGCGGGTTGTCCAGCCGGGGAGGTGACCGACGCGGATCGTCCGGCGCCGCTGCGTCCGTCGCATCCGGCGTATGTGATGTACACCTCCGGCTCGACCGGCACCCCCAAGGGCGTGGTGATCACACAACAGGCCCTGGTGGCGCTGGCCCGCGACCAGGCGTTCGACGGCAGCGCACACGACTGCGTGCTGGTGCACTCCCCCCTCGCCTTCGACGCGTCCACCTACGAGCTCTGGGTCCCCCTGCTGCGCGGCGGCAAGCTCGTTCTGATGCCCGATGGCCCGCTCGACACCGCCTCCATGGCCAAGGTGATCGCCGAGCATGGCGTCACGGGTGTCTTCGCGACCACAGCGCTGTTCAACAGCCTCGCCGGTGAGTCTCCCGACTTCTTCGCGGCCGTTGAAGAGGTGTGGACGGGAGGCGAGGCCGCCTCCCCCGCAGCGGTCCGGCGGGTGATCGACACCTGCCCCGACATCGCCGTGGTGAACGCCTACGGCCCCACCGAGACCACGATGATCGCCACCTACCACCGGGTGGTGAGGGGTGGATCGGCCGCCGAGGTGGTACCGATCGGCCGTGGCACGGACAGCACGCGGGTGTATGTGCTGGATGGTGGGTTGGGTTTGGTGCCGGTGGGTGTGGTGGGTGAGTTGTATGTGGCGGGTGTGGGGTTGGCGCGGGGGTATGCGGGGCGTGCGGGGTTGACGGGGGAGCGGTTTGTGGCGGATCCGTTCGGCGCGGCTGGGGAGCGGATGTACCGGACCGGGGACCTGGTGCGGTGGAATGCCGAAGGCCGGTTGGAGTTTGTGGGGCGTGTGGATGATCAGGTGAAGGTGCGGGGTTTTCGGATTGAGTTGGGTGAGGTGGAGGGTGCGGTGGGTGCGCATTCTTCGGTGGGTCGGGTGGCGGTGGTGGTGCGGGAGGATCGTCCGGGGGATCGGCGTTTGGTGGCGTATGTGGTCCCTGCTGAGGCTGGGTGTGATGTGGGGGTGGTGCGGGAGTTTGTGCGGGGGCGGTTGCCGGAGTTCATGGTGCCGGGTGCGTGGGTGGTGGTGGATCGGCTGCCCGTGACCGCGAATGGAAAGCTGGATCGGCGGGCCTTGCCTGCTCCGCACGGGGGTGGTGGATGGGGGTACACCGCGCCCAGGGATGGGGTCGAGGAGCTGCTGTGTGGTGTGTTCGCCGAGGTGTTGGGTGTGGAGCGGGTGGGGGTCGAGGAGGGTTTTTTCGATTTGGGTGGGCATTCGTTGTTGGCGACGCGGTTGGTGTCGCGGGTGCGGTCTGAGCTGGGGGTGGAGCTGCCGGTGGGGGTGGTGTTCGAGGCGCCGACGGTGGCCGGGCTGGCTCGTCGGGTGGCCGGGGGTGTGGTGGGTCAGGTGGGCCGGGAGCGGTCGAGGTTGGTGCGGTGTGATCGGCGGCCGGAGTGGTTGCCGGTGTCGTTCGCGCAGAGCCGGTTGTGGTTTCTGTACCGGTTGGAGGGCCGGTCGGCGACGTACAACATTCCGTTGGTGGTGCGGTTGTCGGGTGGGGTGGACGGTGAGGCGCTGGGGTGGGCGTTGCGGGATGTGGTGGGTCGGCATGAGAGCTTGCGGACGCTGTTCGTCGAGGTGGATGGGGTGGCGTGCCAGCGGGTGCTGTCGGTGGAGGAGGCGGACCGCCGGTGGCCGGGGCTGGAGACGGTCACGGCCCACGATCGTGCCCAGGCCGAGCGGGCGGTGGCCGAGGGAGTACAGCACGCCTTCGACCTGGAAGAAGAACTGCCGCTGCGAGCGGTCCTGGTGCGGGAGTCCGCGTCAAAGTCCGGCTGCTGCACACTGGCGTTGGTCGTGCACCACATCGCGGCCGATGGGTGGTCGCTGGGGCCGTTGTGGCGGGATGTGGCCGGGGCCTATGCGGCGCGGCGGGAGGGCCGGACACCGGGGTGGTGGCCGATGGCCGTGCAGTACGCCGACTACACGCTCTGGCAACGCCAGGTGCTCGGTACGGCCGATACACCGGGCAGTGTGCTGGCCGACCAACTGGACTACTGGCGCACCCACCTCGCGGGCATTCCCGAACAGCTTCCCCTGCCCACTGACCGGCCCCGTCCGCCGGTGGCCAGCCACCAAGGGCGCTGGATCGCGTTCGAGATCGGCACCGAGACGCACGGAAAACTGGCGGCTCTGGCCCGTGAGGCCGACGCGAGTGTGTTCATGGTGCTCCAGGCGGCCGTGGCGGCACTGCTGACCCGTCTCGGGGCCGGCACGGACGTGCCGATCGGCAGCCCCGTCGCCGGACGGCCCGACGAGGCGCTGGACGACGTGGTCGGCTTCTTCGTCAACACCCTGGTGCTGCGTGCGGACACCTCCGGCGACCCGTCCTTCCGGACGCTGCTCGAACGGGTCCGCGACACCGCCCTCGCGGCCTACGCACATCAGGAGCTGCCGTTCGAGCAACTGGTCGAAGCGCTCAATCCGGAGCGTACGCTCGCCCGCCACCCGCTGTTCCAGGTGTCCTTGGCGTTGCAGACCGCGTGGGATCAGGACTTCGCCCTCCCGGGCACCACGGCCACGCTGGAATGGCCGGAGGCGCGGACCGCCAAGTTCGACCTGGCCTTCATGGTCAACGCACGCCAGGGCCACGGTGGGACGCACACCGGACTCGACGGGGTGCTGGAGTATGCCGTCGACCTCTTCGACCGGGAGACCGCCGAACGGCTCGCCGACCGCTTTCTGTGGCTGCTGGACGAGGTGGTGGCGCGCCCGGACGCGCCGATCAGCCGCATCGACGTACTGGACGCCGCCGAGCGGCACCGGACCTTGGTGACGTGGAACGACACGGGGCGGCCGGACCTGCCACGGCTGTCGTTCCCCGCGCTCTTCGAGGACCGGGTGCGCAGGTCCCCCGACGCCCTCGCCGTGGAGTGCGGAGCGCTCCGCCTGTCGTACGCGGACCTCGACGCCCGGGCCAACCAACTCGCCCACCATCTCATCCAGCGCGGTGTCGGGCCGGAGTCGCGCGTGGCGCTGGCCTTCGGTCGTTCCGTGGACATGGTGGTCGGGGCACTCGCCGTGCTGAAGACCGGCGCGGCGTATCTGCCGGTCGACCCCGCCTATCCGGCGGAGTGGATCGCGTTCGTCCTGGCCGACAGTGCGGTGAGCGCGGTGGTCACGCGGAGTGCGTTCGCGGAGTCACTGCCGGGTGCGGCCGTGTCCACCGTGGTGACGGACAGGCCGGAGACGTTGTCGGACATCCGCCGGCAGCCGACCACCTCCCCGGCAGTGTCGGTGCCCCTGACCGCCGCGGCCTACGTGATCTACACATCGGGGTCGACCGGGCGTCCCAAGGGCGTGGTCGTCACCCACTCCGGCATCGCGGGGCTGGCAACGGCCCAGGTGGAACGGTTCGCTCTGGATCCGTCCGCGCGGGTCCTGCAGTTGGCGTCGCCGAGCTTCGACGCCTCCGTGATGGAGTTCCTGATGGCATGCGCTTCAGGGGGTGCGCTGGTCGTTCCGGAGCGGCCGGGGGTCCTGGCGGGCGAGGAACTCGCCGGGCTGATCCGCCGATGCGGGATCACCCATGCGTTGATCTCGCCGACCGTTCTGGCCGGCATGCCGGCCGCCGAACTCCCTTCGCTTCGCACGCTGTTGGTCGGGGGTGAGGCATGCGGCCCCGAGCTCGTCGGGCGGTGGGCGCCCGGGCGGCGGATGGTGAACGCCTACGGCCCCACCGAGGCGACGGTGTGGGCAACGGCAGGTGTCCTGGAAGCCGGACGCCAGGCATCGGCCGGTGGCGCGCCCACCATCGGGGTACCGGGCATCGGCGCCCAGGTGTACGTCCTGGACGCGTGGCTGCGACCGCTGCCGACCGGAGTGGTGGGGGAGATCTACCTGGCCGGGGCGGGCCTGGCCAGGGGGTATCTGGGCCGTCCCGGGCTGACGGCCGGGCGGTTCGTGGCGAACCCCTTCGCTGGGTCCGGGTCCGGGTCCGGGTTCGGGTTCGGGTCTGGGCATGGGCTCGGAGCGCGGATGTACCGCACCGGTGACCTGGGCCGGTGGCGGTCGGATGGGGTCTTGGAGTTTGTGGGGCGTGTGGATGATCAGGTGAAGGTGCGGGGTTTTCGGATTGAGTTGGGTGAGGTGGAGGGTGCGGTGGGTGCGCATTCTTCGGTGGGTCGGGTGGCGGTGGTGGTGCGGGAGGATCGTCCGGGGGATCGGCGTTTGGTGGCGTATGTGGTGCCTGCTGGGCCTGGGGGTGGGTGTGATGTGGGGGTGGTGCGGGAGTTTGTGCGGGGGCGGTTGCCGGAGTTCATGGTGCCGGGTGTGTGGGTGGTGCTGGATGGGTTGCCGGTGACGGTGAATGGGAAGTTGGATCGGCGGGCGTTGCCGGTGCCGGAGGTTGGTGGGTCTGGTTCGGGTCGTGGGCCGCGTACGGTGGTGGAGCGGGTGCTGTGTGGTGTGTTCGCCGAGGTGTTGGGTGTGGAGCGGGTGGGGGTCGAGGAGGGTTTTTTCGATCTGGGTGGGCATTCGTTGTTGGCGACGCGGTTGGTGTCGCGGGTGCGGTCTGAGCTGGGGGTGGAGCTGCCGGTGGGGGTGGTGTTCGAGGCGCCGACGGTGGCCGGGCTGGCTCGTCGGGTGGCCGGGGGTGTGGTGGGTCAGGTGGGCCGGGAGCGGTCGAGGTTGGTGCGGTGTGATCGGCGGCCGGAGCGGTTGCCGGTGTCGTTCGCGCAGAGCCGGTTGTGGTTTCTGTACCGGTTGGAGGGCCGGTCGGCGACGTACAACATTCCGTTGGTGGTGCGGTTGTCGGGTGGGGTGGACGGTGAGGCGCTGGGGTGGGCGTTGCGGGATGTGGTGGGTCGGCATGAGAGCTTGCGGACGCTGTTCGTCGAGGTGGATGGGGTGGCGTGCCAGCGGGTGCTGTCGGTGGAGGAGGCGGACCGCCGGTGGCCGGGGCTGGAGACGGTCACGGTGGACGGGCAGGCCGAGGCGGAGCAGGCCGTGGCCGAGGTGGTGCGGCACGCCTTCGATCTGGGGGATGAACTGCCGCTGCGGGCGGTGATGGTGCGTGAGTCTGCGTCGGCTGGGTCGGGATGCACGCTGGCGTTGGTGATGCATCACATCGCGGCGGATGGGTGGTCATTGGGGCCGTTGTGGCGGGACGTGGTTTGCGCCTACACGGCGCGGCGGGAGGGCCGGGCGCTCGAGTGGGAGCCGTTGCCGGTGCAGTACGCCGACTACATGCTCTGGCAACGGGAGGTACTGGGCTCCCCTGACGCCTCGGGCAGTGTGCTCGCCGGGCAACTGGAGTACTGGCGCGCCAAGCTCGAGGATGCTCCCGAGCAGCTTCCTCTGCCCACTGATCGGCCGCGTCCTGTGGTGGCGAGTCATCGGGGTGCGACGGTGGGGTTTGTGTGGCCGGGGTGGTTGCATGGTGGGTTGGTGGAGGTGGCGGGTGCGGAGGGTGCGACGTTGTTCATGGCGTTGCATGCGGGGCTGGTGGCGGTGCTGACTCGGTTGGGTGCGGGTGAGGATGTGGTGGTCGGGTCGGTGATTGCCGGGCGTGGGGATGAGGCGCTGGAGGATCTGGTCGGGTTTTTTGTGAATACGTTGGTGTTGCGGGTGGATGCGTCGGGGCGTCCTGGGTTTCGGGAGTTGTTGGGGCGGGTTCGGGGGGTGGATTTGGAGGCGTATGGGCATCAGGATGTGCCGTTTGAGTATCTGGTGGAGGCGCTGAATCCGGCGCGGACGTTGGCGCATCATCCGTTGTTCCAGGTGATGCTGGCTCTGCAGAACACCGCTCACAGCGGGTTCGACCTGCCGGGTGCGGAGGGCAGGGTGCAGCAGGTCGGTGCGGGCACCTCACGGATGGATCTGCTGCTCAGCGTCGGTGAGCGGCACGCCGACGATGGCACGCCCGCAGGGTTGGACATCACGGTGGAGTACAACACCGATATTTTCACCGAGCGGACGGTCGAGTCGCTCATCCAGCGGTGGCGCCGCCTGCTGGAGACAGCCCTGACCGACCCCGACCTGCCCGTCAGCGACATCGACCTGCTGACCACCGCCGAGCGTGCCACCCTCCTCTGCCAAGGCAACTCCACCGCTACCCACCCCGCACCCGCCACCACCACCCTTCCCGCCCTCCTGACCGCCCAAGCCGCCCACACCCCCACGCACCCGCCGTGGAATGGGGTGACGAGTGCCTCACCTACGAGGAGGCCGAGGCGCGGGCGAATCGGCTGGCCCGGTATCTGATCGGGCGTGGAGCGGGGCCGGAAGCGGTGGTGGCCGTGGCGATGCCCCGCTCGCTCGACATGGCCATCGCGGTTTTGGCGGTGCTCAAGTCGGGCGCCACCTATCTGCCGATCGACACGGCGTACCCGCCGTCCCGTATCGGCTTTATGCTGCGCGACGCGCGCCCTCTCGCGGTGGTGACGACCAACCGTACCCTCGGCGAGCTGGGCTGCGACGAGGTTCCTACGGTGCTGCTCGACGATCCGGACACCGCTGACACGATCGCCGCCCTGTCCGGCTCCGACGTCACCGATGCGGACCGTGTGCACCCTCTGCATCCCTGCACCCGGCCTATCTCATCTACACCTCCGGCTCCACCGGCACCCCCAAGGGAGTCGCCGTGCCGCATGCCGGAATCGCGAGCCTGGCGCTGACACAGGCCGACCGGTTCGACGTGGGCGCGGGGAGCCGGGTCCTGCAACTGGCCTCACCCGGTTTCGATGTGTCCATGATGGAGCTGGTCATGGCCGTCGCCACCGGGGCCACGCTGATCGTTCCGCCCGCCGGATGTTGGTGGGCGAGGATCTGGCCGTCGTACTGCGGGATCAGCGCATCAGCCACGCCGTGATGTCGCCGACCGTGCTGGGCAGCATTCCCGATGACGCGTTCCCCGACCTCCGCACCTTGATCATCGGCATTGAGCCATGTCCGGGGGAGCTGGTCCAGCGGTGGTCCGTCGGGCGGCGGATGGTGAACGCCTACGGCCCCACCGAGGCCACGGTGTACGTGACGGCCACGGGGCAGCTCTCCGGTCCGGAGGCGCCCGCGATCGGTGGACCGATCGCCGGTATGCGGGTGTATGTGGTGGATGGTGGGTTGGGTGTGGTGCCGGTGGGTGTGGTGGGCGAGCTGTATGTGGCGGGTGTGGGGTTGGCGCGGGGGTATGTGGGGCGTGCGGGGTTGACGGGGGAGCGATTTGTGGCGGATCCGTTCGGCGCGGCTGGGGAGCGGATGTACCGGACGGGGGATTTGGCGCGGTGGCGGTCGGATGGGGTCTTGGAGTTTGTGGGGCGTGTGGATGATCAGGTGAAGGTGCGGGGTTTTCGGATTGAGTTGGGTGAGGTGGAGGGTGCGGTGGGTGCGCATTCTTCGGTGGGTCGGGTGGCGGTGGTGGTGCGGGAGGATCGTCCGGGGGATCGGCGTTTGGTGGCGTATGTGGTCCCTGCTGAGGCTGGGTGTGATGTGGGGGTGGTGCGGGAGTTTGTGCGGGGCGGTTGCCGGAGTTCATGGTGCCGGGTGCGTGGGTGGTGGTGGATCGGCTGCCCGTGACCGCGAATGGAAAGCTGGATCGGCGGGCCTTGCCTGCTCCGCACGGGGGTGGTGGATGGGGGTACACCGCGCCCAGGGATGGGGTCGAGGAGCTGCTGTGTGGTGTGTTCGCCGAGGTGTTGGGTGTGGAGCGGGTGGGGGTCGAGGAGGGTTTTTTCGATTTGGGTGGGCATTCGTTGTTGGCGACGCGGTTGGTGTCGCGGGTGCGGTCTGAGCTGGGGGTGGAGCTGCCGGTGGGGGTGGTGTTCGAGGCGCCGACGGTGGCCGGGCTGGCTCGTCGGGTGGCCGGGGGTGTGGTGGGTCAGGTGGGCCGGGAGCGGCCGAGGTTGGTGCGGTGTGATCGGCGGCCGGAGTGGTTGCCGGTGTCGTTCGCGCAGAGCCGGTTGTGGTTTCTGTACCGGTTGGAGGGCCGGTCGGCGACGTACAACATTCCGTTGGTGGTGCGGTTGTCGGGTGGGGTGGACGGTGAGGCGCTGGGGTGGGCGTTGCGGGATGTGGTGGGTCGGCATGAGAGCTTGCGGACGCTGTTCGTCGAGGTGGATGGGGTGGCGTGCCAGCGGGTGCTGTCGGTGGAGGAGGCGGACCGCCGGTGGCCGGGGCTGGAGACGGTCACGGCCCACGATCGTGCCCAGGCCGAGCGGGCGGTGGCCGAGGGAGTACAGCACGCCTTCGACCTGGAAGAAGAACTGCCGCTGCGGGCAGTTCTGGTGCGCGAGTTCGCATCGGATCCCGTATGCGCGTTGGTATTGGTCGCCCATCACATCGCAGCGGACGGCTGGTCTTTGGGCCCCTTGTGGCGGGATGTGGCCGGGGCCTATGCGGCGCGGCGGGAGGGCCGGACACCGGGGTGGGAGCCGTTGCCGGTGCAGTACGCCGACTACACGCTCTGGCAGCGTCAGGTGCTCGGTGCGGCTGATACACCGGGCAGTGTGCTGGCCGACCAGCTGGAGTACTGGCGCACCCACCTGGCCGGTATCCCCGAGCAGCTTCCTCTGCCCACTGATCGGCCGCGTCCTGTGGTGGCGAGTCATCGGGGTGCGGCGGTGGGGTTTGTGTGGCCGGGGTGGTTGCATGGTGGGTTGGTGGAGGTGGCGGGTGCGGAGGGTGCGACGTTGTTCATGGCGTTGCATGCGGGGCTGGTGGCGGTGCTGACTCGGTTGGGTGCGGGTGAGGATGTGGTGGTCGGGTCGGTGATTGCCGGGCGTGGGGATGAGGCGCTGGAGGATCTGGTCGGGTTTTTTGTGAATACGTTGGTGTTGCGGGTGGATGCGTCGGGGCGTCCTGGGTTTCGGGAGTTGTTGGGGCGGGTTCGGGGGTGGATTTGGAGGCGTATGGGCATCAGGATGTGCCGTTTGAGTATCTGGTGGAGGCGCTGAATCCGGCGCGGACGTTGGCGCATCATCCGTTGTTCCAGGTGATGCTGGCTCTGCAGAACACCGCTCACAGCGGGTTCGACCTGCCGGGTGCGGAGGGCAGGGTGCAGCAGGTCGGTGCGGGCACCTCACGGATGGATCTGCTGCTCAGCGTCGGTGAGCGGCACGCCGACGATGGCACGCCCGCAGGGTTGGACATCACGGTGGAGTACAACACCGATATTTTCACCGAGCGGACGGTCGAGTCGCTCATCCAGCGGTGGCGCCGCCTGCTGGAGACAGCCCTGACCGACCCCGACCTGCCCGTCAGCGACATCGACCTGCTGACCACCGCCGAGCGTGCCACCCTCCTCTGCCAAGGCAACTCCACCGCTACCCACCCCGCACCCGCCACCACCACCCTTCCCGCCCTCCTGACCGCCCAAGCCGCCCACACCCCCCACGCACCCGCCGTGACCTACGGCGGCGATGTCATGACCTACGCGGAGCTCGACGCGCGAGCGAACAGGCTGGCCCGCGTGCTGATCGCCCGTGGGGTGGGACCGGAGCGCGTGGTGGCCGTGTGCTTGTCCCGCACCTCAGAGGCGGTCGTCGCGCTGCTGGCCATCCTCAAAGCGGGCGGCGCCTATCTCCCGGTCGATCCCGCGTACCCGGCCGGGCGGATCGCGTTCATGCTGGGCGACGCCGAGCCGGTCGTGGTCCTGGCCGACTCCGGCACCGTACGGCTCCTGCCGCCGCCCTGGCCTCGCCCTCCGTCCCAGCGCCGGTGTGCGTACTCGACTCCCCGGACATGGTGCGCGCCCGTGCCGGACAGGACGCCACCCCGGTGGCAGACGGTGAGCGGCTGGGGCCGCTCACGGCCGGAAACCTGGCGTACGTCCTCTACACATCCGGGTCCACGGGAACGCCGAAGGGTGTGGCGGTGCAGCATTCCTCGGTGGTCGGGCTGATGGCCTGGGCCCGGGAGCGCTTCGGACCCGAGCGGCTGTCGTCGGTGTTGCTGTCGACCTCGCTGAACTTCGACGTCTCGGTCTTCGAGTTGTTCGCACCGCTGACGGTCGGTGGCCAGGTGGAGCTCGTCGAGCACCTTCCGGCGCTGGTGGAGCGGGGCGGCTGGTCCGGCGGGCTGATCAGCGGGGTGCCGTCGGTCGTCGCGCAGGTGCTCGGCTCCGGCGTACGGCTTGCCGCGCACGATGTGGTGTTCGCCGGCGAAGGGCTGCCGGCACGCGTGTTCAACGAGGTCAGGCAGGCCATACCCGACGCGCGGATAGCGAACGTCTACGGTCCGACCGAGGCCACGGTCTACTGCCTGGAGTGGCACTCGGCCGGGGAGGAAACACTCACCCGCCCGGCGCTGACGGGGACACCCTCCCGAACACCTCCGCCTACGTCCTGGACGCCGAGCTGAAACTGGTCCCCCAGGGGTCGCGGGGGAGCTGTACATCGCCGGTCCGGGGCTGGCCCGGGGCTATCTCGCCCGCGCCGGGCTGACGGCGCAGCGCTTCGTCGCCGATCCCTACGGGCCGCCCGGCACCCGCGCCTACCGCACCGGTGACCTGGTGCGATGGACAGCGGACGGCCAGCTCGACTACCTGAGCCGCGCCGATGAGCAGGTGAAGGTGCGGGGGATCCGCATCGAGCCGGGCGAGGTGGAGGGCGTGGTGGCCACGCATCCCTCAGTGGGCCAGGTGGCGGTCGTGGTGCGGGAGGACCGGCCGGGTGACCGGCGGCTGGTGGCCTATGTGGTCCCGGCCACCGAGGCCCATCCGCACTCGCATCCGCATGCGCATCCGCATCCGCACATGCCTGAAGCCAGGCTCGAGGACGGCGGCCCGGCCCCGTCGGCCCGGAGGTGGCAGGGTCGGAGGTGGCGGGCCCGGCCCTGACAGGCCCGATCCCGGCTGGCCCGGACGTGGCGGCGCTGCGCGCCTTCGTACGGGAGCGAGTGCCCGAGTACATGGTGCCCGCGGCGTTCGTGGTCCTGGACCGGTTGCCCGTCACCGCCAACGGCAAGCTCGACCGAGGCGCCCTGCCCGCGCCGGAGTTCACCTCCCGGGCCTCCGGCCGCGCACCGCGCACGGCCGTGGAGAAGACCCTGTGCGGACTGTTCCAGCAGGTGCTGGGCGTGGCAGCGGTGGATGTCGAGGACAGCTTCTTCGACTTGGGCGGGGACAGCATTTCCTCCATCCAACTGGTCAGCCGGGCGAGGTCGGCCGGGGTGGTGATCACCGCCCGGGATGTATTCCTGCGCAAGACCGTGGCCGGACTGGCTTCCGTAGCCGAAGCGGCCGAAGCGGCCGAAGCGGCGGAAGCGGCGGAGGGAGCCGGGACGCCGGCTCCGGTGACGGACGACGGGGTCGGCGAAGTGGCCACCACTCCCATCATGGAGTGGCTACGCGAACGAGGCGGCCCGGTCGGTGAGTTCTGCCAGGCGATGCTGGTGACTGTACCCCCGGGGCGGGCAAGGACCGGCTGGGCAACGTGCTGCGGACCGTGACCGACCACCACGATGTGCTGCGGCTGAGGGTGGCGGACCGTGACCGAGGACGGTGGTCGCTCGAGGTGCCCCCGCCCGGATCCGTGGACATCGCGGCACGGGTGCGCCAGGTGTCCGGTGGCGCGGACGGACACGTAGAGCGGCGCCTGCTCCAGGAGGAGTTCACGGCGGCCCGGAGGCGGCTGGACCCGTGGTCCGGTGTGATGTGGCAGGCGGTGTACTTCGACGCCGGGCCGGACCGCCCGGGCCGCGTGCTGCTGGTGCTGCACCATCTGGTGGTGGACGGCGTGTCCTGGCGGATCCTGCTGCGCGATCTACGGGCCGCCTGGGATGCGGTGGCGGCCGACCAGCCGGTGGTGGCCGACCAGCCGGTGGTGGCCGACCAGCCGGTGGCGCTGGAGCCGGTGGGTACCTCGTTCCGCCGGTGGGCCGCGTTGCTGCAGGCCGAGTCATGCGACCCCGCCAGGGAGGCCGAGGCCTCGTGGTGGGAGCGGACCCTCACCGACCTACGGCCACTTGCGGACGGGGACGACTCCTGGCGGGAGACGGTGGCCGCCGGGCCCGGCACCGCCGATCTCGCCCTGCGGCTTCCTGCCCGGACACCGAGCCCTTGCTGGGGCGGGTCCCCGCGGTGTTCCACGCGGGAGTGCAGGATGTGCTGCTCGCCGCCTTCGCGGTGGCGGTCGACGCCTGGCGGGCACGCCATGGGCGGGCCGCCGCGGGCGAGCCGGTGGTGGTGGACGTGGAAGGACACGGCCGGTCGCACCGCCTGTCCGCGAACGTCGACCTGGCACGTACGGTCGGCTGGTTCACCACCCTCTACCCCTGCGGCTGGAGACGGGCCCGGTGACCTCGGAGGACGTCACCGGCGCGGGCCCCGCTCTGGGACGTGCGGTCAAACGCGTGAAGGAGCAGCTGCGGGCCGTACCGGACCAGGGGCTGGGCTACGGGCTGCTGCGCCACCTCAACCCCCGTATCGGCCCCCGGCTCGCCGCGCTCCCGACCCCGGACATCGGCTTCAACTACCTGGGCCGCTTCACCGAGGCCGACCGCGAGGAACCGTGGATGCCGTCGGCCACCGACGACGGCGGGGTCCTGTCGGGCGCCGGTGATGACGCCGGACTGCCC
Organism: Streptomyces violaceusniger; assembly: GCA_005405945.1. Taxonomy (GTDB): domain Bacteria; phylum Actinomycetota; class Actinomycetes; order Streptomycetales; family Streptomycetaceae; genus Streptomyces; species Streptomyces violaceusniger. The sequence goes on from BJHW01000001.1 coordinate 9,159,538, forward strand.
CCGGCCCATGTGCTGGAGCTGAACGCCGTCACCGTCGACACTTCACGGGGTCCCTGCCTCACGGCGACCTGGTCCTGGGCTGAGGGAACGCTCACGCGACCGGAGGTGGACGACCTCGCGCACACCTGGTTCCGTGTCCTCCGGGCCATCACCGAACACGCCGACCGGCCGGGCGCCGGAGGGCTCACCCCCTCCGATGTGAAACCGGCCGCGCTGACCCAGGAGGTCATCGAACGCCTCGAAGCGGCCTGCGCACCGGCCGCGCTGAGCGACATCCTGCCCCTGACACCCCTCCAGGAAGGGCTGCTCTTCCACGCCCTCTACGACGCGCGCGCCACCGACGACTACGTCGTCCAGCTCGGCCTCGACCTCGACGGACCGCTGGACCACCAGGCCCTGCGCGAGGCGGCCGAGGCGCTGTTGCGCCGCCATCCGAACCTGCGCGCAGGCTTCTGGCACGAGGGGCTGGAACGCCCGGTCCAGGCCGTGCCCGCCACCGTGGCGCTCCCCTGGCAGGAAATCGACCTCCGCCAGCCGAACGGCGACCGGCAGCGCGAAGAACTGCGCGCGGTGGCGGCGGCCGAACGCAACCGGCGGTTCGAGCCGACCGCTCCGCCACTCCTGCGCCTCACTCTGATACGGCTCGGCGACCACCGCCACCACCTGCTGCTGACACACCATCACCTGCTGCTGGACGGCTGGTCGCTGCCGGTGGTGATGCGCGATCTGTTCCAGCTGTACCGGAATCGGGCAGAGGGAGGCGCGGGCGAACTGCCGCCCGTCACGCTCTACCGCGACTTCCTCACCTGGCTGGCCGAACGGGACGAGCGGGACCGGGGCGCGGCGGAGACCGCATGGCGGCAGGTGCTCGACGGCGTGGAGGGCCCGACGCTCATCGCTCCTGCCGCAGGCCCGCCCGATGCCCCACGCCCCCTGAGGAGGTCCTGACGGAGCTGTCCCCGGAGGTCACGTCCGCGCTGACGGAGCTCGCCCGCGGCCGGGGGTGGACGGTCAACACCCTCGTCCAGGCAGCGTGGGGCATCCTCCTCGGCAAGCTCACCGGAAGCGATGACGTGGTCTTCGGGGCCACCGTGTCCGGCCGCCCCCCGGAGCTGCCCGGGGTGGAGAACATGGTCGGGCTCTTCATCAACACCCTGCCGGTGCGGGTACGCCTGAATCCGGCCGAATCCCTGTCCTCGCTGCTGAACAGGGCGCAGGAACAGGCGTCCCGGCTGGTCGAGCACCACCACCTCGGCCTGACGGACATCCACCGCCTGGCCGGTCACCCCCAGCTCTTCGACACCCTCGTGCTCTTCGAGAACTACCCCCTCGGCCCGGAAGCGCTGCGCTCCCCGACCAACGGGCTGCGAGTGGCGGGGGTCCGGGGCCACGACGCCACCCACTACCCGCTGTGCCTGGTCGCCACGCAGCAGCAGTCCCGCTCCCTGCGCCTTCGCCTGGACTACCGCCCGGACGCCTTCGACCGCTCCACGGTCGCCTCGCTCGCCCGCCGTCTGGAACGCCTGCTCGCGGCGATGGGCGCCGACCCGGACCGGCCACTGGCCGCCATCGACCTGCTGACCGTGGCGGAACGACGCCAACTGGCCGCGCCGAACACCACGGAGGCCGCCTTGCCGCCGTCCACCGTGGCCGAACTGCTCGCGACGCGGGCGGCACGTACCCCGGACGCGCACGCTCTGATGGCGGGCGGCACGGCACTGACCTACGCGCAACTCCACGCGCGGGCGAATCGGCTGGCCCGCGTGCTCATCGAGCGCGGTGCGGGCCCGGAGCGCGTAGTGGCCCTCTCGCTGCCCCGGTCCGCGGACATGGTCGTGGCATTGCTGGCTGTCATGAAGACGGGGCGGCCTATCTTCCGCTCGATCCGGACCAGCCCGCTCAGCGGGCCTGCTTCATGCTCCACGACGCGGCCCCCGTCGCCCTCGTCACCACCGAGGCGGGGGCGGCGAAGCTGTCGGGTGCCGGGGCCTCGGTGCCGTGTCTCCTACTGGACGCCCCGGATACCGAGGCGGCCCTGCGGGACCGCTCGGACGCCGACATCGCCGACGCCGAGCGGACGGCCCCGCCCCACCCGCTGAACACGGCGTACCTCATCTACACCTCGGGCTCCACCGGCCGTCCGAAGGGCGTCGCGGTGACACAGCGGTCCCTGCTGAACCTGCTCGTGGGGATGGCCGACGAACTGGGCCTGGTGCCGGAGGACCGCTGGCTCGCGGTCACCACCATCTCCTTCGACATCGCCGCACTCGAACTATTCGGCCCGCTCCTGGCCGGCGCCACGGTCGTCCTGGCGACGACGGACGAGACACGCGACCCGGCGCGGCTGTCCCGGCTGCTGACCGAGAGCGGCACGACGGTCATGCAGGCCACGCCGACGCTGTGGGCGGCACTGCTGGAACACCACCGCGGCGCCCTGACCGGCCTGCGGATCCTGACCGGCGGTGAGGCGCTGCCTGTGGCCCTGGCACGCGAGATGCACGACCGCGCGGCCGATGTCGTCAACGTCTACGGCCCGACGGAGACCACCATCTGGTCCACGCTCTCCCGTTGCTCTGAGGACGGAACACCGGCCATCGGCGGACCGATCGCCAACACGCGGGTGTATGTGGTGGATGGTGGGTTGGGTTTGGCGCCAGTGGGTGTGGTGGGCGAGCTGTACGTGGCGGGTGTGGGGTTGGCGCGTGGGTATGCGGGGCGTGCCGGGTTGACGGCGGAGCGGTTTGTGGCGGATCCGTTTGGTGGGCCCGGAGCGCGGATGTATCGGACGGGGGATCGGGTGCGGTGGCGGTCGGATGGGGTCTTGGAGTTTGTGGGGCGTGTGGATGATCAGGTGAAGGTGCGGGGTTTTCGGATTGAGTTGGGTGAGGTGGAGGGTGCGGTGGGTGCGCATTCTTCGGTGGGTCGGGTGGCGGTGGTGGTGCGGGAGGATCGTCCGGGGATCGGCGTTTGGTGGCGTATGTGGTGCCTGCTGGGCCTGGGGGTGGGTGTGATGTGGGGGTGGTGCGGGAGTTTGTGCGGGGGCGGTTGCCGGAGTTCATGGTGCCGGGTGTGTGGGTGGTGCTGGATGGGTTGCCGGTGACGGTGAATGGGAAGTTGGATCGGCGGGCGTTGCCGGTGCCGGAGGTTGGTGGGTCTGGTTCGGGTCGTGGGCCGCGTACGGTGGTGGAGCGGGTGCTGTGTGGTGTGTTCGCCGAGGTGTTGGGTGTGGAGCGGGTGGGGGTCGAGGAGGGTTTTTTCGATCTGGGTGGGCATTCGTTGTTGGCGACGCGGTTGGTGTCGCGGGTGCGGTCTGAGCTGGGGGTGGAGCTGCCGGTGGGGGCGGTGTTCGAGGCGCCGACGGTGGCCGCGCTGGCCCGCAGGCTGGAGAGCGACGGCGGTGGGAGGGGCCTCGATGTCCTGCTGCCGCTGCGGCCACACGGCAGCCGTGCACCGCTCTTCTGTATCCACCCGGCCGGCGGGATCAGCTGGCCCTATTCCGGACTGCTGCGCCATATCGACGACGACCACCCCGTCTACGGCCTCCAGGCTCGGGGGCTGTCCGGTACGGAGACACCCCACGCCACGGTCGAGGAGATCGCGGCGGACTATCTGTGTCAGATCCGGACCGTGCGGCCACACGGCCCGTACCACCTCCTCGGCTGGTCCTTCGGCGGCATCGTCGCCCACGCGATCGCGACCCGGCTCCAGGAGGAGGGCGAGGAGGTCGCCCTGCTGGCCGTGCTCGACACCTACCCCCTGGCGGCCGTGCCCGCGGAGGAACGGTTGCCAGAGGCGGGAGACCGCGATATCCGGGGCATGTTCCTCGACGTCCTGGCGGACGGGGCGTACTCCCTGGACGAGGAGATCCTGACGGCTCTGTGCCACAGCCACGCTCAGCACGAGCGAACCGCCAGGGAACACCGGCCTCGGCGGTTCCGTGGCGAGATGGACCTCTTCATCGCGACGGAGGAGCCCACCGACCACCGGGCCGCCGCATGGCGTACGCCCGATTCCTGGGCGCCGTACGTCGAGGGAGACATCCGGACCCACGATGTGCCCAGTACTCACGACCATCTGATGACGCAGCGGGCACTGGACCACATCGGCCCCGTTGTCGCCCGGGGGCTCGAGCGGCCGTAGGGCGCCGGGGCGTGGCGCCCCGGCCCTGAGCGGCTGTCACTCCTCCAGGTCCGCCCACTCGGCCTCGAGATCGCTCTCGAGGTTGTCGATGTCGTGTTGGGTGAGGGTGAGGAGGGGGAGGTCGGAGGGGTGTGGCCGCCGGTGTGGTGTTGGGTGTGGGTGGTGAGTGCTTTGAGTGCGGTGTGCCAGTGGTGGGCGAGTTGGGTGATGTGGTGGGTGGTGTGGTGGTGGGGGTTGTAGGTGAAGGTGGTGGTGAGTTGGGGTCCGTGGGGGTGTCTTGGGTGTGGGCGTTGATTTCGAGGGGGGTGTGGTGGAGTTGGTGGGGGTCGGTGTTGCCGTTGAGGGGGGTGGTTTCGGGTGCGTGGGGCCAGGGTTGGATGGTGGTTTCTGTTGGGGTTTCTGTTTGGGGTGTGGTTGGGGTTGGTGTGGGTGTGGTGGGGGTGTAGCGGCCGAGGTAGTTGAAGGTGGTGGGGGTTGGGGAGGTGGGTGAGGTGGGGTTGGGTGGTGGGGTTGAGGTGGCGGAGGAGTCCGTAGCTGGTGCCGTGGTGGGGTGTGGTGTGGAGGGTTTCTTTGATGGTTTTGATGGCGGTGCCGAGGTGGGGTGTGGTGTGGGTGATGTCGTGCCAGGTGGCGGGTCCGGGGTGGAGTCGGGTGGGGTGGAGGGTGGTGAACCAGCCGATGGTGCGGGTGAGGTCGAGGTGGGGGGTGGGTTCGTGGCGTCCGTGGCTTTCGAGGTTGATGAGGATGCCGTCGTGGGGGTTGGTGTTGTTGGTGTGGGTGAGTGCGAGGGTGAGGGCGGTGAGGAGGATGTCGTTGATGCCGGCGTGGTAGGTGGTGGGTGTGGTGGTGAGGAGGGGTTGGGTGTGTTCGGGTGGGAGGGTGGTGGTGTGGTGGTGTAGTTGGCTGGTGGGGATGGGTGTGGGTGTTGGGTGTGGTGTGGTGTGGGGGTGGGGTTGGAGGGTGTGGGTCCAGTGGTGGAGTGTGGTGGTGTGGGTGGGGTGGTGGGCTTGTTGGGTGAGGTAGTGGGCCCAGGTGCGGTAGGAGGTGGGGACGGGTTCGAGGGGTGGGTCGTTTGGTGTGGGGTGGTGGTAGGCGTGGGTGAGGTCGGGGGTGAGGATGCGCCAGGAGACGGCGTCGATGACGAGGTGGTGGGCGAGGAGGAGGAGTCGTCCGGGGGTGGTGGGTCCGAGGGTGAGGTGGACGGCTTGGAGCATGATGCCGTGGGCGGGGTCGAGGCGGGTTTGGGCGGTGGTTTGGTGTTCTGTGATGGCGGTGGGGATGTCGGGGTGGTCGGTGAGGTCGGCGTGGTGGAGCAGGTTTGCGGCGTTGATGCTGCCCGGCGGCGGTATCCGCAACTCGCCTCCGTCCTCTGCGCTGTTGAGGGTGAGGCGGAGGATGTCGTGGTGGTCGATGACGGTTTGCAGGGCGGTGGCAAGACGCTGTGGGTCGAGGTTGGCGGGGACGGTGAGCAGGACTGATTGGTGGTAGGTGGTGAAGGGTCCGCCTCGTTCGAAGAGGTCTCGCATGATGGGGGTGGCGGGGAGGGTGCCGGTGCCGTTTTCGTGGCGGGCTGGTGTGGTGGTGGGGATGTGGGTTGCTGCGGTGGTGAGGGCGGCGGGGGTTTGGTGTTGGAAGATCTGTCGGGGTGTGAGGAGTAGTCCTTCTTGGCGGGCGCGGCTGACGAGTTGGATGGACAGGATGCTGTCGCCGCCCAGAGCGAAGAAGCCGTCCTCCGGTCCGGCCTCGGGTATGGCCAGTATGTCGGCGAACAACTGGCACAGTGTGCGTTCGTGCACGTCGGCGGGGGCCCTTCCCTGACCGGTGCCGGTGGCTGCTGGTGTGGCTGCTGGTGTGGGGGCGGGTAGGGCGGTGTGGTCGAGTTTGCCGTTGGGGTCAGTGGCAGGTGTTCCAGCGGGACGTAGTGGGAGGGGATCATGTGGTGGGGGAGCCGGTCTGCTAGCTGGGCCCGGATCTCGGCTGCGGGTGGTGGCTCGGCCCCAGCTCGCGCGGGCGTGAGGTAGGCGACGAGACGACGGTCGCCGGGGCGGTCCTCGCGGACGGTCACCACGGCCTGCCCAATACCCGGGTGTGTGGTGAGTGCGGCTTGGATCTCTCCCGGCTCGATGCGGAATCCACGGACCTTGACCTGCTCGTCGGCCCGCCCGCAGAACTCCAGCTGACCGTCGGCCGTCCACCGCACCAGGTCCCCGGTGCGGTACATCCGCTCCCCGCCACCGGTACCGTACGGGCAGGCCACGAACCGTTCCGCGGTCAGCCCTGGCCGCGCCCAGTACCCCCGCGCCACCCCGCACCCCGCCACATACAACTCGCCCACCACACCCACCGGAACCAACCCCAACCCCGCATCCAGCACGAACACTCGGGTGTTGCCGACGGGTGTGCCGATTGGCGGCGGGCCCGAGTCCTCGGGAGTGGTGAGGTGTCCCGTCGTGTCGACGGTGGTCTCGGTCGGTCCGTAGGAGTTGTGCAGACGCGCGTGCGGAAGCGTGGCGACGAAGGAATCGCGCAGATCGGCGGTCAGTGGTTCGCCACCGCAGACGACGTGGCGTACGGAGGCGCAGAGCCGCCGTGCCCCCTCCCACTCCAGCAGCAACCGCAACAGGGTCGGCACACAGTGCACCACCGTGGCCCCGTGGCGTTCGACGGCGGACAACAGGTGGCCGGGGTCGGCGTGGTGATCGGGGTCGGTGCCGATGATGGTTCCGCCGGTGAGCAGCGGGCAGAAGAGCTCCCACACCGAGACGTCGAAACTCATCGGTGTCCGCATGAGGAAGCGGTCATGCTCGGTCCAGCCGAACGTCCCGATCCGCCACAGCAGGTTGTTGACGATGGCCCCGTGCGGGACCACGACCGCCTTGGGCGTGCCCGTCGAGCCCGAGGTGTAGATGACGTACGCCGGATGCGCGGGAGCCAGCGGTGTCGGCCGTTCGTCGTCGGACACGTCCGCCGGGTCGTGGCGTTGCGAGTGGGCATGGGTGTCGTCGGTGTCGAGGAGGAGCCAGGGCAGTGTGGCGGCGCTGGTGGGAAGGGCGTTGGCGAGTGTGCTCGTGGTGATGAGCAGAGTGGGTTCGCTGTCGTGGAGCATGAAGGCGATGCGGTCCGGTGGGTAGCCGGGGTCGAGGGGGACGTACGCGGCCCCGGCCTTGGTGACGGCCAGCACAGCGGTGATCAGCTCAGAGGAACGTGGCAGGGCCAGGGCGATGCGGGTTTCCGGTCCGGCGCCGCGCCCGATGAGCAGGCGGGCCAGCCGGTTCGCGCGGGCATTGAGGTCCGCGTAGGTCATTGTCTCGCCCTCGAAGACCACCGCCGTGGCCTGCGGGGTGCGTGCCGCCTGCTCCTCGAACAGCTCCGGCAGCACCCGTGCCGCCCCGGCTGCCGCCACCGAGGCACCCGTACCCCATCCCAGCAGCCGCCCCCGCTCCTCCTCGGAACAACCGTCGACCCGCCCGACCACGACATCAGGGTCGAAGGCCATGGCCTCCAGCACCCGCACCAGGCGGTCGGCGATCGTCGAGACGTCCTCCCGGCCGAACAGGTCCGGACGGTAGCCGAGCCGCATGTGCAGCCGCTCGTCCGGGACGACCAGCAGGGACAGGGCGTAGTGCACGGCGTCGCGCCCCGTGATGTCGACCGTCCTCAGTTCCCGCCCCGGGTCGAGCAACTGCCCTTGGTTGATGGGGTAGTTCTCGAAGACGGTCGTCGTGTCGAAGAGGTCCCCGGAGCGCACTCCGCTCAGCCGTTGGATCTCGGCAAGCCCCAGGTGCTGGTGGTCGAGCAGCTCCGTCTGCTCCTCCTGGAGCCGGGAGAGCAGCCCGCCCAGCGACTCCTGAGGATCGATGCGCAGCCGGACCGGCACGGTGTTGATGAACAGGCCCACGATGGCCTCCACACCCGGCAGCTCCGCCGGGCGGCCCGAGACCGTGGTGCCGAACACCACGTCGTCACGCCCGGTGAGCCGCCCGAGGACCAGCCCCCACGCCGCCTGGACGAGGGTGTTCAGCGTGAGCCCCGAGCGCCTGGCGCGCTGCGAGAGCCGCGCGGTCAGCTCGGGGGACAGGTCGGTGGCGTACTCCTCCGGCCACATCGCGGCACGCCCCGGAGCGGCGGGGGCGACCAACGTGGGCTCGGTCAGCCCGTCCAGCGCCGTGCGCCAGGCGGCCCGGGCGGCTTCCCGGTCCCGCCGCCCCAGCCAGGCCAGATAGTCGCGGTAGGGCACCGGCCGTGGCAGGCCGGTGTCGTCACCGGAGCGTTCGTACAGCGCGAACAGTTCGCGCAGGACCAGGGGCACCGACCACCCGTCCCACAGCAGGTGGTGGTTGGTGATGACCAGCCAGTGCCGGTCCGGGCCGCCACGCAGGGCCGCGAAACGGACCAGCGGTGGCCGCACCGGATCGAACCGTACGGAGCGGTCCTCGGCCAGCCACCGCTCCACCGCGCCCCGGCGCTCGTCCTCCGCGACCGTGGTGAGGTCCACCTCCTGCCACGGCACGGACACCGCACCGGCGACGGCCTGGACCGGACGGGACAGGCCGTCGTGCAGAAACGCGGCCCGCAGATGCGGATGCCTGCGCAGCAGCGCGTCGGCGGCCGCGCGGAACCGGCCCGTGTCGAAGGGGCCCTCCAGTTCCAGGCAGAGCTGGACGAGATACACGTCCGGGGCCGTGTCGTCGTACACGGCGTGGAACAGCAGCCCCTCCTGCAGCGGGCTGAGTGGCAGAACCTCCACACTGCCCGGGCCTTCCGCTCGACGCTCTCCGACTCCGCCTGGGAGAGCCGGACGAGTGTTCCTTCTGAACGGCCCAGGCCCTCGGCGGTCGGCTCGTCGGGCGTACGGGCCACGGTGGCGAGCGCCGCGGGCGTCTTGTACTGGAAGACCTGGCGGGGGGTGAGCACCAGCCCCTCCCGGCGGGCACGGCTGACGAGCTGGATGGAGATGATGCTGTCCCCGCCCAGCGCGAAGAACTCCTCCTCCACTCCGACCTCGGCGAGCCCCAGCACCTCGGCGAACAGGGCGCACAGGGTCTTCTCACGCGGTGTCGCCGCGGCCCGGCCGGCGGCTCGGTCGACCCCGGGTCGGGCATGGGCAGCGCGGCGCGGTCGAGCTTTCCGTTCGCGGTCAACGGCAGCGCGTCGAGCGTCATGAGGGCGGACGGGAGCATGTAGTCGGGCAGGGTCGTGGCGAGGTGGGCCCGGAGGGACGCCACGAGTCCGCCCAGCTCATGGGAGGCCCCGGGGTCGTTGGCGTACGAGCGCAACGGGCGGAGATCGTTGCCCTGCGTGCCCTGCGTGCCCTGCGTGCCCTGCGTGCCCTGCGTGCCCTGCGCGGACGTCGCGGACGACGAAGACAACGCAGACGGCACAGGCGGCACAGGCGGCACAGACTGGTCCAGCACGCGATGGTCCACCCCCGCCGCCGCGTCCACGAAGACCGCGTCGAGACAGCCGTCGCTGTCGGACCAGGTGAGGGCGGCACGGTAGCCCAGATCGGCGGCGAGCTCGTGCAGCGCCTCCGGAGCGGACGCCTCGGGCTCCGGCCCCACGGTGGCCGCCTCGCGGACGGCGTCCGGCGCCACTCCGTGCCGCAGTTGCCGCAACGCCTCCAGCTCGTCCGCGAGCCGGGCGTTGGGAATGCCGTTCACCCGCAGCATCCGGGGCCGCAGGCGCTCCAGGGTCTCCGCCACTTCGCTGGTCGTACGCACCTCCTCGCCCCACTGCCGCGCCACCGCGTCGCCCACCCGGGGCGCCCCGGCCGGACCGGCCCCAGACGCCCCCGTCCCGACCCCAGACGCCCCCGGACCGGCCCCCGGTGTCTCCGGAGCGGGCGCCTTGACCAGGACCACGTCGTAACGGTGGCGGGTGAGTTCATTGCGCGCATGGCCACGTTTGATCCGCACATCGACCGCCGCTACCTCGGGCAGCCGGGACGGCAGGGTGGCGAAGAGGGCCGGGTCGACGACGAGTTCGCGCTCCTGCCGGATCGCCTTGTCGACGGTGGCCCGGAGGCTTTCGTTCGTCGTGCCGGGCGCCGCCTGGGCCAGGGCGACGGCCGTGGCGAAGCAGCGGAGCAGACGGGCGTTGCGCACATCACCGATGAAGATCCGGCCACCGGGCGCGAGCAGCCGCATCGCCCCGGCCACCACCTCGACCAGGTACTCCACACCGGGGAAGTACTGGACGACCGAATTGAGCACGATGGTGTCGAACCGGTCGGCGGGCAGACCGGTGAAGTCGGCCGCGGGCTGGCAGCGCAGCTGTGTGCGGTCCGCCAGGGCCGGATCGCCCGCGATCCGATCGCGCAGGTGGCCGATGACCGCAGGAGACACATCGGTGGCCCAGTACGCCTCGCAGCGCGGCGCCAGGCGCGCCATGAGGAGCCCGGTGCCGACTCCGATCTCCAGCACCCGGCACGGCTCCAGCTCCGTGATCCGGTCGACGGTCGTGGTCAGCCACTCCCGCATCTCCGGGAGCGGAATGGGCCGCTGGTCATAGCTGCTGTCCCAGCCGACGAAGTCCTCCCGCAGGACGGTCGTGGCGCGGTCCCGGTACAGCGACTCGTAGACCGTGCGCCACTCCTCCACCTGCCGGCCGGCCAGGTCGCCGTCGGGGCCGGACCGGTGCGCGGGCACCGCGTAGGCCACCAGGCGCCGGTGGCCGGGACGGTCCTCGCGGACGGTCGCGGCCGCCTGCGCCACGTCGGGATGTGCCGTCAGCGCGGCCTCGATCTCACCGAGTTCGATACGGAAGCCCCGCACCTTGACCTGGTCGTCCGCGCGTCCCACGAACTCCAGACGGCCGTCGCCGCCCCACCGCACGAGATCGCCCGTGCGATACATCCGGGTGCCCGCCGGGCCGAAGGGATCGGCGACGAACCGCTCGGCGCTCATCGCCGCACGTCCGGCGTACCCGCGCGCCAGCCCCGCCCCCGCCACATACAGCTCGCCCACCACCCCGGGCGGCACCAGCCGCAGCCCGGGACCGAGTACGTACACCGCCAGATCCGTCAGTCCCCGCCCGATGACACTCGGAGTCCCCGGTACGGCGTCCGCGTGGCCGAGCCGGCGGGCGGTGACGTGGACCGTGGTCTCGGTGATGCCGTACATGTTGACCACGGCGGGGGCGTCGTCGCGGTGGCGGACGTACCAGGCCGCCAGCCGGGCGGGGTCCAGGGCCTCCCCGCCGAGCACGACGTACCGCAGGGCCAGCTCAGAGCCCAGCGAGGGCAGGTCCTGGTCGGCGGCGATCAGCTGGTACAGGGCCGACGGCGTCTGGCACAGCACCGTGACCCCCTCGCGGACCAGCAGGCGCAGGACATCCTCGGGCGAGCGGGTCACCTCCTTGTCCGGCACCACCAGCCGCCCACCGTGCAGCAGCGCCCCCCACATCTCCCAGACGGAGAAGTCGAAGGCGTACGAGTGGAACAGACACCACACATCGGTCTCACCGAAGGTGAACTGCTCCCGGGCGGCGCCGAACAGCCGCGCCACATTGCCGTACGGGACCTCGACGCCCTTCGGAGTGCCGGTGGACCCGGAGGTGTAGATGACATAGGCCGGGTGGCGGGCGTCGAGCGGAAACGCACGCTCGGCGTCGGACAGGTCGTGCGCCGGCAGGCTCCGCAGCCGGGCCACGGTGTCATCCGCCCCGAGGTCCACGCGGTCCAGGCGGAACGGGCGGAACGGGCGGACCGGGCGCGTCACGGCCGGAACGCCCGGTGGCAGGTCTTCGACGAGGCCGTCCGTGGTCACCAGCAGCGTGGCACCGCTGTCGGCGAGGACGAAGGCGAGGCGCTCCGCGGGGTGGTCCGGATCCAGCGGGACGAACGCGGCCCCGGCCTTGAGGACGGCGAGAACGGCCACGACCATGTCGGCCGAGCGGGGGAGGGCGAGGGCCACCCGCGTCTCGGCTCCGGCACCCGAAGCCACCAGCAGCCGGGCGAGGCGGTTGGCACGCCCGTTCACCTCCGCGTACGTCAGCCTGGTGTCCCGGTGCACCACCGCGACGGCCTCGGGGTCCTGCGCACCTGCTCCTCGAACAGCAGTGGCAGCACCGCTTCCCTCCGCTCGGCGGGCTCCGTACGCGCCCCGCCCCATGTGCGCAGCATCAGCTCGCGCTCGCCCGGCGCCAGCGGATCGACCGTTCCGACCTGCGGATCGGTGTCCGACACCAGCATCCGCAACACCCGCAGCAGCCGCTCCGCGATCGACTCGACCGCCTCCCGCGCCAGCAGGTCCGGCTGGTAACCCATCCGGATGTGCAGCCGCTCTCCCGGAATCACCATGAGCGCCAGGGCGTAGTGGGTGGCGTCGTAACTGTCCACCGAGAGCGTCCTGAGCTCCGTGGTCGGATCCAGCAGCTTCCCCTCGTCGAGGGGATAGTTCTCGAACACGGTGGTGGTGTCGAAGATCTCGCCCGATCCGATGCCCGCCAGCCGCTGGATCTCCACGAGCCCCAGGTGCTGGTGGTCCAGGAGCCGCGCCTGCTCCTCCTGCAACCGGCTGAGCAGCGCGGACACCGGCTCGCGCGGATCCATCCGCAGCCGTAGCGGAACGGTGTTGATGAACAGCCCCACCATGGATTCCACACCGGGGATCTCGGCGGGCCGTCCGGAGACCGTGGTGCCGAACACCACATCGTCACGCCCGGTCAGTCGGCCCAGCAGAATCCCCCACCCGGCCTGCACCAGCGTATTGAGGGTGAGCCCCAATTGCCGGGCCCGCAGGGAGAGTTGGTTGGCCAGCTCGGCGGGCAGGTCGAACGAGAGCTCCTCCGGGGGACCGTGGTCCGGCCGGGGGCCGCGGACGTGAGCAGAGTGGGCTCCTCCAGCCCCGCGAGCGCCTCGCGCCACGCCTCGCGCGCCGCGTCGCGGTCCTGGCGTCCGCACCACTCCAGATAGGTGCGGTAGGGCACCGCCCGGGGGAGCGCCGCCTCATCGCCGTTGTGGTCGTAGAGGGCGAAGTACTCCTGGACGACCAGGGGCAGCGACCATCCGTCGAGCAGAATGTGATGGTGCGTCACGACGAGCTGGAAGCGGTCGTCGCCCAGCCGGAAGAGCGCGAACCGGATCAGGGGCGGACGCGCGAGGTCGAAGCGGGTGCCCCGGTCCTCGACCAGCCACCGCTGAAGCGCCCCGCGTCGCTCCTCCTCGTCCAGCTCCCTGAGATCGGCCTCGTGCCAGCGGAGGGGCACTTCGCGGGGTACGAACTGGACGGGCTGCGAGAGGCCATGGTGCAGAAAACCCGCCCGGAGCGGCGGATGTCGCCGTACGAGCGCTTCGGCCGCCCGCCGGAACCGTGCGGGATCGGCGGGTCCTTCGAGCTCGAAGGAGAGCTGCACCAGATAGACATCCGGTGCGGCGTCGTCGTACACGGCGTGGAACAGCAACCCCTCCTGGACCGCGGTCAGCGGGAGGACGTCTTCCAGCTCGCGCTTGTCCATCAGGCGTTCCTCCACCAGTCTTCGAGGTTGTCGATGTCGTGTTGGGTGAGGGTGAGGAGGGGGAGGTCGGAGGGGTGTGGCCGCCGGTGTGGTGTTGGGTGTGGGTGGTGAGTGCTTTGAGTGCGGTGTGCCAGTGGTGGGCGAGTTGGGTGATGTGGTGGGTGGTGTGGTGGTGGGGGTTGTAGGTGAAGGTGGTGGTGAGTTGGGGTCCGTGGGGGTGTCTTGGGTGTGGGCGTTGATTTCGAGGGGGTGTGGTGGAGTTGGTGGGGGTCGGTGTTGCCGTTGAGGGGGGTGGTTTCGGGTGCGTGGGGCCAGGGTTGGGTGGTGGTTTCTGTTGGGGTTGTGGTTGGTGTGGTTGGGGTTGGTGTGGGTGTGGTGGGGGTGTAGCGGCCGAGGTAGTTGAAGGTGGTGGGGGTTGGGGAGGTGGGTGAGGTGGGGTTGGGTGGTGGGGTTGAGGTGGCGGAGGAGTCCGTAGCTGGTGCCGTGGTGGGGTGTGGTGTGGAGGGTTTCTTTGATGGTTTTGATGGCGGTGCCGAGGTGGGGTGTGGTGTGGGTGATGTCGTGCCAGGTGGCGGGTCCGGGGTGGAGTCGGGTGGGGTGGAGGGTGGTGAACCAGCCGATGGTGCGGGTGAGGTCGAGGTGGGGGTGGGTTCGTGGCGTCCGTGGCTTTCGAGGTTGATGAGGATGCCGTCGTGGGGGTTGGTGTTGTTGGTGTGGGTGAGTGCGAGGGTGAGGGCGGTGAGGAGGATGTCGTTGATGCCGGCGTGGTAGGTGGTGGGTGTGGTGGTGAGGAGGGTTGGGTGTGTTCGGGTGGGAGGGTGGTGGTGTGGTGGTGTAGTTGGCTGGTGGGGATGGGTGTGGGTGTTGGGTGTGGTGTGGTGTGGGGGTGGGGTTGGAGGGTGTGGGTCCAGTGGTGGAGTGTGGTGGTGTGGGTGGGGTGGTGGGCTTGTTGGGTGAGGTAGTGGGCCCAGGTGCGGTAGGAGGTGGGGACGGGTTCGAGGGGTGGGTCGTTTGGTGTGGGGTGGTGGTAGGCGTGGGTGAGGTCGGGGGTGAGGATGCGCCAGGAGACGGCGTCGATGACGAGGTGGTGGGCGAGGAGGAGGAGTCGTCCGGGGGTGGTGGGTCCGAGGGTGAGGTGGACGGCTTGGAGCATGATGCCGTGGGCGGGGTCGAGGCGGGTTTGGGCGGTGGTTTGGTGTTCTGTGATGGCGGTGGGGATGTCGGGGTGGTCGGTGAGGTCGGCGTGGTGGAGCAGGTTTGCGGCGTTGATGCTGCCGGGCGGCGGTATCCGCAGCTCGCCTTCACCCTCTGCGCTGTTGAGGGTGAGGCGGAGGATGTCGTGGTGGTCGATGACGGTTTGCAGGGCGGTGGCAAGACGCTGTGGGTCGAGGTTGGCGGGGACGGTGAGCAGGACTGATTGGTGGTAGGTGGTGAAGGGTCCGCCGCGTTCGAAGAGGTCTCGCATGATGGGGGTGGCGGGGAGGGTGCCGGTGCCGTTTTCGTGGCGGGCTGGTGTGGTGGTGGGGATGTGGGTTGCTGCGGTGGTGAGGGCGGCGGGGGTTTGGTG
Source organism: Streptomyces violaceusniger (assembly GCA_005405945.1). GTDB lineage: Bacteria > Actinomycetota > Actinomycetes > Streptomycetales > Streptomycetaceae > Streptomyces > Streptomyces violaceusniger. The sequence goes on from BJHW01000001.1 coordinate 9,174,701, forward strand.
TTGGAAGATCTGTCGGGGTGTGAGGAGTAGTCCTTCTTGGCGGGCACGGCTGACGAGTTGGATGGACAGGATGCTGTCGCCGCCCAGAGCGAAGAAGCCGTCCTCAGGTCCGGCCTCGGGTATGGCCAGTATGTCGGCGAACAACTGGCACAGTGTGCGTTCGTGCACGTCGGCGGGGGCCCGTTCGCTGGTGCCCTCCGTGCTGGGGATAGGTAGGGCGGTGTGGTCGAGTTTGCCGTTGGGGGTCAGTGGCAGGTGTTCCAGCGGGACGTAGTGGGAGGGGATCATGTGGTGGGGGAGCCGGTCTGCTAGCTGGGCCCGGATCTCGGCTGCGGGTGGTGGCTCGGCCCCAGCTCGCGCGGGCGTGAGGTAGGCGACGAGACGACGGTCGCCGGGGCGGTCCTCGCGGACGGTCACCACGGCCTGCCCAATACCCGGGTGTGTGGTGAGTGCGGCTTGGATCTCTCCCGGCTCGATGCGGAATCCACGGACCTTGACCTGCTCGTCGGCCCGCCCGCAGAACTCCAGCTGACCGTCGGCCGTCCACCGCACCAGGTCCCCGGTGTGGTACATCCGCTCCCCGCCACCGGTACCGTACGGGCAGGCCACGAACCGTTCCGCGGTCAGCCCTGGCCGCGCCCAGTACCCCCGCGCCACCCCGCACCCCGCCACGTACAACTCGCCCACCACACCCACCGGAACCAACCCCAACCCCGCATCCAGCACGAACACTCGGGAGTTCGGCACCGGGGAGCCGATCGGCACCGAGGTGTGCGCTGCCCCGTCGGAGTGCCACACCGTGGCGTAGACGGTCGCCTCGGTGGGGCCGTAGGCATTGGCGATGCGCGCCTCGGGGAACCGGGACTGCGCGGTGGCCAGCAGCTGGGGGAGAGGGCTTCGCCCGCCAGGACGATCGTGTCGAGAGATGGGCCTTCAGCCTGGTGGTGGGCGGAGAGCAGGCTCGCCAGGACCGAGGGAACGGCACTGAGCAGACCACCGGCCCCCAGCAGCCCCGGGTCGGCGGCTGCGGACAGCAGATCGGGGACGAGCCGCACCGTGCCGCCGAGCGTGAGCGGCACGAGCAGTTCGAAGACGGAGACGTCGAAGCTGAAGGATGTCGTCGCCCTCACCTGCGCCAACCGGTCCGCGCCGAGGTCGTCCCGCGCCCAGGCCACCAGGTTCACCACATTGGCGTGAGAGACGACCACCCCCTTGGGCGTGCCCGTCGAGCCCGAGGTGTAGATGACGTACGCCGGATGCGCGGGAGCCAGCGGTGTCGGCCGTTCGTCGTCGGACACGTCCGCCGGGTCGTGGCGTTGCGAGTGGGCATGGGTGTCGTCGGTGTCGAGGAGGAGCCAGGGCAGTGTGGCGGCGCTGGTGGGGAGGGTGTTGGCGAGTGTGCTCGTGGTGATGAGCAGAGTGGGTTCGCTGTCGTGGAGCATGAAGGCGATGCGGTCCGGTGGGTAGCCGGGGTCGAGGGGACGTACGCGGCCCCGGCCTTGGTGACGGCCAGCACAGCGGTGATCAGCTCAGAGGAACGTGGCAGGGCCAGGGCGATGCGGGTTTCCGGTCCGGCGCCGCGCCCGATGAGCAGGCGGGCCAGCCGGTTCGCGCGGGCATTGAGGTCCGCGTAGGTCATTGTCTCGCCCTCGAAGACCACCGCCGTGGCCTGCGGGGTGCGTGCCGCCTGCTCCTCGAACAGCTCCGGCAGCACCCGTCCCGCCCCAGCCGCCGCCACCGAGGCACCCGTACCCCATCCCAGCAGCCGCCCCCGCTCGTCGTGGCCGAGGAGGTCGATCCGGCTCAGGGACTGGTCGGGACCGTCCGCGACGGCGTCCAGCACACGCAACAGGCGGTCGACGATCGCCAGGGCCGTGTGGCGCTCGAAGAGGTCGGTGGCGTACTCGAGGCTGCCCCGGATGCCGTTCGGCTCCCCGCCCTCGGCGGTGTGCGTCTCCGCGAGCGCGAAGGCCAGGTCGAACTTGGCCGTGTCGGTGGCCACCTCCAGCGGCTCGGCGGCCACTCCCGGCAGGGACAGCTCGGTCGCCCGAAGGTTCTGGAAGGTGAGCATCACCTGGAACAGCGGGTGCCGGGCCAGGGACCGGACCGGGTTGACCGCCTCCACCACGCGTTCGAACGGCACCACCTGATGCGCGTACGCGGCTCCGTCCGTCTCCCGCACCCGTTCCAGGAGGGTCAGGAAGTCCGGGTCCCCGCTGGTGTCGGTGCGCAGCACCAACGTGTTGACGAAGGGGCCGACCAGGTCGTGCACGGCCACCTCGTCCCGGCCGGCGAACGCCGTGCCCAAGGGGATGTCCGTCCCGGCGCCGAGCCGTGTCAGCAAGGCCGCGAGGGCGGCCTGGACCACCATGAACACGCTGGCGTCCCGGGCGCGGGCCAGCCGGGCCAGCCTCCGGTGCAGCGGGGCCGGAACGGTGATGTCCACGGTCGAGCCCTGGTGTCCGGCCACCGGTGGCCGCGGCCGGTCCGTCGGCAGCGGGAGCTCTTCGGGCAGCTCCGCGAGCGTCTCCTTCCAGAACGCGAGCTGCCGGGAGAGCACACTGTCATCCCGGTCCTCCGCTCCCAGCACCTGGCGCTGCCAGAGCCCGAAGTCCGCGTACTGCAGCGGCAGTTCGTCGCTCCAGTCGGGTTCCGAACCGGCCGTCCGGGCCCGGTAGGCGGTGGTGAGGTCGGCGAAGAGCGGTTCCAGCGACCAGCCGTCGGCCGCGATGTGGTGGACCACCACGAGCAGCACATGCTCCTCGTCGCCCTGCGGGAACAGGCTTATGCGCAGCGGCAGTTCGGTGGCCAGGTCGAAGCCACGCCCGGCCTCCTCCGCCAGCGCCGTCCGGAGTGTGGTGTTCGGCGCGCCCTCGGGTGGAGGCGCATCCCCGGTCGCATCCCCGGCCGAGGACCCGGTCGCATCCCCGGCCGAGGACCCGGCCGCGTCCCCGCCCGTGTCCGTTTCGTCGGCCACCGGCCGCAGGTCCCGCACGACGGCGTGCAGCGCGGACCGGGCCGCGTCCGGGCCCAGGACCCGCTGCCACGGCCGGCCGTCGTCCCCGTGCGGATAGACGGTGCGCAGCACCTCGTGCCGGGCCACGACGTCCCCCGCCGCAGCCATCAGCGCCTCCCGGTCCAGCGGGCCGCGGAGCCGCAGGCCGACCACGATGTTGTAGGTCGCCGCCCGGTCGCCCTCCAACTCCTGCAAGAACCACAGCCGTTGCTGGGCGTACGACAGCGGCAGGCGGCCCGTACGCGCCATCGGCCCCAGCGGCGGGCGTGCCACGTCCCGTTCCGCGCCCTGGAGCGCCGCCGCCAACCGCTCCACCGTCGGTGCCTGGAACACCGCACGGATGCCCAGGTCGACGCCGGTGCGGGTACGGACCTGCCCCATCAGCCGCATCGCGAGCAGCGAATGCCCGCCCAGCTCGAAGAAGCTGTCCGCCACGCCCACCTCGGGCAGGCCCAGCACCTCGGCGTACAGCGCGCACAGCAGCCGCTCCCAGGGAGAGGCCGGTGGCCGGCCGGTGTCCGGGGTGCCGACGGGGCCGGGCGTGGGCAGCGCCTTGCGGTCCAGCTTCCCGCTCGACGTCAGCGGCAACGCGTCCAGAGGCACCACCGCCGACGGCACCATGTGTTCCGGCAACCGCTCGCGGAGCCAGGAGCGCAGCTCGGCCGGGGCCGGTTCCTGACCCGGCCGGGCGACGGAGTAGGCGATGAGCCGAGGGTCACCCGGCCGGTCCTCGCGGACCGCCACGGCGGCCCGCGCCACCCGCGGATGCGATGCCAGCACCGCCTCGATCTCTCCCGGCTCGATCCGGAATCCCCGCAGCTTGACCTGGTGGTCGGCCCGGCCGAGGTACTCCAGCCGCCCGTCCCCGTCCCATCGCACCAGGTCACCGGTGCGATACATCCGTGACCCGGCCGGGCCGTACGGATCGGCCACGAACCGCTCGGCGGTCAGGCCGGGACGGTCGAAATACCCGCGGGCCACACCCGTTCCCGCGATGTGCAGCTCGCCCACCACACCCGGCGGCAGCAGGCCCAGGTGCCGGTCCAGGACGTACCCGCGCGTGGTGTCCAGCGGTGTCCCGATCCGCGGCGTGCCGTCGTCATCGGCGCGGACGGCGCCCGTGGTGGACCAGACCGTGGTCTCGGTGGGCCCGTACAGGTTCACCACCTCGGCACCGAGCGCGAGCAGCCGCCGCGCGAGCGGGGAGGGCAGCGCCTCGCCACCGCTGAGGACCCGCACCCCCGACAACACCCTCGGCGGGTCCTCGCCGTCGGACACCTCGCCGAGCACCGCCTGCCACAGTGTGGGCGTGGCCTGCGCCATCGACACCGCGTGGCGGTCGATCAGCCCCAGCAGAGCGGCCGGATCGCGGGTCTGGCCCGCCGAGGCCAGGACGATACGCGCCCCCGCCACGAGCGGCATGAACCACTCCACCGCCACCACGTCGAACGATGGCGTGGAGGCCGCCAGCACCGCGTCCGACCCGGTGAGCGGGGTGCGCCGGGCCATGGCCCGCAGGAACCGGCCGAGACCGCTCCGGGACGCCACCACACCCTTGGGCCTGCCGGTGGAACCGGAGGTGTAGAAGAGGTGCGCGGGGTGGTCCGGCAGTAGCGGACACCCGCGGTCCGCGTCCGTCAGATTGCCCGCCCCCGCTTTCGCCAGCCGGTCCGCCGTGGCCTCCGCGTCCAGCAGCAGGCGTGGCACCGTGACCGCCTCCGCGGGCAGGGCCTCGGCGATCGCCACGGTCGTCACCAGGAGGGCCGGGCGGCTGCCGGTGAGCATGAAGGCCACGCGCCGCGTCGGGTAGTCCGGGTCCACGGACACGAAGGCGGCACCCGCCTTGAGGACGGCCAGCGCCGTGATGAGCAGGTCCGGGCCACGGGTCAGGGAGAGGGCGACCCGGGTCTCGGGCCCCGCGCCCGCCGCGACGAGCACCCGGGCCAGCCGGTTCGCCCGCGCGTTCAACTCCCCATAGCTGAGCCGCTGTTCCTCGAACACCACGGCCACGTCGGCCGGCGTGCGCTCAACTTGGCGCTCGAACACCTCAGGCAGCAGCACCGTGTCATCGGCTCCGGCCACGCCGGGCGAGGCGTTGCCCCACTGCCGCAGCAGGCGCTCCCGCTCGGTCGGAGCCAGCACGTCGAGCTGCGCCACCGTCCGCTCCGGGGCGTCCGCCACGCTCTCCAGCACCCGGACCAGGCGGCGCGCGAGCTCCCGTACGGCCGAGTGGCCGAAGGCATCGGGGCGGTAGCCCAGTTGCAGCCGCAGGGACTCGCCCGGGATGACGACCAGGGCCAGCGCGTAGTGGGTGGCGTCCCGGCCGGTGCTGCCCACCACCCGCAGCCCGTCCTCCGGCGCGCCGACCCGCTCGGGCCGCACCGGATAGTTCTCGAAGACCAGCACCGTGTCGAAGAGCTCGCCGGCCCCCGTGAGTGCCTGCACCTCGATCAGCCCCAGATGCTGGTGCTCCGACAGCGCGGCCTGCCGCTCCTGCACCTCCTCCAGCAGGTCCAACAGCCGCTGTTCTGGGGTGAGTTGCACCCGCACCGGCAGGGTGTTGATGCACAGGCCGACCAGCGACTCGACACCGGGCACCTCCGGTGGCCGCACCGCGGCCGTGGCACCGAACACCACATCGTCGCGGCCGGTGAGCCGGCCCAGCAGCAGGCCCCACGCCACCTGCACGAGGGTGTTCAGCGTCAGCCCCGAGGAGCGGGCGCGCCGGGTCAGCCGTGCCGTCAACCCGGCGGGCGCATCCAGGCAGAACTCCCGGGGACCACCGCCGTGCGACCGTACGCCTCCGGGGCCAGCAACGTCGGCTCCGCCACCCCGGCCAGCGCCTCGCGCCACGCCGCCCGGGCGGCGGTGGCGTCCTGCGCGGTGAGCCAGGCGAGATAGTCGCGGTACGCCGCCGGGCGGGGCAGCAGAGCGTCGTCCCCGGCCTCCCCGTACAGGAAGAACAGCTCCTGCACCAGGACCGGCGTCGACCAGCCGTCCAGCAGGATGTGGTGGTGGGTCATCACCAGACGACTGCGCCCACCGGCGAGGTGGAACAGGGTGAACCGCATCAGTGGCGGCCGGGTGAAGTCGAAGCGCGTGGCGCGGTCCTCGGCCAGCCAGCGCTCGTACTCCCCGTCCTGCTCGGCGGGGGAGAAGGCGCCGAGGTCGATCTCCTGCCACGGGGTCGGCGCATGGCGGGGCACGACCTGGACCGGCCTGGACAGGCCGTGGTGGAGGAACCCGGCCCGCAGATGGGGATGGCGGATCAGCAGAGTGTCCACCGCCTGCCGGAAGCGGACGCTGTCGACGTCGCCCTCGAGGTCGAAGGCGAACTGCACCAGATAGACGTCCGGGGCGGCCTCGTCGTACACGGCGTGGAAGAGCAGCCCCTCCTGCAGCGCGGTCAGCGGCAGTGTGTCGACGGCACCGGGAAAGCTCCGCTCGACCGCGGCCACGTCCTCGGTGGTGAGGGAGAGCAACGGGGGCGTGGCGGCGGCCGGGGCGCCGGTAGCGGCCGGGGCGCCGGGCGGTGAGGTGAGGCGCGCCAGGGCGGCGGGGGTCTGGTGCTGGAAGACCTGGCGGGGGGTGAGCACCAGCCCCTCGCGGCGGGCGCGGCTCACCAGCTGCATGGACAGGATGCTGTCCCCGCCCAGGGCGAAGAACCCCTCCTCCACGCCTGGTTCCGGCACCCCCAGCACCTCGGCGAACAGACGGCACAGGACCGCTTCGCGCGGTGTCGATGGCGGGCGTCCACCGGCCCCTTCGGCGCCCCGGGCGGGCGCGGGCAGCGCCGCGCGGTCGAGCTTGCCGCTCGGGGTGAGGGGCAGCGCGTCGAGGATGACGACCGTGGAGGGCACCATATGGGCCGGTAGCCGCTCGGCCAGATACGACCGCAGCTCCTCCGGCGGCGTATCGCGGTGTTCCGGGCTGGTGGTGGTGTAGGCGATGAGGTGTTTGTTGTGGTGGTGGTCGTGGTGGAGGGTGGCGGCGGCGTGGGTGATGTGGGGGTGGGTGGTGAGGGTGTTTTCGATTTCGCCGAGTTCGATGCGGTAGCCGTGGAGTTGGATTTGGTTGTCGGTGCGGTGGTGGTAGTGGAGTTGGTGGGTGGTGGGGTGTTGGTGGGCGAGGTCGCCGGTGCGGTAGAGGCGGGTGCCGGGTGGTCCGTAGGGGTTGGCGATGAAGTGGGTGGCGGTGAGGGTGGGGTTGTTGTGGTAGTTGCGGGCGAGGGTGGGTCCGGTGATGTAGAGCTCGCCGGGGTGTCGGGTGGGGTGGGTTGGAGGTGGGTGTCGAGGAGGTGGGTGGTGAGGTGGGGGAGGGGTTGGCCGATGGGGCTGGGGGTGTTGGGGGTGTGGTGGGTGGTGGGGTTGAGGGTGTGGTGGGTGACGTGGATGGTGGTTTCGGTGATGCCGTACATGTTGGTGATGGTGGTGTGGGGGTGGTGTTGGTGGAAGGTGGTGAGGCGGGTGGGGTCGAGGGGTTCGCCGCCGAGGATGATGTGGTGGAGGGGAGGGGTTGGTGGTGTGGTTGGTGGGTGTTGATGAGGTGGTAGAGGGCGGTGGGGGTTTGGCAGAGGGTGGTGATGTGTTCTTGGTGGATGAGGGTGATGAGGTCGTGGGGGAGCGGGTGGTGTGGTGGTTGGGGATGATGAGGGTGTGGCCGTGGAGGAGGGCGCCGAGGATTTCCCAGACGGAGAAGTCGAAGGCGTAGGAGTGGAATTGGCACCAGGTTTGTGGGGTGGGGTTGGTGAGGTAGTGGTGGGTGGCGGTGAAGAGGTGGAGGAGGTTGGTTTGGGGGATGGTGACGCCTTTGGGGTGCCGGTGGAGCCGGAGGTGTAGATGAGGTAGGCGGGGTGGCGGGGTCGGGGGTGTGGGTTGTTCGGTGGGGGTGAGGTTGGTGTCGGGGAGGGTTTGCAGGTGGGTGGTGGTGTGGGGGTCGTCGAGCAGGAGGTGTGGTGTGGTCGGGTTGGGTGTGGGGAGGGTGGGGGTGATGTTGGTGGTGGTGATGAGTGCGGTGGGGTCGCTGTCGTGGAGGAGGTGGGCCAGGCGTTCTTGGGGGTAGTCGGGGTCGAGTGGGACGTAGGCGGCGCCGGTTTTGAGGACGGCGAGGATGGCGGTGATGGTGTGTGCGGAGCGGGGGAGGGCCAGGGCGATGCGGTGTTCGGGTCCGGCGCCGGCTTGCAGTAGTAGTCGTGCCAGTTGGTTGGCCCGTTTGTTGACTTCGCGGTACGTCCAGCGTTGGTCCCCGCACACGACGGCCACGGTGTCCGGGGCTCGTACCACCCACTCCTCGAACAACCCCGACAACGACACCTTCGGGTCGGCCTCCGCGACGCGGGCATCCCGGCGTGGCACCAGCCGCTTCCGTTCGTCCTCCGAGAGCACGTCGATCCGATCGACGTTCCGCCCCGGATCGTCGGCGATGGCATCGAGGACGCGGACCAGCCGCTGCGCCACCGCCCGCATGGCCGGGGCCTCGAACACATCCGGCCGGTAGCCGAGGCGCAACCGCAGCCGTTCGCCCGGGACCACGACCACCGCCAACGGGTAGTGCGTGGCGTCCTGACCATCGGTGGCCGTCAGCCGCAGCCCGGCGCGGGCAGCCTGGGCGTGGGCCCCGGCGCCCACGGGGTAGTTCTCGAAGACCACCACCGTGTCGAAGAGCTGCCCGGTTCCGGTGGCGGGCCGAAGCTCCGACAGCCCCAGATGGTGGTGTGCGGAAAGGTCGCCGTGCTGGCGTTGTACGGCCGCCAGCAGCTCCTCCACGGGTCGGCCCACCGGCACCCGGACGCGTACCGGCACCGTGTTGATGCACAGTCCGACCAACGACTCGATGCCCGCCACCTCCGCCGGGCGCACCGCCACCGTGGTACCGAACACCACGTCGTCCCGGCCGGTCAGCCGGCCCAGCAGGATGGCCCACGCGGACTGCACCAGCGTGTTGAGGGTGAGCCCCATCCGCCTTGCGCGTTGGGCGAGTTGGGCGGTCCGCTCCACCGACAGATCGATGGCCACCTCGTCGGGCGCCACGGTCGTACGGCCCGGGTCGGCCGGTGCCAGCAGGGTGGGCTCCTCGACACCGGCCAGCGCCGTGCGCCAGGCGGCGCGGGCCGTGTCCCGGTCCTGCCGTCGCAACCAGCCCAGGTACTCCCGGTAGGGCACGGCGGCGGGCAGGCCCGAGTCGTCCCCGTCCCGCTCGTACAGCGTGAACAGCTGCTGGACGAGGAGCGGTACGGACCAGCCGTCCAGCAGGATGTGGTGGCTGGTCATCACCAGCCGGTACCGATCCGTGCCCCAATGGACGAGGGCGAAGCGGATCAGTGGCGGCCGGGTGAGGTCGAACCGTGTGGCGCGGTCCTCGGCCAGCCACTGGTCGAACGCGGCGGGGCGCCGCTCCTCGGGAAGGTCGCTGAGATCCAGCTCGTGCCAGACGGAGGGGACAGCGGGCGCCACCACCTGTACGGGCTGGGAGAGTCCGTGGTGATGGAAGGACGCGGCCAGGTTCGGGTGGCGGCGCAGCAGAGTGTCCGCCGCCCGCCGGAAGCGTGCCCCGCTGACCTCCCCTTCGAGGTGGAAGGTGAACTGCACGAGGTAGACGTCCGGGGCCGCCTCGTCGTACACGGCGTGGAACAGCAGTCCGCTCTGGAGTGGTGTCAGCGGTAGCAGCTCCGTGGTGTGTGTGCTTTTCGCTGTCAGGCCGGCGCACTCCGCCGACAGGCTCGCGTATTCGGTCGGGGTGAGGGTCACCAAGGGCCCCGTGTCCCGGGAGGTGGGCTCCTGCGACGTGGCCGCCGGGCCGTTCCCGGAGTGGGCGACGGAGGCGAGGCCCTCCGGCGTCCGGTGCTGAAAGACCTGGCCTGGTGTGAGGACGAGCCCGTCCGAGCGGGCGCGGCTGACCAGCCGCATGGCGAGGACGCTGTCGCCACCCAGGTTGAAGAAGCTCGCGTCCGCGCCTACCTCGGGGATTCCGAGCACCTCACCGAAGAGGGCACACAGCCGTGCCTCCAGCGGTGTGGCCGCCGGTCGTCCCGAGGCGAGCGCGGCGAAGTCGGGCGCGGGAGGGCGGCGCGGTCGAGCTTGCCGTTCGCCGTGAGCGGCATCCGGTCGAGCGCGATGACCGCCGAGGGCACCATATGGGCGGGCAGCCGCTCGCTGAGATACGACCGGAGTGAGGCGACCACCGCACCGGTCGCGTGTGCGAGTCCGGGCTCGTTGGCGTAGGCGGAGGCGGGACGGCGGGGGGTGCTGGAGGTCGGTGCCGCGAGGTCGAGGGTGGGGGCACCGGCAGTTGTGAACACACCGTCGAGACACCCTTCATCGGACCCCCAGCGCAGCGCCAGGTCGTAACCGTGCGCCTCGGCGAGCCGGTGGAGTGCTTCCGGGTCCGGCTCTGCGGCCATCCCCGTGTCCGGGTCCGTCTCCGAGCCGTCGTGCCCGGCCGTCGGGGCCGCTGCCGTGAGGTGGTGCCGGGCGTCGTCCGGGTCGGCACCGGTGTCGATCCGTTGCAGGGCGGTGAGTTCGCCGGTCAGTCGGGTGTTGGGGATGCCGGTCACCCGCAGCGCCCGCGGGCGGAGGCGTCCGGCCAGCGCGTCGCGCAGGTCGTCCACCGTGTGGATGTCCTCACCCCACCGCAGGTGCGGCGCTCGGTCGGTGGCGAGGGGCGTGACGGGGCTCTTGCTGAGGACGACGTCGTAGCGGTGCCGGGTGAGTTCGTTGCGCGCCGTACCGCGCTTGACGCGGATGTCCACGGCGCCGATGGATGGCACGGCGGACGTGAGGGTGGTGAAGTACTCCGGGTCCACCAGGAGTTCCCGCTCCAGGCGGATGGCGTTGTCCACGGCGGCGCGCAGGCTCCCCGGCGTGGTGCCCGCGGGCGCCTGGGTGAGGGCGACCGCGGTGGCGAAGCAGCGCAGCAGGCGAAGGTTGCGTACGTCCCCGATGAACAGCTTCCCGCCGGGTTTGAGGGCCGCCATGGCATGGGTGATGACATCGGTCAGGTAGTCGACGTTCGGGAAGTACTGGACGACGGAGTTGATGACGACGGTGTCGAAGCGCCCCTCGGGCAGCGTGCTGAAGTCATGCGCCGGCCGACACTCGAGCGTCACCCGGCCGTCGCCTGCGCCCAGCGCGGGGTCCCGCGCCACACGCTGATCCAGGGCGGCGATGGCGGAGGCCGAGACGTCGGTGCCCCAGTAGCTCGCACAGTCCGGAGCCAGACGGGAGAGGAGCAGACCGGTGCCGACCCCGATCTCCAGGACATCGCGCGGGCCGAGTGCGGTGATGCGGTCCACGGTCGTGGCCAGCCATTCCCGCATCTCCGGCAGGGGGATGGGACGCTGGTCGTAGCTGCTGTCCCAGCCGACGAAGTCCTCGCTCAGCGAGGTGGCGGCCCGGTCCCCGTACAGGGAGTCATAGACCGCGCGCCACTCCTCGACCTGCTGCTCCATCACGTCCGCCGCCCGGTGAACGCTCCGGCTGATGGTGGTGTAGGCGATGAGGTGTTTGTTGTGGTGGTGGTCGTGGTGGAGGGTGGCGGCGGCGTGGGTGATGTGGGGGTGGGTGGTGAGGGTGTTTTCGATTTCGCCGAGTTCGATGCGGTAGCCGTGGAGTTGGATTTGGTTGTCGGTGCGGTGGTGGTAGTGGAGTTGGTGGGTGGTGGGGTGTTGGTGGGCGAGGTCGCCGGTGCGGTAGAGGCGGGTGCCGGGTGGTCCGTAGGGGTTGGCGATGAAGTGGGTGGCGGTGAGGGTGGGGTTGTTGTGGTAGTTGCGGGCGAGGGTGGGTCCGGTGATGTAGAGCTCGCCGGGGGTGTCGGGTGGGGTGGGTTGGAGGTGGGTGTCGAGGAGGTGGGTGGTGAGGTGGGGGAGGGGTTGGCCGATGGGGCTGGGGGTGTTGGGGGTGTGGTGGGTGGTGGGGTTGAGGGTGTGGTGGGTGACGTGGATGGTGGTTTCGGTGATGCCGTACATGTTGGTGATGGTGGTGTGGGGGTGGTGTTGGTGGAAGGTGGTGAGGCGGGTGGGGTCGAGGGTTCGCCGCCGAGGATGATGTGGTGGAGGGGGAGGGGTTGGTGGTGTGGTTGGTGGGTGTTGATGAGGTGGTAGAGGGCGGTGGGGGTTTGGCAGAGGGTGGTGATGTGTTCTTGGTGGATGAGGGTGATGAGGTCGTGGGGGAGCGGGTGGTGTGGTGGTTGGGGATGATGAGGGTGTGGCCGTGGAGGAGGGCGCCGAGGATTTCCCAGACGGAGAAGTCGAAGGCGTAGGAGTGGAATTGGCACCAGGTTTGTGGGGTGGGGTTGGTGAGGTAGTGGTGGGTGGCGGTGAAGAGGTGGAGGAGGTTGGTTTGGGGGATGGTGACGCCTTTGGGGGTGCCGGTGGAGCCGGAGGTGTAGATGAGGTAGGCGGGGTGGCGGGGTCGGGGGGTGTGGGTTGTTCGGTGGGGGTGAGGTTGGTGTCGGGGAGGGTTTGCAGGTGGGTGGTGGTGTGGGGGTCGTCGAGCAGGAGGTGTGGTGTGGTCGGGTTGGGTGTGGGGAGGGTGGGGGTGATGTTGGTGGTGGTGATGAGTGCGGTGGGGTCGCTGTCGTGGAGGAGGTGGGCGAGGCGTTCTTGGGGTAGTCGGGGTCGAGTGGGACGTAGGCGGCGCCGGTTTTGAGGACGGCGAGGATGGCGGTGATGGTGTGTGCGGAGCGGGGGAGGGCCAGGGCGATGCGGTGTTCGGGTCCGGCGCCGGCTTGCAGTAGTAGTCGTGCCAGTTGGTTGGCCCGTTTGTTGACTTCGCGGTACGTCCAGCGTTGGTCCCCGCACACGACGGCCACGGTGTCCGGGGCTCGTACCACCCACTCCTCGAACAACCCCGACAACGACACCCTGTCCGGATCAGTGCACGCCGCAAGCGCTGTGTTCTCCACCATTCCACCCAGCCAATTCATCGGGGAGTCTCATCACGGAGAGAGACGCGTGAGGGTAGTTATCTGAATCCAGTGGTTATCTGAATCAGTGGTTATTTGAATCCGGCCCGGTTTTGAGTGTCCTTGCCCGCTTGTACCAGCGTCGCCGGACGACATCTCATGAGCAAGTAAATGGCAGCTTGGTGCAGTGGCGACCTTGCCGTCTTCGCCGGTCCGCCCCTGTGTCAGACGCTGACATAGGCAGGGAGAACGAGCAGGTCAGAAGCGCTGCAGCAGGGGATGCCGAGAACCGGCGAAGGCACCTAGGTGCCACCTGTCCGCATTGCCGGTAATCGCCGAGAAGAATGCCCATTGGAATGTTCTGACGTTTGCTCAAGATCGTTGACGGGCTCGTCCGGCTCGGTTACGTTGAATTATTCGGACAGAGTGAATGCCCGCGTGTCCACCGCGCTCCTCGTTGCCTTCTCCTTCTCCTTACTCCTTATCCATCTCCGCGCGATCTGCGAAGTGCATCAGTGCGAGCGGTCCGAACAGGGGGATTCCCATGGTCCGATCCCGGATCGAAGAGCTTCTGCCGCTGACCCCGTTGCAGGAGGGGTTGCTGTTCCACGCGGTCTATGACGATGGCGCGCCGGATGTGTACATGGTGCAGCTGGTCTTCGATCTCGACGGTCCGGTGGACGCTCAACGCCTGCGGTCGGCGGCGCAGGCGATCGTGGATCGCCATATGAGTCTGCGTGCGGGATTCATGACGCGCGGAGTGCCCCGGCCGGTGCAGGCCATCGCACGGCGTGTGCGGGTGCCGTGGCGGGAGGAGGATCTGCGGGGCCTGGGGGAGGCGGAGGCGCGGGATGTCTTCGAGCGGTGGCTGGCGGAGGACCGGGCTGACCGTTTCGACCTGGCGCGGCCGCCGTTGCTGCGGTTCGCGTTGTTCCGTTTCGGCGAGGACCGTTTCCGGTTGGTGATGACGAATCACCACATCCTGTTGGACGGCTGGTCCACGCAGTTGCTGATGCGGGAGTTGTTCACGCTCTACCACCAGGAGCCCGAGGCCCCCGCCTCCCCGCTGCCCTCCGCTGTGCCCTGGCGTGAGTATCTCGCGTGGTATGGGTCGCGGGATCGGGGTGCGGCGGTTGCGGCGTGGTGTGGGGTGTTGGCGGGGGTGGAGGAGGCGTCGGTGTTGGGGCCGGTGGTGTCCGGTGGTGGTGGGGTGGTGCCGGGTGAGGTGTGGTGTGAGGTTCCGGAGGGTTTGACGGGGCGGTTGGTGGAGCGTGGCCGGGAGTTGGGCTTGACGCTGAACACGCTGATCCAGGGGCGTGGGGGATTCTTCTGGGCCGGTTGACCGGCCGGGAGGATGTGGTGTTCGGGCGACGGTGGCGGTGCGGCCGGTGGAGTTGGTGGGTGCGGAGTCGTTGGTGGGGTTGTGTATCAATACGGTGCCGGTGCGGGTTAGGGCGGTGGCTGGGGTGTCGGTGTCGGGGTTGTTGTCGGGGTTGCAGGAGACGCAGTCGCGGTTGTCGGAGCATCAGTTCGCGGGGTTGCCGGAGATCCAGGCGGCGGCGGGCGCGGGGGCCCGGTTCGACACGGTGGTGATTTACGAGAACTATCCGGTAGCGCCTGGTGCGACCGGGGACGGCGCTGTGCGGGTTCGGGCCAGTGAGGGCCGGGATGCGACGCATTACACGTTGGCGTTGACGGTGATTCCTGGTGAGCGGCTTCAGGTGCGGTGGGGATACCGGCCTGATGTGTTCGACCGGGATGCGGTGGAGGTGCTGGCGGCCCGCTTCGTGCGGGTGTTGGAGGCGATCGCCGCTGATCCGGCGTGTGTCGTGGGGCGGATCGATGTGCTCAGCGGGGACGAGCGGGGACAACTGGAGCGCTGGGGTGGGGGTGTGTCCGGTGGGATGGGTGAAGGCGTTGCTGGTGTACTGCCGGGGTTGTTTGAGGGGTGGGTGCGGCGTGATGGGGATGCGGTGGCGGTGGTGTGTGAGGGGTGTGAGGTGTCGTATGGGGAGGTGAATGAGCGGGCGAATCGTCTGGCGCGGGTGTTGGTGGGGTTGGGGGTGGGGCCGGAGTCGCGGGTGGGGTTGGTGGTGTCGCGGTCGGTGGAGATGGTGGTGGCGTTGCTGGCGGTGGTGAAGGCGGGTGGGGTGTATGTGCCGATCGATCCGCGTTATCCCGCGAATCGGATCGCCTTCATGCTGGATGACGCGGCTCCGGAGGTGGTGCTTGCCACGGTGGAGACGGCCGAGCGGGTGCCCCAGCGTGAGGCCGGTCGGCTGTTGGTGTTGGACGATGAGCACACTCAGCAGCTGCTGGCGCAGGCTTCGGTCACCGACTTGACGGACGTCGATCGCGTGAGTCCGGTTGATGCGCGGCATCCGGCGTATGTCATCTATACCTCGGGGTCGACAGGTGCTCCGAAGGGTGTGGTGGTGTCGCGGGCTGCTGTTGAGGGGTTTTTGGGTGCGGTGGGGGAGCGGGTGTCGTTGGGGGCTGGGGATCGGTTGTTGGCGGTGACGACGGTCTCGTTCGATATTGCGGCGTTGGAGGTGTTTTTGCCGTTGGTGTGTGGGGCGGGGGTGGTGGTGGCGTCGGATGCCGAAGCGGCGGACCCGGTGGTGTTGTCGGAGCTGGTCAAGCGGTGGGAGGTGTCGGTGATGCAGGCTACGCCGACGCTGTGGCAGGCCGTTGTTTCCCAGGTCCCGGAGATGCTGCGGGGTGTTCGGGTGCTGGCTGGTGGTGAGGTGTTGCCGGCTGGGCTGGCTCGGCGGTTGGGTGAGTTGGGTTCGGGGGTGGTCAATCTGTACGGTCCGACCGAGTGCACCATCTGGTCCACCACCGCCACGCTCGGCTGCGACGACCAATGCGCTCCGCCGCTGGGCCGTCCGTTGTGCAACACCTCGGTGTATGTGCTGGATGGTGGTTTGGGGTGGGTGTCCCCGGGTGTGGTGGGTGAGTTGTACATAGCCGGTACCGGGTTGGCGCGGGGTATGCGGGGCGTGGCGGGTTGACGGCGGAACGGTTTGTGGCGTGTCCGTTCGCCGGGCCTGGGGGCGGATGTACCGGACCGGGGATCTGGTGCGGTGGCGGGTGGACGGGCGGCTGGAGTTCGTGGGCCGGGTGGATGATCAGGTCAAGGTGCGGGGTTTCCGTATCGAGCTGGGGGAGGTGGAGGCGGCGCTGGCGTCGCATCCGCAGGTGGTGCGGGCCGCTGTGATGGTCCGTGAGGACCGGCCGGGTGACCGGCGGCTGACCGGCTATGCCGTACCGGTGGCCGGGTCGCGTCCGGTGGGCGCGGAGTTGCGTGAGTTCCTGGCGGGTGTGGTGCCGGAGCATATGGTGCCGTCGGCCGTTGTCGTGCTGGAGCAGTTGCCGCTGACGGCGAATGGGAAGCTGGACCGCAAGGCGCTGCCCGCCCCGGACTACACCCCCGCCCCCGGGCGCGCACCGGCCACTCCCGCGGAAGAGGCGTTGTGCGGGTTGTTCGCCCAGGTGCTGGGTCTGCCCGATGTCCCCGCCGACGCGGACTTCTTCGCGTTGGGTGGGGACAGCATCATGTCCATCCAGTTGGTGGGCCGGGCTCGTCGTGCGGGGCTGGTGTTCACGCCGCGTGAGGTGTTCCAGCACAAGACACCCGCCGCCCTCGCCGCCACCGCCCGGGTCCCCGAGGCCCCAGCCGTCCCCGCGCAATCGACGGACACCACGGACACCACGGACACCACCTCGCCCCCTCGCCCCTTGATATCGCTGAGCCGGTCCGACCAGCAAGCCATCGAGGCGCAGTTCCCCCAGCACGGCGAGGTCCTGCCCCTGGCGGCCGGGCAGGAGGGGTTGCTGTTCCACGCGGTCTATGACGATGGCGCGCCGGATGTGTACATGGTGCAGCTGGTCTTTGATCTCGAGGGCTCGGTGGATGCGTTGCGGTTGCGGGGGGCCGCCGAGGGTTGTTGCGGCGGTATCCGCATGTGGGTGCGGGGTTTGTGCATGAGGGTGTGTCGGTGCCGGTTCAGGTGGTGCCTGGTGGGGTGAGGGTGCCGTGGCGGGAGGAGGATCTGCGGGTCTGGGGGAGGCGGAGGCGGAGGAGGGTTTCGAGCGGTGGCTGACACAGGACCGGGCCGACCGTTTCGATCTGGCGCGGCCGCCGTTGCTGCGGTTCGCGCTGTTCCGGCTCGGCGAGGACCGCTTCCGTCTTGTGCTGACGAACCACCACATCCTGCTGGACGGCTGGTCCACACCGCTGCTGGTGCGGGATCTGTTCGCCTTGTACGAGCAGCCGGGCGGGGAGAGCGCACTGCCCAGGCCGACGCCGTACCGCGACTACCTCGCGTGGTACGGATCGCGGGATCGGGGTGCGGCGCTGGAGGCATGGCGCGAAGCCTTGGTGGGCGTCGAAGACCCCACTCTGTTGACGCCCGCGGACCCTGGACGCCAGGCCGTAGCCCCCAGAAGGTCTCACAGCTCCTCTCGCAATCCCTCACCGCCTCTCTGACCGAGCGGGCACGCGAGGCCGGTCTGACCTTGAACACCGTGATACAGGGTGCCTGGGGCCTCCTCCTGGCCCGTATGACCGGACGCGACGACGTGGTCTTCGGAACGACGGTGGCTGTCCGGCCGCCCGAGATTCCCGGCGTCGAATTCATGGTCGGGCTGTTCGTCAACACGGTGCCGCTGCGGCTTCGCGTACTCGCGGGCGACAGCCTGGCGGCGATGCTCACCCGGTTCCAGGACGAACAATCGCGTTTGCTCGACCATCAATTCCTGAGCCTGACCGACATCCAGCAGAGCGCCTATGCCGGTTCGGGCCCGCTCTTCGACACCGCGACGGTCTTCGAGAACTACCCCGTGGACGACGCCGCCCTCGGTCGCACCGACAGCACACTCAAGACCACCGCCATCGCCGCCCACGACGCCACGCACTATCCCCTCGCGTTGATGGTGATTCCTGGTGAGCGGCTTCAGGTGCGGTGGGGATACCGGCCCGATGTGTTCGACCAGCAGGCAGTGGAGGTGATCGCGGCTCGTTTCGTGCGGGTGCTGGAGACGATCGCCGCAGATCCGGCCTGTCTCGTCGGGCGGATCGATGTACTGACCGGAGAGGAACGGGAGCAACTGACGCGCTGGGGTGGAGGTGCGCCCGTTGAGGAGGACACCAGCCACGCGCTCTTGCCGGGACTGTTCGAAGAGCGAGTACGGCGCGATCGGGACGCGGTGGCGGTGGTGTGTGAGGGGTGTGAGGTTTCGTACGGCGAGGTGAATGAGCGGGCGAATCGTCTGGCGCGCGTCCTGGTGGGGCTCGGGGTGGGCCCAGAATCCCGGGTGGGGATGGTCGTACCCCGATCGTTGGAGATGGTGGTGGCGCTGCTCGCGGTGGTGAAGGCCGGCGGGGCGTACGTACCGATCGATCCGCGCTATCCCGCGAACCGCATCGCCTTCATGCTTGACGACGCCGAGCCGGACGTCGTGGTCGCCATGGGAGACACCGCCGACCGGATACCCCAGCGTGAGAGCACCCGGCTGCTGGTGTTGGACGACGACCACACCCGGCACCTCCTGGCCCAGGCGTCCGCCACCGACCTCACCGACCGCGACCGCACGAGCCCGCTCGATCCCCGGCACCCGGTCTACGCCATCTACACCTCAGGCTCGACGGGCACCCCCAAGGGCGTCGTGGTGACGCACCGGTCCCTGCTCAACAACCTCCTGTGGCGGGTGAAGGCGTTCGGCTGGAGCGCCGAGGACCGCTTCCTCATGCGGACACCCCTGAGCTTCGACGTCTCCGTATGGGAAGTGTTCTGCCCGCTGCTGGTCGGCGGGGCCATCGTGCTGGCCCACCCGGACAAGCACGCGGACCCCGGCTACCTTCTCGCGGCCGTAAGGCGCCACCAGGTGACCGTCGTCCATACCGTCCCCTCCCTCCTCCAGCACCTCCTGGAGTGGCATGCGGTGGCGGACCAGTGCCGCTCGCTGCGTGATGTCGTCTGTGGCGGGGAAGCCATGTCGGCGGCCGTCCGCGACACCTTCCACACCACGCTTCCCTGGGTGCGGCTGTACAACTCGTACGGGCCGAGCGAGGCCACCATCGACATCTCCGGCCATCCGTGCGAGCCGGGAGAGGAAGGGCCACCGCCCATCGGCACACCGATCCAGGACACGCGGTTGTACGTCCTGGACGGGGGGCTGGGATGGGTGCCACCGGGCGTGGTGGGTGAGTTGTACGTGGCGGGCGCGGGGTTGGCGCGAGGGTACGCGGGTCGTGCGGGGCTGACGGCGGAACGGTTTGTGGCCTGTCCGTTCGCCGGGCCCGGTAGGCGGATGTACCGGACCGGGGACCTGGTGCGGTGGCGGGTGGACGGGCGGCTGGAGTTCGTGGGCCGGGTGGACGACCAGGTCAAGGTGCGAGGCTTCCGGATCGAGCTGGGCGAGGTGGAGGCGGCGCTGGCGTCGCATCCGCAGGTGGCGCGGGCCGCCGTGACGGTCCGCGAGGACCGCCCGGGGACCGGCGGCTGATCGGCTACGCCGTCCCCGCGCGGCGCACCACATCACGGGACGACGCATCACGGCCCGAGCGGTCGGCGGAGCGCCAGGCGGACGAACACATCGGCCACTGGAAGAGTTTCTACGAGTCGCTGTACGGAGACCGCCCGGCCACCGCCCTCCGTGAGGACTCCACCGGCGCCTCCACCGGCGCCTCCACCGGCGCCTCCACCGGCGCCTCGACCGGGGACGCTACCGAGGACTTCATCGGCTGGGACAGCAGCTATGACGGCCGCCCCATCCCCCTCGACGAGATGCGGGAATGGCTGACGGCCACCGTGGACCGGATCTCCGCGCTGGCACCTCGACGCGTGCTCGAAATCGGCGTGGGCACCGGTCTGCTGTTGCGGCGTTTGGCGCCCCAGTGCGACTCGTACTGGGCCACGGACTTCTCCTCCGCGGTGATCGATGTGCTCCGGGACCAGATCGATCGGGATCCGGACCTGGCTGCCCGCGTGGAGCTGTCCTCCCAGCCCGCCGATGTCTTCACCGGACTTCCGGCCGGCCATGTCGACACCGTGATCATCAATTCGGTGATCCAGTACTTCCCCGGCATCGACTACCTCGTCTCCGTCATCTCCGGGGCGATGCGGCTGCTCGCACCAGGTGGCTCGCTGTTCATCGGCGATGTCCGCAACCTCCGCCTGCTGCGTTCCTTCGCCACGGCGGCCGGTCTCAGCAGGTTCGGCGGTGAGCTGTCGGGTGCGGATCTCCGCAAGGCGATCGAGCAGGCCATCTCCCTGGAGAGGGAACTGCTGATCGACCCGGCGTTCTTCTCGGCCCTCCAGGCCACCGTTCCGGACATCGCGGCGGTCGACATCCAGATCAAGCGGGGCAAGAGCCGTAACGAGCTGACGCGGTACCGCTATGACGTGGTGCTCCACAAGGCGCCGGTCACCGCCGTACGCGCGGGCGAGGCGGACCCGGCGGCGACCTGGGGGACCGATGTACACCGGACCGGCGAACTGGCGGCACTCCTCTCCCAGCGCCACGACAGGCTGTGGGTGCGAGACCTCCCCAACGCCCGGCTGATGGACGACCTGGCAGCGATACGGCAGTTCCAGGACGGCACCGCCCCGGAAACCATCCGGCGGACCGTCGACACCGAGACCACCGTCGGCGCGGACGCGGAAACGCCCAACACCACGGGAACGCCGGGCACCACAAAGACACCCGGCACCACAAAGACACCCGGCACCACAAAGACACCCGGCACCACAAAGACACCCGACACCACGACGGCGACGCCCGACGTGGAAACCCTGCACGAGCTGGCCGCCCGCCACGGCTACCGCGCCCACCTGACCTGGTCCGAAGACCCCGAACGGCTCGACGCCCTCTTCCTGCTCGGTGCCGACGATCCGGACCAGTTGGTCGTCGATCTGTCCGTCGCTTCTGCCCCGGCGAACGCGCGACCGCTCACCGCCTACGCCAACGAGCCGGGCGCCCGCCCAGAAGCCGACTCGCTGCTCCCCGCACTCCGGGCCCATCTGCGGAGCACCCTGCCGGAGCACATGGTGCCGTCGATCGTGATGACGATCGACGAGTTGCCACTGACCCCGAACGGAAAGCTGGACCGCAAGGCGCTGCCCGCCCCGGAGTTCGCCGCCGGAACCGGCCGGGCTCCGCGAACCCCGCGGGAGCGGGCCCTGTGCGGCCTCTTCGCCGAGGTACTGGGGCTTGCCGAGGTCGGTGTGGACGACGACTTCTTCGCACTCGGCGGCCACTCCCTCCTCGCGATGCGGCTCATCGGCCGGATCCGCGCCGAGACCGGCACCGAGCTGAGCGTCCGTACGCTCTTCCAGGCACCCACCGTGGCCCAGTTGATCCCACGGCTCGGCGACGGAAGGAGCCCCGAGGCGACCCGGCGGCCGCCCCTGAGCCCGGTGCCACGACCGGAGCGGATCCCGCTGTCGTACGCGCAATGGCGCCTGTGGTTCATGCAGGAGATCCAGGGCCCCCGGTCCGCCACCTACACCATCGTGTCCGCGCAGCGCATCACCGGCCCCCTGGACCGCGAGGCGCTGGCCGACGCACTCCGCGACGTCGTCTCCCGGCACGAAGCCCTGCGGACCCTCTATCCGAAGGACGACCAGGGGCAGCCCTGGCAGCATGTGCTCGACGCCGACACCGCTCGCGCCCGGCTGCCGATCAGTGTCTCCGACGCCGCCCTCAAGGACCTGGACGCGCTGCTCGCGGCCGAGGCCGGACGGGGATTCGAGGACCTGGCCACGGAACTGCCACTGCGCGCGGGCATCTACACAACGGGCATCTGCCCAACGGCGGACCACGAGCACGTACTGCTGCTCGTGCTGCACCACATCGCCGCCGACGGCTGGTCCATGGGCCCCCTCTTCAGCGACCTCGCCCGCGCCTACACGGAACGTGCCCAAGGGCGCACACCACAGTGGGAGCCGCTTCCTGCGCAGTACGCCGACTACGCCATCTGGCAGCGGCGTGTCCTCGGTGAGGAGGACACGCCCGACAGTCTGATGTCACGGCAACTCGCATACTGGAAAGATGCGTTGGCGGACCTGCCCGCGGAGATCGACCTGCCCACCGACCGTTCGCGCCCGGCGATGGCGAGCCATCGCGGCAGCACCGTGGACCTGGACATTCCGGCCGCTCTTCACCAGCGGCTGGCCGATGTGGCACACGCCCACGACGTCAGCGTCTTCATGGTCGTCCAAGCCGGACTGGCCGCGCTGCTGACCCGGCTCGGCGCGGGACACGACATCCCCATCGGCACCCCGTACGCGGGCCGGGGCGACGAAGCCGTCCACGACCTGGTGGGTTTCTTCGTGAACACCTTGGTGCTGCGCGTCGACACCTCCGGCAACCCCGACATCGCCACCCTCCTACGCCGCGTCCGCGACGCGGACCTGACCGCCTACGACCACCACGACGTGCCGTTCGAGCGGCTGGTCGACCTGCTCAATCCGGACCGCTCCCTGGCCCGGCACCCCCTGTTCCAGGTGATGCTCGGATTCCAGAACACTCACCACTCCGGCCCCGCACTGCCGGGGCTGACCAGCGAACCGCTCTGGGTCGAGATGGCCACCGCCAAGTTCGACCTGTCCTTCATGCTCGCCGAAACCCATGCCGATGGCGGTGGCCCGGCGGGTATCCACGGAACGCTGGAGTACGCCACCGACCTGTTCGACCGGGAGTCGGTGGAGGTGCTGGCCGCCCGCTTCGTGCGGGTGTTGGAGGCGATCGCCGCTGATCCGGCGTGTGTGGTGGGGCGGATCGATGTGCTCAGCGGTGAGGAGCGGGAGCGGCTGGAGGCGTGGGGTGGGGGTGTGCCCGGTGCGGCGGATGAGGGCGTTGATGTGCTGCCGGTGCTGTTTGAGGGGTGGGTGCGGCGTGATCGGGATGCGGTGGCGGTGGTGTGTGAGGGGCGTGAGGTTTCGTACGGGGAGGTGAACGAGCGGGCGAATCGTCTGGCCCGGGCGTTGGTGGGGCTGGGGGTGGGGCCGGAGTCCCGAGTCGGGTTGGTGGTGTCCCGCTCGGTGGAGATGGTGGTGGCGCTGCTCGCGGTGGTGAAGGCCGGCGGGGCATACGTACCGATCGATCCGCGCTATCCCACGTCCCGCATCGCCTTCATGCTCGATGACGCCGCCCCGGAGGTGGTGCTCACCACCAGGGACACGGCCGACCGGATACCCCAGCGTGAGACCGTCCGGCTGCTGGTGTTGGACGACGACCACACCCGGCACCTCCTGGCCCAGGCGTCCGCCACCGACCTCACCGACCGCGACCGCAGGAGCCCGCTCGATCCCCGGCACCCGGCCTACGCCATCTACACCTCAGGATCCACCGGCTCCCCCAAGGGCGTCCTGGTGACGCACACCAACGTGGTGAGGCTGCTCGAAGCGATCGGGCAGATTGACGACTTCGGCCCCGACGACGTGTGGACCATGTTCCACTCATACGCGTTCGACTTCTCGGTGTGGGAGATCTGGGGAGCCCTGCTGAGCGGTGGCCGCCTCATCGTGGTCGACAGGGAGGTGACCCGCTCCCCTTCGGACTTCCTGGAGCTACTGGTACGGGAAAACGTCTCGGTCCTGAGTCAGACCACCTCGGCGCTGTACCAACTGATCGCGGCCGAAGCGGAACGAGGCGGGTCACGCGTGGGTACGGCACTTCGCTATGTGATCCTCGGCGGCGAGGCCCTCGACCCCACGCGCCTTGCCAACTGGTACGCCCGCCACCACGACGACGCCCCCGTCGTGGTGAACATGTACGGCATCACCGAGACCACCGTGCACGTCACCCACCAGCGGATCGACCGCGAGCTCACCGGGCCCGGCGCGAGGAGCCTGATCGGCCGACCCCTCCCGCACCTGCACACCTATGTGCTCGATGAGGGACTGGAGCTGGTGCCCCCGGGTGTGGTGGGTGAGTTGTACGTGGCGGGTGCGGGGTTGGCGCGGGGTATGCGGGGCGTGGCGGGTTGACGGCGGAACGGTTTGTGGCGTGTCCGTTCGCCGGGCCTGGGGGGCGGATGTACCGGACCGGGGATCTGGTGCGGTGGCGGGTGGACGGGCGGCTGGAGTTCGTGGGCCGGGTGGATGATCAGGTCAAGGTGCGGGGTTTCCGTATCGAGTTGGGTGAGGTGGAGGCGGCGCTGGCGTCGCATCCGCAGGTGGCGCGTGCGGCGGTCGTGGTCCGCGAGGACCGGCCCGGGGATCGGCGGCTGACCGGCTATGCCGTACCGGTGGCCGGGTCGCGTCTGGTGGGCGCGGAGTTGCGTGAGTTCCTGGCGGGTGTGGTGCCGGAGCATATGGTGCCGTCGGCCGTTGTCGTGCTGGAGCAGTTGCCGCTGACGGCGAATGGGAAGCTGGACCGCAAGGCGCTGCCCGCCCCGGACTACACCCCCGCCCCCGGGCGCGCACCGGCCACTCCCGCGGAAGAGGCGTTGTGCGGGTTGTTCGCTCAGGTGCTGGGTCTGCCCGATGTCCCCGCCGACGCGGACTTCTTCGCGTTGGGTGGGGACAGCATCATGTCCATCCAGTTGGTGGGCCGGGCTCGTCGTGCGGGGCTGGTGTTCACGCCGCGTGAGGTGTTCCAGCACAAGACACCCGCCGCCCTCGCCGCCACCGCCACCCGGACCGCCGAGGCCCCCGCCGTGGAGGACAACGGAGTGGGCACACTGCCCATGACCCCGATCATGCACTGGCTGCGCGAGCGCGAAGGGGCGACCGCCGGTTATCACCAGTCGGTGCTGCTGGAAGTGCCACCGGCGCTGACACTCGACCGGCTGACCGCATCAGTACAGGCCGTGATCGACCACCATGACGCACTGCGACTGCGACTGCGGATCGTCGGCGGGGACGGTGACGGCCGCCCCGGCGGCGGTGGCGCCGACGCCTGGCAGCTGGAAATCACACCGCCCGGCTCCGTCGCGGCAGCGGATCTGGTACGCCGAAGCGCGGTGATCGCAGGTGGCGACGAGAATCTGCGGGCGGCGGTGGCCGCCGAGAGCGCGGCGGGTCAGGCCCGACTGGACCCGCACTCCGGCACCGTGCTGCAGGTCGTCTGGCTGGACGCGGGGGACCGACGCCCCGGCCGACTGCTCCTGCTGGCCCACCACCTGGTGATGGACGGAGTGTCCTGGCGGGTGCTGCTGCCCGACCTCATCGCCGCGTACGAGGCGGTCGAGGCCGCCCGGCCGCCCGCACTCCAGCCCGTCGGCACCTCCTTCCGCCGATGGGCGCGACTGCTCACCGACCAGGCCGTCGACCCCACCCGGGAAGACGAGCTGGACATGTGGACCCGTATGACCAGGGACCCTGGGCTCACCGTGGCCACCGACACGCTCGACCCCGCCCGTGACGACGTACGCAGCCTGCGTTCGCTCACCGTCGTCCTCGACCCGGCACGCACCGAACCCCTCCTCACGACCGTACCCGCCGCGTACCACGCGGGGGTCGATGACGTCCTCCTCACGGCCCTGGTCCTGGCCGCGGCCCACTGCTACGGCACCGACGAAGCCACCGCACTGCTGGTCAACGTCGAGGGACACGGCCGGGAGGACATCGCCGACGCCCTCGATCTGACCCGCACCATCGGCTGGTTCACCAGCATGTATCCGGTACGCCTCGACGCCGGTGCCGTCGACTGGACCGAGGTGGCAACCGGCGCCGCCAGCCTGAGCGGTGCGCTCAAACGCGTGAAGGAACAGCTCCGCGTCCCGGACCACGGCATCGGCTACGGCCTGCTGCGCTACCTCAACCCCCGCACCGGGCCCCAGCTCGCGGCGCTGAACACGCCGCGCATCGGCTTCAACTACCTCGGCCGGTACACCGGCAGTGGCTCCGCCACCTGGCCCTACGCCAAGGAGAGCACGGCCCTCGGCGGCGGCTCCGACCCGGATCTCGCCCTCACCCACTGCCTCGACATCAACGCACTCACCGAGGACACCCCCGACGGGCCGCGCCTCACGGCGACCTGGGCCTGGGCCGGCCACCTGATGAGGGAAGCGGAGGTCAGCCGGTTCGCAGAGGCATGGCGTACGGCCGTGGACGGACTGATCGCCCACCTCAGGCATCCCACATCCGGTGGCCGCACACCCTCCGACGTGCCGCTGATCCCGCTCGACCAAACCGAGATCGAACACGTCGAGGCACTGGTCCCGGAGGCCACCGACATCCTGCCGCTGACTCCGTTGCAGGAGGGGTTGCTGTTCCACGCGGTCTATGACGATGGCGCGCCGGATGTGTACATGGTGCAGCTGGTCTTTGATCTCGAGGGTTCGGTGGATGTGGTGCGGTTGCGGGGGCCGCGGAGGGGTTGTTGCGGCGGTATCCGCATGTGGGTGCGGGGTTTGTGCATGAGGGTGTGTCGGTGCCGGTTCAGGTGGTGCCTGGTGGGGTGAGGGTGCCGTGGCGGGAGGAGGATCTGCGGGTCTGGGGGAGGCGGAGGCGCGGGATGTTTTCGAGCGGTGGCTGGCGGAGGACCGTGTCGATCGTTTTGATCTGGGGCGGCCGCCGTTGCTGCGGTTCGCGCTGTTCCGGCTGAGGGAGGACCGTTTCCGGTTGGTGCTGACGAACCACCACATCCTGCTGGACGGCTGGTCCACACCGCTGCTGGTGCGGGATCTGTTCGCCTTGTACGAGCGCCCGGGCGGGGAGAGCGCACTGCCCAGGCCGACGCCGTACCGCGACTACCTCGCGTGGTACGGATCGCGGGATCGGGGTGCGGCGGTTGCGGCGTGGTGTGGGGTGTTGGCGGGGTGGAGGAGGCGTCGGTGTTGGGGCCGGTGGTGTCCGGTGCGGGTGGGGTGGTGCCGGGTGAGGTGTGGTGTGAGGTTCCGGAGGGTTTGACGGGGCGGTTGGTGGAGCGTGGCCGGGAGTTGGGGCTGACGTTGAACACGTTGGTGCAGGGGGCGTGGGGTGTGGTGTTGGGTCGGTTGTTGGGGCGTGAGGATGTGGTGTTCGGGGCGACGGTGGCGGTGCGGCCGGTGGAGTTGGCGGGTGCGGAGTCGTTGGTGGGGTTGTGTATCAATACGGTGCCGGTGCGGGTTAGGGCGGTGGCTGGGGTGTCGGTGTCGGGGTTGTTGTCGGGGTTGCAGGAGACGCAGTCGCGGTTGTCGGAGCATCAGTTCGCGGGGTTGCCGGAGATCCAGGCGGCGGCGGGCGCGGGGGCCCGGTTCGACACGGTGGTGATTTTCGAGAACTATCCGGTAGCGCCCGGCGCGGCTTCGGGGGCTCTGGGAGACAGTGGTGTGACCGTGCGGGGCAGCGGGGGCCGGGATGCGACGCATTACACGTTGGCGTTGACGGTGATTCCTGGTGAGCGGCTTCAGGTGCGGTGGGGATACCGGCCTGATGTGTTCGACCGGGATGCGGTGGAGGTGATCGCGGCTCGTTTTGTGCGGGTGCTGGAGGCGATTGCTGCTGATCCGGGGTGTCTGGTGGGGCGGATTGATGTGCTCACGGGTGAGGAGCGGGAGCGGCTGGAGACGTGGAGTGGGGGCGCGTCTGGTGACAGCGTTGCTGGTCACGGGCTTTTGCCGGGGTTGTTTGAGGGGTGGGTGCGGCGTGATGGGGATGCGGTGGCGGTGGTGTGTGAGGGGTGTGAGGTGTCGTATGGGGAGGTGAATGAGCGGGCGAATCGTCTGGCGCGGGTGTTGGTGGGGTTGGGGGTGGGGCCGGAGTCGCGGGTGGGGTTGGTGGTGTCGCGGTCGGTGGAGATGGTGGTGGCGTTGCTGGCGGTGGTGAAGGCGGGTGGGGTGTATGTGCCGATCGATCCGCGTTATCCCGCGAATCGGATCGCCTTCATGCTGGACGATGCTCAGCCGGAGGTGGTGCTTGCCACCAGCCAGACAGCCGACCGGGTACCGACAGGGGGCGGTCTACGGTTGCTGGTACTGGACGCAGAGCACACCCGGCAGCTCCTGACTCAGGCATCTGGCACTGACTTGACGGACGTCGATCGCGTGAGTCCGGTTGATGCGCGGCATCCGGCGTATGTCATCTATACCTCGGGGTCGACAGGTGCTCCGAAGGGTGTGGTGGTGTCGCGGGCTGCTGTTGAGGGTTTTTGGGTGCGGTGGGGGAGCGGGTGTCGTTGGGGCTGGGGATCGGTTGTTGGCGGTGACGACGGTCTCGTTCGATATTGCGGCGTTGGAGGTGTTTTTGCCGTTGGTGTGTGGGGCGGGGGTGGTGGTGGCGTCGGATGCCGAAGCGGCGGACCCGGTGGTGTTGTCGGAGCTGGTCAAGCGGTGGGAGGTGTCGGTGATGCAGGCTACGCCGACGCTGTGGCAGGCCGTTGTTTCCCAGGTCCCGGAGATGCTGCGGGGTGTTCGGGTGCTGGCTGGTGGTGAGGCGTTGCCGGCTGGGCTGGCTCGGCGGTTGGGTGAGTTGGGTTCGCGGGTGGTCAATCTGTACGGTCCGACCGAGTGCACCATCTGGTCCACCACCGCCACGCTCGGCTGCGACGACCAATGCGCTCCGCCGCTGGGCCGTCCGTTGTGCAACACCTCGGTGTATGTGCTGGATGGTGGTTTGGGGTGGGTGCCCCCGGGTGTGGTGGGTGAGTTGTACATAGCCGGTACCGGGTTGGCGCGGGGGTATGCGGGGCGTGGCGGGTTGACGGCGGAACGGTTTGTGGCGTGTCCGTTCGCCGGGCCCGGGGGCGGATGTACCGGACCGGGGATCTGGTGCGGTGGCGGGTGGACGGGCGGCTGGAGTTCGTGGGCCGGGTGGACGATCAGGTCAAGGTGCGGGGTTTCCGTATCGAGCTGGGGGAGGTGGAGGCGGCGCTGGCGTCGCATCCGCAGGTGGCGCGGGCCGCCGTGATGGTCCGTGAGGACCGGCCGGGTGACCGGCGGCTGACCGGCTATGCCGTACCGGTGGCCGGGTCGCGTCCGGTGGGCGCGGAGTTGCGTGAGTTCCTGGCGGGTGTGGTGCCGGAGCATATGGTGCCGTCGGCCGTTGTCGTGCTGGAGCAGTTGCCGCTGACGGCGAATGGGAAGCTGGACCGCAAGGCGCTGCCCGCCCCGGACTACACCCCCACCCCGGGCGCGCACCGGCCACTCCCGCGGAAGAGGCGTTGTGCGGGTTGTTCGCCCAGGTGCTGGGCCTGCCCGAAGTCCCCGCCGACGCCGACTTCTTCGCGTTGGGCGGCCATTCCCTGCTCGCCATGCGCCTCATGGGCCGGTTGCGCGCCGAGACCGGTGCCCGTCTGGGCATGCAGGCCCTGTTCCAGGCCCCCTCCCCGGCTCGGCTCGCTCGCCTCCTGGACGACGGGGAAAGCTCACACGACTTCGACACCATCCTGGCCATCAGGTCCGAGCCGGACACACCCAAGCTGTTCTGTGTGCATCCGGCGAGTGGCATCGGTTGGTCCTACCAGGCGCTGGCCGGACACGCGGTCGGCAGCTTCTCCCTCTACGCCCTTCAGGCCCGTGGCCTCGATGTGTCGCGGGAGGCGGCGGCGAGCATCGAGGAGATGGCGGACGACTACGTGGCCACGATGAGGTCGATCCAGCCCTCGGGGCCGTACAACCTCCTGGGCTGGTCCTTCGGCGGAATGGTGGCGCACGCCATGGCCGCGCGCCTCGAGGCCATGGGGGAACGGGTCGACCGGCTGTTCCTCCTGGACGCGTATCCCTTCGAGCGGCAGAGCGCCGAACCGCTCTGGTGCCCGTCCCGCAGGGAAGTGGTCGAGGACCTGCTGAGGGTCGCCCGTAACCAGTACGACCCGGTGGAGGACGACGGGCTGTGGCGGCCACCTCCCCTCGGGACCGAGGTCAGCGAAGAGCACGTGGACGGCATCTACCGGGCCTACCAGACGAACCTCGACATGATGGCGCGCCACACCCCTCCCGTCCTCAAAGGCGACATCGTCCTCGTGCGTGCGGCGATACCGGAGAGCGACGCGAGGACGGGCGACCCCCTGGATTGGCGACCGTACGTGGAAGGGGACATCAGGATCGTCGACATCGACTGCACCCACTCCGAGATGCTCGACACCGCGGCGGCGAACGAGATCGGCACCGTCGTCGCTCGCGATGTCAGAGCCCGTGGAGCACGGGGAGCACAGGAGTGAAGGCACAGGTCACGCCGCGCGCAGTCGGCGGGAGGGAGACCGTACCAGGTGGTCGGGCAGGACCCGGGCGACTCCCAGGGCATGCATGGCCAGCACGAGGTCATGCGTGTGCCCCGGGGTCCCCAGAAGACGGCAGTTGAGCAGGCTCTCGGCCGCGCGGAGGTGGTTGCGGACCGTCTTCAGATGGACGCCGACCTTCTGTGCGGTCTGCTCCACGTTGCCGCCGCAGGCCACCCACGCCGCCAGCGTCCGCCGTAGCTCTCTGCGGTCCGCGTCGAGACGTCCGAGATAGATCCGGGCCCATTCCTGGGCGCCGTCGTCCGCCAGTAGATCGCCGAGGTTCCGTTCATCGGACACCGCGTTCGCCGTATGGGCCGTGTGGGGTGTATGGGGAGGTAAGGCCCGGAGCTCCAGCGCGAGGCTGAGCACGGCCCGGTCGGGCAGGCAGGTGAGATCCAGGGCGAGGAGCTCGCTGACCTTCGCGATGCGCGCCGCCACCGTGTTGCGATGGGAGCCGGTGGCCTTCGCCACATCGAGACGGGAGAACCGCAACGACAGATCGATCGTTCGCAGAATGCTCTCCCGCACGGCGGGGGCGAGCGCGTCGAGCGGGCGGAGGAAGGCCTCTGCCCACGCCTGGCCGGCGCCCGGGTCGAGGAAGAAGGACAGACCGGGTTCCTCCCGGGCCGCCATCACCAGCTTCTCCTGGCTGTTCCCCGCCATGGTGAGGGCTCGATGTGCCTCCCGGTGTGCCTCCTCGAGGCTCGCCAGCGGCTTGGGATGGCTGGCGCCCATCCGGAGCCCTGGAACGTCGGCCACCAGGTCGTGCAGCTGCTGGGCGACACTCGTCCCGCGATCCTCACCGGACGAGGACGAGGACGAGGACGAGGACGAGGACGCGGAGGCTGGCGCGGACGCGGAGGAGCACGAGGACGGCCACTCGGGCGTGACGACGAAGAGCTGATCGGAACGGAAGGGCGAGCGGACGACCAGGGCCTGCTGCCGCAGTGCGTTCTCCAGCTTGGAGGCCGTGGCGTTCAGCTCCCCCTCGCCACAGGTGATGAGGTGCACCCGAACCTGATCGGCGGAGAACAGCCCGGGGTACAGCGACTGGCCGATCTCCTGGGCGAGTTGGGTGAGGCCGTTCAGCGCCAGATGGAGCACCGCGGCCCGCATCGAGCTCATGGTCTGCTGCAGCCGGTACTGGTCGCTGTCCATCTCCTCCGCGCGGATCAGCAGGCTCAGCAGCACGGTGGAGCGTGCGATGATCTTCTCGGTGGACTCGTTGAAGTCCTGGTCGCGCACCACGATGAGAACCATGTGGGGTGGGTGATAGCCGATCGAGTAGAGCCGCACGCTGTGCTTCCCATGGTTGATGGACGCGGCTCCCACTTCCCCGCCCACGATGCGTGCCACCATGGCGGCCGGCGGCTCCACCAGCGGGCCCCCCGCGCTCAGTTCGGACGTCAGCACGGCCTTGTGCGGATCGACCAGGCGCACCGCCCCTCCACCGCCTTGGCCAGCCGGTCGAGCAGGGTCTGCAGCCTGTGGTGCCGCTGCCTCCCCGGCCGCCGTATCTGGTCCAGCATCTCCTCCAGCTGCTGAGCGCGGTCCTCGTACTCCCGCAGCCGCTCACGGCTGACGACCTGCGCCACCTCCGATCCGCACAGCTCCTCGCTGCCGACGAGCAGGGGCACACCGTGTTTCCTGGCATTCACCAATACGGCTTCGGGCACGTCCTGCGGAGTGGTGCGCATGATCGCAAGGCCCGCCGCACCACTGCGCGCCAGGATGCGGATCCGGTGCTCGGCGGCGGCGGGATCCGTCAGCCACGGCTGATCAGGCGCCACGATGACCAGCAGATCGCGCAGCCCGGTGTCCAGGAGCCGAATGTTCCTCTCCGACTCCGGATCGGACAGCCAGACACCCAGCACCGTACGGGCCTGGAAGGAGTTGCGGTCGACAGCATCAAGGAAATGCAGCCCTAAGGCCGGTTTTTCGCACAGTGAACCCAAACTTGGCACTGATGCCCCCGTGACGAAGATGTTCAATGGTCCATGAAAGGTGCTGCGCCGCAGCAAGAAGTGATGCGCCGCAGCAGTGGTGGCGAGAGCGCACACGCATGATGAGGCGCGCGGCGGACGTCGCGCTGAAGGCGCTGCTCAGGTCGGAGAATGCCCGGACGCCGACCCTGACGGACAGATGGACGGCGGCATGGCCGACATCATGCCGAAAGCGGCACTGGCGCACTTTCGTAAGGACCGCCCGACAGCCACTGGTCCCTGGCTGTGGCGGAAAAGGGCCGCCTTCATCTCTGGTGAGACTTCATTACTGGCACTGCACACCGCAGCAACCTCCCCGTTAACGCAGCCCCGACAATCATTCTGCCGTCCCGCGCCGCCTCGGCGCCGTCTCAAGATCCGAGTGGCACTGTCCTGCCACCGGCCAGGTATGCCCGTGGATGCGTGGATGATCAGGGATCGGTGCTCCCGCGGCGGCACGGTGACTCGGCGGCACGGCGACCTGGCGGCATGCAGAAGGCGCCCCGGTCGCGCCCGCGGCCGGGCTCTCGTCGGGGCGCCTGTTCAGGCTCCTCGTGCGTCGGTCACCAGGTCACGGGCAGCGAGGTGAGCCCTCCCGTCAGCACGTTGTTCCTGGACACCAGCTCGTCGATCGGCACCGCGAGTCGCAGCCCGGGAAGGCGGGCGAACAGCGTCTGATAGAGCACGTCCAGCATGACCCGGACCAGCGGGGCGCCAATGCAGTAGTGCAGGCCGTAAGCGAGCGTCATATGCGGATTCTCGTTCCGCGTGATGTCGAAACGCTCCGGCTCCCGGAAGACACGGGGGTCACGGTTGGCCGTCTGCGGGCTGAGCGCGATCAGATCCCCCTCGGAGATCCGCGTCCCCTTGTACTCGAAATCGGTCCGGGCGTACCTGGTGATGCAGGCGTCCGAGGCCGGTGCGAACCGCAGGATCTCTTCCACGGCACGGGGAGCCAGGCCGGGATCCGCCTCCAATAGCGCCCGCTGATCCGGATTCCGCAGGAACAGCAGGGTGCCGTAGTCGGTGAACGACACACTGGTCTCGAAACCGGCGATGATCAGCGTCGATACGTACGTCTGAATGGCGTCGTCCGGCGGGAATCCCGTCTCCTGCTGCTTGAGCACCAGGTCGGTGATGACGTCGTCGGCCGGTTCGGCGCGTTTGAGCTCGATGAACTTGGCGATGTACTCACGCATTTCCAGCATGGCGGTGACGGCGATCTGCTGGTCGCTGGTGTGGAAGGTGCCTTGCGACCAGGTGCCGAGCTGCTCACGGTCGGCGAAGGGGATGCCCAGCAGTTCGCTGATGACAAACACCGGAAGCCGCTTCGCTATCTCCTGGTGGAAATCGGCCGGCCGCGGAAGCTCCTGCAATCGGCTCAGCAGCTCGTCCACGGTCCGCTGGATCCGTGGCCGCAGGGAACGCATCCGCTGGGCACTGAACGACGGAATCAGCACCTGCCGTGCCTTGGTGTGGTCGACGACCTCGGTCTCGTACTCGCCCCGCGGACCGCCGAGAATGACCGCCGCACTGTAGCGCGGTGCGTTCGGTGGATCGAAATGCGAGCGTCCCAAACGCGCGTCGGAGATGAGCTTCTTCACATCCTCATGCCGGGTGACCAGCCACGCCGGATCGCCGACAGGGGTGAGGACCTTGACGATGGGATCGTTCTCCCGCAGCTCGGCGAACCGGGGCGGCAGTTCCATCAGGCCGGACTGGTCGAAGGGCAGGCGCGGAATGCTCTCATCGGTGCTCTCGGCGGCAGACATGCGATGGTCTCCTATTCGGCACGGGCTCTCTTGACGCGGGCCTGTCTACGGTTGCTCGATGACGTGGATGCACTGCCCCGGGCACTCGTAGGCCGCCGTATCGACAGCGTCCTGGTCCTCATCGGGGACATCCGCCTGACATGTCTCGCCGCCCGGCTGGTCCAGCAGCCGGCCGTTCTGGCGCACATAGGCGAGACTGTCGTCCGCGATCGAGAACACGCGCGGTGCGGTTTCCTCGCACTGTCTGCTGTTGAGGCATCTGCTCTGGTCGATCCACACCTTCATGGCGCTTCTTTCCTGCTCAATGCCGCTCGATCTCCCAGTACGTCCAGTGCGTCCGGTGCGCCCAGTGCGCCCAGTGCACCAGCGCTCTCCAATGCAGCAGGCGGGTCGTTTGCAGCAGACGGGTCGTTGATGCCCTGGATGGCCGCTTTACCAAAGAGAGAAGGTCGGTCCATGACAGCCCCGTAGCGGTACGCGGGCGTGCCGTTCATTCAAGGGGCCCCTCCATGCTGCCGTGTGTCCGGCTGTCGCAACGCATGCACAAGCCAAATGGCACTCTCCTGCCATCGCCCGTGGGGCGTCATACGCCGGGAAAACCGCTGAATCCGGCCCATCCGGGCCCCTGTCCGGCTCCTTATCCGGACCCCCGGGAGGGCGCCTGGGAAGGGGGCCCGGACCCCTCGCCGCGCCGGCAACGGCACCGTGTCCGCACGACCGTGTCCGCTGATCACGACCGTCCGTGCCGCACGCACCTGTGCATCCGTGCCATGGCCACCAGTTGGCCTGTGCAGAGATGACCCTTTCTCTGGTTGGCGGATGGCTTGTAGCGTCGAAAAAGTTTTTGGGCGGAGGCTGTGAAGCGGGGGAGGGTCCGTTCATCCGAGCCCTTTCGGCTACTGGCATCGGGTACCACCGTGCGGTCGCCGGAACCGGTCATTGAAGGGATGGGGCACGTGGGTGCAGCCGAGGTACGCTCTGGGCGTTGGCTCCGCCGCTTTCGGAGAGGCGAGTCTCCACAAGACATCCGACTGATCTGTTTTCCGCATGCGGGTGGCGCCGCCACCTTCTTCTTTCCCTTCGCAAGAGGGCTCAACGTATCGGCGGAAGTCCTGGCCGTTCAGTATCCGGGCAGGCAGGACCGCCACCGGGACGCGTGCATAGACAGCGTCGAGGAAATGGCCGACCTCATCTTCGAGGATGTGCGGACTCTCGACGATCGTCCGCTGGTCTTCTTCGGGCACAGTATGGGCGCGGTGCTGGCATTCGAGGTGACGCGACGCCTCGAAGAGAAGGACGGGATCAGCCCGCGACGGCTGTTCGCATCGGCCCGCCCGGCTCCCTCACGGCGCCGTGACGAGAAGCTGCGGACGGACGACGCCCAGCTCATAGCGGACCTCAAGGCGCTGAACGGTCCGAACTCCGGGATCTTCGCCGATGAGGACGCCCTTCGCGTCATCCTGCCCGCCATCCGCAGCGACTACAAGGCGATCGAAGGCTATGCGGTTTCTCCGGACACCAGGGTCACATGCCCTATCTCCACCGTTATCGGTGTCTCCGATGAGCGAGTGACCTCTGATGAGGCGGAGGACTGGGGAAAGCACACCACCGGGGATTTCGAGCTGATGATCTTTCCAGGCGGCCACTTCTACCTCACTGAGCAACTGCCCGATGTCGCCCGTTTCGTCGCCGAGCGCATCACTCAGTGAACGAATTCGGTGCGTCGGGCACCTGATTGAGACCAGAGGCCAGTTGATCCGGCCCTTTTAGCGCGACCCCTTGAGAACCTGTTGGCCGGTTTCCGGCTGGACGGCTGGCGGACTGCTGTCCACATCTGACATGGCGTAATTCCATTGGCGTTGGAAGGGTTTGCTGTGCGGGATAGGCGAGTACTCACGGATGCTGAGCTGCGCGATCGACTCTCTGATGCGTCCGAAAAGCGGCAGTTCGAGATCGTGCTCGCCCTGGTGCGTGAAGAGATCGCTCAGATACTCGGCTCACGCAGCCCAGAAGACATCGCCGAGCAGGCTTCCTTCCGCTCTCTCGGCGTCTACCGGGAGAAGCGTCAGCAGCTGATCAGCAACCTCACCGAGCGTTCAGGGGTTCGCCTCCCGTCGACGGCTCTGTTCGACTATCCGAACCCGGCCGCGCTGGCGCGCTACGTGCGATCTCGGATCGTGGGCGACGTCGCTGACGCTTCCCCCGCCTCGGCCGGCGTGCCGGAGGACGACGACGACCGGCGCGATGCCGACGACCCGATCGCCATCGTGGGTCTGGCCTGCCGCTACCCCGGCGGGGTGAGCTCCCCGATGAGCTGTGGGACGTGGTGGCGAACGGCCGGAACACCATCTCGGACTTCCCCACCGACCGCGGTTGGGACCTGGAGAACATGTTCGACCCGGACCCGGCGCATGCGGGCACCTCGTATGTGCGAAAGGGCGGGTTCCTGCACGATGCCGCCGACTTCGACGCGGAGTTCTTCGGGATGTCGCCGCGTGAGGCGTTGGCGGTGGATCCGCAGCAGCGGTTGCTGCTGGAGACGTCATGGGAAGCGATCGAGGCTGCGGGGATCAACCCCTTGAGCTGCGCGGTACCCCGACCGGGGTCTACTTCGGCGTCATTTACAACGACTACGCCTCGCGGCTGAGCACCTTCCCCGGCGAGCTCGAGGGGTACCTGCTCAACGGCAGCCGGCAGAGTGTGGCCTCCGGCCGCGTGGCGTATGTGCTCGGCCTTGAGGGTCCGGCGGTCTCGATGGACACTGCGTGTTCGTCGTCGTTGGTGGCCCTGCACCAGGCCAGTGCGGCGCTGCGCCGTGGTGAGTGCTCGATGGCCCTGGCCGGGGGCGTGGCGGTGATGTCGGCCCCGGGTCTCTTCCTGGAGTTCTCCCGGCAGCGCGGCATGGCGGTGGACGGGGTGTGCAAGGCGTTCGCGGACGCGGCGGACGGGACCGGGTTCAGCGAGGGCGTGGGTGTGCTGCTGCTGGAGCGGTTGTCGGATGCTCGGGCGCGGGGGCATCGGGTGTTGGCGGTGGTGCGTGGTTCGGCGGTGAATCAGGATGGGGCGTCGAATGGGTTGACGGCGCCGAATGGTCCGTCGCAGGAGCGGGTGATCCGGCAGGCGCTGGTTAACGCGCGGCTGACGACGGCGGATGTGGATGCTGTCGAGGGTCATGGGACGGGTACGACGCTGGGTGATCCGATCGAGGCCCAGGCGCTGCTGGCTACGTATGGGCAGGGCCGGGAGGCTGGTCGTCCGTTGTGGTTGGGGTCGTTGAAGTCGAACATCGGGCACACGCAGTCGGCCGCCGGTGTGGGTGGTGTGATCAAGATGGTCATGGCGCTGAACCGTGAGGTGTTGCCGCGCACGTTGTACGTGGACCGGCCGTCGTCGCATGTGGATTGGGATGCGGGTGCGGTTGAGTTGCTGACTGAGGAGGTGGCCTGGCCGCGTGGGGAGCGGGTGCGGCGGGCCGGTGTGTCTTCTTTCGGTGTGTCGGGGACCAATGCCCATCTCATCCTTGAGGAGGCACCGGCGGAGGAATCTGCTGGTGGGGATGTGGCGCCCGTGGTGATGCCTGCGGTGGTGCCGTGGGTGGTGTCGGGGCGTAGTGCGGGGGCGTTGGTGGCTCAGGCGGGTCGGTTGCTGGAGTATGTGCGTTTTGCTCAGGCTGATGGTGGTGGTGTGGATGTGGTGGGTGTGGGGCGTGGTCTGGTGGGTTCGCGTGCGGTGTTTGAGCATCGGGCGGTGGTTTTGGGTTCGGATGTGGAGGAGCTTGAGGCTGGGCTTGTGGGTCTGGTGCGGGGTGAGGCTGCTGGTGGTGGTGTGGTGGGTCGTGTGCGGTCGGGGGTGGGTCGGCCGGTGTTTGTTTTCCCTGGTCAGGGTGCGCAGTGGGTGGGGATGGGTGCGCGTTTGCTGGATGAGTCGGTGGTGTTTGCCGAGGGTATTGCTGAGTGTGAGCGGGTGTTGTCGGGGTGGGTGGGTTGGTCTGTGCGGGGGTGTTGCGGCAGGAGGTGGGGGCGCCGTCGTTGGAGCGGGTGGATGTGGTTCAGCCGGTGTCGTTTGCGGTGATGGTGGCTTTGGCTGGGGTGTGGCGGTCGTTTGGTGTGGAGCCGGCGGCTGTGGTGGGGCATTCCCAGGGTGAGGTGGCGGCCGCGTATGTGGCGGGTTTGTTGTCGTTGGAGGATGCGTGTCGGGTGGTGGTGTTGCGGTCGCGGTTGATCGGTGAGCGGTTGGCGGGCCGGGGCGGGATGCTGTCGGTGGCCGTGTCTCGGGATGAGGCTGTGGGGCGGATTGAGGCCGGTGTCTGGGGTGGGGTGGAGGTGGCTGCGGTCAATGGCCCTGGTTCGGTGGTGGTGGCTGGGCCTGCGGAGGCGGTGGAGCGGGTGCGGGGTGTGTGTGAGGAGCAGGGGGTGCGGGCGCGGCGGATCCCGGTGGACTACGCCTCCCATACCGCGCAGGTTGAGCAGATCCGTACAGAGTTGGCCGAGGTTCTTTGTGGCGTGAGTTGTCGGGATGGTGGCGAGCGGGTGCCGTTGCTGTCGACGGTGACTGGGCAGTGGGTGTCGCCGGGGAGATGGATGGGGGGTATTGGTTCCGGAATTTGCGGCAGCCGGTGCGTTTTGCCGAGGCGGTGGGTGCTTTGGTCGCCGAGGGTTATGGGGTTTTTGTTGAGGTGAGTGCGCATCCGGTGTTGACGGTGGGTGTGGAGGAGGTGGTGGAGGGCGCTGGTGGTCAGGCGGTGGTGACCGGCACGTTGCGCCGTGACCAGGACACGCTCAGGCAGGTCCTGACTTCCCTGGCTCAGCTGCATGTCAACGGGGTGACCGTTGACTGGACGCCTGTTTTGGGTGCTGTGTCGTCCGGGTCGGGTGGTGGGGTGTTGGTGTCCTTGCCGACGTATGCGTTCCAACGGGAGCGTTACTGGCTCGATGCTCCGACCGTGGCGGCCGATGCCACGGGCCTGGGGCTGGAAACTCTTGAACACTCCCTCCTGGGGGCCGCGGTCCCTCTCGCTGAGGGCGGGCAGCTCTTTACCGGACGCATCTCGCTGGAGACACACCCATGGCTCGCCGACCACCAGGTCTGGGGAACCGTGCTGGTGCCGGGCGCCGCACTGATCGAGTTGGCGATGCATGCCGTGACGCACGTGGGCCAACAGGGCATCGAAGACATCGCCCTTGAAGCACCTCTTGCGGTCCCCGAAGGGGAGACCGTTCACTTGCAGGTGGTTGTCGGGGAGGTCCAACAGGACGGGCAGCGCGAGTTCAGCATTCACTCACGGATGGACTCCGACGATGTCGACCTGGGCTGGAAGCGCCATGCGACGGGGTTGAGCTGCGCGGCGGTTGATGAGGAGCCCGTCTCCGAGGTGCTCAGCGGAGCCAGTTGGCCTCCTCCCGGGGCCGCTCCCGTGGACGTTGACGAGCTTTATGCGGGTTTTGCTGGTCGGGGTTATGAGTATGGGCCGTTGTTTCAGGGGGTGCGGGCGGCGTGGCGGTTGGGTGGTGCGGTGTTTGCGGAGGTGTGTTTGCCGGAGGGGGTTGATGGTGGGGGGTTTGGGCTTCATCCGGCGTTGTTGGATGCGGCGTTTCAGGCTTTGTTGATTGTGGGTGGGCAGGGTTCGGGTGAGGGGTTGGGTGAGCAGGTGAGGTTGCCGTTTGTGGTGAGTGGTGTGCGGTTGGGGGTGGGGGTGCTGTTCGGTTGCGGGTGGGTGTGCGGTTGGTGGGTGTGGATGAGGTTGCGGTTGATTTGGCGGATGAGTATGGCCGGTTTGTGGGTGTGGTGGAGTCGTTGAGGGTGCGGCCGGTGTCGGTTGGGCAGTTGGCGGTGGTGGGTGCGGGGCGGGATTGCTTGTTTGAGGTGGAGTGGGAGCGGGTTGCGGCTGAGGCGGTGCGGGGTGTCGTGGTGGGACCGGTGGTGGCGTCGTTGTCGGGTGGGGATGTGGTGGCTTTGGAGCGGTTGGCGGGGAGTGGGGTGGTGCCGGATGTGGTGGTCCTGACTGTTCCTGCTGATGCTGACTGTGGGTCTGGTGGTGTGGTGGGTGGGGTGCATCGGGTGGTGCGGGAGGTCGCTGGGGTGTTGCGGGAGTTTGTGATGGATGAGCGGTGGGCGGGGAGTCGTTTGTTGGTGCGGACCAGTGGTGCGGTGGTGGTGGAGTCGGGTGAGCGGGTGGGGAGTTTCGCGGGTGCGGCGGTGTGGGGTTTGGTGCGTAGTGCGCAGGCTGAGCATCCGGGCCGGTTCTTGCTCGTCGATGTTGTCGATGACGGGCGTGATGGTGGTGTGGGTTTTGATGCTGGTGTGGTGGGTGGGTTGGTGGCGTGTGGTGAGTCGCAGCTTGTGGTGCGTGGGGGTGTGGTGCGGTGTGCTCGTCTGGCGCGGGTGAGTGGGACTGGGGCGGTAGCGCGGCGGGTCGGCGGGTGGCAGGGCGCGGGGACGGTGTTGATCACCGGTGGTACCGGGACGTTGGGCGGTCTGGTGGCCCGGCATCTGGTCGCCGAACACGGAGTGGCGCACGTACTGCTGGTGAGCCGTCGGGGGCTGGATGCGCCAGGAGCGCAGGAGCTGTGTGAGCAGATCGAGGAGTTGGGCGGTCGGGTAACGGTCCGCTCCTGTGACACCAGTGATCGTGATGCGGTGCGTGAGCTGCTGGCTGGTGTTCCGGCGGAGGTGCCGTTGCGGGGTGTGGTGCATGCCGCGGGTGTGCTGGATGACGCGACCGTGGAGGGCCTGGGGTGGGAGCAGATTGAGCGGGTGTTGGCGCCGAAGGTGGATGCGGCGTGGCATTTGCATGAGCTGACCCGGGACATGGGCCTGGAGGCGTTCGTCCTGTTCTCCTCGGCCGCGGGTGTGCTGGGCAATGCGGGACAGGCCAACTACGCCGCGGCCAACACCTTCCTGGACGCCCTGGCTCAGCACCGCCAGGCCCAGGGCCTGCCCGCTGTGTCGCTGGCCTGGGGGTTGTGGGCACAGGACAGCGGGATGACCGGCCACCTGGACCATGAGGACCACGCACGCCTGAACCGCACCGGCATCACCCCCATGACCACCGAAGAGGGTTTGGCGCTGCTCGACATGGCCGTCGACGGCGCTCGCCCTTCGCTCCTCTTGGCCCGCCTCTCTCTTACGGCGGTTCAGAGGCATGTGGCGAACGGTGGCACCCTCTTGAGCCTGTACCGAGGGCTGGTGAAGTCCCCGGCACGTCGTACGGGTGCCACGGCGGCCACGACTCTTCAGCAGCGGGTGGCGGATCTCGGTGACGCCGAGCGGTACGAACTCATCCTCGCCACCGTTCGTACTCACATCGCCAAGGTGCTGGGCCACTCGACCGCGGACACCGTGGACGGCGACCGCGCGTTGAAGGATCTGGGCTTCGACTCCCTGACCGCGGTGGAACTGCGTAACCAGCTTGGTGCGGCGACGGGGCTTCGACTTCCGACCACCTTGGTCTTCGACTATCCGACGCCTTCGGCCATCGCCAGGTATCTGGACGGTCGGCTGGGCGCGGGCGAGCGCTCGGATGGCGCTGATGTGGCGCCCGCTGTGGTGGGCGTGGACACGGAGCCGATTGCGATTGTGGGGGTGGGGTGTCGGTATCCGGGTGGGGTGGCCTCGCCGGAGGAGCTGTGGGAGTTGGTGGCCGGCGGGACGGACGCCATCTCCGGCTTCCCGGTGGATCGTGGCTGGGACCTGGAGGCCCTGTACGACCCGGATCCGGACCGCGCGGGGAAGAGCTATGCCATCGACGGTGGCTTTCTGAACGATGCCGCAGATTTTGACGCGGAGTTCTTCGGGATGTCGCCGCGTGAGGCGTTGGCGGTGGATCCGCAGCAGCGGTTGCTGCTGGAGGCGTCCTGGGAGGCGATGGAGCGGGCCGGGATCGACCCGGCTGAGCTGCGCGGCTCGGCCACGGGCGTGTTCATGGGCGTGATGTACAGCGACTACTCATCCAGGCTGCGGAAGTTCCCGGGTGAGCTCGAGGGCTATCTCGTCTCCGGCAGTGCGGGAAGCGTGGCGTCGGGGCGCCTGGCGTACACCTTCGGGCTCGAAGGTCCGGCAGTGACGGTGGATACGGCGTGTTCGTCGTCGTTGGTTGCCTTGCACCAGGCGAGTGCGGCGCTGCGCAGCGGCGAGTGCTCGATGGCCCTGGCCGGTGGAGCGACGGTGATGTCCACCCCGGGCCTCTTCTTGGAGTTCTCCCGCCAGCGCGGCCTGTCGGTGGACGGCCGGTGCAAGGCGTTCGCCGAGGGTGCGGATGGTACGGGGTTCGGTGAGGGTGTCGGGGTGTTGTTGTTGGAGCGGTTGTCGGATGCTCGGGCGCGGGGGCATCGGGTGTTGGCGGTGGTGCGTGGTTCGGCGGTGAATCAGGATGGGGCGTCGAATGGGTTGACGGCGCCGAATGGTCCGTCGCAGGAGCGGGTGATTCGGCAGGCGCTGGCCAATGCGCGGTTGTCGGCGGCGGATGTGGATGCCGTGGAGGGTCATGGGACGGGCACGACGCTGGGTGATCCGATCGAGGCCCAGGCGTTGCTGGCCACCTATGGGCAGGGCCGGGAGGCTGGTCGTCCGTTGTGGTTGGGGTCGTTGAAGTCGAACATCGGGCACACGCAGGCCGCTGCTGGTGTGGGTGGTGTGATCAAGATGGTCATGGCCCTGGACCAGGAGATGCTGCCGCGCACGTTGCATGTGGATCGGCCGTCGTCGCATGTGGACTGGGATGCGGGTGCGGTGGAGTTGCTGACTGAGGAGGTGGCTTGGCCGCGTGGGGAGCGGGTGCGGCGGGCCGGTGTGTCGTCCTTTGGTGTGTCGGGGACCAATGCGCACGTCATCCTCGAGGAAGCGCCGGTGGAGGAGGCCTCGGGTGTGGAGGTGGTTGCCGCTGCTGGTGGTGTGGTGCCGTGGGTGGTGTCGGGGCGTAGTGCGGGGGCGTTGGTGGCTCAGGCGGGTCGGTTGCTGGAGTAT
The DNA here is from genome assembly GCA_005405945.1 of Streptomyces violaceusniger. Classification (GTDB taxonomy): domain Bacteria; phylum Actinomycetota; class Actinomycetes; order Streptomycetales; family Streptomycetaceae; genus Streptomyces; species Streptomyces violaceusniger. Next base: position 9,217,486 of record BJHW01000001.1, read on the forward strand.
GTGCGTTTTGCTCAGGCTGATGGTGGTGGTGTGGATGTGGTGGGTGTGGGGCGTGGTCTGGTGGGTTCGCGTGCGGTGTTTGAGCATCGGGCGGTGGTTTTGGGTTCGGATGTGGAGGAGCTTGAGGCTGGGCTCGCGGCAATGGTGCGGGGTGAGGCCGCTGGTGGTGGTGTGGTGGGTCGTGTGCGGTCGGGGTGGGTCGGCCGGTGTTTGTTTTCCCTGGTCAGGGTGCGCAGTGGGTGGGGATGGGTGCGCGTTTGCTGGATGAGTCGGTGGTGTTTGCCGAGGGTATTGCTGAGTGTGAGCGGGTGTTGTCGGGGTGGGTGGGTTGGTCTGTGCGGGGGGTGTTGCGGCAGGAGGTGGGGGCGCCGTCGTTGGAGCGGGTGGATGTGGTTCAGCCGGTGTCGTTTGCGGTGATGGTGGCTTTGGCTGGGGTGTGGCGGTCGTTTGGTGTGGAGCCGGCGGCTGTGGTGGGGCATTCCCAGGGTGAGGTGGCGGCCGCGTATGTGGCGGGTTTGTTGTCGTTGGAGGGTGCGTGTCGGGTGGTGGTGTTGCGGTCGCGGTTGATCGGTGAGCGGTTGGCGGGCCGGGGCGGGATGCTGTCGGTGGCCGTGTCTCGGGATGAGGCTGTGGGGCGGATTGAGGCCGGTGTCTGGGGTGGGGTGGAGGTGGCTGCGGTCAATGGCCCTGGTTCGGTGGTGGTGGCTGGGCCTGCGGAGGCGGTGGAGCGGGTGCGGGGTGTGTGTGAGGAGCAGGGGGTGCGGGCGCGGCGGATCCCGGTGGACTACGCCTCCCATACCGCGCAGGTTGAGCAGATCCGTACCGAGCTGGCCGAGGTCTTGGACGGCCTGACCCTGGCCGCTCCCCAAGGTCGTTGGGTGCCGTTGCTGTCGACGGTGACTGGGCAGTGGGTCTCACCCGGCGAGATGGATGGGGGGTATTGGTTCCGGAATTTGCGGCAGCCGGTGCGTTTTGCCGAGGCGGTGGGTGCTTTGGTCGCCGAGGGTTATGGGGTTTTTGTTGAGGTGAGTGCGCATCCGGTGTTGACGGTGGGTGTGGAGGAGGTGGTGGAGGTCGCTGGTGGTCAGGCGGTGGTGACCGGCACGTTGCGCCGTGACCAGGACACGCTCAGGCAGGTCCTGACTTCCCTGGCCCAGTTGCATGTCAACGGGGTGACCGTCGACTGGAAACCTGCTCTCGGTGCGGTGGCCGCGGACGACAGTACTGCGGCAGACGGTCGTGCACCGATGCTGGACCTGCCCACGTATGCCTTCCAGCGGCAGCGCTACTGGCTTGACGCCCCGCCCGCGGCAACCGATGCCACCGGCTTGGGCCTGGAGACCGTCGAGCACCCCCTCCTCGGAGCCGCAGTCGACACTGCTGGCAGTGAGGCGGTCCTGCTTACGGGTCGGCTGTCGCTGCAGACACATCCGTGGCTTGCCGACCACCAGGTGATGGGGGCGGTGCTGGTACCGGGGGCGGCGCTGGTGGAGATGGCGGTCCGCGCCGGTGAACACATTGGATGCGATCGGCTGGAGGAGCTGACGCTGGAGGCGCCGCTGGTTCTGCCCGAACAGGGCGGTGTCCAGGTCCAGGTCGCCGTTGAAGAAGCCGATGCGTCGGGCTTCCGGCCGGTTTCCGTCCACTCCCGCGTTGAGACCGCTGAGACGCCTGCTGAGTCCGTATGGCTCCGGAACGCCAGCGGTCTGCTCGGTATCCCGCAACAAGACGAGCAGCGCCAGGAGGTGCTCGAGCAGTGGCCGCCGGCCGGTGCCCAGCCGATGGCGTTGGATCCGGACGAGCTTTATGCGGGTTTTGCTGGTCGGGGTTATGAGTATGGGCCGTTGTTTCAGGGGGTGCGGGCGGCGTGGCGGTTGGGTGGTGCGGTGTTTGCGGAGGTGTGTTTGCCGGAGGGGGTTGATGGTGGGGGGTTTGGGCTTCATCCGGCGTTGTTGGATGCGGCGTTTCAGGCTTTGTTGATTGTGGGTGGGCAGGGTTCGGGTGAGGGGTTGGGTGAGCAGGTGAGGTTGCCGTTTGTGGTGAGTGGTGTGCGGTTGGGGGGTGGGGGTGCTGTTCGGTTGCGGGTGGGTGTGCGGTTGGTGGGTGTGGATGAGGTTGCGGTTGATTTGGCGGATGAGTATGGCCGGTTTGTGGGTGTGGTGGAGTCGTTGAGGGTGCGGCCGGTGTCGGTTGGGCAGTTGGCGGTGGTGGGTGCGGGGCGGGATTGCTTGTTTGAGGTGGAGTGGGAGCGGGTTGCGGCTGAGGCGGTGCGGGGTGTCGTGGTGGGACCGGTGGTGGCGTCGTTGTCGGGTGGGGATGTGGTGGCTTTGGAGCGGTTGGCGGGGAGTGGGGTGGTGCCGGATGTGGTGGTCCTGACTGTTCCTGCTGATGCTGACTGTGGGTCTGGTGGTGTGGTGGGTGGGGTGCATCGGGTGGTGCGGGAGGTCGCTGGGGTGTTGCGGGAGTTTGTGATGGATGAGCGGTGGGCGGGGAGTCGTTTGTTGGTGCGGACCAGTGGTGCGGTGGTGGTGGAGTCGGGTGAGCGGGTGGGGAGTTTTGCGGGTGCGGCGGTGTGGGGTTTGGTGCGTAGTGCGCAGGCTGAGCATCCGGGCCGGTTCTTGCTCGTCGATGTTGTCGATGACGGGCGTGATGGTGGTGTGGGTTTTGATGCTGGTGTGGTGGGTGGGTTGGTGGCGTGTGGTGAGTCGCAGCTTGTGGTGCGTGGGGGTGTGGTGCGGTGTGCTCGTCTGGCGCGGGTGAGTGGGATTGGGGCGGTAGCGCGGCGGGTCGGCGGGTGGCAGGGCGCGGGGACGGTGTTGATCACCGGTGGTACCGGGACGTTGGGCGGTCTGGTGGCCCGGCATCTGGTCGCCGAACATGGAGTCGAGCATCTGCTGCTGGTCGGCCGCAGGGGCCCGCATGCCCCGGGGGTGGCGGAGTTGGTGGCCGAGCTGGAAGCGGCGGGGGCGTCGGTCACGGTGGCCGCGTGTGATGTGGCCGACCGTGATGCGGTGCGTGAGCTGCTGGCTGGTGTTCCGGCGGAGGTGCCGTTGCGGGGTGTGGTGCATGCCGCGGGTGTGCTGGATGACGCGACCGTGGAGGGCCTGGGGTGGGAGCAGATTGAGCGGGTGTTGGCGCCGAAGGTGGATGCGGCGTGGCATTTGCATGAGCTGACCCGGGACATGGGCCTGGAGGCGTTCGTCCTGTTCTCCTCGGCCGCGGGTGTGCTGGGCAATGCGGGACAGGCCAACTACGCCGCGGCCAACACCTTCCTGGACGCCCTGGCTCAGCACCGCCAGGCCCAGGGCCTGCCCGCTGTGTCGCTGGCCTGGGGGTTGTGGGCACAGGACAGCGGGATGACCGGCCACCTGGACCATGAGGACCACGCACGCCTGAACCGCACCGGTATCACCCCATGACCACCGAAGAAGGTCTCGCCCTCTTCGACGCTGCTCAGGGTGTGGGGCGTGGTGTGGTGTTGCCGGTGCGTGTGGATGTGCGGGCGTTTCATGGGCGTGGTGGTGTGCCGGTTCCGGCGATGTTGCGGAATGTGGTGCGGGGTGGGGTGCGCCGGGTTGCGGTGGGGCGGGATGGTTCGGGTGCGTGGATGGATCGGTTGGCGGGGGTGGCGCCGCAGGAGCGTGAGCGGTTGCTGCTGGAGCTGGTCCGTTCCCATGTGGCGACGGTGCTGGGGCACGCGGATCCTGCTGGAATCGACGCCGACCGCGCGCTGAGGGACCTTGGATTCGATTCCCTGACGGCAGTCGAGCTGCGTAATCAGCTTGGGGCGGCAACCGGGCTTCGACTCCCGACCACCTTGGCGTTCGACCATCCCAGCCCACGCGCTGTCGCCTCGTACCTCGACCAGGAGTTGGGTGCGGGTGTGCGGTCGGATGCCGCTGTTGCGGTGCCGGCTGTGGTGGGTGTGGATGTGGAGCCGATTGCGATTGTGGGGGTGGGGTGTCGGTATCCGGGTGGGGTGGCCTCGCCGGAGGGGTTGTGGGAGTTGGTGGCCGGCGGGACGGACGCCATCTCCGGCTTCCCGGTGGATCGTGGTTGGGATCTGGAGGGGTTGTATGACCCGGATCCGGGGCATGCGGGGACGTCGTATGTGCGGGCGGGTGGGTTTTTGCATGATGCTGCTGATTTTGATGCGGAGTTTTTTGGGTTGTCGCCGCGTGAGGCGTTGGCGGTGGATCCGCAGCAGCGGTTGTTGTTGGAGGCGTCGTGGGAGGCGATGGAGCGGGCGGGGGTGGATCCGGCTGAGCTGCGTGGGTCGGCTACGGGTGTGTTCATGGGGGTGATGTACAACGACTATGCCTCGAGGTTGGCGGCTCTTCCGGCGGATCTTGAGGGCTATGTGGGGTCGGGTAGTGCTGGGAGTGTGGCGTCGGGGCGCCTGGCGTATGTGTTTGGTCTTGAGGGTCCGGCGGTGACGGTGGATACGGCGTGTTCGTCGTCGTTGGTGGCGTTGCATCAGGCGAGTGTGGCGTTGCGTGGTGGTGAGTGTTCGATGGCGTTGGCTGGTGGTGTGGCGGTGATGTCGACTCCGGGGACGTTTGTGGAGTTCTCCCGTCAGCGTGGTCTGTCGGTGGACGGGCGGTGTAAGGCGTATGCGGAGGGTGCGGACGGTACGGGCTGGGGTGAGGGTGTCGGGGTGTTGTTGTTGGAGCGGTTGTCGGATGCTCGGGCGCGGGGGCATCGGGTGTTGGCGGTGGTGCGTGGTTCGGCGGTGAATCAGGATGGGGCGTCGAATGGGTTGACGGCGCCGAATGGTCCGTCGCAGGAGCGGGTGATTCGGCAGGCGCTGGCCAATGCCCGGTTGTCGGCGGCGGATGTGGATGCCGTGGAGGGTCATGGGACGGGCACGACGCTCGGCGACCCGATCGAGGCGCAGGCGTTGCTGGCTACGTATGGGCAGGGCCGGGAGGCTGGTCGTCCGTTGTGGTTGGGGTCGTTGAAGTCGAACATCGGGCACACGCAGGCGGCTGCTGGTGTGGGTGGTGTGATCAAGATGGTCATGGCGCTGAACCGTGAGGTGTTGCCGCGCACGTTGTACGTGGACCAGCCGTCGTCGCATGTGGACTGGGATGCGGGTGCGGTTGAGTTGCTGACTGAGGAGGTGGCCTGGCCGCGTGGGGAGCGGGTGCGGCGGGCCGGTGTGTCCTCCTTCGGCGTGTCGGGGACCAATGCCCACGTCATCCTCGAGGAAGCACCGGTAGAGGAATCTGCTGGTGGGGATGTGGCGCCCGTGGTGATGCCTGCGGTGGTGCCGTGGGTGGTGTCGGGGCGTAGTGCGGGGGCGTTGGCGGCTCAGGCGGGTCGGTTGCTGGAGTATGTGCGTTCTGCTCAGGCTGATGGTGGTGGTGTGGATGTGGTGGGTGTGGGGCGTGGTCTGGTGGGTTCGCGTGCGGTGTTTGAGCATCGGGCGGTGGTTTTGGGTTCGGATGTGGAGGAGCTTGAGGCTGGGCTTGTGGGTCTGGTGCGGGGTGAGGCCGCTGGTGGTGGTGTGGTGGGTCGTGTGCGGTCGGGGTGGGTCGGCCGGTGTTTGTTTTCCCTGGTCAGGGTGCGCAGTGGGTGGGGATGGGTGCGCGTTTGCTGGATGAGTCGGTGGTGTTTGCCGAGGGCATTGCTGAGTGTGAGCGGGTGTTGTCGGGGTGGGTGGGTTGGTCTGTGCGGGGGGTGTTGCGGCAGGAGGTGGGGGCGCCGTCGTTGGAGCGGGTGGATGTGGTTCAGCCGGTGTCGTTTGCGGTGATGGTGGCTTTGGCTGGGGTGTGGCGGTCGTTTGGTGTGGAGCCGGCGGCTGTGGTGGGGCATTCCCAGGGTGAGGTGGCGGCCGCGTATGTGGCGGGTTTGTTGTCGTTGGAGGATGCGTGTCGGGTGGTGGTGTTGCGGTCGCGGTTGATCGGTGAGCGTTTGGCGGGCCGGGGCGGGATGCTGTCGGTGGCCGTGTCTCGGGATGAGGCTGTGGGGCGGATTGAGGCCGGTGTCTGGGGTGGGGTGGAGGTGGCCGCGGTCAATGGCCCTGGTTCGGTGGTGGTGGCTGGGCCTGCGGAGGCGGTGGAGCGGGTGCGGGGTGTGTGTGAGGAGCAGGGGGTGCGGGCGCGGCGGATTCCGGTGGACTACGCCTCCCATACCGCGCAGGTTGAGCAGATCCGTACCGAGCTGGCCGAGGTCTTGGACGGCCTGACCCTGGCCGCTCCCCAAGGTCGTTGGGTGCCGTTGCTGTCGACGGTGACTGGGCAGTGGGTCTCACCCGGCGAGATGGATGGGGGGTATTGGTTCCGGAATTTGCGGCAGCCGGTGCGTTTTGCTGAGGCGGTGGGTGCTTTGGTCGCCGAGGGTTATGGGGTTTTTGTTGAGGTGAGTGCGCATCCGGTGTTGACGGTGGGTGTGGAGGAGGTGGTGGAGGTCGCTGGTGGTCAGGCGGTGGTGACCGGCACGTTGCGCCGTGACCAGGACACGCTCAGGCAGGTCCTGACTTCCCTGGCCCAGCTGCATGTCAACGGGGTGACCGTCGACTGGAAACCTGCTCTCGGTGCGGTGGCCGCGGACGACAGTACTGCGGCAGACGGTCGTGCACCGATGCTGGACCTGCCCACGTATGCCTTCCAGCGGCAGCGCTACTGGCTTGACGCCCCGCCCGCGGCAACCGATGCCACCGGCTTGGGCCTGGAAGCCCTTGAACACTCCTTCCTCGGAGCGGCAGTCCCCCTTGCGGACCAAGGACATGTCCTCACCGGGCGTATCTCGTTGGAGACCCATCCGTGGTTGGCGGACCACCGGATCCTGGGGTCGGTGCTGGTGCCATCGGCTGCGGTGGTCGAGTTGGCGCTGACCGCTGCGAACCGTGCGGGATGCGAGGCAATCCAGGAGCTCACTCTCGGGGATCCGTTGTCCCTTCCGGAGCGGGGCGGTGTCCAGCTTCAGGTTGTGGTCGGCGAGGCGGGACAAGACGGTGTGCGCAGCGTCTATGTGCAATCCCGCCTTGAAGTGGCCGATGCCGTGTGGGTTCGCCATGCCACGGGTTCGTTGGTGGCGGAGGGGTCGGCTGGTGTCGGTGGGGTGGTGTTGGAGCAGTGGCCGCCGGTGGGTGCGGAGCCGGTGGTGGCTGATCTGGATGTGTTCTATGAGCGTTTCTCCGAGCGTGGGTTTGATTATGGTCCGGCGTTTCGGGGGTTGGAGGCGGTGTGGCGGTGTGGTGAGGAGGTGTTCGCTCAGGTTCGTCTTCCGCAGGAGCGGGTGGGTGAGGTGGAGCGGTTTGGGGTGCATCCGGCGTTGCTGGATGCGGCTGTGCATGCGGTGGCGTTGATCGCTTCGGAGGAGGATCAGGAGGCGGCGCGTATTCCGTTTGCGTGGTCGGGGGTGCGGTTGCATGGCTCGGGTGCGTCGGTGGTGCGGGTGCGGTTGGCCCGGGCCGGGTCGGACGCGGTGGCGTTGGAGGTGGCGGACGCGGCGGGCCGGCCGGTGGTGTCCATCGAGTCTCTGGCCTTGCGGCCGATCTCGGCTGAGCAGTTGCAGGCGGCTCGGACCAGTCGTTATGAGTCGCTGTTCCAGCTGGACTGGCAGCCGGTGGCCACGCCGGCTTCGGTTGTGGCTGGGGGTTCGTGGGCGTTCGTGGGGTCGGATGCCGGGCTGGGTGAGGCGGTGGTCCGTGCGGGCGGGTCGTATGCCCGTTACGCCGATGTCTCGGCGTTGATCGGCGCGCTCGATGAGGGCGAGGCGGTGCCCGAGATGGTGGTGCTGTCCTGCCCGCAGCATGAGGGCGACGACGTGGTTGCCGGGGTGCGGGAGTCGCTGTCCGCTGTGCTGTCTTCGGTGCAGCGGTGGCTGGGTGAGGAGCGCCTGTTCGGGTCTCGTCTGGTGGTGGCCACTTGTGGTGCGGTCGCCACGGAGACGGGTGAGGATGTGGCGGATCTGGTGCAGGCTCCGGTGTGGGGTTTGTTGCGGTCGGTGCAGACCGAGAATCCCGGCCGGTTTCTCCTGCTGGACCACGACCACGACCACGACCCCGACCCCGACCACGGCCACGGCCACGGCCACGGCCACGGTCACGACCACGGCCACGGTCACGTCCAGGAGCTCAGCGCTGTTGCGGCGGACGCGGTGGTGCGGGCGCTCGTCGCTGGTGAGGAGTCCCAGCTGGCGGTGCGGGGCGGGGCCGTCCTGGTTCCGCGTTTGTCTCGTGTGGCCAAGCCCGCAGCGGACGTCGAGGCGTCTGCGCGGTTGGTCTCCGGTGGGACGGTGTTGGTGACGGGGGCGTCGGGTGTGTTGGCGGGTGTGGTGGCTCGGCATCTGGTGGCTGAGCATGGGGTGGAGCATCTGCTGCTGGCCAGTCGTAGGGGCCCGGACGCACCGGGGGCGGCGGAGTTGGTGGCTGAGTTGGAGGCGGCGGGGGCGTCGGTGACGGTGGCGGCCTGCGATGTGGCCGATCGCGGAGCCGTACGCGAGCTGCTGGCCAGCATTCCGGGGGAGGTGCCTCTGAGGGGTGTGGTCCACACCGCTGCAGTGGTGGACGACGGCGTCGTGGAGGGGTTGAGCGATGAGCGTGTTCGGCGGGTGTTGGCGCCGAAGGTGGATGCGGTGTGGCATCTGCATGAGCTGACCCGTGACATGGGCCTGGAGGCGTTCGTGCTCTACTCCTCCGTTGCCTCCACGCTCGGCGCCGGTGGGCAGAGCAGTTACGCGGCGGCCAATGCCTTCCTCGACGCCCTGGCCCAGCACCGCCACGCCCAGGGCCTGCCCGCCGTGTCCCTCGCCTGGGGCCTGTGGGCACAGGCCAGCGGAATCACCCAGAACCTCAGCCAGACCGATCTCGCCCGTATGGACAGGTTGGGGATCATTCCGATGGCCACTGAGGACGCCTTGGCGCTGTTCGATCGGTCGATGCATGCGGGCCGTGCTGGGGTGCTGCCCGTGCGGTTGGACCTCAAGGCATTCGGGGACCGGTCGATGCCCGTACCGACGGTGCTGCGTCAGTTGGTGCGCAGGCCAGTGCGGAAGGCAGTGGCCGGAAATGGCAGCGGCCCCGCCACCGAGTGGCGCGACCGGGTCGCCATGGTCGTTCCGGAAGAGCGGGAGCGGCTGGTGCTGGACCTGGTCCGTACGCACGTCGCGACGGTGCTGGGACGAACCGATCCGCACGGTATCGAGGAGAAGCGAGCGCTCAAGGAGCTGGGCTTCGACTCCCTCACCGCAGTCGAGCTCCGGAACCAGCTCAGCAACGTCACCGGACTACGTCTGCCGACCACTCTGGTCTTCGACCATCCGACTCCAGCGGCCATTGCCAACGTGCTGCTCAATCAGATCGACGGGGCTCCGCAGACCACTGCGCAAGGCATCATGAGCGAGATCGACAAATTGGAAGCTTCCCTTGCCGGCATTGACTGGGCCGATGCCGAGGCGGCCGTCGTTTCCACGCGTCTATGCGGGCTCCTCACTAAGTGGGGCAGGAATTCTGAGTCGGATACCGAAGACCTCGGAACCGCGTCAGCCGATGAGCTATTCAGCATTCTCGACGGCGAGTTGGAACGTTAAGGATCTCCGGGCGTAAAGGAAGGCGGGATAGAACCATGTCGGTTGACGAGAAGACTCTCGATTATCTGCGGCGTGCTACGGCCGACCTTCGCGATGCCCGTGGGCGTCTGCGTGAGTTGGAAGACCGTGCGCACGAACCGATTGCCATCGTCGGCATGGCCTGCCGGTATCCGGGGAACGCCGCGTCGCCAGAGGAGCTCTGGACTCTGCTGGCCAACGGCGCAGACGCGCTCTCCGGTTTCCCTGCCGATCGTGGGTGGGAGCTGGAGGATCTGTACGACCCGGACCCGGGTCGGACTGGCAAGACCTATGCCGTGAGTGGCGGGTTCCTGCATGATGCGGCGGATTTCGATGCGGAGTTCTTCGGAATCTCCCCGCGTGAGGCACTGGCGATGGATCCTCAGCAGCGGCTGCTGCTGGAGACGTCCTGGGAGGCCATAGAGACTGCTGGGATCAACCCTTCCGAGCTGAGCGAATCACCAGTCGGGGTATTCATCGGAGCCAATGGTCAGGACTACCTTTCGCGGTTCCAGGACGACGCCGAAGACGGTGACGGGTATCTTCTGACGGGTAACACGGCCAGTGCCATGTCCGGGCGCCTTGCCTATGTGTTCGGTCTTGAGGGTCCGGCGGTGACGGTGGACACCGCGTGTTCATCGTCGCTGGTGGCACTGCATCAGGCGAGTGTGGCGCTGCGCAGTGGTGAGTGCTCGATGGCGCTGGCCGGTGGGGCGACAGTGATGTCCACACCCATCGCATTCGTGGAGTTCTCCCGGCAGCGTGGCCTGGCGGCCGACGGCCGCTGCAAGGCGTTCGCCGAGGCGGCGGATGGCACCGGCTGGGGTGAGGGTGTCGGGGTGTTGTTGTTGGAGCGGTTGTCGGATGCTCGGGCGCGGGGGCATCGGGTGTTGGCGGTGGTGCGTGGTTCGGCGGTGAATCAGGATGGGGCGTCGAATGGGTTGACGGCGCCGAATGGTCCGTCGCAGGAGCGGGTGATTCGGCAGGCGCTGGCCAATGCCCGGTTGTTGGCGGCGGATGTGGATGCGGTCGAGGGTCATGGGACGGGCACGACGCTGGGTGATCCGATCGAGGCGCAGGCGTTGCTGGCTACGTATGGGCAGGGCCGGGAGGACGGTCGTCCGTTGTGGCTGGGGTCGTTGAAGTCGAACATCGGCCATGCGCAGGCGGCTGCTGGTGTGGGTGGTGTGATCAAGATGGTCATGGCCCTGAACCGGGAGTTGCTGCCGCGCACGTTGCATGTGGACCAGCCATCCTCACACGTGGACTGGGATGCGGGTGCGGTTGAGCTGCTGACCGATCCTGTGGCCTGGCCGCGTGGGGAGCGGGTGCGGCGGGCCGGTGTGTCCTCCTTCGGCGTGTCCGGGACCAATGCGCACGTCATCCTCGAGGAAGCGCCGGTGGAGGAGGCCTCGGGTGTGGAGGTGGTTGCCGCTGCTGGTGGTGTGGTGCCGTGGGTGGTGTCGGGGCGTAGTGCGAGGGCGTTGGCGGCTCAGGCGGGTCGGCTGCTGGAGTATGTGCGTGCTGCTCAGGCTGATGGTGGTGGTGTGGATGCGGTGGGTGTGGGGCGTGCGCTGGTGGGTTCGCGTGCGGTGTTTGAGCACCGGGCGGTGGTTCTGGGTTCGGATGTGGAGGAGCTTGAGGCTGGTCTTGCTGGGCTGGCCGAGGGCAAGGCCTTCGGCGGTGCCGGTGGCGTGGCTGCGGGGCGTGTGCGGTCGGGGCGTGTGGCGGTGTTGTTCTCGGGTCAGGGGAGTCAGCGGGCGGGGATGGGGCGGGAGTTGTATGACGCCTTTCCTGCGTTCGCATCAGCGTTCGATGAGGTGTGTGCGGGGTTTGATGGGTTGTTGGAGCGGCCGTTGAGGGAGGTGGTGTTCGCCGATGCTGTTTCGGGTGAGGGTGGGGGGTTGTTGGATCGGACGGTGTTTACGCAGGCGGGGTTGTTTGCGTTGGAGGTGGCGTTGTTTCGGTTGATGGAGTCTTTTGGGGTGCGGGCGGATTTCCTGGTGGGGCATTCCATTGGTGAGGTGGTGGCGGCGTATGTGGCGGGGGTGTGGTCGTTGGAGGATGCCTGCGCGCTCGTCGCCGCTCGGGGACAGTTGATGCAGGATCTCCCGGCCGGTGGGGCGATGGCTTCGGTCCAGGCTGGCGCGGAGGAGATGGATCAGGCGCTGGGGGTTCTGCGGGTTGGGTCTGGGCTTGGTGGGGTGGTGGGGGTTGCGGCGGTTAATGGGCCGGATCAGGTGGTGGTCTCTGGTGAGGAGGCTGCGGTGGCCCGGGTGGCTGGGCATTGGCGTGGTCTGGGTCGGAAGGTGAAGGGTTTGCGGGTGGGGCATGGGTTCCACTCGGCGTTGATGGAGCCGATGCTGGACTCCTTCCGGGAGGTGTTGGAGGGGCTGTCGTTTGCTCCTCCGCGGTTGGCGGTGGTCTCGAATGTGACGGGCCGGCCGGCTGAGGTGGGGGAGGTGTGTTCGCCGGAGTATTGGGTGCGTCATGTCCGGCAGGCGGTGCTGTTCGGACCGGGTGTGGAATGGCTGGCCGAGCACGGTCAAGTGACACGCTTTGTGGAACTGGGACCCGATGGCGTTCTGAGCGCCATGGCCCACAACTGCCTCGCCCACCACAACGACCCCGGTTCTGGCGACCAGCCGGAGGTCATCGCGTCCCTGCGCCGGGATCAGCCCGAGGTCAATGCCGTGCTGACCTGTCTGGCACGGCAGTTCGCCACCGGCACGTCTATCGACTGGACTCCTGCACTCGGCGGCAGCGACAGTAGCGCCCCGCAGGCCCGCCTGGACATGCCTACCTACGCTTTCCAACGTCAACGCTACTGGCCCGAGGCCCAGGCGAAGGTCGTCGAAGGCCCGACCACGACGGCGTCGGCGAAAGAGTCGCGCTTCTGGTCTGCCGTCGATGAGGAGGACGCCGAGGCCGTATCCGCCCTTCTGGGACTGGCGGGCGACGAACGCGAGCCTGGGTTCCATGAGGTTCTGCCCGTGCTGGCGGATTGGCATCGTAGGGAGAACCGGCGCTCCACGGTCAATGACTGGCGCTATCGGGTCGTATGGAAGCCGATCGTCGAGACCGGAGCGAGTGGCGGCGCTGCCCCGACGCTCGCCGGGACGTGGCTTGCTGTGATCCCTGCTGGATCCCGCGGCATGACGACGTGGGTGCACGATGCCCTCACGGAATTGGCCCGCAGCGGGGCGTCCGTGGTGCCCCTCGAGGTCTCCGCCAGCGCTGGAGCCGACCGGGCGGCACTTGCCGAGGACATTCGTGCGGCCGTCGCCCGTCATGACGCCGAGGAAGACACTGAGGGCGGCACGACCTCGGTGGCCGGGGTGCTGTCGTTCCTGGCCTTGGACGAAGGACCGGGACCCGTTCACCCAGTGGCACCAGCCGGCGCGGCGGCGACACTGACCCTCGTCCACGCGTTGAGCGATCTCGATATGGACCTGCCCCTTTGGCTGATGACCAAGGGCGCTGTCGCGGTCGGCCGTTCCGATACGCTGCCCTCGCCACTGCAGTCGATGGTGTGGGGACTCGGCAGGGTCATCGGCCTGGAACACCCCCAGTGGTGGGGTGGTCTGATCGACCTGCCGGACGTACTGGATGACCGAGCGGCACGGCGATGGCTTGCTGCCCTCGCTTCCTCCGCCGGTGAAGACCAGGTCGCGATTCGGACGTCGGGAGCCTTTGTACGGCGCCTCGTCCGGGCCCGGACGGGAGAGTCCCGCGCCGCGTTCGGCGGGTCCTGGCGGCCGGGTGGCACGGTGCTGATCACAGGTGGCACCGGTGCGTTGGGCGGGCATGTCGCTCGTTGGCTGGCCGATGCGGGAGCGGCACACCTTCTCTTGGTCAGCAGGCGCGGGCCCGCGGCTGCGGGAGCAGCTGACTTGGTGGCCGAGCTGGAGGCCGCGGGAGCCTCGGTGACCGTGGCCGCATGTGATGTCGCCGACCGGGAAGCGGTACGTGCTCTGCTGGCCACTCTTCCCGACGAACACCCGCTGTCCGCGATCGTGCACACCGCCGGGTCAGGCGGCGACCTTCGACCGGTGGTCGAGACCGGCTTGGAGAGCTTCGCCGACGTGCTCGATGCGAAGGTGACAGGCGCGCGGTGCCTCCATGAGCTGACTCGGGAGATGGAGCTCGACGCCTTCGTGCTGTTCTCCTCGGCCGCCGCTACCTGGGGGAGTGGCGGGCAGGGCAGTTACGCGGCCGCCAACGCCTACCTCGATGCTCTGGCCGAACACCGCAGGGCCCTCGGCCTGGCCGGGACCTCGATCGCATGGGGTGCGTGGGCCGACGCCGGCATGGCGGTGGTCGACGCCGCCGAAGAGATGGTGCGCCGCCGCGGACTGCGGTCGATGCCACCGGAACTGGCTGTCGTGGCGTTGCAGCAGGTATGGGACTCGGGTGATCCATCGGTGACTGTGGCCGATGTGGACTGGGAACGCTTTGTCCCTGGATTCACCGCGGCCCGCAATCGCCCGCTGCTGCTGGATCTGCCGGAGGCGGCCCGGGCGCTCGAGGAGACTCGTTCGTCGGCGGGGGAGAAGACGTCTGCCTGGCTGACGCAGCTCACTGAGGCTTCTGTTGAGGAACGGGAGCGGTTGCTGCTCGAGCTGGTTCGCACCCATGCCGCGGCCGTTTTGAATTACGGCGACTCCGGAGATATCGCCGCGAACCGTGCCCTGAAGGACCTTGGATTCGATTCCCTGACGGCAGTCGAGCTGCGTAACCGGCTCAATGCGGTTACCGGGCTGGCCTTGCCCACCACAGTGGTTTTCGACCATCCCACCCCTGCTGCTCTTGTCGCCCATCTTCGGGCGCGACTCTTCGGGGAAGAGGGAGGTGAAACCTCCGGCAGGCGGCTTCTGGGCACGCCTCCAGGAGGTCAGGCGGAGGACGATGCCTGCACTGACCCCGTCGTCATCGTGGGGGCAGCGTGCCGGTACCCGGGCGGGGTGGGTTCGCCCGAGCAGTTGTGGGACCTGGTAGCCGGTGGGTGGACGCGATCTCCGGGTTCCCCTCCGACCGTGGCTGGGACCTTGAGAGCCTCTACGACCCGGATCCCGACCGGTCCGGGAAGACCTATGCGATGAGCGGCGGATTCCTCGACGACGTGGCGGGCTTCGATGCGGAGTTCTTCGGGATTTCTCCGCGCGAGGCGTCGGCCATGGATCCGCAACAGCGGCTGCTTCTGGAGACGTCCTGGGAGGCCATAGAAACTGCTGGGATCAACCCTTCCGAACTGACGGGAACGCCCGTCGGCGTGTTCATCGGAGCCAATAACCAGGATTACCTGACTCGCTTCTCGACCGTGCCGAGCGGCGCTGACGGATATGTGATGACCGGCAATACGGCCAGTGTGATGTCCGGGCGTGTGGCGTATGTGTTTGGTCTTGAGGGTCCGGCGGTGACGGTGGATACGGCGTGTTCGTCGTCGTTGGTGGCGTTGCATCAGGCGAGTGTGGCGTTGCGTGGTGGTGAGTGTTCGATGGCGTTGGCCGGTGGTGTGGCGGTGATGTCGACTCCGGGGACATTTGTGGAGTTCTCCCGGCAGCGTGGCCTGGCGGCCGATGGCCGGTGCAAGGCGTATGGCGAGGTGGCGGATGGGACTGGCTGGGGTGAGGGTGTCGGGGTGTTGTTGTTGGAGCGGTTGTCGGATGCTCGGGCGCGGGGGCATCGGGTGTTGGCGGTGGTGCGTGGTTCGGCGGTGAATCAGGATGGGGCGTCGAATGGGTTGACGGCGCCGAATGGTCCGTCGCAGGAGCGGGTGATTCGGCAGGCGCTGGCCAATGCGCGGTTGTCGGCGGCGGATGTGGATGCTGTCGAGGGTCATGGGACGGGTACGACGCTGGGTGATCCGATCGAGGCGCAGGCGTTGCTGGCCACGTATGGGCAGGGCCGGGAGGACGGTCGTCCGTTGTGGCTGGGGTCGTTGAAGTCGAACATCGGGCACACTCAGGCGGCTGCTGGTGTGGGTGGTGTGATCAAGATGGTCATGGCCCTGAACCGGGAGTTGCTGCCGCGCACGTTGCATGTGGACCAGCCGTCGTCGCATGTGGATTGGGATGCGGGTGCGGTGGAGTTGCTGACCGATCCTGTGGCTTGGCCGCGCGGGGAGCGGGTGCGGCGGGCTGGTGTGTCGTCCTTTGGTGTGTCGGGGACGAATGCGCACGTCATTCTCGAGGAAGCGCCGGTGGAGGAGGCCTCGGGTGTGGAGGTGGTTGCCTCTGCTGGTGGTGGTGTGACGCCGTGGGTGGTGTCGGGGCGTAGTGCGGGGCGTTGGCGGCTCAGGCGGGTCGGCTGCTGGAGTATGTGCGTTCTGCTCAGGCTGATGGTGGTGGTGTGGATGCGGTGGGTGTGGGGCGTGCGCTGGTGGGTTCGCGTGCGGTGTTTGAGCACGG
>BJHW01000002.1 GCA_005405945.1 Streptomyces violaceusniger
GGATATGTGATGACCGGCAATACGGCCAGTGTGATGTCCGGGCGTGTGGCGTATGTGTTTGGTCTTGAGGGTCCGGCGGTGACGGTGGATACGGCGTGTTCGTCGTCGTTGGTGGCGTTGCATCAGGCGAGTGTGGCGTTGCGTGGTGGTGAGTGTTCGATGGCGTTGGCCGGTGGTGTGGCGGTGATGTCGACTCCGGGGACATTTGTGGAGTTCTCCCGGCAGCGTGGCCTGGCGGCCGATGGCCGGTGCAAGGCGTATGGCGAGGTGGCGGATGGGACTGGCTGGGGTGAGGGTGTCGGGGTGTTGTTGTTGGAGCGGTTGTCGGATGCTCGGGCGCGGGGCATCGGGTGTTGGCGGTGGTGCGTGGTTCGGCGGTGAATCAGGATGGGGCGTCGAATGGGTTGACGGCGCCGAATGGTCCGTCGCAGGAGCGGGTGATTCGGCAGGCGCTGGCCAATGCGCGGTTGTCGGCGGCGGATGTGGATGCTGTCGAGGGTCATGGGACGGGTACGACGCTGGGTGATCCGATCGAGGCGCAGGCGTTGCTGGCCACGTATGGGCAGGGCCGGGAGGACGGTCGTCCGTTGTGGCTGGGGTCGTTGAAGTCGAACATCGGGCACACTCAGGCGGCTGCTGGTGTGGGTGGTGTGATCAAGATGGTCATGGCCCTGAACCGGGAGTTGCTGCCGCGCACGTTGCATGTGGACCAGCCGTCGTCGCATGTGGATTGGGATGCGGGTGCGGTGGAGTTGCTGACCGATCCTGTGGCTTGGCCGCGCGGGAGCGGGTGCGGCGGGCTGGTGTGTCGTCCTTTGGTGTGTCGGGGACGAATGCGCACGTCATTCTCGAGGAAGCGCCGGTGGAGGAGGCCTCGGGTGTGGAGGTGGTTGCCTCTGCTGGTGGTGGTGTGACGCCGTGGGTGGTGTCGGGGCGTAGTGCGGGGGCGTTGGCGGCTCAGGCGGGTCGGCTGCTGGAGTATGTGCGTTCTGCTCAGGCTGATGGTGGTGGTGTGGATGCGGTGGGTGTGGGGCGTGCGCTGGTGGGTTCGCGTGCGGTGTTTGAGCACCGGGCGGTGGTTCTGGGTTCGGATGTGGAGGAGCTTGAGGCTGGGCTTAAGGGGCTGACGGAGGGCGACACCACGAGCAGTGTGATTGCGGGGCGTGCGCGGTCGGGTGGGCGTGTGGCGGTGTTGTTCTCGGGTCAGGGGAGTCAGCGGGCGGGGATGGGGCGGGAGTTGTATGACGCCTTTCCTGCGTTCGCATCAGCGTTCGATGAGGTGTGTGCTCGGTTCGACGTGCTGTTGGAGCGGCCGTTGAGGGAGGTGGTGTTCGCCGATGCTGTTTCGGGTGAGGGTGGGGGTTGTTGGATCGGACGGTGTTTACGCAGGCGGGGTTGTTTGCGTTGGAGGTGGCGTTGTTTCGGTTGATGGAGTCTTTTGGGGTGCGGGCGGATTTCCTGGCTGGTCACTCGATCGGTGAGGTGGTGGCGGCGTATGTGGCGGGGGTGTGGTCGTTGGAGGATGCCTGCGCGCTCGTCGCCGCTCGGGGACAGTTGATGCAGGATCTCCCGGCCGGTGGGGCGATGGCTTCGGTCCAGGCTGGCGCGGAGGAGATGGATCAGGCGCTGGGGTTCTGCGGGTTGGGTCTGGGCTTGGTGGGTGGTGGGGGTTGCGGCGGTTAATGGGCCGGATCAGGTGGTGGTCTCCGGTGAGGAGGCTGCGGTGGCCCGGGTGGCTGGGCATTGGCGTGGTCTGGGTCGGAAGGTGAAGGGTTTGCGGGTGGGGCATGGGTTCCACTCGGCGTTGATGGAGCCGATGCTGGACTCCTTCCGGGAGGTGTTGGAGGGGCTGTCGTTTGCTCCTCCGCGGTTGGCGGTGGTCTCCAATGTGACGGGCCGGCCGGCTGAGGTGGGGGAGGTGTGTTCGCCGGAGTATTGGGTGCGTCATGTCCGGCAGGCGGTGCTGTTCGGACCGGGTGTGGAATGGCTGGCCGAGCACGGTCAAGTGACACGCTTCGTGGAACTGGGACCCGATGGCGTTCTGAGCGCCATGGCCCACAACTGCCTCGCCCACCACAACGACCCCGGTTCTGGCGACCAGCCGGAGGTCATCGCATCCCTGCGCCGGGATCAGCCCGAGGTCAATGCCGTGCTGACCTGTCTGGCACGGCAGTTCGCCACCGGCACGTCTATCGACTGGACCACCGCGCTCGGCGACAACAGCGTGCCGGGGGCTCACCTGGGCCTGCCCACTTACGCCTTCCAGCGGCAGCGCTACTGGCTCGAGGCCCCGCCCAAACAACCAACGCCACCGACCTCGGCCTGGAAGCCGTCGAACACCCACTGCTCGGAGCCGCTCTGGAGCCACCAGCTGGCGATGGGGTCTTCCTGACGGGGCGCCTGTCGCTGGAGACGCATCCATGGCTGGCTGATCACCGGGTGCTGGGATCGGTGCTGGTGCCGGGAGCGGCACTGGTCGAGTTGGCTCTGAGCGCCGCAGCTCATGTGGGCTGTGACGTGGTGGAGGAGTTCACTCTCCAGGATCCGCTGATCCTTGCGGAGCGGGGTGGCGTCCAGCTTCAGGTTGTGGTCGGCGAGGCAGAAGAGGAAGGGCGTCGCAGCGTTCAGGTGCGGTCTCGACCAGATGTGGTCGACGGGGTGTGGAGCTCTCATGCGAGCGGGTTGCTGGTGGCGGGGAGTCGGCTGCTGCTGGTGGCGGGGTGGTGTTGGAGCAGTGGCCGCCGGTGGGTGCTGAGGTGGTGATGTCGGATCCGGAGGGGTTTTATGCCGGGTTCGCTGAGCGTGGGTTTGGCTATGGGCCGGCTTTCCGGGGGTTGGAGACGGTCTGGCGGTGTGGCGAGGAGGTGTTCGCGCAGGTCCGTCTTCCGCAGGAACGGGTCGGTGAGGCGGAGCGCTTCGGGGTGCATCCGGCACTGCTGGATGCCGTTTTGCATGCGGTGGCGTGGGCGGGCTTCGAGCAGCAACCGGATGCGGAGTTGGCCTCGGGTGCGGTGCGTGTTCCGTTTGCGTGGTCGGGGGTGCGGTTGCATGCCTCGGGTGCGTCGGTGGTGCGGGTGCGGTTGACCCGGGCCGGGTCGGACGCGGTGGCGTTGGAGGTGGCGGATACGGCGGGTCAGCCGGTGGTGTCCATCGAGTCGCTGGCTCTGCGGCCGATCTCGGCTGAGCAGCTGCAGGCCGCCCAGACCAGCCGTTACGACTCGCTGTTCCAGCTGGACTGGCAACCTCTGGACTCTCCCGGGCTGCTGCTGGGGGTTCGTGGGCGGTCATGGGGCCCGACGCCGGGTTGGGCGAGGCGGTGGTCCGTGCGGGCGGGACGTATGCCCGCTACGCGGACGTATCCGCGTTGATCAGCGCGCTCGATGAGGGCGAGGCGGTACCCGGGACCGTGGTGCTGTCCTGCCCGACGAGCGGTGGTGAGGACGTGGGTGTCGGGGTGCGGGAGTCGCTGGCCGCTGTGCTGTCTTCGGTGCAACGGTGGCTTGGTGAGGAGCGCCTGTTTGGGTCCCGCCTGGTGGTGGCCACCTGTGGGGCGGTTGCCCCTGGGGTGGGGGAGGACGTTGCTGGTCTGGCGCAGGCTCCGGTGTGGGGCTTGTTGCGGTCGGTGCAGACGGAGAATCCCGGCCGATTCCTTCTGCTGGACCACGACCCTGACCACGGGATCAGCCGCGCTGCAGCGGACGCGGTGGTGCGGGCGCTCGTCGCTGGTGAGGAGTCCCAGCTGGCGGTGCGGGGCGAGACCGTCCTGGTCCCGCGCTTGTCTCGTATGGCTGAGCCTGTAGCGGACGTCGAGGCGTCTGCGCGGTTGGTCTCCGGTGGGACGGTGTTGGTGACGGGGGCGTCGGGTGTGTTGGCGGGTGTGGTGGCTCGGCATCTGGTGGCTGAGCATGGGGTGGAGCATCTGCTGCTGGCCAGTCGTAGGGGCCCGGACGCACCGGGGGCGGCGGAGTTGGTGGCTGAGTTGGAGGCGGCGGGGGCGTCGGTGACGGTGGCCGCCTGCGATGTGGCCGACCGCGGAGCCGTACGCGAGCTGCTGGCCGCCATTCCGGCGGAGGTGCCGCTCAGGGGTGTGGTGCATACGGCGGGGGTCGTTGATGACGGTGTCGTGGAAGGGCTGACCGATGAGCGTGTCCAGCGGGTGTTGGCGCCGAAGGTGGACGCGGCGTGGCATCTGCATGAGCTGACCCAGGACATGGGCCTGGAGGCGTTCGTGCTGTACTCCTCTGTCGCGGCGACCCTCGGTGCTGGCGGGCAGGGGAGTTACGCGGCGGCCAACGCTTTCCTCGACGCCCTGGCCCAGCATCGCCACGCCCAGGGCTTGCCCGCTGTGTCCCTCGCCTGGGGCCTGTGGGCACAGGCCAGTGGGATGACCCGAAACCTCGGTGCTGCTGATGCGGCCCGTGCACATCGCTCGGGAATCGTTCCGCTGGCCACTGAGGATGCCCTGGCGCTGTTTGACCGGTCGATGCACGTGGGCCGTGGTGTGGTGCTGCCGGTGCGGATGGACCTCAAGGCGTTGGGGGATCGGCCGGTGCCGGTGCCGCCGGTGCTGCGTCAGTTGGTGCGCAGGCCGGTCCGGAAGGCAGCGGCCGGACACGGCGGTGGCACGGGCACTGAGTGGCGCGACCGGATCGCCATGGCCGTTCCCGAAGAGCGGGAGCAACTGCTGCTCGACCTGGTCCGCACCCACCTTGCCACTGTATTGGGACGAACCGACCCTCACGACATCGACGCTGACGGTGGGCTCCTCGAAATGGGCTTGGATTCACTCACCGCGGTGGAACTCCGTAATCACCTCGGTACGGCAACAGGTCTTCGCCTGCCCACCACCGTGGTCTTCGATCATCCGACTTCCATAGCTCTCGCGAAGTATCTGGCCTCACGCCTGGGTGACAGCATCTCGAAAACCGAAAGGTCCAGCGCACACGGCGTGCTGGCGGAAATCGAGAAGCTCCACGCGATGCTCAGCGGCGTTTCCCTTGCCGACGAGGAGCATTCCATGGCAGCTGGTCGATTGACGGATGTCCTGACTCAGTTCAAGAAGCGCGGCACGGGTGACGTCGCCGACGTCGAAAGCATCGAAGCAGCTACTGATGAGGAGCTGTTCGAACTCCTCGACGGCGACCTGTAACCCGTATTACTCCTCCGGACCTTTGGCCCACATCTTCTAGGAAGGCAATTCCTCGATGGCGGACGCGGCGCAGCTACGTACGTACCTCAAGCGAGCCACTGTTGACCTGCGTGAGGCTCGGGGGCGCCTGCGCGAGGTTGAGGAGCGCGCGCGGGAGCCGATTGCGATTGTGGGGGTGGGGTGTCGGTATCCGGGTGGGGTGGGCTCGCCGGAGGGGTTGTGGGATTTGGTGGTGGGCGGGGTGGATGCGGTCTCGGGTTTTCCGGTGGATCGTGGTTGGGATCTGGAGGGGTTGTATGACCCGGATCCGGGGCATGCGGGGACGTCGTATGTGCGGGCGGGTGGGTTTTTGCATGATGCTGCTGATTTTGATGCGGAGTTTTTTGGGTTGTCGCCGCGTGAGGCGTTGGCGGTGGATCCGCAGCAGCGGTTGTTGTTGGAGGCGTCGTGGGAGGCGATGGAGCGGGCGGGGGTGGATCCGGCTGAGCTGCGTGGGTCGGCTACGGGTGTGTTCATGGGGGTGATGTACAACGACTATGCCTCGAGGTTGGCGGCTCTTCCGGCGGATCTTGAGGGCTATGTGGGGTCGGGTAGTGCTGGGAGTGTGGCGTCGGGGCGCCTGGCGTATGTGTTTGGTCTTGAGGGTCCGGCGGTGACGGTGGATACGGCGTGTTCGTCGTCGTTGGTGGCGTTGCATCAGGCGAGTGTGGCGTTGCGTGGTGGTGAGTGTTCGATGGCGTTGGCTGGTGGTGTGGCGGTGATGTCGACTCCGGGGACGTTTGTGGAGTTCTCCCGTCAGCGTGGTCTGTCGGTGGACGGGCGGTGTAAGGCGTATGCGGAGGCGGCGGACGGTACGGGCTGGGGTGAGGGTGTCGGGGTGTTGTTGCTGGAGCGGTTGTCGGATGCGCAGGCGAAGGGGCACCGGGTCCTGGCGGTAGTACGCGGCTCGGCGGTCAACCAGGACGGTAAGAGCAGCCAACTCACGGCGCCGAATGGTCCGTCGCAGGAGCGGGTGATTCGGCAGGCGCTGGCCAATGCGCGGTTGTCGGCGGCGGATGTGGATGCGGTCGAGGGTCATGGGACGGGTACGACGCTGGGTGATCCGATCGAGGCGCAGGCGTTGCTGGCTACGTATGGGCGGGAGCGTGAGGGCGGTCGTCCGTTGTGGCTGGGGTCGTTGAAGTCGAACATCGGCCATGCGCAGGCGGCTGCTGGTGTGGGTGGTGTGATCAAGATGGTCATGGCCCTGAACCGGGAGTTGCTGCCGCGCACGTTGCATGTGGATCGGCCGTCTTCGCATGTGGACTGGGACGCTGGCGCGGTTGAGCTGCTGACTGAGGAGGTGGCTTGGCCGCGTGGGGAGCGGGTGCGGCGGGCCGGTGTGTCCTCTTTCGGCGTGTCCGGGACCAATGCCCACGTCATCCTCGAGGAAGCGCCGGTGGACGAGGCCTCGGGTGTGGAGGTGGTTTCCGCTGGCGGTGGTGTGACGCCGTGGGTGGTGTCGGGGCGTAATGCGGGGGCGTTGGCGGCTCAGGCGGGTCGGCTGCTGGAGTATGTGCGTTCTGCTCAGGCTGATGGTGGTGGTGTGGATGTGGTGGGTGTGGGGCGTGCGCTGGTGGGTTCGCGTGCGGTGTTTGAGCACCGGGCGGTGGTTCTGGGTTCGGATGTGGAGGAGCTTGAGGCTGGGCTTGCTGGGCTGGCCGAGGGCAAGGCCTTCGGCGGTGCCGGTGGCGTGGCTGCGGGGCGTGTGCGGTCGGGGCGTGTGGCGGTGTTGTTCTCTGGTCAGGGGAGTCAGCGGGCGGGGATGGGGCGGGAGTTGTATGACGCCTTTCCTGCGTTCGCGGCTGCCTTTGATGAGGTGTGTGCTCGGTTCGACGTGCTGTTGGAGCGGCCGTTGAGGGAGGTGGTGTTCGCCGATGCTGTTTCGGGTGAGGGTGGGGGGTTGTTGGATCGGACGGTGTTTACGCAGGCGGGGTTGTTTGCGTTGGAGGTGGCGTTGTTTCGGTTGATGGAGTCTTTTGGGGTGCGGGCGGATTTCCTGGCTGGTCACTCGATCGGTGAGGTGGTGGCGGCGTATGTGGCGGGGGTGTGGTCGTTGGAGGATGCCTGCGCGCTCGTCGCCGCTCGGGGACAGTTGATGCAGGATCTCCCGGCCGGTGGGGCGATGGCTTCGGTCCAGGCTGGCGCGGAGGAGATGGATCAGGCGCTGGGGGTTCTGCGGGTTGGGTCTGGGCTTGGTGGGGTGGTGGGGGTTGCGGCGGTTAATGGGCCGGATCAGGTGGTGGTCTCCGGTGAGGAGGCTGCGGTGGCCCGGGTGGCTGGGCATTGGCGTGGTCTGGGTCGGAAGGTGAAGGGTTTGCGGGTGGGGCATGGGTTCCACTCGGCGTTGATGGAGCCGATGCTGGACTCCTTCCGGGAGGTGTTGGAGGGGCTGTCGTTTGCTCCTCCGCGGTTGGCGGTGGTCTCCAATGTGACGGGCCGGCCGGCTGAGGTGGGGGAGGTGTGTTCGCCGGAGTATTGGGTGCGTCATGTCCGGCAGGCGGTGCTGTTCGGACCGGGTGTGGAATGGCTGGCCGAGCACGGTCAAGTGACACGCTTTGTGGAACTGGGGCCCGATGGCGTTCTGAGCGCCATGGCCCACAACTGCCTGGCTCACCTCATCGAGGCCGAGTCCGGCCCTGGTGCTGAGCCGGAGGTCATCGCCTCCCTGCGCCGGGACCAGCCGGAGG
Source organism: Streptomyces violaceusniger (assembly GCA_005405945.1). Classification (GTDB taxonomy): domain Bacteria; phylum Actinomycetota; class Actinomycetes; order Streptomycetales; family Streptomycetaceae; genus Streptomyces; species Streptomyces violaceusniger. The sequence goes on from BJHW01000002.1 coordinate 7,879, forward strand.
TACAGGCCCTCTTGAATTGTCTGGCACGGCAGTTCGTCACTGGCGCGTCCATCGACTGGTCACCCGCGCTGGGGGCTGCCACCAACACTTCGGTGCCTCGGCTGGACCTGCCCACCTATGCCTTCCAACGGCAACGGTACTGGCTCGACGCTCCGCCCCAAGCAGTTGACGCCACCGGCATCGGGCAGGGGCATGTTGACCATTCGCTGCTCAGCGCGATGTTGAAGTCCGCGGCACACAATTCGGTCTACCTCACGGGCCGACTGTCGCTGGAGACGCACTCATGGCTGGCTGATCACCAGGTGCTGGAATCGGTGTTGGTCCCCGGAGCCGCGTTGGTCGAGTTGGTGATCCGTGCGGGCGATCAGGTCGGTTGCGGTCGGGTGGAGGAGCTGACGCTGGAAGCACCGTTGGTTCTGCCAGAGCGGGGCGGTGTCCAGGTGCAGGTGGTGGTCGAGGAGCCGGATGCGGCAGGTCTGCGGCCGGTTGCCGTCTACTCGCATCTCGAGGACGCGGCGAGCGCGGACGACGCGGTGTGGAACTGCCATGCGCGTGGGTTGTTGGCCGTTGAGGAGTCGGCTGCTGCTGGTGGGGTGGCGCTGGAACAGTGGCCGCCGGTGGGTGCTGAGGTGGTGATGTCGGATCCGGAGGGGTTTTATGCCGGGTTCGCTGAGCGTGGGTTTGGCTATGGGCCGGCTTTCCGGGGGTTGGAGACGGTCTGGCGGTGTGGCGAGGAGGTGTTCGCGCAGGTCCGTCTTCCGCAGGAACGGGTCGGTGAGGTCGAGCGCTTCGGGGTGCATCCGGCGCTGCTGGACGCCGTATTGCATGCGGTGGCCATGATCGCTTCGGATGAGGACGAGCAAGCCGTACGTGTTCCGTTCGCGTGGTCGGGGGTGCGGTTGCATGCCTCGGGTGCGTCGGTGGTGCGGGTGCGGTTGACCCGGGCCGGGTCCGACGCTGTGGCGTTGGAGGTGGCGGACGCGGCGGGCCAGCCGGTGGTGTCCATCGAGTCTCTGGCCCTGCGGCCCATTTCGGCTGAGCAGCTACAGGCCGCCCGGACCAGCCGTTATGACTCGCTCTTCCAGCTGGACTGGCAGACCCTGGACTTCTCCGACCCATCGAACGCGTCCGGGGGTCGTGGGCGTTCGTGGGGCCGGATGCCGCGCTGGGTGAGGCGGTGGGCCGCGCGGGCGGATCGTACGCTCGCTACGCGGACGTACCCGGGTTGATCAGCGCGCTCGATGAAGGCGATGCGGTGCCTGAGACCGTGGTGCTGGCCTGCCCGACGAGCGTCGGCGGCGGCGTGGTTACGGGGGTGCGGGAGTCGCTTTCGGCTGTGCTGTCTTCGGTGCAGCGGTGGCTTGGTGAGGAGCGGTTGGCCGGGTCCCGTCTGGTGGTGGCCACCTGTGGTGCGGTCGCCGCTGGGGCGGGTGAGGACGTTGCGGATCTGGTGCAGGCTCCGGTGTGGGGTTTGTTGCGGTCGGTGCAGACCGAGAACCCTGGCCGGTTCCTCCTCCTGGACCACGAGCCCGACCACGGCAGCGAGATCAGCTCTGCTGCAGCGGACGCGGTGGTGCGGGTCATCACCGCTGGTGCGGAAGAGCCGCAGCTGGCGGTCCGGGGCGATACCGTCCTGGTTCCGCGCTTGTCCCGCGTGACCAAGCCCGTGACCCCTCAAGTGTCTACGCCGCTGGTCTCTGCCGGGACCGTGTTGGTGACGGGGGCGTCGGGTGTGTTGGCGGGTGTGGTGGCTCGGCATCTGGTGGCTGAGCACGGGGTGGAGCATCTGCTGCTGGCCAGCCGTAGGGGCCCGGATGCCCCGGGGGTGGCGGAGTTGGTGGCCGAGCTGGAGGCGGCGGGGGCGTCGGTCGCCGTGGCCGCGTGTGATGTGGCCGACCGCGAGGCCGTGCGTGAGCTGTTGGCAGGTGTTCCGGCGGAGGTGCCGCTGAGGGGTGTGGTGCATACCGCGGGGGTCGTTGATGACGGTGTTGTGGAGGGGCTGACCGATGAGCGTATTCAGCGAGTGCTCGGGCCGAAGGTGGATGGGGCGTGGCATCTGCATGAGCTGACCCGCGACATGGGCCTGGAGACGTTCGTGCTGTACTCCTCTGCCGCGGCCACGCTCGGTGCCGGTGGGCAGGGGAGTTACGCGGCGGCCAACGCATTCCTCGACGCCTTGGCTCAACACCGCCACGCTCAGGGACTGCCTGCTCTCTCCCTGGGCTGGGGGCTGTGGGCTCAAGCCAGCGGAATCACCCAGAACCTCAGCGAGACCGACATCGCCCGCATGGTACGCGGCGGCACCACCGGACTCACCACCGAAGAAGGTCTCGCCCTCTTCGACGCTGCTCAGGGTGTGGGGCGTGGTGTGGTGTTGCCGGTGCGTGTGGATGTGCGGGCGTTTCATGGGCGTGGTGGTGTGCCGGTTCCGGCGATGTTGCGGAATGTGGTGCGGGGTGGGGTGCGCCGGGTTGCGGTGGGGCGGGATGGTTCGGGTGCGTGGATGGATCGGTTGGCGGGGGTGGCGCCGCAGGAGCGTGAGCGGTTGCTGCTGGAGCTGGTCCGTTCCCATGTGGCGACGGTGCTGGGGCACGCGGATCCTGCTGGAATCGACGCCGACCGCGCGTTGAAGGATCTGGGCTTCGACTCCCTCACTGCGATCGAACTGCGTAATCAGCTTGGAGCGGCCACCGAGCTTCGACTCCCGACCACGTTGATCTTTGACTATCCGACGCCTTCGGCCATCGCCAGGTATCTGGACGGTCGGCTGGGTGCGGGTGTGCGGTCGGATGCCGCTGTTGCGGTGCCGGCTGTGGTGGGTGTGGATGTGGAGCCGATTGCGATTGTGGGGGTGGGGTGTCGGTATCCGGGTGGGGTGGCCTCGCCGGAGGAGCTGTGGGAGTTGGTGGCCGGCGGGACGGACGCCATCTCCGGCTTTCCGGTGGATCGTGGTTGGGATCTGGAGGGGTTGTATGACCCGGATCCGGGGCATGCGGGGACGTCGTATGTGCGGGCGGGTGGGTTTTTGCATGATGCTGCTGATTTTGATGCGGAGTTTTTTGGGTTGTCGCCGCGTGAGGCGTTGGCGGTGGATCCGCAGCAGCGGTTGTTGTTGGAGGCGTCGTGGGAGGCGATGGAGCGGGCGGGGGTGGATCCGGCTGAGCTGCGTGGGTCGGCTACGGGTGTGTTCATGGGGGTGATGTACAACGACTATGCCTCGAGGTTGGCGGCTCTTCCGGCGGATCTTGAGGGCTATGTGGGGTCGGGTAGTGCTGGGAGTGTGGCGTCGGGGCGCCTGGCGTATGTGTTTGGTCTTGAGGGTCCTGCGGTGACGGTGGATACGGCGTGTTCGTCGTCGTTGATGGCGTTGCATCAGGCGAGTGTGGCGTTGCGTGGTGGTGAGTGTTCGATGGCGTTGGCTGGTGGTGTGGCGGTGATGTCGACTCCGGGGACGTTTGTGGAGTTCTCCCGTCAGCGTGGTCTGTCGGTGGACGGGCGGTGCAAGGCGTATGCGGAGGCGGCGGACGGTACGGGCTGGGGTGAGGGTGTCGGGGTGTTGTTGCTGGAGCGGTTGTCGGATGCGCAGGCGAAGGGGCACCGGGTGTTGGCGGTGGTGCGTGGTTCGGCGGTGAATCAGGATGGGGCGTCGAATGGGTTGACGGCGCCGAATGGTCCGTCGCAGGAGCGGGTGATCCGGCAGGCGCTGGCCAATGCCCGGTTGTCGGCGGCGGATGTGGATGCCGTGGAGGGTCATGGGACGGGCACGACGCTGGGTGATCCGATCGAGGCCCAGGCGCTGCTGGCCACCTATGGGCAGGGCCGGGAGGCTGGTCGTCCGTTGTGGTTGGGGTCGTTGAAGTCGAACATCGGGCACACGCAGGCGGCCGCCGGTGTGGGTGGTGTGATCAAGATGGTCATGGCCCTGAACCGGGAGATGCTGCCGCGCACCTTGCATGTGGACCAGCCATCCTCACACGTGGACTGGGATGCGGGTGCGGTTGAGCTGCTGACCGATCCTGTGGCCTGGCCGCGTGGGGAGCGGGTGCGGCGGGCCGGTGTGTCCTCCTTTGGTGTGTCGGGGACCAATGCGCACGTCATCCTCGAGGAAGCGCCGGTGGAGGAGGCCTCGGGTGTGGAGGTGGTTGCCTCTGCTGGTGGTGGTGTGACGCCGTGGGTGGTGTCGGGGCGTAGTGCGGGGGCGTTGGCGGCTCAGGCGGGTCGGCTGCTGGAGTATGTGCGTTCTGCTCAGGCTGATGGTGGTGGTGTGGATGTGGTGGGTGTGGGGCGTGGTCTGGTGGGTTCGCGTGCGGTGTTTGAGCATCGGGCGGTGGTTTTGGGTTCGGATGTGGAGGAGCTTGAGGCTGGGCTTGTGGGTCTGGTGCGGGGTGAGGCTGCTGGTGGTGGTGTGGTGGGTCGTGTGCGGTCGGGGGTGGGTCGGCCGGTGTTTGTTTTCCCTGGTCAGGGTGCGCAGTGGGTGGGGATGGGTGCGCGTTTGCTGGATGAGTCGGTGGTGTTTGCCGAGGGCATTGCTGAGTGTGAGCGGGTGTTGTCGGGGTGGGTGGGTTGGTCTGTGCGGGGGGTGTTGCGGCAGGAGGTGGGGGCGCCGTCGTTGGAGCGGGTGGATGTGGTTCAGCCGGTGTCGTTTGCGGTGATGGTGGCTTTGGCTGGGGTGTGGCGGTCGTTTGGTGTGGAGCCGGCGGCTGTGGTGGGGCATTCCCAGGGTGAGGTGGCGGCCGCGTATGTGGCGGGTTTGTTGTCGTTGGAGGATGCGTGTCGGGTGGTGGTGTTGCGGTCGCGGTTGATCGGTGAGCGTTTGGCGGGGTTGGGCGGGATGCTGTCGGTGGCCGTGTCTCGGGATGAGGCTGTGGGGCGGATTGAGGCCGGTGTCTGGGGTGGGGTGGAGGTGGCCGCGGTCAATGGCCCTGGTTCGGTGGTGGTGGCTGGGCCTGCGGAGGCGGTGGAGCGGGTGCGGGGTGTGTGTGAGGAGCAGGGGGTGCGGGCGCGGCGGATTCCGGTGGACTACGCCTCCCATACCGCGCAGGTTGAGCAGATCCGTACCGAGCTGGCCGAGGTCTTGGACGGCCTGACCCTGGCCGCTCCCCAAGGTCGTTGGGTGCCGTTGCTGTCGACGGTGACTGGGCAGTGGGTCTCACCCGGCGAGATGGATGGGGGGTATTGGTTCCGGAATTTGCGGCAGCCGGTGCGTTTTGCTGAGGCGGTGGGTGCTTTGGTCGCCGAGGGTTATGGGGTTTTTGTTGAGGTGAGTGCGCATCCGGTGTTGACGGTGGGTGTGGAGGAGGTGGTGGAGGTCGCTGGTGGTCAGGCGGTGGTGACCGGCACGTTGCGCCGTGACCAGGACACGCTCAGGCAGGTCCTGACTTCCCTGGCCCAGCTGCATGCCAACGGGGTGACCGTCGACTGGACGCCCGTCTTGGGTGCTGTGTCGTCCGGGTCGGGTGGTGGGGTGTTGGTGTCCTTGCCGACGTATGCGTTCCAGCGGGAGCGTTACTGGCTCGATGCTCCGACCGTGGCGGCCGATGCCACGGGCCTGGGGCTGGAAACTCTTGAACACTCCCTCCTGGGGGCCGCGGTCCCTCTCGCTGAGGGCGGGCAGCTCTTCACCGGACGCATCTCGCTGGAGACACACCCATGGCTGGCTGATCACCGCGTCTTGGACTCGGTGTTGGTACCACCAGCCGCGATGGTCGAGTTGGTCATCCGTGCGGGCGATCAGGTCGGTTGCGGTCGGGTGGAGGAGCTGACGCATGAAGCGCCGTTGGTTCTGCCCGAGCAAGGCGGTGTCCAGGTTCAGGTGGTGGTCGAGGAGCCGGATGAGACTGGTCTGCGGCCGGTTGCGGTCTACTCGCACCTTGAGGATGCGATGGGCTCCGATGATGCCGTGTGGAGCTCTCATGCGAGCGGGTTGCTGGTAGCGGGGGAGTCGGCTGCTGCTGGTGGCGGGGTGGTGTTGGAGCAGTGGCCGCCGGTGGGTGCTGAGGTGGTGATGTCGGATCCGGAGGGGTTTTATGCCGGGCTCGCTGAGCGTGGGTTTGGCTACGGTCCGGCTTTCCGGGGCGTGGAGGCGGTCTGGCGGCGTGGTGAGGAGGTGTTCGTGCAGGTCCGTCTTCCGCAGGAGCGGGTTGGAGAAGTGGAGCGGTTCGGAGTCCATCCCGCACTGCTGGACGCGGTCGTGCATGCCGTGGCCTTGGCGGACTTCGAGCAGCAGCCGGATGGGGCGTTGGGGTCGGGTGCCGTGCGTGTTCCGTTTGCCTGGTCGGGGGTGCGGTTGCATGCCTCGGGTGCGTCGGTGGTGCGGGTGCGACTGGCCCGGGCCGGGTCGGACGCTGTGGCGTTGGAGGTGGCGGACGCGGCGGGTCAGCCGGTGGTGTCCATTGAGTCCCTGGTCTTGCGGCCGATCTCGGCTGAGCAGTTGCAGGCGGCTCGGACCAGTCGTTATGAGTCGCTGTTCCAGCTGGACTGGCAGCCGGTGGCCACGCCGGCTTCGGTTGTGGCTGGGGGTTCGTGGGCGTTCGTGGGGTCGGATGCCGGGCTGGGTGAGGCGGTGGTCCGTGTGGGCGGGGCGTATGCCCGCTACGCCGACATATCGGAGTTGACCAGCGCGCTCGATGAGGGCGAAGCGATGCCCGGGACCGTGGTCTTGTCCTGCCCGACGAGCACTGGCGAGGGTCTGGCGGCTCGGGTGCGGGAGTCCCTGTCCGCTGTGCTGTCTTCGGTGCAGCGGTGCCTTGGTGAGGAGCGGTTGGGTGCTTCCCGTCTGGTGGTGGCCACCTGTGGTGCGGTCGCCACCGAGGCAGGGGAGGATGTGGCGGATCTGGTGCAGGCTCCGGTGTGGGGTTTGTTGCGGTCGGTGCAGACCGAGAATCCCGGCCGGTTTCTCCTGCTGGACCACGACCCCGACCCTGCACAGGAGATCAGCGCCGTTGCGGCGGACGCGGTGGTGCGGGCCCTTGCTTCGGGTGAGGAGCCGCAACTGGCGGTGCGGGGCGGGACCGTCCTGGTCCCGCGCTTGTCCCGTGTGGCCAAGCCCGCAGTGGCCCCGGCGGCGTCTGCGCGGTTGGTCTCTGGTGGGACGGTGTTGGTGACGGGGGCGTCGGGTGTGTTGGCGGGTGTGGTGGCTCGGCATCTGGTGGCTGAGCATGGGGTGGAGCATCTGCTGCTGGCCAGTCGTAGGGGCCCGGACGCACCGGGGGCGGCGGAGTTGGTGGCCGAGCTGGAGGCGGCGGGGGCGTCGGTCGCCGTGGCCGCGTGTGATGTGGCCGACCGCGAAGCGGTACGTGAGCTGTTGGCAGGTGTTCCGGGGGAGGTGCCGCTCAGGGGTGTGGTGCACACCGCAGCAGTGGTGGATGACGGTGTCGCGGAGGGGCTGACCGATGAGCGTGTTCAGCGGGTGTTGGCGCCGAAGGTGGACGCGGCGTGGCAGCTGCATGAGCTGACCCGCGACATGGGGTTGGAGGCGTTCGTGCTGTACTCCTCCGCCACGGCCACGCTCGGCGCCGGTGGGCAGAGCAGTTACGCGGCGGCCAACGCCTTCCTCGACGCCCTGGCCCAGCACCGCCACGCCCAGGGCCTGCCCGCCCTCTCCCTCGCCTGGGGCCACATCGCACAAGAGAGGACCGCCGGCCTACTCGACGCTGCCTTGGCAACGGAGCGCCCCCACGTGTTGTCGATGAAGGTGGATCTGAAGGCGATCAGGAAGCGCGCCGACGCGGTTCCAGCGTTGATGAGGGGACTGGTTCGCGTACCGCATCGCAAGGTCGCGGCTGGTCAACAGAGTGCGGAGGCATGGAAGGAGCAGATGGCTCTGGCCGCGCCGGAGGAACGAGAACAGCTCTTGCTGGATCTGGTCCTTACCCATGCCGCATCCGTCCTGGGGCACAGTGGTCACACCGACATAGACCCTGACCGGGCGTTGAAGGAGTTGGGCTTCGACTCGCTTACCGCGGTCGAGCTCCGCAACCAGCTCAGCACAACCACGGGGATGCGTCTGCCGGCGACGTTGGTCTTCGACCATCCGACGCCGCTTGCGGTTGCGCACTACCTGGATTCTCAGATTCGTGGCGTCGGTCAGAGCGAAACGAACATGTCCGCACGCGCTGTGCTGGCTGAATTCGACAAGCTGGAAGTCACTCTCTCCCGGCTGCGCTATCGAGAGGACGAGAGGGCTCAGATTTCGGCACGCCTCAAGGGGCTCATCCTGGCATTGGGGGATTCACGGCTGGACGATGGCGCGCAGGCACGGAGTGACGACTTGGAATCAGCCGATATGGACCAAGTTCTCAAGCTGCTCAATGACGAACTTGGAACTTTCTGAGCGAATCAGTGACTCTCCAGTGAAAGGGCAGGGCCCATGGAAGACTCCACGGTACTTGAACACCTCAAGCGCGCCACGACTGGATTGCGTGAGGCTCGAGCTCGTTTGCGTGAGGTTGAGGAGCGGGCGCGCGAGCCGATAGCTATTGTCGGTATGTCTTGCCGGTATCCAGGTGATGTGGGTTCACCGGATGAGTTGTGGGAACTCGTGGCAGGCGGCGTGGATGCCATCTCCGCGTTTCCCGCCGACCGTGACTGGGCGGACGGAGTCCTGGACGACAAGGACTCGGATCAGGAGTCGACTCCAGCCGAGCTGCGCGGCGGGTTCTTGCATGATGCGGCCGATTTCGATGCGGAGTTCTTCGGGATTTCTCCGCGTGAGGCGCTGGTCATGGATCCGCAGCAGCGGTTGCTGTTGGAGGCGTCCTGGGAGGCGTTGGAGAGCGCGGGAATCAATCCGGCTGATGTACGCGGTACCGAGACCGGCGTGTTCATCGGAACTCAAGGGCAGGACTACCTGTCACGGTTCCAGCAGCAGCCAGAGGGCAGTGATGGCTATGTGCTGACGGGTAACACGGCCAGTGTGATGTCAGGGCGTGTGGCCTATGTGTTTGGTCTTGAGGGTCCGGCGGTGACGGTGGATACGGCGTGTTCGTCGTCGTTGGTGGCGTTGCATCAGGCGAGTGTGGCGTTGCGTGGTGGTGAGTGTTCGATGGCGTTGGCTGGTGGTGTGGCGGTGATGTCGACTCCGGGGACGTTTGTGGAGTTCTCCCGTCAGCGTGGTCTGTCGGTGGACGGGCGGTGCAAGGCGTTCGCGGACGCGGCGGACGGGACGGGGTTCAGCGAGGGCGTGGGTGTGTTGTTGTTGGAGCGGTTGTCGGATGCTCGGGCGCGTGGGCATCGGGTGTTGGCGGTGGTGCGTGGTTCGGCGGTGAATCAGGATGGGGCGTCGAATGGGTTGACGGCGCCGAATGGTCCGTCGCAGGAGCGGGTGATTCGGCAGGCGCTGGCCAATGCCCGGTTGTCGGCGGCGGATGTGGACGCTGTTGAGGGTCATGGGACGGGTACGACGCTGGGTGATCCGATCGAGGCGCAGGCGTTGCTGGCTACGTATGGGCGGGAGCGTGAGGGCGGTCGTCCGTTGTGGCTGGGGTCGTTGAAGTCGAACATCGGCCATGCGCAGGCGGCTGCTGGTGTGGGTGGTGTGATCAAGATGGTCATGGCCCTGAACCGGGAGTTGCTGCCGCGCACGTTGCATGTGGACCGGCCGTCGTCGCATGTGGATTGGGATGCGGGTGCGGTGGAGTTGCTGACCGATCCTGTGGCTTGGCCGCGCGGGGAGCGGGTGCGGCGGGCTGGTGTGTCCTCCTTCGGCGTGTCGGGGACCAATGCGCACGTCATCCTTGAAGAAGCGCCGGTGGACGAGGCCACGAATGTCGAGGTGGTTTCTGCTGGTGGTGTGACGCCGTGGGTGGTGTCGGGGCGTAGTGCGGGGGCGTTGGCGGCTCAGGCCAGCCGACTGCTGGAGTATGTGCGTTCTCCTCAGGCTGATGGTGGTGGCGTGGATGCGGTGGGCGTGGGGCGTGCGCTGGTGGGCTCTCGTGCGGTCTTCGAGCACCGTGCTGTCGTCCTTGGCTCTGATGTGGAGGAGCTGACCGCTGGGCTTCAGAGGCTGGCGGAGACTGCCGTCGGGGTGCCGGCGGTGGTGTGGTGGTAGGGCGTGTGCGGTCGGGGCGTGTGGCGGTGTTGTTCTCGGGTCAGGGGAGTCAGCGGGCGGGGATGGGGCGGGAGTTGTATGACGCCTTTCCTGCGTTCGCATCAGCGTTCGATGAGGTGTGTGCGGGGTTTGATGGGTTGTTGGAGCGGCCGTTGAGGGAGGTGGTGTTCGCCGATGCTGTTTCGGGTGAGGGTGGGGGGTTGTTGGATCGGACGGTGTTTACGCAGGCGGGGTTGTTTGCGTTGGAGGTGGCGTTGTTTCGGTTGATGGAGTCTTTTGGGGTGCGGGCGGATTTCCTGGCTGGTCACTCGATCGGTGAGGTGGTGGCGGCGTATGTGGCGGGGGTGTGGTCGTTGGAGGATGCCTGCGCGCTCGTCGCCGCTCGGGGACAGTTGATGCAGGATCTCCCGGCCGGTGGGGCGATGGCTTCGGTCCAGGCTGGCGCGGAGGAGATGGATCAGGCGCTGGGGGTTCTGCGGGTTGGGTCTGGGCTTGGTGGGGTGGTGGGGTTGCGGCGGTTAATGGGCCGGATCAGGTGGTGGTCTCCGGTGAGGAGGCTGCGGTGGCCCGGGTGGCTGGGCATTGGCGTGGTCTGGGTCGGAAGGTGAAGGGTTTGCGGGTGGGGCATGGGTTCCACTCGGCGTTGATGGAGCCGATGCTGGACTCCTTCCGGGAGGTGTTGGAGGGGCTGTCGTTTGCTCCTCCGCGGTTGGCGGTGGTCTCCAATGTGACGGGCCGGCCGGCTGAGGTGGGGGAGGTGTGTTCGCCGGAGTATTGGGTGCGTCATGTCCGGCAGGCGGTGCTGTTCGGACCGGGTGTGGAATGGCTGGCCGAGCACGGTCAAGTGACACGCTTTGTGGAACTGGGACCCGACGGTGTCCTGAGCGCCATGGCCCACAACTGCCTCGCCCACCACAACGACCCCGGTTCTGGCGACCAGCCGGAGGTCATCGCATCCCTGCGCCGGGATCAGCCCGAGGTCAATGCCGTACTCGCCTGCCTGGCACGGCAGTTCGCCACCGGCACCCCCATCGACTGGACCCCTGCACTCGGCGGCAGCGGCAGCGACACCTCGAGGGGCCACCTGGACTTGCCCACCTACGCCTTCCAACGGCAGCGCTACTGGCTTGAGGCCCCGCGCCACACAGCCGACGCCACCGACCTCGGCCTGGAAACCGTCGAACATCCACTGCTGGGAGCGGCCATTCCACTTGCTGAGGGAGGGCGGGTGTTCGCGGGCCGTGTGTCCTTGCGTACGCATCCATGGCTCGTCGACCACCAGGTGCTCAAGACCGTATTGGTACCCGGGACCGTCCTCGTCGAGATGGTGGTTCATGCGGCGGAACGGGTCGGTTGCGGTCGGGTGGAGGAGCTGGCGCTGGAAGCACCGCTGATCCTGACGGAGGAAGGGGGTGTCCAGCTTCAGGTGGTGGTGGAGGAACAGGATGAGTCGGGTGTCCGGCCGGTCGCGGTGTACTCACGCCCGGAGGATCAAGAGTTCGCCGGTGATGCCGTGTGGGTTCGCCATGCCACGGGTTCGTTGGTGGCGGAGGGGTCGGCTGGTGTCGGTGGGGTGGTGTTGGAGCAGTGGCCGCCGGTGGGTGCGGAGCCGGTGGTGGCTGATCTGGATGTGTTCTATGAGCGTTTCTCCGAGCGTGGGTTTGATTATGGTCCGGCGTTTCGGGGTTGGAGGCGGTGTGGCGGTGTGGTGAGGAGGTGTTCGCTCAGGTTCGTCTTCCGCAGGAGCGGGTGGGTGAGGTGGAGCGGTTTGGGGTGCATCCGGCGTTGCTGGATGCGGCTGTGCATGCGGTGGCGTTGATCGCTTCGGAGGAGGATCAGGAGGCGGCGCGTATTCCGTTTGCGTGGTCGGGGGTGCGGTTGCATGGCTCGGGTGCGTCGGTGGTGCGGGTGCGGTTGGCCCGGGCCGGGTCGGACGCGGTGGCGTTGGAGGTGGCGGACGCGGCGGGCCGGCCGGTGGTGTCCATCGAGTCTCTGGCCTTGCGGCCGATCTCGGCTGAGCAGTTGCAGGCGGCTCGGACCAGTCGTTATGAGTCGCTGTTCCAGCTGGACTGGCAGCCGGTGGCCACGCCGGCTTCGGTTGTGGCTGGGGGTTCGTGGGCGTTCGTGGGGTCGGATGCCGGGCTGGGTGAGGCGGTGGTCCGTGCGGGCGGGTCGTATGCCCGTTACGCCGATGTCTCGGCGTTGATCGGCGCGCTCGATGAGGGCGAGGCGGTGCCCGAGATGGTGGTGTTGTCCTGCCCGCAGCATGAGGGCGACGACGTGGTTGCCGGGGTGCGGGAGTCGCTGTCCGCTGTGCTGTCTTCGGTGCAGCGGTGGCTGGGTGAGGAGCGCCTGTTCGGGTCTCGTCTGGTGGTGGCCACTTGTGGTGCGGTCGCCACGGAGACGGGTGAGGATGTGGCGGATCTGGTGCAGGCTCCGGTGTGGGGTTTGTTGCGGTCGGTGCAGACCGAGAATCCCGGCCGGTTTCTCCTGCTGGACCACGACCCCGACCACGGCCACGGCCACGGCCACGGCCACGGTCACGTCCAGGAGCTCAGCGCTGTTGCGGCGGACGCGGTGGTCCGGGCTATCGCCACTGGTGAGGAGTCCCAGCTGGCGGTGCGGGGCGGGGCCGTCCTGGTTCCGCGTTTGTCTCGTGTGGCCAAGCCCGCAGCGGACGTCGAGGCGTCTGCGCGGTTGGTCTCCGGTGGGACGGTGTTGGTGACGGGGGCGTCGGGTGTGTTGGCGGGTGTGGTGGCTCGGCATCTGGTGGCTGAGCATGGGGTGGAGCATCTGCTGCTGGCCAGTCGTAGGGGCCCGGACGCACCGGGGGCGGCGGAGTTGGTGGCTGAGTTGGAGGCGGCGGGGGCGTCGGTGACGGTGGCGGCCTGCGATGTGGCCGATCGCGGAGCCGTACGCGAGCTGCTGGCCAGCATTCCGGGGGAGGTGCCTCTGAGGGGTGTGGTCCACACCGCTGCAGTGGTGGACGACGGCGTCGTGGAGGGGTTGAGCGATGAGCGTGTTCGGCGGGTGTTGGCGCCGAAGGTGGATGCGGTGTGGCATCTGCATGAGCTGACCCGTGACATGGGCCTGGAGGCGTTCGTGCTCTACTCCTCCGTTGCCTCCACGCTCGGCGCCGGTGGGCAGAGCAGTTACGCGGCGGCCAATGCCTTCCTCGACGCCCTGGCCCAGCACCGCCACGCCCAGGGCCTGCCCGCCGTGTCCCTCGCCTGGGGCCTGTGGGCACAGGCCAGCGGAATCACCCAGAACCTCAGCCAGACCGACATCGCCCGCATGGCCCGCGGCGGCACCACCGGACTCACCACCGAAGAAGGTCTCGCCCTCTTCGACACCGCTCACAGCGTGGGACGTCCGCATGTGATGCCGGTGCGCATGGACCTGACGTCCCACCAGGCCCACCCGGAAGTGCCGGTCCCGGCAATGCTGCGGAACCTGGTACGTACGCCTCTCCGCAAGGCAGCGTCTGGGCAGAGCGGCGCGAAGCAATGGCGGGACCGGCTGCTGGGAGCGAGCCCGGAGGACCGTGAGCAGCTTCTGCTGGACCTCGTCCGCACCTCGACCGCGACCGTTCTGGGACACAGGGACTCCGGAGACATCGACCTCGAAGGCGAATTCCTCGAAATGGGGTTGGATTCCCTGACGGCCGTCGAGCTTCGGAACCAGCTCGGCAGCGCCACGGGGCTGCGGCTGTCCACGACGATGGTCTTTGACCATCCGACCCCGGCCGACCTCGCGGTTCATCTCGCAGACGAGCTGAATGCCCTCGCAGTGGGCTCTCCTGGCTCTCCCAACCCTCCCGGTTCTCCCAGCCCTTCCACCTCTCCCCATGCCGCGGAGTCCATCGCCGCCGGCACCCACGCCGTGCTGGCGGAGATCGAAAAGCTCCGGGAAACGCTTTCCCTCGCGTCACTGGTCAATGAGGACCGGTCTCTGGCGCTTGGCCGACTGGAGGACGTGTTCAATCAATTCGCAAAGCAGGACCAGGATCAGGGCCAGGAGCAGGACCATTCCCAGGCATCTCGCGGTGAAGGAGCCGAGATGAGTCCAAGCGAAGGCATCGACGTACTCAGTTGACCTCCGGTGGCCCCGGGGCCACTTGTGGCCACTTTTGGCCACCTGTGGCCACGGTCCAATGATAAGAACCCAGCGAATGCGTGAGCCCGAATTCCCGCGCCATCCGCTGTGATCAACGAAGCGGGAAGGTTATCTTTGGGCTGCCGAAAATCAGAAGCCCTTTGCCTGTCAACAGCATGCCGACAGCCTGCAGACACTGAATTATCCGGTGTCCGGCGGACCCTTGTCCGAGCCGCCTGATCATGGTTAGAGTCGGCAGCGCGGACGCCCGAGTCACATAAGACGGATTCAACGGGGAAGTGGTGTCGATGGAATTCAGCGTCTTGTACTTTGCGAACCGCGAGGTCACGGATGCGTCCGCGGAATACGACCTGCTCCTGGATACGGCGCGGTTTGCCGATGAGCACGGCTTCAGGGCGCTCTGGATGCCTGAGCGGCATTTTCATCGATTCGGCGGCGCGTATCCGAATCCGGCGCTGACGGCAGCGGCCCTCGCCACCGTGACGCGCAACATACGGCTGCGTGCGGGAAGCGTGGTCGTCCCCCTCCACGATCCGCTGGAAGTCGTGGAGAACTGGTCACTGGTGGACAACCTCTCCCGCGGCCGCGTCGATCTGGCCTTCGGTACGGGCTGGGCGCCCAACGATTTCGTACTGGCGCCGGACCACTACCAGGAGCGCCGGAAGCTCACGATGGACGGGATCGAGGAGATCCGCGGTCTGTGGCGCGGGGAGCCGGTGAAACGGGTCAATGGGGAGGGCGACAGCGTCGAGGTCCTCACCTACCCTCGCCCGCTCCAGGAAGAGCCCGGCCTCTGGATGACGTGTTCCAGCAGCCGGGCGACGTTCGAAGAGGCCGGTGCGCGCGGCCTGAACATCCTCACCGCTCTGCTCTTCCAGAAGGTGGAGGAAGTGGCGGCGAACATCGAGGTGTATCGGGCGGCCCGCGCCAAGAACGGTCTGGATCCGGCGGGCGGCACGGTCACTCTGATGATGCACACCTTCGCCGGTGAGAGTGACAAGCAGGTACGTGACATCGTGAAGGAGCCCTTCAAGGCGTATCTCAAGTCCTCCTTCGACCTCTGGCGCAATCAGTGGAGCGATCTGAAGGGCGTGGACCAGGAGCAGGTGGTCAACTTCGCCTTTGAACGCTACTTCCGCACCGCATCGCTGTTCGGTTCCGTCGACAAGTGCGTCCGTTCCGTGGAAAAGCTGGCCCAGGCCGGAGTGAATGAAGTCGCCTGCCTCGTGGACTTCGGCGTGACCGGCGATGAGATTCGCGCGGCCCTGCCCTATCTCGACCAGGTCAGGAGCCGTGTCCAGGCGAGGACGTGAATTGGCGGAGCCTCCTTTCGCGGTCCATGCCCCCGCCGATCCGCTCCGCGCCGCCGATCCACTCCGCCCCCGCTCATCTACTCCGCCCCAGCCGATCCACTCCGCGCCGCCCATCCACTGCGCCGCCGCCCATCCACACCGCGCGCCGCCCGCGGCGACGCTGATCCGAGGTGAAGGAAGATATGTCATACGACGCCGACGTCATCGTGGTCGGTGCGGGGCTGGCCGGTCTGGTCGCCGCGGCCGAACTGGCCGACGCGGGCCGCAAGGTCATCGTGCTCGACCAGGAGGGCGAGAACTCGCTGGGTGGCCAGGCGTTCTGGTCCTTCGGCGGCCTCTTCCTCGTGGACTCACCGGAGCAACGGCGCATGGGCATCCGGGACAGCCGTGAGCTGGCGCTGCAGGACTGGCTCGGGAGCGCCGAATTCGACCGGCCGGAGGACCACTGGCCGCGTCGCTGGGCGGAGGCGTACGTGGACTTCGCCGCCGGGGAGCAGCGGTCGTGGCTCAGGGAGCAGGGTGTGCGCTTCTTCCCGCTCGTCAGCTGGACCGAACGAGGTGGCTACGCGGCGTCCGGGCACGGCAATTCGGTGCCCCGGTTCCACATCACCTGGGGCACCGGGCCCGGTCTGCTGGAGCCCTTCGTCCGCAGGGTCCGGGCCGCCCGGGCGCGGGGGCTGGTCGAGTTGCGGTACCGCCACCGGGTCACCGGGCTGTCGCGCACCGCCGGGTCCGTGGACACGGTGTCCGGTGATCTGCTGGCGCCCGACGAGGTGCAACGGGGAGCGGCCAGCTCACGTGAGGTGGTGGGCGCCTTCGAGCTCCGTGCCCAGGCGGTCATCGTCACCTCCGGTGGCATCGGCGGCAACGACGATCTCGTGCGCAGAAACTGGCCGGAGCGGCTGGGCAACCCCCTCGGCGGATGATCGCCGGCGTTCCCGCCTACGTCGACGGGCGCATGCTCGAGGTGACGGAGAAGGCCGGGGGACGGGTCATCAACGGCGACCGGATGTGGCACTACAACGAGGGGGTCCAGAACTGGGATCCCATCTGGCCCCGCCACGGTATCCGCATTCTGCCCGGCCCCTCGTCCCTCTGGCTGGATGCCACGGGGAAGCGGTTGCCGGTGCCGCTCTTCCCGGGGTACGACACCTTGGGCACGCTCAAGCACATCATGAGCACGGGCTACGACTACTCGTGGTTCGTACTGACCCAGAAGATCATCGAGAAGGAGTTCGCCCTCTCGGGGTCGGAGCAGAACCCCGACCTCACGGGGAAGAGCATCCGGGGTGTGCTAGGCAGGCTCCGCCCCGGCCCGCCCGGCCCCGTGGACGCGTTCCGGCAGCACGGTGTGGACTTCGTGGTGGAGCGGGATCTGGCCTCGCTGGTGCGCGGGATGAACGCGCTGACCGACGAGCCGCTGATCGACGAGGTCGAGCTCCGCCGCGAGATCGTCGCGCGTGATCGCGAGACGGTGAACAAGTTCTCCAAAGACCTTCAGATCAACGCGATCCGGGCAGCGGGAAACTACCTCGGCGACAAGCTGGGGAAGGTTGCTCCGCTGCACAGGTTGCTGGATCCCAAGGCCGGTCCGCTCATCGCGGTGCGGCTGAACATCATCACCCGCAAGTCACTCGGTGGTCTCGAGACCGACCTGTCCAGCCGGGTGCTGACCGGCACCGGCGAGCCCCTTCCGGGTGTCTACGCGGCGGGTGAGGTGGCCGGATTCGGCGGTGGCGGAGTGCACGGCTACCGCTCGCTGGAAGGGACGTTCCTCGGCGGATGTCTGCTGTCCGGCCGTGCGGCGGGCCGTGCCGCGGCGCGAGCCGTGGGCTGAACGGCATGAAACGGCGCCGGGTAACCGGCGTGACCAGCACACCACTTGACGCATCGGAGAGGCAGTTCGGATGTCAACGGCGGCACAGAGCAACATCGCGCAAGTAGGGGATCGCTACGACGAGTTCAGCGCGCTGCACGCCGCGCTGAGCGACAGCGACCTGCCCGTGGGAAGCAATCTGCACCTCGGGTACTGGAACGACGAGCATGACGAGGTCGACCTGGCCACCGCCACCGAGCAGCTGACGCGGCAGATGCTCAAGCGGCTGGCGCCCCGGCCCGGACAGCGGATCCTCGATGTGGGCTGCGGAGTGGGCCAGCCCGCGATGAGCCTGGCCGGTGCCTGCGATGTCGAGGTGCTCGGCATCTCGGTCAGCCGCCGTCAGGTGGAGCAGGCCACCGCGCGCGCGAGTGAAGCCGGACTGGCGGACCGGGTGCGCTTCGAGTACGCCAATGCCATGCAACTGCCCTACCCCGACGCCTCGTTCGACGCGGCATGGCTCTTCGAGTCGCTCATCCACATGCCGGAGAAGGAGCGCGCGCTGAAAGAGGTGGCGCGGGTGCTCAAGCCGGGGTCCCGGCTGGCCGTCGCCGATATGTTCCACCGCCCCGGGCACGACTGGCCGCTCGAGGGAAGTGAGATCGTCACGGCGGTCGGGCTCGACGACTACCAGGAGCTGTTCGACCGGGCGGGTCTCCGGCTGCTGGAGATCGACGATGTGTCGGATCACACGATCTTGCCGCTGCCCATTCAGACCAAGCTCAAGGGTCTGCTCGCGCCGCATCGTGAGGCGCTGGTACGGGCGGTCGGCGAGGGACTCGTCAATCAGCTGATCGGGCCCGAGGAGGGCGTGGAAGTGCGGCCCGGCGGAGGGCTCCCCGGTTATGTGCTGATCGCCGGAGAGCGTCCGTAGAGCCGAGCCGTCCACGCGCGGTCCGCGGCCGGTATCGCCCGCTCATCCCGGTTGTCATTCGTTGCGGCGCCAGGAGTCCGACGTGATAATCGAATTGACTTGGTGATCTTCTGGGGTTGGATGCTCAAGGAACGGGGACTTGAATGGCGTGCGGTTGCCGTGTATCGGCTTTCGCTTGTTCAACCTTCACTCGATGTCGGTGAGATCGCGCGCCGACTTGACCTTTCCGAAGCCGAAGTCCGCGCGATCCACGCGGAGCTGGCCGAACACCCGCTGGTGGCCGGACGAGCCTCTCTGACCTGCGAAGACTCCGGTCTCCGTGGGGAGCTGGGGCCCGGGGACGACCTCATGTCGCGCCGGTGGCGGATAGCGAAGGCCCGATCCATGGTCTCCTCGATGACCCGGAATTATGAGGCCGGTGAGGAATGCGTCGGCGCCGTCCGGCGGTTCGACGGGGTCGATGCCGTGCATACGCGGCTGCGCGAGTTGTGTGCACGGGCGGCCAAGGAGTGCCGCATCTTCTCCTCTTCCTATGTCCAGCTTCCGAATTCCGTGGAGCAGGGAAACCAATGGGAGCGGGTGGTGGCGGAGCGTGGAATTTCCATCCGGGCCGTTCACCAGGACAGCTTCCGCGGCGATTCCGCGGAGCTGGGGGCCGCCCGGTGGCTCGCCTCGCTCGGCGGGCGGATCCGTACCGTCCCCGTCCTGCCGACCCCCATGGCGCTGGTGGACGAGCACATCGCCCTGGTGCCGCTGGATCCCGAGGACGCCACCCGCGGTGCGCTTGAGTTGAACGGGTACGAGGCGGTGGCCGCCCTGCGGACGATCTTCGAACACTTCTGGGTCACGGCCACTCCCTGGGACGAGCCCGCACAGCGGGACCGGGAGGGGCTCTCGCCTCGGGAGCGCGATCTGCTGCGCCTCCTCGCCAGTGGATTCACCGACGAATCGATGTGCCGCAAGTTGGGCATCTCGCTGCGCACCGTACGCCGCGCGGTGGCCGACCTCATGGCGCGCCTGGGCGCTCACAGCCGCTTCGAGGCGGGTGTGCAGGCGGTCCGCTGCGGCTGGCTTTGAGGGCCGTCGGCCCGGCCCGAGGACAAGCGGAAGAGAAGAAGAGGACAAGCGGAAGAGAAGAAGAGAAGCGGAAGACGAGCAGAAGACAAGCAATCGAGCGGCTCGTGGAGTCCGCCCTGTCCCGAGGAGGCAGACGATGACCAATCCGTTCGACAACCCCGACGGCACCTTCCTGGTTCTGGTCAATGACGAGGGTCAGCACTCGCTGTGGCCGGCCTTCGCGGAGGTCCCGGCCGGCTGGGAGGTCGTGGTCCAGGAGACGGATCGCAAGACCTGCCTGGACTACATCGAGACGAACTGGACCGACATGCGGCCCAAGAGCCTGATCGAGGCGATGAACCGGGCGGAACAGAAGGGGAGTTGACCCAGCCGGGCCCCCGACGAGCGGCCCGGACAACACCAGCGGCGCGGAGAAAGAGCAGCAGCCCGGTACCGACCATGAAAAGGGAAGTGATGGTGTGAAAGGTTCGCGCAGGCTCGGCAGCGCACTCGTACTCGGTGGCGGCGTGGCCGGACTGCTCGCCGCGGCCGCCCTCATCGAGTACGTGGACACCATCACCGTCGTGGAACGGGACCGGCTGCCCGACGGCCCCGAGGTGCGCAAGGGCGTGCCTCAGGGCCGTCACCTCCACGGTCTCCAGTCCAGCGGTGTGCAGGCCATCGACACCCTGCTGCCGGGCACACTGGAGAGCTTCTTCGCGGCCGGTGCCCACCGGATCGCCATGCCGACACATGCGCTGTTCTACGGCCCGCACGGCTGGATGCGCCAGTATCCCGGCGAACACTTCACGGTCGGCACCACCCGACCTCTGGCCGAGCACATCGTGCGCCGTGCCCTGCTGGCCCATGCGCATGTGCGGATCCTGGAAGGCGCCGAGGCCACCGGCCTGATCGGCGACGCGCGGCGGGTGTCCGGGGCCCACATCCGCCACCGCGGCACCGGGGAGCGCGAGAGCGTCGACGCGGATCTGGTCATCGACGCCACCGGTCGCGGTTCCAAGGCCCCGCAGTGGCTCGCCGAACTGGGCCTGCCCGAGGTGCCCGCCACGGTGGTCGACGCGGGGCTGGCCTACGCGAGCCGTGTCATCCGCCCTCCCGACGAGGCCACCGGGCGCAGGTTCCCCCTGATCGCCTTGCAGGGCGACCCGCGAAGCGGTGGCCCGGCCCGGGTCGGGGGCATGATGCTCGTCGAGGACGGGACGTGGATGGTGACCCTGGCGGGCACCAGGGGCGCCCACCCTCCCCTGGACGAGGAAGGCTTCCTCCGCTACGCCCAGACCCTGCGCCATCCGCTCATGAGTGAACTCATCTCCCAGGGCACGCCCGTGAGCCGGATCTCCGGTTTCCAGAACACCGCCAATCACCGCCGCCACTACGACAGGCTGCGGACACGTCCCACCGGCTTCCTGGTGTTCGGCGACGCGGCCACCACCTTCAACCCGCTGTACGGCCAGGGCGTGACCGCGGCGGCGCTGAGCGCGGTCACACTGCGCGAAGAGCTCGCGCGGGGCCCGCTCGACGAGGAGGGATACGGCCGGATCCAGGAAGCGGTCATCCGCGCCACCGACATCGCGTGGGCGATGGCGTCCAACGAGGACCTGCGCTATCCGGGGGCGAAGGGGCCCGCGCCGTCCGCACGGCGGAAGGTGCTGCAGCGCTGCTCGGACCGGCTGCGCATCACCGCCGCCTGCGATCCGGTCGCCTCCCAGGCCCTGTTCAAGGCGCTCACCCTCACCACCCCGCCCCGGGAGGTGTTCAACGCCCGCACGCTCAGGGCGCTGCTGCGAGGCCCTCGCCACCCCGCACAGTACGACCTTCCCCCGAGCACACCGGACTCCCCGCGCCGACGGTCTGCCCCCTCGGCCGTCCACGGCTCAGGCGGGCGGGTCCGCGGCGCCCGCACCCACGACGGACGAGACGTACACGGACGAGACGCACAGGGACGAGACGTACAGGGACGAGACGCACGAGGGAAGGACCCCGATGGTGGAGACCGAGACCGAGACCGAGACCGAGAAGAAGGCCGTGGTCGCCGTGCTGGAGCGGCTGGGCGCGGCCTGGTCGGAGCTGGACGCGCGGGCGCTGGCGGACGTGTTCACCGCCGACGCGACCATGATCGCATTCGGCTATCTGCGCAAGGGCCGGGAAGAGATCGCAACCCGTATGGGGGAGGCGTTCCAGGGCCCGTACAAGGGCAGCCGGGTGGTCGGTGACGTCCTGGAGGTGCGCCTCCTGGGTGACAGCGCGGCGGTGGCCGTCGTCCGCGGGGCCGTGCTGACGGCCGGGGAGACGGAGGTGACCGCGGAGAACGCGATCCGGTCCACCTGGGCGCTGGTCAAACAGGACGGTGAGTGGCGCGTCGCCGCGTACCACAACAGCCCCGCCAAGGAGGACATGCCCGTGTGAGCCTGCAGACTGGGGCCATGAGTTCTCGTACGGGAAGTGGCGAAGCCATCGTGGTGGGGGCCGGCCCGAACGGGCTGGCCGTCGCCGTCACCCTGGCCCTCAGTGGCTTCCGCGTCACCGTGCTCGAAGCGGCGGACACCATCGGCGGCGGCACCCGCAGCGGTGAACTCGGCGTGCCCGGTGTGGTGTTCGACCACTGCTCCTCGGCGCATGTGGTGGGCGCCGGCTCACCGTTCCTGCGCTCCCTGGACCTGAAGCCGTACGGGAGCGGCCACAACGCCGCCCGCTCCGCGCTGCGCGCGCTGGGGCGCCCGGCCCCCGGGGACCGGACGCCCTCCGCACGGCCCTGGCAGCGCCTGGGCCAGAGAATCAGCGCTTGGGCCAGAACCCGCGCCTGGGCTAGAGAATCAGCGCCCGGGCCGGAAGCAGCGCCTCGCTAGAACAGGCCGAGCTTCTTCGGCGAGTACGACACCAGCAGGTTCTTCGTCTGCTGGTAGTGGTCCAGCATCATCTTGTGGGTCTCGCGGCCGATCCCGGACTGCTTGTAGCCGCCGAAGGCGGCGTGCGCCGGATAGGCGTGGTAGCAGTTGGTCCACACCCGGCCCGCCTGGATGGCGCGCCCGGCCCGGTACGCGGTCGAGCCGTCCCGGGTCCACACGCCCGCGCCCAGCCCGTAGAGCGTGTCGTTGGCGATCCCGATCGCGTCGTCGAAGTCGCCGAACCGCGTCACCGCGACCACCGGCCCGAAGATCTCCTCCTGGAAGACCCGCATGCGGTTGTCGCCCTCGAAGATCGTGGGCTCGACGTAGTAGCCGCCCTCCAGCTCACCGCCGAGCTCGGCGCGGCTGCCGCCGGTGAGGACGCGGGCGCCCTCCTGCCGGCCGATGTCCAGGTACGACAGGATCTTCTCGAGCTGGTCGTTGGACGCCTGGGCGCCGATCATGGTGTCGGTGTCCAGCGGATGGCCCTGCGTGATCTTCTCCGTACGGGCCACGGCCGCGTCCATGAACGCCTGGTAGTGGCCGCCCTGGACCAGGGCGCGCGAGGGACAGGTGCACACCTCGCCCTGGTTGAGGGCGAACATGGTGAACCCTTCCAGGGCCTTGTCCATGAAGTCGTCGTCGGTGGCCGAGACGTCGTCGAAGAAGATGTTCGGGCTCTTGCCGCCGAGCTCCAGGGTGACCGGGATCAGGTTCTCGCTCGCGTACTGCATGATCAGCCGGCCGGTGGTGGTCTCGCCGGTGAAGGCGACCTTGGCCACCCGGGAGTTGGACGCCAGTGGCTTCCCGGCCTCCACGCCGAAGCCGTTGACGATGTTGACCACACCCGGCGGCAGCAGATCCGCCACCAGGTTCATCCAGACGTGGACCGAGGCGGGTGTCTGCTCGGCCGGCTTCAGCACCACCGCGTTGCCCGCGGCCAGCGCCGGGGCCAGCTTCCAGGTGGCCATCAGGATCGGGAAGTTCCACGGGATGATCTGGGCGACCACGCCCAGCGGTTCATGGAAGTGGTACGCGACCGTGTCGTGGTCGATCTCGGAGAGACTGCCCTCCTGGGCCCGGATGGCCCCCGCGAAGTAGCGGAAGTGGTCGATGGCGAGCGGAATGTCGGCGGCCAGCGTCTCCCGTACCGGCTTGCCGTTCTCCCAGCTCTCGGCGACCGCGAGGGCCTCCAGGTTCTGCTCCATCCGATCGGCGATCTTCAGCAGCACCGCGGCGCGCTCGGCGGGCGCCGTACGGCCCCAGGCGGGGGCGGCCGCGTGGGCGGCGTCCAGGGCCCGCTCGACGTCCTCGGCGGTGCCCCGGGCGATCTCGGTGAAGGGCTGCCCGTTGACGGGGGTGGGGTTCTCGAAGTAGCGGCCCTGGGCCGGAGGTACGTACTCCCCGCCGATCCAGTGGTCATAGCGCGGCTGATAGGTGACGACCGAGCCCTCGGAGCCGGGGCTTGCGAAACGCGTCATGGGGCGGCCTCCCTGGTGTACGCGTGGTGGGGCACGTTGTCGGACGCGCCGTCCGGGTGCGCGTCCAGGCTCCGCCCGCGCCGACACGGGCGGAGCCGACGGGGAGGCTAGGCGCGGCCACGTTGCGCCGACGTTGCGTCCCGGTGGCCGCCCCCTTGCCGCGGGGTTCCGTGCTCATGGCCGCCTTGGTGGCGCGGGGCTTCGCCCTCATGGCCGCCTTGGTGGGCGCCGCCCGGCAGCCCGTACAGCTCCCGCAGCCGCCGCACCCGCGCCGCCGGAGCCGCCCGCCCCGGCGCATGGGCCGGAAGCGCGGTCAGCAGCGCCTCCGCGACCTCCAGATCGTCCTCGCCCCACGGTGTCTGTGCCCAGCGCCGCAACAGCTCGGGATCGCCGTGGGAGAGCACCGCGCGCCGCAGCCCGTCCTCCAGCACTCGCCGCATCCGGCACACCCCCGGCGCCTCCGACAGCGGCAGCAGCGGCCCGGTGTACGCCCGCAGCGCCGTGTACGCGTCGCCGGAGGCCAACGCCTCGGCGGCGTCCGCCAGATCGGTGCGCACCGGCGCGCAGAGCCGGTACGGGCGCGAGCCCAGCAGCGGGCCCACCAGGCGGCGCAGCCGGGACAGCTCGGCCCGCAGCGTCACAGGGGAGCGGTCGTCGGCCCGGGGCCCGTACAGCTCGAGCGTCAGCCGGTCGCCCGAAAGACCCTCCGGATGGCCGGCCAGCAGCACCATGATCTCGCTGTGCCGCCGCCCGAGCCGCAGCCGCCGCCCGTCGACGACCAGCAGTGCCTCGTCCCGCCCCAGCGCTGTCAGACTGATCCGCGGCCCGCGCGTGCGCGGTGTCTCGGCGCCCAGCTGGGCCTCGGCGGCGCGGGCGGTCGCCTGGACCAGGGCGAGGCTGTGCGGGGCGGCCAGATGGTCCCCGCCGGTGATGTCCACCGCGCCCAGCAGCCGTCCGGTGTGCGGATCGTGGACCGGCGCGGCGGCGCAGGTCCACGGCTGCACACTGCGGTTGAAGTGTTCGGTGGCGAAGATCTGCACCGCGTGGTCGACGGTGAGCGCCGTCCCGGGCGCGTTGGTGCCCGCGTGGCGCTCGTCCCAGCGCGCCCCGGCCACGAAGTTCAGCCCCTCGGCCCGGTTCCGTACCCCCGCGTGCCCCTCCACCCACAGCAGCCGCCCCTGCTCGTCGCAGACCGCGAGCAGATGGGCCCCGTCGTAGGCGATGGTGCCCAGCAACTCCCGGAACAGCGGCATCACCCGGGCCAGCGGATGGTCCGCGCGGTAGGCGTCCAGCGCGTCGTCCGCCAGGTCGATCGGCGCCTTGCACTCCTGGGTGACCCGTGCGTCGGCCGAGCGCTGCCAGGACTCCGCCACCACTGGCCGTACGGCCGGACTCACCGCCCCCTCCGTCAGAAACGCCTCATGGGCGCGGCGCACGTCGCGGGTGCGCTCAGCGGGGTCGGTGCCTGACGCCATCGCCAGCCAGGGATTGACCATGGTGCCTCGCTCAGCGGTACGGAGGGGAGGTGCGGGGAGGTGCGGAGTCTCAGGCTTTCACGGATCGGCCGGGCGGAGGAGTCGGCAGGTCAGGTGTGGGCGGGCAGGGAGGGAGCGGGCACGACCCCGGGCGGGGAGGCATAGCCGCAGGAGTGGCAGATCTTCCACCCGTCCTGGTTCACGGCGAGTTGGCCGCCACAGCTCGGGCACTGCTCGGAGCTCATGATCGTTCCTTTGGTTCACGCGCGCGGAGTGGTGCGGGCCACCCGTGCGCTCAGATTTCCTTGTGGGGCGGATGCCCCGCAATAGCCAGAACAAGCCGCGTTGAGGTACGAGCCCCGGACGGAGCGCGTTCACACGGGGTGTGCGGCGTTACCGGGGGGTCTTCTCCACATACGCTCCTCGCGCCCCCTCGTGCGCTGCTTGAACGCTTGACGCCGATGGGCCGGGTACGCACGGGCGCGCACGACGAAGCGGGCGGGGAGCCGGTGATGGCTCCCCGCCCGCTTCGATCAGGGGCGTTGGTGTGGCGTCAGCTGATGGACTTGATCAGCTCACCGTTCGCGGTGTCGCCGCTGAGCTCCCAGAAGAAGGTGCCGCCCAGGCCCTGCTGCTGCTTGTAGTTCATCTTCCCGGCGATGGTGGCGGGGTGTCATAGCTCCACCACTGGTTGCCGCAGTGCGCGTAGGCCGTGCCCGCGACCGTGCCGGTCGCGGGGCAGGAGCCCTTGAGCACCTTGTAGTCCTCGATGCCCGCCTCGTAGGTGCCGGGCGCGGCGCCGGTCGCCGTGCCACCGGGGGCGTCCTGGGTGACGCCGCTCCAGCCGCGTCCGTAGAAGCCGATGCCCAGCAGGAGCTTCGAGGCCGGGATGCCGAGGCCCTTGAGCTTGCTGATGGCGGCGTCGGTGTTGAAGCCCTGCTGCGGAATGCCGCTGTAGGAGTTGAGCGGGGAGTGCGGGGCGGTGGGGCCCTGTGCGGCCCACGCGCCGAAGAAGTCGTACGTCATCGGGTTGTACCAGTCGACGTAGCTCGCGGCGCCCGCGTAGTCGGCGGCCTCGATCTTGCCGCCGGAGGAGGCGTCGGCCGTGATCGCCGCGGTCACCAGGTTGGACGAACCGAACTTGGCGCGCACCGCGGCCATCAGGTTCTTGAAGGCGTCCTTACCGCTGGTGTCACAGCCCAGGCCACAGGCGTTGGGGTACTCCCAGTCGATGTCGATGCCGTCGAAGACATCCGCCCAGCGCGGGTCCTCGACCAGGTCGTAGCAGGACTGGGCGAAGGCCGCGGGGTTCTTGGCGGCCTCGGTGAACCCGGAGGACCAGGTCCAGCCGCCGAAGGACCACAGCACCTTCAGGCCGGGGTGGAGCTTCTTGAGCTTGCGCAGCTGGTTGAAGTTGCCGCGCAGGGCGCCCGCGTCCCAGGTGTCGGCCTTGCCGTCGACGCTGCTCGCCGCGTCGTACGCCTTGTCGTAGTCGGCGTAGGCGTCGCCGATGGCGCACTTGCCGCCGGTGACGTTACCGAAGGCGTAGTTGATGTGGGTGAGCTTGGCGGCCGAGCCCGAGGTCTCCACGTTCTTGACGTGGTAGTTGCGCTGGTAGATGCCCCATTCGGTGAAGTAGCCGACCACCTTGTTCCCGGCGGCCTTCGTCATGGGGGTCTTCGCGGCCTCGGAGGTGGCCTGGGGTATGTCGGCGCTCCGGGGTTCACCGGCCGCTGCCGAGCCCGCGAGCAGGGTGGCGGTCAGGACCGCCGTACAGATCGCCGCGAGCGCGGCGGACAGTCTGCCTGGTCTGAGCATGGAATCTCCTCGGTGGGGGGTGAGGGGAGAGTGAACTGCCCGACGACCTGCCCATAGCTTGACATGAACGCGCAGGGCAGGGTGGGGAAAAGGTAGAAGGACTAGACCAGTGGGGTCAATGGTCTGGGCCAATTTGCTCCCCGCGGCGACGTTGGTGGGAGAGCGTGGAGGAAGCTGGTGGGTGTACCTGTCCGAAATTGGTTGAAGATCGGGCGACCGGTACCGGAAGGCTCCGGATCGGGCATACTCCAACCGCCGCGGTGCAGGTCATCACCGTTCGCGATCCGACGGGACGACCGGCCGGCGGCAGCATCACCGGTGGCGCCGCCTCACCCCGGCGCACGCCGCCGCAGCGCCTGACCAGGGGAGAGGAGAGCGCCGCCATGACCGATCACGGCCCGCAGCCGGTGGAGCGTGAGCTGCCCACCGAAGAGGCCCGCGACCTGATTTCGCTCGTCCGCGAGCTGATCGCACGGGAGATCAAGCCCCGGGCCGCCGAGGAGGAGGCCGCCGGGCGCTTCCCCCGCGAGCTGTTCACCCTGCTGTCCGAGTCCGGGCTGCTCGGGCTGGTCCACCCCGAGGAGTTCGGCGGCGGCGACCAGCCGTACGAGGTCTACCTCCAGGTTCTCGAGGAGCTCGCCGCGGCCCGGCTGACCGTCGGCCTCGGCGTCAGCGTCCACACCCTGGCCTGCCACGCCCTCGCCGGCTACGGCAGCAAGGAGCAGCTGGCCGAGCACCTTCCCGCGATGCTGGGCGGCGGACTGCTCGGCGCGTACTGCCTCTCCGAGCCCTCCTCCGGCTCCGACGCGGCCGGGCTCACCACCCGGGCCACCCGCGAGGGGGACACCTGGACGATCCAGGGCACCAAGGCGTGGATCACCCACGGCGGCATCGCCGACTTCTACACCGTGCTCGCCCGCACCGGTCCCGAGCGCACCCGCGGCATCAGTGCCTTCCTCGTGCCCGCCGACGCCCCCGGGCTCTCGGCGGCCGCGCCCGAGCACAAGATGGGCATGGCCGGTTCGCCGACCGCCCAGATCCACCTCGACGGGGTGCGGGTGCCCGACGCGCGCCGCATCGGCGAGGAGGGCCAGGGGTTCGCGATCGCCCTGTCCGCCCTCGACGCGGGCCGTCTCGGCATCGCGGCCTGCGCCGTCGGCGTCGCCCAGGCGGCGCTGGACGAGGCGCTCGCGTACACCGCGCAGCGGCGGCAGTTCGGCCGGCCGATAGCCGACTTCCAGGGCCTGCGCTTCATGCTCGCCGACATGGCCACGCAGATCGAGGCCGGGCGCGCCCTGTACCTGGCGGCGGCACGGCTGCGGGACGCCGGGCGGCCGTTCTCCAAGCAGGCGGCGATGGCCAAGCTGTTCTGCACGGACGCCGCGATGCGGATCACCACCGACGCCGTCCAACTGCTGGGCGGATACGGCTACACGGTGGACTTCCCGGTCGAGCGCTATATGCGCGAGGCGAAGGTCCTCCAGATCGTGGAGGGCACCAACCAGATCCAGCGGGTGGTGATCGCCCGCGCTCTCGCGGGGCCTGAGGTCGGCTGAGGCCGGTGTGTCGGTTGGGGGCGCGGCTCGCGCCCCCGCCGTTTCGCTACCGCCGCGTCACCGGGAGGCGCACCGGCCGGGAACCGGGGCCGCCGAGGTGGGAGAACGGCTGCGTCCGCCAGTCCAGGCCCTCGGGGAGCGTCAGCAGCAGCGCGGCGTCCCGCTCGTACGCGTCCAGCGACGCGTCGGCGGGCTCGGCATCGGCCACCCGGCGGCCGGTGCCGGCGCAGACCGTGAGCCCGAACGGGTCCCACGGGGACGAGCACAGCGCGTGCTCGGGAAGGACGTCCTCGTCGGCGAGGAGTGCGATGGGGCGCGCGCAGTCCGGGCAGATCACCCGGAACATCTCATAGGTGTCGTGGTTCTCGTCGGTATCGATGTCGCCTGCGTCGAGGCGCTCGAGATGAGGCATGAGTTTCCCCCTCGGGTGGGCTGGCCAGGCGCGTCGGCCTCGACCACAGCAAGCATTTCCCTCGCGGCCGCATAGGTAATCGCCACATCTCATAGGACACCCATGAGGACATGTGGCGTTCGTCACATGCCCGGTGCAGGTGCGGCGTAGCGGCGCCTATGTCCGCTGTGCCCACCCGGTGCCCACCCGTTGTGCCGGAACCCTCCCGACCACATAAGGTGATCGGCTGTGGAGGAGTTGGACAGACAGATCGTGGAGCTGCTCGTCAAGGACGGCCGGATGAGCTACACGGACCTGGGCAAGGCCACCGGCCTGTCCACATCGGCCGTGCACCAGCGGGTTCGCCGTCTCGAACAGCGGGGCGTGATCCGCGGCTACGCCGCCGTCGTGGACCCCGAGGCCGTCGGGCTCCCCCTGACCGCGTTCATCTCGGTCAAACCCTTCGACCCCAGCGCGCCCGACGACATCTCCGAGCGGCTCGCCGAGGTGCCCGAGATCGAGGCGTGCCACAGCGTCGCGGGAGACGAGAACTACATCCTCAAGGTGCGTGTCGCGACCCCGCTGGAGCTGGAGCACCTGCTCAGCCGGATCCGCTCGCTGGCCGGTGTCTCCACCCGCACCACCGTGGTCCTCTCCACGCCCTACGAGGCGCGCCCGCCCCGCGTCTGAACGCCCTTCCGACACCCCCCGTACCTGACATCCCAGACCTGATACCCGCATCGAGGCAGCCCGCCGTGAACGACCCCACCCCCGCCCAGGCCCCCGAGGGCCGTACCGTCCTGCTGCGCGGAGGTGAGGTCCACAGCCCCGCCGATCCGTTCGCGACCGCGATGGTCGTCGAGCGCGGCACCATCGCCTGGGTCGGCTCCGAAGGGGCCGCGGACGGCTTCGCGGACGGCGTGGACGAGGTCATCCAGCTGGACGGGGCGCTGGTGACGCCCGCCTTCACCGATGCGCATGTGCACACCACCGCGACCGGGCTCGCCCTCACCGGACTCGATCTCACCGGCGCCCGTACGCTCGCCGACGCGCTGGAGCGGGTGCGCGCCCACGCCGCCGCCCACCCCGCCGACCGGGTGCTGCTCGGCCACGGCTGGGACGCCGCCCGCTGGCCCGAGGGACGGCCGCCCTCCCGGGCCGAACTCGACCAGGCGACCGGTGGCCGCCCCCTCTATCTCACCCGCATCGATGTGCACTCCGCCGTCGTCACCACCGCGCTGCTCGAGCTCGTCCCTGGCGTGTCGGACCTGGCCGGGTACCACCCCGACACGCCGCTGACCGGCGCCGCCCACCACGCCGTACGCGCCGCCGCCCACGCGGTCATCACCGAGCGGCAGCGCACCGACGCCCAGCGGGCCGCCCTCGCCCGCGCCGCCTCGCTCGGCATCGGCACCCTCCACGAATGCGCCGGGCCGGACATCTCCTCCGAGGACGACCTCACCGGGCTGCTGAAGCTCGCTGCCGGGGAGCCGGGGCCGCGGGTGTACGGCTACTGGGCCGAGGCCGCGAGCAGTGCGTCCGACCTGGACAAGGTGCGTGAACTCGGCGCCATCGGCGCGGCGGGCGACCTCTTCGTCGACGGGGCGCTCGGCTCGCACACGGCGTGTCTCCACCAGCCCTACGCCGACACGCCGCACACCGGCACCGCCTACCTGGACGCGGCGGACGTCGCCGCCCATGTCGCCGCCTGCACCGAGGCCGGGATCCAGGCCGGTTTCCACGCCATCGGCGACGCCGCCGTCACCGCCGTCGTCGAGGGCGTACGGGCCGCCGCCGACACGGTCGGACTCGCCCGTGTGCGCGCCGCCCGCCACCGCGTCGAACACGCCGAGATGCTCACCCCCGAGACCGTCGCGGCCTTCGCCGACCTCGGCCTCACCGCCTCCGTCCAGCCCGCCTTCGACGCCCTGTGGGGCGGCGAGGACGGCATGTACGCCCATCGGCTCGGCCCCGAGCGGGCCCGCACCCTCAACCCGTACGCGGCGCTGCTGCGCGCCGGAGTGCCCCTGGCGCTCGGCTCCGACAGCCCCGTCACCCCGCTCGACCCCTGGGGCACCGTGCGCGCCGCCGCCTTCCACCGCACCCCGGAGCACCGGATCTCCGTCCGCGCCGCCTTCACCGCCCACACCCGCGGCGGCTGGCGGGCCATCGGACGGGACGACGCGGGCGTCCTGGCGCCCGGCGCGCCCGCCGACTACGCGATCTGGCGGACCGGTGAGCTCATCGTGCAGGTGCCCGACACGCGGGTGGCCGGATGGTCCACCGACCCCCGCTCCGGCACCCCCGGCCTGCCCGACCTCACGCCCGGCCGTCAACTGCCCGTCTGTGTGCGCACGGTGGTGGGCGGACGCACCGTCCACCTCCGGCCGGACGAGTGACGCACGGGCGCCCCGTACCGCCGAACGATGAGCCCCCGGCCTGTCGTGGCATCTGAACACCGTCCGTACTGACCTGGTCATTTGAGGAAACGGCGCAGGTCATGTGGCTGTTGACAGGGTGCGGTCGGTGGCCGGTAGGTTCGGCCTCGTCCACCACAGGACGCCCGACCGGGGAATCTTCACGCAGTCGTCGAACGCCGCTGGGCCAGAGGGAGACGCGCCATCGCGGTGCGCCGCCACTGGGAGCCAGGTCCAGTGCACGGGGGCGAGGGAGGGATCGCCGGGTCGGCAGGTGCGACCCGGGAGGGGCCCGGACGCTCAGTAGACAACGGCTCTCGGTCGATCCGCAGCCAGCGGGTCCCAGGTCGGCCCGAAGGGCGTCGGGCCCCCACTCCGCACGCGCACACCGGCGGACCGCCCCCGGCCCGGGGGCGGGGCCGCCGCCGGGCGGGGGAACCCCCGCCATGGCCGAAGCGTTTCTCTACCCCGAGGTCACAATCCGCACCTCGGGACCACTTCCGCGCACCCGCGTTATACGGTCACCTCACCACAGCACGACCTGTAGGAAGGCCGCACCGTGCCATCGGGTTCCGACACCACCGCCGAAGCCGCCCCCACCGGGCCGGACGCAGACCGACCGGGTCAGCGGACGACCGGCTCCGCCGCCACGCCGCCGACCGGCGGCGCCGAGGGCGGTGACGCCGTGGAGGGCCGTGACGCCGTCGAGGGCGGCGAACCCGCCGCGACCGTGTCCGCCGAGCCCGCCGCGTCCGGGGCTGCGTACGCCGCCTCCGGGGCCGCGTCTGCCGAGCCCGGGGCCGCCTCCGCGCCGTCCGGCGGGGAGCGGCGGCCCGCCCGGCTGCGCCGCCTCGGCCTGCTCGCCCGCCGCGAGGCACGGCGCAGCGCGCTCGCGGCGGTCAGCGGGCTCACGCTCGGCCTCGCCTTCCCGCCGTTCGGGGTGTGGCCGCTGTCCCTGGTGGCCGTCGCCGCCCTGGCCCTGCTCACCCACGGCCGGACCGCCCGCCAGGGCGCCTGGACCGGCTTCGCCTTCGGGCTGCCGTTCTTCCTGCTGCTGCTGAAGTGGCTCAGCGTGGTGGGCTGGGACGCGGTGGTGGGGCTGTCCGTCATCGAGGCGGCCTTCCTCGCGCTGATGGGCGCGGGGCTGGCCCTGGTCTCCCGGCTGCCCGTACCGGCCCTGTGGCCGCTGTGGACGGCCTGTCTGTGGGTCGCCGAGGAGTGGGCCCGCGACCGGGTGCCCTTCGGCGGCTTCCCCTGGGGTCGGCTGGCCTTCGCCAACACCGGCTCGCCCTACACCCCGCTCGCCGCGCTCGGCGGCGCCCCGCTGGTCACCTTCGGCGTCGCCCTGACGGGCGGAGCGCTCGCCGGTACCGCGCTCGCCCTGTGGCGGCTGCGCGGCGCCGGGGCTTCTCGCCGCGCCGCGCCCTGCCCGCCGCCGGGGTCGCGGCCGTCGCGGCCGCCGTGACGGCCGCCGGATTCGCGGTGCCCATCCCCACCGCCGCCGACGACTCGGTCGACATCGCGGTCGTCCAGGGCAATGTGCAGCAGCCCGGTATGGACTTCCTGGGCCGCCCCATGATGATCCTCGACAACCATGTGAAGGCGACCCTGAACCTGGCGAAGGACGTCAAGGCGGGCCGGATCGCCAAGCCCGATCTCGTCATATGGCCGGAAAACGCCTCCGACCTCGATCCCTTCCAGTATCGGGAGGCATACGCCCGGATCGACGAGGCCGTGAAGTCGATCGGCGTTCCGGTGCTGGTCGGGGCCCTGGTCGACCATCCGACCAAACAGGGCTATGTGGAGAACCAGGGCATCGTCTGGGACCCGAAGAGCGGCCCCGGCGCCTCGTACACCAAGCAGCACCCGGTGCCCTTCGGTGAGTACGTCCCCTTCCGCCAGGAGCTCAGCAAGATCATCACCCGGCTGCAGCGGGTGCCCCGCGACTTCTACCCCGGTGACCACACCGGTGTGCTGAAGGTCGGCCCGGCGCGGCTCGGCGATGTGATCTGCTTCGAGGTCGCCTACGACGAGATCGTGCGCGACACGGTCAACGCGGGCGCCCGGGCGATCGTCGTCCAGACCAACAACGCCACCTATGGGCGCAGCGGCCAGCCCGAGCAGCAGCTGGTCATGTCCAAGCTGAGGGCGATCGAACACGGTCGGCCGGTGATCACCGCGGCCACGAGCGGGATCAGCGCCGTGGTCTCCCCGGATGGCACGATCGAGCAGCGGACGAAAGAATTCACGCAAGATGTGCTCACCGCGCGCATCCCGCTGCGTGACGGCAAGACCCTGGCCGACCGCGTCGGTGCGACCCCCGAGTGGGTGCTCGCTATGGTGGGCGTTCTGTCCTGCGCGGCCGCGATCATGATTGGCCGTCGGGGACGTACGGACGAGAAGGGGCAGTAGCCGTGAGCGACGCACGCGAGGCCGAGGAGCCTGGCACCAAGGCCGACGAGCCGAGCGCGAAGGCCGGGGAGGCCGGCGCCGGGGCCGAGGAGCCGCGCCGTAGCAACGAGGGCCAGGACGACGGTGGCCGGCGGAAGTACGGTCCGCTCGGCACGACCTTGGTGATCATCCCGACCTACAACGAGGCGGAGAACATCAAGCCGATCGTCGCGCGGGTCCGGGAGTCGGTTCCGGACGCGCACATCCTCGTCGCGGACGACAACAGCCCGGACGGCACGGGCAAGGTCGCCGATGAGCTGGCTGCCGAGGACGACCACGTCAAGGTCTTGCACCGCAAGGGCAAGGAGGGCCTCGGCGCCGCCTATCTGGCAGGGTTCCGCTGGGGCATCGAGCATGGCTACGGCGTGCTGGTGGAGATGGACGCCGACGGTTCCCACCAGCCCGAGGAACTGCCCCGGCTGCTCACCGCGCTCAAGGGCGCGGATCTGGTGATCGGCTCCCGCTGGGTGCCCGGCGGCCGCATCGTCAACTGGCCCAAGTCCCGCGAGTTCATCTCCCGGGGCGGCAGCACCTACTCCCGTCTGCTCCTCGACGTCCCGATCCGCGACATGACGGCGGGCTACCGCGCGTTCCGCAAGGAGACGCTCGAGGGCATCGGCATGGACGAGGTGGCCTCCCAGGGCTACTGCTTCCAGATCGACCTGGCCTGGCGGGCCATCAAGGCGGGCTTCCACGTCATCGAGGTCCCGGTCACCTTCATCGAACGCGAGCGCGGCGAGAGCAAGATGAGCCGCGACATCGTCACGGAGGCGGCCTGGCGGGTCATGTCCTGGGGCGTGGGCTCGCGGGTCAACAAGGTGCTGGGCCGCAAGGATTCCAAGGAGTCCTGAGCAGGTCGGAGGAAGTCCGCTACGGTTCGGGCAGCGCCCCGGAGGGGCGCGGGGCTGTGTCGATGTGCGGCTCCGCCGCGTGGGCGCGACCAGCCACGACGGCGCCGCGGTCGGCCAACGACGCATGGCGCCACTTCCCGCGGAGCGCTGAGGCGGGGCGCGGCGCCTGCGGCGGGCTGCTCCCCTCCCCGCCCCTTCCCACAACTGGGGCTGAGGCCCCGGGCCCCGAGACCCAGGGGCGAAGCCCCCGCCACGCGGCGGAGCCGCGTATCGAAGCCGCGGGAAGGAGCGGGGAGGCCCTGCCCCGCGGGCCCGGCTCTCCGATCCCCGCGGCCGATCCCCGCGGCCGATCCCCGCGGCCGGGCCGCGCTCCGCGCCCGGAGTAGTCCCGCGGGCGATGTTCCGCCCCGTACCGGACACTTGAGGCGGAAGGAGGCGGAACATGGCCAAAGCGACCGCCAAGAGCGGGAAGACGTCGGGGCGTCGCATGGCGGCCCGCGGGGGCGCCAAGTCTGGCGGCATGGAGACGCGGACCAAGGAGGACCTGTACCGCGAGGCCCAGAAGGCGGGCATCGAGGGCAGGTCCCAGATGTCCAAGAGCCAGCTGATCTCGGCACTGCGCCACCGCTGACCGCTGACCGCTGGCCCATGGGACCGGGCGCGCCCCGGTCCCGGCAGCTCAGCGGATCCCCGGGACGGTCAGCACCGTGAGCAGCGCCGCCCCGGCGACCAGCCAGGCGACGTAGTCGCCGATGTGCCCGGACTGCAGGCGTCGTACGGGCGCGAACAGCGCGGCCGCCCCGGTGTGGACCGGCCGCCGTACCGCCAGTGTGGCCAAGGCGATGGCGAGGGCCGCGGAGAGCAGCCCGAGCAGGATCCCGGTCAGCTGCCAGTGCGGTGGCAGGTGCGCCGGGGCTGCCGCGGCGTGTCCGTCGAGGACCGTCCGCCGGTAGCCGCCGGTGTCGGTGAACAGCGCCCCGGCCCGGCCCACCGCGGACGCGACGGCCGGGATCACCCCGAGGGCCAGCGACGCGGCCAGCAGCGCGGCGGGCACCGCCAGCAGCGGCACCGGGATGCGCCCGAGGCGGCCGCCGGTCTCGGGCTCCTCCTCGCCGGTGGTCTCCGGGCCGCCCTCCTCCTTCCCGGGCCGCCGGCCCACTCCGGCGAAGATCCGCAGCCCGGCGCGCAGCACCGCGCCCCCGGTCACCGCCGACACCAGGACGTAGAGCGCGGGCAGCCATCCGGCGGTGTGCCCCGCGGCCTCCTCCGCGGCGGCCTTGCCGAGCCCGGAGGCGAACGGCGGCAGCCCGCTCAGGGCCAGCCCGCCCACCGCGAACAGGACGCCGACCTCCGGCAGCTCCCGGGCCCGGGCGAACAGCTCGTGCTCGTCCACGGTCGCGTACCGGTCCAGCAGCACCCCGACGCAGGCGAAGAGCGCCGCCTTCACGCCCGCGTGGCCGAGCACGTACAGCGCAGTGCCGGAGATCCCCTCGGGGGTCAGCACGGCCACGCCGATCAGGAACAGCCCGGTGTGGGCCACGGTCGAGAACGCCAGCAGCCGTTTGAGGTGGCGCTGCCGCCAGCACATCGCCGCGCCCAGCAGCGTCGTGAGGACGCCCAGCACCAGCAGCGCGCGGGTCACGTCGGGGTGGGAGAGCCCTCCGGGCCCGGAGAAGACCGTCCAGTAGACCCGGGCGACCCCGTAGACACCGAGCTCCACCATCACCCCGGACAGCAGCATGCACACCGGCGTCGGCGCGACCGCGTGTGCGTCGGGCAGCCAGAAGTGGAACGGAACGGCGGCCGCCTTCACCAGCAGACCGGTCGTCACCAGGACGAACGCGGCGAGCACCAGCCCGTCCGGCCCGTCCGCGTCCAGCCTCCGCCCGATCTGGGCGAACCCCAGCTCCCCGGTGCGCGCGTACAGCAGGGTGATGCCCAGCAAGGTGGCGTAGCCGCCGAGCGAGTTCACCACGCCGAAGGCCAGCGCGCCCTGCAGCGGTTTGGGCTCCTCGACGCGGAAGCCGGTCAGCGCGTAGGCGACCACGCCCATCAGCTCGAAGAAGACGAAGGCGTTGAACAGGTCGCCGGTCAACGCGAAACCGCACATGCCCGCCTGGAACACCAGGATCAGCGCGGGGAAGGAGCCGGTGTGACGGCGCGGCGGTTCCTCGAAGTAGCGCCAGGAGTAGACCAGGACGGTGACGACGAGCAGCGAGACCAGCGCCGCGAGCCCGGCCCCCAGTGGATCGCCGACCAGCACGATGCCCACCCGCCGCCAGCCGCCCACCCACTCCACCGGATACGTCCCCGGTCCGGGGTGACCGGCCCGGAACAGCACCAGGAGCGCCAGCGCGGCGGTGGCGGCGGCGAAGGCGCAGCCCACGATGTCGGAGACGAGGCGGGGCAGCCGCCGTCCGGTGGCCACCAGCACCGCCGCGCCCAGCAGCGGCACGGCCACCACCAGCGGCAGCAGTCGCGCGGTGTCCACCCGGTCAGCCCTTCAGCTCGGACAGGGCGTCCGGGT
Source organism: Streptomyces violaceusniger (assembly GCA_005405945.1). Lineage (GTDB taxonomy): Bacteria > Actinomycetota > Actinomycetes > Streptomycetales > Streptomycetaceae > Streptomyces > Streptomyces violaceusniger. The sequence continues at coordinate 45,035 of BJHW01000002.1, forward strand.
CGACCGTGCCGTGGCGCTTGCGGAGCTGGACGACGAGCGCGAGCAGCAGCGCGGTCACGGTCGCGCCGACCACGATGTCGGTGAGGGCGAGCGCCTGGACGACCGGGTCGACCACCCGGCTGTCGGTGGGCGCGTCGGCGAAGACCGGGGCGGTGCCGCCGTCGCGGTAGCCGACGGCGAGCAGCAGCACATAGGTGGAGGACTGGGTGACGGCCAGGCATCCCACGGCATGGATGAGGTTCCGGCTGGTCACCAGCCCGTACACACCGATCAGAAAGATCCATCCGGCGACCGGATACGGCAGGACCGTCACGCTCGCTCCCTCTGCTCGTCTCCGTTGCCCCCGCTGTCTCCTGAGTCCCACGGGCCCCCGTCGTCCTCCCCCGGCTCCTCGATCTCCACCGCCTGGTCCAGGAAACGGGCCAGCAGGACCACGATCCCGCTGGTGACCTCCAGGCCGACGGCCGCGTTGAGCACGGGCACCGTGCCGCCGGAGGACAGGGCCGCGAGGGTGCCGAAGGGCAGCACGTTCGCCAGGAACGCCGACCCCGCGAGGACGGCCGCGAGCCCGGTGATCACATACGCCGCCTCGCCCGCGGCCTCCCCGATCTCGTAGAGGGTCAGCGGCCGGACCCGCTCCAGCGCCCGGTAGTCGGCGGCGATGTAGAGCAGGTGCAGCGCGGTGGCGGCGACCACCCCGCCCTGGAAGCCGCCGCCCGGGCTGATCTGGCCGTGCGCGATCACATAGAGGCCCACCAGCAGCGCGCACGCCAGCGTCAGCAGCGCGAACCGGCGCACCCGGGGATGGACCACGGCGGGCTCGGGATCCTTGCGGTGCTCGTCCCGGGCCTGGCGGAGCAGCACCACGGTGCCGAGGACGGCGGAGAAGAGGATGGTCTCCTCGCCGAGCGTGTCGAAGGCGCGCAGATCGAAGTTGACGGACGCGATGACATTGGACGTGTGATGGCTCAGGGCGGCGCGCACGGCCCGGACGCCGTACGGGTGCGGGACGGTGCCGAACGCCGGCAGGTCGATGCAGGCCGCCGCGAACAGCACCGCGAACCCGGCGGCGCCCACCAGGAAGATCCACAGCCGGGCCCGGGCGCTCATCGCCCCCGGCCCGCCGGCTTGTCCGCGCCGTCGTCGCTCCCCGGGCGGCGCCGCACCTTGCGCACGGTCAGCAGGATCATCAGGGGCGTCACCGCGGAGCCGACGGCGAGCTGCGAGAGCGCGACGTCCGGCGCCTGGAGGAAGGTGAACAGCAGGGCCAGCGAGAGGCCGAGGAAGGACAGCACCAGCGCCTGCCGCACCGGGTCCCGGTTGAGCACGGCGGCGGTGGCGGCTCCCGCGACCAGCAGCAGCGCCACCACGATCAGCGCGTCGGTCATGCCGTGACGCCCCCCTTGCCGCCGCTGGCGCTGGTCACCACGCTGCCCGCGATCAGCATCGCGCCGATCAGCAGGAGCTTCACCATGGCCCGGCCGGGCCCGGTCGCCACGCACAGCGGCAGCACCGTGGCGGGCACCCCCACCAGCGCCGTCCAGCGCACCAGCCGGGAGTCGGGCAGGACGTCCAGGAAGCGGGCGTAGATCAGCGTTCCGGTGGGGCCGAGCACGCTGACCACCAGCGCCACATCGTTGTACGAGGTCCGGTGGAAGCCCCGCGCGGCCAGCAGCAGCGCAAGACCGGCCAGCAGCGAGGTGAGGTTCTGGCCGATCAGCCGGTCCTTGGGCGAGCCGTAGGCGATCCGCCACAGCACCGGTACGAGCGCGAGCAGCGGCACCAGCGCCGCCGCCAGCCAGCCGTCGGAGGTGCTCACCGGTCCGCCACCGCCCGGCGCCCGGCGCGGGCGAGCACGGCGGCGGCCAGCGCGGAGGCCGACCCGACCAGGAGCTCCAGGGGGTCCACGGTGCTGATCAGCACCAGCCAGATCCCGGTCAGCGCCGCCCACCACACGAGGACTTCCAGCACAGCCGTCATTCGACACCTCCGTCGGCGGCGGGTACCCGGCCCGCCGCCGCCGATACCTCGCACCTTCGCGGATTCCGCCCGGTCTCCTCGAGGACTCCTGGAGCCTCCGGGACCCCTCGCGCGTTGGAACCCATGAGATCCCCTCGATCCCCTTGGCCGTGCGACCCGCGCTCCGTGTCGGCCACGGGCCCGGGCACACTTGGAGGCATGATGACCGGCGCATCGCAGCAGAGCGACCCGACCCGCCCGAAGCGCTCACGCGCCCGCACCTTCGTACCGCTGGGGATCGCCGCCTGGCTGGTGCTGGAGATCTGGCTGCTGACACTCGTGGCGGACGTCGCCGGCGGGCTGACCGTCCTCCTGCTGCTCGTCGCGGGCGTGGTGGTGGGCGGGGCCGTGGTCAAGCGCGGTGGCCGCCGGGCGTGGCAGAGCCTGGCCGGGTCGATGCGGCCGGACGGAGAGGAGCCCGCCGCGCGTCCGGGAAGCTCCTTCACGATGCTCGGCGGGCTGCTGCTCATGGTGCCGGGGCTGATCTCGGACGTGGCCGCGCTGGTGTGCCTGTTCCCGCCGACCCGGGCGCTGCTGCGGCGCCGCGCGGAGAGCGCGCTGTCGCGCCGGATGGGCTTCGTCCCCGGATCGGAATCCGACCCGTTCCGCCAGGCCCGTGAGCAGTGGGAGCGCCGGGACGGACGGGAGCGCCCGGAGCAGGGCACGGTCATCCAGGGCGAGGTGATACGGGACGGGGACGACCGGGGCCGGGACGCCGACGGAGAGCCGGGGCCCGGGCTGCGGCCGCGCGACCGGTGAGCCGCCGGGGCCGCACCTCAGCGGCCCGCTCCACGCATATCCGCACAAGGGCCGGGGCCACTGCTCAGCAGTGGCCCCGGCCCTCGTACTTCGGGTGTTACCTCAGTGCTGCCGCTCGGTTCAGGCAGACTTACGGGTGTCCCGCGGATGCACGGCGATGTTCATGGCACCGGAGCGCAGGACCGCCAGCCGCTCGGCCAGCACCTCCTCCAGCTCCTCGCGGGTGCGCCGCTCCATGAGCATGTCCCAATGCGTGCGCGCGGGCTTGCCCTTTTTCTCCTCTGGACCGTCGCCGTCGACAAGGAGTGCCATGGCGCCGCACGCCTTGCACTCCCACTCCGGCGGGATCTCCGCCTCTACCGAGAACGGCATCTCGAATCGATGGCCGTTCTGGCATGCGTACTCCACCGCCTGGCGCGGGGCCAGATCGATGCCGCGGTCGGTCTCGTAGCTGGTCACCACGAGTCGCGTGCCGCGAAGAGCTCGCTCACTCATGAATCGTGCCTCCCGGGCTTGTCGCCCACAGGACAGGTGTCGCTGTCGTCGTCATCCGGTCAACGTCCGGTCGGCGGTGAAGATTCCCGTATTGGGACATGCGTCGCCCGTCGTGCCGCCCCGTTGTTCTACCCACAGGCGCCCGGTTTGTCACATCTGGCAGCAGATGTCACCCAGCGTTTCTGGTACTTTAGCGCGCAGTAACGGTCCGCCTGGTAGGCCGAGGGCGTACACTACCGCCCCGGCGGCCCCAGCCCTAAATCAGGTCCCGGACCTGCGGCTCGGCGGCGCCGCGCGCCACAATCCCAGAGCCCGTCCCGGCGGGTGCGGGAATCGCGAAGACACGCAGGAAGAACTGCGACAGCGGCCCGATGGCCAGCGCGAACAGCGCCGTGCCCACCCCCACCGAGCCGCCCAGCGCGAAGCCGGTGCCCAGCACCGTCAGCTCGATACCGGTCCGCACCAGCCGGATCGACCACCCGGTGCGCCGGTGCAGCCCCGTCATCAGCCCGTCCCGCGGGCCCGGCCCGAACCGCGCCGAGATGTAGAGCCCGGTGGCCGCGCCGCACAGCACGATCGCGAAGAGCAGCAGCGGAATCCGCACCGCCAGCGCCTCCGGCTCCGGTATCAGCCACAGTGTGCCGTCCATCACAGGCCCGATCACCAGCACGTTCGACACCGTCCCCAGACCCGGCCGCTGGCGCAGCGGGATCCACAGCAGCAGGGCGGCGACGCCGACGACGACCGTCACCGTCCCGATCGACAGCGAGGTGTGCCCGGAGAGGCCCTGGTGGAAGGCGTCCCACGGGTCGAGACCGAGCGTGGCGCGCAACTGGAGCCCCATGGACACGCCGTAGAGCACCAGCCCCACGTAGAGCTGGGCAAGACGGCGCGGGAGGCGACGGCGTGGAAGGCGACGGCGTGGAAGGTCGGACAACGCGTGCTCCTGGTGTGAGTGGCCTGCGGCATGTCACTCTGTGGCCCGGAACCAGTCCAGTTCCACGGCCAATTTCCGAAAGGTGGACCGCATTCGATGAGTCCATGGACGTCCGCGGTCGGAGCACCCCAACTGGCCCGGCTGCTCGGGTCACAGCACACCCGCGACGGCGTGGCCGCCGGGGCCGCGGCCTCACTGACCGGGGGCCGCCGCGTCCCCGCCTACCGCTCGCTCGCCGACGGCGTACGGCTGCTCATCCTGGAGGGCCGGGTTCCGGTCGCGGCCCGCCTCCCCGCCGAGCGTGAACTCGCGGCGGCGCTCGCGGTCAGCCGCACCACCGTCGCCGCCGCCTACGAGGCGCTGCGCGGCGAGGGGTTCCTGGAGTCCCGGCGCGGCGCCGGTAGCTGGACCGCCATGCCCGCCGGAAGCCCGCTGCCCACCCGGGGCTCGACCCGCTCCCGCCCGAGGCCGCGGCCTCCGTGATCGACCTCGGCTGTGCCGCGCTGCCCGCCCCCGAACCCTGGCTCACCCGCGCCATGCGCGGCGCCCTGGACGAACTGCCGCCCTACGCCCACACCCACGGCGACTACCCCGCCGGGCTGCCCGCCCTGCGCCAGGCGCTCGCCGACCGCTACACCGCCCGGGGCATACCGACCATGCCCGAGCAGATCATGGTCACCACCGGCGCCATGGGGGCCGTCGCCGCCGCCTGCCGGCTGATGGTCCGGCCCGGGGAACGGGTGGCCGTCGAATCGCCCAGCTACGCCAACATCCTGCAGCTGATGCGCGAGGCGGGCGCCCGGCTCGTCCCCGTGGCCATGGCCGACCGGCTCGCGGGCTGGGACATCCCGTCCTGGCGCCAGGTGCTCAGCGCCGCCGCGCCCCGGCTGGCCTACGTCATCGCCGACTTCCACAACCCCACCGGCGCCCTCGCCACCGAGGACCAGCGCCGTCAGCTCGTCGACGCCGCCCGCTCCGCCGGAACGGTCCTGATCGCCGACGAGACCATGGCCGAGCTGCGCCTGGACGACGAGGTGGAGCTGCCCCGGCCCGTCTGCGCCTTCGACCCGGCGGGCAGCACCGTGATCACGGTCGGCTCGGCGAGCAAGACCTTCTGGGCGGGGCTGCGGATCGGCTGGGTGCGCGCCGCGCCCGATGTCATCCGCAGCCTGGTCGCCGCCCGCGCCTACGCGGACCTGGGCACCCCCGTCATCGAACAGCTCGCCGTCGCCTGGCTGCTGAACACCGGCGGCTGGGAGGAGGCCATCGAGATCCGCAGGGAGCTCGCGCGCGGCAACCGCGACGCACTGGTCGGCGCCCTCCGGCGCCATCTGCCCGACTGGGAGTTCACCGTCCCGCACGGCGGGCTCACCCTCTGGGCCCGCACCGGCGGCCTCTCCGGCTCGCGCATCGCCGAGGCGGGCGCCCGGCTGGGGGTCCGAGTGCCGTCGGGGCCCCGCTTCGGGGTGGACGGCGCGTTCGAGGGGTACGTGCGGCTGCCGTTCACGGTCGGGGGAGCGGTGGCCGAGAAGGCCGCCACCCGGTTGGCCTCGGCCGCCGACCTGGTGGCCACGGGCGCCACGATCGAGGCCGAGGCGCCGCGGACGTATGTGGCCTGACGTGCCGTAACGCGCCCCGGTGCGGGAGCACTACGGGCCCCGGTGGCTGGGGTCCTTCCTCCACGGAGATCCGTCAGAAGGACCCTAACCCCCGACGGGTGCAGGGGCCGGGGGCGCCGCCGGGTCCGGGGCCGGGAGCAGCCGGAGCACCGCCTGCCGCTCGGCCTCGCCGGCCGCCTCGTCGTACGGGTCGGGCGTGGCCGGCACCTGGAGGCGGTGCACCGGGCCCGCGCCGAGGCGGGCATAGCCGCGCCCCGGAGGCACCTCGGGCGTCGGCGTGGTGTGCGGCGGCGCCCCGAGGACGGCCGTGACCTGCTCGGACGAGACCGGGCCCAGTACCACCCGGGCCCGGGTGTGGCTCCGTACGGCCTCGCTCAGCGCCTCGGCGGCGTCCAGCTGATCGGCCACCACGACCCGTACGTTCGCCGCCCGTCCGTGCCGCAGCGGCACGGCCAGCAGCTCCTGCGGATCGGCACGGCCGTCCGCCGCCGCGAGATGGCTCATCACCGACGGCCGGTCCAGCAGGATCCACAGCGGGCGCTGGATGTCCTCCGGCGGCGCGTGCCGCAGTTGGCGGGCGCGGTTGGCGGCGATCAGCCGGCGCTCGGTCTCATGGCCCGCCCACTCCAGCATGGCCAGCATCCCGGCCAGTCCGCACTCCACGGCCAGCACCCCCGTGCGTCCGCTCAGACACGCGTACTCGCCGGTGCCGCCGCCGTCCACCACCAGCACCTCGCCATGGGGCAGCGCCTGCAGCGCGATGGAGCGCAGCAGGGTCGTGGTGCCGCTTCCGGGCTGGCCGAGCGCGAGCAGATGCGGTTCGGTCGACCGCGGGCCGGTGCGCCAGATCACCGGCGGTACGTCATGGGTCTCCGGCCCGTCCCCTGCCGCCTTCTTGAGCCCGACCTCCCTCGTGCCCTCCGCGCTCTCCTCGTCCTCCTCGCACGTCTCCGGCCCCGCCAGCACCGGCAGCGTCCGCTGCACCGACGAGGGGTCGGTGAAGCCCAGCACCGTCTCACCGGGCGCGGTGACGAAGCGCTGGGCGTGGATCGCGGTGGACAGGGCGGGCAGCACGGTCAGGGTGAGGTTGTTGGCCTCCTCGTCCCACTCGAACAGATATTCACGGCCGCGCCCCGACTTCGCGTACAGCAGCTGCTCGATCCGGGTCCGGGCGGCGGGCTCGCCGTCGGTGAAGTACGCGGGGTAGTGGAGGCGCAGCCGGGTGAGCCGTCCGTCGTCGTCGAAGGCGTAGGAGTCGAACGCCTCGGACCAGTCGCCGCCGTGGCTGTAGAGCGGGCTGGGGTCCTCGGAGGCGGAGAAGTACGGCACCAGCGCCTCGTAGAGCGTGCGCAGCCGCTCGGTCCCGTCGGCGGGCGTCTCCGACGCGGCGCCGGCGTGCCCCCGCCCGGCCCAGCCCGCCGCGCCGATCAGGCTGATCGACGCCGCCAGTGGTCCGTACGGCAGCAGGAAGAGGACGAAGCCGCAGGCGACCACGAGGGCGAACACCGGTCCGCGGCGGTCGCCCGGCAGCTCCAGCCACTTGCGCCGCCCGGTGGCGGCGAGCACGCGCAACCCGCGCGAGAGCGCGACCAGCGGCTGGAGCACATCGGCGACGCCGTCGGCCGTGCTGCGGGCGAAGGCCCGGCCGCGGCCGGGCGGGACGAGCGGGGTGCCCGCCGCGCTGCCGAGGCGGAGGCGGGGGAGCGGTCTCCGGCCCACGTCAGATCTTGATCCCACCCAAGAGGCTGGCGAGGCTCGCGCCGCCCGCCTTGATGCTCGGAGCGATCGCGGTGGACGCGAGATAGAAGCCGAAGAGCGCGCAGATGACCGCGTGCGACCCCTTCAGGCCGTCCTTGCGGAAGAAGATGAAGACGATGATGCCGAGCAGCACGACGCCGGAAATGGACAGGATCATCACGGTCTCCTGGCTGATGGGGGACGGTCAGTCACCATGAGTGGTTCCAGGATCACAGAATGCGTCCATCGGGCGAAAGGTGCAATTGGGTGGATTATCGGTGTAATCATCACCATGGAGGCGTGGCGCTACGAGCCGACCGCCTGCTGGAGCGGGGCGCCCGCCTGCTGGGGCGGGTCGGTCCCCGTCCTTAGGGTGGATGATCACATTCCCAGGTAGCGAAGCCGGAGGCGACAGGCCATGACCGAATCGAACCCCGAGAGCGAGCCCGCCCACGACCCGGAGGTGCTCCAACTGGCGGCCAAGGTCTTCGACCTGGCCCGGCAGGGTGACACCGATACGCTCGCCGCCTATGTGGACGCGGGCGTCCCGGCCAACCTCACCAACGACAAGGGCGATTCCCTGCTCATGCTGGCGGCCTACTACGGCCATCCCGCCACGGTGTCGGCCCTGCTCGAGCGCGGCGCCGACCCCAATCGGGTGAACGAACGGGGTCAGACCCCCATCGCGGGCGCCGCGTTCAAGGGCGAGGCGGAGGTGCTGAGGGTGCTGCTGGCCAAGGGCGCCGACCCGCGCGCCGGATCGCCCTCGGCCGTCGAGACGGCGCGGATGTTCGGGCGGGAGGATCTGCTCGCGCTGTTCCAGGCCCCGGGTGCGGAGTAGTGCGCCGTAAGGCGGCCATGAGGCGGCGCCACTCGGCCGCCGTTGACCGTCAACCCACCCTTGACCGTTCAAAAAGTGAAGCGCGAGGCTTCATTCAGGCCGTGAGTTAAGCGATGAAATCAGTCGGGGTCAAGAGCGGCCGCGTCCGGTAGGTTCGGGCAGGGGAGGAGCCCGATGGGTCAGATGAACCGACGGACCGTCCGCGACCTCCGGCGCGGCAACCGCTCGACGCTGCTGCGCCAGCTGTACTTCCGGGGCCCGGTGAGCCGTCAGGAACTGGGGGCGCTCACCGGGCTCAGCTCCGGTTCGGTCAGCAATGTCGTCGGCGAACTGCTCGCCGACGAACTGGTGGAGGAGGCCGGGTCCGTCGAGTCCGACGGCGGCCGCCCCCGCACGCTGCTGCGGGTCGCGCCGGGCGGCGGCCGTCTCATCGGGGTCGACGTCGGCGAGGCCCATGTCCGCGTGGAGCTGTTCGACCTCGCGCTGACCGAACTGGCCCGCTGGGAGCATCCGCTGACGCCCGGAGGGCTGGAGCGGGACCCGGAGCCGGTCGTCGGCCACATCCTCACCGGCCTCGACGCGGTCGTCGACAAGAGCGGTGCCTCGCCGGAGGCGGTCATCGGCGTCGGGGTCGGCGTCCCCGGTGTCGTCGAACAGGGGGACGAGATCCTCGTCCACGGCCCGACCGCCGGCCGGGACGCGGTGCCGCTGGAGCGGCTGCTGCGCACCGGCACCGATCTGCCGCTGTTCATCGACAACGGCGCCACCGCGCAGGGGCAGGCCGAGATGTGGTTCGGGGCGGGCCGCGGCGCGGACAACGCGGTGATCGCGCTGATCGGCTCCGGCGTCGGCGCGGCCATCGTGACCGCCGGTGTGCCGTACCGGGGTGCGACCAGCAGTGCGGGGGAGTGGGGGCACACGGTCGTCCAGGTCGGCGGGCGCGCCTGCCGATGCGGTGCGGTCGGCTGCCTGGAGGCGTACGTCGGGGCGCAGGCGGTGCTCGACCGCTACGGGCGCGGGGCGCGCGCGGCCGACGCGAGCGGCGTGGGCGGGGCGCGCGGAGCCGGTGCGAGCGGCGTGGACGGTGCGGGCGGTGGCGGTGAGGACGGCGTGGACGGTGCGGGCGGCGTGTGCGGCGCGGACAACGCCGGTGAGGACCAGCAGGCCGCGTTCGCCGCGATCGTAGGGGCCGCCGGGAGCGAGGCGCGGGCGCGCGCGGTGCTGGAGGAGACCGCCGCCTACCTCGGCGCGGGCATCGCCGATCTGATCAACCTCTTCAACCCCGAGCGGATCATCCTCGGCGGCTGGGCCGGACTGCTCCTCGGCGGCCGCGTCCTCCCCAGGATCCGGGCCGCCACCGCCTCCTATGCGCTGCACCGGCCGTACGCGCAGGCCGAGATCGGGCTGGCCGAACTGGGGCCGGATGCTGTGGCGTTGGGCGCTGCCACGCTGCCACTGGCGCACTTCCTCGCCACCGGTGGAGCGCGCTGAGGGTTCGACTTCTGTCGGTTCAGGGGGAGTTGGGTCGGACCCCGCCTCAAATTCTTTGAGGCAAGAAGGTCCAGACCTATTGACATGCATCGAACAGGGCTGGACATTGTGTCTCCCCGGAGGTGACCGATGACGGCCAAGGCGCAGGCAGCCCAGCCCTCGCTGGGCACCACCGTGCGCGAACCGCGGCGCGGCAGCCGATCCGCGCTGTACGTCGTCGGCGTCGAGGTCGCCGATACCACCGGTTGGGAGCGCGTTCCCCTGGAGCGGCTGCTGCGCACCGGCACCGCGCTGCCCCTGCACATCGACAGCGGCGCGGAGGCCCTGGGCCGGGCCGGCCCCGCCACCCGTATGCCCGTGCCGTAGCGCCCGCGGACACCGGCCCCCAATCGCCGGACACACACCTTCCCCCACCGGACCGGCACCCACCGGTCCCATCCCCCACACAGGAAGGCACCACCGTTCCATGAGAAGTACGCTGCGCAACACCGCGATCGGTCTGCTCTCAGCGACCGCACTCGCCGCCACCCCCTGGCTCACCGCTCCGGCCACGGCCACCACGGCCACCCCCCAGACCACCGCCGCCGCGGCCGAATTCACCGACAACTTCGACGGCCCGGCGGGCAGCGCGGTCGACGGCTCCAAGTGGGGCCTGGAGACCGGCGACAACGTCAACAACCACGAGCGGCAGTACTACACCGACGGCAACAAGAACGCGGCGCTGGACGGCAACGGCAACCTCGTCATCACCGCACGCAAGGAGAACCCGGCCAACTACAACTGCTGGTACGGCCGGTGTGAGTACACCTCCGCCCGCCTCAACACCTCGCAGAAGTTCACCACCGCCTCCGGCCATGTCGAGGCCCGGATGAAGCTGCCGCAGGGCCAGGGCATGTGGCCCGCCTTCTGGATGCTCGGCAACGACATCGGCAGCGCGGGCTGGCCCAACTGCGGCGAGATAGACATCATGGAGAACGTGGGCTTCGAGCCCAGCACCGTCCACGGCACCATCCACGGCCCCGGCTACTCCGGCTCGGGCGGCATCGGCGCCGGCTACACACTGCCAGGCGGCGGCAAGTTCTCCGACGGCTTCCACACCTTCGCCATCGACTGGTCGCCCAACAAGATCACCTGGTCCGTCGACGGCAACGTCTACCAGACCCGCACCCCCTCGGACCTCAACGGCAACCGCTGGGTCTTCGACCACCCCTTCTACATCATCCTCAACCTGGCCGTCGGCGGTGACTGGCCCGGCGACCCGGACGGCAACACCTCCTTCCCGCAGCAGCTGGTCGTCGACTACGTCAAGGTGACGGGCGGCAGCTGACCCCCGCGGCCGATGGGGAAGCCCGCAGAGCGGTGTTCTCGCCGGTGTCATCAGCAGGGGCGGACCGCCTCCGAGACCGCCGCGACGAGGGCTTCCACATCGGCGCCCCAGCGTGAGACGAGGGTGAGGTCACGGGCCGGGTCCACCCACAAGAGGTGGTTGCCGCCGTTGCCCCGGGCACAGCGCCCGGTCGACGGGGCCTGTGGCCACACCACGCGGCCGTCGTTGAGCCACCACGACAGCCGGTACTCCGGCTTGACGGCACACGGCCTCCACAGCGCCGCGATCCAGCGCCGGGAGACGATCCGGCGTCCGGCCCACTCCCCGCCGTTCAGGCAGAGTTAGGCCCACCCTTCACCGGGCGGCCCGCCCGCCGACTCCGTCCCCTCACGGACGCTGTGCGCGCCCACCCCTGTGGGCTTCTCCACAGCTCGCCCTCCCACTGGCTCAACGCGTCCCGCGTAGCCTCGGGGCTCATGGACACCTCTTGCGTCACCGCGGCCGCGCGGACCTGTGACCGGATCGATGCGGCGGACGGGGAGATCCAGGCCTTCGTGCCCGAGCGCGGGCGGCGCGAGCGGTTGGGGCGTGAGGCGCGGGCGGCGGATGAGCGGTGGGGGATGCGCCCGGGCGGCCGCCGCTGTACGGGGTCATGGTGGGCGTGAAGGACATCGTGCACGTCGACGGGATGCCCACGTGCGCCGGGTCGGACGTTCCCGCCGAGGCGCTGGCCGGGGCGGAGGCGTCGCTCGTCGGACGGCTGCGGGAGGCGGGGGCGCTGGTGGCGGGCAAGACCGTCACCGCCGAGTTCGCCGTGACCGCGCCCGGGCCCACGCGCAATCCGCACCATCTCGGCCACACCCCGGGCGGCTCCAGCAGTGGTTCGGCGGCGGCCGTGGCGGCGGGGATGGTGCCGCTCGCGGTCGGGACCCAGACGATCGGTTCGATGATCCGTCCGGCCGCCTACTGCGGGGTCGTCGGCTTCAAGCCGACCCATGGCCGCATCTCCTCGGACGGTGTGATCCCCAACGCCCCGACCTTCGACACCGTGGGCCTCTTCGCCCCCGACGTAGCGAGCCTCGCCCCGGCGGCGGCCGTGCTGTGCGACGGATGGCGGCCGTCCGGCGAGGGCGGGGAGGGCGGGGAGACGGAGGAACGGCGGCGGCCGGTGCTCGGCGTTCCGCTCGGGCCGTACCTCGATCGCGCCGACGCCGAGGCCAGGAACTCCTTCGAGGAGCGGGCGGAACGCTTGGAGGACGCCGGGTTCACGGTCCGCCGGGTGCCCTTCCCGGACGACTTCGAACGGGTCGTGGCGGAGCAGCGGGTGATCAACCGTTATGAGCTGGCGCGGACCCACGCCGCATGGTTCCCGCGCCACGGCGAGCGGTACCGCGCGCAGACCGTCGAGGCGATCCGGGAGGGGCAGCGGCTGAGCCACGACGCGTACGCCGCGGCCCTGCGCGCCCGTGCCGCCTTCCGCGAGCGGCTGGTGGCCGCCATGGACCGGGACGGCATCGATCTGTGGATCACCCCGGCGGCCACGGGCCCCGCGCCGTACGGCCTGAAGAGCACCGGCGACTCCGTGATGAGCCTCCCCTGGAGCTACGCGGGAGCTCCCGCCCTCGCGCTGCCCGCGGGCCGGGCGGCCAACTCGCTTCCGCTGGGCGTGCAGTGCGTGGCCCGGCCGGGAGTGGACGAGCGGCTGCTGGGATGGGCCCCTGATGTGGAGTCGGTCCTCGTTGGGCCGTCCGCACCCGTATGATGGGTATCCACTCCCGTGTACGGAGTTGGGGACGAGATGACTGCCACATGGTGGCTTATGCAAGGTGAGGCCGCAGTCGGCGAGTTACGCCAGTACGGGGTCGACCAGCCGGTTTTTCTGTGCCACTTCACGCCGGGCCCGGCGTGGGAAACGGTTCGGGCGCAGTTCGAGGCGTGGTCCGCGCTGCGCGGGCAGGACCCCGACGGAAGCCGTACCGCCCAGATCATCCGGTCCATCATGGACCTCGGGCTGCGGCTGGTCCCCACGGACGACAGTCCATCGATGGCGCTGTTCACCGAATGCATCCTGCGCATCGACGGCCACACCGCCCGGTTGCGCTGCTGATGTTCCGCCGGGCGCGCGGCCGGTAGCGTGCCTCCATGGACATCGGTGATGTGGTCGAGGACTTCGAACTGCCGGATGAGAGCGGCACCGTCCGTTCGCTCAGCGGGCTGCTGGCGGACGGCCCGGTGGTGCTGTTCTTCTATCCGGCGGCCTTCACCCCCGGCTGTACCAAACAGGCGTGCCACTTCCGGGACATCGCGGCGGAGTTCAAGGAGCTCGGCGCCCAGCCGGTCGGGGTCAGTGCGGATTCGGTCGAGAAACAGGCGGAGTTCGCCCATGCGTACTCCTTCGGCTATCCGCTGCTGTCGGATCCGGAGGGGACCGTGCGGGAGCGGTTCGGGGTGAAGCGCGGGATCGCGGCGGTGCCGACCAAGCGGGTCACCTTTGTGATCGATACCGATCGCAAGGTGCTGGAGATCGTCAAGAGCGAGTTCAGGATGGGTGTGCACGCGGACCGGGCGCTCGAAGCCCTGCGGGGCAGGAACGGGTAAGTCCCGTACGACCGTCCGTGGTCGGCGGAAAACACTTGCGGGGGCTGCCTCTTGGGCGGCCCCCGCTGACGTTTGCGCCCTCTAGCAAGCGCTTGCCGACACGGCGTATGGTCAGGCAGCCGACCGTAGCTTCCCCCGCCATCGGCGAACCTCATCGCCGAACTCCCATCGCGAACCCCCATCGCCGAACTGAGCCGAGCCGAGGAGCCTCCATGAGACGCGCCGGTACCGCACTGGTGGCCGCCACCGCCTGCCTCGCCGCCTTGCCGTCCGCCCCGGCCCGGGCCGGCACCCCCGGCCGCCGCCACCAGCTCTTCCCCGCCGGGGACTCCACCGTGTGCGATCAGCTCACCGCCCCGTACACCGGGTGGGGCCAGCAGCTGCGGCAGTTCTTCCGGCGCGGGCTGTCGGTCGCCAACTGCGCCGACTCGGGGAGGGTTCGGGCTCCTTCCTCGCCGACCCCCGGCTCTTCGCCACCATGCGCCCGCTGATCCGCCCGGGCGACACCGTCCTCATCAAGTGCGCCCACAACGACAAGCAGGCGACCGCCGCCGACCACCGCGCCCACCTCGGCGCGCTGCTCGACGGCGTACGGGCGCGCGGCGGCAAGCCCGTGCTGGTCACCCCCATCGTGCGCCGCTGGTTCAACGACGACGGCACCCTCGACAACGCCACCGCCCTGCACATCAACGGCCTCGGAGTGAATCTGCCGGCCGAGATGCGCTCGCTCGCCGCCGAGCGGGGCGTACCGCTCATCGACCTGACCGTGCTCACCAAGCGGCTCGTGGAGGAGCTCGGCCCCGAGGGGTCCAAGCGGCTGTACCTCTACGACGAGGCCCGCGACAACACTCACACCTCCGCCCACGGCGCCACCGAGTTCGCGCGGCTGGTGCTCGGCGAGCTGCGCGCTCAAGCCCTGGTCCCCGCCGGGGTGCTCCGATGACCGGCCTCGCACCGCGCCCCACGCCGCGCCTCACGCCCGGCCTCGCACCGCACTTCGCGCTGCCCCCGGAGGACCGCGACCTCAGCCCCCGCACCGGCTGGACCCGCGCCCACTGGGAGGCCGCCGCCGACGGCCTGCTCGCCGCCGTCGCCCCGTACGCGACCCCCGGCGGCGCCCTCTACCCGCTCCCCGGCGACCGGCCGAGCTGGTCGGGCCCCCGCTCCGACGGCCTCGAAGGCTACGCCCGGACGTTTCTGCTGGCCGCCCTCCGCGTCGCGGGCGCGCGCGGCGCCGACCCCGGCGGGCTGCTGGAGCGGTACGCGGACGGACTCGCCACCGGCACCGCACGCTCCGGCACCGCACGCTCCGGCACCGCACACCCCGGCGGCGACCGGCCCGAGGACTGGCCCCGGATCACCGACCGCGGCCAGCCGCTGGTCGAGTCCGCCTCCATCGCGCTCGGGCTGCGGCTCACCCGCCCCTGGCTGTGGGACCGGCTCGACGACGGCGTACGGGAGCGGGTGGCGGCCTGGCTGCTGGACGCGCTCACCGCCGAACCGGTGCCCAGTAACTGGGAGCTGTTCCCCGTCGCCGTCGGCGGCTTCCTCGCCGAGGCGGGCATCGAGCCGGAGGCCGCCCGCGCCGCCGTGGCGCGCGGGCTGGAGCGCATCGAGCCCTGGTACACCGGCGACGGCTGGTACAGCGACGGCGCGGGCCGCGCCTTCGACTACTACAACGGCTGGGCCCTGCACCTCTATCCGGCGCTCGAGGCATGGCTGTCCCAGGACGGCGAGCGGCTCACCCGCTACGGGCGCCGGCTGGCCACCCATCTCGTCGACTACGCCCACCTCTTCGGCGCCGACGGCGCCCCGCTGCACCAGGGCCGCTCCCTGACGTACCGCTTCGCCGCCGCCGCGCCCCTCTGGCTGGGCGCCCTCACCGGCCACACACCGCTTGACCCCGGAACCACCCGCCGCCTCGCCTCCGGCGCCCTGCGCCACTTCCTCGACCGGGGCGCGACCACGGACCGCGGGCTGCTCTCGCTCGGCTGGTACGGTCCCTACGACGGCGTCCTCCAGCCGTACTCCGGCCCGGCCTCCCCGTACTGGGCCGCCAAGGGCTTCCTGGGGCTGCTGCTCCCGGCCGACCACGAGGTCTGGACGGCGCGCGAGGAGCCGGGACCCGTCGAGCGCGCGGACGCCACGCGCGCCGTCCCCGGCCCCAACTGGCTGCTCCAGTCCACCGCGGGCGACGGTCTGGTCCGGCTCCACAACCACGGCAGCGAACACCTCCCGCCGCCCGGCGACCCCGACCAGGACGACCCCCACTACGCCCGCTTCGCCTACTCCACGGTCACCGGCCCCTTCCCGTACGGCGTCGCCCCCGACAACCACTTCGGCCTGGTCCACGGCGGCCGGATCTCCCTGCGCACCGCGCTGGAGCCGCTGGGCGCGGGCGAGGGCTGGGCCGCCTCGCGCCATCGGGCGCGGCTGGTGGGGGAGGAGCCGGAGGAGGGCGAGGAGGTCCGCGTCACCTCGCTGGTGCTGGTGCGCGGCGCCGTGGAGGTCCGGGTCCACCTGGTGACCGGCGCGGCGCCGGGCCGGGCTGTCCGCCAGACGGGCTGGGCGGTGCCGGATCCCCGGCGGAGGAGGGCCCGCGGTCCGAACTGCTGCCGCTCCACGGCCTGATGAAGGACGGCGCCCTGCCCGCCGCCCCCACGGCCTTCGCCCGGCGCGCCGTCTCCCCGCGCTGACCGGTGAGACGACGGGCCGCGCCGGGGGCGACCTCTTCCTCTGCCTCGCCCGCCTCACGGCCGACCCCGACGCGCCCCCGCTGGCCGGCCTGGTCCGCGCCGCGGCGGGCCCGGCGGACGACGGGACCCATCTGGTGTCGGTCACCTGGTGGGACGGCGAGGTGCGGCGGGCCCGCATGGGTCCGAGCGCGGTCACCGTCGATGGTCTGACCGAAAACGCCGGTTGACAATCCGGGTTCAACCGGGTCTACAGGGCGGGAGCGGGCGGCAATGTCCCGCCCAGGCGCCCGGACAGGGCCTTCGTGGAGTCGAGGAGGAGCTCCCCGATCTCGGCGACGCGGTCCCGGGTGACGCGGGAGGCGGGCCCGGAGACGCTGATCGCCGTGGCGACCGTCCCGCTGTGATCGAAGACCGGCGCCGCGACGCAGCGGATCTCCTCCTCGTTCTCCACGTCGTCGATCGCGTACCCCCGCTCCCGGACGGCGGCCAGTTCGGCGTGCAACCGCTCGGCGGAGGTGATGGTGGCCGGGGTGCGGGCGGCATGCCCCGTGCTATGACCTGTTCCACCACGGCGTCGGAGGCGTGGGCCAGGAATGCCTTGCCGACGGCGGTGCAGTAGGCGGGCTGCCGGCTGCCGATACGCGAGTGCATGCGCACCGGCTGGGGGCTTTCGACCTTGTCGATGTAGACGATCTCCGGCGGGTCGAAGACGACCAGGTGAACCGTCTCCCCGATGCTCTCGACGAGCTCGTGCAGATGGGGAGCGGCCGTCTCCCGGAAGTCGAGGCGTTCCAGGTAGACCTGGCCGAGCAGGGCGTTCTGGGGGCCCAGCCGGTAGCGCCCGCTGTCGGCGTCCTGGTCCACCAGGCGCACCTCCCGCAGCGGCGCCAGCAGCCGCAGGATGGTGCTCTTGCTCAGGTTCAGGCCCTCGGCCAGGTCGGTGAGCGTCGCGCCGCGCGGATGTCCGCGGTCCTCGGCCAGGAACATCACGATGGACAGCGCCCGGCGCAGCGAGGACGAGGTGTTGCGCCGGGGGCCGGTCGGGGCGGGCCGGTCCTCCTGGCCGCCGTGGGCGGTATCGGGCCCGGGCATACGGTCCTTCCCCCTCCGTCGGGTCCTGGGGCGAGGAGTTGGGGGGCTCCGCGCGGGTGATGCGGGGACGGTAGTCGACTCGGTCCATTTTGCATAGCGGCATCGGATGTCAGGATATGAAATCAGCCATTGACGACCTCTGTCGGCTCGGCTAGCTTATGCGCACCAATTACGGAATTAGATTCTGCATTGCAACATCTCTGAGTTCGGCGATCATCGGCGATCGCGGCTCGTCGATCTTCCTCGCTTTTGCTCCCCGAAGGCTTTCCTCCCCCGAAGCCTTTCCTCCCCGAAGCCTTTCCTCCCGAAGGGAGTCCCACCATGGGACGACGCCCTCATGCCCGCAGGCTGGCCGCGATCTCCGCGGGCGCCATCGCCGCCACCACCCTGCTCGCCGCCTGCTCCTCGAGCCAGGGTGCGGCCTCCCGGGCGCAGAGCTCCACCCTGCAGAAGGTGACCCGCGGCGGCACCCTGCGCATCGCCAGCTGTCTGACGTTCCCGCCCTTCGGGTCGACGAACAAGGCCAATCAGCCCGAGGGTTTCGATGTCGACGTCGCCAAGGCCATGGCCAAGGCGCTGGGCGTCAAGGCGCAGATCGTGGACACCACCTCGGCCAACCGCGTCCCGAATCTGCGTACGCACAAGGTCGACGCCGTGATCTGCAACTTCACCACCACCGCCGAGCGTGCGAAGCAGGTCGCCTTCAGCGACCCGTACATCGTCGCCGGTGAGGTGCTGATGGTGAAGAAGTCCAGCGATATCTCCGGCATCAAGGACCTGTCGGGCAAGAAGGTGGCGGTCACCAAGGGCTCCACCAACGGCGCCGCGGTGAAGGAGGGCAACCCGAGGGCGCGGATCCAGGAGTACGACACCTCGGCGGCGGCCGTGCTCGCGGTCAAGCAGGGCCAGGCCGACGCCATGGTCGAGGATTCCAACTTCCTCAACTCCCAGGCCAAGTCGGACCCGTCCCTCAAGGTCACCAAGGACTCGGTCGTACCACTGGAGTACAACGCGATCGGGGTGAGCCAGGGCGACCCGGACTGGCTGCAGTGGATCAACACCTGGCTCCGGGAGTTCAACACCTCCGGCCAGAGCGCGGCCCTCTACAAGAAGTGGTTCGGCGTCAAGCCCGTCTACCCGCTCAACCCGTCCTACTGAGCCCTGCCGGGCGGCGGCACCCCAGCCGTCGCCCCGTGGAGGAACCCCATGCTCGCCGACTGGACCTACGCATTCCAGGACTGGCCCACCTATCTCAGCGCGGCCTGGCTGTCCCTGAAGCTGTCCCTCGCCGCCTTCGCCCTCGCCTGCGCCCTCGGTCTGCTGGGCGCCCTCGCCCGCAGATCGCGTCACGCACTCGTCCGCGCCCCGGCCGCCGTGTACGTGGAGGTCATCCGCAACACCCCGGTGCTGCTCCAGATGTTCGTCGCCTACTTCGCCCTGCCCTCGGCCGGGCTGCGGCTCAGCCCCGTACAGGCGGGCATCGCGGCGCTCGGCGTCAACGTCGGCGCGTACCTCACCGAGATCTTCCGGGCCGGAATCCAGGCCGTTCCGCGCGGCCAGCGCGAGGCCTCCCGCGTGCTGGCCCTCACCCCTTCCGGACCTATCTGCACGTGGTACTCCCGCAGGCCCTGCGCAACGTCTATCCGGCCGTGGTCAACCAGCTCGTCCAGATCATCCTGGGCTCGTCCCTGCTGTCCGCCATCTCCGTGCCCGAACTCACCGGCACCGCCATGGTGATCAACTCCCGCAACCTGCTGACCATCCAGGTCTTCGGCATCGCCGCCGTGCTCTATCTGGTGCTCACCAACCTGGTCGTGCTGGTGGCGGGGCTCATCGGCCGCGCGGCCTTCAAACCGCCGCTGCGCCCGGTCAGCACCCGGCAGTCGGCTCTGGCGGGCCTGCGGACCGCGGCCCGCCGCCTCGTCCTGGTCCGCAAGGAGGCATGATGGACTGGTCGGTCATGTGGTCCAACCGGGACCTGTACGGCGCCGGGCTGTGGGCCACCGTCGAGCTCTCCGTGGCGGCCATCGCCACCTGCACCCTGCTCGGCCTGGTCATCGCGGCCATCCGCACCAGCCGGATCCCCGTCCTGGCCCAGCTCGCCCGCTGCTACCTGGAGGTCTTCCGGGGCACACCCCTGCTGGTCCAGATGCTCTTCATCTACTTCGGCGCGGTCTACCTCAACATCGGGAACATCACCGTGTTCGGGGCCGCCCTGCTGGCGCTCACCCTCTTCCAGGGCGCGTACGTCGCGGAGATCTTCCGGGCCGGCATCGAGGCCGTACCGCACGGCCAGTGGGAGGCGTCGCGGGTCCTGGGCCTGACCCGCGCCCAGACCTTCCGCTCGGTCATCCTCCCCCAGACCCGGTCGATCGTGCTGCCCCGCTGGTCGGCCAGTACCTCTCGCTCGTCAAGGACACCTCGATCGCCGTCGTCATCGGCTACGCCGAACTGCTCCGCGAGGGCCAGGCCATCGTGGACCGGGTGGGACACCCCGGCGAGACGTACCTGGCGATCGCCGTCCTGTACTTCGTCATCTGTTCCCCGCTGTCGATCGTCGTCCGGCGGATGGAGAGAAAGGCCGTGACCGCCTGATGATCACCAAATCCCCTACGGAGCGGACCCCCGCCACCACCGCCCAGGTCGCCCTGTCCGGCGTGCACAAGCGCTTCGGCGAGCTGGAAGTCCTCAAGGGCATCGACATCGAGGTCGGCGCGGGCGAGGTCGTGGTGCTCATCGGAGCCAGCGGCTCCGGCAAGAGCACCCTGCTGCGGATCATGTGCGACCTGGAACGCGCCGACCGCGGAGAGGTCTGGGTCAATGGAGTTCCCCTGCACGACCGGAAGCGCGCACCCGAGATCTTCGGCCATGTCGGCATGGTCTTCCAGCAGTTCAACCTGTTCCCGCACCACACCGCGCTGGGCAATGTGACCCTCGCGTTGCGCAAGGTACGCAAGACCGGCCGCAAGGAGGCCGACGAGCGCGGCCGGGAGGCACTGGCCCGGGTCGGTCTCGCCGAGAAGGCGGCCGCCTATCCGGCCCAGCTGTCCGGCGGCCAGCAGCAGCGCGTGGCGATCGCCCGCGCGCTCGCCATGGACCCCGCCATCATGTTCTTCGACGAACCCACCTCCGCCCTCGACCCGGAGCTGGTGGGCGAGGTCACCGGGGTCATGCGGTCCCTGGCCGACGAGGGCATGACCATGGTGGTCGTCACCCACGAGATGCGGTTCGCCCGGGACACCGCCGACCGCGTGGTCTTCATGGACGGCGGTGTCGTGCTCGAACAGGGCACGCCCGAGCGTGTCTTCGGCAGCCCGACCGAGGCCCGCACCCAGCAGTTCCTGCAGCGGGTCCTGGACACCTGACGCCGGGCCGCCGCGCCCGGGACCGCCGGGTCAGCCCAGCGGGCTGAAGGTGAAGGAGAACTCCGCCGGGGCCGCGAGCAGCCGGTACGGCTCCAGCACCCCGGGCCGCAGGACTGGCTGCCGATGCCCTGCTGTCCGTGGTCCAGGTTCACCCACACGGTCTCGTTCGACGGTTCGAGATCCGGTGTGTGCTCGGCCGCGTCGAGCTGCTCGGTGGTCCAGCGGCGCGCGGTGAACCAGAAGGCCGGCTCGCCCTCGATCCGCACCCCCGAGCCGTCGGACGCGGTCAGCCGCACCCAGCGGACGTCGATCCGGGCGCCGTTCTCCTGCGGACGGACGTACGGCGTCTGGAGTTCGTCCACCGACAGCGCCCACCGCCCCACGCGCGCGGCGGCGCGGGTGTCCGGGTACGCCTCGCCGGGGCCGCCGCCGAACCACTCGGCCTCGCCCAGCGCGGCCGGGACCCCGAGCCGCAGGCCCAGGCGCGGCAGCGGGCAGGTCCACTCGCCCAGAGGGGTGACGGAGACCGCCAGGCTCAGCCGTCCGTCCCCGTCGGCGGTCCAGCGGTGGACCGTCTCCAGGCCGATGTCCACGGCGGCGGGCGCCACGCGGGTACGGACGGTCAGCGCACCGTCCGGCGTCATCTCCACCGCGTCGGTCCGGTGCCGCATCCGGTGCAGACCGAGCCGGCGCCAGATCAGCCCCCAGCGCTCGTCCGGCTGCCAGGACGCGCCGTTGTCGTTGTCGGTGGGCGCGCGCCAGACGTCCAGCCGGGGCGGTGCGGTGAGGCGGAGCCCACCGAGGGACGTCAGGGCGCCGGTGGCCGCGTCGAAGACGCCGGGGCCCAGCACGATCCGGTCGCCGTCGCGGCGCGGCGCCTCCCGGAGGTGAGGGCGCGCGCCCGGCCGGTGCCGGGCGCGGCGGCGGGGAGCTGGGCCCAGGCCACCGGATGGCCCGCCCCGGCCCACGCCGTCGCGGCCGCGAGCCGCGCCTCGACCGTCCACCACGCCTCCGCCCCCGCCTCGGCGTCGGGCGGCGCCGGGAGCTTCACAACGGCGGACTCGCCCGGGGGCAGCGGCGGCACCGCCAGCTCACCCGAGCCGATCGCCTCGCCCTCGGCCTCATAGGTCCAGGAGAAGACGAGGTGGGACAGGTCGGCGAAGTCATGGCCGTTGGTGATCCGGACCGTGCCGTCGGCCCCGTCGCCCTCGATCCGCACCGGCTCGATGACCTTCTTGTACTCGATCAGGCCGGGGGAGGGGTGCGGTCGGGGAAGACCAGCCCGTCGCACACGAAGTTCCCGTCGTGCAGTTCCTCGCCGAAGTCGCCGCCGTACACGTGGTAGAAGCGGCCGTCGGGGGCGCGCCGGGTGAAGCCGTGGTCGATCCACTCCCAGACGAAACCGCCCTGGCAGCGCTCATGCTCCTGGAACAGCCGCTGGTACTCGCTCAGCCCGCCGGGGCCGTTGCCCATGGCGTGTGCGTACTCGCACTCGATGAACGGCAGCGCCCGGCGCTTCGCGTCCAGCTCCGGATCGCCCCACGGCGGCTCGGTGCGCCGCCCGATCTGGTCGACCTCCTCGTGCGGCGCGTACATCCGCGAGTAGATGTCGGTGTCGGCGCAGGACAGATCGCCCTCGTAGTGGATCACCCGGGACGGGTCGCGCTCCCGGATCCAGTCGGCCATGGCGGACAGCCCGCGCCCGGTGCCGCACTCGTTGCCCAGCGACCACATCACCACCGACGGGTGGTTCTTGTCGCGCTCGACCATTCGCTCGGCGCGGTCGAGCAGCGCCGGGGTCCAGCGGTCGTCGTCCACCGGGTTGTTCCGCCAGTCCAGGTCGACGAAGCCGTGGGTCTCCAGATCGCATTCGTCGATGACCCACAGCCCCAGCTCGTCGCAGAGCCCGAGGAAGGCCGGATGCGGCGGATAGTGACTGGTGCGCACGGCGTTGATGTTGTGCTGTTTCATCAGCACCAGATCGCGGCGCGCGGTCGCGAGGTCCACCGCCCGCCCGTTTTCCGGGTGGAACTCATGCCGGTTGACGCCGCGGAAGAGCACCCGCCGGCCGTTGACCTTGAGCAGCCCGTCCTCGACCACCACGGTACGGAAGCCCACGTGCAGCGAGACGCTCTCGCCCACGGTGGTCAGCCGCGCCTGGTACAGCCGGGGCGTCTCCGCCGTCCACGGCTCGACGGGGACGGTGGCGCTCTCCCCGGTGGCCAGGTCAAGACCCAGCTCGGGCACGGTGACCCGGCCGCCGGGGTCGGAGTCGATCCGCAGCGTGCCCTCGCCGGTGGTGTGGTCGTAACTGGCGTGGACGAAGTAGTCGTCGAGCGAGCCCTCGGGGCGGTGCTCGAGCGTCACCTCACGGAAGATCCCGGGCAGCCACCACTGGTCCTGGTCCTCGAGATAGGTTCCGGAGGACCACTGGTGCACGCGTACGGCCAGCACGTTGCCCGACGGCTGGAGCAGGCCCCGACCGCGAACTCGTGCGGCAGCCGGCTGCCCTTGAAGGTGCCCAGCTCCTCGCCGTTGAGCCAGACCCGGGCGCAGGACTCGACGCCCTCGAAGCGCAGCACCGCGTCCCCGCCGGCCGGCCAGTCGCCGGGCAGGTCGAAGACGCGCAGATGGTCGCCGGTCGGGTTCTCGTCGGGCACGCGCGGCGGATCCACCGGGAAGGGGTAGCGCACATTGGTGTAGATCGGTGCCCCGTGGCCGTGCAGCACCCAGTGGCCGGGCACCGGGAGCTCGTCCCAGCCGCGGGCGTCGAAGCCCGGGCGGGCGAAGGAGTCGTCCTCGGCGGTGGCGGTCGGCGACAGCCGGAACGACCACGTCCCGTTCAGGCTCAGCCGCGCGGCGTCGGAGGATGGGGTCCAGGGGCGGGGCGGCAGCACCCCCGCGCCGGGGGAGACGTCCTCGTAGTAGGGCAGTGGCGTGTGCTGCGTGGAGCTCATCGACTCTCCTCGGTCAGCCCTTGATACCGGTCTGTGCGACACCCTGCACCAGCCAGCGCTGGAGGAATACGAAGACCAGGACAAGTGGCAGGATCGATACGGCCGTTGCCATGAAGATCAGGTGGATGTTGATGGTCTGTGCGGTCATATAGGAGGACAGCGCGACCTGCACGGTCCATGAACTCTGATCCTGGCCGATGACCAGGGGCCACAGGAAGGCGTTCCAGCCGCTGATGAAGGTGATGACCGAGATCGCGGCGAAGAAGTTGAGCGAATTCGGCACCACGATGCGCCAGTACGCGCCCCAGTAGCCGAGCCCGTCCACCCGGGCCGCCTCCTCCAGCTCCTTGGGGAAGCCGAGGAAGTACTGGCGGAAGAGGAACGCGGTGAACCCGCTGAACAGCCCCGGGATGATCAGACCGCGCAGCGAGGAGACCCAGCCGAGCGAGGACACCAGCACATAGCTGGGTACGAAGGTCACGGCCGCCGGGACCATCAGGGTGAACAGCACCGCGTACAGCACCTTGTTCGCGTGCCGGTACGGGATGCGGGCCAGGCCGTACCCCGCCAGGGAGCAGACCAGCAGGGTGCCCAGGGTGTGCAGCACGGCCACCACCGTGGAGTTCCACAGGGCCTTCGCGAACGGCACCGAGGGGTCGTCGAACAACTCCCTGACGTTCCCCCACTGGAGGTCGGTGGGGAAGAACCGCCAGCTCTCGCCGGTGATGTCCGCGTCGGTGGACAGGGCGTTGCGGACGATCAGGTAGA
The DNA here is from genome assembly GCA_005405945.1 of Streptomyces violaceusniger. Taxonomy (GTDB): domain Bacteria; phylum Actinomycetota; class Actinomycetes; order Streptomycetales; family Streptomycetaceae; genus Streptomyces; species Streptomyces violaceusniger. The sequence continues at coordinate 69,736 of BJHW01000002.1, forward strand.
AGGGCACGAGGAACAGCACCGTGGCCACGCCGAGGGCGAGGTACAGGCCGGTGTTGCCCATGACCGAGCGCGCGGAGCGCTTGCGGCCCGTCGTGGGCCCGGGCGTCGTGGCGGTCACTTCTCATCGCCCCTTCCGAAGCCGAGGAACCTGCCCTGGGCCAGGGTCACCAGGGCGATCAGCAGGGCGAGGATCAGGGCGCCCGCGCTGGCGTGGCCGTAGTCCTGGTTGGCGCCGAGGGCCTGGAGATAGAGGTCGACCAGGGGCGGCCGGCCCCAGGTGGCCCGGCCCTCGTCGAGGATGTTGTAGAACTCGTCGAACGCCTGGTAGGCCGCGATGAGCAGCAGCAGGACGACCGCGACCGAGGTGGCGCGCAGCTGCGGCAGGGTGATGTGGCGGAACGTCTGCCAGCCGGATTTCGCGCCGTCCACGGCCGCCGCCTCATACAGCTCACGCGGGATGTTCTGCAGCGCCGCCAGGAAGAGGATCATGTAGAAGCCGCACTGCAGCCACAGCCGGGCGGAGCAGATCACCAGCCAGTACCAGGGCGGATGCGGGGAGGCGAGCCAGGCGACGGAGTCGATGCCGAACCAGCCCAGCACGGTGTTCATCATCCCGTAGCGCAACCCGTTGAACAGCGACATCTTCCACACCAGCGAGGCCACGACGAAGCTGCACGCGGTGGGGAGGAAGAAGACCGACCGGAAGAAGGCCTTCATGAAGCGGATGCGGTGGACCAGCAGCGCGAGGGTGAGGGACAGGGCGTAGGTGATCGGCACGATGATCGCGGCGAAGATCGTGAAGTTGACGAGGCTGTCCACGAAATCGCCGTCGCCGAGCATATCGGCGTAGTTGCCGAGGCCGACGAACTCGGTGGGGGTGACGGTGCCCTGGGCGTTGTGCAGGCTCAGCCAGAGGCTCCAGCCGATCGGCACATAGACGAAGACGATCAGCCCGATCAGGAACGGGCCGGTGAACAGCCAGAAGTTGAGGGTGCGGCCGCGGGAGCCGCCGAGTCCCCGCGGCCGTCGTCGGGCGGGGGCCGCTCCTCGGGGCGCTCGGCCCTTGGCGGCGCTGTGGGTGGGTGTGGTGGTCGCCATGACGGTTCCCGGTCGCCCGCCTATCCGAGCTTCTTCAGCGCGCGCTCGATCTTCTTGTCGGCGCTGTCGAGTTCGGCCTCGGGATTCTTGTTGTCGCGCACCGAATTGACCACCGCGTCGAGCAGGATGTTGAACATCCCCTCGGTCCAGTACGGGTCGTCGAAGACACCGTGGGTGTTGAACAGCTCGACCGCCTCGGCCGCCACCCCGCTCTTGAGCTTGTCCGCCCCGGCGGCGATGCTCTTGCGTGCGGGGATGTGGAAGCCGTAGTCCAGCGCCCACTCCTGCTGGTACTTCTTCTGGTCGATCCACAGCCATTTGACGAATTCCTTGGCCGCGTCGACGTCCTTGGCCTTGGCGGACACATAGGTGGACCAGCCGCCGTTGTAGACCACCTGGCGTCCCTCAGCGCCGGACTTGGGGAAGGGGAAGATCCCGAAGTCGTCGCCGAACGCCTTCTGGATCGCCGGTATCGCCCATATGCCGCACCATTGGATGGCGCACAGGCCCTGGAGGAAACTGGCCGGGTCCCAGACCTCGGTGGGCGCGCCCAGCAACAGTGACTTGCTCTTGTAGAGCTCCCGCGCCTTGGTGAGGGTCTCCACGAGGTTGTCGGTGTGGTAGGCGATTCTGTGGTCCGCGTCCAGATAGTGCGGGCCGGTGGACCACACCAGCGGCTTGCTGATGGTCTTGAGGTTCTGGCCGATGTACAGCCCCTTGACCTTGCCGCTGGTGAGTTTGTGCGCGGCGTCGATCAGCTCGTCGAAGGTGGCCGGAGGCTTGACCCCGGCCTTCTCGAAGAGGGACTTGCGGTAGAAGAAGAACTGCGGATCGTCGATCATGCGGATGCCGTAGATCTTCCCGTCCACGGAATTCGCCGTGATGTCCTCCGGCAGGAAGTCGTCCTTGACATCGGCGATGATGTCATCGAGCGGAACGATCTGCCGGGAGCGCACCAGCTGGAGATCGGGGTGGTATTCGAAGACATCGGGTGCCCCGGATCCCAGCAGGGTGGTGGCCAGTTTCGACTCGTATTCGCCGGGCACCCATTCGATGGTGACCTTGGCCTTGCCGTAGGCGTCGGCGAACTTCTTCGCGGCCTGCTGGGTGCCCTGCTCTCCGTAGGCGTGGTACATCTGCTTGATCGACTTACCGCCGCCGCCCGAGCGGCCGGTGTTCGAACCGCAGGCGGCGAGTCCGCCGAGGGCCGCCACTCCGCCCATCGCCCGCAGCACGCCGCGGCGGTCCCAGTCCCTGCCTCTGCTGATGTTCGACATATGACGTCCTCGTCTCCGTCGCCGCCAGATCCGTCACGTTCCTTGGTGCTGCGGGACGTTAGCCATAGACGAAGACTTCGGCAAGGGGTTGGACGAAGTGGGTGGGGTAAGGGTGGTGACGTCGCGTCAGGGAGGTGCCGGGCGGTTCGAGGCGTCGAACGAAAGAGGCGCGGGAGCCGCTGTGGGAACGCTCCCACTGCGGCTTCCGCACCCCGCGAGGGGCCGGGAGTCAGCCGCGCTGACCGAGTACGAAAGTGGTGATGGAACGGCCCGGGAGCGAGGCCGAAACCGAGCCGCCGGAAATCCTGGGCGACGCCGCCCTGGCCCAGTTCTCGGTGGCCGACGTCCGTACCGCGGAGAGCGGGGAAAGCCGTGTGGAAGTGCCGAGATCCACCGTGAGATCGGACGCGGCGGAATGGTGGTTGTTGACCACCAGAACCCAGCGGCCCTCGTCCTGGAAGGCGGTGACCTCGACCCCGCTGGGGGCGCCCGTCACCTCGTGCAGAGCGGCCCCGGGGCGGACGAATTTGCTGTACTGCCCGAGCGCGTAATAGCGCTTGGTCATATACAGCCGCTGATTTCCTTTGGTGGCGTAGTCGGGGTCGTAGTAGATCAGTCCGTCGTTCCAGCCCTGGTCGTTCTTGGTGTCCGCACCGGTCTGGGCATCCGCGCCGATCTTGTTGGACAGCGCGGTCCACCAGTGGAACGCCGAGTCATGCGCCACCGTGAAGTCCTTGTGAATGATCCGGGACATCAGCAGCGCGTTGTCGATGGTCGGGTCGTACTCCTGGGCCCAGCCCGTGCCGCCCTTGCCGAAACAGCAGATCTCGGTGGACCAGGACGGCTTTCCGAAGGATTTCGCCGTCTCGCCGACCTGAGTGCGCGAGGCGTCGCTGGGGTTGTTGTACGTGTGGTGGGCCAGCTTGTCGACATAGCCCGCGGTGCCCGGTTGGCTCAGCCACTGCGGCACCTCGTTGTTGAATCCGTCCGTACTGCTGGACTCGTCCGCGATGATTCCCGTCCGGCCGCCGCGCGCGTCCAGTGCGGCGCCCAGCGCCCGTACGATGTCATCGCGCTGCTCGACGCCGACCAGCATCCCTTCCTGGCCGCATTCGGCGAAACTGTTCGTCGGCTCGTTGAAGGGGCTGATGTAGTCCAGGCGCGCGCCCTTGGCCGCGAAATGGGCGACCACATCGGCGATATAGCGCGCGAAGTCCTTCTCCTTCGCGGCGTCGAGATGGTCGCCGCAGCTCTTTCCGTTGGTCTTCCATTCGGCGGGGGCGCTGTTGACGAAGCCGATCAGATCCTTGACGCCGTAGCGGGCGGCGTACTGGAGGAACAGCCGCCCGCCCGGGTCCCTGGACCAGTCGTAGCCGCCGTCGGCCCGCAGGAAGTCGTCGGGGGCGCGCTCGGGGGTGGTGACGCCGGTGCCACCGCCGCCGATGTTGTAGCGGTACGCGGACAGCGCCAGCCCGTCCCGGGAGAAGAGCAGCCGGGCGGTCTGTGCCCGTACGGCGGGGGAGAAGCGGCCCACGTCATTGACCCACCAGGCGCCCGAGGCGCCGATGTTGTCGATGGTCTGCGCGGACCGCGGGGAGACCCGCGCCACCGGGGTCCCGTCCGCGGCGGCCGGGGTGGCGGGGGTGAGCGAACCGGCCAGGGCGAGTGCGGTGGCCGATCCCACCAGCAGGGCGCGGGCTCGGTGGCGTCGTTTTATCCGTGGCATGACAACCCTTCCGTCGACGCGAGGGTGTGCTGCGGTTCCGCAGGGCGTGCTGCGGGTTCTCGTGTTGCGCTGAGGTTCCTCAGGCTGTGCTGCGGTTCCTCGGCGTGGTGCGGCGGTTCTTCAGTCCCACCGACGCGAGCGAGCCCTCCAGGGCGAAGGTCGCCGCGCCGAGGCTCACGGGGTTGGACGGGATCGGGCACAGCACGATCTCGGTGTTCGCCAGCGGGCGGCGCAGCGCGCGCACCGCCACCGCCTCGCGCACCTCGACGAGCAGCGGCTCACCGAGGGCGGCCGCCACCCAGCTGCTGAGCACGATCACTTCCGGGTTGAGCAGATTGATCAGATCGGCGAGGGCGGCGCCGAGATAGCGCGCGGTGGTGTGCACCACCTTCAGGGCCACCGGATCGCCCTCCGCGAGGCCCCGGCCGAGCGCCTGGATGGTGGCCGTCTGGTCGTCCGGGTGCAGCAGCGGGCTGTCCGGGCTCAGCTCGCGCAGATTCCGCATGATGCCGGGGGCGCCGACATAGGTCTCCACACAGCCCTGGTTGCCGCAGTGGCACTGCCGTCCGTCCAGGATGAGGGTGGTGTGCCCCCACTCCCCGGCGCTGTTGCTGACCCCGCGGTGCAGGGTGCCGCCGAGCGCCAGCCCGGCCCCCACGCCCGTACCGAGGTTGACCACCACGGCGTCGTTCCGCCCGCGCGCCGCGCCGAACCACTGCTCGGCCACCGTGCAGGCGCGCAGCGGATTGTCGAGGTGGAGGGGGTACGGGATGTGCTCGGCCAGCAACCGCAGCAGCGGGACGTCATGCCAGTCCCAGTTGGGGGCGAAGACCGAGACCCCGCCCTCGCGGTCCACCTGGCCCGGCATGCTGACGCCGACGCCCAGCACCCGGTCCGCGGCCACCCCCGACTGCTCGACCACCGAGGACACGGCGGCGGCGATATGCGCCACCACCTTGGCCGGGTCGTTCTCCTCCGGGCGCAACTCCTCGTCGGCGCGGGCCAGGACGGTCAGCGCCAGATCGAACAGCTCGACATGGATGTACGTCTCCGCCACGTCCACGCCGATCAGCGCGCCGCCCGAGGAGTTGACAGCGACCAGGCCGCGCGGCCTGCCGCCGGCGGAGTCCTCGTAGCCGACCTCCACCAGCATCCCGAGGTCGAGCAGCTCCCCGACGAGATTCGCCACCGTGGCCAGGCTCAGCTCGGTCGCGGCGGCCACCTCCTGCCGCGAGACGGGGGATTGGGCGACGATATGGCGCAGCACCCCGTAGCGGTTGGCGGTGCGTATGTCGCGGGAGGTGCGCTTCACGCCGGAATCCCCTCTGCGCGGGCAGATGCTGTGTCGCGGGTGCCGCGCCAGGCTAGAGCGTGGGCCAGACCATAGACAACCCCTTCGACCAACCCTTGTACGAAGCGTTGGGACAGCTGGGGGCCAAGGGCGGGGCCTGTCAGGTGGGCAGGGCCTGTCGGCGGGTGGGACCTGTCAGGCGGGCGGGACCCAAAATGCCGTCGACCGCGCCCGCGTGCGGCATTTAGCCTGACCGCCATGAGCGACCTCACGAGCGACCTGCAGACGATCCATGGCGTCCCCGTCCTGATGTGTGCCTCCGAGGGGGAGACCATCGGCGGTGAACGCGACGCGCTGGATCTCATCGGCAACGCCGGATACCAGGGCGCCCAGTGGGTCGTCATCCCGGTGGAGCGGTTCGACGAGGCGTTCTTCCGGCTGAGCACGCGCGTGGCCGGGGACATCATCCAGAAGTTCGTGCAATACGCCATGGGGCTGGTGGTCCTCGGTGACATCTCCCGTCATACGGAGGGCAGTTCGGCGCTGCGGGACTTCGTCCGCGAGTGCGATCGGGGACGGCAGACGTGGTTCCTGGCGGACGTCGAGGAACTGCGGGAGCGGCTGAAGAGCTGAGGGAGAGTTTCAGCCCGCCTCGAGCACCGCGCGGACGACGGGCCCGGCGGTATCCCCGCCGTGCCCACCGCCGGTGACCACGGCGGCGGCCGCCACATCGTTGCGGTAGGCGGTGAACCAGGCGTTGGTCTTGGGCTGGCCGTCGATCTCGGCCGAACCCGTCTTGGCGCCGATGTCGCCGGTGAGCCCGGACATCGCCCGGGCGGCGGTGCCGCTGGTCGCGGTCAGCCGCATCATGGCCTTCAGCTGCGCCACGGTGGCCGGGCCGAGGCCGCGGTCGCTGGTGGCGATCTCCCGGTGGTCGACGGAGCGCGGCACGAGGACGGGCTGCTTGAAGGTGCCCGTCCGGGCCGTGGCCGTGACCGAGGCGATGGTGAGCGGGTTCATCTGGACCGCGCCCTGGCCGATCATGGCCGCGGCCTTGTCGTCGCCGCTTCCGCTCGGCACCTCGCCGTCAAAGGTGGTGACCCCCACCCGCCAGTTCAGCCCGAGCCCGAACACGGTCCGCGCCTCCTGGGCCAATGCCCCATCGGGCACGGCCCCGGCGAGCGAGACGAACGCGGTGTTGCAGGACGCCGCGAAGTCCTGGGCGAAGGTGGCGGCGGGATTCTCGCTGTCCTCGACGTTGTGGAACGTCATGCCCTGTGCGTACGCCGCCGTCTTCGGGCACGGCACCGGACGGCTCGGGCTGACCTGGCCCGCCTCCAGCAAGGTGGCCGCGGTGACTATCTTGAACGTCGATCCCGGCGCCGTCTGCCCCTGCAACGCGGCGTTGAACTCGGCCTGGTCGGAGTTGGCCACCGCCAGGATCTCCCCGGTGCTGGGCCTGAGCGCGACCACGGAGGCGCCGTCGCGCGTGGCCACCGCCTTCTCCGCGCTCTTCTGAACCCCGGCGTCCAGGGTGGTGCGCAGCGTGCCCGGGGTGCCCTTCGTCACCACATGGAGCGTGGCCCCGGCCGTCCCGTCGGGCTTGACCGCCGAGACCTCCACCCGGGCCGTGCCGCCCGCGTCCGCGCCGTATCGCGCGCGGAGCGCGATCAGCACCGGGTCGAGCGAGGGATAGCGGCCCTGCCGCAGCTCCTTGCCGCCCCGGTCCAGCACCCGGACCGGCGGGTTGTCCGCCAGGTCCGTCCGTACGGACTCGGCGGCGCCCAGCTTGGGGTGGAGGACGGAGGGCTTCCAGTCGACCAGCGGCTTCTTGGTCGTCCGGCCGCGCACCACGGTCAGCCGTGACGCGTAGGTCCAGCTGGAGCGGGCCTTGCCGAAGACCACTTCGGCCTTGACGGTGAACGGGACCGTGGTGCCCCGCGCCGTGCCCGGGATGGTCGTCACCCGCTTCACATGCCCGTCGTCGCGGTAGCCGCTGAGGGCGCCGATGGCCGACTCGGCGTCGTTGGTGAGCCCCGCGGCGAGCATGTCATTGCCGTCCGCCCACGCGTCCAGGAATTCCCGCGCGGTCCGCCGGGTCTCGTCCGCGGTCACCGGACCGTCATGGGCCGTGGTGGTGTCGCCGCCGGTCACGCCCGTGTAGAGGTTGTATCCGCCGTAGCCGGCGACCCCCAGGAGCCCCACGGACAGTGCCCCTAAGACGACCTTCCCGACCGCTCCCATGGCGTCCCCCCGATGTTCAGCTGTGGTCGGCCGCTTTCACCTTCGTGGGTGGCGCGGGCCGCTGTGCGCATCGCCCCGGGCCGCTCAGGCGGCCTTTTCCACCTCGCCGCGCAACGCCCGTGTGTAGACCTTCAGCAACCGGCTGTACTCGGCCCGCTCCGAAGGCCGCAGTGCCCGGCCTGCCCGGGCCCGCAGGAAGACGCGTATCGCCTCGTTGGCCTGGTCGGTGGAGGAGGTGGTCAGTAAGGCAGGTTGGTGAGTAGGACTCGGACGCATGACCATAAGAGTAGAGGCCTCTACCGACAACGGCACCGGTGTAAACCGCCCAACAGTGGTGTTACCGGCGGTATGTGAGGAAGACCGCATCCTCCGTACGGCTGTTCCCCCTTCATGCCCTCATGGCATATGCCCCGCCACGGTAGCGGTATGCCTCCTGGGATCACTTGGCGTTCCATCAGCTCTGACCAGCGGATTCCGGTCCGACGAGGATCACTTCGAGAGTGCGGGGGCCGTGGACGCCTTCGACGCGGTCGAGTTCGATGTCGCTGGTCGCGGACGGGCCCGAGATCCAGGTCAACGGGCGCGCCGGGTCGAGGCGTTCAAGCGCCTCGGGGACGGAGCCCACGACCTGGCCGGTGACGCGGATCACGCAGATGTGGTGGTCGGGCACCAGGGTGATGCGGCGTCGGCCCTGGTCGGGGGCGGCGTCCAGGACCACGGTGCCCGTCTCGGCGATGGCCACCGCACAGCCCGTCACCACGCTGGAGACCGCGTCCAGCTCGTGCGGGGTCAGCTCCGCCGTGTCCGGAACCCGGCGCACCGCGTCGGGGACGGCGGACAGCCAGGAGTCGGGGAGCCCCGGGGGCACCACCACGCTGGTCGCCCCGCGGTCGGCGAGGAGACGGGCGATCAGGGGCGGGAGGGACGACGGGGCGTCGGCGCGGTGGACGATCGCGCGGTAGTCGGCCAGGTTCTCGGCGAGGAGGTCCGCGGTCTGGGCGGAGGTGCGGTCGCCGTGGACGCGGTGGTAGGTGCGCTCGACCGGCACCTCGCCGGGTGTCTCGGCGCGCGGCACATCGGCCAGGGCACGGCGGACGCGGGCCATGACCAGGGCGCGCGAGTTCGGCGCCTGGGCGCTGGGGCTTTGGGCGGCGGGGGTACGCGTGCTGGGGTTTTGTGCGGCGGGGTTGTGCGCGCGGGGGTTCTGGGCGCCGGGGTCTGGCGGGGTCATGTGGTGTTCTTCCTTCCCTCCGTGCGGCTCCCGGTCTCGCTCCCGCCCTGGGTGCGTTGCCACCAGTCGCGGAACGACTCCTCCGGCACCTTCGGCAGCTCCCGCGTATCGCTCCACGCCCGCCCCGGACCGGGCAGCCGCCGCGGATGGAAGCGGCGGGTGCGGGACGCCAGCCGCTGGCCGGTGCGCAGCAGCCGGGGGTGGTCCAGGGCCCAGCGGGCGGCACGCATCGCGGCGCGCTCGGCGGCGTGGCCCTTGGCGGGCTTGATGACCGTACGGGTGCCACGGACGGAGGCGGGGCCGCCCTCGACCACGCGCTCGCGCAGGTGGACCAGGATCTCCGGGATGTCGATGGCGACCGGGCACACCTCGTAACACGCCCCGCACAGGGACGAGGCGTACGGGAGCGAGGCATCCAGTTCGCTCTGGGTGCCGCGCAGCTGGGGGGTGAGGATCGCGCCGATCGGGCCCGGATACGCCGACCCGTACGCATGGCCGCCCGCCCGCTCGTACACCGGGCACACATTGAGACACGCCGAGCAGCGGATGCAGCGAAGCGCCTGCCGTCCCACGGTGTCCGCGAGGGTGTCGGTGCGGCCGTTGTCGAGCAGGACGAGGTGGAAGGCGCGCGGGCCGTCGGCGTCCGTGGTGCCGGTCCAGGTGGAGGTGTACGGGTTCATCCGCTCGGCGGTCGAGGAGCGCGGCAGGAGCTGGAGGAAGACCTCCAGGTCCTGGAAGCTGGGGACCACCTTCTCGATGCCGACGACGGAGATCAGCGTCTCGGGGAGGGTCAGACACATCCGGCCGTTGCCCTCGGACTCCACGACCACGAGCGTGCCGGTCTCCGCGACCATGAAGTTGGCGCCGGAGATCCCCACCTTGGCGTTCAGGAACTTCTCGCGGAGGTGCAGCCGCGCGGCCTCGGCGAGGTCGGCGGGCGCGTCGGTCAGCCCCTCCGGGGCCGGGCGGCCCCACTGGGCCATCTTCTCCGTGAAGATGTCGCGGATCTCGCCCCGGTTGCGGTGGATCGCCGGGACCAGGATGTGCGACGGGAGGTCGTCGCCGAGCTGCACGATCAGCTCGGCGAGATCGGTCTCGTACGCGGTGATCCCGGCGGTGGCGAGGGCGCCGTTCAGGCCGATCTCCTGCGTGGCCATCGACTTGACCTTGACGACCTCGCGCTCGCCGGTGGCCCGTACCAGCTCGGTGACGATCCGGTTCGCCTCGTCCGCGTCCGCCGCCCAGTGGACATGGCCGCCGGCCGCCGTGACCGCGCTCTCCAGCTGCTCCAGATAGTGATCGAGATGGCGCAGCGTACGGTCCTTGATGGCCGCGCCCGCGGCGCGCAGCCGCGACCAGTCGTCCAGTTCGGCCACGGCCGTGGCGCGCTTGGCGCGGATGGTGTGGGTGGCGTGGCGGAGGTTGGCGCGCAGCTGGGTGTTCCGGGTCGAGGCGTCGGCCGCCTGCGGGAAGGCGGGCATCCCCAGGTAGGTGGCCTGGTGGGTTCCGCTCACCAGACGTCTCCTTCCGTGCTGGCCAGGATCTCGGCGAGGTGGATGGGGCGGACCGTGGAGCCCTGGCGGGCGAGCGTGCCGCCGATGTGCATCTGGCAGGAGTTGTCGAGCGTGCACACCGCCTCGGCGCCGGTCGCCGTGATGTTGCGCGCCTTGTCCGCCCCCATGGCCGCCGATACGGCCGCGTTCTTGACGGCGAACGTACCGCCGAAGCCGCAGCACTCCTCGGCACCCGGCAGCTCCACCAGGTTCAGCCCCTTCACGGCCGCGAGGAGCGAGCGCGGGCGGTCGCCGAGCTTCAGCATCCGCAGCCCGTGGCAGGTGGGGTGGTAGGTCACGGTGTGCGGGTAGTAGGCGCCGACATCGGTGACCTTCAGGACGTCCGTGAGGAATTCGGTGAGCTCGTACGTCTTGGGGACCGCCTCGGCCGCCGCGTCCGCGAGCTCCTGGCCACGGCCCTCGGCGGCGGCCTTGGCGCCGATCCGGGGGTAGTTGTCCCGCACCATCGCCGCGCAGGATCCCGAGGGGGTCACCACGTAGTCGTAGTCGCGGAACGCCGTGGCGTAGCGGCGCAACAGCGGTTCGGTCTCATGCCGGTAGCCGGTGTTGAACTGCGGCTGGCCGCAGCAGCTCTGCGCCTCGGGGAAGCCGACTTCCACGCCGAGCCGCCGAAGGAGCGTGACCACGGCTTGGCCGGTGCGCGGATAGAGGGTGTCGTTGACGCAGGTGATGAAGAGCGCTACGCGCACGGTTCCTCCTCGTCGCCCTGGCCGGTGGCGGCCCTGTCTCGGCCGGTGGTGGCCTTTCCCTGGCCGGTGGCGGCCCTTGTGACCCGTGCGTCTCCGAGCCGGGCGGCTGCCCGGTCCCACGCCGAATGATCACCTGTGGGCTCATACTGCCTCAGTGGCTGGGTGCTGTGAAGCAGGGCGCGCAACTCGGGCAGGCCACCGGTGATCACTCCGGCCGTCCGCGCCTGAACCAGTACGTTTCCGAGGGCCGCCGCCTCGGCCGGGCCCGCGATCACGGGGAGGCCGCACGCGTCGGCGGTGAGCTGGCACAACAGCGTGTTGTGCACACCGCCGCCGACGATGTGCACGGCGCTGACCGTACGGCCGGACAGCCGGGTCGCGTCCTCGATCGCGCGGCGGTGGGCCAGGGCGAGGGAGTCCAGGACGCAGCGGGTGGTCTCGGCGGGGGTGCGGGGGACGGGCTGGCCCGTGCGGCGGCAGGCGTCGGCGATGCGGTCGGGCATGTGGTGGGGGGCGATGAAGGCGGGGTCGCCGGCGTCTACGACTGAGCGGAGGGGGGTGGCTCGGGCTGCGGCTTGGAGGAGGGCGGTGAGGTCTGTGCCGCCTGTGCTGTCCGTGCTGCTCGTCCTGCCCGCGCGGGTGCCTTCGGTGTTCCAGGTGCGGATGCACTCCTGGAGCATCCACAGGCCCATGATGTTGCGCAGATAGCGGACCGTGCCGTCCACGCCCAGTTCATTGGTGAAATTGGCCGCGCGGCTCTCCTCGTTAAGCACCGGCGCGTCCAGCTCGAGCCCGGCGAGGGACCAGGTGCCGGTGGCGATGTACGCGAAGTCGGGCGTGGTGGCCGGGACGCCGACGACGGCGGACGCGGTGTCGTGCGAACCGACGGCGGTGACGGGGAGGGGGTGGGTGAGGCCCGTTTCGGCGAGAACGTCCTGGCGCAGGGTTCCGGCGGGGTCGCCGGGGTGGCGCAGGGGAGGGAAGAGCGAGAGGTCGATGCCCAGGGCCTCGGCCACCGGGGTGGCCCAGTCGCGGGTGCGGGGGTCGATCAGCTGGGTGGTGGAGGCGTTGGTCAGCTCGGTGCCGGGCTCGCCGGTCAGCCAGTACGAGATGAGGTCGGGGATGAGGAGGAGGCGGTGGGCGGCGGTGAGGGCGGGGGTGCCTTGCGCCGCGATGAGCTGGTAGATGGTGTTGAAGGGGAGGTGCTGGATGCCGGTGGCGGCGTAGAGGGCCTGGGGCGGGAGCGCGGCCGCGACCTTTTCGGCGGCGCCGGCGGTGGCGGTGCGGGTGTCGCGGTAGTGGACGGGGTTGGCGAGCAGGGTGCCGTCGGCGGCGAGCAGGCCGTAGTCCACGGCCCAGGTGTCGATGCCGATGCTGGTGAGGGTGCTGTTGCCTGTGGTGTGGGCTGCGGCTGTCTTCAGCCCGTCGAGTACGCCCCGGTACAGCGACAGGATGTCCCAGTGCAGGGTGCCCAGGATGCGGGTTGGTTGGTTGGGGAAGCGGTGCGCCTCGTGGAGGGTCAGCCGTTCGGGGGCGACCTCCCCGACGATGACGCGGCCGCTGGACGCACCGAGGTCTACGGCGGCGAAGCGGTGATCTGTGGTGGGCACGTGGACCTCGTGGTGGGTGGTGGGGTGCGTGGGTGGTTGCTGTGGTTCGTACGGGCGGGGCCGGGGCCTCCGGGGCGGGGCCCTGGACCGTATATGTACGGCGCCGACGGACGTTGGCCGTTGGGTTGGCTGGTGATTGGCGCCACACATACGCCCCTGGCCTTCGGCATGGGGAACCCCGAGTGTCCAGAACCCCGCCCCTCCGGCACCGTCCCCCTCACGCGCGTGTCAGCGCAGGAACGCCGCCGCGACGCCGGCGTCGACCGGGACGTGGAGACCCGTGGTGTGGGTCAGGTCGCCGCCGACGAGGGCGAAGACGGCGTTCGCCACGTGGGAGGGGAGTACTTCGCGCTTGAGCAGGGTGCGTTGGGCGTAGAACTCGCCCAGCTTCTCCTCGGGGACGCCGTACACGGCGGCGCGCTGTGCGCCCCAGCCGCCCGCGAAGATGCCGGAGCCTTGGACGACGCCGTCGGGGTTCACGCCGTTGACGCGGATGCCGTGCTCGCCCAATTCCGCTGCCAGGAGTCGGACTTGGTGGGCCTGGTCGGCCTTGGTCGCGGAGTAGGCGATGTTGTTCGGGCCCGCGAACACGGCGTTCTTGGACGTGATGTACACGATGTCGCCGCCCATGTTCTGGCCGATGAAGATCCTTGCTGCCTCGCGGGAGGCGAGGAAACTGCCTCGCGCCATGATGGTGTGCTGGAGGTCCCAGTCGGCGGTGGTGGTGTCGAGGAGCGGTTTGGAAATGCTGATCCCGGCGTTGTTGACGAGGATGTCCACGCCGCCGAAGTCCAGCGCCGCTTGCTCGAACGCCGCCTTGATCTGCTCTTCCGAGGTGACGTCGGCGGTGACGGCCGTGGCCTTGTCCGGGCCGCCGAGCTCCTGGGCTACGGCTTGCGCCGATTCCTCGTCGATGTCCGCGACGACGACGCATGCGCCCTCGGCCACGAGGCGGTGGGCGATCGCCTTGCCGATACCTGAGCCCGCGCCGGTCACCAGGGCGATACGGGTCGCGAGGGGCTTGGGCTTGGGCATGCGCTGGAGCTTGGCCTCTTCGAGTGCCCAGTACTCGATGCGGAACTTCTCCGACTCCTCGATGGGGGAGTAGGCGGAAACCGCTTCGGCGCCACGCATGACGTTGATCGCGTTGACGTAGAACTCGCCTGCCACGCGGGCGGTTTGCTTGTCCTTGCCGTAGCTGAACATCCCGACTCCGGGGATCAGCACGATGGCGGGATCCGCGCCGCGCATGGGCGGGGAGTCGGGGGTGGCGTGGCGTTCGTAGTAAGCCGCGTAGTCGGTGCGGTACGCGGCGTGGAGTTCCCTGAGGCGATCGATCGTCGCGTCGATGGACGCGTTCGGGGGAAGGTCCAGGACCAGCGGGCGGACCTTGGTACGGAGGAAGTGGTCCGGGCAGGAGGTGCCGAGGGCCGCCAGGCGGGGGTGTTCGGCGCGGGAGAGGAAGTCCAGGACGGTGTCGTTGTCCGTGAAGTGGCCCACCTGGGGCGGTCCGTGGAGGCCAGGCCCCGGATCACGGGGGCCAGGGCCGCCGCACGGGCGCGGCGCTCGGCCTCGGGGAGGGTGGCGTGGACGACGGGGCCGAACGGGTCCGCCTTGCCGCGTGCGGTGAGGAAGTCCTCGGCGGTGCGGATGACGCGGAGCGAGTTCGCCTCGCACTCGGCGGAGGTGTCGCCCCAGGCGGTGATGCCGTGGCCGCCGAGGATGCAGCCGATGGCCTGCGGATTCGCCTTCTTGATGGCGGCGATGTCCAGGCCCAGCTGGAAACCGGGACGGCGCCAGGGCACCCAGACGACCTGGTTGCCGAAACACTCCTTGGTGAGCGCCTCGCCGTCGGCCGCGCAGGCGAGGGCGATACCGGAGTCGGGGTGGAGGTGGTCGACGTGGGCGGCGTCCACCAGGCCGTGCATGGCGGTGTCGATGGACGGCGCGGCCCCGCCCTTGCCGTGCAGGCAGTAGTCGAACGCCGCGACCATCTCGTCCTCGCGGTCCACCCCGGGGTAGACACCGGTGAGCGCGCGAAGGCGGTCCAGGCGGAGCGCGGCGAGCCCGGAGTGGGAGAGGGTGCCCAGATCGCCCCCGGAGCCCTTGACCCACATCAGCTCGACGTCCTCCCCGTGACGGGATCGGTCGCGGTGCCCTTGGCGGAGGTGTTTCCCCCGCGTAGTTGGTATTGCGCGGATCGGCGCCCAGACGGTGCGAGCGCTCCAACAGCGCGCCCGCCTCGGGATGCGGTTCTGCGGTCATGTCGTCCTCTGTCTGTGGACCAGTCTCAGCGGCTTGCGGTGACGGAAGGCACGCCCCACATGGGCGCGCCCGATGCGATCAGGGGCTTGGGCTGAAGCCCCCGGGGCCCAGGGCGAAGCCTCGGGGCGTCGGAGCAGGGTCGAGGGTCGATGGGCGGAGCCCCGGTGAGTCCGGGCCGGAGCGCCGGGCCAGGGCCCCGGGTGCCCGGGGCGGAGCTTTGGAGTGTCCAGGGCAGGGTCTCGGCGGGTCAGTGGGCGGCGCCCCAGCGGGTCGGGGGCTCTCCGGGGATGTCCGGAGCAGGGTCGGGGGCCGAAGCCCCATGGGTCTGGGCAGAGCCTGAGTGCGTTGGGGGCGGGGCTCCGGGGCCTCCGGTGCAGGGTCGGGGGTTGTGGGGCGGAGCCCCGGGGTTCTGGGGCAGGGCCGAGTAGTTTGGAGGCGGCCCTCCGGGGCCTCCGGTGCAGGGTCGGGGGTTGTGGGGCGGAGCCCCGGGGTTCTGGGCAGGGGCGAGTGGTTTGGGGGCGGGGCTCCGGGGTGTCCGGGGCAGGGCCGGGGGTCGTGGGGCGGAGCCCCGGGGGGTCTGGGGCGAGCGTCCCAGCGGTTCCGGGGCGGAGCCCCCGGAGGTCGGGGCAGGACCCCGGGGCCAGGGCGGACCGGGGGTCGGGGCGGCGCCCCAGCGGGAGCAAGGCGCACCCCCGCGAGGTCCGGGGCGGAGCCCCGTCCGGGTCCGGGGCGGAGCCCCGGAGGGGGGCCGGGGGCTTGCCCCGGTTTCGGGAGGGGCGGGGTGGGGGCTAGGCACCCCACCCCGCCTGCTCTCCCCCACCCGCTCCGCCACGATCCGCTCCGCCCACCCCGAGGCCCGGTACGCCCCCATCGGGTCGGGGTCGATGCCCAGCTCCTCGCGGACCTCGGCCAGCAGCGGCCGTACGTCGGTGTTGTACGCGTCCATCAGCACCGCGTTGGCGCCGAGGACGTCGCCCTCGCGCTGGGCCGTGGCGAGGGCGTCGCGGTCGACCAGCAGGGCCTTGGCCGTGGCCTCCTGGACGTTCATCACCGAGCGGATGATCGCCGGGATCTTGGGCTCGATGTTGTGGCACTGGTCGAGCATGAAGGCGACCCCCGAGGTCAGCCCGCCGCCCCGGACCACCTCGTACATGATCCGGAAGAGTTGGAAGGGGTCGGCGGCGCCCACCATCAGGTCGTCGTCCGCGTAGAAGCGGGAGTTGAAGTCGAAGGCGCCGAGCTTCTTCTCGCGCAGCAGAAGGGCGACGATGAACTCGATGTTGGTGCCGGGCGCGTGGTGGCCGGTGTCCACGCAGACCTGGGCCTTGGGGCCCAGCTTGAGGCAGTGGGCGTAGGCGGTGCCCCAGTCCGGGACGTCCGTGGTGTAGAAGGCGGGCTCGAAGAACTTGTACTCCAGCAGCATCCGCTGGTCCTCGCCGAGCCGGTCGTAGACCGCGCTCAGCGCCTCGGCGAGACGGTCCTGGCGGGCCGCGATGTCGTCCTGGCCGGGGTAGTTGGTGCCGTCGGAGAACCAGAGCTTGAGGTCGCGGGAGCCCGTGGCGTCCATGATGTCGACGCACTCCAGGAGGTGGCCCAGCGCCTTGCGGCGGACCGCCGGGTCGGGGTGGGTGACCGAGCCCAGCTTGTAGTCGTCGTCCTGGAAGACGTTGGAGTTGATGGCGCCCAGCTTCAGGCCGCGTTCCTCCGCGTACTTGGCGAGCGCCCCGTAGTCCTCGACCCTGTCCCAGGGGATGTGCAGGGCGACCGTGGGGGCGACCCCGGTGACGGCGTGCACCTGGGCGGCGTCGTCCAGCTTCTCCTGGGGGGAGCGCGGGACGCCGGGCTGGGCGAAGACCTTGAAGCGGGTTCCGGAGTTGCCGTACGCCCATGACGGCGTCTCGACCGCCTGGCTCTTGAGGGCCGCCTTGACGGCTGGAACGTCAGACATGCATCTCCTTCATGAAACGATTCAAGAAACCTAGCCGCGCGGTCGGCCACGCGTCAAGAAGTGGTGGGTCCCCGACCCCACGGCGAACACCGCGCAGCCGTCCGCCATGCGCAGCAGGCGGGCGCCGCGAGCGGTCACGTCCGCCGCGCGGCGTGCCGGGACCCAGATCTGGGCCGTGGTGTTGACGGGGATGGACACCGTGAGGGTGAAGTCCTCGCCCTGCGACCAGCGGGTGGTGACCGGGCCGTAGAGGGAGTCGTAACGGCCCTCGGCGGAGCGCACCTCGCCGCCGGGGCGCGGCCGGATGAGGATCTCGCGGAAGCCGGGGCGGCCGGGGCGATCCCGGTGATGTTCTGGTACATCCACTCGCCGACCGAGCCGTAGGCGTAGTGGTTGAACGAGTTCATCCCGACGTCCTGGAAGCTCCCGTCCGGTTTGATCGAGTCCCAGCGCTCCCACATCGTGGTCGCGCCCCGGTCGATCTGGTAGCCCCAGGAGGGGAACGTGCGCTGGTGGAGCAGGCGGTACGCGACGTCGGTGTGACCGGTCTCGGTGAGGGTCGGAAGCAGCCGCGGGGTACCGAGGAAGCCGGTGGACAGGTGCCAGTCGCGGTCCTTGACGAGGGCGACGAGGCGGTCGGCCGCGGGTGTGCGGAGGTCGGCGGGGAGCAGGTCCATGGAGAGGGCCAGGACGTACGCGGTCTGGGTGTCACCCTTGATCCGGCCGTCGGCGGAGACGTACGCGCGGTTGAAGGCCGCCTTGATACGGGTCAGGAGGTCCTCGTACGGGGCCGGGTCCTCGCCCAGGACATGTGCGGTGCGGGCGACGAGGTCGGTGGCGTGGGCGAAGTAGGCGGTGGCGATGACGTCCTTGGGGGTGTCCGCCTCGACGCTGAGCCAGTCGCCGTAGCCCTCGGCGGGCCGCAGCAGGTCGGTGCTGTGCCGCTCCAGGTAGGCGATCCAGCGCCGCATGGCCGGCCAGTTCTCGCGCAGCACCCGGGTGTCGCCGTACGCCTGGTAGAGGTTCCAGGGCACGGTCACCCCGGCGTCGCCCCAGCCCGCCACGCCGTTGCCGACGTCGCCGAGGTGCGGCGCCACATCGGGGAAGGAGCCCTCGTCGGTCTGGCCGTCGCGCAGGTCCTGGAGCCACTTGGTGAGGAAGCGGGCGGACTCCACGGTGTACGCGGCGGTGCTGGAGAAAACGTTGATGTCGCCGGTCCAGCCGAGCCGTTCGTCCCGCGCCGGGGTGTCGGTGGGGATGGACAGGAAGTTGCCGCGCAGCCCCCAGGTGATGTTGGAGTGCAGCTGGTTGAGCATCGCCGAGTCGGTGTGGAAGGACAGGGTGAACGGGGCGGCGGTGTGCATCACCCGGCCGGTGATCGCGTCGAGGGAGGGCTTTCCGGGGTAGCCCGTGACCTCGACGTAGCGGAAGCCGTGGAAGGTGAAGCGCGGCTCGTAGGTCTCCCGGCCGCCGCCCTTGAGGGTGTAGGTGTCGACGGGGCGGGCGGTGCGCAGATTGGCCGTGTAGGCGGTGCCGTCCGGGCCCAGCACCTCGGCGTGGCGGATCCGGACCTTGCGGCCGGCCGGGCCGGAGACCGTGAGGCGGACGCTGCCGACCATGTTCTGGCCCAGGTCGAAGAGGTGGACACCGGGGGCGGGTTCGGTGACCTTGACGGGTTTGATCTCGCGTTCCACCCGGGTCGGGGCGTCGGTCTGGGCCACCACCTCGGCCGTGATGTCCGAGGCCGTGACGGCGGGCTGCCAGCCGGTGTCGTCGAAGCCCGGTGCGGTCCAGCCCGGGGTCTCCTTACGGGCGTCGTACTCCTCGCCCATCAGCAGGTCGGCGGTGAGCAGCGGTCCGGTGGCCGCGCGCCACTGCTGGTCGGTGGTGATGCGCTCGGTGCTGCCGTCGGCGTACGTGACCTCCAGCTGGGCGAGCAGGGCGGGGTGGTCGCCGTACCGGGCCTGGCCGAACCAGGCGATGTTCCCGGAGTACCAGCCGGGGGCGAGGGTCACCCCGAGGGCGTTGGCCCCACGGCGGAGGGCGTCGGTGACGTCGTAGGTCTGGTACGCCACGCGCTTGCGGTAGTCGGTCCAGCCGGGCGCCAGCTGGTCGCGGCCGACGCGGACACCGTTGAGGTGCGCTTCGTAGAGGCCGAGCGCCGTGGAGTAGAGCCGGGCGCGCGCCACGGGCTTGGAGAGCCGGAACGTGCGGCGCAGCTGGGCGGGGGACTGGAGGGGGAACACTTTGCCCCAGGGCCCGCCGCCCCAGGCCGCCAGCTTCTTGGCGGTGGCCCAGCCGCTGTCGTCGTAGTCCGGGTCCGCCCAGGTGGCGGGGGTTCGGCGGCGGTCGTGCGCCAGGTGGCGTCCGTGTGGTGGTGGGTGGTGCCGTCCTCGGTGGTGAGCTCCAGGGTGGCGAGCAGCCCCGCCGGGCCCTTCTCGGCGTTGGTGGCCGCGACGGCGAGGGTGGCGGTGCCCCGGTCGAGGAATTCGGTCACGTCGACGGTGACCGGATGGCTCCAGGCCTTGAGGACGCCCACCGCCTCGCGGGCGGCGACCTCGGTGCCGTTCACCTGGGCGGTGAAGCCGTCGTCGGCCGCCACCACCAGCCGGGCGCGGCGGACGGTGCCCGGGGTGGGGACGGAGGTGCGGAACCACCGGGTGGCCGCCGGGGCCTCGGTGGCCGGATCCCCCTCGGGGAACCAGATCCAGGAGGCGCCCTCCAGGGACGGGGGCGTGGTCAGCGCGGCGGGCGCGGCGATCCAACGCGCCTGCCACTGGCCGGAGTTCAGCAGCCCGGTCTCCCACCAGGCGGGGGCGGACCACGGGGAGGGGCGGCCCTGGCCGTCCCAGACCCGCACCGACCAGTGGTAGCGGGTGCGCGGGTGCAGGGCCGGGCCGTCGTAGGGGACCAGGACCGACTGGCGCGATGCCGTCCTGCCGCTGTCCCAGACGTCCGGCTCGCCGAGCCGGTCGGGGGAGGTGGCGACCCGGATGTGGTACGCGCTCTGGAGCTGGTCGCGGGCGTCCGAGTCGAGGATCCAGCTCAGCCGGGGGCGGGCGGTGTCGAGGCCGAGCGGGTGGGGTGCGTACTCCACCGTGGTGCTCCGGACCCGCAGCCCCGCGCCGGACCGGTCCTCGGCGGCGGCGGACGGGGTGAGGGCGGGCAGACCCGTGAGGGCCGTACCGGTGGCAGCGGTGGTGGCGAGCAGATGGCGCCTGCTGATCATGGGTTTCCTCCAGGGACGGCTGGATGGGAACGATCGATGAAAACGATTCAACCCAAGGCGCCTGGACCGTAGGGCCGGGGCTCATGGTCCGTCAAGAGGGCTGGAACGATGTGGGTATATCCCGTGCACACCCCTTGACGGCCGCATAGGGCGCCGCTAGCTTCCCGGAATCCGGCATTGAAACATTTCATTTATTGCCCCTGCGTACGCGTCAGGAGACTCCGTGAGCCAGCCTGCTTCGACCGGTGTGCCGGTCCTCGCCCTCGAGGGGGTGAACAAATCCTTCGGCGCCGTACGGGCCCTTCGGGACGTCTCGCTCGAGCTCTTCGCCGGTGAGGCCCATGCCCTGGCCGGTGAGAACGGGGCGGGCAAGTCGACGCTCATCAAGATCCTCGCCGGGGTGCACCGGCCCGACTCCGGCCGGGTGCTGCTGGACGGCGAGCCGGTGGTCTTCCACGGCCCGCCGACGCCCGTGACGTCGGCATCGCCGTCATCTACCAGGAGCCGACGCTCTTCCCTGATCTGTCCATCGCCGAGAACATCTTCATGGGCCGTCAGCCCCGCCGGGCCCTCGGCCGGATCGACCACAAGGCCGTACGGACCTCCACCGCCGCCCTGATGGCACGGCTCGGCGTCGAACTCGACCCGGACCGGCCCGCCAGAGGCCTGTCCATCGCCGACCAGCAGATCGTCGAGATCGCCAAGGCGCTCTCCTTCGACGCCCGGGTGCTGATCATGGACGAGCCGACGGCGGCGCTCACCGGCAGCGAGACCGCCCGGCTGTTCTCGGTCGTCGAGACGCTGCGCGCCGAGGGCGCCGCCGTGCTGTTCATCTCCCACCGCCTGGAGGAGATCTTCGAACTCTGCCAGCGGGTCACCACCCTGCGGGACGGCCGCTGGGTGGCCTCCGAGCCGCTGTCCGGGCTGACCCAGGACGCTCTGGTCCGCCGCATGGTGGGCCGGGACCTGGCCGAGCTCTACCCCAAGCAGGACAGCCGGGTCGGCGAGACCGCGCTGTCGGTGCGCCGGCTGACCCGTGAGGGCGTCTTCCGGGACGTCTCCTTCGAGGTGCGGCGCGGTGAGATCGTCGCGCTCGCCGGGCTGGTCGGTGCCGGGCGCACCGAGGTCGCGCAGGCCGTGTTCGGCGTGGACCGGGCGGACGCGGGCGAGGTGCGGGTCGGCGGGGCGGTGCTGCGGCCCGGTTCGCCGACCGCTGCCATGGACGCCGGGCTCGCGCTCGTCCCCGAGGACCGGCGCCAGCGGGGTCTGGTGATGGAGATGTCCATCGAGCGGAACATCGGGCTGACCGGCCTGGACCGGCTGGGCCGCGCGGGGCTGGTGCGACGGGCGCTGGAGCGCGGCCGCGCGGCCGACTGGGCGGTCCGGCTCCAGCTGAAGTACGGCAGCCTCGCCGACCACGTCGGGGTGCTCTCCGGTGGCAATCAGCAGAAGGTCGTGCTCGCCAAGTGGCTGGCGACCGAGCCCACGGTGCTCATCGTCGACGAGCCCACGCGCGGGATCGACGTCGGCACCAAGGCCGAGGTGCACCGGCTGCTGTCGTCGCTGGCCGCCGACGGCCTCGCGGTGCTGATGGTCTCCTCCGATCTGCCCGAGGTGCTGGGCATGGCCGACCGGGTCCTGGTGATGCACGAGGGCCGGCTGGTGGCCGAGATCCCGCGCGCCGAGGCCACCGAGGAGTCCGTGATGGCCGCCGCGACCGGGCTCGCCGCCGCGACCGGGCCCACCGGTGACGACGGCGCCACCGGCGTCACCGGCGTCACCGCAGAAGGGACCCGCACGTGAGCGTGACCATCGAGAAACCCGACAAGTCCGCCGCCGCGCCCGAGACGGCCCGCTCGGCGCGCTCGCTCGTCGACGCCGTCTTCCG
Organism: Streptomyces violaceusniger; assembly: GCA_005405945.1. Lineage (GTDB taxonomy): Bacteria > Actinomycetota > Actinomycetes > Streptomycetales > Streptomycetaceae > Streptomyces > Streptomyces violaceusniger. The sequence goes on from BJHW01000002.1 coordinate 91,806, forward strand.
CGCGCGGGAGATCAGCATCGCCGGGGCCCTCGCGCTGCTGGTGCTGTTCACCTGGATCGCCGAACCGCGCTTCCTTGACGGCCAGGGCATCAAGGACCTGCTGCTCAACGCCGCCATCCTGGTGCTGCTCGCGGTCGGGCAGTCGGTGGTGGTCATCACCCGCAACATCGATCTGTCGGTGGGCTCCGTGGTGGGCCTGTCCGCCTTCGCCTGCGGGAAGTTCGTCTCCGGCACCGACCACGGGGTGCTGACGGTCCTGGCGCTCGGCCTCCTCGTCGGCGCGGGCTGCGGCATCGTCAGCGGTGCGCTGGTGAGCTTCGGACGGGTGCCCGCGCTGGTGGTGACCCTCGGGATGCTCTACATCATCCAGGGCGTCGACTACTGGTGGGCGCAAGGGGAGCAGATCAACGCCGCCGATGTGCCGCAGTCCGTGCTGGACCTCGGCAGCGGCAGTGTGCTGGGCATCCCGTATCTCCCGCTGATCGCCTTCGTGGTGCTCGCCGGGACCGCGTACGTCCTGCGCACCTACCGGGGCGGCCGCGAGCTGTACGCCATCGGCTCCAGCCCGGAGGCCGCCCGGCTGGCCGGGGTGCCGATCCGGCGCCGGGTGCTGGCCGCGTATCTGTTCTCCGGCGCCGTCTCGGGCTTCGCGGGCGCGCTGTGGCTGGCCCGCTTCGGCACCGTCGTCGCCGACAACGCCCACGGCTGGGAACTCACCGTGGTCAGCGCGGTGGTGGTCGGTGGCGTGGCCATCGTCGGCGGCACCGGCACGGTGTGGGGCGCGGCGCTGGGCGCGCTGCTGCTCACCACCATCGGCAGCGCCCTGGCCGTGCTCAAGGTCGACTCCTTCTGGCAGGACGCCATCGCCGGTGCGCTGTTGCTGGCGGCGATCAGCGTGGACCGGATCGTACGGGTGCGGATGACCCGCGCGCTGAGGAAGAGGAGCGCACGTTGACTTCCTCCCCGGCCTAAGGGCGGGGGAGTCCGGCGGTCGCCCGCTGGGTTTCCTGCTTCACCGACGACCGCCCCGTCCGGGAGGACTCCCGTTGAGGTCTTACACCGTCTCCACAGGCAGACGCCGCCAGCCCGGCGGCCAGGATGTTGCGTGCCGCGTTCACGTCGCGGGCATGCACGGCGCCGCATTCACACGTCCACTTCCGGACGTTCAGCGGCAGCTTCTCGCGGACCGTGCCGCAGTTCCCGCACAGCTTGCTGGACGGGAACCAACGGTCGATCACGACGAGCTCGCGCCCGTACCAGGCGCACTTGTACTCCAGCATCATGCGCAAATCCGTCCATGCCGCATCCGAGATAGCGCGCGCGAGCTTGCCGTTCTTCAGCAGGTTACGGACGGTCAGGTCCTCGATCACGACCGTTTGGTTCTCACGGACGAGACGAGTGGTCAGCTTGTGCAGGAAGTCGCGTCGCCGGTCGGTGATCCGCGTGTGCACGCGGGCGACCTTCCGGCGCGCCTTCTCCCGGTTCGCGGACCCCTTGGCCTTGCGGGACAGTTCCCGCTGCGCCTTCGCCAGGCGGGCCCGGTCGCGCCGTTCGTGTCGGGGATTGGCGATCTTCTCCCCGGTGGACAGGGTCACCAGGGAGGTGATCCCGGCGTCCAGGCCGACCACCGCACTCGTGGCGGGGGCAGGGGCGATGGTGTCCTCGACGAGCATCGCCACGAACCAGCGGCCCGCGCTGTCGCGGGACACAGTCACCGTCGTCGGCTCCACACCCTCCGGGAGGGGACGGGACCAGCGGATATCCAGCGGCTCGGCCATCTTCGCCAGCGTCAGGCGCCCGTCGCGCCATGTGAAGGCGCTGCGGGTGTACTCGGCCGACGCGCGGGACTTCTTCCGCGACTTGTACCGCGGGTACTTCGCCCGCTTGGCGAAGAAATTCCCGAACGCTGTCTGAAGGTGGCGCAGCGCCTGCTGGAGGGGACGGAGGACACCTCGCTCAGGAAGGCGAGTTCCGCGGTCTTCTTCCACTCCGTCAGCGCGGCGGAGGACTGGACGTAGGAGATGCGGCGCTGCTCGCCGTACCAGGCCCGCGTGCGCTCCTCCAGCGCCTTGTTGTACACGAGGCGGACACAGCCGAACGTGCGCGACAGCTCGGCCGCCTGCTCGTCCGTGGGGTAAAAGCGGTACTTGAAAGCCCGCTTGACCTGGCGTGTCACGCCTCACAGCCTATCAGCTCCCTTGTGAGTAGCGGATGTCGGCGGGATCTCGGTGGACGCCGAATCACCCTGACAGCGATTCGGCTTTCCCTGCCCTGCTTCGCAGGAGCTTCGTTTCCTCCCCCGGCAGAAGCCGGGGTATCCACGAAGGAGAACCCCGATGAAGCTCAGGTGGGACACCGCCGTCGGGGTGCTGTTGGTGGCCGTCTTCCTGACCGGCCTCGGCACCACGGACGGCTTCGCCGGCCGCGACAACCTCGCCTTCGCCTTCAACGACATCGCCGAGGTGGCGCTGATGGCGCTGCCGATGACGCTGCTGGTGGTGGCCGGGCAGGTGGATCTGTCGGTGGCCTCGATGCTCGGCCTGTCCAGCGCACTCACCGGCCAACTGTGGGACGCGGGCTGGGCGTTCGAGACCATCGTGCCGATCGTGCTGCTGGTCGGGGTGGCCGGCGGGCTGCTCAACGGCTGGCTGGTCACCCGGGTCGGGCTGCCCTCGCTGGCCGTCACCATCGGGACGCTCGCGCTCTACCGGGGGCTGGCCTCGGTGGTGCTCGGTTCCAACGCCGTCACCGACTTCCCCGAGACGTACGCCAAGTGGGCCGTGGAAACCACCACCGTGCCCGGCACCTTCCTCACCTATCCGGTGGCGCTGTTCATCGTGCTGGCCGTCATCGCCGCCGTGGTGCTGCACGCCACGGGCGTCGGCCGGTCGCTGTTCGCCATCGGCGCCCAGGAGGACGCCGCGTACTTCGCCGGCATCCGCGTCAAACGCGTCAAGCTGCTGCTGTTCGTGGTCAGCGGGCTGATCTCGGCCTTCGCGGGGGTCGTGTTCACCCTGCGGTACGGCAGCGCGCGGGCCGACAACGGCCAGGGCTTCGAAATGCTCGTCATCGCCTCCGTCCTGCTGGGCGGGGTCGACTTCGACGGCGGCAAGGGCACGTTGTTCGGCGCCGTCGCCGGGGTGCTGCTGATCGGCGTCCTGAAGAACCTGCTGACCCTCAACGACGTGGCCAACGAGGTCCAGGTGATCGTCACCGGGCTGCTGCTGGTGGCCTCCGTCCTCACCCCCCGTCTGATCACCACCGTGAGCGCCTGGTGTCACCGGCGCGCCGCCGCCTCGACCAGCTGATCCACCCACGCACCGCGAAAGGTCCTCTTATGGCCCTCCCGTCACCCACCACCACCCTCGGACGAGGCGCTGCGCGCCACAGCTCCTTTCCCGGGCGGCGCCGCGCCGCTGTCGCCTCCGCCGCCGCGGTCTGTGCCCTGGCCCTGGCCCTGGCCGGCTGCGGCGGCACCACCAAGAAGGACAACGACAACGGCGGCCCCGCCAAGACCGACGCCAAGGCCGACCCCGGCGCCCCCCTGAAGAAGGGCCTCAAACTGGCCTTCCTGCCCAAGCAGATCAACAACCCCTACGAGAAGATCATCGACGAGGCGGGGATCACGGCCGCCGGGGAGTTCGGCGGCAAGGGCAAGGAGGTCGGCCCGTCCGACGCCAGCGCCTCCTCCCAGGTGTCGTACATCAACACCCTGGTCCAGCAGCGCCAGGACGCCATCCTGATCGCGGCGAACGACCCGAACGCGGTGTGCGGCCCGCTCAAGCAGGCCATGAAGAAGGACATCAAGGTGGTGGCGTACGACTCCGACACCGCCCCGGCCTGCCGCCAGCTCTTCATCAACCAGGCCAGCTCAGAGGAGATCGGCCGCAGCCAGGTCCAGCACCTCGCCAAGCAACTCGACTACAAGGGCCAGATCGCGATCCTCTCCGCCACCCAGAACGCCACCAACCAGAACACCTGGATCCGCTTCATGAAGGACGAGCTGAGCAAGCCCGCCTACAAGAACATGAAGCTGGTCAAGACGGTGTACGGGGACGACGACGACCAGAAGTCCTTCCAGGAGACCCAGGGCCTGCTCAAGGCGTACCCCGAGCTTAAGGGGATCATCGCGCCCACCACGGTCGGCATCGCCGCGGCCGCCCGCTACATCAGCGGCTCCTCGTACCAGGGCAAGGTGGTGCTGAACGGCCTCGGCACGCCCAACCAGATGCGCAAGTACGTCAAGGACGGCACCGTCGAGCAGTTCGCGCTCTGGGACCCCAAGAAGCTCGGCTACCTCGGTTCGTACGCGGCGGCCGCGCTCGCGTCCGGGCAGATCACCGGGGCCGAGGGCGAGAAGTTCAAGGCCGGGAAGCTGGGCGAGTACACGGTCGGCAAGGACGGCGAGGTCATCCTCGGCCCGCCCACCGTCTTCGAGAAGTCCAACATCGACAAGTACCACTTCTGAGGCGGTCGGCGATGCGGCGGGTGTGTTTTCTGCTGAAGGTCCGCCAGGACCGGATCGAGGAGTACCGCGAGCGGCACGCCGCCGTGTGGCCCGAGATGCGGGCGGCGCTGTCGGAGACCGGCTGGCACAACTACTCGCTCTTCCTGCGCGAGGACGGGCTGCTCGTCGGCTATCTGGAGACGGAGGACTTCGAGGCGGCCCAGGCCGCGATGGCCGCCACCGAGGTCAACGCCCGCTGGCAGGCCGAGATGGCGCCCTTCTTCGAGGCACTCGACGGCGCCAAGCCGGACGAGGCGATGAAGCCGCTCACGGAGGTCTTCCACCTCGCCTAAGCGCTCCGCTGGAAGTGCCACGATCCGTCGTCGGCCGTCCGCCTGGGGGCCGGGGATGCCCCCCGGAATTCACGGGGGTCCAGGGGCGGAGCCCTTGGTTCGGGAAGGGGCGGGGCGGGGACAGAAAGCTCGCTCCGTCCCCACAAGCGCACCAGGAAAGGAACGGACATGAGACCACTGCCCATCGCCATCCTGGCCTCCGCCCTGCTGGCCGCCGCGACCCCGGGCGCGAACGCGGACACGAGCACAGGCGCGGACCCCACCGCCGCCCCCGGCCCGGCCGTGCACCAGCTCGCCGACACCCAACTCGACCCCAAGGCCCTCTACTTCGTGTCGTACGACGGCCTGGTCAACAACAACGCCTTCCAGAAGAACGGGCTGCTCACCTACAAGGGCTATCAGTACGCCGTCTGGTACACCGCCGACCGCAGCGCGGTCATCGGGCGCCGCGCCCTGACCCAGCGGAGCTGGCAGACCGTCACCCTGCCGCACCGGCTCACCGCCGACGACTCCCACAACGTCATCTCCATGGGAATCTCGCGGACGGACGGCCGGCTGCACCTCAACATGGACTCCCACAGCAGCGGCTTCTTCTATGTGAAGTCGGTGGCCGGGCTGGTGGACGACCCCGCCGGGCACCCCTGGACCACCGGCCAGTTCGGCGCCGTCCAGACCACCCTCGACGGCCTCGCGCTCACCTCGCAGTTCACCTACCCGCAGTTCATCGCCACCCCCGAGGGCCGGCTCCAGCTCAGCTACCGCGTCGGCGTCTCCGGCAACGGCCGCAACGCGCTCGCCGAGTACGACGGCACCACCTGGCGGGCCCTCGGCGAATGGTCCTCCGCCACCGGCACCTACAGCAGCGAGCACGGCTCCAGCACCGCCCGCAACATGTATCTGCACGGCATCGACTACGGGCCCGACGGGCGGTTGCACGCCTTCTACACCTGGCGCGAGCAGAACAACGCGGTGATGTGCGCGAGCGGCGGTCTCACCAACCACGACACCGGCTATGTCTACAGCTCCGACCGGGGCCGCACCTGGCGCACCGCGGCGGGCACCGTCGTCGGCACCACCGGAGGCTCCGACACGGTGGCGGTCGGCGACGCCGGAACGGTCGTCGATCCCCTCAATCCCGACCACTCGCTGATGAACCAGGAGAGCCAGGCCATCGACTCCGCCGGCGCACCCCACGCCCTGATCAGCTATGTCCCCGGCCGCTTCGGGCAGTGCACCACCGACTACGTGGCCGACCGCACCAGATACGGCCGTACCTTCCACGTCTTCAAGGACTCGGCGGGCGCCTGGAAGAAGACCGAGATCCCGGTGGCGCCCGGCTCCACCCAGCGCAGCCACCTGGTCTTCGACGCTTACGACAACGCCTACGCCGTGATGCCGTACGGCCGGATCGTGGCAGCCTCCAAGTCCTCGGGCTGGACGGACTGGAAGACCGTTTACGACGGCAGCGGGCTGAACGCCTTCGGCGAGGTCGTCGTGGACGACACCCGGCTCGCCCAGGACGGCGTCCTGTCGTATCTGTACCAGCGGAAGTCCAGCGGCACCACACCCTCCGCCCTCCGCGTCATCGACTTCACCCTCCCCTCCTGACGATGGCACCGGGCGTGGGCATCAAGGAGGTGGCGCGCGAGGCCGGGGTCTCGGTCGGCACGGTCTCCAACGTCATCAACCGCCCGGAGTCGGTGTCCGAGGCCACGCGCGGCCGGGTGCAGGCCGTGATCGAGCGCCTGGGCTACGTACGCCAGGAGTCCGCGCGCCAGCTGCGGGCCGGCCACAGCCGCATCATCGCGCTGCTGGTGCTGGACATGGCGAACCCGTTCTTCGTGGACGTGGCACGGGGCACGGAGCGCGCGGCGCGGGAGGCGGGTCTTGGGGTGATGGTGTGCAACAGCGCGCAGAGTCCTGAGGAGGAGGCCGACTACCTCGGGCTCTTCGCCGAGCAGCGGGTGCGCGGGGTGCTGATGACCCCGGCCGATATGACCGGGCGCAACCTCGCCTCCTTCCGGCGGCAGCCCATCCCCTTCGTCCTCGTCGACCGCGTACTGCCCAGCGCCGAGGGGTGTTCGGTGTCGGTCGACGACGTCACCGGCGGCGAACTCGCCGTCCGCCACCTCCTGGGCCTCGGCCATCGCACCCTCGCCTATGTGAGCGGACCGATGCGGCTGGCCCAGTGCCGCGACCGCCGCGAGGGCGCGCTGCGCGCCCTGCGCGAGCGGGGGCTCGGCGAGTCCGCGCTGCGCCATGTCGAGGTGGACCGGCTGGACGTGACGTCCGGCCGGGACGCGGGGGCCCGGCTGCTGGGCATGTCCCCGCGGCCGACGGCGGTGTTCTGCGCCAATGACCTGCTGGCGCTGGGGGTGTTGCAGTCGCTGTACGGGGCCGGGGTGTCGGTGCCGGGGAGGTGGCGCTGGTGGGGTATGACGACATCGAGTTCGCGGCGGCGGCCGCGGTGCCGCTGACGTCGGTGCGTCAGCCGGCGTTCCGGATGGGGCGTACGGCGGCCGAGCTGCTGATCGAGGAGACGGGGGAGCGGGCCGGGGACCACCGCCACCAGCGGATCGTCCTCCAGCCCGAGCTCGTGGTCCGTGGATCGAGCCTGGTGCGCGCCCGAGGCTGAGCCCGGCCCCGGGGCCCGGGGCGTGGGGGCCCGGGCCCCGCGGCGGCCCGGTCATGCCCGACCGGTCGAACAGCGCACTACCATGTTCCCGCGACCGCGGTGGGTCGCGGGAAGGCGGAGGCCCGGGTCGTGGGACGCATGGTGGGGATCAAGGACGTCGCGCGGCAGGCGGGAGTGTCGGTCGGCACCGTCTCGAACGTGATCAACCGGCCCGAGATGGTCGCCGAGGCCACGCGCGACCGGGTGCAGGCCGTGATCGAGCGCCTGGGCTACGTACGCCAGGAGTCCGCGCGCCAGCTGCGCGCCGGGCGCAGCCGCATCATCGCGCTGCTGGTGCTGGACATGGCGAACCCGTTCTTCGTGGATGTGGCACGGGGCGCGGAGCGCGCGGCGCGGGAGGCGGGTCTTGGGGTGATGGTGTGCAACAGCGCGCAGAGTCCTGAGGAGGAGGCCGACTACCTCGGGCTCTTCGCCGAGCACCGGGTGCGCGGGGTGCTGGTCACCCCGGCCGATGTCACCGGGGCCAACCTGGAGGGCTTCCGGCGCCACGACATCCCGTTCGTCTTCGTGGACCGCGAGGTGCCCAGCGCCGACGGCTGCTCGGTGTCGGTCGACGACATCGAGGGCGGCGCGCTCGCCGGGCGCCATCTGATCGCCCAGGGGCACCGCTCCGTGGTCTACGTCAGCGGCCCGATGCTGCTCCCGCAGTGCCAGGACCGGCGCACCGGGCTGCTCAATGCGTTCGCGGAGGAGGGGCTGCCGGAGGAGTCGATGGTGCACATCGAGGCCGAGCGGCTGGACGTGGCCTCGGGCCGGGACGCGGGGCCCGGCTGCTGGGGATCTCCCCGCGGCCGACGGCGGTGTTCTGCGCCAATGACCTGCTGGCGCTGGGGGTGTTGCAGGCGCTCTTCGCGGCCGGGGTGTCGGTGCCGGGGGAGGTGGCGCTGGTGGGGTACGACGACATCGAGTTCGCCGCGGCGGCCGCGGTGCCGCTGACCTCGGTGCGCCAGCCGGCGTTCCGGATGGGGCGTACGGCGGCCGAGCTGCTGATCGAGGAGACCGGTGACGAGGCCGACGCCCACCAGCACCGGCGGATCGTGCTCCAGCCGGAGCTGGTGGTGCGGGACTCGACCTTCGCGTCCAGACCGGGCGCCTGAGCTGGGGTTCGCTGATTTAGGCGGCGTGGCGCCGGTCCGTAAGGTGGCCACGGTCAGGCCGGGGGTTTGACCGCGACGACGGGAACGGGGCTCTCCAGCAGCAGCCGCTGGCTCACGCTGCCCAGCAGCGCCTTGCCCACCGGCGATCGGCGGCGGAGGCCGATGACCAGCCGGTCGACGTCGGGCCGGGCCTCGATCTCGTCCAGAACGGCGTCGACCGGGTCGCGGTCGGCGGGACCGCTGCGCTCGACGACGGCGGTTTCCAGGTCCTCGGGCACCCCGGAGCGGTCCAGCGCCGACAGACGCAGATTGACCAGTACCAGATCGGTGCCCAGCAGCCGGGCCTCGGCGATTCCCGCGGCCAGCGCGTGGTCTCCCTCGCGGCCCTCGGCGATGGCGGTGATGACGGTCATGGTGCGTGGGCCCTTCTCTCGGGGCAGGGCGGGTCTCTCGGGGCAGGGCGGTCAGGAGTAGCGGGCGCGGAAGTCGTCTTCCAGCTCTTCCAGCGAGTGGCCCTTGGTCTCGGGAACACAGGTCGCGATGAAGAGAAGAGCCAGCACGCCGAAGGCGGCGAAGGCGAAGAAGGTGTTCGAGATCCCCATGGCCTTCACGACGGGCGGGAAGCCGAGCGCGACCAGGGCGTTCGCGAACCACAGCACGAAGATGCTGATACCGATGGCCAGGCTGCGGATCTTCAGCGGGAACATCTCGGAGAGGATCAGCCAGACCAGCGGGCCGATGGTGGCCTGCATGGAGAAGACGAAGAGCACGACGAACACGAGGATGAACCACGCCTTCGCGGTGCCCTCGGGCATCAGCAGCGCGGAGAGCCCGACGAGCAGGTGGAAGGTGGTGGTCAGGGCGAACCCGCCGAGCAGCATGGTACGGCGCTTGATCTTGTTGATGACCGATACGCCCACCGCGATGCCGATGACGCTGAAGGCGCCGTTGAGGGTGTTCGCGACGATGGCCGAGTCGCCCGAGAACCCGGCGTCGCCGAGCAGCTGCGTACCGTAGTACATGACGGAGTTGATGCCGGTGAACTGCTGACAGATGCCGAGGCCCGCCCCGATCAGGATGAGCAGGCGCACCCATCGCACCCCGAGGTCCACCCGGCCCGCGGTCTTGGCGACCCGCTCCTCCTCGGCGAGCCGGTGGACCTCGGCCATCTCCGCCTGGGCCCGCTCGGGGGTGCGGACCTGGGACAGCACCGCGAGCGCCTCCTCGTCACGGCCCTGGGAGACCAGCCAGCGCGGGCTCTCCGGGAGCCGCAGCATGCCGAGGAACAGCCCGATCGCCGGAAGGACGGCGACCAGGAGCATGAGCCGCCAGATGCCGTCCGTCTCGCCCCAGAGGTTGAAGATCACCGCGTTGATGACGAACGCGGCGAACTGGCCGGTCACGATCATCACCTCGTTGCGGGTGACGATGGAGCCGCGGCGTTCGACCGGGGCGATCTCGGCCAGGTAGACCGGGACCGTCGCCGAGGCGCCGCCCACGGCGAGGCCGAGGATGAAGCGGAAGAGGGCGAGGACCTGCCAGCTCGGAGACAGGACGCAGCCCAGGGTGCCGAGCATGAACACCAGGGACAGCAGCAGGATGTTGTGGCGGCGGCCGTGCCGGTCGGACAGCACTCCGCCGATCATGGCGCCGAAGGCGGCGCCGAAGATGAGGTTGCTGACGACGATTCCCTCGGTGAACGCGGTCAGCCCCAGGTCCTTGGTGAGGGGATCGAGGGCGCCGTTGACGACGCCGGTGTCATAGCCGAACAGCAGCCCGCCGAAGGTCACGATGACGGCGACCAGGCCGAGCCGTCGTGAATGGGGACCCTTGGTGTCCGGCGGCAGTTCGGGGTCGTGGTGTGTGATGCCCGAGTCCTCGGAGTCGAGTCGGGTGTTCATCGTCGTGGGTCTCCTCGTGGAGGCAGCGGAGGTCGTGGTGGCGCCCCGACAGGTCCGGTTGTTTCCCGAGGTCGGGTGAGTGGCCGCCCGGCCAGCCACGATCGTGCGGCTGCGGAGAGCCTTTGTCTGTTTGTCAGTACAACTAGTACGTACAAGTGCCACGTACTATGAGGGCGGCGTGTGATGCATGTCAAGACATGAGGCGCGAGGAGGCAGGGATGGGGGATCCAGGGGGCACCGGCTCCTCGGACGGGCCGGGAACCCCGGCGCGGCGCCTCAAACGGCCGACCATGTCCGACGTCGCCGCGCGCGTCGGCGTCTCGCAGGCCCTGGTGTCACTGGTGTTCCGCAACCAGCCCGGTGCGAGCCCCGATACGCGCCGACGCGTGTTCCAGGCGGCCGAGGAACTGGGCTATCGTCCCGACACCGCCGCCCAGCTTCTGCGCCGCACGCGCAGTCGGCAGTTGGGCGTGCTGTTCACCATGCGTCAGCCGCACGACGTGGGCATCGTCGAGGCTCTCTACCCCGCGGCCCGGAAGCACGGGTACACCCTCGTGCTCAACGCCATGGTCGCCACCCGCGGCGAGCGCCAGGCGATGGAGGAACTGCTCGGACTGCGCAGTGAAGCCGTCATCACCATTGGTGCGACGTCCAGTTGGCAGCACCTGACCACGGGCGCCACCCGGACCCCCATCGTGGAGATCAACCCGCGCACGAGGGCCGCCGGTGTGGATGTCGTCCGGACCGCGGAGCACAAGGGGATACGCCAGGCCGTCGACCACCTCGTGGCACTGGGACACCGTGCCATCGCGCACATCGACGGCGGCACCATGCCCGCCGCCGCCGAGAGGCGACGCGGCTACCGCGCCGCCATGCGCCGCCACGGACTCGCCGACCACATCCGGGTCCACCCCGGCGACTACACCGAGGAATCCGGCGCCCGGGTGGCCCGGGACCTGCTCGCCCGGGCCCAGCTGCCCACGGCGGTCATCGCCGGGAACGACCGCTGTGCGCACGGGCTGCTCGGCACATTGCTGCGCGCGGGCGTCAGGGTGCCCGAGGACGTGTCCATCGTCGGCTACGACGACAGCCAACTGGCCCGGCTGTCCTTCATCGACCTGACCTCCGTACGGCAGGAGGCCGCCGAGTCGGCCGAACTCGCCGTCCGGGCGGCCGCCGAACGGCTCGACGAGGGGCGCACCGCCGACCGGGACATCGTCCTCGACCCCACCCTCGCGGTCCGGGGGAGCACCGGCCCGCCCCGCACCCGGTCAACGCCCGACGGCGACCTTCTCCGGTGACCGCTGGCTGTCGTAAGGGGCGCGCAGCAGCGCCCGGATCTCGTGTACGGCCGCACGGCCCGCCCGGTTGGCGCCGACCGTGCTGGCCGACGGCCCGTAGCCGACCAGATGCACCCGCGGATCGCGGACCGCCCGGGTCCCCTCGACGGCGATGCCACCACCCCGCTCACGCAGCCGCAGCGGGGCGAGATGGTCGATCGCGGCGCGGAAGCCGGTGGCCCAGAGGATCGTGTCCGCCTCGATATGGCGCCCATCGGCCCAGGTCACCCCGTCCGGGGTGATCCGCTCGAACATCGGCAGCCGGTCGAGGATGCCCTTCTCCCGGGCGCGCAGCATCGGCTCCGTCAGGGGCAGCCCGGTCACGGACACCACGCTCTGCGGCGGCAGCCCTCGCCGCACCCGCTCCTCGACCAGCGCCACCGCCGCCCGCCCCTGCACCTCGCCGAACGGCCCCTCGCGGAACACCGGCGGGCGCCGGGTCACCCAGGTGGTCTCCGCCGCCACCTCCGCGATCTCCAGCAGATGCTGCACTCCGGAGGCGCCGCCCCCGACGACGATCACCCGCCGTCCCGCGAACGCCTCGGGCCCGGGGTACCGCGCGGTGTGCAGCTGCCGGCCCCGGAAGGTCTCCTGCCCGGGGTAGCGGGGCCAGAACGGCCGGTCCCAGGTCCCGGTCGCGTTGATCAGCGCCCGCGTGGCCCATGTCCCGGCCGAGGTCTCGACCAGCAGTCGGCCGTCGCCCCCGTCCCGTACGGCGTCGACGTGCACCGGCCGGACGACCCGCAGCTCGAAGGCGCGCTCGTAGCGTGCGAAGTAGGCCGGGATCACCTCCGACGAGGGTCGCTCGGGATCCGCGTCGTCGCTGGTCAGCCGCATACCGGGCAGGTCGTACAGCCCGTGCACCTTGCCGTACGTCAGCGATGGCCACCGGAACTGCCACGCCCCGCCGGGCGCGGGCGCGTGGTCGAGCACCACGAAGTCCGTCCCGGGCTCGTACCCGGCCCGCCGCAGGTGGTAGGCCCCGGACAACCCCGCCTGCCCGGCACCGACGACCACGACGTCCACGCTGCTGTTCATGCTTCTACCAACTCTGTCCGGGCGCGGTCTCTTCCCGGTCCTCCAGCCGCCGCCCCCGGCTCTCCGCCACACGCAGCGCGTCATGCAGCGCCTCGGCGAGCCGATGCCCCACGAAGCGGAGCTCACGGGCGCTGGCCCGGTGGTCCCGGAGCAGTGGTCGAGCGTGACCCAGGAGGTCGGCCCCGGTGCGAAGCTGTGCGGCTTCCATCTCGTCGGCCAGCCGGGAGAGGTAGCTGGTGCCGGTGTCGTCGGTGACGAGGAAGCAGGGCTGCCCGTTCTGTCCGGGCCAGGGCAGCAGACGGGGGCGTGATGAAGGCATGAGGGCTCCATGGCGTTCCGAGGTTCGGCTACCGCGAGTGATGAGGCGGTGGCGGAAACAGCTTCGGCTGCGCGGAAGCTGGCGCGCAAGATGACAGCTAATTTCCGCTTCAGATGGCATATGTGACCGAGTGGGCAAATGGCCTGATGCGCCGGGCCGCCCTTGCCAGACTCAGAACTCGTACGGCGGCATGGCAGGCTCGACCCAACGGGAGGCATACTCGTGGCAGCACCAACGGGACCGACGGTCCGTCGCATGCAACTCGGCTGGGAGCTCAAGCGGTTGCGGGACGAAGCGGGATTCACCCTCGCGGAGGCGGTGGATGGGTTGACGTTTTCCACCACGAAGCTGTTCCGCGTCGAGAACGGCCTCTCGGCCCTGCCCAAGGCCGCGGACCTGAAGGCCCTCTTGGACCGATACGGCGTCGAGGCCGAGGACGACGTGGACTTTCTCATGCAGATCCACCGTGACTCCCTCAACCGGGGGTGGTGGTCCGTCTACCGAAGTGTGCTTCCGTCCGGCGTGGGCATGCACATCGGTCTGGAGAACGGAGCCCGTACCAGCCGGACGTGGCAGCCGCATGTCGTCTTCGGTCTGCTGCAAACGGAGCGCTACACACGGGAGATGTTCCTAGCCGCCAAGCCGGTCGAAGAGACCACCACGGAATTCGTCGAGCGCCATATCCAGATCCGAGGTGAGCGGAAGCGGGCTCTGACGCGCAGAGACAGCCCATTGGAACTCTGGGTCATCCAGGACGAGGCGTCGCTGAGGCGAGTGGTGGGCAGCCCGGAGATCATGCGTGAGCAGTACGAGGAGATCCAGACCTTGACCCGGCTGGACAACGTGACGGTCCAGATCCTTCCCATGGCCACGGCCACGTACAGGACCGGTGCCAACTTCAATCTGTGGGAATTCGGCAGTCCACTGCCGACAGTCGTGCAGAGCGATGCGATCGACGGGTCGGACATCAGCGACAAGGAGACGACCATCTGGTCCTTCTCCCGCAGGTTCGAGGCTCTGCGAGCAGGTGCCCTCGCTCCCGGCGAGACACCGGCGTTTCTACAGCGACTAGCACGGGAGATCTGACATGACTTGCCGCATAGCGACTGACGTGGCGCCGGAGAGCGCCTGGCTCAAGTCCTCCTACAGCGAGAACAATGGCACCATGTGCGTGGAGATCGCCCACCTGCCCCACACCGCCCAGGTCGGCATCCGCGACTCCAAGGACAAGAACGGCCCCGCCCTGGTCGTCCCCGCCGGGGCCTGGGCGGAGTTCGTCGCCGCAGTGCGCAAGGTCTGACGGCGCTGACGGGCGCGGGCATCGTCTCGCGCCCGAAAACCGTTCGCGGAACGCACCCGCCCCAACTACCGTGCTGCGCCGTGGACATTGACGACCCCAAGGACGTGGTCAGGCGCGGTTACGACGCGCTCTCCCGTCACTACGAGCAGTCCTACGCCACCGAGACCAAGTACCAGCCCTGGCTCGGTGCCCTTCAGGAGCGCATCCCGCCCGCCGCCGCCGTGCTGGACCTGGGGTGCGGCTCCGGCCTACCGGTCGCCCGCGTGCTCAGCGCCGCGGGACACCGGGTGACCGGTGTCGACATCAGCGGGGAGCAGATCCGCCGGGCGCGGGAGCTCGTGCCGGAGGCCGAGTTCCGCCAGGCCGACGCCACGGCGGTGGAGTTCCCGGCGGCCTCCTTCGACGCCGTGATCTCCCTCTACGCCCTGATCCACATCCCCCTGGACGAACAACCTCCCCTCCTCGCCAAGATCGCCACCTGGCTCCGCCCGGGCGGCTGGTTCCTGGGCACCACCGGACACAGCGCCTGGACCGGCACCGATGACAACTGGCTCGGCGGTGGCACCACCATGTGGTGGAGCCACGCCGACGCCGCGACCTACCGGGACTGGCTCACCCGGGCGGGGTTGACCGTCGAGGGCGAGGAGTTCGTCCCCGAGGGCGACAGCGGCCACGCGCTGTTCTGGGCGCGGCGGCCGTGACGGGTCTCGGGATCTCGCCTCAGCCGGTGGGCCCGTCCCCATCGGACTTCTGCCAGGCGCAGGTCCCGAGCGTGGCCCGGCCCTTCTCGACCAGCGGGTCGGCGATCCGGGCAGGTGGCATCGTGCTGTGGCCCCGGTAGCAGATGACCGTGCGGTCCGTGTGCCCGGCGAGGTCGACGAGGATCTGGTCCCAGTGGCGGTACTGCACATCATGGCCCGAGTCGGCGTAGCTTCGCACGGCCGGGTCGCCGGGCAGGTGCTGCTTCCAGGTGTCGATCGTGCTGGGCGGCACGGTCGTGTCCTTCTTCCCGCTGTAGAGGATGACGGGCGCCGTCAGCTTCGACAGATCGGGGCCGGGCCGCTCGCAGTAGAGCTTCTGCTCATGCACCTGAGGTGCGGGGTCGGCCTTCTGCCCGCGCTGGTTGTAGGTGCGGGCGCCGTCCTCGAAGGCGGTGTCGGCGAAGCCGGGGATGCGCTTGGTCGGGCTGTCGTCCGGGAGCGCCCACCAGACGCGGGGGTCGGCGATCTGCTTCTCCAGGGACTTGCCCAGCTCCTCGTCGGACATCGAGCAGTACGGACGCTGGGCGCCGTACGGCGGCAGGGCGGCGGCCAGGTGCAGTGACTGGACGCGGTCCGGGGCCAGGGAGGCCAGCTCGGCGGCGTACGGCCCGCCGCCCGAGATGGCGATCACACTGACCTTGCGCACCCCGACGCGGTCCAGCACCTGGAGCGCGTCCCTGGCGAAGTCCGCCTTCCCCAGGCCCTTGTCGAACTCGGTGTCCCCGAATCCGTTGCGCTCGACCGAGATCAGCCGCAGGCCCAGGGACTCCCGGGTGCTGCGCAGGAAGTCCGTCATATGGGCCACCCGCGCGCTGGTGCCGGTGCCGCCGAGGTAGAGCACCGGCTTGCCGTCCCGGGGGCCGTCGTCGATGTAGTGGGCGGTGCGGCCCGAGTCCAGTTTCAGCGCCCGGACCTCGGGGCCGAGCGAGTCGAAGTCGTCCTGGATGTGGACCCGACGGACATCGGTGGCGTGTGGCTGACGTGGCGCGGTGGCCGTGGCGGGGGTGCTCACGGCTCCGGATCCCGTGAGCAGGACGGTGGCGACGGCGGTGGCGGCGATCCCGGTGACGAGCGCTCTGGGCACGTGTTTCTCCTGGCCGTAGGGGGAGGGCGGCGTTGATCGGGTGGAACGAACGCCACCTACCCCCTCCGGCCCGGAAGACACTAAGGGGCACCCGACGGACCACGCGGCTCCGCCGCGGGTGGCAGGGGCTTCGCCCTTGTGGCCCGGGGTCTGGAGTGGAGCCTCCCACGCGGCGGTGCCGCACATCGACGCTTTCCCCACCGTGCCCCGTCCCACGGCACCGATATGCGGCTCCGGCGCGTGGCAGAGCCCCCGCCCCTCCTCCCGGGGGCTGGGGCGGAGCCCCAGTTGGGGGAAGGGGCGGGGCGGGGAAAGCCGCCCGCCGCGGGCACCACGCCCCGCCGGACACCTCCTAGACGCGGGACGTCATGAAGTCCCTCGGCCGCAGGGCTCGTCCGACGATGCGGGTGTCGCCGATCCAGCCGTAGAAGCCCTGGCCGAACTTCTCCTCGAACTGGGTGGCACCGATGACGAAGGGTTTGCCGAGGGCCGCGATCCCCGTCGACGGCTGGCCGGGATTGCGGGCGATCTTCGAGCCGTCGACGTACACCACGGTGTGGTGGCCGTCGTTGACGACCGCGATATGGGTCCACCGGCCCACCGGCAGGGCGTGGCTCCAGGAGGTGGGATCGGCGTCCTGCACATGGGGGTAGACCACGAACTGGAGGAAGCGTTCGGGGGTGACATTGAGGCTGCACGTCGGCTCGTCGGGCGACCAGCCGGTGGTCTTGCCCGCGTCGCCGTTGCGGCCCTCCCAGCTGAGGATGCCCATCCAGGCGTGGTCGCCCTCGAAGGGGTCCGGGAGCTTGATGTACGTCTCGATGGTGTAGCCGCCGGTGAACTTCTCGGAGTTCAGCGGCGCCGTGGCGGAGGTGGTCAGGACCGCGCCGCGGTCGGGTCCCTTGCCGCCGTCGAAGCGCAGGCTGGCATGGGCCGGCTGGTCGCCGTGGTGCTCACCGGACCACGTCAGGACCTCGGGCGCGCTGTCGTGCAGACGGGTCACCCGGAGGTCGTTGCCGTGGCCGGACAGGTCGCGGATCACCGTGTCCGTACCGACGGGGGTGCCCGCGCCCGCCGCACGGGAGGCGGTTCCCGAGGCGTCGAAGCGCCAGTACGCGAGGGTGCCGCGCGGCATCACCGCGGACGCCGGGCGCGGCTTGCGCGGCACCACCGGCGCGAAGCCGGAGAAGCGGCGCTCGAAGTCGATGCTCAGGCTGAACCGGTCGGCGGGACCGGTCAGTTCGATGGTCTCCGCCTCCAGGGGCGTGTGCTTCTCCGGGTCGCGGCTGAGGAACCAGGGCGAGAACGTCTCCACGTCGATCACGTCGCGGACGAGGTCGAAGGCGTAGCGGCGGATCATCCGGGGCGGACCAGGCCGTGGTCGGATCCACGTGCCCGTGCTGGTCCTCCGCGGCGAGTGCGACTACAAGGATCCGGCCATCGCACGGGAGTATCGAGACACCTTCCCGAACGCCACCCTGCGCACCATCGACGGGGCCGGACATGTCATCGAAGCCGATCGCCCCGCCGCCTACCGCGACGCGGTCTGCTCCTTCCTCACCGGCCCGGCCGCTGTTTCGCGTGACAAGCCTGTCGCGCCAATAATCACGGATAACCAGCCTGACTATTGATGACGACTGTTTTCGGACGGCCCGGCGCCGGGATCCGGCGATCCATCCGCGAAATTCGGCCGAATCCACTTCCGGAAGCAACCCCCCACCTGATCGCGAGCATGCCAATTTCTCGCCGCATCGGTTCCATGGGTCTGTCGCGCGGGCTTCCGGGCGCCGTGACACGGCGCGTTTGTTCGCGTCGCGCCTGGGTGCTTTGACATCACTTTAACCGTGCTATGTTCGGACTTTATTCGTTCATGGTGCATTCCATTCCTAGGGAATTCCGGGTTTTCGGGCCTGGCATGCTGGGATTGAAAAGGCGCCCAACGAAAGGTTGAAGAATGCGGTATTCCTTCATCGCGGAGTTAGCCGCGCCGGGTTGCAAGGTGCCGGTGCGGGCGTGCGATGTGGAGGCGAGCCCGGTGTTCCTGGTCCCCTCGATCGGCGAATATCCGGTGTACGACGAGGTCGCGTACGAGGCGATGATCAAGGACGAGCGTCGGATGGGCGCCTACGCCGAGGCGGTCCGGCGCTATGCCCCGGCCGGACGGTGCTCGACATCGGCACGGGGCAGGACGCGGTGTGGGCGCTGGCCGCCGCCCGTGCCGGAGCCCGGCAGGTGTGGGCGGTGGAGGTCATCCCCCAGTCCGCGCGGATCGCGCGGAAGACCATCGAGGAGGCGGGCTTCGCCGATCGGGTCACGGTGGTCGAGGGGCTGTCCACCGAGATCGAGCTCCCCGAGCCCGTCGATATGTGTGTCTCGGAGATCATCGGCACGCTCGGCGGCTCCGAGGGCGCGGGGTCGGTGTTGCGGGACGCCCGGGAGCGGCTGGTGAAGCCCGGCGGGGTGTTCATTCCGCACCGCAGCGCCACGACCGCCGTCGCGCTGGACCTGGGCAGCGCGGGTCGCGGTGAGCCGCTCGGCTTTCCGCCGTTGGTCTTCCGTTATGTGGAGGACGTGTTCGCCTCGGTGGGCCGCCCCTTTGATCTGCGGGTGGTCCTGGAGGGGCTGCAGGACAATCCGAAGGCGCGGGAGCGGGCGTATCTGTCCGGTCCCGTCGAGGTGGAGCCGCTGGAGTTCAACGGCGACCTGAACCCCGAGGGCGTCGACGGCGCCGAGCTGACGTTCACGCGAGCGGGCACCTTCTCCGGGCTCGCACTGGGCATGCGTCTGTGGGTGGCCGAGGACGACGAGCCCATCGACTCGCTGGTGCAGCCGAGCAGCTGGACTCCGGTGTACGCGCCGCTGTCGGCGGAGGGCCTGCCGGTGCGGCCGGGCGACCGGTTCGAGTTCGACTTCACCACGACGCTGAGCGACGACGGCGTACACCCCGACTACGCGCTCACCGGTGAGCTGCACCGGCCCGGCGGCCCGGCGGCGCCGCTGAGCTGGGGCTCGACCCACCACGGGGACGGCTTCCGCGCGACCCCCTTCTACCGCTCGCTGTTCCCCGGGCCAGGAGGGCCCTGACGCCACGCCATCGTCAGCCGCCCGCCACCCCGGCGGAGGCGACGGCTTCCCGTACGAGCCGGGCGAACTCATCCGGCCGCTGTCCGGGGAACGGCACACCGGCCCCGGGCACGAGGTGCCCCTTCGCCGACAGCGCCCGCACCATCGGCTCGAAGCCGGGCATCGACGGTTCGTCGTCCTGCCCGCAAGGACCGTGGCCGGGGCGGTGATCCGTGGCAGCCCCTCGTCCATCGCGAACAGCCGGATGGCGATGTGGCCGTCCTCCACCCGGTCCAGCACCCGCAGGGCGTCGGCCATGAAGCGGTTGAGCGCGGCCTCCTGCCCCGGCTCGTAAAAGTGCCTGCGCCGGTTCCACAGCTCCAGGAGGTGGGAGCCGTCCGGCTTCGGCCGCACCCAGTCGACCGGGCGTTTCCACGCCGCGCGGGCGCGCTTCTCCGGGCTGATGGACGGGGTCGCGGAGAGCCTTGGGTGCCGTCACGAGGTGTTCGGCGGGGATGGGTCCCTCGCTCGGAGCGTTCCGTCAGGCGGTACGGGACGCTGGACGGACACGGGTACGCGAGGTCAGTGTCGCCTGGTCCGGCACGTCGCCACGCACCGCGTTCCGTGTAGCGGAACGAAAGTTGGCTCGTGGCGGGCGGCGCGTCTATACCGGAGGCCACATCGGGAGCGCCGGGCCCCGGCCCCATGTTCTTCTCCAGGAGGTAGCCCGTGCCGAATGTTCCCGACCACGTCCCGACGGACTCCCTCCCCGGGGCCGTGGTCAAGGCCGCCGACGCACTCGCGGGCGCCGCCCGCGACGGGATCGCCTGCGCGCCGGTGCGCACGCTCCTGGACGACGGCGACATCGAGGCCGCCTACGCGGTACAGCGGCTCAACCTGCGACGCGAACAGGCCGCGGGCCGCCGGATCGTCGGCCGGAAGATCGGCCTGACGTCGCCGGCCGTACAGCGCCAACTCGGCGTGGACCAGCCGGACTTCGGCGCGCTGTTCGCGGACACGGCCGTGCCGGAGGGTGGTGAGGTGCCCGCCGGGCGGCTGCTCCAGCCCAAGGTGGAGGCCGAGGTGGCGCTCGTGCTCGGCGGCGATCTGCCCCACCGCCGCTGCACCGTCGTGGACCTGCTGCGCGCCACCGAGTTCGCGCTGCCCGCGCTGGAGATCGTCGACAGCCGGGTGCGGGACTGGGACATCTCCATCGTGGACACGGTCGCCGACAACGCCTCCTGCGGGCTGTACGTCCTCGGCGCCTCCCCGGTGCCACTGTCCGGGCTCGACCTGCGCTCGGTGCAGATGACCATGACGCGCAACGGCGAGACGGCCTCCCAGGGGACCGGCGCCGACTGCCTCGGCGGCCCCCTCAACGCGGCCGTCTGGCTGGCCACGGCCCTCGCCGAGCGGGGCGACCCGCTGCGCGCGGGCGACCTCGTCCTGACCGGGGCCCTGGGGCCGATGGTCCCGGCCGCCCCGGGCGATGTGTTCCACGCCCGTATCTCGAACCTGGGCACCGTAGGAGTCGGGTTCGCCGCGGAAGGAGACCACCGGTGAGCAGCGAGACCAACACCCGCACCCGCACCAAAGTGGCGATCATCGGCTCCGGCAACATCGGCACCGACCTGCTGATCAAGGTGAAGCGGCTCTCCGGCACCCTGGAGATCGCCGCGATGGCCGGGATCGATCCCGCCTCCGACGGCCTGGCCCGGGCCCGCCGCCTGAAGGTGGCCACCACCCACGAAGGTGTGGACGGGCTGGTGGCGATGGACGAGTTCGCCGACGTGGACATCGTCTTCGACGCCACCTCCGCCGGTGCCCACAAGCGCCACGAGGAGGTGCTGCGCCCCTCGGCCGCACCCTCGTCGACCTCACCCCGGCCGCCATCGGCCCCTATGTGGTGCCCCCGGTCAACGGCGACGCCCACCTCGACGCGCCCAACGTCAACATGGTCACCTGCGGTGGCCAGGCCACGATCCCGATCGTGGCCGCGGTGGGCGCGGTCACCCCCGTCCACTACGGGGAGATCGTCGCCTCCATCTCCTCCCGCTCCGCGGGCCCCGGTACCCGCGCGAACATCGACGAGTTCACCGAGACCACCGCCGCCGCCATCGAGCGCGTCGGCGGTGCCGCCCGCGGCAAGGCCATCATCATCCTCAACCCGGCCGAACCACCGCTGATCATGCGCGACACCGTGCACTGCCTGGTCTCGGGCTGCGCCACCGAGGAGGTCACCGCCTCCGTCGAGGAGATGGTCGGCCGCGTCCAGGCGTACGTACCCGGCTACCGCCTCAAGCAGAAGGTGCAGTTCGACCAGGTGGGGGCGGACGACCCGGTGCGCTCCCTGCTGCCCGCCGAGGCCGCGCACACCGACGCGGTGAAGGTCTCGGTCTTCCTCGAGGTCGAGGGAGCCGCCCACTACCTCCCGGCCTACGCCGGAAACCTCGACATCATGACCTCGGCCGCGCTGCGCACCGCGGAGCGCCTGGCCGCACACCGCTCCGGCGAGGAGGCCGCACGATGACCACGACCGACGCCGGTGCGACCACCGGCACCCCGCCCGTCCCGCCCGCCCTCTACGTCCAGGACGTGACCCTGCGGGACGGCATGCACGCCATCCGCCACCGCTACACCGTCGAGCAGGCCCGCACCATCGCCGCCGCCCTGGACGCCGCCGGGGTGGCCGCCATCGAGATCGCCCACGGCGACGGCCTGTCCGGCTCCAGCATCACCTACGGAATCGGCGCCCACACCGACTGGGACTGGATCGAGGCCGTCGTCGCGGCCACCGGTGCGGCGATCCCCACCACCCTGCTGCTGCCGGGCATCGGCACCCTGCACGACCTCAGGCGGGCCCACGCCCTCGGCATCCGCTCCGTGCGCATCGCCACCCACTGCACCGAGGCGGACATCTCCGCCCAGCACATCTCCGCCGCCCGCGAGATGGGCATGGACGTGGCCGGGTTCCTGATGATGTCGCACATGGCGGAACCGGCCGAACTCGCCCGCCAGGCCCGGCTGATGGAGTCCTACGGCGCCCACTGTGTGTACGTCACCGACTCCGGCGGCCGCCTGACCATGGACGGTGTCCGCGACCGCTTCCGCGCCTACCGTGATGTGCTCGACCCGGGCACCGAACTCGGGATCCACGCCCACCACAACCTCGCCCTCGGCGTGGCCAACACCGTGGTGGCCGTGGAGAACGGCGTCACCCGCGTCGACGCCTCGCTCGCGGGCCAGGGCGCGGGGGCGGGCAACTGCCCGCTGGAGGCGTTCATCGCGGTCGCGGACCTGATGGGCTGGAAACACGGCTGCGACCTGTTCCCCCTGATGGACGCCGCCGACGACCTCGTAAGGCCCCTCCAGGACCGCGAGGTCCGCGTCGACCGCGAGACCCTGACCCTCGGCTACGCGGGGGTGTACTCCAGCTTCCTGCGCCACGCCGAGGCCGCCGCGGTCCGCCATGGCCTGGACACCCGCGCCATCCTGGTCGAGGTCGGCCGCCGCGCGATGGTCGGCGGCCAGGAAGACATGATCACGGACATCGCACTCGACCTGGCCGCCCGTCCGGACAACACCTCCTGATCGCCGCCCGATCGGCGGGACGCCTGTGCGGTGTGGTGTACGACGGCGTCGGTGTCGCCGGTCCCCGGTCGTGTGCGAAGAGGAGAGTCCCAGTGGCGGGTCAGCGGCCGCGTGGCAGGGCGCTCACCGCTGAGCGGATCACCGAGGTGGCCACCCGGATCTGCGACGAGGAGGACATCGACGTCCTGACGATCCGCCGGCTCGCCGCGGACCTCGGCGTGGGCGCGATGACGCTCTACAGCTACTTCCGCGGCAAGGAGGAGATCCTCGACGGGATCGCCTCCTTGCGTCATGGGGAACTTCCGGCTGCCCACCGCCGAGGAGACCTCGCCCGAGGCGGTCGTACGGGCCCTGGCGCCGGCCTTCCTCGAGATGATGCGGGAGCACCCCAGCATCGTGCGGCTCTTCTCCACCCGGGTGAGCACCGGCCCGCGGTCCATGCGGGGCGCGTTCGAGGCGGTCATCGGCAGGCTGCGCGAGGCGGGTTTCGCGGACCGGGACGCGGTGCGCGTCTACGGCCTGATCGTGCAGTACAGCCTGGGTTTCGCCAGCTATCAGGCGCCCCGCCCGTGGGGGAAGGCCGACCATCCCGAGGCCGAGGAGCTGCGGCGTCAGCGCAGGCACTTCTACGGGGCCCTGCCGCGTGAGGACTTCCCCCACATGGTGGAGCTCGCCGAGGAGATGACCACGCTGCCCAGCGACGAACAGTTCCTCTTCGGGCTCGACTGCCTCATCGACGGCGTTCTGCGGCGCACCGGCGACTGAGCCCCGCCATCCGGCTTTCCCAGCCCCGGATCCTTCGGCCCGGGGCCTGTCGGCGACCTCGACGCCATACAGCGAACGGTACATAGTACGACCACTTGCGATCGGAGTGGGACTTCAACGGCGTACGGTCCCGGCTGCGGGACCCGGGTCCGGGCGTACCGATCCACGTGGCCGCAAGCGGTCCGCGCAATCTGCGGCTCGCCGGGGAGATCGCCGAACGGCTCGCCGCGCTGCACGCCGACGGGGTGACCGATGTGTTCCTCCAGCACGTCGGTTCCTACGACCCGCCCACCGAGCTGATCGAAAGCGTCGGCTCGGCGGTGCTGCCCGTGCTGCGGCCGGAGGTCAGCCGGTGAACCGGACCCGCCCGCTGCCGCGTGAAGCGGCCGGAAGCGGTCAGCGGGCGGGCCGGAAGCGGTCAGCCGGATACGGCGCTCAGGGAGCCGTGACGACGGCGCCGCCACCCGCCCCGGCCGTGATCCTGCCGGGGCACAGCCCCCGTGCCGCGAGCCCGCTGAGGATCTGCGGCACGGCGCCGACGGTGGTCTGGTAACCGCCGTCGTGCATGAGGATGATGCTGCCCGCCCGCATGGTGGCGGCGGCCTGGACGATCTGCTGGGTGCTGGCCCCGTTCCAGTCCTGGGAGTCCACGCTCCACAGCACCTCGGTCAGCCCGAGACGGGCCTCATCGGCCCTGACCTGCGCGTTGGTCTCCCCGTAGGGCGGCCGGAACAGGGTGGGTGTCTGTCCGGTGATGCGCCGGACGGTGTTCTGGGCGCCCGCGATCTCGTTGTACGCCGCCGGTTCGCCGATCTGGGTGAGATGGGGGTGCGAGGTGGTGTGATTGGCGATCCACATGCCCGCCGCCTGCTCGGCCCTGAGCAGGTCGGGATACTGGTCGGCGTGCTGCCCCCAGATGAAGAAGGTGGCCTTCGCGCCACCCGCCCGCAGGGCGTTGAGCAGTGCCTGGGTCGACGCCGGATTCGGTCCGTCGTCGTACGTCAGACCCACGTATCCGTTGGGGCAGTTGGCCCAGGCCCTCTCGGTGTGCGCCGCGCCGTGCGTGGCCGCCGGGGCCGGGGCGGCGGAGAACCCCGCCAGGGCGGCCGTGGCCGCGGCGACGAGCGCGAACCGCCGCGCTCTCCCGGTGCTTCTCGTTCCCGCGCGTCTTGCCGCGGCCTTTCCACGTCCGGTCATGGTCCCTCCTGGAGTGCGGATGTGATTCCCTGCCCGTCGGCTAGGAGGCGGTGCACGAGCCGATGGCGGGGGCCGACCAGTCCCCGTTCGCCATGACCGTGAAGCCGAAGCTGGTGGCCGCTCCGGCGCCCAGGTTGCCGTTGCCGTTGGGCCGCATCGTCATGACCTTGCCGCTGCTGTCCCAGCTGGGAGTGCCGTTCCAGGTCGTGGAGACGCTCTGCGCGGACCGCACGGTCACCGTCACCGTCCAGTCGCTGATGGCGGAGGATCCGGCCGTCACCGTCACCTGGCCGTTGAAACGGTCGCCCCACCGCTGCGTCTCGGAGTACGACGCGGTGCACGACGCGCCGCCGCCACCGCCTCCGCCACCCCCGCTGGTGCCGCCCAGCGCGGTGAGCACCGCGGTGTAGGCGGGCTTCTTGGCGTAGTTGTTGTCGAACAGCAGCGGGGTGCCGCTGGCGCGCCACGAGTACTTGTCGGTGACACCCCATACGGTGATGCCGGTGCAGCGGGACACGGCCAGACACGCCTGGGTGACACGGCGGTAGTTGTCGGCCTGGGCCGTACCGGAGCCCTCGATGTCCAGCTCGGTGATCTGCACATCGACGCCGAGGTCGGCGAAGCGCTGGAGGTTCTGCTGGTAGTCACCGGGGACCGGGGACTGGTTGTTGAAGTGCGACTGGAAGCCGACGCAGTCGATCGGCACACCGCGCGCCTTGAAGTCCTTCACCATGGCGTAGACGGCGTTGCTCTTCGCGTTCTGGCCGTCGGTGTTGTAGTCGTTGTAGCAGAGCTTGGCGCCGGGGTCGGCCGCACGCGCGGTGCGGAACGCCTCCTCGATGAAGCCGTCGCCGAGCTTGTCCTGGAACGGCGAACTGCGCCCTGCACCGCTGTTGCCGTCCTGGAACGCCTCGTTGACCACGTCCCAGGCGTAGATCTTGCCCTGGTAGTGCTGCATCACCTTGGTGATGTGGTTGTTCATCGCCGAGCGCAGCTCGGTGGCGCTCAAACCGCCCACCCAGCCGGGGAGTTGGGAGTGCCAGACCAGGGTGTGGCCGCGGATCTTCATGCCCTTGCCCTGGGCGTGGCCGACGATCTGGTCGGCGCTGCCGAAGTTGAACGAGTTGCGGGAGCTTTCGACGGCGTCCCACTTCATCTCGTTCTCGGGTGTGACGGCGTTGAACTCGGTGTCCAGCGTGGTGGCGTACGGGGCTTCGCCGAGGTGGTTGGCGGCCACGGCGGCACCGAAGTAGCGGCCCTTGGCCGCCGCCGCGCCGCCGAGGGTGCTCGCGGCGCTGGCGGGACCGGACAGGGCCAGGACACCGGCCGCGGTGAGGAGGCCGACGACACCGAGGCTGAACGCCCTTCGGACGCGTAACCGAGGACGGCGATCTCCGGGCTCCTGACGGACCTGACGGGAATCGATGACCATTGCTGTCCCTTCTTCGGGGGTGCGGGTGGCAGTGGTGTGCCGATGGGCGACGATCGCTGCGGAGTATGCTGCGGGGCTGACGCAACGTCAACGCTTCTTCCGGAATGATTCCGGTAGAAACTTCCGTCGGTGCCGGTGTGGCTTCACCTTTGATCTGCGACTCTCCGATGTGTGTGCGTGGTCATCGACAGCGCAAAGGATCTCTCCCTGCCGGTTTCCGAAAAGTTTTCGGTGTCGTGGTGATGTGTTATCGGTCGTGCCTGCGAGTTCGCCCGACGGTCTTCGCGGTGTGTTCTGGGTCCCGGCAAGGGCTTGACCGGAGGCGAAGTGGCTCCTACATTCCTCACACCCTCGAGGTAGATCGATTAACCACTCGTTAACCGCCTGGTTGGAGACCCCCGCAGTGCACTCACCGCTGACTCGGCGCGGCTTCCTCGCCGCCGGTTCCGGCCTCGCCGTCGCGACCGTCCTGCCCGGCCTTTCCGCCTGCTCCGCACTCACCGGGGCGGACTCCGATCCCGATACGCTCGTCGTGCACAGCCAGCTGGGCACCACCGCCCCGGGATCGCCCACCTACCTCGCGGCCCTCGACCGGTTCCGCAAGGAGAATCCGGGACTCAAGGTCAAGAACCTCATCAACGGCGACGACCTCGCGCAGGTCTACGAGACCTCGCGGCTGGCCCGCAAGGAGCCGGACGTCGTCATGGTCAACCTCTATGACAAGACGCTGGCGTGGACGGATGTCGGCGCCACGGTCGACGTCAAGGGCTATCTGGACGACTGGGGGCTGCGCCGGCGCGTGCTCCCGCGGGCGCTGGCCGAGTGGACCGACGCCAAGGGCCGGGTGCGCGCCTTCCCCTACTTCGCCACCAACTGGCCGATCGCCTACAACCGGGCCCTGCTGGACCGGGCGGGCGTCGACGCGATACCCACCACGGGCGACGAGCTGATCGCCGCGGCCCGCAAGCTGCGCGCCAAGGGGATCGCGCCCGTGACCGTCGGTGGCAACGACTGGACCGGGCAGAAGCTGCTCGCTCAGATCATCCAGACCTTCCTCACCGAGGACGAGGCCCGGCACGCCTACTCCACGGGGGACTTCGGCAGCAGAGGCGCCCGCGAGGGCATCGAGTACTTCGTGACACTGCGCGACGCGGGTGTCTTCGCCGACAAGGCCCAGGGCCTCACCTCGGACTCGATGACCACGCAGTTCAACACGCAGGCCGCGGCGATCGAGTCGGCGATGTCCTCGGCGCTGGCCAAGGTGCCGCCGAAGGTGGCCCGGCACACCGAGGTCGGCGGGTGGCCGCTGACGGACGGCGCCGTGCACGACAAGCCCACCATCCTGCGCACCTACACCCTGATCGGGTTCTGGATCAGCCCGAACGGCACCAAGAAGATCGACGCCGTCGAGAAGTTCCTGCGCTTCATGTACCGGCCCGACACCGTGACCCGGTTCATCAAGGAGAGCGGCCGCGACATGGCGCTCCGCTCCGACACCGTCAGCACCGATTTCCCGCTGGTCGCCGCCGCGCAGCGGCTGGGCTCGACGGTGAGCCAGGCGCTGCTGCCCGATGTGTACGTCCCGCCCGCCGCCGCCCAGCCGCTGATCACCGCGACCAGCACCTCCTTCACCCGCGGCACCAGCGCCGCGAAGGTCCGCGCCGCGCTCGAGACCGCGTACCGCTCCGCGTGAACCGCCCGCCCGTTCGCTCTTATCCCGAGCCCGACTCCACGGGAGCCACCTCATGACGACGCTGACGTCGCCCCCGGGCGGGGCCGCGATCCGCCACCCCGCACCGCCCGCCACCACACGCCGCATCGGCACACCCCGGCAGGGCGGCACGATCCTCGCCATCCCGGCACTGGTCTGGTACGCGGTCTTCATGATCGGCCCGGTGATCGCCATCTTCGTGATCGCCGCCCTGCACTGGCCGGGCATGCTCCAGCCGGTGTCGTTCGCCGGGCTCGGCAACGTCCGTACGGTCCTGGACGACCCCGTCTTCTGGGACGCGGTGCGCAACACCGCCGTCCAGCTCGCGGTGGCGCTGCCGATCATGATCGTGTGCGCCTACATGCTGGGCTACTACGTGGCGCAGAAGCCACCCGGACACCGGGTGATCCGCTATCTGCTGTTCATCCCCGGCCTGATCTCCACCCCGCCAAGGCCATGGTGTTCTACGCGGCGCTCTCCCCGGACGGGCTGGCCAACGGCGCGCTCCAGTCGGTGGGGCTCGGCTCGCTCACCGACGCCTGGCTCGCCTCGCCGTCCACCGCCCTGGCCTGCCTCATCGCCCTGGACGTGTGGAGCGGGATCGGCTTCACCGCCGTCCTGTTCGCCGCCCGGCTCGACAGCGTCCCCGACGACCTCGGCGAGGCGGCGCAGCTGGACGGGGCCGGGCACTGGCGGACCATGTGGCGCATCCACTTCCCGGTGATCCGTGACTACGTCGGCGTCGTCACCATGTTGCAGTTCCTGTGGACCCTCTTCGGCTCGGCGCAGCACGTGCTGCTGCTCACCCAGGGCGGTCCCGGCAGCTCGTCCACCACGCTGTCGTTCCTCGTCTACCAGAAGGCGTTCATCGCGGCCGACCTGGGCTACAGCCAGACCGTCGGCGTCATCCTCTTCCTGGCCGGGCTCGTCGGGCTGCTCGCCATCCGCCGCACGTTCCGCCAGAACTACTGACCGTAAGGCGGCTCACCATGAAACTCGGCAAACGCTGGCTGCCCGCGCACATCCTGGTGTGGACCTACGCGGTGCTGCTGATCGTGCCGCTCTACTACTTCCTCGCCTCCGCGTTCAAGAGCAACGAGGAGATCTTCGCCCATCCCTTCGCACTGCCGAAGTCGTTCGGCTTCGGCAACTTCCGCACCGCCTACGACAGCGCCGATCTGGGCACGGCCGTCGTCAACTCCGCCCTGGTGACGGGCCTCGCCCTGGCGCTGACCCTGCTGCTGGCGCTGCCCGCGGCGTTCGCGCTCGCCCGCTCGACGGGACGGCTCGCCTCGGCGATGGAGAAGGTCTTCTCGCTGGGCTTCCTGGTCCCCACGTTCGCGGCGCTCTTCCCCACCTTCCTGCTCGCCGCCGCCACCGGGCTGTTCCACACCCGGCTGTTCATGGTCTTCTTCCTGCCCGCGACGGCGATGCCACTGTCGGTGGTGATCCTGGTGCAGTTCATGCGGACCATCCCCCGGGAGATGGAGGAGGCAGCCCGGATGGACGGGGCGTCCACCTACACGGTGCTGCGCCACATCTACATACCGATGTGCCTGCCCGGCATCGCCACCGTGCTCCTGCTGAACTTCCTCACCTTCTGGAACGAGTACCTGTATTCGCTGGTCATCATCGGCCCCGACCCCGAACAGCGCACCGTGCAGGTGGCCCTGCCCACCCTCAAGGCCATCACCGGCACCGACTACGGGGTCCTCACCGCCGGTACCGTCCTGACCCTGATCCCCGTGTGGGTCGTCTACACGGTGCTCCAGAAGCGCATGCAGCAGGCGCTCATCAACGGGGCGGTCAAGGCGTGAGCACGGCCGCCGGTCAAGATATGAGCACCCCCGCCGGTCAGGGCGTGAGCACGACCGCCACGAAACCGGGGCGGCGCCCCACCATCAAACAGGTGGCGGCCGCCGCCGGGGTGTCCACCGCGGCCGTGTCCCAGGCGTTCAACGACAAGGGCCGGCTGTCGGAGGCCACCCGGCAGCGCATCCTGGACACCGCGACGGAGCTCGGCTGGTCGCCGAGCGCGTCCGCCGCCGCCCTGCGCAGCGCCCGCACCCGCACCCTGGCCCTCGTCGTGCGGCGCCCCACCGATGTGCTCGGCGCGGACCCGCACTTCAGCGAGCTGATCACCGGTATCGAGGGCGAACTGGCGCCCCGCGGCTACGGTCTGCTGCTGCACCTGGTGGCCGGGGCCCAGGAGGAGAACGCCCTCTACAAGCGGCTCGCGGCCGAGGGCCGTGTCGACGGCGCCGTCCTGACCGACGCCCGCGCCGACGACCCGCGCCCGGCCCTGCTGGCCCGCCTCGGCCTGCCCGCCGTGCTGCTCGGTCCCCCGACCGCGCCGCCGCCGTGCCACGGGTCGGCCTCGGCCACCAGGACACCGCCGTCGAGGAGGTCGTCCGCCATCTGCTCGGGCTCGGACACCGGCGGATCGCCTATGTGGCGGGCCCCGCCGACCTGAAGCACACCCGGCTGCGCGGCGGTGTCTTCGAAACCGCCCTCCGGCAGGCGGGCCTGCGGCCCTACGCGGTCCTGCACACCGACTTCACCGAAGTGTCCGCGGTCGCGGCCACCCAGGCCCTGCTGGACGCCGCCGACCGCGCCACCGCGATCGTTTACGCCAACGACTCCATGGCGATGTGCGGCATCGGCGCGGCCCAGCGCGCCGGGCTGCGCGTCCCCGACGATCTGTCGGTCGTCGGCTACGACAACCTGCCGCTCGGCCGCTGGCTGCACCCCCGGCTGACCACGGTCGACCAGCAGGTGCAGCGGGTCGGCGCGGCCGCCGCCCGGCTGCTCCTCGCGCGCTGCGGCGAGGACGTCGAGGAGGCGGCGCTCGACGACCGGCCGCGGCTGGTCGTCCGCGAGTCCACCGGACCCGCCCCTGGCTGACGCCCGGCCCCCGGCCCCGACGGCCCCGGCTGACGCCCGAACCCCGACCGCGACGACCTCCGCTGCCGCCCGAACCCCGCCCCGACCCCGGCCCCCGGCCCCGCGCCGGGCCACCCCCCACCCCGTACCACCGACATCCGAGAAGGACCATGCGACGCCACAGCGCCCAGCTCACCCACCACCCCGCCGTCCTGCCCTGGCTCGGCGCCAACTTCTGGTCCCGCACCGGCGGGCCCCTGATGTGGCGCGACTACGACCCGACGACGGTCCGCGCGGAACTGCGGGTGCTGCGCGAGCACGGCCTGACGATGACCCGGTCGTTCTTCTACTGGCCCGACTTCCACCCACAGCCCCACCGCGTCGACGAGACGCTGTGCGAACGCTTCCGCGACTTCCTCGACGCCCACACCGAGACGGGCATGGGCACGGTGCCCACCTTCATCGTCGGCCACATGTCGGGTGAGAACTGGGACCCCGCCTGGCGCGGGGGCCGTGACCTCTACGAGGACGTGTGGATGGTCGGCCGCCAGGCGTGGTTCGTGTCCCAGATGACCCGCCGCTTCAAGGACCACCCGGCGGTCACCGGCTGGCTCATCACCAATGAGATGCCCGGCTACGGCCGTATCTACCAGGTGGATCCGCCCTCCTCCGCTGTGGTGACGGCCTGGGCGCAGGCCATGTGCAACGCCGTACGGGCGGCCGGCGGCACCCAGCCCGTCTCCCTCGGCGACGGCGCGTGGGGCATCGAGGTCACCGGCCGCGACAACGGCTTCTCGCTGCGCGAGACCGCCGAGTACGTGGACTTCGTGGGTCCGCACGTCTACCGCTCGGACACCGACCGGCCGCGTCAGCACCTGCGCGCCGCCTTCGAGTGCGAACTGGCGTCGGTCACCGGACAGCCCGTCGTCCTGGAGGAGTTCGGGCTCTCCACGGACACCGTGTCCGATGAGAACGCGGCGGTCTACTACCGGCAGACCCTGCACAACTCGCTGCTCGGCGGGGCCACGGGCTGGATCGCCTGGAACAACACCGACTACGACGACCTGTGGGACCGCTCGCCGTACGACCACCACCCCTTCGAAATGCACTTCGGCATCACCGACCACACCGGCGCCCCCAAGGCCCCGCTGCTCGAACTCGCCGCGTTCGCCGAGGTGTTGGAGGACGTGGACTTCGCACACTGCCGACGCGCCGACGCGGACGCGGCGCTGGTCGTGCCCGCCTTCCTGGAGCGTGGCTACCCCTACAGCAGGCCCGCCGACCGGCCACTGATCTTCACATCGCTGCACCAGAGCTATGTGGCCACGCGCGCCGCCGACCTGCCGGTGGGCTTCACCCGTGAGGCCGACGGACTGCCCGGCGACGCGGCCCTGTATCTGCTCCCGGCCACCCGACAGCTCACCACGCGTACCCGGCGTGAGCTCGAACGCCGCGCCCACGCGGGCGCCACCGTCTACCTCTCGTTCTGCTCCGGCGAGCACCCCGGGACCCGCGGCCCGTGGTTCGACGACCTGGACGGGCTGTTCGGTGTGGAACTGCGACTCTCCTACGGCGTGGCCGAGCCCATCGAGGACGACGTCCTGGAGATGACGTTCACCGAGGACTTCGGCGGGCTGACGGCCGGGACCTCGCTGCGCTTCCCGGTCGCGGGCAACGAGGACAGCCGGGCGTATCTGCCGGTGGTTCCGCGGGACGCCCGGGTGGTGGCCGTCGACGCCCACGGGCGGCCCGCCCTGCTGGTGCGCGACACCGGGCGCGGCCGCACCGTCCTGGCCACCTACCCCCTGGAGCACATGGCCGCCCGCACCGCCCGCGCCAACCCCGAGCAGACCCACCGGCTGTACGCGGCGCTCGCCGACGTGGCCGGGGTCCGCCGCCCGGTGACGGTCGACAGCCCCCACGTCGGCGCGGACCTCCTCGTCCACGACGACGGGCGCCGCTTCGTATGGCTGGTCAGCCAGAGCCCCGAGGAGGTCACCGTCCGCCCCGCCGCCGAGGGAACGCTGCACGACCTGGCCT
The DNA here is from genome assembly GCA_005405945.1 of Streptomyces violaceusniger. GTDB lineage: Bacteria > Actinomycetota > Actinomycetes > Streptomycetales > Streptomycetaceae > Streptomyces > Streptomyces violaceusniger. Next base: position 124,823 of record BJHW01000002.1, read on the forward strand.
CAGGCACGGCGACGGCGGATGTGACACTCGGCCCGTACGGTGTGCGCGTCCTGGAGCTGGCGTGACCGACCAGCCCTACCGCGACCCGACCGCGCCCGTGGCGGAGCGGGTCCGCGATCTGCTGGGGCGCATGACGCTCACCGAGAAGGTCGGCCAGGTCAACCAGCGCATGTACGGCTGGCACGCCTACGAGCGCACCGACAGCGGCCACCGGCTCACCGACGCCTTCCGCGCCGAGGTCGCCGCGTACGGCGGGATGGGTGCCCTGTACGGGCTCCAGCGGGCCGACGCCTGGTCCGGTGTCGACTTCGCCGACGGCATCACGGCGGCGGACGGGGCGCGGGTCGCCGACGCGGTGCAGCGGCACGTCGTGGACCACACCCGGCTGGGCATACCCGTGCTGCTCGTGGAGGAGGTGCCCCACGGCCACCAGGCCCTGGACGGAACCGTGCTGCCGGTCAACCTCGCCGTGGGCGCCACCTGGGACCCCGGGCTCTACGAGGCCGCGGCGGCCGCGGTCGGCGCGGAAGTGCGGGCACGCGGTGGCCACGTGGCGCTGGTCTCCGCCCTCGACCTGGTGCGCGACCCGCGCTGGGGCCGCGCGGAGGAGTGCTTCGGCGAGGATCCGTATCTGGCGGCCCGGCTCACCGAGGCGCTGGTGCGGGGGATGCGCGCGGCCGACGTGGCCGTGGTGCTCAAGCACTTCGCCGGGCAGGGGGCCACGGTCGGCGGACGCAACAGCGCGGCCACCGAACTGGGCGCCCGCGAACTGCACGAGATCCATCTGGCGGCGGCCCGGGCCGGGATACGTGCCGGTGCGGCGGGTGTGATGGCGGCCTACAACGAGTTCGACGGCCTGCCCTGTGTCGCCAGTCGGCCGCTGCTGACCGAACTCCTCCGGGAGCGGCTGGAGTTCGAGGGCATCGTCATGGCGGACGGTGGCGCCATCGACCGTCTGGTCCGGCTCACGGGCGACCCGGTGGCCGCGGGCGCCCTGGCCCTCAACGCCGGATGCGACCTCGGCCTCTGGGACGCCTGCTTTCCACGGCTCGCGGAGGCGGTGGCCCAGGGGCTCGCCGCGGAGCGGACCCTGGACACCGCCGTGGCCCGGGTGCTGGCGCTGAAGTTCCGCCTGGGCCTCTTCGAGCAGCCCTACGCGCCCGCCGTGGAACAGCCCTCCGACCCGCGTGAGCTGAGTGAACGCGTGGCCCGCGCGTCCATCACCCTGCTCGCCCACGACGGGGAAGTCCTGCCGCTGACGCCCTCGGCCCGCCGGATCGCCGTCCTCGGCCCGAACGCCGACTCCATCGCCCAGCAGATCGGCGACTACACCGCGCCACAGCGCCCCGGTCCCCACCACGTCACGGTCCTGGACGGCATCCGCTCGGCCGCCCCGCCGGACACCGAGGTCACCTACGCACCCGGGTGCGAGCTGGTCGGCGGCGACCTCTCCGGTGTCCCCGAGGCGGTCGCGCTGGCGGCAGCGGCGGACGTCGCGGTGCTCGTCCTGGGCGGGTCCAGCGCCCGGTCGGGCGACACCACCTTCGACACCAACGGCGCTGCCGTCGTGACCTCCGTCGACTCCGCCGGTATGACCTGCGGCGAAGGCGTCGACCTGGCCGAACTGCGCCTGTCAGACGGACAGTTGGCGCTCCTGGACGCGGTGGCGGCCACGGGTGTGCCGGTCGTCGTGGTCCTCGTCCAGGGCCGTCCGCACGCCCTGCCCGACCTCTCGGAGAAGGCCGCGGCGGTGCTGAGCGCCTGGTACCCGGGCCCGTGGGGCGGACGGGCCGTCGCCGACGTACTGTTCGGCGCGGCCGGGCCCGAGGGGCGGCTGCCGGTGTCCATCCCCAGGTCGGCCGCGCAGCTGCCGGTGTTCTACAACGCCAAGGACCACCGGTACCGCGGCTATGTGGACCAGCTCGCCACCGCCCGCTACGCCTTCGGCCACGGCCTGTCGTACACCACGGTCGGCTACGAGCCGCCGCGACTCTCCCGTGCCCGCGTGACCCCGGACGACCCCACGCTCAGCTGCCGGGTCACCGTGCGCAACACGGGTGAGCGGCCGGTGCGCGAGACGGTGCAGCTCTACGTGCGCCGGCTGTCGGGCGGCCACTCGTGGCCCCGCGTACGCGAGCTCCGGGGCTTCGTCCGCCTCGAACTGCGGCCGGGGGAGGAGGCCGACGCCGTGTTCGCGATCGACGCCGAAACCCTCGCCTCCGTCACCCGGGACCTCGGCCTCGCCGTCGAACCCGGTGAACTGCTGCTGGAGACCGGGCCCTCCGCCACCGAAACGCGGGGGACACGGCTGGTGGTCGAGCCGCCGAGCTGATCGCACGCTGTCTGGACGGAGATGTGAGGGGCCGTCAGTATGGTGCCCGGGCGCGCCGGGTCCGGCGGAGCCGCGTTCGGGCACCATCGCTCACCCATGGGAAGGCCGCATGCCGACCAGGAGAACATTCAGGTACCTCACGGGAATCGCGTCGATCCTCGCCCTGCTGGCCATGGCGCCGGGACCGGCCGCCACCGCCCAACAGCCCGCCGCGCGGACGGCTCCGGACAGCGCTCCGGACAGGGCCCCGGCCACCTCCGCCACCGCCCCCGCGGCCGACACCTGGCAGCCGCCGTTGTCGACCCGCGGCCGGTACATCGTGGACGCCAAGGGCGACCGCTTCCGGCTCAAGTCCGCCAACTGGGACGGTGCGCAAGGGTCGTGGACGGGGAGCGGCAGTGTCGACGACCCCGCCAACCACCACTCCGGGCAGAACTCCTCCGGCATCCCCCTCGGCCTGGACCGGGTCCCCTGCCGACGCTGCTCGCCGACTTCCACCGGCTCGGCATCAACAGCATCCGGCTGCCGTTCTCCAACGAGATGATCCACGCCACGGCGCCCGTGCCGGACAGCGCGGTAGCCGCCAACGCCCACCTGCGCGGAAAGACACCCCTGCAGATCTTCGACGCCGTGGTGTCCGCTCTGAGCCGGGACGGCTTCGCCGTCATCCTCAACAACCACACCAACACCACCCGGTGGTGCTGCGGAATCGACGGCAACGAGCGGTGGAACAGCGGCCAGTCCACCCAAGCGTGGATCGACGACTGGGTCTTCATGGCCCGCCGTTACGCCGACGAACCACGCGTGGTGGGCGCCGACCTCTACAACGAGGTGCGCCGCGATGTCCTGGACGACCCCAACTGGGGTCTGGGCGATGAACACGACTGGTACACCGCAGCGCAGCGCGCCGCCGACCGCATCCTCACCGAGGCCGACCCCGACCTCCTCATCGTGATCGAGGGCATCAACTGGACCGGACTGCCGGTGGACGGGCTGCCCCACGAGCGGCCCACCCTGGCCCCCGCGCGCACCCTCTCGCACACTCTGGTCAACGCCCACAAGCTGGTGTACTCCGCCCACTTCTACGGATACACCGGCCCGCGCCACAGCGGCGCCACCGGCGTCGGCGAGACACACGACCCCCGGTACCAGGACCTCAGCCGCGAGGAACTGTATCGAGCCCTCACCGACCAGGCGTTCTTCGTCGCCGAGGACAGCGGGCGGCACTACACCGCACCCGTGTGGATCAGCGAGTTCGGCATCGGATCGGCCGAGACGGGCACCGCCCCGCGCGCATGGTTCACCCGTATCACCGACTACTTCGCCGACCGTGACGCCGACTTCGCCTACTGGCCACTCGTGGGATGGGAAGGCCACGACGACTGGGCGCTGCTGCGCTACGACTCCACGGGCCGCGGATACGGAATCCTCGACCGGGGCGACTGGCGCGGCCCGGCGTGGCAGCGGCTGATGGCCGCGCCCGAACACACCGGGCCCGTCGACCGCGTCCCCGTCTGGCGCATGCTCGTCACCGACCACGGCGACCATGTGCGGTCGCTGATCGAGCGGGGCCGGGGCGACTGGGATCCGGGCGCCTACAAGGCCGCCTGCCCCGATGGGCTGCGGCTGATCGGCCTCAGCCACACCGCCGGGCGCGGACTGTGCACCGACATCGGCGCCGACGACCCGCGTGCCCCGGGTACCGCCCATACGGTCGTCACGGACGAACGGTACGTACCCGCCGGTGGCGACTGGGCCTCCGGCTACACCAAGTTCCAGTGCCCCTCGGACCAGTTCCTCATCGGCTACAGCCGCCGCGGCGACCGGGTGTCCGCCGCGCTGTGCGCCCCGGCCCGCACTCCATTGGGCGCCACGGGACGTACGGTCTGGTTCGACCGCTCCGACAACCGGCCGGCCGATGCCGCCGGTGGCGACTTCGCCCACGGCGCCTACAAGGGACAGTGCGCGGACGGCGAGTACGCCGCCGGTATCGCCTTCACCACGCGGGTGGGCAGCTCCGGGGGCCCGGACGCGCTGCTGTGCCGCCGCCTGTCCTGAGCCGTGGTCCCTCTGAGCTGTCGGCTGTCCTGAGCCGCCACTCGCGCCGCCACCCTTGCCCGAATCTGACGTACCGTCATATCGTAAAACGGTGCGCGCAGCCGTTGTCGCACGACACCCGCTCAACGGATCAGGAGTTACGGGGTGGAGCCGCACACCACACCCGGGGCCGCGCCGAAAGTACGTGCCCGCGCGGTGACCCGCACCTTCGGGCACGGATCCCGGCAGGTGCACGCCCTCGGACCACTCGATATGGACATTCGGCACGGGGAGTTCTGCTGCATCGTCGGCCCGTCCGGATGCGGCAAGTCCACGTTCCTGCGCATCGTCGCCGGACTCGTCCGCCCCAGCGGTGGCGAGGTCGAGATCCGCGCGCGCCGTCGGCACCCGGCCGCGATGATCCCGCAGGACTACGGCATCTACGACTGGAAGACCGTGCTGGCCAACGTCCGCTTCGGACTCGATGTGCGGCGTGTGCCACGCAAGGCCGCCGACGCACGGGCCAGGGACTGGCTGGACCGGCTCGGCCTCTCCGACTTCGCCGACGCCTACCCGGCCACCTTGTCGGGCGGGATGCGGCAGCGGGTGGCGATCGCCCGCGCGCTCGCGGTGGAGCCGGAGGTGCTGCTCCTGGACGAGCCGTTCGCCGCGCTCGACGCCCAGTTGCGCACCATCCTCCAGGACGAGCTGCTCGCGGTGTGCCAGGCGACCCGCACCACCGCGCTGTTCGTCACCCACAGCCTGGAGGAGGCGATCGTGCTCGGGGACCGGGTGGTGGTGATGTCCGCCAGACCCGGCAGGGTGATCGCCGAACGGCACCCGCCGTTCGAGCGCCCGCGCACCGGGGCGATGCGCCGCGCCCCGCAGTTCGCCGCGCTGCGGTCCGAGCTGTGGGAACTCCTGCGCGACGAGGTCCAGCGGGGCGGGGCCGGTGCCGCCGCTCCGGCGGACACGGTGGGGAACCCCTCATGACGAGCGAGAACACGGCGGCCTCGGCCCGGACCGCGCGGCCCGGTGAACACCCTGGTGAACACCTCGGTGAAGGGGAACGGGACGGCGGATCCGCCGAGACGACGCTGCTGGTGCGGCGCCCCGGACCGGGGGAGCGCGATCCGGTCCGCGCCCACCGGCGCCGCCGCGCCCTCGAGCTCTCCCTCGCCCTCGCCGTGCCCGCCGCGCTGATCCTGCTGTGGCAGCTCGCCGCGGACCAGCGCTGGATCGACTCGCGTATCTACCCCGCGCCGTCCACGATCGCGGCGGACGGCTGGCAGCGCGCCGCCGACGGCAAGTTGTGGCCGGACGTATGGGCCACCCTCAAGCGAGTGATCGCCGGTTACGCGCTCGGCACCGCCGCGGGCTATCTCTTCGGGTTGCTGATGGGCGCGCTGCGGATGGTCCGCGCGGCGCTGGAACCGTTGCTCGACGCCCTGTACGTCGTCCCCAAGCTCGCACTGCTCCCCGTGTTCCTCAATATGTTCGGCCTCGGCGAGGGACCCCAGATCGCGCTCGTCGCGACCACCGTCTTCTTCTTCGTGTGGATTTCCACCATGGCCGCCGTGATGGGCGTCGCCGAGGGCCACCGGGAGGCCGGACAGGTATTCGGCGCCGGTCCCTGGCAGATGTTCCGCCACGTCCTGCTGCCCGCCTCGCTGCCGCAGGTCCTCGTCGGCATGCGGGTCGCGGCCGGAGTGGCGGTCCTGGTCATCGTCGCCTCCGAGCAGATCGCCGCGAACGACGGCCTCGGCCACCTGATCTTCGACTCGCGGACGCTGTTCCAGAACGACGTGATGTTCGTCGGCATCGTCTGTGTGGCCGTGCTCGGCGTGGTCTTCTCCGAACTCGTCCGGTTCATCGGCCGCCGGCTCACCCCCTGGGCGCCACGGGACCGCGGCCGGCCCCAGTCCTGACCCCCACCTCGGCTCCGACCCCCGGCCCCGGAAGGCGGCACCCATGGCACGGACCCCCTCCCTCGCCCGCGCCCTGCTCACGGGCGTGACCCTGCTGGGCGTCCTCGGCTCCCTCGCCGCCTGCGATGCGCAGACCTCGGACTCGGCCGGCCCGGGCACGCGGGGCAAGCCCCGCCCGATCACCCCCGTCGCGGGCTGCGCCAAGGGCTGGACCGATCCCTCCGACAGGTCCGCCACCCGCGCGCCCGCCCGGTGCGCGCCCGGCGCGCCCGCGCCGAAGCCGCTGAAGGAGAAGACGAAGGTCGTCGTCTCCGCCTCCACGCTGACCGCCGAGTATCTGGCGCCCCTGCGGATCGGCGTGGCGAAGGGCGAGTTCAGCAAGGAGAAGCTCGACGTCGAAGTGAAGCTGCTGCCCACCCCGGACGCGCTTCCGCTGCTCGCCAAGGGCGATGTCGACGTCCAGTACGCGGCGCCGGAGGCCGCCGTGCTCAACGGCATCCGGCAGGGGTTCGACATTCGCTGGGTCGCCGGCAACTTCACGCCCGCGCCCGGCTCCAAGAGCGGATTCTGGGCCAGGCTGCGGCCGGGGGAGACGTCGAACGGGGTCAGCCTCAAGGACCGTACGGTCGGCACCCTCATCGGCAAGGGCTCGGTCATCACGTACCCGATGGAGAAGGTGCTCTCCGCACACCAGGCCGACATGGACAGCGTCCGCTTCCAGCAACTCGGCCCGGCCGAGGTCCTCGCCTCGCTGAAGAACGGCGGAGTGGACGCGGCCTGGCTGCTCGACCCGGCGTGGCGCCAGGTGGACGGCGACGCGGGCTACGCCTTCCTCGGCGGCCAGCCGCGGGGCGAACCGCTCGGCGGGCTCCTGTTCGGCCCCGATCTGCTGACCGGGGACCCGGACGCGGGGGTGGCGTTCCTGCGCGCCTACATCCGCACCGTCAACACCTACTTCGCCGGGGACTACAAGAAGGACGAGGCATTCCTCGACGACGTCGGCGACGTGCTCAAGACCGAGCCCGACACGCTGGCCGCCGTGCCGTCGCTGCGCATGGACTGGGAGATCCGCGCGGGCACCGTGGACCGCCTGCAGAAGGCGTACGCCACCGCCGGGGTGGTCGAGGGCGACCCCCTGCCCGAGGACCGGGTCGTGGACCGCTCCTTCTACGCGGAGGCGGTCGGCCACCAGCCGTAACCCCCTGCGGGGCCCGGGGGCTGGCTCCCATGCGCCCGGGGTGCTGCCGCACCGGACTCGTCCTCGCGGCGCCGCGGCCGGCCCCCGGTGAGCCCGTCCCCGGCCGCCCCGCACCGTCACAGCGGGCCGAGCAGGGCGGTGGTGAGCCCGCACAGCGCCGTGATCAGATCCTGGCCCAGCGTCCGCCAGGAGTCCTCCGTCGCGGCGGGGTCGATGCGGCCGTTCGCCAGGTCGTACTCCAGCTCGGCGAAGGCGTGCACCGAGAGCTGGCGCACCATCGTGCCGTGCCGGGCGAAGAGTTCGGGGCGGACGCCGTCCCGGCGAATGCCACCGAGCTCGTTGAGCAGCCGGTACGACGGAGTGTCGAGGTGTTCCTGGAGGACGTAGTCGCGCAGCGCGGGCTCGACCAGCGCCTGTGCGAAGAAGCGGGCGGACCAGGCGGGGGTGCCCGCTTCGATGTGGTGCTCGACGGTCGGCAGGATGAGGCAGCGGTAGTGCTCCTCCAGGGACACGGTGTCCTGCCCGCGCAGCGCCTCCACCATGGCGATGCGGTGTTTTTCGACCAGTTGGGTGTGGCTCGACAGGATCGTCTTGATGAGCCCGTCACGGCTCTCGAAGTGGTACTGAACCGCTGAGTTGTTGCGCTGGCCGGCTGCCTCGCTGATCTGCCGGACCGAGACGTTGGCGAAACCGTGCTCGGCGTAGAGCCGCTCGGCGGTGCGCATCAGCTTGTCGCGCGCGAGCGCCGAGCGGGGAGACGGCGGGGCAGCCGGGCCGGGAGGGGTCATTCCGCTAGGCGAATCGCCCCGGTCGGGCACACCGCGGCGGCCGCGCGGACGGCTTCGTGGTGTTCCGGCGGCGGAGCGCTGTCCAGCACGACGACACTCCCGTCTTCCTCTCGCTGGTCGAAGACCTGATCGGCCCTGGCCACGCAGAGCCCGCTGGCACAGCAGGCATCCCCGTCAACAGTGATCCGCATGGTACCTTCCTCGCTCCTTTCGTCCACGGTTTTCAGCGGCCGAGCTTCTCACCGGTGTTCACCTGGTGACGGTTGTTCACCAGGTGACCCACATGTCCTCGAAGCCGCCCGCCGAGACCCCCTCCCGGGGGCGGAGGTCCGCCGCGGTGTCCCGCAGCCGCAGCTCGGGCAGGCGCCGGACGAAGGTGCCGAGGACCACCTGGAGTTCCACCCGGGCGAGCGTCTGGCCGACGCAGAAGTGCGGTCCAGCGCCGAAGGTGAGGTGCTGGGCGCGGTTCTCGCGGTGCGGATCGAACCGGTCGGGGTCGGGGAACTTGCGCTCGTCCCGGTTGGCGGCGTGCAGATTGACGAACAAGGTGCTCCCGGCGTTCACCGGGACCCCGCTGACCTCGGTGTCCTCGGTGATGAACCGGGGATGCCCACACCGCCGTTCGCGTCCATCCGCAGCGCCTCCTCCACTACGTCCGGCACCAGTGCGGGAGCGGCGAGTACGGCCTCGTAGCGCTCCCGCTCCGAGAGCAGCATCGCCGTCATCTTCAGGATCATGTTGGATGTGGTCTCATGCCCGGCCAGCAGCAGCCCGACCGCGGTGGCGATGAGCTCGTCATGGCTGAGCCGGCCGTCCTCGCTGTCGGAGATCTGGGTCAGCTCGCTGAGCAGATCGTCGCCGGGGTGGGCGCGTTTGAGCTCGATCAGGTCCGAGGCGTACGCGCGGAACTCCCGCTGGGCGTCGTCGACTTCGGCCTGGGTGTAGCGGGTCAGCGTGAGCAGGGTCTCCGACCAGCGCGCGAACCTGTCCTGGTCCTCGCTCGGCGCGCCCAGCAGGGCGCAGATCACCTGCACCGGAAGGGGAAGCGCCAGCGCCGCCCGGAGATCCACCGGCGACCCCTTGGCCACCATGTCGTCCACCAGCGCGTCGGCCATCTGTTGAATGCGCGGCCGCCACGCCTCCATCTTCTTCACCGTGAACGCGCGGCTGATCAGCCGCCGCCACCGCCGGTGCCCCGGGCCCTCCTTGTTGTCCACGTCGCCGATGGAGGGGCGGCTGAACACGCCGCCGTCCTCGGTGGTCGACATGCGCGCCGCGCCCTCCCGTTCGAGGTTGCGGCTGAACCGCGGGTCGGTCAGCAGCCCGCGGACCTCTTCGTACCCGGTCAGCAGCCCGACGACATCCCCGCTGGGCATCCGTACGTGCGCCACGGGGCACTTGGCCCGGGTCTCGGCCCACTCCTTCGGGGGCTCCAGCAGATTCGGCTGCTCGAAGGGGTAGTTCGGGATGGCTTCGGTCATGGGGGACTCCTCCGATGTCGGGGACCTCCGATCACCGTAAGGCGGTCGTCTTATTAAGACAATCGCCTTACGGAGAGATGGCCGACAACCGCCCCGCGCCTCACCGGTTCCGCGGCCTCATGACGCTCGGTTCGCCCTGTTGCTGGAGTTCGCCGAGCGATGCCGTGCTCCGAATCGCCCCGTTCCGCATGGGGGCACGTCGGCCATTCAGCGGCGGCCAGTGCATCGAGGTCGCCGCAAACCTCGTCGCCTCGCGCGGCGTGGTCCCCGTCCGCGACAGCAAGGACCCGCACGGCCCGGCGCTCGTCTTCGAGCCGTGCGCCTGGTCGTCGTTCGTCGCCGCCGTCAAGTGCGGGGAGCGCCCCGCCCCCTGACGCGCACAGCACCAGCCTCAAAGTGCGCGGCCCCCGTGACCCGGGGGCCGTTGTCGAGCCGGGGGATCACGGTGCGGCCACGCCGGGAAAACTCTCCACGATACTGACGGACACTCGCGCTAGTGTGCGCGCGTGAACCTTCATGTCGTCATAGGATTCGGGCCCGCGGGGGCGGCCACTGCTCGGCTGCTCGCCGAAAAGGGCCATACGGTACGTGTCATCACCAGGACGGGCCGCAGCCCGGAACCGGGTATCGAGCACGTCGCGCTGGACGCGACGGACAGTGAGCGACTGACCGAGGCAGTGCGGGGCGCGGCCGCCCTCTACAGCTGTGGCGCACCGCCCTACCACCGCTGGGCGAGTGACTGGCCGCCCCTGGCCTCGTCGCTCCGCACGACCGCCGAGGCCACCGGGGCGGTCCTGGTCATGCTGGGCAACCTCTACGGGTACGGTCCGGTGGACGGCCCCATGACCGAGGAGCTGCCGCTCGCCGCCACCGGCGCCAAGGGGCGGGTGCGCGCCGCCGCGTGGGAGCAGGCGCGCGACCTCCATGAGCAGGGCCGTATCAAGGCGGTCGAGGTGCGGGCGTCGGACTTCTTCGGGCCCGGCGTGACCGACGGCGGGCACCTGGCCGCGCGGGTCATGCCACGTGTGCTGCGCGGCAAGCCGGTCTCCTCGCTCGGAGACCCGGACACCCCGCACAGTTGGAGCTACATCCCCGACGTGGCCGCCGCCCTGGTCGAGGTCGCGGGCGAGGAGCGGGCCTGGGGGCGCGCCTGGCACGTACCGACGGCGCCCGCGCTGTCCACCCGCGAGATGGTCGACCGCCTCGCCACCCAGGCGGAGACCGGGCCGGTCGCGGTGCGCAGGCTGCCGTCGGCCGTGCTGGGCCTCGTGTCGCTGGTCTCCCCGCTGCTCCGCGAGCTGAAGGAGGTCCGCTACCAGTTCGACCGGCCCTTCGTCATGGATTCCAGCGCCTACGAAGCCGAGTTCGCGGTGCGCGCCACCCCCGTCGACGAGCAGGTCAAGGCGACCGTGGAGTGGTGGCGCGGGCGACTGGCCACCGCCGGGTGACCGCCGTGACAGCGAAGGAATCCACAGTGGGCGTCAGCGGAACGCGGCGCGACGACGTCGCGATCGTGGGAATGGCCTGCCGGTTCCCGGGGGCGCGGAACGTCAACCAGTACTGGCGACTCCTCAACGAACCGCGGGCGCAGTTCGGCACCGTCCCGGACTCGAGATGGCGCACCGCCACCTTCCTCAGCGACAACTTACGCGACACATCCTCGACCTATACGGACACCATGGCGCTGCTGCCGGACGTGGGCCACTTCGACGCGGCGCACTACGGCATCCCGCCACGACGGGCCAAATCGATGGATCCGCAAGGGCGGCTGCTGATCGACCTGACCCGTGAGGCCATCCAGGACGCCGGATGGGAGGCCGAGGGCTTCGACCGCGAGGAGACCTCGGTGATCACGGCGCTCACCGAGAGCGGCTATCGCGAGATCACCACCATGCGCATCCGGATGCGCCAGCTGACCGGCGGCGAGTTCGGGGCGCGGGCCACCGATCCCGGTTGGCCGGAGATGGTCCGCGCGGTGGACGGGCTGCACGGCTCCTCCGTGGCCGGGCTGCTGCTCAACATGGGCCCGAACACCGTCAGTTCGGTCTTCGATCTGCACGGCGAGAGCTATGCGCTGGACTCGGCGTGCTCCGGTGGCCTCATGGCCGTGGCCAACGCCGTGTTCGCGCTGCGCGCGGGCCGCTGCCGCATCGCCCTCGCGGGCGGCGCCCAGCTGATCCTCACCCCCGACCTGCTGGTGGGGCTGTGCCGGATCGGCGCCATCTCGCGCAGCGGCAGATGCCTGCCGTTCGGCGCGGAGGCGGATGGCTTCGTCCTGGGCGAGGGCGCCGGGGTCCTGGTGCTGCGCCCCCTGTCCGACGCGCTGGCCGCCGGCGACCGGGTCTACGCGGTGATACGGGGCGTGGGCACGGCCAACGACGGGACCGTACAGGGCGGAATGCACCCCCAGGCGGCCGGCCAGCTCAGGGCCCTGCGCCGGGCCTACCGCGACGCCGATCTCCCCCGGACGCGGTGGGCTACCTCGAGGCGCACGGCACCGGGACCACCGTCGGCGATCCGGTCGAGGTCGACGTCCTGCGCGAACTGCGGGGCGAGCGGGGCGCGCCCGCCTTCCTCGGCGCGGTGAAGGCCGTGGTCGGGCACGCGCTCAACGCCGCGGGGATGGCCGGGCTCGTCAAGACCGTGCTGGCCGTGCACCGGGGAGTCATACCGCCACAGCCGGAGTTCGCCCTCGCCGACCGCTCCGGGCTCGACGCCGCGCGGCTGATTGTCCCGACGAGGCCCACCGTATGGCCGGAGTCCGGGCAGCCGCGCCGTGCCGGGGTGAGCGCCTTCGGCTTCGGCGGCACCGGTGTCCATCTGGTGGTGGAGGAGTGCGCCACCGCACCGGCCCGCCCCGTACCGGACGAGGGGCCGCAGCTGCTGGTGGTCAGCGCCCGCGACCGGACCGGGCTGGTCCGTTACGCCCGGGAGCTGGCCCACACCCTCGCCGACGACCGGCCGCCGCTGGCCGGGGTGGCGGACACCCTCGCCCGCCGGGCTCCGCTCGCCGAACGCCTCGCCCTGGTGGCCGAGGACACCGCCGACGCCGTCACCAAGCTGACCGCCGCCGCCGAGGCCGTGGCGGCCGGCCGCACCGGGCAGCTCGGGCCGGGGCAGATGGCCGGCACGGTGCCACCCGGTGAGCAGCCGGAGGCCGCCGTGCCCGCGCCGGGCTCGCTGTCCGCCGAGGAGCGCTCGACCGTGCTGACCCGGCTCGCCGAGCGCGCGGTCACCGGCGCGGGGCTCCGCCCGGTGATGGAGCACATACCCCCCTGCACCCTGCCACCGAGCCCGCTCGCCCCGCGCCACCACTGGGCGGTGGACGCCTCGGCGCGCACCCCCGAGGAGGCTCCGCCCGCCCTCGCGGCAGTGGGGGAGGGCCGGGCCGGGCCGGTGGACGCGCGGACCGGGGCAGGGTCCGCCGCGTCCATCGTGCTCGAAGAGCTCTCGCGGACCGGCGTCTTCCCGCTCGCCGATCTGACCGAGCGGATGGAACTGGTGACCGACCTCGGCTTCGACTCCCTGATGCTGCAGGAGCTGGAGGTCAACATCGGCAAACGGATACCGGGATTCCGCACCGAGGAGATCTTCTCGCCCGACCTCACCGTGGAACGGCTGGTCGCGCTGGTCGATCCGCATCTCACCGGAGAGCCCGCCCTCGGCGAGCCACTGCCCCGGGAGACCCGGGGGGACTGGGACGCGGCGACCGCGTGCGCCGACGACTTCCCCGAGGTGCGCCGGTTCGAGGAGCGCCTGAGCACCATCAGGGGCAGCGGCGCCGACTTCCCGTACTTCCGCGTCCACCAGGGCACCATCCGCGATACGACCATGATCGACGACAGGCCGTATCTGTCCTTCGGCAGCTACAACTACCTGGGGCTCTCCGGCCATCCGGCGGTCAACGAGGCCGTGCACCAGGCGGTGGACCGGTACGGGACCTCGGTCTCCGCGAGCCGGGTGCTCTCCGGCGAACGGGACCTGACCGTACGGCTGGAGCGGGCGCTGGCCGACTTCCTCGGCGTCCCGGACTGCCTGGCGCTGGTGAGCGGCCACGCCACCAACGTCACCGCGATCGGGCACCTCGTCGGTGCGCGGGACCTGGTGGTGCACGACGCGCTCGCCCACGACAGCATCCTCCAGGGCTGCGCCCTGTCCGGGGCGGCGCGGCGCCCGTTCGCCCACAACGACATCGGCGCGCTGGAGGAGACGCTGCGGCGCAACCGGTCCCGGTTCCGACGGGTGCTGATCGTCGTCGAGGGCGCCTACAGCATGGACGGCGACCTGGTGGACCTGCCCGCCGTGATCGAGCTGAAGCGGGCTTACGGCGCCCTGCTGATGGTCGACGAGGCGCACAGCATCGGCACCGTGGGCGAACGCGGCCGTGGCGTCGGCGAGTTCTTCGGCGTCGACCGGGCCGATGTGGACCTGTGGATGGGCACCCTGTCCAAGACGTTCGCCAGCTGCGGCGGCTATCTCGGCGGATCGGCCCGGATGGTGCGGTGGCTGCGGCACACGCTGCCGGGCTTCGTCTACAGCGTGGGCCTGACCCCGGCCAACGCGGCCGCGGCGCTGGCCGCCACCGAGCTGATCGTCGCCGAACCCCACCGGGTGCGCGCCCTGCGGCACAACGCGGAGCTCTTCCTCGGCCTGGCCGCCTCGGCCGGTCTGGCGACGGGCACCAGCGCCCACACCCCGATCGTGCCGTGTCTCCTCGGCGCCTCGGCGAGAACCCTGCACATCGCGGACCGGCTGTTCGACCGCGGCGTGATCGCCGATCCGATCTTCCACCCCGCCGTGGAGGAGGGGCTCGCCAGACTGCGGTTCTTCGTCACCAGTGAGCACCGCGAGGACGACATCCGGCGCACCGTGGCGATCCTGGCCGAGGAGGTGGCGGCCGCGGGGGGATGAGTGAGACACCGTCGGATCAACCTCAGATCAGGGTGCGTTCGATCCGGCTGAGCATGGCGTCCTTCCCGGATGCCCCGGCGTCCCCGGCCGTGGGCGCGCCATGCCGCTCCTCGGTGCCGCCCACCCGTTGGGAGAGCAGATAGGCGATGATCTCCGCCTCCTGCTCCTGGACGTCGTCGTAGGTCGCGCGCAGGAGCATGTCACGCACGAGGTCGGGGTCGAGGTTGGGGAAGAGGAGGCGGGCACTCGCCTCGTCCAGCCAACCCGCCCCGCGATGGCAGCAGATGATGTGGCCCAGCTCGTGCAAGATGATGTGCTCCTGATGCGCGCTGGTCGTGTTGGCGTCATAGAAGATGAGGTCCTCGTCGCGGGCGGCGACCCACATGCCGCAGGGGTGCGTCGCCGGCATCGGCATCGGGACCAGCGTGATCGGGCGGCCTCGCACCTCGCCGAGATGGCGGCAGAGCTCGGCCACATCGGCCACCTCCGGCAGGCCGAGGTCGGCGATCCGCCGCGCACCGGCCTTCCGGAGCTTCTTGAGCTGACTGCGGCGGTCGTGATCGGCCGACCGCCCCTTGCCCGCGCCCCTCACCCAGCCGCACCCCTCATTCCGGTTCCGAGGAGTCGTCGACCGGCGGAAGGCCCTGGAGCTGCCGGTACTGATCCATGATGGTCGTGATGGCCTCGAGGTTCTCCTTCCGCATCCCCGCCGCGCGCATCGCCACGGCGCGGACCCCGGCCTGGCGCAGCGCCTCGATGGCGGCGATCTCGCTGAGCACCGACTCGGCGACCTGGTCGTCGAAGAAGTAGGCCACCGACACGCCGAAGAAGCGCGCCAGGGCGGCCAGCAGGTCCGGTGAGGGATTGGAGCGCTTGCCCGTCCGCAACTGCGACAGATACACACCCCCGACCTTCAATTCGGGGTTGGCCCGCTTGAGCTCCTCCGCCACCTCGGCGTTGGTCCAGTGCTTGCCCTTGGGACGAACCGTCTTGAAGAGGTTGTCCAGACGCACTGCCAGCATGGGCCGGTCGTCAGTCTCGGACATGCGAATCTCCCTCCCTCACCTCCTCGGCTTTGCCCCCGGCTAATCGTCAGTTTCGCAGATTAGCGGTCAGTTGACAATCGGGCGGAACTCCGCCAACGTGGACCTCGTCGATAGCTGCTAGCTAACTCCGCTCACGGGGGTGGCCGAGTTGGCTGCCAGCTCCATCGGCCTGGTCCGGCCCGGTCTTCCGGGCCCGGACCCGGGCCGGACCGAGTGGGGCCACCCACTCGGCTCGGAAGAAGGAAAACGGGGGACACGGGGGAAACACGGGGGAAGTCCCGCTCGGCCTGACGGGGGCAGACCGGGCGGGATCCTCTCCTCGGCGCGGGCGCCTTACGGTCCCTTGGTGCGGGCGCGCCTACGGTCCCTCAGCGCGCGCCCTGTCGGCTGTCAGCGCGCCTTACGGTCCCTCAGCGCGCCTTGCCGATCCGCCGGTAGGCGGAGGCCACCTTGGTGAGCCAGACGACCTCGGCGGTGAAGTTGTCCGTGTCGCGGTCCCCGAAGTCGCCGGTGTCCGCGTTGTCGTCGGGAATGACGCCGGTGCGCTTGGCGTCCAGGGCCCGCCTGATCTGCGCCGCCTCGGCGAACGCCTGCCGGGACTCCTCGCTCCCCCTGGGGCCCGCCCCGCCGTCGCCGTTCGTGGTGCGGTCGATGTAGGGGCGCAACTCCCGCCAGCCGTCGCGTATTTCGATGACCCGCCGGTGCAGCCGGTAGTTGAGGTCGGAGACGGCGGCCCCGGGCGGCTCCAGGACGATGTCCGGCGAGGACTCGTACAGATCCCGCCACAGCGGATACAGGGCCCGATAGGACCGGTAGCCGCGCGCCCACTCCACCAGCTTGGTGGCCGAAGGCCCCCAGGAGGAGATCGTCAGGGCGAGCGAGAGGGTGACGATGCCCAGCGCGCTGAAGACGGAGGCGGCCAGGGTCCAGGCGCCGATGTCGAGCCCGCACGCGGCCGTGAGGACGTTGACCACCCGGGCCAGGCAGTACAGGAAGAGGATCACCGCGGCGACGGACAGCAGCCGTAGGGCCTGCCGCAGCGAGGTCTTGCTCGCCATACGGGCGTAGGGCCCGCACTGGCGCAGGATGGTGACGCACGGAACCGCCTGGGAGACCATGAAGACCAGGAGGTAGGTGAGGACCAGCGGCTGGCCGCTGCCGGTGTTGAAGTCCTCGGCCGGCCGGCCGGGGCCGTCGGCGATGAAGAAGAGCGCCGTAAGGAGCGCGTTGAGGGCGATGCCGGTGATCAGCCAGGAGCGGGCCTTGCGCCCCGACTCCTCGGCGTCGGTCGCCCAGCGCAGCAGGATGATCTGGGCGCTGACGCAGAAGGCGACCGCCGACAGGTGCATCACCAGGATCGCGAGGTTGCCGACGCCCAGGAAGCGCTCGCTCCCCATGGCGACGGCACCCATCGTGAAGGTGAGGCACTGCAGCAGCAGGGTGACCACCAGCGTGCGGTAGGCGCTGTCCCGCCAGCCGCGTCTGACCTGGAACAGCCGGTAGACGAGGGCGGCGTACGACGACAGCGCCGCGATGACGAAGCAGAGAGTCTTGATGGTGTTCACGGCCCTTTCCCCCACAGGTGCCGCGGACGCGGCGAACGGTTCAGTCGGTGTTCTCGCCCAAGGGAACCACGAGTCCGATCCCTTCGGCGGCGACGGCGACGGCGTAGTCGAAGAACGCGGTCTCGTCCCGGACGCTGTCATGCGTGCGGCTGAAGATCTGGAAGACCAGGAGCCCGATCAGACTGCTCCACAGCACGATGCCACGCTCGATGATGTCCGAGAACGGGGCCTCGGGCACCCCGCCGAACAGCTGCACCGCCTCCGGAAGCAGCAGCGGCGGCCCCGGCACCTCCCGCCGGGGCGCGGTGAGCTCACCGGCCTCCAGCGCCGATCGCACGATGCCGGCCAGCACCGCGGGGGTGCGCGAGGCGGGCGGGACGGTCTCCTGCGGAGCGTGGTAGTCCGGTACGGGCGAGCCGTAGACCAGCGTGAACTCGCCGGGGTTGGCGAAGGACCACCGGCGCAGCGCCCGCGTGACCGCGAGCAGCCGCGCGCCCGCCGACGCGCCCGCGTCCCTGGCGGCCCGGTCGGCCTCCTCCATCGCGGCGCCGGAGTCGTTGTAGGCGTCGATGAGCAGCGCGGTCAGCAGATCGTCCCGGTGCGGGAAGACGGCTTCGACCTCGCTGACGGGAAGGCCGCTCTCATGGGCGACGGCGGCCGGGGACAGCCCTCCGGCGCCCAGTTTCACCAGCAGTTGGCGCGCGGTGGTCCTGATGACCGCCCGAGCCCCGGAGTTGTCATCGGCTAAACGTGTTCCGGAAACATCCATGGGCCAAACCGTACCGGTGCCACGGCACTTCGCGCCCCGCGGAGCCTGACCTGAACCCTGACCCCGGAGGGGTCTTCGCGGTTATGGTGAGCGGGATGTGAGCGGTTGCACGGGGCTCGGCGGGGGACGCGCGCCGACGCCGCGAGGGAGGGGCTGCTGTGGACGGCGGCACGGTGGGGCTGCGGATCGCGTCGGCGGTGGTCGTGCCGGTGATCAAACGACTTGTGCTGCCGCCCGCGAGCGCGCCCGGCGCGGAGTACGGCGAACGGCCGGTACCGATCCGCCGGCTCGTCTCCTTCGCCAAGGAGCACCGCACCCTCACCGAGGACGATCTGCACAAGCTCGCCCGCGAGCTGGTCCGCCGCGCCGTGCGGGCCGCCGGGCCGCACGACCCGCCGATCGGCGCCGATGAGCACGACTCCGTGGGACAGGCGCTGACCCGCACCCTGCACGCCCTCGGCGATCTCGACATGGACGACGTGCACGCCTTCGCGCTCGGCCCGGAGCGGCTGGCCGCCGAGCTGTCCCGGCGCGCGGGCCCCGACACCCGCAGGCTCCTCAGCGACGACGCCGCCCGCTTCCACGACCGGCTCCTGGAGACGGCCTGTGTCCACCTCATGCGCTTCTTCAGCCAGCGGCCCGGGTTCGCGGCCCGAGCCCAGATCGAGCAGAGCCGCGAGATCCGGGAGCAGAGCGAGAAATTGGACGCCATCCTGCGGCGGCTGCCCGACATCAGCCGCCAGGACGCACAGTTCGAGGAGGAGTACGCGGCGTACGTCGTCGAGTGCCACGGCAGGCTCACCATCTACGGCGTGGACCTGCGCGAACCGGATGGCCAGGACTGGCCGCTGGAGACCGCGTATCTGAGCCTCCAGGCCAGGCCGTACCGCGATGGCACCGACCGGGTGCCGGTGGTGAACGGCGAGCCCGGCGCCGACCGGGACACCGAGACCGAGCGGGCCCCGGGCCCGGCCGAGGCGGTCTTCGCCACCTATGAGCGCGTCCTGCTGCGCGGGGTCGCCGGCACCGGCAAGACGACCCTCGTCCAGTGGCTGGCCCTCTCCACCGCGCGGCAGGAGCGGGTGCCGGGCGGGCTGTCCCAGCTGTTCGGGCGCGTCCCCTTCGTGCTGCCGCTGCGCACCCTGGCGCGCAAGGACTCCGAGCTGCCGATGCCCGAGGACTTCCTGCGCTGGATGGGCTGTCCGCTGGTGGGCACCGAGCCCGACGGATGGGCCGCGCGGGTGCTGCGGCACGGGCGCGGAGTGCTCCTGATCGACGGGGCCGATGAGATCCCGAAGGACGACCGGACCCGGGTGCGGGCCTGGCTGAAGAAGCTGCTCGCCGTCTTCCCCGGCAACCTGTGGCTGCTCACCTCCCGCCCCGCCGCCCTCGAACGGGGCTGGCTGGCCCGCGAGGGCTTCCAGGAGTTCGCGCTCGCCGCGATGCGGCCCGCCGACATGAAGCAGTTCATCCGGCGCTGGCACACGGCCGCCGGCGCCTCGCAGGAGCTCGGCGATGCGCTGACGCAGTCGCTGCGCAGCAGCCCCGAGCTGAGCCGGCTGGCGACCAATCCGCTGATGTGCGGCCTGATCTGCGCCCTGCACCGGGAGCGGCGCGGCTTCCTGCCCCAGGGGCGCGCCTCCCTGTACGAGGCGGCCCTGTCCATGCTCCTGGAGCGGCGCGACCTGGAGCGCGAGGTCTACGGGCGCAGCCGTAAGCCCGTCCTGGACCAGAAGTCGGCCACGGAGCCGCTCCAGAGGCTCGCGTACTGGCTGATCCGCAACGAGCGGACCCAACTGGACCGCCCGGACGCGGTGAACGTGGTACGGCGGCTGCAGCCCTCCGTGCCCCGCCTCGCCGAAGTCGGAACGGCGGAGGAGGCCCTTCAGCACCTGCTGGAGCGCTCCGGTCTGCTGCGCGAACCCGCCCCGGGCGCGGTCAACTTCATCCACCGCACCTTCCAGGACTTCCTGGGCGCCCGGGCCGTACTGGAAGAACGCGATATGGGCATGCTGGTGAACAACGCACACCTGGACCAGTGGGAGGACGTGGTGCAGATGGCCGTCGCACAGGCTCGCCACCAAGAGCGTGCCGACCTGCTGACTCGTTTGCGCGAGCGGGGAGACCGGGAGCAGGACGCGACGGTCCAGGCGCGGTTACGGCTCCTCGCGCTCGCCTCCCTCGAACAGGCCACCCGCCTGGAGCCCACGGTCCGCGAGGCCATCGAGGACCGGGCCGCGCGGCTGCTCCCGCCGCGCAGTCTGCGGGAGGCCAGGTCCCTGGCGCAGACCGGCCCGCTGCTGCTGGGCCTGCTGCCCGATGCCAAGGACCTGGAGGGCGACGAGGAGCTGGCCACCGTCCACGCGATCTGCCAGATCGGCGGGGACGCCGCCATCCCCAGGCTCCGGGAGTTCCTGGGCACCGGCCAGCCCGCGGTGCGTGCCCAGTTGCTCGCCCACTGGGACCGGTTCGACACCGAGGTGTACGCCGAGGAGATCGTACGGCCGCTCCTCGACGCCGCGCCCGAGGAGATCGTCACGGTGCGCTCCCACGCCGAGCTGGAGGCCCTGCGCACCATGTCCGGCTATCAACGCGTCGGCCTCCACGGCGACTTCGCCCCCGAGGCGATCCGTGCCGCGCTCGACCCGCGGCACCTGCGCGAGCTGCGCCTGCGCAACACCCTCCAGCTGGAGGACCTCGACCTGCTCTCCGCCTATCCCGAGCTGGAGACCCTCGCCCTCCAGGGCTGCCGGAACGTGAAGGACCCCGCGCCGCTGACCCGGCTGCCCCGGCTGCGGCGGCTGGAGCTGCGGGACCTGCCCCAGTTCGAGCCATTGCTGAAGCTGGCGGACTGCCCCCGTCTCGAGGGGCTTCTCATCGGGCCTGAGGTGCCCTGGCGCGGCCTGTCCGACCTGCCGCGCCCCGCCGAGCTGCGGCTGCTCTCGCTGCCGTCGTCGGCGGCGCAGCTCGCGGGGATCGTGGAGTGCCGGGGGCTGGAGGAACTGCGGCTCCAGGACGCCAGCGAGCGGCTGACGCCGGACGAATGGGGCTCGCTCATCGCCGAGTTGCCCGAGCTGCGCAAGCTGACGCTCTCCCCGCAGCAGCTGAGCATGCTGCTGTTCGCCCCCCGCACCGAGATACCCCAGGTCACCCACCTGGACGTATGGGCCAGGGCCGGAGTCGCGGTTCCGCTGCGGCGGATCGCCCGGCGGCTACCGGGACTTGAGGAGATCCATCTGTCGCAGGTGGCGGAGCTGGACCTCGCCTCTCTCGCCGGACTGCGGCGGCTGCGCCGGGTGCGGCTGGTCTACCCGGGCGAGATCCGCGGCGCGGACTCGCTGCCCGAGAGCGTCGACCTCGACATCTATCCGCACCCCTGACCGGCACTATCTGCGACGGTGCCGCGTTCACCTGGTGGGATGTTTACCCAGGGGGTAAATTCAGGATTGTAGGCGTAGTGGGTACGGATGTCAGCGGCTGATGTCTCGGGGAGCGGTGCCGCCCGTCTCCGAGGTCACGGCTGCCGGGCAGCAGAGGACGACTGAGGCGGGTCGCAACGGGATGCGCGTATCGGAAGGGTCACCGCTCTATGGCCGGGACCCGGTGCTGCGCTCGCTCGTGCCCCGGCTGACCGGCCTGGCCTACGACGAGCGGTCCCGGGTCGGCCGGGAGCACCAGGGCGACCTGCCCGTGGTGCTGCTGACGGGCTATCACGGCATGGGGCGCAGCGCCGTCCTGGAGGAGCTGGCGGCGCGCTACCGGGACCGGCTGCCGCTGGCCCACGTCCGGGCCGTGGCCACCGAATCCGCCACCTTCCCGCCCGCCCCGGCCGACGGCGGCGCCCCCACCGCCTCCACCCTGGTGGAGATCCTCGCGGAGCTGGTGTGCGGGCTCGCCCCCGCGTTGCGCCGTCGCTTCCCCGTCCTGGTGCCCGGCCTGTTCGCCGTCTCCGGCTGGTACCACGGCAACGGCGAGCAGCGGGACGCCGCGTGTCTGAGGTTCGCCCGGCTGCTGCTCGCCTGCCGCCTCGCCGACGGGGACGAGAACACGCTGAGACACGCCTGGGCCACCGCCGTCGAAGGCCGTCTGGAGACCATCGACGCGGAGGCCGACGCGGAGTGGGGCCGGGACGCGGTCACCGCCGCCGTGGTGGCCGAGTACGCCGAACGGCACCAGCCGGCCGCGGCCCAGGAGTGGTACCGCCGCCGCTTTCCCCGGGGCGCGGACGGTCAGGATCCGCTGGTGCTGCTGGGGGAGTGGTTCCAGCGGGGCGGCGACTACCGGCACGCTGCCGAGCAGAGCCTGATGGCCGCCTTCCTCCACGATGTCGCCTCCTCCTACGGCAGGCTCCAGCGGTGGAACCGCGAACCGTGGCCGCTCATCCTGCTCGACGACGCCCACTGCCCGCCCGGGCAGGACTTCCTCGACCTGCTCCTCGAACACCGCGCGCTGCCCGAACGCCCCGACCACGAGGAGCTCGTCGTCGTGGCCACCCGGCTCGGCGGCTTACCCGAGGACGCGTCCGACGCCGTCCGCCGCGACCTGCCCGACCTGGTGAAGTCCTCCGGCTGGCAGCGCAGGGGCCTGGCCCCGTCCGCCGGGCTGCTCGCCGTCCCGCTGACCCCGCTGAGCCGGGACGACATCCTGCCCCTCCTGGTGCCCGGCTGGCCCACCCGGCCGCTCCACCCCTATCTGGCGTCCGCCGTGCACTCCCTGACCGGCGGGCACCCCGCGGTGACCACCGTGCTGTGCGCGGCGGTCCTGGACGCCACCAAGCGTGGCCGCGGCGTGGACCCGCGGGACCTCCTCGAACTGAACGCGAAGGACGGCCGCCCGGTCACCGAGGCGCTCCTGGAGCGGCTGCTCCCGGACCGGCGCCAGCGCGACCGGCTGACCCTGCTCTCGCTCGCCCGCGACAGCACCGCGGCCGAGGCACTGGCAGAGCATCTGCGGCTCCAGGGCCCGGACCAGCTGCCGGCCAACTCCGCCACCGACTACCTCGAAGAGCAGCAGTGGCAGCAGCTCACCCCGCCCGACCAGCCGTTGGTCACCGACGCGCTGCTGCGCACCCTGCTGGTGCACGAGGCGCGCCGCACCTCCTCGCGGGCCGAGGACGGCCGCAGCTGGCAGGACATCCACCGCTTCCTGCGGATGCACCACGCCCAGCGCGGTGAGAGCGGCGAGGCCGACGCGCTGCGGCACACCCTCGCGGCCGGGAACGCCGAGACGGTGGTGGCCATGCTGACCGAGGAGTTCCAGTCGGAGAAGGACGCGCACGCCGCCGCCCACTGGCTGCTGTGCCTCCAGTACGCCGCCACCGCGCCCACCCCACCGGCCGAGGAGTGGACCGACGAACGGATGCAGATCGCCCTCGGCGCGCACGACGGCCGGTACGCCGAACTGCACGAGATCGAGCGCTGCGTCAACCGGCTGCTGCACGCCCTGTGGCATGTCCTGGAGCCGCACGCCGAGCCGGACCCCGATATGTGCAAGGCGGTCGGGGAGGAGCTGGCCTATCTCTCACCGCGCCATCCGTCCTGGCACGCCGTCCTGGGCCAGGCGGCCCGCAACTGGCCCGTGGCGGCGCGGAAGAAGCGCCCCTTCCCTATCTCCGGTCAGTGAGGAACCATGCTGCTCCGTCTGTTCCGCCGTCATCCTCGCGAGTGGGGGCCGCTCGAATGGCTGGCCGTCCTCGGAATCGGCGTCCTGGTCGCCGCCGCGATCACCATCGCCGTCAACCTCGCCCAGGGCCCCGGCAGGTGCGGTGACGACCTGCGGGACATCGACGGGGACTGTGTGGGCGTGACCGAGGAAGCCTTCGAGGCGGACCCGCGCGTCGAAAGCCTCATCGGGGCGGTGGCGGACGAGAACGCCCGGGTGAGGCGGGACTGGGAGGACCCGTCGAGCGGGCCCAGGATCCCGTACGTACGGATCGCGCTGATGATGCCCTTCACCGCGGACGACCACAGCGCCATGACGGCGGACATGATCCGCCGCGGCATCGCGGGTGCCCTGGCCGCCCAGCGGCAGGCCAACCGCTTCGGCGGACCGCACTACCAACTGCTGCTCGCCCCCGACGGCCGCAACCTCGACCAGTGGGAGCCCGTCGTCGACCGTCTCGCCGAGCTGACCAAGGACACCCGGGCGCCGCTGGTGGGCGTGACCGGCATCCCCAGCAGCACACCGGAGACCCGTAAGGCGATCGCCGCGCTCAGCAGGCACAGCATCCCCACCGTCGGCCCGGTCATCACCGCGGCCAACATGAACTCCCCGTACTTCTTCAAGACCTCGCCCAACAACGACCAGTTCGCCCGCGCCCTCAAGCTCTACCTGGACCGGAAGCCGGCCCGGCACAGAGGCTTCCTGGTCTGGGACAACCGCAGCGAGGACGTCTACTCCCAGAACCTGCGCAGCGTCTTCGAGCGGCACTTCGGCGACGCGTACGACCTGACCAACCACAACTCCAACTTCACCGGCACCTCCGGAACCGACAAGGGCATTCCCCAGCGGTTCACCGACGCCGTGCAGAAGATCTGCAACGAGAAGTCCGACACCGTCTTCTTCGCGGGTCGCGACCAGGACCTCCCCGCCTTCATGGAGCGCATGGCGCAGGAGGGCAGCTGCGGGCGCACCACGACGCTGCGCATCCTGAAGGTCGGCATCGGCCTGGAGCCCACGCTCACCGGGGACGCGCCCCGCCGGTGGCTGGACGAGGCACGCGCCACGATCGTCGACGCCTCCGCCGTCGACCCCGCCTGGTGGAAGGGGAAGCCCAAGAAGGCGCTCGGCCGCTTCCTGGACCGTTTCGAGGAGATCGAGGCCCAGCACAAGCTGGGGAGAAGCCGCTCGACGACGGCTACGCCGTGATGTACCACGACGCCTTCACCCTGCTCGCGGGCGCCGTGGACCGCACCTTCGCCGAGATCAACGAGGGCGGCAAGAAGACGCCCGAGGCGTTGAGCATCCCGACGAAGGACGATGTGTACAACACCCTCATCATTCCGAGCATCGCCGGTGACGGGTGCAGCTCCTGCCTGGTCGGCGCCGGAGGCACCTACGGGTTCGAGGGCCCGGGCAAGAACGACCAGTGGGCCGTGTGCAAGCCCGTGCCCGTGGTCGAGTTCCCGTCGAGCGCCCGCTCCGGCGATCCGGGCGCACCGGGCCTCTACCGCACCTACCGGAACGGCTCCGGGAACGCCTGCCCCTCCTGACGTCAACCGCGGGCCGCGCGCGGCGGCTCAGCCGGTCTTGCGCGCCACCCCGCCGTAGTAGCCGATCTCCCCGGGCCCGGTCGGCGGCGGGGCGTCCGGGCGCCAGAACGGGACCTCGACCAGACCGGGCTCGACGAGGGTGAAGCCGTCGAACAACCGCTCGATCCGGTCGCGGGACCGCAGGCTCAAGGTGGCGGTGGCATCGTCGTAGACGGCCGAGGCCGCGCTGCGGTCGGCGAAGTCGCCCGTGGCGTGGGAGAGCACCAGGAAGCTTCCGGCGGGCAGCGCGTCGCGCAGGGTGGCGACGACCCGCTCGGGCCGCTCCGCCTCGGTGAGGAAGTGGACGATGGCCACGAGGAGCACCGCGACCGGCCGGTCGAAGTCGATGACCTGGCGGACCTCGGGGTGGTCCAGGATGGCCCGCGGATCGCGCAGATCGGCGAGCGCGATGCTGGTCGCGGCCGAGCCGCGCAGAAGCACATTGGCGTACGTGTTGACGATGGGGTCGTTGTCGACGTACGCGACGCGCACGTCCGGCGCCAACTCGCGGGCGATCTCGTGCACATTGGGGGAGCTGGGCAGTCCGGTGCCGATGTCGAGGATCTGCCGGATACCGCTGTCGACCACATAGCGCACGGCGCGCCGCAGGAAGTCGCGGTTGGCCCGTACGCCGCTCCACACCTCGGGCGCCGCGGCGGCGAGCCGGTCACCGGCGTCGCGGTCCACCTCGTAGTTGTTCTTGCCCCCAGCAGGTAGTCGTAGATCCGGGCAGGGTGCGGCCTGCTGGTATCGATCTCCTCGGCGCGGAAGCCGTTCTCCGTCAACGCAAGTGCTCCTCTCGACGACCGTCACGGCCCCCGCCCGCGTTCGACTGGCGAACAGCTTCCCACACCAACCCCGGTCCTGGATGCCGGAGTTCTCCGCACCCGGGCCCTCCGGGGCCGGGCGGCCGGTCAGCTCTCGGCCGCCGCCGGCTCCGCCTTCGCCTCGACCCGGGTCTCGGCGTCCGCTGCCGGCTTGGGCTTGGGCTTGGCCTCGGCTTCCGCCTCCGCGGCTGCCGCTGCCGCCGCGGCGGCGCGGGCCTGGCCCTTGCGGCGCGACCGCTTGCCGTAAAGGGCCGTCCAGGTGCCGAGGGAAGCCAGCACGGCGTAGATCAGGACCGGGCTCAGGACCACCATGGTGTCGGTGCTGAGGGTGTAGGACAGCACGACCCGGACCGCGGACTCGACGCAGTAGGCCACGCCCCAGACGGTCGTCATCGTCATCATGGCCTTGCGGAAGCCATCGACGTGCCACAGGCCGTTCCACCAGGCGGTGCTCGCCTCGGTGCCGTCGGTGGCGAATTTTCGCCCCAGGTAGAACATCAGGGGGCGCGGCGCCAGCAGCGTCGCCAGGCAGAGCACCCCGAACAGTCCGGTGACGCACGAGTCCTTGATCAGCAGCGCCCGGGCCGAATGCGCGCCGACGGTCGACACCACGGCGGTGATCACGATGAACACCAGGGTGACGATGGCGAGTTCATCGAGGCGGCGGCGCCAGGCGAGATGAACGGCCCCGTCGACCACCGGCCAGGCGCTGCTGATCAGCAGCGCGGCGAATTCGCTGAAGCCGTGGTCGCGCAGTGCGTTGTACGTGATGATCGGTGCGACGACATTGAGGCTGAGCGTGACGACCCAGCCGAGAATGGCGGCTCTCTTGGACCGGGCGGGCGCTTTGGGCCGCTCGCCGGTCGGTGGTGCCCCGTATCCGATGCGCTCGATGCGCCTTGCGTGGTCGAGTCCTGAGTGAGCACGGTTCCCCTGTACGTGTGCCTGGTGGTGCTGTGCGTGGTGGTGCGAGAAAAGAGAAATGTAAAGCAGCCGTGTCGTCAGAGGACAGCGCCGGGACGCCAAATGTCGCCAAAAACATTGGTGTTTTGAGAAGTCACCGCCCATTGCGCTGAGAAGCCCTGGGAAAAGCGGTTTGCGAACACCGTCCGGTTAACGGCAGTTTCCGATGTGTGCGGTGCGTTGGAAAATCCGGCCGCTCCCCCTGATAACGGGTCATTGCGGGGCTTCTGCTGAACATCGGCCTGATGCCCTGGGTCTAGCTGAAGATGGCGATGGCCTCGATGGTCAGCTCACCGGTCCCCGGGTTCCAGTCCCGTACCTTGCCCAGACAGCGCGCCGGGAAGGTGCCCTCGTGGCTGTCGTCGTTGCGCAGCCCGTCCGTGGCGCAGACCACGCGCACCTGGGGGCCCTCGGCCGGGTCCTCCGGGTCGCCGTACGGGGCGAGGAAGACGGTGCGCGAGGAGGTCTGGCCGGCCTTGCGGAACCGGCCCCTGATGGAGACGAAGTCCTCGATGTCGCGCAGCCGGACGCTCTCCGCGGCCCCCGGGCCCGGGCGGTCGACCGTGTCCAGAGCCCGGGCCAGCGCGTGGTTCCAGGTGATGGTGCCGGTCCTGAGGTCGCCGTGGACGATGGCGTCGGTCCGTTCGAGGGTGTCCACGATGAGGCCGATCGCCGTGATGGGCTTGGCGCTCTCGATGTACATGCTGATTTCCTCGCGGCTGACGTTCCGGCCGCCGCTGACGCCCACGCCGAAGAGCCGGGCCCGCAGCGAGCCGTCCGCGGTGCGGGTGATCCGGTGCTGGACCTCCCGCTCCAGTGCCTTCTCGTAACGGCCCATCTCGTAGAGGTTCATGATGGCCCGGTCGTGGAGGTAGAGGCAGATGCCCTCGGTGGGCTTCTCCGGGCTCGATCTGAGCCGTTTGCGGTGCCGGTGCACCCGGACCGCCAGCCAGGCCACGGCGGCGATCAGGCTCACGGCGGTCATCAGCCACACGAGCATCCAGGGCCACCAGACGCTCCACCACATTCCGCTGTCAACAGCCACGGATCTCCTTGAAGGCGTCGGGAAGGGAGCGGGCGCCCGCGTCCACCATGCGCCCGCCGGTCGTACGCGCCGCCCGGGTCAGCTCCGCGGTGTCCGCCTCGCCGAACCGCAGCGGGAAGGTGGGGACGCCGCGGACCGTCTCCGCCCGCGCCGCGTACCGGCGCTCGAACTCCTGGCGGGTGATGCCGGAGGTGTTCTCCCCGTCCGTCATGAGGACGATGGAGATGGGCTGTCCGGGGTGGTCGCGGGCGATGCCGGACGCCTTCCCGTAGGCGTGGTCGAGCGCGGACCAGATGGCGGTGGAGTTGTCGAAGTCGTCCGCCGCCACGAAGGACCTCACGGAGTCCAGGTCCCGCCGCCCGCCGACGGTGACATCGCGCTCGGCGAGCACACGGCCCCCGAAGCGCATCACGGTGATCCGCTCACCCTGGTAGAACCGCACGAACTTCCCCGTGGCCGAGGTGTCCGCGCCACTGAGTCCGGCGAACGCCGCACGCAGCGAGGCCACCCGCGCGCCCCGCATCGAGGTGGAGAAGTCGAGGAGGAAGATCACGTGGTGGGCGGTGGGCAGCCGGGGATCGCCGTAGTCCTCGACCAGTTGGTCCACGACGGCCCGCTGGTCGGGGAAGTACAGCGCGTTCCCGATGTCCGCCCGCAGCCTCGGGTCCCTGCGCACGTCCGCGCCGAGCGGCCGGCGCAGCGTGCGTTCCATGATCTTCTTCTGTGTCGAGGCGCTCTTGAGCCAGTTCACCACCTTGTCGTACGCCTCGCGCTTGGCCGGGTCGAGGAGCAGCAGCGGGTAGTCGGACAGCACCATGCCGTCCTTCGGATAGACGATCTCCAGCTTCTGGTGGAGCTTGCCGCTGGCGTTGAGCGAGAGCAGCTCCGATTCGTAGGTGATCAGGGCGTCCAGCCGGTCCTGGTGGGCGATGTACCGCTCGCGCAGGTCGGCGCTGCTGTCCGCGGTGAGCTTCTGGCCGGTGCGGAAGCCGCGCAGCCGGTCGCAGGAGATGTCCTCGGCGCGCAGGGCGCTGCCGGTCCCGGCCGCGGCGGTGGCGACGCCGACGAGCGCGGAGAGGCCGCTGTTGGTGCGTTTGGGGTCGGCCATACCGAAGCGCACCGAGCCCGCGGCGGCGGCGTCGGCGAGGTCCGCCCAGGACACCTGCCCGCCCTTCGCCCTCGCCCGCAGGGCCCTCGCCGTCTCCGGCTTCACGCCGACGACCACGGGGGAGAGCATGGTCGTGGTGGAGAGCGGCTTCGCGGTGGTCTTGGACTCCTTGAGCCGGAGCTGGAAGTACCGGTCGGAGGAGAGCCAGGCCAGGTCGTGGTGGTACGCACCGGGCGTCAGCCCGTCCCCGGCGTCCACGGTGGCCTGGTACTCCATGTCCAGGTCCACCCCCGTGTCCCGGCGCAGGTCGCCCAGCAGCGGTTCCATGTCCCGCAGCTCCGAACTCGCCAGCACACGCAGGGTGGTGGGCCGCTCGTCACCGGAGCCACAGGCGGTGGCCGTGCCGAGCAGGGCCAGACAGAGCGCGAGGACCACCGGGCGGCGAGGGGCCCGGCGGTGCGGACGCCGGCTCATGAGGAGGTCTCCGGGGTCTGGTTCGGCGGCGGGCAGTCGCCGACGGACGTGATCATCCGCTCCAGCAGCGGCAGGCTCGGCAGCGTCGCCTTGGTGTCGTCGGCCGCCGAGGCGGGCGCCGGAATGCCCTGGTCCTCCAGGAACCGGTACAGCTCGGTGCTGGTCGCCTTGCCGCTGGAGTCCAGGACGCGGAAGCCCAACTCCATCGCCCGGCGCTGGAGTCGCTCATCACTGGCGAGCAGTTCCCCGAGCCGGTCGCCCTTGGGGGTGAGCGCGATGTACTCGGGCTCGGTCAGGAACTGGGTGGAGGGATAGAGCAGCACCCTGCGTGTCACCGGGACGGACGCGGAGGGCAACGGCGTGACGCAGACGGTGAAGGGCGCGTTCACGGTGGCCGCGGCCCGCGGTTAGGGCCTGTCCGGCGGGCCGTGCCGCCTGCGGCGGTCAGTTCCCCTCCCGCCCCTTCCCGAAACTGGGGCTGCGCCCCTGACCCCGGCCCGGGGCTGCGCCCCTGACCCTGTGCCGGGGCTGCGCCCCTGACCCCGTGCCCGGGCTTTGCCCCAGACCCCGTGCCCGGGCTTTGCCCCAGACTCCGTGCCGGGGCTCCGCCCCAGACCCCGGCCCGGGGCTCCGCCCCTCCCCGCAGCAGCGATATGCGGTCCGCCGAGTGGTGGGGCTCTGCCCCCGCGCCCTCCGGGGGCCAGGGGCGGAGCCCCTGCCACGCGGCGGAGCCGCATATAGGTGCTGCGGGAAGGGTCGGGGAGGGGAAAGCATCGACATGCGGCTCCGCCGCGGAGATCCGTCAGAAGGACCCTAGCCCGCCGCGTCCTTCGCCCACCGCGAGGTCACCGTGCCGATGGCCGCCACCGCGTGCCGGATCCGGGTGTCGCTCGTGCGCACCGACCGCGCGAACTCGATGTGCAGGAACGGCACATGTTCGGTGGCGGCCCTGCGGCCCTGGACGTTGTCGCGGCCCTCCAGGGGCAGTCGCGGACCCAGGCGCGGCAGACGGAGAAGTGCCGCGCGGTCAGGGCGGCCGCCAGGCGGCGGGCGTCCGGGCGGCCCGCCCGGCCCTTGCCGGTGGAGGCGACGACGTCCCGGCCCGGCGCGGAGTCGTCGGCGAAGCCGTGGAGCTGGACGCCGGGCAGCCCGCGCCGGGCGAGCTCGTCGCAGACCGCGTCGAAGACCGAGTCCGTGCGGTGGGCGGCGTCGGCGGCGTCGTCGTCCCCGGCCCTGCGGTGGGCGCCCGCGAGCACCAGGACGCCGCCGGGGGAGTCCAGGAGCACACGCGCGCCGAGCCGTTCGGTGTCCGCGTCGGAGACCGGGTGCGGCACCTGGACCGACCAGCGGGCGGGCGCGGAGAGGTCCACATAGACCCGGGCCCAGCCGCGCGGGTCGGGCCCGTCCTCGGTGCGGTCGGACAGCTCGGCGTAGCGGCGGCCGGTCCCGGTGTCGGTGAGCGTACGGAGCCGGAAGCCGACGTCGGTGAGGAGTGGGCGGGCGCGGTCCGGGTGTCCGTCGAGGATCAGGCCCAGCGCGTCGGCGACGGCCCGGCGTTCGGCGCGGCGCGGCTCCCGGTAGTCGGCGTCGGGGCCGAGCCCGGCCGTGAAGTCGGTGATCCTGCGCTCCAGCGGGACCTCGGGGCCCGCGCGCCGTCCGACGTACGACCGTTGTCGTCTCCGGACGACCGGGCGATCGTATAGGTGCTCAATGCCGCCACGAGCAGGCCGAACGCGACCGTGACAACCGCCACGATGATCGCCTTCGCTCGTATCTCCGCCATGACCGTCTCATCGTAACCACCCGCTTTACAGGTGCATATCGGGATGAGATGGGTGAAGGGCGACCTCCAGGTGAACGGCAGGCATAGAATGCAAGACCGCCGTTTGCCCAGCCTTGGTCGAGACCAAACAGGTTTTCTCGTTTTTTCTTTAAGATGTGCAACCCTTTGATCAGTCTGGCTGTCTGACGGTCCGGATCGCACTCGAGTGCGCTCTGTGTGGTGTGAGTTGCATGAGAGGAGCCCATCCGTGGCCGCTTCGCGTTCGAAGCGGCGGCACAAGGTCCGCCGAAGGGCCGATATGTCGCTCCTGGGGGGCATTCGTCCTCCCATAGCCGTGCTGTCGGTTCTGCTTCTCTCCCTCGCGGGAATCACCGCCCTCACCCTGGGCAAACCGGACAACGCCCTGGTACCCAAGGCGGTCCTGACCTCGCAGCAGTACGTCGCCGAGGACGGCGCCATCGCGCTGCGGGCGTCGCTCGACGAGTCGGTCACCGACCTCACCGGCACCGCGACCCTCTTCAACGAGGGCAAGCCGGTCTCCGCCGACACCGTCCTGGACAAGGTCGGCACCGTCTACCAGAAGTGGCGTGGCACCGCCGTCATCGAGATCAAGTCGGGCAAGATGCTCGCCGCCCGCGGCGAGAACGTCCCGCTGACCGCGATCGAACTCGGCAAGCTCTCCCGCGGCGACGGACTCTCCCCGCGCATGGTGCGCCTGGAGAACGGTCAGACCCGGCTGATCATCCTCGCCCTGCTGTCCTGGAAGGGCCGGCCCCAGCAGCTGCTCGTCGCCTCCAGCACCCTCAGCTTCCCCGGCGTCGACCTCGGCCCGGGCCGCGCCATCGGCGTCGTCGACTCCACCGGCCGGCTGCTCTCCAGCCACGGCGCCCTGGACAGCGAGCGGGCCAGGAAGCAGCTCGCCTCCTTCGCCAAGACCGCCGCCCGCAAGGGCCGGCAGCACCCCATCAAGGCCAAGGAGCCCGGCGCGGGTGGCTACACCGGCGTCAGCGGCCACCTCACCGGGGGCGCCGCCGAGGACGTCCGCACCGTCGGCGGCTACGCCACGCTCACCCCGCCGCGGCCCGGTGAGCCCACCACCGCCAGCAGCCTCGGGCTGACCGTCGTCACCGAGGTCGACGTCTCCGCCAAGGTCTCCCAGATCACCCGCCCCGCCTTCGGCGTGGCCGCCGCCGGCGGCCTGCTGCTCATCGGCGGGCTCGCGGTGATGGTGCTGCTGGGCACCGTGCAGCGGCCGCTGATCCGGCTGTTCCTGGAGAGCCGCCGCCTCACCCGCGGCGATCTCGCCCGCCCGGTGAGCGTGCCCAGGGCCGGCGAGGCCGCCCGGGTGGGCGCCGCCCTCGAGCGGCTGCGCCGGCAGCTCCAGGGCGAGCCCGCCGACGCCCCGGGCCCGGCCGCGGCCGCGCGCAAGGGCCTGGGCGCCCGCGCCCTGCTCGCCGTCTGCGCCGTCCTGCTGCTCGTCTGGTCGGTCCCGCTGATGCTGGTGCTCAACCGCGCCGACTCCTCCGTCAAGGTCCCGGCCCAGATCGTCCACGACCAGAAGTCCCGCACCGTGACCCTCAGCGACCGGGTCCGCCGCGCGCTCAACGAGGGCCACGCCGACCTGTCCGCGGTCGCCGCCCTGATCGGGGACCGCACCACGCCCGAGGACATGAAGAAGGTCCTGGAGCGCACCATGCAGGAGCACGACCGCTACCAGTCGATGTACGTCCTCGGCGCCGACGGCGAGATCCTGGCCCGGGCCGGTGACAGCCCCCACCACGAGGACGGGAAGGCCCCCTCCAAGCAGGCCATCGAGGTGACCGGCGAGGGCGGTAAGAAGCCCGTGGTCACCGCCACCGCCCAGGCGCCCGGCCGGGGCGGCGCCGCCGTCGTCGGCGAGTTCCGCATCGAGTTCGTCAACGCGCTGCTGGGTCGCCAGGGCATGGGCGAGGTCCGCGTCGTGGACGCCAAGGGCCGGGTCATCGGCGGCGACTCCGGCTACATCGCCTTCGAGAAGGCGCCCTCGTACATGACCTCGCTGCTCGCCGCCAAGCAGGCGAAGGCCACCGTCCAGCGCGGCGGCACGGTACGGGTCGCGGCCGCCGCCCCGTTCAGCGGCGGCGGCGCGGCCAAGTCGCTCCAGTGGAGCCTGGCCAGCTGGCAGCCCGCCGCGGGCCTGGCGATCCCCGAGTACAGCCTGCAGAACCGGACCGTGCTGGCCGGACTGCTGGGGCTGACCGCCGCGGCCGCCTGTCTGGGCTGGCTGCACATCGTCGTCGTACGGCCCCTGCGCGCCCTGGCCGGACAGGCCGAGGCGCTCGCCGCGGGCGACCGCAAGACCGTGCTGTTCCCGCGCCACCACGACGAGGTCGGCGCCGTGGTCCGCAGCCTGGAGCTGATCCGGCAGCAGCTCCAGGGGCAGCCCCGCAAACGCGACGGCGGCAGCCGGACCCCCGCCGGCGTCGGAAGGAACTGAGGCCCCACCGTGCTCTTCCTCTACACCGTGCTCGTGGTGTGCGAGGCCGTCCTGCTGATCGCCGGCATCGTCGAACAGCGGCGGCACCAGACCAACCTCGACACGATCCCCACCCGGGTCCTGGTCAACGGCATCCGCGGCAAGTCCTCCATCACCCGGCTGTGCGCGGGCGCCCTGCGCGGCGGCGGGCTGACCACCGTGGCCAAGACCACCGGTACGGCGGCCCGCTTCATCCACCCGGACGCCACCGAGGAGCCCGTCTACCGCAAGTTCGGCATCGCCAACGTGGTCGAGCAGATCGGCATCGTGCGCCGCGCCGCCGCCTACAACCCGGACGCGCTCGTCATCGAGTGCATGGCGGTCATGCCGGCGCTCCAGGAGATCAACCAGTCCAAGCTGATCCGCTCCACCATCGGCGTGCTGTGCAACGTCCGCGAGGACCACCTCGCCGAGATGGGCCCCACGCTGGACGACGTGGCCCGCTCGCTGTGCCGGTCCATGCCGGAGAACGGCATCTGCGTCACCGCCGAGCAGGACCGCTTCCACATCCTCCAGGAGGAGGCGGACGCCCGGAACTGCCAGTTGATCTACGCCGACCCCACGACGGTCAGCGACGAGGAGCTGCGCGGCTTCAGCTGGTTCACCTTCAAGGAGAACGTGGCCATCGCGCTCGCCGTCGCCGAGCTGGTGGGCGTCGACCGCGCGACCGCCCTCCAGGGCATGTACGACGCCCCGCCGGACCCCGGTGTGCTCTCCGTCGAGCGGTACGCCACCGAGGACGGCAAGAAGCTCCGCTTCGCCAACGTCTTCGCGGCCAACGACCCCGAGTCGACGCTGATGAACATCAACCAGCTGCTCGACCTCGGCGCCATCCACCGCCCGCTCAACGTGGTCATCAACTGCCGCCCCGACCGGGTCGAGCGCAACGGCCAGATGGGCGAGATCATCCCCGATCTCGACCCCGAGCAGGTCTTCGTCATCGGCCACCCGGCCAAGTCCGCCATCGACGCCATCCCGGCCCAGTACCGGGACCGCGCGGTCGACCTCGGCGGCGACCGCCGGGATCCCGAGGAGTTCATGGCCGAGCTGCTCGGCCGCCTCGGCCCCGACTCCTCCCTGGTCGCCATCGGCAACATCCACGGCCAGGGCGAGATCCTGCTGGAGCACCTCGCCGAGCTGCCGCCCGACGAGAGCGCCGACGACACACCGGCGGCACCGACGGCACCGGCGGGCGGCGAGCGCCATGTCGAGCACGTGGACACGGTCCAGCTGTACGCGCCCCGCCTGGACCCGTACCAGGGCTACCCGGAGGCGTACGAGACCCGGTACGCGCCCCAGGCGCGCGTACCCGCTCAGCGCACCCTCGAGCGGCCGTACCCGCGGACGGCGCACGGCCAGGGCTCCCGGGAGCCCTGGCCCGCCGTCGTACCGGCCTCCGATGCCCCGCACCACCCCGACGCCTCGCAGCCCCGCGGCCTGTTCGAGCCGCGCGTCCCGCCCGCCCCGCCCGCCGACGACTCCCAGCAGTGGCAGAACCCAGGAGAGCAGCAGCGTTGATCCCCTCCGTCCTCACCCCCGAGATCGCCGCCATCGGCATCGCGATCGGGCTGCTCTTCTCGCTGGTCTGCTACCTGACCACCAACCTCTCGCCCGGCGGCATGATCACCCCGGGCTGGCTGGCGCTGACCCTCGTCGAGGATCTCCAGCGGGCCGCGATGGTCGTCGGCGTCACCGTGCTCACCTACGTGGGCACGCTGCTGATGCAGAAGTACGTGATCCTCTACGGCAAGCGGCTCTTCGCCGCGGTCGTGCTGCTCGGTGTGACCCTCCAGGCGACCGTGATGATCATCCTGTCGCTTGAGTTCCCGCTGATGTACGCGAACCAGACCCTCGGCTTCATCGTCCCCGGCCTGATCGCCTACCAGCTGGTCCGCCAGCCTCGGGGGGCCACCCTGCTGTCCACCGGGTCGGTGACGCTGATGGCCTATGTCGTCCTCACCGCCGGAATCCTCCTCGGCGTCATGCCGTCCGCCTGACCCACCACCGGAGCCGATCCCATGCCACCGAAGAAGAAACGCCCCGTACTGCACGCCGTCGCCGTGCTCGCGCTGCTCGGCGCCAGCGGCTATCTGACCGTGGAGCTCAGGAAGGACGAGCAGGACAAGACGCCAGCCACCCAGGCCGTCATCGACGAGCCGAACCTGGAGAACGGCACCGGCCAGCAGAGCGGCAAGCAGACCTGGGAGCGGCTGAAGAACCCCGCCCGCACCATCCTGCGCGGCGACAACGGCCAGATCCTCGCCACCTTCACCGACCACGCCCGCACCGCCACCCTGCGCGGCCCCTCCCGCATCTTCAGCGAGCCCGCCAACACCAAGTCCAAGGTGATCACCGAGGACTGGGTGCGGCTGATGCCGGAGCCGTGGGCCGAGGGCGCCGAGAAGGAGCAGTGGTTCAAGGACTGGTTCAAGGAGAACTACGGCAGCAAGAAGGAGGACATCTTCGCGATCGCCTTCCAGTACGTGACGGGCGCGCCGGTCAAGAAGGACGCCCAGGGCATCCCGTACGCGGGCGACGCGGTCTTCGGGCCGTTCAAGCCGGATGGCGTGGACCGGCTGGAGCAGAACGACTTCTACGACTACCTCGGCATCTCCTACACCTTCCGTGACGGCACCACGCTGGCCGCGCGCAAGGAGCGCTACCGGGCGCTGGACTGCTCCGGCTTCATCCGCATGGTCATGGGCTACCGCTCCCGCTACCCCCTGATGGCGAGCAACGTCCTCGGCGACGGCCTGCCGCGCACCGCCAACGGCATGGCCCGCTCCAAGGTCGGCGTCGATGTCATCAAGATCCAGGGCCCCGGTCCCTGGTACACCCGGCCCACCAACATCGATGTTCTCCAACCCGGTGACCTGCTGTTCTTCAAGATGGATCACCGCACCGGCGACCATATGGACCATGTCGCCCTGTACCTGGGGCTGGACACCGACGGCCACCGCGTGTTCGTCTCCAGCCGCAAGGAGCAGAACGGCCCCACCATCGGCGACAACGGCGGTGTCTCCCGGATCGATGGCAACGGCTTCTACGCCGGGCTCTTCCGCAGCGCCAAGCGGCTCTGAGAGCTAGTGGGCGAGTCATACTGAATCAGGACAAAACTTTTCCGCGCGGCGCTAGACTTTAATGGCTCGTTTCCTTGTACCGTTCGCCTTTGTGCGGGTAGGTTCTGCGCCATGACCGCATCCCAGACTCCGACCACTGCCGAGGAGCTGCGCGGTGCCGGCCTGCGGGTGACGGCTGCCCGTGTCGCCTTGCTGGAGACCGTCCGGGACGGTGATCACCTCGGGGTCGAGGCGATCGCCTCCGGGGTACGCGACCGTGTCGGCCACATCTCCCTCCAGGCCGTGTACGAGGCCCTTCACGCACTGACCGCGGCGGGCCTCGTACGCCGCATCGAACCGGCCGGCAACTCCGCCCGGTTCGAAGGACGCGTCGGGGACAACCACCACCACGTCGTATGCCGGTCGTGTGGTGCCGTCGCCGATGTCGACTGCGCCGCCGGTGAGGCGCCCTGCCTGACCGCGTCCGATGACCACGGCTTCTCGGTCGACGAGGCCGAGGTCATCTACTGGGGCCAGTGCCCCGACTGTTCCACCGCCACCAGTTCCTGAGCACCATGATCCGCCCTAGTGTGGAAGGATTTCCATGTCCGAGAACCATGAGGCAATCGTCGTAGACCCGAAGACAGAGGAAGCGGGGGGCTGCCCGGTCGCACACGGGCGTGCTCCCCACCCCACGCAAGGTGGCGGCAACCGCCAGTGGTGGCCGGAGCGGCTCAATCTGAAGATCCTCGCCAAGAACCCCCGGCGGCGAACCCGCTGGGTGAGGAGTTCGACTACGCCGAGGCGTTCCAGGCCCTCGACCTCGCGGCGGTGAAGCGGGACATCGCCGAGGTGCTGACCACCTCCCAGGACTGGTGGCCCGCCGACTTCGGCAACTACGGCCCGCTGATGATCCGTATGGCCTGGCACAGCGCCGGCACCTACCGCATCAGCGACGGCCGCGGCGGCGCCGGCGCCGGTCAGCAGCGCTTCGCCCCGCTCAACAGCTGGCCGGACAACGCGAGCCTCGACAAGGCCCGCCGTCTGCTGTGGCCGGTGAAGAAGAAGTACGGCCAGAGCATCTCCTGGGCCGACCTCATGGTCCTCACCGGCAATGTCGCCCTGGAG
Source organism: Streptomyces violaceusniger (assembly GCA_005405945.1). Lineage (GTDB taxonomy): Bacteria > Actinomycetota > Actinomycetes > Streptomycetales > Streptomycetaceae > Streptomyces > Streptomyces violaceusniger. Next base: position 163,030 of record BJHW01000002.1, read on the forward strand.
ACGATGGGCTTTACGACGTTCGGCTTCGGCGGTGGCCGTGAGGACGTCTGGGAGGCCGAGGAGGACGTCTACTGGGGCCCGGAGACGACCTGGCTCGGCGACGAGCGCTACACCGGCGACCGCGAGCTGGAGAACCCGCTCGGCGCGGTCCAGATGGGTCTGATCTACGTCAACCCGGAGGGCCCCAACGGCAACCCGGACCCGATCGCCGCGGCCCGCGACATCCGTGAGACCTTCCGCCGGATGGCGATGAACGACGAGGAGACCGTCGCCCTCATCGCCGGTGGCCACACCTTCGGCAAGACCCACGGCGCGGGCCCCGCGGACGCCGTCGGCCCGGACCCGGAGGCCGCCCCGATGGAGCAGCTGGGCCTCGGCTGGAAGTCCACGCACGGCACGGGCGCGGGCAAGGACGCCATCACCAGTGGCCTCGAGGTCACCTGGACCACCACCCCCACCCAGTGGAGCAACGGGTTCTTCAAGAACCTCTTCGAGTACGAGTACGAGCTCACCAAGAGCCCGGCCGGCGCCAACCAGTGGGTGGCCAAGGACGCCCCGGAGATCGTCCCGGACGCGCACGACCCGTCGAAGAAGCACCGCCCGACGATGCTCACCACGGACCTCTCGCTGAAGCTCGACCCGATCTACGGGCCGATCTCCCGCCGGTTCTACGAGAACCCGGAGGAGTTCGCGGACGCCTTCGCCCGCGCCTGGTACAAGCTGACCCACCGCGACATGGGCCCGAAGTCCCTGTACCTCGGCCCGGAGGTCCCGGAGGAGACCCTGCTGTGGCAGGACCCGCTGCCCGAGGCCGAGGGTGAGGCCATCGACGCCTCCGACGTCACGGCGCTCAAGGCCAAGATCCTCGACTCCGGTCTGACCGTCTCGCAGCTGGTCTCCACCGCGTGGGCGTCCGCCGCCAGCTTCCGCGGCAGCGACAAGCGCGGTGGCGCCAACGGCGCCCGGATCCGCCTGGAGCCGCAGCGCGGCTGGGAGGTCAACAACCCGGACGAGCTCGCGCAGGTCCTGCGCACCCTGGAGACCATCCAGGGCGAGTTCAACTCCGGCGCCAAGAAGGTCTCCCTGGCCGACCTGATCGTCCTCGGTGGTTCCGCCGCCGTGGAGAAGGCCGCCAAGGACGCGGGCGTCGACGTCGAGGTGCCCTTCGCCCCGGGCCGTGTCGACGCGACCGACGAGCACACCGACGCCGAGTCGTTCGCCGCGCTGGAGCCGACGTACGACGGGTTCCGCAACTACGTCGGCAAGGGCAACCGCCTGCCGGCCGAGTACCTGCTGCTGGACCGGGCGAACCTGCTCACCCTGAGCGCCCCCGAGACGACCGTCCTGGTCGGTGGTCTGCGCGTGCTGGGCGCGAACCACAACGGGTCCAAGCACGGCGTCCTCACCGAGACCCCCGGCAAGCTCACCAACGACTTCTTCGTCAACCTGCTCGACATGGGCACGACCTGGAAGTCCACCTCCGAGGACCAGACCACGTTCGAGGGCCGTGCCGCCTCGGGCGCGGTCAAGTGGACCGGCACCCGTGCCGACCTCGTCTTCGGCTCCAACTCCGAGTTGCGCGCCCTCGCGGAGGTCTACGCGAGCGACGACGCCAAGGAGAAGTTCGTGCACGACTTCGTCGCGGCGTGGGTCAAGGTCATGAACCTGGACCGGTTCGACCTCGTCTGATCCGCTCCGAGCACGCCGTCCAGGCCGGTCCGCACGGACCGGCCTGGACGTTTTTCCGCCCCGATGTCGGCCCCGGCGCGGCCGACGGACACGCTTTGCCATCTCTTTACAACGCGCCGCGCCGCCGCCTCGTCTCTCCGCTCGATCCGTGACTCCGCCCGCCGAAGGGCCGGGCGGACCGACGAAGGAGAGCGACTCCATGCGCCGCACTGTCCTCAGCGCGATGACACTCGCGTGCACCGCCGTACTGGCGACCACCGCGCCCGCGTTCGCCGACGACGCGACCCCCGCCCCCCGCGCCCCAGGGCCTCCGCCAGCCCGGTCCCGAGCGCGGAGCCGACCCGTACGCCCACCTCCGACGTCCTGGTGCCGAAGGAGGAAACGACCAAGAAGCGGGACCGCGGCCAGGTCGCCGTCGTGCCGAAGGGCGCGCCGAACACCGGAGTGACGGACGGGTCCTCCGGGTCGTCCGGGACCGAGGGCGCGCTGATCGGCGGGGGCGCCGCCGCGGTGCTCGCCGCGGGCGGCGCGGCGGTCCTCGTCGTCCGCCGCCGCCGGGCGACCGGGGCATGACCCCGTTCTCCAGGCGCGCCTTCGCCACCGCGGCGATGGCCTCGCTGCTCGCGGGCTGCGGCGGCCACCCGGCCGGGCGGACCACGGCCGCACCGCGCTCCGGGAGGAGGCCACCGCCGACCCCCGTGAAGGCGGCGCGTCCCCTTCGGCGTTCGGTCCCGGTCGGGCTGCGGATCCCGGCCATCGGCGTCGACACCCCGGTCATCCGGCTGGGGCTGGCGCCGGACGGGAGCGTGGCGGTCCCGCCGGTCACGGCCCACGACCGCGCGGGCTGGTACCGGCACTCGCCGACACCGGGGCAGCTCGGCCCGTCGGTCATCCTCGGCCATGTCACGGTCGGCGCCTACGGCGACGGGGTCTTCCGTCACCTGGCGCGGCTGCGCCGGGGCGAGGGGATCGTGGCGCGCCTGGAGAACGGCACGGCGGCCCGGTTCGCCGTCAGCGCCGTACGGACCGTCGCCAAGGCGGACTTCCCGGCGGACGAGGTCTACGGGAACGTGGACCGCCCGGAGCTGCGGCTGATCACCTGTGGCGGCCCCCGCTCCGGCGACGGCTACCTCGACAACGTGATCGTCTTCGCCGTGCTGACGTCCGGCGGCCCCTGACCCACCCCGGATCCCGGGCCCATGGAACCCACACCGGCGGCCCGGGATCCTCACCTGACGAAGTGCCCGCACGGCCGAGTGCCGTCCCGACCATGGAGTGCGTTGAAACGGTCCCGTGACAGGGCGGCGTCCGAGCTGTTCGCCGCCCTCTACCCGCGCCTGGCCGGCTGGTGCCGCCGTCTCGTCGACGACGACGAGACGGCCCATGAGATCGCCTCCGAGGCGTTCACCCGGCTCTGGGCCCGCTGGACGTCCGTGGAGGAGCCCCGCGGCTTCCTCTACGTCACCGCGGCCAATCTCGTCCGGGACCACTGGCGCAAGGTGGAGCGCGAGCGCAGGGCCGTGCGCCGCGCCACCACGGAAGCCGCCGTCCGCCCCCACACCGAACAGTCCGACCCGTCGGTGCGCCTGCTCGTGCAGTCGCTGCCGGAACGGCTGCGCGTCCCGATCCTGCTGCACTACTACGCTGACATGCCGATCCGGGAGGTGTCCGTACTGACCGGGCGCAAGGAAGGAACCGTCAAGGCCGACCTCCACGCGGCCCGGGAACTGCTCCGCGTCCACCTGAGGAGAAGCCTTGACCCCACGCTGTGACGACGGCCCGGAGCACATCGGCCCCGAGTACATCGGCCCCGAGCGGGAGCCCGACGACCCCCTCGCGGTGATACTGCGGCCCCCATCCGACCACCTCGGCCCGCCCCCCGGCCGGTATGAGGCGATCCGCCGTGCCGCGGTCCGCCGCAAGCTGCTCCGCACGGTGGCCGGGGTCGGTGTGTCCTGCGCAGTGGCCGCCCTCGTCGCGCTGCCGCTCCGCGCGACGGCGCCCGGGCCCCCGCGCGCCCGACGGTCCCGCTCGCCCCGCCGCCCGCGACCGGCCGTACGACGCCCCCGCTTCCGTCGGCGTCCCCCACTCCCTCGGCGCCGCTCGTCCCGTCGGCGCCGTCCGAGTCCGCGGGGAAGCGCCCCGGCCGCGGGCCGGGGAGCGGGACGTCCGGCCCGCGGGACGGTGCGGGGGTCCCCGCCCGCGGCCGGTCGCCGGTTCCCGACTCCTCGGCGCGGGCCGTGCCGTCGGAGGGCCGGAGGGAATCCGCCACCATCCCCGGAACCACGCGACGGCCGTAGGCGGCCCCGGCCGCCCACGGCCCTGTCGGCTTATGCCTTCGAACCGATGCCGGTCAGCGACCGCACTTCCATCTCCGCCTGCTTCTTGGGGTCGGCGGGCTCCTTGCTGAGGACCGTGCCGAGGAAGCCGCAGAGGAAGGAGAGCGGAATGGACACCAGGCCGGGGTTGGTGAGCGGGAACCAGTGGAAGTCCACGCCCTTGATGATCGACGTGGAGCTGCCCGAGATGGCCGGGGAGAAGATGATGAGCACCAGGCCGGAGCCCAGCCCGCCGTAGATGCTCCACAGCGTCCCGGTGGTGTTGAAACGCCTCCAGAACAGCGTGTAGAGGATCGTCGGCAGATTGGCGGACGCGGCGAGCGCCAGGGCCAGCGACACCAGGAACGCGACGTTCTGGCCGTTGGTCACGATGCCGCCGAGGATGGCCAGGAGGCCGATCACGAGCGCCGTCAGACGGGCGACCCGGATCTCGGAGCGCGGATCGGCCTTTCCGTTCCGGATCACATTGGCGTACACGTCATGGGCGAACGAGGCCGAGGCGGCCAGGGTCAGCCCGGCGACCACCGCCAGGATCGTCGCGAAGGCCACCGCGGAGACGATGCCCAGGAGCATCGCACCGCCGATCTCGAAGGCGAGCAGGGGAGCCGCGGAGTTCTCGCCGCCGGGCGCGCTCACGATCTTGTCCGAACCGACCAGCGCGGTGGCGCCGTACCCGACGAGCAGGATCGACAGATAGAAGATGAACATCGACCAGGAGCACCACACCACCGAGCGCCGGGCCTCCTTGGCGTCCGGCACGGTGTAGAAGCGCATCAGCACGTGCGGCAGGCTGGAGATGCCGAGGACCAGCGCCAGGGAGAGCGAGACGAAGTCGAGCTGGTCCATCGCGTTCTTGCCGTACCAGCCACCGGGGTTGAGCAGTTCCGCGCCCAGCGGGCTGTTCTGCGACGCCTGGTCGAGGATCGCCGAGAAGCTGAACCCGAACTTGCCGAGCAGGAACACGCTCATGAAGGTCACGCAGATCAGCAGCAGGCCCGCCTTGATGATCTGCACCCAGGTGGTGCCCTTCATGCCGCCCACCAGGACGTAGAAGACCATCACGAGGCCGACGCCGGTGATGATGAGGGCCTGCCCGCCCTTGCTCTGCACATTGAGCAGCAGGGCGATCAGACCGCCCGCGCCGGCCATCTGGGCGAGCATGTAGAAGAACGTGATCACCAGGGTGGCGTTGGCCGCCGCCGCGCGCACCGGGCGCTGCTTCATGCGGAAGGCCATCACATCGCCGACCGTGAATCGCCCGGTGTTGCGCAGCCGTTCACCGACGAGCAGCAGGGCGACCAGCCAGGCCACGAGCCACCCCACGGAGTAGAGGAAGCCGTCGTAGCCGTGGACGGCGATCGCCCCCGAGATGCCGAGGAATGAGGCGGCGGAGAGGAAGTCGCCGGAGAGGGCGATGCCGTTCTGGACGCCGCTGAAGGCGCTGCCCGCGGCGTAGTAGTCGGAGGTGGTCGAGTTTCTGTTGGTGGCCTTGTAGACGACGAACAGCGTGATGACGACGAAAGCGAAGAAGACGCTCAGATTGATTATCGGGCTGCCGGTCGTGGGGGCTGCGATCTGCACTGTCATTCCTTGCCGACTCCCGCCAGCTCGTGGATCGTGTCCACCTGGGGATCAAGTTTCTTGTGCGCGAAGCGCCGGTATGTCAGGACGATCGCCATGGTCGTCACGAACTGCAGCAGACCGAAAACGGTGCCGGTGTTGACCGCGCCGAACAGCTTGCGGCTCATGAAGTCGTGGTCATAGGCCGAGAAGAGAACGAAGGTCATGTACCAGCACAGGAAGAACGCGCTCATCGGGAAGATGAACCAAAGCAGTCTCCTGCGCAGGAGTTTGAACTCCGGGCTCTGCTGGATCGCCTCGAAGTCGGGCTCCCCGATGTCGTCACCGCGATCGGCGAACCCCGGTCCGGTGGCCCGCTCGGATGGCAAGGAAGCGGGTGTTCGCACCGATTTATTCATGGTTTCTCCGGGGTTTTTCTGACGAAGACGTCGGTTCGGGGGCGCCCGCGCTCGGGCGTCAGGGGAGGGCAACCGGCGGGCCCTTGACGCGGCAAGTGTAGTTAGGCACCGGACGCAGTCAACGTCGCACCCTGCTCCTCACCGGTGCAGGTGGGCACATGTCGGGGCGTGGATCCGACGTCGGTGCCATCTCGAATATGCGGGAGAGGCCGCTGAACCAATACTTTGTCTCACCTTCCCGTGTTGTCCATTTTGACTTGGTGTCAGCTTGGCGATGGCCCTTCAAGGTTGCGCCTTGAGGACATTTCGGGACCCGGCGTTGTGTCCCAAGTGTCGCCACTGGTAGAACCTCACCTCGGGTAGAACGTCCCATCGTGCGCGAGCATGAGTGCGGTGAGTACGCCGCTGGGCAGCGCTTCTGCCGTTGGCATATGACGGCAGCGCCCGGCTCGCCACTCCCTCCCCCGGGGGTGTTTGGATAGGTCAAGGAATGCAGTCTGCGGGGGTGTTCTCAAAGCCGGAGGTAGGTTGATCTGTGGGTTTCCTCGACCGCTCTCGCATCGTCGCAGGCGCCGGCTGGAATCGTTGGCTGATTCCTCCGGCGGCGCTCGCGATCCACTTCTCCATCGGCCAGGCGTACGCCTGGAGCGTCTTTAAGATTCCCCTGGAAGATTCCCTAGACATCTCGGGAACGGCTAGCGCCCTCCCGTTCCAGATCGGCATTCTGGTGCTCGGGCTCTCCGCCGCGTTCGGGGGGACGCTGGTGGAGCGAAAAGGGCCGCGATGGGCCATGTTCGTGTCGCTCGTGGCGTTCTCGACCGGCTTCCTGGTCGCCGCCCTCGGTGTCGCCACGCGCAATTACTGGCTGGTCGTCCTCGGCTACGGCGGCATCGGCGGAGTCGGCCTCGGCATCGGGTACATCGCTCCGGTGTCCACCTTGATGAAGTGGTTTCCGGACCGGCCGGGCATGGCCACCGGTACGGCCATCATGGGTTTCGGCGGTGGCGCGCTGATCGCATCTCCCTGGTCGACCGAGATGCTCAAGGCGTTCGGCAGTGACACCAGCGGTATCGCCAAGACGTTCCTGGTGCACGGCCTGTCCTACGCCGTATTCATGTCGCTGGGCGTGCTGCTGGTGAGGGTGCCGCCCGAGGGCTGGCGGCCGGTCGGCTGGACGCCCCGTGTCGACGCCGGCAAGAGGCTCGTCACCACCGCGAACGTATCGGCCAGGAACGCGGTGCGCACGCCGCAGTTCTGGCTGCTCTGGGTCGTGCTGTGCATGAACGTTACTGCTGGTATCGGGATCCTGGAGAAGGCCGCCCCGATGATCCAGGACTTCTTCCACGACACGGCGAGCCCGGTGAGCGCGAGCGCCGCCACCGGGTTCGTCGCGCTGCTGTCCCTGGCCAACATGGCCGGCCGCTTCGTGTGGTCCTCGGTCTCCGACGTGGTCGGCCGGAAGAACATCTACCGGCTGTACCTGGGCGCCGGTGCCCTGCTCTACCTCACCATCATGCTCGAGAAGGACAGCAGCACCGCGCTGTTCGTCGCCTCGACGATGGTGATCCTGTCGTTCTACGGCGGTGGATTCGCCACCGTTCCGGCCTACCTCAAGGACCTGTTCGGCACCTACCAGGTCGGCGCGATCCACGGCCGGCTGCTGACCGCGTGGTCGGTCGCCGGAGTCGCCGGACCGCTCATCGTGGACTCCATCGCGGATTCCGCACATGAGGACGGGCGCTCCGGCCCGGCTCTCTACACCTTCTCGTTCTCGCTCATGATGGGGTTGCTCGTCATCGGCTTCATCGCGAACGAGCTGGTGCGTCCGGTGAATCCGAAGTTCCATGAACCGGAGCCGGCGGCCCGGGAGGAGTCGGCGCTCCCGGAGGAAACCCCCGATCCCCTTCCGGCAGAGAGGCGGTAAACCGGTGACTGAGACAGACGGCGCTTCGTCGAACGCGGCGGCCAAGACGGGTTCCCCCGTGGTGATGGTCGTGGCATGGCTGTGGGTGGCGGTGCCGTTTCTGTACGGCGTCTATCAGCTGGCGGAGAAAAGCAGCAAGTTGTTCGAGTAAAGGCAGGCGCGCCGACGCATCGCCGCAGCGATGGGCCGGCGCGCTGCCGGGCGTTCGACTTTCCCCATCCGGGGAAATCCCAGGAGAAACGGCATCGTGATACATCCCTGTGGGCAAGCCGGTCCGAGCGCGGAGCGCGCCTCATGACCCCGGGCAGGCATGCGGCCGCGCGTGACCGCTCGGCGTCGTGGTGGGCCGGCGTCGTGGAGTGGCGCAACTGGCGGCTGCCGGTGAAGCTGGGTGCCGTTCTGGTGGTGCCCGCTCTGCTCGCCGTGGGCTTGGGCGTCGTACAGATCCAGCGCGACGTCGAGCGCGCCAACTCGTACGCGGACGTGCAGCGGCTGGTCAAGCTGCGCGGTGGACTGCGGCCGCTGATCGGCGATCTGCAGATGGAGCGCACCCTGTCGGCCGAGCGCCTGGGCGACGGCGGGTCCGGCGATCCGGCCACCCTCCGTCGGCAGACCCAGCGGGTGGACCGCGCTCAGGCCGCCGTCACCCGCACCACGCAGCGGACCCGCGGTCTGACGGGGGTTACGGCCAACCGCTACCGCGACGCGTCCAAGCTCCTGGACGGGCTGCCCGACCTGCGCGAGCGGGTGACGTCCAAGAACGTGGACCCCTGGGCCGCGGTGACCGAGTACAGCAAGATCATCAACAGTCTGCTCGACCTGGACCAGGCGCTGGGCAGCGGGTTCGGTGACGCTCAGCTGTCCGCACCGGCCAGCGCGCTGTACGACCTGGAGATGGCCCAGGAGCAGGTCCACCTCCAGCATGTGATCGTCATGGTGGCGCCCCGGCCCGGCACGCTGGAGGACCCCAAGCTCATCCGGGCGCTCCAGGAGTCCGACATCCGCATGCGGGACAAGCTGAGCGACTTCCGCGCCGTGGCCACCGCGGGGGACCAGCGCGCCTACGACCGCACGGTCACCGGTCCGGAGGTCGATCGGCGCGCCAAGCTGCTGGACGCCGTGCTGTCCCGGGCGGGTTCGCTGAACGCCGGGCAGAACGCCGCCGAAGCCCCGCCGTTCTCCGACCGCACCTGGCACCGCAGTTCGGAGGCGACCGGAAGCCTCATCAACACGGTGGAGAAGCGGCTCGCCGACCGGCTCCGCGTGACCTCCGCCAAGCTCCAGGACGAGACCAGCGACCGGGCCGGTGCGGAGTCCGTGCTGCTCTTCGCCGTGCTCCTGCTCGCCTTCGCCATCGGCATCGCCATCGCCCGGCATCTGCTGCGGTCGCTGACCGTGTTGCGCTCCACCGCGCTCGACGTGGCCGAGCGCCGACTCCCGGAGGCGGTGTCCAGCATCCGCGAGGGCGAGGTGTCCAGCACCTCGATCAGCGCCGTGCCGGTCCACACCACCGAGGAGTTCGGCCAGCTCGCGAGGGCGTTCGACGCGGTGCATGGTCAGGCCGTGCGCCTGGCCGCCGAACAGGCCGCGCTCCGCGGCGACCTGCGCGACACCCTGGTCAACCTCTCCCGGCGCAGCCAGACCCTGGTGGACCGGCTGCTGCGCCTGATGGAGCAGCTCGAATCGCACGAAGAGGACCCGGACCAGCTGGCCAGCCTCTTCAAACTGGACCACCTGGCGACCCGTATGCGCCGCAACAACGAGAACCTGATGGTCCTGTGCGGCAGCACCCCGGTCCGCCCGTCCGAGCAGCGGGTGCAGCTGGACAGTGTGCTGCGCGCCGCGGTCTCCGAGATCGAGCACTACCGCCGGGTGGTCGTGGAGCCCGTTCCCACCGCCGAGGTGATCGGGTACGCTGCCGGTGACCTGGCGCGAATGATCGCTGAGCTGCTCGACAACGCCACCGCGTTCTCCCCGCCGGAGACGCAGGTGACCGTCAGCAATACACTACGGCCGGACGGTTCGGCACTGATCGAGGTCCGCGACGAGGGATTTGGGATGAGCGGAGCCGAATTGGCCAAGGCTCATCGGCGCGTAGCGGGGGACGCATCCGTGGAGGTACCTACGTCCCGGCAGATGGGCTTGACCGTCGTCGGTCGGCTGGCCCGTCGCCACGGCGTCACCGTGGAGCTGATCTCGGAGCGGGACACCGGTGGCGGACTGCGCGCGGGTGTGCTGGTACCGGCCAGGCTGATGCTCGGTGACAAGCGCGCCATCGCGGGCCGGGAGAGCTCGCTGCCCGTCCGGAAGACCTCCGCCAGGACGTCCGAGCCGGCACGGCCGCACCGTGAGCTCGGCGGCGCCCCGGCGGCACCTCTGCCGCGCCGCGTGCCCGACGGCGCCCGCTCCCTGCGCGCCGGTGACGCCCCGGCCGCGTCCGAGCACGCGGACCGCTCCCTGCCGACCCGCCCCGGCTCCTCGCGGGCGTTCACGGATCCCCAGCAGACCGGCGGACTGCCGCGCCGGGCCCCCGTCAGGCCCGGTCACCCGGCCAAGCCCGGTCACCTCACCAAGCCGGGCCGTCCCGCCCCGGTCGGCGAGGGCACGGTCGGCGAGGGCGCCCCGGTCGGCGACGGCGCACCGGAGAAGACCGGACCCCGGTCCGGCGACGGCGGTCCGCCCGCGGACCGCCGTACCGCACAGCCGCCGGGACGGCCCGCGGTGCCCCCGCAGCGTTCGCGTCCCACCGCCCCGGACGACGCCGCCTCGCCCTGGTTCGCGTCGCCCGGGAAGGCACCGGCGGGCTCCCACGCCGAGGAGCCGCCCGACGACCGTGAACCGGCGGACCTCCGGGCGTCCGCCACCTCCCGGCGGCCCGACCCCGCCGCGTCCGGACCGCCCGACGGGAGCCGGCCGGACCCCGCGGACGAGCCCGGCCGGATCGTCCACGAGCGGCCGGGTGCCGCGGAGGCGGGCGGCGTCACCCAGGCCGGGCTGCCCCGGCGGGTGCCGCGCCAGGGCCAGGCGGCGGACCGGGCCGAGCCGCGCACCGCCGGAGAGCGGCCAGCGCCGCGTGCCACCGCGGACGAGGCCACCGCGCGGCGGAACGCCGGCCGCACCCATTCGTTCCTCAGCAATTACCAGTCGGGCATCCGCCGGGCTCAGCCCGACGGACGCGACGAGACATAAGGTCTCAGCGAAGATGGACAGGAAGAACCCATGACCTCACCCCAGCTGCGGGAGGTGAGCCAGTTCGGATGGCTGGTCACCAACTTCACCGAGCGTGTGCCCAATGTGGCGCACGCCGTGGTGGTCTCGGCCGACGGGCTGTTGCTCACCGCGTCGGACGGGCTGGTGGCCGATCGGGCCGAGCAGGTCGCCACCATCGCCGCCGGGGCCATCAGCCTGATCCAGGGCGCCGCCCAGTGCATGGACACCGGTGATGTGCGGTCGTCCGTGATCCAGATGGAGCTCGGGAACATGCTCCTGATGTCGATCAAGGACGGCTCGTGCCTCGTGGTGCTGGCGGCGCCGGACTGCGAGATCGGTCAGGTGGCGTACGAGATGACGGTACTGGTCGACCAGGTCGGCGAGATGCTGACCCCGGAACTCCGCGCCGAGCTGCAGGAATTGAACCTGCGAGGCGTGAAGCGGACAGCAGCCCAATAGGCCGGACGGGGAGAAGATGAGCACCGGTGAAGGCCCTTCCGGGCAGGGACCTGGCAGAGAACAGGGGGCGGAGGACGAACAGACCTTCGCCGACGTGCTCAACGCCTTCAGCTTCGGCAAAGGGCGACGCGGGCGGAAGCAGCCCCGGTCCGACGGGGCGCCGGAGGGCGCCCGGTCCCGCCGCCGGGGCGGGGACGCCCGGCCCGAGGAGCCCGGGGAAACCTTCCCGCGGGGGGCGTCGGAGCCGGAGCGGTCGGCGATCTGGGGCCCGGAGCACGACGGGAGCCAGGGCCCGGCCTCGCTCGTGCGCGCCTACTCGTGGACGGGCGGCCGGACCAGGTCCGACCATCACTTCGAGGTCGAGACCCTGGTGACCACCACCGAGTTGGGCCACCGCTCGATGGACACCCTCCAGGCGGACCACCGCCCGGTGATCGCGCTGTGCCAGGAGCCGCGGTCGGTGGCCGAGGTGGCGGCCATGCTCTCGGTGCCGCTGGGGGTGGCCAAGGTGCTGCTCGGCGACATGGCCGAGCACGGCCTGATCACCGTCCACCGGACGGCTTCCACGGAGGGCGACGTACCGGACGTCGCCCTGATGGAGCGCGTGCTGGTGGGGCTTCGGCGGATCTAGGTGTGCCGTCCGGGGTTGTGCCGGATCCAGCGCCTTCGCCGCGCGGGAAGCGACAGGTGCCCGCGCGGCGCTATGTCCGCGTCTGTACGGAATGCCCGACGAGAAGCCTTCACTTGCTGATTGCTTGTGCGCGTTCACAGCCAACACTGAGCAGTTTCACGCTCTTGACGTGATTCGATCTGATCGGTTTTACTCCCTGGCACGCCGATGTCCCATCCTCGGCGGCAGAGGTACGCCCAGCCGGTATGCGGCTCCGCCGCGAGTCCGGCCCGAGTCGCCAGGTCGCTGTCCGCGACCGAGGCGGGGCCGTGCCCTCGGATCATGGAGCTCTCAGCGATGAGCCTGAACCGTTCGCGTATCCCTCCTCCCGTGCGCGGCGGTCCGTCCCGGCGTGGGGTGCTGCGTGGCGGCGGGGCGATGGCGCTCACCGGCGCCATGGGTGCCGCCGTGGCGGGATGCGGGACGGGCCTGGGGGTGGATTCCCACGGAACCGTGCACATCGAGGTGTGGCACGGGCAGACCAGCACCGCCCTGCGGGCGGTCAAGCGGCTCGTGGCCGACTTCCACCGCAGCCACCCCAAGATACGGATCGACCTGAGCGGCGGCGTGCTGGCGGACGACATGCTGCAGAAGGTGATGGCCGGTCTGGTCGCCAAATCCCCGCCCGACGTCGCCTACATCTTCGGCTCCGACCTGGCCAGCGTCGCCAGAAGCCCCCAACTGGCGGATCTGACGACGGTCGTGGAATCCGGGCGGGTGCCGTGGAAGCAGTACTGGCCCGCCGCCCGGGAGGGCGTCACCGTCGACGGCGTGGTCCGTGCGGTGCCCGCGGTGCTGGACTCGCTCGCCGTGGTGTGCAACAAGACCCTCTTCCGCCGGGCCGGTCTTGAGCTGCCCGGCCCCGGCTGGACCTGGCGGGACTTCATCGAGACGGCCAGGAAGCTGACCGACCGCGGCAAGGGCACGTTCGGCACCGGCTGGCCCGCCGCGGGCGACGAGGACACGGTGTGGCGGATGTGGCCCATGATCTGGGATCTGGGCGGCGAGGTCATCGCCGAGGGCAAGCGCGAGATCGGGTTCGCCGGTGAACCCGGGGTCCGGTCCCTCGAGGTGCTCGCGGCACTCGCCAAGGACAGAAGCGTCTACGTCGATCCCAAACCCGGTGGCGAGCAGATGTACCAGGCGTTCGCCGCCGGCCGGCTGGGCATGGTCGCCACCGGCCCCTGGCAACTGCCCGACATCCGCCAGGCGAAGATCGACTATCAGGTCGTCCCGCTGCCCGGCTTCAGCGGCCGGTCGGTGACCATCTCCGGCCCCGACACCTGGAGCGTGTTCGACAACGGCTCCGCGCGGCTGAAGGCCGCTCGTACGTTCGTCGGCTGGCTGATGGAGCCCGGGCAGGCGTATCTGTGGGACACCCAGGTGGGCAGCCTGCCGCAGAGCCGGCCGGCCGAGCGCCGTCCGCAGTGGCGGGCGTACGCGGCCGGGGTGCCCGGTCTGCCGGTCTTCACCGAGGTGCTGGAGACCGCCCGGGTGCGCCCTGTCGACCGGGCCTACCCCAAGATCTCCATGCCGTTCGGCGAGGCCATCACTGCCGTCCTGCTCGGCAAGAGCACACCGGCGAAGGCGCTGCGCCGGTGCGCCGACGAGGCCAACGCGGCCATCGCGAAGGTGCGTTGAGGAGCGTCCCATGTCCCGTCTGCCCACCCCCATCACCCGCCCGGCGCCCCGCACACCGGCGCGCCCCGCACGCCGCACGGGCCGCCGGGAGGCCGCGACCGCCTGGGCGTTCGTCCTCCCCTCCGTCCTGGTCATCCTGGGCCTGAGCGTCGTCCCCGTCCTGTGGTCCCTGCTGCTGTCGTTCCAGTACAGCGACCTGCTCACCCCGAGCGTCTGGGTGGGCTGGGACAACTACCGCCAGCTGGCCGACGATCCGCAGTTCGCCCAGGCCGTGCGCAACACCCTGGAGTACACGGCGCTGTACGTACCGCTGAGCATCGGTCTGGGGCTGGCGCTCGCGCTGGTCCTCAACCGCCGCATCCGGTTCGCCGGTCTGTACCGCACCCTGCTCTTCGTGCCGTTCGTGGTCTCGGCCGCCGCCCAGGGCGTGCTGTTCTCCTTCATCCTCGACCCGGAGTTCGGCGCGGCCAACTCGCTGCTGCACCGCCTCGGCGTCTCCCCGCAGGGGTTCCTGTCCGACCCGGCGCAGGCGCTGCTGGTCCTGGTGGGCATCTCGCTGTGGAGCGGCACCGGCTTCTGCGTCGTCATCTACCTCGCGGCCCTCCAGGACGTGCCCCGCGAACTCACCGAGGCCGCCACCCTGGACGGCGCGGAACGCCGTCATGTGCTGCGCCATGTCACCCTGCCCACCATCGCGCCGGTCAGCGTGTTCCTGCTGCTGTGGCAGACGATCAGCGCCCTCCAGGTCTTCGACCTGGTGTACGTGACGACGAAGGGCGGTCCGCTCGGATCCACCACCGTGATCGTCTACTTCGTCTGGGAGCAGGCGTTCCGCAACTTCACCGCCGGTTACGGCGCCGCGGCGGCCTACGTCCTCGGCGTCGCCCTGCTCGTGGCCGCCGCCGCGCTGCGGCTGGTCCGGCGCCGCGGCGACCGCCGTATCGAGGGAGCCACGTCATGACGGACCCGTCCCCACGGCGGCGGCCACGGCTGCCGTTCAGCCCGTGGCATCTGCTGCTCGCGCCACTGGCGCTGCTCTTCGCCGTACCGCTGATCTGGCTGGGGCTCAGCTCGGTGATGAGCGACGCGGAGATCAACCGCTTCCCGCCCGCGCTCTGGCCCTCCGGAATCCACCTGGACGGCTACCGCTTCGTGCTCGGCAACGCGATGTTCCCGCGCTGGTTCGCCAACTCCCTGATCGTCTCGGCCGTCGCGGTCGTGTCCAATCTGCTGCTGGGGACGCTGGGCGGATACGCCTTCGCCCGGATGCGGTTCGGCGGGTCCCGGGTGCTGCTGGTGCTGATGCTGGCCACCATGGCCATCCCGTTCCAGCTGACGATGATCCCGACCTTCCTGGTGATGCGGAAGCTGGGGCTCGTCGACACCCTCGGGGCGCTGATCGTGCCCTCGCTGGTGACGCCGTTCGCGGTGTTCCTGCTGCGGCAGTTCTTCCTCTCCCTGCCCAGGGAGCTGGAGGAGGCCGCCTGGATCGACGGGTGTTCGCGGCTGCGGGTGCTGTTCCAGATCGTCGTCCCGCTGTCCCGCCCGGCGCTGAGCACGGTCGCCGTCCTGACCTTCCTCACCACCTGGAACGACCTGTCGTGGCCGCTCATCGCGCTGAACCACGACGCCAACTACACCCTTCAGCTGGGTCTGACCACCTTCCGGGACAGCACCACACCCAGTGGTCGGCCGTGATGGCGGGCAACGTCATCACCGTCCTGCCGGTGCTGCTCGCCTTCCTCGCCGCCCAGAAGACCTTCGTCCGGTCGATCACCTCCACCGGCCTCAAGGGCTGACCGGCACCGCCTAACCGCTCCGCTGGAAGTGCCCTGACCTGTCGTCGATCGTCCGCGGCGCCGTCGTGGCTGGTCGCGCCCACGCGGCGGAGCCGCATATCGACACAGCCCCGCGCCCCTTCGGGGCGCACCCGAACCGCACCGGACTTCCATGAGGCGGCTTTGCCCCTCCCTCACCTGTCAGGAACCCGTATGCCACCCACCTTCGACCTGCTCGTCATCGGGGACGCCAACCCGGACGTCATCGTCGGACCGCTCGACGCCCCCCTCGCCTTCGGCCAGCGCGAACAGCTCGTCGACAGCGGCGCGCTCACCCTCGGCGGATCCGCCGCGATCACCGCCTGCGGCGCCGCCCGGCTGGGGCTGCGCGTGGCCTTCGCCGGACGCGTCGGGGACGACGGCGCCGGACACTATCTGCGCGACCGGCTCGCGGCCCACGGTGTCGACGTCCAAGGACTGCGCCTGGACGGCGGCCTGCCGACACCGCTCACGGTCATCGTGACCCGCGATGACGACCGGGCCATCCTCACCGCGCCGGGCACACTCGCCGCCACCTCGGGCCGCGACGTACCGCCGCACCTGCTGACCTCGGCCCGGCACCTCCACGCCGCGTCCTTCTTCCTCATGCCGGGGCTCGCCGCCGATCTGCCGGACCTCTTCGACACCGCACGCGCGGCGGGGCCACCACCTCGCTGGACACCAACGACGACCCCTCGGGCCGATGGGACCGTACGGCGCTGGCACCGGTCCTCGCCCGGACCGACATCCTCCTGCCCAACGCCGCCGAGGCACACCGGCTGGCGGGCACCGACGGCACATCCGTCGCGGCCGCCGCCGAACTCCTCGCGCAGCAGGTCCCGCTGGTGGCCGTCAAGAACGGGGCGGACGGCGCCCTGTGCCACGACGGCCGGACCCTGCTCACCACCGCCGGGGTCCGTGTCACACCCCAGGACGCCGTCGGCGCGGGCGACAGCTTCAACGCGGGCTTCCTCGCCGGACGGCTGACGGGCCGGCCCATCGCCGAGGCGCTCGACCTCGCCGCCGCCTGCGGTGCGCTGTCCACCCGCGCCGCGGGCGGCACCACCGCCCAGCCCACCTTGGACGAAGCCCTCATCCACCTCACCGCCAACGGAGAGATCCCGTCATGATCAACCCCAAGATCGTGCTGATCGGCGCGGGAAGCGTCGTCTTCACCCAGGGCCTGCTGGCGGATCTCTTCGCCTTCCCGGAGCTGAGGACCGCGCGGATCGCCCTGCACGACATCGACCCCGAACGCCTGGCCACCGCCGAGGCCGCCGCGCGGTACATCGCCGATCAGCGGGGCGCCGCCGCGCACATCACCGCACACGCCGACCGGCGCGAGGCGCTCGACGGCGCCGACTTCGTCATCAACCTCGTCCAGATCGGCATGGGGGAGGCCACCCGCGTCGACTTCGAGATCCCCGCCCGCCACGGTGTGCGGCAGACCATCGGCGACACCCTCGGCGTCGGCGGCATCTTCCGTGCCCTGCGCACCTTCCCGTTCCTCAAGGCGCTGGGCGAGGACATCGCCGCCGTATGCCCCGGGGCCTGGCTGCTCAACTACACCAACCCGATGGCCATGAACGTGCAGTACCTCACGGCGGCCACCGGGCTGACCCGGGTGGTCGGCCTGTGCCACTCGGTGTACTGGACCATCCACGACCTGTGCGACCTGCTGAAGGTCCCCTTCACCGAGGTCACCTACCGCGCCGCCGGGGTCAACCACCAGGCGTGGGTGCTCCGGCTGGAGCACGACGGCACCGATCTCTACCCCCGGCTGGACGCGCTGATCGCCGAGAACGAGCAGCTGCGGCGGCGGGTCCGCGTCGACATGTACCGGCGGCTCGGCTACTACCCGACCGAGACCAGCGAGCACTCCTCCGAGTACGTGCCCTGGTATCTGCACCACGCCGTCGAGGTCGAGCGGCTGCGGCTGCCCATCGGCGCGTACCTCGGCATCGTGGACGAGAACGTCGCCGCGTACGAACGGACCCGCGACGCCCTCGCGGCCGGCGCCCCATCGACGTCGAGGGGACCATGGAGTACGCCCCGCAGATCATCCACTCGATGGTGACCGGCACCCCCAGGACCGTCTACGGCAATGTGCCCAACCACGGGCTCATCGAGAACCTTCCGGCCCACGGCGTGGTCGAAGTGCCGTGTCTGGTCGACCGGTCCGGTGTCCAGCCGACCCGTGCCGGTGCGCTGCCCCCGCAGCTCGCCGCGCTCAACCGCACCTACCTCAGCATGAACGACCTCGTGGTGCGCGCCGCACTGGAGGACGAGCCACGCCACATCCGGCACGCGGCCATGACCGACCCGGCGACCGCCGCGGCCCTGCGCGTCGAGCAGATCTGGGAGCTGTGCGACGAGATGGTGCGCGCACACGGCGAGCTGCTGCAACCGGCGCTGCGCGCGACCCTGGCCATCTGAGCGATCTGAGTGATCTGACAATACGAAGAATAGTGTGCCAAGCGGCTGACCGCAGAGGTACCGCCGGGCGCCTGGACGCGGTTACGCGAACCCGCGCGGGCGCCCGGTCGCGGGTCGGCCCTTCGCGGTGCCGTCGGTCGCCTCGCGGAGCACGTCCCGCACCTGGCCGCGCAGCCAAGTGTGCGCGGGGTCGCTGTCGTGCCGGTGATGCCAGGTGAGGACCACCTGGGTCGGCGGCAGCTCCAGCGGGAGCCGCCGGGTGACGAGGCCGAGCCTCGCCGAGGCGGGACGGCAGATCCGCTCGGCGACGACGGCCACGGCATCCGAACGGGACACCACGTCCAGCGCCGCGGCGCTCGTCGGCAGGGACGCGATCACCCGCCGCCGCAGCCCGCGTTCGGCGAGGGAGTCGTCGATGGCGTCGTGCAGCCGGCCCCGGCGTGAGACGGCCACGAAGGTCATGCGGACGAGCTTGTCGACGCTGACCCTGCCCCTGGCGAGCGGATGCCCCCGCCGCAGCGCAAGGACCACCCGGTCGGTGCCGACCACCTCGGAGGAGAGCTCCGGGCGGCGCGGCTCGTTCGCGCCGATCTCCAGGTCGACCTGGCTCCGGGCGAGGTCGGGCTGGTCGGCGGCGGACTCGGCCAGCAGGCTCAGGTGGACGTTCGGGGCCGTGGCGCCGACCCTGGCGATCAGCGGGGCGGCGAGGGCCGCCAGCAGTGCGTCATGGCCCCGCACGGTGAAGTGCCGGTTCAGACCGGCCAGGTCGAGCCGACGTACGGGAGTGAGCACGGCGGTGGCCCGCCGGACCAGGTCGCGGGTCTCCTCGCGCAGTTCGAGGGCGCGTGGGGTCGGGACCATGGTGCGGCCGACGCGCACCAGGATGTCATCGCCGGTCGCGCGACGGATCCGGGCCAGCGTCCGGCTCATCGCCGGTGGCGAGAGGTTCAGCCGGTCCGCCGCGGCGGTCACGCTGTTCTCCTCCAGCAGCGCGTCCAGCGCCACGAGCAAGTTGAGATCCACCTGCGCCACGGTAAGGCAAGCCCGTGCCGTATTGCGCCGGGCGTCATGTCCCACCCGGCCTCGCGGCGTGTGCGGCCCCGCCGCCGGGCGGGGCCGCGGGTGTGCCCGGTGTCAGCGGGTGTACACCTCGGCGCGGTCCACGCTCACGAACGAGGCGCCCGACTGGGCGTTGTGCTCGCCGGTCACCCGGATGCGCAGGGTGTGCCGGCCGGAGGGCAGCCGGGGACTGAGGTACTGCAGGTTTTCCCCGGTGCGGATGGCGCCGTAGAAGTCCACGCGCTGTTCGGGGCCGCCGTCGATGCTGAGGGCGGCGATGCCGTTGCCGGTGTCGCGGACCGACAGCAGGGCGATCCGGGTGCCGGTGAAGGAGAACGTGGCGGTGTTGCCCGCCCGGTCGCTCCAGTGGTCGTCGCTCCAGAAGCACTGGGTGGCGCAGCCGGTCCCCGAGTTCCAGGTGCCCGTGTACGACACGCTTCCGTCGCCGCTGGACCGGCCGTCGTCATTGATCCAGTACGTGCCCGCTCCCGGGTCGCCGGACGGCAGGTCCTGGGTGGCGCCCATGGCGAGCGGGCGGCCCAGGTTCGGGCTGCCGTCGGCGTTCCAGGTGATCTTCTGCGCGCGGGTGGTGCGATTGCTGTAGGTGTTCACCGAGGTGGTCTTGGCGTGGTAGACGATCCAGTCCTCCTTGCCGTCGGGCGAGCGGAAGAACGCGTGGTGGCCGGGGCCGTAGACGCCGTGGTCATCGGCGCGGGAGAACACCGCGCCGGAGCGCTGGGTCCAGTTGCCGGGCACGAGCGGGTCGGCGGTGGACGGCAGGGACATCATCCAGACCTGGTAGTCCGGCTTGCCGGTGTCGCAGGTGGAGTACGTCATCCAGGTGCGGCCGTTGCGGTAGAGGAACTCGGGCCCCTCGCGCACCTCCGGGCAGCCACCGGCCGCGTTGATGGCGACCGCGTTGCCCGAGACGGTGTACGGGTTGGACATCGGGGCGATGTTGAGGCCGTTGTGCTGGTACTGGTTGATGCCGGAGTAGGCGAGGTAGAGGCGCCCGTCGTGCTCGAGGATGCCGGGGTCGATGGCGAAGTCGGCGGCGTGGTTGGGCGGCGTCAGACGGGACTTGAAGTGGTAGGGACCGGCCGGGTCGTCGCGGTCGGACTCCAGCACATAGAGCCGGTGGTGGTCGTCGACCCCGTCGTCGGCGGTGTAGTAGAGGTACCAGCGGTTGCCGAAGCGGTAGAACTCCGGCGCCCAGATGTGCTGGTTGCGTGAGCCGTCGGTGTCCGTCCACACGGTGATGGGGTCGGCGTCGAGCAGGGTGCCCAGGGAGGAGGAGCGCCACATCCGGATGCTGTCGCCCTGCGTGGTGGTCAGGTAGTAGGTGCCGTTCCAGGTGGTCAGAAACGGGTCGGGGCCGGTGTTGAGGGGGTTGCGGAAGGTGCCCGCGGCGGCGGTGTGCGGCGCCGCCGTGGCGGCGGGTGGTCCGGAGATCAGGCCCCACAGGACGGCGAACAGGGCGGTGAGCAGTGCCGCGCGGCGGCGGGCGGTGCGAGGGCTCATGGGCGCCTCCTTGCGTCGATGCGAGTACGGCTCGTGAGGGGTGGTCCGTGGCGGAGGCGTCAGAGGCCGTCCGCGGCCGTCAGCGCGCCAAGGGCACTGGCCTGGGTGCGCCAGTCCACCTGGTTGGGGGTGGTGCCCGCCCAGCGCTGGCCGAGCCGGTTGAGGGGGTCGCGGTCGGTGGCCCAGATCGAGTCGGCCTGCCTCTTGATGTACGTCCGGTAGGTGGCGGATCCGGTGGCGTCCGCGAGGTCGGCGAAGTGGCGCATGAAGATGCCCTTGAACTGCTTCTGGTTGTCGTCGCAGGCGTTGCCGCCGGTGTCGCAGGACTCGGTCAGCACACCGTCGCGGGTCAGCGCCGCCGAGGTGGTCGCGGCGTCCGCCAGGCGCCGGGCGGTGTCCAGGTACTGGGCGTTGCCGGTGGACCGCCACAGCTGGGTGAAGGCGCCGATGGCGAGGCCCTGGTTGTAGCTCCACACGGTCTGGGAGTTGTTGCGGCAGCCGGCGGTGAGCCCGTCGTTGACCAGGCCGGAGCCGTTGATCATTCCGCTGTTGAGGTACCAGGTCGCGGCCGTGGCCGCCCGGCCGCCCCACACGGTGTCGCCGGAGATCCGTCGGTGCAGTGACGTGGTCAGCCACAGGTACAGCCCGTTGGTCACGGCGTTCTTGTAGGTGCGCTCCCGGTCCCACCACACACCGCCGCCGCAGGTGCCGGTGTCCCAGTACTGGTGGACGTAGGTGGCGATGGTGACCGCCTCGTCCAGGTAGCGCCGCTCATGGGTGTGGTCGTACGCGGCCAGCCAGGCCACGCCCCACCAGGCCGCGTCGTCGATGGCGCGGCTGATGAAGTGGCCCTCCACCGCGTCGGAGCTGCGCGCACCCGGAGGGAAGGAGCCGCGGTTCTGCTCGAAGGTGCGGGCGATGACCCAGTCGTAGTCGTGCCGCCCGGTGCGCTCGGCGAAGTCGATGAGCGAGGTGACCGCGACCGCCGAGTTCCACCAACTGCTGCGCCACCAGCCCTCGTACGTGTGGTACGACGCCACCAGCGCGTCCGCGGCGGCGCGCGCCCGGCTCGGCGCGGGTCTGACCCAGGCCGTGCAACTGCCCTCCTGGTGGCTCGCCTCACGGCCGCAGGCCCGGACCGCGCCGCCGAACATCAGCCCGCGCGGATCCCGGGTGGCGAACATGGCCGTCCGCGTCGAGGTCTTGCCCGACGGCACGCTCGTACGGCCGAGGGAGGAGCCCTCGGGCCAGGTGGCGCCGGTGTCCCAGGAGCGGTCGAGCCAGATCTCGTCGCCCGCGCCACCGCTTTCGATGACGCCCCACGCCATCCCGTTCTTCTGGTCGACATGGAGGCTGATGGTGCGCCCGAAGAGGGTGGTGGCGGGCACCGGGCGCTCGTCACCCGCGGCGGTGGCGGGGTCGGCGCCGTCGCAGTACGTGCCGTCGCACACCTTCGGGTAGACCCAGTCGGTGCAGGTGACACCGGCGGCGTCACCGCAGGCGCGGATCCAGCCGCGCCGGTGGCCCACCGGGTCGGTGAGGTTGTACATCAGGGTGCGGGTGCCGGTCCAGGTGCCCGGGATGCTGGCCTTGCCGAGCAGGCCCTCCCAGGTGGCGCCCCGGTCCCAGGACCGGTCGAGCCAGACCGCGTCGCCCGTCACACCGTTGTCGATGCTGGCCCAGGCCATCGAGTCGGGGTCGGAGACGTGCAACTTCAGGATCCGGCCGCCCAGGTTCACCTGCGGCACGGGAAAGGTGTCGCGTTGCGCCTTCGAGGGGTCGAGGGTGTCGCACGCCAGCGCGCAGACCGGGGTCGCGGCACGCGAGGGGGTGGGGAGGGCGACGAGACCGGCCAGGGCGATGGCCAGGGCCAGGAGCCCGTGGAGGACACGGTGGAGCCGCGCTGACATGACGTACCCGCCTTTCCGTGGGGGCCGTGCGCTGAAGCGTGGGGGAGGAGAGAGGGGGCGGTCGCCCGTGTGGAGGCGGGGGCGGCCGCCGGAGGGCGCGGGCCCCGTCGGTCAGAGCCTGTGTCATGTCCCCGGTCGGATCAGCGTGCGTGCCAGGCGTCGCACGCCGGCCGGGGATATGACACAGGCCCTGAGGGCCCGCGGCGGTCGATCAGGGAGCCCAGGGCGACTCGATCGCCCAGGTGGTGTCCTCGGTGAAGCTGGCCGGATTGTCCCAGGCATGGGTGCCGCCGGACTGGGCCAGCCACAGCTCGGCGTTGATGTGCCGCAGATACTGCCCGGGGAAGTTGGCCGCCGACAAGCGGATGCCACCGCTGCCCTGGGTCGGACACCAGGTGGCGTCCTCCTTGTACACGGTGGAGCCGTCGCCCGCCTCGCGCCGGACCCGGAAGTCGCGGTGGCGCAGATACTCGCCGGGGTAGTTGCGGGACTCGAAGGAGTAGCAGAGCCTGTTCGCGAGACCCTGCCTGACCGTCCAGGTGGCGTCCCGCTTCAGCAGGTCGGCGCTGGCGGAGTTCACCACCTCGGTGAAGCCCAGCCCGTCGTAGTGGCGGATGTAGCGGTCGGTGTAGCCGGGGGTGGTGACCCGGATCGACACGTTCTGCCCGACGGGCAGTTTCACGGTGGCGCCGGCCGACCGGGAGGCGGCGATGAGGGCCTGGTTGGCGGCCCGCACCCGGGCCTGGTCGACCTTGACCACCTGGCGGTCGTAGGACATCAGCCCGTTGGCCTCGTTCTCCACATCCGTGATCTGGGTGTAGACGGAGGCCGACAGGCCGCCCGCGGGCATGGCGTTCTCCCGGATCCCGTCCAGCAGCCCGACGAGCCGGTTGTTGAGCGCGGCTGTGGTCGGCTGGTCCTCGTAGCTGAACCCGCCGCCCGGATACCACTCATGGCCTGGCACGCGGTAGCCGAGGCCGCCGTACTCCCCGAGCACCGAGGCGCGCACCGACTCGGCCGGGGTGTTGCCGGGCCCGACGTAGTTGTGGTTGTCGATGACGTCGCCGTTGCCGCCGTCCTTGGCGGCGCAGCAGTTGACGCCGCTCATGTTGTCGACGAGGCGGGAGGGGTCGTACGCCTTGACCATGTCGGCGATGCGGGCCTGGTCGTACTGGCCCCAGCCCTCGTTCTGGTCCACCCACTGGATGAGCGCGGGCGAGCTACGGTGCTGGTCGATGATGGCGCGGTACTCGCTCTCCCATTGGGTGCGGGCCGCGGTGTCCGGGGTCTTGCCGCTGTCCATCGAGGGCATGTCCTGCCACACCAGCAGCCCGAGCCGGTCCGCCCAGTAGAACCACCGCTGCGGCTCGACCTTGATGTGCTTGCGGACCATGTTGAAGCCCAGGTCCTTGTGTTTCTGCAGGTCGTACTTGAGGGCGTCGTCGGTGGGCGCGGTGTAGATGCCGTCCGGCCAGTATCCCTGGTCCAGGGTGCCGGTCTGGAAGACGAACCGGCCGTTGAGCACAGGCCGCCGGACCCCGCCCACGTCCTTCACCGCGATCGACCGCATGCCGGTGTAGCTGCCGACCTTGTCGGCTCCGGCGCCGCCGGTCAGCTCGGCCGTGACGTCGTACAGGAACGGGTCCTCCGGGGTCCACAGGTGGGCGTTCGGCACCGGCACGGAGAGCTCGCCGCCCACGGTGCCGGTGGCGCTGCCGACCGTCGTACCGCCGCTGGAGACGGTGACCTTGACGCCCGCGCCGTCGGCTCCTCCGGCGCCGCGCACCGTGACCCGCAGGGTGTTGTCCTCCAGGCGCGGGACCATGTCCAGGCGGGTGATGTGCGCGGGGGCGGTGGGCTCCAGCCAGACGGTCTGCCAGATCCCCGACGAGGCGGTGTAGACGATGCTCCTGCCGGGGTGCGGGGTGACGTCCTGGACGCGCTGCTTGCCGATGGCCTGACCGCCGGTCTCCGTGGGGTCGTACACGGAGATGACGATCGTGTTGGTGCCGCCGTTCAGCAGGGGCGTGATGTCGTAACGGAAGCCGTCGTAGCCGCCGCGGTGGGCGGCTCCGGCCTGCTTGCCGTTGACCCAGACCGTGGTCTCCCAGTCGGAGGCGCCGAAGTTGAGCTGGACGCGGCGGCCGTTCCAGCCGGAGGGCACCGTGAAGGTGCGCTTGTACCAGAGCCTGTCATTCTGGGTGATCTTGCGCTGGACGCCGGAGAGCGCGGACTCGGGCGCGAACGGCACCCGGATCCGCTCGCCGAACGTGGTCGGCTGTGCGGCGTCGCGGGAGGTGACCGCGAAGTCCCACATGCCGTTCAGGGAGGACCAGTCGGGCCGGGTGAGCTGGGGGCGCGGATACTCCGGCAGGGGGTTGTCGACCGGGACCTGGTTCGTCCACGGGGTCGTCATCGGGGAGGGCTTGGGGTCCCAGGCCGGGGCGGCGTGGGAGGGGCCGGCGCCGGAGACGAGCAGACCGGTGGCGGCCAGTGCGGGGACCACGGCGGCGGCCACGCGCCGCCGCCAGGTCCGTCTTGGACGGAGGAGGGAGGGGAAGCGATGGAACAAGTGTCTCAGCACGCTGCTGCTCCATGGTCCGGTTGGCGCCGCCGCCCGGAGAGCGGCGGAACTCTTCCACAGGGAACACTTGCTGCACGCATTACCAGAGCACTCGCAGCCAGTATTTGTCCATACCTTGGGACAACGTTGTCGGCGAGGCAGGGTGTATGCGGAGCGGCAGCGCCCGGGAGGGGTCCTAGATCGCTGCGGGTGGCCCGGAGGCGTCCCCCGGTGACCAGCGGGGCTGGATGCCCGCGATATGACAGGTCATGAAGTACAGCGGAATCGGTGGTGTGTACGGCGAGTCGTCCTGGGGGTGATGGATCAGGCGGGGGAGGCGGGAACGTCCGGAGTGCTCGCCGCCCAGGTCGGTCACCCGCGCCCCGACCGCATAGCTGGTGAACGGCGGCCAGGCGACGTCGATGTTCGACCCCGACGGCACGAT
The DNA here is from genome assembly GCA_005405945.1 of Streptomyces violaceusniger. GTDB lineage: Bacteria > Actinomycetota > Actinomycetes > Streptomycetales > Streptomycetaceae > Streptomyces > Streptomyces violaceusniger. Next base: position 188,692 of record BJHW01000002.1, read on the forward strand.
CCACCACCACCGCTGGTCGTTGGCGAAGACACAGCCGATGCGGGGCAGACACTTCATGACCCGCCTGCCGATGTCCGCGGGCATCCCGACCGCGTCGTATCCCAGCCTGGCGCGCAGTCCGTCGGGGAGGCGCAGGCATCCGCGGCGGCCTCGCCAGAGGCGCGCCGCGCCGAGTGATGGCGCCTCAGGCATCTCACGCGCCTCGGGCGCCTTGCGGGCAACAAACTGTCGGTCCATGAGTCAGTGACGCTCTTCCGTGCGCGACGGCAGCTCGGCCCATACGATCCGCCCCGGCCCGTGCGGGGCATCCGTGACGCCCCACGCGCTGCTCACCGCGCCGACCAGCAGAAGCCCTCGTCCGCAGTGCTCGTCGGGGTCCGGGGTGCGGGACGCGGGAAGGGTGTGGGCCCGGATCTCGTCCTCGACCTCGAGGCGCAGCAGTCCCGCGCGGAGGCTCAGCCTGCACTCCAGGTGATCGCTGACCGTATGTGTGATCACGTTGGTGACCAGCTCGGAGACCACGAGGAGCGCGTCGTCGCACACCGCGGCGCTCACGCCCCAGGCGCCCAGCCGCTCGCGCACGGCCGCGCGCACCGTGCTCACCGAGGAGGCGGTGGCCGGAAGCCTCAAGGCACATCCCGGGTGGGTGTCCTGCTCCCGGGACGTCCGAAGGGGAGTCAGGGGAAGGGCGAGGGGAGCCACGAGCGGCCGCCTTTCGTCTGCCTGCGCATCATGACCGTGCCGTTCCCGCACTGCGCAGTGCCTACGGACGTACCCACGCAAGCGTTCCCACCGTGATCGGACGGTGTGACCACTGTGACAGGTGCAACGAACGACTTGCAAGCGGTAAGTTGAAAATTGCAAGTTGCCATCGGGAGGATGTCGTTCGCACGGTCGGCGACCGTGACAGACTGCAGCCGTAGCCCGGTGTGGGGAGGTAGAGCGTTGGCGGCGGAAACCGCATGGGGCGGTGCCCCCTCTGTTCTCCGCATGATCCTCGGCAGGCAGCTGGAGGAGCTGCGGACGCGCGCCGGCCTGACCTACGACCAGGCGGGCGCGGCGATCGGCGTCAGCCACTCCACGATCCGCAGGATGGAAGCCGCCAAGGTGGCCCGGCTCAGGCTCGCGGACGTGGAGAAGCTGCTCCAGACCTACGGCGTCACCGACCGGCATGAGCTCGACACCTTCCTGAAGTCGGTCCGCGAGGCCAACAAGCGCGGCTGGTGGCACACCTACCGCGATGTGATGCCGGACTGGTTCGCCGCGTATCTGAACCTGGAGCAGGCGGCGCTTCAGATCCGCGCCTACGAGGCGCAGTTCGTCCACGGGCTGCTGCAGACCGAGGACTACGCCCGTGCGCTGCTCAGCGCCGGAAACCCGCACGCTCCCTCGGAGGCCACCGAGCGCAGGGTCGCCCTGCGCATGCAGCGCCAGGAACTGCTGTCCCGGGAATCCCCTCCCCGGCTGTGGGTCGTGATGGACGAGACGGTGCTGAGGTGGCCGGTCGGTGGCCCGGCCGTGATGCGCGCCCAGATCGACCATCTGATCGAGGTCAGCGCCCTTCCCCAGGTGACCGTGCAGATCATGCCGTTCGGGAGCGGCCCGCATCCGGCCATGCGGGCCGGTGCGTTCCATGTCTTCCGGTTCAGGGCTCCGGAGTTGCCCGACATCGTCTACCTCAGCGGCCTGGTCGGCGCGGTGTACCTGGACAAGGAGGAAGACGTGGTGGTGTACCGCGAGGTCCTGGACCGGATGGGCGCCCAGTCGGTGCCCGCCAGGAAAACCGAGGCCGTCCTCGGCGCAATTCGCAAGGAGCTCTGAAGTGCACCACCACATACGCGGCGGCATGCCCCGCCACGACCTCGGCGCCCTGGGCTGGTCCAGGCCGTGGAGCGACGACGCCGGCGGCGCCTGCGTCGAAGCCAAGAAGCTGCGCGACGGGCGGGTGGCGCTGCGTCAGTCGACCGACCCCGACGGCCCCGCACTGGTTTTCACCACGAACGAGATGACCCGGTTCCTGGCGGGTGTGAAGGCCGGCGACGCCGACTTCCTCTGCTAGCCGCCACGGCACCGCATCCTTCCCGGTCGCGCGGGCCCGTCCCGGCCCGCGCGACCGGGGCCCACACCAACAGCGAACTGACGATCCACTGGGAGGGGACGCCTTGAGCGACAACGGATGGTCGGCCGACCGCATCGACACCGAGAGCGCGCATTCGGCCCGTATCTACGACTACATCCTCGGCGGTAAGGACTACTACCCGGCCGACAAGGAAGCGGGCATCGCCATGTCCCGCGAGTGGCCCGCCCTGCCGATCCACATGCGGGCCAACCGCGACTTCATGAACCGGGCCGTGCGCTACCTGGCCGAGGAGGCGGGCATCCGGCAGTTCCTCGACATCGGCACCGGCATCCCGACCTCGCCCAACCTCCATGAGATCGCCCAGGCGGTGGCCCCGGACTCCCGGGTCGTCTACGTGGACAACGACCCCATCGTCCTCACGCTCTCCCAGGGCCTGCTCGCCAGCACGCCCGAGGGCAGGACCGCCTATGTCGAAGCGGACATGTGCGAGCCCGCCACCATCCTGGAGGCCTCCGAACTCCGCGAGACCCTCGACCTGACCCGGCCGGTCGCCCTGACGGTGATCGCCATCGTGCACTTCGTCCTGGACAAGGACGACGCCTACGGGATCGTCAACCGCCTCCTGGAGCCGCTGCCCTCCGGCAGCTACCTGGCGATGTCCATCGGCACCGCCGACTTCGCGCCGAACGAGGTGGCCCGGGTCGCCCGTGAGTACGCGGCCCGCGACATGCCCATGCGGCTGCGCACCGAGGCCGAGGCCGAGCGCTTCTTCGACGGCCTCGAGCTGGTCGAGCCCGGCCTCACCCAGGTCCACAAGTGGCGCCCGGACGCCACCGCCACCGAGGACATCAAGGACGAGGACATCGCGATGTACGGAGCGGTGGCCCACAAGCCCTGAGGTCGTTGACTGAGGTCATCGACCGGTGAGCCCGACGCCGTGTCCGGGCCCACCGGCCGACTGCCCCTCGGCTCAGCGGGAGGGGTGCCGCTCGCGATCGGCCGCTCGCCGCGGCTGACCGGGCGGGAGGACCCCTCCCGGCCCGGTACGAGCCGACGCGCGGACCCGTCAGCGGAGCTAGGCCCGCCAGCTGTAGCGGCGCTCCGGGCGGCCGGCGGTGCCGTAGCGCAGGGAGACGTCGGCGTGGCCGGTGGCGTGGAAGTACTCCAGGTAGCGGCGGGCGCTGACCCGGGAGATGCCGATGGCGGTGGCCGCCTCGGCGGCGGAGACGGTGCCGTCCGCCTCGCGGAGGGCGCGCTCGACGAGCTGGGCGGTCTCCACGCTCAGCCCCTTCGGGAGGGCGCCGCCCGCCGGGGGTGCGAACGCCCCGGCCAGGACGCGGTCCACGTCCGCCTGGCCACGGACGACCGTGGTGAGCAGCCGCCCGCGCTGGGTCGCATAGCGTTCCAGGCGGGGCTGGAGATCCTCGTAGTCGAAGGGTTTGAGGAGGTAGTCGACCACCCCCTGGCGGACGGCGCCGCGCACCGCGTCGGCCTCCCGGGCAGCGGTGATCACCATGACGTCGCAGTCGTGCCCGGCGGTGCGCAGCCGGGGGATGACGTCCAGGCCGAAGAGGTCCGGCAGATAGAGGTCGAGCAGGACCAGGTCGGGCCGGAGCGCGTCGACCGCCTCGATCGCCTGCTCGCCGGTGTGGGCGGTGCCGACGACGCGGAACGGCGCCACCCGCTCCACGAAGGTGCGGTGGACGCGCGCCACCATGAAGTCGTCGTCCACGACGAGCACATCGATCGTGCCGGCCGACTCGGTCATCGGGTCGCTCCTTCCGCCACCGCGTCGGCGGGGTGGCTGACGGACATGCGGGCGCTGAACATCGCGCCCTGGCTGGTGTTGGTCACCGCGATCTCGCCGCCGCGGCGCTCGCAGACGAGCCGGGTGAGCGCGAGTCCGATGCCGCGCTCGCCCTCCCGGGCGGCCTTGGTGGTGAAGCCGTGGGCGAAGACCTCCTGGGCGAGTCCGGGGGCGACGCCGGGGCCGGAGTCGCGCACCACGATCTCCACACTGGTGTGGTCCTGGCGCAGCTCGACCTCCACCCACGGCTCGTCGACGCCCCCGCCGCCATCCTTGTTCTCACCGCCGTGGTCGGACGTGGCGGCGTCGATGGCGTTGTCGACCAGGTTGCCGACGACGGTCGCCACATCGGCGGCGTCCTCGGGGGTCAGCCGGTCCAGCGCGGTGCGGTCCGACAGACGCAGTGCCACCTTCCGCTCGGCGGCCTGGGACGCCTTCGCCATCAGCAGCGCGGCGATGGCGGTGTCCCGGACCCGGCGGCCGATGGACATGTCGAGCGACTGGCGGCGCTGGTTCAGCGCCCGGATGTAGCGCACCACCTCCTCCTGCTCACCGATCTGGATCAGCCCGGAGATGGTGTGCAGCTGGTTGGCGAACTCATGGGTCTGCGCGCGCAGCAGTTCGGAGGTGGAGCGGAAGGAGCCGATCTCGCGCTCCAGCCTCGCCAGCTCGGTGCGGTCCCGCAGGGTGGTGACGGAGCCGAGCGGCCGTCCGTCCTTGACCACGGTCATGCGGTTCATGACCAGGACCCGGCCGTGCCGGACCACGACCTCGTCCTTCGGGTCCGCCGATTCCTTCCGCGCCCCGGCCAGGACGTCCAGCAGCCGTCCCTCGATGCCCAGCTCGGCCAGGTTCCGGCCGACACAGTCCTCGGGCAGGTCCAGCAGCCGCCTGCCCATGTCGTTGACGAGGGTCACGCGCTGCTGTGGATCGAGGGCGACGACGCCCTCGGCGATGCCGTACAGCATCGCCTCGCGGTGCTCGGCCAGCCCGGTGATCTCACGCGGCTCCAGGCCGAGCGTCTGCCGTTTGACCCGCCGGGCGAGCAGCCAGGAGCCGACGACGCCGAGCGCGCTGGCCACGCCGAGGTAGACGGGCAGATACGAGGACGCTCCGCTCAGCCGCTGCCACACGGTGGGAGACGCCTCGCCGATCATGACGGTGCCCAGATGCCGTCCCAGGTCGTCCCCCGTCGCGCCGAGCACCGGCACCTGTGCCACCAGTTCCCGGCTGCCGTCCCAGTCCAGCGTGCCCGACCAGCCACGGCCCGCGCCGACCCCCTCGCCCAGCGGCAGCCGGTCGCCCAGCACGGTGGGGTTCGTCGAGCTCACGACGCGCCCGCGGCGGTCGGCCACCGTGACGGACGTCACCCGCGACTGCACCCGCGCCGAGTACACCAGCGGGGCCAGCGCCTCCGCCGGCGAGGGCCCCACCAGCCGGCTGCGCACCAGCGGCTGGGCGGCCAGCTGCTCGGCGAGCGCACCGACCCGGCGGCCCTCCACCCGGTTGAAGGTGGCCTCCGACTGCGCGAGCGAGACCGCCGCCACCGCCATCAGCACCACCACGACGATGGCGAGCTGGAGGAGCAGCATCTCGCCCGCGAGCGTTTGGCGACGGAACGCGGCGACCACAATGAACTCAATCTCTCCTGCTGACACAACCTGGGCGCATTGTCCACCAGGCCGCACAATCATGGCGTCCGCCGTATGGGAAGCGAAAGGGAGGTGCCATGAGACGCCGCACCGGCACCCGTACCCGTACCCGCGTCCTGTCCGGCGCCCTGGCCGCCGTGCTGTCCCTGCTCGTCGGCGCGTGCGGCACCTGGCCGGGCGCCGGGGCCACCGGGGCCGACGGGCTGCGGATCCTGGTGCCGAACACACCCGGAGGCGGCTACGACACCACGGCCCGGACCGTGGCCCGGGTGCTGGAGGAGACCGGGACCACCTCGGACATGGAGGTGTTCAACCTGCCCGGGGCCGGTGGCACGGTCGGTCTCCAGCGCACCGTGGACGAACGGGGCAACGGACGGCTCGCCCTCCAGATGGGCCTCGGCGTGCTGGGTGCGTCCCATGTCGCCCACGCGAAAGTGACCGTGGCGCGGACCACCCCGATCGCCCGCCTGATCGAGGAGCCCGAGGCGGTGGTGGTCCGCGAGGACTCGCCGTACCGCACCATCGCGGACCTGGTCGCCGGGTGGCGGAAGCACCCGGGAGACGTCACGGTCGGTGGCGGCTCCTCGCTGGGTGGCCCGGACCACCTGCTGCCCATGGCGCTGGCCCGCACCGTCGGCATCCAGCCGAAGGCGGTGCACTACGACGCGTACGACGGCGGTGGCGGCGACCTCCTCCCCGCGCTGCTGGACGGCCGGGTCGACTTCGCCACCAGCGGCATCGGCGAGTTCCTCGACCAGATCGCGGCCGGGCAGCTCAGGGTGCTCGCGGTCACCAGCGACCGGCCCGTGACCGCACTGCCCGGGGTGCCGACACTGAAGGCCGCCGGGATCGACCTGGTCTTCGACAACTGGCGGGGGATCGTCGCACCGCCCGGCATCAGTTCGGCGGACCGCGAACGCTGGATCGAGGTGCTGACCGCGCTGCACACCTCCCGGCAGTGGAAGGCCGAGCTCACCCGCCACGGCTGGACCGACGCGTTCACCACGGGTGGCGCCTTCGCCACGTATCTGGCGCGGCAGGACAAGACCGTGGCGGACCTGGTCGGACACCTGGGGCTGGACTGACCGAACACTCCGCGGGCGCGGCCGCCGCACGGCCTCCCCACTCCTGCCGCTCCTGCCGCGCTCGTCGCCGTTGAACCACACCACCCCCGTCCCCTGACCCACCCATGCCCTGGTGGCGTACGAAACCCCCCGCATGCCCTGCTACGAACTCCTATGTCCTGGAAAGGCGCCGCATGACCGCACACACCTGGTGGCTGCTGCTCATCCTCACGGTGGCGATCGCAGCACTGATCTATCTCATCAACTCCCGGCTGCGGGTCCATCCCTTCGTCGCGCTGATCCTGGTCAGCGTGGGCACGGGGATAGCGGCCGGGGAGCCCGTCGCGAAACTCGCCGAATCCATCGAGGAGGGCGCCGGCGGCACCCTCGGTGACGTGGGCGTCACCCTCGCCCTGGGCGCCATGCTCGGCCGTCTGCTGTCCGACTCGGGCGCCACCGACGCCATCGCCCGCGCCCTCGTCGCCCGCGCCGAGCCCCGCAGGCTGCCCTGGCTGGTGGGCGCCGCTGCGTTCGTCATCGGTGTGCCCATGTTCTTCGAGGTGGGCCTGATCGTTCTGCTGCCGTTGATCTTCAGCGTCGCCCGCAGGATGGAGGAACACGGCGGCACCAAGGGCAGCCCGTACGTGCTCCTCGGTGTGCCCGCCATCGCCTCGCTGTCCACCCTGCACGGCATGCTGCCGCCCCACCCCGGCCCGCTCACCGCGATGACCGGTCTGCACGCCGACCTCGGCCTCACCCTCGGCGTGGGCATCGTCTGCGCCGTGCCCACCGTCATCCTGGCCGGCCCCGTCTACGCCCGCTGGATCGCGCCCCGGCTTCCCGATGTCGCTCCGGACGCCGAGCTGGTGGCCCAGTTCACGGGGCTGAGCGTCAGCCCGCCCCGGCCGCCGCCTCGGCAGCCGGTGCGCCCGGTGCGCAGGCGAGTGGGGACGTCCCCCGCCGGACCGGTGTGCCCACCGGGCTGGCCGTGGCGGCCGTGCTGGTGCCCGTCGTCCTGATGCTGCTGCGCACCCTGGCCGAGACCGTGCTGGACGAGTCGAGCGGGCTGGGCGCGGCGCTGGTGTTCGCCGGAGAACCGCTGGTGGCGATGCTGGCCGGTTTCGTCTTCGCCCTCGGGGTGACGATCGTCGGCTCCGCCCGCGCCGGCCGCTCCGGCCGTTCGGCTGAGGAGACCCGTGCCTCCCTGACCGACAGCCTGAAGTCCATCGCCGCCATCCTGCTCATCATCGGTGGGGGAGGGGCGTTCAAGCAGGTCCTTCAGGACTCGGGCATCGGCGATGCCATCGCGTCCGCCGCCGAGGGCGCCCACATCAATGTGATCCTGCTGGGCTGGCTCATCGCCCTGCTGCTGTCGCTGACCACGGGCTCCGCCACCGTCGGCATCGTCTCCGCCACCGGCATCGTGGCCCCGCTGATCGGCGACGGCGGGGGCCTGGAGGCTTCCTTGCTGGTGGTCGCGATCGGCGCCGGTTCGCTCGGCCTCAACTACGTCAACCACGCGGGGTTCTGGCTGGTGAAGGAGTCGTTCGGAATGGACCTCACCCAGGCCACCAAGACCCAGACCGCCGTGCAGACCCTGGTCAGTGTGCTCGGCCTGATGATGGCCCTGCTGCTGTCGGTGTTCGCCTGAGACGCCGGTCGCTCGCGATGGGTCCGGCCGCCCGTCGGCTGTCGGACCCACCCGCGAGACTCCGGCCATGGACCTTGGCGAACGGCCGCCTTGCCGCTCGGCCGCCCGTCGCCCGACCCCCGTCCCAGAGCCGGCCGCCCGCCCCCGCCGCCGCCTAGCCCCGCCCCCTACCCCCGGAATACCGGTGTGAAATCCTTTTCACCGGCAGGGTAGGCTGAAGGGCGACCGTACACGGTGAAAGGATGCGGACACAGTTGGTGACGATCCATGACGTGGCGCGAGCCGCCGGAGTCTCTCCGGCGACCGTCTCGCGTGTCTTCAACGGCGGCAAGGTCACACCGGCACGTGCCCTGTCCGTGCAAGAGGCCGCGGCGGCCCTCGGGTTCGCTCCCAACCGGGTGGCGCGGTCGCTTCGTAAGCAGCGGTCCAGTGTGATCGCGCTGATCATCCCGGACATCGAGAACCCGTTCTTCACCTCGCTCGCCCGTGGCGTCGAGGACGCCGCGCAGCGCACCAGCCTTTCCGTGGTCCTGTGCAACTCCGACGAGGACACCGACAAGGAGCGCCGCTACCTGGAGGTGGCTCTCGGTGAGCAGATGGCGGGCGTGATCGTGGCGGCGGCGTCCCAGGACGAGACGGATCTGGGGCCGCTGACCGACCGACGTGTGCCCGTGGTCGCCGTCGACCGCCGTCCGCGCGACGCCGAGGTGGACGCGGTCCAGGTCGACAACCATCACGGTGGCGAGGTGGCCACCCGCCACCTCCTCCAGGCCGGTTACCACAGGATCGCCTGCATCACCGGGCCCGAAGGGGCCTCCACCTCCGAGGAACGGCTCGCGGGCCACCGCACGGCGTTGCGCGCCGCCCAGGGCGGTGCGGCCGCGGCCGACGACGCCTACGTACGGCATGCCGACTTCCGGGTGGACGGCGGCCGCGCGGCGATGCGCGAACTGCTGGCGCTGCCCGAGCCGCCCGATGCCGTGTTCGTCGCCAACAACCTCATGACCATCGGTGTCCTCGACGCCCTCCGCGAGGCCGGCCGCACCCCACCCGACGTCGGCGTGCTCTCCTTCGGGGACGTTCCCTGGGCGTCGCTGGTACGGCCATCCCTCACCGCGGTCGAACTGCCCTCGTACGAGCTGGGGCGCACCGCCGCCGACCTCCTCCTCCAGCGCATGGACGGCAGCGTGTCGCCGGTGCAGACCGTAGTACTGCGCACAAAGCTGCAGGTCAGGAAGAGCACGGCCGGGCCTGCCCGGCGCTGACGGACGCCCCCGGCACTGACGGACCCCGGCGATGACAGACGCATCCGGCGCTGACGGCCGGGGCACGCCCACCGAACCACGAACAAAGCGGCGCCGCACCGGCCATTCAGCCCGTGCGGCGCCACGTCACCTCACAGCGCGCTCACTTGAGCTCACTTCAACCCCGACGTCTTGATCGACTCCACGATCTGCCGCTGGAAGACGAAGAACAGCGCCAGCATGGGCAGCGCGGCCACCGTCGCCGCCGCCAGGATGTAGTTCCAGTTGGAGGTGTACTGCGTCTGGAACGACGAGATACCCAGCTGCACCACCGTCAGGTCCTGATCACTCGTGGCGACCAACGGCCAGACGAACGCGTTCCAGTTGGCGAGGAAGAAGAAGATCGCCAGGGCCGACAGAATCGGCCGGGACATCGGCAGGACGATGTTCCAGTAGACCCGCCAGTGGCCGCAGCCGTCGATGACCGCCGCCTCCTCCAGCTCCTTCGGCAGCCCCAGATAGAACTGGCGCAGCAGGAAGATGCCGAAGGCGTTGAAGATCGCCGGGATGATCAGCCCGGCGTAGCTGTCGAGCAGACCCAGCTGGCGGGCGACCAGGAACAGCGGGATCAGCACCACCGGCGCGGTGACCAGCAGCGTCGCGAAGATGGCGCCGAAGAGCTTCTCACGCCCAGGGAAGCGCAGCCGCGCCAGCGCGTAGGCGGCCATCGAGTGGAAGAACAGGGCCGCCACGGTGATCACCGTCGAGATGAAGAAGCTGTTCCACAGATAGCGGCCGAACGGCACCTCGGTGAAGACGTAGACGAAGTTCTGGAAGGTGAAGTCCCGCGGGATCAGCCGTCCGTCGGTGACGGTGGCCCGCGTCTTGAACGACGACGTGACCATCCACAGCACGGGAAAGAGGCTGATCAGCGACAGGACGACGGCCAGGGCCGTCAGCCCGGCGCGCGGGGACAGCAGTCGGCGCCGACCGGCCGCGGTGGCCGTGGTGTGGGCCCGGTTCGTCAGGGCGTCACTCGCCATCGTCGAACCTCCCGCCTCTCGTGAACGTGAAGAGCACCGCGGAGATGAGCACCATGATCAGCACCAGGAACGAGCCCATGGCCGACGCATAGCCGTACTCCCCGAATCCGAACGCCTGCTGGTAGATGTAGAAGATGGCGAGCGACGTGCCGTTGGCGGGGCCGCCGTTGGTCAGGACGAAGATCAGGTCGAGTCCGCCGGTGATGGCGGCGACCGTCGACATCAGCAGGACGAAGAAGCTGGTGGGGCGCAGCAGTGGCCAGGTGATGGTGCGGAACGTGGTCCACGGCCCCGCGCCGTCCAGCTTCGCGGCCTCGTAGAACTCCTGGGGGATCTCCTGGAGTCCGGCGAGGAAAATGATCATGTAGTAGCCCATCATCACCCACACCATGACGGCGATGACACAGCCGAGGGCGAGGGACGGACTGCCGAGCCAGGACTCACCGTCGAAACCGGCGGCCCGCATGGCCCGGTTGACCACCCCGGTCTGCTCGTCGAGCAAGAACTTCCACAGCACGCCGACCACGACCAGGCTGATGACGTACGGCATGAAGAGCATCGTGCGGTAGACGCCGACCCCGGGCAGCTTCTGCTTCACCAGCAGGCCAAGACCCAGGCTCACACAGAACAGGAGGGGGACGAGGAACACCACATACAGCCCCGTGATCTTCATCGAGTCCCAGAACAGCGGGTCGTTCACCATCCGCCGGTAGTTGCCGAGCCCGATCCACTCATAGCTGCCGAAGCCGCTGACCTGGAAGAAGCTCAGTCCGATGGACAGCACCATCGGGATCGCGACGAACACCAGCAACCCGAGCACATCGGGCGCGAGGAACAGCCCTGCGGCCAGCCACTCGCGGTGCTTGCGGCTCAGTCTCGGCCGGCGGCCGGACGTGGCGGGCGACTGCGCCGGGGCCACGGTGGCCCGGCGGCGGCGCTCCTGTGCGGCGACACTGCTCATATCAGGCTCGCCCCCTTGTAGCTCTTGGTGTAGGCCGCGATGGACCGGGCGGCTCTCTCGGCGTCACTGGCCACATCGTGGCCGGCGAGCATGGTGCCCTGGATGGCGTCGGAGATCGCCTTGTAGACGACCGGGGGATAGCGCGGTTCACCACGGCCACCGGGGAAGATCTCGTCCTTGAACTGCTTCATGATCGCGGAGTCGTAGCCACCCTTGGCGGAGCCGCGCTCCAGGGCGCTGTCCCGCGGCGCCACATCGGACTTCGTGCCGACGCACCACTCCACCATCCGGTTGATGGACTCGTCCCGCATCGATCCCAGGGCCCAGACGCAGAACTCGGCCGCCGCCTCGGGGTTGCGGCCCTGGGCGTTGGCGCAGAACGACCAGCCGCCCAGCGCGGTGACGTACCGGCCACCCGGGGGCGTGGGCAGTTTGAAGACGCCGTAGCGGTACTTGGGCGCGAACGCCTTGAAGCTGGAGACGTTCCAGATGCCCTGCTGCCACATGGCCACGTTGCCGCCCTTGAAACCGCCGACCACGTCCGCGGCGGCGGGCAGGGTGCGCGGCGCGATGCCGTGGCGCACCGCGTCCTGCCAGAGTCCCAGGGCCTGGCGGGTGGCCTTGGAGTCGAAGGCCACATCGCCGTGTTCGTCCAGGACCTCGCCACCGCCCTGCCACATCCACGGGTACCAGGTGAAGTTCTGGTAGTAGCCCGGCCTGGTCTCGAAGACCAGCCCGGCCCGTGTCTTCGTGCGCAGCTTGTCGCCGATGTCGAGCATCTGGTCCCAGGTGGTGGGGATGTCGGCCTCCGACAGACCGGCCTTCTCCCAGACGTCCTGGGCGTAGAACATGGCCAGCGGCTCGATCTCCATGGGGAGGGCGTAGACCTTGCCGTCCACCATGCGGCTGTCGAGCGCGGAGCCGAAGTCGTCGATGGCCGCCTTCTCCATGTGCGGTGTGAGATCGGCCAGCACGCCGCCGTTGTAGTACCGCAGGAAGTCGCCGGGGGAGAGCAGGAAGATGTCCGGGCCCTCGCCGGTGGCGAAGGCGGACGGCAGTTTGAATCCGTTGAGATAGGTGGGTTGCGGCAGATAGACGAGGTCGATCCGCGCCTTGTGGGTGGCGTTCCACCGGTCGACCATGTCGACGAACCACTTGGCCTGTGCGTTGACCGCGGGGTCCGGCGAGCGCTGGGGCCCGTAGAAGTTCCAGAACTGGAGGTTGCCCCCCTTGGCCCGGGCCGTGCCGCAACCGGTGAGCAGGGCCGGGGCCGCCACGGCCGACCCCGCGCCCGCCACCGCGGTGAGGAAACGGCGGCGTGAGGTGCCGGGGGAGGTGGTCGGGCGCCCGGCTTCGGTGCCGTGCTGGAGCATGCGTGCGCTCCTGTCGGAGTGGGATGGGGCTGGGATGTGCGGGTGGGGGGTGGGTGCTGGGATGTACGGATCCGGGAAGTGCGGACCCGGGATGCGCGGATCCGGACAGTACGGACCCGGACAGTACGGACCTCGGGGTGGGTGAATCCCTCAGTCGACTTCGAGCGTGAGCAGGTCCGGCGTGGCCGGGCGGGACGCGGACGACGGGGCATCCAGGTAGAACAGCGAGGTGCTGGCGATGTCATCGCTGGTGTGCCGGTAGCGGTGCGGCAGCCCGTTGCCCTGCCCCGGGCCGATGCCGAGGCTCTGCACGGTGACGCGCAGGTCCTCGGAGAAGCGGATGGGGTCCAGGACATGCCAGCGATACATCCCGAACCGCTGCTGGCTGTTGTACAGCCCGTCCGGGCGCAGGATCTGGTTCAGGCCCAGATACGGGGTGGTGTAGGCGGTGTAGCCCTGGCCGGGGACGTCGAAGTTCCAGGCGCCGCCGAAGTAGTCCTCGGTGCCGGTGCCGCAGAGCGTGGGGAACTCGTCGTCGCCGTCGAGGTAGAACTTCAGCTCGCCCTCGCCCCACCAGCCGGGGCTGTTGACGCCCCAGGCCAGATAGGTGCCGACATAGCCGCCGGCGCCGGTGACCGTGTCGAGCAGGGTGTGCACCTCGCCGTACGGCACCGGATGGCTGCGGCGCCACTGGGCGTGGAACCAGAGGGCGTCGTCCTCGACCTCGTCCAGCTCGTAGTCCACCTGGTAGTAGAGCGTGACCTTCTCCGCGGTCAGGTTCTCCAGGGTGATCCGTGCCCTGCGGTGGAAGGGCATCGGCCAGTACGCGTTGAAGCCGCCGTTGGGGTTCACGGCGATGGGCACGGACGAGACCTGGCTGAAGGTGTTCCAGCCGTTGCAGAAGAAGTCACCGAGCGGGACCTCGACGGCCGGCTCCTCCTCGCCCTCCCAGTACATCCGCAGCAGGGTGCCCCGCCAGGCCCGGTGCGGGTCGGTGGTGCACCACAGGTGGCGGATGGTGCCCGGGCCCTCGATGTCGGCGAGCACCGCCGTCGTACCGGGGGCGATGTCGATGCTGGGGGAGATCTTCCAGCCCGGCCCCAGCCTGCTCGCCGCCACCGCTCCGGTGCCCTCCGTGGCGCGGCCGCCACCCGACTTGGCGCCGGTGAAGTTCTCGGCGCTGATGGAACGGCTCACGGCACGTGTCCTGCGGGAGATGCCGTCGAGTCCAAAGGTCGTCATCGTGTCTTGCCCTCATGGGTGGGGTACGGGGTGCGCGCCGACGGGCCGGAAGAGGCACCGTGGCGCGCGGAAAGCGGCGTCACCGACGATGCGGCGCAGCACGTTTGAAATCCATTTCACCGCAACGTAGAGCGGGCCCCAGAGGGTGTCAAGGGGTGAGACGTATGGCGCAGGAGAGATGCCGACGCGCGCTGCTGATATGGCTTTTCGCCAGGGCAAAGGCCATTCGCGTGGGCTCCCTTGACGTTGAAATCGTTTTCTGTCAGCGTGCTCGCCATGCCTCGCAACGCAGTCATCGGAGTGGACATCGGCACTTCGAGCAGCAAGGGCGTCCTCGTCGGTCTCGATGGCGCACTGATCGGCTCGGCCACCCGGGAGCACACCCCCGCGAGACCGGGCCCCGGCCGCTTCGAGATGGACGCCTCCGTCTGGTGGCGCGAGTTCACCGAACTCGCCCGGGAGCTGACCGCCGCGGAGGACACCACCGTGGTCGCCGTCGGGGTCAGCGGCATGGGCCCCTGCGTCCTGCTGACCGATGAGCACGACACCCCGCTGCGCCCCGCCGTGCTCTACGGCGTGGACACCCGGGCGGTGCGGCAGATCCAGCGCATCGAGGCGCGGCTCGGCGCCGACGAGATCATCCGCCGCGGCGGCTCCGCCCTGACCAGCCAGGCCGCCGGGCCGAAGATCGCGTGGATCGCCGAGGAGGAGCCCGAGCTCTATGCACGGGCCAGGCGCCTGTACATGCCGAGCTCCTGGCTGGTGGCCAAGCTCACCGGGAACTACGTCCTGGACCACCACTCGGCCAGCCAGTGCACCCCGCTGTACGACACGCTCGCCTGCGAGTGGTACGCCCCCTGGGCCGCCGAGGTCGCCCCGGGATCGAACTGCCGCCGCTGCGCTGGCCTGGCGAGACGGCCGGCGCCCTCACCCCCGAGGCCGCCGCCGCGACCGGCCTGCCCGCCGGAATCCCCGTCACCACCGGCACCATCGACGCCTGGGCCGAGGCGCTGAGCGTGGGCGCGCAGAACATCGGCGATCTGATGCTGATGTACGGCACCACCATGTTCCTCATCCACACCGTGCCCAAGCCGCTGACCAGCCCGTCCCTGTGGGGCACCGTCGGCGCCCTGCCCGGCACCCGGAACCTCGCCGGTGGCATGGCCACCTCCGGCGCGGTCGCCAACTGGCTGAAGGACCTGTTCGCCGACGGCGACCACGCCGAACTCACCGCTCTGGCCGCCGAGTCGGGCGTCGGCGCCAACGGCCTGCTGATGCTCCCGTACTTCTCCGGCGAGCGCACCCCGATCATGGACCCGGACGCCCGCGGAGTCATCGCCGGGCTGACCCTGTCCCACACCCGCGGCGACCTCTACCGGGCCGCGCTCGAGGCCACCGGGTTCGGCATCCGCCAGAACATCGAGGTCATCGAGGCGGTCGGCGGCGACATCCGCCGTGTGGTCGCCGTCGGCGGCGGCACCCAGGGCTCGCTGTGGACGCAGATCGTCTCCGACATCACCGGCCGACCGCAGGAGGTGCGCACCATCACCATCGGCGCCGGTTACGGTGACGCCCTGCTGGCCGCCCAGCTCGTCGGGGACGCCTCCATCGACGACTGGAACCCGGTGCGCGAGACGGTGACGCCACGCGCCGAGCACACCGGGCGCTACGACGAGCTGTACGCCCTCTACCGGCGGCTGTACCCGGACACCGCCGCGACCGTCCACGCGCTGGCCGCACTACAGGAGCGCTGAGCGCCCCCGCGCGCCCCGGCACACCCGCGCCCGCAGCGGCCCCCCCGGCACACCCGCGCCCGCAGCGGCCCCCCGGCACACCCGCGCCCGCAGCCGCCCCCCCCGCACCCCCAGTGCCTTCAGCCCCCAGCGCCACCCGCGCGTCCCTCGACGCACCCTCGACGCACCATCAACGGAGACCGCATGACCGCGTACACCCTGCCCGAACTCCACCGCCCGCCCGCCGCCGAGCCGGCCACCGTCTACACCGTGGCCAGCGGCGACCTGCGCCCCGCCGCCAACGTCACCTGCTGGCCCACCCAGGAGAAGCTGGAGAGCGACCTCGCCGCGGCCCTCACGGACCTCGGCCGGAAGGTCCGCCGAGGCCACGCGGTGGACGAGGCCAAGGGGCACGGGTTCATCGACAGCCAGCGCGCCGGTATCGAGGTGTTCAAGCACATACCCAAGGACGCCCCGCTCATCGTCGTCGAGGCCGTCTGGCAGTACAGCCACCACGTCCTCGCCGGTCTGCGCGACCACCAGGGCCCGATCCTGGTGGTGGCCAACTGGAGTGGCGAATTCCCCGGTCTGGTCGGCCTGCTGAACCTCGCCGGGAGCCTCACCAAGGCGGGGCGCGACTACTCGGTGCTGTGGAGCGCCGACTTCACCGACGAGTGGGCGCGCGAGTCGTTGCGCACCTGGCTGGAGACCGGCACGCTCGCCCACGACACCAGCCACGTCCGGCCCCTGCCGCCCTTGCCGAGTGCGGACCCCGAGACCGCACTGGGCGTGGCCCTGGCCCGCCAACTGCGCGAGGAGAAGGCGATCATCGGCGTCTTCGACGAGGGCTGCATGGGGATGTACAACGCCATCATCGACGACGAGTTCCTCAACCCGCTCGGCATCTACAAGGAGCGCCTGTCACAGAGCGCCCTCGTGGCCGAGATGAAGAAGGTGTCCGACGAGGAGGCCCAGGAGGTCCGGGCCTGGCTCGACCGGGCCGGGATGACCTTCCACACCGGCACCGACGAGGCCACCGAACTCACCGACGCCCAGCTGCTCAGCCAGTTCACGATGTACATCGCGGCAGTGCGCATCGCCGACGACTTCGGGCTCGACGCCGTCGGCATCCAGTACCAGCAGGGCCTGAAGGACACCGTCCCGGCGAGCGACCTCGCCGAGGGCCTGCTCAACAACGTCCAGCGCCCGCCGGTACGGAGCCGCGACGGCGCCCGCGAGCTCTACCCCGGCGCGCCGCTGCCGCACTTCAACGAGGTGGACGAGGGCGTCGCCGTGGACTCCCTGGTCACCAACCGCATCTGGACGGCGATGGGCCTGGACCCTGCCACCACACTGCACGACATCCGCTGGGGCGAGGAGTACGACGGCCGGTTCGTCTGGGTCTTCGAGATCTCCGGCTCGGTGCCCGCCTCGCACAACGGCGGCTACGACAAGTCGTACAGCATGCGCCAGCCCCCGATGTTCTTCCCGCTCGGCGGCGGCACCCTCAGCGGTGTCTCCAAGCCGGGCGAGATCGTCTGGTCGCGGGTGTTCCTGATGGACGGCAGGCTGCACGTCGACCTCGGCCGCGCCACCTCGGTCGAGCTGCCCGAGGAGGAGACCCGGCGCCGACTCGACGCCACCAACCACCAGTGGCCGATCATGCACGCGGTTCTGCACGGCGTCTCCCGCGATCAGTTCATGGCCCGCCACCGCGCCAACCACCTCAACGTGGCCTACGCACCCGACGCGGCGACCGCCGACAAGGCGCTGCGCGCCAAGGCCGCGTTCTTCGCCGAGCTGGGCGTCGAGGTGCATCTGTGCGGAGACGTGGCGATCCAGCCGCAGCCGTAGTCATGGCCGCAGCCGTAGCCGTAGCCGTAGAGCCACAGCCGTAGAAGCGCACGATTCCGAGGAGTCGCACATGGCAGCTTCATCACCACCCGTCCCCGCCGGAATGGCCGGTGGGGAGCCCTCCGGAACCTCTGGTGGGGAGCCCGCCCGAACCGCCGGTGGCCCCGGCCGCCGTCTGGTGCTCGCCGCCGGTCTGGGCCTGGCCACGGCGGCGGCCGGGCTGACGGCGGGGGCGCCGCGGGCGAGCGCCGCCGCCACCGCCATCACCGGCACGAAGGTCAGAAACCTCACCGGCCCGGCGGAGACGGGCCAGTTCGCCGCGCCCTGGACCGACCTCGGCATCCCCGTCCGCTGCCCCGACGGCACGATGCTGTTCGTGTGCGGCGACACCTTCGACGGTGATGGCGTGGGCGGTCCCAACTGGCGGGCCCCGGTGGGCCTGCGGGCACGCCACCCCGATCTGAACGCCCTCGTCATCGACGACAGCGTGGGCGGTTCGCAGGCCGTGGGCCTGGTCCCGGAGGGCCACGAGAACAACACCACCGCCATACCGTCGGACGTCTTCACCGTCGGCAACACGATGTACATGCACCTGATGCGGGGTGTGCTGTACCAGACCCACCACTCCGACTTCTGGCGCTCGACGGACAACGGCCAGACGTGGCAGTACCTGTGCCAGTGGCCCGGCGACCAGTACGGCGGCCAGTTCCAGCAGAAGACCTACGCGGTGGCGGACGACGGCTACGCTTACGTCCTCTCCAGCGTGTTCAACCGGGACGTGCCCTCCGACCTCCTGCTCCACCGCGTCCCGCAGGACCGGCTGGGCGACCCGGCGGCGTACCAGCCGTGGGGCTACGCGAACGGCGCCTGGGCCTGGGGCAACTACCCGACCACCATCACCGCCCGGCGCCGGTTCGGTGAGATCTGCTTCCGCGCGATGGGCGGCAAGTACGCCCTGACGTGGCTGAACATGGAGCCCTTGGACATCCGCGCGCAGGTCTTCCCGCTGCCGACGAGCAACTTGTTCGCCACCCCGGAGCAGACCCTCATCGTCCCCACCACGCCCGGCAACGAGTCCGGCAACGCGGTGGCCAACCCCTACGGCGGCTTCATCGTCCCGGGCTCGACCTTCGGCAACTTCCACATCGCCGTGAGTCAGTGGTACGACAACCAGAACTACCGGGTGATGCAGTACCGGATCAACGGCCTGGCCGCCTGAGCGCGCCGCCACCGACACCCGTGAGGAGCACACCGTGCGACGATCCAGAGTCCTGATCACCCTGGCGGCCGGGCTGGCCGTCGTGACGATGGCGACCGTCCCCGCCGTCCAGGCGGACAGCACAGGCACCACCGGCCGGGCCCGTGACACCGGGCGAGAATCCGCCACGGCCGCCACCTCCGCCACGGCCGCGAACGCCCCGGAGAGCGACTACTTCTCCACCGTGGACATCGCCCCCGGCGCCACCATCGGCGCCCCCGCGATCGGCGACAACAAGGAGCACGGCGACCTGTGGCCGTCGTGCTGGTCGAACGACGACAACGTCTACGCCGCGTACGGCGACGGCGTGGGCTTCGGCGACACCTGGCAGGACATCGGCGTGGCCCGGATCAGCGGCACACCCGGCAACCTGGCGGGCGCCCAGCGGGCGTCGGGCGACGGCGTCGGCCGGGTCTGGGGCGCCCCCCAGGACTACTACCGCAAGCCGACCGGCATGGTCTGTGTGAACGGCGACCTGTATCTCGCCGTGCAGGACCTCAAGAAGGGCACGCTGGACAACGCGCCCAGCGCGACGATCGTGAAGTCCGTCGACAAGGGCGCCACCTGGACATCGGACAAGGCCAAGCCGATGTTCTCGGACCAGAAGTTCACCACGGTCATGTTCCTGGACTACGGCAAGGACAACGCCAACAGCCCGGACGGATACGTCTACGCCTACGGCCTGGACTACAACTGGCGCGACACCTTCGACCCCGACCCGGACCCCACCGACCTCTACCTGGCCCGGGTGCCCGCCACGTCCATCATGGACCGCTCCACCTGGCAGTTCTACGCCGGTGACAGCGGCGGCGCCCCGCGGTGGTCCTCCAGCATCGACCAACGGGTGTCGGTCCTCCACGACGACCACCGCGTCTACCAGAACGTGGGAACCGCGGGCCGGGTCAAGGACCTCAGCGTGATCAGCCAGGGCGGGGTGGTCTACAACAAGGCACTGAAGCGCTACATCTACACGTCCTGGACGGAGTACACCTACGAGTTCTACGAGGCGCCCACGCCGTGGGGCCCGTGGAAGCACTTCACCCCCAAGGACTTCGGCGGCTACCCCTGGACCCACACCAAGCACGGTGGCTACGCCACCACCATCCCGTCGAAGTACATCAGCGCGGACGGCAAGTCGATGTGGTTGCAGTCCAATGTCTGCCCCTGCGGCGGGGGTTACCCGGCCGGCGACTTCTGGGCGTACACCTTCTCACTGCGCAAGATGTCCCTCACCCCCTCGGTCCCCACCACCCCGGACAACACCCCGGACGCCTCCCGCAACCTCGCCCGCGAACCCGGCACCGTGCCCATCGAACGCGCCACCCACTTCGGCCGCGCGATCTACAACGACGGCGACACGGCCCAGAACGAGGACGACTGGAACGACGAACGCAAGCCGACCAGCTGGTGGGGCTACACCTGGCCACGTTCGTACCGCCTCAACCAGGTGGCGTACACCACCGGGACCATGTTCGGCGACGGCGGCTGGTTCAGCAGCCCACCCAAGATCCAGGTCCGCCGCGACGGCACCTGGACCGACGTCACCGGCCAGCGCGTGACACCGTCCTACCCGACCTCCTCGGCCGCCGGCACCAACAAGACCTACGTCTTCGACTTCGACACCACGACCGGTGACGGGGTCCGCGTCATCGGCGGCGCGGGCGGAACACAGACCTTCACCTCCATCGCGGAACTGGCGGCCCACTACCGCTGAAAACCTCATCAGGAGAACTCACTTCGGTCGTGGTGATGATGATTCCCACTGGTGGATCCGGACCCAATGCTTGCTCTCTGAACTGGATTCGGTTTTTCTGGAAGGGTTCGTCCCACGGCCGGAGGAGAGTCGCGTGCGCGCGGAAGATGTCGGGTGCCGCCAGGTCGTCCGCCGGGGCGGTGGCACGTTGCTGTTGGAGACCCGCGCCGAAAGGCTGGTGGTCGAGGACGGTGGCGTGACGGGGGCGGAGCTGCGACTGGCCGATGGCACCCGCACGCGGGTGCGTGCCCCCGAGGGCCGGGGCCTTCTCATCGGCGACGCCCGGGTCTTCCGTGACTGGGTCGTCGGCAGTTACGTCGAGGGCGCGGTCGCCGTGGACAAGTTCGCCCTGGCCGGCAAGCGGGGTGGCCGGGTGGGACTCGGCGAGGACCTCGACGAACTGGCCTACCTCCCGGAGGTGGGGGTATCGGGGCGACGCCGTGCGCGACGCGGTCAAGCGGTTCAACGAACACGCCGCGGCGGACTGAGCGCGCGCCGGCCCCGCACCTGGCCCGTCCGCCACGACGCCCATCCGCCACGACGGCTGGTGTCCCGTCAGCGCGCCGTCCAGCCGCCGTCCACGTACAGCTCGGAGCCGGTCACGAAGCTCGCGTCCCGGGACGCGAGGAACGCGACGGCCCCCGCCACCTCTTCCGGACTGCCGAGCCGCCCCATGGGGGTGCCCTCGACCATCGCGGTGTGACGCGGGGCGCCCTGCCACAGTTCGCGCGAGAGCGGGGTCTCGATGAAACCGGGGTGGATCGAATTGACGCGGACGCCGCGCGTGGCCCAGTGCAGCGCGGCGTTCTTCGTCATCAGCCGGACCGCGCCCTTCGCCGCGTGGTACGAGAACTGGCTGCCGAAGCCGCCCACCGTGCCGAAGATCGACGCGATGTTGACGATCGAACCGCCGCCGGAGCGTTCGATGGCGGGTCCACCGTGCTTCATGCCGAGCCAGACACCGCCCTGGGTCACCCCGATGACCTTCTCCCATGACTCCTGGGTCTCCGTCTCCACGGTGCGCATTTCGGCGATTCCCGCGTTGTTGACGAGCACGGACAGGCCGCCCAGCGCGGAGACCACGCGCTCGACCACGCCGCGCCACGCCTCCTCGTCGCTCACGTCCAGCGCCAGGCCCAGAGCCCGTGCTCCGTCGGCCGTCAGCTCCCGTGCCAGGTGGTCGCAGCGGGTGGCGTCCACGTCGGTCACCACCACCGTGGCGCCCTCGGCGGCCAGCCGCCGCGAGACGGCGGTTCCTATGCCGCCCGTCGCGCCGGTGACCAGGGCGATCTGGCCGGACAGTCGATCTCGCACGGGCTCTCCTTGGTCTTGCGTGCCAGTGGTCATCGCAGCGGCTCCACCGCGTGGTGCGTGTCCCTCCGCTCGCGCGTCGCCCGCACCGCGCGCTTGGCGATGGCCCAGCGATGGGTCTCGGAAGGGCCGTCGTAGATACGGAACGGACGCACCTCCCGGTACAGCCGCGACAGCGGGGCGTCCCCGAGATGCCGAGCGCACCGCATATCTGGACGGCCCGGTCGACCACCCGGTGCACCGCCTCGGAGACGTAGGTCTTGGCGATGGAGGTGTGCTGGGCGGCCGGGCGGCCCTGGTCCAGCTCCCAGCAGGCCCGCCACAGCACCGCCCGGCTGGTCTCGATGTCGATCTCGGAGTCGGCCAGCATCTGCTGCACCATGCCCAGTTCGGCCAGCGGCTTGCCGAAGGCCGAACGGTCCGCCGCCCGCTCCAGGGCGATGTCCTGCGCCCGCCGGGCCACTCCGAGCCAGCGCATGCAGTGGGTCATGCGCGCGGGCCCCAGACGCACCTGGGCGTACGCGAAGCCCTGGTCCACCTCGCCCAGCACGGCCTCGTCCCCGACCTCGCAGCCTTCGAAGGCGATTTCGCTGTGGCCGCCGAAGAGGCCCCGGTCCAGAGTGTCGATATTCCGGACGATCTTCATGCCGGGGTTGTCGGCGGCGATGAGGAACATCGTCGCGCCGCCAGGGTCGCCGGGGCCGCCGCTGGTGCGGGCCATGCAGATGGCGAAGGCCGCCCCGTCGGCGCCGCTGATGAACCACTTGCGGCCGTCGATCCGCCAGCCGCCGTCGATCCTCGTCGCGGTCGTCATGAGCGCACGCGGGTCGGAGCCGGCGCCCGGCGCCGGCTCGGTCATCGCGAAACACGACCGCGTCTCACCGGCCGCCAGCGGGCGCAGATACCGCTCCTTCTGCTCCTTCGTGGCCACCACCTCGAGCAGGTGCGTATTGCCCTCGTCGGGAGCCGCGCAGTTGAGCGCGAGCGGCCCCAGCAGCGAGTACCCGGCCGCCTCGAAGACCACGGCCTGCCCGCGCAGGTCCAGTCCGAGTCCGCCCCATGCGGCGTCCACATGCGGGGCGAACACCCCCGCCCCGCGGGCCGCGTCCTGAAGCCGGCGGCGCAGTCGCTCCGGTCCGGCATGGACATCGCCGTCACACGCCTGTTCCTCGGGTATCACCACGTCCCGTACGAACTCGGTGGTGCGCCGCGCGATCTCCGCGACTCTTTCCTCGATCTCGAACCCGATGGGCACGTCGCACTCCCGAACTCGCTGCTGCCGACCAGTACGGCGACCTGGCGCTCCGCCTGGTATGAGTAAACCGAATCGAATTCAGATCCTCAACCCATGACCGCGGCCTCTGCCGTGCGCACTGAGAAAACCCTGTTCGACGGCTAGCTGTACTGAGTTCAGTTCTGTACCGTCCCGGGCGTCGGCAGGGTACCGGACCGTGCCGTGGGAAAGGGAGCCGGATCATGAGCACCACACAGCAGCCCGCCCCTCCGGGGGAGGAGTCGGCGTCGCACGATCCACGTACGGTGCGCCGCGCGATGCTCGCCGGGAGCATCGGCACCCTGATCGAGTACTACGACTTCAGTATCTACGGCTATCTCGCCGTGGCCATCGCCCCGCAGTTCTTCCCGGGCGACGATCCGACGGCCTCGACGTTGGCGGCGCTCGCGGTGTTCGCCAGCGGCCTGGTCGTGCGGCCGGTCGGCGGTGTCTTCTTCGGCTGGATCGGCGACCGATGGGGGCGTCGCAAGGCGCTGGTCTCCTCGGTGCTGTGCATGGGGGTGGCCAGCAGCGTCACGGGGCTGTTGCCGACCTACAGCCAGATCGGTGTGGTCGCCGCGGTGCTGCTGTTCCTGATCCGGGTGGTGCAGGGCATCTCCTCGGGCGGCGAGTCGGTCGGCGCCTACACCTACATCTACGAGTCGGCGCCGCCCCGGCGCAGGGCCTTCCTCGGCGCCGTCACGCCCATCGGGTCCAACCTCGGGTTCATGTTCGCGGCCGCGACGGCCGGGGCGATCTCCGCCCTGACCACCAAGGACCAGATGGCCGACTGGGGCTGGCGGCTGCCCTTCCTGATGGCCGTGCCGCTCACGATCCTGTGTCTGTGGGCCCGGCTGCGGATCGAGGACACCCCGGAGTTCAAGGAGGCCGCACGGCGCGCCGAC
The DNA here is from genome assembly GCA_005405945.1 of Streptomyces violaceusniger. Classification (GTDB taxonomy): domain Bacteria; phylum Actinomycetota; class Actinomycetes; order Streptomycetales; family Streptomycetaceae; genus Streptomyces; species Streptomyces violaceusniger. The sequence continues at coordinate 212,896 of BJHW01000002.1, forward strand.
ATCCCCGCGGCGCCGATCCGGGAGGTCCTGTCCACCCACCGCACGGCGCTGCTGCAGTCCGTCGGCCTGGCCATGGCCCAGGGCGGCGCCATCTTCCTCGGACTGACGTACATCGGCATCTACCTGACCACCAACCTGGGATACGACACCACGCAGGTGTACTGGCTGAGCGCGGGTGTCGTGCTCTTCACCGTGCTCCTCATGGTGCCGGCCGGTCGACTCTCCGCCCGGTTCGGCTGCCGTCGCGTCCTGATGGGCGGGCTGCTGGCCTTTCTGGTGACCGCCTACCCCGCGATGATGCTCATGGGCCGGCACAGCCTGGCCCTGGCCGGTCTGGCCTATGCGATCCTGATGCTGGGAAGTGCGTTCGTACAGGTCCCGGCGGCCAGCTTGTGGCCGCATCTGTTCGAACGCCGGGTCCGCTACACCGGTATGGCGATCGGGTACAACCTCGGCACCGTCCTCGCGGGCGGTACGGCCCCGTACATCGCGGCCTTCCTGGTCGACCGGACCGGGAACCTGCTCTCCCCGGCGTTCTTCGTCATGCTGGTCTGTGTGATCGGGATCGGTTCCCTGCTCACCGTCCGCAAGGACGTGTAGGAGGTGTCGGGCGTGGCGACCACCGGCCACCGACGGACGTCAGTCCGCCGCCACGTCAGGGTGGCCGCCGTGGCCGATGGTCTGGCCGCCGTCGACGAGGAACTCCCCGCCCGTGGTGTAGGAGGCATCGTCGCCGGCCAGGAAGAGCACCATGCGGGTGACCTCCTCCGGCTCCCCGATGCGCGCCACCGGCTGCTGGGCGAAGAGTTCGGGTGAGGCGCTCTCACCCATGGGCGTACGGATGACTCCGGGGTGTACGGAGTTGATGCGCACCCCGCTGCCCGCCATGTCCAGTGCGGCGGCCTTGGTCATCCCGCGCACCCCCCACTTGCTCGCCACATAGCCGATACCACCGGCGAAACCCGTCATACCGGCGGCCGAGGAGACGTTGACGACGGCACCGCCGCCGCGCTCGCGCATACCGGGGAGAACGGTGTGCATGCCGAGGAAGGCGCCCACCAGGTTGACGTCGAGGATCCGGCGGAAGTGCCCGGGCGACTGCTCCTCCACACCGCCGAAGTGCATGATGCCCGCGTTGTTGACCAGGACGTCCACCGGGCCGAAGGTGTCCTCGACCGCGCGGACCACCGACTGCCACCGTGCTTCGTCGGTGACGTCGAGGTGGTGGTACCGGGCGCGGGGGAGCTCATCGGCCAGGGCCGCTCCCTCCTCGTCCAGGATGTCGCAGACGGCGACCCGGGCCCCTTCCGCGACCAGTCCCCGTACATGCGCGGCACCCATGCCCCGGGCGCCGCCGGTGACGATCGCGACCTTTCCATCGAAGCGCATGCCGACTTCCCTTCCCTATCGATGAGCCGTCGATGAGCCGTCCGTGAGCCGTTTTGGGCCGTCCGTAGCCCGTCCATGAGCCGTCCATAAGCCGTTTTGGCCCGTCCGTGAGCCGTCCCAAGCCGTTTGTGGGCCGTCCGTGAGCCATCCACCGGCCCGGGTCCTCGGGCCACCGCGCCTGTGATCAGTCCGGTACGAGCACGGTCCGGCCGCTGGCCCCGCCCCGGCGAAGCCGGTCGATCGCCTCCGGAGCGGCGGACAGCGGAAAGCGTTCCGTCTCGACGCGGAGGGCTCCCGAACGTGCCAGCGCGACGACCTCGGCCAATTCGTGGCGGGTGCCCCAGAAGGGCAGGGAGAGCCGGAAGCCGGCGGGGAGGACGCCCGGCTTGGACACCGTCAGGCTGCCGCCGCCGCTTCCGACGACGGCGAGTTCGCCACCGGGACGCAGGACGCCGACCGCGAGTTCCAGCGTCTGCGCGGTGCCGACGAAGTCGAGCACGGCGTCCGCCCCCACGTCACCGCTTCGCGCCCGCAGCACGCGGGCGGTGTCCGGTCGCATCAGGGTGCCGAAGTCCGCGCCGGAACGGTCCGCGAGGGCCAGGGCGTCCTCCCGGACGTCGACCGCCAGCACACGGCTCGCGGTGGTGGCGCGGAGGATCTGGACGGCCAGGTGGCCGAGCCCGCCGACTCCGATGACGACGGCGGTGGTGCCCTCGCCGAGTGCGTGTCGCAGCCCGGCCACGGCGTGGTAGGAGGTCAGGCCCGCGTCGGAGAGCGGGGCGGCCTGGTCGGCGGGCAGGTCGGCGATCGGCACCAGCTGGCGGGCGGAGGCGACGAGCAGATACTCGGCCATTCCGCCGTCCCGGCCCAGTCCCGCCCCGTGCCAGGCGAGGGTGTCCCGCCGGTCGCAGTAGTTGTCGGAGCCCGCGGCGCACCGTGCGCAGGAGCCACAGCCCCACGGCCCGTAGACCACCACGCGTTCGCCGATCCCCACCCCGTCGGCGCCGGGCCCGAGGGCGGTGACCCGTCCCGCGACCTCATGGCCGAGGGTGAACGGGAGCCGGTAGGGGAGCGCCCCCGGAGCACCGTCGATCACATGCAGATCGGAACGGCACAGCCCGGCGGCCTCGACCTCCACCAGCACCTCGGCGCCGTGCGGGACGGGCCGCTCGACCTCGGCCGGTGCCGGTGCCTCGCCCCAGGCCGTCAGCCGCAGTGCCTTCATCTTCACCGTCCCGGGTCTTGTCAGCGCCGCGGAGGCCACGGTAACAGAGGTGAAGTCGGTTCAATAGGTGGTCTGGGCAAGTGAAGGGATCCGGTATGGCGCACGAAGATGTCCGCGCGGGGAGGTTCGCCGACCGGGTCGCGATGGTCACGGGAGCCGCCTCCGGCATGGGTGCGGCGGTCGCCCGGCAGCTGGCCACGGAAGGGGCGCGGGCCGTCGTCCTGGCCGACGTGAACGGCGACGGCGCCGCGGCGGTCGCCGAGGAGCTGCCCGCCGCCAGGGCGGTCGCACTCGACGTGGCGGACGCGGCGGGCGTGGACGGCGCCTTCCGGGACGTACTGCGCCGGCACGGGCGGCTCGACGTCCTGGTGCACGCGGCGGGGGTCGACGACCCGGAGGCGAAGCGGCGCATCGCGGAAGCGACGGTCGAGGGGCGGCCGGTCGAGCTGACCGACACTCTCGACGACGCCTCCTGGCGGCGGGTCATGGGCGTGAACCTGGACGGGACCTTCCATGTGCTGCGCGCCGCGGTGCGGGCCATGCGGCCGGCCGGGGCCGGGGCGATCGCGGTGATCGGGTCGTCGTCGGCCTTCGACGCCCCCGTCGGCTATCCCCATTACGCGGCCTCCAAGGCGGGTGTGCACGCGCTGGCCCAGGCCGTGGCCAAGGAGGTCATCGCCTCCGGGATCCGGGTGAACGTGGTGGCGCCGGGGCCCACGGAGACGGGGATGGCGGCCCGTACCCCCGAGGCCCTGCGGGCGGGCTTCCGCGATCCGCGGGTGCGCCCGTACGCGACCCCGAGGAGATATCCGAGATCGCCCTCTTTCTCGTGAGCGATGCCGCGGCGAACCTGGTCGGCGCGGTGCTGCTCGCCAACGGAGGCCGGTTCACCGCCTGAGCGGGTGTCCGGAGCCGCCGCGGTCCGGGTCTTGCCCACCCGGAGTTTCGCTGCCTACGGTCTTGAATTGAGTTCAGTTCTTTCATTCTTCGCCCGTCGTAACGAGCACGATGGAGATCCCATGCACCGTCGCCGCCCCGAGATCGACCCCCAGCTGCTGTCCGAAACGGACGAACAGCGACAACTGCGCACCGTCCTGCGCGACCTCTACGCCGAGGCGAGTGGCGTCGAGGACGTATGCGAACACCTGGCCACCCCACGCGGGTACGACGAGGCGCTCTGGGCGCGGCTCGCGGGCGAGATCGGGGTCCATGGGCTGGCCGTCCCGGAGGAGTACGGCGGGTCGGGCTTCACCTTCGCCGAACTGGCCGTGGCCCTGGAGGAAGCCGGGCGCGCCCTGTACTGCGCGCCGCTGCTGCCCACCGTGGTCCTGGCCGCCCACGCCCTGCTGCTCAGCGGTGACCGTACGGCATGCGAGCGCTATCTGCCCCGGATCGCCGACGGCACGCTCACCGCCACCGTGGCCGGGTTCGAAGCCGACGAGCCCGGTGTCGCCGCGGAACGAGGGGGTGGCGGCTGGGTGCTGCGCGGGCGGGCGGACTTCGTCCTCGACGGGGCCGGGGCGGATCTGATCCTGGTGCGGGCCGGAACGCCCGCCGGACCTCGGATCTTCGCCTGTGAGCCCGCCCCCGACACCTGCCGGCGGACTCCGCGCCGCGTCCTGGACGAGACGCGGCGCCAGGCGCTGGTGGAGTTCCGGGGCGCCCCGGCCACCGCCGTGGGGACGGCGGAGGGGACCGAGGGCACGGTTTCGGCGACGTTGGACACCGGACGGGCCGCGCTGGCGGCCGAGCAGGTCGGCGGCAGCGGCCACGCGCTGGACGCCACGGTCGGGTTCGTGGCGCAGCGCCACCAGTTCGGCCGCCCCATCGGGTCCTTCCAGGCCGTCAAGCACCGGCTGGCCGATGTGCTGGTGGCGCTGGAGGCGGCGCGCTCGGCGTCCGCGTACGCGACCGCCTGTGCCGCCGTCGGCTCGCCGCAATCGCCGGTGGCCGCCTGTGCCGCCGCCGTGGTCTGCTCCGAGACCTTCCGCCTGGCGACGGCCGAGTATGTCCAGTTGCACGGCGGTATCGGCTTCACCTGGGAGCACCCGGCCCATCTGTACGTACGCCGGGCGCGCGGTGCGGAGGTGCTGTTCGGCACGGCGGACCGGCACCGGGCCCGGCTCGCCGAACTCGTCGGCCTCGCCACCCACGGCGCCGGCTGAACGGGGCCCGGCCGACTCGCTCAGGTCGCGGGTGCGGCTGAGGGGCCTGAATCGGATTCGATTGGCTAGATCAGGGGGTTGACAGGCAGGTACTCGAACTTCCAAAGTTGTAGTGAATTCAGTTCAGTTTCGAAGGGGCGAGGGATGGCAGTGGAAGACGAGATCCAGTTCGAGCGCGACGGTCACGTCGCCCGGGTGTGGCTCAACCGTCCGTGGAAGAAGAACTGCGTCACCGTGCCGATCCTGGACCGGCTCGACGAGATCATCACCGAGGTGGACGAGGACCCCGACCTGCGGGTCCTGGTGGTGCGCGGCCGTGGCGGCACCTTCTGCTCGGGCTTCGACCTCGACAGCCTGAAGGCCGACTACGTGGGCAAGTCCAACGCGATCGACGTCGCGGTGAAGTCCGCGAAGGTGTGCGACCGGCTGTACTCGATGAAGACCCCCTCGGTCGCGGTCCTGGAGGGCCACGTCACCGCCGGTGGCTTCGAGATCATGATCTCCTGCGACTTCGCCATCTCCGCCGACGACGCGAAGATCGGCGACTTCCACATCCGCCGTGCGCTGTTCGGCGGGGCCGGTCCGATCTACCGGGTGCCGCGCATGATCGGCATCCGCAAGACCAAGGAGCTGATGCTCACCGGCAAGCTCCTCTCCGGCGTCGAGGCCGCCGAGTTCGGGCTGATCAACAAGTCGGCCCCAGCGGACGAACTGGACGCCACGGTCGAGGAGTTCATCGGACACCTCACCGACAAGAGCCCCTTCACCATGTGGCTCACGAAGATGACGATCGACCGCAGCCTGGACGCCGACACCCAGTCGCTGATGGTGATGGAGCACCTCGCGGTGGGCGTCGCGCTCAACTCCGAGGACGCGAACGAGGGCGTGTCGGCCTTCCTGGAGAAGCGCGAACCCAAGTGGCAGGGGCGCTGATCCGGATGCCCACCGATCCGCGGAGCCGGGCCGCCGCCGGGCTCCAGGGCGCGCGCTGCGCCGGCTGCCCGGTGACGGTCTACCCCGCGGACGACGCCTGCCCGCGCTGTGGAGGGCCGACCGCTCCGGTGGCCCTCCCGGGCACGGGGGCGCTGTGGACCTGGACGGTGCAGCGGTACGCCCCAAGTCACCGCCCTACCAGCCCCCGCCCGGAGGCTTCGTGCCGTTCGCCGTCGGCTACGTCGAGCTGGCGGAGGACGTACGCGTGGCCGCCGTCCTCGACCTCGGCGAACTCGACAGCCTCGACGACATCCGCATCGGCATGCCCCTCTCCGTGGCCGCGGGCCCCGGAGTGCCCCGGGCCAGGCCCATCACCCCCGCTGAGGAGCGCTCATGAGCGGCGCCGAGGTCCTGATCTGCGGCGCGGGGCGCACCCCGTTCGGCCGGTGGTCGGAGGCCACCGGCCGACAGCTGGCCGTCGCCGCCGTGAACGCGGCGCTGGCGGACGCCGGGATCGCGTGGTCGCGGGTGGGGGCCGCGTTCGGCGGCAGCGACAGCGCGGGCCTCGCGGACACCCTGGTGGCCCAACTCGGCCTCACCGGACTGCCGTTCGTCAATGTCAAGAACGGCTGCGCCACCGGTGGCAGCGCGCTGGTCTCCGCAGTGAACGCCATCCGCTCCGGCATGGCGGACGTCGTCCTCGCCGTCGGCTTCGACAAACACCCGCGCGGCGCCTTCGACCCGAGGCCCGAGGACTGGGGCCTGGGATCGGAGTACGGCAGCGACGGGCTCATGGTGACCACGCAGTTCTTCGGCATGAAGATCCAGCGCTATATGCACGACCACGGCATCACCCCGCGGACCCTCGCCCTGGTGGCCGAGAAGGCGTACCGCAACGGCGCTCTGACCCCCGAGGCATGGCGGCGAAAGCCGCTGTCCGCCCAGGAGGTCCTGGACTCCGGCATGGTCAGCGATCCGCTGACCCGCTATATGTTCTGCTCCCCGGGAGCGGGCGCGGCGGCGCTGGTCCTCTGCTCGCCCGAGGCCGCCCGCGCGCTGGACGGCCCGCCGGTCACCCTGCGCTCGGCGGTCGTACGCACCCGGCGCTTCGGATCGTTCGAGGTGTTCAGCCCGTGGATCCCCGGTGGCGAACTGACCAGTGTCAGCCGTGACGCCTCGGCCGCCGCCTTCGAGGAGGCGGGACTCGGCCCCGGTGACGTCGACGTCTGCCAGCTGCAGGACACCGAGAGCGGCGCCGAGGTGATGCACATGGCCGAGTGCGGGTTCTGCGAGGACGGCGAGCAGGAGCGGCTCGTCGCCTCCGGTGCCACCGGGATCGGCGGGACCCTGCCGGTCAACACCGACGGCGGCTGCATCGCCAACGGCGAACCCATCGGCGCCTCGGGTCTGCGCCAGGTGTACGAGGTCGTCCAGCAGTTGCGCGGACGGGCCGGCGAACACCAGGTCCCGGGCCGTCCCAGGGTCGGCTTCACGCATGTGTACGGCGCCCCCGGCGTGAGCGCCTGCACGGTCCTGTCCCGTTGAAACGTCCCGTTGAAACGTCCCGTTGCAACGTCTCGTTGCAACGTCCGCTGAAAGGAGGTGGCAGGGAAGATGAGCGGCATTCCGGAACCCGAGGAGTTCCGCGCCCGGGCCCGGCGGTGGCTCGCCGGCGTCGCCCGGCCCCGCGCCGCCGACGGGGAGTGGGGCAGCGGCTCCGACTCCGTCGCCGTGTTCGACAACTGGACCGAGGAGCAGGAGCGCGAGCACACCGCCCGCGTCCAGGAGTGGGAACGCACCCGCTACGACCAGGGCTGGTCCGCGTTCAACTGGCCCCAGGAGTACGGAGGGCGGGGGCTGCCCGCGTACTACGAGCAGCTCTACCGCGCCGAAGAGGCGGCCTTCGACGTACCCCACCGCCCCGAGATCTTCCCCGTGACACAGGCGCTCGTCGCCCCCGCGATCGGCCTGTGGGGCACCGAGGAGCAGAAGCGGCGCTGGCTCGTGCCCCTGCTGCGCACCGACGAGCTGGCCTGCCAGCTGTTCTCGGAGACCGAGGCGGGCTCCGACCTCGCCGCGGTGCGCACCAAGGCCGTGCGTGACGGCGACGGGTGGGTGCTCACCGGGCACAAGGTGTGGACCTCCGGCGCCCGCGTCGCCACCTGGGGCGTGGCGGTGTGCCGCACCGATCCCGACGTCCGCAAACACGCCGGAATCACCGTCTTCCTGGTGCGCATGGACGCGCCGGGCGTCACCGTACGGCCCATCCGGCAGATGACCGGTGGCACCAGCTTCAACGAGGTCTACCTCGACGGTGTGCGGGTGCCCGACACCGACCGGCTCGGGCCGGTCGGCGAGGGCTGGCGGGTCACCCTCAGCGTGCTGGCCGCCGAGCGGCTCGACTCCGGCGGCCTCGGCCTGGACAACGCCGACCGGGCGCTGGACCTGGCCGGGCACCTGTCGCGCCCCCTCACCGGCGCCGAGCGGCAGCGCGCCGCCGACCTCCACATCCGCACCCTCGTCCAGCGGCTGATGGGACTGCGGGTGACCGCCGCCCTCGTCGCGGGGCGCGAGCCCGGCGCGGAGGCGTCGGTCGGCAAGCTGTACGCCACCGAGACCATGCGGCGCACCGGCGACCTGGTGTCCGAGCTGCTGGGGCCGAGCCTGGTGGCGGACACGGGGAGTGGGGCACCTACGCCTGGACGGAGCACCTGCTGGGCGCCCCCGGCTACAGCATCGCGGGCGGCACCGACGAGATCCAGCGCACCATCCTCGCCGAACGCGTCCTCGGCCTGCCCAAGGAGCCCGTCCGATGAGCATGGCCACCGAGGTGCCGGAGCTGGCCGCCCGGGTCCGCGACCGGCTCGCCCGCCACCACCCGGGCGCGGCCATCGGCGAGTTGGAGGTGCTGCCGGGCGGCCACTCCGGGCTGACGTACGAGGTCGCGGCGGGGGACACCCGGTACGTCGTCAAGGCCGTGCCACCGGGGCAGCGGCCCGTCGGGCGCAACGATGTGCTGCGCCAGGCACGGGTGCTGGGCGCGCTGGCCGGGTCCGCGGTGCCGGTACCGGGCGTGGTGGCCGTCGACGAGATGCAACCCGCGTGGTTCGCCATGGACTTCGCGGACGGTGAGGCCGTCGAGCCGGTACTGGACGACCACGAGGTGCCCGCCGCGACCGCCCGCGCCCGGATGCTGGAGATCGCGTCCGTACTACGACGCCTGCACCGCACCGATGTGCACACGCCCGGGCTCGACGCGCCCGCACCGCTCGACCCCTCCGGCGAACTGGCGCGATGGAGCCGCACCCTGCGTGCCGTTCCCCGCGAACTGCGGCCAGACGGGGAGGAGTTGCTGGTACGTCTCGCCGATGGCGTACCACGCGGCCTCCCTCCGGTGCTGCTGCACGGGGACTTCCGGCTCGGCAATGTGCTGTGCGCGGGCGAGCGGGCGGTGGCCGTCGTGGACTGGGAGATCTGGAGCGTCGGCGATCCCCGCATCGACCTGGGCTGGTTCCTGCTCTTCGCCGACCACCGCAACTTCCCCGGCTGGGCCACGCGGTGCCCGGTCTGCCCGGCGAGGCGGAACTGCTGGACACCTACGGCGACGGCGGGCCCGCGCTGCCCGCGATGGACTGGTTCCGGGCGCTCGGCCGCATGAAGATGGCCGCGATCATGGGCCACAACCTGCGCCGCCACCGCGAGGGCAAACACCACGACCCGGACCAGGAACGCCTGCCGCCCACCATCGCCGCGATGATCCGCACCGCCCGCGACATCCTCGGCTGACCCGGCAGCGGTACGCCCCCACCGAACAGGAGCACTCGTGGATTTCGGATACTCGCCACGGGCGAGTGAACTCCAAGGCCGCATGCGGTCGTTCATGGACGAGTACGTCTTCCCCGCGGAAGCCACGTACGACCGGCAGCTGGCCGAGGGGACGACCCGCACGCCCTGCCGCCGATCATGGCCGAGCTGAAGGCGAAGGCCCGCGCCGAGGGTCTGTGGAACCTCTTCATGGCGCACGGCGACTGGGGCGCGGGGCTCAGCAACCTCGAATACGCGCCGCTCGCCGAGCTGGCGGGCCAATCCATCATCGGCCCCGAGGTGTTCAACTGCTCGGCCCCCGACACCGGCAACATGGAGCTGCTCGCGCTGTACGGCACCCCCGAGCAGCGAGAACGCTGGCTGCGCCCGCTGCTCGACGCCCGGATCCGCTCGTGCTTCGCCATGACCGAGCCGGAGGTCGCCAGCTCCGACGCCCGCAACATCCGCACCCGCATCACCCGCGACGGCGACACCTACGTGGTCAACGGCCGGAAGTGGTACACCTCCGGGATCCTCGACCCCGACTGCCAGCTGATCATCCTGATGGGCAAGACCGACCCGGAGGCGCCCACCTACCGGCAGCAGTCCATGCTGCTCGTCCCCCGGAACACCCCGGGCGTCACGGTACTGCGCGACCTGCCCATGTTCGGCTACACCGACCGGCTCGGACACGGCGATGTGCTCTTCGAGGACGTCCGCGTACCGGTGGAGAACATCCTCGGCGGCGAGGGCGAGGGCTTCGCGCTCGCCCAGGGACGGCTCGGCCCCGGCCGGATGCACTACGCGATGCGCGCCGTGGGTTTCGCCGAGCGCGCGCTGCGGCTGATGTGCGAGCGCGTCACCGAACGCACCGCATTCGGCGGACCGCTCGCCGACCGGGGAGTGGTCCGGGAGTGGATCGCCCGCAGCCGCATCGAGATCGAGCAGGTGCGTCTCCTCGTCCTCAAATCGGCCTGGCTGATGGACACCGTCGGCAACGCCGCCGCCCGCATGGAGGTGGCCGCCATCAAGGTGGCGGCCCTGGAGGTCGCCCACAAGGTGGTCGACCGGGCGGTGCAGGCGCACGGCGCGGCGGGGGTCAGCGACGACACCGTACTGGCCCGGCTGTACGCCATCACCCGGGCCCTGCGCATCGCCGACGGCCCCGACGAAGTCCATCTGCGGACGGTGGCCCGCCAGGAACTCGCGCCGTACAAGAAGAAGACCGACACGAAGGCGGGAGCAGCGTGAGCGCCAACGGCCTCGACGGCAAGGTGGCCGTCATCACGGGCGGATCCCGTGGCATCGGCCTCGGCATCGCCACCGCCTACCGGACGGCCGGCGCGCATGTGGTGATCGCGGCCCGCAAACCGGCCGGACTCGCCGAGGCCCGCGAGGAGTTGCTGCGCGTCAAGGGCGACGGCGACGTGCACACGGTGGTGGCGAACGCCGGCGAACCGGAGCAGGCGCAAGGCTGTGTCGAGGAGACCATGGCGCGCTTCGGCCGCCTGGACGTCCTCGTCAACAACGCGGCGACCAACCCGTACCACGGCGACCTGCTCGACCTGGACCTGCCGCGCGCGGAGAAGACCGTCCGCGTGAACCAGTACGGCATGGTCGCCTGGACCCGCTACGCCTGGGAGGCGTGGATGGCCGAGCACGGGGGAGCGGTGGTCAACATCGCCTCCGTCGGCGGGCTCGTCGTCGATCCGCACATCGGCTACTACAACGCCACCAAGGCCGCCATGCTGCACATGACCCGTCAGCTCGCCTATGAACTCGGGCCGCGCGCCCGCGTCAACGCCATCGCCCCCGGGCTGATCAAGACGGAGCTGGCACGGGCGGTGTGGGAGGTCCGTGAGCCGATCCTCACCGCCAAGCTGCCACTGCGCCGCCTCGGGACGGTCGAGGACGTGGCACACGCGGCACTGTTCCTGGCCACCGACGCCTCCTCCTGGATGACCGGCCAGACCCTGGTCCTCGACGGCGGCGCGACCGCCCTGCCGATCGGGGTGGAGGCATGACCGCGGGTGGAGGTACGGCCGTGGGTGGAGATACGGCCGGGCCATGGGACGCGCCCCGGCCCGCCGCCGAGCTGTTCTCGCTCCAGGGCAGGACGGCCCTGGTCACCGGCGCGTCCGCGGGGCTCGGCGCACGCTTCGCCACCGTCCTCGCACAGGCCGGGGCCACCGTGTTCGCCGCCGCCCGGCGGATCGAGAAGCTGAAGGAACTCGCCGATTCCGACGCCCGTATCCACCCCGTCGGCTGCGACGTCGCGCTCGCCGCGGACCGCGCACGGCTGGCCGGGACGGCGCTGGACGCCACCGGCCGGATCGACATCCTGGTCAACAACGCGGCCACGTCCGGCGAGACCCGCGCCGAGGACGAATCCCCGGACGCCTTCGCCGACGTCCTCGGCGTCAACCTCACCGCCCCCTTCCACCTGGCACGCCTGGTGGCGGAGGCACCCGCCCGGGACGGCGCGCCGCCCCGCAGCGTCATCAACGTGTCCTCCATCCTCGGCCTGGTCACCGCCGCCCCGCTGGGCGGCGCGAGCTACGCGGCGTCCAAGGCCGGGCTGATCGGGCTGACCCGGGAGCTGGCCGGGCAGTGGGGCCCGAGCGGAACCCGTGTCAACGCGCTCGCCCCGGGCTGGTTCCGCACCGAGATGACCGCGGACCTCTTCGGCGACGAGCGCTCCAGCCGCTGGGTCGAGCGCAACACCCTGCTGCGGCGCGGCGGCGGGGTCCATGAACTGGACGGCGCGCTGCTGTTCCTCGCCTCGGACGCCTCCTCGTACTGCACCGGCCAGGTCCTGACCGTCGACGGCGGGTGGACCGCGCGATGAGCGTCGGCATCGATATCGACGACGGCCTCGCCCGCGTCACCCTGCGCCGGGGCGCGGCGGGCAACGCCATCGACCTGGACATGGCGCGCGGACTGCGGGACGCGGCGCGGACCTGCGCCACCGAGTCCGTCCGTGCCGTGCTGCTGACCGGCGAGGGGACGTCCTTCTGCGTCGGCGGCGACCTCGGGGAGTTCTCCCGGCTCTCCGGGGAGCCACTGGAGCGGCACCTCCTCGCGGTGACCGACGCGCTCCACGACGCCCTGCGCACGTTCGCGGCGGGCGACGCGCCCGTGGTGGCCGCCGTGCAGGGAGCCGTGGCCGGTGCGGGCATCGGCCTGGCCGCGTCCGCCGATGTGACCCTGGCCGCCGACAACGCCTCGTTCACCGCCGCGTACACCCGGATCGGCTACTCGCCGGACGCCGGAGTGAGCTGGTTCCTGCCCCGGCTCGTCGGGCCCAAGCGGGCCCTGGAGCTATTGCTGACCAACCGTCGCATCGCGGCGGCGGAAGCCGAGGCCATCGGACTGGTGAGCCGGGTCGTCCCCGCCGACCGGCTGGCCGACGAGGCGCTGCGCACGGCCCAGGCGCTGCGCGACGGGCCCACCGCCGCGTTCGGCGCCACCCGCCGTCTCGTCGCCACCGGGCAGACCGCCGACCTCGGTACGCACCTGGACCGCGAGGCCCGTGCGATCGCCGCCGCGGCCGCCTCCGCCACGGGCCGTGAGGGCGTCGCCGCCTTCCTGGACAAGCGGACGCCCGACTTCCACCGCGCCGCCAACAGCACATGAACTCCTCGCGGCACACCGGGGAACCCATCGGGTCGGGAGCGCGATTGGCAACTGAGTTCAGCTTGGGACTACTCTCTGGTACGGACAAAGTGGGCGAGCCAGGAGACGAGGCATGGCGACGAGAATCGTTGAACCGGAAGCGGGACCGAGGTCCAAGCGGGCCGCCATCCTGGCGGCCGCCGTCGACTGCTTCGGCGAGACGAGCTTCGAGGCCACCAAGTGGTCCACCGTGGCGGAGCGGGTCGGCATCGGGCAGACGGCTCTGTACCACTACTTCGAGTCCAAGACCCACTGCCTGCTCACCATCATGCGGCTCGAACTCCAGCGCTCCCACGACAAGTTCACGGAGGCGACCGAGGACGTCGAGGATCCGACCGAGGCGCTCCGGGCGGCCGTCCGCGCGGCGTACGAGGTCTCCGACCACGAGGTCCTGCAGATGCGCATCCTCCACAACCACATGGACCTGCTCTCCGGCCCGCGCAAGTCCAAGCGCGAGGAGGCCGAGCGCGTCGAGGCCCGCAAGCTGGTCCAGCTCGTCGAGCGGGACTGGACGAACCTGCTGGTGCGGGGCATGTCCATGGGGGTGTTCCCGCTCCGGGACGCGCAGTTGCTGGGCGCGAGCGTGCTCGGTCTGATCGTCAGCGTCTGGCGGTGGTACCGGCCGTCGGGGCCGACGCCGCTGGCGGAGGTCAGCGAACTGATCGAGGGCGCGTGCGTGCGGATGGTCGCCACATGACGCCCTGAGCGACCCCTGCCACTCACGGCCCCCGGCGGACCTCGCGCCGGGGGCCGTTTCGGTCCCTACGGACTCTTGTCAGCCGTGTTTCCCCGGGATTACGATCCAGACGGAAATTGAACTGAACTCAGGTTGATCTGGGGGCGCCTCATGGCGTTGCGCACGTACATGGCCAGTATGGACAGCCCGCATCCGGAACGGACGCTGGATCTGCTCGAACCCGACTTCCGCTTCCTCATCGCCCTGCCGGGCACGGAGGTCACCGGCGAGTCCCGGGAGGACTTCGCCGCGTACCTCGCCGGCCGCAACCCCGTGGACCGGGCGCATGAGATCCTGCGCCACAGCCGGGACGGCGACGTCGAGACCGTGTATGGGGTGGTGACGGAGCGCGGGCGGTACACCGGCTCCTTCCTCTCCGCCGCGGTGATCTCGCCCGCCGGACTCATGGCGCGCTACCAGTCGTTCTTCACCACCTCCTTCGAGCTGGTCGACTGGGTCCGGCAGGACGACGGACAGGGCGACGGGAGCCGGGCATGACGGACGCCCCGGCCACGGCCCCGTTCCTCACCGCGTGGTTCGAGATCCTCGACGGCGACGACCCGTCCCGTATCCTCGACCTGATCAGCGACGACTTCTCGCTCTCGATCCTGTTCTCCACCGGCGACGGCAACGCCACCGACTTCGCCGGGGACCGCGCCGCCCTGGTGGGCTACCTCGAACAGCGCGAGAAGGGCACCCGCACCCACCATCTGCTGTCGGCGGCCACGCTCGGCCAGGACGAGCTCTTCCTGGGCGAGGTACGCCGTGCGGGCGTCCCCGAGGCCAGCTTCGTCGCCGCCGGGCGGGTGAACGACGAAGGCCGGCTGCGCCGCCTGCTGATCGGGCGCTCGTCCGAGATCCGCTTCACCTGACCCCCGACCCCATGGAGAGCACCGTCATGTACAACCTCGTCCTGCTGGCGGCCAGGCCCCCGGAGTGGACACACGAGCGGTTCATCACGTGGTGGCGCGGCGACCACGCGGAGCTGACCCGCCGCCTGCCCGGGCTGCGCTCCTGGCGTCACACCGAGATCGACGCCGCCCTGGAGCCGCGCTCCGAAGGCTGGGACGGGATCTCCGTACTCGGCTTCGACTCGCCCGAGGACCTGAGCAAGGCCCTCGCCAGCCCCGAGTGGGCCGATGCCGTCGCCCAGGTCGGCGACATGAAGGGCCGCCGGATCGCGGTCATGGGGCACGAGGCGGAGATGTTCGCCGCCTGAGGATTTCCCGGCCGCCCGGTCAAGCGGCGTTCGGCACAGTGCGACGAGGGGCCAGATGCGACAGGTAGTGCGGGAGTTCCAGCAACAGGCGGACGAAGCCGACTTCATCGCCGTGATCGACGACACCGGCAGCCATACGGCCCGGGAACTGCTCGAGGAGGCCGTACGGCTGGCCGAGGCGCTGACCGCCGACGCGCCCGACGCGCCCGACGGACCGGGTGATGGACCGGCGGGCGACGGATCGGTCGGCACCGTCCTGGTCCAGGCCGACAACTCATGGCGCACCGTCGCCGCCACCCTCGCCGTGGGCCTGCGGGGCGGGGTTCTCGCGGTGGTCAATCGGCACACCACCCCCGCCGAGTTCGCCGCCGCATGGGAGGACATCCGCCCGGACGCGGTCGTCGCCGAGCCCTCGGCGATGGACGAGTGGACGGTACGCACCCGGCTCCCCGGCCCGGCGCGGACGGTCCTCGACGGCTGGACCTGCCGGTCCGCACCCCACCAGCGCGAGGTGGCGCGGTGGTCGGACGGCGTCCTCATCGGCCTGACCTCCGGCTCGACCGGGCGGCCCAAGGGCGTCGTACAGTCCGAGCCGTCCCTGCGGTACGCCGCCACGAGCACCATCGCCGTCAACGGTCTGGCGCCGGGCGACGCCGTCGCCGCGATCGTGCCGCTGTCGTCCACCGCCGCGTACTGCTTCGGGGTGTACCTCTCCCTCCTGCTGCGCGGGCCGCTCGTCCTTACGGGTAAGTGGGACCGGGCGGTCGCGCTGCGGCGGATGGCGGACACCGGTGTCCGCTGGACCATGTGCGTCCCCACCATGGCGTTGCAGATGGGCGCCGAAGCGGCCGGATCCGGCATCCTCCGGGGAGTCCGGTCGATCACCGTGGGCGGCGGGCCGATGGACCGCGGCGCACTGGCCCGGGCCGAGCGGTCCCTGGGCACCAGGATCCTCCGCGTCTTCGGCATGTCCGAGTGCCTGGGCCACACCTCGCCGAGCCCCGACGACCCCGAGGAGATCAGGCTCGGCAGGGACGGCCGCCCCTTCCCGGGCACGGACGTGCGCGCGCTCACCCCCGACGGCCAGGTGGCCGGTCCTGGGGTGACCGGCCGGGCGCAGGTCCGCGGCCCTTCCCTCTTCCTCGGGTACGCCCGCGAGGGCAGGACCGATCCGCCCGCGCTGACCGAGGACGGCTATCTGCCCACCGGCGATCTGCTGATGACCCACGAGGACGGCACCATCAGCGTCATGGGCCGCGAGAAGGACATCATCATCCGGGGCGGCCGCAACATCGACATCACCGAGGTGGAGCGCGCGGTCGCCGGCCACCCGCGCGTGGCCAGGGCCTGTGTCGTACCGGTCCCCGACGATGTCCTCGGCGAACGCGTGGCGCTGCTCGTCGTCGCCGAGGACGGTTCCAGAATTGAACTGGCCGAGGTGATCGGCCACTTGGAGAGCGTCGGGCTGTCCAAGACCAAGTGGCCCGAGTACGTCTACGACGTCGAGGAGCTGCCCCAGACGAAGGTCGGCAAGCTCGACCGGCGCGGCGCCAGGGACCTGGCCACCGACCTGCGCGCCCGCGAGACCGACCGGCGAGGAGAAGCATGACAGCGCGGTTCGACCAGGCTCCCTGGGCGGCGGCCGGAATCCGGACCGTAGGGCCCGGGGTGCACCGCGTGCCGCTGCCGCTTCCCGGCGACGGTCTGCGCGCCGTCAATGTGTACCTGCTGGAGGATCTGGCCGACGACGGTGGCATCGTCATGATCGACGGCGGCTGGGCGATCCCCGAGGCGCGCAAGGCGCTCGAGGAGGCCCTGGCCGCCATCGACCGCGACCTCGGCGCCATCAGCCACATCCTGGTCACCCACATCCACCGCGACCACTACACCCAGGCGGTGGAACTGCGCCGGCTGCTCGGCTCGCGCGTCTACCTCGGCGCGGGCGAGCGCCCCGGCCTGGAGATGCTCGACCGGCTGCGCAGCGACCAGCCCGTCGGCTCGCTGCGGACCCTGCGCGCGGCGGGCGCCGGGGAACTCGCCGACCGTATCGAGGCGATGGACCACGGCGGCTACGACCCGGGTGTGTGGGAGGCCCCCGACCACTGGCTGCACGCCGGAGCCCTCCGCTTCGGCGAGCGCGAGCTGCGGGTCGTCCCCACTCCCGGGCACACCAAGGGCCATGTGGTCTTCCTGGACGAACGGCGGGGGCTGCTGTTCTCCGGGGACCACGTCCTGCCGCACATCACCCCGTCCATCGGCTTCGAACTCGCAGAGGCAGGCGGCCACCCGCTCGCCGACTACCTGGACTCGCTGCGGCTGATGACCCGCTACGCCGACGCCCGCCTGCTGCCCGCCCACGGACCGGTCGCCGACTCCACCCACACCCGGGTCGCCGAACTGCTCGCCCACCACGACGACCGGCTGGCCGGGAGTCTGGCCGCGCTGGGCGAGGACACGCTCGACGCCCACGCGGTGGCGCGGAAGCTCGCATGGACGCGCCGGGCAGTGCCGTTCGGGGAGTTGAGCGCCTTCAACCAGATGCTCGCGGTCCATGAGACGGCCGCGCATCTGGATGTCCTCGTGCTGCGGGGACGGGTGGAGGTGGGCCGCGCGGACGGCGTGCATCGGTACACGCGTGTGCGGTGATCCGTTCCGCGGAGAAAAGATCCGATGACCGTGGTGTGACGGGCGTAGGCGGGCGTCGAAAGCTCGGCAGGACCCCGCCATTTGGGCACTCCCTCTCGACAGGCGGATCGGGATCGGATCCAATTCATCCGATCACCTGAATCGTCGAGGGAAAGGAAATGCCGCATCATGCAGAGACCCGGCTTACGCGCGCGCGTCCTCGGTGCCCTGGCCGCGACCGCCGCCCTCGGGGCGGTGGTGGCCACCGGAACCGAGTCCTACGCCGCCCAGCCCGCGACACCCCCCGCCCCGCGCTCCTCCGTCGTCACCTGGGCCTCCAGCGCCTACCCGGCGGGAACCGCCGCCCAGGACCTGACCTACCGGTTCGTCATCCACACCAGCGTCGGCGGCCGTGACCTGCGCATCCGGCTCTCCAACGCCTACGGCGACCAGCCGGTGACCTTCGGCCACGCCTACGCGGGCGTACGCGAGTCCGGGGCAGCGGTCGTACCCGGCAGCAACGGACGGCTGACCTTCCGCGGCGCGTCGTCGGTGACCGTACCGGCGGGCGGCGTCGTGTACAGCGATCCGCTGCCGGACCGCGTCCAGCCCCAGTCGGACCTCACGATCAGCCTCTACGTGCGCAGTGCGGGCACCCTCGCGACCGGCCACAAAGGTGCCCGCGCGACCCAGTACGTCGCACCCGCCGGCGACCACGCCGCGGAGGAGGGCGCCGCCGCCTACTCCCAGCAGATCACCTCCTGGTACTACCTGGACGCCGCCGTCGTACGGCCCCGGCCCGCCAGCGGCGCCGTCGTCGCCTTCGGCGACTCGATCACCGACGGCTCCGCCTCCACCCAGGACACCAACCGCCGCTGGCCGGACTTCCTCGCCCGTCGCCTGCTCGCCGACCCCCGCTCCCGGCTCAAGGGCGTCGCCAACGAAGGCATCTCCGGCAACAAGATCCTCGCCGACGGCTCGGCCGAGAGCGCGCTGAAACGACTCGACCGGGATGTGCTCTCCCAGGCCGGTGTGCGCACCACGATCCTGCTGGAGGGCATCAACGACATCAAGGCCACGCCCGGCCCCACGGCCGACGACCTCATCGCCGGCTACCGGCAGATCATCGCCAGGTCCCACGCGCGTGGCGTGTGCGTGGTCGGGGCGACCGTCATGCCGTACGAGGGCTGGCGGGAGTACGAGGCCGTCGACGAGGCGGTCCGCCAACAGGTCAACGCCTTCATCCGCACCAGCGGCGAGTTCGACGCGGTCGTCGACTTCGACGAGGCCGTCAGGGACCCCGCGGCGCCCGCCCGGATGCTCCCCGCCTACGACAGCGGCGACCACCTCCACCCCAATGACACCGGTATGCGCGTGATGAGCGACGCCATCTCCCTGCGCGCCCTCAGCTGCGACCGCTGACCGCCTGACCCTCTCCACCCCGGGTCGTGGCCTTGCGGTACCGGCCCGGGGTGGTACCGAACTCCCGCTGGAAGGCGTGTGAGAGTGCGTACGGGCTGCCGTAGCCGACCCGGCCGGCGATGGAGGCCAGGGTGTCCGAGGTGTCCCGGAGCAGGGTGGCGGTGAGAACGATGCGCCACCACGTGAGGTACGCCATCGGAGGGCGGCCGACCAGGGTGGTGAACCGGCGCGCCAGAGTGGGGCGGGAGACGTCCACCTCCGCGGCCAGGCGCTCGGTGGTCCACGGGGCGGCCGGATCCGAGTGCAGCGCCCGCAGCGCGGCGGCCGTCACCGGATCACCCAGGACGCGGGGCCAGGCTCCGCTGGTGGCCTCGGTCATCCAGGAGCGGATCATGTAGACGAGGAGCAGGTCGAGCAGGTTCGGCAGCGCGATGCAGGAGCCGGGCCGGGTTTCGTCCAGTTCACCGGCGAGCAGGTCGATCGCGGCGCGCAGCTCGGGGTGGCCGCCCACGCGGCTGGCAAGGTGGACGACCCGGGGCATCTCCGCGAGAAGCGGGTGGATGCGGCTGCAGTCGAGCCGGTACTGGCCGCAGAGGATCTCCGTCTCGGCTGGGGAGTCGGCGAGCACATGGCCCGTGCCGTGGGGGAGCAGCACCGCGTCACCCACCCCGAGGGACACCGGGTCACCGCCGTCGGGCAGCAGCCGGCAACCGCCTTTGAGCACCACGTGAAAGCCCGCGCCGCCGAACGGGTGAAGCTGTGTGGACCCACCGCCGTTCATCCGCAACCGGTGGGACGAGGGGTGTCCCAGACGCATGGCGGAGATCGCGTCGCTCACTACATCCATGCATGCAGAGTATCCGTCGTATGAGACATGAGACGGATGCGTATCTCAGTGAGCCGGATGCGCATTGAGAGGTTCTTGCCGCCTTCTTAGGGTCGACCGCATGACGAACGAGAGTGTGCACCGCCTCATGCTGGGCGATGTCGAGGTCATCCGGGTCGTGGAGTGGCAGGGCCCGTTCGTGCCCGTCCCCGACCTGGTCGCGGAGACCGCCGGTGAGGTGTGGAAGGCCAATGAGGACTGGCTGGTGCCGGACCACTGGGAGCCGGATACCGACCGGATGGTGGTGGCCCTGCAGACCTGGGTGCTGCGCAGCGGTGGGCGGACCGTCCTGGTCGACACCGGAGTGGGCAAGGGGCGCGAACGGCCGGGCTCGCCGCCGTTCCACCGCTGGCAGGGCGATCTTCTCCGCGGCCTGGCGAAGGCCGGGGTGCGCCCGCAGGACGTCGACGTCGTCGTCAACACCCATCTGCACATGGACCATGTCGGCGGTAACACCGTCGAGGCGGACGCGGAATGGATACCGGCGTTCGCCCATGCCCAGTACCTCATCCCGGCCGCCGACGACTTCCACTTCGGTCCGGACGGCGGGTACGGCAACGGCTCGCAGGCGGACGGCCGCCTGATCTACGAGGACAGCATCGCGCCCCTCCACCGGACCGGACAGGCCGTGCGCTGGGACGGCTACCACCGCATCGACGAGCACCTCACCCTGGAGTCCGCGCCCGGCCACACCCCCGGCTCGTCCGTGCTGCGGCTCGCCTCCGGCGGCGACCGGGCCGTCTTCGTCGGCGACCTGCTGCACAGCCCGGTGCAGATCCTCCAGCCCTGCTGCAACAGCAACGCCTGCCTGGACTCCGAACAAGCAGTGGCGAGCCGCCTGCGCGTCCTCCAACGCGCGGCCGACCAAAGGGAGTTGCTCGTTCCCGCACACTTCGCCGGTGCCGCGGGTGCCGTGGAGGTCCGGCGGGGAGGCGGCGGGTTCACCCTGGGCCCATGGGCAACGGGGTCGCTGTCGGGTGCCGCGGACGCCGAAGACGGGGGTTGAGGAACATCGGAACGAAAACCGGCGCTAAGCCCGTCGCGTGCCTGAGAGCGCTTTGACCTGGGTTTTGGTGGGGCGGAGCCTTCGGCAGTCGTGTTGATCACTGACTGTCTGGAGGTCCGGGGTGCCGGTCGAGTTTCTGACGGATGAGCAAGCCGCGAAGTACGCGGCGTACGACGGGGCGCCGTCCCGTACGGAGTTGGGGCGGTTCTTCTTCCTGGACGACGCGGACCGGGAGCTGATCGAGGGCAAGCGTCGGTCCCACAACCGGCTGGGCTTCGCCGCCCAGCTCACGACCGCGCGCTATCTTGGGGTGTTCCTGGACGACCCGACCGACATTCCGGCGGAGGTCGCCGACTACCTCGCCGAGCAGCTCGGCATCGCGGACGCATCGGTGCTGAAGGCGTACGGCGAGCGGGAGAACACCCGGCTTGATCACGTGCGTGAGCTGCGGCGGGTCCTGGAGTACACGGAGTTCGCCGAGGCGGAGGCGGAGCTGCGGGGGTGGGTGGACGCGCGGGCTTGGACGACAGGCGAGGGTCCGAAGGCGCTGTTCGACGCGGCGGTGGGGTGGCTGCGCGAGCGCCGGGTGCTGCTGCCCGGGGTGACGACGTTGGCCCGGCTGGTGGCCGCCGTGCGGGAGGCAGCGAACCAGCGGCTGTGGGACACCCTCTACGGGCTGCTGAGCACCGGTCAGCGTGCGCTGCTGGACTCCCTGCTGACGGTGCCGCCGGGCGCCCGGGTCTCGGAGCTGGACCGGCTCCGCCGGGGTCCGGTGCGGATCTCCGGGCCGCAGATGAAGTGGGCGCTGGAGCGAGCGGAGGAGATCGCGGCCTTCGGGATGGGCGAGGTGGACGTGTCTGGGATACCGCCGCGGCGGCTGGCGGAGCTGTCCCGGTACGGGATCGACGGCAAAGCGTCGCTGCTGCGGCGGCACGGTGACTCCCGGCGCCTGGCCACGCTGCTGGCCACCGCGGTCTACCTGACGTCCCGGGCGGTCGATGACGCCCTTGACCTCCTGGAGGTGCTGATCGCGACCAAGCTGCTGGCCAGGGCGGAGCGGGAGACGGCGAAGGAGAAGCTGAAGACCCTGCCGCGCGTGGAGAGGGCGTCGGCGAAGCTGGCCGCCGCGTTCCAGATCGTGTTCGACACCACCAGCGAGCAGGTCGACACCGACACCGGGGAGATCAGCCCGCCCGAGGTGGAGACGCTGGAGGCGATGTGGGAGCGGATCGAGCAGGTGGTACCCCGGCACGAGCTGGCGGCGGCCATCGCCGCGCTGTTCGAGCTAACCCCGCCGCTCGACTCGGACGCTGACGAGGCATGGCGGGCCCAGCTGGTCACCCGGTTCGGCACCGTGCGGCCGTTCCTGAAGCTCCTGGTGACGGTGGTCGACTTCGGCGCCACGCCGGAGGGCCTGCCGGTCCTGAAGGCGCTCAAGTCGCTGCCGGACCTGATGGGACGCAAGAAGGTCGGCCCCGCCGAGATCGACACCGGCCTGCTCACCGGGTCGTGGCGGCGTCTGGTGCTCTCCGCGCCGCACCTGGAGCCGGGCACGGTCGACTGGAAGGCGTACGCGTTCTGCGTGCTGGAGCAGGTGCACCGGATGCTGCGAAGCAAGCAGGTGTTCGCGAAGAACTCCTCCAAGTGGGGCGACCTCCGCGCGAAGCTGCTGGACGGAGACGCATGGGATCAGGCCAAGCCAACCGTGCTCGCCTCGCTCAACCTGGGGTGACGCCGAGGTGAGCCCGGAAGCCGCCAATAGTTGATCTTGGAGCCTCTGGCGGGCGGCCGCCGAGACGACCCGGTTCAACCCCGTCGGCGGGCAGCAGGGTCCCGCTCGGCGACGTGTCGGGCGACTGCGTCGACGCCGGGGCGGGCGTACCGCTCCAGGGAGCGGACGGAGGCGCGCCGGGAGCGGGCCAACAGCATCGGCGTGGATGTCATGCCTTCCGCATCGTGTGTCAACGCATTGTGCCTGAGCCGGTGGAGGGTCCAGCCGTCCAGGCTCTCGATGTCCTCGGACGAGGCCAGCGGGTTGGCCAGCAGTCGGGTGTCCTCCTCGAAGATCTCCTCGGCCCGGCGGTAGGAGAGCCGGGCCCGTCCGGTCTCCGGGCACACGTCGAGCGTTGGTGTCCCGGCCGGGGCCTTGCGGTCAGTGAGGAACAAGGGACCGCGGGTACGGCGTGCGATGAGGCGTGGCCCCAGCTGGGCGGTGCCGGACTGCCAGTGAATCCTCTCTGTAGCCCCGCCCTTGGCGGTGATCTTCCCGCGCTTGTCCTGCGAGTACAGGTCTTCCACGTTCAGGCACAGCACCTCGTCGGCGCGGGCCGCGGACTCGTAGAGCATCTTCCAGAACGTCTTCTCCCGCAGGGCGACGTCCAGGCGCCACAGGGCGGCGATCTGGTTCTCGGCCAGGGCCTTGGTGCGGTCCGGCGGCGCCGGCCGCCGCTCGATCCCGATCGTCGGGTCACCGCTGATCCAGCCCTGGCGCTGCCACCAGCCGATCGCCTTGCGCGCGATGGACAGCTCCCGGTTGACGGTGTCGGCGTCCATCTCGTCCGCCCGAGCCGCCGCCAGCTCGGCCAGCACCTCGGGCAGCGCGGGATCGTCGATCGCGGCGACGGGGAAGACGGGCGGCTTCGCGCCGCGGCGGGCGGGCCCGGTCGGCGCCGGTTCGCCGGCGAGCATCCCCCCCATGTCGTCAGCGAGATCCGGTAGATCCGCGCGGAGGACTTCGCGATGCCCGCGCCGGTGAGGTACCGCTCGACCGCCGCGGTGTACGACGACGGAGGGGCGGACAGTGGCACGACCCGGGCGCGCGGCACACGCAGCGCGCCCCCGCTCCCGAGTTCGGTCCCCGGTTCGATTGCCACGCCCGTCCCGCCCTTCCGGTCCTGCCGCAGTAAATCCGGTATTTACTGCGATGAAGCCCGGAAGGGTGGGCGTCACAGATTGCAGCGGTGATTACCGACAGTTGCTTGTCGGGGGTGACGGCTCATGGCGAACAACAGAGCCGATCCGGCCGCCTGATGGCACCACCCTCCCTTTCCCTCGCGGATTGAGTGGAAGAGTTCGCCCAGGCCGCCGCGAGCGCGACGTCGGGTGTCAGCCTTCTACGGCCGAGTGCGTGGGCGAGCTCCGTTCAGTACGGAGTCGAGCAGGCCGGGGAACAACGCGTCCAGGTCGTCACGACGAAGCCGCACCAGCCGGGATCGGCCCTTGACGGTGGTCCAGGTGACCCCCGCCTCGCGCAGCACCCGGTAGTGGTGGGACAGCGTCGTCTGGTGAACGTCCAGGTCGCCGCCGATGGCGTTGCAGCTCTCCTCACCGGTCACGGCGAGCCGCTGGATGATCTCCAGTCGCACCGGATCGGCCAGCGCACGCAGCACCTCCACCATCCGGATCGCCTCGGTCGCCGGCTGGGACACCTCACGCATCGCTTCCCTCCATCCGTGCCAGGACCTGAGCTTATCCACTCATTGATTCATGGACAAGCATCCATGTATTGCTTACAGTGCCGATCACCTACCTACGCGGCACTCCGGAAAGGCGGAACGATCCTTGTTGAAACGACTCCTTCCCCTGGCCCTGGCGACGTTCGCCGTCGGCACCGACGGCTACGTCATCGCGGGCTTGCTCCCTTCCATCGCTGCCGACCTTGCAGTGTCCACCCCGGCGGCCGGTCAGCTGGTGACGGTCTTCGCCTTGACGCTGGCGTTGTCGGCGCCGGTGATGGGAGCCCTCACCAGTGGCCTGGATCGGCGGTCGGCATTGCTGATTGCATTGGGTGTGTTCGTGATCGGCAACGCTGTCACCGCCTTGGGCACCAGTTACGAGGTGGTGATGGCGGCCCGGATCGTCACCGCCGTGGGAGCGGGCATCATCACCTCCGCTGCCTCCAGCACCGCGGCGGCCATCGCTCCGCCGGAACGCCGTGGCCGGGCCCTGGCCTTCGTGTTGGGCGGCCTGACCTCGGCGACCGCGCTGGGACTGCCGCTCGGCACGCTGATCGGCCGCACCGACTGGCACATCACCCTGTGGGCCGTCGCCGGGATCGGCCTGCTGGCGATCGTCGGCATCATCGTCGGCCTCCCCAGCGTGATGCTCCCCGCCGCCTCGCTGCCTGACCGCCTGCGTCCGCTCAAGCAGGGCCGCGTACTGGCACTGCTGGCGGTCACCTCCCTCGCTTTCCTCGGTGCCTACACCCTCTACACCTACATCGCCCCGGCGCTGCGGGACGCCACCGGCGGCAACGAGTCGCTACTGACCCTGATCCTGCTGGCCTGGGGCGTCGGCACCCTGGCCGGGAACATCACCGCCGGACGCCTGGTCGACCGTCACGACTCCGCCCGCGTCCTCACCGGCTCCCTCGCCCTCGCGGCTCTCGCCCTGGCACTGACCCCGCTGGCGACACGCGCCCTCGCGCCCACCCTGGTCTGGGCGGCGGTCTGGGGCGTGAGTGTCGGCGTCATCGTCGTCCCGCAGCAGCACCGGCTCATCGCCCTCAGCCCCGCCGCCGCGCCGGTCCTGCTCGGTCTCAACTCCTCCGCGCTCTACATCGGCGTCGCCCTCGGCGGCGGTTTCGGCGGGCTGGCACAGGAGTCGTTCGGGCTTGCCCCGGCAAAACTTGGGCCAGTGGCTGCCGGCGTCACCGTCCTCACCCTCCTCTGGCACCTCGGGACCACGCGTCGCCCCGTCGCGCCCGTCCCCGTGACGCCAGCGCCGACCTCGGCCGGCCCGGAGAAGTCCAAGGCGTGACCGGTCCCTCCTCATGGTGCCCCGGTGTCGATACCCGCTCCGGGGCGCAACGTTCTGCACGGGCAGCCTCAACAGTTGGGAGGCCTTGCAGAGGTGCCGACTCGTGCGTACGGGGCGGGCGTGGCGGAGTCCTTCGGCATGTCAGGCGGCTTGGCCGAGGCCAGCGGTGGTCAGGTCCTGGTCGCGCAGCGGGGTGAAGTCGACGTCGAGCTTCGGGTCGTACGCCTCGGGCTCGATGCCGAGTTCGTGTGTGGAGTACTCGCCGAACCGTTTGATGTGCTCGGTCAGGTACGGCGAGATGTGGGCCAGGTCCTCGGGGGAGATCTCCCAACCCTCCTCCAGGAGCTGGCGGACGATTTCGGCGATGTCCAGGGCGTTGTGGAAGATCACCGCGTTCGCGAGCAGAGAGTTGAACTTCATCGCCTTCTCCTGCTCGACGGGGTCGTTGTCGGCGATGACCCCTGGTTGCCGAAGCCGACCCACGTGGTCTTGCTGGGCCGGTAGAAGGTCAGGCCCTTCCAGTTCCTGATCCTGGGCATCAGATCGAAGCCCAGCAGGTGGGCGAGGCTGAAGACAGGCAGCGACTGGCCCTGGGTGTCCGCGTGCACGGTGGTGGGCTTGACCTCGGAGGAGTTCTTGAGCAGGCCCTCGATGATGTAGACGGCCTCCCACACCCCGCACGGGATGAAGTGCGTGAACAGCGCGATGTAGGTGTCCGAGATGTGGTGGTAGGCGATGCCTCCCGGCTTCCCGTACCGGACGCTGGTCTCGGCGAGCAGGTTGTCGAGGTAGGTGTCCATGTGGGTGCCGTCCGCGGCCACGGCGGTGCCGTCGCCCCACGCCTGCGAGATGTCCAGGCGTGCGTGCGCGTTGACGAGGTCGGCGATGGCCTCGTTGAGCAGCACGAGGGAGAAGTGCCGGTTCGCCGTGTACGCCAGCTCGTGCCCGCTCACGCCGGGGATGTGGCGGGCCGCCTCGTAGGGGCCCATGTTGGTGCCCTTGACGAAGGTGGTGAGCACGTACCGGCCGAACGGGTCGGCGAGTTTCGGGTCGTTGCCCGAGGGCGGGCCGAAGCGGCGCCACCACTCCACCCAGTACGCGGTCCGGGCGCAGATCCCGATC
This sequence comes from Streptomyces violaceusniger, assembly GCA_005405945.1. Lineage (GTDB taxonomy): Bacteria > Actinomycetota > Actinomycetes > Streptomycetales > Streptomycetaceae > Streptomyces > Streptomyces violaceusniger. The sequence continues at coordinate 239,861 of BJHW01000002.1, forward strand.
AGTGTGCGCTCCGGCATCCTCGCCTTCCGCGCCAGGCACGCCATCAGCGCGACCCGTTTGACCGGCGCGTACGCCTTGAGCTCGGAGGCGTCCGCCGCATCCGCCTCCCCGGCGAAGTCCGTGACCTTCCGCGAGGCGACACCATCCATCCACACCCCGGTGTCGCCCAGCCTATCAACCCAGTCCAGATGCGTGATCAGCCGCTTGAAATGCGACCAGGTCGGACTCTGCGCGGACTTCTTCAGCCGGTTGTACTGCGTGGTGCCATCCGCGTCGCGTTCCTCCAGCAGCCGCAGCAGCCCCGCCCGCTCCACCGCGCTCATCCGGTCGTGGATACCGGTGCAGATCGACGTGTTCACCTCTTTGCGGACCGCCGAGGCCATCGCGTCGAGAGTGGAGAACGCCGGCAGCTCCAGCCCGGCCCCACGACCCTCTCCAACGCGATGTTGATCAGATCGGCCGGACGGTTCTTCGCCGCGGCCTCCTTCCGGATCGATCCCTCCGCGAGCCGACGGGCTTCGGCCTGGTCATAAGTCGCCCCCACCCGGCGGCGCACGTCCGTACGCTGCCGCTCCGCCGTCCGGCCCGTCGCCCACAGCGGCATGGTCCCTTCCGACAGCTCAACCGCGCGGCGGACGAAGTCGACCACCATCTCCGGGTATTCGTCCGGCTTCGGGAACCGGCCCATCCGCTGATAGGACTTCAATGCCGGCAGCAGCGCGAGCTGATGGCCGTCGGAATCCATCCGCTCAGCCGCCCACGCCGCCTCCTCCCGGGTCGGCGCGAAGAACAGATGCAGCTCATGCGCGGTGATCAGCCGCTTGAACCGCGGATACGCGGTCCGTTCGATCGAGGTCACAACCCACCCCGGCCCAGACGATGGTCAACATCACCACCAACGACACTGAGCTGAATGGGTGACGGCCGACGACAGCCGAACCCCAAGATCAACTACTGGCGGCTTCTGGGTTCACCTCGGCGTCACCCCAACCTGCCCGCCGAGGCGGGTGAGCACCTGGCGGCACGGGCCGCGCTGCTGGACGGGACCTACCGCGAGGTCGCCGCGCGGGTGCCGGCGAACTCCCAGATCGTGTTCGACGACGACGGCCGCCTGCATTTCGCCGCCCTGGAGCCGGAGCCCGAACCCGCCTCCCTGCGTCAGCTGCGCGAGGCGGTGGAGGCGATGCTGCCCCGGGTCGACCTGCCGCAGGCCCTGCTGGAGGTGTTCTCGTGGACCGGCGCTGACCAGGCGTTCACCTCGGTCACTGGCGGCGAAGCCCGGCTGAAGGACCTGCACGTCACGATCGCCGCGCTCCTGGTCGCACACAGCTGCAACGTCGGCTACATCCCGGTCATCGGGGCCACGGACGCGCTGAAGTACGGGCGCCTGTCCCATGTCGACCAGACGTATCTGCGGCTGGCGACGTACCGGGCCGCGAACGCCACGCTGATCGACTACCAGGCGGCCATCCCGCTCGCGCAGGCGTGGGGCGGCGGCCTGGTCGCTTCTGTGGACGGCATGCGGTTCGTCGTCCCCGTGCCGTCGGTGTACGCGCGGCCGAACCCGAAGTACTTCGGGCGCCGGGGCGGGGCGACCTGGCTGAACATGATCAACGACCAGGCGGCGGGGCTGGGCGGGAAGGTGGTGGCCGGCACCCCGCGCGACTCGCTGTACGTGCTGGATGTCCTCTACGACCGCGACGGCGGCAAGCGCCCGGAGATGATCGTCACCGACACCGCCTCATACAGCGACATCGTATTCGGGTTGCTCACCTTGGCGGGGTTCGCGTATGCGCCGCAGCTCGCAGACCCGCCGGATCAGAAGATGTGGCGCATCGACCGCGCCGCCGACTACGGCGCCTTCCAGGACGCGGCCCGCGGCCGGGTCGACCTCGCCAGGATCGAACGCCACTGGGAGGACATCCTTCGGATCATCGGCTCCATCCACACCGGCGCCGTGCGCGCTTACGACGTGATCCGGATGCTGTCCCGCGACGGCCGCCCCACCCCGCTCGGCGACGCGATCGCCCACTACGGGCGGATCGCCAAGACCCTGCACATCCTGCGCCTCGCCGACGAGCCCGGCTACCGGCGGCAGATCAAGAGCCAGGCCAACCTCCAGGAGGGCCGCCACTCCCTCGCCCGGAAGATCTTCCACGGCCGCTCCGGGCAGCTCTACCAGCGCTACCAGGACGGCATGGAAGACCAGATCGGCGCCCTGGGCCTGGTCCTCAACGCACTCGTGCTGTTCAACACGCGGTACGTGGACGCCGCGGTGAACCAGCTGCGGGCGGACGGCTTCGACGTCCGCGACGAGGACGTCGCCCGCCTCTCCCCGTTCGTGCGGCACCACATCAACATGCTCGGCCGGTACTCCTTCCATCTGCCCGACCTGCCCGGGGGCCTGCGGCCCTTGCGCGACCCGGGCACCGCCGACGACGAGTGAATGACAAGCCGGCCCCGGGCCAGGTGCCGGGCGACTGGTGTCGCGTACCAGCGGGTGCAGCCGCGCGACCGGCAGCGTGTCCAGCCCGGCCGCGTAGTGCCAAGTCAGCTTGGCACTTCCTCCCGTCGCCGGTCATCGCCGGCTGTGGCGGGGATGGCGTTGTCGATGAGGACGGCGGCGATGGCGGCGGCGGTGGGGAAGGCGTCGGCGTTGAGGACCCGGGTGCGGGCTGCGGCGCCGTCGATGAGCAGCGCGAGTTGCTCGCCGAGCTGTTCAGGGTCGGCGGCGCCGGCTTCGCGGGCGGTGTCGGCGAGCCGCGCGGCGACGGCTTTCTTGTAGTCGCGCGCGTACTGGGACGCGGGGTGCTGGGGGTCGTTCAGTTCGACGGCGGCACCGATGTAGGGGCACAGGGGGGTGGTGGGGGGATGTCGAAGGCGGCGAGGAGCCGCTCGCGGGGCGTGAGGTCGGTGCGGTCGAACACGCCGGACAGAACGGAGGGGTCGAACCGGCGCAGGTACTCGGCGACGAGTTCGTCCTTGCCGGTGAAGTGCTGGTAGGCCGTGCGCTTGGACACCTCGGCCGCCGCGCAGAGCTGGTCCATGCCGGTGCGGTTGATGCCCTGCTCGCGGAACAGCTGCTGGGACGCGCTGAGGATGCGCTCGCGGGCGCCCCGGCCGCGGCGGCGGCCCGTGGGGCCCTTCTCCAACTCCGTCATGGGTCCATCGTACCCGAGCTGGGTAACGACCGGTGTACTTAGTTTGCGTCCTGACCTGTCCGTCCTCTACCTTAAGCACACAGGGCGGTGTACTTAACGCCGTCATCCCAGGTGCGCACGGCACCACCGACCCAAGGGAATGACTATGGGAAAGCTCGACGGCAAGGTCGCGGTCATCACCGGCGGCACCACCGGCATGGCGCTGGCAGGCGCGAAGCTGTTCGTCGACGAGGGAGCGCACGTCTTCATCACCGGCCGCCGCCAGGACGCCCTGGACGAGGCCGTGAAGCAGATCGGCCGCAACGTCACCGGCGTCCAGGGCGACGCCGCCGACCTGGACGACCTGGACCGCCTGTACGACACCGTCAAGCGGGAGAAGGGCAGCCTCGACGTGCTGTGGGCCAGTGCGGGCGGCGGCGAGCCCGCCCCGCTCGGCGAGATCACCGAGGCCCAGTTCGACACCTGGTTCGGCCTCAACGCCCGCGGCACCCTGTTCACGGTCCAGAAGGCCCTCCCGCTCTTCAACGACGGCGGCTCCATCCTCATGACCGGCTCCAACGCCTCCCTCGGCGCCTTCCCCGGCTGGAGCGTCTACGCCGGCAGCAAGGCCGTCCAGCAGGCGTGGGCCCGCATCTGGCTCAACGAGCTCAAGGACCGCCGCATCCGCGTCAACGTCCTGACCCCCGGCCAGGTCGCCACCGCCAAGCAGGAAGAACTCTTCGACGAGGCCACCAAGCGCCAGTTCGAGTCCCTCATCCCCGCGGCCAGATGGGCAGGCCCGACGAAATCGCCACCGCCGCCCTCTTCCTCGCCTCCGACGACTCCAGCTACGTCAACGGCATGGAACTCGTCGCCGACGGCGGCACCACTGCCATCTGAACCGAACAACCCACACCCAGGGCAGGACATCTCATGAGCAACATCAGCATCATCGGCGCCGGGAACATGGCCCGCACCATCGGCGCGCGGGCAATAGCGGGCGGCAACACCGTCGAGGTCATGGGCCGCGATCAGTCCAAGGCTGCTGACCTGGCCAAGGCTCTCGGTGACGGCGCCACGACCGGAGAATGGGGCACCGCCCCGGCCGGGGACATCGTCATCGTGGCGCTGTTGTACAACGGTGTCGTGCCGGCCGTCGCCCAGTACGGAGACGCTCTCGCGGGCAAGGTCATCGTCGACATCAGCAATCCCTTCAATGCCACGTTCGACGGGCTGGCCCACCGCGAGGAGACCTCGATCGCGCAGGAAGTCGCCAAGGCCGCCCCGGCCGGCGCCAGCGTGGTGAAGGCGTTCAACACCGTCTTCCGCCATGTCCTGGAGAAGGGTCGGCCCGACGTCTTCATCGCGGGCGACAATGCGCAGGCCAAGGCAAGTGTGGAGGCGTTCGTCGAGAGCCTCGGGCTGCGCCCGCTGGACGTCGGCGGCCTGAAAATGGCGCACTGGCTGGAAGGAGCGGGCGTGGTCACGGTAGGCCTCGCCAACCACGGGGTGGGGAACTTGGACTTCGCCCTCAGCATCACCAAACTTCCCGTCTGAGCGCATGGTTGACGGGTGCCCGCCGCCGCATCACGGCGACGGGCAGTAAGCGGCACCCAGGCCATGCGAGGCAGGCCTACCTCCTGGTGATGTCGAGCCTGCTGGGACATTCCTCCGGTCCTGTCCCCGGGGCTGTTTTAGGCCCTCAGCGTCGGCTGTCTCCCGGCGCGAGCAGGCTGGTGACCTCGGCAATCGCCTCCGCCGACGGGTGGAAGTACTTCCGTAGGTTCTCCGGCTTCTTGTGCCGGGACTTCGCCATGAGCATCGGCAGGCTGGCCCCCGCCTCGCCGAGGTGGGTCAGGCCGGAGTGCCGGTATTCGTGCAGGTCCCAGCCCGTTCCCGGCACTCCGCCGACGGCTGTGTGCGTGTCGAGGAGGGCGCGGGCCTGCCCGTACGACAGCCGGACCAGGCCGGTGTCCGGGCAGACGTCGCGGGGGCTAAGGACCTTTCCCGGCCCCGGCTTGCGGTGGGTGACGAACACCGGCCCGCGGGTGCGGCCCTTGATCAGCCGGGGCAGCAGCCGAGCCGTGCCTGCGTCCCAGTACACGGTCTCCAGCACGAACTCCTCGCGCGGGGCGCCCCGGCGCCGGGTACGCGGCTGGGCGCCCTTCGCCTTGACCGGGGCCCGGCGGCCCGCCAGGTCCAGCTCCTCGATGTTGACGCCCAGGATCTCCTCCGACCGTGCGACGGTCTCGTACAGCATTCGCCACAGCGTCTTCTCCCGAAGGTGGACGTCGCGGCGGTTGATCAGCCGGTCGATCGCCATCCTCGACCGCGCCGGGGTCTGCGAGTCCGGCGGAGGCATCCGCTTCACCCAGGCCGGAACTGCCGGACCGTCGTAGCCGCGCTCGGCACACCAGCCCAGCCACGACAACACCGCCGCCCGGCGGGCGTTCCAGGTGTTGACCGCCGCCTCACCCCACAACCGTTCGAGGGTGCCGCCGACCTCGTCGTCCTCCACGGTGGAGAGCGGCCGGGCCTCGCCGAGGCGCTCGGCGGTCTTGCCCACCCCGATGCCATACGAGCGGAGGGTGTTGGAGTTGCCGAGCGAGTCAAGGAAGACGTCGGCCGCCGCGCGGACGGTCAACGCCTTCCCGGCGGACAGTTGTACGACGGAGGGCACCACTTCCCCTTACCGCAGATAACAGGGTCGTTTCGCGCACGACCGCGCGGACGTCGTCGCAGGTCGTGATCAGCGATGCCGCAGGTAATAGGGCGTTATCCGTGGGAAGACTTCAGCCCGGTCCGCCCGCCGACGCTCCGTCAGTCGCCCGCCAGGGCCGACAGATCCTTCACGCCGGTTTTCGTTCCGATGTTCCTCAACCCCCAAGACACCGTCAACCGCTAGGGTCCTGCCCCCGGCGCGCACCCGGCCGGCAGCGGACGGCAGCGGCCGGCAGCGCCCGATGCGCTTGCCGGCGCTGACGCTGACGCCGAGGGCCGCCGCCGAGGGGGCCTACGACACGACGGCATCACCTGCGTGCCGCTCGTTGCTCTCCGGCTCTTGTGGCGGATGGCTGAGCTGCTCACGCAGGTAGTTCCAGACCACCGCGATCAGCGCGGCCACCGGTACGGCGAGCAGACTGCCCACGATCCCGGCCAGGCTGCTGCCCAGTGTCACGGCCAGCAGGACGACCGCCGCGTGCAGGCCGAGGCCGCGGCTTTGGATCATGGGCTGGAACACATTGCCCTCCAGCTGCTGCACCACGACGATGATCGCCAACGCGATCAGCGCGTCCGTCGGACCGTTGAACACCAGCGCGATGAGCACCGCTACCACACCCGCGAACAAGGCCCCCACGACGGGAATGAACGCGGAGATGAAGGTGAGGACCGCCAGCGGCAGCACCAGCGGTACTCCCAGAGCCCACAGCCCGAGTCCGATGAGGATGGCGTCGAGCAGGCCGACCAACGCCTGGGAACGCACGAAGGCGCCGAGGGTGTCCCAACTGCGCGCGGCCACGGCGGGGATGTCGGTGGCGAGCCGACCGGGGAGCTGATGGGCGAGCCACGGCAGGAACCGCGGGCCGTCCTTGAGGAAGAAGAACATCAGGAAGAGCGCCAGGACGGCGGTGATCACACCGTCGACCACAGTGCTCACTCCCGCGACGACAGCGGTGACCAAGCTGCCCGCACTGCTCTGCAACCGGGCCGCCGCGGTGTCGGTGGCCTGCGCGATCTGGGCATCGTCGATGTTCAGCGGTGGCCCGGCGGCCCATTCACGCACCCGCTCGATGCCTTCGGCCACTCCGTCGGCCAGTTCACCGGACTGGGATGCCACCGGTACCGCGATCAGCGCCGCGATACCCGTGGCGACCAGGAGGAACAGCAGGGTCACGACCGAGGCGGCCAGCGCGGGAGCCCACCCGCACCCGCGCAGAAAGCGGGCCAGGGGCCAGGTCAGCGTCGTGAGGAGCAGGCCGACGACGAGCGGCCAGATGACCGACCACATCTGCCCCAGGGCCCACAGGACCACCGCGGCCATGACGAGGATCAAAAGCAATTCGAGGGAGATGCGCGCCGATATGCGGAGCGCGGCGCGGGTTTTCGTTGAACTCAACGTGCGTGGCATGGGGTCACCCGTACCTCATCTGTGCTGCCCGGCGCTGCTTTTCGGGCGGACCCTAGCCAAACTCCCAGTGCCGGCGGGAGCGAAAGGGGTGAGCGCGCCCGGGTGCGCCCGGTCCCACCGCGCTGGTGGGACCGGGCGCTCCGCTGCCTGGAGGGATGTGCGCGGCGCTACTGGCTCACCTTGACGGAGAACCAATCCACGCTCATCCCCACACCGGAGGTGGTGTCCGCCGCCGGCGAGGTGCAGCCGCAGACCTTGTTCGGGTACGAGCCGCCGATCGCGACGTTGAAGATGGCGAAGAACCCGTGGTCCACCGCCTTCTTCCAGGTCTCGGCGGACACCTGGTCCTGCTTCACCGTGAAGGTTTCCTTGCCGTCGCGGTAGAAGCGCAGCTGTTCGGCGGAGGTGTCGGTGCGATCCACGATCACGGAGTACGTGTGGTACTCGGTCTGACAGGTGTCGCACGGCAGCAGGTCGCTGCTGATCCCGTCCGGGTCGTGGCACTCGCCGGCCCACGCGCCGCAGTGGAAGGTGTTCGAGTGCTTGCTCAGCCCGTTGACGTCCTCCATGATGTCCAGCTCGCCGATGCTCGGCCAGTTGGTGGCTCCGACCGGGCGGGCGTCGGCGCCCATGGCCCAGAAGGCGGGCCAATAGCCGAGGGCCTTCTCCGGGTTGGGCTGCTTGAGGGAGGCGCTGATCTCCAACTGTCCACCGGCCGGCGCCTCGAAGTCGGTGCGCTGGGTCTCCACGCGGCCGGAGGTCCACTTCCCGGAAGCGTCGCGAATCGGCTTGATCACCATGTGACCTTCACCGTCGTGGTAGACGTTGTCGGTCGAGTCCGTGACCGATTCGATCTCGCCGGTGCCCCAGTTCGCGGCGCCGCCCGGGTAGCCGGTGCCGATGTCGTACAGCCAGTCGTTCTTGTTCAGGCCGGTGCCCGCCGCGCCGTCGAAGTCGTCCCGGAAGACGGTGGTCCACTCGGCCGCGGACGCGGGCTCGCCGGCGGCCGCGGCGTTGGAGGACACCGTGAAAGCCAGGAGTCCGGTCAGCGAAAGCGACAGGGCGGCCAGGAAGGCCGGAACGCGTCGACGGCGGCGGCGGTGTTCGGCATCCGCCGTCCTGCCTGAGGAAGTGATCCTGAACATGTGGGGGGCTGCTTTCGTTCGAAGGAACCGCGGTGACGGGATGTGCGAGCCCCTGTAGCCCGCTCCTGGCGTGGGGGTGACGGGAGATCGGGCTACGGGAACTCGGGCACAGTGGGCAGAGCGAGCGCCGATTGAGTCGAGAGAGCGCTCACACGGAATGACTGTCTTGGACCCTGCCCTTGCCGGTCAAGTGTCGTGCTGAGTTCACTAGTTGAATGAAAGCCCTTGGCCTGGCCGCGCCCCCGCGGAAGTATTGATCGCCCCACTTCAGAGTTGGAGGCATGCCCTAGGTGCCGGCACTCGCGCTCGCCAACTCTTGACGGCGCACCATGCCGCCATCGGGAGCGATCGCCGCACCGGCCGAGAGCGGTTCTGCCGGTGTGCCGCCACGGCGATGGTGCCGGTCGCGAGGATCTTCCGGCGCGACGCGCCGGGACCCTGGTGGCCCGCTGGCATCGACCTCCTGCAGCTCCTCCGGTGTCCCCGTGAGCACTGGGCTCCTCCGGCCCAGCAGGCCGGCGTCAGCCCTACGGGAATGACCTCGCCGCCCATAGTTGTTAAGCATTCAACTAGATTGGCTTCCGGAAGAGCCCATCCATGGACAGTGAGGAACCCTCATGGCTTCGACCCTCGACATCCGCCGCGCGGACGAGCGCTTCCACACCCAGGCCGGGTGGCTCGAATCCCACCACTCCTTCTCCTTCTCGCACCACCGGGATCCCGGCAATACCCACTTCGGGCTCCTGCTGGTCTCGAACGACGATGTCGTCGCCCCGGGCACCGGCTTCGAGACCCACCCCCACAGAGACATGGAGATCGTCACCTGGGTGCTTGAGGGCGGCCTGGTTCACCAGGACTCCGAAGGCCACAACGGTGTGATCTACCCAGGTCTCGCCCAGCGGATGAGCGCCGGCACCGGCATCCTCCACAGCGAGAAGAACGACTCCTGGACCCTCACGGGCGGCCCCGCGCACCAGGACCCGGTCCACTTCATCCAGATGTGGGTGATCCCCGACGAGGCCGGCATCCGTCCCGGTTACGAACAGCTCGACATCAACGGCGAGCTGGACCGGGGCGGCTGGACCACCCTGGCCTCCGGCATGTCCAAGCACGCCGACCAGCGGGCCATCGGCATCCGCCAGAAGCACGCCGCCCTGCACGTCAGCCGCATCCGTCCCGGCGAGACTCTCCCCATCGCCACCGCCCCGTTCGTCCATATCTTCGTCGCCCGGGGCAGCGTCGAGCTGGAGGGTGCGGGGCAGCTGTCCACCGGGGACGCGGGACGCATCGCGCGCGCGGAGGGGCAGCGCGTCACCGGTGGTCCCGACGGTGCGGAGGTCCTGATGTGGGAGATGACCGCCGCGGTCTCCGCAGGCTGACCCGGCGGCACCGATGGCGACCGCGCCCCGGCCGGAATGGCGGCCGGGGAGCGGCCCATGGGAGGGCCGCGCGGGCACGAAGGCGCGTGGTCAAACGCGACACGACGGGGCGGCTCAGTCCTGGCCGCCGAAGACGATCTGGTCCCAGTCGACGACCGAGCCGGTCACCACACCGCTGCGGTCGGAGAGCAGGAAGACGACGAAGTCCGCGATCTCGTCGACCTGCCCGAGTTTGCCCATGGGCAGTGCTTCGGCGGCCTTCTCCCGCCAGTCGTCGCCCGCGTCGTGGAAGGAGCGCTGCGTGGCGTCCTCGCCCTCGGTGTCCGTCCAGCCGATGTCGAGGCCGTTGATCCGGATGCGGTCCCAGCGGTGGGCGTGGGCGGCGTTGCGGGTCAGTCCGGCCAGACCCGCCTTGGCCGCGGAGTAGGCCGCCAGGTAGGGCGGCCCGCCGTGGGCGCAGTTGGAGCCGATGTTGACGATGGTGCCCGGCGCCTCGCGGGCCGTCATGTCGGCCACCGCCGCCTGCATCGCGAAGAACGGCGCGCGCAGATTGATCGCCATGTGCTGGTCGAACAGTTCCGGCGTGGTGTCCAGCAGTGAGCCGCGTGACGTCAGCCCGGCCGCGTTGACCAGGCAGTCGACGCGGCCGTGAGCGGCCACGGCCTGTACGACACTGTCGCGTGCCTGTGCCGGATCGGAGAGGTCCGCCCGTACGAAACGCGCCCCCGTGTCGGCGGCGAGCGCCTTCCCCGTCTCGGCCCGGCGGCCGGTGAAGACGACGGTCGCGCCCTCCCGTACGGCCGCCCGCACGATGCCGGCGCCGACGCCCTGGCTGCCGCCGTTGACGAGGACGACCTTGTCCTCAAGCAGTCCCATGAGTGTGGTGTCCCTTTCAGCTCCGGCGGCGCTCGGCGCTCGCCCGCAGTTCCTGGCGCAGTCGCTCGGGGCCCAGCCCTCGAAGACGGCCTGCCGGACGGTGTCGGCCTGGGAGGGCGGGGCGAGACCGCCGACCGGCGGGTCGAGGTCCAGGTTGGTGGGGAAGGGGTAGCCCTCGGCGGTGGCGGCGATCACGCGGCACAGCCAGTCCTCCGAGGCGCCCTCGGCCTTGCGGCGCAGCAACACCGGGAAGACCGCGTTGACCATGGCCTCGCGGTCCACCGTCTCCATGGCCCGCCCGAAGGCGGAGGAAATCTGCAGCAGGTTCGCCATGCGCCGGATGCCGGTCGAGCGGTTGTGTCCGGCGGCGTGGAAGAGCGCGGGGTTGAAGAAGGCCGCGTCGCCCTTTTCCAGCGGGAGCTGGACGTGGTGGGCGTCGAAGTACTCGACGAACCGCGGGAGTCGCCACGCGAGGTAGCCGGGCTCGTACTTCTACGAGTGCGGCAGGTACAGCGTCGGGCCGGACTCGACGGGCATGTCGCAGTGGGCCACCGCGCCCTGCAGGGTCAGCACCGGGGACAGGCGGTGGACGTGCGCCGGGTATGCGGCCGCGCGTTCCTGGGGGAGGAAGCCGAGGTGGTAGTCGCGGTGCACGCTCTGCGCCGCCCCGCCCGGATTGACGACGTTGATCTGTGAGGTGACCTGGTAGGAGGGGCCCAGCCAGGCCTCGGCGATCAGCGCCGGCATGTCGCCCGCGTAGTAGTCGGCGAACACCTCCGGCGCCCGCACGGCCATCTTCTCCAGGGCGTTCCAGACCCGGTCGTTGGCGCCCGGCTCGGCGAAGTGGTCGCCGCGGGCGGCGCCGTTCGCACGCTCTTCCTCGATCAGCGCGTCGAAGGTCTCGGACGCCCGGTCCACGACGGCCGCGTCGGGGAACGCGCCCTTCAGGACCACGATGCCGGGGCCGTCGAGCAGAGCCCGGACCAGCTCGCTCTGTACGTTCCGACGGCCCTCGGCCGTGGCCGCCAGGCGACGGAGCCGGTCACTGTCGTAGAGCAGCACGTTCCGCTCCACCCGCTCGGCCGATGGGTAGTCGCCGGCGTCGGTCTCTTGCGCGACGAGCGAGCGGAATACGTCGAGATCACCATCGGTCTCGGCCAACCAGGTCCGCGTTCCCGCGGCTGTGGACTCCATCCGCCGGTCCTTTCGCAGTTCTAGCGTTTCTCCAAGTCTTGAGAACCCGAACCCATCATTCAATCCCCGCAAGTACATCAAAAACCCATCATCATTCCTCGGATCAACCCTGTGACACCCCGTGCTGTCGAGCCATCCTTGACCGATCGTTCCAACATTGGCTAGCGTGAACCTGGCTTCGATCGCACCAGGAGGTCATCCGTGATCGACGACATCGCAATCCGTCGTCGGCCGCGGCGAGCGAGCGCTGTTCACCACGACGCAAGACAAGGATCGACCATGAACCACCGCGAAGTTCCCCGGCCGGGCATCGGTGCGGAGATCTCCGATGCCGAGCAGCTGGAAGGCTTCACCCACCTCTCCGCCGACGCGGACGGCATCCGTATCCACGCCGTCGTGGGCGGTAGCACGGGAAGCGACCCCGTCGTCCTGCTCGCCGGGTTCCCCCAGACCTGGTACGCCTGGCACAAGGTGATGCCGGCGCTCGCGCGGCACCACCGCGTGATCGCCCTCGACCTGCCCGGGCAAGGGCTCTCCGACCGCCCCGCCGACGGGTATGACACGGAAACCGCCGCCGCCCGGGTCCACGAGGCGGTCGTGCGGCTCGCGGGCGGCCGCTACTGGCTGTTCGCGCACGACATCGGATCCTGGGTCGCCTTCACCTACGCCCTGCGCTACGCGGACGAGCTGGCCGGGCTGGCGCTGCTCGACGCGGGGATCCCCGGCGTGACGCTGCCCGAGACCCTGCCGCTGAACCCGGCCGGCGCCTGGAAGATGTGGCACTTCGCGTTCCACCAGGTCCCTGATCTGCCCGAGGTCCTTCTCGAAGGCAAGGAGCGCGAGTACGTGTCATGGTTCCTGCGCGCGAAGACCGCCACGGGGAACGTGTTCGACGGGGCCGAGATCGACCTCTACACCAAGGCCCTCATCCGCGACGGCGGCCTCCACGCGGCGATGGAGTACTACCGCGCCGTGCCCGAATCGGCGGCCCGCAACCGCCGGCTGCTCGCCGACCGCGAGCTGACCATGCCGGTCCTCGCGATCGACAGCGAACACGGTTCCATCCCCGACATGGCTGCCCCGCTCACGCCCTTCGTCCCCCACGTGCGACGTGCCTCCATCGCGGGCGCCGGCCACTTCATCCCCGATGAGCAGCCAGCGGCCCTCGCGCAGATCCTCCTGCGATTCGCGAACGCCCTTTGACCGAACGGCCTTTGAACGCCGAGGAGTTCGTCAATCCAGCCCCGGCCCCGGGTGCGCCGCCACCCCCTCGTCGCGTTACGTGTTCCTACGCCCGCCATCGCGCCGCCTTCGCCTCGGCCTGTTCGAGCGTCAGCCCGGCGACCTGCGCCAGCGGGACATCCTTCAGTGGGCAGTCGGCGTAGTGGTCGGCCCTTTCGCTCGGAGCGGCGTCGCACGCGGGGCACTGTCGAGGAGGCATGGTGCTCCTTGTCCCTATGTCGAGTCGTGGTGGTCGGCCTGCAAATTCCGCATCACGTTGCGTATGTAGGGCATCGTCCGGGCGAGCGGAAGAACGACGATCAGGGTGGCCGTGGTTCCCGCGGCGAACCACCGCCACGCGGGTGCCGCCGCGTGAGCGGGCGGGGCCAGGGTAAGACTACTTCCCGCCGCGAGACACAGGATCCCCGATAAGTAACAGAAGTCCGCTTTTCTCTCCAGCCTCACATACCTGGAGTAGTGCATCCGTTGGTCCTGAATGAGCTCCTCGTGCTGATCGTCGGACATCTCGGAAAGCGGACCCCACCAGGCTTCGACATCGCTGCGCGAGTACAGATACTGGCGGGAGAGAATTCCCAACACCATTGCCACGACCATGAAGAGCGCGGTCAGGGCGAGTGCGAGCAGCGTGGGGCCCGGCCAGCGAAACTTGTCGCGGTCCGTGATGACGATCCCCAGCAGGGTGATGCTCGCACCACCCAGGAGCGGCGCCGCGGTCGTGTACTGCGCCTCGCGCGCAGCCGACCAGTTCAGTGGCGCGGGCTTGCGCCATGAAAGTCTCACACTGCCCCCCTCGAAGGAGGCGGTCGGCGGTCACCCATGCCTCCCGCCCCGACGAAATACCCGCACAAAGTACAGCGCGGCTGCTTGAGGCGGAATGCCTCGAACAGGCCAGAAGGAACGCGCCAGCAGGAGTGTACGTTCGTACGCTTCGGCTATAGGGTCATGCGCATGACCCTTGATGTACTGCCTCGGCCCACGTCGGCCGAACGCCGGGCGCGCGTAGCCGTTGCCGTGCTGTTTTTCACCAACGGAGCCCTGTTCGCCAACCTGCTGCCGCGATATCCGCAGATCAAGGGGGATCTGGGGATCGGTAACGCCACATACGGGCTGGCGGTCGCGGCGTTCCCCGCGGGTGCCATCGCGGCGGGCCTCGCGGCCGGGGTGGTCATCCGCCGACTGGGGTCGGCTCGGGCGGCGGTGGCCGGCACCCTGCTGACCGGCGCCGGGATCCTCGCCGCGGGTCTGGCCGACTCGGTAGTGGCGTTCGCGGGCGCCCTGTTCCTGGCCGGAGCGATGGACGCGGTCACCGACGTCGCGCAGAACGCCCACGGCCTGCGGGTCCAGCGCCGCTACGGACGCTCCATCATCAACTCCTTGCACGCCGTGTGGTCCATCGGCGCTGTCGTCGGTGGGTCCATGGCCGCCTGGGCCATCGCGCTCGGCCTTTCACTGGGGCAGCACCTGACGGTCTCGGCCGTGCTCTTCGGGATCGCCGCATGCGCCGCCCTGCGCTTCTGCCTGCCGGGCCCCGATACGGACGCCACTGCGGAGCCGGACGCCGAGGGACACCGCCCGCGCCCGACGATCCCCGCGAAAGGGACACGGCGTATCGCGTACGTGCTGGCGGCACTCGTCCTGATCGCCACGGCCGGAACGCTCGTCGAGGACGCGGGCAGCTCCTGGGCCACGCTCTACCTCTCGGGCTCACTGCACGCGTCGGCGGCCCTCGCGGCCTCCGGCTATATCGCCCTGGTCGCGGCCCAGTTCATCGGCCGCCTCATCGGCGACCGGCTCGTCGACCGGTTCGGCCAGCGCACGGTGGCCCGCGTCGGCGGCCTCGTCGCGGCGGTCGGCATGGGCCTGGCGCTGGCCGTTCCCACGGTCCCGGGGACGATTCTCGGATTCGCCGCGGCCGGGTTCGGAGTGGCAACGCTGGTCCCCGCGGCGATGCACGAAGCCGACGAGCTGCCCGGCCTCAAACCCGGGTCGGGGCTGGCGATCGTCTCCTGGCTGATGCGCCTGGGCTTCCTGCTCTCCCCGCCCGTCGTCGGCCTGGTCGCCGACCGGACGAGCCTCCGGCTGGGCCTGCTGGTGGTGCCCCTTGCCGGCGCGCTCGTCCTCCTGCTCGCCGGGGTACTGCGAAATCGGCGACGCTAAGCGCTCCGCGCGAAGTGGCGCGAGGTGCGGTCGTTGATCCGTGGCTGCGTCGTGGCTGGTCGCCCACGCGGCGGAGCCGCATATCGACACAGCCCCGCGCCCCTTCGGGGCGCGACCGAACCGCACCGGACTTCAGCGAGGCCGCTTGGCCTCCGCGCGCGAGGGCTCCGTACCCCGGCGGCACACCGACCGTGAGTGTACGATCGTACGCTCCAAAGGTACGATCCCTCATATGCCGATGGACCACTTCGCGGACGACCCGCGTACGAACCTGGAGCGCATGCTCGCGGGCGATCTCTACATCGCCGACGACCCGGAGATCGCCCGGCGCCAGCAGCGGGCCGTATGTCTGGCCGCCCGCTACCAGGCCGCCTACGCCGAGGACGCCGACGCGGCCCGGCCGATCCTCGTCGAACTGCTCGGCTCCCTGGGCGATGAGGCGCATGTGCGGCCGCCGCTGTATGTCGATTACGGCAGCAACATCACCATCGGGGCGCGCACCTTCGTCAACTACAACCTCACCGCCCTGGACGTCGCGGCCATCACCATCGGCGACGACTGCCAGGTCGGCCCCAACGTCCAGCTGCTCAGCCCCACCCACCCGCTGGAGCCGCAGCCGCGGCGGGACAAGCTGGAAGCCGCCAAGCCGATCACCATCGGCGACAACGTATGGCTCGGCGGCGGGGCCATCGTCCTGCCCGGCGTCACCATTGGTGACAACTCCGTCATCGGCGCCGGCGCGGTGGTGACGAAGGACGTGCCCGCGAACGTCGTCGCCGTCGGCAACCCCGCCCGCCCGGTCCGGGACCTGTGATCCTGCTGTCATGGCAACCGGACACACTGACCCCCAGCGGCGCGAGCGCATCCTCGCCGCGACCCTCGACCTCATCGCCGACGAGGGCATCGCACGCGTCTCCCACCGGAAGATCGCCGCCCGCGCCGGGGTGCCGCTGGGATCGATGACCTACCACTTCAGCGGCATGGACGACCTGCTGCGCGAAGCCTTCGGCCGCTTCACCGACCACATCGTGGCGGTGTTCGACGCGTATCTCAGCGCCCCGGCCGACCCCGAGCAAGCCAGAGCGGCCGTGGCCGACCTCGTCCACGTCCTGTCCGAGGGAAGCCAGCGCGACCTCGTACTCACCCAGGAGCTGTACACCCTCGCCGCCCGCCAGCCCGCATACCGGGAACTCACCCAGGAGTGGATGCGCCGCAGCCGTGTCCACCTGGAGAAGCACTTCGATCCGGACACGGCTCGCCAACTCGACGCCCTCATCGAGGGGTTGACCCTGCACCGGGCCCTGGCCCAGGAACCCCACGGCCGCACCCTGACGCTCGAGGCGATCGCCCGCATCACCGCAACCGGCGCACCGGCTCGCTGACCGGGACGCCACGCTGCGCGGCGTGGCCGCCGACTGGTGGGGGCGCGGCCCGGCGCTTCCGCTGTCTCCGTCCGTGCATCACCCACGGGCATCTACAGTGCTGTAGATTTTTATCGCGGTTCATCGAGCACCAGAACCGCGTTCGACAGGGCCCGCCGCGATGTCTCGGCGTGCTGCGACGCCACCACCACACCGTCCATGGAGAAAGCAGGCGCCCGTGCTAGGGATAAGCGAGCTGGCCCTCCTCCTCATCGTCGTCATCGTCGTCATCGGGGCCAAGAAGCTCCCCGAACTGGTCCGCTCCATGGGCAAGTCGGCCCGTATCTTCAAGAGCGAAGCCAAGGCGATGGCATCCGATGACGACAGTCAGCGGGACCGCTCCGGTCCGAGGGTCATCCAGGCCCAGCCCGGCGATGTGATCAGCTCCCGGACAACGGACACCGAGCCGGGTAGCGGGAGCGGGAGCGGCGGCACCGGACCGCGCTGATCCCGCCAGGAGGGGCGGGTCGGGTACGGCGCTGGTGTGGCCTGGTCGGCACGTCATGCGTGCGGCCCGCTCTCATCGTGAGGAGGCGGACCGCCATCGGGTCGATGGCCGGCGCCGCCTCGGGCCGGCGTCACGTCAGCGGCGGGGCCCTCACACATTGACGCCGTAGTCCTTGGCGATGCCCTCCAGGCCCGACGCATAACCCTGGCCGATCGCGCGGAACTTCCACTCCCCGTCTCGCCGGTACAGCTGGCCGAACACCATCGCGGTCTCATCGTGGCCGTCCTCGGTCAGCTCGAAGCGGCACATCTCCACGCCCGCCGCCTGGTGCACCACGCGGATGTACGCATCGCGCACGCGACCGAAGGTGCTGGCCGCCCCTTCCTGATCGTGGATCGACACCACGAAGACGACCGACTCCGCCTGCGGCGGCAGTAACGTGAAGTCGACGGCGATCTGCTCGTCATCTCCCTCACCCTCGCCGGTCCTGTTGTCGCCGGTGTGCCGAACGGCGTTTTCGGGAGTTGCCCGGTTGTTGAAGAAGACGAAGTACTGATCCGACAGGACCCGTCCGTCCGCCCCCAGTACGAGGGCGCTCGCATCGAGGTCCACGTCGCCGGGGCCGGTGTTCACCTTCCAGCCGAGGCCCGCGACGACGCTGGCGATGCCGGGCTGGGAGCGGGTGAGGGAGAGGTTGCCGCCTTTGGACAGGCTCACAGTCACAGGGCACAGCTCCTGGTTCGAAGTGACCAACACACGGGGGTGGACAGGCGCGAAGGCTCGCGGAAGTAGCTTTCCGCCGTCGCCACGTGCCGGATCCGGCCGTAAATCTACAGCACTGTAGAAGTGTGGGTGTGCCGCAACCGATCATATGAAGCCAGGGGAGGCGAGGGCGAGGCGCGCCCGGCGACCGGGTGTCCGGGCGCGCGGACTCCGGTACGACACGGGGGATACGCCCCGGGGCCGCCGTACCCGCCGTACCCGCCGTACCCGCCGTACCCGCCGTACCCGGCGGATCCGCCGTACCCGCCGTACCCGGCTGTGCGGCGCGCGGCGGCCCGGCTATACCGGGGTGGCCGCGTGCAGGATGACGAACAGCGTGACCGCCGAGTTCGCCGAGGACAGCGCCGACGCCGTGGTACCCATGGCGGCCCCCCACGCGGCCAGGCCCACCGCCGTGAAAACGGGGGCCAGACGCGCCCGGCGGGGGCCGGACTCAGCAGAGCGGCCACCCGGCGCGGCACCGGTCCCATGGCCGCGAAACCCGCCAGCGTGGCGACCGGCGCCCCGCGGGAGATCAGCGCGGACCTGCCCACCGCCAGCGCCACGGTGCGCCGGCTGCCGATCGCTTGGGCCGCCTCCTCGTCCGCCCACCGCTCGGCCGTGTAGGCGACCGCGGTCCGCAGCGGGCGCAGGAACGGGTTGGCTCGCGCCGCGAGTTGCACGGTGAGCAGGAACCGATGGTGGCGGCGGGCCAGATGCGCGCGCTCGTGAGCGAACAGCGCCCGGCGTTCGGCCGGACGCAGCCCGGTGAGCATCCCGGTACTCACCACGACCCGGTCACGCCTGCCCGGCAGCGCGTAGGCATACGGCAGTTCGTCCCGCAGCACCGCCACCGGCGTGGCGGGCAGACCCGCGAGCGCGCGCTCGGCCCGGCGCCGTACGCGCTGATGACGCCACACCGTGCGTACGCACGCGGCGAGTACGGAGAGCAGCGCGGGGATGGCGGCCTTGCCCGCCACCTCGTCATACGGGACGGCCTCGCGCACCTCCGGGTCCGACCAGCCGTCCGGCAGCGGGTTGCCGGGCAATTGCGCGGTGCCGACCACCATCAACAGCGCCAGACACAGCGTGCTGCACACCGCGAACACCCCCGCGACCGCCGACAGCAGCCAGGTCGCCGCACGCGGGTGCAGATGCTGCTCGGCCAGGCGGGCGATCGGCCACGCCGTCAAGGGCAGCACCAGCGGCAGGAAGACGAAGACCCCCATGAGCCCCTCTACTCCTCCGCTTCCCTGGCCTGCTCCAACAGGCTCCGCAATACCTGCTCATCCTGCGGCGGCAGGCCGGTCACGAAGCTGGCCAGCACCGCCTCGCGGTCACTCTCCCCGTCCAGCACCCGCCGCATCCTCAAGGCCGCCAAGCCCGCCTCGTCGGCGGTCGGAGTCCAGACGAACGACCGGCCCGCCTTCTCCCGCGTCACCGCCCCCTTGGCCAGGAGCCGCGTGAGAATGGTGATCACGGTGGTGTAGGCGAGAGTGCCGCCGAGTCGTTCTTGGACCCATGTCGTGCTCACCGGCCCCGGCGCCTCGTGCAGCGCCACCAGCACCTGCGACTCCAGCTCGCCTTGACCGCGCCGTCGGCCGCGCTCCTGGTCTCTCACCCCGCCACCCTCCACTCGCGTCAGCAGGCTGTGCTCAGGCCGTGCGGTGTGGGGCGTCGGCGGCCTGTGTCCCGGACCTCTTTCTATCGCGCCGACGCGGTTCGTCACAGTCGAGTCTTCCCGCGCCGGGCACCTCCCGTGGCCAAAAGGGCATCCACCGGGGCGGACGCCCCCGTCAGGCCGCGGCTCGACGAGAACTGTCGCGCCGGGCACGCCTGGAAAAGCCTACGGGCCGCTGTCGATCCCGCCACGTCCCGTTCGACGTCCTGATGTGGGGCACCTCGCCACACGAGACGGCGACCCGATCACGGTCCTCGAACAGGCGCGGGAGGCGGCGCGGGGCAAGGACGTCAGCCTCGGCGGCGGGGTCACCACCATCCGGCAGTACCTTGATGCCGACCTCGTCGACACCATGCACGTCGCGGTCGCGCAGGTGGAACTCGGTTCTGGGGTTCGGCTCTGGGAGTCCCCCGATGAGCTGCTCGACTGATCACCGGTCTGACCGGTGATCACAGGGAAGAGTGTCACCTGGACGCGGTCGACCAGGCCGACGGCCATCAGCGCCCGGTTCAGCGACATGCTGCCGTGCGAGCGCAACGGTACCTCGGACTCCTTCTTGAGCCGGGCGACGACGTCGACGGCGTCACCGCTCACGACGGTCGCTTCCGGCCAGTCGAGAGGTCCATCCAGGGTGGTCGACACCACCGTCGCGGGCAGGTTCATCATCCGGGTGACTCATGGGTCACGCCCTGGCCGGGGTCAGTGCCTGCGCGAACGTCCGATAGGTGTTGGCCCCGAAGATCATCCGCTGCTCGGCCTCGTACAGGGAGAGGCGGCGGTCGAGTAGTTCGGGGCCTTGCTTGCCCCAGTAGCCGCCCCAGTCGCGACTGCTGGGGCTGCCGTAGCCGTCGAGGGTGGAAAAGACGTCAAAGGTGTAGGTGGCGGTCATGATGCTGTCCTCGGTTGTGGTTGAGCAGGTACGCGGATTTAGACGGGACGTCACGGCGCAACTCATCGCTGTTCAACGGCGGAGGTGTAAGAAGTTGTTGTCCTGAGGGGCGTTCGTTGAACGGGAGTCTCAGGTAGGCGCCGAGTCGCTTCGGGATGGATGCGGAGAGCTGGTCGTACAGGTTGAGGGGCTGGGTGAGACCGTGGACCCCCGCTGGGGTACGCCGCCGCGTCAGCGGATGCTGGGGCGCATGCGTATCGACCTCGATCCCGGGACCACGGGTCCCACTCCCTTCTACAAGCTGCTGACCTCGGTCGTCGCGGAAGGCCTTCTGCCGGCGTGGGTGTACAGGTACGGTCCGCTAGGTGCGTGTACGGATGAAACCTCCATTTATGAGCGCAGTGTGTTGGCCGGTCAGCGGGACCCGTGCGGCACGCGGTCTGGGGCAGTGTGGATGATGGAGCGTTTTACAATGAGGTGTCCCTGGATATACCAGTGCTGTTCAAGTGGCAGTTCACTCGTTGGTGTGATATTTGTGCCGCAAATTGAAGTTTCTGCGAGTGACCGTGTAGGTAGCGGAATGATGCTACGACTGAGCATCAGTGAGTATCAGTCAAGGTGACTACGTGCTAGGGCCGGTCGCCCAAGCAGGTGAACCTTTTCTCGATACTCTGGTACGCCAACTGGAGCCGGAGGCTCGCGCAGTGCTCTACGCTGGTCCTCTCGTATACCTGGGGGGCATAGGTGGAACCTGCAGCTATTGGTGCTCGCTTAGCCTCGAGTGTCGTATTCCCGCTGGTCAGGAGATTGTTCGTCTCGGAGAGTGCTGGGGCGGGGCTCGTTGACAAGCCCGTGCGTGTCTCAGGACTGGTGTCGTTCAAAGGCGAGAAGCGCACTCTGTCCGACCGTGAGTTGCAGAAGATCGCTGACGAGTTGGTGCGGCGCGCTGCGCAGTCCACCGGAGTCGAGGGGCGGATCCCGTCCTATGAACTACGCGCGGTGGCTCACGCGGTAGCTGACTCCTTACGTGCCATTGGCGATCTGGACATGGACGATGTGCAAGCGGTAAGCCTTGGACATTTAGCCTTGTCTCAGCGTCTTAGATCCCAAAGTCCGACTGCAACTCTCGGACTGTCAAGCGACGCGATCACTCTGCACGCGAGTGTCATGGACACTGCTTGCCTTCACGTACTGCACTTCTTCACTCAGCGGTCTGAATTCGTGCCAAGAACGCTGGTAGAACAGAGTCGTCGGCTCGATGACCTACGAGCGAAGGTCGATGCATTACTCTTTCGGGCTCCCTCGCCGGCGGATAGCCCCTTTGAAGATCGTTATGCGACATACATCATGTCGAAGTACGGCAAGTTGACTATTTTCGGGCTTGATCTTCCCGGGATGTCTGCTGTTTGGCCTCTGGATGCTGCCTATCTGAGCTTGGATGCTGCATCCAGAGGAGCAAGTGATGTTCCTTTGCTGCTTCCTGCCGATCATGTATTAGAGGGGCGTAACCGAGTACTGCTCAGGGGCGTTGCCGGATCTGGGAAAACAACTCTTGTGCAGTGGCTCGCGGTCACTGCGACCCAAGAAGAGCCTGACGAGCACCTGCTCTATGTGTGGGGACTTGTGCCGTTCGTGCTTCCGCTGCGGGCACTTACTCGAGACGGAGCATCATTCCCCACCCCGGACCAATTCCTTGCGGCAGTAGGCTGCCCCTGGCAACACTTCAGCCAACGGGATGGTTTGACCGAGTTTTGTCGTCCGGCCGTGGTTTGATCCTCATCGACGGCATGGATGAAGTTCCGGAAAATGAACGGGAGGGTGCACGGCGCTGGTTGCAAGATCTTCTCGCTGCTTACCCTAAGAACCGTTGGCTAATTACATCGCGGCCTTCTGCGGTTCGGGAAGAGTGGTTGGCCGATGAGGGGTTCATCGAGCTGGATATGGCTCCAATGAGTCGGGACAACGTGGCATCGTTCATCAATCGGTGGCATAAGGCAGCCGGTATTGGCGATCAGTATGCTCCGGAACTGATTGGAGAGGTGCAGGCTAAGCAGGCACTCGGTCGGCTCGCAGCCAACCCTCTTATGTGTGCACTCATTTGCGCTCTACACCAGGATCGACGCGGCTTTCTCCCTGACGGTCGAAAGGAACTCTACGATGCGGCGCTTTCCATGCTTCTCTCGCGCCGTGACCGTGAGCGCGGTATCTACAAACCCGGGATGATCCGCATCGGCGAAGCTCATCACATTCAGCTTATCCAGAAGCTTGCCTACTGGATGATTAGAAATGGCCGAGTAGAGATGGGTCGAGGTGATGCTGTGGACTTGCTGGCGCAGTCGCTTCCTGCGATTCCACAGGTCGCTGAGCAAGGGTCGCCTGAGGAAATCTATCGACACTTGTTGGTTCGAAGCGGCCTGTTGCGTGAGCCGAGTGTCGGATCAATGGATTTTATTCACCGCACTTTTCAGGACTACTTGGGGGCGAAGGCTGCTGTTGAGGGTCTTGATTTTGATTTCCTCATCTCAAATGCTCACCTCGACCAGTGGGAGGACGTGATCAGGATGGCCGTTGCCCACGCCCGACCGGCCGAACGAGTTCGACTTTTCAATGGTCTGTTGCAGCGAGGTGACTCATCGATGGACGGCCGTCATCGGTTGCACCTGCTGGCGGCTGCCTGTCTAGAGCATGCTACCGAATTGGATCCATCTGTCAGGGATGCAGTGCAAAAGCGTGCTGCTGCTTTGATTCCTCCCCGCTCGGCTGAGCAAGCGAGAGCATTGGCAGACGTGGGGCCTGTTGCTCTGGAATTACTGCCTGGCCCACAAAATTTGCCAAATAAGAAAGGATCCGCCGAGGATAAAAAGGCGTCGAACGAAGACTACTTTACGGTTATGGCAGCCGCGCGTATTGCGACCGATGCAGCGATTCCAGTTCTGGTTCGTTATAGAAGCCACAAGGATCTGCGTGTGCGGGCCGAGCTGGTTCGAGTGTGGGGGAGGTTCGACACCGCCCACTTTGGGGAAGAAGTGGTGGCATATCTTGACGAGTCGAATCTGTACTTTCCTGTCTCGAATGAACGAGAGCTGCGTGAATTGCAGAGGTATGGAGGTAGGGCTCGGATTAAGGTCATCGGAGATATTTCTCAGGAAGATCTCATGGGTGTAATTTCTCCTGGCAGGTTGACCCATTTATGGGTGGCTGTAGATGTCGGGTGGACTTGGGAATGGCTTTCCATGTTCCCCAATCTTGGGGTGCTAACGCTAGAAACCTCTCTGGTGAGCGTTGACGTGACATCGCTAGCAGATGTGCGATTGCGTGAGGTTAGAGTGCCGACGGGAGTAGCAATCCTCGGGTCCGAGAGCCTGTCTCCGGCCGTTAAAGTCGTCTCGGACGACCTAATTGGGTAGGAGTTACTTTTGGCTGCGTACTACTGGGGACCAGGGGGTGCACCTGATCTGCCGTGAACGCGTTGTCCAGCATGACGGTCACGCGCAGGCTCGCGGTGAAGGGGCGCCACAGCGTCACACGTGGTCTGGGCCGGCATGTCGGCTTTCCCCCAGGGCTCGCACTCAGGTCCGCGTCCGCGACCAGCCGCTCAGCGGCCAGGTACCGGGAGAACTCAAGTGGCTGATGAAAGTGGGCCCGCAGGTGGGAGAGCAACCTCCTGAGATTTCAGGTTCAGTTGTGACCCCGCCAGAGGGAAATGTAGCGTCACGATCATGAAATCGCTGGCTGGCACCACCACCGACCGGGCACCGACAGGCCCTGCCGCCACCGACGAAGCATTACCCACTCAGCCCGCTGGAGTGGCCGGGCTCATGTCACCGTCACCCGACATCTGCGTGACTGTGACGAGGATTATTAATCGGCACAAAGGAGGGATGGTTGGCACCAAGAACGCCTGTGCATCGCGATCTTGATGCCAGCCGCGCGGGCGCGCTCCGCAGCGGCGACGATCTGCGGCTCGGGGCGGAGGTTGGCCAGGGCACGCCGCATGAGGTCAGTAGGGTCGATGCCGAGGATTCCGCCGATGACGTGATTCCATTCCTCTTGGCTTGCCTCGCCGACTTCAAGGGCTGAGTACACCCGGACACCTTCTCGGTGCTCTGCCAGGGCACGGAAGTAGGCCCCTGGCGGCAGGCCCTCAGACTTCTCGAACCCTTGGCCGTTGAGTTTCATTGGTGTGGTCAGGACGTCGCCGACGTTGCGGATCAGGCCGCGGTAGGTGGGGTTTAATGTGGTTCCTTCCGGTTGCGTCTGGTGCCGGAAATGGTCCCCCTGTCGCTTCCGCGACGGCCGGGGGACCGTGATGCTCTGCTGCGAGGGCTAGCCCGCTGTCTGGACGTTGACGGCGCACGCACGCAGTTCTGCATGCTCGGATGCGGCGTGCTGGTCAGCTCAGGTAGATGTGCTTCCATTCGGCGGACGACATGCCTTGGGCGGCTTCAGCGAGCGCCAGGGCTGAAGGGGTCTTCAGCTTCGCTCGCGTGGTGTCCACCCACTCCTGGGCGTTGCGGTAGCCCTGCTCCAGGTACTCCATGCCTTGCAGCATGCATTCGAGCTTGTCCGCGTCGTGTGCCACGAGGACCTCCAGCGAGTCGCCGTTCTCGTACTCGTGGACTACAGCCTTGATCCCCTCCGCTACGGCTGGGTGGGCCTTCGAGACCTGGTCGGCCGTGACCTTCTCGTTCGTTGCGGCTTCGAGGTAGCGGCGTCCGATCCAAGGGATGTCCCCGACGCGGGTCTCCTGGGTGTCGTGGAACGTGCACAGGAGCGCGACCTTCGCCGGGTCGGCGCCCTCCATCATCGCGAGCACGGCGCCGATGATCGCGGTGCGAAACGAGTGCTCCGCGATGGTCTCGGGGTCCTTGATGCCTGCGATCCACCAACCGCTGCGCTTCCCCCGCTTGAGGGCGCCCATCTCCAGGAGATAGCCAACGGTCCCCTTGTCGGCCTGGTCGTCAGTCATGTAGATCGTCCCCTTCAAGCGGATCACCGACTACTCAGTCTCAGACCGTAATGCACGTTCTCCAACTCACGCCTGGCCTGGCGAGAGATCACATCGCTGTCGAGCAAGCGACCGACGCGGGCGGTCAGATCGCGGTGCAGTGCCAGATCGGCTGAGAGAACGCCTGGCTTTGAGCGGATCAGCGCCCACACCGAGTGGATGTTCAAGTCCACGGCGCGCAGCGACGGATCAAGCCGGTCGGCAAGGGCGCGCAGGAGCGGGAGGGGCTCCCAGGACTGGCCGTCGACGTCGCTCATGAACGCGTCGCTCGCGCGGGGCACCGGGCCGAGGCCCAGCCAGTGCGCCCAGTAATTGAGATTGGCCATCTCGCCGGGGTCATCTCCCATGCCCCGCTCGATGAATGCCTGAAGCGTCTCGATATCCCCATAGCGAACCATGGACGTTGCCACCGACCTGGCGTCGGACCAGGCCGGTGTCCACGATGCGTGACGGAGCGGCACTGGACGACGTTGCTGCATGTCAGCAGACCAGGAGTGGGCGTCGGCGCTGGTGTCGTACGCACACAGGTAGAGCGCCTGCCGGCGCAGAAGCGAGCCACGCTCCCCGGCCCGATCAGCGATCTCCGCTGTGTGGCGGAGATTGGCGAACAGCCTTTCCCGATCAGGGGCTGGCAGCAGTGGCGAGTCAGGCGTGGGACCTCGCCGCCGAGGGGTCGAGGCCGGTGCTTCGGGGAGAGCTGTGGGCTGCTCACCGGTCAGGGCCCAGGTGATCATGTGAGTCGATGCTCGGGTGAAGACCCAACTGTGAAGGGGGTGCCGGGTGATGTCGTCACCGTCGAGCATGTCGTCGAGCGAGTACTCGATGACGGCGTCGGCCTCGACTGCGAGATCCAGGAGAGGCAGAAGGGTTGCCTCCGCGCCACGTCCCAGCAGGTGTCGCTTCAAGCGCAGGAATTGCGTGGAGGAGACAGCCGCCAGGGAACGACGGCCTGATTCCCAGCTCTGGACGGTCGTGGTGTCGATGCCGAGTGCCTCGGCCAGTCGGGACTGAGTCAGCGGAATGCGCTCACGGATGATCTTCAGCAGATGACCGCAGACGATGCCACCCGCAGCGCGGGATCGGGAACCCTGACCGCGAGTCAGTGTTCCTCCCCTGGAGCCCAATCGCTTCTGTGGTGCCATGCCGTGCTCCCGCGTGGTTCGGCGTGTGCAACTCATACTCTGTGTCAGTTTTTTTGCCCGCTTGGTCACAGTAAGTTCATGTGTAGTCAGTGACCCAGCGCACACCCGGTCCAGCTTAATCGCGGTGAGCGATCAAGTGGCTACGCAGGTGGTGACCGCGTATGCGCCCTACCGATGAGCAGAGTCAGGGAGTTCGCGAACGCATGGCGCATGCGAAGCGAGGTCTCTGGCCGAGAGGGCGGCAATGAGCTCCAGAACCCACCCGGATGGCTTCCGACCGCGACCTGTCGGCGACCAGCTTCCAGGCAGTCACGTTCGGGGCGGACGGATCACTGACTTTGGAGTGCGCCTTTCGAGTAGGAGCGATGTGCAGCCCTTGAGGGAGCTGGTGATGGCGACTTCCGCGTGGCCCCCACGAAGCCGCGACGCCCTGGTGAACACGTATGCGGATGCGGAGCTGCTCGGGTGGCCGCTATTCGTCGGCACGGAGCCGATGAACGCAGACAGGGTGCAACATGTCTTCGCCCGCAACCCCACAACGGCCTTGCTGGCGGCCTGTACCAAGTTCGACGCGGTGACCGCCTCGCGCAGGGTCGTCGCGGATGCGCTGGTCCGGCTCGACCGGATGGGTGCGGTTCTGCCATGCCTCTTGTACCGCGAGACGGGCACGTTCCTGGTCGCACGCGGCAGCGGGGCACACGTCTCCGCGCTTGCTGGTGTGCAGGTCATGGCTGGTGCTGATGCTCGGATCACTCTGCCGCCGACGCACGGGGCGCGTTGGGACACTCCGCCGTGGCATCTCACCAAACGGGCTCCGCTGGAGTTGTCCAGCGCGGCCGTCCTTCACTCCTGTCTGGAAGAGGGGCTGCGCCTCTACCCGCGCCGCGAGGCGGGGTCGGACCATGACGCCGGTGGCCCGACATTCAGCGTCCAGGAGATCGACGAGGGGCATTACCAGCCTGAATCGCGTTAACCCGGAACCTCCTTTGGTGAGGAGAGCCGCCGCCCCTGCTCCAACTGCCAGGAAGGGAGGGGCGGCGGCTACACCGGGCGTAACACGGGCCCATCACTCCTAACACTCCGAGAGGACTGAAAAATGCACCGGGACGAGTTCCCGTGTCCCACGGACGGGTTGCCGGGCAGCCCAGTTGGCGTTCAGCGTCCACGACCGCCTCAATACTTCGTGGGTGGCATTCGCGTGCCCTACATCGCTCCGTGGACAGGAGAAAACGCGCGCCCGGCTGCGATCACGACTCGACTCGGTTGCGTGGGCACGGAAATCGGCTACGCGGACGAGGGCGGCATCGCTGATCGCCGGAGGGGCGCTCTGTGGATCAGGGTGCCGGTCAAACCGGGAACTGGTGCGCCGTTGCTCGATCGGGTTCATGCCTTGCGCCAGCGGCAAGCCATTAATCACTTGCTGTGTCGGGGCTGCGGCAAACCCAACACTGGCGGCCGCCCCGATCGGCGGCACCTCTTCTTCGTCGCCTCGGAAGTTGGGCAGCCGCTTGCCGAGGGGGAGAAAACCACCACACCGCCGGTGTGCGATGGGTGCGCTCTTGAGACGGTCCTGGAAGGCCCGCGCCCGCGCGCGGGATATGTGGCGGCGCTCGTGGAGTACACCTCACCTTGGGGTGTCGTCGGCATCGTGTACTCGCCCGACACCCTTGAGCCTCTCCCCGGTGACAACGGCCACAAGCTCTCGTTCGTGGCGTACGACGACCCGAGACTCCGATGGACACTCGCCTGCCGCGAGGTCGTCTCTGTGCATGGCTGCACAGCCGTGGACCTGGAAAACCTGACGGGATTGTCCGCCGCCTAGCCGCCCGTCTGTCCGCTCGCTCACCTACGTGCCGCCCCCATCAGAGTCTGTCGAATAGGCCCCGCTCGGGGCCCGGTCGACACCGATCCCGAGGCCCCGAGCGGTCCAAGGAGAGTCATGCTCACACCCCTCAGTCTCCCCGGACTCGAAGAGGCATATCTGGCCTTATTGAGGCTGGTATCCGAGGACCACGATCACCACATCTCTGCCCGTGGCAACGACGCCCGCGAAGTGATCGGCGCGAGTTTCCGCTTGTCGGACCCGCGCCGGCGACTACTCTTCCTGGCCGAGCGTAAGGTGAATCCAATCTTCCATTTCGCCGAAGCACTCTGGTACCTGGCCGGCCGTCGGGACCTGGAGATGATCGGCTACTACGCACCGTCCATGCGCTCCAGCTCACGGGACGGCATCCATCTGGGCGGGTCCGCGTACGGCCACACGATCTTCAACCCGGCCGACGGCGACACGCTGTCACCCTTCGACCGCGTCCTGGAACTGCTCCGTAGCGAGCAGGACAGCAAGCGGGGTTACATTCCCGTCTTCGCCGCTGACGAGCTGACGATCAGTGACAACCCGGATATGGCGTGCCTCGCCGGGCTGCACTTGTTGGTGCGGGACGGGCGACTGCACATGGTGTGCTACATGCGAGCCAACGATCTCGACTGTGGCCTGCTCTCCGATGTTTTCAGCTTCACCATGCTTCAGGAGTTCGCAGCCGTGCAGCTCGGCCTGGAGATGGGCTCCTACACCCACTTGATCGGCTCGGCCCACATCTGCGACCGCAACACCGAGCGCGTCCACCGCGTCCTCGTGGAAGCCGTCACCCGGTCCGCACCGATCCAGTTCCCGTTTCCGGCGATGCCGACGAGCACCACCGCAGCGACCGTGGCAGGCGTCCTCGAGCACGAGGAGGCCCTACGTACGAACAAGGCCCACTACAGCGCGGCACACATCCAGGCATCGGGTCTTGATCCCTACTGGCAACAGGTCCTGTTGCTGTTTGAGGTCTATCGACAGATCCAGCACGACCACGTGGACGCGGTGAACCCCGATGTCCTGAATGCTCTGGACCCGGGCCTGCGGTGGCTCGTCGGCCATCGCTGGTCCGCATGCGCTGCCGCCCTGGACGGAGGCGGGCAGTGAGCCGGAAGCCGCCGAGCGGGGTCGTAGTGGAAGGGATCGACTTCGCCCGCTGGGCGGTCATCCTGTGCAAGCCCGACGCGGTTGAGCGGGGCCTGGTGGATGCCGTTCTGGACCGGATCGAGGCGGCCCAGGTCGCGGTGTCGGATCGGCTCGACCTCACCGCACAAGCCTGGCAAGCGCATGTCCACTACTGGGACTTGCTGGTGGACGCCGACTGGTTCCCCGACCGTGACATCCCGGCCTGCCTGGACGCGGAGTACGCCAACCGCCCCGTCACCGTGGCACTCGCCTATGGAGAACCGGGCGTGCATCACCGCCTTCGCCAGCTCCTGGGGCACTTCGACCCCACCCGGGCCGCGCCCGGCACCATCCGCGGGGACCTCGGCAACGACAGCCTGACGGCAGCGCTGGCCGAGCGGCGCCTGGTCCGCAATCTCGTGCACACCAGTGACGACCCGGACGCCGCCCGCCGCGACTTCGGCACCTGGTACGGCGCCCGCCACCGCGCTCTGCTCTCCCCGCCGTTTGCCCCGCACCAGCGCACATCCGTCGAGACGTAACGCCCAATCCTTCGAACTGGAGGCACTATGAGCGAGCCGTACCAGCAACGCCCCTTACCGATCCTCGCTAGGGAGGAGATCGGGGAGCTGAAGCCCGCACTGGCGGATGTGATCGAGTACCGCAAGTCCGGACTCTCCCTGAACTGGATCATCGGCTGCCCGCTGGACTGCGGATACTGCATCCGCCACACCTTCGGCAACTTCGAGATGAAGATTCCCCGTCGGCTGATGAGCGACGAAGAAGCGGTCACTACGCTCGTTGAGCACCCGTACTTCCGGCCGCACACCACTCCGCTCCAGCTCCTGAACCGGGCGACCGACCCCATGCTGCCTGCGGTCAAGCCGCATCTGTTCACCGTGCTGCGTCACCTGGACGCGCGGGGCCTGACCAACCATGTCCTGGTCATCACCCGCTGGCGCGTTGACGCGGAGGACTGCGCGGTCCTCAACAGCTTCGAGAACCTGCGTCTGACCGTGCTGGTCACCCACTCCGGCATCGACCACGAGGCCATCGAGCCGGTGGACTCCCAGATCGCCGCCCAGAGCCTGCACACCCTCTATGAGCACGCCGAGCGATACCGCACCATCCTGTACTGGCGGCCGATCGTCCCCGGCCTCAACGACTCCGATGCCCACCTGGTGCGGGCGCGCGAGCTGTCCCGGCACGCGCACGCCACCGTCTTCACCGGCCTGTTCTACCGCCAGGAGATCGCCGACTACTACCAGGCGCACGGGCTGCCTATGCCCTACGAGGACACCGCCCGGCGCAAAATCCTTCCCGAAGTGGCCGAGCAGCGGGTGCTCAATGCCTTCCGCACCGTGGGGGACGTCTCCGAGCCGTGGGGAGCGTTGTTCCGCAAGACGAGCTGTGGCGTGGCCTACGCCCACGGAGAGGCCGATTACAACGGCCACTTCGGCGTCCGCGAGCTGTGCGACATCTGCCCGGAAAAGCAGCTCGCTCTGTGCCAAGCGGCCTGGATCAAGCCCGATCTCGCGGACGTCACCGAAAGCGCCCGAGCCCTTGGCGCGACCGGACCCGTTGAGATCAGTGACCGGGCCATCGTCGTGGAGGGTCTGGACGAGCCGCCGCGCTACTACCTCCAGCACGGCTACGGCTACCAGTGCCACGACCGCGAGAAGCCTCACCACTACCGCCAGCACGGCCGCGCCCCCATCGGCTGGCCGACGCAGAACGGAACACCCGCACCATGAACTTCGCCACCTGGCCCACCCTGCTCGTCGTGGACGTCGAAGGCAACGGCACCAACCCACCCGACCTGGTCGAGGTGGCCGCCCTTCCCATGCGCGACGGCGAGCCGGACACCAGCACTGCCGGGGCATGGCTCATCCGCCCACCCCGGCCCGTCACCCCCGCGCCGCCGGCATTCACGGCCTGACCAACGGACTCCTGGCGCAATCACCCACGTGGACGGAGATCGCCGAGCAGGTCCACGGGCTCCTGGGCGAGGCGTGGATCTGCGCCCACAACGCCCACACCGACTACCGCGTGCTCAAGGCGCACCTGCCGAACTGGGAACCGGCCGGGGTCCTCGACACACTCCGCCTGGCCAAGACCACCTACAAGGATCTGCCCGGCTATAGCCTCGACGCGCTGATCGGGCACACCGCGCCGGACCTCACGGCCGCTCCTGCCCAGCGGCACCGTGCCACCTACGACGCCTACGCCACGGCACAGCTCCTCATCACCATGGCCCGCCACTACGACAGCTGGGACCAGCTCGTCGCCACGGCCGTGCCGCCCGGCCTGCCCGGCACCCCCGAGCCAGAAAAGGACTTCCCAATCGTGATGTCAAGCCGCAGTCGTGGCGGGAGGTGAACCTTGGTAGCACTGTCCGTCACGGATCATCGCCCACAGGACGTTGAGCCTGCGGCGGGCGAGCGCGAGCAGGGCCTGCTTGTGGCCCTTCCCCTCGCTTCTCTTCCGCTGGTAGTACGCCTTGGACGCGGGGCATGTCGTGATGCTGACCATCGCCGAGAGGTACATCGAGCGCAGCAGTCCGCGGTGGTAGCGCCGGGGGCGGCGCAGGTTGCCGCTGACGCGGCCGGAGTCACGGGGCCTGGGGGCAAGGCCGGCGAAGCCAGCCAGGCGGTCGGCGCTGCCGAAGGCGTCCATGTCACCGCCGGTCGCGGCGATGAATTCGGCGCCGAGCTTGGGGCCCATGCCGGGCAGGCTGCGGATCACCTCGGCGTGCGGATGCTCGCGAAACGTGGCCTCGATCAGGGCGTCAAGCTCGACGATCTCCTCATCAAGGGCCATCACCCCCTTCGCGAGGCGGACCACCATGGCGGCCGCCAGCTTTTCGCCGGGCAGCGCGGTCATCTGCGCCTGGGCGGCCTCCACAGCCGTCTTCGCCAGCGCGGCGGCACCGCGGACCTTGCGGTTTTTCAGCCAGGTCTCGATCCGCTTGACGCCGGCGCGGCGGATCGCGGCCGGGGTCTGGTAGCCGGTCAGCAGCATCACCGGGCCCTTGTTGACCAGGTCCAGCGACCGCTCCAACGCAGGGAACACCTCCAGCAGTTGGGCACGGAGCCGGTTGATCTGCCGGGTGCGGTCGAAGACCACGTCCAAGCGTCGGGCGGTCAGGGTGCGCAGGTCGACAGCGATCTCGTCACCGGGCCGCAGGAGGCCGAGGTCGCGGCGGACGCGGGCCTGGTCGGCGATGACGAAGGCGTCCTTCGCGTCGGTCTTGCCCTCGCCCTTGTAGGTGACCGAGGCGCGGTGGACGGCCAGGCCGGTGAGATAGGCCATGGGCTGGCCGTGGCCGAGGAGCAGGCCGATCAGCAGGGCGGCGGCGCCGTGGTTGAGGTCGACGGCCCACAGCACATCCGTAGATATCTCCAGGACATCGCCGATGAGCTGGAGCAGCTCGGTTTCGTCGTTGAGGACCCGGCGGGAAAGCAACCGTTCGCCGTCCGCGTTGATCACCACGCAGTGGTGATGTTCCTTGCCGATGTCCACTCCGGCCCAGATCTCGGGCACGTTCCCTCCACCAGCTCGTCGTCACTTCACTCCCGCAGACGACCTCGCCGACGTTGTCCTACAGCAGCGATCGGGTCGCGTCTCCCAATTGGCGGTCGAGTCGTCGCGGGGCTCCGGGCGGCCAAGTCCTTTGAGCCATCCAAAAGGCGCCCACCATGCAGCCATACCCAAAGCCCCCGGGCCCTCCGATCTTACGAATGACCAGAGCAACCACCCTTGAAAGGTAGGACCCCACCTTGTGGTGACCCACCAGCCACCCATCCGCATCGGCGTGCTCGGCACCCACTCCAGCGGCAAGACGACACTGCTCAAGCCGATCCAGATGGAACTGCGCGGCCACGGACTCACCGTGGCCCGCACCGGCCGACTCGCCAAACGCGCCGCGGCCATTGGCCTGCCGAAAATGCAGCACCACACCGCAGCCTCCACCGAGTGGATCATCACGCAGGGCATCGCCGACGAAATCGCCGCCGCAGCACAAGGCGCCGACGTCGTCCTCGTCGACCGCGCCTCCTTCGACGTCCTCGCGTACTACCACGCGGCCTTTGAGCACCGCGGCGAGCACTCCCACCGGCTGGAGAGAGAACGCCTGCGGCTCCTTGCCTCAACGCAGGCACCGAAGTACGACCTCCTCCTCGCGACCGTGCTGGACCCGGACGAACCGATCGACAAGAACCGCGACTACGACCACCGCTACCGCGTCCTGGTCGACCACCACGTCCACCGCCTCCTCGCCGGCGACAAAATCCCCCACCAGCGTGTCACCAGCGACCACGAAAGCAAGAACCTCGCCATCGAACATGCCCTTCAACTCTGCCGCCGGGAGGCCGCCGTATGACCGTCACGCCGACTGCGGACACCATCACCATTGCTGGTAAGACGGTCTCCCGACTGGGATTGGGCACGATGCGCCTGACCGGCCCCGGCATCTGGGGCGACCCCGCCGACCGCGACACCGCGCTCACCGTGCTCCGCCAGGCCGTTCACACCTACGGCATCACGCACATCGACACCGCGGACGCCTACGGGCCCCACACGGTCGAACTCCTCATCCGCGATGCCTTGCACCCGTACCCCGAGCACGTACTGATCGCGACCAAAGTGGGCCTGGCACGTCCCGCTCCGGACACATGGGTTCCGCACGGGCACCCCGTCTACCTGCGTGCATGCGTCGAAGCGAGCCTTCGGCGACTGGGCATGGACCGGCTCGAACTCTGCTACCTCCACCGCATCGACCCCGAAGTGCCCGTCGCGGACCAGATCGGCACACTCCAAGCACTCAAGGACGAGGGCAAGATCGGGCACATCGGCCTGTCGAAGGTCACTACCAAGCAGATCCGTACAGTCACCAATGACATCACCGTCGCCGCCGTACAGAACGTCCTCAACATGAGCGGGGACCGGCACGACACCGCACTCGAAATCTGCCGCGACCTCTCCATCCCCTACGTGCCATACCGGCCACTCGACGCCGGCACCCTCGCGCAGCGAGGGCGTATCGACGAAGCTCTCAACTGGCTGCTCCGCCTCGGAGACCACATCGCACCGATCCCCGGCACCAGCTCTCCGGAGCACCTTCGCCAACTCGTCTCCGTCGTGACGGGCGGGCGGTAATGACGCGAACTCCCTGGCCGGTCACCGTGCTTCCCCCTGCTCAGCAGTGCCAGGTACGGAAATCAGCTCCCTACGGGAACTGGCGGCCGCCGGTGGTAGGAGTGTCCTTACTCGTGCCCATCGGGACTACCCACCTACTTGTCGCCGAACTACGTGGTGACTTGCTCGTGCCGTGGGGCCCGATCCAAAACGGGCAGGCTCCGGAGCAGGCTGCCCAAAATGTCCTTCTGGGGACGCCGAGTGGCGTACCCGTTTTTCGACGGGTCGCCGTTGACTGGGTTCAGATGCGTCGTCGACAGATCTTCACGCATGTCGTAGCCACCAAGCCTCTCACTCGGGCTGACACAGCTCCACTCACTTACCGTGACGGACGAGCGGACTTGTGTGTGCTCCCCACCGCGCGAGCCACCTTGGCTCTCCCAGCCCCGGCCAGAGCACGGGTCCGTGCCGGGCTCAAGGCTCTCGCTGATGGAGAGATGGCCTATCTCGAAGCCGGAATCGTGAGCCGCACCGAGTCAACCAGGCCCTCCGGGTGAAGCAGCCGTCGAAGATGTCGACGACGACTCGTGACTCGTCAGGCATGAGCGTGCACTTGTCCGGACCTTTGCGGACCCAGCCGTAGGCGAAGGCCCTGGACCCTGCCCGCCTGGGCACAGGCCAGGTGGGGTGCGACGCGGCGTGCCCACCCAGTTGATAGAGCCGTCGTCCCGGATCACCTTGCGCTTCTTGAGGGGAGGCGTCGTTCTTCTTGTAGTTCCTGGCGACGGGGCCCCAGGGCAGGCGCCGGCGTGTGTCCTCGGCGTCTTCTTGCTTTCGGTCGACGCCTGCCTCGAGGCCGAAGCGGTCGGAAGAGATCCGTAGGTAGGCGCCGGGTCGCTTCGGGGTGTACGCGGAGAGTTGGTCGTACAGGTTGAGGGTGACGCGGCCGCGGTGGGCCTGGGGAGGGATCTGGAAGTCGTCCCACTGGGACAGGACGGAATTGGTGGTGCTCAGCTCCGGGTGGCCGTGTCTTCCGGTGCCGGGCACCTTCCGCGGAACTCACTGGGTGGGACCGCGGGCCGTCGCTGGGGTGCGCCGCCGCGTCAGCAGATACTGGGGCGCATGCGTATCGACTTCGATCCCGAGACCGTGGGTCCCACTCCCTTCTACAAGCTGCTGACCTCGGTCATCGTGCCTCGGCCGATCGCCTGGGTGTCCACCGTCGGGCAGGACGGTGCCGCGAACCTCGCCCCGCATTCGTTCTTCACCGTCGCGGCCGTGGCGCCGCCGGTGGTGCAGTTCACCTCCGTGGGGCGTAAGGATTCGCTGCGGAATGTCGAGGACACCGGGGAGTTCGTGGTGAACCTCGCTCCCGAGGGGCTGTTCGAGCAGGTCAACGCGACGGCGACGGACTTTCCGCACGGGGTGAGCGAGTTCGAGGCGGTGGGGGTGGAGCAGGAGGCGAGTCTGCGGGTGAAGCCGCCTCGGGTGGCGGGGTCGCCGGTGGCGTTGGAGTGTGTGGTGCACAGCACGATGGGGCTGGGGAACTCGACGGTGGTCTTCGGGCGGGTGGTGCATGCCGCGATCGACGACGCGGTGATGGTCGCCGGGCATGCGGAGATCACCAGGCTGCGGCCGCTGTCCCGGCTGGGGAAGAACGAATGGGGCACGGTCGGTGAGGTGCTGGATCTCGCCCGGATCCGTTACGCGGACTGGGAGGGCCGGGGGCCGGAGAAGGTCTGAGGGCCGTGGGCCACGGCAGCGGAAGAGGGGCGTGGTGATGGAGAGCGTGGTGTTCGACATCGGCTCGACCCTCGTCCGTGAGGACCGCTACTGGGGCGCCTGGGCCGACTGGCTCGGGGTGCCCCGGCACACCCTGTCCGCGCTGGTGGGGGCCGTCGTCGCGCAGGGGCGGGACGACGGGGACGCGATCCGGCTGCTGCGGCCGGGCGTGGACATCGACGCCGAGCGGCGGGCGCGGGAGGCGGCGGGGCGGGGGGAGTGGCTGGACGAGTCCGATCTGTACCCGGACGTGCGGTCCGCGCTCGGCGCCCTGCGGGAGTCCGGGCTGCGGGTGGTCCTGGCCGGAAACCAGTCGCAGCGGATGGGGGAGCTGCTGCGGGGGATGGGGCTGCCGGTCGACGCCGTGGCGACGTCCAGTGGGTGGGGCGTCGTCAAGCCCGATCCGGAGTTCTTCCGGCGGGTGCTGGAGTTCGGCGGTGCCGCGCCGGGGGACACGGTGTACGTCGGTGACCACCCGGCGTTCGACATCCGGCCGGCGAAGGCCGCCGGGCTGCGGGCCGCGCATATCCGCCGGGGGCCGTGGGCGTATCTGTGGGGCGACACGGCCGACGCGGCAATGGCGGACTGGCGGATCGACTCGTTGAGCGAGCTGGTGGAGATCGTCGCCGGACCGGCGGGGCCATCGTCCCCGTAAGGCGGCAGCTCGGGGAGGGGTGTGCGCTGGGTGAGGAATTCACACCCGGTGTGATGCGAGTGCTTGCATATATCTACCGCACACCCTTCCCCGCCGCCCGGCGGGGCGCTTGACTCGTCCCATGCCGCTCAGGGGGCGCCAGCCCTGAGCGAAGGGGCCGCCGGACTCCTCCCTCCTCGGCCGGCGGCCCATCTCCCGCCTGTCCTTCGGACGTCCGAGAGGTGCGTCGCCCGGAATGTCCGAGAGGTGCGTCAGCCCGCCGACTCGGCCGCGTGCGCGCTCAGCACGCCGAAGCCGACCAGCGCGAAGAGCGCGATGCCCAGCAGGATCCGGTAGATCACAAACGGCATGAAGCTCTTGCTCGAAATAAATTTCATGAACCACGCGATCACCACATAGCCGACAATGAAGGCGATGACCGTCGCGAAGATCGTCGGGCCCCACTCGGTATGGCCCTCGGACGCGTCCTTCAGCTCGAAGGCGCCCGAGGCCAGCACCGCAGGCACGGCGAGCAGGAAGGAGTAGCGGGCCGCGGCCTCGCGGGTGTAGCCCATCAGCAGTCCGCCGCTGATCGTGGCGCCGGACCGGGAGACGCCCGGCACCAGCGCCATCGCCTGGCAGACCCCGAATATGAGCCCGTCCCGGATGCTCAGCTCCTGGAGCGTCTTGCGCTGGTTGGCGACGCGGTGCCGGCCGCCCGTCTCATCGCGGGCCGCGCGCCGGTCCGCGAAGCCCAGCACGAGGCCCATGACCACGAGGGTCGTGGCTATGAGCCGCAGATCGCGGAACGGGCCCTCGATCGCGTCCTGGAGGGTGAGCCCGAGCACGCCGATGGGCAGCGAGCCGACGATCACCAGCCAGCCCATCTGGGCGTCGTGGTTGCCGCGCCACTCCTTGCTGAAGAGCGAGCGGAACCAGGCCGACACGATGTTGACGATGTCCTTGCGGAAGTAGATGAGTACCGCGAGCTCCGTACCGATCTGGGTGATCGCGGTGAAGGCGGGCCCAGGGTCGTTCCAGCCGGCGAACGCGGCCGTGAGCCGCAGATGGGCGCTGGAGGAGATCGGAAGAAACTCAGTCAACCCCTGGACCAGCCCGAGGATGAATGATTCAAACCACGACATTGAGTCTTCGCTATCCAAGGCTGATCGTGCGCTGCTCGGTCCCTGGTCGCAGATGTCCAGGAATGACCGATTCAGGCGGGGCGGTCAGTGGGAGGCCGACCGTCGAGGATCAACGGCCGGTTGTGGGGGCAGCGTAGCGTCCCCGGGTGCGCGGCCCATCAAGGGCCTGGTCGGACCATCGGTTCAGCGCATTGACCTTGGGTACTCGGGGCCGGGCCGCCCGGCCGCGGGCGCCTGGTGAGGATCAGCCGTGAACAGCCATGAATAGCCGTGGACAGCCGAGGAGCCGAACCGTATGACCGCGATCGGGCACGACGGAGGGCAGGGAGGCCGACCGGACGGGGACGGGGCCGGCGCCGGAAGCGGGCCGGGCGGGACGATCACCACCCAGGTCCCGGCGCGGCTGGACCGGCTGCCCTGGTCACGCTGGCACTGGATGATCGTGGTCGGCCTCGGCACGGTATGGATCCTGGACGGTCTCGAGGTGACCGTCGTCGGCAATATCGCCAGCCGCCTCTCCGAGCCCGGCAGCGGGCTGCCCATCACCGACGCGCAGGTCACCGGGATGGCGGCGGCCCTCTATGTGGCCGGGGCCTGCACCGGGGCGCTGGTGTTCGGCTGGCTCACCGACCGCTACGGCCGCAAGAGGCTCTTCCTCATCACGCTCGGCGTCTATCTCGCCGCCACCGCGCTCACCGCCATCTCCTTCTCCGCTTGGTGGTTCTTCCTCTTCCGGTTCCTCACCGGCTTCGGCATCGGCGGGGAGTACGCGGCCATCAACTCCGCGATCGACGAGCTGATCCCCAGCAAGTACCGGGGCCGCGTCGACCTGGTCATCAACGGGAGCTTCTGGCTCGGTGCGATGGGCGGCTCGCTGCTCTCCGTGCTGATGCTGAACACCTCCTTCTTCGCGCTGAACGTCGGTTGGCGGCTCACCTTCGCCCTCGGCGTCGTCCTCGGCCTGGTCATCCTGCTGGTCCGGCGGAACGTCCCCGAAAGCCCGCGCTGGATGTTCATCCACGGCCGGGCGGAGGGCGCCGAGGAACTGGTCGCGGCGGCCGAACGGCGGATCGAGGACGAGACCGGGCGGCGCCTCCCCGAGCCGGACAAGGCCATCACCATCCGCACGCGGAGGAGCACCGGCTTCATCGAGATCGCCCGGACGCTCTTCCGGGCGTATCCCCGGCGCGCGGTCCTGGGGCTGGCCCTCTTCATCGGGCAGGCGTTCCTCTACAACGCCATCACCTTCGGCTTCGGCTCGATCCTGGTGAAGTTCTTCGGCGTGCCCAGCGGTGACACCGGCTACTACTTCACGGTCATCGCCTTCGGCAACTTCCTCGGGCCATTGCTGCTGTGCAGGCTCTTCGACACGGTCGGCCGGCGACAGATGATCTCGGGGACGTACCTCCTCTCCGGTGTGCTGCTGTTCATCACGGCCTGGATGTTCGGCAACGGCTGGCTCAACGCGACCACGATGACCGCCTGCTGGTGCGTGGTCCTCTTCTTCGCCTCGGCCGGTGCCAGCTCGGCGTATCTGACGGTCAGCGAGGTCTTCCCGATGGAGACGCGCGCCCTGGCCATCGCCTTCTTCTACGCCATCGGCACGGCGGCCGGAGGCATCAGTGGTCCGCTGATCTTCTCGGATCTGACGGCGAGCGGAGTCGTCGCCGACACCGCGCTGGCCTTCTCCATCGGGGCGTCGCTCATGGTCGCGGCCGGGCTCGTCGCCGCCTTCCTCGCGGTTCCGGCGGAGCGGCGTCCGCTCGAGGACGTCGCCGAGCCGCTGTCGGCCTCCGCCACCGGACCGGCCGGCGGCTGATCGCCCCCGGCCCCGTCAGGCCCGCGGATCCGCCCGTCAGGCCCCGCGGGTCCGCCCGTCAGGCCCGCGGCGCCATCTCGTCTGCCGCCGTGTCCTCCATGGGCCGTCCGGGGCGAATACGGCCGCGTTTGCGCCAGGCCACGAGCGCCCCCGCGACGGCGGGCACCGTGATGAAGGCCAGCGCGAGGAGGAAGACGGGCGAGGTGGGAGTGGTGGCGCGGCTGCCCGCCACCACGTACGCGGCGGTGTTCGGCACACTGCCCAACCCGGTGGCCAGCAGGAACGACGGCCAGCCCATCCGCGAGACGGCCGCGCAGTAGTTGGCGGCGGCGAACGGTACGCCGGGGAACAACCGGATCGCCAGCATCGACCGGAACCCGTGGTGGCTCAGCTGCCGGTCCGCCGCCGTGAGCCAGCGGCCCCGCAGCAACGGCCGCAGCGCGTCCTGCCCCAGCAGCCGCCCGAGGCCGAAGGCGATCCCGGCGCCGATCACCGTGCCGCCGATGGCCGTGGCCAGCCCGGCCTGGATGCCGAAGAGCGCACCGGCCGCCAGGTTCAGCAGCGGCCGGGGGACCAGCGCGGCGGTGCCCACCCCGTACGCGGCCGTGAACAGCACCACGGCCGTCCCGCCCGACAACTCCGGCCAGCCGTGGGTCAGCAGCCGCTGCGGCTGCCACAGCCAGACCGCGATGGCGGAACCGGTGAGCAGCGCGGCGAGCAGCCCCAGCCGCGACCACGGCGAGAGGAGCACGGCGCGGGCGCGGCGCGTGGCCGGTTTCGCGGGCGGCGGGGCGACATCGAGCATCGGTGGAGCGTAACCGACCGGGCCCGGCGGACGCTGTGATGTCGTCGGGTTGTCGTCGGATTGTCGGCAGACCGTCGACAGAGGGACCCGTACCCGTCGTCAGAAGGCCCCGGACCCCGTCGACAGAGGGCCCCGTACCCCCTCGGCAGAGGGTTCCGAACCACCCGTCCCACCGACCCCGCACATACCGAAACGCACCGAAAACCATTCGACGCGGACCGAACACCGCGCGAAGATCACAGCATGTTCCGGCTCGCCTTCCTCACGCCGACGTCCGCGGTCGCGGACGCGCCGAAGGCTGCCGTCCCCTCTCTCGCTCCGGCCGCGGTCGCCGCCCTCACCACGGACCCGCCCGCCGCCGTTCCCGCCGCCCGCCTCGACGGCGCCCGAAGCTGACCCTCCTCGGACAACTCCGACGGATCCCCCAGGGGAGGGTCGGCGAGGTTCTGGGGTCCGCGCTTCCCACCCCGCTGACGAGGAGAGATCGTCGCATGTCCAAGCAGACGTATGTGCGCACCAAGCCGCATCTGAACATCGGCACCATGGGCCATGTCGACCACGGCAAGACCACGCTGACCGCCGCCATCACCAAGGTGCTGAGCGAGCGCGGCACCGGTGGCGCCTATGTGCCGGCCGACCGCATCGACCGGGCGCCGGAGGAGGCCGCGCGCGGCATCACCATCAACATCGCGCACGTCGAGTACGAGACCGACACCCGGCACTACGCGCATGTCGACATGCCCGGCCACGCCGACTTCATCAAGAACATGGTGACCGGCGCCGCCCAGATCGACGGGGCGATCCTCGTGGTCTCCGCGCTCGACGGGGTGATGCCGCAGACCGCCGAGCATGTGCTGCTGGCCCGCCAGGTCGGCGTCGACCACATCGTGGTGGCCCTCAACAAGGCCGACGCGGGCGACCCCGAGCTCACCGACCTCGTCGAGCTCGAGGTGCGCGAGCTGCTCTCCGCGCACGGCTACCCCGGCGACACCACGCCCGTCGTACGGGTCTCCGGGCTGCGGGCGCTGGAGGGCGACCCGCGGTGGACGGGGGCGATCGAGGCGCTGCTGGACGCCGTGGACATCTACGTCCCGACGCCCGTGCGCCACACCGGGGCGCCGTTCCTGCTACCGGTGGAGAACGTGCTGACCATCACCGGACGCGGCACGGTCGTCACCGGCGCCATCGAGCGCGGCACGGTACGGGTCGGCGACCGTGTCGAGGTGCCCGGCACCGATGTGGCCACGGTGGTCACCGGGGTGGAGACCTTCGGCAAGTCCATGGAGTCGGCCGAGGCGGGGGACAATGTGGCGCTGCTGCTGCGCGGAGTGGCGCGGGACGCGGTGCGCCGCGGCCATGTGGTGGCCGCGCCCGGCAGCGTCGTGCCGCGGCGGCGCTTCACCGCGCGGGTGTACGTCCTCTCGGCGGCCGAGGGCGGTCGGCGGACACCGGTGTCCACCGGCTACCGCCCGCAGTTCTACCTCCGTACGGCCGATGTGGTCGGCGCCGTGGACCTCGGGGCCGCCGCGGTGGCGCGCCCCGGTGACACGGTCACCATGACGGTCGAGCTCGGCCGCGCCGTACCGCTGGAGCCGGGTCTCGGCTTCGCGATCCGCGAGGGCGGCCGCACGGTGGGCGCGGGGACGGTGACCACCGTGCTGCCGTGACCATCACCGGCCCCGCTCGTCCGCCTCCCCCGTGCGGGAGGCGGGCGAGCGGAAGCCGCGGCACGCAGGCGACGGCACAATGAGAGGGTGGACGAGCCGATACCCGTGAGCCGTGCCGTGGACGGCGGCACCGCCAAGCTGATGCCGGACCTGGACCGCCCGCGCGCCTGGCTGCTCACGGTGGACGGCGCCCCGCAGTCGTATGTGGACCTGGACGATCCGGGTCATCTCGAATTCGAGTACGCGCGGCGGATCGCCCATGTCCTGGACGCGGCCGCCGATCCCGGCGCCCCGCTCGACGTACTGCACCTGGGCGGCGGGGCTTGGACGCTGCCTCGCTATCTGGCCGCCACCCGCCCCGGCTCCCACCAGGTGGTGATCGAGGCCGACCGGGGGCTGCTGGAACTGGTCGCCGAGCACCTTCCGCTGCCGTCCGGGGCGGGCATCACGGTGCGGCCGGAGGACGCCCGGACCGCGCTGGAGGCCGCGCCCGAGGGGTGCGCCGATGTCATCGTGGCCGATGTCTTCGGCGGTTCGCGGGTGCCCGCGCATCTGACCTCGGTCGAGTACGCCCGCGCCGCGGCCCGGGCGCTGCGCCCTGGCGGGTGGTACGCCGCGAATCTGGCCGACGGGGCGCCGTTCGCCTTCCTCCGCTCCCAACTGGCCACCTACCGCACGGCGTTCGCGCACCTCGCCCTGATCGCGGAGCCGTCGGTGCTGCGCGGCCGCCGGTTCGGCAACGCCGTGCTGGTGGCCTCCCAGTCCGAACCGCCGGTCGCCGTGCTGGCCCGCCGCACCGCCGCCGACGCCTTCCCGGCCAGGGTCGAGTACGGGGAGGCGCTGGAGCGGTTCATGGGGGGCGCGGCGCCGGTGCGGGACGAGGACGCCACGCCCTCGCCCGAGCCGCCGGACGGGGCGTTCAGCGTGGGCTGACGGGGCCGTTCAGCGTGGGCTGACCGGCTCCGGGTCGGTGTCCGCGGCTGCGGCCGGTCCGCCCTCGGCGACGGGCTCGGTCTCGCGCCGGCGCAGCCGCCGTACGTCCGGGACCGTCAGCACCGCCAGCGTGAGCGCCAGGATCAGCGCCGAACACCCCCACAGCGAGGCC
This sequence comes from Streptomyces violaceusniger, assembly GCA_005405945.1. Taxonomy (GTDB): domain Bacteria; phylum Actinomycetota; class Actinomycetes; order Streptomycetales; family Streptomycetaceae; genus Streptomyces; species Streptomyces violaceusniger. The sequence goes on from BJHW01000002.1 coordinate 283,550, forward strand.
GACCGGCCGAACGCCTCCTCGGCCGGACCCGCGAGCGCCGTGGCGAGCGGCACCATGGCGACCGAGCCGAACCAGTCGTACGCCGAGACCCGCGACAGCTTGTCCTCGGGGATCTCCTGGCGCAGCGCGATCATCCAGGACACCCCGAACACCTCGACCGACACTCCGACCAGGAACATCACCACGGCCAGCGGCCCGACCGGCACCGGGACGGCCAGCGCGGCCGACGGCAGGGCGAGCGGCAGCACACACAGGGAGCCCGCGAGCAGCATCCGGCGCGGTCGCCAGCGCACCATCAGCAGAGCGCCCAGGACGGTGCCCGCGCCGAACGCCGCGAGCGCGAGTCCCCAGGGGCGCGCCCCGCCCAGATGGTCCTCGGCCACCAGCGGGCCGAAGACCGACTCCGCCGCTCCCACCACCGCGTTGACGACGGAGAACTGGACGACGATCGACCACAGCCAGGGCCGGCCGACGAATTCGCGCCAACCTTCGCGCAGATCCCGCAGCATGCCGCCGCCGGGCTCCCGTTGGGCGACGGCACGCACGTCGAGCAGGGAGCGCAGGGCGCCCGCGACCGCGAACGCGGCGGCGTCGACGGCCAGCACCCAGCCCGGGCCGACCACCGCGACCAGCGCGCCGCCGAGCGCGGCCCCGCCGATCTGCGCACCGTTCATGCCCATCCGGAACAGCGCGAAGGCACGGGGGCCTGTTCGCCGTTGACGCTGGAGAGCAGCATGCCCTCGGCGGCGGGGGAGAAGAACGCCTGCCCGGTGCCGCCGAGCGCGGACAGCACGGCCATCTGCCACAGCCGCGCCTCGCCGGACAGGACGAGCACGGCGAAGACCGCCTGCGAGAGGCAGTTGAGGCTGTTGGCGGCCACCATCACCCGGTGGCGGGGCAGCCGGTCCGCCACCGCGCCACCGATCAGCAGGAAGACGACCAGCGGAAGGGTGCGGGCCGCCGCCACCAGCCCGACGTCGCCGCCGTCCCCGCCCGTCTCCAGCACCGCGAACGCCGCCGCGATGAGGGCTCCGGCGTTCCCGAGGCCCGTCACCACGGCGGCGGTGGTCAGCAGGGTGTAGTTGCGGCCGGCCCACGCGGGGCGGCGCGGTCGGAGGCGCGGGGCCGGAGGAGTCGTCACATCCGGACTATCCCTGGGGGCGGGCCCCGGCGTCCAACCGAATTCCGGCCGCCGTGATCGGAGCGGTCAGAGGGTCAGGAGACCTCCGACTTCACCGGCCGCAGCGAACTCATGATCTTCTTGATGGTGGAGTCCGGGACCTCTTCCTTGGTGCCCTTGACCGAGTACAGGACCCAGGTGGCGAAGTCGCCGTTGGTGTCCGTGTAGGTCACGGTCACCGACTTGCCGTCGGTGGTGCACTTGTCGGTCTTCTTCACCCCGGTGACGGTGGCCGACGCGGTGTAGCCCTCGAGGCCGTGGGCGCTTTTGAACTTCTTGGCGTCGGTGACCTTGCGGGTCCCGGTCTGCTTCTGGTCGAAGGCGGCGAAGACCCAGTTCTCGGCCTCGATCTTGGCGGCCGACGCCTCGCTCTTGGCGCCCTGCGCGCCCTTTGAGCCCGCCCCGGCGGCGTGGCTCTTGTTGACGTAGCCGTCCTTGTCCTTGACCGAGCAGTAGTCCTTCTTGTACCTCGCCGGAGCGGACATGACCACGAGCGGCTTGCCCTTGTCGTCCTCGAAACCGGTGCTCAGGCCCGGCGATTCGACCGTCCACTCCGGGGGGACGTCGAAGGCGTTGTGCCGCTTGGGGCTGACCACCGGCTTCCAGCCGGGTATGACCGCCTTGACATCGGTGGTGTCACCGCCGGCGCGCGGGTTGTCCGCACCGCCGCCGCCCGGGTCCTCGGTCGGCTCCTCGGAGGCCGGGGCCGATGCGGAGGCGGGCGTCTTGTCCTTCCCCTTCGACTCGTCACCGCCGCCGCTGTCGTCCTTGCCCAGGACCAGCGCACCGGTGATGGCCGCGGCGGCGACGACCGCGATGGCCGCGACGATGGCGATGGTGGTCGTGCGCTTCTTGTTGTCGCGCGGCGGCTGCGGTGCGCCGGACGGGTCGGACGGAGCGCCCCACTGCTGGCCGGGCGGACCCTGCGGCGGGCCGTATCCGGGCTGCTGCCCCGGCTGGCCGTACTGCCCCGGCTGGCCGGACTGCCCCGGCTGCTGCTGGGGCGGCTGCTGATAGGGATTCGGCTGCTGGTATCCCGGCTGCTGATACGGGTTGGGCTGGCCGTATCCCGGCTGCTGGTACCCCGGTTGCTGATAGGGGTTCTGATGGTGCGGGTCGTTCTGCTCGCCCCCGGGCGGCTGCTGTCCTGGCCACATGGCCAGTAACGATAGAGGGGAGCGACGACAGCTGCTACGGCTGCCCCGCGGACTGCCCCTTTCCCCGTTTTCTACTGGGTGGTAACTTCCGGGTCATGTCTGAAACCCTGCCCTCCGTCGGTGAGATGCTCGCCGCCACGGTGCCCATGGTGCGCACCCTGAACCTGGAGTTCCGCGAGGCGTCGCCCGAGCGCGCGGTGCTGTGCCTGCCCGACCAGCCCGACTTCCACAACCACGTCGGCGGCCCCCACGCGGGCGCGATGTTCACCCTGGCGGAGTCCGCGAGCGGCGCCGTCGTGCTGGCGGCGTTCGGCGATCAGCTCGGCCGTGCCGTACCGCTGGCCGTGCGCGCCGAGATCGGCTACAAGAAGCTCGCCAAGGGGCCCGTCACCGCGACCGCCACCCTCGGCCGGCCCGCCGCCGAGGTGGTCGCCGAGCTGGACGCGGGGGAGCGGCCCGAATTCCCGGTGAACGTCGCGATCACCCGCGAGGACGGCGCGGTGACGGGTGAGATGTCCATCGTGTGGACCCTGCGCCCCCAGTCCTGAGCCCGTCCTCCCCGGCCCCGAGCCCGGCCCGCGTCCGTCCTCCCTGCGCCGGAGTCGACGCGAGCGGGAGCACGACTTGGGGATGATGGCGACCGCGCGCCGATTGAGTAGGCTTCCCGGCGTGCGCCACGTCCCTGGTCCGGCGCACGCCGGGAAGCGGTCGCCACATGGGGAGGAACCGGCGTTGCATATCGATCAATGGCTCGAGACCGTGCCCGCGGTCAGCGTGTATCTGCTCGTGGGCATCGTCATCGGCCTGGAGAGCCTGGGAATCCCGCTCCCCGGTGAGATCGTCCTCGTCAGCGCGACGCTGCTGGCGGCCTCCCAGGACCACATCAACCCCTACATCCTGGGGACGTGCGCCGTCGCGGGCGCGGTGATCGGCGACTCCATCGGCTATCTCATCGGCCGCAAGGGCGGACAGCCGCTGCTCGCCTGGCTGGGCCGCAAATTCCCCAAGCACTTCAGCGCCGAGCACGTGGCCACCGCCGAGCGCTCCTTCCAGAAGTGGGGCATGTGGGCGGTCTTCGTCGGCCGGTTCATCGCGCTGCTGCGCATCTTCGCGGGGCCGCTCGCGGGCGTGCTGCGCATGCCGTACTGGAAGTTCCTCATCGCCAATGTGCTCGGCGGCATCGTCTGGGCCGGTGGCACCACCGCGGTCATCTACTCCCTGGGCAAGGTCGCGGAGGACTGGCTGAAGCGCTTCTCCTGGCTCGGGCTCGTGCTGGCCCTGCTCTTCGGTCTCGGCTCGATGCTCGTGATGAAGTGGCGCTCCAAGAAGGCCAAGGCCGCGGCGGTCACGGCGGCCGATTCCGAGACCGCCGAGCCGGAGCCGGTCCCGGCCGGGGACTAGGGCCTGTCCGACGCCACGCGGCGGAGCCGCATATCGATGCTCGGGCTCTGCCGGGGCTACCGGCCGGGGCGCGGAAAGCGGAGGGAACGACCAGGTGGGAGAGACGGTGCGCGCCTTGATCTTCGGCATCGACGGGAAGGAGCCACAGATCGCCCCCGACACGTTCGTGGCCCCCACGTCGGTGGTGATCGGCGATGTCGTGCTGGCGGCGGGAGCGAGCGTCTGGTACCAGGCGGTGCTGCGGGGTGACGGCGGTCCCATCGTCCTCGGCGCGGACAGCAACATCCAGGACAACTGCACGGTGCACGTCGACCCCGGATTCCCGGTATCGATCGGTGAGCGGGTCTCGGTCGGGCACAACGCGGTCGTGCACGGTTGTACGGTCGAGGACGAGGTCCTGATCGGCATGGGGGCGACGGTCCTCAACGGCGCCCGGATCGGTACGGGATCGCTGGTCGCGGCCCAGGCCCTGGTGCCGCAGGGGATGGAGATACCGCCCGGTTCGCTGGTGGCGGGGGTGCCGGCGAGGGTGAAGCGCCCCTCACCGACGAGGAGCGGGAAGGCATCAAACTGAATGCCCAGGTGTACGCGGACCGGGCGAAGCAGTACCGGGAAGCGCTCAGGGGCGGCGCGTAGCCGGATGTGATCGGGTGATGGTCATGGACTGGGAAGCCTTCGCCGAGCGCATGGCCACCATGGCACGGGATCTGCTGGCGCAGGATTCCGTGGAGGCCACGCTGGACCGGATCAGCGCGTGCGCGGTGGACATCGTGGAGGGCTGCGACGCGGCCGGCATCCTGGTGCTCCACGGCAGCCGAGCGGAGTCCCTTGCCCCCACCGAGGGGCTGGTGGTGCGGTCGGACCGGCTGCAGGAGCGGCTCAGGGAGGGGCCCTGCTTCGACGCCGCCCGCCGCCTGGACGGCGAGCGGGTGTTCCGGATCAAGGACTTCACCGAGCCCGAGGAGCGCTGGCCGGACTTCGTGAGCGAGGCCCGCGGCCTCGGCATCGGCAGCATGATGGGGTTCCTGCTCTACACCGAGCAGGAGAACCTCGGCGCCCTGAACCTCTACTCGCGCCACCCCGCCGCCTTCACCAAGGCCAGCGAGACGGCCGGCTGGCTGCTCGCCTCGCATGCCGCGGTCGCCTTCTCCAGCGCCCGCACCGCCGATCAGCTCCAGCAGGCGCTCCAGACCCGGCACACCATCGGGGAGGCCATGGGCATCCTCATGGAACGCCTGAAGGTCAGCGAGGACGACGCCTTCGCGCTGATCCGCCGGGTGTCCCAGGAGCGCAACGTCAAGCTGCGGGACATCGCCCGGCAGATCTGCGAGAGCGGTGGAATCGACGGCTGAGGCGTCAGCCCGGGCCGACGCGTCAGCCGAAGCGGCTCTTCCGGCCCGTGGTCTGGACCGGAAGGGCCTGGCCACCGTGGTCCCCCGGGGGTCCGCTGCGATGGCGTGACGCCCAGGTACCCCCGGGACCTCCAGTGGTAACCCCACCGTCATCCGGATTTCGGCAGGCCCCGCGGGGCGTGGATCCCTGGATGCCCTCCTTCGGCCGCCGCACCGGGCGTACCCGCGGCCCGTGCGGCCTCCGGGGCGTCCGCACGGGCCGCCAGGTGGTGACGAGGGCCGCGGCCAGCAGGAGCTCGGCGAGGTCGCCGCCGTAGTACATGATCTCCGCGCCGCCCCGGACCTCGGTGATCGGGGCGTGCACCTCGACCCAGAAGCCCCCGTACATCAGCTGGGCGATGGCGGCGTGGGCGGCGATGGCGGCGCCGAGGACCACCAGCCGGGCCGGTACCCCCGGCCGGGCGGGGGCCGGATCGGGACCGGCGATGGCGTACGCGAACAGCCAGCCGGAGAGCAGGAAGTGGGCGTGTGTCAGCCAGTGCCACCCGGGGTGGCCCATGGTGGCGTCGTAGACGGGGTGAAGTACAGCGGTACCAGCCCGCCGGTGGTCAGCAGCAGGGCGGTGACGGGGTGGCCGAGCAGCCGCGCCGGGCGGGAGCGGAGCACGGCGGTCAGCCGTCTGCCGTGGTCCGGGGGCAGGGCGCGCAGCAGCAGGGTGACCGGGGCCGCGAGCACCAGCGCGAGCGGTGCGTACATCCCGAGCAGCAGATGCTGGGCCATATGGCCGCGGAAGTCCTCATGGGCGAACGGCGCGAGCGGCGGCAGCAGCGCCACGGCCACCAGGGCCAGCCCGGCCCCGAAGCTCAGCGACCGCGCGAGCGGCCAACCCTGGGCGGGGTGACGGCGACGGGCACGGCGGACCGCCAGCGCGTAGCCGACGGCACACCCCAGCAGGGCGAGGGCCGGCCCCAGCGGGGCGAGGGCCGACAGCCATACGTCCAGGGGCCGCCGCCCCCGCCGTGCCCATGGCCGGGGTGCGCCGCGCCGCCACCCATCACACGTGTCCGGTGGCGCGGGGCGCCTCGGGGCCGGAGGGGCCCCGCCGCGCCGCAGCAGATAGCCGCCGACCACCAGGAGGGCGCCCAGGACGAGGAAGCCGGCGTCCCACCACGGCTGCTCGGGCCGCCGTGGACATGGTGGATGCCGAGGATCTGGTGGTCCAGCACGCCCTCGACGAGGTTGAACAGGCCCCAGCCGACCAGCATCCAGCCCCACAGGACGCGGGAGCCCCACACCCGGCGCCGGTCGTGGGTGACCCGGGCGTAGAGGATGGCCAGCCCCAGCAGCACCGCGATCCAGCACACGGCGTGGAAGACGCCGTCCCACACGGTGTTCATCCGCAGACCGGAGACGGTGTGCGGGTTGTAGTACCTCACCCCGATGCGGTCGTGGTTGGTGCTGCTGAGCATGTGGTGCCACTGGAGCAGCTGGTGCAGCAGGATCCCGTCGAGGAATCCGCCGAGCCCCACCCCCAGCACGATGCCCGGCAGCCGGATGACGCGCGACGCCGGCACACCGGCCCGCGCTTCCTCCGCTGTGGTGGCCATCACCGCGCTCCGTCCTGACGTCAGCGTGTTCCCCCGCGCTCTCCGCCCCCACGGCTTCCCGGCCGGACCGGCTTCCTCACCTGCCCCTGCCTTCTTTCCGCCATATCGCCGAGCCGAGCCGGGGCCCCGGGGCAGGTGGTCGGTCAGCGCCGTCCGCTCAGGCGGCGGTGACGGTGAACAGCCCGCCGTCGGGGTCGCACAGGACCGCCTGACGACCCGTGGGAGAGGCGTCCGGCGGGAGGGCGACCGTGCCACCGGCGGCGCGGGCCGCCGCCACGGCGGCCGTCACATCGGGGACGCGGAAGTGGACGTACCAGCGCGGCCGGACCCGTGGGTCGGGGGCCTGTTCGACGGCGCCGCCGTGGATCGCCGCCAGCTTGCGGCCCGCCTCGCGCACGATCACCTCGTCGTTCTCGTACTCCACGGAGCAGTTGCTCCCCGGTGACGCCCAGCCGAAGACCTCCCCGTAGAAGAGGGCGGCCGCGAACGCGTCCCGGGTCCGCAGCTCCAGCCAGGCCGGGGCGCCCACGTCCGGACCCGACGGCCAGCCGGGCAGCGCCTCCCCCGCCCAGAAGCCGAAGACGGCGCCGTCGGGGTCGGCGGCCAGCCCGGCGCGGCGGCCGGTGCCGAACGGGAGCGGGCCGACGCCGGCGGTTCCGCCCCGCTCGTGGATCCGTGCCGCGGTGGCGTCCGCGTCCGCCACGGCGAAGAACGGCGTCCAGGCGACCGCGCCCCTGAGGCTGTTCGCGAGCGCCCCGACCCCGGCCACCGGCGCTCCGCCGAACAGCGCCGTACGGAACTCCTCATCCAGCCCGGTGGGGCGCCAGGTCCATCCGAGCACCGCGGTGTAGAACTCCTGCGCCGCCTGGAGGCTGGGGGCGGCGAGACTCACCCAGCAGGGGAATCCCGGCCGTGCCTGGCCGATCGGCTTCATGGGCACCACTCCTCACAACTCCGCCCCGACACCACCGCGGGGGACTGCTCCGATGTACCCCGCCGGCCGGGTGCTATGCCCCGGCGGTGGCGCGGGGCCAGGTGTCCGGGGCGATGTCGTGCCAGATGTTCTGGGCCCCGATCAGCAGGGTGCCCAGGACGGCGGTGGTGCCGGGGAGACGTGGCGCTCATCGGTGAGCTGTTTGTGCAGGGCGCCGTGGTGCCGTTCCACGGCCTCCAGCGCCTCGTCCAGTTGGCCGCGCGCGCCGTCGGGGGTGGGGGACTCATAGATCATTTCGGCCCGGGCCTCGCAGGCCGCCGCCAGATCGGCGAGGAGGCGGCCGTAGTCGCGCAGCGGCTGCTGGTCGGGGCGGGAATGGAACGGTGCTCGTCGGCGATGTCGACCATCGTGCCGACGACCGCGCCCACCTGGGCGACGATCGAGCTCCACCGCTGGTCCTCGCTCTCGGGGGGAAGCGTCCGCGGCGGCTTCTCGCGCGAATTCCACGGCAGCCCGGGATTGAGCCGGAGGCTCTCATGGCTCCACAGCCGGGCGGATCGCAGGCTCTCCTGCCGCTGTTCGAGCTGGTCGGCCAGGCGTCGCCAGTCGGCGGGCGTGTCCTCGGACCAGTTCCCCTCGGCCAGCGCCTCGGCGATGCTCGCCAGTGTCTCCTGTGTCGCGTGCGCCAGACTGCCGAGGTTCTCCCGGACGTTCCGCAGATGGACCGGCGGCAGGATCAGCGCGTTGACCGCGATGCCGATCGCGGCGCCCAGCAGGGCCTGGAGCAGCCGGTGGGAGACAGTGAGGCTGGACACCGGGCCCGAGGTGAGCGTGAACAGCGCGGTGGTGGGACCGTAGATGCCCTGGTCGCCGAGGCGGGGCCAGTTGCTGAGCAGCATCACGACCGGCAGGACCAGGGCCACCGAGATCAGGATGTTCCCCGTCAGGGCCTCGGCCCCCGCCGCCAGCAGCGTGCCCACGGCGATGGCCACCAGCTGCTGCAACCCTTGAACAGCGAGCGGTAGACGGTGGCCTGGACCAGGACCACCGCCACCCACGGCGCCATCAGCGCCACCGGGTCCTTCAGCCACCACCCCGAGACCGCCCAGGCGAGCGTGGCCGCCCCGGCCGCCTTCAGCGACTGCACGAGCAGGTCCCGCTCCCGCCCCGGCCCCCGCCACGCCCGCACCACGGCGTCCACGATCCCCCGGGCCTCGGCCCGCACCACATACAGCTTTTCGTATCCGTGCCCCATGGCGTAGTGGGTTCCTGGGGCACGTCGGCTTATGCACGGCCGGGGCCGGGGCCGGGGCCGGGGCGAGGGCGGGGGCGGGGGCCGGGCCGCGGTCCGCTCAGCCCGTGGCCAGCAGCAGCGTGCCCACCAGGGCGAGTCCGGCGCCCGTGGCCTGGACCACCCGCAGCCGCTCGCCGAGCAGTCCGCGGGCCGCGAGGGCGGTCACCACGGGGTAGAGGGAGGCGAGCACCGCGGCGACGGTGACCGGGCCGTGGTGCGCGGCGAGGTTGTACGTGCCGTTGGCGGCCACGTCGGCGAGGCCCACGAAGGCGAGCGCGGGCAGCGACGCCCACACCACGCCCATTCCGCCCTCGGACAGCCCGGGGTTGCCGCGCCGTACGGATACCAGCAGCGCGCCGCCGCCGACCGCCACATTGCACACCCGCTGCACGAACAGCGCGAGGAACAGCCCGGTCAGCGTGTGCGACGCCTCGGCGATCAGCGCCATCACCGAGCCGAAGCCCAGCGCGGCCACCAGGGTGAGCAGCAGCGTCTGCCGCTGCACGGGCGCCCCGCCGGTCTGCGGACCGCTCGCCAGGACCACACCCGCGACCGCCACCACGACGCCCGAGACCTGGAGCAGCCCCGGCCGCTCGCCGAGCACCAGCGCGACGCCCAGCGGCACGACGACCCCGCCGAGCGCGCCGAGCGGGGAGACGACGCCCATCGGGCCGAGCGCGAGGGCCCGGTAGAAGCACAGCATCGCGGCCGGGCCGACTACACCGGCCGCCGCGGCGAACCACAGCTGCGGGCCCGCCTCGGACCATCCGCCGGTGGCGACCACGATGGCGCCGAGGACGGTGACCGCGATGATCTGGGAGACGACGACCACGGTGAGCGCGGGTGTGCGCCGGGTGAGCAACCCTCCGCCGAAGTCGGCCAGCCCCAGAGCAGGCTGGTGGCAAGAGCGAAGAGCGCGGACATGTGAAACCTCGCCGTACAGTGTGGTGGACGTGGGAGTACAGCCCACAGTAGTTCACTGTACTCGACTATGCCATTCACTATTTTGGACGGATGGACGGACCGGAACGTGACGGACCTCGACCAGCTCACGCAGTCGCTCGCCCGCAACCTCAAGCGGTGGCGCAATGAACGCGGCTTCACCCTCGACGCCCTGGCGGCCCGTGCCGGGGTCAGCCGGGGCATGATCATCCAGATTGAGCAGGCCCGTACGAATCCCAGCGTGGGCACCACCGTCAAGCTCGCCGACGCGCTCGGCGTGAGCATCACCACGCTGCTCGACTACGAGCAGGGGCCCCGGGTGACCTTCGTCCCGCCCGACCAGGCGGTGCGGATGTGGTCCACCGAGGCGGGCAGCTACACCGCGCTGCTCGTCGGCACCGAGGCGCACGGCCCGCTGGAGATGTGGCAATGGCGGCTGATGCCCGGCGACGAGAGCAGCTCCGATCCGCATCCGTCCGGCACGGTCGAGCTGATCCATGTGACGGCGGGCGAGCTCACCCTGGTGATCGGCGGTGAGACCCACACCGCCCCGGTCGGCACCTCCGTGGCGTTCGAGGCGAACACCCCGCACACCTACCGCAACGACGGGGCGGCGCCGGTGGAGATGACCATGGCGGTGTCGGTGCCCCCCGCGCGCTGAGACCGCCGGGTCCGGCCCTCTTGGCCCGCCCGACTGCTAGTTTGGCGGCATGAGTACGCCGATGGATGCCTTCGACGAGGTGCGTCCCGCCGTCGAGTGCCTGGACCTGCTGACCGCTCCCGTCGCCGAGGCGCTGCGCACCTGGCGCGGCTCGGAGCCGGTGGAACAGGTGCTGTTCGTGGACACGGACCCGGACAAGGCCGACACCGCCGTGCTCGTCGAGAACTACGGCTCCTGGCTGCTGGAGCAGTCCGCCAACTGCGTGGTGGTCGCGGGCAAGCGGGGCGGCGAGACCACCCTGGCCGCCTGCCTGGTCCTGGCCCACACCCGCGCGGACGTCAACGGCGTGGTGCGCCGCCACCTCGGCGCGCGCAAGGCGTCGTTCGCCCCGATCGACACGGCGACGGGCGAGAGCGGCATGGAATTCGGCGGCATCACCCCGATCGGCCTGCCCGCCGACTGGCCGCTCCTGGTGGACGCCGCCGTGGCCGACATCCCGTACGCCCTCATCGGCAGCGGCAGCCGACGCGGCAAGCTCATCGTGCCGGGCAAACTGCTCGCCGGGCTCCCGGGCGCGGTGGTCCTGGAGGGCCTCGGAGCCTGAGGCCGTGTGGCCTTCCGCGGTGCGGCTCGGCGTAGCCGGGCCGTGCGCCATGTCCTGACGAAGCCGGGACGGCGCGCAGCGGGCATGGCCACTCGCGCCCTGCGGACGGCGGGGAGGAGGCATTGACGGCGACCACCGGAGCCGCGGACTGCGAGGGCGACGAAGACGGCGACTACTGAGCGGCCTTCTGCGCCGGCTCCGACGGAGTCGCCGAGGTGGCCGGCTTGGCGAGTGCACGTGTCAGCACCGCCCCGTTGGCGACCGTCAGGCGAAATGACCACACAGCAGCCCCATCGGGATCATCCGGCGGGGGCTTTCTGCGTTTCTGGAGTACTCGTCAGGTTGACGCCGACCCCCGATCGTCCAGGTTCGGAGTAGCTTGGAGGCATGGCAACGGAGTACCTGGGGGATCGTGTGAGGCGCCTTCGCCGTCAGGCGAGGCTCACACAAGAGGGCTTGGCCGAGAAGTCTGGCGTGTCCGTCGACACCATTCGTCGGCTGGAGCAACGGCCGCAGAGTTCGGTACAACTACCCACGCTTCACGCTCTGTCGTCAGGGCTCGGCGTAGAGCTGACGGGCCTTGTGGGGGACCCTCCAGGCGCTCCGTCGACGGGGGAGTCCGATTCCCCGCAACTCGTCGCCGTCCGCCGTGCCATCATGCCGCCGCTGTTCGCTCCACCCACACCACCCAGCGACCTGGAGACGCTGTCTCTGGAGCGGGTCCGCTGTGACATCGCGGGCGGATGGACGCTGTACCACGCAGCAGAGTTCGAAAATCTGCTCAACGCCTTGCCGGGCCTGATCACCGAGGCTCGGTTCGCTGCCACTGTCGGCGACGTCGACCAGCGCGCGGCCGGACAGGCAGCACTGAGCAAGGCGCTTCAGCTAGGCGGACACCTTGCCATCCGGATGGGTAAGACGGATCTCGCCCTTTCGGGCCCTGGAGCGAGCCATAGTCGCCGCTGACGCCTCGTCGGATCCGCTCCTGGCCTCGATGATCTCCAACTCCGTCGCGTGGGCGTATCAGCGTCAGGCAAGGCTGGACGACGCAAGGAATCTCGCCGTGTACGCCGCTGACAGAGTCGAGCGGGAGCATAGCGACACCCCGGAGGGCTTGCGTGTGTGGGGCGGGCTGTTGATGTCCGCGGCGACGAGCCACGCCCGGAGCGGTGACTACGTGCGCGCGAGCGACATGATGGTGATGGCGGAGAAAGCCGCTGAGCGACTGGCGCGGATGCCGAAGCCGCAGGATGGAAAGCTGCTGAGCGTCTTCAACAAGTCGTCTGTCCGCATTGAGCGGGTCCGTTTGGCGGTCCAGCACGAACGTCCCAGCGAGGCTCTGAGCCTCGCCCGCGGAATGCGGCTGTCCAAGGAGACTCCACCGTCGTGGCGGACGTGGCTGCTGCTGGACGTCGCACGCGCTCACGCCGATCTAGGCAACGGAGAAGGGGCCGTCAAGGCGCTGGGGTCCCTGAAACGCAACGCGCCAGCGTGGATGCGGCATCACACGTTGGCCGTCGCCGTTGTGCGTGACCTGTGGAACTGGCAGTCACGGCCGGCCGGACTCAGGCCAATTGCCGAGTTTTTGGGTGTCGACGGATAGCGTTTCCGAAACTAGCAACGTGTTCCCTGTCACTCCTGCGCAGCGTTCGTCAGGCTCATTCTGTCAAGACCCCCGCACCCGGGGCGAACCGGCCGGGGCGTGGCCACGCTGCTAAGGAGCGCAACACATGGAGGCTACCCGCCTGCGACTTCTGCCATGGCCGGGGCCGAACGGTCAGCGCACATACACGCCAGAGACTCCCTCAATGGCCGGATTGCCCGGCTGGCTGATCGGGTGGAGGCAGACCAGATCGCCACAGCGGAGGCTGTCCGGTCGCTCTCCCACGGCATGCTGGAGACCGGTCTCAGCCTCGAACCGAACGAGTGCAGTTACCTGATGAAGAGGCTCACGGAGTGCTTAGGGGACGTGCTCCGGATCGCGGAGTCCCGGGCGGCCGACTCCCCGCCCCCAACCCGCTGGAGCCCGAGGCTGAGGTCGTAGAGGGCAAGTCCCCGGAGGCCACGTCATGAGCCAATGCATGGAGCCGACGCCAATGTCCGCCCCCTTGCCCGAGGGCTGGAAGTAGTTCCAGTCGTACGTGAAGGTACCGATGTGCGGGCCGGATCCCCACTGAGCCTCCGCCAACTTGAAATCACAGGTCAAAGGGCTGGTGTGACCGGCTCTCGGGGTGCTGGTGCTGGTCGTCGGCGGCAGTCTGCGCAGTAGATCGTTTGCCAGAGCTGGAGGGTTCGCTGATTCCTACTCGCTGGGGCCAGGCGGCCTTCTACCATCCGAGGCATGGATCCCGAGCTGCTGAAACGGATCACCGCGCGGCGTGCGGAGCTGGACGAACGTGAGGAACTGCTCGCCAACGAACGCGCCTCGGCCGCGCCGGCGCCCGGGCAGGTGGGCGGACGAGCGGTGATGCTGATCCCGCACCGCACGCCGGACATGGAGGAGACCTTGCTCCCGCCGGACTACCAGCGCACCCTGGCCACCGTGCGGCAGGCGGCCGGACCGGTCATGGCCCGGCAGGTCGGCGACGCCCTGGGAATCGATGTCAGCGTGCGGTCCAAGCTGGAGCCTCTGCGCGGGAAGCTGGTCAGACTCGTCGACCGCGGCTGGCTGCGCAAACTGCCCGACGTCCGCTTCACCACCCGCTTGTGACCTGCCCCGCCGCCTGCGACCGCGCGGCGCGGGCGTAACCACGGTGCCCCCGGCGGCCGTTGGAATTGTGTGACGAAAACCAAAAAGCACGCCGAGGACACCTGCCCGTTTGTCTACCTGTGCCGCCTGCCGCTGTCCACGCGCACCGTCAACCACCTCGCCGATCTGCTGCGACGCCACCTGAAAGTGATCCGGTCCAGGTGGCGGATCCTGCCGCCTGGCAAGATCGCGGTGATCGTCCTGGCCGTGCTGCGCCACGACCAGCGCCTGGCCGACATGGCCGACATGGCCGGCGGCAACAATGTGTCCGAGTCCACCGTCCGCCGCTGGCGCGACGAACTGATCACCTTGCTCGCCGCGCAGGCCCCGCGCCTGGACCGCAGCCTGAAGAAGATCGCCAGGCAGGGCGGGGAGGTGGTACTGATCGACGGCACCATCATTGCCACCCAGCGCCGCACCGGAAAAGCCGACCGGCGCAACTACTCAGGCAAACACCACCGGCACGGCCTGCACTTCCTCGTCCTGACCGACGAGCGGGGCCGGCTGATCTGGATATCCGCCGCCCGGCCCGGCCGCACCCACGACAACACCGCCGCCCGCCACGATCACATCCTGGCCCACCTGCGCGCGGCCGGCCTCGGGCCCTGGCGGACCTGGGCTTTCGCGGCCTGGACAACGACGTACTCGACCCTGTGATCGTCACCGGCTTCCACGCCACCCGCACGCACAAGCTCACCCCCGGCCAGAAGACCGCCAACCGGGTCCTCGCCGTCGGACGGGCACCGGTCGAACACGGCTTCGCCCACCTCAAGAACTGGCGGATCCTGACCAAGCTCCGCACCGACCCCGCCCATGCGACCCGCGTCCTGCGCGCCCTGCTCGTCCTGACGAACCTCGAAGTCAACCGCTGAGACAACGTCCGGCCCCGTCCTGTACCCAGCCTGCGTGTATTGGGAGGTTGGAGGGCCTGCGCCGCTCGGGCGGCAAGCCCTCCGACTGCTGCAGAAAGGATCGATCAGGACCTCGGACCACGACATGCTGTGGAGTCGCTGCGTGTACCTGGGTCGCGTCCTGCTGCCACTGCTGGACCAGGAGCCATGGCGTCAGAATCGCCGCCGAGAGCGGCTGCACTCCCGGGGCATTGACGTGACGGTGGGGAACGGCTCATGGAGGTCTTCGCGTCCTTGGCCGCTCACGCTGTCGCGGTGGACGCTTCCTTGTTCGCTTCAGAGTTCGAGACCCTGCCCCTCAGCGTCGTGGCCGACGCGGCGACCGGCAAGCAAGACTTCGAACTACTCGCTGGCCTCCCAGACACCTTCGCTGACGACCGCGACGACGTTGCAGTCCAGGTTTTCCGCTTGTACGCCGATACTGGCCTCTGCTCGTCGGGGTGAACCGTGGTGAAGGGAACGCGCCGAGTGGGTGCACGGCATCGTCCCGGCGGTGTCGTCCACTCCCGGACGATGTCATCCGCTCCTGGGAGCTTCGGCGCGTCGCCGGTGTCAGCCGGTTTGTAGACCGTCGAGAAGAACGGTCAGCACCAAGTGGTGACCGTGTGCAGGGTCAGGCTCGAGTCCCAGCACGCATCCCTGTACCGCTGGGGCGCCGGTCAGCCGCAGCACTTCCTGCCAGGCCAGATCTCGGCGAAGGCGTCCCTGGTCCTGAGCGCGTTCGATGACCCTCCGGGTGAGGTCGAGGAGCTCGTGGCGCTGCTCGGCGACAGCGGGCCCGCCGTGCTGGTCCAGGGAGCCGGACAGTCCCGCGTTCTGAGCGGTGCGCAGGGCCAGGCTGGTGAACAGCAACGAGAAGCCCTCCCAGGCGTCATCGCAGTCCAGAGCCTGGTGTGCGGTGTCGATCAGTTCGGTGAGGATGTCGCTCAGCACCGCCGCCATGAGCTGGTCGCGTTCGGGGTAGCGCCGGTAGACGGTGCCCACACCGACGCCGGCCTCCCGCGCGATCTCGTGATAGCTCACGTCCAGCCCGGCAGAGGCGACGGCACGACGCGCGGCCGCGAGAACCCGCGCGGCATTGCGCTGGGCGTCGACGCGCACGGCCATCGCCGTCCCCTGGGGCGCCGCAGACCGCTCCGTGTTCATCACCCCATCTTATCCATAAGTGGACAGCATCTGTCCGCTTCCTCTACTCTGAACAAACGGACAAGATCGGTCCGTTTGTTTGACCGTGCGAGAGGTGTGAGGCATGGGGTCCCGCGTGTGGCTGGTCACCGGCGCGTCCGGCGGGTTGGGCCAGGCCCTGGTCAGTGAGGTTCTGAGTTCAGGTGAGCGAGTGATCGCGGTCACGCGCGACGACGAGCCGCTGCAACCGTTGACCGCAGCCTTTCCCGGGCGTCTGCGCACCGTGAGCGTGGGCATCACCGACGCCGGTACGCTGCGTCCGGTACTGGATGACGCGATCACCGGGTTCGGCCGCGTCGACGTCGTCGTCAACAACGCCGGCTACGCGCTGGCGGGCCCCTTCGAGGAACTGGACGACATGGAGCTGCGCGCCCAGTTCGAAGTGAACTTCTTCGCCGCCGCCAATGTCCTGCGCGCCGCTCTGCCCTACCTGCGCGCGGCGAAAGCGGGCCGTGTGCTACAGATCAGCTCGCTGGCAGGGCAGATCGGCGCCCCGGGGATGAGCGCCTACACGGCCAGCAAGCACGCCCTCGAAGGTCTGAGCGTCTCACTGGCCGCCGAGCTCACCCCGCTGGGCATCCGGACGACGATCGTGGAGCCCGGAGCAGCCCGCACCGACTTCCGCGCCAACTGGGCGAGCCGGCTGCCCGGCAGCGCCGCCCTCCCCGACTACCTCCCGTTCACGAAGCGCTGGCGCGCTCCGCCGACGCCGCGGCAAGGCAGGTCGGAGACCCCGCCCGTATGGCCCAGGCCCTCGTCACCCTCGCCGATATGCCGAGCCCCCCGCTGCGCCTTCCTCTCGGCAGCGACGCCCTCGCCGGCATCGAGAACGCCCGCAGCGACCAACTCGAAGAGCTACGCCGATTCGCGACGCTGAGTGCTTCCACCGACCACACAAAGGCAATCTGACATGTCCGAGCACCGCACCACCAGCCGTTTCGCCGTCGTCACAGGCGGCAGCGAGGGCCTGGGCCTGGCCATCGCCGGTGCCCTCGCCCGCGACGGAGCGGACCTTATTCTTGTCGCCCGCAACCGCGACAAGCTCGATACCGCCGCCAAGGAACTCGGCCGGCACGGCACCGTCGTGCACACCGTGCCCGCGGATCTCTCCGCGCCCGATGCCCCCGCCCGGATCGCCGCGCACGTCGGAAACCTGACCGACCGGGTCGACACCCTCGTCAACAACGTCGGCACCGCACACTTCGCCTCCCTTGCCGACACCACAGTCGACGAGATGAACACCATGTGGCACCTCAACGTCCAGGTGCCGCTGCTGCTGAGCCAGCAACTCCTGCCCGCCCTCGTGAACGCTCGGGGAAGCATCATCAACATCAGCAGCTACTGGGCCCGCAAAATGGTCGCCGGCCGTCATTCGGCCGCCTACTCCGCCACCCGCGGAGCGCTCAACTCCATGACCCGGGCGCTGGCCAGTGAACTCGGCCCCCAAGGAGTCCGTGTCAATGCCATCGCTCCCGGCGCCGTCCGCACTCCCAAGTACGAACGCTCCTATATCGCCCCCATGACCGCAGCGGAACGCACCGCACACGACGAGCAGATCGAGCACTCCTACCCCCTGGCACGCCTGGGCACTGCCGATGACGTCGACACCGCGGCCGCCTATCTGGCCTCGGCCCAGTGGACCACCGGCACCATCCTCGCCGTCGACGGCGGCCTTACCATCCGCTGACTTCTGCAAGGTCCCTGAGGCCGCGTCAATCTGACGGCTGGTCTTATTTGTTGAGTGTTCAGTTGTTACTCGGGGCCAGGCGCCCCCGGAGGCGACCTGGAACGCGTTCAGTGGAGCCATCCAGCGCATGGCCCACCACTTGACCCTTGCCACCTGCTTCAGGCCGCTGCGGTCGACCGCGCGCGGTGACGTCGGGTTCTACCCGAAGGTGTACCGGGGATACGTGCCTCAGCCATGGTCCCGCACCGCCGCGAGGCACTGGTCGTAGAGATCTGCCAGGTCGAGCCGTCCGTCAGCGCCTTGGCCTGCGTGTCGGGAGCCGGATGGCCGGGGCGGTTGCCCAGCCGCGCCCGGATGACGGGGACGAGTTCGGCCTGCCAGCGCCGTCGCTTCTCGATGTAGTGGGAGTGCAGCGAGGGCGTGTCGAAGATGAGGCGGGACAGTTCCAGCGCACGCTCGGGGGTGGCGGTCAGAATGACCTCGAATCCGGCGCGCAGGGCATCCCAGGCGGACATCTCGGCCGGCTGCTGCTCGACGACGGTCCGTTTCACACAGCCTGACGGATGATCTACTCCGCAGACAGCCGCCCCCGACCAGCGTGAGCACTCCGAGAACCGGTCACACCAGCCCTTTGAACTGCGGTTTCAAGTTGGCGTAGGCTCACTGGTATGCCACGGCGCCGTACCACATTCCGCGGCTTCCGGATGTGGAGGGCAGGAGCAAGCTCGACCAGACCGTCAGCGCACTCACATGGCGCGAGCTTCACCGCCTGGTCGACGAACAGGTGGAGGGGTACCGCAAGCTGATGCCATGACCGCCGACCCGTTCGCGGAAACCGCATACGAGGGGTCGCAGGTCGGGTGGTGGACGAAGTACGGCGGGGTTCAGGATCCCGTCTCTGGCGTCGTCTACATCCCGGCGGGCGCTGATCTTCCGCCGTGCCCGTATCCGTGCGCGCACTGCCGTCGGAAGGGACTCCAACCACCGACAGGGGGAAACGTGGGGAAGCCACAGATAGAACGACCGGCTGACATGCGGGGGATCACGAGTGGTTCCCGGGGACCATCGGAGACGACCTGATGACTGTGCACATGTTCAGCGTCACGCCGATGGTTCCCCGATGCGGGGCTGAGGTCTCCTCGCGCCGAGATGCTACCGGTGGCAGAGGGCAGTGAACGGCATTGACTGCCTAGTCGCTGACTGATCTACCGTGCCCGGCCGGAGCGGATAGCGGCCCCGTCCGTGCGCTCACCCCCGTGGCGCCGGGCGGGGCGCTTTTGTGTCTGTGCAGGTCAGCCCAGCCGGGGGATCTCGATGGCCGGGCAGCGGTCCATGACCATGGCGAGCCCGGCGGCGCGGGTGCGGTCGTACGCTTCCGGGTCGATGACGCCGAGCTGGAACCAGACGGCCTTGGCACCGATGGCGACGGCCTCGTCGGCGACCGGGCCCGCCAGGTCGCTGTTGACGAAGACATCGACCACATCGACCGGGAACGGGATCTCGGCGAGTGAGCCGTACCCCGCTCGCCGTGCACCGTCTCGGCCTTCGGGTGCACGGGCACGATGCGCTTGCCGAAGCGCTGGAGGACGTCGGCGACGCCGTATGCCGCACGCCGCTGGTTCGTCGACAGGCCCACGATGGCCCAGGTGTCGCCCAACTCGGTGAGGATCGTGCGGACCGTCGCCGGGTCGCCGTACATGCCTGCCTCCTGTGGTCGCGATGCGGTCTCCTCACAGCAGAACCGGCCGGGTACCCCGGAGATTCCCCGGGGGACGCCGGGGGTGTCAACCCCGACGAAGGTCGGGGCCCGGCCTCGCCGTTCGCCAGAGGTGGCGGGCCGTCGCCGTTTCTACGGTCACTGGCCATGGATTCAAGGACGCGATACGGCTTCGGCCGTCGACTGCTGCTCGCGGTGGCGCTGTGTGCCGTCGGGGCGGGAGCGGTGATGGGGCTGTCGCCCGGTGGGCTGGGCGACGCGGATCGGGTGGAGGTCACGGGCGGCGCCTCGGTGTCGGTGTACCGCGACGTGACGGACGCGGTGGCGGGGGCGCCCTCGTGGGCCTGGCCGCTGCTGGAGGTGGCCACCGAGGGGACGCTGGTGGCGCTGGGGCTGCTCCTGCTGTGGACGGGGTGGTCGGCCCTCCGGCGCGGGGACGCCTCCGGCGTGGCGGGGGCCGTGCTCACCGGGGTCGGCACCGTGGCCGCCTACGCGGCCAGCGAGGCGGTGAAGCTGGTGGTGGACGAGGAGCGGCCGTGCCGTGCGGTACGGGGAGTCGCGGCGGTGGCGGAGTGTCCCGAGGTGGGGGACTGGTCGTTTCCGAGCAACCACGCCACCCTCGCCACCGGGATCGCGGTCGGGCTGACGCTGCTCAGGCCCCGTCTCGCTGCGGTGGCGCTGCCGTTGGCGGGGGCGGCGGCGCTGCTGCGGGTGGCGGTGGGGGTGCACTATCCGCACGATGTGGCCGCCGGTGCGCTCCTGGGCGCCGCCGTGGTGGCGGCGACGCTGGTCGTGGGGGGCCCTCCGGCCGCACGGGCGGTGTCAGCGCTGCTCGGGCGGCCGGGGCGGAAGGATTCCGGCCTCATGGGCGATCACGGCGGCGGCCGCCCGGTTCTCCACGCCCAGCCGGGCCAGGATCGAGCTCACATGGGCCTTGACCGTCCCCTCGACGACCTGCAGCCGACGGGCGATCCGGCCGTTGGACAGCCCGCCGCCGAGCAGGGCCAGCACCTCCCGCTCCCGGGCGGTCAGGGCGTCGACCCGTTCCCGGGCGGCGGTGCGTCGGTCGGCCAGGGCCCCCGCGCCACCGGACGCCAGATGCGCCACGACGCGGGCCGCGACCTTCGGTGACAGATAGGCGGCGCCGTCGGCCACCGCGCGCACCCCCGCGATCAGCTCCTCCGGTTCACCGGACTTGATGAGGAAGCCCGTGGCGCCGCCGCCCAGCGCCTGGAGGATGTACTCGTCCTCGCCGAAGGTGGTCAGCATGATGACACCGGTGGCCGGCGCCGTCCGGTGGATCTCCCGGGCGGCCTCGATACCGCCGGTGCCGGGCATCCGGATGTCCAGCACCGCCACCCGGGGCCGGTGGCGGTGCACCAGCTCCACCGCCTGGTGGCCGTCGCCCGCCTCGGCGACCACGGCGATGTCGGGATCGGTGGCGAGCACGGCCCGGATGCCCGCGCGGATCATCGGCTCGTCGTCGGCGATCAGGACCCGGATCGTCGGACCCTCTTCCGGCTGCGGGGTCATCGGACGCCCTTCCCGGTGAAGGCGTCGGCGGACACCAGGGTGCCGTGGCGGAAGCACAGCCGGTAGACGTCCCCGGAGCGGTCGTCGAACGGGTCGGCCGTCATCGCGTAGTACTCGCAGGCGATGTCCGTCCCCCTCGGTTCGGCGGCCATCGGCCGGTGGCCGGTCTGGCGCTCCGGCAGGTGCGGCGCGATCCGGTCGCGGTCCTGTCCGACGCGCAGCCGGGCGTAGTCGTCCGGGGCCAGCACCGACTCCCGGGCCTCCAGTGTGTCCCACACCCGCAGCGCCCCGATCAGCAGGGCCCCCGAGACCAGGGGCACCATCAGGGCCGCGAGCAGGGTGCGGCCGAGCCGGCGGCGGGCGCGCCGGTGGTCGTCCGCCACCGGGGTGTCCGGGGCGTCGTGGGGTGCCCCCGGCCGCCGCGCCGTGGTGTGGGGAAACGTGGCGCGGACGGCGAAACCGCCCGCCTCGGGGCCGTAGCCGAAGGTGCCCCCGGCCAGTCCGACGCGCTCGTCCAGGCCGATCAGGCCGAAGCCCTCGCCGCCGGAGCGGACGGGAGCGGCGGCGGACGCGGGGCCGTTCACCACCCGGACCTCGGTCTCCTCGGCCGTATGCCGGACATCGACGGTCGCCTCCGCGCCGGGCGCGTGCTTGGCCACGTTGGTCAGCGCCTCCTGCACCACACGGCACACGGCGCGCTCCACGCCCGGCGGCAGCTCGCCGGGCTCGCCGTCGATCCGCAGCCGGACCGCGAGGCCCGACGCCGACGCCCGCTCGACCAGCTCCGCCACACCCGCGCCACCCGGCTCCGGCGGCGCTCCGTCCGGCTCCTGGCGCAGGACGCCGATCACCTCGCCGAGGCGGTCCACGGCGGCCGCCGCCCTGGCCCTGATGTCCCGGGCGGCCTCCCGGTGGCCGTCCGCCAGCCCGGGCGCCAGCTTGAGGGCCCCGGCCGAGAGGGCGATCAGGCTGAGTTCGTGGCCGAGCACATCGTGCATGTCCTGCGCGATACGGGCCCGCTCCCGCAGCCGGGCCTGTTCGGCGATCAGTCGCTGCTCGCGCTCCAGTCGCGCGGCCCGCTCCCACCCCGCCCGGACCAACTCCCGGTACTGACGGCAGAACCGCCCCACGAACCACGGCAGGACGACCGCCCCCACCACCACCGCCACGAAGCGGTCGGCCCAGGTGATCCAGGACGGCACCACGGCGACCGCCACCACAGCGCCCGCCGCCACCCCGATCAGCCCCACCGCCGTGGACCACGTCCGCCCGGGCCGCCACCCCGCCGCGAACGCGCACAGCGCCGTGGGCACCACCCACCACAGGCTGACCACGCTCAACCCGGCGGCGGCGACGGTGGCCGCCAGTGGCAGGTGTCCGGCCCAGGACGCCCATGGGCGGTCGCCGGATCCGGTCGTGCGTGTCTGTGTCGTCATGTCCCCCACCTGATGTCCCCCACCTGCGTGACCGGCCGACTCGCAGAGGTGACCTTACGAAGACGGGGGACCGGCGGACACTGCCGAAAGACCAATTCCACGCATCGCGCACACCGCACGGCATCCGGCCGACGCCCAGGAGACGCATGCTGGTTATAGGGGAGGAAGTGGGGGGAACCCGACTCATGCGGTCGGCGATCACCACCGCCGTCCGCCACCGACCGAGGGGGCGGAAGGAGAGGAAGACACCATGCCCGCAGGATCCAGCCGTAAGCGTGAACGGCAGTACGAGCACATCAAGGAAGGCGCGGAGAAGCGCGGCGCGTCCACCGGCCGGGCGAAGGAAATGGCCGCCCGTACGGTCAACAAGGAGCGCGCCCGCTCCGGCGAGTCCAAGTCCGCCAGCAGGACCTCGACCCAGGACCGGAAGTCCGCGCCGCAGCGTGGCGGCCAGCGGTCCGGCAACCGGACGGGTCCCAAGGGGCCGACGCGCGACCAGCTGTACAACGAGGCCAAGCAGCGCGGCATCGAGGGCCGCTCCAACATGACCAAGGACCAGCTGGCCAAGGCCCTGGGCCGCTGACCCGGACGCCGCGGCACTTCCTGCGGGACGCCGCCCTTCCCGCCGAGCAGCGGGGACGGGCGGCGTCCGTGCGCTCGGGGCGGCGACCATGCGGTCGGGCGGCGGTGGATTGGCGGCGACGGCTACGGGTACTCAAGGGCGATCATGTCAGGTGACACACTCCCCACCTACACCGCTCTGCACCAGCTCGTGGAGCTGATCGAGCAGGGGCCTTCGGTCTTCGTCCGCTGGTCCCGGGGCCCGAGGCGGATCTGGAAGGCAGTGCGGTCAGCCGGGACGGGCTCACCGGCATGAAGATGCCGGGGCTGTCGGCCAACCCCCTGGTCTTCGAGGAATGGGCGAAGGACCTGCCCACGGCCGTGTGGGTCGCCCGGAGGCTGTGCGACTACATCCACCTCCGGGACGACGACCAGGGCTCCACCGATGTCCACCCCTGGGTGCTCAAGGGGGAGGAGACCGGCCGGGGGCCGGACAACGAGCCCCTGGTCCGCGATGTGGAGCCCGTCGCCTGGATCGCCGAGAGCGTGATCGCCGAAGCCGAGGACGTGGTGGCACGCCAGCGGGGCGCGTGGGGGCCCCTGCACAGGCCGACCCGGTTCGGCCGTGGCGGAAGCAACGAAAGCGGTGGAAGTGGCGGAAGTGGCGGAAAGGGCTGACCGGGCGCGGTCAGCCGTCCTTCCCCATCGCCTTGCGGACCGTGTCACGGGTGCGGTCGATGGTGTGAAGGACATACGGGCTCCTCTGAGGAGGGGACCAGATCCGTACCCGGGGCCGTTGTCCCGTGCCGTGCGCGCGGTGGGTTTCCGCCCGATCGGCGGCCACGCCCGCGTGACCACCGCGCGAGAGCCGGGACATAGGGTGGCCTGATGCAGGAGCGGTACCGGACGGTCGCGCGCGAGGGCGTGCACGAGATCGAGATCAACAGATCGCGCTTCCTCTGCACGCTCGCGCCCGCCGCGACCGAGCAGGAGGCGCAGGACGTCATCCAGCGGGTCAGGAAGGAGCACCCCACCGCCACCCACAACTGCTTCGCCTATGTCATCGGCGCGGACGGCGGTGTGCAGAAGGCGAGCGACGACGGGGAGCCGGGCGGCACGGCCGGGGTGCCGATGCTCCAGATGCTGCTGCGCCGCGAGATCCGGTACGCGGTGGCCGTCGTCACCCGCTACTACGGGGGCGTGAAGCTCGGCGCGGGCGGTCTGATCCGGGCCTACGGCGGCGCGGTCGGCGAGGCGCTCGACGCGCTGGGCACCGTCACCCGGCAGCGGTTCCGGCTGGTGACCGTGACCGTCGACCACCAGCGGGCCGGAAAGCTGGAGAACGACCTCCGGGCGACGGGGCGGGCGGTCCGGGAGGTGCGCTACGCCGAGGCCGTGACGATCGAACTGGGGCTGCCCGACGCGGATGTGGACGCCTTCCGCGACTGGCTGGCGGACACCACCGCCGGCACCGCCGCACTGGAACTCGGCGGTGAGGCGTACCAGGACGCGTGAGGACGCCCTCACACCGGCGAGCGCACCGAGGGCGGGGAGGGAGCGGACTCCGGTGTACTCCGGTCGCTCCGGACTCTCCGGGGCAGGCCGATTCTGGACGGGCGGCCCTGGGACGGGCGGGGCGCGGGCCGCAGCCGGATCGCGGCGTCGAGGCCGCCGCCGGGCGCCCGGGCCAAGGTGGCCTCCCCTCCGCTCGCATGGGCGAGCCGCTGCACCAGCGACAGACCCAGACCGGTGCCGCCCTTCGGGGCGTCGGGGGCGCGCCAGAAGCGGTCGAAGGCGCGGCGGCGCTGATCGGCGGTCATGCCGGGCCCTTCGTCGAGGACATGCAGCTCGATCCAGGCGGGGCGGGCGGGGAGATGGCGGCGGTCGGGGGCCGAACAGCGCAGCACCATGGTGACGGTGCCGCCCAGGGCGTGGCCCGCAGCGCGTTGGAGAGCAGATTGTCCAGGATCTGCTCGATGGCTCCGGGCACCGCGAGCGCCTGGCCGACCCGGTCGCCGAGCAGGGCGAGATGGGCCTTGTGCTGGTCGAAGAGCGGGCTCCAGGTGCGCAGGCGCTCGGCGCACACCTGGTCCAGGTCGATCGGTTCGGGGGTGACGGCGCTCTCCTCCAGCCGGGCCATCGCCAGCAGCCCCTCGACCATCCGGGCCAGCCGGTCGGTCTCGGTCAGCGCGGCGCTGAGGCTGTCCCGGGCGTGCCCGGTCATCTCCGCCTCCAGATTGTCCAGCCGTAGCCGCAGCGCCGCCAGCGGCGTCTTGAGTTGGTGGGACGCCTCGGCGGCGAAGGCGCGCTGGGAGGCCAGCAGATGCTCCAGCCGGGCGGCGGTCTGGTTGAAGGTGGCGGCGAGGCTGCGCACCTCGGGCGGGCCGGAGGTCACGGGCGCGGGCGTGGTGAACCGGCCGTCGGCCAGACGGTGCGCGAACCGCTCCAGCTCCAGGATCGGGCGGCTGGTCCAGCGGGCGAAGACCAGCCCCACGGCGGCGACGGCCGTGAGGATCGCGAGCCCGCCCACGGCCAGCAGCAGCCAGGTCCGGTGGACCCGGGCCTCCACCGCGTCGGTCGGCACGGTGAGGCGCACCGCGCCCTGCAGATCGTCGCCGTGGACGACGGGGGCGGCGACCGACAGATAGCGGACGCCGCCGATGGTGGAGGTCCGGACGTCGATCGCGTCCCGGCCGCGCAGCGCGGCGGCGATCTCGGGGCGCGACGCCAGGTTCCGCGACTCCGTGGCGGACAGCGGATGCGAGGTCGCCAGCAGCCGGCCGTCGTCGCCGACGATGACCACCCTGCCCCGGATGCGCTCGGCACAGTGCCGCGCCCGGGGCGGCAGCTCGCGCTCCTCGCGGCCCGCCATGATGGACAGCGAGGCGAACGCGGACACCGACTCGGCCTCGTCCTCCGCCGAGGAGATGATCTGTTCTCGCTCGGCTCTGCCGTAGACATAGCCGAGCGGTATGCCGAGGCTCAGCAGGGTCAGTACGGCGAGGCTCAGATAGCCGAGCAGCAGACGTCGGGTCACGGCCGGGCGGCCTCCGGTACTCCGGACGGGACCCCCGACGGGGCTCCCGCCGGGGCTCCCGCCGGGACTCCCGAGTGGACGGCCAGACGGAAGCCGACCCCGCGCAGGGTCTGGATCCACGCCGGATCGCCCAGCTTGCGGCGCAGGGTGGCGATGTGCACGTCCAGGGTCTTGGTCGGCCCGTGGAAGTGGGGGTCCCAGACGCGGTCGAGGATCTGCTGGCGCGAGTACACGGCTCCGGGGTCCTCGGTGAGCAGGGCCAGCAGCTCGAACTCCTTGGGGGTGAGGGTGACGGGTGCGCCGCCCACCCACACCTGACGCGTCCGGCGGTCCACGACCAGCGGCTCCTGCTCCCGGGGCGGCGGCTGGGCGGCGGCCGGCGGGGTGACGGCGGTGGCCGGTGTGGTGACGGCGGTGGCCGGTCCGGTGGCGGTGGGGGCCGGTGCGGCGGGCGCCGCGGCGGTGCTGGTGGCGCGTTGAGAACGCCTGGTCACCGCGCGGATCCGGGCGATCAGCTCCCGCATGCTGAACGGCTTCGCCAAGTAGTCGTCCGCGCCCAGCTCCAGACCCAACACCCGGTCGGCCTCCTCACCTCGCGCGGTGAGCATGATGATCGGCACATCGGACACCTGCCGGATACCGCGGCAGACGTCGATACCGTCCATGTCCGGCAGTCCCAGGTCGAGCAGAACGATGTCCCCGTACGGCCCCTCCAGCCCGGCTGCCCCCGTGCCGACATGACCCACCATCAGTCCATACCGCCCCAGTCCCTCGACGAGGGGCTCGGCGATCGTCTCGTCATCCTCGATGAGTAGCGCTCGTACGGTCATGGGGACCTGTGTACCGCAATTCGGTAATGGCTTCCTGGTTTTTGTAATGTTGCGAGCGCGGAACCGAATATTGGAGAAGAACTTGTCATGCTCTAGTGTTCGTTTAGCCTTCACCTGGTACGGCCCTCCCTACGGTGATTCGCATCTGGTCCAACCACCCGTCAGGGAGGCATGATGAGGGCTCTGATCGAACACGCCCGCTCGTTCCGGCGCCGAGCCGATTTCGACCATGGCGAATACCGGAAACTGGCCGACGGGCAATTTCCCGAGGCGCTCTTCATTACCTGCTCGGATTCCCGGGTGATCCCCGCACTGATCACCGGAGCCCGGCCCGGCGAGATATTCGAGCTGCGCAACGCGGGCAACATCGTTCCCCCGCACGGGATGCATCTGGTGTCGGGTGAGGCCGCCACCATCGAGTACGCACTGGAGGTGCTCGGCGTCTCAGACATCGTCGTCTGCGGTCACTCCCACTGCGGCGCGATGGGTGCGCTCGCCTCGGGGACGGACCTGTCCCGGCTGCCCGGTGTGGGCGCCTGGCTGTCGGTCGCGCGGCCGGGGCTGGCCCCCGCCCTCGGCACGGCCTCCGACGATCCGTCCCTGCGGGAATTGGCACAGCTCAATGTCCGGAACCAGCTGGCCGCGCTGGAGGAGTACCCGGCGGCCCGGCGCCGGCTGGAGACGGGCCGGCTGCGGCTGCACGGCTGGTTCTACCAGGTGGACAGCGCCGAGCTCTGGGAGCTCGATACCGACGGTGACTTCCGGGCGCACTCATGACGAGCGGACGACATGCCCGTGGCCGGGTCCAGCCGGTGCCATCGCCGTCGTACGACATCGACGAGGTGTTCCCGGCGGAAGGGGCATACGACGCCCAGTCGACGCAACCGATGCCCGCGTACGCGCCCGCCGGTGAAACCGTATGGGAAACGGCCGACGCCCCGGCATCCACAAGGCCGACGGCAGGACGGGTGGCGGGCCCGGGCCCAAGGGCGAGGGAAAGGGGAGGGGCAAGGGCAAGGGAACGACCGGCGGGGCCCTCCAGGGCGTCAACCTCGGCACCGAGATCAGCGCTTCGCTGGTCGTCTTCCTGGTGGCCCTGCCCCTGTGCATCGGAGTCGCCGTCGCCTCGGGCGCCCCGGCCGAACTCGGCATCATCACCGGCGTGATCGGTGGCCTCGTCGTCGGCATGACCCCGGGCAGCACCCTCCAGGTGAGTGGGCCCGCCGCCGGGCTCGCCGCGCTCGTGGCGGAGACGGTGGAGGCCAACGGCATCGCGATGCTCGGCGTGATCGTGCTGGGCTCGGGCATTCTGCAGATCGTGCTGGGGATGATCCGCCTCGGCCGGATGTTCCAGGCCACCTCGATCGCCGTTGTTCAGGGCATGCTCGCCGGAATCGGGCTGCCGCTGATGTTCAGCCAGTCCTATCCGCTGGCCGATGCCGCGGCCCCCGGCACGGCCATCGAGAACATCCTCGGCTTCCCCGCGCATGTCGTCGACACCTTCATGAACGCCCAGACGGCGATCGCCGCACTGCTCGGCATCGCCACGGTCGTCCTCAGCTTCGTCTGGAAGAAGGTGCCGGGGCCCGTCAAGAAGATCCCCGCCGCGCTCGTCGCGGTCGGCCTCGGCATCGTCGTCGCCTCCCTCCCCGGCGTCGAGGTGAAGACGCTCCAGGTGGGCAATCTGCTGGCGGCCATCCAGGTCCCGGGCCCCGAACAGTTCGCCGGGCTCGCCGACCCCGCGATCCTTACCGCCATCGTCACCTTCACCGTCATCGCCTCGGCGGAGAGCCTGTTCACGGCCGCCGCCGTGGACCGGATGCACAGCGGCAAGCGCACCCAGTTCAACAGCGAGCTGATCGCCCAGGGCGCCGGAAACACCATCTGCGGCATGCTCGGCTCGCTCCCCATGACCGCCGTCGTCGCCCGCAGCTCGGCCAATGTCCAGTCCGGCGCCAAGACCCGGATCTCCCGGACCCTGCACGGCCTGTGGCTGCTGGCGTTCGCGCTGCTGCTGCCGGGTGTCCTCGCCCTGATCCCGATCTCGGTGCTGGCCGGTGTCCTCGTCCACAGCGGCTGGAAGCTGCTGGCCCCCGAGCAGTTCCCCACGATGTGGCGCCAGGACCGCGGTGAGTTCGCCGTCATGGTCCTCACCACGGGCGCCATCGTCGCCACCGCGCTGCTGGAAGGGGTGCTGATCGGGCTCGCCGCCGGGATCGTGCTGGCCGCGCTGCGGATGTCACAGACCTCCGTCGAGCACCGCGTCGAGGGCGACACCGCCAAGGTCGTCATGAAGGGCAACGCCACCTTCCTGCGGCTGCCCAAGCTCATCGACGCGCTGGAGGCCGTGGGCGCGGCGGGGACGCCGCGGATCCGGCTGGACCTGATGGGAGTCACCCATCTGGACCACGCCTGCCGCAGCCAGATCGAGGAGTTCGTCACGCAGAAGCGGGCCGACCCCGATATGCGGGTGGAACTGCTCATGCCGGACGGGTTGGCGGCGCCGAAGAAGCCGAAGACGTCGAAGGAGTCGAAGGCGTCCAAGTACGCGAAGGCGTCGACGTCGGACCACGCCCAGCGGGCCGCTGGGCAGCCCGCGGCCCCGGCCCCCTCGGCCCGCGACCGACGGTTCCCCGAACCGTCCGCCGGTCCCGACCCGACGGCGGACCCCGGCGCCGTACCGGGCCCGTCCGCGGAGTGGTACTACCTCGACCCCTACCCGCTGGACGGTCCCGCGGACCCCGGCCCCTACGACGGCTACCCCGGCGTCACCGGCATCCCCGACGGTCTCGACGCGTTCGACGACTCCCGGTGGGGGGAGACGCGCAGGTAACACGGGGACGAAAGCGAGGTCCGTGAGGTCCCGGGCGCCGATCGCGGTTAACGTGGTCGGTGCCCGTACCGCTGATCCGGTGCGGGCGCCGTTATGGGCCACAGGGGCGGAGAAAGGACGAATGTGCGGGTCGGAGACGATCATTGAGAATTCTGCACACCTCCGACTGGCACCTCGGGCGGTCCTTTCACCGGGTCAGCCTCCTTGCCGCGCAGCGGGAGTTCATCGACCACCTCGTCACCACCGTGCGCGAGCGGCGCATTGACGCGGTGGTCGTCGCGGGCGACATCTACGACCGCGCCGTGCCGCCGCTCGCCGCCGTCGAGCTCTTCGACGACGCCCTCCACCGGCTCGCGGACCTCGGGGTGCCGACGGTCATGATCTCCGGCAACCATGACTCGGCCCGCCGCCTGGGCGTCGGCGCCGGGCTGATCGACCGGGCCGGGATCCATCTGCGCACCGACCCCGCCGGCTGCGCCACGCCCGTCGTCCTCTCCGACGACCACGGCGAGGTGGCCTTCTACGGTCTGCC
This sequence comes from Streptomyces violaceusniger, assembly GCA_005405945.1. GTDB lineage: Bacteria > Actinomycetota > Actinomycetes > Streptomycetales > Streptomycetaceae > Streptomyces > Streptomyces violaceusniger. The sequence continues at coordinate 313,693 of BJHW01000002.1, forward strand.
GTATCTCGAACCGGGTTTGGTGCGGGAGGAGTTGGGCGCCTCGGCGGCCGGTCATACGGCGGTGCTGGGCGCCGCCATGGACCGGGTGCGGGCCGACCTCGCCACCCGGCCGTCCGGCACCCGGTCCGTCGTCCTCGCGCACGCCTTCGTCACCGGTGGCACGGTCAGCGACAGCGAGCGGGACATCACGGTCGGCGGCGTCGCCTCCGTACCCGCCGAGGTCTTCGACGGCGTCGGCTACGCGGCGCTCGGCCATCTGCACGGCTGCCAGACCATCACCGAGCGCATCCGCTACTCGGGCTCCCCGCTCGCGTACTCCTTCTCCGAGGCGGCGCACCGCAAGTCCATGTGGGTGGTGGAGCTGGGGGCGGCGGGCGAGGCGCCGTCGTGCGAACGGGTGGAGTGCCCGGTGCCGCGGCCGCTGGCCCGGATCCGCGGCCGGATCGAGGAGTTGCTCGCCGACCCGGACCTCGAGCGCCACGAGGAGGCGTGGGTCGAGGCCACGCTGACCGACGCGGTGCGGCCGCATGAGCCGATGGCCCGGCTGGCGCGGCGCTTCCCCCATGTGCTCACCCTGGTCTTCGACCCCGAGCGGCCCCCGAGGATCCGCTCGCCTCGTACGCCCAGCGGCTGCGCGGCCGCTCGGACCGGCAGATCGCCGAGGACTTCGTGGCCCATGTGCGGGGCGGCCGCGGCCCGGACGAGGCGGAGCGCGGGCTGCTCGGCGACGCGCTGGAGGCCGTACGGGGCGAGGCGCACGAGGGCGTCGTGCCGGGCGAGGAGAACGGCGCGGGGGCGACCGTAGGGGCCATCGCGGGGGAGGCGGCACGATGAGGCTGCACCGGCTCGCCATCACGGCCTTCGGGCCGTTCGGCGCCACCCAGGAGATCGACTTCGATGAGCTGTCCGCCGCCGGGCTCTTCCTGCTGCACGGGCCGACCGGCGCCGGTAAGACGTCCGTCCTGGACGCGGTCTGCTACGCGCTGTACGGCCAGGTGCCCGGCGCCCGCCAGGGCAGCGGGCTCTCGCTGCGCAGCGACCACGCCGAACCGCTGACCCCGACCGAGGTCGTTCTCGAATGCACCATCGGGGAGCGGCGCCTGGAGATCACCCGGCGCCCCGAGCAGCCGCGCCCCAAGAAGCGGGGCACGGGAATGACGCGGGAGAAGGCGCAGACCCTGCTCCGCGAGTACGTCCCGGCGTCGGCGTCCTCGACTGGCGGCGGGGCGGGGGCGTGGAAGGCCCTCAGCCGTTCGCACCAGGAGATCGGCGAGGAGATCGCGCAGCTGCTCGGCATGAGCCGGGAGCAGTTCTGCCAGGTGGTGCTGTTGCCGCAGGGCGACTTCGCCCGCTTTCTGCGCGCGGACGAGCTGGCGCGCGGCAAGCTGCTGGGCAAGCTGTTCGACACCGGCCGCTTCGCCGCCGTCGAGGAACGGCTGGCGGAGCAGCGCCGGGCGGCGGAGAAGCGGGTCGCCGCCGGGGACGAGCGGCTGCTCGCGCTCGCCCACCGCATGGCGCAGGCGGCGGGCCGCACCACGGAGCCGGACGGCCACCCGCTCCCCGAGCTGACCCCCGGTGAGCCGGGGCTGGCCGAGGCCGTCCTGGAGTGGGCCGCCGTCGCGCGCGCGGGCGCGCGCGAACGTCGGGACATCGCGCTGTCCGCCGTACGGGCCGCCGAGGCGGCCCACGACGCCGCCCAGCGGACCGCCGACGCGACGCGTGAACGGGCCGAACTCCAGCGCCGCCACGCCGAGGCCCGCCGCCGGGCGGACGACCTCGAACGGCAGCGTCCCGACCACGACCGCCTGCGCGAGCTGCTGGAACGCGCCCGCGCCGCCGACGCGGTGGTCCCCGCACTCGACCTCCGCACCGCCGCCGCCCGCGACCACCACACCGCCGAAACCACCGAACGCCAGGCCCGCACCCGCCTGGCGTCCGAACCCGGCCTGGCGGCCATGGCCCTCACACCGGCCCCGGACATCCCCGACCAACGCACACCCCTTGGCCGAGCCCCTTCGCCCGGCACGTCCCTGCCCGCACAGGCCACCGCTGCCCCGGAGGAGGCCGCCCCGCACGCGGGCTCCGGAGCCGCGACGGGTGTGGCGGTTGAGCGTGGCGGACACGGACGGGACGCGCCGGAAGCGGGCACGGGACGTGCCTGGGCCGGGGCGGCTCCGCACGGGGGCGGCGCGGACGACGTGCCAGGCCGGGCCTCATCGGGCGAAGCGGAAGCCGCGGAGCCGCCGGCCGGGGGAGCGGAGGCGTTCGCCTCCGACGAACGCGGCCCGCAGGGGCGCCCCGTGGCGCGGTCGGTCAGGGACGGGCGTACCGGAACGGGCGCGCCGGGCCTGGGCGCGGTCGGCCGGGCGGAGGGCACCGCCCCGCGGTCAGGTGCGGCGGCGGGCGGGCCCGGCGGGTCCGGACAGGCCGTCTCGGAGAGGGCCACGGGAGGCGACGGTGCCACCGCGAGCGCGTCGGCCCAGGAGCCGCCCACGGCGGCGGGAGTGCCGGGCGTGCCGCCCCAGGCGCCGGGAGCCATCCCCTCCGCAGGCGTCTGCATGCCGGGTGTGCGCGCCACCGGCCGGGTCGCCGCCGAGAACGGGGCGGCGGATGAGCGTGCCGGGGATGGGCGGGCCGGTACCGGGACAGGCGCGGAAGGCGGCGGAGGCGCCGTCCCGGGCGTGCCGGGTCCCGCGTTGCCCGGCGAAGCGGTTGCCTCGGGCGTGCCGTCGCGGGGGCCGGGCTCGGGTGAGTCTGGTGCGCACGGGCGCGGTGTGCCGCAGGCGGGGCTTCCCGGCGGGGAAGCCCCGCCTGCGGAGGCGCGGGGTTCGGGCGCATCCCAGCCGGACGCGGCGGGACAGCGCGGGGCCGAGGAGACGGGCCGGGGCAGGGCGGCGGTGGGCTCAGGCGGTGGGGCCGGGCGCCGCGGTGCGGCTGATGTGCCGTATGGCGAGCGCGACCGCCGGGCTGACCAGCAGGGGCCGGGGGCGGCGGTGGGGCTCGCCGAGGCCGATGCGGAGTGGCTGGGACTGGTTGAGCGGCGGGTGCGGGAGGAACTGGGGGCGTTGGGGGCCGCGCGGCGGGCGGAGGTTCGGGCGGAGGCCGTTCTCCGCGAGATCGCCGCGCTCGAGCGGGAGGCTCGCGCCGACGACGAGGCGATCGAGGAGGCCGCCGAGTGGCTCGCCGGGTGGGAGGAGACCCATCGGGCACATCAGCGGCGCGTCGAGGTGGCGCAGGAGGCCGTCACCCGGGCCGAGCAGCTCGGCGGGCGGATCGAGCCCGCCGAGCGACGGCTGGAGGCCGCCCGGCGGCGGGACCGGCTCGCCGGGCAGGAGGAGCGGGCGCGGGAGGAGCTGTTGCGGGCGCGGGAAGGCGCCGCCGCCGCGCAGCGGAACTGGCTCGACCTCAAAGAGGCCCGGCTGCGCGGTATCGCCGCCGAGCTGGCGGCCGGGCTGCGCGCCGGAGAGCCCTGCGCGGTGTGCGGGGCGACCGAGCACCCGAGCCCGGCCCGGCCCGGGGCCGGGCATGTGGACCGTACGGCGGAGGAGGCCGCGCTGGCGGACTACCAGCGCGCCCAGGAGGTCCGCGAGGAGGCCGAGCGCGCGCGGAACGCGGTGCGGGAGGCCCGCGCGGTCGCGGAGGCCACGGCGGAGGGCGAGGACGCGGCCGAACTCGACCGGGCCCTGGCCGCGTTGCGGACCGCGTACGCCGAGGCCCGCGACGCGGCGGCCGACGCGCACGCCGCCCGCGAGGCCCTGGACCGGGCGAAGGGCGAGCACGCCCGCCGTACGGAACAGCGGCAGGAGGCCGAGCGGCGGGCGGCCGCCCGCACCTCGCACCGCGAGGCCCTGGCCCGGGAGCGGGCCGCGCTGCTGGCCGAGCTGGAGCAGGCGCGCGGCACCGACGCCACCGTCGCGCGGCGCGCGGCGCGGCTCGAGCGGCAGGCGGGGCTGCTGGCCCGCGCAGCCGAGGCGGCGCGGGCCGCGGAGGCGGCCGCGCACCGGCTGAAGGAGGCCGACGCCCGGCTCGCCGACGCCGCGTACCGGGCCGGGTTCGAGACCCCGGAACAGGCCGCCGAGGCCGTGCTGCCCCCGGACCGGCAGCGCGAGGCGCGCCGCCGCCTCGACGCCTGGCAGTCGGAGTCGGCGGCGGTCGCGGCCGAGCTGTCCGACCCGAGAGTGCTCGCGGCCGCGCAGGCGCCGCCCGCCGACCCCGCGGCGGCGCAGACGGCGGCCGACGCGGCCACCCGCGCGCTGCGCGAGGTCTCGGCCGCGGACGCCGCCGCCCGCACCCGCTGCGAGGAGCTCGACGCGCTGTCCGCGCAGGCGGTCGCCGACGCCCGCCGGCTCGCCCCGCTGCGCGCGGAGCACGACCGGATCGCCCGCCTCGCCTCGCTCGCGGCGGGCACCTCCGCGGACAACGAGCGCAGGATGCGGCTGGAGGCGTATGTGCTGGCGGCCCGGCTGGAGCAGGTCGCGGCGGCGGCGAGCGCACGGCTGCGCCACATGTCCTCCGGGCGCTACACCCTGGTGCACTCCGACGCCCGCTCCGGCGGGCGCGGCCGCTCCGGTCTCGGACTGCACGTCATCGACGCCTGGACGGGCGGCGAACGCGACACCGCCACCCTCTCCGGCGGCGAGACCTTCTCCGCCTCGCTCGCCCTCGCGCTGGGCCTGGCCGATGTGGTCACCGACGAGGCGGGCGGGGTCCGGCTGGACACCCTCTTCATCGACGAGGGGTTCGGCAGCCTCGACGAGCAGACCCTGGACGAGGTCATGGACGTGCTGGACTCGCTGCGCGAACGCGACCGTACGGTCGGCATCGTCAGCCATGTCGCCGATCTGCGCCGGCGGATCCCCGCCCAGTTGGAGGTTGTCAAGGGCCGCCAGGGCTCGGCCGTACGCCACCGCACGGCCGCCGCACACTAAGCGCTCCGCGGGAAGTGGCGCCATGCGTCGTCGGCCGACTGCGGCGCCGTCGTGGCTGGTCCCACGCGGCGGAGCCGCATATCGACACAGCCGCGCGGCGGAGCCGCACATCGACACGGCCCCGCGCCCCTTCGGGGCGCTGCCCGAACCGTAGCGGACTTCCTCCGACCTGCTGAGGGGTCTCCGGCGGATCGTGGCCCGCGGCGGGCTGCTTTCCCCTCCCCGCCCCTTCCCACAACGGGGCTCCGCCCCAGACCCCGGGGTCGGGGTCCAGGGGCGAAGCCCCCGCGGCGTCCCCCCCCGGCGGCGTCCGCCGGACACCTTGTAGCGGGGCGGGCCGCACCCATATGGCCGCGGCCCGCCCTCACCCCAATCCGGCCGGGCTCAGAGCGCCGACAGCTCCGCCACCAGGTCGTCAAGGCCCAGCGACCCCTGCGACAGCGCCGCCATGTGCCACTTCTTCGCGTCGAAGGCGTCGCCGTGCGCCTTACGGGCCGCCTCCCGACCCGTCAGCCAGGCCCGCTCGCCCAGCTTGTAGCCGATCGCCTGGCCCGGCATGCCCAGATAGCGCACCAGCTCACTGTCGAGGAACTCCGCCGGACGGCCGCAGTGCAGCCCGAAGAACTCGCGCGCCAGCTCGGGAGTCCACCGCTCACCGGGGTGGAAGGGGGAATCGGCGGGGATCTCCAGCTCCAGGTGCATCCCGATGTCCACGATCACCCGCAGCGCCCGCATCATCTGCGCGTCCAGGTAGCCCAGCCGCCGCTCCGGGTCCGACAGATAGCCCAGCTCGTCCATGAGCCGCTCCGCGTACAGCGCCCAGCCCTCCGCGTTGGCGCTGACCATGCCGACCGTGGCCTGGTAGCGGGAGAGCTGGTCGGAGACGTGCGCCCACTGGGCGAGCTGCAGATGGTGGCCGGGTACGCCCTCGTGGTACCAGGTGGAGACCAGGTCGTAGACCGGGAAGCGGGTCTCGCCCATCGTGGGCAGCCAGGTCCGGCCGGGGCGGGAGAAGTCCACCGACGGCTGGGTGTAGTACGGCGCCGCCGCGCTGCCCGGCGGGGCGATCATCGACTCGACCCGCTTGACCCGTTCGGCCAGGTCGAAGTGGGTGCCGTCCAGCTGCTCGATGGCCTCGTCCATCAGCTCCTGCAGCCACACCCGCGTCTCCTCGACGCCCTCGATATGGGCGCCGTGGGTGTCGAGGTGGCGCAGCGCCTCCCACGGGTTGGCGCCGGGCAGGATCTTCTCGGCCTCGGTGCGCATCTCGGCGTGGATCCGGTGGAATTCCGACCAGCCGTACGCGTACGCCTCGTCCAGGTCGAGGTCCGTGCCGTTCCACATCCGCGCCCAGCGGCGGTAGCGCTCGCGCCCGACCACATCGGGGGCGCCCTCGATGGCCGGGGTGTAGGTGTCGCGCAGCCAGTCGCGGAGCGCGACCAGCGCGCCCGTGGCCGCGGCGGCGGCCTCGTCCAGCTCACCGCGCAGCGCGTCGGGGCCCTCGGCGGTGAAGTCCGCGAACCAGCCGCCGTCCGTGCCGATCCACTCCGCCAGCTGCTCGAGCACCGTGGCCACCTGCCGGGGACCGGCCGGCAGGCTCCGCCGCAGCCCCTCGGCGAGCGAGGCGCGATACCCTTCCAGCGCGGCCGGTACGGCGCGCAGCCGGGCCGCGACCGCCGACCAGTCCTCCTCGGTCTCGGTGGGCATCACGGTGAAGATGCCGCGCACCGAGTGCAGCGGGGAGCTCAGATTGCTGACCGCGCGCAGGTGCTCATCGGCCTCGTGCACATCGAGCTCGGCCGTCAGCCGCTCCCGCAGCAGCCGGGCGCAGCGGCGCTCGGCGTCGCTGTCCGCGCCGGGGCGCGCCTCCGCCTCGGCCAGCCGGTCCAAGGTGGTGCGATTGAGGTCGGCGATGGCCTTCGCCCCCTCGGGGGAGAAGTCCGGAAGGCGCCGGGAACTCTCGGGAACGCCCAGGTAGGTGCCGGTGATCGGGTCGAGTTCGATGAGGGCGTCGACATAGCTGTCGGCGACCTGGCGGGGCAGCGGAGCGTTCTTGGTATCGGACATGCGGCCCATCCTCGTACGTTCCGGGGTGCGGCGTCAGCACCACGGGGGTGTGACGCATGTGAACAGGGGTTGTGCTACGAGGCTGCCGAGCCGTCCCGGCCGGGCGGCAGCAACGGGCCGCAACTCCACTGCTGGAAGATCAGCCGGGTCTCGACCCGGGCCACCTCGCGGCGCGAGGTGAACTCGTCCAGCACCAGCCGCTGGAGATCGGCGGTGTCGGCCACCGCCACGTGCACCAGGTAGTCGTCCGGCCCGGCCAGGTGGAACAGCGCCCGGGACTCGGGCAGCGCGCGGATCCGCTCCACGAACGGGCCGACCAGCTCCCGGCGGTGGGGCCGCAGCTGCACCGAGAGCAGGGCCTCGAGACCGCGCCCCAGCTTGGCGGGGTCCAGACGGAGCTCATGGCCGAGAATCACCCCGGAGCGGCGCAGCCGGGTCACCCGGTCCAGACAGGTCGAGGGCGCCACGCCGACCTGGGCGGCCAGTTGGCGGTAGGTGGTCCGGGCGTCGTTCTGCAGCAGCCGCAGAATCTGGAGATCCACCGGATCGAGAGCGACGGTTTCGGCCATCGGCCGAACGTAGCACGGCCATCGGCCGCGAGTACCCGGTGATTGTTCACCCTGCACGCATGGACATCAGGCAGAGCACGGAGAGCACAGGGAGCACGGGAACCATACGGAGCGCGGGAACCGTACGGGGCACGGAGACCGCGCCGAGCGCACAGGGCCCGCACGGCGACCCCGCCGCACGGCACGCGTTCGCCACCGAGGCCGTCCACGCCGGGCGCGAGGACCTCCCGGGCATGGGTCTGCACGCCGTACCCCTGGATCTGTCGACGACCTATCCCTCGTACGACAGCCGCCAGGAGGCCGCGAGGATCGACGCGTTCGCCGCCACCGGCGCCCGGCCGGACGGCCCGCCGGTCTACGCCCGACTGGACAATCCCACCGTGGCCCGCTTCGAGACCGCCCTGGCCCGGCTGGAGGGGACCGAGAGCGCGGTCGCGTTCGCCAGCGGCATGGCGGCGCTCAGCGCGTGTCTGCTGGCGCGCGGGGCCCGGGGGCCGCGGCATGTGGTGGCGGTCCGCCCGCTGTACGGGTGCAGCGACCACCTGCTGGACACCGGGCTGCTGGGCACCGAGGTCACCTGGGTGGACCCGGCCGGGATCGCGGACGCGATCCGACCCGACACCGGCCTGGTCATGGTGGAGACCCCGGCCAATCCGACGCTCGCCGAACTCGATCTGCGGGCCGTCGCCCACTCCTGCGGCACGGTCCCGCTGCTCGCGGACAACACCTTCGCCACACCGGTGCTCCAGCGCCCGGCCGAGCGCGGCGCGAGCCTCGTCCTGCACAGCGCCACCAAGTACCTCGGCGGCCACGGCGATGTGATGGGCGGCGTGGTGGCCTGTGACGAGGAGTTCGCCCGGGTGCTGCGCCAGGTGCGGTTCGCCACCGGCGGGGTGCTGCATCCGCTCGCCGGATATCTGCTGCTGCGCGGGCTGTCCACGCTGCCGGTACGGATGCGGGCCGCGTCGGCCACGGCGGCCGAGCTGGCCCGGCGGCTGGCCGGCGATCCACGGGTGGCCCGCGTCCACTATCCGCGGATCGGCGGGGCGATGGTGGCCTTCGAGCCCCATGGCGATCCGCACGCGGTGATCGGTAGGGTGCGGCTGATCACTCCGGCGGTGAGCCTGGGCAGTGTGGACACCCTCATCCAGCACCCGGCCTCCATCAGCCACCGGATCGTGGCCGAGGGGACCGCCGCTCCTCGGGGATCGGCGACCGGCTGCTGCGGATGTCGGTCGGGCTCGAGGACGTGACGGACCTGTGGCGCGATCTGGACCGGGCGCTGGGGCCCTTCTGACGGCGGCCCGGTGGGGCGGTCTGGACCGGGCGCTCGGCGGCGGCCCGGCGGGGGCGGCCTGGATCGGGCGCTCGAGGGCGGCCCGGCGGGGCGCGACGCCCGCCGGGCGGGGCACGGGACTCCGGTCGGCCTCAGTGCGCGTGCGGCGGGACCGGCAGCGGAAGGACCGGCTCGGGCGCCGGTGCCGGGTCGAGGCGGGCGCTGATCACCAGCGTGCCCTGCTCGATCTGGTAGTCCAGCGGCAGTTCGAGGGCGCGCATCGCGGCGACCATGCCGGTGTTGGCCGACTGGGTGACGGCGTAGACGCTTTCGCAGCCGGCCTCGGCGGCCATCGCCACCAGCCGCCGCAGCAGTTCCCCGCCGACGCCACGGCGCTGCCACTCGTCCTCGACGATCAGCGCGACCTCGGTCTCGTCCCCGTCCCACAGCAGATGGCCGAGGGCCACCAGCCGCCCGGAGGCGGTGTACGCGGCCAGGGTGCGGCCGAAGCGGGGGCTCAGCAGATGGGCGAGGTAGCGGTCGGCGTCGCCGACCGGCCCGTGGTAGCGCATCCCGAGCGTGGTGGAGGAGCAGCGGGCGTGCATCTCGCGGGCGGCGGCCAGGTCGCCGGAGTGGGCGCGGCGCACGGTGATGGCGTTGCCCTCGGGCAGCGTCAGCACATCGCCGTCGTGCGGGATCCGCGGGCCGAGCCGGGCGTCCAGCTCGACCAGGGCGCGGGCCCGGGCGAACTCGGTCGGCGTGAACGGCAGATACGGCCGCTCGATGACGATCGCGCCGCCGGACGGGTCGCGCAGCCGCATCACGGTCTCCTCCAGGACGCCTTCGGCCGGCGGTGTGCTCTCCAGCGACCGTCCGCTGAGGGACTTGGCGGGGACGGAGTGGATGGTGCAGCGGCCGAACAACTGGCGCAGGGCGAGCGGGAGTTCGGCGGCGTCCAGGGCGGTGCGGGTGGCCAGCGTCAGCGCCCGGGTCGGCGCGTCCACCAGGTCGTGGGTGTCGGCCCGCTCCACCCAGGTGTCACGGCCGCCCGCTGCGGCGACGGCGTCGGTCAGCCCGTCGGACGGCAGGGACTCGGGCACGCGCAGCAGGAACTCGTCCACCGTGCCGTCCGTCAGCGGATGGGTCTGCAGGGCCAGGATGTCGACCCGGTGCCCGGCCAGCGCCGCGCACAGCGCGGCGAGGGTGCCGGGCTCGTCCCGTACGGTCGTGCGCATCCGCCACAGCGTGGTGGCCTCGGGGGCCGTGGTCTCCGGGGCGCCCGCGGCGTGGGCGGGGTGGGCGTCGGCCGCGGGCGAGGGTGAGCTGCCCGGCGGCGCGTGGCCCTGGCGCCGTGACCACCATGCGACCAGATCGTGCCGCCAGCGGGGGCGGTGCCGGTGAGGGGGCTCGGGGGTCGCTCGAAATGTCATGCAAACACCCTTGCGCAAAGGTGTTGCGCGATCACGAACAGACTGTGACCTATGGGTTAAGGGTGTATCTGATAACAGAAGCTTATTTTGTCCGAAATCAAAAAGTTGACATCCGGGCTTCCGTCACCCTACCGCCCACCTGCGCAGTACGCTGCCGCACCGCCGTGCGTACGCCCGCTGGAAGAGCGGCACCAGCGGCCCTCCGGCCCGGCCGAACCAGGACTCCGAACGGCTGAACGCGGTCACCGTCAGTACCACCGAGCCATCCGGCCCCAGCTCCACCACGAACGACTCCTCGCCCCGCTCCGGATGGCCGGGCAGCGTGCCGTACGCGAAGCCGGTCCGCGACTCCTCCGCGACCGTCCACACCACCTCGCACGGCGCCCGCAGCCGCAGCCGCCCGATCCCCAGGCCCACCACGACCGGCCGCCCCGGAGTGGCGACCGGATCCGCGGCGCGGATCGACACCCCCACCGCGCGGTGCATCCGCCAGTCCATCACCGCCCGCCCGGCCGCCTCGAACGTGGCCCGGCCCTGGCCGACGCGGGTCCGCACCCGCAGATGGCGATAGCCGGACGGCAGCGGCCACCGCCGGGTGGCGCCCACCTCCGGATAGGTGAGCCGGGAGGCCGCCGGGCCGGGGGCGTCGCTGGATCCCATGCCCGTACGGTACGCGGCGGCCTTACGGTGCGCGGCACGGGGAACGCGTCCGCCTTACGGTGCGCGGCACCACAACGCGGCGCCCTTACGGTGCGCGGCACGGGGACGCGCGGGCGCCTTACGGCGCACGGCCCCGTCGGCGTACCGTACGGGGCCGCGCATCGCACAACGCGGCTACTGGCCGACCAGACCCGGGCGCAGCACCTTGGTGAACAGAACCTTCCCGCCGTCCTCGCGCAGCCGGACCGTCATCTCGGCGCTGTCGCCGTCGATGTCCACCTCGCCGTAGAACTGGAAGCCCTCGGCGGGCGAGACGTTCGCCACCGTCGGCGCCTTGACGAAGGGCTGCTCGGGGCCGAACGTGCCGTCCAGCTTGACCGCCGGGAAGGCCCCCGCGTTCAGCGGACCGGAGACGAACTCCCAGAACGGCGCGAAGTCCTTGAACGCCGCCCGCGACGGGTCGTAGTGCTGCGCCGAGGTGTAGTGGACGTCCGCCGTCAGCCACACCGTGCCGGTGATCTTCCGGTGCTTGATGTGCCGCAGCAGCTCGGCCATCTGGAGCTCACGGCCGAGCGGGGCGCCCGGGTCGCCCTGCGCGACGGCCTCGAAGTCGGTGCTCCCGTCCGGGACCACCAGGCCCAGCGGCATGTCGCAGGCGATGACCTTCCACACCGCGCGCGACCGCGACAGCTCGCGCTTGAGCCACGCCAGCTGCTCGGCGCCGAGGATGCCCTGGGCGTCCTCCGGCTGGCGGTTGGGTGAGTTGGGGTCGCGGTACGTACGGCAGTCCAGCACGAAGACGTCCAGCAGCGGGCCGTGCTGCTGGACCCGGTAGACCCGGCCGCTCGAGTCCGGCCGCAGCGTGCTGATCGGGAAGTACTCGGCGAACGCCCGGCGCGCGCGGGCCGCCAGCACGTTGACGTTCTTCTCGGTGTAGCGGTCGTCGACCAGGATCTCGCCCGGGTACCAGTTGTTGAGCACCTCGTGGTCGTCCCACTGGGTGATGGTCGGCACCTCGGCGTGGAACCGGCGCAGGGCGGGGTCGAGCAGGTTGTACCGGAAGTTGCCGCGGTACTCGTCCAGCGTCTCGGCGACCTTGGTCTTCTCCGGGGTGATGAGGTTGCGCCAGGTGGAGCCGTCGGGCAGCTTGACGGTCTCCGTCATCGGGCCGTCCGCGTAGATGTTGTCGCCGCTGCACAGGAAGAAGTCCGGCTCCCGGCGGCGCATCTCCTCGAAGATGCGGTAGCCGCCGTGGTCGGGGTTGATGCCCCAGCCCTGGCCCGCCAGATCGCCCGACCAGACGAAACGCACGCCCTTACGGCGCTCGGAAACCGTGCGGAACGTGCCCTGCACCGGCTCGCTGGTGCGGCGCGGGTCCTCCGGGTCGGCCAGCACCACCCGGTAGTGCACCTGGCTCCCGGCGGGCAGGCCGTGCAGCGCGGTGCGCCCGGTGAAGTCGGTGCCGGGGCCGACCAGCGGGCCGTGCCAGCGCTTGGCCCGCGCGAAGGACTCGGTCGCGGACGTCTCCACGATCATCCGGGCCGGACGGTCGGAGCGGACCCACACCAGCCCCGACGACGTCGTCACATCGCCCACCTGCACGCCCCACTGGGCGCTCGGACGCCCCGACAGGGCCTGAGCGGGCGCGCCGGACGCGGCCGACGCGGCGGCCGATGCCACGGTGGGCACCGCGAGTGCCGCCGAGGCGGCCGCCGATCCCTGCAGTACCGTGCGCCGCCCGATCCCTCTGCCCGATTGCCGCCCCATGGTGCCCTCCGTCGCTCGTAGAACCGCTGTGCTGTTGTGTTTGCTATCGGTGCAAGGTGCCGCGATTGCGAACGCCCAGTGAATAACGGTGTTGCCGCCCGGAGTAAAGACCCCGGCCGCGTGCGGTGCCGGACGGGCGGAGGGGGACCGGCGGGGCCGTCAGCGGCTGCCGTCCAGGATGACGCGGGCGACCAGCGCGGGATCGTCGTTCATGGGCACGTGGCCGCAGCCGGGGAGGCGGACCAGCCGGGCGCCGGGGATCACCCGCTTGGCGCGGACGCCCTGGCGGCGCGGCATCAGCCGGTCGCGCGAGCCCCAGGCGATGGTGACCGGGACATCGCGGATGTCGTGGGTGAACAGCCCGGAGCTTCCGGCGGCCAGCGTGGCGCCGAAGCCGACCGCCTCGCGCAGGGCCCGTGTCTCGGCGACGACGGCGTCCGGTGAACGCCGCGCGGGCCGGGCGTAGATGGCGCCGGTCAGCGCGGCCCGCCCGACCGCGCCGCGGGCCAGCCACGCCACCATGGGCGGCGGCAGCGCCCGCGCCCCGGCCCGCATCGCGGACAGCACGCCGAAGGCGTAGCGCCGCTCGGCCTCGGTCCAGAACCGGGCCGGGGACAGCGCGGTGACGGACCGTACGAGCCCGAGCCGGCCCAGCTCCAGCGCGATGAGCCCGCCGAGCGAGTTCCCGGCCACGTCGGGGCGTTTGACGCCCAGGGCCTCGAAGAGCGCGTCGAGCACCGGTATGACGCCGTCGAGGTCGTACGGGATGCCGTCCGGCAGCGCGTCCGACGCCCCGAAGCCGGGCAGATCCACGGCGATCACATCGCGGTCGACGGCGAGGATGTCCAGCACCGGCTCCCATGCCTGCCAGTGGTGGCCGATGCCGTGCAGCAGCACCAACGGCCGCCCCGCGCCGCGCCGTTCGTGGACGACCCGGGCGGTGCGTGGGCCGCCGGGGTGGCGACGGAGAAGGAGAGGGACGCGGGCATCGGATGGCTCCTCACGATCGGCGTTCCGGCAGGCGCACGCGGCGTATGAGACAGCATGTCAGCAAGAGTTACCGGAGGGTAGACCCCCGTTGGCCGTTGGCCGTTGGCCGATGACCGTACGGCCGCGCGCCGTGCAACCGGACGGCGTGCGACCGGACGCCGTGCAACCGCACGCCGCGCGACCGCGTACGCCGCCTACAGCCCGCCCGCGACCCGCAGCACCGCCCCCGTCGTGTACGACGCCTCCGGCGACAGCAGCCACGCCACCGCGCCCGCGATCTCCTCCGGCTCGCCCGGCCGTCCCATCGGCACCCGTCCCTGGACGCGCCACGGCCGCTCGGGGTCGCCCATCCGCGCGTGGATGTCGGTCAGTGTCATCCCGGGCTGGACCGAGTTGACCCGGATCCCCTCCGCCGCCAGCTCCTTCGACAGCCCGACGGTCATCGCGTCGACCGCCGCCTTGCTGGCCGCGTAGTGCACATACTCCCCGGGGCTGCCGGTCGTCGCCGCGCCCGAGGAGATGTTGACGATGGCACCGCCCTGCCCGCCGTGGCGCGTGGACATCTCGCGCGCCGCCCGCCGGGCACACAGCAGGGCCCCGGTCACATTGACGTCCACGACGCGGCGCATCACCTCCGGTGAGGTCTCGGTGAAGCGGCCCAACGGACCCGTGATCCCGGCGTTGTTGACCAGCCCGGTGATCGGGCCCAGCTCCTCCCGCACCCGGTCGAACATCGCCTCGACCTGCTCCGCGTCGCTGGTGTCGGCCTGGACGACCAGCGACCGCACCCCCTCCGCGCGCACCGCCGCCGCCCACCGCTCGGCCGCGTCCCGGGCCTGCTCGTAGCCGATCGCGACGCTGTGCCCGGCGCGGGCCAGCCGCACCGCCACCGCCGCGCCGATGCCGCGACTGCCCCCCGTGACCACCGTGACCTGGTCCATGTCCATCAGTTCAGCTCAGCTCCCGCCCCGTGACGCATCCCGCTCCGACGGTCACCGACGATAACCGGTCAGGGATTGGTCTTGACCAAGTACGCACGCCGCCTTATGGTCGCATTGATACTGCAACAACCTTTAATAAAGAAGCCGCGCATAACTGTGAAGGCGCGCGGGACCGCCGGCCGTCGGAATCAAGGGGGACAGGGTGGGGACCACACAGCTGGAATCGGTGCCAGAGCCCAAGTACTGGCATCTGAAGACCGTGCTCAGCGACGCACTCGACTCGGAGTTCGCGGTCGGGGAGATCCTGCCCAACGAGCGTGAGCTGGCCGCCCGCTTCGGCGTCGCCCGCGCCACCCTCCGACAGGCCCTCGAGCAGCTCGAGCTGGAGGGCAGGCTGCAGCGCCGCCGCGGCGTCGGCACCACCGTCGCCCCGCCCCGCGTCGGCGTGGCCGTCGGGGACTACGCCCACGGCTGGACCGACACCCCCGGCGAGGACACCTGGCAGACCGTCGACAGCACCGAGGCGACCCCGCCCGCCGAGGTCGCCCGGCTGCTGGAGATCGACCCCGACACCCCGGTCCACCGGGTGCGCCGCACCCGGATGAGCCACGGCCAGCCGCTCGCCGCCGAGCTGCTGTACGTACCGTCCGAGTCCGTCCCCGGCCTCGCCGCCATCGACACCCCCAGCGGGCTGGCCCGCGCCCGCGCCGTGCTGCGCGAGCTGCGCCGGCTGGAGCTGGAGGGCCGAGAGCAGACCGTGGAGCTCGGCTCGGCCCGCGCGGACGACGCCAAGGAGCTCGACCGGCTGCCCGGCGCCCCCGTCCTCCTCGTGACCACCCGCTATGTGGCCCAGGGCCGCACCGCGGCCGTCGCCGTGGCCACGTACCGGGCCGACACCTGCCGGCTCACCTTCGGCGACGCGGGCGAGGAGCTGCTGGCGGGCTGATCCGGGCCCGCCCCACCTCGCGGGCCCGCCCCACCTCGCGGGCCCGCCCCACGTCGCGGGCCTGGCGCATGTCGCGGGCCCGGCCCGCGTCGCCTCGCCGCCGCGTGTCGCAGGCCCGTCCCATGTCGTGAGCCCCGCCCACGACGCGGGTTCGGCCCATGCCGTAGGTCCGGCCCGCGTCGCCTCGCCGCCGCGTACGCACGCCGAAACCCGAAACGCCCGCCCCGCCCCGCCTCCCGCGTCAGCGGCTCGCGCGGCGGGTCGTCACCGTGCTGTCGACCGCGAACAGCTCCTGCTCCACATGGTCCAGGGCCAGCCGCAGCGCCCCCGTGGTCACCGCCGCCTCGCCGAGCAGCGAGAGCGCGACCTGCGGGGGCCGCAGACAGTAGCGCGACAGCTCATCGCGCAGCGGGGCCAGCACCCCGTCGAGACCGGCGGCCCAGCCGCCCACCACCACGACCTCCGGGTCCAGCGCCAGCACCAGGGCCGCCGTGTCGTGCACCAGCCTGCGGACGAAGCGGTCCACGGCCGCCCGCGCCCGCGCGTCGCCGTCCCGGGCCAGCGCGAAGACATGCGCCACCTGCGCCTCGTCCAGCGGGTTCAGCGGCTCCCCGGTCGTGGAGAGCACCTCCTCCGGGGCGGCCTCCTGGCCCAGCAGATGCAGCGCCCCGATCTCCCCGGCGGCGCCGCCGAAGCCGCGGTGCAGCCGCCCGCCGATCAGCGACCCGGCGCCCGGGCTCAACCCGGCCAACACGAAGACCACATCGTCCGAACCGGCCGCCGCCCCCTTCCAGTGCTCGGCCACCGCCGCCGTGTTCGCGTCGTTCTCCACCAGCACCGGACAGCGGAAGGACCGTCGCAGCCGCTCGCCCAGGGGCAGCCCGGTCCAGCCGGGGAGCGCGGTGCACAGATGGACGGTGCCGTCGGCCTCGACGATGCCGGGGCTGGCCACCCCGACCGCGCGCAGCGAGAACCGGGCCACCCCCGCGCGCCGCAGCAGGTCCGCGACGGCGGTGCGCACCCGCTCCAGCCGCTCGTCCGCGGACGCCTTCTCCGACACCTCGCGCACGATCGAGCCGAGCGGGTGTCCGTCGAGGTCCGACAGGAGCGCGGCCACCCGGTGCGCCCCTATCTCTATGCCCAGCAGATGCCCGGCCTCGGCCCGGAAGCGGAAGCGGCGCGCGGGGCGTCCCTGGCGGCGGACCGCGCCCTCCTCGGCGGGCACCTCGACCACCAGACCGCTGTCGGCCAGCCCGTCGATCACCCCCTCGACGGTGGGCCGGGACAGCCCGGTCACCCGGGTCAGATCGGTGAGGCTCGCGCTCCCGGCGCAGCCGCCCGCCTCGTCCCGGCCACCCCGGCGGCCGCGCCGGACGCGGTCGCCGCGCGCAGCGCGTGCAGGACCACGGCGGAGTTGATGCGTCGCAGCAGGGACGGATCCCCGCCGGTGAGCCGCCCCAACGTCGGCCTCCCTCCCAGTGCGTATCTGCCGGATCGTATCCGCTGGGCGCGGACGCGGCGAGTGCCGCCTCCCAGCTCGGACCGCCCGGCCGTCGCGCGGCCCATCTGACGGGCGGCCAGATGTCCGACCTACGCTGTTTACTGACACCATGACCAGTACGGCGGACCATGTGGCCACGATCGATCAGCTGCGCGTGCGGGACTTCCCCGCGCAGCGGACCGCCGACGGACGGGTGGCGAGCGGCCCCGGCTTCCATGTCGCCGACCTCCGCGTCAGCGAGGACTTCTGGGACGCGGATCTGAGCCGGGTCGAGGAGGTGCTGGAGGAGTTCGAGGCCGAGCTGAGCGCGCTGGACCAGGTGCTGACCTTACGGTGGGGCGCCCCGACGTCCTCGACCTGACCGACTCCCTGGAGCGCTCGGCGATGGGCGAGCCGGTCCCGCCCCCGCTGGACACCCTGTGCGGTTACGTACCCGAGCTGCGCGTCTGGCGCGTCGACGGCCGCTGGGTCGGGCTGGGGGTCGGGCAGGGCGACCGCGAGCTGCCCATCCAGCTGCTGGTGGCGATAGGGGAGGAGGGCACGATATGACACCAGAGCGATGTCCGGCCTGGTCCGGGGCACGAAACGACGGGGGTGTCCTGATCGCATAGGCTCGGCGGATGGCGAAGTATTACGACGTGCACCCCGAGAATCCACAGCAGCGCACCATCAGCAATGTGGCTGACATGATCCGCTCCGGCGCGCTCATCGCCTACCCGACGGACTCCTGCTTCGCACTGGGATGCCGACTGGGCAATCGTGACGGCATCGGCCGGATCCGGTCGATCCGGAACCTCGACGAGCGCCACCACTTCACGCTGGTGTGCCAGAACTTCGCGCAGTTGGGCCAGTTCGTGCACGTCGACAAAGATGTGTTCCGCGTGATCAAAGCAGCGACGCCCGGCAGTTACACCTTCATCCTCCCGGCGACGAAGGAGGTGCCGCGGCAGCTGCTGCACCCGAAGAAAAAGACGGTCGGAGTCCGGATTCCTGACCATGCCGTCACTCAGGCATTGCTGGCCGACCTCGGTGAGCCGCTGCTCTCCAGCACCCTGCTCCTGCCCGATGAGGACGAGCCGATGACGCAGGGCTGGGAGATCAAAGAACGGCTCGACCACGTGGTGGACGCCGTGGTGGACTCGGGTGACTGCGGCACCGAGCCGACCACGGTCATCGACTTGTCCGGCGGCGAACCCGAGATCGTACGTCGAGGGGCGGGCGACACAGCACGGTTCGAGTGACCGCGCCGACGGCATCACCTCAGGCCTCAGGTGCCCGGGCGTAACCGCGGGCGTCCGGACGATCACGGGCACATTGGAAGATCGGCCAATGCGTCGGTCCGCTTTGGTCCGGACAGCTGAAGTCTGCGGGACGCGACTCCTCCAAGATGCTGGCACGGCTGATTTCACGTGCACGCACCAGGGGTCGAATAGCCGCTCATTCCCGCTCACATACCGAGGCCTCGCGATTTCTGGATGTCGTCGGGGAGCAGCGCGTGCATCTCCTGCTCGAAGTTCATGACGAGCGCCTGCGCCTTGCCGCCAGTCACCTCCCTTCGGCCCCGGCGTCCGCCTAGCCGTCTGCCCCGGCGTCCGTCTGGTCGTCGGCCTCGGCGTCGGCGCGCAGCTGGCCGTACTCCTCTGCCATGGCGGGCAGCGTCCAGTGCGCGTTGAGGCAGCCGTCCTAAACATGGACGGGCCGCATCGTCTGCTCTCGATAGTCCTCTCTTAGGAATGCAAGGGAAGCGCCGCCTCACGGCATAGCGTCACTTAGGGGCTATAACTTGTTCTGCGTCGTCACCATGCACCCCAATCATTCGGCGGGGCGCATCTATCAGCGACGGACAGAGTCGTAGCTGCGCTCCTTCTCGGGTGCGAGGCCGGTGCAGGGTTGATCGGTCGAACCATGCGGCCCAGATGTCGCCCACTGCACCTGGCGTTCATCGCTGCCACCCGTGCAGCAGTCCACCGACCATGAGGAGGGCGGAGTACGCATCGGTCTTGGTTGTCTCGGCAACCTCCGGGTGTGCCCCGAGGTCGGCCATGAACTTGAGCGCGCGGCGTACCTGCTCGACACGCGGCGGGTAGCCGACACGCGTCTTGTTCGACTCCTTGCGGAGATCCTTGGCCGCCGTTTCAACGTCGGCCGTGCCGTGCTCGTCGTCCGCCTTCTTGCCGACGAGCGCAGCAAGGGACTGACGGAGCGCTTCCACGGTCAGACGTCACTCCTGCTTGAGATATTGCTTCTCGGCGTCGCGGTAGTGGTCGAGAGCCACCTTGAACTCAGACGACCGAGCGGTGTCCGGTGCGTCCAACTCGATCCCGAAGGCCCTCGTGGCTGATGTCGTCGACCACCCCCTCGGCGACCAGGAAGTCGGCCAGCTTGGCCAGACTCCAGGTCGAGAACGGCAAGCCGTGCTCGGCCGGCTTGGACTTGGCGATCTTCTTGATCTCCCGGCGTTCCGGGAGGCTAAAGGTTCTCGGCCTACCACCCTTATATTGCGGGTAGAGCGCCTCGAAGCCGTCGGTGTTGGAGTTGTGGAGCACGTCCCGGACCCGGTCCGGGCTGGTGAACGTCACTTCGGCGATCTTCGCTACGGACATGCCTTGTGCGGACAGCAGCACCATCTGAGCCCGCCGCCAGGTCACCACCGACCCCTTGCCCCTGCGGATAATCCGCAGCAAGCGCCTGCCCTCATCGTCGTCAATCTCCCGGACCTGCACACGTTCAGCCACCCGCACAGCTTGGCGGAGATCACTGTCCGGCACGTGCACGCCTCGCGCCCCAGCGCGGCCACGAACCGATCGTCTACTGGTCGGTGATGGTCTTTTCAAGGAGGAACGTGAGGATCGACTCGGCATGTGTCCACAACAGGGCACCACCGATCCCTGGCACGACATGGTGATGAGCGCCGGGAACACGGGCAGCGAGCAGTGCTCCGTTATCGGGCGAGTGGCTGGTGTCCTGCTCGCCGTACCAGATATCGACGGGGACATCGATCTCGCCGAGAGCGAACGGCCACCGCCCCATCGTCAGGACCGTGTCACGGGCGTAACCAGCGGCACCTTGAGCAAATCCCTCGTCCAAGGCCCTGCGGTAACCAGCTGCGAAATCAGGATCCTGATACACGGCAAGGTCACACCCTGGGCTCCCGGCCATGACCATGTCCCACATGGCATCCGCAGTGAAGCCGGCGAAAAACTCCTCGGCGCCAGCCAGATCGGACTCAGTCCGCTCGACGAGACCACGCAGGTTCGCGTCCAGAACTGAAGCGAACTCCGGCCTGGCGACCTCGTCCGCACCCGAGACGACGGCCAGCGCCGAGGCGACCCCCTCCGCAGCGCAGGCGAGAGCGAATGGCGCACCTTGCGAATTCCCGACCACAACCGGGCGCCCCAGCCCCCGCAGCGCACAGAGTTGACGCACATCCCCAGCGAAGTCAGAGAACGTCCGCCCACGAGCGGGCGTCGAGACACCAAGACCCGGACGATCCACAGATACAAGACGCACTCCGAGCGCCTCAACAACACCTGCCCCGAACCCGAGCCACCGGCTCGTAGCCGCACCAGGACACAACAGGACAGGCACCCCGTCCATCGGCCCCCACTCAGCCCAGCCGAGCAGCCGCCCGTCAGACAGAGCACTCTCACCCAGCCGGGCAGGAACATCGGTGTATCCAGTCATGATCAACATCATGGCCTTGGAGCAGGATGCCTCGCACCTGACTTTCATCATGGCCTCGACAGGGCGAACGTTGTCTGGTGCGGCACTAGGTCTCACGGATCACGTGCACCGCGACCATCGCCTCAGTCGTCGTCTTCAGCAGCACATCGAGCAGTGCGGTACGCGCTTGACCTTCAACTGGCCCTTGCGGCGCCCGGATGCCGCTGGGCAGGAGCAGCGGCGTGTGCTCGAAAGGGCGCAGCTCCAAGGGCAGCCCGAGGGACAACTCAGCCCATACGACCTTTCCACCGACGCGCGGCCGGTAGACGTCCCAGCGCTTGGCAAGCTGCTCGACCAGCAGTAGGCCGCGCCCACCTTCCGTCTCGAGGTCAGGGTTCTTACCTACGGGCGCTGCGTCAGTTCTGTCCCAGACCTCGACGTACAGGCTCGCCTCGATAGCCCGAAGCTGTATCCCGATGACGTGCTCCGCCGTGATCTGCCACGACTTCGGCTCCGGCTCGGTGATGCCGCTCGCCTTCACGGCGTTGGTGACGAGTTCGCTCATGATGAGCGTTGCCGTCTCGGCGTGGTCTTCAAGCTGCCAGAGTTTCAGGGTGTGGCGGACGAACATCCGCGAGCAGCCGACAGCCGTAGGTACTGCGGTCAAGCGCAGAGAGGATGCGTACAGAGGGATCGGGTTGACGGTGTCAGCGCTCATGACGCAGCACCCTTCGGCTGTGCGAGGGTGCTTTGGATGACCCACAGCCGCGCGCCCAGCTCGCGTTCGATGTGGTCACGCATTGCAGTTTGCAGACCGGGCAGCCTGGCGAAGTGCCAGCGAGCGTCATGCACCGCACCATTGATGCCGTCGACCTGACGCGCGGCGGAGGCGGTCTTAATCTGGCGTTCTCTGCCGGGCGGGAACTGCGGCAGTGGAGGAACGAGCCGTGGGCGCAGGAGATCAACGAAAGGCTGCTTGCCCTCATGGCCATATAGAACAGGTGGGGCGTGATGGACATCGACCAGGCCAAACAGGCCGTACGCAAGCGGGTGTGGCGACGACTCATTGACGGCGGCGGCGCACCGGCCGACTCGTACGGAAAGATCCCAGGCTTTTACGGAACTGATGGGACAGCCGAGCAACTGGCCGGTCTGGGTGAATGGCGGCGGGCGACGACCGTCAAGGCCAACCCTGACTGGGCACAGCTTCCGGTGCGCGTCCGCGCTCTCAAAGACGGTAAGCGGGTCTACATGGCCGTTCCGAGGATGGCTAGTCCGCAGCCGTTCTACTTGCTCGACCCCGAGAGCCTGACACTCCCGCCCGAGGAGGTCGCCGAGAAGAAGGGTGCGGCCCAGGTTGCCCGGCGCGTCGGCGTTGAAGAGGTCGAGCCGATCGACATCGTCGTCTGCGGCAGCGTGGCCGTGAACCGTTCCGGTGCCCGTATCGGCAAGGGAGCTGGGTACTCCGACCTTGAAGTGGCGCTTCTCATCGAGGCCGGCCTGGTCACCGAGAAGACCATCATCGTGGCGCCGGTGCATGGGCTCCAGGTCATCGAGGACGACATCCCCGAGACGGAGCACGATTTCTCCGTGGACTACATCGTCACGCCAGACACGGTGATCCCTTGTCCCAACCGCCGACGGCCGCGCGGCTTGGTGTGGGACGACCTCACGTCCGAGAAGATCGCCGCTATTCCGGTGCTGGCGCAGCGCCGTCCAACGTAGGACGCTCTTTAGGCTCCGAAAACAGAGCGCTCGACCTCGGGCTGCGGCGTTCGCCTAGCCGTCGGCCTCGGCGGCGGCGCGCAGCCGGCCGAACTCCTCCGCCATCGCCGGCAGCGTCCAGTGTGCGTTGAGGCCGCTCGGATTCGGCAGGGCCCAGATCCGGGTCTCGCCTATGGTCCTCGTCTGGGGCCCGATCTTCGCCTTCTTGTCGCCGAACGCCACCCGGTAGGCGGTGACCCCCGCCACCGCCAGCCAGCGCGGCCGCAGCCGGAGCACCTTCTCCTGAAGGATCCGGCCGCCCTCCCGGTACTCCTCGTCGCTCAGCTCATCGGCCCGGGCACTGGCCCGCGCCACCACATTGGTGATGCCGAGCCCATAGCGCACCAGCTCCGACTGCTCGGACGGATCGAGCCGGCGGGGGGTGAACCCCGAGGCGTGGAGGGCGGGCCAGAACCGATTGCCGGGGCGGGCGAAGTGGTGGCCGGTGGCGGCCGTCATCAGCCCGGGGTTGATACCGCAGAAGAGGACGCGCAGACCGTCCGCGACCACATCGGGGACGAGGCGGTCGCGGGCGGCCTCCAGTTCGGCGGGCGTCATCGCCGGTGTCAGAGGATCGAGCCGGGAGCGTAGGCGGCGGCCTCCGGGCGCTCCTTGACGATCTCCTCGATCCGGGCGACCACCGCGCCCACCTGGTCCGCGGCCGCGCCCGTGAAGGAGAGCTTGTCGTCCATCAGCGCGTCCAACGCGGCTCGGTCCAGCGGGATCCGCTCATCGGCGGCGAGCGAGTCGAGCAGCTCGTTGCGCTCGGCGCCCCGCTCGCGCATCGCCAGCGCCGCGCCCACCGCGTGCTCCTTGATCGCCTCATGGGCGACCTCGCGGCCCACCCCGGCCCGTACGGCGCCCATCAGCACCTTCGTGGTGGCGAGGAAGGGGAGGTAGCGGTCCAGCTCACGGGCGATGACGGCGGGGAAGGCGCCGAACTCGTCGAGCACGGTCAGGAAGGTCTCCAGCAGCCCGTCGAAGGCGAAGAACGCGTCCGGCAGCGCGACCCGGCGCACCACCGAGCAGGAGACATCGCCCTCGTTCCACTGGTCGCCCGCCAGCTCCCCGGTCATCGAGGCGTAGCCGCGCAGGATCACCGCGAGGCCGTTCACGCGCTCGCAGGAGCGGGTGTTCATCTTGTGCGGCATCGCGGACGAGCCGACCTGGCCGGGCTTGAACCCCTCGGTCACCAGCTCGTGCCCGGCCATCAGCCGGATGGTCTTGGCCAGCGAGGACGGGGCCGCGGCCAGCTGCGTCAGCGTGGTGACGACGTCGTAGTCCAGCGAGCGCGGATAGACCTGGCCGACGGAGGTGAACGCCTGCCCGAAGCCGAGGTGGGTGGCGATCCGCCGCTCCAGCTCGGCCAGCTTCGCCGCGTCGCCGCCGAGCAGGTCCAGCATGTCCTGCGCGGTGCCGACCGGGCCCTTGATGCCCCGCAGCGGATAGCGGCCCAGCAGGTTATCCAGCCGCTCGTACGCGACCAGCAGCTCGTCCGCCGCGGTGGCGAACCGCTTGCCGAGCGTGGTGGCCTGCGCCGCGACGTTGTGCGACCGGCCGGCCATCACCAGCTCGGCGTGGTCGGCGGCCAGCTTGCCGAGCCGGGCCAGCACCGCGACCGTACGGTCCCGCACCAGCTCCAGGGAGAGCCGGATCTGGAGCTGCTCCACGTTCTCGGTGAGATCGCGGGAGGTCATGCCCTTGTGGACGTGCTCATGGCCGGCGAGGGCGTTGAACTCCTCGATGCGGGCCTTCACATCGTGGCGGGTGACCTTCTCGCGCTCGGCGATCGAGGCCAGGTCGACGGTCTCCAGGACCCGCTCGTAGTCGGCGAGGGCGGCGTCCGGCACCTCGATTCCGAGGTCCTTCTGGGCGCGGAGCACGGCGAGCCACAGCCGCCGCTCCAGCGTCACCTTGTACTCGGGGACCACAGGACGGCCAGCTCCGTGGAGGCGTAGCGGTTGGCCAGGACGTTCGGAATGCGCGGCTTACCAGTCACGTGCCGAGTCTACTGGCCGTCCTCGCAGGCCAGACCGGTGGCCGACGGACCCCGTCGAACGGCCCGGACGGACCCCGCCGAACGGCCCGGGACCCGGGCTTCGCGGATCAGCCCTCGTACGGCAGCAACTCGGCGCGCTTGGGGGCCCGCCCGTCGCCCGAGGAGCGGCCGGTCAGCCGCCTGCCGATCCACGGCCCGAGGTGCTGGCGGGCGAACCGCACATCCGAGGTGCGGCGGGCCAGCCACCCGACGGGCACCGCGGGCGGCAGGGGCGCGTTCCAGTCCTCCTCGGGCTCATGGCCCAGCGCCTGCCACACGGCCTCGGCGACCCGCCGGTGCCCCTCGGCGTTCAGATGCAGCCGGTCCTCGTGCCACATCCGGGGGTCCCCGACCGCCTCGGAGGCGTACAGGTCCACGACGGTCGCGTCATGCCGCGCGCCCAGCTCGTCGATGAACGCGAACAGCCGCTCCATCCGGGGCAGGAACCGCTCCAGCACCGGTCCGCGCCGCCCCGGGCTGCGCATCAGCACCAGCCGCTTGCAACTGGGCGCAAGCCGCTCGGCGGCCTCCTCCAGCAGTCCGCACACCCGGCCCACGTCGCACTTCGGCCGCAGCACATCGTTCAGCCCGCCGACCAGGGTCACCAGGTCGGCGCCCATGGCCGCCGCCGGGCCCGTCTGCTCCTCGACGATCTGTCCGATGAGCTTGCCGCGCACGGCGAGGTTGGCGTAACGGAACCCGGGGCTGCGGGCCGCGAGCCGCCCGGCGAGCAGATCCGCCCAGCCTCGGTAGGTGCCGTCGGGAAGCGCGTCCGACATTCCCTCGGTGAAGGAGTCGCCGACCGCGACAAAGCTGCTGTAGGTGATATTCGTCTGCATGGCTCGGGCGATCTTATCCCGGGGCGTGGGCTGCGTGGACCGCCGAGCGCGAGCATGATGAGCCGCATGGCGATGACCCACATCTACTTCGAGGGCGGAGCGCGGAACGGGACGACCGCCAGCTGGAATGTGGAGCCCGGCGCGGACATCTTCGACGACAACATCTTCCGGCCGCCCGAGCTGTACCGGCGGACGAACCGCACCAAGGTCATCGGACGCGTCGAGTACGTGATCTTCCGCTACGACCCGATGGGCACCCGGCCCGGCCCTGGCCCCGGTCCCGGCTCCGGTCCAGGCCCCCGCTCCGGTCCCGGCCCCCGTCGCTGAGCCTCGCGCGGCCCCTCCGGCCGGGCCCCCGGTTGGACCGGTTGGACTGCCCGGGGTTCCGCGCGCCGCGCGGCGGGGCAGTCTGGTCGGCGTGGATGCCTTCGAATGCGACCGTACGACCATGGCCATCGTCGCCGCCGCGCTCGCCGACGACGGGGAGGGCGCCGCCGCCCTCCTGGAGCCGCTCGAGACGCGCGATGTGTGCCGGGTCGCGGTGCGGCTCGCCGCGATGGCCGCCCATGCGCTGGTGGCGGTGGCCGAGGAGGGCGGCGGCGGCCGGGAGGAGGCGCTGGCCCACTGGCAGGCGTGCATCATCGCCCATGAGTCCAAACACACCGAGGAATGACGGACACGGGCAGGCGGGAGCGCTCAGGCGACCAGCTCGCGCAGCACGTCCTCCATGGTCACCAGCCCCTCCAGCCGCCCGTCCGCCGCGATGACGGCCGCGAGGTGCGTACGGCTGTCACGCATCGCGGTGAGCACGTCGTCCAGCGGCGTGAGGGACCGCACCCGGGGGATCGGGCGCAGCTGATCGGGGCGGAACGGCACCTCCCGGGGCCGTGCGTCCAGCGCGTCCTTCACATGCAGATAGCCCAGGATCCGCCCGGAGCCGTCCACCACCGGGAACCGTGAGAAACCGGTACGCGCCGACAGCCGCTCCAGCTCCTCGGGGGTCACCCCGAGCCGCGCCCTGACCACCCGGCCCATGGGCAGCACCACGTCCCGCACCCGTCGCCGGCCCAGCTCCAGCGCGTCCCGCAGCCGCTCGGTGGCGCGGTCGTCCAGCAGTCCGGCCTCGCTGGAGTCCGAGACCATCCGGGCCAGCTCATCGTCGGAGAAGGTCGCCGCGACCTCGCCCTTGGGCTCCACGCGCAACAGCTTCAGCAACGTGTTGGCCAGGGCGTTCACCCCGAAGATCACCGGGCGCAGGGTGCGGGCGAGGGCGACCAGGGGCGGGCCGAGCAGCAGCACGGTGCGCACCGGCTCGGCCAGCGCCACGTTCTTCGGCACCATCTCGCCGAACAGCATGTGCAGATAGGTGGCCAGGGTCAGCGCGATCACGAACGAGATCGGGTGCACCAGACCCAGCGGCAGACCCACCACGTGGAACAGGGGCTCCAGCAGATGCGCGATGGCCGGTTCCGCGACGGCGCCCAGCACCAGCGTGCACAGCGTGATCCCGAGCTGGGCGGCGGCCAGCAGCGCGGAGAGGTGCTCCAGGCCCCACAGCACGGCCCGCGCCCGCCGGTCGCCCTGCTGGGCATGCGGCTCGATCTGGCTGCGGCGCACCGAGATCAGGGCGAACTCAGCCCCCACGAAGAAGGCGTTGAACACCAGCGTCAACAGGCCGATCAGCAGCTGGAGAACGGTCATCGGCCCGTCGCCCCTCGGCCCCGTGCACACCGCCGCCCCCGTCGCCCCCGGCGCCGCGCAGCGGCGCCCGCAGCCGGACCCGGGCCGCCCGGTGGCTCGTCACCTTCCGCACCTCCACGGACCAGCCCGCCGGCTCGACGGTGTCGCCGACGGCCGGGATCCGGCCCAGCTCGGTGGCGATCAGCCCGGCCAGCGTCTCGTACGGGCCCGGGGGCACCCGCAGCCCGATGTTCTCCAGCTGGTCGACGCGGGCCGCGCCGTCCGCGTCGTACAGCGTATGGCCCTCCGGGTCCCGGCCCATCGGGATCAGCTGGGCGGTCTCATGCGGATCGTGCTCGTCGCGGACCTCGCCGACCACCTCCTCGACGATGTCCTCCAGGGTGACGACCCCGGCCGTACCGCCGTACTCGTCGATCACCACGGCCATGCTGCGCTGGGCCGAGAGCCGGTCCAGCAGCCGGTCCACGGTGAGCGGCTCGGGGACGAACACCGCGTCGCGCATCACCTCCGACACCGGGCGGCGGGGCCGCTCCTCGGCGGGGACCGCCAGCACGTCCTTGATGTGGACGAGCCCGGCGACGGTGTCCAGGCTGCCCCGGTAGACGGGGAAGCGGGACAGCCCGGTGGCGCGGGTCGCGTTGGCCACGTCCTCGGCGGTGGCCCGTACGTCCAGTGCCACCACCCGCACCCTCGGGGTCATCACGTTCTCCGCCGTGAGCCCGGCGAGGTTGAGGGTGCGGACGAACAGCTCGGCGGTGTCCTTCTCCAGCGCGCCCTCCTTGGCGGAGTGCCGGGCGAGGGCGATCAGCTCCTGGGGACCGCGCGCGGACGCCAGCTCCTCGGCGGGCTCCAGGCCCAGCCGGCGCACGGTGCGGTTGGCGGTGTTGTTGAGATGGCTGATCAGCGGGCGGAAGGCGGAGCTGAAGACGCGCTGCGGGGTGGCCACGGCCTTGGCGACCGGCAGCGGCCGGGAGATCGCCCAGTTCTTGGGCACCAGCTCGCCGACGACCATCAGCACGACGGTCGACAGGAAGGTGCCGAGCACCAGCGCGGTCGAGGGGACGGCCGACGGGGGCACGCCGATCGCGGTGAGCGGCCCGGCCAGCAGGGCCGCGACGGACGGCTCGGCCAGCATGCCGACGACCAGATTGGTCACGGTGATGCCGAGCTGCGCGCCGGAGAGCTGGTAGGTGAGGCTCCGCACGGCCTTCAGCGCCCCGGCCGCGCCGCGCTCCCGGCGCCCGGCCGCGCGTTCCAGCTCGCCGCGCTCGACCGTGGTCAGCGAGAACTCCGCCGCGACGAAGGCGCCACAGGCCACCGCCAGGAGGAGCGCCACGGCCAGGAGGAGGACTTCGGTCATCGGTTCACCTCCGTCCCATGCTAGGGCCTGTCTGGGGTTGTGATCTGGATCAGGGAGCGGGGCGTGGTGCGTGCGATCGCAAGGCGCCGGAAGGCCCTCGTAGCGGAGCTACTAGGGCGTTTCGGCAACGCCGCGAGAGGGGGTACCTCCCAGCGGTAGCCGGGGGAGCGCGCCACGCCCCGCGAGCCCAGATCACAACCCCAGACAGGCCCTGAAGGCACCGCGCGGGGCGCCCCGCCCGGGACGGCCGCCGGGTCAGGGGCGCAGCGGCTTGACCCAGCGGCTCCACTGCGGCTGCGGCGCATAGCCCGCCGCGCTCCACGCGTGGTGGGCGAGCTCGTTCTCGTTGAGCACCATCGCGTCCCCGCGCCGTCCGCCCAGGGCCGCGAACCGCTCCTCGGCCGCCGCCAGGAGGGCCGTCGCCACGCCCCGGCGGCGGTGCCCGGGGTGGACGGCCAGCCGGTACAGATGGCAGCGCCAGCCGTCGAAACCGGCGATCACGGTTCCGGCGAGCTCGCCGTCCCGCTCGGCCAGCAGCAGCGACTGCGGGTCGCGGTCGAGCAGCCGGGCCACTCCGTCCCGGTCGTCGCTGATGCTGGTGCCCTCCGCCGCCTCCTTCCAGAAGGCGAGCACGGTGTCGAGGTCGGCGGGGGCCGCGGCCCGTATCCGGAGATCGTTCATGCCCGTATCCCACCATCGGGCGGACCACGGCGTCGACGGGATTCCGCCGGGTCAGCTGCCGTGCAGCTCCTCGATCACCGGGGCGAACGCCTCCATGTTGTGCTCCAGCACCGCGAAGTACGAGAAGCCGAACCGCTCGCGGTGGGCCCGCAGCTGCTCCGCCATCTCCTTGGCGTCGCCCAGCAGCAGGGCCGGATGCTCCAGCAGCTGGTCCTCGGTGAGGTCCGGTGCGTACGGGGCGAGCTCACGGGCCTTGGCACGCCGGTCCTCGGTGGGGCCGACCATCTGGATGAGGTAGTTCAGCTCGATGGCCTCATCGCTCTCGTCGGACTCCTGCGTCCGCCCCGCTTCGGCGGCGAAGCGGCGGAAGGCGGCGATCCGGCCCTCCAGCGCCTCCGGGCTGATCAGCTGGAGGGTGCCCTGGGGCTTGCCGACGGGCTGCACCGCGCCGGTGAAGGCCGCGATGTCCGCGTGGCGCGCGGCCAGCCGCAGCAGCCGGTCGCCGTTGCCGCCGAGCAGCAGCGGCGGGCGCGGGGACTGGGTGGACCGCGGCCGGTGTTCGGGATCGGTCAGCAGCCGCTCCAACCCGGCCACGGTGTACACCAGATGGTCCACCCGCTCCCGAGGCGAACCGAACGGCAGCCCGGCGCTGTCGTGCTCGGCCTTGACATAGCCGGCGCCCAGGCCGAGCTCCAGCCGGCCGTCGGTGAGCGCGTCGCAGGTGGTCACCTCCCGGGCGAGCAGCGCGGGGTTCCAGAAGCCGGCGTTGAGCACGAAGGTGCCCAGCCGTGGGCGCTCGGTCGCCTCGGCGGCGGCGGCCAGCGCCGGGAACGGGGCGGGGTTGCCGAGGTGGTCGGGGGCCAGCAGCACGTCATAGCCGAGCTGCTCGGCGTGGCGGCACTTCGCCCGCCATGCCTCGGCCGATTCAAGGGTGAGCAGATTGACTCCGAAACGGAACGGCCTTGCCATGAGCCCTCCTTGATCGCGGATACCGCGAACGTATCGGAGATTCGGCCCCGTTCGGGTCCGCTCGCCTTCATTCGGCTGCCCGGCCGATCGGGCCCGGGGGCCCCGGGATCAGTTGAGCGGGTCGGGGTCCGGGGCGGCCCCGGGCGGCGCGGTGGCCGCCGCGAAGATGTGCATCCGTTCCAGCACCGCTTCGGCCGTGGGCCGCTCGATCCGGTCCACGATCCGGCCGTCGGCGAGGAAGAGCACCAGGTCGGAGTGGGCGGCCGCACTCGGGTCGTGGGTGACCATGACGACCGTCTGCCCCAGTTCGTCCACGGCCTCCCGCAGGAAGCGCAGCACCTCCAGGCCCGCCTGGGAGTCCAGGTTGCCGGTGGGCTCGTCGGCGAAGATCAGCTCG
This sequence comes from Streptomyces violaceusniger, assembly GCA_005405945.1. Taxonomy (GTDB): domain Bacteria; phylum Actinomycetota; class Actinomycetes; order Streptomycetales; family Streptomycetaceae; genus Streptomyces; species Streptomyces violaceusniger. The sequence goes on from BJHW01000002.1 coordinate 344,180, forward strand.
GGGCGGGAGGCGAGCGCCCGCGCGCACGCCACCCGCTGCTGCTGTCCGCCGGACAACTGGGCGGGACGGTGCCGCAGCCGGTCCCGCAGCCCGAGGGTGTCGATGACCCGGTCCACCCACTCCCGGTCGGGCTTGTGGCCCGCGATGTCCATGGGCAGGGTGATGTTCTCGGCCGCGTTGAGCGTGGGCAGCAGATTGAACGACTGGAACATGAAGCCGATCCGGTCGCGGCGGAGCTGGGTCAGCTCCTTGTCGCCCAGGCCGGTGATCTCGGTGTCGCCCAGCCAGGCCCGGCCCGACGAGACCGTGTCGAGACCCGCCAGACAGTGCATCAGGGTGGACTTCCCGGATCCGGACGGGCCCATCACCGCGGTGAACCTGCCCCGTTCGATCTCCACGTCCACCGCGTCCAGCGCGAGCACGGCCGTCTCGCCGCTGCCGTACGCCTTGGTCAGGGACCGGGCCCGGGCCGCCACACGGGCGCCGCCGTCCGCGAACCCGTCCCGTTTCGTTGCCGCCGGTGTGGACACGATGCCTCCCCGTATCGGAACGTCGTGCCCTCGATGGTAGGGACCCGGCCGCCGGTACGCGCGCCCGCGGACGTACGGAAATGCGAACGCCGACGGGAAGGCGAACGCCGACGGGAAGGCGATCAGGGGCCGGACGGCGACGGCGGGCGGCGCGCGGCGCCGAGCACGCACGGGGACGTCGGCAGCGTCGGACCCCGGTCGGGGATGCGCAGCCGGCGGTGGCCGAGCGGTTCGAAGCCCGCGGCGGCGATCTCCGACCGCACCTCGCGCGCCGTATGGCAGCCGCCGAACATCAGCGGCCAGACGGTGCGGTCCAGCGCCCGCTGGGTCGCCGCCAGGACCCGCCCCTCGGCGCGGCCGTGTTCGAGGAAGCGCAGCTCACCGCCGGGCCGCAGCACCCGCAGCAGCTCGGCGAGGGCGCGCGGCACATCGCGCACCGAGCACAGCACCAGACAGACCACCGCCGCGTCGAACCCCTCGTTCTTGACCGGCAGCGCCTCGGCGACGCCAGGCACCACGTCCACCGGCACCCCGGCGCGCAGCCCCGCCCGGGCCGCCAGCCGCCGCAGATGGCGCTCGGGTTCGATGGCGACGACCTCGGAGACGGTCTCGGGGTAGTGCGGGAAGTTCAGTCCGTTGCCCGCGCCGATCTCGATGACCCGGCCGGAGAGCCCGGCCAGCAGTTCGCCGCGCAGCTCACCAAGACCGGCCCGCTCGTCGGCCAGTGGGCTCAGTCTGGCGTAGCAGCGGGCGAAGAGCGGGTGGTGGACGGCGTCACGCGGGGGTGTGCGACGGCATACGGGCATGGGAGCTCCCCCTTGTCCCAGGTGCGGGCATTTCTTCCGGGTATGTCCCTGCGGACAATGGCCGGTACCGGGAGTCTGCCCAGACGGGGGGTGTCGCTACGCGGCCAGCCGCGCCGGGTCCCAGGTGCCGTCCAGCCGGGGCGCCAGCCAACCGGGGGCCTGGGCGCGGAACTCGGCGGGCGGAAGTGCGGGGGCGCCCTGGGGGATGGCGCCCAGCAGCGGGACGCCGGAGGACTCCGGCAGATCGGCCACATTGCAGCGGGAGGCGAGATCCGCGGCGGCGGGCCAGCTGCCGATGACGACGCCGGGGCACTCCAGCCCGCGGGCGCACAGCGCCTCCGTGGTCAGGGTGGTCGCGTTGAGCGTGCCGAGGCCCGCGTGGGCGACGACGAGGACGGGCGCGCCGAGCAGCCGGGCCGCGTCGGCGAGCGTCGCCCCCGTCTCGTCGAACCGTACGAGCAGCCCGCCCGCGCCCTCGACCAGCACCAGATCGTGCTCGGTGGCCAGCTTCTCCGCCGCCTCGGCCACCTCGTGCGGCCGCACCGGAGGCCGTCCGGCGCGGCGGGCGGCGGTGGCGGGGGCCAACGGCTCGGGGTAGCGGGCGAGTTCCAGCAGGGTCACCGCCCCGGCGAGGCGGGCCACCTCCGCGGCGTCACCCGGCTCGCCCGCCGCGACACCGGTCTGGGCGGGCTTGAGCACCGCCACCGAGCGGCCGCGCGCGAGCGCCGTGGCGGCGACGGCCGCCGTGCTGACGGTCTTTCCGATCTCGGTGCCCGTACCGGTGACGACCAGGACTGTCATCTTCGTTTCCGTTGCCTTTCGCTTTCGTTCGTGCCCCGGGCGCTGCCTCAAGCCGCCCCCGGGCGCTGCCTCAAGCCGCACCGGGATGCTGCCTCAAGCTGCCCCGCTCTCTCCCCTCGGCCGCGGTCGGTCTCTTTTCCCGGGGAGAACCGACCGCGGGGCGGGGCGGGCGGGTCAGACGGCCGCGGCGGCGGCCGCCCGGACCGCCGCGCAGATCCGGGCCAGATCGTGGTCCCCGGTGATGTACGGCGGCATGGTGTACAGCAGATCGCGGAACGGGCGCAGCCACACGCCCTCGCGCACCGCGGCCCGCGTCGCCGCCGCCATCGCCGCGTCGTCCATCGGACGGTCCAGCTGGACGACGCCGATCGCGCCGAGCACCCGTACGTCCCGGACGCCCGGCACGGCGGCCGCCTCCGCGAGACCGTCCCGCAGCCCGGTCTCGATCCGCTTGACCTCCTGCCGCCAGTCGTGGGAGAGCAGCAGATCGATCGAGGCGCAGGCGACGGCCGTGGCCAGCGGATTGCCCATGAAGGTCGGGCCGTGGGCGAGCACCGGCACCTCGCCGCGCGAGATGCCCTCCGCCACCCGCGGGGTGCACAGCGTGGCGGCGAGGGTCAGATACCCCCGGTCAGCGCCTTGCCCAGACACATCACATCGGGGCACACCCCCGCGTGCTCGGCCGCGAAGAGCGCGCCCGAGCGGCCGAAGCCGGTGGCGATCTCGTCGAACACCAGCAGCACATCGTGCTCGTCGCACGCCTCGCGCAGCACCCGCAGCAGCGCGGGGGAGTGGAAGCGCATCCCGCCCGCGCCCTGGACGACCGGCTCCACGATCACCGCGGCCAGCTCATGGGCGTGACGGGCCACCAGCTCACGAACGTGGCGCTCATACGCCGGGTCGGGGTCCGCGTCGAAGCCGGGCGGCGGCGCGTCCGCGAAGATCTGCTCGGGCAGCACACCGGACCACAGACGGTGCATCCCGCCCTCCGGGTCGCACACCGCCATGGGCTGCCAGGTGTCGCCGTGGTAGCCGCCGCGCCAGGTCAGCAGCCGCCGCTTGGCGGGGCGGCCGAGGGAGCGCCAGTACTGGAGGCACATCTTCACCGCGACCTCGACCGAGACCGAACCGGAGTCGGCGAGGAAGACGTGCCGAAGCGGCTCGGGTGTGATCTCCACCAGCCGGGTGGCCAGCCGGACGGCGGGCTCATGGGTGAGCCCGCCGAACATCACATGGCTCATCCGGTCCAGCTGACCGCGCGCGGCGTCGTTGAGCGCCGGGTGGTTGTAGCCGTGGATGGCGGACCACCACGAGGACATCCCGTCCACCAGCTCGCGGACGCCCTCCACCGGCTCGGCCAGCCGCAGCCGGACCCCGGCCGCGGACTCCACGACCAGCGGGTCCTGGCGGCCGGGCATCGGGCCGTACGGATGCCAGACGTGCCGCCGGTCCAGCTCCCGCAGCTCGGCCGGGGTCAGCCGCTCAGGCATTGGGCGGCAGATCCGTGCCCGCGCCGCGGCGGCGCACCGCGACCAGGTCGGCGTGGGACTCCCGCGTGCCCGCCGGGGCGGCCACCGTCGCACCGGCCGCCGCCCGGGCCGGTACGGCCTCGCCGGGTACGGCGTCGGCGGGCGCCGCATCACCGCACGGGCCGCAGCCGCCGCCCTCGCCGCCGTGGCCGCCGCAGCCGGCGGCAGCCGCGTCCGCGCGGTGCGCGGGCAGCGTCGTCGTATCGGTGCCCTCCACCTCGAAGCCCGCGTCGGCGATCATCGCCAGATCGTCCTTGCCCGCCTGGCCCTCGGTGGTCAGATAGTCGCCGAGGAAGATCGAGTTCGCCAGGTTCAGGGCCAGCGGCTGGAGCGTCCGCAGATGGATCTCGCGGCCGCCCGCGAGCCGCACCTCGACGTCCGGGCAGACGAACCGCACCATGGCCAGGATCCGCAGACACCGCTGCGGGGTGAGGTTCCAGTCCCCGGCCAGCGGGGTGCCCTCGATCGGGATGAGGAAGTTGACCGGCACCGAGTCCGGGTCCAGCTCGCGCAGCGAGAAGACCACGTCCACCAGGTCCTCGTCCGACTCGCCCATGCCCGCGATCAGCCCGGAACAGGCGGACATCCCCGCCGCCTGGGCCTGCCGCACGGTCGAGACCCGGTCGGCGTAGGTGTGGGTGGTGGTGATGTCGCCGTACGTCGCCTCGGAGGTGTTGAGGTTGTGGTTGTACGCGTTCGCCCCCGCGTCCTTCAGCCGCTCCGCCTGGCCGTCGGACAGCAGCCCCAGACAGGCGCAGATCTCGACGTCCTGGTGCTCCTCCTTGATGGCGGCGATGGTCTGCGAGACCCGCTCCACATCGCGGTCGGTCGGGCCGCGTCCGCTGGCGACCAGGCACACCCGCTTGGCGCCGCCCGCGACCCCGGCGCCCGCCGCGGCGGCCGCCTGCTCCGGCTTGAGCCAGGTGTACTTGAGGATCCCGGACGTCGAGCCCAGCCGCTGCGAGCAGTACGAACAGTCCTCGGGGCACAGCCCCGACTTGAGGTTCACCAGATAGTTGAGCTTCACCCGCCGCCCGAACCAGGCGCGGCGCACCTTGCCCGCCGCGGCCACCACATCGAGCAGCTCGTCATCGGAGGTCGCCAGGACGGCGAGCGCCTCTTCGCGGGTGGGCGTCTCGCGCCGCAGCCCCTTCTCCACCAGCGTGTTCAGCAGGTCCATGGCGACGATCCTTTCCTACCCCACCGCCCGCGGCCAAGGAGGGACCGTACAAGACGCGCTGATCGGGGTGTGTGTATTGCCACACCATGACCGGGCATGCACGAGGCTACGTTCTATCCGGACCCGACAGTCGGTGCCCGAGACGAGGCCACGGAAGGCGAGACAGCCGATGCCCCAGGACCGCGACGACGCGTTCGCATGGATCGACGCACAGCGGGAGCGGCGCGACCGGGCGGGGCTGGTGCGCCGGCTCAGCCCCCGCCCCGCCGACTCCCCGCTGCTCGATCTGGCGAGCAATGACTATCTGGGGCTGGCCCGGCACCCGGAGGTGACGGCCGCCGCGGCCGCGGCGGCGCACCGCTGGGGCGCGGGGTCGACCGGCTCGCGCCTGGTCACCGGCTCCACCGAGCTGCACACCACGCTGGAGCGGGAACTCGCCGAGTTCTGCGGCTTCGAGGCGGCCCTGGTGTTCTCCTCCGGCTACGCGGCCAATCTGGCCGCCGTCTCCGCACTGAGCGGCCGGGACGCCCTGGTCGTCTCCGACGCGGACAACCACGCCTCGCTCATCGACGGCTGCCGGCTCTCCCGCGCCGAGATCGCCGTCGTCCCGCACGCCGACCCGAACGCCGTGCGCAAGGTGCTGGGCGCGGCCGGGGAGGAAGCGCACGCGGGGGAGGCGAAGCGGCGCGCCCTCGTCGTCAGCGACGCGGTCTTCTCCGTGGACGGCGACGCCGCCCCGCTGGCCGCCCTCGCCGGTGTCTCCCGGCCGTACGGCGCGGCGCTGGTGGTGGACGAGGCGCACGGCCTCGGGGTGCTCGGCGAGGGCGGGCGCGGCGCGGTGCACGGGGCCGGGCTCGCGGGCGCGCCGGACGTGGTGGTCACGGCCACTCTCTCCAAGTCGCTGGGCAGCCAGGGCGGGGCGGTGCTGGGGCCCGCCCGGGTCATCGAGCACCTGGTCAACTCCGCACGGACGTTCATCTTCGACACCGGGCTCAACCCGGCGGCCGTGGGCGCCGCCCTGGCGAGCCTGCGGCTGCTGCGCCGGGAGCCGGAGCGCGCCGCCCGCGTCCGTACGGTCGCCATGGGGCTGTACGGGCGGCTGACCGCCGCCGGTCTTGCCGCGGTGCGGCCGGACGCGTCGGTGGTGTCGGTGCGGGCCCCGTCGCCGGAGGAGGCGGTGCGCTGGGCCGCGGACTGCCGCGCGGCCGGGCTGATGGTGGGGTGCTTCCGCCCGCCGTCCGTCCCGGACGGCGTCTCCCGGCTGCGGCTGACCGCGCGCGGGGATCTGACGGAGGCGCAGGTCGAAGAGGCGGTCGACGTGATCGTGAGGACCGCGCCGACCGCCTGATGGCTCAACTACGGGAAGGTGAGTGGATCAGCTCACCGGCAGAAGAGATACTTCACTGACGGATCAGCTTCCGGTTCCGGCCGAGCGGGAGACGCCGGAGCCGGGGCCGTCGCCCTTGAGTCCCTCGAGGAAGGAGACCCAGGTCGACGGGGTGAACAGCAGGACGGGGCCTGCCGTGTTCTTCGAATCGCGCACGCCGAGCCGGTCGGGCCCCAGCAGGGCCGTCTCGACGCAGTTGTTCATTCCGACGCTGTAGCTGCTGCGCAGCCAGTCGACGGAGTTGGCGGACATTTTGGACATGGTGCCCCCTCAGGCGCCGCCCCCGATTTTGTTGATGAAGGACAACGATTCCTCAGGTGTCAGGGCGTGAGCGCGCAGTACTTCGAACGCGGCGCTGTACGCCCGGAGGTCTTCTTTCCGCTCCAGATAGAGGCTACTCGTCAAGTGGTCGAGAACTACCACGTCCAGGTCACTAATGTGCGGAAAAGAGAAAATAATGAAAGGACCTGTCATACCAATGGGCATTCCGATAGAGAATGGCAACACCTGCAGCCGCACCTGAGGCAATGCGCAGAGTTCGGCCAGGTGGCGCAATTGCGCCGTCATCACCTCGGGCCCGCCCACCTCGCGCCGCAGTGCCGCCTCGTCGAGCACCGCGTGCAGCCGCAGCGGCCGCTCGCCGTGCAGCACCGACTGGCGCGCGATCCGCACCTCCACCAGCGAGTCCACCTGCGGCTCCGGCAGATCCGGGAGCGCCGCGAGGGTCACCGCCCGGGCGTAGTCCGGGGTCTGCAGCAGACCCGGCACCACCGTGGTCTCCAGGGTGTACGCGTCCGACGCCTCCGCCTCCAGGCTGATGAAGTCCCGGTAGGCGGGCGGCAGCAGATCGCGGTACGCGTACCACCACCCCCGCCGCGACCCCTCCGGATCCGAGGCGCCCCCGCGGCACAGCGCCTCCAGCAGGGCGCGCAGCTCCGGGTCGGCGACCTGGTAGACCTCCAGCAGCCGCGCCACGTCCGAGGGCTTGGCCCCGCTCCGCCCGGTCTCGATCCGGCTCACCTTCGACTGGTGCCAGCCCAGTCGAGTGGCGACCTCACCACTGGTGAGCCCGGCCAGATCGCGCTGGCGGCGCAGTTCCGCACCGAGCTTGCGGCGACGCACCGCCGGGCCGTATCGCATCAGTTCTCCCTCCCGCCTTCCTTTTGGCGCGTCACCCACAGGGCATGTCGCACCAGTGGCCCAGTGTGCCTTCCAAATCCGGTCTTCCGTAGCAGAGTTCACCGCTTTGGGCGACAGATATATGCATAACTCCGTGGATCGCCCCCGTTACGGAGGCCATTGGTGGCAGTCTGACGCGTAGAGCCGTCGGGCAGCCCACGACTTCACCGGCTTCGTCAGTCCACCCTCGAAACGCGCCCGCAGCCGCGCCCCGGCCGGAAAGGGACAGGCCGTCATGGCAGACCATCAGGAAGCATCCGTCACTCTGCCGAGCGCACCGGCGTCGGTTCCCGCGGCACGCGCCTATGTCACGGACGTGCTCGCCGAATGGGGGCTCGGGGCGGGGGCGGAGGCCGCCGACACCGTGCGGCTGATCGTCTCCGAGCTCGCCACCAACGCCGTGGAGCACACCGTGGGCCAGTCGCCCACCTTCACCGTGGACCTGCGGCTCGACCGCGAGCAGCGGCTGGAGATCGGGGTCACCGACAGCCATCCGAAATGGCCCAGGTGGCTGCCGCTGGCCACCCAGCAGGACAGCGGGCGCGGGATGGTGATCGTCCGATGTCTGGCCGCGGAGTCGGGCGGCGAGGTGTTCGTCACCCCGACCGCGGACGGCGGCAAGACCGTCTGGATCGCCCTGCCGTGGACCGTCCCGGTCCGCTGAACGGCTGGACCGTCCCGTCCCCGTCCCCGTCCGCTGAGCCCGGCCGGACCGCCGCGATCCGCCCCGATCCGCCCGAACCGCTCACAGCACGCGCTGGGCCTGCCCCTCCGAGGCCCGCGTCTCGGCCAGCTGACGGATCCGGGTGTAGACCCGCCCGGCGGCCGGGCCGATCAGATAGTGCGGCATGTCGCCGCGCTCGATCACCCCGTACCGGCTCGTGCCCATCAGATACGACGAGTACAGGATCAGCCCGCTCGGCCCGCGCATATCGATGGTGAGCGCCGAGAAGCCGGGGAACTCCTCCGTCTGGTAGACCCGCAGGCCGTCGGCCTCCGCCCCGTAGCGCTCCTTGAAGCGGCCGAAACGCTCCAGCGAATCCTTGATCTTCCGCGTCATGTCCTCCTGGTACTGGCGGGAGAGCGTGGCCGCCGCGTCCGAGGACGGATCCAGCAGATAGCAGCGGTAGCTGCCGCCCCGGCGCAGCAGCCCGAGGACCGCGTCGCGGAAGCGGGCCGGGCGCTCGGTGGTGACCAGCCGGCCGGAGGTGGTGCGCAGCGCCGTGCCCATGTCCAGGACCTCCTCGGCCGCCGCGTCCAGCAGGCGCGCCTTCTCCTGCGGGCTCGGCCGCTCCGGATACGCGTGCACCGGGGAGCCGTCCGCGAGCCCCCGGCCCGCCAGCCACGCCCTGGCCGCCCCGTCCGGGCCCCCGTCGCCCGCCATCAGATAGACGTCCTTGCCCTCATGGCTTCCCACATGGGCGAACAGCTCCGCGTACGGCCCCGCGGTGCGGTACACATCCTCCGAGACCGCCAGGCAGTCCGGGGGAGTGGCCTTCTCCAGATGCGCGGCCAGATTGATGTCGGGGGAGTGGATGGTGCCGGTCCGGCCCTCGCCGGTGTGCCGTATCGCCCCCTTGTGCAGCGCCATCCGCACATGCAGCTCGCCGTCCACCCCCGCCCGGGCGAACTCGTCCCGCAGATGGCGCAGATCGAGGGTGAGAAAGGTGCGGGCCGCCTCCAGCGCGACATCGCGGGCCACGCTCTCGCGGTCGTCGTGGACCGCGAAGAAGCCCCCGTCGCCGCGCCAGCTCCATAAGTCGCCGCGGGCGCAGCGGTACTGGGCCGAGAACTGCTCGATCCGCGCGCGCATCCGCTCGCGCAGCAGGTCGAAGGCGTGGGCGGCGCGGTCCCTGGGGTTCGAGCGGACGATCGTCGAATACCCGGAGGTGTCGACGAAGAGCAGATACACCTGGTCGTAAGTCCGGTCCGCCTGGAAGGGCTCGCTCATGCCGGCACCACACCGCGCTCGACGGCGCCGCGCTCCACGCAGAACTCATTGCCCTCGATGTCGGACATCACCACCCACCCCAGCCCGTCCTCGGTGCGCCGGTCGTCCACCACGCGGGCGCCGAGCCCGATCAGCCGCTCCACCTCGGCGTCCCGGGTACCCGAGGGCGGCTGGATGTCCAGGTGCACGCGGTTCTTGACGGTCTTGGAGTCCGGGACCCGCAGGAAGAGCAGCCCCGGCACCCCGGGCTGCCCCGGGCTGATCAGCGCCCAGTCGCCGTCCGGCTCGGAGTCCTCCAGGGGGTAGCCGGTCAGCCGCGACCAGAACCGGGCGAGGGCGTGGGGATCACGGGCGTCGAAGGTGATGTGCCGGACCGGGTTGAGATACGCCATGCGATGCCTCCGGTGGTCGACGGGGCCGGTCCACAGCGGTGTCCCGGCCCCGTCAACCTACCCACGGCCACTGACGCCTACGGCGGGTCAGCGCACATGCCCGTACCAGACCTTCTTGGTCCAGATCCGCTCCAGCCGCACCACCTCGCCGGTCTTGGGGGCGTGCCAGACGCGGCCGCCGCCCGCGTACACCCCGACGTGGTACACCCCGCTCGCGGAGTGGAAGAACACCAGGTCCCCGCCCTTGCGGGAGGCGGCCTTGATGTGGCGGGTGCGGTTGTACTGGGCGGCCGCGGTGCGTGGCAGCCGCTTCCCGGCCCGCTTGTAGGCGTACTGCGTCAGCCCGGAGCAGTCGAAGCGCTTCGGCCCCGCAGCGCCGTACTTGTACGGTGCGCCCTTCTTGGAGGCCGCGATCCGCAGCGCCTTGGCGGCGACGGTCGCGGCCTCGGCCTCCGGTGGACTGCCCGGCGTCGCCACGGTGCCGCCGACGGCGGCGACGGTGAGGGCGGAGACGGCGCTCGCTCGGGAGAACATCCTGGGGATACGTATGTGCGCAGCCATCACACGGAACCCTTCGTGAGCCGACCCCGCCCCGGTGCGGTGGCGGGGTCCTGTCGTCTCCAGGGATGGTCACGCAGGCGCGGCGCCGGTTCCGACTCGAGAGGGCGCGGTGTGACGGTGGTCACTGTGGGGCCGTTCGGGTGGTGCCGAGCGCTCCGTCCCACGGCGATGATCTGCCCGAACGGCCGTGCTACGGCGTGGTGGGGCGGGCGGGGCCACGGACCCGGGGCGGTCGCGGGGCGCAAGCCGATCCCGCCCGGAGCGACGGAATCCCGCTCCGCCGTTCGGGTGACGGCCCCGCGCGACGGTGACGGGCTCGCGCCCCTCCGACGGCCCCCGCGCTCCCCCGACCGCGCCGCGGAGCCGGCCCCGGACGGCCGCCCGGCGCCAAGAACAAACACCGGGCACCCCCGCTACGACGTCGGCAAGACCGTCAAACGCCCCGAGACCCTCAAGGCCATCGGCAAGCCCGGAAGATCTTGGTAGATAAAGAACAAGCTCAGGCCCGCAGCGCCGGGGGCAGCGTGACGCGCTCCGCGCGCCGCTCACCGTCCAGCACCCGCAGCGCCCGGGCCAGGGTCGCGGTGTGCAGCTCGCTCTCCCCGCGCTCATGCATCAGCGTCAGCGCGTCCCGCAGCGCGGTGGCCTTTCCCACCAGCGCCTGGGCGGCCCGCAGACTGGCGTAGGTGTCACGGCCACGCGCCGGGTTGATCCGGCCCAGCAGATCGACCACCTCCAGATAGCCGTCGATCATGTTCCCCTCCGCGCGGGTGAGGGCGGGCAGCGGGGGCAGCTCCGGTGGCAGCACCGCGCTCACCTCGTCCGCGGCGGCGGGCCCGGCCGCTTACGGCTCCGGGTGACCTCGTCCACCAGCCCGTAGGCCATCGCGCCCTCGGCGTCGAAGATCTTGTCGCGGTCGATATCGGCCCGGATCCGCTCGGCGCTCTGGCCGGTGTGCCGCACCAGCATCTCCTCGAGCATCGCCTGGGTGCGCCACAGCTCATGGGCCTGGATCTCCAGATCCGAGGTGGTGCCCTCGACCGGCTCGCCGAACGCGGCCTGGTGGATGAGGATCCGCGCGCCCGGCAGGGCCAGGCGCTTGCCCGGGGTGCCGGCGGCCAGCAGCACGGCGGCCGCCGAGGCGGCCTGGCCCAGGCAGACCGTCTCGATGTCGCAGGAGACGAAGTGCATGGTGTCGTAGACCGCCGTCATGGCCCCGAACGAGCCGCCTGGTGAGTTGATGTAGAGCGAGATGTCCTGGTCGGGCGCGGCGTGCTCGAGATGGATCAGCTGCGCGATCACATCGTTGGCGGCGGTGTCGTCGATCGGGGTGCCGAGGAAGACGATGCGCTCGGAGAGCAGCTTGGCGTACGGGTCCATGGTGTGCGTCCCCGCACCGGTGCGCTCGGTGAACTCGGGCAGGACATAGCGCGCGGTCGGTCGTTCCATCGCGTCACCTCTCGGCGTCGTCGTTCGCGGTGTCGTTGGCTCCGTAAAAAATGTACAGGACGTACATCCCGATATGATGGGAGCATGGCTTACGAGATTCCGGTGACGCAAGCCCGTGCAGAGCTCGCGGAGCTGATCAACCGCGTGGTGTACGGCGGCGAGAGGGTGGTCGTCACGCGCCACGGGAAGCCGCTTGTCGCCCTGGTCTCCGCTGCGGACCTGCGGCGACTCGAGGAGATCGAGACGGGCGCGGAGGAGCAGGTGATCAGCACCGTGTCGTCGATGCGCCCCACCTCGTCCGCTCCGGGTGAACGGGGGCGCTTCGGCATCGCGGCGGAACACCGCGGCCCGGACGCCGGGGATCGGCGTCCGGGCCGCGAGGAGTGACGGACGGGACCGGACCGGCTCGGCGCCGGTCCGGTGCGGGGGCGCTCGTCAGGAGCTGAGCGTCCAGATCGCGTTGGCGATGGCGTCGGTGTTCAGGTCCAGCGCCTTGTCGTCGATGTTCGACGTCTTGTCGCACGCGGAGTGGTAGCACGGGTCGAACGCCTCGCCCGCCTTGCCGCCCCACTGGTCGGCCTGCTCCTGGCTCATGGTGGCCTCGGCGCCGGTGAACAGACCGCCGACCCGCACGCCCGCGTCCTTGAACGGGGCGTGGTCCGAGCGGCCGTCGCCCTCGGTCTCCGGCTCGGTCGTGATGTTCTTCGCCGCGTACCAGTCCTTGAAGACCTTCTCCAGCTCGGGGTCGTCGTCATAGACGAAGTAGCCCGGGTTGGGGGAGCCGAGCATGTCGAAGTTGAGGTAGGAGTCGATCTTCGACTGCTCGTCGGCGGCCAGGCTGTCGACATAGTGCGTCGACCCGACCATGCCGTCCTCCTCATCGCCCCACCAGGCGAACCGCAGGTGCTTGGCGGGCTGGAGGTCGGCCTTGGCCACGGCCAGCGCGACCTCGAGGATCGCGGCCGAGCCGGAACCGTTGTCGTTGATGCCGGGGCCGGCCTCGACCGAGTCGAGATGGGAACCGGCCATGACGACCTTGTCGTCGGCGCCGCCCTTCCAGTCGGCGATGAGGTTGTAGCCCTTCTTGCCGCCGGAGGTGAACTCCTGGACCGAGGTGGTGAATCCGGCCTCGTCCAGCTTGCCCTTGATGAAGTCCAGGGACTTCTGGTAGCCGGGCTCGCCATGGGCGCGGTTGCCGCCGTTGGCGTCCGCGATGGACTGCAGCTCGCCCAGATCGGCCTTGACGGCCGCGACGTCCACGTCGGGGGCGGCGGCCTTGGCGCTGACGGTGGCCTCGGCGCCGGAGGCGCCGCTCAGCAGGGCCGCGGCGAGCGCGGCACCGGTTGCCGCCGCGAGGCTTCCGCGGCGAATTGACGCTATTCGCTTCACAGTTGGGCTCCGTTGTGATGTGGGGGGTTGGAGCGGAGCAGGTGAATCATGGTGTTGCGGTGATGAGAATCGGGGCTGTGCGGTGGGGCCGTCAAGTGCGATAGCCGGACGTACGGGTCCGCCGAGCGGATGTCGGGCGGTGGCCGAGGGGGGTGCGTAGACGTGGCGGTGGCTCACGAGACCGTCTTGACCAGCGTCGATCTGATTGATCAGGGTTGCATGGTCAATGGCTCAGTTAACGCCGCCGAAATGCTGCGGAACTAGCCTGCGAAAGCCGGACGCGCGTCGCCCCGGACCGTGCGGAGCGGGTGGTTTCCGCCGGATCGGGGATTCCGTGGAATATCAGGGCTTCCGTGGGATATCAGGGCTTCCGTGGGATGAGGGCGAGAATGAGGTGGGAAGCGTGCACTTGACCCCGCATGAGCAGGAACGCCTGCTCATCCATGTGGCCGCCGATGTGGCCGAGAAGCGACGGGCCCGGGGCGTGCTCCTCAACCACCCCGAGGCGACGGCGCTGATCACCGCCCACATCCTGGAGGGCGCCCGCGACGGCCGCGGCGTCGCCGAGCTGATGGCCTCCGGCCGCCGGGTGCTCAGCCGCGACGAGGTGATGGAGGGCGTACCCGAGATGCTCCAGGACGTGCAGGTCGAGGCCACCTTCCCCGACGGCACCAAGCTGGTCACCGTCCATCAGCCGATCGCCTGACAGGGGCCTGCCCATGATCCCCGGAGAGATCCTGTACGCCGATGAGCCGGTGCCCCTCAACGAGGGGCGGCCCGTCACCCGTCTCACCGTGCTCAACGCCGCGGACCGCCCCGTCCAGGTCGGCTCCCACTACCACTTCGCCGAGGCCAACCCCGGCCTCGACTTCGACCGCGCCGCCGCTCGCGGCAAGCGGCTGAACATCGCCGCGGGCACCGCCGTGCGCTTCGAACCGGGCATCCCCGTGGAGGTCGACCTGATCCCGATCGCGGGGGAGCGGATCGTGCCGGGGCTGCGCGGGGAGACGGGAGGGCGGTTGTGAGCGTCGCACGCGAGGCCGCCGGGCGGGACATCGAGGCCGCCGGGCGGCACATGGACGACGGGGTGCGCTGTCGCCTCGCGGGCGGAGAAACGAACGGAAAGGTGCGGCATGACCGCTGAGCTGAACCGCGCGGCGTACGCCGATCTCTTCGGCCCCACCACCGGGGACCGTATCCGGCTCGCCGACACCGACCTCTTCATCGAGATCGAGGAGGACCGCGCCGGTGGGCCCGGCCGGGCCGGGGACGAGGCGGTCTTCGGCGGCGGCAAGGTGATCCGCGAATCCATGGGCCAGTCCCGCGCCACCCGCGCCGAGGGCGCCCCCGACACCGTGATCACCGGCGCCGTCGTGCTCGACCACTGGGGCGTCGTCAAGGCGGATATCGGCCTACGAGACGGCCGTATCACCGGGATCGGCAAGGCCGGGAACCCCGACACCATGGACGGCGTCCACCCCGACCTCGTCATCGGGCCCGAGACCGAGGTCATCGCGGGCAACGGCAGGATCCTCACCGCGGGCGCCATCGACGCCCATGTCCACTTCATCTCCCCGACCCTCGTCGACCAGGCGCTCTGCTCCGGGATCACCACCCTCGTCGGCGGCGGCACCGGACCCGCCGAGGGCACCAAGGCCACCACCATCACCCCCGGCCCCTGGCACCTCGCCCGGATGTTCGAGGCGCTGGAGGGGTTTCCGGTCAACATCGGGCTGCTCGGCAAGGGCAACACCGTCTCGCGCGAGGCGATGTGGTCCCAACTGCGCGGCGGAGCGCTCGGATTCAAGATCCATGAGGACTGGGGGGCGACTCCCGCCGCCATCGACGCCTGCCTCGGCGTCTGCGAGGAGAGCGGCGCCCAGCTCGCCATCCACACCGACACCCTCAACGAGGCGGGATTCGTCGGCGACACCCTCGCCGCCATCGCCGGGCGCACCCTCCACGCGTATCACACCGAGGGCGCGGGCGGCGGGCACGCACCCGACATCATCACCGTGGTCTCCCAGCCGAACGTCCTGCCCAGCTCCACCAATCCGACCCGCCCGCACACCGTCAACACCGTCGAGGAGCACCTCGACATGCTGATGGTCTGCCACCACCTCAACCCGGCCGTCCCCGAGGACCTCGCCTTCGCCGAATCCCGCATCCGGCCCAGCACCATCGCCGCCGAGGATGTGCTGCACGACCTCGGCGCGATCTCGATCATCTCCTCGGACTCCCAGGCCATGGGGCGGATCGGCGAGGTGGTGCTGCGCACCTGGCAGACCGCGCATGTGATGAAGCGACGGCGCGGGGCGTTGGCCGGGGATGGCCGCGCCGACAACCACCGGGCGCGTCGCTATGTCGCCAAATACACCATCAACCCGGCGGTGGCCCAGGGCCTCGACGATGAGATCGGCTCGGTGGAGCCCGGGAAGCTGGCCGACCTGGTGCTGTGGGACCCCGCGTTCTTCGGCGTCAAACCGCAGCTGGTGATCAAGGGCGGCCAGATCGCCTACGCGCAGATGGGCGACGCCAACGCCTCCATCCCGACCCCGCAGCCGGTGCTGCCGCGCCCCATGTTCGGCGCGCTCGGCCGCGCGGCGGCCGCGGGCTCGGTCAACTTCGTGACCCAGGCCGCGTTGGACGACGGCCTGGTGGACCGGCTGGACCTCCGCAAGCGGTTCGCCGCGATCCGCGGCACGCGGGGGGTGACCAAGGCGGACATGCGGGAGAACGACGCCCTGCCGCGGGTCGAGGTCGACCCCGATACGTTCACCGTGACGATCGACGGCGAGCCCGTGGAACCGGCTCCGGCGACGGAACTTCCCATGGCCCAGCGGTACTTCCTCTTCTGACCGGACCGGCCATCATGCCCACGAACGAGACCCCGCCAACTCCTGGGGACGCCCACGGTCCGGCCGCGGGTGGCCTGCCGGTGGACCTTCCCCACCCCGCCCCTTCCCACAACCAAGGGGCTCCACCCCTACACCCCCGGTGCCTCGTCAGCGGACGTGCCGGACCGGCCCCGCGAACGGTCGCCCGGGGGCGGAGCCTCTGGTGAAGTCCGGGGTGAAGCCCCTGGTGGGGTCGCCGCTCTCGTTCCCCGGGCCCCGGGTGCGTCGTCGCCGGGTGGGCTGGATCGGGTCCGTTCGGTGACGGAAGAGACGCTTTCCGGCGGGGTCCGGGGCGATGGCCCCGGTGGGGCCGACGTTCCCGCCCACCCCGGTACGCCGTCATCGGGCGGACCAGGTCGGGCTCGTTCAGGGGCGGAGGACGTGGCTGTAGGGCGTGCGGTGGGGGCCTCGCAACGGGGCCCGGGGGCGGAGCCCCGGTGGGGTCGCCGCGTTGCTCGTGCTCGCCGATGGGCGGTTTCCCGCCGGAGGCCATGCGCATTCCGGCGGGGCCGAGGCCGCCGTCGCGGCGGGTCGGATCCATGACGCGGCCTCCCTGGAAGCGTTCTGCCGGGGCCGGTTGCACACCGCTGGGCTCACCGCGGCCGGGCTCGCCGCCGCGGCCGCCGCCGGGCTCGATCCGCTCGCGCTGGACGACGCCGCGGACGCCCGTACCCCCAGCCCCGCGCTGCGGGGCACCGCCCGGCGGCTCGGTCGCCAGCTGATGCGCGCCGCCCGCGCCACCTGGCCCTCGCCCGAGCTGGACGCCCTGGCCGCCGCCCGGCCGCGCGGGGCGCATCAGCCCGTGGTGCTCGGACTCACCGCGCGCGCCGCCGCGCTGGGCCCGCCGGACGCCGCGTACGCCGCCGGGTACGAGGCGGTGAGCGGGCCCGCGACCGCCGCCGTACGGCTGCTGAGTCTGGATCCCTTCGACGCCACCGCCGTCCTCGCCCGCCTCGCCCCCGAGCTGGACCAGGTCGCGGCGCGGGCCGCCGACGCGGCGCGGCGGGCCCTCGACGAGGGCCCGGGCGCGCTGCCCGCCGCCTCCGCACCGCTGCTCGACATCGCCGCCGAACAGCACGCCACCTGGTCCGTACGCCTCTTCGCCTCGTAACCGGGCCCGCGCCGCCCCGCCCGCCCCTGTTGGAATTTCGGAGCCGTCTCATGCATCTCGACCACGCGGACACCTACCCCCGCGCCACACCTACGGTGCCACCGGCCCCCACCGCCCCGACGGCACCCGCCGCGCGCTGCGCATCGGCCTCGGCGGGCCGGTGGGTTCGGGCAAGACCGCGACCGTCGCCGCGCTGTGCCGGGCGCTGCGCGACCAGCTCTCCCTCGCCGTGGTCACCAATGACATCTACACCCGGGAGGACGCCGAGTTCCTGCTGCGCAACGCCGTACTGCCGCCCGAGCGCATCACCGCCGTGGAGACCGGCGCCTGCCCGCACACCGCGATCCGGGACGACATCTCGGCCAACCTGGAGGCGGTCGAGGAACTGGAGGAGGCCGTGGGCCCGCTCGATCTGATCCTGGTCGAGTCCGGTGGGGACAACCTCACCGCGACCTTCTCCAAGGGCCTGGTCGACGCGCAGGTGTTCGTCATCGACGTCGCGGGCGGCGACGACATCCCCCGCAAGGGCGGCCCCGGCGTGACCACTGCCGATCTGCTCGTGGTCAACAAGACGGACCTGGCCCCCTACGTCGGCTCGGACCTGGCGCGCATGGCCCGCGACGCCGAGGCCCAGCGCGGTGAACTACCCGTCGCCTTCACCTCCCTGGTCGCCGAGGACGGCGTACGCCCCATAGCCGACTGGGTCCGCGCCCGCCTGGCCGCCTGGACGGCGGCCCCGGCATGACGCCCGCCCGGGACGCCACCACGGCCGGGCCGGAGCGGCCGCCGGCGGGCGGTCCGGCCGGGACGAGTAGTGCATCGCCGTACCCCGCCCCGTGGATGCCCGGGCGCGCCCCGGAGCGGGACGCCGCGGGGACGCGGCGGGGCTCGGGCACTTCGGGTACGACGAGCACTTCGGGTGCGGCGGGCATCTCGGGTGGGGCGGACACCTCAGCTGCGGCGTGTGCCTCGGGCGCGGCGGGCGCGGCGGGCACCCCACCCACACCAAACACCCCGGCACCGGCGTACGGGCCACCGCCCGTCTCGTCGCCGAGGCGGACGGGCGCGGGGGCACCGCGTTGCCCGTGCTCGCCGGGGACGGGCCGCTCGCGCTGCGGCGTACCCGGGGCGTGGGTGGGGAGGCGTGTGTCACCGTGGTCGGGGCCATGAGCGCGCCCCTCGGCGGCGATCGGATCGCCCTCGAGGCGACCGTCGGGCCGGGCGCCCGGCTGCGCATCGGTTCCGCCGCGGCCACCATCGCCCTGCCCGGGCGGGCGGCCGGGCCCGCGCACTACGAGATCCGGCTGACCGTCGCCGACGGCGCGAGCCTGCACTGGCTGCCCGAGCCCCTGATCTCCGCCCGCGGCAGCCAACTGCTGATGACCACCCGGGTCGAACTCGCCCCCACCGCCCGCCTGGTGCTCCGCGAGGAGCAGATTCTGGGCCGGACCGGCGAACCCCCGGGCCATCTGACCAGCCGCCTCACCGTCCACCGCGCCGGGCGCCCGCTCCTCGACCAGGAGCTCGCCCACGGCCCCGGCGCCCCCGGCTGGGACGGCGGCGCGGTCCTCGGCGGCCATCGGGCGGTGGGCCAGCTGCTCGTGGTCGATCCGTCCTATGACGCTCGGCCCCTCGCCCCCCGCCGCCTCGCCGAGACCGCCGTCCTCACACCGCTGGCCGGCCCCGCCGCCCTCGCCACCGCCGTGGCCCCGGACGCCCTCCGCCTCCGCCGGGCCCTCGACGCGGCGATCGCCGCCGTGGGCTGATGTTCACGTCTTGATAAAGAAACGGCGGTTTGCCCTGTACTCGGCGGTAAACAAGACAGAAGAATCCCCCTGACACTTTGTGATCATCGCCGCTCCTGGCGGCGCAACAAAGCAGGGGGATGACTACGTGAGACGCACAGCACTCTTCGGCGCGACCGGCGGTGTGATCGCCGGTGCGCTGATAACCGGTGCGCTGGCCGCCCCCACGGCCGGGGCATCGGAGCGGACGCCCGGCGGGGCCGCCGAGGCCCGAGGCGTGGCGGTGGCCGCGGCCGAGGCCGCGAAGAAGGGCATCGACTGGACGGACTGCCCGGCCGACTGGGGGCTGGCCAAGCCCATCCAGTGCGGTTATGTCACCGTGCCGCTCGACTACGCCAAGCCGAACGGCCGCACCATCAAGCTCGCGGTGGACCGGATCGGCAACACCGGCTCCGCCTCCGAGCGGCAGGGCTCGCTGATCTACAACCCGGGTGGCCCCGGCGGCTCCGGGCTGCGCTTCCCGACCCGGGTCACCACCAAGAACCCGCTGTGGACGAAGGTGTCGAAGGCGTACGACTTCGTCGGCTTCGACCCGCGCGGGGTGGGCCACTCCACGGCCATCTCCTGCGTGGATCCCCAGGAGTACGTCAAGGCACCGAAGCTGGACCCGGTGCCCGACAGCGAGGCGGACAAGCGCGTCCAGCGCAAGCTGGCCCGCGGTTACGCCGAGGGGTGCGAGGAGCGCAGCGGCTGGATGCTGCCGCACATGACGACGCCCAACACCGCCCGGGACATCGACGTCATCCGGGCCGCGCTCGGCGACAAGAAGCTCAACTACCTGGGCGTGTCCTACGGAACGTACATCGGCGGGGTCTACGCGACGCTCTTCCCGACCCATGTGCGTCGCCTGATCGTGGACAGCGTGGTGAACCCCTCGCGGGAGAAGATCTGGTACCAGGCCAACCTGGACCAGGACGTGGCCTTCGAGACCCGCTGGAACGACTGGAAGGCGTGGGTCGCGAAGAACGACGCCGCCTACCACATCGGCGACACCCCAGCGAAGGTCCAGAAGCAGTGGGAGAAGCTGCGCGCGGCCGCCAAGAAGAGCCCCATCGGCGGGGTCGTGGGCCCGGCCGAGCTGCTCGGGTTCTTCCAGAGCGCTCCGTACTACGACTCGTCGTGGGCCACCGTCGCCCAGGTGTGGAGCGACTACCTCGGCGGGGATGAGAAGGCGCTGGTCGAGGCCGCGGGCCCGGACATGTCCGACACCGCGGGCAACATCGCCTCGGAGAACGGCAACGCCGTCTACACCGCCGTCGAGTGCGCCGACGCCAAGTGGCCGACCAACTGGGCGAAGTGGGACCGGGACAACACCCGGCTCCACCGCGACTACCCCTTCCTGACCTGGTCCAACGCCTGGATGAACCTGCCGTGCGCCACCTGGGGAGCCAAGCAGCGGACCCCGCTGGAGGTGGGGGCCGCCAAGGGGCTGCCCAAGACGTTGATCGTGCAGAGCACCCGTGACGCCGCGACCCCGTACGAGGGCGCGGTGGAGCTGCACAAGCGGCTGGCGGGCTCGCGCCTGGTGACCGAGAAGGACGCCGGTTCGCACGGAGTCACCGGCCTGGTCAACCCATGTGTCAACGACCGCGTGGACGCCTACCTGCTCAAGGGCACGGTGGACGCCAAGGACGTGACCTGCGCCCCGCACGCCACGCCGGTGCCCGCGAAGTCGGGCGCGTCCGCGAAGGACGTGAAGGCCGCCAAGGAGGCGGCCGCCGTCGTCAAGTAGCCGGCGGTATGCGGTGATGGGCCGGGCCCGTGCGTTTTCCCGCACGGGCCCGGTTCCGTTTGTCCGCGGCACGTCCCGCGTCGCCGCATGCCCGGCGCCGCCGTACGTCCCGCGCCGCCGTACGTCCCGCGTCGCTGTACGCACCGTGTCGGTCAGGGCGCGGGGGAATTCCCGCCGCCCCGCAGCCACGCGTCCTCGGCCGCGTAGTCGAACAGATCGGTCATCGGGTCGTAGGCGGCGGCCATGTCGGGGAAGGTCGTACGCCAGTCCGGGGCGGCCGCCAGCCGGTCCGCCAGCCAGGCGACGGTCGCCGGCAGCGATTCCGCATAGCCGGTCACCGGGCGGTAGCCCAACTCCCGTTCGGCGGCGGACATGTCGTAGACGAGGGGGTGGGCCAGGCTCCAGGGCGTGCTGCCGACATGCGGATGCGGCGGCTCCCCGTCGACCAGTACCAGCTCGCCGCGCACCCCCAGCACCGCGTCCACGGCGGCGGCGATGTCGGCGACCGTCGGGGCCTGCGGATCGCCCGCGTTGAGCACCCGGGAGCCGGGCCGGTGGGCGGCCAGCCGCACCAGCTCCGCGATGTTGTCGACATGCACCGGATGGAACCGGCTGCGCCCGCCGTACGCCAGGATCCGCACCGGCCGCCCGTCCAGCGCCCGTTTGACGAAGTACAGCTCACGGGGGGTGCGGCAGTGCGGGCCGTGGATCGCCCCGGCGCGCAGCAGGGTCGTCGGCAGCCGGTCCCCGGCGGCCAGCAGCTCCCGCTCCAGTGCCACCTTCCGGCTGCCGTAGCCGCCGCCCGGCGGGACGGTCCGCTGGGACTCGGGGACCGGCACCGGATACCGCGGGGCGCCGTCCGGCCGGTCCTGGGTGCCGAAGCCCCGGCCCTGGTCGTCCTCGTACACCGCTCCGGTGGAGATCACCACCGCCGATCCGATCCGGTCGGCGAGCCCCAGCAACTGCCGTGCGTGCGCCCGGCCGTAGGCGACGCAGTCCAGCACCACATCGCAGCCGTCGCCGATCAGCGCGGCCACCGCGGCGTCGTCGTCCCGGTCCACGGCCACGCTCTCCACCGACGCGGGCCAGCTCGCGTCGCGGCCCGCGCCGCGCGAGGCGGCGCGCACCCGCCATCCCTCCTCGGCGAGCGCGCGCACCGCCGCCCGCCCGATCTGCCCCGTCGCCCCGATCACACATGCGCTCCCAGTGCTCATGCCGGGACGCTAGGGGTCCGGGTGCCATGCTGCCCAGGCTTCTTCGCCATGAGCAGATTCGCCCTCGGCCGATCATTCACGGTCAAAGGGTGAGTGTAGATGATCGCTTTTTCGCGCTCTTTGAATTCACCGTGATGCATTTCGAAGAAAAAAGCATCTTCGATTCATGCGACGGTGAAACCGCTAAGCTCCAGGGCCCATGACGGGCTGGCTCACCGCCCGCATTTCGCACTCATTTTCTCCTCGCTGTTTTTAAGGATGCCCATGGTTTTCGCCGGCACCTCATCCGGAGGCGGCACCTCACCGGGAGGCCGAAGGCCCGCCTCCACGCTCGTATGGGTCATCCCTCCCGCCGCGATGGCGTTCTGCGCGGCGCTGGCCGTCGCCGTGGTCCCGGCCGGGGCGCGGGCCACGGTCGCCTGGTGCGGCATGGCGGCGACGCTCGCGGTGGCCCTCGCGGCCGCCGAGGCGATGCGCCGCGGCCGGCTGATCGCCACGCTGCGCACCCGGCTCACCGCCCAGGACGCCGAGTCGCGGCGGCGCCTGGCCGACCAGGAGGCGGCGATCCGGCAGCTGACCCGGGAGGTGCTCCCCGAGACGGTGGCCCGGCTGCGGCGCGGCGCCATGGTGCACGAGGCGATGAAGGACGTCGACTACGCACCCCGTCTCGACCCGGACTTCGACGCCGCCCACGAGCAACTTCTGCGGTGGGTGCTGGACACCGTGCGGACCGAGGAGGACCTGAGGGACGCGGCCCAGCGGGCGTTCGTCAACATCGCCCGCCGGGTGCAGGCCATCGTCCACCAACAGGCCATGGACATGCGGGAGATGGAGGACAAGCACGGCGCCGACCCGGACGTCTTCGAGGATCTGCTCCACCTGGACCACGGCAATGCCCTCATCGGCCGGCTGGCGGACTCCATCGCGGTCCTGGGCGGCTCCCGCCCGGGCCGCCAGTGGCAGAAGGAGGTGCCGCTGTTCAACGTCTGCCGCGGCGCCATGTCCCGCATCCTCGAGTACGAGCGGGTGGATCTGCACTCGGTGGCGGACGTCGCCATCGTCGGCCCCTCGGTGGAGCCGCTGATCCACGCCCTCGCCGAACTGCTGGACAACGCCACCCGCTACTCGCCGCCCAAGACCCGGGTGCACCTGACCGCGATCGAGGTCCAGTCCGGGGTCGCGATCGAGATCGAGGACGCCGGGGTGGGCCTGTCGGAGGAGGCGCGCAGGCGCACCGACGCGGTGCTGCTCCAGGCGGCCACCGGATTCGACCTCAACGACCTGGGCGAGACACCGCGGCTCGGCCTGGCCGTGGTCGGCAGGCTCGCCGTGAGGTACCGGTTCCAGGTCTCGCTGCGGCCCTCGGCGTACGGCGGGGTGCGCGCGGTGCTGGTCGTACCGCAGGACATCATCTGCCCCACCCCCGCGCCCGGCGGCGCGATCGCCCGCGCGGCCAAACTGCCCCGCCCAAGCCCATCAAGCGGGCCACCCCGCTGCCGTCGCCCACCCGCACCGGCCCGGTGGCGCAGGGCCGCCCCGGCCCCGGTTTCCGGCAGAACGGCGCCGGACTCCCGCAGCGCCGCCGCCGGATGCCCATGGTCGCCCCGGCCCTCCGCGTCGACTCCGCGCCCGAGTCCGCCCCGCCCCGTGAACCGGCCCGCCGGCCCGTACAGCCGGGGATCTGGCTGGACGCCTTCACCAAGGGGCTCAACGGGGAGCCGATCCCGACGGCGGACGCCGCCACGGACGCGCCGGGCGCCGCCCTGGACGCGCCGGACCCCCGGGAATCCTCCACCGCCCCGGACAGCCCAAGCAGCCCGAACACGTCGGACAAGGATGAGTAGGCAAGTGACGCAACCGCGGTTCAACATGGACTGGATGCTCCGGGACCTGGCGTCCAGCGTTCCGGAGACCCGGCACGTGGTCCTGCTGTCCTCGGACGGCCTGTGCATGGCCCAGGTCGGCACGGACAAGGACACCGCCGACCGCCTGGCCGCCGCCTGCGCCGGGCTGCAGAGCCTCTCCGGCGCGATCGCCGCCGAATTCCCCGAGGGGGACGGGCGGATGCGGCTGGTCGTCATCGAGGTCGACGGCGGGTTCTTCTATCTGATGGCGGCCGGTACCAGCTCGTATCTGGCGGTGCTCGCCGAGGACAGCGTGGACGCCGGGCTGATGGGCCAGTGCATGAGAGATCTCGTCGCCCGGCTCGGGGAGCACCTCAGCAGCCCGCCGCGGGTCGACGGACGCGTGACATGAGCGAGCCCGGCAAGCCGTGGGACGAGGGCGGCCCGGAGCGGCTCTACACCGTGAGCCGCGGCCGCGCCCCGCAGGAACCCCGGCACCGGCCCGTCGAACTCGTCAGCCTGATCGTGGCACGCGCCGAACCGGAGCCGGGGATGGCCCCCGAGGCCGCGGCCGTGCTGAGGATGTGCCAGTTCCCGCTCTCGGTGGCCGAGATCTCCGCGTATCTGGTCCTGCCCGTCTCCACCGTCACCGTGCTCCTCACGGGGCTGCTGCGGGACGACCGGGTGGAGGCCAGGGCGCCGGTCCCGGCCGCCGTGCTGCCCGACCCCGAACTGCTGCAGGCGGTGATGCATGGACTACAGAACCTCTGAGGGAATCGCCGGACCGCGCAGCGAGGACACCCTCCCGGCCTCCGCGGCCGCCGCCGTCAAGGTGGTGATCGTCGGCGGCTTCGGCGTCGGCAAGACCACCATGGTCGGCTCGGTGAGCGAGATCCGCCCGCTGACCACCGAGGAGACCATGACCCAGGCCGGGGTCGGCGTCGACGACATCGCCGGGATCGAGCGCAAGACCGAGACCACCGTCGCGATGGACTTCGGCCGGATCAGCCTCAACGAACGGCTGGTGCTCTATCTGTTCGGCACCCCCGGCCAGGAGCGGTTCTGGTTCCTGTGGAACGGGCTCTTCGAGGGCGCCCTGGGCGCCGTCGTCCTGATCGATACCCGCCGCCTGGAGGTCAGCTTCGACGCGGTCGGGCGGCTCGAGGAGCGCGGGGTGCCCTTCGTGGTCGCGGTCAACGCGTTCCCCGAGGCCCCCGTCCACCCCGTGGCGGAGCTGCGCGCGGCCATGGACCTGCCCGACTCCGTACCGATGATCGACTGCGATGCCCGCGACCGGGCCTCCAGCCGCGACACCCTCCTCGCCCTCGTGCGCCATCTGCAATCCCTCCACACCGTGACCCCGGAGACACCGTGACTCCTCACCCCGACGACCCCGGCACCGGGCCCGCCGACCTGCCGCCCACCCGGTGCCCCGTCCACCCCGCGCTCTCCGACGGCGGTCTGGTGGACCTCCTCGGGCCCGAGAACGAGAAGGACCCGATGGGGCTGTACGAGCGGCTGCGCGCCGAGCACGGCCCGGTGGCCCCGATCGTGCTCGACGGTGACATACCGGCCTGGCTGCTGCTGGGCTACCGCGAGAACCTGGAGGTCTCCCGCACCCCCTCCCGGTTCTCCCGCGACTCCCGCCACTGGCACGCCTGGAAGGACGGCCGGATCGGCACCGACTCGCCCCTGCTGCCGGTGGTCGGCTGGCAGCCCATGTGCACCTTCGCCGACGGCGACGAGCACGAGCGGCTGCGGGCCGCGCTCACCGAGTCCATGGGGCGCTTCGACCGCCGCGGGATCCGCCGCCATGTCACCCGCTTCACCCACCAGCTGGTGAACGACTTCTGCGCCGACGGAGGCGCGGAAATGGTCACCGCCTTCGCCCAGCAGCTGCCCATGCTCGTCCTCACCCAACTGCTGGGCATGCCCGACGAGTACGGCCCACGGCTGGTCGAGGCCACCCGGGACCTGATGAAGGGCACCGAGACGGCCCTGCGCAGCGACGCGTACGTCACCGACGCCCTCAAGGGCCTGGTGGACCGCAGGCGCGCCGAACCCGGCGAGGATCTGGCCTCCTGGCTGCTGGCCCACCCCTCCGGCCTCACCGAGGAGGAGGTGGTCCAGCATCTGCGGCTGGTGCTGCTCACCGGCAACGAGACCACCACCAATCTGATGGCCAACACGCTGCGCATGGTCCTCACCGACCCGCGCTTCCGCGCGTCCCTGGCCGGCGGCCATATGACGCTGCCGGACGCCATCGAGCACGTGCTGTGGAACGAGCCCCCGCTCACGGTCGTCCCCGGCCGCTGGGCCACCGGGGACACCGAGCTGGGCGGTCAGCGGATCAAGGCCGGGGACATGCTGCTGCTGGGGCTGGCCGCCGGGAACGTCGACCCGGCCATCCGCCCCGACATCGCCGCGCCCATGTACGGCAACCGGTCCCATCTCGCCTTCAGCGGCGGCCCCCATGAATGCCCGGGGCAGGACATCGGCCGCGCCATTACGGACACCGCCATCGACACCCTGCTGCTGCGCCTGCCCGATCTGCGGCTGGCCGTGGACGAGACCGAGCTGACCTGGCTCTCGTCCTGGATCTCCCGCCATCTCGTGGAGCTGCCGGTGGAGTTCATGCCCCGGCGCCCCGAGCCGGACATCATGGACCTCCCCGTCGAGTCCCTGCTGCTCCCTCGGCAGCGGGTGCCGTCGAGGCCCGAGGAGCAGGCGGCCACGCCACCGGTCCGGTCCGGCACCGAGGGGCCCGAGTCGGCGGTCCCCGAGCGCGTCCCGTGGTGGGCGGTGTTATGGCGGTGGCTGGTGGGCAGGCCCTCGGGATCCGCTCGGTAGCGATCAGCCGATCAGCCCCGGGCCACCACGACCCCCACGGTCAGCAGTCCGAGCACCACCCAGCTGAACCAGAGCCAGCCGTTGCTCCCCAGAGCCACGGTGTAGGCCGTCACCAGCACCAGACCCCCCACTGTGGCCACCGTCATCGCCTTCGCGGAACCGGGCATCCCCGACCTCCTCACGGCGGTCCCGACGCCCCTTCGCCAGGACCCGGGCCACCCAGGGCCCGGGTCCATGGTCTCTCGGCTCGGGCCCCGGCCGCTACGGGCCGTCCGGCGGGTCTTCATGCGGTTCCGCCGCGTGGCAGGGGCTTCGTCCCCGGCCCCCGCGGTCTGGTCGGAGCCCCAGTTGCGGAAAGGAGCGGGGAGGGGAGCAGCCCGCCGCAGGCGGCAAGACCCGGCGGACCCCTCCTGGCAGGCTGCCGAGACCGGACTCACTGGCTCCGGGACTGGAGCGAGGCCAGATACGCGTTGTACGCCGCGAGCTCCTGGTCGCCGTCCCGGTCCGCGGTGCGGTCGATGCGCCGCGCCTGGCGCTGCTCGGACTTGTACCACTGGTAGACCAGCGCCACCAGCACGATCACCGACGGGATCTCGCTGAACGCCCAGGCGATACCGCCCGCCCAGGTCTGGTCCGACAGCGCGTCGATGCCCAGCGAGGCGGGCGGATGCTTGTACGCGCCGACCATGGGCTCGGACGCCATCATCAGCGCGATGCCGAAGAACGCGTGGAACGGCATGCCCGAGAACAGCTCCAGCATCCGCATCACATAGCCGGGCCGGTGCGGGCCCGGGTCCACGCCCATGATCGGCCAGAAGAAGACCAGGCCCACCGCCAGGAAGTGGACCATCATCGCGATGTGCCCGGCCTTGCTCTCCATCAGGAAGTCGAAGAGCGGGGTGAAGTACAGCGCGTACAGGCTCGCGATGAACAGCGGGATGGTGAACGCCGGGTGGGTGATGATCCGCATATAGCGGCTGTGCAACAGCGCGACCAGCAGCTCCCGGGGCCCCTTGCGGCCGCGCCCGGCCGCCGGGAGGGCCCGCAGGGTCAGCGTGACCGGCGCGCCCAGCAGCAGCAGGATCGGCGAGACCATGCTGATGATCATGTGCTGCACCATATGGACGCTGAACATGACCATGCCGTAGTCGTTCAGCTTGGTGCACATCGCGACCGCGATGGTCAGCACCCCGAGCACGAAGGAGACCACGCGCCCGACCGGCCAGGCGTCGCCGCGCCGCCGCAGCCGCGCGACGCCCCAGCCGTAAAGACCGAGCGCCAGCACACAGCCGACCAGGAAGAACGGATCGCCGCCGAACTCCAGCCCGCGCGACAGCGTGAACGGCGGTAGATCCATCATCATGCCGTGCCCGCCGTGATCCATCAGCAGTTCTCCTCCCGGTGCGCACGAAATGTGCTCGCACCAGCCTAGAACCGCTCAGATCACAGCACGCACTCGGCCTCGGCGTACCGCTCGGCGGGGACCGTCTTCAGCCGCTGCACGGCCGCCGCGAGCGGCACCAGGGTGATGTCCGTGCCGCGCAGCGCCGTGATCGTGCCGAATTCGCCGCGGTGGGCCGCCTCGACCGCGTGCCAGCCGAAGCGGGTGGCCAGCACCCTGTCGTACGCCGTCGGGGTGCCACCGCGCTGCACATGACCCAGGATGACCGCCCGCGCCTCCTTGCCGAGCCGCCGCTCGAGCTCCACGGAGAGGTGGCGGGCGATGCCCGCGAAGCGCTCGTGGCCGTAGACGTCCTTGCCGCCGGCCTCGTAGTCCATCGTGCCCTCGCGCGGCTTGGCGCCCTCCGCCACCACCACGATCGCGAACTTCTTGCCCGCCGCGAACCGCGCCCCGACGGTCCTGGCCAGCTCCTCGATGTCGAACGGGCGCTCCGGGACGACGATGGCGTGGGCGCCCGCGGCCATGCCCGAGTGCAGCGCGATCCAGCCCGTGTGCCGCCCCATGACCTCGACGATCAGCACCCGCTGATGGGACTCCGCGGTGGTCTTGAGCCGGTCCAGGGCCTCGGTGGCGACCCCGACCGCGGTGTCGAAGCCGAAGGTCACATCGGTCGAGGCGATGTCGTTGTCGATGGTCTTCGGCACGCCGACGATCGGCAGCCCGGCGTCCGAGAGCAGCCGTGCGGCCTTCAGCGTGCCCTCCCCGCCGATGGGGATGACCGCGTCCAGGCCGAGCTCCGCCACATGCCCCTTGGCCCGCTCGACACCGTCCCGCAGATGCTCGGGGCGCACCCGGGTGGAGCCGAGGATGGTGCCGCCGAGGGACAGGATGCCGCTCACGGCGTCCAGGTCCAGCTTGCGGTAGTCGCACTCCAGCAGGCCCTTCCAGCCGTCCTGGAAGCCGATCACCTCATCGCCGTGGTCGACGGTGGCGCGGTGGACGACTGACCTGATGACCGCGTTCAGGCCGGGGCAGTCGCCGCCGGACGTGAGCACACCAATGCGCATGGCACGCATACCTCTGTCTGAGATGGGAGCCAACGGCCGGACCGCGTCGTCCGGCGGGACCCCGCCACCCTACAAGCGGGCGGG
Organism: Streptomyces violaceusniger; assembly: GCA_005405945.1. Lineage (GTDB taxonomy): Bacteria > Actinomycetota > Actinomycetes > Streptomycetales > Streptomycetaceae > Streptomyces > Streptomyces violaceusniger. Next base: position 373,340 of record BJHW01000002.1, read on the forward strand.
CGGCGGGGGCGCGGCCTGCGGTCTGATGTCCGCCATGCGGTCACTCCGCGCTCGAACGGCGTCTGAGCTGCGCTCGAGCGAGCGGGGCGCGGCTCAGGCGGGCTGGGTCGCCGCGGCGATCCGCTCGTTGCGCAGCGCCTCGTACCACTGGTCGTTGACCGGCGGCAGCGCGTTCACATCGAGGGCCAGCTTCAGCAGGTGGTCCGCGATGTGCGGGTTGCGGGCCATCACCGGGCCGTGCATGTACGTTCCGAAGACGGTGTCGCTGTACGCGCCCTCGAAGCCGTCGCCGGTGCCGTTGCCGTTGCCGAACCGGACCCGGGCGAAGGGGCGGGCGGTCGGGCCCAGGTGGGTGACGCCCTGGTGGTTCTCGAAGCCGGTCAGCGGGGGCAGCGCCAGCCGCTCGTCGATGTCGGCCAGTACGTCCCCGACGCAGCGGGCGCCCTCGCCGCGGGTGCTGACCACGTCCAGCAGGCCCAGGCCCTGCTGCCGCTGCCCGAGGTCGTTGATGAACTCATGGCCGAGGATCTGGTACCCGGCGCACACCGAGAAGACGATCGCCCCGTTGGCGACCGCCCGGCTCAGCCCGCCGTCCCGCATCAGCCGCTCGGCGGCCAGCCGCTGCGGCCGGTCCTCGCCGCCGCCGATCAGATAGATGTCCCCGGAGGTGGGGATCTGCTGGTCGGAGCGGACGTCCAGGCGGGAGACCTCCAGCCCGCGCTGCCGCGCCCGGCGCTCCACCACCAGGACGTTGCCCTGGTCGCCGTACGTGCTCAGCAGGTCGGGGTAGACCCACACCAGACGCAGGCCGTTCTGGCTCGTGCTACGCATCTTCGTGCCTCTCGTACGGGGGTCAGTTGCCGACCCGGCGGCGCAGGTCCTGGAACGCGGTGTAGTTGGCGATCACCTCGATGCGGCCGGGCGGGGAGATCCGCACCGCCTCGTCCACGTCCGCGCAGACCCGGAAGTCCAGCCCGGCGACCTCCAGGCGCACCGCGAGGTCCAGCTTGCGGTCGCCGATCAGGCAGATCGGGTGCCCGGCGAGCCGGGTGTAGTCCACGTCCCACAGCCAGGAGGTGTCGGTGCCGTCGGCGCCGCGCGCGTTCACCGAGAGGATCACCGGGGTGGGCGGCGGGTCGATCAGCGAGAAGGTCTCCAGCCAGCCGGCCGGGTTCTTCGCCAGCAGCAGCCGCAGCTGGCGCTCCTGGAAGGTGACCACGTCATACCGCCCGGCCACGGCCTGGACCTGGTACATCCGCTCCAGTGCGACCTGCGGGGGCACCCCGAAGGTGGCGGCGACGGCGGCCGAGGTGGCCGCGTTGGCCTTGTTGGCACGGCCGGGGAGCTGGAGCTGGATGGGCCAGGCGGCGCCGTGCGGGTCGAGGACGTAGTCGCCGTTCAGCGCCCAGCTGGGGACCGGGCGGCGGAAGCCGCACTCCCCGCAGACCCAGTCGTCGCCCGGGCGCTGGAGCACACCGCCGCAGGAGGGGCAGGACCAGGCGTCGTCCTTCCACTCCTGCCCGGCCGCGACCCACACCACATTGGGGCTGGAGGAGGCGGCCCAGACGATCAGCGGGTCGTCGGCGTTGGCGATCACGACCGCCTTGCTGCCGGTCAGGCCCTCGCGCCACTTCTCGGCGAGCATCCGGGTCTCGGCGGCGCGGTCGAGCTGGTCACGGGAGAGGTTGAGGAGCGCGATGGCCTTGGGCTCGGTGTCGCGCGCCACACCGGCGAGGTACTTCTCGTCGACCTCGATGACGCCGTAGCGGGCATCGGAGCCGCCCGCCAGGGCCGAGGTGATACCGGCCGGCATATTGGCGCCCAGCGCGTTGGAGACGACCGGGCCGGCCGCCCGCAGCGCCTCGGCGATGAGCCGGGTGGTCGTGGTCTTGCCATTGGTCGCCGACACCAGGATGACGTCCAGGTGCTGCGCCAGCCTGCCCAGCAGATCGGGGTCGAGCCGCAGGGCCACCTTGCCGCCGATCACCGATCCACTGCCGCGGCCCGCGGCCCGCGACACCGCGGCCGCGGCCTTGCCCGCCGTCACGGCCAGCTTGGCCCGCGGTGACAGCGGCTCCGAGTTGCCTGCCATCGTCTTCTCGATCCTCCTCGCATACCGGCGCCGCTCCTGCCCCCGAGGCGCCGGTGGTATGCCCCCTCCGCGCCGCATCGCCAGCCGGGAGGCCACGGTCGGAGAGCAGCCTATCGAGATCCGGCGGCTGTCCCGAATTCCGACCGTCCGCGCGGGGCCCACCTCAGCTTGTTCTTTTTCTTCCGGCCTCGAATGGCGTGTCGAACTGAGTCGCTCAGCTGGGGGTTCGCCGGACGTGGGAGCGGCCTTCGTCTGATCATGTGCTCCGACCACGGTGCACGTGACCACGACGAAGGCCGTGAGGGTGAGTCTGCTGCCTGATGTTGTCCGGAGGGAAGCTTTCGCGGAAGCGTCACGCTTCCGGGGTGAGTTCTACGAGTGTCTGACCACGCGGCGCGACGAGTTGTTCGAGCTGGTGGACGCGGTGCTGTGTGCGGACGGTGCGGTGAAGTCCCCCGTGGACTTGACGCTGGTGCCCGAGCATCGTCGTGGGCATGGAGCGATGTACGGCGGCTTGAACCACGGCCGGATCGACGTTGGCCGGCTACGGACGGTGCTGGCCGGCCTGCCGCTGCCGCGTTTCGACGGCGGGCGTCTGGTCCTGGCGGTTGATGTGTCGCCGTGGCTTCGGTCGGACGCGCCGTGTTCGGCGGAGCGCCTGTTCTGCCACGTCTACGGCCGCGCCAAGACGGCATCGCAGTTCATTCCGGGCTGGCCCTACTCCTTCGTGGCCCTGCTGGAGCCGGGCGCCACGTCCTGGACCGCGATCCTGGACGCGGTCCGGCTGGGCCCGGCGGACGACGCGACCGCGATCACCGCCGCCCAGCTCCGAGGAGTCGTTGAACGGCTCATCGCCGCAGGCCAGTGGCAGGCTGGCGATCCGAACATCCTGATCGTGAGCGATGCGGGCTACGACGTCACCCGCCTGGCCTGGGTCCTGCGCGACCTGCCGGTCGAACTGGTCGGCCGCGTCCGCTCCGACCGCGTCATGCGCCTACCGAAACCACCACGGATGCGCGGCGTCAACGGCCGGCCACCCGAGCACGGCCCGGAATTCCGCTTCACCAAGCCGGAGACCTGGCCCGAGCCCGCGATCACCACCGTCAACGACACCACCAACTACGGCAAGGCCGAGACCCAGGCGTGGGACCGGGTCCACCCAAGGCTCACCCACCGCTCCTCCTGGCTCGACCACGACGGTGAACTGCCCCTGGTCGAGGGGACGTTGATGCGGTTGAAGGTCGAGCATCTGTCGAAGGACCGGGAAGCAGCGCCGGTGTGGTTATGGTCCTCCAAGACCGATGCCACCCCGGACGACGTAGACCGCTTCTGGCAGGCATTTCTCCGTCGCTTCGATCTGGAGCACACCTTCCGGTTCGCGAAGCAGACCCTGGGCTGGACCACTTTGAAACTCCGTACTCCCGAGGCGGCGGACCGCTGGACCTGGATCCTGATTGTTGCTCACGCCCAGCTCCGGCTCGCCCGCCCGCTCGCCGCGGACCTCCGTCGGCCCTGGGAGAAACCCACCGTCCCCGACCGGCTCACCCCGGCCCGGGTCCGCCGAGGGTTCAGGAACATCCGCGCTCACCTCGCCTGCCCGGCCCGTGTTCCCAAACCGCGAGGAGCCGGCCCCGGACGGCCGCCCGGCGCCAAGAACAAACACCGGGCACCCCGCCACGACGTCGGCAAGACCGTCAAACGCCCCGAGACCCTCAAGGCCATCGGCAAGCCCGGAAGATCTTGGTAGATAAAGAACAAGCTGAGAGCCTGTGTCATATCCCCGGCCGGGCGTGCGACGCCTGGCACGCTCCCCCAGCTACCGCTGGGAGGTGCCCCCTGACGCCGCACGCTGATCCGGCCGGGGATATGACACAGGCTCTCACCGGCGCCGTAGGCTTGGCTGCCATGCGACATGGCGTGATCCCGGGCAGCCGCGGAGCGGTGCGTCCCCTGCGGCTCCTCGGCGATCCGGCGCTGCGCGCGCCGTGCGAGGAGGTCACCGCGTTCGACGCCGAGCTGACGCTGCTGATCGAGGACATGTACGCCACGATGTACGCGGCCCAGGGGTGGGTCTGGCGGCCAATCAGATCGGCGTGGGGCTGCGGGTCTTCGTCTTCGACTGCCCGGACGACGAGGACCACCGCCATCTGGGGCATGTCGTCAACCCCCGGCCGGTGGCGGCCGACGGGGTGACGGTGCGCGGGCCGGAGGGCTGTCTGTCGCTGCCGGGCGTCGAGGCGGGCACCCCGCGCCACGACCACGCCGTGATCGAGGGCGTGACCATGACCGGGGAGCCGGTACGGATCGAGGGCACGGGCTTCTTCGCGCGCTGCCTCCAGCACGAGTGCGACCATCTGGACGGCGGGCTGTTCATCGACCGGCTCACCGGGCTGCGGCGACGCAGGGCGCTGCGCGCGATCCGCCGCGCCCCCTGGGCGCCGACCGGCGGCGCCGGGGCTGTGGAGGCGTAGGGCCTCCGGGGCGCCCGCCGGACCACGCGGGCTCCCCGTGCCTTCCCGCGGCATCGATGCGGTTCCGCCGCGTGGCCGGGGCTTCCGCCCCTGGCCCGGGGTCTGGGGCGGAGCCCCAGTCGGGGTCTGGGGCGGAGCCCCCCACGCGGCGGAGCCGCAGATCGTCAGGTGCCGGGAAGGGGCAGCATCGATATGCGGCTCCGCCGCGTGGCCCGCCGCAGGCGCCACGATCCGCCGCGGACACCCACAACGGGCTACGGTCGGGCTGCGAGCCGTACCCGGGGAGCTGCCGGGGCCTCAGAAGCCCGGTGCGCCGACCCGGTCGTCCGCCAGCGACAGCCGCCCCACAGCAGATCGGTGAGATGGTGCACCAACTGGCCGCGGGCGCAGGGACGGTCGCGCAGCCACCAGTCACCGGCCGCGTGCATCATGCCGACGATCCCATGGCCCCAGACCCGGGCCACCTCGTCGCCGCCGGGACCCAGCTCCAGCCGCTCGGCGATCACCGTGGCCAGTTCCTCGCCGAGCCGGCGCAGCAGCGGGGCGGAGTGGTGGCCCACGTCGAAGCCCTGCTCCGGCTCCGGCTGGCCGTGGTCGGCCGGGTGCATCAGGAAGCGGTACACCTGGGGCCGCGCCTCGATCGCGGCCAGGTAGGTGTCCAGCGTGGCCTCCACGCGCTGCCTGCGGTCGTCGGCGGGCGCGTCCAGGGCGGCGCGCAGCGAGGCGAGCAGGGCGTCGGTGTGGCGCTTGGCGAGCGCGCGGTACAGTCCGCCCTTGTCACCGAAGTGGCGGTACAGAATGGGCTTGGTGATGCCCGCTTCGGCGGCGATGGCGTTCATGGAGGCCTCTGGGCCGTCGCGCAGCACCACCCGGTCCGCGGCCTCCAGCAGCTCCTTGCGCCTCTGCTGGGCCGTCTGCCGCTGGTCGTCCCGCTGGCTGGTCCCGGTCCGCATGCGTTGCCTCCCCGCCCCCGATGTGGTACTCGCGCCGTCGCACCTCGCGCTTCCCGGCGCGATCGCGCTGCGCGCTGAAGCGCAACGTAACACCCGAGGGGCCGCGGGGCCTGCGTGCCCGGGGAGTTGACATCGCCTACTGGACGGTAACAGACTGCTGTTACCGCAGGTAACAAGCACGTGGAGGGGTCATGGCGGAGTTCTCGTTCGAGCTCGACGACGATCAGAAGGCGGTGCGCGACTGGATCCACGGCTTCGCCGCGGACGTCATGCGCCCGGCTGCCGCCGAATGGGACGAGCGCGAGGAAACCCCCTGGCCGATTATCCAGGAGGCCGCCAAGATCGGCCTGTACTCCCTGGACTTCTACGCCCAGCAGTACTTCGACCCCACCGGCCTCGGCATCCCCATGACCATGGAGGAGCTGTTCTGGGGCGACGCGGGGATCGCCCTGTCCATCGTCGGCACCGGCCTCGCCGCCGTGGGCGTCCTGGCCAACGGCACCGAGGAGCAGATCGGCACCTGGATCCCGCAGATGTACGGCGACGCCGACGATGTGAAGGTCGCCGCCTTCTGCTCCTCCGAGCCCGACGCGGGCTCCGACGTCGCCTCGATGCGCACCCGCGCCGTCTACGACGAGGCCACGGACGAATGGGTGCTGAACGGCACCAAGACCTGGGCCACCAACGGCGGTATCGCCAATGTCCATGTGGTGGTCGCGGTCGTCGACCCCGACCTCGGCTCCAAGGGCCACGCCTCGTTCATCATCCCGCCCGGCACCCCCGGTCTTTCCCAGGGCCAGAAGTTCAAGAAGCACGGCATCCGCGCCTCGCACACCGCCGAAGTCGTCCTCGACCAGGTGCGGGTGCCCGGCAGCTGCCTGCTCGGGGCAAGGAGAAGCTGGACGAACGCCTCGCGCGCGCCCGGGAGCGGGCCAAGTCGGGCGGGGAGCGGCTGAAGAACGCCGCCATGGCCACCTTCGAGGCGTCCCGCCCGGCCGTCGGCGCCATGGCGGTCGGCACCGCCCGCGCCGCGTACGAGGTCGCGCTCGACTACGCCAAGACCCGGCAGCAGTTCGGCCGCCCCATCATCGACAACCAGGGCGTCGCGTTCCAGCTCGCCGACATGCGCACGCGGATCGACGCCGCGCGGCTGATGGTGTGGCGCGCGTCGTGGATGGCCGTGAGCGGCCGGCCCTTCGAGTCGGCCGAGGGCTCCATGTCCAAGCTGTTCGCCAGTGAGACCGCCAAGCAGGTCACCGCCCAGGCGGTGCAGATCCTCGGCGGCAACGGCTTCACCCGCGAGTACCCGGTCGAGCGGATGCACCGCGACGCCGCCATCTACACGATTTTTGAGGGCACCAGCGAGATCCAGCGCCTGGTCATCGCCCGCACCCTCTCCGGCGTCCAGATCCGCTGAGCGGATCGGCGAAAGTCGGCTCCGGTTCCGGAGGCGCCCCGAAGGGGCGCGGGGCTGTGCCGATGTGCGGCTCCGCCGCGGCTGTGTCGATATGCGGCTCCGCCGCGTGGGCGACCGGCCACGACGGCGCCGCAGGCGATCGACAACAGGTCAGACCCCCGCGCCGAAGCGCCGTTTCCGGGAGGCGAACGCGGCCAGCAGCGCGCGGAGCTCCTCGCCGGTGAAGTCGGGCCACAGGGTGTCCACGAAGAAGAGCTCCGCGTAGGCCGCACGCCAGAGCATGAAGTTGGAGATGCGCTGCTCCCCGGAGGTGCGCACCAGCATGTCGATGTCCGGCAGATCGGCGTGCGGCAGGTGGCGGGTGAACAGCGCCTCGTCGATGGCCCCGGGGTCCAGCGCCCCGTCCGCCGAGGCGCGGGCCAGGGAGGTGGCGGCGCGGGCGATCTCCTCCCGGCCGCCGTGGTTGAAGCAGAAGGCCAGCGTCATGGCGCGGTTGTCGCGGGTGTCGTCCTCCGCGCGGCGCAGCGCGGCCAGCGTGGCCCGGGGGAGCCGGGCCTCCGAACCCAGCCAGCGCAGCCGCACCCCCCGCTCGCCGTAGCCCCGGAAGACGTCCGCCAGCTGGGCGGTGAGCCGCATCAGGGCGGCCACCTCGCCGCGCGGCCGGTTCCAGTTCTCGGTGGAGAAGAAGAACAGCGACAGGTGTTCGATGCCCTCCTCCAGGGCCGTGTCCACCACCCGCGGCAGCGCGAGGACCCCCGCCTGATGGCCGCGGGTGCGGGAGAGGCCGCGCAGAGCGGCCCAGCGGCCGTTGCCGTCCATGATGATGGCCAGGTGCCGCGGCCGCCCCGGCGCCTCGTCCTGGGGCCGCGGCGCTGCCGTACGACGGCGGGGGCACCGGCGACCGACGCCCGCAGCAGCCGTTTGACGGAGGGCACTCTCCAGGCCCCGACCTCGAACACCCGCGCGTCCCTCCGCCTCGCTTCCCGGCGCCGTGTCTGACGACGCGACGGGGGCGGGGGTTACCTCCCCGGTGGCCGAACCATTCGTTTGGTCGTCATCACCGCCGTCACGGCTTGCGCGCCACCCCCCCGTGGACATCGGTGGTCTCGATGTCCGTCTCGGAGGGGCCGGGCGCCACAGCGGACACGACACGATACCGGGCTCGATCAGCTCCAGGCCCTCGTAGAAGCGGCTGATCTGCTCGACGCTGCGCAGCACGTACGGCACGGCGCCGGTGTCGTCGTAGCCCTGCTGGGCCTGCTTGAGCGCCTGGTCGGTGTCGGTGCTGTCGTAGTGCACGAAGTAGCTGCCGGACGGTAAGGCGGCCTGGAGCCGCCGCACGATCGACACCGCCTCGTCGTAGTCCTGGATGTGGCCGAGGATGCCCATCAGCATCAGGGCGATGGGCCGGTCGAAGTCGAGCGTCTTCGACGCGGCCTCCAGGATCCGCTCGGGCTCGTGCAGATCGGCGTCGATGTAGTCGGTCACCCCTCGCGGGTGCTGGTGAGCAGCGCCTGGGCGTGCCGGAGCACCAGGGGGTCGTTGTCCACGTAGACGATGCGGGCCTCGGGCGCCACCCGCTGGGCCACCTGGTGGGTGTTGTCGTAGGTGGGCAGCCCGGTGCCGATGTCCAGGAACTGCCGGATCCCGCACTCGCCCGCCACATGGGTGACGGTGCGGATGAGGTACGCGCGCGAGGCGCGGGCCATGGTCTCGATGTTCGGGGCGACCTCCCGGTACTCGTCACCGGCGATCCGGTCGACCTCGTAGTTGTCCTTGCCTCCCATCCAGTAGTTCCAGATCCGCGCCGAATGCGGCACCGTGGTGTCGATCTTGGTCGGGGCCTGCTGGTGGGGGTGGACGAGCCGTCTGTCATAGCGCCAGTCTCCTGCCGTGCGGATGCGATGCGTGGGGCACCAACTTAGGGCCGGTGCCGGTGAGTTCAGCTCTGCTCGGCGAACGGCACGGGGAGCGGATGCGCGGGAAGGGCCGGGCGAACGAGGCCACCGGGGGCTCCGGAGCCGCCTCGCCGTGGTCCGGATCCGGGTCCGGACCGCCGCCGGAGACCGGCCGCTCCTCGACGGTGAGGACCGGGGCGTGCTCGGCGAGGGTGGAAAAGGCGTGGTCATAGCCGGTGACCGCGGCGTCGATCTCCGCGAGGGCCGCCGCCGAGGCGCCGCGCGCGGCCAGCCGGTCCTCCAGTACATGCACCGGGGCCGTCACATGGACGAAGGCGCCGTGGCGCTCGGCCACCGCCTCGGCGAAGTCGAACGCCTGAATCCACGTCACCCGGGAGTGGCCGCGGCGCAGCGGCCCGTAGACGAGCTCGCCGACCAGCCCGGCGTCGACCGCGAGGGCGCCGTCCTGCTGGAGGAGTTCGCGGTACGGCCGGACCGGGTCGACATGGGGGAGGTCGCGGGAGGCGCGGGTGACGGTGTAGCCGTGCCGGCGGGCGAGGCCGGCCAGCAGCGCGTCCCTGCCGACTCCGTCGCAGCCCTCGACGATCAGGGTGCGGTGCTGAGTCACCGCGTGGTCGAGGTTCATGACGGCATCCTGTCGGTCCCATGGGCTCTGCACATCTGCAAGGGGGACGACACCGCCGCCCGCCACGGCGTCTTCAGTGTGCGTGGCGGGACGGCGGGGACGGGAGTGCGCTGCGGGGTTGTGCGGTTGTGCGGGCGTAGTGGTTTTCGGGGAGTTTCGGGGAACCGGCCGTGGGCGCTCCCTTTGGCGACAGACCCTAGGAGATGAGGAAGTCCGCTTTGCCGGCCTTCGCCGCCTCCAGGAAGGACGCCACCTCCGAGCGGGTGTAGATCAGCGCGGGCCCGGCCGGGTCGGTGGACTGGCGCAGCGCGATCCGCCCGTCCGGCAGTCGCTTGGCCTCGATGCAGGTGCCGCCGTTGGACCCGCTCCAGGGCTTCTCCCAGCCCTCCGTGCCCAGGTCCGTGGCCGGCATTCCGCTGTAGACGGGGTCATGCATCTCAGTGCTCCTTACGCAGTTCGGCCAGGATGGTGCTGGAGTCGCCGATCGGCTCGGCCTGGACCGCCATCCGGTCCAGGACCTCGAGATAGGCGACGACTTCGGCCGGCTTGTCCACATAGACCGCCCCGGTGAGGCTCTCGGTGTAGACGACGTCCGGCAGTTCGGAGAATCCGAAGCGGAAGTAGTGGAAGGGGCCGAAGGCCCCGGGGTGCGGTCCTGCCGCGAACCGCATGATCTGCAGCCTGACCTTGGGGACGTCCAAGGTGTCGATGAGGTGGTCGATCTGGTCGCGCATCACCCGTGAGCCGCCGACCGGACGGTGCAGCACCGTCTCGTCGAGGATGGCCCAGATGGTCGGCGCGTCCGGCTTGGTGAGCAGGCCCTGGCGCTTGACCCGCAGGGCGATCCGGCGCTCCAGCTCCTCCTCGGTGTCCCGAGGGAAGCCCATGCGTAGTACCGCTCGTGCGTAGTCCTCCGTCTGGAGCAGCCCGGGGACGTAGTGGGGCTCGTACGCGCGAATGACGGTGGCCTCACTTTCGAGGCTTACGTAAACACTGAACCAGTCCGGAAGCACATCGCGGAACTGATGCCACCAGCCGGGCTGGTTGGCCTCGCGCGCCAGTGCGAGGAAATTCTCCATCTCCGGGCCGCGGACGCCGTAGTTCCGCAGCAGCTCCTTCAGATACGGAATCTTGAGGCCGACTTCCGCCTTTTCCATCCTGCGCACGGTCAACGGGGTGACCTCGATGGCTTTCGCGGCTTCCTCGAACGACACCTTCGCCCGCTCGCGCAGATGCCGCAGACGCTTGCCCAGGACTCTCCGTAAGACAGTGGGGGCGGCGCCGGCCGGCCGTGCCTCGCTCACGTCCCGCCTCCCGTAGGAATGGCTGTCATATGCCTGCACAGTGTGCCACGCGACGAATGACACAGACAGAGCGAGCGAAGCGCCTTGAAATTATCAGAACGAAGGTTGCGAGGTGACGACCTCACCACGCATAGTGAGCACGTGACCCATCTCACCCTCTATGGCGAGGGCTCCCAACTACCCATGTCCACAACGTCGTTGAGGCCCCCGGCGGACCGGTGGGCGGCGAACGACGGGGATCCCGCAGACCGCCGTGGCTCGAAACGGGGACGGTCACGGTGACGCATCAGGCACAGCAGGTGAGCGGGCGCCAAGGCGCCGTGGTCAACAGCGCGTTGGCCGCCGCTCTGAAGGAATCCGGGTGCTCCTACGCCTCATTGGCCCTGCGGGTCAATGAACTGGGCCGTAGGCAGGGGCGCGAGTCGAACTACGACAAGGCGTCCGTCACCCGCTGGCTGCAAGGCGGACAGCCGCGCGGCACCACGCCGGAGCTGATCGCCGCCGTGCTCTCCCACCGGCTCGGCAGGCCCGTGGGCCCCGCCGAGCTGGGGTTCATCTCCGACCGACAGCGCCCGGTCGTGGCCCGGGCGCTGGCCTACCGGGAGGACGTAGCAGAAACCTTGCACACGCTCGCCGAACTCGGCTCCACCGACATATCCCGCCGCAGCCTGCTGGGTGCGGTGCCCTTCGTCGCCGGCGCGCTGGTGACCCCACAGCGCGAATGGCTGCTGTGGCTGGTCGAGAACCAGGACACCGCCCGGCTCGCACCCGCGGCCGAAGGCGGCCGCGTCGAACAGGTCCACGCGGCGATCAACATGTTCGACGAGATGGACAATCGCTTCGGCGGCGGCCAGGTCCGCGCCAGCATCGTGCTCTATCTGTCGACCGAGGTCGTCCCCATGCTCCAGCAGCGCGGCGCGCCTCCGCAGGAGCGGCGCCAGCTGTTCACCGCCGCCGCCAAGCTGGCCGCGATGGCCGGCTGGAGCAGCTACGACAACGCCGAATACGGCTTGGCCCAGCGCTATATGACCCAGGCGCTGCGGCTGTGCGCCGAGGGCGGCGACCGGGTCCTGGGCGGTCAGATCCTGGCCGGCCTGTCCCATCTGGCGACCAACCTGGGCCAGCCCGAGGCGGGGGTCGAGTTGGCCCGGGTCGGTGTCGCCACCGCCAAGCACGCCGGAAGCCCGCTCGGGCTGATGCGGCTGCACGCCATGGCCGCCCGTGGCCACGCCGCACTGGACCAGCCCCGGGAGGCGTCCAAGTCGCTGCGCGCGGCCGACGCCCAGCTGGAGGCCAGCCAGGGCCCCGAGCAGGAGTCGCCCTGGGTGCGCTTCCTCGACCACCACTATCTGGCCGCCGAGGCGGCGCTGTGCTTCCGCGACCTGGGGAACGCCACGGACGCCGAGCACGCCGCCACCGAATCCGTGCGCGCCAACGCCGACCGGCGTCGGCGCCAGGCCATCAGCAGATCCGTGCTGGCCACGGCCTACCTCCAGCAGAACCGGCTGGACGAGGCCGTGGGCACCGCGGGCGAGGCACTCGACACGCTCAGCGGGGTGCACAGCGAGCGCTCGATCCAGGCGCTGCGCGACTTCCGCACCCGGCTGCGGCCGCACCGCGGAGAGCCCATGGTCAGGGAGTTCGAGCAGCGCTCCCGGACCGTGCTCGGCGTGGCCGCCTGAGGCATCCGGCCTCGGGGCCTCGCCCCGCCGGTGCCTCGAGTGAAGTCTCCGGCCGCTCCACGTGGGCGGCCGGTGGCGTGTCCGGAGCGCCTCCGCTCGGGGGAGCGCCGGGGGCAGAGCCTGTGTCATATCCCCGGTCGGATCAGGGGGCACCTCCCAGCGGTAGCTGGGGGAGCGTGCCAGACGCCGCACGCCCGGCCGGGGATATGACACAGGCGCTCAATAGCCTCCCGGCGTGGGGGCGTTCTGGGCTCGGTCCACGGGCAGATGCGCACCGGAGACCCCGCTCGAGGCGTCCGAGAGCAGGAACGCCACGACCTGGGCGACCTCCCGCGGGGTGACCAGTTCACCGCGCGGCAGCTCGGCCGTGAACCGGGCGTACGCCTCGGGCTCTTCGGTGCGCATCCGGTCCCACCGCTTCCCGGGATCAGCATGGACCCCGGGGAGACGGCGTTCACCCGGATCCCGTCCGGGCCCAGCTCACGGGCGAGTGAGGCCGCCAGATGGATCTGGGCGGCCTTGGCGGCCCCGTACTGCGCCTGCGGCCCCGGCTTCCAGCCGGAGATGGAGGCGATCACCACCACGGAGCCGCCGCCCGCCCGGCGCAGATGCGGCACCGCGGCCTTCACCAGCCGGGCCGTATGACCGACGTTCATCTCCCAGGTCAGTGACCAGTCCTGGGGACCGGCGTCCTCGATGCCGCGGCCGCGGGCGCCACCGGCGCAGGCCACCACGCCGTCAAGACCGCTGAAACGTTCCGCCGCCGCATCCACGAACCGCTCCAGCAGCTCCGGCTCGGTGACGTCCAGCGCACGGGTGAACGGCTCCCCGTACCCCTCGGCGCTCAGGGACGCCGTGAGGGACCGCAGGTGCTCCGGCGTGCGCGCACACGTGGCCAACCGGGCCCCGCCGGCGGCCAGGAGCCGTACGATCTGTTCCCCCAGCCCCCGGGAGCCCCCGGTCACCAGGACCCGCTTGCCGTCCACACCGGACCGTTCCCCCGGGCCGGGCCCCTCGCGGCCCTCGCTCACGCTTGCCACGTCCGGACCGTACAGCCCGAACCACTACGCCCGTACAACCGGACAACCCCCATGCCCTCTCGCCCACCGGCCGGTCCAACCGTTTGTCTACTGAACGGCGACCGATGGCGCTTTGCGCTGCCTTCGAAGGAGGAACCATGCCGGTAACCGGCACTCACCGCGACCGGGCCCTCTCCGTCCGTGGCAGCTGGTCCAGGCGGGTCGGGTGGGGCGTGCGCACCACCTGTCACCAGCCCAGATGCCACGCCGTCGGTCGCCAGAATGCGCTTACCCGCTCACCGGAACATCAATCACCCCATGTGCCCGTATGCCACCAGAGCCCACAGACCGATGAGGACCGTGAGGACCGAGACCGTGAGCCGACCCTGTCCAGGACTGTCGCACCGGCCGGCGTCGGCCGATGAGGAGGGCGAGACCATGGGCGCGAGCCGAGGCGTCGCGGTCTCCGCGGACCGCCCGCGAACCGATCCGGTTACCGGGCGGGCCGCCGCGCCGAGAACCGCTCCGGGCGACGGCCCGGCCGCCGCGGCGAGCCCCGTCCCCCGCTCCGGAGGGGAGAGGACGGTGATCCCGCTGGACACCCGCCGGCTCTTCCGGGCGGAGTTCCCCGCCCTCCCCGACCGCGCCGCCGCGGTGCGCCGGATGGTCGCCGGACATCTGCGCGACTGGCGGCTCGGCGCGATCGTGGACCATGTCGTCCTCGCCACCAACGAACTGTTCGCCAACGCCGTGGAGCACGGCAGCTCCGGCCCCGCCGACACCGTCACCATCACCGTCTCGCTGGAACGCTTCGGCCGTGAGCTGCGGGTGGAGGTGGCCGACGGCTCGCCCGTGGTCCCGGTCGCCCGCAAGCCGGAGCCCACCGAGGAGTCCGGACGGGGGCTGGCCATCGTCGAGGACCTGGCGGCCGACTGGGGCACCGAACCGCCCGATCCTGGAGTCCGGGGGAAGAAGGTGTGGTTCACCCTGCCGCTGGTGGCCACCTCATGAACGCGGGAGCGCGGGGGGAGCGCCGGATGCGGGTCACGGTGGAGACCGACGCGGCCGAATGGCTGCTGGCCGCGAGCGACGACCCCGGGCGGGTGCGGCTCCAGTGGGCCAGCGGCAGCGGCCTCGCCGATCTGCCGGTGGGCCCGGTCTTCGACCTGGTGCGGATGTGCGACGACATCGGCAACGCGGTGATCCAGGCGCTGCGGCGGCGCGACGCGGCGGGGCCGGTGATGCTGGCCACCGCCAGCCATGTGCTCTCCTTCCTCGTGCCGCCCGGATCCGCGGCCGAGTGGAAGGTCTGGCTGGCCGGGACGGCGTACGCCCGCCGCCGCACGGTGGCCGCGGCGGGGCCGGGCCGGGTGCTGCGCTGCCCCAGGCCCGGCTGCGTACGGCAGGGCCATGTCTGGCTGATCCGGCCCGGCGGCCCCCTCACCGACAGCCACACCCTGCGCGCCGCCCTCCAGGAGGCCACCGACCGCCCCGGCCTCCCGGGCGTGCTGTTCCGCTAAGCGCTCCGCGGGAAGTGCCGCGAGGTGCGGTCGTTCATCCGCGGCCGCGTCGTGGCTGGTCCCACGCGGCGGAGCCGCACATCGACACAGCCGCGCGGCGGAGCCGCACTTCGACACAGCCCCGCGCCCCTTCGGGGCGCACCGAACCGCAGCCGACGTCCGCCGATCCGCCTGGGGCCTGTCGTCAGAGGGGGCGCCCGGCCGCGAGCGGGGGGCGGGGAGGGGAGCAGCCCGCCGCAGGCGTCACGTTCCGTCGGACACCCCGTAGCGGCCCGCCGGAGCCGAGTGGTTTTCGCTCGCCTCACGGTGATCGTTCGTCGCGGGCCAGTTCGGTGATCCGCAGCGCGGTGATCGTGGCGCCGAGTCCGCACGCCGCCGCCGCGAGGGCGAGGGTCGTCCAGGCGCCCGCCCGCTGGGCCAGGGTTCCGGTGGCCGTGGTCCCGGCGGCGATGCCGAGTTCCTCGCCCGCGACCATCCACATCATGGACGCGACGGCCGTGCCCCGGGGCGCGTGTGCGTCCAGCAGTTCGAACAGGCAGACCGTCATGGGCGCGAACGCCGCACCGGCGAGGGTGAGGAGGATCGCCATCAGCGGCGGTGCCGATATGGCGGCCAGGAGGGCCAGGAGCAGTGCGAGCCAGGTGAGGGCGGCGAGATAGCCCGTGGCGGGCGGGGCCGTGCGGTGGCGGGTCCCGAAGCGCGCGCCGGCGAGTGCGCTGCCCAGGCCCAGGCAAGCGAACATCCAGCCCGCGCCCGCCGCCGAACCACTCTCGGCGGCCCGGGCGGGAAGGCCGACCGTCAGTGCCCCGAGGCAGATTCCGGCGCAGACGTTGGTGAGGAGCAGCAGCCGCAGCGTGGGCGAGCCCAGGACGCCACGGCCGCCGGTGTCCGGAGCGGGGGCTGCGCGGGCGGAGA
The DNA here is from genome assembly GCA_005405945.1 of Streptomyces violaceusniger. Classification (GTDB taxonomy): domain Bacteria; phylum Actinomycetota; class Actinomycetes; order Streptomycetales; family Streptomycetaceae; genus Streptomyces; species Streptomyces violaceusniger. Next base: position 389,257 of record BJHW01000002.1, read on the forward strand.
GGGCCGGAGGGTGTGACATCACCAGGCATGAGCCCGCCACCAGGAGCGCCCCGGCGACGATCACCGCGAGCCGAGGGGACCGTACGGCCGCCGCTGCCGCGACGAGCGGGCCGCAGATCTTGGTCACCTCGGTGAGGACGGCTTCGAGCGCGTAAGCGCCGCGCAGCAGGTCGTGCGGGACGGCCCGCGCCCACAGGGAGCGGGTGCTCGCCACGATGGGCGGTGCGCTCGCCCCGGCGAGCGCGCCGGAGAGCACGAGCTGTGTGGTCGTCGTGGCCGTCACCAGACCGGCCACGGCGAGCGCGGTGAGCACGGCCATGACCCCCGTGGGCCACCGTTGCCCATGACGGTCCACCAGCCCGCCCCGGAGCGGCGCCGTCGCGGTGCCGCCCACGCTCCACGCCCCGGCCACGATCCCCGCGTCCAGGAACGAGCCCGAAGAGCCGTGTCCGAGCAGGACGGTGGCCAGGGGGAAGATGGCGAAGCCCAGCTTTCCGGTGGTGGAGGCGAACATCAGCCGCCGGGCCGATCCATGACGCAGCAGTTCCGCATAGGCGCGCATCGCCGTACGTTCGCGCGTCGCGGCCGAGGCGGTCCAGGGGGCGTGGGATCTGCGGCATGTCCTGGAGTGAGCCCGGAGATGCGTGCCGGGCTGGGGTCGTTTGTCGTCTGCGGCGCCGTTTCGCGCCTTCGGCGCATGTGAGCATGGGGGCGGCTGGTGGGGGCGCGGGCCGCGTCGCCGGGCGCCGGGCCGGTGGGAGGTCGGGCCCGGTGGCGGCTTCCGCAGTCGGGGGCTTGGGCCGACGCCGGACGACTCTGCCGGGGGGTGGGGTACCCCTCTGGAGATTGCTTGACTTATTAGTTGCGCCAGATCAAGCGTTTTTGAGAGGGGTACCCGGAGGGGCCATGCGCCCGCAGTCCGGATCGGCCCCGACCCGCGAGCCCGGATGCCGCCACTTGCTCCCGCCCCCACTTGCCCGGCGGCCGGCGACGCGGCCCCCGCCCCGGCACCCCCGACCCATGCTCAAGTGCGCCGAAGGCGCGAGACGGCGCCGCACCCAACCGGCGACCGCTACAGGCGGATTCGGGCCCAGCCCGTTTTGCCGACGATGCGCTCCCGGACGCCCGACCAGGGCCGCCGCGCTCCGGTCCAGGCCCCAGACGCGGAGAGCGGCATCGGCGGCGCGGCGGGCGTGTGGGACGGATGGGGGACGGGCGTGAACCTCTGCTTCCAGCCATGGAGCGGGTTCACGTCGTGACTTTCCGCGTTCATGCTCCCACTGTCGGTACAGGCGGCCGGGGTGTCGCGGATCTTTCCCCTCCCTGCCCCTTCCCGCGGCATCGATGTGCGGCGGAGCCGCACATCGATGCCGCGGGAAGGGGCGGAGCCCCGGACCGGGGTCTAGACGAACGTCTAGGCCGCCGACGGCGGGGCGAACGCCGCGCGGTGCGCCTCGGCGAAGGCGCGGAAGGAGCGGGGAGGGCGCCCGGTGACCCGCTCGACGGTGTCCGTCGTACGGTCCTCCGCGCCGTGCCGGATGTCCTCGTCGAGCCCGGCGAGGAACGCGGCGAACTCCGGCGGCAGCCCTGTCGCGCTCAGTCTCTCGACCAACTCCCCGGTCGCCACCGCGACATGGCGGACCGGCCGCCCGGAGACCTCCGCCACGATGCGCGCCGCCTCCCGGTAACCGAGCGCCTCCGGGCCGGTGATGACGTGGTCCGTGTTGTGCGGACGGTCGTCCAGCAGGGCCCGGGTGGCGACGGCGGCGATGTCCGCCGCGTCGACGAAGGCCACCCTGCCGTCCCCGGTGGCGGTGACGATCTCGCCGTCGCCGCGGATGGCCTGGGCCACCGGATGGTCACCGGTGAAGTTCTGCATGAACCACGAGGGCCGCAGCACCGCCCACTCGGGCACGGTCCGCCGCACCAGCGCGTGCAGCGCGCCGAGGCCCGTGCCCGCCTCGTCCACCGCGGACGAGCTCAGCAGCACCGCCCGCCGTACGCCCTGGGCGACCGCGGTCCTCAGGAACGGCTCGACCACGGGCAGCGGCTCGGCCACCCCCAGGGGTGCGACGAGATAGAGCCGGTCCACGCCGCGCAGCGCCGCCGCGTGGCCGTCCGGGTCGTGCCAGTCGAACCGGACGGCGTCGGCCACGCCCGCCGCGGCCGCGGCCTCGGGCCGCCGGGTGGCGGCCAGCGCCCGCGCGCCCTGCGCGCGCACCATCCGCAGCACCTCGGAGCCGGTGTTCCCGGTGGCGCCGAGGACCAGAACGGTGGGTTCAGCCATGGGTCCGGCCCTCCTCGGCACCGAAGCTGATCCCGTCGAGCATCAGCGGATTCCAGTAGTCACGGTACGAGGCGATCTCGCCGTCGCGGACGGTGATGACGGCCACGTAACCGGGGCGGATCGGGCGGCCGGTGCCGACGGCCACGGCGTCCATCGAGAATTCCACGATCAGCACGTCGGGATCCTCGGTGAGATGGACGACCTCGTGCGCGACGGCGCGCAGGTCGATGTGGTCGGGGTAGTCCCGCACGTACTCACGCACGGCTTCACGCCCCTCCAGCAGGCGCGGCCGGCCGGGCGGGGCGAAGGGGAACTCCATGGTGCCGTCCACGGCCCACAGATCCGCGAATCCCATCATGTCGTGGCCGAGCAGCAGCTCCTTCGCCCGCTCGAACACCTTGACGCGGTCGTCCATGACCGTACCTCTCCTCAATCGATAGGACGGGACGGTGCCGTCCCGTCCGTACAGCATAGGACGAGACGGTACCGTCCCGTCCATCTGTTAACCTCGGAGCCATGTCGGAGCCCACCCGTCGCCCTCCGAGCGGCGCCGCCACCCTGCGCGCGGACAAGACCGCGGCCATCTCCGAAGCCGTCCTCGACGAGCTCGCCGAGCAGGGCTACGGCCGGTTGTCGATGGAGGCGGTGGCCAAACGGGCCGGGGTGGGCAAGAGCGCCCTGTACCGGCGGTGGCCCTCCAAGCAGCGGATGGTCATCGCGGTCGTGTCCGAGCTGAGCGTCGCCCTGGTCGAGCCGCCCGACACCGGGTCCCTGCGCGGCGATGTGCTGGCCGGGCTGCGCGCGGTGGCCGACTGGCTGACCCATCCGCGGTTCTCCCGGATCATGCCGGACCTGATCGCCGAGGCGCAGCGCGACGAGGAGCTGAGCCAGGCCCTCGCCCGCTGCATCGGCGAGCCGCGGCGCGCCCGGATGGCCGGTGCGCTGGACCGGGCGGTCGAGCGCGGTGAGCTGCCGCCGGACCTCGACCGCGAGCTGGCGCTCGATCTGCTCGGCGGGCTGGTCTACTGGCGGGTCTCGGCCCGTGGGGCGCCCCTGGAGCCGGGCTACTTCGAGCGCGCCGCGGATATGGCGCTGCGGGCCCTGGACGCCCGGCCGCGCGGGGCCTGACGGCCGCGGCGCCCGCCGGGCGGGTGCGGGGCGCCTCCTCCGGATGGGGCCGGAGAACAGGGCATGGCGGGGCGCGGCCCCCATCATCGCTTAGAGGGCCGGGCCCTCTAAGTGACGAGCGAAGGTGAGCCGCCGCACGTCCTCGACCCAAGGAGCCCCCATGTCCATCGGCCTCTCCGTTCACATCGGACTCAACCAGGTCGACCCCGCCGCGTACGACGGCTGGAGCGGTGAGCTGGGCGCCTGCGAGCAGGACGCCGTGGACATGGCCGGGCTGGCCGACGCCGCGGGCTTCGATGTGACCGGCCCGCTGCTGAGCCCGGCCGCCACCGCGGAGACGGTCACCGCCACCCTGGAGGCCGCGGCCGGGCGGCTGGCCGAGGGGGACATCCTCTTCCTCACCTACTCGGGCCACGGCGGTCAGGTGCCCGACCTCAACCACGACGAGACCGGCGACCGCCTCGACGAGACATGGGTGCTGTACGACCGGCAGCTGGTCGACGACGAACTCTTCGAGCTGTTCGGGAAGTTCGCCAGGGGGGTGCGGATCTGGCTGCTCTCCGACAGCTGTCACAGCGGCACCGTGGCCCGGCGGCTGCCCGAGATGCTCAGCCCCAGGAGCTCGACCGGCGCTTCAGCACCGCCGACCCCCAGGAGGTCGGCCGCAGGATCCGGGCCATGCCCCAGTCGGTGCAGGCCGCCGTCTACCGGCGCGACCGCGAAGCCTACGACCGGATCCAGAACACCCGTACCGCCAAGGACCTCGCCAAGATCGACGCCAGTGTGCTGCAGATCTCCGGCTGCCAGGACAACCAGACCTCGGCCGACGGGATCGTCAACGGGCTGTTCACCGGCACCCTGCTGGAGGTCTGGCGGGGCGGTGCCTTCGCGGGCAGCTACCGCGGGCTGCACCGGGAGATCGTCAAGCGGATGCCGCCCGACCAGACGCCCAACCTCTTCCAGGCGGGCGCGCCGAACTCCGCCTTCGTCCGGCAGCGGCCCTTCACCATCTGAACCGGGATCTGGGACCGTGCCCATGTCATATCCGTGTGCGGTCGCCCGCCGGGCGAGGTATGACAGTAGGAGGGCACGGCGAGCCGGTGAGGTGCCGGTATGACGACGCATGACCGTGTGGACCAGGAGGAGCAGGCGGCAATCAGCAGCATGGCGACCGGCCCGGGAGGGGTGCTCGACCTGCTGCGGGTCGCCGCCGTGGCCCTGGACGTCGAGGGGCGGATCGCCCTCTGGAGCCCCGAGGCTGAACAACTGTTCGGTTACCGGGCGGCCGAGGCGCTGGGGCGGCGCGCGGACAAGCTGCTGGTCCACCCGCGGGACCGCCGGGCGGCCGTGGAGCTCTTCGCACGGGTGAGGGCGGGCGACACCTGGGCCGGTGTCTTCCCGGTCCGCCGCCCGGACGGCTCCACCCTCAAGGTGGAGTTCCGCACCATGGGCCTGCGCGACGCCCACGGCGAGGGCTACGCCCTCGGGCTGGCCGCCGACGAGGGGACCGTACGGCGCCTGGAGACCGATCTGGCCGTCTCCGGCTTCCTGATCAAACAGTCGCCCGTGGGGCTCGCGGTGTTCGACACCGAGCTGCGCTGGCTGCGCGCCAACCCGGCCCTGCAGCAGATGAACTCGATCACCGAGTCCCAGGTGCGCGGCCACCGCCTCGGGGAGGTGCTGCCGGGGCTCGACGTCGCGGCCATAGAGGGCGCGATGCGGCATGTGCTGGAGTCCGGTGAGCCGCTGCTGGACCAGCAGAGCGTCGGCCGGACCCCCGCCGACCCCGACCACGACCACGCCTGGTCGGAGTCGTACTACCGGCTCGAGGACCCCAGCGGCCGGATCCTGGGCATCGCCGTCTCCATCATGGACATCTCCCGGCGCCACCGGGAGACCAGCGAGATCGCCGAGGCGCGCGAGCGGCTGGCCATGATCGCCGACGCGAGCGTCCGCATCGGCACCACGCTGGACCTGCGCCAGACCGCCCAGGAACTCGCCGATGTGACCGTGCCCCGGCTCGCCGACCTCGCGGCCGTCGACGTCCTGGACTCCGTGGTGCACCGCGAGGCCACGCCCCGGGTGTGGACCGACGGCTCCGCCCGCTTCCGGGCGCTCGCCGTCGCCGCCGGGTACCCCACCGACGCCGTCCACGCGGCGGACCCGGTCGGGGAGATCGCCCGCTACGACCCCACCCGGCTGATCACCCGGTGCGTCCGCGAGGCCCGCCCGCTGCTGGTGCCGCACGTGACCGGGAAGGACGTACGGCGGATCGCCCGGGACGACGACGCCGCCAGGGTGCTGCTGCGCGAGGGCGTGCATTCCTACATCGCCGCCCCGCTGATCGCCCGCGGCAATGTGCTCGGCACCCTCAGCCTGCACCGCACCATCAACCCCAAGCCGTTCGACGAGGAGGACCTCACCCTCGCCTGCGAACTGGCCATCCGCGCCGCCCTGTGCATCGACAACGCCCGGCTCTACGCCCGCGAACGCGACGCCGCGCTCACCCTCCAGCGCAGCCTGCTCTCCCAGCAGCCGCGCGATCTGGACGGCCTGGAGATCGCCTCCCGGTATCTGCCCGCGGTCAGCGCCGCGGGCGGCGACTGGTTCGATGTGCTGCCCTCCCGGACGGAAGCGTCGGGCTGGTGGTCGGCGATGTCATGGGCAAGGGCATCCACGCCGCGGCGATCATGGGCCAGCTGCGCACCGCCACCCGGGCCTTCTCCCGGCTCGGACTGCCCCCGGCCCAGGTGCTGTGCCATCTCGACGAGATCACGCCCAGCCTGGGGAGTCCATCGCCACCTGCCTCTACGCGGTCTGCGATCCGCGCACCGGGCGGTGCGAGATGTCCACCGCCGGGCATCTGCCGCCGGTGCTGGTGCACCCCGGCGGCGACGCCGAGCTCATCGACCTCCCCACCGGCGCCCCGCTCGGCGTCGGCGGCGTGCCCTTCGCCTCGGTGGAGCGGGAGCTGGCCGAGGGCGCGCTGCTGGCCCTGTTCACCGACGGCCTGGTGGAGAAGCGCCACCAGTCCCTCGACGTGGGGCTGCACACCCTGGTGCAGCTGCTGCGCCGCCACCAGGGCCCGCTGGAGCGGATCTGCGACCAGGTGCTGGCCGCGCTGCACGGGGCGCCGGACGACGACGTGGCCCTGCTGCTGGCCCGGCTGCGCCGCCCTCGCCTGCCGGAGAAGTCCGTGGTTACCGTGGAGAGTGGCTGAAGAAGAGCCGATCCGTCACGCACTCCATCAATGAGATGACGTCCCCATGGCTCAGCTCGCCCGCCGCTCCGGCGTATTGATCACTCTGGTGGCCCTCGCCCTGGGGACCACGGCCTCCCTCGCCGGTGCCGCGGAGCCGATCCCCAGGCCCACCCCCAAGGTCGCCGTCATCGGTACCGGGGCACCATCGCGGGCGTCAGCAGGACGAAGGTGTCCTTCGACGACTACCAGGCGGGCAAGCTCCCGGTGTCCCGGCTGGTGAACGACCTCAGACCCGAGGTGAACCGGATCGCCGACGTGACCACCCAGCAGTTCGGCAACAAGGACTCCAACAACTACACGATCCCCGAGTACCGCCGGCTCACCGCCGCCGTCGACCACGCCCTGAGGTTCAACGACGGGGTCGTGGTCACCACCGGCACCGACACCATGGAGGAGTTCGCGTACTGGCTGGACCTGACCGTCCGCAGCGACAAGCCCGTGGTGCTCACCGGCGCCCTGCGGCCCTGGACGGTGATCGGCTCCGACGCCCCGGCCAACCTCTACAACGCCATCCACCTCGCCGCCAGCGGCCGGACCACCTGCTTCGGCACCGTGGTGATGCTCAACGACCAGATCCACGCCGCCCGCGAGGTGCGCAAGTCCGACACCCTGCGGCTGAACGCCTTCAGCAGTGGCAGCAGCGGAGAGCTCGGCGTCATCGACCAGAACCACATCCGCATCGACCGCGCGCCCGCCCGGGTCGAGCAGTGCGGCAAGCCCGGCTGGAAGACCCCGTTCGACCTCGACCGGATCGCCCGGCGGCCGCTGCCGAAGGTCGACATCGCCTACAGCTACCAGGGCGCCGGACCCCAGGCCATCAAGGCGTTCGCCGACGCCGGGGCCGCCGGGATCGTCACGGCGGGCACCGGGGCGGGCGGTCTCTCCCCGGCCATGACCGAGGCGCGGGACGACGCCGTCAAGAACGGGGTGGTCATGGTCTCGGCCTCCCGCACCGGCTCCGGCGCGGTCTACGACCCCGATGTGCGCGGCGTCATCGGCGCCCAGGACCTGACCCCGCAGAAGGCCCGGCTGCTGTTGCTCCTCTCGCTCGCCACCACCCACAACGAACACCGGATCCAGACCTGGTTCCACACCTTGGGCACCGGCCAGTTCACGGCCCGCCGCTGGGCGGTCTCCGACGGGTCCTGACGCCTGTGGCGGGCCACGCGGCGGAGCCGCATATCGATGCTTCCCCTCCCCGCCCCTTTCCGACACCGGACGATATGCGGCTCCGCCGCGTGGGGGGCTCCGCCCCAGACCCCGCTCCTCAAGCTCCGGAGGAGCTGATTTCAGCCCGTCAGGCGGCACCTCCCAGCGGTAGCTGGGGGAGCTTGAGGACACGCCCGAAGGGCGTCCGGGGTCCAGGGGCGAAGCCCCTGCCACGCGGCGGAGCCGCAAGTGGATGCCGCGGGAAGGGGCGGGGAGGGGACTGATCCGCCGGACGCCGCCTAGGGGCGAGCCGCGCTGCCCCGGAACGTGGCGCGGTAGGCGCTCGGTGACACCCCGAGGGCGGTGTGCAGATGCTGCCGCAGCGAGGCGGCGGTGCCGAAGCCCGCGTCCGCCGCGATCCGGTCCACCGGCAGATCGCTCTCCTCCAGCAGCTGCCGGGCGCGCTCCAGGCGCCGCTGGGTCAGCCACTGCACCGGGGTCATCCCCACCTCGTCCCGGAACCGCCGGGAGAAGGTCCGTACGCTCATCGACTCCCGCTCGGCCAGCTCCCGCAGGGTCAGCGGACGGTCGAGCCGGGTCAGCGCCCAGGCGCGGGCCGCGCCCGTGGAGCCGCCGCGCCGCTCCGGCACCGGCCGCCGGATGAACTGCGCCTGGCCGCCGTCGCGATGCGGGGCCACCACGGAGGCGCGGGCCACCTCGCCCGCCACCGCCGCGCCGTGGTCCCGCCGGATGATGTGGAGGATCAGATCGATACCGGCGGCGTCCCCGGCCGAGGTCAGCACCTCGCCCTCGTCCGCGTAGAGGACGTCCGGGTCGAGCGCGACGGCCGGGAACAGCTCCCGGAACCGGTCGGCCTCCTGCCAGTGGGTGGTCGCCCGGCGCCCGTCCAGCAGCCCCGCGGCCGCCAGCACGAACGCCCCCGTGCAGATCGAGGCGATCCGGGCGCCGGGGCGGATCCGGGCGAAGGCGCCGGTGAGCGGGGCGTCCAGCCGGCCCTCGGTCTGTGGCGCGTCCGGTTCGTTGGCGGCCGGGACGAGCACGGTGTCGGCCTCGGCCAGCGCCTCCGGGCCGTGCGCGACGTTCATCGTGACGTCGGAGTCCGTACGCACCTCACCGGGGACCAGTGCGCAGGTCACCACCTCGTACAGCGGCTCGCCGTCGGCCGATACGGCCCGGCCGAACAGCCGGTGCGCGATGCCCAGCTCGAACGGCAGCAGCCCGTGGCGGACCAGCACCGCCACCCGATGGCGGCCGGGGTGGGTGAAGACGGACATGGCGCGATTCTCGCAGACGCGCCGATCCGGCCATCACTTCTTGGCGCGGCTCGGCTGCACCCGCTTCGGCTCGCCCTTCATCTTCGGATGCTCCGGCGGATACGGGAGGTCGCCCAGGCCGTGTTCCCGCTCGTCTCGCGCGGCCAGCTCCAGCGCGGCCTCCAGGCGGAAGGCGTGCTCGTCCATGTCCGCGTGCACATCGCCCAGCTCGCGGTAGCGCACCGGCATGGTGGCCAGGTCGAAGTCGCGCGGCCGGGCGTCGGGGACCTCCTCCCAGCGCAGCGGCGCGGAGACCGGGGCCTGGGGGCGGGGCGCACCGAATAGGCGCTGGCGATGGTGCGGTCGCGGGCGGTCTGGTTGTAGTCCACGAAGATCTTCTCGCCGCGCTCCTCCTTCCACCACTTGGTGGTCACCCGCTCCGGAGCCCGCCGCTCCAGCTCCCGGGCGATCGCGATCGCGGACCGCCGCACCTGGGTGAAGGTCCATTCCGGCGCGATCGGGACGAAGACGTGCAGCCCCCGGCCGCCCGAGGTCTTGGGCCATCCGCGCAGCCCCAGCTCGTCCAGCACCTGGCGCAGCTCTCCCGCGGCCCGCACCGCGTCCTCGTAGTCGGTGCCCGGCTGCGGGTCGAGGTCGATCCGCAGCTCGTCGGGGTGTTCGGTGTCCCCGCGCCGCACCGGCCACGGATGGAAGGTCAGGCTGCCCAGATTCGCAGCCCACACCACGGCGGCCGTCTCGGTGGGGCAGATCTCGTCCGCGTGCCGCCCGCTGGGGAAGGAGATCCGGCCGGTCGGAATCCACTCCGGGAGGTTCTTCGGGGCCCGCTTCTGGAAGAACGACTCCCCGTCCACCCCGTCCGGATAGCGCTCCAGCGTCGTCGGCCGGTCCCGCAGCGCCCGGAGCGCGCCCTCGCCGACCGCGAGGTAGTAGCGGGCGAGGTCCAGCTTGGTGAACCCGCGCTCCGGGAAGTACACCTTCCCGGGGTTGGTCACCCGCACCGTGCGACCGCCGACCGTGAGCTCCACCGACTCTCCCATACGGACACGCTAGGCCCGCCCGCCCGGGGCCGCCTCCCGGCGGGCGCCCGGCCCGCCACAGGGGCACAATCGGACATCATGGACCTTCCGGTGATGCCTCCCGTCGAGCCGATGCTGGCCAAGGCCGTGGCCACCATCCCGCCCGGGATGGTCTACGAGGGCAAATGGGACGGCTTCCGGGCCATCGTCTTCCGCGACGGGGACGAGATCGAGATCGGCAGCCGCACCACCAAGCCGCTCACCCGCTACTTCCCCGAACTGGCCGAGGCGCTGCTCGCCAACCTCCCGCCGCGCTGCGTTCTGGACGGCGAGATCGTCATCGTGCGGGAGGGGCGGCTGGACTTCGACGCACTCCTGGAGCGGATCCACCCCGCCGACTCCCGGGTGCGGATGCTGGCGGAGCACACCCCGGCCAGCTTCGTCGCCTTCGACCTCCTCGCCCTCGGTGACGCCTCGCTGCTGGACACCCCGCAGAGTGAGCGCCGCGCGGCGCTCACCGAGGTGCTGCGCCACGCCGAGGACCCGGTGCACCTGGCCCCCTGCACCGACGATCTCGAGGTGGCCCGGCAGTGGTTCGAGAGTTACGAGGGGCGGGGCTCGACGGCGTCGTGGCCAAGAGCCCCGATCTGCGCTACCGCCCCGGCGAGCGGGTGATGGTCAAGGTCAAGCACGAGCGCACCGCCGACTGTGTGGTGGCCGGCTACCGCGTCCACAAGTCCGGCCAGGGCATCGGCTCCCTGCTGCTCGGCCTGTACGACGACGCCGGCCGTCTCCAGCACGTGGGCGTCAGCGCCGCCTTCTCCGCGCGCCGCCGCCAGGAGCTGCTGGCCGAGCTGGAGCCGCTGCGCATGGAGACCGTCGAGGGCCACCCGTGGGCCGACTGGGCGCGCGAGGAGGCCCATGCCCAGGGCCGGATGCCGGGCGCGCCCAGCCGCTGGACCGGGGTCAAGGACCTGTCGTGGGTGCCGCTGCGCCCGGAGCGGGTGTGCGAGGTGGCCTACGACCACATGCAGAGCCGCCGCTTCCGGCACACCGCGCGCTTCCGGCGCTGGCGGCCGGACCGGGAGCCCCCGCAGTGCACCTACGACCAGCTGGAGGAGCCGGTCTCCTACGATCTGCGGCAGGTGCTGGGGTCGGCCCCGGGGCCGTAGCCACGCTTGACGCCTGCGGCGGGCTGCTCCCGTCCCCGCCCCTTCCCTCAACTGGGGCTCCGCCCAGACCTCCGGGAGGGTGGGGCGAAGCCCCTGGTAACGGGAAGGGCACAGCCCCAGCTTCGGGGTCCGGGGCAGAGCCCCGGTTTCGGGAAGGGGCGGGGAGGGGAACAGCGCGCCGCAGGCGTCCCCACCCTTAGCCGCTTAGCCGCTGTGCGTCACGGCTTGCCGCCCCGGGCCGGGCGCTTGGCCATCCGTACGAACCAGTCGCGCGCCGCCTCGGCGGCCTGCTCCAGGGTGCCGGGCTCCTCGAAGAGGTGGCTCGCGCCGGGCACCACATGGATCTCCTGCGGGGCGGCGAGCATGGCGGCCGCCTGCTGGTTGAGCCGCAGCACCTCGTGGTCGTCGCCGCCCACGATCAGCAGCACCGGCGCCCGCACCCGGTTCAGCGCGCCGCCCGCCAGATCGGGCCGCCCGCCCCGGGAGACCACGGCCGCCACCCGCTCCGGCCGCTCCGCGGCGGCCGTCAGCGCCGCCGCCGCGCCCGTGCTGGCGCCGAACAGCCCCACCGGCAGCCCGGAGGTGGCCGGGTGCCCGTCGAGCCAGTTCACCGCGGCCACCAGCCGCCGGCCCAGCAGCGGGATGTCGAAGCGCAGTTCGGCGGTGATCGCGTCCATCCGCTCCTCGGCCTCGGTGAGCAGATCGAACAGCAGGGTGGCCAGATCCGCGTCCTGCAGCACCCGGGCCACCGCGCGGTTGCGCGGGCTGTGCCGGGAGCTGCCGCTGCCGTGGGCGAACGCGACGACGCCGATGGGCTGCTCGGGAAGGGCCAGATCGCCCACGAGCATGGCGTCGTCCGCGGCGATACGGGCGGTCTCGGAGCGCATCGGCCACCTCCTGCCGGGGGTTGCGCGGGCTGGTGCTGCCGCCGGGCGACGGGACGGGCAGTCGCCGTTGCTGTCGCGTCGCTAGGCGTAGGCCATGAGCCCCTGCCGCAGCTCGCTGTAGAGCCGGGAGAGCCTGCGGGATATGTGCATTTGGGAGAAGCCCAGGATCTCACCGATCTGGCTCTGCGAAAGCCCCGCGAAGAACCTCAGATAGAGCACGTAGCGGTCCTGCTCCGACAGCTCGGCGATCAGCACCCGCAGCGCCTCGCGGTTGACGACGCGTTCGATCGCGGCGTCGTCCGCGCCCACCGTCTCGGCGAGCAGTCGCTCCTCGGCGCCCTGGACGGCGGCGTTGAGGGAGAGCGGGGTGCAGGAGGCGCTGGCCTCCAGACCGGCCCTCACATCCTCCTGCGGCATACCGGTGCGCAGGCAGATCTCGTGGACGGTGGGGGTGCGCCCGCCGAGCTCCTGCTCCAGCGCGTCGCGCGCGGAGCGGGTGCGGGAGCGGACCTCCTGGATGTTGCGGGGGATGTGCAGCGTCCACAGATAGTCGCGGAAGTGGCGCTTGAGCTCACCCGTGATGACGGGGATCGCATAGGAGGGGAAGGCGTGGCCGAGGTCGGGGTCGTAGCGGTCGACGGCCTTCACCAGGGCCAGCGAGGCGACCTGGGTGAGGTCCTCCATGTTCTCGCCCTTGTTGCGGAAGCGCAGCGCCAGGCGTTTGGCGACGGGCAGCCAGGCGCAGATGATCGCCTCGCGCAGCGCGTCGCGTTCGGGCCCGGACGGGAGCCGGGACAGACGCAGGAAGGCACCGCCGGTGTCGGGAGTGTCGTCATGGCGTCGTTGGCGAGTCGCGGTTGCTGACATGGTCACTCGCCTCCGTGGTCCGATGTCACGGCGGTCGCCACCAGATTCGCATGGGCCCTAACACCTCGCAATTCGACCGAATTGGTGATGGTGTGGATGCCTTTGGGTGGTATGCGCGTTACAGGTGCTTCGTTCCGGTCGTGGCGGGGTATCGACACGGGATGAACGCACGCCTTCGTCTCGCCCAGCAGCCCGAGGCGGACGCCCTGCTCCAGCGCGACCCCCTGGCCCTGATGATCGGGATGCTGCTCGACCAGCAGGTGCCCATGGAGTGGGCGTTCTCCGGTCCGTACACCATCGCGCGGCGCCTGGGCAGGGACCAGCTGGACGCCCAGGAGATCGCCGCCCACGACCCCGAGGGGTTCGCCGCGCTGCTCTCGGAGAAGCCCGCCGTGCATCGCTACCCGGGCTCGATGGCGGGGCGCGTCCAGCAGCTGTGCCGGTATCTGGCCGAGACTTACGGGGGCGACCCGACCGCCCTGTGGCGGGATGTCTCCTCCGGCCAGGAGCTGCTCCGGCGGCTCAACGAGCTGCCCGGCTTCGGCAAGCAGAAGGCGCAGATCTTCCTCGCGCTGCTGGGCAAGCGGATGGGGGTGCGGCCGGAGGGCTGGCGCGAGGCCGCCGGGGCGTACGGCGAGGAGGGCGCGTATCGCTCGGTGGCCGACATCACCGGGCCCGAGTCGCTGGACAAGGTCCGCACCCACAAGCAGGAGCTCAAGCGGCAGGCGAAGCGGTGAGGGGTGCCCCGAAGGGGCGCGGGGCTGTGTCGATATGCGGCTCCGCCGCGCGGGCGCGACCAGCCACGACGGTGCGGCAGACGATCGACGGCAGCTCAGGGCACTTCCCGTACTTCCGCACTTCCAGCGGAGCGCCTAGGCGGTGCCCAGTGAGTCCCGCAGGGTGTCCACGGCCAGGGTGAGCGCCGCCCGCGCGGCCCGGGTGTCGCGCAGCGCGTCCAGCATCAGGAAGTCATGGATGATCCCCTGCATCCGCAGGGCGGTGACCGGCACCCCGGCCTCCCGCAGCTTGGCCGCGTACGCCTCGCCCTCGTCGCGCAGCACATCCGCCTCACCGGTGATGACGAGGGCGGGCGGCAGCCCGGCGAGCTGGTCGGGGGTGGCGCGCAGCGGGGAGGCGGTGATCTCGGAGCGCTGCGCCGGGTCGGTGGTGTACTGGTCCCAGAACCACTTCATCGCCTCACGGGTGAGGAAGTAGCCCTCGGCGAACTGCTCGTAGGAGCCGGTGTCGAAGGCGGCGTCGGTCACCGGGTAGAAGAGCACCTGCCGCACCAGCGGCAGATCGCCGCGCTCCTTGGCGAGCAGGGTGAGGGCGATGGCCATGTTGCCGCCCACCGAGTCCCCGGCCACCGCGATCCGGGAGGCGTCGAGCCCCGCGCCCTCGCCGTGCGCCACGATCCACTGGCCCACCGCGTAGCTCTGCTCCAGCGCCACCGGGTAGTGGGCCTCGGGGGAGAGGTCGTACTCGGGGAAGACGACCGCGGCGCCCACCCGGACCGCCAGCTCCCGGACCAGCCGGTCATGGGTGTGGGCGTTGCCGAACACCCAGCCCGCGCCGTGGATGTAGAGAATCACCGGAAGGGTGCCGACGGCGTTCGGAGGGCGCACGATCCGCGCCCTGACGCCACCCGCCGGGATGCCCCCGACGCTGATCCACTCCTCGTCCACCTCGGGTTTGGGCACCTCGCCCGACTGCACCTCGTCGAGCGTGCGACGGCCCTCGGCCGGGGTCACCTGGTACGGATACGGCGGTTTGGCGGTGGCCTCGGCGAACGCCGCGGCGGCGGGTTCGAGGACGGGGCGGGCCGGAGCGGTGGTGGCCATCTGCTTCTCCTTTGCCGGTCCGGTTCCGTTCCGGTTCCGTCCGACGATCTCACCCCGGCCGCCGCGGTACCCACCGCTGTTACGCCACCCGGGCGCTCACTGACCCGGTGACGGTGACCTCACCGGGTCAAGGGCTCACCGGGTGAGTCAAGGGCTCACCGGGCCAAGGGGCTCACCGGGTCAAGGGGCCAGGCGCCGGTGAGGGGTCCGGGACCGGATCCGGGCCCGGCGGCTTGGGCACCGGATCGGGGGACGGGTCCGGTGGGGGCCGGGCGTGGGGTTCGGCGGCGGCTCGGGCGGAGGGGTGGGAATCGGGTCGGGCGGCGGACCCGGGGGCGGTCCGGGCACGGGGCCCGGCGCGGGACCCGGTTCGGGTCCGCCCGGACCGGGCGACGGGGTCGGAGACGGCGGCCCGGGTTCTCGCAGCGTCGGGTGGATGGGGGTCGGGTCGGTCTGCCGTGCCACGGTGTCCTCCAAAGCTCTTGGCTGGTGGCCACGTCACTTCCGGGGCGGGTGCCCCGGTCCCCTGGGGTATACGCATGGTCTCGGCGCCGAACGCGGGCGGGAAGCGGGGAGGGCGGGCGATCGTTCCTCCGCCCGGCGGGAGCGGCGTCGCCGACATCGCCGTCGCCATGCGGCGTTTTCCTGATCCGGATCCCGGAAGTCCAGACCATCGCTCACCCATATCCTACGTACGACGGGTGCGCGGATCGCGCATGGCGTCGACGGTGGGGATCACTCGCCCTCGACGACCCTGACCTCGACCCCCTGGGCGCGTAGTGCCCGGATCTCTTCCGGGTCCGCGTCGCCGTCGGTCACCAGGGTCCAGCCTGGCGGCAGCCGTACCCAGGTGTGGAAGGGGCGGCGGCCGATCTTCGCCGAGTGGGCCAGGACGTACACCGCCTCCGCCCGGCGGGCCATCAGCTCCTTCAGCCGGGTCTGGCGCAGATCCGCCTCGCAGATGCCGTGTTCGGCCGTCACCCCGTCGGCGCCCAGGAAGACCCGGTCGAAGGTCATGCGCTCCAGGGCGGCCTCGGCGAGCGGGCCGAGGAAGCTCTGGCTCAGCGGGCGGAGCGTACCGCCGAGGCATTCCACCTGCACGGTCTCGACGTCGGCGAGCTCCTGCAGCGCGGTGAGCCCGGTCGTGGCGACCGTGAGTCCCTCGGCGGTGCGCAGCTCATGCGCGAGGGCGCCGACGGTCGACCCGGCGTCGAGCAGCACCGTCTCCCCGGCGCGCACCGTCGACGCCGCCCAGCGCGCGATGGCCCGTTTCGCCTCGAACGCCTCGCCCGTGCGCTGGCGCAGCGACGCCTCCGGGTGGGCCACCAGGGCCATCGCCCCGCCGTACGTCCGCGCCAGCCGACCGTCCGCGGTGAGCTGGGCGAGGTCGCGGCGGATGGTGGAGGCGGTGACCCCGAAGGTGCGGGACAGCTCCTCCACGCTGGTCAGACCCGTGGTCGTGGCCAGGTGGACGATCTGGTCGCGCCGGGCTCGGGCTCCGTTCACCGGCATGTCTTTCGCGTTCTTCACCGTGGGCTCGGCCTCGTGTTCCTCGACGTGGCTCTCCGCGTCAGCGGGCGGGGGACGGCGACATCTCGGCGGCCTGCCGCAGCGCCTCGATCATGCTACCGGCGTCGGCCGTGCCCGTACCGGCGATGTCGAAGGCGGTGCCGTGGTCGACGGAGGTACGGATGACGGGCAGTCCGACGGTCAGATTGACCCCGGCCTCCAGGCCCAGCACCTTGACCGGGCCGTGCCCCTGGTCGTGGTACATCGCCACGATCAGGTCGTAGTCCCCGCGCCCGGCCAGGAAGAAGGCGGTGTCGGCGGGGAGCGGGCCGCGGGCGTCGATGCCGTCGGCGCGCAGCACCTCCAGCGCGGGCACGATCTTCTCCTCCTCCTCGCCGTAGCCGAACAGGCCGTTCTCACCGGCGTGCGGATTGATCCCGCACACCCCGATCACCGGTTCGGGGGTGCCGGCGCGGACCATCGCCTCATGGCCGCGGCGCACGGTGCGCTCGACCAGGCCGGGCTCGATCTTCCGCACGGCGTCGACGAGCCCGATGTGGGTGGTGACGTGGATGACCTTCACCGTGGGGGTGGCCAGCATCATCGACACCTCCTCGACCCCGGTGAGATGGGCCAGCAGCTCGGTGTGGCCGGGGAAGACATGGCCGCCCGCGTGCAGCGCCTTCTTGTTGAGCGGCGCGGTGCAGATGCCCTGCACCTCACCGTTCATGGCGAGTTCGGCGGCGGTCCGTATGTACTGGTACGCCGCGTCCCCGGCCACCGGGGAGAGCTCGCCCCACGGCAGATCGGCGGGGAGCAGCCCGAGGTCGATGACGTTGATCCGGCCCGGGGTGAACACCGCCTCGCCGGGCGCGGCCACGGTGACGATCTCGCACGCGAGGTCGCGCAGCCGGGCGGCCTGCCGCAGCCGCTCCGCGTCCCCGATGACCACCGGACGGCAGCGCCGCAGGGTGTCCGGGTCCAGCAGCGCGGGGACGACCACCTCGGGTCCGATGCCGGCGCCGTCGCCCATGGTGACCGCGATCAGCGGAAGCGGGGCGGGGTCGGTGTCCGCACCAGCGGCCCCGGTGGGGGCGAGGTGGGGGGAGGAGTTCATGAGGTGACCTTCCGTTCGGTCGAGTGGGGGCGCAGCGCCTGGACGATGTGGCGCAGGGAGTCGGGATCGCCGAAGCTGCCCGGTCGGGTCACGACGGATCGCCCGTCGGGGGTGCGGAGGTGGACCGCGCCGTGGTGCACCTGGCCGACCGGGTCGAGCTCGGTCACCGCCAGGGCGTCCAGCACCCGGCGCGCCGTCTCGCCACCGGTCAGCACGAGGTCGACGGCCCCGCGATGCGCGGCGACGGCCGCCTCGACGGCCCGGGCGAGCCCGAGCACCAGCCGCCGCCCGGACACGGGCTCGGCTGCGCCGCCGGAGGGTGGCGCCGAGGCGGGCGCGACGGCCTGGGGCGCCGCCTCGTACGCGGATGCCGGGCCGGGAGGCTTGGGCGAGGCGCCGAGGGAGATGACGGTGACGGCGGCGGTCAGCGCGGGCAGCCGCACCGGGGGCCCGTCCGCCAACAGCCCCGCGAGCGGAAGCCGCTGGTGACCGGCCCCGTCCTCGACCAGCCGCCGGACCTGCTCGACGGCGCCCGGCTCGGCCGTACCGACGACGACCAGCACGGGCCGCCCGGTGTGCGCCGAGGGCGCGCCCGCGTCGGGGTCGGCCGCGGTGTTCGCCGAGGGCGCGGCTGTTCCGGCGGTCGACGCGGCTGCCGCCGGTGCGGCGAGGACCGGAGCCCTCTCGGTGCCGACGGCGCCCCGGCCCAGGGTGCCCGAGACAGCCGGGCCCCCGACGACGGTGGCGGCCGGGCCCGTGGCGCCAGGGGCAGCCAGGCCCTGGCTCCCAGTGTCCTTCACGGCCGGGCTCCCAGCGTCCTCGGCGGCCGGGCCCGTCGCGCCGGGTGGGGCCGGATCCGTGGCACCGGGTGCGGCCGGACCCGTAACGCTCGGCGTAGCCGGGTCCGTGGTGGCCGGGCTCTCAGTGTCCTTCGTGGCCGGGCTCCCAGCGTTCTCGGCGGCCGGGCCCGTGGCGCCGGGTGGGGCCGGATCCGTGGCACCGGGTGCGGCCGGACCCGTAACGCTCGGCGTAGCCGGGTCCGTGGTGGCCGGGCTCTCAGTGTCCTTCGTGGCCGGGCTCCCAGCGTCCTCGGCGGCCGGGCCCGTGGCGCCGGGTGGGGCCGGATCCGTGGCGCTCGGCGTAGTCAGGGCCGTGGTGGCGGCCGGGCTCGTAGCATCCGGCGCAGCCGGGTCCGTGGCACCGGGTGTGTCCGGGTCCGTGGCGCTCGGCGTAGCCGGGTCCGTGGTGGCCGGGCTCCCAGCGTCCTCCGCAGCCGGATCCGTAACACCCGGCGCAGCCGGGCCCGTGGTGGCGCGGGCGTCCGGGGACGGAGCGGCCGGAGCACCCGCGGCCGGGAAGGACGTCGCCAGGTGGCGGCCCACGGCCAGGGCCAGGCCGCCCGAGCCGACCAGTCGCATCCCGGGGCCGTCGGCCAGCGATGCCTCGACGATCGCGTCGAGATCCGCGTCCGTCTCCGCGTCGCAGATCGCCACCCGTCCCGCCGCCGCGGCCGTGCGCAGGGCGGTGCGCAGGGTGGGGCGGGACGCCCGTACGGTCGTGAGCGGGATCAGGGCGGTGGGCAGGCCGCCGAGGGCCTGGGCCACCGAGGCGGGTGGGGGACGGTCTCGGCGCGCCATGCGTCGCCCTCGTGGAGCGGCACTCCGCCGATGTGGACCACCCCCGAGCGCACCACGCGCCCGGCGATCGGCAGCGCGGGGGCGAGCACCACCCCCGCGCCGCCCTCCGCGAGGGCGGCGATCTCGGAGGCGACATTGCCCCGCAGCAGCGAGTCGATCTTCTTCAGGACGACGGTGTCCGGCGCCTCCACGGTGTCCGGGCCGTCCCCGTCCGGTGCGGACATCGCACCGTCCGGCGAGGACATCCCTCCGTCCGGCGAGGGCATCCGCAGCGCCTCGCGGATCGCCCCGCGGACCGCCTCCGCCGCCTCCGCCGCCGGACGGTACCGGGAGTCGAGGTCCAGGACGGTCGCCTCGCCGACATGGCGAGGCCGAAGGGCCGATGCCCTGCCACCAGCGGCACCCGGCCCCCGAGGAGCAGCACCCGACTGCGTATTGTGCGCGAGCACACCGCGGCCGCCACCTCCGCGGCGCCCGACAGGTCATCCGCGATGGCCAGTAGTCTCCGGCTGGGCGTCATGTCCACCGGTACCTCCTCGAATGACCATGACAGGCGGAGCGGCCCCACACCGTGGGCATCGTCTCCGTGGCCCGATGATGACATACGTTGCGCGAAGTGCGCGAGAAGTATTGCGTAAAGCGCGCAGTCATGTCACGGTGACCGCCGCGACACTTTGACCCGTACGGCCCTCATCCGGGCGCCGCACGGGTCGAGCGAGCCGGTTGCTCGCCCGACACGTCGCTCGCCTCAGGAACGCCGAGAGGTCAACGATGACCCGTATCCCCTACGCTCCGGCCCTCAGCCGCCGGTCCGTGCTGCGCCTCGGAGCAGGCGCCTCAGCAGGTATCGCCCTCGCCCCGCTCGCCGGGTGCGCGGGCCCCACCGGAGCCCCCGGGCCCGGCGCCATCAGTCTCGGGCTGAACCGCTCGCTGGTCAGCCTGGACAACAAGCTCAACCAGTTCGACGCGGCGGTCACGGTGCAGCGCGCGGTGCGCCAGGCCCTGACCCGGATCGGCAAGGGGCTCCGCCCCGAACTCGTGCTCGCCGACCGCTTCGAGATGACCGAGCCCACCGCCTGGACGGTGCGGCTGCGCGAGGGGGTCCGCTACTCCGACGGAACTCCGGTCACCGTCAAGGACGTCTCGACCGCGCTCAAGATGTACGCGGGCGTCAACGGCTCGTTCATCGTGGGCCTCTTCCCCGAGATGCCCACCGTCGAGCCGGTCGACGAGCGCACCTTCCGGCTGCACACCAAGCGCCCGGTCCCCATCCTCGACCAGCTGATGGCCAACATCCTGATCAGCCCGGCCGCCGGCAACCGGCCCGAGGAGCTGTCCGGCGGGGCGGGCTCCGGCCCGTACGTGGTCACCTCGGCCAACTCCGGCACCGGCGAGTACACCCTCGCCGTCAACCCCCGGTACTGGGGCCGCCGCCCCACCGTGGAACGGGTCCGGGTGCGCTTCGTGCCCGAGGAGTCCAGCCGTGTCGTCGCCGTGCGCAGCGGTGAGCTGGACGTCATCGACACCATCACCCCCGACTCCGCCGAGCAGCTCAAGGGCCTGCCGGGGGTGCGCCTGGACCGCACCTCGGGCACCCGCGTCAACCAGCTGTTCTTCAACTTCCGCAAGCCGCGCGGACATCCGCTGGCCGACCCCGGGTGCGCGAGGCGCTCAGCTACGCCATCGACGGCGAGGCCCTGGTGCGCGATGTGCTCACCGATTCGGCCCAGCAGGCCGAGGGCGTCGTCCCGCTCGCCCTCAAGGGGGCCGTACGCACCGGGCGTTACGTCCACGACCCCGGCGAGGCCCGCAAGCGCCTCGCCGCGCTGGGCGCGAGCGATCTCAAGGTGAAGATCATCTGGGAGTCGGGCGAGTTCCCCGCGGACACCTCGGTGATGGAGGCCGTGCTGGAGATGTTGCGTGGGGTCGGCGTCCGCGCCAGCCTCCAGCAGTTCGAACCGGGCGGCGACATCCAGCAGTGGCGGCAGGGCCGTCGCGGCGACTGGGACGTCCTCGGCAACGGCTTCTCCGTCCCCACCGGCCACGCCTCCACCAGCCTCCAGGGCATGTACGGCGGCACTCCGGAGAAGGAGAGGACCCGGGACACCTACCAGGGCTACGTCTTCCCGCGGATCGCCACCCGGCTGGCCGACGCCTCCGCCGAAACCGACGAGAAGACGCGCGACGAAAGGCTCGCCGCCGTCCAGAAGGAGATCTGGGACACCCGCCCCTGCCTGTGGGCCTTCGTCCCCGATGTGGTGCTGGCCCGCCGCACCCGGGTGCGCGATGTGGGCCTGCTCCAGCTCAACTCCTACGACCTCGCCGCCGTGCGCCTGGAGGCCTGAGCCGTGACGCGCTATCTGATACGCCGCCTGGGCCAGAGCGTCCTGACCGTCTTCCTGACCCTCTCCACCGTCTTCGTCCTGGTCCGCATGGCCCCCGGCGACCCCGCATCGGCCCTGGCCGGGCCCAACCCGTCCACCGCGGACCTCGCCCGGATCCGGGAGCAGTTCGGCCTCGACCGCGGACTGCTCACCCAGTACGGGCTCTTCCTGCGCGATCTGTTCACCGGCGACCTCGGCACCAGCTACTCCTTCCACGCGCCCGCCCTGGACGTGGTGCTGGACCGGGTGCCGTACACCATCACCCTCTCCCTCTCCGCGATCGCCCTCACCACCGTGGTGGCCGTGCCGCTCGGCGTGTGGATGGCCCGCCGCGCCGACACCAAGCGGGAGCTGGGCGCCAATGTGCTCACCATCGCCGGGCAGTCCATGCCGGACTTCTGGATCGGCGTGATGCTGCTGACCCTCTTCGCCGTGGCCGTCCCGGTGCTGCCCGCATCCGGCTTCACCACCTGGGGCGGACTGGTGCTGCCCACCGTGACCGTGGCGATCCTCCAGATGGCGCTGATCTCCCGGCTGGTCCGCCGGGAGATGGTGGCGGCCCTCGCCTCGCCGTACGTCACCGTCGCCCGCTCGCGCGGGGTCTCGACCCGCGTACTGACCTGGCGCTACGCCATGGGCAACTCGGCCATCCCGGTGCTCACCGCGCTCGGCACCCGCTTCGCCGCGATGCTCAACGGCGTCGTGGTGGTCGAGGTGGTCTTCGGCTGGCCCGGGGTCGGCTCGCTGGTCGTCCGCGCCCTGGAGACCCGCGACTATCCGCTGATCCAGGCGACCGTGCTGGTCACCGCCGCGCTGGCGGTCCTCGTCCAACTCCTCATCGACCTGGCCTACCCGCTGCTCGACCCGCGGGTACGCCTGGGAAAGGCGGCCTGAGATGCAAGGCGCCCTCGAACCCCGGCCCCCGTGCGGACAGGACCCGGGACCCGCCCCAGCGCGGTCACCGCCAAGGATCTGGCCCGTGCCACCGCCACCCGGCGCCGCCGCAGCGCGAGCCTCAAGCTCTGGGCGGGCGCGGTGTGCACCCTGCTGGTCGTGGTGCCCGTGGCCCTCGCCCAGGTGCTGCCCCTGCCCGGCGCGGGCGAGCAGGACCTCTCCCGGCGCCGGCTCGCCCCGCTGACCGACGGCCATCTCTTCGGCACCGACCAGCTCGGCCGCGATCTGCTCTCCCGGGTGCTGCACGGCGGCCAGGTGTCCCTGACGGTCGGGGTGCTCGCCGTCGTCGTCTCCGGCCTCATCGGCATCGTGGCGGGCGCCGCCGCCGGGTACTACGGCCGCTGGGTGGACGCCGTCGTCTCCCGGCTGCTGGAGGCCCAGATGTCGCTGCCGCTCCTGATGATGCTGCTGCTCGTGGTGGCCCTCTTCGGCCCCTCCGTCACCGTCATCACCTGCGTCATCGCCATCGCCCAGTGGCCCGAGGTGGCCCGGCTGACCCGGTCGCTGGTGCTGGTCGAGCGGGAGAAGCCGTACGTGGCCGCCGCCCGGGTGCTGGGGCTGCCCCGGATCGCCATCCTGGCCCGCCATGTCATCCCCAACACCGTCCGCCAGGCGTCGCTCGTGGTCCTGCTGCTGCTCGCCCAGGCGGTGCTGCTGGAGAGCGCCCTCAGCTACCTCGGCGCGGGCCCCCAGCGGCCGTTCGCCACCTGGGGCCGGATCATCTCCGACGGCCAGGACTACATCACCACCTCCTGGTGGCTGGTGACCCTGCCCGGCCTCGTCATCGTGCTGCTGGTGGTCGGGGTCAACCTGCTGGGCGACGGGCTGCGCGACCGCACCCGACGGCGTACGACGGAGGGCTCCCGATGAGCGACACGATGAGCGCCCCGACCAGCGACCCCGCGAACACCCCGCTGCTGGAGGTCGAGGACCTGCAGATCGAGCTGATCACCGACGGCGGTGTGGTGCGCGCGGTCGACGGGGTCGGCTTCACCATCGGCCCCGGTGAGACCGTGACCATCATCGGCGAGTCCGGCTCCGGCAAGTCCACCACCGCGATGGGGCTGCTGCGGCTGCTGCCCGAAGGGCTCGCCGTCCTCTCCGGGACGGCCCGGATCTTCGGCTCCGACGTCATCGCCGACGCCACCGCCGCCGGGCGGATCCGCGGCCGCGGGGTCTCCCTGATCCCCCAGGACCCGATGACCGCGCTCAGCCCGGTGCACACCATCGGCCGGCAGCTGGGCGAGGCGATCCGGCTGCGCCACCCGGGGATGTCCCGCGCCGACGCCCGCGCCAAGGGCGTCGAACTGCTCGGCCAAGTGCGCATCCCCCGCCCGAGACCCGCTGGGGCGCCTACCCCCACCAGTTCTCCGGCGGCATGCTCCAGCGCGTCCTCATCGCCATCGCCCTGGCCGCCGAGCCCCGGCTGCTGGTGGCCGACGAGCCGACCTCGGCGCTCGACGTCACCGTCCAGGCGGGCGTCCTCGACCTGCTGATGGAGCTCCAGGAGCGCACCGGCATCGGCATCCTGATGATCACCCACGACCTGGGGGTGGCCCGGCTGGTCTCCGACCGGATCCACGTCATGCGCGGCGGCCGGTTCGTGGAGTCGGGACCGGTGGAACAGATCGTGGACCACCCCCGCGAGCGGTACACCCGCGATCTGCTCGCCGCCGTGCCCACCCTGGGCCCCTGGGACGAGACCCCCGCGGCCGCTGTCACCGAGGAGGCGCTGTGACCCCCACACCCCTGCTGGCCGTCGAGGACCTGGTGGTCGAATACCCGGTCGCCGGCGGTGTCTTCCGCGCGGTGGACGGCGTCAGCTTCGCCGTACCCCCGGCGGGGCGCTCGGCGTCGTCGGCGAGTCCGGCTGCGGCAAGTCCACCATCGCCCGCTCCATCGTCCGGCTGCTGCGCCCCACCCGGGGCCGGATCCTGCTCGACGGAACCGATATCGCGGGCCTGCCCGAGCGGCGGCTGCGCCCGCTGCGCAAGCGGGTGCAGATGGTCTTCCAGGATCCGTACGGCTCCCTGGACCCGCATCTGACGGCCGAGGAGATCGTGGCCGAACCGCTGCGGCTGAACGGCATGCGCTCCGGGGCCGAACGCGCCCGCCGCGCCGCCGCCCTCATCGACCAGGTCGGGCTGCCCGCCGGTGCGCTCCAGCGCCGCCCGGCCGAGTTCTCCGGCGGCCAGCGGCAGCGGATCGGCATCGCCCGCGCCCTGGCCAGCGGCCCCGAGCTGCTGGTGTGCGACGAGGCCACCTCCGCGCTGGACGTCTCCGTACAGGCCCAGGTGCTCCAGCTGCTGCGGGAGCTCCAGGCCGAACGGGGGCTCGCCTACATCGTCATCTCCCACAACCTCGGCGTGGTCCGCGAGATCAGCTCCGAGGTGGTGGTGATGCGCGCCGGGAGGATCATCGAATCCGGGCCCACCGGCACGGTGCTCTCCGCGCCCGCCGACCCCTACACCCGGGCGCTGCGACGGGCGGCGCTCGACCCGACGACCATGCGGGGACGCAAACCGCGCGCCCTCGTGTCCGTGATCGCGACCGACCAGGAACCCGTCGCGGCCGACCGGGATCCCGTCGCGGCCGACCAGGAACCAGGAGCGACGCAGTGAACGCGCATCCGCACACCCATACCACCAGCCAGGCGTCCCCCGGCGGGGTCGCCCTGCCGGGGATCCCGGTGCGGCTCTCGCGGCTGGTGCTGGGCACCATGACCTTCGGTGACACGGTGGACCGCGCGGGCGCCGCCGCGATGCTGGACACCGCGCTGGACGCCGGGGTGACGGGGGTGGACACCGCGAACGCCTACGCGGGCGGCACCACCGAGACGATCCTGGCCGAGCTGCTGCCCGGCCGCCGCGACCGGATCGTGCTCGCCACCAAGGCCGGTATGCCGCACCCCGACGCCGGCGGCCACTCACCGCTGTCCGCGCGCGGGATGCGCGCGGCCCTCGAGGGCAGCCTGCGCCGTCTGGGCACCGACCATGTCGACCTGTTCTATCTGCACCAGCCCGACCGCTCCACGCCGCTGGAGGAGACCCTGGGCACGGTCGCCGAGTTCGCCACCGAGGGCAAGATCCTCGCGCTCGGCGTCTCCAACTACGCCGCCTGGCAGATCGCCGAGATCACCCACACCGCCGAGCGGGTCGGCGCGCCGCGCCCGGTGGTGGCCCAGCAGCTGTACAACCTGCTGGCGCGGCGGATCGAGGAGGAGTACCAGGAGTACGCGGCCACCAGCGGGCTGCGCACCATGGTCTACAACCCGCTGGGCGGTGGCCTGCTGACGGGCCGTCATTCCTTCGAGAGGCAGCCGGAGTCGGGGCGCTTCGGCGACTCGCGGGTGGCCGAGATGTACCGGCGGCGCTACTGGGACGCCGGGCTCTTCGAGGCCGTACGGAGCCTGTCCCGGATCGCCGAAGAGGCGGGCATCCCGCTCGTCGACCTCTCGCTGCGCTGGCTGCTCGGACGGGACGGCGTGGACGCGCTGCTGCTCGGCGGCTCCCGGGTGGAACACCTCCGCGCCAACCTGGCCGCCGCGGCGGCGGGGCCGCTTCCGGCGGATGTGGCGGCGGCGTGCGACGAGGTGGGGGCGCGGCTGCGGGGGCCGATGCCCGCGTACAACCGGTAGCCGGCATGGGTCTTTCCCCGCCCCGCCCCTTCCCGAACCAATGGCTCCGCCCCTGGACCCCGGACATCCGTCGGGCGGCGCGTCGCCGCCGAGCCGGGGGCTCCGGCCGCTGGCCCGGAGCCCTTCGGGGCGTGCTCCCGGGTGGCGACGAGCCGTGCCCGCCCGGCCGTAGACATCTCCGTATCACCACGACCTCGAGGAGCCCGGCGACATGACCGCCGACGATGACACCGCGATACCGCTGACGGACGGGCGGCTTCGGCCGCGCCCGGGGGATCCGGGGCGCCAGGAGGCGTTTCTGCCCGCGCCTGCCGTGCAGAACCACGCCGCCAACCTCACCGTGTTGCCCGGAGGGGACCTCGGGTGTGTGTGGTTCGGGGGTACGCAGGAGGGCGTGCCGGACATCTCGGTGTGGTTCTCGCGGCTCGCCCCGGGGGCCGACACCTGGGCCGAGCCGGTCCGGCTCTCCGACGACGCCACCCGCTCGGAGCAGAACCCGCTGCTGTTCCCCACCCCGGCCGGGGAGCTGTGGTTGCTGTACACCGCCCAGCGGGCGGGCGACCAGGACACCGCCGAGGTCCGGCTGCGGGTGTCCGCCGACGCGGGCGCCACCTGGGGCGCGCCGCGTACGCTCTTCCCGGCCACCGAGGCGGGCGGGGTGTTCATCCGTCAGCCGGTGGCCGTCCTGGACTCCGGGCGGTGGCTGCTGCCGGTGTTCCACTGCGTGGCCACTCCCGGTGTCAAATGGGTCGGCGACCGCGACACCAGCGCGGTGATGATCAGCGACGACCAGGGGCGGACCTGGCGCGAGCGGCCGGTGCCGGGCTCGACCGGCTGTGTGCACATGAACGTCCACCAACTGCCGGACACCACCCTGCTCGCCCTCTTCCGCAGCCGCTGGGCGGACGTGGTGTACCGCTCGCACAGCGCCGACGGCGGGGAGACCTGGAGCGAGCCGGTCCGCACCGAACTGCCCAACAACAACTCCTCCGTGCAGTACGTCCCGCTCGCCGACGGACGGCTCGCGCTGGTCTACAACCACAGCAGCCGCGCGGACGCCACGGCCCGCCGCGTGTCCCTCTACGACGAGATCGACGACGAGGGCGGGACCAGTCGGACCCCGGCCCCGGCCCCCGCCCCGGCCGCCACGCCGGACGACTTTGCACCCGGCGCCTTCTGGGGCGCGCCCCGCGCTCCGATGACCCTCGCGCTGTCCTCCGACAACGGCCTGACCTGGCCCGTACGGCGCGATCTGGACACCGGCGACGGCCACTGCCTGACCAACAACTCACGCGACCGGCTCAACCGCGAGCTGTCCTACCCCACCATCCGGCAGGGCTCCGACGGCACGCTGCACATCGCGTACACCTACCACCGGCAGGCCATCAAGTACGTCCGCGTCGCACCGGATTGGGCGGCCGATGACTGAGCCCCGCCACGCCGTGGTCACCGGTGTCAGCTCCGGTATCGGCGCCGCGATCGCCACCCGGCTGCTGGACGAGGGGTGGCGGGTCACCGGGATCAGCCGTACGGCCCCCGCGCACACGGTTGCGCGGCCGCACTGGATCCCGGCCGATCTGTCCCGGCCGGAAACCCTCCCCGAACTGCTCGCCCCGGTCTCCGGGGTGGACGCGATCGTGCACGCGGCGGGCGTTCAGCGCTCGGCGCGGCTGGGGGAGCTGGACCCCGAGGACGGGTCCCTCATGTGGCGGATCCATGTGCAGGCGGCGGGCGTCCTGGTGGACACGCTGGTGGACCGGGTCGCGGACGGTGGCCGGGTGGTGCTGGTGGGCAGCCGGACGATGACGGGCGTCCCCGGCAAGAGCCAGTACGCCGCCACCAAGGCGGCGCTGCCCGCGCTGGCCCGGTCCTGGGCGGCCGAGCTGGCGCCAAGGGCGGTCACGGTGAACGTGGTGGCGCCGGGCCCGACGGACACCCCCATGCTGAGGGACCCCGGCCGTAGCGGCACTCCGCCCGTGATGCCACCGCTGGGGCGGCTGGTCCGCGCCGAGGAGGTGGCGGGGCTGACGTCGTTCCTGCTGGGCCCGGAGGGGGGCGCGGTCACCGGCCAGACGCTGGTGATGTGCGCGGGCGCCTCACTTAGACGGCGGCGCGGCGTCGCCGCGGGCGAGCGCCAGCAGGCCCGCGGTGTCCCCGGGCCGGGCCCGGAGCGAGGGCAGCAGCAGGGTCCACAGATCGGCCAGCCGGTCCTCGACCAGCCGCCTCCCGTCGAGCGCCTCGGAGACGGTGTGCAGCCCGAAGAAGGCGCACACGACCGTCCGGGCGGCGGGCAGCGGATCGACATGCGGGGCCAGATCGCCCTCGGCGCGCGCCTTCTCCATCATCTGCCCCACCGCGTCGATCCACCCCACGAAGGGCGGTGGCATGGGCGCGGCGATCAGGGTGCGCTCGGCCCACAGCCGGGCTCCGGCCCGTACCACGATGTCGTCGCGGAAGGCGCGGGCCACCGCGAAGCTGAGCCGGACCAGTTGCTCCAGGGGCGGCGAGTCGAGGGCGGCGAAGCGCTCGATCAGCGGGGGCCAGGTGGCGAAGTGTTCCTCCACCACGGCCAGGGCGAGCCTCTCCTTGCTCGTGTAATGGAAATAGATCGCGCCGCTGGTGTGGCCGGACCGGGAGGTGATGTCGCTGATGCTCGTTCCCGCGTATCCCCGTTCGTCGAAAAGGAACGCTGCGGCCTCCAGAAGGGATCGGCGTGTTTGCTCGGCCCGTTCTTGCACGTGTTCGCCGTCCTTACACCAGCCCGTCGGATGTGACGGGGAGAACTTAGCGGACTTTCGGCCCGAGATGGTGATGAGGCGAGACAGGTCAAACATTATTAGTATTTTATGGTGATCGTTCGTGAGGCTCATGGCCTTTCGGAGCCGTCCGGTCCCGCCGGGCGGCCGCTCAGCTGGTCCCGCACGGTGGCGCGGGAGGCGGTGCACCGGGTCTCGGTGGCCGAGGTGCTGCTCACCGATGTGCGCAACCACGGTGACAACCGGTTCGAGGCCGCGGCCCAGTGGCCGCGGTCCCATCCCACCTTCCCGCACGGCGGGGACGGCCGTCACCATCCGCTGATGATCGCGGAGACCCTGCGCGAGCTGGGGATCTACATCCCCACCCGGTACTACGCGGTGCCCGCGGGGGCGCACTTCCTGATCCGGGACATCTCCTACCGGCTGGACCCCGAGACCGAGCCCCGGGCGCCGTACGGGGCCTCCGACATCACCTGCCGGGCCGCCGTCACCGACATCCGTACCAGCCCCTGCGGGCGCTTCGTCAGCGGGATGCGGCTGGATGTCGTGCTGTCGGCGGGCGGCAAGCTCTTCGCGTGGGCCGGGGGCACCGCGCGCTTCCTCGACGGCACGACCTACGCGGAGACCCGGGCCGCCGCCCACGGGCACACCGCGCGCCGCAGACTGCGTGCCGCGGTACGGCCCTCACCTGCGCAACTGGCCGTTCCGGCGGCCCGGGACGTGCTGGTGGTGCGGGACGGGGAGTGGTCTACCTCGACCCCGCCGACCCCCGCCATCCGTTCTTCTTCGACCACTGGAGCGACCATGTGCCGGGCCTGGTGCTGCTGGAGGGCGCCCGGCAGGCGGCGGCGCTGGCCACCGGTGGGGCGCTGACCCGGCCGGTCGCCTGCCGGATGAAGGCGATCCGCTTCACCGAGTCGTATCCGCCGGCCGTGGTCGAGTGCACCG
The DNA here is from genome assembly GCA_005405945.1 of Streptomyces violaceusniger. GTDB lineage: Bacteria > Actinomycetota > Actinomycetes > Streptomycetales > Streptomycetaceae > Streptomyces > Streptomyces violaceusniger. The sequence goes on from BJHW01000002.1 coordinate 419,103, forward strand.
CCCACGGCAGGACGTGTGTCTTCCGGCTGCGCCAGGCCGGTATCTGCACGGCGGTGGGCGTGCTCCAGTACCTCTGAGCGACGAACACTCCGTGTGACGAACAATATGACGACGAACAGAATGAACGACGAACAAAACGCCGACGCTCGGTAGCCCCTTGCTTACTGCGGGTCATCAAACTAACGTAGTGATCGTTATGTTTCGGGCAGGCGAACATCACGGCCTGTACGACAACAGCGGTCGGCGCACAGCGCCCTCATGAGCCGCCAGGACGCTTTCCATCGCGCGGCCCCCGCAGGTACAGGCATCCCCTGCGCCGATTCCTCCACCTCCCATGGAACGGCAGACAGATGACAGCCGAAAAGTTTCTCGGATGGACCCCAGCCGCCATCGTCTTCGACTGTGACGGCACCCTGATGGATTCCGAACGACACTGGGAGGAGGCGCGCGAAGTGGTCCTCAGAAGCCACGGAACCGCCCCGACGAGGAGTTCGCACGGCGCACGAAGGGGCTCCACTACACCGAATGCGGCCGAATGCTGGCCGAATTCGCCGGCCGCCCCGAACTCGCCGACGAAATGACCGGACAACTCCTGGACGCCTTCCGCCGGCTGGTGGCCGACGACCCGGTCACCATGCCGGGGGCGCCCCAACTGGTCGCGAAGGCGGCCGTCTTCGCACCGCTGGCCGTGGCCAGCAACTGCCCGCGGGATGTCGTCGAGGACGGGCTCGCCAAGGCCGGGCTGCTGCGGTACTTCGGCCATGTGCTGGTCCCCGAGGGGGACGTGCGGCCCAAACCGTATCCCGACGTCTATCTGGAGGCCGCCCGGCTGTGCGGGGCGGCCCCCGGGGACGCCCTCGCGGTGGAGGACTCCCACTGCGGGTTTCTGTCCGCCTCGCGCGCCGGGCTGAGGGTGCTGGGCGTGGGCCCGCGGAAGCCGGTGGACGAGCCCCCGCCGGTCGATGTGTGGGTCTCCACCCTCGCCGACCCGGACCTGGTCAAGTGGGCGGACTCCCGGGCGGCCTGAGGGTGCGTGAGCCGCCCTCACCGCCTGGTCGGCGGGCGCCGCGGGTCACTTCTTCCCGTCGCCTCGCGGGTCACTTCTTCCCGTCGTGGCCCGCATGGCTCGCCGAACCGTCCATGCCCTCCATGCCCTCCATGCCGTCCATGCCGCCCCCGACTTCGTCCCGCCAGGGGACCCGCCGTGGGACATGGACATCCCCTTCTCGAGGGATCCGCCGATCTTCTCGCGCAGGGGCTCCAGCGAGCCCATGGACAGGCCGGTGACCGACCAGCGCTTGCCGACCAGGTACATGCCCCGTAGTCCTTCGACGTGGTCAGCCAGTCGTGCTGGCCCTTGTCGGTGGCGAAGGTGACCATCGTGAACCGCTTCTCACCGGACCCGCAGGAGCCCTGGCGCAGCTCCTCCGCCTCGGTGATGATCGTGGCCTTGCACCCGATGGCATCCGCGATCTCCGTCAGCGGCGCGGGCTTCCCGGGCTTGGCGAACTCCTTGGTGGCGGGAGACACCTTCTTCTCCTCGTGGCCGGCACCATGTGTCCGATCGCCTCCACCGCAGCCGGCCAGGAACAGCAGGGCCGCGCCGACCGCGGTGGCACGGAGAGCGAGTGACACAACAACCTCCCGTAGAAAATCCGGCGGGGCGGCCCGGGCTCGAACGCCTCGGGCCACCCGCCGCGGTGGACCAAAAGTAGTGGTTGTCTCCCTTACTGGCCCGCCTTCTTGCCCTTGTCGGTGACCGCGAACCAGGTGCCCTTCACGCCCTGGCCGTTGATGTCACCGGGCTTCTTGTCCCCGGTGAAGGTGTACAGCAGCCAGCAGTCGAACGCCGCCTGCTTGGTGCCGTCGGGGCGCTTGAAGGAGGTGACCTTCGCCGCGTCGACCCCGGCGACCTTGGTGGTGTCCACGGCCTTGACGGGCTTCCAGGTGTCCAGGCAGGCACCGAGGCAGCCGGTCTTCATCGGCCAGGCGCTGTCCTTGTCGAACCGGTAGACGGTCATGCCCTTGCCGTCCACGATGATCTTGCCCAGCTCGGCGTTGTTGTTGACCATCAGCTGGAGGCTGTCGTCCGCGGCCACGGTCTTGCCGGCCGGCTTTCCGTCGGGCGCCAGCGCGTTCCAGGTGCCGCCCACGCCCTGGCCCTTGGTGTCGCCGGGCTTGTTGTCGCCCGCGAAGCGGTAGACCGGCCAGCCCGCCAGCGTCAGCTGCTTGGTGCCGTCGGCGCGGGTGACCGAGCCCAGCTTGCTCGACTCGATACCGGTGGTGGCCGCGGCGTCGTCCGCGGGCACCGCGGGCCACTTGGTGGCGCAGTCGTCGTTGCAGTTGGACTTGGCCGGCTTGGGGGTGTCCTCGTCGAACCGGTAGAGCGTCCAGCCCTTGCTGTCGGTGACGAACTTGCCCAGCTTGGCGTCCTCCTTGACCGCCAGCTGCTTCGCCGGACCGGTGCGCTCGGCCTCGCCGCCCGCGCCGGCCCCGGTGTCACCGCCCGCCTCGTACCCGCCGCCGGCCCCGGCCGCGGCCCCAGCGCCCGCCGACGCGGAGGCCCCCGCACCCACGGTCTGGCTGCCACCCGCCGGCTGCACATTGGCGCTGCCCGCGCTGTTGTCCTTGCTGCTGCCGCAAGCCGCCGTCAGCAGAACCATCGCTACCGACACCCCGGCGAATGCGATGTGACGCCGCTTCTCCATGACCATTCCTCTGCAATCTCGATCGGTCCGGCGGTGATTGCGCCGACGCCGGTCCATACGGAGCTCGTACGGACCGGCGTTCAGCGGCTCGCGAATTTGTCACCGGACGCAAAATTCGCCGGATCGCTGAGCGCGCAGCAGTCGACGGCCGTTTCTCACGGCCGTCGCGGTGTCGGTGGTGCGGCTGGATCGTCCCCTCGCTACTCCTCGATGCGCAGCGCCAGGGCGGGGCAGCGGCGGACCGCGCGGACCGCCTGCGCCCGCAGCTGCCGGGGCACATCCATCTTGGCCGAGGCCGGATAGCCGTCGATCCCGAGCGTCAGCACCTCGGGCGGAAGGATGTCCGCGCACAGCCCATGGCCCTGGCACAGCGACCAGTCCACCAGGAGCTTCTCCATCGGCCCCGCTGGCGGCGTTCGTCGCGCGCGGCGGGGTTCAGCGGGGCGGGCGGCAGGGCCGGCGGCAGCGCGTCCTCCGGCAGCGGCAGCACCCCCAGCGTGGGCCGTCCGCAGCCGGCGCCGAGCGCATGCGCCTCGAACTCCTCGGGGAACGCGTCCAGCGCGGTGGTCACGAAACCGGCGGTGCCATCGGGATGGCTGCAGGCCCCGCGCCTCTTCACCGAGTTGACGTAGGCGCGCACATTGTCGATCGAGGACTGGCCGCCACCGCGCTCCACCTGGCCGATGGCGTCCGCGAGCGCGGGCAGCCCGATGAAGCAGGGCCCGCACTGACCGGCCGTCTCCGCGGCCAGCCAGCGCGCGATCCGCGCGGTCTCGCCGAGCGGGCAGGTGTTCTCGGGGATGGGCAGCACCGCCCCGGCGCCCAGCCGGGCGCCGTACTTCTTCATGGACTCCCGGGAGATGGTGGCCGCGTTGATGCTCTTGGGGTCCAGCCACTTGCCGTGGTAGCCGCCCACCAGCACCGCCTGGCCGGGGGTGAGGCCGCACAGCTCCAGGACGTAGGTCAGCGGCACCCCGGTGGGCGTCTCCATCACGTACTTGCCACCGACCGTCAGCAGCGTGGTGCCCGGCTCGGTGGGCAGCCCCACCGAGCGGTACGGCAGGGCACCCATCCGGGCGGCCACCGCGAGCTGGGCGAAGGTCTCGGTGTTGGACAGCAGGGTGGGCAGCCCGCTGAGCCCGCTGTCGCTGGTCCGGATCTTCCGGCCGTTGGGGATGGCCGGGGCGCCGCTGATGCCGTTGATGACCGCGCCGCCCTCACCGGCGACGAACCGGTCATCGGTGACGGTCACCGAGACCGGGACGCCACTGGGGCCGCGCTCGGCGATCGCGGCGGCCACGGACTCCTGGACGTCCTGGCGGTGCACCGCGATGGCCACCTCCTCGGCGCCGAGCGCCTCGGCGGCCAGCACGGCGCCGTCGATCACCAGATGCGGGGTGTGCAGCAGCAGCGCGGTGTCCTTGAGGCAACTGGGCTCGCCCTCACTGCCGTTGACCACCACGGCGCAGCGGCCCTCGCGCCGGCCGGCCGACTCCACGACCGCCTGGACCTTCTTGGCGAAGGGGAAACCGGCGCCGCCGCGCCCGCGCAGATCGATGTTCTCCGCGAGCGCCACGAGCTCATCCGCCCGGAGGGCGGGCATGGTGCCATGGACGGTCAGATGGCCGACCCGGTCGAGCCGGTACACCTCGTCGAGCCCGGCCAGCAGCCGGGGCGGATCGACACAGGCGAGCCTGGGTTTGGTCTTGATCACCGGTCCCACCCACGAGAGGCGCCGAGCGGCTGACTGTCACGCCGTCCGGACTCGGCCGAACGGGGGCGCGGCACGGTGGGATCGGCCCGCCGGGTCCGGCCCTCCTGCATGCTGCGGGCCGGAGGGTTCCTGACCTCGATGCCGTCCGCCCGGTCGATGTCCTGGCGCCGCCGCTGGACCAGCCGCAGCCACAGCGCGATGGCCACGCCGGCCAGCGCCGCGATGTAGCCGTAGGTCGCCCAGACCTTGGCGGCGCGGCCCGCCTTCAGACCGTGGATCAGCGCGGCGCACCACGCGGGGTAGGCGCCCACGTGCAGCGCCCGCCACCAGCGGTACCGCCAGCGGGAGTTGCCCCTGGAGGCGAACGAGCTGCGGGCCGCACCGGTCACCGCGGCGATCACGAAGAGATAGCCGGCGATGGTGCCGAGCCCGATCAGCACCGGCTGATTTGCGTCAGCGAACGGTATCGCGATGGACGCGGCGTTGGTGTGGCTCTCCGCGACCTTGACCCAGATGTGGATGGCCAGGAAGAGCAGTCCGGCGACCGCGGCCGCCCGGTGGATGGCCTGGGCCAGCAGCCGCTGGTTGGTGTGCAGGATCATCTGGTCGGTCGCGGCGAGCCCCCACAGCACCGCCGAGGTGAGACAGACCAGCGCGAGCACACCCGCGCCGAAGTCGAGGAACACGAACATCTTCGAGAACGCGCCGGCGCTCCACGTCACGTACAGGGACAGGGCGATGGAGCCGACGACGGCGTAGATCCGGATGTGGCGTGGCCATCCCAGTCCGGATGGATCACGCTGCTGGGTCCGGCGAGCGGCTCGTCGTCCCCCACGAGCTCGGCGTCCCCCGTGACGCCCCTGCGAGGAGGGGATCGGCGTTTGGGACATGGACATTGGAGCCTCCCGATCGCGCGGATTCGCGCGGGTGACGAGATACGTCAAAGTCGTCTTGGGGGCAGCAGCTTCTCGGAAGTACACGTGATCTCCATAAGATTTGTCGTAACGTGACAACTTCTCGTGGACGCACCGTGCCCACACCGTCCCCGGCTGATCCACTGTCGTCTCGATGGCAAAGAACCGGCAAAGTGCCGGGACCGGGAGGGGGCGGGGTCCTCTATGACGTAGCGGAGGACCCTCGACTCCCTGACCGGTACTGGACGAACCGGTGACGGAGGCAACCTCCACGGACCTGACCGACCCCCCAACGGCCAGGTCTCCCCCCGGCAAGAACGAGGTAATGATGGGCGAACTCGTGAACCGCATCTGGTCCCGCCCCCGTGGCGAGTGGACCCGCGTTCTGCGCAATGAACTCCCGTCCCTGGCCGACGAGGTGGTTGAGAACCTTCGGCACAGAATTCCGGGATTCGCCGAACTCCTGGAGGACTCTGAGCGAGACAAGGTCCGATGGGGAGTCGAGCAGGCTCTCCTGACCGCACTGGGCCACCGCAAGGCGGGTGAGGACGGCGCGGGCGAGCAGGCCGCCTCCGGTGAGGAGGCGCTGGCCGAGGTGCCGCCCGAGCGGGCCCGGCGCGATCTGTTCGAGGCCCTCATCGGCGAGGTGGCGGTCTCCGAGCGCACCCTGATGGAGCTCTCCCGGGCCGCCCGCTGGCCGCTCCCCGAGACGGTGCAGGCCATCGCCCTGCCCACCCCCGGCGAGGCCCCGCAGCTGGCCGCCGTGCTGGGAGACACCCTCATCGGCGCGGTGGGCGACGAGCTGTGCCTGCTGATCCCCGACCCGGACGCGGACCCGGGACCCACCGTGGACACCGGCACCGTGGCCGCCCAGGACGGCGAGAAGGACCCGGAGCGGGAAACCGCCCCGGCCGAGCCCGGCACCCGGGCGGCGCTGGAGACCGCGCTGCGCGGCCGTACCGCGGCCGTGGGCCATGTGGTGCCGCTGGGCGACGCGGCCTCCTCGGTGCGTTGGGCCCGGCGCCTGCTGACCCTGACGCCCGCCCGCTCCGGCCCCGAGGCCCGGGTGCTCTTCGTCGACGACCATCTGTCGATGCTGCTGCTCCTTCAGGACGAGTCGCTGGTCCGGGCGCTGGCCGCCCGGTGGCTCAAACCGCTCGTCGGGCTGACCCCACGGCAGAGCGAGCGCCTGCAGATGACGCTGCTGGCCTGGCTGGAGGGCGGTGGCGCGCCCGAGGCGGCCAAGGCCCTCAAGGTGCATCCGCAGACCGTGCGGTACCGGCTGCGCCAGATCGAGAAGCTCTTCGGGCCCGGACTCCGCGACCCCCGAATACGCTTCGAGCTGGAGATGGCGCTGCGCGGCCGCAGGCTGATGGCCCAGATGGACCGGATACGCCGCCACGCGTCCCGGGTGAGCCGCCGGACCCGTACCGGCGCGCCCCCCGGTGTCCGGCCGCTGGGCATCGCCAGAGAGGCGCGCGTCAACGGCCTCTGACCAGGCTCCGCCGACAGCGGGCGAACCGCCGGCCGCGCTCACGCGGTCGGCGGTTTTCGCTGCCCCCGGCGGCTCCGAATGCCGCCCGTAACGCCGGAGCGGGGTGGCTCAGCCCCTCGCCCCGGCGGGCGCCGCCGTGCGCGGGGCCGTGCGCATCGCGGCGTTCAGGCCGAGCAGTTCGCGGTAGGCGTGGGAGCAGAAGGCGCATTCGGCGAGATGGCGCCCGAGCGCCCGGCCGCGCACCCCGCCGCGGCGCACCGAGGCGCCGATCTGGCCGCTGTAGTGCCGGCACCGGTCGTCGCGCGCCGACTCCAGATGGGCCCGCAGATACGACTCCCGCAGCCCCTCCCGGGCCCGGAAGGCCAGCGAGGTCACGCCGCTGGGGGAGATGCCCAGGACCATGGCCACCCGGTGCGGGGGCTCCTCCTCGACGAGGGTCAGCCACAGCACGGTCCGCCAGCGCTCGGGGAGCCCCCGGAAGCTGCGGATGAGCAGCCGGCGGTCCTCCCGGGCCACCAGGTGCTGCTGGGGGTCGGCCGTGGACGCGTGCTGCCGCCAGGGCTCGAAGTCGGCGGTGAGCAGCACCCGGCGCTCCCCGGCGCTCCACTCCATCGCCGTATGCCGCACCACGGTGAGCAGATAGGGCCGCCAGGGGCCCCGCGGACCGCCCCCGGCGCGCACGGCCTGGAAGGTGCGGAAGAACGCCTCGGAGGCCAGGTCCTCGGCGTCATGGGGGTCACGGCAGCAGGTCAGGGCGTAGCGAAGGGTCGCCTGGTGGTGGCGGCGGTAGAGCAGGTCGGCCGCGGCCGGACTGCTGCTGCCCGACCGGTAGCCCTCCACCAGCTGCCGGGTGAGCTCCTGGTCCGAGGGGGACGGACCGGTCGGTCGGTATGTCCCGGTCCCGGGAACCCCTCGGTGTCCGGGTGTTCCGCCCCCGGGGGGTCGGCGGCCGCGTCGTCAGCGGCCTGGTGTAAGTGCCCGGTGACAGCGCGGCGCGCGTCGGCCTTCCGGCCGACGCGCGCCTGGTGAGTGTGTTCCATCAGCCGCACTGCTTGCCGCTGTTGATGCAGTCCACCGCCTCGTTCATCAGGTCCTCCGACATCACGTTGATGAAGTCGTCGTGGTCCGTGATGGGCTTGTGCAACTGCTCCGGGAAGCCGTCCACGGCGAACGGGGTGTTGGCCGGCACGTCGTAGGTGATGGTGTTCACCAGCTGGGGGATGGCCTTGAAGCCGTTGGGGCAGGAGCCGTCCTCGTTGGCGAAGGCCACGTGGTCACGGTGGTTGGCGCTGTCGATGTTCTGGCCGTCCCAGCAGCTCTGGAAGTCGAAGGTCCGGGTGACCGAGCTGCCCTCGGGGCAGAGCGGGTACTTGTCGGTCAGCTGACGGTCCTCGAAGCCGGTGCAGCTCCAGGAGGCGTTGGCGTTCTTGTCGCCGTTGGTGAACGCCTTGGCGTCACCGGTGATGATGCGCAGGAACTTCGGCATCGCCGTGACCTTGCTCTGCGGGTTGCCCTTGAACTCGATCTTGGAGCTCTTGGGGGTCAGGATCGTGCCGACGTTGCCCTCCTGGCCGCCGCCGAGCTGGTCGGCGTCCGCCTCGTCCTTGCCGTCCTGGGCGCGGACGACCGGCCAGTAGTAGGTCGACTTGTCGTCCTGGTTCGCACAGGAGGTGCCGCCCTGCTCGAAGGTCTGGTTGTTGGCGAAGGCGTCGTTCTTGTCGCTGCCGACGTAGTCGTGCATGTGGTGGGCGCCGTTGCCGACACCGGGCGCGACGATGACGTTGTCACTGTTGCGGAGCTGGGGGTCGCCGACGCCGCACTCCGAGGAGAAGGTGCCGGTGGAACCGTTCCCCTGGGCCTCCGGCGGCTGCTGGACGTTCGGCTGCACCTTGGTGATGTCGACGAAGTCGTCCTGCGACGGGCCGTTGCCCGCCTGGCCGCCGGCGTTGCCGGGCACCTCGTTGGCGCCCTCGCCGCCCTGCTGGCCACCTTGCTGGTCGCCGCCCTGCTGCTGACCGCCTTGCTGGTCGCCGCCTTGCTGGTCGCCGCCCTGCTGGTCGCCGCCTTGCTGCTGACCGCCTTGCTGGTCGCCGCCCTGCTGCTGATCGCCCTGCTGCTGACCGTTCTGGCCCTGGCCGCTCTGGGCGGCGACCTCCTGCCACTTGCAGTTGGCCATGCCCTGGAGCTGGGAGTTGTCGCCGCCCATGGCCGAGCCGATGTTGTTCAGCGTCTGGGAGCGGTCGTCGTTGAGCTTGGAGAGCACGGCGTCGTTCGAACCCTGCTGGTTCATCTGCTGGTAGGCCTTGGCCACCTGGTTGTCCAGCTCGGCCAGGTTCTTGTCGACCTCGGGCCTGGCCTTCGACGGCACGTCACTCAGCTGCTGCCCCACATCGGGGCACTGGATCGTCCCCGCCTTCGCGGCCACGGTGTTGTTCTGGCCGGAGCCGCTCTTGTCGCCGTGGGCGGACGCGTTGGCGGCGATGATCGCGGCCCCGCCGCCGCCGAGCGCCAGCGCGGCGACGATGGCGACGGTTTTGTTCGTGAACCGCCCGCGTTTGTGGGTCTGTTGCCTCATAAGATCACTTCACTTAGTCGTTAGAGGGCGTCGAAGTCGACAAGCCCGGTGTCCTCGAGGACCGTGATGTGGTCGAGAACGATGGCATTGGCCCTGGTGGCCAGAGATCTGACCATGGAGTTGCGGCTCTCGGCTCGCACCTGCGCCACAAGGTTGAACACCTTGCCGTGAGCGGCGCGCAACCGGTTTGCGAACACCCGCTCGAACTCGGCGCTGCTTCCGGCGTTGGTCATCTCGTTCAGCCAGCCCTGCTGCTGCGCGTTGGGCTGGCTGGGCAGCTGGATGCCGAGAGCCCGGCCGACCTCCTCGGAACGGCGGTCGAGTTCGGTGTGTCCCTCGATGAGATGCTCACCGGCGGTCTTCACGGCGTCCCGACCGCCACGCTCCTGGGCGAGGCGCCCGGCGGGAAGCTCCCACGTTCCGGCGAGCCTGACTTTGCGGACAAAGTCCCGGTCAGTGGCCGTGAGCGGCCCGTACTGGGTGCTGACCGTCCCACCGCCGTCGTCCGAGACACCATTGCGCGGCTGGGCCACGCTGCTCTCACCGAACAACGACACCGGAATGAGGATCGCCGCCAGTGTGACGGCGAGCGCCCCAATGATGAGCCCGGTGCCGATGGTGCGGCTGGAGGCGATGGATCTGGTGAGGTTTGCTGATGGCACAGCGCCCTCCTTGGTTCGGAGTGACACCGGACGCTAGTACCTCGTGTGGCTCGGTCGTGGAGACCTCATCACTAGTGAATAAAGCCGGGACAGAGATCATTACCTGCTGGTACCCTGCGCGGCCGCCCTCCGGAGAGTGCTCACGAAGATTTTTCCCGCCTCGTTGAGCAACTCGCCGGGCCCGTACGTACGGCAGGGAGAACCCGGTGCACGGCCGCGCCCGAGCGGCCCGGCCGCACACCGTCCCGACGACCCGGAGGCGCCCCGCCGTGGATGCGACAGCACGGAAGACCACGCCCACCAGGCCCCGTCATCTGCTCAGAGCCGAGGCCGGATGCGGCGACTGCCGGTACTGCCCCAGTTTGCCGTCGAGGACTCGCGCATCGGGGTGGTTCAGCTCCTGGAGAATCTCCAGGGCCCGCCGCCAGTCGGCGAGGGCGGTGGCCACATCGCCCTGGGCCAACCGGGTGTCCCCCTGGTGGTGCAGGGTGTCGGCCTCCAGGTACCGGTCGCTGATCTCGCGGTAGATGGTGAGCGCCCGGCCGTAGGAGGTGAGGGCGTGGCCATACCGTCCGAGGTGGTGGTACGCGTACCCCAGGCTGTCCAGCGCGGCGGCCTCGCCGGACGCGTCGCCGATCCGCCGGTGCAGTTCGACGGCCTCCCGGCAGCGGGCCAGGGCGTGTTCGTACTCACCGAGCAGGATGTGGGTCCAGCCGATCTCGTTGAGCACGCTGGCCTGTCCGCTGATGTGGTCCAGGGCGACATAGTGGCCGAGCGCGGGCCGGTAGTGGTCCAGCGCCTCCTGGGAGCTGCCCTGGCAGTTGGCCAGGAAGGCCAGGGCGCGCAGGGTGCGGGCCTGCCCGCCCCGCTCGCCGAGCTCCGTGAACAGCTCCCGCGCCCGCTCCAGATGGCCGTACGCCTCCTCGTACCGGCCCAGCCGCCCCTCGGCGAAGCCCAGGGTGCGGTGGCTGTGGGCCTGGCCGAGCCGATCGGACAGGGCCCGGGCCGCCCCCAGCGCGGTGCGCTGGATGGCGGTCTGCTCCTGCCAGTGGCCGAGCCGGTCCAGGAAGAGCTCCAGCGTCACGGCCAACTGCCAGGCGTGGGTGGGGAAGCCGTGGTCGCGTGCGTGCTCGACGACCGACAGCAGTACCCGGCGCTCGGCCGAGAGCCATGCCTCGGCGCGGTCTTGGTCGCCCAGGTGCTCGGGCGCCGCGTCGGGCCGGGCCGGGGACACGGGCAGCGGTTCGGTCCGGTGCGGGGCGAGCCGCGTGGCGGCGGTGCGCGCGGTGTGCAGATAGTGGTCGAACATCCGGTGCCGGGCGTCCCGGCGGATCTCCTCCGCCTCATGGTCCTGGACCAGCTCCATGGCGTACGCCCGCAGCAGATCGTGGAAGGTGTAGCGGCCCGGGGCGGGCTCCACCAGCAGATGGGCCCGGGTGAGCGCGGCCAGCAGGGCCCGGGTGACCCGGAGCGGCAGCCCGGCCAGGCTCGCGGCCGCCGCGGTGGAGACCTCGGGCCCCGGATGCAGGGCGAGCAGCCGGAACAGCCGGGCGGCCTCCGGCTCCAGCGCCCGGTAGGACCAGGAGAAGACGCACCGCGCGTCGGTGCTCGGATCGGCGCCCGCGAACGCGTCGAGGTTGCCCTGGCTCTCGCGTAACTCCGCGGCGACAGAAGAAAGGGGAAAGGAGGGACGGGTCGCGGCGCGGGCGGCCACCACCGCCAGCGCGAGCGGCAGCCGCCCGCACAGCCGGATGATGGTCGCCACCGCCTGCGGCTCCGCGGCGACCCGGTCCGTGCCCAGCCGCCGCACCAGCGCCTCATGGGACTCGGCCGGGGACAGCGGCCCCAGAGTAAGAGGACGGGCCCCCTCGCCCGCTATCAGACCGTGCAGCTGATTGCGGCTGGTGACGATGGTCAGACAGCCGGGGGCGCCGGGCAGCAGCGGCCGCACGTGCTGGGAGTCCACCACATTGTCCAGCAGGACCAGCATCCGCCGCCCCGCGAGCAGGCTGCGGTACAGCGCGGTCTTGGCGTCCAGGCCGGTGGGCACCCGGCTCGGCGGGATCCCCAGCGCGTGGAGGAATCCGCGCAGCGCCTCGTTCGGCGACATCATCGAACCGGTCGGATCGAAGCCGCGCAGATTGGCGTAGAGCTGTCCGTCCGGGAAGCGGTGGGCGATCCGGTGCGCCCAGTGCACGGCCAGCGCGGTCTTGCCGATCCCGGCCATCCCGTCGATCGCGCTGATCACCAGCGGGGCCGGTGCGGCGGTCCCGGCGCCCTCGGGCAGCAGGGCGTGGATACCGGCGAGTTCGCCGTGGCGTCCGCTGAACGCGGGGAGATCGGGAGGGAGTTGAGCCGGGCGGACCGCCGGGGTGGGCGGCGTCGCCGGAGGAGTGGGCTGGACCGGTTCGGCGGGGGCCGGGGTGGATCGGGGCACCACCTCGCGGTGGGCGGCGCGTAACTCGGGGCCGGGTGCCACGCCGAGCTCGTCCGCCAGCCGGTTCCGCGCGGTGGAGAAGACCTCCAGCGCCTCGGCCCGCCGTCCGGTGGTGGCGAGCATCCGGATCAGCTGGGCCTGGAGGGTCTCGTCCAGCGCGTGGTGGGCGGCGAATTGCTGGAGCACGGTGGGCAGCTGCTCCGGGACCTCGGAGGCCAGCGCCGTGGTGGCGGCCTCCTTGGCGATGGCCAGAAGTTCACGGTCGACACCGGAGAAGACGGGGTGGGTCTGGATGTCGGAGGGGACTCCGGTGGCGGTCGGGCCCTGCCACAGGGCGAGCGCCTGGGCGAAGAGCTCGGCCGCCCGCTCCGGCTCCCCTTCGGCTGCGGTGCGCCGGGCCGATTCGCTCAGGCGCCGGAAGCGCAGCAGGTCCAGCGTGTCCGCGTCGGCGTTCAGCCGGTAGCCGCCGGAGCTGCGCACCAGCCGGCTGCCCTCCGCCCGCGCCGCCAGGCCCGGTTCCAGCAGTCGGCGCACCGAGCCCACATGGCGGTGCACCACATTCACCGCGGTGCTCGGCGGATCCTGTGCCCAGAGGACGTCGACGATCTCGCTGAGCGCCACCGGCTGCCCCGCACGCACCAGCAACAGCGCGAGCAGCGCTCGCTGTTTGGGCGGGCCCAGCTCCAGTTCGGCGTCCTCGCGCCACGCCCTGACCGGGCCTAACACCGTAAATCGCACAACTCGGGATCTTAGTCGAGCCCGTTTCGGGCACCGTGCTCTTCCGGCCGTGATGTGACGTCAGACTTTCGTCACTCAATCGGCGTCCTCCTTCCTTACGCTCCCGCCATCGACACATTCGCCTCGGGGGAAACGGGACGATGGACATCAACGCGGCGGCCGTCATGACCGACGCCGACACTTTCTTATCGACGCTGTACCGGCGCCACGGCTCGGCGCTGCTCCGGCTGGCGGCCCGGCTGCTGGGCGGGGACTGGCACCGGGCCCAGGACATCGTGCAGGAGGTGGCGATCCGGGCCTGGCAGCGACCGATGGACGTCGGCCCCATGGACGCCACCGCCCGCCACCGGCTGTTCACGGTGGTCGGCGAGCTGGTCGGCGATCTGGTCCCCGACGCCCACCACGACCAGGTGGAGCCACGGATGGAGCCGGCCGGCGAGGCGGACATGGCGCTGCTGGCCGCGCCGGACGTGGTCGACCAGACGCTCACCGCCCGGGTGGTGTGGGACGCCCTGGCGGACCTGGCGCCCCCGCAGCGGGAGGTGCTGCTGCAGCTGCACTATCTGGACCGCAGCGTGAGCCAGGCGGCGCGGGCGCTCGGGGTGCCTCCCGGAACCGTCAAGTCGCGGACGTACTACGCGACCCGGGCGCTGCGGACGGCCCTGCGAGCGCGGGGGATCACCGACTGCTGACCGCTTCCGGCCACCCACCGACTGTTTTCTGATCGAATGATCGCTACTATGGCGGTGTTTCGATACGGAGACGAAAGCCGATCGCGTCGGAGGTGGGGAACATGCGGGAGCCGGCGCAGAAGCGGCAGGCACGGATAGCGGCCCTCGTGGAGGCCCGGGGCAGCGCCCGGATCACCGATCTCGCGGATGAGCTGGGGGTGTCCGTCGTCACCGTACGGCGGGACGTGGAGGAGCTGGCCCAGCGCGGGGAGCTGCGCCGCGGCCACGGGGTGGCGCGCTCGCTGCGGCCGATGGCTGAGGAGTCCACCGCCACCGGGGACACCATCGGCATGGTGGTCCCGGAGCGCAACACCTACCTCACCGAGGTCGTCCAGGCCGCGCGCGAGGCCGCCGAGAAGGCCGGGCTGCGGCTCGCGCTGCACATCGCCGCGGACGAGCGCGGGACCGAGCGCGCGGTCCGCCAGGCGCTGGACGCCGGCGCGCGGGGGCTGCTGCTCGCCCCGCGCTGGCGCACCGAGGCGGAGGCGCGGGCGGACCACGCCTGGCTCGCCGCCCTGGAGGTCCCGGTGGTGCTGGTGGAGCGCCGGCCGCACCGGGGCGGCGCCATCTACGGGCTGGACTGTGTGCGCTCCGACCATGCGTACGGGGTGCATCTGGCGCTGGAGCACCTGATCTCGCTGGGGCACCGGCGGATCGTGCTGGCCGCGCGCGACGACAGTCCCACCGCGCGGGTGATCCGGTCGGAGTTCGCCGCGCAGACCGCCGCCCGCGGCATCGGCGAGGGCTGCCCGGTGATGCTCAGCTCGCGCACCGCGGGGCCCGACCCCCGTCCGCGCGACGAGCGGGAGGCCGACCTGGCCGCGGCGGTGCGCCGCGCCGGGGCCACCGCCGCCCTGATCCACGGCGACATGGACGCGCTGGTGTTGGTCCAGCGGCTGCGCGAGGCGGGCATCGAGGTGCCGCGGGACTGCTCGGTGGTGGCCTACAACGATGTGGTCGCCGACATGGGGCAGATCGCGTTGACGGCCGTGGCCCCGCCCAAGGGGGCGGTCGGGCAGGCGGCGCTTGAGCTGCTGACCCGTCAGCTGGAGCGGACCCGGGCCGGGCGGTGGGCCGGCGCCGCCCGCCATCTGGAGCTGCTGCCGGACCTGGTGGTCCGGGATTCCACCGCTCCGCTCCAGTGAGCGTTTGACCGCTTTAGTTTCTACTGTTCGATGTATTGACGGTAATTCAGTCAAGCGCTCAGGATTCCCTCTGACTCCACCGTTGAATCAGGGGAGGGTCCATGCCTGGTCATAGAAGCCCAGGACGCCCGATGCCCGGATACCGGGCTACGGCCGGCACCACCGCACTGCTCACGCTCCTCGTCCTCGTCCTGGCGGGCTGCTCCACAAGCCGCGGGTCCGACACCGTCGGTGACGGCCCCGTGCGCCTCACCTTCTGGTCGGCGCTGCGCGGCAGTCAGGAGGTCGTCGACGAGTTCAACCGCACCCACACCGACATCAAGGTGGACTTCCAGCAGGTCCCCTCCGGCGAACAGGGCGGCTGGGCCAAGCTCAGCAACGCCGCCCGCGCGGGCAACGCCCCCGATGTCGCCACCATCGAATACCCCCAGCTGCCCAGCTTCACCATCGACGGCGTACCCCGGGACATCACCAAGCTGCTGCCCGACCAGGTGCGCCGCAAGATCCTGCCGCAGGCGCTGGACCTCACCACCTTCGACGGGCGCACCTACGCCGTACCGGTGGACATCGAGCCGATGGTCTTCCTGTACCGCAAGGACATCTTCACCAAGAACCACATCCCGGTCCCCAAGACCTGGGCGGAGTTCGAGAGTTCGGCCCGCGAGCTCAAGAAGGCCCAGCCACGCTCCCGGATCGCCAGCCTCTTCACCACCGGCGGCACCCTCTACATGGCCGGGTACGCCTGGCAGGCCGGGGCCCAGTGGTACCGGACCTCCAACGACACCTGGCGCATCTCCATGGACGACGCCCCCACCCGCAAGGTCGCCGGCTACTGGCAGCGGCTGAAGGACGAGGACCTGGTGCGCGTCGAACCCGGCTCCAGCCAGCAGTGGCGGGCCCATCTGCGCAGCGGTGAGACGGCCGGTTATCTGGCGGGCGCCTGGGCAGCGGGCTCCATGATGGCGTCCACCCCCGATGGCAAGGGCAAATGGGCCATCGCCCCGATGCCGCAGTGGGACCCGGCGAAGCCCAAGGTGAGCACGCAGGGCGGCTCGACCTTCATGGTCACCAAGGACAGCCGGCACCCCAAGGAGGCCATGGAGTTCATCTCCTGGATGGTGACCAGCCCCGACGCCCTGCGCGCCAAGCTCGCCAGCGGTGTCAGCAGCGCCTTCCCGTCCGTGCCCGGCCTGGTCCCGGTCGCCCGCAAGGAGATGGACACCAGCTACTTCTCCGGTCAGGACATCTTCGGCCTCTTCCACCAACAGGCCGAGATGATCACCTCCACCTGGAAGTGGGGGCCGCGGATGGTCTCGACCACCACCTCCGGCGACGACGGGCTCGCCCGGGCCGGAGCCGGCAGCGGCACCGTCCTGGAGGCCCTGCGGGAAGCCCAGAGCAGAACCATGCCCGACCTGAAGAGCCTCGGCCTGTCGGTCACCACCGACTGAGCCCGCCCCGCCACCTCGCACCGCACCGTCAAAAGCCGCACTCACCACGCCTGAGCCGAGGTACCCCGTGAGCACAGTCACGTCCTCAAGACCGACGGCGCCGCCATCGGCGGCCGCCGCCGACCCACCCCGCAGAACCGGACGGCGCCAGCAGCGGATCGCCGCCACCGTCCTGCTGACCCCCTTCACGGCACTGCTCATCGCCGTGTTCCTCGTCCCCGTCGGCTACGCCATCTACCTCAGCCTCTTCGGCGAGGACCACAGCGGGCTCGGCTTCGGCGGCGGGGAGACCGTCTTCACCGGACTGCGCAGCTATCTCGCGGTGCTGCAGGACCCCAGCTTCCTCTCCGGGTTCGGCACCATAGCCCTCTACTGCGTGATCTTCGTTCCCACCGTGGTCGTCAGCGCCCTCGCGCTCGCCCTGCTGCTCGACTCGGGGCTGATCCGGCTGCGGCGGACCTCGCAGATGCTGCTCTACCTGCCGCACGCCGTCCCCGGCATCATCGCGGCCGTCATCTGGCTGTACCTCTACACCCCGGGGCTCAGCCCGGTCATCAAGCTCTTCGCGCAGGCCGACATCACCATCGACTTCCTCGGCCTGCACACCGTGCTCCCGTCGATCGTCAACATCGCCCTGTGGAGCGGCCTCGGCTACAACATGATCATCTTCTATGCCGCGCTCCAGGCGCTGCCGCGCGAGGTGATCGAGGCGGCGACCATCGACGGCGCCGGCGGCATCCGCACCGCACTCCAGGTCAAGGTGCCCATCATCCGGGGCTCCGTGGTGATGGTGTGCATGTTCTCCCTGATCGGCGCGCTCCAGCTGTTCACCGAGCCCATGCTGATGAACCAGGCCACCCCGATGGTCAACTCCCGCTTCACCATCAACATGTACATCTACGACGCGGCCTTCCGCCGCAACAACTACGGACTCGCCTCCGCGGCCTCCGTCATCCTCCTGATCGTCACCTGCGTCCTGTCGTACGCCGTGACGCGCTGGTCGGGCCGCCGGGAACGGAGAGCGTGATGACCACGACCACACCCACCACCCCCGTGAGCCCCACCCGGGGACCGTCCAGGCCGCTCGGCAAGCCCTTCGGCGGCTCCAAGCTGACCAGCCGCGGCATCGCCAACGCCGTGGTCCTGATCGCCGCCCTCTACACCATGCTGCCCGCGCTGTGGCTGGTGCTGGCGTCCACCAAGAACGCCAACGCCCTCTTCGGCAGCGACATCCTCTCCCTCGGCGACTTCTCCTTCGCGAGCAACCTCTCCGACCTGTTCTCCATGGACGGCGGGCTCTACGGCGAGTGGTACGTCAACAGCCTGCTGTACGCGGTCGTCGGCGCCCTGGTCGGCTCGCTCATCAGCGTCGCCGCGGGCTACGCCTTCGACAAGTACGAGTTCCGGCACAAGGAGAAGTTCTTCGGGCTCGTCCTCACCGGCGTCATGGTGCCGCCGACCGTGCTGGCCCTTCCGCTCTACCTGGTGGCCTCCGAGGTCGGGATGGTCAACACCTTCTGGGCGGTCTTCATCCCGGTGCTCTTCAACCCCTTCGGCGTCTACCTCGCCCGCCTGCTCAGCAGCGGCTATGTGCCCAACGAGGTGCTGGAGGCGTCCCGGGTCGACGGCGCGGGAGAGCTCCAGACCTATGTGCGGGTCAGCCTGCGGATGCTCGGACCCGGGTTCGTGACCGTCTTCCTCTTTCAGCTCACGGCCATCTGGAACAACTTCTTCCTTCCGATGGTGATGCTGTCCGACCAGCACCTGTATCCGCTCAGCCTCGGCCTCTACACCTGGAACAGCGCCGCCACCGTCTCGCCCGAGTACTACCCCCTCGTGGTCATCGGCTCACTGCTCGCCGTCGTGCCGCTGATCGTGGCGTTCGTCCTGTTGCAGCGCTACTGGAAGTCCGGACTGACCGCAGGGAGCGTCAAGTGACCGCAACCCACCTCTCCGCCCGCCGCCGCCCCCGTGCCGCCCTCGCCATGGCCGAGCGGTCCGCCCGGCAGGTGCTCGGCCCCGTGAGCCTGGACCGGCTCACCGACCTCCTCGACCTCGACCCGGGCCTCGTCCTCGACGACTTCACCACCCCGGCCGCCCGCCGCGCCCTCGCCGACACCGAACTCCTGGTCACCGGCTGGGGCTGCCCGCCCCTGGACCGCCGCACGCTCGACGCGGCGCCCCGGCTGCGCGCCGTGGTGCACACCGCGGGCACCGTGCGCCACCACATCACCGACGCCTGCTGGGAGCGCGGCATCGCGGTCTCCTCGGCGGCCGCGGCCAACGCCCTGCCCGTCGCCGAGTACACCGTCGCCATGATCCTGCTGTCCAACAAGCGCGTCCTGGACATCGCCCGGGACTACCGCGCCGAGCGGCGCACGATCGACTGGAACGAGCGCTATCCGGACGCGGGCAACTACCGCCGGACGGTGGGCATCCTCAGCGCCTCCGCCATCGGCCGCCGGGTGATCGAGCTGCTGCGCCCGTACGACCTCGACCTCCTGCTGTACGACCCGTACGTCACCGCTCAGGAGGCGAAGGAGCTCGGGGCGCGCCAGGTGCCGCTGCGGGAACTCTTCGCCGGCAGCGATGTCATCAGCGTCCACACCCCGCTGCTGCCCGCCACCGAGGGCCTGGTCAGCCGGGAGCTGCTGGCCGCCATGCCGGACGGCGCCACGCTCATCAACACCGCGCGCGGGGCGGTGGTGGACCAGGAGGCGCTGACCGAGGAGGTGGTGGCCGGGCGGATCCGCGCCGTCCTCGATGTCACCGTGCCGGAGCTGCTGCCCGCCGACTCCCCGCTGTACGACTGCGACAACGCGCTCATCACCCCGCACATCGCCGGATCCAAGAGCGGGGAGCTGCGCCGCCTGGCCGACCTCGCCATCGGCGAGATCGAGCACTACGTCACCGGCCGCCCCTTCGCCCACCCCGTACGACCGGAGATCCTCGACCGCTCGGCGTAAGAGGGCGCGCGGCTATCCGCGCGCCCTCTCACGTCCCGCGACCCCCAGGAGGCCCACCCCACCATGCCCGAGCTCCCCTTTCTCCTCCCCGCCGACGACCGCACCCTCAGCCCCCACACCGGCTACACCCGCGCCCACTGGGAGGCCGCCGCGGACGGCATGCTGCACGCCGCCCTCCGCTACGCCACCCCCGGCCAGGCCCTGATCGACCTGCCCGGCCCGCCGTCCAAGTCCGGGGTGCGCTCCGACGGGCTCGAAGGGTTCGCCCGCACCTTCCTCCTCGCCGCCTTCCGCGCCGCCGGGGCCTCGGGCAAGGACCAGCACGGCTTCCTGGAGCGCTACACCGCCGGGATCGCCCGCGGCACCCTCACCCCCGGGCGCGGGGACGCCGAGTCCTGGCCGGTGATCGGCCATCACGGGGCCCAGGGCCAGCCCATGGTGGAGTCCGCGTCCGTGGCCCTGGGCCTGCGGCTCACCGCGCCGTGGACCTGGGAGGTCCTGCCGTCCGACGCCCAGGACCGCACCGAGGAGTGGCTGCGCGGGGCGCTGCGCCACCAGCCCTCCCCCAACAACTGGTACCTCTTCCCCCTCACCGTCGCCGGTTTCCTCCAGTCCGTCGGGCGTGGCGACGCCGAGACGGCCCGTGCCATCGAGCGGGGGCTCGGCCTGCTGGAGGGCTGGTACCAGGGCCAGGGCTGGTACTCCGACGGCGACGGGCGGTCGTTCGACCACTACAACGGCTGGGCGCTGCACATGTACCCGCTGCTCCACGCCCATCTCGCCGCCGACGGGGAGCTCCTGGACCGGCTCGGCCCCCGGCTGCACACCTTCCTCGAAGGCTTCTCGCTGCTCTTCGACGCCGACGGCGCCCCCATCCACCACGGCCGCTCCCTCACCTACCGCTTCGCCGCCGGTGCCTCGGTGGCCCTCGGCGCCCTCACCGGACACACCCCCTCGCCCCCGGCGCCACCCGCCGCGTCCTCAGCGGAGCGCTGCGCCACTTCCTGGACCGCGGGGCGCTGACCGAGGACGGGGTGCTGAGCCTGGGCTGGTACGGGCCGCACGCCGCGACCCTCCAGCGCTACTCCGGGCCCGGCTCGCCGTACTGGGCCTCCAAGGGGTTCCTCGCCCTGCTGCTCCCGCCCGACCACCCGGTGTGGACCGCGACCGAGGAGGCCGCGCCCGCCGAGGGTCCTGACCGGGCGCTGGCACTGCCCGCCGCCGGGTTCCTCGTCCAGACCACGGGCCGGGACGGGCTGGTGCGGCTGCACAACCACGGCAGTTACAAGCTCCGCCCCTGGGAGGCCGAGCACGCGCCCGCCGACCCGCTCTACGCCCGGCTCGCCTACTCCACCCGCACCGGCCCCACCAGCGCGGACAACGCCCCCGACAACCACATCGCCCTGGAAGAGCGCGGCGTGCGCACCGCACGGCTGCGCATCCACCCCCTGGCCGCGGGCCCCGACTGGCTCGCCTCCTCCCACACCCCCGCCTTCCCCGACGGCGGCCCCAAGGTGCCCTCGATCCGCATCGACAGCCTGACCCTCGTCCGCGGCCGCCTCGAAGTGCGCGTCCACCGCACCGTGGGCGTCCCCGCCGGGACCCGCGTCCACCACAGCGGCTGGGCCGTCGCCCTGCCCCCGGGCACCCCCGCGGAGACCGAGGAGGGCGCCGAGATACGGCTGGACGGGGGAGAGGTGACCGGTCAGCTCCTCGGACTGCACGGCTGGGAGACCGCCACCGCGGTCCGGGCGCCGCAGGGCACCGCGTACGGGCCGTGGGCCCTGGTCCCCGAACTCACCGGCACCGTCGGCGAGCACCCCTCCGGCACCCTCTTCGTCGCGCTGGCCTCGCTCACCGGGGAGCGCGACCCGGCCCCGCTCGCCGACCTCGCCACCGCCGAGGTGAACGGGCTCGCGGTCACCGTGCGGCCGGTGGACGGCGGAGCCTTCGTGGTGGACTTCGGCGCGGGCGACGCGCCCACCGTCACGGAGGTGGGGGAGTGACGCGGCTCGGCATCTGCTCGGTGACCCTGCGTCGGCTCGACCCGGACCGGGTGATCGCCGCCGTCTCCGGGGCGGGCCTGGAGTGCGTCGAATGGGGCGGCGACGTCCATGTGCCGCCCGGCGACGAGGACACCGCCCGGCGGGTCCGCGACGCCACCGTGGACGCCGGGCTCGCCGTCGCCTCGTACGGCTCCTACTACCGCGCCGGGCGCAGCGACCCCGAGGAGTTCGACGGGGTGCTCCGCTCCGCCGTGGCGCTCGGCGCCCCGCGCATCCGGATCTGGGCGGGCGCCACGGGCACCGAGGAGACCCCGCCGGAGGGGCGCCGCGCGGTGGTCGAGGACACCCGGCGCGCGGCCGCGCTCGCGGCGGACGCGGGGGTGGAACTCGCCTATGAGTTCCACCGCAACACCCTGACCGACGGCGCGGACCACACCCTCCGGCTGCTGGAGGAGGTGGACCGCGCCGACGTCGCCACCT
This sequence comes from Streptomyces violaceusniger, assembly GCA_005405945.1. GTDB lineage: Bacteria > Actinomycetota > Actinomycetes > Streptomycetales > Streptomycetaceae > Streptomyces > Streptomyces violaceusniger. The sequence continues at coordinate 441,125 of BJHW01000002.1, forward strand.
ACTGGCAGCCGCCCGTCGACATGCCCGACGCCGAGGCGCTGAAGGGGCTGGACGCGCTGGGGGACCGGATCGCCGCGGTGCACGCCTTCTCCTGGTGGCCCGGGACCACCCGGCTGCCGCTGACCGCCCGCGCCCCGCTGTGGCGCAGCGCCTTCGAGCGGCTGCTCACGCACCGCGCCGCGGTGTCCGCCGACGGCCCGCCGCTGGATGTCCTGCTGGAGTTCGTGCCGGACGACGACGAGCGGCTGCTGCCTCGGGAGGCGGCCACGCTGAGGGCGCTCGCCGACGTATAGGTACAGGGGGTGCCTGCCGGGGCCCTGCCGCCTGCGGCGCGCTGTCCCCTCCCCGCCCCTCCCCGAAACCGGAGCTCCGCCCCGGCCCCGACCCGAGGCTCTGTCCAGACCTCGGGGACTCCGCCTCAGGCTCCGCCCGGGGGCCGCCCCCAGCCCCGGGGGCTCTGCCTCAGGCTCCGGCCTGGGGCGCGCCCCCAGATGCCGGGGCTCCCCGCCCCAGACTCCGGGGGGCTCTGCCTCAGGGTCCGGCCCGGGGGCCGCCTGAGACGTCGGGGGGCTCCGCCTCAGGCTCCGGCCCGGGGCCCGCCTCAGACGCCGGGGGCTCTGCCTCAGGGTCCGGCCCGGGGCCGCCTGAGACGTCGGGGGGCTTCGCCCCAGCCCCGGGGCTCTGCCCCAGGCTCCGGCCCGGGGCCCGCCTCAGACGCCGGGGGCTCTGCCTCAGGGTCCGGCCCGGGGGCGCGCCCCAGATGCCGGGGCTCCGCCCCAGACTCCGGGGGGCTCTGCCCCGGACCCCGGCCCGGGAATCCGCCCCAGACCCCGGGGGCTCCGCCTCAGGCTCCGGCCCGGGGTCCGCCTCAGGGTCCGGCCCGGGGCCGCCTGAGACGTCGGGGGCTCCGCCTCAGGCTCCGGCCCGGGGCCCGCCTCAGACGCCGGGGGGCTCTGCCTCAGGGTCCGGCCCGGGGGCCGCCTGAGACGTCGGGGGGCTTCGCCCCAGCCCCGGGGGCTCTGCCCCAGGCTCCGGCCCGGGGCCCGCCCCAGGCCCCGGGGGCTCTGCCTCAGGCTCCGGCCTGGGGGCGCGCCCCAGATGCCGGGGCTCCGCCCCAGACTCCGGGGGCTCCGCCCCGGACCCCGGCCCGGGGCTCCGTCCCTTCCCGTGGCGTTGACATGCGGCTCCGCCGCGTGGTGGGGCTGCGCCCAGACATCGGGGTCCAGGGGCGGAGCCCCTGGTAACGGGAAGGGGCGGGGAGGGGAAGCATCGCTATGCGGCTCCGCCGCGTGGTTCGCCGGACACCTCGTCAGACGTACCGGTGCCGATCGAATGGGCAGGTGATCACTGGGGGTACGGGAGGCGCCCCCGTAGGAGGTGCCCTCCTCGATGGTGCCGCCGAACTTCTCCCGGAACTCCTCCATGTTCTTCCGGGGCGAGGACGACAGCACCCACCGGTTGCCGACCAGATAGACCCCGCCGTACATCTGCGCGGTCTCCAGCCAGTCGCTCTGGTTCTTGGCCGTGACGAAGTCGAGGAAGAGGAACTTGCCCTTGGAGTTCTTGCAGACGGCCTGCCGGTAGTCGTCCACCTTGGTGGTGAAGTCGGGCTTGCAACCGGCGGCCGAGGCGAGCTGTTCCACCCGCGCGGCCTTGGGCGTGGGAGTGGCGCTCGCGCTCGGCCGGGAGGCGTTTCGTCCGGTCTCCGCCTTGGCGTCCGCCTTGCCGTCCCCGCCGCCGCATCCGGCGATGGCGAGCAGCGCGCCCACGGCCGTCGCGACCGCCACCGCGCGCGGGCCGTGGCGGCGCGGTGCGCGGTCGGCGGTCCGGGCCGGGTGCGGAGCGTCGGCGTCGGCGGCGTCGGCGGCGTCGTACATGAAAGGCCCTCTCGCATCGTCGGATCCGGGGTGCGGCTGCGTCCCTCGCGCCTACGGGTACGGATGGAGGGCGCCCGGCGTTCACCGTCCTCGTGCGTTCCGCACTCGTTCCGCACCCGCTCCGTACCCGTTCCGCACTGGTTCCGCGCCGGGCCGACGCGCGTACGGGGATACCCGGACCCTTGACAGCCAGGTCGGATGCTGGATTACTGGACCGCGCCCGAACGGTAACCGAATGTTCGGTCGGCATCCGGAGGTGGTGGACGGCCCATGGGGGAATCGCTGAGCGCGGCTCCGCTCGACGACGCCGAGCGGATGAGCCCCGAGGAGCTGAGGGCGCTTCAACTCACCCGGCTGCGCGCCACCTTGCGCCATGCGTACGACCACGTCGAGCTGTACCGCAAGAAGTTCCGCGAGGCCGGGGTCGGCCCCGAGGACTGCCGCACCCTGGAGGACCTGGCCCGGTTCCCCTTCACCACCAAGGCCGATCTGCGCGACAGCTACCCCTTCGGGATGTTCGCCGTCGAGCAGAGCGAGGTGCGGCGGCTCCACGCCTCCAGCGGCACCACCGGCCGCCCCACCCTCGTCGGCTACACCGAGCACGACCTGTCGGTCTGGGCGGAGGTGATCGCCCGTTCGATCCGCGCGGCCGGCGGCCGCCCCGGCCACAAGGTGCACATCTCCTACGGCTACGGCCTGTTCACCGGCGGCCTCGGCGCCCACTACGGCGCCGAGCGGCTCGGCTGCACCGTCATCCCCGCCTCCGGGGGATGACCGCCCGGCAGGTGCGGCTCATCCAGGACCTCAGGCCCGAGATCATCATGATCACGCCCTCCTATCTGCTGACGCTCCTGGACGAGTTCGAGCGGCAGGGCGTCGATCCCCGCTCCACCTCCCTCCAGGTCGGCATCTTCGGCGCCGAGCCCTGGACGGAGGAGATGCGCCGCGAGATAGAGGAGCGCATGGACATCCACGCGGTGGACATCTACGGGCTCTCGGAGGTGGTGGGCCCGGGGTGGCCCAGGAGTGCGTGGAGACCAAGGACGGGCTGCACGTCTGGGAGGACCACTTCTACCCCGAGATCGTGGACCCGCTCACCGATGAGGTGCTGCCCGGCGGCGAGGAGGGGGAGCTGACCTTCACCACCCTCACCAAGGAGGCGCTTCCCGTCATCCGCTACCGCACCCGCGATCTCACCCGGCTGCTGCCCGGCACCGCCCGCCCCGCCTTCCGGCGCATCCAGAAGATCACCGGCCGCTGCGACGACATGCTCATCGTGCGCGGGGTCAATGTCTTCCCCAGCCAGATCGAGGAGATCGTGCTGCGGGTCCCGTCGGTGGCCCCGCACTTCCAGCTCGAGCTGACCCGGCGCGGCCGGATGGACCATATGGCGGTGCGGATCGAGGCGCGCCCCGGGGTCGGCCCCGAGCGGCGCGCGGACGCCGCCACGGCGATCGCGCGGGGAGTCAAGGACGGGGTGGGGCTCACCGTCGAGGTGGAGGTCGTGGACCCGGAGACGCTGGAGCGCTCCGTGGGCAAGATCCGCCGGGTCAAGGACCTGCGGAGGGAGGGCTGAGCGACACGGGGCTGGCTGAGTGGACGCGGGGCTGAGTGGACGCGGGGCTGAGTGGATACGGGGGTGAGCGGTCACAGGGCCGAGTCGCCCCGGGCGCCGTCCCCGCACAGGACGGACCCGGGCGGTGGGCTCGGCGGGCCGGCCCGGGCCCGAGGGCTACTCGGCGGGCCGGCCCGAGGGCCTCTCAGCGTGCCAGCCCGAGGGCGGCGACCTCGTGGTGGAGGGGCAGCCGCGCCCCGCAGACGGTCGCCTGGGCCTGCGCCGCGACCCGGCGCCGGTCGTCGACGTCCCGCATCGGCCGCAGCGGCTGGTGCACCTTCACCCGCACCGTGAGCCCGTCGGCGCGGATCACCCGGCGCAGCGAGTGGCCGAAGTCGTCCTCGCCGACGAAGGCGGCCACCGTGGTCGGGGCGCCGTGCTGGACGTAGTCCAGGGTCACCGGGCGCACCGGCGCGCCCGCGTCCAGCGCGGCCTGGAAGGTGGCCCGGCGGAAGCTGCCGCCGGTGCCGGCGCACCAGGTGATGCCCTGCGGGAAGGCCATCACCGACTGGCCGTCGCGCAGCCGGGCCGCCATCTCCGCTACGGTCGCGGGGAGTTCGCGCAGCGAGTCGCGGTCGATGTACAGCGTCCCCGCGCGGGTGACCATCGGGCCGATCAGCGGCCAGCCCGCGATCTCCCGCTTGGCCAGCATGACCACGGGCTCCATCGACAGCAGCGCGATGATGTCCAGCCAGGAGATGTGGTTCGCCACGATCAGCGTGCCGGTGGTCCCCGGGGCGCTGAGCGTGCTGTCGCCCGTCACCTCCAGCCGGATGCCCAGGGAGTCCAGCAGCGTCGCCGCACGCGCCCGCAGCGTCTCAGGCTCGGCGATCCGGCGGCCGGACACCAGCGCGCCCAGCACCGCCCGGCCGAAGACCGCGGCCCGCCGGGCGACCCGGGTGGCCGGGACGCGGTCGGCGGCGTGGGCGACACAGCCGGTGGTGCACGGCGACCAGGCCGCCCAGGCGTGTGCGGGCAGACTCATCGCGGGCGGGACGGTCACTGGGATTCACCCAGGAAGTAGCGGCGGTAGCGGTCGTTCATCCGCTCGGTGTCCAGCAGCACGAAGAAGTCGGCGTCGTTGAAGGCCCGGTCGTGCTGCGGGGATCCGCACATCCAGGCGCCGACCCGCAGATATCCGCGCAGCAGCGGCGGCAGATCGGCGTAAGCGGGCTCGCCGTCCAGCGGCCGCGAGGGTATCCACGGGTCGAGCGGGTGGACCCGCAGCTCCGGCGGGGCGGCGTGCTTGGAGGTGCCGAGCAGCCAGGCGTTGGCGGCGGCCTGCTCGCCCTCGGCCAGCGGCACCGAGGCGCAGCCCGCGAGATAGCGGTGACCGGACAGCAGTACATAGCGGGCCAGACCGGCCCACATCAGGTTGATGACGGCGCCCGAGCGGTGGTCGGCGTGCACACAGGCGCGGCCGGCCTCGACCATGGACGAGCGGACCTCGGCCGGAAGCCCGTGCAGATTGAACTCGGTGTCCGAGTAGAGCCGCTCACTGCGCCCGGGGGAAGCAGCCGGTAGGTGCCGACCACGGTGTCCGTCGCCGTGTCCGTGACGATCAGGTGGTCCATGACCTCGTCGAACTCGTCCACGTCGCGGCCGTCGACCGCCGCGTCCAGCCGGCCGCCCCTCTCCTCGCCGAACACCTGGTAACGCAGCCGCTGCGCGGCGTGGATCTGCTCCTGGGTATGGGCGATCGAGGTGACGTACGAGCTGGTGGGCGCCGTCGTGGACGTCGTGAGCACGGGCATTCCTGTTCTCCGTTCGAGGGAAGTCAGGAGCGGTGGGGACTGGGGAAGAGCGGAAGAAGCGCCTCACTCGCCGTGCGGTACGCGGAGGCGGCGCGTACCGGGGCGTCCACCAGTCTTGCCGTGGCGACGTACGTCACAGTGTCCGTGCGGTGATTCGGCGACTGCCAGTCGATGACGAGAACATGCCGCCGGTCGGCCCTGGTTACGGAGCGGTAGCGCCGGTGCCGCCGCTGTCATCGGCGGCGCCGGTGGCGCTTGGGAGCGGGAAGCCCAGCGCATGGGCCGCGGTGGCGGGGGTGGGCTGGGACCAGTAGTCACTTACCGCCTCGGCCGAGGACAGGGAGCGGGTTTCGGCCAGATCCAGATAGAGGACGCCGTCGAGGTGGTCGGTCTCGTGCTGGACGATCCGCGCGGGCCAGCCGGAGATCTCCTCGTCCAGCTCCCGCCCCGTCTCGTCCTGTCCGCGCAGCCGGATCCGGTCCGGGCGGCCGACCACGGCCTGCCAGCCGGGGATGCTCAGACACCCCTCGAAGAACGCCGCCCGGCCGTCGCCGACCGGTTCGTAGCGGGGATTGACCAGCACCCGGTACGGCTGCGGCACCCGGCCGCGCGCCTCGCGCACCTCGGCCGTCACCTCCGCCGGGTCCTCGATCACCGCGATCCGCAGCGGCACACCGATCTGCGGGGCCGCGAGCCCCACTCCGGGTGCGGAGTGCATGGCCTCCCGCATCGCCATCAGCAGCCGGGCCAGCTGGTCCGCGGCCAGCTGGCCCTCGTACGGCAGGGTCGGCCGCCGGAGCACGGGGACGCCCGCGGAGAGGATCGGCAGCGGGCGGGTTCCGGAGAGCAGTTCGTCGACGAGCTCGGACAGGGGGGTGGTCGGCATGGGGACAGCCTGGCAAGGCGATCACGCCACGGCAATTCGGGGGCGGGGGCGGGGCTCGGCGGGCGCTCTCGGGTGTGGGTGCTCACCATCGGACAAAAGGTGAACGGGGCACCGATGGGGTCCGTAGACGCCGATGAGCCGCCGGGGAACATTCCCACGCCCCCGCGGCTCGGCCGAGTCTCCCGGCTCGGCCGCTGCCGCTCCGCGGTGCTCTCCCCGTTGTGCACGCGGGGCGGCAGCCCTCCCGGCCATGGGCTTGGCGCCTGCGGCGGGCTGCTCCCCTCCCCGCCCCTTCCCAAAACCGGGGCTCCGCCCCAGCCCCCGTCCGGGGCTCCGCCCCAGCCCCCGTCCGGGGTTCTGCTCCAGCCTCTGTCCGGGGCTCTGCCTCAGGCCCCTGTCCGGGGTTCTGCTCCAGCCTCTGTCCGGGGCTCTGCCTCAGGCCCCGGGTCGGGGCTCCGCCCCAGCCTCGGGTCGGGGTTCTGCTCCAGCCTCTGTCCGGGGTTCTGCTCCAGGCCTTGGGTCGGGGTTCTGCTCCGGGCCCCGGGTCGGGGTTCTGCTCCAGCCTCTGTCCGGGGTTCCGCTCCAGGCCTTGGGTCGGGGTTCTGCTCCAGCCTCTGTCCGGGGTTCTGCTCCAGGCCTTGGGTCGGGGTTCTGCTCCGGGCCCCGGGTCGGGGTTCTGCTCCAGCCTCTGTCCGGGGTTCCGCTCCAGGCCTTGGGTCGGGGTTCCGCTCCAGGCCCCGGGCCGGGGTTCCGCTCCGGGCCCCTGTCCGGGGGCTCTGCCCCAGGCCCCGGCCGGGGCTCCGCCCCTTCCCGTGGCGTCGGTATGGGGCTCCGCCCCGGATCTTGGGGTCCAGGGGCGGAGCCCCTGGTAGCGGGAAGGGGCGGGGAGGGGAGCAGCCGCCGTAGGCGTCAAGATCCGCCGGACTCCCCCTGGCCCCGCCCGGCCCGCGCGTTCTGCTCGGCCCGTGATTCCGGCAGCAGCTCCCGGATGTCGTTCGGCAGTACGCCGTACAGCTTCTCCATCAGCTCCGGGTCCACGGCCGAGTCCAGCACCTCGAAGAAGGCGGCCGCCTCGCGCAGTGCCTCCTCCTCCGTGTGCTCGGTGCGCCAGGCGATCCGGCCCGCGAAACCGGTGAGGTCGAACCGTTCGCCGTGGTCCCGCCGGTACGCCCGTTCCTCGGGCGAGCCCTCATGGGAGGCGGCGACGCGCCGCAGCGGCTCCGCCGCCTCCTGCGGCAGCTGGGCCGCCATATGGTCCGCCAGTCCGTCCGGGATGCGCTCGGCGAGCGTTTCGAGCGTCGCCCGTACCGCCCGCTCGGCGGCCTGCCGGTCGGGGAGCTGGGCCCGGGCCTGGACCAGGCCCGTCATTTCTTCGTAGCGCATGGTCGGCGCTCCTCGTGGTCGGGTGCCCGGCTGCTGTGCCGAGTGCCCCGTGCCGTTCGCTCAAACCCGTTCGCTCAAACCGCCGCCGGGCGCCCGGCCTCCGGGGTGTCCTCCCGCGTGTCCTCCCGCCTGTCCTCCCGCGCGGCGAGCAGCGGGCCCAGCACCCGGGTGCCGGGGCCGGTGTGCCCGCCGGGGCCCGGGAGCTGGGTGGTGTTGCCGACCGTCAGGGGCTCCCCGCAGTGGGCGCACGCGGACACCGGCGTGGTGTCCCGGCCGCAGCCGAGATGGCGGATCCGGGCCGGGGGCCCGGCGGGGCCCGCGTACCAGCGGTCGCCCCACTCCATCAGCGCCAGCAGCACCGGGTAGAGCTCCTCGCCCTTGGGAGTGGCGCGATAGTGCTCACGCGGCGGCCGCTCCTGGTAGCGCTCCCGGATCAGCACCCCCTCCTCGACCAGCCGGGACAGCCGGGCGGCCAGGACCTTACGCGATATGCCCAGGTCATGGGCGAGATCGTCGAAGCGGGTGACGCCGGTGAGCACATCTCGCATGATCAGCGCCGTCCAGGCGTCGCCGAACAGATCGGTGGCGCGGGCGATCGAACAGGCCACATCGGCGAGCGGAGTGCGGGTCATGACACGACCCTATCCGAGTTCCCCGAGGGAACTTGAGGATGTTAGGTTTCCTCAGGGAACCCGGCGAGCCCGCCCGGGTTGCCCGGGCCGCCCCAGGTCCTGGTGAATCCGCGCACCCGTGAGGGAGAAGACGATGGCCGCCGCCCCGCACATCGAACTGGACTCACGGTCGCCCGAGGCCGTCGACGGCCGTCAGATCAGGGCCGTCACCTTCCAGGACAGCCGTCTGGAGTACGTCCGCACCACGCTCAAGAGCGTGGACCTCTCCGCGTCCGGAAGCCGCGCCGTGGTCGTGGGCAGCGGCCGCGGGCTGCTGGCCCGCGGGCTGGCCGGTCTCGGCTTCGACGTCGTCGCCGTCGACCCCTCCGCGACCGCGACCGAGATGGCGCGCGAGGCGGGCGAGCGCGAGCACCCCGGGATCGACTACCGCACCGCGCCCGCCGAGCGGCTCGGCCTGGCCGACGGCGCGTTCGACCTCGCCTACTACGCGGACACCTTCGAGATCACCCCGGATCTCGACCGGGTGCTGGCGGAGGCCGCCCGGGTGCTGCGCCCCGGCGGGGTGCTGATCTACGACACCGTCAACCGCACCCTGCTCTCCCGGCTGATCTACCTCGGCGCCTTCCAGCGCGTCCCGATGACCCGGATCATGCCGGCCGGCCGCTATACGGCGGCCCGGCTGCGCACTCCCGCCGAGCTGACCGCCGCCCTGGAGCGGCAGGGGCTGCGCAACGAGGACATCTGCGACTTCAAGCCCAAGGATCCGCGCAGCCTGGTCAAGGCCACCATGGCGCGCCGCCGGGGGCGGATCACCGATGAGCAGATCCCGCCGATCGTCGACTTCGTCCTCGCCCCGGACGCCCGTCCGCTGGTCACCTACCTCGGTTACGCCCGTAAGGGCTGATAACTCGGCCACGCCCTTAAGAGCTCCCCGGCCACGCCCGTAAGAGCTGAAACCTCAATCACGCCCGTAAGGGCTGAGCGGCGAGCCCGGTGCCCCGCCGCGGCCGCGTGGGCGCACACTGGGCACCGTGACGCTTAAGCGCAGCGCCGGACTGCTGCTGTACCGGGGCGCGGGCCCGGCCGTCGAGGTTCTGCTCGCCCATATGGGAGGCCCGTTCTGGGCCACCAAGGACGCGGGCGCCTGGACGGTGCCCAAGGGGGAGTACGACGAGGACGAGACCCCGGAGGCCGCCGCGCGCCGGGAGTTCCAGGAGGAGCTCGGCGTGCCCCCGCCCGGCGGCGAGCCGGTTCCGCTCGGCTCCGTGACCCAGACCGGGGGCAAGCTGGTCGTCGTCTGGGCGCTGGAGGGCGACCTGGACCCGGCGGGGATCACCCCCGGCACCTTCGCCATGGAGTGGCCGAAGGGCTCCGGCCGGATGCGGGAGTTCCCCGAGATCGACCGGGTCGCCTGGTTCGGCCTGGACGAGGGCCGCCGGAAGATGGTGGCGAAGCAGCGGGTTTTCCTGGACCGGCTGGAGGAACTGTTCGAGGGCGGGGAGGGCGGGGAGGGCGCGGGCACCGGCGGCGCATGACCGGGCCCGCGCCCTCCCCGCCGTCATCTCACCGTTTCCCTCCCGTTCCGCAGCGCACCGTGGCCGCTCCCCAGTCGGCGTGGTCATGCGCGTTGCCGTCGCCGCCGTCGGTGACCCGCAGTCGGAGCCGCTGCGCGCCCTCGACCCGGGCCTCCACCGGTACGGCCGCGTCCGAGCCGCGCACCGTCTCACCCCGGTACACCCGCTCGCCGTCGGCGTAGACCTCGAAGACGACGCTGCCGTCGGCCCCCACCTCGTCGTCCACGCCCGTCCGCGCGGTGAACGTCGAGCAGTTGCCGCCCAGGAAGACCTCGACCGTGGAGTCGGCGTGGGTGCCGAGGCCGCGCTCGTAGGCCGTGCCGTCGATGGTGAGGGTCTTGCCGTCGCCCGGCGCGGACTCGCCGTTGCTGCGGTCGCGCTCGACCGGACCCCAGCCGTTGTCCGCGGTGATGAAGTCGAGCGTGGACACCGCCACCTCGCCGCGCGGCGAGGGAGGTGTGCCGTCGATCTCGGCCGACGCCGAGCCGCTCACCCGCGCGCCTCCGGCCGAGGTCGCGCGGACATCGGCCACGGCGGGCCGCGGACCGTCCGGGCTGCCCTCACCACGGCTGATCGTGGTCCGTACGGTCGCGGTCCGGCCCGCCGCGAGGTCGCCGAGGTCGACGGTGCCGGGCTCGGCGGTCCACCCTTCGGCCAGGCCGAAGGAGGCGGTGACGTCGCGCAGCGGGGTGTCGCAGGGGTTGCTGACGGTCAGCTCGGCCGAGGTGGAGCCGCCCGTCGGCACCGTGGTGTCGGCGGCGGTGAGCTTCGCCTCGGGGGCGCAGACCACCGGGCCGCGCGGGGTGCCGGTGCGGGCCTCGGCGCCGGTCAGCGGGCGCAGCCGCAGGGTGTAGGCGTACTCCTTGGCGGGCCGCACCTGGTACTCGGGCAGCACGGTGTGGAACGTCTCGCTCACCCCGCTCACCGCGTGGTCCAGGTGCAGGGTGTTGCCTCCCGGGTCCTTGCGGAGGGCGAACGGGTAGGCGGCGCGGTCGATCCCGGTGTAGGGGGTCACCCCGGCCGAGAAGTCCCCGGACACCAGGAGCCCGCCGCTGCCGTCGGACAGCGAGGCCCAGCGGACGTCCTCGTGGTTCCCGTAGTCCTGAGGCTTGGTGTACCCGGCGAACTGCTCCTCCACGTCCGTGGAGTACACCCCCACGGGGGCGCCGTCCTCGCGGTCGTTGTAGTTCTCCTGGGGCCCGCGCCCGTACCAGCTGAACCGGTCGTAGCGGTCGGGTATGCGCAGCGAGAGCCCGATACGCGGCAGATAGGGCACCTTGCGCGCCGCACCCCGGGCCTCCACGCGGTGGTCGAGGCGCAGCTCCCCGGTGCCGCTGACGGTGTACCGCAGGGTCTGGGCGAACGAGGAGTCCTGCACACCGGGCGCGGCGGCCGAGGAGGGCACGGTGACGACCACCTCGCCGCTCCGCTCGTCCACCGTGACCTTGCCCGGCTTCGTGCGCAGCCGGTCCAGACCCGCCTCGCGCCAGGGCCCCTCCTCGGAGCCGATCTCATTGCTGACCGGGGCGCGCCAGGCGTCCAGCTCGGGGCCGGAGCCGAGCAGTTCCCGGCCACCGGCCTTCATGGAGACCAGCTCGCCACCGGCCCGGTCGAAGCCGTAACTGAAGCCGTCGCCGGTGACCGTGAGGCGGTCGCCGGAGGTGGTGGCCCTCACCTTCCCCGGTGCCCGCGCCGGGGTCGTGCCCGCGAGCCCGCGGCCGCCGATGTCGAACTGCTCGACCGCCACCCGGTGTCCGGCCTTCGCCCAGGCCGTGTCCGCCGCCCGCACCGCCTCCACGGTCAGCTGCCGGTCGGCGTTCCCAGGGTTGGCGGGCGGCTTCGGCAGCTGGAGGGTGCTCCGCTCACCGGGGGCGAGGCCGAGGCCGCGGCTGCCCTGGGCCAGGGTCCGGGCGCCCTCGGTGACGCGCCAGCGCAGCCGGAGGTCGCCGGTGCCGGTGAAGGACCGCTCGTTGCGCACCTCGATCCGCCCGCGCGGGCCTGGTCGCCCGAGATCCGGATCGGGGCGTGGACGGCCGCCATGGTACGGGCCTCGGGCTGGACGGTGCGGTCGGACGAGACCACCCCGTCGACCCCGCCGGTCCCGGCGCCGTAGGACAGGAAGTCCCCCTCGCGGTCGAGCCGGTCGAAGTCGAGCGCGAGCACCGCGTCCCCGCTGGGGTCGGCGGCGAGCCGATCGGGCCTCAGCGCCTCGTGGTAGACGCGGACCTGGTCGACGGTGCCGTGTGCCATCCGGGTGCGGATGTTCTCCTGGTCGGTCTCCGGGTTGCGGCCGATGTTCACCGGCTGCGCGGAGTAGCCGACGGAGCCGGTCCAGTCGGCCGACGCGGTCTGCTTCCCGTCGATGAGCAGCCGGAGCGTCCGGCCGTCGAAGGTGGCGGAGACGCGGTGCCATGAGCCGTACCAGCCGGCGGGGACATCGGCCGCGACGGTGTGCCAGTCCCCGTCGCCGTAGACGGAGAACTCCAGGGTGTCCTTGTCGCGCATCTTCAGCGCATAGCTGTGGTCGCCCTTGGCGATCACGGTGAAGGAGCCGGTCCAGTCGGCGGGCTTCACCCATGCGTCCAGGGTGAGCGCGTCCGACACGGCGTCCAGCTTGGGGTCGCGATAGACCTCCACGAAGTCGTCAAGACCGGACAGCTCCAGCGCCTTGCCGCGGTGGCCCGCCACCAGACCGGGCTTTCCGGAGACGTACGACAGGATGTCGTTGCCGGAGGTGTCGGGGGTGGTGAGCAGTGGCTGGGTGATGTTCTGCTCCGCCCAGTCCCAGATGTAGCCGCCCTGGACCTGGGGGTACTTCCGCACCACATCCCAGAACTCCCGGAAGTTGCCGAGCGAGTTGCCCATGGCGTGGGCGTACTCACCCATGATGATCGGCTTGGTGGTGGCCTTCGCCTTCTCCTCCAGGCCCGAGGGGGAGGGGTAGCGCGGGCCCCAGACATCGGCGAACGGGGCGTCGCCGTCCGGGCTGTTGGGCTGGTGGTAGACCGGCCGGGCCGGGTCCTCGCGGTCCAGGAAGTCGGCCATCGCGTAGTGGGCCCTGCCCAGTCCGGCCTCGTTGCCGGTGTCCCACATCAGCACGCTGGGATGGTTCTTGTCCCGTTCGTACATCGCGGTGAGGCGGTCCATGAACGCCGCCTGCCACTCGGGCCGTTCGGCCAGGCAGTCGTCCGGGCAGGCGTCGTGGTGATGGGTCTCGATGTCCACCTCGTCGTCGATCCACAGACCGCGGGCGTCGGCCAGTTCGTAGAGGTACGGATCCGAGGGGTAGTGCGAGGTGCGCACGGAGTTGATGTTGAGCTGCTTCATCAGCGAGATGTCCGAGGCGGTGCGCTCCCGGGTGGCGTGGCGGCCGGTGTCGGGGTCGGTCTCGGAGCGGTTGACGCCCTTGACAAGGATGCGTTTCCCGTTGACGAGGAGCTTTCTGTCCTTGATCTCGATCTCGCGGAAGCCCACGGGCTGGGCGGTGGTGTGGGTGACCGAGCCGTCGGCGCCGGTGAGCCGGACGACGAGGGTGTAGAGGTGGGGCGTCTCATCGGTCCACTTGGCCGGGTTGGCCACATCGGCGGTGAGGGTGGCGGAGCCACCGCCGCCGCTCACCGTTCCCGACATCGTTGTCACCTTGCGGCCGCGCGCGTCGTAGAGGGTGCCGAGGACCTTGCGGTCGGCCCCCGAGCGCTCCGGGCCCTTGGCGGCCACCTCGACCTCGGCGGTCAGCCGGGCGTCGCGGTACTGGCTGTCCAGATCGGTCTTGACGGTGATGTCCCGCAGATAGTCGGCCGGGGTGGAGTACAGCCCGACCGAGCGGAAGATGCCGGAGAACCGCCACTGGTCGTAGTCCTCCAGATGCGACCCCGAACCCCAGCGGTGGACCTGCACCGCGATGGTGTTGCGGCCCGGGTGCAGCCGGTCGCTGATGTCGAACTCGGCGGGGGTGTAGCCGCCCTGGTCGTAGCCCGCGTAGGAGCCGTTCACCCACACCAGATAGCCGCTGGTGACGCCCTCGAAGCGGAGGAACGTCCGGCGCTTCTCCCAGCTCTTGGGCAACTCGAAGGTCTTGACGTAGGCGCCGGTCGGATTGACGTCGTGCGGGACCTTCGGGGGGTCGTCCGGATACATCTCGGTGGGGATGTTCCGGAACACCGGATGGTCCAGGCCGTCGGTCTGCCAGGTGTGCGGCACGCTCACACTGCGCCAGCCGTCCTTGGAGGTGTCGTAGCCCTCCGCGAAGAAGTCCTTCGGCACCTCCTCGGGGCGGTCGGACATGTGGAGCTTCCAGGTGCCGTCCAGCGAGGCGGTCCAGCGGCTCTTGGTGCCGCCTTCGAGGGCCTCGGCGGTGTCGGCGTACGGGGTCAGCCGGGCGTGGGCGGGCTCCTGTCCGACCGCGGTGACCTCGGGGTCCTCCAGCAGTTCGTACGCATCCGCGGGGGATCGGGGGCGTCCGCCGCTGCCGCCGGGGCGGCGGGGACGGCGAGCGCGAGGGCCAGGGCGACGGCGGCGAGCCGGGGGAACCGGGAGAGCCGGGAGAGCGCGGGGAAACGGGGGAGGGGGAGGCGACGTCGGGGGCGTCGGGGCATCTGGTGGTCCACCCTTCTGTGGGGTTGGAAACGCTCCAGAACGAACAGGCCCGAACATTAGCCAACGCGCCCCCTCGCGCCAAGATGTCCCGCAGCACCCACTGTCGGCCCGGCGCGGCTACCGTGAAAGGAGTGAGGGCGGTGCGGGATGCCGTGCCGAGCGCGGTGGGCCGACGGAGGCGCCGTGGGTATGGAGAGCGCGAGGAGTACGGAGTACCTGCCCCGGCTCCGGCTGGACGAGCTGCTGGAAGAGCTGCAGGTGCGCATCGACGGGGTGCGCGGCACCCAGGACCGGGTGCACAGCCTGCTGGAAGCGGTCCTCTCGGTCGGCCGGGAGCTGGATCTGTCGCATGTGCTGCGGAGGATCGTCGAGGCCGCGGTGGTGCTGGTGGACGCCGAGTACGGGGCGCTGGGCGTGATCGGCGAGGACCAGCGGCTGGCCGAATTCCTGCCGGTGGGCGTCGGCAAGGAGCGGGCCGAGGCGATCGGACGGCTGCCTGCGGGCCACGGGTTGCTCGGCGAGCTGATCCGCCACCCCCAGCCGCTGCGGCTCGGCGAGCTCTCGGAGCATCCGGCCTCCTACGGCTTTCCGCCGAACCACCCGCCGATGCGGTCCTTCCTCGGCGTGCCCATCCGGGTGCGCGACGAGGTCTTCGGCAACCTCTACCTCACCGAGAAGCGCGGCGGTAAGGAGTTCGACGGCGAGGACGAGACGGTGCTGTCCACCCTCGCGGTGGCCGCCGGGGTGGCCATCGAGAACGCCCGGCTGTACGAGGAGGCCCGGCACCGCCAGCGCTGGCTGGAGGCGAACGCCGAGGTCACCCACAGCCTGCTGTCCGGAGTGGACGAGACCAGGGTCCTGGAGCTGATCGTCGAGCACGCCCGCCGGATCCTCTCCGCCGACCTCGGCGTGCTGATGCTGCCGGTGGCCGGCACCGACGAGCTGCAGGTCGCGCTGGCGGCGGGGACCGACGCCGAGGCCCACCGCGGTCTGGTGCTGCCCCGCCGGGGCACCTTCGGGGGCGCGGCCTTCACCGCCTCCGAGCCGGTCACCAGCACCGATGTCCAGAACGACCCGCGGATCACGGTCGGCCCGCAGCGCTGGGACGGGCTCGGCCCGGCCGTCGCGGTGCCGATGCGGACCAGGGACGGGGTGGGCGGGGTGCTCTCGCTGGCCCGGATGGCGGACAGCCCCGCCTTCACCCAGATCGAGACCGACACCCTGCTGGGCTTCGCGGGCCAGGCGGCGATCGCGATGAAACTGGCCGAGCGGCGGCGCGACGCCGAGCAGTTGGCCCTGCTCGAGGACCGCGACCGGATCGCCCGCGATCTGCACGACCTGGCCATCCAGCGGCTCTTCGCGGCCGGGATGACGCTGCAGTCCACGCTGCGGTTCGTCCAGCACCCGGAGGGCTCCGAACGGCTGCTGCGGGTGGTGGACGACCTGGACGACACCATCAAGATCATCCGCTCGACGATCTTCGGGCTGCGCTCGCACGAGGCGGGCCCCGCCGTCCAGGGGCTGCGGGTCCGTACCGCCAAGACCATCGAGGAGGCCGTGCCCGCGCTCGGCTTCACCCCCTCGCTGCGCACCGAGGGCCTGGTCGACACCGATGTGCCGCGCTCGGTCGCGGACGACATGGTCGCCGTGCTGGCCGAGGCGCTGTCGAACATCGCCCGGCACGCACGGGCCGACGCCGCCGAGATCTCCCTGATCGTGGCGTCCGGGCGGCTGACCCTCACGGTCACGGACGACGGGGTGGGCATCCCCGAGGGCGGCCGTCGCAGCGGACTGCGGAACATGGCCGAGCGCGCCGAGAAGCTCGGCGGTGAGCTGGAACTCGGCGAGCCGCCGGGCGGCGGCACCCGCCTGGTATGGGGCGTACCGCTGCCGGAGCGGTAGGCGGTAGCCGGGCCGGGGTGTTGGGCGACGCCCAGTGGCTGGGCGACAAGCGGGGCCCGGGCCGCGTCAGCGGCGTCCGTCCAGGGCCTCGGCCGCCGCGTCGCGCGGCGCGGCCGGGCCCACCGGTCCGTAACCCAGCCGGATCAGCATCTGCACATGGCCGGGCGCCGGGTGGGCGTCGCTCAGCGACCACCGCAGGTCCGACCACTCCAGCGCCTGGTGCAGCAGGGACGCCCGGACCGCATGCGAGGTCGCCAGCAGCAGGACGTGTTCCAGCGCCTGCCCGGCCCGCAGCCAGTCGGTGCGCCGGTCCTGGGCCGTGGCCAGCACGGCGATGGTCGGCTGGGTCTCGAACGGGATGGTGGGCCGGTCGTCGCCCCAGCTGCCGTCCGGCCGCGGGCCGAGGTAGTCGCGCATCGGCAGCCGCCCGGTGGCGTCCCGTGGGCCGAGGGCGGCCGGGGGACGGCCGGGGGGATTCCGTACGGCCCGGTGTCGCGGACCCAGCTGCGGCTCTCGGCGACCCGGCGCGGATCCCCGGAGACGCGCCGCTCCGCCTCGGCGGTCAGCCGCAGCAGCCATGCGGTCTCCTCGGGGTCCGCCAGCCACAGCGTGGCCCCGTCTCGGCGCGCCGCCTCCGTCAGGTCGCACAGCACCCGTGCGGGCGGCCGGCGCGCGGAGTACGGGGAGCGGCTGCTGTGCCGCCGCCAGATGACGTCGTACAGGTCGTCGTGTCCGTCGTCGTAGCGTCCGGCGCGGTCGGCGGGCGACGCGGCCAGGCGCACCGTGGCCAGCAGATCGGGCTGCGACCGGTACGGCAGCAGCCGGACCACCGGCTCCCAGCCGAAGTGGGCCACGGCGACCCGCAGGTTGAACACGGCGGCCCCGGCGGAGACGCTCAGCGCCCGGCCCAACGGATCGGCGTACCGCGGCGCCCGCTCGGGGGCGGCCCGCACCTCCAGGGAGACGGTGTCGGGGTTCAGCCGGTAGCGCCAGGGCTGGGCGTTGTGGATCGAGGGAGCGGCCACGGCCGCGGAGATGAGCTTCTCCAGGATCGCCGCGTCGAGCGTTGCGGGCTGCATCGGGGTCCTCTCCTCGCCGGTGGGCCGTCGGTGGCTGATTCGTCAGGGGTACGTTCGTCAGGGGTACGGGCGGGGCCCTACGGCCCCGGCGGGCCCCTACGGCCCCGGGCGGGCCCCCGGGTCATCGCGGGTGCTCGTCGGCGGGGCCCGGAACCGAGTGGGTCGCCAGCACCGCCGCCTGGATGCGGCGCTCCACGCCCAGCTTGGCCAGCAGCCGGGAGATGTGGTTCTTGACCGTCTTCTCGGACAGAAAGAGCCGCTTGCCGATCTGCCGGTTGGTGAGCCCGTCCCCGATGAGCACCAGGATCTCCCGCTCGCGCGGGGACAGCCCGGCCAGCACCTCGTCCCTCGGCTCCTGCGGGGCGGTGTCGCCCCGCAGGGTGCTCATCAGCCGGGCGGTGGTGGCCGGGTCCAGCATCGACTGGCCGGAGGCCACGGTGCGCACCGCCGAGACCAGGTCCGACCCCTTGATCTGCTTGAGCACATAGCCCGCCGCCCCGGCCATGATCGCGTCCAGCAGGGCATCGTCGTCGTCGAACGAAGTCAGCATCAGACAGGCCAGACCCGGCATACGGGAGCGCAGCTCACGGCAGACCGTGATGCCGTCCCCGTCCGGCAGCCGGACGTCCAGGATGGCCACGTCGGGCCGCAGCGCCGGGCCCCGGGCCATCGCGTGGTCCACGGTCCCGGCGTCGCCGACGACCTCGATGTCCGGTTCGGCGTCCAGCAGGTCGTGCAGTCCGCGCCGGACGACCTCATGGTCGTCGAGGACGAACACCCTGATGGGCGTCGCCGGTGTCGCTCGTGTCGTCTCGGTCTCGGTCATGGGCTCTCGCACCGTTCGTCCGCCGTACGCCCGGCCCCCGGTGGGAATCCTGGCGCAGCAGGTCAGCGCGGTGCCAGGGCCGAACGGGCCCCCAAGGGGGCTGCCCGGCCCTCGTCCCGCCCTCCCCGCGCGTGCGACGGTCGCGGCATGGGCAGGGAAGTGCGGGGGCGGCGGTTGTGGCGGTGGCGGCGCAATCCGCTCAGACGCCGCTCGGACGTGATCGAGGCGTGGGTCGTGCTCGTGACCGGCCTGGTGATGGCGGTCGGCGGCCCGGCGGCCGGGGTGGCCGCGGGCACCGCCGTGGACGCGTCGCTGCGGCAGGAGCGGGCGGACCGGCACCGGGTGCCCGCGGTGCTCAAGGAGGACGCGCCCGTCGCACAGCCCGCCGCCGACGGCTCCACCACCGGCCAGGTGCGCGCGATCGTCCGGTGGACCGGCCCGGACGGCGCCGTCCACACCGGTACGGCACGGGTCCACGAGGGGAGCAAGGCGGGCACCGCCACCGAGATCTGGACCGACGGCCGGGGTCGCCTGGTCCAGCGGCCGCCCACTCCCGAGCAGATCGCCACCCGCGCGGTGCTCGCCGGGACGTCCGCCGCGGCGGGCGTGGGCGCGGTGTCGCTGGCCGGACGCGGCGTGGCGCGCTGGCGCCTGGACCGCGCCCGCGCCCAGGAGTGGGGCCGCGCCTGGGCCGAGGTCGGCCCCCGCTGGAGCCGCCACATCCGCTGACGCGATGGCCGTCCCGGCCGGGTTTCGCGGGTCGTTGCCTGCGGCGGCGCGGCGCGCCTTTTGCGGACCCGGCGGGCCCACTGGAATCGCTTGATGAATTAGTTGCGTCAGATCAAGCATTTTTCGGAAGGGGGTCCGGAGACCTCGCCGACCCGCAGCCCGGAGGGGCTCCGGCCACCGAGCACGGAAGCCGCCACCGCCCCTGCCCCACCGGCCCGGCGGCCGGCGGCGAGGCCCGCGCTCCCCGCCCCCTGCCCCGCTGCTCAATGGCGCCGAAGGCGCGAAACGAAACCCGCGCCCAACAACCGATCTCGGCGCTCCTAGCGCCGCTGGGTCGTATGGGGCGCGGCCGTGAGTTGGTTGTCGAAGTCGACCACGCCCTCGATCGCGCGGATGAGGCGGGCCGCCGCCGGGATGAGGACGGCCTCCTTGACCCGTCCGGTCAGGGTGACCACACCCTCGTTCACGCTCACCCGGACGGTCTCCCCCTGGGCCGGGAAGAGATGGGTCACCACCTCGCGGCGCACCTCGTCCTCGATGTCGTCGTCCGGCCGCAGGAACACCTTCAGCAGGTCGGCGCGGCTGACGATGCCCTCCAGGCGGCCCTCCTCGTCCACCACCGGGAGCCGCTTGACCCGCTTGTGGGTCATGATCCGCGCGGCCTCGGCGAGCGTGGCGCGCGCGTGCACGGTGATGGCGGGGGACGTCATCAGCTCATCGGCCGTCACCGCGCCCGCCTTGGCGACGCCGGGGAGGTCGGACAGCTGCGCCACCCGCGCGGGGTCGCTGTCGCGGAACTCCTCCTTGGGCAGCAGATCAGCCTCGGAGACCACGCCGATGACCCGGCCCTCGCCCTCCAGCACCGGCAGGGCGCTCACCCTCCACTGCTCCAGCGTTCTGACGATCTCCTTGAACGGCGCTTCGCGGCCGACGGCGACGACGGTATGGGTCATCACATCGCTCACGATGTGCGCACTCCGGGGCACGGCATCCTCCTTGGTCACGCCTTGGTCATGCCTTGGTCACGCTGCCTGCCTTCCGCTCGCCTCGCCGCCGGCCGCCAGCCGGACCTCGATCCGGCGGCGCACCCGCCCCGCGAGCCGGGCCAGCCCGGCGGAAGTGGCGGGCCGGGGCGGGGCCGGGCGGCGGATCCGCCGGGCGTGCGGCGGCAGCCCCGCGAGATCGGTGTCGAACCGCCGCCGGGCGCGGTCGAGGGTGTCGGGGGCTCCGGTCCGCAACCCCTCCCTCATCACGGTCTCCAGCAGGGGCGCCCCGCCGTGGGGTGGAAGCTCGTCGCGCTCGCCGATCACATCGGCGAAGCCGGAGCGCCGCCATACCTGCTTGGTCCCGGGGGCCGTGGCCTTGGCCGAGGACAGTTTCATCACCGGCCGCCCGTCGTAGGCGACCATCTTGTACGCGGTGTCGAGGGAGGCGGCGTCGGCGGACACGCCCATCCGGGTGCCCACGGCGTAGACATCGATCGGCGCGCCCGAGCGGATCAGCTCCTCGATGGCGTACTCGTCGAGCCCGCCGCTCGCCACGATCCGCACCTCCGGCAGCCCGGCCGCGTCGAGGATCTCCCGGGCCCGCGCCGCCTCTTCGCCCAGGTCGCCGCTGTCCAGCCGGATCGAGCCGAGGGGCCCGGAGTCCAGCTCGCGCAGCACCCGCGCCGCGGTGGCCACGCCGGTCGCCGTGTCATAGGTGTCCACCAGGAAGGTGACCGGGCCGGGATGGGTACGGGCGAACGCGCGGAACGCGGTCTCCTCGTCCGGGAACGCCTCGATGTACGCGTGCGCCATCGTCCCGGTGGCCTCGATCCCGTAGGCCGCGGCCGCCGCCACATTGCTGGTCGCCGTGAACCCGGTCATCGCGCTCAGCCGCGCCGACTGCAGCCCGGACCACGGGCCGTGGGTGCGGCGCAGCGAGAAGTCCACCACCGGGCGCCCCTCCGCCGCGACCACGCACCGGGCCGCCTTGGAGGCGATGGTGGTCTGGTGGCTCAGCTGCCCC
Organism: Streptomyces violaceusniger; assembly: GCA_005405945.1. Taxonomy (GTDB): domain Bacteria; phylum Actinomycetota; class Actinomycetes; order Streptomycetales; family Streptomycetaceae; genus Streptomyces; species Streptomyces violaceusniger. The sequence continues at coordinate 461,988 of BJHW01000002.1, forward strand.
AGCAGATACGTCTCGACCAGCTGGGCCTGCGGCAGCGGCGCGGTCAGCTCCAGCAGCGGCTCCCCGGCGAGGACGATCCGCCCCTCGGGCACCGCCCGCACCTCGCCGTCGAAGCCGAGCCCGAGCAGCGGTTCGAGGTCCTCGTACGGACGGCGCGCCGCCGCGGCGTACGCCGCCACGTCCTCGGGCCCCACGCGGAAGCCGGACAGGAAGTCCAGCGCCGGCTCCAGGCCCGCGGCGACCAGGAAGCCCCGCTCGGGCGGCAGGTCGCGGACGTAGAGGTCGAAGGTGGCCGGGGCGGTCATGGCCTCGCGCACATACGACAGGGCCATCGTCACCTCGTAGAGGTCGGTGGTCATCGCCTCCGACACGTCACTCTCGCCTCCCTCCGGACATCGCTCGCCTCCCTGTGGGCCCTCCCTCCGGGCATCAGCCGCGCGGGACGACCGCCACCGGGCACGGCGCGTGGTGCACCGCCGCCTGGATCACCGAGCCCAGGTGGGGAACGGGGCCCGGCTCCGTCTCGTCGCGGCCCAGCACGAGCAGTCCCGAGCCCGGTGCGGTGTGCACCACGCCGAGCGCGGGGCGCTCCGTGGTGAACGCCTCCGCCACCGGCACCCCGGGGTACTTCTCCCGCCAGGGGCGCAGCGCCGCGTCCAGCGCGTCCTCCGCCCCCGCCACCGCCTCCTCGTCCCCGGGCTCATTCGCGCCCGCGTGCACGGCCCGCAGCACACCGCCGCGCCGGGCCGCGGCGTCGAAGGCGAACCGCAGCGCCTCCTCGTTCGGCCGCCGCAGGGACACCGCGACGGTGACATCGGCGGTCAGCGGCTTGTCGTCGGCGTGCACCATGATCACCGGGTGATCCGCGTGCGCGAGGACCTGGCGGCCGGTCGATCCGAGGAGGAAGCCGCCGGGGGTGCCGCGGCCGCGCGAGCCCAGCACCAGCATCTCGGCGTCCCGGGCCGCGTCCAGCAGGGCGGGTACGGTCTCGCGCGGCACCAGCTCGGCCGAGACCCGCAGCCCCGGGTGGGCGTCGCGCAACTCGCCCACCAGGTCGGTCAGCAGCCGCTGCGACCAGTAGCCCTGGTCGTCCTCGTGGGGGAGGGCCGGGGCCGGGGGCGACGGCGGGTTCCAGGCGTGGATCAGCCGCAGCCGCAGATCGCGCAGCAGCGCCTCGCGCGCCGCCCAGTGCGCGGCCGGCGGGCTCTCGGCGAAACCGTCGATCCCGACGGTGATGGGCGCTCCCATGCGCATCGCCTCCCCGCTCACGTCCGCCGGGCCACCAGTGGACGGGCGGCCTCGCCGAGCACGATCTTGATCGCGCCGGTGTCGGCGGCGCGGGCGAAGACGTCGTACGCCTCCTCCATCTGGTCCAGCTCGAACAGATGGGTGATCAGCGTGGACGCGGGCAGCCGCCCGGCGCACAGCAGGGAGAGCAGGGTGGGGGTCGAGTAGGTGTCGACCAGCCCGGTGGTGATCGTCACGTTCTTGATCCACAGCTCTTCGAGATGCAGCGTCGCGGGCCGGGCGTGCACACCGACGTTGGCGATCCGGCCGCCCGGCCGCACCATCCGGGTGCAGGTCTCGAAGGACCGCGGGCTCCCCACGGCCTCGATCACCACATCGGCGCCGAGCCCGTCGGTGAGATCGTCGACCAGCCGCTCCGGGGCCTCCGCGGAGTCCGCCACCGCGTCGGCGCCGACCCGCTTGGCGGCGTCCAGCCGGGCCGTGTCCGGATCGACGGCGATGATCCGGCCGGGGGAGAAGAGCTGCGCCGTGGCGATCGAGGCCAGCCCGACGGGCCCGGCGCCCACCACCGCGACCGTATCGCCCGGCCCCACCCGGCCGTTGAGGACGCCCACCTCGTAGGCGGTGGGGAAGACATCCGCCAGCAGCACGGCGTCATGGCCCTCGGCCGACCCCGTCAGCGGATGCGTGGACAGATCGGCGAAGGGCACCCGCACATACTCGGCCTGGGTGCCGTCGACCGTACGGCCCAGGATCCAGCCCCCGCCGTCACGGCACTGCCCGTAGCCGCGCTCCCGGCAGAAGCGGCAGTGGCCGCAGGCCGAGATGCAGGAGATCAGCACCCGGTCGCCGGGACGGATCCCGCGGACGTCGGCACCGGTCTCGACGACCTCGCCGACCCCCTCGTGACCGAGCACCCGGCCGGGCTCGACGTCCGGTACCTCGCCGCGGAGGATGTGCAGATCGGTGCCGCAGATGGTCGTGGTGTCGATCCGGACGATCGCGTCGGTGGCGGCCTCGAGTTCGGGGTCTGGCACCTCCTGCCAGGAGGACCGCTCCGGCCCGTGGAAGACGAGTGCTTTCATGGCCGTTTCCCTTTCCTCCGGTTTCCTCCGATTGCCTTGAGTTGGCTTGGGTTGCCTTGGGTTGCTTTCGGCTTACGCCGCTGTTCTCCGTCGCCTCGTCACGCCGCCCGTCGCCTCGTGACGAGCCGGGGGCGGGGGCGGGCGCGGGGGCTCATCGCTGCGGCACGACCGCGACCGGGCAGGCGGCGTGGTGCGCCACGGCCTGGGTGACCGGCCCCAGCCGGGGCCGAACCCCACCCGGCGGGGACCGCGGCCCACGACCATCAGCGCCGTGCCCGCCGCCGCGGCCACCAGCCGCCGGGCCGGGCTGTCCGACGCGACCTCCTCGAAGACCCGCACCTCGGGGAACTTGTCCCGCCACGGGGCCAGCACCTCGCCCAGCGCGTGCTCGGCCTCCTTGCGCGCGTCGCTCAGCCCCACGTCCACCACCCAGGGGGCGTCGCCCCGGATGGCGGGGACCCGGTCGGCGTGGACGGCCCGCAGCACACCGTCGCGCCGGGCCGCGGCGTCGAAGGCGAAGTCCAGGATGTCGTCGCACGGCTCGTGCGGCTCCACCCCGGCCACCACATCGCCGTGCCGCTCCTCGTGCCCGTCCGCCCGCATCAGGACCACGGGGGTCATGGAGCGCGCGGCGAGCTCCAGGCCGACGGAGCCGAGGAAGAAGCCCGCGACCGCGCCGATCGAGCGGGACCCCACCACCAGCAGCTGGGCCCGCTCCGCCTCGGCCAGCAGGACCGGCGCGGGCAGGCCGGAGATCTGGGCGGTGAGGATCGTCGTCTCCGGGTGGTCGGCGTCCAGCTCGGCGCGCGCCGAGCGCAGGGCGCGCTCGGACCAGTACTGCCAGGCCGCCTCCCGGCCCGGTGTCAGATCCTTCTGCTCGGGCCCCGGCCACGCGTTCACCAGCCGCAGTGGCGCGTCGCGCGAACGGGCCTCACGGGCCGCCCAGCCGGCGGCGGCCAGGCTCTCGTCGGAACCGTCCAGCCCGACGGTGACGGGGCGCGCCATCGCTGTCTCCTTCCCGGCAGGCCCACTCGGCACCTCGGCTCGCCCCCGGGGCGTGCGCGCGGCCTCGCGCGGGCCGCGGGGAGGTCCCCGGGCCGAGGCGCGGCGCCGGGGGCGCCCACTTCTCGCGGGCCCTGATTGCGCGGTGCGCGGTAGTGGGACGTCCGCTTCTCCGCGTCTGCCGGTTGCCCCCGGTGCCATCTCCAGCGGACCATGACCGGGCCCCGGCCGACAGGGCCGACCGGTCCCGGGGAGGTCCCGGGGACCAGGTCTTACGGCCCTTTCCGCCGCCCGGCGCAGGGACACGACCCGGCGTCTGCTGGACATCGCTTGATGAACTGGTTGCGCCAGATCAAGCGTTTTCCGGTAGGGGGTGCCGGACGCCGGCCCGCGGTCCGGAGAGGCTCCGGCCCCGAGCACGGATGCCGCCATCGGCCCTGCCCCCACCGGCCCGGCGGCCGGCGGCGAGACCCGCGCTCCCCGCCCCCTGCCCGCTGCTCAATGGCGCCGAAGGCGCGAAACGAAACCTGCACTCTACAGCCGGTCGGGCGCCTGTCCCACTGGGCCTGTCCCACCGGGACTACTCCACCGGCACCAGCACCACCGGGCAGTGCGCATGGTGCAGTGCCGCATGGGTGACCGGGCCGAGCTGCATGCCGAGCCGGGGTGTCCGCCGGTGGACGGCCAGCACCAGGACGTCCGCCGCCCGCGACGCCTCCACCAGCGCATGGGCGGGGGCGCTGTGGGTGGTGTGCTCCCGCACCCGGATCTGCCCGAACTCCTCGCGCAGTCCGGCCACCATCCCGTGCGCCACCGTCTGCTCCCGCTCGGCGCGCAGCGCCACCACCTCCCGTGCGGGCAGCGCGTGATCACCCGCGAAGACCCGCGGCTTCGGCCAGGCGTAGAGCACCCGCAGCCGGGCCCGGCGCCGGGCGGCCTCCTCGAAGGCGAAGCGGGCCGCCGCCGCGTCCGCGCCGCTCTCCACCCCGACCAGCACCTTGCCGTGGCCCTCGGGCCCGTACGCCACCGTGGACCCGCCGCGCACCACCAGCAGCGGGCGCCGGGTGTGGGCGGCCAGCCGCAGCCCGACCGAGCCGAGCAGCAGCCCGGTGAAGCCGCCGAGCCCCCGGGTGCCGATGACGATCAGCGCGGCGTCCTCGCCGATCCGCAGCAGCTCGGGCACCGCGTCCTGGGCCGTCAGGGTGGGCACGATGCGCAGCCGCGGATCCTGCTCCTGGGCCCGCGACATGGCCAGCCGCAGCACGGTCCTGGCGATCTCCACCGCGGGCCGCCGCGGTTCGCTGTCCGGGTCGAAGGCGAGCGGGTCGGTCCGGGCCCACGGCCAGGCGTGCACGATCTCCAGCGTGGCGTCACGGCGCCGCGCCTCGGCGACCGCCCGGTCCAGCGCGGCCCAGGCGCTGTCGGAGCCGTCCAGTCCGACCACCACCCGGCCGTCCCGCACCGGCTTGCCGGCCGGGCGGGTCATCGCCGCGCACCTCCCCGGCCGGCGGAGTCGTCGACCCGGTAGCTGAGCCGGTCGACCACGGCCACCACGCCGTCCACCTGCCCGGTCATCCGGATCGCGATGGGGATCTCGCTGTGCCGGTCCAGCTGTCCCTCCAGCCGTACGACCCCGTCGGTCACGGTGACGGCGACGGACTGCGGGCCGAGCCACAGCGAGCGGACCAGCACCTCGTCGATCACCTCGGCGCGGATCTCGTCGTCCGGGCGGAGGAAGACCCGCAGCAGGTCCCGGCGGGTGACGATGCCGATCAACCGGTCCTCCTCGTCGACGACGGGCAGCCGCTCGACGCGATGGCGGTCCATCGCGCGGGCCGCGTCCACGATGCTGTCCTGGGGGCGCACGGTGACCGCGGGGCGCGACATCAGCTCTCCGGCCGTCGGGGCGGGCTCGCTGAGATCGGTCCCGGTGATCATGCCGACCACCTTGTCGTCCTCGTCCACCACGGGCAGCCCGTTGAAGCGGTGCCGGGAGAGCAGCGCACCGACCTCGTCGAACGACGTCTTGGAACGCACCCGGACGACGTCGTCGGTCATCACATTGCCGATCTTGCGGTGCTTCATCCGTGCCTCCCCGGTCCGCTCCCAGCGTGGGACGGCGCTCCGGCCCCCCTCTTGGGCTGCCCGGGGTCCGCCCGGGACCGTTCGGCCCGCACGGGTGCCCTGGGCCGAACGACCCCCGGCAGGGCCGAAACGCCCCTCGCGCAGAATCCCGCACGGGCGCCAGGGTGAAGGCGTCGGGACGGCGGCGTTGGCGCGCGGAAGGCGGTGGGAAGGGTGGAGCTCCCCCTCGTGGTGGGCGTCGACGGCTCCCACCACAGCCTCCAGGCGGTGGACTGGGCGGTGGACGCGGCGGCCCGGCACACGGTGCCGCTGCGGCTGGTCCACGCCTCGCTGTGGGAGCGGTACGAGGGCATCGCCCCCGCCGCCGACCCCGAGCGTCCTTGGGAGCAGATCAGGGACGAGGAGATCGCCGCGTCCGCCGCCGAACGCGCCCGCCGCCGCGGCCCCGAAGTGAAGGTCGCCGCCGAGGTCGTGCCGGAGGACCCGGTGTGCGCGCTGTTGCGCGCCGGGTGGGAGGCCTCGGGCCTGGTCGTCGGCTCCCGCGGCCGCGGTGAACTCGCCGGGCTGCTGCTCGGCTCGGTCGGCCTCGCGGTCGCCGCCCGCGCCACCTGCCCGGTGACCGTCGTACGCGGCGGCGAGCCCAACCGGGGCGGCGCCTTCGGCCGGATCGTGCTCGGCGTGGGCGAGCCCGGCGCGGCGGGTGGTCCGTCGGCCGCGACCCGGTTCGCCTTCCACGAGGCCGAGGCGGGCGGCCGCACCCTGGAGGCCGTACGGGCCTGGCGCGCGCCCGCCGGTGAGGTGACGGATGATCTGCTGATGGAGGGGGACCCGGTGCGTGCCCACTGGGCACGGGCGGAGCGGACGCTGGAGGACGCCCTGCGGATCCCCCGACGGGACCACCCCGAGGTCACCGTGGACCGCGCGACGGTCGAGGGCACGGCCCGCACGGCGCTCCTCCACGCGGCCGCCACCGCCGACCTGCTGGTCCTCGGCGCCCGCCGCGGCCACGGTCACACCGCCGGGTTGCAGCTCGGCCGCATCACCCACGCGGCCCTGCACCACGCGCCCTGCCCGGTGGTGATCGTGCCGGAGCGGGACTGATACGGCGGGCGGCACGACCGGCGGGTACGCCACTGGACACCACGAGACGGGCACGTCAGTCACTGGAGACCACGAGGGAGAGGTCCATGCCAGACGCACCGACCACGACGGGCTCGCCGGGCGGCGGGCTCGCCGACGACCGGATCCGCGCCCTGGACGCCCACTGGCGCGCCGCCAACTACCTCGCGGCGGGCCAGATCTATCTGCTGGCCAACCCGCTGCTGACCGAGCCGCTGCGCCCGGACCACATCAAGCCCCGGCTGCTGGGCCACTGGGGCACCTCACCCGGACTCAACCTGGTCCACACCCATCTGAACCGCGTCATCAAGGACCGCGACCTGGACGCCATCTGCGTCTGGGGCCCCGGCCACGGCGGCCCCGCGGTGCTCGCCGGCTCCTGGCTGGACGGCAGCTACTCCGAGGTCTACCCGGACGTCAGCCGGGACGCGGCGGGCATGGCCCGGCTCTTCCGGCAGTTCTCCTTCCCCGGCGGGGTGCCCAGCCATGTGGCCCCCGAGACCCCCGGCTCGATCCACGAGGGCGGTGAGCTCGGCTACTCCCTCGCCCACGCCTACGGGGCCGCGCTGGACAACCCCGGGCTGCTGGTCGCCTGCGTCATCGGCGACGGCGAGGCCGAGACCGGTCCGCTGGCCGGCTCCTGGCACGCCAACAAGTTCCTGGACCCGGTCCACGACGGCGCCGTGCTGCCGATCCTCCACCTCAACGGGTACAAGATCGCCAACCCCACGGTGCTCGCCCGGCTCCCGGAGCCCGAACTCGACGACCTGCTGCGGGGGTACGGCCACGAGCCGATCCACGTCGCCGGGGACGAACCGCTTCAGGTGCACCGGTCGATGGCCCGCGCCCTGGACGAGGCGCTGGACCGGATCGCCCTGCTCCAGCGCACCGCCCGCGAGGAGGGCGTCGCCGAGCGGCCGCGCTGGCCGGTCATCGTGCTCCGCACGCCCAAGGGCTGGACCGGGCCCGAGGAGGTCGACGGGCTCCCGGTGGAGGGCACCTGGCGCGCCCACCAGGTTCCCCTGCCGGGCGTCCGGGAGAACCCGGAGCATCTGCGGCAGCTGGAGCGCTGGCTGCGTTCGTACCGGCCCGAGGAGCTCTTCGACGCCGACGGGCGGCCCCGGCCGCAGCTCCTGGCCGAGGTCCCGGAGGGCGACCGCCGCCTGGGCGCCAATCCGCACGCCAACGGCGGACTGCTGCTGCGCTCGCTGCCCGTGCCCGCCCTGGAGCGGTACGCGGTCCCCGTGGACAAGCCCGGTGCGACCCTGCACGAGCCGACCCGGGTCCTCGGCGGGCTGCTGGAGAGGGTCATGGAGGACACCGCCGACCGCCGCGACTTCAGGGTGGTCGGCCCCGACGAGACCGCCTCCAACCGGCTGGAGGGCCTCTACCGCGCCACCGGCAAGGCGTGGCAGGAGGCCGTCGTGCCCACCGATGAGCACCTCAGCCGAGGCGGCCGGGTGATGGAGATCCTTTCCGAACACCTCTGCCAGGGCTGGCTGGAGGGCTATCTGCTGACCGGGCGGCACGGCCTCTTCTCCTGCTACGAGGCGTTCGTGCACATCGTGGACTCCATGGTCAACCAGCACATCAAATGGCTGAAGGTGTCCCGCTCACTGCCCTGGCGGCGCCCGGTGGCCTCCCTCAACTACCTGCTGACCTCCCATGTGTGGCGCCAGGACCACAACGGCTTCTCGCACCAGGACCCCGGCTTCGTCGACCATGTGCTCAACAAGAGCCCGCAGGTGGTGCGCGTCTATCTGCCGCCGGACGCCAACACCCTGCTCAGCGTGGCCGACCACGTCCTGCGCAGCCGCGACTACGTCAATGTGGTCGTCGCGGGCAAACAGCCCTGCTTCGACTGGCTCGATCTCGACCAGGCGCGCGCCCACTGCGCCCGCGGCGCCGGGACCTGGGACTGGGCCGGTACCGAGAACGGCGCGGGGGAGCCGGACGTGGTGCTGGCCGCCGCGGGCGATGTGCCCACCCAGGAGGTCATCGCGGCCGCCGGGATCATCCGCCGCCATCTGCCCGATGTGGCCGTGCGGGTGGTCAACGTCGTCGACATGACCCGGCTGCTGCCGAAGGAGGAGCATCCGCACGGGATGACGGACCACGAGTTCGACGCCCTGTTCACCCGCGACCGGCCGGTGATCTTCGCCTACCACGGCTATCCGTGGCTGGTGCACCGGCTGACCTACCGCCGGGCCGTCCACCCCAACCTCCATGTGCGCGGCTACAAGGAGATGGGCACCACGACCACGCCGTTCGACATGGTGGTCCGCAACGACCTGGACCGCTACCGGCTGGTGATGGACGTCATCGACCGGACCCCCGGGCTCGCGGTGCGCGCCACGGCCGTACGGCAGCGGATGCAGGACGCCCGCACCCGCCACTCCGCCTGGATCCGCGAGCACGGCACCGATATGCCCGAGGTCGCCGAATGGTCCTGGACCGGCTGAACACCGGCCGGTGCCTCTCGCAGAGCCTGTGTCATGTCCCCGGCCGGGCGTGCGACGTCTGGCACGCTCCCCCAGCTATCGCTGGGAGGTGCCCCCCCGACGCCGCACGCTGATCCGACCGGGGATATGACACAGGCTCTCACCCGGTGGGGAAGTAGGCCTCCAGATAGGCGTTGCGGAACTTCCCCGCCGGGTCGTGCTCGGCCAGCAGCCGCGCGAAGTCGCCGGCCCGGTCGTACGAGGAGAGGATCCGCTCCGGCGCGGCCGCCGTCAGCTTGCCCCAGTGCGGCCGCGCCCCCAGTGGCAGCAGCGCCTCCTCCATCGCGGCCACCACCTCGATCACCGCGTCGTGGTCGGGGACCCAGGTGAAGTGGAAGGCCACGCTGTCCCGGCCGTACGCGGGGCTCAGCCACAGCTCGTCCGCCGCGACCGTACGGACCTCGGACACCTGCACCACGGGCGCGATCAGGTCGCCGAGGCCGCGCAGCGCGGCGAACGCCGCCGAGGCCGCCTCGCGCGGCAGCAGCAGCTCCGACTGGAGCTCATCGCCGTTGCTCGGGGTGAAGTCCGGGCGGAAGTGCGGCAGCCGCTCATGCCACGGCCCGGGCGCGCCCAGCTGCTCGGTGCAGTGCAGCGGCGGCATCGCGGGCACCGGGTGGTGGTGGCGGTTGGCCGGGCGGGCCCCCAGCCACGGCTGCCCGGGTTCGGGGGGATCGGGCAGATCGGTGCGGCACTTCAGCCACACCACGCCCTCGCCCGAGCGCCAGTCGGTGAAGACGCTGACGCTGTAGGCGGCGCCGAAGATCTCCTCGAAGCTGTCGTCCAGCCGGTCCAGCGGCAGCCCGGTCCACACCCACTGGGCCACGTCGAAGGTGGGCTCGATGTCCAGCGTCATGGCGGTGACCACGCCAAGACCGCCGAGCCCGACCACGGCCCCGTTCAGCCGGTCCGGGTCCTCGTCCCGGCCGATGTGGATCACCTCGCCGTCGGGGCCGACGATCTCAAGACCCGCGACCGCCGCCGCCAGACAGCGCTGGTCGCTCCCCGAGCCATGGGTGGCGGTGGCGCAGGCTCCGGCGACCGTGATGTGCGGCAGCGAGGCGAGGTTGGCCAGCGCGAAGCCCTCCGCGTGCAGGGCCTGGGCCACATGGGCGTAAGCCATGCCCGCCGCGATGGTCGCGGTGCGCTTCCCCGGGTCTATCTCCACCCGGTGCGGCAGCCGGTCCAGGTTCACCAGGTCGCCCTCGGTGTCGGCGATGCGGTTGAAGGAGTGGCCCGTGCCCAGTACCCGTACCCGGTCGGCGGAGCTGACGATCCGCCGCAGTTCGTCGGCGCTGTCCGGGTGGTGCAGCCGGGCGGCGGAGAAGGTGATGTTCCCGGCCCAGTTCGTCGGGGCTTGGGTGGTCGGCATCCGTGTCGTCCTGTTTCGGCTGGAGGGCGATGGGTGATGTTGTCAGCACCTTCGTACAGGTCCGCACCCTGATCCGTACAGACCCGGTTTCGCCGTCCATGACCCGGTCGGCCCAGCAGGACGGGCCGCCGTGCCGCGGCGCGCCCACGATGGGCGCATGACTGCCCCGAAGCCACGGCGTCCGAGGTCGGTGCTGCTCGGCGAGCTCTGCGCGGAGTTCGCGGGCACCATGGTGCTGATCCTCTTCGGCTGCGGTGTGGTGGCGCAGGTCGTGGCGGGCGGCGATCTCACCAAGCCCCCGGGCGCGCTCGGCGCTCACGACTCCATCGCCTGGGCCTGGGGTCTGGGCGTCACCTTCGGTGTGTATGTGGCGGCGCGGCTGAGCGGGGCCCATATCAACCCGGCGGTCACCCTCTCCCTGGCGGCCTTCAAGGGCTTCCCCTGGAGCAAGGTCCTGCCGTACACCGTGGCCCAGACGGTCGGCGCGTTCGCCGGGGCGCTGCTGGTGCGCTGGAACTACACCGAGGCGCTGGGCCACGCCGACCCGGGGCACACCTTCAAGACCCAGTTCGTCTTCTCCACCCTCCCCGGCAACGGAGTCCTTCCGGTGAGCGAATGGGGCGCGCTGCGCGACCAGATCATCGGCACCGCGATCCTGGTGCTGCTCATCTTCGCCGTCACCGATGTGCTGAACTCGGCCCCGAAGGCCAATCTGGGGCCCTTCGTCATCGGGCTGATCGTGGTCGCGATCGGCATGGCGTGGGGCGCCGACGCGGGGTACGCCATCAACCCGGCCCGTGACTTCGGCCCCCGGCTGGCCAGCTATCTCACCGGATACCGCAGCGCGTGGCGGGACCAGTACGGGGATCTGTACTTCTGGGTGCCGATCGTGGGCCCGCTGGTCGGCGGGCTCGTCGGCGCCGCCCTCTACCAGGCGCTGATCAGCCGCTTCCTCCCGACGGCCGAAACGGAGGTGGGCCGCACCCCGACCCCCGAGTAGCCGATCCGGGCCGTACCCCACCCACGAGAGGCGGCAGCATGCCGGAATTCATCGGTGCGGTGGACCAGGGAACCACCAGCACCCGTTTCATGATCTTCAACCACGACGGTGACGAGGTGGCGCGGTACCAGCTGGAGCACCGCCAGATCCTGCCGCGCGCGGGGTGGGTCGAGCACGACCCGGTGGAGATCTACGAGCGCACCAACTCGGTGATGCAGAACGCCCTCCGTGCGGGCGGGCTCTCCCCCGCCGACCTGGCCGCGATCGGCATCACCAATCAGCGCGAGACCACGGTGATCTGGGATCCGCGCAACGGCCGCCCGTACTACAACGCCATCGTCTGGCAGGACACCCGCACCGACGCCATCGCGGCCGCCCTGGAACGGAACGGCCAGGGCGAGGTGATCCGCCGCAAGGCGGGGCTGCCGCCCGCCACCTACTTCTCCGGCGGCAAGATCAAGTGGATCCTGGACAACGTCGAGGGCGTGCGCGAGGCCGCGGAGGCCGGCCACGCGCTCTTCGGCAACACCGACGCCTGGGTGCTGTGGAACCTCACCGGCGGCCCGGGCGCCGGCATCCACGCCACCGATGTCACCAACGCCAGCCGCACCATGCTGATGGACCTGGAGACGCTGGACTGGGACGACGAACTGCTGGAGATCTTCGGCATTCCGCGGGCGATGCTGCCGACGATCAACCCCTCCTCCCACCCCGAGGCGTACGGCCAGGCCCGCACCTCGCGCCCGCTGCGCACCGCCACCCCCATCACCGGCGTCCTCGGCGACCAGCAGGCGGCCACGGTCGGCCAGGTCTGCTTCGCCCCCGGCGAGGCCAAGAACACCTACGGGACCGGCAACTTCCTGCTGCTCAACACCGGAGCCGAGCTGATCCGCTCGGCCAGCGGGCTGCTCACCACCGTGGCGTACCAGTTCGGCGACAGCCCTCCGGTCTACGCCCTGGAGGGCTCGATCGCCGTCACCGGCTCGGCCGTCCAGTGGCTGCGCGACCAGATGAAGATGATCGACGACGCCGCGGGCAGTGAGCGGCTCGCCCGCACCGTCGAGGACAACGGCGGGGTGTACTTCGTGCCCGCCTTCTCCGGGCTCTTCGCCCCGTACTGGCGTTCCGACGCCCGGGGCGCGATCGTCGGCCTCACCCGCTTCAACACCAATGGCCACATCGCCCGCGCCACCCTGGAGGCCATCTGCTACCAGAGCCGGGACGTGGTCGAGGCCATGGAGCGGGACGCCGACATCCACATGGACGTCCTGCGGGTGGACGGCGGGGTCACCGACAACGATCTGTGCATGCAGATCCAGGCCGATGTGCTGGGCGTACCGGTCAGCCGCCCGGTCATCGCCGAGACCACCGCCCTGGGCGCCGCCTACGCCGCGGGGCTGGCCACCGGGTTCTGGCGGGACACCGATGAGCTGCGCTCCCACTGGAGCGAGTCCAAGCGGTGGGAGCCCCAGTGGGACGAGAAGACCAGGAAGGAGGGGTACACCGGCTGGAAGAAGGCCGTCCAGCGCACCCTGGACTGGGTCACGGTCGAGTAGGCCCGGCGGGGCCCGGGGCGGGACGACCGCGCGGGGACCCGGTTGCGCCGGGCGTCCCGCGGCGGTTCGCTGGAAGTACCCGGTGGTGGCCGAGACACCCTGGGACCGCGCCGTGTCCGCCACCACCGCGGCTCATCAGCGATCGACGCGATGGTGATCCAGGTGAAAGCCGTCGTCTATGAGAAGCCCTGTTCGGTGGCGGTGAGGGACGTCGACGATCCTCGGATCGAGCATCCGGGCGATGTGATCGTGCGCCTCACCTCCGGCGCGATCTGCGGCTCCGATCTGCACCTGTACGAGGGCCGGACGGCGGCCGAGCCCGGCATCGTCTTCGGGCACGAGAACCTCGGCGTGGTCGAGGAGACCGGTTCCGGCGTCGTCTCGCTGTCCAAGGGCGACCGCGTGGTCATGCCGTTCAACGTGGCCTGCGGATTCTGCAAGAACTGCCTCGCGGGTGACACCGGCTTCTGTCTCACCGTCAACCCCGGCTTCGCGGGCGGCGCCTACGGCTATGTGGCGATGGGCCCGTACAAGGGCGGCCAGGCCGACCGGCTGCGGTGCCCTTCGCCGACTTCAACTGCCTGAAGCTGCCCCAGGGCGATGAGCTCGAGACCGGCTTCATCCTGCTCGCCGACATCTTCCCGACCGGGTACCACGGCTGTGAGCTGGCCGAGGTCTCCCCGGGCGAGAGCGTGGCCGTCTACGGCGCGGGGCCGGTGGGGCTGATGGCCGCCTACTCGGCGCTGCTGCGCGGCGCCGCCACGGTGTTCGTGGTGGACCGGGTCCCCGAGCGGCTGGAGAAGGCCAGGGAGATCGGCGCCGTCCCCATCGGCTTCAGCAAGGGCGACCCGGTGCCGCAGATCATGGACCGCACCGGCGGCGAGGGCACCGACAAGGGCATCGACGCGGTGGGCTACCAGGCCCAGGCGCACGACGCCAGCCATGAGGAGCCCGCGTCGGTGCTCAACTCGCTGGTCGACACGGTGCGGCCGACCGGGCGGCTCGGCGTGCCGGGGCGGTACGTGCCCTCCGACCCCGGCGGCCCCGATGAGCACGCCAAACGCGGTCAGCTGCTGGTCTCCATCGGCCGGATGTTCGAGAAGGGCCGGCGCATGGGCACGGGCCGGTGCAACGTCAAGCGCTACAACCGCCAGCTGCGCGGGCTGATCATCGCCGGGCGCGCCCGGCCCAGCTTCGTGGTCTCCCACGAACTGCCGCTGGACCAGGCCCCGCAGGCGTACGAGAAGTTCGACAAGCGGGTGGAGGGCTACACCAAAGTGGTGCTGCATCCGGCGCTCGCCGCCTGACGGCCCCTCGGCCGTGACCTGGGCTCCTGTGCTTCCCAAGGCCCTCCGGTGATCCAAAAGGTCACTGAATGGGGTGATATGCACCATAATTGGTTTTGTGCACCCGAACGGCTGTCTCGTTCAGCTCCGGGAGGAGGAGCGATCATGAAGAACTCCCGGGTGGCGCTGGCCTTCGTCAGTGGCTATCTCTTCGGGCGCGGCCACAGGGGGACCTTGGTCCTCGGCCTCGCCGGTCTCGCCGCGGGCAAGCGCCTCAGTTCCGGTATCAGCCCACCGGGCGCCCAGCAGCTGAAGTCCTCCGAGCTCGGCAGGCTCGGCCAGGAGATCGGCGGCCGTCTGGTCTCCGCGGGCCGGGAGGCGGCCATGTCGGCGGCCAGTCACCGCATGGACGCCCTGAGCGACCGGCTGGAGCGGCGCGCCGAGACCCTGCGCACCGGCGGTGCGGGGGCCGGGGACCGGAGGCCGGGGAGCACGAGGAGCCGGAGGAGCACGAAGAGCGTGGGGAGCGCGGGGAGCGCGGCGAGCGCGAGCGCGGGAGCGCCGCACGGTCCCGCGAGGGCGGGGCGCGTGAGCGCACCAGCAGACAGCGCAAACCGGCCGACCGCCCGGCGCAGACCAGGAAGCGGACCGGCTCCGAAGGGCCCGCGCGGCGAAGCCAGAGGTGAGGGCCATGACAGAGGACATCAAGGGGCGGACCGGTGGGCGGGGCGCGCTCGCGGATCTGCCCACTGAGCGCCTGCTGAAGGAAGCGCAGGGCCTGCTCGCGGCGCTGGGCGAACGGGCCCTGGAATCGGTCACCCACCTGGGCAACCCCGGGCCGGACGCGCTGAAGGGCGGTCTGGAGCAGGTGAAGGACAAGGTCGTCGACACGGCCAAGGAGCAGATGAAGGACCAGGTCAAGGGAAAGGTCAAGGAGCAGGTCAAGGAGAAGGTCGTCGACACGGCCAAGAGCGTCATCCCGGGCCTCGGCGGCGGTGACGGCGATGGCGGCGGCAAGGGCGGCAAGAAGCTCAAGGTCACCAACATCGTGGAGCAGATGGACGTGGGCGCGCCCCTCTCGCTCACCTACAACCTCTGGACGGAGTGGGACAACTTCCCCTCGTACATGAAGAAGGTCGAGGACGTCCGGAACGAGGACGAGGACGAGATCGGGATCGAAACCGAGTGGAAGGCCCAGGTCTTCTGGTCGCACCGCAAGTGGCGGGCCGAGGTCGTCGAGCAGGTGCCCGACAAGCGCATCATCTGGAAGTCCAGGGCCGACAAGGGCCATGTGGACGGCACGATCACCTTCCATGAGCTGGCCCCCGACCTCACCCGGATCCTGTTCGTCCTGGAGTACTGGCCGCAGGGCTTCATGGAGCGCACCGGCAACCTCTGGCGCGCCCAGGGCCGCAGGGTGCGCCTGGAGATGAAGCACTTCCGCCGCCACCTCATGCGCGAGGTGCTGCTCGCCCCGGACGAGGTCGTGGGCTGGCGCGGCGTGGTGCGCGACGGCGAGATCGTGGAGGACGACGAGCGAGAGGGGCGGGAACGCGAGGAGGAGCCCCCGGAGGAGGAGCCCGAGGAGCCAGAGGAGGGCGAGGAGCGCGAGGAGCGCGAGAAGCCGGGGGACGAGTACGAGTACGAGGAGCCCGAGGAGTACGAGGACGAAGAGCCCCGGGACGCATACGAGGAGGAGTACGAGGACGAGGAGCCCGCACGGCGCCGAGCGCGCCGCTGACGGACCCCGCCCCCGGAACGGGTGAGCGCGGTGACCGTAGCACGGCAGCAGCAAAGCCAGTATCTGGACCGGGCGAGTTCCAGCGCCCTGGTCGACGTGGTCGACCTCATCCTGGACAAGGGCCTGGTCATCGATGTGTATGTGCGGGTGTCCCTGGTGGGCATCGAGATCCTGACCATCGACGCCCGTATCGTCGTCGCCAGCGTGGACACGTATCTGCGGTTCGCGGAGGCGACCAACCGACTCGACATCGCCCGCAGTGGCACCGAAACCCATGGTCTGCCCGGCCTCATGGACCAGATCCAGGAGGGCGGCGGCAAGAAGAAGACCAAGGGCGCCCTGGAGGGCGTCAAGGAATCGGTCTCGGACCTGCTCCAAGGCGATGACCACGAGGACCGGGAACCCGAGGCCGAGGAGCGGACGAGGCCCCGGCACACCAGGGGTTCCCCCAGCCACAGGGAGCGCGAGCGGTGATGGCCGAGGACGGACGTGCCTGCTATGTGTACGGGGTCGTCACGGGCGACCGGCCCGATGAGTCGGTCAAGGACCTGCCCGCCGTCGGGGACCCGGAGGCCCCGGTGACCCTGGTCCGCCAGGGCGGCCAGGCCGCGGTGGTCAGCGAGGTGCCCGTCGACAAGCCACTGGGCACCCCCGAGGATCTGCGCACCCACGCCAGGGTGCTGGACCACCTGGCCGCGCAGGGCTCGCCGGTGCTGCCGTTCCGCTTCGGCACGGTGGTGCGGGACACCGCGGCGGTGACCGACGAGCTGCTGACCGAGGGGCATGACGACTTCGCCCGCGGCCTCGACCGGCTCCGCGGCCGGACGCAGCTCACCGTGCGGGCCCGCTATGACGAGGACGCGGTGTTGCGCGAGGTGGTGACCGAGCAGCCGGAGGCCAGACGGCTCCGCGACGAGCTGCGGGGGCTGCCCGAGGACGCCGGCTACGAGCAGCGGATCGAGCTCGGCCAGCTCGTCATGGACAGCATCGCCGCGAAGCGGAGCGTGGACGCGCTGGAGCTCGACCGGCGGCTGGCGCCGTACGCGCTGGCCTCGGTGTCGGAGGAGCCGGCGTCCCCCGAGGGGCTGGTCAACGCCTCGTTCCTGGTGGAGGACGCGAAACGGCAGGCGTTCGAGGAGGCGGCCGAGGAGCTCGCCGCGCACTGGCACGGCAGGGTCCGGATGCGTCTGCTCGGCCCGCTGGCGCCGTACGACTTCGTGGCCGACGCGACGCTCGAGGGGAAGGAAGGCGACGAGTAGTCATGGGACTGTTCACCGGCCTGGCCACGCTGCCGCTGGCCCCGGTGCGGGGCGTCGTCTGGATCGCCGAGCGGATCCATGACGAGGCCCATCGGCAGCTGTACGACCCCGAGGTGATCAAGCAGCGGCTGGAGGAGGTCGCGGAGGCCCGGGAGAGCGGGGAGCTCACCGAGGAGGAGGCGGCCCGGGAGGAGGACGAGCTGGTCCGCAGGCTGATGTCCCAGGGGCCGCCCGACGGGGGCCTGGAGGTATGAGCCGTGCCCCGCGAACGGCCCCGCGAACGGCCCCGCGAGGAGCGGCCACGCGCCCGGCCCCGTGAGGAACGGGACCGGAGCGAGCGGGAGCCCGAGCCGGAGCGGGACCGGAGCGAGCGGGAGCCCGAGCCGGAGCGGGACCGGAGCGAGCGGGAGCGGCCCCGCACCCGGCGCCCCGCCCTCGTGGCCCGCGACGCCGCGCGCAGCGCGGCCCGCCATGTGCAGGGGCTGACCGGGCGGACCCCGGAGGGCGTCACCTCGCTGGAGCGCACGGAGGACGGCTGGACCATCGGCATCGAGGTCGTCGAGACCCACCGGATCCCGGACTCCACCGACCTCCTCGCCGAGTACCAGGTCGAGCTGGACGACAGCGGCGAGCTCGTCTCCTACCGCCGCACCGAGCGCTACTACCGGGGCAGGGCGGAGAACCGGACATGAACCAGAGCTCCGACTGGAACCCGCCGGTCCGGCGCACCGGCGGCGCCCGCGAACCCGCCCGCCGGGGCGCCGAGCCGTCCAGCCTGGCCGACATCCTGGAGCGGGTGCTCGACAAGGGCATCGTCATCGCGGGCGACATCCAGATCAATCTGCTGGACATCGAACTGCTGACGATCAAGATCCGGCTGCTGGTCGCCTCCGTGGACCGGGCCAAGGAGATGGGCATCGACTGGTGGGAGCACGACCCCTCGCTCTCCTCCGGCGCCCGGGACGTCCTGGAGGAGAACGAGCGGCTGCGGCGTCGCGTCGGCGAGCTGGAGGACGGCCGCGGCGCGCGCCGGGAGGACGACCACGGGACCCAAGGCGCGGAGCGGGAGGACGAACGGTGAACGGTTCCCTCGCCATCTGGCTGTACGCGGTGACGGCCGCCCCCGGAGAGGCCGCCCCCGGAGAGGCCGCCCCGGAGAGGCCGCCCCGCCGCGCGGGCTCACCGGTGTGGCGGACGAGCCGGTGCGCCTGGTGGAGAGCGCGGGGCTGGCCGCCGTCGTGGGCTCCGTACCGCTGGCGGACTTCGACGAGGACGCGCTGCGCGACCATCTGGAGGACCTGGAGTGGCTGGAGCGCACCGCCCGCGCCCACCACCGGGTGATCAACGGCGCGGCCCGTCACGGTCAGGTCATCCCGCTGCGCTTCGCCACCCTCTACCACGACGACGACCGGGTCCGCGCGATGCTCCGGGAGCGCCGGGACGACTTCACGGCCACGCTGCGGCGGGTGGCGGGCCGCACCGAGTGGGGCGTCAAGGCGTATGTGGACCCCAGGTCCTTCCTGCCCGACCCGGACGAGCCCACCGGCGGCGAGGGGAGCCCCGGAACCGCCTATCTGATGCGGCGGCGGGCCCAGCGGCAGGACCAGGAGACCGCGCATCTGCGCGCGACCGAGCGGGCGGAGGAGATCCACGCCTCGCTCGCCGCGCTGGCGGTGGCCACGGCCGCCCATCCACCGCAGGACACCGCGCTGGCCGCGTACGAGGGGTGGATGGTGCTGAACAACTCCTATCTGGTGCCCGACGCCCTCAGCGAGGAGTTCACCGCCCTGGTGACCGACCTGGGGGCGCGCTACCCCGCCGTCACCCTGGAGGTCAGCGGCCCCTGGCCGCCGTACTCCTTCACCGCCCCGCCGAAGCGGGCGGAGGACGCCCAGCCGGAGGAGACGCCGTCGTGACCCGTGCGATCGAGCGGCGGGAGGTGGCCCTGGTCGACCTGCTCGACCGGGTGCTCGCCGGGGCGTGGTGATCGCGGGGGAGATCACCCTGAGCATCGCCGACATCGACCTGGTGCGGATCTCGCTGCGCGCCCTGATCGCCTCCGTACGGGTGGAGAACGAGGAGGGGTGGGAGGGGGATCGCCATGACCGCCGTGAAGGGGGCCGCCATGACGGATGACCGCGCTCCCCGGCGGCCCGGCCGGCGGATCGAGGTGGACGAGGAGTCGGTCCGCCGGAGCCTGGCCGGTCTGGTGCTCACCATCGTCGAGCTGCTGCGGCAGCTCATGGAGCGGCAGGCGCTGCGCCGCGTCGAGCAGGGCGGCATCAGCGACGAGCAGATCGAGGAGCTCGGGCTGACGCTGATGGCCCTGGAGCGGAACATGGCCGAGCTGCGGGAGCACTTCGGGCTGACCGAGGACGACCTCAACCTGGACCTGGGCCCGCTGGGCCCCCTGCTGCCCCGGGACCGCTGACCGGCCCCGCCTGAGCCCCCGGCCGACCCCGGCACAACCCCCGACCCGGCCCTGACCAGGCAGTCCGGCGCCGATTGGCGAGACACCCGGGCCGGGCCCGGCGGCCGCCGAGTAATGTGCGGGTGTGGGGATCACGCTCAACCTCCAGCGCGCCCAACCGGCCGATGTGCACGTCGGCCGGTCACCGCTGGCCGAGCTCATGTCGGTGCTGCACATCATGGCCGAGCCCGACCACCACCCCGAGGCCCAGCGCTGGACGCGGCGGCTCGGGACGGCGCTCGCCCCCTCCCTCGCCCATGAGATGAGTGCCCTGTCCCCGCTGTGGGCCCGGCTCCGCTGCCGGCTGCTGTTCCCGCTGGAGCTCCCGCTGGACCAGCCCTTCGAGGACGAGCTGCGCCATCTGGAGAAGCTGCCGCTCGAGGAGTTCGTCGGCCTGTGCTCGCAAGGGGTGCTCGGCTTCCGCGAGGCCGTGCCCCCGGCCACAAGCCTGCTCACCGACCCCGGGGCCGCCGAGCGCTATGTGGAGCAGTGCGAGCGGCGCTCCTTCCGGCGGGGCGAGCTGGCCCACGACCTGGTGGCCTCGCCCGAGGGGCTGCGCGACCGGCTGCTGTGCTTCCTGGACTCCTGCGCCGAGGCGTTCTTCGCCTCCGAGTGGCGCACGGTCCGCGACCGGCTGGAGTCGGCCGCCGCCCGGGTCCGTACCGACATCCGGCGGCGCGGTCTGGCCGAGGTGCTGGCCGGGCTCAGCCCCACCGCGGTGGTCTCCCGGGGCGGCTCGCGGGTGCGCTACGACAAGCTGGCCGTCGCCGAGATCGAGATCGGCCCGCGTCCGCTCTTCCTGCTCCCCTCCGTCCATGTCTGGCCGCATCTGACCGTCAAGGACGAGGAGTGCCACCCGGTGGTGCTCCAGTTCGCCGCTCAGGAGGACGGCACGGCCGACCAGCTCACCCAGGCCGAGCTGCGGGCCCGGATGTCCGCGCTGGCGTCCCTGGGCCGGATGGAGCTGTGCCGCCATCTGCTGGGCGAGCCCATCACCACCTCGGAACTGGCCCAGCGGCTGGGCCTCGCCGATACGCAGGTCTCCCGCACCCTGCGCCAGCTCAGGGAGGCCGGGCTCATCGAGTCCGAGCGCGAGGGCAAGTACGTCTACCACCGGCTGGCCACCAGCACCCTGCTCCGGCTGGGGCAGGACGTGCTGGCGACCATCATGCGGTGACGGCCGTACGCCGACGGCTCGTCAGCCCGGCTGGGTCCACAGCAGCACCGCCGAGGGGTGGTCCGCGTCCATGTGGACGCGGTTGGTCGCCACCACCTTGCGGCGGCTCACCGCCTCCGGCACCCCCGTATTGGAGTTGACGTCGAACCGGGGGAAGTCGCTCGAGGAGATGTCCACCCGCAGCCGGTGCCCGGCCTCGAAGCGGTTGGCCGTGTCCGGCGCCGGGATCTCGATCTCGTAGATCTCGCCCGGCTCCAGCGGCTCCGGGCGCTCGAAGGACTTGTGGAAGCGGCAGCGGAAGATGCCCTCGGTGAGGTTCATCGCGAAGCCGTGCGGATAGTCCTCGTTCGGCGGGTGCACATCGACCAGCTTCACCGTGAAGTCGGTGTCCGGCGCGGACGAGGAGATGAACAGCCGGGCGGTGACCGGCCCGGCCACCACCAGCGGCTCCTCCAGCGGCGGGTGGCCAGCGAGATCACATCGGGCCGGGAGTTCAGCGGCAGATACGGCGGGCGGGCACCGTAGAACCGCTCGTCCGGCACCTGGTCGAAGGCTCCGCCGACCATCACCGGCTCGCCCGAGGTGACCTGGCCGCCGAGCGTCGGCACCGGGTCGTTCGGGTCGAAGTCGTACTCCACCCAGGCCCGTGCCGACGTCGGCAGCTTCCGGCTCAGCTCGCCCGAGGTGTGGCAGTAGAACGCGGTCTCCCGGGTCCCGGCCGGGGGCCACTGGGTGTCGGTGTGCCAGCGGCCGCCGTGCCGCATCCGCCCGGCCCCGTCCCGCCGGCCGTCCCCGCCGCCCATCAGGAAGTACTGGACCCGCGGGATCGACTCCGGGTCGCCGTCCCCCAGCACCGCGTCGAACCAGCGCTGCCGGAAGGACAGATACGAGGTGTCGACGTTGCCGCTGAAGGTGGCGGCGGGCCCGAAGTCCACATCGCCGGCGAAGGTGACACAGCGCAGCCCGTGTTTCCACGGCCCCATCACCAGATACGCCGGGGACCGCTTGAGCCGGCCCATGGCGGTGAAGTTCTCGATGGTGGAGCGGACGTACGGGTCGTACCAGCTCGACATGTGCAGCGTCGGCACATCCGGGAAGCGGTCGTAGTGGCCGCGCCCGTAGATGGCCGGCTGGCGCCAGTACGCCCCGAAGGCGTCATGCCGCCACTGGTCCAGCAGATAGCGCTCGTAGCTGTCCACCTGGCGCAGCGGTGAGACACCGGTCCGCCACGGCAGCACGGTGAACCAGTCGCGCAGGTCCGTCCCCGCGAACGCCTTGCGCACCAGCGGGTCCCGCTCCGCCTCCGGGCTCTCCTCGCCGTGCCGGAAGGCCCAGGTGATCTGCTTGAGCTCGAAGGCGCCGCCCATCCGCATCCCGGCCTCGTAGGCGCTGGCGAAGCCGCCGGAGTCCATGAACATCGCGGACAGCCCGGCGGGGGACTCGGCCGCGGCGGCCGTCTGGGCGTGGGCCGAGTAGGACACGCCCATCATGGCCACCCGGCCGTCGCACCAGGGCTGGGCGGCGATCCAGTCGATGGTGTCCGCCCCGTCCGGCCCCTCGCCGAGGTACTTCACGAAGGTGCCCTCGGAGTCCCCGCGGCCCCGGCAGTCCTGCCGCACCACGTGGTACCCCGCGCGGACGAAGAACGCCGAGGTCTCCTCCGGCGTCGGCACCGGCTCGTCGTGGCGGCTGCGGTCGGAGTCGCGCATCTGCCGGCGGCCGTACGGGGTCCGCTCCAGGATGACCGGGCGGGGCCCCGGCCGCTCCTGGTCGGTGAAGAGATCGGCGGCCAGGACGATTCCGTCCCGCATCGGAACGCGCAGGGTGCGTCGCCACACCCGCTCGTCCAGCAGGCGGGCGGGCTCCTCCCGGGCCGCCCGCCCTCTGCCGCCGGTCGTTTCGGTCTGACTGGTTCGTGCCATGGAAGGTCTCACTGGGTCTGGGATTGCTTGGATCCGTTGAGGGCGATCTGGTCCCGGGTGACGGTGGACAGCGGCAGCCCCCACTGGCCGAAGAGCTTGGCGTAGGTGCCCGATTCGTACAGCTTCCGCAGCCCCTTGACGATCACGGGCGCGAGCCCGGCGTCCTTCTTGGCCTGGATGCCGTAGATGGCCGTCGCGGCGGGCAGGCCCAGCATGTCCTTCAGCTCGAGCGTCTCGAAGCGGTCGTGCGAGTTCTGGCTCACCGAGGTGTTGGAGGCGCTGGGGGCGGCCACCGCCTCCACGCGCTTGCTCTGCAGGGCCAGCGAGGCGGCGGGCAGATCGGTGTAGAGCTTCACGTCCACCGACGGCTTGCCCTTGGCGGCACACCGTTTGTTCTGCGCCGCGAGCACGTTCTGCGTTCCGGCGCCCTTCTCCACGCCGACCTTGTGGCCGCAGACCTTGAGGCCGTTCTTGGGGCGGAAGGAGCCGTCCTTGAGCACCATCATCGTCACACTGCTCTGCGCGAAGTCGGCGAAGTCCACCTCCTTCTGGCGCTCGATGAAGTCACCGGAGGGCGCGCTGAGGTCGATCCGGCCGGACTTCAGCCCCGGGATGACCGCGTCGAAGTTGGTCCGCTCCATCTTGATCTTTATGTCCAGCAACGAGGAGAGCTGCGCGGCCAGGTCGGGGACCAGACCGGTGATCTTCCCATCGGACTCGAAGGTGACGTAGGGCGCGTACTCGCTGACGCCCATGATCAGCGTCTTCTTGGTGTAGGCCTGGGGCACCTCGGCGGCCAGCGCGCTGTCCTTGGGCTCGGGGGCGAGCGTGACCGCCGGACGGCTCTTGCTGTCCTTGCCGTCATCGGGGGTGTCGTCCACCGAACAGGCCGACAGGCCGAGCGTCAGAGAGGCCAGCAGGGCGCATGCGGCGACATGGGGACGGTTGCGCATGGGTGCTCCATTCCGGGAGGTGGGGGGTGGCGGATGCGGGAGTACGGGACCGGTCAGCGGCCCCAGACGGTCTCGGCGACGCGCCGTACGTTGCCTCCGGCCAGCTTGGCCACGTCCGCTTCGGAGTAGCCGCGGTCGAACAGCCACCGGATCATGTTGCCGACGGCCTCCGCGGGGTTCTCACAGCCCCGTACGTACTCGACCTCCTCGTGCGGCGGCAGTTCGGGGGCCTTGCCGTCGTGCGCGTCGTCCTTGCCGAAGAGCGGGGCGAACGTCCGGTGCCAGGCCGTGTGATCGCCGAAGTTGGTGTCCGGGCCGAAGGCCACGTGGTCGATGCCGACCAGATCGATACAGCGCTCGATGTGCTCCATCACCGAGTCCAGATCGTGCCGGGGGTGCCGGGCGGTGACGGTCGTGTGCGGCGCCGCCTCGACGCCGATGAACCCGCCGGACCCGGCGCAGGCCCGGATCACGTCGTCGGGCTTCATCCGCGGGGTCGGCCACAGCGCCCGGGACCCGGCATGGGTGATCACCACGGGGGCGGTGGAGCGGCGCACCGCGTCCAGGGCCGTGGCGTCTCCGCTGTGCGAGACATCGACGATGATCCCGAGGTCGTTCATCCGGCGCAGCGCCCGGCGGCCGAGCAGGGTCAGACCGGTGTCCCCGGCGTCGGCGAGCCCCGAACCCAGCTGGTTGCTCTCGCTGTAGACCAGGCCGAGCAGCCGTACGCCCAGACCGTAGAGCAGATCGAGCCGGTCGATGTCATTGCCGATGGGGGAGGCGGACTCCAGGGTCAGCACCACCCCCACCTGGTGGCCGGCCCGTGCCCGGTCGGCCTCCTCGAGGGTGCGCACGGGCGCCACCAGCCGCTGATGGGCGAGGTCCGCCTGGCGCATGGCCAGGTCGCTGACCGCGTCGTCCCAGTCCCAGGGGGCATGGGAGCGGATCATGCTCACCGCGGCCGGGCCGCCGTCGAAGAAGAGGTCCACCCCGAGTGGGCGATGCCCTCGTAGGGGATCGACTCCCGGCCCTGGCGGCGGTACGCGGCGAAGTCCCCGGGGTCGGCGGGGCGCAGTGAGAGGTGGTCATGGGCGGAGATCACCAGATGGCGCTCCTCGAAGTCCCGCGCGCGGACCTCGACCTCCTCGCTCCACTCCAGCGCGGCCCCGGGGACCCGGCCGAGCGCGGGCGCCAGCTCGAAGGCGCGGTAGTCCTCCCCGGCCTCCAGGTACTGGTACGAGCGGTAGGAGTCCCACAGCTTCAGGCGCCGGGCGGTCTTGGCGGGCAGGGGGAGTTCGGTGCTCATGGGCTGACCTTCGACAGGAACATGCGGGTGCGGTCGTGTGAGGGAGCGCGCAGCAGCGCGTCCGGGGTGCCCTCCTCGACGATCCGGCCGTCGTCCATGAAGACGATCCGGTCGGCCACATCGGCGGCGAAGCGCATCTCATGGGTGACGACGACCAGCGTCATGCCGTCTCGGGCCAGGTCCTTGATGACGCTGAGCACCTCCTGCACCATCTCGGGGTCCAGGGCGGAGGTCGGCTCGTCGAAGAGCATCACCTTGGGCCGCATCGCCAGGGCGCGGGCGATGGCCACCCGCTGCTGCTGGCCGCCGGAGAGCTTGTCCGGATAGCTGTCCAGCTTGTGGGCGAGCCCCACCCGGGTCATCAGCTCCACGGCCCGCGCGTCGGCCGCGGCCTTGGAGAGTCCGAGCACCCGGCGCGGGGCCTCCACGATGTTCTCGCGGGCGGTCAGGTGCGGGAACAGATTGAAGCTCTGGAACACCATGCCCATCGCCGAGCGCTGGGAGGCCAGCTCCCGGGCACCCAGCTCATGCAGGGTGCGGCCGCGCAGCTGATAGCCGATCACGCTGCCGTCGACCACCACCACGCCCTGGTCGGGCACTTCGAGGTGGTTGACGCAGCGCAGCAGTGTGCTCTTTCCGGATCCGGAGGGACCGATCAGGCAGACCGTCTCACCTCGGTGGATATCCAGGGAGATGCCGTGCAGCACCTCGGTGCCGCGGAACGACTTGCGGATCCCGCGCAGGGAGACGATGGCCTGCGATTCCATTTGCGATGCCGCGGTCATACCGAGTGCTCGATCCTCTTCACTTTCCCGGCCTTGTCGGCCGAAATCAGGGTGTGTCGTCCCAGACGTCGCTCCAGGCGCTGCTGAAGGAGAGTAATGGCGCCAGTGATGATCATGTACCAAATGGCGGCAACGATCAACAGTGGAACGGTCTGGAAGTTCTTGGCGTAAATCAGCTGTACCGAGTAGAGCAGGTCGGCCAGGGTGATCACGCTGACCAGGGAGGTGGCCTTGAGGAGAGATATCAGCTCATTTCCCATCGGGGGACGATCACCCGCAGCGCCTGGGGGAGGGTGATGCGGAAGAAGATCTGAGTCGGCGTCAAACCCAGTGCGGACGCCGCCTGACGCTGTCCATCGGGCACGGCCAGCAGCCCGGACCGGATCAACTCCGCGATGTAGGCGGTCTCGTGGAGGGTCAGTCCGATGATCGCGGCGGTCAGCGGGCCGATGACGCTGTTCGAATCGAAGGTGACGAAACGCGGCCCCCAGGGAATGCCGAGGGACAGCGTCGGAAAGAGGGCCGCGAGGTTGTACCAGAAAAGCAGCTGCACCAGCATCGGAATGGAGCGGAAAACCCAGATGAAGGCGGCCGCGACCGTGGACATGAGCCGGGAGTCGCCCATGCGCATCAGCGCGACCAAGGTGCCGCACACCAAAGAGAGCGCCATGGTCGCCGCGGTCATTCCAATGCTGACCCCGATGCCCTTCATCACCCGGATCTCGAAGAAGTATTTGCCGACGGTTTCCCACTCGAAACGCGGGTTGGTGAATATCGTGGTCACCGCCATCGCGGCCAGTACCAGCACGATCGCATTGGCCACCAGAAGTCCGGGACGCCGTCGCTTCGCGCGTTTGAGCACGGACGGCTCGGGTAGTGCGTCGACGTTCAGGACTTTGGTCATGGCATGCCTTCGGGCGGTCGGGGCGCGGCAGAATTACCGCATCCTAAAACCGCGCCCACGGGCACCCCGCAACAGTTGACATAGAACGGTCAACCGTAAACGGGGGAATGCGTCCGTCCGCCCGGAGCGGCCGGGCGGACGGACGGACACGCGTCGGCGGAGGGAGTTCCGCCGGGCCTACAGCCCCTTTTCGAACGGAAGCGGGCCGATGGTCTCCGGATCGGCCGAGACATCGAACAACGGGGTGTAGCCGGTGGCCAGATACAGCCCGCGCGCCTCCGGCTGGCGGGGGCCGGTGGTGAGGTAGATCCGCCGGTAGCCGCGTTCGGCGGCCGACCGCTCCAGCTCCGCCACCACCCGGCGGGCCAGCCCGCGTCGCCGGTGGCCCGAGTGCGTCCAGATCCGCTTGAGCTCCGCCGTCCGTTCGTCGTACCGCCGGTACGCGCCCCCGGCGACCGGCTCACCGCCCTCCAGCAGCAGAAGCAACTCCCCGTGCGGCGGGGCGAACTCCTCGGCCGGATAGCGGTTCAGCTCACCGTCGGCCGCCCTGCCGTAGCGGGTGGAGTACTCATGCGCCAGCTCGCTCAGCAGCGGCTCGACCCGCGGGTCGTCCACGGTCACCCGGACCACCGTCAGCTGGGGCTGGGGCTGGGGCTGTGGCTGTGGCTGTGGCTGGGACTGTGGCTGGGGCCGCGGCTCGGCCACGGAGGTCATCAGCGCACCGCCGCGAGAGTCTGCGGGCCCCGCGCCGCGCGCTCGGCATCCCGCTTGGCGACCTCTTCCCGGACGATCGGGATGACATGGCGGCCGAAGTCGATCGCGTCGCCCAGCAGGTCGTAGCCGCGCGCGGAGAGGATGTCCACGCCCAGGTCGTAGTAGTCCAGCAGCGCCTGCGCCACCGTCTCCGGCGTGCCCACCAGGGCGTTGGAGTTGCCCGCGCCACCGGTGGCGGCGGCGGTCGGGGTCCACAGCGCCCGGTCGTAGCGCTCGCCCGCCTCGGCGATGGAGATCAGCCGCTGTGAGCCGGTGTTCTCCGGGGCGCCCCTGCGGTGGTGGCGCACGGTCGTCGCCTCGCCCCGCTCCTTACGGGCGCGGATGGCGTCCACCGTGCGGTGCGCCTTCTCCCAGGCCAGCTCCTCGGTCGGGGCGATGATCGGTCGGAACGCCACCTGGATCCTCGGCACGTCGCTCCGCCCGGCCGCGGCGGCGGCCGCCTTCACCGCCGCGATCTGCTCGGCGGTCCGCTCCAGCGGCTCGCCCCACAGGCAGTAGATGTCGGCCTCGGCCCCGCCGGCCGCGTAGGCCGCGGGGGAGGAGCCGCCGAAGGAGACGCCCGGGCGCGGCTGCTGGACCGGGAAGACGTCGCTGACGAAGTCGTGGAAGCGGTAGTGCTCGCCCTCGTGGTCGAAGGGCTCGTGGGTGGTCCAGATCTTCTTGACGATCCGTATGTACTCACGGGTGCGCGCGTAGCGCTCGTCCTTGGTGAGGGTGTCGCCCTCACGCCGCTGCTCGTGGTCGTTGCCGCCGGTGATGAAGTGCACCGTCAGCCGGCCGTCGCTGATCTGGTCGAGCGTGGCGAACGTCTTGGCGGCGTATGTCGGATAGGAGACGTTGGGCCGGTGGGCCAGCAGGATCCGGAGCCGGTCCAGCCTGGCGGCGATGTACGCGGCGGCGGGGGCGGGATCGGGCGAGCCGGAGCCGTAGGCGAACAGCACCCGGTCCCAGCCGTGGTCCTCATGGGCGCGGGCGAGCCGCAGGGTGTACTCCTTGTCGAAGGCCGCGCCGGAGCGCGGCCCGGTCTCGGAGCCGTCGTTGGTGGCGGCGATGCCGAGGAACTCCACGGGCATGGGGGAACCTTTCGGAAGGCGAAGAAGCCGAGGAAGGCGAGGAGAACGCGACGCTGGAGACGCGCCCGGCCCCGGAAAGCGGCATTGGCCTACCGGGGGCGATGGCGCGTCAGGCGCGGGAAGCGGTGGGCGAGGGGCCCTGGATGGATCAGAGGAGGGCGGCCGGTCGGACGGCCCGCTGCCGGGTCAGCCGGAACAGGAGGCGGACCACACCCGACCGAAGTCGATGTGGTCGCGGGTGACCAGGGGCAGCTCAGTCCTCACTCGCATCATTCAGCACCGCGGGGGCTCGTTCCGTCAACCACTGTCCACATGATGGCCCGTATGCGCCCTGTCACGACAAAGCCGCCCGTATCCCCCGCCACGGCGCGGGCGGGGAGATACGGGCGGCTGCGGCGGACTGTTCCCCTCCCCGCCCCTTCCCTCAACTGGGGCTCCGCCCCAGACCCCGCTCCTCGATCTCCCCCAGCTACCGCTGGGAGGTACCCCCTGGAGGGGCTGGAAGGCGGGGCTCCGGCCCGGGCCCCGGGGCCCGGGGCGAAGCCCCGCCGCGCGGCGGAGGCGCATATCGGTGCCGCGGGGAGGGGGAAGGGCGCGTGGTCTGTCGGGCGCCCCGTGGGTTCGCTTTCAGCGGCCCGCCACCGGCTGCGGTGTGGCGGGGCGCTCCGAGGTGGCCGTGAGTCGGTTCGGGCCGCGGCCCGGCAGCAGCGAGGCGACCGCGAGCGCCACCAGCGCGGCGCCGCCGCCGATCGCGAAGGCGGTGCGGAAGCCGCTCAGGGACGGGAGCTCGACGGGCCCGAACGCGGTGGTCATATGGGCGAGGACGACGCCCACCACCGCACTGGCGGTCGAGGTGCCGATGGACCGCATCAGGGTGTTGAGACCGTTGGCCGCGCCCGTCTCGGACACCGGTACCGCCGACATGATCAGCGCGGGCATGGCGGAGTACGCGAGGCCGATCCCGGCGCCGATCACGCACGAGATGACCACGATCTGCCACACGGCGTCCATCAGGAAGATGCCCATGCCGTACCCGACGGCGATCACCCCGGCGCCGAGCATCAGCGATGTCTTGGGGCCCCAGGTGGCCGTGATCCGCGCGGACAGCGGGGAGATCGCCATCATCACCAGACCGGACGGGCCCAGGCACAGACCGGCGGCCATCATCGACTGGCCCAGTCCGTACCCCGTGGCCTCGGGCATCTGGAGCAGCTGCGGCAGCACCAGCGACATCCCGAACATCGCGAAGCCGATGACGATGGAGGCCAGATTGGTCAGCAGCACCTGACGGCGCACGGTGGTGCGCAGATCCACCAGCGGCCCGCTCACCCGCAGTTCCCACCGGCTCCACAGCAGCAGCACGACCACCGCCGCGGCGAACAGCCCGGTGGTGACACCGCTGGCCCAGCCCCAGTCGGCGCCCTTGGAGATGGCCAGCAGCAGACAGAGCAGCCCGGCCGACAGCCCGACGGCGCCCACCAGGTCGAACCGCCCGCCGCCGCGCACCGGGGACTCCGGTACGACCGCCAGCACCAGTGCGATCACCACCGTGCCCAGGCTCGCCGAGACCCAGAACAGCACGTGCCAGTCGGCGTGTTCGGCCAGCGCCGCGGCCCCGGGCAGGCCGAGGGCGCCGCCGACGCCCAGCGAGGAGCTCATCAGGGCCATCGCCGAGCCGAGCCGTTCGGCGGGCAGTTCATCGCGCATGATGCTGATGCCCAGCGGGATCACGCCCGCGGAGAAGCCCTGGAGCGCACGGCCGACGATCATCGGCGCGAGTGTGTCGGAGAGCGCGCACACCACCGATCCGACCACCAGCATCGACAGGCTGAGCAGCAGCGTCCGCCGCTTGCCGTACATGTCGCCGAGCCGGCCCAGCACCGGGGTGGCCACGGCGCCGGCGAGCAGGGTGGCGGTGATCGCCCAGGAGGCGTCCGAGGCCGAGGTGTGCAGCAGCTCCGGAAGGTCCGGGACCAGCGGCACCACCAGGGTCTGCATCAGGGAGACGACGATCCCGCCGAACGCCAGGACGGCGACCACGAGGCCGGAGCGTGGCGGGTGGGCGGTCATCGCCGCTTCGGGGGCGTCGGGGGTCGGAGGTGAGGAATTCACGGTGGTCCTTTGTCGGGGCATGGCCGATTCACATCAGTGCCGCAGCAGTGTCGCACAATTTTGTGTAACGTGTACGTCAAATATGGCCGCCCCGGTCGCGGTGCGGCCTTCTCGGCCAAGTCGCGGGGGATGTCCGGCAGTTCGCCCGCGAGGATCTTGCCGCTGGGGTTCTTGGCAGCGCCCTGGCGAGCCGGACGACCGTGGGCCCCTCGGACCCCGCGGGCCGCGCCCGGCAGTGCGCGAGCGGGACGGATGCGGTCATCGTCAGGTCTCCCGGAGGGCTCGGACGGGCCGGAGGGGCCATCACGCCGGCACCGCCTGGGCCGGCGTTCGGCCTCGGTCGGCCACGAGCGGCGCCCGAGCGACCTTGCGTAGCCTTGGGGCCTGGTACGACGGGGGCGAGCGAAAGGACACCGGATGGCCGGGACCGCCGAGGGGACCGTCCGCAGAGGACGTGGGCGCCCGCCCCGTCTGTCGCGCGAGCAGATCGTCCGCAGCGCCGCGGAGCTCGCGGTCCGCGAGCCGGAGACCGCACTGACCGTCAAGCGGGTCGCCGAGGCGGTCGGCTCCGCCCCGATGGCGCTCTACCGCTACTTCCCCGACCGCGACGACCTCCTCCAGGCCGTGGCCGACCGCGTCCTGGCCGAGGCCCAGCACAAGGACCCGCCGGGGGACACCTGGCAGGAGCGGCTGCGGGCCTGGATGCACAACAGCCGCGACTATCTGCTGCCCTACCGCCAGCTGCTCCCCTATATGGCCGCCACCCAGCAGCCCGCCCGGATCTCCTCCCTGGTGACCCTCACCCGGATGCTGCGCCCCCTGAAGCTGACCGATGACGATCTCGCGCTGGCCGTGGCCCTCATCGGCTCCACCGTCATCGGCCACGCGGTCTACGAGACCCACCGCGGTCCGGTCTCCGCCCACAAGCTGGACGCCCTGAGCGAGGCGCTGGCCCACTACCCCCAGGGCGAGCGGGAGGCGGTGGCCCCGCTGCTGGCGCGGCTGCCGCGGGCGCACAGCAGGCTGTACGACGTGGTGGTGGACCGTACGGTGGCCGCCGTCGAGGCGCTGGCGGCGGAATGACCCGCCCCGGGGACGCGCGCCCCGGAACGGGTCATCACCATGGGCCGAGCCGTGCGGTCAGCCGGTGGCGCACTCCAGGGACGCCGGGTCCGCCGCGTCGCGGATCAGCGCCTGATGGGCCTGGCGCAGCCGCTTCACATCGGGCTTGATCTCCTTGCGGTCATAGGTGAGCAGCCCGTTGAGCTCGCCCTCCACATCCGTGATCTGGGTGTAGACGGCCCCGCTGCTGCCGTTGCACGCGACCAGCCCGCGCACCTTGCCCAGCAGCTTCAGATACTCGTCGGTGTACTGGTCCTTGTCCACGCCGACATAGGTGTGCTGTACGGGCCAGGCGTGCCCCGGGACGGCCAGACCGAGACCGCCGTACTCGCCGGTGACCCCCGCCCGTGAGGCGTCCGGGCGCGGATCGCCCGGGCCGGGGTAGGCGTGGATGTCGGCGAGGTCGCCGTTGCCGGTGTCGTTCCAGCCGCTGGCGCCGTTGATGAGCCGGCTGGGGTCCCAGCCCTTCGCGAGCGCCGGCACCTTCGCGCCGCCGTACTGGCCCCAGCCCTCGTTGAAGGTCACCCAGATGACGATCGACGGACTGCTGATGTGCTGGTCGATCATCCGCTTCATCTCGTGCTCGTACTGCGCCTGCGCCTTCTCGGACGGGGTGACCGTGTTCATGGCGGGCATGTCCTGCCACACCAGCAGGCCCAGCCGGTCGGCCCAGTAGTACCAGCGGTCGGGCTCGACCTTGATGTGCTTGCGTACCGAGTTGAAGCCCATGCTCTTGTGCATCTTCAGGTCGTACGCGAGGGCCTCGTCGGTCGGCGCGGTGTGCAGCCCGTCGGGCCAGAACCCCTGGTCGAGGGTGGCCATGGAGAAGATCGGCTTTCCGTTGAGCACGGTGCGCTGCTTGCCGTCCACCTCCTTGACGGCGATGCTCCGCATGCCGAAGTAGCTCTCCACCCGGTCCGCCGAGGCGCCCCGCCCGACCGTCACCTTCAGCCGGTACAGATGCGGATCGTCGGGGGACCACAGGTGCGGGGAGGGCACGGGGACGGTCAGCGGCTTCCCGGTGCGCCCGGTGGCGGTGCCGACCGCGCGCCGTCCGTCGTAGGCGGTCGCGGTGACCGGGACGCCGTCCCGCACCCCGCGGACCTCGGCGGTGAGGGCCTTGCCGGGGACGTCCGGGGTGAGCTTGAGGGTGTCCACGTGGTCGGTGGCGACCGGCTCCATCCAGACGGTCTGCCAGATGCCGGAGGAGGGGGTGTAGAAGATGCCGCTGGGGTCGAGGCGCTGCTTGCCCATCGGCGGGTTCTCGCCGTCGGCCGCGTCCGTCGGGTCGTAGACGCCGACGATCAGCTCCTGGGTGCGGCCCGGCCGCAGCGCGTCGGTGACATCGGCGCTGAACCGGTCGTAGCCGCCGCGGTGGTCGGCCACCCGGGTGCCGTTCACATACACCTCGGCCTGCCAGTCGACGGCGTCGAAGTTCAGCCGCAAGCGCTTTCCGTCGCCGACCTTCCAGTCGGCCGGGACGGTGAAGGTCCGCCGGTACCACATCCGGTCCTCATGGCGCTCCACACCGGAGAGCTTGGACTCCACCGGGTACGGCACCAGGATCCGCTCCTTGAGCTTCTGCCCGACCGGGGGTTTCTGCCCCTCCTTGGCGGCGGCGAACTCCCAGCTGCCGTTGAGGTTGCGCCACTGATCGCGGGTCAGCTGGGGGCGCGGGTACTCGGGGTGGGCGTTGTCCGGGCCGACGTCCTTGGCCCAGGGCGTGCTCAGCTGATACGTCGACTTGTTGCCACCGAAGGAGACGTACGGGTCGATGGCGCCGTCGCCGTCCTCGAGGCCGCCCTCGCCGTCGTAAGCCACGACGGCCTCGCCGCCGCGGCCGACCACCGGCTCCTTCAGGGAGAGCAGCAGCCGGGACGGATCGGCCGCGTCCAGCCGGGCGCGCCCGAGCGGCCAGGTCGCGCCGCCGATGACGGCGGACAGATGCGACGTCAGATCGGCCGGCGGTGTGGTCAGGGGCTGGGCGAAGTCCAGCAGCAGTGTCCGGCCGTCCGGCTGGACGGCGCTGGCCACCGGGCCGTCGTAGTCGAAGTCGGCGGGCAGCCGGAAGGCGGACGCGGGCACGGGCGCCTTGGCCGCGCCCGGCGGGGTCCAGGACAGGTGGAAGTTGGAGCCGCCGTAGTGCTCGAAGTACTCGACCTTGATGTCGTACGCCTTGCCCGCGGTGAGCTCGACGGGCTGGGAGGTCTGCTCCTTGTCCCAGTCGTCCACCCAGTGGTCGATGACCGGTTTGCCGTCGATCCACAGCCGGAAGCCGTTGTCGGCGGTGATCGAGAAGGTGTGCGCACCGGAGCGCTCCGGTGTGATCTGACCGGTCCAGCGGACGCTGACGTCGTCGGACCGTCCGGTGGTGGCCTGCAGCCGCGGCTCCAGATTGCCGAAGTCGAGGGCGGGGTCGAGGCTGGTGGCCTTGAGCTCGTGGAAGTCGAAGGCCCCCGGGGCGGACTGGAGGTAGTAGTCGCCGCGGAGGCCGTGGACGACCGAGGGGTCGTCGGAGGGGGTGTCGGCCGCGGCCGGACCGGGAGCGGTCAGCAGACCGAGCGCGCCAAGCGCCAAGGTCACGGTCGCGACCACGGATCTGGCGAAAGTTGAACGAAAACGCACATGTCCTCCTTGCTGGAGCAGCTCTTGTGGCTGCTGCTGGGACAAGTGGGGCGCCGCCATTGCGCCATCTCCAACAGAACCTGTCAATAGTGAACGCAAGGCAACAGAGCGGCTGTTGGGTAATGCGCCTTGACGGGAATGCGCTTTCTTCCTAGCGTGCTTGTTCATAGATGTGACCGATATTCAACAACCTGCACTGAGGAGGCCCGTGATGGGGCGACGGATCGTGGTGTCGGGCGGCGGTACCGGCATAGGACTGGCGACCGCGGAGACCTTCGCCGCCGAAGGCGACCGGGTGGTCATCCTCGGACGCCGCGCCGAGGTGCTGCGCGCCGCGGCGGACAAGCTCAACGCCGCCCACGGCGCCGACCTGGTCACCTGGACCAGCGCGGACCTCAGCGACCCCGAGCAGACCCGGCGCGCCGCCGAGTTCATCACCGCGGACGGTGATGTCGATGTCGTCGTCACCAACGCCGGCGGCAATGTCGCGCCCTCCAACGACGGCACCCTCGAGGGCATCGCCGGCCAGTACCAGCGGAACTTCGAGGCCAACGTGCTGACCGCCGTGCTGCTCACCGAGGCGCTGCTGCCCCACCTCACCCGGCCCGGCGGCCGGATCGTCCACCTGTCCTCGGTCGCGGCGCTGCGCGGCCCCGGTTCGTACGGCGGCACCAAGGCCGCGTTGCACACCTACACCTTCGAGCTGGCCAAGCGGCTCGGCCCGGAGGGCGTCACCGCCAACGCGGTGGCCCCCGGCTACGTCGAGGACACCGAGTTCTTCGGCGAGCGCGGCACCCCCGAGTTCATCGCCCAGCAGATCGGGCAGACGCTCACCGGACAGCCCGGGACGCCCGTCGAGATCGCGGCCGCCATCCGCTATCTGGCCTCCCCGGAGGCCGCATACGTCACCGGCCAGGTGCTGCACATCAACGGTGGGGCGCAGTACGGCCGCTGACCGCACCTCACCCTGGACAAGGGGCGGGGAATCGGATCCGCGCCAGGGCCGTACGGCCCTGGGGGGAGGGCCGCGCAGCCCTGCCGCCGCGTTCCGGCCATGGTCCACTCTGGTCCTCCACACAGGTGGGGGGGAAGACGGACGGACGGCCGCGCCGAAGGAGCCAGCTCGCTGACTCCAAACCATCTTCGGGCGCGGCCGCCCGTCCGTCCTGCGCTGGAGCCTGTGTCATATCCCCGGTCGGATCAGCGTGCGGCGTCAGGGGGCGCCTCCCAGCGGTAGCTGGGGGAGCGTGCCAGGCGTCGCACGCCCGGCCGGGGATATGACACAGGCTCTCACCACCGCTTCACCACGCACCAACGCAAGGGGGGACTCATGTCCGCACACACCGCCCGCATCGGCGCGGCGCTCGCCGCCGGCTGCGCGATCGCCCTGCTGTACCCGGCCACACCGGCCGGTGCCGCGGGCTCCGTACACCTTTCCAAGATCTACTACGACTCTCCCGGCACGGACAACCGGAGCAACTCCAGCCTCAACGGCGAGTACGTCCAGATCACGAACTCCACCTCGCGCGGGGTCAGCCTCAAGGGCTGGGTGCTCGTCGACGCGAGCAACCACAAGTACACCTTCCCCGGCTACACCCTCGGCGCGGGCAGGACCGTGACCGTACGGACCGGCTCCGGCTCCGACACCTCGGCCACCAAGTACCAGGACCGCCGGGCGTACGTCTGGAACAACGACCGCGACAAGGCCACCCTCCGCAAGACCGGCGGCTCCACGGTCGACACCTGCTCGTACAACAACAGCCGGGTCGACTACACGAACTGCTGAGCGTGCGCCGCGCGGGGCGCGAGGGCGCGGCGCAGCCGGTGAAGCACTCCGGCCGGGACCACAATGGGGGTGTCGAGGAGGAGAGCCGGTGAGCGGCCGTGTCGGACTGGGTGTGGGAGTACGAGGGCTACGAGCCCGGCGAGGAGCGGTTGCGGGAGTCGCTGTGCACGCTCGGCAACGGCTATGTCGCCACCCGGGGCGCGGCCCCCGAAGCGGCCGCCGATGACACCCACTACCCCGGCACCTATGTGGCGGGCTGCTACAACCGGCTGACCTCGGTGGTCGGCGGACGCCAGGTCGAGAACGAGGACATGGTCAACCTGCCGAACTGGCTGCCGCTGCGCTACCGCGTCCGCGACCCGGACCGGCCCGCGGGCCCCGGCGGCTGGCTCACCCCCGACGGGGACGAGCTCACCGGCTACCGGCAGACCCTCGACCTCCGGCACGGCACCCTCGTGCGGCGGCTGCGGTTCACCCAGGGCCACGGCCGGGTGCTCCACGTCGAACAGCAGCGCCTCGTCCACATGGGGGATCCGCACTTGGCCGCCCTGCGCACCACCTTCCGGGCCGAGGGCTGGTCCGGCACCGTCGAGCTGGAGTCGGGTCTCGACGGTGCCGTGGCCAACACCGGCGTGGCCCGCTACGACGCACTGGCCGGCCGCCATCTCGTCGACCACCGCACCGGCGCCGCGGGCCCCGACACCGTATGGCTGAGCTGCCGCACCACCAGCTCCGAGGTGCGGGTTGCCATGGCCGCGCGCACCCTGGCCGTGTGCGGCGGGACGCCCACCGGCACCGGGCAGCGGCTCACCCACAGCGCGGCGCTGCGCACCCTGGCCGTGCCGCTCGCGCCGGACGCTCCCGTCACCGTCGAGAAGACCGTGGCGCTCTACACCTCCAAGGACCCCGCGGTCAGCGATCCGGCCCAGGCCGCCCTCGACGGGGTGGCCCGGGCGCCGGAGTTCGGGAAGCTGCTCGCCTCCCACCGCACCGCATGGGAACACCTGTGGCGCGAGGCGGCGTTGGAGGTCCCCGGCGAGCCCGGCCACATCCTGCGGCTGCACCTGTTCCACATCCTCCAGACGCTCTCGCCGCACACCGCGGAGCTGGACGTGGGCGTCCCCGCCCGGGGCCTGCACGGCGAGGCGTACCGCGGACACGTCTTCTGGGACGAGCTGTTCGTGCTGCCGTATCTGAACCTCCACTTCCCCGAGGTGGCCCGGGCCCTGCTGCACTACCGCCACCGGCGGCTGCCCCAGGCGTGCCGCGCCGCCGCGGACGCCGGCCGGGCCGGGGCGATGTACCCGTGGCAGAGCGGCAGCGACGGGCGCGACGAGACCCAGACGCTGCATCTGAACCCGCGCTCCGGCCGCTGGCTGCCGGACAACTCCCGGCTGCAGCACCACGTGGGCTCGGCGGTGGCGTACAACGTGTGGCAGTACTGCCAGGCCAGCGGCGACACCGAGTTCCTGCACACCAAGGGCGCGGAGATGCTGCTGCAGATCGCCCGCTTCTGGGCGGACTCGGCCGTGTCCGATCCGGAGCGGGGGCGGTACCGCCTCCGCGGAGTGGTCGGGCCCGATGAGTACCACGACGGCTATCCCGGCGCCGACCGCCCCGGAATCGACGACAACGCCTACACCAACGTGACCGCCGCCTGGGTGCTCGACCGGGCCCTGGAGCTCGCCCGGACCCTGCCCGAGCCGCGCCGCCGCGAGCTGTTCGAGCGGGTGGGTCTGGACCGTGCGGAGCCGGAGCGCTGGGAGGACGTCTCCCGGCGGCTGCTGGTCCCCTTCCACCGGGGCGTCATCAGCCAGTTCGACGGCTACGGGGAGCTGGCCGAGCTCGACTGGGACGGCTACCGCGCCCGCTACGACGACATCCGCCGGATGGACCGGATCCTGGAGTCCGAGGGCGACTCCGTCAACCGCTACCAGGTCTCCAAGCAGGCCGACGTGCTGATGCTCGGCTATCTCTTCGGCCCCGCCGAGCTGTCGGGCCTCTTCCGGCGGCTCGGCTACGTCCTGGACGACGACATCTGGCGGGCCACGGTGGCGTACTACCTGTCCCGGACCAGCCACGGCTCGACCCTCAGCGAGCTGGTGCACGGCTGGGTGCTGGCGCGGGCGCGCCGGGCCGAGGCGTGGCGGTACTGCCAGGAGGCGCTGCTGGGCGATGTGGCGGACGTCCAGGGCGGCACCACCGGCGAGGGCATCCACCTCGGCGCCATGGGCGGCACCCTCGATCTGGTGCAGCGCGGGCTGACCGGTCTTGAGACCCGCGAGGACGCCCTGTGGCTGGACCCGGTGCCGCTGCCCGAGCCGTCCGGTCTTTCGGAGTACCGGTTCTCGATGCGCTACCGCGGCCACTGGGGCGTCGCCCTGCGGGTGCGGGCCGGGCGGCTGTGGATCAGCGTGCCGGACTCCGAGGAGTCCCCGATCGAGGTGCGGCTCGCCGACCGCTCGCTGACCGTGGCCCGGGCGAATCCCACTGGGTTCCGCTGCCACCGGGCTGAGTCCGCGTTTCCGCCCGGCCGGCTGCCCGTCGGCCCGCTCAGCCGAGGCCGGGGACCACCATCGCCAGCCAGACGACCGGCGGCACCGCGACCACCATGATCCCGCCGTAGACCATCAGCTGCC
Source organism: Streptomyces violaceusniger (assembly GCA_005405945.1). Classification (GTDB taxonomy): domain Bacteria; phylum Actinomycetota; class Actinomycetes; order Streptomycetales; family Streptomycetaceae; genus Streptomyces; species Streptomyces violaceusniger. The sequence continues at coordinate 500,890 of BJHW01000002.1, forward strand.
GGAAGAACCGGTCCCGGTCCACATCCGGCGCGTTGGCCAGCACCAGCGCCCCGTTGGTCGAGAAGGGGCTGACGTCGACGACGGTCGCCGACACCGCGAGGGCCGCGATCATCCCCACCGCGCCGATGTCGCCCTGGGCGAGGAAGGGAACGGCGAGCGGGATCAGCGCGCCCATGATGCCCACCGAGGAGGCGAAGGCGGAGACGATCGCGCCGATGTAGCAGAGCAGCAGGGCGGCGAGCAGCGGAATCCCGATGTCGCTGACGGCCTTGCCTGCGTAGTCGATGGTGCCCATCTCGTCCAGCACCCCGACATAGGTGAGCACACCGCAGATCAGCAGCACGGTGGGCCAGGTGACCTCGTTCACCGCCTTCTTGCCGTGGTCCGGCCAGAAGACGCTCAGGGCCACGGCCAGGGTGATCGAGGTGAGCCCGGCGTCCAGGTCGAAGGCGAGCACCGCGACCACCAGCGCCACCAGCGCGGCCAGGGTGGCGATACGGGCCGGGGTGAGACGGCCCTCCGCGTCGGCCGGTGCCTCCCGCGCCCCGTCTTCCCGCTCATCCCCGGCGGCGGCGACGGCGGTCCTGGAGAGCTTCAGCCCGCCGCAGACGACGAAGACGACGGCGGCGATGATCAGGTTGACCACCAGGCTCGCGAGGAACAGCGTGATCTCGTTGCCGGGGAGCTTCTCCCGGTCCACGATGCCGTTGACGATCGATCCGTAGATGCTGATGGGGGAGAAGCCGCCGCCCTGGGAGCCGTGCACCACCATGGCACCCATCAGCAGCGGGCTGATCCGGTACCGCGCGGCGAAGGAGAGCGCGAGCGGGGCGACGATCGCCACCGCCGCCGGGCTCACCGCCCCGATCGCGGTCAGCGTCCCACTGACCGCGAACATCACCCACGGGATCAGCGCGACCCGCCCGCCCACCAGCCGGATCGAGGCGTGCACCAGCCAGTCCGTGGTGCCGTTGGCCCGGGCGAGGGCGAACAGATACGTCACCCCCACCAGCACCACGAACAGATCGCCCGGGAACCCGGCGAAGATGTGGTCCGCGCTGAAGTCGGCGACCAGCTCGCCCACGCCGAAGGCGGCGGCGAAGGACAGGGCGCCCATGTTGATCGACCGGGTGGTGGCGATGACGAAGACCACCACCAGCACGAGTATCGAGATCAATTCGTCGGACATCGAGCGCTCCCGTCACGGGGACCCGGTCGGCGGACCGGGGACGGTCGGGCCAAGTGGCCTGCTGGCTGACTCACGTTGAGGGTCGGGCGGTTCGGCCGTCAAGGCATCGGTGGCAGATTGGCTCAGCCAATTGACCAATGCTCCACCGGACCGCACAACCACCACACCATCCGGCCACCCAGTGCTACGCTGCGAATCGGGGCCATCACAAACCGCGATGGGGGGAGCCCGTATGGCCGAGGACGCGCTGCGCCCGATGAGCCGTCAGCGCTTGTACGAGCAGGTGCTGGAGAGGCTGCGCGCCTACGTCGAGGAGGGCGGCCTGAAGGCGGGCGACCGGCTGCCCACCGAGCGCGAGCTGGCCCAGCGCCTCGGCATCAGCCGCGCCTCCGTCAAACAGGCCATCGTCGTCCTCGAGGTGCAGGGGCTCGTCGAGGTGCGCCAGGGCGGCGGGATGTGCCTGCTGCGCGACAGCCTCGACACCGAGCCCGTCGAGCGGCTGGTGGAACGCCGCCGCCGGCTGCCCGATGTGCTCGACGCCCGCGAGGCGTTGGAGACCAAGCTGGCCGAACTCGCCGCCGAGCGCCGCACCGACGACGACCTCACCGCCCTCCAGCGGGCCCTGCACTGGATGGAGGACGAGATCGAGTCCGACCGCCACGGCGTCGAGGGCGACCGCCGCTTCCACGCCGCCGTCACCGCGGCCGCGCACAGCCCGCTGCTCGCCGAGTTCATGCGCTCGATCGCCGACCAGATCGCCGAGAGCCGCGAGGAGTCGCTGCGCCAGCCCGGCCGCCCCAGGCGCTCGCTCGCCCAGCACCAGCGCATCCTGGACGCCATCGCCGAGCGTCGCCCCAAGGCCGCCGCCGCGGCCATGCGCCGCCATGTCCGCACGGTCGCCCAGGTGCGGCTGCTCAACTGGAATCCGGACGAAGCCCCTTGAGCCCGTCGCGGCATCCTGCCCGGCCTCCTGCCCGACCGTGACCGATCACGGCTTTGGTCTGGACTTTTCCCGGTAGCTCGCTAGGCTCTGCGCGATCCACCCGTGAAAGCGCTCTCACCCTGCCCAGCAGAAGGGGAACTTCCATGAGACGGAAGCCCGTCGTCCGTGCCGGACTGTCCGCACTCCTCGTCCTCGGCGCCCTCTCGGGCGCCGGCGGGGCCTTCTCGACCGCCGCCGCGGCATCCGGCGCCGACGCCCCCGCGGCGAAGCCCGCCGCCGCGTCGGCGCCGTCCGCCACCCTCGTCCGCGCGCTCGGCCGGGACCTCGGCCTGACCGCGGACCAGGCGCGGGAGCGGCTGGGCCAGGAGGCCGCCGCCATGAGGCTGGAGCCCAAGGCCAAGCGCGCCGCGGGCGCCTCCTACGGCGGCTCGTGGTTCGACACGGGCAGCGGGAAGCTGGTCGTCGGCGTCACCAGCGCCGAGCGCGCCGCGTCGGTACGGGCCACGGGCGCCACCACCCGGATCGTCAAGCACAGCGCCGACGCGCTCGACGCGGCCAAGGCGCGCCTGGACGAGAAGGCCCGCAAGCAGGCCGCTCCGGCCGGGGTGAGCAGCTGGAGCACCGACCCCCGCGAGGGCGCCGTGGTGGTCCGGGTCCGGCAGGGGAGCGAGGGCGACGCCGCCGTCCGCGCGTTCCTCCGCGAGGCGAAGCGCTCGACCTCCGTCCCGGTCACCGTGGAGAAGGCGCCCGCCCAGGCGCCGACGACCTTCGCCGCCGGCACGGTCGGCGGCGACCCGTACTACACCGGCAACGTCCGCTGCTCCATAGGCTTCTCGGTCCAGGGCGGCTTCGTCACGGCCGGGCACTGCGGCCAGGCGGGGGGCTCCGTCAGCGGCTGGGACGGCTCGTACATCGGCAATTTCCAGGGCTCCTCCTTCCCCGGCAACGACTACGCCTACGTCAGCGTCGGCAGCGGCTGGTGGACCGTGCCGGTGGTGCTCGGCTGGGGCACCGTCCCCGACCAACTGGTCCGCGGCTCCGCCGAGGCCCCGATCGGCGCCTCCATCTGCCGCTCCGGCTCCACCACCCACTGGCGCTGCGGCACGGTCCTGGCCAAGAACGAGACCGTGAACTACAGCCAGGGCGCCGTGTACCAGATGACCAAGACCAGCGTGTGCGCCGAGGGCGGCGACTCCGGCGGCTCGTTCATCAGCGGCGACCAGGCCCAGGGCGTGACCTCGGGCGGCTGGGGCAACTGCTCCAGCGGCGGTGAGACCTGGTACCAGCCGGTCAACGAGATCCTGTCGGTGTACGGCCTGCGGCTGCACACCGCCTGACGGGGGAGGGCGGCGACACGGCGACGGGGCGGGCCCGGTGGCCCGCCCCGTCCCTGTCGCTCCGGCGGCTATCCCGAGCGGTGAGCGGACAGCCGGTGCGGGTCGTAGCCGGGGATGGTGCCATCGGCCTTGGCGACCAGGAACAGCCCGGCCATGCCCATGTCGGAGTGGCTCTGGACATGGCAGTGGTACATCCAGGCGCCCGCGCCGACGTTCTCCCCGGCGATCACCTGGAAGCCGAAGGAGTCGGCGGGCCCGGTGATCTTGTTGTCGATGACCCGGCTCACATCGTCCGGGCCCTCCAGCAGCCCGGTGCGGTTGTCCGCCCAGCGATGCCCGTGCATATGAAAGGTGTGATAGTACTCGCCGTGGGTGATCATGATGATCTCCACACGGTCGCCCACCGTGGCCCGGAACTCGGGGCGTCATGCCCCGACTTGTTGTTGATCGTCATGTCGTTGAAGACGATCGTGAACTGCTTGTCCGGCAGGATGTCACCCGCCCGCCGCACCACCACCGGCCCGTACAGCCCCTTCCGGAGGCCGCCGGTGCCGTGCGGGGTGCCCACCGCGTGGTCGTGGTAGTGCCAGTAGCCCGCGCTGCCCGGCCGCCAGGTGCCGTCGGCGCGCTTGCCCGGGGCGTGGGTGCGCCAGGTGTAGGTGCGGGTGCCGCCCGGCTCCACGGCGCTGCGGTTGAGCTGGGTGCCGTCGCTGGCCACGTCGTAGTCCAGGCCGTGGACATGGAGGCTGGCCGTGACGTCCATGGTGTTCTCGAACTCGATGTGCAGGGTGTCGCCCTCGGTCAGCTCGATCAGCGGACCGGGGATGCTGGCCTTGCCCTTCTCGAGCCCGTACCCCATCGATCCGTCCGGCAGCTTCTCCGCGTAGAGCTTGAGATGGCGGACCGCGCCGCCCGCGGCCGCCGTTCGGACCCCGTCGGACGGGGTCTTCGGCGCCTTCGCGGCGGCGGGGGAGGTGAGGGCCAGCGGTCCGACGGCCGCGGCGGCCGCGCCGCCGGTGAAGAGCCGTCTGCTGAGACCGCGTCTGGAGGTGAAGCCGGGTGCGTCGCTCATCGTTCTCCCAAATCGCTGTGGATCCTCTGCCGTTGACGATGCGCAGATGCCCCGGGGTGCTTTCACGGTAGCCGGGGATCCCCGTTCATCCACACTCAGGACAAAGTTCGTTGAGTTGCGGTCATAGCTATTGGCGACTTGCGAAAAGCCGTCTAGCTTCCTTCAGCGGTGTTATCGGTACGTGAGAGGGATGGGTGACCAATGCGGGACATACCGTACCAAATGCCCTCAAAGAGGAGAGGGCTGACAGTCGGTCGGCTGCGAAAGAGACGCGCGGGGATGGCGGCACTGCTCTTCGGCGCCCTCACCGCGACCCTGCTCGGCGGGACCCCGCCAGCGCCCGGCCCGAGGATCGTGCGCCACTCACGCTGCCGTCGCCGCCCGGCGGTGCCAACGTCCGGGTCCTGGTGTTCCACGGCTCGGCGGGGGACGAGCCGGCCACGGTGAACGCGGGCATCGAGGCCATCGAGCGGATCGGCAACCAGGGTCCCGCGGCGACCCGGTTCACCGTCGACGCCACCGCCGACGCCTCGGTCTTCACCAAGCCCCGGCTCGGCAAGTACAACGCCGTGGTCTTCCTGACCGGCGCCGGCGATGTGCTCGACCCCGAGCAGGAGGCGGGGCTCGAGGCGTACATGGAGGCGGGCGGTGGCTTCCTCGGCATCCGTGACGCGGCCCGCAACGAGCCGTACTCCGACTGGTTCAGCGGGCTGATCGGCGCCCGCCCGGCCACCACCAGCCCGGCCACCGCCCAGCGCGCCGTGGTGGAGGTCGGCGACCGCGTCCACCCGGCCACCAAGGAGCTGCCGCTGGAGTGGAAGCGCACCGACACCTGGCTCAACTGGAAGAACAACCCCTCCGGCACGGTGCACACCGTGGCCCGGGTCCGCGAGTCCAGCTACCAGCCGGGCGCGGGTGCCAACGGTGCGGACCACCCGATCTCCTGGTGCCGTGACTACGACGGCGGCCGCTCCTTCTACACCGGCATGGGCGGCACCGTCTCCACCTTCCAGGAGACCGACTTCCGAGCCCATCTGCGCGGCGCGCTGCTGTGGACCACCCGTCTCTCCCGCGCCGACTGCAAGGCGACCATCAACGCGAACTACAAGGCCGAGCGCGTCACCAAGCCCAATCAGCCGGGCCAGTCCGACCAGATCGGCGAGCCGCACGGCCTCGTCGTCGCGAGGGACGGCCGGGTGCTGTACATCGGCCGGGGCGGCGGCGACAACAGCGCGCCCGTGGTCACCGACTGGAACGACCCGGAGATCGGCAAGGGCCAGGGCCAGATCCACGTCTACGACCCGGCCACCGGCAAGGTGACGCTCGCGGGCGCCCTGACCGTCTTCGGCAACAAGGGCGGCGGCGATGAGCTGATCAAGAACGAGGAGGGGCTGCTCGGCATCGAGCTGGACCCGGACTTCCTCACCAACGGCTGGGTGTATCTGCACTACACCCCGCACTCCCGGATCAACCGGGACACCCAGATGGCCGAGCGCCGCGTCTCCCGGTTCACCCTGGACCTGAAGACCAACAAGCTGGATCTGGGCTCGGAGAAGGTCCTGCTCTCCTGGCCGGTCCAGATCCACAGCTGCTGCCACGCGGGCGGCGGGATGAGCTGGGACTCCAAGGGCAACCTCTACATCGCCACCGGGGACAACAACTCCTCCCAGTTCAGCGACGGCTACTCCGGCAACAACCCGCAGCCGAACTACAAGGGCGTCTCCTTCGCCGACGCCCGCCGCACCGCGGGCAACACCCACAACCTCAACGGCAAGATCCTGCGGATCCACCCCGAGGACGACGGCACCTACACCCTCCCGAGGGCAATCTCTTCACCGGCAAGGAGCCCGATGAGGGCGGGGGCAAGACCCGTGGCGAGATCTATGTGATGGGGGTGCGCAACCCGGCCCGGATCTTCGTGGACCAGAAGACCGACATCCTCTACGCGGGCTGGGTCGGCCCGGACGCGGGCGAGCCCAGCACCACCTGGGGCCCGGCCAAGTACGACACCTTCGCCGCCATCACCAAGGCGGGCAACCACGGCTGGCCGTTCTGCATGGGCAACAAGCAGCCCTACCGGGACCGCAATCTGCCCGACCCCAGCAAGCCGCTGGGCTGGTACGACTGCGACCACCCCAAGAACGAGTCACCCAACAACGACGGTCTGGTGAACCTGCCGCCCATCACCGCGAACACCATCTGGTACTCGCCCCAGGGCGGCGCCCCGACTACCCGCGGGACGCGAACGGCATCCCCAGCTACAAGACGTCGGAGGCCAAGTACCTGCTGCCGTGGCTCAAGGGCGGCGGCCAGGCCACCATGAACGGCCCGGTCTACCGGTACGACGCCACCAGTGACAGCACCACCAAATGGCCCCAGTACTGGGACGGCAAGTGGTTCGTCGGCGACTTCTACGACGGCGACCAGCCCCGCCACGCGGTGCTGACCGACCCCAAGACCGTCGGCAAGGGAGGGCTGCCGGTGCACGCCGAATCCCTCAAGAAGATCATCCCGGTGGGCGCCGACGGCATCCGCAACCTCATGGACTGGAAGTTCGCCCCGGACGGTTCGCTCTACGTCCTCGACTACGGGCGCGGCTTCTTCACCTCCGACTCCAAGTCGGCGCTGTGGCACATCACGTACACCGGCGGCGAGCCCACTCCGCTCGCCCGGGATCTGGCCAGGAAGGCGGAGTGACCGTGAAACGAAGGCGCCCCAAACCCATCAGACCCTGGCTGCCCCTGCTCGCCGCGCTGCTCATGGTCCTCGGGCTGAGCTCGGCGACGGCGACGGTGGCCTACGGACAGGACGACACCCGGCAGGCCGTCCAGCAGACCCTCACCTGGACCGCGGGTGACGACATCACCAAGTACTCCTCGGCGCCCACCACGGCGGTCGCCGGGAAGGCCACCATCGTCTTCGAGAACAGCACGGCCACCGGCAACACGATGGGGATGCCGCACACCCTGACCTTCGATGTCTCCGACCCGGAGTACAACAACGACGTCCCGCTGAACATCCTCGCCAACCCCTCGGACGACAGCGGCGGCAAGCACACCGCCGAGGTCACCCTCAGCCCCGGCCGCTACCGCTACCACTGCACCATCCCCGGCCATGGCCAGATGCAGGGCATCCTGGTGGTCACCGACGGCGGCGGGGCGAGGACACCACCGCGCCCGAGGTCTCGGCGAAGGTCGAGGGCGAGAAGAACACGGACGGCGCGTACGTCGGGATGGCCACCGTCAGCGTGTCCGCCACCGACGAGGGCTCGGGCGTGGACCGGATCGAGTTCGCCGAAGGCGATGGGGCGTTCCAGCCGTACACCGCCCCGGTGATGGTCCACCAGGTCGGGCAGCACACCATCCGCTACCGGGCCGTGGACAAGGCGGGGAACGTGTCGGAGGTGAAGTCGGTGGACTTTACCGTGGTGGCGCCGCCGACGGACGACTCGACCCCGCCGGAGACCTCCGCCACCGTCTCCGGTGAGAAGGACCCGTCCGGTGCGTACATCGGCATGGCCACCGTGACCATCACCGCCTCCGACACCGGATCCGGGGTCAACCGGATCGACTACGCCCTGGGCCAGGGGGAGTTCCAGCCCTACACCGGTCCGGTGATGGTCCATGACGCGGGCGCGCACACGGTGCGCTTCCGGGCGGCGGACAAGGCGGGCAATGTGTCGGCGGTGAAGTCGGTGGACTTCCGCGTCGTGGTCCCGCCGGCCGAGGACACCCTGCCCCGGTGACCTCCGCGCAGGTCGACGGCACCAAGAACTCCGACGGCGCCTATGTGGGCAGCGCCAAGGTCACGCTCACCGCCGCGGACGACGACTCCGGGGTGGAGAAGGTCGAGTACTCCCTGGACAGCGGCCCGTACCTCGCCTACACCACTCCCGTGGTGGTGGACCGGGTGGGCCGCCACACCGTGGCGTACCGCGCCACCGACAAGGCGGGCAACACCTCCGAGGCGCAGGCGATCGCGTTCACCGTGGCCGAGGGCGGCGGGGTGCCCGCACCCGCGTGTCCGGAGTGGGACGAGCGCCTCACGGTGATCGTCGGCACGGTGGACACCGGCGTCCCCAACCGCATCACCCGCAGCCGCTGCACCATCAATGAGCTGATCGAGGACGAGAAGGACTGGTCCTCCCACGCCCTCTTCCTCAAGCACGTCACCGCCGTCACCGACAAGCTGCTCGCCGACGGCGTGATCGACCAGCGCGAGTACCGGGCGATCAACAAGGCGGCCAAGCAGTCCGGGATCGGCAAGCCCGGTCAGGGCGAGGGCTACCGCCCGCTGTTCGACGGCACCAAGAAGTCCTTCGACAAGTGGCAGCACGTGGGCGGCGGGGCCTTCGGTCTCAACGACGACGGCAGCATGACCAGCGACACCTCGGTCGAGGGCATGGGCATGCTGTGGTTCCCGCAGCGGACGTACGACGACTTCTCGCTGAAGCTCCAGTTCCGCGATGACGCACCTGGGACGGGCAATGCCAACGGGGGTGTCTTCGTGCGCTTCCCGTACGTCCATGACCACCCCGAGGAGTCCCGCCCGGAGTGGGTCGCCATCAAGTACGGGCACGAGGTGCAGATCCTCGACCGCCCGGACGGCGATATGTACAAGACCGGATCGATCTACGGTTTCGACCGGGTCGGGCTGGCCGGGGCGGGGGTCACCCCCAAGGGCAGCTGGAACGACTACGAGATCCGGGTGGTCGGTCAGCACTTCTCGATCTACCGCAACGGTGTGCTGCTCAATGAGTTCGAGAACACCGGCGGCCAGGAGTTCACCCCGCCGCGCGCGGACGACCCCGGCACGGACGGCCGTCGGTACTCCTCCGGGTACATCGGTCTCCAGGTCCACAGCACCGATGATGTGATCTCGTACCGCGACATCCGCATCAAGGAGCTGTAGGAACGCCTCGTACGGCATGAGGAACGGCGCGAGGGTGAGTGGCCGCCGGAGCACCCCAGTCCCCGGCGGCCACGGACCACGGGCCACAGGCTCTGACGTTACCTCAGGTAACACTCATCGGTAACCCCTGTGCTCCAGACCTGCCAAACCCCGCTCCCGGTCTGCGGAAGCGGGGGTTTGACGTATCGTCAGGAGGCTGGGCGGTCAGGACGCCAGGGTGTCCAGAATCCCCTGCCCGTACTTCACCAGCTTGTTCTCGCCGACCCCGCTCACCGTGCCGAGCTCCTCGAGCGTGGCCGGGGCACGGGTGGCGATCTCGCGCAGGGTGGCGTCGTGGAAGACCACATACGCGGGGACGCCCTGCTCCTTCGCGGTCGCCGCCCGCCAGGCGCGCAGCCGCTCGAAGACCGGCACGGCCTCCTCCGGCAGATCCACCGGGGCCTTCTTGGCCTTCCCCGAGGCCCCCGGCTTCGCCTTCGCGGTGCGCGGCGCCTTCTCCGGCTCGCGCCGCAGCCTGACCTCGCGCTGTCGGCCCAGCACCTCCGCGCTCGCGTCGGTGAGCACCAGCGTGCCGTAGTCCCCCTCGACGCCGAGCAGCCCTTGGGCCAGCAACTGCCGTACCACACCGCGCCATTCGGCCTCGCGCAGCTCGGTGCCGATGCCGAACACCGACAGCGCGTCATGGTCGAACTGGATGACCTTGGCCGTCTTCTTGCCGAGCAGGATGTCGATGATCTGCCCCGCGCCGAACTTCTGGTTGCGCTCCCGCTTGAGCCGCACCACCGTGGACAGCAGCTTCTGCGCGGGGATGGTGCCGTCCCAGGACTCAGGGGGTGTGAGGCAGGTGTCGCAGTTGCCGCAGGGGGCGGACTTCTGGCCGAAGTACGCCAGCAGCCCCACCCGGCGGCACTCCACCGTCTCGCACAGCGCCAGCATCGCGTCGAGATGGGCGCCGAGGCGGCGCCGATGGGTGTCGTCGCCCTCGGAGGTGTCGATCATCTTCCGCTGCTGGACCACGTCCTGGAGCCCGTACGCCAGCCATGCGGTGGAGGGCTGTCCATCCCGCCCGGCCCGGCCCGTTTCCTGGTAGTAGCCCTCCACGGACTTGGGCAGGTCCAGATGGGCCACGAACCGCACATCGGGCTTGTCGATCCCCATGCCGAACGCGATCGTGGCCACCACGACCAGACCGTCCTCGCGCAGGAAGCGCGCCTGGTGCTCGGCGCGGACCCGCGCGTCCAGTCCCGCGTGGTACGGCACCGCGTCGATGCCCTGGGCCACCAGGAACTCGGCCGTCTTCTCCACCGAGGAGCGGGACAGGCAGTAGACGATCCCCGCCTCGCCCGCGTGCTCGGTGCGCAACAGCTCCAGCAGCTGCTTCTTCGGCTCGTTCTTGGGGGCGATCCGGTACTGGATGTTCGGGCGGTCGAAGCTGGCCACGAAGTGCAGCGCGTCCTGGAGCTTCAGCCGGGACGCGATCTCGGCGTGGGTGGCCTCGGTGGCGGTCGCGGTCAGCGCGATCCGGGGCACGGTGGGCCAGCGCTCGTGCAGCTCGGACAGGGCCAGATAGTCCGGCCGGAAGTCGTGCCCCCACTGCGCCACGCAGTGCGCCTCGTCGATGGCGAACAACGAGATCTGGCCCCGGTCCAGCAGCCGCAGCGTGGACTCGACCCGCAGCCGTTCCGGGGCGAGATAGAGCAGATCCAGCTCGCCCGCCAGGAATTCGGCCTCGACCATCCGCCGCTCGTCCAGGTCCTGGGTGGAGTTGAGGAACCCGGCCCGCACCCCGAGGTTCCGCAACGCGTCCACCTGGTCCTGCATCAGCGCGATCAGCGGGGAGACGACGACGCCGACGCCCTTCCGCACCAGCGCCGGGATCTGGTAGCACAGCGATTTGCCACCGCCGGTCGGCATGAGGACGAGGGCGTCACCACCGGCCACCACATGGTCGATGATCTCCTGCTGCCCTCCCCGGAACGAGTCGTAGCCGAAGACGCGGTGCAGAACGCCGAGCGCCTCGCTCGTCTCGGGCCGGGCGCGTCGCTCATGTCGGGGCCGGTGTCGGGGAGAGCCATCCGGCGATTCTAGGGTGCCGGGAGGTACGCGTGGTGACCGCCTGTGGACAACCGGCCGGATGAGAGAAGGTGTGGGGGCGCAGTGGCCGATGAGCGGGCGGACATGCCATGCTCATGCCCACTTGCTCCGTCCATCCTTTCCCCACGAGGAGGCCGATCGTGAGATCCAGCAAGTTCGTACGTGCCTTACCCGCCGCGGTGACGGCGGCGCTCGCCCTGACGGCCGGACAGGCCGTGGCCGCCCCGCCTCCGCCGCCCCGGCGGAGCACACCGCCGCCGCGCGGACGGTGACGTACGACGCCAGCGGGGCCGCCGAGTTCAAGGACGCCGTGGCCAAGGGCGCGGCGATCTGGAACGAGAGCGTGGTCAACGTCCAGCTGAAGCCGGCCACGTCCGGGCAGCGGGCCAACGTCCGCATCATCGCGGACAACGGCTGGCCCCGCACCCTCTCGACCGGTCTGGGCAGCGGCACGATCTACTTCGGCCGCCAGGCCGTCGACGAGGGCTACAACACGGTGCGGATCTCCTCGCACGAGCTCGGCCACATCCTCGGTCTGCCGGACATGAAGCCGGGCCCGTGCTCGAGCCTGATGTCCGGCTCCACCGCCGGGGTCTCCTGCACCAACCCCTACCCGAACGCCGCCGAGAAGGCCGAGGTCGAGGACGACTTCGGCCTCGTGGGCGCGGGTGCCACGGCCGCGGCCGCACCGCGGATGTACCGGGACTGACGTACCGGGACCGACCGGAGCGGGCCGGGTACGCCGGGGCCGACCCGAGCGGGCCGGGAGCCAGGCTCCCGGCCCCTCACCCCGGAACCGCCACGCCGCCGTGGTGGTGCGCCGTCAGACGGTGATCACCTCGGCGTCGGGCAGCGCCCGGAAGGGGCCCAGCTGGTCATCGGTGGCGCCGCTGTCGGTGACCAGCGTCCACGGCCGGTCCAGCGGGGCCCAGGCGGTGAACGGGGACTGGCCCAGCTTGCTGCTGTCGGCCAGGACGTACACCTCCTTGCCGCGGTCGGCCATCATCTCCTTGAGCGAGGTCTGCTGGAGGCTCGCCTCGCAGATCCCCAGCCGCGCGTCCAGCCCGTCGGCGCCGAGGAAGACCTTGTCCGCGGTCAGCCGGGACAGGGTCAGCTCGGCGAGCGGCCCGACGAAGCCCTGGCTGACGTGGCGCAGCGTCCCGGCGAGGGTGATCAGCTCGACGCCGTCCGCCTCGGCCAGCTCGCGCAGCGCGGTGAGCCCGCAGGTGATCACGGTCAGATCGCCGCGGGCGCGCAGATGGTGGGCGAGCCGCCCGGTGGTGGTGCCGGCGTCGAGGATGACGGTGTCGCCCGGCACGATCCGCGCGGCCGCCCAGCGCCCTATGCGGTCCTTCTCGGCGACCGCGAGCCCGCTGCGCTGCCCGAGGGTGGGCTCGGCGGTATGACCGGCGCTCATCGCGCCGCCGTAGGTGCGGGCGATGGCGCCCTGTTCGGTGAGGAGCGCGAGATCCCGGCGGATGGTGGAGGGCGTCACCTCCAGCGAGCGGGCCAGCTCCTCCACGACGACCGTGCCATCGGTCTGGATCATTCGGGCGATCAGTTCCCGGCGGTCCCCGGCGCGCAGCCGCCTGCGCTCCTCCGCCCCGGCCTCCTGACGCATCGCGCCCCCCATCTTCCGTAACTCCGCGCGACTCTGCGCAGCCCTGAGCAACCCTATCAGTCTGCGCATTTCGCGCTGATTCATCGCGGGAACCGCGCAGTTGCTTGCGTGTTACGTGCAATCGTGCGAGCGTTTCGCTCATAACGCGCATGGAGTGAAGAGGGCGCACCACTCGCCGAAGGAGAGAAGCCGACAGCATGAACACTTCCCCCGCCGACTTCGCGGCCCGGCTGCGCGCACGCCGGCGAATCATCGGCTACTGGGTCGTCCTCGACAATCCCGTCGGCACCGAGCGGCTGGCCGGGCTCGGCTACGACTACATCTGCGTCGACGCCCAGCACGGTCTCCTCGACTACAAGGGCACCCTCGCCGCGATGACCGCCATCGACGCCCGCGGCACCGCCGCCGGTATGGTGCGCGTCCCGGGCAATGACGGCTTCTGGATCGGCCAGGCCCTCGACGCCGGCGCCCGTGGCGTGATCGTCCCGCTGGTCAACACCGCCGAGGAGGCGGCCGCCGCGGTGAGCTACTGCCGCTACCCCCCGCTCGGGATCCGCTCCTACGGCCCGATGCGCTCGGGTCTGCGCGTCGGCCCCGCCCCGGCCGAGTCCAACCGGCAAGTGGCCTGCGTCGTGATGATCGAGACGGCCCAGGCGCTGGCCAACACCACGGAGATCTGCGCCACGGACGGGCTCGACGGCGTCTACATCGGCCCCTCCGACCTCACCATCGCGCTCGGCGGCCGCACCTCGACGGACACCGCGGTGGCGGAGCGGTTCGACGCGGCGCTGGCGAAGGTCGCCGAGGAGGCACGGACCGCGGGCATCGCCGCCGGTATCCACTGCCCCGACGGGGCGACGGCCGCCAAGCGCCTGGCCCAGGGCTTCACCTTCGCCACGGTCAGCAGCGACCTGGCCCACCTGGAGCAGGCGGCGGCCGCGCATCTGCGCGACGCGGCCGGCTGAGCGCGCTCTCCCGGGCACCCTCCCGGGTCAGCTCTCCACGCGCAGCGGCGGGTCCGTCAGGCCCCGGGCCCTCGGCAGCAGCACCGTCCGCAGGGCGACCCCGGGGGACAGCAGCCGGGACGGCCCCGCCGCCAGATAGGTGACATCGCGGAACGCCGCGCCGACCACCCGGTCGATCGCCGCCCGGTCCGCCAGCCGCCCGAAGTACCAGCTCCGCAGCCGCTCGGCCGCCCCCGGTGGCGTGGCGTCCGCGTCCATGACGTACGGGCGGTCCGCGCCGACGGCGGTCAGCCAGGCGGTGTCGCCCGCCCGGGCCACGGCGCGCTGCGCCGCGGCCGCGAAACCGGGCCGCAGGCCCCCTCGGCCAGGCAGCGGCGCAGGGCCAGCCCGCTGAGGGCGGCCACCGCCATGCCCTGGCCGTAGATCGGGTTGAAGGTGCAGGCGGCGTCCGAGACCGCGAGGAACCCCTCGGGCACCCCGCCCGGGGCGTCGTAGTGGCGGCGGCGGTTGGAGGTGTCGCGGAACCCGTACGGCGGGGACACCGGCTCACAGGTCAGCAGGTGCTCGTACAGTGCGGGCTCGCCCAGGGACTTGACGAAGCCGGGCACCTCCGAGCTCTCGGTCGGCGGATGGTGACCGCGCACCCCGCCGAGCGTCAGCAGCCAGGTGCCGCCCTCGACCGGGGACCACGCCGCGCCGCGCGGACAGTCCGGGCGCGGCTGGATGACCATCACCATGTCCAGCGGCTCGGCGGGCCGGAACTCTTGCGTGCAGTAGCCGATCCCGGCGTCGACGACCTCCTCGCGCGGCGCCGGAGCGCCCAGCTCCGCCAGCCACTTGGGGGCGCGCGAGCCGCGCCCCGAGGCGTCGATGACCAGATCGGCGGGTAACTCCCGCTCGGCGCGCCCGGCGTCCCGCGCCCGCACCCGTACGCCGGTCACCCGGTCCGCGCCGCCGAGCAGCCCGACGGCCTCGGTGCCCTGGAGCACCTCGACCCGGGTCCCGGACCCCTCGGCCTCGGCGAGCACCCGCGCCCGTACGGTGGCGTCGAACAGCGCCCGGGTGCAGCTGGTGGTGGCGTGTCTGCCCTCGTGGAAGCGGCGCTGCCAGCCGTTGCCGCCCTTGGTGATCACATCGCGCGGCGCCTCCAGGCGGTGCGCGCCCGCCGCCTCCAACTCGCCGTTCAGCCCGGGGAAAAGTTCCTCCAGGGCGCGCCGCCCGCCGCTGAGGAAGACATGCAGATGGCGGCCCTGGGGCACGCCTTTGCGGAAGGCCGGCCGGTCCGGGTACCGGTCGCGCTCCACCAGGGTGACCGTGTCGACGTGGCCGAGGAGCGCGCCCGCCGCCAGCGTGCCCGCGAGACCCCCGCCCACCACCACCGCGTCGCCCTTGCCCATGTGCCCGCCCCTCCCGCCGGCCGTGATCGACAACGGCCCAAGCCTGGTGCCCCGGGCTTGGGCCGTCAACCACACACGGTTATGGGACGACCACGATCTTCCGGCCCACTCCCGCCTTGAACTGGTCGAGTGCCTTGGGGTACTCCTCCAGCGGCATCCGGTGGCTGATGAAGATCTTCGGGTCCAGCACCCCGCTCGCGAACAGCCCGGCGGCACGCTCATAGCTGTGCAGCACGGCCATCGAACCGGTGATGGTGATCTCCTGGTTGTAGATCTTGTACGGCTCGATGGTGGCCCGCGTCGCGTAGTCGGAGACACCGAACTGCAGGAACGTTCCGGCCTTGGCCACCCGGCCCAGGCCGTCCTGAATGGCGGCCTGGTTGCCGGTGGCGTCGATGACCACGTCCCAGCCCCGCGGCTGGTCCAGCTCGTCCGCCGAGGCGGCGGACCGGGAGCAGCCGAGGGTGGTGGCGGTGGACAGCCGATCGGGGTTGACATCGAGCATGTCCACGCTGGTGGCGCCGGTCCGCTTGGCCAGCTCCAGCATCATCAGCCCCATGGTGCCGGAGCCGTAGATGAGCACCTCGGCGCCCAGGTTGCCGTTGAGCACGTCATAGCCGCGCACCGCGCAGGACAGCGGCTCGATCAGGGCCGCGTCGGCCACGTCCACCTGCTCGGGCAGCTTGACGCAGTTGGCCACCGGGGCCACCGCGAACTCGGCGGCCCCGCCGGGGACGCTGACCCCGATCGCGTTCCAGTTGTCGCACAGGTTGCCCCGGCCGATCCGGCAGTAGCGGCACTCGTGGCAGTGCAGCGAGGGGTCCACGGCGACCCGGTCGCCCACCGCCACCTCGGTGACATCGCTGCCGAGACCGACGACCACACCGGCGAACTCATGCCCGGGGACGATCGGCAGCGTGGGCGCGAACTCCCCCTGGAGGATGTGCAGATCGGTGCCGCACAGCCCGCAGGCCGCCACGTCCACCACGACCTCGCGGGGGCCCGGGGTGGGGTCCGCGACGGTGGCGACGGCCACCTTCCCCGGGGCTTCGATGACTGCGGCCCTCATTTGACTGCTCCTAGCGACAGGCCCTGGACCAGCTTGTCCTGGGCGGCGAAACCGGCGGCCAGCACCGGCAGGGAAATGACGACCGACGCGGCGCACACCTTGGCCAGGAACAGCCCCTGGCTGGTCACGAAGGTCGTCAGGAACGCCGGGGCGGTCTGGGCGACCACACCGGTGAGCACTTGGGCGAAGAGCATCTCGTTCCAGCTGAAGATGAAGCAGATCAGCGAGGTGGCGGCGATGCCCGGGCCCGCGATCGGGGCCACGACCCGCCACAGGATGGTGGGCAGCCGCGCCCCGTCCATCTGGGCGGCCTCGATGATCGACACCGGGATGTCGGCGAGGAAGGACTGCATCATCCACACCGCGATCGGCAGGTTCATCGAGGTGTAGAGGATGACCAACAGCCAGACGTTGTCCAGGAAGTTGATGTCCCGGGCGAACAGGAACACCGGCAGCAGTCCGGCCACCACCGGCAGCATCTTCGTGGACAGGAAGAAGAACATCACATCCGTCCACTTGCGCACCGGCCGGATCGACAGCGCGAACGCCGCCGGTAGCGCCAGCAGCAGCACGAAGCAGGTGGAGAAGAGGGAGGTGCCCACCGAGTTGAGCAGCGCGGGCCAGGGGCTCGCCCCGCCACCCACGCCGAAGAAGTCCTTGTACCCGTCGAGGGTCAGCGGCGCGGCCAGCGACGGCGGGTTGGTGGCGGCGTCGGCCTCGGAGTGGAACGAGGTCAGCAGCATCCACAGCACGGGCAGTACGAAGACGATGCCGACGAACCAGGCCAGCACGCCGAGCGCGGCACCGCGCCGCTTGGCCCGGCGGGTGGCCTCCGGAACGGATGTGATGGTCACCGGGGTGCTCACGGCGGTCATGCGCGGGACGCCTCCTCACGGAAGAGGGACGACACCACACGCAGCGCGAAGGTGGCGATGATGATCGTGCCGATCACCACCACGACTCCCGCGGCCGATGCCAGCCCGTACTCGTGGGCGTTGTAGAAGGTTTCGTAGATGGTGTAGGGGAGGTTGGCGGTGTCCAGGCCACCGCGGGTCATGGTGAAGACGGCGTCGAAGTTCTGCACGATGTAGATGGACCCCAGCAGGGTGCCGAGCTCCAGATAGCGGCGCAGATGCGGAAGCGTCAGAAAGCGGAAGATCTGCCAGTTGCCGGCCCCGTCCAGCCGGGCCGCCTCGACCATGTCCAGCGGCTTGCTCTGCAGCCCGGCCAGCAGGATGAGCATCATGAACGGCGTCCACTGCCAGATCAGCGACGCCTCCACCGCGATCAGCGGCGTATCGGTGAGCCACTCCGGCTGGGGTCCGCCCAGCCAGTTGAGCACGCCGTTGAACAGGCCGTACTCGGGGTTGTACAGCGCGTGCTTCCACAGCAGCGCCGAGGCCACCGGCACCAGCAGGAACGGGGCGATGAGCATGGTGCGCACCAGGCCCCGGCCGCGGAACTTGCGGTCCAGCAGCAGCGCCAGCAGCAGCCCCAGCACCACGCTGACGATCACCACGGAGGCGGTCAGCAGCACGGTGGTGACGATGGACTCGCGCAGTGACGCGTCGCTGAGCACCGTCTTGTAGTTCTCCAGCCCCGCGAACGCACGGCGGTCGGGCCGGAACGAGTTCCAGTCGAAGAGCGAGATCACCAGCGTGGCCACGAACGGAAGCTGGGTGACCACGATCAGGAAGATCAGCGCGGGCAGCAGCGGTGCCCGGGTGGCCCACTCCCGGGCCCGGTTCCGGGACGCCACGGGGCGCCCCGCGGAGGCGGGGCCGCGGCCGGTGGCCGCTGGCCGCTCACGGGTACTGCCGTCGTCGGATTACTCATCGGTACTCCTCGCCGACCTTCTCGGCCAGCTTCTGCGAATTCTTCAATGCCGTATCGACGGACTGCTTTCCGGCGATGGCGGCGCTGATCTCCTGGGCGACCTTGGTGCCGAGATCGGCGAATTCGGGGATGTCGACGAACTGGATGCCGATGGTCGGCCGCGGCTGCACTCCCGGATCACGCGGCTTGGCGCTGAGGATCGCCTTGCGGGTCTCCTCCGAGAAGCTGCCTGCGGTCTCGCGGTACTCCGGAGAGGTGTAGGTGGACGACCGCTTTCCCGCGGGCACGTTGGCCCAGCCGAAGGTCTTGCCCACCAGGGCCTCGTACTTCTTGCTGGATGCCCAGGAGATGAACTTCCACGCGTTGTCGGGGTGGCGCGATGCCTTCTGGACGCCCCACGCCCAGGTGTAGAGCCAGCCCGAGCTCTCGGTCTTCTCCACCGGCGCCTGGACATATCCGATCTTGCCCTTGACCGGGGACTTGCTCGCCTCCAGCGACCCGGCGGCCGAGGTGGCGTCGTACCACATGGCGCTCTTGCCCTGGGTGAGGTTGTTCAGGCATTCGGCGAAGCCCGACTGGGCCGCACCGGCCTCACCGTGCTTGCGCACCAGGTCGACATAGAACTTGGTCGCCTTGGTGAATTCCGGCGAGTCCAGCCGCGCCTTCCAGTCCTTGGTGAACCAGGTGCCGCCGAAGGTGTTGACCACCGTGGTCAGCGGCGCCATCAGCTCACCCCAACCGGGCAGTCCGCGCAGGCAGATGCCGTTCATCCCCTTGCGGGCGCCGTCCACCTTGGCCGCGATGTCCGCGACCTGCTGCCAGGTGGGCCGCTCGGGCATCTTCAGGTTCTTCTCGGCGAGGACGTCCTTGCGGTACATCAGGAACGACGACTCACCGTAGAAGGGCTCGGCGTAGAGCCTGCCGTCCTCGGCGGTCAGCGACTGCCGCATCGAGGGGAGGATGTCCTTCTGGTCGAATGCCTTGTCCTTGGCGGCGTAGCCGTCGAGCGGCATCAGCCAGCCGTTCTTCGCGTAGAACGGCACCTCGAAATTGCTGATGGTGGCCACGTCGTACTGGCGCGCCTGATTGGCGAAGTCCTGACTGATCTTGTCGCGGACCTCGTTCTCGGGCATCATCGTGAATTTGACCGTGATGCCCGTTTCCTTGGTGAAATACTTCTTGGTGAGCTTCTGCAAGTCCACCATCTGGGGGTTGTTCACCATCAGGACATTGATGGTCTTGTCGCCTGAGCTGCCGCCCCCATACCGGCGCAACCGGTCAGGAGCGCGCCCGCGGTCAGGGCCACCACCGGTATCCGGGCAGCACGAAGAGTCAGGACTGGCATCACGGGTCCAATCGAAGGGACGTGGGGAAGGAAAACAGTGGGGGAAGGGCGTCAGACCCTGACGATCTGGGGGCCCAGTAGCGAATAGCGGTGTGCCTCGGTCAGCGGCAGACCCGTATCGGTCACGATCGTTTCGAAGTCCGAGACATCCGCGAACCGGCAGAAGCTGACGGCTCCGAATTTGGTGTGCACCCCGGAGAAGATCTTCCGCCGGGACACCCGCACCACCTGCGCCTTGATCTCGCTGACCGCCGGATCCGGGGTGGTCAGGCCGTACTGGCGGGAGATGCCGTTGGCGCCGATGAACGCCAGGTCGATGACGAAGCCCGAGAGCATATGCGTCGCCCAGTGGTCGACGGTGGCCATCGTGCCCCCGCGCACCCGGCCGCCGAGGAGCAGCACGGTGGTGTTGTCACGGGTGGCGAGGCCGGTGGCGGTCGTGAGGGAAGCGGTGATCACGGTGAGCGGCCGGTCCCTGGGCAGGGCCTCCGCGATCAGCTGCGGGGTGAATCCCTCGTCGAT
Organism: Streptomyces violaceusniger; assembly: GCA_005405945.1. Classification (GTDB taxonomy): domain Bacteria; phylum Actinomycetota; class Actinomycetes; order Streptomycetales; family Streptomycetaceae; genus Streptomyces; species Streptomyces violaceusniger. The sequence continues at coordinate 521,191 of BJHW01000002.1, forward strand.
GAAGACCGTCTCGGCATCGCCCAGCAGATCGGCGGCCGCGGTCGCGATCCGCGACTTCTCCGGTACGTGCATGGTGGTGCGGAAGGCGAGGGTGGTCTCGAAACCGGCGCTCTCCACGGGGTAGGCGCCGCCATGGGTACGCCGCACCAGCCCGTGCTGCTCCAGGACCCGCAGGTCGCGGCGCACGGTCTCCTTGGACACCCCGAGGTCGGCGGCGAGTTTGCCGACGTCGACGACGCCGGCACGGCGAGCCGTGTCGAGGATCTCCCGACGGCGTTCCTCCGCGTCCACGCCGCACCTCCTGCCTAGGTCTTTCGGCTTGCGTGGCAGTTTTACAAGCGTGCAACAGGGGAAGCCAGCCTTGGCACCGCAGAGATCGTGACCGTATGCGCCCGTTTCACAACCGTTATAAGAGCAGTTCGGAGTGGCTGAGGCAACGGACGGTGAGGAACTCGGCTGCCTGATTGTCCACCCGGTGGGCCCGTTTCTCGCCCGTTTACCGAAAGAGGGCGTGAACGGAGCCCGTCCGGGCGGGTTCAGATACTGGGGAATGCCCGAACGGACATGTGCTACAGGGCCCCGGAGGCGTCGAGAATCCGGCCCGCGACCTTGACCGAGTCCACCAGCGGGTGGAGCGCCAGGGCCCGCAGGGCCGCACCGCGGGCGATGCCCGAATCACTGCCCGCTTCGGTCGTGGCCGCCTCGATGGCCGAGCGCTCCACCGCCTTGATCGACAGCATCAGACCGAGCTGGTCCGGAGCCACCGCGCCGGTCGCCAGCGGCCGCGCCCCGCCCGCGTCCACCAGACAGGGCACCTCCACCACGGCGTCCTCGTCAAGACCGGGCACGGCCGTCCGGTTCCGTACGTTGAGGATCAGCGTGGCGCGCTCATCGCGGGCGATCGCCCGCATGATGGCCAGCGCGATCCGGTCGTAGCCGCCGCCGTCCAGATCGCAGGAGTCGCGCTCCCAGCCGCCGGTGGCCTCGCGGCTCTCGGCCATGTACGTGGCCTCACGCTCCAGCCGGGTGCGCTCCCACTCCCTGAGTGCCCCGGGCGCCCCGGAGCCCGCCGTCTCGTAGAACCGGGCCTGCTGGTCGCGGAGGAACTCGCCACGGGTGGCCGGGGCCTGCCGGATCGAGGCCACCGCCTCCCGGTTGAAGTAGTAGTAGTGCAGATACTCGTTCGGCAGCGCGCCCAGCGCCCGCAGCCACTCGGCGCCGAAGAGCTTGCCCTCCTCGAACGACTCCAGGGCGCCGGTGTCGCCGAGCAGCTCCGGCAGCCGGTCCCGGCCGTCCACCACCACCCGGCGCAGCCAGCCGAGGTGGTTCAGGCCCACATAGTCGTACGTGGCCCGGTCCGGGTCGGCGCCGACCGCCCGCGCGGCGCGGCGACACAGGCCGACCGGGGAGTCGCAGATGCCGATCACCCGGTCGCCGAGCACCCGCTGCATCGCCTCGGTGACCATGCCCGCCGGGTTGGTGAAGTTGATGACCCAGGCGTCCGGGGCCACGGTGGCGATCCGCTCGGCGATCCGCAGCGCCACCGGCAGGGTGCGCAGCCCGTAGAGCACCCCGCCCGCGCCGACGGTCTCCTGCCCCAGCACCCCCTCGCCGAGCGGAATCCGCTCGTCGTTCGCCCGGCCCTCCAGACCGCCGACCCGGATGGCCGAGAAGACGAAGTCGGCGCCGCGCAGCGCCTGGTCGAGATCGGTGGTGGCCCGGACCGCGGGGGCGGTGGGGCGGCCCACGGCCTGTTCGGCCAGGACCGCGCGGATCGCGTCCAGCCGGCGCCGGTCGGTGTCGTACAGCACCAGTTCGGTGCAGCGCCCCGCCCGGTCCCCGGTGTCATCGAGCAGCGCCCGGTACACCAGGGGCATACGGAACCCTCCGCCGCCCAGCACGGTCAGCCTCATACGGTCACTACCTCCACATCGCCCTCGCGGAACGCGGCGAGCGTCGCCGGGTCGGACGTCTTGTTGGTGATCAGGGTGTCGATGCCCTCCGGTCCGCAGATCCGGGCGAGGCCGGTGTCACCGGGGAACTTGCCCGCGGTGACCAGCAGCACCACCTCCCGGGCCGCGCCGAGCATGGCCCGTTTGACCGGCACCTCCACATGGGTGCTGTCCAGCACGCTGCCGTCGGGGAGCACCCCGCTCGCGCCGAGGAAGAGCCGGCCGACCCGCAGCTGGCGGATATTGGACTCGGTGAGGAAGCCGACCACGGAGCGGTAGTTGGCACGCACCTGACCGCCCAGCAGGATCAGGGTCACCCGCGGGTCGTCGCGCAGCTCGTCGTAGACCGCGAGATTGCTGGTCACCACGGTGACCGGACGACCGCGCAGCAGCTTGGCGAGCTGGAGGGTGGTGGTGCCGATGTCCAGCAGCAGCACATCGCCGTCCGTCACCAGCTCCGCGGCGGCCCGGGCCACGGCCTCCTTGTCGGCCAGGTCGTCGACCACCACCTCGCTGAACGGGCGCTCCTCGTCCGGCGAGGGCGCCGCCACCGCGCCGCCGTAGACCCGGGTGAGCCGACCCGCCCGGCCCAGCTCGGTGATGTCCCGCCGGGCCGTGGCCTCGCTGACGCCGAGACGCGTGGCGATCTCCCCGATGGGCAGCACGCCCTCCTCGCCGAGGATGCTCAGCAGCTTCTCGTGGCGGCTCTCTCGCAGCATGGTGGCAACGTACTGCAGATGAGCGAGTGTGCGCGACTCTGATCGACCTCTTGCATTCACCCCAGGTGAGGTGCAAGGTGTCGCTCACGCCAACAGGGTCCTTCCGACGGATGTCCGTGGGCATGCCGGGCGTCGCGACGCCGCGGAGATCCGTCAGGAGGGCCCTGGACCAGGCCATGCCGCACAAGGAAAGGCACGTCGGTGAGCACCACGGCCGGAACCCCCGATCCGATCCAACCGATCGACCCGCTCGCGGCGCTGCGCGCCACCACGGACCCCGAGCACGACGTCTACCTCACCGGCACCGTGTTCCTGGACATCATCTTCACCGGGCTCGACCACGCCCCCGTCCGCGGCACCGAGTCCTGGGCGCGCGGCATGGGATCGAGCCCCGGCGGCATCGCCAACATGGCCACCGCCCTGGCCCGGCTCGGCCTGCACACCACGCTCGCCGCCGCCTTCGGCACCGATGTCTACGGCGACTACTGCTGGGAGAGCCTCGCCCTCGGCGAGGGCGTGGACCTCACCCCGTCCCGCCGCGTCCCCGGCTGGCACTCCCCGGTCACCGTCTCCATGGCGTACGAGGGCGAGCGCACCATGGTCACTCATGAGCACCCGGCCCCGCCGCCCGCCGTCCGCGGCGCGCCGCCCCGCTCCCGCGCCTGTGTGGCCACCTTCGAACCGGGGCGCCAGGAGGACTGGGTGCGCCGGGCGCAGACTCAGGGCAGCAAGATCTTCGCCGATGTGGGCTGGGATGAATCCGGCCGCTGGGACCCCGCCGCGCTCCCCGATCTGCCCTACGCCCACGCCTTCCTGCCCAACGCGGCCGAGGCCCAGCGCTACACCCGCACCGACAGCCCCGAGCGGGCGGTGCGCGCCCTGGCGGAGCTGGTGCCGATCGCCGTCGTCACCCGGGGCGCCGAGGGCGCCGTGGCCATCGACTCGATCACCGGGGAGAGCGCGGAGGTGCCCGGGCTGCCCGTGGACGCGCTGGACCCGACCGGGGCGGGCGATGTCTTCGTGGCCGGATTCATGACCGGCACGCTCGCGGGCTGGCCGCTCGCCGACCGGCTCGCCTTCGCCAACCTCACCGCCGCCCTCTCCGTCCAGCACTTCGGCGGCTCTCTGGCCGCGCCCGGCTGGCCGGAGGTGGCCGCCTGGTGGAACCGTGCGCGCCGGGCGGCCGGCGGCGGGGCGGACACGGCCGGACTCGCCCGCCGCTACGCCTTCCTGGGCGAGCTGATCCCGGACCGGGTGCACGGCTGCCCACGGCTGCGGGCCCTGCCCACCATCGGCTTCCGGGTGCATGACAGTGCCCAACGGTCCTGACGGTCCTGATCACCGCATCGAGGAGAACCCCATGGAACTTGCCCGTACCGGGGCGCGCCGGACCCGTGGCAGAGCCGTCCCGGCCGCGCTCGCCATCGGCGTCGTCCTGCTCGCCGCGGGGTGTGTCCCCGGCACCGACGGCTCGGGGGCCGCCGGTGCCGGAACCGGCGCGGCCACCGCCATACCCGATCCGGCGAAGGCCGGAAAGACCACGCTGACCGTATGGGACCAGGAGATACGCGGCGGGACCAACGGGGAGATACAGCAGCTGAACCGGGAGTTCGAGCGGAAGTACCCCAATGTGCGGATCAAGCGGGTCGCCCGGAGCTTCACCGATCTGAAGACCACCCTGAAGCTGGCCGTCTCCGGCAACAATCCGCCCGATGTCATCCAGGCCAACCAGGGCTACCCGGACATGGTGGCCTTCGTCCGGGCCGGGCTGCTCGCCCCGCTGGACAACTACGCCGGGATCTACGACTGGAACACCCGCTATCCCGCCACGCTGCTGGGCCTCAACCGGGTCTCCGCCGACGGAGGCGACTTCGGCAGGGGGCGGCTGTACGGCATCTCCCAGACCGGCGAGTACATCGGCCTCTACTACAACAAGGACCGGCTGAAGCAGGCGGGGCTCCAACCCCCGCGCACCTGGCGCGAGTTCACCGACGGCCTGGCCCGGCTCAAGGACCGCGGCGAGCTGCCGATCCAGTTCGGCAACCTCGACAAGTACCCCGCGATCCACACCTTCGGGGTGCTGCACGACCAGCTCGGCGCCTCCGACGCCCGCGACACCGTCCTCGGCCGCGGCGGCGGCTTCGGCAACGCCGCCACCAAGAAGGCCGCTGCCACCCTAGCCGACTGGGCGAAGCGCGGCTATCTGCCCGGCGGCGCCAACGGCCTCGGCTACGACGACGCGGCCAAGAAGTTCGCCTCCGGCGACGGCGCGTACCTGCTGACCGGCACCTGGCAGCTGGCCGACCTGAAGAAGCCCATGGGGGACAAGCTGGGCATCATGCCGCCCCCGCCCGCCAAGGCCGGCGGCGACCCCGTGACCACCGGGGGCCAGGGCCTCGCCTGGTCCATCACCTCCCGCTCCCGCCACCCGGAGGTGGCCGCCGCCTATCTGGACTTCCTCACCAACGCACACGCCGCCGACGTGATGACCCGGCACGGAGTGCTGCCCGCCGTCCCCGCGAAGGCCGCCGCGGGCGTGAGCCCGGACAGCGCCGACGGCCAGATGATCGCCGGGTGGAAGCGGCTGAGCGCCGCCGACGGGCTCGTCCCGTACCTCGACTACTCCACCCCCACCTTCTACGACACCCTCTCGGCCGCCCTCCAGGGCGTGGTCAGCGGCAAGACCTCCCCGGACAGCTTCGCCGCGACCCTGCAGAAGGACTACGGGGCCTTCATGAAGAAGCAGCGCGAGCAGCACACCTCGGCGGGGCCCCGATGAGACTCGCCGCCCTGACCGGGGCCTACCGCCGTCGCGCGCCCGGCGAGCCGCGGGCCATCGGCTACCTCTACATCCTGCCCGCGCTGATCCTGTACGCCGTCTTCCTGCTCTACCCCTTCGGGCAGTCGGTGTGGCTGTCCTTCGTGCACTGGGACGGGCTGACGGTCGCCACCCCCGCCGGATTCGACAACTACCGCGCGCTGTTCACCGACGCGAGCCTGCGCGCCCCTTCCTCCACGCGCTGCTGCTGCTCGTCTTCTACGCCGCGCTGCCGGTGGCCATCGGGCTGCTGCTGGCCGCCGTGATGGCCCGGGCCCGGGTCCGGGGGATGACCTTCTTCCGTACGGTGCTGTTCCTGCCGCAGGTCCTGGCGCTGATCGTGGTCGGCGTGGCCTGGCGCTCGATCCTCGCCCCCGACGGGCTGCTCAACGACGCCCTCCGCGCCGTCGGCCTCGGCAGCCTCGCCCGCCCCTGGCTCGGCGACTACACCTGGGCGCTGCCCGCCGTCGGCGTCGTCGGCACCTGGGTCGGCACCGGGCTGTGCATGGTCCTCTTCCTCGCCGGGGCCCAGCGCATCCCGCGCGAGCTGTACGAGGCGGCGCGGATGGACGGCGCCGGGCCGCTGCGCGAGTTCCTCACCGTCACCCTGCCCGGCCTGCGGCCGCAGATCGCGGTGGCGCTGACCCTGACCATCGTGGCGGGGCTGCGCAACTTCGACCTGATCTACATCACCACCAGCGGCGGCCCTGGAAACGCCACCTCCGTCCCCGCCTACGAGGTCTACCGCCGGGCCTTCGAGACCAACCAGGTCGGCTCGGCCGCCGCCGTCGGCGTGGCCCTCACGGTCCTGATCTTCGTCCTGACCGTCACGGTCTCCCGGCTCGTGGAAGGGCGGCGGGCATGACCACACGCCTGGAACGCAACGTCACCTACGGCATCCTCGCCCTCTTCACCATCATCGCGCTCACCCCCGTGATCGGCATCCTCTCCACCGCCTTCGGCTCACAGAGCTCACTGGACACCGGCTTCTCCCTGCCAGAGGACGGTCTGCACTGGAGCAACTTCGCCGACGCCTGGAGCCGTGGCCACTTCGGCACCTATCTGGGGAACTCGGTGCTGGTCACGGTGGCCGTGGTGGCCGCCACCACGGTGCTGGCCATCCTCGCCGCGTACGCCTTCGGGGTGATGCGCTTCCCCGGCTCCACGGTGCTGTTCCACCTCTTCGTGATCGGGCTGACGCTGCCCCAGGAGGCGCTGGTCGTCCCCCTCTACTTCGATCTGCGCTACGCCGAACTCACCGACAGCTACTGGGCGTTGATCCTGCCGCAGACCGCGCAGTCCCTGGCCTTCGGGGTCTTCTGGATGCGCACGTACTTCCGCGGCAGCGCCCGGTCGGTCATCGAGGCGGCCCGGATCGACGGGGCCAACACCTGGACCACGCTGTGGCGGGTGCTGGTCCCGATGGGCCGCCCGGCGATCTCCACCATGGTGGTGATCACCTTCATGTGGACCTGGAACGAGTTCCTGATGGCCCTGGTGATGGTCAGCGACGAGGCCCATCGCACGGTCCCCCTCGGTCTCGCCTTCTTCCAGGGGCAGCACAGCTCCGACGCGGCGCTGCTCGCGGCGGCCTCGGTGCTCATCGCCCTGCCGGTGGTCGTGGTCTATGTGGCACTGCAGCGCCGGTTCATCGAGGGCATGCTGGGCGGGGCGGTGAAGGAGTGAGCCCGGCGGGCGCCGGGCTCATGCCGAGGGGGTGCGGCTGACCGGGCGGCCGAGGCGGGCCACGGCGCGGGCGAAGACGGCCGCGTCGTGCACCGCCGCCCCGCCCGTGTCGTTGTTGAAGTACGCATAGACCTCCGCGTCGGCCGGCCAGGTGTCCCCGACCCGCCGCGCCCAGGTGGCCAGCGCCTGGCGCCCGTAGCGCGGGGCCGGGCGGGCCAGCCCGCCGTGGAAGCGCAGATACCCCCACCCGGTGGTCCGCCACAGCGGGGTGACCGGCCGGGAACCGGAGTCGGCCCAGCACAGCGCGGCAGCGCGGCGCTCCAGCACCGCGCGGATCTCCTCGGTCCACCAGGAGGTGTGCCGCGGTTCGACGGCCACCCGCGTCCCGGAGGGGAAACAGCCCAGGCAGCGGTCCAGCAGTTCGCCGTCGGCCCGGAGGGTGGGCGGCAGCTGCACCAGTACCGGCCCCAGCCGGTCGCCGAGCCCGGCCGCATGGGACATCAGCCGCTCCACGGGCTCCTCCGGGTCGCGCAGGCGCTTGATGTGGGTGAGGTAGCGGCTCGCCTTGAGCGCCATCACGAAGCCCTCCGGCAGCCGCTCCCGCCAGGTGGCGAACTGGTCGTACGAGGGCAGCCGGTAGAAGGCGTTGTTGCTCTCCACCGTGGCGAAGGCGCGGGTGTACTCCTCCAGCCACAGCCGCTGCGGACAGCCCTCGGGGTAGAGATCGCCGCGCCAGTCCCGGTACTGCCATCCCGAGGTGCCGATGAGGGCGGTCATGCCTCGCCCGGATGCCAGGGCGGCCACTGCCCGGGCCGGTCCTCCCAGTGCACCTGGGCCGGGTCGTCCAGGTCGATGTCGGGGAAGACCTGCCGGACGCGCGGCTCGAACTCCTCCCGTTCCAGCGGTTCGCACCCCAGGCCACGCAGCCGCACCAGCCGGTAGCGGCTGTCGGCCTCGATTGACTCGACGAAGACGGGGTAACCGGACTCGTCCGGGCCTGTGGTGTTCTCCATACCTCCAGGGTGCGGGGTCTCCGGTATCCGCGCGCCCCGGCCATCGGCCGGGTACCGCCGGTTCGCGGACGGGCGGACCGTCGGCTCGATTCGCAGATGAGTCCCTCAGGAGCGGGGGTGAGTCATGATCTTCACCGACCGGACGGACGCCGGGCGGCGCCTCGGCGAGGCGTTGCGTCCCTTGGCGGATGAGAAACCGGTCGTGCTCGGGCTGCCGCGGGGCGGGGTGCCGGTGGCCTTCGAGGTGGCCCGGGCGCTCCATGCGCCCCTGGACGTGATCATCGTCCGTAAGCTCGGCGTCCCCTACCACCGGGAGCTGGCGTTCGGCGCCATCGGCGAGGGCGACGTACGGGTCGTCCATGAGGCGATCGTCCGGATGAGCCGGGCCGATGAGGAGGACCTGGCCGAGGTGGAGCGGACCGAGCGGGAGGAGCTGGCCCGCAAGGCGCGCCGGTTCCGCCAGGGCCGCTCGCGGATCCCGGCCGAGGGCCACACCGTGATCATCGTGGACGACGGCATCGCGACCGGCGCCACGGCCCAGGCCGCCTGCCGGGTGGCACGGGCCCAGGGAGCCACGCGGGTGGTCCTCGCCGTGCCGGTGGCGCCGCCGGACGCGATCGCCGCGCTGCGCGAGGACGCGGACGAGGTGGTGGCCCTCTCCACCCCCTCGGACTTCGCGGCGGTGGGGGAGTGGTACCAGGACTTCTCGCAGACCGCGGACGAGGAGGTGGTGGAGTTGCTGTCCCGGTCGACCGGAGAGACCGGTGAGGCGCATCCTGGAAGGTGACGCAGGAGGTGAGCGCGATGGAGACGATCGTGGGATGCGACATTCAGATGGAGTTCCGTGAGATCGGTCCGCTGACCGAAGCGGTCGTCCGGCTGAGGATGCACGACGGCACGGAGATGCTGGCCCAGGGCCGCGCCAACCGCAACCCCGACGACCCGGCACAGCCGAGGGTCGGCGAGGAGATCGCGGCGGCGCGGGCACTGAGCAATCTGGCGCACCGGCTGATCGGCAAGGCGGGCGGCGACATTGAGGAAGTCACCCATTCCAAGGCGCATTTGGTGATGTAAGGCGGTTGAGGCGAAGGAGCGCCCGCCGCGGTGGACCACCGCGGGCGGACGCTCCTGTGCGTACGCACTGCTCGTGTCATGCTCCCGTGCGTACGCACCGCCCGTGCGCGGGCTCGTTCAGTGGCGCCCGAGGGTGAGTTGCTGGCCGGGCCGGATCAGATCCGGGTCGGCGCCGATGACCTGGCGGTTGATCTCGTAGAGCCGCTCCCAGCCGCCCGCCACGCTCTCCCGGTCCGCGATCCGGGAGAGGGTGTCCCCGCGGACGACGGTGTACGACCCGGCCTGGGGCTGGGCCTTGGCCGGTGGTTCGGGCACCGCCTTCGGGGCGATGAGCAGCGGCTGGGCCTTCGTGGTCGTGACGGCCGTGACGGTGGTCGCGGCCGGGGTCGGCGAGGTGGGCGTGGCGGCTGAGGCGGCGTTCGCCTGGCCGATGCCGATGAGCGGCAGGGCGACGCCGGCGCCGCCCGCGGTGATCGCGAGCGAGGTGCGGGAGACACGGTGGGGCCGGGGCCGGCGATGACGTCCGCGTGCGGCCATGGAGTCCTTCTTCCTGTCCTGGTACGGCAGTTGGCGAGTGCGATGGCTGCCGAACAGTAATCCCAGGGTTCTGGCGTGGACAAGGTGTTCGGATGTTTGCGGTAGAGAATCCAATGTGAGGAATTTGAGCGCGGACGCGATCAATGTGCCCCGGACATAAGAGCCTGCGCGTGGGGAAGGGAGTCCGATGGGGAATGCACGGGAGGCATCGGGGCACCCGCCTTCGATGCCGGTGGCCCCGGCAGACGGTTGACCTCGGGAGGTCGCTCATGAGTCAACGGAACGGTTCGGCTCCTCGGCGCACGACTCGGCGCACGACTCGGCGCACGGCGGCAGCGCGGTCCCGGCCGCCGGTCTTATGCGCGCTGCTGGTCGGCGCGCTGGCCACGGTCACCGCGTGCGGCAGCGACACCGGGGGCGGGGACTCCGCGCGGCGCGCCTCGTCCGTCACCCCCGCCTCCTCCGCCGCGCCACCCTCTTCCCCTCGGCCGCCTCCTCCGGCTCCTCCGAGAGCTGGTCCTCCCGGAACGAACGGCCCGCCTCGCAGACCGCGCAGTCCCCTCCACCCTCGGCGCGGCCCTCGCGTCCGCCCTCCTCGCGGCCCGCCGCCGCCTCCGGGGTGCGCCGCGTCTGCTCCAAGGCGCAGTTGACGCTGGCGGTCGGCCGGATGGACATCGGCGCCGGCAATGTCCATCTGCCCCTGGTGTTCACCAACAAGTCCACCACGACCTGCACCCTCACCGGATACCCCGGTGTCTCGCTGCTCGACTCCACCGGCGCGGTGATCGGCGACCCCGCCACCCGGCGCGGCCCGACCCGCTCCCCGGTCTCCCTGCCGCCCGGCGGCAGCGCCTCGAGCAGTGTGCACACGCTCAATGAGGGCATGAACGACACCCCGTGCCGGCGCACCGCCGCGCGGATCCGGGTCTATCCGCCGGATTCCTTCGACGCGATGACCGTCCCGGCGCGGTCGTTCCGGGTGTGCGGAGGCGTGTTCGAGGTCGAGACGATGCAATCCGGAATGGGTGGATGACACCGGCATATCGGGGGGCTCCCGGGCGCGCGGAAGTGACCGAAAATCTTGACAACGCAGGCGCCGACTGGCCGTGTTCACTCTTTCGCAATCAAAAGGGGTAAGACACCATGGGGATGCCTCATATGAGCCATTAGGGAGCGTCCGGAGGGGGACGGTGTCATGGAGCGAGTCGCGACCGAGGTCGAGACAGAGCTGCTGGACCTTTCGGGGCGACACTCGAAGACCTTGAGCGGCACGAAGGGCTTTCCGCGATGACGGAGCGGCTGCTCGACATCGTCCAGTACCCGCCGACGGTCAGCGGCAACTCGTCGTCGTCGGAAGGCTGTGGTGGGAGCTAGGCGGCCATGACGTCCTCCGCCACGCGGGGCCTCAACCACCGTTTGCCGGTGCAGTCTTTCGCCGAGTTGGCGCGGGGTTCGGGAGGCCCCTCGGCCGTGGCCGAACTGAGGTCGGGACAGCGCAGCCGGGCCATGCTGCTGCTGCGCGCCCTGGTGGACATCGCCTCCGCGCACCCCGCCCTGCCCGGCCCCCTTCGCCCGCCCGGGGAAGCCTGGCACCTGCTGGTTCGGGCCGAGAACCGCTCCCCGGCAGCCGTGGACAGGCTGCTGCTGCACCCTCCCACGGGCGTATGGCTCAACCGCTGTCTGCGCAGGCTGCGCGGTATGGAATCGGGGGACGGGCCGCTGTGGAGCGCGGTGGGACATCTGCATGCCGTAGCCGCCGCGGCCGCTCTTCTCGCCGGAATCGACTTTCGCGGCGCCGTTCCGGCGCGCGAGGGCGCGGTGATGTTGCCCGCCCTGGGACTGGCCCGCATTCCGGACACCGCCGATGTCGCCGAGGTCGTCAGATACGGCCGGAAGGCGGCGGTGTTATCCGGCCCCTATTCGGTGACGCTGCCCGCCGACTTCTCCGAGGACGCTCCCGGTTGGCACGGTCTGCGGCGGCTGCGCGGAGAGCACGAGGGGATTGTCTGCGCCCCCCTTGTCGATGACCTCGATCCCTATCGCGACTTTCTCCGGATCCGGGACCCGGAGCGGCTCGGCGACGAAGAGTGGCAGGGCTGGCAGAAGCGATTCGGCAATGCGTGGCGGCTGGTCTCGGAGCAGCGCCAGGTGGACCCCCGGGGAATCGCCGCCTGCCTGTCCTCCGTGGTGCCCGTGCCGTACGCCGCCTGGCCCGAACCGTTCAGCGCCTCGTCGCCGGAGGCGTACGGCTGTGTGCTGCTCAACGGGGCCACGGACCCGCTGACCCTCGCCGCCGCGCTGGTGCACGAGGCCCAGCACATCAAACTCAGCGCGCTGATGGACCTGGTGCCCCTGATCGAAGGGGGCCTGGAGGAGATCCACTACGCGCCCTGGCGGCTGGACCCGCGACCGCTGCGCGGACTCCTCCAGGGGGTGTACGCGTTCCTGGGCGTGACCGGATTCTGGTGGGACCGACTGCGGCGCGCCGAGCCCGGACCGGCCAGGGACACCGCCGCGTTCGAGTTCGCCCTGCGCCGGGCACAGACCGCCTCGGGGCTGCGCACGCTCCTCGCTCATGCCGAACTGACGCCCCGGGGCGAGGAGTTCCTCCACCGGCTGGAGGGACGGCTGGCCCTGTGGCTCGCGCAGCGGGTGCCCGCCGTACCGGGGGCCTGGCGTCGGACCTGATCCACGATCACCGGCTCGTCCACCGCATGCGCCACCTGGCGGCGGACCCGGAGCCGACCGCCCAGTGGGCGCGGGCCTGGCGGGAGCGGACCGACCCGCCAGGAGAGCTGCCCGGGACCTCCGTCCGGCCGACCCGCCCCGAGGCGCCGGCGCGCCCCGCGCTCGCCCGGCTCCGGCTCGCGGATCCGGTGGGGTTCGCCCGGCTGCGCGAGGGCGGGGGAGCGGGGCTGCGCGAGGGCGAGGACGCCCCCGACCGAGCCGATCTCGACTGGGCCGCGGGGGACACCGCGGCGGCGCTGCGCGGCTACCGGGCCCGCCTGGAAGCGGACCCGGACGACATCGCGGCATGGGCGGGCCTCGCGCTCAGCCTGCCGGACGGCGCGGCCAGGACGGTGCTGCTGAACCGCCCCGAACTGGCCCTGGCCGTCCACCGGGAGCTGCGCACCGCACCGGACACGGGTCCCGATCCGGTGGCTCTGGTGCGGTGGATCGGGACGCGTACCCGCGAGTGAACGGCGCGCGGCACGGGGCCCCGCGGACGGCTCCGCGCACGGCTCCGCGGACGGCTCCGCGCACGGCGGCTCAGATGGAGATCGCCTCCACATCGCAGTCCGCCCGGATGCCCCGGGCCGCCGCGACCGTCGCCGGGTGGTTGGCCGTCAGCACCCGGCGCAGCCGGCCGAGCGCGTCCTGGTGCAGCTCCTCCGCCCGCCTGCCCTCGCCCAGCGCGCGCAGATCCCCCGACAGATTGACCGCACACGCGAGCGTGGTGGGGTGGTCCTCACCGAGCCGGGACCGGCAGGTCGCCAGGGTCGTGGTGTCCAGGTCGTGGGCCTCCTGGTAGTCCGCGAGGGTGTAGTGGTCGCTGGCCATGTTGATGGCACAGGCCAGCGCCGTGGGGTGGTCGGCCCCCAGCCGCTCGACGAGCACCGGCAGCGTCTCCTTGTTCAGCGCGAGCGCCTCGTCCGTCTCGCCCAGCAGCCGCAGCGTCACGGCGAGGTCGGTCGCCGCGCCCAGGGTCGCCGGATGCCGTTCCCCCAGCAGGACGCCCATCTCGTCGAGGCATTTCCGGCCCAGCTCACGCGCGCCCTCCAGATCGGCGGTCTGCCGCAGATCCATCGAGACGGCCAGGGCCGTGATGGTGATGTGGAGGTTGGGTTCGGTGTAGCGCAGCCGGTAGCGCTCCAGCACCTCCCGGCTGAGGTCCAGGGCGCCCTCGTGGTCGCCCGCCTTACGACGCGCCACGGCCAGGTTGCGCAGGGCGAAGATCCCGATGGGCGCGTTCTGCGGGAGCACTCGGCGGACGCGGGCGCAGGTCTGCTCCAGCATGTCGCGGGCGGCCAGGTAGTCCCCGCCCTCGCGGATGTCGATGCTGAGGTTGGCCTCCACCAGGATGGTGAGCAGGGCGTCCTCGCCGAGCACCAGACCGGCGGTGCGCCGGGCGTCCTCGTCCAGCTGCCGGGCGCGTTCGTAGTCCCCCATCGCGCGCAGTGCCAGGGCGTAGTCGTTCGCCGCGCCGATGGAGTACGGGTCCTCGTCCCCGAAGAGCCGCAGGGTCCTGGTCCAGCGGTCCTTCTCCAGCTCCACATAGCGCGCGTAGTCGCCCTGGTAGCGGTTGTCGACGGCGACCGCGCCCTGAGTCACCAGGGTGTTCTCGTGGTCGTCGCCGTCCTTGGCGCGCTGGAGCTCCAGCGTCCGGCGGTTGAGCTCCCGGGCCTCCTTGAAGTGGCCGAGCACGGTCAGGACATGGCCCAGGGTCCGGGAGACGGCCAGCGTCTCCGCACTGTCCTCGCCGAGCGTCTCCACCCACTGCCGCCGCACCTGGTTGCCGAGCTCCAGCGCTCCCTCGTGGTCCCCCCAGATGAAGAGGAAGCGGACCAGGTTCCGCACCATCTGCCGCACCCATTTGTCGTCGCACTCCATCGCGCGCGACGCCCGGACATGGGAGAGGAGGTCGGCGTACCGCCCCCAGTTCGCGGGGGTCACGTCGTTGGGGTCGCCGACGGCCAGCAGCACATGGGCGCTGTGCCGCATGTCCGCCTGCTGCTGTGTGGACATCTGGCCGATCAGCACGGCCTGCACCAGCCGGTGCATCTCGATCGTGTTGCTGCGGTGGTTGATCTTGATCAGGGCGTAGCGGTTGATCTCACGGATCGCGTGGCCGAGCCTGATGGGGTCCTGCAGCACCTCTGACAGCTCGGGCGAGAGGGACACCCCCCGCACGCCGGAGAAGAGCCGCCGGGAGATCGGCTCGGGTGCGAAGAACGAGCACATCTGGAGGAGCTGGATGGCACCGGGATGGGTTTCGGCCAGCCGCCGCAGCGACATGTTCCAGGCGGCGGCGACCGGTTCGGGGTAGTCCACCGGAACGCCCGCCGCCAGCAGTTCATTGCGGCGGGTGGAGACATCGGCCCGCTCGTCCTCGAAGACCTGGAGGTACTCGTCGACCGGCATCCCGGTCTCGGTGAGCCACGCGGCCGCCTGCTCGATGGCCAGCGGAAGGTCCCCCAGCGCGTCGGCGACCCGGTCCGCCTGGTCGCGCGGCAGCTCCGGCCCCCGGCGGCGCAGCAGCTCGATGCTCTCCTCCCGCTCGAAGACGTCCACTTCGACGGTGCGGGCGGCACGCGACCACTGGGCGTTCCTCGAGGTGACCAGGATCCGGCCGGGCCCGCCCGCGGGGAAGAACGGCCGAACCGTCTCCAGCTCCTCGGCGTTGTCGAAGACCAGCAGCCAGTTGCGGCACGGGCGCCCGGTGCGGAGCGCGTCGAGCACGCTGGGCACGGCCGTGTTGGCCTCCATGCCCGCGTGCAGCCCGAGCCGGTCGGCGAGCTGGACCAGCGCCTGGCGGATCTGCTCGGGGCGCTCCGCCGGGATCCACCACACCGCGTCGTAGTCGGCGGCGTGCTGGTGGACGTACTCCAGCGCGATCTGTGACTTGCCCACCCCGCCCAGCCCGTGCAGGGCCTCCGGCAGCACGGCGGCGGTGCCCTCGCTCCTCAGCCGCTCGTGGAGAGTGTCGAGCAACGTCTGCCGCCCGGTGAAGTTGTTGTTCCGGGGCGGCACATTTCCCCAAATGGACGGGGGTTCCCCGGGCTGGCGCTCCTCCACGGCGGGCAGGGACCGGGCAGCGGTCACGGACACGAATGTTCCTCTCAGATGCTCCCCCGCCGGGCCCGGCGCGCCGTGCGCCGGCGGGGATGGTGAATCGTCGGCCTGGGACAGCGGGTCTGTTCGGGGAGACGTGGAGTCAGTCATGGCCGCAACCGCCTCGGAGACCACATATTTTCCCCTGTGTGATGCGTCTTCAACTGGATCGGGTGGGCTTTCCCCCGAGCGGGCGAGCGCCTGATGGGCCAGGACAAGGGCGCGAAAGGAGCGCGCGCCCTCCAGGTACGGCCCCGAAAGCGCCTGGTAGACCTGCTCCTGGAGGCGGATGTACGGCAGCAGGCGCTCCGTCCTGGGCAGGTCGCCCACCGAGCCCGAGGGGTGGTTGAGCAGATCGCGCAGCATCAGCAGCGGCTTCCAGCGGCGGCCCAGCCGGTCCAGGACGCTGCCGAGGATGTACAGCGACTCGTCCCGCATCCCGGCGGACAGCAGCAGTTCGCGCACCCCGTCGTGGAACTCGTAGCCGATGCCCGTCTCGTCCAGCGGGTCGGCGGCCCCCACCTTGCGCAGCAGCCCTCCCAGCAGCACCTCGGCCAGATCGCCGGGGCTGCCCTCCGGCTGGTGGATCCCCTGCACGAACTCCATCACGGGAATGTTCAGCGGGGCCGCGGCCAGCCGGGACGCCAGCCGGAAGGCGCTCGGCGAGGCGGTGGCGCGGAACCGGAAGACGCGGTCCCAGGCGCTCGGTTCCGGTTCGGGATCCCAGAGCTCGGCGGGCGCCCCGGGCAGCAGCGCCATCGTGTTCTCGCCGCGCGCCGACGGGCGGGCCACCAGCCGCGCCCAGTTGGCCATCCACCGCGCGTCCAGCTCCAGCACCGGGACCGGTGGCGCGCCGCCCGGCCAGGAACCGCCGTCCGCCCGCCGCCAGGTGCCGTTGGGGGCGCCCGGTTCGGGGACCCGCACCCGCACCCGCTCCGGCGCCACCCCGGTGTGGTGCCAACGGCCCTGGCGCAAGACGTGGAGCACCGCGACCGACGCCTGCCGCGCCCAGCCGGCCAGTGCGCGCCGGGCGCTCTCATCGGCCCAGGCCGGGCCGATGCCGTCGGTCAGCACCAGCACCGTCCGCTTGCCGCGCGGCTCCATCCCCGCCACCGGCGACCGGTCCTCGGCGGATAACGGATGGTCGGTGTTCACCCGGTGCACCCGCACATCCCGGAAGGCACCGGTGCGCTGCAGCACGGTGACCAGATGCGCGGCCGTCCGCCGCCACACCACCATCGAACTGCCGCAGTCCACCACCAGGACGGCGTCCATCCAGCGCTCGCGCACGGGCACCAGGTCGGGCACCCACAGCCCCTCGCGCGCCGCGCGCTCGGCCGTGGCCTCCTCGTCGACCTCCGTCTCGACCGGCGACGGCGAGGTGCGCTTGAGCGGCCGCAGCGCCCGGAACAGGGCGCGCTCGGGCAGCGGCGGCCCGTCGGCGGACGGCCGGCGCGCGGGCACGAAGGCCTCCGCGACGGTCGCCGGCTCCGCCTCGCCGGGCGGCGCGGAGACGCCGACCAGCTCCGCGGGGAGCGGCGGTTCCGCGACCGCGGGCGCCGCCTCGGGCCCGGACGCGGGGCGTTCCCCCGGTGGTCCCGCCGCGGCTCGTCCGACGGCTCGTCACCGGGCGGCGGGGCGTCCGCCTCCGGTGTCCCGGGGAGGGGGCCGGGGTCCGGCCGTCCGGGGCCACGGTCCGTCTCGGCCTTGCAGACCGCCAGCCACAGGGCGTCGGCGAGCTGCTGCCAGTCGAGGTCCCGTGGGCCCGGCCCGGCGGACCCGCCGCCTGGGTCGTGTGTCATGTCGAGCCCGCTGCGCTGTCCAGCCGGTGCCAGACGGCCTGCAGTAGCTCCTCCCACTCGGGCCCCGGAACATGTGACTGGGACGTCACCAGATACACCGCGTTGAGCAACTGGTCGGCGGCCAGGCCGCCTTCGCGCTCGCTGCGCTCGAGGAACATCTGGATCAGCTCCCGCGCACGCGGATCGTCGGCCCGCCCCAGATGCGCGGCCACGATCGCGGCGAGCCGGTCCGCGTCCGGGTCGGGCAGCCGCAGCTGGAGACAGCGCCGCAGGAACGCGGGCGGGAACTCCCGCTCGCCGTTGCTGGTGATGACGACGACGGGGAAGGCGCGGCAGCGCACCCGCCCCGAGGCGATGACGGTACTGCGCTCCGGGTCGTCGGTGAGGACCGATACGGCCGGGCGGCGCCTGCGGATGCGCACCAGCTCCGGGATGGAGTACTCGCCGGCCTCGAAGATGTCGAGGAGGTCATTGGGCAGATCGATATCGCTCTTGTCGAATTCGTCGATGAGCAGGACGCGCGGCAGGCGGTGCGGGAGCATCGCCGTGCCCAGCGGCCCGAGTTGGAGGAAGTCACCGATGTCCTCCGGTCCGGGTTCGCGGCTGTCCCCCTCCGACGCCTGGCCGGCCGCGGCGGCGTGCACACGGCCGACGGCATCGTAGCCGTAAAGCCCGGACCGCAGGGTCGATCTTGTGGTGATCGGCCAGCGCAGCACCCGGCCCAGACCCAACTCCCGGCTGATGCGGTACGCCAGCGTGGACTTGCCGGTGCCCGGGCGGCCGGTCACCAGAAGGGGACGCCTGAGGATCAGGGCCGCGTTGACGAGATCGGCCTCCTCGGGGTCCGAGCGCACGCCCAGGGGCATCGCGCCCAGCCGCCGGGCGGTGTCCTGCTGGTCCTCCGGCGGTGCCGGGGGCTCGGTCGGGGCTTCGTCCGCGTCCGGTAACGCGCCGGACCGGCCGTTGCCCTCGACCGGGCAGGCCGAGACCCCGCCGAAGGCGCGCCACGGGGGCGGCGGCGGAAGGATCTCCTCCAGGCTCACGTCGTGCAGCGGGCGCCCGGTGCCCTGGTAGATCCACCAGGGGCGCGGGATCCCGGACGGCAGGGCGGCCGAGGCGGAACCGGAATCCTGGTGGACCCGTCCGTTGTGGCGCCGCGCAGGCTCTTCGTCGCTCATCGACCACCCACCCCCTCGTCCGGCCCCGTCATGCGCCCTTGCGGTTCCACGGGACGGGTCGGGTCGTCCCAAACGAGCACCACATGCTGCCCCAGGTGATGCTCCCGCTCCGCGGAGTCGATCGTATGGGCGTCCAGACGTAACTGTGTCACGGCTTCGCGGAGCCGTGCCAGGTTCCCGCTGGCGTCGGCCTGTTTTTGCCCCAGCTGCTGGACGAAGCCGGGGTCCCGGGTCGCCCGGCCGTCCCAGGCGACCACCGGAATCCCGGCCCGCCAGGCGGTCAGCGCCTCCGAGGTGCCCTCGGGGGTGGTGCCCGGGGGCGAGGTCAGGACCAGGGCCACCACCTGCGGATCGGCCTTGAGCCGGGCCAGCAGCGCGTTGGGGTCGCCGGAGCGCGGGCTGTCCGGCTCCTCGCCGTCCACGACGAGCTGCTTGACGCGCTCGGGCTGCTGGTCGAGGAGGTTCCAGCGGTGCTTCCACTCCCGGTGCCAGCGCCGGGTACAGCTGCGCTCCAGGCTCCGTACGACCACCGGATGGTCCATGTACAGCGGGATGGGAAACTCGCTGTCGAGCTCCAGACGCCAGCGGTGGACCGGCAGATTCAGGTCATCCGGGCCGAGCATGAACTCGATGTGGATCGCCCGGGCGTCGTCCCACTCCTCGGCCGCCTGGTACACCAGCGTCTGGACCGCCCGCTCCGCGGTCTCCGAGGTGACCTGGGCGACCGGGCCGCGGACCGGATGCCAGCCGGTGGGGTCGTACTGGCGCCAGGACGAGAGCTCATAAGCCCCGGCCTCCTCCCGCGGCAGCAGCCGGATCACCAGATAGGCGTCCACCGGACCGGCCGGTGCGGCATGCCCCACCTGCTGCCGCAGCGACCGCAGCTGGGGCGTCAGACCCAGCTCCCGGGCCTGCTCATCGGCCCATTCGCGCAGCGCGTCGGCCCGTTGCAGCGGGCGCGCCGCCGCCGCGAGGTACTCCACGAGGGCGAGCCCCGGCGGCAGCCCGCCCGGCTGCGCGTTCATCCGGCTGAGCACCTCGAAGGCGTGCCAGGGGTCGGTGACCGGGGGACGTCCTGCAGCGGGCCCGCCGCCGCACGGCACAACTGGCCCAACTGCTCGATCTCCAGCTCCTCCAGCAGCGACCGCAGCTTCGCGATGGCGGTCTCGGGCAGCGCCGGACGGGCCGTCATCTGCTCCATGACCGAGTCGAGCCGCTTGATCGCGTCCTCGTCGGCCGCCGCCATCACCGCGAGGGACGCGCGTAGCGCGTGCATGATCCGCACGTTTTCCAGGCATTCGCGGGCCAGCTCCACCAGGAAGTAGTCGGTCACCCGGTGGGCGCGTACGGGGACGCTGGTCATCTCCAGCTCCATGGCGACCAGATCCAGACACAGCGTGCGCAGATCCGGATCCGTCAGACAGCGGAACTCCTTCAACGCCGTGACGAGGTTGCCCACCGATTTCAGGCCACCTTCCCCCATGGCCGCCATGCCGTGCCCTCCCCCGAGGCCGCATCATCGGTCCCCGCCGCCGATGATCCCGCCGGAGACCCTGCCACACGCGGGCACCACCCGCCCGGACTCCGGGACAACTTGTATGCCCCGCAGGTCTCTCGTGACACCCCCTGGGCGAGTATGTCCGTGGCACCGTCCCCCGGGCCCGGGGCGGGCACCGCCGCGGCCGGGACACCCCCGGCGGTGGACCGGGGAGCCCGCTCCCGCGGCGGCCGCGAGGCGGAGGGCCGTCCTCCCCAGGGGCCCACCTGGAGGGTTCCGGTGAGCCCGGGCGGGGACGCCGTCCCGTGGCGGCTCGGGGAGGGCGCGGGGAGGGTGGCCCGGGGCTCGGGCACGCCGGGGCGAGAGGGTGAGGAGGGTCACTCCAATCCGAGTTCCTCGACGCGCCGGGCGAGTTCGGCGGCCGCCGGATCGTCCGGCGCGAGCACCGCGACCACCTCCACCAGCTCGCCCATCGCCCGCCGCGCCTCGCAGACGCGCAGCAGCGACAGGGCCTCCGCCCGGCTCTCCGACTGACGGCCCACCGCGGTGCCGACGGTGGGCAGTTCGTCGAGCAGCTGCTGCCAGCGCGCGGGGGAGGTCATTCCGGCCACGGCCAGCAGGGTGTCCGCGAGTACGCCGAGGTCACGGATGGTCAGCCTGCGCCGCCGGGAGCCCTCGGGCGGCCCGCCGGCGGCGAGGGACCGGGTACCGGCGGCGAGCGGCCGGGTCGCCACCGGGTTCGCCGCCGGGATACGGCCGATCAGCTCGAAGGCGAAGGCGGCCGCGTTCCGGGAGGCCACCGGCTGCCAGCGCTCGTCGTGTGCCTCGCCCTTGTCCCCGAGCAGGTCCGAGATACCCCGGACCACCAGGGCGTCCAGATGCTGATTGACGTACGCGCCGGCGAGGAAGCCGAAGCCCTCCATGTCCACCGCGAGCGCGTCACCCGCACTGGCCGCGAGCCTGAGTCCGACGTCCGATCGGTGGTGCGCCACCACCCGGCCGCCCGCCGCGAGGGGCTTCACATGGGCACGGGCGCGCGGCGCGTCATCCGCCAGGGCGCGCGGCGCGGCGTCCCCCGGGCGGATCCGCCGCTGCCACGCGTCGCCCGCCGCCACCAGCCGGGCCAGCTGCACCAGCCCGTACGCGGACGGATAGGTCTTCTGCCGGGGCCAGAACCCCGACTCGGTGTCCTTGCCGGTCTCGTAGTCGTACACCGCGTCGGCCGCCACCACATCGCCCAGCGCGACGTCCTTGACGCCACCCGCCACCCCCACGAACAGCACCGCCCGGGGCGCGAAGAGCGCCGCCGCCCGCTCCACCGAGGCCGCCGTGCCGGGATTCCCCGGCCCCGTCATATGGATGGCCACCGTCCGCTCACCGGACTCCTCGCGGAACACGCCCAGTTCGAACAGCGCGCCCCGCTCCGCCTGGACCGGACGCGCTTCCTCCAGATGGGCGCGCACGGCCCGGTACTCGACCTCCAGCGCGGTCAGGACCACCACATCGGCCCGCACCGCACCCCCGTTGTCACCAGCGCCCACGGATCCCCCTAGGACAGCCTCTGCCGATACCTTCCGGGCCCGACGAGCCCCACGGGTCATCCCACATCATGGCCGGTGCAGATCCGCGTACAACACGATCTGCACCGCCAGTACGGTGACCAGCGCCACCTCCGCCACCGACACCGCCAGCAGCACCGCCCGGACCGGCTCCGACGTCCAGTACACGATGAGCGCGGCGATCGGCGCCACCGTGAACAGCAGCAGATCCGCCGCGAGCTGAAGCCGCTTGCGGGAGACCCGGCGGCCGTCGTCGCGGTGGACCCGCTCCCAGCCGAACACCGGTGGCCGGCCCGGGGCGAGCGCCGTCAGCCGGGGTCCCAGATCCTCCCGGACATACCGTCCGATGGCCGATATCTTCTCGTCGTTGACCAGATATGACCAGCCCAGCAGCGCCGACGCCGGGGCAGCAGCAACAGCAGCTCCGGGCGCCCATGGCTCTGCAGGGAGAAGGTGATGATGGCCGCCATCGCGGCCAGCGTCGCGTAGAGCAGATTGTCGCGGAACCCGATCCGCGCCCGCTGCTCCTCCTTCACCTGCTCGTACTCCAGGATCAGCAGCCTGCCCGTGACCGCCTCGTTCTCGGCGCTGTTGTCCCGCGTCACCGTTCCCCCTCCACGGCCCATGACCGGCTCCGGTGTGACCGGCCCCCTGGAGACTGATTCCGCCGCTACGCCTGGTCCATTCCGTACGCCCGCAACTTCCGGTACAACGTGGCCCGGCCGATGCCCAGGGACTCGGCGGCCCGCGCCTTGTTGTCCCCGTGCCGGCGCAGCGCCTCCAGGATCGCGGTGCGCTCCGCCCGTTCGATACCGCTCAGCCGGCGGGTGGCCGGTGGCACCCGCAGCCCGTACGGCAGCTCCTCCCGCCGCACCGGCCCGGTGGCGCGGCGGCGCTCGGCCACCTCCCGTACGACCTGGGCGAGTTCGGCCACATTGCCCGGCCAGGTGTGCTGCTCCAGCGCCCGGCGGGCGTCCAGGCTCCAGGTCAGCGGGGACGCCCGGGAGAGGGGCGCCGGGCGGCGAGGCCCGCCAGCAGCGCCGGGATGTCCTCGACGCGTTCGCGCAGCGGCGGCAGCGTCACCGACCGGGCCCCGAGGATGTCCAGCAGCCGGCTCAGACACGGGCCGGTGGGCGCGCCCGGGGTGTGCGTCGCCACCAGCGGCACCGCGGGCCGTTCCGCCAGCAGCGACAGCAGCGCCGCCACATCGGCCTGGCCCAGCCGCTCGGCGTGGCGCAGGAGCAGCGGCGGCGCGCCGCCGTCCCCCTCCGGCTCCGGGAGCTCCGCGAGCGCGTGACACCAGCGCGGGACCTCGCCGGGCACCTGCTCGGCGGCGTCGACGACCCGCGGCGCGGCCGTGCCCCGCAGGCCGAGCAGGGCGCGGGCCAGCGCGGTCTTGCCCACGCCCGGCTCGCCGATCAGCAACAGCGGCTCCACTGCCCGCGCCAGCTCCGTCGCCCGGGAGACGGCCAGCCGCCAGGGCCGGGACGTGCCGACGAGCCCCGGGAGCCGGTCATGGCTCCGCCGCTCCGCCGACCGCGCCCGCCGGGCCGCCGTGCACACCGTGGCCACGGCCCCGATCACCTCGCCCCCGTGCACCAGGCGCGTCATCCTGACGGTGAGCCCGGCGCCGTCCGGGGCGGGGATCTCATCGTCCGGTACGGGGATCTCCTCCGGTGCGTGCTCCTCCGGGCCCGTGGCCGCGTCCCTGAGGAGGGCCGTGGCACGCCGCTCCAGCCGCGCCAGTGTCTCGTGCGACAGCAGCCGCGCGGCCTCCGGGCTGACGAGGCGGCTGCTGCCGTCGAGCGCCACCACCGCCGCCCCCTCGGCCCGCTGCCGCAGGTACGCGTCGAGCAGCACCCGCTCCGGCGGGCGCGCCCGGCCCAGCAGCTCCGTCTCGATCGCGTGCGCGGTGGCCTCGGCGAGCGCCGCGCCCGGGTGGGCGGTGCGGCCCTCGCCCAGCGGGGCCACCACGGTGACGGTGCCCGCCGGGCGGCCCGCCGTCGGCTCGTACAGCGGAACGCTGACCGCCGACACCTCCTGCCACAGATCGAGGAAGTGCTCGGGGCCGTGGACCTCGGCCCGGCGCCCCGTGCGCAGCGCGAGCGCGGGGCTGTTGTGCCCGACCGCCTTCTCCGACAGATCGAGACCGGCCATCCCGTCGGGCGTACCGGCGTACCGGCCGCCGCCCGACCACAGCGCCCGGCCGCGGGAGTCGACCAGCACCAGCTCCATCGCACCGCTCAGCGTGGGCGCCACGCGGTCCAGCACGGGGCGCGCCGCGGCCAGCAGCGGTGAGTCCACCGGCGGCCGGACCCTGGGCGGGGCCGCCAGGTCGCGCGGTACGCCGAAGAACCGGGCCCGCCGCCAGGCTTGGGCGAGGTCCTCCGGGATCCCGTCGCCCGGTGGCCGTCCGCTGAAGAACCGGTCCCGCGCCCGGCGCAGCGAGGAGAGGGCCGGGTCGGCGGGGGTGTCGTCGGTGGTCGTCACAGCACCTCCACCGTATACGTCGCCACTGTTTCGAAATGAGACACCTCGGGGTCCGGGTTCTGGAACAAGATCATCACCGGTCGATCGGCGATCGTGATCGCGCCGGGAGATCGGCCGGTACGGGGAGAGGACGGGGAGCGGACCGAGAGGAGCCCTTCAGCAGTGGAGACCGTCGAGACCGACGTACTGGTCGTGGGCAGCGGCCCCGCCGGAGCCGCGACGGCGCTCGCCCTGAGCACCTACGGCGTGCCCAACGTCATGGTCACCCGGTACGGAAGCCTGGCGGACACGCCCCGCGCGCACATCACCAACCAGCGCACCATGGAGGTGCTGCGCGACCTCGGCGTCGAGGACCAGGTCACCGCCCTGGCCACGCCGCAGCCGCTGATGGGGAACACCGTCTTCTGCACCAGCCTCGCGGGCGAGGAGCTGGGACGGCTGCGTTCCTGGGGCAATGACCCGCTCATCCAGGCGGCGCACGAACTGGCCAGCCCCAGCCGGATGTGCGACATGCCGCAGCACCTGATGGAACCGGTGCTGGTGAACGCCGCCGTCTCGCGGGGCACCACGCTGCGCTTCCACACCGAGTACCTCTCCCACGAGCAGTCGGACGACGCCGTGACCGCGCTGGTCGAGGACCGGCTGCGCGGGGACACCTACCGCGTCCGGGCCCGCTACCTGGTCGGCGCGGACGGCGGGCGCAGCCGCGTGGTGGAGAACGCCGGGCTGCCCACGGTGGGCCGGATGGGCGTCGCGGGCAGCCTCAACATCGTCTTCGAGGCGGACCTGGCCCACCTCACCGCCCATCGCCCCTCCACGCTCTACTGGGTGCTCGCCCCCGGCGCGACCGTCGGCGGCATCGGCGCGGGCCTGGTGCGCTGTGTGCGCCCCTGGACCGAGTGGATGGTGGTGTGGGGCTACGACCTCGACGCGGGCCCGCCGGACCTCACCGAGGAGTTCGCGCGGTCCGTGGTGCACCGGCTGCTCGGCGACGACACGATCCCCGTGCGGATCACCTCCACCTCGGCGTGGACCGTCAACCACCTGTACGCCGAGACCTACGCCGACCGGCGGGTGCTGTGCGCGGGCGACGCCGTCCACCGCCACCCGCCGTCCAACGGGCTGGGCTCCAACACCTCCATCCAGGACGCCTACAACCTGGCCTGGAAGCTCAAGCTGGTCCTCGACGGCACCGCCGCCCCGGCCCTGTTGGACACCTACTCCGCCGAACGGGCACCGGTGGGACGGCAGACCGTCGAGCGCGCCAACCGGAGCATCGGTGAGACCGCGCCGGTTTTCGAGGCGCTGGATCTGCTCTCCACCTCCGATCCCGAGCAGATGTGGCGCAATGTCGGCGCCCGTAAGGCCGCCACGTCCGAGGGCGCCAAGCGGCGGCAGCGGCTGCGCGAGGCCATCGCGGCCAAGGTGTACGAGTTCAACGCGCACGGCGTGGAGATGAACCAGCGGTACGCGTCGGACGCCGTCGTCCCCGACGGCACCCCCGACCCCGGCTTCGACCGCGACCCGGAGCTGCACCACCAGCCCACCACCCGTCCCGGCGCCAAGCTGCCGCACGCATGGGTCGTCCGGGGCCCCGAGCGGCTGTCGACCCTCGACCTCGGCGGCCACGGCCGGTTCACCCTCTTCACCGGCATCGGCGGTGGCTGCTGGGAGGAGGCGGCCGCGGCGGTCCGTCGGGAACTGGGCGTGGAACTCGCCACCGTCTCCATCGGCCCCGGCGAGGAGTACGAGGACCCCTACGGCGACTGGGCCCGGCTGCGCGAGATCGGCGACTGCGGCGCCCTGCTGACCCGCCCCGACAACCACATCGGCTTCCGCCACGCCGAAGCCTCCCCGGAGGCAAGGAAGTTGCTGCTCGGCGCGGTACGGAAGATCCTCGGCCACGGCTGACACCCACCCCCGGGCGTCCGGAGTCCACCCCGGGGCCTCATCATGGACGCGCCCCCATCCCCAGAGAAACCGTTAGTGAGATGACTGCAATGCCCCTCGCACTGCTCCGGCGCATGCGCACCCAGCGTCCCGACCGCGGATCAGGACTGAGGATCCCCCTGCCCGTGGGTGCCGGAGCCTTCAGCTGCGAGGTCCTGGACCCCGTGGGCCAGGCCCTGGGCGGCGTGGAGGTCACCGTCACCGAGACGCGTGGCGCCGCCCGTACGGTGGCCAAGGCCACCACCGATCCGCATGGACTGTTCCTCGCCACGCTCGAGCCGGGCCAGTACACGGTGCTGCTCACCGGAAGCGGTCTGCAGCCCAACCGGCTCACCGTCGACATCGCCCCCGGCCAGAGCGAACCTCCCCGCCGGGTGCAGATGGAGCCCTCGCAAGCGCTGGAACTCCCCCGCCCGGCACCTGGCTCTTCGACCCGCCGCACACCGCGATCCGCTTCATCGCCCGCCACGTCGGCATGGCCAATGTGCACGGCCGCTTCACCCGCTTCCGGGGCGGCATCCACATCGCCGAGCGGATGGAGGACTCCCGCGTCGAGGTCGTCATCGACGCCTCCAGCATCAATACCGGGAACAACACCCGCGACGCCCACCTGCGCTCGGCCGACTTCCTCGACGTCGACAACTTCCCGGAGATCCACTTCATCAGCAACCGCTTCACCTGGCGCAGCGGCCCCAAGTGGACCATCCAGGGCCCCCTCACGATGCACGGCGTCAGCCGCTCGGTGACCCTGGACACCACCTACCTCGGCGCCGTCAACGGCGGCTACGAACAGGAACTGCGCTGCGCCGCCCTCGCCACGGCCGAACTCCACCGTGAGGACTACACCCTGAACTGGCGCAACATGCTCGCCCGCGGCATCGCCGTGGTCGGCCCCACGGTCAAGCTGGAGCTCGACATCCAGGCGATGTACCGCAACCACGCCACGCCGACCCCGCCGGAGTAGGCGGCCACCTGGTCATCGACGGGGGCGGGCCCCGCGGCCCGCCCCCGTCGCCGTGTCTGACGGTGACCGTCACCTCGGGCGTGTGACCACATAGATTGGGCTCACCCACCGAACGACGAAGGCGGTAGATCTCATGAGCCTGTACGACATCCCCCTGCGCACCCTCACCGGCGAGCCGACCTCGCTCGGTGAGCACCGGGGTGCGGCGCTGCTGGTGGTCAATGTGGCGTCCAAGTGCGGTCTGACCCCGCAGTACGAGGGGCTCGAGCGGCTGCAGCAGCGCTATGCCGGGCGCGGGTTCACCGTGCTGGGGGTTCCGTGCAACCAGTTCGCGGGGCAGGAGCCGGGGACGAGCGAGGAGATCCGGACGTTCTGCTCGACGACCTACGGCGTGTCCTTCCCGCTGCTGGAGAAGACCGATGTCAACGGCGAGCAGCGGCATCCGCTCTACGCCGAGCTGACGCGGACGCCGGACGCGCAGGGCGAGGCGGGCGATGTGCAGTGGAACTTCGAGAAGTTCCTGATCTCGCCGGACGGTGAGGTCGTGGGCCGGTTCCGGCCGCGGACCGAGCCGGAGGCGGACGACGTCGTCACCGCGATCGAGGCCCAGCTGCCCCGGTGAGGTGCGGCGGAGTGGGTGGGGCGAGGGGCCGGGAGGCCCCTCGCCCGCCGGGTCAGCCGCGTTCCGCGGCAAACGCGGCCAGCCACGCCAGCGGCGCGTTCCAGTTGATCGCCACCTCATTCGTGGAGTACGAGCCGATGTCGTCGATGTAGCACGCCGCGGGCGCGCAGCCCGGGAGCTTCTCCTGCGCCACCGGGTCCTGCAGCCCCGAGTTCGCGCCGCCCGCGATCGAGCCGGCGGGCGGGTTCGGCAGCGAGGCGTCGTACTGGTGCGCCCAGAAGCGGTGGTGCTGGTTCTGGGCGGCGCGCTCGCCGTAGCCGGTGACATACGACTGGCCGAGCGCGTTGCGGCCGAGCAGATAGTCCAGCGTCTCCAGGGCCCCGGTGCGGTACCGCCGCTGCTTGGTGAGCTCGTAGGCGACGGCCAGGACCGTCCCGTTGTTGGCCACCTGGCCGTTGGAGCCCCATACGTAGCCGTCCGCCGGCAGCGGCACCGCGTAGCCCTGACCGGCCATCGTGCTCAAGCGGGCATCGGCCGCGGACACCACGGAGGCGCGGACGCGGGCGAGGTCGGTGGCGGGCAGACCGTTGCGGACGGTGGCCAGGACGATCCGCCCGAGGGGCGCGGTGGCCTGCCAGCTGAAGCCGACCGGGGTGAACACATCGCTCGCGGTGTGGTACGGCGAGGAGGTGACCGCGTCCCGGTACCGCGCCTCCCCGGTGGTCGCGTACAGCTCCGCCGCCGCCCAGTAGAACTCGTCGCCCACCTCGCTGTCGTCGTACGCCCCGCCGCCGGTGGAGTCGGAAGCCGGGGCGAGCACATCGGGGTTCGCCCGCGCGGCGGCCCAGGCGCGGCGCGCGGAGTCCAGGCAGCGGGCGGCGAAGGCGGCGTCGTACGGGGCGTAGACCCGGGCGCACTGCGCCGCCGCGGCGGCCAGGTTGAGCGTGGCGGCGGTGGACGGCGCGTGCAGCTCACGCGGCTCGGCGTCCTGCTCCGGCCGGGTCGGCAGCCCGGTCCAGGCGGCGTCGTGGACCTTGTGGAAGGCCATGCCCGCCCGTGGCTCGCCCTCCGGGATCTGCATGCGCATCAGGAACTCCAGCTCCCAGCGCGCCTCGTCGAGCACATCGGGGATCCCGTTGCCGCGCTCGGGGACGCGCAGCGTGGAGTCCCCGAGCGCGGCCGCGTGCCCCGTACGCTTCGCGCGCTCGAAGGAGTTGACCAGCTGCCAGACCGCGAGACCCCCGTTCACCACGTATTTGCCCTGGTCACCGGCGTCGTACCAGCCGCCGCGGACATCCTGGGTGCCGTCGCACACCCCGCTGACGCAGGGCACGGCGGTGTCGCCCCGGTTGGGGGCGACACCCAGATGGCCCGCCGGGCGCGCGTAGGCCGCACCGGCCAGCGACGCCTCGATGGGGATACCGCTGCGCTGCTGGTAGAAGAAGGACATCGCGTCCGCGCGCAAGCCCTCGTAGAGGTTCGCGCGGACGTCGAAGGGGTGGCTGGTCCGCCCGTCCACGGCGAGCGTGTAGCCGGTGCCCGTCCCCTGGTACGAGGAGAAGTCCACCAGATGCACCGACTGCCCGGAGGCGGCGTCCGCGCCCCGTACGGTGGTGGTGCCCGAGGCGGCCGTACGCCCCGCCGCGTCGCGCAGCTGCCAGGGCAGGGCGGTGGTGCTCGCGCTGACGACGGTGGCGCGTTTGGGGCCGTCCGGCAGATAGCCCAGCTGGTTGACCTGGACGGCGGAGGGCATAGCGGCCGCGGGAGCCGTGGGAGAGTCCGCTCCGGCGGGCGCGGACTGGGCCGCGATCAGCAGCAGCGCGCCGGTGAGCAGCGCGGTGGCGGTCCGCGCACCGCGCGGACGGCGTAACAGGGGCAGGGACATGACCGACCCTCCTGGGGAGTGGGAGGAATGGGAGCGCTCCCAACTTGTGTAATGATGTGATCGCAGCGCGTCAAGGGACTGGACGGGTGCATGGTCCGCCCCGCCCCTCTGTCACATCGCACCCCGCCCATCCGTCAGCACGGTGTGGCCTGCGACGGTGCGGTCCGGACAAGGGGATGTGACCGATGAACGAGAACCACCTACTGGCGGAGGGTTTCGAGGCCCACCGCGGCCATCTGCGCGCGGTGGCCTACCGCATGCTCGGCTCGCTGAGCGAGGCGGACGACGCCGTCCAGGAGGCATGGCTGCGGCTCAGCCGCTCCGACACCGGCGCGGTGGAGAACCTGGGCGGCTGGCTGACCACCGTCGTCGGCCGGGTCTGCCTGGACATGCTGCGCTCGCGCACCGCCCGGCGCGAGGAGCCCCTGGGGGTGCGCCTCCCCGACCCGGTCGTCAGCCGTGCGAGCGGGCCCGGCCCAGAGGACCAGGCGCTGCTCGCCGACTCCGTCGGCCTCGCCCTGCTGGTCGTCCTGGAGACGCTGGCCCCCGCCGAACGGCTGGCCTTCGTGCTGCACGATCTGTTCGCCGTGCCGTTCGACGAGATCGCCCCCATCGTGGACCGCACCCCGGCCGCCGCCCGTCAGCTCGCCAGCCGCGCCCGCCGCCGGGTGCGGGGAGCGGCCCCGGTCCCCGACGCGGACCTCACCCGGCAGCGCGAGGCCGTGGGCGCCTTCCTCGCCGCCGCCCGCGACGGCGACTTCGAGGGGCTGATCGCCGTGCTCGACCCGGACGTCGTGCTGCGCGCCGACTACGGCCCCGCGCCCGCACGCGCCCCGCGCGAGATGCATGGCGCCGCGGCCGTGGCGGACCAGGCGCTCACCTTCTCCCGCCTCGGCGGCCGGGACCTCCACGCCCGGCCCGCGCTCGTCAACGGGGCGGTGGGCGTGGTGAGTTCGCGGGAGGGGCGGCCGTACTCGGTGCTGGCCTTCACGGTCGCGGACGGCAGGATCGTGGCGATCGACATCCTGGCCGACCCCGAGCGGCTGAGCGGACTCGATCTGGCGGACCTGGACTGAGGAACCGGGCCGACGGACCAGGCCTGGCGAACCGGGCCCGGCGAGCCTGGGCTGGCGAACCGGGCCTGGCGAACCTGGGCTGACGAAACAGCAAAGGCAGGGAAGTACTCCTCCCTGCCACTGTCAACCTATAGCGCACCGGGGGGCTTGCGGCAAGACCCGGGGCGTGCCTCAGGATGGGCGGCCGATGCCAGGACCTGGGGAAACGGGGGATTTGCGCTATGCGTGTGGTGTTGTCGACTTGGGGATCGCGCGGGGACGTCGAGCCGCTGGCGGGACTCGCGGTGCGGTTGCGGGAACTCGGCGCGGAGGCGCTGGTGTGCGCGCCGCCGGACGAGGAGTTCGCGGCGCTGCTGGCCGGTGTCGGCGTGGAACTGGTGCCGCTCGGCCCGACGGTGCGCTCGGTGGTGACCGGCGAGCGGCCGCCGTCGGCGGCGGCCGCGTTCCGGCTCGCGCCCGAGCTGGTCGCCGCGCGGTTCGACACGCTCACCGCGGCGGCCGAGGGATGTGACGTGCTGCTGGCGACCGGCCTGATGCCGGCCGGCGCACGCTCGGTGGCCGAGAAACTGGGCATCCCCTATGTGTTCGCGTGCTTCCATCCGTTCGGACTGCCGTCGCGGCACTTCGCTCCGGGGAGGCGGCCGGGCACACCGTCCCCCCGGGAGGAGACCGACCTCACGGTGCTGTGGGAGCAGGACGCCCAGCGGGTGAACGAGCTGTACGGCGAGGCGGAGAACCGCCACCGGGCGGCGATCGGCCTGCCGCCGGTGGACAACGTCCGCGACTACGTCTTCACCGACCGGGCGTTGCTGGCGGCGGACCCGGTCCTGGGCCCGTGGCAGGACATGACGGAACTCGACCTCGTCCAGACCGGGGCGTGGATCCTGCCGGACGAACGTCCGCTCCCGGAGGAGCTGGAGGCGTTCCTGGACGCCGGCGAACCGCCGGTCTACGTGGGCTTCGGCAGCATGGCCATGCACACGTCGAAGGACCTCGCCCGGGTGGCCATCGAGGCGGTCCGCGCGCGGGGCCGCCGCGTGCTCCTCGCCCGCGGCTGGGCCGAACTGGCCCCGATCGACGACCGGGACGACTGCCTCGCCGTCGGCGAGGTCAACCATCAGGCGCTGTTCGGCCGGGTGGCCGCGGTCGTCCACCACGGTGGCGCGGGCACCACGACGACCGCCGCCCTGGCCGGAGCGGTCCAGGTCGTGGTCCCCCAGATCGCGGACCAGCCGCACTGGGCCGCCCGGGTGGCCGAGCTGGGCATCGGCGCGGCACATGACGGTCCGGCCCCGACCCTCGACTCCCTGTCGGCCGCGCTGAAGGTGGCCCTGACCCCCGGGGCCCGGGCACGGGCGAGGGAGGTGGCCGGCACGATGCGCACCGACGGGACGGCGGTGGCCGCGAAGCTGCTCCTCGACGCCGGAGCGTCGGGCGGTCAGGCGCGCAGGTAGGTGAGGACCGCCAGGACGCGTCGGTGTCCGTGGCCGTCCAGGCGGAGGTCGAGTTTCTGGAGGATGGAGCTGACATGCTTGTTGACCGCGGCCTCGGTGACATAGAGGTCGCGGGCGATCTCGGCATTGGAGCGTCCCTCGGCCATGAGGGAGAGGACCTCGCGCTCCCGGGGCGTGAGCCGCCGCAGGGGGTCCTGCCGTCGGCGCAGGAGCTGCCGCACCACCTCGGGGTCCATGACCGTCGCCCCGGCGGCCACCTGTTCGACCGCGCTCGCGAACTGGGTGACGGCGCTGACCCGGTCCTTGAGCAGATAGCCGATGCCGCTCTCGCTGCCCAGGTCGAGCAGATGGGTG
This sequence comes from Streptomyces violaceusniger, assembly GCA_005405945.1. GTDB lineage: Bacteria > Actinomycetota > Actinomycetes > Streptomycetales > Streptomycetaceae > Streptomyces > Streptomyces violaceusniger. The sequence continues at coordinate 553,654 of BJHW01000002.1, forward strand.
GCGTAGGACTGCTCGATGTACTGGCTGAGCACCAGAATGGGCAGGCCGGCGCGGTGGCCGCGCAGCGCGACCGCGGCGCGGAGGCCGTCGTCGGCGTTGCCCGGTGGCATCCGCACATCGGTGATGACGATGTCGGGGTCGTGCTCATGGGCCGCGGCGATCAGCGCGTCGGCGTCGCCGACCGCCGCCGACACCTGGTGGCCGAAGCGGGTGAGCACGCTGACCAGGCCGTCCCGCAGCAGCGGTGAGTCTTCGGCGAGCACGATGTTCAGCGGCACGGGAGCTCCACGCGCAGCAGTGTAGGGCCGCCCGCCGGGCTGGATATCCGCAGTCTGCCGTACGCCGCGGCGACGCGGTCGGCCAGGCCGACAAGACCGGTGCCCGCGGCCGGGTCCGCCCCGCCGACGCCGTTGTCCCGGACCGTCAGCGTCAGGACATCCGCGTCCAGCCGGGCGTGGACCTCGGCCCGGGTGGCCCGGCTGTGCTTGGTGGCGTTGGCCAGGGCCTCGGCGACGACGAAGTACGCCGTGCTCTCCACGGTCGCGGGCAGGCGGTACGGAAGCCGGATGTCCACGGTGACCGGCAGGGCGGAGCGGGTGGTGAGGTTGTCCACGGCGGCGGCGAGGCCGTGGTCGGTGAGGGCCTTGGGGTGCACACCCCGGCTGAGCTCGCGCAACTCGTTGACGGCGAGGGTGACTTCGCCCTGGGCCAGCGCGAGCTGCCGGGCCACCGGCGAGCCCGGCTCCGCGTCGAGACCGGCCAGGCCGAGCAGGACGTTGATGGAGACCAGGCGCTGCTGGGCGCCGTCGTGCAGGTCCCGCTCGATCCGTCGGCGCTCCGCGTCGAAGGCGTCCACCAGACGCGCCCGGGAGGCCCGGACCTCGGTGAGCTCCCGGCCCAGTTCCCTGTCGCGCGGCGCCAGGATCAGACGGGTCAGCGCGGCGCGGGCGCCGGCCCAGGCGGTGATGGTGTACGGCGCCGCCGGCAGCAGGCACAGGCCGATGACCAGCCACGGCCAGGCGCCGGGGTCATCCACCGGCGACGTCATGAGCAGGACGGGCAGGCCGAGGGCGAAAGCCAGGACGAGCAGGTCCATCCACCACAGGGCGGTCATCGACACCGCGGTGAAGCTCAGCTCCCGCCAGGTGGCGGGCTCCCGCAGCCGGGTGTCCAGCCACCCCCGCAGCCCGGGGCGCTCGGGGGCCCGGTGCGGATCCGGCGCCGGGTCCGGGTCCACCAGCCACAGTCGTCGGCGTTCGATCCGGGTGACGAGGATGCCGGACAGCGCCACGGCGAGGAGGAGAACGGCGCCCACCCCCACGATCAGCGACACCAGCCCGGCCAGGGCCATGGTCAGCAGCGTGACCATGGCGATCGCGCCGAAGACGACCCCGGACAGCAGATAGGCCAACGCCCGCCAGGGCCAGGCCGAGGCCAGGAACCCCAACGGACGCTGAGCGAGAGCCTGCCAGGCTGTTCGAGAAGGCACCCGCAGAAGATATGCGACCCGGCGCCGCCCGGTCGGTAGTGCGCGCACTACCTCTGATCTCGTACCCACACCAATGCGGTGCCCGCCCCGGCCCCGGTGGGATGAGCGCCATGCCGATCCGTAGCCACAGACGTCTCGTCCGCCTGGCGCTTGCCCCGCTCATCGCCTTGACGGCGTTGGGGTGCCCGGCGACGGCGCACGCCACCACCCCATCCCACCCCTCACTGGACGCCGCCTCGGTCGACGCCTACGTCAACGCCTATATGGAGCGGACCGACCTGCCGGGCGCCGTGGTGGCGGTCACCAGGGGCGACCAGGTCGTCCACGCGGCCGGATACGGGCACACCGCGGCCGGGAAGGCCATGACCGCGCGGACACCGGTGCCCGTGGCCTCGCTCTCCAAGTCCATGACCGCGCTGGCCGTCATGCGGCTGGTCGAGGAGGGCAGAGTCGACCTGGACACACCGGCCCATCGCTATCTGCCCGAGTTCACGATGGCCGACCGGCGGGCCGAGAAGATCACCGTACGGCAGCTGCTGAACCAGACATCGGGCATGGCCGACTCCGCCTACCCCGACCTCACCCGGCCCCAGGCACATACGCTCACCGAGGCGGTCGCGGACATGCGCGGCGCCCGGCTCGCCGCGCGGCCGGGCACCGAGTGGAACTACCACAACCCCAACTACTTCGTCGCCGCACGGCTGGTCGAGGTCGTCAGCGGGCGGCCCTTCGCGGACTACCTGGCCACCCAGGTGTTCCGGCCGCTGGGCATGACCCGCACCGAGTCGGTCGACACCACCGATGAGATGCCCGATCACGCCCGGGGCTACGTCCGCGCCTACGGCATGATGTTCCCGCGCTCCCACCCCCGCTGGTTCGCGGCCGGGGGCCACGGCGTCGTCACCACGGCGGACGACCTCGCCCAGTGGCTGATCGCCCAGAACAACCAGGGCGTGTCCGCGGCGGGGCGGCGCGTCGTCTCCGCACGGAGCATCGACATCACGCACACCCCACCGAAGGGCCGCGAGTACGCCATGGGCTGGTCCGTGACCCCGCCCGGGGAACAGCCCCGGCAGATCCGGCACACCGGGGAACTCCTGACCCACAACGCCATCCAGACGCTGCTGCCCGACAGCCGGACCGGCATCGCGATCGTGGCCAACACCGGCATGATCTCCGGGACGACGCCGCCGTCATGCTCGACGGACTGGTCGACCTGGCCCAGGGCAAGTCGCCTGCGGTGCGCACCCCGTTCACGATGAAGGCCGACTACGTCCTCGCGGCGCTCACCCTGCTGGCCATCGCCCTGGGCGTGCTCGGCGCCGTTCGGGCGCCCCGCTGGGCACGGCGCACCGCGGACCGGCCGCTGTGGCGAGTGGTCCCGCGCATGCTGCCCTGCGCCATCCCGATCATCCTGTTCGCCCAACTCACCGACCTGATCGGCCTGTTCATGAACCGCGAGGGCACCCTGGCCCAGCTCGTCTACATCTGGCCCGCCCTCGTCATCTGGTCGGCCACGGCCGCCCTGGCCGCCACCGTGGTGATCACCGCACGGTCGCTCGCCGTGCTCCGGACCCGGAGGGCCCGGGTTCTCCGGGGCCGGGGATGTCCTCGGAACGGGGCCGGGGACGGATCGCCGACGGTGCGGGGGGATGCCCTCGGAGCGGGGTCCGGGGCGGAGCCCCGGTGAGGCCGGGGGCGCCCCCGGAACCGGGGCCGGGGGCGGAGCCCCGGTTCCGGGGAGGGGCGGGGTGAGGGAGCGGCCCTCAGTCCCCGCCGTGGCGGGCCAGGGTCCGGCGGGCCGTGGCCGCCATCGCCTCGTCCACCATCCGCCCCTCGAAGCGCACCGCCCCCGCCCCCTCCGCCTGCGCCCGCTCCACCGCCGCGATCAGCCGCCGGCAGCGGGCCAGCTCCTCCGCGCTCGGCGAGAACACCTCGTTGACCACCGGCACATGGGACGGGTGGATCACCGCCATCCCCTCGTACCCCAGCGCACGGTTCTGCTCGGCAAAGCGCCGCAGCCCCGCGAGGTCCGCCACGTCCGCCCACAGCCCGGCCACGGGGTGGGGGCGGTCCGCGGCGCGGGCGTCGAGCAGCACCCGGGCCCGTAGCTCGCGGGTCTCCTCGCCCTCGGGGCTCCAGCGGTAGCCGACCGCCCGTTCCACGTCCCCGCCCGGAGCGGCCACCGCGCCCAGGTGGGCGATCCGGGCGGCGGCCCGGCCGATGGCGTACGCCTCGCGCAGCCCGCGGGCCGTCTCCAGCAGCGGCAGCAGGGCGAAATGGCCCTCGGGCAGGCCGTGTTCGCGCTCGCACCAGGCCAGCAGCCGGTCGGCGGTGGTCACGTCCTCGGGGCCGCTCACCTTGGGCAGCACGATGCCGTAGAGCCCGGGACGGGCCACCGCCCGCAGGTCGTCGGCGCCCTGCCAGCCCGCCGCGCGGTCCAGCGCGTTGATCCGTACGAGCAGCCGCATCGGACCGGGCGTCCCGGCCGCCCGGTCGACGGCCGCGGCCACGGCCTCCCGCGCCGCCGCCTTGCCGTCCTCCGGGACGGCGTCCTCCAGGTCGAGGATGGCCGCGTCGGCGCCCGCCGCCTCCGCCTTGGGCAGCCAGCCGGTGCGGCCGCCGGGCACGAAGAGCAGGGAGCGCAGGGGTACGCGGGGCGCGGTCACCCCTGTCACGCCGGTCACGCCGATCACGCCGTCAGATGACACCCTCGGCCTCCAGCTTCGCCAGCCGCCCGTCGTCGATGCCCAGCCACTCCCCGTAGACCAGCGCGTTGTCCGCGCCGAGCGCGGGGCCGGTCCGCCACACCGCGCCGGGGGAGCGGTGGAAGCGCGGGATGACCGCCTGCATCCGCACCGGGCCGAGGTCGGGGTCGTCCACCGTGATGATGTCCTCGCGTTCGGCGTAGACCGGGTCGGCGACGATATCGGCGGCGGTGAACACCCGCGAGGCCACCACCTCGGCCCGCTCGAACGCCGCGAGGCACTCGGCCGCCGGGCGCGCCGCCACCCACTCCCGCAGCGCCGTGTCGAGCCGCTCGCGCCCCGCGTGCTGCTGCTCCACGGTGGCGAACTCCTCGTCGGGCAGGCCCAGCAGCCGCACCACATTGCGCACCGAGCGGGTGGTGGCGGAGGTGACGGTGAGCCAGTCGCCGTCGGCGCTGCGGTAGGTGTTGATGACGGCGGCCGGGGCGACGGCCAGCTGGTTGCCCGCCCGCTCGGGGGCCGCGCCGAGCTGGTCGTACGCGATGATCTGCCACTCCACCAGGCGGTACAGCGGCTCGAACAGCGCCAGGTCGATCCACTCGCCGTCGAAGGAGTCCGGATCGGTGTCACGGCGGTGCAGGGCGGCCAGGACCGCGAACGCGCCCATCAGCCCGGTGACCGCGTCGCCGTGCGAGAAGCCGGTGTGCACGGGCGGGCCTTCGGGAAGCCGGTCAGATGGACCACCCCGCTGCGGGCCTCGCCCATCTTCCCGAAGCCCGGCGCGTCGGCCCGCGAGGAGGTGGCGCCGAAACCGGAGATCTGCAGCAGGATCGCGGTGGGGTTGAGCGCGTGGACGGCCTCCCAGTCCAGGCCCCAGGCGCGCAGCCGGCCCGCCCGGAGCGTCACGATCACCACATCGGCCCAGGCGATCAGCTCCCGGGCGACCTCCCGGCCCTCCTCGTGGTGCAGATCCAGGGTCACCGAGCGCTTGTTGCGGCCCGCCACCTTGAACCAGAGCGGTACGCCGTCGCGCCGCGGGCCCATCGCCCGCGCCGCGTCACCGGAGCCCGGCGGCTCCACGTGGACGACGTCCGCGCCCTGGTCGGCGAGCATGCCCCCGGCGAGGGGGCCCGCCACCACATGCGCGAATTCCACCACCTTCAGCCCCGTGAGCTGTCCCTGCCCTGTGCTGGTCTGGTCCTCCATGCGGCCAGGCTGCGGGGCGGGGCGTATGCGCGTCCAGCAATGAAGAGGGATCAATTCATGCGGATCTCGCAAGGATCGCACGACCCGGCACGGGACCGCCGGACTCCGCACAACGGGACCGCAGGACCCGGCACCGGATCGCAGGACCCCGCACCGGACCGCAGGACCCCGCACCGGACCGCCGGACTCCGCCTGAGCCGGGGCCGGTCGGCACCCCCCGGCCGCTCACCGGTCCTCGCCCGCCTCCTCCCACACCACCCCCGCCGGCAACGCGTCAGCGGCGGAGCGGAACTCCTCCAGCTGCTCCAGGAAGCGGCGCGCCCCCGGCGGAAGCGTGCGGCGCGTCGGCAGGACGACGTACAGCCGGCGCTCCACCACCGGCCCCACCAGCGGGCGCCGCACCAGCCGGCCCGGCACCACCAGCGGATGGACCAGGGCGGGCAGCGCGGAGACGCCGAGCCCGGCCGCCACAAGACCGCCCACCGTGGCCACGTTGGACGCCTCGGCCGCCGGGTTCGCCTCCATCCCGGCCTGGGCGAAGGCCGCGTCGGTCATCCGGCGCACGCTGGAGTCGGTGCCCACCGCGAGGAACGGCTCCCGGCCCAGCTCCTCCCAGGTCACCTCCGCCCGCTCGGCCAGCGGATGGTGTTCCGGGAGCACCGCGTCGAAGCGGTCCCGCACCAGCGGCCGCAGCGTCACACCCGGGGCGCGTCGGGCCACCGTGCTGACCGCGAAGTCGGCGTCCCCGTCGACCACCCGGTCCAGCACCGAGCGTTCCAGCCCGTCCAGCAGCCGTACGGTCATCTCCGGGCGCCGCGCGCGGAAGGCGGAGATCACCGGCGGCAGCAGCACGGCCGCGACCGAGGGCAGGGTCGCCAGGGCCACCGCACCGCGCTCACCGGCGCCGTAGCGCCCCAGCTGGGCCAGGCCCGCGCGGTGCGCGGCGAGTATCTGGTCGGCGATGCGCAGCGCCTCGGCGCCCGCCGGGGTGAGCCGCACATTGCGGGTGTCCCGCTCCAGCAGCCGCATCCCCAGCGTCCGTTCCAGATCGGCGACCGCCCGGCTCAGGGACGACTGGGACACATGCAGTTCGGCGGCGGCCGCAGTGAAGCTCACGGCGCGCGCGACCGCCGCGTACGCGGTCAGCTGGCGCAGGGTGACGTCCATGGTCCGTGAGCGTAGGCGCGGCGGCCGGGCAGGGGAACTGTTGCGCGAAACGCATGGATAGATCTGTGTTCGATGCTGGACGCGGATCTTTCACCGCTCGGAAACTCTTCGGCAACACCCGACCGGACGAGGAAGCGAGCGGCCATGCTGGCAGCACTGGGATTCTGCACGATTGGCGGCTTCCTGCTGCTCACCATGACCAAACGGGTCTCGGTGCTGGTGGCACTCGTCCTCACGCCCGTGGTCACCGCGGTCATCGGCGGATACGGCGACGAGCTGGGCCCGATGGCCCTCGACGGGCTGTCCAAGGTCGCCCCGACCGGCATCATGATCGCCTTCGCGGTGCTCTACTTCTGCCTGATGATCGACGCGGGCCTCTTCGAACCGCTGATCCGCGGCATTCTCCGCGCAGCCAAGAACGACCCGGTGCGGATCACGGTCGGCACCGCCGTTCTGACCGTGTGCGTCGCGCTCGACGGCGATGGCGCCTCCACCTTCCTCATCACCGTCTCCGCGCTGCTCCCCGTCTATCAGCGGCTGGGGATGAGCCGGCTGGTGCTCGCCGGGGTGGTCGGCCTGGGCGCGGGCGTGATGAACATGATCCCGTGGGGCGGGCCGACGGCCCGCGCCGCCGCGGCCCTGAAGATCGACACCTCCGACATCATCACGCCGCTGCTGCCCGCACTCGCCGCCGGTATCGCCTGGGTGCTGCTCGCCGCGTACCTCATCGGACGCCGTGAGCGGCGGCGGCTCGGCGCGCTCGAGCCCGCCCCGCGCGCCGAAGTGGCGGTCGGGGACGGCCCCGGCACACCGCGGGTCGCCGCCCGCCCCGGTGTCGCGCTCACCGTCTTCAATCTGCTGCTCACCGTGGCCCTGCTGGTCTGCCTGGTGCTGGAGGCCATGCCGCTGCCGGTGCTCTTCGTCTTCGCCTTCGTCCTCGCGCTGCTGGTCAACCACCCGCGCTGGGAGGACCAGCAGGAGCTGCTGGAGAAGCACGGCAAGAGCGTGGTGCTCGTCATCACCATGATCTTCGCGGCCGGGGTGTTCACCGGCATCCTCGGCGGCACCGGGATGATCGAGAAGATGGCCGAGGCGCTGGTCGACATCATCCCCGACGGGCTCGGCGGACATCTGCCGGTGCTCGTGGCCGTCACCAGCATGCCGCTGAGCCTCGTCCTCACCCCGGACGCCTACTACTTCGGAGTGCTGCCGGTGCTCGCCGGCACCGCCGACGCCTTCGGCACCGACCACGCCGAGATCGCCCGCGCCGCCGTGCTCGGCCAGATGACCACCGGCTTCCCGCTGAGCCCGCTCACCGCCGCGACCTTCATCCTCCTCAGCATGAGCGGCGTCCAGCTCGGGGAGCACCAGCGCTTCCTCTTCCGCTGGGCCTTCGGAACCACGCTCGTGATGACCGCCGCCGCCCTCGCGACGGGCGCCCTGCCGCTCTGACCCGGAAGGAACCGCCCATGCCGTCCGCCGGCCGCCTGCCCGCCCTGTCCCTGGCCCTCGCCCTCACCGCCGCCCTCGCCACCCCGCTCGCCCACGCCGCCGGCGCCCCGTCCGCCCGCTCCGGGCTTCCCTCTTTCATCGGTGAACTGACCCAGCGGCGGTACGACGGGCGGAGCGACGATCTGCTCACCGCCGGGCTCGGCTTCGCGGGGCTGCGCGGGCCCATGCCGCGAGCCGCCGACCCCGACCGCCCCACCGCCGCCGAACTGCGCCGCCAGGCCATCTGGGCTTCGGCCGGGATGTCCGCCGGATCCGGCGGCGGCCTCGGCAGGCTCTACGGCCCCGACGTCGACCGGGGCCGCCCCGTGCCCGGGGACGGGAAGGTCGCGGGGGTGGAGTACCGGGCCGTGGCGGGCGGCGGGGCCCGCGGCGTGAGCTTCGTGGTGCAGGTGCCGGACGGCTTCGACCGTGCCCGGCCGTGTGTGGTGGCCGCGCCCGCGACCGGGCTCGGCGGTGTCTACAGCATGGTCGGCACCTCCGGGGCCTGGGGGCTGCACCACCGCTGCGCGGTCGCCTACACCGACAAGGGGATGGGCCCGGCCTTCGACGATCTGCACTCGGGCACCGTCATGGGCTACGACGGCACGACCGGCCCACGCGCCGAACTCCGCGGCCGCACCGTCTTCGACGCCGGGCTGAGCGACGCCGAGCGCGCCCGCTTCGACGCGGAGCACCCGTACCGCGTCGCCTACAAGATGGCCCACTCGGGATGAACCCGCAGGCCACCTGGGGGCGCGAGGTACTGCGCTCGATACGGCTCGCCCTCGCCGTGCTGAACCGCGACTGGCGCGCCGGAGCTCCTGGGGGCGGCTACACCCCGGCCTCCACCACGGTGCTGGCCACCGGCGTCTCCAACGGCGGGGGCGCGGCCATCGCCGCGGGCGAGGACGACCGCGGCGGGCTCGTCGACGCCGTCGTGGCCTCCGAACCGCAGCTGAACCTGGCCCCGCTGAACGGCGTCCGGGTCCGCCAGGACGGGCGGGACGTACCCGCCGCGGGGCTGCCGCTGATCCGCTACAACGCGCTGGCCTCGCTGCTCCAGCCGTGCGCCGCGCTCACCGAGCCCACCGCACCCGGCTACGCCGCCCTGGACGTGCCCGCCGCCCGCCGCCGCTGCGCCGCCCTGGTCGGGGACGACCCCCGTCTGATCCCGCGCCGGGACGCCGAGCGGGCGGGTCCGGACGGGCTGCCGCGCCTCGCCCAGGAGGCCCTGGTACGCGCCGGGTTCCAGCCCCAGTCGGGGTATCTGCAGGTCTCGCACTACGACCCGCAGACCCCCGCCTCCTACGCGATGAGCCTCGCCCGCGCCTCGGTCGCCGACGCGCTGTGCGGCTACGGCTGGGCCCGCACCGACTCCTCCGGATCTCCCGCGCCGTACCGCACGGCGGAGCTGGCCGGCGCCTTCGGCACCAGCTCCGGCCGGGCGCCCGCCCCCGGTGTGCTGATCGACGAGAACTCGCCCGGCGGGCCGGTGGCCGACGCCCGCTCCGTCGGACCCGGCGGTGAGCACGACTACAACCTGCGGGGAGAGGCTTGCGTCTACCGGCTCGCCTTCCCACGGGCCGGGGCGCCGCGCGCCGAGCGGGGCTGGGCCGCACGGCTCGCCGAGGGCCTGGACGCGACCCGGCGCGACGGCGACTTGCACGGCAAGCCGACGCTCATCGTGCAGGGCCGCGACGACACCCGGGTGCCGGTCAACCACAGCTCGCGGCCGTATCTCGGGCTCACCTCGCGCGCCGGGCACGGGCCGGGCACCGTCGCTTACGCCGAGATCACCCACGCCCACCACAGCGACTCCCAGGCCGCCGGGCTGGACAACCGGTACGTCCCGCTCGGCTACTACTACCAGCAGGCCCTGGACCTGATGTGGGAGCGGCTCCAGGGGCGGGCCGCGCTGCCGCCCAGCCAGGTCGTGCGCACGGTGCCGCGCGGCGGTGAGCCGGGGCACGCCCCCGAGCTGACCCCGGCCAATGTGCCCCCCATCGCGTCCGACCCGGCGGCGGCGGACCGGATCCGGGTGACCGGCGGGACGGTGTGGGTGCCGTAGGAGCCGCGCGGGACGGTTCGTCAGCTCCCGGTCACCGGCGTGGTCAGCTCCCGCTCAGGGGCGGGCGGTGCGGTTCGATGACCGTGACCCCGCCCCTGCCGCCGGAGGCCATCGTGGACAGCGCCTCCGGGACCGCGTCCAGCCCGATGACATCGGTGACCAGCAGATCCGGCCGCAGCGAACCGGCCTCGACCATCTCCATCATCGGACCGTAGTCGTGGGCGGCCATGCCATGGCTGCCCAGCAGCCGCAGCTCCAGCGCGATGACCCGGTCCATCGGGATCATCGGGGTCCCGGCGGCCGGGGGCAGCAGCCCGACCTGCACATGACGGCCGTGGCGGCGCAGGCTCTTGATGGACGCCGCGCAGGTCCGCGGGGAGCCCAGCGCGTCGAGCGAGACATGGGCGCCGCCGCCCGTCGCGTCCGCGACCGCCTCCGCCACCGAGCCCAGGGTGGACGCCACGTCCACGCACACCGCCGCGCCGAACCGGGACGCGAGGGCGAGCGCCTGCGGCGAGATGTCCACCGCCACCACCCGGGCCCCGGCCGCGGCGGCGATCATCACCGCGGACAGCCCCACCCCTCCGCAGCCGTGCACCGCCACCCACTCGCCCGGGGCCACCCGGCCCTGGGCGACGACGGCGCGGAAGGCGGTCGCGAAGCGGCAGCCCAGACCGGCGGCGGTGGTGAACGACAGCTCGTTGCGTATCCCGACCAGGTTCACATCGGCGTCCTCGATCGCCACGTACTCGGCGAACGAGCCCCAGTGGGTGAACCCCGGCTGCGTCTGCCGCTCGCACACCTGCTGGGCGCCCTCCGCACAGGCGGCACAGCGCCCGCAGGCGCACACGAACGGCACGGTGACCCGCTGCCCCGGGCGCCAGTTGAGGACGTCGGGGCCGACCTCCTCTATCACCCCCGCCAGCTCATGGCCGGGGACGTGCGGCAGCCGGATGTCCGGGTCGTGTCCCATCCAGCCGTGCCAGTCGCTGCGGCACAGTCCGGTGGCCTCGACGCGGATCACCGCGCCGCGCGGGGAGGGAGCGGGGTCCTCGACGCTCCGGACCTCGGGCCGGCGCCCGAACTCGTCGAACACCACAGCACGCATGGACACCGCTCCCTCGCTCGACCGCATCCCCCATGACCCGTGTGTCCAGGCGGGCCCTAGAACCTACACCACAACCGGCCGGTATCAGCCCTTGCGGGTGGCGCCCACCGACGGCGGTTCCGCGCCCCGGCCGGTGCCCCAGGACGAGGGCTCGGTGGACAGCCGGTGGGCCAGCTTTCCGCCGTGGGCCACCTGGTCCCAGTCCAGCCACGTCCGCGCCACGTTCCGGCCGTTCAGCGACACACTCCGGACATACCGGTTGGCGTCGCTCGCGCCCGGCGCGGTGACCGTGAGCGTGCCGCCCTGCCGGGTGCCGTAGTGCCCGATGCGGACCACGGCCGAGGAGAACTGCGGACTGGACAGGGCGAGGAAGTCCCCGCCGCTCATCGTCGGGTACAGACCCAGCGAGGAGAAGACGTACCAGGCCGACATGGTGCCGAGGTCGTCATTGCCGGTCATCCCGTCCGGGCCGGTGGTGAACAGGGTCATCGCCGCCCGCACCACGGTCGCCGCCTTCGCGGGCGCGCCCGCCCACAGATACATGTACGGGGCGTGCAGATCGGGCTCGTTGTTCGGGTTGTAGGTGGGCTTGCCGTAGTAGTCGTACGGGGCGGAGATCCAGTCCTTACGGGCGGTGCCCGCCGGGTCGGTGAGCAGCTTGCCGTAGGCGAAGAAGTCGTCGAGCCGCTTCTCGGTCGCGCTCCTGCCGCCCATCAGCCCCACGAGCCCGGCCGGGTCCTGCGGCACCAGCCACTGGTACTGGTAGGCGCCGCCCTCGTGGAACTGCCGGCCCGCCTCCACCGGGTCGTACGGGGTCACCCACGCGCCGTCGGCCGTGCGCGGCCGGAACTGCCCGATCGAGGCGTCCCAGAGCGTGCGGTACGTCTGGCCGCGCTCGGCGAACATCCGGGCGTCGGCGCGGTGGCCGAGCCCGCGCGCCATCAGGGCGAGCGCGGCGTCCGCGGCCGAGTACTCCAGGGTGGCCGAGGCCGGGTGGACGCAGTCGTTGTCGCCACCCTTGTCGGCGCAGTCGGTGCCGAGCTTCAGCCCCGAGGGGACGTAGCCCAGCTCGCGGTAATAGTCCACTCCGGAGCGGCCGTTGTAGGGGGAGTCGGCGGGCGGGGTGCTGGTGGCGTTCTTCTTCAGCAGCGCGTACGCCTCGTCCTCGTGCCCGGCCAGCAGGCCCTTGGACCACGCCTCGACGAGGAAGGGGGTCACCGGGTCACCGGTCATGATGTTGGTCTCGCTGTTGGCCAGCGCCCAGCGCGGCAGCCAGCCGCCGTCCCGGCCGATGGCGACCACCGACAGCGCGACATCGCGGGCCACCCCCGGCTCCACCATCTCCAGCAGCTGGTTCTGCGGCCGGTAGGTGTCCCACAGCGAGAAGTTCTGGTACGGGGTGTAGCCGGAGGCGGTGTGGGTCGCGCCGTCGAAGCCGGTGTAGCGGCCGTCCACGTCGCCCGCCACATTGGGGTGCAGCTGGGCGTGGTACAGCGCGGTGTAGAAGGCGCGCTGCCGCTCCTCGGTGCCGCCGCCGACCCGGATCGCGTCGAGCTTCTTCCGCCAGGTGTCGTGGAGCGCGGCGCGGGTGGCGTCGAAGTCGTAGGAGTCCCCGGTCTCCGCCGCGAGGTTCTTGCGGGCGCCCTCGGGCCGGTGTACGACAGCCCGACCTTGACCACCACATCCCGGTCCTCGGTGGCGTCGAAGGTGGCCCAGGCGCCGTTGCCGCCCTCGCCGGCCGCCTCGCGGGAGCCGGGGGTGGGGGTGGTGCCGCGCCAGGTGCCGTAGGAGGCGAACGGGCGGTCGAAGGTGGCGGTGAAGTAGACGGTGTGCCGGTCCTTCCCGGCGCAGAAGTTCCCGGCCTCCACCCGGCCCTCGACGGTCCGGTCGCCGACCACGCGGATCTCGGAGCCGAAGACCTTCTGATTGGCCTTGCCGGTGTTGAACAGCACATTGGCCGCGCCGGTGGCCGGGAAGGTGTAGCGCTGCCAGCCGGTGCGCTGGGTGGCGGTCAGCTCGGCGTCGATGCCGTAGGACTTCAGCCCCACCCGGTAGTAGCCCGGGGTGGCCTCCTCGTCGTCATGGCTGTAGGTGGAGCGGTAGTGGTCCGGGTCGACGTCGCTGACCGCGCCGGTCGTCGGCATGATGGGCAACTCGCCCGCCACCCCGCAGCCCACCCCGGACAGATGGGTCTGGCTGAAGCCGTGGATGGCGTTCTGGTCGTAGTCGTAGCCGCCCTGGCCGCCGGTGTCCGGGCTGACCTGGACCATGCCGAACGGGGCGCTCGCCCCGGGGAAGGTGTTGCCGAAGTTCTCGGTGCCCACGAACGGATGGACCAGAGACGTGGGGTCGGCCGGAGGGGACGCGGCCGAGGCGGCGGCCGCCGCGCCCGGCGGTCCCAGCAGACCGCCGCCCAGCAGCGCCGCCGCCACCACGCCCGCGACCGTGCCCGCGGCGCGGGCACGGATTCCACCGATCAGCGACCGCATGGGACGCACCTCCGTTTGACAACGTTGTCCGACCAAGGTCGCGAAACTCTGGCATGAGGGAGGGACGGTGTCAATGACCCGTGCGCGGGCGGGTCATTGACGCACAGGCCAATGACACCGCCCGGGCACAAGGGTGTGACGCCCGGGCAGGCGCAGGGCCCGTGGCGTCCGCCCGGGCGCGGGTCGTGGGGTCCGGGGCGCGCGGGGCCCGTGGTTTCCGGGCGTGCGCGGGGCCGCGCAGGGCCGTGGCGTGGGCGTGCGCAGGGCCGTGGCGTCCGCCCGGGCACAAGGGTGTGACGCCCGGGCAGGCGCAGGGCCCGTGGCGTCCGCCCGGGCACGGGTCGTGGGTTCGGGGCGCACAGGGCCGTGACGTCCACCCGCGTGCGGGGCCCGTGGTTTCCGGGCGTGCGCGGGGCCGTGGCGTTCGGGCGGGCGGGGCCGTACATGCGCCCGCGCGCGGGCCGTGGCGTTCGGGTGCGCGAAGGCCGTGGCGTCCGCCCGGGCACAGGGCCGTGTCGTCCGGAGCCGCGCAGGGCCGTGGCGTGGGCGTGCGCAGGGCCGTGACGTTCGCCCGCGCGCGGGGCCCGTGGCGTTCGGGCGCGCGGGGTTCTATCGCTTGTCGCGCTGCCCGTCGGCGAGCTGACGGGACGTCTCACCGGCGCCCGCGCCCCGCTGGGCCCGCTCGGCGATGCTCGGGAACAGCCCACCGATGGCGCTGCCCAGGCGCAGCTCCAGCGGGGCCACGTTCACCTCGGCCCGGTTGCGCTCGATCGCCCGGATGGTCGCGGCCGCCACCCGCCGGGTGGAGATCGTACGGACCCCGGTGGGCAGGGACGTACCCGCGTCGGCGAACATCCCGGCGTCGCCCACGAATCCGGGCTGCACCAGCGAAACCCCGACCCCCGTGCCGTGCAGGTCCTGCCGCAGCCCGAGGGTGAAGCCGCGCAGCCCGAACTTGGCCGCGTTGTAGAGCGCCGCGCCGGGGAGGCCGTACGGCCCGACAGGGAGCCGATCATCACCAGGTGGCCGGAGCCCGCCTCCACCATGCGCGGGGCCATCAGCCGGGACAGCAGTACCGGCGCGCGCAGATTGACGTCGAGGGCGCGGTCCAGCTCCTCGGGCCGGTAGTCCAGGACCGGGCCGCTGGAGGGCAGCGCGGCGTTGGCGATCAGGATCCGGGCCTCCGCCGCCTCCTCGACGAGCCGCTCCACATCGGACCGTTCGGCCAGATCGGCGACGATCGCCCGGCCGCCCAGCCGCTCGGCCAGCGGCCGCAGCACCTCCTCACGGCGCCCGGTGAGCAGCAACTTGGCGCCCTTGGCCGCGAACGCGCGGGCCAGTGTCTGGCCGATGCCGCCGGTGGCGCCGGTGAGCAGGACGGTCGTGCCGGCGATCCGCATGCGATCTCCTCCGGTTACGGTCGAGTACGTTCCGGGCACGGTACTGCGTATGCGCTTCGCGCCGGGCATGGGCCCCGCCCCCCGTACACGCGCGGCGGCCTCCGGCGGGCGCGCCCGGCCCAGCAGCTCCGTCCCGCCCCTGTAACGCGCGTGGCGGTCCGCGACGGCGTGTCGCCGGTCCTCCCGTCGGCGTGGGGCCTCTCCGTTGCGCGGGGCGGCCGTGTCCTGGTGCGTGCTGGTGTCGGGTCGTGCGCCGGGGCGTCGGGCTGTAGGGACCCGGGCTCGTACGCGTCGGTGGCCGTGGGCCTACGGGCCCCGGAGGAGAGCCGTCCCGGTGAGGCGCAGCCTCGGGGTGGCCAGGGGGGTGTCCACCGCGTGGCAGGGGCCCCGCCCCCGGACCCCGGTGGCCTCCGCCCCCGGACCCCGGTGGCCTCCGCCCCCGGGACCTCGGTGGTCGACGACGAGCCGACCGTCGTCGCGATCAGCCCACCGGCCAGGGCGCCAACCGTGTCACCTGCGACGCGGTGGTCGAGCGGCCGGCCGGTGAGCAGGAGACCGGTGAGCAGGAGACCGGTGAGCAGGAGACCGGTGAGCAGGGGCCAGAGTGGCCGCGGGGTGGGCACTGTTCGTGGCGGGCGTCGCCGCCGTGAATACCTGCACCGGCACTCCGGGCGCAGCGGACGCCCGCGCGCATCCGACTCGCCCGGCCGGGGCCTGGGGCCGAGCCCCCACGCGGCGGAGCCGCATATCGATGCTGCCGGGAAGGGGCGGGGAGGGGAACAGCCCGCGGCAGGCGCCACGATCCGTCAGAAGGACCCTAGCCCTCGCGGGGCGCCGGAGTGCCCAGCCCGTAGACGCGGCGAGCGTTGTCCGCGCCCAGCAGCGCCGCCACCCGGCGGGCGTCGCGGCGCGACCAGGCGCCCTCCGCGACCCAGTGGGTCAGCAGCCCGGTCAGCGCCTCCCGGAAGAGTCGCGCCCCCACCACGTACAGTTCGGGCAGACCATAGGCGTCGGTCGAGAAGAGCACCTTGCCGAACGGGGCGAGCTCCAGCATCTCGGCGAGCACCGCCCCGGCCCGCGCCCCGGTGTGCGACAGGGCCAGCCCCACATCGGCGTACACATGTGGGAAGACGGCGGCCAGATAGGCGGCGCCGCGGTGGTACGGATAGCCGTGCAGCAGGATCAGCGTGCAGCCCGTGGGGCGCACGGCGCGGATGAAGTCGGTGAGGGCGAGCGGATCGCAGCGGTCCAGCCGCAGATCGGGATCGCCGAACCCGGTGTGCAGTTGCAGCGGCAGCCCGGTGTACGCCGCCGACCACAGCAGATGGCGCAGCAGCACGGGGTCGGTGACCCGGGCGGCGGCGGTGCCGCCCTGGGCGCGGCGGGCGAGCCAGTGCTCGGCGGCGGTGTGGACGGCGCCGGGGCCCGGCGGGTCGGGCTCGAAGTCCAGGCCGTAGCGGTAGGCGGCCACCGACTTGAAACCGGACGCCGTACGGGCCGCCTCCCGGATCCCGTCCGCCACCCCCGTCAGGAAGTCGTCGGCGGTCAGCGAGGCGTCGGCGATCCGCTCCGCCAGCTGCTCCAGCCGGACGATCTCATGGGCGGTGCCGCCCGCCGCGAGGGCCAGCTCCTGAGGGGTGGTCAGGTTCCCCGGCAGCCCGGTGTCCACCAGGAACTCGCTGATCCCGGCGGCGCTCAGCAGCCGCCGGGTCACCTCCCGCGCGCCCAGCTCGCGCCGCCGGGCGAGGTAGGGGGCGGGCGGGCAGTGCGGTTCGAGGTCCAGCAGCGGCGGGCACCAGCGGCGCACCGCGAACCCCAGCTGGCTGTCGAAGAAGGTGGTGCCGAGCGCCGCGGGCGCGTCGGATTCGGTCAGGAACGCCTCGAACGCGGCCGAGCCCAGCTCGGAGCGGGCCACCCCATGGCAGTGGTGGTCCACCAGCGGCGGCAGCGGCGGCTCGGTCGGATCCGTCTGCTCGGCGGCCTCCATCGGTCAGTACCGCCTCCGGGTCGCGGCGGCGATCTCGCCCGGGGACGACTTCTCGAACAGGGCGGACTCCGCCCGGCGCACCGCGGCGATGGACTCGAAGAGCGGATCGCCCAGCGCCTCGCGCAGCACGGTCGAGTCCTCGAAGTGCTCCAGCGCCGTCAGCAGCGAGGTGGGCAGCCGCCGCTCGCGTCCCTCGACGGCCGGGTCCCCGGAGACGGGTGGGGGCAGGGAGAGCCCGGAGTCCATCCCGCCGAGGCCCGCGGCGATGACCGCGCCCGCAACCACATAGGGGTTGGCCGCCGGGTCGAAGGACTTGATCTCGGCGTTGGAGGCGCCCGGGTCGTCCGGTGCGCCGGTGATGAAGCGCACCGCGGCCTCCCGGTTCTCCAGCCCCCAGCACTGGTACGCCCCCGCCCAGCGGGAGGGCTCGAGCCGGAGGTAGCTCGCGGGGGAGGGCGCGCCGATGGCGAGCAGGGCGGGCAGCTCGCGCAGCACCCCGGCGAGGAACGCCTCGGCCGTCGCGGTCATGCCGTGCGGCCCGTCGCCGTCCCGGCACAGATTGCGGTCCCCCTGCCACAGGCTCAGATGGAGATGGGCGCCGTTGCCGACCCCGCCCGGTTCCACCACCGGGCCGAACATCGGGTTGAGCCCGGCCCGCCCGGAGCACGCCCGGATCGTCTCCCGCACCAGTACGGCGAGATCGGCGGCGCCGACCGGATCGGCGGGCGCCAGGGACACCTCGAACTGCCCGGGGAGTACTCCGGATGGAGCTGGTGCACCTCGGTGTGTTGCGCGTCCAGCGCGCCGAGCAGATCGGCGAGGTAGTCGGCGAGGTCGACCATCCGCGCCATGCCGTAGGCGGGGCCCGCGGTGGGGTAGCGCGGCGGGTCCTGGTCCGGGTCGCCCGTGGTGACGACCCACTCGGTCTCGAACCCCATGCGCACGGTCAGCCCCCGCTCCCGCGCCCGCTCGGCCATCCGCCGGGCGAACAGCCGCTGGCAGACGGGGTGCGCCCGGCCCCGCTGGTCGTACCGGTCGACCGGGGCCCAGGCCCAGCCGGGCTGCGCGGCAAGCGGGGTGAGCCGGCCCAGGTCGGGGACGAGCCGCAGATCCCCGTCCGGGCCGCCGACATGGCGGCTGCTGGTCATGGAGTCGTCCACGAGATAGACGTCGAAGACGGGGGACATCCCGACCCCGCGCCCCGCGGCATGGGGCAGCCGCGCGGTGGGCACGGACTTCACCCGGGTCAGGCCCGCGTTGTCCACCCAGGTGAGCGCGATGGCCCGGATGCCGTTCGCGGTGAGCCGCTCGGCCTCCTGCCGAGCCCGTGCGTATGCCTGCTCGCGATCCCCGGTCCCCATGGGCGCCTCCTCAGCCACGTCCTGTACGCCGAGACTATTGCCTGCGGACGGTCTTGTGGTGACGCGTTGTCCCGATCGCATACGGGGTGTGACGGTGGCTTATGCCGGTCGGGGGTTGACACGACCGGCCGGGGCGTCGAGGGGGTCGGCCCGTCCGTCGAGGCGTCCGGTTTCGGCCACGGAGCGCAGACCGCCTACGTCATCTGGCCCCCTCCCGGAGGGTGTCGGCGAGGGAGGCGAGATACATCTCGAGGGCCTGGCCGGGCTCGCGCACCGTCGACCCCGACAACTTCTCGACCTTCTCCGTCACGAAAACCAAATGTGCGTGAAGGGCGAAAGTGCAGTGTCGACCGGTACGGATGTTCTGATACCCGGCCATAGCCTATCAGAGTAGGGTGATCGGCATGCAGTTGAGGTACAGCTTCCGCCTGTACCCGAACGGTCCTCAGCGCTCAGCGCTGGCCAGGGCGTTCGGGTGTGCGCGGGTGGTCTACAACGATGCGCTCCGCGCCCGTGAGACCGCCCGCGCCGCAGGCGACGCGTTCCCGAAGACCGGGGACCTGTCCAAGCTGCTGATCACCGAGGCCAAGCTCACCGAACAGCGTGCGTGGCTCGGCGAGGTGTCCGCTGTCGTGCTCCAGCAGTCCCTGCGGGACCTGGACGCCGCGTACCGGAACTTCTTCGACGGGCTGAAGGGCAAGCGCCCGCGCATGGGCGCGCCCCGGTTGAAGTCCCGCAAGGACAACCGGCAGACCGTTCGGTTCACCGCGAACGCCCGATGGAAGGTCACCGTCGGCGGGGACCTGTCCTTGCCGAAGATCGGGGACGTGCGGGTGAAGTGGTCCCGCGGCCTTCCCTCGGTCCCCTCCACGGTGACCGTGATCAAGGA
Source organism: Streptomyces violaceusniger (assembly GCA_005405945.1). Lineage (GTDB taxonomy): Bacteria > Actinomycetota > Actinomycetes > Streptomycetales > Streptomycetaceae > Streptomyces > Streptomyces violaceusniger. Next base: position 573,017 of record BJHW01000002.1, read on the forward strand.
CGCGGCCGGAAGGTACTTCGCGAGCTTCGTTGTGGAGACCGAGCCCGTCACGTCGGTCGAGAGCGACAGGGCCGTCGGCATCGACCTGGGGCTGGGGCATTTCACCGTCTTGTCCGACGGCACGAAGATCGATGCTCCTCGCTTCCTGCGCCGGGCCGAGAAGAAGCTCAAGCGCGCACAGCAGGCCCTCAGCCGCAAGGCGAAGGGCTCGAACAACCGGAACAAGGCCCGCATCAAGGTCGCCCGCGCTCACGCGCGGGTCACCGATGCGCGGCGCGAGTTCCACCACCAGCTCTCCACCCGGCTGATCCGCGATAACCAAGCGGTCGCGGTGGAAGACCTGGCGGTGAAGGGGCTCGCCCGTACGCGCCTGGCCAAGTCCGTGCACGACGCTGGATGGTCCGCGTTCGTGACGATGCTGGAGTACAAGGCCGCGAAGTTCGGCCGCGGCTTCCACCGCATCGGACGGTTCGAGCCGACCTCCCAGGTCTGCTCGCAGTGCGGTGTCAAGGACGGCCCCAAGTCCCTGCACATCCGAGTGTGGGAATGCCGGGCCTGCGGAGCCGTCCTCGACCGGGACATCAACGCGGCGGTCAACGTCGCCAAGGCCGCCGGACTGGCGGTGTCAGCCTGTCGAGCGCAGGTAAGACCGGTACTCCTACCGGCCCAGCGCGGTGAAGCAGGAACCCACCGAGACGGTCAGCCGACCGTGGTAGGAATCCACGGCATTTAGGCCGGGGAGCGGAAGTCAAATCCTCAGCATCATCGGCGTCGCGCTCCCGCTCCTCACCGCCGACTACCACCTCAACTCCTTCGACGCCGGAGTGATCGGCTCCGCCTCCCTGGTCGGCATGTTCGCCGGAGGGCTGGTCTTCGGCTATGTGACCGACCGGGTCGGGCGGCAGAAGGTCTATCTCTTCGACATCGCCGCCTTCATCCTGCTCTCCGCGGCCCAGTTCTTCGTCACCGACCCCTGGCAGCTGACCGTATTGCGCTTCCTCATGGGCATCGCCATCGGTGCCGACTTCGCGATCGCGGGCACCATCGCGTCCGAGTTCGCGCCGCGAAACTCCCGGGGACCGCTGCTGGTCATCATGGTCACCATGTGGTCGGTCGGCGCCGCCGTCGCGTACGTCGTCGGCTGGGCGATGTTGTCCTCCGGCCACGACGACTGGCGCTGGATGCTCGCGAGCAGTGCGATACCCGCCGTCCTCATCCTCCTGCTGCGCTTCGGCACCCCCGAGTCCCCGCGCTGGCTGCTCAGCAAGGGCCGCGGCAAGGAGGCGGAGGCCGTGCTGAAGCAGATGCTCGGCCCGGACGCGACCCTGGACGACCTGGAGGCCGACACCGCCTCGCGCACCCGCTACGGCGACATCTTCCGCGGCGCCTATCTGCGGCGGACCGTTTTCGTCAGCGTCTTCTGGGCCTGTCAGCTGCTGCCGATCTACGCCATCACCACCTACGAACCCACCATCCTGTCCTCCTTCGGACTGGCCGACGGCAACGACTCCTACCTCGGCTCGGTCGTGGTGCAGATCTTCTTCGTGCTCGGCTCGCTCTCGGGGATCCTGGTCATCAACAAGGGGCGGCGCACCCTGCTCCTGTGGAGCTTCGGTCTCTCCGCGATCCCCCTGCTCTGCCTCGCCGCCCTCGCCCACCCCTCACCGGCCGTCGTGATCGTCCTCTTCGCGGCCTTCGGCGTGGCGTGCTTCTCCAGCCAGTGTCTTCAGGCCATCTACCCCTCCGAGCTGTTCCCGACCGGGGTCCGGGCCACCGCCAACGGCTTCGCCACCGGCATCAGCCGCGTCGGCGCCGCCATCGGCACCTGGGGAGCGCCCGTCGTCCTCGACCACAGCACCCGGCTGGCCATGCTCCTCGGCGCGGTGATCTGCGCCATCGGCTGGGGAACGTCGTACGTCCTCGCCCCGGAGACCAGCGGGCTCACCCTCGCCGACGCCAGTGCGGCGGACGCGGACCACAGCCCCCGCGGGCGACCGCGTGCCGGCCGTGACACCTCTTCGACCACACGGTCCCCCGCGGTGAAGGAGCCCTCATGACCTTTCCGGACACCCCGCCCTCCACGGTCACCATCGTCGGCGGCGGAGTCGTCGGCCTGGCCTGTGCCCACTACCTCAGTGGCGCCGGGCTGCGGGTCACCGTCCTCGAACGCGACCGGCTGGGCAGCGGCGCGTCCCGCGGCAACGCCGGGGAGGTCTGCCCCGACCTGGTCGAACCGCTGGCCGCGCCCGGTGTCATCGGCACGGCGCTGCGCGGGCTGCACCGCCGGGACAGCGCACTGGCGATCCACCCCCCGGCCGGTGCCGAACTGCTGCGGTTCCTGGTCCGGTTCGGGATGCGGGCCACCTCGCGCCACTACGCGCGGGGGCCGCCGCCCTCGGCGCGCTCGCGAGGGGCACCTTCGGGCTCTTCGAGGAGCTGGAGGCGGCCGGTGTGGACGGGGGGCGCACAAGGACGGCTTCCTGTTCGCCTTCCCCTCCCGCGCGTACGCCGCCGAGGCGCTCGCCGCCTTCCGCCGCCTGGACGCCCCATCGCGCCCGGGGGTGTGCTGGAGGGGGCCCGGCTGGCGGAGGCGGAGCCCTCGCTCACCGAGGGCGCGCGGGCGGGGTTCGTGGTGGAGCGTCAGTGGTCCCTGGATCCCTCGCTCTTCGTGGACCGGCTCGCCGAGCGGCTGCGGAGCGACGGGGTGGAGCTGGTCGAAGGGGCGCGTGTCTCATCGATCGTCGACCGGTCCGGCCGGACCGAGGTCCGGACCTCGGCGGGCACCTTCCGCGCCGACACGGTGGTGATCGCCGCGGGCATCGGATCGCGGGAGCTGGCGCGGGGGCTCGGCAAGGACATCGACCTGGTGGCGGGCAAGGGCTACAGCTTCTCGGTGGCGGCCGAACCGCCGCCCTCCCGCCTGGTCCACCTCGGTGCGGCCAAGGTGGTGCTCACGCCGATGGGCAAGCGGGTCCGGGTCGCCGGGACGATGGAGTTCGAGCGCGACGCCGACCGGTTCCGGCAGCGGCGCGTCGAGGCCATCGTCGCGGCCGCGCGCCCGTATCTGCGCCATGCCGACTGGGACGACCGCCAGGAGGAGTGGGTGGGGCCGCGGCCCATGACCCCCGACGGGCTGCCGCTGATCGGCCCGGTGCCGGGCCACCCCCGGGTGCTGCTGGCCACCGGGCACAACATGCTGGGGCTGATGCTCGCGCCCGCCACCGGCCGGCTGGTGGCCGGACTGCTGACGGGGACGGCGGATTCCCGGCTTTCCTCCGCTTTTGATCCGGTACGGACCGTTCGCCGCTATTCTTGGCGTGTACATGGCGTCCAATGAGGCGCCCTGACATCCAAGGAGACTCCAGTGGTCAGTCGCAGAACCCTGCTCGCGAGCACACTGGGCATCACCGGCGGCCTTCTCCTCCCGACGGCGGGCGCCGACGCGGCGCCCGCCGACTGGTCCCGGGCGGTGGTGGACTCCACCATCGCCCGCTACCCCGACCCCGCCTCGCTCGGCGGCTGGGGCTACACCCGAGGGCTGTTCCTGCTCGGCGCCTACCGCGTCTACCAGCGGGTCAAGGAGCCCTCGTACCTGGCGTACATCAAGACCTGGGTGGACAACTTCGTCGACGCCGACGGACATATGAGCCGGACCTTCGACAACCTCGACGCGATGCAGTCCGGCAATCTGCTGCTGATCCTCCACCAGGAGACCGGCGACCCCCGCTACCGGACCGCCGCCGCCCAGATCCGGGAGCGGATCACCACCTATCCGCGCACCGCCGACGGCGGGATGTGGCACGCCACCGGCAAGACCAACGAACTGTGGGGCGACGGTGTCTTCATGGCCCAGCCCTTCCTGCTGCGCTACGGCATCGCCTACGGCGACCAGGCGTACGCGTTCGACGAGGTCACCAGGAACCTCTCGGTGTACTTCCGCCACCTCAAGGCGTCCAACGGGCTGATCTACCACGCCTATGACGCCGACGGCGACGCCCCGTGGAACCCCGATCCCACCACCGGAACCTCCGCCCACTTCTGGGCACGGGCCATCGGCTGGACCGCCATGACCCATGTCGAGGTGCTGGAACTGCTCCCCGCGAACCACCCGCGCCGCGCCGAACTCATCGGCAACGTACGGCACTTGGCCAAGGGCTTCACCCGCTACCAGGACCCGGCAACCGGCCGCTGGTTCCAGGTCGTCGACAAGGCGAACGAGGCCGGCAACTGGACCGAGACCTCCGCCTCCAGCATGTACACCCTGATGCTGCACGCCGCTCTGGAACACGGCTGGATCAGCGGCGGCTCCTACGCCTCGGCCGCGCGCAGGGGCTATCAGGGCGTGCTGAAGAAGGTGTCGGTCGGCTCCGACGGGCTGACGAACATCACCGACATCAGCGAGGGCACCAACGTCGGGGACCTGGCCTACTACCTCGGCCGCAAGCGCAATACGAACGACCTCCACGGTCTGGGCGCCTTCCTGCTGATGAACGAGCGGCTCGCGTCCTGACGCGCGCGTACGGTCGCGCTCCGCGGAGCGCGACCGTACGCATCTCGGGCGGTGGCTACTTCAGCTCGACCTGGAACACCTTGTCCGCGCCGTCCGGCTCTCCGCCGTTGTTGTCGGCGTTCGTCGTGGACAGCCACAGCGCGTTCTCGCCCGGCACCGTCTCGACCGTGCGCAGCCGCCCGTAGGAGCTGGTGTAGTACGCCTTCGGGGTGCCCGCGCTGGTGCCGTCCACCGGGATCCGCCACAGCCGCTCGCCCTTGAGCGCCGCCATGTAGAGCGCGCCGTCGGCGTAGGTGACGCCGCTGGGCGAGGCCTCGCCGACCGACCACTGGCGCTTGGGGTTGGTCATCCCGGAGGTGGAGCAGTTGCCCTCGCAGGTCGGCCAGCCGTAGTTCTTGCCCGGTTCGATGAGGTTGAGCTCGTCGTACTTGCTGTTGCCGAGCTCGGCCTCCCACAGCCGGCCCTGCGGATCCCAGGTGATGCCCTGCGGGTTGCGGTGGCCCAGGGAGTAGACGAGGGTGCCGAACGGATTGCCCGGGGCGGGTTTGCCGTCTGTGGTCATCCGCAGGATCTTGCCGTTGAGGGAGTCCTTGTCCTGGGCGAGATCGGGGGTCTGCGCCTCCCCGGTGGTGGCGTAGAGATAGCCGTCCGGGCCGAACTTGAGGCGTCCGCCATTGTGGTACTTGTTCTTCTTGATGCCGGTGACGATCGCCTTGTAGCCGCTGAGCGAGGAGCCGTCGTAGGTCATCCTGGCGATGCGGTTGCCGTCGGACGCGGTGTGCATCAGGTAGATGGCGTGGTCGCTGCTCCAGTTCGGGGAGACCGCGAGGCCCATCAGCCCGCCCTCACCGCCGGTGGTCACCACATTGGGCACCGTGCCCACCTGCGTCCTGGTGCCCGACTGGGTGAGCTTGTACAGCTTGAAGGAATCGCGCTCGGCGATCAGCGCCGAGCCGTCGGGCAGCCAGCTGAGCCCCCAGGGGATGCTCCAGCCGGACGAGACGGTCTTGATGTCCGACGGGGCGGAGTCGGCCCGCGCCGGTGCCGCGTTGCCCGCGCCCGTCTGGGTGAGCAGCAGGCCGGCCGCGAGTGCGGTGGTCGCGGCCGCGGCCACGAGGGTGTTCCGGTGACTCTTCATCGCGCGTCCTCCTACTGGAGCTTGTACGCCTTGAAGTTTCGGGTGAGCAGATACGTGGTCTGGAGGCCGCTGCTGTTCAGGCTCCGAGATGCCCCGCTTTGGGCACAGGAGGCCGCCGGCGCCCGCAGGGACGGTTCGGCGTCATGGGTGACCGCGCCCGTGTCGGCCCTCGCAGCCGCGGCTGCGAGGGTCAGGACGGTGCGCGGTAAGAGCGGTGGACGCTCCATCAAGGATTCTCCTGCCTGATCCTTGTTCACATCGAGGGACAGTAAGGAAAGCTTCCTAATGCGTCAACAGGTTCAGCCGCGCGTCACCCGGAAGACGACCGTGCCATGCGCGGGCACCGAGGCGCTGATCGAGCCGCTGGTGGTGGAAGTGGCCTTTGACCACAGGTCCTTCAGACGGTACGAGGACGAGCCGCCGAGGCCGATCGCGCTCGCCGTGGTGGAGATCGTCTTGCTGGACGAGTTCTCGTTGAGCAGCGCCACCGCCCGGTCGCCATTGGTCAGCTGCTTGGTGTAGACGGTCGTTCCTCCGCCGGAGGAGACGATGGTGGCCTGCTTGCCCAGGGTGTCCTGGTCGAGCGCGATGATGTCGGTGTTCTTCAGGATCGACTGGGTGGTCGCGGAGGCGTTGCGGATGTCGCTGCCGATCAGCAGCGGCGCCGCCATCATCGCCCACATGCTGAAGTGGGTGCGGTACTCGGTGGCCGTCATCCCGCCGTTGCCGACCTCGAGCATGTCGGGGTCGTTCCAGTGGCCGGGGCCGGCGTACTGCGCCAGGTCGTCGTTGATGTGCAGCTTGTCGATCATGCTGGACCACTTGTCGCTGATGTCGCCGGTGGTGCGCCAGGAGTTGCCGACCGGCTCGCCCCAGGTCCACACCTTGGGGGTGGTCTGGCCCCATTCGCAGAGCGAGTAGACGATCGGGCGGCCGGTGGCGGCGAGCGCGTCGCGCATGGCCTTGTAGCGCTTCTGGGCGTCGACGCCCTGGTTGTTGCAGTTGTCGTACTTGAGGTAGTCCACGCCCCAGGAGGCGAACAGCTTGGCGTCCTGCTGCTCGTGGTTCAGCCCGCCCGGGAAGCCGTTCGCCGCGTTGCAGGTCTTGGTGCCGGCGCTGGTGTAGATGCCGAACTTCAGCCCTTTGGCGTGCACGTAGTCCGCCACGGCCTTGATGCCGTTCGGGAAGCGGGTGCGGTTGGGCACCAGATTGCCGCTCGCGTCCCGGCTGGGCTCGGCCCAGCAGTCGTCGATGTTGACGTAGGTGTAGCCGGCGTCCTTGAGGCCGAGTGAGACGAACGCGTCGGCGACGCCCTTGATCATGGATTCATTGAACGAGGCGTCGCAGTGCGTGGCGTTCCAGTTGTTGAAGCCCATCGGGGGCGTTCGGGCCACGCCGTTGTCCAGGGCCGCGGCCTTTGGTGCCGCGGTGGTGAGGCTGACGGTGAGGGCGCCGGTGGCGACCGTGGTGGCCGCGGTGACGGCCGCGAGACAGGAGCGAAGTCTGCGCGATCGGGTGGATCTCTGCATGATCATCTCCTTTGGGCGCGGACAGTGCATCGCGGAAGGTAGGAGGTATGGCGTGATGAGTCAAGGAATGGTGTGGACCAAGAAGGCGGCCATGCAAGCGACTTTCGGCCGATAACCGTCAACTACCTGCGTGTTGCGTGTGGTTCTCGACGCCCTGCATCGGGTATCCAGCCAAAGAGGTCGGAGGATTTTAGGCGCACGCTTATTGACCGGACATCACCAACCGGTGACGCTGCAACGGAACGGCACAGGACCGATACGCCCCGAGAAGGAGCCCCCCATGGGCCGCAGATCGTGCCGCCGACTCGGCGCCTGGCTGGCCGTCGTGCTATTGGCCGTCGCCACGCTCGCCCTGACCAGTCCTAACCCGGCGCAGGCCGAGGTCACCAACCCCCGGCAGCAGTGGCTGCGCCAGTCCCAGGCGGGGCTCTTCCTGCACTGGGGCATGCGCACCTCGCCCGGCTACACCAACTGCTCCGCCTGGGAGAAGGCGGTCACCGACGGCGGCTGGGACGCCGGCTACTGGGTGGCCGAGGCCAAGAAGCTGCACGCCTCCTACCTGGTGCTCGCCTCCTTCCACAGCCGTCTGGGCTATGCGCGGGCCTGGCCGTCCGCCATCCCCGGAAGCTGCTCCACCAAGCGGGACTTCCTCGGCGAGCTGATCGACGCGGCGAGCGCCCAGGGGCTGAAGGTCATGCTCTACATGACCGACGATCCGAAGTGGCATGACGAGGGCGGCAACGAATGGCTCGACTCGGCGGCCTACTCCGCGTACAAGGGACGCGATGTCGACCTGACCACCCGCGACGGCTTCGGCGAGTACTCCTACGACAACTTCGTGGAAGTGATGCGGAAGTACCCCGAGCTGTCCGGGTTCTGGATCGACAACGACAACGACTACTGGATCGACCACGGGCTCTACGAGAAGATCCGCGCCGACCGTCCCGGCTGGCTGCTGAGCAACAACAACGAAGACACGCCGATCATGGACACGGTCAGCAATGAGCAGAAGACCGGGATGACCCCGGCCTATGACTACCCCCAGGCCATCTGGACCCCACAGCCCCGGCTCACCGAAGCCTGCTTCAAGCTGCCCAGCAGCGGGGCCTGGTGGTACAGCGGCACCGACTCGGAGGTGGACTACGGACTCACCCTCGGCCGGCTCATCAGCGACTCCGGATCCTCCGTCAAATCCCTCATGGCCGAGACCGCCCAGGTGAACGGGCGCTTCCCCAGCAAGCAGGAAGCCTTCAACAACTACGCCAAGAGCTATCTCGACAAAATCTGGGGATCGCTGGGCGGCACCGAGGGCGGTGGCTACTCCTACGGCGGGCTCCAGCCCGGTGCCTGGAACGACGGCGCCCACGGGGTGACCACGGTGAGCACGGCCGACCCCGACCGCCACTTCGTCCACGTCCTCACCCGGCCCTCGGGCTCCACGCTGACGGTAAGGGACAACGGCTACAAGGCGACCGGCGTCACCGACTACCGCACCGGGAAGAAGCTGACCTTCCGCCAGGGCGACGGCCGGATCACCATCTCCGGCATCACCGACTGGGATCCGTACGACACCGTCCTCGAGGTCCGCACCGACGGCCGCCAGGGCATCGTTGCGCCCGGTTCCCTCACCGCGAGCGCCAGTGTCTCCGCGAGCGGCCACCCCGCCTCCGCCGTGCTCGACGGCGATCCGCAGACGTACTGGGACAACGCCACCACCCTGCCCGCCTCGATCACCTTCGATCTGCGGTCCGCCAAGAGCATCCGCTATCTGGCCGTGAACCAGCGGGAGTGGTCGGTCTCCTACGCCCGCTCCGACACCGAGCAGTCCGCCCGCATCCGCGACTACCAGGTGCACGTCTCCGACAACGGCCGCGACTGGGGCAGCCCGGTCGCCTCCGGAACGCTGCCCAGCGCCCGCGGTGTGCGGTTCGTCGACCTCCCCGCCACCACCAAGCGCTACGTCCGGCTCACGGTGAACAGCACCTGGGCCGCGTCCACCGACACCAAGCACTATCGCAAGCTGCTGCTGGACGAGGTGCGCATCGGGTCCGCCTACCCCGGGAGCGGCCGCACCACCACCGACGGCGGGGCGCCGCGGATCCAGGCCGCCCGCTGACGGCCCGTCCGCCCCGCCCCGTTGCTTCATCCCCCACCCAGATGGAAGGCAGGTCGAAGCCATGAACGACACCACCCCGCGCACGGCGCCCGAGGCGGCGGACCGCACCCTTGACGACGCCGGCGAGACCGCCTGGCAGACCCCCGGCTACGTGGTCGTGGAGACCGCGCTGGAGGTCACCGCCTACTCGCTGAACGCCCGCTGAGCTCCCCGCCATGCGCGTGCGCGTGCTCGGCACCGCGGCGGGTGGCGGCGTACCCCAGTGGAACTGCGCGTGCCCCGGATGCTCCGGGGCACGCGCCCACCCGGGGTGGCGCCGCCGCCACGCCTCGCTCGCCGTCCAGGCCGACGAGGGACGCTGGTATCTGGTCAACGCCACCCCCGACCTCGGCGACCAGGTCGAGGACTGCCCCGAACTGCACCCCGGGCCCGAACCGCGCCGGACCCCGCTGGCCGGGGTGATCCTCACCGACGCCGAGCTCGACCACACCCTCGGCATCGCCCGGCTGCGCGAGGCGGACGGCATCGAGATCGTGGCCACCGCCCCGGTGCGGCACGCCCTGCTGACCGGGCTCCACCTGGGCGAGGTCCTCACCCCCTACGCCCGGCTGGACTGGCGCCCCCTCGGCCCCGGGGACCGGCCGCTCGTCGAGGGCTCGCCGCTCGCCGTCGGCGCCGTCCCCGTCTCCGCCAAACGCCCCCGCTACGCGGCCGGACTCGCCGCCCCGGACGACGACGCCTGGGTGGTCGCCCTGCGGCTGACCGACCGCGCCACCGGCCGCTCCCTCCTCTACGCCCCCGCGCTCGCCGCCTGGCCCGACGCCTTCCAGCGCGCCGCCGAAGAAGCCGACTGCGTGATCGTCGACGGCACCTTCTGGTCCGATGACGAGCCCCTCACCAGCGGCTTCGGCTCGCGTACCGCCACCGCCATGGGCCATCTGCCGATCGAAGGACCGGACGGCACGGCGCACCGGCTCGCCGCACTCGAAGCGCGCACCCTGTACACCCACCTCAACAACACCAACCCCCTCAACGACCCGTCCGCGCCCCAGCACTCGGGCTTGGCGAGGCTGGGCGTCGAGGTGGCCGCCGACGGGATGGTGATCGACCTGTGAGCACCCCACGGACCCGGCTCGAGGAGCGGTTGCGCGCGGTCGCGCAGGAGCGCTACCACGACCGCCACCCCTTCAACGTACGGATGCACGCGGGCGAGCTCACCCCCGCCGAACTGCGCCGCTGGATCCTCAACCGCTTCCACTACCAGCGCCACATCCCGGTCAAGGACGCGCTGATCACCGCCAAGTTCGACACCCCACGGCTGCGCCGGATGTGGCTGCGGCGCATCCAGGACCACGACGGCGCCACCGACGGCGAGGGCGGTATCGAGCGGTGGCTGCGGCTCGGCGAGGCCGCGGGGCTGGACCGGGACCGGCTGCTGTCGGGGGATGAGGTGGTGCCGGGGGTGCGGCTCGCGGTCGACGGCTATGTCAACTTCTGCCGGCTGCGCGACCCGCTGGAAGCCGTCGCCGCCTCGCTCACCGAGCTGTCCGCGCCCGGCATCATGCTCACCCGGATCGACGCCTTCGAGCGGTACTACCCCTGGATCGAGCGCGAGGGGCTGGCCTACTTCCGCAACCGGGTCGGCCAGGGGCGCCGGGACAGCACCGAGGCCCTCGACCTGGTCCTGACCTGGGCGCGGACCCCCGAGGACGAGGACCGCGCGGTGGCGGCGCTCGCCTTCAAATGCGATGTGCTGTGGTCGCTGCTGGACGCGGTCGACCACGCCGACACCAAGGACGGCCCCGGGGAGGGCACATGACCGGCCCCGGCACCCCACCCGCCCCGGCCGGATGGCGGCCCGCGCTGTCCCGCGCCGTGAGCCTGCGCCACGACCGGGTGCGGGACGCCGATCTGCTGGTGCTGCCCGAGCGGGTGGTGGTGCTGCGCGGCAGCGCCGCGAAGATCCTGCGGCTGTGCGACGGCGACCGCGACCTCGAGGCCATCGTGGCGGAACTGCAGAGCCGCTTCCCCGGCGCGCCCGTCGCCGAGGACGTGCCCGCCTTCCTCGACCGGATGCGTACCCAAGGCTGGGTCCGATGACCGCCGCGCCCCGCCCCTGGGCCCTGCTCGCCGAGCTCACCCACGGCTGCCCGCTGCACTGCCCCTACTGCTCCAACCCGCTGGAGCTGGTCCGGCGCTCCCGCGAGCTGACCACCGCCGAGTGGGCGGAGGTGATGCGCCAGGCCGGGGAGTTGGGTGTGGTGCACACCCATCTCTCCGGCGGGGAACCGCTGTTGCGCGGCGATCTCGCCGAGATCGTCACCGCCGCCGAGTCCGCCGGGATCTACACCCAGCTCGTCACCAGCGGCGTGGGCCTGGACCGGGCCCGGCTGGCCACGCTGACCGCCGCCGGGCTGCGCAGTGTCCAGCTGTCCCTGCAACACGCCGACCCGGCCGCCTCCGACCGCATCGCCGGACACCGCTCGTACGCCGCCAAGGAGCGGGCCGCCGCGCTGGTGCGCGCGGCCGGACTGCCGCTCGGGATCAACGTCGTCCTGCACCGCGACAACCTCGACGCGCTCGACGCCATCATCCGACGCGGCCTGGACTGGGGCGCCGACCGGATCGAGCTGGCCAACACCCAGTTCTACGGCTGGGCGCTGCGCAACCGCGACGCCCTGCTGCCCACCCGCGACCAGCTCGCCCGGGCGCGGGACACGGTCCAGCGGTGGCGGGACCGGCTGGGCGGCGGCGCCCTCGACCTGGTGTGGGTCGTGCCCGACTACTTCGACGGCGTCGCCAAGCCCTGCATGGGCGGGTGGGGCGCGGTCTCGCTGACCGTCGCACCCGACGGCACCGTGCTGCCCTGCCCCGCCGCCGCGAGCCTGCCGGACCTGGACCCGCCCACCGTCCGCGACCACCCCCTGGAGTGGATCTGGGACCACTCGGGCGCCTTCAACCGCTACCGGGGCGAGGAGTGGATGCGCGAGCCGTGCCGCACCTGCCCCCGCCGCGCGGAGGACTTCGGCGGCTGCCGCTGCCAGGCGTACGCCCTGACCGGCGACGCCGCCCGCACCGACCCGGCCTGCGCGCTCTCCCCGGACCACGCTGTGATCCGCGCGCTGACGACCGGCCCCGGGCACCCGGCCGGAGCGGACCCCCCGGCGCCGACCGGCGGCTACGCGTACCGCAAGCCCGGAGGGTGAGGCCGGGCACGGTTTGGCGCATACGCCCCCGCTTCCGTAAAGTTTCGCCGTTGTCCAGGGGAACAGGCGAACCAAGAAAGCGGCAGCGGCGATGACGGTGACTGACGAAGGCCGGGCCGAGCGTGCCCCGGCCGAGGAGCCGGGCATCGACCCGGAGCGGCTGGCGACCTGCCTGAGCGTCCTCGCGGAACTCGACCGGCTGCCGGTCGACCACCCCGACGCGATCATGGTCCGCCGGGCCACCTCCGGGATCTACCGCAGCGTGAAGCAGCGCAGGCGCCAGGAGCGGCGGGCCGCGAAGACCGCGAACGACAAGGCGGTGACCGAGGCCACCGCCACCGGCGCCGCCGACCGGATCGACGACGAGACGCTGGGCCGCGCGCTCACCAGCTCCGTCACCACTCAGATCGCGGGCATCCTGGAGCGCCCCCGCTCCTGCTACGTCTGCAAGACCCGGTATGTCGAGGTCGACGCCTTCTACCACCAGCTGTGCCGCGACTGCGCCGCCGAGAACCGGGTCCGCCGCGACGCCCGTACCGATCTCACCGGGCGCCGCGCCCTGCTCACCGGCGGCCGGGCGAAGATCGGCATGTATATCGCGCTGCGGCTGCTGCGCGACGGCGCGCACACCACCATCACCACCCGCTTTCCGGTCGACGCCATCCGCCGCTTCAAGGCCATGCCGGACAGCGGGGAGTGGCTGCACCGGCTCAAGGTCGTCGGCATCGATCTGCGCGACCCGGCCCAGGTCATCGCGCTGGCCGACGCGGTGAGCGCCGCGGGACCGCTGGACATACTGATCAACAACGCCGCCCAGACCGTCCGCCGCACCCCGCAGGCGTACGCGGAGCTGATAGCGGGCGAGTCGGCGCCGCTCCCCGCCGGGGAGCTCCCCGAGTCCGTGGTGCTCGGCGCCTTCGGGAGCGGCGCCCAGGCGGCCCTGCCGGCGCCCCGCGCGCCCCGGGACGGCGCCCTCACCCCGCAGGACCTCACCGCCCTCGCGCTTAACCCCGGCTCCGCCTCACCGGCCCGGATCGAGGCCGGGACGGCGATCGACGCGGGCGGGCTGGTGCCGGACCTGGACCCGAGCAACACCTGGGTGCAGCGGGTCCACGAGGTGGACCCGGTCGAGATGCTCGAGGTCCAGCTGTGCAATGAGACGGCGCCGTTCATCCTGGTGAGCCGGTTGCGCCCGGCCATGGCCGCCTCGCCCGCCCGGCGCAAGTACGTGGTCAACGTCTCCGCGATGGAGGGCAAGTTCGGCCGGGGCTACAAGGGCGCGGGCCATCCGCACACCAATATGGCCAAGGCCGCGCTGAACATGCTGACCCGCACCAGCGCACGGGAGATGTTCGAGTCCGACGCCATCCTGATGACGAGCGTCGACACCGGATGGATCACCGACGAGCGCCCGCACCCGGACAAGATGCGGCTGGCGGCCGAGGGCTTCCACGCCCCCCTCGACCTGGTGGACGGCGCGGCGCGGGTCTACGACCCGATCGTCCGGGGCGAGCGCGGCGAAGACCTCTTCGGCTGCTTCCTGAAGGACTACGCCCCGACGTCCTGGTAAGGACTACGCCCCGGCGTCCTGGTAGGGCTATGCCCTGGCGTCCTGGTAGGGCTATGCCCCGACGTCCTGGTGACGACGGGGCACCGCGGTCCGGCGTCGGGTCACGCGCTCGCCTTGCGGCCCGCCGCCGGGGTGCGGCGGCCGGGGGAGAAGCCGAAGCGGCGGGCCAGCCGCCGCAGGCGGGCGCGGGCGGCGGTCCGGTAGCGCTCCCAGAGCCGGGCGTACCGGCTCGCGCGCAGCTCCTCGAAGAGCTGGTCGTAGCGCCGGGCGATCGGCTCCGGGTCATAGACCCGGGAGCTCTCCAGGACGGCCGCGCCCATCGCCCGCCGGGCCGGGGCGTCGCCCATCAGCTCCATCAGGGCGCTCGCCAGCGCGTGCTTGTCCCCGGTGGGGACGAGCCGTCCGGTGACCCCGTCCTTGATGATCTCGGCGGGGCCGAGCGGGCAGTCGGTGCTCACCACCGGCACCCCGCAGCGCATGGCCTCCACGATCGTCATCCCGAACGACTCGGCGTCCGAGGCCACCGCGACCAGCGACGCCTTGGCGAACTCCGCCTCGATGGGGGAGCGCGACCCCATCAGCTCCGCGCTCCCGGACAGGCCCAGCCGCTCGATCCGCTCCGCGAGCCGGTCCTTCTCCGCGCCCCCGCCGTAGATCCGCAGCCGCCAGGCCGGGTACTTCGCCGAGATCTCCGCGAAGGCGTCGATCAGCAGGTCGAAGCGCTTGCCGCGGACCAGCCGCCCGGCCGCCGCGATCACCGGCTCGGTGCCCTCGGAGGGGGCGACGTCGGGCTCGGGGACGCTGTTGGGTATCGCCAGGGTCCGCACCCCCGGCATCGGCATCTTCTTGCGGTAGACCGCGGCGTCCGCCTCCGTCGTGGTGACCACGGCGTCCAGCGTCCGGTAGAACGGGGCCAGCTCCGCCCGCAGCTTCTTGCTGTGCGCCTCGTACCGCAGGTGCTCCTGGGCGATGCGCAGCGCGCGGCGCGGGGCGAAGCGGGACACGTAGACGTTCACGCCCGGCCGGGTGCCGACGATCACATCGGCGTCGCAGCCGCGCAGATACTCCGCGACCCGCGTGTCGATCAGGCGGTTGTACTGGTGGTTCCGCTTCTCGGCGGCCGGAAAGTCCCGGCTGGGCTCGAAGAACAGCGGGTCCTTCGCGTCCGCGGTCTCCGGACGCGTGTCCACCAGGGGGACCAGCCGCACCCGCGGGTCGAGGGCGAAACGCGGCGTCTCGCGGTGCCGCATCATCGAGACGATCTCGACCTCGTGGCGGTCGGCGAGCGCCGTCGCGAGGTTCATCGTCGTCCGGATCGTTCCGCCGATCCCGTAGGCGTTGTGCAGCAGGAATGCGATCTTCATGCGGTATTTTCTCCGGCCGGGTGCGTCCCCGGGGCGAGTTTCCCCCGGAAGCTGGTCGACACCTTGTCGAGGCCCGGTAAGCCCACCGCGTGAAGAAGGTGAGAGCGGGGTAAGAAGCCCCGCTCAGGACCCCCGCCCGCCGTGGGCACCGCTGTGGCCTTGGCAGACTCGGGGTGTGACCAACACCGTGCTGCTCGCCGAGGACGACCGTGCCATCCGCCAGGCGCTGGAACGCGCCCTGACCCTGGAGGGGTACCGCGTCACCGCCGTGCCCGACGGGATCGAGGCGCTGGCGGCCATCCACCGCGAGCGTCCGGACGTGGTCGTACTGGACGTGATGATGCCGGGCGTGGACGGCCTCCAGGTGTGCCGGGTGCTGCGCGCCGAGGGGGACCGCACCCCCATCCTCATGCTCACCGCGCGGGTCGAGACCGCCGACCGGATCGAGGGGCTGGACGCCGGCGCGGACGACTATGTGGCCAAGCCCTTCGAGGTCGAGGAGGTCTTCGCCCGGCTGCGCGCGCTGCTGCGCCGCGCCGCCCCCGCCGAACCGGCCGCGCCGGAGGACACCGCCATCGACGGGGTGCTGGAGGTCGCCGATCTGCGCCTGGACTCCTCGGCCCGGAGGGTCTGGCGCGGCGGTACGGAGCTGGAGCTGACCCGCACCGAATTCGACCTGCTGGAGCTGCTGGCCCGCAACGCGGGCATCGTCCTGGACCACGCCACCATCTACGCCCGCATCTGGGGCTACGACTTCGGCCCCGGCTCGAAGAACCTCGCCGTCTACATCGGCTATCTGCGCCGCAAGGTCGATCCGGAGGGGCGCGCCCCGCTGATCCACACGGTGCGCGGGGTCGGCTACACCCTGCGGGAGGAGTGATGGTGCGGCTCCCACTCCTCCGCCGGCCGCTGCCACTCCTCCGCCGGGGGCGGCCCAGTCTGCGGACCACCTTCGCGCTCTCGTTCGCCGCGGTCGCCTCCGTGGTCACCCTCCTGGTCGGCGGGCTCAGCTATGACGCGGCGGCCGGGCTGGTGCGGGTGGACCAGCAGTCGGCGTTCGACGACGTCATCCGCGATCTGCGCAGCCAGGTCCGAGGCGAGAAGGTGATCCTGCGGCAGTACCCCTCGGAGTCCGCCGTGCCCGTCCCGTACGACCTGCGGGACGATCTGCGCCGGATCAGCCGGATGGACGTCCAGGTGATCAACGGCCGTGGCACGGTCTACGACGCGGGCAAGCCACCGCTGCCGGTGGCCGACGGCGACCGGACGACCGCCGCCTCGCGCACCCCGGGCACCGTCGTACGGCGCGAGATCGACATCGGCGGGGAGCAGTACCGGATTGCCACCGTGGCGGTGGGCGACGGCACCGGCGCGGTCCAGGTGGCCCAGCAGATCAGCGACACCGAGGATCTGCTGCAAGAGCTCCAGAAGCGCACCGCGCTGTTCGTGATCGCCGTCATCATGGCCGCCGGTCTGGCCGGCTGGTGGCTGGCCGGGCGGATCACCCGGCGGCTGGTGTGGCTGACCCGGGTCGCCGAGAGCGTGGCCGCCACCGGCCGGATGGAGGTGGCGGTGCCGGTCGCCGGGGACGACGAGGTGGGCCGCCTCGGGCGGGCCTTCGACGGCATGCTCGGACAGCTCGCGCGCTCCAAGGACGACCAGCGGCGGCTGGTCCAGGACGCCGGGCACGAGCTGCGCACCCCGCTCACCTCGCTGCGCACCAACATCTCCCTGCTGCGCCGCTTCGAGGAGCTGCCGGGACCCGCGCGCGAGGATCTGCTGGCGGACCTGGCGGGGGAGACCCGGGAGCTGACCGATCTCGTCAACGAGCTGGTGGACCTGGCGGCCGGGCAGCGGGACGACGAACCCCGTACCGAGGTCTCGCTGGAGGAGGTGGCCACCACTGCCGTGACCCTCGCCCGGCGCCGGACCGGCCGGGAGATCACCGTACGGGCCGAGGGCGACACCCGGCTGACGGGCCACCCGGCCACCCTGCAGCGCGCGGTCTCCAACCTGGTGGAGAACGCCGCCAAGTTCGACCGGGGCGGCACCGAGCCCGTCGAGGTGGTGATCAGCGGCCGCCGGGTGGAGGTCCTCGACCGGGGCCCGGGCATCGCCGAGGAGGACCGCGAGCGCGTCTTCGACCGCTTCTACCGCGCGCCCGGCGCCCGCAGCCTGCCCGGTTCGGGGCTGGGCCTGGCCATCGTGCGCGAGGTCGCCCTCGCACACGGCGGCACCGTCTTCGCCCGGCCGCGCCCGGGCGGCGGCGCGATACTGGGCTTCACGGTCGCCGACGCCACCGAGGCGCCGTAACACCACGCCGCGAAGCCCCGGCCGCTAAGGGGTCGATTATGCGGCTCCGCCGCGCGGCAGGGCCTTCGCCCCTGGCCCCCGGGGGGCGACGAGTCGACTGCCGTCGCCGTGGGCACCCGCACCGGTCGGTCCACCGGCGTGGCGGATAAGCGGGTGGGCCGACCGCGCGCGGTCGGGTCGTCCGGCTTGGTTTGGGGGCGGAGCTCTGGTTGTGGCTGACGGATCGATCGTCGCCGCTGTGAACACCCGCACGGGTGGGCTGATTGCAGTCGGCCCGTCGGCCCGTCGGCGCGGCGGATGAGCGGGCGGGCGCCCATGCGCGGTCGGGTCGTCCGGCTTGGTTTGGAGGCGGAGCCCTGGTTGGGGCTGACGGGTCGGCCGTCGCTGCCGTGAGTACCTGTGCCGGTGGGCTGATGGTGGTCGGCCCGCCGGCGCGGCGGGTGGCCGCGCGCGGCGGGGGCGTCCTGCCGGGGCCCGGGGCGGAGCCCCGGTTGTGGGGAGGGGCGGGGAGGGGGAGGTATCGATATGCGGCTCCGCCGCGTGGCCCGCCGCAGGCGTTACGGCTTGCGGGCCACTCCCGCCCACATGTTGATGTCCGCGCTGCGGATGGCCTCCGGACGGTCCTCGGGTCCGGATTCCAGTGGTGGGGCTCCGACACACCCGGGTCGACCAGCTCCAGACCGTCGAAGAAGGCCCCGACCTCGCTCTGCGAGCGGGTGGTGAAGGAGATCCCGCTCTCCTTGTAGACCCGGATGACGTTCCGCCAGGTCTCCTCGGAGAAGTCATGCGTGGAGTGGGTCAGCATCAGATAGCTGCCCGGCACCAGCGGCGCCATCAGCTCGCGGATGATCTCGTACGGCTTGTCCTCCTCCGGAATGAAGTGGAAGAGCGCGTTCACGGAGATCGCCACCGGCTGGTCCAGGTCCAGCGTCTCATGCAGCTCGGGTGCGCTCATGATCCGCTGGGGATCGCGCACATCCGACTGCACATAGGCCGTACGCCCCTCGGGGGTGCCGACGAGCAGCGCCTGGGCGTAGGCCAGCACGATGGGGTCGTAGTCGGTGTAGACCACCCGGGCCTCCGGGGCGACCGACTGGGCCACCTGGTGGAGGTTGGGCTCGGTGGGTATGCCCGTGCCTATGTCCAGGAACTGCCGGACCCCGGCCTCCCGGGCCAGCCAGCGGGTGGCGCGGTGGATGAAGGCCCGGTTGACGGTGGCGTTGAGCCGGACGGTCGGATAGACCTCCAGCACCCGCCCGGCGGCCTCCGCGTCCACCTCGTAGTGGTCCTTGCCGTTGAGGTAGAAGTCGTACATCCGAGCCGGGTGCGGCTTGGTGGTGTCGATCTGGTCAGGGGCGAGCCCGTTGTCGGTCACGCGGCCCTCCGTTCCGGTGCGGTACCCGCCGAGGTGGTCAGGTTTTCTGGGCGTGTGAGCAGGAAGTCCGCGGCGCCGGCCTTGGCGCCCTGGATGAACTTCTCGATTTCGTGGTGGGTGTAGATCAGGGCGGGGCCGTCCGGATCAGTCGACTGACGCAGGGCCACCCGCCCGTCGTGCAGCCTCATGACCTCGACGCACGCACCGCCGTTGGGGCCGCTCCAGGGCTTGGCCCAGCCTTCGGTCCCCAGGTGTTTGGCGGGCATGCCGTTGTACACATGTACCTGATCCACAGTCAGAGCTCCTTGCGAATCCCACGGAGGAAGTCCTCCGTCCGCCGCGCCGGTGTGGCCTGGGTGCCCATGCGGTCCAGGGCCTCCAGATAGGCGACCACATCGGAACGTTGGTCGAGATAGCCGGCGCCGGTCAGGCCCTCGGCGTAGACGATGTCCGGCAGTTCCGGGATCTGGAACCGGAAGAGCTGGAAGGGTCCGCCCATGCCCGGGTGAGGGCCGGCGGAGAACGGCACCACCTGAAGGGTGATGTTTGGTCTTTGTGTCGCCTCGATCAGACGGTCGACCTGGGCGCGCATCACCGCGGGACCGCCGATGGACAGACGGAGCACCGTCTCGTCCATCACGACCCACAGATGGGGTGCGTCCGGGCGGGTGAGCAGCTCCTGGCGCTCCATCCGCAGCGCCACGCGGCGCTCGAGCTCCCGGTCGGACCCGTGCGGGAAGCCGATGGAGAGCAGCGCGCGGGCATAGTCCTCGGTCTGCAGCAGTCCGGGTATGAAGTGGGGCTCATAGGCGCGGATCCGGCTGGCCGCGCCCTCGAGGCTCACATAGAGGCTGAACCACTCCGGCAGCACATCGCGGAACCGGTGCCACCAGCCGGGCCGGTTGGCCTCCTCGGCGAGGGCGAGGAAGGAGTCGATCTCCTGCTGCTCGGCCCGTAGGTCTGCAGCAGCTTCTCGACGTAGGGGAGCTTCAGGCCGACTTCGGCCTTCTCCATCCTGCGCACCGTGGTCTGGTTGACGTGCAGCGCCCTGGCAGCCTGGTCGTAACTGACGCCGGCTTTTTCGCGAAGGTCCCTCAGCCGCATGCCGAGGACCATCTGCCCGACGGTCGGGGCAGACCGCGCTTCACCCACGTCGTACCTCCTGGGACGGTCTTGTCAGGATCAGTGTGCCATGAGCGAGGTGAGGACAACAGAGTGCTCTCGCTATTCTGCATTTTGCAGATCGCGCCTTGCCAACTGATGCTCGCAGCAACGATAGTGACAGGTGTGACCGGTCCAACGTGACTGCTGTGTCGCGCACTTGCGGCATTCACGTACGGCATTCACGCCCCCACAGGTAGGACGGACGGAAGGCACATGGCCGTGGCATTGCGTCAGCGCTCGACGATGGCCCACCACCCGAGCTCCGGGAGCGTTGACTCCGCCCTCCGTCAGGAGAGGTTCCAGCTGCCCGCCAGAGGCGCCTCGGTCGCGGTCGCCCGGCACCGGGTGCGGTCCCGGGCACCGGAGTGGGGCTTCACCGAGGATCTCTGCGAGGCCGCCGAACTGGTGATGTCCGAGCTGTTCACCAACGCCCTGGTGCACACCGGGAGCGAGCAGATCCTCTGTGTCCTGCGCGCCCATGAGCGGCGGATGCTCTATGTCGAGGTCGCCGACCAGGGCGGTGGACCGGCCGTCCCCACGCCGCGGGAGGCCGGTCTGGAGGATGAGTGCGGACGCGGACTCGCGCTGGTCCGCGCCCTGGCCGACGCGTGGGGGACCGGCCGGGCGCAAACGGCGGACGGGTGGTCTGGGCCCAGATGAGCGTGACCGTCGGCCGCTGACGCCGCGACCGGCCCCCCGGCCCGTCACACCGCCGTCGTCCGCTGCTTCCCCGGAGCGGCCGGGTCGTCGGCGCGGCCCGGGAGAGGGCGGCGTCGCGGGTCTCCCGCATGGTGAGGTAGACGACGAGCGAGACCGCGGCACACGCCGAGACGTACCAGTAGTACCCGGACTCCACACCGCCCTTCTTGAACCACAGCGCCACATACTCGGCGGTGCCGCCGAACAGCGCGTTGGCCAGCGCGTACGGCAGGGCCACCCCGAGCGCCCGGACATGGGTGGGGAACAGCTCGGCCTTCACCACGGCGTTGATCGAGGTGTAGCCGGTGACGATGACCAGCGCCGCGAGCGAGAGCAGCAGCGCCCCGGCGAAGCTGTCGGCGTGCGAGAGCGCGGTCATGATCGGGACGGTGCAGAGCATCGAGCCGATACCGAAGGTGATCAGCAACGGACGGCGCCCGATCCGGTCCGAGAGCGATCCGGCCAGCGGCTGCAACAGCATGAACAGGAACAGGGCGCAGAAGCTCACCAGAGAGGCGTCGGACTTGCTCATCCCGGCCGTGTTCGACAGGTACTTGGTGAGATAGGTGGTGTACGTGTAGTACGCGACCGTGCCGCCCATGGTCAGCGCGATGACCAGCGCCGCCTCCTTGCGGTGGCGCAGCAGCTCGGCGATCGTCCCCCGCTCCCGGTCCTGGTGGACGTCCTCCTCGGTGTAGACCTCGGTCTCCAGCAGATTGCGCCGCAGCCAGAAGACCACGGCCGCGGCCGCGGCGCCGACGATGAACGGAATGCGCCAGCCGTAGGAGTGCAGCGCGTCGTCGGACATGGTGTGCTGCAGCAGGATCTGCAGCCCGAGGCCGATCAGCTGACCCATCGTCATCGAGACGTACTGGAAGCTGGACACGAAGCCGCGGCCGCCGGGCTGGGACGCCTCGGTGAGGTAGGTGGCGCTGGCCGCGTACTCACCACCCACCGACAGGCCCTGCAGCAGCCGCGCCACCAGCAGCACGAACGCGCCGAAGTAGCCGACCTGGTCATAGGTGGGGGCGATGGCGATGAGCAGCGCGCTGGCCGACATCAGCGTCACCGTCAGGGTGAGCGCCGCCTTGCGCCCGCGCCGGTCGGCGAACCGGCCCAGCAGCCAGCCGCCCACGGGACGCATGAAGAAGCCCACCGCGAAGATCCCGGCGGTGTTGAGGAGCTGCGCCGTGTCGTTGCCCTTGGGGAAGAAGGCTCCGGCGAAGTAGGTGGCGAAACTGGCGTAGACGAACCAGTCGTACCACTCGACGAGATTTCCGATCGAGCCGCCGAACACGGCTCGCCAGGGAGTGCGTGGTTGGCTCCGGGGAGCGCTGTCGGTCACGGGGCCTCCAAGTGAGCGGGGTGATCTCACACCCCTACCCCGCGGAGGGCCGGTTGGAAAAGGGATTCCGCGGTTGGGGCCGTGACCCGGGCGGAGACGCCGCCCCGGCCGGACGGCGTACGGCCCGTCGCCGGACGGCGTACGGCCCGCCCCACCGGCCCGGAAGTCAGCCCTGCACCGCCTCCTCCAGCGCCGCCATCCGTCGCTTGCCCCACGCGCCCAGCGGGCCCAGCGCCGTATTCAGCTCGTCGCCCAGCTCGGTCAGCGAATACTCCACCTTCGGCGGCTTCGTGTCGTAGCTCTCCCGGTGGACGATTCCGTCCGCCTCCAACTCCCTGAGCTGCTGCGTCAGCACCTTCTCGGTCACGCCCGGGACCAGCCGCCGCAGCTCCCCGAAACGGCACCGCTGGTGATTGAGCGCCCAGATGATCAGGACTTTCCACTTTCCGTCGATCACATCCACGGCCGCGTCCAGACCGCAGACATAAGGCTGCTTTCCCAAAGCCTCGCCCGCCCCCACTGACCTCAAGGTAAGTACGCACCATTTAGTGCGTACTTGCCCACACTACCGTCGGGGAACGAGCCTGTGATCGGCGCGCCGGACCCCTACGACCAAGCGGTATCGAAACCCCTGGAGCAACCGAAATGAGCGAAACCCCCGTGACGGTGCTGGGCCTCGGCGACATGGGCACCGCCCTGGCCCGCGCCCTTCTGCGGGCCGGGCACCGGACGACGGTGTGGAACCGTACGGCCGCCAAGGCCGAACCGCTCGCCGCCGAGGGCGCGCTGACCGTCGCCACCGCCGGTGCGGCCGTCGCCGCGAGCCCCCTGGTGGTGGTCTGCCTGCTCGACTACGACTCCGTACGGCAGGTGCTGACCCCCCTCGGGGACGCCCTGTCCGGCAAGACCGTCGTCAACCTCACCAACGGCACTCCGCGGCAGGCCCGTGAGCTGGCCGCGTGGGTGGCCGGACATGGTGCCCAGTACCTCGACGGCGGCATCATGGCCGTCCCGCCGATGATCGGGACACCCGCCGCCTTCCTCCTCTACAGCGGCTCACCCGCCGCCTTCGCGGACCACCGGGCGGTGCTGGACCTCTTCGGCGAGAGCCACCACCTCGGCGAGGACCCCGGCCGTGCCCCGCTGTACGACATCGCCCTGCTCAGCGCGATGTACGGGATGTTCTCGGGTGTGCTGCACGCCTACGCCCTCGTACGGTCGGACGGTGTGGCGGCGGCCGATGTCGCACCATGGGTGGGGCGCTGGCTGACCGCCATGTCCGGGGCCGTGGACGGCTACGCGCGGCAGATCGACTCCGGTGACCACGCCACCGGGGTGGTCTCCAACCTCGCCATGCAGTCGGCCGCGTTCGTCAACTTCACCGGCTCCGCACGGGACCAGGGCATCAGCCCCGAACTGATCGCCCCGATCGGCCACCTCATGGCCCGCCGGGTCGCCGACGGGCATGGCCACGAGGGCCTCTCGGGGCTGGTGGAACTGCTGAATTCCGGTGCGGCTCGGGTGCGCCCCGAAGCAAAGGGGCGCGGGGCTGTGTCGATGTGCGGCTCCGCCGCGTGGGCGCGACCAGCCACGACGGTGCCGCAGCCGACCGACGACGCGTCGTGACACTTCCAGCGGAGCGCTCAGGCATGGTGCTGCAGGACGGCCTCGCCGCAGTCGGGCAGGCGCGGGTCTGGCAGACGCGGGTCGGACCGGTGGGGTTCGGGCTTCTCGTCGCCGGTGGGCTGGCGGGGGATCGGGTGGGGGAGCCGGAGCGAGGGGCCGGGCTCGGCGGGCACGTCGGGGCCGGTCGGCACCGCGTGCGGGCCGGGTCCGCCGGGCTCCTCGGGAACCTCCGGTCCGCCGACTCCACCGGCGGTGTCGCGCCCGTCGGGTGCGGGGGCGCCCGGCTCCTCGACGGCCGCGGCCGGGGCCCGCTCGGCAGCCGCTTGGGCCTCCGCCTCCGCCTCCGCCTCGGCATTGTGCACCGTCAGCATCACCAGACCGGTGCTCGCGACGAGAGCCGCCACCAGTGCGAGCAGCGTGCCGGGCGCGCCGTGCCGGAAGTGCTCGCCCAGCGCGGCGATGCCGACGGCGGTGGCGACCACGGGGTTGACCACGGTCGCCGTCGCCAACGGCGAGGCCAGCCCGGCGCCCCGGTACGACGCCTGGGACAGCAGCACCCCGCCCGAGGCCAGCAGCCCGATCGTGACCAGGCCGGGCAGGGCGTCCTCCCACGCGTCCCAGGTCCACTCCACGGCCACGTTCTTGGTGACCACCGACGAGACGCCGAAGGCCGTCCCCGCGGCCGCCGCCAGCAGCACACTGCGGATCCCGGGCGACCGCATCAGACGAGCCGCCCCGGTCAGCACGGCGATGACGGAGACCGTGATCACGATCAGCCAGAAGCCGTCCCGCTCGGCCAGCGCCTGGGCCCGCGAGGAGCCGGTCAGCGAGAGCAGCCCGGCGAGGCCCACGGTGGCCAGCAGCGCTCCCCGCCAGCCGGCCGCGCCGACCCGGCGGCGGACGAACACGGCCGCCATCGGCAGGGCGAAGACGATCGTGAGAGCCCCTAGGGGTTGCACCACGCTCAGCGGTCCGTAGGCCAGGGCGATCACATGGAGGACCGCGCCCGCTCCGTTGAGGGTCACCGCGGTCCACCAACTCCCGCGCCGCAGCGGAGCGGACGCGAGGCGCGGCGTCGTGGCCGCGACATGCTCCTGGAGTATGGCTCCGGCGGCGTAGCAGACCGCCGAGACCAGGGCCAGCAGCACAGACAGCGCGAGGGAGGTCACGTCGCGGCCCCCTGGGCCGATCGCTCTTCGTCCATGCCCTCATCCTTGACGGTGGGGTGCGCCCCCGTCGTCGTCCTTGAGCACAGACTTACGAGTACTACTTGCGTAGTAGGGCCCTCCACCGATGGGGTGCCTTCGCGGCCGCCGTACGGGCCCTTTGGAGCAGTTCGTTCTGCGGCTCGGCGGGGCGGTAGACGGTGAGCGCCCCCGGCCACTTGTCGATGAGCAGCTTCTCCGCGGGGTCGACGGCCACCTCTCCATCGTAGGCGCGGGTGTCCACGTCGTGGAGGCCCGTCAGGCGCAGTTGGCGCATCCGCCGCGTCGTATAGACGTGTGACCGCCCGAGCGTGCCGGTGAGCGCCGCGAGCAGCAGCCGGGTGCGGGCCAGCCGCTCCTCGCCGTCGATCGCCCGCACATCGAGCAGCCCGTCGTCGAGCTGCTGACGGTAGGCGGGCGCGAAACCCTCAGGGGAGTAGATGCCGTTGCCGGCGAAGAGCATCCACAGCCGCCGCGGCCGCCCGTTGACCTCGACCTCCATGGGGCGCGCGGTGCGCAGCACCCGGGTGAGCGCGACGGCGGCCGCGGGCCACTTGCCGAACCGGCCCTGAAGACTCTCCCGGATCCGCACCAGCTCCGGGTAGAAGCCGAGGCTGAAGGTGTTGACGAAGTGGCTGGTTCCGCCGCCTCCGGAGAGGGGCGTGGCGCGGCCGAGGTCCACGGCCACCGCGTCGCCCTCGGTCACGGCGTGCGCGGTGTCCTCGAAGGCCGGTACGCCGAGGTCCAGCGCGAAGTGGTCGAGGGTGCCGCCGGGGAACACGGCGAGCGGCAGCCCGCGTTCGGCCGCGAGCGTGGCGGCCGCGTTGACGCTGCCGTCCCCGCCGCAGATGCCCAGCGCCCCGGCCCGCTCGGCGGCGCGCTGGGCGGCCTGCCGGAGCAGGCTCATGAAGTCGTCATCGGGCCCGCACTCCACGATGTCCGCCGCGGGCAGCAGCACCCGCAGCTGCTCGGCGACCGTGAACCCGCCGGTGGGGGTTCCCGCACCGGCCCGCTGGTTGACCATGACGACCAGACCGTCGCCCTTGGGCAGGGCGGGCGCCGAGATCCGCGGCCGGGCCTGCGCCGGGACCTCGGGGCGCGGCGGCCAGTAGCGGCAGGTCAGCGCGGCGGCCCCGGCGCCGAGGGCGATACCGGCCAGCACATCGCTGGGGTAGTGGACGCCCACGTACACCCGGGAGGCGGCGACGGCGGCGGCGAGCGGGGCGACCAGCAGGCCGTACCGCGAGGACTCCAGGGCCACCCCGGTGGCGAAGGCGGCGGCGGAGGCCGAGTGCCCGGAGGGGAAGGAGCTGGTCCACGGCTGCCGGCGCAGCCGGCGCACCAGGGGCACCGCGTCCAGGACCGGACGCTTGCGCTCCACGGTCCACTTGACCACGACGTTCGACACGAGCGAGGCGGCGGCGAGTGAGCCCATCCCGCGCAGCGCGGCCCGCCGCGCGGTGCGGCCGCCGACCGTGGCGAGCACTCCGGCCGTGCCGAACCACAGCCGGCCGTGGTCGGCGGCCCGGCTGAGCCGGGGCAGCAGCGGATGGGCACCGCGGAGCCGGCTGGCCGCGACCCGCGCGAACAGCCGGCGGTCGAAGTCACTGATGCGTCTCATGCGTGATGGGTATCCCGGAACGGCGGTCGGCACGCGTCATCCGCCCCGGCCGGGGACCGGCCGGGAGACCGGGGCCCGGCCGGGGACCGGGGACGCGGTGTGGGACGCGGTTCAAGAGGCGGCTCAGGACGCGGGGAGCCCCCAGCGCGGCGCGGGCTCGGCCGCTTCGACCGGGCGGACGGTCAGGTCCGGGCGGTCGCCGCGGGCGGTGATGATCGCCTCCTGGCCCCTGGTGAGCGCGATCCGGATCGTGCCCGCGCCCACGGTCTCGTACGGCAGCCGCCGCCCGCGCCCGTCCCGCACCTCGATGGGCCCGTCCAGGGAGTGCCGTACGACACAGGGCGCGCCCGCCTCGCTGCGCAGCCGCACCCAGCGGGTCCGGCCGCCCTCGCGGGCGGCGCTCAGCAGGAAGGCGCCCTGGGTGCGGAAGTCGTGGACCATCAGCTCGGCCCAGGCGGCGGGCAGCGCGGGGAAGACCCGGATCACCCCGCCCCAGCTCTGGCACACCATGTCGTGCAGCGACTGCGCGGCGGACAGCGGCGTCTCGATGACCGGGCCGGACTCCTTGTACATGGTGTTCGGCTGGATGAAGCGGCGCATCAGCTCGCCCAGGTACTTGAGGGCGTCCTCACCGCGCCCCATCTGCGCGGACATCGAGGCGGCGCCGGTGAAGGTGTAGCCCTGGAGCGCGCCCTCGAATCCGACCCAGTGGTTGAGGGAGGTCTCGATCAGCTCCCGTTCGGCGGGGTCCTCCCAGGTGACCTCGTACAGCGGATAGACGGCGAGCATATGGGAGTAGTGGCGGTGGGACTTGGCGAAGGGCACCCCCGCGCCGATCATGAAGCCGTTCTCGTCGACGGGGTACGGGGTGAGCTTGGTCAGCACCTCCCGCCAGCGCGGCGCGGAGGGGTCCTTGACGCCGAGGATCCGGGCCGAGTCCAGGAGGGTGGCGCAGCCCCAGCGCAGCAGCATCAGGTCGTAGTTGCAGTCGGGCGCGTTGACGCCGTACTCGGGCGAGAAGGTGGCGGGCAGATGCAGCTTGCCGTCGCTGCCGGGGGTGAGGAAGTGGAGGTAGTAGGCGATGGCCTTGCGCAGCAGCGGATAGACCACATCGCGCAGCACCGACTCGTCCATGGTGTGGCGGTATGTCAGCCACACGTTGTGCAGCGCCCAGGTGAGGTTGCCGACCTCGGGGGTGGGCGGGTCCTGGCCGGGGATGCCGACCGCGTAGCCGCCGCCTCCCACCGCGCCGCCGTTGACCAGGTGGATGTCGGTGGTGCGGGGAATGCCCGCCGAGTCCTTGCGGTACGGGGCGTCGAGCTGGTTGGAGAGGTTGTCGCGGAATTCGCCGAGCGCCCGTGTCACCGCGTCGAGTTCGAGGTGGTTGGAGCCGTGGATCAGCCAGTACTCGAGCTGCACGTTGAGGTTCCACCAGGTCGCGGGCCACGGGGTGGACTCCAGCCAGGGCCCCGAGGTGGCCATCACGGGGGCGTCGGCGCGCGCGGCCGCGGCCACCTTGTACAGCTGGATCCAGTAGAAGCGCTGGAGCCGGGCGGCGGGGAGGGAGAGGAAGCTCTTCCGGTAGTAGGCGTGCCACCAGGCGCGATGGGTGGGCGCGAGGGCGTCGTAGGGGAGCGCCGAGGCGGACCCGATGTCCTTGAGCGCGCGGTCGCGCGCGGTGCGCTTGGGGTGGGAGTGGGCCACGGTGACGTACAGCGTCCGCCGCCCGGCGCGGGTCCGCTCCCGCCAGGCCGTCACATGCTGTCCGCCGGCGAGCAGCGGCTGCACGGCGGCCTGGACGCCGTGGTGGTCCTCGACGACGGCCGGGGGGTTGCCGGTGTAGCCGTCGGGCACCGGTTTGAAGTCGACCCGCGGGCTGATGGCCTCGGCGGGGTGGAACACCCAGCGGAACGCGGCCTCGCCGGAGGTCGGGGTCACCTCGATGGCCATGACGGAGCGTGAGTTGTGCACCAGGGCGCGGAGGGTGAGGGTGCCCTTGTCGGTGGCGATGGTCCCGGTCAGCTCGGCGTCGCGCAGCCGCAGCCGCCAGTCGACGGCGGTGATGGCACCGACCGGCTCCAGGGTGAAGTACCCGATGGGCAGCCGCGCGAGCCCGAAGAGGGAGCCGAACTCCGGCCGGTGGTCCTGGACCTCGCTGTGCTGCACATTGAAGCGCACCGCGTTGGCGCCGCCCGGCTCGGCGTAGATGCCCGAGCCGAGCAGGGCGTTCCCGAGGAAGGGGCCCTCGTACCAGGTCTGCGGCATCTTCTGCCACACCATGTCGGCGTCGGCGAGGACCGTTTCCCAGGGGTCCCCGCGGGGCGGGCGGCCGCGGCGGGGGCCTGCGGCTCGGCGGCGTACGCGGCGGCCGGACCGGCGAGTCCGGCGGCGGCGCCCGCGGCCATGGCGGTGCCGACGACGGTCCTTCTGGTGGGTGCGGATGACATGACGCTCCAGGGGTGTGAACCGGGGTGCGGGTGTTCTTCGGCGGGGGCGGGCGGGGCGCGGCGGTCACGTACATGCCTGAGGTTCCTCGATCTGAACCCCTCGGGCATGATGCAGCCCTCATCGCGGAACCGGAACCCCTCGGGCGCCATAAACATCGGATGGACGGCCAGGACGGCAGGCGGAAATGGCGCCCACGCGAGGGTGGGCGCGGCAATACCTCGGATCTTCTGGCCCGGAAGCGGGCGGGTTACGCGCTCGCTTCCCGCCCTCTGACGATCAGCCCGACGCCGTGCCGGAAGCGGTGCTCGAAGTCGCCGAAGTGTTCCATGACCGCGGCGAGGGACGGGAAGCGCTCGGCGGTGGCCGCCCGCAGCAGCGGCTCCATGCCGCCGATGCCCTGGGCGGCCTGCTCCTCCTGGGTCAGGCCGAGCGTGAAGTACACCAGCGACCAGGTCCGCCAGCCCGCTTCCGCGGCGCCGTGGCCGCCGCTGAGGAACGCGCCCGTCATGGCGTCCGCGAAGCGCAGGGTGTGCTCCTCGGCGACATACGTCCCGGCCACGACCCGGGCGCCGTCGCGGCGGGAGAGCAGCGCGGCGCGGTAGCGGCGGGCGAGCGTCCGCGCCCGTTCGTCCCAGGGCTCCGGGAGCGGCGCGTCGGCGCATCCCTCGAGCATCGCGTCGGCCATCAGCTCCAGCAGCCGGGGCTTGCTGGAGGCGTGCCAGTAGACGGTGTTGAGCTGCACGCCCAGCCGCTCGGCGACCTTGCGCATCGTGAGCTTGTCCAGCCCCGCCTCGTCGAGCAGTTCCAGTGCCGCCGTCACCACGGCCGTGCGGTCCAGGCCCATGCCGCCGCTCTCCCTCCGCTTGCGACTTGATCCTAGATCAAGTCTACTGGGGCCAGATCATTGATCCTGGATCAAGAGGCCGGGATCGTCAGCCGAGTGAGGAGCTGGCGTGGTGAACGACGTCGTCGTGGTGGGGGCCGGACCCGTGGGGCTGCTGCTCGCCGCCGAACTGCGGCTGGTGGGCGTGGACGTCACCGTGATCGAGCGCGCGGCCGCCCGCAGCCCGCACTCCAAGGCGCTGACCCTGCATCCGCGCAGCCTGGAGGTGCTGGCGATGCGCGGTCTCGCCGAGCCGTTCGTCCGCGAGGGCGTGCCCGTGCCCACCGGGCACTACGGCGGGCTGCCGGTCCGGCTGGACTTCTCCGTGCTGGACACCCGCTTCCCGTACACGCTGGTCCTGCCGCAGCTCCGCACCGAGCAGCTGCTGGAGGAGCGGCTGCGGGCGCTGGGCGGGGAGATCCGCTGGCGGCACCGGGCGCTGGAGGTGCGCCAGGACGCGGACGGCGCCGAGGTGGACGTGGCGGGCCCCGACGGGAGGTACACCCTGCGCGCGGCGTGGGTGGTGGGCTGTGACGGGGCCGGGAGCGCCGTACGGACCTCCGCCGGGATCGACTTCCCCGGCACCCGGGCCACCGCCACCGGCGTCCTCGGCGACGTGGTGCTCGACGCGCCGCCGTCGGTCCCCTCCGTCGACAACGAGCACGGGGGCTTCCTGATCGTCCCGCTGGCCGACGGACACCACCGCATCGCGGGCTCCACCAGGGAGTCCCTCACCGTCCCCGCCGACCGGCCGCTCACCTTCGACGAGCTGCGCGGCGCCGTGCGCCAGGTCGCGGGAACGGACTTCGGGATGCGGGCACCCCGCTGGCTGTCCCGGTTCGGCAACGCCGCCCGGCAGGCCGCCCGCTACCGCGACGGCCGCGTCCTGCTCGCCGGGGACGCGGCGCATATGCACATGCCCATGGGCGGCCAGGGCCTGAACGTGGGGCTCCAGGACGCCTTCAACCTCGGGTGGAAGCTGGCCGCGGTGTGCCAGGGCCGTGCGCCCGACGGGCTGCTGGACACCTACCACGCCGAGCGCCACCCCGTGGGGGCCGCGCTGCTGGAGAACACCCAGGCCCAGACCGTGCTCGGCGCCACGCACACGCCCGACGTACGGGCCCTGCGCTCGGTGTTCAGCCGGCTGCTGGCCGCCCATCCGGCGGTGAACCGGCAGTTCGCCGGGGAGCTCTCCGCGCTGGACGTGGCCTACCCGGCGGACGGGGCGGGCGACCGGCTCACCGGCACCCGCGCCCCCGACCTCGGGCTGGACGGGGCGCCCGAGCCCAGCCTGTATCCGCTCCTGGCCGACGGGCGCTTCGTACTGCTCCACCTCGGCTCTGGCGGCGTTGGCCCCGATGACGCCGACGCCCGCGCCACCGCCGACGCCCGCGCCACCGCCGACGCCCGCGCCACCGCCGACGCCCGCGCCACGGCGGACGCCCGCGCCACCGCGGACGCGATCGCCGGGAGCCCGGACCGGATACGGGCCGTGACCGCGCGCCCCACCACCACCCACGACGGCTGGGCGGGGCGGCGGACGGTCCTGGTGCGCCCCGACGGCCATGTCGCCTGGGACGCCGCGCTGTCCACCACGTGAGACGCGTTCGGCGGCGCTCGTACGTACCAGCTCACCACGGATGGCTCCCCGTGGCGACCGGGCGCGGAACGCGGTCCCGGCGGCGGCTCCTTGTCCACTACCTGAGAATCGACGCGCGGAGCGTTCAGGCGCTGGTTAATCTGACGACAGATCCGGTTCGGCCGACACGAGGGAGTGTGCGGTGACCCCCGAATACACACAGAGCGACGACGCGCGCGCCGATAACAGCGGGCGGTTCGTGCAGGCCGCCGAGGTGGGCAGTCTGGAGGTATGGGCGCGGTCCGCGCCGATCCGACTCGCCGGTTACGAGGACGACCTCGCCGAGCCGCACATCCTCCAGAGCGTGGACTGATGGCCCGGCGCATGCGCTGAGAGCGAGGGAGGACACCGGTCCCCGGCCGCGACCGCTGGCAACAAGCGGACATCCAGGCCGTCGACCGGTCGCCTCCCTCGCCTGACGGATCACCCTTCTGGCTCAGCTACCAACTGGTAGTTAAGTCCTTCACCCCCGCGATACCGGACCGGGCTGGTGTGCGACCGATGCACATGGCAGGATGCATCGCGCGGCGTCGTCCGCCTTAACCAACCGTGAGGGTGTGCGAGCCCGGGGAGCAGCCGTGAGGGGGCGCAGATGGCAGTGGGTGGAGACAGGTCACCGGACGCCGCCGGCAGCCCGCTCGCGGAACGGCTCAACTACCTGTTCACCACCATGCACCCGCCGGGCGCGCCGTACACCAACGCGCATGTCGCCGAGGAGATCAGCGGCGGCGAGGAGTACGGCGGGGTGAGCCTGACCGAGCAGTATCTGTCGATGCTGCGCAACGGCAGGCGCACCAACCCCAGCCCGGATGTGCTGCGGGCGCTCGCCAAGTTCTTCGCCGTGCCCGTCGGTTATCTGCTGGGTGATCTGTCGCCTTCGCAGGCGGAGCGGGTCGAGGAGGAGGTACGGTTCCTCGTCGCCATGCGCGACAAGCGGGTCCGCAGCATCGCGCTGCG
This sequence comes from Streptomyces violaceusniger, assembly GCA_005405945.1. GTDB lineage: Bacteria > Actinomycetota > Actinomycetes > Streptomycetales > Streptomycetaceae > Streptomyces > Streptomyces violaceusniger. Next base: position 605,725 of record BJHW01000002.1, read on the forward strand.
GTCCGTGGGCCTCCCGCCAGAGGTCCAGGACAGTCTCACCACGATCATCTCCCAGTTCCGGCAGCAGATGAACCTTCCGCCCGAGCCGCCCGGTACGAACGGCGCCGGGGAGGCGGACGGTTCGGGCGGTCCGGACGGCGGGGCGACGAATGGCCGACGATGACCCGGAACTGTTCTCCTCTTGGCGGCGCAGCGGAAACGAGGGTGGTACAGGCATGCGAGTGGGCCGGATGCGGCGGCGGTGCAAGCAGCTCATCAAGGAGCTCGGGCTGCCCGCCTCGACCGATCTGCCCGGTCTGTGTGACGTCGTGGCCCGCCGCGTGGGACGCCCGGTCCACCTGGTGCCGATGAGTCTGGGCGGCGTGGTCTCGGGCATGACCGCCTCCACCGACGAGGACTACTGGATCTTCTACGAGCTCAGGACGTCCCCCTGGCACCAGATCCACATCGTGCTGCATGAAATCGGCCATCTGCTGCTCGGACACGAGCAGGACCCGGCCGTCACCGAGGACGCGCTGCGGATGTGGACGCCGTCGGTCGATGTGACCACCGCGATGCGCCGGCTGGGGATGACCGCGGACTTCGCCCGCCACCACGCTTATGACAACCTCACCGAGCGCGAGACCGAGGTGCTGGGCACCCTCCTGATGGAGCGTGTGGTGCCGACCTCGCCGGACCACGGGCCGCCGCTCCAGGGCCGGGCCGCCGAACTCGCGGCGGCACTCGGCCCGGCGCTGCGCCATGTGCGCACCGACGGGGTCGACCGTACCGATGGCGCACGCGGTGAACCGGGCGGTGACACCGGTGTTTGACCTCGTCTATCTGTGCTTCGGCGCCGCCGCCTGGGCGATGGCCGGTTACAAGGCCCGGGCCTGGTTCCGCGACCGCGCCAACGCCGATCTCGGCCTGGCGTGCGTGATGACCGCGGCCGTGGCGAATGTGTTCCTGCTCTCCGCGCCCAGCCTCTACCGCTGGTTCGACGGGCTGGTGGGCGTCGCCAATCTCGCCATGGTCCTCCTCTACTCCTCCGTCGTGGTGTTCGCCACCGGCGCCCTGGTGCTGCTGCTGCGCTGGACGGGCTCCGCGGTGCCGCCCCGCGCGGTGGTCGCCGCCGTGGCCGTGGCGTGGACGGTCGCCATCGTCGGCTTCGCGGTGGGCCGTCCGGACGCCGTGGAGCACCCCCGCGACTTCAGCACCGCCTACGCCGACGCCCCCGGAGTGGTCCTCTTCCTGGTGCTGTATCTGGCCATTTTCGGAGCCGGTCTGGCGGGGCTCGGCATCCTGTGCCCGCGCTATGCCGCCAGCCTGCGCGGCTCATGGCTGGCCCGGGGGCTGCGGGTGCTGGCCGCCGGATGCTGGCTGGGACTGGCGTACTGCGCCTGCAAGCTGATCGGTTTCGTCTTCTCCTGGGCGGGCCATGAGCTGTACTGGCTCTCCAACGGAGTGGCCCCGCTGACCGCGTCGGTCGCGGCGCTCCTGGTGCTGGCCGGTTTCGCCATCCCCGCCGTGGGGCCGCGGGCCTCCGCGTGGCGCCGCTTCCGGAGGCTGCGGCCGCTGTGGCGGGAGGTCACCGCGCAGGCCCCGAGGTGTCCATGGGCCAGTCCCGCTGGAGCGGCTGGTGGCCGTTCGCGGACCTGGAGTGGCGGGCCAACCGCCAGATGGCCGAGATCCGGGACGTCCAGCGCGGCGTACGGCGCCATGTGGAGGCCCGCGTGCTGGAGATTGCCCATGTCAAGGGCGGCGCGGCGCGACTCGACGATTGGCAACTTGCTGCCGTAGTGGAAGCAGCGGCGCTCAGACGCGGTTTGCTGAACCAAGCAGACGGACATGTGCCGGAGTCCGCGGCGGACAGCGTGGTGGTGACGACGGGGGCCGAACTGGTGGAGGAGCACGAGCACCTGGCCCGCGTCGCCGACGTCTACCACCTGCCGCTCGTGGACGAGGTGCTCGCGGAACTGAGGGAGGAGACCGCCGCCCGGCGGCGGTGAACGGGGGGATCACAGACGAGGTGGCCCTGGACGGGGGTCGGGGCCGCCCGTGGCACAGGCGGCGCCGGGGAGATTCAGCCCCGGCGCCGCCTCCCGGCCACCACTCTTCACCACCGGCGTGTACATCGCCTGGACGGGCTGGAATGGCCCGCCCGCCCAGGCGCCGGGGACGCCACGGCCTAGAGTCGGGATTCATGCAGAACACCGCGAACGCCGCCGGAACGGACGGCCCGGAGCTCGTTGACACCGCCCCGCTGATCGAGGACCTCTATCCGGCCCTGGCCGAGCTGCGCGAGGCCGGCCCGGTCCACCGGATCGCCGGCACCGACGGACGCCCCGCCTGGCTGGTGACCCGTTACGAGGACGTGCGACGGCTGTTCGCCGATCCGCGCCTCGCCCTGGACAAGCGCCACGCCGCGCCGGGCAACTACAGCGGCTTCTCCCTGCCGCCCGCCCTCGACACCAATCTGCTCAACATGGACCCGCCGGACCACACCCGGGTGCGCCGGCTGGTGGTCAAGGCGTTCACCCCCGGCCGCGTGGAGAAGATGCGCGAACCGGTCCGCCGGGTCGCCGAGGAACTGCTCGACGCCATCGAGCCCGACGGCCGCGCGGACCTCCTGGCCGCCTACGCCGGGCAGTTGCCCATCATCGTCATCTGCGACCTGCTCGGCGTCCCGCAGCGCGACCGGCGCGACTTCCGGGCCTGGAGCGACGCCCTGATCACCCCCGATCCGGCGCGACCGCGGGCGGCGAAGGAAGCGGTCGGCAGCATGCTGCGCTTCTACACCGAGCTGATCGCGAAGAAGCGCGCCGAGCCCGCGGACGATCTGCTCTCGGATCTGATCCGGGTCCGTGACGACGAGGCCGGGGACGGCGACGGCGACGGCAGGCTCAGCGAGGACGAACTGACCTCGCTCGCCTTCCTCATCCTCCTCGCGGGCTACGAGAACACCGTCCACCTCATCGCCAATGCGGTGCTCACCCTGCTCGACCACCCACGGTGCTCAAGGAGCTGCGCGCGGATCCCAGCGGTCTCGCGGCCGCCTTCGACGAGCTGGCGCGGTACGAGGGCCCGGCGTCGCTGGGGATCCGCCGCTTCCCGCTGGAGGACATCGAGATCGGCGGTGTGACCATCCCCGCCGGGGAGACGGTGCTGCTGTCGGTGGCCTCGGCCCACCGTGACCCGGCCCACTTCAAGGATCCGGACGAGTTCAATCCACATCTTGGCCGGTCCGGTCACCTTGCGCTCGGCCATGGCATCCACTACTGCCTCGGCGCGCCACTGGCCCGAATGGAGATGGAAACCGCTCTGGCCGCGCTGCTTCGCCGTTTCCCGGGGCTGCGGCTGGACGTCCCGAGAGACCAGCTCCGGTGGCGGCCGACGATCCGCGCGCGTGGCCTGATCTCGCTGCCTGTCGCATGGTGAACGGGAGAAGCGAACAGGTTTTTGATGCATAACCCCCGCCGATGCGGTAAAAAGGTCTCGAGCCCGCCCGGTGTGCATCCCCCGTCGCACCGGGCGGGCCTCTGTATGCCCGGGTTGTCGGGGCATGCCCGGGTCGTCGGCGACGTGCCCGGGGCGTCGGCGACGGACCGGTACACGTTCCGCGTCCACGCCGGGCCCATGCCCCTCACCCACCCCAGTCGTGGGCGGCCGGTACCCCTGAATTCCCTAGTGCTCACCCCTGAGATCACTAGAGAGTAAGCTCACAGCCCGCACCACTGCTCCGGCTTTAGCGGACCCCATTAGCCTCCTCCTATGACGGTCCTGCCCGACGGGCTTCCCCTAGCCGACGAATTCCCGGAAGTGACGCGAGACCAATGGCGCCACCTCGTCGAAGGCGTGCTGCGTAAAACCGGCACCTCGGACGCCGTGGGCGCCGAGGCCGAAGAGGCCCTCGCGACCGCACTCGAGGACGGAATCACCGTCCGCCCCCTCTACACCGCCGACGACGCCCCGAGGACGCCGGATTCCCCGGCTTCGCGCCCTTCGTGCGCGGCGGCCGGGCCGAGGGCTCCGCCGTGTCCGGCTGGGACGTGCGCCAGCGCCACGCCCACCCCGATCCGGCGCGCACCAACCAGGCGATCCTGGCCGACCTGGAGAACGGCGCCGGTTCGGTCTGGCTCGCGGTCGGCGCGGCCGGGGTGCCCGTGGACGCCCTGCCCGAGGCGCTGAAGGGGGTCTATCTCGACCTCGCCACCGTCGCCCTCGACGCGGGCGCCGACTTCGAGGACGCCGCCCGCGCCCTGCTGCGGCTCTACGCCGGCCGCGAGGTGCCGCCCGGCGCCGCGCTCGGCAACCTCGGCGCGGACCCGCTGGGCCTCGCGGCCCGTACCGGACGCGACGAGGGCCTGGCCGGGCAGCTGGCCGCCGCCGCCGACCTCGCGCTGACCTGCGACCGCGACCACCCGGGTGTGCGGGCCTTCGCCGTGGACGCGCTGCCGTACCACGAGGCGGGCGCCGGGGCCGCCCAGGAGCTCGGCTGCTCCCTCGCCGCCGCCGTGGCGTATCTGCGCACCCTCACCGGGGAGGGGCTGAGCGTCGAAGCCGCCTGCGCGCAGCTGGAGTTCCGCTACGCGGCCACCGCCGACCAGTTCCTCACCATCGCCAAGCTCCGGGCCGCCCGGCGCCTGTGGGCGCGCGTGGCGCAGGCGTGCGGCGCGCCCTCCCAGGCGCGCGCCCAGCGCCAGCACGCGGTCACCTCGCCGGTGATGATGACCCGGCGCGACCCCTGGGTGAACATGCTGCGCACCACCGTGGCCACCCTCGCCGCGGGCGTCGGCGGCGCGGACGCGGTCACCGTGCTGCCCTTCGACAGCGCCATCGGCCTCCCCGACGACTTCGCCCGCCGCATCGCCCGCAACACCTCCACGATCCTGCTGGAGGAGTCGCATCTGGCCCGGGTGATCGACCCGGCCGGCGGCTCCTGGTACGTCGAGAAGCTCACCGACGACGTCGCCCGCGCCGCCTGGGCCTGGTTCCAGGAGATCGAGCGCGCCGGGGGCATGGCCGCCGCCCTCGCCTCCGGGCTGGTGCGCGACCGGCTCGCCGAGAGCTGGGCCCGCCGCGGCCGCGCCCTCGCCCGCCGCAAGGAGCCGATCACCGGCGTCAGCGAGTTCCCCAACCTCGCCGAGCTGCCCCTCGAGCGCGAGCCCGCGCCCGAGCAGCCAGGCGGCGGACTGCCGAGGGTGCGCCGCGACGAGGCGTACGAGGCGCTGCGCGCCCGGTCCGACGCCCATCTGGCGGCCGAGGGCGGCCGGCCCAGGATCTTCCTGGCCGCGCTCGGCCCCGCCGCCGCGCACACCGCCCGCGCCTCCTTCGCCTCCAACCTCTTCCAGGCGGGCGGGATCGAGGCGGTCCACGAGCCGGTCACGGTGACCGCGGAGACGGCCGCCGAGGCGTTCACCGCCAGCGGCGCCCGCGTGGCCTGCCTGTGCTCCAGCGACAAGCTGTACGCGGAGGAGGCGGCCGCCGTGGCCGAGCGGGTGAAGGCGGCCGGGGCGGCCCGGGTCTACCTGGCCGGACGGCCGGGGACACAACAGGAAGAGTACGAGCGGGCCGGAGTGGACGGATACGTCTTCGCGGGCTGCGACGCGGTCGAGGTGCTCTCCTCGGCTCTGGACACCATGGGGGTGGCGTGATGACGGGCTCTCCGGTCGAGCCCGGGAAGATCCCGGACTTCTCGGCGGTCGATCTGGACGGACCGGCCGAAGGCCCGGTGCCCAGCTCCGGTGACTGGGCCGCCGCGTTCCAGAACGGCGTGGGCAAGGGCGTGGAGGACCTGGTGTGGGACACCCCCGAGGGCATCGGGGTCAAACCGCTCTACACCGCCGAGGACCTCGAGGGCGTCGACTTCCTGGGCACCTACCCCGGCGCCGCGCCCTATCTGCGCGGCCCGTACCCGACGATGTACGTCAACCAGCCCTGGACCATCCGGCAGTACGCGGGCTTCTCCACCGCCGAGGAGTCCAACGCCTTCTACCGCCGCAATCTCGCGGCCGGCCAGAAGGGCCTGTCGGTCGCCTTCGACCTGCCCACCCACCGGGGCTACGACAGCGACCACCCCCGGGTCACCGGTGACGTCGGCATGGCGGGCGTGGCCATCGACTCCATCTACGACATGCGGCAGCTCTTCGACGGCATCCCGCTGGACCGGATGAGCGTGTCGATGACGATGAACGGCGCGGTGCTGCCCGTGCTCGCGCTCTACATCGTGGCCGCCGAGGAACAGGGCGTACCGCCCGAGAAGCTGGCCGGGACCATTCAGAACGACATCCTCAAGGAGTTCATGGTCCGCAACACCTACATCTATCCGCCGCAGCCGTCGATGCGGATCATCTCCGACATCTTCGCCTTCACCTCGCAGCGGATGCCGCGCTACAACTCCATCTCCATCTCCGGCTACCACATCCAGGAGGCCGGGGCCACGGCCGATCTGGAGCTGGCCTACACCCTCGCGGACGGTGTGGAGTACCTGCGGGCCGGTCTGGACGCCGGGATGGACGTGGACGCCTTCGCGCCCCGGCTGTCGTTCTTCTGGGCCATCGGCATGAACTTCTTCATGGAGATCGCCAAGCTGCGGGCGGCGCGGCTGCTGTGGGCCAAGCTGGTCAAGCAGTTCGACCCGAAGAACCCCAAGTCGCTCAGCCTGCGCACCCATTCGCAGACCTCCGGCTGGTCGCTGACCGCCCAGGACGTCTACAACAACGTGGCGCGCACCTGCGTGGAGGCCATGGCCGCCACCCAGGGCCACACCCAGTCGCTGCACACCAACGCCCTGGACGAGGCGCTCGCGCTGCCCACCGACTTCTCCGCGCGGATCGCCCGCAACACGCAGATCCTGCTCCAGCAGGAGTCGGGCACCACCCGGGTCATCGATCCGTGGGGCGGCAGCGCGTACGTCGAGAAGCTGACGTACGACCTGGCGCGGCGGGCCTGGCAGCACATCGAGGAGGTCGAGGCGGCCGGCGGCATGGCCAAGGCCATCGACGCGGGCATCCCCAAGCTGCGCGTCGAGGAGGCCGCGGCCCGCACCCAGGCGCGCATCGACTCCGGGCGCCAGCCGGTGATCGGCGTCAACAAGTACCGGGTCGACAGCGATGAGGCGATCGAGGTCCGCGCGGTCGACAACTCCGTGGTGCGCGCCCAGCAGATCGAGAAGCTGCGGCGGCTGCGCGCCGAGCGCGACGAGACCGCCTGCCAGGACGCGCTGCGCGCCCTGACCGCGGCCGCCGAGTCCGGTCCTGGCGCGGGCCTGGAGGGCAATCTGCTGGCGCTGGCCGTGGACGCCGCCCGCGCCAAGGCCACCGTCGGCGAGATCTCCGACGCGCTGGAGAAGGTCTATGGCCGCCACTCCGGCCAGATCCGTACGATCTCCGGTGTGTACCGAGACGAGGCCGGACCGTCGTCCGGCGTGGACCGCACCCGCGCGCTGGTCGAGGCGTTCGAGCGCGAGGAGGGCCGCCGCCCCGCATCCTGGTCGCCAAGATGGGTCAGGACGGGCATGACCGCGGCCAGAAGGTGATCGCCACCGCCTTCGCCGACCTGGGCTTCGACGTCGACGTCGGCCCGCTGTTCCAGACCCCCGAGGAGGTCGCGCGGCAGGCGGTGGAGGCCGATGTGCACATCGTCGGCGTGTCGTCGCTCGCGGCCGGCCACCTCACGCTGGTGCCCGCGCTGCGCGAGCAGCTGGCCGAGGCGGGGCGCGAGGACATCACCATCGTGGTCGGCGGGGTCATCCCGCCGCAGGACGTCCAGACCCTGCACGAGGCGGGCGCCGCCGCCGTCTTCCTGCCGGGCACGGTCATCCCCGACGCCGCCCACGACCTGGTGCGGAAGCTGGCAGCCGACCTCGGCCACGAGCTGTAATGCCACGGACGATCGACATCGAGGAGTATGCCAAGGGCGTGCTCGACGGCAAGCGCGCGTACATCGCGCGTGCGATCACGCTCGTCGAGTCCACCCGCCCCGACCATCACGACCTCGCTCAGCGGCTGCTGGTCGAGCTGCTCCCGCACACCGGCGGGGCCCGGCGGATCGGCATCAGCGGGGTGCCCGGCGTCGGCAAGTCCACCTTCATCGACGCCCTGGGCACCATGCTCACCGGGGTCGGCCACAAGGTCGCGGTCCTGGCCGTCGACCCCTCGTCGACCCGCACCGGCGGCTCCATCCTGGGCGACAAGACCCGGATGGAGCGGCTGGCGGTGGACCCAGGCGCCTTCGTACGGCCCTCGCCCAGCGCCGGGACGCTGGGCGGGGTCGCCCGCGCCACCCGCGAGTCCATGGTCGTCATGGAGGCCGCGGGCTATGACGTGGTGCTGGTGGAGACCGTGGGCGTGGGCCAGTCCGAGACCGCGGTGGCCAACATGGTCGACTCCTTCCTGCTGCTCTCCCTGGCCCGCACCGGCGATCAGCTCCAGGGCATCAAGAAGGGCGTCCTGGAACTGGCCGACGTGGTCACCATCAACAAGGCCGACGGACCGCACGCGCGGGACGCGAAGTCGGCGGCCCGTGAACTGGCGGGCGCGCTACGGCTGTTGCAGCCGCCGGACGCGCCCTGGAACCCGCCGGTGCTCACCTGCAGCGCCCGCGAGTCCACCGGGCTCGACGTGGTGTGGGAGCGGTTGGAGCAGCACCGCCGGGTGCTGGAGGCCACGGGCGCGCTGCGCGCCAAGCGGCGCGACCAGCAGGTGGACTGGACCTGGTCGATGGTGCGCGACCAGCTGCTCGCGCGGCTGCACGCCCACCCCGAGGTGCGGCGGCTCGGGCCCGAGCTGGAGCAGCGGGTCCGTGAGGGCGCGCTGACGGCCACGCTGGCGGCGGACCGGCTGCTGGAGGCGTTCCAGGGCCCGGCGGATGGTGGAGTGTCCCAGAACCCGGCCGACGGCGGGGCGTTCCGGGCTCCGGCCGACGGTGGAGCGTTCCGGGCCTCGGCCGACGGTGGCTGAGGCGCCGCTGCCGGACGCCGCGCGGGTCGGGCCGTTCTTCGCGCTGCGCACCGGCAGCGGCGATCCGGGCGCGGAGGGGTACGCGCGGATCGGCGAGGCGTACCGGCTGACCGGTGCGGGCGCCGCCGGGCCGGTGTTGCGTGCCCGGGTCGAGGCGGTCGCCGCGAGCCTGCGCACCGATGAACCGAGGGTCGCGGCCTCGCTGGTCTTCCAGGGGCTCGCCGCCCGGGTGTGGTCGCTCGCACTCGGCCCGGCGGCCCTCTCCGGCGAGGTGTCCCTTCTCCGGCCCGACCGGCTGTGGTGGAACCCCGGGCGTGTCGCCCCCGACGACCTGTGGTGGCCCGGCGCGCCGTCGGTGATGGGCGAACCAGGAGGACTCGCCGGTCACGTGGGCACCGCGGCGTTCGCCCATCTGATGCCGCTGCACCGCGCCGTCGAGCGGGCGTACCGGGTCTCGGAGCGGCTGCTGTGGGGCAACGCGGCCTCGGCGCTGGCCGGTTCGCTGCGGGTGCTGCACGACTGGTGCCGGGCGCACGGCCTCCCCGAGGCGGCGGACCGGGCCGTCGAGCTGGCGAGCGCCCAGCTCGACTACCCGCCGCTGCGCGACGTCGGCACCCTCAGCACCGCGCCCCTCGGCTACCGGCGCCGCACCTGCTGTCTCTACTACCGGGTGCCGGGCGGCGGGTTGTGCGGCGACTGCGTCCTGCGCGAGGCGCCGGGGCGGGGGAGCGGGCGCGGGACACGGGGGTGAGGCGAACGGCCTCCCGAGGCGGACGGCCTCCCGAGGCGGACGGTCTCCCAAGGGGCACGGTCTCCCGGTGGAGACGGCCTCCCGATGGGCCGATACGGTGAGCGAATGCCGAAGAACGAGAACGTGTTCTCATCCTGGCGGGGCTGGTGCGGGCGCGTCACTTCCCGTCTGGTCCACCGTGGATGGCGCGCCGTACAGCGGGCCGGCGCGGTGACCGCCGAGCGCCCCGGCCCGTACCGCTTCGGCCGCATCGGCGTCGGCACCCGGCTGGCGTTCCCCCAGGGCACCCTCTTCGGCGAACCCTGGATCGAACTCGGCGAGCACTGCGTCATCGGCGAGCAGGTGACCCTCACCGCCGGCATGATGCCCGGTGTGGACCTCGGCCCCGAGCCGGTGCTGCGCATCGGCAACGGCGTGGTGCTGGGCCGGGGCAGCCATGTGATCGCCTCCGTACGCGTGGAGTTCGGCGACGATGTCTTCTGCGGCCCGTACGTCTATGTGACCAGCGACAACCACTCCTACGACGATCCGGACCAGCCCATCGGCCGCCAGTGGCCACGCTCCGCGCCCGTCCACATAGGCCCCGGCAGCTGGCTGGGCGCGGGCGCGGTGATCCTGCCGGGGGCGCGGCTGGGCCGCAATGTGGTGGTCGCCGCGGGCGCGGTCGTACGGGGCGAGGTGCCCGACCACGCCGTGGTGGCCGGGGCGCCGGCCCGGGTCATACGGCGCTGGGCCCCGGACGAGGGCTGGCAGCCGCCGCTGCGCACCCCGGCGCCGGTGCCGATCCCCGAGGGCATGACCGTGGAGCAACTGCTCGCGCTGGCGGAGCTGGAGCGGGCCCGCGAGCAGGACTGGGAGCGGGCCCGCGAGCAGGACCGGGAACTGGAGGGGCGCGAGCAGGAGCGGGAGCCGGGGGCGGGGCGTCGTAGCAGGTCAGTAGAGTTTCATGGACCGTCCCCGACCCGCGAAGGTGACCACCGTGAGCCCGCCGCCTCCCCCCGTGACCGTGATCGGCATCGGCGCCGACGGCTGGGAGGGGCTCGGCCCCGCCGCCCGCGAGGCGCTGCGCACGGCCGAGGTGGTCATCGGCGGACAGCGCCATCTGGGCCTGCTGCCGCCGGAGTGCCCCGGTGAACGGGTGCCCTGGCCGTCCCCGCTGCGCCCCGCCGTCCCCGGGCTGTTCGCCGCGCACACCGGGCGGCGGATCTCCGCGCTGGCCAGCGGCGACCCCATGTTCTTCGGCATCGGCCGCACCCTGGCCGAGCTGCTGGGCGCCGAGCGGCTGCGGGTGCTGCCCCATCCGTCGTCCGTCTCCCTGGCCTGTGCGCGGCTCGGCTGGGCACTGGAGGAGACCGAGGTGGTCAGCCTCGTCGGCCGCCCCTGGCCACGCTGAACCGTGAGCTCTACGCCGGGCGACGGCTGCTCGTGCTCAGCGCGGGCGCCGACACGCCCGCCGAGGTGGCCGGGTTGCTGGGGGAACGCGGCTTCGGCCCGAGCCGGATGCGGGTGCTGGAGCGGCTGGGGAGTGCGGGGAGCGCTGGGTGGAGAGCACGGCCGAGGAGTGGCCCCATCCGCCGGGCGACCCCCTCAACGTCATCGCCGTCGACTGTGCCCCGGCGGACGGCACCCGGCCGCCGGCGCTCACGCCGGGGCTGCCCGACGCCGCGTACGACCACGACGGCCAGCTGACCAAGCGCCATGTGCGGGCCGCCACCCTCGCCGCGCTCGCCCCCGCCCCCGGGGAGCTGCTGTGGGACGTCGGCGGCGGCTCGGGCTCCATCGCCGTGGAGTGGATGCGCGCCCACCGCACCTGCCGGGCGGTCTCGGTCGAACGCGACGCGGTGCGCGCCGAGCGCATCGGCCGCAACGCCGCCGCGCTCGGTGTGCCCGGGCTGGCCGTCGTCACCGGCGCCGCCCCGGACGCGCTGGCCGGACTGCCCGCACCCGACGCGGTGTTCATCGGCGGCGGCCTGACCGCCCCCGGAGTGCTGGCGGCGTGCTGGGCGGCCCTGCCGCCGGGCGGCAGGATCGTGGCCAACACCGTGACCCTGGAGTCCGAGGCGCTGCTCGCGGACTGGTACCGCCGCCACGGCGGCGACCTCGTCCGCCTCGCCGTCTCCCATGCCACCCCGGTCGGGGGTTCACCGGCTGGCGGCAGGCGATGCCGGTCACCCAGTGGTCCGCCACCAAACCGTTCGCTTCCCGGGGCCCTGGCGGGGACGCCGCCGATCCCGAGGGATCCGTCGAAGCCGCTCAAGGAGAAACACGATGACGGTGTACTTCATCGGCGCGGGCCCCGGCGCCGCCGATCTGATCACGGTGCGCGGCGCGCGGACCCTGGCCCGCTGCCGGGTGTGTCTGTACGCGGGCAGCCTGGTGCCCCGTGAACTCCTCGCCGAATGCCCGCCGGACGCCCGCCTCGTCGACACCGCCCAGCTCGACCTGGACCAGATCACCGCCGAGCTGGTCGCCGCCCATGAGGCGGGCCACGACGTGGCCCGCCTCCACTCCGGCGATCCGTCGGTCTTCAGCGCCGTCGCCGAGCAGATGCGCCGCCTCGACGCGGTCGGCGTGCCGTACGACGTGGTCCCGGGCGTCCCCGCCTTCGCCGCCGCGGCCGCCGCGCTGAAGCGCGAGCTGACGATCCCGACCGTCGGCCAGACCGTCATCCTCACCCGCATCGCCCAGCAGGCCACCCCCATGCCCGACGGCGAGGACCTGGCCACCCTGGGCCGCGGCGGCGCCCTGCTCGTCCTGCACCTCGCCGCCCGCTATGTGGACCGCGTCGTCGCCGAACTCCTCCCGCACTACGGCGCCGACTGCCCGGCCGCCGTGGTCGCCATGGCCAGCCGCCCCGACGAACTGGTCCTGCGCGGCACCCTGGACGACATCGCGGCCCAGGTGAAGGCGGCAGGCGTGGTGCGAACGGCGGTCATCATCGTCGGCCGCACCCTCGCCGCCCAGCAGTTCCCCGACAGCCACCTCTACTCCCCACCAGGGCCCGCCCCTGCGCCCCCGGCTCCCGGCCCACCAGCTGAGCCTTTCGCTCCCGGCAGGCGCCCGTGCGCGGTTTCGGGTGTGCCGCGCCGCGCGTGGCGCGCCGTGTCCGCGACGGTGAGGGCATCAGCGCCGCGCGTGGCGGACCGCAGAGTGGGCGCGATCCGCGCCCCTGCGGCCTATGGGGTCGGGTGCGACAGGCGGCCCGCCCCGGTGGCGCGCGGCGGGCTCGTGCGGGCCATGCTGCCGTGGGCACGCTATGGCCGCGGTGGCGATGGCGGCGACGTCATGCGCGACGGCCCGCGGCGTGAGCACGGTGACCACACCCCTCGGCGTGTCGGGCCGCGCCATGACCAGCGCGCGGCGGGCCGTGTGCGGCCTCGCGTGGGCGGGGTGGCGCATGGCGCGTCGCGTCCGGGCGAAGGCGGCGGCGCCGTGTGCCGTGGGACGAGTGGTGGCTGCTGCGATCCGCACGCCCGGCCTGGGGGACTGGGCCGCGAGGAGGGTACCCGCCCGCGGTGGCGCGCGGCGGGCGCCGGTGCGGTGCCCCGTGCACGGCATTGCTTGGGCGTGTTGTGCGTGGCGCGCTGAGTCCGTGGTGACGAGGGCGGCCTCGTGTGCGGCTGCCCGCCCAGGGCGCCAGTGTGGTGGGCGCGGTGGTCGGTACGCTTCTCCGGCGTGTCGTGCCGACGGCCGGAGCCGTCGGCACGGGCGGGCGGGGCCGTGTCGCGCCTCGGGCGACCGGCGGCGGTACCGTGCGGTGCCGTGTGACGTCGCGTTGGGGTGTGTCGGGCCGAAGTGTGTCGGGCCGAAGGGGGCGGTACACCGCCGCACATGGCGCGGCGCGCCACGCGCGACGACGGGGTCAGCCGTCCCGGGGGCCGCGCGGGTCGGCGCGGCCCACGATCGTGCCGGCGCGGTCGATGCAGATGACGTCCACCGCCACCGGCGCCCCGCGCAGCACCCCGAGCGCCGTGTCGCGGGCCGCCGCCGCGACCAGGTCGCCGAGGGGGACGCCGCGGGCGGTGCACAGCTGTACCGTCTCCAGGCCGGTGTTGGCCGTGGCCACCGCCTCCGCCAGCTGCTCGTCCGCCCCTCCCCGGCGGGCCAGGTCCGCGAGGAAGCCCTTGTCCACCTGGGACCGTGAGGAGTGCAGGTCCAGATGGCCTGCGGCCAGTTTGGAGAGCTTGGCGAAACCGCCGGCGACCGTCAGCCGGTCCACCGGGTGGCGGCGCAGATACTTCAGGACCGCCCCCGCGAAGTCGCCCATGTCCAGCAGCGCGTCCTGCGGCAGCCCGTGCACGGCCACCACCACCTTCTCGGACGTCGAGCCCGTACAGCCCGCGACATGCGTGCGCCCCGCCGCGCGGGCGACATCCACCCCGCGCCGGATGCTGTCGATCCAGGCCGAGCAGGAGTAGGGCACCACGATGCCCGTCGTGCCGAGGATGGACAGCCCGCCGAGGATGCCCAGACGCGGATTCCAGGTGGAGCGGGCGATCTCCTCCCCGTGGTCCACGGAGATCTCGATCTCGACGTCACCGGTTCCGCCGTACCGGGCCGCGACCGAGGCGATGTGGTCGCGCATCATCTGGCGCGGCACGGGGTTGATGGCCGGTTCGCCCACCGCGAGCGGCAGCCCGGGCCGGGTGACCGTACCGACGCCCGGACCGGCCCGGAAGACCACTCCGCTGCCGGGCGGCAGACCCCGTACCGTGGCCCTGACCAGCGCCCCATGGGTCACATCCGGATCGTCCCCCGCGTCCTTGACGACCGCGGCCATGGCCCGGTCCGCCGTCAGCTCCTCGGCCGCGAGCGCGAACGCCGGCCGCTGCCCCTTGGGCAGTTCGATGGTCACCGGATCGGGGAACTCCGCGCCCAGCAGCGCGGTGTACGCGGCCGTGGTCGCGGCGGTGGCACACGCCCCGGTGGTCCAGCCGTGCCGCAGCCCCGACCGCTCCAACTGCGCGCCGCGCCCCCCGGTCGCCTTGGCCGTCGTCTCCGCCTCAGCCATGGGCGGGCCGCCGCGCATACGATGACGGGCGCACGGACGACGAAAGGCACCCGATCCCGATGAACAGCGCACCGGCGCGCCATGTGCTCATCCTCGGCGGCACCACCGAGGCGCGCCGCCTCGCCGAGGAGCTCGCCGACGACCCCGCGCTGCGCGTCACCAGCTCCCTCGCGGGCCGGGTCGCCGCGCCGCGGCTGCCCGTGGGGCAGGTGCGGATCGGCGGGTTCGGCGGCGCCGAGGGCATGGCCCGCTGGCTCCGCGAGCACCAGGTGGACGCGCTCATCGACGCCACCCATCCTTTCGCCGACACGATCAGTTCCCATGCGGCCCGGGCGGCCGCAGACGTCCATGTTCCCCTGCTCGCCCTGCGCCGCCCCGGCTGGGTCCCCGGTCCGGGCGACCGCTGGCACTCGGCCGGCTCGCTGGCCGAGGCCGCGCGGCTGCTGCCGGACCTGGGGGAGCGGATCTTCCTCACCACGGGACGGATGGGCCTGGCCGCCTTCGCCCATCTGACCGGGCAGTGGTTCCTGGTCCGCTCGGTCGACGCCCCCGAGCCGCCGGTCCCGCCCCGGATGGAGGTGATCCTCGACCGCGGCCCGTTCACCCTCGAGGGAGAGGCGGAGCTGTTGCGCCGCCATCGCATCGAGGTGCTGGTCACCAAGGACAGCGGCGCCCACGCCACCGCCCCCAAACTCGCCGCGGCCCGCGCCGCCGCCCTCCCGGTCGTCGTGATCCGCCGCCCACCCGCCCCCCAGGCCATCCCGGTGGCCGAAACCCCGACCGAAGCCGCCGCCTGGCTGCGGACGACCCTGGCCTGAGCCCGGACGCCGCACACAAGGAGCCTTCCGGACGCTACGCCTCCGGGTAGCGGCGCGGGTCCAGACGATGTCGGTGCCGTCGCCGCGGCGGACCGTGCGGGTCTGGGAGGAGCCGACGAGGAGGATCGTGCGCATGTCGACCTGAGCCGGGTCGAGGTCGGCCAGGCGGACGATTCGCACCCGTTCCCCGGGGCCGCCGATGTCGCGGCCCAGCACCACGGGCGTGTCGGGGGCGCGGTGCTCCAGCAGGAGTTCGCGGGCCTTGCCCACCTGCCAGACGCGGCTGCGCGAGCCGGGGTTGTAGAGGGCGAGCACCAGGTCGGCCGCCGCGGCGGCGCGCAGTCGCTCGGCGATGACCTCCCAGGGCTTGAGCCGGTCGGAGAGGGAGATCACCGCGTAGTCGTGGCCGAGCGGGGCGCCGGCCCGGGCGGCGGCCGCGTGGGCCGCCGTCATACCGGGGACGATCCGCACCGGGACCTCGCGGTAGGGGTCCTCGCAGGCGGCCTCCAGGACGGCGGTGGCCATGGCGAACACGCCCGGGTCGCCCGAGGAGACCACGGCGACACGCCGACCCCGCCGGGCCAGGTCGAGTGCGAACTCCGCGCGTACGGCCTCGACCTTGTTGTCGGAGGCGTGGCGCAGCTGGCCCGGCCGTACCGGAACCCGGTCCAGGTACGTGGTGTAGCCGACGAGGTCGTCGGCGGCGGCCAGCTCGCCACGCGCCTCGGGGGTGAGCCACAGCGGACCCGCCGGGCCCAGGCCGACGACCACGACCTCGCCGGGGCGGTCGGACGCACCGCCCGGCGCGTCCACGCGGTCGTCGTGCGGTGCGTCCACGCGGTCGCCGATCGGCGTGTCCCCGCGGGCGCCGCGGTCACTGTGCGGCGCGTCCACGCGGCTCGGCAGCACCGCCATCGAGAAGTACGGCACCGACTCCGGGTCGACCTCGGCCAGCGGGGCGGTCCGCTCCGCGCTCATCGTGGCGCGCTCCACATAGCGCGCGTCCGCGAGCCGTCCCGACCGCTCCAGCGCCCGGCGCACCGTCGGGAAGGTCCGGCCGAGCTTCATCACGGCCGCCGCGTCCGCCGTGGCCAGCCGGGCCGTCAACTCCTCCTCCGGCAGCGTGCCGGGGAGGACCGTCAGCACCTCCTCGCCCTCCACCAGCGGTGTGCCGAGCCGGGCGGCCGCGGCGCTGACCGAGGTGACACCGGGGATGACCTCGGTGGGGTAGCGGTCGGCGAGCCGCTTGTGCATGTGCATGTACGAGCCGTAGAAGAGCGGATCGCCCTCCGCGAGCACCGCGACCGTGCGCCCCGCGTCCAGATGCGCGGCGAGCCGGGCGGCCGCGTCCGTGTAGAACTCCTCCATGGCGCCGCGGTAGCCGCCCGGATGGTCGGTGGTCTCCGTGGTGACCGGGTAGACCAGCCGCTCCTCGATGTGGTCGGGCCGCAGATGGCGCTCGGCGATGGAGCGCGCGATGCTGCGCCCGTGCCGGGCGCTGTGGTACGCGATGACATCGGCCGCGGCGATGACCTCCACGGCGCGTACGGTCATCAGGGAGGGGTCGCCGGGGCCGAGCCCCACACCGTAGAGCCGGCCCGTCTGCTGCTCGCTCACTCTTCCTCGCTCGCTATCGCGTTGATCGCGGCCGCGGCGATGGCGCTGCCGCCGCGGCGGCCGTGCACCACCAGGTGGTCGAGCGCCGCCGGATGCCCGGCCAGCGCCTCCTTGGACTCGGCCGCGCCGATGAAGCCCACCGGCACGCCGATCACGGCGGCCGGGCGCGGCGCGCCCGCCCCTCCTTCTTCGATCATCTCCAGCAGCCGGAACAGCGCCGTGGGCGCGTTGCCGACCGCCACCACCGACCCTCGAGCCGGTCCCGCCACAGCTCCAGCGCGGCGGCGCTGCGCGTGGTGCCCATGCGCCGCGCCAACTCCGGTACGGCCGGGTCCGACAGGGTGCAGATCACCTCGTTGTCGGCGGGCAGCCGCTTGCGGGTGACCCCGCTCGCCACCATGCGCGCGTCACAGAGCACCGGCGCGCCGGACCGCAGTGCGGCGCGGGCGCGGGAGACCACCTCGGGGGTGTACGCGAGGTCCTTGACCAGGTCGACCATGCCGCAGGCGTGAATCATCCGCACCGCCACCTGGCTGATGTCGGCGGGCAGCCCGCCGAGGTCGGCCTCGGCGCGGATGGTGGCAAAGGACGCGCGGTAGATGGCCGCCCCGTCCTTCTCGTAGTCGAACACGGTGTCCTCGATCATGTCGTTCCACGGGCCGCCGCCACGGCGTCGGCCAACTGCTCTGCTGTCACTTCCACGCCGTCCTCCGCCTCCGGCGTGTCTCCCCTCGCGCCGCCGCGCACGGTGACCCGATAGCGCGTGTCGCCGGTCGCCAGCGCGTCCACCCAGCGGCCCCGGGGTGGCCGCAGCGCCGTTCACAGCCCGAGACGTACACCGGCAGCGGATCGGGCGCGCCCTGGCGGTCGCCGCCGGACGCCGTGCCCGCGACCATGCGCGTCGCGTGGGCCCGCACATCCGCCAGGGACTTGGCGCAGCCGGGCCGTCCCGTGCACGCGCCCACCCCGAGCCACGGCGAGTCCGGCGTGGTCACCAGTCCCGCGTCGGACAGTTCCGACAGGGCACCGCGCGTGTCGTCCGGGGCGAACCCGGGGAGCACCACGCCGCGCCAGGGTGTCATACGCAGCTCATCCGCCCCGCTCCGGGAGGCGAGCCCGGCGAGCAGCCGCCACTGCGCGGCGCTCACCCGGCCCAGGGGAGGGCGACGGACAGCGCGTGGCGCCCGTCCGGGCCGGAGACAAGACCGGGAGCGGGGGGTGCGGCAGAGGCCGTCGGCCGGTGCTTCGTCCGTACGGCCTCGATGCCCGCGTCGGCGAGTCGCGCCGTCAAGCCGTCGGTCGTCACGGCGTGTTGTGCGGGCAGTTCACGTACCCGCCAGGCCCGGGTGCCGCTCTCCCGCGCCCTCGCCAGGAACTCCACCGCGGCCAGCGCGGCCGCCCGCGCCGCGTCCTCGCTCCGCACCCACACCTCACCGCCCGCCGCAGCCCAGCCCATGGCGACGCTCGCCACGCCCGCACCCGCCCGCGGCGCCCCGACCCGCAGCACCGCTCCACCACCAGGCGTTGCGATCAATGTCACATCCGCGCCCAACGCGGCCACATCGCCACGCCCATCGTCCAGCGCGAACAGAAACCTGCCCGACAAGCCCGACAATTCCCCGCACCCCGCCAACGCGTCGACGGATGCCTCGTCGCACAGCACGGCGTCCAACTCCCGCACCCGCGCCACCACATCGGCGTGCCCGCCACCGTCCAGGCCGGACAGCGGCGACGCCACGATGTTGCGCACCCGGTCATGGCGGTCCGAGGGCAGCAGCCCGGCCGCCCGCAGCCGGGCCGCGAGCTCGGCGCCGCACCCCGCCGCCAGGCCGCGTACCTGCGCATTGCCCGTGAGGTGATGTCCAGCCGCCCGTCGCCCAGCTCCTCGGCCACCCGCCCCAGCACCCGCGCCTGACGGGCCGTCAGCAGCCCGCCCGGCACCCGGATCCGGGCCAGCGCACCGTCGTCCGCCGGGTGCAGTCGCAGCGCGCCCGGACAGGCGTCATCGCGTCCGCGCACGGGGGTTTCATCCCGGATGGGGTGGTTGTCGGGGGAGGGACATGGCGGCGAGCATACCGACGATCCGCTCCGGCCCACCGCCCCGGCCGGGCCGGAACTCATCGCCCCGTGGCAGGTCAGCAACGCTTACTATGCTTCAGCGGCGGGTCGGTCCCGGCCCGCCGAACGCAACAAGACGGCACTCACGGTAGGAAGCCGGTGGAATTCCGGCGCGGTCCCGCCACTGTGAGCGCGGCGGCTGCCGAAACGGCAGCGGACGCGCGAGCCAGGAACTGCCGCCGTCTTCAACCCGCCCGGGGCGCGGACCCCGAGGAAGGCATGCCGTCGCATGATTCTGCTGCTGTCGACGTCCGACACCGACCTGCTCAGCGCCCGTGCCGCCACGGGCCCGGTGCCGTACCGCCTCGCCAACCCGGCCCGCCTCGCCCTGGAAGACCTCCCCGGCCTGCTCGACGGCGTCGAACTCGTCGTCGTACGGCTCCTCGGCGGCATCCGCGCCTGGCAGGAGGGGCTCGACACGCTGCTCGCGGGCGACCTGCCCGTCGTGGTCCTCAGCGGTGAACAGGCCCCGACGCCCAGCTCATGGAGGCGTCCACGGTCCCGGTCGGCATCGCCGCCGAGGCCCACGCCTACCTCGCCCACGGCGGGCCCGCCAACCTGGGCCAGCTGGCCCGGTTCCTCTCCGACACCGTGCTGCTCACCGGGCATGGCTTCGAACCGCCCGCGCCCGCGCCCACCTGGGGCCCGCTGGAGCGCACCGCCCGCGCGGCAGACCCCGCCGACGCCACCGGCCCGACCGTCGCGGTGCTCTATTACCGCGCCCACCACATGAGCGGCAACACCGCCTTCGTGGAGGCCCTGTGCCGGGCCGTGGAGGACGCCGGGGGCCGCCCGCTGCCGCTGTTCGTCGCCTCGCTGCGCGCCCCCGAACCCGAGCTGATCGAGGCCCTCGGCGCGGCCGACGCCATCGTCACCACCGTGCTCGCGGCCGGTGGCACCCGCCCCGCCGAGGCGTCCGCGGGCGGCGACGACGAGGCGTGGGACGCGGGCGCGCTCGCCGCGCTCGACGTGCCCGTACTCCAGGCGCTGTGCCTGACCTCGCCGCGCGCCGCGTGGGAGGAGAACGACGAGGGTCTTTCGCCGCTGGACGCCGCGACCCAGGTCGCCGTCCCCGAGTTCGACGGGCGGCTCATCACCGTGCCGTTCTCGTTCAAGGAGGTGGACGAGGACGGGCTGCCGGTCTATGTCGCCGACGCCGAGCGCGCCGCGCGTGTCGCCGGAATCGCGGTGCGACACGCCCGGCTCCGCCACATCCCCGCCGCCGACAAGCGCCTCGCGCTCGTCCTCTCCGCCTACCCCACCAAGCACTCCCGGATCGGCAACGCCGTCGGCCTCGACACCCCCGCGAGCGCCGTCGCCCTGCTGCGCCGACTGCGCGCTTCAGGTTATGACCTCGGCCCGAGGAGGGGCCGGACGCGCTCCCGGGCCTGGTCTCCGGCGACGGCGACGAGCTGATCTACGCCCTCATCGAGGCGGGCGGCCACGACCAGGAGTGGCTCACCGAGGAGCAGCTGGCCCGCAACCCCGTCCGCATCCCCGCCGCCGACTACCGCCGCTGGTACGCCACGCTGCCGCAGGAGCTCCGGGACGCGGTCGAGGAGCACTGGGGCCCGCCGCCCGGCGAGATGTTCGTGGACACCAGCCGCGACCCCGAGGGCGAGATCGTGCTGGCCGCGCTGCGCCGCGGCAACCTCCTGGTCGTCATCCAGCCGCCGCGCGGCTTCGGCGAGAACCCCATTGCCATCTACCACGACCCCGATCTGCCGCCCTCGCACCACTACCTGGCCGCCTACCGCTGGATGGCCACCCCGCGGGCCGACGGCGGCTTCGGCGCCGACGCCATGGTCCACCTGGGCAAACACGGCAACCTGGAGTGGTTGCCGGGCAAGAACGCCGGACTGTCCGCCGCCTGCGGCCCCGACGCCGCGCTCGGCGATCTGCCGCTGATCTACCCCTTCCTGGTCAACGACCCGGGCGAGGGCACCCAGGCCAAGCGACGCGTCCACGCCACCCTGGTCGACCACCTCGTACCGCCGATGGCCCGCGCCGACTCCTACGGAGACATCGCGCGCCTGGAACAGCTGCTGGACGAGTACGCGGCCATCTCCGCGATGGACCCGGCCAAGCTCCCCGCCATCCGCGCCCAGATCTGGACCCTCATCCAGGCCGCCCGGCTCGACCACGACCTGGGCCTGGAGGAGCGGCCGGACGACGACGGCTTCGACGACTTCCTGCTGCACGTCGACGGCTGGCTGTGCGAGGTCAAGGACGCCCAGATCCGGGACGGACTGCATGTCCTGGGCGCCGCCCCGACCGGGCCCGAGCGCGTCAACCTCGTCCTGGCCATCCTCCGCGCCCGCCAGATCTGGGGCGGTACGTCCGCGCTCCCCGGCCTGCGCGAGGCGCTGGGCCTGGACGAGTCGGCCGCCACCCGCACCGGCGCCGACGAGGCCGAGGAGCGGGCCCGGGCGCTGGTCCAGGCGATGGAGGACGCCGCATGGGCCCCGGAGGCCGTCGAGAAGGCCGTCCTCACCCTGCCCGGCGAGCAGCGCCCGCGGTCTCCGCGGTCCTCGACTTCGCCGCCCGCGAGGTCGTACCCCGGCTGGCCGCCACGACGGACGAGATCGACCACGCCGTGCACGCGCTGAACGGCGGCTTCGTCCCGGCCGGGCCGTCCGGCTCGCCGCTGCGCGGACTGGTCAACGTGCTGCCGACCGGCCGCAACTTCTACTCCGTCGACCCCAAGGCCGTGCCCAGCAGGCTGGCCTGGGAGACCGGCCAGGCGCTCGCCGATTCGCTCCTGGAGCGCTACCGCGCGGACAACGACGGTCAGTGGCCGACGTCCGTCGGCCTCTCGCTGTGGGGGACGAGCGCGATGCGCACCTCCGGCGACGATGTGGCCGAGGCGCTGGCACTGCTGGGCGTCCGCCCGGTGTGGGACGACGCCTCGCGGCGGGTGACGGGACTCGAACCCGTACCCCTCGACCAGCTGGGCCGCCCGCGGGTCGATGTCACCCTGCGCATCAGCGGGTTCTTCCGGGACGCCTTCCCGCACGTCGTCGGGTTGCTGGACGACGCCGTACGGCTCGCCGCCGCCCTCGACGAGAGCGACGAGGACAACTACGTACGGGCGCACACCCGCGCCGACCTCGCCGCACACGGTGACGAGCGCCGCGCCACCACCCGGATCTTCGGCTCCCGCCCCGGCACTTACGGGGCCGGGCTGCTCCAGCTCATCGACAGCCGCGACTGGCGCACCGACGCCGACCTCGCCGAGGTCTACACGGTCTGGGGCGGCTACGCCTACGGCCGCGGTCTGGAGGGACGGCCGGCGCGCGAGGAGATGGAGAGTGCCTACCGCCGGATCGCGGTCGCGGCCAAGAACACCGACACGCGCGAACACGACATCGCCGACTCCGACGACTACTTCCAGTACCACGGCGGCATGGTGGCCACCGTGCGCGCCCTGAAGGGCACCGCGCCCGCCGCGTACATCGGCGACTCCACCCGCCCCGAGACGGTCCGCACCCGCACCCTCCACGAGGAGACCTCACGGGTCTTCCGGGCCCGGGTGGTCAACCCGCGCTGGATCGAGGCGATGCGCCGCCACGGCTACAAGGGCGCCTTCGAGCTCGCCGCGACGGTCGACTACCTCTTCGGCTACGACGCGACCACGGGCGTGGTCGCCGACTGGATGTACGACAAGCTCGCCCAGACCTATCTGCTCGACCCGGAGAACCGCGCCTTCCTGGAGGAGGCCAACCCCTGGGCGCTGCACGGCATGGCCGAGCGGCTGCTGGAGGCCGAGAGCCGCGGGCTGTGGGACGAGCCCGACCCGGAGGTGCTGGAGCGGGTGCGGGAGCTGTACCTGGAGACGGAGGGCGGCCTGGAGGGCGGGGACGACGAGTAGGCGCGTCCGCCGCTTGTCCGGTGGGTCCGGGTGAGTCCAGGTGAGTTCGGGTGGGTCCGGGTGAGCTCGGGTGGCTTCGGCGGTGGCTCAGTGCTCAGTCGGCGGAGGGCCGAGCCGCCGGGCGGGTCGCCGCCCGGATCCGGTCCGGCCATGGGGACAGTTGACCAGTTCGGTCCACTCGCGGTCATAAGCCCCGGGCACCGCGCGCCCCGCGGAGGCCCAGCGCTCGACCAGCGCCGCGTAGATCGGTACGGATGTGGATGTGTGAACGGTCTGATGAACCGTTCCGTCGCCTTCGGTGCTCCGGTCCAGCGCTCTGCTCGGCTGCGAGAGAGAACGGCGTCGCATCGTCGTCGTCATGTTCGGACAACGCGCCGCACCCCGCCGGGTCACCTTCCGCACGCCGGTCTCACCCGCATCGGCGTGGTCTCGCACATGTCAGCGACTGTCCGATGGCGTGCCCGGGCGACCGGGCCGTCACCCTTTTTCGCGCCGCGAAATGAAAAGCGTTCCCGCATTCATAAAGTCCATTCGCCGCCGGGGCGAGAGTTTATTGATAACCGTGTCCATTGCAGCCTTTGGTGAATTCCCCTCGGGCCTGTTTCAATTGCGCTGTCCAGAGGACGATCCGAGGAGGAGCCGGTGGGAGCTCATGCGCACGGACCCGGCGAGGGGCACGGCGGGCCTGGCCACGGCGGCCACACACACGGGGTGGCGGAGAACGCCGACCGCCGGTGGCTGACCCTCGCCCTCGCGCTGATCAGCGGCTTCATGGCGGTGGAGGTCATCGTCGGGATCGTGGCCCGCTCCGTGGCGCTGCTGTCCGACGCGGCCCATATGCTCACCGACGCCGCCTCGATCGTTCTCGCCCTCATCGCCATCCGGCTCTCGGCGCGCCCCGCACGTGGCGGATACACCTACGGGCTCAAGCGATCGGAAATCCTTTCCGCCCAGGCCAATGGCCTTTCCCTGCTGCTGCTCGGCGCCTATCTCGGCTATGAGAGTGTGGGGCGGCTGTTCGATCCGCCCGAGGTGACCGGTGGTCTGGTGCTGGCCACCGCGCTGGCCGGTGTGGTGGTGAATCTCGCGGCCGCGTGGTGCATGTCGAAGGCGAACCGCTCCTCGCTCAATGTCGAGGGCGCCTTCCAGCATGTGCTCAACGATCTCTACGCCTTCATCGCCACCGCCATCGCGGGACTGGTGGTGGTGACGACGGGCTTCGCCCGGGCCGACGCGATCGCCGGTCTGCTGGTGGTGCTCCTCATGATCAAGGCGGGCGTGGAGCTGCTGCGGGCCTCCGGCCGGGTGCTGCTGGAGGCCGCCCCCACCGGCGTCGAGCCCGATGAGGTGGGCGGCAGGCTGGTCGCCCATGGGCAGGTGGCCGAGGTGCACGATCTGCATGTCTGGCAGATCACCTCGGGCGAGGTCTCGCTCTCCGCCCATGTCCTGGTGGCGGCGGGCGGCGACTGCCACGCCGTACGGGAGGACCTGGAGGCGGTGTTGAGCGGCGAGTACGGGATCACCCACACCACGCTGCAGGTGGACCATCTGGACGAGCCCGCCGCGCGGGGACGTGTCGACGGGGAGCACTGTCCGACCGCTCACGGCCCGGTGCACCGGGCCGCGTCGTACGGCCACTGAGCCGTGCGGCCACGTACGGCCACTGGCCCTACGGCCACGTACGGCCACTGAGCAGGGGCCCGGAAACGGTCGGCGGGTCGGCCGGGTCAGGCCGCGGCCGGGGCGGCGGTCGGCCTGAAGGCAGCGGTCAGAAGCGTCTTCGCGAGCTGGGCGACCAACGCCTCCAGCGCGAGCTGGGCCAGCTTGACCAGGACGGTCGTGACAATGTCGGCCATGAGTACCTCACTGGATGGAACACGATCGGAAGCGAGGCATCCGCTTCCAGTTCCATAGCTTGACCGGAGCCGGAAAGCGGGCGGCGCACATCGGGTGAGCGTCCGGTTAACGGACGGAAAGATCTGAGTGAGAAACGCCCGAGATGTCCCGTCGCCGGGTGGCGTCCTCAGACCGCGAGCGGCATCCGCCGGGGGAAGAGCAGCCGCGGCGCGACGGCCGCCCCCAGGGTGGCGGCGGCCGAGCAGCCAGCGACGATCGACCAGGCCATCGGGCCCAGCGGCGTACAGCCGAAGAAGTGGCTGACCACCGGCGTCTCCACGATGGCGAACAGTGTGGCCGCCGAGGCGACGCTGGTGATCAGCACCAGAGGGCTGTGCCAGTCGGTCAGATACGTCTGGCCCAGCTGGGTGCCGACCAGCGCCGCGAGCCCCATGGTGCTCGCCCGCCGGGCCCGGCCCGTCATCCGCCCGCACTGCCAGGCCGCGGCGGCGCCCAGCGCGGTGGCACTGCCGCGCACCGCGAGGATACGGCCCAGATCGGAGCCGAACAGCGCCGAGGACGGGCCGCCCACCAGCGGGTCCTCACCGGACTTGTGCTCCCGGGCCCGGGCCAGGGCCACCGCGAGGGCGGGCAGCATGTCGGTCAGCAGATTCACCAGCAGCAGCTGACGGGTGCCCAGCGGCGCCCGCCCGGCCACCGCCGCGCCCAGCAGGGTGAAGGCGACCTCGCCCGCGTTCCCGCCGACCAGGATCGCCACCGCGTCCCGCACGCTGCGCCACAGCGCCCTGCCCTCCCGCAGCGCGTCGAGGATCCGGGTCGGGTCCGGGTCGGTGAGCACCAGGTCCGCCGCGGCGCGGGCCGAGGCCGAGCCGCGGGCGGACAGCCCGATGCCGATGTCCGCGAGGCGGATGGCGGCCGCGTCGTTCACCCCGTCCCCGGCCATGGCCACCACCTGTCCGGCCTGCCGCAGCGCCTGGACGATACGGACCTTGTGCTCGGGGGAGACCCGGGCGAAGACGGTGGTACGGGCGATCCGCTCGACCCGCTCGCCTTCCGGCAGGGTGTCCAGCTCCGCCCCGGTGAGCACCGGCTCGGCGTCCGGGATGCCCAGCTCCCGGGCGATGGCGACCGCCGTGGTCGGATGGTCTCCGGTGACCATGGCGACGCGCACCCCGGCGTCCGTCAGCCGCTTGACGGTCTCGGCGGCGCCCGGCCGCGTGGTGTCGGCGATGGCGATGAAGCCCAGCAGGGTCAGCTCCCGGGCGATCTCGGCCACCTCCGCCGTCGGCGTGTCGGACGCGGCGGGCCGGGTCTCGGCCACCGCCAGCACCCGCAGCCCGTCGGAGGCCAGCGAGTACAGCAGGCGCTCGGTGGCGCGCCGCCGCTCCGGGGTCAGCGGCACGGTGTCGGCCGCCGCCCCCGGGCTCAGGGCGTACGCGCACCGGGCGAGCACGATCTCGGGCGCGCCCTTGACGGCCAGGCGCGGATGCCCGGACTCCGTGCCCAGACACGCCGAGAATCCCCGGCTGGCCTCGAAGGGCAGCTCGGAGACCGGACGCCAGGCGCCGTCCCCGTCGCAGTGCGCCGCCGCCGCGTCGATGACGGCCTGGTCGGTGGCGTGGGCCAGCGCCCGCCCGCCTTGCGGATCGGGACATGTCCGGGCCGCCGTGCGCAGCAGCCGCTTGCCCAGCGCACCGCGGGTCGGCAGCTCCTGGTCGTACCCGGCGACCCGGGCCACGGCCAGCCGGCCCTCGGTCAGGGTGCCGGTCTTGTCGAAGCAGACGACGTCCACCCGGCCCAGGGCCTCCAGCACCCGCGCCGAGCGCGTCAGCACCCCGCGGTGCGAGAGCCGGCGCGCCGCGGCGGACTGCGCCACCGTGGCCACCAGCGGCAGCCCCTCGGGCACGGCGGCCACCGCGATGGCCACTCCGGTGGACAGCGCCTCGCGCACCGGCGCCCCGTGCAGCAGCCCCAGCAGGGTGACCGCGGCGCCGCCGAGGCCGGTGGCGGGCAGCGCGACCTTGGTGAGCGCGGCCAGCCGCCCCTCGATCCCGATGGGCGCGGTGGCGCGCCCGGCCAGTTCGGCGGCGCGCCCGGCCTCGGTCTGCGCCCCGGCGGCCACGACCACGGCGTATCCGGTTCCGGCGAGCACCGTGCAGCCCTGGTAGAGCATGCAGGACCGCTCCGCCAGGTCGGCGCCCGGCGTGGCGGCCGGGTCCTTGGCGACCGGCCCCGACTCGCCGGTCAGCCCGGCCTCGTCCAGCTCCAGCCGGTCGCTCACCAGCAGCCGGGCGTCGGCCGGTACGACGTCCGAGGGCCGCAGCGCGATGATGTCCCCGACCCGTAGCTCCTCGGCGGCCACCGTGCGCACCGGGGCGGTGGTCAGCCCCGCGAAGAACGCCTCACGGTCCGCCGCCACCCCGTCCGCCAGGGACATCGCGGGCGCCCAGTCGACCAGCCGGCCGTTCATCCGCTCGCTCAGCAGCAGGCCGCGCAGCGAACGCTCGGCCCGGAGCCGCTGTGCGCCGCTGATCACCGCGTTGCCCGCCATCACGCTGACGACGAGGAAGGAGTCCACCCCGGACCCCACCGCCGCGGAGGCCGCCGCGCCGAGCGCCAGCACCGGGGTGAGCGGATCGTGCAGTTCCTCGCGCACCGCCCGCACCAAGGAGGCGGTGTTCCGGGTCAGGGCCGCGAACCGGGCCGAGGCGGACCCCGTGGCACCGGGCGCCCCGGCCCGTACGACCGTCCCGGCGGCCCACAGTGCCCCGGAGGTCCGCGACGCGCCCGGGCCCGCCGGGCCCGTGCCGCGCGCCGCGCCCGAGACGTCGGGCAGTTCGGTCCCGTACTCCCGGAACGCGCACAGCACGCTCAGGGTCTCCCGCGCCCCCAGGGCGTGCCAGTTGCCGCGGACGCGGGGCGCCGGGGCCGGGCGGCGATCCACCCGGCGCGCCGCGCCGATCCCGCCGAGCATGGCCAGGAACGCCGCGCTGTACACCGGGGAGGTGGCCAGCCCGGCCACCGCGGGCCGGGTCCCCGCCGCTGCGATGAGCGCGCCGAGCGCGGATCCGCCCATCGACAGCCGGGCCGACCGCCGGCTGACCGAGCGCGCGTCCTCCAGGGCCCGCAGGACGCGCCAGGCGTGGAGCAGCCCCGGGCCGCAGAGCAGATCGGCCGACCAGCAGACCCGGCCCGCGCCGCGCGCCGTGACGGCGACGCCGAGATCCGCCGCGCCCAGCGCCTCGTCGTCCTCGCCGCTGATCACCAACACGCCGTGGCCCTCGATCTGGAGCCGGCGCACCGTGTCGGGGAGCGACACGCCGAGGGGGAGAAGCTCATCGGCCCATGGAGCGATCTCGTCCGTGCTGGCGTGGCTGGTGAGCACCAGCCGTCGCGCACCGCGGCGGGCCGCCGCCACCAGGGCGTCGGCCAGCGGGTCGAGTTCGCAGCCGATCCGGATCCGGGCCTGTCGCCGGCCGTCCTCGCCGCGCAGGTCCGCGGTCAGGGCCGGCGGGCTCGCCGGGAGCGCCGCGGGTAGCTCGGCGGGCCGCTCCAGCCGCCACGGGCCGCGCGTCCAGGGGCCCGCGCCGGACAGCTCCCGCAGCGTGCGGCGGTCCAGGACGGACTGCGCGGCGCTCCACGCCTCGGCCTCCCCCAGGTCGTCCACGGTGGTGACCGACAGCAGCCGCGGCCGGCCGGCACACAGCACCCGCGCGTCGATCAGCACCGCCGACACGCGGTCCAGCAGCCGCAGCGCGGTGCCGTCCATGGGCACCACGCCGTCGCGCGCCAGCACATCGCCCAGCCGGGCGGCGAACGCCTCCCGGCCCATGGCGGCCGCCTTGGGCACGGTGGCCAGCAGCGCCTTGGCGGACTGCTCGAGGTCGCGGGTCCACGCCAGCAGCCCGCCCGCACCGGACAGCGCGGCCAGTGAGGTGCGGTCGACACAGGTCTCCACCGGCCCGGAAGGCAGCGGCGCGGGCCGCGGGGCGGGCGGGTGCGAGCGCCCCGGGAGCCCATCGCCGTTTGCCACCAACTCGGGTTCCCGGCGCCGCCATACGGCCTGCCGGCCGCGGATCTCGGCGAGTTGCAGCACCCGCTGCAGCGCGTCCAGGGCGAGCGGGGCCTCGCCCCTGGTCAGGGCGTGCACCACGGCGTTCGACACGCCGATGAGGGCGTCGGCGTGGGCACGGCCCAGCCGGGACTCCAGCAGACCGCGCACCCGCGGCTGGAGCTCCGCCATCACCGTCGGGATCCGCAGCGCGGGGGAGAGGGCGGGCCGCATCGTCACCCGCCGGATCGCGGCCGTCATCAGTCCCAGGCAGTCGGCGGCGAGCGCGGTCGCGGCCAGCGTCGCCGGAGCGGAGGCGAACGGCGGTTGCGGACGGCCCGGAGGGAAGGTGTCCGCGTCCGTCCCATGGGCCTCCTCGACGCGCTCGACCACCTCCAGCACGTCGTCGGGCCCGAGCCGGTCCTCGTCGAAGTCGACCAGGACCTGGCCCAGCGCCGCGTTCACCCCGGCCCAGTTGACGCCCGCCACGCGCCGCAGCGCGTCCTCCAGCTCCTGGGCCAGCCGGTCATGGCCCTCGCCGTGGCCGGTCAGCCCGCGTACCTCCACATGGGCCCGGCCCGACCGCGTCCACACCCTCCGGCCGGTGCGCCGGTCGCCCGTGTCCCGCAGCACGTCGGTGAGGTCCGCGAGCCGCAGCCGCAGACCGTTCATGCCGCGGGACGGTGCGGAGACGAGGCCCGTGAGCGTCGTGATGGGCAGCACAGGCTGCTCTCCCCTCGGTCCTGATATGCCGCGATCATAAAATCGGTCTATATTTACCTAATTCCGCCACAAAGTAACCAAGGGGACGTCCGGTAGGAGGAATGGCGTGAGCGCAGCGACCACACCCAAGACGGCCGACACCCGGAAGACGGGCACGTCCGCGAGGAAGAACGACGACCGCACGGTCACCTTCACCGTCCCCCGTGCCGCCATGGCCACGGCGCACGTCGCCACCATGCCGATCAGGACCGCACGGCGGGTCCTGCCCGCCAAGGGCGGACTGCCGCTCTACCTCGGCCTCGGCGCGATGGGTCTCGCCGGTGTCCTGGATTGGCCGATCGCGCTGGGCGTCGGCGTCGGCTACGCCGTGCTGCGCAACCCCCGCCCGGCGCCGAGACGCCGAACGTGAAGGGCGCCACCGCCTGAACCGAGCGCGCCCCGGCCCGGCGGCCGCCTGAGCCTCGGCCCGGCAGTCGCCCGAGCCCGCGCCTCGCAGCCGCCTCGGCCACGTCCCGGCCCGGTGTCACGCCCGTGACGAGCCGTGATCCTCCAGCCTGACCGGCGGCAGGAACTCGCTCAGCAGGGTGCGGTGCCACCAGGCCCCGGTGGCCCGCCGCTCCGCCCGGGTGGTGAAGCGGTAGAGATACAGCCGCGCCCGCAGATGGGTGGGCGGCGTCCCCGGGAAGGGGTTGGCCCGCAGCAGCTTCACCGTCGCCCGGTCGTTGACCAGCAGCTTGCCGATCAGCGGGGCGAACCAGGACCCGGCGTAGCCCGGGGAGAGCCCCGCGAACCACATCATCCAGTCCAGCCGCAGATGGTACGGGGCGTACTGGCGCGGCAACCGGCGCACATCGCCCGGCTTGCCCCGGAACTCATAGTCCCGCCAGACCGTGTCCGGGGTGAGGACCGCGTCGTCGGTGCCCTGGATCACCACCTCCTGCCGGCTGCGGTTGACGCTGCCGAACGCCCCGTAGGTGTTGACCAGGTGCAGCGGATTGAACGAGAAGTTCATCAGCTGACGGCCCGACAGCAGATTGCGGGCCGGCCAGTAGCTGAGCACCAGCACCAGGGCGGTGGCGGCCAGCACCACCACCTCGTACCAGACCGGGGGAGCGGCCGGGCCCGGCGGCCCGGGCAGCCCCAGCACCTCGGCGGCCCGGCGACCGTCGACCGCCGGGAGCGCCAGCAGGATGGTCAGCCAGTTGAGCCAGGAGAAGTTCCCCG
The DNA here is from genome assembly GCA_005405945.1 of Streptomyces violaceusniger. Lineage (GTDB taxonomy): Bacteria > Actinomycetota > Actinomycetes > Streptomycetales > Streptomycetaceae > Streptomyces > Streptomyces violaceusniger. Next base: position 636,705 of record BJHW01000002.1, read on the forward strand.
AGGCCACCAGCCACAGCTGGGTGACCACGACGACCCCCGCGGCCACGCTGGCGACCGGCTGCGGGGTGAACAGCACCACGGGCACGATCAGCTGCGCCACATGGTTGGCCGCCACCTCCACCCGGTGCAGCGGCTTGGGCAGACGGTGGAAGTACCAGCTCAGCGGCCCCGGCATCGGCTGGGTCTCATGGTGGTAGTACAGACAGGTCAGGTTCCGCCAGCAGCGGTCGCCACGGATCTTGATCAGCCCGGCGCCGAACTCCACCCGGAACAGCAGCCAGCGCGTCAGCCACAGGATGAGCAGGGGCGGCGCGGTGCGCTCATTGCCCAGGAACACGGCGAGGAACCCCGACTCCAGCAGCAGCGACTCCCAGCCGAAGCCGTACCACACCTGCCCCACGTTGACGATCGACAGATACAGCAGCCACAGCACCAGCCACGCCACCATCGCGACCGCCAGCGGCGCCCGGTCCGCGGCCCCCACCAGCAGCGCGGCCGACAGCGCGGCCCCCAGCCACGCGCAGCAGGCGAAGAACCGGTCGGAGTAGTGCAGATGGAACAGGCTGGGCGAGCGGCGGAACGGCACCCGGTCCAGGAAGCGCGGCACCGGCGTCAGCCCCCGCTCGCCGAGCAGCGCCCGCCCCTGCCGGGCCGCCACCAGAAAGGCGATCAGATAGATGGCGGCCAGCCCCCGTTGGAAGACCAGTCGGCTCAGCCAGTAGTCGGATGAGGTGAACCACTCCATGGGGACCGCTCCCTGGGCCGGTGCGCGTTCGGCCTGCATGTATCCGGTACCACCTCCGACGGGTGCTCGTCATGCGCCGGGTCATACGGCGGACCGGGTTCATCCGGTAGGGGGCCTAGGGGGGGTGATGGGTTAGGGGTTATCCGTGCCGTGCCCGGTCCGTAGCGTCGAAGCCCGGCATGGATCCGGAGGGAACCACCCAATGCTTCTTCTCGAGCACCGCCGCACCCCGCGAATCGGGCACCGCCGCACCCCGCGAACAGCGACGGCGACGACGGCGACGACGGCGATGGCACCGGCGACGGCGACGGCGGCGGTGGCCGCGCGGGCCGGGAGATCCGGATGACCGAGCAGCCGGTCCGGACATCCGGCGGGCGGCCCATCGGGATCCTCGGCACCGGCTCGTATCTGCCCGCCGAGACCGTGTCCAACGAGGTGGTGGCCGAGCGCGCGGGGGTGACCCCGGAGTGGATCTCGGCGAAGACCGGGATCCACCGCCGCCGTTACGCCGCCGACCACGAGGCCACCTCCGATCTGGCCGTGGAGGCCGCCCGCGCCGCCCTCGCGGACGCCGGGATCAGCGCCGACCAGCTCGGCTGGATCGTGGTGGCCACCTCCACCCCCGATCAGCCCCAGCCCGCCACCGCCTGTCTGGTGCAGCACCGGATCGGCGCGACCGGCGCCGCCGCCTTCGACCTCAACGCGGTCTGCAGCGGCTTCGTCTTCGCCCTGGTGACGGCGGCCGGGCTGCTGTCCGCCGGGTCCGGCGCCCCCGCCCCGTACGCCCTGGTGATCGGGGCCGATGTCTACTCCCGCATCATCGACCGCACCGACCGGCGCACCGCCGTGCTCTTCGGCGACGGGGCCGGGGCGGTGGTGCTCGGGCCCGTCCGCCCCGGCTACGGCCTCAGCGGATCGCTGCTCACCAGCGACGGCGCGCTCCACGAGCTGATCGAGGTGACGGCGGGCGGCAGCCGTGCCCCGGCGTCGGAGAAGACCCTCGCCGACGGGGGCCACTTCTTCCGGATGCGGGGCCGCGCGGTCAGCGAATACGTCCTGGCCGAGCTGCCGCGCGCGATACGGCGCCTGCTGGCCGCGCACCGCACGGACCCCGCGAGCGTGGACCACTTCATTCCCCATCAGGCCAACGGCGTGCTGCTGGCCAAGGCGCTTGGCGACCTCGGACTGCCGCGGGCGCGCACTCATCTGACGGTGGCCGAGCACGGCAACACCAGCGCCGCATCCATCCCGCTGGCGCTCGACGACGCCCGGCGGCAGGGCGTGTTCGTCGACGGGGAGTTGCTCCTGCTGGCCGGTTTCGGCGGCGGGATGTCGCTCGGCGCCGCGCTGCTCACATGGCAGGACGGCCACCGCGGTCCGTGACCAATCCAAGGTCCCAGCCAGCGAAAGGACTCATCGGCATGGCACAGCGCTTCCCCACCGTCGCGGTGTTCGGGCTCGGCACCACCGGCCGCCACCTCGTGGACGCCCTGGTCCGCGGCGGCCGGCGGGTGATCGCCGTGGAGCGGGACGAACCGGCCCTGCGGCGCGGCCGGGCGGAGGTGGCCGCGCCGGAATCCGCCGTCGAGTTCACCGCCGACCCGGCGGCCGCCGCCCGGGCCGATCTGGTGGTCGAGGCGGTCCCCGAACGGCTGGAGACCAAGCGCCGGCTGCTCGCCCGCGCCCACGCCGACTGCCCGCCGGAGACGGTGTTCGCCACGACGACCACCGGGCTCCCGGTGACCGAGATCGCCGTGGGCTCCGGGCGGACCGACCGCACCGTAGGGTTGCACCTCTTCCCGCTGGGCCCCGACCGCGAGCAGCCGGCGGTGGAGGTGGTGGGCACCCCGCTCACCGCGGACGCGGTCCTGGCCGACGTCCGGGAGCTGGTCCGCGACCTGGGCCGGACACCGGTGCGGGTGGCCGACCGGCCGGGCTTCGTCGGGGGCGCGCTCACCATGGCGTACCTCAACAACGCGGTGGCCATGTACGAGCGGCGCTACGCCTCGCGCGACAGCATCGACACCGCCATGACCCTGGGCTGCGGACTGCCGATGGGGCCACTGGCCCAGCTGGACGCCATGGGTCTGGACACCGCGCGGGACTCCCTGGAGGCGCTGTACGAGCGCACCGGCGACCCGCGGTACGCGCCCGCGCCCACTCTGGCCCATATGGTGACCGCCGGTCTGCTCGGGGTGAAGGCGGGCCGCGGCTTCTACGAGTACGGGGCGGGCGGCGCGGCGCGGGGCGGGGCGACGGACGGCCTGGGCGAGCCCGTACCGGCCCGCGCGGTGCGGCGGATCGGGGTGGTGGGCTCGGGCACGATGGCCGTCGGGATCGCGGAGGTGTGCGCGCGCTCCGGCTATCCGACGGTGCTGGTGGCCCGGAGCGAGACGCGCGCGAAGGAGGCCACCGCCGCCGTGGAGCGCTCGCTGGAGCGCGGGGTGCGGCGCGGCAAGCTGGCGCCCGAGCTGCTCACCGAGGCGATGGACCGGCTGACCGGGGGCTGTGAACTCCAGGCGCTCGGCGCCTGCGACCTGGTGGTCGAGGCCGTGGCGGAGGACATCGACGTCAAGCGGGCCGTCTTCGCCGATCTGGACCGGGTGTGCGCACCCGGTGCGGTGCTCGCCACCTCCACCTCCAGCCTGCCCGTCATCGAGTGCGCGATGGCGACGCGGCGGCCCGAGGACGTCATCGGAATGCACTTCTTCAACCCCGCGCCGGTGATGCGGCTGGTCGAGGTGGTGCACACCGTGCTGACCTCCAAGGAGGCGCTCGGCACGGCACACGCGGTGGCCGCGGCGCTCGGCAAGCGCGCGGTGGACTGCCCGGACCGGGCGGGCTTCATCGTCAACGCGCTGCTCTTCCCCTATCTGAACAGCGCGGTGGCGATGCTCGAGGAGGGCTGGGCCACCGCCGATGACATCGACACGGTGATGGCGGCTGGGCAGGGCTATCCGATGGGCCCGCTGCGGCTGCTGGATGTGATCGGCCTGGATGTCTCGCTCGCCATCCAGCGCACCCTGCACGGCACCTTCCGGGATCCGGCCCTGACCCCGGCCCGCCATCTTCGGCGGCTGGTCGAGGCGGGTCACCTGGGCCGCAAGGGCGGCAGGGGGCTGCACCTCCACGAGCGATGACAATCGGTGTGCCAGATGCCATTGGAATAGTCCAGCGGCGGGTGGGTGGCCTGGGAATTCGTCGGCGCGGGAATAGGTATGTCAGCTCGCTGTCCGCTTTATGGCATGAGAATTCCTGGTGAATCGCTTGCGGTTACCGACGGCAACAGACATAAGAATCGCATTAGCGATCAAAACGGGCAAATAAATGTTCGAAACGGATCCCGGTGCGCCCCTATCGGTGACCACTTGGTGTCGCGGGCAGGGATGTCATGGATTACCCCGGGTGCCGCTAGGGGGTCTCGTGTATGCTGGCCCTTCCGAACAAATGCGCACGTGAACGGGGGTGGCGCAGGTTGTCAGGGTGTCGGTGCACTTCGGCTTCGCGGTGTTGCCCCACGTAGGGGTGTCCCGCTCGTATCGCTTTTGTCGATCGTCGGGCAGCCCACTCAGAATTGGTAATTCGTTAACGATGATTTTACGTGCGGCGATGGTGGCGTGACCGGTCGGCGGATAGCTTGCTGGGAGGCGTTCGGGCTGCCGTGAGCAGTGCTTCGCGTCGCATTCGGGGTGCGAGCAATGGTGTTTTCATCGGCCAGAGCCAGACAATTCGACGCACAATTCGGGAGACTTCGGCGGGCATTTTCCAGATGTCTGTCCGGGGAGGCGGGCATCGTGCTCGTCGAGGGCGCGGTCGGTTGTGGCAAGACCCATACGCTCGAAGCGGTCACGGCCCATGCGGCGAGGGCCGGAGCCCTCGTCCTCAAGGCATACGGAACCTCGGCCGACCGGGCTCCGCTCGGCACCCTGCGTCAGCTCCTGGACTCGCCCCGGCTGCCCAGGGCGACCGCCGACCAACTGCGCCGGGCACTCGACCACGGCGCCCTCGACGCCGCACCGCCCCGGGAAACCCCTGGTGGCGAGGTCGTCGGCGCGAACCCCACCCATGTCCAGGGAGCCCGGGAGTTCCGCGCCGCACTCCATGAACTCGCCTCCCGCGAACCGGTGGTGATCTGCGTCGACGAACTCCAGCTCGTCGACGCGGCGTCACTTCAGTACCTGCTGTACCTGGCGACACGTTCGCGCTCGGCCAAACTCCTCATGGTGTTCGCCCAGGCGACGGACAGCGAACAGAAAGACGCCGTCTTCAATACCGAACTGCTGCGCCAGCCCAATTTCCAGCGGCTGCGGCTGGAGCGGCTGTCCTGGGAGGAGACGGCGCATCTGCTCACCACTCGTCTGGGACTTCCGGATTCCACCGATGTGGCTTACACGTGGTACGAGGTGAGCGGCGGTAATCCGTTGTTGCTACGCGCGGTGATTGACGATTACCGCACCGCCGGGGCGCCCCCACGGCGCAGCCGCGCAGTGGAACCCGTCGTGGGCGACATGTTCGTCCAGGCCGTACTCACCTGTGTCTACCGCAGCGGGCGCACCGTCTCCCGGCTGGCCGAGGGCATCGCGGTGCTCGGGGCGTCCGCCTCCCTCGAACTCCTCGGCCGGCTGCTGCGGATCGGCCCCGCCGGAACCCACCGCGGAGTCGCCGCGCTGGACGCGGCGGGCCTCGTCGACGGTCTCGCCTTCCGCCACCCGTATGTCGAGGCCGCGGTGCTGGAGGACATGGACCCCGAGGTGCGGCTGGACATGAACCGCCGCGCCGCCGTCCTGCTGCACCAGGGCGGCGGGGGAACCCTCGCCGTGGCCCGCCATCTGCTCGCCGCCCAGGCCGCCGACGAGCCCTGGGCGGTGCCGCTGCTGCGGGACGCCGCGCAGCAGGCGCTCGCCGAGGACGACGCCAAGCTGGCGGTGGCCTGTCTTGAGCTGGCGTACGCGGCCTGCGCGGACGAGGAGCTGCGGGCCGGGATCAGGATCGGCACCGCCGGGATCATGTGGCGGCTCAACCCCTCGGCATCCGAGCGGATGCTGGAGGAGCCGCTGGCCGCGCTGTTCGCCGACCGGCTGCCCGCCTCCCACATCGGGCGGCTGATCGAGCTGTTGCTCGCCCACGGTCGGATCGAGGAGGCGCGCGGCGCCATCGGCCGGCTCAACGCCGTCATGAGCAACGCGGGACCCACCTCGATGTCCCAGTTCCGGCTGACCGCCCGCTGGGCCCAGGAGTCCGGTGCGCAGGACCGGACCCCGGGGGCCGCGGCGCGGCAGGGCGAGGACGGCGGCGCCTCCCGTACGCAGCTCAGATCCCGCAGACCCTCCTCGCTCTCGACCATCACCGCGGCGTTCAGCGGCTTCTTCGGGCGCGGGGGGAGCGAGGAGTCGCCGGTGGCCGCGGCCGAGAAGGTGCTCGACGTCTCGCCGCTCACCGACGCCACCTTCGAGCCCATCGTCAACTCGGTGAACGCGCTGGTGTACGCGGGCCGCCCGGACAAGGCGGCGCCGTGGTGCGACGCGCTGATGGACGAGGCCGAGCGGCGCCGGGCACCGGGCTGGCGGGCCATCTTCGCCTCGATCCGCGCCGAAATCGCCCTGCGGCAGGGCAATCTCGTGGAGTCGGCGGCCTACGCGACCACCGCCCTGGAGATCGTGCCAGGGCGCGACGGAAGCGTCTTCATCGGCGGCCCCCTGGCCAGCCAGATCCTGGCGTACACGGAGATGGGCAAGCACGACGCGGCGGCGCGGCATCTGAGCCGCCCGGTCCCCGAGGCGCTGTTCAAGAGCATCTACGGACTGGGCTACACCCGCGCCCGCGGCCGCTACTACCTGGCCACCAACCGCATCAACGCGGCGCTCGGCGAATTCCTCATGGCCGGCCGGCTCGCCCAGCTGTGGGAGCTCGACCAGCCGGCGCTGCTGCCCTGGCGGTCGGATGCCGCCGAGGCATGGCTGGCGCTCGGCGACCGGGAGAAGGCCGCCAACCTGATCTCCGAGCAGCTGGCCAGGAACGGCGCCGGGGACTCCCGGGTCCGCGGCGTCTCCCTGCGGTTACTCGCCGCGGCGGGCGACATCGAGAACCGGTCCCGGCTGCTCGGCCAGGCCGTCGAGGAGCTGCAGTGCTCCGGCGACCGCCTGGAGCTGGCCCGGGCGCTGGACGATCTGGGTCGTACGCTGCGCGGATCAGGGGAGCTGGGGCGGGCCGACGCCATCATGGGCCGGGCCTGGCGGATGGCCAAGGAGTGCGGCGCCGAGGAACTGTGCGCCCGTATCCGCCTCGACTCCGGTCTGGAGGCCCGCGAACCACGGCCGGTGGTACGGCCGGTGGCCGGACCGCTCGGCCCGAAACGGGCGGTGCCGCCGTCCCTGGGCACCAAGCTCAGCGAATCCGAGGCCCGGGTCGCCGCCCTGGCGGTGGACGGTTATACGAACCGGGAAATAGCGGCCAGCCTGTTCATCACCATCAGTACGGTGGAACAGCATTTGACGCGGGTGTACCGCAAGCTGAATATCAGGAGCCGGCAGCAGCTGCCGACCGCGCTCCGGGCCCAGGTGGACGAAATCGCCTGAGCGATGACGTGGGCGAGGTCCCGCGGAAGGGGTGGCCGCACGCGGCCACCCCTGTTGTATGCCCACCCCTGATTACCCCCCTATCGCCGCGGCAGGCCTGGAGTACGGGCTGACCGCGTTGATAGCTTCTGGCCGCATGAAGGGCATAGTCCTCGCCGGAGGAAGCGGTACCCGACTGCATCCGTTGACACATGCGGTGTCGAAGCAGATCCTTCCCGTCTACAACAAACCGATGATCTATTACCCGCTGTCGGTGCTCATGCTCGGCGGCGTCAGGGAAATCCAGATCATCTCGACCCCGCTCCATGTGGAGCTGTTCCGCGCGCTTCTCGGCGACGGCGGCTGGCTGGGTCTTTCGATCGAGTACGCCGAACAGCCCGAGGCCAATGGAATCGCCGAGGCATTCATCATCGGAGCCGAGTTCATCGGCGATGACCAGGTGGCGCTGGTCCTCGGCGACAATATCTTCCACGGGCCCGGGTTTTCGAAGATGCTGCACCATGAGGCAAGCCAGGTCGACGGCTGTGTGCTCTTCGGCTACGGAGTCAAGGACCCCGAGCGCTACGGCGTCGGGGAAATGGATGAGGAGGGCAGGCTGATCTCCCTCGAGGAGAAGCCGGCCGACCCCAAATCCAATCTGGCCATCACCGGTCTGTATCTCTACGACAACGACGTCGTGGACATCGCCAAGAACGTACGGCCCTCCGCACGCGGCGAACTGGAGATCACCGACGTCAACCGCGTCTATCTGGAACGCGGAAAGGCCAGACTGGTGGGGCTCGGCCGCGGATTCGCCTGGCTGGACACCGGAACCCATGACTCGCTGCTCCAGGCGGGCCAGTATGTGCAGCTTCTGGAGCAGCGCCAGGGCGTGCGGATCGCCTGTCTCGAGGAGATAGCCTTCCGCATGGGGTTCATCGACGCCGCCGCCTGCTATGAGCTCGGTGCGGAGCTCAGCAAGACGGACTACGGACAATATCTGATGGATATCGCGGCCAATAACCGCTGAAGGGTTGTCTCCAGTGCGCATAGTTGTGACCGGCGGCGCGGGCTTCATCGGCTCCCACTTCGTCCGGCAGACCTTGACAGGGGCGTACCCGGCCTGGGCGGACGCCCAGGTCGTGGTGGTCGACAAGCTCACCTACGCGGGCAACGAGGCCAACCTGGCCGAGGTCGCCGACAGCCCCCGGCTGCGCTTCGTCCGCGGTGACATCTGCGACGGCGAACTCGTCGGCGAGCTGCTGCGCGACACCGATCTGGTGGTCCACTTCGCCGCCGAATCGCATGTCGACCGCTCGATATCCGGCGCCGAGGAATTCGTGCGCACCAATGTCCTGGGCACCCACACCCTCCTCAACGCGGCCGCGAACGCGGAGGTCGGAAAGTTCGTCCACATCTCCACGGACGAGGTCTACGGCTCCATTGACAGCGGCTCCTGGAGCGAGGAGGAACCACTCGAACCCAACTCGCCGTATTCCGCCTCCAAGGCGTCCTCCGATCTGCTGGCCCGGGCCTTCCACCGCACCCATGGACTGCCCGTCTGCGTGACCCGCTGCTCCAACAACTATGGCCCTTACCAGCACCCCGAGAAGGTCATTCCGCTCTTCGTCACCCACCTCATGGACGGCAGACCGGTGCCGCTCTACGGCGACGGCGGGAATGTCCGGGACTGGCTGCACGTGGACGACCACTGCCGAGGTATCGCGCTGGTCGCCGAGAACGGTCGCCCGGGAGAGGTCTACAACATCGGCGGCGGCACCGAACTGACCAACCTGGAACTCACGGAACGGCTGCTCGAACTGCTCGGCGCCGACCACTCCCTGGTCGAGCGGGTGCCTGACCGCAAGGGCCATGACCGCCGTTACTCGGTGGACATCACGAAAATCTCCGCGGAACTCGGCTACCGCCCCGAGATGTCGTTCGGACACGGCCTCGCGGAAACCGCCAAGTGGTACATGACACACCGCGGTTGGTGGGAACCGCTCAAGAAGAGGTGACCACCCCTACCCCCAAGTTAGGGGTGGCTGCGGTTAGGGGTGGTTGAGTCGACTCCCGCCCCATACCGTCGACTTCCGGATCATGGTCAGTCCAGTCGCGTCGTAATCTCAACTGAGAGAAGAGTCTGAGGTCGTGATGTCGGAGAACTCCCTGGTGCGTGACGGGCACATCGCGGTCGTCGGTATGGCATGTCGCGTGCCGGGCGCATCGACTCCGGATGAGTTCCGGCAGTTGCTGCGCAATGGAGAGAGCGCCATCACCGAGATCCCGGCGGACCGGTATGCCGATGAGCTCCGGGACGCCGGTATTCGATTCGGCGGATTCGTCGAAACGGCAGCCGAGTTCGATCCGGAGTTCTTCGGGATTTCACCCCGAGAGGCACGGGCGATGGACCCCCAGCAGCGACTCGCGCTGGAACTGTGCTGGGAGGCCCTGGAAAACGCCGGACTCGTCCCCGCACACCTCGAGGGCAGCCGCACCGGCGTCTTCATCGGCGCCATCGCCGACGACTACGCGGCACTGGTCCACCGCGGCGAACCGGCCGCCATCACCCAGCACACCCTCACCGGCCTGAACCGCGGCATCATCGCCAACCGGGTCTCCTACGCCCTCGGGCTGCGCGGCCCGAGCGTGGCCGTGGACACCGGGCAGTCCTCCTCCCTGGCCGCCGTGCACCTGGCCTGCGAGAGCCTGCGGCGCGGCGAGACCGAGACCGCCGTCGCGGGCGGCGTCCAGCTCAACCTCGCCCCCGACGGCTTCATCGCCGCCTCCCGGTTCGGCGCCCTCTCCCCGGACGGCCGCTCCTTCACCTTCGACGCCCGCGCCAACGGCTATGTGCGCGGGGAGGGCGGCGGCCTGGTGGTGCTCAAGCGGCTCCCGGACGCGCTGCGCGACGGCGATCCCGTGCTGTGCGTGATCCGCGGCTCCGAGGCCAACAACGACGGCGGCGGCGACAGCCTCACCACCCCCGCGGCCCACGGGCAGGAGGCCATGCTGCGCGCCGCCTACGAGCGCGCCGGGGTCGACCCCGCCCGGGTCCAGTACGTCGAACTGCACGGCACCGGCACCAAGGTCGGCGACCCGGTCGAGGCCGCGGCGCTGGGCGCGGTCCTCGGCGCCGGCCGGGCGGACGGCGCGCCCCTGCGAGTCGGCTCCGCCAAGACGAACGTGGGCCACCTCGAAGGCGCGGCCGGTGTCACCGGCCTCATCAAGACGGTGCTCTCGCTCGCCCACCGCGAGCTGTTCCCGAGCCTCAACCACGAGACGCCGAACCCCGCGATCCCCCTGGACACCCTGGGCCTGACGGTCCAGACCGCCCTCGACGCCTGGGCCCCGAGGAGGGACGCCCCACGGCTCGCGGGCGTCAGCTCGTTCGGCATGGGCGGCACCAATGTGCACATGGTGCTGGAGGAGGCACCCGCCGACGCCCCGGCCGCGGAGCGCCCGACGGCCCTCGACACGGTGCCGTGGGTGCTCTCGGCCCGCGGTGAGGCGGCGCTGCGGGCCCAGGCGCGGCGGCTGCGGTCGTATGTGGCGGCGCGGCCGGAGCTGGATCCGGTGGATGTGGGCTACTCGCTGGCGCTGACCCGGTCCGCCTTCGACCACCGGGCGGCGGTCGTCGGCCGCGACCGTGAGGAGCTGCTGAACGGTCTTGAGCGACTCGCCGCGGGCCTGGTCCCGGGCGCGGTGGCGGGCGGCAGTGGCGGTACGGCGTTCCTGTTCACCGGTCAGGGCGCTCAACGCCTGGGCATGGGGCGGGAGTTGTACGCCGCGTTCCCGGTGTTCGCGGCGGCGTTCGACGCGGTGTGCGCGGAGCTGGACCGTCATCTGGACGGCTCGGTGCGGGAGGTGGTCTTCGGCGCGGATGCCGAGGCGCTGGACCGGACGGTGTTCACCCAGACCGGGCTGTTCGCCCTGGAGGTGGCGCTGTTCCGGCTGGTGGAGTCCTGGGGCCTGGCGCCGGACTTCCTGGTCGGGCATTCGGTGGGGGAGTTGGCGGCCGCCCACGTGGCCGGGGTGTTCTCGCTGGAGGACGCCTGTGCGCTGGTGGCGGCCCGGGGCCGGCTGATGCAGGCCCTGCCCGGCGGCGGTGCGATGGTCTCCCTCCAGGCGCCGGAGGCCGAGGTGCTGCCGCATCTGGCCGGTTACGAGGACCGGGTGAGCGTGGCCGCGGTCAACGGCCCGTCGGCCACCGTCATCTCCGGTGAGGAGGCGGCGGTGCTCGCGGTGGCGGACGCGGTGGCGGTGAAGAGCAAGCGGCTGAGCGTCTCGCATGCCTTTCACTCGCCCTTGATGGAGGGAATGCTGGCCGAGTTCGCCGAGGTGGCGGGCCGGATCGGCTACTCCGCACCGCGTCTGGCGATCGTCTCCAACGTCACGGGCGAGCCGGTGGGCGAGGAGGTGTGCGCGCCGGAGTACTGGGTGCGCCATGTGCGTCAGGCGGTGCGCTTCGGGGACGGCATACGGTTCCTCGAGGCCCAGGGCGTCACCCGCTGTGTGGAGCTCGGTCCGGCCGGTGTGCTCTCCGCCATGGGCCGCGAGTGCGTCTCCGGTCCGGCCGCGTTCGTACCGCTGCTGCGCAAGGACCGCGACGAGACCGAGGCGCTGCTCTCCGGTGTCGCCCAGGTGCACGCTCACGGTGGCGAGGTCGACTGGGAGGCGGTGTTCGCCGGGCGCGGTGCGCATCGGGTGGAGCTGCCCACGTACGCCTTCCAGCGGCAGCGCTACTGGCTGGACACCGACCTCCCCGGCGCCGAGGACGCCACCACCGGTGAACCCCTCTCGTGGCGCGAGGAGTTCGCCGCCCTGGCGGATGGCGCCGAGCGCGAGCGCGTGGCGCTGGAGCTGGTCCGTACACACACCGCCTGGGTGCTGGGCTCCCCGGGACCCGACGCCGTCGACCCCGAGAAGATCTTCAAGGACCTCGGCTTCGACTCGCTGATGTCCGTCGAGCTGTGCAACCTCCTCAGCACCGCCACCGGAACCCGGCTCGCCGGGACCGTCCTCTTCGACCACCCCACCCCGCTGGCCCTCTCCCACCACCTCCAGGACGTGGTGGTGGGCTCCCCGGCGTCCGTGACCCCGCGCCCGGCCGCCACCCGGACCGTCGCCACCGACCACGACGACCCGATCGCCATCGTGGCGATGAGCTGCCGCCTCCCCGGCGGGGTGCGCACCCCCGAGCAGCTGTGGCAGCTGGTCAGCGAGGGCCGGGACGCCATCGCGGGCTTCCCCGCCAACCGGGGCTGGGACCTGGAGGGGCTCTACGACCCGGACCCGGCCCGCCACGGCACCAGCTATGTGCGCGAGGGCGGATTCCTCTACGAGGCCGACCAGTTCGACCCGGCCTTCTTCGGCATCAGCCCCCGCGAGGCCCAGGCGATGGACCCCCAGCAGCGGCTGCTGATGGAGACCGCGTGGGAGGCGTTCGAGCGCGCCGGGATCGACCCCACCACGCTCAAGGGCAGCGACGCCGGGGTCTTCGTCGGCGCCATGCCGCAGGACTACGGGCCGCGGATGGACGAGGCGTCGGAAGGGTTCGAGGGCTATCTGCTGACCGGCGGCACCACCAGCGTCGCCTCCGGCCGGATCGCCTACACCTGGGGTCTCGAGGGCCCGGCGGTCACCGTCGACACGGCCTGCTCGTCCTCCCTGGTGGCCCTGCACATGGCCGTACGGTCGCTGCGCCAGGGCGAATGCTCGCTGGCGCTGGCCGGCGGCGCCACCGTGATGTCCAGCCCCGGGATCTTCGTGGAGCTGAGCCGCCAGAAGGCGCTCTCGCCCGACGGCCGCTGCAAGGCGTTCTCGTCCGACGCCGACGGCACCGGCTGGGGCGAGGGCGTGGGCATGGTGCTGCTGGAGCGGCTGTCGGACGCGCGGGCATACGGCCACCGGGTGCTGGCGCTGGTCCGTGGCTCCGCCACCAACCAGGACGGCGCGAGCAACGGCCTCACCGCCCCGAGCGGCCCGGCCCAGCAGCGGGTCATCCGGCAGGCGCTGGCCGACGCCGGGCTGACCGCGGCCGATGTGGACGCGGTCGAGGCCCACGGCACCGGCACCTCGCTCGGCGACCCGATCGAGGCCGGGGCGCTGCTGGCCACGTACGGCCAGGGCCGCGCCGAGGACCGGCCGCTGTGGCTGGGCTCGCTGAAGTCCAACGTCGGCCACCCCCAGGCGGCCGCGGGCGTGGCCGGTGTGATCAAGATGGTGATGGCGCTGCGCCACGGCGTCCTGCCCCGGACCCTGCACGTACACGAGCCCTCGCCGCATGTGGACTGGTCGTCCGGGGCCGTGGAGCTGCTGACCGAGGCCCGGCCGTGGCCGGAGCCGGAGACCGGGCGGCCGCGCCGCGCGGGCGTGTCGTCCTTCGGTATCAGCGGCACCAACGCACACGCCATCCTGGAGCAGGCCCCGGCCGAACCGGCCGTCGGCCACGACGAGCCGCGCCCGGCGGCCCCGGGGCTGCCCGTGCTGCCCTGGGTGCTGTCGGGGCGCACCGAACAGGCCCTGCGCACCCGGGCCGAGCAGCTGCGGGACCACCTGGCCGACCACCCCGGCACCGACCTCGCCGCACTCGGCCGCGCCCTCGCCACCACCCGCACGGCCTTCGGCCACCGGGCGGTGATCCTCGGCCGGGACCGGGACCGGCTCCTGGACGGCCTCGGCGCGCTCGCGCAGGGCACCCCGGCGCCCCACGTGGTCCAGGGCACGGCGGGCGGCCGGCGGAAGACCGTGTTCGTCTTCCCCGGGCAGGGCTCTCAGTGGATCGGGATGGCGCTCCCGCTGTGGGACGCCTCGCCGGTCTTCGCGGAGCGGCTGGAGGAGTGCGCCGACGCCCTGGAGCCGTTCCTGGACTGGTCGTTGCGCGATGTGCTGCGCGGTGTGCCGGGCGCGCCGTCGCTGTCCCGCATCGACGTGGTGCAGCCCGCGCTGTTCGCGGTGATGGTGTCGCTGGCGGCGCTGTGGCGCAGTCACGGCGTCGAACCCGCCGCGGTGGTCGGCCATTCGCAGGGCGAGATCGCCGCCGCGTACGTGGCCGGAGGGCTCTCACTGGAGGACGCCGCCAAGGTGGTGGCCCGGCGCAGCCAGGCGTGGGCCGAGCTGAGCGGCAAGGGCGGCATGCTCTCGGTGCTCGCGTCGGCCGGAACGGTCGCCGAACGGCTGCGGCCGTGGAGCGAACGGCTCGGCATCGCCGCCGTCAACAGCCCCGGCACCGTGACCGTCTCCGGCGACCCGGAGGCCCTGGACGCCTTCATGGCCGAGCTCGCCGCCGACGGGGTGAAGTCCCGCCGGGTGCCGGGCGTGGACACCGCCGGGCACTCCCCGCAGGTCGACGGGTTGCGCGAGCGGCTGCTGCGCGAGGTGGCGGGGGTACGGCCGCGCCCCTCCCGGATCGCGTACTACTCCACGGTGACCGGCGGGCCGCTGGACACCGCCGAGCTCGACACCGACTACTGGTACCGGAACATGCGCGAGCCGGTGGACTTCGAGCGGGCCACCCGGGCGCTGCTGGCCGACGGCCACACGGCGTTCATCGAGTGCGCCCCGCACCCCATGCTCGCCATGTCGCTCCAGCAGACCGTCGAGGACGCGGGCGGGAACGCCGCCGTCGTCGGCACGCTGCGCCGGGACGACGGCGACCCGGAGCGCTTCGCGGGCTCGTTCGCCGAGGCGTATGTGCAGGGTGTCGAGCCGTCGTGGGGCGCCGTGTTCGGGGGCGCGCCGGGGCGGGGCGGGGTTGCCGAGGAGCTGCCGACGTATCCGTTCCAGCGGCAGCGGTACTGGCTGGACAAGCCGGTCGCGGCCGGCGATGTGGCGGCGGCCGGACTCGACGCGGCCGGGCATCCGCTGCTCGGCGCGGCGGTCCCGCTGGCGGGCGCCGACGACCACCTGTTCACCGGCCGGATCTGCGCACAGGACCACCCCTGGCTGACCGAGCGCACCGGCCCGGACGCGGCCGTGCTCCCCGGCAGCGCCCTCGCCGAACTGGCGATCCGCGCGGGCGACCAGGTCGGCTGCGGCCGGATCGAGCAACTGTCCCTGGACGCGCCGCTGGTGCTGCCCGAGAAGGGCGCCGCGGTGATCCAGGTGCGCGTCGGCGCCCCGGACGGCGGGGGTTCGCGCGCCCTCAGCGTCCACGCGCGCGCCGAGGGCGCGGACTCCGACGAGCCGTGGACGCGGTATGCCACGGCGGTCCTGGGCACGGGCGCTCCGGCCGACGGCATCGGCCTCGTCGCGTGGCCTCCGGCCGGCGCCGTCCCGGTGGAGGCGGCGATAGGCGCCGTCGCCGCCTGGCGGCTCGGTGCGGACCTCTACGTCGAGGTGGGGCTGACCGAGGCCGAGGAGGCCGACGCCGGGCGCTACGGACTGCACCCGGTGCTGCTGGAGTCGGCGCTCGACGCGGTGGAAGCCCCGGGCGACGGCGGCGGGTCCCGGCTGGCCGCCGCATGGAGCGGTGTCGCCCTGCACGCCACGGGCGCCACCGCGTTGCGGGTGCGGCTGACGCCGACGGGTCCCGATACGTACGCGGCCGTCGCGGCCGACCTGAGCGGCGCCCCGGTGGCCTCGGTGGACCGGCTCGTACTGCGCGCGGTGGACACGCCCGAACCGATCGGCGGCCGCTCCGCCCTCCACCCGTCGCTGTTCCGCCTGGAGTGGCCCGTGGTGTCCGCCACGGACACCACCGAGACCGGGACTCCGGCCAGCTGGGCGGTGCTCGGCCCCGACCCGCTCGGGCTCTCCGCGGCCGTGGACGCGGTGCCCTACGACGAGACGGCGGACGCGCCGGACGCGGTGCTGGTGCCGTGCGTCGCCGGGGGCGACGGGGACGTGGCGGAGGCTGCCCACGCGGCCACCCACCGAGCGCTGGCGCTGATCCAGCGCTGGATCTCCGATGACCGCCTGGGCTCCTCCCGGCTGGTGTTCCTCACCCGCGGCGCGGTCGCGGCCGCCCCCGGCGAAGAGGTCCCGGACGTGGCACACGGCGCCGTATGGGGCCTGGTGCGCTCGGCCCAGTCCGAACACCCCGGCCGCTTCGTCCTCGTCGACCTCGACGCCGAGCCGGAGTCGGCCACCGCCCTCCCGACCGCGGTGGCTTCCGGCGAACCCCAGTGCGCGGTCCGCGAGGGCCGAGTGAGGGCGCCCCGGCTGGGGCGGGTGGCGAGGGGGACGGGGGCCGCCGAGGCCGCCGCCCCCAAGCCCGCCGAGGCTGCCGCCACCGGGGTCACTGGGCCCGCCGCCACCGAGGTTGCTGACACTGCCGCCACCGGCGCTGTCGAGGCCACTGGCCCCGAGGCTATCGGGACTGGCGAGATTGCCGACCCTCGGTCGACAGGGGCTGCTGCCACCAGCGGGGCCGGTGTCACCGGCACTGCGGCTGCCGCCACCGGGCTCACCGAGCCCGCCGAGGCCGCCGAGGCGGCCGCCGCCACCAGGCCTACCGGGGCCGCCGCTACGGGGGTTGCTGACGCCGCTACCGGGGCTACCGGGGTTGCCGAGGTCGCCGACCCCCGGGTCATCGGGCTCGCCGACAGCCACCGACCGCTGAATCCCGAAGGCACCGTCCTCATCACCGGCGCCACCGGAACCCTCGGCGGGCTCGTCGCCCGCCATCTGGTCGGCGAGCACGGCGTACGGCATCTGCTGCTGGTCAGCCGGCGTGGGCCCGTGGCCGATGGCATGGACGAACTCCGCTTCGAACTGGCCGAGTTGGGAGCCACCGTCACCGTCGCCGCCTGCGATGCGGCCGACCGGGAGGCGCTCGCCGGGCTTCTCGGCGCGATACCCGCCGCGCATCCTCTGACGGCCGTGATCCATGCGGCGGGTGTGCTCGACGACGGCGTCGTGGACGGGCTGAACCCCGAGCGGCTGGACCGGGTGCTGCGGCCCAAGGTGGACGCCGCGTGGAATCTGCACGAGCTGACCGCGGACCACGATCTGGCCGCCTTCGTCCTCTACTCCTCCGTCGTCGCCACCATCGGCAACGCCGGACAGGCCAACTACGCGGCCGCCAACGCCTTCCTGGACTCCCTTGCCCAGCACCGCAGGGCCCACGGCCTGGCCGCCCAGTCCCTCGCCTGGGGCCTGTGGGAGCAGCGCAGTGGCATGAGCGGGCATCTGGACGACGCCGATGTGCGGCGCATGGCGCGCTCCGGCATCCGCCCGCTGCCCAGCGCCGAAGGCATGGAACTCTTCGACGCCGCGCGGGCGGCGGGCGATGCCACGCTCGTGCCCGTCCGGCTCGACCTGGCCGAGCTGCGCAAGCGCGCCGCGAGCGCCGCCACCCCCGGCCGGGACGCCGTACCCGCCTATCTGCGCGGCCTGGTCAGGACGCCGGTCCGACGCGTCGTACGGGCCGGTGGCGGAGGCGGAGGCGCGGCCGCGGAGAGCGACGAGAGCTCGTTCGGGCGGCGCCTGGCCGCCCTGCCGGCGGCCGACCGGGACCCGTTCCTGCTGGACCTGGTGCGGGAACACGCGGCGGGCGTGCTGGGGCTCGCCGCCCCGGACGACATCGAGGCCACCCGCGCCTTCCGGGAGGTCGGCTTCGACTCCCTGACCGCCGTGGAGTTGCGCAACCGGCTGGGCGCCGCCACCGGGCTGCGGCTGCCGACCACCCTCCTCTTCGACTACCCGACCCCCGCCGTGCTGGTGGACCACTTGCGGCGCGAGGCACTGGGCGAGCGGGAGGAAGTGGCGGCCGTGGTGGCCGCCGTCCGCCCCGCCGACGACGATCCGATCGCCATCGTGGCCATGAGCTGCCGGCTGCCCGGCGGGGTCCGCGGCCCCGAGGACCTGTGGGAGCTGGTGGCGGACGGCCGCGATGTGATCTCCACCTTCCCGACCGACCGCGGCTGGAACGTCGAGGAGCTCTACGACCCCAACCCCGATACGCCGGGCAGGAGTTACGCCAAGGAAGGCGGCTTCCTCTACGACGCCTACGACTTCGACCCCGAGTTCTTCGGGATCTCTCCGCGCGAGGCGCTTGCCATGGACCCCCAGCAGCGGCTGCTGCTGGAGACCTCCTGGGAGGCGCTGGAGCGGGCCGGGATCGACCCGCACTCCACCAAGGGCAGCACGGCGGGCGTGTTCATCGGCTCCACCGGCCAGGACTACGCCTCGCGGCTGGGCGAGATCCCCGAGGACATGGAGGGGTATCTGCTGACCGGCAAGGCCGCCAGTGTGGTCTCCGGCCGCATCGCCTACTCCCTCGGCTGGGAGGGCCCGGCGCTCACCATCGACACCGCGTGCTCCTCCTCCCTGGTCGCCATCCACCAGGCGGCACAGGCGCTGCGCCAGGGCGAGTGCTCGATGGCGCTGGCGGGCGGCACGACGATGATGTCGACGCCGAGCCTCTTCATCGAGTTCAGCAGGCAGCGCGGGCTCGCCCCCGACGGCAGGTCGAAGGCGTTCTCCTCCGACACCGACGGCACCAGCTGGGGCGAGGGCGTCAGCATGGTGCTCCTGGAGCGGCTGTCCGACGCCCGGAAATACGGCCACGAGGTGCTGGCGCTGGTGCGTGGTTCCGCCGTCAACCAGGACGGCGCCAGCAACGGCCTCACCGCCCCCAACGGCCCCTCCCAGCAGCGGGTGATCCGGCAGGCGCTGGCTAACGCCGGGCTGTCGGCCGCCGAGGTGGACGCCGTCGAGGCGCACGGCACCGGCACCACGCTCGGCGACCCGATCGAGGCCCAGGCCATCCTCGCCACCTACGGCCAGGGCCGGGAGGCCGAACGGCCGCTGTGGCTGGGCGCGTTGAAGTCCAACATCGGCCACACCCAGGGCGCGGCCGGTGGCGCCGGTGTCATCAAGATGGTCATGGCGCTGCGCCACGGCCTGCTGCCCAGGACGCTCCACGTCAAGGAGCCCACCCCGCATGTGGACTGGACGGCCGGAGCCGTCGAGCTGCTGACCGAGGCCAGGGAGTGGCCCGCGGGCGAGCGGGTGCGGCGCGCCGGGGTGTCCGCCTTCGGCATCAGCGGCACCAACGCCCACCTCATCCTGGAGGAGCCGCCCGCCGACCCGGCCATCGAACCTGAGCCCGAGTCGGAGCCGTCGGTGCGCACCGATGCGGTGCCGTGGATGGTGTCCGGCCGTACCGAGGGCGCGTTGCGCGCCCAGGCGGAGCGGCTGCGGTCGTATGTGGCGGCGCGGCCGGAGCTGGATCCGGTGGATGTGGGCTACTCGCTGGTGCTGACCCGGTCCGCCTTCGGCCACCGCGCGGCGATCGTCGGCCGCGACCAGAAGGAGCTGCTGAGCGGACTGGAACAACTCGCCACGGGCGTCACCTCGGGCACGGTGGCCGACGACGAGGGCAGGACGGCGTTCCTGTTCACCGGCCAGGGTGCCCAACGTCTCGGCATGGGGCGGGAGTTGTACGCCGCCTTCCCGGTGTTCGCGGCGGCGTTCGACGCGGTGTGCGCGGAGCTGGACCGTCATCTGGACGGCTCGGTGCGGGAGGTGGTCTTCGGCGCGGACGCCGAGGCGCTGGACCGGACGGTGTTCACCCAGACCGGGCTGTTCGCCCTGGAGG
Organism: Streptomyces violaceusniger; assembly: GCA_005405945.1. Lineage (GTDB taxonomy): Bacteria > Actinomycetota > Actinomycetes > Streptomycetales > Streptomycetaceae > Streptomyces > Streptomyces violaceusniger. The sequence continues at coordinate 656,551 of BJHW01000002.1, forward strand.
TGGCGCTGTTCCGGCTGGTGGAGTCCTGGGGTATCGCGCCGGACTTCCTGGTCGGGCATTCGGTCGGGGAGTTGGCGGCCGCCCATGTGGCGGGGGTGTTCTCGCTGGCGGACGCGGCCGCTCTCGTCGCGGCCCGAGGTCGGCTGATGCAGGCGCTGCCCGAGGGCGGTGCGATGGTGTCGCTGAAGGCGCCGGAGGCCGAGGTGCTGCCGCATCTGGCCGGTTACGAGGACCGGGTGAGCGTGGCGGCGGTCAACGGCCCGGCGGCGACCGTCATCTCCGGTGAGGAGGCGGCGGTGCTCGCGGTGGCGGACGCGGTGGGGGGCAAGCGCAGGCGGCTCAGCGTCTCGCACGCGTTCCACTCGCCGCTGATGGAGGGAATGCTGGATGCGTTCGCCGAGGTGGCGGCCGGGATCACCTACGCCACGCCGGGCATCGCGATCGTCTCGAACCTCACGGGCGAGCCGGTGGGCGAGGAGGTGTGCGCGCCGGAGTACTGGGTGCGCCATGTGCGTCAGGCGGTCCGCTTCGAGGACGGCATACGGTTCCTCGAGGCCCAGGGCGTCACCCGCTATGTGGAGCTCGGACCCGCCGGTGTGCTCTCCGCCATGGGCCAGGAATGCGTCTCGGGTCCGGCCGCGTTCGTACCGCTGCTGCGCAAGGACCGCGACGAGACCGAGGCGCTGCTCTCCGGTGTCGCCCACGTACACGCTCACGGCGGCGAGGTCGACTGGGAGGCGGTGTTCGCCGGGCGCGGTGCGCATCGGGTGGAGCTGCCCACCTACGCCTTCCAGCGGCAGCGCTACTGGTTCGACCCCGCCACGCCGGGAACGCCGACCGCCGCCACGGACGGGTCCTCCGTGGAGGCCCGCTTCTGGGATGCGGTCGAGCGCGAGGACCTGGAGGCGCTGACCGCCACCCTGGAGATCGACCAGCAGGCGCGGCTCGGCGAACTGCTGCCCGCGCTCTCCTCCTGGCGCCGGGGCCAGAGCGACCGCGCCACCGTGGACTCCTGGCGCTACCGGATCACCTGGTCCCCGGTGGCCGTCGAGGAGCATACGGCGCCGCTGTCCGGCACCTGGTGGGTGGCCCTGCCCGACGGCCGGACGGACGGCGCGCCGGTCGCCGCCGTGGCGGCCGCCCTCGACCGGCGCGGCGCGCGCGTCGTACCCCTCAGCGTGGCCACGGCCGACCGTGACGCGCTCGCCGAGCGGCTGCGCCACGAGGCGGACACCGGTGGCACACCGGCCGGTGTGCTCTCGCTGCTCGCCCTCGACGACATCCCGCACCCCGAACACGCCGCGCTCACCACCGGTCTGGCCCTCAACGTCGGGCTGATCCAGGCGCTGGGCGACGCGGGCATCGCCGCCCCGCTGTGGCTCGCCACCACCGGCGCCGTGTCGGTGAGCGGATCCGAACCGCTCGGCAGCCCCGCACAGGCCGCCACCTGGGGCCTCGGCCGGGTCGTGGCCCTGGAGCACCCGCAGCGGTGGGGCGGTCTGATCGACCTCCCCGGGGACCTCGACCAGCGGATCGCGGACCGGCTGTGCGCCGCGCTCTCCGGCATCGCCGGCGGCAGCGGCCCGGAGGACCAACTCGCCCTCCGCGACGCCGGCGTGTTCGTCCGGCGGCTGGTCCGGGCGCCGCTGCGGACACCGGGCCGCGAGAGCTGGAAACCGCATGGCACCGTGCTGATCACCGGCGGCACCGGCGGGCTCGGCGCCCAGGTGGCCCGCTGGCTGGCCCGCTCCGGCGCCGAACACCTCGTGCTCACCAGCCGCCGTGGCACGGCGGCGCCCGGCGCCGCCGAACTCCGCGACGAGCTGGTCGCGCTGGGCGAGGGCGGTGTCCGGGTGACGGTGGCGGCGTGCGACGTCCGCGACCGCGACGAGGTGGCGGCGCTGCTGCGCGGGATCACCACCGGGGGCGACCCGGTGCACGCCGTCTTCCACGCCGCGGGCGTCGTGGAGTTCTCCCAGCTCGCCGACAGTACGGTGGCCGACTTCGCGGAGATGGCCGACGGCAAGGTCCTGGGCGCCGCCCATCTGGACGCGCTGCTGGACCGGGACCACCTCGAGGCGTTCGTGCTCTTCTCGTCCATCGCCGCCACCTGGGGGAGCGGCGGACAGAGCGCCTACGCGGCCGCCAACGCCTACCTGGACGCGCTCGCCGAGCACCGCGAGGCCCGCGGCCTCCCCGCCACCTCGGTGGCCTGGGGCCCCTGGGCCGACCACGGCATGATCGAGCACGGCGAGGTGGCGGAGCACCTCAGCCGCCGTGGACTGCCCGCGATGGCACCGGAGTTGGCGGTGACCGCGCTGAGCGAGGCGCTGCACACCGGCGAGACCTCCCTCGTCCTCGCCGATGTGCGCTGGGACCGCTTCGTCCCCGGCTTCACCGCCGCGCGCCCCCGGCCGCTGATCGGCGAGCTGCCGGAGGTGCGCGACGCCCTCGCCACCACGGCGGCCCCCGACGCCACCGGGCCGGACGACGCGGCGGACACCTTCCTGGCGAGCCTGGCGGACCTGACGGGCGAGGACCTGGACCGTGCCCTGCGGGACCTGGTGCACGCCCAGGCGGCGGCCGTACTCGGCCACTCCTCGTCCGACGCGGTCGCCGGCGGCCGCCCGTTCAAGGAGCTGGGCTTCGACTCGCTCACCGCCGTCGAACTGCGCAACCGGCTGGCCGCGGTCACCGGACTCGACCTGCCCGCCACCCTCGTCTTCGACTACCCGGCGCCCGCGCCACTGGCCGACTACCTCCGCGGCGAGCTGCCGTCGGCCCGCCCGGCGGACGCGCGCACCCTCTTCGACGACCTGGACCGGTGGGAGTCCGCGCTGCCGGAGCTGATGGCCGACGACGGGGCGCGGGAGCGGTTGACCGGGCGTCTGAACGACCTCATGGCGAAGTTGGGCGGCACCCCCGGGGAACACACCGGCGGGCCGTCCCCGACACCGACCTCCTCGCCGCTACCGCCGACGAGGTCTTCGACTTCATCGACAACGAATTCGGGGCTTCCTGATGGCGAACGAGAACGAAGAGAAACTCCTCACCTACCTCAAGCGGGTCTCCTCCGACCTCAAGCAGGCCCGTGACCGGCTGGAGCGGATCGAGGCCGACGAGCGCGAGCCGATCGCCATCGTTTCGATGGGCTGCCGCTTCCCCGGCGGTGTCCGCTCGCCGGAGGACCTGTGGCGGCTGGTGGCCGAGGGCCGCGACGCGATCTCGGAGTTCCCCGCCAACCGGGGCTGGGATGTCGAGGGTCTCTACGACCCCGACCCGGGCCGGTCCGGCACCTGCAACACCCGCGAAGGCGGATTCGTCCACGACGCCGACCAGTTCGACCCGGCGTTCTTCGGCATTTCGCCGCGCGAGGCGCTGGCCATGGACCCGCAGCAGCGGCTGCTGCTGGAGGTGTCCTGGGAGGCGATCGAACGCGCGGGCATCGACCCGCTCTCGCTGAAGGGCACCAGGGCCGGGGTCTATGTGGGGCTCGCCTCGTTCCAGTACGGCGGGGACCCGCAGTACGCCCCGCAGAGTGTCGAGGGCCATCTGCTCATCGGCAACGTCTCCAGCGTGGCCTCCGGCCGGATCTCCTACACCCTCGGTCTGGAGGGACCGGCCATCACCCTGGACACCGCGTGCTCCTCGTCGCTGGTGACCATGCATCTGGCGGCCCAGGCGCTGCGTCGCGGCGAGTGCTCGCTGGCGCTGGCCGGAGGGGTGGCGGTCATGGCCACCCCGGGTGTCTTCGTCGAGTTCAGCCATCAGCGCGGGCTGGCCGCCAACGGCCGCTGCAAGTCCTTCGCCGCGGGCGCCGACGGCACCGGCTGGGGCGAGGGCGCGGGCATGGTGCTGCTGGAGCGGCTGTCCGACGCCCGCCGCAACCGCCACCCGGTCCTCGCCGTGCTGCGCTCCAGCGCCATGAACCAGGACGGCGCCAGCAACGGCCTCGCCGCGCCCAACGGCCCCGCCCAGCGCCGGGTCATCGAGGCGGCGCTGGCCGCCGCCGGGCTCACGGTGGACGACGTCGACGCCGTCGAGGCCCATGGCACGGGCACCGCGCTCGGCGATCCCATCGAGGCGGGCGCGCTGCTCGCCACGTACGGCAAGGGGCGCACCTCCGGCCATCCGCTGTGGCTCGGCTCGCTCAAGTCCAACATCGGCCACACCCAGGCGGCGGCCGGGGTCGGCGGCGTCATCAAGACGGTGATGGCGCTGCGCCACGGGACGCTGCCGAAGACACTCCACGTCGAGCAGGCGTCCCCGGCCGTCAACTGGTCCTCCGGCGCGGTCGAGCTGCTGACCGAGGCCCGGGAGTGGCCCGAGCGTGGCCGTCCGCGCCGCGCCGGGGTGTCCGCGTTCGGCGTGAGCGGCACCAACGCCCATGTCATCCTCGAACAGGCCCCGCCCGCCGGGGAGGACGAGGAGGACGAGGCCCCCGCCCTCGACGGGACCGCGCTCGGTGGCTCCGCGATCCCCTGGGTGCTCTCCGGCAGAAGCGAAGCGGCCCTGCGGGCGCAGGCGGAGCGGCTGCTGGCGCATCTGAACGAGCGCCCCGAGGTGTCCCCGGCCGACGTCGGCCACTCGCTCGCCACCGGACGGTCGGCCTTCGAATACCGCGCCGCGGTGGTGGGCGTGGACCGCCCTCAACTGCTGGGCCGCCTGGAGGCGTTGGCCTCCGGAGGGGCGTCCGCGGGCGTGGTACGCGGCGAGGACGCGGCGGTGCCGGAGGCCCGCCCGGTGTTCGTGTTCCCGGGGCAGGGGTCGCAGTGGCTGGGGATGGCGGTCGAGTTGCTGGACTCCTCGCCGGTGTTCGCCGGGCGGATCGCGGAGTGTGAGGCGGCGCTTGCAGCGTTCGTCGACTGGTCGGTGACCGAGGTGTTGCGGGGTGAGGGTCCGGGGTTGGACCGGGTGGATGTGGTGCAGCCGGCGTTGTGGGCGGTGATGGTGTCGCTGGCGGAGGTGTGGCGGGTGTGTGGTGTGACTCCCGCCGCCGTGGTGGGGCATTCGCAGGGGGAGATCGCGGCGGCGGTGGTGGCGGACGCGCTGTCGCTGGAGGACGGGGCCCGGGTGGTGGCCCTGCGCTCGCAGGCCATCGCCCGTGGACTGGCCGGACACGGCGGCATGATGTCCGTGTCGCTCCCGGTCGAGAAGGTGCGGGAGCAGATCGCCGCGTGGGAGGGCCGTATCTCCGTGGCGGCCGTCAACGGCCCCGGCGCGGTGGTGGTCTCCGGCGATCCGGAGGCGCTGCGGGAACTCCAGACGGAGTGCGAGTCGGAGAACGTCCGGGCGAAGGTGATCCCGGTGGACTACGCCTCGCACTCCGCCCAGGTGGAGCAGATCCACGACGAACTGCTGCGGATCCTCGCCCCCATCCGGCCGCGCGCCTCGCGGATCGTCTTCCACTCCACCGTCACCGGTGAACCCCTGGACACGGCTGGGCTCGACGCCGCCTACTGGGCGCGCAACCTGCGGGAGACCGTACAGCTCGAAGCGGCCACCCGGGCGCTGCTCACCCGCGGCCACCGGCTGTTCGTGGAGGTGAGCCCACACCCCGTGCTGGCCGCCGCCATCGAGGCCACCGTCGAGGCCGCCGAGGGCTCGGCTGCCGTCATCGGCACCCTGCGCCGCGAGGAGGGTGGCCCCGAGCGGTTGTTGCTCTCGCTCGCCCAGGGCTACGTCCACGGCGCGGAGGTGGACTGGCGGGGGCTGTTCGCAGGGCGGGGCGCCAGGCGTGTCGACCTTCCCACGTACGCGTTCCAGCGCGCCCGCTACTGGGTCGAGCCCCAGACCGGCTCCGTCGCCGAGGCGGCCACCGGCCCGGCGGAGGCGGAGTTCTGGACCGCGGTCGAGAAGGCCGACCTGGACACGCTGACGGCCACATTGGGCGCGGCCGCCGACGCACCGCTCAGCGAGGTGCTTCCGCTGCTCTCCTCATGGCGGTCCCGGCTGAGCGACCAGGCGGTGCTGGACTCGTGGCGCTACCGCATCGGCTGGCAACCGCTCGACGGCCGGCGGACCCCCACGCTCCCGGACCGCCTGCTGGTGGCGGTGCCCGCCGAGGCATGGGCGACTGATACCGAGGCCGTCACCGCCGGGCTCGCCGCGCTCGGCGTCGAGGTCGTCGCCGTACGCGTCGGACCGGACGACACCGACCGCGCCCGGCTCGCCGCCCGTATCACCGATTCCCTGGCGGACGCCGGGGTGCCCGGCGGCGTGATGTCCCTCCTCGCTCTCGACGAGACACCGCACCCGGAACACCCCGGCGTCCCCACCGGGTTCGCCACCACCCTCGACCTGGTGCGGGCGCTGGGCGAGGCGGGCGTCGACGCGCCCCTGTGGTGTGTCACCCGCGGCGCCGTCTCGACCAGCGGCGCCGACCGGCTCGACGCCCCCGCGCAGGCCCTCGTCTGGGGCCTGGGCGGTGCGGTCGCCCTGGAACACCCCCAGCGCTGGGGCGGTCTGATCGATCTGCCCGGGACGCTCGACGAGGGTTCCCTCCGGGCCCTCGCCAGCGCCCTGACCGGCCAGGACGGCGAGGACCAGCTGGCCATCCGCGCCTCGGGCACCTTCGCCCGGCGGCTCCGGCGGGCCGGTGCCGGCCGCTCCGCTGAGCGTTGGCAGCCTCGCGGCACCGTACTCATCACCGGTGGCACCGGAGGCATCGGCGCCCAGATCGCCCGCGGGCTGGTCGACGAGGGCGCCGCACACGTGGTGCTGGTCAGCCGCCGGGGGCCCCGGGCCCCGGGCGCGGCCGAGCTGGAGGCCGAACTGACCGAGCGCGGCGCCCGGGTGACCGTCGCCGCCTGCGATGTGGCCGACCGCGAGGCCGTGGCCCACCTGCTGGACCAGGTCACGGACAACGGCGCGGACCATCCGCTCACCGCCGTGGTGCACGCCGCGGGCGCGCTGGACGACGCCACCGTGGACGCGCTCACGCCCGAGCGGGTCGAGGCCGTGCTGCGGCCCAAGGTGGCGGGCGCGCGCCATCTGCACGAGCTCACCCGGGACGTGGACCTGGACCTCGACGCGTTCGTCCTGATCTCCTCGATCGCCGGCACCGTGGGCGCAGCGGGTCAGGGCAACTACGCGGCGGCCAGCGCGTATCTCGACGCGCTCGCCCAGCTGCGCCGCGCGGACGGCCTGCCCGCCACCTCGGTGGCCTGGAGCGCCTGGGCGGGCGGCGGAATGATCGACGGCGAGGTGGCGGACCAGCTGCGACGGCGTGGCGCGCCGCCCATCGCCGGCACACGGGCGCTGGAGCTGCTGCGGCAGACGGTGGCGCAGGGCGATGGCGTCCTCGTCGCGGCCGACATCGACTGGGGCCGTTTCGCCCCCGCCCTGTCCGCCACCCGGCCGCTGCCACTGCTCGCCGACCTCCCCGAGGCGGGCGGCACCGGGCAGGACCCGGCCGGAGCGGAGCGGGAGGAGGCCGGTGGCGCCGCCGCGCTGCGCACGCGGCTCGCGGAGCTCGGCCCGGCCGACCGCCACACCGCCCTGGTGGAGCTGGTGAGCGAGCAGGCGGCCGCGGCCCTCGGCTACGCCGACGCGGGCGCGGTCGAGACCGGACGGGCCTTCAAGGAGCTGGGCTTCGACTCGCTCACCGCCGTCGATCTCCGCAACCGGCTGAACGCCGCCACCGGGCTGCGACTGCCGGTCACCCTCGTCTTCGACTACCCCACCGCCGACGACCTCGCCGTGCTGCTGCGGGAGGAACTGCTGCCATCGGGCGGGGAGTCCGTGGACACCGTGGCGCTCGCCGAGCTCGACCGCGTCCAGTCCACCCTCGCCGCCCTGGAGCTGGACGACATCGAGTCGGCCACGGACGACGAGATGTTCGCGCTGCTCGACGGGGTGTTCGAGCTGCTGGGCCGGGATCTGACGGCCCCGTGAACCGCCGCGCCACCGCCCCGGCCGCCACCGACGTTCCGGCCCTCTTGAGGAGCTGACGACCATGGACAACGAGAAGAAGCTGCGCGACTACCTCAAGCGGGCCACCGGCCACCTCCGCGCCGCACACCGCCGGATCCAGGAGCTGCAGGCCCCGAGCCCATCGCCATCGTGGCGATGAACTGCCGCTACGCGGGCGACATCCGGTCCCCCGAGGACCTGTGGCAGGCCGTGGCCGAAGGCCGGGACGGCATGGGCGACTTCCCGGCCGACCGGGGTTGGGACCTGCCGAACCTCTTCGACCCGGACCCCGACCGCGAGGGCCGCACCTACGCCCGCCAGGGCGGATTCCTCCAGGACGTGGACCAGTTCGACCCGGCGTTCTTCGGCATCTCGCCGCGCGAGGCCCTCACCATGGACCCGCAGCAGCGGCTGCTGCTGGAAGTGGTCTGGGAGACCCTCGAACGGGCCGGAATCGACCCGGGCACCCTGCGCGGCAGCGACACCGGCATCTTCATGGGCGCCACCGACTTCGACTACGCCCGCGATCTGACCGAGCTCCCCGAGGGGCTCGAAGGCCAGATGTCCATGGGCGCATCGGGCGCCATCCTCTCCGGCCGGGTCGCCTACACCCTGGGCCTGGAGGGACCGGCCGTCACCGTCGACACCATGTGCTCGTCCTCGCTGGTGGCCCTGCACATGGCGTGCCAGGCGCTGCGCCAGGGCGAGTGCTCGATGGCGCTCACCGGTGGCACCACGGTGATGTCCACGCCGAGCGGGTTCATCGAGTTCAGCCGTCAGCGGGCGCTGTCCGCGTCCTCCCGCTGCCAGGCGTTCTCGTCGACGGCCGACGGCACCGCCTGGGGCGAGGGCGTCGGAGTGCTGCTGCTGGAACGGCTCTCGGACGCCCGCCGCAACGGTCACACCGTGCTCGCGGTGGTCCGCGGCAGCGCCATCAACCAGGACGGCGCCAGCAACGGCCTCACCGCGCCCAACGGCCGTGCGCAGCAGCGGGTGATCCGCCAGGCGCTGGCCAACGCCACCCTGTCCGGGACCGATGTCGATGCGGTCGAGGCGCACGGCACGGGGACGTCGCTGGGCGACCCCATAGAGGCGAACGCCCTGCTGGCCACGTACGGCAGGAACCGCCCGGCCGACCGGCCGCTGTGGCTCGGCTCGCTGAAGTCCAACGTCGGCCACACGGCCGCCGCCGCCGGGGTCGGCGGTGTGATCAAGATGGTGCAGGCGATCCGCCACGGCATGCTGCCCAGGACCCTGCACATCCAGGAGCCGTCGCCCAACGTGGACTGGTCCTCGGGCGCCGTCGAACTGCTCACCGAGGCCCGGCCGTGGCCGGAGACCGGGCGGGTCCGCCGCGCCGGGGTGTCCGCCTTCGGCGCCAGCGGCACCAACGCCCACGCCATCATCGAGCAGGCCCCCGAGGCCACCGGGCCCGCGGACACGTCAACCGAGGGCGTGGCGCCGGTGGGTGGCGCGGCGGTGCCGTGGGTGCTGTCGGCCAAGACCGAGTCGGGTCTGCGGGGTCAGGCGGAGCGGCTGCTGGCGCGCCTCGCGGAGGGTCCGGAGCCGTCCCCGGCGGATGTGGGCTTCTCGCTGGCCACCACCCGCGCCCGCTTCGACCACCGCGCTGTGGTGGTCGGTGGCGGCGCCGAGGACTTCCGCGCCGGGCTGACGGCGCTCGCCCGGGCCGAGCCCGGTGGCCTCGTGGCCCAGGGCGTGGCGGGCCACGCCGGGAAGCCGGTGTTCGTGTTCCCGGGCAGGGGTCGCAGTGGGTGGGGATGGCGGTGGAGTTGCTGGCTGCTTCGCCGGTGTTCGCGGGTCGGTTGGCGGAGTGTGAGGCGGTGCTGTCGGGGTTTGTGGACTGGTCGTTGACCGGGGTGTTGCGGGGTGAGGGTCCGGGGTTGGAGCGGGTGGATGTGGTGCAGCCGGCGTTGTGGGCGGTGATGGTGTCGCTGGCGGAGGTGTGGCGGGCGTGTGGTGTGGTGCCTGCCGCTGTGGTGGGGCATTCGCAGGGGGAGATCGCGGCGGCGGTGGTGGCGGGTGCGCTGTCGTTGGAGGACGGGGCGCGGGTGGTGGCCCTGCGCTCGCAGGCCATCGCCCGTGGACTGGCGGGCCGTGGCGGGATGATGTCCGTCTCGGAGGGCGCCGAGCGGGTGCGTGAGCGCATCGCGGCCTGGGACGGGCGTATCTCCGTGGCGGCGGTCAACGGTCCGGGCTCGATCGTGGTGTCCGGCGATCCGGAGGCGCTGCGTGAGCTTCAGGCCGAGTGCGAGGCCGAGGGCGTACGGGCGAAGCTGATCCCGGTGGACTACGCGTCCCACTCGGCGCATGTGGAAGCGCTGCGCGAGGAGTTGTTCGACCTGCTCGCCCCGATCCGCCCGCGCACCTCGGACATCACCTTCCACTCCACCGTCACGGGCACACCCCTGGACACCGCGGGCTTGGACGCCGGGTACTGGTACACCAATCTGCGCGAGACGGTCGAGCTGGAGTCGGCGGTGCGGGCTCTGTCCGCCGCCGGGTTCGGCACGTTCCTGGAGATGTCCCCGCATCCGGTGCTGGCGATGCCGCTCCAGGCGACCGTCGAGGACGCCGTGGTGGTGGGGTCGCTGCGCCGCGACGAGGGCGGTCCCGAGCGGTTCCTGGCCTCGCTGGGCGAGGCGTTCGTCCGGGGCGTGGCCGTCGACTGGGCCGCGGTGTTCGCCGGGCTGGGCGCGTCCGTGGTGCAGCTGCCCACGTACGCCTTCCAGCGGCAGCGCTACTGGCTGGAGCGGCCCACGGCGCAGGCGGCCGCCACCGGGGGCGACCCGGTGGACGCCGAGTTCTGGGACGCCGTGGAGCGCGAGGACCTGGCCGCGCTGACCGCCGCGCTGGAGGTGGACGCCGACGAGGAGCGGTCGTCGCTGCGGACCGTGCTCCCGGCGCTGTCCTCCTGGCGGCGCGGCCGCCGCGAGCGGTCCGTACTCGACTCCTGGCGCTACCACGTCACCTGGAACCGGGTGCCGGACCCGGCCTCGGCGGCCCTGACCGGCACCTGGCTGCTCGCGGTCCCGGCCGCACACCTCGTCGGACACCCCGCCGGACACCCCGGCACCGAGCTCATCGACGCCGTACGCGACGGTCTGGAAACCCACGGCGCCACAGTGGTCACGGTCGAGGTGGCCGAGGCCGACCGCGCCGCGGTCGCCGCGCGGCTCGCCGATGCCACCGCCGGGGCCGTCCCGGCCGGAGTGCTCTCGCTGCTCGGGCTCCCCGACGCACCGCACCCCGCACACGCGGGCGTGCCCACGGGCCTCGCCCTCACCCTCGCCCTCGTCCAGGCCCTCGGCGACACCGGGGTGGACGCCCCGCTGTGGCTGGCCACCCGTGGCGGCGTGTCCGTCGGTGGCACCGACGCCCTCGACAGCCCCGCCCAGGCGGCCGTATGGGGGCTGGGCCGGGTCGCCGCCCTCGAACACCCCCAGCGCTGGGGCGGCATGGTCGACCTGCCGGACACCGTGGACGGCCGGGTGACCACCCGGCTGTGCGGCGCGCTCGCGGGTCGCCTCGACGACGAGGACCAGCTGGCCCTGCGGCCCTCCGGGGTGTTCGTCCGGCGGCTGGTACGGGCCGCGGAGCACCGGAGGAGCGGCCCCGCCTGGACGCCCGAGGGCACCGTGCTGCTCACCGGCGGCACCGGTGGCGTCGGAGCCCAGATCGCCCGCCGGCTGGCCCAGGCCGGTGCCGAACACCTGGTGCTCACCAGCCGCCGTGGCCCCGAGGCGCCCGGCGCGGACAAGCTCAGGGCCGAACTGACCGAGCTCGGCGCCAAGGTCACCGTGGCCGCGTGCGACGTGGCCGACCGCGCCGCGCTGGAGGCGCTCGTGCGGCAGGTGGAGGCCGAGGGCCCGCCGATCCGTTCCGTCCTGCACATCGCCGGTGCCGGTGTGCTCGTCCCGCTCGCCGACACCGATCTGGACGAGTTCGCCGACACGGCGGAGGCCAAGGTCGCGGGCGCCGCGAACCTGGACGCCCTCTTCGACCGCGACACGCTCGACTCCTTCGTGCTCTTCTCCTCCATCTCGGCCGTCTGGGGCAGCGGCGAACACGGCGCGTACGCCGCCGCCAACGCCTACCTCGACGGGCTCGCCGAACACCGCCGGGCCCGCGGCCTCACCGCCACCTCGGTGGTGTGGGGCATCTGGAGCCCCGAGGAGGGCGGGATGGCCGCGGGCCTCGCCGAGGAGCAACTGCGCGGCCGGGGCATCCCGTTCATGTCCCCCCGGCTCGCCATCGACGCCTTCTGGCAGGTGATGGAGCGGGACGAGACCGTGGTCGTGGTCGCCGACGTGGACTGGGAGCGGTTCGTCCCCGTCTTCACCTCGGCCCGGCCCAGCCCGCTCATCGGCCAGGTGCCCGAGGTGGCGCGGATCCTCGCCGCCGACGCCGGTACCCGGGCGGACGCGACCGGCGAGTCCTCCTCGCTGCGCGACCGGCTGGCCGAGTTGGCCCCGGCGGACCGGCAGGCGGCCGTGCTGTCGCTGGTGCGCTCGCAGATCGCCACCGTACTCGGCTACCCCGGCCCCGAGGCCGTCGACGCCACGCGCGCCTTCCGCGAGCTGGGCTTCGACTCCCTCAGCGCCGTCGACCTGCGCAACCGCCTGGGCACCGCCACCGGGCTCCGCTTCCCCGTCACCGTCGTCTTCGACTACCCGAGCGCGGAGGAGCTCGCCGGGCACATCGGCGCCGAACTCTTCCCCGACGACACCGCCGCCACCGCCCTCGACCCCGAAGAGGCCGACGTCCGCCGGGCGTTGACCTCCATCCCTCTGCTCCGGCTCCGCGAATCCGGACTGCTGGACGAGCTGCTGCGGCTGGCCGGATCCCAGGACCCCGCCACCGCACCGGCGGACGAGGAGCCCGCCGAGTCCATCGACGACCTGGACGTGGATGACCTCGTGCGCATGGCCTACGACAAGAACGACCTCTGACGAGACTCGACTGCGGAGCTGACAATGGCAAACCCAACCGACAAGATCGTTGGCGCGCTGCGGGAGTCTCTGAAGGAGACCGAACGGCTGCGCCGGGTCAATCAGCAACTCACCGCCGCCTCCCGGGAACCCATCGCCATCGTGGCGATGAGCTGCCGCTACCCCGGCGATGTGCGCGGCCCCGAGGACCTGTGGGAGCTGGTCACCGGCGAGCGCGACGCCATCTCCGGATTCCCCGGCAACCGCGGCTGGGACCTGGAGAACCTCTACGACCCGGACCCCGACCGGCAGGGCACCGTCTACGCCACCGAGGGCGGATTCCTCCACGACGCCGACCAGTTCGACCCCGCGTTCTTCGGCATCTCGCCCCGCGAGGCCACCGTGATGGACCCCCAGCAGCGGCTGCTGCTGGAAACCTCCTGGGAGGCGTTCGAGCGCGCCGGGATCGATCCGGCGGCGCTGCGCGGCAGCAAGACCGGCGTCTTCGTGGGCGCCGCCTACCAGGGCTACGTCCCCGACTGGCCCCATATGCCCGAGGGCCTTGAGGGCCACCTGGTCACGGGCATCTCCGCGAGCATCATGTCCGGCCGCGTAGCCTACACCCTGGGCCTGGAGGGCCCGGCCGTCACCATCGACACCGCCTGCTCGTCCTCGCTGGTCGCCCTCCACCTGGCCTGCCAGTCGCTGCGCCAGGGCGACTGCTCCCTCGCCCTCGCGGGCGGCGCCGCCGTGATGGGCGCCCCGATGGGGCTCATCGGCTTCGCCCGGCAGCGCGGGCTGGCGCAGGACGGCCGCTGCAAGGCGTTCGCCGAGGGGCCGACGGCATGGGCCTCGGCGAGGGCGTCGGCATGCTGCTGTTGGAGCGCCTCTCGGACGCGCGGGCAGGCGGCCACGAAGTGCTGGCCGTCGTGCGCGGCTCGGCCGTCAACCAGGACGGCGCCAGCAACGGCCTCACCGCGCCCAACGGCCGTGCCCAGCAGCGGGTGATCCGCCAGGCGCTCGCCAACGCCGCGCTGACGGCGGAGCAGATCGACGCGGTCGAGGCCCATGGCACCGGCACCCCGCTGGGCGACCCGATCGAGGCGGGCGCGCTGCTCGCCACGTACGGGAAGGACCGCCCGGCGGACCGCCCCGTGCTGATCGGCTCGCTGAAGTCCAACATCGGCCATCCGCAGGCGGCCGGCGGGGTCGGCGGTGTCATCAAGATGGTGCAGGCCATGCGCCACGGCCTGCTGCCCAGGACACTCCACGCCGAGGAGCGCTCCTCGCGGATCGACTGGTCGGCGGGGGCGGTGGAGCTGCTGACCGAGGCCAGGCAGTGGCCGCGTGGCGAGGAGCCCCGCCGGGCCGCCATCTCGGCCTTCGGGGCCAGTGGCACCAATGTGCACACCATTCTCGAGGAGGCGCCCGAGGAGGAGCCTTCGGAGGCGGTGGCCGAGGGCGTGGCACCGGTGGGCGGCGGAGTGGTGCCGTGGGTGCTGTCGGCGAAGAGCGCGGCGGGCCTGCGGGCGCAGGCCGAGCGGCTGCTGACACATGTGACCGCGCGCCCCGGGCTGTCCCCGGCCGACGTCGGCCACTCGCTCGCCACCACCCGCGGCCGCTTCGACCACCGCGCGCTGGTCCTGGGCGGCGACCGCGACGAGCTGATCGACGCGCTGGGCGCACTGGCGTCGGGCGGCGAGTCCCCGCGCGTGGTGCGCGGCGGGGGAGTGGCGGCCACCGACGCCCGTCCGGTGTTCGTGTTCCCGGGGCAGGGGTCGCAGTGGGTGGGGATGGCGGTGGAGTTGCTGGCTGCTTCGCCGGTGTTCGCGGGTCGGTTGGCGGAGTGTGAGGCGGTGCTGTCGGGGTTTGTGGACTGGTCGTTGACCGGGGTGTTGCGGGGTGAGGGTCCGGGGTTGGAGCGGGTGGATGTGGTGCAGCCGGCGTTGTGGGCGGTGATGGTGTCGCTGGCGGAGGTGTGGCGGGCGTGTGGTGTGGTGCCTGCCGCTGTGGTGGGGCATTCGCAGGGGGAGATCGCGGCGGCGGTGGTGGCGGGTGCGCTGTCGTTGGAGGACGGGGCGCGGGTCGTCGCGTTGCGCTCGCAGGCCATCGCCCGTGGACTGGCGGGCCGTGGCGGGATGATGTCCGTCTCGGAGGGTGCCGAGCGGGTGCGTGAGCGCATCGCGGCCTGGGACGGGCGTATCTCCGTGGCGGCGGTCAACGGTCCGGGCTCGATCGTGGTGTCCGGCGATCCGGAGGCGCTGCGTGAGCTTCAGGCCGAGTGCGAGGCCGAGGACGTACGGGCGAAGCTGATCCCGGTGGACTACGCGTCCCACTCGGCCCATGTCGAGGAGTTGCGCGACGAACTCCTCGACGTCCTGGCGCCGATCGCCCCGCGCCGCGCCGAGGTGCCGTTCTGCTCGACGGTCACCGGCGACACCATCGACACCACCGGGCTCGACGCCGGGTACTGGTACACCAATCTGCGCGAGACGGTCGAGCTGGAGTCGGCGGTACGGGCCCTCTCGGCCGCCGGGTTCGGCACGTTCCTGGAGATGTCCCCGCATCCGGTGCTGACGATGCCGCTCCAGGCGACCGTCGAGGACGCCGTGGTCGTGGGGTCGCTGCGCCGCGACGAGGGCGGTCCCGAGCGGTTCCTGGCCTCGCTGGGCGAGGCGTTCGTCCGGGGCGTGGCCGTCGACTGGGCGGCGGTGTGCGCCGGGGCCGCGGTCGTGGAACTGCCCACGTACGCCTTCCAGCGGCAGCGCTACTGGCTCGAAGGCTCCTCCGCACCCGCCGAAGGCGACGCGGTGGACGCGGACTTCTGGGACGCCGTGGAGCGCGAGGACCTGGCCGCGCTGGCCGCCGCGCTGGAGGTGGACGCCGAGGAGTCGTCCCTGGCCATGGTGGTTCCGGCGCTGGCCGCGTGGCGCCGGGCGCGCCGCGAGCGGTCCGTGCTCGACTCCTGGCGCTACCACATCACCTGGAAGCCCCTGGGCGACCCCCTCACCTCCCCCCACGACCGCTCGTCGGCCGGTGCCACCTGGCTGATCGCCGCGCCCGCCGGAGCGCCGGAGGGCCCGCGCGTCGCGGAGGCGCTGCGGGAACGCGGCGCCCAGGTGCTGCTCGTAGAACTGACCGAAGCCGACGCCGTACGCGATGCGCTCGCCCGCGGGCTCGGTGAGGCCACGGCGGAGGCGCCACCGACCGCGGTGCTCTCGCTCCTCGCGCTCGTCGAGGACCCGTACCGCGCGGGCACGGCACAGCCGCTCGGCCTGGCCCTCAACCTCGCCCTGTTGCAGGCGCTCGGCGACATCGGCGCCGACGTCCCGGTGTGGTACGCCACGCGCGGGGCGGTGTCCGTGGGTCGCGCGGACGCGCTGGACCACCCGCTCCAGGGCCTCACCTGGGGCCTGGGCCGGATCGCCGCCGTGGAGTACCCACGGCGCCGGGGCGGTCTGGTGGATCTGCCCGGCACCCTCGACGACCGCGCCCTCGCGCGGCTGTGCGGTGTGCTCGCGGGCCGGCTGACCGACGAGGACCAGGTCGCGGTGCGCGCCTCCGGGGTCCACGGGCGCAGGCTGATCAGGGCCTCGGCGGCGCCGGCCGACGCCACCGCGCCGTGGCGGCCGCGCGGCACCGTGCTGGTGACCGGCGGCACCGGCGGCCTGGGCGCCCACGTGGCGCGCTGGCTGGCCCGGGGCGGTGCCGAACACCTGGTGCTCACCAGCCGCCGGGGCCCCGGCGCCCCCGGAGCGGCCGAACTCGCTGACGAGATAAGGGAGTCGGGGGTCCGGGTGACCGTGGCCGCCTGCGACGCCGCCGACCGCGACGCGCTGGCCGACCTCCTCGCCACGCTGGACGCGGACGAAGCCCCGCTCGACGCGGTCGTCCACACCGCGGGCGTCCTGGACGACGGGGTGCTCGACACCCTCACCCCCGAGCGCGCCGACGGGGTGCTGCGCCCGAAGGTGGACGCGGCGCTCCATCTGCACGAGCTCACCCGTGACCGCGAGCTGTCCGCCTTCGTGCTCTTCTCCTCCTTCGCGGGCACGCTCGGCGGCCCCGGCCAGGGCAGCTACGCGGCCGCCAACGCCTTCCTCGACGCGCTCGCACACGCCCGCCGCGCCCAGGGCCTGCCCGCCACCTCGGTGGCCTGGGGCGCGTGGTCCGGCGGCGGGCTGGTGGACGAGGCCGTCGAGGCGCGGCTGCGCGCCACCGGTATGCCCGCGATGGCGCCCGACCTGGCGATCGCCGCCCTCCAGCGCGCCCTGGACGTGGCCGACACCCATGTGGCCGTGGCCGATGTCGAGTGGGACCGGCTCATCGCCGCCACCCCTCCCTGGACGGGGCCGCCGTGCTCGGCGAACTCCCCGACGCCCGGAGGGCGGAGGCGGCGGCCGCCACCACGGGCGAGGAGGACACCCCGCTGGCTCAGCGGCTGGCCGGGCTGTCGCCCCAGGAGGCCGAGGACGCGCTGGCCGACCTCGTCAGCACCGAAGTGGCCGCCGCGCTCGGCTACTCCGACACCGCGGCGGTCGAGGCCGGGCGCGCCTTCCGCGAACTGGGCTTCGACTCGCTGACCGCCGTCGACCTGCGCAACCGGCTGAACGCGGCCACCGGGCTGCGGCTGCCGGTCACCCTCGTCTTCGACTACCCGACCGTCACCGCGCTGGCCCGCTTCCTGCTCGCCGAGAGCGGCGCCGGTGAGACCGGGGCCACCGCCCCGGCGGGCCCGGCGCCCGCCGCCGTCGCGGTGGACGACGACCCGATCGCCATCGTGGCCATGAGCTGCCGCCTCCCCGGCGGGGTGACCACCCCAGAGGAGCTGTGGCGGCTGCTGATGGACGGGCGGGACGCCGTCTCGGACTTCCCCACCGACCGCGGCTGGGACATCGAGGGCCACTACGACCCCGACCCCGACAAGCCGGGCACGTTCTACGCCACCGGCGGTGGTTTCCTCCACCAGGCCGACCACTTCGACCCCGAGTTCTTCGGGATCTCGCCGCGCGAGGCGCTCGCCATCGACCCCCAGCAGCGGCTGCTGCTGGAGACCAGCTGGGAGGCGTTCGAGCGGGCCGGGATCGATCCGGCCTCGGTGAAGGGCACCCAGGCCGGAGTGTTCATCGGCGCCAGCTACAACGACTACGGCTCGCGCTTCACCCGCGCGCCCGAGGAGTTCGAGGGCTATCTGGCCACCGGCAGCGCCAGCAGCGTGGCGTCCGGGCGCATCTCGTACACCTTCGGCCTCGAAGGCCCCGCGGTCACCGTGGACACCGCCTGCTCGTCCTCGCTGGTCGCCCTGCACCAGGCGGCGCAGGCGCTGCGTCAGGGGGAGTGCTCGCTGGCGCTCGCGGGCGGTGTCGTGGTGATGTCCACGCTGGACACCTTCATCGAGTTCAGCCGGCAGCGGGCCATGGCCCCCGACGGCCGCTGCAAGGCGTTCTCGGCGGACGCCGACGGCGCCGGGTGGGCCGAGGGCGTCGGCATGCTGCTGCTGGAGCGGCTGTCCGACGCCCGGGCAGGCGGCCACGAGGTGCTGGCGCTGGTGCGCGGCTCGGCCGTCAACCAGGACGGCGCCAGCAACGGCCTCACCGCCCCCAACGGCCCCTCCCAGCAGCGGGTGATCCGCCAGGCGCTGGCCGGTGCGGGCCTGTCGGCCGCCGATGTGGACGCGGTCGAGGCCCATGGCACCGGTACCCGGCTCGGCGACCCCATCGAGGCACAGGCCCTGATGGCCACCTACGGCCAGGGGCGGGACGCGGACCGGCCACTGTGGCTGGGCGCGCTGAAGTCCAACATCGGCCACACGCAGGCCGCTTCGGGTGTCGCCGGGGTCATCAAGACGGTCCTGGCGCTGCGCCACGGCGTGCTGCCGAAGACCCTCCACGCCGATGAGCTCTCGCCCGACGTGGACTGGGCGGCCGGTGCGGTGGAGCTGCTGACCGAGGCCCGGGAGTGGCCCGAGACGGGACGGCCGCGGCGCGCGGGCGTGTCCGCCTTCGGCGTCAGCGGCACGAACGTGCATGTGGTGCTGGAACAGGGCCCCGAGCACACCGCGCCGGTGGCCGAGCGGACGGTCGACTCCGATGTGGTGCCGTGGGTGCTCTCCGCGCGCGGCGAGACCGCGCTGCGGGCGCAGGCCGGGCGGCTGCGGGCTCATCTGGAGGACCGGCCGGAGCTGCGCCCGGTGGATGTCGGCTACGCGCTGGCGACGGGACGCTCGGCCTTCGGCCACCGCGCCGTGGTCGTCGGCGCCGAGCGGGAGGAGCTGCTGCGGGGCCTGGCGGAGCTGGCCTCGGGGACGGCCCAGGAGACAGTGGCCGACGCCGGGAAAACGGCCTTCCTGTTCACTGGACAGGGCGCTCAACGGCTGGGCATGGGGCGGGAGTTGTACGCCGCCTTCCCGGTGTTCGCGGCGGCGTTCGACGCGGTGTGCGCGGAGCTTGACCGTCATCTGGACGGTTCGGTGCGGGAGGTGGTGTTCGGCGAGGACGCGGAGCCGCTGAACCGGACCGTGTTCACCCAGACCGCGCTGTTCGCCCTGGAAGTGGCGCTGTTCCGGCTGGTGGAGTCCTGGGGCCTGGCGCCGGACTTCCTGGTCGGGCATTCGGTGGGGGAGCTGGCGGCGGCCCACGTGGCCGGGGTGTTCTCGCTGGAGGACGCGTGTGCGCTGGTGGCCGCCCGGGCCGGCTGATGCAGGCGCTGCCGGAGGGCGGTGCGATGGTGTCCCTCCGGGCGGCCGAGGCCGAGGTGGAGCCGCACCTCGAAGGCCACGAGGACCGGGTCAGCGTGGCGGCGGTCAACGGGCCGCGGGCGACCGTCATCTCCGGTGACGAGGACACCGTCCTGCGGATCGCTGAGGCGGTCGGGGCCAAGAGCAAGCGGCTCACCGTGTCCCACGCCTTCCACTCGCCGCTGATGGACGCCATGCTCGCCGAGTTCGGCACGGTGGCCGCCGGGATCGGCTACTCCGCGCCGCGCATCGCGGTGGTCTCCAACGTCACGGGTGAGGCGGCGGGCGAGGAGCTGTGCTCGCCGGAGTACTGGGTGCGCCACGTCCGCCGGGCGGTGCGCTTCGGGGACGGTATCCGCTTCCTCGCCGAGCGGAATGTGACCCGCTTCGTCGAGATCGGCCCCGCCGGTGTGCTCTCCGCCATGGGCCAGGAGTGCCTGGCCGACGCCGACGCCGATGCCGAGATCGAGACCGACGCCGCGTTCGTCCCGCTGCTGCGCAAGGACCGCGGCGAGGCCGAGTCCCTGCTGGCCGGGGTGGGCCGGGTGCACGTCCATGGCGGCGCGGTGGACTGGGAGAAGGTGTTCGCGGGCCGTGGCGCCCGTAGGGTGGATGTGCCCACGTACGCCTTCCAGCGGCAGCGCTACTGGCTGGACGCGCCCGCCACCGTGGGCGATGTGACCTCGGCCGGTCTCGGCCCGGCCGGACATCCGCTGCTGGGCGCCGCCGTCGAACTCGCCGACAGCGACGGGCTGGTGCTCACCGGGCGGCTGTCCACGCGCGGCCAGCCCTGGCTGGCCGACCACGCGGTCTCCGGCGTGGTCCTCTTCCCGGGCACCGCCTTCCTGGAGCTCGCGATCCAGGCCGGTGACCGGGTGGGCTGTGACCGGGTCGACGAGCTGACCCTCCAGGCACCGCTCATCCTCCCCGAGCGCGGCGCCATCTCCCTCCAGCTGGTGGTGGACCCGCCCGAGGAGGACGGCCGGCGCGCGCTGAACGTCTACTCCCGCCCCGAGGACGCGGACCGCGAGCAGCCGTGGACCCGGCACGCCACGGGGGTGCTGGCTGCCGCTGCCGCCGAGGGCTCGTACGACCTGGGCGGGGCGTGGCCGCCGCCGGGCGCCGAGCCGATCGAGGTCGGGGACCTGTACGAGCGGTTCGCCGCGGGCGGCTTCGGCTACGGCCCGTCGTTCCAGGGGCTGCGCGCGGCCTGGCTGCGCGGCGACGAGGTGTTCGCCGAGGTACGGCTGGCGCAGGAGCAGCAGTCCGCCGCCACCGCCTACGGACTGCACCCGGCCCTGCTGGACGCCGCGCTGCACACCATCGCGCTCGGCCCGATGCTCCAGGCGGGCGAGGGCCGGTTGCCGTTCTCCTGGACCGGGGTGACGCTGCACGCCTCCGGGGCCGGTGAGGTACGGGTGCGGCTCACGCCCAGCGGCACCGACACGGTGGCCCTGACCGTGGCGGACACCATCGGACGGCCGGTGGCCACCGTCGAATCGCTGGTGCTGCGCAAGCGGCCCGAACGGCTCGGCGACGCCGCCACCGGCGGCGACTCGCTCTACCGGCTCGACTGGGTGGCCGCCGACACCTCCGCGGCCACGCCCGAACAGCCCTCCGGGCACTGGGCCCTGCTCGGCGACGACGACTTCAAACTGGTCGGACTCGATGTGCACACCTACCCGAGCCTGGAGGCGCTGCCCGCCGACCCGGACGCCGTGCCCGCCACCGTACTGGTGCCCTGCGCACCGGAGCCCCAGGGCGTGGCCGACGCCGTACGGGCCGCTACCCACCGGGCGCTGGCGCTGCTCCGGGCCTGGCTGACCGAGGACCGGTTCGCCGACTCCCGCCTGGTGTTCCTCACCCGGGGCGCGGTGGCCACCGCGCCCGGCGCGGACGTACCCGATCTGGCGCACGCCGCCGTCTGGGGCCTGGTGCGCTCCGCGCAGTCGGAGAACCCCGACCGGTTCGTGCTCGTCGACCTCGACGAGCACGAGGAGTCGGCGCTCGCCCTGCCGACCGCGCTCGCCCTGGACGAGCCGCAACTGGCCGTGCGCCAGGGCGACATCACCGTGGCCAGGCTCGCCACCACCCCCGTCCCCGACACCGCACCCCCCGCCTGGGACCCCGACGGCACGGTGCTGGTCACCGGGGCCACCGGCACCATCGGCGGGGTCATCGCCCGCCATCTGGTGGCCGAGGGCGGTGTGCGGCATCTGCTGCTCACGAGCCGCCGTGGCCCGGACGCCGAGGGCGCGGCCGAACTCCACGCGGAACTGGCGGAGTTGGGCGCCGAGGTCACCATCGCCGCCTGCGACGTGGCCGACCGGGAGGCGCTCGCCGCGCTGCTCGCCACCGTCCCCGCCGCCCATCCGCTGACGGCCGTCGTGCACACGGCGGGCGTCCTGGACGACGGTGTGGTCTCCTCGCTCACCTCCGAGCGGATCGACCGGGTGCTGCGGCCCAAGGTCGATGCCGCGCTCACCCTGCACGAGCTGACCCGCGACCTGGACCTGTCCGCCCTCATCCTGTTCTCCTCCATCGCCGGCACCTTCGGCGGGATGGGTCAGGGCAACTACGCGGCGGCCAACGCCTTCCTCGACGCCTTCGCCCAGCACTGCCGCGCCCAGGGCCGGTCCGTCCAGTCACACGCGTGGGGGCTGTGGGCCCAGCGCAGCGAGATGACCGGCAAGCTGGCGGGCGCCGATCTGAACCGGCTGGCGCGCGGTGGCATCGTCCCGTTCTCCTCGCAGGACGGCGCCGGGCTCTTCGACGCCGCACGCGCCGTGGACACCGCCGTCGTGCTGCCGATGCGGCTCGACGCCGCGGCGCTCGGGGCGCGGTCCGGTGACGTACCGGCGCTGCTGCGCGGGCTGGTGAGGGCCGCGCCCGCCACCAGGCCCGCCCGGCGGACGGCCGCCGGAGCCGGGGCCGCGCCCGCGCGGCCCGACGGGCTCAAGCAGCATCTGACGAGCCTGCCGGAGGCCGAGCGCGGCCGGTTCCTGCTGGACCTGGTCCGCACCACCGTGGCCGGGGTGCTGGGCTTCGACTCGGTGGCGGCCGTCGAGGCGGAGCGCGGTCTGCTCGACCTCGGCTTCGACTCGCTCACCGCGGTCGAACTCCGCAACCAGCTCGGCAA
Source organism: Streptomyces violaceusniger (assembly GCA_005405945.1). Taxonomy (GTDB): domain Bacteria; phylum Actinomycetota; class Actinomycetes; order Streptomycetales; family Streptomycetaceae; genus Streptomyces; species Streptomyces violaceusniger. The sequence continues at coordinate 679,289 of BJHW01000002.1, forward strand.
GGCCACCGGCCGGCGCCTGCCGGTGACCCTGCTCTTCGACTACCCCACCTCCACGGCGATCGCCGCGTACCTGGAAGCGGAAATCGCCCCGGAGGCATTCACCGCCGCGTCGATGACCTTCCCGGAACTCGACGCCCTGGAAAGCAACCTGGCCGAGGTGGCCGCCGACGACGAGGCGCGCACCACGCTCGCCTCGCGCCTGCAAGACCTGCTGGTACGGCTCGGCCAGGGCCCGGAGGACGCGGTCGCCGGCCGCATCGACGCCGCCTCGGACGACGAGATCTTCGACTTCATCGAAAACGAACTCGGCCTGTAGTGCACGGAGTTGGAATTCACAGAGATGGGCGGTAAACGGTGAGCGAGGCAAAGCTCCGCGACTACCTCAAGCGAGTGACCACGGATCTGCACCGCACTCGCCAGCGCCTCCAGGAGGCCGAGGCAAAGGACCACGAGCCCATCGCCATCGTGGGGATGGCCTGCCGCTACCCCGGTGGCGTGGCCTCGCCGGAGGACCTGTGGGAGCTGGTGGCGAACGGCCGCGACGCGGTCACCGAGTTCCCCGCCGACCGCGGCTGGGACCTGGAGGCCCTGTACGACCCGGACCCGGACAAGCCGGGGACGAGCTATGCGCGCGAAGGCGGCTTCGTCACCGACGCCGACCACTTCGACCCCGCGTTCTTCGGCATCTCCCCGCGCGAGGCCCTGGCCATGGACCCGCAGCAGCGGCTGCTGCTGGAGACCGCGTGGGAGGCCATGGAGCGGGCCGGGGTCGACCCGGCCACGCTGCGCGGCAGCCGCACCGGCGTCTTCGCGGGGGTGATGTACCAGGACTACGCGACCCGGCTGCGCCAGGTTCCCGACGATGTCGAGGGGTACGTGGGCAGCGGTGGCTCCGGCAGCATCGCCTCCGGCCGTATCGCCTACACCTTCGGTCTCGAAGGGCCCGCGGTCACCGTGGACACCGCCTGCTCGTCCTCGCTGGTGGCCCTGCACCTCGCCGCGCAGGCGCTGCGCCGCCGGGAATGCTCCCTGGCCCTGGTCGGTGGGTCGATGGTGATGTCCACACCGGTGGCCTTCGTGGACTTCAGCCGCCAGCGCGGGCTCGCCTCCGACGGCCGCTGCAAGGCGTTCGCCGCGTCCGCCGACGGCACCGGCTGGGGCGAGGGCGTGGGCATGCTGCTGGTGGAGCGGCTGTCGGACGCGCGGGCAGGCGGACACCAGGTGCTCGCGGTCGTCACGGGCTCCGCCACCAACCAGGACGGCGCCAGCAGCGGGCTCACCGCTCCCAACGGCCCCTCCCAGCAGCGCGTCATCCGGCAGGCACTGGCCGACGCCGGGCTGACCCCGGCCGACGTGGACGCGGTCGAGGCCCACGGCACCGGCACCCCGCTCGGCGACCCCATCGAGGCGGGCGCGCTGCTCGCCACCTACGGCCAGGACCGCCCGAGGACTGGCCGCTGTGGCTCGGTTCCCTGAAGTCCAACATCGGCCACACCCAGGCCGCCGCGGGCGTCGGCGGGGTCATCAAGACGGTGCTGGCGCTGCGCCACGGCGTGCTGCCCAAGACCCTGCACGCCGAGGAGCCCACGCCCAACGTGGACTGGGAGTCGGGCGCGGTACGGCTGCTGGCCGAGGCCCGGCCGTGGCCCGAACCGGAGACCGAGCGGCCGCGCCGCGCCGCCGTGTCCGCCTTCGGATTCAGCGGTACCAACGCCCATGTGATCCTGGAGCAGGCCCCGCCGAGGAGGTCGCGGAGGAGGCCGCCGACCAGACACCGGCCGACGAGACACCCGCGGACACCGCGCCCGCCGCCGCACCCGCCACCATGTCCGACCTGGTGCCGTGGCCGCTGTCGGGGCGGACCGAGGAGGCCCTGCGGGCCCAGGCCGCGCGGCTGCGGTCCTACGTGGCGGGCGCCCCCGGGCCGTCCCCCGTGGACATCGGCTACTCGCTGGCGCTCACCCGCTCCGCCTTCGCCCACCGCGCGGTGGTCGTGGGTTCGGACCGTGCCGAACTGCTCGGCGAACTCGACCAGTTGGCCTCCGGCGTCACCCCCGGCGCGGTGGCCGGTGCGGGCAAGACGGCGTTCCTGTTCACCGGGCAGGGCGCACAGCGGCTCGGCATGGGACGCGCCCTGCACACCGCCTTCCCGGTCTTCGCCGCCGCGTTCGACACCGTCTGCGCCCAGCTCGACCGCCACCTGGACGGCCATGCCGGGCACGCGGTGCGCGAGGTGGTCTTCGGTGAGGACGCCGAGCTGCTGGACCGAACCCTCTACACCCAGGCCGGTCTCTTCGCCGTCGAGGTGGCGCTGTACCGGCTGCTGGAGTCCTGGGGTGTGACCGCGGACTTCCTGGTCGGCCACTCGGTGGGCGAGCTGGCGGCGGCCCATGTGGCGGGCGTGTTCTCGTTGGAGGACGCGTGTGCGCTGGTCGCGGCCCGGGGCCGGCTGATGGACGCGCTGCCCGCCGGAGGCGCCATGGTCTCGCTCCAGACCGGCGAGGGCGAGGTGCTGACCCATCTGGAGGGCCAGGAGGACCGGGTGGTCCTGGGCGCGGTCAACGGCCCGGCCGCCACGGTGATCTCCGGTGAGGAGACGGCCGTTCTGCGGATCGCGGAAGCGGTGGGCGTCAAGAGCAAGCGGCTGCGGGTCGGTGTCGCCTCCCACTCGCCGCTGATGGATCCCATGCTGGAGGAATTCGCGAAGGTCGCCGGCGAGCTGGCCTACGCCACCCCACGGATCGCGGTGGTCTCCAACGTGACCGGCGAGGCGGCGGCCGAGGAGCTGTGCTCACCCGAGTACTGGGTGCGCCATGTGCGGCAGCCGGTGCGGTTCCAGGACGGGATGCGGTTCCTCGAGGACCAGGGGGTGACCCGCTATGTGGAGGTCGGCCCGTCCGGCGTGCTGTCCGTGATGGGGCAGGAGTGCGTCGCCGACCCCGACGCCGCCGCGTTCATCACCCTGCTCCACAAGGACCGCGACGAGGCCGCGTCGCTGCTGGCCGGGGTGGGCCGGGTGCACGCCCACGGTGGCGCGGTGGACTGGGAGAAGGTGTTCGCGGGCCGTGGCGCCCGTAGGGTGGACTTGCCCACGTACGCCTTCCAGCGGCAGCGCTACTGGCTGGACGGCCAGGACCGGGCGGGCGATGTGGCCTCGGCGGGGCTGGGATCGGCCGGGCATCCGCTGCTGGGCGCCGCCGTCGAACTCGCCGACACCGACGGCCTGGTGCTCACCGGGCGGCTGTCCCTGGCCACCCAGCCCTGGCTGACCGACCACGCCGTCTCCGGCACGGTCCTCTTCCCCGGCACCGCGTTCCTCGAGCTCGCGATCCAGGCCGGTGACCAGGTCGGCCGCGACCAGGTCGAGGAGCTGACCCTCCAGGCGCCGCTGATCCTCCCCGCCCGTGGCGCGCTCACCCTCCGGGTGACCGTGGGCGAACCCGACGAGAGCGGACGGCGCCCGCTGAACGTCCACTCCCGCCCCGAGGGCGCCGGGTTCGGCGAGCCGTGGACCCCGCACGCCACCGGCACGCTCGCCACCGCCACACCTGCTGCCCCCGCCGAGCTGACCGCGTGGCCTCCGGCGGACGCCACCGAACTCGACGTCAGCGACGTGTACGAGCGGTACGCGGCGGGCGGCTTCGGCTACGGCCCGGCCTTCCGGGGCCTGCGCGCCGCCTGGCTGCGCGGCGACGAGGTGTTCGCCGAGGTGCGGCTGGCCCAGGAGCAGCGGCCGGCCGCCGCCGGGTACGGGATCCACCCGGCCCTGCTCGACGCCTCCCTGCACGGCATCGCGCTCGGCACCCTCTTCGCCGGGGAGGACCCCGAGACGGCGCAGGGGCGGTTGCCGTTCTCCTGGACCGGGGTGTCGCTGCACGCCGCCGGGGCCGACGAGGTGCGGGTGCGGATCTCCCCGGCCGGGGAGGACACCGTGGCGCTCGCGGTGGCCGACCCCACCGGTCGCCCGGTGGCCACCGTCGAGGGCCTGCGCTTGCGCAAGATGACCGGCGACCAGCTCAGCGGCGCCCGCGCCGCGAGCAGCGAGTCGCTGTTCCAGCTCGACTGGCCCGCGCTCGCGGGCGCGGGCCGGCCCACCCCACTGACGCGGGCCGCGCTGGTCGGTGACGATGGACTGGAGGTCACCGAGAGCCTCTTCGCGGCCGGGGTCCACCTGGAGTCGTATGTGGACCTGGAGTCGCTGGGCGCGGCCGTCGACGCCGGTACGGCCGCCCCCGCGGCGGTCCTGGTGTCCTGTGCCGCCGGGACCGGCGCACCGGCCGACGCGGTGCGGGACTCCCTGCGCACCGCCCTGGAGCTGGCCCAGAAGTGGTCGGCCGATGAGCGGTTCGCCGACTCCCGGCTGGTGTTCGTCACCCGTGGTGCGGTGGCCACCGCACCCGGCGCGGAGGTCACCGATCTGCCGGGCGCCGCCGTCTGGGGCCTGGTGCGCTCGGCGCAGTCGGAGAACCCCGACCGGTTCACCCTCCTCGACCTCGACGAACACGAGGAGTCCGTACGCGCCATCCCGGCGGCCCTCCCCTCCGGGGAGCCGCAGCTCGCGCTGCGCGCCGGACAGGCGCACACCCCGCGGCTCGCCCGCGCCCAGGGCGCCACCGGCGCCGCCCGGCCCCTGGACCCCGAGGGCACCGTGCTGATCACCGGCGCCACCGGTACGCTCGGCGGGCTGCTCGCCCGCCACCTGGTGACCCGCCACGGCGTCCGCCATCTGCTGCTGACCAGCCGCCGGGGACCGGCGGCCGAGGGGCCGGGCGGCTGCGCGAGGAGCTGACCGAGCTCGGCGCGACCGTGACCGTGGCGGCGTGCGACACCGCCGACCGGGACGCCGTGGCCGCCCTGGTGGCCCAGGTGCCCGCCGACCACCCGCTCACCGGGGTGTTCCACACCGCCGGGGTGCTGGACGACGGGGTGATCTCCTCGCTCACCCCCGAGCGGCTGGACACCGTGCTGCGGCCCAAGGCCGACGCCGCGCTCCACCTCCACGAGGCCACCCGGGAGCTGGACCTGGCCGCGTTCGTGCTGTTCTCCTCGGCCGCCGGTGTGCTCGGCGGCGCGGGCCAGGGCAACTACGCGGCCGCCAACGGCTTCCTCGACGCCTTCGCCCAGGCCCGCCGGGCCCAGGGGCTGCCCGCCCACTCCCTCGCCTGGGGGCTGTGGGCGCCGACCAGTGCGATGACCGGTACGGCGGACACGGCCGGGGCCGCCCGCTCGGGCGTGGCCGCGCTCTCCTCCGAACAGGGCATGGAACTGCTCGACACCGCCCTCGCACTGGACACCCCACTGCTGATCCCGATGCGGATCGACCTCGCGGCGCTGCGCGCGGGCGCCGGATCCGGCTCGGTGCCGCTGCTGCTGCGCGGGCTGGTGCGGACTCCGGCGCGCCGGGCGGGCGCGGCCACCCGCGGTGGCTCGCCGGGCGGCGGCTCCGCGCTGCGGGAACGGCTCGCCGCGCTGTCCGAGGCCGAACAGGACGCCGTGCTGGTGGAGTTGGTGTGCACGCAGGTGGCCACCGTGCTCGGCCACCCGGACCCGTCCGCCATCGGCCCGGCCCATGAGTTCGTGGACTCCGGCTTCGACTCGCTCACCGCGGTCGAACTGCGCAACCGGCTGAACGCGGCCACCGGGCTCAGGCTGCCCGCCACGCTCGTCTTCGACCACGAGACGCCCACCGATCTGGCCGCCCGGCTCCGCTCCGAACTGGCCGCGGCCCGGCAGTCGGGCCCGTCCGAGCGGATGCCCGCGGGCGCGGCGCCCGCCGCGGCGGGGGAGTCCACCACGCTGAGCACGCTGTACACCGAGGCGTTCGAGACCGGGAAGTGGAAGGAAATCTTCGATCTGCTGCACGCCACGGCGGCGCTGCGGCCCCGGTTCGGCGCCCCCTCCGACCTGGAGAAGCTGCCGATGCCGGTCCGGCTCAGCAAGGGCCCGGCCGAGCACCACATGTTCTGCTTCTCCTCGTGCCTGGCGGTCGCGGGCATCCACCAGTACGCGCGGTTCGCGGCCTCGCTGCGGGGCCGGCGCGATGTGTCGGCGCTCGCGCTGCCGGGCTTCGGCCGTGGCGAGCCCCTTCCGGAGACGGCGGACGCGGTGGTGGCCGCGCAGGCCGAGGCGGTGGCGAAGGCCGCCGACGGGCAGCCCATCGTGCTCCTGGGCTCCTCGGCGGGCGGCTGGTTCGCCCACGCGGCGGCGGGACACCTGGAGCGGATGGGCATCCGGCCGACCGCGGTGGTCCTGGTGGACACCTACGTGCCCAAGAGCAGCATCCTCAACCAGTTCGGGCTCTCGCTCATGGACGGGATGACCGAGCGCGAGGGCGTGTTCGTCACCATGGACGACGCCCGGCTGTCGGCCATGGGCTGGTATCTCAACCTCTTCGGCGGCTGGGACCCCGAGCCGATCGAGACCCCCACCCTCCTGGTGCGCGCGCTGGAGCCGCTGTCCACCGGATCGCTGAAGCTGGAGGAACTGCCCGACTGGCGGTCCTTCTGGGAGCTGCCGCACGACATCGTCGATGTCCGTGGCAACCACTTCACCATGATGGAGGACCACTCCCTCCCCACCGCCCAGGCCATCGAGGACTGGCTGGAGCGACTGCCGCGCGACGGCGCCTGACCCGCGCCCGACCCCCGCCCGGACACCCCGCTTCAGACGCCCCCCCGCATCAGATAAGGAATGACGACCATGGCGTTGCCCGTCACCGATGAGAGCCTGTGGTTCCGCAGGTTCCATCCGCGCCCGGAGGCCGAGGTCAGCCTGGTCTGCCTGCCGCACGCGGGGGGAGCCGCCAGCTTCTACTTCCCGATCTCCGAGCTGCTGCCGCCGACCGTGGAGGCGCTGGCCGTCCAGTACCCGGGGCGGCAGGACCGCCGCCATGAAGCGCCCATCGAGGACATCCACGAGATGGCGCGCGAGATCTACGAGGCGCTGAAGCCGCTCACGGCAGACCGGCCGATCGCGCTGTTCGGCCACAGCATGGGCGCGAGCGTCGGGTTCGAGCTGGCCAGGCTGCTCGAAGGGGAGCTGGGGACCGTGCCCGTGGCGCTCTTCGCCTCGGGCCGGCCCGCGCCCTCCCACCACCGCAGCCTCGGCATCCACCGGCGCGACGACGCCGGGCTCATCGCCGAGCTGCAGCTGGTCAGCGGAACCGACTCCCGGATCCTCGGCGACGCCGAACTGCTGCGGCTGGCCCTGCCCGCCATCCGCAGCGACTACAAGGCGGCCGAGACCTACGCATACCGGCCCGGCGCCCGGCTGGCCTGCGACATCGTGGGGCTCACCGGTGACAGCGACATCCGCGTCACCGCCCGGGAAGTGGCGGGCTGGCGGGAGCACACCTCGGGCTCCTTCCGGCTGGAGGTCTTCTCCGGCGGCCACTTCTACCTGGGTGAGCAGAAGGCAGCGGTGGCCGGAGTCATCACGGACACCCTGCGGGCGGCCACCGCCCGCCCCCGACGACCCATCGACTGAGAGAGAAACCGACGATGCGTATCCTTTTCGCCACGGTGTCCGAGAAATCACACCTGTTCACCATGGTCCCGCTCGCCTGGTCCCTGGCCGCGGCCGGCCATGAGGTGCATGTCGCCAGCAACCCCGCGCTGACCGAGTCCATCAAGAGCACCGGTCTGACGGCCGTCTCCGTCGGCAAGGACCACAATCTCCACGAGATGCTGACGCAGAACCGCGAGTCGCTGGAGAACCCGCTCTCCGACTGGTCCACCCCGGAGCTCGATCAGCACTCCTGGGAACAGGTGCTGATGAAGTTCAAGGTCAGCGTGATGTTCGCGTACCAGACCTATAACGACTGCATGGTGCACGAGTTGGTGGACTACGCCCGCCACTGGCAGCCCGACCTGGTCATCTGGGACCCGGTCAGCTACGCGGGCCCGGTGGCCGCCCGCGTCGTGGGCGCCGCCCACGCCCGGCTGCTGTGGTGCATCGACATCTACGCGAAGATGCGCGAGGTGTTCCTGGCCCGCTTCGCCGAGCAGCCCGAGGAGCGCCGCGAGGACCCGATGGCCGACTGGCTCGGTGGCATCCTCGGCCGATACGGCCGCACCTTCGACGAGGAGGTCGTGGTCGGCCAGTGGACCATCGACCAGATCCCCACCAGCCTCCAGCTCCCGCTGTCGGTCCAGCGGGTCCCGGTCCGCTATCTGCCCTACAACGGCCCCTCCGACATCCCGCACTGGCTGCGCGAGACCCCCGAGCGGCCACGGGTCGTGCTGACCTCCGGGGTCTCGGCACGGGCGGCCCTGGGCGGCACCTTCATGCCGGTGGCCGACATGATCGACACCCTGGGGAGCATGGACATCGACGTGGTGGCCGCACTGCCGCCCGAGGAGGTCGAGGCGCTGGAGAAGGTCCCCGCCAACACCCGCATCGTCGACTTCGTCCCGCTGCACGCCCTGCTGCCCGGCGCCTCGGTCCTCATCCACCACGGCGGCTTCGGCTCCTGGGGCACCGCCTTGGCGGGCGGCGTACCGCAGTTCATCCCCACCATCCGCTACGCCGACTGGTGGAACAAGGGGATCAGTCTGCACGAGGCCGGTGCCGGACTCGTCGTCCACGCCTCGGAGTTGACCGCCGAGGTGCTGCGCGAGGGCGTCGAGCGGCTGCTGAAGGACGCGTCGTTCAAGGAGACCGCCGAGCGGCTGCGCGCGGAGAACCAGCGCACCCCCACCCCGCACGACGTGGTGCCGGTGCTGGAGAAGCTCACCATGGAGCACGGCCGATGAAGGTGCGCGAGCTGGCGGTGTCCGGCGCCTACGAGTTCAGCCCGGACGTCCACCGCGACGAGCGCGGCGCGTTCGTCGCCCACTACACCGACTCGGCCTTCTCCGCGGCCGTCGGCCATCCGCTGCGCCTGGGCCAGAACCACCACAGCGTCTCCCGGCGCGGCACCGTCCGCGGGGTGCACTACGCGGACGTACCCCCGGCCAGGCCAAGATGGTGACCTGCGTCAGCGGCGAACTCCTCGATGTGGTGGTGGACTTGCGGGTGGGCTCGCCCACCTTCGGCCGCTGGGACAGTGTGCGTCTTGACCCCGTCTCGTACCGGGCTGTCTACCTGGAGGAGGGCCTGGGCCACGCCTTCGTCGCGCTGCGTGACGACACCGTGGCGGCCTACCTCAACTCGGAGGAGTACAACCCGGGCGCCGAGCACGAGATCGACCCCTTCGACCCGGCCCTCGGCCTGCCCTGGCCCAAGGACCTGGAGTACCTGGTCTCCGAGCGCGACCGGAACGCCCCGCGGCTGGCCGAGGCAGAACGGGCCGGTCTGCTGCCGTCCTACGAGGTCTGCCGGGCGCTGCACCCCCGGCGCTGACCCGGCCCGGCGTACCCCCATCCACCGATCGGTTGATGCGGTCGATCGGCCGGTCGGTGGAGGGAGGATCAGCCCGGTGGGCAGCCGATGGGCCGATCCGCGGGGGATATCCGCTCCCTACGGTGGAAGAGTGAAGGAACAAAAGCGAGGAGGACCCGGGCCGATGCCGCTGATCGAGGTCAGTAACCTGCGCAAGGAATACCGCAATCACGTGGCGGTACAGGACGTGTCCTTCTCCGTTGAGGAGGGCGAGATCTTCGGCATCCTCGGTCCCAACGGGGCGGGCAAGACCACCGCCGTGGAGTGCATCGAGGGCATGCGCAAGCGCGACGGCGGCGAGATCTCCGTGATGGGTCTCGACCCGCTCAAGGACAAGGACCTCGCGGAGCTGCGCGAGTCCATCGGCATCCAGCTCCAGCAGAGCGAACTGCCGCCCAAGATGAAGGTGTGGGAGGCGCTCGAGCTCTACAGCACCTTCTACCGCGACCCCGTCGACTGGCGCGAGCTCATCAAGGACTGGGGCCTGTCCGGCAAGGCCGACACGGCCTACGGATCGTTGTCCGGCGGCCAGCAGCAGCGGCTGTCCATCGCGCTGGCCCTCGTCGGCAAGCCCAGGATCGCCGTCTTCGACGAGCTGACCACCGCGCTCGACCCGCACGCCCGGCGCGAGACCTGGAAGCTGATCGAGAAGGTCCGGGAGCAGGATGTGACCGTGCTGCTGGTCACCCACTTCATGGAGGAGGCCGAGCGGCTCTGCGACCGGATCGCCATCATCGAATCCGGCCGGGTCGTCGCCCTCGACACCCCTCCGGACTGGTGTCCCGGGTCGATGAGCAGCAGATCATCCGCTTCAAGCCGTCCGTCCCGATGGACGACGAACTGCTCACCTCGCTGCCCGAGGTGAGCAGTGTGACCCGGTCCAAGTCCCAGGTGACGGTGGTCGGCAAGGGCAATGTCGTCTATGCCGTGATCTCCGTCCTGGCCCGCAATCAGATCGTGGCGAACGAACTCCGCCTGGAGCAGGCGAGTCTCGATGACGCCTTCGTCGCCCTGACCGGCTCCAAGCCCGCCAACTAAAGCCGCCGAGGAGACTTCTGCCATGTCCGGGCGCACCAAGCTCACCTACGTCGAGAGCAAGCTGTTCCTGCGCGATCCCACCGCGGTGTTCTTCGTCATCGCGCTGCCGATCATGCTGCTGGCCATCTTCCACTTCGTCACCACCAAGTCCGACGACGACGCCGCCACCAAGGCGTCGATGGCCGCCTTCGTCCCCGCGATGGCCATGTCGCTGTGTCTGACGATGCTGGCCCTCAACCTGCTGCCCACGACCCTCGCGACCTACCGGGAGAAGGGCATCCTGCGGCGCATGGCCGCGAGCCCCATCCACCCGGGGAACCTGCTGCTCGCCCAGCTCTTCATCAACCTGGTCACCGCGGCGGTCTCCGCGGTGCTGGTGCTCATCGTCGGCAAGACCGCCTTCGACACCAAACTGCCCGGTGACGTCCCCGCCTTCCTGGTGAGCTTCGTCCTGGGCACCTGGGCGCTGTTCTCCATCGGCCTGGTGATCGCGGCCGTGGCGCCGAGCAGCAAGTCGGCCACCGCGATGGGTCTGTCCCTGCTCTTCCCCAGCCTCTTCTTCGGCGGCGCGTTCCTCCCCAAGGAGGACCTGCCGGAGACGGTGTCCACCATCGGCGACTACACCCGCTGGGCGCCGCGCTCCAGGCGCTGCGCGACTCCTGGGAGAACCAGTGGCCGCAGACGCTGCACCTGACCGTCCTCGGAGTGATCGCGGTGGCCGCCACCGCGGCCGCGGCCAAGCTGTTCCGCTGGGAGTGAGGTGAGCGCGTCCAAGGACGACGGCGGACGGTGGGAGCGGCACTCCGAGATCCTGTTCGGAGGGCTGCCCTACCTTCTGCTGTTTCTGTCCACGGTCCTGAGCGTGGTCCACGGCCCGCCACCGGCCCGACGGCTGCTCACCACGCTCGGCCTCGCGGCCGTGGCCGCCGCCTGGATCCTGGGCACCTACACCCTGCCCACGGGCCGCCGCAGCAGACAGCCGTACGGCACGGTGCGCACGGCCGTCTACTTCGCCGGGCTGCTCGCCATCTCCGCCGCGCTGATGGCGCGGGACCAGGTGTTCATGCTGTTCGCGGCCACCGGGTTCCTCCAGGCGCTGGTGCTGCTGCCGACCGTCTGGGCGCTGGTGTCCGTGGCGGCCACCTCGTTCGTCGTCAACACCGTGCCGGACGGCTTCCCCGGCCCACGACCGGCGCGGTGGTCGGCTATCTCGCCGCCATCGCCTTCCAGACCGTGGTGATCGGCTGGATCAACCTGCTGTCGAGCCGGCTCAACGAACAGCACCAGCGGCGCAAACGGACCGTGGCCGAACTCCGCTCGGCGCTCACCGAGAACGCCGGACTCCACGCACAGCTGATCACCCAGGCGCGTGAGGCCGGAGTACTCGACGAGCGCCAGCGGATGGCGGGGGAGATCCACGACACCCTCGCCCAGGGGCTGGCCGGCATCATCCGGCAGTTGGAGGCCGCCGAACACGCCGAGGGCGACCGCGAGGTGTGGCGCCGCCATCTCATGGCGGCCAAGGACCTGGCCCGGGACAGCCTCGCCGAGGCGCGCCGCTCGGTCCAGGCGCTCCGCCCCGAGCAACTGGAGTCCCGGACCCTGCCGGACGCCCTGGAGTCGCTGGTCGAGGGGTGGGCACAGGCGCGGGAGCCGAAGGTCGCGTTCGCGACGACCGGGACCGCCATCCCGCTCCACGCCGAACTGGAGGCCACGCTCTACCGGGTGGCGCAGGAGGCCCTCGCCAACATCGCCAAGCACGCCCGGGCGTCGAAGGTGGGCATCACCCTGTCGTACATGGAGGACGTGGTGGTCCTCGACGTACTCGACGACGGCGTCGGATTCGACCCCGCTGCCGCGGAGGCCGAGGCCGGCACCTCCGGCGGCCACGGCCTCGGGCTGGTGGCGATGCGGCGCCGACTGGGCCGGGTCGCCGGTACGTTGGACATCGAAAGCGCCCGTGGCGAGGGCACCGCCATCAGCGCGGCCGTCCCCGTGATCCCCCAGGAAGCCGGTGCATGAGCGGAAACACCCATGGCGGCAACACCTCGAGCCCCATCCGCATCCTCATCGTCGACGACCATCCCGTGGTCCGCGACGGGCTGCGCGGGGTGCTGGAGCGGGACCCCGACTTCACGGTGATCGGCGAGGCCGGTGACGGTGCCGAGGCCGTCGAACTGTACGAGCGGCAGCCGGCCGATGTGGTCCTGATGGATCTGCGCATGCCCCGGATGGGCGGCGTGGAGGCCATCAAACGGCTGCTGCGCGGCGACCCCGAGGCCCGGATCCTGGTGCTGACCACCTATGACACCGACAGCGACGTCATGGGGGCCCTGGCCGCCGGGGCGACCGGCTATCTCCTCAAGGACACCCCGCGCGAGGAGCTGACCCGCGCCGTGCGGTCCGCCTCCTCGGGCCAGTCCGTCCTCTCGCCCGCGGTCACCGGACGCGTTCTCGGCCAGGTCCGCAAACCCACTCAGGGCCCGCTGAGCGACCGTGAACTCCAAGTGCTCCGGCTTATCGCGGACGGGGCCACGAATCGACAGGCCGCGGCGGCATTGTTCATCAGCCAGGCGACCGTCAAGACGCATCTTCTACATGTCTACGAGAAACTCGGGGTGAAGGATCGCGCGGCAGCGGTCAGCGAGGCCCATAAACGACATCTATTCGAATGACACCGCAGGTCGGGGCCGTGATAGGGGTGGCCGATAGGGGTGGACGAGGGTAGGGGTTGTTCCGCTCGAAGCGGCGCCAATACGGTGGCGATATGGGCCACATCCGAGATCGGCAAGCCGTTGTCATAGGCGGCACCGGATTCATCGGGCGACATATCTGCAGAGCTCTCGCCAAGCGCGGATATGACGTCCTGGCAATCGCGAGAAAACCCGCCGAACCCATTCCCGGAGTCTCTTTTCTGGCACTGGACGCGGTATCCGCGCCGAGCGAGGACATCGTCCGGGCCGCACGGTCCGCCGATCTCGTCGTCAACGCGGCGGGCGACAGCTGGGAGGGCGACGAGGCCGGCATGACGGCCTCGCACATCCCCTTGTGGACCGGCTGGTGGACGCCGTGGCGGCCCTCCCCAGGCGGCCGCGGCTGGTGCATCTGGGCTCGGTGCACGAGTACGGCCCCGTCCCCGACGGCACGGCCATCGCCGAGGACCACCCCACCGCCCCCCGCACCCCCTACGCCCGCACCAAGCTCGTCGGCAGCCGGATCGTGCTGGGCGCCACGGACGCAGGACGCATCGACGGCTGCGTCCTGCGCGTCACCAACGTCTGCGGACCGGGCACCCCCCGGGGCAGCTTCCTCGGCGGGCTCGCCCACCGGCTGCGCCGCACCACCGAGGACGCTCCGCTCGCCGTCACCCTCGTCGACGACCGGCGCGACTTCATCGACGTCCGCGACGTCGCCGAGGCGGTGGTGCTGGCCGCGAGCAGCCCGGTGACCGGCCGGGTGCTCAACATCGGGCAGGGCGACGCCTTCAGCATGCGCGAACTGGCCTGGCTGCTGATCTCCGCCTCCCAGGTCCCCGACCGTCTGGTGCGCGAGGAGAGCGGCGCCGTGCACAGCAAGGGCGGCAGCTGGACCCAGGCCGACATCCGCCTCGCCCGGCGGCTCATGGGCTGGTCTCCGAAGGTGGCCCTCAAGGAATCCCTCCACGACCTGTGGGCCGCCTCCGCCACCCCGAGCCGACCGGCTGCCGAGGCGGCCCGTACCGAAGGACACTGATGCAGTACACCTATCTCGGCCGCACCGCCCTCAAGGTGAGCCGACTGTGCCTGGGCACCTTGAACCTCGGGGTCAGGGTGAGCGACGAGGAGAGCCACGCGATCCTGGACACCGCCCTGGACCGCGGGGTCAACGTCATCGACACCGCCAACCAGTACGGCTGGCAGAAGCACAAGGGCTACACCGAGGAGTTCCTCGGCGGCTGGTTCGCCCAAGGCGGCGGCCGGCGCGAGAAGGTCGTGCTGGGCACCAAGGTCTTCAACCCGATGACCGACTGGCCCAATGACTCGGGGCTGTCCGCCCGGCACATCATCGCCTCCTGCGAGGACTCGCTGCGCCGGATGGGCACCGACTGGATCGACCTGTTCCAGATGCACCACATCGACCGCCACGCCCCCTGGGAGGAGGTGTGGCAGGCGATGGAGACGCTGACCCGGCAGGGCAAGGTGCGCTACGTCGGCTCCTCCAACTTCGCCGGCTGGCACATCGCCGAGGCCCAGGAGGCCGCGGCCCGCCGCCACTTCCTCGGCATCGTCTCCGAGCAGAGTGTGTACAACCTCGTCACCCGCCATATCGAACTGGAGCTGATCCCCGCCGCCCAGCGGTACGGCGTCGGGGTGCTCGCCTGGTCGCCGCTGCACGGCGGGCTGCTCAGCGGGGCGCTGCGCAAGCTGGCCGATGGCACCGCGATGAAGACCGCCCAGGGCCGGGCCGCCCAGGCGCTGGAGGTCCACCGGGACGCCGTCGCCGCGTACGAGAAGCTGTGCGACAGCCTCGGCGCCGACCCGGCCGAGGTGGGTCTTGCCTGGGTGATGGCACGCCCCGGCATCACCGCGCCGGTCATCGGACCGCGCAGCCTGGACCAGCTGGAAGGGGCCTTCAAGGCCATGGAGCTGACGCTGTCCGACGAGGTGCTGGCCGAGCTGGACCGGCTGTTCCCGGCGATCGGCAACGGCGGCCCCGGACCGGAGGCGTGGGCGTGGTGAGCACGCTCCAGGAGCGGCTGGTCCGCTCCGCCGCCACCGTCGACAGCTCGGTGACCCTGCTCGCCGACTTCCAGCGCTGGTTCCGCGCACGCGTCGACGCCGACGAGTCCCGGATCGAGATCATCCCGTTCGAGGCGATGCGCGGCTGGGACTTCGCGCCGGACACCCACAACCTCGTCCATGAGACCGGCCGGTTCTTCACCGTCGAGGGCATCCGGGTGCGGATGCCCGGGGCCCCGGTGGAGGAGTGGAGCCAGCCGATCCTCCACCAGCCGGAGATCGGCATCCTGGGCATCCTGGTCAAGGACTTCGACGGCGTACCGCACTTCCTGATGCAGGCCAAGATGGAGCCCGGCAACCACGGCGGGCTGCAGCTGTCCCCCACCGTCCAGGCCACCCGCAGCAACTACACCCGGGTGCACAAGGGCCGGGCCGTGCCGTATCTGGAGTACTTCCAGCGGATGGAGCGGCACCGGGTGCTCGCCGACGTCCGCCAGTCGGAGCAGGGCAGCTGGTTCTTCCACAAGCGCAACCGCAACATGCTGGTCGAGGTGGCGCCGGAGACGGACGTCGAGGTACGCGACGGCTTCCGCTGGCTGACGCTCGGCCAGCTGCACCATCTGCTGGCCGTGGAGGACCTGGTGAACATGGACGCCCGCAGCGTCCTGGCCTGTCTGCCGCACTCCCCGCTGGACCCGGCGGAGCCCTTCCCGGCCGCCGGACCACACGGGACCGCGGAGCCGGAACGGCAGGGGCGGCACACCCTCCACCGCGACGCCGACATCCTCAGCTGGATCACCGGACTGCGCACCGAGCGTGAGGTGTTCACCGAGCGGATACCGCTGCGGGAAACCACCGGCTGGCACCGCAACGCCCACCGCATCTCCCACGAGAGCGGGCGCTACTTCAGCGTGATGGCCGTGGACGTGACCGCGGGCGGCCGCGAGGTGGGCGGCTGGACCCAGCCCATGATCGAGCCCCACGGACCGGGCGTGGCGGCCTTTCTGCTGGCCTACGCCGACAAGGTGCCGCACGTCCTGGTGCAGGCCCGCGCCGAACCCGGCTACACGGACGTGGTGGAGCTGGCCCCCACCGTGCAGTGCACCCCGCGCAACTACACCCATCTGCCCGAGGGGGCCACCCCGCCGTTCCTCGGGGAGGTGGTGGAGGCACCGGCCGACCGGGTGCGGTTCGACACCGTGCTCTCCGAGGAGGGCGGCCGCTTCTTCCACGCCTTCAACCGCTATCTCGTCGTGGAGACGGAGATGAGCGCCGTCCCCCAGGAGCCGCCGAACTACCGCTGGATGGCCGTGCGTCAGCTGCTCGACCTGATGCGCCACAGCCATTACGTCAACGTCGAGGCCCGCACGCTCATCGCCTGTCTGCACTCCCTGGCCGTATAGGGGGCGCCTAGGGGGGGCGCGACCCGGGCGGAGCTAGGGGTTATTCGGATCGTGGCCGCTGCCATAGCCTCCGGGACACACAGGTGCCCGGAGCGGTACATCGGAGGACATGTCATGCAGGACATCATCAGCGCCGTGCTGGCGCAGGACGCGGTGGCCGCGGACTTCGCCGCCTTGGACCTTCCCGAGTCCTACCGGGGCGCGGTGATCCTCAAAGAGGAATCCGAGATGTTCGTGGGCATGGCCACCAAGGACAAGGATCCCCAGAAGTCGCTCCACATCCGCGAGGTGCCCACGCCCGAACCGGGCCCGGGCGAGGCGGTGATCGCGGTCATGGCCAGCGCGATCAACTACAACACCGTCTGGAGCGCCATCTTCGAGCCGCTGCCGACCTTCGGCTTCCTGGAGCGCTACGCACGCACCGACGACCCCGGAGCGGCCCGCCACGACCAGCCCTACCACGTGCTCGGCTCCGACCTGGCCGGTGTGGTGCTGCGCACCGGGCCGGGGGTCCGCCACTGGAAGCCGGGCGACCGGGTGGTGGCCCACTGCCTCTCCATCGAACTGCGCTCACCGGACGGCCATGACGACTCCATGCTCGACCCCGAGCAGCGGATCTGGGGCTTCGAGACCAACTACGGCGGGCTCGCCGAGCTCTCGCTGGTCAAGGCCAACCAGCTGATGCCGATGCCCGCCCACCTCACCTGGGAGGAGGCCGCCTCCTCCGGCCTGGTCAACTCCACCGCGTACCGGCAGCTCGTCTCCCGCAACGGCGCCCAGATGAAACAGGGCGATGTGACCCTCGTCTGGGGCGCGGCCGGTGGCCTCGGCTCGTACGCGACCCAGCTGGCCGTCAACGGCGGGGCGATCCCGGTGTGCGTGGTCTCCGGGCGGCGCAAGGCCGAACTCGTCCGCTCCATGGGGGCCGAGCTGGTCATCGACCGGGCCGAGGAGGGCTACCGTTTCTGGAAGGACGCGACCACGCCCGACCCCAAGGAGTGGAAGCGCTTCGGGTCCCGGATCCGCGAACTGACCGGCGGCGACGACCCGGACATCGTCGTGGAGCACCCCGGCCGGGAGACCTTCGGCGCCAGTGTGTACGTGGCGCGGCGCGGCGGAACGATCGTCACCTGCGCCTCGACGTCCGGCTACCGCCATGAGTACGACAACCGCTACCTGTGGATGGCGCTCAAGCGGATCATCGGCACCCACTTCGCCAATTACCGGGAGGCATGGGCGGCCAACCGGCTGATCGAGAAGGGGATGGTGCACCCCACGCTCTCCAAGGTCTATCCGCTCGATGCGGTCGGCACGGCCACCCAGGACGTCCACCGCAACCGCCACTCCGGGAAGGTCGGCGTGCTGTGCCTGGCCCCGGAGGAGGGGCTGGGGGTGCGCGACCCGGAGCTGCGCGAGCGCCATCTGCCGGCCATCAACCGCTTCCGCCAGGACTGAACCGGTTCACCGGGGCGGTACCCGGCCAACGGGCGTCACGGCTCGCGCCGACGCGGCGACGCCGCGGAGATCCGTCAGAAGGACCCTGGCGCCGTGGCCGAAGACATCGTGGCTCATCGCCGAGAGCGTGGGGTGCGTCAGCTGGCACAGCTGTGAGTCGTCCCAGGCCAGTAGCGACACGTCGGCCGGCACCGGCAGCCCCATCTCGGCGGCCACCGAAAGCCCCGCCACCGCCATGATGTCGTTGTCGTACAGGATCGCCGTGGGCCGGTCCACCGAGGCCGGCAGGGCCCGGGTGGCCCGCGCCCCCTCCTCGCCGGAGAAGTCCGTGGCCACCGTGCGGCCTTCGCCCAGCCCCGACTCCCGTACGGCGGCCCCGAAGGCGGCCTCGTGGATCGTGGTGTGCCCCAGCCCGGGGGCGCCGTCCACCCGGGCGATCCGGCGGTGGCCCAGCGCCACCAGATAGCGCACCGCCTCGGTGACCGCCGTGGCGTCGTCCGTCCACACCGAGGTGAACCCGTCCGCGAGCGAGGGGTGCCCGGCCACCACGGCGGGCAGGCCGAGCCGCCGCAGCGCGGGGACGCGGGGGTCGCCGTCCCGCAGATCGACCAGGATGGACCCGCCGATCTGCCGCCCCCGCCACCACGCCTCCTGGACCGCGATCTCCTCGCGCACATCCCGGACCAGCCGCGGCAGCAGCGAGCAGGACCGCTCGACCAGCACGCTCGCGATACCCGAGACGAACTCCATGGACCACGGCTCGAGGCCCGGCGTCCGGGCCGGGAGGGCGATGGCCAGACCGACCGTGTCCACGCGGGAGGTGGACAGCGACCGGGCGGAGAGATGGGGCGACCAGCCGAGTTCCCGGGCGGCGGCGAAGATGCGGTCCCGGGTGGCCCGGGAGACCCCGGGCCGGTCGTTGAAGGCGAGCGAGACCGCGCCCTTGGACACCCCGGCCCGCTCCGCCACGTCCCGGATGGCGACGCGCCGCGGCGGCTCCGTCCCGGCCTCGCTGCCCATGCCACCGCTCCCCGCCGTCCGTCCCCTGTGAACCGCCACGCGATAGCGCGTCGATAGCCCGGTCCAGTCAGGTGCGGCCCGCTCGGAGCCCCCGGGGCCGGCGGTCAGGACAGGGACGGCGCCACCGGCCGTCAAGGCGCGAACGGACTCGCCACCCGCGGCCTCTCCCCGGCCGGGGCGGGGCGCCGCGGCGCCCCGGGTGCGTCGTCCCCCTCGACGAGGCCCAGTCGGCGCAGCGTCCGGCCCAGCGCGGCCGGGTTGAGCAGTCCCAGCGGGGCCGGCAGCCGGTGCCAGGGCACACAGCGGTCGACCAGGTCGAAGGCGGCGCGCACCGGGAGGTCGAAGGCCGCCCGCACCGGCAGGTCGAGGGCGGCGCGCACCGGGACGGGCAGCAGCGTGGTGGGCCGCTGCTCGGCGGCGGGGAGGCGCAGGCCGAGCCGGTGCGCAGCGGCGGCCTCGTACGCGGCCTTGCGGGCCCGGTTGAGACTGCCGAGCGGACGGAACTCCTCGGTGGTGTGCCAGGGGTTGAACGCCAGCTGCTCGACCCGGCGGGCCGCCGACCGGGCCCGGGCGCCGTCCAGGTCCTGGCACGGCACGGTGAGCACCGCGACCGGGACGACCGGCGCGTCGCTCTCCCGCCACTCCACCGAGCCGTCCTCGACCGGGGTGCGGCGGTCGTCCAGATAGCGCTGTACGCACAGCTCGAAGGCGATGTCGCCGGTGGACAGCCGCATCGCCAGCTCACGGTGGAGATAGTCGGGGTCGCCGCCGTCGGGCGGGGGAGCGGGGGTGCCGCCGGGCGCCGGACGCAGCTGGTAGCGCACCGGACCGGCCGGGCCCCACAGGATCGCGCCCCGGCTCCAGAAGGTCTCACGGGCCAGCGAGCCCACCGTGTGGCGGGTGGCGATCCGCAGGTTGCGGCGCATCCGGTCGGCGGTGGCCCAGCCCACCGCCAGCGGCAGCCGGACGAAGAGCCCGAACGCCTTCTCCACGGTGCTCCCCGCGCCCGCCGTGGCCTTGGCGAAGGCGACGAACTCGTGCGCGTCGGCGGCATGGGACACCGGGAAGCTGGTGGCCAGCAGATCGTGGGTCTCCTCCGGACCGGCCTGGACCCGCACCGCCAGCCGCCGCAGATCGGGAGTGGCGCCGTACCCCTCGGAGCCGCTCGCGCTGGACAGCCGCACCACGGCCGGGTACTCGGCGCCAGGCCGGGCGTACCCCACGCACAGCTCCGGCGGGAGGTCGTCACGGAACCG
Source organism: Streptomyces violaceusniger (assembly GCA_005405945.1). Taxonomy (GTDB): domain Bacteria; phylum Actinomycetota; class Actinomycetes; order Streptomycetales; family Streptomycetaceae; genus Streptomyces; species Streptomyces violaceusniger. The sequence goes on from BJHW01000002.1 coordinate 699,560, forward strand.
CAGCCGGGCGTTCTCCACGCCCAGTGCCGCCTCGCCGCGGAAGGCGCGCAGCGGCCGCGGGGCGCCCGAGCCGTCGGTGCCGTCGGAGTACCGCTGCATCCGCATCAGCTCGTGCGTCAGCTTCTGGAAGCGCAGCCGCTCGGCCTCGGGGCTGCCGCCCTCATACGCCTCATAGCCCTCGTACGCCTCATAGCCCTCGTACGGCGCGCCTGCCGTCCCGCCCGCCACCCCGTGCCGTGCCGCCTCGCTGCGTACGGACTGCTGTCCGGTGTCGACCATGGGGAACGCTCCGTACGGGGCAGACGGGAACGAGAGGGAACAAATGGGACGCTAGGGGAGAGTGTGCGGGCCCGCAGCCCGGAGTGGTGCACCGGGGGGAATCGGTCACCCGGACCGCCGCGGGTGGTTCCGCTCCGGCCTGCGGCACACTGGTGGCATGCCGGAGCTGCCCGAGGTGGAGGCCCTGACCGGGATCCTGGCCGAGCGCGCCGTCGGCCGGGAGATCGCCCGTGTCCTCCCCGTCGCGGTGAGCGTCCTGAAGACCTACGACCCGCCGCTGAGCGCGCTCGAAGGCCGCACCGTCACGGCGGCGGCCCGCCACGGCAAATTCCTCGACCTGGCCACCGACGGCCCCCATCTGGTGATCCACCTCGCCAAGGCGGGCTGGCTGCGCTGGCGGGACGGGCTCCCCGAGACCCCGCCCCGGCCCGGCAAGGGTCCGCTCGCGCTGCGGCTGCTCCTGGCCGGGCCGGAGCGCTCCGGCTTCGACCTCACCGAGGCCGGGACGCGCAAGGGGCTCGCGGTGTACGTGGTCCGCGAGCCGCGGGAGGTCCCGGGGATCGCCCGGCTGGGCCCGGACCCGCTGGACGACTCCTTCACGCTGGAGGTGTTCGCCGGGCTGCTGCGCGGTGTGCGCCACCGGATCAAGGGGGTACTGCGCGACCAGAGCGTCATCGCCGGGATCGGCAACGCCTACTCCGACGAGATCCTGCACGCCGCCCGGATGTCGCCGTACCGGCTCGCTTCGGACCTCACCGAGTCGGAGATCGCCGGGGTGTACGAGGCGATGGGCGCCACGCTGCGCTCCGCCGTCGAGCGCTCCCGCGGCCTGGCCGCCACCGACCTCAAGGGGGAGAAGCGCGGCGGCATGCGGGTGCACGGCCGCACCGGGCAGCCGTGCCCGGTGTGCGGGGACACCGTCCGCGAGGTGTCCTTCCGCGACTCCTCGCTGCAGTACTGCCCCACCTGCCAGACCGGTGGCAAGCCGCTCGCCGACCGGCGGCTGTCCCGGCTGCTCAAGTAGCGTACCTGCCGGGTTCCGCCCCCAATGCCGCCCACCGCCCGGTAGTTGATGTCCCGCTCTTGACCCGGGGAGCTCCGGACCGCCATATGGTGCTGTCGCAATCCCACGACACGACACCCCACGCCACGTCACGGAGCACCATGACCACAGCCCTGATCATCGGTGGCGGCATCGCCGGCACGGTGACCGCGATGGCCCTGCGGAAGGCCGGCATCGACGCGGCCGTCTACGAGACGTACCCCACGGACGCCATCGACACCGGTGCGTTCCTCGTCGTCGCCGCCAACGGCCTGGAGGCACTGCGCACCATCGACGCCCATGAACCCGTGCTGAAGAACTCCTTCCCGGCCGGCCGCGTCGACTTCATCAGCAACACCGGCAAGCGGCTCGGCAACCGTCCCATGTCCGGATCGCGGGACGGTGGCCTCGGCCCCGTGACGCTCAAGCGCGCCACCCTCGCCCGGGTGCTGCGCGAGGAGGCGGTGCGCCGCGGTGTGCGCGTCGAGGGCGGCAAGCGGCTGCTCGCCGCCCACACCAGCCCCGACGGCCGGATCGTCTGCTCCTTCGCCGACGGCGGCCGCGCCGTGGGCGATGTGCTGATCGGCGCCGACGGCATCCACTCGCTCGTCCGCAGGACCATCGACGCGGGCGCGCCCCGGCCCCGCTACACCGGACAGCACACCGTCTGCGGCTACACCCGCGACGCCGACTCGCCCCCGGACCCCGACGCCTACACGATGATCTTCGGCAAGCAGGCTTTCTTCGGCTGCACCACCGCACCGGACGGCGAGGTCTGGTGGTTCTGCAACGCCCCGGCCGAGGAGATGTCCAGGGCCCAGCTCGCCGCCGTCACCTCCGAGCAGTGGCGGGAGCGGCTGCTGACGCTCTTCGCCGAGGACAACACCCCCGCGGCCGACCTGGTCCGCGCCACCGGTGACACCATCGTGGCCACCGCCGCCTACGACATCGTTTCCACTCCCACCTGGTCCGAGGAGGCCATGGTCATCGTCGGCGACGCCGCGCACGCCTGTGCGCCGGGCGTCGCACAGGGCGCCTCGATGGCCATCGAGGACGGCGTCGTGCTCGCCAAATGCCTGCGCGATCTGCGCACACCCCAGTCGGCCTTCGCCGCGTACGAGGCGCTGCGCCGGGAGCGGGTCGAGAAGGTCGCCGCGGCCGGCGCGGGCATGGCCCGCCGCACGGCGCCGGGGCCCGTGGCGCGCGCCCTGCGCGATGTCACCATGCCGCGCAAGCTGGACCGGGCGGGCAACGGCTCCTCGGACTGGCTGACCGGCTACCGCATCGACTGGGACGAGCGGATCGACGCGCAGACGGCCCGCCGGCGCCGCTGACGTCCGCGCGCCGCCCACGTGCGCGTACCCCTGACGTACGCCCCGTGACGTGCGCGCGCTTCTGAGGTACGCGCGCCCCTGAAGCACCCCGCCCCCGCCGCCGGGACCGCGACCGGGAACCGCCCGGAACACGGCCCCGGGGGCGGGGCCGACCGGGCCCCACGTTTGGTCCGGGCTCTCACGGGCACTTGGAGCTCCCTGGCCCCGTATGCCCGGGAGATTCGCGTGAGCCCAGTACGCATAGTGATCGTCGGTGCCGGATTCGCCGGTTATCAGGCCGCCCGTACGCTCTCCCGCACCCTGCGCGGCGCGGCGGACATCGTCCTGATCAATCCCAATGACTACTTCCTGTATCTGCCCCTGCTGCCCGAAGTGGCGGGCGGGGTCCTGGAACCCCGGCGTGTCTCGGTCTCCCTCACCGGCACCCTGCCGCATGTCCGGCTGGTGCTGGGCGAGGTCCACGGCGTCGACCTGGACGCCCGCAAGATCTCCTGGCGGGACCCGGACGGACGGTCCGGCGAGATGGACTACGACCGGCTCGTCCTCTCCGTGGGCAGCGTCAACAAGCTGCTGCCGATCCCCGGCGTGGCCGAGCACGCCCACGGCTTCCGCGGTATGCCCGAGGCGCTCTTCCTGCGCGACCACATCACCCGGCAGATGGAGATGTCCGGCACCGCAGCCGACCCCCGGGAGCGGGAGGCCCGCCGCACCTTCGTGGTGGTCGGCGCCGGCTACACCGGCACCGAGGTGGCCGCCCACGGGGTGCTCTTCACCGACTCGCTCGCGCGGCGGAACCACTCGCTGCGCGATGCGCCGCGGCCCCGCTGGATGCTGCTCGACATCGCCCCCGGGTCCTTCCCGAGCTGGACAAGAAGCTGTCCCGCACGGCCGACCGGGTGCTGCGCAAACGGGGTGTCGAGGTCCGCACCGGCACCACGGTCAAGGAGGCCACCTCGGAGGGGGTGCTGCTGGACGACGGCGAGTGCGTCGACACCCGGTCGCTGATCTGGTGTGTCGGGGTGCGCCCCGACCCGCTGGTGGAGCAGCTCGGGCTGCCGACCGAACGCGGTCGGCTGAGGGTCGACCAGTATCTGGCCGTGCCCGGCTATCCCGACGTGCTGGCCTGCGGGGACGCCGCCGCGGTGCCCGATCTGACCCGGCCGGGCCAGTTCACCCCGATGACCGCGCAGCACGCCCAGCGGCAGGGGAAGGTCGCGGGCCACAACCTGCTGGCCTCCCTCGGGCGCGGCACCGCCAAGCCGTACAAACACCACGACCTGGGGTTCACCGTCGACCTCGGCGGGGTGCAGGCCGCCGCGGACCCGCTGCACATCCCGCTGTCCGGGCCGATCGCCAACGCCGTCACCCGCGGCTACCACCTCATGGCGATGCCGGGGAACCGGGTCCGGGTCGCCGCCGACTGGCTGCTCGACGCGGTGCTGCCACGCCAGGGGGTGCAGCTCGGGGTGGTCCCGCCCTGGGCGGTGCCGCTGGACACCGAGTCGCCCGAGGTCGCGCAGACCGCCCGGGCGCGGACGGGCGGCGGCTGACCGCCGGCGAAACCTGGAAGGAGAACAATGCGACACGAACAGCTCAGCGAGCTCGGGCAGCAGCTCCGTGTGGACTCGGTGCGTGCCGCCGCGGCCGCCGGGTCCGGCCATCCCACGTCGTCGATGTCGGCGGCGGACCTGATGGCCGTCCTGATGGGAAACCATCTGCGCTATGACTTCGAGCAGCCCGACCACCCGGGCAATGACCACCTCATCTTCTCCAAGGGCCATGCCTCCCCGCTGCTCTACTCGGTGTACAAGGCGGCCGGGGCCCTCCGCGACGAGGAGTTCATCACCTTCCGCAAGCGCGGCAGCAGGCTGGAGGGTCACCCCACCCCCCGGCTGCCGTGGGTGGACGTGGCCACCGGATCGCTCGGGCAGGGCCTGCCGTACGGCGTGGGCACCGCGCTGAGCGGCAAGCGGCTGGACCATGTGCCCTACCGCGTCTGGGTGCTGTGCGGCGACAGCGAGATGGCCGAGGGGTCGATGTGGGAGGCGTTCGAGCACGCGGGCTACGAGCGGCTGGACAACCTCACCGCCATCATCGATGTCAACCGGCTCGGCCAGCGCGGGCCCACCCGCCACGAATGGGACCTGGACGCCTACGCCCGGCGCATCCGAGCCTTCGACTGGCACACCATCGAGATCGACGGCCATGACATCGAGGCCATCGACCGCGCCTACGGCGAGGCGCTGTCCACCGTCGGCCGCCCCACCGCCATCATCGCCCGCACCATGAAGGGCCGCGGCGTGGCCTCGGTGGAGAACCGCGAGGGCATGCACGGCAAGCCGCTGAAGAACGCGGACGAGGCCATCGCCGAGCTCGGCGGCGCACGCAACATGGCCGTACCGGTGCTCGGCCCGCCCTCGGTGACCCCCACCCGGCCCGCGTCCGAGGGCCCGCTGGCGCTGCCGCGCTACAACACCGGCGACTCGATCCCCAGCCGTGACGCGTTCGGCGAGGCGGTGGCCGCCATCGGCACCGCCCGCGGCGATGTGGTGGCGCTCGACGGCGAGGTGGGCGACTCCACCCGCCTGGAGTACTTCCACAAGGAGCACCCCGAGCGGTACTTCGAGTTCTTCATCGCGGAGCAGCAGCTGGTGGCCGCGGCCGTCGGCATGCAGACCCGCGGCTGGAATCCGTACGTCGCCACCTTCGCGGCCTTCTTCACCCGGGCCTACGACTTCATCCGGATGGCCTCCATCAGCGACGCCGACCTCAACCTCATCGGCTCCCACGCCGGGGTGGCCATCGGTGAGGACGGACCCTCGCAGATGGGCCTGGAGGACCTGGCCGCCATGCGGGCGGTGCACGGCAGCACGGTGCTCTACCCGTGCGACGCCAACCAGACCGCCCAGCTGACCGCCGCCATGGCCGAGGAGTCCGGCATCCGCTATCTGCGCACCACGCGCAGCGGAACGCCGGTCATCTACCCGCCCACCGAGAGCTTCCCCGTCGGCGGCTCGAAGGTGGTGCGCTCCAGCGACGACGACCGGGTCACCCTGGTCGGCGCCGGGGTCACCCTGCACGAGGCCGTCGAGGCCGCCGACCGGCTCGCCCAGGAGGGCATCCCGGCCCGGGTCATCGACCTGTACTCGCTCAAGCCGGTGGACACCGAGACGCTGCGCGCCGCCGCCGAGGCGACGGGCCGGCTGGTCACCGTGGAGGATCACCACCCCGAGGGCGGACTGGGCGACGCGGTGCTCGACGCGTTCGGCGACGGCCGTCCGGTGCCCCGGATGATCCGGCTCGCGGTGCGCATGATGCCGGCCTCCTCGACCCCCGCCGAGCAGCTGAGCGACGCGGGAATCGACGCGGACGCGATCGTCGCGGCCGCGCGGCAGTTGGTCGGCAGGGGCTGAAAAGCGGGCCGCGCTGAAACCAGGGCTGAAACCAGCTCCGGAACCAGCTTCAAAACCAGGTCCGAAACCGGGACGGCTGAGGACACGACGCTGCCGGAAGGAGCGGACACATGGGTGTCAAGCACGGAATGCGCGTGGTGGTGGTCGGGGCCACCGGAAACGCCGGTACGAGCGTCGTCCGCGCGCTCGGCGAGGCGCCGGACGTCGAGTCGATCGTGGGCGTCGCCCGCAGGGTGCCCAGCTGGTCGCCGCCGAAGACCACCTGGGTACGCGCGGACATCGGGCGGGACGCCGGTGAGGAGGCCGGCCTCGTACGGCACTTCGAGGGCGCCGACGCCGTCATCCACCTCGCCTGGCTGATCCAGCCCAGCCACCGGCCCGCCGTCACCTGGGCCACCAATGTCCTCGGCAGCAAGCGGGTCTTCGAGGCGGTGGCACGGGCCGAGGTGCCGGTGCTGGTGTACGCCTCCTCGGTGGGCGCCTACTCGCCCGGCCCCGAGGACGGCCGCCCGGTGGACGAGTCCTGGCCCACCGACGGCTGGCCGGAGGCCGCGTACTGCCGGGAGAAGGCGTATGTGGAGCGGATGCTCGACGCCTTCGAACGGGAGCATCCGCAGGTCCGGGTGGTGCGGATGCGGCCCGGCTTCCTCTTCAAGGAGGAGGCGGCGGCCGAGCAGCGCCGGCTGTTCATGGGCCCGTTCCTGCCCCGGCGGCTGGTCCGCTCCACCTTCCTGCCCGCCGTCTTCGACCTGCCCGGGCTGCGGCTCCAGGTCCTGCACACCGACGACGCCGCCGAGGCGTACCGGCTGGCGCTCGGCCGGCAGGTGCGCGGCGCCTTCAACCTCGCGGCCGAACCGCCGGTGGACGGCGAGACGCTGGCCAGTCTGCTGGACGCGCGGACGATGCGTATCCCGCGCTTCGCCGCCCGCTCGGCCATGGCCACGGCCTGGCATCTGCATCTGCTGCCGCCCTCGCCCCACCTGTTCGACGCCGCCCTGCGGCTCCCGCTGATGGACACCACCCGCGCCCAGGAGGAACTGGGCTGGCGGCCCCGGCACACCGCCGTCGAGACGCTCCAGGAGTTCCTCACCGGGCTGCGGCGCGGCACCGGAATGGACCAGACCGCGCCACTGGCTCCCAGTCCGCCCGGCGGACGGGTGCGCGAGGTCGCGACGACCGGCGTGGGGGAGCGGCCCTGACCGGGGCCCGCCCCTGAACGACCTCCAGCCGTGTGAGACGCGGCACAGACGCGGCACATGAGACGGGCTCAGCGGCAGCACGCCGCCGGGCCCGTACCGCTGTGACCCATGACCCCTCGTAACCCATGACGCGACTCCCGTACGCTTCTGCCCAGTTGGTCGGGACATCGACGAGGGTGGGGACACATGGGCAGGGTGGGGAGTCCGGCGCGCGGTCATGCCCGGCGCACGGGAACGGTGGCGGTGGCCGCGGCGGCCGCCGCACTGTGTCTGACGGTACCGGCCGAGGCCCGGCCCGCCACCGCGGACGATCCGTCCTACTCCGCCACCACCTCGGTGGGGGTGCACAACGCCTACGAGAAGGCCAAGTACCCCTACTTCGCCGACGCGCTGGACTCCGGGGCCTCGCTCCTGGAACTCGATGTGTGGACCAACGCCTTCGGCGCCGGCTGGCGGGTCTCGCACTCCAACCCGCTCGGCAACGACAACAACTGCGAGAACGCAGCGGGCCCCGGCGAGCTGCGCACCAAGCCCCGCGACCAGAGCCTGGCCGGCTGCCTCGCCGACATGCGCGCCTGGCACCAGGCCCATCCGGGGCACCGACCCGTCCTCGTCAAGGTGGAGATGAAGGACGGCTTCAACGGCAAGAAGGGCCGCGGCCCGGCCGACCTCGACGCCCTCCTCGGCGCCACCCTGGGCGACGCGGTGCTGCGCCCGGCGGATGTGGTGGGCGGCCGTGCCACCCTCGACGAGGCGGTTCAGGCGGGCGGCTGGCCGTCCCGCTCGGCGCTCGCGGGCAAGTTCATCGTCGAGCTCATACCCGGCACGGTCGAGGAGAACAACCCCTGGACACGCTGTGGACCGACCGTGAGTACGCCACCCATCTGCGGGACCTGTCCGCCGCCGGGAGGCTCGGTCAGGCCGCCGCCTTCCCCGCCGTCCACGGCGCCGCCTCCGGCGACCCGCGCACCCGCTACACCGACGCCGCCCTCCGGCCGTGGTTCGTGCTCTTCGACGGGGACGCGTCCACATATGTCACCAGCGGTATCGACACCGCCTGGTACGACGACCGCCACTACCTGCTGATCATGACGGACGCGCACAACGTGGCGCCCCCGATCGACGGCACCGAACCCACCGAGACCCAGGCGCGGGACCGGGTCTCCGAACTCGCCGCCCGGCACGCCAGCTTCGCGACCGCCGACTGGTATCCGCTGCCGTCCGTGCTGTCCACCGTCGTGCCCGTGGCTGAGCCGGGGTCAGCCGGCCCGGTCCCCGGAGCCGGCGTCGGGGTCCTCGAGCCGGAATCCGACCTTCAGCCCCACCTGGTAGTGCGCGATCCGGCCGTTCTCGATGTGCCCGCGCACCTGGCCGACCTCGAACCAATCGAGATTCCGGAGCGTCTTCGAGGCACGGCCGATGGCGGAGCGGATCGCGTCGTCGACGCTCTTGCCGGACGAGCCGACGATCTCGGTCACCCGGTAGGTGTGGGCCATGGCAGTCTCCCCGGTCCGTGGGGTGGTCCGTTCGCTCCTCCCACGGTGCCTCACCGCGCCGGGCTCCGCGAGCCGGACGGACGGCCCCTACGGCACCACGGTCACCGGCCAGCGCCCGGCCTTGACCAGCCGTACGGCCACCGAGCCGATGAAGCGGTGCCCGGCCTGCTCGGAGGCGCCCACCACCACGGCGTCGGCCTTCAGCTCATCGGCCGCCTGGGCCAGACCGTTGTACGGATCGCCCCGGAAGGTGTGGAACTCCCAGCGCACCTCGAAGACCCCGCGCAGCCGCTCGGTGGCCTCCCGCATCTCCCGCATCAGCTCCTCGGCCACCTCACCCGTGGTGTCGGCCACCGAGGCCCCGAGCGCCGCTCCCGCGGCCAGCACCGGCTGGATGTAGACCACGACCAGCAGCGCCTTCTGCCGTCTGGCCAGCCCGGCGGCGTAGGCCGTGGCGCGCCAGGAAGATTCGGAACCGTCCAGTCCGGCCACGATGACCTTCGGTCCGTCGGTTCCCCGTTCAAAAGACGGAGGGAGTTTGTCCACCACATCTGCGAGGCTAGCGCCAGGGACGGTCCGGTGATCACCCGGCCCGTCCCGCGGTGCCCGCGCACCGCGACCGCGTCATGACCGCCACCGTACGACAGGAGAGACAATGGGCGGCACCCACGGGGGCGAACTCCTCGCCATCAGCGACCTTCATGTGGCCTATCCGGAGAACCGGGCGATCGTGGAGCGGCTGCGGCCCGGCTCCGACGACGACTGGCTGATCGTCGCGGGCGACGTCGGCGAGGTCTTCTCCGAGATCGAGGAGGTCCTCGGCCTGCTGAGCGAGCGCTTCGCCAAAGTCATCTGGTCACCCGGGAACCACGAGCTGTGGACCCATCCCAAGGACCCCTTGGAGGTCCGGGGGTGGCGCGCTACGAGGCGCTGGTGGAGATGTGCCGGGCGAAGGGCATCGTCACGCCCGAGGACCCCTACCCGCTCTGGGAGGGCATCGGCGGGCCGCTGGTCATCGCCCCGCTGTTCCTGCTCTACGACTACACCTTCCGCCTCGACGGCCTGGCCACCAAGGAGGCCGCGCTGGCCCACGCCCACGAGGCGGGGGTGGTCTGCACCGACGAGCACTTCCTGCACCCCGACCCCTACCCCACCCGCGACGCGTGGTGCCGGGCCCGGGTCGCCGAGACCGAGGCGCGGCTGGCGGCCGTCGACCCGGAGCTGCGGACCGTGCTCATCAACCACTGGCCGATGACCCGGCTGCCCACCCGGGTGCTGCGCTACCCCGACTTCGCGCTGTGGTGCGGCACCGAGCTGACCGCCGACTGGCATGTGCGGTTCCGGGCCGAGACGGTCGTCTACGGCCATCTGCACATCCCCCGGACGACGGTGGAGGACGGGGTGAAGTTCCAGGAGGTCTCGGTCGGCTACCCCCGGGAGTGGAAGGCCCACGGCCGGCTGCCGGAGGACCCGCTGCGCCGGATCCTCCCGGTGCCGGTGGGGTAGGGGCCGCGCGGTGACCGGTGGGCTCGGGGGGCCGGTGGCTCAGGGCGTCGTGACGCGCGGGGCGTCTTGACGGGCAGGGCCTCGTGATGGGTAGGGCCTCCTGACGCGCGGGGCGTCTTGACGGGCCCGGAGGGCGGCGCCGTACGGTCTCGGCTGTGAACCCTGTCGAGGCGTTCCTCCCCGAGACCTACACCGCCGGCCTCCCGTACGCCCTGTTCCGCGCACTGCGGGCCACCCGCCCCGTCTGCCGGATCGACGAGCCCGCGGTCGGGGCCTGGGCGGCCGGCCCCGGCTTCTGGGCGGTGTTCCGGCACGCCGACGTCAAACACGTCCTGCGCACCCCCGAGGTCTTCTCCTCCCACCTCGGGCCACCCAGATCCGCGACCCCGACACGCCCGCCGATCTGGAGTTCGTGCGGGCGATGATGCTCAACCAGGACCCGCCCGACCACTCCCGCAGCCGGCGCATCGTCGCCGCGGCCTTCACCCCGCGTGCCGTACGGGAGCTGGAGGCGGTCATCGAGGAGCGCGCGGCGGCGCTCGTGGATTCGGTGGCTTCGGACCGCATGTCTGCCTGGGCGCGCATCTGGCCCGGGTCCAGATGCGGGCCATGCTGCGCGCCGCCCTGGACCGGCTGCCGGGGCTGCGCCGGGCGGGTGAGCCGGTGCGGCTCACCTCCAACTTCCGACACGGCCTCAAGACCCTCCCCGTGCGCTGGGGAACAGATCGGTGAAGGCCGTGGTCGAGTCGCCGACCGACCGTCCGAAGGGCTCGTCGAAGTCCCACACGAGGAAGAGCAGGAAGACGATGAGCGCGGTGAACATCACCGCGAGCATCAGCTCCCGGGGCGAGCGGCGGATCTGCAGGGTGAAGACCAGCCCGATCACCAGCGCCGCGCCCAGCACCAGGCCGAACCAGACCAGCGGGGGCATCGTGGCCCCCGCGCTCTGCTGCCGGGCGTTGCGCGCGTCGTCCACGGCTGCCACCTGATCCACCATCGGCTGATACGCCTGCGACTGGAGGTCGCTGTGCGGGGCCGCGAGGGTGACATCGCGGCGCAGGGTGGTCAGCAACTTGGTGCCGCGGTCGGTGAGCTCGCCCTTGTCGATCATCACCTTCCACTCGGTGTGCACCACATGGTCCACATACGCGTTCACGTCGTCGCGGATGCGATCGCGCACCGGGGCGGGGTAGACGCTCGCCCGCTCGGTCACCTCGTGCAGCGCCTGTGCCTCCGTACGGACCCCGTCCTGTGCGGCGGAGCGGGCCTCCCAGACACCGGCGATGGCCAGGCCCAGCACGATCGCGTAGACCACGCCGATCATCATGATCATGTAGTCGAGGACATCGGGGGTCTCGTCCGGATCGTCGTCATCCCCGAGTCTGCGGGAGTTGAGGACCGCCCCGGTCACCACGACCGCGCAGGTCCCGGCCATCACCAGGGTCATAATCAGCCATTCGGGCATGGATGAACCTCCAAGCGGTTCGGCGGTGGGCCGTCAGCCGCGCCGCCCGCCGCGCGCGCCGGAGCGCGAACGCGGACGGAGAGCGGCGGCCGCGAGGACCGCGGGCGCGGTGAGCAGCAGGGTGAAGGTGACCAAGGAGGTCCCGTTGTCGGGCTTCTCGCGCGCGGGTTTCTCATACGCGTGCAGCTCGACGGCACGGGTCCTGGTCGGTGCGGGAGCCGGCGCGGGGGGTGATGCCGGAGGCTGAGTGCGGGAGGGCGGGGGCGGCGGCAGCGGAAGCGCGGGCGCGCGGGTGGGCCCCGGCGCGGGGAGCCGCGGAGCGGGCGTGGGGGAGGGGGCCCGCGGCGTCGGGGTGGGCGTAGGGCTCTGGGACGGTGTGGGCGTACGGCTCGGCGTGGCCGACGGGCTGGGGGTGGGTGTCGCGGACGGCGTCGGGGTGGGCGTGGGTGTAGGAGTCGGCGTGGGTGTGGGCGTCGGTGTCGGCGTGGGCGTTGGGGTCGGTGTCGGCTTGGGTGGCTTGGGCGGTTTGGGGCACCAGCCGTACCGGGCGACGAGGCCGACCGGGCCCGCCGAGGCGGCGACGCACACACACAGGCCCGGACCGATCCGGATCCGCACCGAGGTGAGCGGTCCGTCGTCCGGGCCCCGGCCCAGGACCGGGTATCGGCCGTCGGCCGAGGCGAGGCGGGCGCGGTCGCCGGACCGTCACCGTCCCCGTCGGCCAGGGCTGTCGCCCCCGCCGAGGTGAGGACAAGGGCAGTGGCCAGGGCCCCCGCACGCCATACGCGCTGCCATCGCTTCACGAGGAGATGTTCCGCCGAACGGGCGCCCGCCAGCCGTGTGACCACCGAAATTCCCCTGAATAGGGGAATGGGTAGTGCTGACATTGGCGCATCGAGGTTGAGTCGAGGACGTTCCCCTCATACGTGCTCGGCTGACCGAAAGCGCGTATCGGCCGCGTCCGCCGTCTCGCCCGCGTCGGACGCGCCGTCCGAGGGCGTCATCGCGCGTCCTTCGGGCGGGCCCGCTCCAGGATCGGGCCGGTGTCGGTGCCGGGCGGCAGGGTGCCGAAGGCGTGCCCCCAGTCCCCGTCGAGCCGCGAGGCGCAGAACGCGTCGGCGACCGCCGGGTGGCTGTACCGCACCAGCAGGCTGCCCTGGAGCACCAGCGTCATCTGCTCGGCCAGCCGGCGCGCCAGCAGCTGCGCCCGCTCGGGGTCGGTGAGCCGCGGCAGCAGCCCGCGCAGCCGGTCCACGGCCGCGTCCAGCCGGGCGTCGGCCCCGGCCGCGGCGTCGACCTCGGCGAGGAACGCCTCCAGGGCGCCGTTCTCCCGGCCCAGCGCGCGCAGTACGTCGAGCGCGGCGACGTTACCCGAGCCCTCCCAGATCGACAGCAGGGGCGCCTCGCGATACAGGCGGGGCATCCCGGACTCCTCCACATAGCCGTTGCCACCCAGGCACTCCAGGGCCTCGGCGGCGTGGGTGGCGCCGCGCTTGCACACCCAGTACTTGCTCACCGCGAGCCCCAGCCTGCGCAGTGCCGCCTCGCCCTCGTCCCCGGCCTCCGCGCGGTCCAGGGCGGACGCGAGCCGCATCGCGAGGGTGGTGGCCGCCTCCGACTCGACCGCCAGATCGGCGAGCACATTGCGCATCAGCGGCTGGTCGACCAGCTCGGCGCCGAACGCCCGGCGGTGCTCGGCGTGGTGCAGCGCCTGCCTCAGCCCGGCCCGCATGCCCGCCGCCGAGCCGATGACGCAGTCCAGCCGGGTGACGTTGACCATCTCCACGATGGTCCGCACCCCGCGGCCCGGTTCGCCGACCCGCCAGGCCAGGGCGGACTCGTACTCGATCTCGGCCGACGCGTTGGAGCGGTTGCCCAGCTTGTTCTTCAGCCGCATCAGCCGCAGCGGGTTGCGGCTGCCGTCCGGCAGCACCCGGGGCACCAGGAAGCAGGTGACCCCCTCCTCCGTCCGGGCCAGCGTGAGGAAGACATCGCTCATCGGCGCGGAGGTGAACCACTTGTGGCCGGTGAGCAGGTAGCGGCCCTCGCCGTCCGGTACGGCCCGGGTGGTGTTGGCGCGGACGTCCGAGCCGCCCTGCTTCTCCGTCATCGACATGCCCGCGATCAGGCCCCGCTTGCCGAGTGGCGGCCGCAGCCCGAAGTCGTAGCTGCGGGCGGCCAGCAGCGGCTCGTACACGGCGGCGAGCTCCGGCTCGGCGCGCAGCGCCGGGACCGCGGCGTACGTCATGGAGATCGGGCAGCCATGGCCGGGCTCGGCCTGTGCGAAGGCGTAGAACTTGGCCGCGCGCACCAGGTGGGCGCCGGGACGGGTCTCGCTCCACGCGGCCGCGTGCTGGCCGCTCTCCACGGCGACGCCCATCAACTGGTGATAGGCGGGGTGGTACTCGACCTCGTCGACGCGGTGGCCGTAGCGGTCGTGGGTATGCAGCACCGGGGGGTGCTCCTCGGCCATTCGCGCCCAGTCCTGCACCTCGGCGGAACCGGCCCGCGCGCCCAGGTCCCGCACCTCCTGTTCGCCCCAGCCGCCGCCGTGCCGCCGCAGTGCCTCCAGCAGGGCGGGGTCGTCCGCGGTGCTGAAGCCGATGAGCGGCGGGGCCTGGTTGAGGACCTCGTGCGTGGCGCTCATGGCAGACATCTCCTCGTTCGCGGTGGTCTCCCGGGCCCGGCCGGGCCTTACACTTCCAGTATGCGCGACAGAGAACTGTAATGGGTAGGGTTTCGCGTAACCATGGACGACACCGGAACGCTCACCCTGCGGCCGCTGACCGCGCGCTCGGTGGTGCTCAGCACCCTGCTGGGCCTCCACCCGCCCCAGCTGCCCGCCCGCGCGCTGGTGCGCGTCGGCGCGCTCTTCGGCACCGCCGAGGGCACCATCCGGGTCGCGCTCACCCGGATGGTCGCGGCCGGTGACCTGGAGCAGAGCGATGGCACCTACCGGCTCACCGACCGGCTGCTGGCCCGCCAGGCGCGGCAGGACGAGAGCCGGGCCCCGCGCACCCGGCGCTGGGGCGGCGCGTGGGAGATCGCGATCGTCACCTCCGACCGGCGCGAGGCGGCCGAGCGCGCCGCCCTCCGCCAGGCCATGGCCACCCTGCGCCTGGCCGAGCTGCGCGAGGGCACCTGGATGCGCCCCGCCAACCTCGTCCACCCGCGCCCGGACGTCGCCGCCGAGCAGTGCGGCTGGTTCACCGGCGCGCCGGAAGGCGATCCGGCCGAGCTCGCCGCGCGCCTGTGGGACCTGGACGGCTGGGCCCGCCAGGCCCGGCTGCTCGGCGCGGCCCTGGAGGACGCGGAGGAACCGGCCGACCGCTTCACCGTCGCGGCCGCCGCCCTCCGCCACCTGCTCGCCGACCCCGTCCTCCCCGATCGGCTCCTGCCCAAGGACTGGCCGGGTACCGAGCTGCGCCGCCGCTACGATGCGTTCGAACGCGACTTCCGGGCGTGGCTGCCGCGGTACGCGGGCGGCTGACCACGCGGGCGTCCCCGGTTACGCCGATTCGCGGATCACCAGCTCCGTGGGGAGGACCAGCGCCGGTTCGATGGTCTCTCCGGCGGTCAGGCGCAGCAGTTGGCGGGCCAGGCGGCGGCCGATGCCGCCTATCGGCTGGCGGACGGTGGTCAGCGGGGGCTCGGTGTAGCGCGCGGGCTCTATGTCGTCGAAGCCGACCACCGCCACGTCGTCCGGCACCCGCCGGCCCGCCCGGCGCAGCGCCCGCAACACCCCGATCGCCATCAGGTCGGAGGCCACGAACACTCCGTCCAGCCGCGGCTCCCGGTCCAGCAGCTCCCGCATCGCGACCGCCCCTGACTCCTGGGTGAAGTCCCCGACCGCGACACGCGCCGCCAGCCGCGCCCCGTCCAGCGCCGCCCGGTAGCCCGAGAGCCGGTCCATCCCGGCCACCATGTCCTGCGGGCCCGCGACCGTGGCGATACGGGTGCGCCCGGAGCGGATCAGATGCTCCACGGCCAGCGCCGCGCCCGCCGCGTTGTCCACCCCCACGTACGGCGGCGACGCAGGGCCCGGCACCCGCTCGTTGCAGACCACCGGGATGCCCATCCCGGCCAGCGCGGCGGGCAGCGGATCGGCGCCGTGCATCGACGCGACCATGACCCCGTCCACATGGCGGGCCAGCGCGAAGCGCTCGATGCGGTCGCGGCTGGCGGCGGACCTGGCCATCATCAGCACCAGCTGCTTGTCCGCACCCTCCAGCTCCTGGCTCACCCCGCGTACCACGCCCGGGAAGAACCGGTCGTCGGAGAAGACCCGGCCCGGCTCCTCGGGAAGCACCAGCGCGAAGGAGTCGGTGCGCTGGGTGACCAGGCTGCGGGCCGCCTGGTTGGGGATGTAGCCCAGCTCCTGGATGGCGCTCAGGACCGCCTCACGGCTGTCCTCGCCGACCTTGGTCGAGCCGTTGACGACACGGGAGACGGTGGCGCGCGAGACACCCGCGCGCCGCGCCACGCTCTCCAGGGTGGGCCGGGGCCGGTGCATCCGCGCATACCTCGCTGTTCGCTCAACCATGGGTCGATACAGCATGGAGCAAGACCGGTCAGGGCGCGAGGACGCGGGCGCGGCACACCGACGGGGAGCCCCAGGCGGAGCGCAGGGCGCGGGCCTTGCGGATCCACAGCGAGAGGTCGTACTCGTCGGTGTAGCCGAGCGCGCCGTGCAGTTGGAGGGCGGTGCGCGCCGCCGTGTACGCGGCCTCGCCGGCGGCCACCTTCGCCGCGGCGACCTCCGCGCGGACGTCGCCCACGGGCCCCGACGGGGGCGCGCCACCCGAGGGCCCCGACGTGAGCGCCACCGCGGCCCCGTACAGCAGCGGCCGGGCGAACTCCAGGCCGATGAGCGCGTCCGCCAGCCGGTGCTTCACCGCCTGGAACGAGCCGATCGGGCGGCCGAACTGGGTGCGCTGCCCGGCGTACGCCGCGGTGCGCTCCACCAGCGCGAGCCCGGTGCCCAGCGACAGCGCGGCCGTGGCGAAGGCGGCCCAGTCCGCGGCGCGCGCGGCGGCCGCGGCCACGGCCGGGCCCCGGGCGAGCAGCTCGCCGCCGGGCAGCGGCCGGGCCAGTCGGCGGGCCGGGTCGAACGAGGGCTGGACCGGCCCGTGCCCCGGGGCCAGCCACAGCTCCTCGCCCTCGACGGCGAAGACGGCGTCGGCGGCGTCCGCGTCCAGCGCGTACGGCCCGCCGTCGGCCGCCGCGAGCGTCACCAGCGCCCGCCCGCCGGCGATCCGGGGCAGCCAGTCCTCGGCCACCTGCCCGCTCCGCGCCGTGCCGCCCTCGGCGAGTCCGGCCAGCAGCACCGCGGCGGCGGCCGTCTCGGCCAGGGGCCCCGGCACGGCGTGCCGCCCCGCCGCGACATACGCCACGCCCAGTTCGACGGGCAGCGGCCCGACGCCCTCGTACGCCTCCGGTACGGCCAGTGACGTCACCCCGGCGTCGGCGAGCCGCCCCCACACCGCCCGCCCCGGCGCGTGCTCGCCGCGAGCCCAGGCCCGGACGGCGTGCGGCGTGTCGGTCCCGCCGAGCATCCGGTCCACGGTGCGGCCGAAGTCCGTCTGCGCCTGATCCAGCATGAACCTCATCCGGGCGCCTCCTCTACGGCCAATGGGCCCGTCACCTGCCACGGGGCGCGCCGCCTCGGCCGCGGCCACGGGCCCGTCATCTGAGCCGCCTCGGGCCGGGCCGCCTCATGTGCGGCGGCGTGCGGTCCCGACCGCGGCCCGGACCGCGGCCCCGGCCGCGTCGGGCCCCGGTAGTCGCCCCGGGCGCGCCGGGTCCCGTCGCGGTCCGGGGGCCGCTCTCCGTACGAGGTACGTGCTCCCCGGCCGACCCTCACCGGCGTCCCTTCGGCAGGCCCAGCAGCCGCTCGGCGATGATGTCGCGCTGGATCTCGTTCGTGCCCGCGTAGATCGGGCCCGCCAGGGCGAAGGTGTAGCCGTCGGACCACGGGCCGGGCGCGTCCGGGTCGTCGGCGGCGTCGGACAGTTCGCCGTGGGGTCCCAGCAGATCCAGGGCCGTCTCGTGGAGGGCGATGTCCAGCTCCGACCAGAAGACCTTGTTCAGGCTGGACTCGGCCCCGAGCGAGCCCCCGGCGGCCAGGCGGGAGGCGCCCGCGCAGGCGAAGAGCTCATACGCGCGGGCGCCGATCACCGCGTCGGCGACCCGGTCGCGCAGCGAGGCCGCCTCGATCCCCGCGTCGCTTTCGGCCTCGCCCGCCCGCTCCCGCCACAGCGCCACCAGGCGCCGCGCCGCCGCGGTGAACCGGCCGGGGCTGCGCAGGGTCAGCCCGCGCTCGTTGCCCGCCGTGCTCATCGCGATGCGCCAGCCCTGCCCCGGCTCGCCGATGAGGTCCTCGTCGGGGACGAACACCTCGTCCAGGAACAGCTCGGCGAAGGCCGGCTTGCCGTCGAGGCGGCCGATGGGGCGCACGGTCACACCGGGCGCGTCCAGGGCGAACATCAGATACGTCAGCCCCCGGTGCGGCGCGTCCGCCGCCGGGTCGCTGCGGAACAGGCCGAAGGCCCGGTCGGCGAAGGCGGCCCGGGACGACCAGGTCTTCTGTCCGCTCAAGCGCCAGCCGCCGTCGGTGCGGCGGGCGGTGGAGCGCAGCGAGGCGAGGTCGGAGCCCGACTCCGGTTCGGACCACGCCTGGGCCCAGATCGTCTCGCCGCGCGCCATCGGCGGCAGGATCCGGGCGCGCTGCTCGGCGCTGCCGTGCTCGAAGAGGGTGGGGGCGAGCAGGCTGATCCCGTTCTGGCTCACCCGGCCGGGCGCGCCCGCCGCGTAGTACTCCTCCTCGAACAGCAGCCACTCGACCAGCGACGCCCCCGGCCGCCGTACTCCTCGGGCCACGTCACCGCCGACCAGCGGTCGGCCGCGAGGGTGCGCTCCCAGGCGCGGTGTGCTGCGAACCCCTCGGCGGTCTCCAGCGAGGGCAGCGGAGCGGCGGGCGTGTGCGCGGCCAGCCACCGCCGGGCCTCGGCCCGGAACGCCGACTGCCCCTCGGTGAGATCGAGGTCCATCGGCGCACCACCCCCTCCATCAGCTCCGTTGGCGGGTTCCCTAACAAGTGTTTGGTAGGTTACCGTGGCGTCGTGATGGACAACAAGGCGCCGTACGTCCCCGGCCATGGCCTCCTTACCGGTCGCACGGCCGTCATCACCGCCGCCGCGGGCGCCGGAATCGGCGGCGCCACGGCCCGCCGGTTTCTCGAGGAGGGCGCGCGTGTCGTCCTCGGCGACGCCCATGGGCGCCGGCTCAAGGAGACGGTGGCCACGCTCGCCGGGGAGTTCGGCGAGGAGCGGGTCGCCGGGCGCGTCAGCGATGTGACCGACGAGGCCCAGATCGCCGCGCTGTACGACCTCGCGGAGGAGCGCCACGGACGGCTGGACGCGGTGATCAACAACGCCGGGCTCGGCGGCACCGCCCTGCTGACCGAGATGACCGACGAGCAGTGGGACAAGGTCATCGACGTCACCCTGAACGGCACCTTCCGCTGCACCCGCGCCGCGCTGCGCCGGATGAAGACGGGCGGCCACGGCGGCGTCGTGGTCAACAACGCCTCGGTCGTCGGCTGGCGCGCCCAGGCCGGTCAGGCCCACTACGCGGCGGCCAAGGCGGGCGTCATGGCGCTCACCCGCTGCGCCGCGGTCGAGGCCGCCGCGTACCGGGTCCGGGTCAACGCGGTCTCGCCGAGCCTGGCCATGCATCCGCACCTGGCGAAGGTCACCACCCCCGAGCTGCTGGCCGCGCTCACCGAGCGCGAGGCGTTCGGCCGGTACGCCGAGCCCTGGGAGGTGGCCAACGTCATCGTCTTCCTGGCCAGCGGCTACTCGTCGTACATGACGGGCGAGACGGTGTCCGTGAGCAGCCAGCACCCATGACGCGAGAATGAGAACGTGCCGAATTCCACCAGGAACCGCGCTTCCACCGGAAACAGCGCGAAGAACAGCCAGAAGAAGAACAGCGAGAAGAAGACGACCGTGACCCCTCCCCGAGCGACGGCGCGAACTGCTCTCGACCGCGGCGGAGGTCTTCGCCGCCCAGGGGTACAACGCCACCACCGTCCGCCGGATCGCGGACGAGGCGGGGATGCTCGCGGGCAGCCTCTACTACCACTTCGACTCCAAGGAGTCGATGGTCGACGAGATCCTCTCCACCTTCCTGAACGAGCTCTGGGCCGGGTACGACGCGGTGCTCGGCGCCGGCCTCGGCCCCCGGGAGACCGTCGAGGCACTCGTCACCGAGTCCTTCCGGGAGATCGACCGGCACCGCGCCGCCGTCGCGATCTACCAGAAGGAGTCCCAGCACCTGTCCACGCAGCCGCGCTTCCGCTATCTCACCGAATCGCGGGGGAGGTTCGAGCGGGCGTGGCTGGGCGCGCTGGAGCGCGGAGTGGCCGAGGGGGTCTTCCGCGCCGACCTCGACATCCGGCTGGCGTACCGCTTCCTGCGCGACACGGTGTGGGTCGCCGCCTCCTGGTACCGGCCGGGAGGCCGGCACAGCCCCGAGGAGATCGCCCGCCAGTATCTGTCGATGGTCCTGGACGGCATCACTCCGCGAGACGACCGCCGCGACCGGACACAACGCGAGACGCAACGACCGTAAGACCGTCATCTGAGAGATCTCAAGGAGCTGTCATGCCCGAGGCATACATCGTGGAAGCGGTAAGGACGCCGGTGGGGCGGCGGAAGGGCGGGTTCGCCTCCGTCCACCCCGCCGACCTCGGCGCCCACGTCCTGCGCACGCTGATGGAGCGCTCGGGCGCCGATCCGGCCGCCGTCGAGGACGTCGTCTTCGGCTGTCTGGACACCGTGGGCCCGCAGGCCGGGGACATCGCGCGCACCTGCTGGCTGGCCGCCGGGCTCCCGGAGGAGGTCCCGGGCGTGACCGTCGACCGGCAGTGCGGCTCCTCGCAGCAGGCCCTGCACTTCGCCGCGCAGGGGTGCTCTCGGGCACCCAGGACCTGGTGGTCGCGGGCGGGGTGCAGAACATGTCGATGGTGCCCATCGGCTTCGCCAGCGGCGGGGCCGGCGAGCCCCTGGGGCTGACCGAAGGCCCCTTCGCGGGCTCGGAGGGCTGGCGGGCGCGCTACGGCGACCGGCCGGTCAGCCAGTTCTACGGAGCCGAGCTGATCGCCGAGAAGTGGGGCATCACCCGCGAGGCCATGGAGGAGTTCGCGCTCGGCTCGCACCAGCGGGCGCTGCGCGCCATCGACGAGGGCCGCTTCGACCGCGAGACCGTCCCGTTCCGGGGCGTCTCGGTGGACGAGGGGCCGCGCCGGGACACCAGCCTGGAGAAGATGGCCGCCCTCAAGCCGCTCGTCGAGGGCGGGCGGCTCACCGCCGCGCTCTCCTCCCAGGTCTCCGACGGCGCCGCGGCCCTGCTGCTCGCCTCCGAACAGGCCGTACGGGAGCATGGCTTGACCCCGCGCGCCCGGGTGCACCATCTGTCGGTGCGCGGCGAGGACCCGATCCGGATGCTGTCCGCGCCCATCCCGGCGACCGCGTACGCGCTGAAGAAGACCGGGCTGACCATCGGCGACATCGACCTGGTCGAGATCAACGAGGCGTTCGCCCCCGTCGTCCTGGCCTGGCTGAAGGAGACCGGCGCCGACCCCGAGCGGGTCAACGTCAACGGCGGCGCCATCGCCCTGGGCCACCCGCTCGGCGCCACCGGCGCCAAGCTGATGACGACCCTCCTGCACGAACTGGAGCGCACCGGCGGCCGCTACGGCCTGCAGACGATGTGCGAGGGCGGCGGCCAGGCGAACGTGACGATCGTCGAGCGGTTGTGAGGACCGCGACCACCGACTCGTCGGACGGAGTCCGGCGCAGGCGCCCGAAGCCCGTGAGGCCCCGGGCCGAGCGGTGCGAGGGGGCCGTGGAGGTGGGGTCGATGTGCGAGGGCGGCGGCCAGGCGAACGTGACGATCGTCGAGCGGTTGTGAGGACCGCGACCCCTGGCCCGACGGACGGAGTCCGGCGCATCGCCGAGCGGTGGTGAGGACTCCGACCGGACGCCTTCCCGTGGCGACCGGGCCCGGCCCCGCGGATGATGGTGCTGCTCCGAGGGCGGGACCGAGGCCGGGAGGACAGCGCCATGGCGTGCGGATCGACCAAGCTCTGGAACGGCGAGGCCACCTGGTTCTGTTGTGGCAGCGCCTGGGGTCCGTGCGCCTCCGCGGGCGGCGGCGCGTGCGGCACCTGCCGCTCCAGCGCCTTGCAGGCCGCCTGGCCCAACGCCTCCAAGGCGTGCTGGGACATCACCCGGCCGGACCTGTGCGGTGAGGACATACCCCGGCGCGGCTGCGGCTCGGTCATGAAGGTGCGCCATGACTGCTCGGGCGCGAGCGTCTGTGTCACCGTCAGCGACTGCGGCCCGCGCACCCGCAGCTTCTGCTCCGAGTCCACCTGCTGCGACGGGGTCTGCCGCACCAACCGGGTCATCGACCTCACCCCCGCCGCCTTCTCCGCCATCGGCAGCCTGAGCTCCGGCACCCTGCCGGTCTCCATCTTCGAATGAGGCGGGCCCGGCCATGAGCGCGTACCGAACCGGCGACCCCCTCGACCGCCGTCGCTTCCTCACCACCGCCGCCCTCCACGGCGCCACCGTCGTCGGGGCGACCGCCCTGGGCGCCGTGGACGCCGACGCCGCCTTCGCCGCCCCGATACGCCCCTGGACCCGGCGGTCGCGGAGAGCGCCTTCGCCGAGGGCGGATCACCGCGATCAACGACGACGTCCTGGAGGTCGCGGGCTCCTACGGCGACCACTCCCGGGTGCGGGTCACGGGCGCCACCAGCGTCTGGAAGGCCCGGGCCACCACCGCGGCCGACATCGAGACGGGCGACGGACTCTACGCCCGCGGCGTCCCGCTGCCCGACGGCACCGTCGCCGCCGACGCGGTGTGGGTCAACATCGTGAACCTCCACACCACCATCCGCGGTATCGAGAAGACCCGGCTGCACCTCGCCCACGGGCAGCACGAGATCGTCGGCAACCTCATGGCGGAGACCACCAGCGCCGCGTACGGCACCGCCTCGCCCACCGCCGATCTGTCCCGGCTCACCATCGGGCAGAGCGCCCAGGTGCTGGGCGCGTGGCGGCCGTCCGACGGCTCCGTGGACCTGGTCCGGGTCGCGGTCGCCCCGGCGCGGGGAGGCGGCGGTGAGCGCCCTGGTCCGCGACCTCGCCCCGCTGGTGCTCGCCGGGGTGCTGGGGCCGGCCGGTGCGGGGAAGCTGTTCGGCCGGGGCGCCGCCCGGCAGGCGCCGCGTACCGCGCTCGCGCGGCTGCTGCGCGACGGCGGCCGGGCCGCGCTCGCCCTCCGCGTCCTCGGTGCGGTCGAACTCCTCCTCGCCGCCGCGCTGTCGGCACCGCCCGTCACCCCGCTCCCGGGAGCGGCGGCCGCCCTCCTCGGCGCGGGCTTCCTCGGCTACCTCGGCTACGCCCGCGCCGCCGCGCCCGGCTCCTCCTGCGGCTGTACGGCGGGCCGCGACACCCCCCTCACCTGGCGCGCCTTCGTCCGCGCCGCCGCGGTCCTCGCGGGCGGGGTCGCGGCGGCCCTGGCCCAGCGACCCTGGTGGACCGCGGCGGGCCGCCGTCCGGCCGCGGCGCTGTGCCTGGTCCTGGCCGCGGCGGCGGCCCTGACGGCACTCTCCGCCGATCCCGACCGCCGCTGGCGGATGCCGCTGCGCCGGCTGCGGCTGCGGATCACCGGGCATCCGCTCGCCGCGACCGGAGCGCCGACGGCGGTCCCGGTCGCCGCGACCGTCGAACTGCTGGAGCGCTCGCGCGCCTGGCAGAGCGTCTCCCGCGTGGTGCGCTCCGCGCTGCTGGACCACTGGGACGACGGCGGCTGGCGCATCCTCCAGTTCGCCGGGGTGTACGGAGGCGGCCCGGCCGCGAGGCCCGTGCTGGTGCTCTTCGCGGTGGACGCCGGGGCCAGCCTGGACACGGTGCGCGAACCCGCCGTCCGGGTCAGCGTCATCGACGCGGACAGCGGGGCCCCGGTCATGGCCCCGGCGTGAGGCCCGCCGAGCGGGCACCGACGGCCGCCCCGGCACCGCACACGTGTTCCGGGGGAGTCCCGGCGGAGCTCCCGGCGGAACGACACCACCCCGAGTAGCCTGGACGGCACTGCCCAGGTCGAGCCGGTGGCGCGGGTAGGGGAGTGGGTATGTCCGAGAATCGGTCCGCGTCCGGCTCCCGGCGGCCCAGGTCCTGGTCCTGGTGGCAGCGGCTGGAGGACGCGTTCCACCGGTCCGCGATCGGACGCGGATGGCGCCGGGGCAGTGAATTCGAGCTGCTGCACCGTGCGATGGGCTTCGCCGCCCTGGGCTTTCTCACCCTGGTGCCCCTGCTGATCGTGGTCGCCGCGGCCGATCCGGTGAACCGGCTCGGCTTCGCCCAGTGGCTGGCCGAGGGCCTGGGGCTCACCTCGACCTCGCGGGACGAGGTGCAGCGGCTGTTCGCCCCGCCCAAGCAGGCGCTGGAGTCCACCACCGCCTTCGGTCTGGCCATGCTCGCCATCTTCGGAGCGCGCTTCGGCACGGTGCTCCAGGTGGGCTACGAGAAGGTGTGGGAGCTGCCGGCCGGCCGCTGGCACACCGTCTGGCGCCATCTGGTGTGGCTCGTGGTGCTGATCTGCTATCTGCTGCTCTCCGCCCATCTGGCGCCCGGCGTCTCCCGGGTGCTGGTGGCGGTGGTGGGCACGGTGCTCTTCTTCTGGTGGTCGCAGCGGCTGCTGCTCGGCGGGCGGATCAGCTGGGGCGCCCTGCTGCCCGGCGCGCTGGCCACCGGCGTCGGGCTGCTGGGGCTGCGGGTCTTCTCCCAGCTGGTGTTCTCCCCGCTGATCGCCTCCAGCACGGTCTCCTACGGCCCGGTCGGCACCGTCCTGGTCGTCCAGTCCTGGCTGGTCGGCGTCGGCTACGTGGTCTTCGGCGGTGCGCTCGTCGGGCGGGTGCTGCACGAGGACTATCTGCGGATGGTGGCATGGCGCCGCAAGCGGCGCCGCGACCGGGCCAGGGCGGCCGCACCGCCGGAGTGAGAGCCTGTGTCATATCCCCGGTCGGATCAGCGTGCGGCGTCAGGGGGCACCTCCCAGCGGTAGCTGGGGGAGCGTGCCAGGCGTCGCACGCCCGGCCGGGGATATGACACAGGCTCTGACGCCCCGGCCCGCACGCTCCTCCCCGGGACGGTCACCTGGTCAGGAGCTGCGCCAGGTGACGAGGGCGTCCAGCGCCTCGACGGTGGCGCCCGCCACCCACAGTGGATTGACCTCGAGGGACTCCAGGTCCTCCGCCACCGCGAGGGCGAGGTCCCCGATCCGCGCCACGGCGTCCGCGACCGCGTCGAGGTCGACGGGCGCGTTGCCGCGTGCCCCCTGGAGCAGGGGCGCGCCGCGCAGGCCGAGGAGCAACTCGCGCGCGTGCGCCGGGGTGACCGGGAGCAACGCGAGCGCGGCGTCGTCGAGCACCTCCGTGAAGACCCCGCCGAGGCCGACCGCGAGCACCGGCCCCCACTGGTCGTCGTGGACGACGCCCACCAGAAGCTCCGTACCGCCCGTCCGCATCGGGGAGACGAGCACGCCCTCGACCGCCGCCCCGGGCACCCGGTCGGCACCGGCCCGCACCGCCTCGTACGCCGTCCGCACCGCGTCGGCCCCGCTCACACCGAGGCGTACCCCGCCGATGTCGCTCTTGTGCGCGATGCCGGGGGAGACGACCTTCAGGGCGACCGGGCCGCCGAACCCGGCCGCCGCCTCGGCGGCCTCACCGGCCGAGGTGGCGAGGACGCCGGGGACGAGCGGAACGCCCGCGTCCTGGAGCAGGCGCCGGGCTGCGTACTCGGACCACGTCCCGCGCCGCTCGGCGCGGGCGGGCACCGGTACGGCGGCCGGTCCGGGCGCCGTCCGCCCGGTCCCGTCGGCGAGCCGGTGGTGGGCCCGGGACCAGCGGGTCAGACCGGCCAGGGCGGTCGCGGCCGGTTTGAGGCCGGGCAGTACGTACGAGAGGTTGGCGTGCCGCAGGGCGCCGCGGCCGTAGTCGGTGAGGGGCTGGAGGATCTGGCTGACCGGGATGACGGGACACGACGCCAGGGCCGCGCCCTCGCCGACGGAGTCCAGATAGGGCTGACCGGTCCAGGGCCCCTCGCCGAAGGCCGGCATGCCGCTGACCACGACGACGGCGCCGACGCCCGGGTCGTCGGCCATCGCGGTGATCGACTTGGGGAACAGCGAGGGGTCGATGACGGCCGCGCCGGTGAGGTCGAGGGGGTTCTGCACGGTCCCGTACGGCGGCATGATCGCGGCCAGTGCCCGCTCGGTGTCCGGACGCAGATCGGGCAGCGGCATCCCGGCGTCGGCGGCGCGGTCGGCGATGATGCCACAGGCCCCGCCCGAGATGGAGACCACACCTATCCCCGCCTCCGGTTCGCCGAGCGGCCCGGTGTGCGCGGTGAGCCCGGCGGTGATGAGCATGTCCTCGATGCTGTCGACGCGGATCACCCCGCACTGCCGGAAGACGGCGTCGACCACCCTGTCGTCGCCGACCAGCGCGCCGGTGTGCGCCGCCGCGGTGCGTGCCGCCAGTTCGCTGGACCCGGCCTTGAGGACCACCACCGCCTTGCCCGCGGCAGTCGCCCGCAGGGCGGCGCGGCGGAAGACCTCCGGCCGGCGCACGGACTCCATGTAGACGGCGATCGCCCGGGTGGCCTCGTCCTCGACGAGGAAGTCCAGGACGTGCCCGGCGGTGATCATGGCCTCGTTGCCGAGGGTGACCAGATAGCTGAGCGCGTTGCCGCTCATGGCGGCGAACTCCATCATCGCGCTGGAGCTGGCGCCGCTCTGCGACAGCAGGGCGATCGGGCCCGGGTCGGGGCGCAGGCCGGGGATCGAGGTGACCGGCACCCGGTCGACGAAGTTGGCGAACCCCAGATGGTTGGGGCCCAGCAGAAGCATCCCCAACTCCTCGGCATGCGCGACGAGTTCGTCCTGGGCGGCGCGCCCGGCGGCACCGGCCTCGGAGTAGCCGGCGGACAGGATCACGGCGTTGCGGATACCGGCCGCGGCCGCGTCCGACATCGCGTCGAGCATGCCCGACTGGGGCACCATGAGGAAGGCCACGTCGACCTCCTCGCCGATGTCGGCGCAGGAGGCGACCGAGGGCCGGCCGTGCACCTCGACACCGCGCCGGTTGACCAGGTGGGTGTGGTCGCCGAAGCCGAACTCCACCAGATTGCGGCAGGCGGTGGCGGAGAAGTGGGACTTGTCGCTGGCGCCGACGAGGGCGACGCTGCGCGGGCGGAACAGGGTGCGCAGCCGGGCGGATGTGACCGATGACGTCATTGTCAGCTCCTCGGTGGATGGTTCCGCGGTGCGGCGGAGGCGGCGGGGAGGCCGGTCCGCTCCGCGCCGCGGGCGGCGCGGAGGGCCGGGTCCGCTCGCCGCGGCGGGCGATGGGCACGGCCGGTCCGCTCAGGGCCGCGGGCAGCGGGGCCGGTCCGCTCAGCGCGGCAGGCCCAGTCCACGGGCGATCAGGCCGCGCTGGATGTCGTTGGTGCCGCCGCCGATGACGTACGTGACCGCGAGGCGCAGGCCGTACTCGAAGACCCCGCCGCCGGGCACGCCGTCGGCCGCGGCCGACAGGGCGGCGTCGGGGCCGAGGATGTCCAGGACGGCCTCGCCGAACTCCTCGGCGAGTTCGCCTCCCATCACGGCGGCCATCGGCGCCTCCACTCGGGCCCCGGTCCCCGCCGCGGCGGCGCGGATCGCCGTGGCCACCAGGGCGCGGTTGGCCTGGACGCCGACGGCCAGCGCGCCGAGCCGCTGCCGCCTCGCGGAGCCGCGCGGTCCCACGGTCGCCCCGGGGTCGGCGCGGACGACCGCGAGCAGGTCGTCGAGTTGACGGTGGAGGGCGGCGGCGATGTTGCCCATGACGATGCGCTCACCGGCGAGCGCGTCGGTGATCACCTTCCAGCCGCCGCCCGCCTCGCCGACGCGCAGGCTGTCGGGCACCCGCACATCGTCGTAGAAGACCGTGCAGGAGACCTCGCCGGACAGCGCGGTATGCCGTTGCACCGTGATCCCGGGCGTGTCCATCGGAACGAGGAAGACGGTGATGCCGGTGTGCCGTGGAGTGGCGTCGGGGTCGGTCCGCACCGCCAGCCAGACCCAGTTGGACCGGTGGGCGCCGGTGGTCCACAGCTTCTGCCCGTTGATCACCCAGGAGTCACCGTCGCGCACGGCGCGGGTGCGCAGGGAGGCGAGGTCGGAGCCGGTCTCGGGCTCGCTGTAGCCGAGGCAGAAGGCCATCTCGCCACGGCGGATGAGGGCAGGAAGCGGTCCTTCTGCGCCTCGGTGCCATGCCTGAGGATGGAGTTGCCGAGCAGCATCACCGCGCCGAGGGCCCTGCCCACCGGGGCGCGGTGATAGACGGCCTCCTCGTGGAGGACCACCTGTTCGGCCAGCGTGGCGCCCCTGCCGCCGGCCTCCTCGGGCCAGGCGAAGCCCAGCCAGCCGCGGTCGGCGAACGCGCGGACCACGTCCTCGTCCAGGGTGGCGCCGCTGAACGTGGCGCGGTCCGCGAACCGCGCCAGCAGGGCGCGGACTTCGGTGCGGAACGCCTCACCGGTGGCGTCCAGCCGGGCCGCCGGCAGTGACCCGGCGCCCTCGACCAGGACGTCGGCGACGCCGCCGGCCGAGTGGGGGAGGTCCCGCAAACGTGCGATGTCGCCGTGGACCCGGCGGAACAGCCAGGGTGCGCCGTGCTCCTCGAAGTAGCCGACGGCCGCCAGGGTGTGATGGGCTCCCAGCTGGACGGCGGGTGCGCGCAGGCGTGCGTGCTCGACGGCGATCTCGGACGCGAGCAGCCGGTCGGGCGAGCCCCGCTCGAAGGCCCGGACCGCGTCGTCGACGAGCAGCCTGCCGGAGCTGAGGTCGATCTGGCAGTCGGCGATGCGCTGCTGGACGGCGCCGAACGAGCCGATCACCCGGCCGAACTGACGGCGCTCCTTGGCGTGTTCGACGGCCATCTCGTGGGCCCGCCCGGCCGCGGCCAGAGCGCGCACGGCGAGTTGGAGGCGCAGCAGGGCCACGGCCTCGTCCGCCGTCGCGGCATCGACCGCGACGGTCTGCTCGGGGTCGCCGAGGGAGGCCTCGGACCAGGCGGGGACGGCGAGTCCGGGGTGTCACGCACCTCGCGGAGGGGATGCAGCCGGGCGTGCCCCGCGCCCGGCGGGACCGCGAGCAGATGGGTGGCCTGGCGGGCGGCGTCCAGGTGGTGTGCCCGCGTGGCCTCCTCGCCCGGCACGGTCGCGGTGATCCGCATCTCCCCGGTGGTGATCCGGTGCACGATGCCGTCGTCGGGTGCGAACAGCAGGGCGGCCGCGTAGGCGTCGAGCACCGGCAACGGGCAGGCGACACGGCCGAGTTCGCGTACGGCCGCGACGGCCGCCGCGAGCGCGCCGTCGGCTCCCAGCCCCAGCCAGCCCTGTTCGGCGGCGGCCGACCACAGATCCGCCAGTTCGGCGCCGGCGGCGGCGGGCGGGTCCGGCCAGTGCCGGTCGAGGGTGCCGCGCACGCTCTCGGCGAAGGCCGCGAGCTCCGTCTCGGTCATGGCGGTGGCAGTGGTGTCCGCGGACATGGGTCTCCTCGGGTGTGTGCCGGGCCAGGGGAAGACGGGGCGACCATAAATCGGACGGAGTGCGTTCAGCAATAGGCCGGTGTACCCGGTCGCCGAGGCCGGTCCTATTGCTGAACGAGTGGCGTCCGATTTACCGTGCCCGACGATTCCCCCCATCGCCGTACGGAAGGACTCCGGTATGAAGACCCTCATCTGTGAGCTGCTCGGCGTCGAACTGCCCCTGCTCGCCTTCAGCCACTGCCGTGATGTGGTCGCGGCCGTCACCAACGCCGGCGGCTTCGGAGTGCTCGGCGCCTCCTCGCATACGCCGCAGCAATTGGAGCGCGAACTCACCTGGATCGACGAGCGGGTGGGCGGCAAGCCGTACGGGGCGGACCTCGTCATCCCGGAGAAGTACGAGGGCAAGGGGGCGCGGCTGACGAGGGAGCAGCTGGCGGAGCGGGTGCCCGCCGGGCACCACGCCTTCGTCGACGCCCTGCTCGACGCGCATGGCGTCGACACCTCGGGCCGTGACCAGTGGCCGGGGTCTTCGGTATGCCCGCCGACGACATCGGCGAGAAGCTGCTCGACGTCGCCCTGCGCCACCCGATCAAGCTGATCGCCAACGCCCTCGGTGTGCCACCCCGGTTCATGGTCGACCGGGCGAAGGCGGCGGGTGTGCCGGTCGCCGCCCTCGTAGGTGCCAAAGAGCATGCGGTCAAGCAGGTCAACGCGGGGGTCGACGTCCTGATCGCCCAGGGGACCGAGGCCGGTGGCCACTGCGGCGAGGTCACCACCATGGTCCTCGTCCCCGAGGTCGTCGAGGCCGTCCGCCCGATCCGCGAGGTGCCGGTGCTCGCCGCGGGAGGCATCGTGACGGGTCGGCAGATGGCCGCCGCCATCGCCCTCGGCGCGGCCGGTGTGTGGACCGGATCGGTGTGGCTGACCACCGAGGAGGCCGAGACCGCTCCGTACACGGTGCGGAAGATGCTCGCGGCCACTTCGCGCGACACCGTGCGCTCCGCGGGGCGCACCGGCAAACCGTCCCGGCAGCTGAGGTCCGCCTGGACCGACGCCTGGGAGCGCCCCGGCAACCCCGGCGCGCTGCCGATGCCGCTCCAGTCGGTGGTCTCCGAGCGCGCGCTGCGGTACGTGGACGCCCAAGCGGAGAAGGGACATCCGGGCGCGCGGGAGCTGGCCACCTACTGGGTCGGCCAGGGGGTGGGACTGATCAACCGGGTCCGTCCGGCCCGTGATGTGGTCTATGAGATGGCCCAGGACTACGCGGCTGCCGCCGAGCGGATCGCCGACTCGCTCGGGGGCTGATCCAGTTCCTCATCAGTATACGCATTATCGAACCATGGGTCGATTGGCCTGATGAGTCCTTGCGCCACGCGTTGACGCCCCACAGGCGAGTCAATACAGTGCACTCAATTCGGGTAGTGCGCTTCTTCGGAAATATCCGAAAGATCACGTCCTCCCCATGACGCGAGCGCTGCCGCTCGCCCCGGAGTGAGGTGGAATGATGGTGCTCGGCAAAGGGCTTCGCCGACTCTCAGGACTCGTCTGTATCGCCCTCGTGGCAGGGGCGTGCTCGGTCCAGGACAGCGGTGGCGACGCATCGTCCCCGACAGACTCCCGACAAGTGGCGGACAACGCCGGCCTCCGTGGCGAACCCGTGGTGATCGGGTCGATGTTCCCGGTCTCCGCGCCGCTCTCCACGTTTCCGCAGCTGCCGTACATGGCCCGGATCGCCGTCAGGAGCGTCAACGCCGCCGGGGGCATCAAGGGCCGTCCCCTCACCTGGGTGCACTGCGACGACAAGGGTGACCCCAACGTGGCGGCCAAGTGCGCGGACCAGCTGGTCCATCAGAAGAAGGTCACGGCCCTCGTCGAGTCCGTCGGGCTCCAGGGCAATATCGCCTGGCCGGTGCTGAAGAAGGCCGACATCATCAACTGGTTCAACGTGCCGATCTGGCCCGACGACTTCACCAGCCCGCTGTCGTACCCCGCCGGACTCGGCATCCACGCGCACCAGAACATGGGACTGCTCGTCAAGCGGGGCGAGTTCAAGAAAGTCGCGTGTATGACGGGGCAGGGCGCCACCGCCGCCAAGCTCTGCGGTTTCGCCAGGGACTCGCTCGCCGCCAAGGGCGTCAAGGACTTCAAGACGATCAGCTGGCCGACCGACACCACCACCTTCCAGCCCTACGCCGCCAAGGTCATGGCCGACCGGTACGACGCCGTGGTCATGGCGGTGGGCGACGCGCTGGCCGCTCCCGTCCTCCAGTCGCTCGCGGACATGGACGCCGATGTCACCGTGCTCGCGCCCTCCACCTCGATCGGCACCCAGTCGCTCAAGGCGGCGCGGGAGAACGGCATCCCCCTGCGGGTGGCGAGCAGCTGGGCCACGGACCCCGCCCGGAACGCGGCGCGGAAGCGCATGCTCGACAGCGTCGAGAAGTACGGGCCGTCCGTCGGCGTTCCCCCCGATTTCGACACCCTCAGCGACAACGCCTTCAACATGTATCAGGGTGTCATGTCCCTGGCAGCCGTGATGAACGGTGCCACATCGCTGAAGACCGCCGACCTCCAGGCGTACATCGCGGCACATCCGACCGCCACCGGAGCCGCGCCACCGCTCGACTGGACCAAACCCGGCCCCCTCCCCGGCTTCTCGCGCATCGTCCAGGTCCACGCGGCGCCCGCGCGGCTGGAGGAGGACGGGGACCTGACCCCGGCAACGGACACCTGGAGGTCCGTCTTCCCTGGTGTTCACGACGTGAAGTGCTGCTCGTAAGGGGTGTTCGGAAGATGTTCCAGCTATGGACCTTCATCGTCGTGGGACTCACCGCCGGCGGGGCGTACGCACTGGCCGCCATCGGCGTCGTGACCGTCTACCGCGGCTCCGGTGTGCTCAACTTCGGCCACGGCGCGATCGGCATGGCGGGCACCTATGTGTTCTGGGAGCTGTACCACGACGGCGCCGCCACCCATGGGCTGCGCGCCCTGGCCCGCTGGCCGGTCGGCTTCGCCATGGCGGCGGGTGTCGCCGCGGGCGCCGTCCTGGGCCTGCTCGTCTATCTCCTGGTCATGTATCCGCTGCGCAACGCCTCCGAGCTGGCCCGGGTCATCGCCACGCTCGGTGTCCTCCTCATCATCCAGAACGCCGCGCTGATGATGTACTCCTCGGAGACCGTGGTGATCCCGCGGTTCCTGGGACGGGGCAGTTTCCGGGTGTTCGGCGCCCCGCTGCGCTATGACTCGGCCATCGTCCTGGGCGTGGTCATCGTCCTCGCGATCGCGCTGACCCTGCTGTTCCGGAAGACCCGTCTCGGGCTCTCCGCGACCGCGCTCCAGAGCCGGCCGGTCGCGGCGGCCGCGCTCGGTATCTCGCCCCACCCCGCCGGCATCATCACCTGGACGCTCGGCGGTTCCCTCGCGGCCGCCGCCGGCATCCTCGTGGTCCCCTCCATCGGGCTCTCGCCGACCCAGCTGACGCTGCTCATCAACTACGCACTGGCCGCCAGCCTCGTGGGCCGGTTCCGCAACTACGGCGTCGCCGTGGGGGCGGCGCTCCTCATGGGGATCGCCGAGTCGGTGATGATCCTGTACGACGTGGCCCCGTGGATCCGTCTGACCACTCCGTTCGTGGTGATCGTCGTCGCCCTCGCGGTGGGCGGGACGGCGGTGCCCGGCCGGGGGTTCGCCGAGATCCGCCTTCCCCAGGTGGGCACCGGGCGGCTCAGACCAGCGCCCGTCGCGGTCGGCCTGGGCGCGGCCATCTTCCTCGGCCTCGGCCTCACCGGCGGCTGGTCCGTCTCCGTGGCCAATGCCGCGATCGCCGCCCTGGTCAGCCTCGCCGTCGTCATCGTCACCGGATACGCGGGCCAGATCAGCCTCGCGACCTACGCGCTGATGGGCATCGGAGCGATGCTCGGAGCACACGCGGCGGGGTCATGGGATCTGGGTTACCCGATGACCATCGTGCTGGGCACCCTCGCCGGTGGCGCCGCCGGGTGGCTCATGGGGCTGCCCGCGATCCGGGTACGCGGCATCGATCTGACCGTCGCGACGCTGGTCTTCGGCATCGTCATCGCCAACACCGTGTTCGTCTCGCCCACGTTCATCGGCAACAACGGTTTCAACGGCATCATCGTGCCCGACCCGAGCCTGTTCGGCCTCGATGTCGACCCCAGCGCGCATCCGGGCCGGTTCACCGTCCTGTGCCTGGCCGCGCTCCTTCTCGTCGGCATCGGTACCGCGAATCTGCGCAGGTCGGTGGCGGGCCGTCGACTGCTCGCGGTACGTGCCAGCGAGCGTGGCGCCGCCGCCCTCGGGATCTCCGTCGGCGGGGTCAAGGTGGCCGCCTTCGCCCTGGGCGGAGCGGTCGCGGGCCTCGCCGGATCGCTCACCGTCTTCCACAGCCGGACCATCACCCTGACCGACTTCGACGTCTTCAAGTCCATCTTCGCCCTGGCATTCACCATCGTCAGTGGCGTCGGCTTCGTCGCCGGTGCCCTCTACGCCGGTCTGATCAGCGCGGGCGGCCCCGTCGCCCATCTCTTCCGCGACCTGTCCGCGAAGATCGACCTCATCCTCGCCGTCGCCTCCGGGCTGCTGGTCGTGCAGATCATGATCCAGGACCCCGATGGCATGATCCCGATGCTCCGCCGCCAGCTGAAGCCGGTGACGGACCGGGCGCGCCGGCTCGTGCCCCGGACGGCGGGGATGCGCAAGGCGGCGGCGAGGAGCGAACCGGGGCCCGTCGCGCTGCGGGAACCCGCCCCGACGCCGGAACCCGCCCCGACGCCGGAACCCGCCCCGGTGCCGGAGTCCGTCTTGGCGCCGACGGCGCGCCCGGACGAGCCCCTCCTCCGCGTCGACGGACTCGGTCTGCGGTACGGGCCCGTGCGGGCGGTGGACAATGTCTCGCTCGATGTGCGCCCGGGTGAGGTGGTCGGTGTGATCGGGCCGAACGGCGCCGGTAAGACCAGCCTCATCGACACCGTCACCGGTTTCGCCCGCAGGACGGGGGGATCCGTCCACCTCGGCGGCGCCGATGTCTCCGGCTGGAGCATCCGCCGCCGCGCCCGGGCCGGACTCGGCCGGACCTTCCAGGACCTGCAGCTCTTCTCGGACCTGACGGTCAGGGAGAATCTGCTCGCCGCCCAGGACTCCCGCGCCACCGCCGCCTACCTCAGTGGATGGGTGCGGCCCGGCTCCGACCGTCTCGGCGGCGCCGCCGCCCAGGCGGTCGCGCTCCTCGGACTCCAGGAGTGGCTGGACAGTGAGATCCGCGTCCTGCCCCAGGGAACACGGCAACTCGTCGCGGTCGCCCGGGCGTTGGCCGCCCGGCCACGCGTGCTGTGCCTGGATGAGCCCGGGGCGGGCCTCGACGAGGCGGAGCGCGAGGCGATGAGCCGCGCGGTGCGCCTGGTCGTCCAGCGGCTGCACCTCGGCGTCCTGCTCATCGAGCACAACCTGGACATCGTCGCGGGGCTGTGCGACCGCGTCGTCGTCCTCGACTTCGGGGCGGTGGTCGCCGACGGGCCCCCGGCCGAGGTGCTGGCGTCGGATGTCGTCCGGCGCGCCTATCTGGGCACCGGGGAGTGCCACCGAAAGCGGGAACACCGGCTGTGGATGGCGGGGTGCACTGATGACGACCGAGACGGCACACACCTCACGCACGACCGGACTCGACGTACGGGATCTGTCGGCCGGGTACGGCTCGGCGCCCGTCGTCTCCGGGCTGAACCTCCGCGTCGGCGCCGGAGAGGTGGTGGCGATGCTGGGCAGGAACGGGGCCGGGAAGACGACGACCCTGATGGCCATCGGCGGCTTCCTGAAACGCGCCACGGGCACCGTCGCCATCGACGGTGCCGCCGTCGACGGTGCTCCCCACCGCCGTATGCGCCGCCAGGTCGGGCTGGTCCTCGAGGGCCGCAGCGTCTTCCCCGCGCTGACCACCGCGCAGAACCTCAAGGTGGGCCGCGTCGGGCAGGCCGAGGCCCTGCGGGTCTTCCCCGATCTGGGGGCCGCCTGAACGTCCGTGCCGGAAGCCTCTCCGGGGGTGAGCAGCAGATGCTCAGCCTGGCCCGTGCGATGTGCCGGCTCCCACGGGTGCTGCTGCTGGACGAGCTGTCCTTCGGGCTCGCTCCCGTGATGTGTGACCGGCTGTTCTCCGGGATCCGGCAGTTCGCCGCCGACCACGGCATCGCCGTGGCCGTGGTCGAGCAGCATCTGCACTACGCCGCCATGGTCGCCGACCGAGTGGTGGTGATGCACCAGGGGCGGCTCGCCCTGGAGCTGCCGTCGTCCGAACTGCTGGGCCGGCGCGGCGAGATCGAGCAGCTCTACCTCGGCGGGCCGGATCTGAGCGGAGCATAGGGGCCGGGGGACGCTCCGGAGCGGGTGGCGCCCTGATCACAAACCGTCGAGGGCGGCCAGAAGGGGAGTGATCCGGGCCCGC
Source organism: Streptomyces violaceusniger (assembly GCA_005405945.1). Lineage (GTDB taxonomy): Bacteria > Actinomycetota > Actinomycetes > Streptomycetales > Streptomycetaceae > Streptomyces > Streptomyces violaceusniger. The sequence continues at coordinate 735,411 of BJHW01000002.1, forward strand.
ACCCGGGCCCCCGAGCCGGGGTGGGTGAAGACGTAGAAGCGGTTCTCCCGCACCGCCGCCACCGCCGCGGCGGCCACCTGGGAGGCCGTCAGGGTCACCCCTCCGGCCGGGGAACGGCTCGCGCTCCCGGACGTTCCGGGCGCCACCGCCCATGGCTCCCGCGGCCCATCCTCCGCCAAGCGGCGCCGCTCCCGGGGCGCCAGGTCCGTGCGCACGGCGCCGGGGCACAGGACCGATACGCCGATACGGGCCGAGCGCGCGTCGAGCTGGGCCCGCAGGCTCTCGGAGAGGGAGACCACGGCGTGCTTGCTCGCCGCGTACTCGGGGATCAGCGGGCCGGAGGTCACGCCCTGCATGGACGCGGTGTTGACGACATGGCCCTCGTGTCCGGCCGCGAGCATCGCGGGCAGGAACGCCTGGATGCCGTGGAGTTGCCCCCACAGGTTCACCGCCATCACGCGCTGCCACTCGCCGACCGGAAGCTCCCACAGTGGATCGCCCGCCGGGCCCATGACTCCCGCGTTGTTGCACAGCACATGGACGGCGCCGAACCGGGCGAGGACGGTGTCCCGCAGGTCGAGCACCTGGTCGCGCCGGGACACGTCCGTGCGGACGGACACCGTCTCCGTGCCGCCCTGGGCCAGTTCACGGGCCACCGCCTCGGCCTTCGGGCCGTCGATGTCGGCGAGGACGAGCCGGCAGCCCGCGTCCGCGAACGCCTCGGCGAGCGCTCTCCCGATCCCCTGGGCCGCGCCGGTGACCACGACGACCTTGCCGGGGAGATCCCTCACCGGGCGCCACCCTCCTGGCCGTTCGGGCCGCCGTCTCCGTCTCCGTACACGATGACCGAGCGCGTGACCCGGCCCTGCCGCATGTCCGCGAAGGCCGTGCCGACCTCCTCCAGCCGGATCGTCCGCGTCACCATCGACGCGAGGTCGAAGCGTCCCGCCTCGGCCAGCCGGACGATCAGCGGAATCAGCTTCTGGGCGTCGCCGCCCGCGAAGATGGACCCCTTCAGGGTCTTGCGGCTGTGGATGATGTCGTCGGCGCTGAGCGACACCCGCTCGGCGGGCGCCGCGGCCCCGACGACAACCACGGTGCCGCCGCGCCGGGTCAGCTCCCACGCGGTGGTGATCGTCGCGGCCGAGCCGACCGCCTCGATCGCGACATCGACCCCTCGGCCCTCGGTGAGGTCCGCCACCTCGGCGGCGAGGCCCTCGTGCGGGGCGAGCGCGACGGACGCGCCGACGCGCGTGGCCGACGCGCGCTTGCGCTCCACCGGATCGACGGCCACCACACACGCCGCGCCCGCGAGCACCGCGGCCTGAACGGCGGACTGGCCCACACCACCGCACCCGACGACCGCGACCGTCATACCGGGCTCCACCCGCGCGGTGTTGACGACCGCGCCCACACCGGTCACGACGCCGCAGCCCACGAGCGCGAGTTGGGCCGCGGGCAGATCGGTGCGCACCGGGACCACGGACGACTCGTGCACCGTCATCAGCTCAGCGAAGGTGCCAAGGCCCGCCAGGCCCTGGAGCTTCACACCGCCCTCGCCGAGGAACCGCGGGGTGGTCACGCGCACCGCGATCTCGTCGCAGTTGTGCGGCTCGGCGCGCACACAGTAGAAGCACCGGCCGCAGGAGCCCGCGGCGGCGGTGACGACACGGTCCCCGCGACGCACCCGCTCCACGGCGGCCCCGACCCGCTCCACGACTCCGCTGCCCTCATGGCCCAGCACGGCCGGGACCGGGACGTGCAGATCTCCGGTCAGCATGTGCAGATCGGTATGGCAGACCCCGCTCGCGGACAGCCGCACCACGACCTCGTGCGGCCCCGGGTCGGCCGTCCGCAGCTCGCGCACGGCGAGGGGACGCGCCTGATCTTCCATCACGGCTGCGCGCATGCGGCTCTCCTCATCGGAATGTCCCCGCCGCGAGGGGCGGGCACTTTCGGGGAAATGAGTATACTTAATGCATCGAGTGTTGCTTGCACGGAAGGGTCTGGCAAGTGAACGGACGCGTCGACTACATCGTCATCGGAGCCGGTTCGGCCGGCTGTGTCCTGGCCAACAGACTCACGGCGGACGGCCGTACCACAGTCCTGCTCCTGGAGGCCGGAGGCGAGGACCTCAGCCCCTTCATCCGGGTCCCGGCCGGCTTCCCGCTGATGGACCCCGAGAAGTTCAACTGGCGCTACACCGCCGAGCCCGACCCCAGCCGCAACGGCATCGTCGAGCACTGGGGCGGGGGCCGGGTCCTCGGCGGTTCCAGCTCCATCAACGGCCAGGTGTGGACCCGGGGCAACCGGGCCGACTACGACGCGTGGGCGGCGCTCGGCTGCGAGGGCTGGGACCACGCCTCCGTGCTGCCGTACTTCATGCGGGCCGAGACCTTCCGCGGCGCCGGGAGCGGCGGCGGAGGCGGTGGGCTGCGCGGCCGGAAGGGGCCGCTGTACGTCTCGTACCCCCGGTTCGACCACCCCCTCACCGAGGCGTATCTGGCGGCGGCCCAGCAGTCCGGTCTGCGGTTCAACGACGACTACAACGGCGCGGTCCAGGACGGTGTCGGCTTCGGGCAGCTCAGCCAGCGCCGGGGCTGGCGCCACAGCACGGCCCGCGCGTATCTGGCACCCGCGCGCCGCCGCCGCAATCTCGCGGTGCGCACCCGGGCCCTGGTGGAGCGGATTCTGATCGAGGAGGGCCGGGCCACCGGTGTCGAGTACCGCAGGGGCGGGAAGACCCTGCGGGCCAGGGCCCGGCGGGAGGTCATCCTCGCCGCGGGCGCGCTGGCGTCGCCGAAGCTGCTGATGCTGTCGGGTGTCGGGCCCGCGGAGACCCTGGGCGAACACGGCATCGCGGTCCTGGCCGAGAGCCCGCGGGTGGGCCGCAACCTCCAGGAGCACATCTACGCGACCATGGTGTACTCGGTGAACATCCCGACCCTCAACATGGAGCTCACCCCGCTCGGCTTTGTGCGCCACGGCCTGGACTTCGCCCTCCGCGGGCGCGGGGCGGTCACCGTCGCCGCCGCCCACTCCATCGCCTTCGGCCGGCTGCCGGGGGATGGCCGGGGCAGCCCCGGCTACGAGATCATCTTCGCGCCGATGGGCCTGAGCGGATCGGTGCCGGGGACCGACGCGGGCGAGGGCATCGAGTACCGCCACGACGTCAACGAGCTGCGGCCGATGAAGACCTCGACATGCATGGCGATGCCGTCGGTCAGCCACCCCAGGGCCCGCGGGCGGGTCACGCTGCGCTCCGCCCGGCCGGAGGACAAGCCGAGGATCGAGCACCGGCTGCTGGCCGAGGCGGACGACATCGCCGAGCTGACCGCCGTGTGCCGCAAGACCAGGGAGATCTTCGGGCGGGACGCCTTGCGTCCGTATGTGGTGGGGGAGTTCCTGCCCGGGGAGAGGATCCAGTCCGACGAGGAGTGGGAGAACTACTTCCGTGGTTACTCCTGGCGCGGTGAACATCCGGTCGGCACGTGCGCGATGGGCGGTGACGAGACGGCGGTGGTCGACCCGCGCCTGCGGGTGCGGGGTGTCGAGGGGCTGCGGGTGGTCGACGCGTCCGTGATGCCGACGCTGATCACGGGGCACACCAACGCGCCCACGATCATGATCGCAGAACGGGCCTCCGACCTGATCCGGGCCGATGGGGCGGGCGGGGTGGACGGGGTCGACGGGGGCTGAGCCCGGAGGCTCAAGGCGCGGCCACCCGGCCGGAGGTGAGGCCGCCGTCGACATAGAGGACCTGCCCGGTCACGTACTGGGCCGCGTCGGAGGCCAGATAGGCGACGGCCTCGGAGATGTCCTCGGGGCGGCCCATCCGGCCCGCCGGGATGGTCCGATCACGCTCGGCCCGTTCGGCGGGCCCCAGGATCCGCGCGGTGGCCTCGGTGAGGATCGAGCCCGGCGCCACCGCGTTCACCCTGATCCGCTCCGGGCCGAGCTCCACGGCGAGCTGGACGGTGAGCGCCTCGATCGCGTTCTTGGTGACCGGGTAGACGCCGGTGCCCGCCGAGTGCATCCGGGCCGCGCCGGAGGACAGATTGACGATCGCACCGCCGCCGCCGTCGGCCATGCCGGGTGCGAACGCCTGCACACACCACAGCGTGCCGAGCAGGTTGACGTTCACCACGTCCACGACATCCGCGCGGCCGAGGTCGAGCAGCGGGCCGAACCGCCAGATACCGGCGTTGTTGACCAGGAGGTCCACCGGCCCAACCCGCTCGGCCAGTTCCCGTACGGCGTCGCGGTCGGCCACATCGCAGCCGAACCCCCGCCCGCCCACGGCCGCCGCCGCACCTTTCGCGCCGTCCTCGTCGATGTCCACCGCGACGACGCGGTGGCCGCGCCCGGCCAGCGCCGTGGCGATCCGCAACCCCAGTCCCCGGCCCGCTCCCGTGACCACCGCGACGCTCATGCGCATGCTCCCCATTTGCTCGGCTCGGCCACCATGGTATCAATAGAGTGTACTCTTCATGTTGATGGCAGGCTGATGGAAGGTGGCAGCGCCATGGGAAACGCACCGTCGTCCGAGGACGAACTCCTCGTCGAGCGGGACGGCCACGTCGTGGTGCTCACCGTCAACCGGCCCGGACGGCTCAACGCCTTCTCCCGCTCGGTGCGCGGCAAACTGACCGAGCTGTGGCCCCGGCTGGACGCGGACCCCGAGGTCCGCGCGGTCGTCGTCACGGCGGCGGGAGACCGCGCCTTCTCCTCGGGCGGCGATGTGTCCGAGCTCGACGGCCCGGAGGACTACCCGCGCTACACCGCCCGCCAGGCCGGGGTGTTCACCCCGACGATCACCGCGGTCAACGGGATGTGCGCATCGGCGGGACTCCACTTCGTCGCCGACGCCGACATCGTCATCTGTAGCGAGAACGCCACCTTCTTCGACACCCATGTGCATGTCGGGCAGGTCAGCGCCCTGGAGCCGATCGGCCTCGCACGGCGCATCCCGCTGGGTGAGGTCCTGCGCATGGTGGCGCTCGGCAAGGCCCACCGGATCGACGCCCGCCGCGCTCTTGAGCTGGGCCTGGTCAGCGAGGTCGTACCGCGCGAGCGGCTGCGGGAGCGGGCGGTGGAACTCGGCCACATCATCGCCAAGGCGTCGCCCGCCGCCGTCCAGGCGTCGCTGCGGGCGGTGTGGGAGAGCCTGGACCGCGGCCTGGACGACGGGCTGAAACACGGTTACCAGATCCTCCAGGCCCATCTCGATCACCCGGACGCCGCCGAGGGCCCGGCCGCGTTCATGGAGAAGCGCGAGCCCGACTGGACCCCGTGACATCCGGCCCGTGCCATCCGGCCCGAGGTCCATTCGTCGCGGGCAAGGACGAGCGCGCATGGACAAGCAGGCAAAGACCAGGGGGAGGAAGAGCAGATGCCGGACACCGCCGCGGCCACCGACGCCTACGAGACCCCGACCGACGCCAACGACCAGATGCGGATCGTCGAGCGCACCGTGCTCGGCTCCCCCTTTCCTGAACCGTTTTCGTGAACGCGTTTCCTGAACAGATCCAGGAGGTGTCATGCCACTCACCGACGACATCAAGATGATCTCGATCGACGACCATCTCATCGAGCCGGCGAAACTCTGGACCGACCGCCTGCCCGCGAAGTACCACGACCGCTGCCCGCACGTGGAGAACATCACCGAGGAGCGGATCGAACCCTTCTACGCCAAGACGGTCCACCTCAAGCCGGGCATGCAGATCTGGCGCTACGAGGACATCCTCGAGCCCAATGTGGGTCTGTCCGCGACCGCGGGCACGGACGTCAAGGACCGCAACTTCAGCCCGATCCGCTTCGACCAGATGCGCCCCGGCCACTACGACCCGGTGGCCCGCCTCGCCGACATGGACGAGGACGGCGTCTGGGCGCAGGCCCCCTTCCCCAGCTTCCCCGGATTCTGCGGCAACAAGTTCGTCTTCGCCAAGGACAAGGAGCTCGCCCACCTGTGTGTGCGGGCGTACAACGACTTCGTGCTCGACGAGTGGTGCGCGGCGGCCCCGGACCGCTACATCGGGCTGATCATCCTCCCGCTGTGGGACCAGGAACAGTGCGTGGTGGAGATCGAGCGCTGTGCCGCCAAGGGCGCGCGCGGGATCACCTTCCCCGACAACCCCGCGGGGCTCGGCCTCCCCTCGTACCAGGGCACGGGCTGGGACCGGGTGTTCGCGGCGGCGGCCGCCGCCGAGATGCCGCTGTCCATGCACTTCGGCGGCTCCAGGATCGTCCCCTTCGTCTCGGAGGAGGCCCCGCAGGCCGCGATCACCGCGCTGTTCGGCATCACCCTGTTCAACTCCATGGCGGAGCTGGTGATGTCGCCGGTCTTCGTCAAGCACCCCACGCTCAAGGTCGCCTATGCCGAGGGCGGCATCGGCTGGGTGCCGTACGCGCTGATGCGGATGGACCAGGTCTGGGAGTCCTACCGGGAGTTCCCGCTGGAGAACAACGTGGACCCGGACCGCCGCCCGTCCGACGCGGTCCGCGAGCACATCTACTCGTGCTTCATCGACGACCCGGTCGGCGTCGAGCAGCGGCATGACATCGGCGTCGGCCGGCTGCTCTGGGAGAGCGACTACCCGCACGCGGACTCGCTGTGGCCCAACAGCCGCGAGAACGCCAAGAAGGTGTTCGCCGACGTCCCCACGGACGAGGTCCGCAAGATCGTGGAGACCAACGCCCGCGAACTCTTCCGCTTCCATTAGCCGCTCCCGGCCGACACGTGATGGCTCTACGACTCGGACGAACAGAGGTAGCGGATGGATCTGGGGTATGGGCCCGAGTACGAGCTCTTCCGGGAGGAGGTGCGTGCCTTTCTCCGGCAGCACTGGCGGGCGGTGGACCATCCGGGCGAGGTGGCGGCCTTTCGCAAACTCGCCGTGGACGCCGGCTATCTCCACCGCTCCGTACCGCGCCGCTACGGCGGTTCCGAACAGCCCTCCGACGTGTTGAAGGCGCGGGTCATCCGGGAGGAGTTCACGGCGGCCCGCGCGCCGATGGAGATCAAGTCGCTCGGCACCCAGCTCCTGGTGCCCACGCTCCTGGAGGCCGGTGCGGACTGGCAGAAGGAGCGTTTCATCGAGCCGACCATCACCGGGCAGATCACCTGGTGCCAGGGGTACAGCGAACCGGGCGCGGGCAGCGACCTCGCCTCGCTGCGCACCAGGGCCACCCTCCGCGACGGCCGGTGGGTGATCAACGGCCAGAAGGTGTGGACGAGCTTCGCCCACGAGGCCGACTACATGTTCCTGCTCGCCCGCACCGACCCCGACGCGGCCAAGCGGAAGGGCTTGTCGTATCTCCTGGTCCCCATGGACCAGCCCGGTGTCGAGGTGCGTCCCCTGCGCCAGATCACCGGTGAGTCCGAGTTCAACGAGGTCTTCCTGACGGATGTCAGCACCGAAGCGGACTGGATCGTCGGGGAGCCCGGCGACGGCTGGCGCGTCGCCAACACCACGCTCAAGCACGAGCGCGCCTGGGTCGGCGATGTGGCCGACTCCGACCGGTTGCTGAACAGCCTGATCCGGCTCGCCCGGCGCACCCCCGGTCCTGGCGGGCGGCCCTGGATCGAGGATGCCGGGCTGCGCTCCCGGCTGATCGAGGTCCAGGGCTTCGTGGAGGCCCACCGCTACTCGGGCTACCACCAGCTCTCCCGCACGCTCAAGGGCGAGAGCACCGGTGTGCTCGGGCTGACCAATAAGATCTCCAGTACCGGTATCGCCGCGCGCATCGCCGCCATCGCCCTGGACATCATCGGCGACGCGGCGCTGCTACCCCACACCGGACCGGGGCACCAGAGCCCGATCGGGGCCGAGCGCTGGATGAACCAGTACTTCGGATCCCTCGGCAGCGCCATCGCCGGAGGCGCGTCGAACATCCAGCGCAACATCATCGCCCAGCGCGGCCTCGGGCTGCCGCGTGACCAAGCGACCTGAGCGACACAGGAGCGGAGACTGGTTGTGGACTTCGATCTGAGCGAGGAGCAGCACCTGCTCGCGGAGTCGATCGACTCCTTCTTCGCCGACCGGTACCCGCTCACGCGGGTACGGGAGGCTTACGACGGCGAGATGGCGCCCCTCGACGAACTGGCCGCCCTCTCCCTGCACGAGATGCTGATCCCCGAGGAGTACGGCGGCGGCGGGGCGAGCCTCCTGGACACGGCGGTCGCCGCCGAGCGGCTCGGCGCGGCGGCCGCGCCCGGACCCTTCCTTGGGCGGACGCTGGCCGGTCACGCCATCACGCTCGCGGGCAGCCCGGCCCAGCGCGCGGAGTGGCTGCCGAAGCTGGCCTCCGGCGCCCGCCGCGCCACCCTCGCGGTCGGCGAGCCCGGCGAACGGTGGGATCTGGACGCCCTGGAGATGCGCGGCGGGCGGCTCGCCGGCGAGAAGCGGAACGTCCTGGTCGGGGATGGGGTGGACCTGGCCGTCGTCGTTCTCGCCGACGGTCTCGCCCTGGTGGAGTTCGGCACGGACGGCCTCACCGTGGCCGGGACCGACGTACTCGACCGCACCCGGCCGATGGCCACGCTCACCTTCGAAGGACCCGACCACGAACGGCTGCCGGGAGGCGCCGCCGCGGCCGCACGCGTGGCCGACCTGGGGGCGGTCCTGCTCGCCGCGGACGCCTACGGCGGCGCGGCCAGGTGCCTGGAGCTCGCGGTCGACTACGCCGGGGCGCGCGAGCAGTTCGGCACCACGATCGCGCACTTCCAGGCCATCCAGCACCAACTGGCCGACTTGGCGGTCGAGGTGCTGCCTTCGCGCGGCATGTACTGGTACGCGGCACACGCCCTGGACGGCGGGCAGGACGACGCGAGCGGCTTCGCCTCGCTGACCAAGGCGCACATCACCGAACGGTACGTGGCCGCGGCGCGGCGCGCCATCGAGGTGCACGGCGGTATCGGCTACACCTGGGAGTGCGATCTGCACTTCTTCCTCCGCCGTGCCGTCTTCGACCGCACTTACCTGGGCTCGCCGGAACTGCACCGGCAGCGCCGGGCACACGGCCAGTTCGGCATGGCGAGCTGACGACAGGCGGAGACGGGGAGAAGGCGGAACGACTGATATGTGGGACTTCTCGACCGAGCCGGAATACCGGGAAAAGCTCGACTGGGCCCGTGAGTTCGTCCACACCGAGGTGCGCGACCTCGAAGTGCTCGGCGTGGACCGGGACACCCTGCTGCGCCTCGAAGAACCCCTGAAGCAGAAGGTCAAGGACGCCGGGCTGTGGGCCGCCCATCTGCCGCCTCAGCTGGGCGGCGGCGGACTCGGCCAGGTGAAACTGGCCCTGCTCCACGAGATACTCGGCCAGGCCTTCTACGCCTCCGAGGTGTTCGGCAACATGGCCCCGGACTCCGGCAACGCGGAGCTGATCGCGGTCGGCGCGACCGAGGAGCAGCGGGAGCGCTGGCTGTACCCGCTCCTCGACGGCACCCTGCGCTCGGCCTTCTCCATGACGGAGCCCGGCGCGGGCGCCGACCCCACCCTGCTGACCACCCGGGCCGTACGGGACGGCGACCACTGGGTGATCAACGGACACAAGTGGTACACCTCCAACGGCCCCAGCGCCGACTTCCTCATCGTCATGGCGGTGACGGACCCCGAGGCCGCCCCCCACCGGCGCGCGTCGATGTTCGTCGTCCCCAAGGGCACCCCCGGGGTACGGATGCTGCGCACCATCGGCACCATGGCCGAGCCGTGCCAGCACCACCTCAACTGGTCCACCGGTGACTCCGAGATCCGCTACGAGGACGTGACCGTCCCGGCCGACCACCTCATCGGGCAGCCGGGAGAGGGGTTCCTGCTCGCCCAGAAGCGCCTCGGGCCCGGCCGTATCCACCACTGCATGCGCTGGATCGGCATGATGCGGCGCGCCTTCGACATGATGTGCGAGCGCTCGCTGTCCCGCTACACCCACGGCTCGCTGCTCTCCGAGAAGCAGTCCGTGCAGAACTACATCGCGGACTCGGCGGCCCAGATGCACGCGGCCCGTCTGATGACCCTGCACGCCGCATGGACGATCGACCAGGTGGGCGCCTCGCGGGCGCGTACGGAGATCGCCATGATCAAGTACTTTGGCTCGCGGGCGCTGTTCGACGTGGTGGACCGGGCGATCCAGGTGCACGGCTCCCTCGGCTACTCCACCGACCTCCCGCTCGAGCTGATGTTCCGCCAGGCCCGGTCCTTCTCCATCGTGGACGGCCCCGACGAGGTCCACCGGGTCACCGTGGCCCGCCGCACACTGCGCGGCTACCAGGCGCGTGAGGTGCCCACCGAGCACATCCCCACCCGCGCGACCGGCGCCAGGGAGCGGTTCGCGGAGGCGCTCGAGGCGCTGAGCCTCAACCACTGAGCCCACCACCCGGAGAGGCGGTCGGACCCATGACGGAGCCGGACCTGCGGCGGTACCCCGACGAGCGCACGCTGGTGCCCTATCTGGACCGCCATGCCGCGTCGATCGGGACCGTACGCGCCATCCGGCGCATCACCTCCGGCAGCTCCAACGAGATCTTCGAACTCACCACCGACGCCCCGGAGCCGGTGATCCTGCGCACCCCGCCGCGCCGTCGCCTCTCCGCTTCCGCCCACGACGTGGCCCGCGAGTTCCGGGTTCTGCGCGCGCTGAGCGACACCCCCGTCCCGCACCCGGACGCCCTCCACCTCTGCACCGACGAGAGCGTGATCGGCAGGCCCTTCCTGCTCATGTCCAAGGCCAAGGGATTCCACCTCAAGGCCCCCTATCCGGCGCACGCACTGGCCGAGGGGGCGATGCGGGCGATGATGTACGACTTCATCGAGGTGATCGCCCATCTGTCGCGGGTGGACTGGCGATCCGCGGGGCTGACCGGCTTCGGGCGCCCGGACGGCTATCTGGACCGGCAGGTCGACCGCTGGCTGGGCCAGTTGGCCGGCTACCGCACCCGCGAACTGCCGGGGCTCGACGAGGTCGCCGCCTGGCTGCGCGCCCACCAGCCCGCGTCCGGGCCACCGGGGATCATCCACGGCGACTACCAGTTCCTCAATGTGCTCTTCGCCGACGATCCGCCGCCGCGCGTGGCGGGCGTGCTCGACTGGGAGCAGTCCACGGTCGGCGATCCGCTGGTGGACCTCGGCTGGGTGCTCGGGCTGTGGACCGAGCCCGGCGAGGAGTCCCCGCTCAACGCGTTCTACGGCAACGCCAGCCAGCACCCCGGCGCGCCGACCCGTGCCGAGCTCGCACGCCGCTACGCGGAGGTGTCCGGACGCGATGTCGGGCACCGCCGCTACTACGAGGCGCTCGCGCTGTTCAAACTCGGCTGCATCGCCGAGGGCTCCTACCACCGCCACATCACGGGCGGCAGCGACACCGCGCTGCACGCCGATTTCGCGTGGATCGTGCCCAAGCTCATCGCCACCGCCCACGCCATCACCCGAGGGGAGCGAGACTGATGGACCAGGGACTCACCGTGCCGCTTGACGGCATCCCACTGAGAGAACACCCCGCGCTCTACCGGGAGTTGGCCGACATCGGCTACACCGATGTGTGGTCGGCCGAGTCGAACGGAGCCGATGGCTTCACTCCGCTGGCGCTCGCCGCGGCCACCGAGCCGCGGCTGCGGCTGGGCACCGCCGTCGTGTCCTCGTTCACCCGTGGCCCCGCCACCCTCGCGCAGTCCGCCGCCGCGCTGGCCTGCGCCGCCCCCGGCCGGTTCGCCCTCGGCATCGGCGCCTCCTCGGACGTCATCGTGCGCCGGTGGAACGACATCCCCTTCGAGGCGCCGTACTCCCGCACCCGGGATCTGGTCGCCTTTCTGCGCGCGGCGTTCACCGGGGAGCGGATCACCCGGCGCTACGACACCTTCTCCGTGGACGGGTTCCGGCTCGGCCTGGTGCCCCCGTCACCTCCGAAGATCCTGGTGGCGGCCCTGCGGACACGCATGCTGCGGCTCGGCGCGCGGGACGCGGACGGAGTGATCCTCAACTGGGTCTCCCCGGAGGACGTGATCCGCGTCGCCGCCATCGTCCGCGCCGAGAACCCCTGGGCCGAGATCGTCACCCGGATCATGGTGTGCCCGTCGCGGGACGCCGACGCCGTCCGCGCCGTGGTCCGCACGCTGATCACCGGCTATCTCACCGTCCCGTATACCGCGCCTATCAGACCTGGCTCGGCCACGGCGAGCGGCTGGCGGACATGTGGGCCGCATGGGATGCGGGCGATCGCAAGGCCGCGGTGGCCGCGGTGCCCGACGAGGCGGTGGACGCGGTGTGTGTGCACGGCTCGCCGGAGGAGTGCCGGGAGCGGCTGGCCGGCTATCTGCGGGCCGGGGTCACGACCCCGGTGTGGGCGGTGCTGCCGATCGGCCTCGATCTGCGCGAGGCCGTCGGCGCACTCGCCCCGTCGTCCTGACCGCCGCCAGAGGGACCCTAATGGTCCCCGCCGGTCAGGACGAACCCCTCGTAGCCGCGCAGGACGACCTCGTCGCACTTCTCCCGATAGGCGCCGACCCCGCCCACGTACGGCATGAAGACCCTGGGCTTGCCCGGGATGTTGTCTCCCAGGTACCAGGACTTCGCCCGCGGGTGCAGGGTCGCCTCCGCGGCCGTGTTGACGTGTTCCACCCAGGCGTCCTGGGCCTCGCCGTCCGGCTCGATGGTCTCGATGCCGTGCTCCCTCATATACGACAGGCAGTCGCTCACCCAGTCGACATGCTGCTCGATCGACACCACCATGTTGCTCAGCACCGACGGGCTGCCGGGACCGGTGACGGTGAACAGATTGGGGAATCCGGCCACTTGGATCCCCAGATAGGCCCGGGGCCCCTCCGACCAGACCTCGTCGAGCCGCCGCCCGCCCCGCCCGCGGATGCCGAGGTTCAGCAGTGGTCCGGTCATGGCGTCGTAGCCGGTGGCGAAGACGATGGCGTCCAGCTCGTACTCCCGCCCGCCGGTGACGACCCCACGGGGGTGATCGTCTCGATGGGGGAGTGGCGCACATCCACCAGGTGGACGTTGTCGCGGTTGTACGTCTCGAAGTAGCCGATGTCGACGCACAGCCGCTTGGCGCCGAAGGGGTGGTCGACCGGTGTCAGCTTCTCGGCCACCGCGGGGTCACGGACGATCTCGCGGATCTTGGCGCGTACGAACTCGGCGATCGTACGGTTGGCCTCCTCGCTGGTCATGATGTCCTTGTAGACCATCTGCATCAGCGGCGCCCCGCCGATCCGCCACCGTCGCTCGTACTCGCTCCACCGCTCCTCGTCGCCCACCTCCAGCGCGGACTGAGTGGGCGGGATGGCGGAGTGCCCGCCACCCGAGTATTTGGCCCTCGCCCGGTACTCGCGGTAGGTGGCCTTGCGGGACCGCTGGTACTCGGGGTGAGAGGGTGGTTGCGGGCCGGCACGCTGTAGTTCGGGGTGCGCTGGAAGACATGGAGGGCGGCGGCCTGTTCGGCGATCCGGGGGATGGCCTGAATGCCGCTGGAGCCGGTGCCGATGACGCCGACCCGCAGACCGGTGAAGTCGACGCCCTCCTTGGGCCAGTTGCCGGTGTGGTACGTCGCTCCCCGGAACGACTCCAGTCCCTCGAATTCCGGCACCTGCCACGCGGACAGACAACCGGTGGCGGCGATGACGAAACGGGCCGACACGGTGTCACCGTGGTCGGTGGCGACCGTCCACCGGTGGGTCCGGTCGTCGTACACCGCGGATGTGACGCGTGTGTCGAAGCGGATCAGCGGACGCAGGTCGAACCGGTCGGCCACATGGTCGAGGTAGCGCAGGATCTCCGGCTGGGCCGGATAGCGCTCGCTCCACTCCCACTCCTGCTCCAGCTCCTCGGAGAACGAGTACGAGTAGTCCATGCTCTCGACATCGCAGCGGGCGCCGGGGTAGCGGTTCCAGTACCAGGTGCCGCCGACGCTGCCGCCCGCCTCGAAACCCCTTGTGGCGAAGCCGAGTTGGCGCAGCCGGTACAGCTGGTACAACCCGGCGAAACCAGCGCCGATGACAACGGCGTCGAACTCCTCCACGCCTGCCTCCCAAGACTCGTGGGTGCTGCTCTACTGGTGGAACACGGTCGACGGGCCCTGCCCGTCGAGCAGAAGGCCGGCGACCCGTTCCCGGTGCGCGGACGGGTCGCCGAGGTAGACCTCGTCGAACGTGGCCCGCTTGAACAGGCGGTGGCAGTCGTGCTCCCACGTGTACCCGATGCCGCCGTGCACCTGGATGGCGTCGCCGGTCACCTTGGCCGCCGCGTCCCCGGCGTACGCCCCGGCCAGCGACACCAGCCGGCGGGCGCCCCGGCCCTCGTCCAGGGCCGCGGCGGCCGCCTCGACGGCGAGCGAGGCGCCCCGTACGAGCAGATACATATCCGCCAGCTTGTGCTTGATCGCCTGGAAGGAGCCGATCGGGCGGCCGAACTGCTCACGCTGTTTGGCGTACTCCACCGCCATGTCCAGAGCCCGCCGGGCCGCGCCGACCGCGTCGGCCGCGAGTGCCACGGCGGCCCGGTCCGCGAGGACCGGCCACGCCTCGGAGGTGTAGGGCAGGCGCGCGGAGGCGTCGAGGCGGACATCGTTCAGGACCAGCGTGCACAGCCTGCGGGTGCGGTCGACACACAGCTGTGGTGCCGCCTCCACCCCCGGTGTGCCGCGCGGGACGGCGTACAGATCGGCGCCCGGCCGCCCGGTGCGGCGCGCCGCCACCAGGACCAGGTCGGCGTCCGCGCCGTCCAGGACGAATCCGGCCTTGCCGTCCAGGACGGTCTGCCCGCCCTCCTCGCGCGCCCGGACATCCAGCAGTTCGGGATCGGTGCGCCCGGCCGGTCCGGTGAGCGCCACCGCGCCGCGCAGTTGGCCGGAGGCGAGCCCGGGCAGCCAGCGCGCCCCCATGGCGGCGTCGCCACCGATGGCGAGGGCGGTGCAGGTGAGCACGGCGCTGGACAGGAACGGCACGACGGCCAGGTGCGCGCCGAGCTCCTCGGCCACCACCACGACCTCCTGCATCCCGGCTCCGGCGCCACCCCATCGCTCGGTGACCAGGAGCCCCAGCCAGCCGAGGTCCGCGGCCTGCCGGAAGGCGTCCGCGTCGACGGACTCGGCCGACCAGACCGCGCGCGGTCCGTGGACGGGCGCGGTATCCCGCAGCACACCGCGGACGGAAGCCCGGAACTCCTCTCGTATGTCGTCCTGTGCCGGTTCGATCTGGGTGAGAGTGGTCATCACTGCGGCTCCCGAGGCAGGCCGAGGACGCGTTCGCCGATGAGGGTGCGCTGAATCTCGTTGCTCCCCGCGGCGATGGTCCAGTTCCACGACTTGAGGTGGTCGATCATCCAGTGACCCGAGGTCCAGCTGGTGGCGAACTCGCGTCGCTGGTCGACCAGGGCCGGCATCCCCCGCATGCGCAGGGCGAGGCCGGTCAGCTTCTGGAGGGTCTCGCTGTAGAGGAGCTTGACGAGCGAGCCCTCCACACCGACCTCGCCGGTCCGCTCCACACCGCGGGCCAGGTGCTGCCCGAGCAGTCCGAGCACCTCGATCTCCGCCACCCGGGCGGCCAGGTCCTGGCGGAACGATGTGTCGTCCGCGGCCGTCCTGCCCCCGCCCAGGGGCGTCGCCCGCGCCTGGGCGGCGATCTCCTCCGCCGCCACGGCAAGCCGGGCCTGGAGCTCCAGGGTGTTGAAGACGCGCTCGGCGGCGAGCGTGGTCTGCGCCATCCGCCACCCCGTGTTCTCCTCGCCGAGCCGGTGTGCCACCGGGATCTCGACGCCGGTGAGGAACAGTTCGCAGAACTCCTCGGTTCCGGTGGCCTGCCGGATCGGCCGCAGCTCCACGCCCGGCGAGTCCAGCTCCAGCATGAACAGCGACAGGCCGCGGTGCTTGGGCGCGGCCGGGTCGGTGCGGGCCAGCAGCAGGCACCAGGACGCCTGGTCGGCGTAGCTGGACCACACCTTCTGGCCGTTGACCAGGTAGACATCGCCGCGGCGCTCGGCCCGGGTGCGCAGGGACGCCAGGTCGGAGCCGGCGTCCGGCTCGGAGAAGCCCTGACACCAGATCTCGCCATCGAGGATCGCCGCCAGATGGGCGCGCTGCTCCTCGGTGCCGTGGGCGATGAGCGTGGCCGCGATGTGCGCCAGGGAGATCTCCAGCAGCCGCGGCTGCGGGAAGTCCGCGCGGACCAGCTCCTCCTGGATGAGGAGCTGTTCGCGGAAGCTGAACCCGCCGCCCCCGTGCTCGGCCGGCCAGTGGGTGGCGAGCAGCCCGGCCGCGCGCAGCTTTCTGGCCTGGTCGATGTTGAACGCGCGGAACCGCTCCTTGGTGGCGGTGCGCAGCTCCTCGTGCCAGTCGGCGGGGGTGTTGGCCGCGAGCCAGGCGCGGAGGTCGTACCGCAGCCGGTCGGGGTCGGTGGCGGGCGCGAAGCGGGTCGGGGCACTGGGCTCGGTCATGGCACTCAGCTCCGCAACAGGTCGAGGAGTTGCCGCTGGGCGACTTTCAGGGTCGGGGTGCGGGGCAGCGCCTCCACCGACCGGATCCGTACCGGCACGGCGTACGGGGCGAGGTGGCCGCGCACCCAGTCCTGGAGCGCGGGCTCCAGCTCGGCGTGTGGCCAGTCCTGGCGGGACGGCGCGAGGACGACGGCGGCGGCCGGGACCTGGCCCAGGCGCGGGTCGGGCAGCGGGGCCACCGCGGCGTCCGCCACGTCCGGGTGGCGCCGCAGCACCTCCACGACGGCTCGCGGATCCACCTTGAAGCCGCCCCGGATGATGACGTCGTCGACGCGGCCCTCGATGAACAGGAAGCCGTCCTCGTCGATGCGGGCCAGGTCGTTGGTGCGGGCCCAGCCGCCCGGTTCGGAGCCGGCGATCTGGGGCGCGCGGGCGAGCAGCACACCGACCGCTCCGGGACCCACCTCGCGCCCGTCGGCGGGGTCGATGACACGCAGCTCGACGCCGGGGTGCGCACGGCCGACGCTGCCGCGCTTGGCCGTGCCCCAGCGGCGCCGGTCGGCCATGGTGAGGCCCGCGAGTGCCCCGGAGAACTCGGTGGCGCCGTACGAGACGATCACGGGCAGGCCGTAGTGGTCCTCGAACGCCTCGGCGAGCTTCGGGTCCAGCGGCGCCGAACCCGAGCGCACCACTCGCAGACTGCTCAGCCACTCCTTGGGGATCCGCGCGTCGAGCACCATGCGCATGGCCGCGGGCACGAGCAGCGCGACCACCACCCGGTGGTCCCGCACCGCCCGGCCCCAGGCCGTCGGCTCGAACCGGCGCATCAGGCAGATCCGGCGCCCGGCCGCGGTGGTCATGGCGATGTCCAGATAGGAGGTGATGTTGAACAGCGGCAGATCGATGATGCTCGTGGCATCGCGCAGCCGCGGCGGGGCGTCGGCGCGATCGCCCTCGTGATGGCGGGTCGCGCCGTGGACGGCGTGGGCCAGCCCCTCCAGGGTCAGCGCGATGCGCTTGGGCGGCCCGGTCGTACCGCTGGTGAGCATCGAGGCCACGGTGCCCGGGCCGGGGTGAAGTGGCCGGGACGGCCGGGATCGGCCGTGTGGCGGGTCCCGGGGACGACGGCCGCGCCCGCCGCCGCGTCGAGGCGGACGCCGAGGCCGCCCACGGAGCCCAGAGCCTCGGCGAGGCCGTCGTGGTCCCAGTCGGCGGCCGGGGCGACCAGGGCGGCGGGGCGGTTGGCCCGTACGTCGTCGGCGAGCGCGGCGTCGGGCAGCAGCCCGCTGAAGGTGAGCACGGGGCGGCGGGCGCGCAGCGCGGCGAGCAGCACGGCCACACAGAGCGGCTCGTTGCGCAGGACCACGCCGATGCCGCGGTCGGCGGGCACGTCCGCCCGCTCGATCAGATCGAGCACCGCGTCGCCGTGCCCGGTGAGTGCGCCCCAGGTGTACCAGCGCCCCTCGAACCACAGAGCCCGTGCCCCGGGGTCGAGGTGCGTGACCGTGTCGATGATCTCGGCTAGTTCCATGCCGCCCCCCATGGCCGTCGCATGTCCACGGTGACCGGGGCGTCCGTACGGCCCCGCACCTCGTCGGCGGTCGTTCCCGGGGCGAGTTCGCGCAGCACGAAGCCCTGACCGGTGATGTCGAAGACGCCGAGTTCGGTGATGACCCGGTCGACGACGCCCTTCCCGGTGAGCGGCAGGGTGCAGTGCCGCACCAGCTTGGCTCCGCCGTCCTGCGCCGTGTGTTCCATCAGGATCACGACGCGGCGCGCGCCACGGACGATGTCCATGGCGCCGCCCATGCCCTTGATGAGCTTCCCCGCAGTTCTCCAGTTCGCGAGGTCGCCGGTGGCCGACACCTGCATACCGCCGAGCAGCGCCAGGTCGAGGTGGCCGCCGCGCACCATGGCGAACGAGAGGGCCGAGTCGAAGACGGCGGCTCCGGCGGCCAGCGTGACCGGCTCCTTGCCCGCGTTGATGGTGTCCGGGTCCTCGTCCTCGGGCGCCGGGAAGCCGCCGATGCCGAGCAGGCCGTTCTCGCTGTGCAGCACCACCGACACGTCCGGATCGAGGAAGGACGGGACGGATGTCGGGATGCCGATGCCCAGATTGACGTACATCCCCTCGCGCAGCTCCTGGGCGCCGCGGGCCGCGATGCGCTTGCGCGCGTCCGCCTTGGCTCCGCTCGTCCCGGTCATGGCGCGGTCACCGCCCGCCGTTCGACCCGCTTCGGTGTCGTGGCCCGCGCCCGCACCACCCGCTGGACGAAGATGCCGGGCAGATGGATGTGGTCGGGGTCGAGGGTCCCGCTCGGAACGATCGACTCGGCCTCGGCGATGGTGATCCGCCCGGCCATCGCGCACAGCGGATTGAAGTTGCGAGCGCTGGAGTGGAAGACCAGATTGCCCACGGTGTCCGCGACGGCGGCGTGGACGAGGCCGAAGTCGCAGGTGATGGCCCGCTCCAGGACCACCTCGGCACCATCGATGACCCGCACCTCACGCGCCGGGGCATGGGCCGCGACGGAGCCGTCCGGGGCGTGGCGCAGCGGTATGCCCCCGGAGGCGAGGTCCGTCCCGGCGCCGACGGGTGTGTAGAAGGCGGGAATCCCGGCGCCCCCGGCCCGCAGCCGCTCGGCGAGGGTGCCCTGCGGCACCAGCTCCACCTCCAGCTCGCCGGAGCGGAACCGGCGGCCGAATTCGGCGTGTTCCCCCATGTAGGAGGAGGTCATCCGGGCGATCCGGCCGGCGTCGAGCAGCACGCCGAGCCCCCAGCCGTCCACGCCGCAGTTGTTGGACACCACGCGCAGCCCGTGCACACCGCGGTCGGCGATCGCGTCGATCAGGTCCATGGGGATACCGCACAGGCCGAAGCCGCCCACGGCGAGACTGGCGCCGTCGCGGATGTCCGCGACCGCCTCCCGGGCGTCGGTCACCTTGTTCACCGTGCCACCTCGTTCACCGGGGTCACCTCGTTCACCACGTCACCCTGTTCACCGCGCGTCACCTCGACACTTCGAAGCCGGCGAGGTCGCGGTCCCAGGCGCCGTCGGCGAGTGGACGGGAGCGCAGCGCCACCTTGTCGGTCTTGAACTGTGCGTTGCGTGGCAGATCGTCGACGATCTCGATGTAGCGCGGCACGAAGTAGTACGGCGCGTGGTCGTTGATGAACCGCGCGAGCTCCTCGGCCACCAGCGACGCCCCGGCCCTGGCCACCACCGCGAGGGCCAGCTCGGCCTCCGACTCCAGCTCCGCCGACTGGCGCCCGAAGGCGGCGACCTCCGCCACTTCGGGGTGCCCGGCCACGACCGCCTCGACTTCGACCATCGAGATGTTGCGGCCCTTGTAGCGGATGTAGTCCTTCTTGCGGTCGGCGAAGAAGTACTGTCCATCCGGTTCGGCGCGCGCCAGATCACCCGTGTGGTGCCAGAGGTTGCGCCACGTGCGCGCGGTGACGTCGGGCGCGTTGAAGTAGCCCGCGAACAGCAGATTGGGCTCCTTGGGCCGGACGATGATCTCGCCCACCTCGCCGACGGGGACGTCCTCGTCGTTCTCGTCCACGAGCCGTACGTCCAGCCAGGGGACCGGCCGGCCGATCGCGTTGTCCCGCCACGGTGTGCCGTCGTCGGGGGCGGCGAAGATCCGGCACGGCACCTCGCTCTGGCCGTACGCCTGCTGGACGTCGGGGATGCCGAATCGCTCCTTGAACCGCGGCACCTGACTCCACGGCAGTGGCACCGGCACCGCACACCGCACCGAGTTGTCCCGGTCGTCGGGCCGCTCCGGGGCCTGCATCAGGAACATGTGCATCGCGCCCAGGGTGAAGATCTGTGTCGCCCGGTAGTGCCGGACGCGGTCCCAGAACCGCGACACCGAGAGACTGGCGTCGATGCCCACCGCCGTCCCGCTGACCAGCGACGGCCACAGCGCGGTGGTGTACGCGCCGCCCAGGTACATCGGCAGACAGGAGTACCAGACCTCGTCCTCGCGGACGTCGCGGTCGCGGATCCAGTAGGAGGCGGACCGCATCAGCCCCGCGTGGGTCTGCATGATCCCCTTGGGCGCGCCGGTGGTCCCCGAGGACCACCACATCATGAGGACGTCGTCGTGAGCCGCGACGGACGGCAGCGCGATCGGCTCGTTCGTCAGCAGCTCCTCGAAGTCGTGTACGGCGAGGCCCGGTCGGCGCAGCGGGTCGAGGTCGGCCTTTCCGGCGACGACGAGGTGCCGCACCCGGCCGAGGTCCGCCAGGGAGGCGTACTGCCCGGCGAGCCGGGCGTCGGTGACCAGGACCTCGGCGGTGGAGGCCGCGATGTTCCGGCTGAGGAACTCGCCGTGGTAGTCGGTGCTCATCGGCGCGAACCGCGCGCCCAGTTCGGAGGCGCCGATCCCGGCCAGGACCAGGTCGATCGAGGCGTCCATGTGCACGGCCACCACATCGCCGCGGCCGACGCCGAACCCGGCGAGGGAGGCCGCGATCCGCGAGACCGCGTCCCGTGCCTCGCCGAAGGTGACCACGCGGTCGTCGGACATCAGCCAGCGGGCGTCGCCCGCGTGTGCGGCCTGCTCGGTCAGGATGCGCCCGACGACTCGGTCGGTCAGGCGGGAGAGATCGACGATATGCACGGGGTGCTCCACGGTGTCGAGGGGCGGAGGCGGCAATCGTGGGGGACACGTCGGGGCGCGGCCATGACTGGCGCGCACCGTAAAGAGCTAATTAAGTACACTCTAATCGGGGCTCAAGGGTGCGGCAACCGAGCCGCGGACGTGTGCACCGTAAATCAGACGGGTTCGTCTAGCAATGGTTGCGGAGGTATTGCTGAACGGTGTCCGTCGTATTTACAGTCCCCTGAAGAGGAGATCTATGACCGAGAGCGAGAGGTCCGGCACGGAGGCCGACATCCGGCCGTCGTGGGTGCGGGCCTGGGACGCCATGGTGGCCCTGGTGGGCACCGACCTGTCCGACGGGCATGTCGACTGGGGTGCCGATCGTGTCGAAGAGGGCACTGTTCGCCGTTATGTGGAGCCCCTTGAACTGGGATCGCCCCTCCACCACGACGAGGCCGCGGCGCGTGCGCACGGCTTCGACGGCCTGGTCGCCCCCTGGACCAGCCTGATCAGCTACACCCTGCCGCCCATGTGGGGCCCGGGCCAGGATCCGCTGTTCGCCTCCGCGGACCGCGACGCCCAGCCGGTCCGGTCCCCGATCGCGAACCCGGAGGAGGGTCCCGCGCCCCGCACCCGGGGCTTCTTCGCCACCGATATGGAGATCGACTTCCTGCGCCCCGTCGTCGTGGGCGAACGCCTCGGCAGGCGCGGCCGCCGCCTGCTGTCGTGCACCCCCAAGGAGACCCGGGTGGGGCGCGGGGCGTTCGCCACCTTCGAGTCCGAGATCGTGTCGGACCGCGGCGACGTGATCGCCCGGGTGCGCAACACCTCGTACGCCTACGACCCGCATCCGCATCCGCACCCGGACCGGGAGGAGGACCGATGACCGACGCCCGGACCAAACGCGTGACGGACGTG
The DNA here is from genome assembly GCA_005405945.1 of Streptomyces violaceusniger. GTDB lineage: Bacteria > Actinomycetota > Actinomycetes > Streptomycetales > Streptomycetaceae > Streptomyces > Streptomyces violaceusniger. The sequence continues at coordinate 757,376 of BJHW01000002.1, forward strand.
GCCGTCGGGGAGGAGATCCCCCCGGTCGCCTTCCCCCTCACCGTCTACCGCCTGGTGATGGCGGCCGGTGCCAACCGCGACTTCAACTCCATCCACCACAACACCGAGCACGCCCGCGCCACCGGCGCACCGGAGATGTACGCCAACACCCTGTTCCTGATGGGCATGTGGGAGCGCGCGGTGCGCGACTGGATGGGCCCCGGCGGCACGTTCACCGCCATCCGGGGGTTCCGGATGCGGCGCTTCAACACTGCCGGGCGCACCACCACCGTCCGCGGGCGCGTCATGGCCGTCGACCGGGCGAACGGCCTGGTCACCCTCGGCCTGCGGTGCGAGGACGACGACGGCGTCACCGTGGGGCCGGGCGAGGTCGATGTCCGCCTGCCCCCGTCCGACCACGACCACACTCCGTCCGACCCCGATCTGGCGACAAGGGGATGACCATGACGACCGTGCCTCATGAGCAGCTGATGGCCGAGTGCGCGTACCGGATGCGCGTGCCGGAGGACGGCTTCGAGGGCCGCATCATCATCGACGTCGGCGAGTTCCTCTACGACCCGATCCTCGGCTGGGTCGAGGACGACGGCACGCTCTACTTCAGCGACCACGGGCCGCAGAAGGACCCGGAGAACTGGGTCCCGTACGCCGGCCACGGCACCATCCACCGGCTGACCCGCACCGGTGAGCACTCACGGCTCTTCGAACCGGGCGCCGTCCCCGGGATGCCCTACCTCATCCGCCGTGCCCCCGCCGCGTTCGGCCCGTACGGCGGCGACATCTTCTTCCCCGGGCAGGCCAAGGGCGGCCGCGAGGGCGCGTTGAGCGGACACCGCCTCTACCGTCTGACCGAGGGCGAGTCAGCGCCCGAGACCTTCGTCGACATCCCGCCCGCCGGGACCACCGGCGGTGGCACCCCCGGCGCCATGATGGTCGGCGGCTTCGGCCGCGAGGGCACCCCTCATGAGGGCACCTACCTGTGCCAGACGATGATGAACTGCGTCATCTATCAGATCACCCCGGACCGCGAGTGCCGCCCGCTGTTCATCCTCGAAGAGGTCTTCGGCAGGCCGGTCATGCCCTACTTCCTCTTCTACGCCACCTCGGTCTGGGCCCCGAGCTGGACGGCAAACTGCTGCTCGGCGGCATGCCCGACGCCAGCTTCGAGATCGACGACCCGGGCCACAACATCCTGGAGTACTACGTCATCGACGGGGAGCGCATAGACCCCGAGCCGGTCGCACGGCGGGACATCGGCTGGGCGATGGCCGAGGTGGCCCCGCCGGAGTTCGGCCCGTACGGCGGGCACACCTTCCTCTTCGACTTCGGCGCCACCAACTTCATGCACGTCTCCAAGGCCGAGCCGGGGCCGCTGCCGTACGACTCCAGGATTCTGCGCGTCGACCCGAGCGGTGAGACCCACCTCTTCGCCGACGGGCTCCAGGGCGGCTGGAACGAACTGCGCTTCGACCGGGACCGGATGTACATCTCCTGTCTGCGGCGCAGCTTTTCGACCGGCGAATACCACGAGCCGGACGGGTCGCTCTACGAGATCCGGGTGAAGCCGTGAGGCGGCGATGACGGTGGCCGCCCTCGGCGTGCCGCACTTGTGGCGGCGGGTCAGGAGTCGAGGGCGGCGGCCAGCGCGTTCAAGTGGCGCACCGTGCGGTGCTGGGCCAGCGCGGCGTCGCCCGCCACGATCGCGTCCGCGATCGCCTCGTGCGTCCGGTGGACCTCCTCGACCTGCTTCGACGATTCCACGCTGCGGGCCGCCTTCTTGTCGAACATCGCGGTGGCACCGAGGAAGTCGGCCGCGCTCAGCTGCGTCAGCACATTGATGAACAGATGCAGCGCGGGGTTGCCGCTGAGCTCGGCCACCACGATGTGGAAGTCATGGATCGTGGCGTCCGACTCACCGCCGACGAACTGCGCCTCGTGGTCGAGCGCGTCACGCAGCTTGCGGATGCCGGCCTCGTCGATGTTCTCGGACGCGCTGCGGACCGCCGCCACCTCGAGGGCGGTGCGCGCCTCGAACAGTGCCCGCGGACTGACCTTGCGGTAGCGCAGATAGACCGCGGCGGCGTGGGCCATGGCGTCCGGATCGGGCTCGGCCACGACCAGGCCGCCGCCCGGACCGCGGCGCATATACGCCACGTTGTGGTGCTCCAGCAGCCGGATGGCCTCGCGCAGCGCCGCCCGGCTGACCCCGTACTCCGCGAGGAGTTCGGCCTCCGAGCCGATCACCCTGCCCACCGGCCAGTCCATCTCGATGATCTTCATCTCGATCTTCTCGCAGGTGAGCTCGGCCAGCTTCTTGGTATGACTCCGGCTGGCGGCCCTCGTCGCCCTGGCGGGCTCCGTTGCCGACTTGCTTGCCATCCTCGTTTACTCCACGATCGCTGGAAACAGCTTCCTCAACCCACGCCTAGGGCGACATGTTCACCCTAGCAGGCCGGGAAAAGTATCCCTTTTGGGAAAACTTCCGCCTGGGCCGGATGGGTGCCGGTCCCGCTCGGGCCCGGGACAGGGTCGCGGGGCGGAGCCCGGAGCGCGGCCTGGGGGCGCGGTCACTCCGCTCCGATCACGGCCACGATCGCGCCGGAAGCCACCTGCTCCCCGGCCGCGACACGGAGCTCGGTGACGCGTCCGGTGACCGGGGCCCGGACCGTGGTCTCCATCTTCATCGCCTCGATCACGCATACCGCGTCCCCGGCCCGCACCGCGTCCCCGGGGAGACGGGCAGCCCGACCACGGTGCCCTGCGCCGGTGCGACGACGCTGCCGGGTGACGGCACGGAGGTCCCCCGGGGCGCGTGTCGTCCCGCCGGGGCTTCGGGCCTCGGCCGTGCCGTTCGGGGCCAGGTGGTCAGCGAGGGGACGCCCCGGCGCGAACGCCATCTCCGTGGTTGCGGGGGCTCGGGGGGCTCGGGTGCCTGAGCGGGCGCGGAGGAGGCCCGCACGGCCGACAGGTCGAGGTCCCGGTCGACCCAGTTGGTGGAGTGCCGCACGGCCGCGAAGTCGGGGTGGCCGAGGATGGCGCGCTGTGCCGGGAGGCTGGTGGCCACGCCCTCGATCCGGGTCTCGTCCAGCGCGCGTAGCGTCCGGGCCCGCGCCCGGTCGCGGTCGGGCGCCCAGACCGCGGCCTTCGCGACCAGGCTGTCGTAGTACGGCCCGACGGTCTCCCCGGTGGCGTACCCGGAGTCGACGCGCACACCGGGACCTGACGGGGTGTCGAACCGGGTGAGCGTCCCGGTGGACGGTGTGAAGCGGCCACCCGTGGGGTCCTCCGCGTTGATCCGGACCTCGATGGCGTGGCCGGTGACGGCGATGTCGTCCTGCCCGAACGCAAGCCGCTCGCCCGAGGTCACCCGTAGCTGCCATTCGACCAGGTCGAGGCCGGTGACCAGTTCGGTCACCGGATGCTCCACCTGGAGCCGGGTGTTCATCTCCAGGAAGAAGAACGCGCCGTCCTGGTAGAGGAATTCGACGGTGCCCACCCCGGTGTAGTGGCAGGCGCGGGCGAGCCGCACGCTCGCCTCGCCCATCGCGCGCCGCACCTCGTCGGGGAGGCCGGGGGCCGGACACTCCTCGATCAGTTTCCGGTGCCGCCGCTGCGCCGTGCAGTCCCGCTCGCCCAGCCAGACCACATTGCCGTGGGTGTCGGCCAGGACCTGGGTCTCGATATGGCGCGGGCGGTCGAGAAAGCGCTCGGCATACAGCTCGGGGCGTCCGCACGACGCGAGCGCCTCGCGCTCCGCAGCGGCCATGGCGTCGGCGGCGCCGTCGGCCGAGGCGATCACTCTCATCCCGCGCCCGCCGCCGCCGAAGGCCGCCTTGACCGCCGTCGGCCAGCCGTGCTCCTCGCCGAATTGGACCAACTCCCCGACGTCGCACAGGGGTTCGCCGCCGCCAGGCAGCACTGGCACTCCGGCCGCCCGGGCGGTCCGCCGGGCGCTGATCTTGTCGCCCATGGTGGCGATCACGTCCGGTGGCGGCCCGATGAAGGCGACCCCTCGGTCGAGGACCGCCTGCGCGAACTCCGCGTCCTCGGACAGAAAGCCGTAGCCGGGATGGACGCCGTCCGCGCCCGAGCGCTCCACCACCGCGAGCAGCGCGTCCCGGTCGAGGTAGGTCTCCGCCGCGGTCCGGCCGCCGAGCGGGTAGCACGCGTCGGCATGGCGTACGGGGAGGGAGTCGCGGTCCGGGCCTGAGTGGACGGCCACGGTGGACACGCCGAGCTCCCGGCAGGTCCGGATGACGCGGACCGCGATCTCGCCCCGGTTGGCGATCAGCACCTTCTTGAGCACACCGGCTCTCCCCCTCGGTCATCCGGCGACCCTCTGCGAACTAAATGAGGATACTGATTGTGCTACAGTCCTGCCATGGCCGATGCCGATGTCGTGAGTGCCGATGTCGTGACCGAGGACGCCGGACCGGGGTCCGTCGAGCCGCTGGAGGAACTCCGGCGCAGGCCCACCGACGCCGCCCGCCCCCAGGCCGTCGCCCGGCAGCGAGCCCGGGGCGGGCGGACCGCGCGCGAGCGGGTGGCCGCGCTGGCCGACCCCGGCTCGTTCCGCGAGTACGGAGTGCTCGCCAGAGCGCCGCAGCCGGAACTCGACACCCCCGCGGACGGCCTCGTCACCGGCATCGCCCGGCTGCGTGGCCGCCCTTTCGCCGTCGCCTCCTACGACTACACCGTGCTGGCGGGCAGCCAGGGCGATGTCAACAACACCAAGCTGGCCCGGGTGCTCCAGCTCGCCGAGGAACGCGCCCTGCCGGTGGTGATCTTCTCCGAGGGCGCGGGACACCGAGTGCAGGAGGCGTCCCTGCGCTCCCGTGGCGGTGGCGAGGCCGTCTTCCCCACGCTCGCCCGCCTCTCCGGCAGGGTGCCGACCGTATGCGCGGTGCCGGGGCGGGCGTTCGCGGGAAACGCGATCCTCGCCGGGCTGTGCGACTTCGTGGTGGCCACGGAGGGCGCGGCGGCCGGAATGGCCGGGCCGCCGCTGGTGGAGGCCGCGCTGGGCGAGCGGCTGACCCCGGAGGAGATCGGCGCCGCGCGGGTGCACGCCACGTCCGGCGCGGCGGACGCGGTGGCGCCGGACGAGGCCCGGATGAACGACCTGATCTCGGCCTACCTGTCGTACTTCGAGGGCCGTCTGGAGCCGGCCGAACCGGTGGCGGCGCCCGCCGCCCTGCGGGACATCGTGCCGGCGGACGCCCGGCGGCCCTACGACGTGCGGGAAGTCGTCGTCGGCCTCGCCGACCTCGGCGAAATCCTGGAGCTGCGCGCGGATTTCGCCGCCAACCTGGTCACGGCCCTCGGCCGGGTCGACGGTTGGCCGGTCGGCTTCGTGGCGAGCCAGCCGCTGGTGCTGGCCGGGGCGATCGACGCGGCGGCCTCGGACAAGATCGCTCGCTTCGCGCGGCTGTGCGACGGGTTCGGGCTGCCGGTGGTGTTCCTGGTCGACTCGCCCGGCTTCCTCGTCGGCCCGGACGCCGAGCGCACCGCGCTGATGCGGCACAGTACCCATGTGATCCACACCCTGACCCATGCCCAGGTGCCGTTCTGCACCGTGACGCTGCGCAAGTCCTACGGGCTGGCCCACGTCGCCATGGGCGGGCGGCCGCTCGGCGCCTCGATGGTGCTGGCCTGGCCGACCGCGGAGTACGGCGCGATGGGGCCCGAGGGCGCGGCGAAGGTGCTGGGCGGCGGCGAGAACGGCGACGAGTCCGGTCACGCGAGGGCCCTGCGGCGCCGGGGCGCGGCGCTGCCCATGGCCGAGATGTTCGCCGTCGACGACCTGATCGACCCGGCCGCGACCCGCGGTGCGCTCATCGACTGGCTGGCCGCGGTGATGCCCGGCACCCGTCCGAGCCACCGACCCGTACCCCCTGGTAGCCGCCCCGCGCGGCACACCGGGCAGAGCGCGATCCGCCGAACCGGAAGGGCAACTGATGGGCCTGCTCAGCGGCTACCGTGTCATCGAGGTGTCGATGCTGCTCAACGGCGCGTCCACCGCGATGATGCTGGCCGACCTCGGCGCGGACGTGATCAAGGTCGAAAGCCCCCGGCTCGGCGACTATCTGCGCATCGACGAGACCCGGTACCTGCACGAGCAGGCCAACCGCAACAAACGCAGCGTGGCCGTCGACCTCACCACCGGTGCCGGGCAGGAGATCCTGCGCCGCCTGCTGACCGGGGCGGATGTGCTGGTCACCAACGCCACCGGCGACCGCCCGGCCAAGCTGGGCCTGTCCTACGAGCAGGTGCGGGCCCACCGCCCGGACATCGTCTACTGCCAGAACACCGGCTTCGGCGCCACCGGACCGTACGCGGATCTGCCCGTCCACGGCCAGATGATGGACGCGCTCGCCGGCGCCCGGCCGGTCACCCTGGACGAGGACGGCCTCACCCGGCCCGCCGAGGACGGGGGAGGCGCCTGGCCGAGCCTGCGGATCGGCGGCGAGGGCACCGCCACGGGAGCGGTCTACGCGGCCTTCCACATCGCCGCCGCCCTGGCCCAACGGGAGCGGACCGGGCGCGGCTGCCGCCTCGACGTGTCCGCGGCCACCGCCGTCGTCGCCAGCGCCTGGACCGCGGTGGCCGCGCTGCTCAACCAGCCGGAGGCCGCCGCGGCGGTGGCGGACCCGGCCCAGCGCCGCGGCGTCGCCCGGTACCAGTGGTACGAGACGGCCGATCACAAGTTCGTGCTGTTCTGCCCGGAGGAGCGCAAGTTCTGGACCGCCTTCCTGGCCTTGGTCGGCCGTCCCGACCTGGTCGACCGAGTCCACGGCGAGGATCTGCGCCGCGAGGTGCAGGGCATCATGCGGACGCGGACCCAGGCCGAGTGGATGCGCATCGCGGTCGAGCACCGGCTGCCCATCGGCCCGGCGCACGAGGGGATCGAGGAGGTGGCGGCCGATCCCCAGATCGTGGCGCGCGGAGTGCTGATCGAGGGCCGGGACGCGGCGGGCGGCGCGGTCGTCCACGTCGGCGGGCCGGTCCTGGTGGACGGCGCGGGCACGCCCGTGCCCCGGCCGGCGCCGGGGCACGGGGCGGACACCGAGGCGGTGCTGCGCGAACTGGGCTACGACACGGACCAGATCCGCGGGCTGGCCGAGGGCCGCGTCACCACGGCGGAGGAGCGGGACGACGGCTTCATCGCGCGGAATGTGCACGGGCGGATTGAGAGCTGAGGCCTCCCCGGACGGGCGCGCGGCGTGCCCTGCCCGGCCGGGGTGTCCGGGTCACAGACCGGGCACGGCCACCACCGAGACCGTGCAGTCCCCGGAGGCGTGCCGACCATGATGTCGGCGACCATGAGCGCCGGTTCGCCGTCCAGACAGCGGGGGTAGACCACGTTGAGATCGGCCGGCATACGGGTGGGAAGCCCCGCGGCCGTGACGATCCCGTGTGCGCCGTCGGCGGTGAAGGCGTGGATCTCGTTCTTCAGGGGCGCGGTCACGAACACCGTGCCGCGCCGGCTCACGCACACACCGTCCATCTCCCCGATGTCGCGCCAGCGCGGCGGCGGCTGCGCCCCCGACTCGAACGCGCTCATCGGCAGCCGGTAGACCCCGCCGCCCACCGGGTCCACCGGCGAGCAGCTGACGGCCCAGCACGCCCCGTCGACGGGCGACACCGCGCAGCCGTTGACATAGCCGGGCATGACCACACGGGAGACGGACTCCGCGGCGCCGGGCTCCTCGCGCACCAGCGGACCGAGCGCCGCGGCCGGGATGCGGTAGACCGCGGGCGACACCGGCGGTGGCGCGGCCGGGTCCGTGGCGGGGTTGGTGTGCGGGCAGTCCGCGACGTAGAAGTTCCCGGCGGAGTCGATGGCGAGCCCGTTCGGCATCTCGAGCGGCTCGAACCGCTCGCCGATCGCCGACCCTTTCCAGAGGGGGATCCGGCCGCGGATCTCACCGGTCATCGGGTCGAACCCGATCACCTGCGGGGCGACGTCCGCGGGCCCTGAGCCGTCCGGGCGGGCCACCGGCTTGCCGTCGGCGACGGTGAAGGCGGTGCCGCTGGGGAACACCTCCGTGTCGGTGCGCAGGATGTCGCAGCCGAGCGTGGTGGTGAGCCCGCCGATCAGCGTCCGTTCCGTCACGGACACCTCGCCCTCCGGGCTGATACGGGCCCGGGTGATGAACGCCTCGCCCTGGAGGTAGACCAGCCCCTGACTCTCGCGGAACCACGGAAAGCCCACGTCCAGGCGGCAGTTGCCGAAGACGAACGTCTCGCCGTCGTCGAGCATCTCGGCGCTCTCCGGGTTCGTACAGCCCTCGACGACTCCGAGGACGGTGCCGGTGAACCGGTCGTCTGGCATGGACGTGCCCTTCTGAGAGTTCCTGATGCTCGCTGATGCCGCGAACGATTCCTGACGGTGCGAACGACGAATGGTGCGAACGATGGGTGCGCGGCCCGGAATCAGGGCCGGGGCGACGCCTCGCGGACCGGATGCAGGGCCCGCCGCAGCGCGCTGGTGATCTCCGCGTCGCAGCGCCGCGAGACGTCCGCGGCCGGGACGAGGACCTCGAAGCCGTGCGGGGCGCCCGGGTAGAGGTGGAGTGCGGTGTCGACACCCGCGGCGAGCAGCCGGGTCGCGTACGCCACGCTCTCGTCGCGGAACAGGTCGGCGCCGCCGACCAGAACGCAAGCGGGCGGGAGCCCGGTCAGGTCGTCGGCGCGGGCCGGGGCGGCGTACCCGGGCACGTCCGCGCCGCCGGCCTTCGGACCGAGGTAGGCGCGCCAGCCGAGCGTGGTGGCCGCCCTGCCCCACACCGCGGCGCCGTCCCAGCGGCTCGACGGGGTGGTCTGCCGGTCGTCCAGCATCGGGTAGATGAGCAACTGGTGGACGAGGGACGGGCCGCCGCGGTCGCGGGCGAACAGCGTGAGCGCGGCCGCGAGACCCGCCCCCGCGCTCGACCCGGCGACCACGACGCGTTCCCGGTCGATGCCGAGCCGCTCCGCGTGCTCCACCGTCCACTCCAGGCCCGCGTAGCAGTCCAACAGCGGGTGAGGATACGGGTGTTCGGGGGCCAGCCGGTACTCGACGGACACCACGACGCAGTCCAGCACCTCGACCCAGCGGCTGAGCCGGGCGTCGGCAGTGAGGGCGGATCCGGAGATGTAGCCACCGCCGTGGATCCAGTACACGCAGGGCCGCGCGGCCGACGGCGACGCCCCGGCGCCCGGCGGCGTGTACACGCGCACCCGCACCAGGTCGTCCACGCTCTCGTCCCGGAAGACGGTGGTGGTCGCGGGGAGAGGCGGCTCGGGGAGCCGTGCACGAGCGGCCCGCCGGGCGGGGATCGTCGCCAGGGTCCACTTGTCGAAGTCGAACGTGTCCGGCGGGAGTTCGGCCAGCACCGCGGCGATGTCGGGGTCGTGCACCCGCGCTCGGGATCCGTCACTCTCATGAATTTAGGATACTCTATACGGTGTTGCGGTGACCAGAGCCGTGATCCGGGGAGGAGCGCCGATGAGGATCTACGCCTTTGAGGAAGCGGGCGGTGCCGCGTGCGAGTCGACGGTGGAGACGCCCGAGCCGACCGGGCACGAGGTGCTGCTGCGGCTGACGCACAGCGGCGTCTGCCACTCCGATGTCCACATCCGGGACGGCATCGGCTCCGGCGCCCTCCGGTACCCGGTCGTGGCCGGGCACGAGATGGCGGGCGAGGTCGTCGCCGTCGGCCCGGAAGTGACCGGTGCCCGGGAAGGGGACGTCCGCCTGGTCTACCCCTGGCTCGGCTGCGGTGCGTGCGCGTCATGCCGGGCGGGCGAGGACGACCGGTGCGCCGAGCACCGCTTCCTCGGTGTGCACCGGTTCGGCGGCTATGCCGAGGCCGTGCTCGTACCGCATGAGCGCTATCTGCTGGACATCGAGGGTCTGGACCGGGGGTGGGCCGCCACTCTCGCCTGTTCCGGTCTGACCGCCTACTCGGCGGTGGCCAAGGCGCTGGGCGGACACCCGGACGACTCGCGCGACTCGGACGACTCGCGCGACTCGGACGAGGAGATCGTGGTCATCGGCGCCGGCGGGGTGGGGCTGATGGGCATCGCCGTGCTCACCGCGCTCGGCCGGCGCCGGATCACCGCCGTCGACGTCAACGACGAACGCCTGGGCCTCGCCCGCGGTCTCGGGGCGGCCCGTACCGTGGGCAGCGGCTCCGGCGGTGACGCCCGGGCCGCGCTCCTCGATGCCACGGGCGGCGGCGCGGCGGGCGTGGTCGACTTCGTGAACAGCGGTGAGACGGCCCGGCTCGGCTTCGACGTCCTGCGCCGCGATGGCAGGCTGATCCAAGTCGGCCTGTTCGGCGGGGAGCTGACCCTGCCGACCGCCCTGATGCCGTCCAAGCGGCTCACCCTGCGCGGCAGCTTCGTCGGCTCGCTCGCCGAGCTCGGCGAGGTCGTCGCCCTGGCCAGATCCGGACGGCTGCCGCAGACCCCGATCGTCACCCGGCCGCTCACCGCAGATGGCGTCAACGCGGCGCTTGAGGGGCTGGCCCGCGGAACGGTCCCGGGGCGCGTGGTCCTCACACCATGAGGAAGGGGCCGGAGGGCCGGGATATCGGACTACCGTGTGCGCTCCGGCAGGCGGACGGAGCGCCGCGGGTCGTGCAGGGCCCGCAGGCGCTTCTTGTCGACCTTGGGGCCGTTGGCCGGCAGCGCGTCGACGAACTCGTACCACCGGGGGCGCTTGTACGGCGCGAGGCGCTCCAGGCACCAGGCGTCGAGCGACTCGGCCCCGATGCCACCGCGGCCGGTCCCGGCACCTGTGCCACCGCCCTCGGCCGCGGCACCACCGCCGTCGGCGACGACGACCGCCTTGACGCCCTCGCCCCACCGCTCGTCCGGCACACCGATCACCGCGCAGTCGCGAACGCGCGGATGTTGCCGCAGCACCTGCTCCACCTCGACGCTGTACACGTTCTCACCGCCGGTCTTCACCATGTCCTTCAGGCGGTCGAGCATGTAGAGGTAGCCGTCCTCGTCCGCGCGCATCACATCGCCGGTGTGCAGCCAGCCTCCGCGCAGGGTCTGCTCCGTGGCCTCGGACATGCCCCAGTACTGGGACATCACGCTCGCGCCGCGCAGCACCAGCTCTCCCGCCGCCCCGGGCCCGAGCGGATGGTCGCCGGGGTCGACCACCGCGGCGCGGAAGCCGATCAGCGGTCGGCCCACGGTGCCGGGGCGGGCGATCTCCTCGGCGCGGCTGCTGGTGGTGGCGAAGTTGCCGGCCTCGGTGGATCCGTAGATGCCGACGTAGTCGGCGTGCGGGATCCGCTCGTACAGCTCCCGGTGCTCGGCGGGGGTGTGCTTGCCGGCCTGTCCGGTGAGCAGACGCAGCGAGTGGGCATGGGTGGCGCTCATCGGGTGCCGGGCCGCCTGGACGACGCCGCCGCCGACGAACGTGCCGATGGTGACGCCATGACGGGCCACCAGCTCCCACGTCTCGTCAAGGGAGCGGCCGGATCCGAAGACCACCCGCCCGCCTACGGACAGCACCGACATGGCCGTGCCCAGCCCCGCCACATGAAAGAACGGGCCCGCGCCGAAGTGCGTGTCCGCCTCGGTCAGGCCGAGCCCGGTCACCAGGTTCGTGGCCGAGGCCACCCACGCCCGCTGGGAGAGGACACAGCCTTTCGGCCGGCCGGTCGTGCCGGAGGTGTAGAGCTGGATGAAGGGGTCGCCGGGGTCGGGGCGCGGCGCCCCGACGGGAGCCGGTTCGAGCGTGGTGAACCGGCGGCGGTGGCCGTCGTCCAGCACGACGGTCGGCAGGCCGAACGCGCCCGCGTCCGCCGCCAGTTGGTGGCAGCCGGGATCCACGACGACCAGCCGGGTGCCGGAGTCCTCCAGCTGATAGCGGACCGAGGGGGCGTCGAGCCGGGTGTTGAGCAGGACGACCACGACACCGCACAGCGAGGCCCCGTAGAGCAGCCCGAGGTACTCCGGACCGTTGCCCGCGAGGATGGCGACCCGGTCGCCACCGCGCAGCCCGGCCTCGTGCAGCAGCCGCTGCCAGCGCCGGGCGTCGTCGGCGAGTTGGCCGTATGTGACCTGCCGTCGGTCGGCCGTGAGCGCCACCCGCCGGGCCAGCCGGGGCGAGGCCCCGGCCGTGACGAGATCGGCGGCCAGCAGCCCGGCGCTCACGACCGGCTTCCCACGGGCCGCCCGGGGTGAACCGCGCCGGGAGGCGGTGCCATCCGTTGACGGTGCCGATGTTGGAGTAGCGCTCCGCGCCGTCGGCCAGCCTGTAGTCCGGCATCCGCCGCAGCACCTCGCGCACCACCACCGCGAACTCGGCGCGGGCCAGGTTCGCCCCGATGCAGCGGTGCTGTCCGACACCGAAGCCGGTGTGCCGGTTGGGGGACCGGTCGGGGACGACCTCCTCGGGGCGTTCGAAGACCTCCGGATCGTGGTTGGCAGCCGCCCAGCTGAGGAAGATGCGGTCGCCGCGGCGCAGCGGGCAGCCGCCGAGCTCGGTGTCGGCGGTGACCGTGCGGGCGAACCCCTGTACCGGGCTCGTGTAGCGCAGCATCTCCTCGCAGAACGCGCTCATGTACGTCTCGTCGTCCGCGAGGCGGGCGCGGAGTTCGGGGTGCTGGTCGAGGTGGACCAGGGCGCTCGCGATGAGCGCGGTGGTGGTGTCGATGCCGCCGCCGAGCGTCGTGGTGACGATCGAGGCCACCTCGTCGTCGGTGAGCCCGCGGCCGTCGATGTCGGCCTGGGTGAGCAGGGTGAGGAGGTCGTCCCGGGGGTTCTCCCGGCGGTCGGCGATCTCGTCGCCGACCGCCGCGGCGATGGCGTGGATCAGGGCGAGTGCCTCATCGTGCCCCGGGGTGCCCGGGGCGTGGGCGACCAGGCCGTGGAAGGCCCGCGCGTACCGCTCCCAGTCCTCCAGCGGCAGCCCCACGATCAGGAGGGTCACCATCGCGGGGACCGGGCTCGCCAGGTCCTCCACGAAGTCGATCTCGCCGGTCTCGATCACCCGGTCCACGCACCAGGCCGCGAGGCGCTCGAAGTCGGGAACCAGCTCCGCGACCGCCTTTGGGGTGAAGGCGGGGTTCATGACCCTTCGGTACGCGCGCAGTTCGGGCGGGTCCACCTCGACCGGGAGCAGGCCCAGCGTCGGCTCGGCGGGGATGACGACCCCGGTGTGGTCCAGGCCGCCGTGGCGTCCCTTCCTGGAGGAGAAGGTGGCGGCGTCCCGGCCCGCCGCGAAGGTCTCGGCGTACGCCGAGGTCACCCAGAAGCCGTCGTGGGCCTCGGTCCACGCCACCGGACACCGGGCGCGGAGCGAGCGGTTCACCTCATGGGGGTCGGCGGCGTACCGCGGTGAGAGATGGTCGAACTCGACGACCGGTGGGTCCGTCGTCATGGGTGCACACTCCCGTCGGTTCGATCACTTCGATCAGTTCGATGAAGAGGAAGGGCTCGATCGGGATCGGCCCGGTCAGCTCGATCGGCTCGACGCGAAGGGGGAGAAGCCGTCGGGCAGCGCGACGGCCTTGGTCTCCAGGTAGCTTTCGAGGCCCTCCCGGCCGCCCTCGCGTCCGAGGCCGGACTGCTTGTAGCCGCCGAACGGCACCCCCGCGTCCGTGCCGTAGCGGTTCACGCCGTACGTACCCGCGCGGACGCGGCGGGCGACCTCGAAGCCACGGGCCGGGTCCGCGGTGTACACCGCGCCCGCGAGGCCGAAGTCCGTGTCGTTGGCGATCGCGACGGCCTCGTCCAGGTCGTCGTAGGCGAGGAACGAGGTGACCGGGCCGAAGATCTCCTCGCGGGCGATCCGCATACGGTTGTCCACGTCGGCGAAGACCGTCGGCTCGACGTACCAGCCCTTGGGCAGATGGCCGGGCCGTCCACCGCCGAGAACCAGAGTGGCTCCCTCGGCGCGCCCGGCCTCGACGTACCCCTCGACCCGTTCGCGCTGCCGCTCGGCGATCAGCGGCCCGTAGTAGGTGTCGGGGTCGAAGGGGTCACCGACCTTGAGAGCGCGTACGGCATCACAGAAGGTGTCCACCAGCTCCGTCTGACGGGCCCGGGGACCAGGACACGGGACTGGAGCAGGCACATCTGCCCGAGAGCATCGTCGCCATCGGGAGCAACTGCCCGACGGCGGTGGCCGCGTCGGCGTCGTCGAGGATGATCGCGGCCGACTTCCCGCCGAGCTCCAGGCTGACCCGCTTGATCCGCCGGGCGCACTCTCCCATGATCCACTTTCCGGCGTCGGTGCTGCCGGTGAAGGCCACCTTGTCGACCCCGGGGTGGGTCACCAGCCCGCGCCCGGTCTCGCGGTCCCCCGCGAGGATGCTCAGCACCCCCTCGGGCAGGCCCGCCGCCGTGCAGACCTCGGCCAGGACGGCGAAGGCCAGCGGTGTCTCCGGCGGGGGCTTGCAGACGAAGGTGCAGCCGGCCGCGAGCGCGGGGGCGAGCTTCATCAGCGCGAGGACCAGGGGCCCGTTCCACGGGACGATGCCGGCGACCACCCCGACGGGCTCCTTGAGGACCGCGGCGCGCGACTGGACGCCGTCCCGGGTCTCGTGGAACGCGTAACCCTCGGCGAGATCGGCGTAGAACCGGAGGTGGGGTATCGCCCCGAGCACCTGAGAGGCGCGGCTGATGGAGATCGGCGTGGCGTTCTCGGCGGTGATGGTCTCGGCGAGTTCACCGGCGCGCGCCTCGAGCCCGTCGGCGATGCGGCGCAGTACCGCCGCGCGTTCCGCGGGCTCCGTGTGCGGCCAGGGGCCGTTGTCGAACGCCTCGCGGGCGGCCAGGACGGCGCGGTCGACATCCTCTGCGGAGGGTGCGGGAACGCGTCCCACCACCTCCTCGGTGGACGGTGAGACGACCAGATACGTGGCGTCCGTCTCGGGCTTGACCCATCGGCCCCGATGAACAACGCGTCTTGAGTGATCATGCTGCGCACTCCCAGGTATTTAAGTGCACTCTATTGCGGTCGGGTGGCGTTGCCAAGCTCCCAGAGGATCCGGCATGTGTGCGAGCCGAACCGCCATCCGCCGGGCCCGCGCACCAGGTCGAAGGCGAAGGTGCCGCCGTAGGTGTACGGTTCCGCGTCCCTCGGCACATGGTGGGAGACGAAGGAAGCGAGTGCCGTCGCCGTGTCTCCGTCCACCCGGACGGCCATGTTGGTGACGAAGTGCTGGAGCGCGTCGAAGACTTCGAGCCGGTCGGTCAGCTCATCGATCAGCGCCTCGCACGAGTCGAGGGTGCCGACCGTGTCCATCGTCGACCGCGCGTCGGGCAGGAAGCACGAGCGGAGCAGATCCCAGTCCTGGGTGTCGAGCGCCTTGGCGTAGTCGACGATCAGATCCTCGATCGCGAGCCGGTCGGCGAACGGGGCGGGGCCGCCCGGTGCCGGGCGGGGCTCGCCGGACGCCTTGGACCGGACGGGAATTCCCCAGATGAAATCCCGTTGTGCGGTGGCCGCGTTGACCTCGTCCAGGGTGTCGCCCTCCAGGGCGTGCGCCCGGTGGGCGTCGAAGGCGGCCCGGCTGCTGAAGACCTCGAAGCAGAAGAACTGGTCCGGATCGTCGACCGAGCGGATGAGGGTGAACAACTCCGTGGCCGTCTCCTCGTCGACCTGGGCGAACACCGGTGCGTAGGCCGCGATGAGGTCGTCGCCGCGGCCGGGGTGCGCACGGGCGCGCACGAGGCAGGCGAACTTCTCGGTCGTCTCGTCGGGTTCATCAGGTGTGGCTGACATGCTGCTCCTCGTGGTTGGGTGGTCGGACCGCTCAGGCGGCCCGCTCCAGGACATGCACGCCGCACGCCGAGCCGAGCCCGATCACATGCGCGAGACCGACCCGAGCACCTCCGATCTGCCGGTCGCCACCCTCGCCCCGCAGGTGCTGGCACACCTCCCATACGCCCGCGATGCCGGTGGCGCCGATCGGATGGCCCTTGGACTGGAGCCCGCCGGACACGTTCACCGGGAGCCGGCCGTCGCGCCAGGTGGCCCCGCTGTCGAAGAAGTCGACGGCTCCGCCGGGTTCGCAGAGCATCAGGTTGTCGTAGTGGATGAGCTCCGCCGTGGCGAAGCAGTCGTGCAGCTCCACCAGGTCCAGGTCCTCGGGCCCCACCCCGGCGGTCTCGTAGGCGGTCGCCGCGGCCTGCCGGGTCAGAGTGGAGACGTCCGGCAGCACCTGGCACGCCTCCTGCCAGGGATCGCTGGTCAGGACCGAGGCGGAGACCTTGACCGCGCGCCGTCGCTGCTCGCGGGGCAGGCGCCGCAGCGCGGCATCGGACACGAGCACGGCGGCCGCCGCGCCGTCGCAGTTGGCCGAGCACATCGGGCGGGTGTTGGGGTAGGCCACCATCACCTCGTTCATGATCTGCGCGAGGCTCATCCGCTTCGTGTACGCCGCGAGCGGATTGAGCGTGGAATGGGCGTGGTTCTTCTCGCTGATCCGGGCGAACAGCTCCAACGGCGCCCCGGTGTAGGGGTGTTCGTGCAGATACTCCAGGCCGATCTGGGCGAACACGCCCGGCATGGTCTCGGTGCCCACCCAGCCGTCCATCGGCGCGACGCTGCCGTACCGGCCCTGGGGCGTCCACGGCTCCCCGTCGGCCCGTTCGGTACCGCGCACGCCCAGCAGCCCCGCGCCGGACAGCTTTTCCACACCCACCGCCAGGCCGAGGTCCGCCTCACCGGCCTTGATCGCCATGATGGCCGTGCGCAGCGCGGTCGCCCCGTCGCGCAGGCGTTGGTGACGTTGTAGACCGGGACGCCGGTCTGTCCGATCTGCTTCTGGAGCTGTTGCCCGATACCGGCCGGCCCGCCGGTGACGTTCCCGGCCGCGATCACCTGGATGTCCCTGATGGTCACCTGGCCGTCGGCGAGCGCACCGAGCGCCGCCTCCGACGCGAGGTCCACCAGGTCCTCGTCCGGGTGCTTGCCGAACCTGGTCATATGGATGCCGAGCACCCAGACGCCGTCTGCCATCACTTCTCCCACGGTGCGAAGCCGAAGCCGATCGCGGTCACCCCGTCGCGGTCGGTCCCGAGGCCGAACGTGGTCAGCCGCACCCGCATGCCCGCGCGCAGCTGGGCGGGGTCGGGTGCCACATCGACCAGATTCGCCCGCACGCTGGTGCCGTCGAGGTCCACGACCCCGGCCGCGTAGGGAACCGGAACCCCCGGCGCGGCCACCGAGACGACGGTGAACGTGCGCAGGACGCCCTCCTCCGGCAGTGCCACATCGTCGAAGCCGGTGGCCGAGCCGCAGGAGGCGCAGGCGTTGCGCCGGTCGAAGAACCGGGCGGCGCAGTCGCGGCACTGACGCGCCACCAGGTGGGGGTGGTCGCCGAGGACGAGGTAGTCGACGAGGGGGACTTCGGGTGGCATGGACCTCTCCCAAATAGAGTATCCTCAAAAGCAGAATCTAGCTCGTGTCGCTCCATTCCGACAGTCCCGTGTGCGGGACGGATCTCCGGCTGGGAGGCACCCCGTGGCAACTGCCGCCAACGGTCCCCTGGCGGGCCTGCGCGTACTGGAGCTGGCCGGTCTCGGCCCGGCGCCGTACTGCGCCCTGCTCCTCGCCGACTTGGGCGCGGACGTGGTGCGGATCGACCGGCCGGGGCAGGACGAGGACCCGCCGTGGCCGGTGCTCGGCCGGGGCCGCCGGTCCGTGTCCGTGGACCTCAAGGGCGCCACCGGGGTGGCGGCGCTGCTCGCCCTGACCGACCGGGCCGATGTGCTGCTCGAACCGTTCCGCCCGGGCGTGGCCGAACGGCTCGGCATCGGCCCCGAGGTGTGCCTGGCGCGCAACCCCCGCCTGGTCTACGGCCGGATGACCGGCTGGGGGCAGACCGGCCCCTGGAGCGGGATGGCCGGCCATGACATCGACTACATCGCCGTCACCGGGGCGCTGCACGCCATCGGCCGGGCCGGTGGGCCGCCGCAGCCCCCGCTCAACCTGCTCGGCGACTTCGCGGGCGGCAGCATGTTCCTGCTCACCGGTGTGCTCGCCGCGCTGTGGGAGCGGGAGCGGTCCGGGTGGGGCAGGTGGTCGACGCCTCCATCGTGGAGGGCACGGCGTCGCTGACCGCGTTTGTGCACGGGGTGCGCGCGGCCGGGATGTGGCGGGACGAACGCGGCGTCAACCTCCTGGACACCGGGGCCCCGTACTACGACGTCTACCGGACGGCGGACGGCGAGTGGATGGCGGTCGGGGCGGTCGAACCGCGGTTCTTCGCCGAACTCGTCCGGCTGCTGGAGATGGACGACCCGCCGCCACAGCACGACCGGGCCCGCTGGCCGCGGCTGCGCGCGGCGCTGGCCGATGCCTTCGCACGGCGTACGCGGGAGGAGTGGACGGCGGTCTTCGCGGGCACCGACGCGTGTGTCGCGCCCGTGCTGTCCTTCGCCGAGGCGGCGGCCCATCCCCAACTCGCCGCGCGTGGCGTCCTGGTGGAGGACGACGGGGTGTGCCACCCGGCACCGGCGCCCCGGTTCTCGCGTACGCCGGGACGGCGCGGCGGCCCCGCCCCGGCCGCGGGGGAGCACACCCGTGAGGTGTTCACGGAGTGGGGCGTGCCGGACCGGCTCCACCCAACCCCGAACCGGCCCGCCTGACGGCGTCGTCGGCGCGGTGTCCTCGGCACGGTGCCCTCGGCACGGTGCCCTCGGCACGGTGGCGTCGGAGCGTGTCGTCGGGGCGGTGCCGTCAGCGCGGCCCCATGCGGATGGCCCCGTCGAGCCGGATCGTCTCGCCGTTCATCATGGGATTGCGGACGAGCGCGCAGACCAGGTCGGCGTATTCGCCCGGGTCGCCGAGGCGGGCCGGATGCGGGATCTGCGCGCCGAGCGAGGCGCGCGCGTCCTCGGGCAGTGTCATCAGCATCGGGGTGAGGAAGATGCCCGGTGCGATCGTGTTCACCCGGATCAGCTTGTCGGCCAGGTCGCGGGCGGCGGTGATGGTCATGGCGTGCACCCCGCCCTTGCTGGCCGCGTAGGCGATCTGGCCGATCTGCCCCTCGAAGGCCGCGACCGAGGCGGTCATCACCACCACGCCCCGTTCGCCGTCCAGCGGCTCGTTGCGTGCCATCCGCTCGGCGGCGATCCGCACCACGTTGAAGGTGCCGACCAGGTTCACCTCGACCACGCGCCGGAACTCGGCGAGGGGCAGCAGGCCCCTGCGGCCGAGGATGCGGCCCGGATCGCCGATCCCCGCGCAGTTCACCACCAGGCGGATCGGGCCCAGGGACTCCGCGGTGTCGAACGCGGCGCCGACCTCGTCCTCGTCCGTCACATCGGCGGGGCGAACACCGCCGACCCGCCGAGCCCGGTGGCGAGCTCGGCGCCATGGGACCCCTTCAGATCGAGGACGACCACGCGGACCCCGTCGCCGACGAGCCTGCGGACCGTCGCCTCGCCGAGCCCGGAGCCGCCTCCCGTGACGACGGCCACGCCTTCGGTCAGCTTCATCGCCGTACCTTCCCTCCCTCGCCGTGACCTTATAACAGTATACTCATTGCCATCCGAGGTGCGATCGGAACCTCATCGAGCCCAGGAGTGGACGCATGGCGGACAGCGTGGTCGTGGAACGCCGGGACCGAGTCCTCGTGGTGTCGATCAACCGGCCGGAGGCGCGCAACGCGGTCAACCGCGAGGTGACCGAGGCGATCGCGGCCGCCGTGGACGAACTGGACGCCACGGACGACCTCTCGCTCGGCATCATCACCGGGGCCGGCGGCACCTTCTGTGCGGGTATGGACCTCAAGGGGTTCCTGGCCGGTGAGGACGTGGCACTGCCCGGGCGGGGCCTGGCCGGGATCTGCCGACGCCCGCCGGTCAAGCCGCTGATCGCCGCGGTCGAGGGCTGGGCGCTGGCCGGCGGCTGTGAGATCGCGCTGGCCTGCGATCTCATCGTGGCGGCCGAGGACGCGCGGTTCGGGGTGCCCGAGGTGAAGCGCGGTCTGGTCGCCGCGGCCGGTGGTCTGCTACGGCTGCCCCGGCGCCTGCCGCGGGCGATCGCGATGCAACTGGCGCTGACCGGCGAGCCGCTGACCGCCGTCGAGGCCCATCGCTTCGGCCTGGTCAACGAGGTGACACCGGCGGGCGGGGCGCTGTCCGGCGCCCTGGCGCTCGCCCGGCGTATCACCGCCAATGGCCCACTGGCCGTGTCGGTCACCAAACGGATCCTGGACGGTGCGACGGACCGCACGATCGAGGAGGGCTTCGCGGCCCAGGAGCCACTGGTCGATCGGATCCTGGCGTCGGCGGACGCCCGCGAGGGCTCCCTGGCCTTCGCCGAGAAGCGGCCACCGGTGTGGACGGGCCGCTGAGCGCGGCCCGTCCGGGCCCGCTCAGCGGGGGCCGAAGCGATGGGCGCCGTCCAGGCGGATGACCTCGCCGTTGAGGTAGTCGTTGTCGACGATCGCCGCCACCAGGGCGGCGTACTCCTCGGGGCGGCCCATGCGTCGCGGGTTGGGGATCGCGCTGCCCCAGCGCTCCTGGGCCTCGTCCTCGCGCATACCGAACGCCGGGGTGAAGAACGTTCCGGGGGCGATGGTCATCACCCTGATGCCGAGCGGTGCGAGGTCGCGGGCCGCGACCAGGCCGAGGCTCACCACGCCGCCCTTGGCCGTGGCGTAGTCGGACTGGCCCACCTGCCCCTCGAACGCGGCGATGCTCGCCGTGTTGACGACCACGCCCCGCTGCCCCGAGTCCAGCGGGGGAGTCTCGGCCATCCGCGCCGCGCTCAGCCGCAGGGTGTTGAACGTGCCGACCAGGTAGATGTCGAGGGTGCGGCGGAAGACATCGAGCGCGTAGGGCTTGTTGGCGCGGTCGAGCACCCGGCTGCCCGCCACCGGGCCGCCGTGCGCGGCGACGGCGATCCGCGGTGGGCCCAGTTCGCTCGCCGCGTCGACCGCGCTCTGCACCGATGCCTCGTCGGTGACATCGGTACGGACGAACCGCGCGCCCGGACCGAGCTCGTCGGCCAGCCGCTTGCCGCCGTCCTCGGCGAGGTCGGCGATGACCACGCGGACACCGAGGCCCGCCAGGTGGCGTGCCGTCGCCGCGCCGAGGCCGCCGGCTCCGCCGGTGACGATCGCGGATGCGCCGTGGATGTCCATGCGGTTCCTCCATTCAGGAGAATTCAGGATACTGATATTCTCCGATGGGTTGTCAATGCGCGCTGTCGCGCGGGTGGCAGAGGCAGCGGAAGGAGCGGGCATGCGCCGCGGGTGGAGCGAGCGGGACCCGGCCCGGATTCTGATCACGGGATGTTCATCGGGCATCGGCCGGGCCCTGTGCACGGAGCTGTCCGGCCGCGGCCACCACGTCATCGCCACCGCCCGGGAGCAGGCGGACTGGCCGGCCGAGCCGCCGATGGCGGCGCGTCTTGAACTCGATGTCACCGACGCCGACTCCATCGCCGCGGCGGCCGAGGCGGCGGGACCGGTCGACGTGCTGATCAACAACGCCGGGGTCACCGCCTGGGCACCCCTCGAAGTCATGCCGATCGACACCGCCCACCGCGTCTTCGACACCAATGTCTGGGGGACGCTGCGCATGGCCCGGGCGCTGCTCCCCGGGATGCGTGCCCGGCGCCGCGGCCGTCTGATCAACATCAGCTCGGCCGCGCTGCGCGGATACCCCTCCTCGGTCTCTACGCCGCCAGCAAGACGGCCCTGGAGACGCTGAGCGAGACGATGCGGCTCGAACTCGCCGGGTCCGGTGTGGACGTGGTCCTGGCCGAACCGGCCGCCGTGGTGACCTCGTTCGGCGCCAACCGGATGCCCGTCGAGGTCACGGGCGCGCCGTACCGCGATCTCACCGATCGTGCCTTCCGGTTCCTGCAGTCCATGCGTGGCGTCACGCTCAGCGCACAGGAGGCGGCGGAGGCCATCGCCGATCTGGTGCACCGGGACGATCCGCCGCTGAGGGTCCCGATCGGCCCGGACGGTGCGCGCCTGGTGGCGCAGCGGCGGACCGTCGGGGACGAGGAGTTCGAGCGGTCGGTGCTCGACGGGCTGGGCGATCCGGAGCCGGTGGACCGGCTGGGGAATCCGCCGCGGGATCACTCGTAGAAGCGCTCGGCCTTGTCGAAGGTCTCGGCCAGGTCGCCCGAGGACCGCCGCTGTACGAAGTTGAACTCATCCTTCTCGAACTGAAGATTCGTGCCGTACGCGTGCAGGAGATAGCTGCTCACCTCGGACAGGCCCATCCCCATGCTCTGCTCGACGAGCCGGTACGCCTCCTTGGCGATGACGATCCCGTCCGCCGGCATCCGCGCGACCTGGGACGCGAGGTTCTCGGCCGTCTCGTGCACCTGGTCGGCGGGGACGTACCGGGTGAAGATCCCGAGGTGCGACAGCTCGGAGGCGGGGGCGATCCGGCCGGTCAGCAGCAGATCCTTGGCGAGGACGGGGCCGAGCCGGTGGAAGAACAGATGGAGGTCGCCGAGGACCGGGCCCAGATAGCGGGTGGCCGGCATGCCCACCTTCGCGTCGTCGCCGACCACGCACAGATCCGAGCCCATCAGGAACTCCAGACCGCCGCCCAGCGCGAAGCCCCGGATCTCGGTGATGATCACCTTCGGGTGGTAGGTGACCCTGCTGTAGACGTGCGAGGTCTTCCGGTCCACCACCAGACGCCGGCGCTGGCTGGGGCGGCGCTTGCGGCCGCTGCCGTTGGCCGTTTCCGGCGAGCCGTACCAGTCGTAGACCTCGGCCATGTCCACACCGGAGGTGAAGTTCTCGCCCGCGCCCCGCAGGATGACGACCTTGATCTGGTCGTCCTCGGCCACATCGTCCAGACAAGACACGATGCGGTCGTACATGTCCAGGGTCATCGCGTTGAGCTTGGCCGGCCGATTCAGCGTCAGCCGGGCGATATGGGTGACCGGGTCCTTCTCGTAGAGCACATCGTCGTCCACTGTTCCGTCCTCAGCTGCTCGCGATGGGTGCGTGGGGGACTGCGTGAGGGAGTTCGTGGGGGACCAGCACGTCGCGTACGGACACACCCGACGCCAGCCGGTCGAAGGCGTGGTTGACCTCGTCCAGGGAGAGGGTCGCCGAGCGCAGCCGGTCGACCGGCAACCGGCCGACGCGGTAGAGCTCCAGATAGCGCGGGATGTCGCGGCGCGGCGACGCGCTGCCCATATAGCTGCCCTTCACCGTGCGCTCGGTGGCCACCAGGTCGGCGAGCGGAAGGTCGAGGCGCTGGCCCGGGTCGGGCAGCCCGGCCGTGACCAGGACGCCGCCCCGGCCGGTGATGGCGTAGCCGAGGCGGGCGGCGCTCGCGGCCCCGGCGAATTCGAGGACGCGGTCGGCCGGGCCGAACTCGTCGAGGATCCGCTCGGCGCAGTCCGGCTGCGAAGCGTCGTACACATGGGTGGCGCCGAGACCGCGCGCGAGGTCGAGTTTGGCGGGGGACAGGTCGACGGCGGCGATCCGGGCCGCTCCGGCGGCGACCGCGCCGAGCAGCGCGCTCAGCCCGACCCCGCCGAGGCCGATGACCGCCGCCGAGGAACCGGGGTGCAGCCGCGCCGTGTTGAGCACCGCACCGACACCGGTGACCACCGCGCATCCGAAGATCGCCGCGATGTCCAGCGGTATGTCCGCGGCCACCCGTACCAGCGACTGCGGGGTGACCACCGCGTATTCGGCGAAGGCCGAGACACCGCTCCAGTGGTGCAGCGGATCGCCGTTCCGGCTGAGCCGCCGCGCGCCCGTGGGCAGGGTGCCCTCGGCGCGCGCCCGCCAGGACGACTGGCACAGGTTGGGCCGCCCTTCCAGGCACACCGCGCAGCCACCGCAGCTGGCCACGAACACCATCACCACATGGTCGCCGGGTGCCAGGCCGGTCACGCCCGCGCCGACCTCCTCGACCACCCCGGCCGCCTCATGCCCGGCGACCGCCGGGAGTCTGCGCGGCCGGGCGCCGGTCACCGCGGACAGATCCGAGTGGCAGACGCCCGCGGCGGCGATCCTGACCAGCACCTCACCGGGGCCGGGCCCGGCCAGGTCGACCTCGGCGACCTCGAAGGGGCGGCTCTGTGCGAACGGTGGCCGCGCACCGGACCCGTTCAGCACGGCGGCACGCGTCTTCATGCGCTCACCGCCGCGGGCTCCAAGTGCAGCGCGGCCGCCCCGTCCAGGCCGGGAGCCACGCGCGGAAACCGCCGCAGAACGAGGGGATCGTGGCCCGGGATGATGTGGTCGGGGCCGTCCGCGAGCCGGGTGACCGTGCGCAGCGCCTCGATGTAGTCGATGGTGCTGACGAGGACGGGGAACGGATTCTCCGCGGTGAGGTTCTCGTAGTAGTGCACGGCGTCCGAGGCGAGCACCACCCATCCGCGCCCGGTGGGCACCCGGACCACCTGCATGCCCGGCGTATGGCCGCCGACATGGTGGACCGAGACGCCGGGCACGATCTCGTCGTCGCCCTGGTGGAAGGCCACCCGGCCGTCGTAGAGCGCACGCAGCCACGCGGTCAGCTGTGGCCGGTCGTACGGTCTGCGCAGAAACGGGCTGTCCATCGAGGGGCCGGTGGCATGGGCCAGCTCGGCGCGCTGGATGTGCAGCCGGGCGTGGGGAAAGTCGTCGATGGCACCGGCGTGGTCCCAGTGCAGATGCGTGGTGATGACATCGCCGACGTCCGCGGCGCCGACCCCGATATCGGCCAGGGCGGCGAGCGGCGGGCGCAGATGGTCATGGCCCCGGGCGGTCATCGTCCCGGGGCCCGATCCGGTGTCGACGAGCACCACGCGGTCCGTGCCGACGACGGCCCAGACGAAGAAGTCCATCGGCATGGACGCGTCGTGGCAGTCGCCGCTCTGTTGGAAGATCACGTTCTCGAAGCGCCGCCGACGCGGGTTGGCCCCGTATCTCAGGGCGAAGACGCGGTACTCCGGGGACTCCATCAGCCCTCCCCCTCCTCTTCCCGCAGATCGACCCAGACGCTCTTGGTCTGGAGGTACTCCTTGATGCCGTCGAAGCCGCTCTCGCGCCCCAGCCCCGAGGTCTTGTAGCCACCGAACGGCGACTGGGGGACGGTATTGCGGTAGGTGTTGATCCACACGGTGCCGGCCTCCACCCGCCGCGCGACGCGATGGGCCCGGCTCACATCGCGCGTCCAGACCCCGGCCGCCAGCCCGAACGGCACGTCGTTGGCGAGCTCCACCGCCTCCTCCTCGGTGTCGAACGAGGTGACGGCGAGGACCGGGCCGAACACCTCCTCCTGGAACAGCCGGTCGTGCCGGGAGACCCCGTCGAAGACGGTGGGCCCGGCGAAACGCCCGCCGCCATCCTCGCCGTTCCCGCCCTTCTCGCCCTCCTCGTCGAGGACGGCCACCGCGCCGCTCTCGCGTGCGGCCGCGATGACATTCCGGATCGCCGCGTGCTGGGCGGTCGTCGCGACCGGGCCGACATCGGTCGCCGGATCGGCCGGATCGCCCAGCCGCAGCCGCTTGGCGCGGTGCACGACACGGGCGAGGAACGCGTCGTGCACCGAGGAGTGGACCAGCAGCCGGGAACCGGCCAGACAGGTCTGCCCGCCCGAGGCGAACACTCCGGCGCAGACACCGGCCGCCGCGCGGTCCAGATCGGCGTCGGAGAACACGATCTGCGGTGACTTGCCGCCCAACTCCAATGTGCAGGGCTTGAGTTGGCGCGCCGCCAGCTCGCCCACCAGTCTCCCCGCGCCGACCCCGCCGGTGAACGAGACCTTCCGTACCAGCGGGTGTTCGACCAGCGCGGGCACCACCTCGGGGCCGAGTCCGGTCACCACATCGACGATGCCGGGCGGGAACCCGGCGGCCGTGAACAGCTCGTTGAACACCAGATTGGAGGCGCTGGCGTGCTCACTGGGCTTGAGTACGACCGCGTTCCCGGCGGCGAGGGCGGGTGCGACCTTCCATGCGGCCAGGCGCAGCGGCGAGTTCCACGGCAGGATCGCCGCGACCACGCCGTACGGTTCGAGCACCGTGTAGTTGAGCGAGTCCGGGCGGTCCACGGGGATGACCCCGCCCTGCACCTTGTCGGCCATGCCGCCGTAGTAGCGGTACCAGTCGGCCATGGACCGCAGCGAAGTGCGCAGCTCCGTACGGGACTTGCCGTTGTCCCGGGACTCGACCGCCACCAGGTCGTCCAGCCGGTCCAGTACGAGGTCGGCGAGGCGGACCAGCAGGGCGCCCCGCGCCGAGGCGGTCAGGCCGCGCCACGCCCGAGAGCGGAAGGCCGAGTCCGCGTCGCGCACCGCCGCGTCGACATCGGATGCTCCGCCGCGCGCGATCGTCGCCCAGCCGCGGCCCGTGAACGGGTCGATCGACTCGAAGGTTCCGCCGTCGGCGGCCGGCGTGGGCCGGCCGCCGATCATCATGCCGAACTCATGCACGGCACCCTCCTTCCGAAAAAGAGTGTACTGTATTTTGGACTCGAACGGCTCCACTAGCCGTGGGCGCCGGCCGCGGCCCTGGCCGCCCGTTCGCCCGCGATGCGGCCGAACACCGAGCCGGCGGTGAGCCCGGTGCCCCCCGGATAGTTGTGGTAGAAGAGCCCGCCGATGATCTCGCCGCAGGCGAAGAGCCCCGGCAGCACCGGGCCTTCGGCGCCGCACACCTGGGCCCCCGGGGTGATCCGCAGTCCGCCGAAGGTGAAGGTCACCCCGCAGGTGACCTGGAACGCCAGGAACGGCCCGCGCGTCAGCGGATTCGCCCAGTGCGACTTGGGCACGGCGAGGCCCGTCGTGCTCCGCCCGTCCTTCACCGTCGGGTCGAACGGGACGTCCGTACGCACCGCCGCGTTGAACGCTGCGACCTCCGCCAGGAACCCCTCGGGGTCCACCCGTCCAGACGGCGCGCCAGCTCCTCCAGGGTGGCCGCCTCGACGCGGGTGGCCTGCTTGATGCGGTACTCGTCCCGCAGCAGATGGGTCACCTGCTGGTCGAAGACCTGCCACGCCATCTGGTGCGGCTGCTCCAGGATCCGCCGGCCGTACTTGGCGTAGGTGTAGTTGCGGAAGTCCGCGCCCTCGTCGACGAACCGCCTGCCCTCCGCGTTGACCATGATGCCGAACGGATAGCTGTGCTTCTGGAAGCCGTCGCCCACCGCCAGATCCCCGTACTCCGGTGCGTTGCGGTCCCAGCCCACCGCATGGCACCCCGACCAGTGCCCGGCCGGGGACGCGCCGGCCGTCAGCGCCATCCGGTGGCCCTCGCCCGTGTTGAACCGGGTGCCCCGGACCTTGGCCAGGTCCCAGCCGGGGCCCAGGTAGCGGGTGCGCCACTCGGCGTCGGCCTGGAACCCGCCGGTGGCGAGCACCACGGCACCGGCGCGGATCTCGGTGGTGACGCCGTCGACGACGGCGGTCACACCGTGCACCCCGGAGTCGTCGGTGAGCAGTTCGACCGCCCGGCTGTTGTAGCGGATCGCGATCCCGGCCTCGGCCGCGAGTTTGTGCTCCCGCTCGACCAGCCCGGCCCCGCCCCCGACCACCTCCACCGTGAGGCCGCCCCAGAAGCGGAACCTGCCGTCGACCTTGAACGCCTGGCGGCCGTAGGCCGGGGCGAAGCGCACGCCCTTGCCTGCCATCCAGGCCAGCGTCTCGTGGCTGCGGCCGACGAGGACGTCGACCAGCTCGGGATCGGCGCGGTAGTCGGTGACCCGGGCCATGTCGCCGTAGAACGCCTCGGCGCTGTAGGTGCCGAAGTCGGTGGTGGCGATCTCGCGGTCGGACAGGTCGGGCATCAGGGCCCTGAGGTCGTCCACGCCCTCGTACACGGTGCGCATGGCCCCCGCCGTGAACGCGGTGTTGCCGCCGCGCTCGGCCTCCGGGCCCGCTCCAGGACCAGGACCTCGGCGCCCGCCTCCCGCGCCGCCAGCGCCGCACACATCGCCGCGTTGCCCGCGCCGACCACGAGCACCTCGGTCTGCATCATCCGCCCTCCCGGGAATAGGTCAACTCGATGGAACCCACGGGTCGTTCAGGCATGTGTAGCCTGCATCCGCGATTTAAGTATACTGAATAGCGAGACCCTGGGGCGAGGGGTCGCCGAAGCGGCGATCGAGAGGGAGTCTGCGATGAGGTCGACATACGACGCGGTCGTCATCGGCACCGGATCCTCCGGCATCACCGGCTGCTTCGCCACCTGCAATCGCCCCCATGTGACCCTGGTGGATGCGCGCCGGGTGCCGATCGAGGAGATCACCCCCACCGGGGTGCGCACCGCGGACGCCGAGTACGAGGTGGACGTCATCGAGCAGCAAGTGGACTGGATCGCCGACTGCGTCGCCCGGCTGCGGGCCGACGGCGTGGCGGTCATCGACGCCGACCCCCTGGCCGAGGACGCCTGGGGTACCCACGTCAACGAGGTCGTCGGTCACACCCTCTTCCCACGGGCCGACTCCTGGTACCTGGGGGCCAACGTGCCCGGAAAACCCCGGGTGTTCTTGCCGTACGTCGGGGGCGTGGGCGCCGATCGGCAGCGGTGCGAGCGTGTCGCGGCCGACGGCTACCCCGGTTTCGTGCTTTCCGACGCGATGCCCGACGCGATGCCCGACGCGATGCCCGACGCGATGCCCGACGCGATGCCCGACGCGACGCCCGGCGGGACCACCGCGCGGTGAGCACCTCACACGCGACGACCCTGCGGATCGCGGCCGACGGCGGGGTGGTGCTGGTCGCCGACGCGTACGGCGACCGCGCCGACCCGCCGGTCGTCCTGTTGCACGGGGGCGGCCAGACCCGCCACTCCTGGCGGGCCACCGCGCATGAGCTGGCCGAGGCGGGCTGGTACACCCTGCCCGTGGACCAGCGCGGCCACGGGGAGAGCGGATGGTCCCCGGACGGGCGCTACGGCCTGGACCGGTTCGCCGGCGATGTCGTCCGGATCGCCGAGTTCCTCGGCCGCCCGCCCGTTCTGGTCGGCGCGTCGCTCGGCGGCAACGCCTCCCTCGCGGCGCTCGGGCACCGGCCGGAACTCGCCCTCGGCCTGGTCCTGGTGGATGTCTCGCCGTTCTTCCAGCCCAAGGGGGCGGATCGGATCCGCGGGTTCATGTCCAGCGGGACGGAGGGCTTCGCCTCCCTGGAGGAGGCCGCCGACGCCGTGGCCGCCTATCTGCCCCACCGGACCCGCCCCCGGAGCACCGAGGGGCTGCGCAAGAACCTCCGCGAGGTGGACGGCCGCTACTTCTGGCACTGGGACCCGGCCTTCCTGAGCGGCACCGGCGGCCGGGCAGCGGGGCGTGACACCCTGATCGACCCCGACCGGCTCGGCGCCGCCGCGAGGTCCCTGCGCGTCCCCACCCTCCTGGTGCGCGGCGGAGCGTCCGACGTGCTCGGCGTCGCGGACGCGACACGCTTTCTCGACCTGGTGCCGCATGCCGAGTACGCGGACATCGAGGGCGCCCACCACATGGTGGCAGGGGACGACAACACCGTCTTCGGCCGCGTCCTCGGCGAATTCCTGGAGCGCCGCGTCGCCTCACGCCTGGCCCTGTTCCGGCGTACGCGCCAGGGCGGCGCGTGAGGCGACGGCCGCGGGTCAGCGGTTGTGCCAGTGCGGTGTGCGCTTCTGGGCGAAGGCCGTGATGCCCTCGATGAAGTCCTCGCTGAGGGTGACCTCGTCGAAGGCTTCGGAGTGGAAGGCGACCGCGTCCAGGGTGTCGGGGATGGCCTGGGTCTCGGCCATGACCTGGAGGGAGGCGCGGACCGAGGTGGGGGAGCCGTCGAGGATCTCGGCGGCGAGGGCGCGGGCGCCCGCCACGGCGGTGCCGGCCTCGACGACGCGGTTGACCAGGCCGTGGGCGAGGGCCTCGTCGGCGGTGAGGCGGCGGCCGGTGAGGATCATCTCGGTGGCGAGCTTCTGGGGGACCGCCCTCGGCAGGCGGACCAGGCCGCCCGCGCCGGCCACCAGCCCCACCTTGACCTCGCTGAGCGCGAAGCGCGCCGTGGTGTCGGCGACGATGAGGTGGCAGGCCAGGGCGATCTCCAGGCCACCGCCCATGGCGAAGCCGTTGACGGCGGCGATGACCGGCTTGGGCAGCCGGGGCGGGAAGTGAGCCCGGCGAAGCCGTTCCTGGGGACCCAGGAAGGCTTGCCGGAGGCGGAGTACACGAGGTCGTTGCCCGCCGAGAACGCCTTGTCACCGGCGCCGGTGAGGATGGCCACCCACAGGTCCGGGTCGGCGAAGTAGGCGTCGAAGATCTCGTCGAGTTCCTCGTTGGCCATGGGGTGGAGGCTGTTGCGCACCTCGGGGCGGTTGATGGTGACCTCGAGGAGGTGGCCCTCGCGGCGGACGATGACGTGTTCGTACGTATCGCGGAACACGGCCGGGCGGGGCGGGAAGAGCTCGGTCATCCGGGTCTCGGAGGAGGCGACGCGGTTGCCGTGGCCGAAGCAGCGCGCGAACACGCGGGTGCCCGCCGGATCGCCGGTGGCGAGCAGGTCGAGCAGGGCCTTGTCGCCGTCGGCCGTCTTGGCGATGAAGCGGCGGTCGTCGGCCTCCAGTCGGCCGATGACGATACCGGTGTGGGGCCCTTCGCGATCGTAAGAGACGGTCCAGGTCTCGATGGTGGCCCAGCCGTCCGCGCGGCGGGCCTCGACGGGGCCGGCTGGGCGTTGATGGCGGCCTGGAGTTCGGCGCTGCGGTCGGGACGCCAGGGGCGGGCGTGGTGGAGTAGACGGCGACCGAGTACTTGCTGAGGTTGCCGCCGTTGGCGCCGACCAGGCCGTACCCGCCGGGGGCGGCGCGCAGGCGGTGGGCGGTCTCGGCGATGGCGTGCATCGAGTAGTTGTTGCCCGCGCCGCCGAAGAAGGGGAGGCCACCGGTGACGGTGAGTCCACGGGGGTCGGCGGGGTCCAGGCCCAGGCCGTCGCAGATGTTGGTGACCGCGATCGGGAAGCAGCTGTAGAGGTCGATGGTGGCCAGGTCGTCGGTGGTGATACCGGCGACCTCCAAGGCGTGCCGGGCCGCGGCCACGGAGGCGGGGGCCGAGGAGAGGTCCTGGCGCTCCATCAGATCGCGTTCACGCAGGTCGGCGTGGCCATGCAGAAACAGCCACTTGTCCTGGGGGACGCCCAGGCGGCGGGCGGTGCCGAGCGACATCAGCAGCGCCGCGGCGCCCTGGTTGACCTTGTCGCGGGCGACCACGTAGCGCGGGTACGGATCGACGATGATCCTGTTCTTGGGCGTGACCGTGACCAGTTCCTCGGCGCTGCGCACAGTGGGGGCCGAGGCGTGCGGATTGGCGGCGGCGACCTCGGTGAAGGGTGCGAACAGGGCGCCCATCGAGGCGGCGTACTGCTCGCGGGTCAGGCCCAGACGGGCGCGGCGGGCGTTCTCGAAGAGGGCGTACTGATGGGGCGCGCCGGTCAGACCGTGGGCGGAGAGGTGGCGGGAGACCAGGCCCTTGAGGCCGTAGCCGCGGTCCTCCAGGGAGCCCTCGACGTGTTCGGTGAAGTCGGGCCGGTCCTCGGCGGGTTCGGACGCGGCCAGGTGCCCGGTGGTGGAGATGGCCTCCGAGCCGAAGACCAGGACGGCCTCGGCGGACCCGGCGGCGATGGTGGCGGCGAGCTCGTTGACCAGGTGCTGAGGGCTCTGGCCACCGGCCACTTCGAGGATCGCGCGGGCCGGATCGGCGCCCAGCCGGCGGGCCACCGAGCGCGGGTAGTTGTTCGAGCGGCCGAGCGGGGCGACCGAGGTGGGCTGGGAGATCTCGAACTGGCGCACTCCGGCGACCGTGTCGATGGCCGCGGCGACGGCCTCGGCACCGCCGTCGGCGGCGGCGTCGGCCAGGGCCTCCCGGGCCGCGTCGGCGGCGAGCTCGACCGGGGAGCGGCGCCGGTAGTCCGCGTCGTCGATGCGCTCGGAGGACTGGCCGACGCCCACCAGGACCGGGGTGCGCGGGTCGAGGTCGTCGAGCGGGTCGGGGGCGTCGGTGTCGGCGCTGGGGCTGGGCATGGGAGACGCTCCAGGGGTCGGTGGTGGCCTTCGGGGCCGTCGGGCGGGCCGGAGTTCGGCGGGGACCGTGCCATGGCCGTCGGACCGGGCCGATTACTGAACGGAGTGCGTTCCGTAATCGGAGGATAGATCGCCCCTCCGTGGCCTGGCAATGTCGCTCACCGCACAGGTCCGCCCACGCGGCCGCGGCCCGTATAGGACCATGGGGCATGACACTCGTGAGAAGCGCCGCAGGACGCCCGCGCGACCCCGAGGTGGACCGACGGGTCGCCGACGCCGCGGTCGCGGTCTTCAGCGAAGGCGGCTGGAGGTCCTTCAGCATCGAGGCGGTCGCGCGCCGGGCCGGTGTCGGCAAGGCATCCGTCTATCTGCGCTGGAACTCCAAGGAGGAGCTGCTCGCCGAGGCCCTCACCAACCGGCTCGGCCGCATCTCCGACGTGGACACCGGAGCCGTCCGCGGCGACCTGATCCAGCTGGTGCGCCAGCAGCTCGAGCGCTACGCGGGGAGCACGGCGGCGCGGCGCTCCGCCTGGGCCTGGAGGCCCGGACCATCCCGCGCCTCGCCGAGCGCTACGAGGCGATGGCCCAGGAGCAGATCCTCGCGGCCCGCGCCATCGTCCGGCGCGGCATCCGCCGCGGCGAACTGCCCGCGAACACCTCGGTCACCTTCCTGCTCGACGCGCTGTGCGGCGGGGCCATGAACCACGCCCTCGCCACGCCGCCGCAGCTGCGCGCCTCGCTGGCCGAGGCCGCCGCCGAGTACGCCGAGCAGTTCGTCGACTTCGTCCTGGCCTCCGTGCTGGTCGACGCCACGGGGGAGTGAACCGCCGCCGGGCCCGCGCCGCCTACAGGTCCAGCGGCGCGGCCCCGTAGGTCCGGCGCAGTTCGGCGAGGACCTCCGCCAGGCCGGGCACCCGGTCCTCGCTCCCCGCGCACCAGACGGCGCCCACGTCCATGAAGAGCCCGGGTTCGTCGAGTGGCACCACCGCGAAATCCGGGTCGTCGAACACCCGCGCCGAGGGGTGGGCGAGACCCTTCAGGGTCAGGGAGAGCACACCGGTGCGCCGCACCCGCGCGGCCACCTGGACGCTGTCGTTGTGGGGCAGTTCGACCAGGCGGGTGACGCCCGCGCCGCGCAGCCGGCGGTGCAGGGAGTTCACCACCGAGGGGTGCACCTTCGAGGAGGTCGCCACCACCTCGCGGCCCCTCAGGTCGGCGAGGGTCAGACGGTCCCGCGCCGCGAGCGGGTCGCCGGTGCGCATCGCGATCGCGAGGCGGCCGCGCACCAGCGGCAGACTCTCCAACTCCGGTGCGCCCGGCGGCAGATGGACCACGGCCAGGTCCAGGGCGCCGGTCTGGAGCGCGGGGAGGAGCTCGGCCGACGCGGCGAGGGTGAGGGGGAGGTCGACCTCGGGCGCGCGGGTGTGGAAGACCTCAAGCACCGCGTCGAGCGCCTGCGGCGCGGCGAGCGTGGCGGCACCGATCCGGCAGGTGCGGCGGGTGGCGGCCGCCGGGTCGGGGGAGAGGTCCTTGAGGGCGTCGAACCGGCACACCACCTCACGGGCCGGGTCCACGAAGGCGCGTCCCAAGGGTGTCAGCTCGACCCGGTGGTACCCCCGGACGAACAGATCCGAGCCCAGCTCCCGCTCCAGCTCCTTGATCCGGCGGCTCAGCGGCGACGGGGTCACATGCAGGCGCTCGGCGGCCCGCGCGAAGTGCAGCTCTTCGGCGACGGCCAGGAAGTACCGGATCTGCTGGATGTCCATCGCCTCCGTACGCTACCCGTCCGCCACCGTCGTGAATAAGGGACCGGACCGCGCACATTGCGGCTGAGGACATGTGCACATGCGGGAATCGGCGATGGGCAACGCCACGTCCCGGTGCCAGCATGTACGGCAGTCGGCCGGTCACCCGGCCACGACGCGCGGTGGCCCGTCCGCCACGCCCGGGCCGCGCGCCCAGCACCCATCGCCACGCCCGGCCCCTCCGCCACGAGGTCCGCCGTCGATCCGGCATGCCCGGATCGGGCCGCGCCCGGGCGGGCTCGTACCACCGGAGGTGTGTAGTGACCCGGACCATGGGCATCGAAGGCGAATCGGCAGGTCCCGGCCCGCTGAGCGGCGTCCGGGTGGTCGACATGACCGACGGCCTCGGCGAGAGCGCGGGCCGCTACCTCGCCGAACTCGGCGCCGACGTCATCCTGGTCGAGCCCCCGGGCGGCGCCACGGCCCGCCGCGCCGCGCCCTGGCACGAGGACGGCACGAGCCTGTACTTCGCCACCCGCAACGCGGGCAAGCGCGGCATCGTCCTCGACCCGGAGCTCCGCGCCGACCGCGAGCGGCTCCTCGCGCTCCTCGGCACCGCGGACATCTGGCTGGAGTCCGACCGCTCCGGACACCCCGTCCGTCGTGGCATCGACCCGGCCGGGGTGGCGGCCCGCAACCCCGGCCTGGTCATCGTCTCCGTCACGGACTTCGGCCACACCGGCCCGTACCGGGACTGGACCTCGACCGAGCGCGTCCAGCTGGCGATGGCGGGTGTGCTCTCCCGCTCCGGACTGCCGGGCCTGCCCCCGCTCACCCCGCCCGGACTGCTCGCCACCGAGGCCGCCGCCTATCAGGCCGCGTGGGTGGCCCTGCTCGCCTACCACCAGCGCCTGGAGACCGGCCTCGGCGACCATATCGACTTCTCCGTGTACGAGGCCGTCGCCCAGACCTTCGACCCCGGCTTCGGGATCGGGGCTCGGCGGTCGGCGGTCAGCGGGCGTCCGACCTGCCGCGCGGCCGCCCGGACGCCGGGGCGCTGTACCCGATCTTCCCCTGTGCGGACGGCTACGTACGGATCTGTGTCCTCAGCCCCCGCCAGTGGCGCGCCATGCGGGCCTGGCTGGGAGAACCGGCGGAGTTCGCCGACCCCGGGTACGAGAAGCTCCAGGAGCGGCGGCGGGTGGCCGACCGCATCCACCGGCTGATCGGCGCGCTGTTCCGGGAGGTGCCGAAGGCCGTGCTCGTGGAAGAGGGCCAGCGCCGCGGGGTGCCGGTCGCCGCCCTGCTCACCCCGGGTGAGGTGCTGGAATGCGATCACTTCCTGGCCCGGGGCGCCCTCGCCGAGGTGGAGGTGGCGCCCGGTGTCACCGGACGCGCACCGACCGGATTCCTCGAACTGGACGGCCGGCGGGCGGGTCCGGGGCGACGGGCGCCGCGCCTCGGTGAGCACACGGACGCGGTGCTCGCGGAGGTCTCGCGCGCCACCGCGGCGCGGCGCCCGGCCGGGGCCGCTCCCGTTCGCCCGCCGGAACGCCGCCCGCTGGACCGCCGCCCGCTGGAGGGGCTGCGCGTGCTCGACCTCGGCGTCATCGTCGCCGGCGCCGAACTCGGGCGGCTCCTCGCCGACCAGGGCGCCGACGTCATCAAGGTGGAGAACCGGGCCTTCCCCGACGGCGGCCGCCAGTCCATGACCACGGAACTCATCACGGCCTCCTTCGCCTGGGGCCACCGCAACAAGCGCAGCCTGGGACTCAACCTGCGCGACCCGCGCGGCGTCGAGATGTTCAAGCGGCTGGCCGCCGCGTCGGACGTCATCCTCTCCAACTTCAAGCCCGGCACCCTGGAGTCCCTCGGCCTCGGCCCCGAGACCCTCGGCGCGGTCAATCCCGGCCTCGTCATGGCCGAGAGCAGCGCGCTGGGCTCCACCGGCCCCTGGAGCAGGCGCATGGGCTACGGCCCGCTGGTGCGCGCCTCCGCCGGGCTGACCGGCCTGTGGCGCCACCCGGAGCGCGCGGACGGCTTCTGCGACGCCATCACCATCTTCCCCGACCATGTCGTCGGCCGGGTCGGCGCCACCGCGGTCCTCGCCCGCCTCATCGAGCGGCGGCGCACCGGACGCGGCGGTACAGTCGCCATCTCCCAGGCCGAGATCGGCCTCACCGAAATGGCCGAGCTGTTCCTCCAGGAGTCGCTCGCCCCCGGCTCGGTCACCGCCCGCGGCAACACCGGCACCACCGACGCCCCGCAGGGCCTCTTCCCCTGCGCGGGTGACGACGAGTGGTGCGCGGTCGAGGTGCGCGACGACGCCGACTGGCGGCGGCTGTGCGCCGCGATCGACCGCCCGGACCTGGCCGCCGACCCCCGCCTCGGCACCGCCGCCGGGCGGCTGGCGCACCGTACGGAGGTGGAGGCCGCGGCCGCCGCCTGGCTCGCCACCCACCCGCCGCGCGAGGCCATGCGGCTGCTGCAGGCGGCGGGCGTTCCGGCCGGGGCGATGCAGCA
The DNA here is from genome assembly GCA_005405945.1 of Streptomyces violaceusniger. Classification (GTDB taxonomy): domain Bacteria; phylum Actinomycetota; class Actinomycetes; order Streptomycetales; family Streptomycetaceae; genus Streptomyces; species Streptomyces violaceusniger. The sequence continues at coordinate 793,582 of BJHW01000002.1, forward strand.
GGTGGCGGACTACCCCGACGATCCGCAGTTCGCCGCCCGCGGCTTCTTCGCGCGAATGTGCCAGCCGGAACTCCCCGAGCCGCTGCCCACCGAGGCCCGCCCGGCGCTCGCCCGGCACCTCCCCGACCCGCTCCTCGGCCCCGCCCCGCGGCAGGCCGCCCACACCCGCGAGGTCTGCCGCGAGGTGCTCGGGCTGACGGACGCCGAGATCGACGAGCTCCTGGCGCAGGGGGTCCTGGAGGAGGAAGAGACGACGCACGCAGCAGAGACCTCGGACGGAAAGGGCCACCTGTGAAGATCTACGCCTTTGAGGAAGCGGGCGGTCCCGCGCGCGAGTCGGTGGTCGCCACCCCCGAGCCGACCGGCCATGAGGTGCTCGTACGGCTCACCCACAGCGGGGTGTGCCACACCGATGTCCACCTCCGCGACAACGACACCGGAGCCCTGCCGTTCCCCATCGTCGCGGGACACGAGATGGCCGGTGAGGTCGTGGCCACCGGCGACGCCGTCACCGGTGCCGGGGTCGGTGACGTACGGCTCGTCTACCCGTGGCTCGGCTGCGGCACCTGCGCGTTCTGCGACGAGGGCCGCGACGACCGCTGCTCCGAGCCGCGGTACCTCGGTATGCACCGCTCCGGCGGCTACGCCGAGGCCGTGCTCGTCCCGCATGAGCGCTACCTCCTCGCCATCGACGGCGTCGACCGGGGCTGGGCCGCCACCCTCGGCTGCTCCGGCCTCACCGCCTACGCCGCGGTCGCCAAGGCGGTGCGTGGCGAGCCCGGTACGGATGACGAGGAGATCGTCGTCATCGGCACCGGTGGCCTCGGGCTCATGGCCATCGCCGTCCTCACCGCCCTCGGCCACCGCCGGATCACCGCCGTCGACATCAACGACGAACGCCTGGAGATGGCGCGCGGCCTCGGCGCGGCCCAGGTCATCAACAGCTCCTCCGGCCCCGGTGACGCCCGTACGGCGATCATCGAGGCGACGGGCGGCGGCGCCTCGGGCGTGATCGACCTGGTGAACAGCGGTGAGACGGCCAGGCTCGGCTTCGATGTGCTGCGCCGCGACGGCAAGCTGGTGCCCGTCGGCCTGTTCGGCGGGGACGTCACCCTCCCCACGGGCGCGATCCCCTCCAAGCGGCTGACCGTACAGGGCAGTTACATCGGAACGCTCGCCGAGTTCACGGAGGTCGTCGACCTCGCCAGGTCCGGCAGGCTCCCGCGCATCCCCGTCATCGAGCGGCCGCTCACGGCCGCGAGCCTCACCGAGGCGCTGGACGCGCTGGCCGAGGGCAGGGTGCCCGGCCGCATCGTCCTCACGGCCTGACCCTTCGCCTTCACCCGCCCCTTCGCCTTCACCCACCCCTCGCATCCAACCAACTCCCGTATTCCACCCACCCCTTGACGATGGGACCCCCATGACACAGACCGCGGCACCGGCCCTCCGGATGTTCATCGACGGCCGTCTCGTCGCCGCCGAGGGCACCCCCCTCGATGTGCTCGACCCGGCCACCGAAGAACTCGCGGGGCAGGTCCCCGACGCCACCGACGCCCAGCTGGAGAGCGCGATCGAGGCCGCCGGCCGTGCCTTCACGACCTGGAGCGCGGCGCCCCTGGAGGAGCGCCGGGCGGTGCTCCGCTCGCTCGCGGCCGTGATCCGCGAGCACACCGACGAGCTGGCCCTCCTCCTCACCGCCGAGCAGGGCAAGCCCCTGGAGGCCGCCCACGGTGAGCTCCGTTCCGCCCTCCACTGGTGCGAGGGGATCGCCGAGATGGAGTTCCCGGCCGAGGAGATCCGCGATACCGGGACCCACCGCATCCGGATACGGCATGTGCCCCTGGGCGTCGTGGCGGGGCTCGTGCCGTGGAACGTGCCGCTCGCCCTCGCCATCTGGAAGATCGCCCCGGCACTGCTGACCGGCAACACCATCGTCGTCAAGCCGTCCCCCTTCACGCCTCTGACCACGCTGCGGATCGGCGAGCTGCTCGCGGAGGCGGACGCGGTCCCGGCCGGGGTGCTCAACATCGTCAGCGGTGGCGACCACATCGGCCCCAAGCTCTCCGAGCACCCCGGCATACGGAAGATCGCCTTCACCGGGTCCACGGCCACCGGTAAGAAGGTGATGGCCTCCGCCGCCCGCAACCTCGCCCGGGTCACCCTCGAACTCGGCGGCAACGACGCGGCCATCGTCCTCCCCGACATCGACGTGGACACGGTCGCCGAGAAGCTCTTCTGGGCCTGCTTCATGAACACCGGCCAGGTCTGCGTCGCCGCCAAGCGGGTGTATGTCCACGACGACGTCTACGACGCGTTCGCCCGCCGCTTCGCCGAGGTGGCCGCCGGGGTGAAAGTCGGCGACGGCCGTGACGAGGGCGTGCAGTTGGGGCCCCTCCAGAACCGCGTCCAGTACGAGAAGGTCGTGGCGCTCATCGAGGCCACCGCGGCCTCCGGTGCGAGGTTCCTCGTCAAGGGCGACATCCCGGACGGCCCCGGCTACTTCGTCCACCCGACCGTGGTGGACGACCCGGCCGACGACTCCGACATCGTCAGGCTCGAACCGTTCGGCCCCGTCGTACCGCTGCTGCGCTTCCACGACATCGACGAGGTCGTCGAGCGGGCCAACGCCTCCGAATACGGCCTCGGCGGATCGGTCTGGAGCGGTAACCCGGAGGCGGCGGAGCGGATCGCCACACGCATCGAGACGGGCGTCGTCTGGATCAACGAGGGACCGCGCCTCGCCCCCGACCTGCCGTTCGGCGGCCACAAGACGTCAGGACTCGGTGTCGAGAACGGGACGGCGGGGCTGCTCGAGTACACGGACACGCAGGTGCTCTGGTCCCGGACGGACTGACCGCGCAAACGCCGTCGCCCCGGGCCGGGGCCGCCTGGCATGCTGGCGGTGTGAATGGACCCGAGATTCGCCTCAGCCTCGCCCCTGAACTGCGCTTCTTCGCGGTTCCCGAGCGGCGCCGCCCCTGGACGGCCGTCGTCACCGACGGCGTCTCCACCCTCGGTCATGTGGTCGAGTCGCTCGGGGTGCCGCTGACCGAGGTGGGCGGGCTGCTGGTGAACGGCGAGGAGACCGCCGTCTCGCATGTGCCGGGCGCGGGGGAGACCGTGGAGGTCCAGCCGGTCGTCCGCCCGCAGCGGGTGCCGGGCGCGCCGCTGCGCTTCCTGCTCGACGTGCACCTGGGGACGCTCGCGCGGCGGCTGCGGCTGCTGGGCGTGGACGCCGCGTACGAGAGTGAGGACATCGGCGACCCCGGGCTGGCCGCGCGCTCCGCCGCCCAGCGCCGGGTGCTGCTCTCCCGCGACCGGGGGCTGCTGCGCCGCCGCGAGCTGTGGGCCGGGGCGTATGTCTACAGCGACCGCCCCGATGAGCAACTGCGCGACGTGCTCGGCCGGTTCGCCCCGAACCTGGCACCCTGGACCCGCTGTACCGCCTGCAACGGCCTGCTGGAGGACGCCGACAAGGAGACGGTCCGGGAGCAGCTCCGGCACGGCACCCGGCGCACATACGACGTCTTCGCGCGCTGCACGGTCTGTGAGCGGGTCTACTGGCGCGGTGCCCACCACGCTCGTCTGGAGGCCATCGTGGCCGGGGCGATGGGCGAGTTCGGCGACGCGCGGGCCGCGCTGTCCTGAGCGCCCGCTGATCGACCTCGGGATACGGGCGCTGGAGGAGGCGGTGCGCCACCACCGGAGCGATGCCCCTCAGGAGACTTCGCCCTGGAGGGCCTCCGGAAGCGTGGTGTGGAAGGCCGGGTGGGCGTGCAGCCGCCGCACGTAGGCGCGCAGCTGCCCATGGCCGGATACCCGGTCGGCCGCGTCGGCGTCCAGGAGGGGCCGGTGCTCGGTGTCCAGCTGGACGAGGGCCACCCACAGGTCCACATCGGCGGCGGTCAGCTCCTCGCCCAGGGCGTACGGCGCGGCCGTCAGCCCGCGGTCGAGCCGGCCGAGGGCGGTCAGCAGCCGCTCCAGCGCCGCGTCCCGGCACTCCGCCTCGGGCGCCGTCCCGGCCTGCCGGGCGGCGTGGGTGATGTCCGCGTCGAGCAGGTCCCGGAGGACGTCGATCTCCGTGGCGAGGGCCGCCGGGCGCAGCCGGGGGCGTCCGGTTCCGCTGCCGTCGCTCAGATGGCCGGCGAGGTCGCGCAGGATGTCGGGCGTGTGATTGCTGACGACACGTCCGGTCCAGCCGTCGCACAGCGCGGGCGCGTCCACCGGTCCGCTGTAGCGGTGCCAGGTGGCCTCGTAGGCCCCGCGCAGTGCGGCGTACGCCTCGGGGGTGTCGTCCGGGAGCCCGACGAGGGTGGTGGCCACGGTGTCCCGCAGCCCGAGCAGATCGAGGGTGATGGAGATGCGCAGGGAGAGCGGACAGCTCGCGGAGAGGTAGAGGCGGTAGCGATGCGGCACCGGATAGAAGCCACCGGCGAGGTCGACGCCGATGCGGCTGCGGAAGCGGTGCGGTGGTGTGGGCGGGGCGATCCGGGGGCTGGCCGAGCAGGGGTCGGGGTCGAGAAGAGCGGCAGGACCTGAACTGAGCGGAAACGTCTCGGACATGGCTCTCCAAGCAGGTGACGAAAAGCCCCGGCCCCGCCCGGTGCGGGCGGCGCCGATGGCGCAACGGAAGGGAAGCCCGCGCGGGGCACTCGCCGGGACGGTGCCGGGACACACCCGGCCCCCGGCGCGCGGGGCCGTGCTCGGTGACCGTGTCGGCTCGGGCCGACTCAGACGGCTGGACTGGAGGCGCTGCAGATGCGCAGCAGATCGATGTGGAGCCGCCTGGTCAGGAGGCGGAGACGGCGGAGCGGCGGGGACAACGGCCGGGGACGCCGACGGGCGCCGTCCCCGTGGCTGTCGGTCCTGGGCATCTCCACCGATCCCATCATCGGGGGCTCGCGAGGCAGCGAGACCGCGCTTGTCCCGTCCACGCCGACGAAACCTGGTCGTCACCCGGGGGCACCCCGTCGCGGGAGAAGGGTTGCCTGTCAACGAGCCGGGGCCGATGACCCACCTGAGCGGGGGTTCCGCACGGTGGGCGCTGACAATCGTGACCGTCCCTGACAGTGTCGTCGCGCTCCGCGAGGGCGTCAACCCATGCCGAAGTGGCCAACACCGGCCGACGGCACGGCGGATGCACGGCGCCCTGGCGCGACCGGCTCGTAAGGCGGCGCGATCGGCTCAGCGGAACGACCGGTCCGCGCCGCCGGTGTCCCGCTCGACGAGGACCATGGCCGCGTCGTCCGCGAGCCGTCCCTCGGTGTGCCGGACCAGGGCGTGGCGCAGCCGGTCCAGGTACTCGGCCGGGGTGGCGCCGTCCAGCGTCTCCATGGTCCGGTGCAGCGGAAAGAACTCGTTGTCGTCGTTGCGGGCCTCGACCACCCCGTCGGTGTGCAGCAACAGCCGGTCACCGGGCAGGAACGGAAAGGTCTCGACCCCGATGGCGGGAGGGCCGAGGAACTCCTCGAGGCCGAGGGGCGGCAGCGGGCGCGCCGGGTCCAGGGAGCGCACCTTGCGCTCGCGCATCACCACGGGCGGCGGATGGCCGCGGTTGATCAGCTGGACCAGCGACTCGTCCGTCACCTGGGCGAGGAGCACGGTGACGAACTGCTCCTCCAGCTCCTGTGGGTCCTGTAGCTGGGAGCGGTCCAGCAGCTCGTACTCGCGCGCCAGCGCGGCCGCACAGCGGTGCATCACCTCGGCGAGGTCCCGCTCGTAGTGCACCGCCTCCCGGAAGGCGCCCACGACGGCCGCGGCGGACCGCACCGCGGCCAGCCCCTTTCCCCGTACATCGCCGACGATCAGCCGCACTCCGTAGCGGGTGCACATCGCCTCGTAGAGGTCCCCGCCGATCTGCGCACCGCGCTCGGCCGCCAGATAGACGCTGGCCGTGTTCACCACGCCCATCCGGGCGGGCAGCGGCCGCAGCACCACGTTCTGGGACACCTCGGCGATCCGGCGGATATGGGTCAGCTCGCGGTCCCGGCGCACCCGCACCGCGCTGGTCACCACGCTCGCCACCGCCACCACCAGCAGGGCCAGCAGATTCGTGTACACCTGTGGGGCGCCCCAGGCGTCGTTGTGGGTGGCGGTGAGCGCGCTGACGACGCCCGCCAGCAACGCCACCCCGACGGTGCCGACCGGCCCCATGGTCACCGCCGCCAGCGCCGGCACCGGGGAGAGCAGGGGGCCGGTGTAGAGGGTGTGCGCGGGGGAGAACTCGATGCCGAGCACCGCCGCCAGGACCAGGAACGGCAGACACCGTGTGATCGCGAACAGCGTCTGGTTGCGACCGCTCACCCCCGGGGTGACGCGCATGAATCGCATAATTCGGTACTTTATCCGATGAAGGCCCCCGAACGGGTGCGCTCTCCGTAACGCATGACGGAAGCCCCGGGCGTAGCCTGACGCTATGCCCGAGCTTCCGGACGTCGAGGGATTCCGGCGGACGCTGGCCTCCTGCGCCCAGGGCCGCCGCGTCGAGCGGGCGGAGGTGGCCGATCCGGGGGTGCTGCACGGGGTGACCGCACAGCGGCTGAAGCGCGACCTCAAGGGCCGCCGCTTCGCGGCACCGCGCCGCCACGGCAAGTGGCTGATCGCCCCCACCGACGGGCCCACGGTCGTGCTGCACTTCGGCATGACCGGGCGGCTGGTCTGCGGGGCGGAGTCCGAACCGGCCGGCCGGTTCCAGCGCGTCGCCTTCGACCTCGACGACGGCCACCGCCTCGGCTACGAGGACCAGCGCAAACTCCAGGGCATCTGGCTCGCCGCCACCGACGGCGACATCGACCGGATCATCGGCGATCAGGGCCCTGACGCGCTCTCGCTGAGCCGGGCCGATCTGGACCGGCTACTGGCGGGGCGGCGCGGACGCGTCAAGGCCACACTGACCGACCAGGCCGTGATCGCCGGACTCGGCAATCTGCTCGGCGACGAGATCCTGTGGCACGCCCGGATCCATCCGCGGCGGCCGGCCAACGCGCTGACCGACGACGAGCGCGATCGGCTCCACGGCGCGCTGCGCGAGGTGCTGCGCGCCTCGGTGCGGGCGGGGCGGGTGCCGGACGACCCGGACTGGCTCACCGGGCGGCGCGACGAGCCGGACCCGCACTGCCCCCGCTGCGGCAATCCGCTGCGCCGCGGCCGGATCGCGGGGCGGACCAGCCTGTGGTGCCCCCACTGCCAGCGGGAGGACGCCTGACGCCCGCCCGCGTCAGATGCGCCCCCGCCGCTCCCGGTGTGCCCGGTCAGGACATGTAGGCCGTGTAGGACATCACATCGCCCGCCTTCACCCGGTACTCGGGATCGTCCTCGGTGACCGTCTCCTCGACGTCCAGCACCCGGCCGTCGTCCGGGTCGAGGACGATCAGGTAACGGCTCCCGGGGGTGCCGGTGAACCGGAATCCCTGCCCCTCCCGGCCGAGCCGGTCGGTGACCTTGCCCGCCGGGCGCATCCCCTCGATCCCGGACAGCAGGGTGACGATGTCCGCCCGCTGGCGCGGTCCCGGGGTCCACACCCTGAGGAAGGACTGGATGGCCGAGAGCAGCTCCACCGGATCGCGGTCCGCGCCCGGGGACCAGACGGCGAGATACGTGCGCAGTGCCGAGGCACCGGCCGGGGGGTCCTCGAAGTAGCTCTGGTTGGCGCCGTAGATCCCGGGCGGATAGTGGTCCTCGCTCAGCACCTTGCCGTCGTGGACCGTGCGCGGCGGGGGGCCGTCCTCGATCACCGGGCGGCCCGGATGGCGCGGATCGGTGGCCACCTCCAGCGTGGAACCGCTGCCGTCCGCGTTCCAGCGGGTCAGCGACTCCCGGGGCAGCGTCACCGCGTCCTCGCCCGACTTCATACCCAGCGCCCAGCTCTGGAAATGGCTGCCCCGCTCGCTCTTCCCCGGGGACTCCTCGGCCGCCGCCCGCGTCCGCCGGACGATGTCGGCGAGCGGTACGTCCGCCCGGGAGGCATGCGCCACCAGCGGCAGTGGCCTGGGCGCGGCCACGGCGGGGGAGGAGCCGGTGCCGGAGACGGTCAGCGCCAGGGCGACGACCGTCGCGGCCGCCGCGGCCCCCAGGCTCCAGACCGCGCGCCGCCGGACGGTACGGCGCCGCCGGTCCCGGGACGGCAGTCGCCGCAGCAGCAGCTCGGCCCGCCCGTCCAGCGGCCGGTCCCGCCAGGGGCCGCTGTCGGCGGACACGGGGTTGGCCTCGCGGAGCAGATCCAGTTCGTCGGTCATGCGTGTCCATCCTTGTCGGCCCTGTCAGCACTCTGGGCCCTGTCGCCCTTGCCGCTCGTGCACCCCAGCGAGACCCGTTCGTCCCGGCGCAGGGTCTCTATCTGCTCCCGCAGCCGCCGCCGCGCCCGGTGCAGCCGCATCGCCGCGGCGGACCGGCCGCACCCCAGCACGGTGCTGAGCTCCTCGACGGTCAGCTCCTCCCACGCCGTCAGCCGCAGCACCTCCTGGTCGGCCTCGGCGAGCCGGGACAGCGCCTCCAGCACCCAGGAGCCCGGCCGCTCCGCGTCCGGGCTGGCCACGGTGCGCCCGCCGCGCGTCACCTCGTGGTGGCCCAGCTTGACCAGCAGTCGGCGGTAACGGCCCTTGCCTCGCACCGTGTTGGCCAGACAGTGCCGGGCCACTCCGTACAGCCACGGCAGTGGTGACTCGGGCAGCTCGGCCCGGCGCCGCCAGGCCACCGCGAAGACCTCGGCGACCACTTCCTCGACGTCCCATGCCTGATCGTCCAGCCGCCGTGCCACAAAACGGCTGACCGCCCAGTAATGCTCACGGTAGGCGGCGTCGAAGGCGTCGTCGGTGCTCATGATCCGAAGGTGTCCGGCACACCACGGATCATCACACCTCTCGGCGGGCAATTCTGACCGGCCGTCGGAGTGACGATCCACGAGGTGTCGGACACCTTCGGATCATGAGGAACAACACCGTTGTCGCGGCGGCGCCGGCCGCCCCGCCGTCGCGCCGCCCCGGGCCGGGGGCCACGGCCGTGAAATGGCTGACCACCACCGATCACAAGACGATCGGCACGCTCTACCTGATCACCTCGTTCGCCTTCTTCTGCATCGGCGGGGTGATGGCGCTGCTGATGCGCGCCGAGCTGGCCCGGCCGGGTATCCAGATCATGTCGAACGAGCAGTTCAACCAGGCGTTCACCATGCATGGCACGATCATGCTGCTGATGTTCGCCACCCCGCTGTTCGCGGGGTTCGCCAACTGGATCATGCCGCTGCAGATCGGCGCGCCCGATGTGGCGTTCCCGCGGCTGAACATGCTGGCGTACTGGCTGTACCTCTTCGGTTCGCTGATCGCGGTGGGCGGGTTCCTGACCCCGCAGGGCGCGGCCGACTTCGGCTGGTTCGCCTACTCCCCGCTGTCGGACGCGGTCCGCTCGCCCGGTGTGGGCGCGGACATGTGGATCATGGGTCTGGCCCTGTCCGGCTTCGGCACCATCCTCGGCTCGGTCAACTTCATCACCACGATCATCTGCATGCGCGCCCCCGGCATGACGATGTTCCGCATGCCCATCTTCACCTGGAATGTGCTGCTGACCGGTGTGCTGGTGCTGCTGGCCTTTCCGGTGCTCGCGGCGGCGCTGTTCGCCCTGGAGGCGGACCGCCAATTCGGGGCGCACATCTTCGACGCGGCCAATGGCGGGGCGCTGCTCTGGCAGCATCTCTTCTGGTTCTTCGGCCATCCGGAGGTCTACATCATCGCGCTGCCGTTCTTCGGCATCATCTCCGAGGTCATTCCGGTGTTCTCCCGCAAGCCGATGTTCGGCTATGTCTCGCTCATCGCGGCGACGATTTCCATCGCGGGCCTTTCGGTCACCGTCTGGGCGCACCACATGTATGTCACCGGCGGAGTGCTCCTGCCGTTCTTCTCCTTCATGACATTCCTGATCGCCGTGCCGACCGGTATCAAGTTCTTCAACTGGATCGGCACGATGTGGAAGGGGTCGCTGAGCTTCGAGACCCCGATGCTCTGGGCGACCGGCTTCCTCATCACCTTCGTCTTCGGCGGTCTGACCGGTGTGATCCTGGCGTCGCCGCCGATGGACTTCCACGTCTCGGACACCTACTTCGTGGTCGCCCACTTCCACTACGTCATCTTCGGCACCGTGGTCTTCGCCATGTTCGCCGGATTCCACTTCTGGTGGCCCAAGTTCACCGGCAAGATGCTCGACGAACGGCTGGGGAAGATCACCTTCTGGACCCTCTTCCTGGGCTTCCACGGCACGTTCCTGGTGCAGCACTGGCTCGGCGCCGAGGGAATGCTCCGCAGAATTCCCGACTACCTGGCGGCCGACGGCTTCACCACCCTGAACACCATCTCGACCATCAGCTCCTTCGTCCTCGGCCTGTCGTTCCTGCCCTTCCTCTACAACGTCTGGAAGACTGCCAAGTACGGCGAGAAGGTCGTCACCGACGATCCCTGGGGGTATGGACGTTCGCTGGAATGGGCGACCTCCTGCCCGCCGCCGCGCCATAACTTCGTCAGCCTGCCGAAGATCCGTTCCGAATCCCCCGCGTTCGATCTGCACCATCCCGATGTCGGCCAGAAGGAGAGTGTGGCGTGAGTATGGCCAGAGCCGCCGAGTCCCCCGGTATCGCCGCCGGAATCAACCAGATCGAGGGCTATCTGCTGCTGCAGAGCGAGCGGGAGGCGGCCCGCGAGCGGGCCCGCCGCCTCACCGGCCGGCTCGACTGGCTGACCTCCGCCCAGCGGGCGGAGGTCGAGCGGGCCTACGTCCAGGACCAGCTGGCCGTCACCGAGCAGACCCTGCGCACGGTGGTGCGGCGCTGTGAGGAGCTGCGGGCGGAGTACCAGGAGGTCTACCGCACACTGCGCCACCGGCTGCTGCTGGCCTGCCTCCTCGGGGCCGCGGCCCTCGCCGGCGGCCTCGCCGCCGCCCTCACCGTGCGATAGGCCTTTTCCCCTCCGGGGCCGTCTCGGTCGGGACCGGGACCATTCCCGAGCCGGGGCCGAAGTCGAACCAGGCCGCGGGCGCGTCGCCCAGCGCCTGGCCGGTGTAGTCGCTCCAGAGGTCGGCGACCCGCTGGACACCGGCGTTCTTCAAGGGGATCTGCTTCCGCTTCTCCGCGTCCTCGCCGAAGAGGGCGATCGCGGTGACCAGGTCCGGGGTGTAACCGACGTACCAGGCGGCCCGCTTGTCGTCGGAGACCCCGCCCTTGCCCGCGGAGGGCCGCTTGACGGCGCGTACCGCGGTCGCTCCGCCGTTCTCGATGAGGCTCCGGGTGATCAGCTGGGCGGCCGCGGGGGCGATCGCCTGGTCGCCCACCGCCTTCGGCGGCCCGGCCGTCTCGTCGCCGCGCCGCGCGGACTTCACGATGCTCGGGGTGACCCGCTTGCCCTGGTGATCGAACGAGGCGTAGACACCGGCCATCGTCAGCGGGCTCGAGCCCATCAGCCCCAGCCCGACCGACTCCTTGGTGGCGAAGCCGCCGCCGTCGGTGTCCATGCCCAGCGCCCCGGCGGCGCGCTTGACCTCCGGCAGTCCGCCGGCGGTGGCCCCGTTCCGCATCTTGGCGTCCAGGGACGCGGCGGTGCGGACCGGTTCGAAGACGGACCCCACCTGGTAGTCGCCACGGGTCGCGTTGGACAGGTAGTGCCGGGTGTAGTCCCGGCCGCCGTAGAGTGCGACGATCCGCCCGTTCCTCGGGTCCACCGAGACCGCGCCACCCTGGGTGGCGGCCGCGTCCGCGCGGGCCCGCTCGCCCTTGGCGGAGCCGTCGAGGCCCCGGTGCATAGTCTCCTCCAGCGCCCGCTGTTTGGCCGGATCGACGTTGAGGGTGATGGTCCAGCCGCCCGCGGCGAGTTCCTGCTCGCTGACGCCCGAGGTGATCAGCTCGTTGCGGGCCGCGTCCACGAGATAGCCGGCCTGGCCGCCGAGGCCGGGGGCGGGCTCGGGGTCCACCGGCACGGGGAAGCGCATCCCCTTCCGCTGCGCGGGGTCCAGCCAGTGCATGTCGACCATGTTGTCCAGCACGTAGTTCCAGCGCCGGGTGACCAGGCGCTTCGCCTTGGGGCTCGCGACGGCCCAGTCGTACTGGCTGGGGGCCTGCACCAGCGCCGCCAGATACGCGCCCTGCTCGACGGTGAGGTCGTCCACGTCCTTGTCGTAGTACGCGCGGGCGGCGGCCTGGATGCCGTAGGCGACGCGGCCGAAGTAGCTGGTGTTCAGGTACCCCGCGAGGATGTCCTCCTTGGAGTTGTTCTGGTCGACCTTGAGGGAGATCACCAGCTCCTTGATCTTGCGGGTGGCGGTCTGCTCCTGGCTCAGGTAGTAGTTCTTGACGTACTGCTGGGTGATGGTCGAGCCGCCCTGGGTGCCCTTGCCGGTCACGGTGTTGACCAGCCCCCGCAGGATGCCCATCGGGTCCACGCCGGAGTCCTTGTAGAAGGACTTGTTCTCGGCGGCCACGAACGCGTGCTGGACACCCGTGGGCACCCGGTCCAGGGTGACCATCTCGCGGTTGATCTCACCGGTGCGGGCGAGGATCGTGCCGTCGCTGAACTTGTAGACGTTGCTCTGCGCCTTCGCCTGGGCGTTGGCCTTGGGGATGTCAATGGAGTAGTAGAGCACCGTGAACGCCCCGATTAGCAGCGCGCACAGGCCGGCCAGATAGGCGAGTAGCTTCCGCCAGGTGAAGAACCGCCGGATGCCGGTCCGCTTCCGCTTGCCGTGTCCTCTCGCTCCGCGCCTTCGGCCCGGGGTCTGGTGTCCCGCGGCGTCTGCTCCGAGTCCGGTGTGAACCGTACGCGTCGTGCCGTGAGGGGACCTGCCATGCCGATTGCTCCTCCGTCGATCCCGGCCGCGAGGTTGCGCACGGGTCGGCGCCATCCTCCTCAGCGAAGATCTTCGGAACCGCAACGGGCGGTCTCGGCGGGGGCTCGGCCGCGTCTCGACTTCCGCTCGACCGTGTATCAGCCGTGTATCGGTCCGGGCTCCGGCGATCCGGGCTGCTCGGGCCGCTCGGGCCGCTCGGGCAGGCGCAGGGTGGCGACCGCGCCGCCGTCCGGTGCGTTGCCGAACTCCAGCGTGGCGCCGATGACCTGAGCCTGTCCGGCCGCGATGGTCAGCCCGAGGCCATGGCCCCGGCCGCGCTCCCGGACCCCGGTGCGGAACCGCTGCGGTCCCTTCTCCAGCAGATCGTCCGGGAAGCCGGTGCCGTGGTCGCGCACCGTCACGGTCCGGCCGTCCGCCGCCACCGTCACCTCGACCGGTTCGCGGCCGTGGCGATGGGCGTTGACCACGAGGTTGGCGACGATACGGGTCAGCCGACGGGGATCCGTCCACACCTTCGGGCCGTCCGCGACGTCCTGCTCTCCGGTGTCCTCGCGGTCCCGCTGCCCGGTGTCGTCCGCCGCGCCGGTCCGCAGCCGCGCCGTCAGCCCGGTGCCCGCGATGGCCTCCTCGAGCACCGGCCCCAGGGGGCAGGGGGACAGATCGGCCTCCTCCGCCCCCGCGTCCAGCCGGGAGATCTCCAGCAGATCCTCGACCAGCGTGCTCAGCACCCGCACCCGGTCGCGCACATACCCGGCCGCCTCGCCCGGCGGGAGCAGCTCGGCGGCGGTGACCAGGCCCATCAGCGGAGTGCGCAGCTCATGCGCCACATCGGCGGTGAACCGCTGCTCGTCGAGCAGCCGCTCCTGCAGCGCGGCGGCCATCGAGTCCACGGCCCCGGAGATCTCGGCGATCTCGTCGTGCGGGCGGGTGGCGGGGGAGATCCGGGCGTCCAGGTCCCCGGCCGCGATCCGCCGCGCGGTGGCCGCCGCCAGCCGCAGCCGTCGGCTCATCCGCTCGGCGGTCAGGATGCCCAGCGGCAGCACCACGGCGGTGGTCATCAGCCCGGCCAGGATGATGTTGGTGTCCAGCGCACCGATGTCGCGCATCGTGGTGCTCATGTCGAGGCGTACGGAGAGGACTTGGTCATCGGCGGGCCGGGCCGCCCACATCGCGGGTCCGCCCGGGCCGGTGGTGAACTCGGTGCCCTGATGGCCCCTTTCCACCAGGCGCCGCAGATCCCCGGGGAGCCCGGGCGCGTCCAGCACCGCGCCGGAGCCCTGGAGACCGCCGGTGCGGGCGTAGATGACCGCGGCGCGGTCGAGCGTGGTCCGCGCCCCGTCGCGCGCCTGGGACAGTTCGCGGTCGCGCGAGGCGTTGTGCACCAGGACGCCCACCGCGGCCGCGGCGGCACAGGTCGCCGCCGCCACCAGGGCGACGATCCGCCATCTCAGCGTCATCGTCAGCGCCGCAGCTTGTAGCCGAAGCCGCGGACCGTCTCGATCCGTTCGGCGCCTATCTTGGCCCGCAGCCGCTGCACATGGAGGTCGACCACACGGGTGTCGCCCTGCCACGCGTGGTCCCAGACCCGGCTGAGCAGCGTCCGGCGCTCCAGCACCACACCGGGCGAGCCGGCGAACTCCAGCAGCATCCGCAGTTCGGTGGGGGTCAGGGCCAGCGGCTCTCCCGCGCGGCGCACCTCCATGCCGCGGGTGTCGATGGTCAGATCGCCGAAGACGAGGGTGTCGGGACCGGCCGCGCCGTCCGCATCCGGAGCCCCGCCGCCCGCCTCGGCGCGCGGGGCGCGGGCCACCGGGGTGAAGGAGGCGCGGCGCAGCAGCGAGCGGATACGGGCCACCAGGACCGCGCTCTCGCACGGCTTGACCACGTAGTCGTCGGCGCCCGCCTCGAGACCGGAGACCACGTCCAGGGAGTCACCGCGCGCGGACATCATCAGGATCGGCGCCAGGCTGAACTCGCGGACCCGGCGGCACAGTCCGATGCCGTCCAGCTCGGGCAGCATCACATCCAGCAGCAGCAGATCGGGCTGTCTCTCCCGGAAGATCTCCAGCCCGGTGAGGCCGTCGCCCGCGGTGGACACGGTGAAGCCGTACCGCTCCAGGGCCATCCGCACCGTATTGCGGATCACCTCGTCGTCCTCGACGAGCAGCAGATGCGCCTCGGTCGGGGAGCCGGGGCCGGGCGGGGTGAAGGCGGTGGTCATCGCGTGGTCCTCGTCTCCGTACGGGTGCCCGTGTCCGCCGCTGTGCCGGTGCTGCTCGGCGCGGCCTCCGGTGCGGTGCCGGGGCGACGGACCGGGCGGCCGCACCCTCCTCCGGGATGGGGGCCAGGGTGGCCGCGCCCTCCTCCGGGATGGGGGCCAGGGTGGCCGCGCCACCCTCCGGGACGGGGGTACGGGTGGCCGTGCCGTCCTCGGGCGTCACGGCGGCCATGACAGTGCCGTTCCAGCGGAAGCGGGTGGTGACCCGGCCGTCCTTGCCGATCGCGGAGATCAGCAGATCGCGGCCGAAGGTTTCGCCGGTGAGCCCGGGCGGGCCCCAGTAGATCAGCACGGGGCGGACCGTGCGGCCCGAGGCGGTGTAGACCTGAAGCAGCGTCCGCTCGAACGCCGGCAGATCGGCCGCCACCACCAGTTCGTCCCGGCCGTCGCCGGTCAGATCGCGGTGGACGGTCTCCCGCAGCGGGCAATAGCCGCCGTCCGGGCACAGGGAGACCTCCTTCTGCACCACCGCCGGCACATTGGGGTCGTGGAGCAGCAGGTTCTGCGCGGACAGGGCGGCCAGGCCGCCCGAGGGCACCTTGACCTTGTCCACCGGCAGATAGCGGGCGAAGTCGGGCTTCTGGCGCGGCGAGGTCACGGCCGAGGGGGTGTACCGCGGCCACAGCGGAACGGCGCTGGCCGGCGCCGACAGCGAGGGCGCCGCGCCGTCGTCCCGCACCCCGGCCTGGGCCGCGCACCCCGCGGCGGTCACGGCGGCGCACGCGGCCACCACGGCGGGCAGGAGGCCGCGGGGCAGCCTGCGGCGGGGGCGTCGTCGCGCGGTGCGCGAACCGGTGGGGAGTGAACGCATGGCCGTCTCAGCCTACTGAGCGACGTCAGGCGCGCCACGCGGGACCCGTGAGGTATCGGCCGGGCCGCGGGAATCGTGACCTGTCGGCCGTGGCCCGCGGGACCCGTGAGGTATCGGCCGGGTGGCGGGAGCCGTGGCGTATCGGCCGGGTGGTCCAAGACGACAGGCCCGGGGCGGTGCCGCCCCGGGCCTGTTCGGCATGACGCACCGTCACATGAGGTGCGCTACTTGATGAATTCCGGGCGAACGCGGGCCGGCCAGGTGCCGACGGTCAGCACGCCGGCCGCGTAGGCACGCGAGACCAAGGCCGCCCGGTTGGGTGCCTTCATCTTCCGCAACATGGATCCCACGTGGTATTCGACGCCCTGTCTGCTGAGGTAGAGCTTGGCGGCCATCTGCACGGTCGACGCGCCGGTGGCCACCCCCTCGAGTATCCGTGCCTCCAGCGGCGACAGCAGCTTCTGGCTGGTGGGAGTCGGTTCCTCCTCTGGTCGTTCGTCATCCGGTTTGACCATCACGACGATGGCCGCGAGCCGGTCGGACCGGCCCTGTATGGCCGTGCCGGTCAGCTTGCCCGAGAAGACCCGGCCCCGTGAGTGGTAGCCGAGGACGCGCTCGGTGAAGCGGGTGCGCCGGCCGTCGTGCAGCCGTGAGAAGTGTTCCCGCAGGACGGAGGGGGCGCTGGGGTGCAGCAGGTCGAACAGGCTGCGGCCGCACAACTCGGCGGACGACGCGCCGAAGTGTCGGAAGAAGTCCTCGTCCCCGGCCACCACATGGAGGTCGGGGGCGAGTGTGGCCATTCCGGTGGCGTGCCGCGAGGCGGCGGGCACTGCCTGTCCGGGCACTCGAGGGGCACTCTGAGCGCTGTGGGGGAGGGCCAAGAGGAGTCACCGCTTTCGGTCGGTTCGTGACGGAGTGGTCAGTCCGTCTCGGGTGAACCCCCAGGTGACGGAGGGTCGGCGCATCGCGGCCACGCAATGCGCCGAACCCCAGGGGGAATTCAGTGACGGGTGTTAGGTCCGCTTCCTGGTGTATACCAACGCTACGGTGACCGTGGGGTGCCCGTTTCCAGCAGAGTTCTGCCCGTTTCTTGACCGCTTTGCGAGTGGAATCGACACGGCGCGAAGCCGCTGGTCGAAACGTTACGCCGCGGCCTTGGCGGACCTCCGCGTCCGCGAACGGCTCCCGGAACGGGCGCTCCTCGAACTCGATCGACCCGCGGTGCGGCCCTCGCCGCGGCCCGCGCCGCGCTCCTCGGACGGCTCGGCCATGATGCCGCCCTTGCGCAGCACCGCGTAACCGACTCCGATGCCGACGGCCACCGGCCATTCGATGACCTCCACGGCGCCCAACGCGCCGAGCCCCACGTACAGCGGGAGTCCGCCCTTGGCGGGCAGCACCCGGCGGGCCATCTCGATCGGCTTCATCGCCGCCCTCGCCGCACCACCGGTCGCACGGGTGGTGGCGTGGCCGACCGTTCCGAAGGTCTCCTTCGTGGCGTGGCCCATGGTGTCCAGGGTCTCCCTGGTGGCGTGCCCGACGGTGTCGAACCCCTCCTTCGTGGCGTGGCCCATGGCGTTGAACGTGGGCACCGTGACGGTCAGGCGGCGCTTGCCGTCGCTGCGCGATGTCTCCATGGGGCCCTTGGCGGCCTTCGCCGTCCGCTGCCGCTGTGTGGTCTTCGACGGCCTGGTGGACTTCGTCGTCCTCTTGGCCTGCGAGGGCTTCGAGGTGGCCGACGTGGTCTGGGACTTCGTCGTCGACTTGCCGCCGCGCGCCGGCGATGCCGTCTTCTTCGCGGCGGTCGAGGAACTGCGCTTGCGTGAAGTAGCGGGAGTGGTCACTGGTCTCACGTCCACACGGTGATGACGGATGGAATCTTCTTCCCTTTTCAGGGTAATAGGGATGAACCGGGCAGGCTGCCCGGAGAGCGGAGGTTCCCTTGATGTCACCGCTGCTGTCGCTGTCAGCGCTGCGCCTGCCCCTGCCGCCTTCGCTGCTTCTCGCACCCCTCAAGAGCGGTGTGACCGCGGGGGTGCGGGATGCCGCCGGAGCCGTCGGACGGCTGGTCCGGCCCTCCGAGCGCGGGATCTGGTCCTACCCGGGGCGGTACTACATCGAGGTCCGCGGGGTGCACGGCATCGGCGGCGAGCAGGTGGCCCGCCGGGTGGAGCTGGCGCTCGAGGAGCATTCGCGAGTGCAGTGGGCACGTGTGAACGCGCCCTCCGAACGGGTCGTGGTGGCCGTGGGCAAGCCGCCCCCGTCCGAGCAGGACCTGATCGCCCGGATCGAGCGCGCGGAACTCCAGGCGCCCGTCGGACCCACCGAAGAGTTCGACGAATGGGCCCCGGAGCCCCGCCACCCCTCCGGCGGCGCCAGGGAGGCCCAGTCGCTGGTCGTCGTGGCCGCGGACGTCGTGGGGCTGAGCGTGGCCACCGCGCTGCGCCTGACCCCCTGGCTCAAGCTGCCCACCGAGGTGGCCGCCACCATGTCCGTCATCCAGAACCACCCCCGCCTGCGGCGCCTCGCCCTGGCCATCACCCGCGGCCGGACGACCGAGCCGACGCTGCCGGTGCTGAGCGCGCTGACCCAGGGCGTGGCCACCAGCGGCGGGGGCTCGTGCTCGACCTCATCCAGCGGATGGCCCTGTGGTGGGAGGCGGAGGCGGAGGGCCGGGCCTGGGCGGCGATGGAGCCGCATCTGGTGCACGGCCCCCGGGACGTGGTGGCCGAGCCCATCGTGGTCGAGCGGCCCGGCCCGTCCCCCAAGGACACCGTGGAGCGCTTCGCGGAGCTCTCCATGGCCGCGGGGGCCGCGGCCGGCGCGCTCGCCGCCCCCTTCGCCGGTCCGCGCCGCGGGCTCGCCGTCGGGTTCTCCTCCGTGCCCAAGGCGCCCGGGGCCGGCCGGGAGGGATTCGCGACCAGCCTCGGCCGGTTCCTGGCGCTGCGCGGCGTCCTGGCCATGGACCGCAGCGCGCTGCGGCGGCTGGGCCAGGTCGACACCGTGGTGCTGGACGAGGCGGCGCTGCGCGGCGACCGCTACGAACCCATCGACCTGGAACTCCTCGGCGGCGCCGACCCCGAGCGGACCGCCGACCGGCTCTTCGACCTCTTCGACCCCGATGAGCCCCTGGAGACCCGCCGCGCGGGCGGATGGGTGCTCGGCGCCCTGGACACGCTGGAGCTGACGGGCCGCACCGGCCAGCAGACCGCGGCGAAGCTCCGCCGCAGGGGCAGCGAGCGGGTGCTCGGCCTGGCCCGGGGAGCAAGCTCCAGGCGGTGGTGGGCCTCGCCCCGCAGACCGTGCCCGGCGCCGAGGCCGTGGCCGCCGCCGCCCGGCGGGCCGGGTCCCGCATCGTCCTGGCCACCGACCGGCCGAAGCCCACGGGCATCACCTTCGCCGACGCGGTGGTGCCCTCCGGCGGCCGCCTCGTGGCCTCCGTACGCTCCCTCCAGGCCGACGGCGCGGTCGTGCTGCTGCTCTCCGGCAACCGCCGGGCCCTGGGGGCCGCCGACTGCGGCATCGGGGTGCACCGCGAAGGCGAGCCCCCCGCCTGGGGCGCCCATCTGCTCGTCGGCGCCGACCTGGAGTCGGCCGGACTCATTGTGGACGCCGTCGGCGTGGCCGCGCGGGTCGACCGGGAGAGCGCCCTGCTGTCCGCCGGCGGCAGCGCCATCGGCGCGGTGGCCGCCCTCCAGGCGCCCCCGAACCAGGCCACCGCGCGCGGCGCGGCGGCCGGTACCACCGCGGGGACCCTGGCCTTCGCCCTGGGCAACTGGCGGGCGCGCCAGCTCCTGGCCCGCCCCATGGACCCGCCGGTGACCACCACCCCCTGGTATCTGATGCCCGTCCCCCGGGTGCTGGAGCGGCTGCGGACCGGGCCCGACGGGCTGGCCCCGGAGGAGGCGGCGTCCCGCACCGCGCAGGGGCCGCGCCGGGGCGAGCCCACCGGCACCACCCTGCCCGCCGCGTTCATCGAGGAGCTCGCCAATCCGCTGACCCCGGTGCTGGCCGCCGGGGCCGCCCTGGCCGCCGCCGTGGGCTCGCGCACCGACGCCGCGCTGGTGGCCGCCATCACCGGCGTCTCCGCGCTCGTCGGCGGGTTCCAGCGGGTCAGGACCGAGCGGGCGCTGTCCGAGCTGTTCGCCCGGTCGGCGATCGGCGCCCGGGTCCGCAGGGGTGGTACGGAACGCCTGGTGACCGCCGGGGACCTGGTCCCCGGCGACATCGTCGTGCTGGGCCCGGAGGACGTGGTGCCCGCCGACTGCCGGGTGCTGGAGGCCGAGGGGCTCGAGGTCGACGAGTCCTCGCTGACCGGCGAGTCCCTTCCGGTGCACAAGTCCCCGGCACCGGTCGTCGGCGCCCAGCTCACCCAGCGCCGGTCGATGCTCTACGAGGGCACCACGGTCTCCGCGGGGCGGGCGGAGGCCGTCGTCGTGGCCACCGGACCGGCCACCGAGGTCGGCCGCAGCCTGGCCACCGCACGCCAGGCCGCCCCCGTCACCGGTGTCGAGGCGCGGCTGACCGCGCTCACCCGGTCCAGCGTGCCCATCGCGGTCGGGTCCGCCGCCGCGGTCGCCGGCGCCGGACTGCTGCACGGCCTCCCGCTCACCGAGAACCTCGCCTCCGCCGTCAACCTCGCCGTGGCGTCCGTCCCCGAAGGGCTCCCGTTCCTGGTCAACGCCGCCCAGCTGGCCGCCGCCCGGCGGCTGGCCGACCTCGGCGCCCTGGTCCGCAACCCCCGCACCATCGAGGCACTCGGCCGGGCCGACGTGCTGTGCTTCGACAAGACCGGGACCCTCACCGAGGGCAACCTCCAGCTCGCCGCCGTCAGCGACGGCGGAGGCCCGCAACCCGCCGACCGGCTCGACGCGCCCCGTAAGGCGGTGCTCGCCGCCGCCCTGCGCGCGACCCCGCCGGCCCGCCAGGCCGAGCCCATGGCGCACCAGACCGACCGCGCGGTGAGCGTCGGGGCGCGCCGGGCCGGGGTCGGGGTGCGGCGCGGGGCGCCCCGCTGGCGCCGTACCGACTCGCTGCCCTTCGAACCCTCGCGCGCCTACCACGCCACCGCCGGGCGCACCTCGCACGGCGCGCTGCTCAGCGTCAAGGGAGCGCCCGAGGGCGTCCTGGAGCGGGTCGCCCGGCGGCGCGCACCGGGCACCGGACGGGCCACCCCACTGGACGCGGAGGACATCAAGAAGCTGGCCGACGCCGCCGAGGAGCTGGCCGGAGCGGGACGGCGGGTGCTGGCGGTGGCCGAGCGCCCGATGCGGGAGGGCGAGGACCTTACCGACGACACCGTGCGGGACCTGGACTTCCTCGGCTTCATCGCGCTCGCCGACCCCGTCCGCACCAGCGCGGGACCGGCCACCGAGCGGCTGCGTGAGGCCGGGGTGCAGACCGTGATGCTCACCGGCGACCACCCCGCCACCGCGGACGCCATCGCGGCCACCGTCATGGACGTCCCCGAGCCCAAGGTGAGCACCGGTCCCGAGCTGGACGAGATGGACGACGCGCGGCTGGACGAGCTGCTGCCCACGGTGGACGTGATCGCCCGGTGCAGTCCGCACCACAAGGTCCGTATCGTCCAGGCGTACCAGCGCCTCGGCCGGGTGGTGGCCATGACCGGTGACGGCGCCAACGACGCCCCCGCGATCCGGCTCGCGGACGTCGGGATCGCCCTGGGGCGGCGCGGCACCCCCGCCGCGACCGCCGCGGCGGACCTGGTCGTCACCGACGACCGCCTGGAGACCATCGTCTCGGCCCTGATGGAGGGGCGCGCCATGTGGGCCTCGGTCCGGGCCGCCCTCGCCATCCTCATCGGCGGCAACTTCGGCGAGGTCACCTTCAGCGTGGCGATCTCCGCCCTGACCGGTACCACACCCCTGAGCGCGCGTCAGATCATGCTGGTCAACCTGCTGACCGACCTCGCGCCCGCGCTCGCCATCGCGGTGCGCGAGCCCACCGGGCACACCGGCGAACGGCTGCTCAAGGAGGGCCCCAGCCGTTCGCTGGGCGTGGCGCTCACCAAGGAGATGCTGCTGCGGGGCGTCATCACGGCCGCCGGGGCCGGATTGGCGTGGACCGGCGCCCGGGTCACCGGCCGGGGCCGCCGGGCCAGTACGGTGGCGCTCGCCGCCCTGGTCGGCACGCAGCTGGCGCAGACCCTGACGACGGGCGGCCTGGACCGGCACGTCCTGATCGCCGGCCTGGGCTCCGCCGCCGTGCTCGCCGGCATCATCCAGACCCCGGGCGTCAGCCAGTTCTTCGACTGCACCCCGCTCGGCCCGTTCGCCTGGGCCATCACCCTGGGTTCCATCACCGTGGCGACCCTGTTCGGCCCCATCCTCGCGCCCATGCTGCACCTCGACAGGGCGCCGCTCGAGGAGGAGGCGGTGGAGGAGCCCGCGGCCACGGACGCCGCGAAGACCGCCGCACCGCGGTGAGCACCGAACCTCTTGCGCCGCCCGGCCCGAGCGATAATGTTGAATGTCCCGGTTTGGGATGACGGGGGCGGGTCGGTGCGGAGGAGGGCGTGATGCGGAGCCGAGAGAGGTATGAGCTGGTCTTCGTGGATACGACCGCCCCGGACCCGGGAGCCGAGGACGTCGTGGTGGTGCACCGCACGGAGAGCAGCGGTCCGGGCGGCCACCCCGTGTACGCGGACGACACCGGCATCGTACGGGCGGAGATCAGCGACCGCGCGGAGGTACGGATGATCGCCAGCGGCGGTCATCAGGTGCACGCCGCCGCGGTCAGCGCCCGCCCGGTGTCGTGAGTCACCCGTCCGGCGCCCCGAGCCGTCTGCCGTTTCCGCAGGTCGGCGCCGTTGTCAGTGGGGCCCGCTAGGTTTGGCCCCCGTGGGAGTCCGAAGAGCGATCGAAGCGATCGAGGTGCGGCGATGAGTGATGTGGCGGCGGTGGACGGCGCGACCGGTGTCGAGCTCCAGCTGGAGCCGTACCGCACGCAGCTGACCGGTTACTGCTATCGGATGCTGGGCTCGGCCTTCGAGGCCGAGGACGCGGTGCAGGAGACGATGGTGCGCGCCTGGCGGGGCCTGGACCGCTTCGAGGGCCGGTCCGCGCTGCGCTCGTGGCTCTACCGCATCGCCACCAATGTGTGCCTGGACATGCTCAGCGGGAGCAAGCGGCGGGCCCGGCCCATGGATCTGACCTCCGCGGCCACCCCCTTCCCGGCCACGCTCGCCGAGCAGCCGGAGGCCACCTGGATCGGGCCGGTCCCGGACGGCCAGGTGCTGCCGGACGGGGGAGACCCCGCCGAGGTGGCGGCCCAGCGGGACGCGGTGCGGCTCGCGTTCATCGCCGCGCTCCAGCATCTGGCGCCCCGCCAGCGGGCGGTGCTGATCCTGCGCGAGGTGCTGGCGTGGAAGGCGAGCGAGGTCGCCGAGCTGCTGGGCACCACCGTCGCGTCGGTCAACAGCGCGCTGCAGCGCGCCCGGGCCACCCTCGCCGCGAGCCAGGTCAGCGACTCCGACCCGGTCAAGCCGCTGGACGAGGAGCAGCGCGCGCTGCTGGCCCGCTATGTGGACGCCTTCGAGCGCTATGACCTGGACTCCCTCACCGCCCTGCTGCACGAGGACGCCACGCTCTCCATGCCGCCGTACGAGCTGTGGCTGCGCGGCCACGAGGACATCCGCCAGTGGCTGCTGGGCCATGGCATCGGCTGCCGCGGCTCCCGTCTGGTCCCGACCGTGGCCAACGGCATGCCCGCCTTCGGCCAGTACCGCCCGGGCGGCGCCGACGGCCACCATGAGCCCTGGGCGCTTCAGGTCCTGGAGATATCAGGGGGCCGGATCACCGGGCTCAACTCCTTCCTGGACACCGAGCGCCTCTTCCCGCTGTTCGGCCTCCCCGCCCGGCTCGGGCCCGAGGGCGTGGCCTAACGCCGCGGGGGCCGACAGGGCCTCGTCCAGCCCCGTCCAGGCGAGCAGCCGACGCAGTTCGCCGCGGGCGTTGCGGAGCTGGATCCCGCGCCCCAGTCGGCCGGCGGTCAGCCGCAGGCGGGCCAGGGCCTCGACCACGGCCAGGTCCGGCCGCCCCACCCCGCCCACGTCCACGGTGACCGGCCCCGGACCGGCGCGGCGCGCCAGCGCGGACAGCCGCTCGCACAGCCGCGCCACCTCGGCGCGGGTGACCGGCTGGGCCAGCACCAGCACCAGCACGGCCGGGGGCGGCATGGGCGGATTCTCGGGCTCGGGACCGGTCAACGTCCACCTCCTGTCGCGGCGTTCACCGGTGCAGACCGCCGGGGCCGGGAAAAATCATCGGAGAAACGTGCGGCTGTGGCGCACGTTCTCCGATGATGGCGGATCAGTTGTTCTGGACGAACTGCTTCGCCAGGCCGTCGCCGACCGACACGGCCTTGCCGTGGTTCTCGATGGGGGAGACGGAGGAGTTCTTGAAGAGGATGTACGTCACCCCCGACTCGGCGCCGCCGGTCTCCGGGTCGGGATCGATGCCGAGCGCGTTGGCCGTGGCGTAGGACGCCTCACCGATGATCTTGTTCGGCCCGGTGTCGCCCACCACCGCGTACTCGACCTTGTTGTTGTAGATGACCGCGACCACACCGCCGCCCTTGATGCCGGCCTGCCGGTAGTCCCAGGTGGAACTCGGGCTCGGCACCACGACATACGGCAGCTTGTCGGCGATGAGGGGCTTGCCGTCCGACTGGTGGAAGGCGGTGTCGTCCTGGAACCACGGGTCGGTGTCCCCATTGCACCGGGAGGTCACCTGGCCGTCGCAGTCGACGTCCATGTCGGCCTTCCAGAAGACCGCCCCATTGGCGCCGCAGACCGGGACGGTGGCCGATGTCTCCTCGTCGGTGCGGTACTTGCCACTGGATATCTGGGAACAGCCCTGCACCTTGGCGAGCAGCTGCGCCGCGGTGACCGTGCCCTCCTTGGTGGACGCGGGGGCCGGCGCGGGGCCCCGGGTGTTGGCATGGGCGCCGGCGGTGACGGAGCCGGCCAGCAGACCGGCCGTGGCGATCACGAACGCGAAACGCTTGCGCATAGGACACCCCTTTGTTAGGAACCTTTCCTAACCTCGACGGGGGCATCTTGGGTGAGTTGATAAGCTCATGTCAATACGCTGGCGCCGCGGAAGCCGATGCGTATTGCCTCGCGAATCGGCGGCGTTCGCATCAGCTTCCCGCAGCAACTTCCCGCAGGCGCTCTCAGGCCATGATTATTGGGTGCGTGATGCCCGGAGCGTGGTTCCTCCGCGTGGTCCTCAGTCCGTGGCCCGCACCAGCTTCAGCAGCCGCGTCACCTCGCGCGCCACCGCGTCCCGTGCGGCCGCGACATACCGGCGGGGGTCGACCACCTCGGGGTGGCCTGTCAGATGGTCGCGGATCGCCCGGGTGAAGGCCACGTTCAGATGGGTGGCGATGTTCACCTTCGTCAGCCCCGCCTCCACCGCCCGGGTCAGATCCGCCTCGGGCACCCCGGAGGAGCCGTGCAGCACCAGCGGTACCGGTACGGCCGCGCGCAGCGCCGCGACCAGCGGCAGATCCACCACCGCGGCCTTGACGACCATGGCGTGCGAGGTGCCCACCGCGACCGCGAGCGCGTCCACGCCCGTGGCCGCCACATAGGCGGCGGCCTCGGCCGGGTCGGTCCTGGCGCCCGGCGCGTGGACGCCGTCCTTGCCGTCCACCTCGCCCAACTCGGCCTCCACCCACACTCCGTGGGCATGGCAGTCGGCCGCCACCTCGGCGGTCGCCGCCACATTGCCGTCGTAGTCCAGGGCCGAGGCGTCGAACATCACCGAGCCGAAGCCGAGGTCCACCGCCTCCCGCACCAGCTCGGGCCCGGTGGCGTGGTCCAGATGCACGGCCACCGGCACCCGCGCCGCGCGGGCCACCTCCACGGTCGCCCGCCCGATGGCGGCCAGGGCGCCGTGATACCGCACCGCGTTCTCGCTGATCTGGAGGATCACCGGCGCGCCCGCCGCCTCCGCCCCGGCCACGATGGCCTGGGCGTGCTCGATCTGGATGACATTGAACGCACCCGCGCCGAGCCCGGCCCGTGCGGCCGCCCCGACGATCTCCCCGGTGGCCACCAGTGGCATCGACCGGCTCCTTCCGCCCGTTCCCGTGTTCCGGCCCTGTCCCGTATCCCGCGGCCCGCCCGTACCCGCGCGGCCCGATCGGCTCCGCTCAGCCCTGCCCACCTCCGCTCGGCTCTGCTCAGCCGAGGATCACCGAGCGGGTGAGATGGCGCGGCTCGTCGGGGTCGAGCCCGCGCGCCGCCGCGATCGCGACCGCGAGCCGCTGCACCACCACCAGTTCGGCCAGCGGGTCGCGGCCGAAGCCGGCGACCCGGCCACCGGTGCGGGTGATCTCCTCGTCCGCCACGTCCGACGCCCCCTCGCCCAGCCACCACACCACGCTCCGCGGGCCGGTCACGCTGATCGGGCCGTGCCGGTACTCCTTGGCCGGATACGCCTCGGTCCACGCCCCTGCCGCCTCGCGCATCTTGAGCGCGGCCTCCTGGGCGACCCCGTAGGTCCAGCCCCGCCCGAGGAAGGTGAACTGTCCGGCGTCCACGAGCGGTCCGGGCAGCGGCTCGGCGAGCGCCGCCTCCCCGTCCGCCTCCAGGTGCTCCAGGGGCGCGCCCAAGTGGGCGCGGAGCAGGGCGAGTTCGGTGGTGGCCCAGCGGGTCTGCACCACCGACCGCTCATCGGCGAAGTCGAGCACCACCGCGGCGTCCGCGGCGCCCACGACGGGGGAGTCGGGGACCGCCGTGACGACGGTGGTGGGCACCCGGCCGCGCACCGCGCCGAGCAGTTCCAGCACCTCGGTCGTGGTGCCGGACCGGGACAGCGCGACCACCCGGTCGTAGGCACGGCCGAGCGGCATCTCCGACGCCGCGAACGCGTCCGTCTCGCCCTGGCCCGCCGCCTCGCGCAGCGCCGCGTATGACTGGGCGATGAACCACGAGGTGCCGCAGCCGACGACGGCGACCCGCTCACCCGCCCGGGGCAGCGCCGCCCGTACGGGCCCCTCCGGATCCCGGGCCAGGGCGATGGCACGCCGCCAGCAGTCGGGCTGGCTCGCGATCTCGGCCTCGGTGTGGCTCATGGGACTCCCCTCGTCGCACGGATGACCCGAGCAGTATGCATGCGCGGAGTTGTTTCGTACGGCCTGATAATGCGCAGAATTACGCACGGAAGTCCAGAGCCGCCATGTGCGGGGAGGGGGGTAGGGTGATCGGCGTGAAACGGCCCGAGCGCTGGAACGCCCTGCTGGATCTGCTGGCCAGGGACGGCAGGATCGATGTCGAGGAGGCGGCCGCCGAGCTGGCGGTGTCCGCCGCGACCATCCGGCGTGACCTGGATGAACTCGCTCAGCAGCAGATGCTGACGCGCACCCGCGGCGGCGCGGTCGCGCACAACCTCTCGTACGACCTTCCGCTGCGCTACAAGACCGCCCGGCGCGCCTCGGAGAAGCAGCGCATCGCGGCGGCCGCGGCCCGGTTGGCCGAGCCGGGCTCGATCGTGGGGCTCAACGGCGGGACGACCACCACCGAGGTCGCCCGCGCCATCTCCACGCGCGGCGACCTGTCCGCGTCGGGCGGCGGCCCGGCCGTCACGGTCGTCACCAACGCCCTGAACATCGCCAATGAGCTGGCGGTGCGCCCCCAGGTGAAGATCGTGCTCACCGGCGGGGTCGCTCGTCCGCAGTCCTTCGAGCTGATGGGGCCGCTGGCCACCGGGGTGCTGGACCAGGTGTCGCTGGATCTGGCGATCCTCGGTGTGGACGCGCTGGACACGGTCCAGGGCGCGACCGCCCACCATGAGGGGGAGGCCAGCATCAACCACCTCATGGCCGGCCGGGCCGCCCGGGTGGTGGTCGTGGCCGACAGCTCCAAGCTGGGCCGCCGGGCGTTCGCCCGGATCTGCGCACTGGACGAGATCGATGTGCTGATCACGGACACCGGCGCCGATGAGGAACTGGTCGCTCCGTACACCGAGGCCGGTGTCCGCGTGATCAGGGCCTGAGGTCTGATCGGGCCCTGAGATGTCGCATGCCCACGCCCACGCCCACGCCTACGCCTTGGCGGCGGCCAGCAGGGCCGCCACCCGCTCCACGGCGAACGCGTAGCCCTGGACACCGCAACCGGCGATCACCCCGCTGGCCAGCGCGGAGACATAGGAGTGGTGCCGGAAGGCCTCCCGCTGGTGGATGTTGGAGATGTGCACCTCCAGGATCGGCAGACCGTCGCAGGTGGCCAGGGCGTCGCGCAGGGCGACGGAGGTGTGGGAGTACCCCGCGGGGTTGATGATGACCGCCGCGTGGCGCTCCCGGGCCTCATGGATCCAGTCGATCAGCTGGCCCTCGTGGTTGCTCTGCCGGCAGTCGGTCGTCAGACCGTACGGCGCGGCCGTCTCCGCCACCAGCTTCTCGATGTCGGCCAGGGTGTCGGTGCCGTAGATCTCGGGTTGCCGGCGGCCCAGGAGGTTCAGGTTCGGTCCGTTGAGCACCATGATCGTGGAGCGGTCGCGCACGGGGGTGGTGGCCATGGCGTGTGGTCCTTCCTGGGCGGTCGGCACTTCGAGGGGCGGTTCACCGGGGGCACCGACCCGCGAGGCATCGTAGATCAGGGATATGACACCACGGTGGACGGCACGGTGGAGGTGCCCGAGGTGGGAGATCCGGTGTCATTGATGACGCGTTCGTACTGGCCTTGGCCGCCGAGCGAGACGACCAGCAGATTGTGGAACGTCACCCCCGGGGCGTTCGGCGCGGCGAAGCCGTGGTGCTGCACGATGCCGGGGTCGACGTTGTAGTAGCAGTAGCTGCCGAGCCCCCATCCCTCGTGCGTGGTCACCGAATCGGCCACCTTGTAGGCGGCGTAGCCCTTGATCGAGCCGTTCTGGATGGCCGCCTGGTTCGGGGCGTCGTACGCCTTCTCGTTCTGGAAGAAGATGGTCCGGCCCCGCTGCCCGAACCACTGCACGTCGTACTTGTTGAAGTGCTCCACGAACAGCCCCGTGGCCAGCACGTCGTCGCCGTTGACCCGGACGCCGTAGTCGGCGCGGTTGGTCTCCCAGCCGACCCCGTCGCCGTGGTCGGCGCGCCAGACCCAGGTGTGGTCGACGATGGTGTGCCGGCTGTTGATCACCATGCTGGTGGTGGCCCTGCCGGGGCCCGCGCCACCGATGCGGATGAACACGTCCTGGACGGTGGTGGGGTTGGCCGAGTGGTCGGCCGAGGCCCCTTGCGGACCGACTTCCAGCAGCGTGGCGGAGTTGACCGGCCCGGCGTCGATGAGGAAACCGGCCAGCCGCACCCCGTCGACATCGGCGACCTTCAGCGCGGTGACGCCGTTGTCGGGGACGAGCGTGGCGTAGCCGAGCCCGAGGACGACGGTGTTCGCGCGGTTCACCTGCACCGGCCGGTCGAGGTGGTAGATCCCCGGGGTGAGCAGCAGATGCAGCCCTTGGGTGAGCGCCTCGTTGAGGGTGGCCGCGGTGACGCCGGGCTTGGCCACGTAGAACTGCGACAGCGGCAGCGAGGTGCCTCTGGGGGTGCCGTTGCCCCAGGTGACACCGCGGGCGTCGGTGCGCTTCTCGGGCAGGAAGACCCGGTACTCGCTGCCGTTGAGGTACAGGAAGGGCTTCTCCCGGGAGACCGGGGTGGTGTTGAGCGTGGTGTACGGCGGGTTGGGGAAGCTCTGCCCGGGCGCGCCCTCCACACCGGAGAACACCATGTTCCACACGCCGTTGAGCCAGCCGCCGATGGCGCTGTCGCGGGTGTACCACTGCTGCTGGGAGTACGGCCCGACCTGGCCGTCGATGCGGCTGTCCGCGATGTACCCGCCACTCGCCCAGCCGTAGCCGTCGGGGGCGAGGTTGAGCCCGCCGCGTATGTGCATCCGCCGGAAGGGGGCCGCCTGCGCCACGGCCCAGCGGTTGGTGCCGTTGACCGGTACGACCGCGAGGTTCTCCGCCGAGCGCCAGAAGTTCTGGGTGGCATTGCCGTTGAACCACCCGGCGTCCACCGTGATGTCGCCGTTGATGGTCGTGTCGTCGGGGGACAGCCCCAGCCCGGCGATGGAGGTGTAGAAGCCGATCTGGGCGTTGAGCCCGTGGTAGCTGCCGGGCTTGAACAGCAGGGCGTAGCGCCCGGTGCCGAACTGCGCCGACTCCTGCTTCTTGAACACCTCGTCCAGCTTGGCCTGGATGCCGGGCGTGGACGGGTCGAAGACGATCACGTTCGGGCCGAGGTCGCCCCCGCCCGGCAGGGCCTTGGGGCTCTTGCCCCGGCCCGAGGGGGCGGCGGCAGCGGAAGTGGCCAGGCCGCCGAGGGCGGGAGCCGATGCGACGGCGGCCGCGGCGCCGAGCACCGCCCGGCGGCCGACCGCGGAGCGGCTGGAGGAGGACGTGGGGGAGGCGTG
Source organism: Streptomyces violaceusniger (assembly GCA_005405945.1). GTDB lineage: Bacteria > Actinomycetota > Actinomycetes > Streptomycetales > Streptomycetaceae > Streptomyces > Streptomyces violaceusniger. The sequence continues at coordinate 823,912 of BJHW01000002.1, forward strand.
GGGGAAGGCGTGGGGGAAGGCGTCATGGGGGCGTCTCTCCTGGTTCAGTAAATGAACGGAATGGGGGGTGAGGGAGCGCTCTCTTGCCGTCGCATGCTTCATCCATGTGAACGACTCGTCAAGAGTTGTGACCGCAGTCCTTACATGTTGATGCCTCGTGAACGTCAACTGCCCTAGAGGAACCGCTGGTTCAGGCTCACTTGGGGAGGTTTGCGGTCGGTCGCGCTCCGGGTCGTTGTGTTCAAGAGGGAAACGGGAGCCGGTGTCTCTGGGGCGACCGTGTGTTCGCCCGGCCCTCGCCACCCCACCTCGCACTCCACCACGACGGCCAGCCGGGACCGGAGGATCCCTCACCGCTCGCACGCCGCACTCCGGCGTCGACCGGATCGCGGCCGGGGGAGTGCGGGCGGAGGTGGACTGGGTGCGCGTCGAACAGAAGGGGTGAGCGCTGCATCATGGACCGTTGACGGGCGGCCGCCGTGGCCGCCCGGCATTGGGAAGCAGCGGAAGAAGGAGGAACGCCGATGCGGGTGGCGTTGCACTCGGTTCTCAAGGAGGGCCAGGAGTCCGGTTATGAGCAGGTGCACGCCACGGTCCCGGAGGACCTGCTGGCGGCGCTGCGCCGGGCCGGGATCACCAACTGGCGGATCTGGCGCAGCGGGCGTCATCTCTTCCACCTCGTGGACTGCGAGGACTTCGCCGCCGCGATGGCGGCGCTGGACGAGGACCCGGCCAACCAGCGCTGGCAGGAGTTCATCGGCGCGTACGTCGACCACTTCGAGGACACCGGCGGTTCCCCCGCCGAGGCGGAGCGGATGGCGCTCGGCGAGGTGTGGGAGCTGCGCGCCCAGGCGGAGGCCGCCGAGCGCGGTTAGAGGGTGTCCGGCGGATCGTGACGCCTGCGGCGGGCTGTTGACTCGGGCTCCGCTCCAGACCCCGGGGTCTGGAGCGGAGCCCCAGTTGTGGGAAGGGGGAGCATCGATATGCGGCTCCGGTGCGCGGTCCGACGGACACTCCGTAGCCGGGACGATCGGCCGAACCGGCGGAGCCTACCGGTCCGGATCGTTCGGCGCAGCGATTCATCAGACCTTGAGTACGGGTGAGAGCGGGGCGAACGCGTCCACGTACGACGTGGCGGCCCCGCGTGGGGGCGTGGCGGAACGCGGCAAGCGCTCCGCACACGCCTGCCGCGCATCCCCGACTGGAGGTCAGTGAGTTGAGCCACCGACGTGTGAACAAGCGGACCCTCGCCATTTCCGGAGCCGCCGTCGTCGCGCTCGGAGCAGCCGCCATTCTGCTGCCCAACGCGAACGCGAACCCGGACGAGACGTCGGGCGCCAAGACCTTCTCGTCCCCGGCCGCCGTGAAGCTCGCGAGGAGTCTCGCCTCGGACCTCGGTGACAACGGCGCGGGCTGGTACTACGACAACGGCAACCGCCAGCTGGTCATGAACGTGGTGGACGAGGACTCCGCCGAGTCCGTCCGGGCCAAGGGCGCCGTGGCGAAGGTCGTCCAGAACAGCATGGCCGATTTGAAGGCCGCCACCCAGACGCTGAGCACCGATGCGTCGGTGCCGGGCACCGCCTGGTCGATCGACCCGGTCACCAACAAGGTCCAGGTGACCGCCGACCGGACGGTGACCGGCACGAAGTGGGACACGCTGACCAAGGCCACGGACCAGATGGAGGGCACGGTCAGCGTCAAGCGCAGCAAGGGCGAGTTCAAGAAGTTCGACGGCGAGGAGGCGGCCCAACCCGGCGACAACGGCGGCGCGGGTGCCGGTGACGCGGGTGACGCCGGTGACGCGGGGGCCGCTGGCGGTGCGGGTGACGCCGGTGCCGGGGGCGCCGGAGACGCCGCGGGTGGTGCGGGTGACGCCGGGGGTGGTGCGGGTGACGCCGGGGGCGGCGGGGACGCCGCGGCCGGTGGGCTCGACGGCGGCGATGCCATCTTCGGCGGTGGCGCCCGCTGTTCGCTGGGCTTCAACGTCAGCGTCGACGGCGCGCCGGGCTTCCTGACCGCGGGCCACTGCGGCAACGAATCCCAGACCTGGACCTCGGACGAGGCCGGGGCCCAGCAGGTGGGCACGGTGCAGGACTCCAAGTTCCCCGAGAACGACTTCGCGCTGGTGATGTACGACGACGCCACCACCCAGCCGTCCAGCACGGTCGACCTCCAGGACGGCACCACCCAGGAGATCGGGCGCGCCGTCGAGGCGAGCGTGGGCCTGAAGGTGCAGCGCTCCGGCTCCACGACAGGGGTCACCGACGGCACGGTCACCGGCCTCAACGCCACGGTGAACTACGGCAACGGCGACATCGTCAACGGCCTCATCCAGACCGATGTGTGCGCCGAGCCCGGCGACAGCGGTGGCGCGATGTTCGCCGAGGACGCGGCGGTCGGGCTGACGTCCGGCGGCAGCGGCGACTGCACCCAGGGCGGTGAGACGTTCTTCCAGCCGGTGACCGCCGCGCTGGAGGCCACCGGCGCGGTCATCGGCGCGGACGGCGGCGGCGCCGGTGGCGGTGACGCGGCGGGCGGTGCTGGTGATGCGGCCGGTGGCGCTGGTGACGCGGCGGGCGGTGCTGGTGATGCGGCCGGTGGCGCTGGTGATGCGGCCGGTGGCGCCGGTGACGCCGCAGGTGCGGGCAATGCCGGAGCCGGTGACGCGGGTGCCGGTGACGCGGGCGCAGCCGCCGGGGCCGGTGACACCGGCAGCGTCGCGGGCCAGGGTCTCAACTGATCCGGCCCACCCCATGAACGAGGTCCCGGGCGCCCTCCTGCCCCAGTGCCCGGGGCCTCCCTCTTTTCCCTACGGCCTACGGCCTACGAGACCTACGGCCCTAGGCGACCCCCGACCCTCCGGCCCTAGCTGTGCCGTCCGGAGACCGGAAGCCCCGCCGCCTCCGCCGCCGCGCCGAGCACCTCCCGGAGCATGGCCGGGGTGAGCCGCCCGGTGAAGGTGTTCTGCTGGCTCACGTGGTAGCAGCCGAAGAGGGTGAGCGGCGGCCCGTCGTCGGCCGCCCGCAGCGTGGCCCGTGCGCCGTGTCCGAACACCGGCCGGGGCCGGGGCACGGCCCATCCGCCCGCCTCCAGGGCGGGCATCACGGCCTGCCAGCCGAACGAGCCGAGCACCACCGCGGTCCGCAGCGTCGGCCGCAGCAGCCGCAGCTCCCGGGCCAGCCACGAGCGGCAGGTGTCCCGCTCCTCGGGGGTGGGCCGGTTGGCGGGCGGTGCGCAGTGCACCGGCGAGGTGATCCTGACTCCGTAGAGCTCCAGACCGTCGCCGCGGTGGGTGGCGGTCGGCTGGCTGGCCAGCCCCAGGTCGTACAGCGCGGCGTACAGGAAGTCCCCGGCGCGGTCGCCGGTGAACATCCGGCCCGTGCGGTTTCCCCCGTGGGCGGCCGGTGCGAGCCCCACGATCGCCACTCTGGCGTCCGGCGGCCCGAACCCGGGCACCGGCCGCCCCCAGTACTCCCAGTCGGCGTAGGCCCGGCGCTTGGTGCGGGCGGCCTCCTCCCGCCACTGGACCAGCCGGGGGCAGGCACGGCAGTCGATGACCCGTGCGTCCAGCTCGGCGAGGGTTTCGGCGCCGGGCGCCTGACGGGCGGGGTAGGAGCGGTCGGATTCGGAGGTGGTCATGTAGGGGGCTGGTGCCCCGTGTCCTTGCGGAGAAAACGCCGCAGCCGGGTGAGCGACCAGGTGTTGATGACATCGCCCGGGGTCAGCCAGCCCCGCTGGGCCATGCCCACCCCGTACCGCATGTTGTCCAGGTCCCGGGTCGAGTGGGCGTCGCTGTCCAGGGCGAACACCACCCCGTGCGACTTGGCCCGCAGGATGTTCTCGTCCGACAGGTCGAGCCGGTTCGGGTGGGCGTTGATCTCCAGCGCGGTGCCCGTGCGGGCGCAGGCGGCGAACACCTCGTCCAAGTCGGCGTCGATGCCGGGCCGTTTGCCGATCAGCCGGGTGGTCGGATGGCCGATGACATGCACGTGCGGGTTCTCACAGGCCCGCACCAGCCGCCGGGTCATGGCCTTGCGGTCCAGGCCGAACTGGGTGTGCACCGAGGCCACGCACAGATCGAAGTCCTCGAGGAACTCGGGCGGCCAGTCCACGTCCCCGTCGACGTCGATGTTCAGCTCCACACCGTGCAGCAGCCGGGTGTCCCCGCGGCCGCGCCCCCGGTCGAGCGCGCGCACCCGCTCCCGCTGGGCCAGCATCTTCTCCTCGGTCATCTGCTGCATGTACAGCTTGGGCGCGTGATCGGTGATGGCGTAGTACGCGTAGCCGCGCCGCTCCGCCTTGGCGATCATGTCCTCCAGCGACTCCAGCCCGTCGGTGAGGTTGGTGTGGGTGTGCAGATCGCCCCGCAGATCGGACTCCTTGACCAGCCGGGGGAGTTGCCCTTCGAGGGCCGCCTTGACCTCGCCCCGGTCCTCGCGCAGCGTCGGCGGGATCCAGTCCATGCCGAGCCGGGCGTAGACGTCCTCCTCGCTCCGCGAGGCGATCGTCTTGCCGCTCTTGGTCTCGAAGAGGCCGTACTCGGAGAGCTTGAGGCCATGGCGCACCGCGATCGCGCGGATGCGGATGTTGTGCGCCTTGGAGCCGGTGAAGTAGAGCAGTCCCGCGCCCCAGGAGTCCAGCGGCAGGACCCGCAGATCCACCTGGAGCCCCTTCGTGGTGCGGATCGAGGTCTTCTTCTGGCCGTGGGCGATCACCTCGGAGGTGAGCGGCAGCCGGGTGAACGCGTCCATGAACGGGCCGGATTCCTCCGCCGCCACCAGGATGTCCACATCGCCCACGGTCTCCTTCATCCGGCGCAGCGACCCGGCGTAGGCACACCGCCGGCAGCCGGGCACCTTGGACAGGGCGGCGACGATGTCATCGGCCACGTCCATGGCCTCGTCGAGCGGGATGCGGTTGCCCGCGGCCCGCATCAGCCCGATGCCGTGCAGGATGTTCTCCTCGGACTTCGGCCCGAAGCCCTTGAGGTCGCGCAGCTGGTGGTCCTCGATGGCCTGGGCCAGCTGGTCGATCGAGGAGATCTCCAGCTCCTCGTAGAGGATCATGGCCTTCTTCGGCCCGAGGGCCGGGATGGCGGTCAGCTCCCGCACCCCGGCCGGGATCGCGGCGCGCGCCTCCTCGACGGCGGGCATGGTCCCGGTGCGCAGATACTCGACCACCTTGTCGGCGATCGACCGGCCCACATTGGGGATGTCCCGCAGCGCCTTCGCGTCGAACTGCGAGATGTCGGCCGCGTGGCCGCCGATCGCCCGGGCGGCCTTCTCGTACGCACGCGCCCGGTACGCGTCCCCGCCCGTGATCAGGAGCAGATCGGCGTATTCGCGCAGGAGGGCTTCGACCTCCTCGTTGGAGCGAGCCATGACAGCGATTTTAGTCGGCTCTGGCGATCCCGGTGAGGTGGAGGGATCCTGGTGTCAGGAGCGAAACGGCGATCCGCGCGAGTGGGGTCGACCGGTTTCTGCCGTGTGTTTCCCCGGGTTTGGGGGAGGTCATGGACGTTGGATTCCTGAAGCCGTTGTTCGACCGCCCCGGTCCTTGGGCGGGCGTGTACATGGACACTTCCCGCAGCACGGAGGACGCGCCCAGGCGGCGCAGGCTGCGGGAGCGGTTCGTGGCGGATCAGCTGACCGGCCAGGGCGCCGACCGTGCCACCTGCGACGCGGTGGTCGAGCGGCTGGCCGGTGAGCAGGGGGCCAGGGCCTCCGCCGGGCGGGCGCTGTTCGCCGCGGGCGGCGAGGTGGTGCTCGACCTGCCGCTGGCCACGTCCCCGATCGATGTGGTGACGTCCTGGTCGATGCTGCCGCGCGTGGCGCCGCTGGCCGCGTTCCGCGGTGAGTGGCCGGCCTGTCTGGTGGCCTTCGTCGACCAGGCGGGGGCCGATCTGGAGCTGCGGGACGACACCGGTGCCCGACCCGCGGGGCGCGCCGGGGGCCGGAGGGCGCATGGCCGGGGCCACCGGTCGGTGCCCGCCGACCGCTACGAGTGGCACTACCGCAACCGGGTCGGGAACACCTGGGAGCAGACCGCTGACCGGGTGGCCGACGAACTGGTGCGGCAGTGGACGGAAACCGACGCCGACCTGCTGATCCTGGCCGGTGACCCGCGCGAGCGCCGTGCCGTACGCGACCGGCTGCCCGAGCCGCTGCGGGCCAAGACGGAGGAGACCCGCCACGGCAGCAGGGCCGCAGGCTGCTCCGGGCAGCTGAACGCGGAGATCGACCACGCCCGGGCGGAGTACGCCCGCGCCCATCTGGAGACGGTCCTCGATCTCTTCCGCGCCGGGCGGGGCCGCCCCGGCGGACCGGCCCTGGGCGGACACGACGGCACCAGGCCGCCGAGCAGCGGGGCGGCGGAGGGCGTACCGGCGGTGGTGGAGGCCATGCGCCGCCATCAGGCGGCCACGCTGCTGCTGGGGCACGCGGGCGGCGACATGCGCCATGAGGTGTGGATCGGGCCGGACGCCGATCAGGTGGCCGTGCAGCGCTCCCAGGCGCGCGCCATGGGCGTCAGGACCCCCGAGCCCGCCCGCGCGGACGACGCGCTGATGCGGTCCGCGACGGTGGCCGACACGGAGGTGCTGGTGGTGCCCGAGGGGCTCCAGGGACCGGCCGGAGGCCTGGGCGCGGTGCTGCGCTGGCACGCCTGAACGAGGCGCCTGAACGAGGCGCCTGAACGAGGCGCGGGGACCAGGCGCGGAGCGTCACCGCTCCGCGCTGGCCGTGCGGTGCCACGCTGCTGGCCGGACTGACCGCGCCGCGCTTTGGCCGGGCTGACCGTGCCGGTCCGGCCGCTCCGTGTTGGCCGCGCCGCGCTTGGCCTGGCTGGCCGTGCCGGTCCAGCCGTGCCGCGCGTGACCGTGCCGTGCTTGGCCGCGTGGCTGGTTCGCGCCGTGCCTGGCCGGGCTGCCGCGCCGCCGCGCGCTGCCTGTGCCGCGCGTGTCCGCGCTGCGTGTGTTCGGGTTGTGTCTGGCCGTGCCGCGCGTGCCGCGCGTAACCCTGCCGCGCCTGGCCGCCTGGCTGGTCCGCGCCGCGCGTATCCGCGTCGACCGTGCTTGGCCGCGTGGCTGGTTCGCGCCGTGCCTGGCCGGGCTGCCGCGCCGCCGCGCGCTGCCTGTGCCGGGCGTGTCCGCGCTGCGTGTGTCCGGGCCGCGCCTGCCTGAGCTGCGCCCGGCCGCGCCTAGCCGGGCTGATCGTCATGCGCGGGACCGCGCATCGCCGCGACCCCGCACCCCATCGCGCTATCCGCCGGAAGGGCGTTTCTCGGTGGGGCTGGTTGACATGGCGCGCTCAGCTCTCTACGGTCCGTTGGTTGTTAGGAAACCTACTTAACCAATGCTCTGCCTGCCCCCAGGGAGACATCCGTGGTCCTCCGTCCGGCACCCTTCCGGCGGCGGGCGCGAGCCCGCGTCCGACGCGCCCTGACCGCCTCGCTCGCCGTCGGCGGCCTGCTCCTCACCGTCTCCCTCACCACGGGCGCCGCGCCTCCGCGCGGTGGACCGGCGGCGGGCGGCCCGACCCCGGTGACCCGGGTGGGCGCGGCCCCCGGCACCGCGACCCCGCTCGCGGGCTTCGCCACGCAGTCCTCGGCCAAGGTGTCCGACACCCCCGCGGCCATTTCCACCCCCGGCTACCCCGCGTCCGGCTGGCACCCGGTGGGGCCCCGGTCGACGGTGCTCGCCGGGCTGCTCGCGGCCGGTGCGTACCCGGATCCGTTCTACTCGACCAACCTCGAGAAGATCCCGCGGCCGACTTCACCGTCCCCTGGTGGTATCGCGGCGACTTCACCGTGGCCGACCCCTCCCGCCGCACCTATCTGGACGTCAGTGGTGTGGTGTCCGCGGCCGATGTGTATGTCAACGGCGTCCAGGTGGCCACCAAGGAGCGGATCGCCGGTGCGTACACCCAGCATGAGCTGGACGTCACCGACCTGGTCAGGGCGGGGACCAATACGGTGGCGTTCCGCGTCCAGCCCAACGATCCGCGCAAGAACCTCACGATGGGCTGGATCGACTGGCTGCAGCCCCCGCCCGACGAGAACATGGGCATCGTCCGCGATGTGCTGGTCCGCCGTGGCGGCCCGGTGGCCCTGCGCGACGCGCATGTGACCACCCGGCTGGACACCGAATCGCTCGCCTCCGCCGAGCTCACCGTCAAGGCGCGGGTCCGCAACGACTCCACCGCGTCGGTCACCGCCACGGTCTCCGGCACGGCCGGTCCCGCGGCCATCAGCCGCACGGTCTCGCTCGCCCCGCACGAGACCAAGGCCGTCACCTTCGCCCCGCCGACTTCCCCCAGCTGCGACTGGACCGGCCCAAGGTGTGGTGGCCCGCCGGGATGGGCGACCAGCCGCTGTACGACCTCGACCTCACCGCCACCGTCTCGGGCACTCCCTCCGACACCGCCCACCACAGCTTCGGCATCCGCGATGTCAAGGCGCCGCTCAACGCCGACGGCGCCCGCCAGTACCGCGTCAACGGACGTCCGCTGCTGATCAAGGCGGGCGGCTGGTCCCCCGATGTGTTTCTGCGCTGGGACGCCCGCTCGGTGGAGGACCGGCTGAAGTACACGCTCGACCTGGGGCTGAACACCGTGCGCCTGGAAGGCCACATCGAGCCGGACGAGTTCTTCGACCTCGCCGACCGCTACGGCGTTCTGACCCTCCCCGGCTGGGAGTGCTGCGACAAGTGGGAGGGCCAGGTCAACGGCGATGAGACGGGGGAGAAGTGGACCTCCGCCGACTACCCGGTCGCCAAGGACTCGATGGCCGCCGAGGCCGCGCGCCTGCGCGACCACCCCAGCGTCATCTCCTTCCTCATCGGCAGCGACTTCGCCCCCGACGCCACCATCGAGAAGAACTATCTGGACGCCCTCGAGGCGGCGGACTGGCCGAACCCGGTGATCCCCGCCGCCTCCGCCAAGTCCTCCCCACAGCTGGGGAAGTCCGGCATGAAGATGACCGGCCCCTACGACTGGGTGCCGCCGGACTACTGGTACGCCAAGCGCGAGGGCGGTGCCACCGGCTTCAACTCCGAGACCAGCGCCGGACCCGACATCCCCACCCTGGACACGCTCCGCCGCATGATGTCCCCGAGCGAACTGGAAACCCTGTGGCGGAACCCGTCGGCCAAGCAGTACCACCGCTCCCCGTCCGCCACCTTCGGCGACCTCAAGCTGTTCGACAACGCGCTGATCGGCCGCTACGGAAAGCCGACCGGGCTGACGGACTACGTGCGCAAGGCGGGGCTGGCGCGGTACGAGGCGGTGCGCGCCCAGTTCGAGGCGTACGCGCGCAATTTCTCCGACGCCTCCCGGCCCGCCACCGGTGTCGTCCACTGGATGCTGAACAGCGGCTGGACCTCGCTCCACTGGCAGCTCTTCGACCGTTTCTCGGACCAGGGCGGGGCCTACTACGGCGCCAAGAAGGCCAATGAGCCGCTGCACATCCAGTACTCCTACGACTCCCGCTCAGTGGTCGTGGTCAACAGCGAGCACACCGCCGCCACCGGTCTCACCGCCCGGGTCAGCCTCTACACCCCCGACGGCACCCGGAAGTTCGACAAGAGCGTCACCGGCCTCCGGGTGCCGGGCGACGGCGGCAAGGCCACCGCGCTCACCGTCCCGGCCGACGTGAGCGGGGTGTCCGGCGCCTATCTGGTCAAGCTCCAGCTCATCGATGGCGCGGGCAAGGAGGTGAGCCGCAACGTGTACTGGCTCTCCACCGAGAAGGACGTGCTCGACTGGGACAACACCGACTGGTACTACACCCCCACCACCTCGTACGCGGATCTGACCGGGCTCGACGACATGGCCGAGGCGCCGGTGGCCGCCACCGCCACCACGACAAGCGGGCCGGACTCCACCGCCACCACGACCGTCACCCTGCGCAACACCGGGAGCGGGCGCACCCCGGCGCTGCTCGTGGACGCCCATCTGGTGAACGGCTCGGACAAGCCGGTCCTGCCCGTTCGCTGGTCGGACAACGAGGTGAGCCTGTGGCCGGGCGAGTCGGTGACGCTCACCGCCACCTATCGCACCGCGGACCTGGGCGGTTCGGCCCCCTCGGTGCGGATCTCGGGCTGGAACACCGCCACCCGCACCGTCCCGGCGGCCGCCAAGGCGCGCTGACCACCCATGTCCTGAAATCGTGTCGAAAGGAATTTTTTCGGCGAGTCCGACGCATGGAGCAAGTTCACACTTTTGTATGCTTTCTCCAGCGCGTCGTTCCCCCGTGTCGGACAGTCACTGTCCGTACGCTCACGAAAGGGGCTCCATATGCACACCATGGAGGTTCGCCCGCCGGTACCCAGCCGTTCCAGCAGCAGATGGCGTCGATACGGCCGACTCGCCGCCGCCAACTTCGTCCGGGGTGCCTCGTACGCGTGCGGCACCGCGGCCATCGGTCTGATGGCGTGGTGGGTGCAGACCCGCTGATCCGCCACAGGCCGCCACCCCGTCCCGAGCCGGAGCCCCTGCCCCTGATCGTCCGCGGTCCGCCGCGACGGCCACTTACGGCCGTCGCGGCGGCCGGGCTACGCCTGAGGGTGCGGCTGTGAACGGAAGCGGGGGAAGTGCATCCCCCGGTGCTCGGCGCGCGGGGCGCGGGGTCCGCCGAGACTGGTGCGCAGCTGGATGCCGTGCATGATCTCGATGATGCCCAGCGCGAGCAGCCAGATACCGGCCACCACGGTGAGCGCCGTGATCGAGCCGAAGGGCGCCACGATCAGGATGATCCCTCCCAGGATGGTGAGCAGACCGAGGAACACCTGCCAGCCCCGGGCGGGCATGCCCTCACCGGAGACCGCCGTGGCCGTCTGCATCACGCCCCGGATCAGCCAGGCGAAGCCGATCCACAGCGCGAGCAGCAGGATCGACTGGGCCGGACCCCGGAAGCAGAGCAGTCCCAGCAGCACGCTCAGCGCGCCGGTGATGAAGCTCAGCACCCGCAGATTCCTCGGGATATGCGACCCGAAGGCCCCGGCCAGTTGGAAGATCCCGCTGATCAGCAGATACGCGCCGAACAGGGCGCCGATCACCACCAGGGAGGGCCCCGGCCACACCAGCACCATGATACCGAGCGCGATCGCCACCAGACCCGCGGTCACCAGGACCTGCCAGGTGGTGTTGGACAGCACGTTCTGCATCGTGGCGTAGGGGGTGCCCGCATCGGAGGGCGGCCCTCCCGGCCGGCCGTAGGGTTCCTCTCTCGGCTGCCCGGCGCCATGCGGACTGTCGGAGGAGTAAGTCATGGTCGTCCACCTCCTCGGGGAACAAGATGGCCGTAACCCACAGATCCATCGTCCCTCCGTGCCGGGTGCAGCGCCTCGCGGGCGGTGGACCCGCATGGCAAGGTGGGGTGAGGCCGTGTCCTGGGCGCGTCATAGGGAGGCCCGCATGGACGACCGGGAGTTCTTCCAGACGGTGGCGGACCGCACCCAGCTGTCACGGCAGGAGGCGGCGGACGTCACCCGCGCCACGCTCGAGACCCTGGCGGCCCGCCTGAGTGCGGGCGAGGCCCGCGAGCTCGCCCAGGAGCTGCCCGAACGCCTCCGGGAGTCCCTTCGGCGTGGGCCGGGGGAGATGGAGGTCTTCGACCCCGAGGAGTCGGTCCGCAGGGTGCACGAGCGCACCGGGCTGTCCGAGCCGGAGGCCGACCGGGGTGTCCGGGCGGTCCTCGCCACGCTCCGGGAGGCCGTCTCGGCCGAGGAGTACGGCCACGCCATGTCCCAGCTGGGCAGCGAGTTCGCGAGGATGGCGGAGTCCGTGCGCTGAGCTTGTTCTTTATCTACCAAGATCTTCCGGGTTTGCCGATGGCCTTGAGGGTCTCGGGGCGTTTGACGGTCTTGCCGACGTCGTGGCGGGGTGCCCGGTGTTTGTTCTTGGCGCCGGGCGGCCGTCCGGGGCCGGCTCCTCGCGGTTTGGGAACACGGGCCGGGCAGGCGAGGTGAGCGCGGATGTTCCTGAACCCTCGGCGGACCCGGGCCGGGGTGAGCCGGTCGGGGACGGTGGGTTTCTCCCAGGGCCGACGGAGGTCCGCGGCGAGCGGGCGGGCGAGCCGGAGCTGGGCGTGAGCAACAATCAGGATCCAGGTCCAGCGGTCCGCCGCCTCGGGAGTACGGAGTTTCAAAGTGGTCCAGCCCAGGGTCTGCTTCGCGAACCGGAAGGTGTGCTCCAGATCGAAGCGACGGAGAAATGCCTGCCAGAAGCGGTCTACGTCGTCCGGGGTGGCATCGGTCTTGGAGGACCATAACCACACCGGCGCTGCTTCCCGGTCCTTCGACAGATGCTCGACCTTCAACCGCATCAACATCCCTCGACCAGGGCAGTTCACCGTCGTGGTCGAGCCAGGAGGAGCGGTGGGTGAGCCTTGGGTGGACCCGGTCCCACACCTGGGTCTCGGCCTTGCCGTAGTTGGTGGTGTCGTTGACGGTGGTGATCGCGGGCTCGGGCCAGGTCTCCGGCTCGGTGAAGCGGAATTCCGGGCCGTGCTCGGGTGGCCGGCCGTTGACGCCGCGCATCCGTGGTGGTTTCGGCAGGCGCATGACGCGGTCGGAGCGGACGCGGCCGACCAGTTCGACCGGCAGGTCGCGCAGGACCCAGGCCAGGCGGGTGACGTCGTAGCCCGCATCGCTCACGATCAGGATGTTCGGATCGCCAGCCTGCCACTGGCCTGCGGCGATGAGCCGTTCAACGACTCCTCGGAGCTGGGCGGCGGTGATCGCGGTCGCGTCGTCCGCCGGGCCCAGCCGGACCGCGTCCAGGATCGCGGTCCAGGACGTGGCGCCCGGCTCCAGCAGGGCCACGAAGGAGTAGGGCCAGCCCGGAATGAACTGCGATACCGTCTTGGCGCGGCCGTAGACGTGGCAGAACAGGCGCTCCGCCGAACACGGCGCGTCCGACCGAAGCCACGGTGACACATCAACCGCCAGGACCAGACGCCCGCCGTCGAAACGCGGCAGCGGCAGGCCGGCCAGCACCGTCCGTAGCCGGCCAACGTCGATCCGGCCGTGGTTCAAGCCGCCGTACACCGCTCCATGCCCACGACGATGCTCGGGCACCAGCGTCAAGTCCACGGGGGACTTCACCGCACCGTCCGCACACAGCACCGCGTCCACCAGCTCGAACAACTCGTCGCGCCGCGTGGTCAGACACTCGTAGAACTCACCCGGAAGCGTGACGCTTCCGCGAAAGCTTCCCTCCGGACAACATCAGGCAGCAGACTCACCCTCACGGCCTTCGTCGTGGTCACGTGCACCTTGGTCGGAGCACACGATCAGACGAAGGCCGCTCCCACGTCCGGCGAACCCCCAGCTGAGCGACTCAGTTCGACACGCCATTCGAGGCCGGAAGAAAAAGAACAAGCTGAGAGCCTGTGTCATATCCCGGCCGGGCGTGCGACGCCTGGCACGCGCCCCAGCTACCGCTGGGAGGTGCCCCTGACGCCGCACGCTGATCCGACCGGGGATATGACACAGGCTCTGACCCGCCCACGGGCGCTCGGCTCATCCGGCCCGCCAGCCGCTCCACCGGCCGACGGTGATCTCCACGACCGGCCCGCGCGGCGGCCGGTCCCCGTACTGGGCCGGGTAGGTGTCCACGAGCAGGCGGACGTGGTCCGAGGACTTGGCCGACTCGTCCGCCGCTGGCAGGACGCGGGCCGTGCCGTCGGCGCGCGCCCACCACAGGTGGTCCCAGTTCTCGTCGTAGTCGTCCACCAGGAGGCATACGGCGGGATGGGCGCGGATGTTGTCCAGGCGTTTCAGCCGTGTCGTCCGCTTCGGCTTGTGGTCGACGGCCGTCACCACGGTGTCGCCGGTCAGCGCGAAGACCACCGGCACCAGATGCGGGCGGTCATCGGCGCCGACGGTGGCCAGCCGGGCCAGCCTGGCCCGTACGAAGCGCTCGCGCGCCTGCGCGCTCGTCAGCTGCGGCATCGCGACCTCCGTCGGCTCACTGGAACCGGGCGGCGATCCGGGCCATCGAGTCCAGCCGTGCGATCGTCTCCGCCTCCGGCATCGTCGGCAGGTAGAACAGCACCCGCTCCACACCGATGCGCTGATACCCCTCGGCCGCCTCGGCGTCCTCGGGCATCGCGTACAGCGTCACCGGCACATCGCGGCCGGCCACCTCGCGCATCCGCTCCATCTGCGGGCGCAGCTCCTCGGGGATCCGCTGTTGGCCAGCCAGGCGTCGCCGACGGCGGCGATCCGGCGGAACGCGGAGTCGCCGCCACCCCCCACATAGATCGGCGGATGCGGCCGCTGGACCGGCTTGGGCCACTGGAAGACGGGGTCGAAGTTCACGAACTCCCCGTGGAACTCGGCCTTCTCCTTCGTCCACAGTTCGCGGATGGCCCGCAGCCGCTCGTCCAGCAGCCGGCCCGGGTGGACGGATCGGTCCCGTGGTTCTCCATCTCCTCACGGTTCCAGCCGGCGCCGACCCCGAAGACGGCCCGTCCGTCCGAGATCAGGTCGAGGGAGGCCACTTCGTTGGCGGTGGTGATCGGGTCCCGCTGCACCACCAGGGCGATACCGGTCCCCAGCAGCAGACGCCGGGTGACCGTGGCGACCGCGGCCAGCGTCACGAACGGGTCGAGGGTGCGGTAGTAGACCTCCGGCAGGTCCCCGCCCCCGGATAGGGGGTACGGCGATCCACCGGGATATGGCTGTGCTCCGCGATGAAGAGCGCGTCGAAACCGCGCTCCTCAAGGGCCCGCCCCAAGGGGGCGGGCCGGATGCCCTGGTCGGTGACGAACGTGGATACGCCGAACTTCACTGCGGCTCCCTGGGACGGTGCGTGGACGATCTACGGGAACCACATGGGTACCCGGCCGCGCGGGAACCACAACGCTGCGCACGAGTGACGCGTACGGACGCGTACGGACGCGGGCGGCGCGAGCCCTACGACCGGGGCCCGCCCGGACCGAGCAGGACCCCGCGCCCCGCGTAGAACCGCCCGAGGTCGCCCCAGGGGACCTCGGCGAAGCGCTGGGAGCCGTCCGGGAAGCCCGACGGGTTGTGCACGAGGAGATGGTCCGGGGTGGCCCCGACGGCCAGCACCAGATGGCCGCCGCGGTGCGGCGGCCGCGGGTCCAGGGTGCGCAGGGAGGGGTGGACGGAGAGCATCGCGAGCCGCCCGGCCGCGAGGTGTCCCGGCAGCTCCTCGGCCGGCAGCCGCGGCCGGGACTCGGCGAACAGCTCCCAGCGCCGCCGCGCGTAGTCGGCGAACGGGGCGTAGATGAGCCCGTCCACCCGGTCCGGGTGGCGCACATACGCCCCCGCCTCGACACACTCCTCGGCGAGTGTCACCGCGGGCGGCGCGGTGCCGCGCCAGTGGTCCAGCGCCATGCGCAGACACGCCATCCCGCACAGTCGCCATGACCAGAACGCGTACTCCTCCGGGCTCGCGGCCCCGGACTTCTGCCACAGCGGATCGTCGGCCGCCGACAGCGTGCCCGCGATGATGCCGGGCACCAGGCCGGGCGACTCCCACTGGGCGTAGTAGGGCACGGGTGGATGAGGGAAACCGGGGTCTCGGGCATGTGCCCCAGTCTTCCCGAATTCCGCCCGCCGCGCCCCGGCCCCCGCTCAGCCACCCGTGGTGAAGCGCCGCTCAGCCACCGGTGGCGAAGCCCGGGAAGAGGGTCATGCCACCGTCGACGTAGAGCGTGGTGCCCACCACGTAGTCGCACAGGTCGGAGGCCAGGACGACGGCGGCGTTGGCGATGTCCAGGGGGTCGCCGACGCGGCCGTAGGGGATGAGCTCCAGGAGGGAGTCGCGCGCCTCGGGGGTCTGCCAGGCGCTGCGGTTGATCGGGTCTTGACGGCGCCCGGCGCGATCGCGTTCACCCGGATTTTGTGGGGTGCGAACTCCTGGGCCAGGGTCTGGGTCAGCATCGCCACGCCGCCCTTGGACGACGCGTAGTTCACATGGCCGGCCCAGGGGATGGTCTGGTGCACCGAGCTCATGCAGATGACCTTCCCGGCCGCCCGCGACACCTCCGGGACCACACCGCGCCGCAGGAACTCCTTGATGGCCTCCCGGGCGCACAGGAACTGGCCGGTGAGGTTGACGGAGATGACCTTCTGCCACTGCTCGAGCGTCATCTCGGTCGTGGGCGCGTCCCGCTGGAGCCCCGCGTTGGCGACGAGGATGTCAATGGTGCCCAGGCGGTCGACCATGGTGGACACCATGTCGACGACCTGGTCCTCCTGGGACACATCCGCCTGATGGGCGTAGGCGCGCACACCGTGGCCCTGGAGCTGGGCGACGACGGCCTCGGCGGCCGGCCGGTCGCTGGCGTAGTTGACCACCACATCGGCGCCGGACCGGCCCAGCGCGATCGCGGTGGCCTTTCCGATCCCCGAGTTCGCCCCGGTCACCAGCGCCTTCTGCCCCTTGAGGAGTTCCGGGACGTGCACCGGAGGGGGACGATCGGGATTGCTGTTCACTGGCTCGGTCTCCTTCGTCGGTCCGTCACCCGCCGCCCCGACCCTCGCAGCCCGCCGGGGGAGCCGTAGCCCCCACGGCGCCACGGTCACCCGCTGAGGCGATGCACATCGTTCCAGCGGCGCAACGTGGCGACCGGCTCAGTTGGCCTCGGCCAGCGCCTGCGCGCGCAGGGTGGAGCAGGTGCGGTTGATGAGCCGTGAGACGTGCATCTGGGAGATGCCCAGCTGCTCGGCGATCCGGCTCTGTGTCATATCGCAGAAGAAACGCAGGTAAAGGATCTGCCGCTCCCGGTCGGGGAGCCGGCTGAGACCGGGGCGCACGGCCTCGCGGTCCACCACCCGATCGTACGCGGGCTCCTGGGCGCCGAGCGTGTCGGCCAGCGAGTAGCCGTCGTCGGCGCCGGTCAGCTGGGCGTCCAGGGAGAGCGGGGTGAAGCCGCCCATGGCCTCCATGCCGGCGCGCACCTCCTTCTCGGTCAGCCCGGTGCGCTCGGCGATCTCCTGGGCCCGCGGCGGACGGTCGTCCACCGAGTGGGACAGCTCGCGGTGGGCGGCCCGCACCCGGTTGCGCAGCTCCTGGACCCGGCGGGGGACGTGCAGCACCCACAGGTGGTCCCGGAAGTGGCGCTTGATCTCGCCGACGATGGTGGGCACCGCGAACCCGGCGAAGGCGGTGCCGTGTTCCGGGTCGTACCGCTTGACGGCCTTCACCAGGCCGAGCGCGGCCACCTGCTGGAGGTCCTCGATGGACTCGCCGCGGTTGCGGTACTGCCGGGCCAGCCGCCCGGCCATCGGCATCCACGCCTCCACCACCCGGCGGCGCAGCGCCTCCTTCTCCGGCCCGTCGGGGAGCCGGGCCATTTCCGCGAACTCGGCGCTGGTGTCCGGCGCGTCGTCGTGCGGGTGCTTCGTGGGGCCGGTCTGGGGCCGTGTCATGTCCTGCGTCGCGGTCGTCATGGAACACACCTCCTGCGATGGGCTGACGGGTCACCTGGGACCGGTGGTGCATCGCGGGAGGTTCACGGGACGTCCGGACCGGCGCGCCGCCGCGGTCTGGAGCGTTGCAGACTGCTCCCGCGGTGCGTGCCTACGGTCCGAAGCACGAATATCCGCCTGCCCTGGGCCTCCAGGGGCAAACAAAGTTCTCCCCGTGCGAGGCCGGTCGCGTCAGGGACGCAGTGTGAGCTTTCCGAACACGGGGGTTGATTCGAGACGCTCGTGCGCACGGTGAGCTTCGGCGAGAGGGACCTGTTCATCGATGACCGCCCGCAGGTCACCTCGGGCCGCTTGACTGAAGAGCTCGGCCGCTGCCGCCCCGACCGTGTCAGCGTCGACGGAGTTGAGGCTGAAGGCGAAGAGCGTCGGCGAGTTGTGGTAAGTGGTCATGATGCTGCCGAAGGCGTCTGGCGCCGGTACCCCTCCCGCGGCTCCGAACAGCAAGTACCGGCCGTTGGGCCGCAACATCTCGATGTAGCGGCCGAGATCCGCCCCGGCAACCGGGTCGACGATGATGTCGTAGGTGTTCCCGCTGCCGTCCTGGCCCGCCGTGCGGTCCTGGACATGCGCGACGCCGAGGTCCCGGAGGCGATCGCTACGCTCAGGCGAGGAGGTGATCGCGGTCACCTCGCACCCGGACAAGGCAGCCAGCTGCACAGCCATCAGCCCGATACCTCCGCCGGCGCCTCTGACCAGCACCCGCTCGCCCTTCTTGATGCTCGCCCGCTCCAGGCCCAGGCTCGCGACCAGCGCGTTCACGCCGAGCGCGACCGCGTGTGCGGCGCTGACGCCCTCCGGTAGGCGCACGACGTCGCGGACGCCCGCGAGGACCGATTCGGCGTAGGCCCCGCGTCCGGTCAGCGCGAAGACCCGCTGACCGACCCAGTGCCCGTCCACTCCCTCACCGACGGCAGCGACGGTGCCGGCCGCCTCCACGCCAGGGATGAAGCCGGGCTCGGAGAGCGGCTGGTAGTCGCCCTTGCGCGCCATGACGTCGACGTAGCCGACCCCGGCGGCTTCCACCTGGATCAGGACCTGGCCCGGCGCGGGCCGGGGCTCGGCCCGGTCGATGACCCGCAGCACATCGGAGTCTCCGAACGACGGCACGATGACGGCCTTCATGGCAACACCCCTCGCAAGAAACGCCATTGAGTGGCACAAGCCTATCAGTGGCAGGTTTTGTGGTGGAGCCGCGGCCGGCCGAGGGCAGGTCTCAGCCCAGCAGCGCGGCCACCGTCATCAGCACCGCCGGCGCGAGCAGGGTGGACAGCAGGATCGACTCACGGGCCAGGACGGTGGCGGTCTGATACCGGGAGGCGTAGGTGAACAGGTTCTGGGCCGCCGGTAGCGCGGAGGTGACGACGGCGGCGAACAGCGCAGGGCCGCTCAGTTGGAACACACCCGCCGCGATGGCCCACGCCACCACCGGCTGGGCGAAGGACTTCAGCGCCACCGACAGCAGCACCGGCCCGCGCTCCTCGCCGCGCCCGGGGAGCTGACTGCCCGGCAGCGAGATCCCGAAGGCCAGCAGTACGGCGGGCACGGCCATGCCGCCCAGCAGCGAGAGCGGTTCCACGACGGGCCCGGGAACCCGCCAGCCCGTGGCGGACACGAGGACACCGGACAGCGAGCCGATGACGATGGGGTTCCGGAACGGGCTGGTCAGCCTGCGGATCAGCGAGGGGCGCGCATCGGGGCGGGAGAGGTCGATGACCGTCAGGGCGATCGGGGTCATGACGAGCTGCTGGAAGAGCAGCACCGGGGCGATCAGACTCGCGTCGCCCAGGACGTACATGGCGATGGGGATGCCGAGGTTGCCCGCGTTCACATAACTCGCGCACAGCGCGCCGATCGTCGTCCGGCCGACACTCCACCGCCGTACCGCGCCGACGGCCACGAACGTGCCCGCGACCACGAAGGTGCTCAGCGCCGTCACCAGCAGCGGAGTGGAGACGACGACGGAGAGGTCGGCCTTGGAGAGCGTGGTGAACAGCAGCGCGGGCGAGGCCACGTCGAAGGAGAGCTTGGTGAGCACCTCGCGGCCGTGGACGCCCAAGGAGCCGCGGCGCCCGATGACATAGCCGGTGACGATGATGGTCGCGATGACACCGAAGCCGGTGATCACGCCGCCCACTGCGCCCCCGCCCCACCGTTGCCGAAGTGGCCCGCGCGGGGTGCCGCGGGGTCTCGTCCGCTCGTCGTGGTGGTCGAGGGCCAGGGCGCGGCGGTCATCAAGGGCGTCTTCCGGGGTGCGTAGGGTCAGCATGCACCCTACAAGTAATTCGGCCGCCGCGCTGTGATGTCGCTGACGAGCGGGGGTGTCCGGGCTCAGGTGATGGTGAGGGTGCGGCCCCGCTTCGCCAGGGAGCTGTTGCCCGCGAAGACCCGGATCTCGCCCTTCTGCAGCAGGAACCGGCCGTGCGGATCCTGGGTCCAGAAGCCCAGCTCCTCGGCGCTCAGCCGGAACCGGACCGTGGTGGCCTTCCCGGGGCCGAGGCTGACCCGGCGGAAGCCACTGAGCCTGCGCACCGGTTGCACGATGCTCGCCACCGGATCGCGGATGTACAGCTGCACCACCTCATCGCCCTTGCGGCGCCCGGTGTTGCGCACCGCCACCGCGACCTCGACGGTGTCGCCCTTGCGCAGCGCCTCGGCCCGGATGCGGCTGACGCTGAGCCGGGGTTCGCCGATGTCGAAGGTGGTGTAGCTGAGGCCGTGGCCGAAGGGGAACCGCGGTCCATGGGCCAGGTCGAGGTACTTGGAGGTGTAGTGGTTGGCCCGGTCGTAAGGGCGTCCGGTGTTCTCGTGGTTGTAATAGATGGGGATCTGGCCGACCGTGCGCGGGAAGGTCACGGGCAGCTTGCCACCGGGGTTCACGGCGCCGAAGAGCACATCCGCGATGGCGTTGCCGCCCTCGATCCCCGGATGCCACGCCTGCAGCACGGCGGGTGTGCGGTCCAGCCAGCCCTCCATCGTCAGCGGACGTCCGCTGAGCAGCACCACCACGAACGGCGCGCCGGTGTCCGCGATCGCCGAGATCAGCCGCTCCTGCCGGCCGGGCAGGCCGAGGTCGCTGCGCACGGACGCCTCCCCGCTGAGCGTCGCCGCCTCCCCGACCACCACCACGGTCACATCGGTCGCCCTGGCCGCCGAGGCCGCCCGTGCGATGCCCCGGGTGTTCCGGCCGGACGCGTCCACGCCCTCGACATGGCTGATCCGGGCCTTCGGCGCCGCGTCCCTGACCGCGTCCAGCACGGTGACCGGGCGGAACTTCTCGGCCCAGGGACCGGCCCAGGAGCCGCGCAGATCCGTGGAGTCGGCGAAGGGGCCGACGACCGCGATGGAGCCCGATCTGTCCAGCGGGAGCGTGGACTTCTCGTTCTTGAGCAGCACCATGGTGCGCCCGGCCGCCTCGCGGGCCGCCGCCCGGGACGCCTTCGTGGGCCCCGAGATCGCCGCGTCCTCGTCCGCGTAGGGGCGCTCGAAGAGCCCGAGCCGGAACTTCAGCCGCAGGATGCGGGCCACCGCGTCGTCCAGCCGCTCGGTGGTGATCTCACCGCTGCGCAGCAGCCGCTTGCCGTACTCGTTGATGGTGGTGCTGGCCATCTCCATGTCGATCCCGGCGTCGAAGGCCAGCCGGGCCGCGTCGGAGCGGTCGGCGGCATAGCCGTGGACGATCATTTCCTGAACGCCGTTGTAGTCGCTGACGACGAAGCCGCCGAAGTCCCACTCCTCCTTGAGGATCTCGGTCAGCGCGTGCCGGTAGCCGTGCGCGGGGACCCCGCTGACGGTGTTGAAGCTCGCCATGACCGTGGCCACCCCGGCGTCCAGGGCCGCCCGGAACGGGGGCAGGTAGAAGTTGCGCAGCCGGGTCTCGGAGACGTCCACCGTGTTGTAGTCGCGGCCGCCCTCGACGCCCCGTAGGCGATCATGTGCTTGGCGCAGGCCGCGAGGTGGTGCCGGGAGCGCAGGTCGTCGCCCTGGTAGGCGCGGGTCTTGGCGGCCGCGAGCCGGGCCGCCAGATACGGGTCCTCGCCGTCGCCCTCGGCGATCCGCCCCAGCGCGGTTCATGGGTGACGTCCATCATCGGCGAGAACGCCCAGTGCACCCCGTTGGAGCGGGCCTCCCGCGCCGACACCTCCGCGTCCCGCTCCGCCACCGCGGGGTCGAAGGCGGCGGCCTGGGCGAGGGGGATGGGAAAGGTGGTCCACATGCCATGGATGACATCGAGCCCGAAGACCAGCGGAATGCCCAGCCGGGACTCCTCGACGGCCATCCGCTGGAGCGTGTTGGTGGTGCGGGCCCCGTAGATGTTGAGCACGGAGCCGAGCCTGCCCCCGCGGGCCGCCTTCTCCGCGGCGGCGGTCTGCCCGCCACCGGGCCCGGTGGCGCCGGTCCAGGCGAGCTGCTGGAGCTGGCCGAGCTTCTCGTCGATGGACATCCGCGCCATCAGGGCCCGGATCCTGGTCTCGTACGGACCGGGCTCCCGCCCCGGCCGGGCCTGTCCGGCCGAGGGGGCCGACGGGGCCTGGGCACGGGCGGCCGCGGCCTTGCCCGCGATGGCCGTCCCCCGGCCGCGGCGAGCACCGTACGTCTGCGCACATCGTTCATGGTCTTCGTCCTGGTCTTCGGCGATCGGTTCTCCCCGAGCCCGGTTTCCTCAAGACCACGCAGGCCACGACCCCGCGCGGGATGTGGGCCGCCACCTGGGTCTTCTGCCAACGTACGACAGGATCGGCGTCCCGGCCCCCGCTACGTCCGGGGCCGCGTGTGCTCATCGTGTGCGGACCGCTGCGCTCCGCGGTCGGCCACGGGGGAACCGGTCCCTGTCAGGACCGGCGCTCGTCCATGCCCGCCATCAGGGCCTGGTGGCTCATCCGCACATGCTCCCGCATCACCCGCTCCGCGCCGTCGCCGTCCTTGGCCTGGATCAGATTGAGGACGCGGTGGTGCTCGTCGTCGGACTCGTCCAGCCGGCCGGGGCGGGACAGCGAGGTGCGCACCAGCCGGGCGTAGGCCAGCTGGTTCATCAGGGTGCGGTAGTGCGCCTCCAGCTTGCCGTTGTCCGCGCCCACCACGATCAGATCGTGGAACTCGTGGACCAGCGCCGCGTATTGCTCGGTGTCGCCGTCCCGGACGGCCGCGTCGGCCGCCTTCATATTGGCCTCCAGCCGCTCCACTTCCGGTACGTTCCCGCGGAAGGCGAGCAGCCGGGCGGCGGCGCCCTCCAGCAGCTCCTTCATCTGGAACAGCTCGGTGAGCTCGCGCCGGGACGGTACGGCGACGAACGTTCCGACCCGTGGCCGCACCTCGACCAAGCCCTCGATCTGGAGCTGTTTGAGGGCCTCGCGAATGGGCGTCCGGCTGACGCCGAAGGTCTCGGACAGCGCCATCTCGGAGAGGCTGGAGCGGGGCGGCAGTTCACCACTGATGATCATCTGCCGCAGCTCTTCGGCGACCCTCGCCTGCATGCTGGTCTGCTGAAGTCGCTTCCCTGTGGGTCGTTGCATGGCACGTGACCCTAGGTGTGGCCGTCGCTTCCCGTCAACTGTGGGAACGCAGGTGTGTTGTGCCATACAACAACCCTTCCTCGGTCCAGGGGCCGGGGACCGCGGAACCTCAGGACTTCAGGACCTAAGGACCTCAGGACTCAGGACTCAGGGCTCAGAGCTTCAGGACCTCAGGATGAAGGGATCCCCGGCGGGCTCCTCGCTGGTGTTGATCCAGACGCTCTTCAGCCGGGTGTACTCCCGGATCACCTCCGTGCCGTGCTCGGTCCCCATTCCGCTGGTCTTGAACCCGGCCCGGGGCGACATCGGCGACATCGAGCGATAGGTGTTGGCCCACACCGTCCCGGCCTCCAGCCGCGCGGCCATCCGGTGCACCCGGTTCACATCCCGGGTCCACACGCCCGCCGCCAGGCCGTACGCGGAGTCGTTGGCGATCGCCAGGGCCTCCTCCTCGGAGCCGAAGGGCATGACGGTCGCGACCGGCCCGAAGATCTCCTCCTGGCAGATCCGCATCCCGTTGTCGGTGCCGGTGAAGACGGTGGGGGAGTAGAAGTACCCGTCGAGACCGGTCTCCGGCCGCCTGCCGCCGCAGACCACCTTTCCGCCCTCGGCCTGCCCCAGCTCGACGTACGACTCGACCTTCTCCAGCTGCTCGGCGATCGCGAGCGGGCCGAGCTCGGTGGTCTCCGCCAGCGGATCGCCGATGCGGATCGTGGCCGCCCGCGCCGTCACCCGCTCCAGGACCTCGTCGTACACCTCCCGGTGCACCAGCACCCGGCTGCCCGCCACACAGGTCTGGCCCGCGGCGGCGAAGATGCCCGCGATCACGCCCATGGCGGCCGAGCCCAGATCCGCGTCCGGGAAGATGATGTTGGGCGACTTCCCGCCCAGCTCCAGGGTGCAGCCGATCAGCCGGTCGGCGCAGGTGCGGGCGATCCGGCGGCCGGTCCCGCTGGAGCCGGTGAAGGTCACCTTGGACACGCCGTCGTGCTCGGTCAGCGGCCCGCCCGCCTCCGGGCCGTACCCGGTGACCACATTGACCACCCCCGGCGGGAACCCCGCCTCCTCGAAGAGCGGTGCGAGCGCCAGCAGCGAGGCCGAGGTGTGCTCCGAGGGCTTGACCACCACCGTGTTCCCCGCGGCCAGGGCCGGGGCCAGCTTGGTGGTGGTGAGCAGCAGCGGGGAGTTCCAGGGGTGATGGCGCCGACCACGCCCACCGGTTCGCGCAGGGTGTAGTTGAGCAGCTCGCGGCTCGCCCCGGGGATCACCTCGCCCTGGATCTTGTCGGCGAGCCCCGCGTAGTAGTGGAAGTACTCGGGCAGTCCGGCCAGTTGGGCCCGCATCTCGCGCAGCAGCTTGCCGTTGTCGAGGGTCTCGGTGCGGGCCAGCCGCTCCGCGTGGTCACCGATCAGATCGCCCAGGTTCCGCAGCAGCCGACCGCGCCGGGTCTGGCTCAGATCGCGCCAGCGCGGGTCCTCGAAGGCGGTGCGGGCGGCGCCCACCGCACGGTCCACATCGGCGGCGGTGCCGCGCGCCGCCTCGTACCAGGGCTCGGCGGTGGCCGGGTTGACGCTCGCGAAGTAGCCGCCTTCGGCGGGGGCGGTCCACTCGCCCGCGATGTAGTGGTCATGGCGCGGCAGGGGGTTCATGAGCGGTGGGACTCCTGTCCGGTGGGGGCTCCGGGGTGGGTTCCGGTACGGCTTCCGTGGATTGCGTTGTGACTTCCGTGGGTTCCGTTGCGGTTTCCGTGGCTTCCGTTGTGGCTTCCGGTGTGGGTGAGGATCACGTCGGCGAGTTCCTCGGGGCATTCCAGCGGCAGCAGATGGCGGGCGCCGGGCACGATCACCGCCCGGGCGCCGGGGATCCGCTCGGCCAGCCGGTGCGACATGGCCGGTGTCGAGCCGGGGTCCCGCTCACCGGTCACCGCCACGGTGGGCGCGGCGATCCGGGGCAGCCACCGCCACAGCGCGGTGTCGGCGGTCGCGAAGACGCGGTAACACGCGAGGTAGGAGGCCCGGTCGTTGGCCAGCAGCGTATCGAGCACCTGTCGCGCCGGCTCCGGGTCCTGGGCCCGCCAGGCGGGCGAGAACCAGCGGTCGACCGCCGCCCACGCGGACGCCCCGAAGTCCTGGGCGGCCAGCTCCTGGCGTCGGGCCACCGCGGCGCGCTCCTCCTCCGACCGGCCCGCGACCGAGCTGACCAGGGTGAGCGAGGCGGTGAGCTCCGGCCGGTCAAGACCCAGCCGCTGGGCGACCAGGGCGCCGAGCGAGAAGCCCACCACATGCGTGGGGCCGCTCAGCAGCGCCCCGACGTCGGCGGCCAGCTCGGCGAGCGACACCCCGGCCGCCGCGGCCGGGGAGGCGCCGTGGCCGCGCAGATCGACCAGCGTCACCCGGTGCCGGGCCGCGAGGGCCGGCAGACACCGGTCCCACATACGGCGGTCGAGGCCGACGCCGTGCAGCAGCACCAGCTCCGGGCCGTCGCCGTGCGCTTCGTGGCTCAGCGCCACCGGGGCACCGGCCCCGGAGGCCGGGACGCACGCCCGCGTACCCGCGTCGGACCCGCCCATGTCACTCACCGTGCGCTCACCGCTCCGTCGACAGCGGCGCCAGCCGGGCCTGGGGCGACCCTGGGCGGCCGCCGCGAGCCCGACGACGATCTCGTCGGCGCGCGGCGCGTCCGCCACCCGGACCTCGATGCTCTGGTGGTGCGAGCGGATGGTGGCGTCGGTGATGTGCTTGAGCGGGATGTCGAAGACCGTGCCCGCGGCGGCCCGCTTCTCCACGGCCGGGAGCAGGGTCGTGGCGTTCGCCGCGCGGCGGAAGTGGTCGCCGAACTTGAGGGTGTGGATCAGCGCGGAGCCGTGCTCGACCTCCCCGTCCAGGCCGACGATCGCGGCCTTCCCGTACGCCTCCACCGGCGCGCCCAGCGCCTCGACCACGCGCGGCGCCAGCAGCTCGCCCAGCTTCGGCGCCACCTCGTCGATCCCCGGCAGCAGATCCGCCACGAAGCCCTGGCCGGCCCAGGGGTTCTCGATGACGGCCAGCACCACGGCCGTACGGGTGGGCGGGTCCACCGGGCGGCCGCCCTCGCTGTGGACGTCCTCGGTGAAGGTGATGATCTTGCGGATGTTCATGTCACGGTCTCCAGGTCGTCGTCCAGATCGGCCAGGCGGATGAGGGGGTCGGTGGCGCGGTCCCCGATCCGGGCGTTCGGGCGGGGCCGGACGCCCCGGCCGCGATGACGACGATCTCGTCCGGGCGGGGCGCGTCGGGGATGCGGATCTGGCAGGTCTGGTAGTGCGAGCGGGTCGCGGCCGCGGTCTTGTGCCACAGCGGCACGGTCAGCGGCTCACCGGCCGGAAGCCGGTCGTCGCTGAAGACGATGATCGAGGTGCCCTCGGTCAGCTCACGGAAGACATTGCCGAAGAACGGGGTGTGGATCAGCGCGCCGCCGTGCTCGATCTCCCCGTCCAGGCCCACGATCGCGGCCTTGCCGAAGGACTCGATCCGGTCCACCCCGCCCAGCGCCTCGCTGATCCGGTCGGTGAGCAGCCGGGCCAGCCCCGGTGCGATCCGCTCGACCTCGGGCCCCAGGTCGGCGACGAAGCCGCCGCCGGCCCAGGGATTGCTGATCACCGCGGCCGCCGCGACCCGGCGCACCGGCACCGCGACCGGGCGGCCGAGCTCCAGCAGCAGCTCATCGGCGACGGTGACGACCTTGCGCAGCCGTGCCTCAGCCATGACCGCCACCGGTGGTGAACCGCGGCATGACCTTCTCGGCGAACAGCTCCAGGCTGCGCATCGCGTTGCGGTGCGGAAGACCGGGGTGGGTGGTCCACAGCAGCAGGTGCTCACACCCCACCTCATCGCGCAGCTCGGCGATCTTCTCCGAGACGTACTCGGGGGTGCCGACCAGCAGATTGCGCCCCTGGAGGAAGTCGAAGGACAGTTCATGGGCGTCCGAGAGCTCCTCGCCCGCCTCCATGAGGTTGGACAGCCCCCGCCAGTGCATGATCCACCGGTAGGTGGTCATCAGCGCCTCTTCGAATTCGGCGCGCGCCTGCTCCATGGTGTCGGCGACATACACATCGCGCACCAGGCCGATGCCCTCGCCCAGCGCGTACTCGCGCCCGGACGCCTGGCTCGCGGTGTCCCGGTAGAGCTCGAACCGCTCCTTGAGCGCGGAGACCGGCGGCAGCCAGAAGAGCCCCTGGACGCCGTCGGCCGCGGCGGACTTGATCGAGCGGGGGCTGTCGATCACCTGCCACAGCGGAGGGTGCGGCCGCTGCAGCGGAAACGGCGTGACCTGCATCTTGGTGATGACACCGGCGTCGGTGTAGTCCGGGGTGGCGGGGAGAGGGGTGGTTCCACTTCACCCCGGGGGCGGGGAACTCGTAGAACCGGCCCCGGTGCGAGAAGAACTCGCCGCTCCACGCCTTGCGCAGGACCTCCACGGTCTCGTCGTACAGGGCGCGGTTCTGCTCCTGGTCGCGCGGGTCGGCCAGGGCGTTGAGGTTGAGCGCCTCGCGGCCGTACAGCCCCCGGCCGAGGCCGACCTCGACCCGGCCCCCCGAGAGCTGGTCGAGCATCGCGATGTCCTCGGCGAGCCGCAGCGGATGCCAGAAGGTGGCGATCGAGGCCGCCTGGCCGATCCGGATGTGCTCGGTACGGGCGGCGATGTCCGCCCCCATCAGCACCGGGTTCGGGGTGATCTCGATCGCCTCGTGCCCGAAGTGGTGTTCGGTGTACCAGGTGGACCAGAAACCCGCCCGGTCCGCGGTGACGGCGAACTCCCGGGCCTCGTCCATGACGTCGGCGTAACTGCCGAGACGGCCCGGGGCGCCGAGGTTGTGGAATATCGAAAAGCGCATGCAGCGTCCGTCCTGTTCTTCCGGCTCACGCTGTGCCATGGCAGGGAGGCTAGGAGTCCGTATCGAGCCCGTCAAGGGTCAACGGCAGGAAAACAACCTTGACCTGTGCCTTTGTTGAGCGCTCGGAACTTTCTCGGCTCATCTGTTCCAAGGTGTTGACAGTCGCTGATGGCCTTTCTACGGTCCTCTGCCATACAAGAGCTGACTGAGGGAAGACGTCATGACGCACACTCTTGACCGCACCGCCCGCATCCGCTCCACCTGGCAGGCGGTCTGGGACCGGGGCGAGGTCGACGCGCTCGACCAGCTGCTCGGCCCCGCCTATGTACGCCGCCGCGGGCCCGCCGCGGCGCCCCAGGACCGAGAGCAGTTCAAGGAGTCCATCCGCGCCATCCGCCGGGCCTTTCCCGATCTCCACACCGAGATCGAGGAGATCGTCGAGGACGGCGAATCGCTGGCGATCCGCTGGCGCAGCACCGGCAGTCACACCGGCGACTTCCTCGGGGTCCCGGCCACCGGCCGGCCGGTCGAGGTCTCCGGCGCCACCTTCACCCGCTTCGACCACGGTGTGGTCAGCGAGGAGTGGGTGACCTGGGACCCGCGCCAGCTGCTGGAGGCGCTCGGGATCGTCACCACCACCCAGCGGGCGGCCGTCGACGCCGATGTGGTCCGTGGCGTACACCGCAAGTTCATCACCGGTGTCACCGTCGTGACCTGCGACGACGACGGTAAGCCCCGAGGGCTCGCGGTGAACGCGTTCGCCAGCATCTCACTGGATCCACCCATGGTGCTGGTCTGTGTGCAGCGCACCTCCACGACCCACCCCGCGCTGCACCGGGCGAGCCACCTGGGGATCAACATCCTCGCCGCCGGCCAGCTCGATGTGGCCAAGACCTTCGCCTCCAAGGCGGACGACAAGTTCGCCGGGCTGTCCTGGACCCCCGGTGAGTTCGGCGTCCCGCTGATCGACCGGTCCTGCGCCCAGCTCGAGGTGGAGATCGGCGAGCGGCTGGAGGCCGGGAGCCACACCGTCTTCACCGGCCGGGTGGTGTCCGCCCGCCATGAGGAGCTGGCCCCGCTGGTCTACAGCGGCGGCGGCTTCTTCGACATCTCCCACACCGCGCCGCTGCCGTGGTGAGACACCGCCACCCCGATCCGCGGCGCCACCGCCCCCCCGCCACCCCCTGACGCCCACTCCTCCCGTCCCAGGAGCACGCCCATGACCCACGACGACACGGCGCCGGTGTACGGCAGCGCGGTCACCAAGGTGGAGCCCTTCGGGGTCGACCACATCCCCGACAACGAGCGGCACGGCAAGCCCAGTTCGCAGTTCTTCGTCTGGTTCGCCGCCGGTCTCAACTTCCCCATCATCCTGCTCGGGTTCAGCGCGGTCGGGCTCGGCCTCAGCTTCGGCGCCGCCGTCGCCGCCATCGTGGTCGGCGCGGGTCTCGGCTCGCTGCTGATGGCCGTGATGTCCCGGATGGGCGTACGGCTGGGGTGCCCCAGCAGATCCAGGCCCGGGGCCCGCTCGGCTTCTTCGGTAACTTCCTGCCGGTGGCGTACATCAACGTGTTCGCCGGGGTCGGCTGGGCCGCCGTGACCGTGATCCTCGGCGGCAAGGCCATCGCAGAGCTGACCCAGCTGCCCTTCTGGGCCTGCGGGTTGGCGCTCACCCTGGTCGAGCTGGTGGTGTCCATCTACGGCTACAACATGATCAATTTCCTGCAGCGGGTGCTGACCTACGTCCTCACCCCGCTGTTCGTGATGATCACGGTGGTGGCCCTGGTGCGGGGCGCGGGCACCTTCGACGCCGATCCGAAGGCGGCCGACTACGTCGGCTCCACCGGCGGCTGGATCACCTTCGGCGGCTGGTTCCTCTCCTTCCTCGTCGCCTGGGCGCCGTTCGCCTCGGACTACTCGCGCTATCTGCCCGACTCGCCACGCGTGGTGAAGCGCACCGCCTGGTACACCGGGCTCGGCAACTTCGTCACCATCTGCTGGCTCGGCATCCTCGGTGTGCTCCTCGGCTCCAACGCCACCAGCACCGACTCCATCACCGCCCTGCACCAGCTGACCGGGCCGTTCGCCATCCCCGCCCTGATCGCCATCGGGCTCTCCGCCCTCGCGCAGAACTTCCTCAACGTCTACGGCGGCGCGATCTCCGTCCAGACGCTGAAGGTGCCGGTCACCCGGACCCAGGCCGTCACCCTCATCTGTGCGCTGGCGTATGTGATCAGCCTGTGGGGGCACTCCGGGACCGAGGACAAGTTCTCGGTGTTCCTCAACCTCACCGCGTACTTCATCGCGCCGTTCGCCACCGTGCTGCTGCTCGACTACCACCTGGGCGGCCGCTCCGACCCCGGCCGGATCGCCGAGCTGTACGACCGCGGACGGGTGCTCTCCTGGGGTTTCGTCGCCTGGGCCGGCGGAGTGCTGGCCTCGGTGCCGTTCTGGCAGTCCGACCTCTACACCGGGGCGTTCGCCTCGGCGTATCCGCACGCGGGCGATCTCAGCATGTTCGTCGCGGCGGGCGCCTCGGCCGTGCTCTATCTGCTGACCTACCGGCTGCGGCCGCTGTGGACACGGGACACCCCCGCCACGGCCGAGCCCCAGCCGGAGAAGACGGCGGCGGTGGCGGGCTCCTGACGCGGCGTCGATGAACCGGGGCGGGCGGTGTCGCGAACGGCGATACCGCCCGCCTGCCCTTCGGCGACACCCCGCACCCTTGACCCCCGCCCCGCTACCGCCTCCGGCGCGGGGCGCGGGGCGCTCGGCGGGGGCGGGGTCGATACAGCGCGACTGGGCGTGTTCGTACACCATCGTGCTCTGCACATCCGCCACCTCACGGCGCTCGGTGAGGCGGTCGATGACGAACGCGTACAGCCCATTGGTGTCCGGCACCGCCACATGGATGAGGAAGTCATGGGCGCCGGAGGTGACGAACAGCCCGATGGTCTCCGGCAGTTGGGCCGCCCATTCCCGGAACCCCTCGATGACCGGCCGGGACGGCGGGCGGATCCGCACCGAGATCAGCGCCTGCACGGGGCGGCCGACCGCCTCCAGGTCGACGGCGGCGTGATAGCCGCTGATGATGCCGCGCTCCCGCAGCGCCCGGACCCGCTCCAGCGAGGTCGACGGTGAGACCCCCGTCCGCAGGGCCAGCTCGCGATTGGTCTGGCGTGCATCGTTCTGCAGCTCCCGCAGAAGAGCACGGTCGAGCGCATCAAGTTCCACGAAAGCGCTCCTTTGCCTGAGGAAGTTCGGCGAGCCGTGCTCGGGCTCGGATGGATGGGTACCGTCCACCACATTAGCCATCGACAAGGAGTACCGCTCGTGTCCGTTCCCCAGCTGTCCGACGAGGACGTACGCACCGATCAGTCCACCCGGCAGGCGAAGCTGAAGTGGGTGATCGTCGTGGACGAGGAGTTGCCCGCGGGCCGGGCGGTGAACGCGGCCGCCTGCATGGCCGCCGCCGTCGGCCGGGCGATGCCGGAGCTGCTGGGGCCGGACGGCAGGGACGGCTCCGGCGCCGGCCACCCTGGGCTGCCGTGGGCCGGCTGCTCGATCCTGGCGGCCGGCCCGGAGGCGCTGCGCGAGCTGCGGGCCAAGGCCGCCGAGAAGGACGATCTGTTCCTCGTCGACATGCCCGGACAGGCCCAGACCTCACGGGTCTACGACGAGTACCTCGACAGCCTGGCCGGCACCAAGACCGAGGATCTCGACTATCTCGCGGTCAGCCTCGTCGGCCCGCGGAACAAGGTGAGCAGGCTCATCGGGAAGCTGCCCCTGCTGCGCTGACCTCCGCGCCGCCCGTCGCGGCCGGATCGCCCAGCGCGTAGGGGGCGAGGATGTCGGCGATGGCCCGGTTGCGCGGGGTGGCGACCCCCAACTCGGCGCCGAGGTCCGCCACCGCCCCGCTGAGCCAGCTCAGTTCGAGGCGGTTGCCGCGCAGGAGGTCGTTGTGCATCGAGGACGTCATCGTGGCGGGCAGCGTGTCACAGAAGGCGAGCCGGTCGTCGGCGAAACCGGGGTCCAGGTCCACGCCCTTGGCCCGTCCCACCGCGACCACCTCGTGCATCACCTCGCGCAGCAGTTCCCGTGATCCGGAATTCCCGCGGACCACGCCGATCGGCTGCCGCACCGCCGACGTGGTTCCGGAAAGGCCCACCAGGAAGACGAACTTCTCCCAGATGGTGCGCTCGATGTCCCCGCTGATCTCCGCGTCGACACCGGCCGCGAGACAGCGGTCGAGGAAGTGGCGGGCGCGCGGGGACTCCTTGCGGTCGTACTCCCCGAACACCAGCCGCTGCAGGGTGCCGTTGTGCACCACCACCCCGGGCTCCTCGATGAACGCCGAGATGTAGCCGACCCCGCCGAGGACGGACCCCGCGGGCAGGTGGCGCCGCAGCTCCGTGTCCTTCTGGACCCCGTTCTGGAACGACACGACCGCGGCGCCGCTCTCGGCGAGGGGCGCCAGCTGCCGGGCGACGTCCTCGGTGTCCCACAGCTTCACCGCCACCATGACGAGGTCCGGGGCCTCGAGGTCGGAGACCGCCGGCACGACCGCCTCGGACGGCACCCGCAGATCCCCCAGCGGGCTGCGCACCGTCAGCCCCTGCTTCCGGATCGCCGCGAGATGGCGGCCCCGGGCCACGAAGGTGACATCGTCCCCCGCGGCGGCGAGCCGCGCGCCGAAGTATCCGCCGACGCCGCCCGCGCCGATGATCGCGATCCGCATGCCTGTCCCCTCGTCCTCAGCCACTTAGTAACCCTTCAGGCGGTTACTATATCCGCATGGATTCCTCGACGGAGCGGGTCCCGCGGCCGCGGGTCACCGCGCGGCTGCGGGCACTGCGCTTCGACGCCGGCAGCCTCGCCCTGAACCTCGTCGCGTCCCTCGGGCGGCGCGGCAGCACCCCGATCGAGCGCCTCGGCAGCCTCGACCGGCTGCGGGAGTGGTGTGACGGCGTCGGGCTGCGGCTCCACGACGAGGCCGTCACCGACGAACTCCTCACCGAGCTGTGGACGCTGCGCGAGGCGGCGTACGACGTGGTGGCGGCGGTCGTCCACGGCCGGGCCCCGGCCGCCGCGTCCGTGGCGCTGCTCAACGACCGGGCGCGCCCCGCCCCGCCGCGGCCGCTGCTGAGGGCCACCGGCACCGGGGTCGAGGTGGACGGCGCCGATCGTCCGCTGTCCGGGCGGGAGCTGCAGTCGGTCGTCGTCCGCGACCTCATCGCGGTGCTCGGGACCCGGAGCGGCGCGGGGCGCTGCGGGCCTGCGACTCCTCGCTGTGCACCATGATCTACCTCGACCCCACACCGGGCAGAAGGCGCCGATGGTGCTCCATGCGGCTGTGCGGCAACAGCGCCAAGGCCGCGAAACACCGGCAGCGGCAGGCCTCCGCCGCCCCGGCCGACTCCTGACGCCCGGGCGCTCGGCTATGAAGCCCAGGCGCCCCGGCCGCGCCGTGAAGCCCCGGCGCTCTGGCCGTCTCCTTACGCCCCGGCGCTCCCAGGGCCGCTGTTTCCGGTGAGCCGCCCGGGGCACCCGAGGTGGCCGGAGGG
This sequence comes from Streptomyces violaceusniger, assembly GCA_005405945.1. Taxonomy (GTDB): domain Bacteria; phylum Actinomycetota; class Actinomycetes; order Streptomycetales; family Streptomycetaceae; genus Streptomyces; species Streptomyces violaceusniger. The sequence continues at coordinate 857,326 of BJHW01000002.1, forward strand.
TTGCCGATGGCCGAAGAGAGCGACACCGACCCCGCACCGAAAGCACGACCCCCCGGCCGGGCCTGCGGTTCCGGGGCAGCGGCGGCCGCCGTCGCGCTGACCGTGGCGACCGGGGCGATGGACGCGATCAGCTTTCTGGCCCTGGGCGGCGTCTTCACCAGCGTCATGACCGCCAACCTCTCCCTGCTCGGCATGTCCACCGCGTCCCTGGACGCGGCGCTCGCCCGGGACTCCGCGGTCGCCATGGCCGGATACATCGTGGGCGCGCTGGTCAGCGGCCGGATCGTGCGCGGCTCCCGGCCCGCCCTGCGGGCCCGGTGCGCGCTCACCGTGGAACTGCTCGCGCTCGGCGGGCTCTGGGCGGTGTGGGCGTCCGCCGACGGCCACCCCGCCGGTGGCCGGCAGCTCGGGCTGCTGGCGGTGGCCGCGCTCGCCATGGGAGGGCAGAGCGGTCTGGTGCGCGCCGTCGGGCCGCCCGGCTTCTCCACCACCTATCTCACCGGCACCCTGACCGGGGTGCTGGTCGACGCGGTACGCAGCGGAACGGTGCGCCGGCTCAGCATCGCGCTGCTGGGAGGCCTGGTGGTGGGCGCCGCGGCCGGCGGGCTGCTGGTGGCCCACGCCGCGCGGGCCGCGCCCGCCCTGCCGACCGGGCTGGTCGGCCTCGTACTGCTGGCGTCCCTGACCTCCCTGGCCCGGGATGCCCAGGGCCATCTCTGGCCCCACTCCGAGTAGCGCACCCCGAGTAGCCCGCCCCAACGCCGCCCGCCCCGGGGCGGGTTGACCGGTGATTCACTCTTCCAGCGGAGCGTCATCCGATGTCAGACTCGGCCCGTGACCGACTTTGACATGCTTGTGATCGGGTCCGGGCCGGGTGGCCAGAAGGCTGCCATCGCCGCCGCGAAACTCGGTCGCCGGGTAGCCGTCGTCGACCGTAAGGAGATGGTGGGCGGGGTCTCCCTGCATACCGGAACCGTTCCGTCCAAGACCCTGCGCGAGGCGGTGCTCTATCTCACCGGGCTGACCCAGCGGGATCTCTACGGCCAGAGCTACCGGCTCAAGGAGGAGATCACCGTCGCCGACCTGACGGCCCGCACCCAGCATGTGGTCGGCCGGGAGGTGGACGTCGTCCGCAACCAGCTCTCCCGCAACCGGGTCGCGATGTTCTCCGGCACCGGCCGGTTCGTGGACGACCACACCGTGGCGGTCACGGACGCCACCGGCCAGGAGCAGCTGCTCACCGCCCGGCACATCGTGATCGCCACCGGCACCCGCCCGGCCCGCCCCGCGAGCGTGGAGTTCGACGAGCGGACGATCATGGACTCCGACAGCGTGCTCAACATGGAGCGGGTGCCGCGCTCCATGGTCATCGTGGGCGCCGGGGTGATCGGCATCGAGTACGCCTCGATGTTCGCCGCCCTGGGCAGCAAGGTCACCGTGGTCGAGCAGCGCGAGGGGATGCTGGATTTCTGCGACGTCGAGATCGTCGAGGCGCTGAAGTACCGGCTGCGCGACCTGGCCGTCACCTTCCGCTTCGGCGAGACCGTGGCGGCCGTCGAACGCCATCCGCGGGGCGCCCTGACCATCCTGGAGAGCGGTAAGAAGATCCCCGCCGACGCGGTGATGTACTCCGCGGGGCGCCAGGGGCTCACCGACGCGCTGGACCTCGCCAAGGCGGGGCTCACCGCCGACCGGCGGGGCCGGATCGCGGTGGACGAGCACTACCGCACCGCCGTGCCGCACATCTACGCCGTCGGCGATGTCATCGGCTTCCCGGCCCTGGCCGCGACCTCCATGGAGCAGGGGCGGAGCGCGGCGTACCACGCGTGCGAGGAGCCGGTGAACCCGATCCACCACCTGCAGCCGATCGGGATCTACAGCATCCCCGAGATCAGCTTCATCGGCCGCACCGAGGACCAGCTCACGGACGAGAAGGTGCCCTTCGAGGTCGGGGTCTCGCGCTATCGCGAGCTGGCCCGGGGCCAGATCGTCGGCGACGCCCACGGCATGCTGAAACTGCTGGTCTCCCCGGAGGACCGGCGGCTGCTCGGGGTGCACTGCTTCGGCACCGGCGCCACCGAGCTGATCCACATCGGCCAGGCCGTGATGGGCTGCGGCGGCACCGTCGACTATCTGGTGGACGCGGTGTTCAACTATCCGACCTTCGCCGAGTCCTACAAGGTCGCCGCGCTCGACGCCACCAACAAGATGCGCGAGGTCGACCTCCTGCGGGACTGACCCCGGCCCCGCCCTCCTCCGCGCCCCGCTCCCGAATATCCCTTTTGGGATACTGGGAGGCAGATCGGGAGGAGGGCTGAGATGACTCGCGCAGTCGGTATTGACCTGGGTACGACGAACTCGGTCGTATCGGTCCTGGAGGGCGGCGAGCCGACCGTCATCACCAACACCGAGGGCGCCCGGACCACCCCCTCGGTGGTGGCCTTCGCCAAGAACGGCGAGGTGCTGGTGGGTGAGGTCGCCAAGCGCCAGGCGGTGACGAACGTGGAGCGCACCGCGCGGTCGGTCAAGCGCCACATGGGCGAGGACCGGTGGCGGTTCCCGGCCACCGGCGATGTGGACGGCAAGCGCTACACCGCGCAGGAGATCTCCGCGCGGGTGCTCCAGAAGCTCAAGCGCGACGGCGAGGCGTACCTCGGCGAGGACGTCACGGACGCCGTGATCACCGTCCCCGCGTACTTCAACGACTCCCAGCGCACCGCCACCAAGGAGGCGGGCGAGATCGCCGGGCTGAAGGTGCTGCGGATCATCAACGAGCCGACGGCCGCCGCCCTGGCGTACGGGCTGGACAAGGAGAACGACCAGACCATCCTGGTCTTCGACCTCGGCGGAGGCACCTTCGACGTCTCGCTGCTGGAGATCGGCGAGGGGGTGGTGGAGGTCAAGGCCACCAACGGCGACACCCACCTCGGCGGCGACGACTGGGACCAGCGGATCGTGGACCATCTGGTCTCCCGCTTCGGACACGGCTACGGCGTGGATCTGGCCCGGGACAAGATGGCGGTCCAGCGGCTGCGCGAGGCGTCCGAGAAGGCCAAGATCGAGCTCTCCGCGGCCAGCGAGACCACGATCAACCTGCCCTACATCACCGCCTCCGACCAGGGCCCGCTGCACCTGGACGAGAAGCTCACCCGCTCGCAGTTCCAGCAGCTGACCGAGGACCTCCTGGAGCGCTGCAAGGCCCCTTCCACCAGGCGATCAAGGACGCCGGGATCAAGACCGCCGATATCGACCATGTGATCCTGGTCGGCGGCTCCACCCGGATGCCCGCCGTGACCGGCCTGGTCAAGGAGCTGACCGGCAAGGAGCCGCACAAGGGCGTCAACCCGGACGAGGTCGTGGCGATCGGCGCCTCCCTCCAGGCCGGTGTCCTCAAGGGCGAGGTCAAGGACGTCCTGCTGCTGGACGTCACCCCGCTGTCCCTCGGCATCGAGACCAAGGGCGGCATCATGACCAAGCTGATCGAGCGGAACACCACGATCCCGACCAAGCGCTCGGAGGTCTTCACCACGGCCGAGGACAACCAGCCGTCGGTGCAGATCCAGGTCTTCCAGGGCGAGCGCGAGATGGCCGCGTACAACAAGAAGCTCGGGATGTTCGAGCTGACCGGACTGCCGCCCGCACCGCGCGGGGTGCCGCAGATCGAGGTGGCCTTCGACATCGACGCCAACGGCATCATGCACGTCTCCGCCAAGGACCTCGGCACCGGCCGGGAGCAGCGGATGACCGTCACCGGTGGCTCCGCGCTGCCGAAGGACGACATCGACCGCATGATGCGCGAGGCCGAGAGTTACGCGGAGGAGGACCACAGGCGCCGCGAGGCCGCCGAGACCCGCAACCAGGCCGAGTCGCTCGTCTACCAGACCGAGAGGCTGCTGCGGGACCAGGCCGACAAGGTGCCCGGGGACGTCCGGCAGGAGGCCGAGGCGGCGGTCGCGGATCTGAAGAGGACGCTCGAGGGCGAGGACACCAACGCGATCCGCGAGGCCACCGAGCGGACCGCCGCCATCGGGCAGAAGATCGGCACCGCGATCTACGCCCAGGCCCAGCCGTCCGGCCCGTCCGACGGCGGTGGATCCGGCGGCTCTGCGGGCGGCTCCTCCGGCGACGGGGAGGGCCGGGGCCACGGGGCCGAGGAGGACGTCGTGGACGCGGAGATCGTCGACGACGAGAAGACCGGGGACGAGCCCAGGGGCGGCGCCGGCTGACCGTCACTGCTTCCTGGCCGGCTCGCCCCGTCGTGCCGATACCTCCACCAGCTCCGAGCGCCCCTTCGCGTTGAGGTGCAGGATTGGAATCGCCTTGTTGCGCGGGTTGCCATTGTTCTGGAACGAGATGAAGCCGCTCGCCCCCGGGACCTGCTGACGGCTGTTCATCTGGTGGAACATCCGCGCCACCGATTCCCCGGTCACGTCGCCCAGCGCGGCCATCTGGATGCCCTGGGCGGCGGTGAGCACCGCGTCATGCGCCATGATGGCCTGGCCGTCCTGGTGCTGGTCGTCGGGGAACCACTTGGCCAGCAACCCGCCCGGCTGGAAGTAGCGGGCCGACGGGCGGGAGACGGAGTCGGGGTCCTCCCGCCACATATCGGGGTGCGCCAGGCCCGTGTAGAGCACCCGCACCTTGCTCTCGGCGGCGTGGGCCAGGTCATCGGCGGTGAGGTTGGTGGTGTCGTCGCCGGTGATCACCATGAACTCCCGATCCTGGCACGGGCGGTTGGCGATCGCGTCCAGGAACCGGGTGAGGTGCTTGCCGCGGCCCGCGAAGAAGACCGCCTCCGGCTTCTGGTCGCACAGCTGCCCCGGCATGTAGCGCAGCTCGTTCTCCCAGGCGCCGCGCACCGAGGAGTCATAGGTCATCCGGTCCGCCACCAGCTGGTGGCCCTTGATGTCCTGGAAGACCTTGGTGAAGGCGTCCCCCAGCGTCTTGGCGTAGTAGTTGTCCCGCGCGTCGTCCTGGACCACCACCGCCCGGCGGACGTTCTCCTCCTTGAGATACGCCGAGGCGGCGTACGCCTCGTCCACATTGGTCGGGGAGACCCGGACGAGCCCCTTGATGCCCTCTATGTTGGTGGCCGTCATGGTGCTGGCGACCAGGGCGAGACCGTTGTCGGACAGCCGCCGCAGCGCGTCGAGGTTCTGGGTGTCGCTGGGGCCGAGCCCGGTGACCGCGACCAGCTTGTCGTCGGAGGTCTTCCGGTCGATCAGCTCATCGACGGTGTGCTCCCAATGGGCGGCGCTGCTGCCCATATTGGCGATCAACAGCTTGATCTTGGGGGAGGAGGAGAGATCGCCGCGGTTGTGCCGGTACTGCGCCAGATACGCGCCCTCGAGCTCATGCCGGACCGATTCCTCGGAGTTGCTGTCGTCCTCGGTCAGCGTGAAGGAGGTCATATAGGCGACGCTGACGTACTTGTCACCGCGCTTCTCGACCAGGTCGTTCTCCGCCTTGATCTTCTTCTCCACGGGCTTCAGATGGTCGGCGAAGCTGTACGAGCCGTCGGTGACGCCCACGCACTCGTGGTCGTCGCCCATCTTGACGACGCCGTCGCCGCACCGGTCCCGCTTCTCCTCGAACCAGTTCACGGCGAGCGGGGTCGCCACCGCGAGCACGGCCAGGACGATCACGCCGATCACCACTCGGCGCACGATGTGCAGCGGCCATTCCAGTCTCGGCACCGGTCTCACCCCTCGCCCGCGCGCGTCAGCGGATGGCGCCAGTGGCGGTACCGCTCCGCCTCGTTGAACAGGGCCACGATGTCGTTCCTCCGCAGTCGTGAGAGCTGGTTGAAGCCGTCGGCGATCATGTCGTTCAGCCGCATCCCGGGGTCGGCGAGCGGATCGCTCCACACCCAGCGCACCGTGATCAGCTCCCGGATCACCGAGGCGGCGGTGACCGCCTCCGGGGGCTCGTCCGGGGCGAGGTCGGCGAGCAGCTCCAGCGGTCCGCCGGCCTGGCCCAGCCGGTTGGGGGCGGCCGTGATGGTGTTGAACTCAGCTATCCACTGCGCCGCGGGCACCGCCGGGAAGCGCTCCACCAGATACCCGGTCACCTCGTCGATCCGCTCCACCGCCAGCCGGTGGTACATCTCCTGGACCGGGCGGCCCTCGGACCTGAAGTACTCGGCCAGCAGCTCGTGCACCGCGTCCCAGTCGTCCGGACGCCCGGCCAGCCGCCACAGCAACAGCCGCCGCAGCCAGGGGTGCAGGGCCGGGGTCACCGCGCCCGGGCTGTCCAGCAGCCAGCGGCCGCGGACCTCGCCGAACAGCGAGTCGCCCGAGCCCAGCAGCCGGGTGCCGATGGACAGGTCGCGCGCGGCGGCGCACTCCTCCAGCGCCACCCGCCGCGCGGGGTCGAAACCGCGCAGCAGATGGTCCAGGGCGGCCTCCGCCAGCGTCCGGGTGTCCTCGCCCTCCCGCGGTGTGCGGTCCGGCAGGGTGCGCAGCCAGCGGTCCTGCTCGGCGCCGTCCTCGACGGGCACGGAGGAGTGCCGGAGCAGCTCCAGGACCAGGCTGACCGCCCGGGGAGCCCCGCGGTCAGCCGGTGGACGAAGGGCGCGAGCCGGGTGAACGGCGCGAGGTCGGGGTGGTGGCGCAGCTCCAGCTCGATCCGGATGCGCACCTCGTCCAGATTGAGGTCGCGCAGCCGCAGCGGATACCACCAGGTGTCATCGCTGTCCCGGCCCGGCCGGTGCTCGCGCCAGTCCGCCAGCGAGGCCCGGTCCGGGCCGCGCAGCTGCCACGGCCACTGGTCGCCGGTGGCCGGGCCCCAGCGGGGCAGCCAGCGGTTGGAGCTGGCCACGACGGTGAGCGGATCGCAGTCGGCGCCCGCCACCACGGCGTCGTCATGGCGGGCCCGGATCAGCAGATCGAGGAAGCGACGGCCGTACGCGGTATGGGAGTTGTCCAGCAGCAGCAGATACGAGCGGGGCATGAAGGAGTGGCGCACATTGCCGCGCATGTCCGCCAGCAGGGCCGAGAACAGCACCCGGTCCAGCCGCTCCTGATCGTCCTCGTCCCGTCGTGGCGCCACAGGTTGAGCTCGACCAGCGCCTCCCACGGATCCCGGCTCTGGAGCAGCGGATGGCCGCCGTACCAGGCCGCGCTGCTGGTGAACTTGCGGCCCGGCAGCCGCCTCCGGCCGCGCCGCAGCGCGTCCCGCAGCAGCGCGAGCGCCGCCGTGGAGGCGCCGTCGGGGGCGCCCACGGCGCCCCCGGCCACCTCGAAGAAAGCGGCGAGATAGTCGCCGTAGCGCGCCTCCGCCTGCTCCTGGAACGCGTCCAGCTCCCGCCGGATGTTGCGCCGCCCCTCCGCCAGGCTCGTCATCCGCAGCTGGTGGTCCGAGGCGAGCAGACCGAGCGTCAGCCGCGGGAAGTGCGAGCGGCGGTAGCGCGGCAGCTTGCGCTCCAGCTGGCGCGCGAGCAGCGCCAGGGCGTACCGCGGCAGCAGGGACTGCTCACCGCCGAGATTGACGTACGCGAACGGCGTCTCGGGGCCGAACTTCTCCATCAGCGCGCCATGAGCGTCGCTGGCCCCACTGCCGCGCGGCCCCAACAGCATGATCACCGGCCGCTCGTCCGTGGGCTCCAGCCTGAGGCACTCCCCGACCAGACTGATGATCCCGCTGCGGCCTCTCAGGCCCACGCCCATTCCGGATTCCGCCACGTGCCCCCGTCCCCCCGTTCAGGCCCCCGTCGGCAACTAGGGGTCCTTTACCCACATTCACCCCTTCGATAGCGGGCCGTTCCCCAACCTACTCCGGCTACGGGCGGCGCCGACATCCCTTTCCCGCGGTGAGGGTGGACCGGCCACGAGGCGCCGCCCCCGCTCAGCGCCCCCTGTTCAGCGCCCCCGCTCAGCGGCGGAAGACCTCCAGCCGGGTGGGCGCGGGCCGCCCCGGCGCGGGCAGACCGAGGCCGCGGCGCCCCGGGGTGATCGACCCCAGCACGCTGGCATGGCGGGCGCCGGTGCAGCTCGGCACCGTACCGGCCAGCCCATGGGCGGTCAGGAAGGCGAGGACGGCGAAGGCGTACGCCTCCTTGGCCGCCGCCGGAAGGCCGAGGTCATCGGAGGTCCGCAGCGCGATGGGGCCCAGCTCCCGGCGCAACGCCCGCATCAGGGTGGGGTTGCGGGTGCCGCCGCCCGAGGCGATCACCTCGGTGGCATGCACCGACCGCACCGCGTCGGCCACCGTCCGGGCCGTCAGCTCGGTGACGGTGGCGACCACGTCATCGTCCGGCACCGGGCCCGTGGCGGCCAGGGCCGCCCGCAGATAGGACGCGTGGAACAGCTCCTTGCCGGTGGTCTTGGGCGCGGGCAGCGCATAGTACGGTTCGGCCAGCAGCCGCTCCAGCAACGGCTCGTGGACGGTGCCGCGCGCCGCCGTGGCGCCGTCCGCGTCATGGTCCAGCCGGCCGCCCGTCAGATCGCCGACCGCCGCGTCGATGAGCGCGTTCGCCGGGCCGGTGTCGAATGCCAGCGGATCGGCGGCGCCGGCGACCACCGTGATGTTGGCGATCCCGCCCAGGTTGAGGGCGGCGCACACACCGGGCCGCCCGCGCAGCCACAGGGCGTCCACCAGGCTGACCAGGGGAGCGCCCTGGCCGCCCGCGGCCACGTCGCGGGTGCGCAGATCGGAGACCACCGGGCGGCCGGTGGCCTCGGCGATCCAGGCGGGCCCGCCGAGCTGGAGCGTGCCGTGCACCCGCCCGCCCTCGGCCCAGTGGTACACCGTCTGGCCGTGGGAGCCGATGAGGTCCGTACGCCCCTCGCACAGCTCCCGGTCGGCGCGGACCGCGAGCGCGGCGAACGCCTGGCCGATCCGGGTGTCGAGCGCGCACACGTCCCGCATGGTGGTGGCCGCCGGGGCAGCGCGGCGCGCAGCGCCGACCGCAGCGCCTCCGGGTACGCCTCGCTGACCAGCCCCAGCGGGGCCAGCACCACGGTGTCGCCGTCGAGCACCAGATCGGCTGCCGCGGCGTCCACCGCGTCATGGGACGTGCCCGACATCAGACCGATCACCCGCATGATGTCTCCTCCTCCCGCTCGGCCCCGTCGTGGCCCGCGCCGCGTCGGGCAGCGCCCCGCGGGGGTCCTCCCGCGCAGGGTGAACAGGGCGACCACGCTGACGGCGCAGGTCACCATCACGTAGTAGGCCGGGATGTCGACTTCGCCGGTGTGCTTGATCACCTCGGTGATGATGAGCCCCGCGCATCCGGAGAACACCGCGTTGGACAGCGCGTACGCCAGTCCCGGACCCGTGTGGCGGACCCGGGTCGGGAACATCTCGGCGAGCATGGCCGGACCAGGTCCCGCCATCAGGCCCACCACCACGCCCGCAACGAAGACCGCCGCCCCCTGGACCCACGCCGAACTGCCCCGATCCTGGAGGACATTGAGCAGCGGGAAGGCCGGCACCGCCACCACCCCGGCCCCGGCCGGCAGCCCCAGCGCCACGGTGAATGACTGCCCCGCCCCGTACACCACGGCGCGGGGCCCGCCCGGCAACACGCTCGCTGGGATCCGCTGGGGATGTCGTCACATCCGGGCCCTTTCAGCCGTCACCGCCAAGGGGATGTGATGTCCGTACCCGTCAGCGAGCGCGGTTACCGGTGCGAGCGCGGCTCCAGCGGCGCTCGAGGTCTGGGCAGATCCCGTACGGCCCCGAGGGCGGGTCCATACCGTGCCGTACGGGCCCGCCCTCAGCCGCGCAGCACCGCGTTGCACTCCCGCTGCAGCGCGATGTCCTGCCACATCGGGTGCTGGGGCGCCGCGTTGGAGCACACCACCGCGCCCCATGCGCCCACCCGTGCCGACTCCTCGACGGCGCGGCGGCAGAACGCGGCCCCCACCGGGCCCTCCTCGAAGGTCCCGTGCAGCGGGGTGTAGCCGATCCAGCCCTCGCCGAAGACCAGCGGGACCCCGTTTCCGGCCGCCCAGTCCGCGGCCGCCTCGATCCAGGTCACCAGCCGCTGCTCCATCGCCAGCCGGTGCACGGCGTAGCGGTCGTACAGCCAGGCGTCCCAGCGGTCGGGGTCGCACCAGTCGTGGACGTAGATCTCCCGGGGGCCGACCGTGGTGGCCTCCAGCCGCCAGCGATCGCCGGGTGGAGGGGCCCAGTCGGCCAGATCGGGGGCGCCGGGGCGCAGCAGCTCCCGGCGGACCGCCTCCTGGGGAAGGGGCGGTCCCGGTCGCGGATGGCGAAGGTGGTCAGCAGCTCGTCCAGCACCCCGTGGACATAGGGGTGGAAGACCGCCACATCCACCTCGCGGGGGACCCCGCGCAGCGAACCGACCGGCACCTTGGCGTAGTTGACCGTGACCGGCCGGTTGGGGTGGCGCTCCTTGAACCGGGCGAGGCCCCGCTCCAGCCGCGGCCGCAGGGCGACGACCTTGTCCTCGCCGTCCAGCCCTTCGGTGAGCCGGCTGCCCTGGACCTCGTTGTGCAGCTCGGTGAAGGCGATCCGGTCGTCCAGACCGTGGATCACCAGGAAGTCGATCAGATCCGCCAGCGCGTCCGCGAGCGCCTCGGCACGCCGCTCGGGATCGACGGCCATCAGCGCGTCGAACCAGGCGCGGTCCTCGCCGAACGACGGGCTCTGCTGGTACTCCCAGCTGGAGAGAATGACGAAGCAGTCATGGCGCAGGGCCGCCTCGAACAGCTCGCGCAGCCACGCCCGTCCGTCGATCTCGCCCCCGCCGCCCAGGTCGTACCAGCGCATCCGCTGCCCGTACGCGCCGCCCAGCGCCGACGGGCGCAGCTTGGTCGTGTCCAGCCGGGAGCCGAAGAGCAGGAACGGCATGGCGCAGACGCGTACCGTGTTGTAGCCGCGGGCCACGGCATCCTCGAAGGCGCGGTCCAGATCGGCGAAGGGCTCATCCGGGCCGGTGCGGGTGTACCAGCTGAAGTCCCACAGCGAGATGGTCAGCTTGTCCGGCAGATGCGGCGACAGCGTCACAGGGGGCTCCCCGCGGTCGGCGGCTCGGAGATGACAGAGACGAGTGATCCGTTCATGGTCCGGAACGCGCCAACGGGCTGTCAAGATGTATTCATAAATAATGGCCGGCGTTAGGGTGGTCGGGTTTCCACCCCGCTCACCCGGTCTTCCCGTTCATCCGGCCGTCCCACGAGGAGAACATTCCATGGTGTCCTATGCCGGCCGAGGCGTGCACGGCCAGGTGGTGCGGCGGCTGGGCGCCCGCATCGTCGCCGGGGACTTCGCCGAGGGCGACATCCTCGACGTCCGTGCGCTGGGCGAGGAGCTGGACGTCAGCCTTACGGTGATGCGCGAAGCCCTCAAGGTGCTCGCGGGCAAGGGTCTGATCGACGCCCGGCAGAAGCGCGGCACCTTCGTCCGTCCCCGCTCGGCCTGGCACCTCCTCGACGCCGATGTCATCCGCTGGCGCATGGACGGCGGCGACGGCCGGCGGCTGATGCGCGACCTCGTCGACATCCGCGGCGTCGTCGAGCCCGCCGCCGCCCACCGCGCGGCGCTGCGCCGCACCGACGCCGACCTGACCGCGCTGGAGGCGGCACTGGCCGCGATGGAGCGCGCCCGCGGCGATCTGGCGGCCGAGGCGGAGGCGGACGCCGCCTTCCACCGTGCGCTGCTCAGCGCCACCGGCAATGAGCTGCTGGCCCGTCTCGAGCTGATCCTGGAGCCCGGGCTGCGGGAGCGCGACCGCCTGGTGCACGCCCACGGCGACGCCGACGACCCCGTGCCCAGTCACCGCCGGGTGCTGGAGGCCGTCCGGGACCGGGACGCGCCCCGCGCCGAGCTGGCCATGCTCGATCTGCTCGCCAAGGCGGCCGAGGACGTCGACCGGGCGGCGGCCCGGCCCGCCCGGCGCTGAACCCCTCCACGCGACCCGTACGGCGGTCGCGCCGACTGTATGGGGGCTATATGGAGGCTGGGCGGCCCCTCAGGCGATCCAGCCGTAGCCGGGCCGTGGCCTGCGCGAGGCCGGGGGCGCGCCCACGCTCTCCAGGTCGTGCTCGGCGGCCCGCACCAGCTGTTGCCCCAGGTCGCTGAGCGCCCGCCCGGCCGCGAGCTCATCGCCGATCACGGGCACGTCCTCGTCGTCCGGGTTGCACCGGGCCAGTCCCCGGCCGGTGAGCGCCGTGGCCCCGGTGTCCAGCTCCACCCGCGCCCTGGTCCGCCCCTCGTCCTCGGAGAGGTAGAGATGGACCTTCCACTCCACTGTGTGCGACATGGTCTGCTCCTCACCTTCTGGCGGCCGCTTCTGACGCCGGAAGCGGCCGGACCCCGCGGCGGCGGCCGGGGCCCCGCTCAGCGGCGGTTCCTGCCGGACCACGCGGGTTCCACCACCTTCCACTCTGCCTCCCATCGGGCGTACCGCCTGCGGTCCAGGGCCCGCCGGACCCGGGCCCGCCCGGTGAACGCGAGCGCGGCCACCGTCGCCGCGGTGATACAGCCGGTGAACCAGCCCATGGTCCGCGCGGTCGAGGGGAGGAGGGCGGCTGCGCCAGGGCGCCCTCGCGGTTCACCCAGACCCGTACCTCGTCCCCTGAGCCGCCCTCGCCCGCCACCGTGGCGGTGCCCGTATGGCGCTCACCGTCATCCGCGACCCAGCGCACCCGGGCCTGCCGCGGCTCCCGCACATCGCTGTGGGCCGGGCCGGGTGTGGCATCGGCGAGCCGAGCGGTGATCTGGTGCCGGGCCGAGGTCTCGGCGGCCACGACGCGCATCTGGGAGGCGTGTGCCGCGTACCCCGCGCTGATCGCGGCGGCCGGCAGCCCGACCACGAGGATCAGCACGAACAGCACCGTGCACCAGGTCTGGATCCGGTCCGTCCGGCGGCGCAGCGGGTTGGGCCCCCTGGCCGGACGCTTGAGCAGGGGCGGACGCGGCCCGAATACGCGTCGCGGTCCGTGGGTGTTCATGGTCTGGCCTCCAGCGAGTGCTGACGTCGGCGCGCGGTCGCGCGGGCGTCGGGATCAGGTGCGCGGGGCGGGCTGATAGGCGCCGGGCACCATCCGCGCGCTGATCGCCGTGCGGTTGTAGGCGTTGATCACGACGGCGGCCCAGATCACGGCCGCCACCTGCGGTTCGTCGAAGACCTCGCAGACGGCCGCGTACACCTCGTCCGGCACATGGCCGTCCTGGATCGAGGTCACCGCCTCGGTCAGCGCGAGCGCGGCCCGCTCCCGCTCGGTGAAGAACGGGGTCTCCCGCCAGGCGGCGAGGGTGTGGATGCGCTGCTCGGTCTCGCCCTGGGCGCGGGCGTCCTTGGTGTGCATGTCCAGGCAGAACGCGCAGCCGTTGAGCTGCGAGGCGCGGATCCTGACCAGCTCCAGCAGATCGGGCTCGACCCCCGCCGCCCGGGCGGCCCGCACCGCCGCCCGGTGCAGCTCGCCCATCGCGGCCGAGACCTCGGGGCGAGGCCCTTCAGATCCAGCCGGGCGGTGGTGCGGGCCGGGGTGGTCGTCGTCATCGGTGAACTCCGTTCGTCGCGATCGGGGGATCGGGGCGATCTGGGGGTCGGGGCAGTCAGGGGTCGGGGCCATCGGGGGATCGGGGCGATCAGGGGATCGGGACAGTCAGGGGGTCGGGAACGCCGTCGAGCCAGGTCTGCCAGGAGGCGGCGCGCAGCGCCGGGCCCGCCCGCAGCGGGCGGCCCAGCCACGCGGTCACCGGGCGGATCCCGTGCACCGCGTTGACCAGCCACACCTCGCGGCCGTCCAGCTCCTGCACGGTGCGGCGGCGGTGCTCGGTGCGGATGCCCAGCTCGGCCGCCCGGTCCTGGATCAGGGCCGAGGTCACGCCCGCCAGCAGCGGAAGCTCCGGGGGCGGCAGACACAGCACGTCGTCCTCCCACCACAGGACGCTCGCCGCCGTGCCCTCGAGCACCAGCCCGGAGGGGGTGGTGAGCAGCAGCTCCTGCGCGCCGCGGGCGGCGGCCCGCTCCCGCAGATGCGCCAGGAGGGAGAGGTCGGGGCCGGTGCGGCGGGGATGCGACCGCGGGTCGAACTCCTCGGTCAGACACACGGTCACATTGACCGTCCGCGGCGGCGCGGGCCGGACCCGCAGGAACAGCCGGGCCGGTTCCGGACCGGCCAGCTCGACCCGTGGGAACCAGCGCTCGGTGCGCGGCAGGGCGGCGATCGCGTCGCGCCAGAAGCTGTCGATCCGGGCGGGGGAGTCGCCGCTCGCCTCGACGCACGCGGCGACGAACCGGCGGCGGTGGTGGTCGAGCCCGCGCACCCGCCCGTCGTCGATCAGCCAGGAGTCGGCGGCCAGCAGCGCGCTGTCCGGCACCGACCGGGAGGGCATCAGCCCGCCGTCCTCGCGCCACATCAGCGTCCACTGCTTCTGGTCCGACGCGTCGGCGTGACCGATGTTCTGTGTGGCGACCATGTCCGCTTCCACGTCTCCGTCCCGATGTGTTCGATGCCCCGATGTGCTCGATGTCCCGATGTCCGATGTCGTGCTGCCCCGGTGTCCTACGTCCGCGTTCCGTCGTTCCGTCGTTCCGTTGTCCGGCCGGGATCCTGGCCGCGCTCGCTGGATTGCCGGTCAATAGCCGCGCGCCGGGCCACCCCGGGGGCCGTAGGGGGCGTGTTCCAGCCACTCCCCGCAGCGGGGGACCACCGGGGACAGGGCGGCCGCCGCGCGCTGGGTCGCCCGCTTCCACGGCCGGGGCCGCAGATGGTCCAGGGCCGCTCCGGCGGCCTCGCTGTTGTAGAGGGCCGCGCTCCGGCGGGCGGAGGCGTACCCGGCCACCGTGGCGGGTCCCCGCGATGGCTCGGAGCATGCCGCCGACACCGCCTCCGCCGCCGCGACGGCGTCCGCGATCCCGCTGTTCATCCCGCGGGCCCTGAAGGGCGGGAAGAGATGCGCCGCCTCGCCCGCCAGCAGCACCCGGCCGGACGGATCCGCGAACGACGCGGCGACCTTGCGCAGGAAGTGGTACCGCGACACCCACAGCACCCGGTGGGCGCAGTCCTCGCCCACCAGCCGGGGCAGCCAGCGGCGCAGCGCCTTCTCGGTGCCGAAGGACTCCGGCGGATCGTCCGCGCGGCACTGCAGATCGATCTGGAAGCCTCCGGTGAACGGCACCCGCAGCACGGTGCGGCCGCCGGTGCCGGGGTGCTCGTAGTGGAAGACCCGCTCGACCGGCAGGTCCCCGCCGGGCGGATCAGCCACGTCCACGACCACGTGGTAGCCGTCGGACCGGGCGCCCTCCAGCGGGATGCCCAGCGCCTCGCGCACCCCCGAACGGGCCCCGTCGGCGGCGATGACATGGCCGGCCGTCCAGCTCTCGCCGGCCCTGTCGGTCACCGTCACCCCGTCGCCGTCCGTGCGCACCTCGTGCACCTCGGCGTCGAAGCGGAACTCCACGCCCGCCTCCGTACACGCCTCGTGGAGGAACCGCTCGGTGTCCACCTGACGCAGGCTGGTGAACGCGGGCAGGTCCGTGGCCCCGTCCCCGGAAGCTCGCGGAAAGGTCTGCGCGAACACCTCGCGGCCGCGGTAGAGGGTGCGCCGGGTGCGCCAGGTGGTTCCGTACGCCGCGATCCGCGTGCCCAGCCCCGGGCGGGCCCGCTCCAGCAGCCGCAGCGACCGCCGGTGGACGAACAGCGCGCGGCTCCCGGGCCGCACCCGGTCCCGCGCCCCGGCCTCCAGTACCAGGACCGGCAGCCCGGCGGCGCGCAGGGTGAGCGCCGCCGTCATCCCGACCGGTCCGGCGCCCACCACCAGAACCGGGCCGCCGTCCTTACCCGCCGCCATGTCAGCCACCGACCGGTGCGGTGGACAGGGCGGACAGGGTGGGCAGCTCACCCGCGGCGAGCCGCCGGGCGATCTCCAGCCGCTTGATCTTCCAGGTGGCGGTGCGCGGCAGATCCTCGAAGCGGCACTGCACCGGCTCGGCCAGCGCCGGAAGGTCCTCGGTCGCCCGCCGCCAGCTGTCGGGGTCCAGCGGCTGGTTGCCACGGGTGCACACCACCGGTACCGGCTCGCGCCCAGGACCGTGGACGATGATCACTTCTCGGAGGTCGGCGAACCGCGAGAGCAGCTCGTCCTCCACCTCCAGCGTGCTGTCCACGGTGGAGATCTGGTCCACCTCGCGGTCCAGCAGATACAGCGCGCCCCACCGGTCGCGGTAGCCCATGTCGCCCATCCGCCACCAGCCCCGGTCCACCTGCCGGGCGTAACTCTCCGGCGCGCCGAGATAGGTGAGGATCCGGCCGCGGGTGCGGGCCTCGATGGTCCCCGTCGCACCCGGCGGGCACGTGCGGCCCCGCTCGTCCACCACCCGGATCCGGGTGAATCCGGGGATGCCGGTGCCCACCCGCCGTGCCTCCACCCGGTCCGCGCCCCGCCGGGTGTACCAGCCGAAGGCGACGGGCCCGGTCTCGCTCTGCCCGTACAGCTGCATCAGCCGGGGGTCGCGGCGCCGGGACGCGGCGAGCAGCCGCCGCACCGTCCGGGGTGGATGGCGTCGAACGTGGAGCCGTACGCCCGGACGTTGGACAGCGGGCCGTTCGGCACGTCGGCCAGGTCCTCCCACAGCACATAGGTGTTGGGGTGCGTCTCCACGATGCCGGGGCGGTGCGCCGCCAGCAGCGGGCCGGCGTGGGCCGGGTCGGGGTCGACGAGCAGCAGCAGCGGGCTGCCGAAGTGCAGCAGTACGCCCAGCAGATGGTAGAAGCGGGAGTGGACGAACGACATGTGCAGCGCGGCCGCCTCCCCGCGGGTGGCCCGGCCCAGCGCCTGCTGGGGCACCAGCCGGTTCCACATGGTGTGCGGGCAGTGCACGGCCAGCTTCGGTATGCCGGTGGTCCCCGAGCTGTGGGTGATCAGCGAGGGCTCCCGGGGGTGGAGCCGGATGGCCGGGCGGCGCGGCACCTCGGCGAGCGCGGCCAGCGCGATGGTGTTCCCGGGCGCCTCGTCCACCGTCAGCACGCCCCGGGCCAGGGTGGTGTCCACCGTGCTCAGCGTGGACTCCAGCGTCGCCCGGTCGGTGATCAGCCAGGGGGCGTGCAGCCGGTCCAGCAGCACCGCGGCCACCTGTCCCTCCAGTGAGGGCGACAGCAGTGCCGGGACGGCGCCGATCCGGGAGACGGCGCAGGTCAGCAGCACGGTGTCGACGTTGTCGCCCTTGAGGATCGCCACATGCTCACTCGGGCGGACCCCCGCCGACCACAGCCGGGCGGCCAGGTCGTCGACCAGATCGGCCAGTTCGGTGTAGCCGAGGTCGGTACCGGCGTCGGGGGCGACGTCCAGTGGCCGGTCCAGGGTCACCCTGACCATGCCGTGCCGGGCCGCAGCCTCCTGGAACATCAGCCCCAGATAGAACCCGCGCTCGGGGAGAAGCCGCTGCAACATATCGAGGTCCTCATCGTTCGAAGGTGTTCAGGGGGCCGCGCGCTCGGGCGCGGCCGGCGAGCCGGTTCGACCCGTCACCAGCGGCCCGTGCGGACGACATGGCGCCGCAGCTTTCCCGTCGGGGTGCGCGGCAGCGAGTCCACCAGGCGCACGGTGCGCGGTGCCTTGTAGGCGGCGAGCCGCCGCCGGGCCAGCGCGATCAGATCGGCCGTCAGCGTCTCCTCGTCCACCGCCGAGCCGCCTGGGCCACCCGGGTTGCCCGAGCCGTCCGGGCCGCCCGCGTCGGCCGACGGTACGACATAGGCGCGCAGCCGGGTCGCGCCCCGCTCGTCGAGGACGGCCGCCACCGCCACCTCGCGCACCGACGGGTGCTGCCGCAGCACCTCCTCGACCTCCAGTGGCGACACGGTGATCCCGCCGACCATCTCCAGGTCGTCCACCCGGCCCAGATGGCGGTAGGTCCCGTCGCGCTCGCGCCGGGCCCGGTCCCGGGTGGCGAGCCAACCGCCGTCCCGCGGATGGCCGGTGACCACCGTCGGGCCCCGTACCCACAGCTCGCCCTCGGCCGAGCCGTCGGCGCCGTCCGCCACCACCGCGCCCTCGCCGTCCCGCAGCTCCAGCTCGAAGCGGGGCACCGGACGGCCGAGGGTGCCGGGGACGTTGTCCCACACCGTGTTGGCGCAGAAGGCGTGGCCCGCCTCGGTTGAGCCGATCTGCTCCAGCACCGGTGCGCCGAGCAGTTCACCGACCCGCTCGCCGAGGGCGGGCGGCAGCCCCTCGCCCGCGCTGACCGCCGCGCGGACGGAGGCGAAGCAGGCCGTGTGGCCGGTGCCGCGCTCGTCCACCAGGGCGGCGTACGAGGACGGCACCGAGTACAGCAGGGTCACCCGGTGCCGGGCCACGAGGTCGTCGACGAGGGCAGGTCCGGGGCGGTCCGCCGTGAGCACCGCGGCCGAGCCCGAGAAGAGGGGGAAGGCGAAGGCGTTCCCGAAGCCGTAGGCGTAGAACAGCTTGGACACCGAGAACGACACGTCCGCCGGGCCGATGTCCAGCACCTCCTGCCCGACCAGGTCGTGATAGGCGGCCACATCGCCGTGGCTGTGGACCACCGCCTTGGGACGGCCGGTGGTCCCGGAGGTGTACTGGACGTACAGCGGGGTGGCGGCCGTCACCGGCTCCGCCGCCGGGGCCGGGGCCGCCGAGCCCAGCGTGGTGGGCGGGCCGGTCAGGGCCGACAGCTGGTCGGCGCCGAGCCAGGGGACGCGGTCGAAGTGGTCCCGGAGATCGGGGCCGGAGACGGCCAGCGCGGTGCGCGAGTCCTCGGCCATGAAGCGGTGGTCGTCGGCGGTGAGCGCGGGGTTGACCAGCACCGCCACGGCGCCCAGCCGGGCGGTGGCCAGAAACGTGGTCACCCACATGATGCCGTCGGGCAGCGCCAGCAGCACCCGGTCACCGGCCGCCACCCCCGGCTCGCCAGCACGGTGGCCGCCCGCTCCGCACGGTCGTGGACCTCGCCGTGGGTCCAGACCCGGTGGCCCTCGAGGAAGGCGGCCCGGCCGGACCAGCCGCGGCGGTCCGCGAGCGCCGCGAGATGCGCGGCCACATTGGCCGAGACCGTGGGCCCGACGGGCGCGGGTGGGGCGGACACCGATATGGCGGTCACCGGCCGAGCTCCTTGGCCGCGGGCGCGGGCGGCGCCGCGGCGGCGGCCACGAGCAGATCGCCGGTCTCCCCGGCGGACGTGGGCTCCCCGCGGACGCGGGCTCCACGGCCTGGTAGGCACGCATGGTGGCGGCGGTCTTCAGCAGCATCTCCTCGTACTCCTCGGCCGGGTCGGAATCGAGAACGATGGCGCCGCCCGCGCCGATGTGCATCCGGCCGCCGGAGAACACGGCCGTGCGGATCACGATGTTGAGGTCGGCCGCGCCGTTGCAGCTGAGGTAGCCGAGTGCCCCGGAGTACACACCGCGGGCCTCGGTCTCCAGCGAGTCGATGATCTCCAGCGTGCGCATCTTGGGCGCGCCGGTCATGGAGCCGCCCGGGAAGCAGGCCCGGACGCAGTCCACCGAGGTGGTCTCCGGGCGCAGCCGGCCGCGCACGGTGGAGACCAGCTGGTGAACGGTGGCGTAGGTCTCGGTGTTCATCAGCCGCGGCACATACACACTGCCCGACGCGCACACCCGCCCCAGGTCGTTGCGGAGCAGGTCCACGATCATCAGGTTCTCGGCGCGGGCCTTGGAGCTGGAGGCGAGGGCGGCCAGCGCCCGCGCGTCCTTCTCCGGGTTCTGGCCGCGCGGGGCGGTGCCCTTGATCGGCTTGGTCTCGGCGGTGCCGTCGGGGGTGATGCGCAGAAAGCGCTCGGGGGAGGCGCAGGCCACATCGGTGCCGTCGAACCGCAGATAGGCGGCGTACGGCGCCGGGTTGAACCGCCGCAGGGCCCGGTAGAAGGCGTATGAGTCGCCCGGGGCGGGCAGCCAGGCGGAGTTGGTCAGGCAGATCTCGTAGCTCACCCCGGCGCGCAGCTCCCGCAGACACGCCTCGATCGAGGCCAGATACCGCTCCCGGTCCCGCACCAGCCAGGGCTCCACGGCGGCCGTGGTGGGGAGGGCGGGCGGTTGCGGGGCGGGTTCGGTGAGCGTCGGCACCCCGCTGAGCACGGTCACGGTGGTGTCCAGCCAGTCCTTCGCCTCCCGGTGGCCGTCGGGGGTGTCCTCGGCGAGGCAGCAGATGTAGGTGACGCCCTCCTGGTGGTCGACGGCGACGAACCGGTCGGCGAAGAGCCAGCAGGC
This sequence comes from Streptomyces violaceusniger, assembly GCA_005405945.1. GTDB lineage: Bacteria > Actinomycetota > Actinomycetes > Streptomycetales > Streptomycetaceae > Streptomyces > Streptomyces violaceusniger. The sequence goes on from BJHW01000002.1 coordinate 877,482, forward strand.
GTCCGGGGTGGTGGCCCGGTGGCGGTTGGGGGAGCCGCAGTCGGCCTTGAGTTCGTAGCCGAAGTAGCCCACATAGCCGCCGGTGAAGTCGAAGGGCAGGTCGGGGGCTTTGATCCGGCGGCGGGTCAGCTCCCGCTCGAGGTAGTCGAAGATGCTGCCCTCGACCCGGACGGCGGGCCCTCCCGCCCGCTCGACCTCGCACACGCCGGTGTCGGTGTCGTAGCGGACGAACTCGGCGAGCGGGCCCGTGCCGTCCCCGAGGAAGGAGAAGCGGGCCTCGCCGGACTCGGCGCGCGAGCTGTCGAGCCAGAACGCGTGTGGCGCCTCCGCGTACAGCCGGGTGAAGGCCGCCTCGGTGTCGGTGGCGTCGGCCAGCCACCGGGCGTGCAGCCGGTAGGCGGGGCCTTCCGGGGGCGTCTCCGCCGGGGCGGCCCGCTCGGGGCGGGCCGGGCGAGCTCCGTTCGGGGGTCTCGGGGGTCCGCCTCGTCGGTGGGCGGGGAGTCCGGCGCGGTGCCCGCCGCGGCCGCCGCCTTGGCCTTGGCCGCCGTACGGGCGCGGCGCGGCTCCTCGGCGGAGGCGGGGGTCACGGTGGAGGTCACCGACTCGCCGTTGGCGTGCTCGATGGTCAGATCGCGGAAGTTGCTGAACATGCGGTGGCCGTATCCGGTCAGCACCGACTCCGGGTGGAACTGGACGCCCCACAGCGGACGGGCCCGGTGGCGCAGCCCCATCAGCACACCGTCCTCGGACCAGGCGATGCCCTGCAGCCCCAGCGGCAGTGGCTCGGCCACGCACAGCGAGTGATAGCGCACGGCCGTGAAGTCCTGCGGAAGGCCGCGGAACAGCCCGCGCCCGCCGTGTTTGATCCGGGACAGATGCCCGTGCTTGGGCTCGGGCGCGGACACCACCCGCGCCTGCGCGCCGAGCGCGATCCCCTGGTGCCCCAGGCACACCCCCAGCACGGGGATGGGCGACCGCTCGATCAGCCGGGCGGTGGCGCCGAAGTCCCGGGGATCGCCCGGATGTCCGGGGCCGGGGGAGAGCACGATGTTGTCGAACGCGGAGAGATCGATGTCCGCGCACTCCGGCGCGTCATGCAGAAGCACCTCCGGTTCCTCGCCGTTGACCTCGGTCAGCAGATGAAAGAGGTTGTACGTGTACGAGTCATAATGATCGACGAGGAGTGTCCTCAGCGATTCCATCCGGATTGCCTCCTTGCGATGAGAAAACCGACCGGGTATCACCCGCCCCGGTCCTCGGGCCGCGCCGCCCGCTCACCTACCGGCGAGCGCGTGGGCCGTCGGCCGCCATCCGCCTGTGACGTCCTCGTATCGACTGAAGCGGCGGGTAGAGCCACTTCTTCAGAAGCCGCTGCAGCCGTGGCATGACCAGCCAGGTCACCATCGCGGTCACACCGAGACACAAGGCCAGGGTCCGCAGCAGGAAATTGGCGTCCTTGATGAACGGGATCACCAGCACATTGAAGATGAGAACCGGAGGGAAGACAGCGCTCAGATTCACCAGCCACAGCTTCCATTTGGGCGGTGGCGGCAGCGGCCGCACCGGCCCCTTGAACCAGTTCTCCAGTCCCGAGGTGCGCTGTGTTCCCTTTTCCTGGACGAAGGGCCCGGCGCGGGACGCCAATCGCGCGCGTTCCAGCGAGGAATCCCATGCCCGAGCCGGTCCTTCCGCCTCGAACCGGTAGAGGACGTGCCACTCCGAGGAGGTCGAACCGGATCCCATCACCCCGCCTCCGAGATATCCCGGAAGGCTTGCCGCGGCATTGAGCATCTCGATCGCCCAGGCACAGAACTCGCTTTCGCGGCCGAGGTCCACCCGGTATGCGGCAGTCACCGTGACCGGTTCACTGTCCACTCCAGCCGCAACTCCTTTCTGTGCCGTTACCTTCGCCTGTTGTGTCCGGCGAGATGACACGAAGTGTTCCACACCGTGCGATCGGGAACAGTGGAATGCTCAACAACGTACATAAAAACTCGGAAAGGTCGCCGTGACCTGGGCGTTACCTGCGGTTCGGGGTTCTGGCGGGACCGCGGCGGGGCCGCTGATAAAGAATCTCCGAGCGGGATTGAACATGAGGAAGCGCCGGGCCGTATAAGGCGTAATGCGGCCCGGCGCTTCGTGGCTTCGATCAGTCGATCTAGCTCGATCAGCTCAGCTCGATCGGCTCGATCGGCTCGATCGGCTTGGTCGGCTTGGTCGGCTCGAGGAGCCTCGGTCAGCCGAGTACCTTCTCCAGCGCCGCCAGCGCCCCCTCCAGCTCCGCACGGGTGATGGTCAGCGGCGGTGCCAGGCGGATCGTCGAGCCATGGGTGTCCTTGACCAGGATCCCCTCGGCCATCAGCCGCTCGCTCACCTCGCGGCCGGTTCCGAGCGCGGGGTCCACATCGACGCCCGCCCACAGCCCGCGGCAGCGGTAGCCCACGACGCCCTTGCCGGTCAGCGCCGTCAGCCCGTCCCGCAGCACCTCGCCCAACTCCCTCGCCCGGCGCTGGAATTCGCCGGTGCGCAGCAGGTCGACCACGGCCGAACCGACCGCCGCGGCCAGCGGATTGCCGCCGAAGGTGGAGCCGTGCTCACCGGGGCGCAGCACTCCGAGCACCGCACGGTCGGCCACCACCGCCGACACCGGCACGATGCCGCCGCCCAGCGCCTTGCCGAGCAGCAGCACATCCGGCATCACCGACTCGTGCTCGACGGCCAGCGTGGTGCCGGTGCGGCCCAGACCGGACTGGATCTCATCGGCGATGAACAGCGTCCCGGTGCGCCGGGTCAGCTCGCGCACCCCGCGCAGATAGCCGTCGTCGGGGATGACCACGCCCGCCTCGCCCTGGATGGGCTCGATGAGGACCGCCGCCGTGGTCTCGTCGACGGCGGCCTCCAGCGCCGCGAGGTCGTTGTACGGCACGACGCGGAAGCCGGGGGCGAACGGGCCGAAGCCGTCGCGGGCCACCGGATCGGTGGAGAAGCCGACGATCGTCGTCGTGCGGCCGTGGAAGTTGTCGGCCGCCACCACGATGGTGGCCTGGTCCGGGGCGACGCCCTTCACCTCGTACGCCCACTTGCGGGCGACCTTGATGCCGCTCTCCACCGCCTCCGCGCCGGTGTTCATCGGCAGCACCATGGAGAGCCCGGTGAGCTCCGCCACCCCCTCGGCGAACCCGGCCAGCCGGTCGTTGTGGAAGGCCCGGGAGGTCAGCGTGAGCTGGTCGAGCTGGCGGTGGGCGGCGTCGATCAGCGCCGGGTGGCGGTGGCCGAAGTTGAGGGCGGAGTACCCGGCCAGCATGTCCAGGTAGCGGCGCCCCTCGACGTCCCGGACCCAGCTGCCCTCGGCGTGGGCGACGACCACGGGCAGCGGGTGGTAGTTGTGCGCGAGCGAGGTTTCCTCGGCGCGGATCAGCTCCCGCGAGGAGCGAGCGGCGCCGTTCGCCGTGGCCGAGCCGGAACCGGAGGCCGTGGCCCCGGAGGCGGTGGCCGCGGAGTCGGGGCGGTGGCCGCGGAGCCGGTGGAGTCGGTGGAGTCGGAGGCGGTGGGGGTGGTGGCGGTCATCAGCGGATCTCCTGTGTGCAGCACTTGATGCCCCCGCCGGCCTTGTGCAGTTCCGACAGGTCGACGGGGACGGGGACGTAACCGCGGTCGGTGAGCTGGTCGATGAGCCCGGTGGCCCGGGGCGCGACGAAGACATGGCGGCCGTCGGAGACCGAGTTGAGGCCGAAGGCCATGGCGTCGTCGCGGGTGGCGATCAGCGCGTCGGGGTAGAGCCGCCCCAGCACCTCACGGCTGCCGGGGGAGAACGCCTCCGGGTAGTAGGCGATGTTCCGGTCGTCGAGGACGAACAGCGCGGTGTCCAGGTGGTAGAAGTACGGGTCCACCAGCAGCAGGCTGATGGTCGGCACCCCGAAGAACTCCTGCACCTCCTGATGGGCCGCCCGGGTGGTGCGGAAGCCGGTGCCCGCCAGGACGTAGGGCCCGGCCGGTACCAGGTCGCCCTCGCCCTCGCACACCGACTCCGGTGGATGGACGTCGAACCCGGCCGCCTTGAACCACCGCTCGTAGGCCAGCTGTTCCGGCCGGCGCTGCGGTGCGTGGAATCGCGAGCCGAAGACCCGGCCCTCCAGGACGAGGGCCGAGTTCGCCGCGAACACCATGTCCGGCAGTCCCGCCACCGGTTCGATGAATTCGACCCGATGGCCGTGGTCGCGGTAGGCGCGGATCAGCGTCTCCCATTGCGCCTGGGCGAGGTCGGTGTCGACCTCGGTGTCCTCACGCATCCAGGGATTGATGGCATACCGCACATCGAAATATCTGGGGGCACAGGTCAGAAAGCGCCTGGGGCGCGGCACACGCGTAAGGGGCAACGGAGGATTCCTCTCGCTTCCGCGGGCGACCGGGGGATGAATCAACGGTAGAAAGCGGAGGAGAGGGGAGACAAGAAAAGAAAACTGCGTGTCGGCGCACCGATGCTGCGTGCCTGGGCCGGTTCGCGGCGGTTCATTGCGTCGCGGTCGCGGGAGGGGCCGCGCCGGCCTCCGCACTGCCCGTGAGCAGGTGCGACAGCACCATGTAGCTGATCGTCTGGCGGACGAAGGGCTCGGCCCGGATGCGCTCCAGCACCTCCTCGAAATGCTCCACATCCGTGGCCATGACATGCAGCAGGGCGTCCGCGCCGCCGGTCACCGTCATGGCCGCGATGATCTCCGGATAGTTGCGCACGACCTCCGCGAGGCGCCGGGGTGGCGCGGCGCTGTCGCAGTACACCTCCACATACGCCTCGGTCCGCCAGCCGAGGGCGGCCGGGCGCACGGTGGTGGTGAAGCCGGTGATCACATCGGTCTCCCGCATCCGGTCGACGCGGCGCTTGACCGCGGAGGCAGAGAGCCCGATCGCGGCGCCGATCTCCGTGAAGCTGGTCCTGGCGTTGGCGACCAGCGCCGCAACGATTTTGCGGTCCAGGTCGTCGAACGGTACGGACTGATGTGTCATCATCTACCATCCTTTGCGTCTTTCGTCCCCTGTGGCGAAGGGGCCTCTTCCCCGCGCTCAAAACCGCCCCATACTCATTGAGTGCCTGAGGCGTCTTTTTCTCCACGCTCTTTCAGAAAGATTCCACAAGAGGGGGCGTGAACCGGGGCACGAGCCCCCTTTTCTCCGGGGTCGCGCGGTATGGGCTCCGGGGGTACAAGGGCGGTGCGCCGGAACGGCCGAATCCACCTCGGTGATACGACACCACCTGGCGGCCCCTGTCCCCCGGGCGTAGCGTCAGCTATTCCACCTGTCCTTTCCGAACGATGAGCGGCTCTCCCGACGGAGACGACTCAGCATCCAGCGGGGAAAGGCACCGAGTACGTTCAACGCCGCGTCGCACGCGCCGAATTCACCAGGAACCGATTCCCGAACACCGGCGGTCCACCGAGCATTCGGCGACTCGCCGTAACCGGCGGCCCCGTACTCCGGTGTGAACGAAAGGGACCACCGTCATGAACCTCCTCAGATCCGGCAGGGCGTCGTGAGCCCGCGCCGTCACCCACCCCGGCCGGCCCCGGGGGCCCCGGAAGCCCACGGGACGCCGTCGTCACCGGCCTGGGTTTCTGCCTCCCGGGCGGCGCCGAACCCGTCTTCACCGCGGCCCAGGTGTGGGACATCGCCTCCCGGGGCCGCTCCGTCCTCGACCGGCACGACAGCCACTACGGCGCGGTCCACCTGAGCGCCGAGCAGTTCGAGGAGCGCCTCCCCGACATTCCCGAATTCTTCTCCCGTCACTACACCAACGCCCACCGCTACGGCCTGGTCTCCCTCGCCGAGGCGTGCGCCGACGCCGAACTCGACCTGTCCACCGGCGATCTGAGCGAGGCGGCCGTACTCGTCGGCCGCGGCAGCGTGGACGCCAATGTGGACAGCTATCTCACCCTGCTCGGCATCGACCCCGACTCCGCGACCACCCTCGACGCCCTGGAGATGTTCGTCGCCGCCGAACAGGCCGTGTCCCCTTCCGACGTGGCCGTCGTCCAAGGCGCGCTGACCCGGACCGTCGGCCCCTGCTTCACCGTCTCCTGCGGCTGCTCCTCCGCCGCCGTGCAGATCGGCAACGCCCGCCGCCTCATCGCGACCGGTGAGACCGACCTCGCGGTGGTGACCGGCGTCGACGTCTTCAACGTCGACCTGATCCAGAAGGGCCAGCGGCTGCTGCACGGCGCCCAGCACGCCTACGACGCGATGGACGCCGCCGGAATGCCCGATCTGCTGCCGTCCTTCGACTCCCTGATGCGCCCCTACGACCGGCGCGCCGACTGCATCAACCACGGTGAGGGATCCGCCACCGTGGTCCTGGAGAGCAGGGAGCACGCCGCGCGCCGCGGCGCCCACCTCTACGGCCAGGTGCTCGCCGCCGCCATGACCCGCGACGGCCTGGCCAACCCGCTCGCCGCCGACGACTCCGGCGCCCAGCTCGCCAGGGCCGTACGCCTCTGCCTGGGCGACCGCTGGCGGATCGAGCAGGTGCCGTACGTCAACGGCGCAAGCGACGGCGGCGCGGCCGTCACCGCCATGGAGGCCAACACCATCAGGGAGCTCTACGGCCCCGACCCCACCGTGCTGATGTCCTCCCAGGAAGGATGCTTCGGCCACCACGGCTCACCCGCCGGCTGCCTCGGCCTCGCCGTGACCCTGATGATGATGGAGTTCGGCGAGGTGTGCCCCACCGCCAACTGTGAACAGCCCGCGGACGGACTCCCCTTCGACCCCGTCCCCGGCACCCGCACCCGTCCCCTCGACTTCGACCACGCGCTCAGCTTCAACTACCAGATCGGTGGCGTGAAGCACGCGATGCTGCTGGGCGGCCCGGACGCCACCTGAGTCCGTAACCCCCGCGGCGATCTCCACCCCACGGCCCCTCACGGCCCCCACCCCGGGCCGAGCACCACCCACGGAGACCCCGATGCGTCAGCACACTCCTGCCCCGACCGTTCCCCCGGCCGCATCGCCATCGTCGGCATGGGCTGCCGGCTCCCCGGTGACACCGACTCACCCGCCGCCCTGTGGCGGCTGCTGGCCGACGGACGCGACGCCGTCGGCGAACCGCCCGCCGAGCGCGCCGCGCTCTGGGCGGCCGAGGCCGCCACGACCGCCCGGCCCGCGTCCGCGCCGCCCGTCCGCGGCGGATATCTGCGCGATGTGTCCGGTTTCGACGCCGACTTCTTCGGCGTATCCGGACGCGAGGCCGACATCCTCGACCCCCAGCACCGGCTGCTGCTGGAAGTGGCCTGGGAGGCCCTGGAACACGCCGGAATGCCACCCGACCGGCTCGGCTCCACCGCCACCGGCGTCTTCGCCGGGCTCAGCTACAACGACTACATGAACCGGCTCGACCGGCACCCCCGCGAGCTGGAGGGCTCCGCCCTGGCCAACGGGCACTGCGTCGCCACCGGCCGGATCTCCTACCTCCTCGGCCTCCACGGCCCGTCGGTGGCGCTGGACACCGCGTGCTCGTCCTCCCTGGTCGCCGTCCACCTGGCCGTCCAGGCGCTGCGCGCGGGGGAGTGCGATCTGGCCCTGGCCGGCGGGGTCACCCTGATGTTCGAGCCGCGGATCACCCGCTCGTTCGACCGGATGGGCATGCTCTCGCACACCGGCCACTGCCACGCCTTCGACGCCGCCGCCGACGGCTTCGTCCGCGGCGAGGGCTGCGGCATCGTCGTTCTCAAACGCCTCACCGACGCCCTGCGCGACGGGGACCGGATCCTGGCCGTGCTGCGCGGCTCGGCCGTCAACCAGGACGGCCACTCCGACGGGCTCGCCGCGCCCTCGGCCGCCGCCCAGCGCGCCCTGTACGAGGAGGCGCTCGGCCGCGCCGGGGTGGACCCCGCGGACGTCGGCATGGTCGAGGCCCACGGCACCGGCACCCCCGTCGGCGACCCGGTCGAATTCGCCAGCCTCGCCCAGGTCTACGGCACCGGCCGCGACCGCTGCGCCCTGGCCTCGGTCAAGACCAACCTGGGCCATCTGGAGCCCGCCGCCGGTGTCACCGGGCTGATCAAGGCCGTGCTGTGCCTGGGGCGTGGACACATTCCGCCCAATCTGCACTTCACCCGGTGGAATCCCGCCATCGCCGCCGAGGGAACCCGCTTCTTCATCCCCCGCGAGCTCACCCGCTGGCCGGTGCGGACCGGCCCCGGCTGGCCGCCGTGTCCTCCTTCGGCTTCTCCGGGACCAACGCCCATGTGGTGCTGGAACAACCGCCCGCACCCGCGCCCCGCCCCGCACCGCCACCGCCCCCGCCCGCCACCCGCGCCGTTCCGCAGGTGTTCCTCGTCCCCGCCGGCTCCCCGGCCGCGCTGCCCGGCGCCGCCCGCCGGATGGCGGACTGGCTGGAGGGCGACGGCGCGGACACCCCGCTGCGCGACATCGCCCACACCCTGGCGCTGCGCCGGGGCGCCGGACGCGGGCGGCTCGGCGTCACCACCGCATCCCGCACCGAACTCGTAGGCGCTCTACGGGCGTTCGCCGACGGGCAGGCCCATCCCGCGGTGGTGAGCGGGGCCGTGGGCGCCGCGGTCTCCCGCCGGCCGGTCTGGGTGTTCTCCGGACAGGGCTCCCAGTGGCCCGGCATGGGACGGCGGCTGCTGGAGACCGAACCGGTCTTCGCCGACGCGCTCGCCGAGGCCGACGCACTCATCGCCGCCGAGTCCGGATTCTCCGTGCTCGACATCGTCCGCCGCGGTGCGCCGGTGACCGGCTGCGGCCGGGTGCAGCCCGTGCTGTTCGCCCTCCAGACCGCGCTCGCCGCCACCTGGCGCGCCCACGGCGTGGAGCCCGCCGGGGTCATCGGCCACTCCATGGGCGAGGTCGCCGCCGCCGTGGTGGCCGGGGCGCTCTCCCTCGCCGACGGGGCCAAGGTGATCTGCCGCCGCTCCGCGCTGCTCACCCGCGTCGCCGGAAACGGCGCCATGGCCACGGTCGGCCTCGGCGCGGACGAGGTGCAGGCCGAACTCGACAGCGGTGGCGCCGCCGAAGCCGTCACCGTGGCCGTCATGGCCGCACCCGGCTCCACCGTGGTGGCCGGGGACACCGCACACGTCGAACGGCTCGTCGCCGGCTGGCAGGCCCGCTCCGTCCCCGCCGCGCCGATCGCCGTGGACGTCGCCTCGCACTCACCCCAGGTGGACCCGCTCCTGGCCGATCTGCGCACCGCCCTGGCCGACCTCGAACCCCGGCGCCCGGACGTGCCCTTCTACACCACCGCCCTCGACGATCCGCACACCCCGCCCGCCTTCGACGCCGACTACTGGTGCGCCAATCTGCGCCACCCGGTCCGGTTCTCCGCGGCCGTCGCCGCCGCCGCGGCCGACCGCCACCTGGTGTACGTCGAGATCTCCCCCACCCGGTCATCACCCACCCCGTCCTGGCCGGTCTGGCCGGTCTGGTGGAGGACCCCGTCGTCCTGCCCACACTCCGCCGCGAGGCCGACGAGCCGACCACCTTCCGGACCCAGCTGGCCGCGCTGCACTGCGCGGGCGTGCCCGTCGACTGGTCCGTGCTGTACGCGGACGCAGCCCTCGCCGACGTACCGCCCATCACCTTCGACCGCACCCGTCACTGGGCCGACGCCCCGCTCCCCGCACCCACCGACGCCACCTCGGCCGCCGGACTGCCCGGCGCGCACCTCGAACTGCCCGGCGAACCCGTCCGCCACTCCTGGCGCGCCCGCACCGGCACCGCGGCCCTGCCCTGGCTCGGCGACCACCGGGTGCACGGCGCCCCCGTCCTGCCCGGCGCGGCCTCCTACGCCCTCGCGCTCACCGCCGCCTGCGAGGTGTTCGGCGCCGGGCCGGAGGAGGTCGAGGTCACCGATCTGCGCCTCCGCGAACTGCTGCGGCTCGCCGACCACACCGACCTGTCCACCACGGTGACCCTCGCCGCCACCGACCGCGCCGAATGCGAGATCTTCGGACGCGACGAGGACGGCGCCTGGGTGCGGCAGGCCACTGCGGTGCTCCGCGCACTCGCCGTACCACCCCGCTCCCGCGCCGCCTCCGTCCGTACCCTCGCCCTGCGCCACCCCGCGCCCATCGAGGCCGAAGCGCTCTACGACAATCTGCGGGCCCGGGGCGTGGCACACGGCCCGGCGTTCCAGGGCCTCACCGAGGTGTCCGCCTCCCGTCACGGCAACAGCTTCTGGGCCCGGGTGCGGATCCCCGAGGCCGCCCGCGAGCCCGGACACGGGCTGCGTGTCCACCCCGTCCTGGTCGACCTGTGCGCGCAACTCCTCATCGCCGGACTGCTCGACGAGGGCGACCGGCGGCTGCTGCTGCCCGCGCGGATGCGATGCGTGCGCGTCCTCGGCGATCCCGAGACCGCCGTGTACTGCCACGCCCGCCTGGCCGAGACCACTCCCGGAGCCACCGTCGGCCACGTCCGCCTGCTCGACGCCGACGGCCGGCCGGTGCTGGCCGTCGACGGGCTGCGGATCGTCCACCGGGCCGTGGAGTGCGCGGCCGAGGTCGACCAGTGGTTCCTCGAGGTCGGCTGGCGGCGCGCCGCCCGGCCCCGGCCGCCCGGCCCCGGGGCGGTGGCTGGTCGTCGGGGAGGCGGACGGCACCGCCCGCCCGGTGGCCGCCGCCCTGCGCGCCGCCGGAGCCACCGCCCGGGTGTGGGAGGTGCCGCTGGCCGACCAGGGGCTCGACGCGTTCCGCGACGCCCTCACCAACCGGCTCACCCGCCCCGGGGAACGGCCGCGCGCCGTGGTGTTCGTCTGCGGCCCGCACCCCGCGCAGGGCGGCCCGCACCCCGCGCAGGGCGGCCCGCACCCCGCGCAGGGCGGCGGTGCGGAGGACGGGCTGCGCCGCACCCGGCGGCTGCTCGCCGCCGCCCAGGCACTCACCGCACGCTTCCCCGAACCGCCCCGCCTCTACGCCGCCACCTCAGGCGCCCGCACCGTGACCCCCGGCGACCTGGCCGACCCCGGACAGAGCGCGCTCCGCGGACTCCTGCGGGTGCTCGCCCTGGAACACCCCGAGCTGCGGGCCACCTCGGTGGACACCGACCCGGCCGCCCCGGACCGGCTCGCGGACACCCTCGCCGCCGAACTCCTCGCCGACGGCCCCGAGGACGAGATCGCGCTGCGCGACGGAGCCCGCTACACCGCAGAACTGGACCACGCCCCCCTCACCGACACCGAGCGCACCACCGCCGCCGCCCGCACCGTGCGCTGCGGCACCGACGGCTTCCGGCTGCGCGTCGGCCGCCTCGGCGACCTCGGCAGCCTGGAGCTCACCACCACCCCCGCCGCCCGCCAGGACCCGGTGAGGTGGAACTGCGGGTGCTCGCCGCGGGCCTGAACTTCCGTGACGTCCTCACCGCCATGGGCCTGCTCCCCGGCGACGAGGACATCCGCTACCGGCTCGGCTTCGAATGCGCGGGCGAGGTGAGCGCGGTGGGGCCCGGCGTCGACCGCCTCCGCACCGGTGACCGGGTGGTGGCCGCCGATGTGCACGGGGGTGCCTTCGGCTCCTTCACCGTCGTCCCCGCCGACCGCACCGCGCCCCTCCCCGCGGGCCTCGACCCGCACACCGCCGCCGGGCTGCCGATCGCGTTCCTCACCGCCTGGTACGCGCTGCGCCACGTCGGCCGGGTGAGCGCGGGGGAGCGGGTGCTGATCCACTCGGCCACCGGCGGCACCGGACTCGCCGCCATCGCGGTGGCCCGGCTGCTGGGCGCCGAGGTGCTGGCCACGGCGGGCAGCGAGGAGAAGCGGCGCTTCCTGCAGGGGATGGGCATCGCCCGGGTGATGGACTCCCGGTCGCTGGACTTCCGCGACGAGGTCATGGAGGCCACCGGAGGCGAGGGCGTCGACGTGGTGCTCAACTCCCTGTCCGGGGCCGCCATCCGGGCCGGTCTGGAATGTCTGCGCCCCTTCGGCCGCTTCGTCGAGCTCGGCGTCCGCGACATCCTCTCCGACGCCCCGCTCGGACTCTCCCCGCTGCGCCACAACATCACCTTCTCCACCGTGGACCTCAGGGAGATCCAGCTGGACCGCCCGCGCGAGTACGCGGCGATGCTGCGCGAGGTGCTCACCGCGATCGGCGAGGGCCGTCTCAAGCCACTGCGCTGTACCACCTATCCGCTGGCCGAGGTCACCGACGCGTTCCGGCACATGGCCGGCGCCCGCCACATCGGCAAGCTCGTGCTGACCATCCCGCAGGAGGGCCGGGTCGACGCGGTGCTGCCCGACGGACCGCTCACGGTGCGCGACGGCGGGACGTACATCGTCACCGGCGGCCTGCGCGGCCTCGGGCTGGCCACCGCGTGCTGGCTGGCCCGCCAGGGCGCGGGCCACCTGGTACTCAACGGACGGACCGCTCCGGTCGGCGCCGCCGCGCGGACGCTCGCCGAACTCTCCGCCGCGGGCACCAAGATCACCGTCGTCACCGGCGACATCGCCCGCCCGGACACGGCCGAGCGGCTGGTGGCCGCCGCCACCGCCGACGAGGGGGCGTCCCCGCACGGCGTCGTCCACTCCGCGATGGTGCTCGACGACGCGGCCGTGGCCAACATCCGCGAGGACCAGCTGCGCCGCGTATGGGCGCCGAAGGCCACCGGGGCGTGGCGGCTGCACCAGGCCACCGAGGGACACCGGCTGGACTGGTTCGCGGTGTACTCCTCGATGGCCTCCCTGCTCGGCAACGCCGGACAGGGCGCCTACGCGGCCGCCAACGCCTGGCTGGACGGCTTCGCCGCCTGGCGCTCGGCGCGCGGCCTGCCCACCCTCGCGGTCAACTGGGGCCCGTGGGGCGAGACCGGAGTGGCCACCGGCTTCGCCGACCGCGGCTACCGGACGATCCCCACGGACGACGGGCTCCGCGCGCTCGGCGCCCTGCTGGCCCACCGGCGGGTGCAGACCGGGGTGATCCCCGGCGAACCGGCCACCTGGATCCCCGCCACCGGCCGCCGATCCTCCCTGTTCGCCCCGCTGCTCCCCGGCGACGACACCCCGGCGGCCACCCGGGAGAGCACCGACGACATCCGTGCCCGGCTGGCCGCGCTCCCCGCCGGTCCGGCCCGCCGCACCGCGCTGGAGTCCTATCTGAGCGACCACATCCGAGCCGTGCTGCGGCTCAGCGGCACCACCCTCGATCCGCAGACCCCGCTCAAGTCACTGGGCTTCGACTCGCTGCTCGCCATGGAGCTGCGGGTGCGGCTGGAGACGGGGCTGGGCATCAAGCTCGCGGGCAACTTCGTCTGGCGGCATCCGACCGTGGCGGCCCTGGCCGCCGGGCTCGCCCAGCAGCTGGAGTCCGACCCGGCCGACCGGCCGGAGGAACGGCTGGGCGCCCCGGGCTGACGGGACCGCGCGGATGCTTACGGCGCCACCGGCGGGCGGCTACGGGCGGGCGCGCCCGGGCGCTCCGGGGGATCCGGGGCCGGGCGGGCCCAGGCGCTCACGCCCAGCTTGCCGGTGGTGCCCAGGTCGACATGGTCGGGCACGGTCTGCGCGTCCCGGTCCCCGCCGTTCGGCGCGATCCGCAGATAGCGCCCGTCGGCGGCGGGACGCGTCACGTCCGTCACCAGATTCCGCCACGCCAGCCGCGCCACCGCCCGCTCACCGGGCTTCAGCCGCACCGGCCCGGTGGCCGTCTCGAAGCCGTCGAGGGTGGCGATGGCCGAGGCCCCGTGGCTGACCGTGACCTCCAGCGGCTCCAGGTCCTCGTCCAGCACCTGGACGGACGGATGGCCGCTCACCGTGTAGGCGCGCGTGCCGCAGTTCACCAGCTCGATCTGCTGCACCCGCAGCCCCATCGCCGCGTTGGCCTCCGCGGCCCGCAGCAGCACCCCCGACTCGGGGCAGGCCGCGGGAGCGGTGGGGCGGTGGTGTCCGGGGAGGTGGTGGGGCCCGCCGGGCGGGACGTGGCCTCGTCGGGCACCGCGGCCACTCCCGACGGGGACTGCGTACCGCACGCGGTGAGCAGACCGGCCGCCGCGAGCGAGCCGAGCAGCCGTCTTCGGCGGTGCCGGGAGGCGCTCCCGAAGAGGGGCGCCCGGGGTGTGGTGATCGTGTCCGTGTCCATGCGGCTCATCCTGCCCCAATACCGGGCGGGATGAGCCGCGTTGGACCGAACGCCCCGGTTACAGCGTCACGACGTCCGCCGTGGCCACCGGCTTCCCGCTGACGAACGACTGGTTGGCCGCGAGCCCGGTGACCAGCGCGAGCGCTCCGTCCTCCTCGGTGGCCCGTCGGCGGGAGGCGTCCGAGGCGTCCACGGCCACTGCTTCGGTGGCCGCCGGATCCGCCGGGCCGTCCGCCGGATTCCCCGCGCCGTCCGCCGGATCCACCGGGCCGTAGAGCACATCGAGCATCCGCTCGTCCCCGCCGCCGTGCCCCGCGTGGTCGAACGCCGGCAGCTCCACTTCCCGCGGCGGCTCCCACAGCGGCCGCAGCACCAGCCGCGGACCGCCCGCGTTGGCCAGGGCCTGGTCGCCGTGGATGGTGCCGCGGCCGGAGGCGGTGCCCAGCAGCGGCGGCTGCCACGCGCTCTCCTCGACCTCCAGCTCCAGCCGCCCCGGGTGCCGTTGAACATCACCCGGTAGCCCTCCCAGGGGGAGTAGGCGGTCAGGTGGTACGTCATGGTGGCGCCGGTGTCATAGCGGACCAGCAGCGCCATGTCGTCCTCGATGGTGATGTCGTCACCGAACACATTGCGGTCGCGGTGGTAGCCGTCCTCGCCCTCGGCGTCCAGGTACAGCGAGCGCATCGCGTCGTTCTCCGCGAGCTCCAGCGCGAACGGGTCGTCCCGCGCGGCGGCGGCCCCGTGCGCCCGCTCGTACTCGCGCCGGTAGCCGCTGCGCTCGCCCGCCGCACGGCCGTAGAAGCCGAGCCGGCCGTAGCCGAACACCTCCTCCGGCCTCGCCCCAGCCACCAGTTGACCAGGTCGAAGTGGTGGCTGGACTTGTGCACCATCAGCCCGCCGCTGTGCTTCTTCTCGCGGTGCCAGCGTCGGAAGTAGTCGGCGCCGTGCCGGGTGTCCAGCAGCCACTCGAAGTGCACCGACAGCACCTCGCCGATGGCGCCGCCGGACAGCTGCCGGTGGACCTCCTCGTGCACCGGGTTGAAGCGGTAGTTGAAGGCGACCGCCAGATGGTTGCCGGTCTCCCGGACCGTCTCCAGGATGCGGCGGCACTTGGCCGCGTCGGTGGTCATCGGCTTCTCGGTGACCACCCGGCACCCGGCCCGCAGCGCGGGCACGATGTACGCGTCGTGCAGCGCGTCCACGCAGGTCACCACCACCTCCTGGATATCGTCCGCGCGCAGCCGCCGCTCGAACTCCGCCGGGCTCCAGGCGGCCGCCTCCGGCTCGCCCGCCTCCTTCAGCAGCCGCTGGTGGTGGGCGATGCGCACGGGGTTCGGATCGCACAGCGCGGCGACCCTCAGCCGTGGGCGGCGGGCCAGTGCCTCGGTGAACATCTGGGCCCGGGAGCCGGTGCCCACCACCACGGCCCGGGACGGGGTGCTGCCGACGGTCATGCGTCCTCCAGCGGAAGCAAACGATTCAATCCGAAGTCGATCAACGCCTGCGCAGGATAGGACGATCGGCGGCCCGCCACCACGGGGAGTGCCGGCGGCGTCGGGGGCGGCCGCGCGCGGGGGTGCACCCGCGGCCCCTGTGCGAGGATGAAATGTAAGGATATGAGTGACCTCCAGGGCCCGGCGCGGCGGACGTGTCCGGCCGCCGTCGGCGCCCCTCACTGGTCCCGGGAGGGCGACGGGCCATGACAGATATCCACGAGTCGCTGCGCGAGGTGATGGAGTGCGAGGGCGCGCTCGCGGCCTCGCTCGTCGACTATCTGAGCCGGATCACCCTGGGCGCCGTCCAGACCGCGCAGGGACCGAACCTGGAGAAGGTTGCCTACGGGGACACCGACGTGCTGCGGGCCAAGATGTCCACTCTGGAGTTGCTCGGCTACAGTCCGGAGCGCCTCGAGGACATCGTCATCACGCTGGACACCGAGTACCACGTGATCCGGCCGCTCAGCCAGCGCGCCAGCCAGGGTGTCTTCCTCTATCTGGTGGCCGACCGGGCGCGGACGGATCTGGCCGCCGTCAGGGAGATGATGCGCGAGGTGGCACTCCGGGTCGATGTGTGACGGTGACCGTGTTCCCTCGACACGGTGACCGTGTCCCCTCGCCCGACGGGCCCGGTGATGCCCGCCGACAGGCATACGGTGAGCGTTGCGTGGGCGAGACGTCACATAGCGTGCCGGGGTGTTTCACGCTTCGGGACGGTCGACCGTCGTGCGCCACGGGGCTTCCCGACCGGAGGGGAATAAATGGTAGGAAGGGTGCGTGGTCGGAGTTTTCAGTCGATCAAGGCTTGCCCCGCACACCCCTCCCGGACGCGTCTTCGCTCGCTCCCGCGCTTGCGCGGCTTGAGCGTGCGCAGCATCGCCGGGCAGGTTTTCGCTGTCCAGGTGCTGGTCGTGTGCCTGCTCATCGTGGCGGCCACGACGGCGCTCATCCTCCAGGCCCGTGTCGACAGCGAGCAGGAGGCCATCAACCGCGCCACCGCCGTCGCCCAGACCTTCGCCACCTCCCCGGGCACCGCGTCCGCGATGCGCACCGACCATCCGACCACCCTGCTCCAGCCGCGGGCCGAGGAGACCCGTCGGCGGGCGCGTCTGGACTTCGTGGTCGTGGCGAACACCCATGGCATCCGCTACACCCACCCCAAGCCGCAGTACATCGGCAAGACGCTCGTCGCCGACTGGCGGCCCGTGGTGAAGGGCAAGATCGTCACCGAGTCCGTGCAGGGGCCCTCGGCCGGGAAGTCCAGGCCACCGTCCCGATCCCGAAGGGCGACGGCACCGTGGCCGGTGTGGTGTGCGCCGGGATGACCGCCGCCGATGTGAGCGGCCGGGTCGAGCGCCAGCTGCCGCTGGTCTTCGGCTCCGCCGCCGGTGCGCTCGCGCTCGCCACCGGCGGGACCGCGCTGGTCGGCGGGCGGCTGCGGCGGCAGACGCGAGGGCTCGGCCCCGCCCAGATGACCCGCATGTACGAGCACCACGACGCCGTTCTGCACTCCGTGAAGGAAGGCGTGCTCATCGTCGACGGCCACGGCCGCCTGGTCCTCGCCAACGACGAGGCCGGCCGGCTGCTCGACCTGCCCCCGGACGCCGAGGGCCGCCCCGTCACCGAGCTCGGCATCGAGCCGCGCACCGCCGAACTGCTCGCCTCGGGCCGGGTCGCCACCGACGAGGTGCATCTGGCCGGGGAGCGGCTGCTGGCCGTCAACCAGCGCCCCACCCGATGGGACGGCGGGATGTCCGGAAGCGTCGCCACGCTCCGCGACTCGACCGAACTGCGCGCGCTGTCCGGCAAGGCCGAAGTGGCGGAGCGGCGGCTGAGGCTGCTCTACGAGGCCGGCGCGAAGGTCGGTACCACCCTCGATGTGGTACGGACCGCCGAGGAGCTGACCCGCTTCGCCGTCCCGTGGTTCGCCGACTTCGCCACCGTCGACCTCGTGGACCCCGTGCTGCGTGGCGACGAGCCCGTGGGCAGCGCCATGCGCCGCACCGCCACCTGTGGCATCCGGGCCGACCATCCGCTGTGGCGGGTCGGCAAGATGATCACCTACAGCGGCACCGTGCCCCAGGCACTGGGCTTCGGCGCCGGTCGGCCGGTGCTCGAGGCGGATCTGCGGACCTACGAGGGATGGCAGGAGCAGGATCACGAACAGGCGAACAAGATCGTCAAGTATGGCATCCACTCGATGATCACCATCCCGCTGCGGGCGCGGGACGTCACCCTGGGCATCGCCACCTTCTGGCGCTCGGAGAAGTCCGAGCCGTTCGACGAGGACGACGTGGCGCTCACCGAGGAGCTGGTCGCCCGCGCCGCGGTCGCCATCGACAACGCCCGCCGCTACACCCGCGAACACGCGATGGCGGCCACCTTGCAACGCAGCCTGCTGCCCCAGGGCCTGCCCGAACAGGACGCCATGGAGGTGGCCCACCGCTATCAGCCCGCCCGGGCCGGGGTCGGTGGCGACTGGTTCGACGTCATCCCGCTGCCCGGCGCCCGGGTCGCCCTCGTCGTCGGCGATGTCGTCGGCCACGGGCTGCACGCCGCCGCCACCATGGGCCGGCTGCGCACCGCCGTGCACAACTTCTCCGCGCTCGACCTGCCGCCCGATGAACTCCTGGCCCATCTCGACGAGCTGGTCAGCCGGTTCGACCAGGACCAGGCCGCCGCGGGCACCGACGCCCCGGGGATCAGCGGCGCCAGCTGTCTGTACGCCGTCTACGACCCGGTCTCCGGCCGCTGCACGATGGCGGGCGCGGGCCACCCGGGCCCGGCGGTGGTCCTCCCCGACTCCACCGTGACCTTCCCCGACGTCCCCCTCGGCCCGCCGCTGGGCCTGGGTGGCGAGCCCATCGAGACCGTCGAGCTGGAGCTGCCCGAGGGCAGCCGGCTGGCCCTCTTCACCGACGGGCTGATCCAGGACCGCGGCCGGGACTTCGACGAGGGGCTGGGCGTCCTGCGCACCACCCTCGCCGGGCTGCCCGGGCGCACCCCGGAGGAGACCTGCCAGGCCGTCTTCGACACCATGGTGTCCTCCCGCCCCGGCGACGACATCGCCCTCCTCGTGGCCCGCACCCATCTGCTGGACCCCGGGCACATCGCCGAGTGGGAGCTGCCCTCCGACCCCGCCGCGGTGGCCCGCATCCGCAACGAGGCCGCCGAGCAACTGAGCGCATGGGGGCTGGAGGAGCTCGGCTTCACCACCGAACTCATCCTCAGCGAGCTGATGACCAACGCCATCCGCTACGGAAGCAGCCCCAGCCGCGTCCGGTTGCTGCGCGCCCGCACCCTCATCTGCGAGGTGGCGGACGGCTCCAGCACCTCCCCGCATCTGCGCCGCGCCGCCACCACCGACGAGGGCGGCCGAGGACTCTTCCTCGTGGCCCAGTACGCCCAGCGCTGGGGGACCCGCTACACCCCCAACGGTAAGATCATCTGGGCCGAGCAGCCCCTGACCGACCCGGTGTCACCGCTGGGCGACCGCACGGGCGACGACCTCCTCGACCAGTGGGCCGACCTCCCCGGCTGACCCCGGCTGACCCCGATTGGCGTCGAAGCCCCGTCAGAGGACACCCTCATGGCGTAAAGCGCCGCTCACCACGGGCCGTTGGGTCCGGCGGCGCGATGGGCTATGGAGGAATGCGGCATGCGCAAGAGGCTGCGGGAGCGGCTGCGGTACTGGTTCGACGGGACGATGGACCGTGGCACCCCGGCGCTGATCGGCTGGCTGGGGCTGGCCTCATTGGCGTTGATCACCCTGGTCTCCGGGGCGGCGGTCGCCCTCGCCCACAAGGACACCAAGGAGAACGGCGGCTGGCTGGGCATCGTCTGGATGAGCCTGCTGCGCACCCTCGACCCGGGCACGATGGGCGGGGACAGCGGCCGGCCGCTGTTCCTCATCCTCATGCTCACGGTGACCATCGGCGGCATCTTCATCGTCAGCGCGCTGATCGGTGTGATGACCACCGGCCTGGAGGCCCGGATCCAGCAGCTGCGCAAGGGCACCTCCCGGCTGATCGAGCACCACCACACCATCGTGCTGGGCTGGTCGGAGCAGGTCTTCACGGTGATAGCCGAGCTGGTGGAGGCCAATCAGAGCGAGCGGCGCTCCTGTGTGGTGATCCTCGCCGACCGGGACAAGGTCGACATGGAGGACGAGATCCGGCGCCGCATCCCGGACACCGGGAAGACCCGGGTGATCTGCCGCTCCGGCAATCCGCTCCAGCGTGGCGACCTGGAGCTGGTGAGCCCGGACAGCGCCAAGGCCGTCATGGTGCTCTCGCCCACCGGGGACGACAGCGACATCGACGTCATCAAGTCGCTGTTGCTGCTGAACAGCCGCGCCTGGACCGGGACCCGGCCCAATGTGGTGGCCGCCGTGCAGAGTTCGGCGAACCTGGCGGCCGCCCGGCTGGCCGCGGGGGACACCGCGCTGGTGATCGACGCCGATGACATCGCGGTCGGGCTGATCGTGCAGTCCCACCGCCAGTCCGGTCTCTCCACCGTCTTCAACGAACTGCTCAGCTTCATCGGCAATGAGATCTACCCCTGGGACGAGCCCGCACTGGCCGGCGCCACCTACGGGGAGTCGCTGAACGCCTTCGAGCTCGGCATGCCCATCGGCGTGCACCGCGCGGACGGCGAGGTGCTGGTCAACCCGCCCATGGACACCGTCATCGGGCGCGGGGACCGGCTGCTGATGGTCGCGGAGGACGATCTGCTCATCAAGGTCGCGGCCACCCGGCCCCGCATCCTGCGCTCGGCGATGGCCATGGCCGAGTTCCGGCCGCCGGTGCCGGACCGTACCCTGCTGATCGGCTGGAACTCCCGCGCGGAGAAGATCATCGCGCAGCTCGACCTCCTGGTGAAACCCGGGTCGGTGGTGGACATCGCCGCCACGCGCCCGCCCGGTGAGGAGGCGAACCGGGAGCTGAAGAACCTCACCGTCGGCTTCAAGTACTGCGAACCCACCCGCCGTCCGTCGCTGGAGGCGCTCGGGCTGGACGGCTACCGTCACATCGTGGTGCTGACGGACGACGGGATCGACCCCGGACGCGCCGACGACCGCACCCTGGTCACCCTGCTCCACCTGCGCGACATCGAGATCCAGCTGGGCGATCCGTACTCCATCGTCACCGAGATGCACGACGACGCCAACCGCGAGGTCGCACAGGTCACCAAGGCCGACGACTTCATCGTCTCCACCAAGGTGATCAGCCTGCTGCTGACCCAGCTCACCGAGAACCGCCACCTCTACGCGGTCTTCGCCGACCTCTTCGACCCGCAGGGGTCCGAGATCTACCTCAAACCCGCGCCCAGCTACCTGATACCGGGCGCGGAGGCCAACTTCGCCACCGTCATCGAGGCCGCTCGCCAGCGCGGTGAGACGGCCATCGGCTACCGGCTGGCCCGGCACAGCGACCGGCCACCGCTCTACGGAGTCCACCTCAACCCGTCCAAGACCGCGCCGCTGACCCTGGAGGAGGGCGATACGGTCGTGGTCCTGGCCGAGGACTAGGGTCCTTCTGACGGACCTCCGTGGAAGAAGGACCCTAACGCGGGCGCGGGGCGTCACCCGAGCGCGCGATGGGCGCCCGGGGTGTGGCCGAAGGCCCGGCGGAAGACATCGATGAAGGCGCTGCTGGACGCCCACCCGCAGCGATGGGCCACGGCCGTGACCGGGACGCCATCGGCCAGCAGCCGCAGGGCGTGGTGCAGCCGCAGCTGGGTGCGCCACTGCGGGAAGGTCATCCCCAACTCCGCCCCGCACAGCCGGGTCAGGGTGCGCTCGCCGACCCCGACCGCGGCGCCCAGCTGCCGCAGGGTCCGGCTGTCCGCCGGGTCGTCGTGGAGGAGGGCGCACACCGCGGCCAGCCGCGGGTCCTTGGCGGCGGGCACGTGCACCGGCTGCTCGGCGCAGTGGCGGAGCTGATCCAGCAGTACGGCGCGCAGTCGGCGGCGTTCGGCGCCGAGGTCCGCCGGCCGCGCGGTGTACTCGATGATCAGCTCGCGCAGCAGCGGGCCGACGCCGAGGACCGCGGGCCGCTCCAGCCGCAGCGGGTTGTCCGCCACCGCAAGACCCACCAGATGGAGGTCGGCGGCGCCGTACGCGCGGTGCTCATGGACGGTCCCGGCCGGTATCCAGAGCGCCCGGTTGGCGGGCGCGATCCAGCTGCCCGCGTCGGTGGTGACGGCCAGCACCCCGCGCCCGGCGTAGACGATCTGGTGCTCGTCATGCCGGTGGGCGTCGATGCCGCCACCGGCGGGAAGCGGACGCCGGCCCGTCGTCGCGCGGGGATCGTGGCGGATTCTCTCCATCGCGACCTCATGGTATCGGCCATCGGAGCCGGTGGCCGGGGCGCGGATGCCACCACGGCCGTCAGCGGACGGCGAGTGCCCCGTCCACATGGGCGCCGTCCACGTTCATGATGGTGCCGGTGGTCCAGCCCGCCCGGGGCGAGGCGAGGAAGGCCGCCGCGGCGGCCACCTCGTGGGGTTCGCCGGCCTGGCCCAGCGGATGGGCCTGCGGGGCGTGACCGGCTCCGTACCGCTCGCCGGTGCTCATGGGGACGAGGCGGTCCCGTTCACACGCCGGGGCGGGTACGGCGCCGGGGGCGATGCCGCCCACCCGGACCCCGGACGGGCCCAGTTCATTGGCGAGCGCCCGGGTCATCGCGTTGATGGCGCCGCGAGTGGCGGAGTAGGCCGCGGACGGGCGGTCGGCGGACGCCGTGTGGGCCCAGTAGCTGCTGATGTTGATGATGCTGCCGCGCCCCTCGATGAGCGCGGGCAGCAGCGCCTGGGCGAGCAGGAAGGGCACCCGGACATTGTGGTGGAGCATGGCGTCGAAGGAGTCGGCCGAGGTCTGGGCGAGTGGGCTGAAGTGTGCCGTGCCCGCGTTGTTCACCAGGGTGTCCACCCGCCCGGTGAGCGCGAGCACCTGACGCGCGGCGGCGGTCGCGGCGCCGGGGTCGGCCAGGTCCACGCAGAGGCCGCGTACGGTGGTGCCGTGTCCGGCCAGGGTGTGGCGGGCCCGCTCCAGCTTGTCCCGGTCATGGGCGAGCAGCACCAGGTCGGCGCCCTCCACCGCGAAGGCGTCCGCGATGGCGTAGCCGAGGCCGCCGCTGGCTCCTGTGATCACCGCGGTGGTGCCGGCGAGGTGGCTCATGCACGGGCTCCCTTCGAAGTGTCGGTCCTGTCGCGGCGGCCTCCCTGAGCGGACAGATCTTGTCCGATTGGATCTTCAGCGTATGTATCCGGACAGATTCTGTCCATTTGATCGTGCGTCGGGTCCTCGTACGGCCGGCTCCGATGACACGTCCGTACCGCACACTGGGGTGTCATGGAGCTGCAGATCACCGCCACCTCGCCCGAACATCCGGCGTCCCTGCTCGATCTGCCGTGGAACATCCCGCTGGCGGAGTGGCCGGAGGAGACCCTGGTCGCGCTGGACCGGGGCATCTCCCGCCATGTCGTCCGCTTCGCGCAGGCGGGCGGCGAGATCGTGGCGGTCAAGGAGGTCGGCGAGTGGGCGGCGGTGCGGGAGTACGGGCTGCTGCGCGACCTGGACCGGCTCGCGGTCCCCGCGGTGGACGCGCTCGCGGTGGTGACCGGGCGCACCGACGAGCACGGCGAGCCGCTGGAACCGGCGCTGATCACCCGCCATCTGGCGGGGTCGCAGCCGTACCGGTCGATGTTCCAGACGACCATGCGGCCCAGCACCATCAGACGGCTGCTCGACGCGCTCGCCGTGCTGCTGGTGCGGTTGCACCTGGCCGGGTTCGCCTGGGGCGACTGCTCGCTGTCCAACACCCTCTTCCGGCGCGACGCGGGCGCGTACGCCGCCTATCTGGTGGACGCCGAGACCGGGCAGGTCCAGCCGAGGCTCACCAGCGGCCAGCGGGAGTACGACATCGAGGTGGCCCGGGTGAACATCGCGGGCGAGTTGATGGACCTGGAGGCCAGCGGCTCCCTGCACCCTCGGTCGACTCGGTGCTCTTCGGCCAGGCCATCGTCGAGCGCTACTGCGACCTGTGGCATGAGCTGACCCGTCAGTCGGTCTATCCGCTCGCCCAGCGCCACGCCATCGACCAGCGCGTCCGGCGCCTGAACGACCTCGGGTTCGACGTGGCGGAGATGCAGATCGAGCGCTCGCCCGACGGCGACACCGTCACCTTCGTGCCCAAGGTCGTGGACGCGGGCCACCACCAGCGGCAGTTGCTGCGGCTGACCGGGCTCGACGCCGAGGAGAACCAGGCCCGCAGCCTCCTGAACGACCTGGAGACCTGGATGGCCACCCAGGACGACTACGCGCCCGGCGATCCGCTCGGTGCCCGCCCTGAGGTGCTCGCCCACCGGTGGGTGCGCGATGTCTTCCGGCCCACCGTGCGGACCGTGCCGAAAGAGCTGCGCGGTGCCACCGACACCGCGCAGATCTACCACGAACTGCTGGAACACCGCTGGCTGTTGTCCGAGCGGGCGGGCCGGGACGTGGGCCTGGACGCCACCGTCGAGGACTACATACGGACCGTCCTGACCGACCCGTCCAGCGGCTGAACGCCCCGCGGCGGGGCGGGGCTCAGGATGTCGAGGTCAGCACGTCCCGGATCGACGCGATCACACGCGGCGCCTGGTCGTTGAGGTAGAAGTGGCCGCCGGGGTAGACCTGGAGGTCGAAGCCACCGGTGGTGTGCTCGCCCCAGGCGCGGGCCTCCTCGACGGTCGCCTTGGGGTCGTTGTCCCCCACGTGCGCGTGGATGGGTGTCGCCAACTGCGGGCCGGGGGTGTAGCGGTAGGTCTCGGCCGCCTTGTAGTCGCTGCGGATCGCGGGCAGCACCATCCGGAGGATCTCGTCGTCGCCGAGGAGCGAGGTGTCGGTGCCGCTGAGCGCCTTCATCTCGGCGATCAGCCCGTCGTCGTCGCGGAGGTGCACGGACTCGTCACGGTGGCAGGACGGGGCGCGCCGCCCCGAGGCGAACAGCGCCACCGGCTGCACGCCCTTCTGCTCCAGGCGCAGGGCGACCTCGAAGCTCAGCGTGGCGCCCATGCTGTGGCCGAAAAGCGCCATCGGCTTGTCCGTATAGGGCAGCAGCTCGGGCACCAGCGCGTCGGCCAGCTCGGCGATGTTGTCTATGCACTTCTCGTTGCGCCGGTCCTGGCGTCCCGGGTACTGCACGGCGAGCACATCGACCGTGGGCGAGAGCGCCTTGGAGACCGGGAAGTAGTAGGAGGCGGACCCGCCGGCGTGGGGCAGGCAGACGAGTCGCGTCGCCGCGGTCGGCGCGGGGTGGAACTGCCTGATCCACAGGCTTGTGCCGGTGGGGTGTGCGGTCACGTGATGTCCTTTCGTGCCGCTCGCTCTGCGGCGGCTGTCCGGTGGCTGTCACGCGCGTGCCTCGGGTCGCGCGCAGACCAGTAGACCACCCTGCCGGTCCCATCCGGCCTGCGGCCACCCCTATTTCGGCCGGGAGTCCCCTAGTATTTCCCTCGTGTCGGTCATGTTCGGGAGGCGGTGAGTCCGCCCCGTTCCGCCGTCCGCAGGGCCAGGGCCGCCAGCGCCTCGGGAGCCCCCGCCTGACCACGGATTCCCGGGAAGGCGTTGATGTCCACGATCAGCGGGGCGCCGCCGCCCGCGTCGATCAGATCCACACCGTAGACGTCCAGCGAGAACACCGGACCGACCCGGAGCACCGGATCCAGCCAGCCCGGTGGCAGCGCGTCCAGGGCCAGCGGCAGGTTCGGACCGCGGCCGCCGGCCGCCAGCTCCGACCGGCGCAGCGCGGCGAACACCCGGCCCGCGACCACCCACAGCTTGTGGTCCCAGCCGTCGTTCGGGACGAAGTCCTGCACCACCACGGGCTCATCCGCCCAGTCGGCGGTCAGGGCGGATAGGTGTGCGGCGTCGTCCACGCGGGCCACCAGGTCATGGCGGCGGCTGTGGCGGCTCTTGACGACCACAGGACGAGGGGCGGCTCCGCCGCCAGTCCGGCGAGCGAGGCCACGGTGCGGGTGGGGGCGAACGGCAGCCCGGCGCGGAGCGCCCGTTCGGCCATCGCCGTCCGGTCCTGGCACCGCGCGGTGGCGGCGGCGGAGTTCACCACCGGGGCGCCACGCCGCTCCAGGGACGTTGCGAACGCCAGCGCCCGCGGCGTCCGGGCCTTCAGCAGATAGACATCGGCGAGTGCGCCGGGCCCGACCGGGTCCCGCGTCCCCGCCCCGTCGTGGCCGCGCGGGTCGAGCGCCACCACCTCATGGCGGGGTGTCAGCAACGCCGTGGCGTCGGCGAGGAGCTGATGGCCGGGGGCGGCGGTGATCAGGCCGATCCTCATCGGCCGCCGCTCACCGTGGCGGTCATCCGGCCCGTGGCCGTGGCCGCGGGCGTCCCCGGGACCGGCTCCGGAGCGCGCACCGGCGGCTCGGCTCCGGTGAGGGCGCCGACGAGCGCGGACCCGGACCGGCCACCGCCCCGCGCGCCAACTCCAGTACCGCGCGCCCCACCCGGGCCGCCGCGTCCGGCACCTCCTTGAAGCTGGGGAAGTCGTTCACATCGACGATCACCGGCCCGTCCGGGCCCAGCAGCACATCCACCCCGTACAGATCGAGGCCGTAGGCCGCGCCGACCTCGGCGGCGATGGCCGCCACTTCGGTGGACAGCGGTACCCGCCGGCCGCGTGCGCCCCCGTCGCCACCGAGCGGTGACACCCGCTCGGTGGCGTACAACTCCCCGCCCACGCAGTACACCTTGAGATCGATGCCCGAATTCGGCACATACGGCTGGGCGATGAGCATGCCCTCCGCCGCCAGCTCGGCGCGCAGCGCCCTGAGCCGGTCCGGGGTCGGCACCAGCCGCACGGCCCGCCCCGAGCTGCCGTCCGCGGGCTTGACCACCAGCGGGAACTCGGCTTCCGGTATCTCCTCCAGCGCCTCGGGCCGGGCCGCCGCGTAGGTGGGCGGCATCGGCAGCCCGCGGCTGCGCCCGATGGCGGCCGCCAGGGCCTTGTCCCGTACGCCGCGGATGGAGCGGGCGTCGTTGACGGTGGTCAGCCCGACCGCCGCCGCGGCCTCCAGCAGCGTCAGCCCGGGCCCTCCGGACACCGTCTTGAGCACCCAGGCGTCATGGCTGCCCGCCCGCACCGCGTCGGACATCCGCATCAGGGAACGACCCGGCCGGACCACGTCCACCTGGTGTCCCCAGGCGGAGAGCTGACGGATCACCTCACGCGGCATGCCGTCATGGCGATAGCGCTCCTCCACCAGAAAGCAGAGTCTCATCGGTCTTCTTCCTCGTCACCGGACAGGTCCCCGGGCCGCTGCCGAGAGTGTCCGGCGCGCCATGGCTCCTCAGGATGTCATCCGCCGTTCTTTTACGATCTCCTGGGCCAACCCATGGGCGTCAGTGCCCTGTTCCTCGGCCCCCTGACGAAGCCTGTTTATCGGGCTAAGTTTGCTTTACTCTGCTGAACATGACGCTGACGCGCAGGGAGCGGGAGATACTCGCGCTGCTGCGGCGGGACCCGCTGGCCGGAGCCCAGTCCATCGCCGACGCCCTCGGGACCACGCGTGCCGCGGTCAATGTGCACCTGTCCAACCTGGGCAAGAAGGGCGCCATCCTGGGGCGCGGCTACATCCTGCGCCAGGAGCACGCGGTGGTGGTCATCGGCGGGGCCAACGTGGACATCAAGGTGCGCAGCCTCGCCCCCGTGGCGTACCGCACCAGCAACCCGGGGCGGTCCCACACCAGCCCCGGCGGGGTGGGCCGCAACGTCGCCGAGAACCTCGCCCGGCTGGGCACCCCCACCCATCTCATCGCGGCCGTGGGGCAGGACGCGGCGGGGGAGCGGCTGCTGAGCGAGACCCGGGCCGCCGGGGTGCGCGTCGAGCATGTGCACCGCGGCCCGCATCCCACCGGCACCTATACGGCGGTGCTGGACGCCGACGGCGATCTGGTCGTGGCCATCGCCGACATGGCGGCCACCGACGCGCTGGCCCCCGAGCACCTCCACGCCACGCGGGAACTCATCGGCAACGCCGGTCTGCTGGTGCTGGACGGGAACCTCTCCCCGCGGGTGCTCTCCTACGCGCTGGACCTCGCCTCCGCCACCGGGGTCCAGACGTTGATCGACCCGGTGAGCGTCCCCAAGGCGGCGCTGCTCGCCCCGCTGTTCGCCGCCGGGCGCCCGGTCTTCGCCGTCACGCCGAACGTGGCGGAGCTGGGCGCGCTCGCCGGGCGGGACCTCGACGGAGGCACGGACGAGGGCGACCCGGACCTGCTCCGGGCCGTGGCCGTCCTCCACGAGCGCGGGGTGCGGCATGTGTGGGTGCGGCTCGGTGCGCGCGGCTCCCTGCTGAGCACCCTCGACGAGGGCCGGGTGCGGCTGGAGGCGCCACCGGCCGAGGTGCGGGACGTCACCGGGGCCGGTGACGCGATGCTCGGCGCGTTCGCCCACGCCCTGCTCGGCGGCGCCGACCCGGTCGAGGCCGCCCGCTACGGCCACGCCGCCGCCGCGCTGACCGTGGCCACCCCCGCCACCGTACGACCCGACCTGACCGCGCGTCTGATCGAGGACGCGCTCGACGCCCCGCTGCGGAGGACCACATGACCACCCCCCACCCCCGGCTGACCGTCACCGAGGAGGTCGCGGAGGCCCTGCTCGACGGCCGTCCCGTGGTCGCGCTGGAATCCACGATCATCAGCCACGGCATGCCGTATCCGCAGAACGTCGAGATGGCCACCGAGGTCGAGGAGATCATCCGCGCCGAGGGCGCCGTCCCCGCCACCATCGCCGTCCTCCACGGCAGGCCGCGCGTCGGTCTGGAGCGGGCCGATCTGGAACTGCTCGCCACCAGCCCCGAGGTGGGCAAGGTCAGCGTGCGCGACCTCGCCCATGTCATCGCGCGCGGCGGCCACGGCGCGACCACCGTGGCGTCCACCATGCGGCTCGCCGCGCTGGCCGGGATCCGGGTCTTCGTCACCGGTGGCATCGGCGGAGTGCACCGGGGAGCGGAGCGGTCCTTCGACATCAGCGCCGATCTCGCCGAGCTCGCCACCACCCCGGTGGCCGTCATCAGTGCCGGGGTCAAGAGCATCCTCGACATCGGGCTGACCCTGGAGAAGCTGGAGACCCTGGGCGTTCCGGTGCTCACCTACGGCACCGACGACTTCCCCGCCTTCTACTCCCGGGTGAGCGGCTTCCGCTCCCCGCTGCGCGTCGACTCGCCCGAGGAGATCGCCGCCACCATGCGGGCCCAGTGGGAGCTGGGCATGACGGCGGGGCTGAGCATCGCCAACCCGGTCCCCGAGGCCGAGGAGATCCCCGCCGGGCGGATGGACGGCATCATCGAGCGGGCCCTCGCCGAGATGGCGGAGGCGGGGATCGGCGGCAAGGACGCGACCCCGTATCTGCTGGGCCGGATCGTGGAGTTGACTCAAGGGGAGAGCCTGCGGACCAATATCGCCCTGGTCAAGAACAACGCACGGCTCGGGGCGCGGATCGCGATCGACTACGCCGCCGGGGCGAAGAGCGGATCGTGACGGGTCGGCCTCGACGGCCCGATAATCGATTGCCGCCGACGGGGCCCGGTGCTGGGGTGGGCGCATGGATCGTGATGTGGTGCGTGAGCTGTACGACCGGGAGATGAGACAGGGCGCGCGGGCCGACGGCCCCGGCGTCCGGGTCGAGCGCGTGGGTGCGGTGGTGCGGCAGACCGGCGGCCGCGACGACTGGAACGGCGTCCTGTGGTCGGATCTGGACGATGCCACCGCCGATGCGGCGATCGCCGCGCAGATACGGCACTTCGGGGGCGCGGACCGCGCCTTCGAGTGGAAGCTGTACGCGCACGACCGCCCCGGCGACCTCGGCGAACGGCTCCGGGCTGCCGGATTCGCCCCCGAGCCCGAGGAGACGCTGATGGTCGCCCACGTGGCGGACCTGGACACAGCCGTCGAACCGCCCCGGGGCATCCGGCTGCTCCCGGTGACCGACGCGGCCGGTGTGGAACGGGTGGTGGACGTCCATGAGCGGGCGTTCGGCGATGACGGCACCGCTCTCCGGCACCGGCTCCTCACCCAGCTCGCCGAGGGGCCGGACACGGTCGTCGCGGTGGTGGCCATGGACGGTGACCGGCCGGTCAGCGCGGCGCGGATGGAGCTGCCGCCCGGGGCGCCGTTCGCCGGGCTCTGGGGCGGGGGCACCGTGCCGGAGTGGCGCGGCCGGGGTATCTATCGCGCCCTGGTCGCGTTCCGGGCGCGTATCGCCGCCGGCCGTGGCTATCGCTATCTCCAGGTGGACGCGTCCAGCCTGAGCCGCCCGATCCTGCGTCGGCTCGGCTTCGTGCCCCTGACCACCACCACGCCGTACGTGTACCGGGCGTGACGACAGCCGGGGCGGGGGCGGAGGGCCTTGTCGGTGGGCCTGCCGGGGCCGGGGCGGACGTGGCCGGGCGCCTTGTCGGTGGGGTGTTCTACGGTCTGGCCATGACGACCTCCGATGATGTCCGTGCCATCGCCCTGTCGCTGCCGGAGACCACAGAGAAGATCGCCTGGTCGATGCCCACTTTCAGGGTCGCCGGGAAGATGTTCGCCACCTTGCCCGAGGACGAGACCTCGATGGCCGTCAGATGTCCCAAGGTGGAGCGGGAGGAGCTGGTGCTGGCGGAGCCGGAGAAGTTCTGGGTCGCCGGCCATGAGGCGAGTTCGGCCTGGGTGCGGGTGCGGCTCGCCGCGCTGGACGACCTCGATGAGCTGCGGGACATCCTGCTCGACTCGTGGCGGCAGGCCGCACCCGCCTCATTGCTCGAATGATCACACCATACGGCCGGCGACCCCTCGAAATGCGGCGGTATGGGCGTTCGAGGAGATAACCGACACGGGTGAAAGTATGGACTTTTCCCGGTAATCGGAGTGCCGTCTTCCGCTGTGCGGGGTTCCCTGGAAGGGAATCAGCGAGGGAGGCCGCATGGTGCACGGCGGCAGGACGAACCGCCCCGGGGTGTGCGGCGGCCCGTGTGCGGCCGCCGCCCTTCTGCTGCTGGCGGCCACGCTGCTGCATGCCGTGCTGGCCCTCGGGGTCGTCCGCGCCGCGCCGTCCAGCGGGCCGGAGCAGTGCGCGGCCGGGAAGGCCGGGGCGGCCGGGGCGCCGAACCGGGCCCCGGCCACGTCCGCGCCCGGTGACGCGGGGGCTCCCGCCTCGGCCCGGGCCCTTGTCGCGTCCGCTCCCGCCGGTGCTCCCGTGCCCGTCACCCCTGTTCCGGTGGCACCGGAGGCCGAGGACGAGCGCTCCACCTCCTCGGTGTCGGCCGTGTTCTCCGCCCGGGACGGTGCCGGGCATCCGGCCCGGCACGCCGGGCGGGTGGCTCACGGCGCCTCGTTCGGCGCCCATCGGTCCCTCTCGACGTCCCTCGGCCCGCTCGTGCTCGTCGCGGTCCGCGGTCGCCCCGCCGACCCGGCGCCGGGCGTCGGCGCGTTCGGCGCCGGGGGCGACGTCCCGGCCGGTCGGCTCTCCTCGCGGTCCGTCGTTCTGCGCTGCTGACCGGGCCCGGGCCGTCCGTCATCCCGTTTCCGCGTGCCCCGCGGATCCCGGATGCGGTCCGCCCTGCCCGCTCAGCCGTAGGACGTCCGAGACCGCAGGAGTATCCGCATGCCCGTCGATGTCTATGCCGCCATGCGCGCGATGCTGCGCGCGGAAGCCACCCGGCGCCCCGTCACCCCGCAGGCCCGCCCCGCCGATCCGTCGCCGCCCGCGGTGGATCCGGCCGCTCCCGCCCAGGTGGACGCCACCGTTCGGGACACATCCGCCGAGGAGGCCGTACCGGCTCCATCCGCCGTGCCACGCCCCGTCCGCCGGGCCCGCCCGTCCCGTTACCTGTCGCGCTGTCGTGCCGTGCTGCGCGCCGTACGCCACACCGTGTCGTCCTGCTTCGCCGGACGCACGTCACGACAGGGCCGGTGACACGCAGGGCCGGTGACGCACAAGGCCGATGGCGCAGGGCCATTGGCACACAGCCGTTGACACACGGCCGTTGACCGGCCGTCGAGGGAGGGGAGTCGGAAGCGCGGGTGCCGGGAGGTCACACCGGTCCGTCGTTCCGTCCGCCCTCCGGGGAATCCCCGCCCGAGAGCAACCGCTCGCGCTGCGCCACGGCCCAGGCGTAGCCGGGATTCAGCGCCACCGCACGCTCCAGGTCCGTCAGCGCCTCCGCGCGTCGGCCCAGGGCCTCGTTGGCCATCGCGCGGCTCCCCAGGGCCCAGACGTAGCTGGGGTCGAGGGCCAGCGCCCGGTCGTACGCCGCGATGGCCTCCTCGTAGTGGCCCGCGAAGCGGTGGACATCCCCGCGTTCGCCCATCGTTCCCGGGATGCCCGGCTCCAGCGCCTCCGCCCGGTCCAGGTCCTCCAGCGCGCCCGCGGTGTCCCCCAGGGTGCTGCGGACCCGGGCCCGCCGGAGCAGCGCCCAGGTGTAGTCGTGGTTCAGCTCGATGGCCCGGTCCAGATCCGCCAGGGCCTCCTGGATCCGGCCGAGCGCCATGTTGGTCTGGCCGCGGCTGCCCAGGGCCACATGGTCCGCCGGGTCGGCCTCGATCACCGGGTCGAGCCGGGCCAGCGCCTCCTCGTAGCGGCCCGCCCGGCGGCAGGTCTCCCCGCGCTCCCGCTGCACCCAGGTCGAGCCCGGCTCCAGCGCGTCCACCCGGTCCAGCGCGTCCATCGCCGCGGTGAACTCCCCGGTGGCCCGGTGGACCACGGCACGTCCGAAGTGCGCGCGCACGTTGCCGGGGTCCAGCTCGATCGCCCGGTGGAAGTCCCCCAGCGCCCCGTCGAACTCCTCGACCGACCGGCGGTGCCAGCCCCGTACGAGGAGGGCCGCGACCCGGCCGGCGGTGTCCAGCCCGCCCCGCGCCAGCAGCAGCCCCAGCGCCTCGATACCGCGCCGCCGTTCGTCCGCCAGCGCCTCCACCAGGTGCCGCCCCCAGGTGCGCACCGCCTCCGAGTCGGCGTCCTCACCGGCCTCGACCAGGGTGGTCGCCCAGCGCCGGGCCACCGCGGGGCCCGCGTCGCAGGCCCCGATCCCGTCCCGCAGCGCTCCGGGCAGCGCCGCCGACGGCCGTGCGCACAGCAGGTGGTACCACTCCTCCAGGCGCGGTCCGCTCCAGGTGTCCAGCCGCCATCCGTCGTGCGGGTCGAGCCCTCCGGCGGCCGCCTCCCGCCATCCGGCGAAGGTCTCCGCCAGCCGGGTGTGCGCCGCGCCCCACCGCTGCGGGGAGGTGGTCCGCTGCAGCCGCAGCATGGGGGCGCGCACCACATCGTGGTAGCGGGAGGCGCCGTCGCGGTCGCCGATGAACGGCAGCGACCGCAGCCAGCCGAACAGCCCGGCCCCGTCGTCGTCCACCGCCGCCCTGAAGACGTCCTCGTCGAGCCGCCGGGGCAGCGCGCCCGCCAGGGCGGCGGAGCGGCGCACCGGATCGTGCTCCCACTTCAGGAACCGGTCGACGGCGGTGGCGCTGGGGTCGTTCAAGTCCCCGCTCGTGCCGGGGTTCTCGGCGAGGGTGGACACCAGGACCGGCAGCCGGCCGGAGAGCCGCAGCACCTCCCGCACCACCGGCTCCTCGGTGATCCCCTTGGCGGTCAGCAGCTGCCGGGCCTCCGCGTCGGTGAACGGCTCCAGCGGCAGTTCCGCCACCACATCGGCCAGATCGCCCCAGCAGCCGGGGTCCAGCCGGGTCTGCCCGGCCAGCACCAGCACGGTGTTGGCGGGGAGGGTGCCGAGGCGTTCGCTGGTCAGCAGGGTGCGCAGCCAGGGGTCGAGCAGTGGGCCGAGACGTTCGTAGGTGTCGAAGAGCAGCACCAGCCACGGCACCGCCGCGGCCGCCTCCGACAACTCCCTGACCAGCAGCGGGGACAGCGTCTGCACCGGGTCCAGCACCAGCTGGACGTCCTTGTGGTCGCGGAACCGCGAGCTGAGCGCCGCCCGCAGCCGGTCGGTGCCCTCGGCCAGCGGCACCGGATCGACGGCGCCCGCCAGCGCCCCGACCCCGGCACCAGGCCGAGCCCCGCGAGACCCGCCCGCGCGGCGGCCATACTGCCGGTGCTGGGCCCCTGCCGCTCGCCCTCCGCCGGTACCGACGCCGCCTCGTGGCGGCGCTGCCGATAGGTGGCGAGCCGCCGGTCGAAGGCCGTCAACTCCCGCCCCTGACGGGCGAATTGCTCGCTGATCGCGGCCATCGCCTCGGGTACGGAGCTCGCCGTCTCGTCGATACGGGCGGTGAGCGCGCCGTACTCCTGGCGGGCGGTCTCCTCCAGTCGGCGCACCAGCCAGGTCTTGCCCACGCCCGCGTGGCCGTGCACATGGAAGACGAAGCGATGCCGCGCGTCCTCCGGCGGCAGCCCGAAATTGTCCCGGAACGCGTCCAGTTCCCGGCGCCGGCCCACGAATCCGGCGTTCCTGCGCCGCTGGATCAGCTCCTGCATCGACGGCCGTGCCCGCCCCATCGGCCCCGCCTCCCCTCGGGGTCCAGTCTGCCAGTACGATCAGTGAACGGGCTTATTGCGTGCGATGCGCAAGTGCCCACCTACGGCATCAGAACCGCGACCCCCGACGACCTCGACGCCGCCCGCGGCGTGATGCTCGACACCGTCTACCGCGACTTCGGAACCGGCTATCTGCCGCGCTGGCACGCCGACATCACCGATCCCGCCGCCGCGTATCTGGACGGTGCGCGCCACACCCTGCTGGTCGCGGTGGACGACGGCGACGGGGCGGTCGTGGCGACCGCCGCGCTCGACTCCCGGGGCCCCGCCCATCCGCCCAACCCCCGGTGGCTGGCCGCGCGTTATCCGTCGGGCGAGACCGCGCAGCTGCGCCGGGTCTATGTGCGCCCCGAACACCGGCGCCACGGGCTGGCCCGGCGGCTGGTGCGTGCGCTGCTGGACTTCGCCGAGGCGGACGGCGGCTATAGCGCGGTCTATCTGCACACCGATCCGGCGGTGCCGGGCGCCGAGCCGTTCTGGCGGTCCCTGGCGAAGGTCGTCTGCGATGAGCGGGAGGCGCCCGGGGGCGGGCAGGGCATCGTCCACTTCGAGGTGCCCATGACCCCCGGGGCACCCTGAGTTTTATGGAAATGATTATCATGTAGCGTTCGTGTCCGGCCGTACTCGCGCAGCCCCTGGAGAACCACGCCCATGCACTCTGTCCGCCGCCGGTGGGCCGCCGCGCTGCTGCTCCTCCCGCTGCTCGCCGGGTGTTTCGCGGCCCGCGACGGTTCGCCGTACGACGCCGGGGCCGTGGCGGGCGGCGGGCGCCTCCGCGTCGCGATGGCCTTCCCGCCCGCCGAGTGCTTCTCCCCGTACGGCGCCGACGCCACCCTGCTCAGCAGGCTCGGCGTCACCGAGGGGCTGACCCGGCTGGACGGCAACGGCGGCGCGGTGCCCGCCCTCGCCGAGTCCTGGACGCGGGAGAGCGGCCGGGGTTGGCTGTTCACCCTGCGCGAGGCGCGGTTCCAGGGCGGCACCGAGGTCAGCCCGGCGGCGGTGGCGGGCGCCCTCGCCCGGCTGGCTGCCCGCGGTCGGCTGGTACGGGCCGCGGTGGATGGTGCTGCCCTCGCTCGCCCTCGGCCTGCCCGCGGGCGCCCTGCTGGGCCGGGTCCTGGACGACGCCCTGCCCGGCGCGTTCGCCGAACCCTGGTCGCGGGCCGCCGCCGCGCGCGGGCTGCCCGCCCGGCGGATCGCCCGCCAGGCGCTGCGGCGTGCCGTGCCCGGAGTGCTGCCGAACATCGGGCTGTTCATGGTCGGGCTCACCGGAGGCGCGGTCGCCGTCGAGCAGGTCTTCGACATCCCCGGGCTCGGCCGGCTCTCCCTCCAGGCGGCCATGGCCCAGGACCTGCCGATGCTCCAGGCGTTCGCCCTCGCCCTGATCCTGCTCGCGGCCGCCGCCGGGGGTCTCGCCCGGCTCGCGGCCCGGCTGCTGCTCGGGCCCGCGCTGCGCGACGGGGCGCTGCCCTCGCTCGACCGGCCCACCGCCCCGTCCGCCCGCGCGATTCCGCTGCTCTACGCCGCGCTCCTGCTCGCCGTCGTCGTGCTCGGTGCCCTCCGGGACCCGCTGGCCGTGCACACCGCCGCCCGGCTCACCGCCCCGTCCTGGGCGCATCCGTTCGGCACCGACGCGCTGGGCCGCGATCTGCTGGCCCGGGTGGGACACGGCGCGCTGTCCACGCTCGCGCTCGCGGCGGCGGTGAGCGCCGCCGCGCTGGTGGCGGGGGTGCTGCTCGGGCTGGTGCCCCGGCTGTCCGGCGGACTCGCCGAGACGGTGAACGCGGTGCCGCCCGTGCTCGCCGGGCTGCTGGTCGCCGGGGCGGCGGGCCGCGGCCCGTACACCCCCGCGCTCGCCGTGGCCGCCGTCGACTGGGCACCGCTGGCCACGCACACCTCCGCCCTGCTGCGGCAGCAGCGCGCCGCCGCCCATCTCGCCGCCACCCGCGCCCTGGGCGCCTCCCGCCGCCATCTGCTGCGCCGCCACATCCTGCCCGCGGTCCTGCCCCCGGTCGTCCGCCACGCGTTGCTGCGCCTGCCGTCCGTGGCGCTCGCCCTGGCCGCACTGGGCCTTCCTCGGCCTGGGTGCCCAGCCGCCGTCCCCGGAGTGGGGCCGGCTGCTGGCCGAGAACCACCCCTACGCCGAGCGCGCCCCCTGGGTGGTCCTCGCCCCCGCCGCCGCGCTGGCCCTCCTGGGGCTCCTGGCGGTGACGGCATCCGGCGGCGTGCGGTGGCGGCCCCGGCCCCGTCGGCGCCTGCGCCTGCGCATTGACGGCCGCCCGGGGCGCGTCGGAGACTGACGGTCCGTCGCAGTGAACCGAAGTTCAGGGTGATTCCGGCGGCCTCGGCCAGGGCGGTGTTCGCGGTCATCGCGGTGGCCCAGACCACCACGTCGGCGTCGACGTCCTCCGGGCGCGCCACCCGGCGGCCCTCCTCGATCCGGACACCGAGCCCGGTGAGCGTCGTACGGACATGGGCGCGGCCCTTCGCCGACAGCCCCGCGCCGACCTCCCCGTCCGTGACCAGCCGGACCTTCCAGGCGTCGTGGGACTCGGCGATCTCGGCCGCGAGCTCGATGCCGGTGAGTCCTCCGCCGACCACCGTCAGCTCACCCGGGCCGTCCTGCAGCCGTTTGTGCAGTTCGGCCGCGGTCTCCGGGGTGTAGGCGCGCTCACCGGGGTCGGCGGTGCGGCTGCCGAGCGCGTACACCAGCCGGTCGTAGCCGCGTCGGCGGCCGTCGTCGGTGGTGATCCGGCGGGCGGCCGGATCGATGCCGGTGGCGCGGGCGGCCAGGTGGACGACCCCGGCCCGCCGGGTCAGCGCGTCCAGCGGATGCGTGATGTCGGGCCGCCCGACGGCCCGCTCGTGCAGCCGCACCCGCTCGGTGAAGGCGGGGCTCGGATCGACCAGGGTGACGCGGGTGTGCGGGGCCAGCCGCAGGGCGGCCATCAGCCCCGCGTAGCCCGCGCCGAGTACCAGGACCTGCTGCTTCTCCATGGGGGCGGCCTCCTCGTCGGTCGGTTTTCACGAGGAGGACGACACGGCGGCCCGAGATGTGACGGTGATGCCGGTCACAGGGCAGGTCACAGGGCAGGTCACAGGGCAGGTCACAGGTTCGGCAGGGCGAGGTGGCGGAGCTTGTCGGGGTTGATGACCGCGTCGATCTCGGTGATCCGGCCGTGGTGCACGGAGAACGCGAAGACCACGGCCTGCCCGCCCGCGCTGTCGACCAGGACCAGGCCCGGGGCGCCGTTGACGTCGCGGTGGTGCACCAGCATCGTGGCCGGGTCGAAGGCCCGGGCCAGCCGCTGGGCGAAGCGCGCCACCTTCTCGTTCCCCAGCACCGGGACCCGCGCCGCCGCCACCTTGCCGCCGCCGTCCGAGCGCCAGACGACCTCCGGATCCAGGATCTCCAGCAGCCCGTCCATGTCGCCACCCATGACCGCCCGGAGGAACGCGTCCACGGCCCGCCGGTGCTCCGCGCGGTCCACCGTGCGCCGCGGCGCTTCCGCCCGGACCCGCTTGCGGGCGCGGGAGGCCAGCTGCCGTACGGACTCCGGGCTCCGGCCCACCACCTCGGCGATCTCGGGGAACGGCACCGAGAAGACATCGTGCAGGATGAAGGCGGTCCGCTCCGCCGGAGTCAGCCGCTCCAGCACGGTGAGCAGCGCCAGCCCCACCGACTCGTCCAGCGTCACCCGGTCCTCCGGACCGTCGGCCGTCACCACCGGCTCGGGCAGCCAGGGGCCGACGTAACGCTCGCGCCGCACCCGCGCCGAACCCAGCAGGTCGTAACAGATGCGGCTGACGACGGTGGTCAGATACGCGCGGGGGTCGGCGACCTCGTCCGCGGGCAGCGCCTGCCAGCGCAGCCAGGTCTCCTGCACCGCGTCATCGGCGTCGGCGACCGAGCCGGTGATGCGATACGCGACGGCCCACAGCCGGTCGCGCTGCTGTTCGAAGGCGGTCAGCTCTGCCATGTCCTGATCCTCTCCTCGGCCTGAGAAGGAGGACGAGACGGCGGGCCGAAGTGTGACGGCCGCCTTGCGGGGGCGTAGTTGTCCCCATCTGGGCGGGGCGGGGCTGGCGCGGGGGCCACGGCAGGCGTAAGCAGTAGATGTGCACACGCGGCAAGGTCCCTCGGATCCGCGCCGGCCAAGGTGGCGGACCCGCGTCTTGGTCGTGATCCCCTGCTGGTCATCGGGCTGATCACGCTCGGCGATGTGCTCACCCCGGCGAATATCCGGCTCAGCCCGCTGCTGATCGCGGCCCCCGCCATGACCGCCTCGTTCGCCGGTCCCCTGCTCACCGCGTGCGTCGGGCTCCTGGCCGTCGTCGCCCAGGTCGCGGCGAACGCCTCGGAGGGGCTTCTCGGCCATCCCGGCCGACTGACCGAGGTGATCACCCTGGCCCTGGTCTCGGCGATGATCGTGCTGTTCCGCGCGGTGCTCGACCGGCACATGCGCGAGCTGAACCGGGTGCGGGCGGTGGCCGATGTGGCGCAGCGGGTGCTGCTGCGGCCGCTCCCCGGAAGGGTCGGCCCGCTGCTGATCGCCTCGGTCTACCTCGCGGCCGAGCCCGGGGCGGAGATCGGCGGCGATCTGTACGCGGCGGCGCGCACCGCGAACGCCACCCGCCTGATCATCGGCGATGTCCGGGGCAGCGGGCTGACCGCCGTCGCGGACGCCTCCCTGGTGCTCGGCGCCTTCCGTGCGATCGCCCACTGGCCCGTACCGCTGACCGATCTGGCGTCCCACCTGGACACCGCCCTGTCCGCGGAGCGGACCGAACCCCGCGACAAGGCGCCCGGGGCGGGGGAGTCGTTCGTCACCGCCGCCGTGCTGGAGATCCCCGACGACCTGCCGGTGGTCCGGCTCGTCAACTGCGGACATCCGGCGCCGCTGCTGCTGCGCGACTCCGGTGTCAAGGCGCTGGAGGGCCAGGCGCCCGCACTGCCGCTGGGCCTCGGCCACCTGGCGGCCGGCCGCTACTACACCGAGAACTTCCCGTTCGACGAGGGCGATCAGCTGCTGCTCTACACCGACGGGGTGATCGAGGCGCGGAACAGCGAGGGCGCCTTCTTCCCGCTCGCCGAGCGGCTCCCGGGAGCGGACGGCGGCGGCCCCCAGTACCTCGTCGACCGTCTGCAGCGCGATCTGCTCAGCCACACGGGCGGCCACCAGGGCGATGACGCCGCTATGGTCGTCCTCGAACGCCACCGGGTGGCGCGCTGACGCACCCGTGGCGCGCTGACGCGCCGATGGCTCCGGACCGGTGTCCGCTCGCGGAACCGCCCAGGAACGGACATCGGTATCGATCGCTCGTAAACTGGTCATATGGGCAGCGGGAACGAGGGCCCGAACCAGGGCCCCGAGGACTTCGGGCCGGATCCACTCGGCGATTTCCTCGCACGCTTCCTCGGGACCGGGCCGGCCGGGCAACGGCCCGATTCGCGCCATGTCGACTTCGGCCGGCTGATGAGCGAGAACGCACGCCATCTCGTCTCGGCCGCAGCCTCCTACGCCGCCGAACACGGCAGCACCGACCTCGATACCGAACATCTGCTGCGGGCGGCGCTCGCCGCCGAGCCCACCCGGACCATGGTCTCGCGCGCCGGAGCCGACCCCGACCGGATCGCCGCGGAGATCGACCGGGAGGCGGGGGGCGGGCCGCCGCGCAACTCGGTCGCCGTCACCCCGGCCGTCAAACGGGCGTTGCTCGACGCCCATGAGATAGCCCGCTCGCGCGGCTCCTCGTACATCGGCCCCGAACACGTGCTGATCGCGCTCGCCGCCAACCGCGAGTCCACCGCCGGGCAGATCCTGGGCGCCGCCCGCTTCGAACCCCGGGCCCCCGGCCCGCCGACCGGCGGGCTCACCCCGAGCGCCCCCACGGTCGACCAGCGGCCCGTCGTGGACCAGCGGAAGACCCCGAACCTCGACCGGTTCGGCCGCGATCTGACCGAACTGGCCCGTGAGGGGCGGATCGACCCGGTGATCGGCCGTGACGAGGAGATCGAGCAGAGCGTCGAGGTGCTCGCCCGGCGCGGCAAGAACAACCCCGTCCTCATCGGCGAGGCCGGAGTCGGCAAGACGGCCGTCGTCGAAGGGCTCGCCCAGCGGATCACCGACGCCGATGTGCCGGACATCCTGCTCGGCCGCCGGGTCGTCCAGCTCGACATCGCGAGCGTCGTGGCCGGCACCCGCTTCCGCGGCGACTTCGAGCAGCGCGTCACCAGCATCGTCGACGAGATCCGCACCAACTCCGACGAATTGATCATCTTCATCGACGAGCTGCACACGGTGGTCGGCGCCGGCGGCGGTGGCTCCGAGGGCGGCCAGATGGACGCCGGCAACCTCCTCAAGCCCGCGCTCGCCCGCGGCGAACTGCATGTGATGGGCGCGACCACGCTCCGGGAGTACCGCCAGTACATCGAGAAGGACGCCGCGCTCGCCCGCCGCTTCCAGCCCATCATGGTCCCCGAGCCCACCTCCGCGGACGCCGTCGCCATCCTGCACGGCCTCCGCGACCGCTACGAGGCCCATCACCAGGTCCGTTACACCGACGAGGCGCTGCTCGCCGCCGTCGAGCTCTCCGACCGCTATCTGACCGACCGTTTCCTGCCCGACAAGGCCATCGACCTCATGGACCAGGCGGGGGCCCGGGTACGGCTGCGCTCCAGCGCCCGCGGCACCGATCTGCGCGCCCTGGAGCGGGAGGTCGAGCAGCTCACCCGGGACAAGGACCAGGCCGTGGCGTCCGAGAGCTATGAGCGCGCCACGTCCCTGCGGGACCGGATCGGCGAGCTGAACAACCGGATCGCACGGGCGTGCGAAACGCAGTACCACGGCGGGCGCGTCGCCGAGGTCACCGTCGAGGACATCGCCGAGATCGTCTCCCGGCAGACCGGAATCCCCGTCTCCAGCCTCACCCAGGAGGAGCGCGAACGCCTGCTGGGCCTGGAGGAACACCTCCACCGTCGGGTCGTCGGGCAGGAGGAGGCCGTGTCCGCCGTGGCCGACGCGGTCCTGCGCGCCCGCGCCGGACTCGCCGACCCGGGCCGCCCCAGCGGCAGCTTCCTCTTCCTCGGCCCCACCGGCGTCGGCAAGACCGAACTCGCCCGCGCGCTGGCCGAGGCGCTCTTCGGCAGCGAGGACCGCATGGTCCGCCTCGACATGAGCGAGTACCAGGAGAAGCACACCGTCAGCCGGCTGGTCGGCGCGCCGCCCGGATACGTCGGGCACGAGGAGGCCGGACAGCTCACCGAGGCGGTGCGCCGCCAGCCCTACTCGCTGCTGCTCATGGACGAGGTGGAGAAGGCCCACCCCGATGTCTTCAACATCCTGCTCCAGGTGCTCGACGACGGCAGGCTGACGGACGCCCAGGGCCGCGCCATCGACTTCAAGAACACCGTCATCGTGATGACCAGCAACCTCGGCTCGGAGACCGTCACCGGACGCGGTGGCCCCCTGGGCTTTGGCGGCGGTGGCGAGGAGGCCGACGACGCGGTGCGCCGGGAGCGGGTGTTGCGCCCGCTGCGGGAGCACTTCCGCCCGGAGTTCCTCAACCGCATCGACGAGATCATCATCTTCCGCCGGCTCGCCGACGAGCAGCTGCGGCAGATCGCCGATGTGCTGCTGGAGGAGACCCGGCGCCGGCTGCACGCCCAGGACGTCGGCGTGGAGTTCACCCCGGCCGCCGTCGACTGGCTGGCCAAACACGGACACCAGCCGGAGTACGGCGCCCGGCCGCTGCGCCGCACCATCCAGCGCGAGGTCGACAATCCGCTCTCCCGGATGCTGCTCGGCGGCGAGCTGCCCGCGCACAGCCAGGTCCGGGTCGATGTGCACAACGACCAGCTGACCTTCCACACACGGGACGCCGCCGACCGGACGGGCCGGCCCGGCGTGCCGGGGCCGCCTGAACAGCCCGGTGGGACGGAGCGACCGGGGCCGCCGGAGCCGTAGCGCCACCGGCGGCGAGCGGGTCAACGGCCCATGGACAGGCCGTCCTTCTTGGCGCCCCGGCTGAGCACCGCCTCCTGGATGGTGCTCAGGGCGCTGGTGTAACCCGGGTTGCCGGGGCTCTTCTCCAGGGCCCGGGGAAGGTTCACCAGGGTGATCGGATCGTTGTCCACGGCGTGCGGGATGTACTCCGCCTTCTTCACCTGCCACGCCCTGCCCGGGGCGGAGGGCGGGGTGAAGGTGAAGCGCGCCGCCGAGCCCATCTGGCCGCGCTTGTCGGGCATGACCCCCGCGATCTGGTCGCCCATGCCGTAGACCACCCAGGTGCCGTTGACCTTCTCGTACGCCTGGGGGATATGGGCGTGGGTGCCGATGATCAGGTCGATGTCGCGGCGGCCGTCGTCCTTGGAGGCGGTGAGCTTCTTGGCGAGCGAGAGCTGGAGTTTGTCCGGCGCCTGCTGCCACTCGGTGCCCCAGTGCACGCTGACGACGACCACATCGGCCCCGGCGCGCCGGGCGGCCCGCGCGTCCTTGATGATTCGCGCCGGATTGATGAGGTTGACCAGCCACGACTTGCCCTTGGGGACCGGGATGCCGTTGGTGCCGTAGGCGTAGGCGAGATGGGCCACCTTGGCACCCCCGGCCTCCAGGATCGTGGGACGGACGCGCTCCGCGGCGGAACGGGCCGATCCGGCGTGCTTGAGCCCCACCTTGTCCATGGCGTCGAGGGTGCGGACCACCCCCTCCGGACCGGCGTCGAGGGTGTGGTTGGAGGCGGTGGAGCAGGAGTCGTAGCCGATGTCCTTCACGGCCGAGGCGAGCTGCGGGGGCGTCTTGAAGGTCGGATAGCCGGTGAACGGCCCGTGGGCGGCCCCGTAGACGGTCTCCATGTGGCAGATGGCCAGGTCGGCCCGGGCGACGACGGGCGCGGCCGCCCGGATCATGCGCCGGAAGTCATAGCTCTCACCGCCCGAGTCCGCCTTCGCCTGCCGGATGACGGAGGCGTGCACCAGCAGATCGCCGGTGGCCACGAGGGTGAACTTCTTCATGGACCCGCTCCTGGCCACCGCCGAGGTCTTCGATGGCTTCTCCTCGGCCTTCGGGGCGGCCGGTGTCCCGCTGCCGCACGCGGTGGCGGCGCCGAGCAGGGCGACGGCGAGAAGCGCCGTCCGATGGCGTGGGTGATGGGACACGGTGCACTCCGCACTGGTCCGACCATGTCGGACCCTTTTGTTCTGATTGTCGGATTGTCGTATTTATTGCACGACATCAGAGGGGCTTGCGGAGTGGTGGGGAGCTTCACCGGTTCGGCCGAGCGGTTGCACCCGATGGGCCTGGTCAACCCCTGGCCGGCGCCCAACGATGGGACAATGCGCGCCTGCCGCGCGACGCCATGGCCGGGGCGGCCCCCGGGTGGTCGTTCGCCGTGTAACTCCCTTGTGAACAAGGCCGGTTAGCGGTGCACACGGGGTGCGGAGCTGACACCATGAGGGGGTAGCTCGCGGGCATCCGCGGTGGGACCTCGGGGAGGGCGTTCCATGCAGATCGGACGGCCCAGCATCACCGCCCGCGGCGCGGCCGCGTTCCGCGCGGCCCACCAGGAGTTGGAGGGCGGCCGGGTGTTCCACGACCCGCTGGCGCTCCGCATCCTCGCCGCCGACGCGGACGACCCCGTCCTCGAGGCGGCCTTCCACCCCGAGCGCGAGGATGTGCGGCTGTCCGTGGCCGCCCGTGCGCGGTTCGCCGAGGACGCCGTCGCGGCCGCCGTGGCACGCGGGGTACGGCAGGCGGTGGCGCTCGGGGCCGGGCTGGACACCTTCGGCTGCCGCAATCCGTACGAGGCGGAGGGCCTGAAGGTGTTCGAGGTGGACCATCCCGCCACCCAGGAGTGGAAGCGCGACCGGCTGGCCGCCGCGGAGATCCCCGTACCGCCGTCACTGACCTTCGCGCCGGTGGACTTCGAGCGGCAGAGCCTGGTCGGCGGGCTGACGGCGGCGGGCTTCGACCCGGCCCGCCCGGCGTTCTTCTGCTGGCTCGGGGTGGTGCCGTATCTGACGCACACCGCCGTGCTGGACACGCTCGGCTTCATCGCGGCCCTGCCGGACGGCTCGGGCGTGGTCTTCGACTACGGTGAGCCGCCGGACGCGCTGCCACCGGAGCAACGCGCCGTGCACGAGGCGCGCGCGGCGTGGGCCGCCGAGGCCGACGAGCCCTTCCTCAGCTTCTTCACCCCGGATGAGCTCGCCGACGAACTGCGCCGGCTGGGCTTCTCCGCGAGGGAGGACATCCGCTACCGCGACCTCACGGCCCGGTACGAGAGCGGCCACCGCATGGCCGACGGAAACGCGGACCTCGGTGCCCATGTGATCCATGCCTGGACGCGGGGCTGAGCGCGCGGACGGGGGTAGAGCGCCTGGCCACGGGACCGAGCCCGGGCCGCCGGTGAACGGCGACCCGGGCCTGGTCAACGGGCCTGCCGACGAAGGGAGTTACGAAGCCCATCGGCGGCGGTCACCGGTACGGTGACCCGGCTGCCGCCCAGGTCCACCGCCACCCCGGTCCCGGTCGCCTCCTCGAAGTAGAGGAAGTCGGCGTCGGTGCCGCCGAGGACCAGCCCCAGCCGATGGCCCGGCTTGATCTCGTAGTCGCCCGGCAGGGTCTTCCAGGTGATCTGGTAGGACCGGCCGGGGTGAGTGGCTCGGGAGTGG
This sequence comes from Streptomyces violaceusniger, assembly GCA_005405945.1. Lineage (GTDB taxonomy): Bacteria > Actinomycetota > Actinomycetes > Streptomycetales > Streptomycetaceae > Streptomyces > Streptomyces violaceusniger. The sequence continues at coordinate 922,255 of BJHW01000002.1, forward strand.
TGAGCGAGTGGCGGTTCTGGGCGTCCATCCAGCCCCGGGCGATCACCTCGGAGGGCTTGCGCGCCGTCACATTGGCGGTCCGCTGGTAGCAGGCGTCGTCCTGGGCGGTGCTCTCCCCGTGGCAGGACTCCTCGTCCAGCCCCCGCAGACCGTCGTGGATCCGGTTCTGGGGTTCGTTGCGGTTCCAGTCGATCCGTTCGTCCTCGCCGTAGTCCACGAGCAGCGCGGTGAGGTTCGACGTCGGCTTGTCGAGCGTGACCCGCAGATCCGCGATGGGTGTGCCGGAGAGCCGTAACCCCATGCGCAGCGGCGGGGTGAGGAAGGCCAGCCGGCCCGGGCGGTTCGCCGACGGGTCGGCGGTGAGATCCGCCTCGCTCAGCTTGGTGTCGGTGAAGGTCCCGGTACCGCTCGCGGGGCTCAGCGCCAGCGAGCCGTCGGGCCCGGGGCGCAGCGGGACCGAGGAGGTGTCCGCGGGCCAGTCGGCCTGGGTCGTCCAGGTGTCCGGGCCGGTCTGCAGATCGACGCGGGGCTCGTCCATGATTCCGTTCCGCACGCCGTACAGCCAGTGGTCGAACCACCGGTGCACGGTGTCGACCCACTGCGTGCGCCGACCGGGCCAGTCGAATGGGTCGGTGTGGCCGTAGCGGCCCAGCCACAGCTTGCGTGGCACCCGGCGCTCGGCCAGCGCACCCCACCAATTCGCGAGCTGGTTGATCCGGATGTTGTAGTCGGTGATGTCATGCGCCGCGAGGACGCTCGCGCGCACCTTGTCCACCTCGGGCGCGGGCCGCGCGAGGTAATTGCGCTCATGCCAGTGGGCGTTGTAGTTGCCGGTGGCGTCATCCTCACCGGCCTGCAACCGCTCGCGCACCGCCTGGCACTTCTGGGGCGGGTCGGTGTCCAGCGCGGTCGTCAGATACGAGGCGAAACCGTTCCAGTGCTTGGCGCCGTTGGTGCGGGCGAACTCGTACCAGGAGCTGACTCCGGAGATCGGGACGATGGTCTCCAGCCCCTCCACTCCGGTGCCCGCCACGGCGTTGGCCAGCATGCCCTCGTACGAGTGGCCGATCATGCCCACCTTGCCGGTGGACCAGGAGGCCTTCACCTCGCTGCCGTCAGCCGCGTACGCGGTGGCGCGGCCGCCCAGCCAGTCGATGGTGGCCTTGGCGGCCGCCACATCGGCGGCGCCGCCGACCGTCAGACAGCCATCGGATCTGCCGGTGCCGGTCACATCGACATCGACCACGGCGTAGCCGCGCGGCACGAAGTAATTGTCGTAGAAGAGCGGGAACTTGGCCGGGTTGCCCTGGGCGTCATAGCTCTTCCGCTCCGACTCGAAGCCACGGCCCACGGTGTCGTTGTAGGGGCTGGAGGACATGATGACCGGTACCTTGAGACCCTGCTGGGTCTCCTTGGGCCGGATGATGTCCACCGCGACCCGGTCCTCGTGGCCGTCGCCGTCACTGTCGACGGGCGTTTGGACCATGAGGTGCTCGCGCACGGCGTCCGCGTAGGAGAACACCGGCTGAGTACGGCCGTCCACCACCTTGGCGGCGGGTCTGGCGGCCGTCCGGGCCGACGCGGGCCCGGCGGGCAGCGCGGCAAGGGCTGTCGACATCGTGAGCGCGGCAATCAGGACCCCGCGCCATCGTGAAGTGCGCATACGGACCTCCTGGCCACGGCCCCCGCCCCGGGACCGCCGGCCGGCGGTGGCCGGTCGGCGGTCCCGGGGATCCGGAGCCATGGAGGCTACTCGGCGATTTTCGTACGCATGGTCCAGCGAAAGATCGCTGTGGTGATGTCAGCGGAATCGTTGACGAGTTCGAAGTGCTCGTATCCATTGCGGTGCTGGATTTTGAGCTTCTTGCTGGTGAGGGTCGACGGCGCGGTCCTGAATGCCCGGGGCAGATCGTCCGGTCCGCCTTCGAGGACGACCTCGATGGGACTGCCCTCGGATAGATAACCGACGTGTTCGCTCAATATTTCCACCTCCTTACGCGGTCCTCCTCAAGCGGAAACATGCAGTTCCAGTCGGTCATCCGAGGTGAGGATGGCCCGCTGCATGTCCTGTAGGGCACGGCACGGCTCGAGCCCGAGTTCTTCATTGAGCGTCTTGCGCGCCGCTTGATACACATGCAAGGCGTCCGCCCGGCGGCCACAGCGGTAGAGCGCCAGCATCAACTGGCGGTGCAGTGCCTCCCGCAAGGGATGTTCGGTGGTCAGCTGATACAGATCGCTCACCAGCTCGCGATGGCGGCCGAGCATGAGCCGGGAATCCGTCAGCATCTCGATGCATTCCAGCCGGGCTTCCTTCAGCCAGGTCTGAAAGCCTTCGAGGATCGGCCCATGGCATACGTCGTCCAGCAATGGGTCGCGCCAGAGATCGAGTGCGCTTTCGAATGTCGCCGTGGCCTGTTGGTAACGCCGCTCCCGCAGATGGTCCCGGCCCTCGCACACCAGCCGTTCGAAGCAGTGGAAGTCGAGGTGGTCGTGGCCCAGCCGCAGCACATATCCCGGCGGGCGGGTGATAACGGGGCTTTCGTTCTGGCCGGGCCGGCGCAGGAACTTACGGATCTGGGAGACGTACACATGGAGCCCGGCGATCGCCCGGCGCGGCGGGTCCTCCCCCAGATCTCCGTGATGAGCTGGTCGATCGGGACCACTTGATCGGCGCGGACGAGGAGGACGGTCAACAGGACCTCGATCTTCCGCGCCCTGATGGTTAATTTCCTCTCCTCTTCCACTACGCGGAGAGGACCCATGATCTCATATCGCACGATGTGCCCCATCCGAGTCGCCGACGAGTGCGGTCATGGGACAGTCGGCGTCTTTGCCGGAATTGCCCGCGGGGTGGTCTATGTGTTCTCTCGATTTCGAGGCGGGTCTGCTTTCGGAGGTGAACGCATGTGCGGGCCGGGCTCTGGTGGTCCAGGCGGAACGTCGGCCCTGGCCGTCCGGGTGGCGCGCGGTAATTGTCACGTCCCCGGAGTCCGGCGACCCCGAAGGGGATGGGAAGTGGGCGCTTGCCGAGCCGCTTGCGTGTGGAAAGTGGTCCGGCCGCGCCTCCCTGGGCGGGGACGGGCGGTGCCGCCGGATACACTGACGCACGCCGTTCGCGACTGCCATTACTCACCCCTCTTTTATCGCGGACCTGCCGAGGAATCAGAGGACGGACGGGATTGACGCCTTCGGCAGGTGCCCCACATCGTCAGCGAGTCCTATGACTACCCACCTCACCTAGAATCCGGATATACGCGCCCTCGAGTCGGCGTCCTCGACGGTGCGGAGCGGGTATTCGCAATACCGTCCGGAAGATCGGAGTCCGGATATCTCGCACTTGAGGTGTTGCAGTCCGCGAAAGAGAATACGCGGATCGCATCGACCGGGACAAGCACGTCTTGCGAGATCATGGGCCCCTTGGCGCCGCTTTGATGAGGAGCGGATAATTCCGTCTGCGCGGGACCCATGAAGGATTCTCGAATAACCGTCAGGTTTTGTCGTCGATTCAGGGCTTGTGGGCCACCACGATGGCGCAGCCGGCGCTGGGCACGGTGGGCAGCGCCGACTTGGCGGCGTCCAGCACCTCCTGCACGCTGACCCCGTGGCGCGCCTCGAACTCCCGGCGACAGCGCAGGATGCCGTCGATCATGCGGTTGGCGGTGTCCTTGGTGTTCTCGGTGACGTCGGTCAGCTCATCGAGCACCAGCCCGGCGTCACCGACCAGACCGGGCCAGTCCTCCAGCCGGGTCAGCGAGGTGACCACGGCGGGATCGTCGTCCGGCTGATAACTGCCGTCGCTCGGCGGGGTGACATCCGTGAGCACCACCCGGCCTCCCGGCCGCAGCACCCGGGCCATCTCCCGCAGCGCCGTCGGACGGTCCATGTGATTGATCGATTCGAATGCGAGTACGGCGTCGAAAGCGGCGTCGTCGAAAGGCATCGCCATGGCGTCGGCGTATTGGAATGCCACCCGGTCGGACAGCTCGGCCAGCCGGGCGGATTCGGTCGCCTGTTTGACCTGGAGCTCGCTGATCGTGACGCCCAGGACATGGGCGCCGGTGGCGGATGCCAGCCGCATCGCCGGTTTCCCGATACCACAGCCGACATCCAGTACCCGGTCTCCCGGCCCCACCCGCAGCCGTTCGATCAGCAGATCCGTGAAGCGATCGGTGGCCTCTTGCACCGAACGGGTATCGGAGGGGCCGTCCCAGTAGCCGAAGTGGAAGTTGTCGTCCCACGCCATCTGCAGAAGCGGGCCCAGCGAGCTGTAGTAGTCCGACACCGTGCCGCCTGGCGGCACGGCCGAGGGAGAGGTCATGGCACTCCTCCTGTGTGCTCGAGAGGTCGGGGCGGCCCAGGGCACATCAAGGCTCCCCGGTTCAAGCGATGGTCCGGGGTTCCGGTAACGCGTCTCTAAAGTCACCGGCCGTGGCCCATTTGGTCATGCTTTAGAACCGCGCCCCACGATGGGCCACGTGCTCGCACCGATCATCAATCCGGAGCGGGAGTGCCGCCCATGACCACGAACACGCAGTCGTTCGCCGAGTGCCGTATGGGGTGCGATGGATAGCGCCGCGCCCACCCGCACACCTCAGCCCGCGGAGCCCATCGCCGTGGTGGGAATGGCCTGCCGCCTGCCGCACGCAGCCAGCCCGTCGGCCTTCTGGCGGCTGCTGCGGCAGGGCGGGAACGCCATCACCGCCATGCCGGACGACCGCCGCCGGACCGGCCCCGCCGCCGAGGGCCCTGCCGGTGAGGGCCCCACCCGGGCGGCGCCGACCTGGTACGGCGGCTTCCTGGACCGCGTCGACACCTTCGACGCCTCCTTCTTCGGCATCTCGCCCCGCGAGGCCACGGCCATGGACCCCCAGCAGCGGCTGATGCTCGAACTCGCCTGGGAGGCGTTCGAGGACGCGGGAGTCCGCCCCGGAACGCTCAAGGACAGCCCGACCGGTGTGTTCGTCGGCGCCATCTGGGACGAGTACGCCGCCCTCCTGCGCCGGGACACCACCGCGGCCACCCGGCACGCCATGACCGGTGTCCACCGCAGCATCATCGCCAACCGGGTCTCCTACGGCTACGGTCTGCGCGGCCCCAGCCTCACCGTGGACACCGCACAGTCCTCCTCGCTGGTGGCCGTGCACACCGCCTGCGAGAGCCTGCGCCGCCAGGAGTGCGCCCTTGCCCTGGCCGGAGGCGTCAACCTCATCCTCACCGAGGACAGCATGGCGGCCGCCGCCGCCCAGTTCGGCGGGCTCTCCCCGGACGGGCGCTGCCACACCTTCGACGCCCGCGCCAACGGCTTCGTGCGTGGCGAGGGCGGCGCGGCGGTCCTCCTCAAACCCCTCGCCGCGGCCGTACGCGACGGCGACCCGGTGTACTGCGTCATCCACGCGAGCGCCGTCAACAACGACGGCGCCACCGACGGGCTGACGTCCCCCAGCCCGGCGGCCCAGGAGGACGTGGTGCGCACCGCCCACCGGCGGGCCGGGGTCTCACCCGACGAGGTCCAGTACGTCGAGCTGCACGGCACCGGAACCCCCGTCGGCGACCCCATCGAGGCGGCTGCCCTCGGCGCCGCGCTCGGCACCGTACGGACCGACGGCACACCGCTGCTCGTCGGCTCCGCCAAGACCAACGTGGGCCACCTCGAGGGCGCCGCGGGCATCGTCGGACTCCTCAAGACCGCACTCGGCATCACCCACCGCCTGCTCCCGGCCAGCCTCCACTTCACCACCCCGAACCCGCGGATCCCGCTGGCCGAGCTCGGACTGCGCGTCCAGGACCGGCTCGGCGAGTGGCCCCGCCCGGACCGGCCGCTGCTCGCCGGGGTCAGCTCCTTCGGCATGGGCGGCACCAACTGTCATCTCGTCCTCGGTGAAGCGCCCGCGCCCGTAGCCACGTCCGCACCGGCGGACGCCCCCACGCCCGCCGTGGTGGCCTGGCCGATCTCCGCGAAGACCCCCGCGGTGCTGCGAGCCCAGGCGGGGCGGCTGCGGGACCATCTGACGGACCACGACGGCCTCTCCCCGGCCGACATCGGACACTCCCTGGCCACCACCCGGACCGCCTTCGGCCACCGCGCCGTGATCCTCGGCGCGGGCGCCGACGAGCTGCTGAGCGGACTCGACGCGCTGGCCAACGGCACGGAGAGCGCCGGAGTGGTGCGGGGCGGGGCCACGGACGGCGGTCTCGCCGTGCTCTTCAGCGGCCAGGGCAGCCAGCGAGCGGCCATGGGCCGTGAGCTGTACGCCGCCCATCCGGTGTTCGCGGCGGCGCTGGACGAGGTGTGCGACTGTCTGGACGGGCAGCTGGCGGAGCCGTTGCGCGAGGTGATGTCCGCCCAACCCCCTTCGCCACGGGCCGCGTTGCTCGACCACACCTCCTACACCCAGCCCGCGCTGTTCGCCATCGAGGTGGCCCTCTACCGGCTGGCCGAATCCTGGGGGCTCACCCCCGGCCATCTGATGGGCCATTCGGTGGGTGAGATCGCCGCCGCCCATGTGGCCGGTGTGCTCACCCTGCCCGACGCCTGCACCCTGGTGGCCGCCCGCGGCCGGTTGATGCAGGCCATCACGGCGAAGGGCGCCATGGCCGCGCTGCAGGCCGACGCGGACGAGGCCGCAGGACTGTTCGCCGGATGGGAGGACCGGCTGGACCTCGCCGCCGTCAACGGGCCCTCGTCCGTGGTGATTTCCGGAGACCACGACGCCGTCCACGCGGCCGCCGCCGCGTGGCGCGAGCGCGGCCGCAAGGCCCGGCTGCTGAAGGTCAGCCACGCCTTCCACTCGCCGCACATGGACACCATGCTCGACGAACTGCGCTCCGTCGCCTCAGGACTGACCTTCTCCGCACCGGCCATCCCCCTCGTCTCCAATGTGACGGGACGGCTCGCCACCGCCTCGGAGCTCGCCACACCGGACTACTGGGCCCGGCACGCCCGCCACACGGTGCGCTTCATGGAGGGTGTGCACACCCTCCTCGACGCCGGAGCCACCACCTTCCTCGAACTCGGACCGGACGCCCCGCTCACCGCCATGACCCGCGAATGCCTCACCGCACGGCCGGGACCGGCCCCCGGGCGGCCGCGCCCGACCGCGGTGGCGGCACTGCGCCGCGACCGCGCCGAGGTGCGCACCTTCGCCGCCGCCATGGCCCAGGCGTATGTCCGAGGCACCGAGGTGGCCTGGGACCGGGCCTGTGGCGGACACCCCCGGCAGCGGGTCCCCCTGCCGACGTACGCCTTCCAGCGGGACCGCTACTGGCCCGGCACCACACCCGAATCCACCGCACGGGCCACCCACACCACCGAAACGGACGACGCCCCGGACCAGGCAGCGCCCGTACGAGAGGCGGCCGAGCCCGGCGACACGGGGCCGGACCGGGACCCGCTGGAGGTCGTACGAACCCAAGTGGCCCTCGTCCTCGGTCACTCCGAGCCGGACGCCGTCGATCCCGGCCTCACCTTCAAGGAGCTGGGCTTCGACTCGCTCGCGGCGACCGAACTGAGCGAGCGGCTCGCCGCCGCCACCGGGCTGCCCCTGACCGCCACGCTCACCTTCGACCACCCCACGCCCCAGGCCGTCGCCGACCACCTGCGGGCCCACACCACCTCCGCCACCGCACCATCGGCACCAACCGTCCCCGCACCGCGCGACGCCGACGAGCCGATCGCGGTGGTGGCCATGGGCTGCCGCTTCCCCGGCGGCGTCGACTCGCCCGAGGCGCTGTGGCGGCTGGTGGCCGAGGGCGCCGACGCGATCGGGGAGTTCCCCCGGGACCGCGGCTGGGACCTGGCCGGACTCTTCGACCCCGACCAGGACCGCCCCGGCACCAGCTACGCCCACGAGGGCGGTTTCCTCTACGACGCGCCGGAATTCGACGCGGAGTTCTTCGGGATCAGCCCCCGGGAGGCGCTCGCCACCGATCCACAGCAGCGGCTGCTGCTGGAAATCGCGTGGCAGACCTTCGAACGAGCGGGCATCCGCTCCACCGCCCTCCGGTCCAGCCCCACCGGGGTGTTCGTCGGAGTGATGCCTCAGGACTACGGCCCCCGGCTGCACGAGGCGCCCAAGGGTCTCGACGGCCATCTGCTGACCGGCGGCACCCCGAGCGTGGCGTCCGGCCGGGTGGCGTTCACCTTCGGCCTGGAAGGGCCCGCGGTGTCGGTGGACACGGCGTGTTCGTCGTCGCTCGTGGCCATTCATCTCGCGGTACGGGCGTTGCGGCAGGGCGACTGCGCGCTCGCCCTGGCCGGAGGGGTGACGGTGATGGCCGCACCCGGCATGTTCACCGGCTTCTCCCGCCAGCGCGGTCTGGCCCCCGACGGGCGGTGCAAGCCGTTCGCGGCCGCCGCCGACGGCACCGGATGGGGCGAGGGCGTCGGCCTGTTGCTCCTGGAGCGGCTGTCCGACGCCCGGCGCAACGGCCATCGGGTGCTGGCGGTGATCCGGGGCTCGGCCGTCAACCAGGACGGCGCCTCCAACGGCCTCACCGCGCCCAACGGCCCCTCTCAGCAGAGGGTGATCCGCCAGGCCCTCGCCGACGCCCGGCTGGGCCCGTCCGAGGTGGACGCCGTCGAGGCCCATGGCACCGGAACCACCCTCGGCGACCCGATCGAGGCCCAGGCCCTGCTCGCCACCTACGGGCGGGAGCGGCCGGAAGAGCGGCCCCTGTGGCTGGGCTCGCTGAAGTCCAATATCGGCCACACCCAGGCCGCGGCCGGCGTGGCGGGCGTCATCAAGATGGTGATGGCCATGCGGCACGGACTGCTGCCCGCCACCTTGCACGTCGACGCGCCCAGCCCCCACGTCAATTGGGACAGCGGCGCGGTACGGCTGCTGACCGAGCCGGTGGAGTGGCCGCGCGACGAACGCCCCCGCCGCGCGGGCGTGTCCTCCTTCGGGATCAGCGGCACCAACGCGCATCTGATCGTGGAGCAGGCCCCCGAGCCGGAACCCGTCCCTGAGCCGGAACCCGTCCCTGAGCCGGAACCCGTCCCCGAGCCGGAACTCGCCCCCGAACCGGAGCCCATCCCCAGCGGCGCGCGGCCGGACGAGGACGACCGGCCGGTGCCCTGGGTGCTGTCCGCCCGCAGCGCCGAAGCCCTCCGGGGACAGGCCCGGGAGCTGGCCGCCCACACGGCCGCCGACACCACACCGTCGCCCCGGGACGTGGGCTGGTCACTGATCACCACCCGGACGGCGTTCGAGCACCGCGCGGTGGTGGTCGGCGGGAACCGCGACGAACTCACCGCCGCCCTCGCGGCGTTGGCGGCCGACGAGACGCATCCGGGCGTGGTGGGCCCGGGTGTCACGCGCTCCGGCGCGGCAGCGGACGCGGGCCCGGTGCTGGTGTTCCCCGGGCAGGGCTCGCAGTGGGTCGGGATGGGCGCCGGACTGCTGGACGCCTCCCCGGTGTTCGCCGCCCGCGTGGCGGAGTGCGAACGAGCGCTCGCGCCCCACGTCGACTGGTCGCTCACGGATGTCCTGCGCGGAGCAGAAGGCGCCGCCGATCTGGGCCGGGTGGATGTGGTGCAGCCGGTGCTCTGGGCGGCGATGGTGTCCCTGGCCGCCGTATGGGCCGAGTACGGTGTGCGCCCCGCCGCCGTGGTGGGGCACAGCCAGGGCGAGATCGCGGCTGCCGTGGTGGCGGGAGCGCTGTCCCTGGAGGACGGTGCGAAGGTCGTGGCGCTGCGCAGCCGGGCCCTGCGGCGACTCGCCGGAGGCGGGGCCATGGCCTCGCTGGCACTGGCCCACGCACAGGCCGAGGAGCTGCTGACCGGGCTCGGTGAGCGGGCCGCGGCGGTCGTGGTGGCGGTGGTGAACGGGCCCGAGTCCACCGTCGTCTCCGGACCGCCGGAGCAGGTGGCCGCGGCCGTGGCCACCTGCCAGGAGGCGGGCGAACGGGCGCGGATGATCGAGGTGGACTACGCCTCGCACAGCCCCCAGGTCGATGAGATCGCAGAGGAACTCACCCAGCTGCTCAGCGGAGTTGAGCCGGTCGAGGCGCCCGGCCCCTCCGGGGTGGTGTTCTACTCCACCGTGACCGGCGGCCGGACCGACGGCTCCGCCCTGGACACGGGCTACTGGGTGCGGAATCTGCGGGAGCGGGTGCGGTTCGCCGATGCCGTCGAGGCGTTGCTGGCGGCTGGGCATCGGGTGTTCATCGAGGCCAGCCCCCATCCCGTCCTCACCCTGGCGATGCGGGAGAGCTTCGAGCACGCGGAGAGCGGCGCCGTTGCGGTGCCCACCCTGCGGCGGGACCACGGGGGCCTGGCCCAGCTGACCACGTCGGTCGCGCAGGCGTTCACCGCCGGGGCCGAGGTGGACTGGTCGGCCGCCTTCCCGGCCGACCCCACGCCCCGTACGGTCGATCTGCCCACGTACGCCTTCCAGCGCCGGCGCTACTGGCTGGATGCCCCCGGCGGGCCCGGCGCGGACCCCGCCGCCCTCGGCCTGGTCGCCGCGGACCACCCGCTGCTGGGCGCCGCGGTGCGGCTCGCCGACGGCAGCGGCCACGTGCTGACCGGACGCCTCTCCCCGCAGACGCACGGCTGGCTCGCCGACCATGTGGTGGCGGACGTGGCCCTGGTGCCCGGAGCCGCGCTGATGGAGTGGGCGCTGCGGGCGGCGGACGAGGCCGGTTGCGGTGCGGTGGAAGAGCTCGCGCTGCGGCTGCCGCTGGTGCTGCCCGCGACCGGCGGCCGGTGTGTCCAGGTGGTGGTGGGCTCGCCCGCCGACGACGGACGCCGCGACATCGCGATCTACTCCCTCCCCGACCACGACCTGCGCGCGGGTGGCGACACCGACTGGATGTGCCATGCCGTGGGCGTCCTCGGCCCCGCCGTACCGGAAAGCCGGGCGGGGAGTTGCCGGGGACCTGGCCTCCGTCCGGAGCACGGCCGGTGGACACCGACGGGTTCTACGAACGGATCGCCGCATCCGGATACGCCTACGGAGCCGCGTTCCAGGGGCTGTGCGCGGTGTGGCGGGACGGCGCGGATCTGCTGGCCGATGTGGAACTGCCCGAGGCCGCGGGAGAGCCCGCTGGCTTCGGAATTCACCCCGCCCTGCTGGACGCGGTGCTGCATCCGACGCTGCTGATGGACGGGATGGACCGGATGGACCGGGCCCAGGGGAGGAGGACAAGGGCCGGATGTGGCTGCCGTTCACCATCAGCGGTGTGTCCCTGTGGGCGACCGAGGCCACCGCCGTACGCGTCCGACTCACCCCCCGTCCGCAGACCGCCGAGGCCGACGGCGAGCGTGAACTGCGAGTCGTCGTCGCGGATGCCGTGGGCGCCCCGGTGCTGACGATCGACGCGCTGGTGCTGCGCCCCGCCGACGCCGATCAGCTGCGCTCCCTGAACACCGGCCGGGTGGCGTCCGACAACGGCGGTGGCGGAAGCGTACGGCGGCGCGCCGCCGCTGCCGCCACCGGAGCGTCGTCCGTCGACTGGGCCGCACGGCTGGCGCGGCTGTCGGCGGTGGAGCGGTATCGCACCCTCATCGGCCTGGTGCGCGACCACGCCGCCACCGTGCTGGGGCACACCGATGCCGAGGCGGTGCACGCCGACGCCAGCTTCAAGGAGCTGGGCTTCGAGTCCCTGACCGCCGTCGAACTGCGCGATCGCCTCGCGGCCGCCACAGGGCTGCGGCTGCCCGCGGCCCTGATCTTCAGATATCCGACCCCGGAGGGCATCGCCCACCACCTTGTGCGACGGCTGACCTCCGACGGCACCGACGCCACCGCCACCGCGATCGTCCCTCCGAGCACGCACTTGCCACGGCAGCCGACGGATGAGATGAGCGCGGCCCAAAGGCTGGAGTCCGCCTCCGCGGACCAGGTCCTTGAGTTTATTGACAACGAGCTTGGTGTGTCCTGAATGTGCCGGGCGCGACGATCGCTGAAGGCCGGGTGACCCTCATGGCGAACGAAGAGAAGCTGGTCGAGTATCTCAAGCGCGTTTCCGCCGATCTGCACGATACGCGCCTGCGGTTGCGCGAGGTGGAGGAGCGCGGCCACGAGCCGGTGGCCGTGGTCGGTATGGCCTGCCGCTTTCCCGGCGGGGTCACCTCCCCGGAGGAGCTGTGGGAACTGCTCGTCTCGGGTGTCGACGCGATCGGGGACTTCCCGACGGACCGTGGCTGGGACCTGGAGAACCTGTACCACCCCGATCCGGAGCACTACGGCACCAGCTGTGTCCGCCAGGGCGGATTCGTCGAGGCGGACCGCTTCGACGCGGCGTTCTTCGGCATCAGCCCCAGGGAAGCGCTCGCCATGGACCCGCAGCAGCGGCTGGTGCTGGAGGTGGCCTGGGAATCCCTGGAGCGGGCGGGTATCGATCCGGTGTCGCTGAAGGGGAGCCGCACGGGTGTCTACGCCGGTGTGTCCAGCCAGGACTATCTGTCCCGCGCCCCGCGCATTCCCGAGGGCTTCGAGGGCTACGCCACCACGGGCGGACTCACCAGTGTGATCTCGGGCCGGGTGGCCTACACCTTCGGCCTGGAGGGGCCGGCGGTGACGGTGGACACCGCATGCTCGGCCTCGCTGGTGGCCATGCACCTGGCGGTGCAGGCACTGCGGCAGGGGAGTGCACCCTGGCCCTGGCGGGCGGTGTCACCTCGCTCGCCACCCCCATCATGTTCACCGAGTTCTCCCGGCAGCGCGCACTGGCCCCGGACGGCCGGTGCAAGTCCTTCGCCGCCGACGCGGACGGCACCGGCTTCTCCGAAGGCGTCGGTCTTGTGGTACTGGAGCGGCTGTCGGAGGCCCGGCGCAACGGCCATCGGGTGCTGGCGGTGATCCGGGGCTCGGCCGTCAACCAGGACGGTGCGAGCAACGGCCTCACCGCGCCCAACGACGTGGCCCAGGAACGCGTGATTTACCAGGCGCTGGCCAACGCCCAGCTGGGGCCGGGCGATGTGGACGCCCTCGAGGCACACGGCACCGGCACCAAACTCGGCGACCCGATCGAGGCCGAGGCCCTGATCGCCACGTACGGCCGGAACCGCCCCGCCGACCGGCCACTGCTGTTGGGCTCGCTGAAGTCCAACATCGGCCATACGCACGCGGCGGCGGGCGTGGCGGGCGTGATCAAGATGGTGATGGCGCTCCGGCACCCAGGTCTGCCCGCGAACCTGCATCTGGACGAGCCCACCCCGCATGTGGAGTGGGAGGGCAGCGGGTTGCGGCTGCTGACCGAGCCGGTGGAGTGGCCCCACCTGGAGCGGCCCCGCCGTGCGGCGGTGTCGTCGTTCGGCATCTCGGGCACGAACGCCCATCTGATCCTGGAGCAGGCTCCTGAGGAGGAGGTGGTGGCGGTGTCTTCTGAGGTGGGTGGGGTGGTGCCGTGGGTGGTGTCGGGGCGGGGTGTGGAGGCGTTGCGGGGGCAGGCTGGGGCGTTGGCTGGGTGGGTGGGTGGGGGTTCGGGGTTGTCGGCGGTGGATGTGGGGTGGTCGTTGGTTACGGGGCGGTCGGTGTTTGAGCATCGGGCGGTGGTGGTGGGTGGTGACCGGGCGGAGCTGTTGGTGGGTGTGGAGGCGTTGGCGGGGGTGTGGCGCATTCGGGTGTGGTGTTGTCGGGTGTTGCTGCGTTGGCGGGTGATGTGGGTCCGGTGTTGGTCTTCCCCGGTCAGGGTTCGCAGTGGGTGGGGATGGGTGCGGAGTTGCTTGAGGTGTCGTCGGTGTTCGCGGCGCGGGTGGTGGAGTGTGAGCGGGCGTTGGCGCCTTATGTGGAGTGGTCGCTTTCGGATGTGTTGCGTGGGGTGGGGGGTGCGGCGGATCTGGGGCGGGTGGATGTGGTGCAGCCGGTGTTGTGGGCGGTGATGGTGTCGTTGGCTGCGGTGTGGGCGGGGTATGGGGTGTGTCCTGTGGCGGTGGTGGGTCATAGCCAGGGTGAGATCGCGGCGGCTGTTGTCGCGGGTGTGCTGTCGTTGGAGGAGGGTGCGAGGGTTGTGGCGTTGCGGAGTAGGGCGTTGCGGCGGCTGGCCGGGGGTGGGGCGATGGCGTCGCTCGGGGTGGGTCAGGAGCGGGTGGGCGGTTGCTGTCGGAGCTCGAGGACCGAGCCGTCGACGTGGGTGTGGCGGCCGTCAACGGGCCGTCTTCGACGGTGATTTCCGGGCCGCCGGAGGGGGTGGCCGCTGTGGTGGCGGCGTGTCAGGGGGTGGGGGAGCGGGCGCGGTTGATCGAGGTGGATTATGCCTCGCACGGTCCTCAGGTGGAGGAGATCCGTGAGGAGTTGAATGGGGTTCTGGCCGGTGTGCGTCCGGTCGTCGGTGGGGCGGATGAGGTGGCGTTCTATTCGACGGTGACCGGTGGCCGGGTCGACGCTTCCCTTCTGGGTGCGGACTATTGGGTGCGGAATCTGCGGGAGCGGGTGCGGTTCGCCGATGCTGTTGAGGCGTTGCTGGCGGATGGGCATCGGGTGTTCATCGAGGCCAGTACGCACCCCGTGCTGATCCTCGGCTTGCAGGAGACCTTCGAGCAGGCGGGTATGGACGCGGTCGCTGTGCCGACCCTGCGTCGCGACCACGGTGGTCAGACTCAACTCCTCCACTCCCTCGCCCAGGCGTTCATCGCCGGGGTCGAGGTGGATTGGAGGGCGGCGTTCCCGGCCGACCCCACCCCTCGTACCGTCGATCTGCCCACGTACGCCTTCCAGCACCAGCGCTATTGGCTCGACGGCCTCAGTGGCCGGGGCGCCGACCCCACCGACCTCGGACTGGTCGCCGCGGGCCATCCGCTGCTGAGCGCCGCCGTGGAGCTCGCCGATGGACAGGGCCATCTGCTGACGGGACGGCTTTCGGCGCGGTCCCATGGCTGGCTCGCCGACCATGTGGTGGCGGGCGCGGCCCTGGTGCCCGGGACGGCCCTGGTGGAGTGGGCGCTGCGGGCCGCGGACGAGGTCGGCTGCGGTGGTGTGGAGGAGCTGGCGCTCCAGGTACCGCTCGTACTGCCGACCAGTGGCGGGGTGCGCCTGCAAGTGGTCGTCGGCGGGCCGGGCGCCGATGGCCGACGCGATGTGCGGATGTACTCGCGCCCCGACGACGGCGCCGACACGGCGGCCGGGTGGGTGTGCCATGCGGAGGGCGTGCTGAGCCCACCTCCCGAGGGCGCCACGCCAGTGGAGGAGCTGGCCGGGGCATGGCCACCGGCGGGTGCGAAGCCGATCGACCCCGTGGACTTCTACGAGCACATCGCGGCGTCGGGGTACGCGTACGGTCCGGCCTTCCAGGGGCTGCGCGCCATGTGGCGGGACGGTGCGGACCTGCTGGCCGAGGTGGCGCTGCCCGAGGCCGCGGGGGAGCGGACGGGGTTCGGCATCCACCCGGCGCTGCTCGACGCCGCCCTGCATCCCGTTCTGCTGGCCGATGGCTCACCGCGCGACGCCGAGTCGGCCGATGCGAGCGATGCCGAGCCGGCCGATGGCCGGGTGTGGCTGCCGTTCACCTGGAGCGGGGTGTCGCTGTGGGCGGCCGGGGCGAGCACGGTACGGGTGCGGATCTCTCCGTACGAGCCGAGCGCGGAGGCGGAGCGTACGCTGCGGGTGACAGTGGCGGACGCCCTGGGCGCCCCGGTGCTGAGCGCCGACGCGGTGGTGCTGCGGTCCGCCGATGCCGATCAGCTCCGTACGGCCCAACGGCCGGGCGTGAACGGGCTGTTCGTCATGGACTGGGCCCCCCTGCCGGTTCCCGCGCCTTCCAACGGCGACGGGCGGTCCGCGCATCACCCGGCCGATGACGCCGACTGGGTGATCCTGGGGTCCGAGGATCGGGCTCCGGCCGGGTACGCCGCCGTATGCCATCCGGATCCGCAGGCGTTGATCAACGCCCTCGACAGGGGCGCCCCCGCCCCCGCCGTCGTCCTGGCACTCGAGCTCGCCGAGGCGGTCCATGCCCGAGATGGCGGGATGGCGGCCGGCGGACTGGCCTCGGCGGAACGGGTCCTGGCGCTGTTGCAGAGCTGGCTGGCCGAGCCGCGCCTGGCCGAGGCCCGGTTGGTGGTGCTGACGCGTGGCGCCGTCGCGACCGGCGACCCGGATGGCATCGACCCCGCGGCCGAGAGCCTGGATGTGGCGGGCGCTGCGGTCTGGGGCCTGGTGCGCAGTGCGCAGGCCGAGAACCCCGGCCGTTTCCTGCTGTTCGATCTCGACCCTCACGCCGAGGTGTCCGCCGACCTCGTGACCGACGCCGTTGCGCGCGCCATCGCGATGGACGAGTCGCAGCTGGCCCTGCGCGCGGAGCGGGCGCTGATGCCCCGGCTGGTGCGCGCCGCGCCGAGCGCGGGCCTGGCGGCCCCGGCGGGGCAGGCCGCGTGGCGCCTCGGGATCGAGGGCGCCGGGACGGTGGACAGCGTACGGCCGGTGGCGTGCCCGGAGGTGCTTGAGCCTCTGCGGGAGGGCCAGGTGCGCATCGATGTCCACGCTGCGGGCGTCAACTTCCGCGACGCGCTGATGGTGTTGGGGATGTACCCCGGGGACGCGGAGTTCGGTGGCAGCGAGGGCGCCGGTGTGGTGCGGGAGGTCGGCCCCGGCGTGACCGGTCTCGCGGTGGGCGACCGGGTGATGGGCCTGTTCGAGGGCGCGTTCGGCCCGGTGGCCGTGGCGGACGCCCGTACGGTCGTACCCATCCCCGACGGCTGGACGTTCCGGCAGGCGGCCGCCGCTCCCGTCGTGTTCCTCACCGCCTGGTACGGGCTCGTGGAGCTGGGCGGGCTCCGGGCGGGTGAACGCGTGCTGATCCATGCCGCGACGGGGGGTGTGGGGACGGCCGCCGTGCGGATCGCCCGCCATCTCGGCGCGGAGGTCTACGCGACGGCGAGCCAGGGGAAGCACGGGGTGCTGGAGGCGATGGGCATCGATGCGGCCCATCGGGCCTCGTCGCGCGACCTGGCCTTCGAAGAGGCGTTCCGGGAGGCCACCGGTGGCCGTGGTGTCGATGTGGTGCTCAACAGCCTCGCCGGGCCCTTCGTCGATGCCTCGCTCCGTCTCCTCCGCGAGGGCGGGCGGCTGCTGGAGATGGGCAAGACCGACATCCGCGACGCGGAGCTGATCGTGGCCGAACACCCCGGGGTGGCCTATCGAGCCTACGACCTGATCGCCGACGCCGGTCCGGACCGTATCGGCGAAATGCTGCGAGAGCTGGGCGAGTTGTTCGCCTCCGGTGTGCTGGAGCCGCCCCCGGTACGGGCGTGGCCGCTCAGCCGGGCGCGTGAGGCGTTGCGGTGTCTCCGTCAGGCCAGGCACACCGGCAAGCTGGTGCTGGACGTGCCCGCCCCGGTGGACCCCGAGGGCACCGTGCTCATCACCGGCGGCACCGGCACCCTCGGCGGCCGCGTGGCCGAGCACCTCGTCCGTAGCCGAAACCTCCGCCATCTGCTGCTGGTGAGCCGCAGTGGCCCCGACGCACCCGGGGCGAAGGAGCTGGTGGCCCAGCTCGCCGACCTGGGGGCCGACGTACGCGTCGCCGCCTGCGACATCGGCGACGCCGCCCAGGTGGCCGACGTCCTCGCGGGCATCGACCCGGCGCATCCGCTGACCGGTGTCGTGCACGCGGCGGGGGCGCTGGACGACGCGATGCTCCCCTCGCAGGATCCGAAGCGGCTGGCCCGGGCCTGGGCGGCGAAGGCCGCGGCGGCGGCCCATCTGCACACCGCCACCGCGCATCTGCGGCTCGGCATGTTCGTCCTGTTCTCCTCCTTCGCCTCCGACCTCGGCACCCCCGGCCAGGCCAACTACGCCGCCGCCAACGCCTTTTGTGACGCCCTGGCCGCCCGCCGCCAGGCCGCCGGGCGGCCAGGGCTGTCGGTGGCATGGGGACTCTGGGCGGCCACCAGCGGCCTGACCGCGCGGCTGGCCGACGCCGATCTGGCCCGGATCGGCCGGCTGGGCATCAAGGCCAACAGCACCGAGGAGGGGCTGGCGCTGCTGGACGCGGCCTGCCACCACGGCCATCCGCATCTGCTGGCGCTCCATCTGGACACCGGCTCCCTCGCCGCTCAGGCCCCGGCACGCTGCCCACCCCCCTGCGGGCCCTCGCCACCGTCGGTAGCAGCGGGCGGGCCCGGCCCACGGCGGCCGCCGGTGGGCAGAACACCGACTGGGCGGGCCGGCTCAGGGGGCTGCCGTCCACCGAACAGCACCGGCTGCTGCTCAACCTGGTGCGCACCCAGGCGGCCACCGTGCTCGGCCACGCCGATCCGGGTGTGGTGCAGCCGGACGCGTCGTTCAAGGACCTCGGCTTCGACTCGCTGACCGCGGTGGAGCTGCGCAACCGGCTGGCCGCGGCCACCGGACTGCGGCTGCCCGCGACCCTCGTCTTCGACCACCCGGAGGCGGCGGTGCTGGCCGAGCAGCTGCGCCGGGAGCTCTCGCCGGACGGTGAGCCGGATACCCCCGACCCCGACGCACTCCGGCCCCACCCCGTCCTCAACGAGCTGGTCAGGCTGGAGAACAGCCTGTCGGCCGTCGTGGTCGAGGACGTGGACTCCGGCGCGGTCACCGCCCGGCTGGAGACGTTGCTGTCCAAGTGGAAGGCGATGTGCTCGTCGGCGCAGGCGGACGACGGCGATGCCGTGGAGCGGTTGCAGGTGGCGACCGCCGATCAGGTTCTGGAATTCATCGACAACGAACTTGGCCTGTCATGAACAACGTGGCGCGCCCTTCGCTGAAGGCCGGGTGATCCTCCGTGACGCACGCTAATGAAGAGAAGCTGGTCGACTATCTGAGGCGAGTGGCAGGCGATCTGCACGAAACGCGTCAGCGGCTGCGCGAGCTGGAGGACCGCTCCCAGGAGCCGGTGGCCGTGGTCGGCATGGCCTGCCGCTACCCCGGCGGGGCCGACTCGCCCGAGGCGCTGTGGCGGCTCCTGGCCTCCGGCGCGCACGCGATGGGGGAGTTCCCCACCGACCGCGGCTGGGACCTGGAGGGGCTGTTCCACCCGGACCCGGATCACCCCGGCACCAGCCACGCCCGTGAGGGCGGCTTCCTCTACGACGCCGACCGCTTCGACCCCGAGTTCTTCGGGATCAGCCCGCGCGAGGCGCTGGCCATCGACCCGCAGCAGCGGCTGCTGCTGGAGGTGTCCTGGGAGCTCCTCGAACGCGCCGGAATCGACCCGCTCTCGTTGAAGGGCAGCTCGACGGGGGTGTACGCCGGGACCGCGCTGCCCGGCTTCGGCACCCCGCACATCGAGAAGAGCGCCGAGGGCTATCTGGTGACGGGCAACGCGCCCAGTGTGCTCTCCGGCCGGGTGGCGTACACCCTCGGCCTGGAGGGGCCGGCCGTCACGGTGGACACGGCGTGCTCGTCCTCGCTGGTGTCGATGCACCTGGCCTGCCAGGCGCTGCGGCAGGGCGAGTGCACCCTGGCCCTGGCCGGCGGGGTGACGGTGATGGCCATCCCGAACGTCTTCACCGAGTTCTCCCGGCAGCGCGGACTGGCTCCGGACGGCCGGTGCAAGGCGTTCTCCGCCGACGCCGACGGCACCGCCTTCTCCGAGGGCGTCGGCCTGGTGCTGCTGGAGCGGCTGTCCGACGCACGGCGCCACGGCCATCGGGTGCTCGCCGTGATCCGTGGATCGGCGGTCAACCAGGACGGCGCCTCCAACGGCCTGACCGCGCCCAACGGGCCCTCCCAACAGCGCGTCATCCTCCAGGCGTTGGCGAACGCGCGGCTGTCCCCGGCCGAGGTGGACGTGGTGGAGGCGCACGGCACCGGAACCCGCCTCGGCGATCCCATCGAGGCCCATGCGCTGCTCGCCACCTACGGCCGGGACCGGACCGAGGACCGGCCGCTGTGGCTGGGATCGGTCAAGTCCACCATCGGACACACCCAGGGCGCCGCGGGCGTGGCCGGTGTCATCAAGATGATCATGGCGATGCGCCATGAGACGCTTCCCGCCACCTTGCACGTCAAGCAGCCCACGCCCCACGTGGCATGGGACACCGGCGCCGTACGCCTGCTCACCGAAGCCGTCGGCTGGCCGCGTGGCGAGCGGCCCCGCCGGGCCGCGGTGTCCTCCTTCGGGATCTCCGGGACCAACGCCCATCTGCTGCTCGAACAGCCCCCCGCCGACGAGCCCACCGCGTCGGACCGGGCCCCTGAGCCGACCGCCGCGGACGCGGCGCCGCAGGCCCGCCGTGTGGTGCCCTGGGTGGTGTCCGCCCGCACCGGCCAGGCGTTACGGGACCAGGCACAGGCGCTCGCCGCACACCTCACCACCCACCCCGCGCTGCCCGTGGCCGATGTGGGCTGGTCGCTGGCCCGGACCCGCTCGGCCTTCGAGCACCGGGCCGTGGCCATCGGCGAGGACCGCGACGAACTGCTGGCCGCCGTGCGGGCCCTGGCCGACGGCCAGAGCCACCCCGGGCTGATCCGGGCCACGGCGGCGACCCGCTCCGGCGGCACCGCCTTCATGTTCACCGGTCAGGGCAGCCAACGTCCGGGTATGGGCCGTGAGCTGTACCGGACCTTCGAGGTGTTCGCCGCCGCTCTGGACGAGGTCTGCGCCCATCTCGATCCGCTGCCCGGCCAGCCGCTGCGCGAGATCCTCTTCGCGGCGGAGGACACCGACCAGGCGCGGGCCCTGCACGGCACCGGTGTGACCCAGGCGGCCCTCTTCGCCCTGGAGACCGCGCTCTTCCGGCTCGTCGAGTCGTTCGGCCACACCCCCTCGTTCCTGACCGGACACTCCGTCGGCGAACTGGTGGCCGCGCACGTGGCGGGCGTGCTGTCCCTGCCGGACGCCTGCGAACTCGTGGCCGCACGCGGCCGGTTGATGCAGGCGCTGCCGTCCGGCGGCGCCATGGCCGCCGTCGAAGCCACCGAGGAGCAGGTCCTCCCTCTGCTCGCGGGCCATGAGGACCGCGTGGCGCTCGCCGCCGTCAACGGCCCCACCTCGGTGGTCGTGTCCGGAGCCGCCGAAACCGTCGACGAGATCGCCCGCACCCTGAAGGAGCGAGGGCACCGCACCAAGCGGCTCCGGGTCAGCCACGCCTTCCACTCGCCCCTGCTGGCCCCCGTGCTCGACGACTTCCGCGAGGTGGCGCGGCGGCTCACCTACCACGCACCGCGCATCCCGGTGATCTCCAACGTCACCGGCCGGCAGGCCGACTCCGAGCAGCTCCGCGACCCCGAGTACTGGGTGCGCCACGTCACCGAGCCCGTACGGTTCCACGACGGGCTGCGCACCCTGCACGGCGAAGGCGTGACGCGCTATCTCGAGCTCGGCCCGGACGCCGTCCTCACCACCATGGCCCAGGACGCGCTGGCCGCCGACGCCTCCGACACTCCCGACGCCGTGCCCGTGTTCGCCACCGCCCTGCGCCCGGGCCGCGACGAGCCCCGTACGCTGCTGACCGCGCTCGCCCTGGCACACATCGACGGCGGCACGGTCGACTTCGCCGCCGCCCTCCCCGAGGACGCGGGCCGTGTCGACCTGCCCACCTACCGGTTCCAGCGGCAGCGGTACTGGCGGCCCGTCCCGAACGCCACCGCCGACGTACGCGCCGTCGGCCTCGGCGCCACCGGCCATCCCCTGCTCCAGGCCGCCGTGGAGACACCCGACGGCGGGCTGCTGCTCACCGGACGGCTGTCCGCGCACACCCACGCCTGGCTCGCCGACCACACCATCGCGGACAGCGTCCCCCTGCCCGGTACGGCCCTGCTGGAGCTGGCCCTCCTCGCCGCCGCGCACACCGGCCGCGAGCTGGTCGACGACCTCACCCTGGAGACGCCGCTGATCCTGCCCGCCTCCGGCGCGGTACATATCCAGCTCGCCGTCACCCCGCCCGACGAGGCCGGACGACGGACCGTCACCATCGCCTCGCGCCCCGCCGACGAGGGCGGCGACTCCCTGGACGCACCGGCCGCCTGGCGCCACCACGCCACCGGCCTCCTGGCCGCCGCCACGCCACCGCCCGACGACGAGCCGTCGGCCACCGCCTGGCCACCCGCCGGGGCCGTCCCGGTCGACGTGGCGGACCTGTACGAGCGCCTGGCCGCGCAGGGATACGCCTACGGGCCCGCGTTCCGTGGTCTGCACACCGCATGGCGGCTCGGCGAGGAGATGTTCGCCGAGGTACGGCTGGCCCCGAGCAGCGCGGCGAGGCCGACGGGTACGGGCTGCACCCCGCCCTGCTCGACAGCGCCCTGCACCCGGTGGAGGAGCTCTTCGGCGGCATGGGTCGTTTCGGAGGCGACCACGCGCCGGACGGCGGCGAGGGGACCGTCCGGCTGCCGTTCTCCTTCGGCGGGGTGCGGCTCTTCGCCACCGGCGCCACCCGGCTGCGCGTACGCATCGCCCCCACCGCCCCGGACACCGTCACCCTGAGGCTGACCGACGACCACGGCGCGCCCGTGGCCACCATCGACGCGCTCGGGCTGCGGGAGGTCTCCGCCGACCGCTGGCGCTCCGCCCGCGCCGCCACAGCCGGTGCCCCGCTGTACCGCCTGGACTGGCAGCCGTATCCGGTCTCCGCCGACGCGGCTCCGCCCACGGCGAGTTGGGCGCTCATCGGATCCCAGGACCCGGACCCGGACCTCCCGGCCCATCCGGATCTGGCCGCCCTGCGGGCCGCCCTCGACGGCGGGCAGCCCGCCCCCGACATCGTCATCCTCGAATGCCCCGGTACACCGGACACCTCGCCACACCCCGACGAGACACCCGCCCGCGTACGCGCGGCGGTCCATCATGTCCTCGACGCGCTGCGCACCTGGCTGACGGACGAGCGGTTCAGCGGGGCCCGGCTGGTCATCGCCACCCGTGGCGCGGTCGCCACCGGACCCGGGGACGGGCCCGCCGACCTGACCACCGCGCCCGCATGGGGCCTGGTCCGCGCCGCCCAGGCCGAACACCCCGAGCGCATCCTGCTGCTCGACCTGGACGACGACCCCGCCTCGCGCGAGGCCCTGCGCACCGTCCTTCCGGCCGCCGTCGCCGGTGCCGAATCCGAGGTGGCGGTGCGGGCGGGAACGGCCCACGTACCCCGTCTGGTCACGGTCCGCCCCGACCAGGACACCCCGCCCCGCGCCCTCGACCCGGACGGCACGGCACTGATCACCGGTGGCACCGGAGCGCTGGGCCGGCTGGTGGCCCGCCATCTGGTCTCCGCACACGGCGCCCGCCATCTGCTGCTGGTCAGCCGGCGCGGTGGCATCACGGAGGACATCGACGCGTTCGCGGACGAACTGACCGCGCTGGGCGCGGCGGACGTACGCGTCACGGCGTGCGACGCCGCCGACCCCGAGGCGCTGGCCGCCCTGCTCGCCACCGTCCCCGAAGAGCATCCGCTGACGGCCGTCGTGCACGCCGCGGGGGTGCTCGACGACGGTGTGGTCACCGCCATGACGCCCGAGCAACTCGACACCGTCCTCGCCCCCAAGCTGGACGCCGCATGGCATCTGCACCGGCTGACCCGGGACATGGATCCGGCCGCGTTCGTGATGTTCTCCTCCGCCGCCTCCATCATGGGCAGCGGCGGCCAGGCCAACTACGCCGCGGCCAACATGTTCCTCAACGCCCTCGCAGAACACCGCCGCGCCGAGGGGCGGACGGCCCATGCGCTGGCCTGGGGGCTGCTGGCGTCCGCCGGTGGTATGACCGGCCACCTGGACGACGCGGACCTCGCCCGGATGGCCCGCTCCGGTGTCGCCGCCGTCTCAGGCGAGCAGGCCCTCACACTGCTCGACGCGGCACTCACCACCGACCACCCCACGCTCGTCCCCGCGCGCTTCGACCTCGCGGCGCTGCGCACCCGGGCCGCCGCCGGGCCACTTCCGCCCGTGCTGCGGCGGCTGGTGCACGTCCCCACGCGAGCCGCCCGGAACACCGGGTCGGGCTCCTTGTCCGGGCGGCTCGCCGGACTGTCCACCGAGGAGCAGGACCGGCTCATCGGAGAGCTGGTGCGCGACCAGGTGGCCACCGTGCTCGCCCATCCCGCACCGGAGGCCATCGACCTGGGCAGGGCCTTCCAGGACCTCGGCTTCGACTCGCTCACGGCGCTCGACCTGCGCAACCGGCTCAACGCCGCCACCGGCACCCGGATCCCGGCCACCGTCATCTTCGACTATCCGACCCCCGACGCCCTGGTGCGCTTCCTGCGGGAGCGGCTGGTCGGCGCACCGGCCGGGACACCGCTCCCGGCGACGCCGGCCGTCGTGGCCACCGACGACGACCCGATCGCCATCGTCGGCATGGCCTGCCGCTACCCGGGTGGCGTCGGCTCCCCCGAGGAGCTGTGGCGGCTGGTGGCCGAGGGCGTGGACGCGATCGGGGAGTTCCCCGCGGACCGTGGCTGGGACCTCGCGGGCCTCTTCGACCCCGACCCGGACCACACCGGCACCAGCTACGCCCGCGAGGGCGGATTCCTCTACGAGGCGCCGCGGTTCGACGCCGAGTTCTTCGGAATCTCACCCCGCGAGGCGCTGGCCACCGACCCCCAGCAGCGGCTGCTGCTGGAGACCGCGTGGCAGGCGTTCGAGAGCGCGGGCATCGACCCGGTGAGCCTGCGCGGCAGCCGCAGCGCGGTGATCACCGGGGTGATGTACGACGACTACGGCAGCCGCTTCCTGGGCCGCACCCCGGAGGGCGTCGAGGGCCGGCTGATGACCGGCAGCACACCGAGCATCGCCTCCGGCCGGGTGGCGTTCACCTTCGGCCTGGAGGGGCCCGCGGTGACGGTGGACACGGCGTGTTCGTCGTCGCTGGTGGCTATGCATCTCGCGGCACAAGCGCTGCGGCAGGGGGAGTGCACCCTGGCCCTGGCCGGTGGTGTCACGGTGATGGCCACACCGAACACCTTCGTGGAGTTCTCGCGGCAGCGCGGACTGGCCCCGGACGGCCGCTGCAAGCCGTTCGCCGCGGCGGCCGACGGCACCGGCTGGGGCGAGGGCATCGGGCTGCTCGTCCTGGAGCGGCTGTCGGACGCGCGCCGCAACGGCCGCGAGGTGCAGGCGGTGATCCGTGGATCGGCGGTCAACCAGGACGGCGCGTCCAACGGTCTGACCGCGCCGAACGGGCCATCGCAGCAACGGGTGATCCGCCAGGCCCTGGCCACCGCACGCCTTTCCCCGGCGGACGTCGACGTGGTCGAGGCCCACGGAACGGGCACCACGCTCGGCGACCCCATCGAGGCCCAGGCCCTGCTGGCCACGTACGGCCGGGAGCGGCCGGAGGGCCGTCCGCTGTGGCTCGGCTCCATCAAGTCCAACATCGGTCATACGCAGGCCGCCGCGGGCGTGGCGGGTGTGATCAAGATGGTGATGGCGATGCGCCATGGCCTGCTGCCCGCCTCACTGCACATCGATGAGCCGAGCCCGCATGTGGAGTGGGACGACGACGGGGTGCGGCTGCTGACCCAGGCGGTCGAGTGGCCGACGGACGAGCGCCCGCGCCGGGCCGGTGTGTCGTCCTTCGGCATCAGCGGCACCAACGCCCATGTCATTCTTGAACAGGCCCCCGACCAGGCCGGACGCCCCGAGCAGGAGCCCGAGTCCGATGGCCCCCGGGTGGTGCCCTGGGTACTGTCCGCGCGGGGTGCGGGCGCGCTCCGGGACCAGGCGCGGGTGCTGGCCGCGCGGCTGACCACCGGTCCCACGGCCTCTCCCGTCGAGGTGGGCTGGTCCCTCATCCGCTCCCGCACCCTGTTCGACCACCGCGCCGTGGTGGTCGGCGAGAGCCGCGCCGACCTGATGGCGGCCATCGAGGCCCTGGCGGCCGACGAGACACACCCCGGCGTGGTGCACACGGGCACGGCCGCCACCACGGGCGGCGCGGGCCCGGTGCTGGTCTTCCCCGGCCAGGGCTCGCAGTGGATCGGGATGGGCGCCGGACTGCTGGACGCCTCACCGGTGTTCGCCGCCCGGGTGGCCGAGTGCGAGCGAGCGCTCGCGCCCCATGTCGACTGGTCGCTCACCGATGTGCTGCGCGGTGTGGACGGCGCGGGCGACCTGAGCCGGGTGGATGTGGTGCAGCCGGTGCTCTGGGCGGTGATGCTGTCCCTGGCCGCCGTATGGGCGGGCCATGGGGTGCGGCCCGCCGCCGTCGTGGGCCACAGCCAGGGCGAGATCGCCGCCGCCTGCGTGGCCGGGGCGCTCACCTTGGAGGACGGCGCCCGGATCGTGGCCCTGCGCAGCCGGGCGCTGCGGCAACTGGCCGGAGGCGGGGCCATGGCCTCCCTCGGCGTGGGCCAGGAACAGGCCACGGACCTGCTGTCCGGGCTCGGCGACCGCGCCGCCGCCGTGGTCGTGGCCGCCGTGAACGGCCCCGCCTCCACGGTGGTGTCCGGCCCGCCGGAGCAGGTGGCCGCGGCCGTGGCCACCTGCCGTGACACCGGGGAACGGGCCCGGACGATCGAGGTGGACTACGCCTCGCACAGTCCCCAGGTCGATGAGATCGCCGACGAACTCATCATGCTGCTCAGGGGAGTTGAGCCGATCGCGGCGCCCGCGTCCGGAGTGGTGTTCTACTCCACCGTGACCGGTGGCCGGGCCGACGGCTCCGTCCTGGACACGGGCTACTGGGTACGGAATCTGCGGGAGCGGGTGCGGTTCGCCGACGCGATCCAGGCGCTGCTCGCCGCTGGCCACCGGGTGTTCATCGAGGCCAGCACCCACCCCGTCCTCACGGTGGGCATGCAGGAGAGCTTCGAGGAGGCGGGCGTCCCCGCCGCCACCGTCCCCACCCTGCGCCGGGACCACGGGGATCTCGCCCAGCTGGTGCGATCGCTGGCCCAGGCGTTCACCGCGGGGATCGACGTCGACTGGACCACGCTGTTCCCCACCGACCCCGCGCCCCGCACCGTGCCACTGCCCACCTACGCCTTCCAGCGCGAGCGCTACTGGCTCGAGGGCACCGCCGGCCGGGGCGGCGACCCCACCGACCTCGGCCTGGTCTCCACCGAACACCCGCTCCTCGGCGCGGCCGTGGAGCTGGCCGACGGCAGCACCCATCTGCTCACCGGACGGCTCACGGCCGGTGGCGGCGAGGGCTGGCTCGGCGAACACGTGGTGGCGGGCGCCCCGTTGGTCCCGGGCGCGGCCCAGGTCGAATGGGCGCTGCGGGCCGCCGACGTGGCGGGTTGCGGCACGGTGGAGGAAATCGCCTTGCAGGTCCCGCTCGTCCTCCCCGACACCGGCGGGCTGCGCGTCCAGGTGGTGGTGGGCGAGGCCGCCGACGACGGATGCCGCGACGTACGGGTGTACTCCCGGCCCGACCGCGACGCCGAAGCCACCGGGGACCCGGTCTGGGTGTGCCATGCGGTCGGCGTACTCGGCCCCCACGGCGAACCGGCACCCCGGCCCTCCGGGGTGTGGCCCCCGCCGGGCGCGGAACCGGTGGACATCGACGGCTTCTACGAGCGTGCCGAGGCCGCCGGATACGGATACGGGCCCGCGTTCCAGGGCGTCCGCAAGTTGTGGCGCGACGGTGTGGATGTGCTGGCCGAGGTGGCGCTGCCCGAAGCCGCGGGCGATCAGGCCGGATTCGGCATCCACCCGGCGCTGCTGGACGCCGCGCTGCACCCGGCGTCCCTCCTCGACCGGCCCGACCAGCCCCAGGAGC
Source organism: Streptomyces violaceusniger (assembly GCA_005405945.1). Taxonomy (GTDB): domain Bacteria; phylum Actinomycetota; class Actinomycetes; order Streptomycetales; family Streptomycetaceae; genus Streptomyces; species Streptomyces violaceusniger. The sequence goes on from BJHW01000002.1 coordinate 949,816, forward strand.
GGCACGACGACGGCCAGGTGTGGCTGCCGTTCGCCTGGAACGGGGTGTCGCTGTGGGCGGCCGGAGCGACCACCGTACGCGTCCGGCTGTCCCCGCGTGAGCAGGGCGCGGACGGTGAGCGGGCGCTGCGCATCGCCGTGGCCGACGCCGTGGGCGACCCGGTGCTGACGGTCGACTCGCTGGTGCTGCGCCCCGCCCGTGCGGATCAGCTGCGGACCGCCGGGCGGGGTGCCGTGGACGGGCTGTTCACCCTGGACTGGATCCCGCTCCCCGAGTCGGCGCCCGGTGCGGACACGGGGCTGCCCCAGCCGGTGGCCGGCGACGGCGGCTGGGTGGCGCTGGGCTCCGAGTGCCTGGACTGGGCCCCCTCGGGCGTGGTCCGCCACCCGGACCTGGAGTCGCTGGTCGCGGCGATCGACGCCGGGACCCCGGCGCCCTCGGTGGCGCTGACCGCCGTACCGGCCTCGGCCACCGCCGTACCGGCCTCGGCCACCGCCGTACCGGCCTCGGCCACCGCCGTGGACATCGTGGCCGCGGAGGCCGATGCCCTGGCGGCCGTACGGCGCACCCTCGAGGTGTTGCGGGGCTGGCTGGCCGAACCCCGGCTGGCCGAGAGCCGCTTGGTCGTGGTGACACACGGCGCGGTCGCGGCCGGTGGCCCGGTGGCGAAGGGCCCCGGCTCGGGGGCCGTGGACACGGCCGGTGCGGCGGTGTGGGGGCTGCTGCGCAGCGCACAGGCGGAGAACCCGGACCGGTTCATCCTGCTCGACCGCGATCCGCACGGCACGCCCGACCCCGACGAGATCGGCGCGGCGCTGCTGGACGGTGTGCTGAGGGCCGTAGCCCTGGACGAACAGCAGGTGGCGGTGGGCTCCGGCCGGGTGTGGGCGCCGCGTCTGACGCGCGCGGGCGGCCCCGGCAGCGGAGGCCTGGTGGGCCCGGTGGCGCAGCCCGCGTGGCGGCTCGCCGTGGCGGGCGCGTCCACCGTGGACAATGTGACACCCGTGCCGTGTCCCGAGGTGCTCGAGCCGCTGGGGCCGGGAGAGGTCCGGATCGCCGTGCACGCGGCGGGCATGAACTTCCGCGACGCGCTCATCGTCGTCGGGATGTATCCCGGGGGCGGGGTGTTCCGCGGCAGCGAGGGCGCCGGAGTGGTGGTGGACATCGGCCCGGAGGTCACCGGGCTCGCGGTGGGCGACCGGGTCATGGGCCTGTTCGAGGGCGCGTTCGGACCGTGGGCGGTGGCGGACGCGCGCATGGTCGTGCCGATCCCCGACGGCTGGAGCTTCCGGCAGGCGGCCGCCGTTCCGGTGGTGTTCCTCACCGCCTGGTACGGGCTGGTGGACCTGGCCGGGTTGCGGAACGGCGAAACGGTGCTGATCCACGCCGCCACCGGCGGTGTGGGCATGGCGGCGGTGCAGATCGCGCGCTATCTGGGGCGGAGGTCTACGCGACGGCGAGCCCCGGCAAGCACGGGGTGCTGGAGGAGATGGGCATCGATCAGGCCCACCGGGCGTCGTCGCGAGATCTGGACTTCGAGGAGGTGTTCCGCGAGGCCACCGGCGGACGCGGGGTCGATGTGGTGCTCAACAGCCTCGCCGGACCCTTCGTGGACGCCTCCCTGCGGCTGCTGGCCGACGGTGGACGGCTCTCGGAGATGGGCAAGACCGACATCCGTGGTCCGGAACAGCTCGCGGGCGTGGGTACGGGCATCCGCTATCGCGCCTTCGACCTGGTCCCCGACGCCGGGCCGGACCGCATCGGGGAGATGCTGCGCGAGGTGAGCGCGCTGTTCGCCGCCGGAGTGCTGCGGCCCGCACCCGTACGACCCTGGCCGCTCAGCCGGGCGCGGGACGCGCTGCGGCAGCTGAGCCAGGCCAAGCACACCGGCAAGCTGGTGCTGGACGTACCCGCCGCGGTCGACCCGGACGGCACGGTCCTCATCACCGGTGGCACCGGCACCCTGGGCGCCTACATCGCCGAACACCTCGTCCGCGCGTGGGGCTCGGCCATCTGCTGCTGGTGAGCAGGCGGGGGCCGGACGCTCCGGGCGCCCGCGACCTGGCCGCCCGGCTGGAGGAGCTGGGCGCGCGAGTGCGCGTCGCGGCGGCGGATGTCACCGACGCCTCGGCGGTGGCGGAGCTGGTGGCGGGGGTCGATCCCGAGCATCCGCTGACCGGAGTCATCCACGCCACCGGTGTGCTGGACGACGCGGTGGTCACCTCACAGACCCCGAGCGGTTGGCGCGGGTCTGGACGGCCAAGGCCACGGCAGCGGCCCATCTGCACACGGCGACGGCCCATCTGCGGCTCGGCATGTTCGTCCTCTTCTCCTCCGCCGCGGGCACACTCGGCAGCCCGGGACAGGCCAACTACGCCGCCGCCAACGCCTTTTGTGACGCGCTCGCCGCCCACCGACGGGCCGTCGGACTGCCGGGTGTCTCGATCGCCTGGGGCCTGTGGGCCGACGCCAGCGGCATGACCGGACACCTGGCCGATGCGGATCTGGCCCGGATGTCCCGTACCGGCGTAGCCTCCCTCAGCACCCGCCACGGTCTGGCGCTGCTCGACGCCGCCGTGCAGCACGGCGGTGCCCGTCTGGTCGCCGCCCAGGTGGATCCCCGCACCCTCGCCGGGCTGCCCGCCGACAGCCTGCCCGCCACGCTGCGCGCTCTGGCCGCCACGGGTGGCGGTGGCGGCGCCGGGCGGCGCACCGCGGCGGCGGCCGGGGAGGACCGGCAGGTCGACTGGGGCGCCCGCCTCGCGGGCCTGTCCACGGCCGAACGGCACCGCCTCGTGCTCAACCTGGTGCGTGGCCACGCCGCCACGGTGCTCGGACACGCCGATGTGGACGCCGTGCAGGCCGAGGCCAGCTTCAAGGAGCTGGGCTTCGACTCGCTGACCGCCGTCGAACTGCGCAACCGGCTCGCCGCCGCCACCGGACTGCGCCTGCCCGCCGGGATGGTCTTCGACTACCCGGAAGCGGCCGTACTCGCCGACTACCTGCTGGAGCGGCTGGCCCCCGGCGACGGGGCCGCGCCAGGGCGGGACGCCGTCGACCCGGTCCTGGGCGAGCTGGCCAGGCTGGAGACCACCTTGGCCACGCTCGACACGGACGACGAAGGCCGGCAGCGGATCACCCAACGGCTGGGCGCCCTGCTGGCGAAGTGGAACGGCGGCGGGTCCGGCGGCCCGGCCGACGCGACCGGCTTCGACGCCCTCGAAGCCGCCTCGGACGACGAGATGTTCGAGCTCATTGACCGTGAACTGCCCTGATGGAGGCGCGGAACTGATGTCGGGTACCGAAGAGAAGCTCCGCCAGTACCTCAAGAAGGTCACGGCCGATCTGGGGCAGACGCGTCGGCGACTTCGCGAGATGGAGGAGCGTTCCCAGGAGCCGGTGGCCATCGTCAGCATGGCCTGCCGGTTTCCCGGCGGGATCACCTCGCCCGAGGACCTGTGGGAGCTGGTCGCCGCGCGCGGGGACGCGATCGGGGAGTTTCCGACCGACCGTGGCTGGGACCTGGCCGGGCTGTTCCACCCGGACCCCGACCACTCCGGCACCAGCTATGTCCGCCACGGCGGATTCCTGGACCGGGCCGACGGCTTCGACGCCACCTTCTTCGGCATCAGCCCGCGCGAGGCCCTGGCGGCCGAACCCCAGCAGCGCCAACTGCTGGAAGTCTCCTGGGAATTGATCGAACGCGCCGGAATCGACCCCACCTCGCTGAAGGGGACCCCCACCGGGGTCTACGCGGGCGCCGGAATCCTCGGCTTCGGCACCCCGCAGATCGAAAGGAGCGCGGAAGGATATCTGCTCACCGGAAACACCCTGAGCGTCGTCTCCGGCCGAGTGGCCTTCACCCTCGGGTTGGAAGGGCCCGCCGTGACGGTGGATACGGCGTGTTCGTCGTCGCTGGTCGCGATGCATCTGGCCTGCCAGGCGCTGCGGCAGGGGGAGTGCACCCTGGCCCTGGCCGGTGGTGTGACCGTGATGACCACCCCGAACACCTTCGTGGAGTTCTCCCGCCAGCGTGGCCTGGCCCCCGACGGCCGGTGCAAGCCCTTCGCGGCCGCCGCGGACGGCACGGGCTTCTCGGAGGGTGTGGGGCTCCTGCTGCTGGAGCGGCTGTCCGACGCACAGCGCAACGGCCACCAGGTGCTGGCGGTGCTGCGGGGCTCGGCCATCAACCAGGACGGCGCGTCGAACGGGCTCACCGCGCCGAACGGCCCCTCGCAGCAGCGGGTGATCCGCCAGGCGCTGATCAACGCGCAGTTGTCCTCCGCGGAAGTGGACGCGGTGGAGGCCCATGGCACGGGCACCACGCTCGGCGACCCGATCGAGGCCGAGGCGCTGCTCGCCACGTACGGTCAGGACCGGCCGGAGGACCGGCCGCTGTGGCTCGGCTCGCTGAAGTCCAACATCGGCCATACGCAGGGCGCGGCGGGTGTGGCCGGTGTGATCAAGATGGTGATGGCCCTGCGCCATCAACTGCTGCCCGCCACACTGCACGTCGACGAGCCGACCCCGCACGCGGACTGGTCCGGTGGGGCGGTGCGGTTGCTCACGGACCCGGTGGAGTGGCCGAGGAACGAGCGGCCACGCCGGGCCGGGGTGTCCGCGTTCGGGATCAGCGGCACCAATGCGCATGTGATTGTGGAGCAGGCTCCTGAGGAGGAGGTGGTGGCGGTGTCTTCTGAGGTGGGTGGGGTGGTGCCGTGGGTGGTGTCGGGGCGGGGTGTGGAGGCGTTGCGGGGGCAGGCTGGGGCGTTGGCTGGGTGGGTGGGTGGGGGTTCGGGGTTGTCGGCGGTGGATGTGGGGTGGTCGTTGGTTACGGGGCGGTCGGTGTTTGAGCATCGGGCGGTGGTGGTGGGTGGTGACCGGGCGGAGCTGTTGGTGGGTGTGGAGGCGTTGGCGGGGGTGTGGCGCATTCGGGTGTGGTGTTGTCGGGTGTTGCTGCGTTGGCGGGTGATGTGGGTCCGGTGTTGGTCTTCCCCGGTCAGGGTTCGCAGTGGGTGGGGATGGGTGCGGAGTTGCTTGAGGTGTCGTCGGTGTTCGCGGCGCGGGTGGTGGAGTGTGAGCGGGCGTTGGCGCCTTATGTGGAGTGGTCGCTTTCGGATGTGTTGCGTGGGGTGGGGGGTGCGGCGGATCTGGGGCGGGTGGATGTGGTGCAGCCGGTGTTGTGGGCGGTGATGGTGTCGTTGGCTGCGGTGTGGGCGGGGTATGGGGTGTGTCCTGTGGCGGTGGTGGGTCATAGCCAGGGTGAGATCGCGGCGGCTGTTGTCGCGGGTGTGCTGTCGTTGGAGGAGGGTGCGAGGGTTGTGGCGTTGCGGAGTAGGGCGTTGCGGCGGCTGGCCGGGGGTGGGGCGATGGCGTCGCTCGGGGTGGGTCAGGAGCGGGCGGGGCAGCTGCTGTCGGAGCTCGAGGACCGAGCCGTCGACGTGGGTGTGGCGGCCGTCAACGGGCCCTCCTCCACCGTGATTTCCGGGCCGCCGGAGGGGGTGGCCGCTGTGGTGGCGGCGTGTCAGGGGGTGGGGGAGCGGGCGCGGTTGATCGAGGTGGATTATGCCTCGCACGGTCCTCAGGTGGAGGAGATCCGTGAGGAGTTGAATGGGGTTCTGGCCGGTGTGCGCCCGGTCGTCGGTGGGGCGGATGAGGTGGCGTTCTATTCGACGGTGACCGGTGGCCGGGTCGATGCGGCTGTTCTGGGTGCGGACTATTGGGTGCGGAATCTGCGGGAGCGGGTGCGGTTCGCCGATGCTGTTGAGGCGTTGCTGGCGGATGGGCATCGGGTGTTCATCGAGGCCAGTACGCACCCCGTGCTGATCCTCGGCTTGCAGGAGACCTTCGAGCAGGCGGGTATGGACGCGGTCGCTGTGCCGACCCTGCGTCGCGACCACGGTGGTCAGACTCAACTCCTCCACTCCCTCGGTCAGGCGTTCATCGCCGGGGTCGAGGTGGATTGGAGGGCGGCGTTCCCGGCCGACCCCGCCCCTCGTACCGTCGATCTGCCCACCTACGCTTTCCAGCACCAGCGTTACTGGATGAACGCCTCGGGCACGACCGGTGACCCCAGCGGTCTCGGTCTGGTCGCTGCCGACCATCCGCTGCTGGGCGCCGCCGTGGAGCTGGCCGATGGAAGCACCCATCTGCTCACCGGGCGTATCGCGGCCGGTGGTGGTGACGGCTGGCTCGGTGAGCACATCGTGGCGGACGTCGCCCTGGCCCCGGGCGTGGCCCTGGTGGAGTGGGCGTTGCGGGCGGCCGACGAGGTCGGCTGTGGTGGGGTCGAGGAGCTGGCGCTGCAGATCCCGTTGGAGCTGCCCGAGTCAGGCGGATTGCGCATTCAGGTGGTAGTGGGCGCCTCGGCGGAGGACGGGCGGCGCGATGTGCGGATCTACTCCCGTCCGGATGGCGAGGCCGACTCGGGCGCCGACGTGGGCTGGGTGTGCCATGCCGAGGGGGTGCTGAGCCCGGCACCGGAAGGCCCTGGCCCATCGGCCGAGGGGCTGGGCGGCAGCTGGCCTCCGGCGGGTGCGCAACCGGTTGATCTGGAGGGGTTCTACGAGCGCTCCGCGACGGCGGGCTATGCGTACGGGCCGTCCTTCCATGGGCTGCGCGCCATGTGGCGGGACGGTGCGGACCTGCTGGCCGAGGTGGCGCTGCCCGAGGCGGCGGGCGACGCGGACGGGTTCGGCATCCACCCGGCGCTGCTCGACGCGGCCCTGCACCCGGCCCTCCTGCTTGACACGGGGTCCGACCCGGAGCGGGACGGTGGCCAGGTGTGGCTGCCGTTCGCCTGGAACGGGGTGTCGCTGTGGGCCGCTGGAGCCAGCACCGTACGCGTACGGCTGTCCCCGCATCGGGACGGCACCGAGGGGGAGCGGGGACTGCGGCTGGTGGTGGCCGATGCCGTGGGCGACCCCGTTCTGACGGTCGACTCCCTGGTGACGCGGCGGGCGGCCGTAGAGCAGCTGCGGAGTGGGGCGACGCGTGGTGTGGACGGTCTGTTCGTCCTGGACTGGACCCCACTGCCGCCACCGACTCGGACCGACGAGCCGGTGGCCGATCGCAACAGCTGGGCGGTGCTGACCACCGAGGGTGCCGGCCCGGGTCTGGAGGCGTTGCTCGCGAGGCTCGATGACGGGGAGCCGGTTCCGGCCGTGGTGCTCGCCGAGTTCCCACGCCGAGATGCCGATGCCGACATCGTGGCCGACCTGGCGACTGCTGGCCTGGCGATGGCGCAACGGGCAATGGCGCTGGTGCGGAGGTGGCTTGCCGAGCCACGGCTGGCCGACGCCCGGTTGGTCGTGGTGACGCGTGGCGCGGTCACTGTGGCCGACGCCGCCGCCGACGCCGAGGGCGGTACGGATGTGGCCGCCGCCGCGCTCTGGGGTCTCCTGCGGAGCGCTCAGGCGGAGAACCCGGGGCGCTTCCTTCTGCTCGACCTCGACCCGGCGACCGATGTCAGCGCGGACACCGTACGGGTCGCCGTCGCGCGGGCGGTGGACCTGGATGAGCCACAGTTGGCCGTGCGGGATGGACGGGCATGGGTGCCACGGCTGATCCGTGCCTCCGCCGACAGCGGTCCGGAGGGGCGGGACGCCCCGGTGGCGCTCGATCCCGACGGCACCGTGTTGGTGACGGGCGGCACCGGCACCCTCGGCGGCCTGGTGGCCGAACATCTGGTCCGCACCTGGCAGGTCGGCCATCTGCTCCTGGTGAGCCGTCGCGGACCGGACGCCCCGGGCGCCCGCGAACTTGCCGCACACCTGGAGGAACTGGGGGCGCGGGTGCGGATCGCCGCCGTGGACGTCACGGACGCGTCGGCGGTGGCCGAGCTCGTGGCGGGAGTCGACGCCGACCATCCGCTGACCGGTGTCATCCATGCCACGGGGCTGCTGGATGACGCGGTGGTGACCTCCCAGACACCCGAGCGGCTGGCCCGGGTGTGGGCGGCCAAGGCGGCGGGTGCGGCGCATCTGCACACCGCCACCGCCGACCTTCCGCTGTCCCTGTTCGCGATGTTCTCGTCGGCCGCCGGGGTCCTGGGCAGCCCGGGCCAGGCCAACTACGCGGCGGCGAATGCCTTTTGCGACGCCCTCGCCGCCCACCGTCAGGCCCACGGCCTCCCGGGGCTCTCGGTGGCCTGGGGCCTGTGGGCGCAGTCCAGCGAGCTGACCGGAAAGCTCGCCGCGACGGACCGGGCCCGGATGTCCCGCTCGGGCATCACCGCGATGTCCAGCGAGAAGGCGCTGGCCCTGCTCGATGCCGCCTGTGCGCGGGGCAGCTCCCTCTGTGTCGCCGCCGCCGTCGACACGGCCGGGGCGGCTCGTCAGGATCTTCCGGCGGTGCTGCGGGGGTTGGTGTCCGGTCGGGCCGCGCGTCGGCCGGCGGCCGGTGGGGTGGGGGTCTCGGGGTTGGGTGCTGAGTTGGTGGGGTTGGATGCGGCTGGTCGGTTGGGTGTGGTGGTGGAGGTGGTGCGGGGTTGTGTGGCGGTGGTGTTGGGGTTTGGTTCGTCGGGTGAGGTGCGGGTGGATGCGGCGTTCAAGGAGTTGGGTTTTGATTCGTTGACGGCGGTGGAGTTGCGTAATCGGTTGTCGGTGGTGACGGGGTTGCGGTTGCCGGCGACGTTGGTGTTCGACTATCCGACTCCTCGGGTGCTGGCGGAGTATCTGTGCACCCGGCTGACCGGCGAGACCGCCGGGACCCGAGCTCCCCTCATGGCGTCGGCCGACGCGGACGAGCCGATCGCCATCGTCGCGATGACCTGCCGTTTCCCGGGCGGGGTCAGCTCCCCGGAGGAGCTCTGGGATCTGGTCGCCTCGGGCCGTGACGCCATCGGGGAGTTTCCGACCGGCCGAGGCTGGGACCTGGACGGGCTGTTCCACCCCGACCCCGACCACCCCGGCACCTCGTACGCGCGCAAAGGCGGGTTCCTGTACGACGCCGACGCGTTCGACGCGGCGTTCTTCGGGATCAATCCGCGGGAGGCGCTGGCCACGGATCCGCAGCAGCGGTTGCTGTTGGAGGCGTCGTGGGAGGTGCTGGAGCGGGCGGGGATCGACCCGGTGTCGTTGAAGGGCAGCCCGACCGGGGTCTACGCGGGCGTGATGTACCACGACTACGCCGCCGGGCTCAGCGGCGGGGACGCGAGGCTGGAAGGCTACGCCATGCTGGCCAGCTCGGGCAGTGTGGTCTCGGGTCGGGTGGCGTACACGCTGGGCTTCGAGGGTCCGGCGGTGACGGTGGATACGGCGTGTTCGTCGTCGTTGGTGGCGATGCATCTGGCGGCGCAGGCGTTGCGGCAGGGTGAGTGCACGCTGGCGTTGGCCGGTGGGGTGACGGTGATGGCCACCCCGGATGTGTTCACCGGTTTCTCCCGCCAGAGGGGCCTGGCCCCCGATGGCCGCTGCAAGCCCTTCGCCGCTGCGGCCGATGGCACCGGCTGGGGCGAAGGTGTGGGCGTTCTGCTGCTGGAACGGCTGTCGGACGCCCGGCGCAACGGCCATGAGGTGCTGGCGGTGATCCGTGGCTCGGCGGTCAATCAGGATGGTGCGTCGAATGGGTTGACGGCGCCCAACGGTCCCTCCCAGCAGCGGGTGATCCGCCAGGCCCTGGCGAGCGCCGGGCTGTCGCCGTCCGAGGTCGATGCGGTGGAGGCGCATGGCACGGGTACCACGCTGGGTGACCCGATCGAGGCGCAGGCGCTGCTGGCCACCTACGGTCAGGAACGCCCGGCCGAACAGCCGCTGTTGCTCGGTTCGATCAAGTCCAACATCGGCCATGCCCAGGCGGCGGCGGGCGTGGCGGGTGTCATCAAGATGGTGCAGGCGATCCGGCACGGCACACTGCCCGCCTCCCTGCACATCGACGAACCCACTCCCCATGTGGACTGGGAGAGCGGTGCGGTGCGGCTGCTGACCGAGCCGGTGGAGTGGCCCGACGGTGAGCGACCGCGCCGGGCCGGGGTGTCCTCCTTCGGCGCCTCCGGCACCAACGCACATCTCCTTCTTGAGCAGGCCCCCGAACCGGTCGAGCGCGTCACGACCGAGCCCGTGGCCTCCCCCGACCTACGGGCCGTCCCATGGGCGCTGTCCGCGCGGAGCGCGGAGGCGCTGCGTGGCCAGGCGGACGCGCTGGCCGAACGCATCGCCGGGCACTCGGAGATGTCGGCGGTCGATGTGGGCTGGTCACTCGCCACCACCCGGTCGCTCTTCGAGCACCGGGCGGTGGCGTTGGGCGATGACCGCGCCGAGTTGCTGTCCGCCGTGGAGGCGCTGGCCACCGGGGAACCCCATCCGGGTGTGGTGCTCCCCGGCAGCGGAGCGGCGGGGAGCAAGACGGTGTGGCTCTTCAGCGGTCAGGGGAGCCAGCGCCAGGGGATGGGGGCCGGGCTGTACGACCGGTTCCCGGTGTTCGCCACCGCGTTCGACGAGGTCTGCGGACTGCTCGACCCCCACCTGGAACACCCCCTGCGCGATGTGGTCTTCCACGGTGTGGCCGAGCGGCCGGGGCTGTTGGACCACACCACCTACGCCCAGGCGGGGCTGTTCGCGCTGCACATCGCCCTGGCGCGGCTGCTCGACGCGTTCGGAGTACGCCCGGACGCCGTCATCGGGCATTCGATCGGCGAGATCGCCGCCGCCCATGTCGCCGGGGTCTTCGACCTCCCCGACGCCTGCCGGCTCGTGGCCGCCCGCGCCACGCTCATGGGCCAACTCCCCACCGGCGGAGGCATGGTCACCATCGCCGCCACGGCCGAGGAACTCGCCGAGGACCTGGCGGCATACGACGGTCAGGTGGGCATCGCCGCCCTGAACACCCCCGGCAACACCGTGGTCTCCGGTCCGATCGAGCTGGTCGCCGACATCCGCGCCACCTGGGCGGCGAAGGGCCGCAAGACCAGGGCCCTGGCCGTCAGCCACGCCTTCCACTCCCCGCTGATGGACCCCATCCTGGAGCCGTTCGCGCAGTCCATCGACGGTCTGACTTTCCACCGGCCCACCCTCCCGGTGCTCAGCAACCTCACCGGTGGGCCGGCCGACGAGGAGATCGCCACGCCGGGCTACTGGGTGCGGCACATCCGCCAACCCGTGCGATTCCACCCCGCCGTCGCTCATATCGCGCCCGAAACCGGTGTCTTCCTCGAGCTCGGCCCCGACCCCGTCCTGGCCACCGCGACCCAGCACACCCTTCAGCACCTCGCCGCCGACGAGGCGGCGGCCGACACCGACGAGGGCGTGGGCGAGGGCGAATGCGAGGCCGGGCGGCCGAGCCCACTGGTGGCGGCCACCCTGAGCCGTAAACGGCCCGATGCCCACGCCCTCGGCCACGCCCTCGCCCAACTGCACACCCATGGCACCGATGTCGACTGGCCCCAGTGGTTCCCGGCCGATCCGGCGCCCCGGACGGTGGATCTGCCGACGTACGCCTTCCAGCGCGAGCGCTACTGGCTGGCGGCGGGTGGTGGCGTCGGGGACGTGGGGGCCGCCGGGCTCCAGCGCGTCGAGCACGCGCATCTGCCGGCGGCCGTCGGGCTCGCCGACGGCGGGCTGGTGCTGACCGGCCGGATCTCGGCCGGGGGAACCGGAGGCTGGCTGGCCGAGCATGTGATGGCGGGCGCCGCGCTGGCGCCGGGCGCGGCGCTGGTGGAGTGGGCGCTACGGGCCGCCGACGAAGCGGGCTGCGGCGGGGTGGAGGAGCTGGCGCTCCAGGTCCCGCTCGTCCTGCCCGCGTCCGGTGGACTGCGTGTGCAGGTGGTGGTCGGCGTGGCCACCGAGGACGGCCGGCGCGACGTTCGGGTGTACTCCCGGCCCGACCGCGATGTCGAGCCCGGCGCCGACCCGGGCTGGGTGTGCCACGCCGAGGGCATCCTCGGCCCGCCGTTCCCGCGGAGCCCCGCGCGGGGTCCGGTGGACGAGCCGGGCCGGGCATGGCCTCCGGTGGGCGCGGAGCCCGTGCGGCTGGAGGGGTTCTACGAGCGCGCCGAGGCGTCCGGGTACGCGTACGGGCCGTCGTTCCGTGGACTGCGGGCGGTGTGGCGGGTCGGCGCCGATGTGCTCGCCGAAGTGGCGCTGCCCGAGGCCGCCGGAGACCCGGAGGGGTTCGGTATCCACCCGGCACTGCTGGATGCCGCGCTGCATCCGGCGTTCCTCCTGGACCGGGCCGAGGAGGACCACGACGACGGCCGGGTGTGGCTGCCGTTCGCCTGGAACGGCGTGTCGCTGTGGGCGGGCGGTGCCACGACCGTACGGGTCCGACTCTCGCCCCAGCGGCAGGAGGCGGGTGGCGCCGAGGGCGAACGCGGGCTGCGGGTCGAAGTGGCCGACGCCGTGGGTGGTCCGGTGCTGACCGTCGACTCGCTGGTGATGCGACCGGCCGCCGTCGACCAGCTGCGGACCTCCGGCGGGCCGCGGGTGGACGGGCTGTTCACCCTGGAGTGGACGCCTCTGCCCGTCCCCGCACAGGAACCCGACGCGGAAGGCCAGGAGCCGGATCCGGTGGTCGGTGGCGGTTGGGTGGTTCTGGGGCCGCGGGAGTGCGGGCCGATGGTGCCGGACGCGGTGCGCCATCCGCATCTGGAGGCGTTGGTGTCCGCCCTCGGCGGTGACGCCCCCGCCCCTTCGGTGGCCATCGCGTATGTGTCCGGCCTCGGTGACCCGTCCGAGAGCCGGCTGGATACGGACCCGGCGGCCGCCGGTCTGGCGGCCTCGGAGCGGGCGTTGGAGCTGGTACGGGGCTGGCTGGCCGAACCTCGGCTGGCCGACGCCCGGCTGGTGGTGGTCACGCGGGGAGCGGTGGCGATCGACGCCCCCGAGGCGGAAGGCGCCGCATACGGCGGCGTGGACATGGCCGGGGCCGCCGTATGCGGGCTGGTGCGCAGTGCGCAGGCGGAGAACCCGGGGCGGTTCCTGCTGGTCGATCTCGACCCGGACGCCCAGCCGCTCGGGGAGGGTGTGCGCGGCGCGGTGGCGTGTGCGGTGCGTTTGGACGAGCCGCAGGTCGCACTGCGGGCGGGACGGCTTCGGGTACCCCGGCTGATGCGTGCCGGTGGCGTGAGCAGCGGGGGTGTGGCCGCACTGGTGGGACAGCCCGCATGGCGGCTGGAGCTGACCGGCGCGGCCACGGTGGAGAACGTGAAGCCGGTGCCGTGCCCGGAGGTGCTCGAACCCCTCGGACCGCGCCAGGTGCGGGTGGCGGTGCACGCGGCCGGTATCAACTTCCGCGACGCGCTGATCAGTTTGGGCATGGTCCCGGGCCAGACCGGGCTCGGTGGCGAGGGCGCCGGCGTGGTGCTGGACATCGGCCCCGAGGTGACCGGGCTCGCGGTGGGCGACCGGGTCATGGGGGTCTTCGACCGCGCGTTCGGACCGACGGCGGTGACCGACGCCCGGATGGTGGCGCCCATTCCCGCCGGGTGGAGCTATCCGCAGGCGGCCTCGGTGCCGGTGGCGTACCTGACCGCCTGGTACGGCCTCGTGGAGCTGGCCGGGCTCCGGGCCGGGGAGTCGGTCCTGATCCATGCCGCGACCGGCGGTGTGGGCATGGCGGCCGTACGGATCGCGCGCCACCTGGGGGTGGAGGTCTACGCGACGGCGAGCCCGGCGAAGCACGGGGTGCTGGAGGAGATGGGCATCGATGCGGCGCATCGGGCCTCGTCGCGCGATCTGGACTTCGAGGAGGTGTTCCGCGAGGCCACCGGCGGACGTGGCGTCGATGTGGTGCTCAACAGCCTCGCCGGACCCTTCGTGGACGCCTCCCTGCGGCTGCTGGGCGAGGGCGGCCGACTGATGGAGATGGGCAAGACCGACCTCCGTGACCCCGAGCGCGTCGCGGAGGAGCACCCGGGGGTGACATACCAGGTCTACGACCTGATCACCGACGCCGGACCCGAACGCATCGGCCGGATGCTGGGCGAACTGGGCGAGCTGTTCACCACCGGAGCGACCGGCCCCGGCGCGGCCCTGCTGCCGCCGCTGCCGGTGCGGACCTGGCCGCTGAGCCGGACACGTGAGGCGCTGCGCCACCTCAGCCAGGCCAAGCACACCGGCAAGCTGGTCCTGGACGTTCCCGCCCCGGTGGACCCGGACGGCACGGTCCTCATCACCGGTGGCACCGGCACGCTGGGCACCCTGGTCGCCGAACACCTCGTACGGGCCTGGCGGATCGGGCATCTGCTGCTGGTGAGCCGCCGGGGCCCGGACGCGCCGGGCGCCCAGGACCTCGCCGCCCGGCTGACCGCTCTGGGCGCGCGGGTACGTATCGTCGCGGCCGATGTCACCGACGGGGCGGCCGTGGCCGACCTGGTGGCGGGGGTCGATCCCGAGCATCCGCTGACCGGAGTCATCCATGCTGCCGGTGTGCTGGACGACGCGGTCGTCACCGCGCAGACTCCCGAGCGGCTGGCGCGGGTCTGGGCGGCGAAGGCCACGGCCGCGGCGCATCTGCACACCGCGACGGCACATCTGCGCCTGGGCGCGTTCGTGCTGTTCTCGTCGGCCGCCGGGGTCATGGGCAGCCCGGGCCAGGCCAACTACGCGGCGGCCAACGCCTTCTGCGACGCGCTGGCGGCCCACCGCCGGGCACTGGGCCTGCCGACGGTCTCGGTGGCGTGGGGCCTGTGGGCCGAGGCCAGCGGGATGACCGGCGGCCTCGCCGACGCGGACCTGGCCCGGATGTCCCGCTCGGGCGTCACCGCGATGGCCGCGGACCACGCTCTCCGGCTGCTCGACGCGGCGTCCGAGCACGGCGGCCACCAGCTGATCGCGGCGGATATGAACACCCGTGTCCTCGCCGCCCAGCCCGCCGACGGCCTCCCCGCCACGCTCCGCGCCCTCGCCGCCTCCGGTGCCGGTGGCGCCGTGGCGCGGCGTACGGCGGCGGCAGCCGATGCACGGCCGGACGACTGGGCCGACCGGCTGGCGGGCCTGTCCGCCGCGGAACAGCGCCGCGCCGTCCTCCAGTTGGTCCGTGGCCATGTGGCCACCGTGCTCGGACACGCCGACGCCGAAGCGGTGCAGGCCGACACCAACTTCAAGGAGCTGGGCTTCGACTCGCTGACCGCTGTCGAACTGCGCAACCGGCTCGCCGCCGCCACCGGTCTGCGCCTGCCCGCCGCCCTCGTCTTCGACTATCCGGACGCCGCCGTGCTGGCCGACTACCTGCTGGAGCGCATCGCCCCCGCGGTCGGCGCACCACCGGGCCGGGGAGGCGCCGATTCGGTGCTCAACGAACTGGCCAGGCTCGAAGCCACCCTGATCGGCCTCGAGATGGAAGAGGACGATTCGGGGGCGGTCACGGCACGGCTCGAAAGTCTGCTGGCGAAGTGGAAGGCGACACGAAAGTCGGCGGAGGAAGAAATGACCGCCGCGGAGAGGCTGGAGTCCGCGTCCGCGGCCCAGGTTCTCGACTTCATCGACAACGAACTGGGTGTGTCCTAAATGTGCCGGGCGCGACGACCGCTGAGGGCCGGGTGAAACCTCATGGTGAACGTGAATGAAGCGAAGCTGGTCGAGTATCTCAAGCGCGTTTCCGCGGATCTGCACGATACGCGCCTGCGTTTGCGTGAGGTGGAGGAGCGATACCAGGAGCCGATCGCGGTCGTGAGCGTCGCCTGCCGGTTCCCGGGTGGGGTGAACACGCCCGAGGACCTGTGGCGGCTGGTCGTGGACGGCGTGGATGCCATCGGGGACTTCCCCACCGACCGCGGATGGGACCTCGACAGTCTCTACCACCCGGATCCGGACCACCCCGGCACCACCTATGTCCGCCGGGGCGGCTTCCTCTACGACGCCGACCGATTCGACCCGCAGTTCTTCGGCATCAGCCCGCGCGAGGCGCTCGCCACCAGCCCCCAGCAGCGACTGCTGCTGGAAACCGCCTGGGAGGCATGCGAACGGGCGGGGATCGACCCGGTGTCCCTCAAGGGCTCCCGGACGGGCGTCTACGCCGGTACGGCCACCACCGGCGGTGCCACATCGGGTGACCTTCCGCAGAAGGGATCCGAGGGATACGCGGGCAACGCACCGAGCCTGCTCTCGGGCCGGGTGTCCTACACCCTCGGCCTGGAGGGACCGGCCGTCACGGTGGAGACGGCGTGCTCGTCCTCCCTGGTCGCGATCCATCTGGCCTGCCAGGCACTGCGGCAGGAGGAGTGCGCCCTGGCCCTGGCCGGCGGGGTGACGGTGATGACCACGCCTGAGGTGTTCACCGGCTTCTCCCGGCAGCGGGGGCTGTCCCCGGACGGGCGGTGCAAGGCGTTCTCGGCGAACGCCGACGGAACGGGATGGGGCGAAGGCGTCGGCCTGGTACTGCTGGAACGGCTGTCGGAGGCCCGGCGCAATGGCCATCGGGTGCTGGCGGTGATCCGCGGCTCGGCCATCAACCAGGATGGCGCCAGCAACGGATTCACCGCCCCGAACGGCCCCTCCCAGCAGCGGGTGATCCGCCAGGCCCTCGCCAGCGCCCGGCTGGCCCCGTCCGAGGTGGACGCGGTGGAGGCGCATGGCACGGGCACCACGCTCGGCGACCCGATCGAGGCCGACGCGCTGATGGCCACTTACGGCCGCGACCGGCCGGAGGACCGGCCGCTGTGGCTCGGCTCGCTGAAGTCCAACATCGGCCATACGCAGGGCGCGGCGGGTGTGGCCGGTGTCATCAAGATGGTGATGGCCCTGCGGCATGGCGTACTCCCGGCCACCCTCCACGCCGAGGAGCTGACGCCCCATGTGGAGTGGGACGGCGGCGGGCTGCGGCTGCTGACCGAGCCGGTGGAGTGGCCGAACGGTGAGCGCCCGCGCCGGGCCGGGGTGTCCGCGTTCGGGATCAGCGGCACCAATGCGCATGTGATTGTGGAGCAGGCTCCTGAGGAGGAGGTGGTGGCGGTGTCTTCTGAGGTGGGTGGGGTGGTGCCGTGGGTGGTGTCGGGGCGGGGTGTGGAGGCGTTGCGGGGGCAGGCTGGGGCGTTGGCTGGGTGGGTGGGTGGGGGTTCGGGGTTGTCGGCGGTGGATGTGGGGTGGTCGTTGGTTACGGGGCGGTCGGTGTTTGAGCATCGGGCGGTGGTGGTGGGTGGTGACCGGGCGGAGCTGTTGGTGGGTGTGGAGGCGTTGGCGGGGGGTGTGGCGCATTCGGGTGTGGTGTTGTCGGGTGTTGCTGCGTTGGCGGGTGATGTGGGTCCGGTGTTGGTCTTCCCCGGTCAGGGTTCGCAGTGGGTGGGGATGGGTGCGGAGTTGCTTGAGGTGTCGTCGGTGTTCGCGGCGCGGGTGGTGGAGTGTGAGCGGGCGTTGGCGCCTTATGTGGAGTGGTCGCTTTCGGATGTGTTGCGTGGGGTGGGGGGTGCGGCGGATCTGGGGCGGGTGGATGTGGTGCAGCCGGTGTTGTGGGCGGTGATGGTGTCGTTGGCTGCGGTGTGGGCGGGGTATGGGGTGTGTCCTGTGGCGGTGGTGGGTCATAGCCAGGGTGAGATCGCGGCGGCTGTTGTCGCGGGTGTGCTGTCGTTGGAGGAGGGTGCGAGGGTTGTGGCGTTGCGGAGTAGGGCGTTGCGGCGGCTGGCCGGGGGTGGGGCGATGGCGTCGCTCGGGGTGGGTCAGGAGCGGGTGGGGCGGTTGTTGTCGGGGCTTGGTGAGCGGGCTGCTGGTGTGGGTGTGGCGGCTGTCAACGGGCCGTGTTCGACGGTGGTTTCGGGTCCGCCGGAGGGGGTGGCCGCTGTGGTGGCGGCGTGTCAGGGGGTGGGGGAGCGGGCGCGGTTGATCGAGGTGGATTATGCCTCGCATGGTCCTCAGGTGGAGGAGATCCGTGAGGAGTTGAATGGGGTTCTGGCCGGTGTGCGTCCGGTCGTCGGTGGGGCGGATGAGGTGGCGTTCTATTCGACGGTGACCGGTGGCCGGGTCGATGCGGCTGTTCTGGGTGCGGACTATTGGGTGCGGAATCTGCGGGAGCGGGTGCGGTTCGCCGATGCTGTTGAGGCGTTGCTGGCGGATGGGCATCGGGTGTTCATCGAGGCCAGTACGCACCCCGTGCTGATCCTCGGCTTGCAGGAGACCTTCGAGCAGGCGGGTATGGACGCGGTCGCTGTGCCGACCCTGCGTCGCGACCACGGTGGTCAGACTCAACTCCTCCACTCCCTCGCCCAGGCGTTCATCGCCGGGGTCGAGGTGGATTGGAGGGCGGCGTTCCCGGCCGACCCCACCCCTCGTACCGTCGATCTGCCCACCTACGCTTTCCAACGCCAGCGCTACTGGGCCACCGCCACCGGCGGGGCCGGCGATGTGGGTGCCGCGGGGCTACAGCGGGTGGAGCATCCGTTGGTGCGGGCGGCGGTGGGCCTGGTCGATGGCGGGCTGGTGCTGACCGGACGGGTGTCGGCCACTGGCGGTGACGGCTGGCTCGGTGACCATGTGGTCGCCGGAACGTCGCTGGTGCCGGGCGCGGCGTTGGTGGAGTGGGCGTTGCGGGCGGCCGATGAGGCGGGCTGTGGCGGCATCGAGGAACTGGCGCTGCAGGTGCCGTTGGTGCTGCCGGAGTCGGGCGGGCTGCGGGTGCAGATCGTGGTGGGCGAGGCCGCCGAGGACGGGCGGCGCGAGGTGCGGGTGTACTCCCGGCCCGACCGCGATGCCGAGCCCGGCGCCGATCCGGACTGGGTGTCCCATGCGGAGGGCGTCCTGAGCCCACCGACCGCGCCGACCGCACCGGGCACGGACGAGGAACTGGCGGGAGTCTGGCCTCCCGAGGACGCGAAGCCGCTGGACCTCGAGGACTTCTACGCGCACGCCGCGGCGCAGGGCTATGCGTACGGGCCGTCGTTCCAAGGAGTGCGCGCCGTGTGGCGGGACGGTGCGGACCTGCTGGCCGAGGTGGCGCTGCCCGAGGCGGCCGGGGACGCGGATGGATTCGGCATCCATCCGACACTGCTCGACGCCGCCCTGCATCCCATGCTGCTCGCCGCCGACATCGAGTCGGCCGACGACGGTGTGATGCGGCTGCCGTTCGCCTGGAACGGTGTGTCGTTGTGGGCCACGGGGGCGACCACCGTCCGGGTCCGGCTCTCACCCCATCAGAGCGGTGCGGCGGGTGAGCGCGGGTTGAGGGTGGTCGTGGCCGATGGCATGGGCGCCCCGGTGCTCACGGTTGACTCCCTGACGATGCGCCCCGCCGACCCCCGTCAGCTGCGGTCCGTGGGCGGACGTGGCGTCGATGGGCTGTTCACGCTGGACTGGATCCCGATGCCCGACGTGCCGGACGCGGACGCCTCCGACACCATGGGCTGGGTCGTACTGGGCGAGGAAGCCCTGCACCTGGCCGAGGAGCCCGGACCCGGCGGCGGGGGAGTGGTGTGCCATCCGGGTCTCGAAGCGCTGGTCGCCGCGCTCGACGACGGTACGCCACCTCCCGCGTTCGCCGTGACCTACCTGCCCGCCGACGGTGGCCCGGCGGGAGCCGGAGCCGCGGCCAGGGCGGCTGATGGCTTGGCTGCCGTCGGCCGGGCGCTGGAGCTGGTGCAGGGATGGCTGGCCGAACCGCGGCTGGCCGACGCCCGGTTGGTGGTGGTGACACGTGGCGCGACGTCGATCGGCGACCCTGACGAAGGCGGGGAATCCGACGACGGAGAGCCGAATGTGGCCGCCGCGGGGCTGTGGGGTCTGCTGCGGAGTGCGCAGGCGGAGCACCCGGACCGGTTCGTCCTCCTCGACCTTCACCAGGCCACCGCTCCGGCCGTGGGTGAGGTGGCGGATGCCGTGGTCCGTGCCGTACGGGCGGATGAGCCACAGGCGGCGCTGCGCGGCGGGCGGCTGGTGGTGCCCCGGCTGATGCGTGCGCATGCCACCGGCGGTGCCGACGAGGCGGAATCCGGCGGGCTGAGCCCTGGTGGGCTCGACCCCGACGGCACGGTGCTGATCACCGGTGGCACGGGTCTGCTGGGCGGTCTGGTGGCCGAGCATCTCGTACGTACGTGGCAGGTCGAGCATCTGGTCCTGGTCAGCCGACGTGGCTCGGACGCGCCCGGAGCACCGGAGTTGGCCGAGCGGCTGAACGATCTCGGTGCTCAGGTGCGGATCGTCGCGGCGGATGTCACGGACGCCGATGCGGTGGCGGACGCGGTGGCCGGTATCGACCCGGCGCATCCGCTGACCGGTGTCATTCATGCGGCGGGGCTGCTGGATGACGCGGTGGTCACCTCGCAGACGCGGGAACAGGTGGCGCGGGTGTGGGCGGCGAAGGCCACGGCGGCCGCCCATCTGCACACCGCCACGGCGGATCTTCCGCTCCGCATGTTTGTGATGTTCTCCTCGGCCGCCGGAGTCGTGGGCAACGCGGGTCAGGCCGGATACGCGGCGGCCAACGCGTTTGTCGACGCACTGGTCGCCCATCGACGGGCGCTGGGGCTGCCCGGGCTCTCCCTCGCATGGGGGCTGTGGGCGCGGGCCAGCGAGATGACCGGGCATATGGGTCGGGCGGACCTGACGCGACTGCGCGGAATGCGGCCGTTGTCGTCCGAGCGCGGGCTGGCCTTGCTGGACGCCGCATGCCGGTTCGCGAACCCGCTGACGGTGGCCGTGGACTTCGAACCGGCTGGGGTGGCCGGTGAGGATCTTCCGGCGGTGCTGCGGGGACTGGTGTCCGGACGTACCCGACGGAGGGCCGCTGAGGGGGGGTCGTCGGCCGCGGGGTTGGGTGCTGAGTTGGTGGGGTTGGATGCGGCTGGTCGGTTGGGTGTGGTGGTGGAGGTGGTGCGGGGTTGTGTGGCGGTGGTGTTGGGGTTTGGTTCGTCGGGTGAGGTGCGGGTGGATGCGGCGTTCAAGGAGTTGGGTTTTGATTCGTTGACGGCGGTGGAGTTGCGTAATCGGTTGTCGGCGGTGACGGGGTTGCGGTTGCCGGCGACGTTGGTGTTCGACTATCCGACTCCTCGGGTGCTGGCGGAGTATCTGTGCACCCGGCTGACCGGCGAGACCACAGGCGCCCGTGCTCCCCTCGCGGTGCGGGCCGATGCGGACGACCCGGTGGCGATCATCGGCATGACCTGCCGTTTCCCGGGAGGTGCGAACTCCCCCGAAGCACTGTGGGACCTGGTCGCCTCGGGGAAGGACGTGATCGGGGAGTTTCCCACCGGCCGCGGCTGGGACCTGGACGGGCTGTTCCATCCGGACCCTGATCACCCGGGCACCAGCTATGCGAACGAGGGTGCCTTCCTCTATGACGCCGACGCGTTCGATGCGGCGTTCTTCGGGATCAATCCGCGGGAGGCGCTGGCCACGGATCCGCAGCAGCGGTTGCTGTTGGAGGCGTCGTGGGAGGTGCTGGAGCGGGCGGGGATCGACCCGGTGTCGTTGAAGGGCAGCCCGACCGGGGTCTACGCGGGCGTGATGTACCACGACTACGCGGCCGGGCTCAGCGGCGGCGCGGATACGAAGCTCGAGGGCTATGCGATGCTCGCGGGTTCGGGCAGTGTGGTCTCGGGTCGGGTGGCGTACACGCTGGGCTTCGAGGGTCCGGCGGTGACGGTGGATACGGCGTGTTCGTCGTCGTTGGTGGCGATGCATCTGGCGGCGCAGGCGTTGCGGCAGGGTGAGTGCACGCTGGCGTTGGCCGGTGGGGTGACGGTGATGGCCACCCCGGATGTGTTCACCGGTTTCTCCCGCCAGAGGGGCCTGGCCCCCGATGGCCGCTGCAAGCCCTTCGCCGCTGCGGCCGATGGCACCGGCTGGGGCGAAGGTGTGGGCGTTCTGCTGCTGGAACGGCTGTCGGACGCCCGGCGCAACGGCCATGAGGTGCTGGCGGTGATCCGTGGCTCGGCGGTCAATCAGGATGGTGCGTCGAATGGGTTGACGGCGCCCAACGGCCCTTCCCAGCAGCGGGTGATCCGCCAGGCCCTGGCGAGCGCCGGGCTGTCGCCGTCCGAGGTCGATGCGGTGGAGGCGCATGGCACGGGTACCACGCTGGGTGACCCGATCGAGGCGCAGGCGCTGCTGGCCACCTACGGTCAGGAACGCCCGGCCGAGCAACCGCTGTTGCTCGGTTCGATCAAGTCCAACATCGGGCATACGCAGGCGGCGGCGGGTGTCGCGGGCGTCATCAAGATGGTGCAGGCCATGCGCCATGGAATGCTGCCCGCCTCGCTGCACATCGATGAGCCGAGCCCGCATGTGGACTGGGAGAGCGGTGCGGTGCGGCTGTTGACCGAGGCGGTGGAGTGGTCGAACGGTGAGCGCCCGCGCCGGGCCGGGGTGTCCTCGTTCGGCGCCTCCGGCACCAACGCCCATGTGATCCTGGAGCAGGCTCCCGCCCCGCCTGAGGAGCGTGCGCCGGAGGCGGAGCCGGTCTCCTCCGACCCGGGCACGGTCTCGTGGGTGCTTTCGGCGCGGAGCGCGGAGGCGCTGCGTGGCCAGGCCGCCGCTCTGGCTGAGTGCGTGGGCGGTGCGTCCGAGCTCTCGCCCGTCGATGTGGGGTGGTCGTTGGTCACCACCCGATCGGTGTTCGGGCATCGAGCCGTGGTGGTGGGCGATGACCGGGCGGAGCTGTTGGCCGCCGTGGAGGCGTTGGCGGGCGGTGTGTCGCATCCGGGCGTGGTGCAGTCGGGTGCGGCGGCGCTGACGGGTGACGTGGGTCCGGTGCTGGTCTTCCCCGGGCAGGGTTCGCAGTGGGCCGGTATGGGTGCCGAGCTGCTGGGAGCGTCGCCCGTGTTCGCGGCCCGGGTGGCGGAGTGCGAGCGGGCACTGGCGCCCTATGTGGACTGGTCGCTCACGGATGTACTGCGCGGCGCGGAGGGCGCGGCGGATCTGGGGCGGGTGGATGTGGTCCAGCCTGTCCTGTGGGCGGTGATGGTGTCGTTGGCCGCGGTATGGGCTGGACACGGTGTACGTCCTGCGGCGGTGGTGGGGCACAGCCAAGGCGAGATCGCGGCGGCCGTCGTCGCGGGGGCGCTGTCCCTGGAGGACGGTGCCAAGGTCGTGGCGCTGCGCAGCAAGGCGTTGCGGCGGCTGGCCGGTGGCGGGGCGATGGCCTCGCTCGGCGTGGGCCAGGAGCGGGCGGGCCAACTGCTCTCCGACCTGGGGGACCAGGCCGGAGGCGTAGGTGTCGCAGCCGTCAACGGTCCCTCGTCCACGGTGGTTTCGGGGCCGCCGGAGCAGGTGGCCGCTGTCGTGGCCGCGTGCCAGGAGGCGGGGGAGCGGGCGCGGCTCATCGAGGTGGACTACGCCTCACACGGCCCTCAAGTAGACGATATCCGTGAGGAGTTGAACGAAGCCCTGGCCGGTGTCCGCCCGCTTGATATGTCCGGTTCGGGCGCGGCGTTCTACTCGACCGTGACCGGTGGCCGGGCCGACGGCTCCCTCCTGGACACGGACTACTGGGTGCGGAATCTCCGTGAGCAGGTCCGGTTCACCGATGCCGTTCAGGCGCTCCTGGCGGACGGGCATCGGGTGTTCATCGAGGCCAGCACCCACCCCGTGCTCACCCTCGGTCTGCAGGAGACCTTCGAGGAAGCCGAGATCCCGGCCGTCACGGTGCCCACCCTGCGCCGCGACCACGGCGGCCGGGCCCAGCTCCTCCACTCGCTCGCCCAGGCGTTCACCGCCGGGGTCGACGTCGACTGGACCGCCCTGTATCCGAGCTCCCCGGCGCCCCGCGTGGTCCGTCTGCCCACCTACGCGTTCCAACGCGAGCGCTACTGGCTCGACAGCCGTGGCGGACGCGCCGGCGACCCGGCCGACCTGGGGCTGGTCTCCGCCGGCCACCCGTTGCTGGGAGCCGCCGTGGAGCTCGCCGATGGCCGTGGCCATGTGCTGACGGGCCGGATTTCGGCGCGTACGCACACATGGCTCGGTGAACATGTGGTGGCGGACGCGGTGCTGGTCCCGGGCGCGGCGCTGGCCGAGTGGGTGCTGCGGGCGGCCGACGAGGTCGGCTGTGGCGGTGTGGATGAGCTGGCGCTGCACGTGCCGCTGGTCCTTCCGGAGTCGGGCGGGCTGCGGGTGCAGATCGCCGTGGGCGAGGCCACCGGGGACGGGCGCCGCGAGGTGCGGGTGTACTCCCGGCCCGCCGCCGGTGAAGGAGAGGCCGCCGCCACGGTATGGGTGTGCCATGCGGAGGGTGTGCTGAGCCCGCCCCCGGACCGTTCCGACGAGGCGCCGGGACTGGGCGGGGCGTGGCCTCCGGCCGGTGCGGCACCGCTCGGCGTCGAGGGGTTCTACGACCGGGTGGCGGCCTCGGGGTATGCCTACGGGCCGTCCTTCCAGGGGCTGCGGGCCGTGTGGCGGGACGGGGCCGACGTGTGCGCGGAGGTGGTCCTGCCCGAGGCCGCCGGGGAGCAGGCCGGATTCGGCATCCACCCGGCGCTGCTGGACGCCGCGCTGCATCCCGCACTGCTGATCGACCAGCTCGACACGCATGATGACACCGGGACGACGACCGGTACGGAAGCCACCGACGGCCGGGTCTGGCTGCCGTTCGCCTGGAACGGCGTGACGTTGTGGGCGGCCGGGGCGACCACGGTCCGGGTACGCCTCTCTCCCCACCAGGAGACCGTCGAGGGCGAGCGCGCACTGCGGCTGACCGTGGCCGACGCCGTCGGCGCTCCGGTGCTGACCGTCGACTCCGTGGCGATGCGGCCCGCGAGCGTCGATCAGCTGCGGGCGGCAGTGGCTCCCGGCAGCCACGCCACGGACAGTCTGTTCACCGTCGAGTGGACTCCCCTCCCGCTCGCGGCCGGGACCGGAGAGGCAGCGGCTGAGGACGATGGCTGGGCGGTCCTGGGGGCCGGCGGCCACCCGGATCCGGCCGCGCTGGTCTCGTCCCTCGATGACGACGAGCACGTACCTCCCGTCGTTCTCGCCGATATGACCGACCTGACCGGGCCCACCGGTGACGGCGCCGAGGACGCGTCGGCCGAGGCGCTGTCGGCGACCGAACGGGCACTGGAACTGGTACGGGGCTGGCTCGCCGAACCGCGGCTGGCGGATGCCCGGTTGGTGGTGGTCACGCGAGGCGCGGTCGCCGTCGACGGCCCCGAGAGCGCCACCCGGGTGGACCTGGCAGCGGCCGCCGTATGGGGCCTCGTACGCAGCGCACAGTCGGAGAACCCCGGCCGGTTCGTCCTCCTCGACCGCGACGACGACCGCGACGACGACCGCGACGACGACCGCGGCCCCGACCCCGACCACGGCCCCGGCCACGACGTCGAAGCCGACCCGCACACCGACGCCCTGCGCATCGCCGTGGCGCGCGCCGTGGAGATGGACGAGCCTCAGCTGGCCCTGCGCGCCGGCCGGGCCCTCGTGCCCCGCCTGGTCCATGCCGGTACCGGCGGTGCGGGGCTGGTGGGCCCCGTGGCGCAGCCGGAGGCATGGCGGCTGGACACGGCGGGCACGGCGACCCTGGAGAACGTCGTACCGGTGCCCTGCCCCGAGGTGCTGGAGCCCCTGGGCGCGGGCCGGGTGCGGATCGCCGTACGGGCCGCCGGTGTCAACTTCCGTGACGTCATGGTCGGTTTGGGCATGGTGCCCGGCCAGACCGGACTCGGTGGTGAGGGTGCCGGAGTCGTGGTGGACATCGGCCCCGAGGTGACCCATGTGTCCGTGGGCGACCGCGTCACGGGCGTCCTCGACCAGTCGTTCGGACCGTTCGCGGTCACCGACGCGCGTTTGCTGGCGCCGATCCCGGACGCATGGAGCTTCCGGCAGGCGGCGGCCGTACCGGTGGCCTATCTGACCGCCTGGTACGGACTCACGGACCTCGCCGGGCTGCGCCCCGGCGAGTCGGTGCTGATCCATGCCGCGACGGGTGGTGTGGGGACGGCCGCGGTGCGGATGGCGCGACACCTGGGCGCGGAGGTCTACGCGACGGCGAGCCCGGCGAAGCACGGGGTGCTGGAGGCGATGGGCATCGATGCGGCCCATCGGGCCTCGTCGCGCGACCTGGCCTTCGAAGAGGCGTTCCGGGAGGCCACCGGTGGCCGTGGTGTCGATGTGGTGCTCAACAGCCTCGCCGGGGAGTTCGTGGACGCCTCGCTCCGTCTCCTCCGCGAGGGCGGGCGGCTGCTGGAGATGGGCAAGACCGACATCCGCGACGCGGAGCTGATCGCGGCCGAACACCCCGGGGCGGCCTATCGAGCCTACGACCTGATCGCCGACGCCGGTCCGGACCGTATCGGCGAAATGCTGCGAGAGCTGGGCGAGTTGTTCGCCTCCGGTGTGCTGGAGCCGCCCCCGGTACGGGCGTGGCCGCTCAGCCGGGCGCGTGAGGCGTTGCGGTGTCTCCGTCAGGCCAGGCACACCGGCAAGCTGGTGCTGGACGTGCCCGCCCCGGTGGACCCCGAGGGCACCGTGCTCATCACCGGCGGCACCGGCACCCTCGGCGGCCGCGTGGCCGAGCACCTCGTCCGCACCTGGAACATCCGCCATCTGCTGCTGGTGAGCCGTAGTGGCCCCGACGCACCCGGGGCGAAGGAGCTGGTGGCCCGGCTCGCCGACCTGGGCGCCGAGGCCCGGATCGAGGCGGTGGACGTCACCGACGGCGCCGCGGTGCACGACCTCGTCGCGGGCATCGACCCAACGCACCCCCTGACCGGTGTCGTCCATGCGGCGGGTGTGCTGGACGACGCGGTGGTCACCTCGCAGACCCCGGAGCGTCTGGCGCGGGTGTGGGGGCCCAAGGCCGCGGCGGCGGCCCATCTCCACGCCGCCACCGCGCATCTGCGGCTCGGCATGTTCGTGATGTTCTCCTCGGCCGCGGGCGTGATGGGCAGCCCGGGCCAGGCCAACTACGCGGCGGCCAACGCCTATTGTGACGCCCTGGCCGTCCACCGCCAGGCCATGGGCCTCCCGGCCGTATCGGTGGCCTGGGGGCTGTGGGCCGATGCCAGCGGTATGACCGGGCACTTGGCCGAGGCGGACCTGGCCCGGATGTCCCGCTCCGGCATCGCCGCCATGTCCGGCGTGCGGGCGCTGGGGCTGATGGACGCCGCCTGCTGGCACGGCGCCCCGCAACCCGCGGCCGTACAGCTCGACCTCCGGACCCTGGCCGCCCAGCCCGCGGAGACCCTGCCCGCCCTGCTGCGCACGCTCCTCGACAGCGGGACGACCACCCGTCGTACCGCCGCCACCGGGGCGCCCGCCGCCGGTCTGGTCGCCCAGCTCACGGCGGCGCCCGCGGAGGAGCGGCACCGGATCCTGCTCACGCTGGTGCGCACGCAGGCCGCCGCGGTCCTGGGCCACACCGACGCCGGGGCGGTGTCCGGTGACACCCCGTTCAAGGACCTGGGCTTCGACTCGCTGACCGGTGTCGAACTGCGCAACCGGCTCGCCGCCGCCACCGGGCTGCGGCTGCCCGCCACCGTCGTCTTCAGGCATCCGACGCCCTCGGCCATCGCCGCCGAACTGCGGACGCGGCTGTGCCCCGCGCAGGCGGACACCTCGGCCCCGGTCTTCGGCGAGCTGGAGCGGCTGGAGGCGGCCATGGCGGGGCTCGGTGCCCACGACGAGGCCCGCGGCCGGCTGGCGAAGCGCCTGGAGGCGCTGCTGTGGCGGCTCAACGACGACACACCGGCCGAGGCCACCGCCGAGCACCGCCCCTCCGTGGACGACGGCGCCCTCGACTCCGCGTCGGACGACGAGTTGTTCGAGTTCATCGACAGGGAACTGCCCTCTTGACCGTGAGTGAGGACTGATGTCGGGTACGGAAGAGAAACTCCGCCAGTATCTGAAGCGGGTCACGGTGGATCTCGGGCAGGCCCGCCAGCGGCTGCGCGAGATGGAGGAGCGGTCCCAGGAGCCGGTGGCCATCGTGAGCATGGCCTGCCGCTATCCGGGTGGCGTGGGCTGCCCCGAGGAGCTGTGGGAGCTGGTGGCCTCCGGCGGTGACGGCATCACCGCGTTTCCCACCGACCGCGGCTGGGATCTGGAGGGCCTCTACCATCCGGACCCCGACCACCCGGGCACCAGCTATGTCCGGCACGGCGGATTCCTGGACGGCGCCGACCGCTTCGACGCGGAGTTCTTCGGGATCAGCCCGCGCGAGGCCCTGGCGATGGATCCGCAGCAGCGGCTGCTGCTCGAGGTGGCCTGGGAGCTGTTCGAGCGCGCGGGTGTCGACCCGGTGACGATGAAGGGCAGCCGGACCGGCGTCTACGCGGGCGTGTCCAGCCAGGACTATCTGTCCCGGATGCCGCGGGTCCCCGAGGGCTTCGAGGGCTATGCCACCACCGGCAGCCTGACCAGCGTGGTGTCCGGCCGGGTGGCGTACACCTTCGGGCTGGAGGGCCCGGCGGTGACGGTGGACACGGCGTGTTCGTCGTCGCTGGTGGCGATGCACCTGGCGAGCCAGGCGCTGCGGCAGGGCGAATGCGATCTGGCGCTCGCGGGCGGGGTCACCGCGCTCACCACACCGACGGCGTTCGCCGAGTTCTCACGGCAGCGCGGGCTGGCCCCGGACGGCCGCTGCAAGTCCTTCGCGGCCGGCGCGGACGGCACGGGCTTCTCCGAGGGCGTCGGCCTGGTGCTGCTGGAGCGGCTGTCGGACGCGCGGCGCAACGGACATCGGGTGCTGGCCCTGATCCGGGGCTCGGCCATCAACCAGGACGGTGCCAGCAACGGACTGACCGCGCCCAACGACGTATCGCAGGAACGGGTGATCCGCCAGGCGCTGGCCAACGCACGGCTCGCCGCCGACCAGGTTGACGCGGTGGAGGCCCATGGCACGGGGACCTCCCTCGGCGACCCGATCGAGGCACACGCGCTGCTGGCCACCTACGGACGGGACCGGCCCGGTGAGCCCGGTGAACGGCCCCTGTGGCTGGGGTCGCTCAAGTCCAACATCGGCCATGCCCAGGCGGCCGCCGGTGTGGCCGGTGTGATCAAGATGGTGATGGCGCTCCGCCACGAGACGCTGCCGGTCACCCTGCACATCGATGAGCCGACCCCGCACGTGGAGTGGGAAGGTGGCGGGGTACGGCTGCTGACGGAACCGGTGGCGTGGCCGAGGGGTGAGCGCCCCCGCAGGGCCGGGGTGTCCTCGTTCGGGATCAGCGGCACCAACGCCCATCTGATTGTGGAGCAGGCCCCCGAGCCGGGTGGCCCTGCCGGGCCGGAGGAGCCCGAGCCCCAGGACTCCGCCGACCGCGAGCCCGAGGCGGCGGCGACGGCGGTGGCAACGGTGGCGGTGGCTCCGGCGGTGGCAGCGGCGGCTGTGGCAACGGCCGTGGTGCCCTGGGCGCTGTCCGCCCGTAGCGCCCAGGCCCTGCGGGGCCAGGCGGCGGCGCTCGCCCGGCGGATGGCCGCCGATCCGGGGCCGTCCACCGCCGAGGTGAGCTGGTCGCTGGTCACCACCCGGTCGGTGTTCGACCACCGGGCCGTGGCCGTGGGCGAGACGCGCGAGGAGCTGATGGCGGCCGTGGAGGCGCTGGCCACCGGCGGGACGCACCCGGGCCTGGTCCACACCGGTGGCGCCGCCGTGGCCGGGGACCTGGGCCCGGTGCTGGTGTTCCCCGGCCAGGGCTCGCAATGGGCGGGCATGGGCGCCGAACTGCTCGACGCCTCACCGGTGTTCGCCGCCCGCGTGGCGGAGTGTGAGCGTGCCCTGGCGCCGTACGTCGACTGGTCCCTCACCGATGTGGTGCGCGGCGCCGACGGGGCGGCCGACCTGGGCCGTGTCGATGTGGTGCAGCCCGTCCTGTGGGCCGTGATGGTGTCGCTCGCCGCGGTGTGGGCGGGCCATGGTGTACGTCCAGCGGCGGTGATCGGGCACAGCCAGGGCGAGATCGCGGCGGCGGTGGTGGCCGGTGCCCTGTCGCTGGAGGACGGCGCCAAGGTCGTGGCGCTGCGCAGCAAGGCGTTGCGGCGGCTGGCCGGTGGCGGGGCGATGGCCTCCCTGGGAGTGAGCCGCGAACGGGCCGAGAAGCTGCTGGCCGGGCTGGGCGACCGGACGGCGGCCGTGGGCGTGGCGGCCGTCAACGGCCCGTCGTCCACGGTGATTTCCGGGCCGCCCGAGCAGGTGGCGCACGCCGTGGTGGCGTGTCAGGAGACGGGCGACCGGGCGCGGCCGATCGAGGTGGACTACGCCTCGCACAGCCCCCAGGTGGACGAGATCGCCGGCGAGCTGACGGAGGCCCTGGCCGGTGTCCGGCCGGTCGCGTCCAGCGTGGCGTTCTACTCCACGGTCACCGCCGGCCGGATCGACACCACCGGGCTGGACACCGGCTACTGGGTGACCAACCTCCGTGAACCGGTGCGGTTCGCCGACACCGTCCGGGCGCTGCTGGCCGATGGCCACCGCGTGTTCATCGAGAGCAGCACCCACCCCGTACTGACGGTGGGCATGCAGGAGAGCTTCGAGGAAGCCGGGGTCGACGCGGTCACCGTGCCCACGCTCCGGCGAGATCACGGCGGCCCGGTTCGGCTGATCGAGTCCCTCGCGCTGGCCTTCACAGCGGGCGTCGCGGTCGACTGGACCACCCTCCACCCCACCGGCCCCGCCGCCCCGCGCACCGTCGATCTGCCCACCTACGCCTTCCAGCGGGAGCGCTACTGGCTGGCCGACTCGGTGTCCTTCGACCACCGGCCCGCGGCGGACGAGGAGGAGTCCCGGTTCTGGGCCGCCGTGGAGGGCGAGGACCTGAGCGCGCTCTCCGAGACGCTGAGCCTCCCGGACGACACCTGCCACCGGACCTCACTGGGCACCGTGCTCCCCGCGCTCTCGACATGGCGGCGCGCCCGGCGTGAGCGCTCCACCGTGGACACCTGGCGTTACCGCGTCGAGTGGCGGCCGGTCAGCGATGGCGCTCCCGCGGCCGTGGGCTCGTGGCTCGTGGTCCACCCGAAGGGC
This sequence comes from Streptomyces violaceusniger, assembly GCA_005405945.1. GTDB lineage: Bacteria > Actinomycetota > Actinomycetes > Streptomycetales > Streptomycetaceae > Streptomyces > Streptomyces violaceusniger. Next base: position 980,629 of record BJHW01000002.1, read on the forward strand.
GCCTCCGACGCCTGGACGGACGCCTGCGTACGGGCGCTGGGCGCGGACGGCGGCCAGGCGCGGCGGCTGGAGGTGGCCGAGGACACCGACCGCGAGGGGCTCGCCGAGCTCCTGCGCTCCCGGTGCGCCGAGGAGATGCCACCGACGGGCGTCCTGTCGCTGCTGGCCCTGAACGACGACGCGTCGGCGCTCCCCGGCGTGGCGCCCGGCCTGACCGGCACGCTCACCCTGCTCCAGGCGCTGGTGGACGTCGCCGTCACCGCGCCCCTGTGGTGCGCCACCCGTGGCGCGGTCTCCATCGACGACTCCGACCTCCTGGACGCTCCCCATCAGGCCCAGCTGTGGGGACTCGGCAGGGTGGCCGCCCTTGAACACCCCGACCGGTGGGGCGGGTTGGTGGATCTGCCCGCGAGGCCCGACACCCTCGACGCGGAGCGGCTGCGCGCCCTGCTCACCGGGGCCTGCGGCGAGGGCGAGGTGGCGCTGCGCCCGACCGGTGCCTACGGACGTCGGCTGATCCCCGACCCGATCGGCGGCCGTGCCCCGCGGCGCACCTGGAAGCCCAAGGGCACCGTGCTCATCACCGGAACCGCCGACGGACCCGCCGCCCATGTCGCCCGCCACCTGGCCGCAGACGGGGCGCAACACATCGTGATGCTGGCCCCCGGAGGCGCCGACGCCCCCGGCGCCGTGCGGCTGAAGGCCGAACTGGACGCGCTCGGCACCGGACTCACCGTGGCCGACCACGCGCCCGCCGACCGGGAAGCCACCGCGCGGCTCGTCGAGCGCGTGGCGGAGGAGAGCGGACGGATCGGGACCATCGTCCACACCTCGGCCTCCGGCGAACTGGCCCCGCTGATGGAGCTCACCCCGCGGCGGCTGGCCGAGGAGATCCGCGCCCACCTGGACGACACCGGGCGCCACCTGGACGAACTCTGCGGTATGGGCCCCGAGGACACCGTGGTCTACTTCTCCACCGTCGCCGCGTCCTGGGGCAGCAAGGACCACGGCTCCTACGCGGCCGCCACCGCGTGCCTCGACGCGCTGGCGCGGCGCGACCGGGTCGGCGGACGGCCCACCGTCTCGATCGCGTGGGGGCTGTGGGACCTGCCGTACGGCGGCGGCACACCGGACGCGACGACGGCCTCGCACACCGAACGCTCCCGGCGGCAGGGCCTGTCCCCGCTGGACCCCGGCCGGCGCTGACCGCACTGCGCCAGGTGCTCGACCACGGCGATCCGGGCGTCACCATCGCCGATGTGGCATGGGAGCGCTTCGCGCCGCTGTTCACCCTCGCCCGTCCCAGCAGGCTCTTCGACGGTGTCCCGGCCGCCCGCCAGGCCATCGAGGCCGCACGGGGACCCGCGGAGGAGACCGGCGCCGACGAGGCGTCGGCGCTGCGGCGGGAGTTGGGTGCCCTGCCCGAGGAGGAGCGGGTCGAGCGGCTGCTGGCGCTGGTACGCGCCCATGTGGCCGCCGTACTGCACTATCCGGCGCCGGAGGCGGTCGAGCCGGACCGCCCGTTCAAGGAGCTCGGGTTCGACTCCATCGCGGCCGTGGAGCTCAGGAACCGGCTGCGCGCCGCCGCGGGGCTGAGCCTGTCGACCACGGTGGTCTTCGACTATCCGACGCCTCGCACGCTGGCGGGCCATCTGCTGGCCGAGGTGGACCCGGGGGAGGCCGACGCGGCACATCCGGTGTCCGGGCACCTGGACGAACTCGAGGCCGCACTGGCCGGGCTGCCGACCGGCGACCCGCGCCGCGCCGCCTTGGTGAACCGGTTGCAGGCCTTGGTATGGAAGTACGCCGCCACCGCGCAGGAGGCCGATGAGCCCGCGGGCGAGCAGGACCTGGCGGCGGCCACCGCCGATGAGGTGTTCGCCCTCATCGACCGCGAGCTCGGGGTCTGACCGGCGGTCGCGGGCCCGGGCCCGCGACCGCCGGTGCGTCAACCGCTGTGCTCCCGGCATCGGGGCCCGTTGGCGCGGGCCGCCGGAGAGCTTGCGGGGGAGCGCGGCCGCCTCGCAGGTGCCGTCATCCCCTCGCCGAAGACCGCCACCGCGACGAGTCCGCCTGGACCCGCGAGTACCGGCTGGTCGACCCGCGGGCCCTCCCCAACATCACCCGCCCGAGCGCCGAACTCGCCGAGGTGACGACCAGCAAATCTTCGAGGCCACGGTCGGGGCGCTGAACTCGGGATTCGAGAAGGCGGTGCCGTGCCGGTCAGCGGGCGTCGCCGACCGGCTGGAGGCCGCGGGCCAGGTCGAGCAGGTCGTCGGCCACCCGTCGGGGGTGCTGGGCGTGCAGATCGTGATCGGAGTCCAGATATTCGCGCATCGTCGCGTGGCGCAGATCGGCCGTGGTCTCCCTGATGCGGGAGCGGATGCGGTCGGCCCACTTCGCGTCGGCGCCCTTGGGGATGGCGGGCATCAGCAGGGTGGGCACGTCGATGGCCGCGTACCACGGCCTCGGCGGCTCGTTCCAGATGCTGTGCAGGATCGACATGTGCTGCTCGGTGGACATGCGCCGGGACAGCGACCCGTCCGCGTTCACCCGCATCGTGTCCACCGCGGCCTCGATCGCCGCCGGGGACCAGTCCGGGTGGATGGCGCGGAAGTAGTCGCTCACGCTCTGCACGGTGGCGCCCTCCAAGGACGCCGGGCGCAGCGCGCCGACGAAGGCGTCCCAGGAGGGGAACGCCTTGGCCGGCTCCAGCCAGCCGCCGTCCACCAGCGCCAGCGCGGCGACCAGCTCGGGGTGCTCGGCGGTCAGCCGCACCGAGATATTGCCGCCCCAGGAGTGACCGGCCACCACCACCCGGTCCAGCCCGAGGGCGGCGGCCGCCGCCACCAGATCCGCGACCGCGGTCGGGATGTCGTAGCCGGTCTCCGGGGTGTCGGAGTCCCCGTGGCCGCGCAGATCCACCGCGTACACCGCGTGGCCCGCGGCGGCCAGGTGGTCGGCGACCTCGTCCCACAGCCGGGCGCTCGACGCCATGCCGTGGACCAGGAGAAAGGGAAGCGACGCCGTTCCCGGCCGGTGCCGGAAATGCAATTTCACATCGTCGGTTACGGGCACGGAAAGATCCATGGCGGAATTCTAGCCGGGGCATCCAATCCGATTCGACCGCTGGGGATGTGATGTATGCGCGGATTAGCCGCGCTTTAGCGGTGGGCGAGATGCTGGATGGCCGGGTGATTCATACTCTCATGCCCATCCACCTCCCTTGCCGACCGTAGACTCCGAGCTGAAGTGAGGCGCCGTGTATCCCCGGAATCCAGGTTCGCCCACATCGACAACATCGACCTCACCGACTTGTCCTTCTGGGCACAGCCCTACGGCGACCGCGACGCCGCCTTCGCGTCGCTGCGCGGACGGCCGGAGCCCGTTCTCTTCCGCGAGCCGGTCATGCCCGGGTTCGGGCAGGGGTCCGGCTATTACGCGATGGTCCGGCACGCCGATATCGCCGAGGTGAGCCGGCGCCCGCAGGACTTCGGCTCCGTGCCCACCGCGATCAGCATCATCGACCTGCCGGAGGAGTTCAACAACTTCTTCGGATCGATGATCAATATGGACAATCCCCAGCACGCCCGGATGCGTCGGCTGGTCTCCCGCGCGTTCGGCCGGGGAATGGCCGCCGAGTTCGAGGCGGCCTCTCACAAGGCGGCCCGGAAGATTGTCGACGACCTCATCGCGGAAGGCCCCGGCGACTTCGTCCGGAAGGTCGCGGCGATCATGCCGATCGCGGTCCTCAGTGGCATGATGGGGATTCCCGAAGACGACTACGAGTTCATTTACGACCGGTCCAATATCATCGTCGGCACCTTCGACCCCGAATATGTTCCCCGGGCCGATCAGGCCACCGCCGCCCTGCTGAAGACCTCCCATGAACTCGCCGACTACATCGCACGGCTCGCCGCCGACCGCACCCGCAACCCCACGGGCGATCTGATCACCCGGCTGGTGCAGGCGCAGATCGACGGCGAGCGGCTCAGCCCCGAAGAGCTCTCGTCCTTCTTCATCCTGCTCGTCGTCGCCGGAATGGAGACGACCCGCAACGCCATCTCGCGCGGTCTGGTGCTGCTCAGCGACCACCCGGAGCAGCGGAAGCTGCTTCTCTCCGACTTCGAGGCCCACGCGCCGGGCGCGGTCGAGGAGATTCTGCGGGTGGCGACCCCCATCAACTGGATGCGGCGCACCGTCCGGCGCGACTGCGAGGTGAACGGCCACCGCTTCACGGAGGGCGACAAGCTGCTGCTCTTCTACTGGTCGGCCAACCGGGACGAGGACGTGTTCACCGACCCCTACGCGTTCGACATCACCCGGGACCCCAATCCCCATATGACCTTCGGGTCGGTCGGACCGCACTTCTGCCTGGGTGCCCATCTCGCCCGGATGGAGGTCACGGTGCTCTTCCGCGAGCTGTTCGGCCGGCTGCCGGAGATCCGCACGGTGGGCGAGCCCCGGCGGCTGGTGGCCAGCTTCGTCGAGGCCATCAAGCATGTGGAGTGCGCCTTCTGACGCACCTGCCCCGCATCATCGAAAACGCCGCGCGGGAGGGGCTGCCCCCCTCCCGCGCGGCGTTGAGCCCGCGGCCGGACTAGGCCGTGGCGCCGTCACCGGAGTTCACCGCGGTGTACGCCTCGGCCAGGTAGTGGCCGAGCTGGGCGGGGGTGGGGTACTCCAGGATGGCGACGAGCGGGATCTCCACATCGGTGAGCGTCATCAGATTGCGGGTGAGTTCGAGGGCGGTCAGCGAAGTGAGCCCGTTCTCCAGGAAGTTGCTGTCGTCGTCCACCACGGTGGGTGCCAGGATGTCGGCCAGCCGCGTCCGTACGGTCTCCCGCATGATGTCCTCGCGCTCCTGGGCCGTGGCGATGGCGAGCGCCTGGTGCAGCGCCGCCCCGTCGAGTGCGGTCTCGCTCTTCTCCGTCTGCATCGCGGATCCGTCTCCTTGAGCCTCGGTGGCGTCGCCGGGGGTGTGGTTGTTGAGCTTGGTGTGTGCGTTCATGGGTACTCCCGCCTGGTTGGGGCCGGTCGGCGTCGGTCACCGACCGCGGTGGGTATGCGGCGTGGTCGAAGGGCCGGAGACGTCATCGAAGAGCCGATGTGTTCCCAGCTCGGAGGCGTGCGCGGTCATCCAGGCCCAGTCGATGTCCGCGATGACCACGGACGCCGTGTCCGCCATCACCGCCTGCCGCAGCAGGGCGGCGGCCGAGCGCTGGGGGAGTGCGGGCAGCCCGTTGGTGCGCAGCTGCTTGGCGGCGCCGACGGCCGTGTCGGGGTCGTCGATCGAGCCCCAGCACACCGAGGTCGCCGGAATGCCCCGGGCCCTGCACTCCTGGGCGAGCGCGCTCAAGTAGGCGTGTGCCGGCGCCTGGTTGCCCAGTCCCGGACTGGGCAGGACGCCCACGACCGAGCACCCGAGCACCAAGGCCGACAGCTCATGGTCGCCGCCGAGGGCGCAGAGGTTCACCGCGCCCGCCACCGTGGCCGCCCACTCGCGCTCGATCCGCGCCACCTCCAGCTGCCCCGCCTCGGCGGCCAGGGGTGCCGTGAGATGCAGGACGGCGGTCAGCGGGAACTCCGCGGGAATGCCCGCGACGGCCGCGGTGAGCGCCTTCGGGTCCGCCACATCGACGGTGGCCACGGACACCCGTACGCCCGAGGCGCCGAGCTCGGCCACCACGTCGGCGGCCGGTGGCGCGGTGTCGATGAGCAGCAGGTGTTCGGCGCCGTCCTCGGCCGCCCAGCGGGCGGTGTGCGCGCCCAGGGCGGTGGCGGCGCCCGTGATGAGGACCGTCCCCCGGAGCCGTCGGGCGGGGGTGGTGAGGGCCGTGGGGACATCGCGCACCAGACGCCGGGCGAAGCAGCTGTCGGCTCGTACGGCCACCTCCGCTTCGCCGTACGCCCCGGCCAGCACCCCCGCGAGCCGCCGCCCCGCGCGGTCGTCGAACCTCTCCGGCAGCTCGACCAGCCCGCCCCACCGGCGCGGACGCTCCATCGCCAGCGCACCGCCCAGGCCCCAGAACCCGGCCTGCTCGGGACGGGACATCGGATCGCCCACGTCGACGCTGACACCACCGCGGGTGGCCGGCCACACCGGGGCCTCGACCCCGGCCCGCCGCAGCGTCTCGAACAACTCCACGGTCGGGGCGAGCGCCGGGCCCCGCCCGTCATCGGCCGGTGGCCGGGCGTCTCCCAGCGCCAGCAGGGAGACCACCCCTACGACCGGCCGTCCGGCGACGGCCTCGGCCATGCGCCGGGCCCGCGTCTCGTCGTCCGGCGGTGTGGCGTCCGACGACGTGGCGTCCGGGGTGAACGCCACGGTCTCCGCGCCATGGTGGCGCAGCGCGGTGGTCACGGCGGCCACCGTGGCGTCGTCTCCGCCGTCGCCGGAGGCCACGACCAGCCAGGTGCCGGTCAGCCGTGGTGTCGGCGGGTCGGGGAGGGGTTTCCAGGCGATGCGGTAGCGCCACTCCCGCTGCCGCCGCCAGGTGGCCAGGGCGGGCAGGATCTCCGCGAGCGCCTTCCGCCGGCCGGCGGGGATCTCGAGCGCCCGGGTCAGGGCCGCCGCGTCCGTACGCTCCACGGCATCCCAGAACTCGGCCTCCGCCCAGGTCTCCACCGTGGCCACGGCATCCGCCGGAGCCTCGTTCTCCAGCCAGAAGCGCTGTCGCTGAAAGGCATAGGTGGGCAGGGCGACGGTGCGGGAGGCCGGATCGCCGTCGAACAGGGCGGCCCAGTCCACGGTGGCGCCCATGGTGTGCATACGGGCCAGGCCGCACATCAGCCCCCGCACCTCGGACCCCTCGCCACGGAAGGGCGACAGCACCAGCGCCGCCGGGGCGGAGGGCAGCATCGCCCCGGGCCCCAGCTCCCACACCGCACCGGCCTCGTCGAGCGAGGGCATGGGCGGCCGCTCGTACTCCACCGCGTTCGGATCGGCGCCGGTGCCCGGATCGGCGTCGGCGGCCACCAGCCGGCAGGCGTGTGCGAGGTCCAGAGCACCGGTGATGTGCGCCGCGGCGATCTCACCGACCCCACAGCCCACCACCGCCCCGGGCCGCACCCCCACCGAGGCCAGCAGCCGGGCCAGCGCGATGTAGAGGGCGAACAGCCCCGCCCGGGAGGACGCGTCGCGCTCCCCCTTCACCCCGAGCACCTCACTGACCTCGTCGAAGGCCGTGGCGAAGACGGGGAACCGGCCGTACAGCCCGGCGCCCGTCCCCGGCGGATGACCGCCCTCGCCACCGAAGGCGAACACGGTCCCGCCCGCCGAAGCCGCCGCGCCGGTGCGGGCCACATCGGGCCCCACCACCGAGGGGTGCGGCTCACCGGCCGCCAGCGCGGCCAGCCCGGCCCTCAACTCGTCCGCCCCCCGGCCGACCACGACCGCACGGTGGTCGAAGACCGACCGTGTGGTCACCAGCGACCAGCCAACGTCTGTGGGGGACAGCACCGGGCCGGCCGCCGTATGCGCGGCCAGCGCTCGGGCCTGGCCGCGCAGCGCCGCCGCACCCCGCGCGGACAGCACCCACGGCACCACCCCCGGATCGCGCTCGCCACCGTCGGCGGCGCCCTCCGCCGATTCGGTGAACTCCTCCAGAATCACATGGGCGTTGGTGCCGCTGGCGCTGAACGAGGACACACCGGCCCGCCGTGGCCGGTCCACCCGCGGCCAGTCCGTCCGCTCGGTCAGCAGCCGCACCGCGCCCTTGCGCCAGTGCACCAGCCGGGTCGGCCGGTCGATGTGGAGTGAACGCGGCAGCACGCCCCGGCGCATCGCCATCACCATCTTGATCACACCGGCCATTCCGGCGGCGGCCTGCGTATGACCGATGTTGGACTTGATGGATCCCAGCAGCAGCGGCCGGTCGTCCGGACGGTCCTGCCCGTACGTGGCGAGCAGCGCCTGGAGCTCGATGGAGTCGCCGAACGCGGTACCCGTGCCATGCGCCTCCACCGCGTCCACGTCCCCCGTGGACAGCCGGGCGTTCGCCAGGGCGTCGCGGATCAGCTGCTGCTGGGCGGGGCCGTTGGGCGCGGCCATGCCCGTACTGGCACCGTCCTGATTGATGGCCGAGCCGCGGATCACGGCCAGCACCGGATGGCCGTTGCGCCGTGCCTCCGACAGCCGCTCCAGCAGCAGCAGGCCGGCGCCCTCCCCGTACACCATGCCGTCGGCGGCGTCCGCGAACGACCGGCACCGGACATCGGGCGACAACTGGCGCTGGCTGGAGGCGACTTGGAACACGCTCGCGGTGTACATGATGGCGGCGCCACCGGCCAGCGCCAGCGTGCACTCGCGCCGTCGCAGTGCCCCGGCCGCCAGGTGCATCGCCACCAGTGACGACGAACACGCGGTGTCCAGGCTGACCGCCGCGCCCTGCAGACCGAGGGTGAACGCCACCCGGCCCGAGGACACACTGCCCGCGTTGCCGTTGCCCACATGGCCCAGCAAACCCTCGGGGATCGCGTCCAGACGCGAGGCGTAGTCGTGGTACATCACCCCCGTGTAGACACCGGTCCGGCTGCCGCGCAGGGTGTGCGGATCGATGCCCGCGCTCTCCGTCGCCTCCCACGCCAGCTCCAGCAGCATCCGCTGCTGCGGTTCGATGGCCGCCGCCTCCCGGGCGCCGATGTCGAAGAACTCCGCGTCGAAGTCGGCCGCGTCATAGATGAAGCCGCCGGCCCGGACGTACGAGGTGCCGTGGTTCTCCGGATCGGGGTGGTAGAGGTTCTCCAGGTCCCAGCCCCGGTCGGTCGGGAAGCTGGAGACGGCGTCCCGTCCGTCGGCCACCAGGTCCCACAGCTCGGCCGGGGTGCGCACCCCGCCGGGGAAGCGGCAGGCCATGCCGACGATGGCGATCGGCTCCTCCAGGTCCTCCTGGACCTCCCGCAGCCGCTGCCGGGTCTCGTGGAGCTCGGACGTGGTCCACTTCAGATAGTCGACGAGCTTTTCCTCGTTGCTCATGAGCCGCCCGCACCCACTGTGCTGCGCGGGCTCAGATCCACCAGCGCCAGCTCATCGGCGGTCAGCGGCGGCTCGGTGAGCTCCGGGAGGACCCGGTCCTTCTGCATCAGCGAAAGGAAGCGGCTGGACGCCAGCTCGGACTGCGGGGCGGTCAGGCTGATGACGTCGGTCACCACATCACACACCGCCGAGGAGCGGATCGACCGGTCGGCGATCAGGTCGGAGAAGCGCTGCCGCGCCACGGCGCCGCCCGTCAGCCGTGGATCCGTCGTGTTCATCCGGCAGTTGACGTACTCCACGTCCTTGGACGCGGCCATGATCCAGGGGTCGTCCACGGTGGCGCTGATCGCCCGCTGGGTCCGGTGCGTCGTTCCCCCGGCGATCCCGGACCGCTGGAGCTCGGTGTCCAGCGCGGCGGCCGCGCGGGCCGCGGAACTCATGCCGTGGCCGTAGATCGGGTTGAACGCGGCCAGCGCGTCCCCGAGCACCAGCAGCCCCTCCGGCCAGATGTCCAGCCGCTCCGGATACAGCCGCCGGTTGGCGCCGACCCGTGAGACGGCCACCGAGGTCAGTGGCTTCGCGAGCGCGATGAGATCGGCGACCAGCGGATGGCGCAGCGTCCGCGCGTAGGGCAGGAACTCGTCGTCGTGGGTGGGCAGTCCGGCGCCCCGGGTGCACGACAGGGTCACCATCCAGGTGCCGTCCTCCTGTGGATACACCACGCCGAACCGGCCCGGTTCGCGCAGCCGGTGGTCGGCGGCCACGTTGACGGCGGGGAATCCGGCGGCGGCGCCCGGCGGGCCCTGGTACACACGGGTGGCGTACGCGATGCCCGCGTCGACGAGGTCCTCCTCCAGCGGCGGCACATCCAGCGCCGACAGCCAGTGCCGGAGCCGGGAACCGCGCCCGGAGGCGTCGACCACCAGATCGGCCTCCAGGGTTTCGCCCACCCCGGTGTCCATGTCGCGCACCCGGACCCCGGTGACCCGTTTGGCGTCGCCGACCAGATCGAGGATCTCGCTGCGCTGGCGCACGGCGATCCGCCCGGTGGCGAGTACGCGATCGCGGACCTTCCAGTCCAGGAACGGGCGGGTGCACATCAGGGCGTACTGCCGCGGCGGAAAGCGGTGCTGCCAGCCGTGGGACGTCAAGGTCACCAGATCCTGATGGAATCCGATCCGGCGGGCGCCCGCGTCGAGCAGTTGGTCGATCATGCCCGGCAGCAGCGTGTCCACGATGCGCGCACCGCTGGACCACAGCACATGGACATGGCGTCCCTGCGGCGATCCCTTGCGGTGCCGGGGGCCGTCCGGCAGCACATCGCGCTCCACGACGGTGACGCGGTCCACATGGCGGGCCAGCACATGGGCAGCCAGCATGCCCGCCCAGCCTCCGCCCAGAACGATTCCGTGTGTGGGTTCGGTCATGGTTTTCGCTCTCGTCCCTTCACCGCTTACGGCCTTACATCGGACTGGGGCTGCCCTTCGCCTGGACCATTTTGGCGAGATTCTGGGTGACCGCCATGAAATGGGCGACACCGGTGAGTTCGGGGCCGTCGCCCACTTTCGTATCCGTGATGCCCCAGAACGCCTGTGCGTGATGGACCAGACCGTCATCACCGAGTTCGATCACGCCGATGATGCTGAAGGTGAGTTTGGCCGGCGCGTACACCGTGACCGTGGTCGGCACCGCCACCCTGCGGCCGTCCATCGAGGTGACCGGACGGCCCGGGGTCTCGTGCACCTGGCATTCGATGGACCAGGCGATGTGTTCGCGCAGCGCGTCCTTTCCGATGAGCGGGGGCGCGCCGACCGGGTCCTCGAAGACGATGTCGTCCGAGAAGAGCTCCAATACGGCCTCGACATCACCCTCGTTCATGCGCCGCGCGTATTCCAGCGCCATCCTCTTGAGGGTCGCCTCATCGGCCATGAACGCCTCCTGTGCGGTGCGGGGGTCGTGGGGGATCAGCCGGCGATGGCAATGTCCGACCTCCCCAGAACATCTGCAGTTCCTGAATGAGGCCACCGGCCCCCGCGCGCATCATCAGGACGTAGTCGCAGGTGATGCGGGAGTTCTCCGGTGCGTCCGGGGCCGTCAGCCAGCCGCGCTCGGCGAAGCCGGGCCCTTTGGGCAGATAGTCCATGGTGGCCGTCACCGGCACCAGGACATGCACCCCGTCCTGCCCCGCGACCGGCTCACCGGGAATCTCGGTGATACCCGCGGCGGCGAGTTCCTCGAAATGCGCACGAAGGGCGTCCCGCCCGGTCCTGCGCCCCGATCCGACCGGATCCTCGAACGAGACCTCGTCCGCGTAGAGTTCGAGAAGCCCGTCGATATCCGCGGCGTTCATCCGGCGGCTGTGCTCGAGAATGAGCTTCTTCCGGCTTCGCTCATCAATCACCGTGTGCCCCCATGTGCATGCTCTCCGTCGCTTTCGCTTCGGCCCAGGTCCTGGTCGATGAACTGGAAGATCTCGTCGGCCGTGGCGTCGTGAATACGGCCGGCCGCTCGGCCTTCCTCCGTCCCGCCGGCGTGCAGGGCACCCAGTTTCGACAGCGTGGACTGAAGGCGCTTCAGCAGTGCCTCATGCGCCGTCTCGTCCTGGGCCACGGAAAGCAGCGCGCTTTCCAGCCTGTCGATTTCGCCCAGCATCGGGGGAAGCGGATCCACGTCCTCGGGCGCCAATTCCGCGTGCAGATGGACGGCGAGCGCTGCCGGATTCGGGTGGTCGAAAATGAGTGTGGTGGCCAGCCGCAGCCCGGTCACGGCCGTCAGCCGGTTCCGCAACTCGATCGCGGTGAGCGAGTCGAAACCGAGCTCCAGGAAGCCGCGCTCGGTCTGGATCCGCCCCGGGTCGGAGTGGCCCAGCGCCGCCGCGGCATGGGTGAGGACCAGGTTGAGCAGCGTACGGCGCTGCTCCTCCACCGGCAGCGCGGCCAGATGACCGGCCCAGTCGGTGTGCGGCCGGGCCGTGGCCGCGGTGCGCCGGGCCGTACCGCCACCGGTGAGCGCCCGCAGGGGAGCGGGCAGGGTGAGCGCCGGCTGGCCCGCCAGGGCCCGTACGTCCAGGTCGATGGCGATCAGATGGTGGTGGCCGTGGCGCACGGCGGCGTCCAGCAGCCCCAGCGCCCGCTCGCTGGACATCGCCCCGATGCCCGACCGGCTCATCCGGGCCCGGTCCGTCTCCCCCAGATGCCCGGTCATCCCGCTGGCGTCGGCCCACAGCCCCCACGCCACCGAAAGCCCCGGCAGGCCGAGGGCGCGGCGCCGGGCGGCCAGGGCGTCGCAATAGGCGTTCGCCGCGGCGTAGTTGGACTGCCCGGAGGCGCCCAGTGTGCCCGCCGTGGAGGAGAACATCACGAACAGGGACAGCGGCAGCTCCGCGGTCGCGGCGTGCAGATGGGCCGCGGCCGTGGCCTTCGGACGCCACACCCGCGCCAGCCGCTCCGGGGTCTGAGTGGTGAGGACGGCGTCGTCCAGCATCCCGGCCGCGTGGACCACACCGGTCATCGGATGCGCGGGATCGACCCCGGCCACCAGACCGGCCACCGCGTCCGGGTCGGTGACATCGGCCGCGGCGATCCGTACCCGAGCACCCAACTCGGTGAGGCGGTCGGTGAGTTCATCGGCCCCGGCGGCCTCCGGGCCGCTCCGGCTCACCAGCAACAGATGCCTGACCCCCCAGGTGCGCACCAGGTGTTCGGCGACCAGAGCGCCCAGGGTGCCGGTGCCACCCGTGATCAGCACGGTGCCATCGGCGTCGAGTCCGGCTGTCCCCTCCTCGTCCTGGCCCTCGACGGCCGGGCCGGGCGCGGCCGTCGCGCGGACCATCCGGGGTACCAGCACCCGCCCGTCCCGCACCGCCACCTGGGGTTCGTGCGCCTCGATCGCGCGTACCACGGCCTCCACGAGGCCCTTCCGGCCCTCATCGAGGTCGAGCAGCACAAACCGGCCCGGATTCTCCGACTGGGCGCTGCGGACCAGCCCCCATGCCCCGGCACCGGACGGATCCAGTGTGATGGCGTGGACGTCGTCGGCGTTATCGGTGGTTTTGCCGAGCTGGCCCGCCGCCACCGCGCCCCGTGTGACGACCACCAGCCGCGTGTCGGCCAGCGCCGGGCGCCGCAGCCAGGACTGCACCAGCCCCAGCAACTCCTCGGTCGGCCCCATCCCGTCCCCGTGGCCGCCCTCGGCGGCGTGCGGATGGGCCAGGACGACGGCGGGGGCGGGCTCACCCGCTTCGACGGCCGCGATCAGCGCTCCCAGATCCGGATGGCACGCCACGGCATCGCCCGTGCCCGCCCGGACCGGCTCCGCCAGCCCCAGCTGGTCCTCGCCCAGCACCGCCCAGCCGCCGTCGCCGACCACCGAGGTGGGGGACGGTGCGGTGGCCGGAGCGGGCAGCGGCGTCCAGTCCAGGGTGAACAGGCCGTCCACGGCGCGAGTGGCCGCGGCCGTGCGCAACTGGTCCGTCGCGGCCGGACGGGTCACGAGCGAGTCGACCGTCAGCACCGGAGCGCCCACCGTGTCCGCCACCGTCAGCCGTAGCGACTGCCGCTCCTCGTCCCGCGACAGCCGGACCCGTACGGTGGCCGCCTCGGTGGCCCACAGGGACACGCCGTTCCAGGCGAACGGCAACCACACCTGGCCGTCGTCCTCCTGGCCCTCGGGCCGGTCCATCAGCAGCGACGGATGCAGCGTCGCGTCCAGCAGCACCGGATGGATGCCGAATCCGTCCCGGCGTCCCGCGGCGTCGGGCAGGGCCACCTCGGCGAGGACATCCCCGCCGTGGCGCCATGCGGCCGTCAGGCCCTGATACGCGGGGCCGTAGCCGTACCCCGCCGCCATCACCTGCTCGTAGAAGGCGCCCACGTCCAGCGGTTCGGCACCCGGCGGGGGCCATGCCCCGCCCAGGCCCTCCACCGGGGCGGGGGCGTCGGCGGCGGGCGCGAGCACGCCCACCGCATGACACACCCATCCCGCGTCGGGGCCGGGATCGAGGGCCATGGCGTGGCCGGCGCCGTTGGGGCCGTCGGGACGGCCGGGCTGGTCGGGCCGGTCGGGACGCGAGTACATCCGCACCTCACGCCGCCCGTCCTCCGCCGCGGCACCCACTACCACCTGCACCCGCAGCCCACCGGACTCCGGCAGCGCCAGCGGAACCTGCAGCGCCAGCTCCTCCACCCCGCCGCAGCCGACCTCGTCGGCCGCCCGCAGCGCCCACTCCACCAGCATCGCGCCCGGCGCCAGCACCGCACCCGACACCACATGCTCGGCGAGCCAAGGATGGGACCGCGTGGAGATCCGGCCGGTGAGCACATGGGTGGTGCCGTCGGCGAGTTCCACGGCGGCGCCGAGCAGCGGATGCCCGGCGGCCGTCAGACCCAGATCGGCCGGATCGCCACCCGGCCCGCCCTCTCCGTCCAGCCAGTACCGCCGCCGCTGGAAGGCGTAGGTGGGCAGGTCGATGACGCGGGGGGCGGGGTTGGTGCGGAACCAGCGGGTCCAGTCGACGGTGACCCCGGCGGTGAACGCCTGTGCCACGGACCGTGCCAGCTGGGCCGGTCCACCGTGGTCGCGCCGCAGGGTCGGGATGGTGACCGCCTCGACCCCCGCCTCCTCGATGCTCTCCTGCATGCCGATGGTGAGGACGGGGTGGGTGCTGGCTTCGATGAACACGCGGTGGCCGTCGTCCAGGAGTGCTCGTACGGCGTCGGCGAAGCGCACTCGTTCGCGGAGGTTCTTGACCCAGTACGTGGTGTCGAGTCCGCTGGTGTCCATGCGGGCGCCGGTGACGGTCGAGTAGAACGCCACCTGGCCCGGCACCGGCTTGACCCCGGCCAGGAGTTCGTGCAACTCCTCGGCGATTTCGTCGATGTGGGGGCTGTGGGAGGCGTAGTCCACGTCGATGAGTCGGGCGCGGTGGCCTGTTTGTTCGCATGCGGTGACGGTGTGGGCGACTTGGTCGGGTGGTCCGGAGACGACGACGGATCCGGGTCCGTTGACGGCGGCGATGCTGACGTTGTGGGCTGGTTGGCCGAGTTTGGTGAGGAGTTCTTCGGTGTGGTGTCGGCTGAGGGTGAGGGAGGCCATGGCGCCGTGTCCGGCGAGGCGTCGGAGGGCGTGGGCGCGGAGGGCGACGATGCGGGCGCCTTCGTCGAGGGAGAGGGCTCCGGCGACGCAGGCGGCGGCGATTTCGCCTTGGCTGTGGCCGACGACGGCGGTGGGGGTGACGCCGTGGTGGTCCCATACGGTGGCCAGGGAGACCATGACGGCCCACAGGACGGGCTGGACGACGTCGACGCGGGCGAGGTCGGCGGCGCCGATGCCGCCGCGCAGGACCTCGGTCAGGGACCAGTTCACGTGTGGGGTGAGGGCTTGTGCGCATTCGGCTACGCGGGTGGCGAAGACGGGGGAGGTGTCCAGCAGCCCGGCTCCCATGCCGAGCCATTGGGAGCCTTGGCCGGGGAAGACCAGGACCGGGCCCATGGCTCCGGCTCCCGTGCCGCCGCTGATGGTCGTGGTGGTTGGCTCGATGAGGGTGGGGTGGGTGTCGCCGGTGGCGAGGGCGTTGAGTCCGGTCAGGAGTTCGTCGCGGTGTGCGCCGACGATGACGGCGCGGTGGTCGAAGACGGACCGGGTGGTGATGAGCGACCAGCCGACGTCCGCCGGGGATGGCTGGGGGTCGGTGGCCACGCGTTCGGCCAGGGCCCGTGCCTGACCGCGCAACGCCTCCGTGCCACGCCCGGACACCACCCACGGCACCACACCACCCGCCGACACCCCGCCCCCGAGGTGTCCGGTGCGGGGGCGGCCTCGGCCGGTTCGGGGGCCTGCTCCAGGATCAGATGGGCGTTCGTACCGCTGATGCCGAACGACGACACACCCACACGGCGCGGCCGTCCGTTCGCCGCCCACTCGACCGGTTCGGTCAGCAGCCGCACCCCGCCCGCGCCCCAGTCCACATGCGGTGTCGGCGCGTCGATGTGGAGCGAGAGGGGAGCACCTCATGCCGCAGGGCCTGCACCATCTTGATGACGCTCGCCACTCCGGCGGCGGCCTGGGTGTGGCCGATGTTGGACTTGATGGAACCCAGCCACAGCGGACGTCCCTCCGGCCGGTCCTGTCCGTACGTGGCCAGCAGCGCCTGGGCCTCGATCGGATCGCCCAGCGTCGTGCCCGTGCCGTGCGCCTCCACCGCGTCCACCTCGGACGGCGACAGCCCCGCATTGGCCAGGGCCTGCCGGATCACCCGCTGCTGGGAGGGCCCGTTCGGCGCCGTCAGACCATTGGACGCACCGTCCTGGTTGACCGCCGAGCCCCGGATCACCGCCAGCACGCGATGCCCGTTGCGCCGGGCGTCGGACAGCCGCTCCAGCAGCACCAGGCCGACGCCCTCGGAGAAGCCCGTGCCGTCGGCCGCCGCGGCGAACGCCTTGCACCGCCCGTCCGGGGAGAGCGCGCGCTGACGCGAGAACTCGGTGAAACCACCGGGCGTGGCCATCACCGTCACCCCGCCCGCGAGGGCCAGCGAGCACTCGTCCCGCCGCAGCGCCTGCACGGCCAGATGCGTGGCCACCAGCGACGACGAACACGCGGTGTCCACGGTGACCGCGGGCCCCTCCAGGCCGAACGAGTACGACACCCGGCCCGAGACCACGCTGCCGAGGTTCCCGGTGGCCACATAGCCCGCCGAATCGCTCGTCGTCTGGCCGATGAGCGACAGGTAGTGGTACGAGTCGACCCCGGCGAACACCCCGGTGGCACTGCCGCTCAGGGCCTCCCGGGTGAGCCCCGCGCGCTCGAACGCCTCCCACGCCGTCTCCAGCAGCAGCCGCTGCTGCGGATCCATCGCCGCGGCCTCACGCGGGCTGATCCCGAAGAACTCGGCGTCGAAGTCGGCCACATCGCGCAGGAAACCGCCCTCGCGGGCGCTGCTGGTGCCGGCGTGCTCCGGGTCCGGGTCGTAGAGGTTCTCCAGGTCCCAGCCACGGTCCTCGGGAAACGAGGAGATGACGTCCACGCCCTCGTCCACCACCCGCCACAGGTCCTCGGGCGTTGCCACATCGCCGGGGAAGTGGCAGGCCATACCGATGATGGCGATGGGCTCCCGGGCGCGGTCCTCGACCTCGCGCAACTGCCGCCTGGCCAGACGCAGATCGGCGGTCGCCCGCTTGAGATAGCTGCGAAGCTTCTCGTCATCCGTCATATCGCATCAACCCGATCGTCACGGCTGTCCTGATCCAGTGGTCCTGATTCATCGGAGACTGTCGTCGGAGGGGACGGTCAGCTCGTTGTCGAGCGCCCGGAACAACTCCTCGTCGCTGGCCGACGCCAGATCCTCCTCGGCGTCGTCGTCGCCGTCCGCGTCCCGCCACGGGACGTCCACCTTGCGCAGCAGCTCCCGCAGCCGCGCCGCGATCCGGGCCCGTTGCTCCCGGTCGGCGATCCCCCGGTCAAGGCGGCGTCGAGGGAGTCGAGACCGGTGAGGAGCGAGTCCGCCGACGCTGCCACGGGCGGGACCAGGAGCTCCTCCAGCAGCCGTACCACCGCGGTGGGCGTGGGGTGGTCGAAGACCAGCGTGGCGGGCAGCCGCAGACCGGTGGCGGCGCCCAGCCGGTTCCGCAGCTCCACGGCGGTCAGCGAGTCGAAGCCCAGCTCCCGGAAGTTCTGGGCGGGGTGGATGGCGTCCGCCGTGTCATGGCCCAGTACCGTCGCCGTGGCATTGCGCACCAGCTTCAGGAGCGCCTGCTGCCGGTCCTCCCCGGACATGGCGGCGAACGCCTCCGCCGGTGCCGCCCCGCCCGAGGCGACGGCTCCGGTGGCCGCCTGCGGGGCGGTGCCGCGCACCAGGCTCCTGAAGAGGGGCGGCAGATCGTCGGCGTGGGCCTCACGCCGCATGGTGGCCAGGTCGAGCCGGATGGGCGCCAGGGCGGGCAGGCCGCTGTCGAGGGCGATGTCGAGCAGTGCGAGACCCTGCTCGGTCTCCAGCCCCACCATTCCGGCCCGCGCCAGCCGTGCCCGGTCGGTGTCCGTCATCCCCCCGGTCATCCCGGTGGCCTGGGCCCAGTACCCCCAGGCCAGGGAGGTGGCGGGCAGGCCCTGGGCATGACGGTGCGCGGCGAGCGCGTCCAGGAAGGCGTTGGCCGCCGCGTAGTTGCCCTGGCCCGCGGCGCCCAGCAGCCCGGCGGCCGCGGAGAACAACACGAACGCCGACAGCCCGGCGTCGCTGGTGAGTTCATGGAGATTCCACGCCGCGTCGGCCTTCGCCCGCAGCACCTCATCGAGCTGATCGGGCGTGAGCGCCTCGACCGTGGCATCGCGCAGCAGCCCGGCGGCGTGGACGACGGCGGTGAGCGGATGGCGGTCGGGTACGGTCTCCAGCAGCTTGGCCAGGGCGGCCCGGTCGGCCGCGTCACACGAAGCGACGGAGACGTGTGCGCCGAGCTCGGTCAGTTCGGCCGCCAGCTCCGTGGCCCCGGGGCGTCGGGGCCCCGGCGGCTGATGAGCAGCAGCCGCCGTACGCCGTGGTGGGCCACCAGGTGGCGGGCGGTGGCGGCGCCGAGGGTGCCCGTGCCACCGGTGATGAGGACCGTGCCCTCCGGGTCCAGGGCGGTGGGAAGCGTCAGCACGATCTTGCCGATGTGGCGGGCCTGGCTGAAGTAGCGGAACGCCTCGGGGGCCCGGCGGATGTCCCACGGCGTGGTCGGCAGCGGTCGCAGCGTCCCGTTCTCGAACAGCGTCGACAACTCGGCCAGCATCTGCTGGATACGGTCCGGACCCGCCCCGCCGACCAGGTCGAACGCGCGATAGACGACCCCCGGATACCGGGCGCCGACCTCCTCGGGGTCGCGGACATCGGTGCGGCCCATGTCGATGAAGCGACCACCGGGCGCCAGCAGCCGCAAGGACGCGTCCATGAAGTCACCGGCCAGGGAGTTGAGCACCACATCGACGGATCCGGCGGCGGCGCGGAACCGCTCCTCGAAGTCGAGGGCGCGCGAGGAGGCGATGTGGCGGTCGTCGAAACCGCGCTCCCGCAGGGCGTGCCACTTCGCGGGTCCTGCCGTGGCGTACACCTCGGCCCGCCAGTGGCGCGCCAGCTGCACGGCCGCCAGGCCCACCCCGCCGGTTGCCGCGTGCAGCACCAGCTTCTCCCCGGCTCGCAGCCCCGCGAGATCGGCGAGACCGTAGTAGGCCGTGAGGAAGGCGGACGGTGTGGTGGCCGCCTGCGCGTAGGACCACCCCGCGGGGACCCTGGTGATCATCCTGACGTCGGTGATGACCAGTGGCCCGGTGCCGTTGAACAGGCCCATCACCCGGTCGCCCACCGCGAACTCCGCTGTGTCGGGCCCCACTTCGACGACGATGCCCGCACCGTCGCCACCCAGTGGCCTGGGGTCCTCCACCATGCCCAGCGCCACGACGACGTCATGGAAGTTCACCCCGCCCGCCCGAAGCGCCACCCGGACCTCGCCCCGGCCGAGCGGGCGGGTGTTGTCCGGGCAGTCGACCAGCGCCAGCTGGTCCAGGCTGCCGTGGCCGGTCAGCCCCAGGCGCCATGCGGCCGACCCCTCCGGCGGGGCTAGCCGCTTGGCCCCGTCGTCGTGGACCAGCCGCGGTACGTACGCCACCCCGTCGCGCAGCGCCAGCTGGGGCTCGCCCGAGGCCACGGCGCCGGCCAGGGCCCGCAGCGAGGCGTCCCGTCCGTCGAGGTCGAGTCCGTCGAGGTCGAGCAGCAGGACCCGGCCGGGGTTCTCCGACTGGGCGCTGCGCACCAGACCCCACACGGCGGAGGCGGGCAGATCGTGGACATCGTCATGGCTCTGCGGGGCGACCGCCCCACGGGTGACCACCGCCAACCGGGCGTCGGTGAATTCAGGAGCGGCGAGGAACTCCCGCAGCACCCCTAGGACCTCCCTGCCCAGGTCATGGGTGCGCTCCACCGGATCGTCCCGGCCGTCGGCGGGGGAGCCGAAGAAGGCGAACACCACATCGGGCGCCGGGGCTCCATCCGCCACGGCCGCCCGCACGGCGGCGAGATCCGGGAGGTGAGGGGCGTCGGGCAGCGCGTCGGCCAGGGGCCGTTGTCCGGGCCGATCACGGCCGAACGGCACGCGGGAGTGCCCTCGGCCGCTGTCATCCGCCTCCAGGCGAGCTGGAACAGCGAGTTCCTGCCCGCCGCACGGGCACGGCCCAACCGCCCGTCCGGCACCGGGCGCAGGATCAGATCGTCCACGACGGCCACCACTGCGCCGGTCGGATCGGCCGCGACCAGGGTGAGCCGGTCCGATGCCGTCGGGGTGATGCGGATCCGCAGGGTGTCCGCGCCGGTGGCGCGCAGCCGCAGACCACTCCAGGTGAACGGGAGCAGGATCCGGTGCGCGTCCTCGGAGCCGGGGGCGACGTCCAGGGCACGGGCGTGCAGCGCGGCGTCGAACAGGGCGGGATGGATGCCGTACGCGGCCGCGCCCTCGCGCTCCCCTTCGGGCAGGGACACCTCGGCGTAGACCTCGCCGTCCAGCCGCCACGCGGCGGTGAGGCCCTGGAAGGACGGCCCGTAGTGGTAGCCGTGGTTGGCGAGCTGCCGGTAGAAGTCGGCGACGGGGAGCGGTGCCGCCCCGGGAGGCGGCCACGCGCCGTCCGGGGCAGGGGGGTTGGGCGCGGACGAGGTGGCGAGTGCCCCGGTGGCGTGCCGGGTCCAGGCCGCATCGCCGGTGTCGCCCGCCGGCCGTGAATGCACCGTGATCGGGCGCTCGCCCGTGTGATCGGCAGCGGCCACGGCGATCTGCACATCGACCGCCTCGCCCTGCGGAATCACCAGCGGCGTGTGCAGGGTCAGCTCCGCCACATGGTCACAGCCGGTCCGCGCGGCCGCGTGCAGGGCGAGCTCGGCGAAGGCGGTGCCCGGCAGCAGGACGGTGTCCAGCACCCGGTGGTCGTTCAGCCACGGATGGGTCCGCGGCGACAACCGACCGGTCAGCAGATGGGCGCCGCCCTCCGCGAGTTCCACGGCGGCGCCGAGCAGCGGATGCTCAGCGGACCCCAGCCCGAGGTCGCCCGGGTCGCCGCTGTGGCCACCCCGCCCGTCCAGCCAGTACCGCCGCCGCTGGAAGGCGTAGGTGGGCAGGTCGATGACGCGGGGGGCGGGGTTGGTGCGGAACCAGCGGGTCCAGTCGACGGTGACCCCGGCGGTGAACGCCTGGGCCACCGACCGCATCAACTGGGCGTGGTCGCCGTGGTCCCGGCGCAGGGTCGGCACCGCGGCCGCGGGCACTCCGGCTTCCTCGAAGGTCTCCTGCATGCCGATGGTGAGGACGGGGTGGGTGCTGGCTTCGATGAACACGCGGTGGCCGTCGTCCAGGAGTGCTCGTACGGCGTCGGCGAAGCGCACTCGTTCGCGGAGGTTCTTGACCCAGTACGTGGTGTCGAGTCCGCTGGTGTCCATGCGGGCGCCGGTGACGGTCGAGTAGAACGCCACCTCCGCCTGGACGGGTTCGATCCCCGACAGCACCTCCCTCAGTTCATCCGCGATTTCGTCGATGTGGGGGCTGTGGGAGGCGTAGTCCACGTCGATGAGTCGGGCGCGGTGGCCTGTTTGTTCGCATGCGGTGACGGTGTGGGCGACTTGGTCGGGTGGTCCGGAGACGACGACGGATCCGGGTCCGTTGACGGCGGCGATGCTGACGTTGTGGGCTGGTTGGCCGAGTTTGGTGAGGAGTTCTTCGGTGTGGTGTTGGCTGAGGGTGAGGGAGGCCATGGCGCCGTGTCCGGCGAGGCGTCGGAGGGCGTGGGCGCGGAGGGCGACGATGCGGGCGCCTTCGTCGAGGGAGAGGGCTCCGGCGACGCAGGCGGCGGCGATTTCGCCTTGGCTGTGGCCGACGACGGCGGTGGGGGTGACGCCGTGGTGGTCCCATACGGTGGCCAGGGAGACCATGACGGCCCACAGGACGGGCTGGACGACGTCGACGCGGGCGAGGTCGGCGGCGCCGATGCCGCCGCGCAGGACCTCGGTCAGGGACCAGTCGACGTGTGGGGTGAGGGCTTGTGCGCATTCGGCTACGCGGGTGGCGAAGACGGGGGAGGTGTCCAGCAGCCCGGCTCCCATGCCGAGCCATTGGGAGCCTTGGCCGGGGAAGACCAGGACCGGGCCCATGGCTCCGGCTCCCGTGCCGCCGCTGATGGTCGTGGTGGTTGGCTCGATGAGGGTGGGGTGGGTGTCGCCGGTGGCGAGGGCGTTGAGTCCGGTCAGGAGTTCGTCGCGGTGTGCGCCGACGATGACGGCGCGGTGGTCGAAGACGGACCGGGTGGTGATGAGCGACCAGCCGACGTCCGCCGGGGATGGCTGGGGGTCGGTGGCCACGCGTTCGGCCAGGGCCCGTGCCTGACCGCGCAACGCCTCCGTGCCACGCCCGGACACCACCCACGGCACCACACCACCCGCCGACACCCCGCCCCCCGAGGTGTCCGGTGCGGGGGCGGCCTCGGCCGGTTCGGGGGCCTGCTCCAGGATCAGATGGGCGTTCGTACCGGAGATCCCGAACGCGGACACACCGGCCCGGCGCGGACGCTCCCCACGCGGCCACGCAACCGGCTCGGTCAGCAACCGCACCGCACCCGACGCCCAATCGGCGTGCGGCGTCGGCTCGTCGATGTGCAGCGAGGCGGGCAGCAGGTCATGCCGCATCGCCATCACCATCTTGATCACACTGGCCGCACCGGCGGCGGCCTGGGTGTGCCCCAGGTTGGACTTGATCGAGCCCAGCCACAGCGGCCGGTCCTCCGGCCTGCCCTGGCCGTATGTGGCCAGCAGCGCCTGGGCCTCGATCGGATCGCCGAGGGTGGTCCCGGTGCCGTGTCCTTCGACCGCGTCCACCTCGGCGGTGGACAGCCGCGCGTTGGCCAGGGCCTGCCGGATCACCCGCTGCTGCGAGGGCCCGTTCGGCGCCGTAAGGCCATTGCTGGCCCCGTCCTGGTTGACCGCGGAACCCCGGATCACCCCGAGGACACGGCGGTTGCGGCGCTGCGCCTCACACAGGCGCTCCAGGATGATCAACCCGGCGCCCTCGCCCCACCCGGTGCCGTCGGCGGCCGCCGCGAACGGCTTGCAGCGGCCGTCCGGGGCCATGCCGCGCTGCCGGGAGAACTCGATGAACGCGCCGGGCGTCGCCATCACGGCCACGCCACCGGCCAGGGCCAGATCGCATTCGCCGTTGCGCAGCGCCTGACACGCCAGGTGGATGGCGACCAGCGACGAGGAACACGCGGTGTCCACGGTGACCGCGGGCCCCTCGAGGCCGAGCGAGTACGCCACCCGCCCGGACACCACACTGCCGAGGTTCCCGGGGCCGACGTAGCCCTCCACCTCGCTCGTGATGTCGCCGATGACCGACAGATAGTCATGCGAACCCACCCCGGCGAACACCCCGGTGTTGCTGCCGCCCAGCGACGCCCGGTTGAGCCCGGCGCGTTCGAACGCCTCCCACGCGGTCTCCAGCAGCAGCCGCTGCTGGGGTCCATGGCCTGGGCCTCGCGGGGGCTGATGTCGAAGAAGGCCGCGTCGAACGCGGTCGCGTCGTAACAGAATCCACCCTGGTCCACATAGGACTTCCCATAGCTTTCGGGATCCGGGTCGAACAGCTCCTCAACGCCCCAACCCCGGTCCGTGGGAAAGCCGGAGACGGCGTCCTCGCCGTCCCGCACCAGCCGCCACAGCTCCTCCGGCGACCGCACCCCACCCGGATAGCGGCAGGCCATGCCCACGATCGCGATGGGCTCCGGCTCGGCGGACTCGGCCTCCCGCAGACGCTCACGGGTCCGGCGCAACTCGGCCGTGACCCACTTGAGGTGGTCGAGCAGCTTCTCTTCGTTCGACATCTAGCGGAGGCTCCTTGGCGCGTCGCGGAGAATGGGGGGCATCGGGCTCACGACTTTCCGAACTCGTCGGACTTTCCGAACTCATCGGAGATGAGGTCGAAAATGTCTTCTGCCGTCGCCGTCTCGAGCTCGCTGTGGGCCGCGGAACGCTCCGTTTCCCGTTCCGTGTCGTTCCACTTGGCCAGCAGCAGCCGCAGTCGTCCGGTGATCCGGCGACGGGCCGCCTCGTCCACCGCCGAGGGCTCCGAGACCGCGTCCCACCGGTCGAGCTCCGCCAGCAGATGTCCCTCGGAGGTCAGCTGCCCCTCGACGAGCCGCTCGCGCAGATAGTCGGCCAGCTCCTTGGGGGTGGGGTGGTCGAAGACCAGGGTGGGCGGAAGGTCGAGACCGGTGGCGGCGGAGAGCCGATGCCCGAATTCGACGGCCGTGAGGGAGTCGAACCCCAGCTCCTGGAACGGCTGGGTGGGTGGGACGGCATCGATGGTGGGATGGCCGAGGATCGCGGCGGCGTGTGTCTGGATGTGATGGAGCAGGAGCTGGTGCTGCTGGGCGGGGGAGCCGGTGGCCAGCTGCCGTTGAAGCGAACCGCTCATGGCGGCGGTGGCATCCGGGGTGGCTTCGGCGCCCGGCGACGCGGTGGCGGCCAGGTCGGACAGCAGCGGGCTGGGCCGCTGCGCGGTGAAACCGGCCGGGAACCTTTCCCAGTCGATGTCCGCGATGGCGATCGTGGTGTCGCCGTGGTCGAGGGAGTGCTGGAGCGAGGCGATGGCGAGATCCGTGTCCAGGGGACGCATCCCGCGCCGGCGGTAGTAGTCGATGACGGCCTCGTCGGCGGCCATGCCCGCGTCGCTCCACGGCGCCCAGGCGAGGCTGGTGGCGGGCAGGCCCCTGGCCCGGCGGTGCTCGGCGAGGGCGTCGAGATAGGCGTTGGCGGCGGCGTACGAGGGCTGTCGGCTACCGCCCCACGCGGCCGCGCCGGACGAGAAGAGCACGAAGGCGCTGAGGTCGAGATCCTCGGTGAGCTCATGGAGATGGGTGGCCGCCAGTGCCTTGGGCCGCAGCACCGCCTCGATCCCCGGAAGGTCGAGTTCGGCGAGCGGGGTGTTCTCCGCGAGCCCGGCGGCGTGGACGACGGCGGTGAGGGGGTGCTCAGCGGGAATGGTGCCGAGGAGGTGCTGGAGCGCGGCGCGGTCGGATACATCGCAAGCGGTGATGGTGACGGTCGCGCCCAACGCGGCGAGTTCTGCGGTCAGTTGAGCGGCCCCGGGGGCGTCGGGTCCTGAGCGGCTGACGAGGTGGAGATGGGGTGCGCCGTGGCGGGCGAGCCAGCGGGCGACCTGGGCGCCGAGACCGCCGGTGCCGCCGGTGATCAGAGTCGTACCGGTGGGGCGCCACGCGGAGGGCGCGGTGTCCGGGCAGGCGGCGGCGCGCTCCAGTCGGCGGGCCAGCGCGGTGGCGCGGATCGCCACCTGGTCCTCGGGCCGGCCGGGCGCCAGTACGGCGGCGATACGGGCGGGGGTGCGGGCGTCCACGTCGGCCGGGAGGTCGATGAGACCGCCCCAGAGGTGGGGATGTTCCAGCGCCGCGACCCGGCCCATACCCCAGACCTGGGCCTGGTGCGGGTGGGGGAGCGGATCGGTGGCGGTGGCGGCCACCGCACCCTGGGTGACGCACCACAGGGGCGCGATGAGCGGCGTCTGGCTCAGGGCCTGGACAACGGCGGCTGTCGCGGCCAGCCCTGCGGGGACGGCCGGATGGTCGGGGTGGGGCGTCTGGTCGAGCGCGAGCAGACTCAGAATGCCCTCGGGTGTGCTGCCGTCGGGCAGGTGCGAGAGCAGTGGGGCGAGGGCGTCGCGTCGGGCGTCCGCGCCATCGAGCGAGAGGACTTCATGGGCCGCGCCATGGCCGTCCAGCGCCCGGACGGTGGCGTGGACGGCCGGGTGCTCCTCCAGCCCGGAGGGGACGAGCAGCAGCCAGGTCCCGCTGAGCGTCGGCACGGTGGCGGAGTCCGGCAGCTGCTTCCATGCGATGCGATAGCGCCAGGAGTCGATGGTGGACCGCTCGCGGTGCCGGCGTCGCCAGGTCGACAGGACGGGGAGCGCGGGCAGCAGGGCATCGGCGCCGGGGCTGTCCTTGTCCAGCTGGAGTGTGCTGGTGAGGGCGTCGACGTCGAGCTCCTCGATGGCGTCCCACAGCCTCGCCTCGGCCGGGTGGTGGCCGTTGACACGACCGTCGGCGCGCGGAGCGGGCGGGGCGAGCCAGTAGTGCTGGTGTTGGAAGGCGTAGGTGGGGAGGTCGATGGTGCGGGGGGTGGGGTGGCCGGGTACCAGCTGGTCCAGTCGATGGTGGTGCCGTTGGTGTGGAGTTGGGCGAGGGTGTGGGTGAGGGCGTGTGTGTCGGGTCGTTTGTGGGTGAGGGTGGAGGTGATGAGGGGTGTTGTGGGGTTGTTCTGGTCGGTGGTGTGGTGGTGGAGGGTGTGGTGGGTTGCGGTGGTGAGGATGGGGTCGGGGCCGAGTTCGAGGTAGGTGGTGGTGTGGGGTGTGGTGTGGGTGATGGCGGGGTGGAAGTGGACGGGTTGGCGGATGTGTTGGGCCCAGTAGTCGGGGTGGTGATGTGGTTGTCGGCTGGTTGTCCGGTGAGGTTGCTGATGAGGGGGATGGTGGGTGGGTGGTAGGTGAGCCCGTTGATCGCCTCTTTGAAGGGTTGCAGGATCGGGTCCATCAGGGGGAGTGGAAGGCGTGGCTGACGGTGAGGGCGCGGGTCTTGCGGCCGCGTTCGGCCCAGGTGGCGCTGATTTCGGTGATGAGGTCAAGGGGTCCGGAGATGACGGTGTTGGTGGGTGTGTTGAGGGCGGCGATGCTCACTTGGCCGTTGTGTGCGGTGAGGTCGTTGGTGAGTTCGTCGGGGGTGGCGGTGATGGTGGCCATGCCTCCGCCTTTGGGGAGTTTTCCCATGAGGGTGGCGCGGGTGGCGACGAGGTGGCAGGCGTCGGGGAGGTCGAAGACTCCGGCGATGTGGGCGGCGGCGATTTCGCCGATGGAGTGGCCGATGACGGCGTCGGGGCGTACGCCGACGGAGTCCAGGAGCCGTGCCAGGGCGATGTGCAGGGCGAACAGCCCGGCCTGGGCGTAGGTGGTGTGGTCCAGCAGCGCCGCATGTTCGGGGTCGCGGCTGAAGACCAGCTCCCGCAGGGGGTGTTCCAGGTGCGGGTCGAGGAGGGCGCAGACTTCGTCGAAGGCTTCGGCGAAGGCGGGGAAGCGGTCGTAGAGTTCGGCGCCCATGCCGGGGCGTTGGCTGCCTTGTCCGCTGAACAGGAACACCGTCTGCCCGGCCACCTCGGCGGCTCCGCCGGGGTGCACCAGACCTGGATGGGGTTCTCCGGTGGCCAGTGCCTCGAGCCCCGCCACCAGCTCTTCGCGGTCCTGGCCGATGACCACGGCGCGGTGGTCGAAGAGGGTCCTGGAACGCAGCAGGGACCAGCCCACCTCCGCGGCACTCACCCCGGGTTCGCCGATGATGTGCCCGGTCAGGGCCCGTGCCTGGCCCCGTAGCGCCACGTCGCTCTGCGCGGAGATCACCCAGGGCACCACACCGGCGACGTCCGACACGGGAGCGGGCTCGATCGGCTCGGGGGCCTGCTCAAGGATGAGATGGGCGTTCGTACCGGAGATGCCGAAGGAGGAGATCCCCGCCCGGCGGGGCCGTTCGCCCTGGGGCCAGGGGACGGGCTCGGTGAGCACGCGCAGGTCGCCCGCGCTCCAGTCGACATTCGGGGTCGGTTCGTCGATGTGCAGGGAGGCGGGCAGCACCCCGTGGCGCATCGCCATCACCATCTTGATCACACCGGCCACTCCGGCGGCCGCCTGGGTGTGGCCGATGTTGGACTTGATGGAGCCGAGCCACAGTGGCTGGTCCTCCGGCCTGTCCTGCCCGTACGTGGCCAGCAGCGCCTGCGCCTCGATCGGGTCGCCGAGGGCGGTCCCGGTGCCATGTGCCTCGACGGCGTCCACCTCGGACGGTGACAGCCGTGCGTTGGCGAGCGCCTGCCGGATCACCCGCTGTTGCGAGGGCCCGTTCGGCGCGGTGAGGCCGTTGCTGGTGCCGTCCTGGTTGACGGCGGAGCCACGGACGACGGCCAGCACCCGGTGGCCGTTGCGCCGCGCGTCCGACAGCCGTTCCAGCAGGACGAGACCGACGCCCTCGCCCCACACCATGCCGTCCGCCGCGGCCGCGAACGGTTTGCACCGCGCGTCGGGCGCCAGACCGCGCTGGCGGGAGAACTCGATGAACGCGCCCGGGGTGGCCATCACCGTCACCCCGCCGGCCAGGGCCATCGTGCACTCGCCCTGCCGCAGCGCCTGGGCGGCCAGATGCATGGCGACCAGCGAGGACGAGCAGGCCGTGTCCACCGTGACCGCCGGGCCTTCGAGGCCGAAGGAGTAGGCCACCCGGCCGGACACCACACTGCCGATATTGCCCGTGGCGACATAGCCTTCGACGTCGCTCGCCGTATCGCCGGTGAGGGAGATGTAGTCCTGCGATGTCACCCCGGCGAAGACGCCGGTGTTGCTGCCCGCGAGCGTGTCCCGGTCCAGGCCCGCGCTCTCGAAGGTCTCCCAGGCGGTTTCCAGGAGCAGCCGCTGCTGGGGGTCCATGGCGACCGCCTCGCGCGGGCTGATGCCGAAGAACGCGGGATCGAACTCGGCCGCCCGGTAGAGGAATCCGCCCTCGCGGACGTAGCTCGTCCCCGGGCGGTCGGGATCGGGGTCGTAGAGCGTGTTCAGATCCCAGTTGCGGTCGGTGGGCATCTCCGCGATGGCATCGCGGTGGGCCATGACCAGGTCCCACAGCTCCTTCGGGGAGTGTGCGTCCCCGGGGTAGCGGCAGGCCATGCCGACGATCGCGATCGGCTCGTCCTGGGCGGCCGTGGTGGGGGTGTGAGCGGCGACGGCCGGCTGCTGGCCCGTGAGTTCGGCGCGCAGATGGGTGGCGAGGGCGTTGGGCGTGGGGTGGTCGAAGACGAGCGCAGGCGCGAGGTCGATTCCGGTGGCGGTGGCGAGCTGGTTGCGCAGCTCCACGGCGGTCAGGGAGTCGAACCCGAGCTCCTGGAACGGCTGGCCGGGCGGAATGGCCTCCGGCCCGGAATGCCCCAGGATCGCGGCCGCGAGGGACTGGATCCGCTCGAGGAGGAGCTGGTGCTGCTGCTCGGGGGTGGCGGCGGAGAGCCGCTGCTGGAGCGAGGTGCCGACGGACGTGCCGGCGGTTCGCTCGGCGGGATTCTCGGCGGCCGTGACCAGGTCGTCGAGCAGCGGGCTGGGGCGCTGCGCGGTGAACGCCGTCGGGAACCTGTCCCAGTCGATGTCCGCCACGGTGACCGTGGTGTCCCGGTGGTCCAGGGCGTGCTGGAGCGATGCCACGGCCAGTTCGGGGCTGAGCGGAGATAGGCCACGCCGCCCGTAGAACGTGAGCGCGGTCTCGTCGGCGGCCATGCCCGCGTCGCCCCAGGGGCCCCAGGCGAGACTGGTGGCGGGGAGTCCCCGGGCGCGGCGGTGCTCGGCGAGGGCGTCGAGATAGGTGTTCGCGGCGGCGTAGGCGCCTTGCCGGCTGCCGCCCCACGCGGCCGCGCCGGACGAGAAGAGGACGAAGGCGCTGAGGTCGAGTCCCTGGGTCAGCTCATGCAGATGGGCGGCGGCCAGGGCCTTGGGCCCGAGCACATGCTGCAGCCGCTCCGGCCCCAGATCGGCGATGAGCTCGGTGTCCGACGTTCCGGCGGCGTGGATGACGGTGGTGAGGGGGTGTTCGGCGGGGATGGTGTCGAGGAGATGTTGGAGTGCGGCCCGGTCGGAGGCGTCGCAGGCGGTGACGGTGACCGTCGTGCCCAAGTCGGCGAGTTCTGCGGAGAGTTGGGTGGCGCCGGGGGCGTCGGGTCCTGAGCGGCTGATGAGGTGGAGATGGGGTGCGCCGTGGCGGGCGAGCCAGCGGGCGACATGGGCGCCGAGACCACCGGTTCCGCCGGTGATGAGCGTGGTGCCGGTGGGCTGCCAGGTCCTGGGGGCAGTGGTGGGCGTACCGGCCCTACGGAGGCGTCGGGCGAAGCTGCCGGTGGCGCGGATG
Source organism: Streptomyces violaceusniger (assembly GCA_005405945.1). GTDB lineage: Bacteria > Actinomycetota > Actinomycetes > Streptomycetales > Streptomycetaceae > Streptomyces > Streptomyces violaceusniger. The sequence goes on from BJHW01000002.1 coordinate 1,010,597, forward strand.
GCGCTCTGGTCCTCCGGCCCACCGGGGGCGAGCAGGGTGGCCAGACGGTCGGCGGTGTGGTGGTCGACGACGGTCGGGAGGTCGATCAGACCGCCCCAGCGGCGCGGGTGTTCCAGGGCCGCGGCGCGGCCCAGGCCCCAGGTCTGCGCCTGCCGAGGGCTGGGGAGCGGGTCGCCGGGACCGGCGGCGACGGCGCCCTGTGTGAGGCACCACAGGGGCGCCGGGATCTCGGCGTCGCCGAGGGCCTGGACGAGCACGGTGGTCGCGGCCAGCCCGGAGGGCACGGCGGGGTATTCGGGGTGCGGCTCCTCGTCGAGGGCGAGCAGGCTCAGCACTCCGATGGGTTCATTCTCCGTGGCCATACGGGTGAGTTCGTCAGTCAGGGCGTCACGATCGACGGTACGGGTGTCGAGCACATGGTGGAGTGGGGTGGCGCCGTGGCTGGTCAGGGCCTGCGCGGCGGTGGCCACGGCAGGGTGGTCGGACTGACCGGCGGGGATGATCAGCAGCCAGGTGCCGGAGAGGTCCGGACGCGTGGAGGGGGCGGAAAGGCGCTGCCAAGTGGTCCGATACCGCCAGGAATTGATGACTGAACGCTCCCGGTGCTGCCGCCGCCAGGCGGACAGCGTGGGGAGAACAGCGCCCAGCATGGGCTGCTGATCCGCCGGTGAGTCGATGGTCGCCGCCAGGGCTTCCAGGTCCTCGCGCTCCACCGCCTCCCAGAACTCCCTGTCGACCAGAACCGCCTCGGTGGGCTCCGGGGCGGAGGAGGAGGCGGACGACAGCCAGTAGTGCTGGTGTTGGAAGGCGTAGGTGGGGAGGTCGATGGTGCGGGGGTGGGGGTGGCCGGGTACCAGCTGGTCCAGTCGATGGTGGTGCCGTTGGTGTGGAGTTGGGCGAGGGTGTGGGTGAGGGCGTGTGTGTCGGGTCGTTTGTGGGTGAGGGTGGAGGTGATGAGGGGTGTTGTGGGGTTGTTCTGGTCGGTGGTGTGGTGGTGGAGGGTGTGGTGGGTTGCGGTGGTGAGGATGGGGTCGGGGCCGAGTTCGAGGTAGGTGGTGGTGTGGGTGTGGTGTGGGTGATGGCGGGTGGAAGTGGACGGGTTGGCGGATGTGTTGGGCCCAGTAGTCGGGGGTGGTGATGTGGTTGTCGGCTGGTTGTCCGGTGAGGTTGCTGATGAGGGGATGGTGGGTGGGTGGTAGGTGAGCCCGTTGATCGCCTCTTTGAAGGGTTGCAGGATCGGGTCCATCAGGGGGAGTGGAAGGCGTGGCTGACGGTCAGGTTCCTGGTTTTGCGGCCTTTGGCCGCCCAGGTGGCGCTGATTTCGGTGATGAGGTCAAGGGGTCCGGAGATGACGGTGTTGGTGGGTGTGTTGAGGGCGGCGATGCTCACTTGGCCGTTGTGTGCGGTGAGGTCGTTGGTGAGTTCGTCGGGGGTGGCGGTGATGGTGGCCATGCCTCCGCCTTTGGGGAGTTTTCCCATGAGGGTGGCGCGGGTGGCGACGAGGTGGCAGGCGTCGGGGAGGTCGAAGACTCCGGCGATGTGGGCGGCGGCGATTTCGCCGATGGAGTGGCCGATGACGGCGTCGGGGCGTACGCCGACGGAGTCCAGGAGCCGTGCCAGGGCGATGTGCAGGGCGAACAGCCCGGCCTGGGCGTAGGTGGTGTGGTCCAGTAGCGCCGCATGTTCGGGGTCGCGGCTGAAGACCAGCTCCCGCAGGGGGTGTTCCAGGTGCGGATCGAGAAGACCGCAGACCTCGTCGAAAGCCGCCGCGAAGACCGGGAAGCGGTCGTACAACTCGACGCCCATACCGGGGCGTTGGCTGCCTTGTCCGCTGAACAGGAACACCGTCTGCCCGACCGCCTCGGCGGCTCCGCCGGGGTGCACCAGACCTGGATGGGGTTCTCCGGTGGCCAGTGCCTCGAGCCCCGCCACCAGATCTTCGCGGTCCTGGCCGATGACCACGGCGCGGTGGTCGAAGAGGGTCCTGGAGCGCAGCAGGGACCAGCCCACCTCAGCGGCACTCACCGCGGGGTCGGCGTTCACCCGTGCCGCCAGCGCCCGCGCCTGGCCTCGTAACGCCTCCGTACCGCGTGCCGACACCACCCACGGCACCGGCCCACCCACCGGCTCCACTGGCTCCACCGGCTCCACTGGCTCCACCGGCTCCACCGGCTCCGCCTCGACGGCTCCCACCGCCGCCACCGGCTCATCGGGCGCCTGCTCCACGATGACATGGGCATTGGTCCCGCTGATGCCGAAGGACGAGACACCCGCCCGGCGTGGACGCTCCCCCGCGGCCACTCCCGGGCCTCGGTCAGCAGATGGACATCGCCCGCGCTCCAGTCCACATGGGGTGTCGGTTCGTCGATGTGCAGGGAGGCGGGCAGCACGCCGTGGCGCATCGCCATCACCATCTTGATGACCCCGGCCACTCCGGCGGCGGCCTGGGTGTGGCCGATGTTGGACTTGATGGACCCCAGCCACAGCGGACGCCCCTCGGGCCGCTCCTGCCCGTACGTGGCCAGCAGCGCCTGGGCCTCGATCGGATCACCGAGCGTGGTCCCGGTGCCGTGTCCCTCCACCACATCGACCTCTGTCGGCGACAGCCGGGCGTTGGCGAGCGCCTGGCCGATCACCCGCTGTTGCGAGGGCCCGTTCGGCGCGGTCAGGCCGTTGCTCGTGCCGTCCTGGTTGACCGCGGAGCCACGGATCACGGCCAGCACCCGGTGGCCGTTGCGGCGCGCGTCCGACAGCCGTTCCAGCAGCAGTAGCCCGGCGCCCTCGCCCCAGCCGGTGCCGTCGGCCGCCGAGGCGAACGGCTTGCAGCGGCCGTCGGCCGCCAGACCGCGCTGACGGGAGAATTCGATGAAGGTGGTCGGCGTGGCCATCACCGTCACGCCACCCGCCAGCGCCATCGTGCACTCGCCCTGCCGCAGCGCCTGGGCGGCCAGATGCATGGCGACCAGTGAGGACGAACAGGCCGTGTCCACCGTGACCGCAGGGCCTTCGAGGCCGAACGCATACGCCACCCGGCCCGACATGACACTCGGCGTACCGCCCGCGAGCAGATATCCCTCGACCTCCCGCGCCGAGGAGTTGCCGGAGGCGCCGTAGCCCTGATAGGTGCCGCCCGCGAAGACGCCGGTGTTGCTGCCCGCGAGCGTGTCCCGGTCCAGGCCCGCGCTCTCGAAGGTCTCCCAGGCGGTTTCCAGGAGCAGCCGCTGCTGGGGGTCCATGGCGAGCGCTTCGCGCGGGCTGATGCCGAAGAACGCCGCGTCGAACCCGGCCGCGTCGTGGAGGAAACCGCCCTCGCGGGCATAGCTGGTGCCCAGGCGCTCGGGGTCGGGATCGAAGAGCGTGTCCAGATCCCAGTCACGGTCGGTGGGCATCTCCCCGATGGCGTCCCTGCCCGCGACGACCAGCTGCCACAGCTCCTCCGGCGAGCGCACGCCGCCCGGGTAGCGGCAGGCCATGCCGACGATCGCGATCGGCTCGCCGTCGGCGGCCACGGACGACGTGTGGGTGGTGACGGCGGCCTTCTGCCCGTGAGTTCGGCGCCCAGGTACGTGGCGAGCGCGCTCGGCGTCGGGTGGTCGAAGACCAGTGCCGGAGCGAGGGCGAGGCCGGTCGTGGCGGCGAGCTGATTGCGCAGCTCGACCGCGGTGAGGGAGTCGAAGCCCAGCTCTTGGAAGGGCTGCCCCGGGGAACCGCGTCCGGACCGGAGTGGCCGAGGATCGTCGCGGCCAGGGCCTGGATGTGGCGGACCAGGATCTGGTGGCGCTGAGCGGCAGGCGCCGCGCTGAGCTGTCGCCGCAGCGGATTGTCGTCGGCGGTGGCCGTGGACGTGGCGGGCTCCGCGCTCGACGGCATCAGCCGGGCGAGGAACGGACTCGGACGCTGCGCGGTGAACGTACGCCCGAACCTCTCCCAGTCGACATCCGCGATCGTGCCGGCGGTGTCGTCGTGTGTGAGGGCGTGATGCAGGGACGCGATGGCGAGGTCGGTCGGGAGCGGCGCGAGACCGCGCCGCTTGAGGTGGGAGAGCGTGTGCTGGTCGGCCGCCATGCCCACCTCGCCCCACGGCCCCCAGGCGAGGCTGACGGCGGGCAGGCCCCGGGCCCGGCGGTGTTCGGCGAGCGCGTCCAGGTAGGTGTTCGCGGCGGCGTAGGCGGCCTGTTGCCCGCTGCCCCATGTGGCGGCGTTCGACGAGAAGAGAACGAAGGCCGTGAGATCGAGGTCCTGGGTGAGGTCGTGCAGATGAGTGGCGGCCAGGGCCTTGGACCGCAGAACGGACTGCAACCGCCCGGGGTCCAGCTCGCCGATCTGCCCCAGTTCCATCCTGCCGGCGGTGTGGATGACCGCGGTGAGGGGGTGTTCGTCGGGGACGGTGTCGATGAGCCGCCGGAGCGCCTCGCGGTCCGAGACATCGCAGGCGGTGATGGTGGCGTCCGTCCCCAGAGCCGTGAGCTCATCGCCGAGCTCAGACGCGCCGGGCGCATCGGGCCCGGAACGGCTGACGAGGTGGAGGCGGGGTGCGCCCCGGCGGGCCAGCCAGCGGGCGACCTGGGCGCCGAGGCCGCCGGTGCCACCGGTGATGAGCGTGGTGCCCGACGGCTCCCAGGGGGCGGGGGAGGTGTCGGCGGCGGGCACACGCGCGAGGCGGCGCGCGTACGTACCGGTGGCGCGGATGGCCACCTGGTCCTCTGGCTGCCCGGGGGCGAGAAGGGTCGCCAGCCGACCCGCGGTGTGGTGGGTCATGGTGGCGGGCAGATCGATCAGACCGCCCCAGCGCCGCGGATGCTCCAGCGCGGCCACGCGGCCGAAGCCCCAGATCTGCGACTGCTCGGGGTGGGGGAGGAGGTCGCCGCGGCCGGTGGCGACGGCGCCCTGCGTGACGCACCACAGCGGCGCGCTGATTCCGGCGTCATCGAGAGCCTGGAGGAGGGCGGTGGTGGCGCTGAGCCCGGCGGACACCGCGGAGTGGCCGGCGAGCGGTTCCTGGTCGAGGGCGAGCAGGCTGATGACCCCGGCGGGCTGGGACTCGTCGGTCAGGCGGTCGAGGCGTTCACGGAGCGCGGCGCGGTCGATGTGATGGGCGTCGACCGCGTACGGGAGCGCCGTGGCGCCGTGCGCCCGTAGCGCCTGGAGGGTGACCTGGACCGTGGCGTGCTCCTGCTGACCGGCAGGGATGACCACCAGCCAGGTGCCCGTCAGGGCCGGGGCGGCCGGGTCGGGGAGCTGTTGCCACGTGGCGCGGTAGCGCCAGGAGTCGATGGTGGAGCGTTCACGGTGCTGCCGCCGCCAGGCGGACAGGACGGGGAGCGCGGGCAGCAGGGCGTCGACGCCGGGGCTGTCCTTCTCCAGCTGGAGCGTGCTGGCGAGGGCGTCGACGTCGAGCTCCTCGATGGCATGCCAGAGCTGCGCCTCGGCCGGGTCCCCGGCAGCCCCCTCGAGGCTCGTACGGGCCGCGGGCGGGGCCAGCCAGAAGCGCTGGTGCTGGAAGGCATACGTCGGCAACCCGACCACCCGGGGGGCCGGGTCGGTGGGGTACCAGCTGGTCCAGTCGACATCGACACCCGCCGTGTGGAGTTGGGCGAGGGTGTGGGTGAGGGCGTGTGTGTCGGGTCGTTTGTGGGTGAGGGTGGAGGTGATGAGGGGTGTTGTGGGGTTGTTCTGGTCGGTGGTGTGGTGGTGGAGGGTGTGGTGGGTTGCGGTGGTGAGGATGGGGTCGGGGCCGAGTTCGAGGTAGGTGGTGGTGTGGGGTGTGGTGTGGGTGATGGCGGGGTGGAAGTGGACGGGTTGGCGGATGTGTTGGGCCCAGTAGTCGGGGGTGGTGATGTGGTTGTCGGCTGGTTGTCCGGTGAGGTTGCTGATGAGGGGATGGTGGGTGGGTGGTAGGTGAGCCCGTTGATCGCCTCTTTGAAGGGTTGCAGGATCGGGTCCATCAGGGGGGAGTGGAAGGCGTGGCTGACGGTCAGGTTCCTGGTTTTGCGGCCTTTGGCCGCCCAGGTGGCGCTGATTTCGGTGATGAGGTCAAGGGGTCCGGAGATGACGGTGTTGGTGGGTGTGTTGAGGGCGGCGATGCTCACTTGGCCGTTGTGTGCGGTGAGGTCGTTGGTGAGTTCGTCGGGGGTGGCGGTGATGGTGGCCATGCCTCCGCCTTTGGGGAGTTTTCCCATGAGGGTGGCGCGGGTGGCGACGAGGTGGCAGGCGTCGGGGAGGTCGAAGACTCCGGCGATGTGGGCGGCGGCGATTTCGCCGATGGAGTGGCCGATGACGGCGTCGGGGCGTACGCCGACGGAGTCCAGGAGCCGTGCCAGGGCGATGTGCAGGGCGAACAGCCCGGCCTGGGCGTAGGTGGTGTGGTCCAGTAGCGCCGCATGTTCGGGGTCGCGGCTGAAGACCAGCTCCCGCAGGGGGTGTTCCAGGTGCGGGTCGAGGAGGGCGCAGACTTCGTCGAAGGCTTCGGCGAAGGCGGGGAAGCGGTCGTAGAGTTCGGCGCCCATGCCGGGGCGTTGGCTGCCTTGTCCGCTGAACAGGAACACCGTCTGACCGGCCACCTCGGAGGCCGCTCCGGGGTGCACCAGGCCCGGGTGGGGTTCTCCGGTGGCCAGTGCCTCGAGCCCCGCCACCAGCTCTTCGCGGTCCTGGCCGATGACCACGGCGCGGTGGTCGAAGAGGGTCCTGGAGCGCAGCAGGGACCAGCCCACCTCAGCGGCACTCACCGCGGGGTCGGCGTTCACCCGTGCCGCCAGCGCCCGCGCCTGGCCTCGTAACGCCTCCGTACCGCGCGCCGACACCACCCACGGCACCGGCCCACCCACCGGCTCCACCGACTCCACCGACTCCACGGGCCCGGTCAACTCCACGGGCCCGGCCAGCCCCACCGGCCCCGCTTCGGCATCCCGCTGCACCGTCGCGGCTTCCTCCGGGGCCTGCTCCAGGATCAGATGGGCGTTCGTCCCACTGATGCCGAAGGACGAGACACCCGCCCGCCGCGGATGCTCGCCCCGCGGCCACTCCCGCGCCTCGGTCAGCAGATGGACATCGCCCGCGCTCCAGTCCACATGGGGTGTCGGCTCGTCGATGTGCAGGGAGGCGGGCAGCACGCCGTGGCGCATCGCCATCACCATCTTGATGACCCCGGCCGCGCCCGCGGCCATCTGCGCGTGTCCTATGTTGGACTTGATGGACCCCAGCCACAGCGGGCGCCCCTCGGGCCGCTCCTGCCCGTACGTGGCCAGCAGCGCCTGCGCCTCGATCGGATCGCCCAGCGACGTACCCGTACCGTGCGCCTCGACCGCGTCCACCTCGGAAGCCGACAGCCGGGCGTTGGCGAGCGCCTGCCGGATCACCCGTTGCTGCGAGGGCCCGTTGGGGGCGGTCAGGCCGTTGCTGGCGCCGTCCTGGTTGACCGCCGTGCCCCGGATCACCGCCAGCACCTGGTGGCCGTTGCGCCGCGCGTCCGACAGCCGTTCCAGCAGCAGGACGCCCACGCCCTCGGCCAGGGTCATGCCGTCACTGTTGGCCGAGAACGCCTTGGACCTGCCGTCCGGCGCGAGCCCCCGCAGCTCGCTGAAGCCGATGAACGGTGCCGTCGAGGACATCACGGCCACGCCCCCGGCCAGCGCCATATCGCATTCGCCCTGCCGGATCGCCTGGCAGGCCAGATGCATGGCGACCAGCGAGGAGGAGCACGCGGTGTCCACCGTCACCGCGGCTCCCTCCAGACCGAGGGTGTACGCCACCCGGCCGGACACCACGCTGGCGGAGTTGCCGATGGTGAAGTAGCCGGCCGAGCCCTCGGGCACCTGGGAGGCGTCGGAGCAGTAGTCGAGGTGATCGCAGCCGATGAAGGTGCCGGTCCGGCTGCCCCGCAGCGACTCCGGGTCGACCCCGGCGTGCTCGATGGCCTCCCAGGACGCCTCGAGGGCCAGCCGCTGCTGCGGCGCCATCCCAAGGGCCTCGCGGGGGCTGATGCCGAAGAACGTGGCGTCGAATCCCGCCGGGTCGTCGATGAAGCCGCCCTCGCGCGTATAACTCGTCCCCGGGTGGTCCGGGTCGGGGTGGAAGAGATTCTCCAGATCCCAATTGCGGTCGGTGGGGAGTTCCGAAATGGCGTCCCGCTCCGTGGCGACCAGATCCCACAGCTCTTCGGGGGACCGTACGCCTCCGGGGAAGCGGCAGGACATTCCCACGATGGCGACCGGCTCATGCCCGCGGACTCGACATCCTTCAGACGGCGCTGCGTCTGCCGGAGATCCGCCGTCACCCGCTTCAGATAGTCGAGCAGCTTCTCTTCATTGCTCGCCATGGTCGGCCACCCCCACTTCCCTCGGTCCGGAACCCTGAAACGCTATTGGCGACGGCAGTCGTAACTGCCTTGCAAAGTACTTCCGTCGGGGAAGGTGAAACTCGTGGTATCCCTGAAATGCCCTGGCCCGAGCACCTGGTAGTCATCCTTGAGATCCAGCTTCACGCCCGTCGTCTGCCCGGAGGCATTCGGTGTGATCACCTGGGTGAGGGGACCCTTGAATATCAGATGGCCCTCCTCCCAGCCGGACGAGGTGTAGTTTCCGGAGGAACCCCAGTTGTCGTGGTACTGGGTGATGAACTTTCCGTCCACGGGATTCCAGCCGAAGGACGAACGGCCGACCACGCTTCCGGGTTCGAGCGTGGCGTCCGTGTACAGGTAATGCCCGCCCATGGCTCGCTTGGTGTTCAGCTTCAGCACCGCCGGCTTTCCGCCCGGCGGTGGGGTGTAGTCGCAGGTGTAGGAGCCGAGCAGAAAGTCCAGATCGCGGATCTGCGGGGGAGCGGGGAGCGGATTCCTGCCGCGCGGTGGTTTGGGTCTGGTATCGGGCTCGGCGTTCACCGGGGAGACGGTGAGCGCGATCAGGCCCACCGCGGCCACACCCACGACACCGGCCGGGACGTGCCGGCTCCACCTCCTCCGTCGGGCCGTGCCCCGGGATTCCCGTTCCCGTTCCTCCGACCTGTCGGTACGCACACTCGACTCCCAACCGTCAATCGGGCACTGACCTGCGGGTGAGCCGCCTGATCGGCGGCTTTCCGGATATGGCGACCATCATTTGTGCCGTCGCCAAAGTGGGTCTAACGCCCGGCTTGGTCTGCTCCCGGACGAGAACCTGACACCCTCCCGGATGGGACTTGGTCTCCTCCCGGATGGGGCTTGGCTTCCTCCCGGATGGGGCTTGGATTCCTCCCGGATGAGAAAAGGGCACCGCGAAAGAGGAGTCCTGGCCTCGCATTAGCCCAGCTTTAGCCCGCCCACCGACCATGAATGCCGACCATGGCGATGAGGAGGATGACGATGAGCGGCTGGCCGGAGCTGGAGAAGTACATCGATCGGGCCCCCACCTCGAAGGAGATGATGTCCTGGATCGAACTGATCGTCAGCCAGGGCATTCGACGGGCGGGTTATCCGGCCGACGGCTGGACCGAGGAGTGGGCCGCCGAACAGTTCCGGGAGACCGGCCTTGAGGACGTACGGCTGGAGCCGCTGGACACGCCCATCTGGCGGCCGCGGTCGGCCGCCTTCGAGATCTGGCCCACCGACCGGCCCGGTGAGGTCATCCGTTTCGAGGGACTGGCCCTGCCGTACACCACCCCGACCGACGGCACCGAGGGCCGGCTGGTGCGGATGGAGGACGGGGAGGTGCGGGGCTCCATCGCGGTCCAGGAGATCGGCTTCACCCGGCTGCCGCAGACCGAGGTGCAGGCCCGCGCCACCGGCTCCTACGACCCGAGGGCGTCTTCCCCGACCTCGTCCAGACCGTGCCCTTCGACCTTCCCCATGTGATGGACTTCGACATCGCCATCAAGGACGGCGCCACGGCTTATGTCGGCCTGCTCACCGGACTGCCCTGGGAGACCAGCGACTTCTACTGGCCGTATGACGCCGAGCGGCGCTCCATCCCCGGCATCTGGCTGAGTGGCAAGGACGGTCGGCGGGTCCGTGAGCTGATGGCGTCGGGCGAGTGCGAGGGCCGGATCGTCTCCGATGCCACCGTCACCGAGGAGACCACCCACAACGTGGTGGGCACCCTGCCCGGCGCCTCCGACCACTGGGTGATCGTCGGCTCACACCACGACGGCCCCTGGGCGTCGGCCGTTGAGGACGCCTCCGGGGTGGCGCTCGTCCTGGCGCAGGCCAAGTTCTGGGCGTCGGTGCCGCAGGAGTTGCGGCCGCACAACATGCTGTTCGTGCTGACGTCCGGCCATATGGCGGGCGCCGCGGGCACCCAGGCGTTCATCGCGGCGCACCCCGAGCTGTTTCCCCAGGTCGTCCTCGAAATGCATCTGGAACACGCCGCCCGCCAGGCCGAGGTGGTCGACGGGGAGGTCGTGCCCACCGACGACCCCGAGGTGCGCTGGTGGTTCACCACCCAGGCGCCCGAGCTGGAGCAGCTGGTGGCCGAGTCGCTCGCGGCGGAGGACCTGCGCCGCTCGTGGATCCTGTCGCCGACCGCCTTCGCGTCGAATCCGGCCACCGACGGCGCCTACTTCTACTACACGGGTGTGCCGCTGGTGCAGCTGATCACCACGCCCATGTACATCTTCGATCCGCGGGACACCCCGGACAAGGTGGACGAGCAGAGCCTGGTGCCGCTCACCAAGGGGGCGGCGCGGATCATCGCCGGTACGGCGGGCTGTGAGCCCGACACCCTCCGGGTGCCGATCCAGACCGCGGCCGACGAGACGGAGTAGGGCCGCCGACGGAGTGGGACCACCGAAGGAATAGGACTGCCGAAGGAATAGGACCGCCGAGGGAATAGGACCGCCGAACGGGGACGGCCCGCCGCATTCCGGCGGGCCGTCACCCGTCGCCCTACCGGCGACCCGACAGCCGGCACAGCGCCTTGGCGGTTCGGTGCGGATCGCTCTCGGAGCGGGCGGTGAGCACGACCGCGCCCCGCCGCTCGGCACCCTTCTTCGCGGCCACGGCCACCTCCACGTCCACCGAGCCACCGGCCCTGGCGGTGGCGAGACGGTTGGGCAGCCAGGCGGACCAGCCCCGGCCGACGGCCCTCGTCGACAGCCGGTAGACATCCGAGTCCACCGACGTGGCCGGAGCCGTCGCCCGCTCGCCGGTGGCGCGTCCGGTGTTGTCGAGGCCGAAGGTGCACACGGCCCGGGAGCGGTGGGGATCGCCCTTGGCCTCGCCTCGGTGCAGGGCCACTCCGCGGCGCTGCGGTCCGGCGCCGTCGAGGGACTTCACGGCGATGGTGTACGAGAGCACTCCGGACCTGTCGCGCTTGAGGTCGAGCACATAGAAGTGCAGCCGGTTGGCCCGGTCGAGGTACTCGTACTGGCTGCCGGAGTCGGCTCCGGCGTGGAAGAGCGCATCGCTGAGCTGCCGGTAGTCGCCCATGGTGATCTTCTGGGTCGTGCCGTCGGGGCGCCGGAAGTCCACCAGGTCGATGTCCTCGGGATGGGCGTCGATCACCCAGGCGAACGGGGCCCGGTCCTTGTCCTTGGTCTTGGCCAGCAGCACCCCGTGATCCGGGGTGAACGAGTCCATGCCCATGCGGTCGACGACCTCGACGGTGTAGTTGTCGTAGCCGCCGCCGTCGCACAGCGGATCGGTGCCGTTGTCGCAGGGCTCCGACAGATCGCCGCCCATGGTGATGTTGACCCCGGAGAGCTCCTTCTCACCCGGTGGCGCCGAGCGTGCGGTGACCCGGGCCACGACCACCCCGGAGCTCTTCAGCGCGTCGCGGTCCAGCCGCAGCACGTTCTTCTCGTCCACGATGCCGAGCTTCAGCTTGTCGCGCAGCACGTGCTGGGAGCCCATCGAGCCCCCGGCCGTGGCGGGGATCTGCCACCGGGTGTGCGGTCCGCCGGGGCCGTTGAAGGAGCCGCGGGAGAGCATGCTCCAGATACCGGTGTACGAACGGCTGAGGGGGGTGCCGTACGGGTTGTTGTAGTTGTCCCCGATGCCCAGTATGTGGCTGAGCTCATGGGCGTACACGGCCATCCCGGAGCTCTCTGCCTGCACCGACGACCCGTCGGCGGCATTGGGCCAGATGCGGGCGGCGGCCTGCCAGGACGTCCACGGCACATAGCGGGTCCGGGCGGAGTTGTCGCCCGCGGAGGCCGGCGGCCCCCAGGCGGCGGGTATGTCCGGTGCGCCCGGGAACTTCATCGGGCCGAACTCCTGCCAGGTGGACGACTCGTCCTGTCCGGCGGTGAGATAGAAGACGAAGTCGAACGAGTCCGCCTTGTCGGCGCCGACATCGGCCACCCAGGCGGCCTTGCCGTCCTGCCGGATGTCCTTGCCGCAGGTGTCCCCGGCCGGGCAGGCGCCCGGGTTCATCGAGTCCTCGACGCCGTACTGATAGGACTTGCCCGGCATGCGGTACACGCCGAAGGCGGTCAGATCGACACCGATGCGGCCGCCGGAGTCCTCCATCCAGTACTCGTTGATGGTGTGGCCGTTGTTCAGCGGCCCCGGTGTGTTGAGGAAGTCCTGGTAGAAGCGCGGCAGGCGATCGCGCGGGATACCGGATGCACTCGGCTGCGGATTGCCGAACAGGGTGGATCCGGCCGGCCGGCTGACCGTGAACTCCTCGTCGGGATAGTCCAGGAGCACCAGCGCGCCCTTGAAGGTGCGCTGGGTGGGCTTGACGGAGGGGTCCGCCCAGTGCGTGCCGGGGACCGCGCGGTAGTCGGCCCAGGTCATGTCGTCGGGGTTGCGCCAGTGTTGCGGATCGATCGGCCGCACCAGCGACGGCCGGGTGGGACTGGCCGACGGTGTGCCGTCGGGGGTGGCCCGCGCGGGTCCGGCGGCGATGGCCGCCGCGGTGGCGAGGACGGTGGCGACGACGGTCAACCGGCCGACAGGTCTTCGGGGGAGGATCAAGGCTCACCTCGTGTCGGGCGTCTCGGAGCTCAGACATGACAAGCCGTGCGAGCGGTATGCCTACCGCTGCCCAAAGGTAGGACGGGGAAAGGGGGACGCCAGAGTGCGTCGGGACGCCGAAGTGCCTCGGGATTGTCGAAGCGCCTCGGGACTGCCGGGCCGTCGCCCGCCGCCCCCGCTTCGGCCCGCGGATGTCGTCCTGGATGTCGTCCCGGCCCCGGTACCGGAGGACGGCTGCCGGGCCGGCCGGAAAGCGCGATAGCGTGTACAGGCCAACGGGAGCTGCCGCCGCCTGGGACTTCGTCAGCACACCCCGGGAACAGCCCACCCCGGAAGGCGGGGTGCGACCGCGCCCCCGGTGCGTACGCGCTCGCCCGAAGCCGGGCACCGGCCCTCCCTCCCGTCCGGCGCGACTCGTGGATACCAGCACTAGGAGCCCTCTTGACCAGCCCAGAACAGCGCACGGCTGACCTGCTCAAGACCTTCGGTGAGCCTGCGGCGAACACCGCGTACCTGCTGTGCGACAGGCACCCGGACGACGCCGTCGCGTTCACGGTGGTGGGCAAGGACATGACCGGCCATGACATGACGTACGGGGAGCTTCGCGACCGTTCCTCGCGCATGGCCGGTGCCCTGGCCGACCTGGGGGTCGGGGTGGGCGACCGCGTCGCCACCTTGATGGGCAAATCCACCGAACTGCTGGTCGCGAGCCTTGCGATCTGGCGGCTCGGGGCCGTCCAGGTGCCGCTGTTCACCGCGTTCGCCCCGCCGGCCATCGCGCTGCGGATCACGGGCAACGACACCAAGGTCGTGATCACCGACGCCGACCAACGACCCAAGCTGGACCCGGAGCCGGGCTTCCCCGGCGAGCGGCCCTGGCGGATCGTCACCACCGGGCCGGTCACCGAAGGCGATCTGTCCTTCGCGGAGCTGGTCGAGGGGCACGCCCCGCTGTCCGAGCCGGTGGCCGTGGGCGGCGACGGGCTCATCGTGGAGCTGTTCACCTCCGGCACCGCGGGCACCCCCAAGGCCGTCCCGATCCCGCTGTGGGCGGTCGCGAGCTTCGCCATGTACCAGCAGTTCGGTCTGGACCACCAGCCCACCGACGTCTTCTGGAACGCCGCCGACCCGGGCTGGGCGTACGGCCTGTACTACGCGATCATCGGGCCCCTCGCCCTCGGGCAGCGCGGACTGCTGCTGAACGGCCTGTTCTCCGCGGAGTCCACCTGGGAGGTGCTGTCCCGCTTCGGCGTCACCAACTTCGCCGCCGGACCCACCGTCTACCGCAAGCTGCGCGCCTCCGGTATCCCCGCCCCGCCGATCTGCGGCTGCGCTGCTGCTCCGCGGCGGGCGAACCGCTGCCCCCGGACGTCGTCGACTGGGCGCTCGAGACGCTCGGCGTCCCCGTACGCGACCACTACGGCTCGACCGAGCTGGGCATGGTGGTCGCCCACGCCTGGCACCCTGCCCTGCGCGAGGAGGTCAAGCCCGGCACCATGGGCCGCCCGCTGCCCGGCTGGAGCGTGAAGGTGCTGCGCGAGGACACCAACTCCGCGATGGCCCGCGTGGACGTCCCCGGCCGGGTCGTGGTGGACATCGCCGACAGCCCGCTGATGTGGTTCAAGGGCTACCGCGACGCCCCCGAGCAGACCGCGGAGAAGTTCAGCCCCGACGGGCGCTGGTTCTACACCGGTGACACCGCCGCCCGCGACGAGGAGGGCCGGCTGTTCTTCTCCGGGCGCGGCGACGACATCATCCTGATGGCGGGTTACCGCATCGGCCCCTTCGAGGTGGAGACCGTGCTGCTGGAGCACGCGGCGGTGGCGGAGGTCGCCGTGGTCGGCGTGCCGGACGAGGAGTACGGCGAGGTCGTGGAGGCGTTCGTCGTGCCCCGTCCCGGGATCGAGGCGGGCGACGCGCTCGTGGCCGAGCTGCAGCAGCTGGTCAGGGAGCGGTACGCCAAGCACGCCTATCCGCGGCGTGTGCACTTCGTGGCCGAGCTGCCGAAGACCTCCAGCGGCAAGACGCAGCGGTACCTGCTGCGCCCGCAGCAGGCCGCACCGCGGAGCCGCTGAGCCGGCCCGAGGCGGTGTGAACGACCGGGCACCGCGTACGCCCCGGCGCCCCGTGTACGTACACGGGGCGCCGGGGCGTTTTCCGTGGTCCGCAGCTAGGCGGGTCCCGCGGCGGGTCCGGTGGCCGAGGCCCGCGGCGGGTCCCGAGGCCGGGACCCCCGAGGGTCAGCCGCGGGACCGGGACAGCGCCTCCCGCACCGCCTCCTCGGTGCGCCCCACCACCGCCGAACCGTCGTCCGCCGTGATGATGGGCCGCTGGATGAGCTTGGGGTGCTCGGCGAGTGCCGCGATCCAGCGGCCCCGGGCGCTCTCCTCACGCGGCCAGTCCTTCAGGCCCAGCTCCTTCGCGGCGGCCTCCTGGGTCCGGGTGATGTCCCACGGCTCCAGTCCGAGCCGGTCGAGCACCGCGCGGATCTCGTCCTGGCTCGGTACGTCCTCGAGATAGCGGCGCACGGTGTAACCGGCGCCCTCCGCGTCGAGCAGGGTGAGCGCGCTACGGCACTTCGAGCATGCCGGATTGATCCAGATCTCCATGCCGGACACGGTACCGCGAGACCGCCGTGGCACGGCGTCTGACCAGGGGCCTTTGTCAGTACCTGGCCGTAGAATGGAGGGAGTTGAAGGGAAGGTTTCCCGACCGACTCAGGAGGTTGCCGATGGCCGTTGCCGGACCCCCTCTTCAGGATCTGCCGACCTTTCCGACCCTGCCGAAGAAGCGGATGCCGGCCGGGCGACCGCGTGAATGGTACGAGTCCCACAACCGCCGTCTGAAGGCCATGCGCCTGGCCATCGCGCTGCTCAACTCCGGTGTCTACCGACCCGAGCAGGCGTCCAACCGCAAGATACGGTCCACGGCCTCCCGGATCGGCGTGCATCCGCCGTCCAACACCACCTGCCGGATGGTGCGCTCCCTCATCCGCACCGACCACACAGAGCACACCGACCTCGCCGCCCGCGCCGCCCGCCACTGAAACCCATAAGGTCCGTCGCGCCTCCGGTTCCTTTCCGCTCTTCGGAAAGGAACCGGAGGCTTCCGGGAATCCCGTGGTGTCGGACCGGCTGGGAATTGAGGGGCGGAGAGTGCCGGGGAAATGTTCCGCGGGGAGCCGCGGTGGCGTTCCGGATATCCGGCGGTGCGGACTCGCCGCAAGGTTTCTCCGCTCTTCCCGGCCCCTCTCCCGTTGCGAGGGGGCAGGCGCGGGCGCACGCTCTCCTTGACGGAGGGAGTCAGCGATGACCCAGCAACCGCCGTCGGAGGTGGTCGACCGCCCGGTCGTCGGCTCGTACCCGACCTACGCCGGCGCCCAGCGCGCGGTGGACTTCCTGGCCGACAACAAGTTCCCGGTGGAGCACACGGCGATCATCGGCTCGGACCTCCGGATGGTCGAGACCGTGCTCGGGCGGCTGACCAGGGGCCGGGCGGCGCTCGCGGGTGCCGGTACGGGGGCGTGGTTCGGGCTGCTGATCGGGCTGCTGCTGTCCGTGTTCGCCGCGGGGGCCCACAACGTGATCGTGCTGCTGGTCAGCGGCCTGGTCTACGGCGCGGTATTCGGCGCGATCTTCGGTTTCGTCGGGCACGCCATGACCGGAGGGCGGCGCGACTTCTCGTCCCGCAGCCAGATCGTGGCCGCGCGCTATGAGGTGGTCGCGGACGCCCAGGTCGCCGATGAGGCGAAGAACATGCTGGCCAGGATGGCGATGCGGGAGGGCTGAGCGGCTTCGGGGGGCTTCCGGGGGCCCGTGCGCGTACGGCGCACCATGCGTCCGGTGAGCTGCGCCCCGCGCCGTACGGCGGCGATCCCGCGCCGTACGACGGCGATCCCGCGCCGTACGGCGGCGATCCCGCGCCGTACGGCGGCGATCTCGCGCCGTACGACTGCGACCCTGTGCCGTATGACGGCGACCACGGCGGCGGTCCGGCCGCCACCGACACCGGGCCGCAGCGGGCCGCTCCGGCCCCGTCCGCCGAGGCCGGGCATGCCCCGACCGCGCCCGAGACCAAGCCGCGCGAACCCATGACCGGTATGGACATGGCCTCGCTGTGTGTCGCGGTGCTCGGCGTCTGGGTGCTCGGAGCGCTCCTGCGCGCGGTGCTCGCCCGCCGGGGCGGTCCGCCGCTGCCAGCACGTCCCATGGAACAGTCAACACTTGGCAAAAAAGATATATCGACATGTCGGCTTCGCGCGGATGATGATCCCGCATCATGAGCAGGCCCTGGAGATGACCGGACTGGTCGACGACCGGGCCTCGAACGCGCGGATCAAGAGCCTGGCGGGGCGGATCGAGAAGGCTCAGGACCCGGAGATCGCCACCCTGGAGTCCTGGCTCAAGGACTGGGGCAAGCCGGAGAACCCTGCTCGACCGGCTCTGAGCCGCCGCACGCCCCGCCCCGGGCCGTGCGCGGTCCCTCCGTACGCCCGGGGCGGGCCCTGGGGCGCGCTCGCGGTGCTACATCCCGGGGGTGCAGCCCAGCAGGGGAGGCGGTAGCGGCAAGCCCACCGCGACCGCCGCCACCGCGCCGCGCAGCGCCGGGTGCGGGCGCCGCCGGGCGTCCAGCATCCGCCGCAGCCGGACCGCGGCGCCCGGTCCGCTGACGGTGAAGGCCCCGCCGGGAGCGTGGGAGCCATGGCCCACCGCCATCGTGTGGAGGGCGGAGGCGAGCGCCTGGCGCGGATGGCGGCGCAGCGCGCGGTCGTCCGCGGAGGCGAGCGCCTGGCGCGGATGGCGGCGCAGCGCGCGGTCGTCGGCGGCCGTCTCCAGCGGGAGCGCCGTCTGCGCCCTGGCCTCGCGCGCCGGCGGCAGCCACCGGAACACCCGCGCGAACGCCTCCGTGGCCGCCGGCGCCAGATGGTGGCGGCCCGCGATATGCGCGCGCTCATGCTCCAGTACGGACCCCAGCTGCGCGAGGGAGAGCAGCCGCAGCGCGCCCGCGCTCACCACGATCCGCGGCCTGCGGCCGGGCAGGCAGTGGGCCGCGGGCGTGTCGTGGTCCAGAACGCTCGGCGCGGCCGCGCCGAGCGCCGGCCGACCATGTCCGGAACGCCCCGGTGGCGGGCGCGGACGCGCCGGGCCCGCAGCACCTCATGGCCGGAGCAGATGAGCGGAACCGGCGCCACCGAGGCCGGTACGGCGACGGCCGGAACGTCGAACGGGCCCGTGCCCGGGATCCAGGCGTCCGGTGTCAACCCACAGAACCGGAGCAAGCCGGACATTCCATTATGAAGATGCCAAGTCGGGGTGACGAGGTGATAAGTGGTCAGAGTGAGCGCGATGGTGAACGACAGGACCAACCCCTGCCAAACGGCAACCGCCAAGGCGGGTGCGCGATGCGCCAGGCGCTGCGCATCAGCGCCTTCGGGGTCACTGGGTCGACGGCGGCGGCGTAACAGGCCAGGGCGAGGGCGGCCGTCACGCCCTGGTCCGCCGCCCCGCGGCCCGCAGGGCCTTGCGCAGTGCGCTGACCTCCTCGGGGCCCATCTGCTCGACGAAGTGGGTGAGGGCGGCGGAGCGGTCCTCGCTGGTGCCGAGGGCGTCCTCCATCAGCGCCGCGGTGTACTCCTCGCGGCTGCGGACCGGTGAGTACACCCACGCCCGGCCCTCCTTGGCGCGCAGCAGCCAGCCCTTGTTGTAGAGGATGGAGGCGACGGTCATCACCGTGGTATAGGCGACCGGGCGGTGCTCATTGATGTCGTCCACGATCTCCCGCACCGTCGTGGGACGCTGCCAAGCCCAGAGGCGGTCCATGATCTCTGCCTCGAGCTCCCCCAACCGTCGCATGGACGCATCCTTCCGCCGTTAGTACGGAGGCCCATAGTAGAGACCCCTCGGCGGAGCGCCGCACCCGGCTGTGGACAAATCCTCAACTCACCCTGCCCGCGATAGGCTTGACGCCACGCACATTCAAATCCGCACGGGTTCGAGGGAAGGGAAGTCCGGGTGACTGGTCTCAACAAGGGGCTTCAGAAAATCGAGGTGGCGCTCAAGTGGGATCCGAGCCCCCTCGGTGAGCCGCCCCATGATCTCGACATCGTGGCCGGGACGTACCGCGCCGCCGATCCGTACGGTGCGCCCGCGTACCTCGTCCACTTCGACAGCCGCTCACCGGACGGCACCATCAACCTCAACAGGGACAGCCGCACCGGTCAGGGCCTTGGCACCGATGAGTCCATGACCCTCGAGCTCGAGCGGCTGTCGTCCGAATACGCTCGGGTGGTCGTCGGGATAACCATCCAGCAGGGCGCGGGGCGGAAGACGTTCGGGGATGTTCCGAACACCAGCGTCCGGATTCTCAACGGATACACCGAACTCATGGCGAGTGACTTCACGGGTGTCTCGGAAGCCACTTCCGCCACGGTCGCGGTATTCACCCGGGACGACGCGGGGGAATGGGGAATTCAGAGCGCTATTCGTGGATTCGACGCGGATCCGGAAGGCTTTGGGCAGCTCATGGGCAAGGACTATTCCTGAGCGTACGGGCGGACTTCTCGAGAGCTTCCTGGGCTTCCTGAGAGTCCGGGCCGCCGGGCGCTCGATGCGGCACGGGGCCCGCACCATACGTCGTGCGGGCCCCGTGCCGATTCCGGACATCAGGTCAGATGTCGGATCCGGGTCCGATCGGCGGGCGGCCCGGAGCGCGCGGCCCCGGGTGAGGGTGTAGCCGCCCACCCCGGCGAGCGCCGCCAGCGCCGCGCCGATCACGGTCCACACCCACCGGTCCGACCACCAGCCGGAGCCCCAGCCGTCCTCCGGCTCGGCGACCGCGTGCCGGACCTCCCCGCCCTTGTCGTTCGGGGAATCCGAGGGCGTGTTGTCCTCCGGCGGCTCGGAGTCCGTCCCGGGGGCCGTTCCGGCCCGCAGCACCGGATTGAGCGGGGCCACGTCCCCGCCGTCGGCACGCGCCCCGCCCGCGTCCCGTACGGACGCCTCGACCTCGGCGTCGATCGGCAGCCCGAGGTCCTGGGCGGGCAGGTCGACCACGGTGAGTCGCACGTAATACGCGCCCTGCAGAGGGTCGTTGGCCCAGCGCTCGGACCAGGACCGCACCTGGCGCAGGGTGCAGCTCACGGTGACCGTCTGATCCTGCTGGGCCGCCCGGCGCGCCGGAGTGCCCGAGGCGCACGGCTGGTGGCGGCGCAGACCGTCGTAGACATCCAGCTGCCAGGTGGCGCTGCCGTGCCGGCTCGAGGCGTCGGGCAGCTTCAGCTCCGCCTCGACGTCGGGCACCTGCCCGGCGGCGGTCGGGAACACCCAGTACAGATAGTCGCCGGTGGAGGCCGCCGCGGTGGCCCGCTGACCGGGCTCGATCTCGGTGGCGGTACGGAAGTTCGTGCCGGCCTCGGTGGGCGCCTCCGTGCCGCTCTTGCCGTCCGTGCCATCCTTACCGTCCGCGGCGGCCGGTGCGGCGGCGGTCAGCCAGGCGGCGGCGCACAGGGTGAGCGCGGCGCCCAGGGTACGCAGGGCTCGCATCAGTTGGACCTCCAGACGGTGACACGCCAGCGGGCCAGCCAGCCCCACAGCAACCCCACGAGCAGCCCGCCCACGGTGAGCACACCCAGCAGCACCCAGCCCCGGCCCAGGCCGAAGGCGGCCACATCGGCGGGCGGATCGTCGTTGTCCACCACATCGACGGCGAGCTCCACCGGAAGGCCCGGAGTGCGCTTGACGGAGGCGGGCGCGGAGAACGACTGGCTCAGCTCGACGCACACCGTCCGCGCCGTCACCTCCTCGTCGTCGTCCACATCCGCGACCGGATAGCGCAGCCCGCTGGAGATGACGTCCGTACGTCCGCCGCCCGCCTCGCTGCCGCGCACCAGCTCCCGGCCGCCCGGGGTCACCGCACGCACCAGCACGCCGTAGTCCGGGTCCACGGCGCGGTCCACGGCCACGCTCGCCGAGGCCCGCAGCTCCTGACCGGGTGCCACCCGCATCCGGTACCAGCGGTGTTCCCCGAAGCTCTCCCGGTCGCTGTACAGGCCGGAGCCCAGATACGGGGCCTTCGCGCACTGGGCGGCGCCCCGCACCGGCGTGGGCGTCTCCACGGGGGTGTCGGCGGAGCGCCGGACCAGCTGCTTGATACGGCTGGAGAGCTGGTCCCGGTGCTGGATCGCCGTATACGTGCCACCGGTGGCCTCGGCAATACAGCTGAGCTGCTCGCGGACCTTGCGGTCCAGTGTCAGCCCGAGCGTGTCGACGACCAGGTGGGTTCCCTGGGCGGCCAGTTCACGGGCCACGTCGCACGGGTCCGGCAGACCACAGGAGTCCTCGCCGTCCGTGATCAGCACGATCCGGCGGGTCCCCTCGCCGCCGGAGAGGTCCTTGGACGCGCCGCGCAGCGCGAGCCCGATGGGCGTCCAGCCGGTGGGGCGCAGCGTGGCGACGGCCGCCTTGGCCTCGGTGCGGTCCACCTGACCCACCGGGTAGAGCCGCTCGCTGTCCTGGCAGCCGGCCTTGCGGTCCTTGCCGGGGTACTTGGCGCCGAGGGTGCGGATGCCCAGCCGCACCTCTTCGGGTGTGGCGTCCAGCACCTCGTTGAACGCCTGCTTCGCTGCCGCCATCCGGGTGTCGCCGTCGACGTCGCGGGCCCGCATGGAGCCGCTGACATCGAGCACCAGCTCGACCTTGGGGGAATCGGGAGCCGGTTCGCCGGCCATGGCGGCGGGAGGGGATATCAGGCCGCAGGCGAGGGCCGCGAGCAGCCCCAACGCGCCTGTCGCCAGACGTTTCTTTATGATCACCGGCGCATCCTATGGAGCATCGTCAAACTGATCCAAAAGCCCGGCCGCCACGGCCGGGGCATACCGCGCCGGGTGTACGGGCGGTGTCCGGGTACTCCCCGGGGAGTGGACGAGAATCCGTCTGGTGTCAGCCGCGGCGTTTGCCTCCTCCTCTTAGGGTTCAGACATGGATCTCCGAAAGACCCGGCCGAGGGGCCGGCGCCTGGCCGCCGCCGTGGCCGCCGCTGTCCTCCTCGTGGGCGCGGGCACCTGGGCGGTCGCCGCCTCCGGTGACCGGCCGGCCGTGCACCGCCAGGACCGCGTGCTGGACATGCCGGGCGCGCGCATCGACACCTCGTACTTCACCGCGGGCACCGGCCGCAGGCCCGCGGTCCTGCTCGGCCACGGCTTCGGCGGCAGCAAGGAGGACGTACGCGACCACGCCGAGGAACTGGCCCGCGACGGATACGCCGTGCTGACCTGGTCGGCGCGTGGTTTCGGCAGATCCACGGGGAAGATCGGGCTCAATGACCCGGACCACGAGGTGGCCGATGTCCGGCGGCTGATCGACTGGCTGGCGAAACGTCCCGAGGTGCGGCTCGACCGCCGGGGCGACCCCCGGGTGGGCGTCGCCGGCGCCTCCTACGGCGGGGCGATCTCTCTGCTCGCCGCCGGATACGACCGCCGGGTGGACGCCATCGCGCCCGAGATCACCTACTGGAACCTCGCCGACGCGCTCTTTCCGAACGGCGTCTACAAGAAGCTCTGGGCCGGGCTGTTCTTCACCACCGGCTCGGCCGACCTCACCGGCGCCCAGGGCGGCCAGGGGGACGCCGGCGGCGCGGGAGGCTCAGGCGGGGGATGGGCCAGGGAGGCCAGGGGGCCAGGGAGGTCAAGGTCAGGGAGGCGGAGGCGGCGGGACGGGCCAAGGGGCCCAGACGGGCCCGGGAGGCCCGAACGGCGGGGCAGAGACCAGGACGGACCAGGGCCAGGGCTGCGGTCGCTTCGAGAAGCAACTGTGCGAGATGTACGAGCGGGTCGCGGTCGCCGGAAAGCCCGACGCCGCCGCCCGCCGGCTGCTCGAGGCCCGCAGCCCGTCCGCCGTCGCCGACCGGATCAAGGTCCCCACGCTGATCCTCCAGGGGCAGGCCGACTCCCTCTTCCCGCTCGGCCACGCCGACGCCATGGCGAAGGCGATCCGGGCCAACGGGGCGCCGGTCGCCGTCGACTGGACGGCCGGCGGACATGACGGCGGCGACCGCGAGACCTCGCGGGTGGCGGCCCGCACCGAAGCCTGGTTCGACCGCTACCTCAAGGGCGACAAGGGCACCGACACCGGACCCGCCTTCCGGATCAGCCGCACCGGCGGCATCGACACCACCAACGGCGCGGTCCAGTTGCGCGGCGCCACCGGCGAGCGCTATCCCGGCCTCGGCGACGGCGGCCGGACGGTGGCGCTGCGCGGACGCGAGCAGTCGTTCGCCAACCCGCCCGGGGCGGGGCCGCCCTCCATCTCCGCCGTGCCGGGCATCGCCGGACTGTCCCAGGCGTCCTCGCTCGGCGTCGGCCTCTCCCTCGACGTCCCCGGCCAGTTCGCCCGGTTCGACTCGGCGCCGCTGGACCGGCCCCTGCGGATCACCGGATCGCCCGAGGTGAAGGTGCGGGTCAAGGCCGACACGGACGACGCCGTGCTCTTCGCCAAGGTCTACGACGTGGGGCCGGACGGACAGCAGGTGCTGCCCGAACAGCTGGTCGCGCCGGTGCGCGTCGACGGCGCGAAGCAGGGCCGTACCGTCACCGTCCGGCTGCCCGCCGTGGACCACGAGCTCATCGCGGGCCACCGGCTCCGGCTCGTCCTCGCCTCCACCGACCTCGGCTACGCCTCCCCGGTCGAGCCCGCCACCTACACGGTCGGGCTCGCCGACGGCGGTCTGAAGGTGCCCACCGCGCCCGGGGTGCACACCCAGCCCGCCCCGCTGCCCGCATGGGTGTGGGGGCTGCCGCTCGGCGCGGCCGTGGTGGCGCTCGCGCTGCTGCTGACCGGCAGGCGGCGTACGGCCACTCCGCCGCCCGACCCCGAACTGGCCGACGTACCCCTGCAGATCACCGGTCTGAGCAAGCGCTACGCCAAGTCCGCCGACCGCTACGCGGTGCGCGACCTGTCCTTTCGCGTCGAGAAGGGGCAGGTGCTCGGGCTCCTCGGGCCCAACGGCGCGGGCAAGACCACCACCTTGCGGATGCTCATGGGGCTCATCGCCCCCGACGACGGCGAGATCCGGGTGTTCGGCCAGGCCATCAGGCCCGGCGCGCCCGTGCTCTCCCGCGTGGGCGCCTTCGTCGAGGGGGCGGGTTTCCTGCCGCATCTGACCGGCAGCGCCAACCTGGAGCTGTACTGGCGGGCCACCGGCCGCCCCGCCGCCGACGCCCATATCGAGGAGGCCCTGGAGATCGCGGGCCTGGGCAGCGCGCTGGAGCGTGCCGTACGCACCTACTCCCAGGGCATGCGGCAGCGGCTGGCCATCGCCCAGGCCATGCTGGGCCTGCCCGATCTGCTGATCCTCGACGAACCGACCAACGGCCTCGACCCGCCGCAGATCCGCGAGATGCGCGAGGTGATGATCCGGTACGCCGCCGCGGGGCGCACGGTGATCGTTTCCAGCCATCTCCTGGCGGAGGTCGAGCAGTCCTGCACCCATCTGGTCGTGATGGACCGCGGCCGGCTGATCCAGGCGGGCCCGGTCGGCGAGATCACCGGTAACGGCGGCAGTGTGCTGGTGGGCCACGACGGCGAGCTGAGCGAGGCCCTGGTGGGCAAGGTGGACGCGCTGCCCGGGGTCGGCTCCGCCCGCCGCACCGCCGACGGACTGCTCGTCCAGCTCGACGGGACCACCCCGGCGCGGCTGCTCGCCGAACTGGTGCGGCTGGAGATCCCGGTGACCAGCTTCGGGCCCAACCGGCGTCTGGAAGACGCGTTCTTGACGCTGATCGGAGGAGGATCCGCGTGAGCTCCCTGTCCCAGGCCACCGAGGTCGCGCCCGGCTATCGGGCCGGCCACACCCTGCCGCTGCGGGTCGAGGCCGTACGGCAGCTGCGCCGTCGCCGTACCCTGGTGATGGGCCTGGTGCTGGCCTTGCTGCCGTTCGTCCTCGTGGTCGCGTTCGCCATCGGCGGCACCCCCGAGGGGCGGGAGAACCGGGTCACCCTGATGACCACGGCCACCGCCTCCGGCGCCAACCTCGCCGCCACCGCGCTGTTCGTCTCGGCCGCCTTTCTGCTGGTGGTGCCGGTCGCGCTGTTCTGCGGCGACACCGTGGCCTCCGAGGCCAGCTGGTCCTCGCTGCGCTATCTGCTGGCCGCGCCCGTGCCCCGGGCCCGGCTGCTGGTGAGCAAGCTGGCGGTGGCCCTGGTGTTCAGCGCGGCCGCCATGGTGCTGCTGCCGCTGGTCGCGCTCGCGGTGGGCACCGTGGCGTACGGCTGGGGGCCGCTGCGGATGCCCACGGGCGGTGAGCTGCCGGTCGGGGACGCCCTCGTCCGGCTGGCCCTGGTGGTGCTGTACATCTTCCTGTCCCAGCTGGTCACGGCCGCCCTGGCGTTCTGGCTCTCGACCGTCACGGACGCGCCGCTGGGTGCGGTGGGCGGCGCGGTGGGGCTCACCATCGTGGGTAATGTGCTGGACGCGGTCACCGCGCTCGGCTCGTGGCGCGACTTCCTGCCCGCGCACTGGCAGTTCGCGTGGGCGGACGCACTCCAGCCCCACATGGAGTGGGGCGGGATGGTGAAGGGCGTCTCGGTCTCCGTCGCGTACGCGCTGGTGCTCTTCGCGCTCGCCTTCCGCGGCTTCGGCCGCAAGGACGTGGTGTCCTAGCCCGGCCACGGCTGCTGCTCCCGACCCGGCCACGGCTCCCGACCCGGCCACGGCTGCTGGCCCGGCCACGGCTGCTGGCCCGGCCACGGCTGCTGGCCCGGCCACGGCCGCCGGGCCGGGTCAGTAGTCCTTGAGGGTGTAGGAGTTGACCACCTGGTAGAAGCTGTCGTCGATATTGGTCGGGTTGGTGTCGAGCTCCTGCCCGGCCCCTGCCTTTTGGGCGTCCTTCCGGGCCTTGTTGTCCAGCGCGAGCTGCTGGTTGGCCGCCACATAGCCCCGCAGCTCGCGCTCGTAGGCGGCGAAGGCCGCGGTGTGGTCGCCGCCGGCGGCCCTGAGCTCGCCCGCCAGGACGTAGGCGCCGACCACGGCCACGCTGGTGCTCTGTCCGGACGCCGGCGAGCCGCAGTAGCCGGCGTCGCCGACCAGGGCCACCCGGCCACGGGACCAGGAGTCCATGTGGATCTGGGCCGTCGCGTCGAAGTGGAAGTCCGGCGCCCCCCACATGTACTCCAGCAGCCGTGGCATCTCCCAGCGCGCGTGCCGGTACCGCTCGGCCACCAGCCGCTTCTGCTCCGAGACCGACCGGGAGCCGAGGAACGTGGCGGGTGGTTCGTCCGAGTCGATGCCGATGTAGACCCGGGCCTCGGTGTTGTCGCGGACACTCATCATCATGCCGCCCCAGACGTCGCCGGTCATCTGGTAGATGACCTCCCAGCGGTCGAGGCCCAGATAGTTCGGCACCGTCCACACGCCCAGATAGCCCCCCAGATGGCGGAGGAAGCTCTCCTCCGGGCCGAAGACCAGCGCCCGGGTGGAGGAGTGCACCCCGTCGGCCGCCACCACGAGGTCGAAGGCGCGCGCACCGCCCCGGTGGAAGGTGACCGCCACCTCGTCGGGCGCCTGGACCAGCGAGGCGATCGAATCGTTGAAGAGGTACTCGATCCCGTCGCCGCCCGCGGCCATCAGCACCGAGGACAGATCGTCCCGCAGGATCTCGATGTCGGAGCCGCTGAGATCCCCGCCACTCGCCGTCCACTCGGTGGTGCTGAACAGCTCCTTTCCGTCGTCGTCGACCATCGACATGCCGCGCAGCCCGGTGCTGCGCGCCCGGATCTCCTCCAGTACGCCCATCCGCTCGCACACATCGAGCGCCGGGCCCCGTACGTCGATCGCCTGTCCGCCCGGGCGCGGGCGCGCGGCGCGCTCCACGACGGTGACCTGGAAGCCATAGCGATCCAGCCAGTAGGCGAGCGCGGGCCCGGCGATACTGGCCCCGGAAATCAGAACCCGTGCATTCCGCATGGTGTTGTCCCTTCCGAATTCAACCACCGAATGTGGTGCCTCGGAAAAGACTGGCCGGAGCCACCGACACCGCACCGACGCGGCGCCGACGCCGGGTCGGTGACGTGCCGACGAGCCGCCGACATCGTACCGACAGGGCTTCGACACCCCGCTGTCGCGGGGAGTTGGGCATGGCCGGGGGCGTTCGCCAGGCGAGCGGAACTCTCTCATCGGTTAATGAGAGTGTTACTTCGATGTGTTGTGTGATTCCGTAGTGATCGATGAGACTGGGGATTCCGACCGGTCAGCCCAAAAGATCGGTCGCCCCGCACTGGTGACGTTCGGTCCGCCCCCACGATCCGAACAGGATGGGACCTTATGCGCAATTCGCTGGAGCACGTCCGCGTGATCCCCGCCGCCGTCGTGCCCGTCTGCCCGAGACCCCGCCGGAGATCTCACCTCTCCCCGCGCGGATCGGCCACGGTCGCGGCGTAGCCGCCCCTCACCACTCACCGAACGGCGGATCGTCCCGGCCTTCCCGGCGACGCCGTCCTCCGGCCTGCCCGTAGGCGCCTGCCCCTGTGCACATGCCCGCGGGCCACGTGGTCTGCCATGGCCACGTGGTCTGCCATGGCCACGCGGTCTGTCATGGGCACGGCCGGAACGTCCGCGTGCCCACGGCCCGTTCGGTGAGGCAC
The DNA here is from genome assembly GCA_005405945.1 of Streptomyces violaceusniger. Classification (GTDB taxonomy): domain Bacteria; phylum Actinomycetota; class Actinomycetes; order Streptomycetales; family Streptomycetaceae; genus Streptomyces; species Streptomyces violaceusniger. The sequence continues at coordinate 1,038,115 of BJHW01000002.1, forward strand.
CCCCACGAAAGGAACCCCTCAGGTGCTTACTTCGCACCACCCACGATCACGCGAATCCCAGCAACCCGTGCCCGCCGCCCGCGGCGGCGTGGCGGAACCGAGCGGGCATGTGCTGGCGGTTGGCACACCGGGCCCCAGGCTCGACCGGCTGACACGGACACTCGTCTCCACCGGGCATGAGGTGAGCCATGCGGAGCCCGGCGATGTCAGCCGACAGATGCGGCACTCCCCGCCGGACGCGATCGTCGCCCTGGACGACGCCGACGCCGACGCCGGACTGGACGTGATACGCGAGGTCCGCGCCGTCCCCGCCGGACGGGCGCTCCCCCTGCTGATGGTCACCTCCGACCCCGGCCCCACCGGCGTCGCCGACATGCTGCGCGGCGGCGCCGACGACTGCGTGGCGGAGACCTCCGACCCCGTCGAGCTCTCCGCCCGGATCGAGGCCAAGCTGCGCCGGGTTCCGGTCCCCGTCGAGAACCTGCTGCTCGACCCGCGCACCGGCCTGTACTCCCAGCCCCACTTCCTGGGCGAGCTCGACCGGGAGCTCAAGCGGGTCGACGACAGCCGCACCGGTGGCGTCGTCGCCATGGTGGGCGTGGCCGAGATCGCCTCCCTCGAGGCCCGGTTGGGGCCGCGCGTGCGCCGTGAGGTCGCCGAACGTCTCGCGGGAGTGGCCGAGAAGCTGGGCGGCGTCTGCGACCGGCTCGGCTGGGACGACGAGGGCCATCTGCTGATGCTGATGCCCGGTGTGGACGAGGACGCCGCGCGCCGCGAACTGCAGAACTTCGCCAACGCCGTGGCCGGTACCCGCTTCGTGGTGGCCGATGAGAACGTGCGGCTGACCCCCGCGATCGGCTGGACCCCGCTGGCCGACTGCGCGGACCGCGCCCAGGCCGTCGCGGGCGCCCGGAACGCGGTCGAGGAGTCGATCCGCCACCGGGACCTGCGGCCGGTCAAGTACGCGGCCTGGATGCGCGGCACCCACCGGCGCAGCCGCCGGACCCTCGCCACCGCCCTCCGCACCCTGCTGTCGGTGCTCTCGCCCGTCCTGGTGCTCCTCTTCGGGGTGGGCATCCCGTTCGTCTTCTACCAGCAGATGTACGAGCTGGGCTGGGACGTCGGCTCGGCCGCGTACTGGGTCGTGGTGTCCGGCCTGGTGCTCTCCGCCGCGCTGATCGTGCTGGAGTGCCTCTTCTCGCTCGACGCCAAACCCCGGCCGGAACGGCCCGCGCAGCCGTATCCACCGGCCAGCGCCGTCATCGCCGCGTATCTGCCCAATGAGGCCGCGACCATCGTCGACACCATCGAGTCCTTCCTCCGCCTGGACTACCCCAACGAGCTGGAGATCGTGCTCGCGTACAACACGCCGCACCCCATGCCCGTCGAGGAGACCCTGCGCGAGATGGCCCGCCGCGACCCGCGGCTGGTGCTGATGCCGGTGGCGGGCAGCACCTCCAAGGCGCAGAACGTCAACGCCGCGGTCACCCGGGTGCGCGGTGAGTTCGTCGGCATCTTCGACGCGGACCACCACCCGGTGCCCGACGCCTTCCAGCACGCCTGGCACTGGCTGTCAGGCGGGTACGACGTGGTCCAGGGCCACTGTGTGATCCGCAACGGCGAGAGCTCCTGGGTCTCCAAGCTGGTGGGCGTGGAGTTCGAGGCCATCTACGCCGTCAGCCACCCCGGCCGGACCCGGCTCTACACCTTCGGTGTCTTCGGCGGCTCCAACGGCTTCTGGCGCACCGATCTGCTCGCCCGGACCCGGATGCACGGCACGATGCTCACCGAGGACATCGACTCCACGATGCGCGCCCTCCACGAGGGCGCCCGGATCGCCACCGACCGCACCCTCATCTCGCGCGAACTGGCGCCCACCACCCTCAAGGCGCTGTGGAACCAGCGGTCGCGCTGGGCCCAGGGCTGGCTCCAGGTGTCGCTGAAGTACCTGTGGCGGGGCTTGCGCTCGCCGGCCTTCACCGCCCGTCAGAAGGCGGGGCTGCTGGTGCTGCTGGGCTGGCGGGAGATCCAGCCGTGGCTGACCCTGCAGATCCTGCCCGTGCTGCTGTACTCGGCGTGGCGGGCCGGGGAGTGGACCATCTCGACTGGGCGGTGCCGGTCTGCCTGCTGGCCACCTTGTTCACGCTGTCCGCCGGGCTGGTGCAGGCGCTGTTCGCGTGGCGGCTCGCGGTGCCCGAACTGCGCCGCCGCAGGGCGTGGTTCTGGCGGTATCTGCTGGTGTCCACCGTCTTCTACAGCCACTTCAAGAACATCGTGGCCCGTCAGTCGCTCCTCAAGGAGGTGCTGCGGGACCGCCAGTGGCGGGTCACCCCGCGCCCCGGTGACAAGGCGGTGAAGCGGACATGAGCACGGTGTCCACGACCATCGCCGCCACCACCGCCCCCGGGCGGCGGGCGGCACGCCCGCCAGGACCGCGCCCTCGCGGAACCGGAGGAACCAGGAGATCCAGGGCTTCCGCGGAATGGCGGCGCTCCTCACGGTCGTCTTCCACGTCTGGCAGCAGTACTTCGTCTACGACCGGGACGGCGCCCACTCACCGGTGCCCAACCGGTACGCGAACGCGCTGGTGTCGCTGGAGGTCATCGACCTCTTCTTCGTCCTCTCCGCGTATCTGCTGACGCTGTCCTACGCACGGGCGGCGATCGACGGGGGCTCGACCCGCCCCGGCCGGGTGTTCCTCTTCCGGCGGGCCATCCGGATCGTCCCGCTGTACTTCCTGGCGGTGACGTTCATCTGGGCCACCCGCAATCCCACCCTGCCCGGCGAGTGGTCCGATCTGCTGCACCACCTCACCTTCACCCAGGTCTTCGACCAGGAGCAGATCTTCTACACCATCGGCCCCACCTGGTCGTTGTCGCTGGAAATCATGTTCTATGTGGCGCTGGTGGGACTCGGCCCGCTGGCCGTCCGCGCCTGCCGTCCGCTGCGCCGGCGGGCCTCCCGGGTGGCGGTGTGCGCCGTGGGGTGCGCCCTGCTGTACATCGGGCCGTGTCTCTGGATCGCGGTCGCCCGCTACGGGCTTCGGATCCCGCACACCGAATGGCCGGTGTACTTCGGCCCGCAGGCCCGCTTCGGCGGGTTCGCCGCGGGCATGGGCCTCGCCGTGCTGATGGTCGCCCTCGGCGACCGCGGACGGCTGGACGCGAAGGTGGCGGTCCCGCTGCGGGCTGCCGCCCTGCTGGGGCTGTATGTGCTGTCCTTCTCCGGTACGGAGGCGGAGGACTTCCCCACCACCTTCTACCACCCGCTGTCCGCCCTGCTGTGGACGCTGCTGCTGTACAGCACCATCCATGTGCGGCGGCAGGGGCGGTGGCACTCATGGCTCACGGCCCGCTGGCTCACCGGTGTCGGCCTCGCCAGCTACAGCCTCTTCGTCTGGCACGAGCCGATCATGCTGGGCCTGTACAACGCGGGGCTGCTGCCGCCCGACGGCCAGTCGGGCTTCCCGTTGGCCGTGGTCATCGTGCTGGCGGTGGCCGTGGCCGCCGCCACGGTGAGCTACTGGGTCATCGAGTACCCGGCGAGTCTGCTCGGGAAGCTCAAGGACGGCCAGGGGCGTTCGCGCGACTTCTACCCGGAGGCAGCGCGCTAGCCAGGAACACACGTTCCCCGGTGTACGGGTGGCCGTACACCGGGGAACGGTGGTTATCATCTGGCTCGTTCTTTACTGTGTAACACGTGTGCGTCGGACATCTGTTCCGCTGGGAATCGGGCTTCCGGGGCACCCCACCCAACCCATGCCATAACGGGGAGACCAGCGAAATGGGTCGACACAGCCGACCGACCGCCGCACAGCAGGCGCGTACCACGACGCTCAAGGCGGCCACCGCCCTCGGAGTGGCCGGAACCATAGCCTTCGGCCTCCACTCGACGGTCGGCGGTGACAAGTCCGTCGAGGCCCGCTCCGATGTGAACTCACAGCAGGCGCAGGTGCCGGACGACGTCGAGCCCACCGCGGACCACTCGCCCTCGCAGAGCCATGTCGCGCCCAGCGAGTCCAAGAAGCCGAAGCTGATCTCCGACCACACCGACGCCGCCACCCCCGGCGGTGGGGGTTCGGACCGGAGCGCCGGCACACCGCGGCACGCCGCCCCGGCCACCCCGGACGCGGCCCCCTCCAAGGCCGCGCCCACCATGGCGCCCATCACCCCCGCACAGCGGAACGACCAGGTGCCCTCGTCGCCCTCCGCGCCGAGCGAGACGACCCCGAGCGCCGACCCGACCACCCCGTCGCAACAGCCCAGCCAGCCGTCGCAGACCCCCGGCCAGGGCGGTCAGCACGGCAAGGGCCTGGTGGGCGGACTGGTGGACGGTGTCGGCGACACCCTGGACGGGGTGCTCGGTGGGGTCGGCGGTGTGCTCGGCGGCTGACCGCCGCCGCCTCACCCCGTGGCCAGCGCCTTGAGGTCCGCCAGGCTTCCGTTGAACCGGTTGTGGTCACCCACCAGCGGCCCGCTGGAGGTGTACTGCCACAGGGTGTGGGTCGTCCAGCCGGCCGGCAGCGGCCCGGGGGTGGCGGCGTACCGCGCCAGCCACAGCGGGTTCCGCTCGGCGAAGGCGGCGCTGTCGCCGGTGCACGTCTGCCACCAGCCGGTGGTCGTGTAGATCACCGGCCGGCGTCCGGTGCGCTCCGCGACGCGCGCGGTGAAGTCGCCGATCCAGTTCACCATCTCGGAGTCGGTCAGGCCGTAGCAGGTTGCTCCGTACGGGTTGTATTCGAGGTCCAGGACGGGCGGCAGCGTCTTGCCGTCGTCCGACCAGTCGCCACCGCCTGCCACGAAGAAGTCCGCCTGACGGGTGCCGCTGGAACGGTCCGGCAGGGCGAAGTGGTAGGCGCCGCGGATCATGCCCTGCTGGAAGGAGCCGTTGTACTGCGAGGCGAACGAGGGGTTCTTGTAGGTCGTGCTCTCGGTGGCCTTCACATAGGCGAATCGGACGTTGTCGTCCCACAGGGCCGCCCAGTCGACCGAACCCTGGTGGTCGCTGACGTCCACGCCCTCCACCGAGGCCGCTCTGGCGGCCCGGGGCGTGGCGCCGGGGTCGGTCTTCTCGTGGCGGGCGATGGTCGAGCCCATCCAGTCCCGCTCGGGGTGCGGGACGGACGCCGCGGGGGCCGGGCCGGCGGCGGCGTGGGCGTCGTGGTCGGCGTCGGGGTCGGTCGTCGAGGCCGTGGCCGGTACGAGGGTGGCGAGGACCGCGGCGGTGATCGCCACTCCCAGTCCGCCGATGGCGTAGGGCGAGCGCAGACGCGAAGGCGCCCGGTGGTTACCGGATTTCAGGGACATCTGTTCCTCCGATCCGTTCCGCATCGACGGTATGCGCGTCGAACGGAGAAGGTGAAGCGGAACGGGAAATTCTGTCCCTCCGTCAGCGGTCCCGGCCCCCTCGCCGACCGGCCCCGACGCCACGCCGTAGCCCGCCACCAGCGCCCTCGCGGCCCGGGTCGCCCGGATGGCGACCTCCTCGACCACGTCATCCGGATCGCCGAACTTCCCTTCCAGCAATTGGGCGACATAGCCGCGGGCGAGCGCGTGCAGGGCGTCGAGCAACGCCACGGCCGTCACCGCGGCATCGCCCGGGGCGACCACCTCGAAGGCGCTCGGCAGCAGCAGATCCACGAACTCCCTGCTGCTGTCCCGTAGCTCCGGATGGGTGGCCCGCAGCCCCGGCGCGAAGAGGATGTCCAGCCCACCGCGGTAGCGGGCCGCCGCGCGCACGAAGGTGCCCGCCACCGTGGCCAGCCGCTCCTGGGCGGACTCGACATCGGCCACCGTGTCCAGGTAGATGGCCCGCAGCCGCCGCGAGACCTCGAGGGCGGCGGCCGCGAGCAGCGCGTCACGGTCGGCGAAGTGGCGGTACGGCGCACCGGGGCTCACACAGGTGCGGCGCGCCGCCTCCGCCACGGAGAAGCCGCGCACTCCGACCTCGTCGATGATCTCCAGGGTCGTCTGCACCAGCGCGGCGGCCAGGTCGCCGTGGTGGTAGGTGGCGCGTCCCTTCGGGGTGGGTGCCATTCCGGTGACCCTACCCGACCCGTGATTGCGGCTCACCCACCCCTGGCCTGCGCCTTTCGGCGGTCCGTGCGGCCCGCAGCGCGTCCCGCGAGCGCTCGATGCGGATCGGCAGATCCCGCACCCGCTCGCCTGTGGCATGGTGGAAGGCGTTGCCGATGGCCGCCGCCGCGCCCACGATGCCCAGTTCGCCGATGCCCTTGGCGCCCACCGGGTTGGTGGTGTTGTCGTCCTCCTCCAGCAGCACCACGTCCAGGCGCGGAACGTCGGCGTGGGCGGCGATGTGATAGCCCGCGAAGTCATGGTTGGCGAAGTCGCCGAAGACCGGATCGACCTCGCCGACCTCCAGCAGCGCCATCGACAGACCCATCGTCATGGCCCCAGGAACTGGGAGCGCGCGGTGTGCGGATTGACGATCCGCCCGGCCGCGAACACGCCCAGCATCCGGTCCACCCGGATCTCACCGGTGTCGCCGTCCACTCGCACCTGGGCGAACTGCGCCCCGAAGGTGTGCCGCGACAGATCCGCCCGCCGCTCCAGATCCTCGGCGGTGTCGGCCACCACCTCCAGACCGCCGTCCGGGACCACACCCCCGTAGGCGTCCAGCTCCTTGAGCAGCGCACGGCACGCCTTGTCCACCGCCCAGCCCCATGAGGCGGTGCCGAGCGAACCGCCCGCGAACGGCGCCATGCCCAGCGACGCACGCCCGATCTCCAGCCGCAGCCGCGACAGCGGAACGCCGAGCGCGTCCGCCGCCACCTGGGTGAGGGCGGTACGGGCGCCCGTGCCGAGGTCGGCCGCGCCGATGCGCACCCGGTACGTCCCGTCCTCCTCGGCGCGCGCCACCGCGGAGGAGGGGAAGGTGTAGTCCGGGTGGTGCGAGGCGGCCACACCGGTGCCCAGCAGCCAGCGCCCCTCGCGCCGGATCCCCGGCGCCGGATCGCGGCGCTCCCAGCCGAAGCGCGCCGCGCCCTCGCGCAGACAGGCGACCAGGTTGCGGCTGCTGAACGGCTTGCCGCTCTCCGGGTCGTGCTCCGGCTCGTTGCGGATCCGCAGCTCGACCGGGTCCATGCCCAGCGCCCCGGCCAGCTCGTCGACGGCCGACTCCAGCGCGAACATCCCCGGAGTGTGGCCGGGGGCGCGGAACCAGGCGGGCGTCATCACATCGAGCGGCGCCACCTTCACCGTCGTACGGGCGTGGGGCGCCGCGTACATCATCCGGGTGGAGGACACCGTCTGGTCGGCGAACGGCACCTGGGCCGAGCGCTGCTGCACCGACTCGTGCTGGATCACCGTCAGCCGGCCGTCGCGCTCGGCGCCCAGCCGCACCCGCTGGATCGTGGGGGAGCGGTAGGGGATCAGCTGGAACATCTGCTGCCGGGTCAGGGCGATCTTCACCGGCCGTTCGACGGCCCGCGCGGCGAGCGCCGCCAGCACCGTCGGCGAGCGCGGAATGCCCTTGGACCCGAACCCCCGCCGATGTACTCGGCCACGACCTCCACCGCGCCCAGCTCGATCCCGAACAGCGCGGACATCAGCTGCGCGCTCATATAGGGACCCTGGTCGGAGTTGAACAGCGTCAGCCGATCCTCGTCCCACACCGCGATGGTGGCATGCGGCTCCATCGGGCTCGGATGCTCCACCGGAGTGGTGTACGTGGCGTCCACCCGCACCGGCGCGGTGGCCCAGGCGCCATCGGCGTCACCGCGCTCCACCAGGCCCGGACTGCCGTCGGTCACCGTCTCGGCGATCTCCAGCCGCTCGTCGTCGGCGCGCAGCACCACATCGTGCGGCTCCCGCTCATAGCCCACCCGGACCGCCGCCGCGCCCTCGCGCGCCGCCTCCAGCGAGGTGGCCACCACGGCGGCCACGATCTGGCCGTGGTACGCCACCTGAGGGGACTGCAGCACGAAGAGGTCCGCGCTCGCCTCCGCCTCCGCGTTCAGCCGCGGGGCGTTCGTGTGGTCGAGCACCGTCAGCACACCGGGCAGGGCCAGCGCCGGGGCGGGGTCCACCTCGGTCACCCGGCCGCGGGCGATGGTGGCCTGCACCGGCCATACGTAACTGACGTCCCGGGTGGGGAACTCATAGGCGTAGCGGGCCGCCCCGGTCACCTTGTCCAGGCCGTCGACCCGGGTCACCGGGGCGCCGACGCATCGTGAGATGGTGGTCATGCGCGATCCCTCCTCGCGACGAGGTCGCGGACGCCCGCGACGATCAGATCAGTGGCCAGGTCGACTTTGAAGGCGTTGTCGGGCAGCGGCCGCGCCTCGGCCAGTTCGGCCCGCGCCGCCTCCCGCAGCGTCTCCTCGTCCGGCCGTCCGCCGCGCAGCCGCTCCTCGGCGATCCGGGCGCGCCACGGCCGCGGCGCCACCCCGCCGAGCGCGATCCGCACGTCCCGCAGCGAGCCGTCCTCGGCCACGGACACCGCGGTGGCGACGCTCACCAGCGCGAAGGCGTACGACCAGCGGTCGCGCACCTTGCGGTAGCGCATCCGGGCGCCGTGCGGCGGCGGGGGCAGCTCCACGGCCGTGATGAGGTCGCCGTGGTCCAGGACGGTCTCCCGGTGCGGTGTGTCGCCGGGCAGCAGATACAGCTCCGCCACCGGAACGGTGCGCGAGCCGCCGTCCACCGACCGCACGTGTGCCACCGCGTCGAGCGCCACCAGCGCGACCGCCATGTCGGAGGGGTGGGAGGCCACGCAGTGGTCGGAAGTGCCCAGCACGGCCAGATCGCGGTGCGCGCCCCCGATCGCCGGACACCCGGTACCCGGCTCGCGCTTGTTGCACGGCTTGGTCACGTCCTGGAAGTAGCCGCAGCGGGTGCGCTGCAGCAGATTGCCGCCCACCGTGGCGACCGTGCGCAGCTGCCCGGAGGCCCCCGCCAGCAGCGCCTGGGACAGCAGTGGGAAGCGCTCGCGGATGCCCGGGTCGCCCGCCAGCGCGCCGTTGCGCACGGTGGCGCCGATGAGCACGGAGCCGTCCTCGCGGTGCTCGATCCGGTCGTACGGCAGCCGGGAGACGTCGATGAGCAGCCCGGGGCCGGTGACGCCCAGCTTCATCAGGTCCACCAGATTGGTGCCCCCGCCGAGATAGGTGGCATCGGGGCGCTGGGCGATCAGCGCGGCCGCCTCGGCGGCGTCGCCCGCGCGGGCGTAGCCGAACTCCTTCATCGGGCGCCCCCGACGGTGGCCGTGTCCTGGGCACCTTGGGCGCCCGCGGCCTCCAGCACGGCCTCGACGATCCCGTTGTACGCGCCGCAGCGGCACAGGTTGCCGCTCATGCGCTCGCGCACCTCGTGCGCGTCCAGCGCCGACGCATCGGCCACCCCGCCGGAGGTGTCCTCGGTGACATGGCTGGGCCAGCCGCGCCCGGCCTCGCCCAGCGCCCCGATGGCGGAGCAGATCTGACCCGGGGTGCAATAGCCGCACTGGAGCCCGTCGTGGTCGAGGAAGGCGCGCTGCACCGGGTGCAGCTCCCCGCCGTCCGCCAGCGCCGCCACGCCCTCGATGGAGACGATCTCGCGCCCCTCGGCGGTCACCGCGAACATCAGGCAGCTGTTCACCCGCTCACCGTCCACCAGCACCGTGCAGGCCCCGCACTGACCGTGGTCACAGCCCTTCTTGGTGCCCGTGAGCCCCAGTCGCTCGCGCAGCACATCGAGCAGGGTGGTCCGGTTGTCGATGGTCAGGGGGTGGGACGTGCCGTTGATCCGCACGATGATGTCGCTGCTCGGTGAGTGATGTGAGAGGGTCATACATTGAATGTATCAACCTCTTACATCCGTGGCGAGGAGATATGGATTCCATGCGGGACGTCGTAGCGCAGATGCACCGATGGTGGGGCGAGGGCGAGCCGTTCGCCCGCGCCACGGTGGTGGCGACCTGGCATTCCTCGCCGCTGCCTCCGGGGACGTCCATGCTGGTCGGGCCCGATGGCGCCGCGATCGGCAGCGTCTCCGGCGGCTGCGTCGAGGGCGCCGTCTACGAACTTGCCCAGGAGGTGACCGACAGCGGCAGGCCCGCGCTGGAGCGCTACGGCGTCAGCGACGACGACGCCTTCGCGGTCGGGCTGACCTGCGGCGGAATCATCGACGTCTATGTGGAGCGGATCGACCCCGCGGGCTTCCCCGAACTGGGCGAGGTGGCCGAGGCGGTGGCCGCCGGAGAGCCGGTGGCCGAGGTGATCTGCGTGGCCGTCGACGGGCCCGACCCGGAGGGGCGGCTGGGCCGCCGGCTGGTCGTACGGCCCGAAGGCACCTCCGGATCCCTCGGCTCCGGGCGGCTGGACGCGGCCGTCGCCGAGGACGCGCGCGCACTGCTGGCCGGCGGGCGCACCGAGACCCTGGCCTACGGCTACGACGGCGTCCGCATGGACGAGGAACTCACCCTGTTCGTCTCGGTCCACGCCACCCCGCCGCGGATGCTGGTCTTCGGCGCCGTGGACTTCGCGGCGGCCATGGCCCGGATCGGCGCCTACCTCGGCTACCACGTCACCGTGTGCGATGCCCGGCCGGTCTTCGCCACCCCGCGCCGCTTCCCCGAGGCACACGAGGTGGTGACCGACTGGCCGCACCGCTATCTGCGCACCGAGGCGGAGGCGGGCCGGATCGACGAACGCACGGTGGTCTGTGTGCTCACCCACGACCCCAAGTTCGATGTGCCGCTGCTGGACGTCGCCCTGCGCCTGCCGCTGGCCTACGTGGGCGCCATGGGCTCCCGCCGCACCCACGACGACCGGATCCGCCGGCTGCGCGCCACCGGCCTCGGCGAGGAGGCGCTGGCCCGGCTCGCGTCGCCGATCGGCCTGGACCTCGGGGCCCGTACACCCGAGGAGACCGCCGTCAGCATCGCGGCCGAGATCATCGCCGACCGCTGGGGCGGCAGCGGCACCCGGCTGACCTCCCTCAGCGGCAGCATCCACCGTCAGGAGCCGATGCGGCCCGCGGCCGGAGGCTGAGACGGGGCCACGGCCCGGGCCGGGGATCGCCACAATGGTTCCCGGCCCGAATGGATGTAGGAGGAATCGAACCAGCCGTGGAGACCGCTCGAAGCAGCGACGACGACATAGAACCCACCGCGGCCGACGATGACGCCGTCCCCGGCGCCGGGGACGGCGCCCCGGCCCCGCCGCCGAGACCCGGCTGGCGCCGCTGGGTGATGGACACCCGGCCGCTGCGCCACCGCCCCTTCCGCCGGCTGTGGAGCTCCACCACCATCACCGCCATCGGCAGCCAGCTGACGGCCGTCGCCGTGCCCAAGCAGATCTACGACATCACCGGCTCGTCGGCGTGGGTCGGCTACGCCAGCTTCGCCGGACTCCTCCCGCTGGTGGTCTTCGCGCTGTGGGGCGGGGTGGTCGCCGACCGGATGGACCGGCGCACCCTGATGCTCATCACCAACGTCGGCATCGCCGTCACCTCGCTGCTGTTCTGGGCCCAGTCCTTCGCCGGGCTGGACTCGGTGGCGGTGCTCATGGTGCTGCTCGCCGCCCAGCAGGGCTTCTTCGGCATGAACTCCCCGGCCCGCAACGCCTCCGTCGCCCGCCTCGTCCCCGCCGACGAACTGCCCGCCGCGGGCGCCCTGCAGTCCACCGTCGCCCAGACGGGCATGATCCTCGGCCCGCTGCTCGCGGGCGCCCTGATCCCCGTACTCGGCCTGCCCACGCTCTACCTCATCGACGCCGTGGCGCTGTGCGTCACCCTGTGGGCCGTCTGGCGGCTGCCCGCCATGCCACCCCTCGCCGAGGGCGCCACGGGCGGCGCGCGGCGGGGCGGATGGCGCGATGTGGCCGACGGCTTCCGGTACATCGCCACCCACCGCATCCTGCTGATGTCCTTCCTCGCGGACATCATCGCCATGGTCTTCGGCATGCCCCGCGCGCTCTTCCCCCAACTCGCCTCGCACACCTACGCACCGTGGGGCGAGGGCTTCGCGCTCGGCCTGCTCTTCGCGGCGATCCCGCTCGGCGCGGTGGCCGGCGGTCTGCTGTCCGGCACCTTCTCCCGCGCCCGCCGCCACGGCCTGATGGTCATCGCCGCCGTGGTGGCCTGGGGCGTGGCCATCACCGGATTCGGGCTCAGCCTCAACCTGTGGTGGGCGGTGGCCTTCCTCGCCCTCGCGGGCGTGGCCGACATGGTCTCGATGGTCTTCCGCGGGACGATCCTCCAGGCGGCCGCCACCGACGACATGCGCGGCCGGATGCAGGGCGTGTTCACCGTGGTGGTGGCGGGCGGACCGCGCATCGCCGATCTGCTGCACGGCACCGCGGGCTCGCTCCTCGGGGCCCGCGCGGCGGTCGCCGCGGGCGGGCTGCTGGTGGCCGTCAGCACGCTCGGGCTCGCCGTCGCGGTGCCCGCCTTCCGCCGCTACACGCCCTGACGACGCGGCCGCGCGCGGGCAAGCGAACGCAACGCGGCCGTGCCCCCGCACCGGAACCCGGGGCGGGGGCACGGCCGTCGCGGCCCTCAGGCCGTACGCTCGTCGCGGTCGCCGCCCCACAGCGTGTGGAACGAACCCTCGCGGTCCACCCGCCGGTAGGTGTGCGCGCCGAAGAAGTCCCGCTGCCCCTGGACCAGCGCCGCGGGCAGCCGCTGCGAGCGCAGCGCGTCGTAGTACGCCAGCGCAGCCGAGAAGCCCGGCGCCGGCACGCCCAGCTCGACCGAGGTGGTCACCACCCGCCGCCAGGCGTCCTGCGCCGCGCCCAGCGCCTCGGCGAAGTGGTCGTCCGTCAGCAGTGTGACGGGCTTGCGCTCCTTGGCGTACGCCTCGGTGATCCGGTTCAGGAACCGCGCCCGGATGATGCAGCCGCCCCGCCAGATCCGCGCGACCGCCCCGGGGTCGATGTCCCAGCCGTACTCCTGGCTGCCCGCCTCGATCTGGTGGATGCCCTGCGCGTACGCCACGATCTTCGAGGCGTACAGCGCCTGCTCGACATCGTCGGCGAACCGCTCCGCGGCGGCCCCCGTGAGCCCCTTGCCGGACGGCCCCGGCAGCCCCTGCGAGGCGTCCCGCAGCTCCGCGTGGCCGGACAGCGAGCGGGCGAACACCGCCTCGGCGATCCCGCTCACCGGCACGCCCAGGTCCAGCGCGGTCTGCACGGTCCAGCGGCCGGTGCCCTTCTGCTCGGCCTGGTCCTGCACCACGTCCACGAACGGCTTGCCGGTGGCGGCGTCGGTGTGCCCGAGCACCTCGGCGGTGATCTCGATCAGATACGACTCCAGCCGGCCGCCGTTCCAGGTGCGGAACACCTCCGCGATCTGGCCCGGCGACATGCCGAGCGCCCGCCGCAGCAGGTCGTACGACTCGGCGATGAGCTGCATGTCCGCGTACTCGATGCCGTTGTGCACCATCTTCACGAAGTGGCCGGCGCCGTCCGGGCCGATGTGGGTGCAGCACGGGGTGCCGTCCACCTTGGCGGAGATGGACTCCAACAGCGGGCCGAGCGACTTGTAGGATTCCACCGATCCGCCGGGCATGATGCTGGGCCCGTTGAGCGCGCCCTCCTCGCCGCCGGAGATGCCGGTGCCCACGAAGTGCAGCCCGCGCTCGCGCAGGGACTTCTCCCGGCGCCGGGTGTCCTCGAAGTGGGCGTTGCCCCCGTCGATGATCACGTCGCCCTCTTCGAGGAGAGGTGCGAACTCCTCGATGACGGCGTCGGTGGGCGCACCCGCCTTGACCATGATGATCAGCCGCCGGGGCCGCTGCAACGAGGCGACGAACTCCTCGGCGCTCTCCGCCGGCACGAAGTTCCCCTCGTGGCCGTGCTCCTCCATCAGCGCCTTGGTCTTGGCGAACGTACGGTTGTGGAGAGCGACGGTGTGCCCGTGCCGGGCGAAGTTGCGGGCGAGGTTGCTACCCATGACGGCGAGCCCGGTGACGCCGATCTGGGCGGTCGGCTGGGCGCTGGAAGGGCTGGGCATACGGTGTTCCACTCCTGTCACGCGCATCGAATCCTTATGCGAGGCAGCAACGCCGAGGGGAGTGGGGATCTTCCCTCTCGATCAGCCGGGTTTCGCCCGGCCATCGTTGCACGATGTGCGCGACGGCGGATGGGTGTCCGGGAAAGCCGCGGAGGTGTGTCATTTTTCGCACGCCCGGGCGGTGCGCCGGATTGTGGGGTGTCCACAAGATGGACGATGGATGCGCGATGGGTTCCGGCGGTGGGTTCGATGCCGACCCGGCGAGGGCGGACACCGGACCGCGGTGTCCAGTTGTGACACGGCGAGGATGAGCGCCAGCCCGCACAGGGCCGCCAGCCATGCCCGCCGGACGGCGGTGTTCAGTGCCGCCGCGACGATGAGGACGACGGCCGCGCCGAGGGAGAGCCGCATCACCCAGCGAGGCTGCTGCTGGAGCACCTCGATCGCGAAGGCTATGACGAGCAGCGCCGCACCGGCGGCCTCCATGATCGGGCCGGCCTTGGCCCGCGGCGAGCCGTTCATCCCAGCAGTCCGCGCTCGCGAGCCGCCGCGATGAGTTCCGCCCGGTTCTCGGTTTTGAGCTTCGGCGCGGGGCGGCGGCAACATACGAGGGCGCCGCGCATCCGGGAGTGCCGCATACACGAGGGTGCCGTCCGGATGGGGACGGCACCCTCGTATCCGCGGCCTTTCCGGCCGTTTCCCCATGCCGGGGGCCGGTGTTATCTCGGGATCTCCGTCGCCGTGCCGTTCACCGTTCCGGTGGCACGCGTCGGGCGCTCCAGGATGCCCCGGGCGTCGGGCGGGGCCGGGTCCGGTGCGCCCGTGGTCTGCTGCGGGCCGGTGGACTCGGCGGAGCCGTTCGCGGTGCCGTTGTGCGGATGCGCCGAGCCGTTGATCTTCTCGATCGCCTGCCGGGCCTGCTCACCGGGGGAGCGGGCGGCCAGCGGGGGCGAGGTGTGGGGTGCGGTGGGCGCGGGCTGGTTGCGGTCCCGCTCGGGTTTGGCGTGGACGCCGATGGTCTGGGCCGTCCCATGGCGCAGCCGGTGGCTGACCGCCTCGTCGAGGCTCACCGGCCGCTGTGTCTGGGCCGCCAGCCGGCCGGCCTCCTGGCCCAGGGCGGCGACCACGTCCCAGGGCAGATGGAGCACCAGGCGGACTTCGGCGTCGCCATCCGGCAGCGCCTGGATGGGAGGGATGAACCGGTCATTCATGGAACGGGGCCTCCGGTCTCGGTATCGGCCTGTGCGGGCGGCGCGCGTCCCGAAGGGCAGGACGCACACAGAGCCATACGGAGGACCGGCCCCGCGCGTTCACCTGACCGCGGAGGGTTCTCAGGTCTTGCTGAGTACGATCGTCACCGTCGCCAGGATCGCCGCCAGCACCAGCAGGGCGATGCCGTAGATCAGCCGCTGCGAGCGCAGGACCGGGAGCAACGCGTCGAGGGAGATCCGGCCGGCGCCGGACAGCGCGAGCCCGGTGGCGCCGACGCCGATGAGCACCGGGAATTCCATGCCGCCGAAATAGCCGAGCGGCGTGGAGGCGGCCACCGCGTTGGCCATCGTGCCCGCGACGGCCGCACCGGCGAGCGGGGTGAGCAGCCCCACGGCGAGGCCGAGGCCGCCGAAGGTCTCGGCGATCCCGGCGATCACGGCCATGGCCTTGGGTGCCGGATAGCCGAACTGCGCGAACGCCACCGCCGTCTTGCCGATGCCCAGGCCACCCCACCAGCCGAAGAGGTGCTGCGCGCCGCGCCCGGCGACGACCAGCCCGACGCCGAGCCGGATGACCAGCAGACCGACGTCATGGGCGAGGAGTACGTGCGCCGCGGACCTGGGCGGGTGCGGGCGGGTGCGGAGGCGTTCTCCGGGGCGTTCTCGTAGGGGGAATAAGACATGGCGCCCTCGTCTGGTCGGGCTCGGCGCGGATCACCGAGCCGATATCCGATATGCACCTTAAGTACTTTTTATTCCATCGAGGTGCCGGGTTCAATCCGAACGCCCGTCGGCGGCGGAGCGGCCTCCGTGGGAGCCACCGGGCCGTATCCGTGTCAGCGGCGTGATGAGCAGGAGCGCGACCCCGGCCAGACAGCATCCCCCGGCGGCCATCAGCGCCGCGTCGACGGCAGCGCCGCTCTCTGCCTCGGCGGCATCCCCGGACAGGGCCACCCCCAGCCCCGCCGCGGTGGTGATGACCGTCTTGGTCACCCCCGACGCCTCCCCGGCGCGCTCGGGCCGCACCACCGCCTGAGTGGCGATGAGCGTCAGGGCGCCCGCGACCCCGAGCGCGGCCCCGCACCCGGTGATCGCCAGGAGGAAGACCGGCAGGGTCGTCGCCATGGCGGCGACGCCGAGCGACACCGCCCCCAGCCCCAGGGCCCGGCCATCACCCGCACCGCGTCCGCCGTGCGGATCCGCCCCGCCACCGGCCCGGCCAGTGCCATCGCCGCCGCCGGGGCCAGGAAGGCCGCCCCCGCGCGTGGGGCCGACAGCCCCCACGGCCCCTGGAGCGCCAGGGGTGCCGCGAACAGGACGACCACGGTCGCCGCGTTGGCCGCCGCCCCCGCCGCCGTGAGAGCCACAAACGGCCGGTTGCCGAACAGGACCAGGTCCACCAGCGGATTCGCCACCCCACGCTCATGCCGTACGAAGGCGAACCCGAGCGCGACGGCCAGGGCCAGGGCCGCCGCCGAGCGGCCCGAGGACCAGCCCCACAGCGGCCCCCGGTCGACCAGGAACGCCAGCGCCGCGAGCGCGCCGGTGGCCGTGACCAGCCCCGCCACGTCCACGGACGGCGGCGCGGTGGTGTCCCGCGACTCCCCGGCCCGTGCCGCGCACACCCCGGCGACCAGCGCCACCGGTACGTTCAGCCAGAACACCGCCCGCCAGGACACCGCCTCGGTGAGCACCCCGCCCACGTACGGCCCGCATACGGTGGCCACGCCCCCGATGCCCAGCGCCCGCCCCATGACCCGCGCCCGCGCACCGGGCGGGCAGGCGTTGGTCAGCAGGGCGAGCCCGACCGGCATGGCCACCGCCCCGCCCGCGCCCTGCACCACCCGCGCGGCCACCAGCACCGGAAGCGACGGGGTCAGCGCGCACACCAGCGACGCGCCGCCGAACACCGCCAGGCCCGCCGTCAGCGACCGGCGGCGGCCGTACAGATCGCCCAGCCGTCCCGCACCCGCCATCAGCGAGCCGGCCGCGAGCAGATACCCGCTCACCACCCACCGGAGGCCGCCTCCCGCCGCCCCCAGATCCCGCCCGATCCCGGGCAGGGCCAGGTTCAGCGCGAAGGCGTCCAGCTGCACGCAGAACACGGTCGCGGCCACCGCCGCCAGCGCCCAGCGCCGGCCGGACCCACCACTCGCCGTCGTCATCACTCACTCCTCGGCACCCCGAAAGGACAGGTCGGATACCGGGGCTGAAGAGTGAGACGAGCGAGTGCGGAAGGAAACGGGCGCGGCCACCACGCCCGGGGAACGGCGATACACCAGGGGAACGGCGATCGGTCAGTGGCGGGGCGGCAGCCGGTGCAGCTCCACGGCGGTCAGCCGCCCGGCCTCGATCGCGGCCGTCATAAACGTACAGTACGGCTGTCGGCGCCGGTCGGTGGGGGAGCCGGGGTTGAGCAACCGCAGCCGCCCCTCGGCCGTGGTGTCCCACGGGATGTGGCTGTGGCCGAACACCAGCACATCGAGGTCGGGGAACCGCTCGGCGCAGCGCCGCTCCCGCCCCTTCGCCTGGCCGGTCTCGTGCACCACGCCCAGCCGCACTCCGGCCAGCTCGGCCCGGGCCACCTCGGGCAGCCGCGCCCGCAGCCCGGGGCCGTCGTTGTTGCCGTACACCCCGATCAGCCGCCGCGAGCGCTCCTCGAGCAGATCGAGGGTGGCGAGGTCGACCCAGTCACCCGCGTGGATCACCACATCGGCGTCCCGCAGCCGTTCCAGCAACTCCCCGGGGAGCGCCTTGGCGCGGCGGGGGAGATGCGTGTCGGACACCAGCAGAAGGCGCACACGGACGACCCTACCGCCGCGCATCCCTTGACGAGCACACCGGTGGAAGAAATAGTGTGCCAAGCGGTTCGGTCGGGAGGCTCCCAGGGGGTAGAGGTGACAGCGCGGACGGCGAAGGAGGCGGCGCGGGACCGCTATCCGCGGCCGGTGGTCACGACGGCGGAGGCGGAGTGGATCTGGCGCCGACTGTCGGTCGAGGCGATGGAGGACGGCGCGAAGCCGGAGACGGTACGGCTCGCCGTGGTGGTGGGCCTGGCGCGGGCCAGCGGCGCCCGGTACGGCGGGCTGCTGCGCTGCACCCTGTCGGCGCTGGACCTGGACTCCGGATGGGTGACCATCGAGCACGGCAAACACCGTGTCCCGCGTCGGCACGGACTGGACCGCGGCACGGTGTTGGTGCTGCGCCGCTGGCTGCGGGTGCGTCAGGAACTCTGCGCCGAGCTGGAGGGGTCGGTGCCGGACGCGCTGCTGCTGACGGTGCACCACACGCATGACAACGGGGTGACCGTGGCCGCCGGGCTGCCGATCACGCGGCAGGGTCTGGTGCTCTCCTGGCGCCGGTTCGTCCACCGTACGAACGCCCGGTACGCCGGTCGCCGCCCTCCGCTGCCCACCCGCTTCGAGCAGGTGCGCCGCGTCTGGGACACCTGAGCCCGGCGGGACACCTAGGGTCCTTCTGACGGATCTCCGCGGCGTCGCGGCGTCCGGCACGCCCTCTCGCCGCACCGCACGAAAGCCCACGTAGCTCCGCTACGAGGGCCTCCGCACGGCACGCCGAGAGCACGCCCCGGCTGCGGTCTTCGGCCGCTGTGCGGCGGGCGCTCCTTCCTCCACGGAGATCCGCCAGAAGGACCCTGAGCCTGGCGGGGTGTCTGGGCCCGGTGGGGGCGGGGCGGCCCGAGCGCCCCGCCCCCACCGGCCCGGCTAGGCCGCGGGTGCCGCGGCCGCCGCGGTGACGGTGAACCGCGCCTGTGCGGTGGCGCCGTTCACGCTCACCGCGAGGGTGGCCGTTCCCGGGCGCAGCGCGGTCAGCCTGCCGGTCGCCGGGTCGTACGCCGCCACATCACGGCGCCCGGCGTCGTCCGGATCGCCGATGTGGAGGTCGGGCGAGCCGGTCCAGTCGGCGCTGAGCGGGAAGCCGACCGGCACCCGGCGGGCAGCGGCCCCCTCGCCCTGGAGCACGGTGGCGCTGACATCGGCGTTCTGCCCGGTGCGCAGTTCGGCCGGGGCGGTGACGGTCAGCCCGTCCACATGGGCGCGGGTCTGCACGGACACCCAGTCCGGGCCGCCCTGCCACGGCGCGTGGCGCGCGGCCGCCTGGTCCCGCGCCGAGACGTGGTCCACGCCGACCATCGACCAGCCGGTGAAGCCGCCCTGGCCGGGCGGGGTGGCGGGGTTCTTGCCCGAGTTGCCGTTGATCAGGTACGGGACGCCGTCCACCCGGGACGCGTGGAAGGTGCCGACGTGGCTGCCGATGAGGCCCGCGCCCTTGCCCGTGGTGCGGCGGAAGTCGGCCAGCCAGCCCTCCAGCAGCGCCGCCTCCTTGCGGTCGCCGAGCTGGCTGCCCTGTTGCGGGGTGGGGTCACGCGGCGGTACGTGCTCGATCACCATGACCGAGCCGATGTCCGGGTCCTCGGCGGCCGCGTCCAGCTGGGCGCGCAACTCCTTGATCTGGTCGAAGCCACCGGCGCGCAGCCCCAGGCGTGAGGTGTCCAGGGTGAGGAAGCGGGTGCCCCGGTGGTCGAACGTGTGGTGGGCGGGCCCGAATTCGGCGGTGAAGTTGTCGATGGAGCCGCCCATCACCTCGTGGTTGCCGGGGACGTAAGTCCAGGGCAGCTCATCGCCCAGCTCCTCCTTCAGCACGGTGCGGGCGAAGGAGAGATCGGCGGGGGAGCCCTCGTCCACCAAGTCCCCGTTGATCACCAGGAAGTCGGGCTTGGCCGCCTTGATCTCGCGGAGGGTGCGGCGGGCCTGGGCGACGATCGGGCTGTTCGGATCGCGGGCCACGAACTGCGCGTCGGACATCACCGCGAACCGCCAGTCGCGTCCCCGCGTCCGGGCGGCGGTGGAGATGAGCGGATCGGGGCGCGCGCTCTCCGTGGGCAGTTCGACGGAGGGCGGCACCCGCGCGGTCAGGTCGTCGATGACCACGCCGCCGGTGTACTGGCGGGTGGCGGAGGTCTCGGCGAGGTAGAAGCGGTTGACCTTCAGCGGATAGGCGACCCCGGCCGGTACGGCGAAGTCGACATGTCGCCATCCGGTCCAGGTCACATACGGTCCGCGGAGCAACTGGTCCGAGCCCGCCGCGTCCTTGAGGTGCAGGGTGGGCCAGGCCCCCTTGCCATCGCCCTTGATCCACAGGCCGAAGGACTGCGGCTGCCCGTCCACCGCGATCTGCTGGGGCGGGGTGACATAGGCGGCGCGAGTGGCCGTGGACTGGGTGAAGTCGTAGTTCAGCTCGAGCCCGGTGCCGGTGTGGCCGTCGGGCGTGGCCTCGGCCGAACCGGAGGCGCGGGCCTGGCTGAACGTCCAGCGGTCGGCGTCGTCGAAGGACGCCTCCGGCCGCTCGGTCAGGCCGACCGTGACGGCGAGCACCGTAGTCGTGCCGCCGACGGCGATGGTGACCTGCCCCGCGGCCTGGTCGTGGCGCGCCTTGACGGTGAAGGTGCCGGTCCGCGGGTCCGGGGCGATGTCGAACAGCGCGTGGTCGTACGACAGTCGCGCATCGGACGGTTCGATGGGGGCGCTGGTGCCGTGCGCGTCCAGGCCGACGATGCCGAACCGGCCCGTGGCCTCGGCGTCGGCCAGGCCGACCAGCCGGCTGGTGGGCTGGATCCGGTCCAGCCGGTCCAGGACGGTGAGGCCGAGCTCGCCATGGGCGGCGCCGCGTCGGGCGGTGACGGTGGTGTCGCCGCCGTGGCGGGCGGTGAAGGTGCCGTCGGCGTCGACCCGGCCGATGTGGGAGTCGTCCGTCCGCCACTGCGGCGCGCCCTCGGCGGGGCCGTACGTCTCGTCGTAACCGGCCGCGGTGAGGCGGCGGGTGAGCCCGGGGAAGACCCGCTCGGGGTGGCCGCCTCGGACCGGGTCGGCGGTGGGCGCGGCGGCGCGGTCCATCGCGGTGTCCACCCAGAAGCCCTTGAGGCGGCCGCTGCCGTCGGCGGCGGTGAGGGCCAGGCCGTTGGGGACGGTGCGCTCGGCGCCGTCGGACGGGCTGTTCTCCACCTGGGTGGTGTCGCTGCCGGGCTCGCGGGCGACGAGGGTGGAGGAGCCGCCGCCGTCGAGGTTGAGAGCGCTGTAGGCGCCCGCGTCCTTCATCATCAGGCCCAGCTCGGTGAGGGTGACGCCGCTGCTGTCGGCCTGCCGCCCGTCCACGGTGAGGATCCGCATGGTGCGGCCGTCGCGGGAGAAGCCGACCGCGGTGCGCGGCGCGGTGGCGTTGTTGCCCTCGCCCTCGTGGCCGACCGCCTTGCCGTCCACGACCAGCAGCTCCCGGCCGCCGAGGGCGGTGCGCGGCAGGTCGCCGCCGTCGGTGCGGGGCCGGTACTCCATCGACACCGCGTCGCCGACGGCCAGTTCGGACAGCGTGTCGGCCCCGGCGTCGCGGCCGACCAGTACGGTTACACCGTCCGGGATCGGGCCCTTGCCGGGTGCGCCGGCCGCCTCGGTGACCTTGCCGTCCACGACCGTGACCTCGGCGGTGCGCCGTGCGCCGTCCACGGTCTGGGCGCGGTCCGCCTCGCCCCACTGGGCGGTGTACGCCCCGATCCCGCTGCCCGGGACGTTGGCGGCGTTGAGCGCCGCGAGCGGGTGGGGGCCGTCGGGGAGGGTCAGGGTGCCGTCGAAGTAGAGCTGGAGGACGCGGCCCGCGTCGGCCGGGCCGATGCCGACGGTCCGGGCGGGCCCGGCGGCGGAGGCGGAGTTGACGAGGCGGCCGTCGCCGATGCCGTTGCCCTCGGGGGCGCCGGTCTGGTTGATGTCGAAGAAGTCACCGTTGACGGCCGCGACCGTGCGGCGCCCCGGCCCGGGGTCGTGCTCGGCGGCCAGTTGGGAGACGGTCCGGCGCTCCGCGACCTTGTCGGGGTGGAGGTAGTCGACCTTGGTGCCGCCGGCCAGGTCCACCGACAGCGAGTCGACCCGCAGCCATTTGTCCGACTCCAGCCGGTCGTACGAGGTCAGCCGCACTCCCGGGGCGACCGGCCGGGAGGAGCGGGTGGTCTGCACCCCGTCCCCGTCGGCCACGGACCGGGTGCCGGTCGCACCGCTGGCGGCCGGGGGCGCGACCGGCCGCAGCATTTCCGAGGACGACCTGGGAGCGGGTTCGGGCGCCGGGGCGGGGGTGTTGTCGGCGGTGGCCTGGCCGGCGGCGCCCAGCACGAGGGCGGACACCGCGGCCAGGGCCGCCAGTGGTCTGGGACACGCGACAGGAGGCACGGCAACTCCATGAGGCCGGGGAACACGTGTGGTTCACACGCACAGCGCCCCAGCATCGCCCCGGAGTTGACCGGGCACCAGAAGGCGTCGGCGACGACACGGGAAACAAATGACCAAGTCGGTGCGGGCCGTGATCGCTGATGTGGGGTGGGGCGGGGGTGGGGTCGGTCAGTCCCCGGTCACACCGTCGAGATAGACCCAGGCGCCCTCGTGGCGTACGAAGCGGCTGTTCTCGTGGAGCGAGCCCGCGCGGCCGCCCTGGGTGTAGTGGGCGCGGAACTCGACGGTGCCGGTGGTGTGGAACGCGCTGCCCTCGGTGGTGCCCAGGATCTCCAGGCGCACCCAGCGCAGCCCCGGGTCGAGGTCCGCGCCGGGCGGCCGGGTGGTGGGGTGCCAGCTGCGCAGCAGATACGCCTCGTCCCCGACGGCGAAGGCGCTGTAGCGCGAGCGCATCAGCTGCTCGGCGGTGGTCGCCGGGGCCTGGCCGCGGTGGAGCCGCCCGCAGCAGTCGGCATAGGTCGCGGGCAGCCCGCAGGGGCAGGTGGCCGGGGTGGTGGGGCGGGCCGGCCGCGGGCGTCGCGTACGTCGGGACATGGCCCCCATTGTGGCGGGTGGGACGGAGGGTTGCCGCCGTGCCACGGCTGCTCAGGTCCTGCCTCAGGGGTGTCCGACGGTACGCGTACGCCTGCGCGGGCCACGCGGCGGAGCCGCATATCGGTGCTTCCCCCTCCCCGCCCCTTCCCTCGACTGGGGCTCCGCCCCAGACCCCGGGGTCCAGGGGACGAGCCTTCGCCACGTGGTCCGCCGGAAACCCCGTAGGGGGATCGCCGAGGTAAGCCCAGATGCCGCCAGTAGTTGATCTTGGGGTTCGGTTGTCGTCGGCCGTCACCCGTTCAGCTCAGTGTCGTTGGTGGTGATGTTGACCGTCGATGTGGACGCCGTCTCGCCACTGGGGTACGCCCGCTACGTCCACGGTTACCCGGAAGACCTGCTGGAGGACATCCTCGCTGAGGCGCGCCGTGTCGCCGAGTACGGGTGGGAAGCCCGCAGTGCCGACCGCTATTTGAACTGCATCAGGCCATCCGCCGCCCCGCCACCTACTGCCGCCAGGAGAGGATTCCCATCCTCCCGATCACGCCCGGGGCCTGAGACAGCGGCAAGCGGGACGGGCCGGCCCCGCTACTGGTTCTCCACCGCCAGCCAGCCGGCCAGTCCCAGCATCGCCGCCCCGGTCAGCGCGTCCAGCAGCCTCCGGATCCGCTGAGTAAGCCCCATCGACCTCAGCCGCCCCCGAGGGCCGCGTACCCGCACGCGCAGCAGAATTCCACGCCGATATACACGGCGCCGAGGACAAGAAGCGGACTCGTCACATCCTCGGCGCCGTCGGCCAGGAACTGCGGAAGGAACACCGTGAACAGAATAACCGCTTTGGGGTTCGAAGCCGCCACGATGAATTCCTGACGAGCCAGTCGCCACGAAGCCAGCTCAGCCCCACGCTCTTGAGTACCCTCTGCAGGCGCACGCCGAGTTCCTGTTTCCTTCTGTCCCTGCACAGTATCCTTTCGCACCGCCGTCAGCATCGTCCGGCCCCCGAGCCAGAGCAGATAGGCCACACCACACCACTTGACGGCATTGAACGCCACCTCAGAAGCGGTCAGTACAGCACCCAACCCAGCCGCCACCGCCACCACCATCAGCGCGAACGCGGCAAAGCGCCCGATGGACGCACTGATCGCCGGACGCGGACCGTGGCGTAACCCGTTACGCAGGATCAACAACTGATTAGCGCCCGGCGTAGCAGCAAGCAACAACGCCGACGGTAAGAACGCAGCCCACTCGATATCGGAAACCATGAACGCACATGTACCCCCAGTCGCCTGATACCCAACAGGCAGGCCGACAAGTTGAGCCAGACTCTCCCCTGACACCGACAAATCAGCTATCCACCATGCCCGGACGGACAACTCCCTCCCCCTGGGTGATCCAGCGCAAGACCGCCCGGGCGTCCAAGACGTCACGCTCAGCAAGTAACAGCCGCCCCGCACAAGCCGAACGTGGATGCGCGAGCGCAGCAGCGGCCGTTACGGCCACACACCGCATCCCTGCCCTCAGCCCAGCCTCCACCCCTACGGAGGCATCCTCGACCACCACACACCGATCAGGTTCCACCGACAGCAAACGGCTGGCCTCCAAGAAGACAAACGGCTCAGGCTTGCCCTGCTGTACTTCTTCAGCAGACACCCGGATGGGAAAGAGATGATCCAGCCCTGTACAAGACAGGACGACTTCAATGACCTCTTGAGACGACCCTGATGCCACAGCTATCGCAAAACCAGCATCCCTCAACATTCGGGCGAGCTCTACCACCTCGGAAAATACCCGAACGCCTTCTCTCGCGTGACGGAGGTAGAAGCGATTGCTGCATTTCAAAAGTTCGGCAGGGGAAATGTCCAACCCCCAGGTGGCGGCGACCTCCTTCCACATCTCCTCCATTCCCATCCCGGTAAACGAGGAGTGATCGGCGACAGTGAAACCTGCATAACCGAAATGAGCAAGAGTATCGCGCTCCGCAGAAAAATAGGCTGAGCCACTGTCAACCAACGTACCATCTAAATCAAAGATAGCCGCAGACTTCATTTCATCACTCTGACAGCGTTGAGTCTTTCGAGCAACAGCTCTGTCCCAGGGAAAGGTAACTGTCACGGGGCGCCTGCCGCGCCGAGCGCGGATGCCTTCCCCATCGCCGGGCCCCTCCTCGGCCGTCACGGGCGGTCAGTACAGCTGGATGCGGGTGAGGACGAGTACGGCGGGTCGGCGTCAGCAACGATGCGTACTCGGCGACGCCCAATACGCCGTCCCGGCCGAGCGGCATGCGTCTCTGCTGGTGCCACTTCACCGAGGCAGCGCTGCCGGGCACCATGCCCCGCGTCTCGTTGATCTGCACTGCCGCTGCGATGATCGCCCCGAAGACCTCACCCGGCAGGGATAAGTCGGCCAACAGCTCGTCGACCTCTTCGCGGCTCACTCAACGGGCAGCCCGGGCCGCCCAGCGGCGCGCGATGGCCGCCGCGACGCTCTTCGTGGGCAGGGTGCCGTTCAGCGCGGCCTCGGTGAACCGGCCGCCGAACGGGGCGGTGTCGAGCATTGCCTCGCACCACCAGCGGCGCAGGACCCCCTCGGCGTCCTTCGGTGCGGTCGCCAGGAGCTCGCGGTAGGACTCCATCCGCCCCTGAGTCTGCCGCGTTCCGGACCATCCCGTCGACCGGATCAGCGTTGCGACCGAGTGGAGCCGGGGACGGGTCGCTGCCCAGCGGGCCCGGCTCACCCGCCAGGCCCTGCTTCTTCGCCGCAGCCTCCGGCGTGACCATCGCGATGTGCCCGCAGTCCGGGTAGGCGTAGGAGACCTTGTAGCCGACGCACTCACGGCAGGCCGCGACGTCCCCGTTCTTCCACTTCGGCAGCGTGGTGCGGGTGGAGATGTTCTCCTGCCACTCGTGCCCGGCCGCGCACCGCCACCACATCGCGACCTGCATCTTCGGCGTCGCCTTTTCCGGTGTCAGTCCGCCGTTGCGTTCCTGCAACCACATTGCGGCGACCTGCGGATACGCCTCGGCCAGCGACACACCCGATGAACGCGCCACACCCGTTCCCCTCCTCGATCTACAGCCAGGCTCTTCCTGGCTCGGCCCCGACCTCTTCCAACGATCGAGCAGGCCGGCGGAGACGCGCCAGGCCGCACGGCGGCGCTCCTGCTCCGCGCCGTCCTCGTCGTCATCGAGCCCGGCTGCATCCGGGTCCCGCAGCGGGCGCAGGGTGCCGCCCGGGGCTGAGTGGCGGTGAAGCTGTAGCGGCCCAGGCAGTTGAGGTTCTTGTGCTTGAGCGGGGAAAGCCGCGCGACGTCCTCGTCGCGGATCTCGTGGCCCTCGGTGCGGAGCTGGGCGACCGCGGCGTCGATGTACCGCGTCGTCCCGTCCGGTGGCGGCCAGGGACACCGCCGCGGGGAACTCCCCGGCGTAGCGGAAGGCGGTGACCAGGCTGAGCTCCTGGCGCTGCATCCAGGCCAGCGGGAGTGCGGTCCGGGGCTGGGGCGGGTTGCCGACGGCGACCAGGCTGCCGCCGGGGCGTACCGCGTGCGCGGCGGCGGCGAGGGCGGCCTCGACGCCGGAGCAGTCGAGCGCGATGTCGAACAGCGGCTCCTGCGGGAGGGGTTCGCGGGAGGTCTCCAGGACCCGGTCGGCGCCCAGGCGGCGGGCGTGGGCGAGCCGGCCGGGGTTGATGTCGGTCACCACGGTCTCGCCCGCGCCCACCGCGCGGGCGGCTTGCAGGACCAGCAGGCCGATCGGCCCGGCGCCGGTGACCAGCACCCGGTCCCCGGCCGTGACGCCGCCGCGGCGCACCGCGTGCAGTGCCACCGCGAGGGGTTCGATGAGCGCCCCGGAGGTGAGGGGGAAGTCGTCGGGGAGGGGGTGGGCGAACTCCGCCGGCACGGCCAGGTGTCCGGTCAGGGCGCCGTGGGTGGGCGGGGAGCCGAAGCAGCGGCCGTGCGGGCACTGATTGTAGCGGCCCGCGCGGCAGGCCCGGCAGCGTTCGCAGGGGATGGCGGGCTCGATGGCGACCGGGGTGCCCGCGGGCAGCGGGCCGTCGCCCGCCACGACCGCTCCGGCCGCCTCGTGGCCGAGCGCGGTGGGGGAGCGGAGCACATGGGGCCGTTCTCGCCGTGGGCGTAGTAGTGCAGGTCGGAGCCGCACAGCCCGACCGCGCCGATCTCCACGAGGACCTCGCCGGGGGCGGGCCCGGGAATCGGGCACCGCTCGATGCGCACATCCTTCGGGCCGTGCAGGATCGCGGCGGTGGCGTCGTTCATCGGGTGGTTCTCCTGGTACGCGAAGACGTGAAGGGGACTCAGGCGGCGGTCAGCCGCAGCGGTTCGACGCGCTTGACGACCAGGCCGTAGGTGAGGGCGCCGACCACGCACAGCGCGCCGGACAGCATCAGCGGGGCGACGAAGGAGTGGTGGAAGAAGCCCAGCAGCAGACCGGTGGTGGTCGAGCCGAGTACGCCGGCGAGGTTGGAGGCGAAGTTCTGGATGCCGCCGAGCGAGGCGACATGGCGCGGGGTGGGCGCGACGTCGGCGGGCAGGCTGGCCACCGAGGCGGCGGAGAAGGCCAGGCTGGCGTAGCTGACGGAGAGCAGGGCCAGGGCCCACATGGCGCTGGGGACGAGCACGGCGAAGGCGATGACGGAGGAGAAGAGCATCCCGCACACCAGACAGGTCTTGCGGGCCCGGGTCACCGACCAGCCGCGGCGCAGCAGGGTGTCGCTGGTCCAGCCGCCGAGCAGGCTGCCGCCGATGGCGACGATGCCGGGCAGGGCGCCGTAGAAGCCCAGCTTGAGCAGGTCGAAGCCGCGGGCGTCGACGAGGTAGCTGGGGAACCAGGTGATGAAGAAGTAGATGACGTAGTTGAGGCAGAAGAAGCCGATCATCATGCCCCAGACCGTGCGGTGGCGGAACAGGTCGCGCCAGCGGACGGCGGGTTCCTCCGGCGCCGCCGTCTCCTCGGCGGGGTTCTCCTCGAGCCGGGCGCCGCCCGCCATGACGTAGGCGCGCTCCTCGGCGCTGAGTCCGCCGCGCGCCGAGGGTTCGCGGTACGCCTTGAGCCACAGCGCCACCCACAGCAGGGCCACGGCGCCGGTGACCCAGAACGCCATCCGCCAGCCCTGCCAGGCGATCAGCGCGGTGACGACGGGGGCGGCGACGGCGGTGCCGGCGCGGGCGCCGTTGTCCCAGACGCTGTTGGCCAGGGCCCGTTCGCGGACCGGGAACCAGCGGGAGACGGACTTGGCGCACGAGGGGTACGCGGGGGCCTCGCCCGCGCCGAGGGCGAGACGGGCGAAGAGCAGGCTGCCGATGCCTCGGACGAATCCGGTGCCCACGGTGACCAGTGACCAGATCAGCCCGCCGATGGCGAACATGCGCTTCTCGCCGTAGCGGTCGATGAGCGCCCCGGCGGGCAGTTGGCCCAGTGCGTAGGTCACGAAGAACATGCTGAGGATGACGCCCTGCCACTCGGGCCGATGTGCAGGTCATCGGTCATATAGGGCAGGGAGATGGAGATGGTGGCGCGGTCGACGTAGTTGACGGTCATGCCCAGGAAGCAGAGGAAGACCATCAGCCATCGGGTGTTGTGGCGCAGTCCGCGGGGGCGCGGTGGCGTAGGGCCGGCCTCGTCCTGGGCGGGGGAGGGCTGATCGGTGGCGGGGACGGCTCTGGGGGTCTTCAAGGCGGCTCTCCTTTGAAGAGGCGGTGCGTGGGGTCAGCGCGGTGGCCGGGCGCCGGGGTTCAGCTCCGCCTGTACGGACGCGACGAGGGCGGTGTCGTCCGCGAGGTCC
The DNA here is from genome assembly GCA_005405945.1 of Streptomyces violaceusniger. GTDB lineage: Bacteria > Actinomycetota > Actinomycetes > Streptomycetales > Streptomycetaceae > Streptomyces > Streptomyces violaceusniger. Next base: position 1,066,900 of record BJHW01000002.1, read on the forward strand.
TCGGCGCCCAGCAGCCGCAGCAGCCGGCGCGGGGCGTCGGTGTGCGGGCCGTCCCAGGCGCGGCGCAGCTCCTCGGCCCGGGGATCGTCCAGGGGGTGGTCGCGGGTGAGGCGGGCCCAGGCGGCGAGGGCGGTGGCCAGGAGCGGGGTGTCCCGTCCGGCGGCGCGCAGTTCGCGCAGCGGGGCGAGCCACCGTTCGGGAATCTTCTGGGATCCGTCCATGGCGATCTGCTGGATGCGGTGGTGCATCGCGGGGTTGGCGAAGCGGTCCACCAGGCTGTCGATGTAGGCGGGGAGGTCAAGACCCTCGGTGGGCGGCAGGCTCTGTGCGGCCTCGGCGCAGTAGGCGCGTACGGTCTGCTCGCCCCAGGGGGTGGACAGGACGTCGGCGACGGTCTCGCATCCGTCGGCGAGTCCGAGATACGCGATGAGGGAGTGGGAGCCGTTGAGCAGCCGGAGCTTGGCGAGCTGGTAGGGGCTCACATCGGGGACGAAGCGGACCCCCGCCGCCTCCCAGTGCGGGCGGTCGGCGGCGAAGATGTCCTGGAGCACCCACTGGGTGAACGGTTCGCCGGTGACCGCGCCCGCGTCGTCCACGGTCAGGGCGCGGGCGGCGGTCCGCCGGTCGGTGTCGGTGGTGGCGGGGACGATGCGGTCGACGACGGTGGCGGGAAGGCGACCGAGCCGGTGATCCAGTCCAGCAGGCGGTCGCGGTCGTCCCATGTGGTGGCGGCGATGAACTCCCGTACCAGGCGCCGCAGCACGGCGCCGTTGTCGGCCATGTTGTCGCAGGAGACCAGCGATACCGGGGCGCCGCCGGACCGCAGCCGGGCGCGCAGCCCCGCGGCGAGCTGCCCGGCCACGCTCGCGGGGGCGGGCCGTCCCGCCAGGTCGCCCCGGATCAGCGGGTCGTCCAGGGCGAGTCCGCCGGTGGCGGTGTCGCGCCGGTAGCCCTTCTCGGTGACGGTGAGGGTGACGACGGTGACCTCGGGGGAGGCGAGGAGCGCGCCGAGCCGGGCGCCGTCGTCGGTGGCGTGCAGCACCTCGGTCACGGTGCCGACCACGCGGGTGGCCGGTCCTTCGGGGCGCCGCTCGGTGAAGGAGTACAGCCCGTCCTGTGGACGCAGCGCGTCCACGACGGACCGGCTGCGCTGGGTGACGCCGGCGATGCCCCAGCCGCCGCCGTGCGCGGCCTCGGCGGCTTCGGTGTAGAGGGCCTGGTGGGCGCGGTGGAAGGCGCCGATGCCCAGGTGCACGATCCGGGGGCGCAGCGCCCGCGGGTCGACGGGCGGGCGGCTCTCGGCGGGGACGCGGGCAGGGTGGCCAGCGACAGGCGCCGCGGGGAGTCGGCGGTCACCAGTCGTGCACCGACCCGTCGGTACGGCGGCTCACCGGGAGGTACTTCGGGTCGTACGGGAAGCGGGCGGCCGCCTCCTCGTCGAACTCGATGCCGAGGCCGGGCGCGGCCGAGGGGTGCAGGGCGCCGTCGATCAGCTCGTAGGTCGGCCGGAACACCTCGTGGGTGAGCGGGTCGTGCGCCATGTACTCCTGGATGCCGAAGTTGGGCACGGTGACATCGAGGTGGACGGCGGCCGACATGCTCACCGGGGACAGGTCGGTGGCGCCGTGGGAACCGGTGCGCACCTGGTACAGCTCGGCGAGGTGGAAGATCCGCCGCAGATGGGTGATGCCGCCGGCGTGCACGACCGAGGCGCGGATGTAGTCGATGAGCCGTTCGGTGATGAGCTGCTGGCAGTCCCAGATGGAGTTGAAGACCTCGCCGACCGCGATGGGGGTGGTGGTGGACTGGCGGATCTGGCGGAAGGACTCCTGGAGCTCGGCGGGGGTGGGGTCCTCCATCCAGAACAGCCGCAGGTCTTCCACGCTGCGGCCGAGCCGTCCCGCCTCGGTGGGGCTGAGCCGGTGGTGCACGTCGTGCAGCAGGTGGAAGCCGAAGCCGAACCGCTCGCGGACCGCTTCCAGGTAGCGCGGTGCGAAGTCCAGGTACGCCTCGGTCGACCACGGCTGCTCCTCCGGCAGCGCACCGGTGGCGGGCTCGTAGACCGTGGCCACGGTGCCGTGGCGGATGCCGTACGTCCCGGGGGAACCGGGGACGGCGGCCTGGGCGCGGATCGCGCGGTAGCCCATCTCCTGGAACTGGGCGACGTCGTCGAGCAGCTCGGGGATGTCGCCGCCGCTGGCGTGGCCGTAGACCATGGCCCCTTCGCGGGCCTTGCCGCCCAGCAGGTCGTACACCGGCATCCCGGCGACCTTGCCCTTGATGTCCCACAGCGCGGTGTCCACGGCCGAGATGGCGGTCATGGTCACCGGGCCGCGGCGCCAGTAGGCCCCCTTGTAGAGGTAGTGCCAGGTGTCCTCGATACGGGCGGGGTCGCGCCCGATCAGCAGTGGTACGAGGTGGTCCTCCAGATAGGAGGCGACCGCGAGCTCGCGGCCGTTCAAGGTCGCGTCACCGAGACCGGTCACGCCGTCGGAGGTGGTCACCTTCAGGGTCACGAAATTGCGACCCGGCGAGGTGACGATGACCTTGGCCTCCGTGATCGTGGCCATGCGTGTGTGCTCCTCACTGAGCGGGTTCCCGGGGTGGAGCCCGGGCTGTCGGTCGGCTACCATACAAGTACGTCAGCAAGCGGAGTCAAGAGTCCGGAAGGGGTCAGATGGCATCGGCGGAGGGATTGCACGCGGCACGCTCCCGGGGCGGAACACCCGGCAGCTGGTCCATGAGGTGCTGCGTTCGCGCATCGTCGGCCTGGAGCTGGAGCCCGGCTCCGCCGTTTCGGAGAACGACCTGGCGGCCGAGCTCGGGGTGAGCCGCACCCCCGTCCGCGAGTCCCTGATCCTGCTCGCCGACGAGGGGCTGGTGGACATCTACCCCCAGATGGGCACGTTCGTCTCGCGCATCCGGGAGCGCGATGTGGCCTCCGCCCAGTTCATCCGGGAGGCCCTGGAGCGCGCCGCGCTGCGGGAGGCCGTGGAGAAGGTCACCGCGCGGGACGTGGCGGAGCTGCGGGTGCTGCTCACCGCGCAGGAGGAGGCCGACCGGCAGTCCGACATGGAGGGCTTCTTCCAGCTGGACGAGGAGTTCCACGCCCGGCTGATGGCGGTCAGCGGCCACGCCTCGGCCTGGCCGGTCGTCAGCCAGGCCAAGGCCCAGCTGGACCGGGCCCGCAGGCTGTCACTGCCGATGACCCAGCAGATGTCCCTGCTCATCGGCCAGCACCGGGAGGTGGTCGACCTGCTGGAGGCGGGCGATCTGGACCGGGCCGACGAGTCGCTGCGCTCCCATCTGCGGCTGGTCTTCAGCGATGTGGAGAAGATCCGCGCCAAGCACCCCGAGCTCTTCAGCGACGAGGACGCGCCCTTGCGGCCCCGCCGCGACAGCGCCCGGCGCGCGGGTGGCACGCACCGGGTCATCCCAGGTGGGTCAGCACATTGATCACCCGGCTGTTGGGGTCGCGGACGAAGAAGCGGCGCACGCCCCACTCCTCGTCCCGCAGGGAGTGGACGATCTCGGCGCCGCTGTCGCGCATCGCCGCGTAGGCCGCGTCCACGTCGTCCACCTCGATGCTCAGATCGGGGACCACCGGCCCGGTCTCGTCGTCGGTCATCACGCCGATCTGGGCGGTGGGGTTGGTGGGGGAGGCGAGGGTCATGACCCAGCCGAGGTTCATCACCTCCTCGAGGCCCAGGAGACCGTAGAACTCCCGGTTCTCCCGCATCGCTTCGGACCGGACATTGGATACGACACGGCGCACGGTCATCGTGGGCTCCCCCGGTGGTTCAGCTGGTGGTGTGGTTGTCGAGCACGGCTTCAAGATACTCGGAGATCGCGTCCCGGTTGCGGGTCAGGCACTCGATGCGCCGGGTCATGCGGTCCCGCTCGTCCTCCAGTGTGGCGATCATCTCCGGTGTGGCATCGGAGAAGTGAATGAGCCGGGGCTTGTCGAGACACGGCAGGATCTGCTTGATGATGCGGGTGGGGAGCCCGGCGTCGAGCAGGCCCCTGATCTGCAGCACCCGGTCGACGAGCCGCTCGTCGTAGGCGCGGTAGCCGTTCGCGCAGCGGTCGGGCAGGATCAGCCCCTGCTCCTCGTAGTAGCGCAGCAGTCGGCGCGGTGTGCCGGTGCGCTCCGACAGCTCTCCGATGCGCATATGCGGGCTCCCCTCACCGTCACATCCATGTGAGGGATGCAGCGTAGCGTTGGGGCGGGCGCGCTCGCGAGGGGTGGAAGGCGCCGGGAAAAGTGCCAGGTGATTGAACGCGGACCCCCGGCACGCCGTACGGATAACGACGGGCCCGGCCACCCGAGCCGGGTCCGCCGTGCCACCACCGGGCTTCGCAGGGAAGGACCTTCGGGTTGTCGCGCCAATCGAGCTCTCGTCAGCGGTCGGAAACGGACAAGGGAACCACGGAGGAGGGCCTGACGGAGGGCCCGTCACCGGAGGGTCCACCTGAACGCACGCCGGATGTCCCCGTCCAGGGGCGGGATGACGTGGGGGAGCGGGATACGTCCCCCGCCCAGGCGGCGGACACGGACTCCTCAGCCGACACGGACTCCTCAGCCGTCGCGGACACGGGCGCCGTCGCGGACACGGGCGCGGGACACGACCAGTCCCCCGAGCCGTCCGGCGAAGCGGAGGAGGCGGAGGAGGCGGAGGACCCGCAGGACCCGGAGGAGACCACCGTGACCGGCCCGCTGGCCGGCACCGTCCCCGACGCGGCCCCCGTCCGCAAGGGATGGCGGGCCAAGTACCCCGTCGTGGCGCGCACGGTGGCGTGGACGGCCACGGGACTGTCCCTCGCCCTCGTGTTCACCGCCCTCCTCCTGCCGACCAAACTCACCCTCGTCGAACCCAGCGCCTTCATGCGCATCCCGGTGGAGGGGATCTTCGGCGCCACGCTGCTGCTGATGCTGCCGACGGTGGCGCGGCGGGTGGTGGCGGTGCTCGCCGGGGTGGCCCTCGGGCGCTGACCATCCTGAACCTCCTCGACATCGGCTTCAACGAGTTCCTCGGCCGTGGGTTCAACGTGGTGCTCGACTGGATACTGCTGGACGACGCCGAGTCGTACCTCAAGGACTCGCTCGGCGAGACGGCCGCCACCGTCGCCGTGATCGGGGTCGTGGTGCTCGCCGTCGCCGTACTCGTCCTGATGGCGCTCGCCGTCCTGCGGGTCAGCAACGTCATGGCGCGCAACACCGCGGTGGCCACCCGCACCACCCTGGTGCTCGGCACCGTCTGGGTGATGTGCGCGGCGCTCGGGTGCAGGTGGCTGGGGCACCGTTCGCGTCCAGGAGCACCACCGCGCTGGTCCAGGACCGGGCGGAGCGGGTGCGCAAGACCCTCAAGGACGAGCGGGAGTTCGCCAAGGTGGCCGCCGTGGACACCTACGGCGACACCCCGGCGACCAGCTGCTGACCGGGTTGCGTGGCAAGGACATGATGATCACCTTCATCGAGAGCTACGGCCGCTCGGCCATCGAGGACCCGGCGATCGCGCCCGGTGTGGACAAGACGCTCAAGAACGCCACCAAGCGGCTGAGCAAGGCCGGGTTCGCCTCCAAGAGCGGCTGGCTCACCTCGGCCACGTACGGCGGCAGCAGCTGGCTGGGCCACTCCACCTTCCTCACCGGCCTGTGGATCGACAACCAGAACCGCTACCGCACCGTCACCGCGGGCGACCACATGTCCATCACCCGCGCCTTCCAGCGCACCGGCGCCTGGCGGACCGTCGGCATCATGCCGGGTGTCACCAAGGGCTGGCCGGAGGGCAAGTTCTACGGCCTCGACCACGTCTACGACTCCCGCGACCTCGGCTACAAGGGCCCGAAGTTCAGCTGGTCGACCATGCCCGACCAGTACGCCCTGAAGGCGTTCCAGCGCCTGGAGCACGGCAAGAAGCGCGACAAGCCGCTGATGTCGGAGATCATCCTGACCTCCAGCCACCAGCCCTGGGCGCCCATCCCCAAGACGATCCCCTGGAGCCAGGTCGGCGACGGCTCGGTCTACAAGGACATCCAGAAGGCGGGCAAGAAGCCCGCGGACGTGTTCACCGACCCCACGAAGGTGAAGACCGAGTACGGGAAGTCCATCCAGTACTCGGTGAACAGCCTCATCGACTACGTGCTGAAGTACGGCAACAAGAACACGGTGCTGGTCTTCCTCGGCGACCACCAGCCCCTCGCCCGGGTCAGCGGCGACAACGCCAGCCGGGACGTGCCGGTGGCGATCGTCGCGCACGACAAGGCGGTGCTGGACCGGATCTCCCACTGGGGCTGGGACGACGGCCTGATGCCGGGCGCGAAGGCCCCGGTGTGGAAGATGAGCTCCTTCCGCGACCGCTTCCTCGACGCCTACGGGCCGAACCCCGGCGGTGGCACCGCCCCCGCCGCACCGTCGGCCAAGCGATAGCCCTCGATGCTCCTGGCGGCGGGTCAGTCGTCCTCCGGCCGCTCCCGCCGCGCCTCGAGCCGTTCCCGCTGGGGCAGGACCGTGTACTTCGGATCCTCCGCCGACCGCATCCCGGCGTGGAACACCCCGAAACGGGTGCCCGCGGAGGCCGCCAGCAGGGCAGCGCCGCTGACGGCCGCGGCGGGGCGGCTGCGGCGGCCGAGGAGGGCGCCGCCCAGCGCGCCCGCCACCGACAGCGCCTCGGCGGCGCGCATCAGCTTGCCCGCCCGGCCCTCGCGGTAGGTCTCGGCGACCACCCCGAGCCGCCGTTCCATGGCCTTGACGGCGGCGGTCTCCACCGCCGTGCCGAGCAGCGCCACGCCCCGCGCCGGAGCGTTCTCGGCGACCGGCGAGGCCAGCAGGGCCATACCGCCCGCCGCCATGGCGGCCGAGCCGACGAAGAGATACGGCAGTTCGCGATAGCCGTCGTGCCACGCCGGGACGGCGGTGTCGGCGGCCAGCACCGCCGTGTACGAGGCCACCGCCGGGCCCAGCAGCGCCGCCCCCACCGTGGCCGCCCGGCCGGAGCGCGGCAGCCGCCCGGCCAGGTCCGAGACGGCGGCCGCACCGGCCATCGGGCCGTAGGCCGCCAGCAGCCACGAGCCGACGCTCATCGGCGAGGTGGGCTTGAAGACCCGCAGCATATTGGCGAACCGCCCGGGGCGCCCGAGGTCGTGGATCAGGGCGGCGGTGGAACCGGCCAGGGCTGCGGTCGACGACACCTTGAGCGCGCGGGCCATGGCCGGACGGCCGGTCAGCTCGGCGCCCGCCGCGAGCACCGACCCGGCGCCCGCGAGCCCGCCGAGGAAGAAGTAGCCCGCGATGTCCCGGGACCGCCAGGTGGGCGGATTGAGCACCGGCCGCCCGTAGTAGGAGGTGAACTCCGCCCGGGGGACCATCGACCGCTCGCCCCCGCGGCCCTTCCCGCCCCTGCGGCCGCGCCGCTTGCCGTCCCCCATCCCCTTGCCGACCTGAGCGTCCCGGCCCGGCCGGGCGCCGCGGATGCCGTCACGGGTGACGTCCGACTCGCTCATCAGCGCCTCCTTCCGGTACGGCGCCCGCCCACGCCGCCCTGGGCCGCGAACACGGCGGCCACGCCGCCGAGCAGGGTCAGGGCCGCGGCACCCGCGTGCCGCCACATCGAGGGCAGGTCCCGGGTGGTGACGACCGGGTCCGGCGGCAGCCCGTACACCTCCGGCTCGTCCAGCAGCAGGAAGAAGGCGCCGTCACCGCCGACGCCGTCCCCCGGGTCGTGTCCGTACAGCCGCGCGTCCTCGACGCCCACCCGGTGCAGCTGCTCGACCCGGGCGGCGGCGCGCTCGCGCAGCTCGTCCAGGGGGCCGAACTGGATGGAGTCGGTGGGGCACGCCTTGGCGCACGCGGGTTCCTGCCCGGCGCCCAGCCGGTCGTAGCACAGGGTGCACTTGTGGGCCCCGCCGTCCTCCGGCCGTACGTCGATGACCCCGTACGGACAGGCGGGTACGCAGTAGCCACAGCCGTTGCAGACGTCGTCCTGGACCACCACGGTTCCGAACTCGGTGCGGAACAGCGCACCGGTCGGGCACACGTCCAGGCACGCCGCGTGGGTGCAGTGCTTGCACACGTCCGAGGACATCAGCCACCGCAGCCCGTTCTGCCCGCCGTCGGACGGGGGCGCCGCGGAGGTGGGGGTGATCGCCGCCTCCTCGACGGGGGTCCCGGAGCCCTGCGCCGCGAGCGCCAGCACATCGACATCGCCGTGGTCGACCCCCGTCTCGGCCCGGCCCAGCGGCTTGTTCTGCTCGATGAAAGCCACATGGCGCCAGGTGGAGGCGGAGAGGCCCTGGGTGTTGTCGAAGGACATGCCGGTGAAGTCCAGCCCGTCCTCCGGGACGGCGTTCCACTCCTTGCACGCCACCTCGCACGCCTTGCAGCCGATGCACACCGAGGTGTCGGTGAAGAAGCCGACCCGGGGCGGATGGTCCTCGTGCCCGGCGTCCCCGGCGACATCCGGTTCGGCTCCGGCGAGCAGATTGCGGCCGATCAGCGAGGAGCGCTTGGACGTGTCGGTCATCCCCGCACCTCCGTTCCGGTCCGCGGCGTGATCCCGGCGCGCCGCCGGTAGTCTTCGAGCAGGGCCGTCAGCTCCGGGCCGCGGGGGCGGCGGCCGGGACGGATGTCGGCGCTCAGCGCCTTCACCTCCTGGATGTGGACATTCGGGTCGAGGGCGATGGCGGACAGCTCATTGGCGGCGTCCCCGCGGGTGTAGCCATTGGGACCCCAGTGGTACGGCAGCCCGATCTGGTGCACCGTGCCGCCCCCGGCCCTGAGCGGGGACATCCGCTCGGTGACCATCACCCGGGCCTCGATCACCCCCCGGGCGCTGATCAGCGTCGCCCAGCCGGTGTGCTCCAGATGCCGCTCACCGGCCAGCTCGGGGGAGACCTCGCAGAAGAACTCCGGCTGGAGCTCGGCCAGATACGGCGTCCAGCGGCTCATCCCGCCCGCCGTGAAGTGTTCGGTGAGCCGATAGGTGGTGATCATGTACGGGAACACCTCGCTGCCCGGCTCGCCGCCGCTGGGGTGGAAGGCGTTGTGCTCATCGGGGATCACCTCCCGGACCGGGTTGCGCTGCTGCTCCGGGTAGAGGGGATTGCGCACCGGCGAGTCCTGCGGCTCGTAGTGCGTCGGCATCGGACCGTCCACCAGCCCGGCCGGGGCGTACAGCCACCCCTTGCCGTCGGCCTGCATGATGAACGGATCCACTCCGCTGAGGGCGTCCGGGCCCCGGGCGTCCTCGGGCGGCCGGTAGGAGGGCGCCCGGTCGGGGAGGAAGTCCGGGATGTCATGGCCGGTCCACCGCTTCTGCTCGGCATCCCACCACACCAGCGACTTGCGCTCGCTCCACGGCTTGCCGTCGGGGTCGGCCGAGGCGCGGTTGTAGAGGATGCGGCGGTTGGCCGGCCAGGCCCAGGCCCATTCGGCGGCGATCCAGTCCTGCTCGGTGTGCGGTTTGCGCCGGGCGGCCTGGTTGACGCCGTCGGCGTACACCCCGCAGTAGATCCAGCAGCCGCAGGAGGTGGAGCCGTCGTCCTTCAGCTGGGTGTACGCGCTGAGCGGCTCGCCCCGCGCGTCATGGCCGTTGATCTCGGCCAGGATCGCCTCGGCGCTGGGCTCGTCCAGCGGGCCCTCGGTGGGGTAGGACCAGGCCAGGTCCTGGACGGCCCGGTCCATGGGGTCGGTGGAGTCCTTCAGTCGTTCCTTGATCCGCCGTCCCAGGTGGTACATGAACCACAGATCGCTGCGCGCCTCGCCGTCCGGCTCCTTGGCGGCGAAGTGCCACTGCAGCATCCGGTTGGTGTTGGTGAACGAGCCGGACTTCTCGGTGTGGGCGGCGGCGGGGAAGAAGAACACCTCGGTGGCGATGTCCTCGGTGCGCAGCTCGCCGGTCTCGATCTCCGGGCCGTCCTTCCACCAGGTGGCGGACTCGATGAGGGAGAAGTCGCGGACCACCAGCCAGTCCAGGTTGGCCATGCCCAGCCGCTGCATCTTGGTGTTGGCCGAGCCCACGGCGGGGTTCTCGCCCATCAGGAAGTAGCCCTTGCAGACTCCGTCCAGCATCTCCTTCACGGTGTGGTAGGTGCTGTGGGAGCCGGTCAGCCGGGGCAGATGGCCGAAGCAGTAGTCGTTGCCGGCGTGCGCCGCGTCGCCGAAGTACGCCTTGAGCAGACTGACGACATAGGAGCGCATCTCGCCCCAGAAGCCCTTCTCGGTCTTTATGGCCTCGACGAAGGTGTCCAGGTCCTCGTGGGCGTGGGCGTGCGGCATCGCGATGTAGCCGGGGAGCACGTTGAACAGGGTCGGGATGTCGCTGGAGCCCTGGATGCTGGCGTGGCCGCGCAGCGCCTGGATGCCGCCGCCGGGGCGGCCGATGTTGCCGAGCAGCAGCTGGAGGATGCCGGCGGTGCGGATGTACTGGGCGCCCACGGTGTGCTGGGTCCAGCCGACGGCGTACACGAATTCCGAGGTGCGGTCCGGCCCGGAGTTCTCCACCAGCGCGCGGCACACCTCCAGGAAGGTGTCCTGGGGAATTCCGCAGGTCCTCTCGACCATCTCGGGTGTGTAGCGGGAGAAGTGGCGCTTGAGGATCTGATAGACGCAGCGCGGATGGAGCAGGGTCCGGTCGGTGGGGACCTGCGCGGCGGTGGGCGCGCCGCCGGAGCCGTGGGATTCGGAGAAGGCGGCGGTCGACAGGGAGGCGCCACGCCGGGTGCGGTCCTCGTACAGCTCGTCGGGCGCGCCCTGCGGCGCCTGGACCTCGGCACCTTCGTAGGCCCAGGTGGCGATGTCGTAGTGGCCGGTCTCCGGGTCGAGCCCGGAGAAGATCCCCGCCAGGTCCTCGGTGTCCTCGAACCCCTCGCCGACGATGCTGGCCGCGTTGGTGTACTCCAGGACATAGTCGCGGAAGTCGTGGCCGCCGGTCAGGACGTGGTTGATGATGCCGCCGAGGAAGGCGATGTCGGTGCCGGCCCGGATCGGTACGTACAGATCGGCCAGCGCGCTGGTGCGGCTGAAGCGCGGATCGACGTGGATGACCTTGGCGCCGCGCGCCTTGGCCTCCATCACCCACTGGAAGCCCACGGGGTGGGCCTCGGCGAAGTTGGAGCCCTCGATCACGATGCAGTCCGCGTTCTGCAGGTCCTGCAGAAAGGTGGTGGCGCCGCCGCGGCCGAAGGAGGTGCCGAGCCCGGCCACGGTCGAGGAGTGGCAGACCCGGGCCTGGTTCTCCACCTGGATCACCCCGAGCCCGGTCAGCAACTTCTTGATGAGGTAGTTCTCCTCGTTGTCCAGGGTGGCGCCGCCGAGGCTGGCGATGCCCAGGGTGCGGTTGACGTCGACCCCGTCCCGCTCCCACCGCCAGCCCTCGCGACGGGTGCGGATCACCCGCTCGACGACCATGTCCATCGCGGTGTCCAGGTCCAGCCGCTCCCAGTCGGTGCCGTACGGGCGGCGGTAGAGCACCTCGTGGCGCCGGGACTCGCCGGTGGTCAGCTGGAGGGACGCCGAGCCCTTGGGGCACAGCCGGCCGCGGCTGACCGGTGAGTCGGGGTCGCCCTCGATCTGCACCACCCGGTCGTCCTTCACATAGACGTTCTGGGCGCACCCCACCGCGCAGTAGGGGCACACCGACTTGACCACCTTGTCGGCCGTGACGGTGCGTGGGCGCTGCTCACGGGGGCGGCCGAGGTGGCGGCGGCGCCGCGGCCGAGCGGGTCGCCTCCGGTCAGCTGGCGGTAGACAGGCCAATCCTGGATCCATGTACGTACGCCCATCGCCGTCCTTTCGTGCCGTCCGGCCCCGCACCGGCTCGTCCGCGTGGTCGGATAGGGCGCATGGGTTCCCATCGCGATGCTTTTCACACTCCGCCCGCACCCGGACGCGCCGAATCGCCCGTCGTGGGGGTGGACGCCTGCCGCACCGGCTGGGTGGCCGTGACCCTGGACGAGGAGGGCCGCTTCGCCGGGGCCGATACCGCCGGGGCGCTGAGCGAACTGCTCGGCCGGGTTCCGGACGCCGCCGTGGTGGCGGTCGACATGCCGCTGGGGCTGCTGGCGGGGGGATGGCGCGAGGCGGACCTCATGGCCACCGCTATGGTGGCCCCGCACGGCTCCCGGGTCTTCCCCGTACCACCGCGCGAGGTCTGGGAGGCGGACGGCTACGACGAGGCGAAACTGGTCTGCCAGCGGCTGACCGGCCGGATGCCGAGCCGCCAGTCGTGGGGGCTGGCCGCGAAGCTGCGCGAGGCGAACGCCTGCCGCGACGGGGGAGACCACCGGCTGTACGAGGTCCATCCCGAGGTCTCCTTCGCCGCCCTCGGCGAGGGGCGGCCGGTGCCCTGGAGCAAGAAGAGCTGGAGCGGCCAGGCCGTGCGCCGCCGGCTGCTCGGGGACCAGGGCATCGTGCTGCCCGACGATCTCGGACCGGCCGGGCGGGTGCCGCCCGACGACGTCCTGGACGCCGCGGCGGCGGCCTGGAGCGCGCGGCGCATCGCGCTCCGGGCTGCCCGGCGCCTTCCCGATCCGCCGCAGACGACGGAGGCCGGGCTGCCCGTCGCGATCTGGTACTGACCGGTCCCGGCGCGGATGGCGGGAGGCCGCCCGAGCCGTGCCTCGGGCGGCCTCCCCTTCCCCACCCCTCGGAGGTGGACCGTGCGGACGCCAGGCGTCCGGTGTGCGGCGTCAGACGATGACGCCGTGGGAGGCCAGATAGGCCAGCGGGTCGATGTCGGACCCGTAGCGCGGGCCGGTGCGGACCTCGAAGTGGAGATGGGGTCCGGTGGCGTTCCCGGTGCTGCCGGACCGGGCGATCCGGTGGCCCGCCTGGACCGACTGCCCGGTGCGGACCGTCAGCGCCGACAGATGCGCGTAGTGGGTGTAGAGGCCGTCGGCGTGGCGGACGATGACCTGGTAGCCGAAGGCGCCGCCCCACCCGGCCGCCACCACGGTGCCAGGGGCGGCCGCGCGCACGGAGGCGCCGACGGGCACCGCGAAGTCCACGCCGGTGTGATGGCCACTCGCCCACCGCGAGCCACGAATGCCGTACCCCGCGCTGACCGGCCCGCTGACCGGGGCCGCATGCGGGCGGGCGGCCGTCTTGCGGACCACCGTGTGGCTGGAGATCGCCGAGGCTCGGTGGCGGGGCGCCGCCTTGTGCGGATGCCGGGAGCCCGCGGGCAGGGTCAGCCGCTGCCCCGGGTGGATCAGATCCGGGTTGGGGCCGACGGTCCCGCGATTGGCGTGGTACAGCGCCTTCCAGCCACCTTGGACGGACGCACGCGTGGCGATGCGGGACAGCGTGTCGCCGCGGACGACCGCGTAGGAGCCGGACGCCGCCGCGCGCCGGGCGGTGTGCTGCCGGGCCCGGGACTTCGCGGCGGACTTGGCCGACTTCCTGGGCTCGGCCGGGTGCTGGGCGCGGCGGTGGGCGTTCTGGCTCGTCACTCCGGCGGGTGGACCGGACCGGGTCAGCCGGCTGCGGACGGAGCACACCGGCCACGCGCCGGGCCCCTGTTTGCGCAGCACCGCCTCCGCCACGGTGATCTGCTGGGCCCTGGAGGCCAGATCGGCCCGCGCGGCGTAGGCGGTGCCGCCGAACGCCGCCCAGGTGTGCTGGGAGAACTGCAGCCCTCCGTAGTAGCCGTTGCCGGTGTTGATGTGCCAGTCGCCCCCGCTCTCGCACTTGGCGACCCGGTTCCAGGTGTCGACCGAGGCCGCGTGGGCGGCGCCGGTACCGAGGAACGGCAGGACGATGCCGACACCACCCGCGGTGAGCGCCGCGCACAGCGGCGAGACCCGGCTGGGTGATGCGGGGCGTCGGTGACTTCCTCGTACGGCCATGAGGCTGGTTCCTCTCCACAACGGCTCTCGACGTCGCCCTCCGGAGGACCCGGCGGGCTGTACGAGTACCGCAGCCCGGCCCCGCCGGTCACAAGGCGCAGGGGGCCTCATGGACCGTCGCGCGCCGCTCGGTGCCACCCCGGAATCGGCTGACGCTCCCTCAGCTGTGTGGTGGGAGGCGCATGGAGGGCCGGGGGCGCACGGCCGCCGGCGGGGCGGGAGCGGCGGGCCGGGGGCGGGCGCGGGCGATCACGCGCCGCCGGACGTCCTCGTACGGCGGGAAATGATTCTCCGGGGCGCCGCACGCGGCGGACGCTATTCCGCCGGATTGGTTTCCGGGTGATCGGTGACCGATCTCGGACGGCGGTTCGGGTGAATTGGAGCCGGGGGCGGGAGGTTGAAGCGCGGACGAGCTGCGGGCGGCTCAATACGGCGTCCGGTGCGGGGCGGGCGCGCGGCATGGGATCTTCTCCGGCGCTATTGCGTCGCCGCCCGGTCAAGATCGGCCGCTTGGCGGCCGGGCCCGGGAGGCGGCCGTAACCGCGCGGCACCGCGCCGGAACCGACCGTTCCGGTCCCCTCCCCGGCATCCGGAGAATGCCGGGGAGGGGAGGAGGGGAAGGGGAGAGCGGGAGACGGCGGGAGGGCGGGAAATAGGACGGCCTTGCGGTGAGGCGGTTAAGAGGGGGACGCATGAGCGAACGCGCCCGAGGTGCCCGGCGGAGTTTCCCGGGGCGCGGCGGGAGACTGAAACGTATCGACGGAGGCCCTGCCGCCGACCGTGGCCTTCAGAGGCGGGGCCGGCCGGGAAGCGGCCGCGGCCCCGGGCGACGACGGGGCGGGGAGACGACGAGGACACGACGGGAGGCGGCGGGGCGACCGCCTCTTCCCGGGCCGCTCGCCTCCGGGCGCTCTGATCCGGTGCCGACACTCCTCGTCGACGCTCGCTCGTTCCTCGCTCCCCGCTCCCCGTCGCTTTCGGCACCGGCGCGCCCTACGGCTCGCTCCCGGGGGACGCCGGGCGCGTAAGGGCCCCGACTCGTATGCCCTCTCGCCGCGGTATGGCCCGCGGAACAGGGGCGGCCGCTTGCGCGCCTGGCCAACTCATGGGCCATGCAACGGACTTGACTCGGCGTTTACCGTATCTCTTGTCGGGCGTCGCCTCGCCGACGCCCGTGTACCGCGCCAGTTCTCCGAAAAGGGGCCGGCCGTCATGGCGGCGGGGAACTGGCGGAGAATCACGCCGCCCGTGTATAGCGGGAACCGCGCCGCCGCGCATATCATTGCCTCACATCGACTTCCTCCCTTCCAGCCGCTCGCAGGAGCGGCCCGGAATAATCACCCCTCACCCCGCCTGTCCGGGACCCGGGCGGCGCCGAGGGCCGCGCTTTCCCTCGCGGCCTCGTCCGCCGCTCCCTGGAAACGGGGTTCGTTTTGGGTTCCCGTCGGCGGAAGGCGCGGCGCGCCTACGGCGCATGCCGGTGGTCACCGGCCGTGCGCGGTGGGTCATTCGGCGTACTCGGTGCTACGTCCCGCCGCTGGACGCCGGGCCGGGGGCGCATGGCGGAGCCGGGCCGTGCGATGAAACGCCGGTCGGGCACCGGGCGAGGGGGAACGAGCGCCCCGATCGGCCTCGCGGAGGCGCCGCCCCCCTGGGGTAAGGTGCCCGCGTGGCCACCGTTGTCGAGCTGACCTGCTATCCCATCAAGGGCTGCGCGGGCGTTTCCCTGTCCGAGGCGCTGCTGACGGAGGCGGGTCTGCGACACGACCGCGGCTTCATGGTCATCGGCGAGGACGGAGAGTGCCGCACTCAGCGGCGGGATCCTCGGCTCGCCGTCATCCGCCCCGCCATCGACCCGCACGGCACCCGGCTCACCCTGTCCGCACCCGGCGAGGACGAGGTGGCCATCGACGTCGACACCACCTCCGCCCGGCGCGAGGTCACCGTGTTCGGCACGCCCTACCTCGGCATCGACCAGGGCGAGGACGCCGCCACGTGGCTTTCCCGGTTCCTGGGCGCGCCGAGCAGGCTGGTGCGGGTGCCCCCGGAACACGACCGGGTGACCCGCGGATGGATCCCCGGCACCTGTGGCTACGCCGACAGCGCCGCGGTGCACATCGTCTCCCGGGCCAGCCTGGACGGGCTGAACGAGCGGATCGCCGAGGCGGGCGGCACGGCGCTGCCGATGAACCGCTTCCGCCCCGGCATCGTGATCGGCGGATGGGACGAACCCCATCGGGAGGACCGGGTCCGCCGGATCGCCATCGGCGGTGCCGAGCTGGGCTTCGCCAAGCACACCGCCCGGTGCGTCGTGACGACGGTCGATCAGAGCGAGGGCGTCAAGGCGGGCCCGGAGCCCCTGCGCACCCTGGCCGGCTACCGGCGCGGCCCCGGCGGCGCCACCCTCTTCGGCTGCCAGTTCTCCGTGACCCGCCCCGGAAAACTGGCCGTGGGCGACGAGGTGGACGTCCTCGAGTGGGACGGGCCGCCGCCGGGGGAGTGACCGGGTATGGCCGCCGTCCGGATCGGCGAAGGTGGCGGTCATCGGTCCCGGCTCAGCAGCTTTCCGTCCTCGCGGCCGATCCAGTACCGGCGCAGCACATCGAGGACCACCGACACCTCGCAGGCGGTGATGCCGGGGAGCGTCGCCAGATCGCGGGTGAGCAGCTCGGCCAGGCCGTCCTCGTCCCGGAACACCCCGTGGTGGATCACCGAGGAGGTGCCCGCCACGATCGAGACATAGCGCGCCGAGGGGTGCCGGGCCAGTGCGTCGGCCACTTCGTGGATGGCCCCGGGCGCGGCGTGCAGTTCGATCACGACCTCCAGCGGATGGCCGAGCAGCGCCGGTTCGATCTCCACACGGGGCCGCACCAGCCCGCGCTGGAGGAGTGACTGGGTCAGCCGGTAGGCGGTGGACCGGCTGATGCCGAGCCCGCGCGCCACATCGGCGGCGCTCGCCCGGCCGTCCTGGCGCAGCAGCTCCATGGCCCGCAGCTCGTCGTCGCTGAACCCGGTGACGGACGCGGGCTCCGCCACCGGATCCGCGACCTCCCGCAACGCCCGCACCTGGGCGTCGTCCAGCCGCCGCAGCCGCCAGGAGTCGGACTTCGCCGTCGCCCGCAGCACCAGTTCGGTATGGGCCGACCGCACACCCGGGACCGACGGGATCCGTGTCATCAGCAGCTCACGCGCCCGGTCGCGCCGGGTGGCGTGCAGGGAGCAGTAGACATCGGCGCGGCCCGTGGTCGTGGCGACGAACGGGATCTCGGACAGCTCGGACAGCTGCCGGGCCACCTCCCACGCCTGCCCCGGGGCCGTGGCCACCCAGATGTGCATGGGGTTGCCCTCGGCCAGCATCGGCCACTCCACCTGCCCGATCACCCGCAGCAGCCGGTCCTCCGCGAGCCGGGCCAGCCGGCGGCCGACGGTGCTGGCGGAGCTGCCGAGCACCTCGGCCAGCGCGCTCAGCGGCGCCCTCGGCGCCACTTGCAGGGCGGCCACCAGATCGAGGTCGGCGTCGTCGAGCACGGGTGGTGTGGAGGGAACGGCTGCCATGGTTACGAATCTATCGTGCGAATGGTGTGTCATGTGTGGATCATTCTTGCGTAACAACTCTTTTACTTGCCTCATTCCGTCATGCCTTCTCTAATGGACGACCACTACTGCGTCGTCGACGAAGGAGCGCGGACGGTGAGTTCCAACGACACCACGACCACGCCCGACAACACCCCCGGCAAACCGCCTCCCGACGCGCCCGGGGACTCCTCGGCCGCGCTGTCCGCACTGCTCCGGGTGCTCGGCGCCGTCGAGCGCGCGGGCAACAAACTTCCCCACCCCTTCTGGCTGTTCGCCGTCCTCAGCGCCGTCCTCGCGCTGATCAGCTGGGGGCTCGCCACCGCGGACGTCTCCGCGGTCGACCCGGCGGGGGAGAAGACCGTGGCGGTGCGCAGCCTGATCTCGGTCGACGGGGTGCGGTCGATGATCAACGACGCGATCACCAACTACGCCACCTTCCCCCGCTGGGCACCATCCTGGTCGTCATGCTCGGTGTCGCCGTCGCCGACCGGTCGGGGCTGCTCGCGGCGATGCTGCGGGCCGGTGTCGCCAAGGTCCCGGCGCGCTGGATGACCTTCGCCCTGGCCTTCACCGCGATGGTCGCCCACATCGCGTCCGACGCCGCCTATGTGGCGCTGGTCCCCCTGGGCGGGCTGGCCTTCCGGGCCATCGGGCGCAGTCCGCTGCTGGGGATCGTCGTGGCCTTCGTCGGCGTATCGGCCGGCTATGACGCCAGCCCGCTGATCACCCCGATGGACGCGGTGCTGTCCGGGCTGACCACGGCCGCCGCGCAGACCGTGGACCCCGGCTATGTCGTCACCCCGCTGTCCAACTACTTCTTCTCCCTCGCCTCCTCGGTGGTGCTGGCCGCAGTGATCACCTTCGTCACCGAGAAGGTGCTGGTGAAGCGGGTGGCGGCGCTTCCGCCCGAGCCCGAGGAGGCGGACGGGCAGGCCGCGCACACGGCCGGGGGCACCCCGGAGGTCGAGCTCGCCCTGGCCCCCGAGGAGCGCCGCGGGCTGCGCCGCGCCACCGTCGCCCTCGTCCTCTACCTCGTGGTGATCGTGGTGGCGATGATCCCCACCGGGTCCCCGCTGCGCGGCGAGGGCGGCAGCATCGTCGAATCGCCCGTGCTCTCCGGGATCGCCGTGGTGCTCGGACTGCTCTTCGCCCTCCTCGGCGCGGTCTACGGGCGCGCGGCCGGCACCGTCCGCGGCGGCCGCGACATCCCGGACTTCATGGCGCAGGGCATGCGGGAGATGGCCCCCATCCTGGTGCTGTTCTTCGCCATCTCCCAGTTCCTCGCGTACTTCAAGTGGACCGGCGTCGGCCAGGTGCTCGCCATCCGCGGCGCCGATCTGCTGAAGGACCTCGGGGTCACCGGCCCGGTCGCCTTCCTCGGCATCGTGGTGGTGTGTACGGTGATCAATCTGGCGATGACCAGCGGTTCGGCCATGTGGGCGCTGGTGGCCCCGGTCTTCGTGCCGATGCTGATGCTGCTGCACATCCCCCGGAGGCCACCCAGGCCGTCTACCGCATCGCCGACTCCTGCACCAACGCCATCACCCCGATGAGCGCCTACTTCGTCATGGCGCTCGGCTTCCTCCAGCGCTACCGCCGTTCCGCCGGAATCGGCACCCTCGCCTCGCTGACCCTGCCGCTGTCCGTGGCCATGCTGGTGGCCTGGACCCTGCTGTTCTACGTCTGGTGGGCGCTGGGCATTCCGCTCGGCCCCGGCGCGCCCGTCCGCTGATCCCCAGCCGCTCCCTCATCCACGCCACCCCTGGGAAGGACCGCCCTCGCATGACCCCCTCCGACCTCGCCGCCGCCACCGCCCAGGCGCTGCCCGAGATGATCGAAGACCTACGGACGCTGGTGGAGCTGGAGACGCCGAGCAACGACAAGCGGCTGCTGGACGCGGGACTCGCCACGATCAGCGGCTGGGTCGTGGACCGGCTCGGCGAGCCGGATGGAACCGAGCGCCACGACTGCGGACCGCACGGCGATGTGCTCGCCCTGACCTATCGCGGCACGGCACCCGGCACCGTGCTGATGCTGTGCCACTACGACACGGTGTGGCCGGCCGGAACCCTCGCCGAATGGCCCTTCGAGGTCGAGGACGGCCGGGCGAGCGGCCCCGGTGTCTTCGACATGAAGACGGGTCTGGTGCAGGCCGTATGGACCCTGCGGCTGCTGCGCGAGCTGGAGCTGCCCCACCCCTCGGTGCGGCTGCTGCTCAACGGCGACGAGGAGATCGGCAGCCCCGCCTCCCGCCGCCATATCGAGCGGCTCAGCGAGGACGTCCTGGCCACGCTGGTCTTCGAGGCGTCGCTGGACGGGGCGCTCAAGACCTCCCGCAAGGGCGTCGGGTTGTTCGATGTGACGGCCCACGGCATCGAATCGCACGCGGGCCTCGACCCGTTCGCGGGCGCGAGCGCCATCCACGCGCTGGCCGAGGTCGTCCCGCGGATCGCCGCGCTCAGCGCCCCGGAGCGGGGGACCACGGTGAACGTGGGGCTGATTCAAGGCGGCACCGGTCGCAATGTGATCGCCGCACAGGCGAGTTGCGGCATCGACATCCGGATCGCCGAACCGGAGGAGATGAAGCGGATCGACGCCGCGCTGCACGCCCTCGCCCCTCCGACCAGCGGGTGCGGCTGACCGTCACCGGCGAGTGGAACCGTCCGCCGATGGTTCCGGGCGACCCGTCCCGCCGGCTGTTCGAGCGGGCCCACACGATCGCCGCGGAACACGGCTGGGAGCTGGAGGAGACCGCGGTCGGCGGTGCCAGCGACGGGAACTTCGTCTCCGCGCTGGGCCGTCCGGTCCTCGACGGGCTCGGTGCCCTCGGCTCCGGCGCCCACGCCCGCCACGAACACACCGTGCTCGCCCCGATCCCGGCCCGCACCGCGCTGACCATCGACCTGCTGCGGTCACTGGCGGCCGACGCCACGTAGCGGCCGGCACACCGGCGCCGCGCCGACGCCGACGGCCCAGCGGCCGTCAGGCGTCGGCGTGCGGGAGGCGGTTCAGCAGACCAGGAAGTCCGCCTCGCCCGCCTTGGCGCCCTGGATGAACGCGATGATCTCGCTGTGGGTGTAGATCAGCGCCGGACCGTCCGGATCGGTCGACTGGCGGATCGCGACCCGGCCGTCGTCCAGCTTCATGGCTTCGACGCAGTTGCCGCCGTTGCCACCGCTCCACGGCTTGTGCCAGCCCTCACTGCCGAGGTCGCTCGCGCGCATGCCGTTGTGAATGCGATCCATTCCGATCAGAGCTCCTTGCGGAAATCCCCGAGGATTTCCTTTGTGCGTCGTGCGGTTGCCGCCTGGGCCGCCATGCGGTCCATGGCCTCCAGATGGGAGGCCACCTCGATGCGCTCATCCAGGTAGACGGCGCCGGTCAGGTACTCGACGTAGACCATGTCCGGCAGTTCGGGGACAGCGAAGCGGAAGAGGACGAAGGGCCCATACGTGCCCGGATGGTGCCCGGAGGAGAACTCCGAGACCTGCAAGGTGATGTGCGGCATCTCCACCGCCTCCAGCAGCCGGTCGACCTGCCGGCGCATCACCGCCGCCGAACCCACCTGCCGGCGCAGCACCGTCTCGTCCATCACCACCCACAGCCGGGGCGGATCCCGCCGGGTGAGCAGGGACTGCCGCTCCATGCGCAGCGCCACATGGCGCTCCGCCTGCCGGGGGCCGGCCTGGCCGACGGCGCCGGTCTGCATGACCGCGCGGGCGTAGTCCTCGGTCTGGAGCAGCCCGGGCACGAAGTGCGGCTCGTACGCCCGGATCATCTCGGCCGCGCCCTCCAGGCTGACGTGGACGCTGAACCAGTCCGGCAGGATGTCGTGGAACCGCTGCCACCAACCGGGCTTGTTGGCCTCCTCGGTCAGGGTGATGAACGAGTCGAGCTCCTCACCGGTGATCCCGTAGGCGTCCAGCAGCATCTGCACATACGGGACCTTCAGTGCGACCTCGGCGGTCTCCATGCGGCGGATGGTGGCAGGCGCCACCCGCAGCACCCTGGCCGCCTCGTCGCGCTTGAACCCCGCCTTCTCCCGCAGATCCTGCAGCCTCTTGCCGAGGACGACCTGACCCACGGTCGGGGCCGACCGCGGTTCGCTCACCTGAATCCCTCCCTGACCTCAGCAACGCTGATGTTCGCAGTGTGCCATGGCCAGTGCGGAACAGACACATTGCACTGACAACTCTGCACTTTTCAGAGTGCCGCTTGCCAAGTGTCCCCGGCGGTGCGCATAGTGGCGTCATGATCCCGTTACCGCGCTCCGTCGCGGCGACCGCAGGCACCATCGGCCCGACCTCTGTGAAGTGCCCTTCGATGACGTACGCCTTCGCCGGTGCGCTGACCGGCCTCGTCCGCGGCCGGTTCGGCCGGCGGGGATTCCGTGCGGTGTCCGGCCGCCACCGCCTTCAACTGCCCCCGGCGCTGCGGACGGACCGGGCCTACGACGCGGTGGGGGTCGCCGAGCGGCACGGTCCCGGGGTGATGGCCCTGCTGCCCCGGGCGGGATGTGTGCTCACCGGCGCCGGGTGCTGGTGGTGGGTCGTGCCGCCGCATTCGGACGTCGGGGTCGACTGGCCCGCACCGGCCGTCTACGCGGTCGGCGCCATGGTGACCGGCCCGCCCGGGCGGCGGACCGGCCCCACGGGGAGGGAGGAGCCCGGTGTGGTGCACTGGCCGGGCGACGGGGAGCCGTACACCCATCCCCTGCTGCTGCACATCGCGGTCTGCGCGGCTGCCGGGGTCTCCCCGGCCTGGCCGTGCGACAACCGGCCGCCACGGTCATGACCTCGGAGCCGGGGCCCGGTCATGCGGTCGAGTCGTCCTGGAGGTACGCCGCGGGGCGCGGATAGCGCATCAGCGCCGGGGTCTGGCCGGTCGGGTCGTCGTCCTGCTCGCTGAGGGGAACCACCGGGGCCGCTGCCGCTGCCGCGGCCTTCAGCTCGGCGGGGTCGTAGGTCATGGCCTGCGTCCGCTCCATCGGCGACGGCTCGGGGATTCCGGTGCCCTGCTGCCCGTAGGCCGGGATCTGATCGATCGTCGTCTCCTCGGGGCGGGTCTGGGCGTACGCCGCCGTCCCCTGCGCCTGCGCACCCTGGGTCTGGACCTGAGCCTGGGCCTGGACCTGGGCCATCGGCATCTGGGAGGTCTGCGCCTGGGCGCCCTGGTACTGCGCGCTCTGCGGCTGGGGCGCCATCTGCATGAACGGTGCCTGGCCCTGCGGCGCCTGGCTCTGGGCCGGCTGCAACTGCGGCGCCTGGAACTGCTGCACCGGTGCCTGCTGTTGCGGGATCTGCGGCTGCGGGGCCTGGACCATCTGGGGCTGCGGCAGCGCGGCCGGGGCCTGGTACAGGGGCGGCTGGGCCGGGGGAGTGGCGACATACGCGGGCGACAGCTCCGGGAGCGGCTGCTGCTGGACGTACCCCGCCGAGGCGCCCGTGCCCGTGCCCGTGCCCGCGAAGGACGCCTGCCCGTACAGGTCGCCGGAGACGCCCTGCGGGGCCGGAAGGGCGGCCGCGGAGTACATCGGCTGGGGCTCCTGCGCCACCGGCGCCGCGACCAGCTGGGGCGGCTGCTGGTAGGAGTAGTCCAGCGACGGCTGCTGGTCCCAGCTGACCTGCGGGGCGTAGAAGGACGTCCCGTACAGCACCGTGCTCAGCCCGGTCAGCAGCCGCTGCACATCCGGCTGGGACCGCACCACCAACCGCATGAACTGGCTGCTGCTGCCCAGCTTGTTGCCGCATTCGCGCACCAGCACCCCGTGCTGGGACAACAGTTGGTCACGGACCCAGGTGCCGTCCGTCCCGGCCGGCAGCTTGACGAAGACGAAGTTGCCCTGGGAGGGGTAGACCGTCATCCCGGGCAGTCCGGCCAGCTGGGTGGTCATCTGCTGCCGGTCGCGGCTGAGCATGCGCAGGCTCTCCACGTACTCCTGCCGGTACCGCTTCAGCATGAAGACGATGACCTCGGCGAAGGAGTTGAGGTTCCACTTCGGCAGCCGGGAGCGGATCTGCACGGCGAGCGACGGATTGGCCACCAGATAGCCGAAGCGCACCCCGTGCAGCCCGAAGTTCTTGCCGAGGCTGCGCAGCACGATCACATTCGGACGCAGGATGGCCTCGTCCACGACGCTCGGATACGCCTCGGCGTCCGCGAACTCCAGGAAGGACTCGTCGATCACGATCAGGTCGAGGTCGGCCAGGGCGTCCATGATGCCGATGAGGGCCTGGCGGGAGACCAGCCCGCCGTCGGGGTTGTTGGGATTGCAGATCACGGCGACCCGGGAGCCCCGGGAGCGTACGAAGTTGACGAAGGCGTTGGGGTCGAGCGCGAATCCGCTCATTTCCGGGAGCTGGAACATATCGACCCGTTTGCCGGTCTCCATCGGCTGGTCGGTCCAGCGGCCGAAGGTGGGAATCGGCACCGCCAGGCTTTCCTTCACCAGCAGGTGGTCGATCCAGGTGATGAGCTCGGTCGAGCCGTTGCCCATCGCCATGGTCTGCGGCTGCAGCCCGAGCACATCGGCCAGTTCGGCGGTGATGGTCTCCGCGGAGCTCGGGTAGTAGGTGAGGATGTCCCGCAGCCTGACCGCCATCACGGCGAACATCGCGGGGGTGGGGAAGTACGGATTGCAGGGGATGCAGAAGTCCACGAGCTCCTGTCCGCCACCCGTGACCCCGGCGCGGTTGAGCGCGAAGAACGACGGGCTGTGGGCGGTGCCACGGAAAAGCTCCATGGCATCACCGGTATTGCCGACTGCGGCAACAGTCACGGCGGGACCTCCTCGGTCGCATGAGCCGCGTCGACGCACTGACACGGCCGTAGCGGCTCGTCCCTCGAGCCTGACGCATGATCTCTCGAAGCCGGGGCGGGCGAGGATTTTCGTGGGGGTTGTGAAAACCTCCGGGACACATGCTCCGGTCTCGAATAGAATTCCGCCCCTTGCCCCTTGAGAATGCCGGCGTGGCCTTCAGACCGTATCCCCCGGCGGGAGTTCGCCATCGGCCTCGCTGGTGCGGTGCTGTTCCGCTACCCAGACCGCCACCTGTGCACGCGAGGTGAAACCCAGCTTGCTCAAAATGTGCTCAATATGGCCCTCGGCCGTGCGCTGGGCGATGACCAGGGACGAGGCGATCTCCTTGTTGCTGAGCCCCCGCGCGACCAGCTGCGCGATTTCCGACTCCCGGGGCGTCAGCGGCGACGGCCGCCCGCCCGCCGCCGTCTCCCCGCTGGGCAGTTCGTCCTCCAGCGCGTACTCCAGCGCCTCGGCGTAGGACAGCCGGGCACCCTGTCTGCACGCCGCGTTGAAGGACGGTTTGCCCAGGGCCCGCCGCACCGCGGCCTCGCAGTCCTCGTGGTAGTGGACGAGGTGCCCGTAGCCGGAGAGCGGGGCGCCGATGGCGTGCCAGAGGGTCCCCAGGGCGCCCAGCAGCCTGGCCGCCCGGGTGTGGTCCCGTTCGGTGGCCGCGATCCAGGCCAGCACCTCCAGATTGACCCCGACGCCCAGCGGGTCGTCCAGCGAGCGGTTGAACGCGAGGCTCTCCTTCTCCAGGGCGGCCGCCCGGGCGGTGTCGCCCTGGCGCCAGACGTCCACGCCGAGCGCCATCATCGTGTAGGCCCGGTGCCAGCCCTCCCCGTACGCGTCGCACACCTCCAGCGACTCCTCGCCCAGGGCGATCGCGCGCGGTGAGTCGCCGATGAAGGAGTGGGCGAGCGAGAGCCGGATGAGCGCCAGGGCCAGCCCCACCGGATCGCCGGTCGCGCGATGGCGGACCACGGCCTCCTCGTAGAGCGCGATCGCGGACCGGGTCTCGCCCCGGTACATGGCGACCATGCCGGAGTAGAGCGCGGTGTAGGCGAGCACCGGCTCCAGGCCCAGCCGGGTACCGAGGGACCGGCTCTCCTCGAGCATGGCCGCGGCGGCGTCGATGTCGGACTGGATGACGGCCAGCCAGCTGTCGGTCCACAGGGCCCGCGCCCGTGCCCCGTCGGGTTCGGTGCACAGCGCGAGGGCCTGGTCCAGCCAGCGGCGGCCCTCGCCGAGGTAGTAGCTGGTGATCCAGTGGTAGAGCAGATCGGCGGCCATGTCGAGGCCGCATACGGTCTGCTCGGGCTCGGCCAGGCAGCGCTCCAGGGCGGTGCGCAGATTGGCGTGCTCCAGGTGGAGCCGGGTGAACCACTGCACCTGGGCCGGTCCGAAGAGGGCCGCCCGCGCGTCCGCGGCGAGCCCGCGGTAGTAGTCGCGGTGGCGCCGCAGCCGTACGGCCTCCTCCCCGGAGGCGGCCAGCCGCTCACGGCCGTACTGGCGCAGCGTGTCCAGCATCCGGTAGCGCACCGTCGTCCGGTGCTCCTCCCTGAGCAGCACCGACTTGTCCACCAGCTCGGTCACCAGGTCCAGGATCTCCTCGCGGTCGATGCCCTCGCCCGAGCAGACCGCCTCGGCCGCCTCCAGGTCCAGGCTTCCGGCGAACACCGAGACCCGGGCCCACAGCAGCTGCTCCCGCTCGGTGCACAGCTCATAGCTCCAGTCGATCAGCGCCCGCAGCGTCTGGTGGCGGGGGAGGACCGTCCGGGAGCCGAGGGTGAGCAGCCGGAACCGGTCGTCGAGCCGGTCCAGCAGCTGCTGGACGGACAGGGCGCGCAGCCGTACGACCGCGAGCTCGATCCCCAGCGGGATGCCGTCGAGCCGGCGGCAGATCAGCTCCACCCCGTCCCGGTTGTCCTCGCTGAGCTCGAACCCGGGCACGATGGCCGCGGCCCGCTCGACGAACAGCCGTACCGCGTCCCACTGGGCGAGTGTCGCGAGCGACGGCCTGGGCCCCTCGGGGTCCGGCAGCCCCAGGGTGGGCACGGCCAGGCTCTGCTCACCGGCGGTGCCCAGCGCCTGACGGCTGGTGGCCAGCAGCCGCAGCCGGGGGCCGCGCGCAGCAGCCGGTCGGCGAGCCGGGCGCAGTCCTCCAGGAGGTGTTCGCAGTTGTCGAGGACGATCAGGGCCTGCCGGTCCCGCAGATGGTCGACGAGGACGTCCATCGCCGGGCGGGAGGAGTGGTCGCGTATCTCCAGCGCCTCGGTGACGCCCTGGGCGAGCAGCGTGGGGTTGTCCAGCTCGGCGAGTTCGGCCAGCCAGACCCCGTCGGGGAAGGCCCGCCGCGCCTCCTCCGCGACCCGCAGCGCCAGCCGGGTCTTCCCGACCCCGCCGACCCCGGTCAGGGTGACCAGGCGGGACCCGGACAGCATCCGCTTGACCTCGGCCGCCTCGTGCCGACGTCCCACGAAACTCGTCACCTCGGCCGGCAGCCTGACTGTCTGCCGCCCGGTCGGGGTGCCTGTCGCCACCGCACCCATCGATGCCTCGCACCGGCCCCGGGTGGGCGGGACCCGCGCCCCGCACGGACCCGAAGCCCTGTTTCCAGGCTATGCCCGGGCCCGGGGCCGCCGCACACACCCCGGGCTGGAGGTCGCCTGGAGTGCGCGACGGTCGACCGACCGTGACATTCCCGGTGGGGCAGGGGCGGGACGGGTACCGATGCGGGGATATCTCCCCTCGCCGCGCCCCGCCGCGTGGACCCAGGATGGTGGCCTCGGTGAGTTCCGCCGCCCCCTCTGGCGGAAGATCGAAGGTTCGGACCATGTGCCTCCACCAACCCCCATGTCCCCCGCCGACGCACCGGACCATGATTCGGCGCGTCCGGTGGCCTCCCATCCCGGGCAGGGATGGAGCCTGCTCTGCAACGGAGTGGTGATCTTCACGGACACGGGCGAAATCCTTCCCGACGGGCGCGTCATCCCGGCCCCCCGGACCAGCCCCGACCCGTCAGCATGAACGCCGCCGCCCTCGCCCTCACGAACGGCTCCCCGATGAGCACCGAGCGCCGCCCCGACACGGCGCCTCCCGCCACCAGCGCCGGGACGTCCTGGCTGCTCCCCTCCGAGCCGTCCTCGGTGCCGACGGCCCGGCGGCTGGCGCTCGCCCAGCTGTCGGCGTGGACGCTGCACGACTTCGCCGACGACGCCGAACTGCTCGTCAGCGAGCTGGTCACCAATGCCCTGCGGCACGCGGGCGGACCGATCCGCCTGACGCTCTCCCTGTGCTCCGCCGACCGCGCCTTCCGCTGCGAGGTGGCGGACGAGGACCCCGGGCAGCCCCGGGTGCGCCGGGCGTGCGGCGATGACGAGGGCGGGCGCGGACTCCACCTGCTGGACCTGCTCTCCCGCTGCTGGGGATCCACCTGTACGGCGGCGGGCAAGGTCGTCTGGTTCGAACTCCACCCGCCTGCCACCGCCCTGGAGGCCGCCCTGGAAGAGGCCCCGACGACCCCGTGATCGTGAGCCGACGAAGGGAGATGCCATAGACGACTTCACGCCTCGTACCCACACAGTGATACCGAACGGCCCGGGGACGGAACGGTGAACGCCCTCACCACGCCTTCCGTCTCCGGGCTTCGCTGATCGCGCTCGGGGCGGGACGACCGATCGCAGTTGCCTGATGACTGATCGGGGTTGCATGACGACTGATCGGGATTGATCGTCGTCATTCCGCTCGTGTAGCCTGCTGATCGCGGCAGCAGCACGCCTTTTCGAATTCTTCGCATTTTGTGGCTCCAGGAGGCTGCGTGGAGGACCGGAAAACGGATTCCGGTTTACCCGGCGCGCTGGTCGGACGCGCCGCCGAACTCGCCGCGCTGACCGCCCACGCGGAGGCCGCCCACAGCGGCCGTTCCGGTCTGGTGGTCCTATCCGGTCCGGCCGGAATCGGCAAGACCAGCCTGCTGCGCACCTTCCTCGACGGCGACGCCTGCCGGAAGATGACCGTGCTGCACGGCGCCTGCGGTGAAGTGGTGGCCGGCGCCGGTTACGGCGGGGTGCGCGCCCTCTTCGGAAGCCTCGGGCTCTCGGCCGAGGACGCCCAGGACTCCCCGCTGCTGCGCGGCAGCGCCCGCCGCGCCCTCCCGCGCTCAGCCCCCGCCCCGGCGAGGAGGGGCCGTCCACGGCCGCCGTCGTCTACCCGGTGCTGCACGGCCTGTACTGGCTCGCCGCCAACCTGATGACCCAGGGCCCGCTCGTGCTCGTCCTGGACGATGTGCACTGGTGCGACGAGCGCTCCCTGCGCTGGATCGACTTCCTGCTGCGCCGGGCCGACCAGCTGCCGCTGCTGGTGGTGCTCGCCCAGCGCAGCGAGGAGGAGCCGGTCGCCCCCGCGGCCCTGGCGGACATCCTCGCCCAGCCGCGCTCCGCGGTGATCCGCCTCGACCCGCTGACCGACGCCGAAGTGGCCGAAATGGCTCACCAGGTCTTCAGCGCCCCCGTCGCGCCCTCCTTCGCCGAACGCGCCGCCGCCGTCTGCGGCGGCAACCCGCTGACCGTCACCCGGCTGCTGCGCGAGCTGCGGGCCAAGGGCGTGGCGCCCGACGAGAGCGGCATCCGCGAGATCGCCGAGGTCGGGAGTTACGTGGTCGCCCTGTCCGTGCGCGCCCTCTTCGACGCCCGGCCCGACTGGGTCCGGGACGTGGCCACCGCCATCGCGGTGCTCGGCGAGGAGGACGCGGAGCACATCGGCGCGCTGGCCGGAGTGCCCGCCACCCGCGTCACGGACGCCGTGGAGCAGCTGCGCGAGGCCGATGTGATGGCGCCGGACCGGGCGGACCTGGCCCATGACGTGGTGCGCTCCGCGGTTCTGGAGGCGGCGGGGGAGGAGCGGCTGGCCGAGCTGCGCGCCAGGGCGGCCCTGCTGCTGAGCGACGCCGGGCGGCCCGCCGAGGAGGTCGCCAACCAGGTGCTGCTGGTGCCCGGCACCCCCAGCCGTGGATGGGCTGGGTGCTCCGGGAGGCCGCCGCCCAGGCCGAGCACCGCGGCGCCCCGGAGGCCGCCGCCCGCTATCTCTACCGGGTCCTGGAGGCGGAGCCGGACAGCCTGTCGGCCCATGTCCCGCTCGCCAAGGCGCTCGCGGAGATCAACCCCGCCGAGGCCATCCGCCTGCTCAAGCGGGCGCTCGCGCTGGCCACCGACATCCGCACCAAGGCGCCCATCGCCGTGCAGTTCGGCCTCACCTGCCTCACCGTCCAGCAGTCACCGGCCGCCGTACGGGTGCTCAGCGAGGTGCTCGACGAACTCGAGGCCGAGCTGGGGCCGGACCCCGATCCGCGCGACCGCGAGCTGCGCACCCTCGTCCAATCGACGCTGCTGATCAGCGGATCCGACGAGAAGGCCACGATCCACACGGTCCGGGAGCGCTTCGCGCGCATCCCCGAGCCCGCCGGGGACACCCCCGCCCAGCGCCAGATGCTCGCCATGATGACGGTCCTGTCCGCGATGGAGGGCCGCTCGGTGCGGCGGGCGGTGGGGCAGGCCCGCCGGGCGCTGAGCTCCGCGGACCGGCTCGACAACTGGTCGCTGCTCTTCTCCGCGTTCACCCTCGGCCTGGCCGACGAGATCGAGGAGGCGATGGAGGCCCTGGAGCACGCGCTGCGCCACGGCCAGGACAACGCCGCGGTGTGGTCGTACGTGATCACCCTGTCCTACCGCGCCCTGCTGCTGCACGGCGTCGGCGCGATCCCCGACGCCCTCGCCGACGCCCAGACGGCCGTCGAGATCATCGGCGAGGAGCGCTGGAGCGCCAATGTGACCATGCCGCAGACCGCGCTCGCGACGATCCTGATCGACCGGGGCGAACCGGAGCGGGCCGAGGAGCTGCTGGCCGCCGTCACCCGGCCGAACCTGGACGGGTTCGTCATGGAGTACCACTCGTATCTCATGGCTCGCGCCCGGGCCCGCTGGGCACTCGGCGACAGCGCCACCGCGCTGCGGCTGCTGCTCGACTGCGGCGCCTCCCTGGAGGAGTCCGGCTTCGCCAACCCGGTGTTCCTGCCCTGGTGGACCGAGGCGGCCTGTCTGCTCGCGGCCGAGAAGCGGGCGGACGAGGCGCGGGACCTGGTCGAGCACGGCGCCGAGCTGGCCCGCCGCTGGAGCACCCCGCGCGCCTTCGGACTCGCCGCCCTCGCCCGCGGGGTGACCACCCCCGGCGAGGACGGCATCGCCCGACTCACCGAGGCGGTCGAGCACTTCTCCGGGTCGCCCGCCCGCTCCGAGCACGCCCGGGCCGAGTACCTGCTCGGCGGGGCGCTGCTGGACGCGGGGCGGCCGCGCGAGGCCCGGGAGCGGCTGCGCTCGGCCGTCGACCTCGCGCAGGGCTCCGGCGCGCTCGCGCTCGCCAGGGACGCCCGCAACCGGCTGGTCGCGGCGGGCGGCCGGAGGCGCGAGATCACCGCCTCACCGGTCGACCTGCTCACCGGCACCGAGCGCAAGGTGGCCCAGATGGCCTCGCGCGGGGCGGGCAACCGCGAGATCGCCGAGTCGCTGTTCGTCACCGTACGCACCGTGGAGACCCATCTCACCAGCGTCTACCGGAAGCTGAGCGTCAGTCAGCGCGGGGAGCTGGCCTCGGTGCTGAACGGCCCCAGCCTTCCCGACCCGCAGGCCCCCGCGTGGGTCTTCGCCTCGCGCGGCCGACGCTGACGCGTGCACGGCGGTTGGGGGACAGGTTCACGCCCTATCTCAGGCATATAGTCGCACTATGCAGCTCAACGGGCTCCCGTTCCCCGGCCGTGAACGAGAGCAGGCCATGCTTGCCCAGACCGTCGCCGATCTCGGCCGGGGCCGTTCCTCGGTGGTGACACTGATCGGCAGGCCCGGTTACGGACAGAGCCGCCTGCTGAACCTCGCCGCCCGGCTGGCCGAGGACCAGGGCTTCCGGGTGCTGCGCGCCAAGGCGACCCCCGGCGAGCGCGATGTGCGCTACGGCGTGGTGGGGCAGTTGCTGGCCCCGATGGACGGACTCACCCGCGGCTCGCTGAAGGCCCTGACCGGACAGGGGCCCGAGAGCCGCTTACCGGGCCTGACCGAGTTGCTGCGGACCGCCCGGGAGCGGCCCACACTGCTGGCCGTCGACGATGTGGAATGGCTGGATCCGGCCTCGCAGCGCTGGTTCGGGGCGCTCATACGGCGGCTGCCCGACGCCCTGATCGTGCTGCTGGTGAGCGGCACCGGCCCGCTCCGCCCCGGCGCGTGCCCCCTGTCCACCGCGCCGCAGCAGGTCATCACCCTCGAATGCGAACTGGCCCCGCTCGCCCCGCGCGACGTGGCCGCCACGGTCGCGCTGATCTGCGGCCGCCCCGGCGACAACGCCTTCATCTCCGCGGCCCTGGAGGCGAGCGCGGGCAACCCCGAGGTGCTGTCCGAGGCACTGCGCCGCTTCACCAAACACGGCTACGCGCCGGTGGCCGGGCGGGTGCCGGAACTGTCCACCATCACCGAGGCCGTGGGCGGTGAACACGTCGTCCGCGTGCTGGGAGGGCTGTCCGACACGGCCGTCGCGCTCGTCCGCGCGCTCGCCGTCTGCGGCGATCTGCTGGACGTCTCCCTGCTGTACGCGCTCGCCGGCCCCGCGCCGCGCGCGAGCCAGGACTGCCCGAAGTGCTCCAGGAGACCGGGCTCGCCATCGCCTCCGGGACCGGGCTCCGGCTGACCCGGCCCGAGGCGCGCAGCTGGATCCTCGCCGAGATGCCCGGCGACGAGCGGGCCGAACTCCACGCCCGCGCGGCCGAATTGGCCTACCGGGCGGCCGTGGCCGACGAGGACATCGCCCGGCTGCTGCTCGCCGCCCGCCCGGTCGACGAGCCCTGGGTGATCCCCGTGCTGCGCCGCACCTGCGCCGCGGCCCTGCGCGTGGGCCGGACCGCCCAGGCGATCGCCTGTCTGACCCGGGCGCTGGAGGAGCCGCTGGACCCGGCGCCGCGCGCCCAACTGGGCCTGGAACTCGCCGCCATAGAGGTGCTGGCCGCCCCCGAGGCCGCGGGCCGCCGGCTGGCGGAGATCATCCGCACCGGGGACGGCGGGCCCGGCCGGATCCGGGTGCGCGCCGCCGACCTCGGGCTCTCGCGCGGCGACGACAAGGCGTTACGCCGCGCGATCGTCGAGGCGCTGCCCTCGACCGAAGGCGAGGAACGGGGGGCGCTCGCGGGGCTGTTCTGGCTCACCGAGTCCGACGGGCAGGACGACATCGATCTGGTGCCGGACGGAGTCCCGCCGCTGCCCGACGACCCCACCTGCCCGGTGCAGGCCGCGGCGCGCGCTTGGCGGCTGGCCCTGCGCGGGGCGGACCTGACCACCGCCCGGGCGCTGGCCCAGCGGGTCTTCACCCTGGACGGCGGCGCGGGTGCCCTGATCCTGCCCCGGCTCACCGCCGCCCGGACCCTGCTGCTGACCGACGACCTGGACGAGGCCGAGGTCCGGCTGGACGTCCTCCACACCGACCTGCGCCGGCGGCAGGCGCGCGCGGCCGCCGCCCAGACCCTGGCCGTCCGCGGCGAGCTGAACCTGCGGCGCGGCCGGCTCGACATGGCCGAACGGGACGTGGCCGCCGCCGAGCGGTCACTGCCCCGCTCCCTCTGGCACCGCTACACCGTCCCGTATCTGCTGGCCGTCCGGATCCTCATCGCCCTGGAGCACGGCGACCTCGGCCAGGCCGGTGCCCTCGCGGCCGCCTCCGCCCCCGCCGAGTCGCGCGAGGGCGCCTCCTGGGGCTATCTGCTCTTCGCCAGGGCGCTGGTGGCCGTCAAGGACGACCGGCTGCCCGAGGCGGTGGAGCTGTTCCGGGCCACCGGCAGATGGCAGTTGGGCCGCGGGCGGATCAACCCCGCCCTGATGCCGTGGCGTTCGCTGGCCGCCCGGGTCCACGACGCCCTCGGCGACCACGAGGAGGCACGGCGGCTCGCCGACGAGGAACTGGCGCTGGCCCGGTTGTGGGGCGCCCCCAACACGCTCGGCTGGGCCCAGCTGGGCGCCGGACGGGTGGCCCGCGAGGGACGGGTCGAGCGGCTCCGGGAGGCGGTGGCCACCCTGCGCGGCACCCCGGCCCGGCTCGCCTACGCGGGGGCGCTGTTGGAGCTGGCCACGGCCGAACTCGACACCGGGAACCCGCGCGCCGCGGCCCCCCTGGTGGCCGAGCTGTTCACCTTCGTCACCGCCCACCGGCCCTCCAGCAAGCTGGTCGCCAAGGTGCGCGAGCTGTCCGAGCGGACGGGGCCCTCCGCCGTCCGCGGACGCGTCCCGCATCCGGCGTGGGCGACGCTGACCGAACCCGAGCAGCGCACCGCCTCCCTCGTCGGACTCGGCCATGGCAACCGGGAGATAGCCGAAACCCTCTCCGTTAGCAGACGCACCGTGGAGCTGAGGCTCAGCGGCGCGTACCGAAAACTGGGGATCGGCGGCCGCGCGGAGCTGATCGCGTTGCTGCGGGCGGCGCAGGGAGGCGGAATCGATGTTGCTTGAACGGGAGGCCGAGCTGGCGGGGGTCGCGGAGGCCCTGCGGGCCGCGGCGGCGGGCGACTCGTCACTGCTGCTGCTGACCGGCCCCCTGGGTATCGGCCGGACCGCGCTGCTGCACCAGCTGCCGATGCTCGCCGAGGGCGAGAAGTTCAGGGTCCTGCGCGCCAACGCCGCGCCGATGGAGCAGGACTACGACCTCGGGGTGGTCCGCCAGCTCTTCGACAGCCTGCTCACCGGCGCCCCGGAAGAGCTCCGCGGGCACCGCATCGAGGCAGAGGTCGACCTCTGCCGGACGGTCTTCTCCGACGACGCCCCGCCGCTCGACGAGAACGGGGCCGTCACCATCCCCGAGGAGGCGCTGTACGGCCTGCGCTCGGTGCTGGCCATCGCCGGCGCCGAGCGCCCGCTGCTCATCCTCGTGGACGATCTGCAGTGGGTCGACACCCCTCGCTGCGCTGGCTCGCCTTCCTCGTCAAGCGGCTGCACGGGCTGCGCGCCGTGGTCGTCTGCGCGCTGCGGGACGGCTACCGGCGCCCCGGGGACCCCCTGCTGCGGGAGATCGTCGAGGCGGCGCGGCGGGTGCTGCGCCCCGCGCCGCTGTCGCTGGGCGCCACCAAGGAAGTGATCCTCGATCAGTTCGGCGTGTCGGGGGACGAGGAGTTCGCCCGCGCCTGTCACGAGAGCTCCGCGGGCAACCCGCTGTTCCTGAAGTCGGTGCTGGTGGAGCTGGCCATGCGCGGCCACCGGCCCACCGCCGAGCACGTCGAGACGGCCCGCTCCCTGCGCCCCGCCCAGCTGCGCGAGCGGCTGGCCAGCTCGCTGCGCGCCCAGACCCGGCCCCGCGCGACCTGGCCGCCGCCATCGCGGTCCTCGGCGACCAGGCCGAACCGGAGCTGCTGGCCCGGCTGGCCGGGCTGGACCCGATCGGCTTCCTGGCCGCTCTGCGCGACCTCCACCAGCTGGGATTGCTCGCCGCCGAGCAGGAGCCGCGCTTCCTCCACCGGGTGGTGCGGGACGCGGTCGAGTCCTCGATGACCGTGGCCGAACGGGAGCGGCTGCACGACGCCGCGGCGGCGCTGATGTACCACAACGGACGCCCCGCCGAACTCGTCGCCGCCCAGCTCATGGCCGTCACCACCTCCGACCACCCCTGGGCGGTGGAGGTGCTGCGGGCCGCGGCGGACACCGCGCTGCGCCGCGGCGCGCCCCGCACCGCCGCCCGCTATCTGCGCCGTGCCCTCCTGGACGGCTCGCTGGCCGGGGAGGCCCGGGCCCGGCTGCTGATCGATCTGGCCACCGCGGAGCGCGGCTTCGACCCGGCCGCCTGTGAACGCCATATCTCCCAGGCGATCCCCCTGCTGACCACGGCCAGGCTCCGGGCCGCCGCGGCCCTGCGGATCTCGCCCAGCATCGTGGTCCTGGGGCCCCCGTCGGCCATCGATCTGCTGCACCAGGTCGCCGAGGACCTGGGGCCCGCCGCCTCGCTGGAGGGCACGGCCCGCGATGTGGCGCTGCGGCTCGAGGCGCGGCTGCGGCACGCCGGACACGAGGACCCGGCGGAGCTGGCCACGGCGGTCGAGCGGCTGTCCGCGCTGGGGGATGAGCCGCCACTGCTCACCCCCGCCGAGCGTGAGCTGACGGCGGTGCTGCTCAACGCGGCGGTGCTCACCGCCCGCTGGCCCGCGGTCGAGGTCTCCCGGCTGGCCAACCGCATCCTGGAGCGCGAACCGGCCACCTCCGACCAGGTCCACAGCCCGCTGCCGCTGGTGGTGATCGGGCTGGTGGCCGCCGATTCGGTACGGGGGATCAGCTCCTGGCTGGCGATGGAGCGGCAGACGCGGCGGCAGGGCGGCACGGTCGTGGACGCGCTCGTCAACGTCCAGCAGGCCATGGTGCTCAGCGCCCGTGGCCGCGTCGCCCAGGCCCGCGAGTACGCCGAGCGCGCCGTGCGGCTGGCCGAGGTGCACTGGCAGGAGACCGGGGTCGTCTCCACCCTCGCCCTCACCCGCGTCGCCCTGGACCTCCAGGACTCCGCGCTGATCGAGCGGATTCTGGACGGCCCCGGCCGGCGCCGCTCCTCGAGCCTGGCCCTGACCGCGGCGCTGCAGTTCGTCAAGGCGGCGCAGGACGCCGAGCAGGGCCGCTGGACCAGCGCCCTGGAAACCCTCCTGGCCTGCGGCCGGCAGCTGGAGGCGTCGGGCTGGCGCAATCCCGTGCTCTTCTCCTGGCGGCCCTGGGCGGCCGACCTCCAACGGCGGGTCGGCGACCCCTGCGCGGCCGGGGCGCTGGCCGAGGAGGAGCTGCTGCGAGCGGCGGAATGGGGCGCCCCCGTGGCGCTCGGCCGCGCGCTGCGGGTGAAGGCGCGGTTGACCGACGGCGACCAGGGGGTGCGGCTGCTGCGCGAATCGGTCGATGTGCTGCGTGCCTCGGCCAATGAACTCGAACTCGCCCGCACGCTCCTGCTGCTGGGCAAGCGGCTGAGGCCGGGAGGCGGCGAGGCGGCGGCGGTACTCCGGGAGGCCGCGGCCCTGGCCTCGGCGTGCGGGGTGCCACGGCTGGTCGAGCGGATCCGCGCGGCGGACGGCAGCGGTGCGGCGGCCGCCCCGCCGGAGGCGACGCTCACCCGTACCGAACGCACCGTGACCTCCCTCGTCGGACGCGGCCTGACCAACCAGGAGGTCGCGGCCGAGCTGGGGGTGAGCTCCCGCGCCATCGAGAAGCACCTGACGAGTTCCTATCGCAAGCTGGGCGTCTCCGGGCGGCGCGAGCTCATCGAGCTGCTGCCTCGCATGCATTCGTGAACAGCGCGTTAACGACGATAATTGGACGCTGTTTGACGAAGATTCGTGAACCGACCGTACCGGCCCACCGAAGGGGTGGGGTGCGGACCGAACCTTCGGAGCACCCCACCACGGGATTGGGCGGCGACACCCCTGTTGACGTTGACTTCCGTACCCGTAGATCCCTAGTCTCAATTCTGAAATGAACATTCGGAATTGAATATTGATATTCGATTCCGAATACTGAGAATTAGGAAGGGATGGCAGTCCCTTGGCATTGCCTTTACTAGCGGATTCGGCTCGGCCAACCCCCCACGAGCTTGGACACGAGCAGACCGAGTACACGGATCTATTGCGCCAGTTCGATCAGCCAGGGGCGTGTGTCGTCTGTCTCGACCCGTCGCTCATCGTCCAGCAGGCGAACCGGGAATTCTTCCGGCAGTTCGACGACGCCTCCTCGGACGTGTGCGGCCGCGACTTCCTCGACCTGGTCCACCCCAGCGTCCGACAGGCGCTGAAGCGGCAGTTCACCCGGCTCCTCGACGGCTCCCGCCACCGGTTCACCACCCATGTGGTGGCCATCGGGGCCGAGGGGGCCGCCTTCACCAGCGGGCTCACCGCCGTGGCGGTGCGCGAGGGCACCGCCCATGTGGCCTCGATCCTCGTGGTGATGCGTCCCACGGCGGGTGGCGAGGAGGTGGACATGGTCACCAACCGTAAGAAGCTCCTCACCGAGACCGAGGCGCGCATCCTGGAGGGCATCGCCGCCGGGCTCTCCACCATCCCCCTGGCCTCCCGGCTCTACCTCAGCCGGCAGGGTGTCGAGTACCACGTGACTCGGCTGCTGCGGAAGCTGCGGGTGCCCAACCGCGCGGCCCTCGTCTCCCGCGCCTACTCCATCGGCGTACTCAACGTCGGCTGCTGGCCGCCCAAGGTCGTCGACGACTTCGTCAAATGACCCCCTGTGCCGCGGAGGTCCACGAACGCGCCACGGCCGGTCCGGATTCGATCCGGGCCGGCCGTGGCGCGTCGCCGTCTCAGGACGGGGCCGGGCCCCGGGACAGCCGCAGCAGACGGAAGGCGGTGAGCGCCACATGGAGCTGGGTGCGCTGCTCACCCGACTCCAGATCGCAGCCCAGCACCCGCTCCACCGAGTGCAGCCGCTGGTAGAACGCCTGCCGGGACAGATTCGCGCGCCTGGCGGCCACCGTCTTGTTGCCCGCCGCGTCCAGGAAGGTGTGCAGCACCGGCAGCAGATCGGTGCCGTGCCGCTCGTCGTAGTCCACCAGCCGCCCCAACTGCCGCTCCACGAACTCCTGGAGCCGCACATCGCCGCGCAGCGCGTACAGCAACTGCCGCAGCCCGATGTCGGACAGCTCGTGGAACGCCTTGTCCGGCGTCCCCGGAACGGCGGCGTCCGCGACCCGCGCCGCCTGCTGGAACGACCGGGCGGTCTGCGACAGGTCCGACACCTCCGAGCCGACGCTGATCACGGCGTCCGGCCGGGACTCCCGCACCGACCGGCTCAGCCGCTCCACCAGCGGCCGCCACGGCGTGGCGGCCGGCAGGGCCAGCAGCACCCCTATGTGGTCACCGGGCACCGCGCCGACCAGCACGGCGGCCCCGGCCGCCCCCAGCTCGTCCGTCAGCCGGTCCTCCAACTCGGTCGTCTCCCCGGCGCCGGGCCCGGGGCTGACCAGCACCACCATCAGCCGGCGGCCCGCGACCGGCACGCCCAGCGCCTCGGCCCTGGCCCGGGCCTCGCCCCTGGACCGGCAGCGCTGCTCCACCAGGTCCAGCAGCAGCGTGCGCTGGGCCCGCCGCTCCCAGCGGGTGTGATGGGTGAGCCGGGCGATGGTCAGGGCCGTGGCGGTGCGCTCCAGGACCATCGCGTCCTCGGGGCCGACCGCCGGGTCCCCGGCGCCGTCCGGGAGCATCAGCAGCCGCCCCCACCGCTCGCCCCGGTACTCCACCGCGGTCACCAGCCAGTCCTCCGGGCCGCTCAGCCCGGTCCGGTCGGGCGAGGGCGTGGCGCGCGAGCGCCGCTCCCAGCCGGTCAGCGCCCCCTCCACCCCGCGCCCCGGTGAACCGCAGATGACGGCCTGGTGCACCAGATTCTCCAGCACCACGGGGTGCCCGCTCAGCTCGGCCGCCATGTCGACCACCTCCTCGGGCCCGGCGCCGCGCAGGGTCAGCGCGGTGAAGGTGTCATGGACGTCCTGGGCCCGGCGCAGGCTCTCCACCTGACTGCCGACGATCAGGGAGTGGAGCACCTGGGTGACCTCCACGAAGTTCACCGTCCGGGAGAGCAGGACGAGCGGGAAGTCCCGCGCCAGACAGGCCCGTACCAGCTCCGAGGGCGGTCGGTGGTAGCGCCGCACCAGCTCGATGACCAGCCCGGCGGCGCCGATGTCCGCGAGCTCGTCGACATACCGGCGGACCAGCGCCGGGTCCTCGGGCAGCGGCATCCCGGTGGTCAGCACCAGCTCCCCGCCCTTGAGGAAGGACGCCGGGTCCACCAGCTCGGTGATGTGGACCCAGCGGACCGGCCGGGCCAGCTGCCCGTGGCCGGAGACCACCTCCGGCGCCCCGGCGGCCAGCACGGGAAGCCGCAGCACCTCGGCGAGGCTGAGCGGCGGGCGCCCCGGGATCCGCGGGGCCTCCGAGGGGCGGCTCCGCGGCCGTCCGGCAGCGTCGTGCGCGGTGCCACCGGAGCCGTTCATGCGGCTCACTCTGGCAAGCCCGCACGCCGAGCGCAACCACGATCCCGGTCGCCCCCTTGACACGGCCCGCCCCCGGAGTCGTTGACAGATCGTCCATAGCGATCACCACCCCGCGACACAGTGATCATTGTCCTGACCGGGTCCGCCCCCTCACCCTCGAAGTGTCCGAGCGCATCGCCGACCCGTGGGTGTGGGAGAGAACATGACCAATCTGTCGCCGCAGCTCCGCCAAGCCACTCCGGTGGTCGCCGTCCGCGGAGAGGGCGCCTACGTCGACGGCGAGGACGGGCGGCGATACCTCGACTTCACCGCGGGCATCGGCGTCACCAGCACCGGGCACTGCCATCCGCGGGTCGTCGCCGCCGCCCAGGAGCAGGTGGGCACCCTCATCCACGGCCAGTACACGACCGTGATGCACCCGCCGCTGCGGCGGCTGGTCGAGAAGCTCGGCGAGGTGCTCCCCACGGGCCTCGACAGTCTGTTCTTCAGCAACTCCGGCAGCGAGGCCGTGGAGTCGGCCCTGCGCCTGGCCCGCCAGGCCACCGGCCGGCCCAACGTCCTGGTCTGCCACGGCGGATTCCACGGCCGCACCGTGGCCGCCGCCTCCATGACCACCTCCGGGACCCGCTTCCGCTCCGGTTTCTCGCCCCTGATGAGCGGCGTCGTGGTGACCCCGTTCCCCACGGCCTACCGGTACGGCTGGGACGAGGAGACCGCGACCCGGTTCGCCCTGCGGGAGCTGGACTACGTCCTGCAGACCATCTCCCCGCCCGACGACACCGCCGCGATCATCGTCGAACCGGTGCTCGGCGAGGGCGGCTACGTGCCCGCCACCGAGGGCTTCCTCCAGGGCCTGCGGGAGCGGGCCGACCGCCACGGCTTCCTGCTGATCCTGGACGAGGTGCAGACCGGGGTGGGCCGCACCGGACGGTTCTGGGGCCATGACCACTTCGGCGTCCGCCCCGACATCCTGGTCACCGCCAAGGGGCTGGCCAGCGGCTTCCCGCTGTCCGGCATCGCCGCCTCCGAGGAGCTGATGAGCAAGGCGTGGCCCGGCTCCCAGGGCGGCACCTACGGCGCCAACGCCGTGGCCTGCGCGGCGGCCGTCGCCACCCTCGACGTGGTCCGCGAGGAGAACCTCGTCGCCAATGCCGAGGCCATGGGGGCGCGGCTGCGCAGCGGTCTGGAGGACGTGGCCGCCAAGACCCCCGCCATCGGCGATGTGCGCGGCCTCGGGCTCATGCTGGCCAGCGAGTTCGTCACCGCTGACGGCGAGCCGGACCCGGCGACCGCGGCCCGGGTGCAGCGCGCCGCCGTGGACGAAGGGCTGTTGCTGCTCCTGTGCGGCGCCTGGAACCATGTGGTCCGGATGATCCCCGCCCTCGTCGTCGACGAAGCGGCGATCGACGAGGGCCTGCGCGCCTGGTCCGCCGCCGTCAGCGCCGGCACAGCGGACTCCTGACGCGCACCGCACATCCGCCCACACGGGAGCCCGATCCGCCCGCCGGTCCGAACCCCTCGGACCGGCGGCGGCCACGAAGGAGATGCCCCTATGTCCACCCCCTCGTACCCCTCGGCCGCCGAGGTCCTCGCCGCGGTGCCCAAGCAGCTCTTCATCGCCGGGTCGTGGTCCGACGCGGCGGGCGGCCAGACCATGCCGGTCGACGACCCGGCCACCGGCGAGGTGCTGTGCGACGTCGCCGACGCCGCCCCCGCCGACGGGCAGCGCGCCCTGGCCGCGGCCGAGGAGGCCCAGGAGAAGTGGGCGGCCACCGCGCCCCGTGCGCGCAGCGAGATCCTGCGCCGCGCCTATGAGCTGATCATGGAGCGGGCCGACGCGCTCGCCGCGCTGATGACGGCCGAGATGGGCAAGCCGCTGGCCGAGGCGCGCGGAGAGGCGGCCTACGCCGCGGAGTTCTTCCGCTGGTTCTCCGAGGAGGCCGTGCGCGTCGAGGGCGGGTTCTCCACCCTGCCGGACGGCAAGAACCGCATGCTGCTGATGCGCCGTCCGGTCGGCCCCTGTCTGCTCATCACACCGTGGAACTTCCCGCTGGCCATGGGCACCCGCAAGATCGGCCCGGCGATCGCCGCGGGCTGCACCATGGTGCTCAAGCCCGCCCCGCAGACCCCGCTGTCCAGCCTGGCGCTGGCCGGGATCCTGGCGGAGGCGGGGCTTCCGGCCGGAGTGCTCAACGTGGTCACCACCTCCCGCGCCGGAGAGGTGGTGGAGCCGCTGCTGACCGGCGGGCACGTCCGCAAGCTCTCCTTCACCGGCTCCACCCAGGTCGGCCGCACCCTGCTCGCCCAGAGCGCGCCCGCGGTGGTCCGCACCTCCATGGAGCTCGGCGGCAACGCCCCCTTCATCGTCTTCGAGGACGCCGACCTCGACGTCGCGGTCGAGGGCGCCATGACCGCCAAGATGCGCAACATGGGCGAGGCGTGCACGGCGGCCAACCGCTTCTTCGTCCACTCCTCCGTGGCGACCGAGTTCGCCGACCGGCTGGCCCGCCGCATGGGCGCGCTGGAGGTCGGCCCCGGCAGCCGCCCCGGTGTCCAGGTCGGGCCGCTCATCGACCAGGCGGGCCGTACCAAGGTCGAGGAGCTGGTCGCGGACGCCGTGGCACGTGGCGCCGAGGTCCTGGTCGGCGGCAGCACCCCCGAGGGCCCCGGCTGCTTCTACCCGCCCACCGTGCTCACCGGGGTCTCCCCGGCCAGCCGGCTGATGGAGACCGAGATCTTCGGACCGGTCGCGGCCGTGCTCACCTTCGACGACGAGGACGAGGTCGTCGCCACCGCCAACAGCACCGAATGGGGCCTGGTGGGCTATCTGTTCACCCAGGACCTCAACCGCTCGCTGCGGGTGAGCGAGCGGCTCGAGGTCGGCATGGTCGGCCTCAACACCGGACTGGTCTCCAACCCGCGGCCCCCTTCGGCGGCGTCAAACAGTCCGGGCTCGGACGCGAGGGCGGCCGCGTCGGCATCGACGAGTTCCTGGAGTACAAGTACGTCGCGGTGCCGGTCTGACGACGGCCCTCCGCACGGCCGGCGGGCGCCCTGCCCTCCGCACGGCCAGGGCGCCCGCCGGAACCGCCGGGGGCGCCCGGGCGTTGCCCTCATGGACGCGTTGCCCCAGATACGCGGCGGTGAGGAGCGGACATGGGCGAGTTGGTGCCCGGCGGGAACCAGGCGCTGCCCGACGGCGCGCTGACCATCCGGGTGCCGGGCCCGTTCGACCTGTCCGCGCTGATCACCGACGAGGACGGAAAGGTCGCGGGCGACGGCGACTTCGTCTTCTTCAACCAGCCCACCGCGCCCGGCGCCCGGCTGGACGGCGACAGCGTCACCCTGCGGCCGCGGGCGCTGCGGCCCGGCGCCGCCCGCGTCACCCTCGTCATCAGCCCCGCCGACCCGGGCACCCCGCTGGGGCGGCTTCCGGCGCCCGTGCTGAGCGTGCTGGACGAGCGGGGAGCGACACTGGCCCGGTTCGCCCCGCCGCGTCCCTCGCGGGAGACGGTGCTGCTGCTCGCCGAGATCTACCGCCGTGGCGGCGGCTGGAAGGTGCGGGCGATCGGCCAGGGGTACGCCGACGGACTGGCCGGTGTGGCCCGGGACTTCGGTGTGGACGTCGCCGACGACGGAGCCGCCGCCGCGCCCGGGGCTCCGGCGCCTGGCATGTCTCCCACGCTCGCGCCTCCCGCCCCGGCGCCTCCCGCCCCCGCGCCCGTCGACGGGGCGTCGCGGCAGGCCCTCGACGTGGTGAACGCGGCGCGGCGGGCGCGGGCCGGGGCCGCGCCCGTGGCCCTCGACGGACGGCTGACCGCGGCCGCCGAGGCGCACGCCCGGGCCATGGCCGCCCACGGCGCGCTGGCGCTGGAGGACCCGGACGGGACCTCGCTCTTCCACCGAATAGCCGCGCACGGATACCGCCCGCTGACCATCGCCGAGCACATCGTCTCCGGGCCGCGCACCCCACGGGAGTTCGTGGACTACTGCCTCGAGGACGCCGAGCGCCGGGGCCCGTTCCACGACCCGGCCCTCGTCCACCTGGGCATCGGCCGGGCCGACGGGCCCACCACCGGGGACGTCTACTGGACGGCGGTATGGGCCCGGCCGTTCACCCCGGACGGGCTGCTGCGCCTGGCCTCCGAGGTCATCGCCCTCACCAACGCGGAGCGCGCCGCCGCCCGGCTCGCGCCCCTCGCCCCGGACCCACGGCTGACGGCGGCCGCGCAGGCGCACAGCGACGACATGGTGGCCCGCGACTTCTACTCCCACACCGGTCCCGAAGGGCATCAGCCCTGGGACCGGGCCCGGGCCGCCGGGGCCACCCACCGCGGCATCGGCGAGAACATCGCGTGCGGCCAGCGCTCCCCGGAGGAGGTGATGCGCGGCTGGATGAACAGCCCGGGCCACCGGGCCAACATCCTGAAGCCCGACTTCACCCACATCGGCGTCGGCCACGCCACCGGCAGCCGTGCGGGCACGTACTGGACCCAGGTCTTCGGTGCCGCCTGATGGCACCCCCGACCCTGTCCGCCTTCGGCCGCGGCGTCAGGTGCGCGACTCCAGACCGCGCCGTGTGGCGCTCCCGTACACCCCGTTCGCGTCGCCCCGGATCCCGTACCACACCTGGAACCGGGAGACGGCCTCGGCCAGCGTCTGGTCGTACTGGCCGTTGACCTGCCCGCCCTGGTACACGTTCGGGACCCGCAGCAGCCGCTCCTGGAGCTCGGTGACCTCCGGGCCGGTGCTGCCGAGGGTCAGCACATCGCCCGGGTCGCCCGGCGGCGGCAATTCGTCGTCCGGGCCTTGCGAGGCGGGGGCGCTCGGCGTCTGCGGCGCACCGGTGGTCGCGGGCGCGC
Source organism: Streptomyces violaceusniger (assembly GCA_005405945.1). Classification (GTDB taxonomy): domain Bacteria; phylum Actinomycetota; class Actinomycetes; order Streptomycetales; family Streptomycetaceae; genus Streptomyces; species Streptomyces violaceusniger. The sequence goes on from BJHW01000002.1 coordinate 1,111,015, forward strand.
TGGACGCGGTCGGTGTGGCCGACGCGCCGCCCCCGGCCGCGCCGGACGCCGAGTCCCGGTCCACCATCACCACCAGCGAGAGGGCGACCCCCGCGCCGAGCCCGGCCAGCACCAGCAGCGCGGCGCTGGGTTTGCGCCGCCCGGCCGGTGCGGGCGGCGCGGGCGGTTGCTGAGGCGCCGCCGGTGCCTCCTGCGGGGGCCAGGCGTCGGCGGTGGACGGGCCGCCCGTCATCTCCTGGGTGTCGTCATCCGCCATGGGCGGCGCCTCGGGCGGCAGCTCGGTGCCCGGCGGGCGGAAGAGGTCGAGCTCCTCCATCCACCCCTCGACCGGCCCCTCCTGGGCATCGTCGTACTCCGGCGTCGCGGGGAAGACGGCGGTCGGCTCGATCACCTGACGCCCGGCTGGTCGGTCCGGATCGGGTTCGGCTGCCATACAGACCTCCTTATACGCCCCACACCATCACGCGGGGATACGGACGCGGGCGCGGGAAGATTCAAGCCGATCGTGAACCGGAGGCCCCGGAGCCCCGCGGTGCCGGTGTGGCGTGGCGCCACCGGGTAACCCCTCCTGAGAGAGTGCCCATGGCCTCGGGGACGTCGAAGGGAGCCGCGAGATGGAGCGGACCACATGCTGTGTGGTGGGCGGCGGGCCGGCCGGGATGGTCCTCGGCCTGCTGCTCGCCCGGGCCGGGGTGGAGGTCACCGTCCTGGAGAAGCACGGGGACTTCCTGCGCGACTTCCGCGGCGACACGGTGCACCCCAGTACGCTGAGGCTCCTGGACGACCTGGGCCTCGCCGACCGGTTCGCGGCCCTGCCGCAGCGGCATGTGCACTCCATCCAGCTGCCCATAGGGCGGGGCGGCGAACTGTTCACGGTCGGTGAGATCGGCTCACTGCCGGGGAAGTACAACTACGTGGCGATGGTGCCGCAGTGGGACCTGCTCGATCTGCTGGCGGACGAGGCCAAGCGGGAACCCACCTTCCAACTGCGGATGAACACCGAGGTGACCTCCTTCCTCATGGAGCGCGGACGGGTCACCGGAGTGCGCTACCGCGACCGCACGAACGGCTCCACCGGCGAGCTCCGCGCCACCCTCACCGTGGCCTGCGACGGCCGGGGGTCCCTCGCCCGCGACCTGCCGGAGCTCGGACTCCAGGAGTTCGCCTGCCCGATGGACGTCTGGTGGTTCCGGCTTCCGCGCGAGGAGAGCGACCCCCGGGGGCTGGTGGGCAACGCCGGCGAGCGCTTCCTCACGGCGATGATCGACCGTGGTGACTACTGGCAGTGCGCCGCCCTGATCCCCAAGGGGGCCGACGCCACGTGCCGCGCCGAAGGTCTCGACCGGTTCCTCGCCGCGTTCACGGAGGCCACCCCGTGGATGCGGCAAAGGCCCGACCGCGCACCGGGCCCGCGGTCCTGGGACGAGGTGAAGCTGCTGGACGTACGGATGGACCGGCTCCGCCGCTGGCACCGCCCCGGACTGCTGTGCGTCGGCGACGCGGCCCACGCGATGTCGCCCGTGTTCGGGATCGGCATCAACCTCGCCGTCGAGGACGCGGTCGCCGCCGCCCGCCATCTGGCCCGGCCGCTGCGCGAGGGCACCGTGGGCCTCGCCGACGTACGCGCCGTCCAGCGCCGCCGGTGGCCGACCACCGTCGCGACGCAGGGGCTGCAGCGGATCGCCCACGCACGGGTCATCGGGCCGCTGCTGCAGGGACGTTCACCGGTCGCCGGAGGGGAGCCGCTGCGGCTGGCCGAGGTGCTCACCAAGGCGCCCTGGCTGAAGCGGGCACCCGCGTACTTCCTCGCCTACGGCGCGGGCCGCGAGCGGCCCCCGGCCGAGTCGCTGCGCCGTTCCGGATGAGCCGGTGGAGCCGGGTGCGGACATCCCTCCGCACCCGGCTCCCGGCATGACGAAGGCGTCTCAGACGATGCCCTCGGCGATCTCCGCCTGCTCACGCGCCGTGCCGTACGCGGACGGCGTGTTGTACGAGCGGCGGGCCACGAACCACCAGATCGTGGCCAGCAGCAGCACCACGGCCAGCGCGATCGAGGCGTAGTTCATCGAGTCCGCCGTCACCGGGCTGGACTGCGGCAGACAGAACAACACCGTCACCACCGCCACCCAGACCACCGCGATCCAGCCCACCGGCTTGCTCCAGCGGCCCAGGTGCCACGGGCCCGGCTGGAACCGGTCCCCGGCGCGCAGCCGCAGGAAGATGGGGATGGCGTAGGCGGGCGTGATCCCGATGACGTTGATGGCGGTCACCGCGCCGTAGGCCGTCTCGGAGTACAGGGACGGCAGGGCGAGCACACACGCCACCACCACCGACAGCCAGACCGCGAGCACCGGCGTCTGGGTATGCGAGCTGACCCGCTGCCACAGCCGTGAGCCCGGCAGCGCGCCGTCCCGGCTGAAGGCGAACACCATCCGGCTGGCCGCCGCCACCTCGGCGTTCCCACAGAACAACTGGGCCACGATGACGATGAGCAGCATCGCGGTGGCGCCGCCCGTGCCCAGGGCGTCGATCAGGATCTGTGCCGGCGGCACCCCGGTGGCGCTTCCCTGTGTACCGGCGTAGTCCTGGATGGCGAAGGTGAGCCCGGCCAGCAGCACGAACCCGGCCACCCAGGACACCCAGATGGCGCGGACGATCCCCCGGGCGGCGTAGACGGAGGCGTTGGAGGTCTCCTCGGACAGATGGGCCGAGGCGTCGTAGCCGGAGAAGGTGTACTGGGCGAGCAGCAGTCCGATCGCGGTCACATACAGCGGATTCGACCAGCCGGTGTCATTGACGAATTCGGTGAAGACGAATTCGGGCGACTGGTGGTGGGAGGGCACGATCGCCAGCGCGCCGACGATGATGGCGACGCCCGCCAGATGCCACCACACACTGACCGAGTTGAGCACGCTCACCAGCCGCACCCCGAACAGATTCAGCGCCGCGTGCAGCAGCAGAATGCAGATGAAGATGAGCATGGTCGATTCCGGTGTGGGGTCGAATCCCCACTGGAGGTTGAAGAGCGCGCCGGTGAACAGGGCGGCACCGTAGTCGATTCCGGCGATGGCCCCGAGCAGCCCCAGCAGATTGAGCCAGCCGGTGTACCAGCCCCAGGTCCGTCCGCCCAGCCGGTCGGCCATGTAGTACAGCGCTCCCGAGGTGGGGTACGCGCTGGTCACCTCGGCCAGGGCGAGCCCGACGCACAGCACGAAGAGCCCCACTCCGGCCCAGCCCCACATCATGACCGCGGGGCCCCCGGTGTCCAGCCCGAAGCCGTACAGCGTCATGCATCCGGAGAGAATGGAGATGACCGAGAAACTGATGGCGAAATTGCCGAAGCCGCCCATGCGGCGGGCCAAAACGGGTTGATAACCGAGCTCACGCAGCCGCTGTTCATCGTCCCGGTGGGGGGCGGGACTCGAACTCGACCATGCCGTGGACATGAATGTACCTCCGGAATGCTGAGGCGGGCGATGGGTGGGACAGGTGGGGGAAATCGACTCAGCCGCCGGCCCCGGGTCTTGGCCCGCGGGCGCCGGCCAGTGAGCGGACCCGGGCGCGAAGAAACATTTCTTCAGCCAGGGCGCGGTCGGTGGCGTCGCGGGTGCGGTAGGCCCAGGGGAGCGGGGTGAAGTACGGCCCCAGCGTCTCGAAGACGCGGGCCGCGTCGGAGAACAGCAGCGCGCCCCACAGGGCGTGTGCCAGATGGTTGAGATCGAGCAGGGAACTCGTCATGACGTCCGCGTGGTCGAACCAGCCGTGCAGCGCCTTCTTCGCGTCCCGGGTGGCGTCCTCGGTGGCCCAGTGAAGGTCGAGCGCCTTCTCGTAGCCCCGCTCCTCGCGGTACCGCTCGACATGGACGTACAGCGGCAGCACCTGCAGCGCGGACCCCTCGGGCGCGCCCGAGACCACCCACTGCACGAAGTTGACCGCCTCGGCCAGCGAACCCCCGGCCCGTCGGGCGTACACGAACTGCAGCATCCGGTGGTACGCCTCGCGGTTGTACGGATCGCGCCGGTCGGCCTCCGCCAGCAGTCCCCAGGGGCCGGGGAACAGCAGCGGGCCGGGCGGGGCCACCCGGTGTTCCTCCTGCCGCTGCTCCTTGTCCAACTGGGCCAGGGCCAGCAGACACACCCAGGGCACCGGATCCGCCGGGGAGTTGTGCGCGGCCAGCTGGCAGGACTGCCACGCCTCCCGCCACAGCTCCCGGGTGCGGGGGTGTCCCTCGCGGTGTGCGCGCACCGCGCGCTCCACCCCGACCCGGGTGTGCATCACCAGCGCCGCCACGTTCCGCGGCTCCTCGGTCCGCCACGCGTCCACCACATTGGATCCGGCGGCGGCCGTGGCCAGCACCTGGGTGCGCTGGGTCCACAGCGACCAGGTGGGAGTCTCCGCGAGGAGATTGCGCATCGATATCCAGCGTCCGGTGCGCAGATCCTGCAGCGCGACGCGCAGCCCGCCGTCATAGCCCGCGGGGTGGTACACGGGGCGGAACTCTTCCTCGGGCATCGGATGACTTTCGTACGGAGCTGACGTACCGGACGCGGGAATAACGATGGGCCTGGGGGATGATTGCAGGGATCTTATAGTCCTGGCGCAACGATTCGGGAACGGGGGACTCCGGTCCTTGCCCGAACGGGCCGTCTTGACGCCCGCCCCGCGCCTGCACCAGGCTTTCCGACAAGATCTCCGCGCCCCGCCCCGAGAGCGCGCCGTCCCCGAGCCGTCCCCGAGCCCGAAGCGATCCGCCCGTCCCGAGCGAAGAACCGGACATGCTGCCTGCAGAGCGTCGCCACCGCACCCCGGCCGACCCCGCGACCGGCCCGGTCCTCGCCATCGACCAAGGCACCTCCGGCACCAAGGCGCTGGTGCTCTGCCCCGAGCGCGGGGTGATCGGCTCCGCCGAGGTGCCCGTACGGCCACGCCATCTGCCCGGCGGACTGGTCGAGGTCGATCCGGCCGCGCTGCTCACCTCGGTCCTCGACGCCGGGCGCCGGGCGCTCGCCGCCGCGGGGGAGCCGGTCGTGGCGGTCGGGCTGGCCAACCAGGGCGAGACCGTGCTGGCCTGGGACCCCGTCACGGGAGAGCCGCTGACGGACGCGCTGGTCTGGCAGGACCGGCGGGCCCGGACGGTGTGCGAGCAGCTCGCGCCGCACGCCGGGACGCTGCGCGAACTCACCGGCCTGCCCCTCGATCCGTACTTCGCGGCACCCAAGATGGCGTGGATCCGGCGCCATCTGACCGGCGAGGGCGTGGTCACCACCAGCGATGTCTGGCTGGTCCACCGGCTCACCGGCGCGTTCGTCACCGACGCCGCCACCGCCGGGCGCACCGGGCTGCTCGACCTCGACCGCGTCGCCTGGTCCCCGAAGGCGCTGGACCTGTACGGGCTGACCGCCGAACGGCTGCCGCGCGTCGTCGACGCCGCCGGGCCGGTCGGCACCACCACGGCCTTCGGCGGCGAGGTCCCGCTCACCGGACTCCTCGTCGACCAGCAGGCCGCCCTGCTGGCGCAGCGGGTGACCGAATCGGGCACCGCCAAGTGCACCTACGGCACCGGCGCCTTCCTCCTCGCCCAGACCGGCGACCGGCCCCTGCGCGGTCCTCACGGCCTGGTCTCCTGCGTGGCCTGGCGGTTCGGCGGGCGCACCAGCTACTGCCTGGACGGACAGGTGTACACCGCCGCCTCCGCGGTGCGCTGGCTCGGCGACCTCGGGGTGATCCAAGGGCCCCAGGACCTCGACCCGGTCGGCGGGACCGTGCCCGACGCCGGGGGAGTCACCTTCGTACCGGCGCTCGCCGGACTCGCCGCGCCGTGGTGGCGCGGCGACCTCAAGGGCTCGCTGACCGGGCTCGGCCTCGACACCACCGCCGGACACCTGGTGCGCGCCCTGTGCGAGGGCATCGCCGCCCAGGTCGTGGAGATCGCCGAGGCGGCCGTCTCCGACCTGGGCGCGCCGCTGACCGTCCTGCGCGTCGACGGGGGACTGACCCGTTCGGCGCTGCTGATGCAGACCCAGGCCGATCTGCTGCAGCGGCCCGTGGAGGTGTCGGCGCTGCCGGACGTCACGGCGCTGGGCGTGGGCGCCGCCGCGCGGATGGGGCTCGACCCGGGCCTGACGATCGAGGAGGCGGTCCCCGCGTGGGAGCCCGCCGCCGTCTACGAACCGCGGATCGGCGCGGAGCGGGCCGCCGAGCGGTTGGCCGCCTTCCGCTCGGCCGTGGCCGCGCTGCTGGACCACGCGCCGACGGCCGCCGCCCACGACTGAGGCCCCGCGCACCAGGAGCCGTGTCCACCACCGAGCAAGGGACCACCATGACCGTTACGACCACGGGTGACCTCCCCGACGAGGTCTACGACGTGGCCATCATCGGCGCCGGGGTGGTCGGCGCCGCCATCGCCCGCGAACTGGCCCGGTACCGCTTGCGGATCGCCCTGGTCGAGGCATCGAACGACGTCGGCAACGGCACGTCCAAGGCCAACACCGCGATCCTGCACACCGGCTTCGACGCCACCCCGGGCACCCTGGAGGCCCGCCTGGTGCGCGAGGGCTACCAGCGGCTGACCGCCTACGCCGCCGAGACCGGCATCCCGCTCGAACCGCTCGGCGCGCTCCTCGTCGCCTGGGACGGGGAACAGCTCGCCGCGCTGCCGTCACTCGCCGAGAAGGCCGCCCGCAACGGCTACGACGAGACGGCCATCCTCGACGCGGACGCGGTCTACGCCCGCGAGCCTCACCTGGGACCCGGCGCCCTCGGCGCGCTCGAGGTTCCCGGCGAGAGCATCATCTGCCCCTGGACGACGACGCTCGCCTACGCCACCCAGGCGGTCCGCGCGGGTGTCGCCCTGCATCTGAACTGCCCGGCCGGGGCCATCACCACCGGTGCCGAGCACCACGAGATCGCCACCCCGCGCGGGGTGCTGCGCACGCGTCACCTGGTGAACGCGGCGGGGCTGTACTCGGACGAGATCAACCGGCGGCTCGGCCACGAGGAGTTCACCGTGACCCCGCGCCGCGGCCAGCTGATCGTCTTCGACAAGTTCGCCCACGGCCTGGTCGACCACATCCTGCTGCCGGTGCCCACCGCGCTCGGCAAGGGCGTGCTGGTGGCGCCGACCGTGTACGGCAATGTGATGCTCGGCCCCACCGCCGAGGACCTCGACGACAAGACCGCCACCGGATCGTCGGCCGACGGACTGGCCTCGCTGCGGGAGAAGGGCGCGCGGATCCTGCCGGAGCTGCTGGAGGAGGAGGTCACCGCGGTCTACGCCGGGCTGCGCGCCGCCACCGAGCACGGCGACTACCAGATCCACGCCGACCCCGGGCGGCGGTATGTCGCCGTGGGCGGCATCCGCTCCACCGGACTCACCGCCTCCATGGCGATCGCCGCGCATGTGGCGGACCTCCTCGTCGGCTGCGGGCTGGACCCCGGGCCCGAGCGGGAGATCGAGCCGGTACGGATGCCCACCATCGGCGAGGCGTTCCCGCGCCCCTACCAGCGCGCCGACCTCATCGCCGCCGACCCCGCGTACGGCACCGTGGTCTGCCACTGCGAACGCGTCACCCGGGGCGAGATCCGCGACGCGCTGACCGCCACCGTGCCACCGGCCTCGCTCGACGGCCTCCGGCGCCGCACCCGGGCCCTGGCCGGGCGCTGCCAGGGATTCTTCTGCGGCGCCGAGGTGCGCGCCCAGTTCGAGGCGGCCACCGTGGCCCAGAACCGGACGGAGGCTCGGCGATGACCCCCACCGACCGCATCCACCGCAGCGTCGACGTGCTGGTCATCGGGGCCGGACCGGCCGGGCTCGCGGTCGCCGCGCGGTTGGCCGCCGCCGGGGTGGGCCGGGTCGAGGTACTCGACCGCGAACAGCGCGCGGGCGGCATCCCCCGCCACTGCGACCACACCGGATTCGGACTGCGCGATCTGCGCCGGGTGATGACAGGCCCGGACTACGCCCGCCACCACATCGCCGCCGCCATCCGCGCCGGGGCCGTGCTGCGCACGGGTGTCACGGCCACGGGCTGGGCGGCGCCGCGGACCGTGGACATCACCGGCCCGACCGGCCTGGAGCGGATCACCGCCACGGCCGTCGTCCTGGCCACCGGCGCCCGGGAACGCCCGCGCAGCGCCCGGCTGGTGCCCGGCACCCGGCCGGCGGGCGTCTACACCACCGGGCAGTTGCAGCAGGCCGTCCTGCACCACCAGAGCGTCGGCCGCCGCGCCGTCATCGTCGGAGCGGAACGGGTCAGCTACTCCGCGGTGGCCACCCTGCGCCGGGCCGGGGCCGAGGTCGCCGCCATGGTCACCGACCAGCCCCGCCACCAGACCCACCCGGCGCGCCACCTCGGCACCCGGCTGCGCCACGGCGTACCCCTGATCACCGACGCCACCGTGGCCGAACTGACCGGCCGGGAGCGGCTGGAGAGCGTACGGCTGCGGCACCGGGACGGCAGGACCGCGGCCATCGGCTGCGACACCGTGGTGTTCACCGGCGACTGGATCCCCGAACACGAACTGGCCAGGAGCGCCGGGATCGCCCTCGACCCCGGCACCCGGGGCCCGGCCACCGACGCCGAGTTCCGCACCGGCGAACCCGGGGTCTTCGCCGTGGGCAATCTGCTGCACCCGGTCGAGACCGCCGATGTCGCCGCCCTCGACGGCCGGTTCGCCGCCGGGCCCGTACTGCGCCACCTCGCGGGCGTGCCATGGACCCCGGGACCGCTGCCGGTGCGGGTCGAGGCGCCGCTGCTGTGGATCTCACCCAACCGGCTCACCCCGGACGGGCCCCGTCCGCCGCGCGGCCGGTTCACCCTGCGCACCACGCGGTTCCTGACCCGGCCGGTGCTCACCGTCAGCCAGGACGGCCGGACGCTGCACCGCGGGCGCCTTGCCTCTACGGCGGCGCCCAACCGGCCGTTCCACCTGCCCGCCGACTGGATCGCCGGGGCCGACGCACACGGCGGCCCGGTGCGTATCACCGCGGACTGACCTGGCCTCAGCCGAGGCCGCCGGGCATACCGCGCAGCCGCTCCATCTCGCGCCGGTCGCGCTTGGTGGGGCGGCCCGTCCCGCGGTCGCGCAGCCCGATCGGCACGGTGTGCTCGCGCGGAGGCGGCGGCGGGCTGTTGTCGACGTAGCACTCCACCGCCACCGGCGCCCCGACCCGTTTGCGCACGATGCGCGAGACGACCACGACCCGGTCGCGCCCCGCATGGCGCAGCCGCACCTCGTCCCCGGGCCGCACCGTGTGTGCGGGCTTGACGCGCTCGCCGTTGACCCGGACGTGCCCCGCGCGGCAGGCCGAGGACGCCATGGAGCGCGTCTTGGTCAGCCGCACGGACCAGATCCAGCTGTCCACCCGTACGGACCCCTCGTCTGAAGCCATACCCCGACTCTAATGTCTAAGGTGCGACGCATGAGCGCAGATTTCGACGTGGTGGTCCTGGGAGCCGGGCCGGGTGGCTATGTCGCCGCGATCCGCGCCGCCCAGCTGGGCCTGAGCACGGCCGTGGTCGAGGAACGCTACTGGGGCGGCGTCTGCCTGAACGTGGGCTGCATCCCGTCCAAGGCCCTGCTGCGCAACGCCGAGCTGGCCCATCTGTTCATCCACGAGGCCAAGGACTTCGGCATCCGGGTGAATGGCGATGTCACCGTGGACTACCGCGACGCGTTCGAGCGCAGCCGCAAGGTGGCCGACGGACGGGTCAAGGGCGTCCACTATCTGATGAAGAAGAACAAGATCACCCAGTACGAGGGCCGGGGCGCCTTCACCGGGCCCCACGACATGCGGGTCACCCGCTCCGGCGGCGGCACGGAGACGCTCACCTTCGACCACTGCGTCATCGCCGCGGGCTCGCTCACCAATCTGCTGCCCGGCACCTCCCTCAGCGAGCGGGTGGTGACCTACGAGGAGCAGATCCTCTCGCCCACCCTGCCCGGCAGCGTCCTGATCGCGGGCGCGGGCGCCATCGGCGTGGAGTTCGCGTACATCATGCACAGCTACGGGGTGCAGGTGACGCTGGTGGAGTTCATGGACCGGATCGTGCCCCTGGAGGACGAGGAGGTCTCCGCCGAGCTCACCCGGCGCTTCCGCAGGCTCGGCATGAACATCCTGACCTCCACCCGGGTGGAGGCGATCAACGACGCGGGCCCCGCGGTCAAGGTCATGGTGACCACCGGCGGCCAGCGGCAGACCCTCCAGGCCGCCCGGGTGCTCCAGGCCATCGGGTTCCGGCCGCGGGTACACGGATACGGGCTGGAGCACACCGGCGTCCGGCTCACCGAACGGGGCGCCATCGGCATCGACGGCCGGTGCCGCACCAATGTGCCGCACATCTTCGCCATCGGCGACGTCACCGCCCAGCTGATGCTCGCGCACGCCGCCGAGGCCATGGGCATCGTCGCGGCCGAGACCATCGCCGGGGCGGAGACCATGGAGCTGGACTATGTGATGATCCCGCGCGCCACCTTCTGCCAGCCGCAGATCGCCAGCTTCGGCTGGACCGAGGCCCAGGCGCGCGAGCGCGGCTTCGATGTCCGGGTGGCGAAGTTCCCGTTCACCGCCAACGGGAAGGCCCAGGGGCTCGGCGACCCCGTCGGCTTCGTCAAGCTCATCAGCGACGGCCGCCACGGTGAGCTGCTGGGCGGCCATCTCATCGGCCCCGAGGTCACCGAGCTGCTGCCCGAGCTCACCCTCGCCCAGCAGTGGGATCTCACCGTGCACGAGGTGGCCCGCAACATCCACGCCCATCCGACCCTCAGCGAGGCGGTGAAGGAGGCCGTCCACGGGCTCGCCGGACACATGGTCAATCTGTGACCGCCGGTGCCCCACCCCGGCCGCCACCAGGTGTGCGACCCGGCGATGTGCGTTAGACAGAGCATGTGAACGTGCGCTCGCGCTTGAGCTCGCGCAGTGTCGGCGGGCAGGTGTTCGCCCTGATGCTGATCATCGTGACGCTCCTGGTGCTCGCCGCGGGGCCACGCTGTCCCTCCAGGCGCGCGGCAGCCGGGACACCCAGGCCCGGGGCCGTGCGCTGACCGTCGCACGGACCGTCGCCGTCGCCCCCGGCGTCCAGCGGGCCCTGGAGTCCCGCGACCCCTCCAGGACCCTCCAGCCCTACGCCGAGAAGGTCCGGCGGCGGACCGGTGTCGACTACATCGTGGTGACCACTCCCCGGGGCATCCGCTGGAGCCATCCGAACCCCAAGCTGATCGGCAAGCGCGTCGACGGCAGCCTCTACCCGGCCACGGTGGGCCGGGCCTTCACCGACAAGACCCCGGGCGTCACCCGCCCGGCCCCCTCGATCCGGGCCGCCGTGCCGGTCACCAACGCCCGGGGCCGGGTGATCGGCGTCGTCAACGCCGGGGTCTCCATCCCCTCGGTGGCCCGCACGGTCAGCCGTGAGCTGCCGGTGATCTACGGCTCCACGGCCTTCGCCCTGCTCCTGGGCGGGGGCGGTGCGGCGCTCGTGGCCCGGCGGCTGCGGCGCCAGACCCACCGGCTCGGCCCCGCCGAGATCACCAGGATGTACGAACACCACCACGCCGTGCTGCGCTCGGTCCGGGAGGGGGTGCTGATCCTCGACGACGAGGGACGGCTGCTGCTCGCCAATGACGAGGCGCTGCTCCTGCTGGGTCTCACACCCGACGCGCACGGACGGCAGATCACCGACGTCGGCCTGCCCCCGGAGATCGCCGGGCTGCTCGCCTCCGCCCGCGAGGCCACCGACGAGGTGTACGAGGTCGGCAACCGGTTGCTGGCGGTCAACCAGCGCCCGGCGGAGCGGGACGGACAGCCCTGGGGCAGCGTCGCCACCCTGCGGGACACCACCGAGCTGCGCTCCCTGACGGACAAGGCCGACCGGGCCTACGCCCGCCTCCAGCTGCTGTACGAGGCCGGTGTCCGGGTGGGCAGCAGCCTCGACATGGAAGGCACCGCCCAGGAACTGACCCGGGTCGCCGTGCCGCGCTTCGCCGACTACGCCACCGTCGATCTGCACGAGGCCGTACCGGCCGGCGAGGAGCCGGGCGACCGGTCGCCGCTGCGCCGGGCCGCCTTCAGCGGCGTTAGGCAGGACCCCCCGCTGCGCCGGGTCGGCGAGCGCGTCTCGTCCTTCCCCGTCACCCAGCGGGCCGGGGGCACCGGCCAGGCGCGCGTGTTCGCCGTCGGCGAGCTGCCGTCCTACGCCGACTGGACGCCCCAGGACCCGGAGCGGCTGGGGCGGGTGATGGAGTACGGCATCCACTCGCTGCTCACCGTGCCGCTCAGCGGGCGCGGCGTCCGGCTGGGCCAGGCGGCGTTCTGGCGCTCGGGGGACGCCCCGCCGTTCGACGAGGAGGACCGCACCTTCGCCGAGGAGCTGGCCGGTCAGGCGGCCGTCGCCATCGACAACGCCCGCCGCTACGCGCGCGAGCACGCCACCACCCTGGCCCTCCAGGAGAGCCTGCTGCCGCGCGGCCGTCCCGAGCAGCAGGCCGTCGTGGCCGCCCAGCGCTATCTGCCCGCCCCCGGCGGGGTGCGGGGCGACTGGTTCGACGTCATCCCACTGTCCGGGGCCAGGGTCGCCCTCGTGGTCGGCGATGTCGTCGGCCACGGACTGCACGCCGCCGCGACCATGGGCCGGCTGCGCACCGCCGTGCGCAACTTCTCCGTCGTGGACCTTCCGCCCGATGAACTGCTCGCCCGGCTCGACGACGTGGTCGACCAGCTCGACCGGGAGGAGACCGCCGTGGGCGGCGGCGCCGGGGCCACCTGTCTGTACGCGGTCTACGACCCGGTCTCCCGGCACTGCACCCTGGCGCGGGCCGGTCATCCGCCTCCGGCCCTGGTCCGTCCCGACGGCTCGGTGACCTTCCTCGACCTGCCCGCAGGACCGCCGATGGGCCTCGGCGGACGGCTCTACGAGGCGGCCGAGACGGAGCTGCCCGAGGGCAGCCGCCTCGTCCTCTACACCGACGGGCTGGTCCGGGACCGCGAACGGGACATCGAGGCCGGGCTCGACCAGCTGCGGGACGCCCTCACCGATGCCGACCCCGACCCGGAGCGGGCCTGCGACTCCGTGATGGCCGCCCTGCTCTCGCCGCGCCGCACCGACGACGTCTGCCTGCTCATCGCCCGTACCACCGCCATGGACGCGCGCCGGGTGGCCTCGTGGGACCTCCCGGCGGACCCGGAGGTGGTGGGCCGGATGCGGGCGGCCGTCGCCCGCACCCTGGCCGAGTGGCACCTGGAGGAGGCCGCCTTCACCACCGAGCTGGTGGTCAGCGAGTTGCTGGGCAACGCCATCCGGCACGCGGTGGGCCCCGTGCGGCTGCGGCTGTTGCGCAACCGGGCGCTGATCTGCGAGGTCGCCGACGGCAGCACCACCGCGCCCCATTTGCGCCGGGCGGCCACCACCGACGAGGGCGGGCGCGGGCTGTTCCTCGTCGCCCAGATGGTCCAGCGCTGGGGCACCCGCTACACCAGCCGGGGCAAGATCATCTGGACCGAGCAGGACCTCCCGGCCGCGGCGCGCGCCCCGCGGTGACCAGGCGGTCAGGCCGAGGCCGCCGGCGCGCCCTCGCGCCGCTCCCATGCCACCTGCGCCAGATCGGCCATGGTGGCCACGAGGTCCGCCGCCTCCTCCACGCCGTTCAGATGCCGGTACTCCGAGCCCACCGTGATCACCAGCCGCTCGGGCAGGCCCAGCGACGGATAGGCGTTCTCGGCGATCAGGGTGCGGGCCGCCTCCAGGGCCGGTACCCCGGCCGTGTGCAGCTGCCGGGTGCGGTCCCGCAGATGCTCCAGATAGCCGATGTGGCCGCGGACCCCCTCCCGGTCGAGCACCGGGCCATGGCCGGGGACTATCACCTCGGCCCCGGTCGCGAGCACCCGCTCGCACGCGGAGATCACATTGTCCAGCGGGCCCGCCCAGTGCACCGCGTGGTCGCCGGGGTCCTGCGGACCGGAGGCGAAGATGACATCGCCGGTGAACGCCACCTTCTGCCGCGGCAGATACGCCACCAGATCGCCCGCGGTGTGCGCGGACTCCAGGCTGAACAGCCGCACCGGCACCTGGCCCACGCGCAGGTCGAGTTCGCCCACGAAGGTGAGCGTCGGCTCGACCACCTCGGTGGCGGACCAGTCGAACCGCCCGAAGTGCCGCTGGAGGTACCAGCCGAGCGGAGTCGCCGGATCGCTGCCGTGCACCAGGCCGTGCAGCTGTTGCGGCGAGGGCTCGTACTCGATGTGGCCGAGCGCCTCGCGGGTGGCGACGATCTCCGCGTCCGGTACGACCTCCGCGCCCCACAGGTGGTCGCCGTTGGCATGGGTGACGATCACCCGCTCGATCCGGCCCCCGTCGGGCAGCAGGGCACGGCTGTGTTCAAGGAACTCACCGGCCATCCGACGGTCGTAGGGGCTGTCGATCCAGGCGGCGTGGCCGTCGGGCGAGACGATCAGACCGCAGTTGGCCAGACCCCAGCCGGCGCTCGGGTGGGGGACCAGATGTGCACACCGTCGGCCACGGTGAGGAGGGGGGATTGCGAGATCATGGACGCACACTATGCCCGAGCCACGCGCCCGCGGCAGGTGGCCCGCCCTGCCCGCGCGGTTCCCCGGCCGCCCGACCACCGCCGCGTCGGGCCGTCCATCGGCGGGTCGGCCGTCAGGCCCGTCATCGGTGGGTCGGTCGTCAGGCCGTCATCGGCAGGTCGGTCGGCCCGACCGGTGCCGGGAGCGTCGTGGAGCCCGCGAGATAGCGGTCCACGGCGGCCGCGGCCGAGCGGCCCTCGGCGATCGCCCAGACGATCAGCGACTGGCCACGGCCCGCGTCACCCGCCACGAACACCCCCTCCGCGCTGGTCGCGAAGGACGCGTCACGGGCGACGGTGCCGCGCTCGTCGAGCTCGAGACCGAGCTGGTCGATCAGCCCGCCGTCCCGCTCCGGGCCGCGGAAGCCGAGGGCCAGCAGCACCAGATCCGCGGGCAGCACCCGCTCCGTGCCCGGCCCGGGGCCGCCATCGGCGCCGGGCCCGACCAGACGCAGCGCCCGGACGCCGCCGTGCGGCCGCTCCGCGTCCGGTGCGGTCCCCTCGAAGCGGACGGTGGTCGCGGAGAAGACCCGCGCGTCCACGTCCGCCTCCGGAGCGGCCGCCAGCTCCCGCGCCTCCTCATGGGCGGCGGACATCCGGTAGATCTTGGGGTAGGTGGGCCAGGGCTCGCCCTCGGCCCGCTCGTCGCCGGGCCGCGGGTGGATGTCCAGCTGGGTCACGGAGGCGGCGCCCTGCCGCAGCACGGTGCCCAGACAGTCCGCGCCGGTATCCCCGCCACCGACGATGACCACATGCTTGCCCTCGGCGGTGATCGGCGGCCGGGCATAGTCGCCCTCCAGCACCCGGTTGGCCATCGGCAGATACTCCATCGCCTGATGGATCCCGGCCAACTCCCGCCCCGGGACGGGCAGTTCGCGCCAGGCCCGGGCGCCCACGGCGATCACGACCGCGTCGTAGCGCGCCCGGAGCTCGGCGGCGTCCATATCGGTGCCGACGTCCACGCCGGTACGGAACTTGGTGCCCTCCGCGCGCATCTGCTCCAGCCGCCGGTCCAGATGGCGCTTCTCCATCTTGAACTCGGGGATGCCGTAGCGGAGCAGTCCGCCCGCCCGGTCGTCGCGCTCGTACACCGCCACGGTGTGCCCCGCGCGGGTGAGCTGCTGGGCCGCGGCCAGGCCCGCGGGCCCCGAGCCGATGACGGCGACGGTCCGGCCGCTCAGCCGGTCCGGGGGCTTGGGGGTCACATGGGCGCTCTCCCAGGCCCGGTCGGCGATGGCCACCTCGACGTTCTTGATGGTGACCGCCGGCTGGTTGATGGCCAGCACACAGGCGCTCTCGCAGGGGGCCGGGCACAGTCGGCCGGTGAACTCGGGGAAGTTGTTGGTGGCGTGCAGCCGCTCGCTCGCGCGCAGCCAGTCGTCACGGGAGACCAGGTCGTTCCACTCCGGGATGAGGTTCCCCAGCGGACAGCCCTCGTGGCAGAACGGGATGCCGCAGTCCATGCAGCGGCCCGCCTGCGCGTTGATGATCGGCAGCAGTCCGCCGGGCGCGGGAACCTCGTCCCAGTCCCGCACCCGCTCGTCCACCGGACGCCGGGGTGGAAGACGGCGCGGTGTGGTGAGGAAACCCTTGGGGTCGGCCATCACGACCTCCCCTTACCCGTGTCATGGTCTGGCCGCTTTCACCCCACTGTACGACCGCTGGTCAGCCGGTCCAGGGTCGCCGCGGCCTCGGCCATGATCCGGTCCACCAGCTCCGCGCAGGAGGGCAGATCGTCGATCACCCCGGCCACCTGACCCGAGGCCATCACCCCCGTGTCGGTGCGGCCGTCCACCATCGACGCCTTCAGCAGCATCGGGGTGGTGCCGGCCAGCAGGACCTGGCTCCAGGTGAGGTCCTTGCCGTGCCGCATCGCCAGCCCGTCGCGCACCATCCGCGGCCAGCTCAGCCCGGCCAGCCGCCGGAACGCGGCGGCGTGGCGGACGGCGCGCAGGAGCGCGGCGGCGCGGCCGGAGCGCTCGAGGGAGTCGACCAGCTCGCTGCGGAGCATCCGGTGCGGGAGCCCGTCGACCGCCGTGGTGACGGTGACATCGGTGACCGCCGCCGCCAGATAGCGCGCCTTCACCGCGTCCGGGACCGTGCTGTCGGAGGTGAGCAGGAAGCGGGTGCCCATGGCGATCCCCGCCGCCCCGTAGGCGAGCGCGGCCGCCAGTCCCCGTCCGTCGTGGAAGCCGCCCGCGGCCACGACCGGGATGTCCACCGCGTCCACGACCTGGGGGAGCAGCACGGTGGTGGCCACCTGCCCGGTGTGGCCACCGCCCTCGGCGCCCTGCACCACCACCGCGTCCGCGCCCCAGCCCGCCACCTTCTCCGCGTGGCGCCGCGCGCCCACGGACGGGATGACCACCACACCCGCGTCCTTCAGCCGGTCGATCAGCTCACGTCTGGGGGCCAGCGCGAACGAGGCGACCCGTACCCCCTCCTCGACGATGATCCGCACCCGCTCCCCGGCGTCCCCGGCGTCGGCGCGCAGATTGACGCCGAAGGGGGCGTCGGTGCGGGCGGCGACCTCGCGCACGGCCGAGCGCAGCCGCTCGGGCGACATGGTCGCGGAGGCCAGGATGCCCAGCGCCCCGGCGTTCGCCACGGCGGACACCAACCGGGGCCCGGCCACCCACCCCATGCCCGTCTGGACGATCGGATGGCGCACCCCGACGAGCCGGGTCAGCGGGGTGTCCATCAGGACGGCACCTCCCGCTCGCGGGCCCCCTCCGGGTCGATGACCTCCCGGATCAGCCGCAGCTCGGCGGGGGTCGGCTCCCGGGTGCACGGGACGTCGTCGGCGATGTCGAGGGGGAAGCCGGTGGCCTCCCGCACCGCCTCGGCGGTCACCCCCGGATGCAGGGAGCGCACCCGCAGGGCGCGGTCGGGCGTGGCGAAGTCGAGGACCGCCAGATCGGTCACCACACACCGGAGGTCATGGAAGCGGGACGCGGCCGGTCCCGCGGCCGCCACCCGGTCGTATCCCACCCCGCACACCATGTCGACACGTTCGACGAAGACTCGCCGCGAGTGCCGGGGCACCCAGTAACTCGTGGGGTTGTTCAGGGTGTTGACCGGCGCTCCCCGCGCCCCCAGCAGTTGCCGTTTGGGCCGCTTCCAGTCGCCGATACAGCTGATGTTCTGGTTGCCGTGGCGGTCGAGCTGGCTCGCGCCCATCATCACGTGGCGCCGGCCGCCGGTGACCATCGCCAGGTGCGCCCGGTACGGCAGCCACCCCTCCACCACCTCGGGATCGCCGCCCACGATCATCGCCTCGCCGTCCGTCAGCATCAGCTCGGGCGCGAAGGTGAGCTTGGCCAGCCGGGCGCCGATCCTGGGCACCGCGCCCATCGGGGCGGCCAGGATCTCCCCGTCGCCCCGCCATGCCTCGGCACAGGCCACCACGCAGTATTCCGCCCGGGTCACCCCGCCGGTCATGCGCCCTCCCTCCCGAACGCCGCCACCGCGGCCCGGTACCGCTCCTCGTCCCCGGACAGAAACCGCTCGGTGAACTCCCGCCACGCCTCCGGGTCGGCGGCCGCCTTGGCGTACGCGCTCTGGAACGCCTCGTCCCGTCCGTAGTCGGGGACGCAGGAGGTGAAGTGAGCGCCCTGCGGGGCCTCGATCACACCGGTCACCGCATGCCGTTTGACCAGCAGTGTCCGCGGACCGCCCGCCTCCGCGAACTCGGAGGTGGTGACGACGCGTTCACAGCAGAGATACGTCTCGGCGGCCGCCTCGCAGAACAGGTCGTCGAAGTACGGATCGGGTCCGAGGTACTGCCCGTTGCCCTGTGCGTCCGCCCGGTTGAGGTGCACCAGCGCCACGTCCAGGCGCAGCGCGGGCACCGCCACCAGCTCCTCACCGTCCTCGTACGGCGATGTCACCGTCCGCAGGCCCGGGTTGACCGTCATGACGTCCGAGCCGAGTCCCGCGCGGACGGGCAGGAACGGCAGCCGGTGCACGGCGGCGGTCAGCCCCCACATCATCATCGCCTCGTCCAGCTCGGTCAGTTCGATGTCCCCCCGCTCGCGCGCCGCCCGGAAGTGCGGCTCCAGGGGGATCGAGTCGAGTGTCGCGAAGGCCGTCACCAGCTTGCTGATCTTCCCGGCGGCTGCCAGCAGCCCGACGTCGGGGCCGCCGAACGAGACCACGGTCAGATCGCCGACCTCCGACCGCAGCAGGGCGCGGACCAGCGCCATGGGCTTGCGCCGAGACCCCCAGCCGCCGATGCCGACCGTCATACCGCTGCGGATCCGGCCGACGGCCTCCTCGGCCGTCATCCTCTTGTCGGCCAACGCCGCTCACCCCTTCCCGGTGCTCCTGGCGACGAACGCGTCGCGGTGCCCGTCGGACAGGCCCGCCAGATTGGCCTCGAAGGTGAAGCCCTGCTCAAAGCGGTAGCTCCGGCGCACATCGACCGGATCGATGCCGTTGATGGCCGCCTTCGCCAGCCGCAGCAGCGCACCGTCCTTGGCGGCGATCTCCCCGGCCAGCTCCAGCGCCGCCTTCCGCAACTCGGCGCGCGGCACGACCCGCCACACCGAGCCATGGCGGTGCAGCTCCTCGGCGGTCGCGGTGCGCGCCGTGTAGTACAGCGCGCGCATCAGGTGCGGCGGGACCAGCCGCGCCAGATGGGTGGCCGCGCCCAGCGCGCCCCGGTCCAGCTCGGGCAGGCCGAACGTGGCGTCCTCACTGGCCACGATCGCGTCGGCGTTACCCACCAGCCCGATGCCGCCGCCCAGGCAGAAGCCGTGGACGGCGGCGACGACCGGGACCGGGCAGTCGTAGACGGCGGCGAACGCCTCGGCGCATCCGTGGTTGGCGCCGATGAGCGCCGCATGGCCCTCGGCCGCCTGGATCTCCTTGATGTCCACGCCCGCGTTGAAGCCCCGGCCCTCGGCGGCCAGCACCACACAGCGCACCGACGGGTCGGCGCCCGCGGAGCGCAGTGCGTCGGCCAGCTCGTACCAGCCCCGCACGGGGAGGGCGTTGACGGGTGGGAAGTCCATGGCGACCAGGCGGACGCCGGCCGCGGGGGCGGAGGTGGAGACACCCATGAGCAGATCCGATACCTTTCCACCAAACATTTGTTAGGTGAGAAGGTAGCAGCGCTCATCGCACAGCGGGAGGTGTCTTGTGGCCGTCACCATCGATCTCGCCGGGCGCGTCGCCGTGGTCACCGGCGGCACGCGCGGTGTCGGAGCGGGGATCACCCGGGCCCTGCTCACCGCCGGGGCCGAGGTGGTGATCTGTGCGCGCCACGCCCCCGGCAAGCCCATCGAGGCGGACGGGCGCACGGCGCGCTTCGAACCGCTCGACGTCCGGGACCCGGACGCGGTCGAGGCGTTCTTCGCCCGGCTGCGCCGCTCCCACGGGCGGCTCGACCTGCTGGTCAACAACGCCGGGGGAAGCCCCTACGGGCTGATCGCCGAGGCCGGGCAGCGGCGCGCGGCGCGCGTCGTCGAACTCAATCTGATCGCTCCCATGACCGTCTCCCTGAGCGCGTACGAGCTGATGCGCCATCAGGAGGGCGGGGGCTCGATCGTGATGATCGGCAGCGTCAGCGGCACCCGGCCGTCCCCCGGCACCGGCCCCTATGGAGCCGCCAAGGCAGGGCTGGAGAACCTGGCCCGCACCCTGGCCGTGGAGTGGGCCCCCGCGGTCCGGGTCAACACGCTCGTGCTCGGCATGGTCCGCACCGAACTGTCGCATCTGCACTACGGGGACGAGGCGGGCATCGCCGCCGTCGGCCGGACCGTGCCGCTCGGGCGGCTGGCCGAGCCCGTCGAGGCCGGAGACGCCTGTGTGTTCCTCGCCTCGGGGCTGGCCGCGTACATCAGCGGCGCCAGCATCGCCATCCACGGAGGCGGGGAGCGCCCCGCGTTCCTCGACGCCGCCAACGTCAACCAGCCGGCCCCCGGCACCGGCCGGGCAGATCCACGGAGGACTGAGATGAGCGGACTGTGCGAGGGGCGCGTCACCGTCGTCACCGGAGCGGGCCGCGGCCTCGGGCGCGCCCACGCGCTCGCCTTCGCCGCCGAGGGCGCGAAGGTCGTCGTCAACGACCTCGGCGTGGCACCGGACGGCGCCGGGGCGTCGGCGGGCCCGGCCCAGCAGGTCGTCGAGGAGATCCGGGCCGCGGGCGGGGAGGCGGTGGCGCACGGCGGCGACATCGCCACCACCGACGGCGCCGCCTCCCTCGTGGCCACCGCCCTCGACACCTACGGCCGGCTCGACACCCTCGTCAACAACGCCGGATTCCTGCGCGACCGGATGCTCGTCAACCTCGGCGAAGACGAGTGGGACGCGGTGATCCGCGTCCACCTCAAGGGCCACTTCCTGCCGCTGCGGCACGCCGCCGCCCACTGGCGCGCCGAGGCGAAGGCGGGCCGTACGCCGGTCGCTCGGGTGGTCAACACCAGCTCCGGGGCCGGGCTGCTGGGCAGCGTCGGCCAGGGCAACTACTCCGCGGCCAAGGCCGGGATCCTCGGCCTGACCTCGGTGGCCGCCGCCGAACTCGGCCGCTACGGGGTCCAGGTCAACGCCATCGCACCGGCGGCCCGCACCCGGATGACCGAGACGACGTTCGCCGGTGACATGGCCGCCCCGGACGACCCCGCCGCCTTCGACGCGATGGCCCCCGCCAACGTCTCACCGCTCGTCGTCTGGCTCGGCTCGGCCGCGTGCGCCGGGGTCACGGGCCGGGTCTTCGAGGCCGAGGCCGGGCGGATCACCGTCATGGAGGGCTGGCGGCCGGGCCCCACCGCCGACAAGGGCGCCCGCTGGACCCCCGCGGAGGCGGGTGAGGCCGCGCGGAAACTCCTCGCCGGAGCCGAACCGCCGGGGCCGGTGTACGGGGCACCCTGACGGGCCGTCCGGCCCCTGTGGGGCGGGGATATCCCCCGTACGGGAAGGGCGGCAGCGGGATGGGAGCCCGGTGCGCCGCGACGGCACGATGATCCGCGAACGGCACAGGGCAACAAGGCAAGGAGCGGGTTCGTGGGAGTTCGGGCAAGGGGCGCGGCGCTGTGGGCGGGGATCGGCGCGCCGGCGGTGACGGCGACCCTCACCGTCGCCACGGCCCAGGGGGAGTCGGCGGGGCCGCCGGCACCGCCCGGCTTCGAGGAGGCCGTCGGCCAGACGGTGGAGGACGGGTTCCCGGGCGCGGTGGCCTACGCACGGCGCGGCGACGACGAGTGGCGGACGGCGGCCGGGGTCACGTCATCACCCCGCGCGAGGTGATCGCCCGCTCGGTCCGGCACGAGCCGGAGTTCGCCCCGGGGAAGGGCTGGTCGTACTCCAACACCAACTATCTGCTCGCCGGGCTGGTGATCGAGGCGGTGACCCACCGCTCCGCGCCCGCCGAGATCCACCGCGGGATCCTCGCCACGCCGGGGCTGAAGGACACCTCGTTCCCGGTGACCGACCCCGAGGTGCACGGCTCCCATCTGCACGGCTACGACCTCGAGGGCCGCGATATGACGCGGTTCAGCCCCTCCTACCACTGGACCGCCGGAGCCGTGATCTCGACCGTGGACGATCTGGCCCGGTTCGAGCGCGCGCTCTTCGCCGGCAAGCTGCTCCGCTCCGACCAGCGGCGCGAGCTCACGACCCCGGTGGAGTTCCCCGACGCGCCCGCGTACGGACTCGGGGTGCAGCGCATGGAGGTGCCGTGCGCCACCGGCGAGGGGAAGCAGGCCGCCCCGCTCACCGCCTGGGAGACCGACGGCGCGGGCCCCGGCTACACCAGCGTCTCCCTCACCACCGCCGATGGCCGGCGCCAACTGGTCCTGGCCGCCACCGTCTACGACCTCGCCGCGGAGCTCAGGGGCGAGGTGCCCGTACCGCGGAGCAAGGGACTGCTGAAGGCACAGACGGCGGCCCTCTGCGACTGAGCCCCTTCCGCTGTAGCCCCCGGTGGTCCCCGCGCCGCTTCGCGCCCAAGGCCGGTGCCGCGGCCGCTACTCCGCCGCGGCCGTCAGTGTGGGCACACAGCCGGCCAGCCGCAGAAGAGTGCTGAAGCGCGAGGCGAGGACCGGATGGCCGTCCGCCGCGGGGTGCAGCCGGTCCGAGCCCTCGGCCTCCAGCATCAGCCGCGTATGGACGGGGCCGAACACATCGGGGCCGTGGAGGTGGTGCAGCCGCGTGTCGCCGTGGTCGCGCAGCAGGGTCACGGCCCGGCGTATGCGCGCCCGGCACTCGCGCATCGTCATCCCCGAAGGACCCGGCACCTCCTCCCGCTCGGGCGCGGTGATCGTGGACATCACGGCGAACGGGGTCGTGGGGTGGCCCTCGCGCACGGTGCGCACGAAACCGACGAGCGCCGAGACCAGCGCGTCGCGGTTGTGGCTGCCGAGCGCCTGGACGTTGACCCCGACGCAGAGGGTGAGGAGATCGGCCGGCAGATCCCGCATCAGCCGCGCCGTCATGGGCTCCAGACCGCTGGACCTGCCCAGGGCCAGCGAGGTGAGATCCCAGCCGTTCCGCCGGGCCACCAGGGCGGTCCAGGTCCGGCTGGGGGACGCCGCGCCGCGCCCCTGCGAGATGGAGCTGCCGCAGTGGACCCAGCGCGGCTGCGGCCCGGGGTCGTCGCCCGCCACGGCCGCGCCCGCCTCCACGGACAGTCCGCACAACCGGAACTGATGGTAGAACGGCAGCCACAGCTCGACCGTCGCCATCCGCCCCGGCAGCCCCTCGCACCGGAACTCGGCGTCCCCGCCGTGGGTTTCGAGCTTCACGGTGTGGGCCCGTCGCCCGTCGCACACCACATCGAGGTGGGCCCGCTCCTCGGGCCCGTTCAGCGTGGGCGCGGGGTCGGCCTGGTAGCGGCAGACGAGCGAGGAGCTGTCGGTGCGCAGCGTCACCCGCACCCCGGACGGCATCGCGGCCCGGCCCAGCCCGCCCTCGGGGAGATACAGCGCCGCCTCCTCGCGCGGCAGCCGCCAGGGGGCGGTCCATCCGGGACCCCGCCGCAGGGACACCGCGCCCCGGTAGCGCAGCCGGGGGTCGTCGTGAGGGATGTCGAGCGAGGCGTCGAGCGAGGCGCGGGCGGGGCGGGTCTGCATGGCCGCGAGTCTGGCACCCGCCTCGGACAGGTGGGGAAGACGCGCCGCTCGCAGCTGCCGGGCTGTCCGACGGGAACCCCTGGGGTCCTTCTGACGGATCTCCGTCAGAAGGACCCTAGGCCAAAGGGGTGATTTTCGGTACCCAGTGTGGTGAATCATCCCGCGCGTCGCTGTACTGGTCCTGACGACTGTGGGGTGCCCATCTCCCTGTCGGGGTCAGGACCGAGATCGTTTCCGCGTTCTCCGTTCCCGTCCTTCGGGCACCCCTGGCAGCGAGCGGCAGCCCCACCACCCTCACGCGAAGGGGCTGCATCATGTCAGTCGCAATCACTCCCGCCTCACCCGTGGCGTGTACCACGTTCACGGCGCAGGTCACCGCCATCCCTGCCGGGGTCAGCGCCGGAAACACCGCCACCTTCACCTACGACGGCCAGACCCAGACCGCGACCGTCGCGGCCGACGGGACCACTCCTCCGGTCACCTTCACCGCCGTGGGATCCGGGCCCCAGACCGTCACCGTGGTGTACACCAGCGGCGCCACCATCACCGGTATCGAGGTCGTCCCGGTCACCGTCACTCCCGCACCCCCCGGGACCGTGACGACCACCCTGACCGTCATGGGCACGACCACACACGCCAGCACGACCCTCACCTGCGCCGGCGGCACCTCCTCGATCAACGGCACGATCCAGTACACCCTGCCCGGCGGCGGGACGGTGTCGACGCCCGTCGTCAACGGCGTCGTGACCCCCGTCGACCTCGGGGTGCTGCTGACCTCGGGGCAGTCGGTGACGGCCACCTTCGTGGCGGCTGCCGGAACCTGCCCCGCGTGCACCTTCGCCCCGGTCACCACGAGCCTGTGCACGGTGGTGCTGCTGCCTCCGGTGGGTGTGGTCACGGCGGGTCAGCCGACCACTCTGCAGGCGCTGGTGCTGTGCAACGGTGTCCCGGTCAGTGGTGCCACGGTCTCCTTCGCCACTCCGAGTGGCACGTTGGGCACGGGGACGACCAACGCCTCCGGTCTGGCCTCGGCCACGGTCACCTTCCCCACCGCCGGTGCGACGACGGTGACCGCCACGGTCACCGCCACGCCCGCGGGCACCACCTGCAGCTGCACCGGGACGGCGTCGGCTCCGCTCCCCGTCGTGGTGGTGCCCGCGGCGGTCTGCACGGTGGTGCTGCTGCCTCCGGCGGGTGTGGTCACGGCGGGTCAGCCGACCACTCTGCAGGCGCTGGTGCTGTGCAACGGTGTCCCGGTCAGTGGTGCCACGGTCTCCTTCGCCACTCCGAGTGGCACGTTGGGCACGGGGACGACCAACGCCTCCGGTCTGGCCTCGGCCACGGTCACCTTCCCCACCGCCGGTGCGACGACGGTGACCGCCACGGTCACCGCCACGCCCGCCGGCAGCGCCTGCAGCTGCACGGGCACGGCGTCGGCTCCGCTCCCCGTCGTGGTGGTGCCCGCGGCGGTCTGCACGGTGGTGCTGCTGCCGCCCGCCGGCCTGGTCACCGCAGGCCAGCCCACGACCCTTCAGGCGCTGGTGCTGTGCAATGGCGTCCCGGTCAGTGGTGCCACGGTCACCTTCTCCACTCCGAGCGGAACCCTGGGGACCGGCACGACCAACGCCGCCGGTCTGGCCTCCGCGACCGTCACCTTCCCCACTGCCGGTGCGACGACGGTGACCGCCACGGTCACCGCCACGCCCGCCGGCAGCGCCTGCAACTGCACCGGATCGGCGTCCGCCCCCCTGCCCGTCGTCGTGCTGCCCGGGGCGACGACGCCGGGGCCGCTCCAGGCACTCCCCGCCTGCTGGCGGATCAGCCTGACCAACCCGACCCTCTTCCCGACCACCCTGACGGCCAAGGTGACGCCGCCGACAGCGGGCATCTCCGTGCAGTTCCTCGTGGGCGGCGTGCCCGTGGGGACGGCGACGACCGATGGGACCGGCACCGCCACCCTCCCGGTGAACCTCACCGCGCTGCAGATCCTCAACACGACCTACCAGGCGACCGCCGTCATCGGAGGCACCCCGGTCACCTCTACAGCCTCCCTGCTGCCGTGCGTCCCGCCGGTGTGACCGTGGTCCACGGGTGAACCCGTACCAGTGAGGTGAATCCGTACCAGTGAAATGGGCTGTCCCCCGTCGTGCGAGTACGGGGGCAGCCCGCATCCAGTATGCCGCCCGGTATCCTTCGCGTAGCATGCTAAAACCAGACAAAAGCACCGCATTGCGCGATGGCAGGAGGGGCACCGGATGGCCGAGGCAGACGCCGTCGTCGTCGGGTCCGGTGTCAACGGCCTGGTCGCCGCCGCGGAGCTGGCCCTGGCCGGATGGTCCGTCATCCTGGTGGAGCGCGAACCGGACATCGGCGGGTTCATCGCCACCGAGGAGCGCACCCTGCCGGGCTACCTCCACGACACCTACTCCTCCTGGCATCCGCTGTTCGTCTCCGGCCCGGCGTTCGCACGTCTGGGGGAGCCCTTGCGACGGCACGGGCTGGAGTACCGCAACACCGGCGAGTGGGCCATCGCCAGCGCGGCCGACGACGGCAGGGTCACGCTCGCCCACCGCGATCCGGAGCGCACCGCCGATGGGTTCGCGCACCAAGCGGACCGGGCCGCGTATCTGGCCGCGCTCGGTCGGCTGGGCGCCAACATGGAGGCGATCGGCGGTCTGATGGGCGGCGAGCTCCGCTCACCGGCCGCCCTCCGCCACGTGGCCGCCCTGCTGCGCGGCGGTGGGCGGCAGGGGGTGGAGCGGTGGGTGCGCTCGGTGGCCGCCAGCGGCCGTGGGTACCTGCGCGCGGAGTTCCGCGGGGACGAGGTGGACCACCTCTTCGCCCCGTGGCTGCTGCATGCGGGCCTGTCGCCGGACCACGCGTCGGGCGGATTCCTGGTGACGCTGTTCGCCGCCACCCTGCATGGCGCCGGGGTGCCGGTGGTGGCCGGGGGCGCGGGCCGGTTCCTCGACGCCTTCAGGTCGCTGCTGACGACGACGGGCGTACGGGTGGAGACCGGCACCCGGGTCGACCGCATCCTCGTCGAGCGGGGCCGCGCCGTGGGAGTGGCGGCGGGAGCCCGGGTCTTCCGCGCCCGGCGCGCGGTCCTCGCCTCGGTGACCCCCACCGCCCTGTACGGCACCCTCCTTGCGGAGGGCTCGGTGCGCCCCGAACCGCGCGACGAGGCGCGGCGATTCCGTTACGGCCGCGCCGCGATGCAGATCCATGTCGCGCTCTCCGAGCCGCTCGGCTGGCGCGACGCGCGGCTGAACACGATCCCGCTGGTGCACCTGACCGACGGTTCGGGCAGCACCGGTATCGCCTGCGCCGAGGCCGAGGCGGGCCTGCTGCCCCGGCGGCCCACGGTGGTGGTCGGGCAGCAGTACGTACTGGACCCCGGCCGGGTGCCGCCCGGGGCCGCCGCGCTGTGGCTCCAGTTGCAGGAGGTGCCGTACACCCCGCGCGGTGACGCGGCCGGTGAACTGGACACCGCTCAGGGCTGGAGCCCGGAGCTGGCCCGGGGCTACGCCGACCGGGTGCTGGACCGGATCGCCCGGCACGCACCCGATCTGCCCGGCAAGGTCCTCGCCGTCGATGTCATCGCGCCCCCGGACCTCGCCCGCCGGAACCCCAACGCGGTCGATGGCGACCCGTACGGTGGTTCCCTCGAACTCGACCAGAGCTTTCTCTGGCGCCCCCTGCCCGCATGCGGACGGCATGCGACCGATATCGACGGGCTCTGGCACATCGGCGCGTCCACTCACCCGGGGCCCGGGCTGGGCGGTGTCTCCGGGCACATGGTCGCCACCACGCTCACCAAAGGGCCGCGTTTCGCGCGCCTGGCGCGACTCTCACCCGGACGAAGGCTCAGAGGCTGACGCCGTGTGACCGCAGATAGGCGAGCGGATTGATGTCCGAGCCATAGCCGGGGCCGGTGCGGATCTCGAAGTGGAGATGCGGTCCGGTGGCATTGCCCGTCGAGCCGGAACGGCCGATCTGCTGGCCGCCGTTGACGCTCTGCCCGGCCCGCACCGACAGCTGCGAGAGATGGGCGTACTGGCTGTACTTGCCGTCCGGGTGCCGGATGACCACCTGATAGCCGTACGCGTCGCCCCAGCCCGCCGAGACCACATGGCCCGAGCCCACGGCCTTCACCGAGGTGCCGATGCCCACGGGGAAGTCCACCCCCGTGTGGTAGCCGCTCGACCAGCTGGAGCCGGCCGTCCGGTAGGCGGTGCTCGGGCTGACGCCGCTGACGGGAGCGGTGAAGCCCGAGGAGACGACGGGCCTGGCGGCCCGCTCCCGGCTGGTGTGCTTCTCGGCCTTCGGGTGCGGCGCGGGCTTCGGCTTCGGCTTCGCCTTGGCCTTGTGGTGGGGCTCGGGGTCCGCCTTGGGCTTGGCGGTGGCCTTACCGCCCTTGAGAGAGAGCTTCTGACCGGGGTAGATCAGATCGGGATCGCCGCCGATCGTCTCGCGGTTGGTCTCGTAGAGCGCCTCCCAGCCGCCGTTGACGTCGTGGGTGTCGGCGATACGGGACAGCGAGTCACCGCTGACGACCACATAGCGGCCGGACTTCGAGGAGGCACGCCCAGGGAGACTGGTGGGCGTGGGCTTGCTCGCCGCGGCCTGCTGGGCCTTCTCCGGCCGATGGGTCTGCTCGACCGGGGCGGCGGCCGTCCTGACGGCCTTCTGGGCGCTCTGCTGCGGCGCCGTGTCGCCCCGCGTCAGACCGGCCTTGCCCGAACACACCGGCCACGCGCCGGGGCCTTGGCCGTCGAGCACCTTCTCCGCGATCGCGATCTGCTGGTCCTTGGTGGCCAGATCGGCCCGTGCCGCGTACGCCGTGCCGCCGTACGCCGCCCATGTGCTCTGCGTGAACTGCAGCCCGCCGTAGAAGCCGTTACCGGTGTTGATGTCCCAGTTGTCGGTGGACTCGCACTGGGCCACCTTGTCCCAGGTTTCGCCCGAGGCCGCGGACGCGCCCGCGGCACCGATGAGTGGAAGGGCGATTCCGGCGCCGCCCGCCGTGACGCTCAGCGAGGCACGGGAGATGCGGTTGGGCTTGTAGCGGCGGTGGCGTCCCCGTAAGGGCATGGACGGCTCCTTCTCGTGCTGCCGGATGCGGCGAGCTGCCGGGCGGGCCAAAGATAAGGGGACCGATTTGGCCACAACAAGAGGGAGTTCACCTGGAAAGGGGGCCACAGCGCGCTGTGCTGCGGCCCTCTTCCGGTTGTGTGATGTGCATCACATCGAATTCGGTCGGTGCTTCGGGCGGGACGCAGGGTGACCGGCCCGCCCCGGCCACCAGGAGAACGACCCGGCGGAGGGCTCGGACGGGGTGAACGGCTCGCCCACGGCCCGGACTCCGCCTCGCCCCCCCGCACAGCGAGCCGCCGCCCGCGACCAGTGGTCCCGGGCGGCGGCGTACCGCGATCTGCCGAGGAGTTACCGGCGCACGGCGAGCGACACCGCGAAGCGGCCCTCCGCGTCGGTCCACCAGCGCCGCGACTCCATCCCCGCGGCGGCCAGTTCGGCCCGTACCTTCTCCTCCCGGAACTTGGCGGACACCTCGGTGCGGACCTCCTCCCCGGCCGTGAAGTGGACCGCGAGATCCATGGCGGGGATCTTCGCGGTGAGCTCCTTACGGGCCCTGAGCCGCATCTCGATCCACTCCTCCTCGGCGTTCCACACCGCCACGTGGTCGAAGTCGGAGGGGTCGAAGTCGGCGCCCAGTTCGCGGTCGAGCACCGTCAGCACGTTCTTGTTGAACGCCGCGGTGACCCCCTGGGCGTCGTCGTAGGCGGAGACGAGCGTGGCCTCGTCCTTGACCAGGTCGGTGCCGAGCAGCAGCGCGTCGCCGGGCGCGAGCAGTTCGCTCACCGAGGCGAAGAAGGCGGCGCGCTCCGCCGGCAGCAGATTGCCGATGGTGCCCCCGAGGAAGGCCAGCAGCCTCGGCCCCGGGGTGTCGTCGGGCAGCGCGAGTCCGTTCATGAAGTCGGCCACCAGCGCGTGCACCGTCAGCCGTGGACGCTCGGCCAGCAGGGCCTCCCCGGCCAGTTCCAGCGCGCTCTCGCTCACGTCGACGGGGACGTAGACGTGCAGATCCGGCAGTGCCCGGATCAGGTGGCGGGTCTTCTCGGAGGAGCCGGAGCCCAGTTCTATGAGGGTGCGGGCCCCGGTGGCGTCGGCGATCTCCGCCGAGCGGGCGACGAGGATCTCCCGCTCGGCGCGGGTCGGGTAGTACTCGGGCAGCCGGGTGATCTCTTCGAAGAGCGCGCTTCCCCGGGCGTCGTAGAACCACTTGGGCGGAAGCTGTTTGGGGGTGCTGGTCAGCCCGTCGGCCACATCGGCGCGCAGCGCGGCCGCGGTGGCATCGGCGGGCAGGGTGCGGGTGACGGTGAAGGGGCTCAACGGGAAGCCTCCTTGAGTGCGGTGAGCAGTACATCGGTGCGGGTGGCGGTGAGCAGGGTGCGGTCGGGGACCTCGGTCCAGCCGGGGTCCTGGTCGTACGGCTCGGAGGCCACCACCACACCCCGCTCCGGATCGGCCAGGTACCACAGCGTGTCGCCCCAGGCGGTGGCGGCGATGGTCTCGCCGTCCATGAGCAGCAGATTGAGCCGTGAGTCGGGGGAGGCGCCGGCGAGCTGCCGGGCGGCCTCGGCCAGCGCCTCCGGCGGCGCGTGGCCCAGCCGCAGCCGGTGCAGCACCAGCGCCCAGACGAACGCCGAGTCGCACCGCGCCTCCAAGCCGAGCAGATCCGCCGGTGGCAGCGCGGCGGCGAGGTCCGCGACCGCGTGGGGCCAGTCGCGGATCGCCCCGTTGTGGCTGAACAGCCAGGTCCCCGAGGCGAACGGCGAGGCGCCCGCCTCGCCGTCCGCGCTCGCCTCGGTGGCGTCCCTTACGGCGGCCATCAGCGCCCCTGTCCGCACCACGCGGGCCAGGTCGGCGAACGACAGATCGCCCCAGATGGGCCCGGCGCGGCGGTAGCGCGCCGGCACCGGGTCGCCCGACGCGTACCAGCCGACGCCGAACCCGTCGGCGTTGACCGTGCCGTGAGCCTGCCGCCGCGGCGCCCACGACTGCCGGAACAGACTGTGCGCGGGCGCCACGACCACCTCGCCGATGGCGGTCCGCGGCCCGAGGTAGGCCAGGTGCCGGCACATCAGGAAGCGTCCCGCGCGGTGCGGAAGCCGGCGAAGATCTGCCGGCGGACCGGCAGGTCCCAGTTGCGGAACGTGCCCCGGCAGGCGACCTCGTCCACCGCGAAGGAACCGCCGCGCAGCACCTTGTGCGCCGGGCCGAAGAACACCTCCGAGTACTCGCGGTAGGGGAAGGCGCGGAACCCCGGGTAGGGCAGGAAGTCGCTCGAGGTCCACTCCCACACATCGCCGATCAGCTGCCGCACCCCCAGCGGGGAGGCACCCAGCGGATAGCTGCCGGCCGCCGCGGGCCGCAGATGGCGCTGGCCCAAGTTGGCGTGGACGGGCGTGGGATCCTCGTCGCCCCACGGATAGCGCCGGGACCGGCCGCTCTCCGGGTCGTGGCGGGCGGCCTTCTCCCACTCCTCCTCGGTCGGCAGCCGCCGCCCCGCCCAGCGGGCGTAGGCGTCCGCCTCGTACCAGCTCACATGCACCACCGGCTCCTCCGGCGGCACCGGCTCCGTCACCCCGAACCGCCGGCGCAGCCACTGCCCGCCCTCGCGCCGCCAGAACAGCGGGGCGGCGAGGCCGTGCTCCTGGATGTACGCCCAGCCATCTGCCGTCCACCAGCGCCGCTCGGTGTAGCCGCCGTCCGCGATGAACCGCTGGTACGCGCCGTTGGTCACCGGAGTGGTGTCGATGTGGAAGGCCGGGACCAGCCGGTGGTGCGCGGGCCGCTCGTTGTCCAGGGCCCAGGGCTCGGCCGAGGTGCCCATGGTGAACGGGCCGCCCGGGACCAGCACCTCCTCGGGCAGCGCCGCGCCGTCCGCCGTGTCGGGCGGCGGCGGGGCGGTGAGCGCGGCGGGTCCGCGGCGCAGCTGGTGGGTGATGAGCATCGTCTCGTCGTGCTGCTGCTCGTGCTGGGCGATCATGCCGAAGGCGAAGCCCGCGTCCACCAGCGGGGCGCCGCGCAGCTCGATCCGCTCCAGGACGTCCAGCACCCGGCCGCGCACCTCATGGACATAGCCGCGGGCCTCGGCGGGCGCCAGCAGCGGCAGGGTG
The DNA here is from genome assembly GCA_005405945.1 of Streptomyces violaceusniger. Classification (GTDB taxonomy): domain Bacteria; phylum Actinomycetota; class Actinomycetes; order Streptomycetales; family Streptomycetaceae; genus Streptomyces; species Streptomyces violaceusniger. The sequence continues at coordinate 1,142,864 of BJHW01000002.1, forward strand.
GGCCGCTCGGCGCGCGGATGCTCGAAGGCGTCGTATATGGAGTCGATCTCGGGGCGCAGGGCGTCACGTCCGCCGACCGCGCGCAGCAGCCACTGCTCCTCCTGGTTGCCGATGTGCGCCAGATCCCACACCAGCGGGGACATCAAAGGGGAGTGCTGGGCGGTGAGGTCGGGCTCGTCCACGCAGGTGGTGAGGGTGTGGGTGCGGTCGCGCGCGGTGCGCAGCGCCTTCTCGGCGCGCCGGCGCAGCGCCTCGGGATCGGTGGTGGGATCGGAATCGGGGGCGGTCATGACCGTCCCTCCTTACCGGTGAGGGGAGCGAGTAGATCGTCGGCGGGACATCGGCCGCGGAGCACATAGCGGTCGGTGAAGGCGGCGACGGCGGCCGTGATGGCGGGGGAGGCGCCGATGCGCGGCAGCGCGTCCAGCGCCGTGGTGAAGCAGCTGACGGCGGCGGTGCGCAACTCGGGGTCGGCCAGACCGTGGCGGGCCGCGGCGCGCCACAGCGGATTGCCCGGTGCGGGGCGGGCGCCCGCGGTCTCGGCGAGCGGCTTCACCACCCGGTAAACCGTTTCAGCAGCCTCGGGATCGTCGAAGAGCGCGACCGTGACGGCGAGGGGGACGATCCATCCGTCCTCACCGCTCTGCGCGTCGATCATGCGCAGTTCCAGGTGGCCGCGCGGGCGGACGGGGGAAAGAGCGTGGAGATGTGGAAGTCGAGGTCGTCGTGGGTGGGCGGCCGGGGCAGCCCCGTCCGGGCCCACCGGCGGAAGGTCACCCCGGACGGCACCGTCCAGGGCGCCTTCTCCTCCCGGATGGCCATCACGGGCGCGTCCAGCACGTAGTGGGACCAGGCCGTGCGGGGATCGCGGCCGTCGGCCGGGGCGTGGGTGCGTCCGGGCTCCATCGCCGTCCACAGCGCCTGCCGGGTGGAACGGTAGCCCGTGGGGCGGCCCTGGCGCAGGGGCGAGTTGGCGAACGCTGCGGTCAGCACCGCGCCCAGCAGATGGGCGAGCCGCCAGCGCCGTGCCATGCCGAGCGGTCCGGGCTCCTCGTGCCCGGCGTCCACGCAGACCTGCACGGAGGCGGTGTTGCACATCATGGACCGCCCGGCAGGCCCGCGGCGGTCGAAGTAGGACTCCATGCACTCGTACCGGGGCGTGGTGAGGAAGCGTCTCGGTGGGCGCCAGGGGTCATGTCCGTGGCCGGCGAGACCGAGTCCGAGGCCGGTGAGTACGGAACGTACGAGGACCAGATCGGCGGCCGCGGACTCCACACACGCGGTGAGGGAGTCGGCCGGGAGGGAGCTGAGCTCCACCTGACCGCCGGGTTCGAAGGTGATGGCGGACCGCAGCGGCAGTCCGCGCAGGGCGGTGACCGCGGCTTCGAGCCGGGCCGCCTCGATGGGTCGTGCGGGGTCGTGCGGGTCGTACATGAGCCATTCGAGCTCGACGCCGATGCGGCGCGGCGGCCCGGTCTTGAAACAGATGCCGTGCAGCCTGGCCTCCATCTCGGCCTCGCTGATCGCCTTGTCGTCGGGCACAGTCGTCATCTCCCGTCCCGTTCCGGCAACGGCTCGCTGGGAAACGAACCGATTCGTCGCCGTCCACTCTTTACCGCCGACGCGCCGGGCTCAAGGGTGCCTCCAGAGTTGCACAAGAGTTCATCCACCGCCGGGTGGGCAGGTCAGGATGGCTGACGGCGGTGGCGGTTCCGCTGCTCGTACCGACTGGTTAGTATGTTCGACCCGGCGCGGTACCGCGTTCCGACGATCCGTTTGTGGAGGCCACCGGATGCAGGCATGGCGAGTGCACGACAATGGCGAGCCCGGTGAGGTCATGCGCCTCGACGAGGTGCCGGACCCCGAGGCGGGACCGGGACAGCTGCTGCTGCGGGTCCGGGCCGTCAACGTCAACTTCCCCGACGCCCTGCTGTGCCGCGGCCAGTACCAGGTGCGCCCGCCCCTGCCGTTCACCCCCGGCGTCGAGGTGTGCGGCGAGGTCGTCGCCGTCGGCGAGGGCGCCGAGGCCGTGGTGGGCTCCCGCGTCCTGGCCACGCCCACGCTCCCCGCGGGCGGCTTCGCCGAGCTGGTGCCCGTGGCGGCGGCGGCCGCGCTGCCCGCGCCCGACGCCCTGGACGACGCCGAGGCCGCGGCGCTGCACATCGGCTACCAGACCGGCTGGTTCGGCCTGCACCGCAGGGCCCGCATCCAGTCCGGCGAGACGCTCCTGGTGCACGCCGCCGCGGGCGGGGTCGGCAGCGCCGCCGTCCAGCTCGGCAAGGCGGCCGGGGCCACCGTGATCGGGGTCGTCGGCGGTGACGACAAGGCCCGGGTGGCCCGCGAGCTCGGCTGCGACCTCGTCCTCGACCGGCGCGCCGACGACATCGTGGCGGCCGTCAAGGAGGCCACCGGCGGACGTGGCGCGGACGTCGTCTACGACCCGGTCGGCGGCGACGCCTTCGTCAAGTCCGTCAAATGCGTCGCCTTCGAGGGCCGCATCGTGGTCGTCGGCTTCGCCAGCGGCGTCGTCCCCCAGGCCGCCCTCAACCACGCCCTGGTCAAGAACTACGCCATCCTCGGCCTCCACTGGGGCCTGTACAACACCCACGACCCGGCCGCGATCCGCGCCTGTCACGAGGAGCTGACCGAGCTCGCCGCGCAGGGCACCGTCAAACCGCTGGTCAGCGAGCGCGTACCGCTGAAGGACGCGGCCGACGCCGTCCAGCGCGTCGCCGACGGCGTGACCACCGGCCGCGTGGTCGTCGTCCCCGGGCAGGCCGCCGGAGGGGCCCGATGAGCACCACCCGGCACCGCCCCGCCGTGGACGCCGACGAGCTGCGCCGCCGCGTCCGCGAGCTCCTGGACGCCCATCCGCCCGCCACCACCGACCGCCTGGACTTCCTGCGCGCCCGCTTCGACGCCGGGCTCGCCTGGGTGCACTACCCGGCCGGACTCGGCGGCCTGGACGCCCCGCGCTCCTTGCAAGCCGTCGTCGACGCCGAGCTGGAGGCCGCGGGGGCGCCCGACAACGACCCCCGCCGCATCGGCATCGGCCTCGGCATGGCCGCCCCCACCATCCTCGGCTTCGGCACCGACGAGCAGCGGCAGCGGCTGCTGCGCCCGCTGTGGACCGGCGAGGAGGTGTGGTGCCAGCTGTTCAGCGAGCCCGGCGCCGGATCCGACCTCGCGGCGCTGGCCACCCGTGCGGTGCGCGACGGCGACGACTGGGTGGTCGACGGACAGAAGGTCTGGACCTCGAGCGCCCATCTCGCCCGCTGGGCCATCCTCATCGCCCGCACCGACCCCGACCAGCCCAAACACCGCGGCATCAGCTACTTCGTCTGCGATATGACCGACCCCGGGGTCGAGGTACGGCCACTGCGCCAGATCACCGGCGAGGCGGAGTTCAACGAGGTCTTCCTCACCGGGGTGCGCATCCCCGACAGCCGGCGGCTCGGCGAGATCGGCGAGGGCTGGCGCGTCGCCCAGACCACCCTGATGAACGAGCGGGTCGCCATCGGCGGCGGCCGTGTCCCCCGCGAGGGCGGCATGATCGGCCTCGTCGCCGACACCTGGCGCGAGCGGCCCGAACTGCGCACCCACGACCTCCACCAGCGGCTGCTGCGGCTGTGGGTGGAGTCCGAGGCGGCCCGGCTCGCGGGCGAGCGGCTGCGCCAGCAGCTCGCGGTCGGCCAGCCCGGCCCCGAGGGCTCGGCCATGAAGCTCGCCTTCGCCCGCCTCAACCAGCACATCAGCGCGCTCGAGGTCGAGCTGCTGGGCGAGGAGGGGCTGCTCTACGACGACTGGACGCCGCGCCGCCCGGAACTGGTGGACTTCACCGGGCGCGAGGCCGGCTACCGCTATCTGCGCGCCAAGGGCAACTCCATCGAGGGCGGCACCTCGGAGGTGCTGCTCAACATCATCGCCGAACGCGTCCTGGGCCTGCCGCCCGAGCCGCGGACCGACAAGGACGTCCCGTGGAAGGACCTGCCCCGATGAGCGCCGCCGACCTGCTCTACTCCGAGGCGGAGGACGATCTGCGCGCGGCCGTACGGTCGCTGCTCACCGACCGATGCCCGCCCGCGACGGTGATGTCCGAGGCCGAGAGCGGCCGGGCGTACGACGTGGCGCTGTGGCACGCGCTGGGCGCCGAAATGGGCACCGCGGGGCTGCTGGTGCCGGACAAGCTCGGCGGCCAGGGCGCCACCGCGCGTGAGGCGGCGGTGGTGATGGAGGAGCTCGGCCGCGCTGTCGCCCCCGTGCCCTACCTCACCAGCGCCGTCCTCGCCGCCGCCGCCCTGCTCGGCTGCGACACCGGCCAGGAGGCCGTGGCCCGGCTGCTCGGCGCGCTCGCCGAGGGCCGTACGGTCGGCGCCCTCGCGGTGCCGCTGTCCACCATGGCCGTGGTGCCCGGCGATGGGACGGGCGCGCCTGCCGCGACCGTACGGGCCGACGGCGACGGCGCGCTCAGCGGCCAGGTCTCCGGTGTCGCGGGCGCGGCGGGCGCCGATGTGCTGCTCGTCCCCGCCACCGGCGCGGACGGCTACGGTCTTTACGCCGTGGAGACCGCCGAGACCAGCGTCACCGTCGAACCCCTCACCTCGCTCGACCTCACCCGCCCGCTCGCCGCGGTGACCCTCACCGGCGCCCCGGCCCGCCGGCTGGCCGGGCCCGACCGGGCCGAGGCGGCCATCGGGCGGGCGCTGCTGACCGGGGCCGGGCTGCTCGCCTCCGAGCAGCTGGGCGTGGCCGAGTGGTGTCTGACCGAGACCGTCCGCCACACCAAGGAGCGCCATCAGTTCGGGCGCCCCATCGGCTCGTTCCAGGCGCTCAAGCACCGCATGGCCGCGCTGTGGCTGGAGCTGGTCTCGGCGCGCGCCACCGCCCGGTACGCCGCCGACGCACTGGCCACGGACAGCCCGGACACACCGGTCGCGGTGGCCGTGGCCCAGGCGCACTGCGCCGAGGTGGCGGTGCACGCGGCCGAGGAGTGCGTCCAACTGCACGGCGGCATCGGCATGACCTGGGAGCACCCGGCGCATCTGTATCTCAAGCGGGCCAAGAGCGACGAGATCGCGCTGGGCACCCCCGGCCGTCACCGGCAGGCGCTCGCCGGGCTGGTGGATCTGCCGGCCCCCACCGGCTGACCGGCCGGATCCGGCGAACCCGCCCCCGCTCCGCGATCACGCCACTAGAGTGCCGAACAGCTGTGCGGCACATCGGGTGGGTCCGGAACGGGGGCACATGATGAGCGACTACGACTACATCGTGGTGGGGGCGGGCTCGGCGGGCGCCGTGGTGGCGGCCCGGCTGACGGAAGCCCCGGACGTACGGGTGCTGCTGCTGGAGGCCGGGAAGGACGACGCCGCCGAGCAGATCCACGACCCCACCGCGTGGTTCACCCTGATCGGCGGTGAGCACGACTGGGGCTACACCACCGTCCCGCAGCCGGGCCTGGCCGGGCACCCCCAGGCCGCGGTGCGCGGCAAGGTCCTCGGCGGCTCCAGCAGCATCAATGTGATGACCTACGTCCGCGGCCACCTCGGCACCTTCGACGCCTGGGCCGCCGACGGCTGCACCGGCTGGGACGCCGCCTCGGTGCTGGAGGCCTTCCGCGCCCTCGAGCACACCGAGGGCAGCGATCCCCGCTTCCGCGGCACCGGCGGTCCGCTGCGGCTCAGCCGGGCCGGGACGCCCAACCCGCTGAGCACCGCCTTCCTCGACGCCGCCAAGGAACTCGGCCACCCCTACAACGACGACTTCAACGGCGCGGAGAGCGACGGCGCCGGGCGCCATGAGTGGACCATCCACGAGGGGCGCCGCCAGAGCACGGCGGTCGCCTATCTCGATCCCGCGATGGACCGCCCCAACCTCACCGTCCGCACCGAGGCCCGGGCACACCGGCTGCTCTTCGAGGGCACCCGCTGCGTCGGCGTCGAATACGCGGGCTCCGGCGGTGCGGCACGGCGGGTGCGCGCGGCACGGGAGGTCGTCGTGTGCGCGGGCTCGGTGGACTCGCCCAAGCTGCTGATGCTCTCCGGCATCGGCCCGTCCGGCCATCTGCGCGACGTGGGCGTCCCGGTGCTGGTGGACGCCCCCGAGGTGGGGGCCAACCTCCAGGACCACCCGCTGGTCGGGCTGGTCCACGAGGCGGGCACCCCGCTGCCGCCGCCCCCGCCGACCACCGCCGAGGCGGCCCTGTTCACCCGGACCGACCCCGGGCTGCCCGGCCCCGACCTCGAGGTGTTCCTCTTTCACATCCCGTTCCACCCCAGGCTGCTGCCGTTCCCGCCGAACAGCTTCACCCTGACGGCCGCCGCGATGCGGCCCCACAGCCGGGGCACGGTCCGGCTCTCCGGCGCGGACCCCGAGGACCGGCCGCTGATCGACCCCGGCTATCTCAGCGACGAAAGGGACCTCGCCACCCTGGTCCAAGGGGTCGAACTGGCCCGGTCGCTGGCCGCCACCGACGCGTTCCAGGCGTGGCAGCCGCGCGAACTGCTGCCCGGTCCCGGGGTGAGCGGCCGGGACGGACTGGCCGACTTCGTCCGCGAGAACGCCGGCACCTACTTCCACCACGTCGGCACCTGCCGGATGGGCGGGGACGAGCGATCGGTGGTGGACCCCCGGCTGCGGGTCCGGGGCGTCGAGGGGCTGCGGATCGCCGATGGATCGATCATGCCGTCGATCGTCTCGGCCAACACCAACGCGGCCTGCGTCATGATCGGCGAGATGGCCGCCGAGCTGATCCGCGCCGACGCCTGAGCGGGCTCGCCACGCCCGTTCACCGCGCGGGGGCGACCGCCGGGGAGCAACCGAACAGCAGATCGGCACCCGTCTGGAGCACCAGGTGGCGGCGGTCCAGGGGCGATTCTGGGCCACACTGACGGCCGGATTCCGATGCTCCGTAGTGGCCGAGGAGGCTCCCCGTGGCCATTTCCATCTCCGTGGTCCTGCTGCTTCTGATCCTCACAGTGGTGTTTCTCCGCAGCGGCGGACTGCGCATCTCGCATGCGCTGGTCTGTGTGACGCTGGGCTTCTACCTGGCGAGCAGCAGTGTGGCGCCCACCATCTCCGAGGGGCTGGCAGCCACCGCGGACGTGGTCAGCAGCGTCCGTCCCTGATCCACGCCCGCGGCGACCGGTCTCCGACGGCCGGGCTCAGCGGCCGATCTCGACGTCCTCCAGCACACCGACGGCGTCGGGCACCAGAATCGCCGCCGAGTAGTAGGCGGAGACCAGATAGGACGTCACGGCCTGCTCGCTGATGCCCATGAACCGGACGTTCAGACTCGGCTCGTACTCATCCGGGATACCGGTCTGATGCAGACCGACGACCCCCTGGCTCTCCTCGCCGGTGCGCATCGCCAGGATCGAGCTGGTGCCGGACTCGCTGACCGGGATCTTGTTGCAGGGCAGCAGCGGAACCCCGCGCCACGCCCGCACCGCGACCCCGGCCACCTCGACGCCCTGCGGATACAGACCACGGCGGCTGCACTCCCGCCCGAAGGCGGCGATGGTGCGCGGATGCGCCAGCAGGTACTGGGTCTTGCGGCGCCGGGCCAGCAGTTCGTCGAGGTCGTCGGGGGTGGGCGGGCCGCTGCGGGTGTGGATGCGCTGGGAGAGGTCGGCGTTGTGCAGCAGGCCGAATTCGCGGTTGTTGACGAGTTCGTGTTCCTGGCGTTCGCGCAGGGCCTCGATGGTGAGGCGGAGCTGCTGCTCGACCTGGTTCATGGGTTCGTTGTAGAGGTCGGCGACGCGGGTGTGGACGCGCAGCACGGTCTGGGCCACGCTCAGCTCGTACTCCCGCGGCTCCAGTTCGTAGTCCACGAACGTGCCCGGCAGGACCGGCTCGCCCGAGTGGCCGGACGCGATGGCGATATCGGCCTCTCCGCGCCGGTTCTGAGCGGGCGCGGTCCGCTCGGAGAGCCCCCGGAGATGGTCGCGCAGCGACGCGGAGCGGTCGGCGGCCTCCTGGACGACGCGGCGGGGGAGGGTGAGCACCGTGGTCCGGGTGACGGCCCGGGCGGTGAACTCCCAGGTGCGCTCCGGACCGGTCAGGACCGTGTCGCCGAAGTACTCCCCGTCGGCCAGCACCGCCACCGTGCTGCCCTGGTCATACGCGCCGGGGGCGATCTGGCGGACCTTGCCATGGGCGATCAGGAACACCTGGTCGGCCGGGCGGCCCGCCTCCACCAGCACATCCCCCGGCGCGTACTCGCGCTGGACACAGCCGTCGGCCAGCGACTCCAGCACGGAGGTGTCCCCGAAGCCGCGCAGCGTCGGCAGCTCTCCCAGCTCCGGGGGATGACCCGCACCTGTGATCCGGTGGTGATGAACTCCACCCGCCCGTCCCCGACCGTGTAGGTCAGCCGACGGTTCACCCGGTACGTACCGGCCGACACCTGGACCCAGGGGAGGACGCGCAGCAGCCACCGGGAGGAGATGGCCTGCATCTGCGGAACCGACTTGGTGGTGGTCGCCAGGTTCCGCGCGGCGGCCGTGCCCAGGCTCAGCGGCTGCTCACCGGACTCCACGGAGGTGGTCATAAGTGCTCATCACCCATTTCGGTAGATATTCGGGAAGGTATGCGGAGGCCACAGGCCCGGTCGGGTGGACGTCAGCGTCCGTCGGGCGGATTCAGAGCCCGACTTCCACGTCCTCCAGAATTCCGAGCGCGTCCGGGACGAGCACGGCCGCGGAATAGTAGGCGCTGACGAGATACGAAATGATGGCCTGCTCGCTGATTCCCATGAACCGCACCGAGAGGCTCGGCTGGTATTCGTCGGGAATTCCGGTGCGGTGCAGTCCGATGACCCCCTGGTTCTCCTCCCCGGTGCGCAGAACGAGAATCGAGCTCACCCCGCTCCGGGAGACCGGAATCTTGTTGCACGGGAGGATGGGCACGCCCCGCCAGGCCGGCAGCGCATGCCCGTTCACCTCCGTGGGCTGCGGGGAGATGCCATGGCTGTTGAACTGCCGGCCGATCGCCGCGATGGCGCGCGGATGCGCCAGGATCAGCCCCGGGTCCTTCCAGACGGTGGCCAGCAGTTCGTCGAGGTCGTCGGGGGTGGGCGGTCCGCTGCGGGTGTGGATGCGCTGGGAGAGGTCGGCGTTGTGCAGCAGGCCGATCTCGGGGTTGTTGACGAGTTCGTGTTCCTGGCGTTCGCGCAGGGCCTCGATGGTGAGGCGGAGCTGCTGCTCGACCTGGTTCATGGGTTCGTTGTAGAGGTCGGCGACGCGGGTGTGGACGCGCAGCACGGTCTGGGCCACGCTCAGCTCGTACTCCCGCGGCGCCAGCTCGTACTCCGCGAAGGTGCCCGGCAGGACCGGCTCGCCCGAGTGGCCCGAGGCCAGCGCGATGGCCGCCTCCCCGTGCTCGTTCCGCTCGGTCTCCGGCTCCGAGCGCACCGCCTCCACATGCGCGCGCAGCTCGGGTGAGCGGTCCAGCTGCTCCTCGAACTCCTGCCGGGGCAGGGCCAGCACCGTGCAGAACGTCACGGCCTTCACGGTGATGTCCCAGGTGCCCGCCTCGGCGGCGGTCAGCTCCGGCTCCCCGATGTGGTCGCCACCGGCGGCCGAGCCGACCACCGAGGGCTCGTCGAACGCGCCCTCGGTCAATTTGTCGACCTTGCCGTGGGCGATGAGGAGGAGCTCATCGGCCGGACGCCCGGCCTCCACCAGGACATCGCCGGGCGCGAACTCCCGCTGGGTGAAGCGGTCCGCCAGGGCCTCGAGCACCGCGGTGTCCTCGAACCGGCGCAGCAGTGGTAGCTCGCGCAGCTCGACCGGGATGACCCGCACCTGCGATCCGGCGGTGGTGAACTCCACCCGGCCGTCCCCGAGCGTATGGGACGCCCGGCGGTTCACCCGGTAGGAACCACCCGGAACCTGCACCCACGGCAACATGCGCAGCAGCCACCGCGAGGTGACGCCCTGCATTTGCGGAACGGATTTGGTCGTCGTCGCCAGATTCCGCGCGGCCGCCGTGCCGAGACTCAACCGCGGCTGCGAAATATCGGTACCGGAACCCGGTTCAACGGACGTCGTCATCGTGAATGCTCACCCATCCCTGTACGGACTTTGAAGAAAAATTCCGCTCCAGCAACTGCCAAGCTATCAGCGGACTTTGGGCGGTTGCATTCACTCAAAAGAGTGCCCGGGTGAGGGTTATGACGGCCGTCGCCGACGGGTAAACATTCCGATTGCGCCGTGGGCCGACGGCCGCCGCGCCCCGCCCGTACTCCGGCGCGCGCATCCGACCCGCGCCCCCCACGGGCACCGCCGTCACCGCCCCGGCACCTCGGGAACGGCGAGGAAATGGCCGGGGACCACCCGTGGAACTCTTCGCTCAGTACTGCCCTTTGGGTGTACGGCCGCCCGATACTCACTGGCGTCGAGCCTGCGTATCCGGCACCGCGCCGGGTCGAGAGCCGGGAGGCCCCATGGACCGCCGTACACGCCGTGCCTTTGTCGTCACCCTCGGAGCCGCTCTGGCGGGCGGCGCGGCCGCGCCCGCGTTCGCGAGCACGTCCGCCTCGTCCGGCGACACCGCCGTCGCGAAGGACAACTCCACAGACGGCTCGAGGGACCGTTCCAAGGGCGAGCGCCCGCTGGCCAGAGCCCACGCCCACAACGACTACGAGCACCCGCGTCCGCTCCTCGACGCGCTCTCGCACGGCTTCGGCAGCGTCGAGGCCGACATCTGGCTGGTCGACGGCCAGCTGCTGGTCGCGCACGACGCCACGGACCTCGACCCCACCCGCACCCTGGAGTCGCTCTACCTCGACCCGCTGGCCCGGCGGGTGCAGGCCAACGGCGGCCGGGTCTACCGCGGTTACGACCTGTCGCTGCAGTTGCTGATCGACCTCAAGACCGCCGGGGAGCCCACCTACCTGGAGCTGACCAAGCGGCTGCGCCGCTACGGCCACCTGTTCAGCGCCGCCTACGGCGGGGTCGGCGGCCGGGTGCGCCGCGGCGCGGTGACCGCCGTCATCTCCGGCGACCGCGGCGCCCGGGCCCCCATGGAGGCCGAGAAGGTGCGCCACGCCTTCTACGACGGACGGCTGGAGGACCTCGGCTCGGGCGTTCCCGCCTCCTTCATCCCGCTCATCAGCGCCGACTGGACCAAGACCTTCACCTGGACGGGAGCCGGTCCGATACCGGCGGCGGAGCGCGAGACGCTGCGCCGCCTCGTCGCCTCCGCGCACGACGCCCGGCAGACGGTGCGCTTCTGGGCCACCCCGGACGTGGCGGGGCCGGCGCGCGACGCCCTGTGGCGTGAGCTCCTGGCCGCCGACGTGGACTACCTCAACACCGACGACCTGGCGGGCCTGGAGGCCTTCCTGCGCGCGGCCCGCTGACGCCTCGTGGGGCGGCGGCGGGGAGAAAATCACTGCGGGGAGAAAATCACTCGCGTGCCGCCGCCCGCACGGCCATGCTGGCCCTCATGCTCATCAGGACCGCCACCGCCGAGGACTGGCCCGCCATCTGGGCCTTCCTGCGCCGCATCGTCGCCGCGGGGGAGACCTACACCTACCCCCGCGATCTGGACGAGGACCGGGCCCGCGAGATCTGGATGCTGGAGCCCCCGAGCCGTACCGTCGTCGCCACCGACCCCGACGGCACGGTCCTCGGCTCGGCCAAGATGAACCCCAACCACATGGGACCCGGCGCGCATATCGCGGGGGCCAGTTTCATGGTGGCCCCCGAGCACGGCGGGCGCGGTGTGGGCCGTGCCCTGGGCGAGCATGTCCTGGACTGGGCGCGCGCCGAGGGCTACCAGGCGATGCAGTTCAACGCCGTGGTGGAGAGCAACACCCGGGCGGTGGCGCTGTGGCGCTCACTCGGCTTCGAGGTCATCGGCACCGTCCCCAAGGCGTTCGCCCACCCCACGAACGGCTATGTGGGGCTGCACATCATGCATCGCTTCCTCTGATCCCGGCCGGCTCACCTGCCCCGGCGGGGCCCCTGAACCCCGCCGGATCGTCGAGGACCGCCTGCACCACCGAGCTGGCCGCGCCCAGCAGCGGACCGTCCGGGCCGAGCCGGGAGACGGTCACCGCCCCGCTGCCCGGACGGGCCGGGTCGGTGAGCCGCCGGCCCAACTCCCGCTCCAGGGCGGGCAGCAGCCAGGGCGCCAGAGGCGTCAGCGCGCCGCCGAGCACCACCTTCTCCGGGTCCAGGAGGTTCACCGCGCCCGCGAGGGCGATCCCGAGCGCCGAGCCCGCACCGCGCAGCGCACGCCGTGCCCGCTGGTCCCCGCTCGCCGCCCGCACGGCCAGCACGGCGATACGGCCGCCGGGGCCCGGGTGCTGGGCCGTGGCCTCCTCCGAGGTCAGGCCGCTCGCCCGCAGCACCGCCTCCTCGCCCGCGTACTGCTCCAGACAGCCGCGCCCGCCGCAGGCGCACTCGGGCCCGTCGGGACGCACCGGCACATGGCCCAGCTCGCCCGCGAAACCGTGGGTGCCGCGCAGCAGTTGCCCGTCGAGCACGACCGCGGCGCCGATGCCGATCTCGGCCGAGACATGGACGAAGTCCCGGGGCGCCGGGTCGTGGCCGCCCCGCCACAGTTCGGCGAGCGCGCCCAGATTCGCCTCGTTGTCCACGGTCACCGGCAGACCGGGCAGCGCCGCGCGCAGTTCGGGGCCGATGTCCACCCCCTCCCAGCCCAGATTGGGGGCGCGGACGACCAGCGACGAGTCCCGCGCCACCAGGCCGGGCACCGCCACCGCCAGCCCCACCGGCCGCAGTCCGCCCAGCTCCGCCTCCGCCGCGACCTGCCGGACCAGGCCGGCGAGCTGGGCGAGCACCGGGTCCGGTGCGCGGTCGCGGTTCGCCGAGGCGAGCTCCGTACGGGCCCGTACCCGCCCGGCGAGGTCCACCGCGCACACCGCGAGGTGGTCGACCCCGATCTCCGCGCCCAGCCCGGCCGGACCGCGCTCGTTGAGCTGGAGGGCGCTGCCGGGACGGCCGACCGTGCCGGGCCGGGAGGGGCCCAGCTCGACCAGCAGCCCGTCCCGGATCAGCTCGTCGACGAGGGTGGAGACGGCGGCGCGGGTGAGCCCCACCCGCGCCGCCACCGCGGCACGCGACAGCGGGCCGTGGGCGGCCACGGCGTGCAGCACGAGGGAGAGATTGCGTCGGCGCATCGCCTGCTGGGTGTTGGGCAGTGGCGCTGCCACCTGAATCCGTCTCCTCTCGGCCGATCCGCTCATTGTGCCGGGCCGGTACGACACCGGGGCGCCCGGCCGCCGCCGTACGGCGTTCACGCGTGGCGCGGCGCGCTCACGCGTGGCGCAGCAGGCCGTCCGCGTCCGCCAGTACCCGGGAGAGCCGCTCCAGCGCCGCCTCGTCGCGGGGCACCGGATCGTAGGACGGCCCCTCGGCGGTGGACCAGCGCCGGGCCACCGCCGCCGGGTCCTCGCCCAGCACCAGCCCCGCGGCCTGGGCGGCGGCCCCGAGGGCGACCAGTTCCTCGGCCCGGGGCACCCGTACCGGGCGTCCGCTCAGCCGCAGGACCGTCTCCCGCCATGCCGTGCCCTTGGCGCCGCCGCCGATGAGCAGCAGCGGGGCGTCGGGCGACGCGTCCTCGTCCAGTACCTGGTCCAGCGCGGTGAGCAGGGCGAAGACGGCCCCGTCGTAGGCGGCCTGGAGCACCTGGCCCGGTGTGGTGTCGTGGCGCAGACCGTGCAGCAGCCCGGAGGCGTGCGGCAGGTTGGGGGTGCGCTCACCGTCGAGGAACGGCAGCAGCACGGCCGAGCCGCCCGGCTCCACCGCCTCCCGGTCGCGGCCCAGCAGCGCCGCGATCCGGTCGACCGCGAGCGTGCAGTTGAGCGTGCAGGCCAGCGGCAGCCACGCGTCACGCGTGTCGGCGAAGCCGGCGACCACCCCGGTGGGGTCGGCGGGCCGGTGCACCGAGACCGCGTAGACGGTGCCGGAGGTGCCCAGGCTCAGCACCGGCTGTCCCGGGCGCAGGCCGAGCCCCAGGGCGGCCGCCATGTTGTCGCCCGTGCCGGTGGCCACCAGGGCGCCGGTGGGCAGCGGCAGATCGGGCAGCTCCCGCACGGTCCCGGCGGCCTCGCCGTGGCGCAGCACACGCGGCAGCAGCTCGGGGGAGAGCCCGACCAGGTCCAGGATCTCCTCGTCGTAGGACTCGGTGCCCGAGGCCCACCAGCCGGTGCCCGAGGCGTCGCCGCGGTCGGTGGTGCCGTAGCCGGTGAGTCGCTCGATGAGGTAGTCGTGAGGGAGCCGGACGGCCGCGGTGGCGCGGGCCGCCTCCGGCTCGTTCTCCATGAGCCAGGCCCACTTGGTGACGGTGAACGACGTCGGGGGCACGCTGCCGATCCGCTCCGCCCAGGTCTTGGGGCCGCCCAGCTCCTCGATGAGCCGGTCGCGCTGCAGCGCGGAGCGCACATCGTTCCACAGCAGGGCGGGCCGCACCGAGCGGCCCGAGGCGTCCAGCGTGACCAGACCGTGCTGCTGGCCGCCCACGGAGACCGCGGCCGCCTCCCGGGCCGGGGTGCCGCACTGGCGCAGCGCCTCGGTGAGCGCCTCCCACCACTGCTCGGGGACGGACTCCTTACCGGTGCCGTCGCTGCCGCCGCCGACGGTGTGCGGGGCCTGTCCTCGGGCGACGACCGCACCGGTCGCGGAGTCGACGACGAGCGCCTTGGTCGACTGCGTGGAGCTGTCCACGCCGACGACGAGCGGTCCTTGCGGCACGGGCACGGCTGCTGCTGCCATCTCGCGCTCTCCCTTGCGTCCATGGGTCGTGCGGTGTGCGGGCTGTACGGGGCTTCCCCGGAATGCTCGCGCATACTAATTTGTAAAGCGCCATGACGAAATAGGCGAGGGAGCCGCGATGAGCTACAACCCCACCCCGAGGACAGGTTCACCTTCGGACTGTGGACGGTCGGCTGGCAGGGCCGGGACCCGTTCGGGGACGCCACCCGCCCGGCGCTCGACCCCGTGGAGTCCGTGACCCGGCTCGCCGAACTCGGCGCGTACGGCGTCACCTTCCACGACGACGACCTCATTCCCTTCGGGGCCTCGGAGACCGAGCGCGAATCGCACATCAAGCGCTTCCGGCAGGCCCTGGACGCCACCGGGATGACCGTGCCCATGGCCACCACCAACCTCTTCACCCATCCGGTCTTCAAGGACGGCGCCTTCACCGCCAACGACCGGGATGTGCGCCGCTACGCGCTGCGCAAGACCATGCGCAACATCGACCTCGCCGTCGAGCTGGGCGCGAAGACCTATGTGGCCTGGGGCGGTCGCGAGGGTGCGGAGTCCGGCGGCGCCAAGGACGTGCGCGCCGCGCTCGACCGGATGAAGGAGGCGTTCGACCTGCTCGGCGCGTATGTCACCGAGCAGGGCTACGATCTGCGCTTCGCCATCGAGCCCAAGCCCAACGAGCCGCGCGGCGACATCCTGCTGCCGACCGTCGGCCACGCCCTGGCCTTCATCGAGCGGCTGGAGCGGCCCGAGCTGTACGGGGTCAACCCGGAGGTCGGCCACGAGCAGATGGCCGGGCTGAACTTCCCGCACGGCATCGCGCAGGCGCTGTGGGCGGGCAAGCTCTTCCACATCGACCTCAACGGACAGAACGGCATCAAGTACGACCAGGACCTGCGGTTCGGCGCGGGCGATCTGCGGGCCGCCTTCTGGCTGGTCGACCTGCTGGAGACCGGTGGCTACGAGGGCCCGCGCCACTTCGACTTCAAGCCCCCGCGCACCGAGGACATCTCGGGCGTCTGGGCCTCGGCGGCGGGCTGCATGCGCAACTACCTCATCCTCAAGGAGCGCGCGGCCGCCTTCCGCGCCGACCCCGAGGTCCAGGAGGCGCTGCGGGCCTCGCGCCTGGACCAGCTGGGCCTGCCGACCCTCGACGAGGGCGAGACCCCGGCGGCGCTGCTCGCGGACCGCACCGCCTTCGAGGACTTCGACGTCGAGGCGGCCGCCGAGCGCGGTATGGCCTTCGAGCGCCTCGACCAGCTGGCCATGGACCATCTGCTGGCCGCGCGCGGCTGACCGTGTCCGACTGATCGTGTCCCGTCGGCCGTGTCCGGCCGCCGGTCCCGCCCCCGACGGGACCGGCGGCCGGGGCTCTCACCGGATCAGGGCTCCGGCAGCCGATTCAAGACCCCGGCTGCCGACCGCTCAGGACGACGGCTGCCAGCCGCCGAGCCAGTCGGCGATCTCGTAGTCCGCGGCCTGGGCGTCGGTCAGCTGCGGGCGGTCGGTGCTCGCCGCACCGGAACCGGCGCCGGTGTTCTTGTACTCCGCGAAGCGGTCGTCCTTCCAGGAGAAGCCGCTCATGTCCGTCCACGGTGTGGTCTTGATCGCCGCTGACAGATCCGTATTGCGGACGATCGCCTGCGGATCGAGACTGGCGTCGCCGCCCGCGTGCCAGGGACGGCCGAGATAGAACGACCGGCTGCTGACATCTCCGGTGATGTTGCTGTTGATGAACAGGAAACCCTTCTTCCCGGCCGCCGTCGAGGGCGCCGCGACATAGCCGCCGGAGCTGCCGTCGTAGCGCTTGACGAGCCGGATCGCCGACTTGTTGATCACGGCGGAGGCCCGGCCGAAGATGAAGTCGACATTCCCCTGGATCCAGGCGTTGTTGACATACACCCGGCCGACCTTGTCCTTGCTCGCCGAGTCCAGCAGCAGGGTGTCCTGGTCCCCGACCGCGCCGATGTTGTCCAGGACGATCCGGTCGGCCGCGGTGCGCAGCGCGACCGCCTGCTTGTCGGCGATGCTGGTGTTGCCCTCGTTGAAGTCGTTCACGAACTGCAGATTGCGGGCCTGGAAGTCATCGGCCTCGATGGCCACGGTCGCGCTGCCGCTGGTGCCGTAGGTGCCTCCGCCGGGTTTGGGGGTGCCGGAGGCGTTGTTGTAGACGATCGTCACGTCGTTCTTGCTGCTCGTGGTCCCCACCAGCCGGATGTGCGGCTTGTTGGCGGGAACCTTCACCGTCTCGCGGTACGTACCGGGCTTGACGGAGATGGTGACGGCGGACGGGTTGTTCGCCGGCACCGCGTCGACGGCCGCCTGCACGGTGGTGTAGGTGCCGCTGCCGTCCTTGGCCACCACGATGGTGGCCGCCGCGGCGGCCGTGGGCGTCGCGGCGTGGGCCGGGGCGACGGCGAGCCCGACGCCGGTGGCCAGGGCCAGGGAGCCGATGAGCGGAGCGGGGCGGCGGCGCCGGGGGCGCCGTGGACTGAGGGTCATGGTCGGTGACTCCGTCCCGTGGAGGCGTGCCGAGGTGGTTGACGCCTTACGGTCTCCACGGCCCACCCAAAGGTTGCCGCCCGGCTGCCTTCGGCCTGTCCCGTCCACGGTCACCGGCCGCATTGGACGGGGCAACGCCGAACCGTGGGTCCGGCAGCCCGTACGGACTGGCCCGCGAGGCGAGCCGGGGCGACGGCCCGGGCCTCACCCCTTCCGTACGGGCGGCCGGGCCCGCTGCTTCCCTGAGGCCGGACCTCGTGCCTTCCTTACCGGCAGCACCGGCAGCGCCATCGGGATCGGGCGAACCTCCTGGCCCGAGGCCCGAGGCCCGAGGCCCGAGGCCCGAGGCCCGAGGCCCGAGGCCCGGTACCGGTGGCGGAGGGACACCGCCACCGGTACC
The DNA here is from genome assembly GCA_005405945.1 of Streptomyces violaceusniger. Taxonomy (GTDB): domain Bacteria; phylum Actinomycetota; class Actinomycetes; order Streptomycetales; family Streptomycetaceae; genus Streptomyces; species Streptomyces violaceusniger. Next base: position 1,160,504 of record BJHW01000002.1, read on the forward strand.
GGCCGTGCGCCGCGTCAGCCGTCGGAGCCGGGCATCGCCAGCGCCGCCGCCGGATCGAGTCCGGCCGGGCCCGCGGGCCACCAGCGGCCGCGTTCCCTGCGGTACGGCCACCAGCGGCCGTCGTGGCCGTAGCGCACCTGGAGATCGGCGCCCACCACCGTCCAGCGGTTCGCCGTGGCGCGCAGCCGGGGCGCCCGCTCGTCCCCCTCCCAGGCGGCCGCGAGCTGGGCGCGGGCCCGCGCGAGGGCATCCGGGTCCGGCGTCCACTCCTCCTCCAGCACGGTGAGCGCGGCGGCCCCGCCGTCCTCCCAGGCGCGGACGGCCCGCGCCAGATCGGCGCGGTCGCGCCCGCAGCCGGCCGCGAGCCGGGCGGCGATCGGGGCCGGGGGACCGGTGGCGGTCAGCCGCACCGTGTCCTCCCACACCGTCAGCGCGGCCGGGACCGGGGAGGCGGCGTGGCCGGGCGCGAGCGCCTCGGCCAGCAGCCGCTGGGCGCGTACCGCGGCGTCCGCCGCCAGGAACTCCAGCGCGGCCACGTCCAGCCCCTCGGCCGGGTCCGTGCCGCCCGCCAGCGCCGGAGGGCGGCCGGGCGCGGCGACGGCGGGCGGGGGCTCGGGCAGCGGGGGCGGCCCGGGCGCGGCGAACGCCTCCCGGGCCGGTACGCCCTCCGGGGCCGGGGGAGCGGCCGGGGGAGCGGCGTCCTCCGCCGACTGCGGAAGGTGCCGGGCGGCCCGCGCCGCGCTGCGCACCTGGAGCTCGTCCAGCAGCTCCCGCTCCCCGCGTCCGCGCATCAGGAGCAGCACATACGGATCCTCGTCCAGCAGCCGGGCGAGCTGGTAGCACAGCGCGGCCGTGTGCGGGCAGTGGTCCCACGCCTCGCAGCCGCACTCCGGCTCCAGATCGCCTATCCCCGGCAGCAGTTCGACGCCCACGGCCGCCGCGTCCTCGGCCAGCTGCGGAGGCATGTCGCGGTCCAGCAGGGCGGCGATATGGCCGGAGCGGTCCGCGACCACCCCAGCAGCCGGTCCCATTCCGCGTCGGTGAACTCCCGCAGCAGCACATCGGACCGGTACGGCGTGCGGTCGCGGTCCCGCACCACGGCGGTGACCCGGCCGGGGCGTACGCACACCGCGCCCACCGCTCCCTCGCGCGCCTGCTTGCGGCCGCGCTTCAGCTGCTCGCCGTCCAGCGCCGTGTCCTCCAGGGCCTTCAGCCACGCCTGGCCCCACCAGGTGCGGGCGAAGCCGCGGCCTCGGGCGGGCGGCAGTGCGGCGAAGGTGCGCTCGGACTCGGTACGGCTCATCGTTCGGTCCCCCTCAGCTCCACGAGCTCCGCCAGCTCGGAGTCGGTCAGTTCGGTCAGCGCGCCCTCGCCGGAGCCGAGCACGGAGTCCGCCAGCTCCCGCTTGCGCGTCAGCATCGCGGCGATGCGGTCCTCCACGGTCCCCTCCGCGATGATGCGGTGGACCTGCACCGGCTGGGTCTGGCCGATGCGGTACGCGCGGTCGGTGGCCTGCGCCTCGACGGCCGGGTTCCACCAGCGGTCGTAGTGCACGACATGCCCGGCCCGGGTGAGGTTGAGCCCCGTGCCCGCCGCCTTCAGCGACAGCAGGAACACCGGGACCTCGCCGTCCTGGAAGCGCCGCACCATCTCCTCGCGGCGCGCCACCGGCGTACCGCCGTGCAGCAGCTGGGCCGGCACCCCGCGCGTGGCCAGGTGGTCCTCGAGGATGCGCGCCATCTGGACGTACTGGGTGAAGACCAGGACGCTCGCGCCCTCGGCCAGGATGGTGTCCAGCAGTTCGTCGAGCAGCTCCAGCTTGCCGGAGCGCCCGGGGATCACCGGCCGGTCCTCCTTCAGGTACTGCGCCGGGTGATTGCAGATCTGCTTCAGACCGGTGAGGAGCTTGACGATGAGTCCGCGCCGGATGAGGCCGCCGGTGCCGGAGATCTCGGCGAGGATCTCGCGCACCACCGCCTCGTAGAGCCCGGCCTGCTCCTTGGTGAGCGCCACGGCCCGGTCCGTCTCGGTCTTGGGCGGCAGCTCGGGGGCGATACCGGGGTCGGACTTGCGGCGCCGGAGCAGGAAGGGGCGGACCAGTTTCGCCAGCCGTGCGGCGGCCTCGGGGTCGCTTCCGCTCTCCACGGCCTGGGCGTAGCGCCTGCGGAACGCGCCATGGGTGCCCAGCACTCCCGGCGTGGTCCAGTCGAGGATCGCCCACAGCTCGGAGAGGTTGTTCTCGATGGGGGTTCCGGAGAGCGCCACCCGGGCCTTCGCGCCGATGGTGCGCAGCTGCCGCGCCGTCGCCGAGAACGGGTTCTTCACGTGCTGCGCCTCGTCCGCGACCACCATGCCCCACGGTCCGGCCTCGGCCAGCCGCTGGGCGTCGAGCCGCATCGTGCCGTAGGTGGTGAGGACGAACTCCCCGTCCGCAAGGCCGTCCAGGCTGCGCGCGGAGCCGTGGTAGCGGCGCACCGGGGTGCCCGGCGCGAACCGCTCGATCTCGCGCCGCCAGTTGCCCATCAGCGAGGTGGGGCAGACCACCAGAGTGGGTCCGGAGGCTTCGGGGATGCCCTTGCGGTGCAGATGGAGCGCGATGAGGGTGATGGTCTTGCCGAGCCCCATGTCGTCGGCGAGACAGCCGCCGAGGCCGATCGAGGTCATCCGGACCAGCCAGTTCAGGCCGCGCAGCTGATAGTCGCGCAGTGTGGCGGCCAGGGCGGCGGGCTGGGACACGGGCGTCCGCTGGGCACCGGCGGTCCCCTCGGGGTCGGAGAGGTGGTCCCGCAGGGCCTCCAGCCAGCCGGTGGCCCGCACCTCCACATCGGTGCCATCGGCCTCCGTGCGACCGGTAAGGACGGCACCGAGGGCGTCGGCGGGGGTGAGCTTGCGGTCCTGCCGGTCCTGGACCCGGCGCGCCGCCTCGGGGTCGAGGAGGACCCATTGGTCGCGCAGCCGTACCACCGGCCGGCTGGCCTCGGCGAGCCGGTCGAGCTCGGCACGGGTGAGCTCCTGGTCGCCCACGGCGAACCGCCAGCTGAACCGCAGCAGCGCGTCGGCGGAGAGGAAGGCCGGGAACCGGGGCCCGGCGTCGTCCTGAGCCTCGTCGTCGCCGTCCGGGCCGATGACGGCGCGGGCGGTGAGCCCGCGGGCCAGCTCTCTGGGCCAGTGCACCTGGACCCCGGCGGCGTCCAGCGCTCCGGCGGCCGGACCGAGCAGCTCGGTGACCTCCTCGTCGGCGAGGTCGAGGGCGTCGGGCACGGCGGCCGACAGCAGCGGGGTGAGCGGCGCCCAGGCGCGGGCCGCGCGCCGCAGGGTCAGCAGGGCGTCCATACGGGCGCGCGGACCGAGGGCCGGGGCGATGGGCGAGGTCCCCGCCCAGACATCGGCGGCGTCCGCGACCAGCGCCGGGTCGGTGAGGCTGTGCAACTGGAGAACGGCACGGAAGCGCGGCCCGTCCGCCTTACCGTTCCCACCGACGCCGTGCAGCAGCTCGATACGGATCGAGAGCCGCACCCCCGCGTCGTGCCCGGCGGCCACGTCGGCGGCCCAGGCGCGCTGTTCGGGCAGCCGCCGTGGCGCCGGGGCGGCGAAGGCGGGGCCGCCCGCGGCCAGCGCCGCCGCGGGCGAGCGCGGCAGCCCGTCCGCCACCGCGTCCAGGAACGCCCGCAGATGCCGCTCGGGCTCGGGCAGCAGCACCGGCCCGGAGACGGGCAGCGGGGTCGCGTGCGCCGTGGGCGGCATGGCGGCGGCCAGCTCGCGCACCCGCGTCAGATCGTCGGGGCGAGCGGGCCGACGCGCCAGACGTCGTGGTCGGTGGCGCTGAGTCCGGGCAGCAGCCTTCCGCGGGCCGCGAGTTGGAGGGCGAGTACGGCGGCGGCGCCCCAGAAGGCCGTGGCGGGGTCGCACTGCCCCGGACCGGTCTGCGCGGCCCGCGCCCGGGCCCGGGTGAGCACCGGCAGCGCGTCGCCCAGGGGCAGCACGAGCGCCCTTACGGTACGCGTCTGGACGTCGAGGCCGGTGGGGCCGGGGCCGGTGGGGTCGTCATGGGGATCGCCATCGGCGCCGTCCACCGGGACGACGACCGTCAGCTCCTCGGTGGAGCCGGTGGCGGGACCGGAAGGAGGCGCGCCGTCCGGCCGCCAGAAGGCGACCCGGCCGGTGCGTGCCGGGTCACCGGGAAGGAAAACGGCGGTGCAGCGGGAGAGTTCGGCGATGTCGGAGGGTGTTGCCGCGGAGGGTGGTGTCACAGCGCTGAGCGTTCCTCAAATTTGACTAGTCGAGCCCGGGCCGCCCGAGGGTACAGGATCACGGCGCGAGGAGGAACCGGGTGCCGCCGGTGTCCGTTGTGTGGAGTGAGTGCGGCTATGGGCCGTGAAGGAGGCGGGTGAGATGTCCACACGCGCGAAGGTCGCCACCGGTGGTGTGGTGGCGGGTGTGATCCTGCTCTGGGTGTTGCCCTTCTGGGCGGCGCTCCTGGTGATGGTGGGAGTGCCGGCGGCGGCCTATCTGCTGCTGGACCCCTCCCAGCGCCGCAGGCTGAACAGGGTCACCCGGAAGCAGCTGGGCCGCTGAAGCAGCTGGGCCGCTGAAGCGGCCGGGCCGCCGAGCGCGGCCGCGGAAGGCGGCCGGCTGGGCCAGGGGCCACGGGCGGAGCGCAGCCGGGAGTGACCGCGCAGTACCGATCGCGGACCGCCCGCGACCCCGTTCCGGCCCGGCCGGCTGGGGAGCGGTCATGCCCCTTGGGCTCCGCCGAGGCCCGGAGCAGCGTCCGGATCCGGGCTTGAGAGGGCCGCGGCGACCGTAAGGGCGCGGAATCACCCGCGTAGGCGTGCCCGTCCGGCCCGACCGGCCCGGACGCGGCGTGCCCGACCGGCCCGGACGGCATCGCTGACCGGCTCCTGGCGGCAGCCTTGACCGACCCCGTACGGGAGCGGGAAGGGCGGGGCGTCAAGGTCTCAGTGCGGGCGCACGGCCAGCTTGTCCAGAGCCGTCAGCAGCCCCGGCAGCTCGGGGCCGCGGCCGACCGGCAGCACCTCGCCCGGTGCGTCGTCCAGCAGCACGAACGCGATGTCGTCGGTCCGGGCCACCATGCTCCAGCCCGGCCCGTCGGCCCGGAGCGTCCGCGCGTCACCGGAGGCGAACGCCGAGCGGACCCGCCCCAGCGGCGGGGGTGAGTCCAGATAGCCGCGCGCCTCCTCGAGCACCCGCCGCACGCCCCCGTGCGGCTTCTCGCCCGGGGACACGAACGTCACATCGCTGTCGACCTGCTCACGCCAGATCGCCCACTGGAGCGCGATCTCGTCGGCGCCGAGCCGCCGCTGAGCCGGGCCCCACCGCTCGGAGTCCGGTGGCGACAGCGGCGCCCGGGAGGCGTCTTCCCCCAGCTCGGGGTCGGGCGCGGGATCATGGGGGGCCGGTACGCCCGGGGCGGCCACGGCCACCGCGAGCGGCCAGCCGGGAAGCGAGGCGACCACCGTGCGGTCTTCGATGGCCAGGGCGTACTCCATGCCGCAGTCCCAGGTCGCGATGGCGATGGCCACGAGCGACACGTCGTCGGTGACCACCGTCCAGCGGGCGCCGCCGCCGTCCTGCCCCAGCACCAGTCCGTAGCCGGTCTCGTACGGCTCCAGCCCGAGCGCGGCACATGCCTCGGGATAGTCGTCCCCGAGCACGCTCGGGAATTGAGCGGGTGTCAGCAGCACCGCGGTCAGCACATACAGCGCCTCGTCGCGTGACTCCTCCGTGGCGGGCACGACAGCCTCCTCCTGCGCATGCGGATCCGATGAGCGATCCGTCGTCGCGCACCTTAACCACCCAGTAGCCACGGAGTCGAGACATCGGGAGGCGGTCGGCCCTCAGCCGTCGGTCGCCGCCCGGAGCGTGTCCAGAGTGCGCCGCAGCCAGGACAGTTCGGCCTGGCTGGTGGCGCGGGCGATGGTGAGGATGCCGCGCCGGAAGGGATCCTCGACCTCTTCGGCCCGCAGCGGGCGGTCGCCCTCGTAGAAGAAGCTCGACGGCCGGCGCAGAAAGGCCATCCGGCGCTCCAGCACCTCCGTCTGGGCCGACGCGTCGTCGAGGTGGCGCAGAAACGCCAGCACGGTGAACCAGCGGTTCTCGTCGGTGATGTCGACGTCAGCCGGATGCGCGAGGCGGCGGCGCAGCTCCGTCCGCCCCTCGGCGGTCAGCGTGAGCACGTGCCGGGGCGCGGCCCCCGCGCCCGGCTGGGTCCGGCGGGCCAGCAGACCGGCCCTCTCCAGCCGCTTGATCGCCGGGTAGAGGGTGGACTCGGCCACGGGTTTCACATGTCCGGTCAGCGCGGCGATGCGCTTGCGCAACTCATAGCCGTGCAGCGGGGCGTCATGGAGGAAGCCCAGGATGGCGAGTTCGAGCATGGCCGCATTGTGCCGCACGGCCGCTGTACCCCGCTGAGGCGCTACATCGACATCGATGTATTGTCGCTGTCCGACGCGATCATTGAGCGACCTACTCAGTCGACTTCGCGGACGGAGAGCGCCAGAAAACGCGTGTCCTCGTCGGTGTACGACTCCAGCCGCCAGCCGGCGTCCGCCAGCAGCGGCCGCAGCTGGGGCTCCGCCCGCAGATCGTCGGGGGTGAGGGCACGGCCGTGGCGGGCGGCGAGAGCGGCCCGCCCCACCGGATGGAACAGCGCGAGCCGCCCGCCGGGGCGCACCACCCGGGCCAGTTCGCGCAGGTTCTCGCGGGGGTCCGAGAGGTGGGAGATCAGCCCGGCGGCGAACACCGCGTCGAGGCGGCCCTCGCGCAGCGGCAGCCGTGCCACATCGGCGAGGGCGAGGCCCGCGAAGCCGTCCCGGCCCTCGCGCAGGGCGGCGTCCAGCATGGCGGGTGTGAGGTCCACTCCGAGGACCGTCCCCCCGGGGCCGACCGCGGCGCGCAGCGCGGGCAGCGCACGCCCCGTTCCGCACCCCGCGTCGAGCACCGCGTCCCCGGGGCGGAGCCCGAGGTCGGCGACGGCGGCGGCGTAGGCGGGGCCGTCGTCCGGGAAGCGGCGGTCCCAGTCGGCCGCCCGGGGGTGAAGAAGTCCCGTACATCGGCCGCGCTGTTTCCGTGGGAGGGCTCATGGGGCACGGGAACTCCTCGGGGCACCTGGGATACGACGGTGGGACGCTGCGCTGAACAAGCAGCCTACGCCCGCATCGAGTGCAGATTCGGACGCTTATCGATCGCTCTGGCATCTGACTCTGTCAATTTTCAACAGGTTCCGTAATGCGCCCTCAAAGTGCGCCCCGGCGGGGCTAGCGTCCCTGGCCCAGGGGGACACCCGGAGTGCCGCACGGCGCGGCGCATCCCGACCGAGGGAGACCGCCCATGACCAAGCCGCGCAGCACCGCCGCACGCTCCATGGCCGATCTCGACCGGATCTTGAACGATCTGGTAGCCGGGGCCGCAGGCGTACGCCATGCCGTGGTGCTCTCCCGGGACGGGGCGACCGTCAGCGCGTCCGGTGGGCTCTCCCGCCATGAGGCCGAGCACCTGGCCGCCGTCGCCTCCGGGTTCCACGGCATCGCCGCGAGCGCAGGGCGCCGGGGGCGCGGTGGCCCACCCCGGCGGACGATGATCGAGATGGCGGCGGGCACCCTCTTCGTCGTGGCGCTGGCCGACGGCGCCTGCCTGGCCGTGCTGGGCACCGCGGGTGCCGAGCCGGCCGTGATCGCCGAGGACACGACCCGGCTCGTGGACCTGGTGGACCGGCGGCGCGGTCCATGGCCCCGCCGACGGTTCGGCCGGATGCGCCGGGGTACCCGGAACGGGCCCCGGAAGATCATTCCCACGACTACGGCGAAGGGGTGCGGCGATGCGAGCGGTGACCTGGCAGGGCCGACATGATGTGCGGGTCGAGACGGTGCCCGACCCCATCATCAAGGAGCCGACGGACGCGATCGTCCGGATCACCACCACGGGGCTGTGCGGGTCCGATCTGCATCTGTACGAGGTGCTGACGCCGTTCATGACCCCCGGAGACATCCTCGGCCACGAGCCCATGGGCATCGTGGAGGAGACCGGCCCGGAGGTGACGCACATCAAGCCAGGCGACCGCGTGGTGGTCCCGTTCCAGATCGCCTGCGGACACTGCTGGATGTGCCGCTCCGGTCTGCCGACGCAGTGCGAGACCACTCAGGTCACCGAGCACGGCATGGGGGCTGAGCTCTTCGGCTACACCAAGCTCTACGGCGCGGTGGCCGGCGGCCAGGCGGAGTATCTGCGGGTGCCGCAGGCCCAGTACGGCCCGATCAAGGTGCCGGAAGGAGTCAACGACGACCGCTACGTCTATTTGTCCGACGTATTGCCCACGGCGTGGCAGGCGGTTGAGTACGCGGAGCTGCCGCGCGGCGGCACGCTCGCGGTCCTGGGGCTGGGCCCCATCGGGCTCATGGCCTGCCGGGTGGCGAAGGTCCAGGGTCTGGCGGACCGGATCATCGGCGTGGACCTCGTCCCAGAACGGCTGCGCCGGGCGCGCGCCGACGGCGTCGAGGTCCATGACCTCAATGACTTCTCCGGCCAGGAGGGCCTGGTCGAGGCCGTCCTCTCCACCACCGGCGGCCGGGGACCGGACGCGGTCATCGACGCGGTGGGGACGGAGGCCCACGGCAGCCCGCTGGGCCGGACCGCCCAGCGGGCCACGGGTCTCCTGCCGAGGGAATGGGCCGCCAAGCTCACGGAGAAGGCCGGGGTCGACCGGCTGGCGGCGCTGCGGCTGGCCATCGCGCTGGTGCGGCGCGGCGGAACGATCTCCCTCAGCGGGGTCTACGGCGGGATGGCCGATCCGCTGCCGCTGATGACCATGTTCGACAAGCAGATCCAGCTGCGGATGGGCCAGGCGAACGTGCGGCGCTGGGCCGACGACATCTTCCCGCTGCTGACGGACGACGACCCGCTGGGCGTCGACGGGTTCGCCACCCATCGCGTGCCGCTGGAAGAGGCACCCCGCGCCTATGAGATGTTCCAGCACAAGGAGGACGGTGCGATAAAGATCCTCATGCGCCCGTAAACGTCGGATGGGCCGGGGTGCGTCATGAAGGGTTGGATTTCGGTCGAATCTCGCTACTCGGCGACCCCGGAGAGCGCGAGCACCTTGTCGATGCGCACCCTGACCAGCAGCTCGCCCGGCACGCCATTGCGGGCGCCGTACTCCTCGGCCCGGTCCTCGCCCATGTAACGGGCGGCGATCCGGGTGGCCCAGTCGCGGACTTGCCCCAGATCGTCGATGAGCTCGGCGCGCCCCCGCAGGGTGACGAAGGCGAACGGCGGCCTGTCGTCGTCCACACAGATGGTGAGCCGGCCGTCCCGGGCCAGGTTCCGTCCCTTGACCGTCTCCTGACCTGTGTTGAAGACGAGGTCGTCGCCGTCGAGCAGGAACCACACGGGGGCGAGGTGCGGACTTCCGTCGGCCCGCACCGTCGCCAGCTTCGCGGTGCGGGTGCCCTCCGTGACGAACTTCTGCCACTGATCCTTGGTCATGTTCTGTGCCATGTCCCCATCCTGCGTCAATCAGCGCACAAGCGTGGGGTGCCGGGCGGGGTGGGTTGCCCAGACGGCGGCAGTGAGAAAGGCTGGCACGCAGCTGAAGGGGAATCGGGGAGGAATCGGATATGGCAGTGAACAAGGGGCTCGACTGGTTACTGGACGACCTGACCGAGCGGATCGCGGAGATACGGCACGCGCTGGTGCTGTCCAACGACGGGCTGGTGACGGGGCGAGTTCCACGCTGGTGCGCCAGGACGCCGAGCACCTGGCGGCGGTGGCGTCCGGGCTGCACAGCCTCGCCAAGGGATCCGGGCACCACTTCCGCACGGGCCGGGTGCGGCAGACGATGGTCGAGTTCGACGAGGGCGTCCTCTTCGTCACGGCGGCGGGGGACGGCAGCTGTCTGTGCGTGCTCACCGGGCCGGACGCGGATGTGGGGCAGGTCGCTTACGAGATGGCGCTGCTGGTCAACCGGGTGGGGGAGCACCTGGGAGTCGAGGCCAGGCAGGAGAGCGGCGCACCCAGCTGATGCCGCGCGGAAGTTATCCACAGGCCTGACCGACCGTCTTGCATCGCGGCTATCGTCGTCACTGTCAGTGATTGAGGCAGTGCGGGGGAGGACGTCGCATGGCAGTGCGGGTGGATCAGGAGCTGCGGGAGAGCCAGGGGCCGTGGAGCCCGGAATGGCTCGGCGAGCCGAGCGTGCCGGGACGGGCGAGCGGGCCGGGAGACCCTGGCGGGCCGGCGGGGCCGGCGGGGCCGGGGGATCGGGCGAGAGCGTCGCGTTCGGCGCGGCGGCCCGGGCGCTGGGGCTCAACACGCGCCAGTTCGAGCTGGCCGTTCAGTTGGGCGAGGTGCGCACCGTCACCACCGATCTGGGCCGGCGGGTGGCGTGCGAGGAGTTGAGGCGGGTGACCGCCGCCGAGGGCTTCCCGGAAGCGCTCATCGCCCGTCTCCGCGTGGTCGGCACCGCGGAGAGCGCGGAGCTGCTCGGCATCACCCAGGGGCGGCTGACCCGCCTCGCGCGCGGGGGTTTCTTCGCCCCCGTCCGGTTCTATGTCAATCGCTATCGGGCCGTCGTATGGCTCTATCTGGCGTCGGATCTGACCGAGTTCGCCGTCAGGCAGCCGGAGTTGCTGAGCGGCCGCACGCCGCCGGGGCTGAGCGCCGCATTGGCCGCCGGGGAGGACTGGCGGGCCGCCAAATGGCGCAGTCGCAGGATCGGCCAGCTGCTCGCCCAGACCGAGGACCCCTGGGAGCGGGCCGCGGTCCTGGCCTCGGTGCTGGGCTCCGTCGAGCTGGCCTCGGCCGTGGCCGATCCGTATGAGCGGGCGCATCTGCGGGAGCTCCGCCCCGCGCTCGTCCGGACGCGCCCCGATGCGGGTGCGGTCCGGGATGTCATCGATACGGTGGTCACGGCGGACGATCCACGGGAGATCCGGCGCTATCGGGCCGCCCTCGCCTCGTCGTTGGACGACGCCCGCCGGGCCCGGTCCGCGCCGCGCCCGGACGCCGGGCTGAAGCCGGCGCTCGATGACCACACCCCGGTTCCGGGCCGCCCGCGGAGCCTGTGGCAGAAGCTGATCGGCAGGCGATGAGTCACGGCGCGGCCACGACGGTGGGGCACGCCACGGCGCGGCACACCACGGCGGGGCTCAGCCGCCGTCCGCGGCACCCTCGGCGGGCGGCAGCGGACGAAACAGTCCCTCTTGCACCACGGACACCAGGAGCCGACCCGCGCGGTCGTAGATCCGGCCGCGCGCCAGTCCCCGGCCGCCCGTGGCCACGGGCGACTCCTGCTCGTAGAGAAACCACTCATCGGTGCGGAACGGCCGGTGGAACCACATGGCGTGGTCCAGCGAGGCCATGTCGAAGCCCCGTGGGCCCCACAGCGGCTCGATCGGAACCCGCACCGCGTCCAGCAGCATCATGTCGCTCGCATAGGTGAGCGCACAGGTGTGCACCAGCGGGTCGTCCCCGAGCGGCCCCACCGCGCGCATCCATACGGCGCTGCGCGGTTCCGCGCCCTTGAGCTCCTCGTGCGTCCAGCGCAGCCGCTCCACGTAGCGGATGTCGAAGGGCTGCCGGCGCTCCATGCGGGCGAACGCCTCGGGAAGCGTGCCCAGATGGGCGCGGACCTCGTCGGCGAGGGTCGGCAGACCCTCCGGCCCGGGCACATCCGGCATCGGCAGCTGCTGCTCGATACCGGGCTCAGGAGAATGGAAGGAGGCTGTCAGATTGAAGATCGTGCGACCCTGCTGGATGGCGACGACCCGGCGGGTGGTGAAGGAGCGCCCGTCCCGGACCCGCTCCACCTGGTACACGATGGGCACGCCCGGCCGACCCGGCCGCAGGAAGTACGCGTGCAGCGAGTGCACCGGACGCTGCCCATCGGTGGTCCGCCCGGCGGCCACCAGCGCCTGGCCCGCCACCTGCCCGCCGAACACCCGCTGCAGCGACTCATCGGGGCTGCGGCCGCGGAAGATGTCCAGCTCGATCCGTTCAAGGTCGAGCAGATCGACCAGGCGCTCGGCGGGATTGGTCATCGGTGGTGCTCCTTCGCTGAGGGGGCCGGGCCGGTCCCCGGCGTGGACCGCGTCCAGGAGGCTACAGTTGGCCCACGTCGGTGACCCGGACCACCGCCCGGCCCTCCTCGTCGGAGGCGGCGAGATCGACCTCCGCCGAGATGCCCCAGTCATGGTCGCCGTTCGGGTCGTCGAAGGTCTGCCGCACCCGCCACAGACCGTGCTCGGGGTCCTCCTCGATCCGCAGCAGCTTCGGCCCGCGGGCCTGCGCTCCGGTCCCGAGCTCCTCGTACTCCTCCCAGTACCCGTCCAGCGCCTCCGCCCAGGCGTCCTCGTCCCAGCCGGAGTCGGCGTCCATCTCGCCGAGCTCGGCGACCTTGTCCAGCGCGGCCAGCTCCACCCGGCGGAACATGGCGTTGCGCACCAGCACGCGGAAGGCGCGGGCGTTGGCGGTGACCGGCCTGACCTGGTCGGCGCGCTCCTGCGCCTCCTCCGCCGACTCCTCCTCCGGGTTGGCCAGCTGCTCCCACTCGTCGAGGAGGCTGGAGTCGACCTGCCGCACCATCTCGCCGAGCCAGGCGATGATGTCCTGGAAGTCATCGGACTTCAGATCGTCCGGCACGGTGTGGTCCAGGGCCTTGAAGGCGCTGGCCAGGTAGCGCAGCACAATGCCCTCGGTCCGCGCCAGGTCGTAGAACGAGGTGAACTCGGTGAAGGTCATCGCCCGCTCGTACATGTCGCGGATCACCGACTTGGGCGAGAGCGGATGGTCGCCGACCCATGGATGGCTCTTGCGGTAGAGCCCGTACGCGTGGAAGAGCAGGTCCTCCAGCGGCTTGGGGTAGGAGATGTCCTGGAGCCGCTCCATGCGCTCCTCGTACTCGACGCCGTCCGCCTTCATCGCGGCCACCGCCTCACCGCGCGCCTTGTTCTGCTGCGCCGCCAGGATCTGCCGGGGGTCGTCCAGTGTCGACTCCACGACCGAGACCATGTCCAGGGCGTAGGAGGGCGATTCGGGGTCCAGCAGCTCGAAGGCGGCCAGCGCGAAGGTGGACAGCGGCTGGTTGAGCGCGAAGTCCTGCTGCAGATCCACCGTCAGCCGGACGACCGGGGCGCCCCCGTCCTCGCCGTCGGCGTCCCTGGGCTTCACCTGCTCGACCACCCCGCCGTCCAGCAGCGAGCGGTAGATCGCGATCGCCCGGCGGATGTGCCGCAGCTGGTTCTTGCGCGGCTCGTGGTTGTCCTCCAGCAGGTGGCGCATCCCCTCGAAGGCGTTGCCGGGACGGGCGATCACCGACAGCAGCATCGCGTGGGTGACCCGGAACCGGGAGGTGAGCGGCTCGGGTTCGGAGGCGATGAGCTTCTCGAAGGTGTTCTGGCCCCAGTTGACGAAGCCCTCCGGCGCCTTCTTGCGGACCACCTTGCGGCGCTTCTTCGGATCGTCCCCGGCCTTCGCCAGCGCCTTCTCGTTCTCGATGACGTGCTCGGGCGCCTGGGCCACCACAAAGCCCGCGGTGTCGAAGCCGGCCCGTCCGGCCCGGCCCGCGATCTGGTGGAACTCCCGGGCCCGCAGCGTCCGCACCCGCTGACCGTCGTACTTGGTCAGCGCGGTGAACAGGACGGTGCGGATGGGCACGTTGACGCCCACGCCCAGGGTGTCCGTACCGCAGATGACCTTGAGCAGCCCGGCCTGCGCCAGCTTCTCCACCAGCCGCCGGTACTTGGGCAGCATGCCCGCATGGTGCACACCGATCCCGTGCCGGACGTAACGGGACAGGTTGCGGCCGAACTTGGTGGTGAACCGGAAATTGCCGATCAGCGAGGCGATCTCGTCCTTCTCAGCGCGCGAGCACATATTGATGCTCATCAGCGCCTGGGCCCGCTCCACCGCCGCCGCCTGGGTGAAGTGGACGATGTAGACGGGCGCCTGCTGGGTCTCCAGCAGCTCGGTCAGCGTCTCGGTCAGCGGCGTCGTCCGGTACTCGTAGCTCAGCGGCACCGGCCGGGTCGCCGACCGCACGACCGCGGTGGGCCGCCCGGTGCGCCGGGTCAGATCCTCCTCGAACCGGCTCACATCACCGAGCGTCGCCGACATCAGGATGAACTGCGCCTGCTCCAGCTCCAGCAGCGGGATCTGCCACGCCCAGCCCCGGTCCGGCTCCGCATAGAAGTGGAACTCGTCCATCACCACCTGACCGATATCGGCGTCCTTGCCGTCCCGCAGGGCGATGGACGCCAGCACCTCGGCCGTACAGCAGATGACCGGCGCGTCCGCGTTGACCGACGCGTCGCCGGTGAGCATTCCGACGTTCTCGGTGCCGAAGAGCTTGCACAGCTCGAAGAACTTCTCCGAGACCAGGGCCTTGATCGGCGCGGTGTAGAAGGTGACCTCGTCCCGGGCGAGCGCGGCGAAGTGGGCGCCCGCCGCCACCAGGCTCTTGCCCGAGCCGGTGGGGGTCGAGAGGATCACATTCGCCCCGGACACCACCTCGATCAGCGCTTCCTCCTGGGCGGGGTACAGCGAGATGCCCCGCTCCTCGACCCAGGTGGAGAACGCCTCGAAAAGTGCGTCGGGGTCGGCGTCGCTCGGCAGCTGATCGATAAGAGTCACGCACCTATACTGCCTGGTTTCCCCGCCGGGGCGGGAACCGGCTGTACGTGCGAAGATCGTCCGCCGCTAGGCTGTGCCGGGCCGAAGCAGTCAACTCCCGCTCGGAAGCGGGAAAGAACAGGGGCGGGGTACGACCATGATGGGACCGGCGCATTCGCTGTCCGGGGCGGCGGCCTGGCTGGGGGTGGGGGCGGCGGCCGCGGCGGCCGGCCACGCGATGCCCTGGCCGGTGCTGGTCGCCGGCGCGCTGATCTGCGCGGGAGCGGCGCTCGCCCCCGACCTCGACCACAAGGCGGCGACCATATCGCGCGCCTTCGGGCCCATCTCGCGGGGACTGTGCGAGGTGATCGACAAGCTCTCGTACTCCGTCTACAAGTCGACCAGGAAGGCGGGCGACCCGCGCCGCTCCGGCGGCCACCGCACCCTGACCCACACCTGGGTGTGGGCGGTGCTGATCGGCGCCGGTGCCTCGGGGCTCGCGGTGATCGGCGGCCGCTGGGCGGTGCTGGGCATCCTCTTCGTACATATGGTGCTGGCCGTCGAGGGCCTGCTGTGGCGGGCGGCGCGGGTCTCCAGCGATGTCCTGGTGTGGCTGCTCGGGGCGGCCAGCGCCTGGATCCTCGCCGATGTGCTGCACAAGCCCGGCAATGGCTCGGACTGGCTGTTCAGCGCACCGGGCCAGGAGTACCTCTGGCTGGGCCTGCCGATCGTGCTCGGTGCCCTGGTTCACGACATCGGGGACGCGCTCACCGTCTCCGGCTGCCCGATCCTGTGGCCCATCCCGATCGGCCGCAAGCGCTGGTACCCGGTCGGTCCGCCGAAGGGGATGCGGTTCCGGGCCGGCAGCTGGGTCGAGTTGAAGGTGCTGATGCCGGTCTTCATGCTGCTCGGTGGCATGGGCGGACTCGCCGCCCTCGGCGTGATCTGAACCCCGGACGGCACCGGGGTGGTCCCGGGCAGTACCGGGGTGGTCCCGGAGGGCACCGGGGTGGCCACGCCGGTGCGCGGCCACCCCTCCCGCTACTGGTGCCAGGAGCGCCACAGCGCGGCGTACGCCCCATCCACCCCGACGAGTTCGTCATGGCTGCCCAGCTCGGTGATCCGGCCGCTCTCCACCACGGCGATCACATCCGCGTCATGCGCCGTGTGCAGCCGGTGGGCGATCGCGACCACGGTCCTTCCCTCCAGCACCCGGCCCAGAGACCGCTCCAGATGGCGCGCCGCCCGCGGATCCAGCAGCGAGGTGGCCTCGTCCAGCACCAGCGTGTGCGGATCGGCGAGCACCAGCCGGGCCAGCGCGATCTGCTGGGCCTGTGCGGGGGTGAGCGCGAGACCGCCCGAACCGACCTCGGTGTCCAGGCCCTCGTCCAGCGCGCGGGCCCAGCCGTCGGCGTCGACGGCGCCCAGCGCCGCCCACAGCTCGGCGTCCTCGGCGAAGGCGCGGGCCAGCAGCAGATTGTCCCGCAGCGAGCCCACGAAGACATGGTGCTCCTGGTTGACCAGGGCCACATGCTCCCGGACCCGCTCGGTCGGCATCCGCGTCAGCTCCGCACCGCCCAGGGTCACCCGGCCGGTGCGCGGGGAGTAGATACCGGCCAGCAGCCGCCCCAGAGTGGACTTCCCCGCCCCGGACGGGCCCACCAGCGCCAGCCGCGTCCCGGGGGGCACCTTCATGGACACCTCGTGCAGCACATCGCTGCCCTCGTGGTAGCCGAACCGCACCTCGTCCGCCCGCACCTCCCGGCCACCGGGGACCACCCCCTCGTCGGCGGGGCCCTCCTCGATCTCCCGCACCCCCACCAGCCGGGCCAGCGACACCTGCGCCACCTGGAGCTCGTCGTACCAGCGCAGGATCAGCCCGATCGGCTCGACCAGCATCTGCGACAGCAGCGCCCCGGTGGTCAGCTCGCCGATCGACATCCAGCCCCGCATCACGCACAGGCCGCCGATCATCAGCACCGAACCGGTGATCAGCGTGTAGCTCACATTGATCACCGGGAAGAGCACCGAGCGCAGCCAGAGGGTGTAGCGCTCCCACGCCGTCCACTGCCGGATGCGCAGCTCGGACTGGGCGATCCGCCGGTCGCCCAGCCGGTGGGCCTCGATGGTCCGCCCGGCGTCCACGCTCTCGGTGAGGGACGCGGACACCGCCGCGTATCCTGCCGCCTCCGAGCGGTAGGCGCTCGGCGCGCGCCGGAAGTACCACCGACAGCCGATCACCAGCACCGGGAGCGCCACCAGCACCGCGAGACCCAGCGGGGGAGCGGTCAGGGTCAGCGCGCCGAGCAGCAGGCCGGTCCACAGCACACCGATGGCGAGCTGGGGCACGGCCTCCCGCATCGCGTTCGCCAGCCGGTCGATATCGGTGGTGATCCGGGACAGCAGATCCCCGGTCCCGGCCCGCTCCAGCACCCCCGGGGCAGACCCACCGACCGTACGAGGAAGTCCTCCCGCAGATCGGCCAGCATCTGCTCGCCCAGCACCGCCCCGCGCAGCCGCACCAGCCGGACGAACACGGTCTGCACCACCAGCGCCACCGCGAACAGCGCCACGGTGCGCCCGATGTGGAGGTCCTTCTCGCCCTGGGAGAGATCTTCGACCACGCCACCCAGCAGCTGCGGGCCGACCATGGAGGCGAGCACCGCGGTCGCGTTCACGACCATCAGCACGGTGAAGGCGGCCCGGTGCCGCCGCAGCAGCTCACGCACATAGGCCCGCACGGTGGTGGGTGTGCCGACCGGCAGCGTCGTCGCCGACTCCGGTGCGGCCGGGTCATAGGCGGGCGGTGCCACGCCGATCATGCCGACTCCTCGATCTGTTCCTCGATCCGCCCGATGTCTTCCCGCGCGATGTCCTCTCGCACGGTGCCCTTCAGACCGTGGCCGGCCGACCCGGTGGACCGCTCGGGCCTCCGCACGGCGGCCTCGCCGTCCGTCTCGCGGGTGACGACCGCGCGATACGCGGGATCGGTGCCCAGCAGTTCACGGTGGGTGCCCACCCCCGCCGCCTCGCCCTCGGCCACGAACACCACCCGGTCGGCCCGGTCAAGCACCAGCGGGCTGGAGGTGAACACGATGGTGGTCCGGCCCGTCCGGAGCCGCCGCACCCCGTCGGCGATCCGCGCCTCGGTGTGCGAGTCCACCGCGGAGGTCGGCTCGTCCAGCACCAGCACCTCCGGATCGGTCACCAGCGAGCGGGCCAGCGCCAGCCGCTGCCGCTGGCCTCCCGACAGTGAGCGGCCGCGCTCGGTGATCCGGGCGCGCATGGGGTCGGCGTCACCCTCGTCGGCCGCCGACGCCTGCGCCAGCGCCTCCAGCACATCGCCGCACTGGGCCGCCTCCAGCGCCTTCTCCGCCGCGACCTCCCCGGACCTCGGCACATCCAGCAGCTCGGCGAGCGTCCCCGACAGCAGTACCGGGTCCTTGTCCTGCACCAGCACCGCCGTGCGCGCCGAGGCCAGCGCCACCTCGTCCAGGGCGACCCCGCCGAGCAGCGCCGACGGCGCCGCGCCGTCGTCCCCGTCGCCCGGGCCGCCGTGTGCGGGATGCCCACCGAGCCGGTCCGCCAGCCGCCCGGCCGCGTCCGGATCGCCGCACACCACCGCGGTCAGCACCCCGCTCGGCGCCAGCATCCCGCTCACCGGGTCGTACAGATCCCCGCCGAGGGGTGCGGTGGCCTCCTGCGCTTCCGCGCGCTCGCCCCCGTCGGATGCTGCGGTGGCCACGGATGCCGCGGTGGCCGCGCGCTCGCCGCCCGCGGAGGAGCGCCGCAGCGCCAGCACCCGGGCAGCGCGCCGCGCGGAGGGCCGGGAGAAGGAGTACGCCATGGCGATCTCCTCGAAGTGCCGCAGCGGGAAGAGCAGAAAGGTGACCGCGCTGTAGACGGTGACCAGCTCGCCCACCTCGATCCGCCCTCGCGGGCCAGCGACACCCCGTACCAGACCACACCGATCAGCAGCAGCCCCGGCAGCGCCACCTGTACGGCCGCGATCAGCGCCCACATCCGGGCGCTGCGCACCGCCGCGGCCCGCACCTCCTGCGAGGCGTCCCGGTAGCGGCTCAGGAACAGCTCCTCACCGCCGATGCCACGCAGCACCCGCAGCCCGGCCACGGTGTCCGAGGCCAGCTCGGTGGCCCGGCCCGCCTTCTCCCGCTGGTCGTCGGCCCGGCGCGCCGCGCGCGGCAGCAGCGGCAGCACGGCCAGCGCCAGCGCGGGCACACCGGCCGCCACCACCACTCCCAGCGCGGGCTGGTAGAACACCAGCGCCACGCAGAGCGCGACGGTGGTGATCGCGGCCGCCGTGAAGCGGGACAGGGCCTCCACAAACCAGCCGATCTTCTCGACATCGCCCGTGGAAACGGCGACGACCTCACCGGCCGCCACCTTCCGGGTGAGCGTGGACCCCAGCTCCACCGCCTTGCGGGAGAGCAGCTGCTGCACCCGGGCCGCCGCCGTGATCCAGTTGGTGACCGCCGCACGGTGCAGCATGGCGTCCCCCAGCGCGGTGAGCACGGTGAGCCCCACCATCAGCGCCCCGGCCATCGCAAGCCGGGAGCCGGAGCGGTCCACCACCGCCTGCACACCGAAGCCGATGGCCAGCGGGAAGGACACCAGCGCGGCCATGTGCACCAGACCCCAGAGGGCCGCCTTGACCTGACCGCCCAGCTGATTCCTGCCCAGCCAGAAGAGAAACCTCGGACCTGACCGCACGTCGGGTCGGCCGGGATCGGGGTACGGAAGATCGCGAATGTGCATGACGTCCCAGGGTCGGTCGGGCGGCGGAGGGAGGGGAGGGCAGGAGACGTGCCAGGCTGACGTTCTCACGCTGCGGATTTCAACTGGTTTTCCCGGGACGGGCCGGAACACGCCAATCCCGCATGCCGCACTGTCCTATGGGGGTGGGACCATGGGGACATGCGAATTTCCGGCACGATGTCCATGCGTGCGGCGGCCGCGGCCGCCGCGGCCCTCGTCCTCCTCACCGCCTGTGGCGACGGCGGCGGTGACAGCGGCGGCGACAAGGGCGCGGACCAGGGCAAACAAGCGCTGCGCGGCGGGGCGCCGACGTCGGATCCCACGCGTATCCCGGATGTGGGGGACACGCTCCAGTCCCGGATCCCGGACCAGTCCCGTCAGGTCGTGGCGGTCTACGGCAAAGGGGTGAACTCCGCGGACGCGACCGTGGTCCTCTACACCAAGCAGGGCAAGGCATGGGAGCGGACGCGCAGTTGGGCCGCGCACAACGGCAAGCGCGGCTGGACGACGAGCCATCACGAGGGCGACAAGCGCAGCCCGGTCGGGGTCTACACGCTCAGCGACGCGGGGGGTGTGCTGCCCGACCCCGGCGCCCGGCTGCCGTACACGTCGTCCGGATCCTTCGCCGCGCCGCACTACTGGCCCAAGTCCCACTGGACGGACTTCAACTACGTCATCGCCATTGACTACAACCGCGTCAAGGGCACCTCGCCGCTGGACCAGACCCGGCCCGAGGGGCAGAGCAAGGGCGGCGGCATCTGGCTGCACATGGATCACGGCAGCGGCACCTCGGCCTGTGTCAGCCTCTCCAAGTCCGGTATGGAGTATCTGCTGAAGAACCTCGACCCCAAGCTGCACCCGGTGGTGGTCATGGGGGACAAGGCGCATCTGGCCGCCTGAGCGCGGCATCGGGGATCTCCCGGGAGTCACACGGAGCCCGGTGGCGGGGTCACACGGACCCGGTGGTGCGGTCAAGGGCTCTCAGCGGCGCGGTCGCCCGGATATCAGCAGCGGTGGTCCGGGGCGCCGGACAGGGTGTCCAGCAGCGCGCCCAGCGCCTCGCGCTGCTGATCGCTGAGCGGCGCCAGGATGTCCTCCGCGGCGGCCCGGCGCGCCTCGCGCAGTGCGCGCAGCGTGGAGCGCCCGGTGTCGGTGAGCTCGACGCGCACCACCCGGCGGTTGGTCGGATCCGGTACGCGGCGCACCGAACCATGCGCCTCCAGGGCGTCCACCAGCGTCGTCACGGCGCGCGGGACCACCTCGAGGCGCTGGGCCAGGTCCGCCATCCGCGGCGGCCGGTCGTCATGAGCGACGGTGCGCAGCAGGCGGGACTGGGCGGGGGTGATGCCCAGCGGCTCCATATGGCGCTTCTGGGCGCGGTGCAGTCTGCGGGTCAGGCGCAGCAGCTGCTCCGCGAGGAGGCCGGATGTCTCGGACGTGGGCATGATCGCAGTTTATCAGGACCGGATTCATTGTGAGTATAGGTAACAATGAGCTATGCTCTCAAAGTCCGCGCCGACGCGGCCACGGCTCGACCATGCCGATACCCGCGGCGGCCTCCCTGTCTCCAGAAGGAGCCCATGCACCCCGACACACCTCCGTCCTGGACCCCGTCCGCCCAGGAGGCCGAGCAACCCGCCCAGGTGCGCCGCATTCTCCGGCTCTTCCGTCCCTATCGCGGCCGTCTCTCCGTGGTCGGCCTGCTGGTCGCCGCCTCCGCGCTGGTCTCGGTCGCCTCGCCGTTCCTCCTCCGGGAGATCCTCGACACCGCCATTCCCGACGGCCGCACCGGACTGCTCACCCTGCTCGCCCTCGGCATGATCGCCGCAGCGGTCGTCAACAGCGTCTTCGGCGTTCTGCAGACGCTGATCTCCACCACCGTCGGCCAGCGCGTGATGCACGATCTGCGCACCGCCGTCTACGACCGGCTGCAGCGCATGCCGCTCGCCTTCTTCACCCGCACCCGCACCGGCGAGGTACAGTCCCGTATCGCCAATGACATCGGCGGTATGCAGGCCACCGTCACCTCCACCGCGACCTCCCTGGTCTCCAACCTCACCAGCGTGGTCGCCACCGTGGTCGCGATGCTCGCGCTCGACTGGCGGCTGACCGTCGTCTCCCTGCTCCTGCTGCCGGTGTTCGTCTGGATCAGCCGTCGCGTCGGCGCCGAGCGCAAGAAGATCACCTCGCAGCGCCAGAAGCAGATGGCGGCCATGTCCGCGATGGTCACCGAGTCCCTGTCGGTCAGCGGCATCCTGCTCGGCCGCAGTATGGGCCGGTCCGAGTCGCTCACCCAGCAGTTCGCCCAGGAGTCCGAGCGCCTGGTGGAACTGGAAGTGCGCTCCAACATGGCCGGCCGCTGGCGGATGTCCACCATCGGCGTCGTCATGGCCGCCATGCCCGCGCTGATCTACTGGGCCGCGGGCATCGCCCTCCAGGCCGGTGGCCCCGCCGTCTCCATCGGCACGCTCGTCGCCTTCGTCTCGCTCCAGCAGGGGCTGCTCCGGCCCACGGTGAGCCTGCTGTCCACCGGTGTGCAGGTGCAGACCTCCCTCGCCCTCTTCGCCCGCATCTTCGAATACCTCGACCTGCCGATCGACATCACCGAGCCCGCCGGCCCGGTGCGCCTGGAGAAGGTGCGCGGCGAAGTCCGCTTCGACGGCGTCGACTTCGACTACGACAGCACGCCGCCCGGCCCCTCAAACGGCTTGTCGAAGAGCACCGCATCGAAGAGCACCGCATCGAAGGGCTCCGCATCGAAGGGCACCCTGCGCGGTATCGATCTGACCGTCCCCGCGGGCGGCAGCCTGGCGGTCGTCGGACCGACCGGATCCGGCAAGACGACCCTCAGCTATCTGGTGCCCCGGCTCTACGACGTGACCGGCGGCCGGGTGCTGATCGACGGGGTGGACGTGCGCGACCTCGACTTCGACTCTCTCGCCCGGGCCGTCGGCGTCGTCTCCCAGGAGACCTATCTCTTCCACGCCTCCGTCGCCGAGAATCTGCGCTTCGCCAAGCCCGACGCGACCGATGAGGAGCTCGTGGCCGCGGCCGAGGCCGCCCAGATCCACGACCACATCGCCTCCCTCCCGGACGGCTATGACACCCTCGTGGGAGAGCGTGGCTACCGCTTCTCCGGTGGGGAGAAGCAGCGTCTGGCCATAGCCCGCACGATTCTGCGCGACCCGCCCGTCCTCATCCTCGACGAAGCCACCAGCGCCCTGGACACCCGCACCGAGCAGGCCGTCCAGGATGCAATCGACGCACTGTCGGCCGGTCGCACCACGATCACCATCGCCCACCGGCTCTCCACCGTGCGCGACGCCGACCAGATCGTCGTGCTCGACGGCGGCCGCATCGCCGAGCGGGGGACCCACGAGGAGCTGCTGGCCAAGGACGGACGCTACGCCGCACTGGTGCGGCGCGACGCCCATCTGTCGCCGGTGGTCCCCGCCGTCTAGCGCCCGAAGCCCTCTGTGGAACCTCCTGAACGAGCCATGGGTCACGCGGGCACGGTGCCGGCCGGGGCCGAGGTGTCCGTGCCCTGCGCCGGGAGCTCCGGAGCGGGGGTGCCCGCACCCCCGGAGTGAGCGGGCACCCGTACGGTATTGCTCCTGCTGGACCAGCACCCACTCGTTCTCCGACCACTCCGGGAGGAGATCGGCGGAGAGGTCCTCACGGGTCTGCGCGGTGAGGATGTCATCGCACGGCCGCGACATATCGAGCAGCCGGTGCGCGCGTCGCCGCCACATGGATATCCACGTCGATGTGTTTGCAGATCGCCAGTTCCTGTGTGGGCGCGTCGATGACCTGATGACCAGCAAGATCACATCTCCGGCTCTAGCCGACCGCGGCAAAGGTCAACGGAAATGCCTCGCCGGAATCCGCGTAACGGTGGAACCGCCCGACCCAGGACGGCTCCTTGAGGGCCCGGACGTGGGTGCGGGGCAGCGCGATGTGCACATCGCGGCCGCCGTTCTGGTCGGCCGGGGTCGGCGCGATATGCACGGTCCAGGGAATGGGGGTGGGGGAGAAGTCGTACCAGAAGGGGGCGCCCTGCCCGAAGTCGATGCGATAGAAGGGCAGCTTCGACCAGTTGTTGATCGCGATGGTGGTGTCGAACGAGTCCAGCGCCATGGTGGTCATGACGCGCTTGAGGCGCCCCGCGTCGCGCTCGGCGCACAGGAACGCCACTTCCTCGCGGATTCGCTCCTCCGTGTTCTCCGCATAGCCCACGCGGATCGCCGCGGCGACCTCGCCGAGCGGGCGCGAGCGCAGTTCGGCCGCGGTCATCCCGGGCCGGGTGTTGGTGACGGCGTTGCCCCAGTAGTCATCCGGAACGGCCGTGCCGACGAACGAACGGAAGTCGGCGATGAGGCCGAGCCGTTCCTCGCTCGCATCAGGGCGGTCACGCAATGCGCCGAGCACTTTCCACAGATGGGCGGTGAGCGCGTCATTGGTCGACACCCACCGCTCCGTGCCCGCGAGGTCGGCCATCGCGGCGTCCTTCATGGCGGCCAGCTCGGCGGCGGTGAAGCGGGTGGTCACCGTCGTCACACTGCCGAGGCTGCCCTTCAGGGCGCGGCCCACGAAGGCGGCCTTCTGGCCGCGCCCGGTGACCGTGAAATGGGCGCCGCCGGTGAGGCCGCCTGTGTGGGTGTCATCGGAGGCCGAGGCGCCGAGCGCGTCGATGACCCCGCGGTCATGGCTGGGCTTGGCGTACCCGAGGCCCCGGTGCTCGTGCGACCAGGCCTCCAGGAAACTCATATAGCTGGACCCGTCGCCCACCGCGTGGTTCATCGTGAGCCCCAGGATGGAGCCGCCGCCCTGCATATGGGTGAGCTTCACCGTGAAGAGCGGCGTGTCGCGGTCGACCACCCAGAACGGCATGGCGTGACTGAGATAGCGATCCAGTCCCTTTTTCGCCGTGTGGCGGGGCCCGTAGTCCGGCATGGGCACGGATGCCTGGGTCTCGACGAAGCGTACCCCGGAGTCGTCGCAGAGCACACTGAGACCGCCGTCGGGATCCTTCTTCATGCGGCCGGAAAGGACGGGGAAGTTACGCAGCGTCCGGCCGAGGGAGGCGCGCAGCGCCTCGCCGTCGAGCGTCTCCCGGTAGAAAAAGGCGCGGGTCGTATAGACCGTGCTGAAGAGCATGTCGTAGACGCTCAGCCGTAGGCGGTCACCGCTCGCCTCTCCGGCACACACGGTGAACGATCGCTTGGCGCCGCTCTCGGTGGCGGAAGCCGTCATACTCACACGCTCTTTCGTCGGGCCCAAACGCGCTGTCATCTCGACGAGTTGACCCTAACCCCACGGGCGCGAGCGGCCTCCTGAAGGGGAACCGGGTTTAGGGAAACTCCCCAACTTCCGTCCGGCCTCGATCTTTCTCGGCGGCCGTGAGCGTGTTACGGGGCGTCCGGATCTTTCCCCTGCACGCCCCCGCGCGCCCCTTCCCGGGGCCAGGGCAGGAGTGGGAAGGGGAGCAGCCCGCCGCAGGCGTCACGGTCCGTCGCCCTGCGCCCAGCGCGACCCCGAACGCGCCACCCGCCGCGCGGTCGATGCGCTGAACCAGCTCGGCTACACCGTCACCCTCAACCCGATCGAGCGCGCGGCCTGACCACCGCACGGCCCGGACGCCCGGCGGCCCTCTGAAGCCACCGGGCACCCAGCCCTGCGCAACACCGAGCCCACTTGACGAGACGTCAGCTGAGTGTGCTCAGAAACCAGCCTCTGACCAGCGACAATAGCGAACTGCAACTGGAGTACCAGACGGGGTGGTCGACATTCGACCGGCATGGCCAACCGGTGGGGTTGGAGAAGCCGAGTCCGGGAAGGAGGGAGGCGAGCGATGGGGTCGCGACGCTCGGACGTCGCGGACGGCGCGGTGAGTCCACCCGCGCGCACGGGGTCAACAGCTCCCGCCTTTGTCTAAGGAAATTCGCAGATGTTGTCTGCGGGACCTTTGGGTGCGCTTTTGAGCCGACCGCGAAGCTAGCATCGACATCGAGTCAGCCGGTGTAGCCGCCGACGACCTCGATACATGGGTTATAAATCGATGGAGGAGTCTTGGTCGACGCCCTGCACCCCCCTGTGTCAATGCCTACCAAGCGGAGCCGCCCCTTCAACCCTCCGGATGGCTACACCCCCTGCGCGAGCGGGAGCGGATAACGCGCATGAGTTATCACGGCGGCACGACCGGGTGGCTCATCACGCGGCACGCGGAAGCGAAGGAACTGCTCACCCATAAGAGCTTCAGCGCGCGCCAGGAGGGGATAATCTCTCCTGTCCCCACGGAGCTGGGGTACGCCGGTCCAGCCGATCCGGGCGCCTTTGCGAAGACGGATGACCCGATCCACAGCCGGTATCGCAAGCTGGTCACCGGCTTTTTCACGGTTCGGCGCACGCGTCAGTTCGCCCCCATGATCGAGCGAATCGTGCACGAACAACTCGACGACCTGGAAAAGGCCGGGCCGGGTGCCGATCTGGTGGAGGTCTTCACCGAATCCGTTCCCTCCCGGGTGATGTGCGAGATGATCGGCGTCCCCGAATCGGAGCGGAAGACCCTGCAGCGGCACGTGGAGACGCTCGGACGGCTCTCCTGTACCGTTCCCGAGGCGCTTGCCGCGGTGTCCGGGATGAGTGGATTCCTGTCGCGCTTCGTCCCCGTCAGGATGGACGACCCCCGAGACGACCTCCTCGGAGATTTGATCCGGGGCGGACAGCTCGACGAGCAAGAACTCATGGGCATGACCGCCACGTTGATCACCGGGGCCTTCGACACCACTGGCAACATGCTCGCCATGGGCGTCTTCACCCTGCTCGAGCACCCCGATCAACTCGCCAAGCTCCGCGAGGACCCGGAGCTCATGGGGACCGCCGTCGAGGAGCTCCTGCGCTTCCTCACCATCTCCCACCTCGGGGCCAGCCGGTGGGCGCTGGAAGACGTCGAGTTCGCCGGCCAGAGCATCAAGAAGGGCGAGGTGGTCACCGTCGCCCTCCCCGCCGTCAACCGCGACCCCGAGCGCTACGACAACCCCGATCAGCTGGACATCGGCCGTACGGACCACGGTCACCTGGCACTCGGTCACGGCGTCCACCAGTGTCTCGGCCAGCACCTCGCCCGCACGATCCTGCGCGTCGGCTACGAGGCCCTGTTCGACAGGTTCCCCACGCTGCGGCTGGCCGTGCCGGGCGACGAGGTCCCCATGCGCGACGACTTCGTGCACTACGGCCCCAGGTCGCTGCCCGTCACCTGGGACGACTGATCGAGATACCAAGCGATGGATGTGACGGACGATGCGGAGTTCTCGCATCGTCCGTCAAGCAAGTTGGCCCACAAGACATGCCACGAACAACAAGGTAGGACTGAGACCCGATGAGGATCACCGCCGACCGTGAGGTGTGCTGTTCGGCTGGCCAGTGCGCGCTGATCGCGCCTGACCTGTTCGACCAGAGCGACGAGGACGGCTCCGTCGTTCTGCTCGACGCACAGCCCGACACCGGACGGCTGGACGTTCTGCGAGAGGTCGTATCCCGCTGCCCGACCGGTGCGATCCGTGTGGAAGAAGACCCTGGCGTGTGAAAACAGCGCATGAAATTTCGGGGGCATGAATAGCGCCGGAGAAACGCAGAGTGGCAAGAGTCACACGGCCGGTGAAACGCTACTGAAACCAAAACCCGGGAACACGCCCCGGGGTGTCGACCACGCCTGAGCGGGTTTCTAGGGTTTCCCTTATGGGGGCAGAGCTAGCGTGGTCGGTGTCCGTCTGGCGAACCGTGTTTTTATTACTTTCAGGGCCGTTGCGCTCTTCCAGCGAACGACGTGTTTAGTGTGGAGTTTTTGATGCCTGCTGCATCCAACCAGAACAAGGCTGTTGAAGCGCTGCGCAAGTCGTTCAAGGAAATCGAGCGGCTCCGGCGTCAGAACCGCCAGCTGACCAGTGCGGCCACCGAGCCCATTGCGATCATCGGTATGGCCTGCCGATTTCCGGGTGGAGTGAATTCTCCGGAAGCGCTGTGGCAGCTGGTCGCCGACGGATCGGACGCGATCTCGCCCTTCCCGACAAACCGTGGCTGGGACGTGGAGGGGATCTACAATCCGGACCCGGAACATCCGGGTACCAGTTACGTTCGCGAAGGCGGTTTCCTCCACGACGCGGACCAATTCGACTCCGCGTTTTTCGGCATCTCGCCTCGTGAGGCCCTGGCCATGGACCCCCAGCAGCGGCTGCTGCTGGAGACGTCGTGGGAGGTGTTGGAGCGGGCCGGCATCGACCCCGCGTCACTGCGTGGCAGCCAGACAGGCGTCTTCACCGGTGCCATGCACACCACTTACGCATCCGAGGCCGCGCAGATCCCGGACGAGATCGAGCCGTACCTCCACAACAGCGCCACCACCAGCATCGCCTCGGGCCGTGTCTCCTACACCTTCGGCTTCGAAGGCCCCGCGCTGACCGTGGACACCGCTTGCTCATCGGCGCTGGTCGCCCTGCATCTGGCCGCTCAGTCGCTGCGCCAGGGCGAGTGCTCCATGGCGCTGGTCGGCGGTGCGACGGTCATGGTGAGTCCCGAGGGTTTTGTCACCTTCAGCCGGCAGCGCGGTCTGGCCGTCGACGGCCGGTGCAAGGCGTTCGCCGACGGAGCCGACGGCACCGCATGGTCCGAGGGCATCGGTGTGCTGCTGGTGGAGCGGCTGTCCGACGCGCGGCGCAACGGGCACCAGATACTCGCGGTGGTGCGCGGCTCCGCCGTGAACCAGGACGGCGCGAGCAACGGTCTGACGGCCCCCAACGGTCCGTCACAGCGCCGCGTCATCCGGCAGGCCCTGGAAAACTGCGAGCTGACCCCCAGCCAGATCGACGCGGTCGAGGCGCACGGTACGGGTACGACGCTGGGCGACCCGATCGAGGCGCAGGCGCTGCTGGCCACGTACGGGCAGGACCGGCCGGAGGGGCGGCCGCTGTGGCTGGGCTCGCTGAAGTCGAACCTCGGCCACACGCAGGCCGCTGCCGGTATGGCCGGCGTCATGAAGATGGTGCTGGCGATGCGGCATGGTGTGCTGCCGAAGACGCTGCACATCGACGCTCCGTCGAGCCACGTGGACTGGTCCGAGGGCCAGGTCGAGCTGTTGACCGAGGCGCGGGCATGGCCGGAGACGGGCGAGCCGCGCAGAGCAGGTGTGTCGTCGTTTGGTGTGAGCGGGACCAACGCGCATGTGATCCTGGAGCAGGCTCCCGAGGTCGAGGTGGCCGAGGTCGAGGCCGAGGAGCCCGCTGACGGTGGTGTCGCGGGCATCGCGGGGCCGGTGGCATGGGTGGTGTCGGGCAAGAGTGACGCCGCGTTGCGGGCGCAGGCCGGGCGGTTGCGAGAGTTCGTGGCGGAGCGTCCGGAGCTGGGCGCCGCCGATGTGGCTCTCTCGCTGGCGACGACCAGGTTCGCCTTCGAGCAGCGCGCCGTAGTGACCGGGGCCGGCCGTGAGGAGCTCCTCGAGCGTCTGGAGGCGGTGGCCGAGGGGGTGAAACTTCCCGGTGTGGTCTGGGGGAAGGACGCCGAGACGCCTGGCCGTTCGGTGTTTGTGTTCCCGGGTCAGGGGGCGCAGTGGGTGGGTATGGCGGTGGGGCTGCTGGAGTCCTCGCCGGTGTTCGCGGAGGCGATAGCCGAGTGTGAGTCGGCTCTGTCGGCGTATGTGGACTGGTCGTTGACGGATGTGCTGCGCGGGGCTGAGGGTGCTCCTGGTTTTGACCGGGTGGATGTGGTGCAGCCGGTGTTGTTCGCGGTGATGGTGTCGCTGGCGAGGCTGTGGCGTTCGGTGGGTGTGGTGCCGGATGCGGTGATGGGTCACAGTCAGGGTGAGATCGCGGCGGCGTGTGTGGCGGGTGCGCTCTCGCTGGAGGATGCGGCGAAGGTGGTGGCGCTGCGGTCGCAGGCGATCGCGGCGGGTCTCGCGGGCCGTGGTGGCATGGTGTCGGTCGGCCTGTCGGCGGACGCGGCCAAGGAGCGTCTCGCCGCCTGGGACGGCGCGATCTCCGTCGCGGCGGTCAACGGCCCCGGTTCGGTCGTGGTGTCGGGTGATCCGGGGGCGCTGGATGAGATGGTGGCCCAGCTGGAGGGCGAGGAGGTGCGGGTCCGCCGGGTCCCGGTGGACTACGCCTCGCACTCCGCCCACGTGGAGGCGATTCACGACGAGCTGCTGAAGGTCCTGGCGGACCTTCAGCCGCGTTCGTCGGAGGTGCCGTTCTACTCGACGGTGTCCGGTGAGCTGGTGGACACCGCCGGTCTGGACGCGGAGTACTGGTACCGCAACCTGCGGCAGACCGTTGAGCTGGAGGCCACCACCCGAAAGCTGTTGGACGACGGCCACACCGTGTTCATCGAGGCGAGCCCGCATACCGTACTGATGCTGCCGTTGCAGCAGACGGTGGAGGCCGCTGAGGCCCAGGCGGTGGTCGTCGGCACGCTGCGGCGGGATGAGGGCGGGCCCGAGCGGTTCCTGACCTCTGCCGCCGAGCTCTATGTGAGCGGGGTCGGCGTCGATTGGCGGAAGGTGTTCGCCGGCCATGGTGCCCGCCGCGTGGAATTGCCGACGTATGCCTTCCAGCGGGAGCGCTTCTGGCTTGACGCTCCTGCGGGGGCGGGCGACGTGGGTTCGGTGGGGTTGGGCTCGCTGGGGCATCCGTTGCTGGGTGCGGTGGTGTCGTTGGCCAGTGGTGGCGGAGTGCTGCTGAGCGGGCGGCTGTCGCTGGCCACGCATGGGTGGCTGGCGGATCACGCCGTCCACGGGGCGACGTTGCTGCCGGGGACGGCGTTCGTGGAGCTGGTGGTACGGGCGGGCGATCAGGTCGGCTGTGGTCGGGTTGAGGAACTGATCCTGGAAGCGCCGCTGATCGTGCCCGCGAAGGGTGGCGTACAACTTCAGGCAGAGGTGGGGGAGGCGGACGCTTCCGGCTTCCGTGAGGTGAGTGTGTTCTCGCGGGAGGAAGCGGACGGTGAGGGCGCCGCATGGGTGCGGCATGCCCATGGTGTGCTGGGTTCGGCCGTGCCCAGCTCCGAGGTGCCGTTCGACTTTGGTGTGTGGCCTCCGGTGGGGCCGAGTCGGTCGATGTGTCAGGTGAGTATGTGCGGGCCGCGGAGCACGGGTTGGAGTATGGGCCGGTTTTCCAGGGGCTGAAGCGTGCGTGGCGGCGTGATGGTGAGGTGTTCGCGGAGGTCGAGCTCCCGGAAGGAGAGCGGGAGCGGGCGGGCCAGTTCGGGCTGCATCCGGCGCTGTTCGACGCGGCGTTGCACGCGATGGGTGTGAGCGAGGGCCTGGCGGGTGGTTCGGGGAGTCTGCTGCCGTTCTCCTGGCGTGGGTTCGCTCTGGAGGCGGTTGGTGCGACATCGCTGCGCGTGCGGCTGGCGTCGGCGGGTGCCGGGTCGGACGCCGTGTCGGTGCTGGTGGGGGATGAGTCGGGGCGTGGGGTGGCGTCGGTCGAGTCGCTGGTGTTGCGTCCGGTTGACGCGGATCAGCTGAACGCCGTGGGCGGGGTGGCGCGGGATGCGTTGTTCCGGGTCGAGTGGGTGGACGCGCCCGGGGCTGTCGTGGCGGGTGAGGTCCCGCCGCGGACAGAGGTTGTGCGGGTCGCCTCCGGTGGTGCGGACGTGGTGGGCGAGGTGTACGGGCGGGTCCTTGAGGTCTTGGAGCGGGTCCAGGGGTGGTTGGCGGATGAGGACCGTGCGGGTGAGCGGCTGGTGGTGGTGACCCGGGGCGCTGTCGATGCGGGCGATGGCGTGGCGGACATGGCGGGGGCCGCGGTGTGGGGCCTGGTGCGGTCCGCTCAGTCGGAGAATCCCGGGCTCCTGGTACTGGTGGACACCGATGACGTGGAGGGAGTCGCGGACGTTCTCCCCGGGGTGCTGGCTCTGGGCGAGGAGCAGGTGCTGGTGCGGTCGGGTGCGGTGCGGGTGCCGCGTTTGGGCCGGTCGCTGCCTTCGGGGGACGCTCCGGAGTCGGGGGCGTTCGGTTCCGGAGCGGTGCTTGTGACGGGCGGTACAGGTGTGCTGGGCGGCTTGGTGGCGCGGCATTTGGTGACCCGGCACGGCGTCGAGAAGCTGGTGCTGCTCTCCCGTCGTGGTGCGGATGCCGAGGGTGCGGCCGAGCTGCGCGCCGGGTTGGAGGCCGCCGGCGCCGAAGTGGTGATCGCGGCGTGTGACGCGGCGGACCGTGTGGCTCTGGCCGGGGTGTTGGAGGGGTTGCCGGAGGGTTTTGGTCTGAGTGGTGTGGTGCATGCGGCGGGTGTGCTCGATGACGGGCTGCTGACGTCGTTGACGCGTGAGCGGGTTGAGCCGGTGTTGCGGGCGAAGGTGGACGCGGCGTGGAATCTGCATGAGCTGACCGAGACGATGGACCTGTCGGCGTTCGTGCTGTTCTCCTCGGCCACCGGTGTGCTGGGCGGTGCCGGGCAGAGCAACTACGCGGCGGCGAACGTGTTCCTGGACGGCCTGGCGTCCTGGCGCCGGGCCCGGGGCTGCCGGGTGTGTCGATGGCGTGGGGTCTGTGGGCCGAGGCCAGCGGTATGACCGGACACCTCGGCGAGGATGACATCCGGCGGATAGCCCGCTCGGGCGTGCTGCCACTGGCCACGGAAGAGGGGCTTGAGCTGTTCGACGCCGCTCTGGTCTCGGACGTGGTGGTACCCGTTCTCTTCCGGCCGGACATCCCGGCGCTGCGCGCGCGGGGTGCCGAGCTCCCCGCCCTCTTCCGCAACGTCGTACCCGGGATGGCCGTCCGGCGTGTCGCAGGCGCCGGAGACGCGGACGCGGACGAGATCGCCGCCCGGCTGCGGCGGCGACTGGTCAGCATGTCCGAGGCGGATCAGGAACAATTCCTGCTCGAAGAGCTGATCCGCGTCCATGTGGCCGCCGTCCTGGGACACGCCAAGTCGGACGCTGTGGAGGTGGGACGCCCCTTCAAGGACCTGGGCTTCGACTCGCTCACCGCCGTGGACCTGCGGGCACGTCTGAGCGCGGAAACGGGTCTGCGCCTCCCGGCGACACTCGTTTTCGACTACCCGAACCCGATGGTACTGGCGGGCCATCTGCGCTCGGAGATCCTCGGCTCCCACGACAGGACCATCGCGGCACCGGGGGGCGGGTCCTTCGGGGCCCCGTCGCGCACCGACGAGGAGCCGATCGCGATCGTCGGGATGAGCTGCCGCTTCCCCGGTGGGGTGCGGACGCCCGAGGAGCTGTGGCAGTTGGTGATGGAGGGCACCGATGCCACGTCGCCGCTCCCGTCCAACCGTGGCTGGGACCTCGAGTCCACGTACGACCCGGACCCCTCGCACGAGGGCACGTACTACGTCCGCAACGGTGGCTTCCTCTACGAGGCGGACCAATTCGACCCGGAGTTCTTCGGGATTTCGCCGCGTGAGGCGCTGGCGATGGATCCGCAGCAGCGGTTGCTGCTGGAGACGTCGTGGGAGGCGTTCGAGCGGGCCGGTATCGCTCCCGAGGAGGCGAAGGGAAGCCGGACTGGCGTCTTCGTCGGCGTCATGTACAACGACTACGGTGCCCGTCTGGAAGGGAACGCCCCCGTCGGCTTTGAGGGCTACCTCGGCATGGGCAGCGCGGCCAGCGTGGCCTCGGGCCGGATCTCCTACACCTTCGGCCTCGAGGGTCCCGCCGTGACGGTGGACACGGCGTGCTCGTCGTCGCTGGTCGCGCTGCACCTGGCGGTCCAGGCGCTGCGCCAGGGTGAGTGCGACATGGCGCTGACCGGTGGAGCGACGGTGATGTCCACACCGGTCGCGCTGGTGGATTTCAGCCGTCAGCGCGCGCTGTCCGCGGACGGCAAGTGCAAGGCGTTCAGCAATCGCGCCGACGGCTTCGGATTCGCCGAGGGTGTCGGGCTGCTGCTGGTGGAGCGGCTGTCGGACGCCAGACGCAACGGGCACGAGGTGCTGGCCCTCGTCCGGGGTTCGGCGACAAACCAGGACGGTGCGTCCAACGGCCTGACCGCCCCGAACGGCCCGTCTCAGCAGCGGGTGATCCGCGCGGCGCTGGCGAACGCCGGGCTGTCGGCGTCCGAGGTGGACGCGGTCGAGGCGCATGGCACCGGCACCCCGCTGGGCGATCCCATTGAGGCGCAGGCCCTGCTGGCCACCTACGGCCAGGACCGGCCCGCGGACCAGTCGGTGTGGCTCGGCTCGGTGAAGTCGAACATCGGCCATGCGCAGGCGGCGGCCGGTGTGGCTGGTGTCATCAAGATGGTCATGGCGATGCGGCACGGCGCGCTGCCGAAGACGCTGCACATCGATGAGCCGTCGCAGCACGTGGACTGGTCCGCGGGCGGAGTGCGCCTGCTGACGGACGATATGCCCTGGCCGGAGACGGGACGGCCACGGCGTGCGGCGGTTTCCTCCTTCGGAATGAGTGGCAGCAATGCCCACGCCGTACTGGAACAGGCCCCGCTCGACGACGCTCCCAGCCCTGCCGCCGATGACGAGGCCCCGGCCGGGAAGCTTCCGGAGATCACGCCGTGGGTGCTCTCCGGACGGTCGGAGACCGCGGTGGAGGCACAGGCGGAGCGGCTGCTGGCGCATGTGCGTGAGCGCCGGGAGCTGTCGCCCGCCGATGTCGGGCTGTCGTTGGCGACCACGCGCAGTGTGTTCGAACACCGCGCGGTGGTGCTGGCGGGCGACGGGGACGGCCTCATGAACGGCCTGGGTGCGTTGGCCGAGGGGAACGTGTCGCCTGGTGTGGTACGGGGAGTGGCGGCCGCCCGGGACCAGGCAGTGCTTGTCTTCCCTGGTCAGGGGTCGCAGTGGGTGGGGATGGCGGCGGGGTTGCTGGAGTCTTCGCCGGTGTTCGCGGAGCGGATCGGTGAGTGCGCGGCCGCGCTGGCGCCGTTCGTGGACTGGCCGCTCGCGGATGTGCTGCGGGGTGGCGAGGGCGCTGCGGAGGCGTTGGAGCGGGTGGATGTGGTGCAGCCGGTGTTGTGGGCGGTGATGGTGTCGTTGGCGGAGTTGTGGCGTTCGTACGGTGTGGAGCCGGCGGCGGTCATTGGTCATTCGCAGGGTGAGATCGCGGCGGCGTGTGTGGCGGGTGCGTTGTCGTTGGAGGATGCCGCGAAGGTGGTGGCGCTGCGGAGTAAGGCGATTCGGGCGTTGTCCGGGCGCGGGGGCATGGTGTCGGTGTCGCTGCCGGTGGAGGCGTTGCGGGAGCGGCTTGAGGCGTGGGGTGAGCGGTTGTCGGTGGCGGCGGTGAACGGTCCCTCGGCGGTCGTGGTCTCCGGTGACGTCGACGCGCTGGAGGAGTTGCTGGCGGCGTGCGAGGCGGAGGGGATCCGGGCCCGCCGGATCCCCGTGGACTACGCCTCGCACTGCGCTCATGTCGAGGCCATCGAGGACGAGCTTCGGCAGGTCCTCGCGGGGATCGCCCCGCGCTCCTCGTCGGTGCCGTTCTATTCGACGGTGACCGGCGGGGTGCTGGACACGGCCGGTCTGGACGCCGCGTACTGGTACCGGAATCTGCGTCAGACGGTGCGTTTCGACGAGACCGTCCGTGTCCTGCTGGCAGACGGTTTCCAGGTGTTCATCGAGGCCAGTGCCCATCCGGTGCTCACCATGGGGGTTGAGCAGACGGCCGAGGACCACGCCACGCAGGTCACCGCCGTGGGTTCACTGCGCCGTGAGGAAGGCGGCCTGGAGCGTTTTCTGACCTCTGTGGCCGAGGCGTATGTGGGCGGCGTGTCCGTCGACTGGGCGGGGGTGTTCGCCGGGACGGGCGCGGAGCGTGTGGAGCTGCCGACGTATGCCTTCCAGCGCTCGCGCTTCTGGCTGGAGCCCGAGGCCATCAACGGCGCCGGTGATGTGGCGTCGGTGGGGCTGGACTCGGCCGGGCATCCGTTGTTGGGGGCCGCCGTTCCGCTGCCCGACTCGGACGGTTTCCTGCTCACCGGTCGGCTGTCGCTCCGTACGCATCCCTGGCTCGCCGATCACGCGGTGCTGGGCCGGGTCATCCTGCCCGGTACGGCGTTCGTCGAGCTGGCGTCGCGGGCCGGTGACGCGGTGGGCTGTGACCGGTTGGAGGAGCTGACGCTGGAGGCGCCCCTGGTGCTGCCCGAAGAGGGGGCGGTCCAGGTGCAGCTGGTGGTGAGCGGGCCGGTACAGGATGGGCTGCGCGAGTTCAGCGTGTATTCCCGCCGTGGCGATGGCCCGGACGCGTCGTGGACGTGCCATGCGAAGGGTGCGCTGGCCCCGGCGTCCGCGGCCGACAGGGCGACGGGCCCGATGGGCCTGGAGGCGTGGCCGCCGACGGGGGCGGAAGCGCTCGAGATCGCGGGCTTCTACGAGGACGTGGCGGCCACCGGACTGGCGTACGGGCCGGTGTTCCAGGGGCTGCGTGCCGTCTGGCGCAAGGGCGATGAGGTCTTCGCCGAGGTGGCACTGCCGGAGGAGTCGCGGGCGGAGGCGGCCCGGTTCGGGCTGCATCCCGCGCTGCTCGATGCGGCGCTGCACGCCTGGCTGGTGTCCGCCGCCGCCGAGGGAGGCGGGAAGGTGGAGGGAATCCAGCTGCCGTTTGTGTGGAGTGGCGTGTCGCTGTACGCCACGGGCGCGACCTCCCTGCGGGTACGGCTGGCCCGTACGGGCGCCGAGGGGATGTCGGTGCTCGTGGCGGATGCCGCCGGTGCGCTGGTGGCGTCAGCGGACGCACTGGTCACCCGGCCGGTCTCGGAAGCGCAGCTCGCGTCGTCCGCCGGCGACGACGAGTCGCTGTACCGGCTGGAGTGGGTCGCGGCCCCACTGCCAACCCCGCCCCCGCCACCGACCAGTGCGCCGTGGTCGGACCGGATGTCTTGGGCCTGGCCCGGGCGTTGAAGACGGCCGACGGGTCGGTGGAGGAACACACCGACCTGGCCGCTCTGGCGGCGCATGTGGGATCGGGTGCTCCGATGCCGGATCCGGTGTTCGTCACGGTGTCCTCCGGCCCCGGTGAGGACGTCGTCCCGGCGGCGCGGGCGGTGGCCCACCGGACTTTGGATGTGGTGCGGGCGTGGTTGGCGGAGGACGCGTTCGCCGGGGCACGGCTGGTGCTGGTCACCCGGGGCGCGCTGGCGACCGAGGACGGTGCGGATCCGCGTGATCTGGCGGCTGCCCCGGCGTGGGGGTTGGTGCGGTCGGCGCAGGCCGAGCATCCGGACCGGTTCGTCCTGCTGGACGTGGACGGCGCCGAGGCATCGCTGGCCGTGGTGCATCAGGCGGTGTCCATCGGGGAGCCGCAGCTCGCGGTGCGCGGTGCCGAGGTGCTGGTGCCGCGTCTGGCCCCCGGCGCCGCGAAGGGCGTGCTGACGCCGCCGGATGGCGGGGAGGCGTGGCGGCTGGAGTCGTCGGGAGCGGGCACGTTGGAGGGGCTGAGGCTGGCCGCGGCCCCGGATGTCACCGGGGAGCTCGGCGAGCACGAGGTCCGGGTCGCCGTGCGTGCCGCGGGCATGAACTTCCGCGATGTCCTCATCTCCCTGAACATGTACCCGGACCCCGGGGCCATGATGGGGAGCGAGGGAGCCGGTGTGGTCGTGGCCACCGGTTCCGGTGTCACTTCTCTCGCCGTCGGTGACCGGGTCATGGGGTCGTGGACCGGTGGTTTCGGACCGCTGGCCGTGGCGGACCACCGCAGCCTGGTGCGCATCCCGGACGGCTGGTCCTACACCCAGGCCGCACCCATCCCCGTCGTCTTCGGAACGGCCTTGTACGGACTGCGGGAGTTGGGGGCCTGCGGCGCGGTGAGTCGCTGTTGGTGCATTCCGCCGCCGGTGGTGTGGGGATGGCCGCGGTGCAGTTGGCGCGGGCGTGGGGCGTGGAGGTGTTCGCGACCGCGAGCGAGGCCAAGTGGGATGTCCTGCGCGGCCTCGGGCTGGACGATGCGCATATCGCGTCGTCGCGGACGCTGGAGTTCGAGGAGCGGTTCAGGGCCGCCTCGGGTGGTCGTGGTGTGGACGTGGTCCTGGACTCCCTGGCCGGTGAGTTCGTGGACGCCTCGCTGCGGTTGCTGAGTGAGGGCGGGCGGTTCATCGAGATGGGCAAGACGGATGTGCGGTCGGCCGAGGAGGTGGCCGCGGCGCATCCGGGGGTGATGTACCGGGCGTTCGACCTGGCCGAGGCGGGTCCGGTGCGCATCGGGGAGATGCTCGCGGAGATCGTGGCTCTGTTCGAGGGCGGTGGGCTGGAGCCGTTGCCCGCACGGGTGTGGGATGTGCGCAGGGCTCCTGAGGTGTTCCGGTTCATGAGCCAGGCGCGTCATGTGGGCAAGCTGGTGCTGAGTGTCCCGGCCGCGCTGGATCCGGAGGGGACGGTGCTGATCACCGGTGCCGGTGGTGTTCTGGGTGGTCTGGTCGCCCGGCATCTGGTGGCGGAGCACGGCGTGCGCCGACTGCTGCTGGTCAGCCGTCGTGGCCGCGCGGCCGAGAGCCTGACAGAGCTCGAGGCGGAGCTGACGGCCCTGGGTGCCTCGGTCACGATCGCCGCCTGCGATGTCGCCGACCGCGACGCGCTGGCCGATCTGCTGGCCGACCTCCCCGACGGACGCGGTCTGACCGGTGTGGTTCACGCCGCGGGTCTCCTGGATGACGGCACGGTGACGTCGCTGACGCCGGAGCGGCTGGACGCGGTGTTGCGGGCGAAGGTCGATGGGGCGTGGCATCTGCACGAGTTGACGCGCCGTTTCGATGTGGCCATGTTCGCCCTGTTCTCGTCGGCCGCCGGTGTATTGGGGGCCGCGGGGCAGGCGAACTACGCCGCCGCCAATACGTTCCTGGACGGGCTGGCTCAGCGGCGTCGGGCGATGGGTCTGCCGGGAGTGTCGCTTGCCTGGGGTCTGTGGGCTGAGCGCTCCGGGATGACCGGCCATCTCGATCAGGCGGACATCTCGCGGATGACGCGGGGCGGATTGGTGCCGTTCCCCTCCGAGGAGGGGTTGCGGCTGTTCGACACGGCGGGTCGGCTGGCCGAGGGAGTGGTGGTGCCCGCCCGGCTCGACCTCGGCCAGTTGGCGGCCGCCGCCGATACCTCGCCCATGCCCCCGTTGCTGAGTGGACTCGTACGGCGGTCCGTTACACCCCGGCGTGCCTCGGCCCAGGAAGAGGCTGGTTCGCAGGAGGCGTCGTTGGCGCGGCGGCTGGCCGGGCTTGGTCAGGGGGAGCGGCGGCGGATGCTGCTGCGTTTGGTCCAGGAGCACGCTGCCACGGTGCTCGGTCATGGGACGGCGTCGGCGGTGGATACCGATCGTGGCTTCCTGGAGTTGGGCTTCGACTCGCTCACCGCGGTCGAGCTGCGTAACCGGCTGAACGCGGCCAGCGGGCTACGCCTGCCCGCCACGCTCATCTTCGATTACCCGACGCCCGCGGCGTTGGCCGGACACCTGGGTGCGGAGATCGCCCCCGTGGCGGCGGACGGCGCGCCCGATGTGGCTGCCGAACTCGACCGGCTGGAAGCCGCGTTGCTCGGCACGGACACCTCGGCCGACGACGCCACCCGCACGATGGTGGCCGACCGACTGAAGCGCCTGCTGTCCCAGTGGGACGGCGGCCGTGGCGGCCCGGTGCCGGACGGCCAGGCCGGCGGAGCGACCAACGGCTCCGGCGATGCGGACGGTGTCGCCGACCACCTGGAGACGGCGGCGGCCGACGAACTCTTCGCCTTCATCGACGAGGAGTTCGGGACGTCGTGATTCGACCAGCGGCCGCCACCACGGCGCATCCACGAAGCCACACCTGCCCGCCGATCACCCGCCCCGAAGCGCTGACTCCGAGAGGTTCTGATGTCGGAACAAGAAAAGCTGCTCGCATACCTCCGGCGGGTGACGTCTGATCTGCACCAGACGCGGCAGCGTCTCCAGGATGTGGAGTCGGCGGCCCGGGAGCCGATCGCGATCGTCGGGATGAGCTGCCGGTTCCCCGGCGGGGTGCGCACCCCGAGGAGTTCTGGCGGCTGCTGAGCGGGGCCGAGGACGCCATCACACCGTTTCCCGAGGACCGCGGCTGGGACCTCGACTCGCTCTACGACGCGGACGCTGATCGGCCGGGTACCTCGTATGCGCGTGAGGGTGGGTTCCTGCACGATGCCGGCGACTTCGACGCCGATTTCTTCGGGATCTCGCCGCGTGAGGCGCTGGCGATGGACCCCCAGCAGCGGCTGCTGCTGGAGACTTCGTGGGAGGCGATTGAGGGGGCGGGTATTGATCCGGCCTCGCTCAAGGGCAGTCGGTCCGGGGTCTTTGTCGGGGCGGTGGCCCCTGACTACGGGCCGCGGGTGCACGAGGCCCCCGATGGTGTCGAGGGTCATCTGGTGACCGGCAGCGCCATCAGTGTCGTGTCCGGGCGTGTGGCCTACTCCCTGGGTCTGGAGGGTCCGGCGGTGACGGTGGACACCGCGTGTTCCTCGTCGCTGGTGGCTCTGCATCTGGCGGTGCAGGCGCTGCGTCAGGGTGAGTGTTCCCTGGCTCTGGCCGGTGGTGTCACCGTCATGGCCACGCCTGGCACGTTCATTGGTTTCAGCCGTCAACGCGGGCTTGCGGCGGATGGGCGGTGCAAGCCGTTCGCGGCGGGGGCGGACGGGTTCGGGCCCGCTGAGGGTGTGGGCATGCTGTTCCTGGAGCGGCTGTCCGATGCGCGGCGCAATGGGCATCGTGTGCTGGCGGTTGTGCGGGGTACGGCGATCAATCAGGATGGCGCGAGCAGTGCGCTGTCCGCTCCCAATGGGCCGTCGCAGCAGCGGGTGATCCGTCAGGCGCTGGCCAACGCCGGGCTCACGGCCGGGCAGGTCGATGCGGTGGAGGCGCATGGAACGGGGACGTCGCTGGGTGATCCGATCGAGGCGCAGGCGCTGCTGGCCACGTACGGCCGTGAGCGTACGGCGGATGATCCGCTGCGGCTGGGGTCGGTGAAGTCGAACATCGGTCATACGCAGGCGGCCGCCGGTGTGGCGGGTGTGATGAAGATGGTGCTGGCGATGCGGCACGGCATGCTGCCGCCCACCTTGCACATCGAGGAGCCGTCCCCGCACGTGGACTGGGCGACGGGCACTGTCGAGCTCCTCGCCGAGGCCACCGCGTGGCCCGGGGGTGAGGAGCCGCGCCGGGCTGGTGTGTCCTCGTTCGGCATCAGCGGCACCAACGCCCACGCCATCATCGAGGAGGCGCCGTCGCCGGCCGCTGCCTACACCGCTTCTGACGCGGGCGTGGCGGAGGGGGCGGAGGTGCCCCGGACGGCGTTGCCGCTCGTCCCCTGGCTGCTGTCGAGCAAGTCCGAGGCGGCGCTGCGCGCCCAGGCCAGGCGGCTGCTGGAGCATGTGGAGCGGCACCCGGAGGTCGCGGCCGAGGACATCGGATTCTCCCTCGCCACGACGCGGACCGCCTTCGAGTGCCGCTCGGTCGTGCTGGCCTCCGATCGTGCGGAGGCCGTACGGGCGCTGACTGATCACCTTGCGGGCCGGGGCGGCTCCGGGCTGGTCGAGGGCGTTGCCAAGCGCAGTGCCGGGGTTGCGTTCGTCTTCCCAGGTCAGGGGTCGCAGTGGGTGGGGATGGCGGCCGGGCTGCTGGATTCCTCGCCGGTGTTCGCGGAGCGGATCGAGGAATGTGCGGCGGCCCTGGCGCCGCATGTGGACTGGTCGCTGGTGGAGGTGTTGCGCGGCGGTGAGGGTGCCGCGGAGGCGTTGGAGCGGGTGGATGTGGTGCAGCCGGTGTTGTGGGCGGTGATGGTGTCGTTGGCGGAGTTGTGGCGTTCGTACGGTGTGGAGCCGGCGGCGGTCATTGGTCATTCGCAGGGTGAGATCGCGGCGGCGTGTGTGGCGGGTGCGTTGTCGTTGGAGGATGCCGCGAAGGTGGTGGCGCTGCGGAGTAAGGCCATTCGGGCGTTGTCCGGGCGCGGGGGCATGGTGTCGGTGTCGCTGCCGGTGGAGGCGTTGCGGGAGCGGCTTGAGGCGTGGGGTGAGCGGTTGTCGGTGGCGGCGGTGAACGGGCCCTCGGCGGTCGTGGTCTCCGGTGACGTCGACGCGCTGGAGGAGTTGCTGGCGGCGTGCGAGGCGGAGGGGATCCGGGCCCGCCGGATCCCCGTGGACTACGCCTCGCACTGCGCTCATGTCGAGGCCATCGAGGACGAGCTTCGGCAGGTCCTCGCGGGAATCGCCCCGCGCTCCTCGTCGGTGCCGTTCTACTCGACGGTGACCGGCGGGGTGCTGGACACGGCCGGTCTGGACGCCGCGTACTGGTACCGCAACCTGCGCGGGACCGTGCGTTTCGACGAGACCGTGCGGGTGCTTCTCGATGAGGGTTTCCAGACGTTCGTGGAGGCCAGCGCGCATCCGGTGCTGACCATGGGCATCGAGCAGACGGCCGAGGGCCACGGCACCCCCGTGGCGGCCGTCGGCTCGCTGCACCGCGACGAAGGCGGCCCGGAAAGGTTCCTGACCTCCCTGGCCGAAGCCCACGTCGGCGGCATCGCCGTGGACTGGCGGACGGTGTTCGCCGGAACCGGTGCGCACTCCGTCGACCTGCCCACCTACGCCTTCCAGCACCAGCGCTACTGGCTGGACGCCAACCCGGTTGTCGAGGCGGCTGCCGGTAACGGCTTGAGCGCGGACGCGGTGGACGCGCGCTTCTGGGAGGCGGTGGAGCGCGAGGACCTGGAGGCGCTGACACGGACGTTGGAGGTGGTGGACGAGGAGCAGCAGTCGTCGTTGACGGCGTTGCTTCCGGCGCTGTCGTCCTGGCGCCGTCAGCGGCGTGAGAAGAACACGGTGGACGGCTGGCGTTACCAGGCGGTCTGGAAGCCCCTGGCGTCCGCGTCCGAGACCACGCTCTCGGGCACCTGGCTCGTGGCCTTTCCGGAAGGCCGTGGTGACGATCTATTGGTCGCCACCGTGCTGGACGGGCTGGCCGGGCGCGGTGCGCATGTGGTTCGCGTAGCCGTCGGGGCGGCGGATGACCGTGAGGTGATTGCGGAGCGGCTGCGCGTGGCCCTCGATGGCGCAGTGGTGGAGCCGTCGGGCGTGGCGGGTGTGCTCTCGCTGCTGGGGCTGGACGAGTCGGCACATGAGTCGTTCGAGGTGGTCCCGGCCGGGCTGGCGGCGACGGTGGGCCTGGTTCAGGCGCTGGGCGATGCGGATGTGGTGGCTCCGCTGTGGTGCGGCACCCGGGGCGCGGTGTCGGTGGGACGTTCCGACCGGCTGGTGAGCCCGGTGCAGTCGATGCTGTGGGGTCTGGGCCGGATCCTTGAGGCGGAGTATGCCCAGCGCTGGGGCGGCGTCGTGGACCTGCCCGAGACCATGGACGACCGCGCGATGACCCGTCTGGCCGGAGTGCTGACCGCCGCGGAGGGCGAGGACCAGGTCGCGGTGCGCGGGTCCGGCGTCTTCGCCAAGCGGCTGGTGCGGGCCTCCGCGCCTGAGGCCACGGCCGGGGATGGCTGGCGTCCGAGTGGTTCGGTGCTGGTGACCGGTGGTACGGGTGCGCTGGGTGGCCATGTGGCCCGCTGGCTGGCGCGTACCGGCGCTGAGCATCTGGTGCTGACGAGCCGTCGCGGTATGGAGGCCGAGGGCGCCGCCGAGTTGAAGGCGGAGCTGGAGGCGCTGGGTGCCCGGGTGACGGTGCCGGCGTGTGACGCCGCGGACCGTGCGGCGCTGGCCGCGGTGCTGGACGCGATTCCGCAGGAGTTCCCGCTGACGGCCGTGGTGCATGCGGCTGGTGTGCTGGACGACGGTGTGGTGGACGCCCTGACGGCGCGTCGGGCGGCCGGGGTGCTGCGTCCGAAGGTGGACGCGGCGCGGAATCTGCATGAGCTGACCGCCGGGATGGACCTGTCGGCGTTCGTGCTGTTCTCCTCGGCGGCGGCTACGTTGGGCGGTCCGGGCCAGGGTAGCTACGCGGCGGGTAACGCCTACCTCGACGCGTTGGCGTTGCAGCGGCGCGCGGATGGGCTTCCGGCGACCTCCATCGCCTGGGGCGCCTGGGCC
Organism: Streptomyces violaceusniger; assembly: GCA_005405945.1. Taxonomy (GTDB): domain Bacteria; phylum Actinomycetota; class Actinomycetes; order Streptomycetales; family Streptomycetaceae; genus Streptomyces; species Streptomyces violaceusniger. The sequence continues at coordinate 1,203,886 of BJHW01000002.1, forward strand.
GGAGGCGGCCTCGCCACGGGCGAGGTCGGCGAGCGGATGAGCCGGTCGGGGATCCTGGCCATGCCCCCGAGCTGGCGATTTCAGCGCTGCAGCAGGCATTGGACCACGACGAGACGTTCCTCGCGGTCGCGGACATCGACTGGACACGCTTGGAAGCGGACTCCGTCGACACTCCTCTCTTCCGCCAGCTGCGGAGCGCGCGGAGCACGACCACCGGGAAGCAGCTCACGGAGGGCAGTGCCGCCCCCGGGCGGGGCGAACTCCACGACCGGCTGGCGGCCCTGCCCCGGAGAAGCGCGAAGGGGCGCTGCGGGACCTGGTGCGTGCCCAGGCCGCCGATGTCCTCGCGCACGACAGCGCGGACGCGGTCGCGTCGGACCGTGCCTTCCGCGACCTCGGCTTCGACTCGCTGACCGCCGTTGAACTGCGCAATCGGATCGGCGCGGCGACCGGGCTGCGGCTGCCGGTCAGCCTGGTCTTCGACTACCCCACGCCCACGGTGCTGGCACGGTTCCTGAACGGCGAGATGTTCGGCACCGAGGAGGGCGGTTCCGCCGAGACGGCGCCGACCCGCTCGGACTCGTTCGATGAGCCCATCGCGATCGTGGCGATGAGCTGCCGGTTCCCGGGCGGCGTGCGGACCCCGGAGCAGCTGTGGGACGTGGTGAACGCCGGAGTCGACACGATCTCCGGGTTCCCCGACGACCGTGGCTGGGACCTCGACGGGCTGTACGACCCCGACCCCGACCAGCCGGGTAAGACCTACGCACGCACCGGCGGATTCCTGGACAACGTCTCCGACTTCGATCCGGACTTCTTCGGTATCTCGCGGCGTGAGGCCCTGGCCATGGACCCGCAGCAGCGGCTGCTGCTGGAGACCTCCTGGGAGGCGTTCGAGCGTGCCGGGATCGACCCGGCGGCGCTGCGTGGCAGCCAGGCGGGCGTCTTCATCGGCTCGAACTACCAGGACTACGGCGGGCGGGCGATCAGCGCACCGGACGGTGTGCAGGGCTATCTCGGACTCGGCAGCGCGGGAAGCGTCGCCTCCGGCCGCCTCTCCTACACCTTCGGCTTCGAGGGCCCGGCCGTGACGGTGGACACCGCGTGTTCGTCGTCGCTGGTCGCCCTGCACCTGGCCTGCCAGTCCCTGCGCCAGGGCGAGTGCGACATGGCGCTGGCCGGCGGTGTGACCATCATGGTCACGCCGGGCACGTTCATCGAGTTCAGCGCCCAGCGTGTGCTGTCGCCGGACGGACGGTGCAAGCCGTTCTCCGCCGAGGCCGATGGCACGGGCTGGTCCGAGGGCGTGGGCCTGCTGCTGGTGGAGCGGCTGTCGGACGCCCGGCGCAACGGCCACCAGGTGCTGGCCGTCGTCCGAGGCTCGGCGATCAACCAGGACGGTGCCTCCAATGGCCTGACCGCCCCGAACGGCCCGGCGCAGCAGCGGGTGATCGGCAAGGCCCTGGAGAACGCGGGCCTGTCGACCGCCGATGTGGACGCGGTGGAAGCCCACGGCACGGGCACCTCGCTCGGTGACCCGATCGAGGCCCAGGCACTGCTGGCCACCTACGGCCAGGGGCGGCCGGAGGACCGGCCACTGTGGCTGGGCTCCGTCAAGTCGAACATCGGGCACACGCAGGCGGCCGCCGGTGTGGCCGGGGTCATCAAGATGGTGATGGCCATGCGCGAGGGCGTGCTGCCCAAGACGCTCCACGCGGACGAGCCCTCGCCGCACATCGACTGGACCGGCGGCGCCGTGTCCCTGCTGCGCGAGCCGACCCCGTGGCCGGAGACGGACCACCCGCGCCGGGCGGCAGTGTCGTCCTTCGGGATCAGCGGCACCAACGCGCACACCATCATCGAGGCGGCTGACGCCGTCGCGTCGCCGACGCCGGAAACGGGCGGCGAGGCCACCGGTTCGCCGGTCGGCACCGCGGTGGTTCCCTGGCTGCTCTCCGGCAGCAGCCCTGAGGCGCTGAGCGCTCAGGCCCGGCGACTGCGCGAGATGGACGGCGTGCGTACCGCGCACGCCGGTGACGTCGTCGACATCGGCTATTCGCTGGCGACGACCCGTTCCGCCCTGACCTGCCGCGCCGTTGTGGTCGCCGAGGAGCCCGCGCAGTTCCTGTCCGGACTCGACGCGCTGGCGGAGGGCAGGAACGCGGCCACCCTGATCCAGGGCGTGGCGCGGGCCGAGCACAAGACGGCGTTCCTGTTCTCGGGCCAGGGCGCGCAGCGCCTGGGCATGGGCCGGGAGCTGTACGACGCCTTCCCGGTGTTCGCCCAGGCACTGGACGAGGTGTGCGCACACCTCGATGTGCTGCTCGACCGTCCGCTCACCGAGGTGATGTTCGCGGCCGAGGACAGTGCGGACGCCGGACTCCTGAACCAGACGGCGTTCACCCAGCCGGCGCTGTTCGCCATCGAGGTGGCGCTGTTCCGGCTGCTGGAGCACTGGGGCGTCACCCCGGATGTGCTCATCGGCCACTCCATCGGCGAGGTCGCCGCCGCGCATGTGGCGGGCGTCTTCTCGCTGGAGGACGCGTGCGCGCTGGTGGCGGCCCGTGGCCGTCTGATGCAGGCGCTGCCCGAGGGCGGCGCGATGGTGGCCGTCCAGGCGCACGAGGCGGAGATCGCCGCGTCGCTCGCCGGTCGTGAGGCCGAGGTGAGCATCGCCGCGATCAACGGCCCGACCGCCGTGGTCATCGCGGGCGATGAGCCCGCCGTGCTGGAGATCGCCGGGCAGTGGGAGCGGGAGGGCCGTAAGACGCGCCGCCTGCGCGTGAGCCACGCCTTCCACTCCCCGCGCATGGACGGGGTGCTCGGTGACTTCCGGAAGGTCGTCGAGGGGCTGTCGTTCGCTTCACCGACCCTCTCCCTGGTCTCGAACGTCACCGGCACGTCGGTGAACGCGGATGAGGTGTGCTCGCCGGAGTACTGGGTGCGGCATGTGCGGGAGGCGGTGCGGTTCGCGGACGGGGTACGGGCCCTGGAGAACCTGGGCGTGACGTCGTTCGTGGAGGTGGGCCCGGACGGTGTGCTCACCGCGATGGCCCAGGACTGCCTGACGGCTGGGGAGTCGGATGGCGGGCCCGCCCCTTCCCTCGTACCCGTGCTGCGCAAGGACCGGGCCGAGATCCAGTCGCTGACCATGGCGCTGGCCGAACTGCACGTCCACGGCACCACGGTGAAGTGGGAGGCGGTGTTCGCCGGGCGTGGCGCCCGGCGGGTGGAGCTACCCACCTACGCCTTCCAGCGGCAGCGCTACTGGCTCGAATCGGCGTCGGCCGCCAGTGGCGATGTGACCTCGGCGGGGCTGAACTCGCCCGACCACCCGCTCCTCGGCGCCGCCGTCGCCCTCGCCGACACCGACACTTACCTGTTCACCGGCCGCCTGTCCGTCTCCTCCCAGCCGTGGCTGGCCGACCACGCCTTCGCGGACACCGTCCTCTTCCCCGGCACGGCCTTCGTGGAGCTGGCCCTGCGCGCGGCCGAGCAGGTGGGCTACGAGCGGCTGGAGGAGCTGACCATCGAGACGCCACTGGTTCTGCCCGCACGGGGCGCGGTCCAGATCCAGCTCACCGTGGGCGAGCCGGACGAGTCCGGAGCCCGTTCGCTCAACCTGTACTCCAGGTCCGAGGACGCCCAGCCGGACGACCCCTGGACCCGCCACGCGACCGGCCTGCTCACCAGGGACCCGGCCACCACGGCACCGGAGTCCGTGGCCGCCGACTTCGCCGTGTGGCCGCCCGCGGACGCGAAGCCGATCGAGGTGGCCGACCTCTACGACCGGTTCATCGACGTCGGCTTCGCCTACGGCCCGGCCTTCCAGGGGCTGCGAGCCGCCTGGCGCCGTGGCGACGAGATCTTCGCCGAGGTCGACCTGCCCGAGGCGCAGGAAGCCGAGGCCGCGCGGTACGGTCTGCACCCGGCACTGCTCGACGCCTCGCTGCACACCGTCGCGTTCAAGCCGTCCGGCACCGACGGCAGCACCCTTCCGTTCTCCTGGAACGGGGTGACCCTCCACACCGTCGGCACGTCCGCGCTGCGCGTACGGCTCGGCAGCGTCGCCGAGGACACGGTCTCGCTGCACGCCACCGACACCTCCGGTGCGCTCGTCGCCTCGGTGGACTCCCTCGTCCTGCGGCCCGTGGCCCCGGAGCAGGTGAACTCCGCCCAGCGCTACGAGTCGCTGTACCAGGTCGAGTGGGTGCCGACCGCCTCGGACACCTCCCCCGCCCCGAATGACGCGGTGGCCGGACCCTGGGCGCTCGTCGGACCGGACCAGGCCGAGGTGACCGGCGCCCTCCGATCGGCCGGTGTCACGGTGGACACCTACCCGGATCTCGCGGCCCTGGCCGGGGCCATCGACGCGGGCGCCACCGCGCCCGACGTCGTCCTGGCCGCCTGCGTGTCCCGCAGCCGCCGGACGCGCGACCTGGCGCAGATGGTAAGGGAAGTCGGCCACCGCGCTCTCGACCTACTCAAGAGCTGGCTGGCCGACGACCTCTTCGGCGCCTCCCGGCTGGTGTTCCTCACCCGGGGCGCCATGGTGGCGGGCGACGACACCGATGTCGCCGACCCCGCCGGCGCGGCCGTCTGGGGCCTGGTGCGCTCGGCCCAGTCCGAGAACCCCGACCGGTTCGTGCTGGCCGACCTGGACGAGCAGGACGGCTCACGCCGGGTCCTCCCGGCGGCGCTCACCGCCGATGAACCGCAGATCGTGGTCCGCGACGGCACGGTTCTGGCCGGCAGGCTGGCCCGGGTCCCGGCTCGCGGCAACGCGCCCGAGCAGGACACGGCCACGACCGGCATCACCTGGGACCCGCAGGGCACCGTCCTGGTCACCGGAGCGGCGTCCGGCCTCGGGGGCCTGGTCGCCCGGCACCTCGTCGGCGAGCACGGCGTGCGCCACCTCGTGCTGGCCAGCCGCCGCGGCCTCGCCGCGGACGGCGCGGCCGAACTGCGGACGGAGCTGGCGGACCTCGGCGCCCACGCCACGGTCGCCGCCTGCGACACCGCCGACCGCGACTCCCTCGCCGCGCTTCTGGCCTCCGTGCCGGACGAGCACCCGCTCACCGCCGTGATTCACACGGCCGGAGTGCTGGACGACGGCGTCGTCGAGGCCCTCACACCCGAGCGCATCGACCGCGTGCTGCGGCCCAAGGCCGACGCGGTGCTCAACCTGCACGAGCTGACCGCCGGGCTCGACCTGTCCGCGTTTGTGCTCTTCTCCTCGCTCTCCGGGACGCTCGGCGGCCCGGGCCAGGCCAACTACGCCGCCGCCAACGCCTTCCTGGACGCGTTCGCGCACCGGCGCCGGGCCGAGGGCCTTCCCGCCCAGTCACAGGCATGGGGGCTGTGGGCGGAGCGCAGTGGCATGACCGGCAAGCTGGACGAGGCCGATACGCGGCGCATCGCCCGGGACGGCGTGACTCCGATGGCCTCCGAGGAGGCCCTGGCCCTCTTCGACGCCGCTTGCGGCATCGACGCGGCCACCCTGGTCCCGGCACGGCTCAACGCCTCGGCGTGGCGAGCCCAGGACGGGCCGATCCCGGCCCTGCTGCGGGGCATCATCCGGACCACGGCTCGGCGCGGTCCCGCGAGGACATCCACGGCCGGTTCCGGCGCCGACCCCGCCGACCTGCGTCGCCGTATCGGCTCGATGAAGCCTGCCGCCCGGCAGCAGGCGCTCCTGGAACTGGTGACCGAGCACGCGGCCATGGCGCTGGGCCACGACAACACCCGCGCCATCGTCCCGGACCGTGGATTCCTCGAGCTCGGCTTCGACTCGCTGACCGCGGTCGGACTGCGCAACCAGCTGGGCACGGTGACCGGCCTTCGGCTGCCCGCCACCCTGCTGTTCGACTACACGACGTCCAGGGCGCTGGCCGGGTATCTGGCGGAGGAACTCGTCGCGGAAGAGCCGGACGCGTCGGTGGTGCTGCCGGTCCTGTCGGAGCTGGAGAAGCTGGAGAACTCCTTCGCCGAGGTGGTGGCGGACGAAGCCGCCAGGACACACCTCACATCACGCTTGCAGCAGGTGCTGGCGAAGCTGACCGCAGGCCAGCGGACCCAGACGACGAACGGTGGGGTCGCTGCCGCCGACAAGTTCGAGTCGGCGACCGACGACGAGATCTTCGACTTCCTCGACGAGGAGCTCGGAACGTCGTGAGCGGAACGCACCCCGTCCCTGGAAGTTACCGGCCGAAGGCTTTCAACCCCCTGTCCCGGGGTTCTCAGAGGAGTGACAAGAGGCAGTGAGCGACACCAAACTGCGCGATTACCTCAAGCGCGCGACGGCCAGTCTGCATGAGACTCGTCAAGAGCTGCGGGAACTCAAGGACAGGGACACGGAACCCATCGCGATCGTCGGCATGGGATGCAGGTATCCGGGTGGCGTGGAATCGCCGGAAGACCTGTGGGAGCTGGTCGCCTCGGGCACTGACGCCATCTCCACCTTCCCGTGGACCGGGGATGGGACGAGGACCTGTACGACCCGGACCCGGAGAAGCCGGGCAAGAGCTACACCCGTGAGGGCGGGTTCCTGCACGACGCGAACGGCTTCGACGCCGCGTTCTTCGGCATGAGCCCGCGGGAGGCGCTGGCGACCGATCCGCAGCAGCGGCTGCTGCTGGAGACCTCATGGGAGGCGCTGGAGCGGGCGGGAATCGACCCGGCGTCCGTGCGCGGCAGCCGCACCGGCGTGTTCGTCGGTGTGATGTACAACGACTACGGCTCCCGCATCCAGTCGATCCCCGAGGGCCTCGAAGGCCACCTCGGCAACGGCAGCGCGGGAAGCGTCGCCTCCGGCCGCATCTCCTACACCTTCGGCTTCGAAGGTCCCGCGGTGACCGTGGACACGGCGTGCTCCTCGTCGCTCGTGGCGCTGCACCTGGCCGTGCAGGCCCTCCGCAAGGGCGACTGCTCGCTGGCGCTCGCCGGAGGCGTGGCCATGATGGCGACACCAGGGGTGTTCATCGAGTTCAGCCGGCAGCGCGGACTCGCCGTCGACGGGCGCTGCAAGTCGTTCTCGAACGCGGCCGACGGTACCTCATGGTCCGAAGGCGCCGGTGTGCTGCTGCTGGAACGGCTGTCCGACGCGCGGCGCAACGGGCACCAGGTACTGGCCGTGGTACGGGGCGCCGCCGTCAACCAGGACGGGGCGAGCAGCCGGCTGACCGCGCCGAACGGTCCCTCGCAGCAGCGGGTGATCCGCGACGCGCTGCGGAACGCGGGCCTGTCGGCGGCCGATGTGGACGCGGTGGAGGCACACGGCACGGGTACGACACTGGGTGACCCGATCGAGGCGCAGGCCCTGCTGGCCACCTACGGCAAGGAGCGCCCCGGGGCGGACCGGCCGTTGTGGCTGGGGTCGTTGAAGTCGAACATGGGGCACACCCAGGCGGCCGCCGGCGTGGGTGGCGTCATCAAGATGGTGATGGCGATGCGGCACGGTGTGCTGCCGAAGACCCTGCACGTGGAGGAGCCGTCGGAGCACGTGGACTGGTCGGCGGGAGCGGTGTCGCTGCTGACCGAGCCGACCCCGTGGCCGGAGACGGGGGCACCGCGCAGGGCCGGTGTGTCCTCGTTCGGGGTGAGCGGGACCAACGCACATGTGCTGTTGGAGCAGGCTCCGGAGGCCGAGGTGGTCGATGCCGCCGAGGCCGAGGGCGTCGATGGTCCGGTGGCCTGGGTGGTGTCCGGGCGTGGTGCGGAGGGATTGCGGGCCCAGGCCGGGCGGCTGCGGGATTACGTGGCGGAGCGCCCGGAGTACGGTGTGGCCGATGTGGCGCTGTCGTTGGTGACGACCCGGTCGGTGCTGGAGCACCGAGCGGTGGTGGTGGGCCGCGACCGGGACGAACTGCTGGCGGGCTTGGCCGCGGTGGCGGAGAAGTCGGCTCATCCGGGCGTGGTGGTGGGCGAGAGCGCGCCTCCCGGCCGTTCCGTTTTCGTGTTCCCGGGCCAGGGGGCACAGTGGGTGGGCATGGCGGTCGGACTGCTGGAGTCCTCGCCGGTGTTCGCGGAGGCGATGGCCGAGTGTGAGGCCGCGTTGGCGCCTTACGTGGACTGGTCGCTGACCGGGGTGCTGCGTGGTGTCGACGGTGCTCCCGGGTATGACCGGGAGGACGTCGTTCAGCCGGTGCTGTTCGCGGTGATGGTGTCGCTGGCGCGGCTGTGGCGTTCGGTGGGTGTGGAGCCGGACGCGGTGATGGGCCACAGCCAGGGCGAGATCGCCGCGGCGTGCGTCGCGGGTGCCCTCTCGCTGGAGGACGCGGCCAAGGTGGTGGCGTTGCGGTCGCGGGTGATCGCGGCGAGGCTGGCCGGCCGTGGTGGGCTGGTGTCGGTCGGACTGCCGATCGACCAGGCGCGGGAACGTATCGCCGCTTGGAACGGCGCCGTGTCCGTGGCCGCGGTCAACGGTCCCGGTTCGGTAGTGGTGGCGGGCGCTGGGAAGGCGCTGGACGAGCTGTTCACGGCGTTGGAAGGCGAGGGGATCCGGGTCCGTCGGGTTGCCATCGACTATGCGTCGCACTCCGTCTTGGTGGAGGAGGTCCATGAGGAGCTGCTGAAGGTCCTGGCGGACATCGAGCCGCGCTCGTCGGAGGTGCCTTTCTACTCGACGGTTACCGGTGAACCGATGGACACGGCTGGACTGGACGCGGAGTACTGGTACCGGAATCTGCGGCAGACCGTCGAGCTGGAGGCCACCACCCGCAGGCTGTTCGCCGACGGGCACTCGGTGTTCGTCGAGGTGAGTCCCCATCCGGTGCTGAGGCTGCCGGTGCAGCAGACCATCGAGGCCGCCCGGACGGAGGCCGTGGTTCTCGGCACGCTGCGGCGTGACGACGGTGGACTTGAGCGATTCTTGATCAGCGCCGCTGAGCTGTTCACCCATGGCGTCCAGGTGGATTGGGCCGCCGCGTTGGAGGAGCGTGGCGGTCGACGGGTCGGGTTGCCGACGTATGCCTTCCAGCGGGAGCGTTACTGGCTCGATGTGCCCGCGGGTGCGGGCGATGTGGGTTCGGTGGGGTTGGGCTCGCTGGGGCATCCGTTGCTGGGTGCGGTGGTGTCGCTGGCGAGTGGTGGCGGCGTGGTGCTGAGTGGGCGGTTGTCTTTGGCCACGCATGGGTGGCTGGCGGATCACGCTGTGCACGGCGTCGTGTTGCTGCCGGGAACGGCGTTCGTGGAGTTGGCGCTGCAGGCGGGCGACCAGGTCGGTTGTGGCCGGGTTGAGGAACTGGTCCTGGAAGCGCCGCTGATCGTGCCCGAGAAGGGCGGGGTGCACCTTCAGGTCGAGGTGGGCCAGGCGGATGCTTCCGGCTACCGCGAGGTGAGTGTGTTCTCGCGGGGCGAGGCGGAGGGAGAGGGCGCGGTTTGGGCGTGCCATGCCCGTGGGGCGCTCGCGCCGGCCGAAGGCGCTGATGGGGTCCCCTTTGATTTCGGGGCGTGGCCTCCGGCGGGGGCTGAGGTCGCGGATGTGTCGGGGCAGTATGTGCGGGCCGCGGAGAACGGGTTGCGGTATGGGCCGGTTTTCCAGGGGCTGAAGCGTGCGTGGCGGCGTGGCGACGAGGTGTTCGCGGAGGTGTCGCTTCCGGAGGGGGAGCGGGAGCGTGCGGGTGAGTTCGGCTTGCACCCGGCGTTGTTCGACGCGGCGTTGCACGCGATGGGCGTGAGTGAGGCTCTGGCGGGTGGTTCGGGCAGTCTGCTGCCGTTCTCGTGGCGTGGATTCTCGCTCGGCGCGGTCGGTGCCTCCTCGCTGCGAGTAAGGCTGGCTCCGGCGACGGAGGGCAATTCGGGTGCGGTGTCGGTGGTGGTGGGGGACGAGTCCGGGCGTGCGGTGGCGTCGGTGGAGTCTTTGGCGTTGCGGCCGGTCGAGGCTGGTCAGCTGCGGGTTGCGGGTGGGGCGGCCCGGGACGCGTTGTTCCGGCTGGAATGGGTGAACGCGCCCGCGGCGGATCGGGCGGTGCCCGTGCCGGACGTGGAGGTTGTGCGGGTGGTCTCCAGCGGTGCGGACGTGGTGGGTGAGGTTCATGGGGAGGTGCTTGAGGCTTTTGAGTGGGTGAGGTCATGGGTGACCGATCAGGAGTCCTCGGACGCGCGGTTGGTGTTGGTGACGCGGGGCGCGGTGGACGTGGGTGATGGCGTTGGCGTGAGGGATTTGGCGGGGGCCGCGGTGTGGGGCCTGGTGCGGTCCGCGCAGGCGGAGAACCCCGGCCGCCTGGTGCTGGTGGATACCGATGATGTGGAGGGGGTGGCCGATCTCCTTCCCGGGATGCTGGCCTTGGGCGAGGATCAGCTGGTGGTGCGGTCCGGTGTGGTGCGGGTGCCGCGCCTGGGGCGGGTGCCGGCCGTGGCCGTTCCGGAGTCGGCTGGGTTTGGTTCGGGTGCGGTGTTGGTGACAGGTGGCACGGGCGTGCTGGGCGGCCTGGTGGCTCGGCACCTGGTGGCCCGGCATGAGGTCAGGAAGCTGGTGCTGCTGTCCCGTCGTGGTGCGGAGGCCGAGGGCGCGCCGGAATTGCGGGCGGAGCTGGAGGCCGCCGGCGCGGAGGTGCTCATCGTGGCGTGCGATGCCGCGGACCGTGTGGCTCTGGCCGGGGTGTTGGAGGGGTTGCCGGAGGGTTTTGGTCTGAGTGGTGTGGTGCATGCGGCGGGTGTGCTCGACGATGGGCTGCTGACGTCGTTGACGCGTGAGCGGGTTGAGCCGGTGTTGCGGGCGAAGGTGGACGCGGCGTGGAATCTGCATGAGCTGACCGAGACGATGGACCTGTCGGCGTTCGTGCTGTTCTCCTCGGCCACCGGTGTGCTGGGCGGCGCCGGGCAGAGCAACTACGCGGCGGCGAACGTGTTCCTGGACGGCCTGGCGTCCTGGCGCCGGACCCGGGGCTGCCGGGTGTGTCGATGGCGTGGAGTCTGTGGGCCGAGGCCAGCGGCATGACCGGACACCTCGGCGAGGATGACCTGCGCAGGGTGTCGCGGTCGGGTCTGGTGCCGCTCTCCTCCGAGGAAGGGCTCGAATTGTTCGACGCCGCGTTGGTGTCGGACGAAAGCGTGCCGGTCCCGCTGCGGCTGGACATCCCTACGCTGCGTGCGCAGGGCGCCGAACTCCCCACTGTCTTCCGCAACGTCGTGCCCAACGTGATGACGCGCCGTACCGCGCGATCGGAGCAGAGCGCAAGTCTTCCCGACGAATTGCGCCGGCGCCTCGTGGGTCTGCCGCAGACGGCGCAGGACGAGATGCTGCTGGAGCTGGTCCGCGTTCAGATCGCGGCGGCCCTTGGGCACGCCACCCCCGAGACGGTGAACACGCGGCAGCCCTTCAAGGAACTCGGCTTCGACTCACTGATGGCCGTCGATCTGAGGAATCGGCTCACCGCGGAGACCGGCCTGCGACTGTCCGCCACGCTGATTTTCGACTATCCGACCCCGATGGCACTCGTCGGCCACCTGCGCGACGAACTTCTGGGCGGGGACGGCGTCATCTCGTCGGCAGGCCTGGGGAGGTGGCCGGGCCCGGCACACCGGTGGACGACGACCCCATCGTGATCGTGAGTATGAGCTGCCGTTTCCCGGGCGGGGTGCGGACGCCCGAGGAACTGTGGCAACTGGTGATGGCGGGTACGGACGCGGTGTCCGAGTTTCCGTCCAATCGCGGCTGGGACCTTGAGGGGATGTACGACCCGGACCCCGACCGGGAGGGCACGTACTACGTCCGGAACAGCGGATTCCTGCACGACGCGGACCAGTTCGACCCGGTGTTCTTCGGGATCTCGCCGCGTGAGGCCATGGCGATGGACCCGCAGCAGCGGTTGCTGCTGGAAACCTCTTGGGAGGCGTTCGAGCGGGCCGGGATCGATCCGGTCGCCAACCAGGGCAGCCGATCCGGGGTATTCGTCGGCGTCATGTACAACGACTACGCCACTCGTCTCCAGGGGAACGCTCCGGAAGGCTTCGAGGGCTCCATCGGCACCGGCAGCGCGGGCAGCGTGGCGTCCGGTCGTATCTCGTACACGTTCGGTCTCGAGGGACCTGCGGTGACGGTGGATACGGCGTGTTCATCGTCGCTGGTGGCGCTGCATCTGGCGGCTCAGGCACTGCGTCAGGGTGAGTGCGAGCTGGCACTCGCCGGTGGCGTGACGGTGATGTCGTCGCCGAACGTGTTCGTGGAGTTCAGCCGTCAGCGAGGGCTCTCCCCCGACGGCCGGTGCAAGGCGTTCTCGAACGCGGCGGACGGCACCGGCTGGTCGGAGGGCGTGGGCATGCTTCTCCTGGAGCGGCTCTCGGACGCCCGGCGGAACGGCCACCCGGTGCTGGCCGTGGTCCGGGGTACGGCGATCAACCAGGACGGCGCGAGCAACGGCCTGACGGCTCCGAACGGCCCGTCGCAGCAACGCGTGATCCGGCAGGCGCTGGCGAACGCTCGTCTGTCGCCGGCTGACGTGGACGCCGTGGAGGCACACGGGACCGGTACCCCGCTGGGTGACCCGATCGAGGCGCAGGCGCTGCTGGCCACCTACGGCCAGGAACGTCCCGAGGGCCGGCCGCTGCTGCTGGGCGCGTTGAAGTCGAACATCGGCCACACCCAGGCCGCGGCGGGCGTCGGCGGCGTCATCAAGATGGTGATGGCGATGCGGCACGGCGTGCTGCCGAAGACGCTGCATGTGGATGAGCCGTCGCGGCAGGTGGACTGGTCGGCGGGCGAGGTTCGGCTGCTTACGGAGGCCACGGAGTGGCCGGAGATGGGGCGTCCGCGTCGGGCTGCCGTGTCGTCGTTCGGCGTGAGCGGGACGAACGCGCACACCATCATCGAGCAGGCCCCGGTACCTGCCGAGGCGGAGCGGGACGAGGCTCCCACCGACGACCACGGCATCGCCCCCTTGGTCCTCTCCGGCCGGAGCCCGGAAGCCCTGCGCGCCCAGGCGGAGCGGCTGCGGTCGTACCTGCTCGACCGCACCGAACTGAGCACGCTGGACGTGGGTTACTCGCTGGTGGCGTCGCGGTCGGTGTTCGAGCATCGCGGTGTGGTGACGTGTGGGGACCGTGAGGAACTCCTGCAGCGGTTGGGCGCGCTGGCCGGGGACGAGGTGGTCTCCGGTGTGACGCGTGGTGTGGCGGATGTTCGTGGCCGTTCGGTGTTCGTCTTCCCCGGTCAGGGGGCGCAGTGGGTGGGTATGGCGGTGGGGCTGCTGGAGTCCTCGCCGGTGTTCGCGGAGGCGATCGGCGAGTGTGAGTCGGCTCTGTCGGCGTATGTGGACTGGTCGTTGACGGATGTGCTGCGCGGGGCTGAGGGTGCTCCTGGTTTTGACCGGGTGGATGTGGTGCAGCCGGTGTTGTTCGCGGTGATGGTGTCGCTGGCGAGGCTGTGGCGTTCGGTGGGTGTGGTGCCGGATGCGGTGATGGGTCACAGTCAGGGTGAGATCGCGGCGGCGTGTGTGGCGGGTGCGCTCTCGCTGGAGGATGCGGCGAAGGTGGTGGCGCTGCGGTCGCAGGCGATCGCGGCGAGTCTCGCGGGCCGTGGTGGCATGGTGTCGGTCGGGTTGCCGGTCGACCAGGTCAAGGAGCGCATCGTCTCCTGGGATGGTGCGATCTCGGTGGCGGCGGTCAACGGCCCCGGTTCGGTCGTGGTCTCCGGTGATCCGGGGGCGCTGGATGAGATGGTGGCCCAGCTGGAGGGCGAGGAGGTGCGGGTTCGCCGGGTTCCGGTGGACTACGCCTCGCACTCCGCGCATGTGGAGGCGATCCGCGAGGAGCTGCTGAAGGTTCTGGCGGACCTTCAGCCGCGTTCGTCGGAGGTGCCGTTCTACTCGACGGTGTCCGGTGAGCTGGTGGACACCGCAGGTCTGGACGCGGAGTACTGGTACCGCAACCTGCGGCAGACCGTTGAGCTGGAGTCCACGACGCGCGCTCTGCTCGGCAGTGGGCATGGCGTGTTCGTCGAGGTGAGCCCGCATCCGGTGTTGACCCTGCCGGTGCAGCAGACGGTGGAGGCGGCTGAGGCGCGGGCGGTGGTCGTGGGCACGCTGCGGCGGGATGAGGGCGGTCTGGAGCGTTTCCTGACCTCCGCCGCCGAGCTGCACGTCAGTGGTGTCGGCGTTGACTGGCGGAAGGTGTACGAGGGCCGTGGTGCACGGCGGGTGGAGCTGCCGACCTACGCCTTCCAGCATGAACGCTACTGGCTCGATGGATTCGGCCTGCCGCCCGGCGGAAGCGCGGCCGATGGCGCCGGTTCTGTCGATGCGCGGTTCTGGGAGGTGGTGGAGCGCCAGGATCTGGAGTCGCTGGCGGGGACGCTGGCGGTGGACAGCGAGGCGCCGCTGAGCGCGGTGCTGCCCGCTCTGTCCGCGTACCACCGCAACAGTCGCGACCAGTCCACGATCGACGGCTGGCGCTACAAGGTGTCGTGGAAGCCGGCCTCCGACCTGGCCGATGGGTCGTTGTCGGGGACCTGGCTGGTGGTGGTTCCGGCGTCCGGTGCCGGGGACGAGCTGGTGGCGGGGGTTGCCGCCGGGCTCGAGCGGCACGGCGCGGGTGTGGTCCCGGTCGCGGTGGACGAGCGGGACCTCGACGCGGACGTGCTGGCGGAGCGGCTGCGCGAGGCGGCCGCGGAGACGCCCGAGCTGGGTGGCGTGCTGTCCCTGCTCGCCCTGGACGAGGAACCCTGCCCCGGATATCCGGCGCTGTCGGGGGCTACGCCCTGACGTTGGTGCTGGTGCGGGCCGTGGTCCGGGCGGGCCTCGAAGCCTCGCTGTGGTGTGGTACGCGGGGCGCGGTGTCCGTGGGCCGTTCGGACCGGCTCACCAGCCCGACGCAGGCGATGGTCTGGGCGCTGGGCCGGGCGGCCGCGCTGGAGCTGCCCCAGCTGTGGGTGGTGTGGTCGATCTGCCGGAGTCGCTGGATGAGCGTGCGGTGGCGCGACTGGCGGGTGTGCTGTCCGCCGGGGGCGGTGAGGACCAGGTCGCGGTGCGTGGCTCGGGTGTGTTCGCGCGTCGTCTGGTGCGGTCGGCCGAGACTGTCGGCGAGGGGACCTCGTGGCGGGCGCGTGGCACGGTGCTGGTGACCGGTGGCACGGGCGGGCTCGGTGGCCAGGTGGCCCGCTGGCTGGTCCGCAGGGGTGCCGAGCACTTGGTGTTGACCAGCCGCCGCGGTCTCGAGGCCGAGGGCGCCGCCGAGTTGAAGGCGGAGCTGGAGGGTATGGGCGCCGAGGTGACGGTGGCCGCGTGCGACGCGGCGGACCGTGACGCGCTCGCCGCCGTCCTGGACGCCGTGCCGGAGCACCAGCCGCTCACCGCAGTGGTGCACGCGGCGGGTGTCACGATGACGGCCTCCCTGCTGGAGACGGAGCTCGCGGACGCGGCCAGGGCGGTGTCCGGCAAGGTCGCGGGCGCCGTCAACCTGGACCAGCTGCTCGGCGACCGTGAGCTCGACGCGTTCGTGGTCTTCTCGTCCATCTCCGCCGTGTGGAGCGGTGCTGAGCAGGGCGTCTACGGCTCCGGAAACGCCTTCCTGGACGCGCTGGTGGAGCGGCGGCGTGCGCGGGGTCTGGCGGGCACCTCTGTCGCCTGGGGTCCGTGGGCCGAGGAAGGCATGGTGACCCAGGGCGACGCGGGGGAGCAGCTGGCGCGGCGTGGCCTGCCCGCGATGGCACCCGAGCTGGCGATCGCCGCGCTGGAGCGCGCGGTGGCCGGTGACGACGGTCTGGTGACGGTGGTGGACGTGGACTGGGAGCGGTTCGCCCCGGCGTTCACCGCAGTCCGGCACAGCCGGTTCCTGAGCGAGCTGGAAGAGGTCCAGCGGCTGGAGACGAAGGGGAACGACGGCGAGAGGGCCGAGGCCGCCGGGGCGCAGCTGCGCGAGCGGCTGAAGCCGCTGACCGAGGGGGAGCGGGACCGGGCGCTGCTCGATCTGGTGCGCAAGCACGCCGCCTCCGTGCTCGGTTTCGCCTCCGCGGAGATGGTCGAGCCGAACCGGGCCTTCCGCGATCTGGGCTTCGACTCGCTGACCGCGGTCGACCTGCGCAACCGGCTGGCCGCCGAGACCGGTCTCAGCCTGCCTGCCACGCTGGTCTTCGACTACCCCAGCGCCGGGACGCTCGCGGCGTATCTGCGCACCGAGGTGCTGGGCACCTCGTCGTCCCCGGCGCTCGCCGCCGGGTCCGGGGCCGTGGCCGGGTCGGGCGCGGACGACGAACCCATCGCGATCGTCTCCATGAGCTGCCGCTTCCCCGGCGGGGTGCGCAGCCCGGAGGACCTGTGGCAGCTGGTGGAGAGCGGCGGTGACGCCATCTCCTCCTTCCCGTCCGATCGCGGCTGGGATGTCGAGGGGATGTATGACCCGGACCCTGACCGTTCGGGGACGTTCTACGCCCGTGAGGGTGGGTTCCTCTATGACGCGGGGGAGTTCGACCCCGGGTTCTTCGGGATCTCGCCCCGTGAGGCGCTCACCATGGATCCGCAGCAGCGGCTGCTGCTGGAGACCTCGTGGGAGGCGTTCGAGCGGGCCGGTATCGATCCGGCATCCGTGCGTGGCAGCCAGATCGGTGTCTACGTCGGAACCACGACCTCCGGCTATGGAACCGGGCTGCGGGAGATCCCCGAGAGCCTTGAGGGACAGTTGCTGACCGGCAGCGCGACATCGGTCGTGTCGGGCCGTATCTCCTACACGTTGGGTCTTGAGGGGCCCGCGGTGACGGTGGACACGGCGTGTTCGTCGTCGTTGGTCGCTCTGCACCAGGCCGCGCAGGCGTTGCGTCAGGGTGAGTGTGAGATGGCGCTGGCCGGTGGTGTGACCGTGATGATCACGCCGGGCGCCTTTGTGGAGTTCAGCCGTCAGCGTGGGTTGGCGCCGGATGGCCGGTGCAAGCCGTTCGCGGACGCCGCGGATGGCACGGGCTGGTCCGAGGGTGTCGGTCTGCTGTTGGTGGAGCGGCTGTCGGACGCCCGGCGCAAGGGGCACCGGGTGCTGGCCGTGGTGCGGGGCTCGGCGGTGAACCAGGACGGTGCGTCGAATGGTCTGACGGCGCCGAACGGTCCGTCGCAGCAGCGGGTGATCCGGCAGGCGCTGGCCAGTGCGGGGCTGTCGGCCGCCGAGGTGGACGCGGTGGAGGCGCACGGCACGGGTACCTCGCTGGGTGACCCGATCGAGGCGCAGGCGCTGCTGGCCACCTACGGTCAGGAGCGCCCCGAGGGCCGGCCGCTGCTGCTGGGCGCGGTGAAGTCGAACATCGGCCACACCCAGTCCGCCGCCGGCGTCGCCGGGGTCATCAAGATGGTGATGGCGATGCGGTACGGCGTGCTGCCGAAGACGCTGCACGTGGACGAGCCGTCGCGGCAGGTGGACTGGTCGGCGGGTGAGGTGCGGCTGCTGACCGAGGCCACCGCGTGGCCGGAGACCGGGCGGCCGCGCCGGGCCGCGGTGTCAGCGTTCGGTGTGAGCGGTACCAACGCCCACACCATCATCGAGCAGGCCCCTTCCGACATCGAACAGGAGCGACCGGCCGACGCGGCGGCGCCCGACGACCGCGGTACGGCTCCGTGGGCGCTTTCCGCCCGGAGCTCGGACGGCTTGCGTGCTCAGGCGCGGCGACTGCTGGCACATCTGAATGCCCGGCCGGAACTGAGCACGCTGGATCTGGGTTATTCGCTGGTGGCGACGCGGTCGGTGTTCGAGCACCGCGCCGTGTTGACGGGCGCGGGCCGTGCGGAGCTGCTGCGCGGCCTGGAGGCTGTCGCCGCTGGTGAGGTCGCCCCGGCAGTGGTCCGTGGAGTTGCGAACGCTTCGGGACTGAAGGCGTTCTTGTTCTCGGGTCAGGGTGCGCAGCGTCTTGGCATGGGGCGGGAGCTGTACGAGGCGTTCCCGGTCTTCGCTGACGCGTGGGACGAGGTGTGCGCGCGTCTGGACGGTCTGCTGGATCGTCCGTTGCGGGAGGTGGTGTTCGCGGCGGAGGGGAGTGCGGATGCGGAGTTGCTGGATCAGACGGCGTTCACCCAGCCCGCGTTGTTCGCGGTCGAGGTGGCGTTGTTCCGGTTGCTGGAGCACTGGGGTGTGACCCCGGATGTGCTGATCGGTCACTCGATCGGTGAGATCGCGGCCGCGTATGTGGCGGGGGTGTTCTCGCTGGAGGACGCGTGCGCGCTGGTGGCGGCTCGTGGCCGTCTGATGCAGGCGTTGCCCGAGGGTGGGGCGATGGTGGCCGTCGAGGCGTCGGAGGAGGAGGTCGCTCCGTCGCTGGCCGGTCGTGAGGCCGAGGTGAGCATCGCCGCCGTCAACGGCCCGACCGCGGTCGTCATCGCCGGTGATGAGGCCGCGGCGCTGGAGATCGCCGGGCAGTGGGCGGAGCGGGGCCGCAAGACGCGCCGTCTGCGGGTCAGCCACGCGTTCCACTCGCCGCGTATGGACGCGATGCTGGACGACTTCCGCAAGGTCGTCGAGGGGCTGTCCTTCCAGACACCGTCGATCGCCCTGGTCTCCAACCTCACGGGTGAGGCGGCCAAGGGCGACGAGATGTGCTCCCCGGAGTACTGGGTGCGGCACGTACGGGAAGCGGTGCGGTTCGCGGACGGGGTGCGAGCGCTTGAGACGCGGGGTGTGACCACCTTCCTGGAGGTGGGGCCCGACGGCGTGCTCTCGGCGATGACGCAGGACTGTCTGACGGCGGTGGAATCGGCTCCCGTCGTGGTGCCGGTGCTGCGCAAGGACCGTCCCGAGACACAGGCGTTGACGACAGCGCTGGCCGAGCTGCACGTCAACGGGGTCACCATCGACTGGGAGCGGCTGTTCGCCGGACGTGACGCCCAGCGGGTGGAGCTGCCCACCTACGCCTTCCAGCGACAGCGCTACTGGCTGGAGGACAAGGCAGAGGTGGCAGACGGCCCCACCGCTGCCGACAGCGTGGACTCCCGGTTCTGGGAAGCCGTTGAGCGCGAGGACCTGGAGGGGCTGGCGCGGACGCTGGCGGTGGAGGACGAGGCGCAGCAGTCGTCGTTGATGGCGTTGCTTCCGACGCTGTCGTCGTGGCGGCGTCAGCAGCGTGAGCAGGCCACGGTGGACGGCTGGCGTTACAAGGTGGTCTGGCAGCCCATGGCGTCCGCCGCCGAGGCCTCGCTCTCGGGTGCCTGGCTCGTCGTCCTTCCCGCGTCGCATGCCGATGACGCTCTCGT
Organism: Streptomyces violaceusniger; assembly: GCA_005405945.1. Taxonomy (GTDB): domain Bacteria; phylum Actinomycetota; class Actinomycetes; order Streptomycetales; family Streptomycetaceae; genus Streptomyces; species Streptomyces violaceusniger. The sequence goes on from BJHW01000002.1 coordinate 1,223,043, forward strand.
GTCCGCCACGGTGAAGGGGCTGGAGGCGAGCGGCGCCGATGTCGTGCCGGTGGTGTGGGACAGGTCTGAAGACGATCGTGGCACGGTGGCGGAGCGGCTGCGCGCGGGGCTTGACGGGCGGGGCTGAAGCCGTCCGAGGCGGTGGGTGTGCTCTCGCTGCTGGGGTTGGACGAGTCGGGGCATGGCGCGTTCGGGGTGGTGCCGGCCGGGCTGGCGGCGATGGTGGGGTTGGTTCAGGGCTGGGCGACGCCGGTGTGGTGGCACCGCTGTGGTGTGGTACGCGGGGTGCGGTGTCGGTGGGGCGTTCCGACCGGCTGGTGAGTCCTGCCCAGGCCACGGTGTGGGGGCTGGGGCAGATTGTCGCGGCGGAATATCCGCAGCGCTGGGGTGGCGTCGTCGACCTTCCCGAGACCGTGGACTCTCGGACGGTGGCGCGTCTGGCCGGGGTGTTGGCCGGTGCGGACGGTGAGGATCAGGTAGCGGTGCGTGGCTCCGGGGTGTTTGTGAAGCGGCTGGTGCGTGCGTCCGTGCCCGAGGAAGCGGAGGGCCGGGCGTCCTGGCGTCCGCGTGGTTCGGTGCTGGTGACCGGTGGCACGGGTGCGCTGGGTGGTCATGTGGCGCGGTGGCTGGCGGGGCGTGGTGCTGAGCATCTGGTACTGACGAGTCGTCGTGGTATGGAGGCCGAGGGTGCCGCCGGGTTGAAGGCGGAACTCGAGGCTCTGGGCGCCCGGGTGACGGTGGCCGCGTGTGACACGGCGGACCGTGAGGCGCTGGCCGCGGTGCTGGACGGGATTCCGGCGGAGTTCCCGTTGGATGCGGTGGTGCATACGGCGGGTGTGCTGGACGACGGTGTGATCGACGCGCTGACGGCGGGACGTGCGGCCGGGGTGTTGCGCCCGAAGGTGGACGCGGCGCGGAACCTGCATGAGCTGACCGCCGGGATGGACCTGTCGGCGTTCGTGCTGTTCTCCTCGGTGGCGGCTACGTTGGGCGGTCCCGGCCAGGGAAGTTACGCGGCGGGTAACGCCTTCTTGGACGCGCTCGCGCTGCAGCGGCGTGCGGATGGTCTTCCGGCCACCTCCATCGCTTGGGGCGCCTGGGCCGGAAGCGGCATGGCGATCGACGGGGACCTCGAAGAGCACATGAGGCGGGGCGGCATGGTCCCGATGAACCCGGAGTTGGCCATCTGCGCACTGCAGCGCGCTCTTGACGTGGACGACACCTTCGCCCTTGTCTTCGATGCCGCATGGGAGCGCCTGGCGGAAGAGCTGAAGGGGGCTCGGCCGGCACCGTTGCTGAGTGAACTGCTCAAGACGGCGCCTTCCCACGCATCACCGGTGCCCTCGGACCCGGCATCGGCCGAGTCGGCCGCGGCGGAGCTGCGTACGAGTCTGGAGGGGCTCTCCTCGGCGAAGCGTCAGCGTTCCCTCCGCAAGCTGGTCCGGCAGCACGTCGCCGCGGTCCTGGAGCACACGACGCCTGACAGCATCGAGAGCGACCGGTCGTTCAGGGAGCTCGGGTTCGACTCGCTGACGGCCGTTCAGCTCCGTAACGCGTTGGGCGCGATCACTGGCCTGGACCTACCGACTACGTTGGTATTCGACTACCCGAACCTCACCGCACTGGCCGCGCATCTGGAGACGAGCATGTTTCCGCAGGGCGGTGCGGTCGAGCAGAGCGACCCAGAAGAGGACCGGATACGCGAGGCGTTGGCCTCTGTTCCGCTCGCGCGTCTCCGTGAAGCCGGACTAGTGGATGTCCTGCTGGAACTCGCCCACACCTCAGAGAACGTTTCTGAGCCGGCGCCGCAAGAAGGAACGAATAGCGCGCTCGACGCGATGGATGTCGATGATCTCGTCCAGAGGGCACTGGGCGGCGCGGACCTTTGATGTTTTTGGAAGTGTGGAGATACTGATGGCTACGTCCTCCGAAAGAGTTGTCGAAGCGCTGCGTGCTTCTTTGCGGGAGAACGACCGCCTTAAGCTGCAGAACGAGCGCCTGGTCGCGGCATCGAAAGAGCCCATCGCCATCGTCGGCATGAGTTGCCGCTTCCCCGGAGGCGTGCGCACTCCGGAGCAACTGTGGCGGCTGGTCGCGGATGCCGTCGACGCCATCTCCGGGTTCCCGGCGGACAGGGGCTGGGACACCGAGGCGCTGTACCACCCGGACCCGGACAACCCGGGGACGAGCTACGCCCGAGAAGGCGGCTTCATCTACGAGGCCGACCAGTTCGACCCGCAGTTCTTCGGTATGTCTCCCCGTGAGGCTGCGGCGACCGACCCGCAGCAGCGATTGGTCCTGGAAGCGTCGTGGGAGGTGATCGAGCGAACCGGGATCGACCCGCTGTCTCTGCGTGGCAGGCCGGTCGGGGTTTTCGTGGGCACGAACGGCCAGGACTACGCGAGTCATGTCTATGAGGTAGGGGGTGAACTCGACGGCTACCTGACGAATAGTTCGGCCAGTGTGGTGTCGGGCCGCATCTCGTACACCCTCGGTCTCGAGGGGCCCGCGGTGACGGTGGACACGGCGTGTTCGTCGTCGCTGGTGGCGTTGCATCTGGCGGTGCAGGCGCTGCGTCAGGGGAGTGCGAGCTGGCGCTGGCCGGGGGCGTGACGGTGATGTCGTCGCCGGGTACCTTCGTGGAGTTCAGCCGACAGCGTGGGTTGGCGCCGGATGGCCGGTGCAAGCCGTTCGCGGACGGTGCGGATGGCACGGGCTGGGGCGAGGGTGTGGGCATGCTGCTGGTGGAGCGGCTGTCGGACGCGCGGCGCAACGGCCACAAGGTGCTGGCGGTTGTGCGGGGGAGTGCGGTCAACCAGGACGGCGCGTCGAACGGTCTGACGGCGCCGAACGGTCCGTCGCAGCAGCGGGTGATCCGGCAGGCGCTGGCCAGTGCGGGGCTGTCGGCCGCCGAGGTGGACGCGGTGGAGGCGCACGGCACGGGTACCACCCTGGGTGACCCGATCGAGGCACAGGCGCTGCTCGCGACATATGGGCAGGGCCGGCCGGAGGGTCGGCCGCTGTTGCTGGGGGCCATCAAGTCGAATATCGGTCATACGCAGGCCGCGGCGGGTGTGGCCGGTGTCATCAAGATGGTGATGGCGATGCGCCACGGTGTATTGCCGAAGGTGCTGCACGTGGATGAGCCGTCGCGGCAGGTGGACTGGTCGGCGGGTGAGGTGCGGCTGCTGACCGAGACCACCCCGTGGCCGGAGACGGACCGGCCGCGCCGGGCCGGTATCTCCTCCTTCGGCGTGAGCGGCACCAACGCGCACACCATCATCGAGCATGCCCCGGAAACCGACCGTGATGGACAGTCTGAGGCGATGGGTCCCAAGGCGGGCGAGGGCAAGCGGCCCGCTGTCCTGCCATGGCTGGTGTCCGGCAAGAGCACGGAGGCGCTCGCCGCCCAGGCGGGTCAGCTCCACGCCCATCTGAGCGCTCACTCAGAGCTGGATGTGGCGGATGTCGGCTTCTCCCTGGCCACGACCCGTTCGGCTTTCCAGCACCGCGCGGCCCTGGTCGCCGGGGACCGAGACGAATTCCTCCGCGCCCTGGAGGCCCTGGCCAACGGCGAGAGTTCCGCTCGGGTCGTTCAGGGTGTGGTACGGAGCGAGGACACGCTCGCGTTCCTGTTCTCGGGTCAGGGTGCGCAGCGTCTTGGCATGGGGCGGGAGCTGTACGAGGCGTTCCCGGTCTTCGCTGACGCGTGGGACGAGGTGTGCGCGCGTCTGGACGGTCTGCTGGATCGTCCGTTGCGGGAGGTGGTGTTCGCCGCCGAGGGCAGCGCGGACGCCGACTTGCTGGACCAGACGGCGTTCACCCAGCCCGCGCTGTTCGCGGTCGAGGTGGCGTTGTTCCGGCTGCTGGAGCACTTCGGCGTCACCCCGGACGTGGTGATCGGCCACTCCATCGGCGAGATCGCCGCCGCGCATGTGGCGGGGGTGTTCTCGCTGGAGGACGCCTGCACGCTGGTGGCCGCCCGTGGCCGTCTGATGCAGGGACTGCCCGCGGGTGGGGCGATGGTGGCCGTCGAGGCGTCGGAGGAGGAGATCGCTCCGTCGCTGGCCGGGCGCGAGGCCGAGGTGAGCATCGCCGCGGTCAACGGTCCGACCGCCGTGGTCATCGCGGGTGATGAGGCGGTGGCGCTGGAGATCGCCGGGCAGTGGGCGGAGCGGGGCCGCAAGACGCGCCGTCTGCGGGTCAGCCACGCGTTCCACTCGCCGCGTATGGACGCCATGCTGGACGACTTCCGCAAGGTCGTCGAGGGACTGTCGTTCGCCGCGCCCTCCATCGATCTGATCTCCAATGTCACCGGTGGGGTGGCCTCGGACACTGAGGTGTGTTCCCCGGAGTATTGGGTGCGGCACGTGCGGGAGGCGGTGCGCTTCCTGGATGGGGTGCGGGCACTGACGAGGCAGGGTGTGACCACCTTCCTGGAGGTGGGCCCCGATGGCGTACTCTCGGCGATGGCGCAGGACTGCCTGACGGAACGGGCCGAGCCTGCCTCGGCGCCCGTGACCGTGCCGGTGCTGCGCAAGGACCGCTCGGAGGCAGCGGCCCTGATCACGGCGCTGGCACAACTGCACGCGCACGGGGCCGATGTCGCCTGGGCCTCGGCCTTCGACGGCCTCGAGGCCCGCAGGGTCGACCTGCCGACCTACGCGTTCCAGCGTCGGCGCTACTGGATCGAGAAGTCCACCGCCGCGGTCGGCGTGGATGCCGGAGTCCGGGACGAGGTCGACGCGCGGTTCTGGCAGGCCGTGGAGCGTGAGGATCTCGAGTCGCTCGCGAGGACGCTGGACTTCGACGACGAGGCGTCGTTGGGCGCGGTGTTGCCGGCTCTGTCGGCGTATCGCCGCAGCAGTCGTGATCAGTCGACGATTGATGGCTGGCGTTATCGGGTGTCGTGGAAGCCGGTTCCGGATGCGGCCGAGGGGTCGTTGTCGGGGACGTGGTTGGTGGTGGTTCCGGCGTCCCGTGCCGGGGATGAGCTGGTGTCGCAGGTTGTGGCCGGGCTCGAGCGGCATGGCGCGGGCGTGGTGTCGCTGGTGGCGGACGAGCGGGACCTGGGCGCGGGTGTGCTGGCGGCGCGGCTGCGTGAGGCGGTCGCGGAGGTGCCCGAGCTGAGTGGTGTGCTGTCGCTGCTGGCTCTGGAGGAGGAGCCGTGCCCGGGCTATCCGGGGCTCTCGGGTGGTTATGCGCTGAGTTTGGTGCTGGCGCAGGCGATGGTTGAGGTGGATGTTCCGGCTCGGTTGTGGTGCGGTACGCGTGGCGCGGTGTCGGTGGGGCGCTGGGATCGGCTTGCCGGGGTGGTGCAGTCGCAGGTGTGGGGTCTGGGGCGGGTTGTGGGGTTGGAGCACTCGGCGGTGTGGGGTGGTCTGGTTGATGTGCCGGAGTCGCTGGATGAGCGTGGTGTGGCGCGGCTGGCTGGTGTGCTGTCGGCCGGGGACGGTGAGGACCAGGTCGCGGTGCGGGGCTCGGGTGTGTTCGCCAGGCGTCTGGTGCGGGCTGACGCGGGTGAGGGAGCGGAGCGGCCGTGGCGGGCGCGCGGCACCGTGCTGGTGACCGGCGGCACGGGGGCGCTGGGCGGCCGGGTGGCCGGTTGGCTGGCGCGCAGCGGTGCCGAGCATCTGGTGCTGACCAGTCGTCGCGGCCTTGACGCTCCGGGCGCTGCCGAACTGCGGGATGAGCTTGAGGCGCTGGGCGCGCGGGTGACCGTGGTGGCGTGTGACGTGACCGATCGTGAGGCGTTGGCTGGTGTTCTTGCGTCGGTTCCGGAGGAGTTTCCGCTCCGTGCGGTGTTCCATGCGGCGGGTGTTGAGCAGGCGGCTGAGCTTCGGGGGATGAGTCTGTCGGACGCGGCGGCGGTGGTGTCCGGGAAGGCCGCGGGGGCGGCGTGCCTGGATGAGTTGCTGGGTGAGCGTGAGCTGGACGCGTTCGTGGTCTTCTCGTCGATCGCCGGTGTGTGGGGCAGTGGTGGCCAGGCCGCCTACGGTGCGGCCAACGCCTACCTGGACGCGCTGGTGGAGGACCGCCGTGCGCGGGGTCTCGCCGGTACCTCCGTGGCCTGGGGTCCCTGGGCCGAGGGCGGTATGGCGGCAGCGGAGGGAGTGGAAAGGGAACTCGCCCGTCGTGGCCTGCTCGCCATGGATCCGGCCTTGGCCCTTGCCGCCTTGCGGGGCGCGATCGCTGGTGACTATGGCGTGGTGACGGTCGCGGATATGGACTGGGAGCGGTTTGCCCCCTCGTTCACCCTGGGGCGACCGAGCCCGTTGATCGGTGACCTCCCCGAGGTCGCGAAGGTCCTTGAGTCCGTGAGTGCGTCCGGCGGGGCACATACTTCGGCGGGCCTGCGGGAGCGGTTGACGGGGCTGACCGGGGCGGAGATCGACAGGGTCCTGCTCGATCTGGTGCGTGGCCATGTGGCTGCGGTCCTCGGGTTTGCCGGTGGGGAGGTCGTTGAGCCCGATCGTGCGTTCAAGGAGTTGGGTTTCGACTCGCTGACGGCGGTGGAGTTCCGTAATCGGCTGAACGCGGAGACCGGGTTGGTGTTGCCGGCCACGTTGGTCTTCGATTACCCGAGCGCCGCGGTGCTGGCGGACCATCTGCGTGCCGAGGTGCTGGGTACGCGGGGTGCGGTGGCCGTGCCGTCGGCGGTGGTGGCTCCGGTTGATGATGATCCGATCGCGATCGTCGGGATGAGCTGCCGCTTCCCGGGCGGTGTGCGCAGTCCGGAGGAGTTGTGGGGCCTCGTGGCGGCCGGTACGGACGCCATCACGGACTTTCCCTCCGACCGTGGTTGGGATGTCGAGGGGATGTACGACCCCGATCCGGACCGTTCGGGCACGTTCTACGCCCGTGAGGGTGGGTTCCTGGACGGGGCGGGGGAGTTCGACGCGGCGTTCTTCGGGATCTCACCGCGTGAGGCGCTTGCGATGGACCCGCAGCAGCGGCTGCTGCTGGAGACCTCCTGGGAGGCGTTCGAGCGGGCCGGTATCGACCCGGCGTCCCTGCGCGGCAGTCAGATCGGCGTTTATGTGGGAGCCGCGACCTCCGGCTACGGAATGGGGCTGAACGAGATCCCCGAGGGGCTGGAAGGGCAGCTGCTGACCGGCAGTGCCACCTCCGTGGTGTCGGGCCGCATCTCCTACACCCTCGGCCTCGAGGGACCCGCGCTGACGGTGGACACCGCGTGCTCGTCGTCTCTGGTGGCCCTGCACCAGGCCGCGCAGGCGCTGCGCCAGGGCGAGTGTGAGATGGCGCTCGCCGGTGGCGTCACCGTGATGACCAGCCCGGTGGCCTTCGTGGAGTTCAGCCGGCAGCGCGGTCTGGCCCCTGACGGCCGGTGCAAGCCGTTCGCGGACGCGGCGGACGGCACCGGGTGGTCCGAGGGTGTGGGCATGCTGCTCGTGGAGCGGCTGTCCGACGCCCGGCGCAACGGTCACCAGGTGCTGGCGATCGTGCGGGGCTCCGCCGTGAACCAGGACGGCGCTTCGAACGGTCTGACGGCCCCCAACGGTCCCTCGCAGCAGCGGGTGATCCGGCAGGCGCTGGCGAACGCTCGCCTCTCGGCCGCCGAGGTGGACGCGGTGGAGGCCCACGGCACCGGCACCATGCTCGGTGACCCGATCGAAGCGCAGGCGCTGCTGGCGACGTACGGCAACGACCGGCCGGAAGGCCGCCCGCTCTGGCTCGGCGCGCTGAAGTCGAACATCGGCCACACGCAGGCCGCCGCGGGTGTGGCCGGTGTCATCAAGATGGTGATGGCGATGCGCCACGGTGTGCTGCCGAAGGTGCTGCACGTGGACGAGCCGTCGCGGCAGGTGGACTGGTCGGCGGGTGAGGTGCGGCTGCTGACCGAGACCACCCCGTGGCCGGAGACGGGGCAGCCGCGCCGGGCCGGTGTGTCGGCGTTCGGTGTGAGCGGCACCAACGCGCACACCATCATCGAACAGGCCCCGGTGTACGACGAGGCGGTGCGGGACGAGGCTCCCGCCGAGGACCACGGCGTCCTTCCCTGGGCGCTCTCCGCCCGGAGCCCGGAAGCCCTGCGCGCCCAAGCCGAACGGCTGAGGTCGTATCTGATGGAGCGCACCGAACTGGGCGCGCTGGATGTGGGTTACTCATTGGCGGCGACGCGCTCGGCCCTCGAACACCGTGCGGTGGTCACGGCCGCGGATCGCGCGGAACTGCTTCGCGGACTCGAGGCTGTCGCGGCCGGTGACAACACCCCGGGAGTGATTCAGTCCGTCGCGCGCACTTCGGGTTCGACGGCGTTCTTGTTCTCGGGTCAGGGTGCGCAGCGTCTTGGCATGGGGCGGGAGCTGTACGAGGCGTTCCCGGTGTTCGCCCGTGCGCTGGACGAGGTGTGCGCGTATCTGGATGTGGTGCTGGATCGTCCGTTGCGGGAGGTGGTGTTCGCGGCGGAGGGGAGTGCGGATGCGGAGTTGCTGGATCAGACGGCGTTCACCCAGCCCGCGTTGTTCGCGGTCGAGGTGGCGTTGTTCCGGTTGCTGGAGCACTGGGGTGTGACCCCGGATGTGCTGATCGGTCACTCGATCGGTGAGATCGCGGCCGCGCATGTGGCGGGGGTGTTCTCGCTGGAGGACGCGTGCGCGCTGGTGGCCGCCCGTGGCCGTCTGATGCAGGCGCTGCCCGAGGGTGGGGCGATGGTGGCCGTCGAGGCGTCGGAGGAGGAGATCGCTCCGTCGCTGGCCGGTCGTGAGGCCGAGGTGAGCATCGCCGCTGTCAACGGCCCGACCGCCGTGGTCATCGCGGGTGATGAGGGCGCGGTGCTGGAACTTGCCGCGCAGTGGGCGGAGCAGGGGCGTAAGACGCGTCGGCTGCGGGTGAGCCACGCGTTCCACTCGCCGCGTATGGACGCGATGCTGGACGACTTCCGGAAGGTCGTCGACGGGCTGTCGTTCACCCCGCCCTCGATCGCGCTGGTTTCCAACGTGTCGGGCGAGTCGGCGGGTGCCGAGGTGTGCTCGCCGGAGTACTGGGTGCGGCACGTACGGGAGGCCGTGCGGTTCGCGGATGGAGTACGGACACTGGAGGCTCAGGGCGTGACCACCTTCCTGGAGGTGGGCCCCGATGGTGTGCTCTCGGCGATGGCACGAGAGTGCCTGACGGCGGAGGAGGCATCGGCCTCGGTCGTCGTGCCGGCGCTGCGCAAGGACCGCCCTGAGCCCCAGGCGTTGACGACGGCGCTCGCCGAACTCCACGTCCACGGCGTCACCGTCGACTGGAAACACCTCTTCTCCGGGCGCGGCGCGCGGAAGGTCGAGCTGCCCACCTATGCCTTCCAGCGACAGCGCTACTGGCTGGAGAACTCGGGCAGGGCGACGGGCGGCTCCGCCGCCGACAGCGTGGACGCCCGGTTCTGGGAAGCCGTTGAGCGCGAGGACCTGGGGGCGCTGGCCGAGGCGCTGGACATCGACGGGACAGGCTCGCTCGGCGAACTGCTGCCCGCGCTGTCGTCGTACCGTCGGCAGCAGCGTGACCGGGCCACGGTCGAGGGCTGGCGTTACCGCGTCTCCTGGAAGCCGGCCCCGGACCTGGCCACCGTCTCTCTTCCGGGGACCTGGCTGCTGGTCGTGCCCGCTGGTCTGGCGGATGGCGACGTCACCACGTCGATCAGCCAGGGGTTCGAGAAGCACGGGGCCCGGGTGGTAACGGTGGCGGTGGCCGCGGACGCGGACACCGACGGGCTCGCCCAGGCACTGCTCGGCGCGCTCGACGGCGAGTCCGAGGCCGGCGTGATGTCGCTGCTTGCTCTCGATGAGGAGCCGTACGCCGGGCAGCCGGTGGTCGCGGCGGGACTGGCGCTGACGCTGCGGCTGGTGCAGGCCCTGGCGGGGCTGGACACGGACGTTCGGCTGTGGTGCGCTTCGCGGGGCGCGGTCTCGGTGGGGCGTTCGGACCGGCTCACCAGCCCGGTGCAGGCGGAGGTGTGGGGCCTCGGCCGGGTCGCGGCCCTGGAGCATCCGCGAATGTGGGGCGGACTGGTCGATCTGCCCGAGGTACTCGACGAGCGCGCCGTTGGGCGGCTGGCCGGTGTGCTGTCCGCCGAGGGCGGCGAGGACCAAGCGGCGGTTCGGGGCTCCGGAGTGTTCGTTCCGCGGTTGGTGCGTGTCGTGTCGTCGGGTGGTGGAGCCTGGCGGCCGAGCGGCTCGGTTCTGGTGACCGGCGGTACGGGGGCGTTGGGCGCGCATGTGGCCCGTTGGGTGGTGACCGAGGGCGCGGAGCACGTCGTCCTCACCAGCCGTCGCGGCCTGGCGGCCGACGGTGCGCCCCAGCTGAAGGCGGAACTCGAGGCCATGGGTGCGCTGGTCTCGGTGGTCGCGTGTGATGTCGCGGACCGCGAAGCGCTCACCGAGGTGCTGGCGGGCATCCCCGAGCGGTTCCCCCTGCGCGGGGTGGTGCACGCGGCCGGTGTGCTGGACGACGGGGTACTGGACGGTCTGTCCGTCGACCGGGTCGCCGGGGTGCTCGGTGTGAAGGCGGAGGGCGCCTGGCATCTGCACGAGCTGACGGCAGATCTGGATCTTGACGCGTTTGTGCTGTTCTCATCGTTCGCCGGCGTCGTGGGCGGCGCCGGCCAAGGGGCTTACGCGGCGGCGAACGCCTACTTGGACGCGCTCGCGGCCCTGCGTCGTGGGGTCGGGCTGGCTGGTACGGCGGTCGCCTGGGGACCATGGGCTGAGGCCGGTATGGCCGCCGAGGGCCGTGCCGAGGAACGGCTGCGGGGCGGCATGGTGTCCCCGATGGCCCCCTCCCTGGCTGTGGCGGCCCTGCGTTGGGCCGTCGGCCATGACGAGGCATCACTCGTCGTCGCGGACGTCGACTGGGAGCGTCTGGCTCCCGGACTGGCCGGGGCCGGCGGTGGCGCTCTCCTCGGTGACATCCCCGAGGTGCGCAAGCACCTGACCACGGTCAACGGCGGTGCCACAACGGAGGCCACATTCGCCGACACGCTCATAGGACTCTCGGCGGCCGAGCGGAACCAGGCCGTGCTGGACCTGGTGCGAGGCCACGCGGCCGCCGTACTCGGCCACACCTCGGTGGAGGCGGTCGAGCCCGGCCGGGCCTTCCGCGACCTCGGGTTCGACTCCCTCACGGCGGTCGAGCTGCGCAACCGGCTGGACGTCGCGACCGGGCTGCGTCTCCCGGCCACGCTGGTCTTTGACTATCCGAGCGCCGCCGAACTGGCCGACTACCTGGACGCCGAGGCGTTCGGCACCGCCCAGCCGGCCGTGGCCACCGCCGGGCCGACGGCCGTTGGCGTGGCCGATGACCCGATCGCGATCGTGGCGATGAGCTGCCACTTCCCCGGGAATGTGGACACCCCGGAGGCGCTGTGGCGGCTGGTGGCCGAGGGCGGTGACGCCATCGCGGGGTTCCCCGCCGACCGCGGTTGGGATCTCGACGGGCTGTACGACCCCGACCCCGAGCGGCTCGGCACGTCCTATGCACGCGAGGGTGGCTTTCTCTACGGTGCCCCGAACTTCGACGCGAGGTTCTTCGGGATCTCGCCGCGCGAGGCGCTGGCCATGGACCCGCAGCAGCGGCTGCTGCTGGAGACGTCGTGGGAGGCGTTCGAACGGGCCGGTATCGCTCCGGAGTCGCTGAAGGGCACCCGAGCGGGGGTGTTCGTCGGGACGAACGGCCAGGACTACACCGGGCTGTGGGCGGACGTGCAGGGTGACCTCGAGGGCCACTTGGGCACGGGCAGCGCGGCCAGTGTGGTGTCGGGGCGTATCTCGTACACCTTCGGTCTCGAGGGGCCCGCGGTGACGGTGGACACGGCGTGTTCGTCGTCGCTGGTGGCCCTGCACATGGCCATGCAGGCGTTGCGGCAGGGCGAGTGTGACCTGGCGCTGGCCGGTGGTGTGTCGGTGATGTCGACGCCGGGTGCGTTCGTGGAGTTCAGCCGTCAGCGCGGACTCGCTTCCGACGGTCGCTGCAAGCCGTTCGCGGACGGTGCGGATGGCACGGGCTGGGGCGAGGGTGTGGGCATGCTGCTGGTGGAGCGGCTGTCGGACGCGCGGCGCAACGGCCACAAGGTGCTGGCGGTTGTGCGGGGGAGTGCGGTCAACCAGGACGGCGCGTCGAACGGTCTGACGGCGCCGAACGGTCCGTCGCAGCAGCGGGTCATCCGGCAGGCGCTGGCCAGTGCGGGGCTGTCGGCCGCCGAGGTGGACGCGGTGGAGGCGCATGGCACGGGTACCACCCTGGGTGACCCGATCGAGGCACAGGCCCTGCTGGCCACCTACGGGCAGGGTCGGCCGGAGGGCCGGCCGCTGTTGCTGGGGGCCATCAAGTCGAATATCGGTCATACGCAGGCCGCGGCGGGTGTGGCCGGTGTCATCAAGATGGTGATGGCGATGCGCCACGGTGTATTGCCGAAGGTGCTGCACGTGGACGAGCCGTCGCGACAGGTGGACTGGTCGGCGGGTGAGGTGCGGCTGCTGACCGAGACCACCCCGTGGCCGGAGACGGACCGGCCGCGCCGGGCCGGTATCTCCTCCTTCGGGCTGAGCGGCACCAACGCGCACACCATCATCGAACAGGCCCCCGCTGTGGAGGAGTCCGTGGTCTCGGACACCGTGGCCTCCGGAACGGTCGAGCCGATGACCGTGGTGCCGTGGCTGCTCTCCGGGAAGAGCCAGGAGGCGCTGCGGGCACAGGCCGAGCGGCTGCACACACATGTGGCGGCCCGGGCCGACCTCGGCGCGCTGGACGTGGGGCACTCGCTGGCGACTCGCTCGGTGTTCGAGCACCGGGCCGTGCTGGTCGGCGAGGACCGCGAAGCCCTGCTGCGCGGCCTTGAGGAGATGACTCAGGGCGGAATCGGCTCGGGAGTCGTCCAGGGACAGGCCGTAACGGGTGGCAAGACGGCTTTTCTGTTCTCGGGTCAGGGTGCGCAGCGTCTTGGCATGGGGCGGGAGCTGTACGAGGCGTTCCCGGTGTTCGCCCGTGCGCTGGACGAGGTGTGCGCGTATCTGGATGTGGTGCTGGATCGTCCGTTGCGAGAGGTGGTGTTCGCGGCGGAGGGGAGTGCGGATGCGGAGTTGCTGGATCAGACGGCGTTCACCCAGCCCGCGTTGTTCGCGGTCGAGGTGGCGTTGTTCCGGTTGCTGGAGCACTGGGGTGTGACCCCGGATGTGCTGATCGGTCACTCGATCGGTGAGATCGCGGCCGCGCATGTGGCGGGGGTGTTCTCGCTGGAGGACGCGTGCGCGCTGGTGGCCGCCCGTGGCCGCCTGATGCAGGCCCTTCCCGACGGCGGCGCCATGGTGGCCATCCAAGCGACCGAGGAGGAGGCCGCCGACTCAATCTCCGGCCGCGAGCACGAGATGAGCATCGCCGCGGTCAACGGCCCGTCGTCCGTAGTGGTCTCTGGTCATGTACACGCGGTCCAGGAAGTCGCGGGTGTCTGGGAGGCGAGGGGTCGAAAGACTAAGGGTTTGCGGGTCTCGCATGCGTTTCACTCTTGCCTTATGGACACTATGTTGGACGCGTTCGGCCAGGTGGTCCGCGAGCTCTCCTTCGAGCCGCCGACCACGACACTGGTGTCCAATGTCACTGGTAGGCCGGTTTCCGAGGCAGAGGTGTGCTCACCCGATTACTGGGTGAGGCATGTGCGTGAGGCGGTGCGGTTCGCGGATGGGGTACGCGCGCTTGAGGCGTTGGGTGTGACCAGGTATCTGGAGGTGGGTCCCGATGGTGTACTCACGGGGATGGCCCAGGATTGCCTGGCGGAAGGGACCGCGGACACCTCCGACATGGTCCTCGTTCCCGTGCTGCGCAAGGGCCGTTCCGAGGCACGGGCGTTGACGACGGCGCTGGCCGAACTCCACGTCCACGGTGTCTCGTTGGACTGGAAGTCGTTCTTCGCCGGTCGTGGCGCACGGCAGGTCGAGCTGCCGACGTATGCCTTCCAGCACGAGCGGTTCTGGCCCGAGGTGTCCCTCACCCCGGGCAGTCGTGGCGCCTCGGCGGCCGTGGACTCGGTGGACGCGCGGTTCTGGGAGGCGGTGGAGCGCGAGGATCTCCAAGCGCTGGCACACGCGCTCGACATCGACGGCGAGGCCCCGCTGAGCGCGGTGTTGCCGGCTCTGTCGGCGTATCACCGCAGCAGTCGTGATCAGTCGACGATCGATGGCTGGCGTTATCGGGCGTCGTGGAAGCCGGTTCCGGATGCGGCCGAGGGGTCGTTGTCGGGAACGTGGCTGGTGGTGGTTCCGGCGTCGCGTGTCGAGGACGAGCTGGTGGCGGGAGTGATGTCCGGGCTCGAGCGGCATGGTGCGGACGTGATGTCGCTGGTGGTGGACGAGGGGACCTCGACGCCGAGGCGCTGGCGGAGCGGCTGCGGAAGTCGGTCGCCGACGTGCCTGAGTTGGCCGGTGTGTTGTCGCTGCTGGCTTTGGACGAGGAGCCCTGCCCTGGGCATCCGGCGTTGTCCAGTGGCTTCGCTTCGACGTTGACGTTGGTGCAGGCGTTGGTTGAGGTGGGTGTTGAGGCGCTGTTGTGGTGCGCTTCGCGGGGTGCGGTGTCGGTCGGGCGTTCGGATCGGCTGGCTGGTGTGGTGCAGTCGCAGGTGTGGGGTCTGGGTCGGGTGGTGGGGTTGGAGCACTCGGCGGTGTGGGGTGGTCTGGTCGATCTGCCCGAGGTGCTGGACGACCGTGCGGTGAGCCGGTTGGTGGGGTCTTGTCGGCCGAGGGCGGCGAGGACCAGGTCGCGGTGCGCGGTTCGGGGTGTTCGTCCGGCGTCTGGTGAGGGCTGAGGCCGGGGTTGGTGAGGGTCCGGAGCGGTCCTGGCGGGTCGGTGGATCGGTGCTGGTGACCGGCGGTACGGGTGCGCTGGGTGCGCGGATCGCGCGGTGGGTGGCGAACCAGGGTGCTGAACATCTGGTGCTGACCAGCCGTCGCGGCCTTGACGCGCCGGGCGCGTCCGAGTTGCGCGATGAGCTCCAAGCCCTGGGCGCCCGGGTGACGGTGGCGGCCTGTGATGTGGCCGACCGCGAGCAACTGGCCGCGGTGCTGGACACCATCCCGGAGGAGTTCCCGCTGAGGGCGGTCTTCCACGCGGCGGGTGTGGAGCAGGCCGCCGAGCTGGCGGGGATGAGTTTGGCGGACGCCGCCTCGGTGGTCTCGGGGAAGGCCACGGGAGCCGGCCACCTGGACGCGTTGCTGGGCGACCGTGAGCTGGACGCGTTCGTGGTGTTCTCCTCGATCGCCGGTGTGTGGGGCAGTGGTGGCCAGGCCGCGTACGGTGCGGCCAATGCCTATCTGGACGCGCTGGTGGAGGACCGCCGTGCCCGGGGTCTCGCCGGTACCGCTGTGGCCTGGGGTCCCTGGGCCGAAAGCGGTATGGCGGCCGGGAGCGAAGGCGAGCAGCTGGCGCGTCGCGGACTGATCAGCATGGCGCCCGACCTGGCGATCGCCGCCTTGCAGGGCGCGATCGTGGGTGACGACGGTGTGGTGACGGTCGCGGACATGGACTGGAAACGATTCGCCCCCGCGTTCACGATGGAGCGGCCGAGCCCGCTCATCGGCGAGCTGCCCGAGGTCGTATCGGTTCTGGAACAGGCCCGTGCCGCCGAAGAAGGCAACGCCGAGGCCGGATCGCGGTTGCGGGAACGGCTCTCCGCACTGGCTCCCGGTGAGCGGGAGCGCGCCGTGCTGGATCTGGTGCGGGGTCACGCGGCCGCGGTTCTCGGTTTCTCGGGAATGGAAGGCGTGGAATCGGACCGGGCGTTCAAGGAATTGGGATTCGACTCGCTCACGGCGGTAGAATTCCGAAACCGGTTGAACGCGGACACGGGGCTGCGGCTGCCGACCACACTGGTCTTCGACTATCCCAACGCAAGGGCTCTCGCGGAGCACGTACGAGCGGGCGTCCTCCCCGAAGAAGGGACTTCCGCCACTCCGCTGATCGCGGATCTGGAAAAACTCGAGGCATCACTCTCCACGGCTGAGCCGGACAATGCCCAGCGCATGGCCATCGCATCCCGACTCCAGGTGCTCCTTGCCAAACTGAATGGTGGCGAGGGCGGAGCGACGGACGCTGAGAACATTACGCAGCGGCTTGACGAGGCGTCGGACGACGATCTCTTCGATTTCATCGAAAATGAGCTCAGCTAAATGTGAACGCCGAGGTGCAGCTCTCTGGCCTCCTTTCATTCTTCAGTCTTCTATGACTCGTAATAGGCAAGGTTTCCATGGTGAACGAAGATAGGCTTCGGGACTACCTCAAGCGGGTAACAGCAGATCTGCACCAAACGCGCCAACGCCTGCGCGAGCTGGAGGCAGGAGAGCAGGAACCCATCGCGATCGTGGCGATGAGCTGCCGTTTCCCGGGCGGTGTGGGGAGCCCCGAGGACTTGTGGCGGCTGGTGGCCGACGGTGGTGATGCCATCTCCGACTTCCCGTCCAACCGCGGGTGGGACGTGGACGGGATGTACGACCCCGATCCCGAGAGCCCGGGCACGTTCTACTCCCGTGAGGGTGGATTTCTTCACGACGCGGCCGAGTTCGACGCGAACTTCTTCGGGATCTCGCCGCGCGAGGCCCTTGCCATGGACCCGCAGCAGCGACTGCTGCTGGAAACCTCATGGGAGGTCTTCGAACGGGCGGGCATCGCTCCGGGGTCGGTGAAGGGCCGTCGGGGCGGTGTCTTCGTGGGGGCCTCGACCTCGGGCTACGGGGCGGACGTCGACGAGTTCCCGGAGGATGTCGAAGGCCACTTGCTGACGGGCACGTCGACCTCCGTCGTCTCAGGTCGTATCTCGTACACCTTCGGTCTCGAAGGACCCGCGGTCACGGTGGACACGGCGTGTTCCTCGTCGCTGGTCGCGCTGCACCTGGCGGTCCAGGCGCTGCGGCAGGGCGAGTGCGACCTGGCGCTTGCCGGTGGCGTCACCGTGATGAGCAGCCCGGCCGCCTTCGTCGAGTTCAGCCGGCAGCGCGGTCTGGCCCCCGACGGCCGGTGCAAGCCGTACGCGGACGCGGCGGACGGCACCGGGTGGTCCGAGGGTGTGGGGATGCTGCTCGTGGAGCGGCTGTCCGACGCCCGGCGCAATGGTCACCAGGTGCTGGCGATCGTGCGGGGTTCGGCCGTCAACCAGGACGGTGCGTCCAACGGCCTGACGGCGCCGAACGGCCCCTCCCAGCAGCGGGTCATCCGCGACGCGCTGGCGAGCGCCCGACTGGCCCCGTCCGATGTGGACGTGGTGGAAGGACACGGGACCGGTACGTCCCTGGGCGACCCGATCGAGGCGCAGGCCCTGCTGGCGACGTACGGACAGGACCGCCCGGAGGGCCGTCCGCTGCTGCTGGGCGCGTTGAAGTCGAACATCGGTCACACGCAGGCCGCCGCCGGTGTGGCCGGTGTCATCAAGATGGTGATGGCGATGCGGCACGGGGTGCTGCCGCGGACCCTCCATGTGGACGAGCCGTCGCGGCAGGTGGACTGGTCGGCGGGTGAGGTGCGGCTGCTGACCGAGGCCACCGCGTGGCCCGAGACCGGGCAGCCGCGCCGGGCCGGCGTCTCGGCCTTCGGAGTCAGCGGCACCAACGCGCACACCATCATCGAGCAGGCGCCGCCGGTTGAGGAGGAGGCCGAGGAAAGCCCGGTCTCCGACGGTGACACGGGGGTGGCCACGTGGCTGCTGTCGGGTCGTGGCCCGGACGCTCTGCGGGCCCAGGCCGGGCGGCTGAGGTCGTTCCTGCTGGAGCGGTCCGAGTTGAGCGCGCCGGATGTCGGCCATTCGCTGGTGGCCACACGGTCGATGTTCGAGCACCGCGCGGTGGTGTCGGGTGCGAACCGTGCGGAACTCCTCGCCGGACTCGAAGCCGTCGCCGCGGGCGAGGTCGCTCCTGGCGTGCTCCAAGGCGTTGCGGGGACGGACGTCAGGACGGCGTTCCTCTTCTCCGGCCAGGGCGCGCAGCGCCTTGGGATGGGCCGGGAGCTGTATGACCGCCACCCCGTGTTCGCCCAGGCGCTGGACGAGGTGTGCGCGCGGCTGGACACGGTGCTGGACCGTCCGCTGCGGGAGGTGGTGTTCGCGGCGGAGGGGAGCGCGGATGCCGGGCTGCTGGATCAGACGGCCTTCACCCAGCCGGCGCTGTTCGCGATCGAGGTGGCGCTGTTCCGGCTGCTGGAGCACTGGGGCGTCACCCCGGATGTGCTGATCGGCCACTCCATCGGTGAGATCGCCGCCGCCCATGTGGCCGGGGTGTTCTCGCTGGAGGACGCGTGCGCGCTGGTGGCCGCCCGTGGCCGGTTGATGCAGGCGCTGCCCGAGGGCGGCGCCATGGTGGCGGTGCAGGCGTCCGAGGAGGAGATCTCCGGATCGCTCACCGGCCGTGAGGCCGAGGTGAGCGTCGCGGCCGTCAACGGCCCGACCGCCGTGGTCATCGCCGGTGACGAAGCCGCTGTGCTGGAGATCGCCGCCCAGTGGTCGGAACAGGGACGCAAGACGAGTCGGCTGAAGGTCAGCCACGCCTTCCACTCCCCGCGCATGGACGCCATGCTGGACGACTTCCGCCGTGTCGTGCGGGCGCTGTCCTTCCAGACCCCCACCCTGGCGCTGGTCTCCAACGTCACGGGGCAGCCGGTCGCGGCAGACGAGATGTGCTCGCCGGAGTACTGGGTGCGGCATGTGCGGGAGGCCGTGCGCTTCGCCGACGGCATGCGCTCCCTCGCGGCCCAGGGCGTCACCGCCTACCTCGAAGTGGGCCCCGACGGCGTGCTCTCGGCGATGGCGCGGGACTGCCTGACGGGAGAGTCGGCTTCGGCTCCGGTCGTGGTGCCGGTCCTGCGCAAGGGCCGCCCCGACGCACAGGCTCTGGTGACCGCGCTGACCGAGGCCCATGTCCACGGTGTGACGGTGAACTGGGAGCAGGTCTTCGACGGGCGGGGCGCCCGCAAGGTCGAGCTGCCGACGTACCCCTTCCAGCGTCAGCGCTACTGGCTGGAGGGCGCGAGCGCGGTGTCCGGCGGTTCCGCCGGGGACAGCGTGGACGCGCGGTTCTGGGACGCGGTGGAGCGCGAGGACCTGGAGGCGCTGGCCGAGGCGCTGGACGTCGACGGCGGTGGTTCGCTCGGCGAGCTGCTGCCCGCGCTGTCCTTGTACCGGCGTCGGCAGCGCGACCGGGCCACGGTCGACGGCTGGCGGTACCGGATCTCCTGGAAGCCGGTCTCGGAGACCCCCGCGGCCACGCTGTCGGGGACGTGGCTCGTGGTCGTCCCCGCTTCCGGCGTCGACGACGTGTTCGCGGAGTCGGCGTCCGCCGCGCTCGAGCGGCACGGTGCCGACATCGTTCGCGTGGTGGCGGACGAGGCCGACCTCGCCCCGGCGCGCTGGCCGCACGGCTGCGCGAGATCGCCACCGATCCGTCCGGGATCGGCGGTGTGCTGTCCCTGGTGGGCGTGGACGAGCGGCCCTGCACGGAGCATCCGGAGGTCTCCCGCGGCCTCGCGCTGACACTGATGCTGGTGCGGGCACTGACCGAGGCGGACATCCAGGCCCGGCTGTGGTGCGGCACCCGGGGTGCCGTGTCGGTGGGCCGCTCCGACCAGCTCGACAGCACCGTGCAGGCGGAAATATGGGGTCTCGGCCGGGTGGCGGCCATGGAGCACCCGCGGATCTGGGGCGGCCTCGTCGATCTGCCCGGGACCCTGGACGAGCGCGCCGCCGCGCGGCTGGTGTGGGCGCTGTCCGCCGAAGGCGGCGAGGACCAGGTGGCGCTGCGCGGCTCCGGAGCGTACGCCCGGCGCCTCCACCGCGTCACGGTGGGCAACGAGTCGGCCGAACGCGCGTGGCGGCCCCGGGGCTCGGTGCTGATCACCGGTGGCACCGGCGCCCTGGGCGCGCACGTGGCGCGCTGGGTCGTGCGCGAGGGCGCCGAACACGTGGTGCTGACGAGCCGTCGCGGCCCGGCGGCCGAAGGCGCCGCCGAACTCACGGCGGAACTCGAGGAACTGGGCGCCGCGGTGACCGTGGCGGCCTGCGACGCCGCCGACCGCGATGCCCTCGCCGCGGTACTGGCCGCCATCCCGGAGCGGTATCCGCTGAGCGCGGTCGTGCACGCGGCGGGCATTCTGGACGACGGTGTGCTGGACGGCCTGACCGTCGACCGGCTCGCCGGGACGCTGGCCGCGAAGGTCGAGGGCGCGCGGCACCTGCACGAGCTGACCGCGGAACTGTCACTCGACGCGTTCGTGCTGTTCTCCTCGTTCGCCGGTGTCGTCGGCAGTGCGGGCCAGGCCGCCTACGCGGCGGCCAACGCCCACTTGGACGCGTTGGCGCAGCGGCGCCGGGCCCAGGGCCTGGCCGCCACCGCGGTCGCCTGGGGTCCGTGGGCCGACGGCGGCATGGCCGCGAGCGGCCGCGCCGGGGAGCGGATGCGCGGAGGGCCACTGCCCCCCATGGCCCCCTCGCTGGCCGTGGACGCGCTGGGCTGGGCCGCGAGCCAGGACGAGGCCGCGCTGGTCGTGGCCGACATCGACTGGACCGGCATGGCCCCGCTGCTGAGCGCGGGCCTCACCGCCCTCGTCAGCGACATCCCCGAGGCGCGCGAACTCCTGACCGACATGACCGGGACCACCGGCCGGCCGGCACCGGGCCACGAGCTGCGGGACCAGCTGGCCGGACGGCCGGACGAGGAGCAGCGCCTCCTCCTGCTGGACCTCATCCGCACCCACGCGGCCTCGGCTCTCGGCCACTTCTCGGCGGAGTCCGTCGAGCCGGGCCGCGCCTTCCGGGACCTCGGATTCGACTCCCTCACCGCCATCGAGCTGCGCAACCGGCTCGACCTGGCCACCGGTCTGAGCCTGCCCGCGACGCTCATCTTCGACTACCCGACCGCCGAGGTGCTCGCCGACCACCTGTGGCGGGAGCTGGGCGGAGCCCACGCGGCGGCGGCCACCTCGGCGGTGGCGGACCGAGTGCGGCCCGATGACGACGACCCCATCGCGATCGTTGCGATGAGCTGCCGCTTCCCCGGTGGCGTCGAGACCCCGCAGGACCTGTGGCGACTTCTGGCCGAGGGCGGCGACGCCATCGCCGGGTTCCCCGGCGACCGTGGCTGGGACGTCGAGGGCATGTACCACCCGGACCCCGAGCACCCGGGCACCTTCTACGCCCGCGAGGGCGGATTCCTCTACGGGGCGCCCCAGTTCGACCCCGGTTTCTTCGGGATCTCGCCGCGCGAGGCGCTGGCCATGGACCCGCAGCAGCGGCTGCTGCTGGAGACGTCGTGGGAGGCGTTCGAGTACGCGGGCGTCAAGCCGGCCTCGCTGCGCGGCACCCGGACCGGTGTGTTCGTGGGCACCAACGGCCAGGACTACTCCACGATCATGCTCGACGCCCCCGAGGACTTCGGCGGCCATGTGGGCACGGGCAGCGCGGCCAGCGTGGTGTCCGGGCGCATCTCCTACACGTTCGGCCTCGAGGGGCCGGCCATGACGGTGGACACGGCGTGTTCGTCGTCGCTGGTGGCGCTGCACCTCGCGGCACAGGCGTTGCGCCAGGGTGAGTGCGATCTGGCACTGGCCGGTGGTGTGTCGGTGATGTCGACACCGGGTGCCTTCGTGGTGTTCAGCCGCCAGCGCGGGCTGGCACCCGATGGCCGCTGCAAGCCGTTCGCCGAGGGCGCGGACGGCACGGGCTGGTCCGAGGGTGTGGGCATGCTGCTCGTGGAGCGGCTGTCGGACGCCCGGCGCAATGGCCACCAGGTGCTGGCGATCGTGCGGGGTTCGGCCGTCAACCAGGACGGTGCGTCCAACGGTCTGACGGCGCCCAACGGCCCGTCCCAGCAGCGGGTGATCCGGCAGGCCCTGGCCAGTGCCGGACTGTCCGCCGCCGAGGTGGACGCGGTGGAGGCACACGGCACGGGGACGACGCTGGGTGACCCGATCGAGGCGCAGGCGCTGCTCGCGACCTACGGACAGGACCGCGCGGAGGGCCGCCCGCTGTGGCTGGGCGCCATCAAGTCCAACATCGGTCATACGCAGGCCGCCGCGGGCGTGGCCGGGGTCATCAAGATGGTGATGGCCATGCGCGCGGGCGTGCTGCCGCGGACGCTGCACGTGGACGAGCCGTCGCGGCAGGTGGACTGGTCGGCGGGTGAGGTGCGGCTGCTGACCGAGGCCACCGCGTGGCCGGAGACGGGTCAGCCGCGCCGGGCGGGTGTCTCCTCGTTCGGACTGAGCGGAACCAACGCGCACACCATCATCGAGCAGGCTCCCGACCTGGAAGAGGCGCAGGCCCCGGAGCAGGCCGGGCCCGGGGCGCCGGTGTCGGCGGCCGTGGTGCCGTGGCTGGTTTCCGGGCAGAGCCGGGAGGCGCTGCGGGCGCAGGCCGAGCGGCTGTACGGGCATCTGGCGGGGCGGGAAGACATCGGAGTGCTGGACGCCGGACACACGCTGGCGGCCAGGACGGTGTTCGAGCACCGTGCCGTGCTGGTGGGTGAGGACCGGGAGACCCTTCTGCGTGGCCTGCGGGCCGTCGCGGAGGGCGGAATCGCCTCGGGAGCCGTCCAGGGGCAGGCCGTGACGGGGGCAAGTCGGCGTTCCTGTTCTCGGGTCAGGGCGCTCAGCGCCTGGGCATGGGGCGGGAGTTGTACGACGCCTATCCCGTGTTCGCCCGTGCCCTGGACGAGGTGTGCGCGCACATGGACGTGGCTCTGGACCGTCCGCTGCGTGAGGTGATGTTCGCCGCCGAGGGCAGCGCGGATGCCGGGCTGCTGGACCAGACGGCATTCACCCAGCCGGCGCTGTTCGCGATCGAGGTGGCGCTGTACCGGCTCCTGGAGCACTGGGGCGTCCGCCCGGACGTGGTGATCGGTCACTCCATCGGTGAGATCGCCGCCGCCCACGCGGCCGGGGTGTTCTCGCTGGAGGACGCCTGCACGCTGGTCGCGGCGCGTGGCCGGCTGATGCAGGCCCTGCCCGAGGGTGGCGCGATGGTCGCCATCGAGGCTTCCGAGGAGGAGATCTCCGGTTCGCTCGCCGGTCGTGAGGCCGAGGTGAGCGTCGCGGCCGTCAACGGCCCGGCCGCCGTGGTCATCGCCGGTGACGAGGAAGCGGCGCTGGAGATCGCCGAACAGTGGGCGGAGCGGGGCCGCAAGACCCGCCGCCTGCGGGTCAGCCACGCCTTCCACTCGCCGCGCATGGACGCGATGCTGGACGACTTCCGTGGCGTCGTCTCCGGCCTGTCCTTCCAGGCGCCGTCCATCGCCCTGGTCTCGAACGTGACGGGCGAGGCGGCGGACGCGGACGAGGTGTGCTCGCCCGAGTACTGGGTGCGGCATGTGCGCGAGGCCGTGCGCTTCGCGGACGGAATGCGGGCGCTCACCGCCCAGGGCGTCACCAGGTTCCTGGAGGTCGGCCCCGACGGTGTGCTGTCCGCGATGGCTCGGGACTGCCTGACGGAGGACCAGGCCGCGGCCTCGGCCGTGGTGCCGGTGCTGCGCAAGGACCGTCCCGAGGCCCAGGCGCTGACGATGGCGCTGGCCGAACTCCACGTCCACGGAGCCTCGGTGGAGTGGGAGTCCGTGTTCGCCGGG
Organism: Streptomyces violaceusniger; assembly: GCA_005405945.1. Taxonomy (GTDB): domain Bacteria; phylum Actinomycetota; class Actinomycetes; order Streptomycetales; family Streptomycetaceae; genus Streptomyces; species Streptomyces violaceusniger. The sequence continues at coordinate 1,246,625 of BJHW01000002.1, forward strand.
CGCGGCGCGCGGATGGTGGAGCTGCCGGCGTACGCGTTCCAGCGCGAGCGGTACTGGCCCGAGGTGTCCCTCTCCCTGCGCGGCTGGGACGCGCCGGGCGCCGTGGACTCGGTGGACGCGCGGTTCTGGGAGGCGGTCGAGCGCGAGGACCTCGAAGCGCTCGCCGAGACGCTCGACATCGACGGCGAGACGCCGCTGAGCGCGGTGCTGCCCGCGCTGTCCACGTACCACCGCAACCGGCGTGACCAGTCCACGATCGACAACTGGCGCTACCGGGTGGTGTGGAAGCCGGTCGCGGACGTGACCGGTGGGTCGCTGTCGGGGACGTGGCTGGTGGTGGTTCCGGCGGCCCGTGCCGAGGACGAGCTGGTGGCGGAGGTCGTCTCCGGGCTCGAGCGGCACGGCGCGGCCGCGGTGTCGCTGGTGGCCGACGAACGGGACCTCGACACCGAGGCGCTGGGGGAGCGGCTGCGCGGGGCGAGGGCCGACGCGCCCGCCCTGGGTGGCGTGTTGTCGCTGCTCGCCCTGGACGAGGAGCCCTGCCCGGGGCACCCCGCGCTGCCCAACGGTCTCGCCCTGACGCTGACGCTGGTGCGGGCCATGGCGGACGCGGGCATCGAGGCTTCGCTGTGGTGCGGTACGCGCGGCGCCGTGTCCGTGGGCCGCTCCGAAAGGCTCAGCAACCCGGCGCAGGCGATGGTGTGGGCGCTGGGCCGGGTGGCCGCGCTGGAGCTGCCGCAGCTGTGGGGCGGTCTGGTCGACCTGCCCGAGTCCCTGGACGAGCGTGCGATCGCCCGGCTGGCCGGTGTGCTGGCCGCCGAGACCGCCGAAGACCAGGTGGCGGTGCGCGGTTCCGGAGTGTTCGCACGCCGCCTGACCCGTATCGCCGCGCCGACCGCCGACGGGACGACGTGGCGGACGCGTGGCACGGTGCTGGTGACCGGTGGTACGGGCGCGCTCGGCGGCCAGGTGGCCCGCTGGCTGGTGCGCAATGGCGCCGAACACCTGGTGCTGACCAGCCGTCGTGGCATCGAGGCGCCGGGCGCTCCCGAACTGTGCGAGGAGCTGGAGGCCCTGGGCGCCCGGGTGACCGTGGCGGCCTGCGATGTGTCCGACCGTGAGCAACTGGCCGCGGTCCTGGACGCCGTGCCGGAGGAGCTTCCGCTGACTGCGGTGGTCCACGCGGCGGGCGCCAACGCGGCCGCGCCGCTGGCCGAGACCGGGCTGGCCGACGCCGCCGCCGTGGTCTCCGGCAAGGTGGCGGGCGCCGTCAACCTGGATGAACTGCTCGGCGACCGCGAGCTCGACGCGTTCGTGGTGTTCTCCTCGATCGCCGGTGTGTGGGGCAGTGGTGGCCAGGCCGCCTACGGTGCGGCCAACGCCTACCTGGACGCGCTGGTGGAGGACCGCCGTGCCCGGGGCCTTGTGGGCACCGCCGTTGCCTGGGGCCCCTGGGCCGAAGGCGGCATGGCGGCCGGAGACGAGGGCGACCACCTGGCGCGCCGCGGTCTGCCCACCATGGCGCCGGGCCTGGCGATCGCCGCACTACAGGGAGCGGTCGCGGGCGACGACGGTGTGGTGACGGTCGCCGATGTGGACTGGGAGCGGTTCGCCCCCGCGTTCACCATCGGGCGGCCCAGCCCGCTCCTCGGCGATCTGCCCGAGGTCCAGCGGGCGCTGGCGAACGCCGGGAACACCGAAGGCACCGGCGCCGGCTCCGCACTGCGGGAGCGCCTCGCGGGGCTCACCGAGGCCGAGATCGACCGGACCCTGCTCGACCTGGTGCGCGCCCACGCCGCCGCGGTCCTCGGCTTCGCGGGTGCGGAGTCGGTGGAGCCCGATCGTGCGTTCAAGGAGTTGGGTTTCGACTCGCTGACGGCGGTGGAGTTCCGTAATCGGCTGAACGCGGAGACCGGGTTGGTGTTGCCGGCCACGTTGGTCTTCGATTACCCGAGCGCCGCGGTGCTGGCGGACCATCTGCGTGCCGAGGTGCTGGGTACGCGGGGTGCGGTGGCCGTGCCGTCGGCGGTGGTGGCTCCGGTTGATGATGATCCGATCGCGATCGTCGGGATGAGCTGCCGCTTCCCGGGCGGTGTGCGCAGTCCGGAGGAGTTGTGGGGCCTCGTGGCGGCCGGTACGGACGCCATCACGGACTTTCCCTCCGACCGTGGTTGGGATGTCGAGGGGATGTACGACCCCGATCCGGACCGTTCGGGCACGTTCTACGCCCGTGAGGGTGGGTTCCTGGACGGGGCGGGGGAGTTCGACGCGGCGTTCTTCGGGATCTCACCGCGTGAGGCGCTTGCGATGGACCCGCAGCAGCGGCTGCTGCTGGAGACCTCCTGGGAGGCGTTCGAGCGGGCCGGTATCGACCCGGCGTCCCTGCGCGGCAGTCAGATCGGCGTTTATGTGGGAGCCGCGACCTCCGGCTACGGAATGGGGCTGAACGAGATCCCCGAGGGGCTGGAAGGGCAGCTGCTGACCGGCAGTGCCACCTCCGTGGTGTCGGGCCGCATCTCCTACACCCTCGGCCTCGAGGGACCCGCGCTGACGGTGGACACCGCGTGCTCGTCGTCTCTGGTGGCCCTGCACCAGGCCGCGCAGGCGCTGCGCCAGGGCGAGTGTGAGATGGCGCTCGCCGGTGGCGTCACCGTGATGACCAGCCCGGTGGCCTTCGTGGAGTTCAGCCGGCAGCGCGGTCTGGCCCCTGACGGCCGGTGCAAGCCGTTCGCGGACGCGGCGGACGGCACCGGGTGGTCCGAGGGTGTGGGCATGCTGCTCGTGGAGCGGCTGTCCGACGCCCGGCGCAACGGTCACCAGGTGCTGGCGATCGTGCGGGGTTCGGCCGTCAACCAGGACGGTGCGTCCAACGGTCTGACGGCGCCCAACGGCCCGTCCCAGCAGCGGGTGATCCGCCAGGCCCTCGCCAACGCCCAGCTGACGCCCGCCGACGTCCAGGCGATCGAGGCCCACGGCACCGGAACGACGCTGGGTGACCCGATCGAGGCCCAGGCACTGCTGGCAACCTACGGACAGGAGCGCCCGGAGAACCTGCCGCTGTGGCTCGGATCGATCAAGTCGAACATCGGCCACACGCAGGCCGCCGCGGGTGTGGCCGGTGTCATCAAGATGGTGATGGCGATGCGGCACGGGGTGCTGCCGCGGACGCTGCACGTGGACGAGCCGTCGCGCGAGGTGGACTGGTCGGCGGGTGAGGTGCGGCTGCTGACCGAGGCCACCGCGTGGCCCGAGACCGGGCAGCCGCGCCGGGTCGGCGTCTCCGCCTTCGGCGTCAGCGGCACCAACGCGCACACCATCATCGAGCAGGCCCCGGTCCCGGACGAGGTGGAGTCCGCTCCGGCGGCACCCGCCGACGACCGGGGCATGGCCCCCTGGGTGCTCTCCGCCCGGAGCCCGGAAGCCCTCCGCGACCAGGCCGCACGGCTGCGGGCCCACCTGCTCGAAGGGGCCGAGTCCGGCGTTCTGGACATCGCCGAATCGCTGGTCGCCACGCGGTCGGTGTTCGAGCACCGCGTGGTGCTGCTGGGCACCGGACGCGAGACGCTGCTGCGCGGCCTGGAGACCGTCGCCGCGGGCGACGACGCCCCGGCATCGTCCAGGGGCTGGCGGCCGCCCGCGGAAAGACCGCGTTCCTGTTCACCGGTCAGGGCGCGCAGCGCCTCGGCATGGGGCGGGAGTTGTACGACGCCTACCCCGTGTTCGCCCGCGCCCTGGACGAGGTGTGCGCGCACCTGGACGTGGCTCTGGACCGGCCGCTGCGGGATGTGATGTTCGCGGCCGAGGGCAGTGCGGACGCCGAACTGCTGGACCGGACGGCGTTCACCCAGCCCGCCCTCTTCGCCGTCGAGGTGGCGCTGTACCGGCTGCTGGGGCACTGGGGCATCACCCCGGATGTGCTGATCGGTCACTCCATCGGTGAGATCGCCGCCGCCCATGTGGCCGGGGTGTTCTCGCTGGAGGACGCCTGCACGCTGGTGGCCGCTCGCGGCCGCCTGATGCAGGCCCTGCCGGCGGGTGGGGCGATGGTCGCCGTCGAGGCGTCGGAGGAGGAGATCGCAGGGTCGCTGGCCGGTCGTGAGGCCGAGGTGAGCGTCGCGGCCGTCAACGGCCCGGCCGCCGTGGTCATCGCCGGTGACGAGGAAGCGGCGCTGGAGATCGCCGAACAGTGGGCGGAGCGGGGCCGCAAGACCCGCCGCCTGCGGGTCAGCCACGCCTTCCACTCCCCGCACATGGACGCGATGCTGGACGACTTCCGCGCGGTCGCGGGGACGCTCACCTACCACGGCCCGTCCATCGCGTTCATCTCGAATGTCACGGGTGAGCAGGCCGGTGCCGAAGAGGTGTGCTCGCCGGAGTACTGGGTGCGGCACGTGCGGCAGACCGTCCGCTTCCTCGACGGGGTGCGGACCCTCGAAGCGCAGGGCGTCACCGCGTACATCGAGGTGGGCCCGGACGGCGTACTGTCCGCCATGGCCCAGGACTGCCTGACCGAACCGGTCGACGACATCGCGGCCCAGGACACACCGGCCCCGCTGCTGGTTCCGGTGCTGCGCAAGGACCGCCCCGAGACGCAGGCACTCGTCGCGGCCCTCGCCGAGGCGCACGTCCACGGCGAAACCGTCGACTGGCGGGCGTTCTTCGCCGGGCGCGGCGCCCGCCGCGTGGACCTGCCGACCTATGCGTTCCAGCACCGGCGCTACTGGCTGGAGCCCGGTGTCGCGGCGGGAGACGCCGCCGCCTTCGGCCTCGACCCGGCCGACCACCCGCTGCTGGGCGGAGCCGTCCCCCTCGCGGGCACCGACGGTCTGGTGTTCACCGGAACGCTCTCCCCGCACACCCAGCCCTGGCTGGCCGACCACGTCCTGCGCGGTGAGGCGGTCCTGGCCACCACGGCCCTCGTAGAACTGGCCATTCGCGCCGGTGACGAGGTCGGCCTCGGCCGGGTGGAAGAGCTCGTCGCCCAGGCGCCGCTGGTCCTCCCCGAGGGGGCGGCGTCCAGATCCAGCTCGTCCTCGGTGAGGAGGACGAGTCCGGCACCCGCTCGCTGGAGATGTACTCGCGGGCGGCCGAACCGCTGGGCGAGGACGAGTGGATCTGCCACGCCAGCGGTGTGCTCGCCCCGGAGCCGGACGACGCCGCGACCGGCGAAGCAGCGGTGCGCTTCGACTCCGCCGCATGGCCCCCGCCCGGCGCCGAGCGCGTCGAGGTGGACGGCCTGTACGAGCTGCTCGCCGACGACGGCCTTGTCTACGGACCCTCCTTCCGTGGCCTGCGAGCCGTCTGGCAGCGCGATGACGAGGTGTTCGCCGAGGTCAGCCTGGCCGAGGAGTCCGTCGTGGACGCCCAGCGGTTCGGGCTGCACCCCGCCCTGCTGGACGCGGCGCTGCAGCCGCTCGGCCTCGGAGTGCTGGACGGCGTGGGGCGCGGCCGCATCCTGTTCAGCCTGGCCGGGGTGTCGCTGTACGCCTCCGGTGCCTCCGCGCTGCGCGTGCGGCTCGCCCGCACCGGTCCGGAGACCCTCTCCCTGGCCGCGGTCGACGGAGCCGGCGAGACCGTGCTCTCCGCCGAGACGCTGACGCTGCGTCAGGTCACTGCGGAGCAGCCGGAGATCCCGGCGTCGGAAACGGTCGAGACCACCACCTCCGCCGAGGCGGCCACCGACACCCCCGTCGAGGAGGCATCCGCCAAGCCCGCCCGCCGGCGCAAGACCACACGACGCACCGCCAAGCGCGGCGCCGGATCGGAGTCCGGACCTCTCGCCGCGCTGCGGGAGCGGCTGACCGGGCTCTCCCAGCCCGAGCAGGACCGGGTACTGCTCGATGTGATCCGCACGCATGTCGCGGCGGTGCTGGGGCATTCCTCGGCCGACGCGGTCCAAGGATCGCAGGCGTTCAAGGACCTCGGCTTCAGCTCGCTGACCGCCGTCGAATTCCGTAACCGGGTGAGCAAGGCCACGGGCCTGCGCCTCCCGGCGACGGCCGTGTTCGACTACCCGACCCCCGCCGAACTGGCGAAGTTCGCCCGTGCCGAGGTGCTCGGCGCGCGGACCGGAGCCCTGGAGCCGGTGCCGGTCGCGGTGGCGGCCAACGACGATCCGATCGTGATCGTGGGGATGAGCTGCCGCTACCCCGGAGGGGTGGCCACTCCGGAGGACCTGTGGAACCTGGTCGCCGAGGGCCGGGACGGCATCTCCCCCTTCCCGACGGACCGCGGCTGGGACATCGAGAACCTCTACGACCCGGACCCGGACGAGCCGGGCAAGTGCTACACGCAGGAAGGTGGCTTCCTGCACAATGCCAGCCAGTTCGACCCGGCGTTCTTCGGGATCTCGCCGCGTGAGGCGATCTCGATGGACCCGCAGCACCGACTGCTGCTGGAGACCTCGTGGGAGGCGCTGGAGCGGGCCGGTATCGACCCGGTCTCCACGAAGGGCAGCCAGACCGGCGTCTTCGCCGGTGTGACCTACCAGGACTACGGCGGTGTCCTCGCCGGATCCCAGGAGAGCGTCGAGGGCCTGGTCGGCACCGGTGTCTCGCCGAGTGTGCTCTCGGGCCGCATCTCCTACACCCTGGGCCTCGAAGGGCCCGCCATGACGGTGGACACCGCGTGCTCGTCGTCGTTGGTCGCCCTGCACCTCGCGTGGCAGGCGCTGCGCCAGGGCGAGTGCTCGCTGGCGCTGGCCGGCGGTGTGACCGTGATGTCCACCCCGATGTCGATGGTCGAGTTCAGTCGGCAGCGCGCGCTCGCCTCCGACGGCCGCAGCAAGCCGTTCTCGGCCGCCGCGGACGGCGCGAGCTGGGCCGAGGGCGTGGGCATGCTCGTCCTCGAGCGGCTGTCGGACGCCCGCCGCAACGGCCACCCCGTCCTCGCCGTGGTGCGGGGCAGCGCGGTGAACCAGGACGGCGCGTCCAACGGCCTGACGGCGCCCAACGGCCCCTCGCAGCAGCGGGTCATCCGGCAGGCGCTGGCGAACGCCCGCCTGTCGGCCGCCGAGGTCGACGCGGTGGAGGCGCACGGCACGGGTACCACCCTGGGTGACCCGATCGAGGCGCAGGCGCTGCTGGCCACCTACGGCCAGGACCGCCCCGAGGGCCAGCCGCTGTGGCTGGGCGCCATCAAGTCGAACATCGGCCACTCGCAGGCGGCCGCGGGCGTGGGCGGCGTCATCAAGATGGTGATGGCGATGCGTCACGGCGTGCTGCCGAAGACCCTGCACCTCGACGAGCCTTCACCGCACGTCGATTGGACGGCGGGCGACGTCGAGCTGCTGGCCGAGGCCAGGCCGTGGCCCGAGACCGGGCATCCGCGGCGTGCGGGTGTGTCGGCGTTCGGGATGAGCGGCACCAATGTGCACACCATCCTGGAGCAGGCCCCGGAGTCCGAGGCGGCCGAGGTCGCCGAGGCCGAGGTCACTGACGGTCCGGTGGCGTGGGTCGTGGCGGGCAAGAGCAACGACGCGGTGCTGGCCCAGGCCGAGCAGCTGCGGGAGTTCGTGGTCGAGCGCCCGGAGTTGCGTGCCGCCGATGTGGCGCTCTCGCTGGCGACGACCAGGTCCGCGTTCCAGTACCGGGCCGCGGTCACCGGGACCGGCCGAGAAGAACTCCTGCAGCGCCTGGAGGCGATGGCCGAGGGGGCCAAGGCACCGGGCGTGGTCCGCGCGAGCGCCGTCGAGGCACCGGGCCGTTCGGTGTTCGTCTTCCCCGGCCAGGGGGCGCAGTGGGTCGGTATGGCGGTGGGGTTGCTGGAGTCCTCGCCGGTGTTCGCCGAGGCGATGGCCGAGTGTGAGACCGCCCTGTCGGCTCACGTGGACTGGTCGCTGGCCGAGGTGCTGCGCGGCGCCGAGGGCGCTCCCGGCTTCGACCGGGTGGATGTGGTCCAGCCGGTGCTGTTCGCGGTGATGGTGTCGCTGGCGAGGCTGTGGCGTTCGGTGGGCGTGGAGCCCGATGCGGTGATGGGCCACAGCCAGGGCGAGATCGCCGCGGCCTGCGTCGCGGGCGCCCTCTCGCTGGAGGACGCCGCCAAGGTGGTGACCCTGCGGTCGCAGGCCATCGCGGCGGGTCTGGCCGGGCGTGGTGGCATGGTGTCCGTCGGCTTGCCGGTCGACCAGGTCAAGGAGCGCATCGCCGCCTGGGACGGTGGAATATCCGTCGCGGCGGTCAACGGCCCCGGTTCGGTCGTGGTCTCGGGCGACCCGGGGGCGCTGGATGAGATGGTCGTCCAGCTGGAGGGCGAGGAGATCCGGGTTCGCCGGGTCCCGGTGGACTACGCCTCGCACTCCGCGCACGTGGAGGCGATCCGCGAGGAGCTGCTGGAGGTTCTGGCGGACCTTCAGCCGCGTTCGTCGGAGGTGCCGTTCTACTCGACGGTGACCGGTGAGCTGGTGGACACCGCCGGGCTGGACGCGGAGTACTGGTACCGCAACCTGCGGCAGACCGTTGAGCTGGAGGCCACCACCCGTACCCTGCTCGGCAGTGGCCACGGTGTGTTCATCGAGGTGAGCCCGCATCCGGTGCTCACCCTTCCCGTGCAGCAGACCGTCGAGGCCGCCGGGGCCCAGGCCGTGGTCGTGGGCACGCTGCGCCGTGACGAAGGCGGCCGGGAGCGGTTCCTGACCTCGATCGCCGAACTCCATGTCAACGGGGCCGACGTCGACTGGCGGAAGGTGTTCGCCGGGCAGGGCGGCCGTCAGGTCGAGCTGCCGACCTACGCCTTCCAGCGGCAGCGGTACTGGCCGCAGCCGGCCGAGGACGGCGGGCTCGGCAACGGCCCCGCGTCCGAGGCCGACTCGGTGGACGCCCGGTTCTGGGAGGCCGTCGAGCGTGAGGACCTCGAAGGGCTGGCGCAGACCCTGGATCTCGACGGCGAGGCGCCGCTCAGCGCGGTGCTGCCCGCCCTGTCGTCGTACCGGCGAGGCAGGCGTGACCGTTCGACGGTCGACAACTGGCGCTACCGGATCAACTGGAAGCCCCTCATCGACCAGTCGTCGTCCGGCTCCGACCTGGAGCAGGGCGCCCCGATCACCGGTACGTGGGCGGTCGTCGTCCCCCCGGTCGACAGCGCCCGTGAACTGGCGGAGCGCATCGCGCGGGACGTGGAGCGCCACGGTGCCCGTATGGTGCGGGTCGACTTGGACGCGACGGAGCCGGAGCGGTCCTCGCTGGCCGGGCTCCTGCGGGCCGCGGCGCCCACCACGCCCACCACGGACGGATCCGGGCAGGAGGCAACGCCCGCGATCGACGGAGTGCTCTCCCTGCTCGCGCTGGACGAGGAGGCGCTCGCCGGCCATCCGGGCGTTCCGCGCGGCTTCGCCGCGACCGTGGCACTGGTCCAGGCGCTGAGCGACATCGACATCGATGTGCCGCTGTGGCTCGCCACCACCGGAGCCGTGTCCGTGGGCCGCTCCGACCGGGTCGGCAGCGTCAAGCAGTCCCTGGTGTGGGGTCTGGGCCGGGTGGTCGGCCTGGAGTACGCACAGCGGTGGGGCGGTCTCGTGGACCTGCCCGAGTCGCCGGACGCGATCGACGAGCGGGCGCTCAACCGCCTGGTCGGCCTGATCGGGCGCTCCGGTGACGAGGACCAGGTCGCGGTGCGCGCCTCCGGGGTCTTCGGCCGACGGCTCGTCCGGGCGCCCTTGGGCGACACCCGGCCGGTCCGTACCTGGCAGCCTCGCGGCAGCGTCCTGATCACCGGTGGTACCGGCGCCCTCGGCGGCCGCCTCGCCCGCTGGCTCGCCCGTGGCGGTGCCGAGCACCTGGTGCTGACCAGCCGCCGCGGCCTCGACGCGCCCGGCGCGGCGGAGCTGAGGGACGAGCTGACCGCACTGGGCACGCGGGTCACCGTCGCGGCCTGTGACGCCGCCGACCGCGGCGCCCTGCGGGAGGTCCTCGACGGGCTGCCCGCGGAGTACCCGCTGACCGCGGTGGTGCACGCGGCCGGTGTGCTGGACGACGGCCTCATCGACACCCTCACCGTCTCCCGGACGCAAGGGGTCTTCCGGCCCAAGGTGGACGCCGTGGTGAACCTCCACGAGCTGACCCAGGACCTGGACCTGTCCGCGTTCATCCTCTTCTCCTCGTACGCCGGAACCGTCGGTGGCGCCGGTCAGGGCAGCTACGCCGCCGCGAACGCCTTCCTCGACGCCCTGGCGCAGCAGCGCCGGGCCCAGGGGCTGGCGGCCACCTCGGTGGCGTGGGGCGCCTGGGGCGGCGGTGGTCTGGTCGACGACGCCATCGCGGCCCAGCTGAAGCGGCGCGGTATGCCGGCGCTGGTGCCCGAACTCGCCGTCGACGCCCTTCAGCAGGCGCTCGACCACGACGAGGTGGACGTCACCGTCGCCGATGTGGACTGGGAGCGCTACGCCCCCGGGTTCGCCTCGGCCCGGCCGCGTCCCCTGCTGAACGAACTGCCGGAGGTGCGGGAGGCCCTGGAGGCGGCGGAGTCCGAGCTCGGTGCGGCCCTCTCCGGGCTGGCCGAGCGCCTCGAAGGGCTGTCGGCCGCCGAACGCGAGGCGGAGGTGCTCGACCTCGTCAGGTCGCACGCCGCCGAGGTGATCGGGTACCCGAGCGCCGACGCGGTGGAGCCGGACCGGGCCTTCAGGGACATCGGGTTCGACTCGCTGACCGCCGTGGAGCTGCGGAACGGCCTGAGCACGGTGGCCGGTGTGAATCTGCCGGTCACCGTGGCCTTCGACTACCCGACGCCCACGGTGCTCGCCCGGTTCATCCTCGGTGAGGTGGTGGGCACCGCGCCCGCGCCGGCCGATGACCTGCCGGTGGTGACGGGCACGGTCGTGGACGACGACCCGATCGCGATCGTGTCCATGAGCTGCCGCTTCCCCGGCGGGGTGCGCACTCCGGAGGACCTGTGGCGGCTGGTCTCCGAGGGCAGCGACGTGATCAGCGCCTACCCGACCAACCGTGGCTGGGACCTGGACGACCTCTACGATCCGGACCCGGAGAACTCGGGCACCAGCTATGCGAGCGGCGGCGGCTTCGTCTACGACGCCGACGAGTTCGACCCGGCGTTCTTCGGGATCGCCCCGCGCGAGGCGCTGACCATCGACCCGCAGCAGCGGCTGCTGCTGGAGACCTCCTGGGAGGTGTTCGAGCGGGCGGGCATCGACCCCGCGTCGCTCAAGGGGAGCCGGACGGGTGTCTTCGCGGGAAGCAACGGCCAGGATTACATCGGCCTGCTGCTGACCGCCCCGGGCGGACCGGACGGGTACCTCGGAACGGGCAACGCGGCCAGCGTCGTATCGGGCCGTATCTCCTACACCTTCGGCCTCGAAGGACCGGCCGTCACGGTGGACACGGCGTGCTCGTCGTCGCTGGTGGCGCTGCACATGGCCGTGCAGTCGCTGCGCCAGGGCGAGTGCTCCCTCGCGCTGGCCGGCGGTGTCACGATCATGTCCAGCCCGGGATCGTTCGTGGACTTCAGCCGCCAGAAGGGGCTGTCGTCGGACGGGCGGTGCAAGGCGTTCGCCGCGTCCGCGGACGGCACGGGCTGGTCCGAGGGCGTCGGTGTGCTGCTGCTCGAGCGGCTCTCGGACGCGCGGCGCAACGGTCACCCGGTGATGGCGATCGTGCGCGGCTCGGCGATCAACCAGGACGGTGCCTCCAACGGCATCACGGCGCCCAACGGCCCGTCGCAGCAGCGGGTGATCCGCCAGGCGCTGGCCTGCGCGGACCTCGCCGCCCACCAGGTACAGGCGGTCGAGGCGCACGGCACCGGCACCAGGCTCGGTGACCCGATCGAGGCGCAGGCGCTGCTGGCCACCTACGGCCAGGGGCGGCCGGAGGACCAGCCGCTGTGGCTGGGCTCCATCAAGTCGAACCTCGGCCACACGCAGGCGGCCGCGGGCGTCGCCGGGATCATCAAGATGGTGATGGCCATGCGCGAGGGCGTGCTGCCGAAGACGCTCCACGTCGATGAGCCCACGCCGCATGTGGACTGGTCGGCGGGCGAGGTCCGGCTGCTGACCGCGTCGACCGCGTGGCCGGACAACGGCGAGCCGCGCCGGGCGGGCATCTCCTCGTTCGGCATCAGCGGCACCAACGCCCACACCATCATTGAGCAGGCCCCGGAGCCGGAGGAGCCGGAGGCGGCCGAGCGGGTCCGTAGGGACGACACCTCCGCGACCGGCTCGGAGGCACTGCCCTGGACGGTCACCGGCAAGGGCGCCGAGGCGCTGCGTGCCCAGGCCAGGAACCTGCGCGACTACGTGGCGGCCCACCCCGAACTCGACCTCGACGACGTGGGCTACTCGCTGGCGGCCACCCGGTCCGTCTTCGACCACCGCGCCGTGCTCCTGAGCGGCGACCGCGAGGGACTGCTGAGCGGTCTCGACGCCATCGCCTCGGGTGCCACAGTCCCCGGAGTCGTCCAGGGATCCGTGGGCACGGCCGGTAAGACGGCGTTCCTGTTCTCGGGTCAGGGTGCGCAGCGGCTCGGCATGGGCCGGGAGCTGTACGGCGCCTTCCCGGTGTTCGCCCGCGCCCTGGACGAGGTGTGCGCGTATCTCGATGTGCTGCTCGACCGGCCGCTGCGGGAGGTGATGTTCGCCACCGAGGGCAGCGCGGACGCCGAGCTGCTGGATCAGACGGCGTTCACCCAGCCCGCGCTCTTCGCCATCGAGGTGGCGCTGTACCGGCTGCTGGAGCGCTGGGGCGTCACCGCGGACGTACTGATCGGCCACTCGGTGGGAGAGGTCGCCGCGGCCCACGTGGCCGGGGTGCTCTCCCTGGAGGACGCCTGCACGTTGATCGCGGCGCGTGGCCGGTTGATGCAGGCGCTGCCCGAGGGCGGCGCGATGGTCGCGGTGCAGGCGTCGGAGGAGGAGATCGCAGAGTCGCTGGCCGGTCGTGAGGCCGAGGTGAGCATCGCGGCGGTCAACGGCCCGACGGCCGTGGTCATCGCCGGTGACCGGGAAGCGGCGTTGGAGATCGCCGGGGAGTGGGAGCGGCAGGGGCGTAAGATCCGCCGGCTGCGGGTCAGCCACGCGTTCCACTCGCCGCGCATGGACGCGATGCTGGACGACTTCCGTGACGTGGTCGCGGGCCTGTCCTTCCAGGCACCGTCGATCTCTCTGGTCTCCAACCTCACGGGCGCGTCGGCGGGAGCGGCCGAGGTCTGCTCGCCGGATTACTGGGTGCGGCATGTGCGGGAGGCGGTGCGCTTCGCGGACGGGGTACGGGCCCTGGAGAAGCTCGGGGTGACCTCGTTCCTGGAGGTGGGCCCCGATGGTGTGCTCACCGCGATGGCCCAGGACTGCCTGACGGCCGACGAGGCCGGAGGCACTCTCACCCTCGTCCCCGCGCTGCGCAAGAACCGCCCCGAGACGCAGTCGCTGATGACGGCGCTGGCCGAACTCCACGTTCACGGCACCACCGTGAACTGGTCGACGGCGTTCGCCGGACGCGGTGCGCGGCGGGTGGAACTGCCCACCTACGCCTTCCAGCGTCAGCGCTACTGGCCGAAGGCACCCGGCCCGATCACCGGGGACGTCGCCTCCGCCGGGCTCAGCTCTCCCAACCACCCGCTGCTGGGTGCCGGAGTCGAGCTGGCGGGCAGCGATGGATTCCTGTTCACCAGCAGGCTGTCGGTGCAGAGTCAGCCGTGGCTGGCCGATCACGCGATCGGGGGCATGGCCCTGTTCCCCGGGACCGGATTCCTCGAACTGGCCATTCGCGCCGCCGACCAGGTCGGCAGCGGCCGGGTCGAGGAGGTCACCCTGGCCACCCCGATGGTCCTGCCCGAGAACGAACCGGTCCAGGTGCAGCTCTGGGTGGGTGACACGGACGAGACGGGCTACCGCTCGCTCAGCCTGTACTCCCGCCCGGCCGACGCGCCCTCGGACGAGCCGTGGACGCAGCACGCGGCCGGTGCGCTCGCCCCGGCCGGCCCCGAGCCGTCGTTCGACCTGAGCGCATGGCCCCGGCGGATGCGGAAGCCCTGGACATCAGCGACTTCTACGAGCGCTTCGCCGCCACCGGCTTCGCGTATGGCCCGGTGTTCCAGGGCCTGCGGGCCGCCTGGCGCTCCGGCGACGAGGTCTACGTCGAGGTCGGCCTCGGTGAGGAGCACGCGTCGGACGCGGCCGACTTCGGCCTCCACCCGGCGCTGCTGGACGCCGCCGTACAGGCGGTGACCTTCGTCGCCCTGGAGGACGTCGGCCTCTCCCGGCTCCCGTTCTCCTGGAGCGGGGTGTCGCTCCACGCCGGTGGCGCGTCCACCCTGCGGGTGCGGCTCACCCAGCTCGGACCGGATTCCATCTCCCTCGCGGTGGCCGATGGAACCGGCCGCCCGGTGGCGTCGATCGAATCCCTCGTGCTGCGCCCGGTGTCGGTGGAACACATCGACTCGGCCAGGACGTCGGCGTTCCGCGACTCGCTGTTCACGCTGGACTGGACCGCCGTTCCGGCCATCGCTCCGGCCGAGGCGGCAACGGCCAAGTGGGCCCTGGTGGGCACCGACCACTACGGACTGGCCGCCGGCGCGATCGCCGGAGCCGAGGTGACCGCCTACGCCGATCTCGACGCGCTGGGCGCCGCGATCGACGGAGGCGCCGCCGCCCCGGAGGCCGTGCTGGTCTCCTACGCACCGGGCCTCGACGACGAGGCGGCTCAGGGCAAGCCCAGGAGCAAGGCGAAGGGCAAGGGCAAGGGCAGGAGCAAGGCCAAGCGGGGCCTGGAACCGGCGGGCGCCATCCACGCGGTGACGCACCACACGCTCGGCATGATCCAGGGCTGGCTCGGCGACCGCCGGTTCGACTCCTCCCGACTGGTCTTCGTGACGTCGGGCGCCATGGCGCCCGAGGACCGCGACGAGACCCCGGACCTGATCCACGCACCCCTGTGGGGCATGGTGCGGTCCGCGCAGTCGGAGAACCCGAACTGCTTCGTCCTGGTGGACCTGGACCCACAGGAGCCCGCCGAGGCGTCCAAGGCGGCACTGCGCGCGGTGCTCGCCGGCGAAGAGCCGCAGGCCGTGGTCCGCGAGGGCACGGTGCTCGGCCAGCGCATGGCGCGGGTCTCCTCGGGCACCGCGCTGCTGCCCCCGCGGGCATACGCGAATGGCGCCTGGACATGCACGCCAAGGGAACCCTGGAGAACCTGGCGCTGCTGCCCTGCCCCGACGTCACCGAAGCGCTGGGCGAGAACGAGATCAGGGTCGAGATGCGCGCGGCGGGGATGAACTTCCGCGATGTGCTCAACGCCCTGGGGATGTACCCCGGGGAGGCCGGGCCGCTCGGTGGTGAGGGCGCCGGCATCGTGACCGAGGTCGGCCCCGGAGTGACGGACCTGACCCCCGGCGACCGGGTGATGGGCATCTTCAGCGGGTCGTTCGGCCCGGTCGCCATCACCGACCGGAGGGTTGTCGCCCGGGTCCCGGAGGACTGGACGTTCGAGCAGGCGGCCTCCACCCCCATCGTGTTCCTGACGGCCTACTACGCCATGGTGGACCTGGGAGGTCTCCAGCCCGGCCAGTCGGTGCTGGTGCACTCGGCGGCCGGTGGTGTGGGCATGGCCACGCTCCAGCTGGCGCGGCACCTCGGGGCCGAGGTCTTCGGCACGGCGAGCGAGGGCAAGTGGGACACGCTGCGGTCGCTGGGTCTGGACGACGAGCACATCGCGTCGTCGCGGACGCTGGACTTCGAAAAGCGCTTCCTCGATGTCACCGGCGGGCGCGGTATGGACGTGGTGCTCGACTCGCTGGCGCGGGAGTTCGTGGACGCGGGTCTGCGTCTGCTGCCGCGCGGCGGACGGTTCCTGGAGATGGGCAAGACCGACATCCGGATCCCGGACGAGGTGGCCGCCGAATACACCGGAGTCTCCTACCGGGCGTTCGACCTCATGGAGGCGGGAGCCGACCGCATCCATGAGATGTGGAGCGACCTGATCTCCCTGTTCGAGAGCGGGGTACTGCGGCCGCTGCCGGTGCGCACCTGGGATGTCCGCAGGGCACCCGACGCCTTCCGCTTCATCAGCCAGGCCCGGCACACCGGCAAGGTGGCGCTGACCATCCCGCGGGCGCTGGATGGTCCGGGGACGGTGCTGATCACGGGTGGTACGGGTGGTCTGGGTGCGTTGCTGGCCCGTCATCTGGTGGTGGAGCACGGGGTTGAGCGTCTGGTGCTGACGAGTCGTCGTGGCGTGGAGGCGCCGGGTGCGGCGGAGTTGGTGGCGGAGCTGGCCGGGCTGGGTGCCGAGGCGCGGGTGGCGGCGTGTGATGTCGCCGACCGGGCCGCGGTGGAGAAGCTGCTGGCGGGGATCGGTTCGGAGCATCCGCTGTCGGCCGTGGTGCATGCGGCGGGTGTGCTGGATGACGGTGTGGTGGAGTCGCTGACGCCGGAGCGGGTGGACAAGGTGCTGCGTCCGAAGGTGGACGCCGCGCTGCACCTGCACGAGCTCACCCGCGACCTCGACCTCGCCGCCTTCATCCTGTACTCCTCCGTCTCCGGTACCTTCGGCGGTTCGGGCCAGGCCAACTACGCGGCGGGCAACGCGTTCATGGACGCCCTGGCCCAGCACCGCAGGGCCGAAGGGCTCCCGGCCGCCTCGCTCGTCTGGGGGCCGTGGACGCAGGACGGCGGCATGACCACCGAACTGGCCGACGCCGACGTCAGCCGGATGACCCGGACCGGCATGGTCGCCCTCACCCCGAGGCCGGACTCGCGCTGTTCGACGCGACCCGCGATCTCGACGGTGCCGTCCTGGTGCCCATGACGATGGACATGGCGTCGGTGGGCGAGCCGGTACCCCCGCTGCTGCGCGGACTGGTGCGGGCCCCCGCGCGCCGGACCGCCGAGTCGGGCGCCGCGAGCACCACGGCCGACCCGGCCACCGAGCTCAAGCAGCACCTGGCCGGGAAGTCCGAGACGGAGCGCGAGCGCATCCTGGTGGAGCTGGTGTGCGACCAGGTGGCCGTCGTCCTCGGCTACGCGTCGGGGCAGGCGATCGAACCCGGACACGCCTTCAAGGACCTGGGCTTCGACTCCCTGTCGGCCGTCGAGCTGCGCAACCGGCTCAACGCGATCACCGGAACGCGGCTGCCGGCGACCCTGGTGTTCGACTACCCGACCCCGGTGTCACTCGGACGATTCCTGCGGGAAGAGATCACCCCCGCCGACGGGCCCGCGACCGAGCCCGTCTTCGGAGAACTCGACCGGCTGGAATCCACCCTGTCGGCGCTCGGCTCCGACAGCGAGACGCAACGCCGGGTCATGGAGCGGCTCCAGGGCCTGGTGGCGAAGTGGTCCGCCGGCGGCACCGGGCCGGTGTCCGGCACCGCGACGGCGCTGGACGACGACGCGGATGACGACAGCGAGATCGAATCGGCCACCGCCGACGAGATCTTCAAACTCATTGACGACGAATTCGGAATGTCCTGACGTGGCGAGCTGGAACTCACAGAGTGTTTCAAGGGGCTGGGGATAGTGGCGGAAGACGAAAAACTCCTTGACTACCTCAAGAAGGTGACGGCTGACCTGCGTCAGGCTCGTCGGCGACTTCGACAGGTGGAGGAGCGGGACCGGGAGCCCATCGCCATCGTGGCGATGAGCTGCCGGTACCCGGGGGTGTGAGGACTCCGGAGGAGCTGTGGCGGCTCGTCGCCGAGGGCGACGACGCCATCACCGAGTTCCCACCCGACCGGGGCTGGGACGTCGATGGCTTCTTCGACCCGGACTCGGACCGCTCCGGCACCTTCTCCGTCCGTGAGGGCGGATTCCTGGACGCGCCCGGCGACTTCGACCCCGGCTTCTTCTCCATGAGCCCGCGGGAGGCGCTCGCCACCGACCCCCAGCAGCGGTTGCTGCTGGAAACCGCCTGGGAGGCGTTCGAGCGCGCCGGGATCGACCCGGCGTCGGTGCGGGGCAGCCAGGCCGGTGTGTTCGTCGGTGCCTCGCCCTCCGGCTACGGCGCCGGGGTGAGCGAGATGCCCGAAGGCGTGGAGGGGCTGCTGCTCGCGGGCAACGCCACCTCCGTGGTCTCCGGGCGGGTGGCCTACACCCTGGGCCTCGAGGGGCCCGCCGTGACGGTGGACACCGCGTGCTCGTCGTCGCTGGTCGCCCTGCACTGGGCCTGCCAGGCGCTCCGTCAGGAGGAGTGCTCGCTGGCCCTGGCGGGTGGCGTCGCCGTCATGTTCACCCCCAGCATGTTCGTCGAGTTCAGCCGGCAGGGCGGGCTCGCTCCCGACGGCCGGTGCAAGGCGTTCGGCGCGGGCGCCGACGGCACCGGCTGGGCGGAGGGCGTGGGTCTGCTCCTCCTGGAGCGGCTCTCCGACGCCCGGCGCAACGGCCACCCGGTGCTGGCCGTCGTGCGGGGCTCGGCGATCAACCAGGACGGCGCGTCCAACGGTCTGACGGCCCCCAACGGCCCCTCGCAGCGGCGGGTGATCCGCCAGGCGCTCCAGAACGCGGGCCTGACCCCCGCCGATGTGGACGCGGTGGAGGCACACGGCACGGGTACATCGCTGGGCGACCCGATCGAGGCGCAGGCGCTGCTCGCCACCTACGGCAAGGAGCGGCCGGAGGACAAGCCGCTGTGGCTGGGCTCGCTGAAGTCCAACATCGGCCACTCCCAGGCCGCCGCCGGTGTCGGTGGGGTCATCAAGATGGTGATGGCCATGCGGAACGGCGTGCTGCCCAAGACGCTCCACGCGGACGAGCCGTCCACCCAGGTGGACTGGTCCGAGGGCGACATCCGGCTGCTCAACGAGTCGACTCCCTGGCCCGAGACCGACCAGCCTCGCCGGGCCGGTGTGTCCTCGTTCGGCATCAGCGGGACGAATGCCCACGCGATCCTGGAGCAGGCTCCGGAGCCCGAGGAGGCCGAGGAGGCCGAGGCCGAGGTCGCCGACGGTCCGGTGGCGTGGGTGGTGTCCGGCCGCAGCGCGGCCGGCCTGCGCGCACAGGCGGGCAGGCTGCGGGAGTTCCTGGCCGAGCGGCCGGAGCTGAGCGCCGCCGACGTGGCGTACTCGCTGGTGGCGACGCGGTCGGTGTTCGAGCACCGCGGGGTGGTGACGGGGACCGATCGCGAGGAGCTCCTGGAGCGGCTGGGCGCGTTGGCCGGGGACGAGGCCGCCTCGGGTGTCACGCGTGGCGTGGCGGATGTCCGTGGCCGTTCGGTCTTTGTGTTCCCCGGTCAGGGGCGCAGTGGATGGGTATGGCGGTGGACTTGCTGGAGTCCTCGCCGGTGTTCGCCGAGGCGATCGGCGAGTGTGAGACGGCCTTGTCGGCGTACGTGGACTGGTCGCTGACGGATGTGCTGCGCGGCGCGGAGGGTGCTCCGGGCTTCGACCGGGTGGATGTGGTCCAGCCGGTGCTCTTCGCGGTGATGGTGTCGCTGGCGAGGCTGTGGCGTTCGGTGGGCGTGGAGCCCGACGCCGTCATGGGCCACAGCCAGGGCGAGATCGCCGCGGCGTGCGTCGCGGGCGCGCTCTCGCTGGAGGACGCCGCAAAGGTGGTGGCGTTGCGCTCGCAGGCGATCGCCGTGGGCCTTGCGGGCCGTGGCGGCATGGTGTCGGTCGGACTGTCGGCGGACCAGGCCAAGGAGCGCATTGCCGCCTGGGGCGGCGCGATTTCGGTCGCCGCGGTCAACGGACCGGGTTCCGTCGTGGTCTCCGGCGACCCGAAGGCGTTGGACGAGATGATGGCCCAGCTGGAGGGCGAGGAGATCCGCGTCCGTCGGGTCCCGGTGGACTACGCCTCGCACTCGGCACACGTGGAGGCCATCCGCGACGAGTTGCTCAAGGTGCTGGCGGACATCGCACCGCGCCCGTCGGAGGTGCCGTTCTACTCCACGGTGTCCGGTGAGCTGGTGGACACGGCCGGTCTCGACGCCGAGTACTGGTACCGCAACCTGCGGCAGACCGTCGAGCTGGAGGCCACCACCCGCACCCTCCTCAACAGTGGCCACGTCACCTTCATCGAGGTGAGCCCGCACCCGGTTCTCACCCTTCCCGTCCAGCAGACGGTTGAAGCCTCTGAGGCGCAAGCCGTCGTCGTGGGCACGCTGCGGCGCGACGAGGGCGGTCTGGAGCGTTTCCTGACCTCCGCCGCCGAGGTGTTCGCGCGTGGCACCAAGGTGGACTGGCTCACCAAGCTGGAGGGCCGTGGCGCCCGTCGTGTCGAGCTGCCGACCTACGCCTTCCAGCGCGAGCGCTACTGGCTCGATGGATTCGGCCTGCCGCCCGGCGGAAGCGCGGCCGATGGCGCCGGTTCTGTCGATGCGCGGTTCTGGGAGGTGGTGGAGCGCCAGGATCTGGAGTCGCTGGCGGGGACGCTGGCGGTGGACAGCGAGGCGCCGCTGAGCGCGGTGCTGCCCGCTCTGTCCGCGTACCACCGCAACAGTCGCGACCAGTCCACGATCGACGGCTGGCGCTACAAGGTGTCGTGGAAGCCGGCCTCCGACCTGGCCGATGGGTCGTTGTCGGGGACCTGGCTGGTGGTGGTTCCGGCGTCCGGTGCCGGGGACGAGCTGGTGGCGGGGGTTGCCGCCGGGCTCGAGCGGCACGGCGCGGGTGTGGTCCCGGTCGCGGTGGACGAGCGGGACCTCGACGCGGACGTGCTGGCGGAGCGGCTGCGCGAGGCGGCCGCGGAGACGCCCGAGCTGGGTGGCGTGCTGTCCCTGCTCGCCCTGGACGAGGAACCCTGCCCCGGATATCCGGCGCTGTCGGGCGGCTACGCGCTGACCCTGGTCCTGGTGCGGGCCATGGTGCGGGCCGAGATCCCGGCCCGGCTGTGGTGTGGTACGCGGGGCGCGGTGTCCGTGGGGCGTTCGGACCGGCTCACCAGCCCGACGCAGGCGATGGTCTGGGCACTGGGCCGGGTCGCCGGTCTTGAGCTGCCCCCGCTGTGGGGCGGTCTGGTCGATCTGCCCGAGTCGCTGGACGCGCGCGGTGCGGCGCGACTGGCCGGTGTGCTGTCCGTCGAGGGCGGTGAGGACCAGGTCGCGGTGCGTGGCTCCGGTGTCTTCGTACGCCGTCTGGTGCGGTCCGCCCCGGCCGCCGGCGAGGAGATGGCATGGCGGGCGCGTGGCACGGTGCTGGTGACCGGTGGCACGGGCGGGCTCGGTGGCCAGGTGGCCCGCTGGCTGGTCCGCAGCGGCGCCGAGCACCTGGTGTTGACCAGCCGCCGCGGTCTCGAGGCCGAGGGCGCCGCCGAGTTGAAGGCGGAGCTGGAGGGCATGGGCGCCGAGGTGACGGTGGCCGCGTGCGACGCGGCGGACCGTGACGCGCTCGCCGCCGTCCTGGACGCCGTGCCGGAGCACCAGCCGCTCACCGCAGTGGTGCACGCGGCGGGTGTCACGATCGCGGCCTCCCTGCTGGAGACGGAGCTCGCGGACGCGGCCCGGGTGGTGTCCGGCAAGGTCGCGGGCGCCGTCAACCTGGACGAGCTGCTCGGCGACCGTGAGCTCGACGCGTTCGTGGTCTTCTCGTCCATCTCCGGTGTGTGGGGCGGCGGCAGCCAGGGCGTCTACGGCTCCGGAAACGCCTTCCTGGACGCGCTGGTGGAGCAGCGCCGGGCGCGGGGTCTCGCGGGTACCGCCGTGTCCTGGGGCCCGTGGGCCGAGGGCGGCATGGCGACCCGGGACGACGCGGGGGAGCAGCTGGCGCGGCGTGGCCTGCCCGCGATGGCACCCCAGTTGGCGATCGCCGCGCTGGAGCGCGCGGTGGCCGGTGACGACGGTCTGGTGACGGTGGTGGACGTGGACTGGGAGCGGTTCGCCCCCTCGTTCACCGCAGTCCGGCACAGTCCGCTGCTGAGCGACCTCGACGAGGTCCGGGCGCTGGAGACGCAGGGCGACGGTGGCGAGAGCGCCGACGCCGCCGGGGCGCAGCTGCGCGAGCGGCTGAAGCCGCTGACCGGGGGGGAGCGGGACCGGGCGCTGCTCGATCTGGTGCGCAAGCACGCCGCCTCCGTACTCGGCTACGCCTCCGCGGAGATGGTCGAGCCGAACCGGGCCTTCCGCGATCTGGGCTTCGACTCGCTGACCGCGGTCGACCTGCGCAACCGGCTGGCCGCCGAGACCGGTCTCAGCCTGCCTGCCACGCTGGTCTTCGACTACCCCAGCGCCGGGACGCTCGCGGCGTATCTGCGCACCGAGGTGCTGGGCACCTCGTCGTCCCCGGCGATCGCCGCCGGGTCCGGGGCGCCCGCCGGTTCCGGCGCGGACGACGAACCCATCGCGATCGTCTCCATGAGCTGCCGCTTCCCCGGCGGGGTGCGCAGCCCGGAGGACCTGTGGCAGCTGGTGGAGAGCGGCGGTGACGCCATCTCCTCCTTCCCGTCGGACCGTGGCTGGGATCTGTCGGGCATGTATGACCCGGACCCGGACCGGCCCGGCACGTTCTACGCCCGTGAAGGCGGATTCCTCTACGACGCGGCCGAGTTCGACCCCGGGTTCTTCGGGATCTCGCCGCGTGAGGCGCTGGCGACCGACCCGCAGCAGCGGCTGCTGCTGGAGACCTCGTGGGAGGCGTTCGAGCGGGCGGGCATCAACCCGGCGTCGGTGCGGGGCAGCCAGGTCGGCGTGTTCGTGGGCTTCTCGGGCTCCGGTTACGGCGCCAATCTGGAGACGGTGCCGGAGGACGTCGAGGGCCATCTGCTGACCGGCAACGCGGGCAGCGTCGTCTCCGGCCGTCTCTCCTACACCTACGGCCTGGAGGGCCCCGCCGTCACGGTGGACACCGCCTGCTCGTCGTCGCTGGTGGCACTGCACCTGGCCTGCCAGTCGCTGCGTCAGGGCGAATGCTCCATGGCGCTGGTCGGCGGTGTGACGGTGATGGCCACCCCGATGGCGTTCGTCGAGTTCAGCCGGCAGGGCGGGCTCGCCCCCGACGGACGCTGCAAGCCGTTCTCGGCCGCGGCGGACGGTACGGGCTGGAGCGAGGGCGCCGATGTGCTGCTCGTGGAGCGGCTGTCGGACGCCCGGCGCAACGGCCACCAGGTGCTCGGCATCGTGCGGGGCTCCGCCGTGAACCAGGACGGTGCGTCCAACGGCCTGACGGCCCCCAACGGCCCCTCGCAGCAGCGGGTCATCCGCCACGCCCTCGCCAACGCCGGGGTGTCCGCCGCCGAGGTGGACGCGGTGGAGGCCCACGGCACGGGCACCTCGCTCGGCGACCCGATCGAGGCGCAGGCGCTGCTGGCCACCTACGGCAAGGAGCGGCCGGAGGGCCGCCCGCTGTGGCTGGGCGCGCTGAAGTCCAACATCGGGCACACCCAGGCCGCCTCCGGCCTCGCCGGCGTCATCAAGATGGTCATGGCGATGCGGCACGGCGTACTGCCCAAGACGCTGCACGTGGACGAGCCGTCGCCGCAGGTGGACTGGACGGCGGGCGAGGTGCGGCTGCTGACCGAGGCCACCGCGTGGCCGGAGACGGGGCAGCCGCGCCGGGCCGGTGTCTCCGCGTTCGGCGTCAGCGGCACCAATGTGCACACCATCATCGAGCAGGCCCCGTCGGAGGCCGACGAGGAGCGGCCGGCCGAGGTGACGGCTCCCGACGACCGTGGCGCGGCCCCCTGGACGCTCTCCGCCCGGAGCGCGGACGGACTGCGTGCCCAGGCGCGGCGGCTGCGGGCCCATCTGACCGCACGGCCGGAGCTGAGCCTGAAGGACGTGGGCTACTCCCTGGTGGCCACCCGTTCGGTGTTCGAGCACCGTGCCGTGCTGACGGGTGCGGACCGTGCGGAGCTGCTGCGCGGGCTCGAGGCCGTCGCCACCGGCGAGGAGGCCCCCGGGGTGGTGCGCTCGGTCGCCACACCGACCGGGATCACCGCGTTCCTGTTCTCCGGCCAGGGCGCCCAGCGCCTCGGTATGGGGCGGGAGTTGTACGACGCCTTCCCGGTGTTCGCCCGGGCGCTGGACGAGGTGTGCGCACACCTGGACGTCACTCTGGACCGTCCGCTGAAGGACGTGATGTTCGCGGCGGAGGGCAGCGCGGACGCCGAGCTGCTGGACCGGACGGCGTTCACCCAGCCCGCGCTCTTCGCGGTCGAGGTGGCGCTGTTCCGGCTGCTGTCCGCGTGGGGTGTGGCACCGGATGTGGTGATCGGCCACTCCATCGGGGAGATCGCCGCCGCGCATGTGGCGGGGGTGTTCTCGCTGGAGGACGCCTGCGCCCTGGTGGCCGCCCGTGGCCGTCTGATGCAGGCTCTGCCCGAGGGTGGCGCGATGGTCGCCATCGAGGCGTCGGAGGAGGAGATCGCGCCGTCGCTCACCGGCCGTGAGGCCGAGGTGAGCATCGCCGCCGTCAACAGCCCGACTTCCGTGGTCATCGCCGGTGACGAGGCCGCGGCCGTAGAGATCGCCGGGCAGTGGGCGGAGCAGGGCCGCAAGACCCGCCGCCTGCGGGTCAGCCACGCCTTCCACTCGCCGCGTATGGACGCGATGCTGGGCGACTTCCGTACGGTGGTCGAGGGGCTGTCGTTCGCTCCGCCCTCGATCGCGCTGGTGTCCAATGTGACGGGCAAGTCGGCGGGCGCGGACGAGGTGTGCTCGCCGGAGTACTGGGTGCGCCACGTGCGCGAGGCGGTGCGCTTCGCGGACGGCATGCGCTCCCTGGAGAACGCGGGCGTGACCAGGTTCTTCGAGGTGGGCCCCGACGGTGTGCTCTCGGCGATGGCACGCGAGTGCCTGACGGCGCAGGAGGCCTCGGCCCCGTCGTGGTGCCCGCGCTGCGCAAGGACCGCCCGGAGGCCCGGGCGCTGACGGCGGCCCTGGCCGAACTCCACGTCCACGGGGTCACCGTCGGTTGGGAGGCACTGTTCGCGGGCCAGGACGTCCGGCGGGTCGAGCTGCCGACGTACGCGTTCCAGCGGCAGCGCTACTGGCTGGACGCCCCCGAGAGCGACACCTCCGCCGCCCCCGCCTCCGCGGACGAAGGTGACGCCCGCTTCTGGGACGCGGTCGAGCGTGCGGACCTGGAGGCGCTGACCACCGCGCTGCAGGTGGACGGGAACGCCTCACTCACCGAGGTGCTTCCCGCCCTGTCGTCCTACCGCAAGGGCCACCGTGAGCGGTCCACGGTGGACGGCTGGCGCTACCAGATCGCCTGGACCCCGGTGTCCGAGCTCTCGGAGCGGGCGCTGACCGGGACCTGGATGGTCATGGTTCCGCGGTCGCACGCCGACGACGAACTGGTCACCACCGCGGTGGCCATGCTGGAGCGGCAGGGCGCGGAGGTGGCGCGGATCGTCCTCGACGGCGCCGTTGACATCGACCGCGCGGCGGTCGCCGAGCGGCTGCGCACGGCGGCAGAGGGCGCGCCGGACGGGGCCGTCGGCGGGGTGCTCTCCCTGCTGGCCCTGGACGAGGACCCCTGCGCCGGGCACACGGTGGTGCCGCGAGGGCTCGCGCTGAACCTCGTCGCGCTCCAGGCGCTCGTGGACGCGAGTGTCGAGGCCCCGCTGTGGGTGGCGACGCGCGGTGCCGTGTCGGTGACCGGATCCGACACCCTGCGCAGCGCCGCCCAGGCGCAGATGTGGGGCCTCGGCCGGGTCGCCGGTCTGGAACACCCCAGGCTCTGGGGCGGTCTGGTCGACCTCCCGGAGACGTTCGACGAGCGGGCCGCGGCCCGGCTGTCCGGTGTGCTGGGCGGCGGCGCGGGCGAGTTCGAGGACCAGGTGGCGGTGCGTACGTCCGGCGTGTTCACCCGGCGCCTGGTGCGGGCCACCGCGCCGCGGTCCACGGCCCGGCCGTGGACCGCACGGGGCTCGGTGCTGGTCACCGGCGGCACCGGGGGAGTGGGCGGCCAGGTGGCCCGGTGGCTGGCAAGCGCCGGTGCCGAGCACCTGGTGCTGACCAGCCGCCGTGGCCCGGAGGCCGACGGCGCCGCCGAACTGCGCGACGAGCTCACCGCGTTGGGCGCCGAGGTGACCATCGCGGCATGTGACGCCGCCGACCGCGAGGCCCTGGCCGCCGTACTGGCCGCCATCCCGGACCGCTACCCGCTGAGCGCCGTCGTGCACGCGGCGGGCGTCCTGGACGACGGTGTCCTGGACGCGATGTCGGTGGAGCGGGTCGCGGGCGTGCTCCGTCCCAAGGTGGACGGGGCCCGCAACCTGCACGAGCTCACCGAGGGCCTCGACCTCTCGGCCTTCGTGCTGTTCTCCTCGCTCGCCGGAGCCATCGGCGGCGCCGGACAGGGCAGTTACGCGGCGGCCAACGCCTACCTCGACGCCCTGGCGCAGCAGCGCCGGGCGCAGGGCCTGGCGGCCACCTCGGTGGCCTGGGGCCCGTGGGCCGAGGGCGGCATGGCGGTCGACGGGGCGCTGGAGGACCGGCTGCGGCGCGGCGGCATGGCCGCGATGACCCCGGAGCTGGCGGTCAAGGCCCTCCAGCAGGCCCTTGACCTGCAGGAGACCCAGCTGGCCATCGCCGACCTCGACTGGGAGCGATTCGTACCCGCCTACACCGCCGTACGGGCCAGCCGGCTGCTGGACGAGGTGCCCGAGGCGCGGCGGATCCTGGATGCCGCGCTCGGCGGCGGGACCGCCGCGGTGTTCGAGACCGGTGGCTCGGAGCTGCGCGAGCGGCTCGCCGGAATGTCCGAGGCGGAGCAGGAACGAGCGCTGCTCGAACTGGTCACCACGCAGGTGGCGATGGTGCTGGGCTTCCCGTCGGTGGAGTCGGTCGAGTCCCAGCGGGCCTTCCGCGAACTCGGCTTCGACTCGCTGACCGCCGTCGAACTGCGCAACCGGCTGGACGCGGCGACGGGCCTGCGCCTGCCCGCGACGATCGTCTTCGACCACCCGACGCCCGCGGCGCTGGCCCGCCGGCTGCGGACCGACGTCGTCCGGGACGGGGTCTCGGCGGCCGCGCCGATCCTCAGCGAGCTGGACCGGATCGAGGCGGCGATGGCCACGATCTCCGCCGACGACGTGGACCGGCCGAGGATCACGACGCGCTTGCAGACGCTGCTTTTGAAGTGGGGAGAAGCGGAACAGGATTCGGGCAACACCGGCAAGAAGGCGGTCGCGAACAAGATTCAGTCGGCGACATCCGATGAGATCTTCGACTTCATTGACAAGGAGCTCGGGATTTCCTGAGCTGGGTTTTTTGACTGAGCCTCGGTCAATTCCCGAGGATCGCTCCTTACTACTTACTGGGTGATATCGCAATGAACGAAGAAAAGCTTCTCGACTATCTCAAGCGGGTGACCGCGGACCTCCAGCAGACTCGCCAGCGCCTTCTCGAGGCCGAGTCAGCCGACCAGGAACCGATCGCGATCGTCGCCATGAGCTGCCGGTTCCCTGGAGGCGTGAGCTCCCCGAAGATCTGTGGCGCATGGTGGCGGACGGTACCGACGCGATCTCGGAGTTCCCCACGGACCGGGGCTGGGATATCGATGCCCTCTACCACGAGGACCCGGACCGTCCCGGCACCAGCTACACGACCGCGGGCGGATTCCTGGAGAAGGCCGACCAGTTCGATCCGGCGTTCTTCGGAATCTCGCCGCGTGAGGCGCTGTCGATGGACCCGCAGCAGCGATTGCTGTTGGAGACGTCGTGGGAGGCGGTCGAGCGGGCGGGTATCGACCCGATGTCCCTGCGTGGCAGCAGGACCGGCGTCTTCGTCGGGACCAATGGCCAGGACTACTCCATGCTCATGCTCGGTTCGTCCGAGAGTCTCGACGACGTCGAGGGCCACTCGGGCACCGGCAACGCGGCGAGCATCGTCTCCGGCCGTATCTCCTACACCATGGGTCTTGAGGGACCCGCGCTTTCGGTGGACACCGCGTGCTCGTCCTCCCTGGTGGCCCTGCATCTGGCCGTTCAGGCACTGCGTCAGCGCGAATGCACACTCGCGCTGGCCGGTGGCGTCACGGTGATGTCCACTCCGTCGGCGTTCGTCCAGTTCAGCAGGCAGCGCGGCTTGGCGGCCGACGGCCGGTGCAAGCCGTTCGGGGCCGCGGCCGACGGCACCGGCTGGGGCGAGGGCGTCGGCATGCTGCTCGTGGAGCGGCTGTCCGACGCCCAGCGCAACGGCCACGAGGTGCTGGCCATCGTCCGGGGTTCGGCGATCAACCAGGACGGCGCGTCCAACGGTCTGACGGCTCCCAACGGCATCTCGCAGCAGCGGGTCATCCGGCAGGCACTGACCAGCGCCCGGCTGTCGGCCGCCGAGGTGGACGCGGTGGAGGCGCACGGGACGGGCACCACCCTGGGTGACCCGATCGAGGCGCAGGCGCTGATGGCCACGTACGGGCAGGACCGGCCCGCGGATCAGCCGCTGTGGCTGGGCGGCATCAAGTCGAACATCGGGCACACACAGGCCGCGGCCGGTGTCGCCGGGGTCATCAAGATGGTGATGGCCATGCGCGAGGGTGTGCTGCCCAAGACGCTCCACGCGGAGGAGCCCTCGCCGCACATCGACTGGACCGGCGGCGCCGTGTCCCTGCTGCACGAGTCGACCCCGTGGCCGGACCGGGACCACCCGCGTCGCGCCGCCGTGTCCTCGTTCGGCATGAGCGGCACCAACGCGCACACCATCTTGGAGCAGGCCCCGCAGTCCGAGGCGGCTGAGGTCGCCGAGGGCGAGGTCACTGACGGTCCGGTGGCATGGGTCGTGTCGGGCCGTGGCGCCGAGGGGCTGAGGGCGCAGGCCGGGCAGCTCCGCGCGTTCCTCACCGAGCGCCCGGAGTCGAGCGCGGCGGACGTGGCGCTCTCGCTGGCCACCACCAGGTCCGCCTTCGAGCACCGTGCCGTGGTGACCGGGACCGGCCGCGAGGAGCTCCTGCAGCGGCTGGAGGCGGTCGCCGAGGACGCCACCACGTCGAACGGAGTGGTGCGGGGGAGGACCGGAGACGTCGGCCGTTCGGTGTTCGTCTTCCCCGGTCAGGGGGCGCAGTGGGTGGGTATGGCGGTGGGGCTGCTGGAGTCCTCGCCGGTGTTCGCCGAGGCGATAGCCGAGTGTGAGTCGGCTCTGTCGGCGTATGTGGACTGGTCGTTGACGGATGTGCTGCGCGGGGCTGAGGGTGCTCCTGGTTTCGACCGGGTGGATGTGGTGCAGCCGGTGTTGTTCGCGGTGATGGTGTCGCTGGCGAGGCTGTGGCGTTCGGTGGGTGTGGTGCCGGATGCGGTGATGGGTCACAGTCAGGGTGAGATCGCGGCGGCGTGTGTGGCGGGTGCGCTCTCGCTGGAGGATGCGGCGAAGGTGGTGGCGCTGCGGTCGCAGGCGATCGCGGCGAGTCTCGCGGGCCGTGGTGGCATGGTGTCGGTCGGGTTGCCGGTCGACCAGGTCAAGGAGCGCATCGTCTCCTGGGATGGTGCGATCTCGGTGGCGGCGGTCAACGGCCCCGGTTCGGTCGTGGTCTCCGGTGATCCGGGGGCGCTGGATGAGATGGTGGCCCAGCTGGAGGGCGAGGAGGTGCGGGTTCGCCGGGTTCCGGTGGACTACGCCTCGCACTCCGCGCATGTGGAGGCGATTCACGAGGAGCTGCTGAAGGTCCTGGCGGACCTTCAGCCGCGTTCGTCGGAGGTGCCGTTCTACTCGACGGTGTCCGGCGAGCTGGTGGACACCGCCGGGCTGGACGCGGAGTACTGGTACCGCAACCTGCGGCAGACCGTTGAGCTGGAGGCCACCACCCGAAAGCTGTTGGATGACGGCCACGGCGTGTTCATCGAGGCCAGCCCGCACCCGGTGCTCACGCTTCCGGTTCAGCAGACGGTGGAGGCCGCTGAGGCCCAGGCGGTGGTCGTGGGCACACTGCGGCGCGACGAGGGCGGCCTGGAGCGGTTCCTGACCTCCGCTGCCGAGGTGTTCGTGCGGGGCGTCGCGGTGGATTGGACCGCCCTGCTGGAGGGCCGTGGCGCCCGCCGGGTGGAGCTGCCGACCTACGCCTTCCGGCGCCAGCGGTACTGGCTGGATGTGTCGGCCGCGGAGATGTCCGCCGCCGACGGTTTGGCCGCGGACGCGGTGGACGCCCGCTTCTGGGAGGCGGTGGAGCGCGAGGACCTGGAGGCGCTGGTCCGCACGCTGGCAGTGGAGGACGAGGAGCAGCAGTCGTCGTTGATGGCGTTGCTTCCGGCGCTGTCGTCCTGGCGGCGTCAGCGGCGTGAGCAGAACACGGTGGACGGTTGGCGCTACAAGGTGGTCTGGAAGCCACTGCCGTCCTCCACCGAGGCGGCCCTGTCGGGCACCTGGCTCGTGGTCCTCCCCGCGTCGCACGCCGACGATGCCCTCGTGACCGCCACGGTGAACGGGCTGGGGACAAGCGGTGCCGACGTCGTCCGGGTGGTGCTGGACGGATCGGGCAACGATCGCTGGACCGTGGCGGAGCGGCTGCGGGCGGCGCTCGACGAGGCCGAGGCGGAGTCTTCGGGCGTGGCGGGCGTTTTCTCGCTGCTGGGGCTGGACGAGTCGGGGCACACGACGTTCGAGGTGGTGCCCGCCGGCCTGGCGGCCACGGTGGCGCTGGTCCAGGGGCTCGGTGACGCGGGTGTGGTGGCTCCGCTGTGGTGCGGCACCCGGGGTGCGGTGTCGGTGGGGCGGTCCGACCGGCTGGTGAGCCCGGTGCAGGCGATGGTGTGGGGGTTGGGCCGGATCGTGGGGGCGGAGTACCCCCAGCGCTGGGGCGGCGCGGTCGATCTGCCCGAGACCATGGACGGCCGCGCGGTGGCCCGTCTGGCCGGAGTGCTGGCGGGCGCGGACGGCGAGGACCAGGTCGCGGTGCGCGGCTCCGGTGTGTTCGCCAAGCGCATGGTGCGGGCCTCGGCGGCCGAGGACGTCGAGGGTCGGGGGTCCTGGCAGAGCCGCGGTTCCGTGCTGGTCACCGGCGGTACGGGTGCGCTGGGCGGTCATGTCGCCCGCTGGCTGGCGCGTACGGGTGCCGAGCATCTGGTGCTGACCAGCCGCAGTGGTATGGAGGCCGAGGGCGCCGCCGAGCTGAAGGCGGAGCTGGAGGCCATGGGCGCCCGGGTGACGATCGCGGCGTGTGACGCGGCGGACCGTGACGCGCTGGACGCGGTGCTGCACGCGATCCCGCCGGAGTTCCCGCTGACCGCCGTGGTGCACACGGCCGGTGTGCTGGATGACGGTGTGGTGGACGCCCTCACGGTGCGCCGGGCGGCCGGGGTGCTGCGCCCGAAGGTGGACGCCACGCGGAACCTCCATGAGCTGACCGCCGGGATGGACCTGTCCGCCTTCGTGCTGTTCTCCTCCGGGGCGGGCACCTTGGGTGGCCCCGGCCAGGGCAGCTACGCGGCGGGTAACGCCTACCTCGACGCGCTGGCGTCGCAGCGGCGCGCGGACGGGCTACCGGCCACGTCCATCGCCTGGGGCGCCTGGGCCGGAGGCGGCCTCGGATCCGGCGAGGTCGGCGAGCGGATGGACCGTTCCGGCATGGTCGGAATGGTGCCAGAGCTGGCGATCTCCGGCATGCAGCAGGCACTTGAACTGGACGAGACCTTCCTGGTCATCGCCGAGATCGACTGGGATCGCTTCCGGCCGGAGTTCGTCGGTTCACGCCCGAGCGCGCTGTTCCGTGAGCTGCCCGAGCTGAACCGCCCCGCTGCCGTCACCGGCGCGGACACCGGCGACGGCGACGACGCCATTTCCGTGCTGCGCCGGGAGATGGCGAAGCTGTCCCCTGCCGAGCAGCCGGGGCTCCTCCTGGAGCTGGTACGCAACCAGGCCGCCGACGTCCTCGGTTACGACAGCGCGGACGCGGTGGAGGCCGACCGTGCCTTCCGCGACCTCGGCTTCGACTCGCTGACCGCCGTCGAGCTGCGCAACCGCCTCGGCGTGGTCACCGGGCTCCGGCTGCCGGTCACCTGTGTCTTCGACTACCCGACCGCCACGGTTCTGGCCCGGTACCTGTACACCGAGATGTTCGGCGACCAGCCGGTCACGTCGGGCGCCACCGCCGCCGCACCCCAGCGGCCGGACGACAAGCCCATGGCCACCGATGAGCCCATCGCCATCATCGGCATGAGCTGCCGGTTCCCCGGCGGGGTGCGCAGTCCCGAGGATCTGTGGAACCTGCTGATGGCCGAAGGGGACGTGATCTCGGCGTTCCCCGAGGACCGCGGCTGGGACATCGACGGTCTCTACGACCCGGACCCCGAGAAGTCCGGCACCAGCTACGTCCAGGCGGGCGGCTTCCTCGACGAGGTCGGCCACTTCGACCCGGGCTTCTTCGGGATCTCGCCGCGTGAGGCCATGGCGATCGACCCGCAGCAGCGGCTGCTGCTGGAGACCTCCTGGGAGGCCTTCGAGCGCGCCGGCATCGACCCCGTGGCGCTGCGCGGAAGCCAGACCGGAGTCTTCGTCGGCTCCAACTACCACGACTACGGCTCGCGCATCCTGAGCGACGCCGAGGGAGTGGAGGGGTACCTCGGACTCGGCAGCGCCCCCAGCGTCTCGTCCGGCCGCATCTCCTACACCTTCGGCTTCGAGGGGCCGGCCGTCACGGTGGACACCGCGTGCTCCTCGTCGCTGGTCGCCCTGCACCTGGCCTGCCAGTCGTTGCGGCAGGGCGAGTCCTCCGTGGCGCTGGCCGGCGGTGTGACGATCATGGCCACACCGGGCACGTTCGTCGAGTTCAGCGCCCAGCGCGTGCTGTCCTTCGACGGGCGGTGCAAGGCGTTCGCCGCATCGGCCGACGGCACCGGCTGGTCCGAGGGCGTGGGCATGCTGCTCGTGGAGCGGCTGTCGGACGCCCAGCGCAACGGCCACAAGGTGCTGGCCGTCATCCGGGGTTCGGCCATCAACCAGGACGGTGCGTCCAACGGTCTGACGGCGCCGAACGGCCCGTCGCAGCAGCGGCTGATCGAGCAGACGCTGGCCGGCGCCCGGCTGACCTCCGCCGACGTGGACGTGGTCGAGGCCCATGGCACCGGCACTCCGCTCGGTGACCCGATCGAGGCGCAGGCACTGCTGGCCACCTACGGCCAGGGCCGCCCCGAGGGCCAGCCGCTACTGCTGGGCGCCATCAAGTCCAACATCGGTCATACGCAGGCCGCCGCCGGTGTCGCCGGGGTCATCAAGATGGTGATGGCCATGCGCGAAGGCACCCTTCCCAAGACGCTGCACGTGGACGAGGCGTCGCCGCATGTGGACTGGTCGGCGGGCGACGTGGAACTGCTGACCGAGGCGGTGCCCTGGCCGGAGCGGGGCCACCCGCGCAGGGCGGCGGTCTCCGCCTTCGGTGTGAGCGGCACCAACGCGCACACCATCATCGAGCAGGCGCCGGTCTCCGACGAGCCGGAGGCGCCACGGGCCGAGGAGGCCCCGGACACCACCGCGGCCCCGGTGCCGTGGATCCTGTCCGGCAGGACCGACGCCGCCCTCCGGGGTCAGGCCGAGCGGCTGCGGGACCAACTGGCCACGGCCACCGAAGAGTTCATGCCCACCGTGGACATCGGCTATTCCCTCGTGACGAGCCGGTCTCTCTTCGACCACCGGGCTGCCCTGGTCGGCGAGGAGCGCGCGGACATGCTGCGCGGCCTCGAAGCCCTCGCGAAGGGCGAGACCGCGCCCGGCGTCGTACGCGGCGTGGCGGGGGCGGCCGGCAAGACGGCGTTCCTGTTCTCGGGCCAGGGTGCGCAGCGCCTCGGGATGGGCCGGGAGCTGTACGACGCCTTCCCGGTGTTCGCCGACGCGTGGGACGAGGTGTGCGCCCACCTGGACGGTCTGCTCGACCGTCCGCTGCGGGAGGTGGTGTTCGCGGCGGAGGGGAGCGCGGACGCCGAGCTGCTGGACCGGACGGCGTTCACCCAGCCCGCGCTGTTCGCCGTCGAGGTGGCGCTGTTCCGGCTGCTGGAGCACTGGGGTGTCCGCCCTGACGTGCTCATCGGCCACTCCATCGGTGAGATCGCCGCCGCCCACGTGGCCGGGGTGTTCTCGCTGGAGGACGCGTGCGCCCTGGTGGCCGCCCGTGGCCGTCTGATGCAGGCGCTGCCCGAGGGCGGCGCCATGGTGGCGGTCCAGGCGTCGGAGGAGGAGATCTCCGGATCGCTGGCGGGCCGTGAGGCCGAGGTGAGCGTCGCCGCCGTCAACGGCCCGACCTCCGTGGTCATCGCGGGCGACGAGGCACCGGCGCTGGAGATCGCCGCCGAGTGGGAGCGGCAGGGCCGCAAGACCCGCCGGCTGCGGGTCAGCCACGCCTTCCACTCGCCCCGCATGGACGCGATGCTCGGCGACTTCCGCAAGGTCGTCGAAGAGTTGTCCTTCGCCTCTCCGAGGATTGCCCTGGTATCCAACGTGACCGGTCAGCCGGCCGCCGCCGATGAGGTGTGCTCCGCGGAGTACTGGGTCCGCCATGTGCGGGAGGCGGTGCGGTTCGCCGACGGCGTGCGGGCGCTCGAGGAGCAGGGCGTCTCCCGGTTCGTCGAGGTCGGCCCCGATGGAGTGCTCTCGGCGATGGCACGCGAGTGCCTGACGGCGGAGGAGACTTCGGCTCCCGTCGTGGTGCCGGTGCTGCGCAAGAACCGTCCCGAGACGCGGGCGCTGACGACGGCGCTGGCCGAGCTCCACGTGAACGGCGTCGGAGTGGACTGGGAACAGGCCTTCGCGGGACGTGGCGCACGGACGGTCGACCTGCCCACTTACGCCTTCCAGCGGGAGCGCTACTGGCTGGAGAGCCTGACGTTCCCCAGCGATTTCACCGCCGCGGGGTTCGCCCCGTCGGTGGATACGCGGTTCTGGGAGGTGGTCGAGCGTGAGGATCTCGAAACGCTCACCGAGACGCTCGACGTCGATGCCGAGACGCCGCTGAGCGCGGTGCTGCCGGCTCTGTCGGCGTACCACCGCAACAGCCGTGACCGGTCCATTGTCGATGGCTGGCGTTATCGGGTGTCGTGGAAGTCGGTCCCCGACGCCGCCGACGGCTCGCTGTCGGGGACGTGGCTGGTGGTCGTTCCGGCGTCCCGCGCGGAGGACGAGCTGGTCTCGGGGGTTGTCGCCGGGCTCGAGCGGCATGGCGCGGGTGTGGTGCCGGTCGTGGTGGACGAACGGCACCTTGACACGGACGCGTTGGCGAAGCGGCTGCGCGAGGCGGTCGCGGAGGTGTCCGAGCCGGGTGGTGTGCTGTCGCTGCTCGCCTTGGACGAGGACCCCTGCCCGGCGCACCCGGCGCTGTCGAACGGCCTCGCCCTGACGCTGTCCCTGGTGCGGGCCATGGTCGAGGCGCGTGTCGAGGCTTTGGTGTGGTCCGGAACGCGTGGCGCCGTGTCGGTGGGCCGTTCCGAGAAGCTCAGCCATCCGACGCAGGCGATGGTGTGGGCGCTGGGCCGGGTGGCCGCGCTGGAGCTGCCCCAGCTGTGGGGTGGTGTGGTCGATCTGCCGGAGTCGCTGGATGAGCGTGCGGTGGCGCGGCTGGCGGGTGTGCTGTCCGCCGGGGGCGGTGAGGACCAGGTGGCGGTGCGTGGCTCGGGTGTGTTGGCGCGTCGTCTGGTGCGGTCGGCCGCGGCTGTCGGTGAGGGGACCTCGTGGCGGGCGCGTGGCACGGTGCTGGTGACCGGTGGCACGGGTGCGCTGGGTGGTCATGTGGCGCGCTGGCTGGCGCGTAGTGGTGCCGAGCATCTGGTGCTGACCAGCCGTCGGGGTCTTGACGCGCCGGGCGCGTCCGAGTTGCGCGATGAGTTGGAGGCGCTGGGTGCCCGGGTGACCGTGGCGGCCTGTGATGTGGCCGACCGTGGGCAGCTGGCCGCGGTGCTGGACGCCGTTCCTGCGGAGTATCCGCTGACGGCGGTCGTGCACGCGGCGGGTACCAACGGGGTGGCGCCGCTGATGGAGACCGGGTTGGCCGACGTCGCCGACGTGGTCTCCGGCAAGGTGGCCGGCGCCGTCAACCTGGATGAGCTGCTCGGCGACCGGGAGCTCGACGCGTTCGTGGTCTTCTCGTCGATCGCGGGTGTGTGGGGCAGTGGCGGTCAGGCCGGGTACAGCGCGGCCAATGCCTATCTGGACGCTCTGGTGGAGGAGCGTCGCGGGCGGGGTCTGGCCGGTACCGCCGTGGCCTGGGGTCCCTGGGCCGAGGGCGGTATGGCGGAGGGCGATGGTGGCGAGCAGTTGGCGCGGCGTGGTCTGCCCGCGATGGCGCCTGACCTGGCGATCGCCGCGTTGCAGGGGGCGGTCGCGGGTGAAGACGGTGTGGTGGCGGTCGCCGATGTGGACTGGGAGCGGTTCGCCCCCTCGTTCACCATGGGGCGGCCGAGTCCGCTGATCGGTGATCTGCCCGAGGTCGAGCGGGTGCTGGCGGAGGCCGGGGAGACCGAGGACGCCGGGCTCGGTGCGGGTGCGGCGTTGCGGGAGCGGCTGGCGGGGCTGACCGGGGCCCAGACCGACCGGGTACTGCTCGATCTGGTCCGGGACCACGCTGCCGCGGTGCTGGGATTCACCGGCACGGAGGCGGTTGAGCCCGGGCGGGCCTTCAAGGAGCTGGGTTTCGACTCGCTCACAGCGTTGGAGTTCCGCGACCGGCTGGCCGCGGAGACCGGTCTCAGCCTTCCCGCCACGCTGGTCTTCGACTACCCCAGCGCCACGGTGCTCGCGGCGTATCTGCGGACCGAGGCGCTGGGGGCGTCGTCCCCGGCGATCGCCGCCGGGTCCGGGGCGCCCGCCGGTTCCGGCGCGGACGACGAACCCATCGCGATCGTCTCCATGAGCTGCCGCTTCCCCGGCGGGGTGCGCAGCCCGGAGGACCTGTGGCAGCTGGTGGAGAGCGGCGGTGACGCCATCTCCTCCTTCCCGTCGGACCGCGGCTGGGACCTGGGCATGTACGACCCGGACCCGGAGCAGTCGGGCGGGTTCTACGTCCGTGAAGGCGGATTCCTGTACGACGCGGCCGAGTTCGACCCCGGGTTCTTCGGGATCTCGCCCCGTGAGGCGCTGGCGACCGACCCGCAGCAGCGGCTGCTGCTGGAGACCTCCTGGGAGGTGTTCGAGCGGGCGGGCATCAACCCCGCGTCGCTGAAGGGCAGCCAGGTCGGCGTGTTCGTCGGCTCCTCGGGCTCCGGTTACGGCGCCAACCTGGAGACGGTGCCCGAGGACGTCGAGGGCCATCTGCTGACCGGTAACTCCGGCAGTGTCGTCTCCGGCCGTCTCTCCTACACCTACGGTCTGGAGGGCCCCGCCGTCACGGTGGACACGGCCTGCTCCTCCTCGCTGGTGGCCCTGCATCTGGCCTGTCAGTCGCTGCGTCAGGGCGAGTGCTCCATGGCGCTGGTCGGCGGTGTGGCCGTGATGGCGACTCCGATGGCGTTCGTCGAGTTCAGCCGGCAGGGCGGGCTCGCCCCCGACGGCCGGTGCAAGCCGTTCTCGGCCGCGGCGGACGGTACGGGCTGGAGCGAGGGTGTCGATGTGCTGCTCGTGGAGCGGCTCTCGGACGCGGAGCGCAACGGCCACCAGGTGCTTGCGGTGGTGCGGGGCTCGGCGGTGAACCAGGACGGTGCGTCGAATGGTCTGACCGCGCCGAACGGTCCGTCGCAGCAGCGGGTGATCCGCCAGGCCCTGGCCAACGCTCGCCTCTCGGCCGCCGAGGTGGACGCGGTGGAGGCGCACGGTACGGGCACCTCGCTGGGTGACCCGATCGAGGCTCAGGCGCTGCTGGCCACCTATGGTCAGGAGCGCGCCGAGGGGCAGCCGCTGCTGCTGGGCGCGCTGAAGTCGAACATCGGGCACACCCAGGCCGCCTCCGGTGTGGCTGGTGTGATCAAGATGGTCATGGCGATGCGGGAGGGCAGGCTTCCCAAGACGTTGCATGTGGATGAGGCGTCGCCGCATGTGGACTGGTCGGCGGGTGATGTCGAGCTGCTGACCGAGGCGACGCCCTGGCCGGAGACGGGTCATGTGCGCAGGGCGGCAGTGTCCGCGTTCGGGGTGAGTGGCACCAACGCGCATGTGATCATCGAGCAGGCGCCGACCGCTGACGGGTCCGGTACGGAGCAGGCGGAGGATGTCGCGGGCTCCACCGCGGGCCCGGTCCCTTGGGTCCTGTCCGGTAAGACCGAGGCGGCTCTTCGGGGCCAGGCCGAACGGCTGCTCGGTCAGCTGGCCTCGGCTGTCGCCGATTCCGCGGTCGTTGCGGATGTCGGCTACTCCCTGGCGGCGACCCGATCGCTCTTCGACCACCGGGCCGTGTTGGTCGGTGAGGACCGTGAGGAGCTGCTGCGCGGCCTTGAGGCCGTCATGCGGGGCGGGACCGCGCCGAGTGTGGTGCGCGGTGTGGCGGGGAGGGCCGGTAAGACGGTGTTCGTCTTCCCCGGCCAGGGGGCGCAGTGGATGGGCATGGCGGTGGGGTTGATGGAGTCCTCGCCGGTGTTCGCGGAGGCGATGGCCGAGTGTGAGACCGCCCTGTCGGCCTACGTGGACTGGTCGCTGGTCGAGGTGCTGCGCGGTGCCGAGGGCGCTCCCGGCTTCGACCGGGTGGATGTGGTGCAGCCGGTGCTCTTCGCGGTGATGGTGTCGCTGGCGAAGCTGTGGCGTTCGGTCGGCATCGAGCCGGATGCCGTGATGGGGCACAGCCAGGGCGAGATCGCCGCGGCGTGTGTCGCGGGTGCGCTCTCACTCGAAGACGCCGCGAAGGTGGTGACCTTGCGGTCGCAGGCCATTGCGGTGGGGCTGGCGGGTCGCGGTGGCATGGTGTCGGTCGGGTTGCCGGTCGACCAGGTCAAGGACCGTATCGCCGCCTGGGACGGCGCGATCTCGGTCGCCGCGGTCAACGGCCCCGGCTCGGTGGTCGTCTCCGGTGACCCGGGGGCGCTGGACGAGATGGTCGAGCGGCTGGAGGGCGAGGAGATCCGGGTTCGCCGGGTCCCGGTGGACTACGCCTCGCACTCCGCACACGTGGAGGCGATCCGCGAGGAGCTGCTGAAGGTCCTGGCGGACATCGCGCCGCGTTCGTCGGAGGTGCCGTTCTACTCCACGGTCTCCGGTGAGCTGGTGGACACCGCCGGGCTGGACGCGGAGTACTGGTACCGCAACCTGCGGCAGACCGTTGAGCTGGAGGCCACCACCCGTACCCTGCTCGGCAGTGGCCACGGTGTGTTCATCGAGGTGAGCCCGCATCCGGTGCTCACCCTTCCCGTCGAGCAGACCGTGGAGGCCGCCGAGGCCCGGGCCGTGGTCGTCGGCACGCTGCGCCGCGACGAGGGCGGTCTGGGGCGGTTCCTGACCTCGATCGCCGAGGTTCATGTCAACGGGGCCGACGTCGACTGGCCGAAGGTGTTCGCCGGATACGGCGCCCGCCGGATCGACCTGCCGACGTACGCCTTCCAGCGGGAACGCTACTGGCTGGAGGCCCCGACGACGTTCGTCGGCGATGTCACCGCCGTGGGGCTCACCCCGCCGGTGCACCCGTTGCTGGGCGCTGCCGTCGAACTGCCCGGCACGGACGGCTTCCTGTTCACCGGCCGTCTCTCGCCGCAGACCCATCCGTGGCTCGTTGACCACATGGTTCAGGGCACGATTCTCCTGCCCGGCACCGCCTTCCTCGAACTGGCGTTGCACGCTGCCGAGAAGGTGGGCTGTGATCGGGTCGAGGAGCTGACCCTCACGGCGCCTCTCGCGCTGCCCGAACAGGGCGCGGTGCACCTCCAACTCGCGGTGAGCGGGCCGGACGAGAGCGGCGCGCGTGCGCTCAACGTCTACTCGCGGCTGGAAGACGGCACCGTGACACAGCCGTGGACACAGAACGCCTCCGGTCTGCTGTCGCCGGCGCCGGGCGGCGCACCGCGAGAGACGGGGCAGGTCGATCTCACCGTATGGCCCCCGAAGGGCGCGGAGCCGATCGACATCGGGGACGTCTACGACCGGATGACCGAGGGCGGCTTCGGTTACGGTCCGATCTTCCAAGGGCTGCGATCCGTGTGGCGCCGTGGTGACGAGGTCTTCGCCGAGGTCCGTCTGCCCAAGGAGAGCGCCGCGGACGCCGAGGAGTTCGGGCTGCACCCGGCTCTGCTGGATGCGGCGCTTCACGCAGTCATGTTCGTACCGTATGAGGGTCCGATGCCCGCCAGGCTTCCGTTCTCCTGGACCGGGGTCTCGCTGCGGGCCGTAGGCGCCTCGGAGTTGAGGGTGCGCCTCAGTTCGCTCGGGCCTGACTCGATCGGCCTCCAGGTCGCCGACGGAACCGGCCTCCCCGTGGCCTCCGTCGACTCCCTGGCGCTGCGACTGGTCGCGGACGCGCAAATCCAGGCGCCTGGGTCTCGGGTGGCCGGGCATGACTCGCTCTTCCGTCTGGAGTGGATCCCTGTTCCCGTCGCCGCGCCGGCTCCCGCTTCCGAAGGGACGTGGGCCGTGCTGGGTACGGACGGTCTGGGGGTGCGCTCCGGCTTGGAGACGGCGGGTGCCGGCGTGGAGGCATACGCGAGTCTGACCGCGATGCGCGAGGCGATCGAGTCCGGCGCCCCGGTACCCGATGTCGTCATGGTCACGGGCACCGCGGAGGCGGTGGGCATCGATGACGACGACGACCTGGTGGGGCGGGTGCGTGACGTCACCTATCGGGCGTTGGACCTGGTGCGGTGGTGGGTCACCGATGAGCGGTTCGCCGACTCCTACCTGGTGTTCGTGACCCGCGGCGCGATGGGTGTCCGACCCTCCGACCACGTGCGCACCCCGGCCGAGGCGGCCGTGTGGGGTCTGCTGCGCTCCGCGCAGAGCGAGCACCCTGGGAAGTTCCTCCTGGTCGACCTCGACCCGGAGGAGCACGGGGACGTGTCCTCGGCGCTACGGTCGGCGCTCGCCTCCGAGGAGCCGCAGGTCGCGGTCCGCGAGGGAACGGTGCTCGGTCTGCGCATGGCGCGGGTCTCCTCGGGCGGCGGCGCCCCGCGGGCGCTGGATGGTCCGGGGACGGTGCTGATCACGGGTGGTACGGGTGGTCTGGGTGCGTTGCTGGCCCGTCATCTGGTGGTGGAGCACGGGGTTGAGCGTCTGGTGCTGACGAGTCGTCGTGGCGTGGAGGCGCCGGGTGCGGCGGAGTTGGTGGCGGAGCTGGCCGGGCTGGGTGCCGAGGCGCGGGTGGCGGCGTGTGATGTCGCCGACCGGGCCGCGGTGGAGAAGCTGCTGGCGGGGATCGGTTCGGAGCATCCGCTGTCGGCCGTGGTGCATGCGGCGGGTGTGCTGGATGACGGTGTGGTGGAGTCGCTGACGCCGGAGCGGGTGGACAAGGTGCTGCGTCCGAAGGTGGACGCCGCGCTGCACCTCCACGAGCTCACCCGCGATCTCGATCTGGCCGCCTTCATCCTGTTCTCCTCCGCCTCCGCTACGTTCGGCAGCGCCGGCCAGGCCAACTACGCGGCGGGCAACGCGTTCATGGACGCCCTGGCCCAGCACCGCAGGGCCGAAGGGCTCCCCGCGGCCTCGCTCGCATGGGGGCCGTGGACGCAGGACGGTGGCATGACCACCGAACTGGCCGACAGCGATATCACCCGGATGACCAGGAACGGCATGGTCGCCATCACCCCCGAGGCCGGACTCGCGCTGTTCGACGCGACCCGCCATCTCGACGACGCCGTCCTGGTGCCCATCACCATGGACATGGCGTCGATGGGCGAGCCGGTACACGCGCTGCTGCGCGGACTGGTGCGCACACGCGCGCGGAGGGCCGTGGAGCCGGCCGCCGATCCGGCTGCCGCGCTCAAGCAGCGCCTGGCCGGGAAGTCCGAAGCGGAGCGCGAGCGCGTCCTCATGGACCTGGTGTGCGACCAGACGGCCGTTGTCCTCGGCTACCCGTCGGGAGAGGCGATCGAGCCGGAACACGCGTTCAAGGACATGGGATTCGACTCCCTGACCACGGTGGAACTGCGGAACCGTCTCAACGCGGAGACCGGGCTGCGGCTGCCGGCGACCCTGGTGTTCGACTACCCGACCCCGGCGGCGCTCGCAGAGATCCTGCGCGAGGAGGTCACCCCCGCCGACGGGCCCGTGACCGAGCCCGTCTTCGGAGAACTCGACCGATTGGAGTCCACCCTGTCGGCGCTCGACTCCGAGGGTGAGGTACGGGCGAAGGTGGCCGAACGGCTGAGGGAGTTCCTGAACAAGCTGGATGACGCCCCCGAGAGCGTCGACGCCACCGAGGATGTGGCCGAACGGATCGGATCGTCCTCCAACGACGAGCTGTTCGACTTCATCGACCAGGAACTCGGCCTTTCCTGAACCCTGCCCAAGACCTCGTGAACTTGTGACTGCGAAGAAAGTGGCGGCAAACAATGAGTGAGACGAAGCTCCGCGACTACCTGAACAGGGTGACGACTGATCTGCACCGCACCCGTCAGCGCCTTCGGGATGTGGAGGCGAAGCAGCGGGAGCCGATCGCGATCGTGGCGATGAGCTGCCGTTTTCCTGGTGGGGTCACCTCGCCGGAGGAGCTGTGGCGCATCGTCGCCGACGAGATCGACGTGCTCTCACCGTTCCCGAAGGACCGGGGCTGGCCCGAGGAGCTGTTCAATGCCGACCCGGACAGCCAGGGGACCAGCTATGTGAACGAGGGCGGGTTCCTGTACGACGCCGCGCTCTTCGACCCCGTGTTCTTCGGGATCTCCCCGCGTGAGGCGCTGGCGATGGACCCCCAGCAGCGGCTGCTGCTGGAGACGTCCTGGGAGGTCGTGGAGCGGGCGGGCATCGACCCGCTGTCTGTCAAGGGCGCCGCGGGCGGCGTGTTCATAGGCGGTGCCAACACGGGGTACGGCGCGGCCGGGGCGATGGAGGCCGAAGAGGTCGAAGGCCATCTGCTCACAGGGCAACACCCTGCCGTCACCTCCGGCCGGATCTCCTACGTGCTCGGCCTCGAGGGCCCCGCGGTGACGGTGGACACAGCGTGTTCATCGTCTCTGGTCGCCCTGCACATGGCCGTGCAGGCGCTGCGTCAGGGCGAGTGTGACTTCGCTCTGGCCGGGGGCGTCGCCGTGATGGCCCTCCCGGGAGGGTTCACCGAGTTCAGCCGCCAACGAGGACTCGCGACCGACGGCCGCTGCAAACCCTTCGCGGCGGCCGCCGACGGCACCAACTGGTCCGAGGGCGTCGGCGTGCTGTTCGTGGAGCGGCTGTCGGACGCCCGTCGCAACGGCCACCCGGTGCTGGCCGTCATCCGAGGTTCGGCAATCAACCAGGACGGCACCAGCAATGGTCTGACGGCTCCCAATGGCCCCTCGCAGCGCAGGGTGATCCGCCAGGCGCTGAAGAACGCCGACCTGACGCCCGCTGATGTGGATGCGGTGGAGGCGCACGGCACGGGTACGTCGCTGGGCGACCCGATCGAGGCGCAGGCGCTGCTCGCCACCTACGGCAAGGAGCGGCCGGAGGACAAGCCGCTGTGGCTGGGCGCCCTCAAGTCCAACATCGGCCATACTCAGTGGACGTCGGGTGTGGCCGGGGTCATC
This sequence comes from Streptomyces violaceusniger, assembly GCA_005405945.1. Lineage (GTDB taxonomy): Bacteria > Actinomycetota > Actinomycetes > Streptomycetales > Streptomycetaceae > Streptomyces > Streptomyces violaceusniger. The sequence goes on from BJHW01000002.1 coordinate 1,289,973, forward strand.
AAGATGGTGATGGCCATGCGGCACGGCATCCTGCCGAAGACACTCCACGTGGACGAGCCGACACCCCATGTGGACTGGTCGGCGGGGGCCGTGGAGCTGCTCACCGAGGCTCGGCCCTGGCCGGAGACAGGCCGGCCCCGCCGGGCGGGGATCTCGGCCTTCGGGATCGGCGGAACCAACGCGCACACCATCATCGAGCAGGCCCCCGAAGCCGAGGAGCCGGAGCCGGCCGATCCGCAGGCCGGTGCGGGGGGTGAGCCTGCGCCTGCCGCCTCCTCCGTTGTGCCATGGCTGGTCTCCGGCAAGGGCGAGGCCGCGTTGCGGGCGCAGGCCGGGCGGCTGCACGCGAGTCTGACGGCCCAGGGTGCTTCTCAGGACAACGATCTCGCGCTCGCGTCGGTGGCGGACATCGGCTACTCCCTGGCAGTGTCCCGGTCGGCGCTCGAGCACCGTGCCGTGGTGATCGGCGAGGACCGCGACAGCCTCCTGCGCGGCCTCCAGGCCGTGGCCAAGGGCGAGATCGCTCCGGACGTGGTCAAGGGACAGACGGTGAAGCGGCCCAGGACCGTCTTCGTGTTCCCGGGGCAGGGGCGCAGTGGGTGGGTATGGCGGTGGGGCTGCTGGAGTCCTCGCCGGTGTTCGCCGAGGCGATCGGCGAGTGTGAGTCGGCTCTGTCGGCGTATGTGGACTGGTCGTTGACGGATGTGCTGCGCGGGGCTGAGGGTGCTCCTGGTTTTGACCGGGTGGATGTGGTGCAGCCGGTGTTGTTCGCGGTGATGGTGTCGCTGGCGAGGCTGTGGCGTTCGGTGGGTGTGGTGCCGGATGCGGTGATGGGTCACAGTCAGGGTGAGATCGCGGCGGCGTGTGTGGCGGGTGCGCTCTCGCTGGAGGATGCGGCGAAGGTGGTGGCGCTGCGGTCGCAGGCGATCGCGGCGAGTCTTGCCGGTCGTGGTGGGATGGTGTCGGTCGGGTTGCCGGTCGACCAGGTCAAGGAGCGCATCGTCTCCTGGGATGGTGCGATCTCGGTGGCGGCGGTCAACGGCCCCGGTTCGGTCGTGGTCTCCGGTGATCCGGGGGCGCTGGATGAGATGGTGGCCCAGCTGGAGGGCGAGGAGGTGCGGGTCCGCCGGGTCCCGGTGGACTACGCCTCGCACTCCGCGCATGTGGAGGCGATCCGCGAGGAGCTGCTGAAGGTTCTGGCGGACCTTCAGCCGAGTTCGTCGGAGGTGCCGTTCTACTCGACGGTGTCCGGTGAGCAGGTCGATACGGCAGGTCTGGACGCGGAGTACTGGTACCGGAACCTGCGGCAGACCGTTGAGCTGGAGTCCACGACGCGCACGTTGCTGGATGACGGTCACACGGTCTTCGCCGAGGTGAGCCCGCACCCCGTCCTCACGCTTCCCGTCCAGCAGACGGTGGAGGCCGCTGAGAAGCGGGCGGTGGTCGTGGGCACGCTGCGGCGGGACGAGGGCGGTCTGGAGCGTTTCCTGACCTCCGCCGCCGAGCTGCACGTCAGTGGCGTCGGCGTCGACTGGCGGACGGTGTACGAGGGCCGTGGTGCACGGCGGGTGGAGCTGCCGACCTACGCCTTCCAGCGTCAGCGCTACTGGCTGAACTCGGTGGCGACCGTCGGCGACGTGGGATCGGTGGGTCTCGGGGCGGTGTGGCATCCCCTGCTGGGCGCCGCGGTCTCGCTTGCGGGCGGCGGCGGAGTGTTGTTCAGCGGGCGGCTGTCGATGGCCACGCACGCCTGGCTCGCCGACCACGCGGTGCAAGGGGTGCCGCTCGTGCCCGGGACCGCCTTCGCGGAGATGGTCGCGCAAGCGGGGGACCAGGTCGGGTGCGGCCGGGTCGATGAGCTGGTGCTGCTGGCGCCCTTGGCGGTGCCCGAGCGCGGAGGGGTGCAAATCCAGGTCGAGGTGGGGGAGGCCGACGCCTCGGGCCATCGCGAGGTGAGCGTGTACTCACGGATGGAGCCGGCCGACGACAAGGCCGACCTCGAGGAGCCGTGGGTGCGGCACGCTCACGGCGTGCTCACGCCGCCCGGTCCCGCGGCCTCCTTCGACTTCGCGAAGTGGCCGCCCTCCGGGGCCAAGCCTGTCGATATCTCCGGCGGCTACGAGCACGCCGAGGAGCACGGGCTGCACTACGGCCCCGCGTACCGGGGGTTGCGGCGCGCCTGGAAGCGCGGCGATGCGGTGTTCGCCGAAGTCGAGCTGCCTGAGGATCAGCGCGGCATCGCGAAGTACTTCGGTCTGCACCCGGCCCTGTTCGACGCGGCCGTCCAGGCGATCGGCGCGAACAACGCGGTGCGCGGCGGCGACGACGCGCCGAGCGCGGGCAGTCTGATGCCGTTCTCGTGGCGGGGATTCTCCCTGGAAGCAGTCGGTGCCCAAGCGCTTCGCGTCCGGATCATCCCGGACGGACGGCAGGCCGTGTCGCTGGCCATGGCCGACACCTCGGGCCGCCCGGTGGCTTCCGTCGATTCCCTCCTCTTCCGGCCCATGCAGGCCGCCACGTTGCAGAACACGGGCCGGACGGCCGGTGACGCGTTGTTGCGCATGGAGTGGACAGCGGGCGCGGTGAAGCCCGCCGAGGGCGTGGCACCCGGCTGGTGGGCGGTGCTGGTCGACGACTGCCTTGGCGTGGGCGCCGCTCTGGAGGCGGCGGGCACCTACCCCGCCGATGTGTACCCGGACCCCGCGGCGCTGAGTGACACCGTGGCGGCGGGCACGAGCATGCCCGGAATGGTGGTCCTGCCGGTGGCTTCGAACGGCCCCGCTGTGGTGGACGAGGTCCACACACGGGTCGGTGAGGTGCTGGAGACCGTTCAGTCATGGGTGGCGGACGACCGGTTCGCGGGCACCCCGCTGGTGGTGCTGACACAGGGGGCCGTTGACACGGGCGACGGTGTGCGGGATCTGGCGGCTGCGGCGGCATGGGGTTTGGTGCGGTCGGCGCAGTCGGAGCACCCGGGACGGGTCGTGCTGGTCGACACGGATGATGTCGAGCGTGCGGTGAAACTGCTCGCGGGCGTGGTAACCGCTCGTGAGGAGCAGGTGGTGGTGCGTTCGGGCGAGGTCCGCGTGCCACGTCTGGCCCGCTCGCTGCCCGCGGGCAACGCTCCCGAGCCGGAGGCGTTCGGTTCCGGCGCCGTGCTGGTGACGGAGGGCACGGGAGCTCTGGGCGGTTTGGTGGCCCGGCATCTGGTGGCCCGGCACGGTGTCAGGAAGCTGGTGCTGCTGTCCCGCCGTGGTGCGGAGGCGGACGGCGCGGTCGAGTTGCGGGCCGATTTGGAGGCCGCGGACGCCGAGGTGGTGGTCGCGGCTTGTGACGCCGCGGACCGTGAAGCGCTTGCCGCGGTGTTGACAGGACTGTCCGAGGAGTTCGCGTTGAGCGCCGTAGTGCATGCGGACGAGGTGCTCGACGACGGGCTGTTCGCATCGCTGACACGCGAGCGGGCGAGCGCGGTGCTGCGGGCGAAGGTGGACGCGGCCTGGAACCTGCATGAGCTGACCGCGGGCATGGACCTGTCGGCGTTCGTGCTGTTCTCATCGACCGCGGGTCTGCTCGGCGCGGCCGGGCAGAGCAACTACGCCGCGGCCAATGTGTTCCTGGACGGCCTCGCGTCATGGCGTCGTGCTCAGGGACTGCCGGGTGTCTCGCTGGCGTGGGGCCGATGGGCCCAGGACAGCGGAGTGACACAGCGGGAGGAGATCGACAACTGGCGCTACCAGGTGTCGTGGAAGCCGGTCCCGGACGTGGCCGGGGGCTCGCTGTCAGGGACCTGGCCGGTGGTGGTTCCGGCCTCCCGGGCGGGGGACGAGCTGGTCTCGGGCGTTGTCGCCGGGCTCGAGCGGCATGGTGCGGATGTGGTCTCGGTCGTGGTGGACGAGCGGGACCTGGACGCGAACGTGCTGGCGGAGCGGTTGCGCGAGGTCGCCGAGCAGGCGCCCGAGCTAGGCGGTGTCCTGTCGCTGCTGGCCCTGGACGAGGAGCCCTGCCCGGGGCACCCGGCCCTGCCGGGCGGCTACGCGCTGAGCCTGGCGCTGGTGCGGGCCATGGTCGAGGCGAAGATTCCGGCTCGGCTGTGGAGCGGTACGCGAGGGGCCGTCTCGGTGGGCGGTTCGGACCGGCTCACCAACCCGGTGCAGGCGATGGTGTCGGCGTTGGGCCGGGTGACCGCGCTGGAGCTGCCGCCGCTGTGGGGCGGTGTGGTCGATCTGCCCGAGTCGCTGGATGAGCGCGGTGCGGCACGGCTGGCCGGTGTGCTGTCCGTCGTGGGCGGCGAGGACCAGGTCGCGGTGCGTGGTTCCGGTGTCTTCGTACGCCGTCTGGTGCGGTCGGCCGCGACCACCGGTAAGGCGAGGTGGCGGGCGCGGGGCACCGTGCTGGTGACCGGTGGCACGGGCGGGCTGGGTGCTCATACGGCCCGCTGGCTGGCGCGTAGCGGTGCCGAACATCTGCTGCTGACCAGCCGTCGTGGTCCTGACGCGCCGGGCGCGTCCGAACTGCGCGATGAGCTGGAGGCGCTGGGAGCCCGGGTGACGGTGGCGGCCTGCGATGTGGCCGACCGTGAGCAGCTGGCCGCGGTGCTGGACACGGTGGAGCGGGAGCATCCGCTGACGGCGGTCGTGCACGTGGCGGGGGCCACCGGGGTGGTGCCACTGATGGAGACCGGGTTGGCCGATGCCGCCGCCCTGGTATCGGGCAAGGTGGCGGGCGCCCGCCACCTGGACGAGCTGCTGGGCGACCGGGAGCTTGACGCGTTCGTGCTCTTCTCGTCGGTCTCCGGTATGTGGGGCAGCGGTGGCCAGGCCGCCTACAGCGCGGCCAACGCCTATCTGGACGCGCTGGTGGAGGAGCGTCGTGGACGGGGTCTCGTCGGCACGTCCGTGGTCTGGGGCCCCTGGGCCGAGAGCGGCATGGCGGCGGGGGACGTCTCCGGGGAGCAGCTGGCGCGACGTGGGTTGCCCCGGATGGCGCCGGAGCCGGCGATCGCCGGTCTGGAACGCGCGGTAGCGGGCGGCGACGGCGTGGTGACGGTCGTGGACGTGGACTGGGAGCGGTTCGCGCCTTCGTTCACCTCGGTCCGGCCCAGCCGGTTCCTGAGCGATCTCTACGAGGTCCAGCGGCTGGACACGGCATGGAACGATGTGGCGCGCACCGGTCTGGTGCCCCTCTCCTCCGAGGAGGGCCTGGAGCTCTTCGACGCGGGCGTCGTCTCCGACACGGCCGTGGTGGTTCCCGCCCGGCTGGACATCGGTGTGCTGCGCGCCCAGGGCGCCGCGATGCCCGCCGTGTTCCGTTCCGTCGTCCCGGACGCCCCCGTCCGCCGTACGGCGCGGGCGGCGGAGTCCGAGGTGGACCAGCCCACCCAGCTGCGGCAGCGGCTGGCCGGGCTGTCGGAGGCCGAGACGGACGAGGTGCTTCTCGAACTGGTGCGTACCGTCGCCGCCGCGGTGCTCGGGTTCGCATCGCACCATGACATCGACACCGGCCACGAGTTCATGGAGATGGGCTTCAACTCCCTTACCGCGGTGGAATTCCGTAACCAGCTCGCTGCCCTTACCGGCCTCCGGCTGAACACCACGGTCGTCTTCGACTACCCGAGCCCGGGCGAGATGGTGGCCCATCTGCGGCCCCGGCTCGCGGCCGAGGTCGCGGCCGGCCCCGTCAACCGCCAGGTCCAGGAGCGGACCGCCCCGGCCGCTCCGGTCGCCGCGCCCGCGCCCGTGACCGAGCCCGCTCCCGCGGCACCGCAGGCGGACGACACCCTCGGCTCTCTCTACCGGCAGGCGGCACAGCAGGGTAAGCACAAGGTCGGCATGGATCTGCTGGTGAACGCGGCAAGGCTCCGTCCGACCTTCGAGGACCCCGCCGACTTCGAGGGGACCATCAGGCCCGCGCGGCTCTCCCGGGCCCTGGACGTCCCCGGCTGGTGTGTTTCTCCTCCCACGTCGCCCTGGGCGGCGTCCACCAGTACGCGCGGTTCGCCGCGCCGTTCCGTGGCAACCGGGACGTGGCGGCCCTCGGCACCGTGGGGTCCGTCCCGGGGGAGAGCCTTCCGGCCACCCTGGACGCGCTGTTCCGCTTGCAGGCGCGGCTCGTTGCCGAGTATGCCCAGGGCGACCCGGTCGTCCTGTGCGGCTCCTCGGCCGGCGGAATGTTCGCCCACTCGGTGGCCGCCGCCATGGAGGGCCAGGGCACACCGGCCGCGGGAGTCGTCCTGATGGACACCTACCTTCCGTACACCACGAAGCTCGGCCAGTTCGAGGACGCCTGGACGAACGAAATGTACGAGCGGGAGGAACTCGTCTCCATGGACGGTGTCCGGATGTCCGCCATGGGCTGGTACGTGCATCTGCTCGAGGGGTGGAAGCCGCCGCAGATCTCGGTTCCCAGCCTCCAGGTTCGTGCGACGGAGCGGGTGCTGGCGGCGGCTCCGGACGCGGATGCGCAGAGCTGGCAGGCGGACTGGCCCGCCGACTCCGCCATCGACGTGCCCGGAGATCACTTCACCATGATGGAGAAGCACGCGGACACCACCGCCCAAGCCGTCGAGGACTGGGTGGCCAACCTTTAGCGGCCCCGCGCCCGCCCGGCACCGATGAATGGCGGGCGGGCGCCCCACGCCGAAGCCGCGTTCAGCGCGGCACACAGCTTTGACGCAAGGTCTTCCACGAAGCAGGAGTTAGGTGAGCAGCATGTTGCGCGGGTCCAGCGACTCAGGCGAGTCCGGAATCCAGGCTGGGCCGGATCGCGGCGAGGGCCCAGGCGAACTTCCATCACTCGCACCGGACTTCCGAGAACTGCTGGACCACGAGCAGCGCAGGGTCCTGTTCGACCTGGTGCGCGCACATGTTGCCGCGGCGCTGCGGTCCGAGTCGCCGCGTACGCTCGACGCGGAGAGCTCGTTCCTCGACCTGGGTCTTGACTCGCTGGCGGCGGTCAATCTGCACCGCGGACTGGTGGCGGCCACCGGCCTCACGCTGGAGGTGTCGCTCGCCTACGACTACCCGACGCCCAGTGAGCTGGTGGACCACCTCCACCGGCAGATCTTCCCCGTGGCCACGGACGACACCGCCCCCGCGCGTGCTGTCGTGGGCTCGGACGACCCCATCGCGATCGTCGGGATGAGCTGCCGCTTCCCCGGCGGTGTCAACAGCCCCGAGGACCTGTGGAAGGTCGTCTCCGAGGGCGTGGACGCCATCACCCCGTTCCCCACCGACCGGGGCTGGGACCTGGCGGCGCTCTACAGCCCGGACCCGGACCGGCCCGGCACCAGCTACGCGACCGAGGGCGGGTTCATCCACGACGCGCCCGAGTTCGACGCGGAGTTCTTCGGCATATCGCCGCGTGAGGCGCTCGCCATGGACCCGCAGCAGCGGCTGCTGCTGGAGACCAGCTGGGAGGTCTTCGAGCGGGCCGGCATCGACGTGACCAAGCTGCGGGGGAGCAGGACCGCCGTCTTCACCGGCGCGGAGCACCACGACTACGGGCCCCACCTGCAAAGCACCAAGAGCGGCCTCGAAGGCTATGCGCTGACCGGAACCGCGGGCAGCCTCGCCGCCGGGCGCATCGCCTACACCTTCGGCTTCGAGGGCCCGGCGTGGACCGTGGACACCTCGTGCTCCTCGTCGCTGGTCTCCCTGCACCAGGCGGCGCAGTCGCTGCGCCAGGGGGAGTGCGACCTGGCGCTCGCCACCGGTGTCGCCACGATGCCCACCCCGGGTGACTTCATCCTCTTCAGCCGCCAGCGCGGGCTCTCCTCCAACGGGCGCTGCAAGGCGTTCGGCGCCGAGGCCGACGGCACCTCGTGGGCCGAGGGCGTCGGCGTCCTCCTGGTGGAGCGGCTCTCGGATGCCCGGCGCAACGGCCACGAGGTGCTGGCGATCGTGCGTGGCTCCGCCGTCAACCAGGACGGCGCCAGCAACGGTCTGACGGCCCCCAACGGCCGTTCCCAGCAGCGTGTCATCCGGCAGGCGCTGGCCAACGCCGAGCTGACCGCGGACCAGATCGACGTGATCGAGGCGCACGGCACCGGAACCTCGCTCGGCGACCCCATCGAGGCGCAGGCGCTGATCGCCACCTACGGAGAGAGCCGACCGGAGGGACAGCCGGTGTGGCTGGGGTCCCTCAAGTCGAACATCGGCCACACCCAGGCGGCGGCCGGTGTGGGTGCCGTCATCAAGATGGTGATGGCCATGCGCCACGGGATCCTTCCCAAGACGCTGCACGTGGAGGTGCCGACCCCGCACGTGGACTGGTCGTCGGGCGGCGTGGCGCTGCTCGCCGAGCAGCGCGCCTGGCCGGAGACCGGGCGGCCACGCCGTGCCGGTATCTCCTCGTTCGGCATGAGCGGCACCAACGCACACGCCATCATCGAGCAGGCACCGCCGGTGGAGCCCGCCCCCGCGACGGACGACGCCGACGAGGACACGGCGTCCCAGCCCGTGTCGTGGCTGGTGTCCGCCAGGAGCGAGGAGGCGCTGCGGGCGCAGGCCGCGCGGCTGCGCGAGCACGTGGCGCACCACCCCGACGCGCGGCCGGTCGACATCGGATGGTCGTCCGCCGTGACACGTGCCGCACTCAAGTACCGGGGCGTGGTGGTGGCCTCCGACCGCGAGGGGCTGCTGCGCGGCCTCGCCGCGCTCGCCGAGGACACCGACGCGCCAGGCCTGGTGCTGGGCAGGTCCACCGCGCAGCGGATGGCGTTCCTGTTCACCGGACAGGGCGCCCAGCGGCTGGGCATGGGCCGCGAGCTCTACGAGACCTACCCGCTCTTCGCCGACGTGTTCGACGAGGCGTGCGACTATCTGGAGGTGCGCCTGGGCACCTCGGTGCTCGACGTGGTCCTCGGCCCCGAGGACGACGACGCGGCCGCCGTCACCGGTGACGAGCTCGACCAGACGATGTTCGCCCAGGCCGGGCTGTTCGCCTTCGAGGTGGCCCTGTTCCGCCTGCTGGAGTCCTGGGGCGTGCGCCCCGACTTCCTGATGGGGCACTCGGTGGGCGAGATCGCCGCGGCCCACGTCGCCGGGGTGCTGTCCCTGGAGGACGCGTGCGCCCTGGTGGCGGCCCGCGGGCGGCTGATGCAGGAACTGCCCGAGGGCGGCGCGATGGTGGCCGTCCAGGCGTCGGAGCAGGAGGTGGCCGGAGGCCTGGAGGGCCGCGAGGACCAGGTGTCGCTGGCGGCGCTGAACGGCCCCACCTCGGTGGTGCTCTCCGGCGACGAGGACGCGGTGCTGGAACTCGCCGCCCACTGGGAGGCCCAGGGCCGCAAGACCAAGCGGCTGCGGGTGAGCCACGCGTTCCACTCCCCCGGATGGACGCCATGCTGGAGGAGTTCGGCCAGATCGCCGCCTGCCTGGCGTACTCGGCCCCGGCCATCCCGGTCGTCTCCAACGTCAGCGGCGAGGTCGCGGGCGCCGAACTGGCCACCCCGAGTACTGGGTCCGCCATGTGCGCGAGGCGGTCCGCTTCGACGACGGCATGCGGCAGCTCGCCGAGCAGGGCGTGACCACCTGCGTGGAGCTCGGCCCCGACGCCGTGCTGACCGCGATGGGCCAGGACTGCCTGGACGCCGTCGGCGCCGACGCGGCCTTCGTGCCCCTGGCCCGCTCCGGGCGCGCCGAGGCCCAGACGCTGGCGGAGGCGGTCGCCACCCTGTACGCGAACGGCGTGGGCGTGGACTGGGACGCGGTGTACTCCGGGCGCGGCGCCCGCCGCGTCGCCCTGCCGACCTACGCCTTCCAGCGCAAACGGTACTGGCTCGAGTCGGGCGGCGCCGGGACCGGCGACGCCCGGAGCGTCGGCCTCGGCAGGGTGGACCACCCGCTGCTCGGCGGGATCACCGAACTGGCCGAGGGCGACCGCACGGTGCTGACCGGGCGCCTGTCGCTGCAGACCCACCCGTGGCTCGCCGACCACGCCGTGGCCGGCGGTGTGCTCTTCCCCGGCACCGGCTTCGTGGAACTCGGCCTGCTCGCGGGCACCGAGACCGGGGCGGGACGGCTCGGCGAACTCACCCTCGAGACCCCGCTCCTCCTGCCGGAGCAGGGCGGCGTCCGCATCCAGCTCGTGGTCGGCCCCGCCGACGAGTCCGGCGTAAGGTCCCTCGGCGTGTACTCCCGCTCCGACAGCGATGAGCCGGGGGAGGAGTGGGTGCGGCACGCCCAGGGCGTCCTCGAGGCCGACAGCGGCGCCGCGGTCACCGACAGCCTGCTGCGGTGGCCCGTCCCGGGCGCCGAGCGGGTGCCGATGGAGGGCTTCTACCAGGGCCTGGCCCAGGTCGGTTACGGATACGGGCCGGTCTTCCAGGGGCTGGAGTCGGTCTGGCGGCTGGACGGCGACGTCTACGCCGAGGTGGCGCTACCGGACTCGGCCGCCCAGGAAGCCGGACGGTTCGGCCTGCACCCCGCCCTGCTCGACGCCGCCCTGCACGCCATGGAGATGGGCGACTTCGGCGGCGAGAGCGGGCGCGTGACCCTGCCGTTCTCCTTCACCGGGGTGACCCTGTACGCGGCGGGCGCCGGACGGGTGCGGGTGCGGCTGCGCCCGCAGGGCAAGGACACGGTCGCGCTGCTGGTGACGGACGCCACGGGTGCGCCCGTCGCCTCGGTGGAGTCGCTGGTGGTGCGGGAGGTGGCGGCCGAGCGGTTCGCGTCGGGGCCGCGCGCCACCGGCAGCGATGGAACGCTGTTCCGGGCCAACTGGGACGAGTTCGCCGCCGCGCCGGACGGCGAGCGGACCGTGGACGGCGCGTCCACGGCGGTGATCGGCGCCGACCGGGCGCGGGTGGCCGAGCTGCTCACCGCCTCCGCCGTCGAGTACGCCGAGTACACCGGGGTGGACGCGCTCGTCGCCGCCGTCGACGAGGGTGTCGCGGTGCCGGACGTGGTCTGGGCCTGGTGCGGCGGCGAGCCCGCTGGGCCGGACGCCGGGAACCTCGCCGACGCCGCTCGGAAGGCGACCCACCGGGCGCTGGCCCTGGTGCAGTCCTGGCTGGCGGAGGACCGGTTCGACGGGTCCCGGCTGGTCGTGGTGACCAGCGACGCGGTCGCCACGGGCCCGGGTGAGGGCGTCGCCGGACTGTCCAACGCCGCGGTCTGGGGACTGCTGCGTTCGGCGGCCACGGAGAACCCGGGCCGGATCCAGCTGGTGGACATCGACCGCCACGCCGAGTCGGCCGTCGCAGCCGCCGGCGTGGTGACGGCCGCGTTCGCGGCGGGCGAGCGCGAGGTGGCGCTCCGCGTGGGCCGGGGGCTGATTCCCCGGCTCGCCAGGGACGCCGCCGGGCGGGTGCTCGAGGCCCCCGTCGGCACCTCGGCGTGGAAGCTCGGCACCACGGGCGGCGGCACCCTGGACAGCCTCTCGCTGCTGCCCGATCCGGCGGCGGAGGAGCCGCTGGCACCCGGATACGTGCGGATCGCGGTGCGCGCCGCCGGTCTGAACTTCCGTGACGCGCTGATCGCCATCGGCATGTACCCCGACGACCACGCCACGATGGGTGGCGAGGGCGCCGGTGTGGTCCTGGAGGTCGGCCCGGGAGTCACCGACCTGGCACCCGGTGACCGGGTCATGGGCATGATCGACGCATCGTTCGGGCCCGTCGCGGTGACCGACCGGCGGCAGATCGTCCCCATGCCGGGCGGCTGGACGTTCGCGCAGGCGGCGACGGTGCCGCTGGTCTTCCTGACGGCCTACATGGGCCTGGTGGAACTCGGCAAGCTCCAGGAGGGCGAGACCATCCTGGTGCACGCCGCCACCGGTGGTGTGGGCATGGCGGCCGTGCAACTCGCACGCCACCTCGGCGCCGAGGTGTACGCCACGGCCAGCCCCGGCAAGTGGGACACCCTGCGGGCGATGGGATTCGACGAGAAGCACATCGCCTCCACGCGTGACCTGGAGTTCGAGCGGCGCTTCACGGAGGCCACCGACGGCCGGGGCATGGACATGGTGCTGGACTCGCTCGCCCGCGAGTTCGTCGACGCCTCCCTGCGGCTGCTGCCCAGAGGCGGGCGGTTCCTGGAGATGGGCAAGATCGACGTGCGGGACCCCGAGGTCGTCGCGCAGGACCACCCCGGGGTGAAGTACCGCGCGTACGACCTGGACGTGGCCGACTACGACTGGGTCCAGCGGATGCTGGTCGACTTGGTCGGTCTCTTCGACCGTGGCGCACTGCACCCCCTCCCGGTGACGGCATGGGACGTGCGCCGGGCACCGGACGCGGTGCGGTACATCAGCCAGGCCCGGCACATCGGCAAGAACGTGTTCACCATGCCCAGCGCCCTGAACCCCGAGGGATCGGTGCTGATCACCGGTGGCACCGGCGGCCTGGGCAGCGAGGTGGCGCGCCACCTGGTGGCCGAGCGCGGAGTGCGCAACCTGGTCCTGGTCTCCCGGCGCGGGCCCGACGCGGAGGGCGCCGCCGACCTCAAGGCCGAACTGACCGAGGCGGGCGCGTCGGTGACGCTGGCGGCCTGCGATGTGGCCGACCGCGCCTCGCTGGAGCGGGTGCTGTCCGACGTGCCCGCCGACCACCCGCTGACCGCGGTCGTGCACGCTGCGGGCGTACTCGACGACGGTGTCATCGACACTCTGTCGCCGAAGCGGATCGACACGGTTTTCGAGCCGAAGGTCGACGCGGCGTGGAACCTGCACGAGCTGACCCGCCATCTGGACCTGGCGGAGTTCGTGATGTTCTCGTCCGTCGCCGGTGTGTTCGGCAGCCCGGGACAGGGCAACTACGCCGCGGCCAACTCGTTCCTGGACGCGCTCGCCGCACATCGGCGCGCGCTCGGCCTCCCCGCCGTATCGCTGGCCTGGGGACCATGGGAGCAGGCCGGCGGCATGACCGGCACGCTCAGCCACGCGGACATGGTGCGCATGGCGCGCGAGGGCATGGCGGCCCTGTCCATGGCGGGCGGTCTGCGACTGCTGGACGCCGGCCGGACCAGTGAGGACGCCCTGCTCGTGCCGATGCGGCTGGAGACCTCGGCGTTCAGCGGTCAGACCGACATCCCCACCCTGCTGCGGGGTGCGGTCCGGGTGCGGAGCAGGGCGGCGGCCGACGGGAAGGCGACCGCGCCTGAGTCGGCCAAGGAGCAGCTGGCCGGTCTCTCCGGAGCCGAACTCGACCATGCGCTGCTCGCCCTGGTGTGTGGCAGCGCGGCGATGGTGCTGGGCCACAGCGGCGCCCAGTCCATCAAGCCCGACCGCTCCTTCCAGAGCCTCGGCTTCGACTCGCTGGCGGGCGTGGAGTTCCGTAACCGGCTGAACTCGGCCACCGGGCTCCGCCTTCCCTCCACGCTGATCTTCGACAACCCCACGCCCGCCGCGCTCGCCGAGTATCTGCGCGGCCGGGTGGCGACGGACAGCCCGGCCGAGTCGGACATGGATCCGGAAGAGGCCAGGATCCGTGCCCTTCTGACGTCGATTCCGCTGGGACGCCTGCGCCGCTCCGGTCTGCTGGACGCGCTCACCGAGCTGGCGAGCGGCAAGGACCAGGCCGAGACAGACACCGAGGAGAAGGAGACGGACTCCATCGACGCGATGGACGACGACGACCTGATCGACATGATGCTCGAGGATCTCGACAACTGACGAAGGCCGAGTCCCCCCCGGAGACCTCCGGGGGACTCGCACTCCAGGGCCACGTCTCGAAGGGCCCCGGCGGCGCGGGTGTTTCTCACCCCAAGAGACTTCAAGAAGAAGAAAGGCACAGTGAAACCCGATGACCGCAAAGGTCTTTGCGACGGAAGCGGTGCATTCGCTTCCCGAGTTCGAACAGAGGGCCCTGGCCATCGCCGAAGCGCTCCGCGAGCGCGGGGTCAGCGACGGCACCCGGGTCATGCTGAAGGCGGGCAACTCGGCCGGCTACGTCGGGGCCCTCCTCGCCCTGATGCACACCGGCGCGTCGATCGTCATGGTCGACCACCAGGAGCGGGCGGAGGCCACCCAGCGCATCTGCGACCAGGCCGGCGTCAAGATCTGCGTGGTCGACGACGACACCCCGATGCCCGAGAGCGGCCCGGCCCGGGTCACCATCTACGAACTTCTCGTGGCGTCCATGGAGCAGACCCCCGCCGAGCAGCGGCTGTCCCTCGACACCTGGTGCGAGCTGCCCGACGGCCTGATCATGTGGTCCTCCGGGTCCACCGGGGAGCCCAAGGGCGTCGTCAAGACCGGGGCGAAGTTCCTGAAGAACCTGGAGCGCAACGCCCAGCAGGTGGGCCACCGCCCCGATGACGTCCTGCTGCCGCTGCTGCCCTTCTCCCACCAGTACGGGCTGTCCATGGTGCTCATCGCCTGGCTGGTCAAGTGCTCGCTGGTCATCGCGCCCTACCGGCGGCTGGACCGGGCGATGACCATGGCGGGCACGTGCGGGGCCACGGTGGTCGACGCCACCCCGGCCAGCTACCGCAGCATGCTCAACATGATCGGCCGCAAGCCCGCCCTGGCGGACGAGCTGTCCGGTGTCCGCATGTTCTGCAGCGGGGCGGCCCCACTGGACCCCGGTCTGGTCGCCGACTACGTCAAGCGGTTCGGACTGCCTCTGCTGGACAGCTACGGCAGCACCGAGGCGGGGAACGTGGCCTTCGCGACCGAGGACAACGTGGTCGCCTGCGGGCGGGCCGTCGAGGGCCTGAAGCTGCGGATCGTCGACGACGGGGGCGCCGTGCTCTCCTCCGGCGAGGTCGGGGAGATCCAGGTCCACTCGCCCGACCTGATGGAGGGCTATCTGACGGAGGACGGCACGGTGGCCCCCGTCGACCCGGCCAAGACCGACTGGTACCCCACCGGCGACTTCGGCTATCTGGACGGCGGGGACAACCTCTTCGTCCTCGGCCGGAAGTCCGCGGTGCACCGCAACGGCCACACGCTCTACCCCGAGATCATCGAGCACAAGCTGGCCGCGGGCGGCTGCCTCGTCAAGGTGGTCCCCGTCCCCGACGAACAGCGCGGCTGCCAGCTCTTCTTCTTCGTGGAGGACGAACAGCAGCGGGAGCCGCGGCACTGGCGGGAGCCGATCACCTCTCTGCTGCCCGACTTCGAGCACCCCAACCGCATTCACGTCCTGGAGCGATTCCCCCTGAACCGCAACGGCAAGCCCGACAAACGACAGCTGGAGCAGCTGGCTCTCGACCTGGTGCCGGGAGCGAAGGCATGACCGACCCACGGACCACCGAGCCACAGGCCACGCAGCCGCAGGCACCCGAGGCGGAGACCAGCCGTACGGCGATGGTCTTCCCCGGGATGGGGCCCTTCCGCTTCACCGACGTGGGCGAGTTCCTGCTGACCAACCCCACGCCCGGCGCCGACTGGCGATCGCGGACGAGGTGGTGGGGTACTCCGTGTTCGACCGGTACCGCCGGTCGGACGCCGACGAGGAGGCGCAGTACGCCGCCCACACCCAGATCGCCTTCCTGACCGTCTGTCTCTCCCTCGCCGACTGGGCGGAGGAGACGCTGGGCGAGCGGCCCGAGCTGTGCGCGGGACCGAGCTTCGGCCAGCGGGCCGCGGTGACCTACGCGGGGTCCCTGCCGTTCGAGGAGACCGTGCGGCTCACCGCCGAACTGGCGCGCTGCGAGGAGGAGTACTTCCGGCAGGAGCACCGTGAGGCGGTCACCCACTGCGTGATCCACACCCCGAGGAGCGGCTTCGGGAGGCGCTGGCCGAACTGGACGCCGAGGGGGAGTGGCACGACGTCTCCGGCTACATCGACCAGGGCTTCTACCTCGTGTCCCTGCGCGAGCCGGTGCTCGACCGGTTCAAGAAGCGGATCGGCGAGCTCGGCGGATACAACATGTACACGATGTGGCCGCCCGTGCACGCCCCGGCGTTCTCCGCCCTGCGCCGCAAGGCTGAGGAGGAGGTCCTCGGCACCTTCGAGGTGGCCGACCCCAAGCTCCCGGTCGTCGCGGACCAGAACGGCGCGCTGCTGACCGACGCGGAGGGTGTGCGCACGATGCTGCTCGACACCTTCAACCACCCGATCCGCTGGCCGGACATGGTGGACACGATGCGGGAGCAGGGCATCACCAAGGTCTGCATCGCGGGTCCGGACAACCTCTTCGGCCGGGTGAACCGCACCGTGGACACCTTCGAGGTGGTGGCCATCGACGCCCGCAAGGCGATGCGTCCGCGCGTCCGGCAGAGGAGCGCCCGCCGGGCGAGGCGGTGAGGGAGGCGGCGCTGTCCCCGGGCAGCGCCCCTTCCGTATAAGCGCTCCATGTAATTGACTGATCGATCTCAAAAGGGTTAGCGTGCCGGTATGGCACGGAGGAAGGAATTCGATCCGGAGGTCGCGCTGGACGCCGCGATGCGGCTGTTCTGGCGTCATGGCTACGAGGGGACGTCCACCAGTGACCTGGTGGACGAGCTGGGCATCGCGCGGGCAAGTCTGTACGGGACCTTCGGGTCCAAGCGCGGGCTGTACCTGGCCGCGCTCGACCGCTTCCTCTCCGGCGCCGCGGGGCCGAGCCCGGCTGACATCCTGGCGTCGCGCGCATCGGCCCTGGACGCCGTCCGGGATCTCCTGGAAACCAGTGCGGCGGCCCCCAAGCCGGGCACACCCCAGGGGTGTTTCGCGGTCAACGCCACGGTGGAGCACGGCGATTCCGACCCCGAGATCGCGCGGCGCCTCGAGGGCAACCGAAGCCGCCTCGAAACCGCGCTCTACGGCGCGCTGCTGAGGGCCCACGCGGAGGGCGAGCTGGCCCCCGGCGTCGATCCGCGATCGGCGGCGACCATGCTGGCCTCGCTCAACAGCGGCCTGAAGGTGCTCTCGTGCGCGGGTGAGGACCAGCGCGACCGCATCACCACCTCCATCGACGCCGTCATGGCGATGCTGACCTCCCCGGCGGCCGCCGTCACCGGCTGACGGCGGCGATCCGCTGCCGCGCGAGCGCGGAAGACACCTGTGGCCGCTCGTGGTCAAGCCCTGTGTTCATTCGAGACCACTCAGTCCCGAAACCCTGAGATAGATCATGGAGAAGCAATGATTTCCGACCATCGTGGAGCACCTGTCCGCACCGGCCGCGCCGCCGTCAACGGGACGAAGCTGCATTACCGAACGGCCGGCTCCGGCCCGGTGGTGGTGCTGCTGCACGGCGTGCCCAAGACCGGCTATCACTGGCGGCACCTGGTCCCGAAGCTGACGGCACGGCACACCGTCGTCGTGCCGGACCTCCGTGGTCTGGGCGACTCCGCCCACCCCGCGGAGGGATTCGACTGCGCCACGATGAGCGACGACATCGCCGCGCTGATGGCCCACCTCGGCCACGAGAGCTACACCGTGATGGGGGAGGACTGGGGAGCGGTGGTCGGCTATCAGCTCGCCGCCCGGCACCGCGATCACGTCGAGGCCCTGGTGTTCGCCGAGGCGTTGTTGCCCGGGTTCGGCTTCGAGGACCACACCGCCCTGACCCGCGAGAACGTCTCGGGCGGGATGTTCCTGTGGCATCTGGGCTTCTACTTCCAGCCGGACGTCCCCGAGATGCTGATCGCCGGGCATGAGCGCGAGCTCATCACGTACATGCTGAAGGACGAGCGCAGCTACCCCGACACCGCCACCGCGGACGCGATCGAGGAATATGTGCGCTGCTACTCCATGCCCGGCGGTATCCGCTCGATGCTGGCGATCTATCGCGCGATGCTCGTCGACGCCGAGCAGAACCGGGAGGCGGCGCGGACGAAGCTGGACATCCCGGTGCTGGCGCTCGGCGGCGACGCGTTCATCGGCGACCGGAACGAGGCCCAGATGCGGCTCCTCGCCCATGACGTCACCGGCCATGTCTTCGAGGCCGGACACGACCTCGCCGAGGAGGTGCCGGACGAGGTGGCCGATGTACTGCTGGGGTTCCTGAACGACCGGCTCGTGTGATCCGAGCCGAGCGGAGCGCTCACCCGAGCCGCGCGGTGGCACCACGAGAGGCGGGGCCACCGCGCGGCCACGCTCAGTCGAGGACCGCGGTGGCCTCGATCTCGACCAGATGCTCGGGCACGTCCAGTGCCGCGACGCCCAACAGTGTGGCCGGCGGGACCGGGGTGGCCCCCAGTTTCGCGGCCGCCCGCGCGGCCCCCTCCAGGAACTGGGGCATCTTGTCGGGGGTCCAGTCGACGACGTAGGCGGTCAGCTTCGCCACGTCGTCGAAGGAGCCGCCGACCTCGGCCAGGGCGGTGGCGACGTTGAGGTAGCACCGCTCGACCTGAGCCGCGAGATCGCCTTCGCCGACCGTGACCCCATCGGCGTCCCAGGCCACCTGCCCGGCGATGTGGATCAGCCTCGACCCGGTCGCGATCGACACCTGTCGGTACGCGTCGATCTCCGGCAATCCGCTGGGGTTTACCAGGGTGATGGCCATACTGCCTGCCTTCTCGTCATGGGAGCCCACGGGCTCGCTGTCACGGAATCCAAGAGCCCGCGCTCTCTGGTGGTTACTGGGAAACCGTAAGAGAGTGGCCGTCGGCATGGAAGAACGCACTTTTCGGTGACCGAGGAACCTTTTGGTGACCAACGGGGTGATGCGGTTGGCGCACCGGTCGGCGCACCGGTCGCGCGGGCGTCCGGCCTTCCGGGTTTGTCATGTACGGGATACAGTGCGGACGATGCGTGGGAGCGCTCCCAAAGCTTCCAGTGCTCCCGATCCCTCTGACCAGGCGAAGGATCTCCCATGACCCCCACACCACACCGCGCCCTGGCCGTCGCCGCGGTGGCCGTGGCGGTGGCGCTGGCCGCCCCGGCCGCGCCACGGGCCTCGGCACAACCGGCGGCCTGCGCCGCCAACGGCTTCTGCGAGGACTTCGAGTCCCAGACCGGGACCACCCCGGCGGGCCGCTGGACCACGGCCGTCGCCAACTGCTCGGGCACCGGCACCGCCACCGTGGACACCACGATGGCGCACGGCGGCACCAAGTCGGTGCGGATCACGGGCAAGGCGGGCTACTGCAACCACGCCTTCGTCGGCACCTCGCTGTCCGGCCTGCCGTCCGGCGGCGACCTCTACACCCGCTTGTGGGTCCGCCACACCACCGCGCTGCCCGCCCAGCACGTCACGTTCGCCGCCCTGCGCGACACCAACGACAACGGCAAGGACCTGCGCATGGGCGGGCAGAACAAGGCGCTCCAGTGGAACCGCGAGTCGGACGACGCCACCCTCCCCGCCCAGAGCCCGGCGGGCGTCGCGCTCAGCACCCCGCTGCCCGTCAACACCTGGACATGTCTGGAGTTCCGCCTCGACCGCACCGCGGGGCGCCTGGACACCTGGGTGAACGGCGGGCTCGTCACCGGCCTGGTGGTCGACGGCACCCCGACCCAGGACGTCGACCAGCAGTGGCTGAACCGGGGCGGGTGGCGGCCCGCCCCGGCCGATCTGCGGCTGGGCTGGGAAAGCTATGGCGAGGGCGATGACACCCTCTGGTACGACGACGTGGCCGTCGGCACCTCCCGCATCGGCTGCTGACCAGCCGTCAGGACTCCCGGCCCCGTGGGCTTCCCGCCCACGGGGCGGCCGCCGTCAGCAGACGCCGTCGCCCGGCTTCGGGTTCCCGAGCCCGAAGAGCGGCCGCAGCTTCAGCCCGGCCCAGGTGCCGAGGAGGGCGAAGGCGCCCCAGACCCAGCCGTGCAGGCTGCCGGAGGCGATGCCCGCGAGATAGGCGCCGATGTTGCAGCCGCCCGCCAGCCGGGCGCCGATGCCCATCAGCACCCCGCCGAGCACCGCCGCGGTCGCCGTACGCCACGGCACACCGCGGTGCAGGGTCCAGGTGCCGCCGAGCGCCGCGGCGACCGCCGCGCCGATCATGATGCCGATGTCGGTGAGGCTGGTCTTGTCGGCGAGCACGGGCCCCGCGAGCATCTCCTTGTTCCCGGGCTGCTGCCACCAGCTCCAGCTCTCCGGGTGGCCGCCGAGCGCGCGCACCAGCTCCGAGCCCCACAGGCTGAAGGCACTGGTGACGCCCCACGCGCCACCGGAGACGAGCAGCACGCCGGCGCCCAGCACGGCCAGCGCCAGCGCGCCGACCGCCAGCGGCCAGGAGCCGCGCAGTACCCGGGCGGCGGCACCGCGCGCGGAGGGCACCGGACCGATCGGCGGCGGGTTGCGGCGGGCCTGGACGCGACGGCTGACCAGGACGATGGCGGCGAGCACGGCGATCGTCACCGCCCATGAGCCGAACCAGCCGATGTGGTCCGCCATGACGACCGGCTCCAGCGAGGGCAGGTCCTTCCACAGGTCGAACTGCCAGGCGGCCAGGGTGGCGCCGCCGATGAAGCCGCCGAGCGTGAGCACGATCGACGTCTGCCCCGAGCCGACCGCGAAGAGGGTGCCGGAGGCGCAGGCGCCACCGAGCTGCATGCCGACGGCGAAGACGAACGAGCCGATCAGCAGCCCGAGCCCCAGCGGCCCGGCCGAGGGCGCGGGCACGGACCCGAACAGCCCGGTCTTCGTGCCGATGAGCAGGGCGAACAGGGTGGCCGTCGTGCCGAGCAGCAGGGTGTGGGCGCGCAGTCCGGTGCCGTTGCCGACGGCCACCAGCTGCCGCCAGGCGGAGGTGAAGCCGAAGCGGGAGTGGAAGAGGGCGACGCCCAGGGCGAGGCCGAGCAGCAGCAGGACGCCGGGCTTGGCCCCGTGGGCGGACCATACGTACGCGGTCAGCGCCGCGGCGAGCAGCCCGGAAACGGCGAGCGGCACCGGCCGCACCGGTGGCGCGGCGGGCGCCTCCGGGCGCGGCACGGAGGTGGGGGAGGGGGACAGCAGTGCGGCGGTCTTCGCCGCCTCGGCGGGCGGGGCGGTGGTCACGTGCGGACTCCGGAGATCGGCGAGAGGGGGATGGCGCTGGGCGGGAGGGCCGGGCCGGACGGCGCGGCGCCGAGGCGGCGGCGCGCGGTGGGGAAACCGGCTGGTTCCGGCTCAGCGGCGACAGAGGCCGTCGTCGACGCACCACGCCGAACTCGCGAACAGCGCGAGACAGAGCAGACGGGCGGGTGCGGACATGTACTCCAGGATATGGTCCGGGTTTCAAGAATTGGACCCCGGTCTCACCATGCGGTCTGTGGAGTCAGCCACAGGCGGGGATGGCCTCGGGTCAGCCGTCCTCACCCCGCTCGGCGGTGTCCGCGAGACCGACGTACATCGAGTGGTGCAGCTCCGCCACATGGTCCCGGAGGAGGGCGGCCGCCGAGGCGGCGTCCCTCGCGGCGAGGGCGGCCCTGATGGCCTTGTGCTGTTCGTTGCTGCCGCGGAGGTAGTCCAGCGGATACGGCAGGAAGTACGCGTACAGCTCTCCGGTGACCCGTTCGTACATCCCCAGCGCGGAGGGCAGCCCGGCGCCCTCGGCGAGGGCCAGGTGGAACCGCTTGTCGCCGGCGTGGAACTCGGCCCAGCTCTCGGCCGCGTCCATCTCCCGGACGCACTCGTCGAGCCGGTCGAGCCCCGCCTGGTCGAGCCGCTCGGCGGCCAGCTGCGCGAAACCGGCCTCCAGCACGATGCGCTCGTCGATCAGCCGGTGCACCCGTTCGCTGTCCTCCCGGTACGCGGCGACCTGCGCCACGGTGCGGCGGCGCGGCCGCTCCGCGATGAAGGTGCCGCCCGTACGCCCCGGGCGCCGCTGGACGACGCCCTCGCGCTCCAGGGTGGTGAGGGCCCGGCGGACGGTGATCTCGCCGACCCCGAGCGCCGCCGCCGTGGCCCGGACATTGGGCAGTCGCTCGCCGGGCGCCAGCAGTCCCAGGTCCACCGCCAGCGAGATCCGGGCCCGTACGGTGTCGACGGCGCTGGTGCGGCGGATCGCGGCGAGGGCGCTGCTGGTCAGGGCGCTCGGTGCGCCGGACGGTTCCTGGGTCGCCATCCCCTCAGCGTAGGCACCCCGCCCGCGGCCTCCGCGCGGTCCTCGCACGGGGGCCGCCGCTTTGCGGAACCGTAACCTCCGGGGGTTTACCTGATCAAAGTGAGCATGTTTTCATGGCTCGCATTCACCCCTGGAGCCCCCTGTCGAAGGCACTGATGAAGATCTCCGGACTGCAGACGGCGGGAACGCCCGGCGACGTCGACGCCAACCTCCGCGAACTGGACGCGGCGTGCCGCCGGGCCCGTGCCGAAGGCGCCGAACTCCTGATCACCCCCGAGCTGTTCGTCACCGGCTACGACATCGGCGACACCGTCCGCGACCTGGCCCGCACCGATCTGCTCGCTCCGGCACAGGAGATCGCCGCCGCCCACGGCATCGCGCTCGTCCTCGGAGCCCCCGAGTACGACGACGGCGCCTACTACAACAGCGCCTTCTTCATGGACCCGGCCGGAGCGATCCTCGGCCGCCACCGCAAGACCCATCTCTTCGGCGAACTCGACCGCAGGTACTTCACACCGGGCGACCGGACCGCTCCCGTCATCACGTACGCGGGCGTCCGGATCGCGATGCTGATCTGCTACGACGTGGAGTTCCCGGAGAACGTACGGGCCGCCGCCCTCGCCGGCGCGGACCTGGTCGCGGTCCCGACCGCCCAGATGCAACCGTACGAGTTCATCGCCGAGCACCTGCTGAGGGTGCGCGCCTGGGAAAACCAGATCTACATCGCCTACGTCAACCATGACGGCGACGAGGGTTCACTGCGCTACGTCGGCCGCAGCTCCATCGTGAGCCCGTCGGCGACCGTGCTGGACAGCGTCGAACACGGCAACCGGCTGCTCTTCGCCACCGTGGAACCGCACACGGTCCGGGAAGCGCGCAAGGCCAATCCGTATCTGGCCGACCTCCGGCCCGACCTCTTCACCCCGTCCGCCCGCGCCACCAAGGACCCGTCATGCTGACCGACCCCGATGTGCACGCATCCACCCCACAACAGGCCAAGACGAATCTCTCGGGGCGGCTCGGAACCGGTGCCATCGTCTTCATGGTGATCGCCGCCGCCGCGCCCCTCACGGTGGTCGGCGGCAACGTCCCGCTCGCCATCGCCGGCGGCCCCGGCGCCGGAGCCCCCGTCGGCTTCGCCCTCGCCTCGCTGGTCCTGCTGGTGTTCGCGGTCGGCTTCGTCACCATGACGCCCCACGTTCCGCAGGCCGGGGCCTTCTACGCCTACGCCACCCGTGGCCTGGGGGACCGGGTCGGAGTGGGCACGGCCGCCGTCGCGCTCGTCGCGTACACGGCGATCCAGGTCGGCGTCTACGGCTATCTGGGATGGGCGGTGAACGATGTCCTCCACACCTTCGGCGGGCCGTCCCTGCCCTGGTGGGTGTGGGCGCTGGCAGCGCTCGGCATCGTGGCCTTCCTCGGCTACCGCCATATCGACCTCAGCTCCAAGGTCCTCGGTGTGGCACTCGTCCTGGAGATCGCGGTGGTGCTCGTCCTGGACGCCGGGATCTTCGCCCGGGGCGGCGCCCACGGTGTCAACGTCGAGTCGTTCACCCCGCATGCGGCGTTCTCCGGACCGCTGGGCGTGGCCGTGCTCTTCGCCATCACCGGATTCATCGGCTTCGAGGCCACCGCCGTCTTCCGGGACGAGGCCCGCGACCCGGAGCGGACCATCCCCCGGGCCACCTATCTCGCCGTCCTGATCATCGGCGGGTTCTACACGCTGTCCTGCTGGGCGCTGGTCCTGGCGGCGGGCACCGGTGACGCCCCGGCCGTGGCCCAGAAGACCCTGGACGGGCGGGGCAACATGCTCATGGACACCGCCCAGGCCTACGTCGGCACCGCGCTGCGGGACGTCATGCAGGTGCTGCTGCTCAGCAGCCTCTTCGCCTGTGTGCTCTCCTTCCACAACGTCATCGCCCGCTACACCTTCACCCTCGCCCGTAGGGACCTCCTCCCCGCACGGCTGGGCGTCGTCCATCCGCGCCACCACTCGCCGTCCGTCTCCTCGGTCGTCCAGACCGGCACCGCGCTGGTCCTGGTCGTGTGCTGCGCCATCGCCGGACTGGATCCGCTGGTGGGCGTCTTCGGCTCCATGGCGGGGGTGGCGACGGTCGGCATGATCCTGCTCATGCTCATCACCTCCATCGCCGTGGTCGCCTTCTTCGCGCGCCACGCCCGGCTCGCCTCGGGCAGGACGTGGCAGACCCGGATCGCGCCGGTGCTGGCCGTGGCCGGACTGCTGACCGCGCTGTGGCTGGTGTTCTCCAACTTCACCCTCGTCACCGGCGTCGGTGTGGGTGCGAGCGTCGTCCTCGGCGTCATCCCCTTCCTCGCGCTCATCGCGGGCCTGGTCCGAGGGGACCGCGGCGCGCGGGAGCGGGCGTGAGAACCGCCCGGCCGGCCGCCCGGGCAATTCCACGGGCGGCCGCACCCGGACCACGGTACGGAGCGTCAGACCGCCGTCCGCTCCACGGGGATCCACAGCTCCGCGTCCGCCCGCGCCCCGTCCTGCGACAGCCGGGTGCGCAGGATCTCCGGCCCCGGCCTGCTCTGGTACGGGTTGGACGGGAACCACTGCGTGAAGACGTCCCGCCACAGGTACTGGAGCGCCTGCGGGAACGGCCCGGAGTTCTCGAAGACGGCCCATGTCCCCGCCGGGACGGCGAGCGTGTCCAGGTCCTCCGGAGCGGCGGCCCCGGTCACCACCCCGTGGTAGTAGTCGAGTTCGGTTCCCTCGGCCCGGCTCGGGTCCAGGTTGTCGCTCGCCCCCAGGATCCCCTCCGGCTCCTGATCGGACAGGGCGGCGATCCGCCGTATCGTCTCCTGGCCGAGCCCCCGGATGAACTCCGCGATCCGCGGATTCACCCCTCATGGACGAGCGGAACCCGGACCTTCCTGCCGACCACCTGGAACCGCTCCTTCTCCACGACCCGGTATCGCATACTGCCGCTCCCTTCGACGATGAGGCGGAAGGACATCCGCGGCTGGGAGCTCAGCGAGGCACCCGCCCGCCGGGCCTCGCCCGGGCCCACACCGTGCATGGCCCGGAACGCCCGCGCGAACGCCTCCCCCGAGCCGTAGCCGTAGCGCACCGCGATCTCCAGGAGCGTCCGCTCCCCGGCGAGCACCTCGGCCCCCGCGAGGGTGAGCCGTCTGCGCCGGATGTACTCCGACAGCGAGATCCCCGCGAGCGCCGAGAACAGCCGTCGGAAGTGGTACTCCGACGTCATCGCGATCCGCGCCGGCTCGGCCACCTCGATCCGCTGATCCAGATGTGCGTCGATGTGGTCCAGGGCCTCGTTCAGCCGCTCCAGCACCTCGGTCTCCTTCCTTGACGCTGATCACGTTAGGAAGCCGGCACCCTGCCGGACCCGACATCCTGTGCCCGGTCCGGTCGGGTACGCCGGTTCGCCACGGACCGTCCCGGCCGTCGCTTTGCCCGGGTTCCGGGGTGGGTTCAGCTGTACGTCCGTTCGGTCACCTTTTCATCACAACGCATACACGACTCTCCCGCTTCGCCGCCGCCGCGCCGCATGATGCACCCCACCATCCACGCACCGGGGAGACACATGGGCACCCGCACCGTCCAAGCCGCGGCAGTCATCGCCATCGCCCTGCTCCTGACCGGCTGTTCCACCGGCGGTGACGCCCGCGACAAGACCACCCCGAGCAGCACCCCGGCCCCCGCCGAGAAGGCCGAGGTCACCCGGGCCTGTGTCGATGCCATCGCCGACCGGGCCGCCGCCCACAAGGGCGGAGCGGTCCGCTCCCACCCCGCCCCCGCGCCCTGCGCCCGGCTGTCGGACGCCGACTATCTGGACGCCTATATGAAGGGTCTCGAACAGGCGCATCGCGTCGCGCGGAAGACCCCTCAGGGGAGACCGGCAAGGGGGAGACCGACAAGGGGGCCGACGGCGGGGGAAGCTGACCCGGGGCGCCCTTCGCGGCCCGGGCCGGATGGTCGGCGCAGGAGACCCGTGCGCTCGACCGGGAGCCGTCCGGGCAGAGGACGTTCTCCCAACTCGTCGTCGAGACATCCGCATCCCGCAGCTTCGCGCCGCGGAGATCGGAGTCGGACACCGTGGCTCCGGCCAGGTCGGCGCCGCTCAGATCCGCTCCGTTGAGGCCGACATGGGTGAGGGACGCCGCCCGCAGATACACGCCGTCCAGCCGTGCGCCCTCGAAACTGACATCGGTGAGCAGACCCCTGCCGAGCCTGGCGCCGCTCAGATCGGCGCCGCGCAGATCGACCTGAGAGAGGGTGGCGGAGGTGAGGTCCGCCCGCCGGAGGTCGGCGCCCCGCAGATCGACGTTCTCCAGCGACACCGCGGTCAGCCGCGCCGCGTAGAGGTTGCCGCGCCGCAGATTGGCCTCGGACACCAGCCCGGTCAGGGTGGACCGTTCGAGATTGACGCACCGCAGCTTCTTCTGCCACAGGTCGCCACCGGCCACGGTGCGGCTGGAGAGATCCTTGCCCGTACGGCCGGTACAGCTCCGGCCGTGGTCGTCACCCTCCCCGCACCCGGCGAACAGGGCCGAGCACAGGGCGGCCACGATGAGGCAGGAGAGCGAGCGGGGCCACCGCGTGGTCATGGGCCGACCCACCACGGGTGTCAGACGCCGATCAGATCCACCAGATCGTCGGCGTGCTCCTCCTCTTCTTCCAGGATCGACTCCATCAGCCGCCGGGTGGTCGGGTCGTGTTCGCCCAGCCAGCGGATGATCTCCTGATAGCTGGCGATCACGATGCGCTCGGCGAGCAGATTGTGCTCCAGCATCGCCTTGAGGTCGTTCTTGGCCGGGGTGGTGTAGTCGGTGTGGGAGCGCTGGGTCAGCGAGGCGGGGTCGAAGTCGGGGTCGCCGCCGAGCTGGGAGACGCGTTCGGCGGCGCGCAGCGCGTGCTGCATCTCCTGCTTCGCGTGCTCGGTGAACTCCGAGGACACCTGGGCGCGGTCGATCCCGCTGGCCGAGATGGCGTGGCGGGTGTAGCGCAGCCAGCACACCACCTCGGTCGCGATGACGTCGTTGAGGATGCCGATGACCCGGTCCTTGTCCAGACCGTAGGCGTCCGTCACCGGGCCCGCCGCCATCTTCCGGCGGGCCTCGTCGCGGATCCTGGTCACGTCCAGCACGAAGTCGTCGCTCATCGGTGCCCTCTCTGCTCTCCTCGGCTTGGGCGAGTGTTCCCCGCCGGGGCCCGGAGGGGAGCGGGCGGAGCGAGAAGATGACTGGATCGCCGCACAGCGCCAGCCGATCGGCGGTATCCGGCGCCGGTGCGGTGTCGTCGCGGCCTCAGATGCGGTCGGTCGAGGGGTTCATGCGGCACGCACGGTGATGTCGTCGTAGGACTCCAGGAGGGTCCAGCGGGGTGCGGCGCGCCTTCCGGCGGTCAGCCGGTCGGCCGCCGGGAGCGGGCCCAGGTCCAGGCCGGTGAGGCGGGCGATGTCGGCGACCGGCACCTGGAAGGTGCGGAAGGCCCCGAGCGGGGAGGGTCTCCCGCTCGCGCGGCCTCCGCCATGACCCGGGCGGCGGTCTCCCGGCTGAGGTCGGGGCTCTGGTCGAGCACATAGGCGGTGGACGCCAGCTCCCCGTCCTGGAGGAAGGCGGCGACCTTCCAGAACCGCAGCGGCACCTGGATGCCCCGGTAGGGCGGATCGGAGTCCTCGAGCACGGGCCCGGTGAACACCGTCAGCTTCCTGTCGAACTCCTCGGCGTGGTCCAGCAGGAAGTTCTCCAGCCCCTGCCAGAGCTTCTTGCCCTGGTTGAAGACGTTCATCTGGGGAGCGGCGTTGGTGTAGTGGAAGGTGTCGTCGTTCGCCATGGACGCGTTCGGACCCCATACGGGATCGAGACGGCGGACCAGATGTCCCTTGTCCAGCGGGTTGTCCTGGTAGACGGGGTCACCGGCCTGCTGGGCCTCGGGCAGGCGGGGGTCGAAGCGCCATTCGTCCTCGCGCTCCACATCGACGAGGTGCGCGCCGTCGATCGTGACGGCCGTCGCCGCGGCCAGTCGGCGGTCCGGGCGGAAGACGACGCTGAAGTTGGTGTAGGGCAGGACCGTCGTCTCGGTATCGGGGCCGACCGGCCGGGGCAGCGGCAGGGAGGGGCCCAGGAAGCGCTCGTTGTAGCCCTTGCGGCCCACCAGGGATGCGGGGCTCGCGGTCTCCGCGTTCTGCGGGGAATCGGGGGGAGTGGCCATGCCGTTGTCGGTACCGTGCCGTCCGATCACATAATCGGACCGGACCTCCCATCCCGCCCGTATGGTCGAGCGGACTCGCCCCACAAGGCCACACCGCGGCGTTAGGGCTGCGCGCCTACGAGCCCGTGGCGGACGGCGCCCTTATGAGTTCCGCGCGGCCGAACCGTGCCCCTACGGACTCGGCGCCGGCCAGGCGGGAAGCCTGGCCGGCGCCGAGCACTCGACGGTGAGAGCGTCAGCCCGCGTGGCCGGGCTCCGGCACGTTCGTCCCCGCCGACAGGACCCGGTCCGGGCGGATCGGCAGATTGCGGTGGCGGACGCCGGTGGCGTGCCACACCGCGTTGGCGATCGCCGCCGCGGCTCCCACGATGCCGACCTCACCCACGCCCTTGATGCCGACCGGGTCGTCCGGGTCCGGGTCGTCCACCCAGTCCGCCTCGACGATCGGCACATCGGCGTTGGCGGCGAAGTGATAGCCCGCGAGGTCGGGGGAGACGAGGCCGCCCGAGGCCCGGTCCCTGGCCGCCTCCTCGTGCAGGGCCATGGAAATACCCCAGATCATCCCGCCGACGAGCTGGTTGCGCGCGGTCAGCGGGTTGACGATCCGGCCCGCCGCGAAGATGCCGAGCATCCGCCGCACCCGGACCTCTCCGCTGGTGACGTCCACGGCCACCTCGGCGAACTGCGCGCCGAAGGAGTGCCGCTCCTTTTGCGCGAGGGCGCCGATGGCTTCGGTGGTGTCGGAGCGCGCGGTGATCCCTCGGGCGGGATGTCGCCGCCCAGGGCCAGCCGCTCGCGCAGTTCGCTCACCGCGATCGCCACCGCCCACGCCCAGGAGCGCGTGCCCATCGAGCCACCGGCGAGCATCGCCGGGCCGAGGTCGCTGTCCGCCATGACCACCCGAACCCGCTCCGGATCCACCGCCAGCCCGTCCGCGGCCACCAGGTTGATGGCGGTCCGGGCGCCGGTGCCGATGTCCGCCGCGTTGATGCGCACGGTGAAGGTGCCGTCCGCCTCCGCCGTCACGGCCGCCGTGGACGGCCCGGCCCCGGAGTGGAAGCTGGCCGCCGCCATACCCGTCCCGAGCAGCCACCGCCCCTCGCGGCGCACCCCCGGACGGGGATCCCGGTCCGCCCAGCCGAACCTGCGGGCGCCCTCCTCGTAGCAGGCGACCAGATTGCGGCTGCTGAACGGCAGGCCCGAGACCGGGCCCCGGTCGGGTTCGTTGCGGACGCGCAGCTCGATCGGGTCGATGCCGGACTTCTCGGCGAGTTCGTCCAGCGCGCACTCCAGCGCGAACGAGCCCGGTGCCTCGCCGGGCGCGCGCATGAAGGTCGGGGTCGGCACATCGAGCCGTACGACGCGGTCGCTGGTGTAGTGCGCGTCGGCGTCGTACATCACGCGGCCCACCGAGGCGCTCCGCTCGACGAACTCGTGGACCGTCGACGTGACGCACTCGGACCGGTGGTCGAGCGCCCGCAGCCGCCCCGACTCGTCGGCGCCGAGCCTGACCCGCTGCGCGGTGGGGCTGCGGTAGCCGATCGTCGAGAACATCTGGCGGCGGGTCATCACGACGCGCACCGGGCGCTGGAGAACGGTCGCGGCCATGGCGGCGGCCACCTGGTGCGGGCGGGTGGTCTTGGAGCCGAAGCCGCCGCCGACGTGCTCGGACCGCACCCGTACCGACTCCGCGTCGAGGGAGAAGATCTGCGCGAGCTCGGCGGCCACCATCATGCTGCCCTGGTTGGAGTCGAAGACCTCCAGCCGGCCGCCGTCCCAGTGGGCCGTCGCCGCGTGCGGCTCCATGGGGTTGTGGTGTTCTTCCGGGGTGGTGTACTCGGAGTCCACGACGAAGGTGGACGCGGCGAGTTCGGCCTCGACGTC
This sequence comes from Streptomyces violaceusniger, assembly GCA_005405945.1. Taxonomy (GTDB): domain Bacteria; phylum Actinomycetota; class Actinomycetes; order Streptomycetales; family Streptomycetaceae; genus Streptomyces; species Streptomyces violaceusniger. Next base: position 1,319,911 of record BJHW01000002.1, read on the forward strand.
CCCCTTCGACGCCACCGCCGGCCCGAAGGGCGAATCCGGAGGGGTGTACATATCCGGGTGTCCGGCGGTGAAGCCGATGTCGTGCGGCTCCTGCTCGTACCGGACGACCAGCGCCTCCGCGGCCTCCCTGGCCTGCTCGGGCCGCTCGGCGAGGACCAGCGCCACCGGCCAGCCCATGAAGGGGACGCGGTCGTTCTGGAAGACCCCGAGGATCGGGTCGGGCTTCCCGATCATGCCCATGTAGTCCAGGTTGACGCGCGGGGCGTTCTGGTGGTGGATGACCGCGAGGACACCGGGCATGGCGAGGACCGGCTCGGACTCGATCGAGCTGATACGGCCGCGGGCCACGGTGGACAGCACCATCCAGCCGTGGGCGAGGTCGGGCAGAGGGATGTCGCCCGCGTAGCGGGCCGCTCCGGTGACCTTCTCCCGGCCCTCCACGCGGGTGCGCGCGGTGCCGAAGGCGCCCGTCGTCGTGGTGGCTCCGGTCGTCGTGGTCATCGGGTGGCCTCCTCGGTGAGTTCGGTCAGCAGGGCCACGACGAGGTTGCGCATCAGCGGCACCTTGTATCCGTTGTGGGGCAGTGCCTCGGCGGCGGCCAGCTCCGCGTCCGCGGCGGCGGCGAACGCCTCGGCGGTCGCCGGGCCTCCGGTCAGCGCCCGCTCGGCCTCCAGGGCCCGCCACGGCCGGGAGGCGACGGCCCCGAAGGCGAGGCGGACCTCGTGGACGACCCCGTCGCGGACGTCGAGGGCGGCGGCGATCGAGCCGATGGCGAAGGCGTAGGACGCGCGCTCGCGGACCTTGCGGTAGCGGGAGTGGGCGGCCACCGGGGCCGGGGGCAGGGTGACACCGGTGATCAGCGCGCCGGACGGCAGCGCGGTCTCCAGGTGCGGGGTGTCGCCCACGGGCAGATAGAAGTCCGCGAGCGGCAACTCGCCGGGCCCGTCGGCGGTTTCGTACCGTACGACGGCGTCGAAGGCGGCGAGCGCGACCCCCATGTCCGAGGGGTGGGTGGCCACGCAGTGCTCGGAGGCGCCGAGGATCGCGTGGTTGTGGTGCTCACCCTCGATGGCCGGGCAACCGCTGCCGGGGAGGCGCTTGTTGCAGGGCCCGGCCACATCGGTGAAGTAGCCGCAGCGGGTGCGCTGCAGGAGGTTGCCGCCGACGGTGGCCATGTTGCGCAGCTGCCCGGACGCACCGGCCAGGACGGCCTGGGCGAGGGCCGGGTAGCGGCGCCGCACCTCGGGGTGGGCGGCGAGATCGCTGTTGGTGACGGTGGCTCCGATGCGCAAGCCCCCCTCCGGCGTCACCTCGACGCGGTCCAGGGGCAGTTCGGTCACGTCGACCAGGTGTCCCGGGCGCTCGACGCCGGTCTTCATCAGATCGACCAGATTGGTGCCGCCGCCGAGGAAACGCGCGTCGGGGTCGGCGCCGAGCACGGAGATCGCCTCGGAGACCTCGAGGACCCGCTGGTAGCCGAACTCCTTCATGCGAGGGCCTCCTCGGTCCCGGCCGTGCGCGCCTCGGCCGCCCGCGCGACCGCCTGCACGATCGACACATAGGCGCCGCAGCGGCACAGGTTGCCGCTCATCCGCTCCCGGATCTCGTCCGGGCTGAGGGGCGGGGGTCCCGCTTCGGGGCGGACGTCGGCGGTGGCGGCGCTCGGCCAGCCCGCCGCGTGCTCCTCGAGCACGGCGAGGGCGGAACAGATCTGCCCCGGGGTGCAGTAGCCGCACTGGTAGCCGTCGAGGTCGAGGAACGCCTGCTGCACCGGGTGCAGCTCGTCGCCCTCGGCCACGCCCTCGATCGTGGTGACCTCACGGCCCTCGGTCGCCACCGCCAGCTGGAGGCAGGAGACGGCCCGGCGGCCGTCGATCAGCACCGTGCAGGCACCGCACTGACCCTGGTCGCAGCCCTTCTTGGTGCCGGTGAGATCGAGCTGCTCCCGCAGGGCGTCGAGCAGGGTGGTGCGGTGGTCGACGGGCAGCGTGTGTTTCTCGCCGTTGATGGTCAGCGTGATGACGCTGGACGTCGATGGGGCCATGATCAGCCTTCTTTCGCGGGTGTGGGGCGCGTTGAAGTCGTCCGATGGAGGGCCCGGGGCCTAGGCGGGAAGTCCCGGGGACATGAAATGCGGGACAATGCCGGTCGGCGCTCGGTTTCGGCCATCCACACTGGCCGTTTCAGCCGGTAAGGTGGACCTAAACGGACAGCTGTCCGCTGTGCATGAAACCTAGCGGACAGCTGTCCGGTGAGCAAGGTCGGCGCTACGGCGAGGTCCGGAAGGAGGACGAGTGCGGGCAGAGAAGGACGCGCGTCTGCGCTCGGACGCGGCTGCGAACCGTGAGCGCATCCTGGAAGTGGCGCTGGCGGAGCTGACGCGCTCGGCGGACGTCCCGCTGAGCACCATCGCGAAGAAGGCGGGCGTCGGGCAGGGCACGCTGTACCGCAACTTCCCCAGCCGCGAGGCCCTCGTTCTGGAGATCTACCGCCACGAGATGCGGCAGGTGGCCGACACCGCGGCCGAGCTGTTGCGTACCCGCGCGCCGGATCAGGCCCTGCGGGAGTGGATGGGGCACCTCGCCCGGTTCGCCATGGCCAAGGCCGGGCTCGCCGACGCGCTGCACAAGGCCACCAGTGCATCCTGCGGCCAGGAGAAACCGGGCCACGGCCAGATGACCGAGGCCGTGGCGCTCCTGCTGCGGGCCAACGAGGAGGTCGGCACCATCCGCCCGGGCGTCACCACCGACGACTTCCTGCTCGCCATCGCCGGCCTGTGGCAGATCGGCCTCGACGAGAACGGGCAGGCGCGCGCCCGACGGCTTCTGGACCTGGTCATGGACGGGCTGCGCGCGGGCGCGCCCGGAGCGGCCGGGCCGGGGACGGCGGCCGGCCCGGCGGGCTGATCCCCGCCGGAGGCCACCGCCCGCCGACGGGCGGTGGCACTCCGTGGCACGGGTCGTCCCGGAGCGCGGGCTGTCTCGCGGATCAGCCCGGGACCGGAAGCGCGGTGCGGGGCCGGGGCGGGAACCCGGCGGCGCGGTAGCACGCGTCGATCAGGGTCATGGTGGTCAGCGCGTCCTCCGCGTCCAGGGGAAGCGGTGTGCCGTGCCGCAGGTGTGCGGCGTACGCCTCCAGTTGATAGGTGTACGAGGACCGCTTGCCCAACTCCTCGGTCCGCTCACCCGTGGACGTACGCACCACGACCCTGTCGTCCAGATGGGGCTGGACGAAGTTCATGGCCGTCGCCTCACCCCGCGAGCCGATGACCCTGAAGCTCATCCGCCACTCCTCGTGTGCCATGTGGCAGCGGGCGGATCCCGTGGCGCCGCCGGGGAAGGCCAGGTCCGCGTCCAGCCACTCGTCCACCTCCGGCGCGCCGTGCCATGCGCCGCCCCGGGCGGTGACCAGGCGCGGCGGTGACCAGGCGCGGGGGACCACCGGGGTCGCTCCACGGCGTCGGCACCGGGGTGGTCGCCGGGTTCGGTGGTCCGCTCGAGCAGGGTGCGGAAGGCCTCGAGGGAGCAGTCGGCCTCACTGAGCCAGGCATGAGACCTCGGAGCGATGAGGGACGTTGCTGACCGATCCTTCCCGTGGGCTGCGGCTTTCTGCCAGTGTTGTGATCGGCCGAGCACCGAGCGATCCTCAGCAGCCCATCAAAATCCCCTCAGGGAGGCGCGCCGATGGCCCATCCGTATCCCATCCGGGAGATCGCCCGGCAGGCGGGCCTGAGCGAGGCCACCGTCGACCGGGTGCTGAACAACCGGGGCGGGGTGCGCGAGAGCACCACCCGGGAGGTCCATCAGGCGATCAAGGACCTGGACCGGCAGCGCACCCAGGTCCGCATCGGCGGCCGCACCTTCATGATCGACATCGTGATGCAGGCGCCGAAGCGCTTCTCCTCGGCGGTCCGCGCCGCCCTGGAGGCGGAGCTGCCCTCGCTGCGCCCGGCGGTGATGCGGTCGCGCTTCCACTTCCGGGAGACCGGTCCGGTGGAGGAGCTGATCGCCACGCTGGACCGCATCGCCCAACGCGGCGGCTGCCAGGGGGTCGTCCTGAAGGCGCCCGACGTACCCGAGGTCACCGCGGCCGTCGGCCGCCTGGCGGCCGTCGGGCTACCGGTGGTGACCCTGGTGACCGACCTGCCCAGCAGCGCCCGCCGGTCCTACGTCGGCATCGACAACCGCGCTGCCGGGGCCACCGCCGCCTACCTCATGGGCCAGTGGCTCGGCGACCGCCCGGCAATGTGCTCACCACCGTCAGCCGGGGCTTCTTCCGCGGTGAGGAGGAACGCGAGATGGGCTTCCGCAGCGCCCTGCGCAACGCACACCCCGGGCGTACGCTCGTCGAGGTCACCGACAGCGACGGCCCGGACGCCACCCAGCGCGACCTGGTCCTGCGGGCGCTGCGCCGCGACCCGGACATCCGGGCGGTCTACTCGATCGGCGGCGGCAACGCCGCGACGATCCAAGCCTTCGAGGAACTCGGCCGCGGCTACGAGGTGTTCATCGCCCACGACCTCGACCACGACAACACCCGGCTGCTGCGCGAGCGCCGGCTGTCCGCGGTGCTCCACCACGACCTGCGCCAGGACATGCGGCGCGCCTGCCAGATCATCATGCGGGCCAACGGAGCCCTGCCCGACGAAGGCCCCTCCCTGCCCTCGCCCATCCAGGTCGTCACGCCGTACAACATGCCGCCCGACGTGGCCTGAGACGCCTGATCGCGGCACCCTCCGGGCACCCGCCGACACCCTCCGGCCACCCGCCGGCCCGCTTGGCGAGAACCCGTTGAACCATGTCACTCCTGCCACTGGGAGCCGTTTCCACCCTCGCCTAGCGTCGGAACAGGGCCAGACGGACTGGCCGTCGCCGCATGTGAGGGAACGTTTTCATGCTCGCCCAGATCGTCCTGTTCGACGGCTTCGACCTCCTCGATGTGCTCGCTCCCTACGAAGTGCTGCACGCCGGTGGCATGGCCGCCGGAGGAGCGCTGCGCGCGGAGCTGGTGTCCGCCGAGGGGCCGCGCGAGGTGGTGAGCGGGGTCGGCGGCGTACCGCTGCTCGCCACGGCCGCGCTGGATCCCGCGGGGCGGACCTGGTGGTGGTCCCCGGTGCGGCCGGCCGTGTCGGGGAGCCGGGCGAGGTCCCCGACCACGACGCGGACGCGGACGCGGGCGAGTGGCGGGAGGACGAGCTCATCCCCGTCCTGCTGGGCCGCACCCTGAACACCGGGCTGCCGGGGCTGCTGAAGGCCGCCATGGACCGCCCGGAGGTGACCGTCGCCACGGTGTGCGGCGGCTCGCTCGTGCTGGCCATGGCCGGTCTGCTGGAGGGCCGCTACGCCACGACCCACCACATGGGCCTGGACATGCTGGATGCCACCGGCGTCAACGCGGTCAGGGCCCGGGTCGTCGACGACGGCGACCTCGTCACCGGCGCCGGCGTCACCTCCGGGCTCGATCTGGGCCTGTACCTGCTGGAGCGCGAGGTGGGGCCGCGGATCGCGCACGCCGTCGAGAAACTGTTCGCCTACGAGCGCCGTGGCACCCCTGGCGCCACCACGGGCCGTCGCCCGTCGCCCCGGGACCATACCGCCCCAGCCCGATCCGCCCCTCACCGCAGGCTCCGTCCCACCGTAAGGAAGCACACCACCATGTCCGTTGAAGGCACCTGGGATCTGTCCATCTCCACCCCCATCGGCCGGATCAAGGCCGTGATCGAACTCCGCGATGAGGACGGCACCCTGACCGGTACGGCCCACGGTGCGGGAGAGGAGGTCCCGCTGGCCGATGTGGCGCTCGACGGTGACCAGCTCATCTGGCGTCAGGCCATCACCAAGCCGATGCGACTGAACCTCGCGTTCACGATGACCGTCGAGGGCGAGACGATGACCGGCACCTCCAAGGCCGGGCGGCTGCCCGCCTCCAAGGTCACCGGACAGCGCCGCGCCGTCCCCGTGGCAGCGGAGGGCTGACCCGATACGCCCCAGGGAACCGGGCCGAGGGCCCGGTTCCCTGGCGGGCTCAGACGAACTGCTGGACCACCAGCACGGTCGCGCTCGCCACCGCGAGCACCATGGCGACGGCCCTGGTGCGCCGCAGGTCCAGCCGGCTCGACAGCGGGCGGGCCAGCAGCCCCCGATCGCCGCGGCCGGGGCCAGCAGGGCGGTGTGCCACAGGCTGTACGTGTGCACCGCCCCCGTCGCCGCCAGGGTGGCCAGGCTCATCACCGAACCCGCCGGGAAGAACCCGCTCATCGTGGCGCGCAGCCGCGGTCCGCTCAGCCGCTGCCGGACCATGGCCATCGGCGGCCCTCCGATGGCGGTCGCCGTGCCCATCAGCCCCGACATCAGACCGGCCAGCAGCACCGACCGCCGCCGCGGCGTGGGCACGAAGCCGCGCAGGCGACTCGCCCACCAGCCCGAGCGTCTGCCCGCGCTCGACCCGCACATCGACGCCGTCGAGCGCGGTCAGGCGCCGGCGGCCATGGCCGAACGACTCGGTCACGCCGCGGACTTCGAGCGGGGGCGGGGAAGTGGCCGGGCCATCGGCCCGCGGGTCGGCGGCGGTGGCGTCGGTGAGGGGCGTCTCAGGCACGGTCGAGCTCCTCGGAGCAGTGGCAGGCGGCCGAACGCGAGGCCCCGACGGACATCGGACGGGGCCGCTCTGTCGGCGGGCACCATCGCCGGAGCCGCCCTCGACGTGTGGTGGGCCGGGCCACCCCACGCGCCGAGCCGCCTGCCGTTCCACACGCTGCCCAATGTGGTGATGACACCGCACAACTCGGGCCACACGGGGGAGACGTTCGCCGCCCGGGCCACGGATATCGCGGCGAATATCGACCGCTTGGAGGCGGGGAGGCCGCTCAGCAATGTGGTGCGCGCCGGTCGGGTGAGCGCGGTGCCCGGCGGCCCCGCGGTGGAGAGCGCCTGACGCGGCTCGACGCTCCTCAGAGGGCGGGTACGGTACGCCGCCCTGGCGGCGGCGTAGGCCGGCGTGCCGTTCCACAGCCGCATCCGCCGCTGGATCGAGGAGACACGGACCACCGCGCCCCCGCCCCGTTCGATCATGCCCGGGATCAGGGCGCGGTCCAGGCGGACGGCGCCGAGCGGATTGTGGTTGAGCTCCTGCTGCCAGATCTCCTCGGACATCGCCTCGAAGCCACCGGCGGGCGCGGCCGAGCCGCCGAGCACCAGACCAACCCGGTGCGCCATGAGTACGTGCCGACCGAGCGCGGCCGTTCGCTGCGGCCCGTGGTCGTCGCCCTGGCCGCCTGGGGCAATCGGCACCTCGCCCCGGAGGAGCGCGCCACGATCCTGGTCGACGGCCCCGGGTAGGTGATGTGCCGCGTCGGCGCTTACGTTGTCCGTGTCGGGCCAACGGCCGTTTCTCCCACCCGGACATCCCTCAGCGCAGCGAAGGCGGCGATCGTGTCAGAAGAGCCTCAGGACACCACGCGGGGTCAGGACATCACCCGGGCCGAGTTGATGAGTCGGCCCACACCGCTGGAGGCCGCGCCACGCCTGGCCCGTGCCATCGGGCTGGAGTCCGATGACCTGTGGGTCAAACGTGACGATCTGATCGGCCTGGGCGGCGGGGGCAACAAGGTCCGCAAGCTGGAGTGGACGGCCGGGGCCGCCCGCGCCGAGGGCGCCACCACGCTGGTGACCAGCGGGGCCGCGCAGAGCAACCACGCCCGACTGACGGCCGCGGCGGGGGCCCGGCTGGGCATGGACGTGGTCCTCGTCCTCGCCGGTGCGCCGAGCGAGGGGATGACCGGCAACATCGCGCTCGACGGTCTCTTCGGCGCCCGTGTCGTATGGGCGGGCGAGGTGAGCGAGGGGGAACTCGCGGCGGCCGTCGACGACGTGGCCCGGGACCTGCGCGAGCGGGGCGCCCGGCCCGCGGTGATCCCCTTCGGCGGCTCCAGTGTGCTGGGCGCCCGGGGCTATGCCGCGGCGGGGACGGAACTCTTGGTGCAGGACCCGGAGCTGGTCACGGCGGTGGTGGCGGTCGGATCGGGCGGCACCATGGCCGGGCTCGTCCACACCCTCGGGGCCGAGCGGGTGCTCGGGGTGCACTGCGGAGCCGTCGCCGACCCCGAGCACACCGTGGGCCACCTGGTCGAGGGGCTGGCCGGACAGCCCGCGGCCACCTCCCTGCGGCTGCGCCTGGACCAGGTCGGGCCCGGCTACTCCGCGCTCACCGAACCGGCCATGGACGCCATCACCACGGCGGCCCGCACCGAAGGCATCGTCCTCGACCCCGTCTACACCGGCCGTGCCCTGGCCGGTCTCATCGCCGCCGTCCACGACGGTCAGGTGCGCCCCGGTCAGCGCACGGTCTTCGTGCACACGGGCGGACTGCCGGGCCTGTTCGGGCACGGCGAGACACTGGAGCGGGCGCGCTCCGCCGTGGCCGGCACCGCCGTACGGTGGTCCCGCGGCTGAGCGTCGCACCGGCCCGATCCCGGAGTGCTGGAACGATCCGGTGTCACTCCGCGCGGGGCTCCGCCCCCTCCGTGGCATCGGCGACCGCCTCGGCACACGTGGCGAGTCGGCCGGCCAGGGCGCGCACATGGTCGCGCAGGGCCTCCGGATGCTCGATCACGAACGGCAGGTCCAGCCAGGCGAGTACGGAGGGCACCCACTCCAGCCGCTCGGCCCGCAGCTCGACCCGCACCCATGCGCTGCCCTCTCCTTCCCGGGAGGCGGTGTCCCGCACAGGGCCGGCCGGGAGCTCCCGCACGGTGGCGAGTCCGGGCGGAAGCCGGTGGCGGACCTGCTCGACGGTGCCCCGGACCCGGAGCGACACCTCGTGCGGATACGGCACCCCGGCCAGCCCGGACAGTACCCGCGCGGCCGGGTCGAATCCCTCGGGCACGTCGAACGACCCCGGTAGCACCGAGGCCGTCTCGATCCGGTCCAGCCGGAACGTGCGCACCTCGCCACTGGCCGAGTCCGCCCCGTCACGTACCAGCGCCCGGAGTGCGCGACGACCCCGTACGGATGCACGGTGCGTTCACTGCGCCGCCCCTTCCAGGCGGTGTAGCCGATGGCGACGGGCCGGCGGTCCCGCGCGGCCTCCGCGAGCACCAGCAGCACGCTCGTCTCCGGGATGGCCATGGGGCGGGCCGGGGCGGTGAAGTCGGCGGTCGCCAGCAGCGCGTCCAGCCGGCGGCCGAGCGCCTCGGGCAGCACCCGGCGCACCTTGGCGGCGGCGCTCTCCGCCGCCGCGACGGACGTGGTCACCAGCCCGGCCCTGCGGCCGGCGACCAGCCCGAGCGATACGGCCAGCGCCTCCTCGTCGGTGAGCATCAGCGGCGGCATCCGGTAGCCGGGCGCGAGCCGGTAGCCGCCGTAGCGGCCACGCACCGACCGGACCGGGACGTCCAGGTCGATCAGGTGGCCGACATAGCGGCGGACGGTGCGCTCGTCCACGCCGAGCCGAGCGGCCAGATCGGCGACGGTACGGGTGCCACCGGCCTGGAGGATCTCCAGCAGCGCGAGCACCCGGGCGGTCGGTCGGTTCATGCCGCTCAAGTATTCCGCAATACCGGGCGGATCCTGTCCGGTATCCCTCCTAGCGTCTGACGCCATGGCAACCTACGTACTTCTTCCCGGGTTCTGGCTCGGGGCCTGGGCCTGGCGCCCGGTGGCGGATGACCTGCGCGGCCGTGGGCACGACGTCCACTCCCTCAGCCTGACCGGAATGGGCGAACGGGCACACCTGGCCCGGCCCGACACCGACCCGGAGACCCACATCACCGATGTGCTCAACCTGATCCGTTACGAGGACCTGCACGATGTGGTGCTGGTCGGCCACAGCTATGCCGGTGCGGTGGTGGTCCCGGGCGTGGCGGACCGGATGCCGGACCGGATCAGCCGCCTGGTGTTCATCGACAGCGGACCGCTGCCGGACGGGATGTCCCACCTGGAGTTCACACCGCCGGAGGAGCAGTCGCGCAACGCCGAGCTGGTCCGCGCGGAGGGGGCGGGTGGCGGCTGCCGCCCCCGCCGTGGCGGCAGTTGGCCTCCGAAGTGCCCGGACTGCCGGACGACACGCTCGAACGGCTGGTGCGGCTGTCGGTGCCGCAGCCATGGGCCACCGCCACCACCCCGGTCCGGCTGACCGAGGCGTGGGAGAAGCTGCCGCGGCTGCATGTGCTGTGCAGCTTCGCCGTGGCCGAGGTCCGGGCGCGGATCGGCGTCGTTCCGGCGTTCCGTCATATGGCGACCGAGGGGTGGGCGTACCGGGAGCTGCCCGGCTGGCACTGGCCGATGTTCGACCAGCCCGGCGAGCTGGCGGCGATCCTGCGCGACGCGGCCTGACGGACCCCGGCTGTCGCTCACCCATGGCACGGCCCGCCGCACGGCGGGCCGTGCCATCGGCTTTCCCGCCGCCAGGGCGTTCCGGCGGACCGAGAGTGATCGGTTTCCGATGGGAGTGCTTGCGACTCTAGACAGGACTGAACATGTATGGCTAACGTCCGGACATGCCTAAACAGGTCCTCAAGCATCAGCGCATCGCCCGCGTCCTGGCCCGTGAGATCCACAGCGGCGCCCTGGAGCCGGGCAGCAGGCTGCCCGGCGAACACGCGCTCACCCGGCGCTTCGCGGTCAGCAGGGCCACCGTCCGCCAGGCGCTGGACGAGCTCAGCAAGCAGGGGCTGATCTCCACCCACGCGGGCGTCGGCTCGTTCGTCACCTTCGACGGCGGCCTGCTGGACAACCGGCTGGGGTGGACCAGGGCGCTGGCCGACCAGGGCGCCCAGGTCACCACCGAGGTGCTCCGTCTGGAAGCGGTGCGTGATGCCCGGCTGGCCGGTGAACTCGGCCTCGACGGCGTCGAGTTCATGGCGCTCGACCGGTTGCGGGTGCTGCCGGAGGGCACCCCGGTCGCGCTGGAGCGCAGCCGGGTTCCGATGGTCCCGGCCCTGGCCGAGGTCCCGCTCGGCGGGCTCCTCGACGGCTCGCTGACCAAGACCCTCGCCGCGGTCGGCATCCGGGCCACGCACGGGGACGAGTGGGCGTCCGTACGCCAACTGGCCGCCGACGAGGCGACCCTGCTCCGCCGCCAGGTGGGAGAGGTCTGGCTCGACACCCGCCGGGTCAGCCGCGGGGCCGATGGCCGGATCGTCGAGCAGGTGACCAGCCTCCTGGACCCCGCCCGCTTCCAGCTGCACCTCGGCTTCGGCGAGAGCCCCGACGAGACGGCCCTGGGCAGCGGCGATGAGACATCCGCGAGGAAGCAGCCCCGATGAGACCCCACACCGCGCCCCGCGAGGCGCGGTCCGCCCCGCCCGACGTACCGCCTCCGCGCACTGACAGGAAGTCCGCATGAACCACCAGCACGACCGCGCGCTCGGCGCCCTCTACGGCCTGGCGATGGGTGACGCCCTCGGTATGCCCACCCAGATCATGTCCCGCCTGTCCATCGTCGCCCGGTTCGGCACCGTCACCGATTTCGAACCCGGCCCGGAGGACAACCCGGTGAGCGCCGGAATGCCCGCCGGTTCGGTCACGGACGACACCGATCAGGCCGTCATCGTCGGCCGGCTGCTGACCGGGTCCGGTGGCCGGATCGACCCGCTGCGGCTCGCGCACGAGCTCCTGGAGTGGGAGCGCGCGATGAAGGCCAAGGGCTCCTTCGACCTGCTCGGCCCTCCACCAAGGCCGCCCTGGAGGCCGTGTCCCGTGGCGTACCGCCGGAGGAGGCGGGCAAGTCCGGTGCCACCAACGGCGCGGCCATGCGGATCACCCCCGTCGGCGTCGCTTTCCCCGACACACCCCTGGAGCCCTTCCTCGACCGGGTCGCGGAGGCGTGTCAGGTCACCCATGACACCTCCATCGGCATCGCCTCCGCCTCCGCCGTGGCCGCCGCGGTGAGCCGTGGCATCGACGGCGGCGACCTGGAGGACGCCGTCGGCGCGGCGATCACGGCGGCCGAGGCCGGTGCCGAGCGCGGCCACTGGGTCGCCGGGGCCGATATCGCCGCCCGCATCGGCTGGGCCGTGGACCTGGTCCGGGGACTGCCCGAGCGGCAGGCCCTGGACCGCGTCTGTGACCTGGTCGGCACCAGCGTCGCCAGCCAGGAGTCGGTCCCCGCCGCCTTCGCCGTGCTGGCCCTCGCCGAGGGCGAGCCATGGCGGGCCTGTCTGTTGGCGGCCAACCTCGGCGGCGACTGCGACACCATCGGTGCCATCGCCGGCGCCATAGCCGGTGCCGTCAGCGGGGCATCCGCCCTGCCCGACGACGCCCTCGCCACCCTGCGCTCGGTCAACGACCTCGACCTGGAGCCGCTGGCCAAGGCCCTGCTCGCGCTGCGCGCCGACACGGCCGCGTGACACACACCCCGCCCCCACATCCGCACCGGAGCGCCCCCGGACAGAAAGACAGGTACCACCATGGCGGCTTCAGAGAACGACCGCGTCGGCTCCGTGGAGACCAGAGGCATCGAGCCGGTTCCCGACGCCGAGCGCCACGGCCACGCGAGCCAGATGTTCTGGACCTGGTTCGCCGCGAACATCAGCATCCTCGGCCTGCCGCTCGGCGCGGCGCTGGTCAGCTTCCGCGGCCTGAACATCTGGCAGGCGGCCGTCGTGGCCATCCTCGGCTCCTTCGGCTCCTTCGCCCTGGTGGGCGCCCTCAGCATCGCCGGGAAGCGGGGCGGAGCGCCCGCCCTCACCCTCTCCCGCGCGGTGTTCGGGGTCCGTGGCAACGCGGGACCCACGCTGGTCACCTGGATGAGCCGGCTCGGCTGGGAGACCATCAACACCACCACGGCCGCCTTCGCCCTGCTGGCGCTGCTCGACGCCGCCTTCGGCATCCGGCGGAACACCGTCCTGACCGTGGTGTGCCTGCTGGTCTTCATCGGCTGCACCCTGCTGATCAGCGGCCTGGGCCACGCCACCATCATGTGGATCAACAGGTGGGCCAGCTATGTCTTCGGTCTGCTCAACCTCGTCGTGATCGGCTTTCTCGCCACCACCATCGACTGGGGCAAGGTCTTCCACGCCCCGGTCGGGCCGGTGAGTTCCATGGTCGTGGGCGTCGGCATGATCGCCGCCGGTACTGGGATCGGCTGGGCCAACACCGGGGCCGACTACGCCCGTTATCTGCCCCGCCGGATTCCCGGCGGCAGGCTGGTGGCCGCCTCCGCCTTCGGTGCCGGTATCCCGCTGGTGGTGCTGATCTCGCTGGGCTCGCTCCTCGCGGCGGGTGAACCCGATCTGGCCTCCGCCTCCGACCCCGTCTCGGCGATCAACACGATGCTGCCCTCGTGGATGTCCATCCCGTATCTGATCGCCGCGTTCGGCGGACTGCTGCTCTCCAACCACCTGTCCGTCTACTCGGCCGGGCTCACCATGATCACCCTGGGCATACGGGTGCGGCGCACACTCGCCGTCGGCCTGGACGTGGTCGTCACCTTCGCGGGCGGGATCTACTTCATCCTGATCGCCAAGGACTTCTACGGCCCGTTCATCACCTTCCTCACCCTCCTCGCCGTCCCCATCAACGCCTGGGTGGGCGTCTTCGCGGTCGACCTGATACTCCGCCGGTCCTACGACGGCGCGGCCCTGATGGACGTCGGCCGCTCCAGCCGCTACTGGTTCCGGGGCGGGGTCGCCTGGGCCGCGATGATCGCCTGGGCGGCGGCCATCGTGGTGGGCCTGCTGTTCACCGAGGCCAGCACCAGCGCCACCGACGTGTGGTTCTCCGGGCCGCTCGCCCACAGCTGGATCGGGTCCAACGGGCTGGGATGGGTGGTGACCCTGGTGCTCGCGGCCGTCGTCTACGCCCTGCTGCGCCGGCTCGACGGCACCGTCCGCGAGGAGGCGTCCGCGCAACCGCCGCAAGCGCAGGTGCTGCCCGCCCCGGCCGCGCGGGAGCTCTCATGAGCGGCCCCGACGCCGTCCCCGGCGCCTCCGGCGAGGCCACGGGCGGTCGGCTGGTCCTGCTCGGCAACGCCATCGTCGACCTGGTGATGCGGGTACCCGCACTGCCCGAACGCGGCGGCGACATCGTCTCCCGGGACACCACCCTCACCACGGGCGGCGGATTCAACGTCCTCACCGCCGCCCGCCGCCTGGGGCTGCCGGCCGTGTACGCGGGTGCCCACGGCACCGGGCCGTTCGGCGACCGGGTCCGGGCGGACCTCGCCCGGGAGGGCATCGAGGTGCCGCTGCCTCCGGTCACGGAGGAGGACACCGGATTCTGCGTGGCCTTCGTCGACGGCGGTGGCGAGCGCACCTTCGCCACCAGCCTCGGCGCGGAGGCCCGGCTGACCGAGGCCCACGCGACGGCCGTGCTCGCCGCGCTGCGCCCCGGCGACCTGGTGCAGATCTCCGGATACGGGCTCGCCTACCCGGTCAACGGCCCGGTCCTGGCCTCGCTCGTGGCACGGCTGCCGGAACACACCCGGGCCTTCCTCGATCCGGGCCCCCTGGCCGACCAGATCCCCGAGCAGGTGCTGGAGCCCGTTCTGGCGCGCTGCGACTGGGTCAGCTGCAACCAGCGCGAGGGGCGGCTGCTGACCGGGCGGGACGACGCCCGGGAGGCCGCGGTCGCGCTCGCCGCCCGGCTGGGCCCGCGCACCGGGGTGCTGCTGCGGGCCGACGCGGACGGCTGCTGGCTGGTCCCGCCCGGCGGAGAGCCCGCGCACATCCCCGGCCGCCGGGTGACCGCGGTCGACAGCAACGGCGCGGGCGACGCCCATACGGGAGCGTTCCTGGCCCTCCTCGGCCACGGGCTGGAGCTGAACAGCGCCGTACGGGGTGCCAACGCGGCGGCCGCCTTCGCGGTCACCCGCCACGGCCCCGCCACCGGGCCGACCGTCGGCGAGCTGCTGGACTTCCTCGGCGGCGAGCCGCTCGCGGCACGGCTGTCCTCGGCGCTCGGACGGTAGCCCGTGCCTGGTGCCCGCCGCCGAGGGGCGGGCACCAGGTGAGACCGAACCCCTGACGCGAGCGCGCTTCACTCGGCGGCTTCGGACGCGTCCTTCCCGTCGGGGGTGTGCTCATACGCGCCGAGGACGTGGTCGCGCACCGCGGTCAGGATGCGGTCCGACAGCTCGTCGCCCGCGCAGGCCCGTGACAGCACCAACGCCCCGACCATGGTGGACAGTTCGACGAGAACGGACTCCTCGTCGGCCGCCGTGGCGCCGGACGTCCTCGCGTTGCGCTCCATCCCGCCGATCAGATTGCGCACACCCTCGGTGTACGCCCCCTTGAGCGGATCACCGGGCTCCGCCCGTGCGGCGTCCACCGCCAGCGCCGCGGCGGCGCACCCCAGCCCGGGTTGTCGCGGTGCCGGGCGGACAGATAGGCGGCCAGGAAGGCGGCCCGGGCGCCGCTCGTGTCCTCGCCCTCGGGGGTTCCTCCATGGCGGCGAGGCGTTCGGCGAACGCGGCCGAGCATGCCTGGGCGACCAGGTCGTCCTTCGAGGCGAAGTGGCGGTAGAAGCCGCCGTGGGTCAGACCTGCCGCCGCCATCGCCTGCGGCACGCTCACCTTGTCGGCGCCGTGGGTGCGCACCAGCTTCGCGGTGGCCGCGATCACCTGCTCGCGGTGGCGCTCGGCCTCGGCTCGGGATGCTCGGGGCATGGTCGGTACTTCCTTCTGCGTGTGGTGCCGGACGGGGGTACCGGATGCCGGTACCGCGTCGATGATATTTGCGCCCCATTTTAGATGATGCTAATAATCTATTCCAGCGCGCCGTTGGGCCGCGGCCTCATGGGCCGCCGTCCCCGCCGGTTCGAGCGCGCGCTTCGACACGTTCGGCACGTTCTGGCAAGGAGGCCCGACATGGTTGCGATCGATGGTTCCGTGGTGCTGGTGACCGGAGGCCAACGCGGCATCGGCAAGGCGTATGTGGAGGCGTTGCTCGCGCGCGGAGCGGCGAAGGTCTACGCGACGGCGCGGAAGCCCAGCCCCAGCGAGGACCCGCGGGTGGAGGCCGTCCCCCTCGATGTCAACGACGCGGACGCGGTCGCCGCTCTCGCCGACCGGGCCACGGATGTGGACATCGTCATCAACAACGCGGGAGTGCTCCTGCCCTCGCCGCTGCTGACGGCGGACATGGCCGATGTGGTGGCCACGTTCGAAACGAACGTCTTCGGGCCGCTCCGGGTGGCCCGCGCGTTCGCCCCGGTCCTGGCCGCGCGGGGCGGCGGTGCGCTGGTCGACATGCACTCCGTGCTGTCCTGGGGCGCCGGCGCGGCCGCCTACGGCGCCTCGAAGGCCGCGCTGTGGTCGATCACGAACTCACTCCGCATCGAGCTGGCGGACCAGGGCACCCAGGTGGTCGGGGTGCACCTCGGGCTCGCCGACACCGACATGGTCGCCGGGATACCGAGCCAGAAGATCTCCCCGGCCGAGGTCGTGGAGGCGGTTCTGGACGGCGTCGAGAGCGGTGGCGACGAGGTGCTCGTCGACGACGTGACCCGGCAGATGAAGGCGGCGCTCGCCGGGCCGGTGGAGGGCCTCACCGTTCGCCTCGGAAACTGACCGCTCGCCGCGGACAGCCGCTCGTCACCACCGTTCGACTTCACTCGTCCCGAAGGAGAGAGCAATGCCCCTGTGGCACGTCTACCATCCGGCCGACGCCTACTCCGCGGAGCAGAAGCGGCGATTCGCCGCGGACGTCACGGAGTACTACACCCGGGCCGGGCTGCCGAAGTTCTACGTCGTCACCCTCTTCCACGAGGTCCCCGAGTCCTCGTTCCTGATCGGCGGGGAGCCGTCGGACAACGCCGTCCGGGTCGTGGTCGAGCACATCGCCCGCCACCTGACGGACCCCGAGGTGCGGAAGAGGAGCACCGAGGGGCTCAACCGCCTGCTGGCCCCCATACCCGGGACCGCGGGCTGCACTGCGAGTTCCACGTCGACGAGACGCCCCGGGACCTCTGGATGATCGACGGGATGTGGCCCCTCCCGCGCGCAGCGAAGCCGAACAGCTCTGGGCGCGGGAGAACCGTCCGGTGGCGTACTGACCGCGAGCCCGACCTCGACCGCATCGCGGCACCGCGAGGCCGCCGCCATCGATCGGCGGCCTCGCCCCGGGAAATCCGTGGCCGAGCGAGGGTGGGTCTGATTGGATCGCGGCATGGCCCAGGAAGACACGCGGAAGATCGGGATCCTGCTGTTCCCGGACGTGGAGGAGCTCGACGCCATCGGTCCATGGGAGGTGCTGTCCTACTGGACGCGCAACTTCGCCGAGGACGGGTGGCAGGTGTTCTGCTTCTCCGCCGATGGAAACCCCGTGACCTGCGCGAAGGGGCTCACCGTCGTGGCCCGTCACGCGATGGCCGATCTGCCCGCGCTGGATGTGCTGCTGCATCCCGGCGGCCAGGGGACCCGGCCCCAGCTCGAGGACGACCAGCACCTGGAGTGGATCCGGGCCCAGCGGCGGTCCGTCCCCCTGATGACGAGCGTGTGCACGGGCTCGCTGGTCTACGCGGCGGCCGGGCTGCTGGCCGGGCGCCCCGCGACCACGCATTGGGCGTCGCTGGACCGGCTCGCCGAACTCGACCCGACGATCGACGTACGGCCCGACGAGCGGTTCGTCGACGACGGTGACCTGATCACCTCCGCGGGCGTCTCGGCCGGTATCGACATGGCCCTTCACCTGGTTGCCAGGCTGGCCTCGCCGGAGCGCGCACGTCAGGTGCGGCGTGGCATCCAGTACGACCCGCGGCCACCGGTGTGAGCTTGGGGTCCTTCTGACGGATCTCCGCGGCGTCGCGACGCCCGGCACGCCCTCTCGGCGTGCCGCACGAAAGCCCGGGTAGCTCCGCTACGAGGGCCTCCGCGCGGTGCGCCGAGAGCACGCCCCGGCTGCGGTCTTCGGCCGCTGCGCGGCGGGCGCTCCTTCCTCCACGGAGATCCGCCAGAAGGACCCTGGACTCAGCCGGGGCTGGAACGGCCGTGCCGCCAGTAGCCGAAGAACGCGATGTCCGGCTTGGGCACGCCGCGGTCGCGCACCAGGTGGCGGCGCAGCCCGGTGGCCAGTCCGGCTTCCCCGGCGACCCAGGTGTAGAACCGGCCCGGTCGCAGCGACGACGTACGGATCGCGTCGAGGGTCGGCCCGCCGGGCAGGACGTCCGCGCCGTCCCGGGCCAGCCACCGCACCCGTACGCCCTCGGGAGCGGTGATGTCCGTGCGGATATCGGCGGTCCCGGGCACTTCCAGGAAGACCTCCGCCACCAGCGACGCCGGAGCGTGCTCGAGGATGGCGAGGATCGCCGGCACGGCGCTCTCGTCCCCGGCGAGCAGCTGCCATTCGGCATGGGCCGGTGGCAGATAGCTCATGCCCATGTCGAAGATGCCCGCCGGGTCTCCGGGCCGGGCGCGCCGGGCCCAGGTGGCGGCCGGGGTGTCGCCGTGCAGGGCGAACTCGATGTCCACCTCGCCGAGTTCGGGCCGGGTGCGCCGGATGGTGAAGTTGCGCACCCAGGGTCGGCGTGACTTCGGCAGGAGGAGTAATTCCGCCATCCACGCCTCGCTGGAGAGCTTGGGCATCCTCAGCCCGTCCTGCCCTTCGCGGGGGAAGAACAGCCGCACCATCTGGTCGAAGCCCATGGGCTTCAGGTGCTCCAGTTCGGGTCCGACGAGTGTGATGGTCGAGAAGGTGGGTGTCAGCCGAGTGTTCCGGCGCACCTCCAGCCTGATCATTTGCCGTGAATCGGGCGTGCGCACCTTGGGCAACATGTCATTCCTCGCGTTGAGTCGGGGGCCGCTCGCCGCCTGGTCACAGGTCCACGACGAGCCGCGGGGACAGGGCGCGGGACACACAGGCGTACATCCGCCCGCGGGGGCGCCGATGTCGTCCCGGTGCTCGGGTTCGCCGTCGAGCACGGCCACTTCGCAGCTGCCGCAGACGCCTTCGCGGCATCCGGCCGCCACCGGGAATCCGGCGTGGGTCAGGGCGTCCAGCAGCGACTCGTCGGCGGGCACCGGAACCGTCCGCCCCGACCGGGCACACACCGCCTCGAACGCCGTGTTGGGCGCGAACGACCTGGGCGCCGGGCGGAACCGCTCCGCGTACAGCCGCCCCGAGGGGAACGCGGCCTCCGCCGCGGCGAGCATCGGCCCGGGGCCGCAGGCGTAGACCACGGCACCGGGGCTCAGCGCGGATGCCACAGACGCGAAGTCCGGCCTGCCCTGCCGGCGCGTGGCGACGATCCGCACCCGATCGCCGAAGGAGGCGCGCAGGTCGTCGACGAAGGGCATGGACGCCACCGACTGCCCCAGGTACACGAGCGACGCGGGGACGTCCGAGGCGGCCGCCGCCCGCAGCATCGGCAGGATCGGGGTGATGCCGATCCCGCCGGCGAGGAAGAGATACTCCGGCGCGGGGAGCAGCGGGAAGTGGTTCCGCGGCAGCGACACATCGAGGGCGCGGCCCTGGCGCAGGAACCGGTGGATATACTCCGAACCGCCCCGGCTGAGGCGGTCGTGCCGTACCGCGACCCGATAGGACTCCCGGTCCGCCGGGTCTCCGCACAGCGAGTACTGCCGGGTCAGCCAGTTCGGCAGCGTCACGTCGATATGGGCGCCCGGCTCCCATGGCGCCAGCGGTCCGGTGGCGCCCCGCAGGACGAGGGACACGACGTCCTCGGCGACCTGCTCGATGTGGTCGACGACGGTCTGTTGCATCGTTGATTCACCTTGTGCCGTGGTCAGTAGAGTTTCCGGTAGCCCTCTTCGAGGGCGTGGGTGAGCGCCATCGGGTCGATGTCCATCCCGAATTGGGCGGTGGCGATCTCCCCGACCGACGGGATCTCGTCGGCGAGGGCCTGACTCGCGGGATCCCACAGCCGGGAGCGGATGAGCGCGCGACCGCAGTGGAAGTACGCCTCCGCCACCTCGACGACGATCGCGAGCACCGGATCCCTGGCCTCGGTCCGCATCCGGGCGAGCACATCGGGGTCGTCGGTGGGGTAGGCGCGGCCGTTGACCCGCAAGGTCTCCCGCAGCCCGGGGATGAGGAAGAGCAGCCCGATCCCGTCGTTCTCGGCGAGGTTGCGGAAAGAGTCGGCGATCTTGTTGCCGGGGCGGTCGGGAATCGCGAGCGTATGGGCGTCGAGGACCTTCACGAACCCCGGGTAGTCGCCACGGGGGAGCAGTCGGCGCGCCCCTCCGCGTCCGCCGTGGCCATGGACAGGAAGGGGGAGTGGGCGATGAAGAGGCGGAAGTACTCGTCGATATGGTCCTGGATCTTGGCCTTGACCATGGCTTCGGGCTCCCCGAGCCGGGCGTGGACCTCGGCCGGCGACAACCGCCGGGGCGTGTGCTGGTCTGCGTCATGAGGGCTCCTTCCGGGAGGGGCGGAGCGGAGGGCGCGGGGCCCGTGCCGGTCGCCTCCCGCATCCCCGCCGACGACCGTGGCTCACCGCTCCGCCGCAGTTCATGGCACTATTGTGAGCAATTACTCAGGTCTTGCGCCACTCGCTTTCAAGGCGCCGAGCAGGAGGTGTCATGACGACCGGCCGCCGCGGACTTCAGCCACGTAAACAGCCACGCCAGGCCCGGGCCGAGCTCACCCGGCAGCGCATCCTCACCGCCGCTGCTCACGTTTTCGCCGAGTACGGCTATGCCGCCGGGACCACCAACCGCATCGCCGAACGCGCCCGGATCTCGATCGGCTCGCTGTACCAGTACTATCCGAACAAGGACGCGATCCTGGCCGAGTTGCTGATCCGTCACCTCGATGCCGGGGGCGATGCCATCAGGAGCCGCCAGGACGAAGACGAACCGGACTCCCTGGAAGAGATCATCCGCGGTTTCGCGCGCCCGGTGATCGCGAACCATCTCGACGACCCGCAGCTGCTCCGCGTCATGATGGAACACGGGCCACGGTCGCCCGAGTTGCTCGAGAAGATCGCCCGGCATGAGCGGGAACGGGTCGCCTACACCCAGGACTTGCTCGAGCGCCATCCCGAGGTCCGGGTCGAGGACACCTACGTCGCCGCCCGGCTCGTGGTGTCCACGGTCGAGCTCGTCGTCCACCAGCTCGTCGCGGCGCCCGACTCCATCGACACCGAGCGGCTGGAGAATGAACTCGTCGCGATGATCACCCGCTATCTCACGGCCGCGCCGGGCGGGGCCGACGGAGTCGAGCGGCCACGGAACGAGGGACGGGCACCCGGCGGTCCAGGAGCCCGTCCCTCGTGATGCGTGATGCGTGATGCGTGATGTGTGGTGTGTGAGGTGCGCGCGGTCGGACCGCGGGCGTCAGTCGATCGTGATGATGGGCTTGCGCAGGTCGAACCACGCCGCCAGGTCGAGGGCGCGTTCGATGGTGGCGCGCTGCTGCGTGGTGATGTCCTCCGCCGGTGCGCCGATCGCCTCCTTCAGCGTCTCGGTGCGGCACAGCTCGAGCGCCTGGTGTCCGGAGGTGATGAGGTCGCCCGCCTGCTGCCTGATGGCGGAGAGATAGGCGGGGTCGAAGCTGCCGGGGTAGCCGCTCTTCTTGCGGTTGGCCACGGATTCGGGCAGCACATCGCGGGTGGCCTCGCGCAGGATGCTCTTCTCCCGCCCGTCGAAGGTCTTCAGCGACCAGGGGGTGTTGAAGACGTAGGAGACGAGGCGGTGGTCGCAGAACGGCACCCTGACCTCCAGGCCGACGGCCATGCTCATCCGGTCCTTGCGGTCCAGCAGAGTGTTGACCATGCGGGTGAGGTGCAGATAGCAGACCTGCCGCATGCGCTTCTCCAGGCCGGTCTCACCGTCCTTGAGCGGAGCTTCGGCCAGGGCGGAGAGGTAGTGGTCGCGCAGGTAGGTGTCCAGGTCCAGCTTCTCGGTGAGGTCCTGGGACAGCAGGCTCTTGGACTCACCGAGCGTCAGTCCGCCGGCGAGCCAGGGGAAGGTGTCGGCCTCGCGCCGCTCGTCGTGGAACCACGGGTAGCCGCCGAAGATCTCATCGGCCGACTCGCCCGACAGGGCCACGGTCGACTGTTCGCGAACGGCCTTGAACAGCAGATAGAGCGAGTTGTCCCGGTCGCCGAGCCCGATCGGCAGGTCCCTCGCCGCGATGGCCGCCTGCCTGACGGCCGGGTCGGACAGGGCGGAGCCGTCGAGCACGATGTCCCGGTGGTCGCATTTCACGTGCTCGGCCACGGCGTGCACATACGGCGTGTCGACGCTGGGCGCCACGTCGATCGCGCGGAAGTTCTCCGCCTGCCCGGGGAAGTCCACGGCGAAGCTGCGGACGGTCTCGCCGTGTTCGCCGAGTTTGCGGGCGGCGAGCGAGGTCATCGCCGAGGAGTCGAGCCCCCGGAGAGCAGGGTGCAGCGGGGCACGTCGGCGACGAGCTGACGGGCGATGATGTCCTCCAGCAGCTCCCGCACATGGGCGACGGTCGCCTCCTGGTCATCGGTGTGCTCGGAGACCTCCAGGCGCCAGTACGCCTGCTCGCGAAGCCCGTTGCGGTCGACGACGGCGATGTGGCCGGGGCGCAGCTCCTTCATGCCCTTCCAGATCGCGTGGCCCGGGGTCTTGGCGAAGGAGAAGATCTCCCGCAGCCCGTCCAGGCCGACCTCGGGGGCGGCGAGCGGATTGGCGAGGATGGCCTTGGGCTCGGACCCGAAGAGGACGCCGTCGTCGGTCTCGTAGTAGTAGAACGGCTTGATGCCCATCCGGTCCCGGATCATCACCAGCTTCTCGGTGCGGGAATCCCAGATGGCGAAGGCGTACATGCCGTTCAGTTTCTCGGTGAGGGATTCGCCCCACTCGACATAGCCGCGCAGGACGACCTCGGTGTCGGAGTCGGTGGTGAAGCCGTGGCCCCTGCGGCGCAGTTCGTCGCGCAGCTCGGTGAAGTTGTACGCCTCACCGGAGTAGACCATGCTCACGGGGCCGTCGGCCGTGTCGACGGCCATGGGCTGCGCCCCGCCGGGCAGGTCGATGACGGCCAGCCTGCGGTGCCCGAGCGCCGCCCTGCCGGTCACCCACGCCCCGGCCGCGTCCGGGCCACGGCAGGCCATCGTCTCCGTCATGGTGTCGAGGATCTGGCGGTGGGAGGTCAGATCGCGGCGGTAGGAGACCCAGCCGGTGATGCCGCACACAGTGATCATCCCTTTCACTCAGCGGGAGATGGTTGCCTGTGAAAACCATCTACCTCTCCGGAGGGGATCGCTACGGGATGCTGATCTCTGGGGGAGTGGTATTTCTCACTGGTAAATTCATGTTAATAGTGAGTTTCGTCATGAGTGCTGTCCGAAAAACGACGCCCGCTAAGTCGCCATTTTATGGCTGATATCCGCTTCGTAATTCATCAAGGAATGACCCGCATGTGGGAGCCGTGCCGGGAGCCCGGGCAGCGCGGATGGATGGGGGTGCCGACGCACCCCATGACCTGGGGGCTAGCATATGAGCGCCACCTAGCTCGAAAGATAAACTTGTGACTCTCAACGAGGACTCGTTCACCAACTGGAAGCACCGCGAGGAGATCGCGGAGTCGATGATCCCCCTCATCGGGAAGCTGCATCGGGAGCGGGACGTCACGGTCCTGCTGCACAGCCGCTCCTTGGTGAACAAGTCGGTCGTCAGCATCCTCAAGACCCACCGATTCGCCCGCCAGATCGCCGGTGCGGAGCTCTCGGTCACCGACACCCTGCCGTTCCTTCAGGCGCTCACCGCGCTGGATCTCGGCCCCTCCCAGATCGACATCGGCCTGCTCGCCGAGAAGCACCGGGCCGATGACCGCGGTCTCTCGGTGGAGGAGTTCACCGCCGAGGCCGTCGCCGGTGCCACCGGGGCCAACAAGATCGAGTGCCGTGAGGGACGCGATGTCGTCCTCTACGGGTTCGGGCGGATCGGGCGGCTGGTCGCCCGCCTGCTCATCGAGAAGGCCGGGTCCGGCAACGGGCTGCGGCTGCGTGCCATCGTCGTCCGCGGGGCGGCGGGCGGGCCGGTGAGGACATCGTCAAGCGGGCCTCGCTGCTGCGCCGCGACTCCATTCACGGCCAGTTCCAGGGCACGATCACCGTGGACGAGGCGAACAGCAAGATCATCGCCAATGGCAACGAGATCAAGGTGATCTACGCCGACGACCCGACGTCGGTGGACTACACGGCGTACGGCATCAAGGACGCCATCCTCATCGACAACACCGGCAAGTGGCGCGACCGCGAAGGGCTGTCCAAGCATCTGCGCCCCGGTATCGACAAGGTGGTGCTGACCGCGCCGGGCAAGGGCGATGTCCCCAACGTCGTCCACGGCGTCAACCACGACACGATCAAGCCGGAGGAGCGGATCCTGTCCTGCGCCTCATGTACCACCAACGCGATCGTCCCGCCGCTGAAGGCGATGGCGGACGAGTACGGCGTGCTGCGCGGCCATGTGGAGACCGTCCACTCGTTCACCAACGACCAGAACCTGCTGGACAACTACCACAAGTCCGACCGCCGTGGCCGCTCGGCGCCGCTCAACATGGTCATCACCGAGACCGGTGCCGCCTCCGCCGTGGCGAAGGCCCTGCCCGACCTCAAGGCGAAGATCACCGGCAGCTCGATCCGCGTTCCGGTGCCGGACGTCTCGATCGCGATCCTCAACCTGCAGCTCGCGCGCGAGACCACCCGCGAGGAGGTCCTGGACTACCTGCGCGATGTGTCCCTGACCTCGCCGCTCAAGCGTCAGATCGACTTCATCAGCGCTCCCGACGCGGTCTCCAACGACTTCATCGGCTCGCGCCACGCCTCGATCGTCGACGCGGGCGCCACCAAGGTCGAGGGCGACAACGCGATCCTCTACCTCTGGTACGACAACGAGTTCGGCTACTCCTGCCAGGTCATCCGCGTCGTCCAGTACGTCTCCGGGGTGGAGTACCCGACCTACCCGGCCCCGGTGGTCTGACACCTGCCACGACAACGGACCCGCTTCCGGCCCCGTCCGGGAGCGGGTCCGCCTACTCGCCCGTTCCGGACATGTCGGCCGGCAGCCGTACGATGCCCGCCGGCCCGAAGACGTCCTGGGTGGCGAGGGCGATCCCACCGTGGAGCCCGGATCTGCCCTTGAGCTGTGTCGCGGTGATGGTCAGTTCGGGGGTGGCCAGGGGGAGGGCGCGCTGGTACACGACGGCGCGTACGGCGGAGACCAGGTCGTCGCGGAGTTCGCTCCACCCGATGACCGTGGGCAACCGCCGCGTCGCTCTCGTCACCGGGGCCGCCCGTGGCCTGGGCGTGTGCATCGCCCGGCGGCTGCACGACCAGGGCTACCGCGTCGCCCTCACCGACCTGGACGAGGAGGGCGCGGTGAAGGCCGCGGCGGACCGCCTCGGCCGTGTACGGGGCGGTGTCCCTCGCCATCGGGGACGTCTTCAGCGAACGGGGGATGGCCCGGCTGCTCGTGGACTGAGGGCTACGGTTCGGTGCGGTAGGCCTCGATCACCGCGAGACGGGTGGTGACGGCCTCCGACGCGTTCCGCAGCGCCGCCAGCGTACGGGGGACGTTGTGGCGCGCCGTGGCGGCGACGACCGACAGCGCGCCCAGGTAGGCGCCGTCCCGCGGCCCGCGGACGGGCACGGCCACGGCAGAGTAGCCGAGCCGGTGTTCCTCGGAGTCGGTGGCGTAGCCCTGCTCCTGGATGCGGGCGAGTTCGCCCGGGAGCCGGTCGGCGGTGAGGGTACGGGCGGTCATCCGGCGCATACGGGGGGCCAGCCGCGCCAGCGGGTACTGGTCGGGCAGCAGGGCCAGGGTGAGCTTCCCCGGGGCCGTGCTGTGCAGCTGGAGCAGCCGTCCGCCGAACGAGGCACCGGCCCGGTTGCGGTGGCGGCCGGCGTTGTCGATGCACAGCAGGTCGGTGCCGTTCGGCACGGACAGGCTCACGGGGCTGTCGAGGGACTGCGCGAGGTTCTCCATCACCGGCCGCGCGGCGTGGCGCAGGGTGCGCTGCCGGGGCGCGCGCAGGCCGATCGCGTACAGCAGCAGGCCGAGCCGGTAGTGGGAGCCGTCCCGCTCCAGCAGCTCGCAGGCGACGAGGTCCTGGCACAGCCGGTGCACCGTGGCCTTGGCCACCCCGGTGCGCGTCGTCAGCTCCGTGAGGCTGAGGGAGAGGTCCCCGTCGCCGAAGGCCGACAGGATCAGCCCGACCTTGCCGAGGACGGACTTGGGGCGTCCGCCCCCGCTTCCTCACCGTTGCCACGAGGCACCGCAGCAGTCGTCACGAGATGCCCTCCTCGCCCGCGGGTGTGCCTCGACCGAGGCTGCCATGAGTGCTGAGGATGGCCAATATAGAGAGCTTTTTGCCTGGTAGGAATGGTGTGAGGGGTCGGAATTCCGCGAAGGCCGGCCCGCCCCCGCGGCCGGCGATCCGCTCACCGGCCCGCCACCAGGGCCGTGTCCACCCCCAGCGGGCCGACCGCCCCGGCGCCACCGGGGGTGCCCAGCGGGGCGTCCCGGCCGGGCAGGGCCTCCTCGAAGAACCGCCGGTTGTCCGCGCGGTGCTCGGGGTCCGCCTTCCGGTCCACGGTGATCGCCTGTTCCGGGCAGGCGATCTCGCAGGCGCCGCAGTCGATGCACTCCACCGGGTTGATGTACAGCTTGCGCTCGCCCTCGTAGATGCAGTCGACCGGGCACTCCTCCATGCAGGACCGGTCCATGATGTCCACGCAGGACGCGCCGATGACGTAAGACATGTCAGTTCTCCTTCTCGGTGGAATGCCCGGGGAACAGCGCCGCCTCCGGGTCGATGACCGTGGCGGCGTTGTTGACGGCCGTGGCGGCCTCGCCGAAGCCGACGGAGATCAGGCGCACCTTGCCCGGGTAGTCGGTGATGTCACCGGCGGCGAAGACACGGGGGAGGTTGGTGGCCATCCGGGTGTCCACGGCGATCCGGCGCGCCTGAAGGGTCAGGCCCCACTCCCGCAACGGGCCGAGGTCCGCGATGAAGCCGAGGGCCGCCACCACGGTCTGTGCCGGGAGGCGCGTGGTGTCCTTGGTGGCCCGGTGGCGGATCTCGACCTCCTCCAGGTGTGCGGCGCCGTACAGGCCGCTGACCTCGGAGTCGGTGAGCATGTCGATGCCGAGCGCCTGGACCTTCTCCACCGACGCGCGGTGGGCGCGGAACCGGGCGGTGCGGTGCACCAGGCGGACCGAGCGCGCCACGGGGGCCAGCAGGGCCGCCCAGTCGAAGGCGCTGTCGCCACCGCCGACGACCACCACGTCATGACCGGCGTGGACGGCGGGGTCGGGGACGAAGTACACCTGACCGCGGCCGAGGAAGTCCTCCCCGGCGGGAGCGGGCGGGGGGTGAAGGTCCCCACGCCTCCGGTGATCACGACGGCCCCGGCCCGTACCGCCGTCCCCCGGTCGCTGCGGACCACGGGCAGGCCGTCCCCGTCGTAGTCCAGCGCCACCGCGCGGTGGCCGAGGAGGTAGCGGGCGCCGTGTGCCTCGGCCTGCGCCACCAGGTTGTCCACCAGGTCGCGACCGCGCACCGAGGCGAATCCGGCGATGTCGAAGATGGGCTTCTCCGGATACATCGCGCTGATCTGGCCGCCCCGCTGGGGCAGCACATCCATCACGGCCACGCGCAAGCCCCGGAAGCCCGCGCAGTACGCGCCGTACAGGCCCGACGGGCCGGCGCCGATGATCAGGATGTCCGTCTCGGCCACCGCCGCGTCCTCCGCGGCGACCGGCTCATCGTTGAGAACGCTCATGGCCCAGGAGCGTAGGCAGGCCGCGATCACGGTCCAATGGAATCGGTCCGCCTGCCGGGACAGTGCCGCGGAACCGTTCGGGCGCCGCACGCCGGACACACGGAAGCGGCCCCGGACACGCCGAAGCGGCACCCAAGGCCCCTGCGGCCCTGAGTGCCACCGCTCCCGCGCCCGGACGCGCCGGGCCGTCATCCGGCGCGCGTCACCTCCACCGTCCCCGTGACACACTCCGAGCCGTCGGCCTTGAGGATGCGCGCGTCGAGCCGGACCCGGGCACCCTCGACCGACGACACCGTCGCGGCCCAGGTCAGCCGCTCACCGGCCACCGCCGTGGCGACGTTGCGCCACGCCACCGACTCCAGCCGGGCGCCCGGCCCGGCCCACTCCAGGGCGTGCCGGCTGAGCATCTCGCCGTGCAGCGTGGACTGCACGACCGCGTCCGGAAACCCCTCCGTGGCCGCGTACGCGGCGTCGTAATGGATCCGGTGCGCGTTCCACGACACGGCGCTGAAGCGGAACAACTGCACACTGGTGTGCGCGTAATGGCGCGGTGGACACTCCGCCCCGACAGCCGGCGCCGTCATCGGTCACCTCCGGTGGCGTCGAGCACCACGATCGTCTCGTCCACGGCCGCCAGCTCGCTCCCGTCCCTGGACAGGAACCGGGTGCGGACACCCAGCAGGACGAACTCACCCGACCGCCCGCGCTTGTGCCGTGCGGAGACGACCGCGCGGGCCGCCGTGATCCGCGACCCGGCCACCGGGGGCCGGACCAGGCGCACCGACTGGCCGCCGTGCACCTGGCGCACCGGAAGGCCCTCGGTGCACGGCGACTCCCGCCGCGCCAGGCCGTCCGGCCGCAGTTCGTCCTCCGGGGGGCCGTCCTCCCAGCTCATGGTGGCCGCGAGGAACAGGGCGGGTGCCTCGACGGGCCGGCCGTCCGCCTCCAGGGCGCGGGCCCGGCGGATGTACCCGCCGTCGTTGAGGGCGGCCGCGTACCGGCAGAAGTCCTTGACCGTCGGGGTGCCGCAGTCCTCGTCCCGCCACTGGCCGATCAGCTCCCGCGCCCGTGCCAGCACCTCTTCCAGGGCGGGGAGGACACGACGGGAGCCGTCACAGCGCCGACCTCAGTGAGCGGCTGATGCCGAGACCCGCCGTACGCAGCGCGCTGGCGTGGGCGATCGCGTCCACACGGTAGGTCGGCGCCGTGATCGAAAGGGCCCCGGCGAGGGTGTTCTGCCGCCCGAAGACCGGTACCGCCATGCTCATGTAGCCGAGCCGCACCTCCTCCGCCTCCGTGGCGATGCCCTGCTCGCGCACGCGGTCCAGCTGGCCGCGCAGCCGGCCCGGCGAGGTGATGGTGTGGCGGGTGAACGGCTTGAGGCCGCTCCTGACCACCTCGCCGAACAGGGCGCCGGGGGAGTGGGCGAGGATCGCCTTGCCGGTGGCCGTGCAGTACAGCGGAAGCCGCCCCGCCACCCGCGACTCCTCGCTCAGCCCCGGTGGGGCAGGATCTTCTCCAGGTACACCACGTCCAGCCCGTCGTGGATGGCGAAGTGGATGGTCTCCCGCGTGGCCAGCAGCAGATCCTCCATGTACGGCTGCGCCACCTCCCGCAGGATCCGCTGCCGGTGCACCCGCTGCCCGATCTCGAACAGCCGCAGCCCCAGCCGGTAGTTGCAGCCCGCCCGCTCCAGCAGCCCCCATGCGACCAGCTCCTGGGACAGCCGGTGGACGGTCGCCTTCGCCACGCCCGAACGGCGCACCACATCGGCGAGCGACAGCGAGTCGTCGTCGGCCGTGAACGCCTCGAGGATGGACCGGACCTTGCCGAGGACGGAGTTCATCGAGTCGGGACAGGCTCTGGTGGCGTGGTCGATGGGGACGACGGTCATGGCAGACACCTCACGATCAGGTGGTGGAGGACGCGGCGAGGAACTCCAGGCTGAGCGGGTTGTACAGATCCGCCTTCTCGTGCTGCGGCCAGTGGCCGCACTCGTTGAAGATCTCCAGACGGGCGCCGGGGATCGCGGTGGCGATGGCCTCGGCCTCGGGGACGTCCCCGAACGGGTTCTTGTTGCCCCAGACCACCAGCGTCGGCGCCTTGATCCGGGCCATGCGGTCGGGCCGCAGCAGATTGCGCTCGCGGGTGTCCGTCTCCTGGAGCGCCAGCAGATTGTGCAGGTTCCGCTGGAAGTCGGGGTGGTGGTAGATCTCGTAGCGGATCCGCGTCAGCTCCTCGCCCAGCTCCTCGTCCCAGTCGGCCCACAGCAGCCGCAGACGGTCCCGGGTGAAGGAGATGTCGTCCTCCAGGGAGGCGCTGCGGGTGGACTTCTTCAGCCGCTCCATCACCGCCGGATTGACCTTCGTGCCGCCCATGCACAGCAGCTGGAGGGAGGCGACCCGGTCCGGGTGCTCGCTCGCGGCCCACGACGCCACCCAGCCGCCCAGCGACTCGCCGACCAGATGGGCGCGCTCGGCGCCGACCGCGTCCAGGTAGGCCATCAGGTGCTCGACATAGGCCGGGATCTCGCCCGGGCGGTCGGGCTTGCCCGTGTAGCCGTGGCCCAGCATGTCGATGGAGTGGCAGCGGTAGCGCTCGGCGTGCGCCGGGATGTTCCGTACGAACGCCTCCAGGTGGCCGGTGGTGCCATGCAGGAACACCACATGCTCGCCGTCCTCCGGGCCGGCTTGCAGGGCGCGGGTCGTGATGTCGCCGGTCTTCACATAGGCGTGCCGGTAGTCGATGCCCGACAGCTCGGTCCAGATGCTCATGACTGCCTTTCGCTGTTCTGTGTCTGCGTGGGGTCGAGCACGGCGACCCCCATGCCGGTGAGCCACTCGGGCATCGGCTCGTAGGCCAGACGCCGGCCCGGAGCGTGGTCGAGCAGCGCGGCCATCAGCAGCCAGGTGCGCAGCTCCTGCGCGCCGTTGCCGGCCACCTTCTCCAGTTCCGCGGTGGTGTACTCGGTGAGGCGGTGGGCCTGTCCCCGTTCCAGCCAGGACAGGAACTCCTCGTCGAACTCCGGGTTGATCGCCGCCTCGGCGGCCCGGATGATCTCGCGCCGCCGCGCGTCGTAGTCCTGCCAGTTCTCCCGGCCGTCTGTCCAGGCGCCGACCATGAACTCCTCGTCCTCGCCGTGCGGGTCGCGCCAGTCCGGCCACGGCAGCCGGTGGGACAGCCCGCCGGAGCCGATGACCGCCACCCGGCGGTCGCCGGGGAACGCCAGGACCGCCTCCCGGATCGCCCGGCCCAGCCGCTCGCAGCGGTCGAGCGTGGGCAGCGGGGGCGCGAAGACGTTCACCACCAGCGGTACGAGGTCGACGTCGAGGCCGTCGAGCAGATACTGGACGGCGTGCGACTGGCCGTGGTCGATCTGCAGCCGGGCGGAGAACGCCACATCGAAACCGGACCGCTCCACCAGCGCGCCTGCCAGGTACAGGGCCAGCTCCCGGTCCACCGGCTGCGGGCCCTTCGGGGTGCCGGACTCGCCGCTGGCGAGACACTCGTCGACCCCGATGGTGAAGCTGGGAATCAGGTCGAGCCAGAACCCCCGGAAGTGGTTGGAGCCGATGAGGACCACCGTGTCGGGGCGGGCCGCGGCCAGCGCGTCGCGCGCCTCGCCGAGCGCGTCCCGGAACCGCTCGGCGCGGTCCTTGTGGTGCGTCTCCTCCCAGTGGGTGTTCATCAGCGTGCTGTGCGACGCCCCGACCCCCAGCACGATCTCCGTCATGCCACAGCTCCTTCCTCCGCCTCGGCCACCTCGGCGCGGGACCGGGTGACGGTGTCCACGGCCGTGCGGATCAGATGGCGGGTGAGCCTCTCCATGGCCCGGAACGACACCGTGTTCATGCCGCGGGCGAAGTCGATCTCGAAGGGCGCCTCCGCCACCTTGGGCATGCCAATGCGCACCGTGGGGATGCCGCGGCCGCGCAGGATGTTGGCGTCGGTGGCGCCGCTGTTCCCGGCGATCACCTCGTGCGCGCGCCCCTCCAGGGCCTCCCAGGCCGCCGTGGCGCTGCGGTGGATCCACGACCCGCGCGGGGTGCGGGTGCCGGGGATCGCCAGCACCATCTCCGCCCGGACGTCGAGGCCGGGCGAGGCGGCCCGCAGGGCGGCCAGCGCCTCCATGAACTCCCGCTTGGCCCGCATCGGTGTGATGTCCGGGCTGATCCGCAGGTCCACCATCAAGGTGCACACGGCGGGGGTGACCGCCGCCATCCGCGGCCAGCCGCCACGGATCGAGGAGACGATGCCCTGGGGCGCCACCGTGCCCGAGGTGTGCCGCTCGGCGTACTCCTCGAACCACTTCTCCAGATACGCGGCCACCTCCCCGGCACGGGCGATGGCGTTGTCGTACGGGAGCCGGTGGCGGGAGCCCGCGTAGGTGTGGGTGCCGCCGACCGTCACCTCGAACCAGACCAGTCCGACCTCGTCCCACGAGACGGTC
Source organism: Streptomyces violaceusniger (assembly GCA_005405945.1). Taxonomy (GTDB): domain Bacteria; phylum Actinomycetota; class Actinomycetes; order Streptomycetales; family Streptomycetaceae; genus Streptomyces; species Streptomyces violaceusniger. Next base: position 1,352,020 of record BJHW01000002.1, read on the forward strand.
CAGCCGGGCTTGGCGATGACCGCGTAGTCGGTCCACACGCCCTGCTCCAGCAGGAACGAACACCCCACGCCCTGGCCGGTGTTGTGGCGCGTCCCCACGGGCCGGGCGTTGGTGGGCATCCCACCCGCGCCAAAGGCCGCCACCAGGTCACCGGTGAGCGGAACACCGGCCCGGGAGATCGCCTCGACGGCCATCATCACGCACGCCGCGTGCCCCTTGGGGTTGGAGGCGCCGAGCCCGGTCACCAGATCGCCGTGGACGGTGGCGGTGGGCCGCATGTCCTCGCGCAGCTCCGGGCCGATCCACGGCACGTCCTCGCTCGCCTCGCCCACGGTCAGGGTGTCGATGGGGGCGTAGAGCATGAGGTCGGGGCCGGTGCCGTCACCGGTCAGCCGCCCCCAGGCGTTGGCCTGCCGGTCGTCGAGGGGCTGGACGGCCGCGTGGCAGCCGGTGGCGCGCAGGGTGTCGGCGATATGCGTGGCCAGCGGGCCCTCGTCGCCGGTGGGGCTGGGGATGTCCACCAGGCCCGTGATCAGTTCGCGGAGCCGGTCGGCGCTGATGTGGCGGGCGGCGTCGAGCGCCCAGGAGCGCCGCCGCTCGTCCAGGCCCGCCAGGCCGTCGGCGCTCATTGGTTGATCCTGTGGACCTGGGTCATCGTGGTCCGCGCGACGCGCTTCGTGGCCAGCGGGATTCCGGCGGCGATCGCCGCGCCCAGCAACAGGGTGAAAAGGGTACGGAACATGTCATGCCTTCTCTTCGGATGCGGGTGCGGATGCGGATGCGGGTGCGGATGCGGGTGCGCCGCCGGCCGCGGCCAGCTTCTTGCCGTACTCCTCCTCGCTGAGGTTCCGCCAGGCGGTGAGCGAGACGTCGGGCCGGTACAGCTTCTCCGGCGGCGCGTCGGTGACATCGACCATCCACGCGTCCTGGCCGGAGAACTGGCCGTGGAACAGCCAGCGGATCGCCCCCAGGTACTTGGCGTAGAAGCGCAGGGTGTCCCAGCCCTCGGTGAAGTTGACCATCACCCCGACATAGCGGTGGTTGCCCTCGTCCACCGGGACGTAGAACTCGTAGTGGATGAACTTGGGGTAGGCGATGCGCAGCACGCCCGGCATCGACAGGGAGGCGAAGCCGGGGAACTCCTGGGCCTCGATCGTGGGGTCGACCCGGTCGGCCTTGCCGGTGTTGCCGATGTTGAAGGTCTCCTTCGGCGGCTGCATCTTCCACCAGCGCTTGTTGGTCCAGCGGCCCACCCCGGGGAACTCGGCGTCCCAGTGGACCTCGTCCTGCACCCGGAAGATCCAGCGGCCACGCGGCACGATCCGGGTGATGTTCCAGGTCGGCATGGGCTTGAACAGCCGCCACAGGGCCGTGCGGTGCAGATACTTGGCGTGGCCCTCGTCGAAGCCGTTCTCGCAGGCGAACCGCCAGTTGCCACCGCGCGGCTCGATCCGTCCGCCCATCACGAACGCGTTGCCGACCAGCTCCTCGGGAAGCTGGGAGTCGATCGGATGCGGTTCCTCGTCGGCGATCGGGATGTACACCCACACCATCCCGAGGCGCTCTTCGACCGGATAGGTGCGCACGCCCAGCTTCCCGGTCAGCCGGCACCCGGGTCCGTCGGTGATGACCGCGGACAGCCGCCCGGTGGGCAGGTCGAAGGTCCAGCCGTGGTAGGGGCAGCTGACCGTGCCCGGAAACTGCTGATTGCCCTCCGACAGCGGCACACCGCGGTGCGGGCACCGGTTGTGCAGGGCGTACGCGGTGCCGTTGTCGCGGATCAGCGCGATCCGCTCGCCGCAGATGGTGAACGGCAGCGGCTTGCCGGTGATCTGGCTGGACCAGGTGACCGGATACCAGTAGCCGCGGAAGCCCGCGGCCGCACCGTCGTAGTGGGGCCAGGACGACCAGTCCTGGCGGCCGGGCTCGGCCGGTTTTCTGCGGCGGCTCCGGACGGGGGTGGCCGTGTCGGGAGAGTCCTCGACCGTCATCGTGCGTGTCCTCCTGCTGCCGGTGTTCGGTGGACCCGAGGATCCGACCGGGTGCGGATCCGCCCAAGGGATCCGGTCCGCTGAGCAGACCGCGCCTTCCCCGGCGCACGACCGGACGGCGGATGACCGAACGGCGCACGACCGGACGACGCACGACCGGACGGCGGGGCGACCACACGACGACGACCGGACGGTGGCCGCGGCGGCGCGTCCCGCTGAGCGGACCCCGCCCGGTGCGCGGACCGGGAGGCGCGGTCTAGGGTCCTTCTGGCGGATCTCCGTGGAGGAAGGAGCGCCCGCCGCGCAGCGGCCGAAGACCGCAGCCGGGGCGTGCTCTCGGCGTGCCGGGCGTCGCGACGCCGCGGAGATCCGCCAGAAGGGCCCTAGCGTGCGCCGGGTCCGCCCCCTCACCGAACAGGGCCGTGAGCCCGTGGATACGGAGCGAAAACGTGAGCCACCCGACGTCACAGTCCCTGGTGCTGGAGGAGTTCGGCACCCTGCCGCGGCTCGTCGAGCGGCCGGTGCCCGAGCCACGCCCCGGCCACACCCTGGTGCGGATGAAGGCGGCCGCCGTCAGCCACCTCGATCTGAACGTCGTCGACGGCAGGTTCGGCATCCTCCCCGACCTGCCGTCGGTGCCCGGAACCGAGGGCAGCGGCACCGTCGTCGCCTCCGACACCCACCCCGAGGGGAGCCTCGTCCGCCTCCGCGGCAAGGCCCTCGGACTGCGCCGCGACGGCACCTGGGGCGGCCACGCGCTGGTCCCGGACGCCGCCGTGGAGGCCGTGCCCGACGGTACGGACCCCGCCCTGGCCTGCTGCTACTTCTCCCCGGCGGGCACGGCGTGGGCCTCGGTGCACTCCGTGGCGGGCATCCGGCCCGGGGAGCGGGTCCTGGTGACCGGGGCGGCCGGTGCGGTGGGGGCGCTCACCGTGCAGGTCGCGGCCCGGGCCGGGGCCGAGGTGATCGGCGTGGTGGGCCGCCCCGCCAAACTGCCGCACGTCCCGGCCCCGCCAAGGCGGTCCTCGCCGCCGACCTGTCCGCCGACGCGGTCGGCGGCCCGGTGGACGTGGTCGTCGACACGGTGGGCGGGCCGGTCCTGCGCGACTCGCTGCCGCTGGTGCGCCCCCGCGGCCGGGTCGCCCTCGTCGGCTACACCGCGGGTCGTGAGTTCACCGTGGACCTGGCCGACTTCCTCCTCGCCGATGTGTCGCTGCTGCCCGTGAACCTGATGACCCGCGGGCAGGAGGTGGCCGCCGACACCCAGCGGCTGCTCGGCGACCTCACCTCCGGCGAGCTGACGCTGCCCGTCGAGCGCCATCGCATCGACGGCCTGGCGGAGGCCGTGGCACGCCTGCGGTCCGGGGAGGCGGTGGGCAAGGTGGTCCTCGACCTCGGCTGAACGGTCCCGCGCCCGGGCGGGGCCGTTCACCCCATCAGGACCACGGCCCGGCCCCGGCAGCACACCACATCGCCCCGCCCACCGTGCTCGACCAGATCCAGGGTGACCCGCCCCGTCGCCGGATCGACGGCGCCGACCGTGCCGCTCACCACGAGCCGCTCCCCGGCCAGGGCCGGTGCCCGGTTCTGCCATGCGACCTCCAGGACCCGTCCGCCCGGCCCGCGAACGTCATGGCGGCGCGGTGCATCAGACAGCCGTGCAACTGCGCCATGACGACCGGGCCGTCCAGCCCCTCGGACCGCGCGAACCCGGTGTCGTAGTGAATGCGGTGGGCGTTGCGGGTGACCGCCCCGAACCGCAGCAGCGTGACGGCGTGCGGGGTGAACTCCACCGGCTGTACGGGCTGTCCCGTGTGCGCACTCATCGGACGATGAACCTCTCCCGCACCCGGGCGAGCGTGGACCGCTCCGCCGTGTACGTCTTCTCGACGGTCAGCAGCAGGAACGGGGTACCGCTGCCCTTGCGCGCGACGTCCGTGAGGACACGGCGGACCCCGATCCGGTCGCCCGCCCGCACCTCGCCGGTGAAACTGACCTCCTGGCCACCCGCCATGAGCCGTACGTCCAGGCCGTCGGTGCCCGGGACCTCGTCGCGGTACATCCCGTCCGGCCGGAACTCACTCTGGTCGGCGCCGCCCGCGCCCCGCAGCAGACTCACCACGTACAGGGGATGGACGGTGAATCCGGGGTCGCCGGGGTCGATCAGTCGCGGGCTGGTCTCCCCGGCCGCGCGCGCGAACTCCGCCGCGTCCTCGGCCCGTACGACCCCCAGATCCCGGTGTTCCGGCCGTCCGATCACGGCCCTGGCCCGTTCCTCGGCCACTCCCCACGCGGACATGTGCTGCCTTTCTGCGGACTGTGGACTGCGGACTGCGGACGTGCGCCATCGGGGACGCGATGAGCCAGAAGGACCCTAGCCACCGCCCGGAGGACCTCACCACGGGACCGGCCCGCTCAGCGGACCGGTCCGCTTGGGCGGAGATCACCGGCCGCACACCATCGGGACATGGACCTCATGACCATCCAGAAGCCGCCGGAGGGCGCCCACGCGGAAGCGGACGGCGTCACGTACCACTACATCGAACTGGGCACGACGGGCAGGCCGACGGTCTTCCTGCACGGCGGCGGCCCCGGGTGCACGGGCTGGTCCGACTTCGGGCAGGTGGCACCGCTGTTCGCCGAGGACCGCCACTGCTACCTCGTGGACATCCTGCAGTACGGCAAGTCCGCCAAGCCCGTCATCGAAGGCCCGATGTGGGACTACCACGCCGCCAAGACCGTCGCCCTGCTCGACACCCTGGGCATCGAACGCGCCGACTTCGTGTGCAACTCATGGGGCGGAACGATCGCGCTGAACCTGGCCGCGAAGTACCCCGAGCGGGTCCGGTCGCTGACCATCACCGGCAGCATGCCCGTGTTCCACGGCCCGCTGGCCCCGCTGCCGGAGGGCGGCAGGCGCGGCCGCAACGCCCGCGACGTGTACTACGGCGGCACCGGCCCCTCCTGGGAGAAGATGCGGCAGCTGATCGCCCGCCTGGAGTGGTACGACCCGGACGCCATCCCCGACGCCACCGTCACCCTGCGCCACGAGCAGAGCCTGGATCCGGAGGAGACCGCCCTCGCCGGAGCCTCCGACAACCCGCGCGGCGACTGGCAGGACCTCACCGCGGAGCTCGGTGCCATCCAGGCGCCCACCCTCTTCCTCTGGGGCATGTACGACGCGTTCCTCACCCCGGACTATCCGCTGATGCTCGCCCGCATGGTCCCCAAGGGCAATCTGCACATCATGCACCACGCCTCCCACCACCCCCAGGAGGAGCGGCCGCACGCCTACTACACCGCGGTCACCGGCTTCCTGAACCAGCAGCACGACTGAGCATCCCGCGGAGGAGATGTGAGCAACCCGGCCGTTCGCGTCGTCGAACTGTCCAGCCCCTTCACCCGGTTCGCGGGCCGGCTCCTGGTCGGCCTCGGACACGAGGTCGTCCTGGTCGAGCCCGAGGAGGGCGATCCGACACGGCGCGAACGAGACGGCGACGCCTTCGTCCACTGGCACGCCGGCAAGCGGTCCGTCACCCCCGCGTCGCCGCAGGAGCTGCGGCGCCTGGTGGCGGGAGCCGACGTCCTCCTCGACGGGACGCCGGACGGCGCGCCGGAGACCGTCGCGGGACTCGGCCACCTCGTCCACGTCCGCGTCACCCCCTTCGGGGTCGTGGGGCCCCGCTGCCACTGGCAGGGGACCGATCTGGTGGTCGCCGCGCTCGGCGGGATGCTCGCGCAGGTCGGCGACCCGGACGGGCCGCCCCTGCGCCTTCCGGAGAACCAGGCGGAGCAGCTCGCCGGGGTGCACGCCGCGATCGCCGCGCTGCTCGGGCTGCGGGCGAGGCGCACGGGGCCGGGTCAGCTCGCCGACGTGTCCGCCCAGGAGTGCGTGGCCGCCGCCCTGGAGGCGGGCGCCCTCGCCTATCTGCACGAGGACCGGGTGCCCGCGCGCCCCGGCCGGGTGCATCCGCTGGTGCCGCACGGGCTGTTCCGCGCCGCCGACGGCCACCTCGGCGGTGGCCTCGGCGGCAGCCCCCGCATGTGGGACGCGCTGCTCGCCTGGCTGCGCGAGGAGGGCGCCGAGGCCGATCTCGCCGAGCCGCGCTGGCAGGACCCGGTGGAGCGCAAGAAGCACCAGGAGCATGTCTTCGCGGTGGTGCAGGAGTTCGCGGGCCGGTGGCCGAAGGCCGAGTTCGCCGAGCTCGCCCAGTCCAGGAAGCTGCCCTGGGCGGCGGTCGACCTGCCGCACGAGCTGCCCGGCAACCCGCAGCTCGCCGCCCGTGACTTCTTCCTCCGCGCCGGGGACCGTACCGACCTGGGCTTCCCCTTCGCCTTTCCCGAAGGCCACCGGATCAAGGAGCTGGACGTCCCGGACCTGGGCGCGGACCAGCGGCTGCTGCACGAGCACCGCCCGGCCCCGAAGGTGCCCGCGGCCTCCGTGGAACCCGCGCGGCCCGCCCTGCACGGCGTCCGCGTCCTGGATCTGACCTGGGTGCTCGCCGGGCCGTACTGCACCAAGGTGCTCGCCGACCACGGCGCCGATGTCATCAAGGTGGAGTCCCTGGGCCGTCCCGACCCCACCCGGTTCGCGCCCTTCATGCATCTCTCGCGCGGCCCGCACACCGATCCGAACACCAACGGCTACTTCAACGAGGTCAACCGCAACAAGCGCAGCCTGGCCCTCGACACCCGCACCGAGGACGGCGTCGCCGTGCTGCGCGACCTCATCGCCTCCTGCGACGTCCTGGTGGAGAACTTCAGCGCCACCGTCATGACCAAACTCGGCCTGGGCTACGACACCCTCCGCGAGATCAACCCCCGCCTGGTGTACATCAGCATGTCCGGCATGGGGCACACCGGCCCGCGCAGCGGCTGGGTGTCGTACGCGGACACGGTGTCCGCCGGCTCGGGGCTCACCGGCCTGACCGGATGGGGCCCGGACGACGTGGTCGGGGTGATCTACGGCCACGGCGACATCGTCGCGGGGCTTCAGGCCGCGCTCGCCACCGTCGCCGCCCTGGAGCACCGGGAGGAGACCGGGCGCGGACAGCACATCGACCTGTCCCAGCTCGAGGCGATCGCCTCCCACATGGGCACCAGCCTGCTCCACCCCATCGAGCCCGCCGGGAACACCGACCCGCGGTGGAGCCCGCAGGGCGTGTACCGCTGCCTGGGCGCCGACAACTGGCTGGCCGTCAGCGTCCGCGACGACACCGAATGGGCCGGGCTGTGCACGGCGATCGGGCGCCCCGACCTCGCCACCGACGACCGCACCCGCACGGCGGAGAGGCGCGCACACCACACCGAGCTGGTCGACGACGCCCTCGCCACCTGGGCCAGGACCCTGCCGGCCGACGCCGCCGCCGAACTCCTCCAGGAGCGCGGCATACCCGCCGGCCCGGTGCGGGACGGCCGCGACCTCGTGGAGCACGATCCGCAGCTGCGGGCCAGGGGCTTCTACGTCCGCGCGGAACACCCGGTGGCGGGGGCCTTCCTGCACGAGGGCCCGCCCATCCGGCTCACCCGCACACCCGGTGGCATCGTCAAGGCGGCACCCGTGCTCGGCGCCGACACCGACGATGTGCTGCGCGAGGTCGCGGGCCTGTCACCGGAGCGGATCCGCGCACTGCGCGAGCGCGAGGTGCTGCGGTGACCACCCTGACGATTCCCGGGCTGCTCCAGGCCGCGGCCCGGGACCACGGAGACCGCCCCTTCCTGCGGATCGGGACCACGGTCCGCACCTACCGCGAGATGCGGGAGGCCGCCGCCACCATGGCGGGGGCCCTTGCGGTCCAGGGCTGCCGCCCGGGCGAGCGCGTCGCGGCGATGACGGGCAACCGGATCGGATTCGTGGACCTCTTCCTCGGCGCCGCCTGGCTCGGCGCCGAGCTGGTCCCCCTGAACACCGGGCTGCGCGGCGGCGGGCTGCGACACGCCCTGGACCAGGCCCGCCCCGCCCATCTGCTCGCCGAGGACGAGACGGCCGAGCGCGTGCGGGCGGCCGGGTACCGGGGGACGCTGTGGCGCGCGGGTGCGGACGGTACGCCCCGGCCGGGCGGCGGCCCGGCCTTCCCGGCGGCCCCCGTCCGCCCGCGGGACACCGCGTGTGTCCTGTTCACCTCCGGGACCACCGGCACCTCTCGCGGGGTGCGCTGCCCCCACGCCCAGTTCGTCTGGTGGGGGCGCAACGTCTCCGACGCGCTGCGCCTCACCTCGGATGACGTCCTCCACACCTGCCTCCCGCTGTTCCACACCAACGCGCTGAACGCGCTGGCACAGGCGATGACCGTGGGGGCGTCGATCACCCTCGCCCCGCGCTTCTCGGCCTCCCGGTACTGGACCGAGGCGGCCGAAGCCGGGGCGACCGTGGTCTATCTGCTGGGCGCCATGGTGCCGATGCTGCTGGCCCAGCCCCCGGGCCCGCACGACCGTGCGCACCGGGCCGTGCGCGGACTCTCCCCGGCGACACCGGCCCACGCCTGGGGGCCGTTCCGCGAGCGGTTCGGCGTCACCCTGGTCGACGGATTCGGCTCCACCGAGACCAACCTCGTCATCGGCACGACCCCCGAGGAGCAGCGGCCCGGCTACATGGGCACCCTGCGCGAGGGCTTCGACGCCCGTGTGGTGGACGAACTGCTCACGCCCGTCCCCGACGGCACCCCGGGTGAGCTGGTCGTGCGCAGCCACCGGCCGTACGCCTTCGCCACCGGCTACCTGGGCGAGCCGGCGGAGCCGGTGGACGCGTGGCGGCACACGGGGGACCGGGTGGTCCGCGAACCCGACGGCTGGTTCCGGTTCGTGGACCGCATCAAGGACGTGATCCGCCGCCGTGGCGAGAACATCTCCTCGTGCGAGGTCGAGACGGTCGTCCGCGGCCATCCCGAGGTGGCCGACGCGGCCGTCTTCCCCGTGCCGTCCGAGCTGGCCGAGGACGAGGTGATGGCCGCCGTGGTGCCCCGCGCGGGCGGCACGCTCGACCTGGCCGACGTGATCCGCCACTGCGAGCGCGAGCTGCCCCCGTTCGCCGTCCCCCGCTATGTGGACGTCCTGCGCGAACTGCCGCTCACCGAGACCGGCAAGGTGCGCAAGGTGGCGCTGCGGAGGAGGGGTGTCACCGGGACGACGTGGGACCGGGCCACCGCCGATGCCGGTCCACCCACGCGGTGACGACATCGGCGAACTCCCCGGGCAGCTGCTCGGGCGCCGGTACGTGGCCGCCGGACAGGACCTCGGTCTCGCAGCCGAGCGCCGCCGCGAACTTCTCCAGCGCGGACAGCGAGTAGTGGTCCTCCGGCGCGCACACGGCCAGCACCGGGGCGGTGATGTGCGCCAGCCGCTCGTCCATCCGGTACCGGTACACGGCCTCGTGTCCCTCCTCCACCCGGTCCAGCACGGTCAGCGCGTCGATCACATAGCGGTGCAGCGCGGCCTCCTCGCCCGCCCGGTAGAAGCCGCGGCGCCGGTTCCACACCTCCACCAGATGCGAGCCGTCCGGCTTGGGGTCGACGTGGTCGACCGGCGGGCGCGCGGGAGCCGCCGCGCGCTTGGCCGCGTCCACGAAGGCCGTGGCCGAGAGCAGCAGACTGCTGACGCGGTCGCCCAGCCGGGCGGCCACCTCCACGGCCACCACCCCGCCCGTGTGATGGCCCACCAGGTGGAACGGGTCCAGCCCGAGGGCGTCGGCCAGCGCCTCCACCCCGTCGGCGAACCGCTCGATCGAGTGCGGCCCCTCCGGTTTGGCCGAGGCGCCGAACCCCACGGTGTCCATGGCGATCGCCCGGTGCGCCCGGCCCACCAGCGGCAGCACATCGGCGTACTCGGTCCAGGAACGCGGCGTCTGGTGCAGCAGCAGTACCGGCTCGCCGGACCCGCACTCCGCATAGTGCAACTGCCCGAAGACGCTGGGCGCGTAGCCCCGCCGCACCGTGTCCGCCATCGCTGTGCCCCGCCTTCCGGTTGACGCGAATCGCCCGCCCAACTGTCGTCGCCACCGAGCGGGCGTGGCCAGGAGGACGGTCCGCTGTCCGGACCCCAGCCACAGTGGTCCGGCGGGCCGCCTACTTCGGTGAGGCGGGACCCGCTACGGGGCGTCCGCCGCGTGGCAGGGGGTTCGCCCCTGGGGGCTGGGGCGGAGCCCCAGTTGTGGGAAGGGGCGGAGAGGGGAAAGCATCGATTCGCGGCTCCGCCGCGGGCGTACGCGTACCCTCGGACCGAGGGCGTGCCGGGCGTCGCGACGCCGCGGAGATCCGTCAGAAGGACCCTAGTGGCGCCGCGCGCGGCGGCCCGGCCGACCGGTGGCCTGGGCGGGCCTCCCGGACTCCCTCCACCCGCCCGGGACCTCGGCCATGACGAGGCCGAGGACCAGCCAGAAGAGCATGGCGATCCGGTCCAGGTTGGCCGGGTGGTCCACCGTGGCCGCGAGGAAGAACCCCGTCAGGGCGGCCAGCCCGACGACACCGGCCACGGACTTCTCCCGGGCGGCGCGGACCGCCGAGGCGACGGCGATCACCGTCACCAGCAGGATGCCGAGCAACCCGGCCACGCCCGCTTCGGCCAGCCAGTTGAGCCACATGTTGTGCGCGTGGACGAACGTCCTGCCGCCGGGTACGGCCGCGGAGACGGCGTCGCCGGCCCGGCCGAGACCGACACCGAGCGGATGGTCCACGGCCAGGTCCACGGCCGCCTTCCACGCCTGGCCCCGGACCCCGAGCGCGTCACCGGCCCGCGACACCATCCACAGCGCCACCGTCACCGCCGCCAGCCCGGCCAGCCCCACGGTCGTGAGCGTCCGCACGCCCCACCGGCCGAGGCGGGGGGCGAGCCAGTACGCGCCACCGAGCACCAGCAGACCCGCCGCGGCCGCGACGCAGCCCGCCCGGGAGAAGGTGGTCAGCACCGCGCCGTACGCGAGGAGACCCACGGCCACGACGGCGATCCGGGCCGTGCGCTCGGCGACCGTCACCGCCGTCAGCAGGGCGATCGGGGTGAGCAGCACCAGGAACGCGGCGAGCAGGTTGGGGTTGGCGAAGGTGCCCGTGGCGCGGATCATCGCACCGGCCCCGCCACTGTCGCAGTCCACGTCGGTGAAGAGACCGGTGCGGCAGAAGCCGGTCGGCACCTCGTTGGTCACCTGGGCGAACGCCGAAGTGGCCGCGGCCGCCACGCAGACCAGCGCGAGCAGCGCCACCGCCCGCCAGGACTCGGGCTGCGACCGCCGCACCCCGACCAGTAGATAGAAGGTGGCGAGAGCGGTCATCAGGGCGCGCAGCGGCGCGTCGGGGTGCCCGCCGACATAGGTGGTGGCGATGGCGCTGAGCAGGAGCAGCGCGATGGCGAGGTCGAGCCGGGTGCGGAACGTGGCCAGTCGCGGGGCCGTCACCGCCGTCGCGACCAGCCCCGCCAGTACGGCGAGGCGCACCGGTGTGATGACGCCGATCAGCGGGGCGTCCGGGAAGAAGTCGGTGGCCGCGTCGAGCATGACGATGGCCGTAGCCACCAGCGGAACGGCTTGGACTGTCGCGCGCACAGGTGCCATGGCGCCCCAGCGTGTCCGGCGGCGGGTACCGGCAGATGGCACCCATACGAACACCGGACAGCGCCTTCACGTCCGGTGTGCCCCGCCCGCCATTTCCGACGAGATGGCCGCGACATCGACGCGTACCGTGTGCCCGCGCCTCAGGGGGCGGTGGCACTCCCGGCAGCCGGAACGGCGAAGGGGCGCAGCGGGACGATGCCCACGCTGTGGCCGTCGCGGTCCAGCAACCGGCCCATGTGCTTGACGGTGCGCAGCACCACCGAGCGGTCCTCGATGGTCAGCCGCGGCAGCCGCCTCGACAGATGCGCCTCGAAGGCGTGCACATCGCCGGACGCGCGCAGCCAGACGTCGATGACGAGGTTGTGCGGGCCCGCCGTGATCGCACACGACCTGACCTCCCGCACCCCGGCCAGCGCCCGGCTGGTCTCCTCCAGGCGCTCGGCCGGTACGGACGCGAAGTACACCGCGGACAGCGGCCACCCGGACAGCGGCCGGGCCAGGTCGCAGCGCAGACACACCCGTGAGCCGAGCAGCGATCGCAGCCTTCGGCGGACCGTGGTCAGCGGTGTGTCGGCGTGCTCCGCCAGGTCGCTGACCGCCATCCGGCCGTCGACGCTCAGCAGCTCCAGGAGCCGTATGTCCAGGGGGTCCCAGCCGGTCGCCCCCGAGGGGAGCGGTTCGGTCGGCGGGAGCGCCGCCTGGAGGCGCGCGCACTGCGTGGCGTCCAGGGCGCGCAGCCGCCACCGGCTGCCCTCGGAGGCCAGGGCCGTGGCCACATGCGTACGTGTCGCCCGTACCCCCGGCGCGCCGCGGAAGAGGATGGTGGTGAGCTGGGAGAGCTCACCCAGGTCGGAAGCCTGCAGCGCGATCACCAGATCCCGGCTTCCGGCCGTGACCTTGACGTTCGCCACCGAGGGCTCGGCCGCCAGGGCCTCGGCCACGTCCTCGCCGACCCCGGGCTCGGCGTCGACCTCGACGATGCCGGTCACCACGATCCGGGAGTCGGACAGCTGGGGGTAGGCGGTCACCCAGGCGAGCCCCGCCTCCTGGAGCCGGTGCCAGCGCCGCGCGGCCGTCACCGGGTTCACCCCGAGAACATCACCGACGAGAGTCCATGGGGCCCTGGGGTGGATCTGCAGTGCGTGTACGAGGCCGCGATCCAGCTCGTCCAGGTCATGCGCGGCGAAATCCTGCGTGTGCATGGGCGGCGCTTTTCTGCGTATCGCATGTGAATGTCGATGGAATGCTGCATGATAACACCCGAAACACACGATGGATCGACACTCCTCCCCACCAGTTCTCTCAACGAGGAGTGAGATCGAGCTCATGACGGAACCCACCACGTCCGAGACCACCAGGACCGCTCTGCGCGTGGAGAACGCCACGTTGGTCGACGGTACCGGGGCGGCCCCGATCGCGGACGCCGTCGTCATCGCCGACGCCGAAGGAACCATCACCTACGCGGGCCCGGCGGCCACCGCGCCCCCGGCCCCCGGCGACGCCCGCACCGGCCGTGTCATCGACGCGGGCGGCCGCACCGTGCTGCCGGGTTTCTTCGACTGCCACACCCACCTCGCCTACGCCCACGCCTCACCGCCCGGCCGCCGTGGTGAACTCGACCCGGTCCTGGTCACCTTCGACACCGCCACCCGCATGCGGCAGACCCTCGACGCGGGCATCACCACCGCCCGGGACCTGGGCGGGCTGTCCACCGGATACCGCACCGCCGTCGAGACCGGGCGGATCGAGGGCCCCGGCTGCACACCGCCGTACGGATCATCAGCCACACCGGTGGCCACGCCGATGTGCGGCTGCCCGACGGCACCGACCTCAGCGGCGGGGAGATGTCCGAACTCGCCGACACCGAGGACGAGGCGCGGCTGGCCGTGCGCAAGGTGCTGCGCGCGGGCGCCGACCTGGTCAAGATCTGTGCCACCGGTGGCATGGGCAGCCCCTACGACCAGCCGGACGACGAGGGGCTCCTGGAAGAGGAGATCCGCGCCGTGGTCGACGAGTGCCGGCGCCACGGGGAGAAGCCGGTGGCCGCCCACGCCCAGGGCAACGCGGGCATCCTCAACGCCATCCGCGGCGGGGTCACCAGCATCGAGCACGGCTACGGCCTGGACGACCGGGCCCTGGAGATGGCGGGGGAGCGCGGCGTCTTCGTCGTCCCGACCCTGTCCACCGTCTACGCGGGCATCAACAAGGCCACGATGGAGCCCTATCACTACGAGAAGAAGGTGCGCTGGTCCGGCATCACCAAGGAGAACATCTCCCGCGCCATCGAGCAGGGGGCCAGGATCGCGCTCGGCACCGACGCCGCCGTCTGTCCGCACGGACAGAACCTGATGGAGCTCTCCTACCTCGTGGACCTGGGCATGTCCCCCATGGACGCCATCGTGGCGGGCACCCGGACCGCCGCCGAACTCCTCGGCGTCGCCGACCGGCTCGGCACGCTGGCCCCCGGCCGCATCGCCGATCTCGTCATCTGCGAGGGCGATCCGCTCGCGGACATCGGTGTGCTCGGCGATCCCGCCAACGTGGTGTGCGTGGTGCAGGACGGACATGTCCGCAAGGACACCAAGGGCCTCCTGCCGTCGGCCACGCCAGCCGGAGGGCGGCCCTGATGCCGGCCGTGACCGGGCTCCCGGCCCCGGGGGCACCTCGCCGGACAAGGAGCGGCGTGGCGGGCTCGACCGTGTCCTCTCCTTCATCGAACGCGCCGGCAACGCCCTGCCCAACCCCATCGTCCTGTTCGCCGGGCTCTTCGCGCTGCTGGCCGTCGTCTCCACCGTCCTCGCCCTCGCCGGTGTCTCCGTCACCGTCCCCGGCACCGATGACACCAAGTCCATCGGCGGGCTGCTCACCGGTGAGGGGCTGCGCTGGCTGCTGGAGAACCTGATCCCCAACTTCGTCACGTTCCCGCCGATCGGCGCCGTACTGGTGCTGATGATGGTGGTCGGGCTCGCGGAGAAGACCGGTCTGCTGGAGACCGCGATGCGGGCCACGCTGGCCCGGGTGCCGCGCGCCGCGCTGCCGTACGCGGTGGCGATCATCGCCAGCCAGGCACACATGATGAGCGACGTCGGCGCCATCGTGCTGCCACCGCTGGCGGCCCTGGTGTTCAAGAGCGCCGGACGCCATCCCGTCGCAGGCCTCATCGGCGGCTTCGCCTGCGTCACCGCGGGCTATGCGGCGGGGTTCACCATCGGCTCGCTGGACGCCCTGTACGTGGGCATCACCCAGCAGGCGGCCTCGGTGCTCCCGGCCGCCGAGGGCCTGCACATCCATGTGCTCATCAACTACTTCTTCACCGCCGCCAGCAGCGTCGTCCTGGGGCTGCTCGGCGGATTCCTCATCAGCCGCGTCCTCGAACCGCGCCTGGGCACCTACCACGCGGCCGAGGGCGAGGAGGCCACGGGGGAGGACCTGGCCCTCACCCGGGTGCAGCGCAAGGGGCTCGCGGTCACCTGCGCGGTTGTCGGTGTGTATCTGGCGGCGGTCCTCGCGCTGTGGCTGCCGCCCGGCGCCCCGCTGCGCGGGGAGGGCGGGGCCTTCGTGCCCTCGCCGGTGCTGACCGGTGTCGTCCCGGTGCTCTTCGGCGCCTTCCTGCTCGCCGGGCTCACCTACGGCTTCACGGTCAAACAGCTCACCGGCACCGAGGACGTGGTCACCGCCATGACCGACTCGGTGAAGAACATGTCCGGCTACATCGTGATGATGTTCTTCGCCGCCCAGGTCATCGCGGTCTTCACCTGGTCGAACCTCGGGGTGCTGCTGGCGGTGAAGGCGGCCGCGCTGTTCAACTCCATCGGCGTGACCGGCTTCTGGGCGATCATCGCGTTCGTCCTGCTGGCCTCCTGCCTCAATCTGGTGATCCTCTCCGGATCCGCCCTGTGGTCCCTGGTCGGTCCCGTCTTCATCCCGGCCTTCATGCTGATGGACATGAGCCCGGCGCTCAGCCAGGCGGCCTTCCGCATCGGCGACTCCGCGACCGGCGCCATCACCCCGATGAACCCGTATCTCCTCCTGGTCCTGGCGATGGTCCGCGAATACGAACCGGAGGCCCGCCTCGGGACCCTCATCTCCCGGCTCGCCATCTTCGTGGTGCCGTTCCTGGTGGTGTGGCTGGCGATCCTCGGCATCTTCTACGGCCTGGACCTGCCGCTCGGCCCCGGAGCACACATCGGCGTCAAATGACGCTTGGCGATCACATGGTGGCTGCCGTCCCCACGGCCCCGTGGGGACGGCAGCCACCATGTGGAGTGTCAGTATGCGGTCGGCCAGCCGCCGGACCAGCTCAGCAGGTTGACGCCCAGCTTCGGGGTGCCGTTGTCCTGGCCGTCGTAGTAGTGGTAGACGAGCAGATCGCCGTCGACGTCGCTCATCACCGACTGCCCGCCGGGGCCGATGTAGCGGCCGTGGGACTCGAGGACCGGGGTGCCGCCGTTGTTCATCATGTTCACCCCGTCCTTGTCGTAGTACGGACCGGTGGGGCTGGTGGCGCGGCCGACCTTGATCTTGTACGTGGAGCTGGTGCCCGCGCAGCAGGTGTCGTACGACGCGAACAGGTAGTAGTAGCCGTTGCGCCTGACGACCGACGGGCCCTCGATCGCCTTGGTGCCGGTGGGCCGGGAGGCGATGGCGTAGACGGTCCGGTCGCCCGCGTACTGCTTGCCGGTGGCGGGGTCCAGGCGGATCATCTTCAGCCCCGACCACCACGAGCCGAACGACAGCCACCACTTTCCGTCACCGTCGACGAAGAGGTTGGGGTCGATGGCGTTGTAGTCGCTGGAGCCGGTGGTGGCGTGCACGATGCCGCGGTCGGTCCAGGTCCCGGCCCTGCCGCTGGGGGAGGTGGCGAGGCCGATGGCGGAGTTGCTGGAGCCGAAGGACGAGACGGCGTAGTACATCAGATAGCCGCCGCCCTGGTACGAGATGTCCGGCGCCCAGGGGTCGTTGCCGGCGGAGTACGTCCGCCACCAGGCGGGCGGGGTGGTGAAGGCGCTGCCCGAGCGGCTGAAGGCGATCCGGTCGGTGGAGGTGCGGGCCTCCAGACCGCCGTGGGTGGAGTAGAGCAGATAGGTGCCGTCGGCGGCGCGGACCATCGACGGGTCGTGGACGACGGTGTCGCCCGTCACCCGGCCGGGGTTGGGGTACGCGGAGGCGCTGGTGGGGAGCAGGGCGAGCAGGAGTGCGGTGGGCAGCGGGAGCCATCTGGTGCCGCGGTGCGCTTTCATGGCGGTTCTCCTCTCGTGGGCCTGGGGTGTGCGCGTCCCGTGAGCGGAACTGACGGAGCGTCAAGTCTAGCTGGCGGGACACGCGCGTAGGCCCTGGACAGAAGCCCAGGGCCCTTCCGGGCGAGGAGGTGTTTTACGCCTACCGGTGTTCCTTCTCCCAGTTCGCCCTGGAGACCGGGACCGGCCGGGGAAGCGGCTTTCCGTCCAGGTAGAGGTCGACCTTCTCGTTGTAGAAGGCGACCAGCCCCGCGATGGGGGACACCTGACGGGTCGGGAAGTCATAGGTCCAGGCGAGGTCCGGGTGGGTGGCGGTGTCGGTCCGTACGGACCAGTAGCCGCTCGTCATGCCCTTGTACGGACAGCTGGTGACGGTCTCGGTGGGCTCCATGCGCGTCCAGTCCAGATACACCCGGTCCAGGTAGTAGCGCGTCGGGAGCCCCGTCTCCAGCACCATCACCGAGCTCGGGGCGTCGGCGAGCACGGCGCCGTCCAGCTCGACGCGCACGGCACGGCCCGACCGGAGCGCGTCGACGCGGGTGTACGGGCTCCTGGGGTGGACGAACACCTGCTCGTCCTCCTCGAACCAGGCGTCGATGGCCTCCCACCGGAAGCTGACATGCCCCACGATGCCGGAGGGCGCGTCCTCGCCCCACTCCCAGGCCGCGCCCGGGCGGGTGAGCGAGCCCACCTGGAGGGTCTGGCGGCGCGCTCCGCCGACCTTCAGCGCCATGCTCCGGCCCTCGTCGACGAGCGCCCCCTCGACGATGTCGTCGCGGGGCACGCAGTACTGCGGATAGCCCGGCCAGAGCCACACATAGCGTGCCCGCACGGTGTCGAAGACGGGACGCCCGGCCACGAAGCCACGGATGCGGCGCGGCACGGGCTCCACATGCCCGACCGGAACGATCATCGCGGGGTAGTCCGGTGTCTGTGGCGTGTCCGGTGTCTGCTGTGTCATGCCTCTTCCAGGGCCTCTCCGAACTCGCGCAGTGCCTTGCCGTGCTGGCTGTGGGCCAGCCCGTGCCCGACCGCTATGGCCGCCGCCACCGGCCAATCGATGATCCCGACGGCGGCGATGACGCCGAGCCCGGCGAGGAAGCAGAGCTGCTCCTGCGACGGCAGCTCCACCCGCCGTCCATCGAACTGGACGGTCACCGAATGGCGCGCGGACACGTCCTCGGCCGCGGCGCGGGGACCACGGGATCGTCTCCTCGCGGCCGGAGCCGAGGCCCGGGCCCGGGACTGTGCGCTGGTACGAGGGGCTGTCTTGGTCGCTTCGGCCATTGCTTCGATCCGTCCAATCCGCTCATCGGCCCATGACGGACATCCGCACGACGACCCTTCCACGGTAAGCCCACTTCCCGGGCTCATGCGCGTCGTGGGATCCCGAGGCGGCCCGAACCGGCGGGGACGCGGCGCGGGCTCTCCCGTCCGCGGACGGGGTGACCCCGCTCGGCAGAAAGCGTGTCCCCGGCCCGCGACGGTCGTGGCCGCGATGGCACGCATCGTCGTGGTCTCGGCGGCGAGCGGGTACGGGCGCCGCACCCAGCCGAGACGCCCCGCCGCCTCCGTCACCTGCGGCGACGGACTTCGGGTCAGTTCGGCAGGGGAGCCGGCCGGTAGTCGTTCAGCGAGGCCGGCAGCACGGCGCCACCGGCGTGGAGTTGGCGCAGCCGAAACAGATACGCGGCGCCGTGCATGAGCTGCTCGGCTACCTCGACCACGGTTCGGTTCGCCGCCGGGAAGAGATGGCTGTTCTCCGCCCAGCGGTTGAACGCGCCCATGGCGGGGCCGCACCACACCTGGTAGTCCCGGACCCGCTCGGCATCACCGCGGATGGCCCATCGCACTGACATACCGAGGTACCAGCGGAACACCACCCCGCACCCGATCGGCTACTCCGAGCTGTACGCGGCCAACCCCGGCCCCGAGATCTACGACGCCACCGAGTACAACCCCGCCTGGTCGGGTGCCACGGGCGAGGTCATCAGCGCCGAAGGAGACCTCAACCGGTTCTACAGCGCCCTGGTGAAGGGCTCGCTGCTGCCGCCCGCCCAGCAGAAGGAACTGCTCACGACCGTCGAGACAGGCACCTTCTACCGCTACGGGCTGGGAGTGATCGTTCGCACCCTCACCTGTGGGGTAAAGGTGTACGGCCATGACGGCATCGTCTGGGGGTCCCTGACCAGCGCGGCGACGACGGCCGACGGAAGGCACAGCCTCACCTTCCAGATCAACGGGGACTGGCTGGAGGACGGCCAGCTCTACCAGGACGTATTCGAAGCGGAGTTCTGCGCGAAGTAGCGGAAGCCCGCGGTTGGGGCGCGGGTTCACATCCTGCCGTCCCGGCGATGCGGAGGGCCCTCACAGGTCAACACCTGTGAGGGCCCTCTTCTCCATGCGATGACCCTTCGACCGCGATCCCACCTCCCGGGCTCATGCGCGGTGCGGGGTCCCGAAGCGCACGGCGACCCCGGGGGAGTAGAGCACACTCACCGGCGGACCCGTCATGGGCGGCAGGCCCGCGGTGGCGATCAGGCCGTCGTCGAGGTCGAGCAGCTCGGCCCGGTGCAGCGGCCACGGTGCGTGGTCGTTCGGCAGGTGCACCGTGCGGCCGTGCCACGACACGTGCAGCCCCCACCGGGCGGTCAGGAACCGTTCCAGCCGTGTGGGCTCCGCGATGGCCCCGGCTATCCTCACCACGGCCCGGCTCGTGCGACCCCGGGCCGCCGGGCGCCGTCGCGGCCCGCAGCTGTAGGTGATCACATCACGCTCGCGGCGCAGCCGCATCGTGGACCACCGATAGGGCAGCCGGACGGTGAGCCGGCCCACCAGCACGGGGAGCAGCCGGGCCGCGTCCAGGGACCGGAACACCACACCGCGCCGGCCCTGCCCGTCCACCGAGTACAGCCGCACGTTCGTCTCGCAGAACGTGCCCAGATACGGCAGGCCGGGCCCCGGCCCGAAGCCCACGCCGCGCATCAGGAACGGGACCAGCCCGACATAGGTGACACCGTCGAGGGTGTCCGGGCGCGTACCGGCGGGCAGCAGCGGGGCCACGCGGTCCGGCTCCACCGGCCAGTGCAGGAAGGTGAGTTCATCCCAGCGCTGGACCAGCGTCGGCCGTCGCACGGGCCGTGGCGTGGACAGGGTGATCGGCTCGATCTCCATGACCGGCGTCTTAGCACAGGAGTCCGGGCCGCCTGTCAGGCGGGTCCCGGATTCCCCGGGCGGGGGACCGGCCCGGAGAACTCGGCGCGCACCGCATCCGTGTGCTCGCCCAGCCCCGGCACCGGCCGCATCGGCGCCCTGCGGCCCGCCACCTCCACCGGTGGCAGCAGACCGCGCAGTGGCCCGACCGGGGAACCGAACTCGCCCCAGCGGTCGCGGGCGTCGAACTGGGGGTGGGCGGAGAACCCCGCGAGGTCGCGCAGCCGTGCGTTGGCGATACCGGCCCCGTCCAGCAGCGCGATCAGGCCCTCGGCGGTGTGGTCCGCGAAGCACGCCTCCAGCTCGGCCGTCAGCTCCTCGTCATGGGTGCGGCGCAGCGGGTTGTCCGCGAAGCGCGGATCGCGGATCAGCTCCGGGCGGCGGAGCACCCGCTCGCACAGGGCCACCCATTCACGGTCGCTCTGCACACTCAGGAACACCTGACCGCCGTCCCCGCAGCGGTAGGCGCCGTACGGCGAGATGGACGGATGGCGGGCGCCGCTGCGGACGACTCCGGCACCGCCGTACGCCTGGGCGAAATAGGGGTGGCCCATCCACTCGCCCAGCGCGTCGAGCAGGCTCACGCTCAGATCGGTCCCGGCACCGGTGCGCTCCCGCTCGTACAGTGCGGTGAGGATGCCGGTGTAGGCGTACATCCCGCCCGCGATATCGGCGATCGAGATCCCGGGGCGGGCCGGCGCCTCCGGGCTGCCGGTGATCGACAGCAGCCCCGCCTCGCACTGGATCAGCAGGTCGTACGCCTTCTTCTCGCGGTACGGGCCGCTGTCCCCGTATCCGGAGATCGCGCAGGTGATCAGGCGGGGGTGGGCGGCCCGCAGCGTCTTAGCCCCCAGGCCCAGCCGGTCCACGGCGCCGGGCGCCAGATTGTGCACGAACACATCGGCGCGGGCGAGCATTGCCCCGAGCAGCGCCCGGTCGGTGGCGTCCTTGACGTCGAGGGCGACGCTCTCCTTGCCGCGGTTGACCCAGACGAAGTAGGCCGACGCGCCCTTGACCTCGCGGTCGTACTCGCGGGCGAAGTCCCCGCGCCCCGGCCGCTCCACCTTGATGACCCTGGCGCCCAGATCGGCGAGCTGACGGGTGGCGAACGGGGCGGCGACGGCCTGCTCCAGGGCGACGACGGTGATGCCTTCCAGCGGTTGCGCGGGCACGGGCGGCTCCTTCGGTGCGGGTAGCCTCTGTCTACCCCGTGCCGGGCGGCGATCGAACCGCCGCCCGGCACGTCCGGATCAGCCCAGCAGCCTCCGCAGATAGGCGATCTGCTCGGCCTGCTGATGGGTGCCGCCGCCCTCGTGGCCGTTGAAGGACCACACCTTGAGGTCCTTCCTCCCGGCGTAGTGGTGGTAGGCGGCGAAGCCGCAGGAGGTCGGGGTGATCTCATCGCGCAGGGCGGTCGAGAACAGCGCCGGCGCGTTGGCGCGGGCCGCGAAGTTGAGCCCGTCGAAGTGGTCGAGCGTGGCGAACACCCGCTCCGCCAGCTCGCGCTGTCCCGCGCAGAACCGGGCCAGTTCGCCATAGGGGTCGGCATCCGTGATCTCGACCGCGCGCCGGATGTGGGTCATGAACGGCACATCCACCAGCGCCGCCGTCAGATCCGGCACCAGTCCGGCCGCCGCCAGGGCCAGCGCACCGCCCTGGCTGCCCCCGCTGACCACGATCCGCGCGGGGTCCACCAGCGGATGCTCACGGGCGGCCTCCACCGCGCGTACCGCGTCGGTGTACAGCCGGCGGTAGTAGTAGTCGTCCGGGGAGAGGACGCCGTGGGTCATCTTGCCGGGTGTCTCGGGACCGGTGCCGCCGACCGGATCGGGGGTGACGCCGGGGGAGTGCTGGACCCACCCCTGGCCCCGGCTGTCCATCACGAAGACCGCGTAGCCCACCGACGGCCACAGCAGCCAGTTGTGCGGCAGCCCCCGGCCGCCGTTGTAGCCGAGGTACTGCACCACGCACGGCAGCGGGCCCGCCACGTCCCGCGGGGCCAGCAGCCAGCCGCGTATCCGGTGCCCGCCGAAGCCGGAGAACTCCACGTCGTAGGTGTGCACACGGGCCAGCCCGGTGTCCTCCTCGGTGAACACCGCGTTCAGCTCGCGGGTGCGGGCCTCGGCGAGGGTCCGCTTCCAGAAGGCGTCGAAGCCGTCCGGCTCGGGCAGCGGGGGCCGGTAGGTGCGCAGCTGCTCCAGGGGCAGATCGATGAACACGGTGGGCGTACCTCCGTAGCGATCGATGCGGTGAAGGGGTGTGCGCTCAGGAGCCGAGTGAGGGGGCGGGGTGTCCGGCCATCCGTGCAGTGTTCGACTCCTCGGTCATAAGGGAGCGTGGTGCGGCGGAGCGGTACTGGACCGGACCATGAGCCGGGTGGACAGCTCGGTCCGGATGGCCTCCGGCACCTCGCCGGTCATCAGCCGCAACAGCGTGCGCAGCGCCGCGCCCGCCATCTCCGACAGCGGCTGGCGGACCGTCGTCAGCGCGGGCGTGATCCAGCGGGCCTGCGGCAGATCGTCGAAGCCCACGACGCTGATGTCTCGCGGCACCCTCAACCCCCGCCCCCTGACCGCCCGGTACACACCCGGCACCATCTGATCGGAGCAGACGAAGACGGCCGTGGGCGGCTCGGGCAGATCCAGCAGCGCACCCATCCGGTGGCGCGCCCCGGCCTCGCTGATCTCGCCGTAGCGGACATACGCGGACGGCACCGGCAACCCGGCCGCCGCCATCGCCGAACGGTACCCGGCGACCCGGCCGCCGTCGCGCGCCGTCCGCCCCGGGCCGCCGATCACCGCGATCCGGCGGTGCCCCAGCCCGACGAGGTGCTCGGTCGCGGCCATCCCGCCCTGCCAGTTGGCGGCCGCCACGGACGGCACCCCGGGTGGCGGGTCGTTCGCGGGGTCGATCAGCACAAACGGGATCCGCCGCTCATCGAGCCAGGAGTGCTGGGCGGGGCGAGGTCGATGAGATGGAACAGCACACCCGAGCTGCCCCGGGCGTACAGCTTCTCCGGCCAGCCGTACTCGAGCCGGCCGCCCCGGCTTCGGGTGGCCGCGGCCGAGACCACCACCTCGAGTCCCGCCTCGTGCGCGGCCTCCGCCGCGCCGTGCAGTACCGCCCCCGACCAGGTGCTGTCGAGTGAGTGCACCACCAGGTCGACGATCGCGGTCGGCTTGGGCGCCTCACAGCGCGGCCTGCGGATGTACCCCAGGCGGTCCAGGACCTCGGTGACCCGGCGGCGGGTCTCGGGGGCCACGTCCTCCCGGCCGTTGACCACCTTCGACGCGGTCGGCACCGACACACCCGCCTCGCGGGCGACGACCGCCAGCGTGGGCCCCGTCGATCCCGAGGAACGAGCCATTGAGACTCCCTTCCCTAACCGCCCACGTGGAACCCCTGACCGGGCAGTAATCGGTTACCAACCCTAAGGCCGCCTCAAGTCGCCGGGAAGACCCCGGTCGTCGAGGCGGGAGGCCCGCGACTCCTTGTCGCCGCCGCCCGCGACAAGGTTGCCCGGTCCGGGCCCCGCGGACCTCGTTCCTGGCACCGGACGGCGACCACCCCGCGTCCCGCCCGCTGACCAGCACACGGACCCGCGCCCGCACGGGACTCAGCGGTCGATCCGCGCTCCGTGCGGGCCCGTGTCCGGCACCTCCCCGACCCGCGCCGCGGCCGGGTTCAGCACCCGGGTGAGAAAGGCCCGGGTGCGGGGGTGGACCGGATCGGACACGACCTGCTCCGGCCCGCCCTCCTCCACGATCACCCCGTCGTCCATGAACACGACCCGGTCGGCGACCTCCCGCGCGAAGCTCATCTCATGGGTGACGACCAGCATCGTCATCCCCTCGTCGGCCAGGGCGCGCATCACCGCCAGCACATCGCCGACCAGCTCCGGATCGAGCGCCGAGGTCGGCTCGTCGAAGAGCATCAGCTCCGGGTCCATCGACAGCGCCCGCGCGATGGCCACCCGCTGCTGCTGGCCGCCCGACAGCTGCGCCGGATAGGCCGACTCCTTGTCGCCCAGGCCGACCCGCCGCAGAGTCTCCCGCGCGATGCGCGCCGCCTCCGCCTTGTCGCGGCGCAGCACCCGCCGCTGGGCGATGGTCAGGTTCTCCAGGGCGGTCAGATGCGGAAAGAGGTTGAACGCCTGGAACACCATGCCGATCCGCCGCCGCACCCGGTCGATGTCCACATCCGGGTCGGTGACCTCGGTGCCCGCTACGGTGACCGAGCCCGAGGTCGGCTCCTCCAGGAGGTTCACACAGCGCAGCAGCGTCGACTTGCCGGATCCCGACGGGCCGATGACACAGACCACCTCGCCCCGCCGGACGGTGAGATCGATGCCCTTGAGCACCTCCAGCTCGCCGAAGGACTTGTGCAGACCCGCCACCCGGATGGCGACGCCGTCCGCCTCGCCGGTCCCCTTCGCCTCCGTCGTCTCCTTCACCCCGGTCACCTCGCCTTCGCCGCACGGGCCTCGAGCCGGCGCACCAGGTGGCCGAGCGGAACGGTGATGATCAGGTAGCACACCCCGGCGACCAGGATCGGGGTGAGGCTGCGGTGCTGATTCAGCGCGTCCCGGCCGAACTTGGACAGCTCGTACTGGTCCAGGGAGAGTCCCAGGAGATAGACCAGGGAGGAGTCCTTGGTCAGCAGCACCAGTTCATTGGTGAGCGGCGGCAGGACGATCCGGAACGCCTGCGGGATGATGATCGAGGCCATCGCCCGGCTGTGGGACATGCCCAGCGAACGCGCCGCCTCCATCTGCCCCTTGGGCACCGCCTGGATGCCCGCCCGCATGGTCTCCGCGATATAGGCGGCGCCGACGAGCCCCAGCGCCAGCATGACCGTGACATACCGGTCCAGCGCCACCTGGAAGGCGAGCGGCACCCCGAAGCCGAGCGCGATGAACACCAGCAGCGCGGGCACCCCGCGGAAGAACTCGATGTAGGCCACCGCCAGCCAGCGGTACGGCGGCACCTGCGAGAGCCGCATCAGCGCCAGCACCACCCCGAGGACCAGCCCGAAGCCGAAGCCGAGCAGGGTGTAGACGACGGTGTTGACCAGGGCGGTGGTGATGATGTCGGGAAACAGGGACCGGGCGACCTCGGCGTCGAAGAACGCGCGCCGCAGTTCACCCCAGTCGGCGGCCAGGACGATGGCGAGCAGCAGGGCGATCAGCACGGCGTACTGCACCGCCCGTATCGCCCGCGCCCGCTGTCGGCGGGGCATTGCCATAAGTGTGCGGACTCCTCAGCTCCGATGGCTGTCGGCGGGTGTCACTTCTTGGGTGCGGTGCCGAACCACTTCTTGTGGATACGGTCGTAGGAGCCGTCCGCCCGGGCGTCCTTCAGCACCGCGTTGATCTTCTTGCGCAGTGCGTCATTGCCGGTCCGCACGGCGATGCCGTAACTCTCCCCGGTGTCGAACTCGGCCGTCACCGCGGTGTCGGGGTTGTCCTTGACGTAGTCGTAGAGCACGCCGTTGTCGTTGATGCCCGCGTCGGTCTGCCCGGTCTTGACGGCGGTCAGCAGCAGCGCCAGGTCCTCGAACTGGACCAGCTTCGCGCCCTTGGCGTGCTTCTGGGCGTAAGCCTCGCCGGTGGTCCCCTGCTGGACCGCGAGCTTCTTGCCCTTGAGGTCGGCGAGGGATGTGAACCGCTTGCCCTTGGCCGTGAGCAGCGCCTGCGTGGCCTCGAAATAGGGGGCGGAGAAGTCCAGGTTCTTCTCGCGCACCTCGGTGATGGTCATCCCGGCGGCGGCCACGTCGCACTGGTTGGTGTTGAGGTCCTCCCCGGACTGGATGCCCTCGAAGGGCGTGTCCACGATCTCCTGCTTCACATGGAGCGCCGAGGCCACGAGATCGACGATGTCCACATCGAAGCCGACGATCTTCTTGCCCTGCTTGGACTGGAAGGGCGGATAGGGCAGATGGGTGCAGGTCGTGAGCTTCCCGGAGTTCACCAGGCTGATGTCCTTGCCGCCGGACCCCGACGACTTGGTGCTGGTGCACCCGGCCAGCAGGGCGGATACGGCGGCGACGGCTATGACGGGCGGCAGGGCGGAGCGAGCGAACACGGCACCTCCGGGGCAGGGTCGGCGAACGACCACGGATCTCATGATCAGTGAGTCGGGCCGCATCCTCCCACCGGAAGTGGCGCGGTGTCTTTACGCGTGCAATTGCGACCGGGTAACGGAGAGGCGAGGTCAGCGCCGCCGGCGCCGCCTGCGGCGCTTGCTCCAGAACCAGCCGGCCGGCGGCTCGTCCGCCCGCCAGGGCTGGGGCTCGGGCGCGCCGCGCCGCCAGCGCGCGGTCAGCATCCGGGTGCGCGCGGCGGGCTCGGTGACCTCGGCGTCCCGTATGAAGTCCGCGTCGAGCACGACGTCGTCCCACTCGTCGGCGTCGTCCCCTGAAGGTGTGGATCCGGTGCTCACGGGGCACCTCCCGTCGGCCGGTGCCGCTCGGGCACAGGAGCGTGTTCCTCGAGCGATGAACGCGTGGGGTGTCCGCCGAGTTCCGGCGGGCCCCGCGCGGCCAGCGCCCTGTCCGTGCCCCCTCCGTACCCGGTCCGTCCTCGGTCCGCGCCCCGCCCGTCCCCGGTCCGTCCTCGGTCCGTGCCCGCCCGTCGTCGGCCCGTGCCCGCCCATCCCCGGTCCCGTGAAGGTCAGCCGGGCGGGGTCCGGACCGGGATCCACACCCGCATCGCGCCGGGCTCGCGGTTCGCCCACGCGTAGTACGGGATCGCGGTCACCGGGACCGGCTCGGGGGCCTTCGGGCCACCCGAGGCCCACGCGGAGCCCGTACCGCCGCTCCGGTACGGCCACCAGCCCTCGCGCGCGACGGCGTGGGGCAGGGCCAGCGCGGTGATCACGGTCACCCCGCCCAGCAGCTCCGGCCGGTGCTCCGGGCTCGGCGCGGCATCCGGGTCGAGGTCGATGTCGTCCAGCCGCAGCCCGGCGGGCTGGTCGGGCTGCTCCAGGCAGTACACCAGCGGGCCGCGCTCGATCGCGGCACAGCCGCGCACCCCGTCGATCCGCGGATCGGGCCGGGTGAGCCGGGGGTCCAGGGGCAGGCTCAGCACCACCGTCTCACCGGGCCGCCAGCGCCGCCGCAGCCGCAGCCAGCCGTTCTCGGCCCGCTCGGCCACCGGCTCCCCGCCGACCGTCGCCTCGTACGTCCGCGCCCAGTGCGGGATGCGCAGCGACAGCGTCCAGTCCTCCTCGGGCGGGGCCGCGTCCACGACCACCGCGATCCGTCCCTCCCAGGGGTAGCCGGTCCCCACCCGCACCGCGCCGCCGCCCGCCTCGTACGAGCCGGACGCGTACTGGTGCAGCTGGAGCCCCTCGGCGTCGCCGCTCGCCATGTAGTGCGGCAGCGAGGCCAGCAGACGCATCACGTTGGGCGGGCAGCAGGCGCACCGGAACCACGGCGTCCGGTGGGCGTTCTGGTCGCCGGTGGCCGCCTTACGGTGCTCATCGTCCTGGCGGACGTGCAGCGGATTCACATAGAGCCAGCGCTCACCGTCGATCGACACCCCCGACGCGAAGCCGTTGAACAGGGTCCGCTCCACCAGATCGCTGTAGCGGGCCTCCCCGGTCAGCAGCGCCATCCGCCAGCCGAAGTGGATGGCGGCGATGGCCGCGCAGGTCTCGGCGTACGCCCGGTCCGGCGGCAGCTCGTACGCGTCCCCGAAGGACTCCAGCTCGTGCCGGGAGCCCACTCCGCCGGTCAGATAGGTCTTTGTCGCGGCCATGTCCTCCCACAGCCGCACCAGGGCGTCCCGCAGCCCCGTATCGCCGGTCTCCGCCGCCACGTCGGCGGCCCCGGCCAGGAGGTACAGCTGGCGCACCGCGTGACCGGCGACCGCCGTCGCCTCCCGCACCGGGACGTGGTCCTGCCAGTAGGGCGCCCCGGGGCGGGGGCCGGGCGAGCCCTCCGGCGGGCCGTCGCCGAGGCTGCCCCGCCCGCGCCGGTCCACGAAGTACCCGGCCAGATCGAGATAGCGCCGCTCACCGGTCTCCCGGTACAGCTCGACCAGCGCGGTCTCGATCTCCGGATGGCCGCACACCGTCTCGTCCTTGCCGGGCCCGAAGGTGGCGTCGATGAGGTCGGCGTACCGCACCGCCACATCGAGCAGCCCGTCGCGGCCGGTGGCCCGGTGGTGGGCGACCGCGGCCTGGAGGAGATGGCCCGCGCAGTACAGCTCGTGCCCCCAGTGCGGATCCGCCCACCGCCGGGCGTCCGGGCCGAGCTGGTAGTACGTCTGGAGATAGCCGTCCTCGGCCTGGGCGGCCGCGACCAGCCCGGCCAGCCGCTCCACCTGCCGGGACAGCTCCTCCTCGGCCGGTCCCTCGCCGCCGTCGGCCAGCTGCCAGGACGCCGCCTCCAGCCACTTGTGCACATCGGAGTCCTGGAACGGGAAGTCGCCCCGGAAGCCGGACTCCTCCGGCGCCGCTCCCGCGGCGGCCCGGAGGTTGGCGAGATTGCCCGCCCGCTCCAGCCGGTCCGGCCCCTGGGGAACGCTCACCTCGGCGTTGACGCGGCGTCTGGCGGCCCAGAACCCCCCGGTGATCCGCGCCGTGGTGGCCGGGCGGAGCGCGGTGCGCGCTTCCCGGGAGAGCCGGATCGGACCTGCGGACATCCGCCCACCCCTTATGCCGCGCCGCCGGCCATGCCCGTCTCCCGGTCACGCAGGAGTGGAAACCGGTTTCCGCCGTGAGCATATGGACGTGTTCTTCCGGCCGACAAGACCTTGCACACACCATTCATCAGCGTTCAACAACCGGAGTCGGCGGGCGGGCGAGACGGCCGGAGCGGCGGCTCACGCCGAGGCCAGCACCGCCTGCTCGGCCACATGGGCCACCACACAGGTGACGTTGTCGGGCCCGCCCGCCCGGTTGGCGAGGGCGACCAGCTCCCGTACGGCCCGGCCCGGGTCGTCCTCCGAGGCGAGCACGCGCTGGATCTCCTCGGTGGGCACGACCCCCGTCAGCCCGTCCGAGCACAGCAGATAGCGGTCCTCGGCGCGGGCGTCCCGCAGGGCGAAGTCCGGCTCGAACGCCGAACCGGCTCCCACGGCGCGCAGCAGCAGCGCCCGCTGGGGGTGCGAGGCGGCCTCCTCGAGGGTGATCCGCCCCTCGTCGATCAGCGACTGGACCACCGTGTGGTCATGGGTGATCTGGAAGAGCTCACCGTCGCGCAGCAGATAGGCGCGCGAGTCGCCGATGTGGACCAGCCCGAGACGGGAGCCCGACCACACCATCGCGGTGAGCGTCGTGCCGACGTCCCGCAGCGCGGGGTCGGAGGCGGCCAGCGCGGAGACCGACTCATGGGCTCGGTGCGCCGCCTCCTCCAGGGCGCTGAGCAGCTCTCCGCCCGGGACGCCCGCGTCCAGCGGCTTGAGCGCCTCGATCGCCGCCTCGCCGGCGTGCCGTCCGCCCCCGAAGCCGTCGGCCACGGCGAGCAGGCGCGGACCGGCGTAACCGGCGTCGTCATTGCTCTCCCGGACCGAGCCGGTGTCGGAGAGCACGGCGTAGCGGATCCCCAGGGTGGTGTGGTCGGAAGACATCGTGGCGTCCTTCCCGGACAGATGGTCGACGAGAAAGGCGGCCAGGTCCCGCCGGGCGGCGGTGTCGGCCTCGACCCGCGCCCAGTACGCGCGCACCTCCCGCGCCGCGGCCTCCGGCTCCAGCTCGCACACCGCCCGTATGTCGGCCAGCGGCATGCCGAGCCGCCTCAGCCACGCCACCAGACGGGCCCGCTCCAGCTGGGCCGGATCGTAGAGGCGGTAGCCGGAGTACGGATCGACGCGGGCGGGCGGCAGCAGCCCGAGCTCGTCGTACAGGCGGAGCGCCTTGGGGGACAGCCGCGACGCCCTCGCGAACGCACCGATGGTCAGCAGCCCCATGTTCGCCCTCCTCGTCGCCGGGCACCTCGCCCGGCGACCACGATGCTCCGGCTTCCCCTTGGGGAAGGTCAAGGCAGGCCCGCGATCAGTATCTCGCCTCTTATGCGAACGAATTCCCGAGGCAAGCGAGCGCGTGCAATCCGATATCAACCTCTCATGGCAATGAGTCGGTCATATCCGTACATCTTGCTTTCTTCGGGTATCCGCCATGCTTGCCCCGGGAATTGACGGTGTATCCGCGCACTCTCGTGGCCTCACGAGGCCTCACGAGAAGAGGGAGGTCCTCTCATGGTCGTTTCCACCACTCCCGGCACCGTCTGGGGCACCTGGATCAATCTTCAGGGCGGCATCCACTCCGAGCCCGCCCCGGTCACGTTCGCCGACGACCGGGTGCAGGTCTTCATCCGGGGCGGGTCGAACGTCCTGTGGAGCAGGGTGGAGGCTCGCGACGGCACTTGGGGCCCGTGGCAGCAGTATCCGGGCCTGTCCGTCGACGGCATCCCGGCGCCGATCCGGGGCAGGGACGGAAAGGTCCGGGTCTTCTACCGCACCCCGAGCAACAATCTGGAGGTCATCACCCAGACCTCCATCAACTCCGGTTACGGACCGCCCCAGACCCTGGTCACCGGCATCGGGGACGACCCGGCCGCGGCGCTCGGCGCCGACGGCCGCATCTATGTGTTCTTCCCCGGCACCGACAACGCCCTGTGGTACATCCGCAACCAGGATCTGCAGTACGAGACCTACACCTCCGCGACATCGCTGGGCGGTGCCATCTTCGCCACGCCCTCGCCCATCCTCGACGGGGGAGGGCGGCTCGTGGTGGCGGTCAAGGGCTCCGGCGAGACCCTGTACACCATCCAGCAGCAGACCGAGAACTCCGCCCTCTGGGAGGCGTTCTCCCTCAACGCCACCAACGTGACCAGCCGCCCGTCGGTGTGCCTGGACGCGGCCGGCCGGGTGCAGATCTTCTATCGCGGCTCCGACGGGTCCGTCCGGCGGGTCGGACAGAGCGACGACTACGACACGTTCGGCGCCCCCGTGAGCCTCGGCGCCCAGATCGTCTGGCGGCCCGTCTGCGCCCTGGCCCAGGACGGCCGGATCAACGTGTTCATCAAGGCCACCGACAACGCCCTGTGGGCCGCCGTGCAGAACACGGAGAACGGCACGGCCTACAGCGGCTTCCAGTCCCTGGGTGGGGTCGTCGGCTCCGCGGGCGTCGGCGTCCCCGTCCTCAACGAGGAGAACCTGCTCTACGTCTTCATCCAGGGCAGCGGAACCGCCAGGGACCTCTGGCTGCAGCGCCAGACCTTCGTCTGATCCACCCCACCACCGCATCGCGCGTTCTCCAGGGCTCCACGGTTTTCGAAACTTTCGCACCCTCTCCAGGGGCTGTCGGAAGTCATCAGAACCCTTAATCTCCGAACAAATTCGATCACTTCGGATCGCAGGAGCCCTCTGATGCCCCCGCATGCCACCCGACCCTGGAGAACGCCGGCAGTGCTGCTCGCGCTGCTGGCCGCCCTCGCTCTCGTGGTCCCCCTCACCGCGAGCCGCGTGCACGCCGCGGAGCCCCACCTGAGCGACGGGAGCGGACGCGCCGTGCAGCAGCCCTCCACGGTCTCCCGCTATCTGTTCACCGCCTTCACGAACAGCAGCGAGAGCAATATGTACGTCTACGGGTCCGACGACGCCCAGAACTTCTGGTCGATCCAGGACAAGGCGTATACCCCGCCCTCCGGTCTCGTCCGCGACCCCAGCGTCATCCACCGCGGCGGCCGCTACTACGTGGCGTACACCACCGGATGGACCGGCACCACCTTCGGCCTCGCCGTGAGCGACGACCGCCGCACCTGGACCCATCTCGCCGACATCGACCACGGCGTGGCCGCCAACAACACCTGGGCACCGGAGTTCTTCACCGACGCGCCCGACGGCAAGGTCCGCATCGTCGTCTCGCTGTCCACCGGCCCCACCGCCTACCGGCACTTCCAGCCCTACGTCCTCACCGCCCTCGACGAGACCCTCACCAAGTGGAGCGAGCCCCAGCCGCTCGAGGGCATCGCGCCGAGCGAGAGCGACTACAACGGCTACATCGACACCTTCGTGGTCCGCAAGGGCGCCACGTACCACGCGTTCACCAAGAACGCCACGGGCGAGCTCATCGAGCACGCCGTCGCCGACCGCGTCACCGGTCCGTACCGCTTCACCGGCAAGGGCGACTGGGCGGGGTGGGGCAGCCTGCTGGAGGGCCAGACCGTCGTCGCCCTGCCCGGCGGCGGCTATCGCATGTTCATGGACGGCTACACCGTCAAGAAGTACTACTACAGCGACAGCCCCGACCTGGAGCACTGGACGGCCAAACGGGAGCTGCCCGGCCTGTCGGGGGTCGTACGCCACGGCACCGTGATCCGGGAGACCGCCACCGTACGGCCCGGCGATGCCAACCCCGCGCTGCCCGGCTACCACGCCGACCCCGATGTGATGTACGCCGAGGGGCGGTACTGGATCTACCCGACCGAGGACGGTCACCCCGGCTGGAGCGGCACCCGCTTCAACGGCTTCTCCTCGCCCGACCTCGTCCACTGGACCGACCACGGTCCCGCCCTCGACCTCGCCGATGTCTCCTGGTGCCACGAACACGCCTGGGCCCCCTCGGTGGTGAAGAAGGGCGACACCTACTGGATGTACTTCAGCGCCTGCCAGTCCATCGGCGTCGCCAAGTCCTCACGACCACAGGGGCCGTTCACCGACGCCCTCGGCAAACCGCTGGTCGCCAAGGGGCAGTTCGGCCATCAGTCGATCGACCCGGACGCCTTCATCGACGACGACGGCACCCCCTACCTCTACTTCGGGCAGGGCGCCCTCGAGGTCGCGCGGCTGAACGACGACATGGTCTCCTTCGCCACCCAGCCGGTGAAGATCACCCCGCCCGGCTACAACGAGGCCCCGACCGTCTTCAAGCGCGCGGGCCGCTACTACGCGATGTGGTCGGAGGACGACACCCGCAGCCCGGACTACCGCGTGGCCTACGGGGTCTCCGACTCGCCGCTCGGACCCTTCACCAAGGCGGCGGGCAACCCGGTCCTGGCCAAGGACCCCGGCGATCAGATCCTCGGCACCGGCCACAACTCCGTCATCCAGGTCCCGGGCCGCGACGAGTGGTACATCGTCTACCACCGCTTCGCCCGCCCCGGCGGCGACGGCACCCATCGCGAAGTCGCCATCGACCGGATGCGGTTCGGCCCCGACGGCACCATCCAGAAGATCCGCCCGACCCAGGCCGGCGTCACACCCGTCCGATAGGTCGGCCTCACACCCGTCCGATGCCCGGCGCATCACCCGCCAGAGCAGGAGAGAACCGTATGAGCCGCAGCGAAGAGCACCAGCCCAGCCGCAGACGCGTGGTGATGGGCGCCCTCGTCCTGGGGGCGGCCGCCGGAACACCCGGCATCGCGCGGGCCGCCACCCCCGCGGCGCCGCAAGCGGCGGCCAAGGCCCCCGCGTACGCCAATCCGCTGGTGCGCCGGCGCGCCGATCCGCACATCCTCAGGCACACGGACGGCTACTACTACTTCACGGCCACCGTCCCCGAGTACGACCGCATCGTCCTGCGGCGCTCGAGGACCATCGGCGGCCTGGCCACCGCCGCCGAGTCGGTGATCTGGAAGAAGCACACCAGCGGCGACATGGGCGCCCACATATGGGCCCCGGAAATCCACTTCATCGACGGCAAGTGGTACATCTACTTCGCCTCCGCGCCCGCCAACGACGTCTGGAAGATCCGGATGTGGGTGCTGGAGAACGCGAGCGCCAACCCCTTCGCCGGGACCTGGACCGAGAAGGGCCGCATCGTCACCCCCATCGACTCCTTCTCCCTCGACGCCTCCACCTTCACCCACCAGGACACCCGCTATCTCGTCTGGGCCCAGAGCAACCCGGACGTCGGCAACAACTCGAGCATCTACCTCGCCCGGATGGCCAATCCATGGACCATCACCGGGCCCCAGGTGGAGATCTCCCGGCCGACGTACGACTGGGAGACCCGTGGCTTCAAGGTCAACGAGGGCCCCTCGGTCCTCCAGCGGAACGGCCGGGTCTTCCTCACCTACTCCGCGAGCGCCACCGACGCCAACTACTGCATGGGGCTGCTGACCGCCTCCGCCGGCAGCGACCTGCTCGCCGCGTCGTCCTGGAAGAAGAGCCCGCGGCCGGTCTTCACCAGCGATGACACCACCAAGCAGTACGGGCCGGGCCACAACTCCTTCACCGTCGCCGAGGACGGCCGCACCGATCTCCTCGTCTACCACGCCCGTCAGTACAAGGACATCACCGGCGACCCGCTGAACGACCCCAACCGGCACACCCGCGTCCAGGCGCTCGGCTGGAAGGCCGACGGCACCCCGGACTTCGGTGTGCCCGTGGCCGACGCGCCCGCGCGGGACACCACGGCCGCCACCCGCTTCACCATGACGGCGTTCACCAACAGCAGCGAGTCGAACATGTACGTCTACCAGTCGTCCGACGCGACCACGTACACCCTGCTCAAGGGACCCGCCTACACCCCGCCGTCCGGGCTGATCCGCGACCCCAGCGTCATCAAGCACACCGACGGCTACTACTACATCGTCTACACGACCGACTGGACCGGGAACACCATCGGCTTCGCGCGCAGCCGCGACCGCGTCAACTGGACCTTCGTCCGCAACCACACCCTCCCGGTGACCGGTCTCGAGCGCACCTGGGCGCCCGAGTTCTTCGTGGACGACGGCGGCGTCCACATCATCGTCTCGCTGGACACCACCTCCACACCCGAGTACATCTTCCGGCCGCACCTGCTCACCGCCACCAACGCCGCGCTGTCGTCGTGGACCACGCCCACACCGCTGAAGGGCCTGGACACCGCCAACTACATCGACACCTTCGTGGTCCGCCACGCCGGGCAGTACCACGCCTTCACCAAGCAGGAGACGACCAAGTACATCGAACACGCCACGGCCACCAGCCTCGGCGGGCCGTACACCTTCCGCGGCACCGGCGACTGGGCGGGCTGGGGCAGTTGGCGCGAGGGACCGGCGCTGGTGCGCCTGGACAACGGCGGCTGGCGGATCTACTTCGACGGCTACACCGAGCAGAAGTACTACTACAGCGACAGCCTCGACGGCTTCCGGACCTGGACCCCGATCCGGGAACTGCCCGGGCTCACCGGATTCGCCCGCCACTTCACCGTGTGGAAGGAGACCGTGTGATGCGCGGTCGTCCCAGGGCCCGTCTGTGGACCCTCGTCGTGGCCGCCGTCCTCGGGCTGCTCGCCCCGTTGGCGGGATCGGCACAGGCCGCCCCCGTCACCGTCGCCAACGGCACCCAGTTCACCACCACATCGGGCGAGGTGGTGCACGCCCACGGCGGGGGAGTCATCAAGTCCGGCGGCTACTACTACTGGTTCGGCGAGAACCGCAACGCCGACAACACCTTCCGCTATGTCTCCGCCTACCGCTCCACGGACCTCAAGACCTGGGAGTTCCGCCGCCACGTCCTCACCCAGGCCACCGACCCCGAGCTGGCCTCCGCCAACATCGAGCGGCCCAAGGTGCTCTACAACGAGCGGACCGGGCAGTACGTGATGTGGATGCACAAGGAGAACGGCAGCGACTACAGCGAGGCGCGCGCGGCCGTCGCCACCTCCGCCACCATCGACGGCGACTACACCTGGCGGGGCAGCTTCCGCCCGCTGGGCCAGCACATGTCCCGGGACCTCACCCTCTTCCAGGACGGCGACGGCGCCGGATACCTGGTCTCGGCCGCCCGGGACAACTACGACCTGCACATCTACCGGCTGACCGACGACTACACCGGGGTGGCGAGCCTGGTGGCCAACCCCTGGCCCGGCGGCCACCGCGAGGCACCGGCGCTGTTCAAGCGCGGGAACGTGTACTTCATGCTGACCTCCGGCGCCACCGGCTGGAACCCCAACCAGCAGCAGTACGCCACCGCCACCAGCCTGGCGGGCCCCTGGAGCGCGATGCGCGATGTCGGCGACGCCACCGCCTACGGCTCGCAGACCGCGTACGTCCTGCCCGTGCAGGGCAGCGGCACCACCTCGTACCTCTATCTGGGCGACCGCTGGGGGAACTCCTTCGGCGGCACCGTCAACGACTCCCGCTACGTCTGGCTGCCGCTGGCCTTCCCCACCGCCACCACCCTCACCATGGACTGGTATCCGCAGCTCACCATCGACACGGCGGCGGGCACGGTGACCG
The DNA here is from genome assembly GCA_005405945.1 of Streptomyces violaceusniger. Classification (GTDB taxonomy): domain Bacteria; phylum Actinomycetota; class Actinomycetes; order Streptomycetales; family Streptomycetaceae; genus Streptomyces; species Streptomyces violaceusniger. The sequence goes on from BJHW01000002.1 coordinate 1,388,172, forward strand.
GCTCCGGCGGTCCGTACACCATGCTCAGGGCCCGGCACAGCGGCAAGTGCGCCGACATCGTCTCCGGCTCGCAGACCGATGGCACCGCGGCCGTGCAGTACACCTGCAACGGCGGTGGCAATCAGCTGTTCTGGTCCAAGGACGTGGGCGGTGGCCAGGTCCAGCTGGTCGCCCGGCACAGCTCCCAGTGCCTGACGGTGGCCGGCGGCTCCACCGCCGACGGCGCCGCCGTGGTCCAATCGGCCTGTGGCACGGGGACGAACCAGCAGTGGCGGGCCACCGACACCGGTGACGGCTACGTCCGGTTCACCGCCCGCTCCAGCGGCAAGTGCCTGGACGTGGCGGACGAGTCCACGGCGGACAAGGCCGCGCTCCTCCAGTGGAGCTGCACCGGCGGCGCCAACCAGCAGTGGCGGCGCGGCTGACCGACCCCGCACCGCCGGTGCCTGCTCCGGTGCCCGGGGGCTGCTGACGCCCCCGGGAGGGCCGGTACCTTCGCGGTGCACACGATGTCGGACATTGTTCGTAATTTCGAACCTCAGTGAGGGAAGTCATGAGCGAACCAGTCGACAGACGGCACTTCATCGCCACCACGGCCTCCGGGGCCGCGGCCGTGGCGCTCACCGTCGCCGCCGGAGGCACCGCCGCGGCGGCGGCCCCGGGCGCCACCCCGGCCGCGACCCACCGCACCCCCAAGGCGCTGACCAGCACTCAGCCCTTTCCGCTCTCCGCCGTGACCCTGCTCCCCGGCGCCTTCAAGGACAACCAGTCCCGCAACAGCGCCTATCTGCGCTTCGTCGACATCGACCGGCTGCTGCACACCTTCCGCCTCAACGTGGGCCTCCCCAGCAGCGCCCAGCCCTGCGGCGGCTGGGAGAGCCCCAGTACGGAACTGCGCGGCCACAGCACCGGCCACCTGCTGTCCGGGCTGGCCCTCAGCTACGCGAACACCGGCGACACCGCCCTGCTCGACAAGGGCCGCAAGCTGGTCTCGGCGCTCGCCGCCTGCCAGGCCAAGTCCCCGGCCGCGGGCTACGGCCAGGGCTATCTCTCGGCGTTCCCCGAGAGCTTCTTCGACCGGCTGGAGGCCGGCACCGGGGTGTGGGCGCCGTACTACACCATCCACAAGATCATGGCCGGGCTCGTCGACCAGTACCGGCTCGCGGGCAACGCCGAGGCCCTGGAGACCGTGCTGCGCCAGGCCGCCTGGGTCGACACCCGCACCGGCAAGCTCGGCTACGACCAGATGCAGCGGGTGCTGCAGACCGAGTTCGGCGGCATGAACGACGTCCTCGCCGATCTGCACGCCATCACCGGCGACAGCCGCTGGCTGAAGGTGGCCGAGCGCTTCACCCACGCCCGCGTCTTCGACCCGCTGGCCCGCAATGAGGACCAGCTGGCCGGGCTGCACGCCAACACCCAGATCCCCAAGATGGTCGGCGCCATACGGCTGTGGGAGGAGGGGCTCGACAGCCGCTACCGCACCATCGGCGAGAACTTCTGGAAGATCGTCACCGACCACCACACCTATGTGATCGGCGGGAACAGCAACGGGGAGGCGTTCCACGAGCCCGACGCCATCGCCGCCCAGCTCTCGAACAACTGCTGCGAGAACTGCAACTCGTACAACATGCTCAAGCTCACCCGGCTGATCCACTTCCACGCACCGGAGCGCGTGGACCTGCTCGACTACTACGAGCGCACCCTGTTCAACCAGATGCTGGGGGAGCAGGACCCGGACTCGGCCCACGGCTTCAACATCTACTACACGGGTCTCGCCCCCGGCTCCTTCAAACAGCAGCCGTCCTTCATGGGCCCCGACCCCAACCAGTACTCCACCGACTACGACAACTTCTCCTGCGACCACGGCAGCGGCATGGAGACCCAGGCCAAGTTCGCGGACACCATCTACACCCACGCCGACCGCAGCCTGCTGGTGAACCTCTTCATCCCCTCCGAGCTGCGCTGGCAGGACAAGGGCATCACCTGGCGCCAGACCACCGGCTTCCCCGACCAGCAGACCACCACCCTCACCGTCACCTCCGGCGCGGCCTCCCTCGAACTGCGCGTCCGCATCCCCTCCTGGGCGGCCGGGGCCCGCGCCACGCTCAACGGCACCGCCCTCGCCGACCGGCCGGCCCCCGGTAGCTGGCTGATCATCGACCGGTCGTGGAAGACCGGCGACCGGGTCGAGGTGACCCTGCCGATGAAGCTGACGTTCGACCCCACCCCCGACGACCCCGACGTCCGGGCCGTGCTCTACGGGCCCGTCGTGCTCGCCGGGGCGTACGGCGGCCGCACCGGAATGACCATGCCGCGCCTGGACACCGGATCGGTGACGCAGACGGCCACCAGCCCCTTGCGGTTCAGCGCCACGGCCAGTGGGGAGAGCGTGACCCTGCTGCCGGTCGCCCGCGTCCACCACCAGCACTACAACGTGTACTGGCTGACCGGGCAGCCGCCCACCCCGCCGCCCGCCTTCGCCGCCTGGCACCGCTTCGACGAGACCTCCGGCACCACGGCGGCCGACGCCACCGGCCGCGGGAAGACCGCCCGGCTCGTCGGCGGCGCCTCCTGGACGGCGGGCAGGACCGGTGGCGCGGTCGCCCTGAACGGCACGGACGGCCATGTCGTCCTCGCCGACGACCTCCTGGCCGGTGCCCGTGCGTACACCCTGGCCACCTGGGTCCGGCTGGACGGCACCCCCGCCACCTGGACCCGGATCTTCGACATCGGGACCGGTGTCACCGCCAATATGTTCCTCACCCCCGTGGCCGACTCCGGAAAGCTCCGCTTCGCCATCACCGCGGGCGGCGGCGGGGCCGAGCAGCGCATCGAGGCCGCCCCGCTGCCCACCGGCCAGTGGGTCCATGTGGCAGTCGCCTACGGCAGTGGCACCGCCGTCCTCTACGTCGGCGGGCGCGAGGTGGGGCGCAACACCGCCATCACCGTCGAGCCCGTGCACTTCGGCAACCACATCCGCGCCGGCTACCTCGGCAAGTCGCAGTACCCGGACCCGTACCTCAAGGCCGCGTTCGACGACGTCCGTGTGTACGGCAGGACACTCAGCGCTCCTGAGGTCGCCACTTTGGCCCAAAGCTGACAAGCTCGGGTGGGCGGGCCGTCCGCACGGCCCGTCCGCTCCCAACCGCACCGTACGGACAAGGACGACGCGCATGGTCCACCTCGCCGCCGAGAACCGCTACGACTCCATGCAATACCAGCGCTGCGGCCGCAGCGGTGTGCTGCTTCCGAAGGTCTCGCTCGGCCTGTGGCACAACTTCGGCGACACCCACCCCCTGGAGACCCAGCGCGCGGTGCTGCGCCGCGCCTTCGACCTCGGCGTCACCCATATCGATCTGGCCAACAACTACGGTCCGCCGCCGGGCAGCGCCGAGAGCAACTTCGGCTCGATCTTCGCCCAGGACTTCCGCCGCTACCGCGATGAGCTCTTCATCGCCAGCAAGGCCGGATATCTGATGTGGCCGGGGCCGTACGGCGAATGGGGTTCGCGCAAGTACGTCCTCTCCAGCCTCGACCAGTCGCTGTCCCGGATGGGGCTGGACTACGTCGATGTCTTCTACTCCCACCGCTTCGACCCGGACACTCCCCTGGAAGAGACGATGGGCGCGCTCGACAGCGCGGTGCGGCAGGGCAAGGCGCTCTACGCGGGGCTGTCCAACTACCCGCCGGAGGCGATTGCCGAGGCCGCCGCGATCCTGAAGGAGCTGCGTACCCCGTACCTGATCAACCAGCATCCGTACTCGATCCTCCAGCGCGGGGTCGAGGGCGGGGTGCTCCAGGCGTCCGCCGAGGCGGGGGTCGGGGTCATCGCCTTCTCGCCGCTGGCGCAGGGGCAGCTCACCGACCGCTATCTGCACGGGGTGCCCGCCGATTCGCGCATGGCGCTCGGCCACTTCCTCAAGCGCGAGACCCTCACCGAGGAGCGGCTGGGCCTGCTGCACGCCCTCAACAAGCTCGCGGAGGGGCGCGGCCAGACCCTGGCCCAGCTGGCGCTCGCATGGGTGCTGCGGGACCCCCGGGTGGTCTCGGTGCTGATCGGCGCGAGCAGCGTCGCCCAGCTGGAGCAGAACGTCGCGGTGCTGGACTCGCCCGCCTTCAGCGACGCCGAGCTGGCCGAGATCGACCGGCTCTCGGCGGAGGCGGGGATCGAGATCCCCTGACGAGTCCCGCCCCGGGAGCACGAAGGACTTGAGGCCCGCCGCGCCCGCCGCGCCCTCCGCGCCCGCCGCGCCCGGCGTGGCGGGCCACGGTCACGTGCGCGCACACGGCCATCGGCGGCCGGATAGGATGAGCGGTCCGCCCGAGATCACCACGGACCGCCGCACGGAGACACAGCCTTGGCCACACAACGGATTCCGGTCATTCTCGTCACGGGTTTTCTGGGCTCCGGCAAGACGACGATGCTCAACCATCTGATGCGGGACAGCACGGACACCCGGATCGGCGTCATCGTCAATGACTTCGGATCGATCAACATCGACGCGATGGCCGTCGCCGGGCAGGTCGATTCGATGATCCCGATCGAGAACGGCTGTCTGTGCTGTGCGGCGGACGCCTCCGAGATGGACGAGATGCTCGAGCGGCTCACCGATCCCGAACTGCGCATCGATGTCGTGGTGATCGAGGCCAGCGGCCTCGCCGAGCCGCGGAGCATGATCCGTACGCTGCTGTCCAGCAGCAATGAGCGGATCGTCTACGGCGGCCTGGTGGAGGTCGTGGACGCCGCGGAGTTCCCGGACACCCGGATCCGTCACCCCGAGCTCGACCGCCATGTCCGCGCCGCGGACCTCGTCGTGCTCAACAAGACCGACCGCGTCGCCGAGGACGAGCGGCGGGGTCTGCTGGAGACCCTCCGGGAGATCGCCCCCGGCGCGCCGGTCGTGACCGCCGCGCACGGGCGCGTGGACCCGGCACTCCTCTTCGACCACCGGCCCCGCGAGACCGCGGAGGAAGGCTTCCGGCAGCTCTCGTTCGCCGACGTATGGGCCGACGAGGGGTGTGGCGCCGACGGGTGCGGGGACGACGTCCGCGGCCACGGCCATGACCACAGCCTTCACCTCCACGCCGCCTACGAGAGCGTGGAGTTCTCCGCGGCCGAGCCGCTCCATCCGCAACGGCTGATGGAATTTCTCGACAGCCGTCCGGCGGGCCTGTACCGCGCCAAGGGGTTCCTCCACTTCGCGGGCGCGGGCCGGGGGCGGAAGTTCGGGCTGCACGCGGTCGGCTCGTACCTCCGCTTTCAGCTCTCGCCCTGGGAGCGCGGTGAGCCCCGCACCACCCAGCTGGTGATGATCGGCACCGGAATCGACGCCGACACCCTCACCAAACGCCTGGCCGCGTGCGTGGCGACGCCCGGGGAAGAGATCGACGAGACCCATCTCATGGGCGTGCTCCGCTATGTGGACGAGACGGACTAGGGAAATCGATGGAGGCGGCCGTACAACCCTGAGGCGACGTCAGGTGTCCTGCTGGGTGTACATGAGGTAAACGCTCATCAACGAGCAGGAGGAAGTGTGCGCCCCCGTTCCCTCACCACCGTCGTGCGCTGCGCGACGGTGGCCGCGCTTGTGACGACCCCCGCCTTACTCGCCGTACCCTCCGCGGGCGCCGTCGGGGCCCGACCCGCCGCGGCCGCCGCCCCGAAGGTCGACTTCAACAAGGACGGACGCGCCGACCTCGCCGTCTCCGCCCCCGCCGGCACGGTGGGCGGCAAGGCGAAGGCGGGCTATGTCGCCGTCGTCTACGGCTCCGCCTCCGGCGCGGACACCGCCCACCGCCAGGTCGTCAGCCAGGCGACCGAGGGCGTCCCCGGCGACCCCGCCGCGTCGGCGTTCTTCGGGGCCCACACCGTCGCCCGCGACCTCGACGGCGACGGCTACACCGATCTGGCGATCCAGACCGGCAAGTCCCCGGCCCTCACGGTCCTGTGGGGCTCGCCGAACGGGCTGACCGGCGGCACCCAGCTGACCGGCGGCAACGGCGACCACTGGGGTGACAGCGTCATCGCGGGCGGTGACTTCAACGGCGACGGCCATGCCGACCTGGTCGACGTGGTCACCACCGGCGAGGGCCCGGACGACGAGAAGACCGGAGTGCGCGTCCGCCTCGGCCCGTTCACCCGGGACGGCAAGGACGCGGGCGGCTCCTTCTCCGACACCGGCCGGTTCGACGCGCCGACCAGTCTGACCGCGGGCGACATCACCGGCGACGGCAAGGACGACCTCGTCTCCACCCACGCCTTCGAGGAGATGTCCCAGTCCAGCCTGTTCTTCAAGGGCGACGACAAGGGCCTGTCGCAGAAGGCCGCCGACCTCACCGACGCCGCCTCCGCGACCATCGGCGACGTCGACAAGGACGGCCACGGCGATCTGGTCCTGCGCACCGTCCCCGGTGACGTCGTCGAGAACCTGCCGTACGACCACGGCACGCTCAAGGTCCTCTACGGCACCGCGTCCGGGCCGAGCACCACCCGCACCACGACCATCGACCAGAACACCGCGGGCGTCCCCGGCGTCAACGAGGACGGCGACCAGTTCGGCTACTCGCTGAGCTCCGGCGACGTCAACGGCGACGGCTACGCGGACATCGCCGTCGGCATCCCGTACGAGGGCCTGGACTCGGTCAAGGAGGCGGGCGGCGTCGTCCAGCTCTACGGCGGCCGGGGCGGGCTGTCCGGCACCGGAGCCCAGGCGTTCACCCAGGACACCGCCGGTGTCCCCGGTGTCGCGGAGGCGGGCGACCACTTCGCCATGGCGACCGGGCTCGCCGACACCGACGGCGACGGCAAGGACGACCTGGCCGTGGGCGCGCCCGACGAGGACGGCGCCCAGTCCACCAGCGGCGCGGCCTGGGTGCTGCGCGGCCAGGCGGGCGGCCTCACCACGGACGGCGTCGTCTCCTTCGGGCCGGACTCCCTCGGGGCGCCGGAGGCCGGTGCGGCCCTGGGCCGTGGTTTCCAGCGGTAACCACATCGCCTCGGCGCCGAACTTCTCTTCGAACATGAGTAGTTGACGATCCCTCAGGTTTACTGGACGGTAGGTCCATGCCGACTCATGAGACACGAGGGATACGGATCGGCCACCCCCGACCGGGGCGCACCCGGCTGCTCGGGTGGCCGTCCTGCTGCTGGCGGCGGCCGCGGCCCCGGGCACTCCGGCGGCCGCGGCCGAGGCGCCCTGGTTCGACGGCCGGGCGGCGGACCGGGTGACCGTGGACGGCACCCGGTTCGCCGACGGCCACGGACGCGAGGTCGTGCTGCGCGGCTTCAACGTGTCCGGCGAGACCAAACTGGAGGAGAACGGCGGGCTCCCGTTCGCCACCACCGCCGACGCCCAGAAATCCGCCGCCGCCATGCGCCACCTCACCGGCGCCAACGCGGTGCGGTTCCTGCTCTCCTGGGCCCATGCCGAGCCCGAGCCCGGCCAGGTGGACACCGGCTATCTGGAGAAGGCCACCGCGCAGATGAAGGCGTTCCTCGACGCCGGGATCCGGGTCTTCCCCGACTTCCACCAGGACCTCTACTCCCGTCATCTCTTCGACAAGGACAGCTGGTACAGCGGCGACGGCGCCCCGAAGTGGGTCGTCGACGCGGGCGGCTACCCCAAGGAGTCCTGCGGCATCTGCTTCCACTGGGGTCAGAACATCACCCAGAACCAGGCGGTCAGAGGCGCCACCCGCGACTTCTGGCGCAACCGCGCCCTGACCACCGGCGCGGGCACCGTCCGCGTCCAGGACGCCTTTCTGGCCACCGCCGAGAAGACCATGACCTACCTCGCCCGCCATCTCACCGACGACCAGTTCACCCGCGTCGTCGGCTTCGACCCGCTCAACGAGCCGTACGCGGGCGCGTACGACGACGGCCAGAACAGCCGCACCTGGGAGAAGAGCGTGCTGTGGCCCTTCTACGAGAAGTTCCGCGCCCGTATGGACGCCGCGGGCTGGCAGGACAAGCCCGCCTTCGTGGAGCCCAATATGTTCTGGAACTCCAACCTGGACTTCCAGCGCCAGGAGGGCGGACTCCTGGACGCCGGAAAGCCCGGCCCCGACTACGTCTTCAACACCCACTACTACGACCAGAAGGCCATCTCCGGGGTCTTCATGCCCGGCAAGGCGGCCGACGGCCAGTACGCGGCCGACTTCGGCGCCCTGCGCGACCGCTCCACCGCCCTGGACCTGCCCGCCGTCATGAGCGAATTCGGCCATCCGCTGACCGGCTTCACCTCGGACAAGGCCCCCACCGTCGTCAAGGGCATGTACCAGGCGCTGGACTCCCGCCTCCCCGGCGCCTCCTGGTGGACCCGGCCGGCCGCCTCCGGCGCCGTGCTCTCCTCCACCCAGTGGCAGTGGGACCTCTACAACGGCCGCCACCACGAGGCCATGAACGGCAACACCGGGAAGATCCTCACCGAGGGCGACGCCTGGAACGACGAGGACCTCTCGGCCGTCCGCCTCGACGACTCCGGCACCGCCGCCCTGCGCCAGGACGCCCGGCTGCTCGACCGGATCTATCCGCGCGCCGTCGCGGGCCGCACCCTCGCCTTCACCTTCGAGGACCGTGCGCGTGACGGCTCCACCACGCTCAGCTGGGACCGCATCCCCGGCAGCCTGCGAGACGTCGCCGAGGTCACCGGCTCCGGCCGCTACGGCATGCTGGTGTGGCGCTCCGACGGCGCCACCGACGCGCCCACCGAACTCCGGCTGCCCCGCGACTTCGACCCCGCGCGGACCACCGTCGTCTCCGACCTGGGCACCGTCACCGGCCCGCCCGCGTACACCGCGCACGGCCACACCGCCGACCACCCCGTCGCCACCGCGGCGGAGCCCGGCGACGGCGACGGGAACCGGCTGGTGCTCTCCGCCCCGGCCGACGAGTCCACCGGCACCCTGCACTACGCGCTGATCGCCGACGGCACCGCCGCCCCCACGGCGGAGCAGCGCGCCGCCGCCCAGCGCGAACTCGCGCGATGGGCGGCGGACGCCGGCTTCTGAGCCCCGCGTGCCACCGTTACCAGCGATGGTGCACCTGGGCCCGGATCCGCCGGTCGTACAGGTCGCCGACGGCCTCCAGCGTGGTACCCGGCAGCGGGGGCAGCCCCGCCGCGGCCGCGTTCGCCCGAGCCTGCTCGGGCGAACGCGCGCCGGGGATGACCGAGGTCACGCCCGGCTGCTGGATGATCCACCGCAGCGCCGTCTGCGCGGGGTGGCTCCCGCCCGGGCCAGCCCGGCGAACTCCACCGCGGCCTCGATCCCCTCCTCGAAGCCCACGCCGGAGAACGTCTCACCCTGGTCGAACATCTCGCCGTGCCGGTTGAAGGTGCGGTGGTCGTTCTCGGCGAAGACGGTGTCCTTGGTGTACTTCCCGGACAGCAGACCGGACGCCAGCGGCACCCGCGCGATGATCCCCACACCGGCCTCCCGCGCCGCCGGCACCACCTCCTCCAGCGGCTTGAGCCGGAACGGGTTGAGGATGATCTGCACGCTCGCCGTGCCCGGACGCGCGATCGCCGCCAGCGCCTCCGCACACGTCTCGACGCTCACCCCGTACGCTGCCACCCGCTCCTCGGCCACCAGGGTGTCCAGCGCGTCGAAGACCGCGGCCGAGGAGTGCACCGAGGACGGCGGGCAGTGCAGCTGCACCAGATCCAGGGTGTCCACGCCCAGGTTGGCCCGCGAACGGTCGGTCCATGCGCGGAAGTTGTCCAGGGTGTAGTGCTCCGCCAGCTGCGGCAGCCGCCGCCCCATCTTGGTCGCCACGAAGATCCCGGCGTCCGGGCGCTCCCGCAGGTACCGCCCGATGAGCTGCTCGCTGCGCCCGTCCCCGTACACATCGGCGGTGTCGAAGAACGTCACGCCCGCTTCGACGGCCGCGTCCAGCACGGCCAGGGCGTCCTTCTCACCCACCTCGCCCCAGTCCGCGCCCAGCTGCCAGGTGCCCAGGCCCACGACCGAGACCTTCCGGCCGAGTCGGCCGAACTCACGCTGCTCCATGCTCCCTCTTCTCACTTACGGCGACGCGGCTCACCGTAGCTGTCGTTCACCAGTCGTGCACCGTGCCGTCCGTCAGCCGGTTCACGGCAGATACGCGGGCTGGGCGCGAGGCGTCCCGGTCGAGCAGCGACGGCGCCACGTCGCTCTACCCGCTTCCCGCCGCCGGGATCCGGAGGCGACGGCCCCTCGCGAACCCACCTCGCGCCCGGGTAGCGTGGCGGCATGCTTTGACACCCGCCCCGGCCCCGGGGCCCACCGGGACACCTCCTTCGCATCGCCCGCACGCCATCAGGTACCGAAGGAGGCATCCGCCATGACCACCCTCACCGTCGCCCTGCTCCAACTCGCCCCGCCCGGGCCCGATTTGTCCGTGAACCTCGCCCTCGGCGAGGCGGCCTGCCGCCGGGCCCGGGCGCTCGGCGCCGATATCGCGCTCTTCCCCGAGATGTGGAGCAACGGCTACAGCTGCGCCGTCCCCGAGGGCTCCGCCGACGGCGACGTCTACCGCCATCCGTCGCTGTGGGACGGCGCCCGCACCCCGGCCGCGCCGTGGCCCGAGCCCGTCTGGCTCGGTGAGCCGATCACCCGCGACTCGCCCTTCGTCACCCGCTTCCGGGAGTTGGCCGCCGAGCTCGAGATGGCCATCGCGCTCACCTACCTGGAGCGCTGGGACGGACCGCCGCGCAACACCCTCTCCCTCATCGACCGGCACGGCCGCCTGGTGCTGACCTACGCCAAGGTGCACACCTGCGCCTTCGACCTGCCCGAGGCCGGCCTGACCCCGGGGAGGGGTTCGAGGTGTGCGCCCTGGACACGGCGGTGGGCGAGGTGATGACCGGGGCGATGATCTGTTACGACCGGGAGTTCCCGGAGAGCGCCCGCGCCCTGATGCTCGCCGGGGCGGAGATCGTCCTCACCCCGAACGCCTGCGAGCTGGAGATCAACCGGCTCTCCCAGTTCCGCTCCCGCGCCCTGGAGAACATGACCGGTATGGCCATGGCCAACTACGCCGGTCCCGGCTGGGGTCACTCCGTCGCCCACGACGGCATCGCCTTCGTGGACGGGCGGTCGCGGGACACGCTGGTGGTCGAGGCGGGTGAGGCTGAGGGGGTCTATCCGGCGGTCTTCGACCTCGACGCGCTGCGCGACCACCGGCGCCGGGAGGCCTGGGGAGATGCCTTCCGCCGCCCCGCCGCGTACCGGAGCCTGACCGACCGTGAGGTGCGCGAGCCGTTCGTCCGGGTCGGGCCCGACGGCGGTCCCGTCCCCGGCCGCAGCCGTCCCTAGTGGCTGGAAAGGTTTGTCAAGTACCTACAAAAACATGATCTGAGCTGCGGCGATTGCTGACGGGGTACCCGGTGAGTAGGGTGTCCTCATGTCAGCACTCAACGTGGAATTCAGCGATCGGGAACTGGAGGATCTCCGTCAGATCGCCAAGGAGCGCGGTACCACCATGAAAGCCCTCGTCCGCGAGGCGACCGTGGCCGACATCGCGCGTCACCGCGCTCTGCAGGAGGGTGCCGAGGTCTTCCGTCGGTTCTTCGTGGACAACGCCGACGCCTTCGCGGACGCGTTCCCCGACGATGAGCACCGCCAGCCCGGGCAGGCCGCCTGACCATGGCCCCGCCGCTGCATATCGACGTCCCCTGGCTGCTGCAGCGCCATGAGGAGGTCATGCCGGAACAGCCGGCCATCTCGGACTTCTCGGGTCTGGTCGCGGCCGTCGCCCGCCACCGCGTCGACCCGCCGCGCCTGGGTGTCGATCCCGACCCCGCGTGGCGGGCCGCGGCCCTGCTGCACACCATCGCGCTGCTCAGACCGCTTCCGGCGAGCAACGCGCGGTTCGCCGCCGCTACCGCGGTCGCCTATATGCACGCCTCCGGCGAGGGCATCGACCCGCCGTACGGGGCGCTGATCGACCTGGTCCGCGACATCCTCTCGGGCAAGTCCGACGTCTTCGACGCGGCCAGCCACATCCGTTCCTGGCGGATCTGAGGCTCCTGACAGAGTTGAGGCTCCTGACGATTTAAGGGGGGCGGGGCCGGGCCCATGGGAGACGGAGCCCTCATGGACGGGGTCCACCGGGGCCCCGTCCCGCGTCAGCCCGCCGAGCCGAGCTCCTCGGCCAGCGCCTGCTTCTCCAGCGTCTCGCGCCGCTCCTCGGCCGGGGCGTGTCCGGACGCCTCCGCCGCCTGGACGCGCTCGGCCTCGGCGAGCAGCGAGTGCCCGGTGGCCAGGACGCCGATGCCCAGCGCGACCGCCGCTGCCCCGATGTAGAAGGGCAGATGCACACCGCTGTGCTCAGCTATCTTGCCCGCCGCGTACGGGCCAGACCGCCGCCGATGAAGCGGACGAAACCGTAGGAGGCGGAGGCGACGGGCCGTTCGACGGGGGCGACGGTCATCACCGCCTGGGTGGTGATGGTGTTGTTGATCCCGATGAAGGCGCCCGCCACGATCACCGCCACGATCAGCGTCGTCTTGGAGTCGGTGAACAGACCGATGACGAGGATGTCGAGGGCGAACAGCGCCAGATTCAGATACAGGGACCGGGCTATGCCCAGCCGCGCCTGCAGCCAGGGGGCGCCGAAGACCGAGAAGAAGGCGACGAGCACACCCCAGCCGGTGAAGACGTAGCCGAGCTCATGGGTGCCCAGGTCCATCGGGAACGGGGCGTAGCCCAGCACCGTGAAGAAGCCCCAGTTGTAGCAGAGCGCGGTCAGCCCCATGGTGAGCAGTCCGCGGTGGCGCAGCGCCTTGATCGGGTCGGCGATCGAGGCCCGGCGCGCCGGGGTCGGAGTGGGCTGCACCAGCACGATCGTCGCGGTCAGCGCGATGGCCATCAGGACCGCCACGCCGAAGAACGGCCCGCGCCAGCTGATCGAGCCGAGCTCGCCGCCCAGCAGCGGCCCGATCGCGATGCCGATGCCCAGCGCGGTCTCGTAGAGGATGATCGCGCCGGCGAAGCCACCGCTGGCCGAGCCCACGATGACGGCCAGCGAGGTGGCGATGAACAGGGCGTTGCCCAGCCCCCATCCGGCGCGGAAGCCGACGATCCCGTCGATGCTGCCGGACGCCCCGGCCGCCGCGCTGAAGAGCACGATGAGCACCAGACCGGCCACCAGGGTGCGCTTGGCGCCGATACGGCTGGAGACGAACCCGGTGACCAGCATGGCGACGGCGGTGACCACCAGATAGCTGGTGAACAGCAGCGACACCTGGCTCGGCGTGGCATGCAGCTTGGCGGAGAGGGAGGGCAGGATCGGATCCACGAGGCCGATGCCCATGAAGGAGATCACACAGGCGAAGGCGACCGCCCATACGGCCTTCGGCTGCTTGAAGGGGTTGGGGGCGCTGGGATGAGCGGACAAATGATGCTCCGTCGTTCAGGGCCCGAGCCGTGACGACATGGCGAGCCGTGGCGCGGCAGGGTGCCGGTTGATCAGGAAGCGGTGTTTCCCGGGGACTTCCGCGCCCGTGCCGCGCTCTCGACCAGCCGCTGGAAGGCGGGGGTGGCGGCGCGGACGGCGGTGGCGAGTGCCTGTTCGTCCTCGGGGAGAGGGTGGCCAGCAGTTCGGCGAGCCGGTTCGTACGGCCGCGGCGTCGCTCGGCGAGCAGCGCCCGCCCGGCGTCGGTGATCGCCACCAGCACCACCCGCCCGTCGTGCGGATCGTCGACCCGGGTCACCAGACCCTGTCGCTCCAGCCTCTGGATCAGCTGGGTCATCGAGGGCTGGGTGACGCCCTCGTCGGCGGCCAGGGCCGTGAGCCGGAACGGGCCCTCCCGGCTGAGCCGGCCGAGGGTTGAGGCCGCGGTGAAGCTGATGTCCCGGTTGGTCAGATGGCGCACCGCGAGGAACGCCAGCTGCTCCAGCGCCTCCGCGACCTCCTCACGGGTGGCGGGGGCGTCGGGTTCCCGGGGACCGGACTGCTGCGTGTATTCCACATCTACTTTTATATCACGCATCTATATAGACAGGCTATGCAGATGCCCGCAGGCCCGGGCGGCCGCCGGCACACAGCCCCGGACGGGCGCCCTCGGGCACACCGCCTCAGCGGAGGGTTCCGGTGTGGCCGAGGGAGTAGCGGCCGGGCTGGGGGTAGACCGCGAGCCCGTGCGGGCCGCCGCCGACCGGGATCCGGGCGCGCAGCCGGCCGGTGCGGGTGTCGATCGCGTAGACCTCGGCGTTGTAGCGGCCCGAGAGCCACAGCACCTTGCCGTCGGTGGACACCCCGCCCATGTCGGGGCTGCCGCCGCCGGGGAGCCGCCACCGCCGCACCAGCTTGCCGGTCTTGAAGGACAGCACCGAGATGGTGCCCTCGCCGCGGTTGGAGATGTACAGGGAACGGGAGTCGCGGCTGACGTAAAGGCCGTGCGTGCCCTTCCCGGTGGGCAGCAGCCGCGGCTTGCCGAAGGTGTCGCCGTTGAGCACCCACAGGCCGTTCGCCACCATGTCGGCGACGTACCAGGTCTTGCCGTTGGGCGAGATCTTGACGTCCTGCGGCATGGCCCCGGCGATCGGCAGCCGCTGCTTGGCGATCACCTTCTTCTTCGCCGTGTCCACCTTCAGCAGCTCACCGGAGAACTCGCACGAGACGATGAAGTAGCGCCCGTCCGGCGAGAAGTCCGCGTGGTTGATCCCATAGCAGTCCACCGGCACCGACTTGACCACCTTCATGGTGTGCGCGTCCCGGAAGACCAGCGCCCGGTCCATGGAGGCCATCACCACGGCGTACTTCCCGTCCGGGGTGAAGTAGAGGTTGTACGGGTCGTGGACGTCCACCGGGCGGCCCACCCGGCCGTTGGCGGGGTTGATGGGGTGAGGGTGTTCCCCAGGTCGTTGTTGACCCACAGCGTCTTCAGGTCCCACGAGGGCACCACGTGCTGCGGCTGGTGGCCCACCCGGAACGTGCGGATGACCTTGAACTTCTCCGGGTCGATGACGCTCACCGTGTCCGAGAGCGTGTTGGGCACGTACACCCGCGACGGATAGTCCTTCACCGTCCGGGACAGCTTCCCCGGCCGGTCGGCCGCGTAGAGGTCATGGGGGTCCAGCGGGGCGGCATCCCCGGCAGCAGCCGGGCCAGTTCGGCCTTCTTCTCCGCCTTCTTCTTCGCCGCGGCCGACGCCTGGAGCGCGCTCTGCCGCGCCGACGCCGACGCCGCCCGGTCCGGCCCGTGCTCGCTCGAGGAGGCGCAGGCCGGAACCGCCGCCCCGCACAGCAGCAGGGCCGCCGCGGCCCGGACCGTCGCACGCCGCCGGTGTGTGCGGGAGGGGAGCGGGACGAGCCACGGGGCACGGGTTCCTCCAGCGGTGAGGGTGGGCTGCGGCCGTCCCCCGCACCGTGGCCGGCCATGGCCTCACCCTGGCACCGCCCCCTGTCACCGGCATCCGCCGGCGGCCAAGCGGGGGAGGGGCGTACCGCGCTCGGCCGAAGCGCCCGGGCCGTACGGGCGTAGGATCGCGGCCGACACCTGGGGAAGGCCCCGGGGGCTTCACGGCTTCACGGCTTCACGGCTTTACGGCTTCATGCCTTCACGGCTTCATGGCTTCACGGCTTCACGCGGAGGGGGACGGACAGTGCGGTTCGGAGTGCTGGGCACCGGACACTGGGCGGCCGAGACGCACGCGGCGGCGCTCGCCGCGCACCCCGTGGCCGAACTGGCCGGGATATGGGGGCGCGATCCGGCGAAGGCGCAGGCTCTGGCGGACCGCTGGGGCACCCGTGCCTACCCGGACGCCGACGCGCTCATCGCCGACGTGGACGCCGTGGCCATCGCCCTCCCGCCGGACATCCAGAGCGGACTCGCCGAGCGGGCCGCGCTGGCCGGGCGCCATCTGCTGCTGGACAAGCCGCTGGCCTTCGGCACCGAGGAGGCCGACCGGATCGTGCGCGCCGTGGACGAGCGCGGGCTGGCCTCGGTCGTGTTCTTCACCAACCGCTTCGCGGCGCCCGTCGAGACCTTCCTCCAGCAGGCCGCGGCGGACGGTGGCTGGGACGGCGGCCGCGCCACCGCCTTCGCCTCGATCTTCCAGCCCGGCGGCCGCTACGGCGGTTCCCGCTGGCGGAATGAGCGCGGCGGGCTGTGGGACGTCGGCCCGCACTCGCTGTCCGTCCTGCTGCCGGTGCTCGGACCGGTGGCCGAGGTCACCGCCCTGGAGGGGCCGCGCGGCGCGGCCCACGTGCTGCTGCGCCACCACTCCGGTGCCATCGGCACGCTCGCGCTCACCCTGGACGCCCGGCCCGCCGCCCGGGGCTTCTCCTGCGACTTCTACGGCGAGCGGGGGATCGCGGTGGTCCCCGAGGCGGGGACCACCGCGGTGGACGCCTTCGCCACGGCCGTCGACCGGCTGCTGAGCGCGGCCCGCGACGGCGGCGCGGCCGATCCCTGCGACGTACGGTTCGGCCGCGAGGTCGTCGCCGTGCTGGAGGCCGCCGACCGTTCCGGCCGCGAGGGGCGCACCGTCGTGCCGCGCTGAGCGCCCTCCGCTGAGCGCCGCCCGCGCTGAGCGAGCGCCCCGACGCTGAGCGCGCCCGTCGCTGAGCGCGCCCGCCTCGCGCCGAGTGCGCGCCGCGCTCCGCTGAGTGGGGGAAGGCTTCCCCTTCCCCCGCATACTCCGGCGTTCCCGGGGGAACCGGGGCCATGACCAAGCTCTGCCTGCCCGATGGCATCCGAGCCTGCCTGTTCGACCTCGACGGGGTGCTGACCCGCACCGCGGTGGTGCACGCGGCGGCGTGGAAACAAACGTTCGACGAGTACCTGCGGCGGCGTGACGGCCCCTCCTTCCGCCCCTTCGACTCGGGCCGCGACTACGACGAGTACGTGGACGGCCGTCCGCGCGCCGACGGGGTGCGCACCTTCCTCGCCTCCCGGGGCATCGAGCTCCCCGACGGCGGGCCGGACGACCCGCCCGACAAGGACACCGTGCACGGCCTGGGCAACCGCAAGAACATCCTCGTCCTGGAGAAGATCCGGGAGGAGGGAGTGGAGGCGTACCCGGGCTCGGTGCGCTTCGTGGAGGCCGTGCGCGCCGAGGGACTGCGGACCGCGGTCGTCTCCTCCAGCGCCAACTGCCGCGATGTGCTGATCGCCGCCGGTATCGAGCACCTCTTCGAGGTGCGGATCGACGGTGTGGTCGCCGCCGAGCGCAAGCTGCCCGGCAAACCGCACCCCGACACCTTCCTGGAGGCCGGACGGGAGCTGGCCACCGGGCCCGAGGCGGCCGCCGTCTTCGAGGACGCCCTGGCCGGCATGGAGGCCGGGCACTCCGGGCACTTCGGCTGTGTCGTCGGCGTGGACCGAGTGGGCCAGGCCGACGCGCTGCGCGCACACGGCGCCGACATCGTGGTCAAGGATCTCGCCGCGCTGCTGGAGGACGACTCGTGATCACCGATTCCTCGTACGCCGTCGACCCCTGGCTGCTGCGGGAGACCGATCTCCGGCTCGATCTGCTGCCGCAGAGCGAATCGGTCTTCGCGCTCTCCAACGGCCATGTGGGCTGGCGTGCCAACCTCGACGAGGGGGAGCCCCACGGCCTTCCCGGCTCCTACCTCAACGGGGTGTACGAACGGCGTCCCCTGCCCTACGCCGAGGCCGGATACGGCTACCCCGAGGCCGGCCAGACCATGATCAACGTCACCAATGGCAAGATCATCCGGCTGCTGGTGGACGACGAGCCCTTCGACCTGCGCTACGGACGGCTGCGCTCCCACGAGCGGGTGCTCGATCTGCGCGGCGGAGTGCTCCACCGCACCTGCGAATGGACCTCCCCCTCCGGCATCAGCGTGCGGGTCCGCTCGACCCGGCTGGTCTCCCTCACCCAGCGGGCCATCGCCGCCGTCGCCTACGAGGTGGAGGCCATCGACGCCCAGATCCGCGTCGTCGTCCAGTCCGAACTGGTCGCCAACGAGCAGCTCCCCGAGCGCGGCGGCGACCCCCGGGTGGCCGAGGCCCTGGAGTCCCCGCTCAAGCCCGAGGAGAACGCCGCCGACGACAAGCGGCTGCGGCTGATCCACTGCACCGAGGCCAGCTGCCTGCGGGTCGCGGCCGCCGCCGACCACCTGATCACCGGGCCGCCGCCCACCCGCTACGCCAGCGAGAGCGCCGACGACGTGGCCCGGCTGACCGTCACCTCGGTGCTGGAGCCGGGCCAGGTGCTGCGGCTGGAGAAGCTGGTGGCCTACGGCTGGTCCGGCGCGCGCTCGCTGCCCGCCGTACGGGACCAGGTCGAGGCCGCGCTGGCCGGGGCCGCCAGCACCGGCTGGCGCGGCCTGGTGGCCCAGCAGCGCGGCTGGCTGGAGGACTTCTGGTCCCGCGCCGACGTCGAGGTCGAGGGGGATGCCGAGATCCAGCAGGCCGTGCGCTTCGCCCTCTTCCACGTCCTCCAGGCCGGCGCCCGCGCCGAGGAACGGGCCATCCCGCCAAGGGCCTCACCGGCTCCGGGTACGACGGCCACTCGTTCTGGGACACCGACACCTTCGTCCTGCCCCTGCTCACCTACACCTTCCCCGAGTCCGTGGCCGAGGCGCTGCGCTGGCGGCAGTCCATCCTGCCCGCCGCCCGGGACCGGGCCCGGCAGCTGGGCCACGAGGGCGCCGCCTTCCCCTGGCGCACCATCGACGGCTCGGAATGCTCCGCCTACTGGCCGGCCGGCACCGCGGCCTTCCACGTCAACGCCGATGTGGCGGACGCGGTGGTGCGTTACGTGGCCGCCACCGGCGACGACGAGTTCGAGCGCGAGACCGCCGTGGAACTGCTGGTGGAGACCGCCCGGCTGTGGCGCTCCCTCGGCCACCACGACCACCACGGCCGCTTCCACATCGACGGGGTGACCGGCCCCGACGAGTACAGCGCCATCGCGGACGACAACGTCTACACCAACCTCATGGCCCAGTCGAACCTGCGGGCCGCCGCCGACATCGTCGAACGCCACCCGGACAAGGGCGCCGAACTGGGCGTCGACGACGAGGAGGCCGCCGCCTGGCGGGACGCCGCCGAGTCCATGACCGTCCCGTACAACAAGACCCTGGGCGTCCACGAGCAGTCCGCGGACTTCACCGGCCACCAGGAGTGGGACTTTCAGGGCACCCACGCAGACCAGTACCCGCTGATGCTCCACTTCCCGTACTTCGACCTGTACCGCAAACAGGTGGTCAAACAGGCCGACCTGGTGCTGGCGATGTATCTGCGCGGCGAGTGCTTCACCGAGGAGCAGACGGCACGCAACTTCGACTACTACGAGCGGCTGACGGTCCGGGACTCCTCGCTTTCGGCATGCGCCCAGGCCGTCATGGCCGCCGAGGTCGGCCATCTGCGGCTCGCCTACGACTACCTGGGCGAGGCGGCCCTGATGGATCTGAAGGACCTGGAGCACAACACCCGCGACGGTCTGCACATCGCCTCGCTCGCCGGCACCTGGATCGCCCTGGTCGCCGGGTTCGGCGGGATGCGGCACCGCGACGGCAGGCTGGAGTTCTCGCCCAAGCTCCCCGAGAAGCTGGCCCGGCTCGCCTTCACCATGCAGGTGCTGGGCCGGAGGCTGCGCGTGGAGATCACCAACCGCTCCGTCACCTACTCCGTGGCCGAGGGCGCCCCCTGGAGATCCGGCACTACGGCCAGCCCATCACCGTATCCGAGAAGACCCCCCGGACCTGCGACATCGACGAGCTGACGGCACGTCCCGAACCCCGTCAGCCCCCGGCCGCCGCCCGAACCGCCGCGCCTGAGGCACGGACGCCCCACGTCACGGCACCCCGCACGCCACGCCACACCCCGCACGCCACCACGCCACCCACAGCGAGGAGCGCCCGATGGACCCCCTGGAGGCCCTGGACCGGATCGCGTTTCTCCTGGAGCGCGCCCAGGCGCCGACCTACCGGGTGCGTGCCTTCCGCACGGCCCAGTCGGTGCTCGCCGACCTGGACCCCCAGGAGGTGGAGCGGCGTGCCGCGAACGGCACCCTCCGGTCGCTCAAGGGCCTCGGCCCCAAGACCTCGCAGGTGGTCCAGGAGGCGCTGAAGGACCAGGTGCCCGGGTATCTGGCGAAGCTGGAGGCCGAGGCCGCCGAGGCCGGGCGCGAGCCCGACGAGGACGCGGCGAAGCTGTGCGCCGCGCTGCGCGGGGACTGCCATATGCACTCGGACTGGTCCGACGGCGGCTCCCCGATCGAGCTGATGGCCCGTACGGCGGCGCGGCTGGGGCACAAGTGGGCGGTGCTGACCGACCATTCCCCGCGGCTGACGGTGGCCCGCGGCCTCTCGGCGGACCGGCTGCGCGCCCAGCTGGAGGTCGTGGCGGAGCTGCGCGCGAAGCTCGCCCCGTTCCAGCTGCTCACCGGGATCGAGGTCGACATCCTCCCCGACGGCTCCCTGGACCAGGACCCGGAGCTGCTGGACCAGCTGGACGTGGTCGTGGCCTCGGTCCACTCCAAGCTGCGGATGGACGCCCGCCCCATGACCCGCCGGATGGTCACCGCCGTCAGCGATCCGCTGGTCGATGTGCTGGGCCACTGCACCGGACGGCTGCTCGGCGGCAAACGCCCCGAGTCGGCCTTCGACCATGAGGAGGTCTTCGGCGCCTGCGCGGCGGCGGGCACCGCCGTGGAGATCAACTGCCGTCCGGAGCGGCTGGATCCGCCGCGCAGGCTGCTGCGGGAGGCCGTGCGGGCGGGGACGTTCTTCTCCATCGACACCGACGCCCACGCGCCCGGCCAGCTCGACTGGCAGCCAGGCGGATGCGCCCGGGCCGTGGAATGCGGGGTGCCGACGGAGCGCGTCATCACCACCTGGACCGCCCGGCAGTTGGTGGACTGGACCCGCACGCGCAAGCCACCGCGCCGTGCCGGTGCCGGGCACGGGAGTTGACGGCGGACATACGCGAAATACCCGACACGGCAGAAGGCCGATCGGCTGCTGGCCCTCTCCCGGGGGTGGACCGGCGGCCACCCCGTCCCCTACGCCCGTGCCGTCGCCGCCGCATGGGTCTTCGCGGCCGGCGCATGCCTTCCGGCGATCGGCATCTGGACGGGCGTCCTGGACGGGGTGTCCGCCTGAGAGGGGACGGTCAGGGGCGGTCGCAGGTCGACAGGCCGGGCCGCCAGCGGCAGGCGATGGCGGCGAACCCGCCGTCCGCCGTGACCGGTACGGACAGGGTCTGCCCGCCGCGCACCACCGTGGGCCTGCGGACCAGCCCGTCCGGGCCGTCCAGGATCAGATCGACCAGCCAGCGGCCCGGCTCCAGCCGCAGCGGCACCTCGGCGGTGTGCGCGGGGCCGGTGAACGTACCGCCGATGAACCACCGCGAGCCGCTGGCGCGGGCGAGCACCGCGCTCTCAGCCGGCCGCCCCGCCAGCAGCCGGGTGCGGTCCCAGGCGGCCGGGATCTGCTCCAGGAACCGGCGGGCGAGCGGACGGGCGTCGTACGACTCCGGGGTGCCCGCCAGGTTCTGGATCCCGGACTCGTAGAGCACCGACAGGCCGACCTCGCCCGCGTCCGACGCCGCGTTGGGGCGCTGGGGCCGGTGGAAGGCCCCGGGGGTGAAGTCCATGGAGCCGATGACATTGCGGGTGAAGGGCAGCGTCGCCAGGTGCTGCGGGGTGTTGGTCCGCTTCTCCTCGCCGTTCACGCCCTCCATCGACATCACCTGCGGCCAGGTGCGCTGAATGCCCTTGGGGATCGTCGAGCCGTGGAAGTTGACGAGCAGATGGTGGGCCGCGGTGCCCTTGAGGATCTCGTCGTACCAGCCCAGCGTCTCCTGGGACTCGGAGTCCATGAAGTCGATCTTGACGCCCTTCACCCCCACCGCTCCAGGGTGGGCAGCCACTGCTCGCGCTCCTCGGCGGTGTCGAGGTCACGGTGGTGGATCCAGACCTGGATGCCCACCCGCCGCTCGCGGGCGTAGTCCACGAGCTGCGGGATCCAGCTGTTCTTCTGCCAGTCGGGATCGGTGACGTCCCACTGGTCGGGGTCGAAGTACCAGCCCGCGTCGACCACGACATACGGCCATCCGCGCTGGGCCGCGTAGTCCACGTACCCCTTCTGCATCGACAGGCTCTGCCCGGCCGGCTTGCCGCCCGCGAGCCAGGTCCACAGGGCGGGGCCGGGCCGGATCCACGAGGTGTCGGCGACGCGCGACGCCGGTGCCAGATCGTCGGTGAAGGTGGACTGGGTGACGGTCGGCAGATCGCCCACGATCAGGGCGCGCCAGGGTGTGCTGAGCGGCCCGTCGGACTCGACCCGCTCGTCCCACAGGCCGATACGGTACGTGGGCACCCCCTGCTGGTGGATCAGCCGGGCCGCGGAGTAGCGGCCGGTCAGATCCGACTCCGCGACCAGGGCGTAGCCGCCGCCGGTCTCGAAGAGCGCCTGCGCCATGTACTCACCGGTGGGCGCGGTCGCCGCGGTGTACTCCTTGAACAGGTTCTCGTTGTCCTTGCGGTAGTCGCCCAGCCACGCGGCCGCGTCCGGGGCAGGGTGAAGGCCGAGGTCTCGCCGAGGACATCGCCGCTGCCGGAGGGCAGGTCGTAGCGGTAGGCGACCCCGTCGTCCGATACCCGCACCACGAGGTCCAGCCGGGCGTTCCCGTCGCCCCGGAACCGGAAGCGGGTCTCGGTCATCCGCGCGGTGCGCGAGCGCTCCTTGCCGGCCGTCGACCGGTAGCGCTCCACGACGGTGCGGTCGTGGCGCCCCAGATAGCGCAGCCCGTGCGACAGATCCGCCCGCTCGGTGACGATGCCCACGGGCGAGGGCTCGACCACCGTACGTCCGCCCCGGGACACCTGGAGCGTCAGCGCTCCCGATGCGCCGTCAAGCCGCAGCTGGGCGAGCGGACCGGAGCGGGGCGAGGGGCCGCGCACGGTCCAGGCGGAGTCCTTCGCCTGTGCGGGCCCGGTGATGAAGAGCGTCATGGCCAGGACGCCGCAGAGCAGAAATGCCACTGCGGAGCGTCGGTAAGATCTCGGCATCGTTGCCTCCCGAGGCCGATACGTTACCGAGTCATCCGATAACTGGGGAGGGGTTGGGCGCCATTACGTCCCATCGAGGGGCGTGGGGCCGTGAGAGATCGGACCTATGGCTTGGCTGCTTCCGGAGACGGCGTCACGGGTCAAGGGGCCGCAGGTTCACATCCTGCCGTCCCGGCGGTGCAGAGGGTCTTCGCAGGTCAATACCCGTGAGGGACCTCTTTTCGCGCTCCCGTTCCCACGGTGCGTCGAAGCCGACCCGCAGGGGCAGTTCATTGTCGGTCCGAGGCTGATCCACCTGGCAAGGGCGGCGCCCCGTTGCCCCGGTCGTGCCCGGCCTTTCGATGGCGTGGAACTCCCTTGAGGAAAAACATGAATCCCGGCGTCGCGGGGAACTGGAAGAGCCGGAAAACCGAGCCCTGGAGGGGCCCTCGTCGATGGCGGGCAGGCCGCGCTCTCAACGATCGGTGAGATGCGATCGCACCGCCTCGGCCCCGACCCGGCCGCGTACGGAGAACCACAGGTTGAAGGGCACCCGCTGTCCCGGCTGCAGCGTCGGGGGTCGAGGAGGGCGACGTGGATGCCTTCCCGGGACATCCGCAGTGTGCTGTGCGCGCGTACGGTCACTGCTTTCGGCCGCCGGACGGTACCCGGGCGCTTTCGGTCGGGCGCGCGCAGCATGGAGACTCCCAGTTCCGGGGAGTCGGCGAAGATCAGGGTGTCGTCCGTGTCCCCGACGTTGCGAATCGTGAAGTAGGCGGCAGCCGTATGCCCGTTGGACGGGACGATACGGCCGAAACCGACCCGGATCCTCGGTGTGGGCTCACCCGCCGCCCCGGTCGCCGTGTAGCCGGTGAGCAGGGCCAACGCGAGTGCGCAGCCGCCCACCGGCACCAGTGCCGCCCGTATTCCCCGGGCCGTCGTCTCCCTCAGGCGCCGTCGTGGTGCGGTGCGGTCATCGGTCGCTGAGGACATCAAACTTCCTTCCCGGGTAGTCGTGTTCGGTGGCCGCGGGGTCGTAGGAGGAGAGGGGAGCGGGCAGGGTGCCGGTCTGCCACCCGCCGGGGGTGTAGTACCGCAGCCGCAGGCTGTTGGTGACGACCAGGACCGAACTCGCGGACATGGCCGCGGCTGCCACCATGGGGTTGAGCCAGCCGGTCGCGGCCAGCGGAACGGTGACCACGTTGTAGCCGAAGGCCCAGACGAGGTTGGCGCGGATGGTGCTCAGTGTGCGCCGGGTGAGCCGGATGGCGTCGACGACGGCCAGCATGTCGTTGCGTACGAGGGTGATGTCGGCCGCGCCGATCGCGGCGTCGGTGCCGCCGCCCATCGCCATCCCCAGATCGGCGGAGGCCAGCGCGGCGGCGTCGTTGACCCCGTCGCCGATCACCGCGACGCACCGGCCCTGCTCGCGCAGTGCGGTGACGATCCGTTCCTTCTCCTCCGGGGTCACTCCGGCGTGGACCGTGTCGATGCCCGCCCGTTCCGCCATCGCATGGGCGGGGCGGCGCCGTCACCGGTCACCAGCACCGGCTCGATGCCCAGTGCACGTACTTCGCGCACCGCCTCGCGACTGGTGGGCCGCAGGCTGTCCCCGACGGCGAGCAGCCCCGTGGGGTGGTCGTCGATCTCCACGATCACGGCGGTGTGCGCGGCGCGTTCGGCGGCCTCGCGCGCCCGGCGCAACGGCTCCGGCAGGGGTTCCGACGGTCGGGGGCGGCGTACCCGCACCTCACGGCCGTCCACACGCCCGGACACGCCCTCACCGGCAACAGCCCGGAAGCCCGTCACCTCCGGCAGCCGCGCGACCCCGTCCTCCTCGCGGCGGGCGGCCGCGACCACCGCCCGGCCGATGGGGTGCTCGGAGCCCTGCTCCACGGCCGCGGCCAGCCGGAGCACCTCCCTCGCCTCCGGACCGCCCTCCGCCACGGTCGTGTCGATCAGCGTCATGTGCCCTGTGGTGAGTGTGCCGGTCTTGTCGAAGACCGCGGTGTCCACGCGGCGCAGCCGCTCCAGCGCCTCCGGGCCGCGGACGAGGACGCCGAGTTGCGCCCCTCGCCCACTGGCCACCAGGAACGCGGTCGGTGTGGCGAGCCCCAGCGCACACGGGCAGGCCACCACGAGCACGGCCACGGACGCGGTGACGGCCGTCTCACCCGCCGCGCCCGCGCCGAGCCAGAAGCTCAGCACGGTGCCGGCGATCGCCACGATCACCGGCACGAAGACTCCCGCCACCGAGTCGGCGAGCCGTTGGATCCGGGCCTTGCCCGCCTGCGCCTCGGTCACCAGACGGGTGATGCGGGCGAGTTGGGTGTCGGCGCCGACCGCTGTGGCGCGCACGACGAGTATCCCGCCGGAGTTGACGGCGCCGCCGACGACGGCGGTGCCGGGGGTCACCTCGACCGGTGCGCTCTCGCCGGTGACCAGGGAGAGGTCCAGCGCCGAGCCACCCTCGACCACCACACCGTCCGTGGCGACCTTCTGGCCGGGGCGTACCACGAACTCCTGTCCCGTGGTGAGTTCGGCCACCGGGACGCGGCGATTGCCGCCCGGTTCCCTCAACTCCACGTCCTTGGCGCCGAGTTCGGCGAGCGCCCGCAGCGCCGAGCCGCTCCGGTGCCGGGCCCGCGACTCCAGATGCCGCCCGACGAGGACGAACAGGGGTACGGCGACCGCCGCCTCCAGATAGATATGGGGCACCCCGTCGTCGGCCGAGGGCAGCAGGCTGAACGGCATGCGCATCCCCGTCACGCCCGCGCCGCCCCAGAGCAGGGCGTACGCCGACCAGGCGAACGATGCGAGGACGCCGAGGGACACCAGGGTGTCCATGGTGGCCGTGGCATGCCGCAGACCGCGCAACGCCCGCCGATGGAAGGGCCACGCACCCCAGGTCGCGACCGGCGTGGCGAGGGAAAAACAGGCAAACTGCCATCGGTCGAACTGCCAGGCGGGGACCATCGAGATGACGATCACGGGCAGCGCCAGCACCGCCGTGATGACGAGCCGTTCGAGGTCGACGACCTCATCGCGGCCTGGCCCGTCGTCAGCCCCGTCCCGGGGCGATCGACTGTCGTCTTCTCCGGTGGCGGCGGGAGGCGCGGGGAGCTCGGCGGTGTAACCGGCCCGTTCGACGGTGGCGATCAGCTCCGCCGGGGCCACGGTGGCCGGGTGGGAGACCCGCGCCGTGCCGGTGGCCAGGTTCACGGTGGCGCTCACGCCTTCCACGCGGGCCAGTTTCTTCTCCACCCGGGCCACGCAGGCCGCGCACGTCATCCCGCCGATCAGCAGGTCGGTGGTGCGCGCGGACGCACCGGACGAGGTGGTCGGATCGGACGCGGTGTCCGGCCGCTCGCTCATCGGGTCCCTCCCCAGGCGCTGAGGTCCTGCGGCCCCATGCCGTGGGTATCCATGCCTCCGGCCCCGCCGTCCTGCGGCACACTCCGATGGATACCGGGCGCCACTGGACCGGCCGCCCGCCCCACCGCGTAGGAGGCGGCCATCAACACCGCCAGGAGGACGAGAAACCCGGTCAGGGCGGGAGGCGGCAGTGCGCGCCGCGCCCGGGCGACGCGCGGCTCCGCTCCGTCGGGCGCCGGTCGCGGCGTCGAGGAGGTATCGGTCAACGGCATCTTCGGCACTCCTCTGTGCGGGCTCGGCGGAAACGGCCGGGGTTCGCTCACCTTCACGGTCCGGGGCGGTCGACCGCTCACCGTACGGAGGCTCTGTCACGCAAGGAGAAAAACCGGCCCGGCCGGGAACTGTCGGGGCGGGTCAGCCGACATCTGAGCTGTGAGGGGTTTCCGCCCCGGCCCGGCGGAGAGCGGAAAGTCCGACGTGGCAGCGGCCGGGGCACACCTGTCCACCCAGTCAAGCGGAGGGGCCGGGTGCGGCGGAGGGCGAGCGGTCGCCACTCCACCGCACCCGGGGGCGCCACGGACGGCAGGGTCGGTACGGCGGCGCACGAACGTCCAACCATGCTCTGTGGCGTACGTCACGCCACATCTCCGGAACTCCTTCCTCCGGAGGCCCGACTACTGGGCTGGTGCGGCTCCGGCCGACCAGCATCGTCCCCGAGTCAGGAGTTCCCATGTCCGCCGAACCCGTCGCCGCCGACACCGAGGACGGACCACACCCGCCTGACGCGCCACAGCCCGGCGCCGCACCCCGGGCATCGGACTCGGGCGCGGGTCCTCGTGGCTGGTCGGCTCTGCGCCCGTTGGTCCTGCGACTGCACTTCTACGCGGGTGTCCTCGTCGCGCCCTTCCTGCTGGTGGCCGCCGTGACCGGGCTTCTCTACGCGGGCTCCCTCCAGGCCGAGGAGATCGTCTACGACCACGAGCTGCGGGTCCCGGCCGGCAAGAGCGAGCTGCCGCTCTCCCAGCAGATCGCCGCCGCCCGCGAGGCCCACCCCGAGGGGGAGATCGACGCGATCCGCCCCTCACCGGAGGCGGGCGCCACGACGCGCGTGCTGCTCTCCGGCGTCAAGGGTGTCGACCCCGAACACAAGCTGGCCGTCTTCGTCGACCCGTACACGGGGAAGGTGCGGGGCGCGCTGGAGCAGTACGGCACCAGTGGCGCGCTGCCGCTGCGCACCTGGATCGACGATCTGCACCGCAATCTGCATCTCGGCGACACTGGCCGTCTCTACAGCGAGCTCGCCGCCAGTTGGCTGTGGGTGATCACCGGCGGCGGTCTGGTGCTGTGGATCGCCCGCCGCCGCAAGGGCCCGGCGAAGCGGAAGCTCCGTGCCACGGCGTTGCCGGACCGGTCCGCCACGGGTCGCAGGCGGACGATGTCCTTTCACGGCTCGGTCGGGGTCTGGGCGGCGCTGGGGCTGTTCTTCCTGTCCGCGACCGGTCTGACGTGGTCCACGTACGCGGGCGCGAACGTCACCGACCTCCGCGCCTCCCTCGGCCAGGCCACTCCGGCCGTCAGCTCCGCCGTCGGCGGCGAACACGCCGGACACGGCTCCATGGAGGGCATGGAGGGCATGGAGGGCATGGACATGGGCGGGTCGAGCGGAAAGGGCGGCGAATCCGCCGATGTCGGCGTCGACGCCGTGCTGAAGGCCGCGCGCGCCGAGGGACTGGGCAACCCGGTGGAGATCGTCCCGCCCGCCGGGCCCGGCGCCGCGTACACCGTCAGCCAGATCCAGCGCAGCTGGCCCGAGAAGCAGGACGCCGCCGCCGTCGACCCGGCGACCGGCCAGGTCACCGACGTGGTGCGGTTCGCCGACTATCCCCTGCTGGCCAAGCTCTCCCGCTGGGGCGTCGACGCCCACATGGGGAGCCTGTTCGGGCTCCCCAACCAGATCGCCCTGGCCGCCCTCGCGCTCGCCCTGATCTTCCTGATCGTGTGGGGCTACCGGATGTGGTGGCAGCGCGGTCGGGCCGGTGCCTTCGGCCGCCCCATCCCGCGCGGCGCCTGGCGGCAGGTGCCGTCGTACGTCCTCGCGGTGTTGACCGCCGTCGTCGCGGTCCTCGGCTACTACCTGCCGCTCCTCGGCATTCCCTTGGCCGCCTTCCTGGTCATCGACCTCGCGCTCGGCCGCCTGGCCGACCGGCGCGGGAAACGGACTCAGACGGCCGGTGGCTGACGTGAACACCCGTGTGCATACGCATGTATTCCCTATCGAAAGCATCAACGGCCCCATCTCCGTACAACAGGAGCGATGACCATGGACGAGATCCGCTACACCGTCACCGGCATGAGCTGCGGACACTGTGTCGCCAGCATTACCGAGGAGGTCACCCAGGTGGCCGGGGTCAGCGACGTGAGCGTCGATCTCCGGCGCAACGAGGTCACCGTGCGTGGCAACACAGTCGACGACGAGCGGGTGCGCGCCGCCATCACCGAAGCGGGATACGCCGTCGCCGGTCTCGCCACCCCCTGACCCCGCCGCTCTGTGCACACCGCGGAACCGCGATAACAGGCTGTCCCACTCCTGGAGGAAAGGTGCTCACGGTCTCCGCACTACTCGAGAGAAGGTTCAGCGATGCCCGACAGGCCGACCACGCCCGAGGAACGGGTGACATTGCCGGACGTTCCTGAGCGCCGTCGCACGGCGGTGGTCCGATGATCGCCGCGACGGGGCTGCGCTGGGTCCTGACCGTGCTGTTCCTCGTGCCCGCCCTCTCCGCCGTGCGGCGTGCCGTTACACCCGAACGCGCCGGTGGCGGACCGGGCGCCGCCGGGAGAGTCGCGCATCTGCTGCACGCGATGATGGCCTTCGCCATGGTGGCGATGGTCTGGCCGTGGGGCATGGACCTCCCCGCCCGGCCGCAGATCATCCTGTTCACGCTGGGCGGGGCGTGGTTCGCAGGGGTGGCCCTGACCCGCCCAGCTCCACTCTCCGCCGCGCAGGCGCTGTCGGGTGCCCTACCGCACGTGGTGATGATGGGTGCGATGGCCTGGATGGCCGCCGCGATGGTCTCGTCCTCGTCCATGTCGGGGCACGGCGGCTCCGGCGGGATGGCGGACATGCCCGGGATGGACATGTCCGGTGGGTCCGGTGCCGCGGCCATGACCCTCACCGGAACCGGGCCGAGACTGACCGCCGGACTGCTGGCCGGGCTGCTCCTCCTGCTCGCCCTGCGGTGGCTGGCGCGGGGATTCGACGCCGCCCGGCTCGATGGCACCACCGGGTCGCGGCTCCCCTCGGCACCGGCCGAGCGCGACGCGTTTGATCTCGGCTGCCACGGCGCGATGGCACTGGGGATGGCGGTGACATTCGCCTTGCTCCTGTGAGGCCGGAAACGCACCGGGTCCTGGCACGGCGCGGTCGGCCTGTGGGCCTCCGTCGGCCCGCTCGCCCTCTCGGCCACCGGTCTGACCTGGTCCGCCCACGCGGGTGCGGGCCTCGGGAAGATCCAGGAGACCCTGGGCGGCAGTACCCCCGGCGGTGTCCACGGCCCTGGGGCCTGGCGCAGGGTGCCGGGGCGGGCACTCGCGCCGATGGTGCTGCCGGCCGCCGTCATCGGCTACCACGCACCGCTGTTCGGACTGCCGTCGCCGGCGTTCGTTCTGGTGGACCTGACCGTGGGCATGGTGCGGCGGCACCGGGCGAAGGAGATCGCGTGATCGCGGCAACCGGACTCCGCTGGATCCTGACCGTGTTGTTCGCGGTGCCCGCCCTCTACGGCGTGTGGCGGACCGTCCGAACCGGCGAAATCCGTGACGCGATCGAAAGACTTGGGACTTGGCACATGGCACAAACCAGGCAGGAACCCACTCGAAACACGACGCGGCCGCCTCGCGCGCTGCCACCGCCCGCCCTGTGCGGCTTCCTTCTGCTGCTCGCCATCGTGTTCACGGCCTCCTACGCCGTGGGCGCCTACATGGGGCCCGTCGCCCCCGGCATGCACGGTCCAGGAGTGGTGGGAGACGACCCGGAGGGCGGACGCCACGGCGACGAGCCGGGCATGGAAGGCATGGACATGGGCCACGGAGGCGGGCACTGATGGCTACGGATCCGGTCTCCGTGCGGGTGGAGACCGACTTGATGATCGGTGGCATGACCTGCGCCGCCTGCGTGAAGCGGGTCGAGAGGAAGCTGAGCAGGCTGGAGGGGGTCACCGCGACGGTGAACCTGGTGAGCGGACGGGCCCGTGTCCACCACCCCCGCGAGACAGGCGTCGAGCAGCTCGTCGAGGCTGTCCGGAGCGCGGGATACACGGCCGCGCGCCCCGAACCGCCGTGCCGGGAAGAGCGGTGGGAAGCGGGCGGTGACTCCGTGGAGGCGGATCGGCGCGAGCGGGACCGGCTGCTCGTCACCGCGCTGCTCGCGCTGCCGGTGCTGGTCCTGTCGATGGTGCCCGGGTGGCAGTTCCGCAACTGGCAGTGGCTGTGCTTCGTGCTCGCCGCGCCCGTGGCGGTCTGGGGAGCCTGGCCGTTCCACCGCAGGGCCGTATCCGGGCTGCGGCACTCGGCGGCCACTATGGACACCCTCGTCTCGCTCGGTGTGGCCGCCTCGTTCTCGTGGTCCTCCTACGCGCTGTTCCTCGGTGGAGCGGGCGACCCCGGCATGCGGATGTCGTTCGGCCTGATGCCCATGGCCTCGGACGGTGTCGCCCACATCTACCTCGAGGCGGCGGTCGGCGTACCCCTGTTCGTCCTGGCGGGCCGCTACCTGGAGGCGAGGGCGCGGCGGGGCACCGGTGCGGCTCTGCGTTCCCTCGCACGGCTGGCGGCGAAGGAAGTGGCCGTACGGGACGCCGCGGGCGAGCGTCTGGTCCCCATCGAGGAACTGCGGGTCGGGCAGATCTTCGTCGTCCGGCCGGGTGAACGTGTGGCCACGGACGGAGTCGTCACCGGGGCAGTTCGGCGGTGGATCTCGCGCTGGTCACCGGAGAGAGCGAGCCCGTCGAGGTCGGACCGGGCGAACCCGTCGTCGGCGGTGCCGTCAATGTGGGTGGCCTGCTGCTGGTCCGGGCCACCGCCGTCGGCGCGGACACCCAACTGGCCCGTATCACCCGGCTGGTGACCGAGGCCCAGGCAGGCAAGGCGAAAGCACAGCGGCTGGCCGACCGGGCCGCCGGAGTCTTCGTACCGGTCGTGCTCACCCTGGCCGCCACCGTGCTCGGATTCTGGCTCGGCGCCGGAGCCGAACCTCAGGCCGCGATCACCGCGTGCGTGGCCGTGCTGGTCGTGGCCTGCCCCTGTGCCCTGGGCCTGGCGACCCCGACCGCGCTGATGGCCGCGACGGGCCGCGGGCTCAACTGGGCGTTCTGATCAGTGGCCCGCGGGCGTTGGAGGGCCTTGAGCACATCGATGCCGTGGTGCTCGACAAGACCGGCACCCTCACCTCCGGGCACATGGGCGTCGTCCGGGTCACGGCCGTGCCGGACGGCGTCGGCGAACAGCCGGCGGTCCGGCTCGCGGGCGCGGTCGAGCAGGGTTCCGAGCATCCCCTCGGACGCGCTGTCACCGCGTACGCACGGCGGGCCGCTGCCGGACAGCCACTTCCGGACGCGGCCGACTTCGCCGCGCTGCCGGGCCGGGGCGTGCGCGGCCGGGTGGACGGCAGATTGGTGGAGGTTCTGGCCCCGGACGAGGTGTTGCCCGGGCCGCTCGCCGAGGTGCTCCCCGCCGCCGAGGCGGCCGCCCACACCACGGTCGTGGTCCGCGTCGACGGCGTCACCGAGGCGCTGATCGAGGTCGGCGACGTGCTCAGGCCTGAGAGCTACCGGGCCGTGGACCGGCTGAAGCGCCTGGGAGTACGCCCGGTGCTCGCCACGGGCGACCACGAGGCGCCCGCCCGAGCGGTCGCCGCCCACGTGCGCATCGAGGAGGTACACGCCCGGTGCACGCCCGAGGCCAAGGCCGACCTCGTGCGCGCGCTGAGGGAGAGCGGCCACCGGGTCGCCGTCGTCGGCGACGGGGTCAACGACGCGGCCGCCCTGGCCGGCGCCGACCTGGGCATCGCGATGGGCACGGGCACGGACGTGGCCATCGGAGCTTCCGACGTAACCCTGGTCCGCGGGACATCGAGGTCCTGGCGGACGCCATCCGACTCGCCCGCGCCACTCTGAGCACCATCAGGGCCAACCTGCTCTGGGCCTTCGGCTACAACCTCGTCACCGTACCGCTGGCCATGGTCGGACTGCTCAACCCCATGCTCGCCGCCGCCGCGATGTCCGCCAGCTCACTGCTCGTGGTCGGCAACAGCCTGCGCCTGCGCGCCTGGCAGCCGTCGCCGACCGGCAGGCGTCCCTCCCGTCCTGTCACCCGGATGCCACGGTGACGCCCGTGTCCGCCGCTTGCGGGCCGCATTTCCGGATCTGTCGCCCGACACCGAGGTGGAGAACCGCCCGATGACATACGCCTCCTGGACGCCCAGCTCCCGTCGGATCAGGGACTCCCTCCTGGCCGCGGTCGCTCCGGTCTGCGCCTTCGTCCTCGCGCTGGGTGGCCTCGCCGCGTGGACCGCCGAGGGCAACGCGGGCAGCCCCCACGGATCGGCGTCACCGAGGCACGGCTCTTCCTGCCATCCCCGGACCTGCCGAAGACCGCGGCGTTCTTCCGGATCACCAACACGGGCGGTGCGCGGGACCGGTTGGTCGGGGTCACCTCCTCGGCGGTCACCGGGGAGATCTCCCTCAGCCGTCACCGGATGACCGGAAGAGGCGCCGCGTACCGGCAGGCCACAACGTCACTGCCGGTTCCGGCGGGCGGCGCCCTCGACATGTCCCCGGAGACCAGTGATGTGACCGTCCCGGTCACGGCGCATTGGAGGAGGGGAGACGTGGTGCCCTTCACCCTCCGCTTCGAGCACAGCGGACGGGTCGAGGCCAAAGCCGTCGTGGTGCGCCCCGGCGAGGGGTGAGCGGTACGACTCTGCCACCAGCAGCCCGTGCACTTCATGCTGCGGCTCCCACCCCCGAACACGCTGCTCGACTCACCCGCGCGCAACTGCCGTGCGTCTCCCACCAGTTCACTCAGGGCAATGGGTCAGGTGACGGCGAACATGCGGCGGTATTCACTTGGGGTGATCCCGGTGGCGCGGCGGAAGTGCTGCCGGAAGTTTGCCGGGGTTCCGAGCCCGCAGAGCCGTGCGACGTGGAAGGCGCCGACATCGCACAGAAGGTGTCCCACGTACTCGAGTACCCATGGTCACCCGAGGCTTCCGGGCCTTTGCCGAACAGCCCACGACTCCCGGGAACTCACGACCGCTTCGCCGCGACTACTGCATCAGAACACTTCAGCCTATGAGCACAGCCTGTACATAAAGGAGCCCACATGCCGATGAAACGGTCGGCCGCCGGCACCCTGGCCGCAGCCCTCTGCCTGCTCACGGCGGCATGTGGCTCCTCGTCCGAGGGCAAGGCGAGCGGCGGCACCACCGAGGCCGCCGCCTCGAAATCCGGCTACCCGGTCACCCTCGACAACTGCGGTGAGAAGGAGACCTTCAAGAAGGCCCCAGCCGGGTCGTCGTCATGAACGGCGCCTCGGTCGCCGAGGTCTCCACGCTTCTCGCCCTCGGCCTCCAGGACAAGATCGTCGCCAACCAGCAAACCTACGGAATGTCCGAGGTGGCGGACCGGGCCGCGGCCATCAAACACCTGCCCACCGGTGACATCAAGCTCAACGAGGCCTACGACATCCCCGCGAGGCCATGCTCGGCCTGCGCCCCGATCTCGTCCTGTCCGTCACCACGTACGGCTTCGGCCAGAAGAACGGCTTCGCCACCCGTGAGCAGCTGAAGCAGGTGGGAGCCAACAGCTACGTCTCCCCGCAGGGCTGCGACGACGATCCCTCCAGGATGACCGTCGCCGACAGCTACCAGCTGCTGCGCGACATGGGAAAGATCTTCAACGTCAGTGACAAGGCCGAGAAGCTGATCGCCGAGTCCGAGAAGAACATCGAGGCGGTCTCCGAAAAGGTCAAGGGGAGAAGAAGCCGAAGGTCATGGTGCTCTTCTCCAACATGGCCATGGGCAGCAACGACTTCAGCTCGGTCTTCAGCAAGGGCATCGTCAACGACATCCTCGCCAAGGCCGGCGGCGCCAACGCCTTCGAGGACGCTTCCAAGGCCCTCTTCGCCGACCTGAGCAAGGAGAAGGTGGCCGCCACCGACGTCGACGCGCTCGTCGTCATCAGCTACAACGACCCCGATCCGGCTGCCTACGCCAAGAAGCTGCTCAAGGAGTTCCCCCAGTGGTCAGCCGCCGAGAACAACGAGTACGTCGTCCTGTCCGACTCGATGTACCTGGGCCCCAGCAACGACCTGGCGGTGGAGAGGATCGCCAAGATGCTGCACCCCGAGGCGTTCTGACCCGGCTCGGAACTCCGCTGGCGTTCACGCTCCTGCCCGTCGTGCTGACCGTCACGATGATCGTGGGGATCAGTATCGGCGCGGTCAACGTTCCGCTGGGCGACGTGTGGGGGATCGTCCTCCACCATGTCACCGGCGCGGGGGCGGCGCACTCCGACCCGCGCTGGACCAGATCGTCTGGAACTTCCGCACCCCGCGGGTGGTCCTCGCGGCCTTGGTCGGTGCGGGCCTGGCCGTGTCCGGCGCCGTGCTGCAAACCGTGGTGTCCAACCCGCTGGCCGACCCCATCGTGCTGGGTTTCTCCTACGGTGCCACGCTCGGCGCGGTGCTGGTCATCACCCTGGGCGGCGGCGCGGCGCTGGCCGGGCTCGGGGTGTCGGCGGCCGCGTTCCTCGGCGCGGTCGCCGCCGGGGCGCTGGTCTTCGTCCTCGGACAACGCCGGGGACGCCTGGCGCCGACCCGGCTGGTGCTGGCCGGCGTCGCCGTCGGCTACGTCTTCCTCTCGGCCACGAGCTACGTGCAACTCCAGGCGACGCCGACCGAGTTGCGGACGGTCATGTTCTGGATGCTGGGCAGCGTCTCCGGCGCGCAGTGGGACCAACTCCCCACCGTCACCGTGGTGGTGCTCGTCACCACTGCGCTCCTCGGTCTCTTCGGCCGACGGCTCAATGCCCTGCTGGCCGGCGACGAGTCCGCCACCGCGCTCGGCGTCGACGTCAACCGGCTGCGCGCCGTGCTCCTGGTGCTCGCCGCACTGCTGACGGGAACCGTCATCGCCGTAGCCGGCAGCATCGGCTTCGTCGGCCTGATGATCCCGCATCTGGTGCGCCTGACCACCGGCGCCGACCACCGCCGGCTGCTCCCCCTGACCGCCCTGCTGGGAGCCGTCTACCTGGTCCTCGTCGACCTGCTCTCCCGCACCCTCAACCGCCCCGACGAAATCCCCCTGGGCATCCTCACCGCTCTGCTCGGCGCCCCCTTCTTCCTGTGGCTACTGCGCCACAACAAGGGCCTGGACTGACATCATGAAACTCACCGTCGACCGGCTCCACGTCACCCTGGACCACAACCCGATTCTCCGGGACGTGAGCCTGGAGGCCCGGAAGGCCGACATCGTCGGCCTCGTCGGCCCCAACGGCAGCGGCAAGTCCACCCTGCTGCGCACCGTCTACCGCTCGCTCCGCCCGGCGGACGGTGTGGTCAGGGTGGGCGAGGACAGCGTGTGGGAGCTGTCCCCCCGCGCCGCTGCGCGTCGTACGGCCGCCGTTCTCCAGGACGCCGGCGGCAACACCACCGGCCTGACCGTCACCGAGATCGTGGCCCTCGGCCGCGTCCCGCACCACGGGCTGCTCGGCCGTGACGGAGCCGAGGACCGCGAAGCCGTCTCCGACGCCATCGACCGCTGCGGAGTACGGCCCTTCGCGGACCGCGACTACGCCTCCCTGTCCGGCGGCGAACGACAGCGCGTCCTCCTGGCAAGGGCACTGGCGCAGCGTCCACGGCTCCTCGTTCTGGACGAGCTCACCAACCACCTCGACATACGGGCCCGGTTCGAACTCCTGGCCCTGATCCGGGCCACCGGCGTCACCACCCTCGCCGTCCTGCACGACCTCGACCTCGCCGCCCGTCTCTGCGACCATCTCGTCGTCCTGCACGACGGCGCCGTGGCGGCGGCGGGACCGGTCCTGGAGGTGCTCACTCCGGACCTCCTCGCCGACGTCTTCGGCGTCCGCGCCGCCACCGAACGGCATGCCGACGGCGTCATCCGCATCACCTACGCGGCCCAGCCCGTCGCGAACGGCGAGAGCGCCGGGCACGACCAGGCCCGTCTCACCGAGACCACCGAGTGCTGAAACGGAGATGGGTTCGCGTCAGGCTCCGGAGGCGCGCACGGGTTCCGGGACCCTCGTACTGGATACCGGACCGGGTGGCCTCGGCCGCCCCTGGGCTGAGTTCGGGGCGTATACTGCACATATGCGACGCCCGGTCACGGACCCGCGCGCGGTCCGGATGAGGAGGCGCACACGATGAGCGGCACGGCTCGGCCCGGCGACCCGGACCGTGAGACGGCGGACCCGGCGCCCGCCGAGCCCGAGGGCGGGACCCCGCCTGCTGGCTGGAGAGGGTGTGCGCCGACTGCGGCGCGATCCAGGACACCGCCCACTTCGCTCGCTGTGCGCGCTGCGGAGCCCCGAGGGAGTGAGCGGGGCGCCCGGCCGCTGCCCGGCACCCTCGATCTGTACGCCTTCTCGCCGCGGGGGAGCGCCTCGGCCGAGCCGTCAGCTGGCCGTCGTTGAGGACCCGAAGTCCCCTGCGGCGCATGCGAGTTGCTGCTTATGAGCAGAACTCTGGCGGCTGTGCACCCTGTGGGCTACCGTCGGTAACACGTTGCCGGCCGGTAACACGATTCCGTCGCGGCGACCTCCTCCCTATCTCCCGCACCCTCCGAACCCCCTTCCGGAAGGCAGCTCGTGGAGAACTCCACAGAGAATTCCGCGTCGCCCGCCGGGATCAGCCGCCGCCGCGCCCTGACGGCGGCGGGCGGTGTGCTCGCCGGCGCCGCGCTCGCCCAGGCGGCGGTTCCGGCCTTCGCCGCCTCCGGGGCGTCCTCGGACGCGGACGCCATCGTGCTGGTCGCGGGCATGAACAAGTTGACCGGCGACGACCTGATCGACCTGGCGGACCTCAAACGGCAGATCGAGGCCCGCGACCGCGAGATCGAGAACCCGTACACCAAGGACGTCCAGGTCATGGGCATCCGCAACGCGCTCGCCTACCCCGGCGACACCCTCAGCCGCACCGCCTCCGCGCACCGGATCCTGGACTCGGGCGCCGGACCCCTGATCGCCGTGCGCCTCAACATCCTCACCCGCAAGACCCTCGGCGGCCTCCAGACCGACCTCTCCGGCCGCGTCCTGGACGCCTCCGGCGACCCGGTCAGCGGCCTGTGCGCGGCCGGTGAGGTGGCCGGCTTCGGCGGCGGCGGAGTGCACGGCTACCGCTCCCTGGAGGGCACCTTCCTCGGCGGCTGCCTCTTCTCGGGCCGCACGGCGGGCCGCGCGGCGGCGTCCGCGACCGCGACCTGACCCGGTCGGCGGGCCGACGGATCCCGGCGACCGTGGTGAAGACGCCGCCGCTCAGCCGCCGCCCAGCCCCGCAACCGCTCCGTCGGCCCGCCGAAGGGCGCACCGGCCACATGGGGGACTCGTCCCGCACTCCGCGGCCGACCGGGAACACTCCCGGTCGGCCACGTCGCCGTGGCAAGGAGGACGCATTGGGCGGGGACGATCCGCACATCCATGTCGAGTCGAAGGTCGTCCGCGGCGTCGCCGCCGTCCGCGAGATGTTGGCATCCACGTTCGGCCTGGCCGGTGACCTGCCGAGCCTCGTCGACACCGGATGCGGACTGCGGGCGCCGTACGCGATGACCTCGCCGACCCCGGAGAACGTCACCTGCCTCGTCTGCCGTGGGCATGCGCGGCAGGAGCATCTGCGCTTCGCGGACGAGGTCGAACGTCTGGGAGGGATGGCCGGATCGACCATCAGCACGGCCCAGGGGAAGCTGGCCGCCGACAGGCATCGCGAACTCGCGGAGAGGTTTTCCGGCCCGCGGAGGGCTGAATGACATCACCGAACGGCGGACGGCCCGCCGTAGCAGCCGGACTCCGCTACGGTGCCGGGTCCGACTGGGCGACGGTGTGCTCCACCGCTGTGCGCTGCGGCATCGTCACGCCGTCTCGCGGCCGTCGGCGCCGCCCGGAGATGCCCGCCGGGGCGGTGAGGACGGCCAGGCAGGCGAGGACGAGTGCGATACCGACCCAGCCGACGGCGGGGAGGCGTTCGCCGATGACCAGCACGGCGAGGACGGCCGCGACGGCCGGCTCCAGCAGGGAGAGCGTGGTCGCCGTGGAGGCGGGCACGTGCGCCAGCCCCCAGCCGAACAGAACGTAGCCCGCGAACATGGGCACCAGCGCCATGTACGCCCCGACGGCCACGTTGGACCCGGAGTCGAGGAGCGGGGCCCCGGTGACCAGGAGGACCGGCACCAGGAGCAGCCCGCCCACGCCGAAGACCGCGCCCATCGCCGCGCGCGAGGTGACCCCCTGGGTGATCAGGCGGTGAGCCGCCCAGGAGTAGAGGGCGTAGGTCGTGGCCGCGATGAGCCCCAGCCCCACGCCCAGCACCGTGGCGGCCGTGGACACCCGCTCCGCGCCGCCGGGGGCCCCTGCGGCTTGGCCCGCGCACAGCATGAGGGTGCCCAACACGCCCAGGGCGGCGCCGAGTTTCCAGCGGCGTGTCAGCCGGCGCCGGTCCATGACGCGTTCCACCACGGCCGAGGCCAGCGGGGCCATGCCGATGGACACCACGGTGCCCACGGCCACTCCGGCCAGGTGCATCGAGCTGTAGAACGCCAAGGGGTAGGCCGCCACCGCGACCGAGCCGAGAGTTACGGTGCCACGCCGCGCACGCAGCCGCGGGGCCTGGCGGGCGATGCGGGGAGCGGCGACCAGGGCCTGGAGCAGCCCGCCGAGGCCCATGGCGACGGCGCCGATGGCGAGGGGACCGACGGCCGGGGCGAAGGTGGCCGCCGTGCCGGTGGTGCCCCACAGGACGGACGCGGCGAGCACGCACAACGATCCGGCGCCCGCCGAACGGGCGCCGCGTCCCGGGGCCGTCACAGCCGGTCCAGAAGGGCCGCCGCCATCGCGCGGGCGTGCCGCAGACGGCTGTCGTCCCCTTCCAGACCGGCGCGCGCCATCGCGCCCTCCAGCAGGAACGCCAGGTGCTCCGCCATCGTCCGAGCGTCGTCGGGGCGCTCGGGCAGCAGTTCCTCGAGGTGGCCGGCGATCAGCCGCTCGACCTCCTCCTTGTGGCGGCGTACGACGGTCCGCCCCTCGTCCCCGGCGGGCAGCTCGGCGGCCGCGTTGAGCAGGCCGCAGCCGCGGAAGCCACGCTCATAGGCGAACGCCGCGTGATCGGCGTAGGCGTCGAAGACCGCGAGAACGCCGTCGCGGGGACTCTCGGCCCGCTCCAGCCGTGCCCGGTACAGCGCGAGCCACTCCTCGTGGCGGGCGTCGAGATACGCCCTGACGAGATCGGCCTTGGAGGAGAAGTTGTTGTACAGGCTCATCTTCGCCACGCCCGCTTCGGCGGTGATCGTGTCGATTCCGGTCGCCGTCACGCCGTCGGCGTAGAAGCGGCGCGCGGCGGCCGCCAGCAGACGCTCCCGCGCCGGCCGCCGCCTCCCGGGCTCGGTCGTCCTCACACCGGTCTCACTCATCGTATGCACCCTGACAGATTAGGTAGGTAGGTCTACCTACTATAGGGGGCGCCGAGGGTGTCCCGGAAGTGGCGTGGGGGCCGGCAGGTGGCGAACCAGGGCGAGTGCGGTCAGAAGTGCGACGAGTGCGCACACACCCCACCAGCCGGCCTGGCCCCAGGCGTGCACACCGAGCCAGGAACCCGCGCTGCCACCCAGATACGCGCAGGTCATATAGGCGGTGTTGAGCCTGCTGCGGGCGTCCGGGCGCAGGGCGTAGACGCGGGCCTGGTTGGCCACCATGCCGGACTGCATCGCCACGTCCAGCAGCAGTGTGCCGACCGTCAGGGCGACCAGGCCCGGCGTCCCGCCCAGGGCACCCGCGGCGAGGATCGCGGCGGAGAGGAGCACCCCGAGCAGGCAGATGAGGTTCACCGGATCGGGCCCTCGGCGGTCCACCAGGCGTCCGGCGAGCGGGGTGCACAGCATGGTCGCCCCGCCGACCAGGGCGAGCAGCCCGACGGCCTGGGCGCCGAGCCCGTAGGCGGGACCGGTGAGGAGCAGCGCCAGGCAGGTCCAGACGGCCGAGAATCCGGCGAAGACGGTCGTCTGGTACCAGCAGGAGCGGCGCAGCTCCGGCTCGGTGCGCAGCAGGCGCAGCGGTTCGGCCAGGAGCGCGGGGTAGGACTGCCGGGAGGCCGGGGTCGTGGCGGGGACCGCGAACGCCAGGACGGTGGCGAGCAGCAGCGCCAGGACCGCGGCCACGAGGTAGGGGCCCGCCAGCCCAGCCACTCGCCGAGGGTGCCGCTGAAGGTGCGGGCCAGCAGCATGCCGCCGGTCGATCCGCTCAGCAGGGTGCCGATCACCGCTCCCCGGCGGTCGGCGGCCACGAGACCGGCCGCCAGCGGGCCGACGATCTGCGCCGCCACCGTGGTCAGCCCGACGAGAGCGCTGGCGGCGACGAGGGGCGGCAGGGCAGGCGCGCACCCGGCGGCGAGCAGCGCCAGGCCGGTGAGGCCGAGCAGGACGACGAGGAACGTACGGTGCGGAATGCGGTCGCCGAGCGGCACCAGCAGGACGATTCCGGCCGTGTAGCCGACCTGGGTGGCGGTGACCACCACGGTGGCCGAGTCGGCGGACACCCGCAGCCCGTCGGCCACCAGCGGGCCGATGGACTGCGGGAAGTAGATGTTGCCCACCGCCACCGCACAGGTGATGGCGAGGAGCAGGACCATACGGCGGCTCATCCGGCCGTGGTCCGCACACGCAGCAGCCACAGACGCAGTGGCCGCGCACGCGGAGTCGGCACACGCAGTGGCCGCGCACGCAGGGGTGTCTCACGGAATGTGTCGTGGGATGTGTCATGGGTCGAAGTCCATGCCACCGGAGCTCCGCCGCCAATCGATGTAGCGTATGGCTTAATGATCAGCTTTGTGCTCGATGTCGAGGACCTGGCGGACACGCGGTTCGCCGTATCGCCCTTGAACGAGACGGTGTTCAGCCTGCGGGTGCTGCATGACCCGACCCTGTCCGCGGTGCATCTGCCGTGGCGCAGAGCCGTACTCGGCGGACTCGGCGACTTGGACACCGGCCTCCTGATGTCCCTGGTGGCGCGGCGACGCACCCTTCCGGACTTCCTGACTCCACGGCCCGCCGGCTTCGCCCCGGCCTTCGAGGACGAGCTCGCCGTCGTCCGTCGGACCCCTCCCGGCCTGGTCCGCCGCGATCTGCTGGCCACGCACGCGCCGGACCCGCTGCCCTGGGCGCTGCGCGATGCCACCGCGGTCGACGACGCGACCGTCGCCGGGCTCCGTGACACCATCTGCGCCCTGCTACGGCAGTACTGGGAGATCGCCGTCAAGCCGATGTGGCCGCGGATGCGACTCGTCGTGGAGGCCGACATGACCTACCGCGCGCGGCAACTGGCCATGGGAGGCGCCCGCTTGCTCTTCGCCGATATGCATCCCCATCTGCGCTGGGACAACGGGGTGCTGCACATCGCCAAGATGATCAGCCGGCACCGCGTCGCGGCGTCCGGCCGAGGACTGCTCCTCCTGCCCTCCGTCTTCGCACACAAGCCCGCGCCCCCGGTGAGCCCGGAGGAACCTCCGTCGCTGGTCTACCCCAGCCGCGGCGTCGCGACGCTATGGGCCTCGGCGCCCCCTCACGACGCGGCCGCTCTGGTGTCGCTCATCGGCGCGCCCCGGGCGAGGCTCCTCGGCCTCCTCGAGGAGCCCCTGCCCACCGTCGAGCTCGCCCGCCGCCTCAGGGTGACTCCGAGCGCCGTGTCCCAGCACCTGCGCGTCCTGCACGCCACGGGGCTGGTCACCCGGGCGCGCCACGGACGGCAGGTGCTGTACCGGCGAAGTCCCCTCGGCGACCAACTCACGGCCACGGACCGACCGCGCGGGTGATGGCCTATTCGGACGGGGCCGGGTGCACGGGGCACCTCGGCTCCTCGCTCAACGGCGCCCGGTTCAGGGGCCGTTCGCGGGCCACGGCGACGGCGCGCCTTCCCGGGACCAGGGTGACGTGCCACATGCGCTGGGCCTCCGGCGCGGGGTCGGCCGCGGTCAACTCCACCCTCCCCAGCACCTCACGGATGATCACCTTCATTTCCATCATGGCGAGCTGCGCACCGACGCAGTAGCGCCGGCCGCCGCCGAACGGCAGGAACGACTTCTGTGCCGCTTGGGCGCCCTCGCCGAGGAACCGCTCCGGCCGGAACTCCTCGGGGTCCGGATACGCCTCGCTGTCCTGGTGGATGAGCGAGAACATCGGGATGGCCACCCATCCGGCCGGGATCTCGTATGCGCCGAGCCGCAGCGGCTTGTCCAGCAGCCGCCCCGAGCCGGTGATCACCGGGCGCAGCCGCAGCACCTCCTTGACGACCGCTTCGAGGTAGCTGTCGTCCTCGCCCCGCTCCAACTCCTCCCGCAGCCGCCGCAGTACGCCGGGGAGCGCATCAACCGTTCGAAGGCCCAGGAGAGGCCGGTCGCCGTGGTCTCGAGTCCGGCCTCCAGCAGGGTGAGCAGCTCATCGCGGATCTCCTGGTCGCTCATCGACCGGCCCTGGTCGTCCCGCGCCTGCAGCAACCGCCCCAGCACATCGGTGGCGCCGCTGTCCTCCTCGTCCCTGCGCCGCGCGATCTCGGCGAAGAGGATCTCGTCCACCGCCGCGCTGGCCCTCATGGTGCGGGTCGTCGGCAGGACCGGTATGCGCATCGCCAGTGGGGACTTCTCCGCCCATGCCCGCAGTCGCGCGGGCATCAGGAACAGCAGTGGGGAGCCACTGGCCTTGGACAGGGTGAGGAGTAACGCCCGCAGCCGGGCCAGCTGGGTGACGTCGCGGATCCCGAAGACCAGCCGCAGGGTGATCTCCAGCGTGATGGCCTGCATGTGCTCCTGGAGCGCGAACGGCCTGCCGAGCGGCCACGTCCGGATGTCCTCCGCGGCGATCTCGGCGATGAGCTCCGGGTAGCTCGCGATGGACCGGCCGTGCAGGGCCGGGCTGAGCAGTTTGCGGTGCCGCCACCACGGCTCGCCGTCGTTCGTGAACAGCGAATAGTCGCCGAGCCAGGGCACGTATCCGGCGCGCAGCGCCCCGGCCCGGTTGCCGTCGCCGTCCGTGCTGTAGATCTCCGCGGCGAGTTCCGCGGTGGACACCACCACCTGGGGCGGGAAGCCGATCAGCTTCATGCGGAACACCGGACCGTAGCGCCGCCGAAGTGCCGCGAAGTAGTGGACCGGGTCGCGCATGCGCACGGTCTGCAGAAGGGCGGGCTGCCGGGAGCCGGGAGGAAGGAGGGACATCGGTTTTCTCCAGTTCTCCAGCGTCCGCTCAGTTCTCCGGCGGCTACGCGGTAGTGGCCACTAGTGGCCATTGTGCGGCCCACC
This sequence comes from Streptomyces violaceusniger, assembly GCA_005405945.1. Lineage (GTDB taxonomy): Bacteria > Actinomycetota > Actinomycetes > Streptomycetales > Streptomycetaceae > Streptomyces > Streptomyces violaceusniger. Next base: position 1,432,070 of record BJHW01000002.1, read on the forward strand.
AGGGATTCGCCACCGGCCGGGGAGAACAAAGGGCGTGGGGGCAGGAAACGGGGCGGGAACAATGGCAGGATCCTAGCGTTACCAGCTCACTACTACCCCCGGCGAACGCCGAGTGCCAGGGGTAACCGGTCGTCAATCACTAGGGAAAGCTGTAGCAACCAGCCAAAGTGTCGGGATGTCATGAAGTGGCCTTGTAAAAGAGAGGGGAAGTATCGCAATCGCCAGATCCGTGGGGTACGGTGAAACTTCCTCGTGATCAAGCGGGGTGTGTTTCGCGACGCGTGCCCGGAGGCCAAGGAAACAGATGCGAGCCATAGTCGACGACAGCCTCCCAGGTGAGGCCGCGAAGCTGGCGGGCGGGAAGGGGAAGAATCTCCATGAGCTCTCCAGGAACGGGCTCGCCGTCCCCCGGTGGGCTGTCGTCGGGATCGATGTGTTCCAGGAATTCATCGCCGCACTCGACGAGGCGGGACGCATCGGGGATCTGCTCGCCGAGGTCACCCAGGACAATGTGAACCGAATCTCCCGGCAGCTGGCCGAAATCATCGAGTCGGGGGAGTTGAGCGACGACGCGGCGTCGGTCATCGAAGAAGCGTATGCGCATGTGGGGCGCCCCCGGGTCGCGGTGCGCTCTTCCGGCGTCGAGGAGGACGGCGCGGAGCTCTCCTTCGCCGGACAGTTCGCCACCTACCTCAATGTGTCCGGACTCCCCGAAGTGATGGCACACGTCAAGAAGTGCTGGGCCTCGGCGTTCTCCGAGCGATCGCTGCACTACCGGCTGCGCCACGGGCTGCCGCCGCGCGACGCGGGCATCGCCGTCGTGGTGCAGGACATGGTGGATGCCGAGCGCAGCGGCGTCATGTTCACCGCCAACCCGGTGACCGGCAATCGGCGGCAGTATGTGATCAGTTCCGTGTACGGACTGGGCGAGGGCCTGGTCTCGGGCGCGGTGGACGCCGACACCGTCGTCCTCGACGGCGCCACGGGCGCGGTGGACGACACCGTGCTCGGCGACAAGCAGGAGCGATACCACCCGGATCCGGCTGGTTCCGGATATCTGATCGCCGAAGTGGAGCGGGCCGACCGGGAGAAGCTGTCGCTTGAGCCGAAGGACATAGCGCGGCTGCACGAGGCCGGGGCACGCATCGCGACGGTCTTCGACACGCCACAGGACATCGAGTGGGCGCTCGCGGACGACGCGCTGTGGATTTTACAGGCCCGCAACATCACCGCGCTGCCGGATGTGATCCGGCCATCGGAGGATGAGTCAGGGCCGAGTGAAGGCGAACTCCGGATCTGGGACAACGCCAACATCATCGAGAGCTTCTCCGGAATCGTTTCACCGCTGACCTACAGCTTCGCGGCCAATGTCTACGGCAGGGTCTACGAATACTACGCCCGAGGGCTCCGGGTCCCGCCTGCCGCGCTGCGCGAGATCGAGGAATGGGCCCCTCATATGCTCGGCTATTTCCATGGCCGGGTGTACTACAACCTGCTCCACTGGTACCGGATGGTACGGATCGCGCCACTGTACAAACTCAACAGGAAAGTACTTGAGGTCGCGATCGGCGTCGAGGAGCCACTTGACGACGAAATGGCCGAGACCATCTACCCGTACACCTTCTCTTCTTCCTTGCGCGGCCGGCTGTCCCGCGCGAGGACGGTGGCCGCTTTCGTACGCCGCTTCCTCACCATGAACCGCTCTGTCGAACGTTTCATGGCCTACTTCTACGAGGCGTACGAGGAGTTCGACAACGTCGACTACGACGCGATGGAGGGCCAGGACGTCTACCGGCGATTCCGCGCCCTGGAGAAGGACCTGCTGGAGAAGTGGGGTCCGATGCAGACCCTGGACGCGGCGATTCTCTGGTCCATCGGCGCACTCGCCCTGCTGAACAGACGCTGGCTGCCCGACGCCCCCGAATGGCTCACCTGGAGCGCCGCCAGCCCCGGCTCCCGGGTGGAGTCCATCGAACCCGCCCGCGCGCTGTCGGCCCTCGCCGCCACCGTCCGTGACGACGCCGAGCTGAGCCGACTCATCCAGGAAACCCCGGCCGCGGACACCCATCAGGCGCTGCGCGACGGCGGCCACACCGCGTTCCTCGCCTCGGTGGACGAGTACGTCGCCGCGTACGGCTACCGCAGCCTCGACGAGCTCAAGCTCGAAGTGCCCGATCTGCGGGAGGACCCGTCGAGCCTGTTCGCCATGGTGGGTGCCGCGCTGCCCGAGGTGGACACCCATTCCGGCGAGAAGGCCGACGCCTATCTGGACGAGCACCTGCGCGGGCCGCGCCGGGTGCTCTACGACGTCGTCCGCCGCAAGGCACAAACCTCCCTCTACAACCGGGAACGGCTGAGATTCTGCCGCACCCGCGCGTTCGGCTCGGCGAAGCGGATGCTGCGCGCCATGGGCCGCGATCTGGCCAGGATGCGGGCGATCGACCACTGGAACGATGTCTTCTTCCTGCGCCTGGAGGAGCTTCGGGGCGCCTACGAGGGCACGACGGCGCACACCGATCTGCGCGGCCTCGTGGAGCTGCGCAAGCGTCAGCAGGCCGAGGACGAGCAGCTGTCCGCGCCGTCCCGGTTCACCACCCGTGGCGCCGCCTACTGGCGGGGCAACCTGGAGCGGGCCGGCTTTGTGAAGGGCGGCGTGGCGCGCACCGGCGTCCGGGAGTTGCGCGGCACCCCGTCCTGCCCTGGTGTGGTGGAGGCCCGCGCCGTCGTCACGGACACCCCGGTGGACGTGGACGGCGGTGTCCTGGTGACCTATCGCACGGATCCGGGCTGGGTCGCCGCGCTGCCCTCCGCCTCGGCACTCGTCATCGAGCGGGGCAGCCCGCTGACGCATGTGGCGATCGTCGCCCGTGAGCTCGGCATTCCCACCGTCGTCCAGGTCAAGGGCGCGGTCACGGAGATGGAGACCGGTATGCGGCTGAGGGTGGACGGAGGCACGGGGGCGATCACGTTCCTGGACGACGGCACCCCGGCAGAGACCGGCACCGGCACCGGGGCCGGGACAGGGCACACGAAGGACGCGACGAGTGAGTGACGCACTGCTCTCCTGGCTGACGGATCCTCCCCGGACGACTGCCGGAGACCTCCACGGCCGAGGCATCCACCTCGCCGACGACCGAGGCGGCTGGGAGTTCCACGGATATCCCGAACTCGCCGCCTCCGCACGGCGGGTGGCCGGATCGCTGGCGGCACGAGGAGTGCGCCCCGGCGATGTGGTGTGCGTCCTCCTGCCCACCGGTTTCCCGTGTCTGTCGTCGCTCTTCGGCGCCTGGGCCGTGGGCGCCACGGTGTGCCTCATCCCCCGCCGTCGTTCGCCGCCGAGGCCGAGTACGTGGAGCACACGGCCGGAATCCTGCGGCAGACCGAGGCCGCCGTCACCATCACCGCCGAGGGCCTCGCCCCCGTGGCCGCCCGGGTACTGGCCGCCGCGGGCTCCGACCGCGAGCCGTGGATCTGGCGCGATGACGGCGATGAGATCCAGCCCCGCGAACCCGGCGAACTCGCCCTCCTCCAGTTCACCTCGGGCTCCAGCAGCCGGCCCCGCGGAGTCCGGGTCACCTGGGCGAACCTGGAGGCCAACCTCGCACTGATCCGGAGCACACTCGGCTGGCGCGCGGGCGACGCCGGGGCCTCCTGGCTGCCGCTCCACCACGACATGGGGCTCATCGGCTGTCTGCTCACCCCGTGAGCGTGAGGGCCGATCTGTGGCTCATGCGCCCCGAACAGTTCATCCGCGATCCGGCCCGCTGGCTGCGGTGCTTCGCCGTCGCCGCGCACACCGCCGCCCCGCCCTTCGCGTTCGAGTACGCGGCCCGGCGGCTCGGCGACCGGCTCGCGGAGCTGGACCTGTCCGCGTGGCGCAACGCCATCGTCGGCGCCGAACCCATCAACCCCGCGCGCTGGAGCACTTCGCCAAGCTCGCCGCACCCGCCGGATTCTCCCCCTCCGTCTACCTGCCGTCGTACGGGCTCGCCGAGGCCACGCTCGCGGTGACCGTCCGTACCTCCGGCACTCCCGCGCCGACCGTGCGCGTGGACACCGGCACGCTGCGCTTCGCAGGCCCCGTCACCATCGACGAGGAAGGCGAGTTCGCGAACTCCGCGACGACGCCCTCCGGCGGTGAGGACGGCTGGCTGATCGGCTGCGGCGGCCCCGGCGACGGGGTGGGCGCCACGGTGGTCGACGACGAGGGACGGGCCCTGCCCGACGGCCACCTCGGCGAGATCGAGGTGACCGGCCCCTCGGTGACGAGCGGCTACCACGCCGGGCGCACCGGCTCCACGCGGTTCGTCGACGGCGGCATCAGGACCGGGGACGCCGGGTTCTTCCACCGCGGCGAGCTGTTCGTGCTCGGCCGGATGGGCGACAGCCTCAAGGCGCGCGGACGCAGCGTCTACATGGAGGACCTGGAGGCGAAGGTGGTCTCCGCGACCGGGATCGCCCGGGAGAAGTGCGCGGTCGTCGGCGTCGAGGGCACCGGTGGCACCTCGGTGACGCTGTTCGCGGAGAAGGCCGAGGGCGCGTGGGTGGAGGACGCCACGCTCGTCCTGCGCGGCGCACTCGGCGACGACGTCGCCATCACCGTCGTCACCGGCCGCAGTGGGCTCATCAGGAAGACGTCCAGCGGCAAGCCGAGACGTCGCCACATGTGGGAAGAGCTGCGAGCGGGCCGCCTCAAAGACGCGCGCGTCCTGGAGACGGCCCATGTCACGACCGGGAGGCCCGTGTGATCCTCAGCGAGGACTATCTGCAGAACCTGCTCGACAAGACCATTCCGCAGATCCACTCCGTCGCCAACTGCGCTGTGGTCCTCGAGGGTTCGATCGCCGAGGGCTTCGGCAATTCCTCGTCCGACATCGACTTCCTGCTCATCGCGGACAGCGACGCCGACCTGCCCACCATGCCCTCGCTCCTGTTCCTGGACGGGCGGCGGGTCGAGGTCAGGACCCGCTCCGTGCGGCAGCTCGCCGAGCAGTTCTCCGCGATCACGACCGACACGCGCCGCCACGTGGGCGCCGTCTCGGAGGATCTGCTGAACCGCTGTCAGCGTCTGCTGCGCAGCTTCCCACTGCGCAATCCGGACCTGGTGGCGAAGGTCAAGGGGCTGATGTCCTTCGACGACTTCCAGGACACGATGCGCGAGTGGTGGGCACACCACGCACGCCAGTCGATCCGCTACGCGCTCGCCCTGCGGGAGCTCGGCCAGGACGAGGAGGCCGCGGCGTGGACCGAGGCAGGACTGCTCCAGGCGGTGAAGTCCTGGGCGGCGGGGCGGGGAGAGACCTACCTGGAGCCGAAGTGGCTGCCCATGCAGCTGGACCGCATCGGGGACCAACCGCTGTGTGACCGGTACCGGACGCTCGCCTCGCGGGAGGCGTCGGGCCTCGACACCGCCGAGTACATCACCGAGGGCGTCCGGCTCACGGCCGATCTGGGGGTGGCGGGCGCCGAACCCGACTCCGAGCGGATCACCGTGGCCAGGGCCACCGGGGTGACCACCTGGCAGACCGGCGACCGCGTGCATGTCGTACGCGACAAGCAGGACGTGTTCGTCCTCGGCGACCGGGCGGCGCGGGCCTGGCGTTCGGTCGTCTTCGGCCGGCCCCTGGGGAGCGTAGTGACCGTGGCGGAGGCGTCGGGGGCACCGCAGGCGGGGCCGCTGATCGCCCAGTTCCTCCGGTTCGGACTGGTGAAGGTGGCCTGGAAGGGCGACGGCCCGATCGTCCCCGCCATGCCGCTTGCCGCCCCGTCCGGCCCCGTCACACCGCCACCGAGTATCGCGCGGCCCATCGTCACCGTGGGCGGGGCTGCGGTCGGCGGTGAGGAGGGCATCGATCTCGTGCCCATGCCGGCCCGCCGGTTCAGCGCCGCCGCGATGACCCTGGTGTGGTCCAACGTGCTGGTGGAGAACGCCCGCGAGGACCTCACCGGCGCCCTGGACCGCGAGCAGTGGAGCGTCGCCGAACTCAGTGCCCAAAGGATGCTGCGGGCCGCGCTGCGCGGCGTGCTCAGCGCCCACGGAGTCAACCCGCTGCCCCCGGACTCCGAGGTCGCCCGCAGGCTGTCCCTCCTTCCGGCGGGGGCCGACACCGACGAGATCCGGGCGAAGGCCCGGCACCTCGCGACGCTCACCATCGCGTCCGCGGCCCAGGGCAGCGCGGCGCTCACCGCGCTGGACGACTTCGTCGCCCTGGTCCGGCACACGGTCGGCGCACACAGCTTCCCGTCCTCCTTCGACTCCTCGGACGGATGGCGGCAGACGCTGGAGATGGGCTACGACTGGCTGCGCCTCGGCGCCCACCTCGACGCGGACCTGCCCATCGACGAGGCGAGCGATCTGCTGTCCAGCGGTGGCGCGCAGCCGCATCTCGCCACCACCTGACGCTGAGGGAGGAACGTTGACGTCAAGCACCGGCACACCATCGCTGAACGAGGACGAGACGCGGAGCAAGGTGTACGCGATCGTCGGCGCGATGGCGCCCGCGGGGGCGCCACCCTGGCCGACGACACCGAGCTCGTCGCGGATCTGGCCTATGACTCGCTCCGGCTCATCGAGCTGACGCTGGCGCTGGAGGAGGGTTTCGGGCTCGGGGAGCTCGCTCAGGAGAGGACCGCCACGGTCACCACCCTCGGCGACATCGTCCGCCTGGTGGCCGAGGCGCGGCGAGAGACCGAGGCGCGGCAAGAGACCGAAGCGCCGCGAGCGGAGGCGGGCCGATGACGGAGCGCATGAGGATCCTGGTGACCGGCGCGGCCGGGCTGGTCGGCGCGGAGGTCACCGCCCGGCTGGTGGCGGCCGGGCACCAGGTCACCGCCCTGGTCCACCACCAGCCGGTGGTCATACGCAACGACGGCACCCCACTGGAGCCGGACGCCGTCACCTGCCTGCCGGGCGATGTGACCCAGCCCCGGCTCGGCCTGTCCGAGGTTGCGTACCAGGCGCTGATCGCGGACGGCCTCGACCGCATCGTGCACTGCGCCGCGATCACCGACTTCGGCCTCCCCGACGAGGTCTACCAGGCGGTCAACGTCGACGGCACCGCCCACGTCCTGGAGCTGGCCCGTGCCGGCGGTGTGCCTCTCGTGCACGTGGGAACCGCCTATGTGTGCGGTGAGCGCGACGGGCTGATCCGCGAGACGGAGCTGGACGAGGGCCAGCGCCTCGCCAACGCCTACGAGGACAGCAAGTTCCGGGCCGAGGCCCTGGTGCACAAGGCCCAGGCCGACGGGGTGCGAGCCGCGATCGTCCGCCCCAGCATCGTCGTCGGCGACGAGCGCACCGGTGTGGTGCGCGACTACAAGAACATCTACGTCGTGCTCAAACTGGCCACCGAGGGAAAGGTCCGCTCCATCCCCGGCCAGTACGAGGCACGTCTCGACCTGGTGCCCGTGGACTATGTGGCGGACATCATCACCGAGGTCACCCACCGGTTCGAGGAGGCGGCGGGCCGGACCTTCCACGCGGTGGGCGCACCGCTGACGCTGCGGGACTTCTCCGATGTGATGGCCGAGTACCCGCCGTTCCACGTGCCGCGGTTCGTCCCGCCGACGAGCTTCGACGCCCAGCGGCTGCCCCGCCGGGAGCGGGCGTACTACGAGCGTGTCATGACGCTCTACGAGAGCTACTTCCGGCGCCGGACGCGCTTCGACGACTCCCACACGGCGGGTCTGGCCACCCGCAGGCCACCGGCGGACGGGCAGGACTTCCTGCGCACGCTGATCGACCACTGCCTGGAGACGGGCTACCTGGGCGCACCGCCTGCCGACGCCACCGAGGTGCTCGCCCGGCTGAACATGGCGGCCCCGGACGCGGCACCGACGGCGAACGGGACCGGCCCGACGGCGAGCGATGTGAACGGAGCCGGCCGATGACCGAGGACACCACGAACGGCCGGCCCTTCGGCGAGGACATCTCCCCGGCCCTCAGCTGCGATCCGCACAAGCGCGTCCTCTTCGGCTCGGACACCTACTTCCTGGAGAGCGTCGAACAGCTCGCCACCCTCACCGCCGACGTCGACGGCTTCCTCCACCGGCACGCCGCACTGCTGCTCAAGCCCGACGCCGTGGTCAGCAGGCAGCTACCGACGACGGTCGACTGGCTGGCCCGGGAGGGGTTCCGGATCGTGGCCGCGGAACGCACCCGGCTGACCCCCAACACCGTGCGGGCGCTGTGGTACTTCCAGTGGAACCTGGCCACACCGGAGCGCCGCCGTCTCGCCGATCTGTTCACCGACACCTGCGACGCGGTGGTGCTCGTGGTGCGCCAGGACGCCGACGGGGCCGAGGCCCTGCCGAGCGCACCCGCGTCGGTCGTCCTGACCGAGCGGAAGGGCCCCACCGACCCGCGAGCGCGGATCCCCGGCCAGCTCCGCTACGCGACCGGCCGCTACAGCTATCTGCTCAACCTCGTCCATACCCCCGACGAACCTGCCGATGTGGCACGGGAGTTGGGCATCTACTTCGGCGCGGCGCTCCGGCGGCGGGTCTACGCCTCCGCGCTGGCGGGCGAGGACCAGTCGGCCCGCGCCCGTGAGCTCGGCCGGCGGTTGCACGCCGAGGTGCCCGAGCGGGATCTCTCCTTCGAACCGGCCGCGGAACGGCTCGAGCGGGCCGTGGCGGAGGCGGAGGAATCCCTGGCCCCCGGGGCCGTCCGGGACGAGCTGCGGGCGGCCCGGCTCGCCGCCCGGGACCAGGAGGGCTACCGGCGGCTGATCGAAGCCGTGTGGCGGGCCGGGCTGCCGCTCGACGCCTGGGACACGGTGATTGTCGGCTCCCACGTCCTGCCGATGAAGCGCAAGGGGCTGGCCCCCGTGCTCGGTGGAGTCAGCGTGTCCGACTGGCATCGCCACCTGGCGCGGTCGGCGGTTCGGTAACGCAGAGGGGGAAAGCATGGACACGGTGGAATTCAGCCAGACGGTGCCGCGCGAGCTCGTCCATCGGCTGAGCCTGGCCGAGGTGTTTCTGACCGGCGTACTCGCCCGGGACGAGGACACCCTCGACATCGGGGTGCAGATACCCCGCTCACACGCCTTCTACCGGGACACGGCGGGCTGCCGCCACGTCTACGACCCGATGGTCCTGGTGGAGGCCGTCCGGCAGTCGCTCCTCATGCTGGGCCACGATCTGTTCGAGAACCCGTTCGGCACGAAGTTCATCCTGCGGGACATCGCCCTGCGCGACGCGGACATCACCGCGCTCGCGGTACGCGACGTACCCACCGAGGTGGTGCTGCGCTGCCGCATCGTGCGCCGCTTCCGTGGCCGCGAGGGCCTGAAGGGGGCGCGGCTGTCCTACACCGCGCTGATCGGCGACCGCGTGGCGGCGACGCTGGAGGGCTCCATGTCCTGGCTGACGCCCGCCCAGTGGCAAGCGACGCGCGAGGACGTGCGTGCCACGCTGGGGCTGCCCGTCCAGGCCACGTTCACGGCCTGCGAGCCGGGGCCGCGGATCGGTGCGGCCCTGGTCGACCGCAAGGACGCCACGAACGTGGTCATCTCACCGATTCAGCTCCAACGCCCGCCGGACGGCGGGGAGATGGGGACCGCTCGACTCCTCGTCGACACCAGCCACCCGGTGCTGTTCGACCACCCCCTGGACCATGTCCCCGGCATGCTGACCCTTGAGGCATTCCGCCAGCTCGGCATCGCCACCGCCGTGGAAACCGGGGCGCTGCCGTCGGCGTCGGCCGTCCTCACGGGGCTGAAGGCGCGCTTCACCGGCTTCGGCGAGCTCGACCTGCCGATCACCTGCGAGAGCGTCCGGGGGAAGGCGACGGGACGAGCGCCGTTCTGCGGTGCGCCATGAAGCAGGCCGGACACACCATCGCCGACGGCGAACTGCGCCTCACACCGGCCCCGACGGAAGCGCGGCCGATATGACCGCCGCCCCCGGCGCGCTCGGCCGTCCCCTGTACGGGAGACGGTGGCAGCGTTGAGCGATGTCCTCACCGCTTCCCGCGTACCGGTCCGGCTGGGCCGTTTCGTCCTGCGGATGTTCCGCCCGCAGATCTACGTCACCTACGGCGTGCTGTGGACCCTGACCCTGGAGGGCTCGGCCGAGGCACTTTCGGGGCCCTCCTCGCACTGGACACCTTCCGGGGCGACCGTGGTGCGCGCGGTCAGCGTGGTGCTGGCCCTGCTGTTCGCCCGCATGGTCGATGAGCAGAAGGACCTGGAGTACGACCGCCGGCACAACCCGGACCGGCCGCTGGTGACGGGCGCCATCACGGTGGCGGAGCTGCGCGGCGCCATGGCGCTGATCACGGTACTCGTCGTCGTGCTGAACGCGCTCGTCTCGGCCCTCTCCGTGCTGCTGATCCTGCTCGCCCTCGGATACACGCTGTTCCTGGTCGCGCTGGAGCGCTGGTCGCCGCGGATCGGCGAGGCCCTTGTCGCCAACCTCCTCGTCAGCTACCCGGTGCAGCTGCTGCTCTCCGTCTACCTCTATGTCTCGCTGCTGACCGGCGACGCGATCGACGGTGACGGGCGGGTCGTCCCGCTGATGGCCATGTTCGCCTGCGCCTTCCTCCAGTTCGAGTTCGCGCGGAAGACCGAGTGGCGGCGGGACCCGGAGGCACGGCTGTACTCGGAGGTGCTCGGCCCGCGCGGCAGCGCGGCCGTGTGCCTCGCTCTCGCCGTGGGCGCGGTGGCACTCGGACTCCTGCTGTTCGGTACGCGGGGCCTGCTGCCGGCGCTGAGCCTCGTCTTCCCCGCGCTCGGTGCCTGGCGCTTCCTCGTGCGCAGACAGCCATCCGGGCTGATGCTCCCGGCGATGGGCTTTGTGCTCTTCTTCAACCTGCTGTGTTTCTACGGCTCCACAGCGATCGCGATCGGACGGTGAGAGAGGTGCGGCCGGTGATCATCGACAAGGTGCGGATCTTCGACGGGACGGCGATGCTGGGCCCCGGGGCGGTGGAGTTCGCCGACGGAGTCATCACGCGCGTCCTCACGGAGCCCGCCGCGGCCACGGGGGCATCGGCGTCGGCCGATGTGATCGACGGAACGGGCCTGACGCTGCTGCCCGGGCTGATCGACGCGCATACGCATGTGTTCGGCGCCGAGAGCAATCTCGAACTGGCGCTGGCCTTCGGTGTGACGACCGAGCTGGACATGTTCATGGGCCCGCCGGAGCTCACCCAGGCCCTGTGCACGGCGGCCGGTGAGCGTGCCGACCTCGCCGATATGCGCAGCTCGGGGCTGGTGGCCAGCGCGCCCGGAGGGCACCCCGGCCACGCCATGCCGCTGCTGCCGACGGTGGCCGGGCCCGAGGACGCCGACGCGTTCGTGGCCGCGCGACAGGCGGAGGGCGCACACTTCATCAAGATCATCGTGGACGATGGCGCGAACCACGGGATGTCGCTGCCCGCCCTGGACGGGGCGACCGTGACGGCGCTCGCCGACGCCGCGCGGCGCCGGGGCCTGCTCACCGTGGCCCATGTGTCCGCCGGGTGGTCCGCGCGACTCGCCCTGGACAGCGGTGTGGACATGCTGACGCACCTTCCGCTGGAAGCGGCTCTGGACGACGCGTTCGTCAGCCGGACCGCGGACGAGAAGCGGGTCGCCATCCCCACCCTGGCCATGCTGGAGGCGTCCGCCCCGGAGACCTCCTCCCGGCCCCGTACGGGACGATCGCTGGCGGGCGATCCGCGGATCGTCGGCTACCTCCCGGACCACGCCCGTACGGCGATCGCGTCGGGCCGCGAGGGCCTTTGCGTGGAGAAGGCGTCCCCCGAGCACCACTTCACCCACGCCCTGGCGAGCGTGGCCCGTCTGCACCGGGCAGGCGTGCCCGTACTGGCGGGGACCGACACCAACTACCGGCCGGACCGCGCCTGCCCGGTCGTCCACGGCGCCGGTCTCCACACCGAGCTGGCCCTCCTCGTCGAGGCCGGACTGACTCCGGCGGAGGCGCTCACGGCGGCGACCTCGGCCCCCGCCGCGCACTTCGGTCTGACCGACCGCGGGGTGATCGCGCCGGGGCGGCGCGCGGACCTCGTCCTGGTCGAGGGCGACCCCACGCGGGACATCACTCGCACCCGGTCGATCGAGGCGATCTGGCGCGGCGGCATCCGCTTCGACCGCGAGGCGTACCGCAAGCGCACCGCCTCATGAGCTGGAGCGACGCGCTCATGAGCGGGAACGACACGCTCACGAACGGGAGAGAAGGCATGAGAGACCACCACGCGAAGCGGAGGACCACGTGACCGACGGACACGAGCGCCTGGCGGGAGTCAGCAGCACCGCGCTGTTCGTGGGCATCACCCGCGCGAACGAGAGCCGGCGCCCGGACCGGCTGTTCGAGGACGCCCTGGCCACGCGTTTCGTCGACGCCGCGGGCGCCGAGCAGCAGGCGGTCTGGACCGAGGGGCAGGGAAAGCCGTTCACCGAGGCCATGGGCGACTACTTCGCCCTGCGCACCCGGTACTTCGACGACTACTTCACACAGGCGTGCGCGGCCGGCTGCCGCCAGGCGGTCCTGCTCGCGGCGGGCCTGGACACTCGTGCCTTCCGTCTGCGCTGGCCGGACGGTACACGCCTCTTCGAACTGGACCAGCCCGAGGTGCTCGACTTCAAGGAACACGTCCTCCGGGGCGAGGAGCCGCGCTGCGAACGCGAGGTGATCGCGGCCGACCTGCGCGAGGACTGGCCCTCGCTGCTGGTGAAGCAGGGCTTCCGGGAGGACGTTCCGACGGCCTGGCTGGTCGAGGGGATACTCGTCTACCTGACCGAGCGCGACGCGGACCATCTACTGGACCGGATCACCGCGCTGTCCGCGCCGGGCAGCCACCTCGGGGTGGAACATGTCACCCGGTCGATGGTGAACACCGACCAGGCCCAGGAGGCGGCGTCCGCCTCACCGGAGGGCATCATGGGCATGCTGTCCTCCCTGTGGAAGAACGAGATGACGCAGCCCCCCGCCGACTGGCTCGCGGACCACGGCTGGAGCGCCGCGGAAGAACCCCTCACCGACCTGGCGGAGCGGCACGCCCGCCCCGTTCCCCCGGCCTTCGACCCGGCCCTCCCCGGCACGGGTCGCGTCCGCCTGCTGACGGCCGACCGCTGACCGATCCCGCCGCCGGCTGGCGCCTTGACTTCAACTTAGGTTGAACTTCTACGGTCGATCCCATCGTCAATCGAGTTCACGCAACGACGGAGGGACCGGCCATGGAGTACTCCCACAGCGACGCCGAACTGCTCGGGCAGCCCATCGGATACTGGAGCTGGGCGGCCTACAAGGCCGTGGTCAGCCGCATCCAGGCGGCTCTCGCCGGGGTCGGTACCACCCAGCCACAGTGGTGGGTCATCGCGCAGGTCGCACGCGCCGACACCGTCAAGACCCGCGGCGAGGTGTCCGGCCTCCTCCGCAACTATCTCGACGTCGGCCCGGAGGTCATGGAGGCGGAGATCGACCGGACCATCGCCCTGGGCTGGATCACCGAGGACGCCGAGGGACGCCTGGGCATCACCGAGGAGGGCCGGGCCTTCTACGACAAGGCCGCGGCCCTCCAGGACGAGCTGTGGGCGGAACGGCACGCGGGCATCTCCGACGAGGAGTACCTGACGACCCTCAAGGTGCTGCAGCGCTTCATCCACAACACGGGCGGGCATGCCTGGCACCACTAGGGTCCTTCCTCCGCGGAGATCCGTCAGAAGGACCCTGGCTTCCGTCGCCTTGGACCAGGTGGACTGCTGATCAGTATGTGGTGGTGAGGATGTTCAGGACCTGAGCCCGATCGGGCGACAGCGGATTGTTCTTCGTCACCGCGTCCGCCACCGCCCCGGCGGCGATGGAGGGCAGCATGGCGCGGTCGGCGCCGAGCGTGCTCAGGGGCCGTTTCACCTCGACGGTGCCCGCGATCTCGCGCACCCCGTCGATGGCTGCCCGCGCCCAGTCCCCGTCGGCGGGCGGCGCGAGGCGCATGGCACGCGCCACCTGTTCATAGGCGCCCTGTGCGGCGGGAGCGTTGAACTCCATCACCTCCTCGAGTACGGCGGCGAGGGCGACGCCGTGAGGGGTACCGGTGTGCGCGGTCAGCGCGTGGCCGATGCCGTGGACGAGTCCGAGCCCGGAGAGGGTGAGTGCCTGCCCCGCGAGATGGGCTCCCAGCATCAGTTCGGCGCGGGCGTCGAGGTCCGAGCCGTTCCGGTACGCGGCGGGCAGGGCGCGGCTGACCATGGCCACGGCCTGGGTGGCATAGGCGGTGGAGATCGGGTTCGCGCCGCGCGAGGCGAGCGACTCGATGCCGTGCACGAGGGCGTCGATCCCGGTGGCGGCGGTGGCGGGCGCGGGCAGGCCCAGGGTGAGCTCCGGGTCGAGCAGCGCGACGCGCGGCTTCACCGACGGGTGGCCGATGTACACCTTGCGGCGGGCGGCGGTGTCCTCGATGACCCCGAAGCCGTTGGTCTCGGCGCCGGTGCCGGAGGTGGTGGGGATCGCGACGAGCGGTAGCCCGTCGGCCGCCTCCCAGAGGCCGTCGGCGTCCGCGGCCGTGGCGCTCGGGTTGCCGACCAGCAGGGCGATGCCCTTCGCCGCGTCGAGTACGGAGCCACCGCCGAGGGCGACGACCGCGGCGGTGCCGAACGTACGGGCTCGTGCGGCACCCGCGTCGACGTTGGCGGTGGACGGGTTGGGCGCCACTTCGTCGTGGACGGCGTACTCCAGCCCGGCGGCTTCGAGGGCCTTGAGGACCGGTTCGAGCACGCCCGCGGCGCGCAGACCGCGGTCGGTGACGACGAAGGCACGATCGTGGCCGGTTGCCGCGATCAGGGCGGGGAGTCGGCCGATGCGGCCGGGGCCGAACTCGATGCGGCAGGTGGGGTCGATGCTCAGCGGTGTGGGACCGCCGGGCCCGGAAGAGGTCATGGGTGCGGCTCCTGACGTCGTGGGGCGGGGTGGCGTTCGCTCGTCGTCAGACCGCGACGGTCGCGTCCACCGGCGCGGTGGTCGGGACGGCCAGCCGGAACTCCTGCCCGGCCAGGGCCTCGTAGAGGCGGACGGGGCTCATCTCGCCCGCGAGATCGCCGTGCTCGGTCCTGGAGCGGCGGAAGATCTGCTCGACCACAGCCGACAGCTCGGTGGGCACGCCCAGGTCGCGGCCGAGGTCGATGGCGAGGCCGAGGTCCTTGCAGGCGAGGACCATGGCGAAGGAGTCGTCGTAGTCCCCGTCGGTGAGGATGCGGATGAAGTCGTGCTCCAGGAAGTAGGACGCGGCGGAGCTCTTGAGCAGGGAATCACGCAGCAGGCCGAGGTCGACGCCCGCCTTGGCGCCCATCGCGAACACCTCGGAGGTGGCCACGAGCTTGCTGAACCAGAGCAGGTTGAGCAGCAGCTTGACCGTGTAACCGGCGCCGAGCGGGCCGACGTGCAGGATGCGCTTCGGGTCGCCCATCGCCTCCAGCACGGGCAGCGCGGCCCGGAAGTCCTCCTCGGCACCGCCGACGAAGATCTGCAGGGTGCCGGAGTCGGCGCCGTGCGACATCCCGCAGACCGGCGCGTCGAGCCGGCGCACCCGCTGGGCGTCCAGCACCTCGGCGGCGATCCGCTCGGCGGCCGCCGGGGTCGAGGTCGACATGTCGACCCACAGGGCTCCCGGCGCCAGGGCCGCGGCGGCGCCGCCCCGCAGCAGGACGTCCTCGACGACACGCGGCGTCGGCAGGCTGGTGACCAGGAGCTCCACGCCGTCCGCGCACGCGGCGGGGGTGTCGGCCCATCCGGCGCCGAGCGCGAGATGCTCCGCGGCGGCCTCGGGGCGGATGTCGTGCACGGTGACCTGGTGTCCCGCCCGGATCAGATGGCGGGCCATGTGGCGACCCATGTTGCCCAGGCCGATGAAACCGATCCTCATCGTTGTCCTCGCTGTGGTGAGAAGAGAAAGTAAGGGGACGGGCGTTGTGGAGGTGGCCGCGAACCGTGTCCGGTTCAGGCCAGGTTGACCCAGGTGGTCTTCAGCGCGGTGTACGCGTCCCAAGCGTGCAGGGACTTGTCACGTCCCGCGCCGGTGGCCTTGAAGCCGCCGAACGGGGTGATGACATCACTGGCGTCGAAGGTGTTGATCCAGACCGTCCCGGCCCGCAGCCGCTTGGCGGCGCGGTGGGCGACGGCCACGTCACGGGTCCAGACGGAGGCGACGAGCCCGTAGTCGCTCTCGTTGGCCAGCCGGATTCCCTCGTCGGCGTCGCCGTCGTAGGACACGATGGCCAGGACCGGGCCGAAGATCTCCCGCTGGGCGATGGCTGAGGTGTTCACCACCCCGTCCAGGACGGTCGGTTCGACATAGCTGCCGCCCGACTCGGTGAGGGTGCGGCCACCGCCGAACACCACGGTCGCCCCGTCCGCCACGCCACGCTCGATGTGGCCGAGGACCGTGGCCAGCTGGTTCTCGTCGACCAGGGGGCCCATGACGGTGGCCGGGTCGAGCGGATCGCCCACCCGGAAGGTGTCCGCGGTGATCCGGCGCACGGCGTCCAGGAGCCGATCCTTGACGGAGGCGTGGACCACCACGCGGGAACCGGCGTTGCAGGTCTGCCCGGCGTTGTAGAAGATGCCCCACGCCACGGCCGACGCGGCGGCCTCGATGTCGGCGTCCGCCAGCACGAGCTGGGGAGACTTGCCACCCGCCTCGACCGCCACTTGCTTGCCGTTGGACTCGCCCGCGTACACCTGGAAGAGCCGGGCCACCTCCACCGAGCCCGTGAAGGCGATCTTGTCGACCTCGGGGTGGCGGCCCAGCGCCTGCCCGGCGACCTCGCCACGCCCGGGGATGACGTTGAACACCCCGTCCGGCAGACCCGCCTCGGTGGCGAGGGCGGCCAGCCGCAGCGCGGCCAGGGACGTCTGCTCGGCGGGCTTGAGCACGATGCTGTTGCCGGTGGCCAGGGCCGGGCCCAGCTTCCAACTGGCGATGAGCAGCGAGTAGTTCCACGGGATGACCGCGCCGATGACACCCAGGGGCTCCCGGGTGATCAGGGCGAGCGCGTCCCCGGGGGTCGGCGCCACCTCGTCGTAGGTCTTGTCGATGGCCTCGGCATACCAGGCGATGGTCTCGGCGGCCTTGTCCACGTCGATCCGCACGGACTCGGTGATGGGCTTGCCCATCTCCAGGGTGTCGAGGAGGGCCAGCTCCTCCGCGTGTCCCCGGATCAGGTCGGCCCAGCGCAGCAGAACGCGCTTGCGCTCCTTGGGCGGGAGGTCACGCCAGCGTCCGTCCTCGAAGGCGGCGCGCGCGCCGCGTACGGCACGGTCCACGTCCTCGGCGCCGGCCGCCTGCACCTTGGCGAGCACCGCGCCGTCGCGCGGCGAGAGGCTGGTGAAGGTGTCGCCGCAGAGGGCGTCGGTGAAGTGGCCGTCGATGAACGGCCTTGTCTCGAAGGTCAGTTGGTCGGCCGCGGCCAGCCACTGGCCGTGCGTGCGGGAGAGCAGGGCGTCGATGCCGTGCGTCATGTGATCCTCCACCGGTCGATCGCGTCTTCGTCCAGCTCGATGCCGAGGCCCGGCCTCGCGGGCACCTCGAGGTCTCCGTCGCCGGCCACCCGTACCGGGTCGGCGAGCATGAAGTCCCGGCGCTCCGGGGTCCACCCGGGCGGGTCGTAGGGGAACTCGAAGTACGGGCCGCCGCCGACTCCCGCCGCCACGTGCAGATTGGCGAGCACACCGATGCCGTTGGTCCAGCTGTGCGGGGTGAAGTGGCGGTGCTTGAGCTGTGCCAGCTCCGCCAGGGTGCGGGCGCGGTGCATGCCGATCGCGAGCACCACGTCCATCTGGTAGATGTCGAGGGCGTCCTCTTCGAGGTAGCGCAGCAGCTCGGTGGGGGAGTGGTGCATCTCGCCCGCGGCGATCCGCACCCCCGGGTTCTCGGCCCGCAGGCGCTTGAAGCCCGCCACGTCGCAGTAGGGCAGCGGCTCCTCGACCCAGAACACATCGAGTTCGGCCAGCCGCGCGATGATCTTGCGGGTCCGGGCGAGGTCGGTGGCGCCCGCGGTGTCGCCCGCCATGCGCCACGACTGGTTCAGATCCACCATGATCTCGAAATCCGCGCCCAGCTCCTCGCGCACCGCGCGGACCGCGGCGATCCCCTCGTCCACCCGGTCGCGGTCGATGCGGATCTTCATCGCGCGGAAGCCCGCCTCGCGGACCTTCAGCGCGGTGGCCACGCGCTCCTCCGGCGACTTGAGCTCACCGCAGGAGGCGTAGGCGGGCAGCTTCGTGGCCGCGTTGCCGAACAGCTCCGCCACCGGGCGGCCGTGCACCTTGCCGATGATGTCCCACAGCGCCGCCTCCAGCGGCCAGTAGTGGGCGCCGTGGAAGTTCGCGGTCTCGATGGCCTTGACATGCCGGGTGATGTCGAGCGGGTCCTCGCCGACGAACAGGTGCTTGTAGGTGTCGAAGCCGTCCATCAGGTCACCGGAGCCGATGCCGGTGATCCCCTCGTCGGTGTGGACGCGGACGATCGTCGCGTCGAAGTGGCGCCGCGGCTCGGGGTCCCAGGCGGCCCGGAACGGCGGGTCCAGCTCCAGCCGCAGCCGGTCCAGGGTGATGTCCGTGATCTTCATCGGGCGAGCGCCTCGGAAGTGGGGGCGTAGAACGGGTTGGCCGGGCCTTCCGCGGCGGCCGCGAGGACATCGGCCACGGCCGGGGTGGCGTTCACCGCGGCCCGCACCGCGCCGTACGCGGCGGAGCGCTGGTTGCGGAAGGACACGTCCAGGTCGTCGACCGCCGGGTTCACCCAGATCGCGGCGATGATCAGCAGATCGTCGGCCTCCTCGGCGGGCAGCAGACCGTCCCGGACCGCGTCCGTGACGCCCTGCGCCAGACCGGCCTGGGCGGAGCCCCATGTGGCGCGCTGGTGCAGCTCACCGTCGGCGGCGGCCTTCGTCACGAACAGCGTCAGCGGCTTCACCGGCACCGAGGGCCGCACGATCGTCAGGAAGGGGACGTGTCCGGCGCTGGGCGTGGCCAGCGCCGTGGCCCAGGCCGTCTCGACGGGGCCGCCCTTGCGTCCGATCACGACGTTCGTGTGCGCGGCGTTGGCACCCTCCCCGGCGAAGGCCTCGCCGATGAGGGCGGCCGGGGCAAAAGGCGATGGCATGGGATCTCCTGGATCTCCGGGAGCGGGGATTGGGCGGACCGCGGGGATGAACCTCGCATTCACCGCAGTTCATCCGGTCCGATGCGGCGAATCTAGAACCGCCGCCACCCCCTCGCAAGGCACCGGCTGGAATCGAAATGCCGGTTGCTCTCCCGACAACCCGGCGGCTGACCTGGGGGTTCCCACAGGCACGCCCTTAGGATGGCGCGCGTGACGAACCTCCCCCTCGCGGCACCGACGGCCCCGAGGACCCCGCCGACGCGCACGGCGCGGGCCCCCGAGCCGGCTCCACCGGCCCCGGAGACACCACCGCCCCGCGCGGCCACGGGCTGCGCCGTGACATCGACCTGCTGGAGGCGCTCGCCTCCGACGAGGCGCAGAACGCCGGCGGACTCGGCGTCGTACGCCTGGCGCAGCTGGTGGGCCGGGAGAAGACCCAGGTCTCGCGCGCCCTCAAGGCCCTGGCCGCCGCGGGGATCGTGGAACGGGACCCCGATACCCTGGAGTACCGGCTGGGCTGGCGGCTGTTCTCGCTGGTCGCGCGGACCTCGCAGAACCGGCTGGTGCGCATGGCCGAGCCGGTGATGCACGCGCTGTCGGCGGACGTGGAGGAGACCAGCCATCTGTGTGTCCTGAGCGACCGCGAGGTGCTCACCCTGCTCTCGATCTCCGGCCACTCCTTCCGCGTCCACGGCTGGGAGGGGCGCGGAGTGCCCGCGTGGCAGACCTCGGCCGGGCGGGTGCTGCTGGCCGATGCCACGCCCGACGAGCTGTACGTCCGCTTCGGCACCACCTCCACCCCGCCGATTCCCGAACTGTGGGCGCTGATCCAGGAGGCGTCGCGCCAGGGGTACGCGAGGGTGAGCGAGGAGTTCGAGGCCGGTCTGGTCGGGGTCTCGGCGCCCGTGCGCGACTTCCGGGGACGCGTGGTGGCGGCGATCAACATCTCGGCCCCCAAGTCCCGCCTCGGCGACCGCCTGGACCAGGCGGGCCACACCACCGCCAAGGCGGCGGCACGCGTCTCCGCGCTGCTGGGCTGGGAGCCGCGGCACACCCCGTTCCCCCGGGCACGGCTCACCTGAGGGCGCCCGGACCGGGCGGCCGCGCCCGTCCGTCCCCTCCCTCTCGTATGCGGTGAGTTGCCCTGACAGCAACCACCATTGCGATCCGAGAAGCGGCCTTGTCGGCCGTATGACGCGCTCGTAAATTCACCGCGAACCGGACCAGCCCTCGTTCGGAACGGAGAAAAGAGCAGCTCATGAACCTCCCCGGCATGGAAACTCTCGTCAAGGCACCGTTCGCCGAAGGCGATGTGTTCATCGCCGGCCGCTGGTGTGCGGCCGAGGACGGACGGACGTTTCCCGTGCACGACCCGGCCACCGCGGAGCTGATCCGCGAGGTGTCCGCGGCGGGCCCGGGCGACGCCGTGGCGGCGGTCGACGCGGCCCACGCGGCCGCCGCCGGATGGCGGGCGACGCCACCGCGCCGTCGCTCGGAGGTGCTGCACACCGCCTTCGCGCTGATGCGTGAACACACCGACACGCTCGCCCGCCTGATCGTCCTGGAGAACGGCAAGGCGTACCGGGACGCGGTGGCCGAGGTCGGTTACGCGGCGGAGTTCTTCCGCTGGTTCGCCGAGGAGGCGGTACGGATCGGCTCCTCGTTCGGCGACGCGCCCGGTGGCGGCTTCCGCCACGTGGTACGCAGGCACCCGGTGGGCGTCACCGCCTTCGTCACCCCCTGGAACTTCCCGGCCGCGATGGCCACCCGGAAGATCGCCCCGGCGCTCGCCGCCGGCTGTCCGGTGCTCCTCAAACCGGCCCCGGACACCCCCTTCACCGCCCTTGCCATCGCCGCCCTGATGAGCGAGGCGGGCCTGCCCGACGGGCTGGTGAACGTGCTGCCCACCGACCGCGCATCCGAGGTGGTCTCCGTCTGGCTGCGCGACGGGCGGGTCCGCAAGTTCTCCTTCACCGGCTCCACCGCCACCGGCCGGAAACTCCTGGAGCAGGCGGCGGCGAACGTCGTCAACGTGACCATGGAACTGGGCGGCAACGCGCCCTTCGTCGTCTGCGAGGACGCCGACGTCGACGCCGCGGTGCGCGGTGCGATGGACGCCAAGATGCGGGGCGGTGGCGAGGTCTGCATCGCCGCCAACCGGTTCTACGTCCATCAGTCCGTGGCCGCCGAGTTCACCGAGAAGTTCGCGGCGGCCATGACCGCGGTACGCGCCGGAGCGGGTCTGGAGGAGGGTGTCACCCTCGGCCCGATGATCAACTCGACCGCCGTGGAGTCCATCCGGTCCCTGGTCGACGACGCGGTGGCGCGTGGCGCGAAGGTCGCCGCGCGGGGCAGCGTGCCCGAGGGCCCCGGCTGCTACCATCCGGCGACCGTCCTGGTGGACGTCCCGAGGACGCCCGGATCATGAACGAGGAGGTCTTCGGGCCGGTCGCGCCCCTGGCCACCTTCGCCGACGAGGACGAACTGGTGGCCCGCGCCAACGCGACGGTGCACGGACTCGCCTCGTACATCTACTCGCGCGACGTGGCCCGGGCCCTGCGCCTCGCCGAACGCCTGGAGAGCGGCATGGTCGGCCTCAACCGTGGTCTGCTGTCCGACCCGGCGGCGCCCTTCGGCGGCGTCAAGCAGTCGGGTCTGGGCAGGGAGGGCGGCCGCGAGGGCATCGAGGCGTTCCTGGAGACGCAGTACATCGCCCTCGACTGGCCGACCGGCTGACGCACCCGCTCCCCGCTACCGGCTCATTCCCCTCTCCCCGCCACTTCCCCCGGGCCCCCGCTCCGCCCGGGGCGGCGTTCTCCCCCTCTAGGTAAGGACCCGCGCATGGCAACGACGCCTGTGACCGAGCACAACGAGCCCAGCACACCGCCGGGCGCACCCGCCACCGAACGCGAACGGAAGCGGCTGCACACCAAGCTGAAGCTGGCCACCCAGATCGGCCAGGGAATCGACGGCTACATCATCGGTGGCATCGGCCTGGCGATGGGGGCGATCACCGACGACCTCCAGCTGACCTCCGTGGAACAGGGGATGGTCGGGGCCGCGCCGCTGATCGGCATCTTCGTCGGAGGGCCGCTCTTCGGCCGGCTGGCCGACCGGTTCGGACGCCGGCCGGTGTTCCTCATCGACATGTTGATCTTCCTGGTCGGCTCGGTGCTCCAGTTCTTCGTCGTGGACGGCCCGCAGCTCTTCCTCATCCGGCTGGTGATGGGTGTGGCGATCGGCGGCGAGTACGCGATCGGCGCGCCGCTGCTGTCGGAGTACGCGGGCCGACGTGGCCGCGGACGGCTGCTGGCGAGCCTGGAGATCAGCTGGTACCTGGGGTACGCGCTGGCCACGGTCGTGGGGGCGCTGTTCACCTCCGTCGACGGCGGCTGGCGGTGGTCCCTGGCGAGCAGTGCGGTGATCGCGCTGGTGTGCGTGGCCCTGCGCGGTGGCATCCCGGAGTCCGCGCGCTGGCTGCTGAGCCAGGGGCGCCGGGACGAGGCGGAGGCGCTGATCGAGAAGTACGGCATCGAGGTGGACGTCGCCGCGGAACTCGACGAGCGCGCCGAAGTGCGGCAGGACGGGTTCCGTGCCCTCTTCAGCCGGCAGCATGTGCGCTCCACGGTGTTCGCCAGCGTCTTCTGGGCCGCCCTCGTGCTGCCGTACTTCGCCATCGGCACCTTCTGGACGGACGTCTTCGAGGCCCTGCACATGGGGGACAACGCGGTGGCGGCGCTGCTCGTCTACTCCTTCACCGCCGTGGCCGGTGTCACCGCGGGGTGCCTGGTCGTGGAGCGGATCGGCCGCCGCAAGCTGCTGATCCCGCCGTTCTGGATCACGGCGGCGTGTCTGGCGCTGGTGGCGGTGTGGCCGTCCTCCACCCCCGTGATCGTCGTCGGCTTCCTGTTCTTCATCTTCCTCAATGCCGCCTCCTCGGCGCTGACCGCGGTCTATCCGCTGGAGGTGTTCCCCACGTCGCTGCGCACCACGGGCGTCGGCTTCGCCACGGCCATGAGCCGGGTGGGCGCCGCGATCGGTACGTTCCTGCTGCCGATGGGGCTGGACCACTTCGGAGCGGAGTTCGTGCTCCTGGTCGGCGCCGGAGTGCTGGTGGCCGGCGCCGTCGTGTCACAGTTCCTGGCGCCGGAGACCACCGACCTGGACCTGGCCCGCGCGGCGCGAACGGCTCGCGAAGGGGCGTAGCGGCACGCGCCGGGCCCGCCCGGTGTGCGGATCGCGCACACCGGGCGGGCACTCCCAGGGCCGTGCGCCAGGGGCTCACCGCGGAGATCTCGAGGGCGCCCCGTGTACACGCTGGCGGAGGTGGACCCTCCGCCTCGGGAGGAGCTGCGGCGGGGCGTTGCCGGAGGGGCGCCGGCCGCGCCGGTGGGGAGTCAGGTGGCAGATATATGCAATGTTTGTCGCTCGGAACGGATTCTTCCGCGCTGATTCGTGCCACACTGAACGTAGGCCCTCGCCGCTCCCCGTCGGTGAGGGCCGTTTGCTTTGGCCCCCGTCGGCCCCGTCGGTCGACGTCCGTCAGCGCGTCCGGTCGCCGAGGGTGTGCTGAAAGACCCGGCGCAGCGACTCCGAGGAGCCGAACCCGGCCTGCCGCGCCACCTCCTCGACCGTGCCGGTGCCATCGGCGAGCAGGGTCGGGGCGGCCTCGACGCGGACGGATTCGACGTAACGTCCGGGAGTCATGCCGACCTCGGTGCGGAACAGCCGCTCGAGGTGACGGACGCTCACACCGCCCGGGGGGCATGAAGACCACCAACTGCCTGGCCACATCGCGTGCCACGTCCGCCCCCAGTCCTCCTCGACCAGAGACAGCGAGAGATCGATCCCCGCGGTGATACCGGCCGATGTGGCCACATGGCCGTCCCGGACGAAGACGGGATGGCCGCCTACCCGCACCTGCGGGTAGGCGGCGGCCAGTTGTGATGCCAGTTCCCAGTGCGTGGCGGCACGGCGGCCGTCCAGGATGCCGGCCGCCAGTCCCTTCTGCCCGGGACCAGCAGGGTGCCCAGGCGCTGCGGCGGTGTGCCAGGCGCGCCATCCACGCTGATCAGCAGCCCGGACGAGGTGGTGACGGCGTCACCGGCGAGGGAGACCACCCGTACGTCGAAACGCCATGCCGGTCCCCTGAGGGATGCGACGGGAGCTCGCGTGCTTACGACGGCTTGTTCTCCTCCACCCAGCGGAAGAAGGCGATCTGCCGGGACATGAGGGTGATCAGCTCATACGCGGTGTGCGAGGCGGCCACCGAGGTGATCTCGGCGTGGTCGTACGCCGGGGCGACCTCGACCAGGTCGGCGGAGACCAGATAGCAATCGGCGAGCCCGCGCACGATCTCCAGCAGTTCCCGCGAGGTGAGGCCGCCCGCCTCGGGGGTGCCGGTGCCGGGGGCGTGTGCGGGATCCAGGACGTCGATGTCCACGGAGATGTACAGCGGCCGTTTTCCGATGCGCTCCGTGAGTTGCTGCACCACCTCGTCCACCCCGCGTCGCATCACATCGGCCGCGGTGACGATCCCGAAGCCCAGCTTGGTGTCCTCGTCGAGGTCCTCCTTGCTGTACAGCGAGCCGCGGGTGCCGACGTGGGAGAGCGCGGAGGTGTCGAGGAGGCCCTCCTCGACCGCGCGGCGGAACGGAGTTCCATGGGTGTACTGGGCGCCGAAGTGGGAGTCCCAGGTGTCCAGGTGCGCGTCGAAGTGCAGCAGTGCCACCGGGCCGTGGCGGCGGGCCACCGAGCGCAGGAGCGGGAGCGCGATGGTGTGGTCGCCGCCCAGGGTCATCAGTTGCGCGCCGGTGGACAGCAGAGCGTCCGCGCCCGCCTCGATGCTCTCGACGGCCTTGTCGATGTTGTGCGGATTGGCGGTGATGTCACCGGCGTCGGCGACCTGGGCGTAATGAAACGGGTACACGTTCATGGCCGCGTTGTAGGGGCGCAGCTGGCGCGACGCCTCCCGGACGGCGTTCGCCCCGAAGCGGGCCCCGGGCCGGTAGGAGACACCGGCGTCGAACGGCACCCCGACCACGGCGATGTCCGCGGTGTCGACCTGGTCCAGGCGGGGGATGCGGCCGAAGGTGGCTGAGCCCGTGAAGTGCAGGGTGGCGTCGGTCTCCTGGGGCGGGACGGGCCTGATGGCGTCGGGAGGGTTCGCGGTCATGGTCGGTGCCGGATCCTTCATCTGTGTGGGGGGAGTACATCTGCGTGGGGGAGTGCATCTGTGGGGGAGTGCCGGCCCGTGGGAGGCCGTGGTGCGTGGACGATCAACGAGGTTCCGTGCCCATGACACGTGGCGCATACGCCAGGAGCCAGCCAGGCGGTCGGGGTTTCTCGGATCCGAGAAACCCGTTCCGTGAACGCCTTGGTCAGTGGGCCTTCATCGTTCCGCCATGGGGCGAAGACGTCTGCGACGGCCGCTCACTGTGCGCCGTCCGTTCCGTGGGCGTGGGGTGCGTGGTGTGTGTGGGATGCGTGGGGCGCGTGACCCGCCACCGCCGCCGTCAGCCGTGCCGCACCCTGTTGCAGGATGTCCCGCACATGATCCACTTCATGCCGGTGGTAGTGGCGCCGCCATGTGCTGCTGACGGCCGCTATCGGCCGCTCGTTGTGATCGAACGCCGGCACCCCTATCGACCGGAGCCCCTCGGAGACCAGCTCGACCTCCTCCGACCAGCCGCGCTCACGGTCCCGCGCCAGCAGGCTCCGCAGCTCCGCCAGCGACCGGGGGCCTCTGCCGGTGCGGGTGACGAGATCTCCCGGCCGGGGGAAGACCGCCCGGAGGTGCGCCGCGCCGGAGTGAGCCAGGATCGCACGGCCGTTGGCCGTGAGATGGGCCGGTAGCCGGACACCGACGTCGGTGACGGGAGTGGCATCGGTGTACCCGGAATGGCCCCTCGGCGGCCGCTCCTTGAGGAGGTAGACCGTCTCGGCGCCGTAGAGGATGCCCAGGTGCACCGACTGACCGAGCAGGTTCGACAGGTTGCGCAGAATGGGGCGGGCGAGTCGCTTCAGGGGCTCGTGCCGCGAGTAGGCGGAGCCGATTTCGAAGGACGCCACGCCCAGACCGTATGCCTGCTCCTCCGGGACATAGGTGACAAACCCGCGATCAACCAGGACCGCGAGGATGTGGTAGAGCGAAGAGCGGGGCATCTCCAGGTCTCTGGCCAGCGCCGATGCCCGAACCGGCCCGAGCGGCCGGCGAGGTGCAACAGGACATCCAGCGCCCGCCCCACGGCCGGCGAGGCACTTGACGCCGTCCGGTGTCCACTCACGTCTCACATCCTTGTGGTCCCCCGCCGCCACAGGCGGCCGCCCTTCCGCGTGGCACGACGCAGCCGGCCGGACAACTGCTGGCCCGTGCACGTAGGTTGGTCGTGTCCGATCGTAGAACCGGGCACCGAAGCCCTCCCACCCGGCCTCCAGGGAGCGCTCATGCCGGGCGATCCGCCGTCAGCTGGACCGGCCGGACCCCTTCAACCGCCTGGGCTGGAGCCGGGTGAGGTTGTCCATGATCAGGCCGAGGGTGAAGTCGAACCGGTCGTGCCCGGTGCCGGAGGTCAGCTCAGCGGCATAGCGCCGGGTCTGCGGAAACGTGTCGGTCGGCAGTGCGGTGAACCGGTGGATCAGCTCCTCGCGGCCAAGGTCCCATTCCTGGTCCGGGTGTCTGCGCCGCTGCCGGACCAGCG
Source organism: Streptomyces violaceusniger (assembly GCA_005405945.1). Classification (GTDB taxonomy): domain Bacteria; phylum Actinomycetota; class Actinomycetes; order Streptomycetales; family Streptomycetaceae; genus Streptomyces; species Streptomyces violaceusniger. Next base: position 1,458,872 of record BJHW01000002.1, read on the forward strand.
ACTGCTCCAGGGTGTAGGCGCTGACGTAGAGGGACAGGGCGTCGAGCGCCCAGGCGGCGTTCCGCGGTTCGATTCCGCCGGCGAGCAGGATCGCCAGAAGCCCTTCCTTGACCCGCAACGTGGAGAGGTTGGTCGGGACTACGCCCAGCGCGGCGCGGGAGACTCCGGGGTACTTCAGGTACTGGTCGCGGATCTGCGCGTACACGTCGAGGATCTGCTCGCGCCACTCGGCCGGGTCCGGTTCGGGCAGCACGACCTCGGAGCAGAGCCGGCCGATGAGCATCGTCGATGTCCTCTTTGCTGACGATGTGCGCGTACAGCGACGACGGCCCGGTGCCGAGCACCGCGGCGACTCGACGGATGGTCAGTGCGTCATAGCCCTCGGTGGCCACGACCTGCAGGGTGGCGTCGGTGATCCGGTCGACCGTGATGGGCTTCTTGCGCGGTGGCGCCGCTGAGGGCGCCCCAGCGGGCTGGGCGTGACGAGCTGCTCGGCGTCGCCGGGGATCGGAATGCTCGGAGCGATGCGTTTCCGCACCCCGCCGAAGCAGGCGGCCGAGGAACTGGCCCCCGAGGTGACCCTCCCCGATATCCGCGACTACGTGCGCTGGGCCATGCTCCTGCCGCCGAACGGCTCGCTCGGCGCCCCAACCGCGCAGGAGGCCGCGCTGTCCCGGATGGAGGGCTGGCATCCGCACCTGCGGGCGCTCATCGAGCAGGCCGACCCGGACAACAGCACCCTGCTGTCCATCCGGGTGGTCGAGCCCCGCGAGCGCTGGGCGCCCGGTCCGGTCACGCTGCTCGGGGACGCCATCCACGCCACCTCCCCGACCGGCGGCAACGGTGCGAACACCGCCCTGCGCGATGCCGACCTGCTGCGCCGCTGCCTGATCGAGACCGTCGAGCGCCGCCAGGACCTTCTCGGCGCGGTCGGCGACTACGAGCGGCAGATGTTCGAGTACGGGGGCGAGGCCGTGCGCCACAGCCTCGCCGCGCTGCCCGCCTTCGTCACGAACCCGGAACGACCCCAGCCTGCCTAGGAGGTTCAGAACCTCCCGGCCACGCCCCAAGGCCGGACGGCAGGTTTCCGGCGTGTTCCGACCGGCGGGCCGCATGCCGCCACCACCTTCGGGGCGAACTTCTCCGACGGCTACGCCCTCGGTGTGATCGGCGCGGTGCTGCCCGCGCTCGGCGAGACCATGCGTCTGTCCGGCGTCTGGCAGGGCCTGCTCGGCGCGTCCGCCCTGATCGGCCTGTTCTTCGGCAGCATCCTGCTGGGACAGGTGGCGGATGTGATCGAACGCCAGAAGCTCTACCTCTACGACTTCGTGCTCATCGCGGTCGCCTCCGCCGCCCAGTTCTGGGCGCACAGCCCGCTGGCCCTCTTCCTCCTCCGGCTGGCGATCGGCTTCGGTCTGGGCGCGGACTACGCCGTCGGCCCGACCCTGCTCTCCGAGTTCGTCCCCGGCCGGCTGCGCGGTGTCCTGCTGGGTTCGCTCACCGTGCTGTGGGCCGTCGGCTACGTACTGGCCAACATCGCGGGCACGTACATCCCGATCAACGGCACCACCGCGTACTGGCTGCTGGCCAGCGGAGCGGTGCCCGCCCTGCTGGTGCTGCTGCGGATCGGCATCCCCGAGTCCCCGAGCTGGCTGGCCGCCCGGGGCCGTGCCGCCGAGGCCGCCCGGATCCGCCGCACCTACCTGGGGCAGTCCGAGGCCACCGCCGCCGACGTGGAGGCCGCGGCCGCCGCGCAGCCGCCCGTTACCGCGAGCTCTTCGCCCGCGGTCAGGCGACCAAGACCTGGTTCGGTGTCATCTTCTACAGCGCCCAGGTGCTGCCCTACTTCGCCATCTAACACCTTCATGCCGCAGATCCTGGCCACCCTGAACATCTCCGGGGCCGACAACCAGAACCTGGTGCTCAACCTGGCCCTGCTGCTGGGCGGAGTGATCGGACTGTGGCCGGTGCAGCGCCTGGGCCGCAGGCCGTTCACCATCGGCACCTTCGCGATCCTCACGCTGTGTCCGGGGGCGATGGCCATGCTCAGCGACGGCTCCAGCGCTGCGCTGATGGTCCCCTTCCTTGATCTCACCTTCGTCATGGCGGGTGCCTCCACCATCACCCAGGTCTATCCGGCGGAGCTCTTCCCCACCGCGTTGCGCGGCTCCGGGGTCGGCTTCCTCAATGGCACGAGCAGGGTCGCGTCCGCCATCGGCACCTTCGTCCTGCCGGTCAGCCTGAGCCACTTCGGCGCGGGCTGGTCGATGGGATGGATGGCGCTGGTGCTGCTGCTCGGCACGGTCGTCAGCCTCGCCTGGGCGCCGGAGACCCGTGACACCCTCACCGCCGAGGATCTGCACCACTGAGCCGCGTCCGCGGCGCGGTGGTCGCGGACACTTCACACCTCCCGGACACGGAAGCCATTCATGTGCTCTTCCCCGTCCGTTGCCGGACATCTTCCTGTGGCCGGGTTTCCGGACTCCATAACGTGCGCTCCATCCCTTTCGTCGCACCGTGTGGAGCAGCGCCATGTGCAGTCCCCGCCAGACCAACGAACCGCGGCCCGGAACCGGCCGCCGCACCTTCCTGCGCACCACCGGACTCGTCGGCGCGGGTGTGGCCATGACCGGGCTGGAGGCGGCGCCGACCGCCGCGGCCGCACCGGCCTCCGGGGCCGCGGGTGCCCCCGCCTGGCACCCCGACCCCGACAGCCTCAGATTCACCGTCGCCGTCATGCCGGACACCCAGTACCTCTTCGACGGCGAGAGCATCCACCCGGCGCCGGTGGAGGCGTCCTTCCGCTATCTCCTCCGCCACGCACACGAGGAGAACATCGTCTTCCTGTCCCACCTCGGCGACCTCACCGAGCACGGGCAGGTCTCCGAACTCGGTCCGATCGACCGGGCCTTCCGGCTCCTGGACGAGCGGGGCGCCGCCTACAGCGTGGTGGCCGGAAACCACGACCTCGACTCGTCCACCGACGACCAGCGGGGCCGCACCCCCTACCTGGACACCTTCGGCCCCGGCGGTACCGCTCCTCGCCCTCGTTCCGCGGCGCCAGCCCGGACGGCTACAACACGTACCACACCTTCCGCGCCGCGGGCCGGGAGTGGCTGGTGCTCGCCCTGGACTGGCGCCCTTCCGCGAAGGGCATCGCCTGGGCCCGGGAGGTCATCGCGGGCCACCCCCGAACTCCGGTCATCCTCACCACACACGAGCTGGTCCACGCGGACCACGAGGGCGAGGCGGCGCGGTTCTCCGACCACGGACAGTGGCTGTGGGACGAGCTGATCGCCGACCACGACCAGATATTCCTCACCCTCAACGGCCACTACTGGCCGCCGGCCCGTACGGTCCGCGAGAACAAGGCGGGCCACGATGTCCATCTGCACATCACCAACTACCAGGACCGCTACTACGGGGGCGCCGGGATGATCCGCCTCTACCGGTTCGACCTGGCCCGCCACACCGTCGACGTCCGGACGCTCTCCCCGTGGATCCTGGACCGCGCCGATGACCACCTGAACGAGCTGGAGCGCGGAGAGATCGAACGCACCAGCTCCCAGGACTACTTCAGCGTTCCGATCGACTTCGAGCAGCGCTTCGCCGGATTCGCCCCCACCGCACCGCGGCCGGCGCGGCCCGCCTCGCGGCTGGTGATCCCCGGTACGGTGGCCTACTGGCGCTTCGACCAGGGCGGCCGGGACGGCGCGCCCGTCGAGGACTCCGTCCGGATCACCGACCACTCCGGCCGTGGCAACCACCTCACCAAGGTCGCCGTCCCCGGCAGCCCGGCCGACGCCCTCAGCTGGTCCGATGAGCACCACCCGGACCAGCCGGGACACGGCAGCCTCTCCTTCCACGGCGACAAGTCCCCCTGCGCGGCGCCTATCTGCGCACGGCCGACGGTGCTCCGCTGAACGGCGCCACCTTCCGCTCCGGCTACACCGTCGAGGCGTTCCTCAAGCTGCCCGCCGACTGGGACGGCGGCCGCAACGCCTGGTCGGGACTGCTCGGCCGACGCGGCCCCAGCGGCCAAGCCGGAAAGACCGGCGGGGACATGGAGGAGCCGGTGGTCACCCTCTCGCTGTCCGACGGCCATGGGCTCCAGTGGGCCGTCTATCCGCTGAACGAGGACGGCGCGGTCACCAACTGGAGCCATGAGCTGCCGCTGAACACCTGGTGGCACGCGGCCGTGGTGAACGACGGACGACACACCACGATGTATGTGAACGGCTGCCCGGTGGCGCGCAACCCCTCGACCCCGGCCAACGGCCTCACCACCCTCGGGCTGCCCTGGCTGCTGGGCGGCTATGAGTACGGCGGGAAGATCGACCAGATCATGTACGGCTGGATCGGCGACGTCCGCGTCGTGGACCGAGCGCTGCCGGTGGGCGACTTCATGTCCTCCTGACCAAGCGGCACCGGGCCGTCCCGAGGACGCGTAAGTGTCCATCAAGTGAGCTGTCGCATTGGCCGGTTCTTGACGCATTTACCGGTCAATGCGAGGCTGTTGGGACGCTTTGCGCAAAAGATCATATCTCTACCAGAACGGACGGGGGCGTTCCGTTGGTGGCACGTTCGCAAGAAGTCGTCGATGACGCGATCGACCTTCTGGATAATCGCCGATTATTCTTTTCCGGGCCGGACCGCACACTCCTCGGAATTGAACCCATCGCACACCATCTGGTCGATTCCGAGGAAGACATAGCCCAAGCGCTGGCGGCCGGTGGGGGAATCGGCTTCGTGGCCTTTCCCTTTCAGCGCCAGGAGCCCATCCGGCTCGCGGTTCCCGCCCGGACACTGAGCCTGGAGGAGACGCCCGACCACCGTCGCCTCCTCGCCTCGGTGCCGACCCCTTCCGCCAAGAGCGGTGAACCCGGCGCGTTCGCGCTGCGGCCCAGCGAACCGCCGGAGCAGTGGTGCGGCAGCGTCGCCGACGCGGCGCGTGCCGTGCGCCGCGGAGAGCTGCGCAAGGCGGTGCTTGCCCGGCGGATCCAGATGGAGTGCGACACGGACATCGAGCCGTCCGTGGTGCTGCGGCGGCTGGCCCACAGCTTCCCCTCCGCCTATCTGTTCTCCGCCTTCGGCCTGGTGGGAGCCAGTCCGGAGCTGCTGCTCGCCAAGCGCGGGCGGATGGTGGAGTCACGTGCCCTGGCCGGCACCATCCGCCGTGGCGGCGACGCCGAGTCCGACCGCCGGCTCGCGTCCTGGCTCCAGGAGTCCGGTAAGAACCAGGAGGAGCACCGGGTCCTGCGGGAGGCGGTGCTGGACGCCCTGACGCCCAGCACCACATGGATCAAGGCCAACGAGCGGCCCGAGACGCTGAAACTGGCGAACGTGCAGCATCTGATGACCCGGGTCCGGGCCGAGCTCAAAGCCGACCACCCGCCATTTCTCCGACTGGCGGCCACGCTTCATCCGACCCCCGCCGTGTGCGGGTGGCCCCGCGACAAGGCGTACGAAGTGATCGAACGTCTGGAGGGCTGGGACAGAGGGCTTTACGGAGGGGCGCTGGGCTGGGTGGACGCGGAGGGGAACGGCTGTCTCTGCGTGACCATTCGCTGCGCCGAGATACACGGCAAAAACGCCACCATGTATGTCGGGAACGGCATTGTCGCCGATTCCGATCCGAAAGAGGAACTGGCCGAGACCCGCGCGAAGCTGGGCGCCATTCTGCCCGCGCTCATTGCGCCCTGAACAGGCGAGGGATCATCAATGGCAAGCGCACATCACGTTCCCGCGAGCAGTGTGGACGCGCCGCGCGTTCCCTTCCCATCGGACCGGCGCACCCCGCTGACCTGGTCGACCGCGGCCATCGTCGGCGGCCAGATGTCCACCGTGCTGAGGTGGCACTCCACGGCACCCCGCTCCCCGGGTCGGCTCCGCCTGTTCGTCGCCTGCGACGTGCGGGACGTCCGCCGCGTCGAGGCCGTCTCGGCGGCCACCGGCCGGCCGCTCGGCTCGTTCGACATCCGGTACGCCGACTGCCACCAGCCTTACGATCTGCCACTGGCCACCGAGGCCGTACGGGCCGTGCTGGACGAGGGCGTACGGCTCACCCTCGCCCCCGAACCGGCCACCGAGCCACTGTGGATCTTCTCCGGCCCGGAGGCCCCGGTGGAGCGGCGGCCCGCGCTGCTGCTGGCGGCCGAGGACCCACCGGCTCCGGCCGCCGCGCTCCACCGCCACCTCACCAGCCCGGCCAGTGTGCAGCCGTTCGGGTGGATGGAGGGATGTGTGCTGGACGCGCTGTACGACCTGCGCACCACCTTCCCCGGCGACACCCGCGCCGAGACGGCGCTGCGCGACCACCTCGCCGTCTATGTCCACGGCACCCGGCTGCGCTACGAGGATCCGCGCGGCCGCCCCGCGAACGACCGTGTGTACGGGATCGAGGCCACGCTCCCCTTCGCGGTGGTCGCGAAGCGGGATCCGCGGCATCCCACGCTCCGGCTGGCCGTCGAGTCCTGGAACGCCCGGACCGATCCCCATGGATGCGTCAAGGACGCCCCGACCACCGCCGAAGGGTGCTACACCGTCGGCTACCCCATGGCCGTCCTCGCGAAGGCCACCGGGGACACCCGGCTGCGCGAGGCGGCCATCCGTCAGCTCCGCGTTCGGCGCAGGCGGTTGACGTGGGACGACGACCTCTACCTCAGGCTGCTGCCGGACGGCAGCCGCGTCTACCGCAACTGGGCTCGGGCGTACGCCTGGTATCTGCTCGGTCTGGTGCGCACCCTGACCGAGCTCGGCGACCGGCCGGACACCGACGACCTGTGGGACGAGGCCGCGAGGGCCGCCCGGCTCGCGGTGTCCCGGCGCAACGCGGCCGGTATCTGGGACTGCTATCTGGCGGAGCCCGCCACCGGGGCGGAGACCTGCGGATCCGCCGGTATCGCCGCGGCCCTGGCGCTGGGCGTGGAGCGTGGCCGCTTCGCCGCCGATCGCGAGGGCGTGGTGGCGCAGGAGGCATGGGAGGTGTTGTGCGACCGGCTGACACCGGACGGCTGGCTCGACGGCTCCTCCCCGTCGAACAAGGGCGGGGAGGAATTGCAGCGCAGCGGCTACCGAATGCTCTCCGGCGTCGGCTCAGGACTGCTGGGCCAGCTCGGCGCGGCGCTGACCCGGCTCGGCGCGGTGAAGGATTGGACACGCTGATGGCGGGCCGTGAATCCATGGACGGATACGCAGCCGACACCGAGGGCGGCGCTCAGGCGGCCCGGGACATCGAGGGCGGCGCTCAGGCGGCCTTCGCCGCCACCCTCGTCGACGAATGGGTCCGCGCGGGGCTGAGCGACGCCGTCATCGCGCCCGGCTCCCGCTCCACCCCGCTCGCGCTCGCCCTCGCCGAGGACGGCCGGACGCGGTTGCACATACGCCTCGACGAGCGCGCGGCGGGCTTCCTCGCCCTGGGGCTGAGCCGTGCCACCGGGCGCGCCACCGTCGTGGTCACCACCAGCGGTACGGCGTCGGCCGAGCTCCATCCGGCGGTCGCCGAGGCCGATCTGGCGGGGGTGCCGATGGTGGTGTGCACCGCCGACCGTCCACCGGAGTTACAGGGAGTGGGCGCCCCGCAGACCATGGTCCAGACGGGCCTGTACGGATCGGCGGTGCGCTGGGCCGTGGCCGTGGCGGTTCCCGAGCGGAGCCAGGACGGAATGTGGCGCTCCCTCGCCGCGCGCGCCGTGGCGGAGGCCGAGGCCGGACCCTCCGGCCCGGGCCCCGTCCACCTCAACCTGGCCTTCCGCGACCCCTTGGTGGCACGGCCCGGCCCCCTGCCTCCCGGCCGGGCGGACGGGCGGCCCTGGCACCACGTCAGCCGCCCGGTCCCGACCGCCACCCCGGCGGACGTGGCCGCCGTCGCGGACGGGCACGAGCGGGGTGTCCTGCTCGTGGGCGCGGGTGCGGGCGATCCGGTCGCCGTGCACGCGGCCGCCGCGGCACTGGGCTGGCCGGTGCTGGCCGATCCGCGCTCCGGCGCCCGTACACCGGGCCCCGGCACCGTGGCGGCGGCCGACGCCATCCTGCGGAGTCCGCACGCCCGGGACCGGTTGCGCCCCGAGGTGGTCGTGCACCTCGGGGAGCGCTGGGCCTCCCGGGCGGTGGCCGACTGGCTGCGGCAGCCCGGCATCCGGCATGTGCTCGTCGATCCCGACTGGCGGTGGCGAGACCCGGACCGGCTGGCCGCCACCGTGCTGCGCACCGATCCCACGGCCCTGTGCCGCGCCGTGGCCGAGGCGGCGCCGGAACCCCCGGCAGCGGCGGAGTGGCGCACCGCGTGGGCCTCGGCCGAAGCCACCGCGCAGGCGGCCGTGACCGATGCCTTGGACGGCCGAGCCGACCTCACCGAACCGCGAGTGGCTCGTACGCTCTTCGACGCCCTGCCCGCCGAGGCGACACTGGTGGTCGGGTCCTCGATGCCCGTACGGGACCTCGAGTGGTTCGCCGCGCCCCGCCACCGTCCCCCGCCGTGCTGGCCAACCGCGGTGTCAACGGGATCGACGGCACGATCGCCACCGCGCTCGGCGTGGCCGCGGCCCGGCGTCCGGTGGCCGTACTCCTGGGCGATCTGACCTTCCTCCATGACGCGGGCGCGCTGCTGGGCGCCGCCGAGGCGCCGGATGTGAGCTGCACACTGGTCGTGGTCGACAACCACGGGGGTGGGATCTTCTCGTTCCTGCCACAGGCGTCACACCTTCCGGAGGACACCTTCGAGCTGCTCTTCGGCACCCCGCAGGCCGCCGATGTGTGCGCGGTGGCCGCCGCCTATGGAGTCGGTGTCGTCCGCGCCGCAGACGAGGGGGAGTTGCGGTCCGCGCTGAAGGAAAAGGTGGGCTCCCCGAGCGTGTCGATGATCCATCTGCGCACCGACCGCACGGCCAACGTCGCGGTGCACGACCAGACCCACCGGACCGTGGCCCGCGCCCTCGAAGAGCTGTGGACGCCCCGGTGATCGGCGTCGAGCGGGACCGCGTCACCGGAGTGGCACAGCTGCGCATCGAGCGCCCCCGGGTGCGCAACGCGCTGACCACCGAGGCGGCCGCGCGCTTGCTTCAGGCCGTGGAAGGCGCGCTGGCCGATGACGCCGTACGGGTGCTCGTCCTCAGCGGCAGCGGACCGGACTTCTGTGTCGGGGGCGACCGCGACGAGGAGTTGGGCGACGAGGGCCGCGCGGACCGGTTGCGGGTCTTCGCGCGGTTGCAGCGGACGGTGGCAGCGGCGCCCAAGGCGACCGTGGCCGCGATCGAGGGACGCTGTGTCGCCGCCGGTGCGGAGCTGGCCGCCGCCTGCGACATCCGGGTGGGCGCCGAGGACTCGGCGTACCGCTTCCCGGGCTCCCGCCTGGGGGTTCCCATCGGGGCGGCGAAACTCATCGGGCTGGTCGGCCTGGGCGCCGCCAAGGATCTGCTCCTGACCGCCCGCTGGGTGACGGCACACGAGGCCTACCGGCTCGGGCTGTTGCAGCGGCTCGTACCACCGGGCCGGGCGGGTGCGGAGGCCACCGCGTGTGCCGCCGAGATCTCCGCCAACGACCCGAGCACGACGGCGCTGCTCAAAAGCCGGCTCCAGCGCTTCTCCGGGGTGCTGGCGCGAATCGACGCCGAACTGCGGGCCGCGGAGTCCTTCCCCGGCCCCGAGCCGGAAACGCTACGGGGAGCGCAGCGGGAAACGGGGCGAGGAGCATGAGGCTGACCGGCATAGCCGAGGTCACGGCGCTGGTCACCGGCGCGGCAGGAGCCATCGGCGCCGCCACCGCACATCAGCTGGCCGCCGAGGGAGCGGTCGTGGCCGTGGCGGACATCGACGAGGACGGGGCACACACCGTGGCCCGGCGACTGGGCGCCATGGCACACCCCGTACGCCTCGACGTCACCGACTCCGGCGAGGTGGAACGGGCCGTCCAGGACGTGGAGGGTCGGCTCGGCCCGATCGGCATCCTGGTCAACGCCGCCGGAGTGCTCGGCCGTACCGCCCCGCTGACCGAGCAGGAGGACGCCGAGTGGGAGCGGGTGTTCGGCGTCAACGTCCGGGGGACCTTCAACTGCGTCCGCGCGGTGGGCCGGCGGATGGCGCGGCGCGGACGCGGCTGCGTCATCACCGTGGCGTCGAACAGCGCCGGGATCGTCAAGTACGACCAGGGGCTGTACGGGGCCTCGAAGGCGGCCGCCCAGTACCTCACCAACTGCGCCGGACTGGAACTCGCCGGGCACGGCGTGCGATCCGTCGTCGTGGCGCCGGGGACCACCGAATCCCCGATGTCCCGCGCCAACGCGCATCTGCCCGGCCGCAGACAGGCGCTGCTGCATGGAGACCCCGAACGCCATCGGGTCGGCATTCCCCGCGGCACGCTGGCCCAGCCCGAGGACATCGCCTCCGTCATCGGCTTCCTGGTGTCCGATCAGGCGGCCCACATGACGATCACCACCGTGACGGTGGACGGCGGCTCCACCCTCAGGCCCTAGACACCATCACGTCATCTCTCGACGACGCCATCTTCCGACGAGGGGAAGGGGACCTTCGTGCCGCGCATCGACCGGCTCGACCTCTCCGTGGTGGAGCTGCGGCTCACCCACGGCTTCACCGCCAGCACCCACAGCGCCAAGACCCTGCTGCATGTGGTCGTCCGCGCCACCACCGCCGACGGCCTTACGGGGTGGGGCGAGGCACCGGTGCCGGTGGACCCGTACTACCTGGGCGAGACGACCGACACGGTCTGGTCCGTGACCCGCGACTTCCTCGCCCCGGCGGTGGTGGGCCGCCCCTGGGACACCGTCGAGGAGTTCACGGCCCTCTACGGCCGGGTCAAGGCCAACAACTTCGCCCGGTGCGGCCTGGAGATGGCCGCGTGGAATCTGCTGGCCGCCACCAGCGGCCGACCGCTGGCCACGCTGCTCGGTGGCGCGGCGCGCACCCATGTCCCCTCCGGCGTGAGTGTGGGGATGGACAGCGACCACGACCGGCTGTGCGACACCATCGCGGGGTACGTCGGGCAGGGCTACCAAAGGGTGAAGGTCAAGATCGGCCCAGGTGCCGATGTGAACGTGCTGGAGGCGATCCGGAACCGGTTCCCGGAGCTGCCGCTGATGGCCGACGCCAACTGCGCCTACACCCTCGAGGACCTTCCGCGGCTGCGTGATCTGGACGCGTTCGGCCTGATGATGATCGAACAACCGCTGGCCTGGGACGATCTGCTGGATCACGCCACGCTCCAGAAGGAGCTGGCCACACCGCTCTGCCTCGACGAGAGCCTCACCTCGGCCGGGCGGGCACGGGAGGCACTGGCGCTGGGCAGCTGCCGCGTGGTCAACATCAAGCCCGCTCGCCTGGGTGGCCTCCTGGAGGCCGTCCGGGTGCATGACGCCTGCGTCGCGGCCGGGGTGCCCGTGTGGTGCGGTGGCATGCACGACTTCGGCATCAGCAGAGCCGCCAATGTGACGCTGTCGGCGCTGCCCGGTTTCACACTGCCCGGTGACAACTCCGGCTCCGACAAGTACTTCGGCGAGGACATCGTCACACCGGAAACGCGCGCGGTGGACGGCCTCATCAAGGTACCGGCCGCGGCCGTGCCGTACGAGGTGAAGGAGGATTTCCTCAAGGCGCATACCCGGCGCCACGTCCAGGTGACGGCCTGAGGGCGGGGGAGCGGGCCGTACATGATGGCCGGGCCGTACGCCCCCGACCTCACTCCCCGTGAACAGGCGGCGCACGGCCGGCCGATCCGGCTTTCCCACCCCGCGCAGTGGCAGGGTCTCGACCACCCGGATGGTCTTGGGCGCGGCGGCGCGCCCGAGCCGCTCCCGGACCGTGCCCTTCAGCGCGCCCAAGGCCGTTGTCCCCCACGCCCCCGGTTCGCGCGGAGTGACGGCGGCCACGACGATCTGACCCCACTCCGGGTCGTCCACCCCCACCACGCATGCGTCCCCGACACCGGGCTGTTCCCGCAGGACCTGCTCCACCACGGACGGGGACACCTTCACACCGCCGGTGACGATCACGTCATCCGCCCGGCCGAGTACCTGAAGACGGCCGTCCTCCCGCCGGCGCCCGAGGTCGTCCGTGCGGAACCAGCCGTCGCCGAAGGAACGGGCCGTCAGCTCCGGCCGGTTGAGGTAGCCGGACGCCAGGGTCGGTCCGCCGAGAGCTATCGGACCGCCCGCGCCGGGCCCGGGCGTCCCTTCCGGTGGCGGACCGATCCGCACCCGTACCCCCTCCAGCGGCACCCCGTCGTAGACGCAGCCGCCGGCGGTCTCGGTCATGCCGTACGTGGTCACCACCCTCACACCCGCCTCGCGCGCCCGCGTCAGCAATGGCTCGGGTGTGCCCGCGCCGCCCAGCAGTACGGCGTCGAACTCCCGTAACGCTGCCAGGCCGGGGCCACCCGCGTCCAGCAGCCGCCGGATCTGCGTGGGCACCAGCGCGGTGTAGCGGCAACCCGCGGCGCGGAACCGCTCGGGCCGGAAGCCCTGCCGCAGATCGTGGACCACCGCCTCCGCCCCGGCCAGCAGCGAGCGGACCAGGACCTGCACGCCCGCCACATGGTGTGCGGGCAGCGCCAGCAGCCAGCGTCCGGGGCCCCCGATCCTGGTGTGCGTGGCTTCCGCCGACGCGCGCAGTGCCCGGGCGGAGAGCAGCACCCCCTTGGGCTCGCTGGTGGACCCCGAGGTGCCGACCACCACCGCCGTCCCGGACGGCACGGGCCCACGGGTGTCGAACCCCGGCGAGTCCGCACCGGCCGCCACGGGCAGCACGGTTTCCCCGTGGTCTTCGATCGCGACGGCCAGCGCACGCGACAGCGCACCGACCGTGTCCACCGAACCGTCGCACGGCAGGATCAGCATCGCGGTGGCCCCTCCGCGAGAAGACATCCGTCATCACGCGAGCGATCGCCGGCGCACCGCGGGACCGCTCACCCCTCCGGCCACGCTACGACCCGGCGGCCGGGCGTGCCGACGCCGGGGAAACGTCCTGTCAGGAAGCTGCCACGGCATCCTTTCCGCTGCGCCGCGGCAGGATCAACGATCCGGTTCCGCGTCGTCTTCCACTTCGAGCTGTTCATCCGGGACGGTGTGCACGGCGGCTTCCTCGGCGCCGGCCGCGCCCGCGTCGATGCCTTCGTCCCTGGCGATGACTTCCTTGGTGGTGTCGGTGTGCGCTCCCTCGTCGGGGGCGACGAGCCGTCCCGTGCGGTCCGTTCCCGCCTCGGGGTCGATCGGTTCGCCCTCGCCCTCCCGCACATCTCCCACCTCGTCGCCCGCCGGGGCTTCGACGTCGGGGGTCTCCTCGGCCAGCCGCTCGTCGAGGGTCTCGCGCTCGTGCTGTTCGGCCGCCGTCGTGCCGTGTTTGGTGACCCCCAGGGGCTTCTCCGGCGGCGAGTAGCCCTCGTCGAGCATCTCGTCGTAGTCGCGCTCGTCCAGGGAGTCCTGGGTGTCCAGGGGGGCCGCGTCCTCCTGCTCCTCATTGCTACCGGTCGGCTGATAGACGTCGTCTGCCCTGTCGTCGCTCATCATCGCTGCCTCCCTCGCATGGTGCCTTGTTCGGCCATCGACCGCCCGGGCCTCCGGCGCGAACTCATGTGGTCGGGTTTCCTGTCTCGCCTTTTCCTCACTGTCGGCGGTTCTGCCTGGTCGGCGAGTTGTTCCGCCCGTGCTGCCGCGTCGGTGGCCCGCCGCCTCGCCTCACGGACCGCCTGGCCCGCCTTCCGCGTCCGAGTGCGGGCCTCCCGGACGGCGTCCTCGGCCTCCCGCTGCTCGCCCTCGGCCTCCTTCAGCTGCTTTCTCAGGTCCGCCAGACGCTGCTGCGCCTGGTGTTTTCGCTGGTCAGCACGGTCTTGCTCATCCTCGGCCGCGTTGAGCTCCGCCTCGCGGGCGCGCAGCCGGCGCTCTGCGTCCGCGGCCTCCTGATGTGCACGGGCCTGCCGCTCTCGCTGTTCGCGGCGCTTCTCCTGTTGTGCGCGGCGCCGCTCTTGCTCCTGCTGTTCGCGGCGCCGCTCCCGCTCCTGTCGTTCCCGGCGCCGCGAACGAGCGGCGTCCAGATCGGCCACCCGGCCGCCGGAGGCCCGCTCGCCGCGGCCCGAGGTGGGTGGCGCGGACCGGGCGGCGTCGGCGACGAACGCGAATCCGGTCGGTGCCGTGAGCGGCTTGGCCAGTCGCCCCCGCACCCATTCCTGCCCCGCATCCGGGTCGGCCAGCACGGCGCGCAACGTCTGCTCCACCTCGCGCTGGGCGCCCTCGCCGATCGGTTGCCCGGCCTGGGCGGTCAGCTCCCTCGCCTGGCGGGCGAGTGCCGCGATGAACTGGCGCTGCTGTGTGGCCAGCTTCCGCAGTTGCCCGCCGTCCAGATCCTGGTGTGCTTGCCGCAGGGCCTCGCCGAGCCGAAGGACCTGCTCGGCTTCGTCCGGCTGCCGCCGCACCAGCAGATTGCTCGCCCACGCCGCCTTGGTGGGGCGGCGCAAGCGGCGGATCCGCTCGGCCAGCTTCCGGTCTCCCATGGTGCGGGCGTGCTTGGCGCGCTCGTCGCGGGTGGCGGTGAAGTCCGCCGGTGGCAGGGCGTACAGCTCATCGGCAATGGCGTCCAGGCCGTCCAGGTCCACCAGCCCTCCTGCCCGGTGCGGGTCAACCTCCTGGGATCATTTTGTCACCTTTTGGCGAGGCGGGCCGTTGAGTGGCCCTGCCCGATGTCTGATGTCTGATGTCTGATGTCACAGCCATGTCGTCGCCGGCCAGATGGTCACGGCCGCGACGAGAAAGAGCGTGATGTTGAGCGCCACCTGGCGGTCTCCACGGCGCAGGTGCACCCTGGTGGCGCCGATCTGCAGGACCACGAACCCAATGGCCGCGGCGAGGGCCAGCCAGGGCGCGATGCCGGTCAGCGGCGGGAGGATCAGCCCGATCGCGCCGAGCACTTCGATCACGCCGATGGCCCTGACGGCCGCCATCGGCGTGGTGTCCACCCAGGCCATCATCGGCCGGAGCCGTTCACGGCTCCGGACCACCTTCACCCCGCCCCCGTAGAGGTAGAAGAGGGCGAGCGGACCGGCGACGATCCAATACGCCACGTTCACGATTCCCGTCCCGTCTTCCTGGCGACGCCGGTGGCGGGCCCGATGGCGTAGCGGCTCATCACCTGGACACTGGTTTTCGGTTCTTCAGTCACACCGGGATTCCACCGCCGGGGCGCCGCGACCGTCCAAGACTTCTTCTGTGGTGTCGATACCGGATGGGTATCGTTGCACCATGGAGCTACGCACGCTGCGCTATTTCGTGGCGGTCGCCGAGGAACTCCACTTCGGCCGGGCCGCCGTCCGGCTGCACATGAGCCAGCCGCCACTGAGCCGGGCGATCAAGCAACTGGAGACAGAACTCGGCGCCGCGCTGTTCCACCGGTCGTCCGCCGGTGTCACGCTCACCCCGGTGGGGGCCGTGCTGCTCGACGAGGCGCGCGCCCTGCTCGACCATGCCGACCGGGTGCGCGTACGCGTGGCCGCGGCGGTCGGCACCGCGAGCCTCACCGTGGGCATCCTGGGGGACAGCACCGACCCGGGCGCCACCCGGCTGGCCGGTGCCTACTACCGGCGGCACCCGGGCGTCGAGGTCCACATCCGCGAGACCGACCTCACCGATCCCACCTGCGGGCTGCACGCCGGGCTGGTGGACATCGCCCTGACCCGAGGGCCGTTCGACGCAACCGGCCTGATCGTGCACGAGCTGCGCGCCGACCCGGTGGGTGCCCTGCTGCGTGCCGACGATCCGCTGGCCCGCCACGCCGGCCTGAAACTGGCCGACCTGGCGGACCGCCGCTGGTTCCTGTTCCCGGAGGGCACCGACCCCCTCTGGCAGTCGTACTGGAACGGCGGGGAACCTCGCGAGGGCCCGGTCGTGCGTGGTGTCCAGGAATGCCGGCAAGCAGTGCTGTGGAACGGCACGGTCGGCATGACGCTCGTGGACCACGAGCCGCCGGAAGGGCTCACCGTGGTGCCGCTGATCGACATGGAGCCGAGCCGCGTGGTGGTGGCATGGAACGAGGCGGACACGAATCCCCTGATCCGCTCCTTCGTCCAGATCGCCACCGCCGCCTACCGCGACAGCGGCGGTGCTACGCCTCGTCCTGCCCCACTCTGACCAGGTGTACGGCAGTGCTCGCCCAGTCACCGGACGGGAGGTCCGGGCGGAACCCGTATTCGGCGAGCACGGTGGCGTGGTGCACCTCGCCGGTGCGGGCGTCGCGGTAGCGGGCGCCGGGGGTGAGCCCGCGCAGCCGTACCGGCAGCCGAGGGAGTCCATGGCGCGGGCCGCGCTGCCAGGCCAGCACCAGGGTCTCAGTGCCGTCCTCGGCGGCGTACTGCACCACGGTCGGCAGCTCGCCGTGCGGTCCGGACAGCCGGTACAGCGCGCCGTGCTGGACGAGGTGGCGCACCCGCTTGTACTCGGCCACCAGGTCGGCGCCCTCGGCGAGCTCCTCCCCGGACCAGCGGGCGAGATCCCCGCCGATGCCCAGCAGCCCGCACATCGCCACATGGAAGCGGAACCTCAACGGCACGGTGCGGGAGGTGAGTTGGTTGGGCACATCGGTCACCCACGCGGACATCGCGCGCGCCGGGTGGAGCTGACTGAAGCCGTGCTGGATGACCAGACGGTCGACGGCGTCGGTGTTGTCCGACACCCACGCCTGGTCCGTGCGGGCGAGGATGCCCAGGTCCACGCGTCCGCCACCGCCGCTGCACGTCTCGATGCGCAGCCCGGTGTGGTCGGCCCGCAGTCGGTCGAGGACGCCGTACAGATTGGCCACGTAGCGCGTCCACAGCCGGTCGTGGCCGTCCGGAGCGCCGGGCCACCCGGCCTCGCTGAAGGCGCGGTTCATGTCCCACTTGAGGAAGTCGATGCCGTGGTCAGCGACCAGCCGGGTCAGCCAGCCGTGGGCCCAGTCGGCCACGTCGTCGCGGGCGAAGTTCAGGACGAGCTGGTTGCGCAGCTCGCTGCGGGCCCGGCCGGGGGTGTGCAGGACCCAGTCGGGGTGCTCGCGGTAGAGGTCGCTGTCGGGGTTGACCATCTCCGGCTCCACCCAGATGCCGAAGCGCATGCCCAGGCGGTGCACCGTGTCGGCGAGCGGGCCGAGGCCCCGCGGGAAACGCTCCGGGGCCGGGGTCCAGTCGCCCAGCCCCGCGCGGTCGCTGCGCCGGGCCCCGAACCAGCCGTCGTCGACCACGTACAGCTCCACACCCAGGGCGGCGGCCCGCTCGGCCAGCGCCTTCTGGTTCGCCTCGTCCACGTCGAAGCCGGTGGCCTCCCAGGAGTTGTAGAGCACGGGCGCCACCTCGCGCCCGTGCGGCAGGACGTGGCGCAGCGTGTACGCGTGCCAGGCCCGGCTCGCCGCGCCGAACCCGCCGTCGGTGAACAGCCCGGCGAACACCGGGGTGGCGAATTCCTCGGCCGGCGCGAGCGGCACGCATGTGCTCTCGTGGCCGACGCCACCGGTGAAACCGGCGCGCCCGTCCGGTGTGCGCTGCGCGGTGATGCGCCAACTCCCGCTCCAGGCGAGGGCGGCGCCGAACACCCGGCCGTGCTCCTCGCCGGCGTCACCCGCGTCCACCATCACCCAGGGGCCGGCGTGGTGGCTGGTGATGCCACGTCGGCTGGTCAGCACGGTCTCCCCGTGCGGCAGGCGCTCGCGGCGCAGTTGACTCTCCGCGGACCACTGCCCGGTGACATGGCTGAGCCGGTAGTCGGCCAGCGGCGGCAGGGACCAGGCCGCCGAGTCGGTGCGCAGCAGGCTGACACGCTGCTCACCGTCGTTGCGCAGCACCGTCCAGCGCTCGATGACATCCGTGTCGTCCCGCACCCGGTAGTGGAGCGCGACGTGCAGCGGATAGTGGCGGTCGCGGAATTCCAGACGGAGTTCGCCGACACCGTCGGACGGTGTGAGGACGCGGTGCCCGGTCGGCTGCCACTCGAAGCCGCGCGAGCCGTCCTCGTAGCGGACCTGGAGGGACGGCGTGCCGTAGCGGGTGCCGCCGTCGACCGGCAGTTCCTCGCCCACCGCGGGCCGCCCCTCGAAGCTGCTCGCCGCCTCCCCGGCGGGTAGGACCAGCTCCTCCGCCTCCCGCGGCGTCAGCCGAGGCCCCCAGGCGAGGTGGCAGGGCGCGCCCGTCTCGTCGATGTGCACGGCGTACGACGTACGGGGCGTGGTCAGCAGCCAGACCCCGGTGTCCGGGGCACGGGAGATCGTCGGCATCGGGCCTCACGTTCGAAGGGCGGCGGGGGAGCGGCGGGTGCCGCGTACGGATGCGGGCAGACTCGGCGAGTGAGAGAAGAGGGTCGCCCAGTAAGCCAACGAGACCTTCGATCACATGTCAACACCCCTGCGGGAGTCGTGCTTTGGAAGCGGAATCAGGCCTCACAGGCAATCCTCAGGAGATTCTTGCTTCTTTCATTGACAGTGGAAAATAAGGGCCTAGGTTCCCGGCCATGTCCTCGCCCTCCGCTGTCGAGTCGTTCCCGGCGCACACGTCGGCCGCCTCGCAGATCTTCACCACGGTCCTGTCGCAGGGCCCCTCACCCGCCTGGAAGTGGCGCGGCGGGCGGGGCTGTCGGCCGCGGCCGTCACCAAGGCGGTCCGTCCCCTGATCGAGGCGGGCTACCTGGTGGAGGATGTGGACGAGGGTGCGCGCCCGGCACTCGGGCGGCCCGCGAACCTGGTGCGGGTGGATGGCGGCCGCGCGCTGTTCATCGGGGTCAAGGTGACCGGGGACACGGCCATCGGTGTGCTCACCGACCTGTGCTGCCGGATCCTGGTCGCCCGGCACATCCCCCTCTCCGCCCGCGACCCCAAGGCGGTACTGGGGACGGCCGCGGAACTCGTCCGGGAGCTGCTCATCGAGGCGGACGGCCTCGGCGTGCGCGTCGCGGGCCTGGGCATGGCCGTCTCCGGTGATGTGGACCGCGCCGAGGGCGTGGTGCGCTACTCGCCCTTCCTGGAGTGGCGCGATGTGCCACTCGCCGAACTCGCCGCCATGGCCACGGGGCTGCCGGTGACCGTCGACAACGACGTGCGCGCGCTGACCGTGGCCGAGCAGTGGTTCGGGGCGGGCGTGGGGCTGTCGGGGTTCGCCGTCGTGACGGTCGGCGCGGGCATCGGCTGTGGCCTCGTGGTCCACGGCAAGGTGGTGGCCGGGGCCCATGGTGTGGCCGGTGAGATCGGACACATCACCGTCGACCCGGCGGGGCCCCGTTGCCACTGCGGCAACCGTGGCTGTGTGGAGGCCATCGCCGGCGACGACGCCATCGTCCGTCAGGTCCGCGCGGCCACCGGGGTCCAGGTGGCCGACGCGGTCGAGGCCGCCGGGCTGGCCCACGACGGCGTCACCGGCGCACGGGAGGTCTACGCACGGGCAGGCGACGCGATCGGCCGAGGCATCGCCACCGTGGCCAATCTCCTCGGCCCCGAACGCGTGATCATCTCCGGCGAGGGTCTGGCCGCCTACGACCTGTTCGCCGACCACATCCGTGACGCCTTCGCCACGGCGGCCTTCGGCTCCGCGGCGCGGTGCGATGTACGGACCCGGCCGCTGCCGTTCGACGAGTGGGCTCGTGGAGCCGCGGCCACCGCCATCCAGTCCTTCATCAGGTCAGACGCGAACTAGCGCGGGCTGCCATTCCCCCACCGCCGGTCGGGACAAGGGCAACCTCCGCCGCCGTACCCCCGAACCCCGCCGCACCTCCCCGCCACCCCGTTCCCCGAACCACACCTTCAGGAGGTAGACCCATGCGGTCACCCTCGTACTCCGTCATGCCCGTACGCGGTCTGAGATCCCTCGTCGTCCTGGCCCTCGCCGCGGGCCTCGCCACGGCCGCCCCGGCGGCGCGGGCACAGCCCGACGACGGCAACGCCACCACGGCCACCCCGGCATCCTCGGCCACCGCCGCCAAGCCCTATATGGGATGGACCAGTTGGAGCATGCAGTCGTCGAAGTACCCGGGCCTCAATCCGAACGGCGACTACAGCTACCTCACCGAGGCGAACGTCCTCAAGCAGACCGACGCCCTCGCCGCCAAGCTCAAGAAGTACGGCTACGAGTACATCAACATCGACGCCGGCTGGTGGCGCGACTACGCGTGGACGCCCGAGTTCGACGCGTACGGCCGGCAGAAGGCCGACCCCGTGCGCTTCCCCAGCGGCATGAAGTCGGTCGCCGACCGCATCCACTCCCAGGGCCTCAAGGCCGGTATCTATCTGCCCGTCGGCCTGGAGAAGGAGGCGTACGGCGGCGGCAAGGTGCCGATCTGGAACGCCGAGGGCTGCACCACCTCCGACATCGTCTACGACGACCTGCGCACCACCAACGGCTGGGACAGCGCATACAAGATCGACTTCTCCGACCCCTGCGCACAGAAGTACATCGACTCCCAGGCGCGGATGTTCGCCGACTGGGGCTATGACTTCCTCAAGCTCGACGGCGTGGGCCCCGGCTCCTTCAAGAGCGGCGACAACTACGACAACGTCGCCGACGTGGCCGCCTGGCAGAAGGCGATCTCCGCCACCGGCCGCCCGATCCACCTGGAGCTGTCCTGGTCGCTGGACATCGGGCACGCCGACGACTGGAAGAGGCACTCCAACGGCTGGCGCGTCGACACCGACGTCGAGTGCTACTGCAACACGCTCGTCAGCTGGGAGAACTCCGTCGACGACCGCTGGGACGACACCCCGGCCTGGACCCGGCACGCCGGCCCCGGTGGCTGGAACGACCTCGACTCCCTCAATGTGGGCAACGGCGAGATGGACGGCCTCACCAGGGCCGAGCGGCAGAGTTACGCCACGTTGTGGGCGATCGCCAAGTCCCCGCTCTACACCGGCGACGATGTGACCAAGCTGGACTCCTACGGGCTGTCGCTGCTGACCAACCGCGAGGTCATCGCCGCCAACCAGGGCGCCAACCCGCCCGCGCGGCCGGTCACGCCGTCCGACTCCCAGCAGGTGTGGGCCGCGAAGAACCACGACGGCAGCTACACGGTGGCCCTGTTCAACCTCGCCGACAGACCGGCCTCGGTGACCGCCGACTGGTCGACGCTCGGCTTCACCGGCGAGGCCGCGGTGCGGGATCTGTGGAACCACGAGAACCTCGGCACCCACAAGAACGGGATCACCCAGGCCCTGCCCGCCCACGGCTCCCGCCTCTTCACGGTCACCCCACGCGGCGACGCGCTCACGTGGACCGGTATCGAGGCCGAGTCCTCCGCGAACACCCTCGGCGGAAACGCCTCCGTGGCCGACTGCGCGGCCTGCTCCGACGGCCGCAAGGTCGGCAACCTCTACACCGGGTCCAAGCTGACCATCAACAACGTCGAGGTGGGCAAGGCCGGCACCTACCAGATCAAGGTGGCCTACATCAGCGGCGACGCCCGCTCCGCCGATGTCTCGGCCAACGGCGGCGGCGCCACCCGCCACACGTTCCCCTCGACAGGCGACTGGTCCACCGTCAATAGTGTCTACGTTCCGGTGACGCTCAAGTCCGGCTCCAACACCATCACGTTCGACAGCGGTTCCGGCTACGCACCGGACATCGACCGGATCGACGTACCGAAGTCCTCCTGAACACCAAGGGGCCCGGCCCCGCGGCCGGGCCCCTTGCCGATCTGCCGATCTCAGACGACTGGAGCCGCCATGAACCCCGCCCGACCGACGCCGGCAGAGAACCCGATGGAGACGTCAACGGAGAACTCGACAGAGACTCCGGCACAGACCCCAGCAGACGAACCGCGCTGTCCCTCGCGGCGACGGCCGGACTCACCCTGACCCTCGGCGCCCTGCCCGCCTTCACCGCCTCCGCCGCGCCCCGGCGCCCGGCCGACACCCCGCCGCTCAGCGGCACCTCACACGACGAGCTGTGGTGGCAGGCCCCCGGCGACGAGGGCTCCCTGATCGAGCAGGGTCTGCCGGTCGGCAACGGCCGCCTCGGCGCCCTCGCGAGCAACGACCCCGGCCGCGAGCTGCTGCTGATCACCGACGCCACGATGTGGACCGGCGGCCTCAACGACACCCTCGACGCCGACGGCCAATTCCCCTACGGCCGGGGCGACTTCGGCTCCTTCACGCTGCTGGCCCGGCTCACCGTGGACATCCCCGGCCACGATCTGTCCGGCGTCAACGGCTACCGCCGCGCCCTCGACCTCGCACAGGGACTGGTCACCAGTTCCTACGTCCACTCCGGTGTCACCTACCGGCGCCGGATCTTCGCCAGCCACCCCGACGACGCGATCGTCCTGCACTTCACACAGAGCGGCGGCGGCCGCTACACCGGCAGCGTCACCCTGGAGGGCACCCACGGCGAGAAGCCCTCGCACGCCGAGTCGTTCGGCGCGTCCTTCCCCAACGGCCTGCGGTACGGCGCGGCCGTCACGGCGTACGGCAGCGGCGGCCGGGTCCGGGTCAGCGGCACGCGCATCGGCTTCTCCGGCTGCAAGGACCTCACGGTGGTGGTCAGCGGCGACACCAACTATGCGCCCGACGCCGACAGCGGTTACCGCGATCCCACTCTCGACCCCGAGAAGCTGGCCCGGACGAAGGTGCTCGCCGCCGCCCGGCACTCGGCGGACACCCTGCTGCGCACCCATATCGCCGACTACCGCCGCCTGTACGAGCGGTTCACCCTCTCGCTCGGCACCTCCACGGACGCCCAGCGCTCCCTGGACACCTGGGAGCGCCTCACCGCACGCGCCCGGGACGGGGTGCCCGACCCCGAACTGGAGGCCGCATACCTCCAGTTCAGCCGCTATCTGATGATCTCCGGCTCGCGCGACAGCCTTCCCCTGAACCTCCAGGGTCTGTGGCTGGACGGCAACGACCCGGACTGGATGGGCGACTACCACACGGACATCAACATCCAGATGAACTACTGGATGGCCGACCGCGCGGGGCTGTCCCCGTGCTTCGACGCCTTCGCCGACTACTGCCTCGCCCAGCTCCCGTCCTGGGCCCGGCTCACCCACGACCTCTTCAACGACCCGCGCAACCGCTACCGCAACTCGAGCGGAAAGGTGGCCGGCTGGACCGTCGCCTTCTCCACCAACATCCACGGCGGAAGCGGCTGGTGGTGGCATCCCGCGAGCAACGCCTGGCTGAGCAACAGCCTGTACGAGCACTACGAGTACACCCAGTCGCGGGCGTATCTGGCGAAGATCTACCCGCTGCTCAAGGGCGCCTGTGAGTTCTGGGAGGCGCGGCTGCTCACCACCACCCTCCCCGGCACCTCCAGGGAGGTGCTCATCGACGACAGGGACTGGTCGCCCGAACACGGCCCACAGGACGCCAAGGGCATCACCTACGCCCAGGAGCTGGTGTGGGCGCTGTTCGGCAACTTCGCCGCCGCGGCCGCCGAGCTGAAGCAGGACACCGCCTACGCGGACACGATCACCTCACTGCGGAAGAAGCTGTACCTGCCGGAGGTGAGCCCGAAGACCGGCCGGCTCCAGGAGTGGATGTCCCCCGACAACCTCGGGGAGACCACCCACCGCCATCTGTCCCCGCTGATCGGCCTGTTCCCCGGCGACCGCATCCGTCCCGACGGCTCCACTCCCCAGGAGATCGTGGACGGGGCCACCGCCCTGCTCACCGCGCGCGGCATGAACAGCTTCGGCTGGGCCAACGCCTGGCGGGCCGCGTGCTGGGCGCGGCTGAAGGACGCCGACACCGCGTACCGGCTCGTGGCCAACAACCTCCGCCCGTCCACCGACGGCAGCAACGGCACCGCGTTCAACCTCTTCGACATCTACGAGGTGGAGAAGGGGCGTGGCATCTTCCAGATCGATGCCAACTTCGGCACCCCGGCCGCCATGAGCGAGATGCTGCTGTACTCCCGCCCCGGCCACCTGGAACTGCTCCCCGCCCTGCCCGACGCCTGGGCCGCGTCCGGCTCGGTCACGGGACTCGCCGCGCGGGGCGGCTTCGTCGTCGATCTGCACTGGCAGCAGGGGGCGCCGACCTCGGTCACGATCCGCAGCGTCGGCGGCCGCACCACGACGGTGGCCCACGGCTCCACCTCCACCACGGTCCGCCTGGAGCCCGGCGGGTCCGTCACGCTGAAGGGGTTCGCCCGATGACGGCTCGCCGCGCCGCCATCGGTGGCCTGGGCGTCGTACTGCTCGCGGCCGCCGCGCTGCACGCCACGCCCGCCACGGCGGCGGGCGGCCGACACGACGTCGTCACCTGGGCGGCGAGCGCCGATCGCGTAGGAGACGGGGCACCCGACCGCGGCTATCGGATGGTCGTGCACACCAGCGTCGGCGGGAGCGATCTGCGCATCCGTCTCTCCAACGCCTTCGGCGACGGGCCGCTGACCCTCGACAGCTCGTACGTCGGCGTGCAGAAGTCGGGTGCCGAGCTGAAGCGGGGCAGCAACCGGCGGTTGACCTTCGGCGGCGGACACACCGTCACCATTCCGGCGGGCGAAGTGGCGTTCAGCGACGCCCTGCCCGGCAGCCTGCCCGCCGCCACCAACCTGGTCGTCAGCCTCCACACCCCCGACGCGGCCGGTCCGGCGACGGGCCACGGGATGGCGATGCAGACGTCGTACACGTCCCAGGGCGACCACACGGGGGAGGAGAGCGCCGCGCACTGGACGGACACCACCGGCTCCTGGTTCTACCTCGACGCCGCCACCGTCCGGACCTCCGCCGCGACCGGTGCCGTGGCCGCGCTCGGCGACTCCATCACCGACGGCTGGCAGTCCACCACCGACCTCAACCGCCGCTGGCCCGACTACCTCGCGCGCCGGTTGCGGCAGGCGGCCACCGACGTCAGGGGAGTGGCGAACGAGGGGATCTCCGGCAACAAGGTCCTCGCCGACGGCGCCGGGCAGAGCGCCCTGAACCGGCTCGACCGCGATGTCCTGTCCCTCCCGGGCGTGCGGACCGTGTTCCTCTTCGAGGGGGTCAACGACATCAAGGCGCACACCGGTGTCACCGCCGATGACATGATCGCCGGTTACCGCCGGATCATCGAGCGGGCGCACGCGGCCGGCATGTGCGTGGTCGGTGCCACCGTGGGGCCCTTCAAGGGCTGGAGCGAATGGGACGCGGCCGCCGAGCGGGTACGCCAGGACGTCAACGCCTTCGTTCGCGGCAGCGGCGAGTTCGACGCGGTGACCGACGTCGACCGCGCCCTGCGCAGCCCCTACGACCCGAGCGCATCCTGCCGTTCTTCGACAACGGCGACCATCTGCACCCCAACGACAAGGGGATGCAGGCGCTGGCCGATGCCATCGACCCCACGGCACTCGACTGCGCCGACGGCCCCTGAGACCCGTCCGACCCGCCGGGCCCCGGGGCGGGAGCCGTCCCCCGCCCCGCGTATCCGAGGCGCCCGGAGCACGGCTCCGGGCGCCTGTCTCACTGCTCGCCCGGGCGGCGGGCCGGTGGTGGCGGGGGCAGGACCGCGCCCGAGGTGAAGCGGCTGGGCCGGAAGTCCTTCAGCAGGGGCGACTCATCGCCGTAGAGCTCGTCCGCGACCAGGCGGCCGAGCAGCGGGGCCAGGGTGATGCCGCTGTGGGTGGCCACCACATAGAACGGAACGTCGGTGGCGGGAAAGCCCGCCACCGTGAAGCCGTCGCCCGGCATGGCGCGCCGGCCGACCCGTACCTTCTCCACCGCGGTGCCCTCGGCGCCGTTCAGCACCTCGGGCAGGCGGGCCAGCATGGCGGTGGCGATCTCGCCGTCGGGCGCGTACGCCTTGGCCGGGTCCGCCGTCGCGTCCAGGTCCAGGGCCTGGAGCAGCAGCCGTCCGCCGCCGTCCGGGCGGGCGTTCAGCCGTGGCCCGGTCAGCACGCGGGACAGCCGCGCGGCCGTCGGCGCGGTGGTGGCGAGGAAGCCGACCGTGGCCGAGCCCGCGAGATCCGGGTCCGCCATGGGGACGTGCGCACCGGCCAGCCGGGCCACCTCCTGTGTCCACCGGCCGGCGCAGCTCACCACCGTGTCCGCCGGGTGGCGGCCGCCGTCGGCGCAGACCACCGTGGTTCCGGCCGTGCCCCGTTCGATCGCGGTCGCCCTGGCGCCGCCGACCACCGTCGCGCCACGGTCCCTGGCGGCGCCCAGCAGCCGGGACAGCAGCAGCACGGGCAGGGTGTACGCCTCCTCGGGGAAGAAGGCGTACACGGCGTGGGACGGTGCCGCCGCGAGGTCCGGCTCCAGCTCCCTGGCCCGTTCCGCGGTGATCCACTCCGCCGGGTAGCCCCTGGCCGTCAGCCGCGCCACCCGCGCGGCCAGCACCTCCTTGTGCCGGTCCGTCACCGCCCACTCCAGGTTTCCGGCGGGGAAGAACCACGGCGCGCCGTCCCCGGCCAACGCGTAGTGTGCGCGGATACCGGCGTGGTTGAGCGCGAAGTACGGCTCCGGCTCCTTGTTCGCGCTGTTGATCCAGGCGAACGAGTTCGCGGTGGTGCCCGCTCCTGGGTGATCGGCCTCCAGCACGGTGACCCGGGCGCCACGCGCGGCCAGCTCCGCCGCCACGGCCGCGCCCACCACTCCGGCTCCGATGACCACAACTCGCACGGGAATCCTCCTTGGCACGAAGGTCAGTGTTCGGGGTCGGCCCCGAACAGATGCGCGACGCCGACGACGCGCTCGATGATGACGACGGCCACCGCGGCGAAGAGCACCATCACGGTGCCGACAGCGGTCACGGTCGGGTCGTAGTTGTACTGGAGGTAGTTGAAGATCCGCACCGGCAGGGTCTGCATGTCCGTGGTCACCACGAACAGCGCGATCGTCAGGTCGTCGAAGGACGTGATCAGGGCGAAGAACGCCCCGGCGATCAGCGGCCCGCGCACGGCGGGCAGCGTCACATGCCAGAACACCTGCGGCGCCTTCGCTCCCAGCCCGGCGGCGGCCAGCTCCGCCGACCGGTCGAGCCCGGCGAGTCCGGCCAGCACCAGGCGCACGGTGTACGGCACGGTCAGCACCAGATGCGCCAGCAGCAGGGTGAGCGGGCTGGAGGCCATGCCGAGCTGGGCGTACCACTGGAGCAGCCCGATGCCGAGCACGATCGTCGGCACGGCGAACGCGCTCGAGAACACCCTGTCCAGCACCGACTTCCCCGGGAACGGATAGCGGTGGATGGCCAGCCCGGCGGCGAGCCCGAGCGTCGTGGACACCACGGCCGCGCCCGCCGCCACGCCGATGCTGAGCAGGAACGAGTCCAGGAACTCGGGGCGGTTCAGCAGCTCCGCGTACCAGTGCAGGGTCAGCCCCTTGGGCGGGAAGGTGACATAGCTGGTCGTGGTGAGGGAGGAGGCGATGGTCACCAGCACGGGCGCCAGCAGGAACAGGCCGACGAGCGCGGCGAACACCGCGCCGAGCAGACGTCTCGCGCGCCCGGCCGCGCCCGCGGCGATAGGCTCGCCCGCAGCCTTGCTCGCCTTGCTCGTCGCCGTCGCCGCTTCCGTTTGCGTTGCCGTGGTCACGCGAACACCTCCTTGCCACCACGCCCGCGCAGCAGCCGGGCGTACACGGCCGTCAGAATCGTCGTCACCACGATCAGGACGAAGCCGATCGCCGCCGCGTACGGCCAGTTCAGATTGGACGTCGCCTCGGTGTAGACGAAGTACGGCATCAGCTTCACCGTGGGCCCGCCCAGGATCGCCGGGGTGACGAAGCTGGAAACCGTCAGGCTGAACACGATCAGCGAACCGGCGAGCATCCCCGGCAAGGACAGCGGGACGGTGATCCGCCAGAAACACGTCCAGCCGCTCGCCCCAGACCCTTGGCCGCGGGCGTGAGGGCCGGGTCGATCCGGTCCAGACTGCCCATCAGGGGCAGCACCATGTACGCGAGCATCACATGCACCATGCCGACCACGACCGCGGTGTCGTCGTACAGCATCTTGGGCGCCTCCAGGCCCACGGCGTGGAACCCGTCCGCGATCGGCCCCTTCGGCCCGAGCAGCACCAGCCACCCGTATGCCCTGGTCACCATGGAGATGAGCAGCGGCGACAGCAGCACGAGGGAGAGGTAGTTGCGCGCCCTGGGGGAGCGGCCGCGCAGATAGACGGCGAACGGGTAGCCCACCACGAGGCAGCCGAGGGTGGTCAGCGCGCCGATCCACAGGGTGTGCCACAGCACATCCCGGTAGAAGGAGTCCCCGAGGAACCGCGTGTAGTTGTGCAGCGTGGGATCGCCCGCCTGGGTGCGGAAGCTGTTGTACACCAGCATGAACAGCGGTGCGATGAAGAGCAGGGCGAGCACCGCGATGGCGGGGGAGGCCAGCAGCAGACCGGTGCGCCAGGGGCCGCGCTCCTTGACCGGCCGGGAAACCCCCGGCGCCGGGGCGGAGCCGTCGGGGCTCAGGGCCGGGCCGTCAGCGACGCGTGCTGTGGCTGCCATGCGCAGATCACCTCCTCGCCCAGGCCGGGCACCTCGGAACCGAACGGCAGCGTGGCCTCGACACGTCCCGCGGCCGTGGCCACGACGCAGCGGACACGGGTGCCGAGGAAACGGGTGGCCTCGACGGTGCCGGGAAGCCCCGGCTCCGCCGCCGTACGGTCAGCCGTGCTCGCCGAGCGGCCCTTCTCGGGCACGGCTTGGGGTACGGCCAGCACCCGTACGGCCTCCGGCCGCACATAGAGCCGTACCGCCTCGCCGTCGCCCGGTGCGGTGCCCACCGGTGTCGCCCTGACGAGGTGGGTGTCACCGATCCGGCAGCGGTGCCCATCGGCGGCCGCCCCCGCCGCGATCCCGTCGAGCACATTGACCTCGCCGACGAACTGCGCCACGAAGTCCGTGGCCGGACGCAGGTACACGGTCTCGGGGACGTCCAGCTGGTGGATCGTACCCTCGGCCATCACCGCGATCCGGTCCGACACCGCGAGCGCCTCGTCCTGGTCGTGGGTGACCAGGATCGTGGTGGTGCCCACCCGGCGCTGGAGGGCGGCGACCTCCTCGCGCAGACGCACCCTGAGCTGGGCGTCGAGGTTGGAGAACGGCTCGTCGAGCAGCAGCAGATCGGGCTCCACGATCAGCGCCCTGGCCAGGGCCGTGCGCTGGCGCTGCCCGCCGGAGAGCTGGCGCGGATAGCGCTCGCCCATGCCGTCGAGCCCCACCAGCTCCAGGGCCTCGGCCGCCCTGCGTCTGCGCTGGGCCGCCCCGACCTTGCGCATCCGCAGGCCGAACGCGATGTTCTCCGCCACCGTCATATGGGGGAAGAGGGCGTACGACTGGAACACCATGCCCATGGCCCGCCGGTTCGCCGGGAGCCGGGTGATGTCGCGGCCGTCCACCTCCACCACGCCGGAGTCGGGCAGCAGATGGCCCGCCACCATGTTCAGCGTGGTGCTCTTGCCGCAACCCGACGGACCGAGCAGGGTGAGGAACTCCCCTGGCTCCATCGTCAGGTCGATGCCACGGACGACCTCCTTGCCGCCGAGGGCCTTGTGGATCCCCTTGAGGACCAGCCGCCCGCGGGTGCTTCCCGCTCGGGTGGCGGTGTCCGCCCCGGTCGGCGCGCTCTCCTTGCCCACGGTGTCCGTCCCCGCGGTCACTTGCTCTCCACCTGCTTGTTCCACTTGTCGGTCCAGGCGGAACGGTTCTTGTTGATGGTCTTCCAGTCGAGCTTCAGCAGGGAGTCCACCTTGTCGGTGCTGACGACCTTGTTCTTCAGGGCCGGGTCCTCCTTGACCCCCTGGACCACCGAGCCGTCGTAGGTCGCCTTGGCGAGCGCGCGCTGGACGGATGGCTCCAGCAGATGGGCGACGAACTTCTGGGCCAGCTCCTCATGCGGCGCCTTCTTGACCACGTTCGCCGTGGTCACCAGGCCGATCGCACCGTCCTCGGGGTAGACGAACTCGATCGGGAAGTCCTTCTCCGCCAGCGTCGAGGTCCGCGACACCCCCCACACCGAGGCGGCGGCCTGGCCCTGGAGGAAGTAGTTGGACACATCGGCGGTGGTGTCGAACGTCGCCGCGTTCTTGGCGATCTTCTTGACCGCCGTGAGGCCGGGGTCGATGTCCTTCTCCGAGCCGCCGTTCGCCTTGGACGCGCCGACCAGCAGCCCCACCCCATAGGTGTTGGTGATCGAGGGGAGGACCAGCTTGTCCCTCAGCTTGGGGTTGGCCAGATCCTCCCAGGTGGTGGGCTTGGGGATGCCATGATCCTCGAACCACTCGGGGTTGTAGGCGATGCCCGTGGCCGTCAGCCCGAACCCCACCCCCGAGTCGTTCTCCATCCGGGCGATCTTCACCACGTGGTCCACCGGCACCACCTTGGTGTCGATCGACGCGAGCAGCCCGGCCTCCAGCGCCTGCGCCTGGGGACCGTCGTCCACCAGCGCCACGTCGATCTGCGGATTGGCGCGCTGCGCCTTGAGTTTGGCGACGGTGTCGGTGGAGGAGCCGGGGATGTAGGTGACCTCGCAGCCGCAGCTCTTCTCGAACGCGGGCAGGACCGAGTCGCGGAACGCCGTCTCGAACGAGCCGCCGTAGCCGGCCACCACCAGGGTGCCTCCCTTTCCGCCACCGGCGGAGGGGCTGGGGGCGCCGCAGCCGGTGACGGCGACGGTGAGCGCGAGGGCACTGGTGACGGCACACAGGGTGGGCAGGGCTGATCGGGGGATGGCATGGCTACCTCCTGCGATGAGAGATGGAAGTGCCGTTCCCGCTCCCGCGACCGGAGGAGGCGGGAGGGAAGGGGGAAACGAGGGGTGGCCGGGGGAGAGAGGGAGCGGGGAAACGCTGCGGCGGGGAGGCGAACAGGGATCAGCGGAGCGGGCCTTGGAGCGAGGTCTCCACGTAGAAGCGGGATGTGTCGGTCGGCAGGATGATTTCGAGGTGTTCGACCACCTCGTCGTTCTCCGCCCAGGTGACGCGCAGCCAGCGGAAGACCGCGGCACCCGGCTTCAGGCCGAAGAGCTCGGCGTGCTCCTCGTCCAGGGCGTACGGCTCCACGTAGAGCCGTGAGCGTTGCAGTGGCACGCCCCGGTCGCGGAGGTACATATGGCTCGTGATGCTGACCAGATCCTGGTCGAGCAGGTCGGGGGCGAACCGGAAGGGCAGCACGGCGAGTTCCGTGCTGGTCACGCGGCCGCCGTCGGGGCTCAGCTTGTGGCGATCGAGCTGCACGACGGCGTCGTTGTCGTCCAGGCCGGGCAGCCGCAGGGCCGCGCCGCCCGCGGGCAGGACCTTGGCGCTGATCACCCGGTGGTCGCCGTGGGTTTCGGGCCCGCTGGTCAGCACGCCCGCGGAGCGGAGCAGATTCTCCTCATCGGTGGTCTGTGCGACGAACGTGCCGTGCCTGCGGTACCGGACGACCAGCCCGGCGTCCACGAGCTCGCGCAGCGCGCGCTGCACGGTGATCCGCGAGACACCGAACCGTTCTCCGAGCTCGGCCTCGGTGGGCACCCGGGTCCCGGGCTGCCACCGGCCGTCCCGGATGTTGCTCTCCAGCTCCCGGCGGATCTGCTCGTACAGCGGGAGGTCACGTTCGGCCATGCGAAGAGAGTGATCTCACCCAATTGATATGTCAATACGTTGGATGGATATGACCGCCGTGATTCGAGCCCGGAAGCCGGATCGCGGCGGCCGGTATCAGGGACGGCCGGCCCGCTGACCCGCTCGGCTCGTCGCGGCTCAGCTCCACCTGCTGGTTGAAGCCCTGCTGGATTTCCTGGAGCGGCCGCCCGGCGAAGGGCACCTGGCACACGTCCACTCTCGTCGAACCAGCCCAGACTCTCCGCCTGAGGCGTGCGAAGCGCGGAAGTCCATCAGCGGTCGGGCTCGCTGGGGCCGGGCTGGTTGATGCGTTGCCGCATCGCGGGGAGGTGGCTGGTGAGCAGGGCGATGCCGAGCATGTTGACCATGGCGAGGGCTGCCATCGGGATCCAGGTGGTGGCCGGGCCGTGGGCGAGAAGTGTGGTCATGAGGGCGGGCGTGGCGACGTCGCCGATGCTGAAGGCCATTTGGGAGAGCGAGTTGTAGCGGCCGCGACTCGCCGCCGTGGCACAGTCGTTGACGATGGGGGACACGATCAGGCTCTGGACGAGTTCGCCGAGGGTCACCAGGACGACCGCGGCGAGAGCGAGGCAGACGCCGAATGCCGACGGCACGTAGGCACAGCACAGCACGGCCACGAACGCACCGCCGACGATCGCCTGCGAGGCCATCAGGCCGCTGCTTCGGCTGCGCCCCGTGATGGCCGCGCCGACGGGCGTGGCGCCCACCGCGCCGAGTACGGCGTTGACCGCGAGGACGGTGCCGGGTATCCACGGCGGCAGGCGCACCGTATCGACCAGGAAGATGGGAACGCCGAGGGCGAAGGCGAGTGAGAGCAGGGCGAGGCCGAAGTTGAGTACGACGAAGCCGAGGACGGGCCGGTCCCGGAGGGTGCTCGCCCAGCCGCTCGTGGGGGCGTGTTCTGAGGGGCGTCGTGTTCTGGTGTGGCGTTGGCGGAAGTGGCCTGAGTGCCGGCCGAGGCGTCGAGCCGTGTCAGGATCGCCGCGGCGGCGAACGACAGGGCGTTGATGGCGACGATCGCGGTGTATCCGTTCGTCCCGCCGACCGCGACAGCGAGACTCGCGCCGAGAGCCCCGACACCGAGCCCCGCATGGCGCAGCGAGGTGATCAGGGCGAACCAGGACTCCTGGCGATTCCCCTCGGCGACGTCGTGCACGAGCGCCGGATAGGCCACCCAGAAAGCCGAGTTGCCGAGTTGTACGACGACCGCGGCGATGAGCAGATGACCGAAGGAGTCCACCAACAGGTAGTTGAAGAACCCGACCGCCTGAGTGAGGTTGGAGACCACCACCGTGCTCCGCGCGCCGAACCGATCGCAGAACATGCCGGCACCCGGGGTCGCCGGAATGCGCACCAACGCCGCGATAGACAAGGCCAGTCCGACCCGGCCGAGGGTCAGGTCGGTCGTCGCGGTGAAGTAGAGGATCGAGAACGGCAGGAAGAGACCGGTGCCCAGGGCATCGATGGACAGCGCGGAAAACAGGCGTCGGTGGCCACGAGCGTCGGGGAGCCATGCACGCACCGCGGAACCTTTCGGGACGTCCCAGCCGCACATGGTTCATGCGACCCCGCCCCGAAAAGGGCAAGACGAGCAACGTATGAAGGAGCTGATCAGTCTGTCAAGCCCCTGCGGAACGTCAGGTGCCGATCGCCTGTGGGTAGCTGAAGAAGTTGGTCGGGTCGTACTTGCGGTTCACCCGGACCAGCCGGTCGTAGTTCGCACCGTAGTAAGCCCGCCGCCAGTCCTTCAGGGTCGGATCCGGGAAGTTCTGGTAGGAGTGCGGAGGAGGCGTATCGCCGAAGATGGCGTGGTAGAACTCGGGGAGCCACTGAAGGTTCGCCGTGGCCACGCGGGGCGGGTCGTAGTCCGCCCACGAGGTCTCGGCGGCGAGAATGAACACGGCGTTGCGGTGGACGAACGCCGTCGCGTCCGGCGGCACTTGGTTGATCTCGCCACCGAGGGCGAACATGGCGAACCCGGCCCCGTCCTCGTTGTCGCTGCCAGGCCATTCCAGTAGCTGCTCGGCGGCGGCGGCGACCTGGCCGTCGGTCAGGAGCGTCCGGGAGGTCAGCACCGCCGACTTGGCGGCGAACTGTTGCACCGGCGTCGTGGCGCTCAGCAGTACGCTCGCCTCACCCGGAGTGACCTCGCGGACCGACGCGTTGTTGTCGGCCCGCTCCTCGGCCGTGCCGATGGCGAGCAGCGGAGCCAGGATGTCGCGCAGCCCCTCCAGGTCGCCGTAGAACTGGCCGATGGCATTGACGCCCGCGTTGGCGCGGATCTCGTCCCTGGTGAGTCCATGAGTGCCCATGCCGACGCGGAGATGGAACCGCTTGTCGTCCAGGGTGTCCACGGCGATCCGTTGCGCGGCGGCCATCACCGGCAGTGCCGAGTCCAGGCTCCAGCTCAGCCGGTAGAAGCCCACATCGCCCTGGAACTGCTCGTACTGGAACGTAAAGCACGTGTTGACGCCGAAGTTGTTCCCCGCGCCGCCGCGGCAGCCCCAGTACAGGTCGGAGTGGGTGTCCTGATTGGCCTCCACCACGTCTCCGTCGGCCAGCACCACGGTCGTCGAGAGCAGCCGGTCGCAGGTCAGGCCGAACATCTTGTCGCTGAAGCCGATCCCGCCGCCGAGCACCAGCCCGGCCACCCCGACCGTGGGGCAGCGGCCGGTCGGCACGAACATGCCGTGGTCCTCCAGCATCGGGTGCAGATCGGCGTTGGTGACCCCGGCCCCGACGGTGACGGTACCCGCATCGTGTACGACCTTGATCCGCCCGTAGGTCCGGGTCCGGGAGCGGGGCCCAGGCGCCGGGGTGGACTCGATGCTCTTCATACGGGCCATGTTGAGCAGCAGACCGGTGGTGGCGGAGTACCCGGCGTAGTTGTGGCCCAGCCCGGAGCGGGGCACGGCGGGCAGCCCCACCGTCCGGGCCCAGCGGACCGCCGTACGGACATCCCTGGTGGTGCCGCACGCCACGATTCCCGCCGGCCGGATCCCGGCGTACCGGTGGTTGAACGGAAGCGCCAGCGGCGGGTAGCCGGGATCTCCCGGCCGGTAGAGGGTGGAACGCGACGACAGCGCCTGAGCCAGCAGCTCCCAGTCCCGCCGGCTGACCCGCTCCGCCACGTCGGGCGGTGGCGTGGCAGCGGCGGGCGGTGACTGCGAAGCCATCACCTCCGCGCCCAGAACACCGGCCGTGCCTGCCCGCAGTACGTTCCGTCTGTTGATCAACGTGGCAGCCCTCACAAGACGCGCTTCGGAGACGTGATCGCCTCCGCCCGCGCCAAGTCAACCGGTGCTCGGCCGGCACAGCCGCGCATCGGCTTCCGTCGACAGGTCCGCAACCCGAAAGGATGCCGACCTGCCGCTGAATGCCCCACCTCGTATGAAGAACGGGGCCCATCCGCTCGCTCGGGGCGGTTCGAGTGTCGCGTGCCCTTCCCGGACTTCGCCCCGGTCGGACCGCCCGCCGCAGGATCAGGGGCTCCACCAGACCCAGGACATCTCGGCCTTGCGCCGGCACGCGCGGGCTCTGTCCGGCTGCCCCAGTTGCTCCCATGCCTGGCTCAGCACACTCAGGATCGACCCGCGGCGCCACTTGTTGCCGATGGAGCCGAGAGCCAGTGCCTGCTCGGCATGTGTGGCCGCCTCGGCCGGGTGGTTCGCCGCGAGGTACACCTCGGCCAGCCGGGCGTGGGTGGAACCCTCCCAGAGCCGCTGCCGGTTGTCGCGGAACGTGTTGAGCGCCTCCAGCAGTTCGCTCAGTGCCGCAGCATGCCGTCCTGCCCGGTGCAGGGCGATTCCCAGGGCGAGTTGGCCATTGGCGATGCGCCAGGTGCTGCCCAGGCTCCGCCGGAGGGCGACTCCCCGTGCGGCGAGGTCGACGGCGCTGTCGGCCCGGCCCGTGGCGGCGTGCACGCGGGAGAGATTGGACAACACACCGGCCACGCAGGCGAGGTTGTCGTCGGCCCGGAAGCCGCGCAGTGCCTCGCGGAGGTGTGTTTCCGCGTCGTCGTAGCGCTGCTGGTAGATCGCTACGACGCCACGTACGTTCACGGCGTGGCAGGCGGTGGTCAGGTCGCCGGCGGCAGTCGCGAGCAGGCCCGCGCGGCGGGCGTCGTCGTCGGCCTGCTGCTGCCCCCTGGTGACGGGGAACATCCCCGCCAGGGCCAGGCGGGCCCGGCCCTCCGCGGCCGTGTCCCCGGCGATATGGGCGGCATGGCCCACCGAACGGGCCGCCGCCTCGTACTGGAGGTAGTGCGTACCGGACTCGACCAGGTCCCTGGTGGCCAGGAGGAGGTCCGCCGCGCGGCGCACGGCGCCTCTCTCCGGGGACTTGGCGCCCTGCTGGGCGCAGGTGAGGAGGCAGTCCGCTTCGCTGAGGAGCCAGTCCAGCGCGGTGCGGGCGCCCCCGAAGTCCTGCCCGGGGTGGTCGGTGGACAACAGATGGCCGACGAGCCGGTCTCCCGGCCGTCCCATCGCGTACACGCGCGCCGCCGAGGCCACATAGAAGTCCCGCATGCGCGACATCGCGGCCGCTCGGTCTGCCGGCGGCTCATCCCGCTCGGCGCGGTCGCGCGCGTAGATGCGAACGAGGTCGTGGTAACGGTAGCGGCCGGGCTCGGGCGAATGCAGCAGGCTGGTATCGACGAGCGACTCGAGTAATCGCTCGGCCTCTTGGGCGGTGACGCCGAGGATGGCCGTGGCCGCGGCCAGGGAGATGTCCGGTCCGTAGGTGAGCGCGAGCAGCCGGAAGGCCCGCGCCTGCGAGGGCCCCAGTTGCGCGTATCCGAACTCGAAGCTCGTCTTGACGGCCAGGTCCCCGGCCCGCAGTTCGTGCAGGCGGCGGTGGGCGTCGGCCAGGCGGTCGGTCAGGTTGCGCACGGTCCAGGCGGGGCGGGTCGTCAGCCGGGCGGCGGCGATCCTGATGGCCAGGGGCAGATAGCCGCAGGCGGCGACGGCCTGGCGGCAGGCGTGGGGCTCGGCCGCGGCCCGCTCGTCGCCGATGATGCGGGTGAACAGGGCCAGCGCCTCGGACTGGGCCATGGTGCTGAGGTCGACCACATGGGCGCCGTCGAGCCCGGTCATCGGGGCGCGGCTGGTGATCAGCGTGGCGCAGGTCGGAGACCCGGGCAGCAGCGGGCGCACCTGCGCCGTGTCATGGGCGTTGTCCAGCAGGACCAGCACCCGGCGGTCGGCCAGGACCGAGCGGTACAGCGCCGCCCGCTCCTGCAACCCCTCCGGGATCTCCGCGGGCGGGGTGCCCAGCGCACGGAGGAATGTGCCCAGTACGGCCGCGGGATCGGCGGGCTGGGCGTTGTGGCCGATGAGATCGACGAACAGCTGCCCGTCGGGGAACCGCTCCCTGGCCGTGTGCGCGACGCACACGGCCAGGGCCGTCTTGCCCACCCCGCCGAGTCCCTGCACCACGGAGATCGCCATCACCGTCCCCTGGGCGAGCGGCAGCCGCTTCCGCAAGGTGTCCATGACGGCGGCGCGCCCGGTGAAGTCGGCGAGTTTCGCCGGGAGTTGCGCCGGACGGGGCGCGGGGGAGGGTGAGGCCGTGGGCACCGCTTTGGCCCCGGCCGGGAGCCTTCGTGGCCCGGCGAGCGTGGGGTCGGCGCGCAGGATGCGCTGATGGAGCCGGGCGAGTTCGGCGCTGGGCGCCACGCCCAGTTCCTCGGACAGGAGGCGGCGGGTGTCGGTGTACACACCCAGCGCCTCCGCCTGTCGGCCGCTGCGGTAGAGCGCCGTCATCAGCAGTGTGCGCAGCCGCTCGCGCAGCGGGTGCTCCGCGGTCAGCGCGGTCAGCTCCGAGACGGCATCGGTGTGCAGGCCCAGTTCCAGGTCGAGTTCGAGGCGCGCCTCCAGCAGGGACAGGCGCCGCTGCTCCAGACGGGCGCGCTGGGCCTCGGCGTACGGGCCGGGAACTCCGGCCAGCGGCTGTCCCTCCCACAGCTCCGCCGCCATGTGCAGCAGTTTCCGCGCGCCGGTCAACTCCCCTTCCGCCGTGGCACGTTCCGCCCGTGCCTCGTAGTCCTCGCACACCGCGAGGTCCAGTGCCCCGGGCCGCATCCGCAGTGCGTACCCTCCGGCCTCCGACACCAGGACGCCGGGCCCCAGCGCTCGGCGGAGACGGAAGGCGTGGGTACGTAAGCCGGCGATCGCCTGAGGCGGTGGGGCGTCGCCCCACACCCCGTCGACCAGCTCGCCCGCGGTGGCGGTGCGCCCCCGCAGCAGGAGCACACACAGCACGGCGCGCTCCAGCGGCCTGAGGACCGGGAGCGCCTGCTCGCCACGCCAGATGCGAACGGGCCCCAGTACGGCGAACCGCAGCGCCGAGTCCGCGCCACCGGATGCCGAGAGGCCGCGGTGCCGCTGGGGGAGGGGAACCCGAGGTGTTCCAGTGGCGCACCGAACATGTCCTCCAGCACCCGTTGGCTCGACGGCCCCGGGTACGGCGGATCAGGCTCACGCCACCGGTGGAATTGCCGGGCCGTCACCTGTTCCGGCTCTCCCAGACGGGCGGCGACATTGGCGTAGACCGCGAGAAATACCGCGGGGTGACTCCACTGACGCTCTTCGCACAGTCGCCCGAATACGGTTCGCCCCAATGCCGCCACGTCCCGGTGCCGCCGATTCCGTTCTGCCAGACGCTCGGAAACACCGTAGTCCCAGGCCGAACCACTCGCA
This sequence comes from Streptomyces violaceusniger, assembly GCA_005405945.1. Taxonomy (GTDB): domain Bacteria; phylum Actinomycetota; class Actinomycetes; order Streptomycetales; family Streptomycetaceae; genus Streptomyces; species Streptomyces violaceusniger. The sequence goes on from BJHW01000002.1 coordinate 1,497,059, forward strand.
GTGCACAATCAGCCGAAAGTCTGATGCAAAATTCCCGATCGTCCGGGGAATTTCGCAATCCGCTTGAACGCCCATTCGATCGACCGGCGGTTCCGGGCATTTTTCTGCCTAGACTTCCGCCGTGAACGACACCACACACACCATACGGATCAGACCGGGCAATGTGGCCGACGCGCCGGCGGTGCTGGACATGCTCGACGCCGCGGTGGTCTGGATGAACGATCGTGGCAACACCGAGCAGTGGGGCACGATGCCGTACTCGCGGAGGCCCGGCGGGGTGGCGCGGGTCGAGCGGTACCTGACCGAGAACGCCCCATTCATCGCGGAGTCGGACGGAGTGCCCGTCGGAGCCCTGGTGCTGGACTCCGGGCCCAGTCCGCGGATGCCGATCGCCCCGGCCGGCGAACCCGAGCGATACGTCCGGCTGCTGGTCTCCGACCGACGGCACCCCGGCCGGGGCATCGGGGCGGCGCTGCTGGCCCATGCCGCGGAGGAGACCCGGCGGGCCGGCGTGGAGCTGCTGCGGGTCGATTGCTGGGCGGGCGGCGGGGGCGAACTGGTCGCGTTCTACGAGCGCAACGGTTTCACGCCCACCGAGCGCTTCCTGTCCGGGGAGTGGCCGGGGCAGGTGCTGGCGCGGCGGGTCGACTGATGTGTGCGGGGCGCCGCCGCATGCGCTCGACGCCCCGGCCCCGTTACTCGCCGTCCGCTTCCGGCGCGGAAGAGCTCAGAGCCCTCGGACCCGCTCGTCGTGAATCGCGGTCATCGGTCTCACACCCCGGCCACGGCCCTGGTCCGTATCCGCAGCGGGAGTTCGGCACACGGAAGGTGAGGGATCTCGGGTGGGGCGGCGCCCAGGCGGCGAGGGCGTGGTACATGACGTCGCCGCGACGTTCCAGGGAGCAGATGAGATCGACGGGCCAACCGGTGTTGCCAGTTCCTCCACCGCCTGCCGTGGCGGCAGCGCACCCCCTGTCCCACCGCACGCCTTTTCGGCCGGTGTGCGCCCCAGGCCCCGGACCACCGTCCGCGCCCGAGTGAGAGAGGTGCCTGATCAGAGGAAGCTGACGCCCTGGGCGAGGGAGAGTTCGCTGGAGTAGTTGATGGTGTTGGTGGCCGAGCGCATATACGCCTTCCAGGCGTCGGAGCCGGACTCCCGGCCGCCGCCGGTGTCCTTCTCGCCGCCGAAGGCCCCGCCGATCTCGGCTCCGGAGGTGCCGATGTTGACGTTGGCGATGCCGCAGTCGGAGCCGGCGGCGGACAGGAAGACCTCGGCTTCGCGCTGGTCGCGGGTGAAGATGCTGGACGACAGGCCCTGGGGGACGTCGTTGTGCAGCGCGATCGCCTCCTCCAGGGTGTCGTACGTGAGGACGTACAGGATCGGTGCGAAGGTCTCCTCCCGTACCACGTCCGTCTGTGCGTCGACGCGGACGAGGACCGGCTCGACATAGGCGGCCGCGGGGGCGGCCTCGGCCAGGCGCCGGTTGCCACCCGCCAGGATCTTGCCGCCCTGGGCCTGGGCGCGGGTGAGGGCGCTGTTCATGGTGTCGAGGGCCGCGGGGAGATGAGCGGGCCGACCAGCGTGGTGTCCTCGAACGGATCGCCGATGGGGAGCCTGCCGTAGGCGGCGGTCAGCCGCCCGACGAGGGTGTCGGCGATGTCGCGGTGCACGATGAGGCGGCGCAGCGTCGTACAGCGCTGGCCCGCGGTGCCGGCCGCGGCGAAGACGATGCCCTGGACGGCGAGGTCGAGATCGGCGGACGGGGCGACGATCGCCGCGTTGTTGCCGCCCAGTTCCAGCAGGCTGCGGCCGAAGCGGGCGGCGACGCGGGGGCCGACCTCGCGGCCCATGCGGGTGGAGCCGGTGGCGCTGACGAGCGCGACGCGCGGATCGTCGACAAGCTTCTCACCGACCGCGCGATCGCCGAGCAGCAGGCGGTGTACGTCGCGGGGCGCGCCGACCTCGTCGGCGGCCCGGGCGAGCAGGCGGTCGCAGGCCAGGGAGATCAGCGGGGTGAGCTCCGAGGGCTTCCAGATCACGGTGTCGCCGCAGACGAGGCCGACGGCGGTGTTCCACGACCACACGGCGGCGGGGAAGTTGAAGGCGGAGATGACGCCCACCACACCGAGCGGGTGCCAGGTCTCGGCCAGCCGGTGGCCGGGGCGTTCGGAGGCGATCGTACGGCCGTACAGCTGCCGGGACAGGCCGACCGCGAAGTCGCAGATGTCGATCATCTCCTGGATCTCGCCGAGCGCCTCGGAGCGGATCTTGCCCGCCTCGATGGTGACGAGGTCGGCCAGGTCGCTCTTGTGTTCGCGCAGCAACTCACCGAGACGGCGCACGAGTTCACCGCGGCGCGGTGCGGGCGTGGTGCGCCAGGCGAGGAAGGCCGTACGGGAGGCGGCGATGGCGTCTTCGGTGTCGGCGTCGGTGGCGGCGGTGAGCCCGAAGAGGTTCTCGCCGGTGAGCGGTGTACGGGCGGAGAAGTCGCCACCCTCGGCGCCCTCGACACCGATGGTGTCGAGGGCGGTACGGGCGCGGGTGCGCAGGTCGTCCGTGGTGGGCAGTGCGGTGCTGGTCATGGCGGTCCTCCGGGGTGAGGCGTCAGCTGAGGCTGCCGGTGAGGCCCAGCTCACGGGCGACGTGTGCGAGGGAGTCGTTCTGCTGCCGCGCGTAGAGGGCGAAGGGGTCCAGGACGTCGCGGCCGATGGCGCCGGAGAGCCAGTCCGCGTCGTAGGCCGTGCCCTGCTGGTCGCTGTGGCGGGTGCCCTCGCCGCTGAGGTTGGACTGGAAGATGCCGGCGGCGGAGCGGGGCAGGAAGTCCTCGTAGACGATGGGCTCGGCGCGCACCCAGCCCTGCCGCAGCAGTTCGCCGAGGCCGGTGGGCGGCCGGCCGCCGTCGCGGGGCCGGTCGGGGCGGAGGTGGTAGGTGAAGTGGGCCAGCCCCTTGGCGGCGAGTTCGTGTTCGCTGTCGGGCAGGTGCCGCTCCCACACGGCGCGGGCGATCTCGTCCCGGGGCGCCGAGGGATTCCGGGACGCCTGCTCGTCCACGTGGCCGAGGAGCTCGTCGTAGAGGGCGCGGCCCTCGCGGGTGAGGGCGATGCCCCGGGCCTCGACCTCACCGAAGCGGACCCTCAGGGCGCCGCTGATGACACTGCCGTCCGGGGTCCGCATCGCGCGGGGTTCGGCCAGGGCCCGGAAGGAGGTCTGCCGCAGCAGCACGTCGGGGCCCTTCCAGGCGGGCGGGCCCTGGACGGTGTCGATCATCTCGATGCCGCGGTCGGTCATGCGCCGGTACAGCTCGTCGATGTCGAGGACGCGCGGGGTGAGGTGGTTGATGTGGGTGCTGCGCACACCGCCGATGTCCGCGGCCACGGCGGAGATCCGCTCCAGGGTCTCGTACCAGCTCTTGTCGACCGGCTCGGCGGACAGCTCGAATGCCCGCACGGCGAGGTGCAGGAACCGCTCGGCCGCCTCCCGGGGCAGCTCCCGCTCGGCGGTGGCACGGTCGGCCAGCGCGAGCAGCTCGGGGGAAAGAGCTCGCGGTCCGCGAGGAAGGCCTCCAGGCGCGAGCGCAGCTCGGCGTCGAAGAAACGGGGGTCGGCCGGGGTGAGCATGGAGGTGAACACCCGGAAGGGATTGCGCGCCAGTTCCTCGCCGTCCACCGGCCGGAAGGCGGTGGAGATGACGGGGACGGCGCTGGCCGCGGCCTCCCGCAGGTCGTAGAAGCCCACCGGGTGCATGCCGAGGGCGCCGAAGATCCGGGCCACTTGCCCCAACTCCCGTGGCGTGCCCACACGGATGGCCCCGTGCCGCTCGGCGGTCACCCGGCCGATGGACCCGAGGCGTGTCGCGTCGGCTCCCCGCGCGCGCAGGACGTCCTCGTTGACCTCGCGCGAGACGTCCACGAGCGTGGTGTAGGCGGGGACCTCCCGCCCGTACATCTCCGACAGCCGCGCCGCGAACGCGGCCCTCAGCTGCCACTGACTGAGCGTTGACATGGTTCGGCCTTTCGATCGGGGTTCACAGTTCACACCACGTGTGCTTCGGGGCGGATCCCGGCGCCGAGGCGGAACCGGTCGGCGCTGAGCGGGGAGATGTCGGTGAACGGCTCCCGCTCGAGGTACAGATCGCGCATGACCTCGCCGACCGCGGGTGCCTGAAGGAAGCCGTGGCCGGAAAACCCGGCGGCGTAGAGGAAGTCGGGCAGCTCGCCGGACCGGCCTATCAGCGCGTTGTGGTCCGGCGTGACCTCGTACAGACCGGCCCATCCGCCGGTGGTCTCCATGCCGACCAGGGCCGGGGCGCGGTGGCGGGCGACGCTGCGGAACAGCTCCAGCCACTCCGGTGTCCAGGTGGTGTCGAAGCCCTCCTCCTGGCCGGGGTCGGCCAGCCCGAGCAGCAGACCGTCGTCGCTGTTGTGGAAGTAGGCGGTCGAGGAGAAGTCGATGGTGAACGGGATGCGCGGGGCGGGCGGTGTGATCGGCGCGGTGAACGCCAGCTGCCGTTTCACCGGCCGGACCGGGAGGTTGACGCCGGCCATCTCCCCGATCCGCGCCGACCAGGCACCCGCCGCGCAGATCACGGTGGAGCACGCGATGCGGCCGTGGCTGGTGTGCACACCGACGACCCGGTCCCCGGCCGTGTCGAGGCCGCACACCACGGTGTGGGTGGCGATGGTGACGCCGGCCCGGGCCGCGGCCCGGGCGTACCCCTGGACGACCAGCCCGGGGCGGGCGTGCCCGTCGGCGGGGGAGTACGCGGCGGCCACGAGGCCGTCCGTGGCGAGATAGGGACACAGACGCTGGGCCTCGTCGGGGCTGATCATGCGGCTGGGCACGCCCAGGCCGTTCTGGAGCCGGACCCCGGCCTCGAAGTCACTCGCCTGCCGTGCGCTGTCGAGCAGGAAGAGGTAGCCGACGGTGTCGAGCCGGATGTCGGCGCCGGGCCGGTGGCGGAACTCCTGGTAGGCACGCAGGCTGCGGCTGCCCAGCTCGATATTGAGCGGATCGGAGAACTGGGCGCGTACACCGCCGATCGGCTTGCCCGAACTGCCGCAGCCGAGGTCGCCGCGCTCGACGACGACGATGTCCGTCACCCCGGCCTCGGCGAGGTGAAACGCGGTGCTCGCACCCATCACGCCGCCACCGACGATCACAACATCGGCGGAGGCGGGAACGGTGCGGAAGGCGGAGGAGGACAACAGACCACTCCCTTCCAGAGGCCGCCTCGCCGGGCGAGGACGGGTCCATGCCCGGGGGCGGCGGGGCTGTCAGGACAGAGCGATGCCGAACAGCTGTCTCCGCGTCATCGTGCAGCACACAAACGTTGACGTCCATCAACGGTCCATGCTTCTGATCTTTTAGGATCCCTATATGGACTGGACGAGTGCGCAGCTGCGTTCGCTGGTGGAACTGACCAGACGCGGCACCATCACCGCGGTCGCGCAGGCCCTTGGGTACACCCCCGGCGGGGTCTCACAACAGATCACCGCCCTGGAGAAGGCCACCGGCACGCAACTGCTGCGGCGGGTGGGACGCCGGGTCGAACTCACCGACGCCGGGGCGACCCTGGCCCTGCACGCCGAGCGCATCCTCACCACGGAGGCAGAGGCCGTCGAAGCGCTGGAGCGCACCCGGAACGAGATCTCCGGAACGCTGCGGGTCGGGCTCTTCGCCACGGCCGCCGCCGAGATCCTGCCGCCCGCCCTGCGGCAGGTGCGCGTGAAGCACCCCGGCGTGACCGTGCGCAGCCGGGACATGGACGTGGACGAGGTGTACGACGCGGTGGCCGGCGGGAGCGTGGACCTGGCGCTGGGGCTGGACTACCCGGACGTGCCCATCCCGCGGGATCCGTCCCTGCGGGTGCGGGAGCTGTCCAGGGAACGCTTCTCGCTCGCGGTTCCCACCGGAACCCTGTCCGGGAGGTCCGGCAGGTCCGGGCGATCGGGTCAGTCCGGCAGGTCGGGGCGATCGAGTCAGCCCGGCAGGTCCGGTCAGTCGGGCAGGTCCGGTCGGCAGAAGGTCTCGCTCGCCGACACCGGGGACCTGGGATGGATCCTGCCATCAGCCGGCAGCTACTACGGCCGCGCCGTGCTCACCGCCTGCCGCCGCGCCGGTTTCGAACCGCAGGTGCTGCACGAAGTGACGGACACGGCCGCCACCCTGGCCCTGGTCGAGGCCGGTGTCGGGGTCAGCGTGGTGACGGACCTGATGCTCCGGCTGCGCCCGTCCTGCCTCGATGTGCTGGAGCTGCACGAGACGATGGAACGCCACATCGTGGTGGTGTGCCGCTCCTTCGCCGAGCACCGGCCGACGGTGGCCGCGTTCGTCGATGTCCTGAGCGCCTCGGCGGGCCGGCGGCCATCCGGGCGTCGGCAGCGAAGCGGGAACACGCCGGCCGACACCGATGAGCCGGAGCCGCACACCGCGCGGGCGCCCATGCGGTAGCCGCATCGCGGTGTCGGCTCGGCCCGGCCGGGGGCCACCGCGGGCTCAGCGGTTCGCAGGGGCCGACCGCGGCGGGGCCGGATCGGGGGCCGGACTCCGGTACGCGGCCAGCAGATCGCCCGTCTACCCGCTGACCCGGTGGTCGCCGATCCAGCCGTGCCGGGACGGTTCGACCGGGGTCCGCCAGGTGGGTTCCACGGTCGGCAACCGGTCGCGGAGCAGGTGGTGTCCCGACTCCTGTCGGCCGCCACCCGGTCCCGCCATCCACCAATCCGGGGCGCCGTTGAGGTGGTGTTCGCGCTGCCACGGGTGGGCGGGCAGCGGCACCGCCCGGCCGCGTACCGGGAACCAGGTGTCCCAGTCGACCTCGGCCCCGGCGGCGAGCACGGCCGCGCAGGTGGTCCGCACCGCGGTGGCGCCCGCCGCCTCGCGGACAGGGTGCCGACGGTGGACACCGGCCGGTCCGCGGTGGCGCACTGCCTGCGCAGACAGCCCAGCAGCACCGGCGTCGAGGAGTTCGGCGCCCATTGCCCGCCCACTGGGCACCGTTGCCGGAGTACACGAACGCCACCGGCCCCGGGGCCGCGCCCGCCGCCGCGCCCCCGCCCACCGCAGTGCCCTCGGCGATCGCCTCCAGCAGCGCGGCGGCCTGTGCGGCGCTGTCCGTCACGACGGCGGCCCGTTCGCGGCGGTGTCCGCGCCGCAGGCAGCTGGTGTAGGCGAGGTCGTAGAACGCGCCGGTGGCATCCCGGAGCCGGGCGGCGGTGCGGGTGACGGCCTCGGTGAGCGCTCCCGGGGTGGCCGCCGAGACCACCACCGGCAGGGACGTCACCTCCGGCGGCGCGGTCGCGGAGGGTACGGGCGGCGGGCCGAGGACGGCGTGGGCGTTGGCCCCGCCGAAGCCTAACGAGTTGATCGCCAGGGCCCCCGGGACCAGGGCCCCCGGGACCAGGGCCCCGGGACCAGGGCCCCGGGACCAGGGCCCCCGGGACCAGGGGCCGCGGCGCGGCCACCGGCTCCAGGCCCAGCCCGGAGAGGTCGATCGCGGGGTTGAGCGGTTCGGCGTGCAGCGACGCCGGAATCACCCCGTGGTCAATCGCTTGTGGCGGGGAGCTCTGTTGCGCGGGTCGCGGTCGCGTCGCGGGCTCCCGGCCGGCCGGGGTTCTGCGGCACCACACACCGGTCGTCCGCGGCCGGGGCGCCCTTCGGCCAGGACAGGGCCTCGAAGCTCAGCTTGCTGCGCATCGGGTCGAGCCGGACGATGGCCAGCGCCTTGTTGTACGGGTTGCCGGCGTTCGTCAGACAGATCCAGCCGCCCGCTCCCTGGACCCGGAACGCGGAGTTCAGATTCTCGTAGTCCTCCTTGATCCGCTCCTTCGACGGGACGGGCGTCCGGGTGGTGGCCGCCGCCTTCGTCAGGGCCTTCGCGGCGGTCAGGATCACATCGTGGGTCTCGATCGCCCGTCCGTCCTCGAACCGCACCGTGCCCAGCTTTCCCGCATGGGCCCTGGCCGCGGCGCGCAGCTGCGCCATGGCCCGCTGCGGTTCGACCAGATGGCGCGGCAGGTCTCCGGGGCCGCCCCCCGCTTTCCCGCGCGCTTCTTCCAGCGCCCGACCTCCACATCCCAGGCGTCGGGGTGTGCCGGTGCCGCGTACAGGACGTTGATGGTGGGGGTGCCGGCGCCCGGGTCGCCCCGCAGCAGGGCGCGTTCCGTGCCGTCGAGGCGTTCGTCGAGGGTGGTCGCGTCGGAGCCCGAGATGACCGTGTACGACTTCTTCCGGGCGCAGTAGGTGCGGGCCAGCTTCTTCACGAACAGCTCCAGATGGAACGCCCGGCCCGCGAAGTAGACGACGCGCGCCTTGGATTCGCAGAGATTCATGGCGAAGGTCTCGAACTCGTTCGGGGTGACCCCCGCGACCTCCGACCCCTCCGAGGCGAACGTCATGTCCTGGGCTCCGGCACCGCTGCCCCGGGCCTCGGTGAACGCGTCCCGCAGCGACTTGTCGTAGCTGTCGCCCGGCCGGGTGTCGGCCACCAGCGCCGTCTGCGCGCGGGCCAGCCCCGGGTCGTAGCGCAGCAGCGCGGCAGCCTGGTCCTTGGCTGTGGACACCACCCGGGCCAGGCCCGGATAGCGGTAGGGGCCCGGACCGTCGGCGTTGGCGAAGGACTGGGAGGTGACCAGCCCCGCCACGACGGGGATCCTCAGCTCGTTGGTCAGATGACTCATGGCCTCCTGGGTGGAGTCCAGGCTCAGGTTGAAACCCACGACCATCCGCAGCTCGGGCTCCTGGTCGACCAGCCGGTCCACCGTGTACCGCCACGCCCGGTAGTCCCGGCCCGGGTTGGCCGCCACCAGCCGGATGGGCGGGGCCGCGTCCGAGCCGTTCGCCTGGAGCTGTCCCAGATAGGCGCCCTGCACCTCGCTGAGGATCTGGCGGCGCACCGCCGGGTTGTCCGACTCCATCGGAATCATCAGCGCCACGGTCGCATGCGCGGTATGCGCGATCCGCTCGTTCTCCGCCTCGATTCCGGCGAAGACCTCGCGCATGCCCCGCAGACCGGGCATGAAGACCCCGGTCCCGTCCGAGACGCCGACACAGTCCGCGCCCCGCATCACCAACCGCTCGCCACAGCCGTCCGCACGGTCCCACGGGGCCCAGTGCAGCAGCCCGGCGAGCACCGCGCACACCACCGCCACGGTGCCGGCGGACAACATCGCCGGGCCCCACCGGCCCGCCCGAGCGCGGGAAGCGGAGCCGGTGGCGGGGAGGCGAGGCGCACCTGGAGCACCCGGCTCGGCAGCGGTACGTCCTGATTGCGCCGCCACCGCTCCACCGCCTCGTCCCGGGCGCGGAACCGGTCGGGCACCGCGGCGGTGATCTCCTCGGCCGCCACGGGGGGTTGTTCGCCCCGTGGCGGAGGCGCGGCGCCGGGGCGGAGGTGGCGATGACGACGGGATGGACCCGCAGCTCGCGCGCCCCGTCGTCATACGCGTCCAGCAGCCGATCCCTGATCTGCCGCCGAGCGGCGGACCGGTCGACGTCCGGCAGCAGGATGACCGGGCGCCGCGCCCGGTTGAGACGGCGGAAGAAGCCGTAATGGGCGTCGATGTCCGCGAGCAGCGCCTCGACGAGCAGCAACTGCTTGTCCGCCACGGGTTTTCGCTGTCGGCCGCGCAGCTCCCGGAAGACCTCCAGCTGGGTCACGACCCGGCCCCGGAACCACTTCCTGCGGTACCAGCGCACCGTACGGCGGTGGGGCAATCGGCAGACGTCCGCCACCTTCACCAGCACCCCGGCCAGCCCGCCCAGCTGCTGGGCCACCTGCTCGTCCCGGGCCAGCGCCTCGGCCCGCTCCTTCATCTCCTGCAAGGTGTAGCGGCGTTCCTCGGCGATCGCCTGCTTGACCATCCGGGCGATCTTGGCGTTCTGCTTGGCCGGCATCTGGCCGTCGTCCGGCCGCCACACGTACAGCGCCGCGAAGGCCGCCGCGAAGCGGGGGAAGACGATGGGCAGCCGGTAGGCCGGGCGGCCGTCGTATCCGCAGCCCTGGACGATGGCCAGCAGCTCGGTGACGACCTGCTGCTCCGGTGTCTCCTCCGCCGGCAGCTCATCCGGACAGTTGACCGGCAGCACGCCGCGGTGCCGCTCGTGGAAGAGGCGGGGCCAGCCGCGGACGGTCGCCTCCTCGCCTTCGAGCTGGAAGACCAGCGCCCCGCTCGAACGGTGGAACCTCAACCGCCCGAAGCGCAGCCGGTCCCTGATCGTCAACTGCGCCAGCGCCGCGTCCAACGCCTGTTCCATGTCTGCCCCCCGGTCCTCGGAAGCGGTGAGGGTAGGGCAGGGGCCCGGGAGGGGTCCCGGGCCTCAGGGGGTATCGGCGCGGGCGAACATCGTGGCGAAGCGCCGGGCGCAGGGCGTCCCCTTGGACGACGGGCCTAGTCAGGCTGTTCGTCCGTTGTCGCTGCGGAAGGCGGCCGCGGCCTCGAAACCGGCCGCCGCGCACAGCCGGGCGAGCGAGAGCGCACCGGCCGTGCCTTCCCTGCTGGTGATCCAGCGGGCCCGCGAGAGCCCGGCCAGGCAAGGGCCGCATCGGCCCGTGATCCCCGCGTTACCTGTCAAGCGGGTAACGATGGCGGAGGGGGTAGGCCGGGTTCGGCCAAGGCGATTCCCATTCTCCCACGTGAGGCGAGGAGAGTCTTCCGCAGGGCCGGGGCGTCGACAACCAGGACGTCACCCGGCAATATGGTCACGTGGATGAGTTCGTCTTTGTGAGCGGTCGTCTCTGCCTCGACCTGGCGGGCACGAAGCTGTGGCGACGCAGCCTCCGTACGGAGCTGCTGACCTCCCCGAGCGACGTGAGCCGCTGGATCCGCGAGGCGCAGCTGCTGGACGACCCCGGCCCCATGGACGCTCGCGGGCTGGAGCGGGTCCGCCGACTACGCGAGGCGATCTATACACTGGTGCGTTCCTGGCCTCCTGGGGATCCCTCGGATGCCGAGTTCCGGGACGCCCTCGCCGAGGTGAACGACGCGGCCCGGCTGCCACTTCCCCGACATCAGCTCGACGCGTCGGGGCGGCTGACGCGGACGGGCGGCGTGGACGAGGTCCTCGGCGCGGTGGCCCGCGACGCCGTGGACCTGCTGAGTTCGGCCCAACTCGCCAAGACCAAGGAGTGCGCGAACCCCGACTGCACGCGTCTGTTCGTGGACGTGTCGCGCTCCGGAGCCCGGCGCTGGTGCGGGATGGCGGAGTGCGGGAACAAGCACAAGGCCGCCAGCTACCGGAAGCGGAAGAAGCAGCAGGCCGTCATGGAAACCTGAGCCTGAAGCCTGCTGCCCTGAGCCAAAAACTGATGCCCCATCAGGGGACGTCAGGAGAGGCGCGCCTGCCGATCTCGATGACGATCTTGCCGGGGGTTTCACCGGCGGCCAGGGCGCGCTGCGCCTCGGCCGTGCGGGCCAGCGGATAGGTGGCGCCGATCCGCACGGGGAGCTTGTCGGCATCGGCGAGTTCCACCAGCGCCGTGAGGTCTGCGTGGTCCATGCGGCAGAAGACCGGGGCGACGCCCGGCACGCCGATATCGACGAGGGGCGCCACGGGTGCGCCGGGTGCGGCGGCTTGTGCCGTCGCCGTCAGCACACCGCCGCGGACGGGGGCTCTTACGCACGCGGGCGGCCGCGCCAGGACCGGGTGGGGGCCGCACCCGATCGCGCTGGCAGGAACCGCGGATCAGCACGGCGGATACGGGGGCATCGGCGGGCTGGACGGGTTGCCAGGCGTTGGCAGGTGCCGCGAACCGCAAAAGGAACGGCGATTCTGTTAGTGTGCCCACAAGTAGAACGCCTATTCCTTTTGAGAGGGGGTGTGTGGTGCCGCGGCTCACCGACGCGCGCAAGGAACTCCGGCGTGCCCAGATCGCCGAGGCCGCCGTGCGCTGCTTCGGCCGTAACGGCCTGGAGCGGACCTCGATCGCCGACATCACGGCCGAGTCCGGCCTCTCGGCCGGCTCGATCTATGTGCACTACCGCAACAAGGCCGACCTGGTCCAGGCCGCCGCCCGCGAGGTGCTCGCCAAGCGCGCGGAAGTCCTCGGCGAGTACGCCGCGAGCGACACTCCGCCCGGCCCCGACGAACTGCTCGCCCGCCTGATCGCCGCGATCGACCCCGCCGAGGCCCGGGTCGGCGTGCAGACCTGGGGTGAGGCGACCACCGACCCGGCCATCCGCGACATCGTCCTCGATATGACGGACCGGATGCGGGCGATGCTGCACGACTGCGTCACGGCGTGGCTGGCCAAGGTCGAGCGTCACGAGCCGGCCGGGGCCCGGGAGCGCGCCGCCCCGATCGCCCACCGGGTGATGGCGCTCTACCAGGCCGAACTGCTGTACACCGCCTTGCGATCACCGGCCGAGGAGACAGCGCCATGACCACCCCGACCGCTTCGTTCGCCGGCCGCGCCGTATCCCGGATCGGCTACGGCGCGTTGCAGCTCGAGCGCCTGCACGACCGCCGTGGCGAGGCCGTCGCGCTGCTGCGCCGCGCGGTCGAGCTGGGCGTCGACCATGTGGACACCGCCGAGTTCTACGGCTTCGGTTTCGCCAACGACGTGATCCGCGAGGCGCTGCGCCCCGAGGACGACGTTCTGGTCGTCACGAAGGTCGGCGCCGACCCCGACCCCGGCGGGCGACTGCCGCTGCGTCTGGCACAACGGCCCGAGCAACTGCGCGCCGGCGTCGAGGACAACCTGCGCGGCCTCGGCCTCGACCGGCTCCCGGTGGTCAACCTCCGCCGCCTGGACACCGGCCCCGGGCTGCGTCCCGAGGGCGACCAGGTCGTCGACCTCGACGACCAGCTCGCGACGATGACCGCCCTGCGCGACGAGGGCAAGATCGGCGCGATCGGCCTGAGCAGCGTCACCCTCGACGGCCTGCGCCGCGCCCTGCCGGCCGGCATCGCCTGTGTGCAGAACGCGTACAGTCTCGCCTCCCGCGACGACGAGGACATGCTCGAACTGTGCGCGGCCGAGGGCATCGCCTGGGTGCCGTTCTTCCCGCTCGGCGGGGCCTTCCCTGGCCTGCCCAAGGCCACCGAGGAACCGGCCGTTCGGGCAGTGGCCGCGTCCCTGGGCGTCACGCCCTCCCAGGTCGGCCTCGCCTGGCTGCTGCACCACGCCCCGAACGTGCTGCTCATCCCCGGCACCGCCGACGCCGACCACCTCGAGGCCAACATGGCGGTCGGCGAGATCACCTTCGACGACGCGACCCTCGCCGCACTCGACGCCATCGAGTCCCGCTCCAACGAGGCCCCATCGGCTGACCGGAAACAGCGCGACCAGGGTCGCGACCACCCGCCGGACGCCCTGACGGAACGCCAGGCCGCACCGGGAAACCCCGCTCCACCAGGCTCTGAGGACGGATCATGAAGGCCATCATCTACCGCGACAACGGCGACCCCGACGTTCTTCAGCTCGTCGACCGTGACCTGCCCGCGCCCGGCCCCGGCGAGGTTCGCGTCCGGATTGCCGTGTCCGGGATCAACCCGACCGACTGGAAGGCCCGCTCCGGCGCCACCGGCCCCAAGCGCTTCCCCGAGGTCACCCCGCACCTCGACGGCGCCGGCACGATCGACGCCGTCGGTGAGGGGATCGACCGGAGCCGGGTCGGTCAGCGGGTCTGGCTGTTCCTGGCCGCCGCCGGGCGGCCCACCGGTACCGCCGCCGAGTTCACCGTCGTACCCGCCGAGCGGGCCGTGCCGCTGCCCGACGAGGCCGGTTTCGACGTCGGCGCCTCACTCGGCGTCCCCGCGCTCACCGCGCACCGTGCGCTCACCGTCGCCGAGGACGGGCCGCGCCGTCTGCGGCCCGGGGCGCTCGACGGCAAGGTGGTGCTCGCCGCGGGCGGGGCCGGGGCGGTCGGGCACGCGGTGATCCAGCTCGCCCGATGGGCCGGCGCCACCGTGATCAGCACGATCAGCGGCCCGGAGAAGGCCCGGCTGGCCACCGCCGCCGGGGCCCACCACGTCATCAACTATCGCGAGGGCGACCCGGCCGCCGAGATCCGCGAGATCGCCCCGGACGGCGTCGACATCGTCGCCGAGGTGGCGCTGGGCGCGAACCTCGCACTGGACATGGCCGTGCTGCGGACCCGCGGCACGATCTCGACCTACGGCAACGACGGTGGCAAGCCGGTCGAACTGGACGTGATGCGGAGCATGGTGCTGAACGCGCGCTTCCAGTTCGTGGTGCTCTACACGGTCGGTTCCGATGCGCTCGCCGCGGCCGTCGAGGACGTCGCCGCCGCGGTGCGCGGCGGTGCGCTGCCGGTCGGCGAGGAGCACGGCCTGCCGCTGGTCCGCTTTCCGCTCGACCGCACCGCCGACGCGCACCGAGCGGTGGAGAGCGGCGCGGTCGGCAAGGTCCTGGTGGAGGTCACGCCGTGACGTCCGGTCGGCCACGGCCTTCCAGGGGGCAGAGGCTGGTGAGCAGGGCGTCGAGTGGCGCGGGTACGCGGTCGTCGTCGAGGGCCTCGACCAGGACGCGGCCGTAGTGGATCTTGCGCCCCTTCTTCGTGCCGAGGAAGCGCCGCAACTGCTGCTGTGAGGTGCGGCCCCGCTGTGCGGGCTGGTGCAGGAAGGTCTGCAGGGCGCGCAGGTCGCCCTCCGCCCGGACGAGCTCCGCCACCCGTGTCACGCCCAGCGCGCGGATGAGCTCGTCCTCCAGATCCGCCGCGCAGACGAAGAACTCCTGCCGCGCCGCGCCGGCCCGCTCCAGGCCGCGGGTGTAGAAGCGACGCTCCGCCTCGTCGCACAGCCCCGTGAGGCGCAGGCCCAGACCGGGTGGCCCGAGGAGGTGGGCGAAGCGTCCGACGCTCATGGCACCGCCCATCGGCAGGACGCAGACTCCTTCGGCCGCCAGGTCCCGGCCGCGGCGCGCGGCCAGCGCGCCGACCGCCGCGGCGTCGCTCGGCCCTTCGAGCAGGACGACCGCCCGGATGGGCAGCCGCGCGGCCAGCTCGCGCGCGGGGCCGCCCGGGCCACCGGCAGCCCACGCGGTGACCGCCTCCCGGAACGCCCCCATATCAGCCATGAGACGAGTCTCCGGCCCTTCCGGCCGCCACGCCAGGGAATTTCACCCTCCCGGAGTCGGCTCGATGGCTCCGCCCCGCTCCCAGCGTCAGCTCATTGGCTCGGTCCCGGTCGCAGCGCCCGGACGAGCCCCGCCAGGATGTCCTCGAGGACGGCATGGGACGTGGCGAAGTTCAGCCGCAGAAACCCGTCGGCGTCCGGGCCGAAGGGACTGCCGCCGACGAGCAGGACATCGCCCTCCTTCAGCACTCTCTCCACGGGTGATTCGCCGAGCCCCAGCGGCCGTGCGTCGAACCAGGCCAGATAGGTGGCCTCCGGCAGGTGATGGCGCAGTCGCGGGAGCTCGGTGCTCACCACCTGATGGACCCGTCGGCGGTTGCGGTCCAGCACGGTGAGCAGGTCGCGCTGCCAGGCGTCGCCCTCTCGCCACGCGGCCTCGGTGGCGATGACACCGAGCGGCGATACGGCGCCGTACAGGTCGGGTGGTTGTGCGTCGCGCAGTGCGAGCAGCCGGTCCGGGCCGTAGTGGGTGACCGCGCAGCGAGTGGCCGCGAGGTTGAACGCCTTCGTGGCGGAGGTGAGCGTGACGGTGCGGCCTGCGGCGTCCGGGGACAGGCTCGCGAACGGTATGTGGCGATGCGGCTCATGGGCCAGCTCGGCGTGGATCTCGTCGCTGATGACCAACAGATCGTGCCGGCGGGCGATGGCCGCGATCTCCTCCAGCTCCGCACGGGTCAGCACGCGGCCCGTCGGATTGTGCGGGTTGACCAGCACCAGTGCCTTACAGCCCGACTCCGCGACCGCGGTGTCGAGAGCGGCCGGATCCATGCACCAGCCGTCGGCGCAGTCCCGCATCGGGATGGGCACGGCGCGCCGGTTCATCGTCGCCAACGTGGCGAGGAACGGAGGGTAGTTGGGCGTCTGGATGGCCACCGCGTCACCCGCGCCCGTGGCGAGGTGCAGGACGAGTTGCAGGCACTGGATCAGGTCGGTCTGCTCACGTACGCGGTCCGAGGGCGCCGCCCAGGCGTAGCGGTCCATCATCCGCCGTGCGAAGGCGCGCCGGAGCGGACTGCCGTCCGGCCAGTCCGGATAGCCGAGATCGCGGCGGTCGACGGCCTCCCGTAGCGCGGCGACCACCACCGGAGGGGTGGGGAAGTCCATGTCCGCCACCCATGCGGGGAGCACCCGTGGTCCCGGACGGTGCCACTTGACGCTGCGGCGGGCGCGCAGCCAGTCGAGGCTGAGGTCATCGAAACCGGGCACCGGCTCGGACGGGAGCACGCTCATGAGCGCGCTCCCCGCGTCAGCAGATCACGGGTGATCTGTATGTGGCCATGGTGCTGGGCAAGCTCTTCGAGTACGTGCAGTTGGACACCTCGCACGCTCAGCGGGCGCTCCGGCCCCTCGAACTCGGCGGGCGGTGTGTTGCGCGGGAGCGCCGTCGGCGTCACCGATTCGAGGTCGGCCGCCAGCCGCTCGAAAAGTGCGTCGACCTTCCGCCGCAGCTCGTGTGCGCTTCCCGTGGCGATGAACTCCGCGGCGCGGTCACGGTCGACCTCCCGTCCAGCGATGATGTGCCCGACCCAGTAGTCGGCAACCCCTGCGCAGTGATACGCGATCGCGTAGACGGAGTTGGCGCCGGGAAGTGGCGGGCGGACGTTTCCCAGGTCATCGCCCAGGTCTTCCAGCGCTGCGAGCATCCCGTCGAAGGCGCGGCGCAAGAAGTACAGGTATTCGCTTTGGTCTCGCAAGGTGGGGTCCTCATCGATGGGGTAGGCGGGATGAGATCTATGGTCGTCACCGGCTTATGTGGTGACGGTATCAGGATGAGATGGCTCAGTTGGAATGTCAACGCCTCGACGTCCTCAAGTGAAGGGCGAATCGTCACCACATTGACAGGTGATCCCGTACGGTATGGCGGCACCCGCAGATCTAGCGGTACTGTCTAGAAGTAGAATTTCAGTCGATTGATATGAGCGCGGGAAGCGGCCCGGCCCTACTCGAGAAGATGGACGTCACTCCATGACCACCACGCCCTCCACCACTGCCGGGACGCTGGCCGACCCCGACACCCCGTTCGCGGTGATCGACGTACACAAGGCGCTGCGGAACATCGACCGACTCGCCGCCAAGGCCGACCATCTCGGCGTCACTCTGCGGCCGCACGTCAAGACGGCCAAGAGCCTCGACGTCGCCGCCCTCATGCACGGCGCCGCCCCGAACCCCGTCACCGTCTCGACGCTCGCCGAAGCCGAGGCGTTCGCCGACGGCGGCTACATCGACATCACCTACGCCGTCGGCATCGCCCCCCACAAACTCCCCGTGTGCTCGCCCTGTTGCGCCGCGGCGTCACCCTCCGGGTCCTGCTGGACAGCCCCGAGCAGGCCGCCTTCGTCGCGGAAGCCTCCCACCGGGCCGGTATCGGCATCCCCACGCAGATCGAGATCGACTGCGACGGCCACCGCGGCGGTCTCAAGACCGCTGACCCCGCACTCCTCGACATCGGCCGCACCCTGCGCGACGCCGGATGCCTGGACGGTGTGCTGACCCACGCGGGCGAGTCCTACTTCGCCTACTCGGCGGAGGAGCGGCGGCTGGCGGCGAAGAACGAACGCGACACCGCCGTCGCCGCCGCCGAGAGGCTGCGCGCCGCCGGGCTGCCCGTCGCGACCGTCAGCGTCGGCTCGACGCCCACCGCGCACGCCGCCGAAGACCTGACCGGCGTCACCGAACTGCGCGCCGGCAACTACGTGTTCTTCGACCTGGTGATGGCCGGCCTCGGGGTGTGCCGGATCGACGACCTCGCGCTGTCGGTCGTCGTGACCGTCATCGGACACCGCCCCGAGTACGGCTGGATCGTCACCGACGGCGGCTGGATGGCGATGTCCCGCGACCGCGGTACGGCGGCCCAGCCCCAGGACCAGGGGTACGGCCTGGTCACCGATCTGGCGGGGCGCCTGATCCCCGGCCTGGTCATGAGCGCCGCGAGCCAGGAGCACGGAACCATCACCGCCCGCGACGGCGCCACCCTGCCCGACCTGCCCATCGGCACCCGCCTGCGCGTCCTGCCCAACCACGCCTGCGCCACCGCCGCACAGCACCGTGGCTACCACGTCATCGACAGCGGCCGGACGGCGACGGACGCACCCGCCGTCCAAGCCGTCTGGAACCGCGTCAGCGGCTGGTGACCGGCCATGACCGCCCTCAACTGCTTCAACTGGGGGTCAAGGGGTCGCAGGTTCAAATCCTGTCGTCCCGACGGTGCAGAGGGTCTTCGCAGGTCAACACCTGTGAGGGCCCTCTTTTCGCGCTCCCGTTTCCCGCGTCGAGGTCGAGCACGCCGCTCACCGACACCTTGACTCGGAGGCTTTTCTTCATGCCGCTTCTGGACCTCGACAAGATCACCACAGGCGTCTCCAAGACCTGGGAAGGGTTCCTGCGGGACTGGGACCGCTCCCTGCGGGCGGGCAACTACCCGGAGACCACCCGCTACAACTACCTCCTCGCTGCCGCCCAGCTCGCCCGCTACCTGAACGAGAACGCCACGCCCGACCTCGAGGCGGACGACGCGGCCGAGGACCCGACCGAGGTCACCCGCGCCCACGTCGAAGCCTTCCAGGGGTGGATGATCGAGACGCGGTCGGCGTCGACCGCGCTGAACAAGCACAAGGGACTTCAGCAGTTCTTCAAGTGGCTGATGCTGGACGAGGAGGAGATCGACCGCTCCCCGATGGAACGCGTCCGCCAGCCCAAGACGGTCAAGAAGCTGATCCCGGTCATCCGGGATGACGACACCAGGAAGGTGCTGGCCGCCTGCAAGGGCAAGGCGTTCCTCCAGCTGCGGGACGAGGCCATCATCCGGCTTTACTACAACACCGGCGCCCGCCTGTCCGAGGTCGGCAACCTCACTGTGGAGGACATCGACCTGGTCACTGACTCGGTGCATTACCACGGCAAGGGCAGCCGCGACCGCCGCGTGCGATTCGGCCCGAAAACGGCGCGCGCGGTGAGCCGATATCTGCGGGTGCGGGCGAAGCGCAAGGGCGCCGAGCTGCCGGATCTGTGGCTGGCCGACCGCGGCGGGAAACGACTGGCACCGAACGGCATCAAGATCATGATCAAGCGGCGCGGTCTGTCCGCCGGGGTGAAAGGTGTGCATGCGCACCGGTGGCGGCACAACTTCGCCCACGAGTGGAAGCGGGCTGGCGGTGACTCGGGTGATCTGATGCTGCTGCTGGGCTGGGTGTCGGAGGACATGCCCCGCCACTACGGCGCCAGTGCGGCAGCCGAGCGCGCCCAGGAGACCCACCAGCGGATGGGGATCGGCGAGAATGTCTGAACGCCTCACCCGCACCGTGCCGGAGCCTGACGGTACGTCGGACGGCGCGGCCACGGTCCGGGCGGTGACCGGCATCATGGCGGCCGTCGTCAGCCTCACCTTCCTCTTCGGCTTCGGCAACGTATGGAACCTGGCATTGCGACTGGGCGTGCCACCATGGGTGGCACCCCTGGTGGCGCCGGCAGTCGACCTGTCCATCCTCGGCCTGCTGCTCGGTATCCGGTACCTCGCTCTGCACGGTGCACCGGTGGAGCAGTTGCGTCCGGCCCGGCGGCTGCTGGTGCTCTCCAGCGGCATGACCCTGGCCTTGAACACCGCCGACCCACTGATCGCGGGAGACCTGGGCAAGGCCGCCTTCGACGCGGTCGGCCCCGTCCTTCTGATCGGCTGGGCCGAGGTCGGACCCGGACTCCTCCACGCACTCGCCACCACCAGCCAACCCAGCCCGGCATCACACCCATCCGCGACGCCGCAGTACGAACAAGCCTCCGCTCAGGCAGCGGCGCCCCAGAACGATGACCGAGCCACGAGCGCCTCTTCCCCGTTTACGGCAGGGACGGAACGACAATGTGATGGCGATGAGTTGCTGAAGCGCGCTCGACAGGAAGACGCCCGACACTGGGAGACCTACCAACGGCCGATCTCCGCGGAAACACTCCGCAAGCGGCTCCACGTCGGCGCGGCACGCTCACGCATGCTGGTGACGATGATCCGCTCCGACACCTCATCCAGGCGCGCCGATCAGACGCGTTGCCTCGAGGGAGCACCCGGGTGACGGGAAGCGTGAACGCCAGTGGGCGGCCTTTCACTTCTCGGCTCGCCTGGCTGACAAGTGGAGGAGGACGTCGCGGAGGACAGCTGTCTGAACCTTCGCGATCTCCTTGCCAAGCTGACCGGAAGCCAGCTCGACCTTGAACTCCATCCTGAGAGGATCGCTGCGCCCCTCGCCTGTGACCATGCACGTGGTGAGGGGCGCGCCGTCCGCGGCCCCTCGGGGCGCGAACCGTGCTCGCGAGTGCGTTCGCTTCTGTGGTGCTGATCCGTTTCTGCCATACCCACCGCTTACCGGGCGGCAGAACACCGCGCACGGCAACCGGGACAAACGCCAGTCGATGTAGTGAACAACTCGATAGGGCTGACACTCCCGATCCAGCCGAGCCGCGCTGACGGGGCGATGGACAGACGTCGGGCGTTGCCGGCGCCGTGCTGGGTGCCTCATGCCAGAAGGTAGACGCAGTCTGCAAGAAATAGTGTGCCAAGCAACTCTATGCAGCCGAGGTGAAGCCGCATCGGCACGTCTCAGTAGCGAGTGCGATCCAGCCCCATGTCATCGGCTTCGTCGACGACCTCGTTGAAGGCGGTCGGATGTTAGTGCCCCCGGCAGGGCGCCACACAGAAGGATGGCCATCCTAACCTGCGGAATTTCGTCGGCAGGCTGGTGATCAAGGGAACTTTTGAGCCCTCAGCGCAGGAGGAGACACGCTGATGGCCGACGAGAGTTTGACACGTGACAGCAGTGGTCCGAGTGCTTCCTTCGAGCGGGTGGTCACTCTTCGCGCGGTGACCCTGATCATGGCCGCGGTGGTGGGGCTGACGTTCTTGTTCGGCTTCGGCAATGTGTGGACCCTCGCGCTGCGGTTGGGTGTGCCGCCGTGGGTGGCGCCCTTGGTGGCCCCGGCGGTGGATCTTTCTGTGCTGGGCTTGCTGCTGGGTACCCGGTATCTGGCGTTGCAGGGCGCGAGTCGGGAGCAGCTCCGGCCGGCCCGTCGGTTGCTGGTTTTCTCCAGTCTGATGACGTTGGCGTTGAACGTGACGGACCCGTTGCTGGCTGGTGAGAACGGCAGAGCCGCCTTCGATGCGGTGGGGCCGTTGCTGCTGATCGGTTGGGCAGAGGTGGGTCCGGGGCTTTTGCAGGCCATCAGCGGTGCCGGGAGCGGAAAGTCGTCCGAGTCGGAGAAGGGAGACGTCCCGGAGTGTTCCGTGGAACACGCGGCGATGATGATCGAGCAGAAGAGCGTCGATATTGACCAGCCGCATGTCCTGGCCCCGCCGGAAGATGATCAGCGTAGTCAGCTCGGGGCTGACGGGGATGGCCTTCTGGAGCGTGCCTTGGTGGAAGATGCGTGGCATTGGGAGACGTATCAGCGGCCGATTTCGGCTGAGACGCTACGGAAGCGACTGCATGTTGGCGCGGCCAGGTCCCGGACGTTGGTGTCCATGGTGCGCTCGGCAAGGGCCGGGAACGTGACGATGGAGGCATCGTCTGGCGAGGGCGGTCCTTCAGCTTCTCTGCCTTGTGATCAGGTCCGCGGCGCGGGCGAGGAAGGTCCGAGGTAGGAGGTGCCTCTGTGGTGCCTGTCGATGCAACGGCCTCTATAAGCGCTGGGGCGCCCTGCTTCCTGTCATTTGAAGCCGCGGCGGGGAGCGGTACGACGTGGTGCTGACGGCCGTCCATGTTCTGAGAAATGATATGGACGGTGTGGAAGCATTCGTCGCGTGAACCACGCAATACATATGCCTGAAATGCCGGACTTGGTGAAAGTGTTTTGCAGGGAACCAACTGTCAGGTAGACGCGCAGGTCACGGAGTCTGCTCCCCGCACCCGCGGGGATGGTCCCCAAGACCTGGTGCACCTTCACGATCCCCACCACTGCTCCCCGCACCCGCGGGGATGGTCCCGGGTCGGGGCACACGTGCCGTTCGTTCTGGCACTGCTCCCCGCACCCGCGGGGATGGTCCCTCGATCGGCTGGACGCGGCGGACGAAGACCCCCTGCTCTCCGCACCCGCGGGGATGGTCCCAAGGACGGCAACGAGGTCGGCACCATCTACGGCTGCTCCCCGCACCCGCGGGGGGGAGGGTCCCAAGGACGCCGCCGAGCTCGCCACGCGCGCACGCGGCTCCCCGCACCCGCAGGGATGGTCCCGAGGTGCAGATAGGGCACGCCGTGGTGAGCCTCTGCTCCCCGCACCCGCGGGGCCTTGCCTTGTTTGGGCAGGTATACGGCATCTTGTAGTTCCCCATGTATTCCGCAAGCTGCGCTGATCTCCGGGGCGAGCGCACGTGATGGAGGGGTGAATCATGGCTCGAGTGCAAGCTGAACTTGACCGCAGTGGGGCTCGCAGGAGGTAGGGGCTTTCAAGGGGCAGTGTGGTGGTGCCCTCTGGTGTGCACCGCCGGTCGATAGTGCGGTTTCTGTCCGAAAGTGAATGCTTCGTCGGAACCCTTCCTGTACTTATCAGACATGGCATTTGGGGGCGAGTTGAGTCCGGGATTGAACGATCGGCTCAGTGGGCCAGCACGGACGGTGTGGGCCAAGCATGACCGGGACGGTCACGGCTGGCTCCCCCTGTGGCGGCATATGGAGGACAGCGCCGCGGTGGCAGGGCGGTTGTGGGATGAGTGGCTGCCGGACAACGTACGGGCCCTGATTTCGAGGGCGCTGCCGGGTGGGCTGGACGATGGGCGCCGTCTGGCGGTGTGGCTGGCGGGGGTACACGACATCGGAAAAGCGACGCCCGCGTTTGCTTGCCAGGTCGAACAGCTCGCGTATGCGATGCACGATCAGGGCCTGGAGATGAAGACTCTGCGGCAGTGGGGAACCGACCGTCGGATGGCTCCGCACGGGCTGGCCGGACAGTTACTGCTGGCCGAGTGGCTGGAGGAGCGGCACGGGTTCACGGTGCGGCAGTCGGGGCAGTTCACGGTCGTGGTGGGCGGGCACCACGGGGTGCCGCCGGAGCACGGGCAGATCAAGGGGCTCGACGACCGTGAGGATCTCCTGCGTACGCCGGGGCGAGCCGGGCACAGTGGCTGCGGGTGCAACAGGAGTTGCTGGGGCGTGTGCCGAGGAGTTCGGGGTCGCTGGGCGGTTGGGTGACTGGCGGTCGGTGAAGCTGCCGCAGCCGGTGCAGGTGCTGTTGTCGGCGCTGGTGATCGTCGCCGACTGGATCGCCAGTAACCCTGACCTGTTCCCGTACTTTCCGCAGGCGGCGCACCAGAGGGGCGAGGAGCGGGTGGCGGCCGCCTGGCGGGGTCTTCAACTGCCGCCGCGTTGGCGGGCCGCGGAGCCGGTCGAGGGCATACCGGAGTTGTTCGCGTCGCGGTTCGACTTGCCTTCCGGTGCCGAGGTGCGGCCGGTGCAGGAGGCGGCGGTGGGGCTGGCGCGCACGATGCCGGAGCCGGGGCTGCTGGTGATCGAGGCGCCGATGGGCGAGGGCAAGACGGAAGCGGCGCTGGCCGCAGCGGAGATTTTGGCAGCCCGTTCGGGGGCGGGCGGCGTCTTCTTCGCTCTGCCGACGATGGCCACCGGCAACGCGATGTTTCCGCGGCTGCTGGACTGGCTGGAGCGGTTGCCGACCGAGGACGGTGCGCGGTTGTCGGTGCTCCTGGCGCACTCCAAGGCCGCGTTGAACGAGGACTTCGCGGATCTGCTGCGTGCGGGTACGCAGCAGATCGCGGCCGTGGGGCTCGATGAGGAGGACCGGCCGGTGCGGCCGGGTGGTGAGGGGAGCGTGGCGTCGGCGGAGCTGGTGGCGCACTCCTGGCTGCGTGGCCGGAAGAAGGCGATGCTTTCGTCGTTCGTCGCGGGCACAGTGGATCAGCTGCTGTTCGCGGGCCTGAAGAGTCGGCACTTGGCGCTGCGGCATCTGGCGGTCGCTGGCAAGGTTGTGATCATCGATGAGGCGCACGCCTACGACACGTATATGAGTACGTATCTGGACCGGGTGCTGTCGTGGCTGGGTGCCTATGGGGTGCCGGTGGTGGTGCTGTCGGCGACGCTGCCCGCGTCGCGGCGGCGGCAGCTGGCCGAGGCGTATGCGGGTGAGAGCGCGGATGGCTGCGCCGAGGGGTTCGCCGCGGTGGAGGCGGCGGAGGCGTATCCGCTGCTGACCGCCGTGGCTCCGGGGTCGGCGCCCATGTTGGAAGCGCCTCCTGCGTCCGGTCGCAGTAGCGGCGTCCATCTCGAACGCCTGGAGGACGACCTGGGCGTGCTCGCGGACCGGCTGGAGGCCGAGCTGGTGGACGGCGGATGCGCGCTGGTGGTGCGCAACACCGTCCAGCGGGTGCTGGAGACGGCTCGCGTGCTGCGCGATCGGTTCGGTGAGGGCGCGGTCACGGTAGCCCACTCGTGCTTTATCGACGTGGACCGGGCTGCCAAGGATGCGGCGTTGCTGTCACGGTTCGGTCCGCCGGGCAAGGCGAAGGATCGGCCGACGCAACGGCACATTGTGGTGGCCAGCCAGGTCGCCGAGCAGTCCCTGGACGTCGATTTCGACTTGCTGGTCAGCGATCTGTGCCCCGTGGATTTGCTGTTGCAGCGGATGGGACGGCTGCACCGGCACCAGCGCGGCGATGGCCAGGCGGAGCGCCCCTCGCGGCTGCGCACGGCGCGTTGCCTGCTCACCGGGGTGGACTGGGCAGGAGAGGTTCCGGTTCCGGTGCGTGGCTCGGTCGCCGTCTATGGGGAGTACCCACTGTTGCGTTCGGCCGCCGTCCTGCTGGACCACCTGGAGGGCGATGCGCCGCCGGTGCGGCTGCCGCAGGACATCAGTCTGCTCGTCCAGGGCGCGTATGCGCGTGATTCTGCCGTGCCAGCGGGTTGGGCGGAGGCCATGGCTCGGGCACGGCAGCGGTACGAGGACTTCCGCGGGGATCAGGCCGAGCGGGCGGCGGTTTTCCGGCTGGATCCGGTGGGACGGCCCGGTCGGTCGCTGGTCGGCTGGGTCAGTTCGGGGGTGGGCGACGCTGATGACACCCGTGCCGGGCGCGCCCAGGTCCGCGACGGCCGGGAAAGTCTGGAGGTCATCGTGGTGCAGCGGCGTGCCGACGGCGCGCTGGCGACTGTCGGCTGGATCGAGCCCGGCAAGGCCGGACTGGAGCTGCCCGAGGATCGGGCGCCCGATGCGCGGGCGGCGAAGGCCGCGGCGGCCTGCGGGCTGCGCCTGCCATACCAGTTCTCCTTCCCCGAAGTGCTGGACCGGGCCATCGCGGAGCTGGAGCAGTTCTGCCCGCAAGCCTGGCAGAGCAAGGAAAGCCACTGGCTGGCGGGCGAGCTGATTCTCGTCCTCGACGCCGATTGTCAGACCCCTCTGGCAGGGTTCCAACTCCGCTACAGCGACGTGGACGGACTTGAGGTGACGCGTGACTGACTTAGCAAGCACCGGCGGTGGCCCGCCGTCGTTCGACCTGACCTCCCAGCCGTGGATCCCGGTGCTGTACCGGGATGGTCGGCAGGACGAGCTGTCTCTGCGTGAAGTCTTCGCTCAGGCCTCGGACCTGGCGCGGATCGTGGGGGATGTTCCCACGCAGGAGTTCGCGTTGCTGCGCCTGCTGCTGGCGGTCGCGCACGACGCCCTCGACGGGCCGCAGGACGCCGATCAATGGGCCGACTGGTGGGAGGACGAGGATTGCTTCTTCTCGGTGCCCTCCTACCTGGACACTCACCGGGAGCGGTTCGATCTGCTCCACCCGGTCGCGCCGTTTTTCCAGGTGGCCGGTCTGCGCACCTCCCGCGACGAGGTGTTCTCGTTGAACCGGATCGTTGCCGATGTCCCCAACGGAGAGCCGTTCTTCACCGCTCGCATGCCGTCGGTGGAGCGGCTCGGTTTCGCCGAGGCCGCACGCTGGGTGGTGCATGCTCACGCCTACGACACCTCCGGTATCAAGACCGGCGTGGTGGGCGACAGCCGGGCCAAGAACGGCAAGGTGTACCCGCTGGGTGTGGGCTGGGCGGGCAATCTGGGCGGGGTGTTCGCCGAGGGGGACACGCTGCGCGAGACACTGCTGCTGAATATGGTCGCCCACCACACCAACAGGCACCGTTCCGACCCGGATGACCGGCCGGCCTGGCGGCGCGAACCCTGTGGCCCAGGCGCTGCCCTGGGCGGCGGCCGACGGGGGTGCGGGACCTGTACACCTGGCAGGGGCGAAGGCTGCGGCTGCACTTCGACAGCGACGGCGTCTATGGAGTGGTGCTCTCCTACGGTGATCCGTTGCCCCTGCACAATCTGCACGAGCGTGAGCCGATGACCGTATGGCGGCGCAGTGTGACCCAGGAGAAGAAGCTTGGCGAGCCACAGGTCTACATGCCCAAGGGGCACAATCCCGAGCGTGTGGTGTGGCGCGGTCTGTCCTCGCTGCTCGCCGAGCGTCCGACGGCGTCGCAGACCACCGAGGCCGCCCCTGAGCTCGGCGCCGGAGTCCTGGAGTGGATCGCCCAGCTCGCGACAGCGGAGGGGTATCTGCCGCGCGGGACCCGTTTCCGGGCCCGGATCGTGGGTGCGGTCTATGGCACTCAGCAGTCTGTGATCGACGAGATCGTCGACGACCGGCTGTCCATGGCCGTGATTCTGTTGAACCGTCAGGACCGCAGGTATGCGCAGCAGGCGGTCAGCGCGGTGGCCGACGCCGACGAGGCAGTGGCCATCCTCGGTGACTTGGCCGTCGATCTCGCTCGCGCCAGTGGCGCGGCCACCGAGGGGCCCCGTAGCCGGGCCCGCGAGCAGGGGTACGACGCGCTGGACGCCCCGTACCGGTCCTGGCTCCAGAACCTGGGTGGTGCTGCCGACCCCGAGGAACACCGCACGCGGTGGCGGACCGAGACCCACCGCATCATCCGCCGCATCGGCGAGCAACTGATCGCGGGCGCGGGAGACGCCGCGTGGCAGGGCCGCACCATCACCACTGGCAAGGGCGAGTTGTGGCTCAACTCCGCCTACGCCGAACGGTCGTTCCGATATCGGCTTGCCAGGGTTCTCGGCGATCCAGAAGGCCTCAAGGCCGACACCGCCGCGCCGGAATCCCCGGGCGATGGTCCTGCGGGCCTGGGTCCTGAAACCCCCGCAGCAGAAGCAGAAAGGGTCACAGCATGACCACCGCCACCCATGCGAAGCCCATGGCGGACCGCGTCAGGGATCTCGTCGCCGACACGATCGGTCCGTTGCAGCACGAGCTTCTGCGTGACGGCCCCAAGGCCGTGGCGACGCTTGCCAGACTCCGCCGAGGAGCGGGCAAGCAGCCGCACCAGGTTCCCGACCTGCTCGGGCTGATCGATACCGAACCGCTGCACGACACAACTGCGGATGGGCGGCTGCCGGGGGAGGGGTCTCTGACCTGCGCCGAGGATGCCGTGCACGTCGCGATGACCCTGTGGGCAGTGCACCAGCAGTCCCGTAGCACCGGGATGCACCGGTGCCACCGTACGGACGCACCGGGCGGGCTGGGGGCCGCCGTACGCCGACTGATGATCGAAAGAGACGCGGGCGATGCCGTCCTGAAGCGGTTCGTCCGCATCGGCACCGCACCGGATCTTCCGGTCCTTGCCCAGCGTCTGCGGGAAATCGTCGTTCTGCTGCGCGAGGAGGACATACCGCTCGACTATGCGCTCCTGGCCCGGCAGCTCTACCAGTGGCAGTGGCCACAGGGCCCCGAGACGGTCCGCCGGGCCTGGGGCCGCTCCTTCCACGCCTACCGCGCTCCCAAGGGCGATCGCTCCACAGGTACCGGTGCGCCCGGCACCGACGCCCCGTCCGACTCCGACACGACATCCAAGGACGACTCGTGAACCGCATCTTCCTCGACGTACATGCCCTACAGACCGTGCCGCCCAGCAACCTCAACCGGGACGACACTGGCGCGCCGAAATCCGCGGTGTACGGCGGGGTTCCGCGGGCGCGGGTCTCCAGCCAGGCGTGGAAGCGCGCCACTCGCGGCTACTTCAAGGACGCACAGCTGCTGGACCCGGCGGAGCTGGGCGTGCGGACGAAGAAGGTCGCCGAACTCCTCGCCACCCGCATCATCGAGCTCGACGCCTCGATCGGCGAGGCCGACGCCCTGCCCCTGGCCGCCGCCGTCATCGAGACGGCCACCGGAATGAAGCTGGCGGCCCCGAGCGCAAGACACGCGGCGCGAAGGCGAAGGCTGCGGCGGGCGAGGAACCGGCCGACGAGACCCCCGGTCGAAGTACCTGATGTTCCTCAGCGCCCGGCAGCTCAACGGCCTGGCCGCCCTGGCCATCGACGGCGCCGCCGACATCACCGCGTACCTGAAGGACAAGGACCACAAAGCGCGCGCCAAGCAGATCGCCGACACCGGGCACTCTGTCGACATTGCTCTGTTCGGCCGTATGGTCGCCGACTCCACCGACTTCAACGTCGACGCCGCGTGCCAGGTCGCCCACGCCATCAGCGTGCACCGGGTGGAAAACGAGACCGACTACTTCACCGCCGTGGACGATGAGAACACCGAGGCTGAGAGCGGCGCCGGCATGATCGGCACCGTCGACTTCAACTCCGCCACCCTCTACCGCTACGCCTCGGTCAGCATCCACCAACTCGCTGCCAACCTCGGCGAAGGACTGCGCGAGGACGAGCCGGTCACCACCCCCGTGCGGCGCGCCGTGGAGGCGTTTGTGCACGCTTTCATCGCCTCACTGCCCCAGGGGAAGATCAACACCTTCGGAAATCACACGCTGCCCGACGCCGTTGTTGTCACGCTGCGTACCACCCGACCGATCAGCTTCGTGGCCGCTTTCGAGGAGCCCGTCATCGCTGAGGCTGGCAGCGGGCACCTGCGTGAGGCCTCTGCCCGACTCGCCGCGTACATCCCCGAGATCGAACGGGCCTACGGCGACGAGGAGTCCACCCGTACCTGGGTCCTGCGCGTCGGCTCCGCCACCGACAAGCTCGCCGAAGTCGGCGAGAAGGTATCCACTAGGTCCGCGCTCGTCGAGGCCGTCGGCACCGCCGTCGCCGAGCGCATGGAGAAGCCCGCATGAGCGTGCTCACCCTCCGGCTCGACGGCCCCTTGCAGGCATGGGGCGTCTCGGCCCGGTTCGCCCGGCGTACCACCGAGTCTGCCCCCACCAAGAGCGGCATCATCGGCATGCTCGCCGCCGCCCGCGGCATGGACCGCGGCGACGACACCGAACTGGCCCGCCTGGCCGCACTCCGCTTCGCCGTCCGCATCGACCAGCCCGGCGCCCGAGTGCGCGATTACCAGACCGCGCGGCACCAGATCACAAAGGTCTCCATGCCCGTCTCGGAACGCTACTACCTGGCCGACGCCGTGTTCGTCGCAGCAGTCGAAGGCGAGGACGAACTCGTCGACCTCCTCGACGCCGCACTGCGCGCCCCCATCCACGCTCCCTTCCTCGGACGGCGCTCCTGCCCGCCGGCACGCCCCGTGCGGCTCGGCGTGCACCACAAGACGGACCTCCCCCAGGCTTTGCGGGACGAGCCGTGGCAGGCAGCACCCTGGTACCGCAAAAAACACGACCGACAGCCCACTGTCCCACTCACTGTGCTGCGTGAGGCCCGCCCCGGCGAGAACGGCGCGGATTTCCTGCGTGACCAGCCCCTCAGCTACGCGGCCGAGCACCGCCGCCATGCCCTGCGCCCCGTGGTCACCGAGACCGTGGAAGTACCCCACCCCGACGTCCAGGCCGCCGCGATGACCACGATGCGCGTGCCCGAGCACGACCCTCTCGCCGCCCTGGAGGAGAGCAACTGATGTACCTGTCCCGCTTCCGGTTCAACACCGCGCGCCCAGGGGCCCGGCGTCTACTCTCCTCCCCGCAATCGCTGCACGCGGCCGTGATGTCGTCCTTCCCCCACCTGCTGCCCACCGGCAGCGGTAGCGGCGCAGCCGACGGGTCGCGCGTGCTGTGGAGGCAGGACCGCAACGCGATCGCCGAGGTCCTGCTGTACGTCGTCAGCCCCGACCGGCCCGACATGACCCACCTCGTGGAACAGGCCGGCTGGCCAGCAGCGGCCACTACGGAGGCACCCGGCTGGCAGAGCCGCCCCTACACCCCGTTCCTCGACCGGTTGACGAAGGAAAGCGTGTGGGCGTTCCGCCTCACGGCCAACCCCGTCCACCAGATCCGCAGGAAGGAAGGCGAGCCGACCAAGCGGACCGCGCACCTGACCCCCATCCACCAGATGGACTGGCTGCTGAACCAGCAACGCCAGGAGCGTGGCGGATTCCTCATCTGCGAGAAACCTGCGGACAAACGCCTCCTGCCCAGTGGCACCACCCACCACAACAGGCCGCACCACGGCGACAGGTACGAGCTGATGGTCCGCGACCAGCGCAACCTGTCCTTCCCGAAACAGGGACCGGACAACCCCTCAAAACGACACCAGGTCACCCTGGTCACCGTCACCTACGACGGCCGACTCACCGTCACCGACCCCGACCGGCTCCGCGCCACCCTCACCCAGGGCCTCGGCAAAGCCAAGGCATACGGCTGCGGCCTGATGACCCTCGTACCCCTCCCCACGACGGCAAGGTGAGCCGGTGACCACCGTCGGCCGACGCCCCGCGCTCACCCCCAGGCACCTGACCCGCACCGGCGAACGCCTCTCCTTCGTCTACCTGGAACGGTGCCTCGTCCACCGCGACGCCAACGCCATCACCGCCGAAGACGCGGACGGCACGACCCACATCCCCTCCGCCACCATCGGCACCCTCCTCCTCGGCCCCGGCACCCGCATCACCCACCAGGCGATGAGCGTCCTCGGCGAGACCGGAGCAGCCGTCGCCTGGGTCGGCGAGCACGGTGTGCGCTACTACGCCGGCGGCCGCGCCCTGACCCGCTCCGCCGCCCTCGCCGAAGCCCAGGCCGCCAAGTGGGCCAACCCACGCACCCGACTCGCTGTCGCACGCGCCATGTACCGGCTGCGCTTCCCCGACGAGGACCCCGCTGGTCTCACCCGGCAGGAACTCCTCGGCCGCGAGGGACGCCGGGTCAAGGACTGCTACCGCGAGCACGCCGCCCGCACCGGTGTCCCCTGGCGTGGACGCCGATACACCCCGGGCGACTTCACCAGCGGTGATGCCGTCAACCAGTCCGTCACGGCAGCCGCACAGTGCATGTACGGCATCGCCCACGCCGTCGTGGCCTCCCTCGCCTGCATCCCGGCGCTGGGCTTCGTCCACTCCGGACACGAACTGTCCTTCGTCCTCGACATCGCCGACCTGTACAAGACCGAGATCGGCATCCCCGTCGCCTTCGACGTCGCCGCAGAAGACGACCAGGACGTCGGCGCCCGCACGCGCCGCGCCTTACGGGACCGGATCAACCAGACATCCCTGCTGGACCGCTGCGTCGACGACATCAAAGCCCTGCTTCTGCCGAATGCCACGGCAGGGAGTACGGCCGTCGATCCCGACACGGACCGCGTCGTCCTCCACAGCGACGGCGGACGCCAGGTGCACGCGGGCTGCAACCACGCCGAAAGCGACGGCCCGAACAGCGACGAGGTGTTCTGGTGACCGTCATCGTCGTGACCAACTGCCCGCCCGGCCTTCGCGGCTTCCTCACCCGCTGGCTCCTGGAAATCTCGGCCGGGGTCTTCATCGGCAACCCCTCGGCCCGCGTCCGCGACGCCCTGTGGGATGAGGTCCGCCAATACGCGGGTCAAGGCCGATCCTTGCTCGCCCACACCACGAACAACGAGCAGGGTTTCACCTTCCGCACCCATGACCACGCTTGGCACCCCATCGATCATGAGGGACTGACGCTTATCCGACGCCCCCACTCCAAAGCACAGCAGACCACCGGCGTGCCGAAGCCAGGCTGGAGCAAGGCATCCAAGCGCCGCCGCTTCGGTAGGCAGGCCCGATAATGAGCCAAATCACCGAATTGCCGGAATCGGTGAAAGTGTGGGAAACGGGCCTCTGCCCACGCTGAACCCGCAGGTCACGCAGTCCGCTCCCCGCACCCGCGGGATGGTCCCCCGGTGGCGACAACGCTGCGCGTGGGGGAGGGGCCGCTCCCCGCACCCGCGGGGATGGTCCCGCGACAGGATCGAAGCGGTGGCGCAGCAGATCCTGCTCCCCGCACCCGCGGGGATGGTCCCTCCCGGACCAGGGGAGCGACGATGATGCCGCCCTGCTCCCCGCACCCGCGGGGATGGTCCCGGTCACAGGCGCAATTTCCGGGGTGTCCTGTGCTGCTCCCCGCACCCGCGGGATGGTCCCAGAGCGGCGGCGACAGGGACGAACGCGAACACCTGCTCCCCGCGCCCGCGGGGATGGTCCCGGTCGCCCAACCGCTCTGTCCCGAACAGTCGAGTGGGGCAGTGGGTGCGAGGAGAATCTGTTGGCCAGCGTAACGCTGCGGGAGCGCTATGAAACCAGCCACTGGACAAGTGCCCTGTCGCCAAACACTGCGGATGGGGCCGTCGAAGTACCCGATTCGGGCTATGCAGAGGGGCGGGATGCCGGCTGCTGAGGGGAGGACTGGCCGGATGATTTTGGCTATCAACGTCGCAGTTCTGCTTGCGGTGATCAACGTTATGCGACTGTGTCGACGCACACTGGCTCGGAGCCAGGTCGCTGATGCGACAGATGGCATCAGACGCTGGTGCAAGATGGCCCGTGATCACCGGCTCTCCCTGAACTGTTAGCGTGCCACGAGATCAACTTAGGGGCAGGGGCGGACCTGGACGGATGTCAAGCGGCCACTTTGGCCGTTGAGTCAGGGGCATCATGGCCTAGCGATCGTGGAGTAACGCGCCCCTCTCGGACACCCTCCGGCCGTGCTCAAGGCTGTCTTCGATGACGGTCGACAGAGGCAGCCTCCCGAGATACCGAAGGGGGATCACCATTGATGACTGAGACACGTGCAGGACTGGGTAAGGACACGGATGAGTTGGAGGGCGACCCGCGCACTCCGATGACGGCGGTTGCATCTTGCCTCGACGTGGCAGGCGGGCAAGGTGGCTGGTGCCAGGACGCTCTCGCTGGGATTCCGCTTCCTGACTCGCCGGAGTTGTCGCCGGCTTTGGACCGGCTGCACGCAGTCAACAGTCGGCAGTGGGACGCCGAGGATCGGGTGCGACAAGCTGGCGACAGGGAGATTCCGGCCATCAAGCGGGAGATCGACGCTCTCAACGGCAATCGCCATGCACTCATCGAGCAGGTCGATCGAATCTTGGATGCGGCGTGGAGCGCGAATGAGGGCGTGCCTCCCCTCACGGAGTCGATCGGCTCGGCGCTTGACCGACTCTCGGTGCAGACGCTTCGGATCAGGCACATCGAGCGACTCGTCGGGCGGGATGCTGGTACGGCAGAGCGAGTGGCGATTCTGCGTCACCAGTACGACGATCTAGTGTGGTCTATCGCGGTCGCTTGCGAGGATCTTCTGTCCGGCCGTCGACGCACGCCCCGGCCTGAGCGCATGAAGCTCTACGGGAAGTCCGCACGATGAGCGCGGTCACGTTGCTCCTCCGAAGCGCCAGGTTCGATCTGCGATGACGGTTGACTCCTTCGGAGACGGAGATGAGTTTGAGCGCTGGCGCAGCGGCCTGTTCCTACGTCCCGACGGGACCAATGCCGATGCGCTTGTCGGGCTCCTCCGCCGCGCCCTCGATGAGACGCTGAGCCATCAGGGCGAGGGGCCCGTGTATCCGCGCACCGGTCAGGAGGGTGGGCGTTCCCCAGTGGGTGACGGATGGCTGCCGGAAAACCCTGTCACGGCGGAGACGGCGCTCAGCCAATTGCGCTGGTGGCTCGCTGGGTCGGTCAAAGTTCATCACCAGATGTTCGCCAAGAACATCGTTCCGCCACCGTCGTTCGTCAACCTCGCAGCGTTGTGCGCGGTGTCGTTGTTCATGCCTAACGGCGTCACTGGGGAGGACGCCGCGGAGACCCTTTCCGCTGAGTTGTCCTCCGCCCAGGCGTTGGCACGGTTGGCGGGGTACGAGCCGGAGCGGGCAGGCGGCCTGTTCACGTTCGGCGGCACTGCGACCAACCTGTATGCCATCAACGTCGGCATTTCCAAGGCACAGCCCGACCACGCCGAGCGTGGGATCGAGCCTGGGATGGCCGTCGTCGGGTCCTGGCCAGCGCACTACTCGCAGAAATCCGCGTGCGCGTGGCTGGGGATCGGCACTCGAAACTACATATCCGCTGCGTCGCTACCCGACCAGACCACGGACCTGGAGTCGATGGAAGCGGCCTGCCGCGACGTACTGGCACGCGGCCACCGGCTTGCATGCATCATCGGTGCGGGCGGGACGACTTCCAACATGGCTGTCGACGACTTCGGCGAGATTGCTGCGATGCGGGATCGTCTGGCCGTCGAATATGGGTTGGATTACATGCCCCATGTGCATGCAGACACAGTCATCGGGTGGGCATACCTCTGCTTCATCGATTATGACTTGCATAAGAATCCCCTCGGCTTCAGCCCCCTGGTGGTGGCCAAGCTGTCACGTCTTGTGGAGCGTTTGAAAACGGTGCAGCACGCCGACTCGTTCGGAACGGACTTCCACAAGACCGGTTTCGCGCCCTACACCTCGAGCATGATCGTCATGCGAGAGGGTCGGGACTTCTCGCGGCTGCGCCGCGACGGCGGAGCCATGACCCCGTTGTTCCATGACAAGGATGCCTACAACCCCGGGACCTTCACGTTGGAGACGTCCAGGTCGGCAGCGAACATGGTGGCGACCTGGGTTGGCTTGCAGACTCTCGGCAAGCAGGGGATGCGGCAACTGCTCGGCCACGCGCTTGAAACGGCAGAAGCGCTCCGGCGCCACATCAATGCCTTGGCAGGTCGCGACGCGACAGCTATCAACAGACATTCGTACGGCCCGGACGTGTTCGTGCGCTGTTACCCGCCGGACGACCCCGCCGCTACCGAGGAGGACTTCGACGACACCAGCTCCGTCCGCCGAATAAACCAATATATCTCTGACCTATTCGCGTGGCTATCGACTCAACGGGTGCCGGACGCTGAACAAATCGCAGTGAGCAAGTCCTCCGCGGCCTTCTATACACCGGCTGGCGAGCCGGTCGTCGCTCTCCGGGTGTACTCCCTCAACCCGTACTTCTCCGATGCTCACGCCAGAGAGCTGGTCATACGCCTGCTGAGGGGCAAGCAACAGTTCGATGCTACGTACATGCATGCAGATGCGTGCGAGGAGGCTCAATGAAGCGACCGCCGCTGTGTGGCCGAGAAGAGCTACCGACGCGCTTCGCAGCCGCCGACCTTCCTGTCCGTGACTGTGTCGAGTTGGCCGCCGGCCTGGCCTCCTATGCCCGGACACATGGACTAGCCCGAGTCGAGGTGAGCGGGCCGCCGGCAATGCGTGAGCTCATCGAGGAGTTCGGCTTTGGCGAGGTGCGATTTGTCGAATTCCACCGGCAGCCCGCGGTGGACATTGCGGCAGTCCCCCGGACTTGGCGCTGCGGCCAACGAGGGCTGCGCTGCCTGAGCGACCAGCTCGTCGACGCAGCAAAAATCGCGTCGCGGGTGGACACACCGCCGTCAACACTCGCCGGGGGAACTGTGATGCGGTTTGCCCGGCATAACCGCCTCGGCGACGCACTGGGCATCGTGACCGGCCTCGAGCACTACTGCCGCGACAACGCCGTGGCATCAGTTGCCGTATCCGGTTCGCCCATCCTTGCCGAGGTAGTGGAGGTGTTCGCGTGTAAGCGGGTGAGCTATGCCCCTTCGCCCAGCGAGTCGATCAACGGCGACGCGATCTTCGCCCGATCGTCATGGAGCATCCCCTGGCTTGACCGGTTCAACCACGCCGTCACCGACGCCTTTGGAGGGCGAGCCCGCCACCGAGTGCCGCCGCTGCCTCTCCGCCGGGCACCGACGCCTCGTGGCGAAGAGAATGTGGTGTATTGCCAGCTCGATGCGCGTTCCGGCACTGCGCCATCGCGACACTCAGCTCGGCGGCTCCTGAACCAGGTCTCGGCGCACGGTGAGGTGCGGGTCCTCGGCGGCCCCGACACCCAGACCTACCTCGGCGAGGACCTGATCTACGTCCGGGCCGACCTTCCCGAAATGGTCGCTCGTCTGCTGTCATGCCGTCTCTTCGTAGGGTGCGACAGCGGCCTGGGCCACCTCGCGGGGTGCCTTGGTGTGCCTGGTCTGATCGTCAGTACCGACGACTTCGAGACGACTTGGTCATTCTTTCGAGGCTACGCCAGCCTCAATGTCATCCCGCTCGCGGCAGCAGAGGTGCTTCTGCCATGAAGCCTCCGACAGAGCAGGCAGTCCTGCGGGCGGCCAGTCGATGCCTGAACCAAGAGGCCGTGACCGCGAACCGAATCCCGATGGGCCGCAGTCACTTCGTGTTCACGGTGCAGCTGGTGTCCGGTGAGCGCGTGATTGCGCGGATCGCGCGTCGCGACCGTGCTGAGTGCTTCGCCGGCTTCGCGTATTGGCGGCGCCAGCTGGCAAGGGTGGGAGTGCCCGTTCCCCGCGTGCTGCACATGGACCTGAGCGGGACAGCGCTGCCCTGGCCGATCATGTTCCTTGAGCAAGCCCCAGGAACCGATCTCTGCAACGTCTACGTGGGCCTTACGGCTGCCGAGAAGCGAAGCATTGCCGACGACCTGCTCGATATCCAACACCGCACGCGCGGCCTCCCGCCCGGTCCTGGGTACGGCGGTATCGCCAGTTACGGTGACCTTCGGTGCCACCCGCGCTGGTCGGACGTGCTGTGGGAGTACTTCACCGGTGCCGTCGATCAGCTTGCGCCCCCGCAGCGGGAGGCCCCGGCCATTGGACAAATTCGCAGAACCATCCACGAGCTACATCCCGAATTCGATGGCATCGCCCCGTTGCCCTACTTGATCGACGCCACCCACCAGAACGTGTTGGTGGAAGACGGGAGAGTCACGGCGATCGTCGACCTGGACGAGGTCGGCTTCGGTGACTCTCTGTACCCGCTCGGTGTCGCTCGTGCTGGACTTCTGGCTCGTGGACCGGAGGCCGACTGTATTGAGCAGGTTGCAGTGCCGCTGTGCGTCGGTCCGAATCGGCGTCGTGTATTCGACCTGTACTCAGCGGTCGCATGCCTCAAAATGCTCGCCCCCAGTCCCCTCAGCGTCGCTGGCCCGCCCTCTGCTGGCAGCCAGATCGCCGTCCGGCTTCGGAGCTTGCTCGATGCCTTTGCCGGTGCCGCGGCCCACAAGGAGTAACGTCATGGCCGGTATCGTCTTTGTGAGTATCGACGACTTCACCCGCGAGGGCTTTACCAATGGTCTGTTCTTGCAGGTGCGCGAACTACTAAAGCGCGTCATAACCCGAGGGCACCCGGCCAGCCTCGCCTGTATCGCGCAGAGCAGGAACCCCGGAGTCGGACGCAGAACTCGAACCATCCA
Source organism: Streptomyces violaceusniger (assembly GCA_005405945.1). Taxonomy (GTDB): domain Bacteria; phylum Actinomycetota; class Actinomycetes; order Streptomycetales; family Streptomycetaceae; genus Streptomyces; species Streptomyces violaceusniger. Next base: position 1,534,572 of record BJHW01000002.1, read on the forward strand.
GGGTTGCACTGTCCACGAAACCTTCATCGGTGCTTCGGGGGTAGCCAGTGTGTACCGGCGGGCTCTTCAAGATATTTTGAACGACCTGGACCCCGACGTGATCCTGCTCAACTCGTGTGCGGTTCGGCTCAATGAAGCGCATCACGCGGTGCTGGACGAGAGCCTTGCGAGCGGTCGGCAGGTAGCCGTGCTCGTGACTGACCAGCTCTACCCCACAAGCAGTGACCACCCTGAAGATGAGGTGCGGAGCTACTACAGCCTGATGCGGCAGACCAGCGTGCACGCGGTCAGCGAGACCATCGCCGACGCCTTCCATGGCGAAACCGGTGTGCCAGCGCAGGTTCTCCCTAATCTCCTACCCGAGCGACGAGTCGTCCCGGCATCTTCGGGGGCAGAGAGTCGATCCCTGACATTGATCAATCACCACCCGATCAAGGGTCGACGTGTCTGGGACGCGCTCATTCGGCAGCGCCCCAGCGATGCCTACCTGGCTGTGGAAACCTGGCCCGATGTCCCGGCGTATGTGCCGCCCTCACCGAGGGTCGAAGTGGCCGCATTCACCCCGGATCCCACCACGATCTACAACCGCACCAGGATTCTGCTGGTGCCGTCGCTGGGCCCGGAAGGTCTCGCACGAGTCACGCTTGAAGCAATGGAGTCAGGAGTGCCTGTCATAGCTCACCGGATAGGCAGCCTGCCCGAACTCGGGAACGCCGCGATGTTTATCGCCCCGCCACCGATCGCCGGCTACGAGCTCGATGGCAATGTGCTGTACCCCATGGTTTCCCAGAATGACGTCGAGCGGGCCGCGCAAGATCTCGGGCAGGCGATCGACGCTCTTGATCATGATCCGGCACTCCGGGCCCGATTCGTGACCAACGGCAGAGCACTCGTGCGTGACTACCGTGATCACAGCGAGGCTGTTTCCGGCCGGCTGCTCGACGCATGGTTCGGGACTGTGTGACTCAGGACACTCAGATGTGGGGTGATCTTGGCTTTTCCGCCGTACGCGATGCCGCTGACCAGCACAAACGCGGAAGCTCCGGCTGGACGACTAGACTGGCCGCCGCACTGTACGCGCGACTCAAGGAGACACGGGACCGTGACGGCCATCGTCGACGAGCTCACGTGGCGCGGGCTGATCGCCCATGCCACTGACGAGGACGCATTGCGCAAGGCTCTCGCGGACGGCCCTGTCACGTTCTATTGCGGCTTCGACCCGACCGCGGCCAGCCTGCACGTCGGCCACCTGGTGCAGGTGCTCACCCTCCGCCGACTCCAGCAGGCCGGGCACCGACCGCTGGCGCTCGTGGGCGGCGCGACCGGCCACATCGGCGATCCTCGGCCGACTGCCGAGCGCACCCTGAACGACCCGGAGACGATCGCCGAGTGGGTGACCCGGCTGCGGGCGCAGATCGAGCCGTACCTCTCCTTCGAGGGCGACAACGCGGCGACCATGGTCAACAACCTGGACTGGACCGGGGCATGACCGTGATCGAGTTCCTGCGGGATATCGGCAAGCACTTCCGGGTGAACAAGATGCTCACCAAGGACTCGGTCGCCCAGCGCCTGGCCTCCGACCAGGGCATCAGCTTTACGGAGTTCAGTTACCAGTTGCTTCAGGGGATGGACTTCCTAGAGCTGTACCGGCGGTATGGCTGCACCCTCCAGACGGGGGGAAGCGACCAGTGGGGCAACCTCACAGCCGGTCTGGACCTGATTCACCGCCTGGAGCCGCACGCCGAGGTGCACGCGCTGGCCACGCCACTGATGACGAAGGCGGACGGCACCAAGTTCGGCAAGACCGAGACGGGCACGCTTTGGCTCGACCCGGAGATGACCACGCCGTACGCGTTCTACCAGTTCTGGCTGAACACGGACGACCGGGATATCTCGCGCTACATGCGCATCCTCTCCTTCAAGTCCCGCGAGGAGCTGGAGGAGCTGGAGAAGGTGACTGAGGAGCGGCCGCAAGCCCGTACCGCGCAGCGTGCCCTTGCCGAGGAGCTGACCACGTTGGTACACGGTGCCGACGAGTGCGCCGCTGTGATTGCTGCGTCAAAGGCGCTGTTCGGGCAGGGCGAGCTCACCGAACTCGACGAGGCAACGCTGGCCGCCGCGATCTCCGAGCTCCCGAACGCCAAGGTGAGCGAGCTCGGCCAGGTCACCGACATGTTCGCTGAGGTCGGCCTGGCGCCGAGTAAGTCGGCCGCCCGCCGTACCGTGAAGGAGGGTGGCGCCTACGTGAACAACGTCAAGGTGACTGCCGAGGATGCCGTGGTCGCGGCCGACGAGCTCCTTCACGGACGCTGGCTGGTGCTGCGCAGGGGCAAGAAGAATCTGGCGGCCATCGAGGTCACCGGAGCCTGAAGCAGACCGGGAGACGGCAGTTCAGCCGTGAGCCGGGGGAGTGTCTCCGGCTCACGGAGCCAAGTCATGGGAGCAAGGCGCTGCTGAAGTTCAGTGGATAGTGGTGGCCAGCAGCTTGGGCAGGTCGCGCATCTCGTCGAACAGCGTGGTGCCTGGTCCTTCCAGCCGCGAGGCCGGCGTGAGGCCGCCGCAGTAGCCGAAAGTCCGCATACCGGCGGCACGGGCTGCCTGAACTCCATACGCACTGTCCTCGATCACCACGCACCGCCCGGGTTCTACACCCATGGATCGCGCAGCGTGCAGGAAGAGGTCGGGGCAGGCTTGCCTCGGGCGACATCGGCTGCGCTGAAGATGCGCCCCTCGAAGTGGTCTCTCAGACCGACGATCTCCAGGTTTCTCCTGAGGCTGGCGTGACCAGTGTTCGATGCAACGCAAACGGGCATCGCAAGGCTGTTCAGGGCTTCTGCGATGCCATCGACAGCGGTCAAGTCAGCTTCGAGGGCCGCCTGGTAGAGATGCTCGTATTGCCGCAGCCAGTTCTTCTCCAGGCGGCGTCCAAGCCGTTCCTCCACGGCAGCCGTGTAGACCTCGGTGGAGGAGCCGACGAACTTCTCGATGATCTCCTCCTCGGTGAACGCGCACCCCAGGTCAGCCGTGATCATCGCGTCTACTTTGACGCATATCCGCTCGCTGTCCACCAGTACGCCATCACAATCGAAGATCGCTAGATCGACAGGACTCCGCGTCATGGTCGGCAGTGTAGACCTGCGGTGGCCAACCCCCGTGCCGCGTATGGTCGTCGTCGGGTTCGCCGCTTCTTCAATGTCTGCCATTGGTAGCGCTCGACCGACTGGTTGGCAGCGGGCGGTATCGCGCACGTGGTCCTCGCGTCCGGCAAAGCCGCCGTGATGGTCACCGCACGCCATAGTAGCTTCGTCGCTGGCTGAGGCGGGGGGTACTTCATTGCGCTGGGGTGGGGACGGTGGAGGCGTGGCTGCCGAAGGCGAGGGTGGCCAGCGTCAAGGTGCGCAATTGGCTGGAGGTGGCGGTCCAGGCTGTCCACTGGTGCGCGAAGGGTTCTTCCGCGACGGGAAGACTGGCGTCCGGGGCCGCGCGGTGGGCGAGTGTGCGCAAGGTGAGGTCGTGGCGGGGATAGAGAGCGAAATCGCCCAGGTAGTCGGCTGCTGCTACGGCGGCGGTCCAACTGTCGACTTTGTGAATGCCGCTCAGTGCGGTGACCAGAGCGTGGCCCCGGAGTTGTCTCCAAGCGGTGACATGGAGCAGGTAGGCATGGGCGGCCGATCGTAGGCTTGCCTGGAGGGTGGCGATTTTGGCCCTGTGGAAGGCGTGGTCGGGCAGGCCGAGCATCCTCTTCGGGGTAGGGGCGAGGTGGAGGGCTCCGTATGGGCTCTCGAAGACAGGCCCGTAGAGGGTGCACCAACGGTGGTAGAGCCTGCGACTGGCGCCGGGAGGGAGCTGTCGCTGTCGCAGTATCGCGACGCACAGGGCGTCCCATAGCGAGGGGTTCGAGATGCGCACGATTGTTCCTAAGGGGGCCAGCGCATCGGCGAGCTGGTGTGGCACGGCCGGGGGAAGCTGGTTGTGATGGGTGTACGTGAGGTCGGGGAGGCTTCCGTCGCCGGCCATGGGCATGAAGTCAAGGGCTTGCCCGTCCCAGGAGGCTAGCCAGGTGCCGCCCTGTTCGTTGGACAGCAGCCGGTAGCAGCGGGACTCGGTGTCGGTCCAGCCAGGGTGGTCTGTGCACAAGCTCGCGTGAGCCAAGGTGTTTCCTGTCTGATGGTGATGGCGGGATACAGAGATGTGTGGAGCGGGGGCTCGCGTGCCGAGGGACCCGCGCTGAGATGGGGCGTGGCAAACCCCCGGAGGTGTGGGTGCTTGAGAGGGCCGGTCAGGCCGCGAGTGCCAGCTGCCAGGTGCGATTGAGGATCTGGATGAACTCCTCGGTCTTCACCGTCGCCACCAGGACGTCGTGGTCGGACCAGTCCACGTCGATGACCTTGACGTCTGTGATCGCTGGGAGGAGGGGCTTGCTGGCGTAGATGCGGTCGACGCGCTGTCGGCCTCCCTGCCAGTCCACGCCGCAGGTGGGGCCAGGGCCTGGTGCCGGGCGGCGCCGTTGGTGCGAACGGCATGCCGGGCGACGTCTTCCAGGCCCGCGGTCCGCAGGATCCGATCGGGATAACTGTCCGCGATACGGCGTCCGTGGGCGTCCAGCACGCTGCGGTGGGCTATGTGCTGCTCGTCATCGATCTCGTTCCAGTCCGGCAGCTGGACGTGATCCAGACCTGGTTCGGGATAGGAGTTCCAGTCTCCGCCGCCGATCATGTACACCGGTGTCTTCCGGCGGTCGCGATCGTAGGCGCGTGAGGCGCCCGGGACTGTGGCCGCTTTGTCGTTGAGCGTGGTCCACCGCTCCGCTTCCAGCCGGCGCCTGGCCGGGGAGCTGTAGCTGGCGTGTACGGAGGAGGCGATGAACGGCACCGCGCAGTCGTCGATTTTCAGCGAGAGAGTGGTGGGCGGTTGGTTCCATACTGCTTTGTCGCGCCATTCGCCGACGCAGCGGAACCGCGACTGGTCAACGAATATGCCGGTGAGCTGCTTGATTTTCCTCTTCTTGGGGCCGATCCAGCCGCGCAGGCCGAGGGCGTCTTCGTCCTCGTAGAGGAGCTTGCGGTTGTTGGCGAGGGCTTTGTCGCATTCCTGGCGCAGCAGGATGCCGGGGCCGATGTCCGTGATGGTGGCGTGCATGGCCCGGCGGCGGCCGGGGTCTCCCACGCCGTTGCCCTCGAAGTTGGAGCTGACGATGAGAAAGGTGTCGTTGCCACTATCCTCGGCGGATTTCGTTACGGGCATGACCAGTGGTTCTCCTGAAGAGGATGACGGGGGCGGGTCAGAAGAGTTCCTTGCGTAGCGCGAAGGCCACGGCGTGGGATCGGTTTCGCAGGTGGTGCCGGGTGATGAAGGCATGCAGCACGTTCTTGATCGTGCGTTGTGAAAAGCTCAGCTTGAGGGCGATCTCCGGGGTGTCGTAGCCCTCGGCGCCCAGCCGCAGGACATCGATTTCTCTCTCGGCCACTCGCCCGATCCCCAGCCCGTGCTCCCTTTCGTGGAGTTGGCCGAGCACGTGGAGCAGGCGTGTCTGGAGGTCCGGCGGGAGGTGGCCGTCTCCTGTGGCCACGGTCTGGATCATGCGGACGAGCCGATCGCTGTCGACGCTCGCGGTGCCACATGATCCCGGCGGTCCCGCATTCGGCGGCCAGCGCCAGTTGATGGTCCTGGAGACGGGAGACCAACAGGACGAGCCGCGATGAGCCGCTGTGCTGCGCGGTGCGGAGCAGCTGGTACCCGCCCGGATCGGAGATGTCCGCTGCCACCACGGTCACGACTGGATCGTCGGTACTGTCGTCCAGGCGTATCTCCGGCCGCGGGCGCAGCAGACTGATCACCCTGGCTTCGGAGAGGGGGTCATCGGCGCGCACCTGGACAGTGATGCGGTCGGTCATCCTTGGGGATCCATTGACATAGCGGGACGGGTGGATTGGGGCGGTTCGGTGTTGCTCAGGGCAGGGCGGAGCAGAAGAGCTGTGCGATGCGGGCAGGCCGGAGGTCCTGGGCGCGGCGGTAGGCGGCCTGGCAGGCCGAGTGGTAGGCAGCAGGGTCGGCGAGCAGTCCGTCAGTGAGGAACAGCAACGCGTTCGGCCCGTGCATGACGTCGGCGAGCAGCCGGCGGGGACCGTGCTGGAAAGGCAGGAGCAAGTCGGACAGGATGCCGGTGTTGTAGGCGATGACCGGTGTGCCTTGGCTGAGGGCTTCCAGAGCGGTCATGCTGCTGGTGGGACGACGGCACGGGATGATCACTGCGGCAGCGTCGGCCAGCCAGTTGGCTACTTCTGCCCAGCCGGGCACAGGTTCCAAGGTGATGTTCGGTGCCCGGTCGGCGAGTATCTGGCACTGCTGCTGCAAGGTCCGCCCACCGCGTGGGTCGTCGGGCCCGGGCGGAGCGAGGGCGACCTCCACATGCCGATGCCATGCTCTGGCAGCTGCGATCAGCTCGAGGACACCCACATCCTGGCCGACCGGGGCCAGCACCCGCACCGGGGCTTCAGCCTTCCGTGCAACCGGGGTTGGGATGCCGGGATTGTGGAGTGGGGCGTTGGGGACGACGCGCCATCTACGGGTGGGCCAGGCCGCGGTGGCGGCCTGTCGCAGGACGGCGTCGCAGGAGGTGATGACGGTGTCCGCATACGCCAGAGCCGGTGGCATGTCCTGCTCCTGCGGGAGCGCAGGCACCACAAGCACACGCTGGACGCCGTAATGAAGATCAATTGGCACGCGACCCAGACCCCACAAAGCACCTACGGACACGACGGTGTCGACTCGACGTCGGACGATCAGGTCGCTCAGGGACCGCTGGACTTTTGCATCAGTGGTGATGAGGGCCTCACGCAGTGCCTGTGAAGTGCAGGGCAGGGCGAGGGGCAGGTCGAACTGCTCGACGGGGACGCCGGGCAGTCCGGTGCCGTCATGCTGTTCGGTGGCCGTGGCGATGGCCACCTGGTGCCCGGCCGCCGCCAGTGCGGTGGCGAGTGAAGAGATGGATCGATCTGTTCCAGTTGCTGCGTCTATGCGCCAGGATGCACGGACGAGGAGGATGGAGCGTCGCTGCGTGTGGTGCTGTGTGGTCATGGCAGGGCCCTTTGGGGAGTCCAGGACTGAGTGAGAGGCGAGTTGGTAAGGCGGCGATACCGAGTGCGCCAGATCATGGGTGGAGGGCCGATGCAGCCACAGTGGGCAGTGCCGCCGGGCATCAGTGCCTCGGCAGTGTCAGCGTCACTGGGTCTTCCTCACCGACATCTCTTACGGTGGAGGCTCTCGCCCTGTCTCCGTATGCCGGATGCGCGCGAGCAGCAGCGGACCGCCACTTTCTGCCTCTGGTCTATGGGCGAGGGACTTCCTCTCCGCGGGTACGTTCGCGATGCGGGCTGAAATTGCGTGGGTGGGCAGGGTTGAGGAACCACGTGCGGGCCGAGGCGAGCCACCAGATGCCGCAGAAGGCCATGACGATGCCGACTGCGATCGGCGCGTAGTTGAAGGTGTCCGCGGTGACCGGCGAGCTCTGCGGCAGCATGAACAGCACCGTGATCACCAGGACCCAGGCGACGGCGATCGTGCCGACGATGGTTGACCAGGAGCCAAGGTGCCAGGCCCCCCGCTCGAACCGGCTCCCCTGCCGCAGCCGGAGGAAGGTGGGGATGACGTAGGCGAGGTAGAGGCCGACGGTGGCGATGGAGGTGACCGCAGCGTAGGCGGTGCTGTTCCACAGGTAGGGCAGGCCGAGGACGAAGGCGCCGCCGGTGGCGAGCCAGACGGCATTGGTGGGAGTCCGGCTGGCCGGGTTGAGTCTGTGCCACGTCGTGGAGAAGGGCAGGGCTCCGTCGCGGGAGAAGGCGTAGATCATCCGGGAGTTCGCGGTGACGGATGCCATCCCGCAGAAGAGCTGGGCGACGATGACGATGAGCAGCATCCACTTGCCGGCCGCCGCGCCGAGGGCGTCCATGAGGATCTGCGCCGGGGGCACTCCCGTGTCCGAATCGAGGGCACCGGTGTAGGACTGGATGGCGTAGGTGAAGCCGAAGAGGAGGACGAATCCGGCCGCGAGGGAGACGAGGATCGAGCGGACGATGCCCTTGGGCCCGGCGATGGAGGCGTCGATGGTCTCCTCAGTCATGTGGGCAGAGGCGTCGTAGCCGGTGAAGGTGTACTGCGCCATCAGCAGCCCGATGAGCACCACGTAGCCGCTGGAGGTGAAACCGGTGTTGTTGACGAACTCGCCGAAGACGAACCGGGTCGACTGGTGGTGGTCAGGGATGAGCACCAGGGCACCGCAGATAACAGCGACGCCAAGGATGTGCCACCAGATGGAGGCTTCGTTGAGGAGGGCGACAATGCGCACACCGAAGGTGTTCAGGACGCCGTGGAGGGCCAGGATGGCGCCGAACAGCGTGATGGTGTGACCCGGCGTGGCGTCGTATCCGAATTGGAGATCGAGTAAGGCATTGAGGAAGTTGGCGGCACCGAAGTCGATGCCAGCAGTGACCGCGATCTGGCCGAGGGTGTTGAACCAGCCGGTGAACCACGCCCACGCTGCCGCGGAGCGCTTGGGGGCCATGCGGTGCGCCCAGAAGTACAGGCCTGCGCTGGTGGGGTAGGAGGAACAGACCTCGGCCATCGACAGGCCGACGAAGAGCGTCATCAGGCCGACGAACAGCCAGCCCCACATGATCACTGCGGGTCCACCGGTGTTCATGCCGTAGCCGTAGAGCGTCATGCAGCCGGACAGGATGGAGATGATCGTGAAGCTGACGCCGAAGTTGGCGCGGCCGGACATCGAGCGGGACAGCGTCTGCTGGTAGCCGAGCTGCTTGAGGCGTTCCTCGTCGGAGACACGGGAGACATCAAGAGGCACAGGTATTCCGCCCTTCTTACGTCGGTCGGGTGGTTGTGGGTGCTCAGCGGTGTCGGCGCCGCGGTGGGCTGTAGGCCCAGGCACGGTGCCGCAGGAACAGTTCGCGGGCCTGACCGCAGTAGGACCAGGGAACGTCCGTGGCGTACGGGCCGATGGCGTCGAACACCTCCAGGGCCTCAATGTGGCGGTTCGCGAACGACAGGGCGTGGGCGAGGTAGTTGGCGTCATCGGCGAAACACGCATGGGGGCTCGGCGCGCGATAGCGCCACCAGCGCTCCAGAACGCGGTTGATATGCGGACAGTCGATCCAGGGATGGATCGTCAGGCCGTAGGACCTCTGGTCCTGCTCCTGGCGGGCCCGGTGTGTTTCCGCCAGGACGACGAGTGGCAAGACCGCCAGGGGCAACCCATTGGGGGCAGCGGATGCCTGCTCCTCGGCCCACCAGGCCGCCTCTCCCGGCCCGCCGTGATAGCGAGGGAACAGGTAGGTGACCACCTCATGATGGGCTTCGCGGTTCCAGGGGTCACGCTGCTTGATCTCCTCCCACACATGGCTGAGTGCCTTCCGGTCGGGAGCGTGGGTGCGCAGCAGCGCGAGCATGACCACCAGCGGTGCCACATCCTGCGACCACACCTTGAGAGCGGCGCGGCAGGTGGACCAGGCATCCTCCATCAGTGCCCGGCCGGCACTGCGTCCGGCGATCATCGCGCGCAGGGCCTGCACGTTCGCGAGGAGAGCGAGGGCGTGATGTGAGCGCGGCTCGGCCTTCGCCCAGGTGTCGGCGAACCTGAGCCGCACCCCCACCTCGGCGAGGACCTGGAGACGGAAGATCCGGCGGTCCCAGTCCGCGCCCGTCGCGGCCAGCAGATCCCGGGCGCCTTCCCAACGCCCCATCGCCGCGTCGTCCACCACGGACCGCAACGCTGCGTCGTCACGAGCCGGATGTTGGTTGAGGCCCGCGCTCTGTGCCTGCCCACGCCGCGCCATCACTCGGCCCGCCAGACCATCCGCGGTTCGCCCTGCCAGAAGCCAAAGGACACGTACAGGACCTCGCCCTCGGGGCAGGTCAGTGAGAGCTGACGTATCCGTACCGGCTTCCTGGCCTCGGCAACCATCGCCCGTCGCGTGGGCACCTTCACAGCGAATCCTCCCCCTTATGAGCGTGAGCTATGGTCGCTAGGCGATAGCGCAAAAAAACCGCAGACGCGGCGGCCACAATGAAGGCCGAGTACCAGAAGAGGGAGAGGAAGGCCATCAGAACCTCGAACGCAACGGATAGGGAGAGGGTTGAGAAGGCCGTCGGGACGCTGCGGGGCTTCGGGACGGGGGAGCCGAAGACCCCTAATTCGCAGATCGCCCCGACGGCCGGTCCAGATACTTGTGCAGTGGCGTCATGCTGAGCAAGCGAGGTGCGGTGGATGTCAGGTGTTAAGTGAGTCCTCAGAGGGTCAGAAGGAAGGTTTCACAGATGATTCCGCCGGTCTGGAAGTTGTTCCCGCCTAGGGTTGCTCATTTGAGGTAGGTCCCGTGGCCCGTTCGTGGTGACCTTTTGACCGATTCCGCCGTACAGCCAAACGCGCTTGAGTTCCTCGTCGTCGACCGCGTCGTCGGGATTCCAAAGTGGAACCTGCACTAGCCCAGGCTCGATCAGAGTGAACCCCGAGAACAGGGCCTCGATTTCTTGATGCGAACGCATCGTGACACCAGCGGTGGCCTGGTACTCGTCATACACGGCCGCACCGAGAGCAGCCTTGTCATCACCCTGAAGGTCATCCGTGGCATGCGACAGGGCCAGGAAACTTCCGAGGGGCAATCCATTTCTGAGGGTGGCGATAATGTTGGCGACGTCCTCCTCGTCCGCGATGAAATGCACGATCGCAGACAGCACGAGCGCGATGGGTTGCCCCCAGTCAAAGATGTCCTGTGACCGCGCCATGCGGATGATTCCTTGCGGGTCCCGCAGATCACCCAAAGCATAGTCGACCTGATTAGGGTTGTTGCCCACAAGTAGCGCTTGCGCATAGGTGAGTACGATCGGATCGTTGTCGATGTAGAGGACCCGAGCATCACTGGCTACTGATTGTGCTACCTGGTGGAGATTGGGTTCGGTGGGGAGACCGGTTCCCAGATCGAGAAACTGGCGGACCCCCATCTCTGCCAGATGGCACACCGCCCGCCTCATCCACGCGCGGTTGGCTCGCGCGCTATCGATGGCCTCCGGTACTCGCCGGACTACTTCCTCCGCTGCAATTCGGTCGACGTGGTAATGGTTCTTCCCGCCGAGAAAGTAGTCGTACATCCGTGCCGGGTGAGGCCTATCGGTGCGCACCTCCGTACCGGCCCAGCCGACCTCGCCCCAAACCGGGCTCCCCAAATGGCCTGCCACTGCGGACGGCCGGTCAGGCTCCTGCGCGTTCGAACCCACAACGGACGGTACTCTCCTGGGTCGGGGTTCGTCAGGACAGCTAGTCATGAGAAGTGGCTCCATGTTGTTCAGCGGCATGGGATGCACTGTGAAGTCGGCGGGCCGGACCAGCCGAGGTCCCCGGCTGTAACCGGCGCGGCGCTCAGCCGTAAGGAGGAGCAACCGGTCGCCGGTCACGAGGCCCAACTCAACGATGAGGCTCAAGTCGCCCATTGAGTATGAGCGTTTATGACAGAGTCGGTTAAGGTCAGTAGCAGCCACGCAAGGACGAGGCAGGGATGGACATGCGCGGGGCCAGCTCCCGGAGCTGCTCGGGGTGCGGCACAGACCTCAGCCGCTACAACCCATCTGGGCTGTGCGCCAGTTGTAGGCGGTCTTCGCCCAAGCTGTCTGCGAACTTCTGGGCCAGTGATGCAATGCGCGAAGCCCTGGGCCGGTGGGACGTTGGTGCTCTGGTCCTCGCCTATCGGAGACATACGGGCGTTTCACAATCTGCTGTCGCTGCCCTTGTCAGCATCGACCAGGCAGAGGTAAGCCGTCTGGAGCGGGGCCGTAAGACAGTCCGTGACCGGCGGCAGGTGATGACCTGGACACGGGCTCTGGGTGTACCTGACGCCATGGTCCCGGATCTCCCGATTGGCGAGGCGATCAAGGGGCCGGAATCGGTAATCGCCTCCCTGGCGGGGCCACATGCATATGCGATTAACGCGCCGGCCCTTTCATCCAATCTAGAGGATCTAGACCTTCTTGTCATAAAACTACAGCAGCGGGACAACCAATTTGGAGGGGACGCACTCATTGTGGAGGCTGAGCGCCGACTGCATGAAATTGTGGCGATGCTTTCAGCTGGAGATACAGTGCATGAGAAACCTCTCCAAAATGCTGTAGCTCAACTGGCGCAGATGGCGGGCTGGTTAGCATTGGATGCTGGCCGGCCAGCTGAATCCCGTAAGAATCTCACCACGGCTCTGTACGCTGCCCACATAAGCGAGAACCCCGGTCTCGCCAGCAGCGTTCTCGGGTACATGAGTCTGACAGCTCTCTACCATGGGAGTCCTGTCGAGGCGCTCGCCTTGGCTCGAACTGCCCATGATTCGAGTCCTGTTACGGGACGAACGGGTGCAATGCTCGCCACTCGCATGGCTCGTGCTCTCGCTGAGAACGGCCAAAAGGCCGAGACGCGAGCAATGCTCCACGCTGCGGAACGCGCTTTCGAGCGCACAGGGGCGCAGTCTGATTCACCCGTGTGGCTGGCCTATTTCGATGAAGGGGAACTACTAGCGCAACAAGGAACCTGTTTGATGAAGACCGGTGCTCTCGAAGAAGCGCGTGATTGCTTGGGCAGTGCCCTTGAGTACCTACGCGCGAGCGGGACACAGAATCTTCGCGACCAGGTGCACTACCTGGTCCGACTGGCAGATATCGGGTTAATGGCTGGGGACCTCGACGAATCCTGTGCCCAGGCATCAAGGGCTCTCATTCTCAATAAGCAGATTTCATCGACTCGAATGTCGAAGAACATCACCGATTTCATGGCCAGGCTGCGGCCACATAGATCCGCGCGGCCCGTTCAGCAGTTGTTTGACCAGGTCCCATAGCCAGGGTTAACTCGCTAAGCTACGTCAGCGTCCCGCTAGCTTCACCGGTGTTGGCACCCAGGACTGCATCAAGCACCGCTCGGGTGTCTGCAAGGTCAGGAAGTACTGTGTCTGCTCCTCCATGGTGGAGTTCATCAGCCGACACCGACCCGGTCGCTACAGCGACGACCCGCGCATCTCCCGCCTTGGCGGTCGCGATGTCCATCAAAGTGTCGCCAACTATCACGGTCTCGGCAGCGGAAAAGTTCCGACCGTAGTGCAGCTGGGCGCGTTTCCAGGCGCAAGGCAGCAGTGCGACCCGCTCCTGAGCGTCATCCCCGTAGGCTCCAGCGTCTAGGTCGAGATACTCAGCCAGCCCGAAGACGCTCAGCTTAAGCTCAGCGAGAATTCGCATGTTCCCGGTGAGTACTGACTGCCGAACGCCGGGCACCTGGCTCAAGGCGTCGAGCACCTCTGGAACCCCTGGCAGAACGTGACCGCGGGCGGCTAGTAGGTCTGCTCGTGCTTTGAGCTCCTCAGCGACAGCCGTGATGAAGGTGGTGAGGTTGCCCTGGTCTGGGTCGATGTCGTGCAGACGTAGGGTCTCCGAGGCGATGAGCAGATCCGTTTTACCTGTCATGTCGGCCATACGTGACATGGGGCGTCCCGTCACTCGGGCGAAGGCGCTGCTGTAGGCGTCACGGCTCACTCCGCCGCCATCGAGCAAGGTGTGATCGATATCCCAGAGGATCAGGCGTGTGCACTCGTCGAACTGCATACCGCCACCCATGCGTTGTTGGCCACCAGGTCAAGTGAAGGCTACCCATGCCGTCCAGCACGCATGGAGACGCCCGCATCGACGAGGTCCGAGCTCAGACTTCCCTGCTGCCACGCCGACCCTGTAGCCGTCAAGGCTGTCGAATCGGCCCTTGCCCGGGACCCGCCGCCTCCCCCAGGGCCGGCGTTTGGGACGGCTGAGACGTCAACTGCTGGAGCGGTCTACTTGGAAGGGAAGGCGCTCGAGGCGTTGTGCCGTGTAGGAGGCCGTATAGCCGGCGAAGAGGTGATACAGGAGGGGAGAGAACTCTTCTCGTACGGGGCCGTGCACTGGCAGGACCGCATCGGCGTACGCGATCAGGTCCGTTTCGTTTCGGTCGACGACGGCGATGACATGCCGTCCGAGCCGGGACGCCTGCTCCGCGAGTCGCGCGGCTCGCTGCTGGGAACGTCCTGGTGGGGCGATGACGAACACGGGCATGTCGACCGGGTAGGCGAACCGCTCCACGTGGCTCCACTCCTCCAGGTCCTGGCCCGCCGCGAACACTCCCGCTGCTTCGGCCAGTTTCGCCGCGCCGTACTGTGCCGTCCCATGATTCGGGCCGCTTCCCACCACGGTCACTACCGGCGCTTCGGCGATCACCTCGGCAAGCCGCGCACACCGCTCCTTGATGGCCTTGGCGGTCGCGTCCATGGTGTCGGCGAGCCCGGCGAGTTCCCGGCGGAGGGTGGCTGCTGCTTCAGAGGAGTTGGTTCGGCGGACTTCGGCCAGTTGGAGGGCGATGAGCAGCATGCCCAAGACGCTGGCCTGGTAGGTGCGGATCCCGGGCGAGCGCTCGATCTGCTCCAGATCGACCAGGAGGAAGCGATCGGCCGCCCGGGTGACGGCGCTGCCGGGAGTCCCCGTCAAGGCCACAGTGAGTGCGCCGTCGGTCTTGGCGTGCTCGATGGCCTGGACGACTCCTTGGGTGCTGCCCGAGGCAGATGTGGCGATGACCAGGGTGCGGCCTTCACGGGTGCGGCGGCCGAGGGAGGGCTGTAGCGGAGGAATCGCCATGCGCTCAGCGGCTCGCAGGTGACCTCGGCGAAGGTCTCGAAGGCCATCTCCGCGGCGCAGGCGGCGTGGTGGGAGTCGCCGTTCCCGGTGAGGATCACCGTGTCGATCGATTCCCACTCGGCAGGGGAGAGCAGTGTGGTGACCCGGCTGGTGAACAGGTCCGTGCGGGTGCGCAGGTCGGTGCCCAGGGTTTCCACCTGCCGGACCATGACCTCGGGCTGAATGGGCTCCATAGCCCCGCGTCCTTCCTCTCGCTGCGAGTGGTGGCCGGCACGGCGCATCACCGCTCCAGCGCTCGCACGATGTCGACGTACCGTTTCACTCGGTCGATATCGATCTGTCCGCCCCAGCCTCCGCGCTCCAGGCATGTGCCCACGAACGCGCCGTCCGCCGCCGCCATCAGCCGGGCGGCGTTGTCGTGGTTGGTGTGTCCGGCCAGGAGGACCGGAACGTCGGGAACGGCTCGGCGTACCGAAGCGATCATCTCCAGTGCGGTGTCCTCGTCCGGATGGCACAGCGATACGGCGTCGGCGCCCACGTAGCGCGCGGCCCGCGCGACCTCCGCGGTGGTCTTCTCCTCGCCGAACCATCGGAAGTGCATGGAGTCCACTTCGGCGATGACCTTGATCCCCATGGCGCCGATCTTGCCGCGGTACTCCATCACCCCGAGGGGATCGGCCTGCACCATGCCATGGGTGGTGAGCGTCGCCCCGACGACCGCCCCGGCCCGGATATAGGTGCCACCGGCTACTTTCGCCACCGCCAGCGACGCCTTCAGCGCGTTGCGCATCAACTGCACACCGACCTGGAACTCCGGTCCGGTGGCCTGCACCACGGCACGGACGATCAAGCTCATGGCGGCTGTCCGAGCGGGATCCGACTCGTCCTCGACGCTGTAGACCCGGTCGACCGTCTGTATCAGACAGCCGTCGGCGCCACCTTCGTGGAGAGCCCTGGCCGAACTCACCGCGGTCTCCAGGATCTTTTCGAGGCTGCCCTCTTCGTAAAACGGTGTGCCGGGCAATGGTCGCAGATGGACCATGCCCAGTACGGACTTCCGCGTGCCGAGTGTGGTGAACTCGGGCATAGGTCCCTCCCGCACAGTTGACTCGATCAACCGGTAAGTCCGGCCCTGCGCGGCAGGCCCGGTGTCGCGGCGGCGCCGCGTGTCCCCTGCGGCTGCTGGGGAGGTCTCCCCGCGTACCTTCCCCGCGAACCCTCATAACCCGCAAGCCCACCATTACTGGCCGAAAACTCAGCTGACGTCGCGGGACGAGTAAGTCGGCGATGTCCTGGGCCGTGTATCCCAAGAGGCCGATCTTGAACAATGGGGCCAGCATCCGTTCGAGATACCACGACAGGTCGGTCATCTCCTCGGCCGCCGTGTGAGACCTCCTGTTGATTGACGGTGTGAAAGATGCCTCCCTTCTTCCAGGGAAGAGGAGAAGCAAGCCTCCGGTCTCAGCTCCCGGGTGGTACGCCGAAACCCCGATGCTCTGCTGGTCACGTTCGGGTGAGTCAAGGGAGCTGATGATCTGCCCAAGCGTTTCTGGTGGCGCGCTCGACCAGTCCAGGTCGCCGTCCTCATCCTGGATGGCGTACGAGATCCCGCGAGGCTCGGCCGGTGACCATCCGGACTCCGACAAGGCACGCAAAATGAGGGAAGCCGTGACCGGCGCCTGGAATGTGAAGTCGATGTCTGCCGTTCGGGACATCTATCCCGTCCCCCTTCAAGATCACACGTTACCCACAGTTTTTCTTGTTGAGCCATTTGACGCTATTTCCGCGATCCACAGCCGTAGACACCACTGCGTTCGCCAGCAACACCGTTGACACCGTACCGACCTCGTAGCAAGGCCAGAACCAGCAACTGCACCACGCCGTACACCGCGCGGCTGCCATGACCAACGCCACGCCCAGCTCCCCAACGGCCGTAGGACCAAAGCCGCGACGCTAAGGGGTAATAGGCAGCCGAGCAACCGAGTAGCTCGGTGAATGCGCGAGCTCGATCAATTTTGAGCCGTCCGCCAGAACTCTCCCCACAGCTGCGCCGTACGACGGCGGCCTTGACCGTGCATCCTGCGACTATCTGCGGTGCAACCGATGCTTGCCGAGTTGAGCGTCAGCCCGGTCTTGACGACCTGCCGCCGCATGAGCGCAGCCAACCAGCCTAGGAAGATCCTGATCTTTCTCTAAGCTGCTCTCCCTTTTGGGTGACACGTTCACGAATTCAACTAAAACGCCCGAATCGTCATCCGGACTTTGAAGTTAGGCCCGAGAGGGCTCGGCTGCACCTTGCAGTTGGAACGAGGAGGCGCGATAGACGTGGATCTGTTCGGTCGTGGCGAGAACCGTACTTGAGGCGGTGTGGCTATGCGGAGAGAAGGATCACCGAGGTCATACGGGTATCGGATCATTTGGGCGATCCTTGGTGCTTCTGTAATGCTTGTCATAGCGGCGTGCAATTCAAATAGCTCAACTGGCCGTGGAGGCGCCACTGGTACGGGTGCGGGTGATGCATCGAGTTCAAGGGCGCCGGTCTCGCCGTCCTCTCTGTCTGTGGTGGGGGCGGCGCGTCAGCAAGCAGTAGCAGCATACGTAGGCATGTGGCGGGACATGGCGGAGGCGGGAGAGACGTCGGACTGGCGGTCCCCGAAGCTGTCGAGGTATGCCACCGGAGACGCACTGTCGACGATCTCGCGAGGTATGTACGCCGACCACATCAACGGATTCGTTTACAAGGGAAGGCCGAAAAACCACCCGAAGGTGACATCGGTGGATCCCTCGAGGGATCCGAATACGGTGCTGATCTCCGACTGCGGGGACTCTACGCACTGGCTGAAGTACCGGGTCGATAATGGCAAGCTCGCCGACAATGAGCCTGGCGGGCACCGGTCGATTACGGCCGAGGTCAAGCAGCAGTCGGATGATAGGTGGAAGGTGACGCGCTTTGCCGTTGAGGGGATCGGCTCGTGTTAAAGCGAGGAGCGGTCGTGGTGGGGCTGTCGCTGGCGGTAGTGATGGCGGGCGCGGTCCCCGCTTGGCCGGATGATTCGTGGGGTTCTGTGGATTGCACGCAGAACCCGCACCCTGGATGCGACTTGGGCGCGGGAAGGGGCCCGCAGAAGGAGAGCCCGGATCGTGGAGGAGGCAGCGAATCGCCTGATCGGGGAGGCGGAGGCGATAGCGGCGATAGCCGTCGCCGAGAGGAGCCGGAGAGCTCCAATCCTGACCTCAATCGGACCGATTGCTCCTATCGCCGCAGTGACTACAAGCCGCCCTCGGACGCTCAAACGGTCGCCTACCAGGGCCCTTTCGTTGACGATGTCCCAATGGCTCAGCCAGCGGAGTTCCACGCCCAGGCCAATCTCCCGGTGGCTGGGTCGGTTGCCGGACCGAAGCCCGGTGAAGACGGAGCCTGGTACGTGTACAAGTGCGATGCGGGCGGTACACGTGACGCGCTCTACCGGCCTCCGGTGTGGATTCCCGACGCGCCACAGGATGACGGCGGCCCTCGGGTATCTCCGGCCGCGTTGGCGGAGCAGGCCCGCGGGCAGCTCCGGCTGCCCTCGCCGGAGATCAAAGCGAGCCCGGCGGAGCAGCAACTGGTGACCTTGCCGACGTGGCTGTGGCTGGAGCGCGGCGCGTGGCGGAGGGAATCGGCGACGGCGTCGGTACCGGGGGTGTCGGTGACCGCGGTGGCGCGGCCGACATCGGTGGTCTGGTCGATGGGCGATGGCGGTTCGAAAGTCTGCCATGGCCCTGGTACGCCCTACCGTCCGAGCGAGGCGTCCAAGCCGCGGCCGAATCCGAAGAGGCCGTCGCCGGATTGCGGTTACACCTACCGTTCGTCTTCGGCTGGGCAGCCTGATGACGCGTATCGGGTGTCCGCGACGGTGAACTGGTCGGTGACCTGGTCCGGAGCCGGGCAATCGGGCGCCTTCCCGGGGCTGACAACGACTTCGGCTGCTGCTTTCCGCGTTGCGGAAAGCCAGGCAGTCAACACCGACAACGAATGAGCCTGCTCTTCCTCCTGCTGATGGAGGGAGGCCGACAACACCCACATCTGTTTGTGATCACCGGGCTGCGGGGCCCGGTGCCGATTAGGCCTGTCCAGGAGGCGGTTCTTGATGAGTACGCGAACGTATCTTCCTCCCCAAGTCCCGTTCCCAGAGGGGAACGACTCTGGACGGCGGCGCCCTGGGGCGGACGAGGAGCCGTCTCGGCTGGTCGGTGGTCGGTGGCGACGTCGGGTGTCGTATCTGCCGCTGGGAGCGCTTTTGGTACTGGGCTGTTCGGTGGGCGGCGTAGTGGTGGCCTTGAACCTGGGGCATCGGCAGACGGTGCTGGCGTTGGCGCACCCGGTCACGGTGGGGCAGACGCTGATGGAGCGGGACCTGCGGGAAGTGAGCTTGGCCCGTGGCAGTGGGCTGGCAGCGATCTCCGCCGGGTCGACCGACCGGATCGTCGGGCGTCCGGCGGCTTACACCATGCCCAAGGGGACGTTGCTGACGGAGTCGGTGCTGGGCGAGCCGCAGATCCCACCGCGGGGGAAGGCTGTGGTTGCCGTGGGATTGAGGGAGGGGCGGTTTCCTGCGGGGTTGGAGCGCGGGAGCCGGGTTGCCGTGGTGAAGGTGCCCGAGCCCGAAGGCACTGCGGAGCCTCAGCTTCCGGACCCGTCGTCCCCCGTGTGGTACGCGACGGTGGTCGCGGTGTGGGGCAAGGAGCGTGGGGAGACGGCGGTGGTGTCCTTGCAACTGGGCGAGGACGAGGCGCGCGAGGTGGCGGCTTTCCCCACGGACAGCATCAGCGTCCTGCTGGTGCGCAAGGAAGTGCTGTGACCCTGGTGGCCCTGTGCAGTGTGAAGGGTTCACCGGGGGTGACGACCACGTGCGTGGCGCTGGGGGCCCGATGGCCGACCGGGGAGCGGCCCGTGGTGGTGGAGTGCGATCCGGCCGGAGGCGATCTGCTGGCCCGATTCCGCCTCGAGCTGTCACCGGGGCTGGTGAGCCTGGCCGTCGCGGCCCGCCGCTCCGCCCAGCCGGGCCTGGTGTGGCAGCACACCCAATGGCTCCCCGGCGGGCTCTCGGTGGTGGCTGGACCCGCGGGCGCCGCACAGGCACGAGCGGCGCTGGGGGAGATCAGCGATGCCCAGGCGTCGGTACTGCGGCGGTCGGCCGACAGGCCCGACACCGCGGTGATCGTCGACTGCGGACGACTTGACCCCGATTCCCCGGCCATGGCCGTCGTACAGGCGGCGGACGTGATGCTGCTCCTGGCTCGGGCGCATGACGACGCACTGGCTCATGTCGCGGTGAGACTGGAGGAGGCAACTTGCTGGTCGCGGCGGCCCTGTTTGGTGCTCGTCGGCGATGGCTGCTCGTCGGCGGAGGTCTCCAGGGCGCTGGGGATCGAGGTCCTGGCGCGTATCCCGGAGGATGCGAAGGGCGCCGCGGCGTGCTGCGGGCTGCCTGGTCGGCGTGCAACGCCGACGCGTTCTGTTCTGGGGCAGGCGATCGTCGACATTGCCGCGCTGGTGTCCTCCCATGCCCGTTCCGAGCCGGCCGTCTGGGGCGGACGTCGTCTGCCCCGGTTCGCGGCCATAGCGCGGTTCAGTCCGTCCAGGCGGCGGGTGGGAGCTCCGGTGCCTTCGCCCAAGGAGGTGCGCCCCGATGACGCAACCGGGCGGTGAGCAGGCTGCCTGGCCTCCCCGAGCAGGGCAGGGGCAGCAGGACCGGGGGAGGGAACGGCACCGGGAACCGGGGGTGAGACTGCCTGGGCCGGCCGATCTGGTCGGCGTCGGAGTGCCTGTGGATTCTCCTGTGGAAAGACTGCGGCGCAAGCTGCGCCGGGAGCTGGCTGCGCGTCTGTCCGAGCGCATCCGAGCTGACGAGGAAGCGGGCCGTCGGGAGGTTCCGGCGAGCGAGCGTCGCAGGCAGGCGGAGGCGATCCTGGCCGCGGCCGCCGAGGAGCACACGCGCATCCAACTGAGCCGCGGTGGCAGCGTCGTACCGCCGGAGACCGAACAGCAGATCCTGATGCAAGTACTGGATGAGGTCTTCGGCCTGGCCGGGCTGGAGCCGCTGCTGCGCAACCCGGAGATCGAGAACATCAATGTCACCGGGGACCGGGTCTTCGTCCGCTACGCCGACGGCCGCCGCGAGCAGCTGCCTGCCGTGACGGGGTCGGACACCGAGCTGATCGAGCTCATTCGCGATCTGGCCGCACGCTCCGGAGTGGAGGAGCGGCGCTTCGACCGGGGGACGCCGGGGGTCAGTTTCCATCTGCCCGGCGGGGAGCGCGCCTTCGCCGTGATGGCGGTCACCGCTCGCCCGTCCCTGTCGATCCGGCGACACCGCTTTGAGAAGGTCACGCTCGCCGAGCTGCGTGAGCTGGGGACGGTCGACCAGGCCTTGGCGTCGTTCCTCCGTGCCATGGTCCGCGCGCGGAAGAACGTGCTGATCACCGGCGGCACGGTGATGGGCAAGACCACCATGCTGCGCGCCCTGGCCGGCGAAATCCCTGCGTGGGAGCGGCTGATCACGATCGAAGACACCTTTGAACTCGGCCTGGACGCCGACAGCGAGAGGCATCCGGATGTGGTGGCGATGCAGGCGCGCGAGGCCAACGTCGAGGGACAAGGAGCCGTCACCCAGGCGGAACTGGTGCGATGGGCGCTGCGGATGTCCCCGGACCGCGTCATCGTCGGCGAGGTCCGCGGACCTGAAGTCATCCCGATGTGCAACGCCATGAGCCAGGGCAACGACGGCTCCATGGGCACCCTCCACGCTTCCACCAGCCGCGGAGCCTTCACCAAACTGGCCGCCTACGCCGTCCAGGGCCCGGAAAAGCTCCCACTGGAAGCCACGAACCTCCTCCTCGCCTCCGCCCTGCACTTCGTGGTCCACCTGGATACCGGGCGACGCGGAGGCCGGGTGGTCGCCTCGATCCGGGAGGTGGTCGACGCCGACGACAAGCAGGTGGTATCCAACGAAGTCTTCCGCCCCGGCCCGGACGGCCGAGCGGTGCCCGGAGCGCCACTGCGCGCCGAGACGGAAGAAGACCTTGCCGCCGCCGGATTCGACGCAGGGCTGCTCAAGCGCCCGGAATGGGTGTGGCGGTCATGAACGGCTACGCAGCCCTGCTCGGCCTGTGCGGACTCGGGGTGGCCACCGGCCTGATCGTGCTGGTCAGTGCCTGGCACGGCAATCTTCCCACCGGTGCCCGAACGTGGCACCGACGCCCGCGGCGCGCGGTGACGCGATGGTGGATGGCCGCGGCCTGCGTGGCCGGGGTGCTGGTCGGGGGCGTCACCGGCTGGGTGGTCGGGGCGTTGCTGGCGGCGATGGCCACCTGGAGCGTGCCGCGCATCCTGGAGACGACCAGGGCCGATCAGCAGCAGACCGCCCGGATCGAGGGCATAGCCGGGTGGACCGAGATGCTCCGCGACACCCTCGCCGCCGCGGCCGGTCTGGAACAGACGATCATGGCCACCGCACACACCGCGCCCAAGGCCATCCGACCCCACGTGCTGGGGCTGTCGGCCCGGCTGGCCGGCGGCGAACGCCTGGCCGTGGGGCTGCGGCGGTTGCAGGCGGACCTGGACGATCCGACCGCCGATCTGGTGATCGCCGCCCTCATGCTGGCCTCACAGCACCAGGCGCGGCAACTCACGCCTTTGCTGTGCGAGTTGGCCTCGACTGCCCGCGCGCAGGTCCGGATGCGTCAGCGGGTAGACGCCAGCCGCGTCCGGATGCGCACCACCGTCCGCGTGGTGGTGGCCACCACCCTGGTCTTCGCCGGGGGCATGGTTCTGCTCAACTCGGAATTCCTCAGCCCGTACGACTCCGCCACCGGGCAGCTGATGCTGCTGCTGATCGGGGCGATCTTCACCGTCGGATTCGCCTGGCTGCGCCGGATGGCCCGGATCGAGGAGCCTGAACGATTCCTCACGGGACCAGGACCACGGGGCGACGTCGTCGTCGAGCATCAGGGGGCCAGCCGGTGACTGTGCTGATCTTGCTCTCCGCCGGTGTGGGCGCGGGGTTGTGGGCACTGTGGGTGTGGCTCATCCCGCCCCGCCCGCCCCTGGACGAACTCGTCACCCGCCTGCGTACCGAACCCGACCCGCCCCGATCGTCGTCCGTACCGGTGACGGCGGGTGGGCACAGCGCTTGGGGCGCCCCTTCGTCGAGGTCATGCGAATTCTGGGACTGCCCCAGAGCGCACTCAGCAGGGATCTCGCGATCACCGAGCGCTCGGCCGAGGTCCACCTCGCCGAAAAGGCGGCCCTGGCGCTGACCGGCCTGCTGCTGCCCACGGTGATCGAGCTGCTGCTGGCCCTCGGCGACCGTCCACTGCCGTGGACGATGCCTCTGGCCGGGGCGCTGGCATTGGCGGTGGGGGGCTTCCTCCTGCCGGACGCCATGGTGCGCTCCGAAGCCGCCAAACGCAGGACTGCCTTCCGCCACGCGCTCGGAGCCTTCCTGAACCTCGTCCACCTCCTGCTCGCCGGCGGCTCCGGCGTCGACGGAGCGCTCACCGACGCAGCCGGGGCAGGACACGGCTGGGCCTTCCAACAGCTGAGCCGCGCACTGGACCTCGCCCGACTCACCCGCACCTCCCCATGGCAGACCCTGGGACAACTCGGCGACGAACTGGAGATCAACGAGCTGTCCGAACTCGCCGCCGCACTCTCCCTGGCCGGCACCGAAGGAGCCAAGGTCCGGGCCTCACTCGCCGCCAAAGCCGCCGCGCTACGCCACCAAGGAGGCAGTGATGCCGAGGCCGCGGCGAACGCGGCCACCGAACGGATGACGCTGCCGGCGGCGCTCATGGCGGTCGGCTTCATCGTCTTCGTTTTCTACCCCGCCCTGACCAATGTCACCAGCTCGCTGTGAACCCAGCCCGACGCCGAGAAGGAGCCTGCCGTGCCTTCGCCGCCAACCTCGATCACGACGCGCCTCGCAGCCCGGCTGCACACTCTGGCCCGCGACGACCGCGGGTACACCTCGGAGACCGTGATCTGGATCGCGCTCCTCTCCGCACTCGCCCTGTCCGTCGGCGCGCTGATCGGTCCGGAGATCGTGGACGCCGCCCGCAACATACGCTTCAAGTAGGTCACGGACATGACAGTAATCGCGTCCCTCCGCTTGCCCGATCCGGTTGACCTCATACCAAGCCGCCGCTTCCCGGAACGGCGTCGACTGCTGGAGCGGGCCCGAGATGACTGCGGGGCGGTGACTACCGAGATCGTGCTCGTCCTCCCGCTGTTATTCACCCTTGTCTTGGTGATCGGGCAGGTCACCGTGTGGGCGCACGCCACCCACATGGCGCAGGCCACCGCCTCACACGCCCTATCCGCCACCCGCGTGGAAGACGGCACCGCCCAGTCCGGCAGATCCGACGCCCAGCAGGTCCTGGACCAGCTCGGCCACGGGCCATTACGCGGCGCGCACATCAGCGTGACCCGCGACGTGGAGAGTGCCTCGGTGCGCGTGGAGGGAACCGCCACCAGCGTCGTGCCGTTCCTGCATCTGCCGGTCCACGCAGAAGCGGCCGGCCCGGTGGAGAAGTTCCACCTTGCCGACCAGGCCGCGCCATGAGTCACCCCACTGCACATGCCTCCTCGTCACACCACGGGAGCGGGCTGATGCGTACTCTCCGTGGTGACCAGGGATCAGCGACAGCCGAGCTCGTCCTGCTCATCCCGGTCCTGCTCCTGGCGGTATGGTTCCTCGTCTACTGCTCGCGACTGCCCGATGCACGATTGCGCCTTGAGGACGCCGCGCACCAAGCCACCCGCGCCGCAAGCCAAGCGCGCAGTCCGTCCAACGCCGCCCGCCAGGCCCGCTCCACAGCCACCGCAGCACTGGGCCAGGCGGGGATTGCCTGCCAGTCCCTCACCGTGGACACCCGCGGCAGCCTGCAACCCGGCTCGACGGTGACCGTCACCGTCTCCTGCACGGTCGGCCTGTACGATCTCGCGCTGCTCCAACTCCCCGGCACCACGGTGCTCCAAGCCCGTTTCGCCGCGCCGGTTGATGTCTACCGCGGCAGAGCTCCCGGCGCCGCCACGGCGACTTCCATCGACGCCCCGCAGGAGGGCCCGTGAGTGGAGAGGGCGGTTCCGTCTCTCTTGGACGTGGCCTGACCGATGACCATGGGCAGATCACTGTGTTCGTCGTCGTCATCACGGCGCTGGTCGTGCTGTTCGCCGGCCTGGCCGTCGACGGCGGCCTGGCCCTTGCCACGAAGATCCGCGCCCTCGGCGAGGCACAGGAAGCCGCCCGCGCCGGCGCCCAGGCAATCGACCCGGATGCCTACCGGGCTGACGGCACGGTGCGCCTCCAACCTGATCAGGCCCGTGCTTTGGCCTACCGCTACCTCGCCACCACCGGCGACACGGGCACAGTGACGGCCACGGAGCGGACAGTGACAGTCGCCGTCACCGTGCAACAGCCCACGCAACTGCTCCAAGCCGCGGGCCTCGACACGCTGACCGTGACCGGGTCCGGCACCGCCCGCCCCCGCCACGGTGTCAGCGCACCCGAACGGTAAGAGACGCGGATATGGCCCAACGGGTTCACCACCGGCAACTGCGCCAGTTCTATCGAGCGGCCCGTGCAATGCTGGCCGCCCTCCTTCTCCTGACTTTGGCGGTCGGCATCCCTTGGGGACTGGTGCGCTTCGTCGGCTGGCCGCTGCCAGACCACCTGACGACCTGGACCGAGATCCAGGATCTCCTACTCGCCCCGTTGAGCAACTCCTTCCTGCTCAACACCCTGGCCTGCCTGCTGTGGCCCACATGGGCGGTCTTCGTCCTCGACGTCGCCCGCACCACCCTCGACATGGCGCGCACAACCGCGTGGCCCGAGATCCGTCCGGCAGGTCTGGTGCATGCCCTGGCCACCGCGCTCGTAGGAACCATCGTCCTGGCCCTGGCCACGAGCCGATCCGCCCCTCAGAGCGTTCCCGCCCAGGCCACCACCGTGGTCGACCGCACCGCGACCCCCACCAGCTCACCATTCCTCGCACAACCGGTGTCGAGTCAGGCAGAGAAGACGTCGCAGGCAGCGCCGGGGAGGGTCGTGGTACGCCCGCCGCACGATGGCGTCTACGACAGCCTGTGGCGCATCGCGGAGCGGGAACTGGGCGATGGGCGCCTGTGGCCGAACATCTATGCCCTCAACGAGGGCCGTCCGCAGCCGGACGGCCATGCCCTGACCACGCCAGGTCTCATCCGGCCCGGCTGGATCCTCCATCTCCCCGACACACGCCGGCACCCTCGCCCCGGTCACGATGACCACCCCACCCCCGGCAGCCCGGAACCCCTCCCTCCCCTCACCCCACCGCGCCGAAGTCCCCGAGCACCCAGCCCGCTCCGTCCACACCGCACACTTCCTCACACGCCCCGACGACCCCGCGCACCACACCGGTCCGGGCACGGGCATCTCCTTGCCCACGGGGGCGTTCGTGAGCCTGGGCCTGGCCGCCTTGATCACCGCCGCCTGGTTGTCGGTGCGGTGGCGCCGCCGCATGCGCTACCGCCCCGGCAGCGGCGAGCGCGAGGACCTCACCGTCGCACCCGTCGTTCGCGCACTACGCCTCGCCAACGACCAGGCCCACCTCTCCTCCGGGACCGATGCCGACACCCTCGACGTCACGGCGGGGGCGCTCGCTGGCCAAACCCATGGAACGGCCCTGCTCGGACGTTCTGCCCTGGCGGCGCTGCCGAGGCCAGAACGGCTCATCGCTGTGAAAGACGGCCGAGCGCTCGGCCTGGACCTGGCCCGTACTCAAGGCCTCGGCCTGGTCGGCCCCGGTGCACTCGACGCCCTCCGCGCTCTAGTTGTCACGCTGCTCGCGGAAGGAGGCGATCCTCAGTCGGCCCCGGACATCCTCATCCCCTTCCACGACGTCCACCTCCTGGTCGGCGAGCACGGCAACAGCCCGCCGCGACTCAGCCGACTGCATATCGTCGACAACCTGGACGCGGCTCTCGACACATTGGAATCCGAACTTCTCACCCGCGCCCGCCAAGACGCCGACACAGCGACGAACACTCCGAACGCGAAGGAACTCGTACTGGTCGCCACACCCGCCCCACATGCCCAGAGACGAATGCAAGCCATCCTCGACAACGGCTCAAGCCTCGGCCTGTCTGGCCTGCTCATCGGGCAGTGGCGCCCCGGAGCAACCGCTCACGTACGAACGGACGGCACAGTCGCCGCCACCAGCGCATCTCTGGCCAACTTCCTCGCAGACGCCCGGCTGTTCACCCTCCCACCTCCCGACAGCCAAGCCCTCCTGAGCCTGCTCAGCGAAGCCGACCCTTCACCCCGCGAAGCCCCTGCCATAGCCGCACCGCCTACCCGCCACTCTTCCCGCGACGGGACAAGCAGTGCCTCGTCGGCGGAGCACAGCCCGTCGAGTCCGGAGCCAACTGACCGCCGTACTTCATCGTCGGAAAGCAATCCTCAGAGCATCGACAGCGCCGAGCCCTTCGATACCCCGGTACCGCCAGCGTCAGTGCTTGCACCCAGCGACGCGTTCTCGACACCCGACACACATACTCGACAGCCACCGGCCGCTACGCCCGCACTACCAGAGAGCGCTGCGGGCACGAGCGATCCTTCTGGTGCCAGACCGCCACCGGCGAACTTGCGAAGCCCTGCTGAGAGGCAACCACACCGCCCTCGGCCTGCCCCTGGCATCACACCGGCCGACAGCGCACTGAGGATCAACGTCCTCGGCAATCTCCAAGTGGTCCACCATCGTGGCGATGAGCACCAAGACATCACCAGCGCCCTTGCACCCCGCCAGCGCGAAATCCTGGCCTTCCTCGCCCTGCACCCCAACGGAGCACGCCGCGAGACACTCACTGCGGCCTTGTGGCCGAACGCCCCGCCGACCGCCCCTACAACGCCCTCCACGCCACACTGAGCCAATTACGCCGCGCGCTCCGCACCGCGACCCACCAGGCACTGGCCGAGGTGATCCTCCGCCAGGACGGTCCCTACACCCTGGACCGTGACCGAGTCAGCGTCGACCTGTGGGAGCTGCATGACGTTCTCGACGCCACCGGCCCGGGCCACGCCAACGAGCACCGCCTGGCCGCGGTGGAACGCCTCGGCATTCTCTACCGAGGCGACCTCGCCGAAGACCTGACCGCTGAGTGGGCCGAGGCCCCTCGCGAAGCCCTGCGCCGCGACGTACTCGACGCCTTCGGCGCCTTGGCTCACACTATCGACGACACCGACCCGGAGCAGGCCCTCATCCTCCTGGAACATGCCCGCACACTCGACCGCTACAACGAGACCTTGTACCAGGACATCGCCCGCCTTCAGGCCCACCTCGGCCAGCGTGATGCTGTCGCACGCACACTTGCTCTACTCACAAGCACACTGGCTCAGCTGGGAGAAAGGCCCAGTCAAGAAACAGTGGCACTGTGCGAGTTGCTCCTCCGGTGTGCTCCTCCTTCCGACTATCTCCGCGGTAGGGCCAACTGAGGTCCACCGAGTACACCCTGGTGACAGGCGGCTTCTGCCCGGCGTCCTGACTATGGGAGCACCGGAGATCGTCCTGCTGGCACGGGTGGAGCTGTCGACAAGCAGCGTCGCTAGGGGCTGTGCTCGTGGACGGTTCAAACCCTTTACTACTCCCAGGATTTGGCCCTCTTGGTGCGGCTGATGTTGCCGGAGTCTGTAGCTCTGTTCACACGCCTGAGCGTCGTAGTGCGAGGGGTGTGGAATGTGCTTGTCTCGGCGTCGTGGCTGAGGTTCGTGAGGTAGTTGTTGGGCAGGGTTCGGTTGGGTTCTGTGTGACGTGGGCGCGCACCTGGCGGGTGCTGCGGACTCTTGAGGACTCTGCCAATAACGGTCGTAGGAAGGCTGTGTTGATCGGGAAGGGGTTGGTGGCCAAGGTGGCCGAGGCGTGGGCTTTGGGGAAGGGCGGGTCGACCACGCAACCATGGTCCGGATCTCAGAAGAGATGGACGCTTATGTTCGGGATGCCGGAAATCGAGAAAGTGCTCTGCGCACTACCTGCTGGCAGATAGACATGCAGGTCAGGCAGCCTGCTCCCCGCACCCGCGGGGATGGCCCCACAGCACGCGCGGGTCGCGGCCGATGCTCTCGCTGCTCCCCGCACCCGCGGGGATGGCCCCGCTTCCCGGCGGCTGGGCTGGAAAGACGACCCCTGCTCCCCGCACCCGCGGGATGGTCCCGACTAAATGGATACGGGTATGAGAAAGGCCCCCTGCTCCCGCGGGGATGGCCCCGCCATGCTGGTATGGATCGAGGAAGCGGCCGACTGCTCCCCGCGCGCGGGGATGGTCTACACCTCACAGCAGATCGGTGGCGCCATCCGTACGCCTTGCTGACGCGATGGTGGCGAGCGTCACCACCCCCGTCGGTATCGCCGCTCGCCGCTAGCTTCCGCGAGGTCTGATCCGAGTCCGAGCTCTTCACCCTGCCCGAGATCAGCGTCGTGATCTCGCACTGGTACGTCGTGATGATATGAGGCCGCGTCCTCCAGTCTGCTGTCCACCTTCGCACGCAGCGCCGGGTCGGTCGTCAGGTGCAGCCGGACGGTCCGAGATTCGATTCGACAGGTTCTTGACTACTGCTCCTTGTGCCCCGCTTGCTGGGCACGACTCACAAGGTCCGCGTGATGTTTGGGCCACTCCGCCAGCGGCGTGAGAGCTGTCAGCAGCTCGTCGGCAGCTGACGTCAATTGGTAGCGGGCACGGTAGGGAAATGTGGGCTCGCGGTGGCGTTCAATGAGTTCCTCCCGCTCCAGGCGCCTCAGGGTTCGGTTTAATACACTTTCTTGAAGGTAGAGGTGTCGAGTTTCCGACCAGCCGTCTTCATGAGTCTTTTCTCGGATTGTGTCCAGTAATCGGGTGTACTGTTTGGGTCCTTCTGCCAGTGCTACCAGGACGTCGGGTATCCATTCTCCGTTGATCATGTGGAGAGCGTGACGCAGGTTCAAGGTGAAGACGCGGTCTCTGGGTGCCTCATCAGCGCCTGAGGTGTCCTCTGCCCTATTCGTTGCTGGGAGTCTGTGATGCTTGCTGCCGGACATTTGTGCCTTCCACGCTAATGGTTGCTGTTGGTGTGTCCTGGGCGACTGCCTCTCCATGCCCACCAGGTGGAAGGCGAGGCGGAGGAACCTGGGACTGGTCAGCAACGGTTCATCAGGACATGGTGGGACAGCCCAGTACGGGCCCGGAGGGGCAGTGTGGGAAGGGCTGGGCACGACGAGGAACCAGCCCTTGCCGAGTGCCCGACTGCCTGGCGCGCTCCAATGGGCGGCTGTGGAACGCCGGACGAGGAAGTATAGGTGCGGTTCTCTGCCTTCCAGGTCTGCGATGACCAGGCCCGGTGTACATCGAATCCGGTGGCGGAGGACGTCAAGCACCTGGTATCCAATTTCGGCCGACGTGCGAATCGCGTCCCACCACAAGCCTGTCGCAATGGCCTCACGTCTTCCTGCCCGCGGAATCCACGTGGGCAGCCATTGGCGGATGCCGTTCATTGTTCTGTATGGGCGAGTTGGTCGAGTACGGCGGTGAGGTCGGCGTGAAGCCGGTGAGCCGACTCGGACGACAACACCAGTGAACGCGGGGCGTAGGGGGTTGCCTTTAGGTAGCGGGTGAGCGGAATGCACACCTCACCGTCGGCCAGTTGGTGCACCTCCTCGACCCTGGGATTACGCTCGCGGTGGGACGCCGCGGCTTGCGAGCCGGCAATGCAGATCTGATTGCCTCCGCTGCGCTTGGCATCGCGCAATGCCACGTCGCACTCCAGCAGCAGCTCGGACAGGTCGCCGGGGATAAGGTCGGTGCAGGCGGCCACACCCATGGACACGGTCCATCCGGTAATGGTCACGGCCGACTCGCAGCTGGTCATGGCAGGTACCGACAGGCTGCTTATGTGGACTTGGATGCTCCGGGCGACCGCCAGGGCGGCCTCCAGATTGGTGTCGGGCAGCAGGATGAGGAACTCGTCGCCGGTGTGCCCGCCGTAGCGGCCGACGATGCCTCGTTCTCCGCTGTGGTGGCGCAGCGCTGTCGCTGCGGCGCGGAGTACGGCGTCTCCGGCAGGGTGCCCGTACAGGTCGTTGATGTCCTTGAAACGGTCGAGATCGACCAGGATCAAGGCCAGGGGCCAGGGCTTGTGGCGTGCTTGGAGCAGTGCCTGCGAGGCGTGGTGGTCCCACCGGCGCCGGTCCAGCACGCCGGTGAGCTCGTCGGTCAAAGGGGTCTGGCATGCCGGGCAGCGCGATTCACTTCTGTGCGCAGGTTGCTCCTGCTGCATGACACCTCTGGGTAAGCCGTCTGGCGGCGGAGGGGACTGGGGGAGTGCGCGGGGGGTGGCAATCATCGGCTTCTCCCTGCGCGGGAGCGCTGGGACTCACGGACGGCGGCTCTCGCTGGATTTCAGCAGCCCCTGGTCGGGGCGGCCGTCTGGCATTGCGCTCTGGCTGGTCCCCCGTGCTCAGCCGACCTAAAAGTGGCTGACTCGGTCATCGACTGGTGACCGAGCGCCCCGCTGTGGGTCCTCGGTGCTCCTGCGCATGACGTAGATCAATTGCAGGTTGACTGGCCGGATGGTTCATTCAACCAGTGGTTGATGAGTGGCGGTGCGTGAGTCTAGACTCTGATCCGCCAGGGCTGTCAACCAGTGGTTGAGAACTGGGAGTTCGTGACAGCGCCTGGGCCAAACGCGGTGGAGGTGAGGGCCCATGTCCGATGCCGAGCCGAGTGCGACTCTGGCCGAACGACTGAACCGCCTGTTCGACAGCATCCGTCCGGATGGCCCGAACGGGCGCGCATACACCAATGGTGAGGTGGCCGAAGCCGTCAAGCAGGCGAACCCCAGCATCCGGGTCGGAGGCGCGTACCTCTCGGCGCTGAGGACCGGAGCGAAGAAGAAGCCTTCCGTCGAACTGCTCAAGGCTCTGGCGCGCTTCTTCGGGGTCCCGACGGCCTACCTGCTCGAGGAAGCCACCGCTGCACAAACCGACGCCGAGATCGAACTCGCCAAGGTCGCCCACAACCTGGGAGTCCGGCAACTCGCCCTTCGGGCCTTGGAACTGACCCCCGAGGGCCTTGCGGCGGTGACGAAGATCGTCGAGCACGTGCTGGAGACCGACAGGACACCACCAAAGCCACCTGAAACGAAGGACTGAGCATGTGAACCGGGCGAGGCCGGGGGCGTGGATGCTCGTCATGGTCTGGAACACGACCAACCAACAGCGGCACGGTGATCCGATGGACCTGAAGGCAATGCGCCGTAGTTGCAAGGCGCTCGTCCGGGATCTCGACCTTCCTGTCCCCGCCGAGCCTGACCAAGTGGTGGCCGCCTTGTGCGGGCGCATGAGGCAACGGCTCAATCGAGCCGTACATCATCGCCTTGTCTCTTTCCCCCCGGACACAGTCAGCGGCCTATGGGTGGCAACAGACAGCGCGCACTACATCCTTTGTGAACGGAACACCAGTCCCTGGCACCAACTACTCATCACCTGCCATGAGTTCTGGCACATTGAGGCAGACCATGAGGCCACTCCGGCTTCCGGAGAAGACTCCACCCGCCTGGTGTTTCCTTCCCTGGACCCTGACACCGTGGCCCGCATCGTCGCCTCTCGTACCCATTGCAGCAACGTGGCAGAGGAAGAAGCAGACTTCTTCGCCTCATTACTGATGGCGAAAGTAAGCCGCTGGTTACCAAACGAGACCTGGACTGTGCCCGATTCTCCCGCAACGGCGGCGGTTGTCCGTCGGCTTGAGACTTCCCTGGGACGATTCCCGGACCAGGGGGAATTGTGAACAACCCGAACACGGTCTACTGGACCTGCTCCTTAGCCGGCTGGGTTGGAGTGTGCTTCAAGCTCCGTGACCTCCGCCACTCCCCTCGCAGCCCGCTGAAGAGGGCCGTGTGCATCACCCTTGCCCTTGCATCGACTTCTATGTTCTGCGCCGCCCCTTCCTCCGTAGCCGTGATCAACAAGACCACGGGCGTACCGAACCTGGCGGCACTATTCGTGTACATCATCATCGTCATGATCAGCGCCTCCGCTCACGTCATGCTCGCCTACTGGCTGCACCCCTGGACCGTGCACGGCAGGCCGCCCGCCGGTGGATGCTGACGTATGCAGTCCTGATTACAGTCATGATCGCTCTGTTCGCAGCAGGTGACGCTCCGGTCGAGCGCCGCCTGGACTTCGATACCTACTACGCCAGCGCCCCCTACCTTCGCGAATTCATCCTGCTCTACCTCGTCGCCTTGGCCGCCGCCACCGCCGCCATGATGGGACTCTGCTGGAAGTGGGCCACCCTGGCCGGACGACCCTGGCTGCGCCGCGGCCTGCGGATGAACGGGATCGGCGCGGCTGGCGGCCTCGCTTTCAGCCTCGCCAAACTCACAGCGGTGATTGCCCGCTGGTGCGGCACGGACTGGGACGGGCTCAGCTCCGACCTGGCCCCGCGATTCGCCGCACCCGCAACCATATTCACGGCCATCGGCGTCGCCTTGCCATCATGGGGCCCGTATCTGACCCGCATGCGTAACCAAGCCACCCGGCACACCGCCTATCGGGAGCTGTACCCGCTCTGGAACGCTCTGCGCCAGGCCGCACCAGCGATCGTGCCCGCGGCCCGGATCCCGCGCGGGGATTTCGAACTGCGCCTGATCCGCCGACTGGCAGAGATCAACGATGGCCGCCTCGCCGTGCGCTCCTACATCGACCCACGAGTCAAGGGCCTTGCCTTGCGCCTCGGCCAAGAGGCCGGCCTCACGGGCTCCGCGCTCCACGCAGTGGTAGAAGCAGCCCGACTCAAATCCGCCGTGGCCGACAAAGCTCGAGCCATGAAGTTTCCCTCGGACGCAGCAGCCGATCACCCGCAAGGCGGGACCGATGGGATCGGAGAACTCTCCTGGCTGGTGGAGCTGTCACGCGCCTTCGTGAACTCCCCAGTCGTCAGTGACGTACTCGTTCAACTCCAGAAGGACAGGGAGGAAGACGCTCTTGACTCGTCTCAGGAACGGTAACGAGCCTGCTGCCAAAGACAGGGATACCGGCACCATGCGCCCCCTCACTCACGCTGTCGTCCTCGGCGGAGGATTGGCCGGGACACTGGCCGCCGCCGCGCTGGCCGACCACGTGGACAAAGTAACAATCGTCGAGCGCTACCACCTTCCCATGGGCCCAGGCCCCCGCAGAGGAGTCCCGCAGGCTCGCCACGCCCATCTGATGTGGTCAGGAGGTGTCCGCGCCATCGAATCGCTCCTGCCCGGCATCACCCGCCGCTGGATCACCGCCGGCGCCCGAAAAGTCGGAGTACCCAACGAACTGGTTTCCCTGTCCGCACAGGGCTGGATGCGACGTGGGCCGCAGATGCAATTCCTCATCATCTGTAGTCGCGACCTTCTGGACTGGGTCGTACGAGACCAGGTACTCGCCAATAACCGGATCACCCTTGCTCCGCCCGGCCGGGCCGTAGCACTCCTTGGAAGCGCCTCGCGTGTCACCGGCGTGCGGGTGCGCAACGAACAGAACGATCAGGAAACCCAGCTGCACGCCGACTTCGTCGTTGACGCCACCGGCCGCACCTCACAGGCCAGCCAGTGGCTGGTCAGCCTTGGACTCACCACGCCGGCCGAGAAAACCGTCGACTCCGGCCTCACCTACGCGACCAGACTCTTCCACGTCCCGAAAGGCACGCCGACCGACTTCCCCCTCATCAATGTGCAGGCCGACCACCGAGCCGCCCGTCCCGGCCAAACCGCCACCCTCATCCCCATTGAAAACCACCGATGGTTAGTCACCCTCTCCGGGACCCGAGGTGGCGAGCCTTCCACCGACGCACCCCGCTTCGTCGACTTCGCGCGCAGCGTGCGACACCCCATCGTCGGTGACCTGATCGCCAGTGCCCACCCTGACGGTCCCGTCTATGGTTCCCATAGCACCGCCAATCGCAGGTGGTACTTCGAACGCCTTCACCAGTGGCCGGACGGGTTCATCGTTATTGGCGACGCCGTTGCTACGTACAACCCGATCTATGGCCATGGCATGTCAGTCGCCGCCCACGGCGCCGTGGCATTGCACCGCGGACTGGCACGGCACGCCATGCGCCCCGGAACTGCCCGCCGTATCCAACGCGCGATCGCCAGCACCACCGAAGGCGCATGGACGACGGCCACCAGTCAGGACATGCTCTATCCCCTAGCCGTTGGCGCACAGCCCACTGTGACGGCGCGCTTGCTACAGCGCTATGTGGACCGGCTCGTCAAGACTGCGAGCGACCGTCCAGCGGCCGCAGAAGCCCTCTACAGCGCCTTCACCCTTTCCAAGCCGATGGCGCATCTAGTGTCGCCGAAGGCGATCCTCGCCACTTGCCTCGGCCCCGTTCGGCCCACACTTTCTAACCCTCCCTTGAGCGGCGAGTATTACTCTTCGCGCGACCTTCATCCCTGAGTGAATAGCGCAATCGGAAGTTGCCGGCTCGCTTGTTGAACGGCTGCGCTGTCAGCGGGCCTGGTAGGGCGCCAGTCCCCGCCCACCTTGGCCGGGGATGAGTCACCCATCCGAGTGCGCGGTCAGAAGATGAACGCCGAGCCTGTGGCTCCGCCAACCGGCTTACCGAACGGCTTTCCAAACGGGGGCCTGCTAGGGCGGCAGCCCCGGCTCCCGCCTTGTCGCAGGTCTGAGCTTTAGCACCCCTACCTGGGCCGTCCGCGACTTTTATAGTGCCTAGGCCCTCGAACAATCATGTGGGGAGGAGATGGGCTGTGGGAGGAGTTCGGTAATTCGATTCTTGTTGCTAGAGATTGGTCAATTGCGCAGCGCTGGCCTGATTTTGACGGTGCGGATTGAATCCCCTTTTGGTGCATCGCCTTCCCGCTGCGGCCCACGAAATCCTGATCAGCTGCGGGTCGCGTGATTGCTGATGAACGCGGAAAAAGGGAATGCCCGGGTGGATCGTGGAGAAACCTCGCCGCCGAACTGTTGTATTTCCGCCGGTATTTGGGAGAATGGAAAGGTGAGGACGTAGCGCATCAGGGCGCGCGTCGCAGGCGATCGGAGAACGATCGTGGCAAACCGGAATTCCGAGAACGAGAAGGCGAGCGCACCGCGCGGGGATGTGACCCGGGAGGACATGGCGCGCGTGACAGCGGGAGACTTCACGGACTTGAACGACTTGGCGCGGCGTTACTGCCGAGTGGTGGACTCTACCCGTTCCCGCAAGCGCGCGAACGGCAGCGCAACCGTCATCAAAAACGGGTATGCCCCCTACGGCACGGATGATGTGAGCGACGATGTCGCGCAGGACGCCGTTCTGATCTTCGCGAAGCGGCTGCGGAAGATCATTACGTCCTGCGCAGTTTCCGCTGTGTGGGTGGAAACGCGCGAGCCGTGCGCGTGGCAGTACATCCGTAGGGACGGGGAGACGATCATTGTCACCCGTACCACGCTGCACCGGTGGGCAGTTCGTGATGCTGCTGCTCGCAACGGGTACCGGCTGGACGTCAAGCCTGAAGAAGTCGACACCATTCCGGGGGCTCAGGCCATGCGCGGCATGCCGCACGCGGAGACGCTCCCTGCACTCGCGGTGACCCCCTATCTGGCCGGTTACAGCGGGGAAATCTTCCGGTCCGCATGGGGTGACGGGCGCGGCTACCCGACTCTCAAAGTGATCATGGACAACGCAAATTCTGTCGATGATCTCGGGCGTGGCGGAGTGATCGGGAAAGCGGCGCAGTCCATCCACGGCGGACCCCGTAACTCCTCCTCGAAGGTACAGCGCACCCGGGATGCTGCGCGTGAGGAATGGCGCAAGCTGACTGCGGAACTTGACGCCGTGCGCGATGAACTCGTGTACCAGTCTGCACGACCGTCTCATTCCGTCTAGCGCGGAGGAAACCCAGCAGGGGTCCCGGGTCGGTAGACCCGGGGCCCTGACTCATGTTCAAGTGGGCCAGTTCTTGAAACAGGCTTCTCGTGATCGGTATTTGGGCGTGTGAGGGCGCCGTATTGGTGTGAGGGTGCAAAGTTGACCGCCCACTCGTTGCTCGCATGTTGAGCTCCGGGCCGACCGCTGTGCCATGCGGATTGCAGGTGTGGCATACCGGTCGAGTAAATCATCCTACGCGTGCACTTGGATGCGGCTGAGCACATCCCGAAAAGATCTTGAAAGGGATTCGCTCAAGATCGGTAATTGAGAGATTCCGGGTTACGTATTCAAGTGAGAGCGCGAAATGACGCTTCATCGGTCGCGATGTCCCTGGCGATTCGATCGCGGAAAGAATCACGAAGAGATTCTTCCGTGATCGGTAATCGAGGGTTTCGCGCTGCCGTATTGAAGTGAGAGCGCATGGACGCCAATTCGGCGCGGCGCGTGTTGCCTCGCTCATGAGGATTC
The DNA here is from genome assembly GCA_005405945.1 of Streptomyces violaceusniger. Classification (GTDB taxonomy): domain Bacteria; phylum Actinomycetota; class Actinomycetes; order Streptomycetales; family Streptomycetaceae; genus Streptomyces; species Streptomyces violaceusniger. The sequence continues at coordinate 1,571,692 of BJHW01000002.1, forward strand.
AGCGGTTCGCCGCATGTGATGGCATGCCCGCCAGGGCTGTTGAAATCACGCCGCGTGCGAGGAGTTCCGTGCTCCCCTGGAGGGAGGAGATCATGAACATCACAGGAGTTCCCCTTGGGGACTTCTGCGCGATTACAGACGATGTGTCATGCCGTAGGTACGGCGGAAACGTCGTTGTGGCCTCGGATGCGCACTCCGGGTATGGCAACACCATCACCGCACGCTTACGGGTGATGGACAGTCGTGGTGCGGGGGCGCGCACGGCCGCAACCGGGCGCCACGGACCGTATGCCTGCTGGCACGCCTATCGCGATGTGCTGTGGAGCATGTTCGAGGTATATCCCAACGCTCGGGCCCGGACGGCACTGGAGACCTACCGGGGCATCTCAGGGTTCGAACGCGACTATCCGGCCACCGCTGATCACAACGCTGGTTCAGCTATGCATCCCGCGTGCATAGCTGATCTGTGCGTTATGGATGGCTGCGGTGACGCGGAGCCGCTGTTCACACCGACGGTTGGTGACCTGGCCGCCGTTGAAGAGGCCGTGCCAGTCACGGACGACGACAGCATCCTGGCACGCATCGAACGAGAGCTGCGGCGTGCGGATCGATACGCCCCTGAACCGTTGGTGTTCGAAGGGCCTGAGTCCCTGGCCGGTGTGCCAGATCTGGCCTACAGCGGACGCTGAACGGTCCTGCGGAGGCTGCGCAGGGTTCTGACCGTAAGGCCAGGACCCTGCCTCCTCTCCCGGACAAGGTGCGTACGCCGAACCGGTCGCATCCATGCCGTGACCACTGAACTGCCCTGCCGTGCGCCCGCCCCGCGCCGGGCGTACCCACGGCTGTTCAGCCTGAACAGTCAGTTCGGCCAACCATGAGGGAGGAATGCGCGATGTGCGAGCTGTGCGAGATCCTGGACGGCCGTAGTGGCGGGTCGGCCGCGCCCATGCAACCGCCGGAGGCGGGGCCCACTGCGTCGCCGCAGATTGTCGGCATCCCGGTCACCGAGAACGACGACGGCACCATCACCCTGACCCTGACTCAGGAGCAGATCCCCAGCATGCAGCTCCAGCTGGCGGTCGGTGCCATGGTGCTGAGCAGGGGCGACCCGTTCGCCGAGTGACAGCGTGTCCCGACTGGTCCCCGGCTGTGCCGGGGACCGGTTCGGGCTGCGGGACTGAATCGATCAGAGCGGAGATTGACTGATCTTGACGGATCACAATGACGCGACTGACGTGCTGGCCGTTGCTCGAATTCAGGGGCAATGGCACGCATGGAGCGCGGCGCTGGACGAGTGGCTTCCCATACCGCTCACGGCCGAAGCCACCGACCGCGACGTCGAGCAGTTCTACGCGGCGCGTGGCATCTCCATCCGGATGGCGGAGAGCCGGCACACAGGATGATCCCCGTTCGCTCGGCCGCCCAAGGCTGAGCTGAGTCCTGAACGGGTCTTATGGACGAGAGCTCCACCGCGTGGGCCCGAGATCCGTCTCGGGCCCACGCCCATGTCCGGTGACTTTGGGAAGGGGGATGCGGACATGAGCGCGGCAAGCAATATTTGGGGCGCCGCTCCCCAGACAGCGCTCTGGTATGGCGAGATCACCTTCGGCCGTGACATCACGGATGACGACGGCGCGCTGATCGGCACGGAGACCGACTATGCCTACGGGTACAGCAACGACCCGCTCCCCGATCCCGGAGCCATGTGCCCGCAGGGCTTCGAGGTACTGGAGGAGAGGCTGACGCAACTGCGTTGGCAGGTCGCGTTTAGCGGGAACAGCGCATCCCAGGACAACGAGGAATGTGAGTTCCGCGTGTGGCGTGAGAACGGCGACCTGATCGCCTCTCCTGGCACGTACGAAGAGGCTGCTGACGCGCTGCGCAAGGCTGTCCAGGCTGACATTGACCGTTATGGCACGCAGAGCGCGGCGTGCGGCGTGCTGTCCACCTACGGCTACAGCATCGATGTCGTCGAAGGTGATCGGCGTGTCACGCAAGACTTCATGATCAACCACCCCGATTGCCCGTTGGACGATGCGGCCATCGTCAAGGCGGGAGAGTAGAAGAACAGACTGAACCGAGCGGAACGAGTGATGCCCGGAGAAAGGAGCATCCCATGCATATGAGCCGTGACGGTGAACCCTGCCATGTGGAGATCTTCCGGCGCGGGCAATCCGAGGTCATTGCCGATGGTGGCGACGATCAGGAGCCTTTGCCTGAAGGCGTGCAAGGAATCCTGAAGGCAAGCGGATTCGTTGAGGAGACAGTGCCGCCGCTCTACAGCTGGTTTCAACTGCCGCCGAATCTGGGTCGGAGAGAGGAGAACGCTCGCTCCGGTCGCGCGCTCGCAGCACTAACGGAGGCGGGTTACTTGGTCGCCTTCGATCCGGACCTATCCGATGACGGAGACTGAGCTCGTTTGCTCCTTCTTCTAGTGCGCGTCGGCTTCGAGAGAGCGAGGGGGCGGATGTCCCGCCCACGACTCAAAGTAGGTGTTCCTATGGCACGGTTCGAACCGCCCTTCGGCGGAGCAATCCAGCATGTGGCTGACCCGAAGAGGAACCGCGGTTACCACTATGTGGTGGCCTGGGGAGTAGACCTAGGATCGTACGCCTATTACATCGAGATGAGTTGCGCCGAGGCAGAAAACGACGATGCTCCCAAGAACGCCATCTACAAGGGGCGTGACGGACACTGGCGCACAGTTGATGAGTTGCGCGACGCCCGACAAATCCAGCGGTACGAGGACTACGTGGCCGCGCTCACGCGGTACGCAGAAGATCTGGCTGCCGAACGCCGCCACCGTCGCTAGGGCTGCTGCATAGTGCAGGGTCCAGTCAGTGCAGGCTTCCAGCAGAGATGTTCACTCCGTCTTGGAGTAGGCGCCGCACCACGCCGAGGTGCTTCATTCGCCTGGACCATCGCCTCTTAGAGCTTGTCTCACGTGGCGAGTTTGGCGAGCTTCTTGTAGCAGGTCAGGGCTGCCGCGAGCCCGAGGAAGGCGAGGAAGTGGTTCCCTTTTCGCTCGTATCGCACGGTCAGGCGACGGTAGCCGAAGAGCCAGGAGATCGACCGCTCGATCTTCCAGCGGTGTCGGCCGAGGCGCTCGCTGGACTCAATGCCGGGTCGGGCGATGCGTGGGACTATGCCGCGGCCGCGCAGCCACGAGAGACGATCGGTGGAGTGGTAGGCCTTGTCGGCGCGGAGCCTTCCCGGGCGGCGGCGTCGCGGTCCACGGCGGGAGCGGATAGCGGGTACGCCCACGATCAGCGGAAGGAGTGCCTGGCTGTCGTGGACATTGGCGCCGGAGACGCCGAGGGCGAGAGGTAAGCCTTGCGCGTCGGACAGGACGTGCAGTTTGCTGCCCTTCTTGCCCCGGTCGACCGGATTGCGCCCGGTCAGTGATCCCCTTTTTTCGCACGAACCGAGGCCGCATCCACGATCGCCGAGGTCCAGTCCACCTCACCGCGAGCTCCGAGCTCGTCCAGGACAGCCTGGTGCAGGCGACGCCACAGCCCAGCCTCGGTCCATGCGGCGAACCGGCGATGTGCGGTCGCCGGCGAGACACCGAACGTCTCCGGTAGATGCCGCCAGGCGCAGCCGCTGGTCAGCACGTACACGACGGCCGCGAACACCGCTCGCTCATCAACCGGGGCCGTCCCTCCACCCTGCGGACGCGAGGAGAAAGACGGAAGCAACGGAGCAACAAGCGACCAGAGTTCGTCAGGAACCAACCGCTGCGAAAGATCAACACCCATGGCACAGCATCATGCCGCACCGTTCTGACGCCACGTGAGACAAGCTCTTAGCACACGCTCCGCCGCGGCTTTCATCGGTTCTCATGCACGATGCCTCGCGCTCCCTGGACAAGGATCATGCCGATGGTCGATTCACAAGAACTGCTCAGGTTCCTTATCTGCGGCCAACTTGCACGCGATGACATCGCACGTGAGTACGGGCCGCCGAGCCAGCTCTCGGAGGAAGAGCGGAAGTGGCGGCACGACGACTTGCTCTCCGCGTTCTCCTCCTACTTGGAGCACCGTGTCATGGGTGTCGGACGCACGTGGCAGGAAGCGCTGCGTGACGCTGCGGCTGCTGAACGACTCGGGTTTGATCTGCCTGCCGATGCCGGCGAGGTGGCGTTGGCGGAGACGCGGGAGGTCCTGCGGCACGGCGCGATGACGGACTGGGTCGAAACCGAGGACGGCGTGGCCCTTCTCGATGGGTGTTGGTGATCGAATTGTCATGGCCATGCCTTGAAAGGAGGGATGGTGATTCCTGTTCATCCGTCCGAGGAAATGCGCGACCGGTATGTGCAGAACATCATGGCGAGATGGTGGTCCGCCAGCGCGGAGCAGCAGGAGCGTGGACGTACTTGGTATCGCACCGCGCACGATTTGGCCGCGCAGATCAGCGGAGGCGACGCGAGACGCGGGGCTGGTGTGATCGCAGCGCTGTCTGCCAACAAGTCCTGGCATCAGAATCTGCGATTAGCGCGCCAGGTGTGTGGTAGCGGTGTGCTCTCCGGCCACTTTTCGGACGCACTGGCCAAGGCTGCTGCGATCATGGCCGGAGCGGATCCGGCTGACGTACTTCCCATGGACCGCAAAACTGGCCACTTCTTCCAGTGCATCGCTGACCCGGACGATCCCGAGGCGGTAGTCATCGATCGTCACGCGCATGACATCGCCGTGGGTGAGAGATACGGCAATCGCGACCGCGGGCTGTCCTGTGCCAGTCGCTATGAACTGATCGCCGACTGCTACCGTGAAGCCGCGCTGCAACTGGGCGAGCTGCCCAGCACCGTTCAGGCTGTCACATGGGTCGCCCACACCGAGCACGTAGCCGACACCGTTCCTCGTGGGCCACGCGCACGATTCTGATGACCCCAGACTCCGTCATCAGGCCCTGGCTCAGACCAATCACAGCTCCGGCAGCGTCTTTCGTCTGCATTCCACGCTGCCGGGTCGCCCCCGACCCAATGGGGCGGCATGCCCATTTCCCTCTTATGGTCTACGCGACACGAGAGGGAAATGGGCCCTTGTACGCAGTGCTTCACGCCCGCACGCCTTTCCCTGTCCCTCCCTCGCCCTGCGGGTTGGGCGTGCGGGTCTGTGGCACTGTGTCAATTAATTCCCGACCCTGAGAAAGAAGGGAGAGTGCGCGTCCTGATGGTAAACGCCGACCTACTGCATGAGACTGTGCAGCATATCCGGAACCAGCCAGACACATGGTGTCAGTTGGACTATCGCCGTGGCCCGGCAGGTTGTTTCGCTTATCACGCAGCTCTGCTGGCTGGAGCGGAGCTGGCCAGCCCAGAACCAAGTGTCTCGCAGGCAGATTGCCGCGCCTATTGGCCTAATCACGATGACCGCTTGGTCTTCAACGAGGCAGCTCGCAAGCTGGGCTTCACCGAGCGCGACTCCATCAACATCTCTGAGTTTGCTCGCCGCGCTCTCGGGATCGACAGTCACGCCGCTGACGAACTGTTCGAGGCCACCAACACGTTGGCGGACCTGGAGCGATTCGTCCAGGCGCTCACCGTCGACTCTGCCTCCAGGCGCCGGCAGTGAGGCGACGTTGCCTCGCCGACGGCGTCCTGCACACGCTGGGTCCGGCCGCACTCAGAAGTAGGTAAGTCGGCGGGTCCGGCTACTCCTCCCTTCTCCTCCCATTCATCAGGGAGCACCAAGACAGGTTCATCCTTGTCCTCGGAAAGGAGCGTGATGGTATGTCCAGGGAAACACTGGAGTGGCTGAACAAGAACACGCTGATCGGCTTTACCGAGAAACGCGGGACGGCCTGGCATTACCGGCGAAGTTTGCAAGGCACTGAACCCAACCACTACTCCGGGGCGATTCCGGTCGAGGATGTCAAGCGACGTCTTTTCGGCTGGGAGGCTGTCTCCAGCCCGGTGTACGTGGAGAGCCCGCTCACCGGAGGCCTGGAACGGGCCCCCGATAGGCGGGCGTACGTGCGCAGCGACAACGGCTACATCCTGGGGTACTTCGGCGAGGGCTACGAACCTCACCCATACGACGAGTGGCTGATCGACAAGATCGCCAGCCTGCTGGACGCTGAGGTGTCGATCGGCTCGGCGGGACTGCTGCGCGAAGGTGCGGTCGCGTGGGTATCGGTTGAGGTCCCCGAGACCATCACTACTCCGGAGGGGGTTGAGTTCCGCCCCAACCTCTTCGGCGCCACCTCGTTCGACGGGTCTCTCACGACCACCTTCAAGCGAGCCGTGACCAACATCGTGTGCGACAACACCATGGGCGCGGGCCTGGCTGAGTCCGGACAAGAGATCAAGATCAAGCACTCACGGAACTCGAAGCTGAGGCTTGCCGAGGCCCGCGAAGCGCTCAATCTCATCTACCAAACCGCAGACCGGTTCTCCGCAGAGGTCAAGCACCTGTGCGAGACCACGGTCACGGACCGGCAATGGGACGCTTTCCTGGACGCCCACACGCCCATGCCGGAAGACAAGGGGCAGGCACGCACCCTGGCGGAGAAGAAGCGCGACACACTGGCCAGACTGTGGAATCACGACGCCCGCGTCGCGCCCTGGCACGGGACCGCTTATGGAGTTGTACAGGCGGTCAATACCTACACCCACCATGAGCAGACCGTACGTAACGCCCAGCGCGCCGAGCGCAACATGCTCAGGGCTATCACGGGGGTATCCACAAGGTGGACCACGCCACTCTGGCCACGCTGGCCACCGTGCTCGACGACACGGGCCTCATGGCGACGGCGTAGTACCGCTTGCTTGCGGGGCGCCGGTACAGGCACGGCGGTGCAGGAGGAACGTCACATCCAAGCCTCCGCTCGGGGAGCGTCTGCTCTATGCACCTCCCTTGTCCGGCAACCCGCCAAGTCCTCGGAAGTCTTAGCGCCACACGACAGCGTTGAGTCGGACAGGAGAGGAGAAATGGCAAAGACAGAGTTGGTTGACATTCCCTTCATCGGCATCATCAGGATCGAAGCCGAGCCGCTGCACCTTCCGGATGGGGCTGTCCAAGATGCGGTAATCGAAGGCATGCGTACGCATCTTTCGACGCGTATGGCAGAGGACTGGAAGTCAGGTGGATCCGGTGGGTTCGCCCCTCCGGTGAAGGTCGAGGTGACCAAGCTGTTCGAAACCTACCCGCTGTACGTAGAGAGCGCGCCAGATCGGCGCGAGCGTCGGCACCAGCAGGTGGAATGGCAGCTTCAGTGGAGGAGGGCCGGCCATTCGACCTCTGATGGGGTGGACGCGGCCGAGGAGGGCGACGACGTTCGCGCGCTCATCGAGGAGTTGGAGGAGTACGGCATCGAGGCCGTTCGCCAGCACTCGGGCGGTGAATACATGGTTGCCGAGATCGAGCTGGAGGGCGGGTACTTCCTGCGTTCATCACAGCCAGCTGGCTCGGACGAGGGATACTTCTGGAGCATTGAAGACCACAGCGGGGAGCTTGTATTGCAGGGCCGTTGGCCGCAGAGCGATGCGGCCCAGGCCGCGCACTGGATCGCGCTGATGCTCCTGGCATTCGGCTCCATTACGCCCCGGTTCTGACCCACAGGTGCGCGCCACATTGGACCCGCCAACCGCGGCTCTCGCGATGGCCGATCATGTATGGCCGAGTGATCTGGTCATCGGCGAGAGCTGCGTGAGCTCTCGATGATGCCGCGCCGCCGCCGGAGGCTCGTCGATCGGTATGGACTCGCCCCATGGTGCTTTAGAAGCTGAGGATGAGTTCGTCCTCCTGGCCCAAGTGGCTCCTGGGCGACGCTGACGCTGCCGAGCCGGAGGCCGAGATGGCAGTTTGCGATCATCTGCCACCGCCGGACAACGCCTGCTCGGCCCACCAGCTGGCACACCGTGATCACAAGCGCTACTCCAGACGAAGGAAGGTGATCACCAACACCTGTTAGGGACTACCTCCGCACATGCGGGAGACTATCCGCACCTGTCGGAGGTGGAGCGCTGTGAACATCGACTTGAGCAAGGCGATCGGGACCGCTGAAGAACTGCTGGCGGAGTTGAAAAAGCTGGACGGCACTGAGGTCGACGAGGCGCCGACCCGTGCCGCCAAACGCCAGCACACCAAGCTGAACCGTACGTTGCTCCGCCTGTCCCACCTGGGGAACCGCGCGTCCGTGGAAATCATGGATACCTACCACGATTTCAAGCGTCGGGATGACCCAGTGGAGGAGAGTGACAAGGAGTGAACGACCTGACCGAAGCCTTGTTGCGTGATGTGGCCAGCCGCCTCCAGAAGGCCATCCAGGCCCGGGACTGTCCCGCGATGGTTGCCCTCCACGGTCAGCGCACCTTGTTCCTGTCCGACTACGACTACCTGCGAGACGAGGCCGCCGCCGTGGCCTTCGAGAACCGCGTCGCCGAGACTGCGCGGCAAATCAACACGACGCGCTGGGTGATGGTCGTTCCGCAAGTGTGGCTGGTCACCGGCGGTACGGTGGCCGCCCGCGCCGTCTCCAACCACCCTCTGCGCGAGGGCGAGCAAGAAGTCATCACCCTCATGACCTTCGACGTCGAGGACGGAGTGGACTACGGCTTCGTTCCCTACACCCGCCGCCCCAACGGCGCGCCGGTTTTCGACGAGCCGAAGCTATTCACTGACCCCATCCGGCCACGGCCCGAGATGCCCGGCTTCACGCTGCTCACCCGCCTGATGCACGACGACGGCCCAGAGACGTCCCTCGGCTGATTCCAGCGCAGCGGCATCTCCGGCCACTCGGTGTACCGCTCCGGGGTCAGGCGCCTGGAACACCCGGCCCCTGCTGACAGCCAGCTCGGACGGCTCCCGTCCGTACGAGTTGCTTGCCGTATGTCCGGCCGCCAGTGCTTCTGCTGAAGGCCGGCGATATGCGACCTGGGTTCCCCCGGACGCCATTCCGACGGACCCGCACTGGATCCTGAGCCCATCAGCCCGGACGGTAGGCCGCGGCCTGCTCGACAGCAGTCCCCGCAGCGAGGTGCCGCCGTTCCCGTGAACGTCGACTTCGACGCTGCCCGGACCCCGGAACCGATATCCACTCCATCCCGTGCCGAGCCGGCTGCACATCTCCCTCACCACGTCGCAGAACAGCGCTGCCGTGGCACAGCGCCGGTGAGTCAACAGATTTACCAGGCACGAGCGCGTCGTTTCATCCGCTGTGCCTGCGTGCGGGGTCGCCCGGCAGCCACGCATCGCTACCTGAACGAAAGGATCACTTGTCATGCCGCGTGCCCCCGCGCCGCTGGTCAGCTGCGTACCGGCTTTCGCCCGGCACAACGCGTTTCCCCCACGGGTCGGATGGCCCGCCAAGGTCCACGCCGCGCTACGGGAAAGCCCTCAGGCTCTCTCCCGGCCCGACGCCGCCACGATGCTCGGCGTTGGCTCCTCGATGGTCAAGCCCATGCGTTTCTGGTCTCACTCATTTGGTCTCATCCGCTACGGAGAGAGACTCAGGCCGCGACCGGTATACCCCACAGCCCGCGGGCACTGGCTGCTCGACGAGGACGGCGCCGACCCCTACCTCGAGGACCCTGCCACTCTTTGGCTGCTGCACTGGTGGCTGCTGAGCGGACAGCCCTGCTATGTCCCGACGTTCTTTCACCTGTTCGCCAACTGGTGGAAGTCGCGCTTCACCCGGAGCGAACTGCGGGCCGCTGTGCAGCGCGCCGCTGTCGCCACCGGGTGGCCGCGGCCCGGTGACGCCCTCATCAGCCACGACATCACCGCACTGACATCGATGTACGGCACGACCAGCGTGGTCACGTACTCGGCCAGGTCGGTCGAGGAGTACGTGATCAATCCCTTCCGCCAACTCGGGATCTTGAATCCGGTCCCTGACAGTGGCTTCACTGAGTGGCCCGCTGCTGTGCGGCGCGACAGGGGGAGCTGCTGGTGCACCGAACGCGGGGCAACATTGCGCCGCGCACGGTCCTGGCCTACGCCTGCCTGCAATACGCGCAGCAGAGCGGGCTGGACCAGCCCGGCGCCGTCGCACTGGCGCGACTGCATACAGACCCTCGGGGCCGGGTCGGCTGCTGCTGGTCGACGAGCACTCGCTGCGCACTGCACTGGAGGCTGCCGCGGAGCACCCCGTAGGCGGGATATCGCGCTCGTGGATTCCGCCGGAGGAGACCTCCTGGCCTTTGATGACTCACCGCGCAGGATCGCCGACAGGCTTCTGGCTTCCTACTACCACTGCCCGAGCGGACCTGAGACCCACTCCTGAACTTCTGACGAACGCACCATTTCCAGCTCCAATGAGCATCGCGTGGAGGTTGACATGAGATCGAAAACTGCGGGAGGCGCCAGACGGGAGACTGCGGATCATCACTCCGGGAGAGGACGTGGCCCTGAAAGTCACATACATCGAGCGTCCGACTGACCCGCTGCAACTGCTTCCCTTTATGGGACTTCACCTCATTGCATTGCGCGACGGTCTACCTGATTGGGGCGGCCAACTCATCGCCATCAGCGACAAGGCTCACATCCGAAAATACTCCGGTGAGATCGCCGAGTTCTCTCTTACGGAGACCGTCTTTAAATGCGTACAAGCGAAATAGGGCGTACAGAATCCCCTCATGGGGGCGTAAAAAGCGCCGTGCGGTCCCCTAGGCGCCCTCACCGGGAATGGGGTTGTGCACGTGATGTGTTGCGTCCGTGTCCTTGTCCCGATGCAGCTCTGGTGACTGTGGTTGCAGGCGCTGCAAAGAATCTGGGCCCCGCCGCTCTACGGTCATGCTTCCCTCTTGACCGACGGCCGCGGCCCAGGCACCCGGTTGCGTAGCTCAGTGGTAGAGCGCCGGTCTTATAAGCCGATGCGGTCGCGGGTTCGAATCCCGCCGCAACCACTTCCGCCTAGGACTCAGAAGGAGTTCAGCGTCATTCCGGCTATGCGCGGACCGCCGCTTGAGCTGGTCGGGTAGCGCCAGCGTAGTCGTCTCCCTGGTGGCGGTAGGGCGCGATCTTGATCTTTTGTCCGAAGTTCGGTGCGTTGATCATTTGCCCCTGGCCGATATAGAGGCCGACATGATGGATTCCCTCATCGGGTGTTCCGTAGAAGACGAGGTCGCCAGGGGCCAGTGGTTTACCCTGAGGAACTCGGGGATCAGCGTGGAACTGTTCTTCTGCGGTGCGCGGCAGGTTAATACCTGCTGCGGCGTACGCCGCTTTGGTGAGGCCCGAGCAGTCGAATCCTGCGTCCCCGTCTGTCGGCCCGTTGCCTCCCCATTCGTAGGGCAGTCCGAGCTGGCCTTCGGCGTAGTCAATCGCTTTTCTGGCGGCGGGGCTTGGTTCCGTGGTGCCGCCGAGGCTCGAGGGGTTCTGGTAGTCCTGTGCTTGGGCGAGGACCTTGGCGACGTACCACTCGGCAGGGTTATAGGTGAGGATCGCTTGGTGGAGGTTGCGTCCGCCACGGGCGCCCGAGTCGCACAGGTAGGCGACCGCGGTGTAGATCGCGTCCCGGGGGTCGTACGGCGAGGGTGCTCCTGCCTCCTGCTGCGGTATTGGGTGTTTGGCGGTGACCGCGTCGAAGGTCGGCTGGAGGAATTGCATCGGGCCCTTCGCTCCCTTGGCGTTGGCTGCGCTGTGGACGCCGGGCAGGGTGGAGCGGCCGTGGTCGGTCTCGACCTTGCCGATGGCGGCCGGAACCGACCAGTCGAGACCGGGGCAGGTGGTTGCCGCCTGCTGGTAGAGCGTGAGGTAGTCCGGCGGGATGTCGGTGAGGGCGGTGCGGCTGGGCTGGCTGCCGGCACTTCCGCTGAAGACCGATAGGACACTGCTTGCCCCGGCGGCGGCCAGAGCGACCACGAGGAGCACCGCTCCAAGGATCGAGATCCCGATTTTGGCCATTGGATCACCTCCGGGACTCAGCAGATGAGGGGGCCGGTGCCACCGGAGCAGGCGGTGGGCTGCTTGTGGTGGTGCCCGTATTGGCGAGGGTGATCGGGGCGAGATGTGGCCAGGCGTGGCCGAGCTGGGCGAGCTTGAGGCGGCGCTGAGGGGAGTTGGCGGTGTCCAGGGGCAGCCAGCGGGCCACGGCGGGGTCGCTTTGTTCAGGGTGGGCGACGAGGTCTGCGCTGGTGGTGGCCAGCGGGACGAGAGAGGGCTGGTCGAGGGCTGCCAAGGCCGCGGTGAGGGCGCGGCGCGCCCTGTTTTCGCGGCGGGTACTGGGCATCCAGAGCAGAACCGGTGTGGTGATTCCGGTGGTGGCGGCCAGCCGCGCGTAGCGGCTGACTTTGCGGGCTACGAGGCTCAGCGGTTCGGTGCCGCAGTCGTATTCGAGGAACCATTCGATCTCGGTGGAGTGCTGGCGCCAGCGGCCGTAGGCGTCAGGGCGGACGATGTCGCCAAAGTGCTTGTGGCAGCGGGCCTCGGACCACCAGGCGGTCAGTTCACCGTCGGTGTCTGCTCGCCGGGTGCGTGCTGAGAGGACAGTGAAGAAGGTGTTGACGCCGACGGTGTGGGCCAGGCGCAGGGAGTGGGCGATGCCGATGGCACGGTCGTGCCGGTAGCCCAGTTCGTGAAGGTCGAGCCCGTCTTCGCGGGCGAGGAAGGTGGCCCCGACGGTGTCGAGGACATAGTGCATGGGGGCGCTGCCGGCGGTGACGAAGGGCTGGAAGCGGTCGAGCACACGCCACTTGTAGAGGCTGAGCAGGCGCAGGTTGGCCGCGCGGGTGGTGGGCCAGGCCAGGGCGGCGATCTGGTGGCTGGTGAAGACCTTGTGCTCGAACAGCATGCGCATGAGCCACCGGTCGCGGGGCGTGAGGTGCTTGGCGAGTCGGGCGAGGTGATCGCTGGTGGTGGCCGAACGCGGGGTGGACCGCTGGGGCATGTGCCCGCGCAGGGAGCGCTGGGGAGTGGGATTGCTGATCACAGGATGGTTCACCTCCGGTAATGAGGGGTGAGAGGAAGCAGCGGTCGCGGTGGGGGCCACCGCGTCCGAGGGTGGGATCAGGCTGATGTGGGCGCGTCCGGTTGGCCGCGTCCGGGTGTTCGGCGTGGGTCAATCCGCGGTGGAGTGCTGTCGTCGTTCTTGCGCAGTGGCGCGGAAGTGGGGTGGGGGCGGGCGTTGCGGGCTGCTGCGGCACGGATTTGCTTGGCTCGCCCAGGGATGGGCGGCCGGAGTTTCTCGGTGACCGCGGTGAAGGCGGGGGCTTCGGCTCCCTGGAGTACGGGGCGGACCGCGGCGTGGAAGACATCCAGGTTGGACAGATCGTGTGCCGTCAGGCGCGGCTCGGTGTGGCGGGCCAGATGTCGGGCGTCTTCCGGGCTGGCGTTGAAGATGATCTTTGTGCGGGCGTTGGTGCTGATGCCTTCTTCCAGTTCCCTGGGGAGCTGGCGCAGGTACTGGTGGGCGAGCGTCATCGACAGCCGGTACGCGCGGGCCTCGGCGAGCATGTCGCCCAGGGAGTAGGGCAGATGGAGGAAGTTGTGCGCCTCGTCCATGTACAAGCTGGCGTCGTGGCGTTGGGCTTGGGGGATCCGGGCGCGGGCGGTGGTGGCCTGCCAGGTGCGTGCGACGACGATGGAGCCGACCAGGTGAGCGGTCTCGGAGCCGAGGGCGTCCTGAGCGATACGCACGAGACAGATCCCGCCGTCGAGCACCTGGTTCATGTCCACGGTGGAGGGCCCGCCGGCGAGGGCTTCACGGACGAACGGGCGCAGGAGGAAGGCGCGTACTTTGTTGAGCAGCGGGGCGGTGACCTGAGCGCGGCCCGGGTCGGACAGGTCGCCGTACCAGGTCCAGAAGCCTTTGAGTACGTCGTCGTCCAACTGGTCGGTGGCACGCTGCCGGAAGGCGGGGTTCGACAGCAGCTTGGGGAGGTCCGTCAGGATGGGCGTGCCGGGCAGCGCGCGCAGAGTCAGCAGCGAGGCGCGCAGGATGTCGTCGGTGCGCGGGCCCCAGGACGCGGCGTAGACGCGGGAGAAGATCGACACGAGGTTGTCGACCGTGCGCGGTCCGTCTGTTCCCTCCAGGGGATTGAGCACGGGCGGGCGGGCCCTGCTGTCGGCATCGAAGAGGACTACCTTCTCTCCCAGCTCGGTCGGCAGACGCATGAGTAAGTCGCTGACCAGATCGCCCTTGGGATCGATGACCACCACACCGCGCCCGGCCTCGGCGTCGGTGAGGATCATCCGGGCCATCAGCTCGCTCTTGCCCGAGCCGGTGGCGCCCAGGATGTGCAGGTGGTGCCGAGCGTCGGGGACGCGCAGCCCGACAGGACGGAGGTGACCGCTGTCGGTCACCCCGATCGGCCGCACCGCCGCCCCGGCGTTCGCGACGCCCGGCGGAGGTGGCACCGCCCTCGCTCCGGCTCGTTGCAGGCTCGGGATGGACTCGTCCCACGGCAGGTGCGCCAGAGCGGCGAGTTCCGGGATGGACAGCAGATCGCCAGCGCTCAGGCGCCGTTCGGCCAGGCGAGGCAGCACATGGCGGGGCGTAGGCGGGTGCGTCGGTAGTAGTTGTACTCGGTGAACGTGGCGAATGCGGAGGCGATGGCATGGCTCCGGCCGCGCATCCGGTCTCGCGCCTTTGCTCGCTCCTCGGCATTTGCCGTATCGGGCACGGTGGAGGTGACCGCATAGCGGATACGGGTCTCGTACGGGGTTCCGCGCTGCTTGGCCACGATCACCCGGTCCTCCGCAGCGATCTCTAGAGCCGTATGCGGGTCCAGGACCGGAGTGCTTCGCGAGGGGCGTGGCCGGGGCTGGTGGCCGGGCGTGAGCAGATCCAGTAGACGGCTGACCGGCCGGGTCGACCGCCCGGCGCGGGCGTGTCGGGCGGCCCGGCGGGCCTTCTTCACCCGGCGTCCGGCCACCGGCCGGGCCAGTACTTGCACCGCTGCCCGCTCCTGAGGGCCGAGCCCGACCGGTGCGCCGAGCAGGGCGCGGACGGGGTCGGTGGGGAAGTCGGTTCGGATGGGCAGCGCCTCGCTGCGGGCCAGTTTCAGCTCGCCCCCGGTTGTGACCATGTGCCGGCCTGCTGGTGGTGTTGTGGGCAGGGGACTGGTGACGGGAGCGGTGCGGGTGTGGGTGCCGGGCCAGGCGGACTCGATCGCCCGCTCGATCATGCCCGGTGGGATCTGGCCGGGCACCCATACCTGGAGGCGGACGGTTTCGCGGTCGAAGAGGTACTCGAAGGCCAGATGAGGCTGCCCGGTCAGCCACCGGCGCCAGGCTGGACGCAACAGACCCACCAGGTTGGCCCACAAGGCGGGGCTCCGGTGGCGTCCACCGTGGGCGTGAGGTTCCCCCGCTGTGGGGGTGTGGCTGATTAGCTGGTCAGGGCGGGTTGACGTGGTTTCAGTTTCACTGGTTCGGCCGCTGCCTGGTCGGCGTAGTGCTTCTCCTCGAACTCGATCGGGCTGAGGTAGCCGAGCCGTTTCTGGATGCGGCGGGGGTTGTAGAAGCCGTCGATGTACTCGAAGAGAGCGAGGTTCGCCTCGGCCCTGGTGGCGAAGGTGCGGCCGCGGATGCACTCGGTTTTGACCAGTATCCACAGGTTCTCCGCCAGGGCGTTGTCGAACGAGTCGCCGACCGAGCCCATGGATGCCTGGATCCCCGCTCTGACCAGGCGTGTCGTGAGCTTGATGGACGTGTATTGCGTGCCGTGGTCGGCATGGTGAACGAGCTCGCCGGGGCGACCTCGCGGCTGGCCAGGGCATACTCCAGCGACGACAGGACCAGGTCTGCGTCCGCGTGGGCGGAGGTCTCCCAGGCCACGACCCTGCGGGAGAACGCGTCCCGGATGGCCGAAAGCCACAGGGGGCCCTCCCTGGTGGGGATCACGGTCAGGTCGGTGACCCACAATCGGTTCGGCGCGGGCGCCGTGAAGTCGCGTTGCACCAGGTCAGGAGCAAGATCGGCGTCCAGGTCACGGCGGGTGAAGCCCTTGCTTCCACGGGGGCTGATCCCGGCCAGACCGGCCTGGCGCATGAGCCGTTCGATCCGCTTCCTGCCGACGTGGATGCCCTCACGCCTGAGGACGGCGTGCACGCGCGGTGAGCCGTAGATCCCACCGGATTCCTCGTGGACCTGACGGATCCTGCTCGTCAGTTCGACGTCCTGGCGGCGCCGTTCGCACGGTTCCTTCTCGGCCTGTCGCCAGCGGTAGTAGGTGGAGGAGGGGATGTTCAGTTCCCGGAGTACGGGCTCGACCCCAGGTGCGGGTGCTCGTCGATGAGCGCTCTCACCTGGGCCGGGTCGGGTCGAGCTGGGCTGCGAAAAAAGCCGAGGCCGTCCGCAGGACCTCGTTCGCCCGCTTGAGCTGGGCGTTCTCCTTGCGCAAGGCCACCAGCTCCTCGCGCTCGGCGCTGGTGAGCAGGTCGTCCCGCTCGCCGGCGTCGGCCTCGGCCTGCCGGATCCAGGTGCGCAGGGCCTCGTGGTGCACCCCGAGTTCCTCGGCCATGCGGCGGATGACGGGCTTCGGTTCGGCGGCGCGATACATGCGCACCGCGCGGTCACGCAACTCCAGCGGGTATTTCCTCGGGGCAGGCATCATCTGGTCTCCTCTCGTGAGACCCATCTGACCTGCTGTCACCTCTCCCCGCATCTCGGGGAACCTCAGCGGAGGGAGGATCTGGATGACCCGCGCGTCAGTGGCTAGGCGCTGCTGGCAACGGCGTCGCCACCACCAGCGCGCCCACACCAGCACCATGGTCCCTGCGGTTGCGGAAGTGGCGACAACCAGTCCCCAGGTGGCCACCCATTCCTGGAGATGAACCAGTACGGCGTGCACCGCTCCGGCAGGGTCGCGCAGATAGTCCCCGGCTGGGGAGTCCGGCACCTGCGAGCCGGAGAAGTGTGCGATGAACGACGAGGCGGGTGAGAGGAGGAGAACAGCGGGATGGAGCATGGCGCAGGACACCTTCCGTGAGCGAAGCATCGGGTGGGTCGGTGGCCATCAGGCGGCGCGTTCGTGCGGTTCGAGGACACTCGGCCCTTCGGACTGGGCCGGCAGGCGTGGTTGATCGCCGGGGATCACCCGCAGCGCCGGGCGCGTGCCCGAACGGATGTGGGCGTGGCGCTCGGCATCGACCTCGGCCTGCCACGAGCGGAAGGTGCGGCCGTTGAGCCGCTTGAGAAAGTGCGGAATGCGGTTGGCAGGAATGCCGACCAGCCGCGGGCCCAGCACGGCGAGGAGATCGTTTGCTTCCTGGGAGTGCCAGCCCGCGGCGGCGATGGATTCCTCATCGGGGAAGACATCCGCCACCCGGTCCTGCTCGGGATCTAAGGCGGTGTCCTGGGTGCCGCCGTAGCTGAATACCCACAGGAAGTTGTCCGGCGGGGCCGGCTCCACCAGGGCGCGGAACCTGGCTACTTCCTTGGTGTAGGCGTAGAAGTTGACTTCTGGCCGGGCGCGGATCACCCGCAGCCAGCTGCGGGTGTAGGCGTCGGTGAAGAAGTCGCCCGAGTCGTGGATACGTATCCAGACCCTGCGGAACTTCTCGGCGCCGAGTTCGCTGATCATCGCCTGTTCCCAGGCGGGTAGATCGTCCAGGACGAAGCGCAGGTTCGCCTCGTGCTTGGCTTTGACCACCGGCCAGGTGTAGGTGCCGTGCCGGGCGTAGCAGACGTGGCGGCAGATTCCTGCGGAGGGGCAGGTGTTGTAGGTACGGCCGTCCGGGAGCCGACCCGCCCAGGCCGGCAGTGTCCAGTTCCACGCGCCGATCGCGCGCATTTCCCGGTTCTGGGTCAGCAATGGCGACGGTGGCGATGGGGCAGATGGGATGGCGTTGATGAGGGGAAAGGCATGAGAGCGCCCTTCGAGTGAAGGAGCAGGTGAAGCGTCGCTGGCTCTGGAGAACTGCGGCATGGGGGGCTGCGCAACCGCATCCCCAGCGACCTGATCGTTCCGAGAAGGCTGGTCAGGCGATATCAAGATCGATCTGATCGCTGTGGTGGTCCGCGAAGCTGCCTGTTGCCTCGGCGTGGTCGAGGTCCAGGTACGGTTCTTCGCCCTCCGCGACAGCGCTGCTTTCGGCCATGGCGGCGAGTTCGGCAGGATCGGTGGTCACCAGACGGTGCTCGGTGGGTGAGGCGATCGCCTCGAAGGCCACACGTTGGGTACCTGTGGAGAGCAGCCCTTGGCCGCGATCGGCTGAGAGCAGGAACTGGCGTTCGCCGTCGGACAGGTTGAACGTGGACGTGATCTCGTCGATGGCCTGTGGGGCCTGGCGCAGCAGGATTTGGGTGGCGGCGTTGGCCACGATGGCCTTGCCGAGGTCGGAGCCGAGGACATCGGCGCTGTCCTGGGTGGCGACCGTGAGCCCTGCCCAGCGTTTGCGGAAGGACTTGGCCATGCGGAACAGGAATTCCGCTCCGGCGGGCTCCTGCATCAGCAACCAGGCTTCGTCGACGACGACCAGCCCGGGGCGGCGCAAGGCCGGGTTGGACACCCGCCGCCAGACCGCGTCCAGGGTCAGCAGTGTGCCGATCGGTTTGAGCTCGTCGGCCAGGTCACGCAGGGAGAAGGCCACGAGATGGCCTTCGGGCCTGCTGGTGGTAGGGCCGTCGAACAAACCGGAGAAGGCGCCGCGCACATACGGGTCCAGCCGAGTGGCCAGATCCTGCGCTGTGCGGTTCTTCGACTGTTCCAGTACGGCTGCCAGATCGGCGAGTAATGGAGCGGGGCGAGTCCAGGTCCGCGGATCGGTGGTGATCCCGGCACGCTGGTAGGTCGCGGTAATCGCCCGGTCCAGCACAGCGCGCTCCGTCGGCGTGAGCGTGCTGCCCAGCAGGACGCCGATGACCGTGTGCAGGAACAGAGCCCGGCGGATAACGGCATCTCTGGGCGCTGTGCGCCGCCCGTCGGGTCGGGTGTGCAGGGGCAGGTCGAAGGGGTTGAGGCGGACCTGCTCGGCGCCGAGGTGGACGTAGGTGCCGCCGACCGCCTGGGTGAGGCGCGCGTACTCGTCTTCGGGGTCGATGACATGGATCTCGATGCCGCGATAAAGAGACCGTAGAAGTTCGAGTTTGGCCAGGTAGGACTTGCCTGCGCCGGAGCGGCCGAGGATGACGGAGTTGTGGTTGTCCAGGGCGAAACGGTCCCAGTGCACCAGCCCCTGCGAGCCGAGGTTGTACCCGTACAGCACCCCCGTGGGAGCGCCGGCGGAGGTGGGGTCGCTCGGGGCAGGTCAGGGCTGGTGAAGGGGAAGGCCGCCGAGAGCGCCGCGGTGTCGAAGGTGCGGCGCATCCGTATCAGGTCCAGGCCCATGGGCAGGCAGGTGACCCAGCCTTGCAGGCTGCGGTAGCTGGTCGGTTTGGCGTCCAACAGCAGGCTCGCCGCCAGCGAGCGGACGGCGGCGACCTCGTCGGCCAGTTGCTCGGGGCTGGTTGCGTGCACGGTCAGGTAGAGCCCGAGGCGGTAGAGCTTGCCTTCGCCCCGGGCGATGCGGGAGGACAGCTCGTAGGCGTCCTCGGTGGCGGCTTCCACGTGCGGGTCGCGCAGCCGGCCTTTCTGCTCGGTGTAGCGGCGGTCGGATTCGAGCTTGGCGAGCTGCCGCTTGAGGCGGGTGCTGGCGGTGACCGGGTCGATCGGCTCGATGTGCACGCTGACGTCCACCCGGCCCGGGTAGGTCAGCAGGGGTTGCAGCCATCCGGGTAGACCTCGCGGGGGAAGCCGGTGATGGCGAAGGAAGCCACCTGTTCCCCGCCGATTTCCAGCTGCCGGGGGCTGACGGCCAGCGCATCGGGAGTGAAGGCACCAGCGCTCGCCGTGGGCGGCCACCCCTGGCGTGAGGCGCGTGAACGGCCAGCATGCTTGCGGATCATCGTGATTCCCTCCCTGCCGGACAGTCGTGTTCGGCCTCGTCGCTCTCTGGGCCGGAGGTGCCCGGGCGTTCGAAGGTGCGCAGGGCGGTGTCGTCTTCGGGACCGAGGCGATGGTGATTACGTCGTCGGCCCCGGCGAGGTGGGAGGAGACGGGGACGAGGCTGTCGGGGTTGCAGGCGGCGGCCAGCACCGCAGTGGCCTGCCCGGCGCCCAGCGGAGTGACGACGATCCCGGTCGGGCCCAGCAGGTCGGCCGCCTCGCCGAGTCGCCGCACCAGGCGGGTTTCCGCCGCCCGGCGCTCCGCCTCCACCGAGGGTTGCGCGGAGTCCCGGGACCGCGCGCGGCGAGTGAAAGCTGCGAGTGGTGAGGCGCCACCGAGCCCGTCGACCGCACGCTGCGGCCCCAGCGGTTCGCGCAGAACGAGCAGCACTTGGCGGCGCAGCAGATCGCTCTGGGTGCCCAGCTGGGCCAGATAGTCGGCGTGTTCACGGGCGGCCTCCTCCAGCGCCGGGTGCGGCAGCCTGGGCGCCTGCTCGCGGAGCTCGCTGATCTGCCCCGTCAGGTCCAGACGCTCGGTACGTACCAGCACCTGCACCGGAGCGGTGAGGGAGTGCAGGTAACGGCCAAAGGCGGCGGTCAGGGCCTCCTGCTCGGCCGGGGTGCGCAAGGAGAAGTTGACGGTGGAGCACACCGCCAGGGCCGCGACCCCGTCTGTGCCGAGGTCGACCACGCCGGTCTCGGTGATGTCTTCGGCGGGGAGCTCCAGCTCGGCCGGAGCAATGTCCCACTCGGCGCGGGTGTCTCCGGAGTTGCGGGTGACCCGGCTGGCCAGCCAGGCAGGGGCCGGGAGGATGCCTTCGGGAGCGGCGACTCGATAGCGGGGGCTCATGCACTGGCGGATGGCAGCCAGCGCTAGCCGGTCCAGTGAGATGCCGTCCCGCCGCCCCAGGGCCAGAAGGACGGTGGCCACCGCGATGGGGATGGCCAGGACCGCGAATACCACCAGCGGCACGAAGTCGCGGGTAGTTGTCCAGGTGCCGTAGAGCACGATGCCGGCCACCGTGAGGATGAGCAACTGGCGGGCGGTCAGGCTGCCCAGGACGGTGTCCTCACGGTCGACGTCGGCGGGAATGCGTACCGGCTGGGTCATTGCCGTTCACCTCCTTTAGTTCCTGCGTCGTCCTCGACTGGGTGGCGAAGGGCGGTTGGGGGTGGGGAGCTGAAGCGCGGTGGCGGGGGCGCGCTGGTGCGTTTCTGCGGGCGCGGAGTGGCGGGATCGGATATCGGTTGGCGGAAGGTCACTGGTGCGGGTTGATCACGGGTCCGTCGGGGCTGTGTGGGGGACGGATCGGTGGGCGGTTGGAACCGAGGTCGGCCCGGGGGCGTTGTGGGGCGGCCTGCTCGGGCGGGTGGCGGTGTGCCGGATCCGGGTGCGCGGAAGGAGGGCGAACCGGGTGGTGTCGTGGGCCGGGGCGTGGGGGTGGAACGCGTGCCGTCCGAGCCGTCGTCGGATGGGCCGGTGGGCGTGCGGAAGGTGGGCATGCCCGGCGGGCCGATCTGCGGACCGAACCGCGGGGCTGCTCCGGGTACGGGTTCGCGGAACAGGGCCGGTCCGGGCGGGCGGCGCCGGATCACCGGCGGACTGGACGCCCGCGTGCTGCGGCGGGTCCGGGTGGGGATGGGTGTGCTGTTCCTGCCGGTGCGGGATCGCGATGCCGCACCGAAGGCGCTGGTTGAGTTCATGCCGCGCAGTGCTCCGAAGGTTCGGGCGGCGATGTAGGTGCGCACCAGGCTCCCGGTGAAGGAACGCCGGTGGCTGCCGCGGAGAGAACCGAGAATCCAAAAGGGGATCTTGAACAGGATGTACATCAGGGCCAGGGAGACGATGAGGTCGACCAGGCCTGACTTGTTGGGGCCGAGCAGGGTGAAGCCGTCGGAATCCAGGAAGACGCGCAGGGCGGTGACCAGAGTCAGGGACTGGGCGAGTTGGACGGCCAGCAGGCCGAAGAAGCAGCGCCACCACCAGCGGGCGATGCCGTCGGTCTGCGGCAGGGCGTGGCACATCAGGGCCAGCGGTGCCCCGGCAACCATGATCATGGTCAGGGCGACGCGTACGGCGTAGGTGACCAGGAGCGCCACCAGCATCCCGGCGATGAACACCTGCATGAAGATGACGAAAATGCCGCCGTTGATGGAGCTGAGGATCAGGTTGCGCAGCGTCTTCGCGGCGCTGTCCTCGTCCACGCCCTCACCGAGCACTGCTCGGGACAGGGCGTTGGTGGTGGCGATGGCCTTGTTGGCGACGAACAGGGAGAGGGCCGCGGCCAAGAAGCCCAGCACGATGCGCGGGGCGATCTCCTTGATGGAGTAGTGGGTCTGGACGGACTGGTACGTCATCACCACGATCCCGGCGATCATGATGAGCATGCCGTAGCAGGCCAGCATGATGTGCCAGGAGTTCGACCACAGCTCGCCGATGCGCGGTAGTTGGTCCAGGGTCGGGGTGGACAGCAGGGTATTGCCGAGGAGGTCCAGCAGCGGGTTGAGCGCCTTGGTGACCAGGCCCTTGAAGAAGACGGTGATGGCGGCGTTGATCCCGTCGACGATCCAGCCGACGACACCGCCAGGGTCGCCGCCGTCACCGTCGTCGCCGTCCGGTTCTTCGGTTGGCAGTGGAACGGAGCTGGTACCGCTGCTGTTGGGCTGTGGAATGCAGTCCGACGGCGACGACCCGCCCGACGGAGAAGCACACGGATCCACCTCGGTCGTCGAAGGCGCTGTGGTGGGAACGTGAGGAATCCCTGGCGAAGACCCCCAGGACGACGAGCTCGGCGCCGGACTGCGGGGCGTGGCTGAGGTGGTGCCGGAAGGTTCAGGGGAAGGCCCGCCGTGTGCGGCCTGCGCACCCGACGCCAACAGCCAGCCGAACAGCACCGCGATGACCACCACCACCAAGCCCGAACCCAGGGTCCGCATCCGGACCACTGGCCGGCGAGAGCGCGCTCCGGAGGCTGCGTGGAGCGCGCCGTACCGGCGGGCCACGGGCGGAGGGGGCGGCGGGGCGGCGGGCATCAGGCACCCACGATCCCTTTGAAGATCTCCACCACCAGCGGTGCCAGGGTGGCCAGCCCGTACCCGTACCCGGCGCTCTTGAACGAGGACTTGGCCTTCTCGACTTCACCCGGGTCACCTGCGGCCAGGATGTACCGCACGCCCCCGACGGTGAGGAAC
Organism: Streptomyces violaceusniger; assembly: GCA_005405945.1. GTDB lineage: Bacteria > Actinomycetota > Actinomycetes > Streptomycetales > Streptomycetaceae > Streptomyces > Streptomyces violaceusniger. The sequence goes on from BJHW01000002.1 coordinate 1,594,695, forward strand.
AGGGTGGCCAGACCTGCCAGAATGCCCATGATCCAGTTACGGAGGTTGTCCAGGACCGTGTTGATTGACTTGGCCAGCGCCTGCACCTGTACCGGCTCGGCCTGTGCTGCCGAAGTCAGCAGGATCGACACCGCGACAACAAGGCTGACGATCAGCAGGAACCGTCCTGCCCACGTGGCGAGGCGTTGCGTGGAGCGTTGCTGGCCGCCCTTGTCGGCGCGGGCGGTGCGGTCGCGCTGGCAACGGCGGGACAGCGATGATGTCAGGCGCATCGAGGCACCTCCGGAGACGGCATGGACGCTGCGGCGGGTGAACTCCCCCCGCGCCCAAGAAGGCCGGTCTCAGGCCGCGGATTGGACAGCGGATCCCGGGCTTTCTGTGCGGTGCCCTGCGCGGCCTCACTGGGCGAATCGCTAACGGAGCGTGACGAACCTGCGCGGAGCTGTCGGGTAGGCCGGTCGGGGTCGGCCAGCACGCTGGCGGCCACCGGGTCGTTCGGGTCGGTGTCCCGGGCTTGATCGCGTATGAAGGCGATCAGTCGGCGTTCGGCGCGTTGGCGGGCCTTGTATGCGGCGTCGGTCGTGGTCCGATTCGCGACCGCCCAGCCGGTAATGGAGGACTCCTCCAGTCGGGTTGCGCCGATCAGGTCGGCCTCGGTCCGAGTCAGGACCGACTGGCGGACTGCCTGGGCCAGGACGAGGTCCGGATGGCCCCACGGGGCCTGGGCGGCGAGGAATGGAAGCCGGAGGCCACCGGTGTGGGGGCGTCCAGGGCTTCGGCCAGGGCGGCGTGCCCGGCACGATAGGCCGCCCACCGCAGCCGCACGAGCACTCGCGGCCGGTTCAGATCGATATCCGCCAGGGCGGACAGAAAGCCGGAGAGGATCTCCGCGTGCACGTCGAACGCGTCGCCGGGATACCGGGCTGCCAGCCACCGCGAGGCGCTTGCCAGGGCGGGCAGCGCCATTCCGGTGCACGCCAGGGTCCAGGTGGCGCCTTCATCCCGGGAGCGCTGCACCAGGTGGGTCCACACGGCGTCGCGGGTGTGGTGGGGCAGCGGCGCTGCAACATGCGGCGCCGCAACTCATTCAACGGGACCAGGCGGTTGGGCAAGCCGGGAAATTTCCGGCCGTCCACCGACAAGGGATCCGGCCCGGTCACCAGCCAGGTAAAGCACTGCCGAGCGGTGTCCAGGGGCAACTGCTGGGCTTGACGGCGATGCGAGCGACGGGCGTGGCGCCTGCCAGTCATGAAACGCCCTCCTTCACACAAGGAGCGAAAACGACGCATCCATGTATTCAGGCAGCCGACAAGAAATGGCCAAGAGGGCAACAAGGCGCTCACCTTGTGTGCCGTCGACATTGCTAAAGAATTCCTAATTCTGGCCTGAAGGCGATCACGTGGAGGCGGCTGGGCACGGCTTCGAATACCCGCCCTTAGTCGCCCCTTAAGCTGCTTTGACCTGCTGTTTTATGTGCTTGGTAGGTGTCCCCTAGTAGTGCGGGTAGGCCCGTGAGGCCGAGCGTTCTCGGGTCCTGCATTCGCCGCGGACGGGGGGCTCGGAGGCGGAAAGTTTCTCGAAGAAAGCACGGAGCGCTGCCGATATATTGCCTGGGGACCGGTGAAGAACCGGTTTTTCTATCTGTCGGCATCCTGGCGAAGAACCCCAAGAGAGCGTTCGGATCAGGCGCGACCTTGAGGGGCGGGAGGGAGTTCGGTCCGACGGTGTCCAAAACCGGCCCGGATCCCGGTCTTCTCTGGTGTCCATGCAGCGCTACGGATCCCAGGAGTACGGGTATGACACGCAACCGACGAGCTACCAGGCCACTCCAATGCGGAGAGAGGCGACACCAGGGCGACCCCTCTGGCCGACGGAACAGCGGGGGCGCCCAGGCCAGTTCGCCCTGGGCCGCACTGTGGGGGCACGGGGCGCGCCCCGGATCGGTCTGGCCGGTCGCATTGGAGCAGAGCCCGGATGCAGACGTCCTCCCCGGGTGGCTTCTGGGGCCATCGTCAAGATCGTCGCCCTCTACAGCGAAGCCGGGCAGCAGGTGCTGCTCCTCGCCCCGCCCACCCGTCACGGTGAATCCACGGCTGACCCAGAGCTCCCTCCAGACCCCCCTGAGTCAGGCCCCGGTCTGCTGACCGGACTGACCGACGCGGCCCAGACCGCGGCCCGACTCGGCCGCACCCTCCACGTGCGCACCGCTCTGCCCGCCAAGAGCTGGCCGTCCGATCCCGGACTCACCCACCAGTCCGGGTTCGGACTGCCCCCGCAGCCGCCCGCCCCAAAACCGACTCACACCGACCTTCCTACGGATTCGGGCTCGACCGCAGTCGGTCCGGATCGCTACGACGTTGTGATCACGTTCGTCGACCCACGAGACCCCGAGTGGGTCGCCGACACCCCTTGGTGCGATCTCCTGATGCCGAACGGGTCCGTAGCGTTCATCACCCACAGTGACCACCAACAGGGGCGCCTGATCGACCCCAGCAGTCTGCTGACGCACACCGCGCACCGCGCGGGGCTCACCGCCCTCGATCACGTAGTCCTGCTGGAGACCCCTATTCGTCGCAGCGGCCTGACCGCACCGTCGCCTCGCGCGTCGACAGCCCTGTTCCCGCAACGTCAGGCCGATTCTTCGGAGGCGCGCCACATGCGCATCCACTCTGACCTGTATCTGTTCGCACGTCCGCGGGCTGAGGTAGATGCCGAAGTCGGGGAGGCGGGCTAATGGCTGACCAATTCCCGCCGCTGTGTTGGGTAGGCCCGCCGCTCTCAGTGTGGGCCACCGGACAGCATGACGCGTCCCTCCAGCTCGCGCGTGGCCCCTACGTGCGTGCCACGGTCCAGGACACCGCCCGCATGTCCCCGGCCATCGCCGCCTACGCCATCGCCACGTACACCCGCCCCGGCGACACCGTGCTCGACCCGGAGTGCGGAGCTGGCACGGTCCTGGTCGAGGCCCTGCGCGCCGGACGACATGCCATCGGGATCACCCGCCACCGCCGGTGGCGGACCATCGCCCGCGCCAACATCACCGCCGCCAAACGTGACGGCGCTGTGCCGGATGGAATGGTGTTTGAGAGCCCACCCGACGTCGCCGCCACGCGACATGTCGGGCTGGCCGGCTACAGCGACCTGCTCCTGACCACCTGGCGTCCCTCTCCGCGCTCCCGTGCGCATCGGGCAGATGAGCTCGACGGGGGCACCGGCATGGACGTCGAGGAGAGCGCGGCTATAGGCATCCATGCCCTGCTGGCCCGGTGTCAGCCGCTGCTGCGCCCCGGCGGCCATGTGATTGTTGTGGTTCCGCGGCACCGCAGCCGCGATGCTCTGCTCGACCTGCCAGGTCATGTAGCGCGTGTTGGGTGGGCGGGCGGACTGCTGCTGGTGGAGCGGTGCGTCGCGCTGCTGGGTGAGCTACGCGGTTCCCGGCTCGTAGTGCGCGTTTCGGTGGCCCAGCGCCGCAGCGTCGCTCGCCACGAGCGGACCCTGGGGCAGCGGGTCATGCTGCCCGCACACCAGGATGTGCTGATCTTCCAGACTCCGCGGCAGGCCGCCGCCGCGGCCTTGTCCGCTCCGCCGCCCGGACCCAGCGCACTTCGCCGCCGCGAGCAGGTGGCGATCTCGCAGAGAAGGGCCGCAGCATGATCCTCCCGTATTACACCGACGGTTCAGTCACCCTGCACACCGGGGATGCGGCCGAGGTGCTGCGTGACCTCCCGGACGACTGCGCGGACTGCGTGGTCACCCCGCCCCCGTACTGGGGACTGCGCGACTACGGCACCGGCAACTGGACCGGCGGCAACCCCTCGTGTGCCCATTCCACCGGCCGCGGCACCAACGCCACACAACGCAAGCACCCGAGCCTGGAATATCCGGCCTCCGCCGCTCACCGGGGCGGCGATCCCGGCACCTGCCTGCGATGCGGAGCCGTCCGCGAAGACCGGCAATACGGCCTGGAAGCCACCCGGAGGACTACGTCGATCACTTGCGGGCCGTCTTCGCCGAATTGCGCCGCGTGGTGGCCGCGACCGGGACGGTGTGGCTGAACCTGGGCGACTCCTACAGCTCCACCCCGCCCGGGCACACCAACAACCCCATGGGCAAAAGCACCCTGGACGGCCGTCCAGCGCGCGGACGTGGACCGCACTGGTGTGATTCCCCGGAAGAATCTCTTCGGTATGCCGTGGCGGGTCGCCTTTGCGTTGCAAGCCGACGGGTGGATCCTGCGCAACGCGATCATCTGGCACAAACCCAACGCGATGCCGGAATCGGTGCGGGACCGGCTGTCCAACCGCTACGAGATGCACTAGCAACCGGAGGCGGTGTGGAATCAACCTATTCCTCGCTTGATGTGCACGGACCGCTGTGTAATCGCCCGGGGCCTCCCTTTTTGCCTGGCCGACGGTACACTCCCAGGCCAGGAACTGGGGCTTACCAGCTGTTTCGTACTTCGGGCGGCGGCGATCAGTGCAGTCCGTATGCCAAATTCAAGATCACATATTGGCGGGAGGAGAAAGGCCCAGCCATGGCTGAGCGCACTGACCGGCGCGCCGAGCGCCCTGTCCTTCCAGTGCCCGCTGACTCTCCCCGGATGGTGTTCGAAGTCCGCCACGTGGAGGGCTCGGAAGGAGAACAGCTGCGATTGGAACAGGCCCAAGCGATAAGGGAGGTGGTGGAATGGGTAGCCCAGAAGCGATCCGAGTCTGGGCACAGAAACGCCGCATAGCGCACTTCGGAGTTGCGGCAGGCGCCTCTGACGCCAAACCAGAGCTCATGCGCGTGGCATGGATGGGGCGCACTTCAAACCGTGACCTGCAAGACCCCACGCTGTCCCTGCCTCGTCAGCTGCGTAATTGCCAGCAGGTCCTGCCGGAGGACGCACTGATCGTCGTTCACTTTTACGACGTGGAATCCGGGCGTATGAGCCTCGCGCAGCGAGGCCGAGGTCACGCTCACGAGCAATTCCAGATCCCGATCCCCGGGACGGCAGCATCCAAGACTTGCTGGACGAGGCGGAACGCTCAGATCGCCGGTTCGATGCAGTGATCTGCGAATCGGTGGAGCGGATCGCCCGTACCACCTACTTCGGAACCAAGATCGAGTACGAGCTCGAACAAGCCGGAGTGCCCCTGCTGGCCTCCGACGAGCCGATCGGGACTGGCGGCGGCGCCCGCAAGGGCAAGACCGCGACTCAGGTCCTCACGCGCCGGGTCAAGCAAGGCGTGGCTGAGTGGTACGTCACCGAGATGTTGGAGAAGTCCTGGGCGGGCTTCGAGATCCACACCGAGCACGGCTATAACGTCGGCAAGCCCTGCTACGGCTACTGTGCCAGGCATGTACCTCACCCCGTACCTGCCAAGCGGGCCAAGGGCGTTAAGAAAACGCTGCTGGAACCGCATTCCGTTGAGGGTCCAGTCGTAGCCAAGATCTTCCTATGGAGGGTCGTAGAGCAACTCGGGTACCAGACCATCGCTGACCGCCTCAACGAGGACCTGATCACCAACCCACCACCCACTCCCATCCTGGTTGATACTGCGGTGGGGCAATGGACCCACTGCAGCGTCCGAGACATCCTGACCAACCCCAAATACACCGGACACATGGTGTGGAACCGCCGAGCGCGTAAGGGCGGCGGGAGGAACCGGCCGAACCCGGTGGAGGAGTGGGTGTGGTCTCCGGAGCCTGTCCACGAGGCTCTGGTGAGCCTTGAGACATTCGTTCAGGCTCAGCAAGTCGCCGAGCACCGTGAACGCTCACGCAGCACTCCGGGGACCAACAAGCACCCCCGAGCCCAGCGCACCTATCGGCTACGAAGCTATCTCTTCTGCCCACTGTGTGGCCGCCGCTTCTACGGCAAGAGCTCCAAGGGCGTCAGCTACTACGTGTGTGCCCCGAAGAAGGCCAATCGCCCCAACGGCCACCCACCCAGCATCTGGGTCAAGGAAGACACTATCCTCAACGGGTTGACTGACTTCTTGTCCGCACACGTCTTCGGCCCGTACCGACATGAACTGCTCACTAGGCACCTGACCACCCTCGATGCTGCCCAGCAGCAAGAACGTGCGCAGCGCATCGATAGCTTGCGCAAGGCCATCACGGAGACTGATGCAAAACGCAAGCGCTTGATCCGCAACCTGGAGAACATCGACGAGCCGAGTCAAGACCTCATCCAGGACATCAACGAGCGTCGCGCCGAGCTAGGGGCTCACCGTGACGATCTCCAGCGACAGCTCGATGAACTTGAGGATGAAGCGCATCAGGCGCCGAACCCCGACCTGCTGGCCTGCCTGCCAATCTCACCCATCGATCTGGCCGAACTCCCCGACGCGATCTCCAGGCGTCTCTTCGAAGCACTCCGTCTGGAGATCTTCTACGACAGGGCCGCGAACGTCGTCTCGTATGCCGTCACCCTCACCGGTGAGACGATCAAGGCTGTGGCTCGTACTGCCCAGGAGGCGGCCATGGTCCCGGTGGACCATATTTCCGCTTCCCGGAACGAGAAGGAGCGCGAGATGAAGACAGGGCATGCTGTCCCCCCTCGCCACCCTTCTGTGTGGCGCCCCGGCAGGACTCGAACCTGCGGCGCGGCTCGTGGGCTGAGCCGGTGTTGTCCGGGGTGACGGGCGGTGGGTCTCAAGATGGTGGGTTGTTCGGCCGCGGCGGGATCGACATCGCTCAGCTTGATTATCAGGCGCGTGTGTGTGGTGTGGACCCGATGAACTCGAAGAGGCTGATCGAATTGGCCTCGGTCGGAGTTGCGGCCCTGGCGTGGCGGGAGGGTCCGGTTGAGGACTGGCATGCGGCCCAGGACGGCATCGGGCAAGCCGAGATGATGCGTTTGAATGCCGCTGCCACTCGTACCGCCCGTGATCATTTGAGGGCTGAAGCCCGGGTTGACCTTCCGCTGGAAGATGCCCGCTTGCCAAGTGGAGGCGCTGCTTCGATATTCGCTCCACTGTCCCGGTTGCTGGCTGATCCGCAGCGCAGTCTTCCCGATGGCCGTGTGCTGCGTGACCTGGCGGCCGATGCTGGCGCGTGGGAAGAATTCGAAGGGCATGTCTGCGCGCACTGCGGCCGGTGGGCTGGCTTGGAGACCGCATATGGACCTCGGTCTGTGTTGATCCTTCTGGCCTGTCACGCCGTAGGTCGCGTCAGGAAGTGGTGGCTGCTACCGGACTGGTCGGCCCGTGTGCAGGAGTTCTTTCGACGGCTGGATGATCCGGAGGCTTGGGACGACAGGCAGGTGGCTAACTATCTGCGGCAGCAGCCGCCCCCGGGCACCTCTGACCGCCATGCCTTGAGGCAGCGGTTGCTCGACGGACCGGACCGGTGCACTGCCGCGGCCGCCGACTACTGCCTACGGGCCGGTCTTGGGCTGCTCGCGCCTTCGGACTACGGGTGGCCCGGCTACTCCCGACACGCGATGCCAGCGGCCTGCCGCGCCCTCGTGGTTCCTCCAAGCCGTCCAGGCGTGGCACGGCGGTAGAGAATCGCTCACCGCTGTCGGCCAGCACCACGGCTGCCGTCCCGCCCGAGCACATTCCGGCTTGTGAAAACAGATGGTCCGGAAGTCACGTGTCCAAGAATGCGCTGAATCTCGGTCTTTTAGTGTGCAGGAGGAGACCGACTGAGGAGAGCCGATGCAGCTCTTGGACCTGGACAAGATCACATTGGGTATGTCGGGCGCGTGGGCGGGGTTTCTGCGGGATTGGGATCGGACGCTGAGGTCGGGGAACTATCCCGAAACCACCCGCTACAACTACCTGCTGGCCGTAGCCCAGCTGGCCCGATACCTCGGTGATCGTGGCCCGGGAGGCGAAGAGGGAACGCAGGATCCGGTAAACGTCACGAAGCCGCAGATCGAGGCATTCCAGGCGTGGATGATCAGCAGTCGGTCAGCCTCGACCGCAGTGAACAAGCACAAAGCGCTGCAACAGTTCTTCAAGTGGCTGGCGGTCGACGAGGGGGAGATCGACCGTTCGCCGATGGAGCACGTAAAGCAGCCCAGGACTTCCCAGAAGCTCATCCCGATTGTGCAGGATGACGACACATCCAAGATCCTGGCTGCCTGCCGAGGGAAATCGTTTCTACAGATCCGTGACGAGGCGATCATCCGGCTGCTGTGCAATACCGGTGCGCGTCTGTCCGAGGTCGGCTTCCTCAAGGTGGAGGACATCGACCTGAACACCGACTCGGCCCATTATCACGGGAAAGGCAGCAAAGACCGCCGCGTACGCTTCGGCCACCGGACCGCCCGGGCACTCAGCCGCTACCTACGGGCTCGAGCGCAGCACAATGGCGCGACGTTGCCCGACCTGTGGCTTGCCGACCGCGGTGGCCGGCCACTGGCCCTCAACGGCATCAAGATCATGGTCAGGCGACGCGGACTGGCCGCCGGACTGACCGGTATCCATGCTCACCGCTGGCGACACACCTTCGCCCACGCATGGAAACGTGCTGGTGGAGATAGTGGTGACCTGATGCTGCTCATGGGATGGACTTCCGATGACATGCCCCGCCACTACGGTGCCAGCGCAGCAGCGGAACGTGCCCAGGAGACCCACCTCAGGATGGGAATCGGGGATGATGTCTGAATCCTCTCAAAGCCGAGTGCCCAAGCCAGGTCTGACCGCCCAGCAGCGGAGGTACCGCGCGAGGTTGGCCGCGCACGCGTCCTGGGCGAATACCAGTGACCGAAAGGCTCGCACCGCAGCGGGCACGGCGGCGTTCCTCGAGCGGTTCGAACGCCAGGTGGACCCGGAGGGCGCCCTCCCTGCTGAGGTCCGCCAGCAGATGGCGGTACACGCCCGAACGACTTACATGCTGCGACTCGCGAAGCGTTCCGCTGAGGCGCGACGTCGAAAGCGGAGCGAGGGGTGATCGTGGGGTGCGGGGCCGTAAGCAGGACGTCCGCACACGTCCGGATCGTGGACACGGGGTCTTCACCAGCTCGACCCCTGCCGGCTGGGCCATCGGAGAGGGCTGTGGAGGCATCCTGTGCCCGGTCACCCTCGAACTGGGCGGCAAGTCCGCCATGATCGTATGGGGCTCAGATGTTCATCGCTGCTGGTCAAAGCGCCACTGCCTCCGCGTAGGATTGCGATCCTGGTTGGATGGTCGTGTCGCTTCTCTACCGGATGACTCGATGTCTTCTCTCTGTCCCAGCAGTGCCCCTACTGCGGGACACCTCGAAGGAGGCTGAGCTTCTCGTCCTCCGGCACGAAAACGCTGTGCTGCGACGCCAGATGCAGGGGCGGGTACCGTACGAGCCGGCGGACCGTCTCTGGTTCGCCTCCCTGTCCTCGCTGCTCCCGCCGGCGCTGGGCCAAGGTTTTCCCGGTCACACCGAGCACGCTGCTGGCCTGGCACCGCAGGCTCGTCGCCCGCCGATGAGACTACTCCCGACGACGCCGAGGTCCCGGACGGCCGCCTACGCAGGCCGTCGTCAAGAACCTCGTGCTGCGCCTTGCCCGTGAGAACAGCCGATGGGGCCATCGCCGGATTCAAGGTGAACTGGCCCGGCTCGGACACTCGATCGCTGCCTCCACTGTCTGGCAGATTCTCCACACCGCAGGAATCGACCCCGCGCGCCGCCGCGGTGGTCCAACCTGGCGCGAGTTTCTCTCCGCGCAGGCCACCAGCGTGATCGCTTGCGACTTCCTCCACATCGACACCATCAGCCTGCAACGTCTCTACGCTCTGATCTTTCTCGAGCACCGCACCCGGCGCCTGTACGTCGCCGGTGTCACCGCACATCCGACCGCGGCCTGGGCCATCCAGCAGGCCCGCAACCTCGCCACCGGCCTGGGCATGCGCATGGACTCGCTGTTCTTGCTCATCCGGGACCGCGACAGCAAGTACACCGACGCCTTTGACGCCGTGTTCCAGGCCGAGGACATCGAGATCATCAAGACGCCGACCCGTGCGCCGAAGGCCAACGCCCACTGCGAACGAGTGATCGGCACTCTCCGCCGAGAAGTCCTCGACCACATGCTCATCTTTGGCGAAGGTCACGCGCGTCATGTCCTGGCCGTGTATCAGAGGCACTACAACGCGCACCGCTCCCACCGGGCCCGATGCCAACTACCTCCCCAAGTCCATGGACGACCACCTCCAGTCCTGAAGCCAGCCAGTCGCAAAGTACTGCGCACTCGCGTCCTCGGCGGTGTGATCAACGAGTACAGATATGCCTCTTGACCAGGAGCGATGATTCGCGGTAGCACGGTCGATCATCATGACGCGTGGACTACCCGCTGCGTGAGAGCGCCGACTCGAGCCCCGGGACTGACGGCCGCCAGTCCCGGGGCAGGCCTCCTACCAGTGCGGATGACATTCTCGGCAAGCGCAGGCGCAGGGCGAGGATCTCAGCGTCCTTGTCCCGGTCGGTCATCGGCAGCAGGCGAAGCATCGCGAACGCGTTCGTCACGCCGAGGTAAGCCAGTCGCAGCAGCACGGTCGATCATCTTGCCGCGGTGAGCGCCAGCCTCGCGAGAGCGCCTGTTTTGGCGACTTTGCCGGTCGACCTCCGGCGCACCGCGCACACCCCTCCCACCAGGGCGGACGACATTTTCGGCAAGCGCACCGTCACCACCCCTCGCCACGCCGCGCGGCTCCTCCTCACCGATCCGGAGAACCTCCGGCCGAAGGAGGCCACCCTGCTGGAGAAGATCACCGCGGCCTGCCCGGAGATGACCGAACTCGCCGACCTCGTGCGCGGCTTCGCCGCCCTGCTCACACCGGCCCAGGGCAACGATCTGAAGCTCGCCGAGTGGATCACCGCCACCCGCGCCGCGGCCCTGTCTCACCTGCGCAGTTTCACCAACGGCCTCGAACTCGACCGCTCAGCCGTCGACGCCGGCCTCACCCTGCCCTACCACAACGGCCGCACCGAAGGCGTCAACACCAGAACGAAACGGATCATGAGACAGATGCACGGCCGCGCCGGATTCGATCTCCTCCGCCACCGTATCCTCCTGCACTGACGGCTACCCACCGTCACCACCGACTACGGGCCAGACCCGTTAAATTGACACGCCCGCGCCGGGGCGCCGGAGGCTCAGGATGCGAGGACGCCCCGATCCTGGGCAGGGAGGCGTCAGCGTCCTGCGTCGCTGAAGGCACGTCACCGTCAGGCGGCCTGGTCGAGGCCGACGGCGGTCAGGTCCTGCTCGCGCAGCGAGGTGAAGTCGACGTCGAGTTTCGGGTCGTATGCGTCGGGCTGGATGCCGAGTTCGTGCGTGGAGTACTCGCCGAACCGGTTGATGTGCTCGGTCAGGTACGGCGAGATGTGAAGCTGAGTGAACTACTCAGATCGACGCGGATCGACGCGGATCGGCTATGTGGGGGGTACGAGTTCAGCGAGTCGAGTGCGCAGGAGGCTGGTGAGTGCGCGGGCGGCGAAGGAGTGGTAGCGGTCGGCGGAGCGGACCAGGGAGATGCTGCGGCGCAGCGCGGGGCCGATTTGCAGTACGCGTACTGGTGGGCCGGGGACGACCAGCGCTGGGTGCGGGAGGAGGGCGACGCCCAGTCCGGCTGAGGCGATGGCGCGGATGCTGCTGAGGGCGGTGCTTTCGTAGCCGATGCGGGGTGTGAAGCCCGCGTCGGAACAGGCTCGTTCGAGCATCCGGCGCAGGCTCGCCGACTCGTTGAAGGCGATGAACGGCTCCTGGGCAAGGTCCGGCCAGCTTCGGGCGCTGGTCAGCAGGGGTGGTCCGTGGCGACGGCGAGCACGACGTCCTCTTGGTAGAGGGATTCAGCGTCCAACCGCTCACTGTCGGGCGTTGCGTCGGCGTCGTCGAGTTGGGCCAAGGCCAGGTCGAGCCGCCCCTGGCGCAGCAGGGACGCGGTGTTGCTGGCGGGCTCCTCGCACAGCACCACGTCGACGCCCGGCCGGGCGCTTTTGAACTCGGCGAGCAGCGCGGGGAGCGCTCCGCAGGCGGTCACGGATTGCTGGGCGGCCAGGCGCACTCGGCCGACTGAGGCGTCGGTGATGTCCCGTAGCCGAACGTCCAGGTCGTCGACCTCGGCCAGCAACCGCTGTGCTGAGTCGAGGAAGGTCCGGCCGGCGTCTGTCAGCTGCACCTGCCGGGTTGTGCGCTCGAACAGCGGCACGCCTAGCTCGGCCTCAAGCCGTTGGATCTGCAACGACAGGGCTGGCTGGGCGACGAAAAGTTCTTCGGCGGCCCGGGTGAAGTTCAAGTGGCGGGCCACCGCCTCGACATACCTGACCTGCCGCAGTTCCATAATGCTGCAGTATAAATCCTAGACATTCAATATATTGGACGGGTCAATCGATGGCCGGGACGCTGGGGGCATGTCCTCACCAGCCACGCCGCTTTCCACGGCCACGCCCATGTTCGCCTCCGCCTCTGCTTCGGCTCTCGCGGCCTGCTTCCCTGGCCTGCGGCGCCTGGGTGCCGACGGCCGCCCCTTCGTCCACGCCGACGCGCCGGGAGGCACCCAGGTCGTGGACAGCGTCATCACCGCGATAACGGACTACCTGCGCCGCTCCAATGCCAACCCGACCCGGCCCTATCAGACCTCAGTCGAAAGCGCCGAACTCCTCCGCTCGGTTCGCTCCCGGTTCGCCGACTTCGCCGGCGCCTCGGCGGACGGGGTGGTCTTCGGCCCCAACTCCACCACCCTGATAAGGCACTTCGCGCACGCGTTCGCCGCCACGCTCCACCCGGGCGACAACATCGTGTGCACCCAGCTCGACCACGACGCGAACATCGCGCCGTGGCTCGCGATCGCCCATCGGCGCGGCGCCCAGGTGCGCTTCGTCCCCCTCGACCCAGACACCTTCACGCTCGACCACTCTGCGCTGTCCCGCCTCGTCGACGAGCGCACCCGCCTCGTCGCCTTCACCCGCTCCTCCAACCTGATCGGCACCACCGTGCCGCCCGCCCCCTTCGTCGAAGCCGCCCGATCGGTCGGCGCGCTCACCTTCGCCGACGGCGTCGCGGCCGCCGCCCACCGCCCACTCGAACAGTTCGCCCACGGCATCGACGTCAGCGTCAGCTCTCCCTACAAGTACTTCGGACCACACCTCGGCGTTATGACAGCCCGCCCTGAACTTCTGCAGCGCTACGCGCCCGAGAAGGTACGCCCCGCCCCGGACAGCGGTCCGAGGCGGTGGGAGTCAGGCATGCCGACCCTGGAGTTGATCGCCGGGCTCGGCGCCGCGGTGGACTACGTCACCACCACCGGCTACCCCGCCATCACCGCCCGGGAACGGAAGTTGACCGAACGCGTCCTCGCCGGGCTGCGCGACCTCGCACACGTGCGGCTGTACGGCGTGGACGCCCCGGACGATCGCGAGCCGACTTTCGCAGTCACCGTAGCGGGCATGTCGCCCCAGGACGCCGCCTCGCGACTGGCCGACCAAGGCATGTTCGTCTCCGCCGGCCACAACTACGCACTGGAGTGCGCCCAGGCCCTCCACCTGCCGAGAGCAGAAGGCGCCGTGCGCTTCGGCCTCGTGCACTACCACTCCGACGACGACGTCGACCGCATCCTGCAGGCACTCGCCGATCTACGCCCGTGACTCCTCTGTTCGCCTCACACAAGATCGTCCGCAACAACCAGAGGCGTCACCTTGGTGACCTACACTGCCACGCTCGACGTCCCGCGCCACATCGTCGACTTCCTCGCCCGCCTGCTCGCCGCCCACCGCCGCCGGATCGGCACGCCACGCGGCTCGCGGGCACTGGGCCCGTTCCGCCAAGCCGTGCTGGTGCTGCGCTGGTTCCGTGAGCGCGGCTGCGTGCACTGCCTGGCCCGCGATGCCGGGGTCTCCCAGGCCACCGGCTACCGCTACCTCCACGAAGCCATCGACGTTCTTGCAGCTCAAGCGCCCGATCTGCACGAAGTGATGAAGGGGTGTCAGACCAAGGGCATCAGTCACGTGATCCTGGACGGCACGCTCATCGAGACGGCCCGCGTGGCAGGCACCCACGTCAACAACGAGGGCAAAGAGGTCGATACGTGGTATTCCGGCAAGCATCGGGCCTTCGGGGCGAACGTGCAGTTCCTGTCCGCGTCGGACGGCACCCCGCTGTGGGTCAGCGACGCCGAGCCGGGCTCCACCAACGACATCGTCGCCGCCCGCGAACACTGCCTGCCCACACTGTACAAGGCCGCCGCCGACGGGCTGCCCACGCTCGCGGACTCCGGGTACCAGGGCGCGGGGATCGGCATCCACCATCCGTTCAAGAAGCCGAAAGGCGGTTCCCACCTGCACCTTCACGCCGACACGCAGACCTACAACGCCCTGCTGCGAGGGGTCCGCGCCCTCGGCGAGCGCACCGCCGCCGAGCTCAAGGAACGCTGGCGCGCACTCAAGCGCATCACGCTCTGCCCCGGACGGATCGGCGACATCGCCCGAGCCGCACTCGTCCTCAACGGAATCTGGAAGTGATCACCGTTGAGAAAACCTCACTGGGCCGAACGTACCCACGATGTCGCCTTGGCCGACGACACCGGCAGGTTATTGGCCAAGCGGTACATAACCGACGACGCCGTCGGCTACACGCTGCTGCTGGAGCTTCTCGCCGAGCACGGTGACACCGAGGACACCCCGATCCCGGTGGCCATCGAGACCTCCCGCGGCCTGCTGGTCGCCGTGCTGCGTTCCGGTAAGCGGAAAGCGTACGCGATCAACCCGCTGGCCGCCGCCCGCTACCGCGACCGACACAGTGTCTCGCGTAAGAAGTCCGACCCCGGCGATGCCCTCGTCCTGGCGAACATCCTGCACACCGACATGCACGCCCACCGGCCGCTGCCCGACGACTCCGACCTCGGCCGCGCGATCGCCGTCCTCGCACGCGCTCAGCAGGACGCACTGTGGAACCGGCAGCAGCTCGCCAACCAGCTCCGCTCCCTGCTGCGCGAGTACTACCCGGCAGCCCTAAACGCCTTCGCCACCTGGACCAACGGCCTGTGCCGGCCTGAGGCACGTGAACTCCTCAAGACCGCCCCGACCCCGACACGGGCGGCACGCCTGACCCGCACCCAGCTCCAGGCCGCCCTGAAGCGGGCCGCCCGCAAGCGCGGCATCGACACCGAAGTGGATCGCCTCCGTGATGCCTTCCGCGCGAGTCCGCGCACCAGCCGCCGCTTGTCGAAGACGCTCTCGGCAAGCAGATGCTCGCCCTCCTTGTCCAGCTCAACGCCGCCTGCACCGCCGCTGACCAACTCGCCGAGGCGGTGGAGGACGCGTTCCCTCAGCATCCGGACGCTGAGATCCTGCTGAGCTTCCCCGGGCTCGGTATCCAGCTCGCCGCCCGGATCCTGGCCGAGATCGGGGACGACCGCAGCCGCTTCGCCGACGCCCGGGCCTGAAGGCATACGCGGGCTCCTCGCCCATCACCCGCGCTTCCGGCAAGAGGTCGAGCATCACGCGGCGGTGGGTGAAGAGCGACCGGCTCAACTACGCCGGATACCTCTGGGCCTTCGCCGCTCCGAACGGATCCTGTGCCGCTCGAAAAGTCATCGCCGCAGGTGAGCGGGATGCGGTCAGTCCGCTGGGATCATGTCCTGCGTGATCGTGTCCTTGCTGTACAAGGTGACCCGGAAGCTGCTGACTGTTCCCTCGGTGCTCCTGCGTCGCGGGACGGCGAAGGAGGCGGAACTGCTGGTGCTGCGGCACGAGAACGCGGTCCTGCGTCGCCAGTTGCCCGGACCGGTCCGCTACGAGCTCGCCGACCGGTTCTGGTTCGCCGCCCTGTCCGGGCTGATACCTCGGCGCCACTGGCTCAAGATCTTCCCTGTCGCCCCTGGCACCCTGCTTGCCTGGCACCGCAGGTCATCGCCGTGAAATGGGATTACACCGCGCTCCGGGGCACCGGTCGCCCACCCACCCCGGCAGCGATCAAGAAGCTCGTCGTGCGGCTGGCGAGGGAGAATCCGACGTGGGGGCACCGGCGGGTCCAAGGGGAGCTGGCCCGACTCGGGTATCGGATCGCCGCCTCGACGGTGTGGGAGATCCTCAACGCGGCCGGCATCGACCCCGCGCCACGTCGCCCAGGCCCCACCTGGCGCGAGTTCCTGACCGCGCAAGCCGAGGGCATCATCGCGGCAGACTTCTTTCACATTGACACCGCACTCGGCAGGCGGTTGTACGCGCTGGTGTTCCTTGAGCACGACACCCGGCGGCTGCACATCACTAGGGTCACCGCCCACCCGACCCGGGACTGGGCGGTGCAGCAGGCGCGGAATCTCACCGCCGACCTGGGCATGCGCATCGAGACCCTGCGCTTCTTGTTACGCGACCGCGATGGCAAGTACGGGGAGGCATTCGACGCTGTCTTCCAAGCTGAGGAGATGGAGATCCTCAAAAGTGCGCCGCAGGCTCCCCGTATGAACGCGCACTGCGAACGCGTCATCGGCAGCATCCGGCGCGAAGCCCTTGACCACGTCCTCATCATGAACGAGGCCCACGCCCGCCACGTCCTCGCGGCCTACGAGCGGCACTACAACGAACGCCGACCCCACCAAACCCGCAACCAGCTACCCCCCGACGCCCACGAACAACCCGTCGCGGCGCATGCCCTCAGCACCAGCAAAGTCCTGCGTACCCGGATCCTCGGCGGCGTCATCAACGAGTACAGATATGCGGCATGACATGCAGCGATGACTTTTCGAGCGGCACAAGATGCGGCACCCGCAGCTCCCGGACCCTGTTGGGGAGTTGGAGCTCAGCTCAGGGAGTCCAGGGAGGTCGGCTCGAACGGCTTCAGCTCGCCGAAGCGGCCGCAGAGGACCTTCGCCGCCCACTCGGGGTCCTGGAGCAGCGCACGCCCGACGGCGACCAGGTCGAACTCCGCGCGCTCCAGCCGGTCGAGGAGGTCGTCGAGCCCGCGGGCCTGTGCCCCTTGGCGGGGGGAGGCCGGGACGAACTCGCCGTCGAGGCCGACCGAGCCGACGGTGATGGCCTGCTTGCCGGTGAGATTCTTCGTCCAGCCCGCGAGGTTGAGGTCGGAGCCCTCGAACTCGGGGAGCCAGTAGCGGCGCGTGGAGGCATGGAAGGCGTCGGCTCCGGCGGCCGCCAGCGGGCTGAGGACGGCCTCCAGCTCCTCCGGCGTCTCGGCGAGCCGGGCGTCGTAGTTGTCCACCTTCTCTGCACCAAGTCAAGCCAGACGAACCCTGAAGGCGGAGCCCGAGTAGACGAGGGGACCAGGAGGCGGCTGAAGACCAAGGTCGCTCGAAGGCAGCATTGAACATCATCCCGGCTGTACGACGGTGATCCCAGAGCTACGGTGCAGTGAGCGGTGTGCATCGTGAAGTTGCTGGTCACGGGTCTGGTGTGATGGCGAGTTGGATACTCGTGCCGGTCGGCGGGCGATGACCATGACGTAGATCATCGGGCAGGCCCGGCTCCGGCGGGATGCCGGGTTCGACTGCGCCCGAGAGCGGCCCCCGCCTACGACCCGTCAGCAGGTCGACGCGCCGTGAGGGTGCGGGAGGGTGAGGGGATGCAGGAGCGCCAGTGAATCAACGCTCGCCGGAGCGAACTGGACACCCTCGCCAAGGAGCTGGCCAAGCAACTCCAGGAGGTCCAGGCCGAGCGGGATGAACTGGCCGCCGCGGAGCGGGTGTTGAACCGCCTGGCCGAGCAGGCTCGGGCCGACGCCGGGGCTGTCGCTGCGGTATCGGCGAAGGTGGGGCGGGCAGTCCTGCTCATCTCGCACCGCAGCGACGCGGCCGACGAGGTCGCATTGCTCGGCGACTACCGCAAGATCCTGGCGATCGTGCGGGAGGCCGACGTCCCGGTGCAGGTCAGTGGTCGGTGAGCGGCTGGGTCTGGACGCCTCGGTGCGCGGCAAGCTGGAACCTTCGCGGGCGAAGATGACCAAGCTCGCCGACCGCGGCTTGCTGCACAAGCGGCCCGGTACGCCCCGGTCCGACCCAACAACCTGTGAAGCTGGCCTGAGCGAGGTCAAGGCGCACAGCACCTGCTGGGCCATTGTGCTGGACGCACCCCTCTACGACGGGCTCCGGGCACAGACCACCCTGGAACGCTGGCATCAGGTCCACGACCTGCTCGAGGAGGGAAACACCGTCAGACGCTACGCCCGCGCCACCGCATCCCGCTTGGTTAGCGTTACCCTCCGTCACCACCGCATGCGAACCAGAGCCGTTAAATTCTCACTCGGCGTTGCAAAGAAAGAAAAGGTAATGTGTCGTTTCTTGTGCTGTACGTGAGTGCGGAGACGACGAAAGGGACAAGCATGGCCGCGATGAGTGAGAGCAGACCACCGGGTCGTCCGTTGGATGCTCGGCGTGAGGCCGCTTTGCTGGACGCGGCGCTGGAGCTGCTGTCCGAGGTGGGCTATGAGCGGTTGAGCCTGACCGAGGTGTGCCGCAGGGCCGGGGCGAGTACGAAGACGGTGTACCGGCGGTGGGCGAGCAAGGACGAGTTGATGACGGCGGCGCTGCGCCGTGCGGTCGTGCGGTCGGTGGACGAGCCGTTCGAGGTGGTGGCCACCGGGTCGCTGCGGGGTGATCTGCTGGAGAACCTGCGGGCATCCGCCCAGACACAGCGGCAGTTCACCCCTCAGTACACGGCTGGGCTGCTGGTCGCCGCGTCCAGCGGCAGCGAGGCCGGACGGATGGCCAAGGAGCTGTTCCGCATGCATCACGCCGGTCTCACGGAGACAGTCCTTCAGTGGGCCCGGGAGCGGGGGAGATCGGAGAGGACGTGGACGCGGTGTTCGTGGCGGACCTGATCCGGGGCGTGGAGCTGAACCATGTCCTGGTCGTCGGCGGGCAGTTGGACGACGCGTTCCTGGAGTCGCTGGTGGACCACGTGCTGATCCCGGTGCTCGCGCCCCGGCGGTGATGGCTCGGGGTGTGCGCACGGTCCACCGCATATGCGTCGGCCGCACGCACACCGGTCGGGGGAGCGCTCTGCTGTGGGACGAGCTCGTCAGCAGATGACGCTGCGGATGACCTCGCCCGCCTCCATCGCGCGGAAGGCGTCGTTGACCTCGTCGAGGCGGATCCGCCGGGAGACCGCGGACCCGATGTCGAGCTGTCCGCTCTCGGCCAGCGCGACGAGGTCGGCGAAGTTCCGGCGGATCTGGGCTGATCCGTAGAACGAGCCGATGAGTCGCTTCTCCTGGAGGAACAGAGGCACGGCCGGCAGAGTGATCGTGGCGTCGGCCGCGGCCATACCGACGACGACCGTGGTCCCCCGGGGCGGGTCGCGTCGTAGGCCTGCATGATCACATTCGGGTTGCCGATCACCTCGAAGGCGTAGTCGACACCGCGCCCGCCGGTCGCCTCGCGGATCTGCTCCACCGGGTCGGCACTGCTCGGGTCGACGAGGTCCGTGGCCCCGGCCTGCCGGGCGTGCTCGCGTTTCATCGGGACCGGGTCGACGGCGAAGATGCGCGCCGCGCCCGCGATCCGGGCGCCCTGCATCACGAACTGGCCCACGCCGCCGCAGCCGAACACCGCCACGGTGGCCCCGGGCTTGACCTGGGCGGTCCACAGGGCGGCGCCCACGCCGGTGGTCACACCGCAGCCGATGAGGGCGAGTTGCTCGCTCGGCAGATCGGTGCGCACTGGGACGACGGCGTGCTGGTGCACGGTCATCTCCTCGGCGAACGTGCCCAGCCCTGACATGCCCAGCGGACGCGACCCGTCGGACCGGGTGACATGACCGGCCCCGTCGCCCCCGTACGTCTCGCAGTGGTTTGACTCGCCGCGCACGCAGTACCAGCATTCACCGCACTCGGGGACGAACGACGCGATGACCCGGTCGCCGACCTCGACCCGCCGTACGTCGGTTCCGACGGCGGTGACGACTCCCGCGCCCTCGTGACCGAGGATCATCGGCGGCGCCCCCGCCGGGTCGGCGGCCTCTGCCGTCGCCCGGAGAGCCGACAGATCGCTCCGGCAGACGCCGCTCGCTTCGACGGTCACCCGGACGTCCTGCGGGCCGAGTCTGTCCAGCGTGACCTCCTCGATGACGAGCTTGGTTTCCGGAGGGGTGAACACCGCTGCCTTCATGACGTGCTCCCGTCGCTGTTGACGCGCGTGCCCTTCGGCACATGCACCGCTTTCTTCTCGATGAACTGGGCGAAGCCTTCGGGGCCGTTCTCCCGGCCGACGCCGGAGGACTTGAAGCCGCCGAACGGCGCGCAGCTCTCCATGCCGAAGGTGTTGACCCCGTAGTTCCCGGCCTGGATCCGCGCGGCGATCTCCATGCCGTGGGTGAAATCGGCGGTCCACACCGTTCCGGAGAGCCCGTAGGGCGTGTCGTTGGCGATCGTGACCGCGTCGCTCTCGGTGTCGTAGGGGATGACCGAGACAACGGGCCCGAAGATCTCCTCCTGGGCCACCCGCATCCGGTTGTCGACGTTGCGCAGCACGGTCGGCTCCACGTACCAGCCGCGGGACAGTCCCTGGGGCCGGCCGCCGCCCAGGACCGCCTGCGCGCCCTCGGAGATGCCGCTCGCGATGTAGCCCTCCACCCTGTCCCGGTGCTGTTCGCTGATCAGCGGGCCGAAGGCGGTCTTCGGATCGTGCGGATCGCCGACCGGCATGGCGGCGATGGCATCGCTGAGCGCGTCGACCACCTCGTCGTAGCGGCTGCGCGGAGCCAGCACCCTGCTCTGCAGGACGCACGCCTCGCCGTTGTTCAGGCACGCGGCACCCGCCAGACCTGGTATCACGGTCGGCAGGTCGGCGTCCTCGAGCACGATCGCCGCGGACTTTCCGCCGAGTTCGAGGCTGTAGAGCCGCAGGTCACGAGCGCAGATCTCGGCGACGCGGGCGCCCGTGGCGGTGCTGCCCGTGAAGCTGACCTTGTCGATCCCCGGGTGCGCGACGAGTGCCGCGCTCACCGCGCGCTCCGCGGGCAGGATATTGACCACACCCGGAGGGAACCCGATCTCCTCCAGCACCTCGCCCAGGACGAACGCGTGCAGCGGCGTAAGGGGATCGACCTTCAGTACGACCGTGCATCCCGCCGCCAGGGCGGGCGCCAGCTTCATGAACGCGATGGCCAGCGGTGAGTTCCACGGCAGGATCGCCGCCACCACCCCGACCGGCTCGCTGCGCACGACGACATCGGCGTACGCGCCCCCGCGGAGTTCGGCGAAGTCGTAGCGCTCGATGAAATCGGCGTAGTAGGTGAGGAGGCCGATGGAGGAGTCGGCCGTACTCGCCAGGGTGGGCAGGCCGGCCTCGTCGGTGATGACGGTGCTGAGCCGGCTGCCGTGGGCGCGAAGACCGTCGGCCAGCCGTCGCAGGTGCTGTGCCCGCTCGGCCGGGGACAGCCGCGGCCAGGTACCGGTGTCGAACGCGGCACGCGCTGCCGCGACCGCCCGGTCGAGGTCGGCTCGGGACGCGCTCGGCGCCGATCCGACGGAGTCCTCGGTACTCGGAGAAATGACGTCCAGGCGTTGCGTGGAGTCCGGGTCGACCCAGTCCCCTCCGATGTACAGCTTGTGGAAAGCAGTCAAGGCGATGTCTCCCGGTGGGTGTGCCGGTCCGGGCCGACGGCGGTGTCGGCCCGGACCTGGTGATCGGTCAGTCGGTGGGGACGTCGATGTTGTAGACCTTGGCCGCGTTGCCGCTGAGCAGCTTGACCCGGTCCTCCCAGGGCACGTTGTTCTCGCCCAGCGCCTTGGCGATGCCGTTGAGCGGCTGCGGGTAGAGGCAGGTCGGGTGCGGGAAGTCGGTCTCGAACATGCAATTGTCGATGCCGAGGCGGCTGATGTCGTTCAGGAAGTTGCCCTGCGACTCGAACCAGAAGCAGGCGTAGATGTTGCGGCGGAAGTAGTCCGACGGCTTCATCGACAGGTGGTCGACGTTGTTCTCGACGGCCTGGTAGTCCAGGGCGTCGAGGATGAACGGGATCCACCCGACACCGCTCTCGACGGAGACGATCTTGAGGTGGGGTGGCGGTCGAGCAGACCCGAATAGATGATGTTGGAGATGACGCGGGCGTTGTAGATGTAGAGCATCGTCGAGCCCATAGCGATCTTCGTGTCCCAGTCCAGGGACGGCCAGGGGCTGTTGCCGGCGTAGCTGGTCTGGGAGACGCTCGCGCCGATGTGGAAGTTGACGGACAGGTCGAGGCTCTCGCAGGCGTCCCAGAACGGCGCGTAGTACGGCTCCGAGAGGTCGGGGTGGCCCTGGTTGTGCGGGTCGGCGTTGGTGTTGATGCCGTGCAGCCCCAGGTCGTGGATGCGCTGGACCTCGGCGACGGCGAGGTCGATGTCCCACCACGGGGTGATACCGAGGCCCATGATCCGGCCGCCCGACTGCTCCTGCATCTCGGCCATGGCGTCGTTCCAGATCCGCAGGACCGTCAGCCGCAGTTCCGGGTCCTGGATCTGGGCCATGGCCTGGCCGCCGAACCCGACCGCGTTGGGGTAGAGGATCTGACCCCAGATGCCGACCTCGTCCATGAGGGTGAGGCGGGGCTCCACCAGGCTCGCGGCCGGCGAGACCTCGGTGAGCGGCCAGTGGACGAAGTCCGCGCCCCTGACTTTCCGGTTGGACTTGTTGATGACGCTGGCACCGCCCGCGAAGCCGAGGGGGATGTCCTCCCCAGCCATCCAGACGGGGGACGTCTCGGAGTCCTCGGTGTTCTTGGGGCGGAACACGCCCATCTTGGCGAGCTCGGAGTTCTTGACGTGGACGACCCGCGGGACGAGGTCCCTGTACTTGGACGGCGCCCGGGAGGTCCACAGGTCACCGGGCTCGGTCAAGTGGGTGTCGACATCGATGATCTTGATGTCCTTGATCGATTCCAGCAGGGGGTGGTCCCGGTCCAGCGGAAGTTCACTGTTGATGTCGTCGGTGACGGTCATGCCTGTGCCTTTCTCAACGGTCGGTCGGGTGCGCGGGGGCGGCTGCGTCCGGTGTCAGATCACCCCCTCTCGGGAGAGGTCCTCGATCTCGTCCGGAGAAAGGCCGAGCAACTCGCCGTAGACGTGGACGTTGTCCTGGCCGTAGTCGGGTCCGCTGCGGTCGAACCGGCCGCCGATGTAGGCGGGTGTCTCGCTGAACCGGACGGGGACCTCCTTCACCGGCCAGCGGCCCATCTCTGCCTGCTCGACCTCCACCAGCCAGTCCAGGTGGGCGAGTTGGGGATCGGTCTCGTAGCGGTCCTGGGCCGTTTGGCAGACCCCGGCCGGTACCCGCGCGGCCTGGAGTTCCTCCATGAGCTGGAACGGTTCCCACTTCGCCGTGGCCGCCCCGAGCAGCGCGTCGAGGTGGTCCTGGTGCGCCAGCCGGTCCTCCAGCGTGATCAGCTTCGGGTCGGCGGCCCACTCCGGCACCCGCAGGACCCGGGTCAGGGCGAGCCACTGCTCCTGGTCGAACGCCGCGATCGCGATCCACCGGTCGTCACCCGCTGCCGGGTACACGCCGTGCGGGGCCGCCGGCAGGTACGGCGAGCGGTTGCCGTAGCGGGACCAGGACCGGCCGTTGACCGAGTGGTCGAGCACGGCCGTGCCGGTCAGGTAGAGGCCGCACTCGACCTGCGAGGAGTCGATCCAGCAGCCCTCGCCGGTGGTGCGCTTGCGGTGGAGGGCGGCGATCATCGCGGTCGCCATCTGGTAGGCGCCGAACCAGTCGAGGTAGGAGTAGCCGATGCCGGCCGGTGCGTAGGGCTCAGGCAGCCCTGACATGTCAGAGATCCCGGACATGGCCTGTGCGGTCGGCCCGAAGGCGCGCAGCCGCTGGTAGCGCCCGTGCTGGCCCATACCGGACTGCTGCACGTAGATGATCGCGGGATTGAGCTTGCGAAGCTCTTCGTATCCCAGCCCCATCCGCTCCATGGTCCCGGGGAGAAGCCCTCGACGACCATGTCGGCGTCCTTGATCAGCTCTTTGAGCAGGTCGAGGGCGCGGGGGTCCTTCAGGTTGAGGCTGATTCCCCGCTTGCCCGCGTTGATCTCCATGAAGGCGCCGCTGCGGTTCACGCTGGTCGTCGGGGACGGGACGATCGGCGCCTGTGCCCGCTCGCGCTCCGCCCGGCCACCGTCGGGCAGCATGCCGAGGCCCAGACGCATCCCGTCCAGGCGGGACAGGTGCTCGACCTTGATCACCTCGGCCCCGTGGGCGGCCAGGAACCGGCCGGCGCCCGCACTGGCGAGGAACCAGCTGAGGTCGATGACCCGGACACCGGCCAACGCGAAGGGCTTTCCGTGCTTGCTCAGCACTGGCTCGGGCGCGGTCCCCACCGGTTTGTCGGCGCGCGGGGTGGGGGAGACGGTTTCGAGGCCGGCGAGCACCTCGGCGGTGTGCTCGCCGAGGAGCGGGGCGCGGGGCCGTCGCGCCACGGCAGGCCGGGGCTGCACCACTTCGCGCCGATCTCGGTGAAGGTCCTGCCGATCTCGGGTGTTCCACGTCGATGAAGGCGCCGCGGTCGCGCCAGTGCTCGTCGGCGGCGTTCTCCTCGGGCCGGCGGACGGGCGCCCAGGCCATCCCGGCGGCCTGGCCCACCTTCCACAGGTCCTTGTCGAAGGTGAAGCCGGCGACGAACCGGTCGACGGCCGCGTTGATGTGGTGCTTGGTCTCCGTCCTGGCGAACACGGCGGGGTCTTCGTACTTCTCGTCGAGGAGGTCACCCTCCATCCCGTAGGGAGCGAGCACGCGTCCGATCGAGGCCGCGCCGGAGGTGAAACCGGGCAGGTAGGTCCGGTACGGCAGGACCCAGCGGCCGTCCTTCGTCCGCGAGATGCCCGGAGTCGTCGCGGCCGCGCCGGTGCCGGAGGCGGCGGACTCCTCCCGCTGGCCGAAGGAGTGACGGCACGTCAGACGCTGGTGCGGCGTCCTGCTGTAGATCCAGTCCGGCAGATCGGTCTCGGTGTTCTTCGAGACGGCCTCGTGCACGGCCGACGACAGCTCCTGCCCCACGCCGGTCTCCAGCCGGTAGCAGAGCGCCACCATGATCTGCGCGGCCATGATCTCCCGGTGATGTGGTACGAGTGCCACATCTGGGGCGCCACGGGTGGGGTGTCGTAGGTGCCGGTCGGGTCGGGGTCGTATCCGCAGTTCATGACCACGCCGCCCAGGGCCAGGTGGATCAGATCACTGCCCAGGTGGTCGGCCCACGGGCCGGCGTCGCCGAACGGGCTGATGCGGGCGTACACCAGGCCGAGGTGGGTGCGGCGCAGCTCCTCGTAGCCGAGTCCCCGGTCGCGGAGGTAGTCGCGGTGCCGGGTGTCGAGCAGGACGTCGGCGGTCCGCACCAGCCGGGAGAACTGCTCGCGTCCCTCGGGGGTTTCCAGGTCGAGGACGATCGCACGCTTGCCGAAGTTGTAGTGCCAGAAGTGCAGACTGCGGTTGGGGTCGGGCCGGTCGTCGACGAACGGCCCGATTCCGCGGGTGCGTTCGCCGCCGAGGGGTTCGACCTTGATCACGTCCGCGCCGAGGCCGGCGAGGATCTTCCCGCAGTACTCGCCGAGTTCGTCGGCGATCTCCACCACGCGGACGCCGGTCAGGAAGCTGCCGGTCTCGACATCTCGTTCGGTCACCGTTGTCATCCTTCGTGTGGTTCGGGGCGCCAGAAGGCCGCCAAGGTCATCACGCCCGCGGCGACTCCGATGCCGGCCGTGAGGGCGAGACCGGCCCAGCCGTCGACGTGCGTGTCGGCGTGGTGGTCGACGGACCAACTGCCGGCTCCCAGCGCGCCGAGTGCGCAGGAGGCAACGGTGATCATGAGGACGTACTCATAGCCCTCGCCCGGCCGGAAGATGAAGAAGCCGTTGCGGAGGTGGTTCGTCATCAGCGCGACGAGCATCGTGCCGACCACGGCCGCGGCCGCCAGCGGTGTGAGCAGACCGAGCACGAGCAGCAGACCGGCGCCGAGTTCGGTGGCGGTGGCGACGAGGGCGTTGAGGCGGCCGGGGCGTACGTGGATGGACTCGAACCAGCGGGCGGTGCCCCCGATTCCCCCGCCGCCGAACGCGTGATTCCAGCCGTGCGCGATCATCGTGCCGCCCACCGCCAGACGCAGCAGCAGGGCGGCGATGTCCGTGCCCGCCGCGGCGCTCACCGGACCGCTTCCCGTGCGGCCGGGCGGCGGAACTGCGGCACTGTCCAGCCCACGTGCTCCTCGAAGCAGACCTCCAGCGGCTCGCCGATCGTCAGCGTCGCCGGATCGACCCCGACGACGTTCGAGACCATCCGGACGCCCTCCTCCAGATCGACGACGGCGATGACCGCGGGGCCGTCGAACCCGGGTGCGGGAGGGTGGTGCAGGACCGTGTAGCTGTAGAGCGTGCCGCGACCGCTGACGTCGCTGACCTCCCAGTCGAGCGAGTGGCACCGCGGGCAGGCGGGACCGGGCGGATGGCGCAGCGCGCGGCACGCGGAACAGCGCTGAACCGCCAGCCGGCGTTCGAAGGCGGCGTCCCAGAAGAACCGGGTGTCGGGGTTCACCGCCGGGCGCGGGCGACCCGCCGTGGGGGCCTTGGTCATCGTGGCCGGCTCCTTCCCGCCGGTCATGCCGTCCGTCCCAGGACGACTCCACTGGTGGGGGCGTGCGAGCCGCCGGTGACGACGGCGTGGGCCGCGCCGGTGACCTGGTTCACGGAGGTGCCGCGCAACTGGCGTACCGCCTCGGCCAGTCCGTTGAAGCCGTGGATGTACGCCTCGGACAGCTGACCGCCGTTGGTGTTGGTGGGGATCACACCGTCGATCTCGGTGCCGCCGTCCCGGACCAGACCGGGGGCCTCGCCGAGGCCGCAGAACCCGAGTGCCTCCAGCTGCATCAGCACCGCCGGACTGAAGTGGTCGTAGAGAAGGGCGACGTCCATGTCACCGGGCCCGAGCCCGGACTGGGCCCACAACTGGTCACCCATCACCCGCGTCTCGGCCGCGTCGGCGAGGTCGTCCCGGTAGAGCGGAGCCACTCCGTACTGCCGCGGGCCCACTCCCATCGCCGCCCCGAGCACGGCGACGGGTGGTTGGCGCAGATCCTTCGCGCGCTCCGGCGCGGTGAGGACCAGGGCGACTCCGCCGTCGCTCTCCTGACAGCAGTCGAAGAGCCGCAGCGGGTCCGCGATCATCCGCGACGACTGATGGTCGTCCAGGGTGAGTGGCCGGTCGTGGAAGAAGGCCTGGGGGTTCTTGTTCGCGTAGGCACGCTGTACGACGGCCTGGCGGCCGAAGTCCTCCGAGGTCGCGCCGTACTCGTGCATATAGCGGCGGAAGCTCGGCGCGAAGAACGCGGCCGGCGTCACCATGCCGAAGGGGGCGGCCCACGACATGGTGACCGCCGCGGCGGTGGCCGCTCTGTCGCCGGCGTAGCGTGACGGCTGCCCGAACCGTCCCTGCGAGCGCTCGTTCATCGCCCGGTAGCAGATGACGGTCCGTGCCCTGCCGGTGGCGATCGCCATCGACGCCAGCGTGAGGGTGCCGGGCCCGCCGCCGCCGCCACCGGAGGTGCGTGCGAAGAAGGTCAGCGCGTCGAGTCCGAGGTAGTGGGCGACGGCCGGCTCGTCGTTGTCGTCCATCGTCATGGTGACGAGTCCGTCCACGTCCGAGGGGTCGAGGCCGGCGTCGGCGAGGGCGAGGGTGCAGGCCTCGAGTGCGAGCCGCAGCTCGCTGCGGCCGGAGGCTTTCGAGAACTCCGTGGATCCGACGCCGACGATCGCTGCCGATGGAGGGTGGTTCATGAACCGGCTCCTACTTCGTCGTAGGGCGTTTGAGTGACATCGCTGAGCGTGTTGAACCAGCACCGAACTAGGAAACGACGCGATTGCCTTTCCTAATTGGCTCCAGAGAACACGCGCCGGGTTTGCTTGTCAATGGGCTGCGCGTGCAGGCCGGTTCGGGTGCTTGACGTGAAGAGTGATGGAGGCTCTACTTTAGAAAAGGCATCATGTCGTTTCCTAACTGTGAGGTCGAAGCCATGACTGTGTCGAGCCAGGGGAAGTCACAAGGTCGTCCGTTGGATGCTCGGCGTGAGGCCGCTTTGCTGGACGCGGCGCTGGAGCTGCTGTCCGAGGTGGGCTATGAGCGGTTGAGCCTGACCGAGGTGTGCCGCAGGGCCGGGGCGAGTACGAAGACGGTGTACCGGCGGTGGGCGAGCAAGGACGAGTTGATGACGGCGGCGCTGCGCCGTGCGGTCGTGCGGTCGGTGGACGAGCCGTTCGAGGTGGTGGCCACCGGGTCGCTGCGGGGTGATCTGCTGGAGAACCTGCGGGCATCCGCCCAGACACAGCGGCAGTTCACCCCTCAGTACACGGCTGGGCTGCTGGTCGCCGCGTCCAGCGGCAGCGAGGCCGGACGGATGGCCAAGGAGCTGTTCCGCATGCATCACGCCGGTCTCACGGAGACAGTCCTTCAGTGGGCCCGGGAGCGGGGGAGATCGGAGAGGACGTGGACGCGGTGTTCGTGGCGGACCTGATCCGGGGCGTGGAGCTGAACCATGTCCTGGTCGTCGGCGGGCAGTTGGACGACGCGTTCCTGGAGTCGCTGGTGGACCACGTGCTGATCCCGGTGCTCGCGCCCCGGCGGGAGGGTGCACGATGAAGATCAGCGTTGATCTGAACCGCTGCGTGGGCTACGGGCAGTGTGTGTTCGCCGCCCCCGACGCCTTCACCCTGCACGGTTCCGAAGCCCTGACCTACGTGCCGAACCCGCCCGACGAGATGCGGGAACAGCTCCTGCGCGCCCAGGTGGCCTGCCCCGTCCAGGCCATCACCCTCGGTGTCGAGGACGCGGGTGCACCGGCGGCGACCAGCCCGCGCCAGGACCCTCACGTGGTGGTGGTCGGGGCGTCGCTGGCCGGGTTGAAGACGGCTGAGTCGCTGCGCGAGACGGGCTTCGCCGGGCAGCTGACGATCATCGGGGACGAGCCGCACCGTCCGTATGACCGGCCGCCGCTGACCAAGGCGTGTGTGAGCGAGAAGCTGCCCCCGGACCGCCTGGAACTGCCGGTCACTCAGACTCTGGACGCCGACTTCCGCCTCGGGGTGGAAGCCGTCGCTCTGGACACCAGCCGCCGCCTGGTGCGCCTCGCCGACGGCAGCAGCATCGGCTACGACACCGTCGTGATCGCCACCGGCACCCGGGCCCGCCCCTTCCCCGGAGGCGCCGCCGACGGCATCACCGGCATCGTCACTGTCCGCACCCGCGACGACGCCGCCGAACTCCAGCGCCGCCTGGCCCTGTCACCGCGCCGGGTGGCCGTGATCGGCGCCGGCTTCCTCGGCGGTGAGCTGGCCTCCGGCTGCCGCGAACTCGGCCTGGACGTCACCCTCGTCGAAGCCCAGCACACCCCGTTGCAGGGGCCCTTGGGCAGCGTGGTCGGCTCCGCGGTCGCCGACCTGGCCCGCGGCAAAGGCGTCGACCTGCGCCTGGCCACCACCGTCGACGGCTTCGAAGCCGACGACACCGGTGCGCTGCGACAGATCCGCCTGTCCGACGGCACCACCGTCGAAGCGGACCTCGCCGTCGTCGCCCTGGGAGCCCAGCGCAACGTCGAATGGCTCGACGGCTCCGGCGTACTCGCCGACGCCGACGGGGTGCGGTGCGACGACCACTGCCGCGCCCTCGACGAGCAGGGCGAGATCGTGCCGGACGTGTACGTGGCCGGCGACGTCGCCGCCGCCCCTCACCCCGTCCTGCCCGGCCGCCTGCTGTCGGTGGAGCACTGGAGCAACGCCCTCACCCAGGCCAAGACGGTCGCCCGCAACATCACCCGCCGAGGCGACCAGGATCCGGTCCCCCACACCGGCCTGCCGTCCTTCTGGTCCAGCCAGTTCGGCGTGAACATCAAGGGCGTCGGCTACCCCGGCATCGCCGACCGTGTCGAGATCGTCCAGGGCGCGCTCGGCGAGGCTTCCTTCAGCGTGCTGTACGGGCGCGGGGACCGCACTGTCGCGGCGGTCACCTTCGACAACGGGCGCCATCTGTCCTACTACGAGTCCCTCGTCCGCGAAGGCGCGCCGTTCCCCGCCGGGTTCTCCGCCTGCGACGACAACACCTCCCACGCCGTCCACCCAGTCGGCCGCTGAGCAACTCCTCCCCCAAAGCCCCGCACCTACCGGAAGTGAGGAACGGCCTCATGGCATCCACCCTGTTCAAGCAGATCCTCCACCCCGACAGCCGCGCCCATCCCTGGGACCTGTACGCCGAACTGCGCGAGGAAGCGGTCTCCGTGCAGGACGACGGCACCCACGTCGTCAGCCGGTACGAGGATGTGAAAGCGCTGCTGAGTGACCCGCGCATCTCCTCGGACATCGGCAAGGCGACCCCGGGCACCCGGATGACCGCCAACGTGCCGACCCCCGGAACGGCCCCGACGTTCATCATCCGCGACAACCCCGAGCACGACCGGCTGCGCGGGCTGACCATGCGCCACTTCGGCCCGCCCGCACGCCCCGGCGGTGTGGAGGACTACCGGCCGATGGTGGAGTGGCTCGTCCGCGAGCGCCTCGACAACCTGATCGGTCGGGCCGAGTTCGACCTGGTTGAGGAGTTCTCCCACCCCATCCCCGTCCGGGTGATCTGCCACATGATGGGCATCCCCCTGGAGGAGGGGGCGACCATCCTCAGCCCCCTCCTCGGCGACGTCGAACGGGAATTCATGATCGACCCGTTCGACGCCGAACTGGTGGAGGCACGCAACCGCCACCAGGAGAAGGCGATCGCCTACCTGAGCACGCACGTCGAGCGGCTCCGTGAGAACCCCGGGGACGACATGCTGTCCCGGATGATCCACGACGAGGGCCCGGGTGCCCCGCTGAACCTCCACGAACTGCTCGGCACCGCGCTCATGATCTTCGGCGCCGGCCACGAGACCACCGTCAACCTCATCACGAGCAGCATGCTTCTGCTGCTGCGCCACCCGGACCAGCTGGCCCGGCTGAAGGCCGACCCCTCGCTCGCGTACGGCGCCGTCGAGGAGGCCTTGCGGATGGAGCCGCCCGCGCACATGCGGCCTCGGGCCGCCACCGCCGACGTCCAGATCGGCGACCAGGTGATCCCCAAGGGGGCCTCGGTCATCCTGAACCTCGCCGCGGCCAACCGTGACCCGCGCCGTTTCACCGACCCGGACACCTTCGACATCACCCGCCCCGACAACGCCCACCTCAGCTTCGCCGGCGGCACCCACTTCTGCTTCGGTGCCCCGCTCGGCCGGATGGAGGGCCAGATCGCGGTCCGGGAGCTGAGCCGGCGCCTGGTCGGTCCCCGCCTGCTTCAGGACCCGCCGCCCTACCGCGACTCACCCGACCTGCGCGGTCCGTCGGAGCTGCGGCTCGGGGTGGACGAGGTCCTGCCCGCCTGACGGCAGGACAGAAGGTCCGCGGCCGGGAGACCAGCATGAGGAGCCCGGGCCTTCACATCGACGAGTTGGATCAGCCGCAAAGGCGGCGCAGGCCGGGCCAGTAGGTGGCCGCGCCCGCAGCCGTCGCCGAGTCGGCAAGGGTGAGCCGGCTCCGGGTGGGGCGACCGGACACACCGGAGAACGCGATGCCGGACTGTCACATCACGCTCGGTACCTCGCCGCCCATGCCTCCACTGTCCGACTCGGCGCACCAGTCGCCGGGGGAAGAATCGTCGCCCCGGCGACCGGTCAAGACCGTGACCACCTGCGGCGTCTCCGGCGCCGGGCTTCCCTGACTGTTGGTGCGGCAGGCCCCGAGCACGAACACCTGGACCTCGCCGATCTTACGAGTGACCAGTTCAGACCCACATCAATAGACAGGACAGCCCATGACCGCTGCCCCGCAGCCGACCGAACCCGAGCCGTACACCATCCACATCCCCCAGGAGGTCCTGGACGACCTGCGGACCAGGCTCAGGGCGACCCGGTTCGCCTCCGACCCCGGCAACGAGAGTGAGATTTACGGCCTTCCCACGGCTTATCTGCGCCCCCTCGTCTCGTACTGGGCCGACGGATTCGACTGGCGTGCCGTGGAGAAGGAGCTGAACACTTACACCCACCACCGCGTCGACGTCGGGGAACCCCGGTGCACTTCCTGCGTGAACAGGGCAGAGGGTCGGCTCCCGTCCCGCTTTTGCTCCTGCACGGCTGGCCCTGGACGTTCTGGGACTGGAGCAAGGTGATCCGCCCGCTCGCCGATCCGGCCGCCTACGGCGGCGACCCCGCCGACGCCTTCGACGTCGTGGTGGCCTCCTTGCCCGGATACGCCTTCTCCACACCGCTCACCAGTGAGCGGGAGAACTTCGTCAGCATGGCCGACCGCTTCCACGAGCTGATGACCGGCGTCCTCGGCTACCAGAAGTTCGCGGTGGGCGGGGCCGACCAAGGCAGCCTGATCGGAGCCCAGCTGGGTCACAAGTACGCGGACTCCCTGTACGGCATCCAGTTGTACGACGAGATGCCACTGAACATGTTCCAGGGCGACCGGTTCTGGGACGTGACCGCCGGCTATCCGACGACCGATGGTCTCTCGCCGCAGATGCGCCAGGACGTGCTCAAGTTCCACGAGACCTACGTCTCGCACGTCGTCACCCACATGTTCGACGGCCAGACGCTCACCCATGCCCTCCAGGACTCCCCGGCGGGCATGCTCGCCTGGCTCCTGAAGCGGTGGCGCACATGGAGCGACCGGCGCGCCGACTTCGACGAGGTCTTCCCCGTTGACCACATCCTCACCAACGCCACCCTGTACTGGGCCAATCAGGCCATCGGCTCGTCCATCCGGACTTACCGCAACATGAATCTCTACCCCTGGACGCCTGCACACGACCGCACGCCGCCCATCGAGGCACCAGCCGGCTTCACGATCCTGCTCGGTGAGGCTCACCCGCCCGGCGCGCACACCCCCGAGGAGCGTGCAGCGCTGGTCGGCAGGACCGGCTTCTACGGCGACATCCGCGCGGTCAACGTGCACGAAACGGGCGGTCACTTCGGCCCGTGGGAGAATCCTGGAGCCTGGATCCACGACCTCCGCTCCACCTTCCGCGAACTGCGCTGACGCGTTTGGCGATCGACCGGACTCGGGGCGCCGGGACCCGCGCGCCCTGACCGGGCAACGGGGTTTCGGGGTTTGCACGCGAACTCCCGGCGAGCCTGACGCGGCAGGCGCGCGCTCTCGCGTCCGGCAGGTCGGGCGCGGTGCTGCACGTGGCGGGTGATTCGGCCGAGCTGACCACTCGACGACCGAATCACCGGCTACCACAAGGCGCTGAACCGGATGCGACACGCCTTGGAAGCCCCCTCGGGGCAGGAGCAAAGGGCGATCGAAGACGCGACGCGAGAACTACGCAAGGCAGGTCGGACGTCACCTTCACCCCCGTAGACGGGCTGATCGTCCGGTGTACAGGTGACCAGCAGTCCGGCTGGTGGTAGTCGGAGGCAGTGACCTGGTGGCGGACGGTGGCGGCGAGCGGTACGCGTGGCGTAGCTGTTGGGGCCGGTGCGGTAGCCGAAGATCCCGCTCGGTACCCTCGTGCGGCGCGTCGCTGCTCACGTATTGGATCGGCACGCGCAGTTGGCGCAGGTCGGCCCACAGGTGATGTACCAGTGGTCCTTGCACTGTGCGAAGCCGATGCCCTCGAACCTTGGACATCACACGCACGGCGTCGCGGCGGTGCCGCTGCGGTCTGCGTTGAGCATCTGCACCCACACGTCCCACAGCAGCAGGCTTGCGACGTCCATGTCGTAAGAACCGGAGAAGGGGTCGGTGACGATCCAGGCGGTGCCGTCGGCGGGCGCTCCGGTGCTCCCGGGGCAGAGACGCCTTGAAGCCGTTCTTGTGCTTGGCCAGCCACGAGTCGAACGTGTGCAGGTTGGGATTGAGTGAACGGGCGAGGTCCAGATCCCGCGCCGAGACGTAGGCGTCAACCTTTTACTCGAACGTCCCCACGACGTCGGCGAAGTCGTCCTCGGGCGTGGCGGAGCGCACATCGTCGAACCGCTCCGGCGCACAGTGCAGTCCACGCCTAGGGCGCGGCTCAGGCCGACTGTCAGCCTCATGAAGATCCCGAAGATCGACCGGCCGATGTCCTCGACGGCGATGCAGGACAGCTTGGCGTCCGGCGCGATCCGCTGCCGGGTGTCGTCACAGGTCGACCAGACCACATGCCGAAGATCGGTCCCCTTCGCGCCTCGCCCCAGCGCATGAGCCCGCTCTGCGGGCGGCCGATTGCTCCGCAAAGCGTTTAGCGGCTGCCGGAGTTGACCGGCCGCGCCCTCGCCTCGTGCCCGAGGGGCGATGGCATCCCTGCCGTGTACGTCTGCGAGTTCGCGGCCGGAGGCGATGCGGGAGGCCGGTGAGTGGGCAGTTGCAGTGAGAACCTCGGACGGGGACGTGGTCGCTGTGGGTGTCGGCGAGGCGGGTGGCGGGGACGCTTCGCGCTCGGTGGACATGATGTCGCCACGAAGACGAGCCGGTCCTGGTCGGAGGCGTTGGGGTGCGGGCGGCGAGGATCTCGTCGGGCCTTCGTCGACGCAGTACCGGTGACACCCTTGCAAGGGCCCCGTCATGTCGGCGTCGCCGCCGGATGCGGCATCCGGTCGCTGCCGCTCGCGACGCCGACATGACGAGGGCCTGTCAGCAACACCGTCGATTGTCTGCGGCGCCGTCCTGGCTGGTCGCGCCCACGCGGCTGAGCCGCAGACCAGACACAGCCCCGCGCCCCTTCAGGGCGCTGCCGGGCCGCAGTGAACTTCACCAGGACCGCTCAGGCGGCTGCTATGCCGTTGTCCACCGGCATGACCACACCGTTGATGCTGCTCGCCGCGTCCGACGCCAGGAAGACGATCGCTGCGGCCGGTTCATCCGCTTCGGAGTAGCGGGAGATGTTCTGCCGATACCCGGCGAGGATCTTGGGGCCGTGCCCCTCCTCGTCGCCGCTGTAGCTGGCGACGATGTTCGTCATCGTGGGACCCGGCGCGATGGCGTTGGTGCGGATTCCGGAGCCGCCGTACATGACCGCGAGGGACTGGGTGAGCCCGATCACTCCGTGCTTGGACACCGTGTAGGCGGCGCCGGACGCACTCCCGCGCAGGCTCGCCGTGGACCCGGTGTTGACGATCGCGCCCTTGCCCTTGGCCAGCATGTGCGGCAGCACGGCCCGGGTGAGCATGAAGGGCGCGGTCAGGTTGATCCGTATGATCCGCTCCCACTCCGCGTCGGTCACATCGGCGGCGGCGGACTGCGAGTCGATGACGCCTGCGATGTTGGCCAGCACGTCGACGCCGCCGAACTCGGTCACAGCAGTGCTGACCACGCGTTCGATCACAGCGGGGTCGCTCAGGTCGCCGCTGACGGCCTCCGCGGCCACGCCCGCCGCCCGGATCTCCTCGACGACCGTCTTGACGCCCTCGTCGTTGAGATCGGCGGCCACAACCTTGGCCCCTCGCGGGCAAACCGCAGGGCGGTGGCGCGCCCGATGCCGGAGGCGGCACCGGTGACGATGACGCTGCTGTTCTTCAGTCCGCTACTGCTCATAGCTGTCTCCTTCGAGATGCGGGTATCGCGTTCTACCTACCGTAAGACTTTATGGCGCTCAGCGCCATATAGGCGTCCAGTGCCATAAAGTAGAGTGATATCGATAGCGGATGGGTGACGGACGAACGACAGGAGACGAGATGGCCGACGAGCGCTCAGCCGTAGCGCGTGGTGGCGCGCGGATGGGTCGGCCGCGTCTGACCGAACGACGCAAGGAACAGACCCGGCTGGACATCGCGCGCGAGGCCGTCGCCCTGTTCGCCGCGCATGGCGTGGACGCCACATCAGCGGACGAGATCGCCACCGCGGCCGGTATCTCCGTCCGGACACTGTGGCGGTATTTCCCCACAAAGGAACGCTGTGTGCAGCCCCTGCTGACCCCAGGCATCGACAGCATCGCGCGTGCCCTGAGCGAGTGGGACGCCGGGGCGGGCATGGCCGCCCTGCTCGACGGCTTTGACCGGCACTGCCGCGCGGTCACCTCCGACATGCCCATGCTGCTCACCCTGGCCCGGCTCACCCGGACCGAACCCGCCCTGCGCGGGGTCTGGTTGGAGGTGCACGCCGACGCCGAGCCTGTCTTCGCCGCGGAGATCGCGCGCCGCGCCGGACAGTCCCCCGAGGCGCCGTCCGTCCATGTACAGGCGGCCCTGGTCGCTGCCGCGCTGCGGGTGGCCGTGGAGCGGTACGCCTTCCGCACCACTTCGGAGACCCACGACGGGGCCGAGCTGATCGACGAGGTGCGCGCGGCACTGCGAACCGTTGATCAGCGGCTGGCGGACTGACTCCCGCCCGACCGGTGGCGCTGGTCGACGCAACGGAAGGCCGCCCTGCCGAACGCTTGGCGACAGGCAGAGGCCAGTGGGCGCCCGCCCGCTCGGCGTGGCGACCCGCTGGGCGTCGTTCACCCTGGCATTCAAGGGGAACCGGACTCCATGAGGAGGCTGGCATTTCCAGAACCCAGGCCCCGGCGTTGGCGGCGCGGGACCTCTCCCTCGCGGGAGTGCCGACGCCAGCTTCGACCTGCTCGAACTCCACTGCGCCCACGGCTACCTGCCCACTTCCACCCTCTCTCCGATCGCCAACCACCGGAGAGACGAGTACGGGGGCACTGGAAAACAGGCTGCGCTTCCCGCTGGAGGTCCTCGACGCGGTGCGGGCAGCACGGCCCGCCGGTCGACCGATGATCGTGCCCATCTCTGCGACCGACTGGATGCCCGACGGCAACACCGAGCACGACGCCGTGGAGATCGCACGCGCCTTCATCGCGCACGGCGCGGACGCCATCGGCGTGTTCGGTACAGCGAAGAGCACAGCCGACGGACGCCGGACACGGCCAGAGCGGATCAGGTGCGCAACGTCGTCGACGGAAGTTGGCTGTAGCGGCGCTGGTAGTCACCGGCGAAACGGCCCAGGTGCCCGAACCCCCACTGGTAGGCGATCTGCGCCACGTTCGTCCCGCTGTGCGGGTCGGCCTTCGCGAGCTCCTCGTGCGCGGCACCGCTCCCTGCCCCGCCCTCGTGGCTGATGGCTGCCGCGGTCAGTCCCCTCGGGGCCTTGATTGACAGACCCACAGTTACACGATCGAATAGGAAACGACTATGAGTCGTTTTTATTGATGGGCGCCTCTTCGGGTTGCGCCCGATGACGAAAGGACGGCATGAATCTCTCCGGTGTGGGTGTGTGGAGTGCTGGGCTGGGCTACGGCGATCCGGCCGAGGCCGCCGACGCGGCGGCGGAGCTGGAGGAGCTGGGGTTCAGCGCGGTGTGGGTGCCGGACCCGGGCGGGCCGGAGGTGTTCGACGCGGTCGGTCGACTGCTGGCCGCTACCCGCCGGATGGTGGTCGCGACCGGCGTACTGAACCTGTGGGCCCACACGCCGACGGCGGCCGCCATGTCGTACGCCTCGCTGTCCGCCACGCACGGGGACCGGTTTCTGCTGGGCGTCGGCGTGAGCCACGCCCATCGCGTCGACGCCTTGGAACCCGGTCGCTACCGTCGGCCGCTGGCTGCGATGACGGCGTTCCTCGACGGGCTGGACACGGCGGATCAGCCGGTGCCGTCCGAGAGCCGGGTGCTCGCCGCGCTCGGCCCGAAGATGCTGGAGGTGGCGGCGAAGCGTGCCCGGGGCGTGCACCCCTACCTCGTCACCCCGGAGCACACGCGGCGGGCCCGCGAGGCCGTGGGCGACGGAGGGCTCGTACTCCCGGAACAGACGGTCGTCCTCGCCGCGGACGCGGACGAAGCACGTGCGATCGGGGACGACTGGCTGCGGTCGTATCTCGCTCAGCCGAACTACGCCAACAGCCTCCTGCGGCTGGGATTCACGGAAGAGGACGTGGCGACGGTGAGCGACCGTCTGTTCGGCGCCGTGATCGCATGGGGAGACGAAGCGGCGGTGAAGCGCCGGGTCGACGAGCAC
Source organism: Streptomyces violaceusniger (assembly GCA_005405945.1). Classification (GTDB taxonomy): domain Bacteria; phylum Actinomycetota; class Actinomycetes; order Streptomycetales; family Streptomycetaceae; genus Streptomyces; species Streptomyces violaceusniger. The sequence goes on from BJHW01000002.1 coordinate 1,632,527, forward strand.
CGGGCCGCCGGTGCCGACCATGTCGCGCTGCAAGTCCTCACCGCCGAGTCGGCCGTCTCTCCTCTGGCGGCTCTTTCCCGCACGCAGTGGCGTCGCCTCGCCGCCGCCCTGATCTAGCACCAGGAGCGGTTCATGCGGGTTGCCATCTTCGGGGCGTCCGGAATGATCGGCCAGGGTGTGCTGCGCGGCTGCCTCCTGGATCCGCAGGTCGACTCCGTCCTGCTGGTGGTGCGCAGGCTTCTGGACGTGGACCATCCGAAGGTCCGGCAGGTCGTCCATACCGATTTCACGGATTTCATGGCCGTTCGAGGCGAGTTCGAGCATCTGGACGCCTGCTTCTACTGCGCGGGTGTCTCCTCGGCCGGCCGCAGTGAGGAGGAGTACTCCCGGATCACCCATGACCACACGCTGGCGGCCGCCGACGCGGTGAGCGCCGCCAACCCGTCCCTGACCTTCACCTTCGTGTCGGGGGAGGGCGCCTCCGAATCGAGCCGCTCGGCGTGGGCCCGGGTCCTGGGGCGTACCGAGAACGAACTGCTAGAAATGCCGTTCAACGCCTATGTCTTCCGGCCCGCTTACATCCGGCCCCGCAACGGCGCCGTCTCTCAAACCCCTGCCTACCGTCTGACGTACCGGCTCACGTCGTGGCTGTACCCCCTGCTGCACAGGCTGGCACCGTCGCACACGACCACGACCGAGCACCTGGGCCGCGCGATGATCGCCGTCGTCGGCCTCCGGGCAGCGCTCTCGCTGTGCTGTACAGCCCTGACATCAACCGGCTGGGAGCCGTCGTCGGGGGAGCGGTGCCCGGAGGGGAACTCGGATGAGCGAAGGCCGGACCGGACTGGGCTCGATCACCATGGCGCGGTTCGCGCCGACACGGTCCGGCAGGGCGGGAACTGCCTGACGCGGGCGGCGGGCATGGGGACTGCCGGAGCCTCTGTCTCCCCGGAGGAGTCGCTGCTGCGGCGGTTGCTCCCTGGGGTCTGGCGTATGAGGCGGTGGTGGACCTCTGCTGCGGATACGTATGCCCGGCCACGGACGGGGGCTCTGTATCCGGCGCTGCGGCGATGCGACTGTCGAGCGGCGGACGGGCGTGTGTCTGCGGTGTGCCGGCGTTTGCGCCCGACGGACTTCCGTCCCAGGCCGTGTGACTGAGCAGCAGGTCTCCCGGCCAGTCGTTCCCTGGAGGCGCATGCGTGGGGTCAGGGCAGGGGTTCGGTGTTGCGGCTGCTGAGTCCGTGTTCGCGTTCGGTCCACGCTGTGAGGCCGGGCCAGAGGCTGGTTCCCAGTGCCACCTCCAAGCGGGCGAGAGTCCCCAAGTCGGGCAGGACCATCCCGCGTAGCAGCCGGCTGATGGTTGCGTGCGGGACCCCCGCTTTGTCGCCCAGGGCCCTCAGTCCGGTCTCGGACGTCTCCATCGCCTCTGCCAGGTTCCGTGCGAAGGCCTGGCCGTAGTGCGCGCTGACAGGAGCGTCCTCGATGAGCCGGGCATACGGCCAATTGCCGGACGCGACATTGCCCTTGCCGGAAACTTCATCCGTGCGGGTCACGCTGCATGTCGGTACTCGTGGGGGATGCCGCCGAGGCGATCGTGTCGGCGTATGTCGAGGCGGGTTAACGTGTTGGGATCGTCGATCGGCGGGGGCATGTGTAGTGGTACCCCGGCGTCGGTCATCCAGGGCGAGACCGAGGTGCCGTTGGTCCACACGCAGATTGATTGGAGTAGGCATCGAAGCCGTCGGCGAAGTAATCGCCGCGGTCGCGGATAACGTCCTGATCGACCTGGCATGGTCCCCGAAGTCCATGAGGTTGTTGCGTGCCTGCAGTGCATGCAGTGGAGGGCTTGGGTCTGTGCTGGGTGTGCCTTCGGACGTATACTGCACATATGCGACGTCCGGTCACGATGCCAGCCTCCAGGCAACTCGGGACGCAGAAGTCGAAAAGGGTGGACTCCTTTACTCGGCTGATTACGCGTCAGCGTGACCTGGGAGAACGGACCGGAGCACGCCGCTCAGCCTCGACGCAACTGGGGGTCAAGGGGTCGCGGGTTCACATCCTGTCGTCCCGACGGTGCAGAGGGTCTTCGCAGGTCAACACCTGTGAGGGCCCTCTTTTCGCGCTCCCGTTTCCCGCGTCGAGGTCGAGCACGCCGCTTACCGACCCCTTGACTCGGAGGGTTTCTCTCCATGCCGCTTCTGGACCTGGACAAGACTTGGGCGGATGACCGTCACACCCTGACCCAGGGCATGCCACATCTTCGCGTTCACCTGGTTGCGATCCTTATCCCCCGAAGGCCGGCCGCCACGAGGATCGGGAGTTGCGACGATGTGGCTGTCGGCAACCATGACCACCCGGTCCGCGCCGGCGGCCACGTCGAGGCTATGGGTGATGAGCAGCACGGCGAGCCCCAGGTCCCGGCGGGCTTTCTCCAACACGGTGAGCACGTCACGCTCGGTGTCGGAGTCCAGCGCGGACGTGCTCTCGTCGCACACGAGGAGGCGGGGCCCGGCCGCCAGCGCCCGGGCGACGGACACCCTTTGACGCTCACCGCCGGAGAGCTCCTCGGGGAGGCGATCGGCGTGCTCGGGGCCAGTCGCACTGTGAGCAGCAGCCGGTTGATCTCGTCCTGCAGCCGTTCGCGGTCTGTAACACCGCGCAGCAGTCGCAGCGGACGTACCAGCGCGGTCCGCACGGTCTGGCGCGGATGCAGTGCCTCGGCCGGGCTCTGTGCCACCAGTTGCAGCGCTGCCCGCTGGGCACGAGTGCGACGGCGTATGTCCCACGGGGCGAGCACGCCGTCGAGACGCAGCGCTCCGCTCCGTGGCGGGTGCAAGCCGGCCAGGCAGCGGGCGAGGGTTGTCTTGCCGGTTCCCGACACGCCGAGCACGGCGACGCACTCACCCGGCGCCACGTCGAGGTCGACATCCAGCAGGACGGGTTGGGTCCGGGGGTGCCCGGCGGTCAACCCTCGTACGGACAGCACTGGGCCGGCGCCGTGCAACGTCGGCGAAGACGCGGCGGCCAACAGCGCTGTCTCACGGCTGCCGGGCTGCTGTGGTGCTCGTTCCCGGCGGTGGCCTGTGGGGTGCCGACCGCTCGTCAGCCGGCCGCCGCCCATGGTGACGACCCGGTCGACGGAACGGGCCAGTGTTTCGACGTCGTGGCTGATCCACAGGAGAGCCGTTCCGGAACGGTGCACCCGCCTGAGCTCGTCCACGATGCCTGCTTTGGTGACCATGTCGAGTCCTGTAGTGGGCTCGTCGAGGATGAGCAGCGCGGGGGAGCGGCTGAGCGCCATGGCGAGGGCGATGCGCTGTTGCTGCCCGCCGGAGAGCTGATGTGGGTACCGTCGGGCGAACTCGGGATCCGCGGGCAGGCCCACGCGGTCCAGCAGCTCCACGACCGCGTCGCGACGCGCACGCCGAGGGGGAAGCCTGGTGAGGGAGTCGAGCAGGGCTGCCCCCACCCTTTGGTATGGGTTGAGCGTGTGGCCCGGGTCCTGTGGAACGTAGGCCACGGTACGGCCGCGTAGCCACGTTGGGGGTGGGAAGACCTCTGCGCCTCGGACGCGCACCGTTCCGGCGCGCCGCCGCATGCCGTCGCGCAAATGCCCGAGGACCGCGAGGGCTGTCGTCGTCTTGCCGCAGCCGGACGGGCCGATGAGACCGACCGCGGCGCCCTCCGCGAGGGTGAGGTGCATCTGGTCGAGCACCACGCGCCCGGCGACCTCGACGGTCAGCCCCTCAATGGCCACCAGCGACCGTGTCCCCGCGCTCATGCCTGAAGCCCACGGGAGCGGCGAGACAGTTCATCGGACAGGACGTTGGCCGCCACGGCGAGTACCGCAACGCACAGCACCGGAGTCGCCAGCGCCCATGGCTGAAGTTGCGCACCGGGCAGGGCGTCAGCGATCTGGACCCCCCAGTCGGCCGTTCCCGTGCCGAGGCCGAGGAATCCGGCCGCGGCGACGAGGTAGATACTGAGGACGAAGCGGACCGCGGCGTCGGCGAGCAGCGGCCCCGCGACGAACGGCAGCAGTTCCCGGACCACCAGCCAGGGCAGCCGCTCACCCCGTGCGATCGCCGCCTCGACGTGTGTGCGCCGGGTGACCGGGCCCGCTGCCGCCCGTACGACACGTGCGGACAGCGGCAGACTGATCATCACCACCGCCGCCGCGATGGCCCACCGGCCCGGCGCCGCGCTGAGGAACAGGAGGAGCAGGAGCAGGGGCGGGATGGCGAGCAGCGCGTCCAAGGGGCGCATGATGAGGCTGTCCAGCCATGGGCGGCGTACCGCGGCGAGCGCGGCCGTCAGCCCCACAACCGCGCCGAGAACGGCACCGACCCCGGTGGTGGCCGCGGCCGTCAGCACTACCGCACGCCCACCGTGGAGGACTCTCGAGAGCACATCGCGGCCCAACTGGTCCGTGCCGAGCAGACCGTGGCCGGGAGCGGCGTATGGCCTGCCGACGACCTCTGTGGGAGAGTGCGGCGCCAGCCAGGGCCCGAGCAGAGCCAGCAGGGCGACGGCGGCCAGCACGGCACACGCGGCGAGTCCGCTGCGAAAGCGGTACAGGGGACGATGAAGGCCTGTGATGCGGGCCCTGCTCCGGGGGTCATGGTGCGGTCCTCTTCCAGGGTGTGGTCAGGGCGACCGCGATGTCCGCTGCGGTGACAGCGAGCAGCATCGCCGCGCCGAGCAGCATGGCCAGAGCCTGGGCGACGGGTATGTCTCCGGACTGCACGGAGCTGACCAGCAGCTCGCCTATGCCCGGGTAGCCGTAGACTCGCTCGACAAGGACGGCGCCGCCCACCAGACCGACGCCGAGCACGCACCAGATCTGTACGGCGACCGGAAGGACGGCGGGGAGCACGGCCCGGCGCAGTACGGTGCTCCGGGGGTTCCGTTGAGGCGCGCCGTGCCGACATGCGGGGCGCGCAGCGCGGCGGCTGTCGCCGCCCGGATGACGCGCACGGCGTGGGCGAGAGAGAGGGCCAGCAGACTCAGGACGGGCAAGGCCAGCAGGCTCGGGTCGGTCGGTAGGCCTTCGGTCGCAGGGGTGACCGACACGGCGGGGAACCAGCCCAGCCATACGGCGAACACGAGGACCATGAGACCGGCGAAGACGTATTCAGGTAGGGCCACCAGCATCACGGCCACGGTTGACACCACTCGGTCGGGCCACCGGCCGCGCCGTACCCCGGCCCAGACACCGACCAGCAGGGACAGGGGCACGACGGCGGTGAGCGTGATCCCGGCGAGCAGCGCCGAGTTGCCGAGCCGGTCGGCGATGAGCGACCGTACCCGCACCCCACTGAGCACCGATGTGCCGAGGTCGCCCTGAAGCAGTGCGGAGGCCCACTCCGCGTAACGCCGCAGGACGGGTTCGTCGAGGCCGAGGCGGTCGCGGGCGGCCGCGATCTGTTCCGGGCTCGCCCGGTCGCCCAGGCGGCTGGTCACGGGGTCACCGGGCAGCAGATCCACACCCACGTAGACGATCAGGCTGAGCAGGACGAGCAGCCCGAGCGAGATCGAAAGACGCCGGGCGACGAACCGCGGCAGGGCCTGGGTCATGCCAGCCAGGCCTTGCCCAGGTACGGGTACTTGGCGGTGCCGCGACCAGTGACGCCGTGTACGCCATCGCGTGCGAGGTTGAGCGTGTCGGCGAATCCCCACACGACCCAGTTGCCCCGGTCGTGCATGGCGGATTGGACCTGGCGCCAGGCTCGTTTCCGCTCGGCCTCCTGCCGGGTGGCCATCGCGGAGGTGAGGGCGCCTTTGAACTCTTGGTCGCCAAAGGCGAGCGAGGGCCGCGTCGCGGTGCGGGTGTAGATGGTCTGCAGAGGAAATCCGTAGATCGCGAATGCTACGGCGTCGGCAGAGCCCAACGCCTTGGCGTCGAAGAACTCGGCGGGGGTGACCACTTCAGGGCGTACCTTCAGCCCGAGGTCCTTCATCTGCTCGGCGAAGAGCTCGGTCGACGCGTTGTACCCCGTCTCGATCTCCGCGGTGCGTACGGTCACCTCGATGCCGTCGGCACTCGCGGCGCGGAGAAGTTTGCGGGCACGGTCCACGTCGCGCGACAGCGGCTCCAGGTCGTCGGCATAATACTGGGCGCCCGCCCCGAACAGGTCGTTGCCGACTTCTCCGTATCCCAGGAAGACCGTGTCCACCAGGGCTTTGCGGTCGACTGCCAGGCGGACGGCCCGGCGGATGCGGGGGTCATCGAACGGAGGCCGGCTGCTGTTGAGTATGAACCCGAAACCAGTGCGCTCGCTCTCGGCGCCCTTGCGAACCCCCGACTTCCTGCCGGAGCGCAGCTTGGCCGCTTCGGTGTACGGCAGACCGGCGGCGAAGTCGGCCTGTCCTGCGCGGACGGCGTTCACACGGGCTTGTGGTTCGTTGACGCTGAGGACGATGATCTTGTCCAGGTACGGGGCGCCGTCCCAATGGTCCTCGAAGCGGCGGAGCGTGCTGGCGCGGCCGGGGGCGAAATCGACAATCTTCATGGGGCCGGTGCCCATGACCCTGCCAGGCTTGAAGGCAGCGGTGCCGTTCTTGAGAACGAAGACCTGGTGTGCCGCGAGCAGGCCGGCCGGATCCCGATGGGGCGGCGCAGTGGCACAACCAGCGTGTGGTCGTCTTCGACCTTGGCTTTGGCAGCGTCGATGTAGCCCGTCAGCTCGCTCGGGTACTGGCGGTCCGGGGAGGTCGCGTAGCGCAGGGTGAAAGCGACGTCCTCGGCGCCGAAGGGTGACCCGTCGTGCCAGACGACGTCCCCGCGAACCTTGAGGATGAAGGAAGAGCCGTCGTCCGTGGTGGCCGCGGAGAGCGCGAGGCCGGGGTTGACCTTGCCATTCGCGGCCCAGAAGAGGACGTCGTAGATGAGGCGGTTGCGGGCGTAGTCGGCGGGGCTGGACGGCGAGTACGGGTCGAGTGACTCGGTGGGGCCGCCACCGGTGAACGCGGACGTCAACGTCCCCCCGCGGCGTGGCCGTCCGCCGGCGTCACCGCGGGCCGCGGCCGTGTCGTCATCGGAGTCCCCGCAGCCGCTCAGCAGGGGGAGCGCGAGGGTGGCGCCGCCGACAGCTGCCATGCCGAGTGCGTGGCGTCGGCTGACTGGTGTCGAGGGAACGGGCATGGCGGGGCACCTCCGGGTGTCGCAGCTGGGGTACTTGGAGTGTTGTCGGAGCCGGCCATGGCCACCCCAGGGGCTGCCCCAGCACGGCCCCCGGCCGATCCGGCTCCGCCCCCGGTGCGGCCCTCAGGGCACCAAGGCGCGCAGCAGATCCAGCGACAGCGCATCGAGGAGCTGTTGTTGGCAGGTGTTGAGGAAGAAGTGCCCACCGGGCAGCATGCGCAGTTGGAAGCGGCCCGTCGTCAACTCGCCCCACGCTTGCAGATCCGTGCTCGGGCAGTCGGCGTCCTCGGTACCACCGAATGCGGAAACCAGGCAGTCCAGTTGTGGTCCCGGCCGGTAGCGGTAGGTCTCCAGGGCCGTCGTGTCGGCGCGTAGCGCGGGCAGATAGATCGCGCGCATTTCGGGGGAGTCGCGGATCATCGGTGGGATCGCTTGGAATCGGCGGTCCAGTACGTCGATGAAGTCGTTGTCGGGCAAGGTGTGCATGGGCGGATGCCGCATTGGCGTCTGTGGCGCGGGGCGGGCCGCCACCCCCAGGTGGGCGGCCCGCAGTCCGTATCGGTCGCGCAGCTCCCGTACCAGCTCGAACGCGACCCACGCCCCCAGGCTGTAGCCGAACACCGCGAACGGCGAGCGCAGTTCGGGCGCGATGGCCGCGGCGGTCTGCTGGACGATCTCATCCACGTTGTCCAAGGGCGGCTCGCGTAGTCGCGCTTCCCTGCCCGGCAGCCGCAGCAGCCATGGCTCCACCGCGCCCCCAGAGCGCGGGGCCACGCGTGGTATGCGGCGGGGCCGCCGCCCGCGTAGGGCACGCAGATCAGGCGCAGCACCGCTGTGGGGCGCGGATCCGGGCGCAGGATCCACTGCTCGAAGGGGAGGCGACTGTCGTCATGTGCGCCGTACGTCGAAGGTGAGGCGCTTCAGGTTGCAGAGAGCGTACGTGGGGTACCACTCGAGCCCGGTGAGGGTGAACTCGGCATAGCGATCCAGGATCGTGTTGAGCGCGATCCCCGCCTCGAGACGGGCCAGGTGGGCGCCGAGGCAGTAGTGGATGCCTGTGGTGAAGGCGAGTTGAGGGTTGGGGTCGCGCCGGATATCGAATTTATCGGGATTCGGGTACTTGCGCTCGTCGCGGTTGGCGGAGATCAGCGAGCACAGCACCATCTTGTTGGCCGGGATGACCGTACCGCCCAGTTCGACGTCCCGATTGGTGACCCGGCCGCCTTCGGGCACCGGGGTGCGGTAGCGGAGCACCTCCTCGATGGCGTCGGGCACCAGGTCGCGGTTGGCACGCACCTCGGCCAGTTGGTCGGGGTGCTCGCTCAGCGTCAGCATCATGTTGCCGAGCAGTGACATGGTCGTCAGGTGGCCGGCGAGCAACAGCAGGACGGTGAAGTTGACGACCTCTTCCTCATCCAGTGAGCGGTCCTGGACGGTGGCGGTGGCCAGCTTGCTGATCACGTCGTCCTGCGGATTGGCGCGTCGTTCGGCGCTGAGCTCCTTGATGTACGCCTGCAACTCCTCCATGGCCTTCTGGACCTGGACAACGAAGTCGCCGTTGGTGGGATTCTCACAGGTCAGCGCCAGCTGCGCGTCCGCGGTGCGCTGTAGCACCCCGCGGTCCTCGCGGGGCACGCCGATCAGCGTCGAGATGACGTTCAGGGGCAGCTGGTACGAGAGGTCCCGAGCGATGTCTATCTCATCGCGGTCCTCGACGGCGTCCAGCAGTTCCTTGACCAACTCTTCGATCTTCGGGGTCAGCTGCGCGAGTGTACGAGGGGTGAAGCCCTGGGCGACGACGCCGCGCAGCTGCTTGTGCTCCGGCGGGTCCATCGTGGACAAGTTGCCGCGGGTGAAGCCGTGCTCGGGGATGACCCGGCACATGTCGTTGGAGAAAACCTCCCAGTCGGAGAGCACGCGGTGGACGTCCTCATATCGGTAGATCTTCCAGGACTGAGATGGTTCATCGAACATGACCGGCGTGTTGTCGCGAGCGTTGCGCATCCACGTGTACAGCGCGGGACCGCCGTCGGCGAAGAACGGCGGTGCGGCCACGGACTGGTCAGCCATATGTTCCCTACCTCCTCTACTCCGCAGCGGGCACGGTGCTCGTCGCACCCACGCGGCTCGTCGCGGACCAGTCTTCGCTTGCCCGCCGACGAGGCGCCCCCGGGAGTACCCCAGCACCACCCCCGGAATTAGGGGTTCTCGGCGTCGTACTGCTCGCGCCATTTCTCGATGAGTGGGGTGAACTCCCGCTGCATGAAGGCGTAGAAGTCGTGCATCGCATGGAGCCGACGCCCGGCGGGACTCTTCGTGCCCGCCAATCGCAGCCCTTCCGACGCGGCCTGTTCCATGATGTCGATCACCGCGTTCTGGTTGCCCATCATCGTGGCCCAGGCGTGTTTGCGGAACCGATAGTGGTCGCGACGGCTGCCCGGTGCGGGCACCCGCTCGATGATGCCGATCTGGATGAGCTGCTTGACTGCCCCGGAGACGGCGCCCGAGCTGATCTGGAGACGTTCGCAGAGGGTGCCTGCGGTCATCGTCTCCTCCTGGCTGTACAGCAGGGCGGTCATCACTCGGGCCGTAGTGCGCTGCATACCCCCTCGGCGAGCAGGAGAGCCAACCGCTCGGCAGCGTCGAGGAGTTCCGTGTCGTTCTGTTCCATCCAGGGGCTCCTAGGTGCTTCCTCGGCAAGGCGGCCCTGCCGGGACGTGGTGGTGTCTTAACGCCCTCTTAGCGTAACGACAACTCTTAGAGCTCGGAGACTTTACAGATCACTGAAAGTTCAGCATAGTCAGAGATGTGGAGAACGTGATCGAGCTCGGCGAGCTCACCAAGACGTACGGCACCCGCCGTGGCCTGACTGGACTGACACTGGAGGTGAGGAAAGGAGAGATCTTCGGCTTCCTGGGACCAAACGGCGCGGGGAAGACCACGACGATCCGGCTGCTCCTGGATCTGATCCGGCCCACCTCGGGCTCCCGGGTGGTCCTGGGCCTCGACCCGCTGACCGATGGCATCAGGTTACGCGCCCGTGTGGGCTACTTGCCGGGTGACTTCGTGTGTGACGGGCGGCAGAGCGTCAGCGGCTATCTGCGCTTCCTCGCCGCGCTGCGCGGCGGGGTGCCGCAGGGGCGGATCGACGAACTCGCTGAGCGCCTCGGCCTCGACCAGAGCGCCAAGATCAAGAAGTTGTCCAAGGGCAACCGGCAGAAGGTCGGTCTGGTGCAGGCCCTTATGCACACCCCCGAACTGCTGATCCTCGACGAGCCCACTTCCGGGCTCGACCCGCTCGTGCAGCAGACCTTCCTGGAACTGATCGCCGAGGCCGCTGAGCGCGGACAGACGGTCTTCATGTCCAGCCACATCATGAGCGAGGTCGAGGCCGTCGCCCACCGCGTGGGCATCATCCGTGACGGTTCCCTCGTCGCCCTCGACAGCGTCGCCAACCTGCGCTCCGTGTCCACGCGGGAGGTCGAGGTCACTTTCGCCTCTCCTGTGCCCGCTGACGCGTTCATCCGGGTGCCCGGCGCCGACGGACTGCGCGTCGACACCGCCGGCACCACGCTCAGCGGGTCGTTCTCCGGTGATCCGGACGACCTGGTCAAGGCCCTCGCCGGGCACACCGTCACCGGCCTACAGGTCACCAAACCGGCTCTCGAAGACCTTTTCCATTCCTACTACGAAGGGGCGGAAGCCGCGCCCCGCCCCACGCCGCGCCCCGCTCCGGTCGGCGAAGCCTGAGCCACTGAGTACTCGACAGCGGCCTCGTACACCGGATCGGAAAGGATCCTCGACCATGAGTTCCCCCCTCTACACCAAGTTCCTCGCCGACAGCAGGCGCGGGCTGATCGCGTGGGCCGTCGGCTGCGCCGTCGTCGGGATGGGATACGCCAGTACGTACCCGGAGCAGAAGAACAACACCGACAGCATGCCGGCGGCGTTCCGCGAGTCCCTCCATGTCGACGCGACGGCGGCGGGCTATCTGCAGGCCACGGTCTTCGGCCTCATTTTGCCGCTGCTGGCCATGATTTACGGAATCACCGCAGGTCTGCGGGCAACCGCGAGCGACGAGGAGTCGGGCCAGATGGACCTGCTGCTCGCGCACCCCGCCACCCGCACCAAGCTCGTGGTGCAGCGCTTCGCCGGTGCGGTGACGGGTGCCCTGGTGATCTGCACCGTTGTCTGGCTCGCCCTGCTCGCGATCCGCGACGGCGCCGAGCTCAACAGCGTGACCCCCGTGGAGCTCCTCGCGCAGTGTGTGAACCTGCTTCTGCTGTGCGTGACCTTCGCGGCACTCGCCTTCGGCGCCGGCACGGCCTTCGGCAGCAAGGTCGCCGTGCTCGCGAGCAGCATCGTCGTCGGCGTCATCGCCTACATGGGGAACTCCCTGTACACGCAGGTCGGCGACGGTATCAAGTACGTCTCACCGATGTACTACTACATCGGTGGTGAGCCTCTCCGGAACGGCTTCCAGTGGGGTGATATCGCCGTTTTGGTCATCCTCTCCGCGGTCTTCCTCGCCGTCGGCACGGTCCGCTTCAACCGACGCGATGTGAACTGCTGAGCCTCACGCGGATGGGATCCCATGAGGACTCCCGTGCTGTCTGGTTGCCCCCAGGGGCAACCAGACAGCACAGGTGGTGGCCGTCATCGCGAGACCGGATGCCGGTCACGGCGCATCACCACAAGCTGATGGGACTTTTAGTCGCCGACGCCATGGATCAGGAGATCGGCCTGGGAAGATCGCCGGTAGTACACCGATCGGCCGCGGCGTTGGCGGTGGACCAGGCCTGCGGTGTGCAGCCGCGTCAGGTGGTACGAGATCGAACCCGCCGTGAGCTCGTGAATCTCCGCCAATTCGGCGGTGGTGCGGGCCAATCCCAGGGACTTGAGGAGCGCGAGCCTGGTGCGACCCAATACTTGGCCGAGCGGTCGGTCGGCGGTCGCTGGTGCAGATTCCACCCGTCCCGCCGGGTAAGCCAGTGCGGTGTCGCGTTGCTTGTGCACGTCAGTGAAGAGACCCGGGCGGTGCGCGTGGACCGAGGGCAGGAGGATCAGAGATCTGGACCAGAAGATCCGGCCGTCGCAGGGTGTGTCGATCGTCAGACCGCCCTCGCTCCAGCTCAGAGAGGGATGCATGTCGAGGAAGACCGCCGCCCAGCCGTGCCGTACAACGGTGTCGGCCTGGCGCGTCACCTCCGCTTCCAGTTGACTCCTTATTGCCGACCATTGGTGTGCCATTAACTGGTCCCAGAAGCAGGCGAGTTCATCAGCCATGCGCTGGGCGAGGCTCTGAGGGTCTTGCTGGGATAGTCTCCCAGCCCCTTGTACTCTTAATAGCACTTTGTCGCTGACGGCGCGCCGGGGGCGAACTCGCCTGTGTCTGCAAAAAAGGCGGACATTTCGTCTGTGACTTGACTGGCAGGCGTGGTGGCGATCGCATGTAACTGGTCCTGCACGTCGGGCTCATACCCGGAGGGTAGCGGTGCGATGAAGCTGGGTAGGTAGGAGGAGCGGCTGCGGCACAGCGCCGCCAGGTACTCAAGGCGATGCTCCTTGAAGACGAGCCAGATTGTGGAACTCAGTCGACTGCGTAGCGGCCGTCGGGCCGCGGCCAGAAGCACCATTGATGTCTCTGCCATGGGCGATAGGGCGAATCGGATCCTTGTGACTTGCTCTCCAGACAAGTCGATGTGCAGCATGCGGCCCCCGTGGTTACGAAGCATGCCCCATGACGAGGCGTTTCCTGATTCTTGCCGCGCTAAGCCCTGTTGAGCTTAGCTTCCGGCACGCAAGCAGTCACCATTGAGTGTCGGTCTACGGGGCGGGTGTGGCCTTTCTCCTTCAGTCCGTAATCGGCAACATCGCTCGCACTGGGTCGAACGGGCACCCTGCCAGCCAAGTTGCCGTGTCTGCCACCTCACTAGACGAGCTTGATGCCTTGTTGATGTCCTCTTGTTCAGGGTAGCTGGAACTTCGGCTGCCCGGGCAGCCGAAGCCTCGAGAGTGTTGCTCCCGGAAGCGGGATCGGGTGTTAAAGGTGTGGGAAAGTGATGTGGTGGCCGTAATGATCGGGTGGCAATAAATGGAATCTGCGCTTCCTTAACGCGGTGAAGGTGTCGAGGGCAAGCGGAATGCGATATTCCTTACATCTCTATCCATGCTCGCGTGTCGGCCGTACATGGCGATGGTTGCCCCTGTCAAGGGTTGCCGGATGGCCAGGATTTGAGTGCGTTCAAATCTGTTGCCGATTGTTGAGGAAGTGCGGTTCGATGTTTAGTGTTCTCCTTGGTTGGCGAGCGCTGGCCCCCTCAGGGGTGTTGCCGCTGAATATCGGGTGCTGATAGGGGTTTCTTTATAGATCTTCTGTAGGCTCGGGAAGTGTTTCACTTCTGGGCCTGAGTCCTGTCGTTCCGGCGTTCTTTGTGCGCTCCAATGCTGCCTTCTCCATTATTGGGCCGGTCCCGTGGACCCGGCCCGCATTCACGTGCTTAAGGGGGATGAGTCCGTGCGACAAGAGGTTCGGTTGCTGGAACGGGACCGCGAATTAGGCTTGGTGCACACCGCGCTGCGCCGGGTACTTGGCGGCGAGGGCGGGGTTCTGATGTTCGAGGGGGCGCGTGGCTTCGGCAAGACCAGCCTGCTCCGCTTCCTGCGCGGTGAGGCGGCGGCCCAGGGCTTCAGGGTGTTGCACGCGCGGGGCAGCGAGCCAGAGCGTCAATTCCCCTGGGCGGTGGTGCGGCAGCTCTTCGAGCGTTCCTTGGCAGCCGATGTTGCCGAGGCCGGTGATGGAACGCCGCTCTCAGGCCCCGCGACACTGATCAACACGCTGTTCGACTATGAGCAGGCGCGCTCTTCCAGTGGTCTCGCGTCGGGCGGCGAGGAGCTCTACTCCTTCGTACACGGCCTCTACTGGCTGTGCTGCAATCTCTCGGAGCAGCAGCCGTTGTTACTTGTCATCGACGACGTGCAGTGGGCCGATTCCTCCTCTCTGCACTTCCTCAGCTATCTGATCAACAGGCTGGAGGGCGAATCCATTCTGGTCGCTCTGGCCCATACGCCGGCTCAGCCTCAGGCCGATGCCAGCCAGGACCTGGTGATCTCCGCTTGCTCCACCCCCCTTACCACCGTGGCGCGACTCGCCCCGCTGAGTGCGGACGCGGCACGGGAGATAGTCAGCACGGGGCTGGGCGCCCCGCCACACGACGCCGTGCTCCGCGTCTGCATGGCGATCACGGAAGGCAACCCGTTGCACCTGACCGAGCTGGTCAAGGAGATGGCGGCCCGCGAGGTGAGACCGGCGGAGTCGGCCGTGCCGCGCATCCGGCTGCTCACCCCCACCCTGCTCGCCTGGGACATACGCCGCCACATCAGCCAGTTGCCCAAGGAAGCCGTTGCCCTCGCCGGAGCGGTAGCCGTCCTGGACCCCGACGCGGACCCCCGGCACTGCGCACTCGTGGCCGGTCTCAAGGAGCGCGAGGCGGCCGAGGCGGCCCGGCTCTTGCGGGACGCACAGATCCTGCGTGCTGGAGTGCCGTACGCCTTTCTGAGTCCTATCGCGCGCCACGTCGTCTACGCCGACATGGCCGCTCAGGAACGCAACCTGGCGCATCGCCGAGCCGCGATGTCCCTGCATGGGGCCGAGGGCGACGCCGCAACGGTCGCGGACCATTTGTGCCGTACCGACCCCGGTACGCCCCCTGGGCGGTGGATGTGCTGTGCTCAGCGGCCCGTCTGGCGGTCGAGGCCGGCCACCCTTCCACGGCCGTGCGCTATCTGCGACGCGCTTTCGCCGAGTCGCCGCCGGAGCCCGTCGGTTCGCGCGTGTTGGCACAGTTGGGATCGGCGGAACTGCGGGTGCGGGACGCAGGTGCCGTCGAACACCTCGCCGAGGCCATGCGCCGTGCTGAGGATCCGGAGGTCGGTGACGCGGTGCGCCCCGAACTGGCGTTGGCGCTGGCCGCCAGCGGCCGCTATGGGGAAGCGGTGGACCTTGCCCGCGGAGGGTGTGGCACCAGCGGACCCGACTCGGGACCTTCCTTGATCCACGCCCGGACGGTTGAGGCGGTCCTCTCACGCATGGCACGAGGCCGAGGAAACAGACGTCCGGTGGCTGTGCCGGCATCGGCGATACGAGCCCATGCGGCCGTCGAAGCGTGGAGCCGCGGACGGTCTGCCATCCACGTCGCTCGCCTCGCCGGCGCTGCTGTCGCGGGCGGCGTACAGCTGCCTGGCCGGGACGTGGAACTGCCACCTGCCTCTGTGGCCGCTTGGGTTCTCGCGCAATGCGACGATCTGCCGCTCGCCGAAAATGTTCTCACCCGCGTCATCAGACGGGCGTCGACCGCTGGATACTCGCTCGCTGCGACCACCGCCGAGAGCCTGCGCGCCAGGCTCCTGCTCGACACGGGGCGGCTCGCCGACGCCGAGACAACGGCCCGCTTGCTGCTGCGGGACCACCATGACACCTCCCTGGCGCCGGTCTGCACACCGATCGCGGCGGCGACGCTGGTGCATTGCCTGATCGAGACCGGCCGCCTGGGGGAGGCCGAAGAGCTCGTCGCGTCCCTCGGATTCGATCGACGGCTGCCGGACGCGGCGCCGTTTGTACCGCTGCGCATCGCCCGCGGACGCCTTCATATCCGCATGGACCGCTACGACGACGGCTTGGGAGAGCTCCTCGAGTGTCGCGAACTCGCTTTCAGTGAGAACTGGTTGTATCCGTCCTCAACTTCCGAGTACTTCGCCGACGCGGTCCGGGCCCTTGCCATCACGCGCAGTGCGCGTGCTGCCCGCGTGCTTGCCTTCGAAGAGGTCGGCCGGTGCCGTGCCTTCGGCGCTGCCCGGCCGCTCGCTGCGGCGCTGCGGGCATTCGCGGGAGTGGTGAGCGGTACCAAGGGGATTGCTCACCTCGAGGAGGCGGACCGCCTACTGGACGGTATGCCCGACACACTGGAGCGTGCCCGCACGCTGGTCGAGCTCGGTTCGACGCTGCGTCGCGCGGGAAGCAGGACCGAGGCGCGTCAACGACTCACCGAAGGAATGGAATTGGCGCACCTCATCGGCGCCTCCGTCCTTGAGGGCACCGCTCGTTCGGAGCTCCGGCTCGCCGGGACACGCCTTGCCAAGGTGAGCGACGGGCCGAACGCAGCGTTGACACCAGCGGAGGAACGCGTCGCGCAGAAGGCGGCAGAGGGGCTGAGCAACAAGGAAATCGCCCAGACGCTGTTCGTCACGGTCAAGACCGTCGAATGGCATTTGGGTCAGGTATACGCGAAGCTCCGCATCGCCAAGCGTTCGGAGCTGCCGCAGGCCCTCGCGGTCGGCTGTGCCGGGGCGCCGGTGCGGCAGACCTCGTGAGTACGGGGGTACCACCCAAGAGCGGGCCCGGTCGCGGCGTTCCGGCGCCCGCCGGGCCCCACGAGGCAGGGGCCCATGACTGCTCCACGAGGAGGCCGGGGGCGACCGGTGCCGCGCCGCCCACGTCACGCCTCGACGACTCGGTTCGGTCACGGGCCGCATGCGCCGAAGCGCTGCTCGGTGATCCGGCCGAGCCAGGCAATCCGACCGGCTACCAAGCGCTGCTCGCCGCGGACCGGTCCGCCGTCCCACCTGCCGAGGCTGAGGCAGCCCTCGACGGTTTCGGCATCAACGCGGAGTTCGTACCGCGTGAGTTGGGCGGCAGGTTTGATTCGGCCGAGGGGCTGTTGCGTGTGCTCCGGCCAGTGTTCCGCAGGGACACGGCTTTGGGGTTGGGCCATGGCCTCACCACGTTCACAGCTGCGTCCGCCGTGTGGCTGTCCGGCAGCACTGAGCAGCGCACCAGCCTCGCCGGGCGGCTGCTGTCGGGATCGAAGGCGACTGTCGCCACATATGAGACGGCGCAAGCCAACGATTACGTACGCGGTCGTATCTCGGTGGTGCCCGGCCCCGGCGACACCTGGACAGCCACCGGGCTCAAGCCCGTGGTCATCAACCTGCGCCGTGCGGACGCCCTCGTCCTGTTCTGCCATACCCCCGCACGGCATGGCGGTAGCAGCCATCGCGCGCTGCTGCTTGACCCTCACCGGCTGCCTGCCACGCGCTACCGGGCCATCGTCCGGCCAGCGCCCGAAAGGGCGGGCCTGCGAGCCTACGTCGGTGCTGGAGCGTGGCTCGATGACTGTCCCGTGCCGTGTGACGCCTTGCTGGGGCCACCGGGCAGCGGCATGGCCACGGCACTGCGAACCGCTCACATCAGCCGGGCGCTGACGGCCGCCCTGGTGGTCGCGGCCCTCGACACGGCCCTTCGCGCCGCCGTCCACGCATATTGTGCCGAGAGGTCCGGGGCGGGCAGGAAGGCACAGAACGACCCCGGCTCCGCAGCGCGGGTCCTCGTCGGAGCCCTCGTCGATCTGCTGCTGTACGACAGCTTCGCTGTAACCACCACCCGGGCCCTGCAGCTGAGGCCCGCTGAAGCAGGCGTCCACGCGGCGGCGGTCACATCACTGATGCCCACGGTCTTCATCGACACCATGAACGGCCTCGCGACCGTCCTGGGCGCACGGCTCCACGCCGACGGGGGTGCCGTAGGGGCCTACCGCAAGTTCCTCAGGGATGTCCCCCTCATGACCGTGGGCCACGTCGGCACCGCCGCCGCCCGGTCGACGCTCATCCCTCAGCTGAAGCGGCTCGCACATGCCTCCTGGTGTGCGTGGCAAGAGGCGCCTGCCGGGCTGTTCCGGCCGGGTGCCGCACTTCCGCCGTTCCCGTACGGCGAGCTGGCCCTGGCGGGCGGCACCGACAGTCTCAGCGGCACCATCGCGGTGGCGGCCGCCGCGCCGCACGGGCGAGGTCTGGTCGAGCGGAACCTTCACGGCCTGGCCGAGGGTATGACCGCCGAACTCCGGGATCTGCGCACCCGGGTGCTGGCGCTTCCTTCGCCTGCACCGGGCAGCGCGGCGAGCCCGGCATGGTGCGGGCTCGCCGACCGCTATGCGTGGGTGTTGGCCGCCGCGGCCGTCCTCGGTGTGTGGCGTCATCAAACCACCGGTTTCCTCGCCGACCCGGCGTGGGCGACGCTCGCGCTGCACCGCATCGCCCGGCGGCTCGGCATCCGGACGACGGACCCGCCGCCGGAGTGTGCGTCCCGCATCCATCAGGAGATCCTCGCCCGCTTCACCGAGCGACGCGGCTACGACCTGTACGCCACCCCGCTCGCCGGCTGATGTGTCACCCATGCTGAGTCGGCCGATCGCTGTGGCTCCCGACGGACGGGACTGGGCCGCCGTACGCGCGGACCTGTCAGCGCACGGCAACGCTACGGTGTACGGGCAATTGGCGGCATGGCAGCCGGACGGCGAGCACAGCCCGGCCTTGAGGGCGGTGCTCGGCCGTGACTGGCCGCGCGGCCGCGTCGTGGAGCACGCTCCCAGCCGTCACCGGTACATCGCCTCACGCCTCCTGCTCAAGCACACAGCGGCGGCAGCGCTGCGCGCCGAGGCGGCTGACCTGGAGATTGCCTACGGGCTGACCGGACGCCCCTCGGTGCGGGGCTGCGACCAGATCGACATCAGCCTCAGCCACACCGACACCTTGCTCTTGGTGGGCCTGACCAGCCGTGGCCGGATCGGTGTGGACGCCGAACGCGCCGATCGGCGGCTCTACGGACTGAGCATGGCCCGCAGCATCTGCACTCCAGGAGAGCTGACCGCTCTCGACACGCTGCCGGAGGAGGAACGCAACGACAGGCTGGTCTGCCTATGGACGCTGAAAGAGGCGTACACCAAGGCGATCGGCCAGGGCCTGCGGTTCCCGTTCACCGCGTTCGGCTTCGAGCTCGGACCACTGCCGGGGGGCACGGGCCATTCGGAGTGCCGACCCGTACGTCTCTGCCGGCCCGACGGGACGCCAGCAGGGGGCGCTGCTTGGTCTTTCCGTACGGACGTTCTACACGTCGGCGATGTGGCGTTTCGTGTGAGCGCCGCGGTCCGGGACGCCGGTCTCGGCCGCAGCGCGGACATCGACGCCGCCACCATGCTCGACTCCGAGATCTTCGCCGCCGTCAGCGAAGCCCTGGCGGGGCCATAAGACCCTCCCGGGCGCCATTCACGCCGTACGGCATCGTACCCGGGTCCGGCTCGTTGACCGGGTATGAGCACTGCGGATGAACGAGTGGCGGAACGCCTTGCCCAGGCGTTCCGCATGAGCGACGAGACCTGGTGCAGGCACGCCAACCCCTGGAGCGTGTGGACGCGCTTCGCCGCACTGCCCGCGCTGGTCGTCGCGGTGTGGAGCCGAGATTGGATCGGCTGGTGGTCACTGGTGCCCGTCAGCCTGGTCGTCGTCTGGCTATGGGCGAACGTCCGAATCTTCAGGCCCGTCGATCCTCCGCCACGGCAGTGGACCGCCAAGGGCATCTACGGAGAGCGGATCTGGCTGCGCGAACGGCCCCGGGTACCTGAGTGGCACCTGCGGATCCTGCGACTGCTGGCCCTGCTGGGCCCGGTCGGCGGCGGCTTCCTGGTGTGGGGTTTGGTGGCGCTCGACCTCTGGCCGGCGGTGCTGGGATGCACCGTCGTCGTGCTCGCCCAGCTGTGGCGCATCGACCACTTCGGCTGGATCTACGACCTGGCCGCCCTGGCCGCGGACGAGACGGCGGAGGAGCACGCCAGGCAGTAGAACCCCCAGATTCCCGGCACCCGGGGACACCGGGGGGCGATGCTGGGGGAGAACCCCGGTGTCCGTCCCGGCGGCGCGAGCGAGGCTCAAGGGCGTTGAACAGCGTCCACTTCCACCGAGGGGCCCCATGACAACGCCGCACGACGAGAAGCCGTCGACTCCGGGACTCACGGAGGGCGAGCGGGACTATGTGAACCGTGTCGCCGAGCACTACCGGGACACCGACAAGATGGCCTGGGAGCACGGCTTCGTCATCGGCTGGATGATGATCTGTGACCCGGTCGAGCAGTCGGCCCACCAGCTGTGCGAGACACTCGGCGTGAGCCGAGAGGCCGTCGATCACATCGACAAGCTCCTCGTACCACCGGGGGTGCTCACGCGCAACGAGCTGCCCGACGGCGAGTACACGCTCGCGATGAGCGTCGATGTCTGGCCCAAGACCGTTCAGCACTCCATGCTCGCTCTGCCGTCCTTCCATTCCGTCATGGAGCACGGTCTGAAAGTCCTCGCCGACGCGCCGGAGGAGCGGCGCCGCAGGGTCGCCAACATGGAACGGTTCTTCCGCTACCTCGGCGAGGAGCTGCCCGCGGTCTTCGACCGGTACGAGCCCTCGCCCTCTGCCACGTCCTGAACCAGCCACGCCGGCGGTACCGCACGCTCCCGGCCGCACCCGGCACGGCACCGCACGCCTTCAACGCCCTTGTACGACAGGAGAGGACTCACCCATGACCACGGAGACCGATCAGCCGCCGTCGACCCCGGGTCTGACCGAGGACGAGCGCAGCTTCGTCCACCAAGTCGCCCAGCACTACCGGAACACGGACAACATGGCCTGGAACTACGGCTATGTTTTCGGCTACTTGATGATCTGCGACCCGGTCGAGCAGCGCGTCAGCCAGATCGTCGAGGCACTGGGGGTGACCCGGGACGACGTCGACCACGTGGCGAAACTGCTCGTCACCCCGGGCGTCTTCGAAAAGCGCGAGGAGCCGGGCAGCGACGACTACTGGATGTGGCTGCCGGAGCACAACTGGCCCAAGGCCGTTCGCTATTCGCTCGTCAACGTCCCCAAGTTCCACGACGTCCTCAAGCGCGGTCTGGAGGTCCTGGAGGGCGCTTCCGCCGAACGCCGCGAGCGGCTCGTCAGGCTGGAGCATCTCTACAGCCACCTGGCCGTTGAGATCCCCGCGGTCTTCGACCGGTTTGAGCGGGCGGCGGCCAAGTAGCGAGCGGAAGCGAAGCCCAAGTGACCACCACGCCCAGCGGCGTCGCCCCGGGGTGCGGACACGGAGGGGACACGATCACATGAATCAGGAGGGCGTCACAGCCCACCCGCTCACCACGACGCCTCGGCTGCGGCCCGAACACCTCGGATCGGCCGCGTTCCGGCGCGATCACGGGGTGCGCTATGCCTACGTGGTCGGCTCGATGTTCAAGGGCACGGCATCCCAGGACATGGTCGTACGGATGGCCCGCGCCGGGCTGCTCGCGTACTTCGGCACCGGTGGGCTGCGCACCGATCGAGTCGAATCGGTGATTCGGGCCCTGGACGCCACCTTGGGCACCGACCGTGCGTACGGGATGAACCTGCTCTCCTCTCCTGGCGCGCCGCGCAAGGAGGAGGCGCTGGTCGACCTCCTCCTCGCGCACCGCGTCCCCCGCGTGGAAGCGGCCGCGTTCATCCAGATGTCGCCCGCCCTTGTCCGCTATCGCATCACCGGCCTCGGCGAGACCTCGCACGGTGAGGTGGCCGTGCCCCACAAGGTACTCGGCAAGGTCTCCCGGCCCGAGACAGCCGAGGCGTTCATGAGCCCGCCGCCACCCGCCGTCGTCCAGGACCTGCTGCACGCCGGGCGCATCAGCGCGCGCGAGGCGGAGCTGGCCGCCCGTGTCACCATGGCCGACGACATCTGCGTCGAGGCCGACTCGGGCGGCCATACCGACCAGCGGCCCCTGATCACCCTCCTGCCTGACATGTTGAGGGTGCGGGAGCGTGTGGCGGCGGAGCGCTTTCCCGCCGCCCGGGGCGTGCGCATTGGCGTCGCGGGCGGTATCGGCACTCCCGAAGCGGTGGCCGCTGCGTTCATGATGAACGCCGACTTCGTGCTCACCGGCAGCATCAACCAGTGCACCGTCGAGGCGGGCACGAGCGATGCCGCGAAGGACATGCTCCAGCAGGCGGGTGTACAGGACACCGCGATCGTGCCTGCCGGGGACATGCTGGAGATCGGCGCCAAGGCGCAGGTGCTGCGCAAGGGCCTGCTGTTCCCGACCCGCGCCAACAAGCTGTACGAGCTGACGCTGCGGCACGGCTCCCTCGAAGAGCTCGATGACAGAACCGCCCGGCAGATCCAGGACAAGTACTTCCGCCGCACCTTCGACGAGGTGTGGAGGGAAACCGCCGAGTATCTGCGGCGCACCGATCCGGACCAACTGGCGGCCGCTGAGCGGGACCCGAAACTCCGGATGATCCTGACCTTCAAATGGTACTTCGTGCACTCCGCCCGGCTCGCGATGAACGGCTCGGTGGAACAACGCGTGGACTACCAGATCCCCTGCGGACCCGCGCTGGGAGCTCTCAACAGTCTGTTGCGCGGCACTTCCCGGGAGGACTGGCGGGCCCGGCATGTCGACGACTTGGCCGAACTCCTCATGAACGGCGCCGCGCGGCTGTGGCAGGAACGGCTCGATGAGGCCGCCACACGGCTGAACGGTCTTGCCCCCTAGCACCTTCCACACGTTTCCCTGGAGGGATCAATCGAGATGCCCGCCAACCACCGCCGGCGATACCAGACGTACCTGCTCTACCTGGCCGGATGCCTGGTGTTCGCGAGTGGGGCATACCTGTTCATCCACGCGGACCTCGGTACTGACCCGCTCGATGTGTTCGCGCTCGGCCTGAAGGAGCACATCACCATCACCGTGGGCCTCGCCCAGGCCGGAGTGGCCGTGCTCTGCCTCGGGGGCGAGGCATTGTGGAACCGCAGGCGGCCATTGCTGGCTCCCATGTTCACCTTCTTCTTCTGCGGCAGCGTCATCGACGTCCTTCTGTGGGCGGATCCGGGGCGATGGATGAAGATCGGCTCACCAGCCCTCGTCGCGCTGGCAACCCTCCTGTGCGCCTACGGATCCGCGCTCATCATCATGAGTGATTTCGGGGTCCGGCCCATCGACGTACTCGCCATCGCCATGGTGCACAAGTGGCGCTGGCCGTTCTGGTGTGCCAAGGGACTCATCGAAGTCGGTCTGATGACGATCGGCTTCGTCCTCGGTGGGCCTGTCGGCATCGGCACCGTGTGCTTCCTCGCCGGGGTCGACCTGCTCATCCAGCCCTTCATCCGGACGAACGTCCGCTACCTGAGGCTGCCGAACCTCGGGTTTCCCGAGCGCGCACCCCAACCCGACTCCTCCGCATAGCCACAGGGCCGCTTCCACTCCCACAGAAGGGTTCGATGTGACGGTCATCCATGTGTTCCCCGGCCAGGGCGCGCACCGCGTGGGCATGGGGAAGGAGCTCTTCGCGAGCTATCCGCACCTCGTACGGCAGGCTGACGCCGTCCTGGGTTACTCCATCGACGAGTTGTGCCTGCGGGGGCCCGAGAGTCGGCTCTCCGACACCCGGTACACGCAGTGCGCCATGTACACGGTGGGCGCCCTGGCGTACATCGACCGGATACGGACGACCGGCGAGCTCCCGGACTACGTGGCCGGACACAGCCTCGGCGAGTACGTCGCCTTGTTCGCGGCCGGCGCCTTCGACTTCGTCACCGGCGTCGAACTCGTCGCCAAGCGAGCCGCGTTGATGGCCGACGTGGGCCCAGGCGCCATGGCGGCCGTGCTCGGCATCACCGCCGACCAGGTGCGGGCCGTCCTGGCCCGGGACGGCGGACCGCAGGTCGACATCGCCAACCTCAACGCCCCCGAACAGACCGTTGTCTCCGGGCCACCCGAGGACATCGCCGCAGCCGTGTCCCTGCTCAAGGCGGAGACCAGGGGAGCCGTCGTTCCGCTGAAGGTGAGCGGAGCCTTCCACGCATGGCCGATGGCCCCCGCCGCCAAGGAGTTCGAGCGCTTCCTGGCGGGCTACCGTTTCGCACCGTTACGGATTCCGGTCGTCTCCAACGCCACTGCCCGCCTCTACGAGGACGCCGAGATCGAGGCACTGCTGGTGCGCCAGCTGACCAGCCCTGTGCGGTGGACCGAATCGGTCGGCTTTCTGCTGGACCAGCCGGAGCCGGAATTCCACGAACTCGGCCCCGGCCAGGTGCTCACCGGCCTGATCAGCGAGATCCGCGCGAAACGCCCGGTGCCCGCCGGCATGGCGAGCTAACCCCGGAAGGGCGGAAAGGACGGAAAGGAATGTCATCCACCCCTGCGAGCCGGATCCGTGTGACGGGCGACGCCGTCGAGGCGTTCGCACGGGCCAGCGGAGACCACAGCCCGTTGCACATGGACGAGGAGTACGCGCGGCGCACGTCCTTCGGGCAGCGTGTGGTGCACGGCGCACTGGGCGTGCTCTACGCGCTGGCCACCCTGCCGGAGCCGGACGACGGCCAGGTGCCGGTCGCCCTTCAGGCCCGCTTTCACGCACCCCTCTTCATCGGCCAGGACTACATTGCCGTGACCGAACCGGGGGTCACTGAGGCACGGGTGCGGATCCTGGACGGCGCCCGCCCTCTTCTCGACGTCGAACTCACCTACGGCAGACGCTGCTCCGGGCTGTTGTCGACCATCGACGCCGCACCAGGACGCCGGACCGAGGCCGCCGTCCATAGCTTGGACGACCTCGCTCCGGGCGCACTGTCCGGTGTCGTGTACGACCCCGACGAGGCCGCGTACCGCAGACTTCTCGAATTCTTGGGCATATCCGCCGCGTACATCACCGTCGAAATGGCCGGACTACTGGGTTGGGCCAGCTACCTGGTCGGTATGGAGGCACCGGGACGCAGCGCACTCGCCTCCCGATATGCGATCGAACTCGTCGATGGCGACCAGGCAAACCAGTCGTCAGCGCGTGCCGACATCGCCGCCGTGGATCGTCGGTTCGGTCGCGTGGAGCTCGCCGCGCGAGTCAGTGGGCCAGGACTGGCCGGCAGGGTTGAAGCCGAGGCCATGGTGCGTGCCGAGGCCCCGCAGCCCGAACCGGGCCGGGTTGCCGAGCAGTTGGGTGGGCCCGGGACGGCGCTCGGCAAACGGGTGGCCCTCGTCGTGGGCGCAAGCCGTGGCCTGGGGGCCGCGCTCACCCAGGCGCTCGTGTCGCAGGGTGCCACTGTGTACGGAGGCTTCCACCGGAGCCGCGAACAGGCCGAGGCGGTGCGCGCCGGTCTCGGCGAGGCGGGGGCGCGGCTGCACCTGCTACAGGGAGACTGGTCCGACCCCCAGTGGTGTGCCGTCGCACGTGAGCGCATCCTGAGGGAACAGGGGCGGCTCGACCTGCTGGTGCTCAGCGCCTGCCCGCCCGTCAACGCCCTGGGGCTGGACGCGGCCGCGGCCGACCGTGTCACCGCATACGTCACGGACAGCCTCGCCCTGACGCAGGGGCCGCTCGTGTGCTTCGCCAAGGACATCGCCGCCGCTCAGGGGTGGGTGGTGGCCGTGTCCTCGCAGTGGGTCACCGAGCCACCCGCAGGCCGATCCCATTACGTCACCGCCAAGGCAGCCGTCGAGGGGCTCATGCACGGAGCTGCCGTCGAGTACCCGTCGGCGACGTTCCTGATCGCCCGGCCGCCCCGGTTGGCCACCTCCCTGTCGGGGGGCATCGCCGGCCAGGGCGCGGGCGAACCGGTGGAACCCATCGCGGCCGCGCTCATACGCCGCATCCTGGACGGGGCCGAGCCAGGCCAGGCGCACCTGCTGGACAGCTTCGACCATGTGCGGGCCGACGGGGCGGGGCCACCGGAGCGCACTCGGCACCCATGTCCGCCGACCGGGAGGCCGCGTCGCCGGGGCAGGAACGGTCCGTCGAGGAGGATGGGCGCGGCCAGGGCCCCGCCTTGGTCACCGCGGCCACCTTCACCGCCGACCCGCTGCTGCCCGTCCTGACGTACTGGAACGAGCGCCTGGGTCTCGGCCTGCGTACCGAACTCGCCACTTACGGCCAGGTGTTCCAGGAGCTCCTCGACCCGGGAAGCGCCTTCCACCGCAACTCCGGCGGGTGCAACGCCGTCCTCCTGCGCCTTGAGGATTGGCCGACCGGAGAGAGTGAACTGAGCCGCACCGCAGACGACTTCGTCGCCGCCGTCACGTCGTACGCCCAGCAGGGCAGCTCCCCGCTGATCGTGCACTTCTGTCCGTCCGAGCCCGCCGCCGCCACGGCGCGCACCCGCGCCTTGGAAGAAGCGCGACAGGTGGTGGTTCGAGGTCTCGCGGACCTGCGCGGTGTCCATCTCACCGGGGGCGAACGGTGGGGCGATGGATACGAGCCCGCCGATTACCACGACGCCGCTCGGCTCGGTCACGCACACATTCCCTACACCGACGCCGCCTACACCGCCCTGGGCACCGCTCTGACGCGCACCGCGCACAGCCTGCTCGCGCCCCCTTTCAAGGTGCTCGTGCTCGACTGTGACAACACTCTCTGGAAGGGAGTGTGCGGGGAGGACGGCCCCGAAGGCGTCGTGTTCGACGAGGCTCACCTGGAATTGCAGCGCTGGGCGCTGCGGCTGCGCGAGCGCGGCGTTCTGCTCTGCCTCGCCAGCAAGAACGACGAGGAAGGTGTCGCCGAGGTTTTCCAGCGCCGCACAGAGATGCCATTGCGCTGGGAGCACCTGGCAGCCTGGAAGGTCAACTGGGAGCCCAAGCCGGCCAACCTCGTGGCCCTCGCCCGGGAGCTCGACCTCGGCCTCGACAGCTTCGTCTTCCTCGATGACAACCCGGTCGAGATCGCCGCGATCCGCGCCGCCTGCCCCCGGTCCTGGCCCTTACCTTCCCCGCGGATCAGCCAGGCCGCGTGCCGGGGATGCTGCGGCGCGTCTGGGCGTTCGACCGCCCCGAGGTCACCGCGGAGGACCGCGGGCGGGCCGACGACTACGCGGCCCGCCGTCGGCGTGAGGATCTGCGCAAGACCTCGCTCACCCTCGCCGACTTCATCGCGGGCCTCGACCTCACGATCGACGTGCGCGAGGCGACGGACGCGGACCTGCCGCGCTTCTCCCAGATGACCCAGCGCACCAATCAGTTCAACGTCTCCACCATCCGCCGCACCGAGGCAGAAATCCGCGCCCTGCTCACCGAGGGGCAAACGGACACGCGCTGCTGGGTCACCGAGGTGCGCGACCGGTTCGGTGACTACGGCATCGTCGGCGCCGCCCTGACCCGGCGCCCTCACGGCAGCGACACCGTTGTCCTCGACACCTTCCTGATCAGCTGCCGGGTGCTGGGCCGCGGAGTCGAGCACGCCGTGCTCAGCCGTCTCGGTGCGGCCGCCCGTGAGGACGGCGCGCGCTTCCTCGAGACGACCTACCGGCCCACCGCCAAGAACGAACCGATGCGCGCCTACCTGGAGTCCGTCGCCGCCGAGCACGCCGTGGCGCGGGAGGACGGCAGCGTGCTCTACCGCATGCCCGTCGCCCACGCCGCCGCGATCGCCTTCCGTGTCGAGGAGTCCCTCCCGCACGAGCCGGGAAGCGGTGCGCGCGACCCGCTCGGGGTCCCAGGGGACCCGGAACGACTCGCCACCCTGGCCGAGCTGGCGGAACGGGAACCCGACGTGGAGGCCCTGGACGCCCGGGTGCGCCGCACCGGCCCCGGCCCGCGTTCGACGGCTGTCGCGGCACCTGTGTCCTCTGACATGACCGCCGCGTCGTCCCCGCCGCGGACGCCTTCCGCATCCTCGCTGGGCTCCGTACGCACCCTGGTTCAGGAGGTCTTCGCGCGTACCCTCTCCCGCCCGCACTTTCCCGCCGACGCCACCTTCGAGCAGCTGCGGCTGACATCGCTCGACATCGTCAACCTCACGGTGGCACTGGAGAAGCGTCTGGGGCGGGAGCTGCCGACGACGCTGCTGTTCGAGCACCGCGACCTGGAGGGCTTGGCCCGGACCCTGGCAGGGGCGCCGGAGGAAGGGGAGACGCAGGAATTGGTGAATGCCGCCGAGGCCGCCGACACCACGCACCTCACGGTAGCCGCCCCGTCCCGTGCCCCGGTAGGCGAACCTGTCGCGGTGGTCGGCCTGGCCGGGCGCTACCCGGGAGCCGCCACGGTCGACGAGCTGTGGGACCTGCTGGCCGAGGGCCGCTGCGCCGTGCGCAAGCTGTCCGAAGAGCGCTGGGACCACAGCCGTTACCTGGACCCGGAGGGCGGGCCGGAGACCACCTACTCGGCGTGGGCCGCCCTCTTGGACGACGTCGACCGATTCGACGCGCAGTTCTTCGGTATCGCCCCGCGCGAGGCCGAAATGATGGACCCCCAGCAGCGGCTGTTCCTCGAAGTGGCCCACGAAGCCGTCCAGGACGCGGGGCACACCCGCGCCAGTCTCGGCCCGGACGTCGGTGTGTACGTCGGCGTCATGGCCAACGACTACGCGGCGCTGAGCCGTGCGGCGGCCGTCACCGGGGACAGCCCGTTCCCGTACGCCGAGAACTACCAGATCGCCAACCGCGTCTCGTACTTCTTCGACTTCGCCGGGCCCAGCATGGCCGTCGACACCGCCTGCTCCGCCTCGGCCGTCGCCCTGCACCTGGCGTGCGAGGCGATCCGCCGCGGCGAGGTGACCGCCGCGCTCGCCGGTGGCGTCAACCTCGTCCTGCACCCGGCCCGACACATCCAGTACGCGCAGATGGGGATGTTGTCCAGGGGCGGAGTGTGCCGCCCCTTCGGCGAAGGCGCCGACGGGTTCGTCATGGGTGAGGGAGTCGGCGCCGTCCTGCTCAAACCGCTGTCCAGGGCATTGGCCGACGGCGACCACGTGCACGGTGTCATCAAGGGCAGCTGGACCAACTCCGGCGGCCGGACCAGTGGTTTCACCGTGCCCAATCCGCAGGCCCAGGCCGAGTTGGTGGCCCGCGCCCTGTCCGCCGCCGACGTCGATCCGCGCACCGTCAGCTATCTCGAGGCACACGGCAGCGGAACGGAGCTCGGCGACCCCATCGAAATCCGGGGCCTGACCACAGCTTTCGGCACGGACGGCGCGGACCACGCCCACGGCTGGTGCGCCATCGGCAGCGTCAAGTCGGCCATCGGACACCTCGAGCCCGCCGCCGGCATCGCGGGGCTGACCAAGGTGCTGCTGCAGTTGCGCCACCGCAGGCTCGTGCCCACCCTGCACGCCGACACCCTCAACCCACGGATCGACTTCGACCACACCCCCTTCCGCGTCCACCGCGAACTGAGCGAGTGGCACCGGCCGGAAGGCCCCGAAGGCCCCGGACCGCTGCGTGCGGGGGTCAGCTCCTTCGGCGCGGGCGGCGTCAACGCCCACTTGGTCGTCGAGGAGGCGCCCGAGAGGCACACAGCACCGTCCACCACCCACGACCAGCCCGAGCTGATCGTGCTCAGCGCGGCCGACGCCGAACGGCTGCGGACGTACGCGCGCCGACTGCAAGCCCATGTGTCCACCGGAGGGGCCGCGTCGCACGGCTCGCGGACATCGCCCACACCCTGCGCGTCGGCCGCGAACCACTGCCGCACCGGGCGGCGTTCGTGGCGGGCAGCCGAGCGGAGCTGATTGAGCGGCTCGCGGAATTCGCAGAAGAGGGCGAGGCCGCCGGGGTCGTGTACGGCGGGCCCGACGACGGTGCCTCACTGGCCGATGTCTTCACCGACAGCGACGAGACGGTGCGGTTTCTCGCACTACTCGTCTCGAAGGGTGACCTGTTGCGGATCGGACGTCTGTGGGTACGCGGCGCGACCGTTCCCTGGGATGTGTTGTTCGAGCCCGTGGGCAGGGTGCGGGTGCCTTTGCCTCCCCACCCGTTCCGGCCGACACGGTATTGGCTGCGCGGTGCCCGCCGGGCGCCCGAGGCCCTTGACCCGACGTCCCGGCCGTCCGCCTCCCGGGCGTCCGATGGCACCGACGAAGCCGCGTGGTACGTGCGTGCCACTTGGCGGGAGACCACAGCACCCGTCGACGCCCGGGCCCGAACGGATGGTGTGGTGATCATCGCGTTGACGGGTGGTGCCTGGCGCCCGCGAGATCCCGCCGTCGCCGTCGTCAGGGACGAGAAAGAAGCGTTGCGCCGTGCCGCCGAGGCGGCACCCGGCGGCGTCATCGTGCTCGACGGCCGCCGCCTCGACGCCGACGCATGCGACGAGGACCCACTGCGGCTGCCTCTCGCCCTGGCCAGAGCGTGCGCCACCGATGGCAGGTCGGTCACCTACGTGGGGCTGTATCTCCCGGAGGCCACGGACCCGATGGGCGCCTGTGTGTCCGCGTTCGTCCGGTCGGCCGCGCAGGAGGTCCCCGGATTCCGGGGCATCCGCATCGAGGTCGCGGATGCCGGTGATATCCCCGGCATCGGCAGCTTGTTGGCGGTGGTGAACGGCGCGGCCAGTGAGGTGCGGTTCGCGGCAGGGCGGCACCACGTGCGGTCCCTGGAGCCGCTGGAGGCGCCGGCCGGGTCCGCCGTGCCGTGGCGCGAGCGGGGCGTCTACCTCATCACGGGCGGTGCCGGGGGAGTCGGCCGGCTCTTCGCCGAACGGCTCGCCCGCACCCATCGGGCCTCGCTGATCCTGCTCGGCCGCGGCCCTGTTCGTCCGGCGACGGAGCAACTCGTGGCCACGATCGAGGATGCGGGTGGACAGGCCTTGTACGTGAGTGCCGACGTCTGCGACCGGGACGCGCTGGCCTCGGCCGTCGCCTCGGGTGAGGAACGCTTCGGGCCGCTCAACGGCGTCGTCCACGCCGCCGGAGCCGTGGAGGACGCAACCTTGCGCACCAAGACCGATGCCTCCATCGGCCGGGTGCTCGCGCCCAAGACGACCGGGACCCGGCTGCTCGACGAGGTCACGGCCGACAGGGCGCTGGACTTCTTCTGCCTGATGTCCTCTGTCCACGGCACCATCGGCAATGCGGGCCAGTGTGACTACGCGGCAGCCAACCGCTACCTGGACGCCTACGCGTTGTGGCGGCACGCTCGGGTCGCTTCCGGCGAACGCCACGGTCTGAGCGTGTCCGTGGCCTGGCCGCACTGGACCGACGGAGGCATGGCCGCGCCGCCCGCGGCCCTCGCCCTCACCCAGACCACTACCGGGCTCAGGCCCATGCGCACCGCGACCGGGCTGCGCGCCCTGGACGATGTGCTCGCAAGCGGGCCGGGATGCACGATCGTGGGAGTGGGGGACCGGGAGCGCTTCATCTCGGCCTTCGCCGGTACGCAGCCAAACGTCCCGGAACCCGTGGCGAGCACGCCGGACGCGGCCCCGGTCGGGGCCCCGGCCGTCGAGTGGCTCCCGCACCGAGTCCTGGACCGCCTCCTCGACATCGCCGCACCCGTCCTCAGGGCGCCGCGGAGCGAGATCGACCCGGCTGCCGAGATGGGGACGTACGGCTTCAACTCGGTGCTGCTGACGGAGTTCTGCCAGCAGATCAACGTCGCATTTGGTACCGCCCTCACCCCGGTGGTCTTCTTCGAGCACCCCACCCTCACCAAGTTGGCAGCCGCGCTCGCGCGGAACGACACGGTCGTGCGGGCGCTCGCACAGGTCCCCTCATCGCCGCCGGAGAAGTCCCCTCCTCCCCCGGAGCCGGAGGTATCGGCGCGAGCCCCCTTGGCCGTCGATTCATCGGTGCCCTGTGATCCTTCGTCCGCTGACGGCCCGGAGCCGGTCGCGATCGTGGGCATGTCCGGGCGCTTCCCTGGCGCACCCGATCTGGAGACGTACTGGTCCCAGTTGACGACGGGCCATGACGCCGTGCGCGAAGTGGACCCCGAACGGTGGGACTGGCGGGTGGCCGACGCGGGGGAGAGCTGCCGGTACGGCGGATTCCTCGACGATGTAGACGCCTTCGACGCCGCCTTCTTCGGCATCTCGCCGCGCGAGGCCCGCACCATGGACCCGCAGCAGCGACTCTTCCTCGAAACCAGCTGGTCGGCGCTGGAGCACGCCGGTTACGATCCGCGATCCCTGGCCGGCAGCCATACGGGCGTCTTCACCGGAGTGACCCTGCACGACTGGCTCGACGTCCTGCGGCGACACGGGGAGCCGTCCGCGGCCCACACCGTCACCGGCAACGTCCACAGCATCGTGCCCAACCGGGTTTCCTACCTGCTGGACCTCCGCGGCCCCAGCGAGGCGCTCGACACGGCATGCTCCAGCTCGCTGGCCGCGCTGCACCGGGCCGTGGGCGCGTTACGCTCCGGCGAGTGCGACCTCGCACTCGCGGGTGGCGTCAACGTCCTGCTCTCCACGGACGTGTACGACTCGCTGGCCCGTGCCGGAATGCTCTCGCCCACAGGGCACTGCCATGCCTTCGGCGACGCCGCTGATGGATACGTACGGGGCGAAGGCGTCGGCGCGGTCGTGCTCAAGCCGCTGTCCCGTGCGCTCGCCGACGGCGACACCGTACACGCGGTGATCCTGGGCACAGCCGTGGGGCACGGCGGGCGGGGCCACTCGCTGACCGCGCCGTCACCCTCAGCCCAGGCCGACGTGGTGGTCGAGGCGGTCAGGGCGGCCGGGGTCCCGGCCGGGAGCATCAGTTTCATCGAGACCCATGGGACCGGCACCGCTCTCGGCGATCCGATAGAGGTAAGCGGGCTCAAAGAAGCGTTCGCCCGTCTCGGCGTCGACGGCTCCGCGCCCGGCGGCTGTGCCCTCGGCGCGGTCAAGTCCGCAATCGGCCATTTGGAGTCGGCTGCCGGCATCGCGTCCCTGGTGAAGGTGGTGCTCGCCATGCGGTACCGCACGCTGCCGCCCAACCTGCACTGTGATCCTCCGAACCGCCACCTGGAGCTCGCCGACAGCCCGTTCCGGCTGGTGGACGCGGCCGAGCCCTGGAAGCCCCCGGCCGGTGCGGACGGTACCCCGCCACCGCTGCGTGCGGGTGTCAGCTCCTTCGGTTTCGGAGGCTCCAACGCTCATGTGGTCCTCGAGGAACCGCCCTTGACATCAGCCCCCGTCCTCGAGGAGTACACCGCGCATGCCGTCGTCCTCTCCGCCCACGACTCGCGGCGGCTGCGGGAGTACGCCCGGCAGCTGCGGGGCAGCCTCGCCGGGCCCGATGGCGCGGATCTGCCCGCCCTGGCCGACCTCGCGTACACCACTCATGTGGGCAGGCCGCACCTCAGCATCCGTGTGGCCTTGGTGGCCGACTCGCTCGAGGAACTCCGGGACCGTCTGGACCGGTTCCTGACCGTGGGCAGCGGCCCCGGCGTATGCGCCGGTGACCTCGCGGGGACCGACGCCACGGTGGCACCCGCCGCACCCGACCCCCGAACAGCGGACGCATACGCGCTCGCCGCGGCCTGGGCGGCCGGCGCGCGGATCGACTGGGACGCTGTCCATGCCGACCGCCCACGCCGCCGCGTGCCGCTGCCCACCTATCCCTTTGACCGCACCCAGCGACACCGTCCGGCCACCGTCTGGCCGCGGCGGCCCGAGGACGACGACCAGGCCGCGGGGGAGCACCCACACGACCTCGGACTCGCACGGCCCACCGCGGCCGATCCCGTCGCCGCGGCCCCGGCGCCGCAGTCCACCAGACCTGCCACCTCCCGCCACCCAGTACTCCTCGAACGCCGCTGGACGCCTCTCCCGGACTCTGCGAAGCACCCGCGCAGGCAGCTCACCTGCCTGCTGATGGTGCGTGGGCACGAGAGCCTCGGGCTGATCGGCGGGCTCGAACCAGGGATCGAGTGGATCGTGCTACGCGAGCGCTCCGACCTGCCCCGGCTGCTGCGGCAGCACGAGTACGAACTGGACTTCGACGACTACGCGGACGGCGAGGCGACCGCTGCCGCTGTTCTGCACCGCCACCCGCACATCGACACCGTGCTCGACCTCGTCGACGTACCGGACCGGATCGACCTCGCGGAGGGAGAGCGGGAATCCGGGCTCGGTCGCGAAGCGGGCCGGGTCGCCCTGCTACAGGCCCTGGTGCGCCATGCCACCGGCTCCGACCTGCGTGTCGTCCACGTCACCCGTGGCCTCGCCGACCACCGCAACCCCCGGCCCGGTGTGATCGGCGCCCGGATGGCGGCCCTGGTCCGTACCCTCGGCAGCGAGTACTCCGCGGTGCGCGCCACCACCCTCGACGTTGAGAGGGACACCGGCCTGGCCGACACCCTGCCGCTGGCGGTACGAGAGATCGCCACCGCGGACGAGGAACCTGAGGTGTGCCTGCGGGGCGGCGTGCGGTACGCACCCCGGCTCGCGGACCTGCCCATGAGCCCCGACACCGCCCCGCTGCCGGGTACGTTCGGCGGCTTCGACGTCGACGCGGACCGCGTCTACGTCATCACTGGCGGCACCGGCGGCCTCGGCGCCGCCCTCGCCTGTGAGCTTTTCGCCCGTGGCGCCCGCCGGTTCGCCCTTCTCGGCCGACGCCCCTGCCTCCGGCCGAGGCATGGGTGGCCGACGGCGCCGATCGCGAAGCGCCGGGCGGCATACGGGCCTTGATCGAACTGCGTGACCGGGGCGCGGAGATCCAGCTGTACAGCGGACCGCTCACCGATCGCATGGCGCTGGGAGCCTTTCTGGACGAGGTTCGCTCCACGCTCGGCCCCCTCGCCGGTGTGGTGCACTGCGCGGGTTCGGTCGACCAGCGCAATCCCGTCTTCGTCCGCAAGACATGGGCGGACATCCTCAGGACCTGGGAGCCCAAGGGTGAGGGCCTGGTCGTCCTCGACAGTCTCCTCGCCGCTGACGAACTCGACTTCGTGGTTCTCTACTCCTCCCTTTCTGCCACGCTGCCGTTCCTCGCCACGGGGCTCGCCGACTACGGCAGCGCCAACGCCTATCTCGACGCCTTCGCCGCCCGCGCGGCGCGCCGCCGGTCGCGGACCCGCTACCTGTCCGTGGCCTGGGGCAGCTGGGCCGGGATCGGCATGGGCGAAGTACGCAGTCCCCGCTACACGGAGCAGGGCTTCACCGCGCTCACCCCGGCTGAGGGCATCGGCCTGCTGGATGCCGCGCTGCGTCGCGGCATCGGACCAACCGTCATCGCTCTGGCACGCAGCGGTGACATCACGGCCGCGGCCCCGTCCGCGTCTTCTGGTACGGACCGGGAGGGCGGCGATGCCGAGGCCGCCGCTCCCCGCTCCAGTGAACTGTTGGCTCTCGTCGTCGACGCCATTCGAGACCTGATCGCACAGGAGGTATTGCTGCCCCGTGGTCGCGTCGCGCCCGACACCGACTTCGCCGACCTCGGCGTCGACTCCATCCTGTTGGCCGGCGTCGTCACGAAGCTGGAGGCACTAGCCGGAGAGCCCCTCGCGCCTTCAGCCGTCCTGGAGCACCCCACTGCCGGCGGTCTGGGCGCGTACCTGCTGAGGGAGTACCCCTCAGGTGTGGCCTCGTGGGCCGCGGACCGGCTGCCGCCCACCCGGGCACCGCACGACGGCCACACCATAGATCGCGACCACAACGCGGCCGCACCGGCCGGCATCCGCACGGCCGAACCCGCGAACACGCGACCCCCCGCAGTCCCGGCGGTTCCGCTCGTACAACACGGTCCGATCGCGATCATCGGCATGGCGAGCCGCTTCCCCGGCGCTTCCACCACCGATGCGTATTGGGAGCTGCTGCGCACCGGGCACGACGCGGTGATGGAAGTCCCGGCTGCCCGCTGGGAGACCTCCCGGCTGTACGCCCCCACAGCCACTCCCGGCCGTTCGATCAGCAAGTGGGGAGGATTCATCGACGGCATCGAGGAGTTCGACCCCGGCTTCTTCGGTATCCCGGACGACGACGCAGCGCACATCGATCCCGTGATCAGGCTGATTCTGGAGTGTGCCGAGCAGACCTTCAGGGACGCCGGGTACGAGCGCTCCGAGCTGTCCGGCCGACGAGTCGGTGTCTACGCGGGAGCCGGCACCACCACCTATGCCACACGGATCCCCGTGCCGCACCGCTCCACCGTCACCGGTCTCAACCCCAACTTCATCGGTGCTCACATCGCACACATCTACAACTTCAGTGGTCCCAACATGGTGGTGGACACGGCCTGCTCGTCGTCTCTGACCGCGCTCTACCTCGCCCGCCAGGCACTGGCTCTCGGAGAGTGCGACATGGCACTGGTGGCCGGGGCGGACCTGCTGCTCGACGAGACTCCGTACCTCAAGCTCAGCGCCGCCGAGGCGCTCTCGCCCCTGGGCCGCTGCCGGGTCTTCGACCAAGCGGCCGACGGGCTCGTGCCCGGCGAAGGCGCGGGGGCGGTACTGCTCAAGCGGCTCGATGCCGCTGTCGCCGACGGCGACCGCATCCATGCCGTCCTGGAGAGCGTGGCCATGAACAACGACGGACGCACTATGGGCCTCACCACGCCCAACCCCGCAGCCCAGGAGCGCGTCGTCCTCGACGCCCTCCACAGCGCGGGCGCCGACCCCGACACCGTCACCTGCATCGAGGCGCATGGCACCGGCACCATGATTGGCGACCCAATGGAGCTGCGGGCCTTGACCCGGGCGTTCCGCAGCGCCACCGACGCGTCGGGGTTCTGCGCGATCGGCAGCGTGAAGTCCAATATCGGCCACCTGCTGATGGCTTCGGGCATGGCCGGCCTGCACAAGGTCGTCCTCGCGCTGCGCCACCGGCAGCTGCCGCCGACCCTGCACTGCCACACACCCAATCCCCGCTTCTCCTTCGACACGTCGCCCTTCTACCCCAACACAGAGCTGCGCGACTGGGCGCCGCGGGCAGGGCTGCGCCGCGCGGGCCTCAGTTCGTTCGGATTCGGCGGCACCAATTGCCACGCGATCCTGCGCGAGCCCCTCGCCGACGAGCGACGCCCCGCGAACCGTGCCCCGCTGCCGCCCGCCCCGTTCCAGCGCGTACGGCACTGGGTCGATCCCGTCCGAGTCCCCACTGCCGTGTCACCGACCCCGGGCCGCCGCTACCTGGAGCTCGTGGCGGAAGACATACCCGCCGCCGCCCTGACCCCGCAGCTCTTGTCTCCGGCGGACCTACCCCTGCGCACCGGCCGTATCTGCAGCTGGAGGAGCTGTCATGACCCTTGCCCACCGTCCCTCCTCCGCCGAGGCCGACATCGAGCGCGTCGAAGGTCGTCGGCTCCGCTCGGTCGTGACGGCGGAAGACGAGATCGTACGAGGGCACCTGGTCCACGAGGTGCCGGTGCTGCCAGGTGTCTTCCACCTGGACCTGACGCTGCGTCTGCTCAAGCACGCGGGTGTCGACCCGGCCACCACCGAGCTGCGCCGCTGCCTGTTCATCGCTCCTGTCGTCGCCACCGCGGAGATGGACAAGGAGCTACGGATCGTCGTCGGGGAGCGCTCCGGTCCCGACACGGTGCCGGTGCACGTGGAGAGTCGCTCGCTGATCGGCGGCAAGCCGGTCGACGACGTCTGGGAGCGCAACTTCCAGGCCGAGATCAGACTCGGGCTGCGCCGGGAGAACACGATGATCGACCTCGCTGATCTCACCGGGCCCGGTGAGACCGAGGAGGGCCCAGCGGAAGAGCTCTACGCCTTCGCTCGCCAACTCGCCATTCACCACCGGGATTTCATGAAGGTCAGCGGTCGGATACGGAGTCGGCCGCAAGCCGCGCTCGCGCAGGTCTCGCTCGGCGACGCGGCGGCCGACTACCTCGACCACTTCCACATCCACCCGGTCGTGCTCGACTTCTCCACCCTGGTGCCGTTCCTGCACTTCGGCCGCGATCAGCGCGCGGCGCTGACCCGGCCGTTCATCCCCATCTTCATCCGGTCCTTCCGCGCCGCCGGGACGCTGAGCCGAGAGAGCTGGGTGCACGTTCCGCCGCTGTCCCAGCGCATGGTGGACGGTGACACGGTCACGGGCGACATCGCCATCTGCGGCGTCGACGGTCGCGTCCTCGCCTCGATCACCGGTTTCACCTGCAAGCGGGTTCGGTCGGCCGAGCACATCACCAAGTTCGCCGAGGCCGTACCGGTGAAGGCCGCTCCGCGGTCCGAGGCGACCGCGGAGAAGCGCGAGGCACCCGCCGCTGCCCCTGTCGAGCACGACGCAGCCGCTTCCACGGGCTCGTCCGTTTCACTGGACCGGGTGATCACCGAGTTGGTGACAGATGTCCTGGGCGGCGAGGGAGTGGAGCAGGACCGCGGCTTCTATGACCTGGGCCTGACCTCGGTCAACCTTCTCGCGATCGCGGGCAGGCTCGAGAAGCGGCTGGGACAGGAGCTGTATCCGACGCTGCTCTTCGAGTACCCGACGGTGCGGAGCCTGGCGGCATACCTGAGGGAGCAGGGCGTGGAGCCGTCCCCTTCCGACGCCGCTCCCTCCGCGGCGTCTCTGTCCCAGCCGCCCATAGCGGCCACGCCGACCCCCGTTCCCACCGCGGCGGAGCCTTTCGCCGGGGGAAGTCCGAGCCGTCCACCCCTCCGGGGGCTGAACCCGCCACCCCCGCACCGGTGGCGGCCGCACCCTCGCGCGGGCAGGACTCCACAGGTGTCGGCGACATCGCCATCGTCGGGCTCGCGGGTCGCTACCCGCAGGCCTCCGATGTGAACCAGTTCTGGGATGTCCTGCGAAATGGCAGGGACTGCGTCACCGAGATCCCCGAGGAACGCTGGGACTACCGCGACTACTTCGCGCCGAGTCGGGGAGCCATCGGACGCTCGTACAGCAAATGGGGTGCCTTCCTCGACGGCGTCGACCAGTTCGACCCGCTGTTCTTCAACATCTCCCCGCGCCAGGCCGAACTGATGGACCCGCACGAGAGGCTGTTCCTGGAGACCGCCTGGGAGACCATTGAGGACGCCGGGTATACCCCGAGACGCTCGGCGCGACCACCGGAGCCAAGGTGGGCGTGTTCGCGGGCGTGATGTGGAACGACTACCAGCTCTACGGCCTGGAGTCGGTGCAGCGCGGCGCCCCGCAAGTCGTCGTGTCCACCTCCTCCCTGATCCCCAACCGGGTCTCGTACACCTTCGACTTCCAAGGGCCGAGCGTGGCCGTGGACACCGCCTGTTCCTCCTCGCTGTTCACCCTCCACATGGCCTGCGAGAGCATCCGCAGCGGTGAGTGCAGGGCGGCCGTCGCCGGCGGTGTGAACCTGTCCCTGCACCCGTACAAGTACCTGCGCCTCTCGGACAGCAACTTGCTCTCCACCGATGGCCGATGCCGGGTGTTCGGCAGCGGAGCCGATGGCTACGTGCCAGGCGAGGGCGTCGGCGCCGTACTGGTGCGCCCCCTGTCCGACGCGATCGCCGCCGGTGACCAGATTTACGGGGTGATCCGCGGCTCAGCCGCCCAGC
Source organism: Streptomyces violaceusniger (assembly GCA_005405945.1). GTDB lineage: Bacteria > Actinomycetota > Actinomycetes > Streptomycetales > Streptomycetaceae > Streptomyces > Streptomyces violaceusniger. Next base: position 1,671,689 of record BJHW01000002.1, read on the forward strand.
ACGGAGGCCGCACCAGCGGCTTTGCTGTCCCCAGCCCCGACGCCCAGCACCGCGTCATTCTTGAGGTGCTGGAGAAGTCCCAGGTCCCCGCCGAGACGATCACCTACATCGAGGCGCACGGCGGCGCCACCACCCTCGGCGACCAGATTGAGATCGCCGCTCTCACCAAGGCGTTCCGCCGCTTCACCCAGGAAGACGGCTTCTGCGCCATCGGCTCCCTCAAGTCCAACGTCGGCCACCTGGAGGGTGCAGCGGGCATCGCGGCGCTCACCAAGGTGCTGCTGTCCATGCGCCATCAGCGCATCGTGCCCTCGCTCCACACCGAAGAGCTCAACCCGGAAATCCCGTTCTCCAGTACGCCGTTCCATGTCGCCCGGGATACCCGTGTCTGGGAGCGGGTATCCGACCCGCGAACCGGCACCTTGGTCCCTCGCCGCGCCGCTGTCAGCAGCTTCGGCTTCGGCGGCGCCAACGCCCACATATTGGTGGAGGAGTACGTACCGGAGCCCACCGCGCCCCATGGCGACGTCATACCGGGCCCGCGCATCATCGACCGGTACGTCGTGCCCCTGTCCGGGCGCGACGACAGTCGACTGCACGACCAGGCTCGGCGACTCCTGAGCCACCTGCGCGCGTACCCCGCCCTCCGCATCGAGGACATCACCCTCACCCTGAGCACCGGACGCCGGGCCATGGAGTCGCGTCTGGCCGTCGCGGTGAGGGACTCCGGAGAACTCATCCGCGCGCTCCAGGACTTCCTGGATGGACGCGCAGGAGCCACCCCCCGCTGGACCGGGCGGGCGAAACACCTCCCGTCCACGGGGAACGCGGACACAAACGCCCCGCTGACCACCGAATCGTTGGCGGAACGATGGGTACGTGGCCACGATGTGCCCTGGCGGGACACACTGCCCACGAGCGCGCGCCGGATCTCCCTGCCCACATACGCCTTCGGACGTCGGCACTGCTGGGTGCCCGGCTTGGGAGGCACCGCGGCAAAGGCGGTTCCTCCGGCGCTCGCGGCTCCGGCCGGGGCCGCGACTCCCGCCTCGGTGGCACCACCTTCCCGAGGGACAACATCCGCCCCGGTGAACGGGGCGGTGCCCTCCGTCCCCGTCTCGCCCCCCGCGCCCCTCCCGCATTTGGCCGAACGCACCCTGCTGTACCGCCCGATGTGGACGCCACGTACCGGAGAGGGAGAACCCTCCACCGGAACACTGCTCGTCTTCGACACGTCCGCCGAGCGTGTCGCGGAACTGCGCTGCCGGACCGGCCGCGTGGTGTGGGTGCGCCCCGGAGCTGAGTACACACGGCTCTCACCGGATGACTACGAACTCGCCCCGGACAGTGCGGACGATCACAGGACGTTGTTCGCCGCCCTGCGCACGGACCGAGTGACACCCTCGGCCGTGCTGCACCTGTGGCAGCTCGACGCGCCGACCGAGGTGGGCGGGCCGCTCGGCGGCCTCGACGCCGCACTGGTGCCCGTGTTCCTGTTCTGCCAGGCGTGGACGGTCGGTCTGGACCGTACCCTGCCCGTGATCCACGCCTTCGACGGCGGCCGTGACCTGCCGACCGGGGCCGCCGTCGGTGGCTTCGCCCGCAGCGTCCGGCTCGAGCAGCCCAAACTCGCCGTCAAGGCGGTCGACCTGCGAGGTCCGCGCACCGCCGCGCAGCTGTGCGCGCTTCTGCTCTCCGAAACCGGTGACCTGGGCGACATCGAGGTACGGCATTCCGGCGACGAGCGTGCCGTCCTGTCTTTCGCCCGCAGCCCGCAGCCGACGTCCGCCGGTACGCGTCTTGCCCGCGACGGCGGCGTCTACCTGCTCAGCGGCGGCACCGGTGGTCTCGGCCTGCACACCGCCCGGCACATGGCCGCCCGAGCCCGGGTCTCGCTTGTCCTGTTCGGACGCTCCGAGCCAGGACCCGCCCAGGAAGCCGCCGTCGAGGAGATCCGGCGCGCCGGCAGCGATGCCGTCTACCTACAGGCCGACACAGAGAGCCACGCCGAGATGGAGCGGGTCGTGGCCGAGGCACGGTCTCGCTTCGGACCCGTGACCGGTGTGCTCCACGCCGCCGGCGTCGTCGAGGACGCGCTGCTCATCACGAAGCCCCTCGACTCGCTGCGCCGAGTGCTGGCCCCGAAGCTGCTGGGTACACGCAACCTCGATCTGGCCACCCGTGGTGAGCAGCTGGACTACTTCGTGCTCTACTCCTCCGCCTCGGCCGTGCTCGGCAGTGTGGGTGCGGCCGACTACACCGCCGCCAACCGTTACCTGGACGCGTACGCGGAGTGGCGCGAACAGCTGCGTGTCCGCGGCGAGGCGCACGGCCGCACCCTCTCCGTCAACTGGCCGATGTGGCGCGACGGCGGCATGCGCATCCACCCCGACGTCGAGCAGGACGTCCTCGCCAGAGCGGGTCTCGAGCCGATGAGCACCGAGGACGGGCTCGCCGCTTTCGAGACGGCGTTGGCCGTGGACGGGCCGCAGGTGATCGTGTTGCAGGGTGACCCGGTCCGTCTGGAAGCCCGGATGACATCCGTGGTCGAAAGCGTCGGCGAGCAGCCGTCGGGCACCGCGCCGAAATCCACGACTGGCGCGTCGGTGTCCAACGGGACCGCACCCGCCGTCGGCGGTCCGGGCGCCGAAGCTCTTGCGCGAGAGCTTGCCGAGCTCCTCGCCGACGTTCTCAAGATCCCGCAAGAAGAGCTGGACGTCGAGGACGAGCTTGCCGACTACGGACTGGACTCCATCGCCGCCACGCGTGCCCTCGCGATCCTGGAGGGGAGGTATGGCGTACCGATACAGCCGTCGGTTCTGTTGCGGCACGGTTCCATCCGGGCGCTGGCGCGGCATCTCGCTGACGAGGTGCTGAGCGACGTGCCGGTGGTCAGCACCCAGGCCATCGCACCGGCTTCCCCGCAGGAGCGCGTGGTCGCCCCGCTCTTCGCCGCTCCCGTCGCCTCCCCATCGCCTGCGCGTGGCACCGGTGGTCGGATCGCCGTCGTCGCGGCGGCTTGCCGATTTCCCGGAGCGCCCAGCCTCGAGCGGTTCTGGGACAACCTCGTCCACGGCCGTGACTCGGTTGGCCCCGTGCCAAAGGGACGGTGGTCCGCCCAGTGGCTGCGGCACGCGTCCCCGGACGTCGCCGCCGGTGCGCGATGGGGCGGGTTCATCGAGGGCATCGACCAGTTCGACGCCGCCTTCTTCGGCATCGGCGACGAAGAGGCCCGCTGGATGGACCCGCACCAGCGGATCTGCCTCGAGACCGCCCAGGAGCTCCTCGACCGCGGCGGCTACCGCCCCGAGGAAGTGGCGGGCAGCAGGACCGGCGTCTTCCTGGGCGTGGCATCCACCGACTACACACGGCGCGGCTTTCTCGCCGGGCTGCCCACGCCCCCGCATCTGCTGGCGGCCTCCTTGCCGAACATGGCGAGCTCGGTCATCTCCCACGCGTTCGACTACCGTGGCCCGAGTCTGACCGTCGACACCGCGTGCTCTTCCTCGCTCGTCGCCCTGCACCGGGCCTGCCAGAGCCTGCTCGCCGGCGAATGTGAGGCAGCCGTCGTCGGCGGCGCCGAACTGCTGCTCGACCCCTTCGTGTACGTGGGCCTCGACCGTGCCGGCGCACTGTCCAAGGACGGGCGGTCCCGGGTCTTCGCCCGCGATGCCGCCGGCTTCGTGCCCGGTGAAGGCGTAGGGCTGCTGCTCCTCAAGGAAGAGGCACGGGCGCTGCGTGACGGTGACACCATCCTCGCGACGATCGTGGGCTCCGCCGTCAACAACGACGGCCGCACCATCGGGCTCACCGCTCCCAGCCACGACGCCCAGGTCGACGTCATCCGTACGGCACTGCGGTCGGGGGGCATCGACCCGGCGACCGTCGACTACCTGGAGGCGCACGGTTCGGCCAGCGGATTCGGTGACCCGATAGAGATCGGCGCGGCCGCCGAGGCGTACCAAGGGGCGGGTACGGAGCGTCCGGTCGGGGTCGGTTCGGTTAAAACCAATATCGGCGCGCTGCTGCATGCCGGCGGTGCCGCCTCCCTCATCAAGGTCGTCCTCGGGCTGTACCACGGCCATCTGCCGGCGACCTTGCACTGCGCCGAGCCGCACCCGCGGATCCAGTTCGAGAAGACCCCGTTCCGTCCCGTCCTCGACGGTCGTGCCTGGACACGCAACGGATCCGGCCCACGCCGCGCCGGCGTCTCGTCTTTCGGCTTCGGCGGCACAAACTGTCATGTGATCGTGGAGGAGTCGCCCGCGGGCCACCGGCCGACCCGCGCGCCGCTGCCCGTCACGACCTTCGACCACCAGCGCTCTTGGCTGGAGCCGCACGACTCGGTGCGGCCCGAGGACCGGCTTCCCGAAGCCATGACGGCCGGGTGGTCCGCCGAGTCCGAGCGGGCCGTGACGGCGGCTGCGGGGGAAGCGCTGTTGTCTGCGGTGACGCAGCGGGTCGCCACGTCTGTCGGCGCACTGGTCTCGGGCCCTGCCGCGCAGGACCTGACCGAACTGAGCGCGTACAACTTCATGGAGTTGGGGCTCAGCTCGACCACTCTCATCGAGCTCAACGCCGCTCTCGACGAGGAATTCGCCGTAGCCGTCCCGCCCACTGCGCTGTTCCGTCACCCGAACGTGCCCGATCTGTCCGGCTACCTCGTCCGCGAATACGGCGAACAACTCACCCGATGGCTGGCGGCCCGACAGCCCAACCGAGCAGAGGGCACCCGGCAATCCCAAGGACCCGAGACGGCACCGCAGCTCAAACGGCCATGGACGCACGGCGGTTCGGCGCCACGGGCGTCAGGCCGCAGCGAGCCCGCCGCCATCGGCGGACGCCGCACCGGAAGCCGCACCGAAGGGCGCCCGGGTGGCGACGCCGAGGAAGAGGGCAGAGGCGTGGAGGGCATATCGGACATCGCCATCATCGGGATCGGTGGCCGGTTCCCCGGTGCGGATACCCCGGAGGCCTTGTGGGCGCGGCTGGCCGCGGGGGACGACCTGGTCACGGAAGTGCCCGCGAGCCGCTGGGATCACAGTCGGCACTACGACCCCACAGGCGCGGTGCCGGGTACGACCGATTGTGCCCATGGAGCCTTCCTCGACGCGATCGACACCTTTGACGCGGAATTCTTCCGGGTACTGCCCAGCGAGGCCGAGAGCATGGACCCGCAGTCGCGGCTGCTGCTCGAGGTGCTCTACGCGACCGCCGAGGACGCGGGCGTCGCGCCCTTGCTGCGCGGCTCCGACACGGGTGTCTTCGTGGGGCAGTGCTTCCAGGACTACGACAACGAGATGATCGCGCGTGGCCGTACGGTCGGCGTCCACGATCCGATCGGCGCCGCCATGTCGATGACCGCCAACCGCCCGTCGTTCTTCTTCGACCTGAGCGGGCCGAGCCTGACCGTCGACACCGCGTGCTCCTCATCGTTGACCGCGCTTCACCTGGCCGTCGAGTCGCTGCGCCGCGGCGAGTGCGCGATGGCCTTCGCGGCCGGTACGAATCTCATCGCCAGCCCTCGCCACTACCTGAAACTATCGGCCATAGGAGCGCTGTCCCCCGGCGGGCGCTGCTTCAGCTTCGACTCCCGGGCCGATGGCTACGTACCCGGTGAGGCCGTCGTGAGCGTATTGCTCAAGCCTCTCAGCACGGCATTGGCCGACGGCGACCCCGTACACGCCGTCATCAAGGCGGTCGTCGTCAACCATGGCGGCCACGCCAGCTCGGTCACCGCGCCCAACCAGGGGCGCCAGGAAGAACTGCTGCGCCGCGCATGGCGGGAAGCCGGAATCCACCCCGCCACCCTCACCTACCTGGAGGCGCACGGCACCGGAACCAAACTCGGTGACCCTGTCGAGGTCGATGCCCTCAAAGCGGCCCTGAGCGGCCACAGCGGCCAGGAGCCGCACGTCGCGCTCGGCAGCGCCAAGGCCCACCTCGGGCACACCGAGGGCGCCGCGGGGCTGGTCGGCGTCGTCAAGACCGTCCTGTCCATGCGGCACGGCCTGATACCGGCCATGCCGTCCTTCCGGGAGCCCAACCCCTACTGCCGCCTGGACGAGGGACCCCTGTACGTCAACACCCAGCCGGTGCCTTGGAACCCTCCCGGCGGTGTGCCGCGCAGAGCCGGCGTCAGCTCCTTCGGCTTCGGCGGTGCGTACGCGCACGTCGTCCTGGAGGAACCGCCGGTGCGGCAGCCCGCGCGCGGAGTCTCGGGGCCCTTGGTCTTTCCCTTCTCCGCGCGGAATCCCCAGCGGCTGCGCGCCCTGGCCCGGCGGCATCTGGACTTCCTCAACGCGGGCTGCGGCCTGCCCGCCGCCGGCATCGCGGCCACCCTGCAGACCGGCCGCGAGGAGGCCGCCGCACGCTTCGCGGTGATCGCCGACAGCCGCAGCGGCCTGGCCCGCGGTCTGGAGGCCTTCCTCACGACGGACGAATCGGAGTGCGCCGGCCGTGTCCACGACATGCTGGACTCGGGTGGTGGTGGCACGCAGGGAAGCCGGGCAGCCGAGCTCGCCCGTCGCTGGACTCAGGGGGAGTCGACCGACTGGCCGACGGGCCCGGACGGCCGGACCGAGCCCCGGGCCCCCTGCCCACCTATCCGTTCGAGCGTGAACGCTTCTGGCTGCGTGAGGACCCCACGCCCGTGGTTGCCGTGCGGCCGCGTGTGTCCGCACCCTCCGTCGGCACGGGCGCTGCGGACGGCACCGCGACAGAAGAGACCGGAGAGGGCGACACCGCCGCACTCGCCGCTGAACTCGCCGCGTACGTCGCCGCCAGTGATTATCCGGGCGCGCGGATTCTGACGGCCCTGATCGACTTCGGCTCCTTGGGGCGTCGGCTCGCTGCCTCCGTCCTGCGTCGTCACACCGGGGGCGGTGCGCTGGGGGCTCACGAGCGCCTTACCGACCGCATGGAGATCACGCCCGGACACGAGCGATTCACCGAATTCCTGGAGAGTGCGCTGCGCGACTGCGAGCCACCCGTCGACGGCGAGGAGGCCGAAGAGGCCCGGCTCCTTGGCCAACTGAGCGAGCTGGCCCGGGCCAACCAGGAAATCGCCCCGCACATCGACCTGCTCACCACCTGGACGCCGCAGCTGCCCGACGTGCTGGTCGGCCGGGTGAGCGCCGTGGAGTTGTTCTTTCCCGGCGGCGACGAGGGCATCCCTCGCATCTACGGCAACACCGGGATCGCTGATCACTTCAATGACCTGATCGCCCATGCTGTCGCCGGACACCTGCGCGAGCAGCGTGCGCGCCGGCCCGATGAGCCGCTGCGCGTCCTGGAAATCGGGGCTGGGTCGGGCGCGACGACGGAACGCGTCCTGCGCCTCGTCGACGCGCTCGGCCTGCCCGATGACGCTGTCACATACTGGTTCACCGACATCTCGCCCGCCTTCTTCCCCGCCGCCCGTGAACGCCTTGCCGACTGGCGGACCCCGGTGCGCTACGAGCCGTTCGACCTGGAGAGAGACCCGGCGGAACAGGGCTTCGAGCTCGGGTCCTTCGATGCCGTCGTCGCCACCAATGTGGTCCACGCCACCCGTGTGCTCGCCGACTCGACCGCACGGATTCGCCGGCTCCTCGCCGAGGGCGGCATCCTCGCGCTGAACGAACTGACCCGGTCGCTGGACTACTTGACGCTCATGTTCGGCATGGCCCCGGGCTGGCAGGCGTCCCAGGACTGGCGGCTGCCGGGTTCCCCGCTTCTGGACGCGGCCCACTGGCGCACGACCTTGGCGGCGGCCGGATTCGACCCGGTCTGGGTGTTCGGCTCTGTCGAGGTCGACGAAGCCGACGCCGATCAGTGCGTCCTGGTGAGCAGGGCGGCCTCCGTGCCCAGCTCCTCCACGGGTCATGTCCCCGTTACCGGTGGGGCCGCGGCGCGGCCGGACGGGCACGTGGCCGCCGAGCCCGGACCGGTAGCGGCCCAGGCGCCCGCTCTGAAGGACACCACCACCCGCCTCGTGAGCCATCTGCGTCAGGAGGTCGCGGGGTTCCTGCGCATTCCCGCCGAGACGATCGACGACGACGAACCCTTCGCACGCTACGGTCTGGACTCGCTCGGCTCCATTCAACTGGTCCGCACACTGGAGGCCACCTTCGGTGCACTGCCCAAGGTGCTCCTGTACGAGTGCAGGACCTTGGCAGCGCTGGCGGCGTACCTCTTGCAGAATGCGCCCGAGGCCTGCGAAACCGCGACCGCCACGGCCACCGCCGCTCCGGCAGTGCTCCCCTCGGCACCTCAACGGTCGCCCGGCGCGCCTGAGTCCGCCGCCGTGCCCGCAGCTCCCGCGGCCACGCGACCAGCATCGAGTGCTGCAGGGTCGTCTGTGTACGAACCGGCCACGCGGGAACCGGCTGTTCCACCCGCACCGCGGCCCCGCGCCGTGGCACCGACCGCCTCCATCGCCGCATCGGCATCTCCTACGTCGGCTCTTCCATATCCCGACGACCCCGTCGCCATCGTAGGCATGGCGGGCATCTTCCCGGGCTCCCCGGACTACCACGCGCTGTGGCGGCGGCTGCGCGAAGGCGCGGACCTGGTCACCGAGATTCCCCGGAGCGCTTCGACTGGCGGCCGGTGTACGGCGACCCGCAGCGAGAGCCGGGCAAGACGAACGCCCGCTGGGGCGCGTTCATCGAGGGAGTCGACGAATTCGATGCCGAGTTCTTCTCCATCTCGCCGCTGGAGGCGGGGCTCATGGATCCCCAGCAGCGGCTCCTACTCGCCTGCGCCTGGCATGCCATCGAGGATTCCGGACACCGGCCCGGCGAGCTGGAGGGAACCGAGACAGGCGTGTTTGTCGGCGCCACCTCGCATGACTACGACGGACACCTGATAAGGATCGGCCGGGACCGCGAGTCCCACTCCAGCCTCGGCGTCGGCCACTGCATCCTGTCCAACCGCATCTCGTACCAACTCGGGCTGCACGGCCCGAGCGAGACGGTGGACACCGCTTGCTCCAGTTCGCTCACCGCCCTGCACCGGGCCGTTCTCGCGATCCGTGACGGCGAGTGCGGCGCCGCGCTTGTCGGCGGTGTCCATCTCAACCTGGGTCCGCGGTTGTTCGTCGCTCTCGGCCAGCTCGGCGTCCTCTCGCCCGACGGGGTCTGCCGCCCCTTCGACGAAGGGGCCAACGGCATGGTGCGCGGTGAGGGCGTGGGGGCGCTCTACCTCAAGCCGCTGTCCCGGGCCCTGGCAGACGGTGACACCGTCCACGGCCTGGTGCGCGGCAGTGGAGTGGGACACAGCGGTCGCGTGCCGTCGATGACCGTGCCCAACCCGGCCGCCCAAGCCGAACTGATCGCCTCGGTCTATCGGCGCGCCGGGGTCGACCCCCGCACCGTCACCTACATCGAGGCACACGGCACCGCGACCAATGTCGGGGACCCGATCGAGGTACGAGGTCTGCGCAAGGCGTTCGCCGACCTCATGGGCGGAGCGGAGAATCAACCGGTCGAGCCCTGGTGCGCACTCGGCAGCGTGAAGTCCAACGTCGGGCATCTGGAAGCCGCTGCCGGCCTGGCCGGAACGGTCAAGACGCTGCTCGCCATGCGCCACGGCGCATTGCCCGCGAGCATCCACTTCGACACCGCTAACCCCCTCCTCGAACTCGACCACAGCCCGTTCACCGTGGTCGCCGAGCACCGGCCCTGGCCACGGCTCACCGACGAGGACGGTGCCGACCTGCCTCGCCGGGCCGGCGTCACCTCGCTCGGCTTCGGGGCACCAACGCCCATGTGCTGCTCGAGGAATACATCGCCCCCGAGCGGGCCGCCGTGCCGGGCGGCCAGGGACCCTGGCTGATCGTGCTCTCGGCCCGCTCCGAGCAGGCACTGCGAGCCGGGGCAGGCCGCCTCGCCGACCACCTGGCGGCGCGACGGGCCGACGGCGAGCCCGACCTGCCGCTCGACGACGTGGCCTTCACCTTGCGGGTGGGACGGGAGCCGATGCCATGGCGACTCGCGCTCCTCGTTCAGGACACCGACGACCTGCTGGACCTGCTGGACTCCTGTCGGGGGGGCTCCTTCGACGGGCCCGGAGTGCTCGCGGGCGAGGCGGCGGGCCGGCCCGCGGCGGGCCTGTCACCGAATGCCACCGCCGATGAGCTGGCCCGACATTGGATCGCGGGAGGCGACCTGCCCGACCCACGCGTGCGAGGAGCTGTGTACACCCCGCGCCGGGTACCGCTGCCGGGCTATCCGTTCGCACCTACTCGCTACTGGGCCGATGCGTCACAAGGGGCGACCGAGGGATCCCACGGCACGGCCGACGTGCCACAAACGTCTGGAGGCTCCGCCGCCACGCCCGAGACCGACGCGGCGTGGGTCCAACTGCTCAACGATCTGCGCGATGGCGTCAGGTCTCTCGAAGAGGTCGACGACATGCTCGTTCTGGGAGACGGGGGCAATCAATGAGGACCAGCCCACAAGCGGAGAAGCGAGAGATCCTGGCGCGTGTGCGGCGAGGCGATCTGGACACGCGGCAGGCTGCGGCGCTGCTGCGTCAACTGTATTCGGGCCCGGCGGGGGACACGGCCGGAACCTCCGATGCGAAGCACAGCACCGTCTGGTACGACGCCGGGTGGAAGGCATCCTCGGCCGTCCCGGAAGCCACCGGGGACACCAACGTGCTGGTGCTGGTGCTGCGCCCTGGGACCTTCGAAGGGCTCGATGACCAAGGGCGGTTCGTGGTCCGAGCCGATGCTCCTGGAACATGGCCGCGCGCCTGGCACTCCGCGAGCGGCATGCTGCCCGCCGACGCCCGGGTGGTCCTGGACGGCCGCGAGGCGTCCGGGCCGGTCGTGCTCGACGCGGCGTTCGCACTGATGAGAGCGGTCATCGAGGACCGCTCCTCCCGGGCGATCGCCTTCGTCATGCTGACAGCCGGCCCCGCGCATTCCGAGACGGCCGACGCCCTGGGGGCCCTGTGCCAGATCGCGGCACGTGAGGACCGTCGTATTCGGGCCGTCTCCGTGCACGTCTCGGAGGCGCTCGAGGAGACCGCGCCCTGCACGCCCCTCGACCGCGCCGTCGCCGAACTCGCCCTGCCCACCCCCGGATCCGCCCAGGTCCGCTACGACGGCCATGGGCGCGCCATCCGCACGCTCACACCCCTTCCGGACACCGACGGCGATGCCCGGGGGCCTTGGCGCGAGCGCGGGGTGTACCTCATCACCGGCGGTGCGGGCGGCATCGGCGCACACGTGGCCGAGCTACTGGCCCGCCGGTACGCCGCACGCCTGGTGCTCCTGGGCCGCTCCGCGACCACACCCTCGATCCGCCGACTCCTTGAGCGGGTACGTGAGATGGGTGGCGAGGCAGTTTACGTCCAGGCCGATGTGACAGACCGTGGTGGTGCGGAGCGGGCTCTGGCCCGGGCCCACGAGAGCTTCGGTTCGCTGACCGGGGTACTGCACGCGGCGGGCGTCAATGAGGACGCCTACCTCGTGAACAAGGACCCACGAGCGATACACCGTGTCCTGGCGCCGAAGGTCACCGGGGCGGCCGTCCTCGACGAGGTAACGGCGGCCGAGCCGTTGGAGATGTTCGTGCTCTTCTCGTCCGTGGCCGCCTACATCGGCGGACCGGGGCAGAGTGACTACGCGGCCGCCAACCGTGCCCTGGGCGCCTTCGCGGCCTCCCGCACCGAGGCCGTGGCCCGGGGCATCCGGCGAGGTACCACCGTCTCTCTGGCGCTGCCTCTGATCGCCGGCGGCGGAATGGACCTCGATGAGCGGGACAAACGGGCCGCCCATGACCTGCACGGCATGGCCGCCATGGCTCCCGTCACCCTGCTGGACACCCTCGGTACGGCGCTCGTATCGGAACGGCCCGAAGTGTTCGTGATGCACGGTGACGCTCCACGCATCCGCATGTCCATCGAACGACACCTGTCCGACCGCCCGTCCGCGCCGGAGCCGGCCGCTGTCCCGGACTCGCGCGGACCGGGTGATGGCATCGCAAGCTCCGCTGAGTCCTATTTGCTCAGCCTGGTCAGCGAGGTCATTCGGTTGCCCGCCGGAAGGCTCCGCCCCGACCAGGAACTGTCCACCGTCGGTGTCGACTCCGTACTCATCAAAAAGATCAGCACTCTCCTCGAGGACCGGCTCGGACCACTGCCCGCCACACTCCTCTTCGAGTACCGAACGGTGGGTGAGCTGAGCCGCTACCTCGCGACGGAGCACACAGCGGCCGTGCGTGACCTCCTGGCACCTCAGGCCCTCCAAGGAGCGGCTCCTGTCCGAGCGGTCCGGCCACAGCGGGATGTGGAGAAGTACCGGGCCCCGGCCCCGGCCCAGAAGGCGGACGGCGGTCCCGGCCTGGGCTCCGACGAACCCATCGCCATCATCGGCGTCGCTGGCCGCTACCCCGGCGGTCGTGACCTCGACACATATTGGGAGACGCTGCGCGATGGCAAGGACGCGATCGCCGAAGTACCGGCCGACCGCTGGGACCACACCCGCTATTACGCTCCCGGCGAGCGCACCGGCGGCAAGACGTACGGCAAATGGGGCGGCTTCATCGAAGACGCCGGCCGCTTCGACACCTTGTTCTTCAATATCTCGCCACGTGATGCCGAGCGCGCCGACCCCACCGAACGGGTATTCCTCGAAGTGGCCTGGTCAGCCTTGGAGAACGCGGGCTACTCCCGGCGCCTGCTGCACAGTCGCACCCGACGTGGCGACGAACACGCCCTGGGCGTGTTCGTAGGCGTCACCGCCACCTCGTACAAGCTCATCGGCGCCGAGGAATGGGGCAAGAACAACCCCATCACCGCTCTGTCCATGGACTTCTCCGTCGCCAATCGGCTGTCCTACCTGCTGGACGCCCATGGCCCCAGCCTTGTCGTCGACACCGCCTGCTCGTCTTCGCTGACGGCGCTCCACCTGGCCGTCGAGTCACTGCGCCGCGGGGAATGCGCGATGGCGATCACCGGAGGCGCCCACATCCAGACTCACCCCATCAAGTACGGGGTGCTCGCGGACATGCGACTGCTGTCCACCGACGGACGCTGCAGGGCGTTCGGCGCGGGCGGCGACGGCTTCGTGCCCAGCGAAGGCGCGGGCGCCCTCGTCCTCAAGCCGTTGTCGGCAGCCCTTGCGGACGGCGACCATGTCCACGGAGTCATCCGCGCAACCAGTGTCAACCACGGTGGCCGCACCAACGGCTACACCGTGCCCTCGCCACGCGCCCATGCGAGCGTCATCTCGGCCGCGCTGCGCCGCGCCGGGGTGTCTGCCGACACCATCGGCTACGTCGAGGCCCACGGCACCGGCACGGCGCTCGGTGACCCCATCGAGGTCGAAGGGCTGCGCCGGGCGTTCGCCGAGGACACCGACCGCACCGGCTACTGCGCGATCGGCTCCGCCAAGTCCAATATCGGCCATGCCGAGTCGGCGGCCGGCGTCGCCGGGGTCACCAAGGTCCTGTTGCAGTTCGCGCACGGCCAGTTGGCGCCCTCGCTGCACAGCGCCGAGGTCAATCCAAAGATCGATTTCTCTCGCTCGCCCTTTGTACTGCAGCGAGAACTCGGCCCTTGGGAGCGGCTCGGGCCGCACGTCCCACGCCGCGCGGCCGTCAGTTCCTTCGGCGCCGGCGGAGCCAACGGCCACGTGATCCTGGAAGAGGCCCCGCAGGTCCCCCCGACCGGCCAGGCGGCTGAGGACGGCACCGAGTGGCTGATCCTCCTCTCCGCGAAGAGCGGCGAGCGACTGCGCGAGGTCGCCCGCAGGCTGCGTCACCACCTCGGCGCGCACCCCGACATCTCCCTCGCCGACGTGGCCTGCACGTTGGCCACCGGCCGTGACGAACTGGAGAGCAGGCTCGCCGTCGCCGCCCGTACCGTGTCCGAACTCCGCGACCGGCTGGGCGCGTTCCTCGACACCGGTTCGGCTGAGGGCCTGGTCACGGGGCGCACAGAGCTCGCTGTTCCGGCCTCCGTCACCCCGGAGAGGACGCGCGACCTGCTGGCCGCGCGTGACTGGTCCGCGCTCGCCCGGATCTGGACCGACGGTGGCACCATCGACTGGACCGGTGGCTTCCCGGGCGCTCGGCGCATCCCACTGCCCGCTTACCCCTTCGCGGGCGACCACCACTGGGTCGCCACCACTCCGCCTCTCGGCGCCGACGGCATGGCGCCGAACGCCGCCGACGGCCCGCTCGAACGCATCGTGCCGACCCTCAGCGGACTGGTGTACGAGACCGAGTTCACCCATGACGACCAGGTCGTCCGCGACCACATGGTGGCCGGACGCGCTCTGCTCGCCGGAGTGGTCCACCTGCGGATGGCCATCGCCGCTGCCGAACGCCTCGAGCGCGGCCAGGTTCGGGTGATCACCGACGTGCGGTGGCGCACCCCTCTTGAGATCGCCGAGACCGGCACCACTGTCCGGGTCGCTCTCACCGAGTCCGACGAAGGACTCGACTACACGATCAATACGGCCGCCGAAGGCGCCCTCGCACTCCACTCGACCGGTACCGTCCACCTCGGCGCCGACCCGGCCGCTCCTCCCGCCGCGCTCGACCTGGAAGCGCTCCGCGCCCGGGGCGCCAATCATCACGAGGGCAGCGACTTCTACGCCACGGCCGAGCACGCAGGTCTCGCTTACGGTCGGCTCTTCCGGCGTCTGGCCTCCGTACGCATCTGCGCCGACGGCGAGGCCCTCGGTGAGCTGGTCGGCCCGACTGCCCCCGGCGCCCCGGCGTGGGCGGCGGAGGCGGGCGTACTGGATGGCGCCCTGCACGCGCTCCATGGCGTTCTGCCGCCCGCGAGCCCTGATGAGCCGCCGCTCCTGCCCGCGTCCGTGACACGAGTGGAACTCCACGGGCGCGTCGCCGACGCCCGCCACGTGCACGTACGACTGCGCGACCATGACCCCGAGCGCGGCACGGCCCACGCTGACGTGACCCTCACCGACGAACGCGGTGTACCCGTCGCGGTCTTCCACGACCTGCGCGTCGCCCGCCCCGCGGTCACCACAGGTGCCGACGTACGGCACCTGCGCACGGCATGGGAGGTCCTCGACGCACCTCCAGCCCCGACGCGGCACACCGGGCACACCCTGATTCTCACCACCGACCGGGACTTCGGCCTCGGCCAGGTGTTGGCGGCCCGGTACGGCCGCGCCCGGCTGCTGCGCCTCGACGCGCCAGGCGTGGATGAGCATGTGGAGCGGGCCGTGAGCGACCTGCCCGCCGACAGCCTGATCCACGTCCTCGCCGGTGTCGACGACAGGCTCTACAGCTCCCACGACCTGGCTCACCTCGACACGTCGCTCGACCAGGGCTGCCTTGCGCTCTTCCGCCTCGCCAAGCTGCTCGCCGACCGGCGTCCCGAAGGGCTGCGCCTGTCCGTGGTCACCAGCGACAGTCAGCAGGTCGACGAGAGTGCGCCCGCACGCAACCCTTACGCCGCCGCGATCACCGGACTCGCCAAGTCGCTGGCCCGCGAGCTGCCCTTCGCCAAGGTCAGCTGTCTCGACCTGGACCGACCGGCCCTGGCCCGCGGCGAAGCCGAACTGCCTCGCCTCGCGGAGGCCGTGCACGCCGAACCACCCGCCTTCCCCGTCCAGGAGGTCGCCCTGCGCGGCGCCGTCCGGCTCGGCAAGACCCTGCGCACCCTTGCCGTGTCCGAACCCGACGAGGAGGAGCTGCCATTCAGACAAGGCGGCACCTACCTACTGGTCGGCGGGGCTGGTGGCCTGGGCCGGGCGGTGGCCCGCCACCTCGCCCGGCAGTACGCGGCCCGCCTCGTCCTGGTCGGCCGCCGACCGCTGGACCAGCTCCCCGACACCCTGCTGCCGCGGCTGCGCGAAGCGGGGGGCGAAGCCGTCTACGAACAGGCCGACGTCACGGCCCGTGAGGAGGTCTCTGCTCTGGTCGCCCGCGTCCGGCAACGCTTCGGCCCGATCCACGGCGCGGTCCACTCGGCCTTCACCCTCGCCGACAGCCTGCTGACCCGCATGGACGAGCCGACGTTCCGCCGTGCCCTGCACGCCAAGGCCCACGGCACCGTCGTACTGGCCGAGGCCCTCGCGGGCGAACCACTGGACTTCCTTGCCCTGTTCTCCTCCGCCGTCTCCCACAGGGCCAACGCGGGACAGGCCAACTACAGTGCCGCATCCACCTTCCAGGACGCCTACGCGCACCATCTGTCCGCCCGTACCCGCCTGCCCGTCAAGCTCTTCAACTGGGGCTTGTGGGGGCACAGCGGCTCCGTCGCCACGGAGGAATACCGGCGCCGCGTGGCCCGCCTGGGCGTGGCCGGGCTCACCGACGAGGAGGGCGTCGCGGCGTTCCGCCGTGTGATGGGCTCGCCGCTGGTCCAGGCGACCGTCCTGAAGGCCACCGGGGACCAGGACCTGGAAGGCGTGACGGACGCGGTGCCGGACACCTTGGACGCGCCCGGAGACGGCCTGGCGGTGCGTGCGGCCGCGGCGGGCGCCGCGGACGTGCGGGACGTGGCTTCCCTGCCGTCCGGCTATCTGGACCGGCTCGATGATCTCGCGCGCCGCGAAGCCCTCGCCGCCCTGAGTCGGATGGGTCTCCCACGGACTCCCACCACCGCCCGCACCCCGGACCAGCTTGCCGCCGACCTGGGCGTCGCCGCCGGTCAGAAGAGGCTCTTCGACGCCTTGCTGGACGCGGTGCACCGCGCCGGTCTCGTACGCGAGGACGGTGGCCGTCTCAGCTTCCCCGTCGACCCGTACGAGCGGACCGGCGCCATCGAGCTGCGCGAGCGGCTGGTCGACGACCACCCCTTCTGCGCCCCGACCGTCGAACTCATCGCGGACTGCGCCGCGGCCCTGCCGGATGTCCTCACCGGACGTCGCAGGGGACTTGAGGTGCTGTTCCCGAGCGGCTCGCAGGACCGGCTCGCCGCTCTCTACCACGGCGACCCGCGCGCGAAGCACTTCAACGAGATGTGCACGGCCGCCGTCGTCCGCCGGGTGACCGAGCTGCGGCGCGACGACCCCGACCGGGAGATCACGGTCCTGGAGATCGGTGCCGGTACCGGCGGCACCACCCGGCCACTGCTGACCGCGCTCAAGGAATGCGGCGGACGGCCCCCGGCCTATATGTGCACCGACATCTCGCCCACCCTCGTACGCCAGGCCGCCGAGCGGTTCGGCCCCGGCCACCCCGAGGCCACCTTCCGCACCCTCGACATCGAGGTGGCCCCCGAGGGCCAGGGCTTCGCGGAGCAGCGGTATGACATCGTGGTGGCCGCAAACGTCCTGCACGCCACGGGCGACCTGCGGGCCACCCTGCACAACGTCGCGGCCCTGATGCGCCCCGGCGCCCTGCTCGCCGTCAACGAGTCCACCGCCGTCCTGGACGCCGTCACGCTCGTCTTCGGCCTCACCGAAGGCTGGTGGCTGTACGGGGACGGCCATCTTCGGCTGCCGCATTCCCCACTGCTCGGGGCCGAGGACTGGCGCGCGGTGCTTGCCGCGGCCGGACTGCGAGATGTGCGCACTCTCGCGGCCACGCGGGACGACGACGCGCATGCCGACCAGAGCCTGGTACTCGCCGAGCGCGGCAACGTCCGCTTCGGCGGGGCTGGTGTCCTGGCCGCCACCGCACCCAATCCCGGGCCCGAACCCGCCGCCCCGAGATGGCGAGCACGCGAACCGATGAGCGAGAGGGTGCCCACGCCTGGCTGGTCGAACGGCTGCGTACGCGCTTCGCCATGAGCCTCAAGCTGGCGGAGTCCGAAATGGACGCCACCACACCCCTGTTGGCCTACGGCGTCGACTCGCTGGTCGTCATGGACGTCGCCGACTCCTTGGAGCGTGATCTGGGGTGGCGGGTCACCTTCGACGAGGCCCTCGACGGCAAGACACTCAGCGAGGTCGCCGATCTGCTGCTCGGGATGGGCGTATCGCTGCCTGAGGAGGCGGCAGGACCGATCGCGGCATCCGGCGCACCCTCGTCACGAAGGAGTGAAACCACAGCGGTCGACGCGGTACCGATGGGGGAGGAAAACACCCCGGCGGATACACCGGCCGGAGTCCCGATCGCGGTCATAGGCGTCGCCGGACGGTACCCGGGCGCCTCCGACCTGCGGGATTTCTGGGGCAACCTGCTCGAGGGACGCCGCTCCATCGGCGAGATCCCCGCCGACCGCTGGAACGAGGCGCAGCACAGCGGCCCGGAAGGGAGCGGGCACGGCGGACACCGTTGGGGAGGTTTTCTCGACGGCGTCGACTGTTTCGACTCGCTGCTGTTTCGCATCTCGCCGCGTGAGGCCGCGCTCATGGACCCACAGGAGCGGCTGCTCCTGGAGACCGCCTGGACCGCGCTGGAGGACGCTGCGGTGACCCGTGCCCGGCTCGAGGACGACGCTGTTCGTGCCGCCGAGGCCGGAGTCGGTGTCTTCATCGGCGCCATGCACACCCCGTACCAGTGGGTGGTGGCCGAGCGCTGGGGCCGTGGGGAACGTCCGACCGGCAGCTCCTCCATCTGGGCCCTGGCCAACCGCATCTCGCACTGCTTCGGTTTCTCCGGCCCGAGCATCGCCGTGAACAGTGCCTGCTCGTCCTCGCTCACCGCGCTCCACCTCGCCTGCGAGGCGATCCGCAGAGGCGAGTGCGGCGCAGCGCTGGTGGGCGGCGTGAACCTCATCCTCCATCCCAGCCACCACGCGGACCTGGCAGCCGCCAAGATGCTCTCGGGCGACGGCCGTGCGCGTGCCTTCGACGAAGACGGCGACGGCATGGTCACCGGCGAAGGCGTCGGTGTGGTCGTCCTCAAACCGCTGCGGGAGGCGCTGCGCGTGGGCGACCGCGTCCACGCGGTGATCACGGGCTCTTCGGTCAACCACAACGCCGGCGACTCCACGTACACCACACCCGACGCGGATGCTCAGGCCGCCCTCCTCCGTACTGCCCTGCGCCGGGCCGGACTCCGCCCCGACGACGTTCAGTACGTGGAGGGCGCCGCGACCGGCTCCCCGCTGGGCGACTCCGTCGAGGCCGAGGCACTGGACCAGGTCTTCGCCGGGCGGCCCGCCGAGCGCGGCCCGGTGTACGTCGGCACCCTCAAACCCAACGTCGGCCATCTCGAAGCCGCTTCCGGCATGGCCCAGTTCGCGAAGGTGCTGCTCCAGCTGAAGGCCGGGCGGATCGCTCCGACCATCGGCATCACCACACCGCTGCCGATCTTCACGGCGGAGAGCTCCGCCCTGCGAGTGGTCACCGAGCCGGTAGCCTGGCCGGGCGGGGATGGGCGCACGGTGCGATGCGCCGCTGTCAGCTCCTTCGGAGCCGGCGGCGCCAACGCCCAGCTGATCGTTCAGGCGCCGCCCGAGCAATCGGTGCACCCGGCGGCCGAGGGGCCGCAGCTCGTCCCGCTCAGCGCCCGCAGACCACAAGAGCTACGCCGACTGGCCGCACGCCTGAGGGATTTCCTCCGCGGGCCGGGGAGCGGAGAGACTCTCGCCGACATCGCCCACACCCTGCGGGTGGGGCGCGAGCCGCTGCGCGAGCGCACCGCCCTCGTCGCGCATGACCTGTCCGAACTCGTGGACGCCCTCGGCGCCGTGGCGGACGGGGACTCACCACCGCAACGCGGGCTCGGAGCGTTGCCGGAGCCGTGGGCACGGCTGGCCGTGCGCTGGGCCGAGGGAGGTGACGTGGACTGGCGTGAGCAGGACAGCGGAGGACGAGTGATCTCCCTGCCGGGCTACCCCTTCGCTCCCGAGCGCCACTGGATCGCCAAGCCTGCCGCGCTTCCCGTGGCCGGTGCGAGCACGACCCCACCGGCCCCGGCGACGATCGCCGACGCGACCACCGGGCACGACCGCGACACGGTGTACGAAGCCGTGGTCGCCGCCATCGGTTCGGTCCTCGGTCTGCCCGCCGAGGAGATCGGCCCGGACGAACACCTCAGCGACTTCGGCTTCGACTCGATCAGCCTGACGGAACTGGCGGACCTGCTCAGCGGTGAACTGGCGATCAGCGTCCTGCCGCCCGAGCTGTACGCGCACACCGACGTAGCCTCGCTCGTGGCGGCACTGGCCTCGCGCCTGCCCGCGCCGACACGGACCGCCCGGACCCAGGCAGCGGTACCGCCGGCCGGGGCGGTGACCGACGAGCCCATTGCCATCGTCGGCATGGCGGGCCGCTTCCCGGGCTCCCCGGACCTCGACGCGTACTGGGAGAACCTGGCCGCGGGCCGGGACCTGGTCGAGGAGATCCCCGACGACCGCTTCGACTGGCGGGACATCTACGGCGACCCCCGCGAGGACCCGGAGCGAGTGCCGTCCCGGTGGGGCGGATTCCTCAAGGGCATCGACCGGTTCGACCCGGAGTTCTTCCGGATATCCCCGCGTGAGGCACGCACGATGGACCCACAGCACCGGCTGTTCTTGCAGGCCGTCTGGCAGGCCATCGAGGACGCGGGCCACGACCCGACGTCCCTGGAGGGCACCAGGACAGGCGTGTTCGTCGGCGTCGGATCCACGGAATACGCGCAGATGCTGATCGAGCGTGGTGTCGAGGTCGACGGACAGGCCGCGACCGGCAACGCGCACAGCGTCCTGGCCAACCGGGTGTCCTTCCTCCTGGGGCTGCATGGTCCGAGCGAGCCGTTGGACACGGCGTGCTCCAGTTCGCTGACTGCCGTGCACCGCGCCGTCCAAGCGATCCGCGCCGGAGAGTGCGAGGCGGCCCTGGCGGGCGGAGTCAACGTGCTCCTGTCCCCGACCGGATTCCTGGCCTTCGGCAAGTCCGGCATGCTGTCACCCGACGGGCGCTGCAAGACCTTCGACCACCGGGCGGACGGCTACGTACGGGGCGAGGGTGTGGCCGCGGTCCTGCTCAAGCCGCTCAGCCGGGCACAGGCCGAAGGCGACCACGTGTACGCCCTCGTCCGCGGCACCGCCGTCAACCACGGCGGCCGCGCCAACTCGCTCACCGCCCCCAACCCGCAGGCACAGACCGACGTCATCGTGCGGGCCCACCGCGCCGCCGGGGTGAGTGCCGACACCATCACCTACGTCGAGGCGCACGGCACCGGCACCGCCCTGGGGGACCCGATCGAGGTGAACGGCCTCGTCGACGCGTTCTGCGCGCTCGGCAGCGGAGGCCGCACGGGTTACTGCGCGCTCGGCAGCGTCAAAACCAACATCGGACACCTGGAGACCGCCGCAGGCGTGGCCGGACTCATCAAGGTGGTGAAGGCACTCCAGCATCGGCAGCTGCCGCCCTCACTCCACATGGAACGCGTCAACCCGCTCATCGACCTCACCGGCGCCCCCTTCTACCTTCTCGACGAGTTGAGGCCATGGAGCCGCCTTTCCGACGGCGACGGAGGTGAGGTGCCGCGCCGCGCCGGCATCAGCTCGTTCGGCTTCGGCGGCGTCAACGCCCATGTGGTCGTGGAGGAGTACCAGTCCGACGAGCCCCTCGGCCTTGCCGCGGACGAGCGTGCCGAAGGCCCCCACCTGTTCGTGCTGAGCGCCCGTACCGAGGAGCGACTGCGCCGGTACGCGACCGCGCTGGCCGACAGCCTGGAGCGCACCACCCACCGTGCCGCCGATGTGGCCTACACCCTGCGCGTGGGGCGGCCCGCCCTGGACGAGCGGCTCGCCGTCATCGCGCACACCGTCCCCGAGCTGGTGGAGCGGCTCCGTGCCTATGCCGGCGGGTCCGGCAGGCGCGAGCCCGACGTGGTCTGTCCACTCCAGCAGCTGGCGGTCCGTTGGGTGCGACGCAAGGAGAGCGACTGGTCGGCGTTGGACGCCGTGCCGGGACGACGTGTACCGCTCCCGACGTACCCGTTCGAGGAGGACCGCTACTGGTTGCCGGAACTCGCACCGGCGGCAGGTGGGCTCACAAGGCCGACACAGACCGCCGCGACCGTGGCCGCGCCCTCCGAAGCGGCCCCCACCGCGCGACCGGAGCCCGTATCCGGGGCGTCCGGGCCCGCTCCTGCCCCTGTGCACCAGCGGCAGAGCATCGACACGGGAAGGGAGACCCCAGCGATGGACACAGCCGTCGACACTACGGAACTCGCCTGGCAGTTGAGGGAGTTGGTTGCCCAGGGCGTGGGTCTGACGCCGGAGGAGATCGACCCGGCGAAGGACTTCGCGGCGTACGGCATCGACTCGATCGTCGCCCTGCGGATCATGCAGCGGGTACAGGCCAAGTACGGTGACGAGATCCCGATGGCGGCGATCTTCGAGTACGCCTCGCTCGACCGGCTGGTGGAGCACATCGCGCGGCTCAATCCCAGCCTGGCGGTGGCTTCCGCCGCGTCCTGTGCAGCACCCCCTGTGGCCGAAGCGAACCCCGCCGCCGTGACGCGGCCGGAACCGCGCTCGCAGACTCGGCATCAGCCTCAACCACAGGGCCGACCCCAGGCGCGTGTCATTTCCTTCGTCGCGGACACCGCCGGGGTCCCCGTGTACTGCCTGCCCGGCGATACCGGCGAGCTGAGCTGGCTGACCCATATGCGGGCCGCCCTCGCCGATGAGGGCGCAGTCCTCGGCATCGAGGCGCCGGGGTTCGGAACGGGCCAGGCGCCGCTGACCTCGGTCACGGATGTGGCCGATGCCGCCGCGGACGCCATCGTCGGAGACCGGCCCGGAACACCGTGCAGGATTGCCGGCCAGGGCCTTGGCGCGGTGATCGCCTTCGAGGTGGCCCGCCGCCTGGCCGACAGGGGACACCAGGTCGACGAGCTTCTCCTCATCGGCGCACCCGAGCCGGGAGCCCGCGTCCCGCGTGGCCTGGGCGCGCTCACCGGGGCCTTCGGCACCCTCTGGGGCGCGCATCGCAGACTCGGCCCGGATGTGCCCGGCGACGGCGCCGCTGACGCCGATTTCGCCGATGCGGCCCGCGTGCTCACCGTCCACGCTCACCCCCCGATGTCCGAGGCCGCCCTGACGGAGTGGCTGCGTGAGGCCCACACCCACCGCACTGCGCTGGCGGAGGCCATAGCCGTGCACGAGCCGCTCCCGCTGGCAAGCCCCACGCCCACCACCGTCGTCCGTGCCCTGGTGGCAGGGGAACCCGCGACCGGGGACTGGCAGCGCTGGCTCGTGCAGGCCCCACGCACCATCGACTTGCCGAGCCGCCCCGACTACCTCACCTCCGCCGGCGCATCCCTCGATCTGAGCCGACTGCGCCGACCGAAGGACCAAGGGCAGCAGCTCAGCAGGCGGTTCATCACCAGCGTCAACCAGGCAGGGGACAAGCAGCGCTCATACTGGATGCACCATATGTATGGAGATGTCAGTTACAGCCTGTATCTGTCCCGCTTCCTTGGGCCTGACTACCCGCTGATGGGGGTCGAGCAGGTCGACGTGGACTCAAACCTTCACAGGTTCGACACCTTCCAGGAGATGTGCGCGGAATACGCGGCGGCGATCCGGGCCGATCACCCCGGCGGTCCCGTCACCCTCGCAGGTTCCTCCTTCGGCGGTGTGGTCGCCTACGAAGTCGCGCGCCAACTGCTCCATCAGGGCGAACGGATACGATCCCTGATCGTCGCAGACGGCATCATGCCCACTACCGCCGCGTGGGCCGGCGTGGACTGGTCCTCGCTGACCGATGAACAGTCAGAGAGCCTGCCCCTGATGATGCTCGGCAACTCCTATTGCCACCGCTGGAACATCCCCGAGCTGATCGATTTGCAGGCTCTGCTGGGCAGGGAGGAGGACGAGCAGCTGCGGTTGATCGCCCGCCACGTGGTGGACAAAGCCACCGCGAAGCTCTCGTACGACCACATACTGCTGCTCCTGCGCCGGACCAACGAGGCCTTCAACCAGAACGTCCGGCTGCTCACCGAGTACGTGCCGCAGCCGCTGCCGGAACCCGTCGACGTCACCTTCTTCCACGCCACCCAGGGCTTCGTGGGCGAGCAGAACCCGGGAGGACTGCCCGCGATGCGACGCCTCGGCGAGGACCGCACCAACGGCTTCGGCCAGTTCGTCGGCAAGCCGATCCGGGTGCACGATGTGGACGCCGACCACTTCACGATCGTCCACGACCAGGGCCTGCGGACCATGGCCCGGCTGATGACGCCGGCGCTCGGCGGACCGGCCGTACCGGAGACCGGCGACCTCATCTAGCGACGAGCGGGGAGGACCCCATGGACTTCAGCATCTACTTCTTCGCGGCCAACGACGACCACACCTTCGGCGAGCGGTACCGCTTCATCCTTGACGTGGCGCGCACCATCGACTCGCTGGGCTTCAAAGCCATCTGGACCCCGGAACGGCACTTCCAGGAGTTCGGCGGCAGCTTCCCCAATCCGTCGGTCCTCAGCGCCGCCCTCGCGGTCACCACCGAACGGCTCGAATTGCGCGCGGGCAGTATCGTGCTCCCCCACCACCATCCGGTGAGGGTCGTCGAGGAGTGGTCGCTGGTCGACCAGCTGTCCCGTGGACGCGCCGGGCTGTGCGTGGCCACCGGCTGGCACAGCGGCGACTTCGTCTTCTACCCCGAGAACTTCGACAACCGCCGCGAGGCGGCCTTCGGTAACATCCCCGTCCTGCGTCGGCTGTGGGCGGGGGAGACGGTGAATTTCCCCGGCCCCGGAGGGCAGACACTGCCCGTGCGTACCTACCCGCGCCCGTACCGCACGGAACTCCCCCTGTGGATCGTGCACTCCTCGAACCCGCAGACCTGGCTCATCGCGGGTGAGTTGGGAACCAACGTCCTGACCCTGGTGGACAGCTGGGAGCGGCTGGAGGCGAATATCGCCGCCTACCGCGAGGCCAGGGCGAAAGCGGGCCACGACCCCGAGACCGGCGTCGTCACCCTCGGTATGCACACCTATGTCGGACAGGACGAGGCCGCGACGCGCTCCCTCGTGGCCGAGCCCGTGCGCCGCTACATCGACACCTTCCTGTCCCAGAAGAGCAACGACGCGGGGTCCACCACGATGACCTCTGTGGAGAAAGCCGAGATGGCCACACTGGTTGCCGAGGACTTCTATCAACGGCGCTCACTGCTGGGAACCCGCGAGAAGTGCGCGTCCGTAGTGCGCCGGGCCCAGAGCATGGGAGTCGACGAGATCGCCTGCATGGTGGACTTCGGTCTGCCATTCGAAACGGTCCTCGACGCGCTCCCTGAACTCGATCGGCTGCGCTCCGAGTTCGCCACCGCTTCCGAACCGAGGCCGCATCCTCGTACCGCCCCGTCCGCGGGCCGGGCTCCCAGCGCCGCCGGCGCCGCGGTAGCGGCGGGGGCGACCTCGAACAACATGGCCTGGTACTACGAGGAAAGGGCGCGAAACGCATAGGTGCGAGCCCATTGCGAGGAAATGCAAGGAGAGTCTGATAAATCGTGTGTTCGCGGCAAGTGCCCTGTCTATCACTCTGGTTCAAAAGCCGGTCAAGGATTCACACTGAAGTCCGTACGTTGAACTTCCCGGGCGAGTCGTACCTCGACGTCCTGGGGAACAACAGTGGGCTCAAGGGACTGGCTGAGACGTAAGGGGCTCGGGGTGGACAGGCGGCAGGGGCTCGGCGGAAGGAGTTCTCGGCCGTCGGCTCGCGCCTCCCTCTCGAGGACAGGAAGGCCGCATATCGATGAACCGGGTGCTGGTGGTCGAGGACGACCCACAACTCGTCCGAACTCTGGTGATCAACATGAAGGCTCGGCAGTACAGAGTGGACGCGGCACCCGACGGCACTACGGCTCTGCGGCTGGCGGCCGCGCATCATCCGGACGTGGTGGTACTGGACCTTGGCCTGCCTGATATGGACGGCGTCGAGGTGATCAAGGAGCTGCGCGACACAACCCGCGTGCCGATCCTGGTGCTGTCCGCGCGCCGCGCCTCGGGAGAGAAGGTCACGGCCCTCGACGCGGGCGCGGACGACTACGTCACCAAACCGTTCGACATGGACGAGCTGCTGGCCCGGCTCCGTGCGGCGGTACGCCGCACGGGTACCCCTTCGACGGGCCCCGAGACGACACTGATCAAGACCGACGAGTTCACCCTCGACCTACTTGCCAAGAAGGCCACCCGCGGCGGGCGGGACGTACGCCTCACCCCCACGGAATGGCACCTGTTGGAGATCCTGGTCACCAATCCCGGCCGTCTCATCCCGCAGAAGCAGTTGCTGGAGGAGGTATGGGGAGAGTCCCATAGCGGCAAAACGAACTACCTGCGCGTCTATATAGCCCAGTTACGTCGCAAACTGGAGGCCGACCCCGCTCGCCCGCTCTACCTGATCACTGAGTCGGGCATGGGATACCGTTTCGATGCATGAGAGCGTCCGGGAACTCGGGCCGGCCCTCAAGCGCTGTCCTGGAGTGGCAGATGACGGCGGGGACCAAGAGAAGACAGCGATGGCACGAGGCAAGCTTCGAGTCTACCTCGGTGCGGCACCCGGCGTCGGGAAGACATACGCGATGTTGTCCGAGGCGCACCGCCGTATCGAGCGCGGCACTGACTGCGTGGTGGCGTTCGTGGAACACCACGATCGTCCGCGTACCAAGGGCATGCTGCACGGCTTGGAACAGGTCCAGCCAAGCGAACTCGAGCACCAGGGCAGCACCTTCTGCGAGATGGACATCGATGCCGTGCTGGCGCGTGGACCCCAGGTGGCCTTGGTCGACGAGCTGTCCCACACCAACATCCCAGGCTCCCGGAACAGGAAGCGCTGGCAGGACGTGGAAGAGCTGCTCGCCGCCGGAATCGACGTGATATCGACAGTGAACATCCAGCACCTGGAGTCCCTGGGGGACGTCGTCACATCCTTAATGGGAGTACGGCAGCAGGACACCGTTCCCGACGAAGTGGTGCGGCGCGCGGACCAGATCGAGTTGGTCGACATGTCGCCGCAGGCACTGCGCCGCCGTATGGCGCACGGCAACATCTACGGACCGGACAAGGTCGATGCCGCGCTGTCGAACTACTTCCGGCTCGGCAATCTGACCGCGTTGCGAGAGCTGGCGCTGCTCTGGGTGGCGGACCGGGTCGACGAGTCCCTGCGGCAGTACCGCAGCGAACACCAGATATCGGCGATCTGGGGCTCGCGCGAGCGGATTGTGGTCGGTCTGTCCGGCGGTCCGGAGGGCCGGACGCTGATCCGCCGGGCGGCCCGATTGGCGGAGAAGGGCGCAGGCGGCGAGGTGCTCGCGGTCTACATCGCCCGCAGCGACGGCCAGACGTCCGCCTCTCCCAAGGAGTTGGCCGTCCAGCGGACCCTCGTCGAAGGCCTGGGGGGCACCTACCACCAGGTCGTCGGGGACGACATTCCCGCGGCGCTGTTGGACTTCGCCCGGGGCGCCAACGCCACGCAGATCGTCCTCGGTGTCTCCCGCCGGAAAAGCTGGCAGTACGTCTTCGGCCCCGGAATCAGCGCGACGGTGACCCACGACTCGGGCCCTGATCTGGACGTCCATCTCGTGAGGCACGGTGAGGCGGGCAGAGGCCGAAAACTGCCTGTGCCCCGTGGAGCACGTCTGGGCCGGTCCCGGATCGTCTGGGGCTGGATCACTGCCATAGGCGGCCCGTCGCTCCTGCTTCTGCTGCTGACCCGTTCCGGCCTCGAGTTGGGGCTCGCGAACGACATGCTGTTGTTCCTGACGCTGACGGTGGCCGCGGCGCTGCTGGGCGGACTGCTGCCGGCCCTCGCCTCGGCGGCTTTGGGGTCCCTCCTGCTGAACTGGTGCTTCACACCACCGGTGGGCCGCATCGTCATCGCCGACCCGAAGAACATCCTCGCCCTGGCCATCTTCTTGGCGGTGGCCACGGCGGTGGCCTCGGTCGTCGACCTGGCCGCCCGACGTACTCACCAAGCGACCAGACTGCGGGCCGAGGCGGAGATCCTCTCCTTCTTGGCGGGCAACGTACTGCGCGGTGAGACCAGCCTCCAGGCGCTCCTGGAGCGAGTTCGTGAGACCTTCGCCATGCGATCTGTGGTCCTTCTGGAACGCGAGAGTGACGCTGCACCATGGACCTGTTCCGGCAGCGTGGGCCACGACTCGCTCATCGAGCGCCCTGAAGACGCTGATGTCGGTGTCCCGGTCGGCGACCACATGGCGCTGGCGCTCTCCGGCCGTGTGCTCCCCGCCGAGGATCGCCGAGTGCTGGCTGCCTTCGCCGCCCAAGCAGCGGTGGTTGTCGACCGCCGGCGTCTCCAGGAGGAGGCAGACCAGGCCAAGGTGCTGGCAGAGGGCAACCGGATCCGCACCGCGCTGCTGGCGGCAGTCAGTCATGACCTGAGCACACCGCTCGCGGGCATCAAGGCGTCGGTGACGTCACTACGGTCAGGGGACGTCGCGTGGTCGGAGGAGGACCAGGCCGAACTCCTCGCCGGAATCGATGAGGGCGCCGACCGCCTTGACCATCTCATCGGCAACCTGTTGGACATGTCGCGGCTCCAAACCGGCACGGTCAACCCACTCATCCAGGAGATAAACCTTGACGAGGTCGTTCTCATGGGATTGACCAGTGTGCCCGAGGACAGGGTCGAGCTGGATATTCCAGAAACACTGCCCCTGGTGTGTGTGGACAGGGGCCTGCTGGAGCGGGTCGTCGCGAACGTCGTCGAAAACGCGATGAAGTACAGCTCTGTTGCGGAGAAGCTTCGCGTCTACGCGAGTGCTCTGGGAGACCACGTCGAAGTGCGTGTCGTCGACCGTGGCCCCGGTGTCCCGGACGAGATGAAGCATCACATTTTCGAGCCCTTCCAACGCCACGGGGACGCCCCGTGCGGCACCGGCGTGGGCCTCGGTCTCGCCGTCGCCCGTGGTTTCACCGAGGCACTTGGCGGCACCCTGCACGCTGAGGACACTCCCGGCGGCGGCCTCACCATGGTGATCACCTTGCCGACGGCGGCGGGGCGGAAGTGGCATGGTCCCGCACTGCCAACTATGACCGTTGGGTGAGCTCATAGGAATACGGTCCCGGAGTACGGTGTCAGAGTCCTACAGCACGGTGCCTCCGATGGTCGACGGCGGTGCTGATCAACGACGTTGCCGTGGGCCAGGTCGGCTGTGCCAGACTGTGTTGAGCGCCCTCCACACGCCCGCGCCGCCAAACCGTATCTCTCCTCTGGCCGCTCAGCGGTGCTCGGGGTTGGGGAAGTCCGGGCGACAGCCCGCGTCCCACTCGGTGCGCCGGTTGCCGTGTGCCGAAATGCCCTCCGCGCGTTGGAGCATCGCGGCCAGATGCATAAGGTTCCACGTCATGAACGAGGAGTTGCGGTTGGTGAAGTCGTTCTCCGGCCCGCCCGAGCCCGGATCCCAGGTATGAGGGCCCGGGGCCGGCCTCCCCGTCGACGATGACTTCGCCCCTGGTTAAGACGATCGCGCCGAGTGCGGTGCGGGGTATTCCACTCGGTGAGAGCAGGTTGCGCAGCAGGTATGGAGGGACGGTCGTGGGCATCAAGCCCATGGGCAACGATTTCACCTACGCGACAGCCGACATGATCGTCGAGAAGGGTGACGTCATCATCGTCACCGGAAAGACCGCCGCTGTGGAGGCGTTCGCCGAACTGAGCTGAGACAAGCCGCCGGACGGGAATCACGCTGGGTCAAGATGGACTGGCCCAGTTCAGCGGCGTAGCCGAGGGTTTGGGCCAGGGAGGTGTCGCCGAGCCCGTCGTGGAAGTAGTACGACTCGGCGTACTGGAGGAAGTCCACGTGCACGCGTGCGATGTCGGCGGCCAGCCCGTCGAGGAGGGCGACAGCGGGGGCGGCATCCAGAGATTCCTCGGTGAGGTGGGCGCGGCGCAGATGTGACAGACGCAGTGCGAGGGCCCGCCGACGGGGGCTCAGCCGCGATGACAGCCGCCACAGGCCGGTCATGACCATCCTGCTCAGTCCCCGTGCCGGGTCGGGTGCCACAAGGTGTGGAACACATCGCGGAGGATGAACATCACGGTTGCCGCACCAGCCATGGTGATGATCCAATTCATACGATCTCCGAACGCTGCCGCACCTCCTCAGCATGCAGCCCCCTCTGCTGTCACCGGGTGAGGACAAGCCGTATGACCATCATTTGGAGGGGAGCAGAAGACCGGTCGGACGCCTGCGCGGTCCTCGGCGGCGTAGATCAGCTGCCGCCGAGGAGTTCGCCCAGGCCCTGGCGGGTGGTGGCCAGCACCACGCGGTCGTGCGGCTTCAGTACATAGCCGGGGTGCGGGTCCCACACCAGACAGGCGCCCGGCTTGAACGCTTCGGCGACCGGCGGCAGGAGGTCGAGTTGCCCGGACTCCTCCTCGCTCGCGATGGCGCGGGGCCCGGTGGCAATGCCGTAGTTCATGGCGAGCGACGGCAGGATCAGAGCTCGGAGACCAGGACGAATCACTGCTGCGCCTCGCTGACGGCCTCACGACCAGTGCGGCGGCGCGCGAGTTCCTTGCGGCGACGGGCGTGTACGCCAATCGGGCACTGGCATCCGGGTACCGGGCTGTCTCGGACGAACTCGGTGGTGAGCTCACCGATGCGGAGGAGATCGTCACGGCCATCGGGTACGCCGACGGAGACGAGGACGAGGCGCGCTGGGTTTTCGCATGCCTCGAAGCCCTGCAGGTCTTCGACAAGGAAGGCACACGGCTCCGGCTTGAACCTCTCTTCCGTCGCTGCTGGTCACTCGCTGGCGCCTGAGGGGCTCTGTGACTGACTGAGTTCGGCTGCTTCCAATCCCCGCAGACTTCCTCCGACAACAGGAACTCTGCGGGGACCCGAGCGTGTCGAGAGGGCGGATTCGACTGTGTGGGCGGGCGCCGGGTATCACGTCCGTCCTGGATCACATGTGGCTTTGTTGCGGATCCCTAGCGAGGCGAGCTCGTCATAGAGTGGTGGCAGCGATCCGGGTTGGATTAGCCGGGGAGCGAAGGGCGTGGTCTGGAAGCGTGTGTGGTAGGGCCGCGACTTGTTGGTTCGATGTCTGGGTACGCGCAGAGTTCGCAAGAGCTGGCGCTGGTTCTTGGGCTCAGGGAAGGTTGAGGTGATGACGGCCAGCGTGATCGGCATGATCATCGCGGCGCCGATACCGGCCGCCACGCGGGCGCCGATCATCACCGCGGCCGACGGTGCCAGGCCGGCGACGACGCCGGCGGCACCGAAGATGATCAGCCCGGCGATCAGCATGGGTTTGCGGCCCAGCCGGTCACCGATCGCACCGAGCGGCAACAGCAGGGCAGCCAGAGCGAGCGTGTAGATGTTGATGATCCACAGGACGGTGGTCTGCGAGGCGCCCCATTCGACCGCCATGTGGGTCTGGGCGACGTTCAGCCCGGATACGGATGCGATGACGCCCATCAGCGCGATCGAGACGGTGATCAGGATCGCGCGCAGCCGACGCGCAGCCGACGCGCATCCGCCGCTGACCGGCCCGGCCGCCGCCTGAGGAGGCTGGTCCGTACCCATGATTTCCCTCCCCAAAGGGCATGCGGAATCAGCGCCGGGACAGGACCGGTCGCCAAGTTGGTCAGGTGGTGACCCGCTCACCGCGCGGACCGCTGGATTGCGGTCGCGCGGTTTCTCCAGCAGCGGGGGCTTATCGTCAGCCGGTGGTCTTTTGCCCGGCGGCGAGCGCGGCATCGGTGTCCGCGGTGGCCAGCAGGGCGTTGATGTGGGAGCCGGCCAGGGCTCCGGCTGCGGCGGAGGCGCCGACCTGGGCCGTGAGGTCGGTGGCGTTGCCGGCCACCCACACGCCGGCGACCTCGGTGGTGCCGGCCATGGAGGAGGCGAAGCGGCGGCCCATGTTGTCGGGCAGGTCTTCCATCGGCAGCTTCAGGCCCTCCAAGCCCTCGGTACGGGCCTGCATCTGTGTGGCCACAGCGAGAACCCGCCGTCCCACAAAGGTGCCATCCGTCAAGCGGACGCCTGCGAGGGCGCCCTCTTCGCTGACGACTTCCTTGACGTCGGTCTCGATGATGCGGATGTTGCGAGCGGCGAAGCGGGCGCGGGTCTCCGCGTCCAACTCGGTGCTGCGGGTGAAGTAGATGAGGTCATCCGCCAGTTGGCGGAACAGCCAGGCGTGGTGGATGGAGGCGGGGCTGGTGGCGAGGATGCCGATGGACTTGTCGCGGACTTCCCAGCCGTGGCAGTAGGGGCGGTGTGGGCCTCGGCCTCGATGCACCACATGGCCGACCCCGACCGCGCCCTCCGGAGCGTCCGCGAACTGCTCGCCCCCGGCGGGCTGTTCGCCGTCGTCGAGCTCGCAGACTTCCCCCGCTTCCTGCCTGCCGGCGCCCCGGAGAACCGGCAGGGCCCCGAAGAGCGCGCCCACGCCGCGACCGACAGCTTCCACGACGAGCACGTTCCGCACCGTGGCGCGGACTGGGGCCCGATGCTGACAGCCGCCGGCTTCACCATCGAGGACGAGCGCACCATCACCGTCAACATCGAAGGTGAGCGCAGCGAGGCGATCGGCCGCTACGCCTACGGCAGCCTGCGGCGCATCCGCGGCGTCGCCGCCCCCGCTCTCAGCCCCGAGGACCTCACCGCTCTCGACGACCTCCTGGATACCAACAGCCCGAACAGCCTTCTGCGCCGCGAGGATCTCGCCGTACACACCGAGCGCACCGGTCGGCGCGGCCGCTGCCCTGGTCGCCCGGGCCTTCGGTGTGACGACCGTGCACGGCGCCGAAGCGGTCCCGAAGCGCATGGAGTGGGCCCGCTCCCTCGGCCTGTTCGACGAGGTGCACGATTCCACCGTCGAACCGCTGAAGCGGATCCACGAGCTGACGGGCGGCACCGGTGTCGAGGCGGCGGTCGACTGCTCCGGCCACCACGCGGCGCGCTCCCTCGCTCTGAAGGCCCTGCGGGTTCGAGGCCGACTCGCCCTCGTCGGCGAGGGCGGGCGGAAGACGCTGGACGTCTCGAACGACGTCCTCCACAAGCAGGTGCGGATCTCCGGCTCGTGGGTCACCTCCGTCCAGGGCATGACCCGGCTGGCCGAACTGCTGGCCCGGCGCGAACTGCACCCCGAACTAGCTGGTCAGCGACCGCTTCCACCGGAGGAGGCGGGGCGTGCCTACGAGGCCGCGGCCGGCCGCGCCGCGGGCAAGGTCTGCCTCGTCTTCGAAGGCTGATCACACTGCCCTCGGGTTGGTCGCCTTCCGGAACGCTTCGTAGACGCGTGTGCGGTGACGCCGCTCAGCCTTGACGCGACTGGGGGTCAAGGGGCGAGCACCATCGTGTTCGCGGCGGCCGGCCCGCTCCTCGCCGGGATCGGCGGTGCCTACCTCGAGGACAACGACATCTCACCGCTGGACGAGGACCCGGCCCCCATCGCCTTCGGCACCGACCAGGACCCTCCCGCCGATGTCGTGCCACACGCCATCGACCCGCGGTCCGCCCGGCGGCTCTGGGAGATGAGCGAGGAACTGATCACGGCAATGAGCCCGGGTGGTCAGCCACGTGGCGCGTCAGGTCACCAGACCCTGGCGGTAGGCGTAGACGACCGCTTGCACCCGGTCCCGGAGTCCGAGTTTGGTGAGGATGCGTGACACGAAGGTCTTGACGGTCTCCTGGCTGATCACCAGCGTCGCGGCGATCTCGCTGTTGGACAGGCCGTTCGCGATGAGGCGGAGCACCTCCAGTTCCCGAGGGGTCAGCGGGATGTCGTCCGGGGCGCCCTCGGGGGGCCGGATCCGGGCCGCGTACCTGCCCACGAGCTGGCGCGTCACCTCGGGGTCCAGCAGGGCCGCGCCCGTGGCCACGGTCCGGATCCCGTGCAGCAACTGGGACGGCGGTGCGTCCTTGAGCAGGAACCCGCTCGCCCCCGCGCGCAGCGCCTCGTAGACATAGGTGTCCAGGTTGAACGTGGTCACCACGAGCACCTTGACGGGACGCCGCACCCCCGCACCGGCCAGCAGGCGGGTGGCCTCGATGCCGTCGAGCACCGGCATGCGGACGTCCATCACCACGACGTCCGGATGCAGCCGGCCGGCGAGGTCGACCGCGGTCTGCCCGTCCTCGCACTCACCCACCACCTCGAGGTCGGGCTGGGCGTCGATGATCGTCACCAGCCCGGTGCGGACCAGCACCTGGTCGTCGCAGACCAGGACCCGGATCGACTCGGTCATGACGGGCTCCCCGCGGGTATCCGCGCCCGGACCACGAAGCCACCGCAGGTCCGGGCGCCCGCATGGAAGTCGCCGCCCAGGACGTCGACCCGTTCGCGCAGACCGGCCAGCCCCCGCCCGCTCCCGCCGGGCGAGGCGGGGGCCCGCGAGTCGGAGCCGTCCGTGCTGACCTCCACGGTGATCTCCCTTTCGCCGTGGTGGACTTGGACCGAAGTGCGGCTGCCGTGGGCGTACTTGAGGGCGTTGGTCAGGGCCTCCTGCACGACCCGGTAGGCCACCAGGTCGGCGCTGCCGGTCGACTCCGCCGGTGTGCCCTCCTCGGTGAACTCCACCGGCTGCCCGGACCGGCGGGTCTGCTCCACGAGCGTGAGAAGTCTGCCGACAGTCGGGGTCGTGGCCTCGGTGCCGTGGTCGGGGTTGATCAGGTCGAGCAGATGCCGCAGATCGGCGGTGGCACGTCTGCCGGTCTCGGTGACCGCGGTGAGGGCCTGGTCGAGGCGCTCGGGCGCGGCGGTCAGATAGCGTGCCGCCTCGGCCTGTACGACCATCGCCGTCACATGGTGGGTCACCACGTCGTGGAGCTCACGGGCGATGCGGGCGCGTTCCGCGGCGCGGGTGTCCTCGGCGACGCGGTGGCGGCGCTCCGCCTCCGCGACCCGGGTGGAGCGCAGCCACGACCCCATGCCCCAGGGAGGGCCAGCGCCAGGTAGTACATCACGAACTCGCTCGGCGCCTCGGCACCCGAACCGAGCCGGTGGAGCGCGACCGCCAGCGGCACGTACGCCACGGAGAACACGAGCGCGGTGGCGCGCCGGGGCCGCTCCAGATGGGATCCCACGCTCAGCAGCGCGATGGGCATCGCGGTGCCCGCGAACGAGTGGTAGCCACGGAGCTGGTCGACGGCGAAACCGAGCGACACCAGGGCGAGACAGACCACCGGCCACCGCCGCCGCACGGCGAGCGGCAGGCACTGGAGGGCGACTGCCACGATGGCCAGTGTGTCGAAGGGACGGGCCGGCAGGCCGCCCAGCTGGGTCCCGTGGTTGTGGAACTCCGGGATGAGCGACCCGGTGAGGAGCAGCAGCCCGAGCGGAAGATCCCGGACCGTGACATCGAACCGGTGCCACATCTCCGAAACGCGCCGAACACTGATCACCGGGCGAGTGTAGCGGTGGTGTCGGGCCGGATGGCGCACCGGAGACAAGCCCCATGGGCCAGTCTGGCACCGGCCCATGGGAGGACTCCGACGGGTCTGTCCGTCGGTGCGCTTCGGGAGCATGGTGGGGGTCGTGGATCAGGCTTCGGGAAAGATCCGGCGATAGAAGAACGTCTCGCGGAAACCGTCCCCATGGTGCGCCGAGCTCCAGCGCAACGGCACCGCCGGACCGCTTTCCCGGTGCAGCTCGCCGACGAGCGCGTAGTCGGGGTGTACGCCGTCGTCGCTGATCGTTGTGGTGAACTCGAAGGCGAAACGGTCGCCCGCTCGCACCGGCAGGCCCTCCTCCGACAGCGCCGCGTAGACGGGGGTCCAATTGCTCCATTCAAACAGCGAGTCGATTGGCACGCTCCCCTCGGCCACCCAGAGACGCATGCCCAGCGCGAGCCCGGAGAAGCGGCCGGGCCGGGTGAACGTCAGCTCGGCGCGGTCGACGCCCTCCGGCCGCAATTCGCCGTTGAACTCCAGCGGCTCCACCTCGACGGGGCCGGACAGGTAAGACCGCTCCCGCACCTCCGGCACGTCCTGCAACCCCCCGAGACAGACCCGAAGGTCGAAGGGGCGGCCCACCGCGGCGAATATCTCTTCCACGAAGCCGAAGGTGGCGGACGGGAAACCGGGCAGTTCGCCTCCCGTCGCACCGCACAGGTCCAGGGCCACCGCGGTGGTGGCGCCGCGGTGCGGGATGAACACCCCGCCGGGCTTCACCAGCCGCTCCCGGGCGTCCCGCAGCACCGGCCCCGCGCCCTCGGAGCCGCCGAGCGTGCCGATGATCTCCGAGACACACATATCGACGGGCTCGGGGAGCTCGATCTCGGTGGACAGCCCCTCGACCACCGTGATCCGATCGGCGAAGCCCGCCTCCTCGATGGTCTTCCGGGCGATCCGCGCCGACTCGGGGATGACCTCCACCGCCCACACATGCCGGGCTCCGGCACGGGCGGCGGCCAGCGCCCACACCGCGTCCTGCCCCGTGCCGATGTCGAGCACCGTCCGGCCGGGGGCGTGGCGCCGGACGGCTTCGGTGTACCGGCCCGTTCGACGCTCATCCTTGATCATCACGTCGTACAGGAAGTCGTCGTAGACCGGGTACTCACCGACCGAGGGGAACAGCCATATCGGTGGATTGGACTCGTCGACGCAGGCTCGCACCGGCACCTTATGGCCGGGAATGGCTAACTCTGCCAGGTAGGAACGTCGCATCCTCAGTCCTTCGCCGGATCCGCGGCCGGAGCGCCGCGGCTGCTCCGAACGCTAGGGATGTGGCGGTCCGGGATCGTCACCCCATGGAGGGCACCTTGCGTAGCTCGCACGGGGGACAGATCATTTCGGCGACGACGCGTTGTGGGCGGCGACGCCGTACCGCACCCACACAACCGAGAGAGCACATCCCATGGCTGAACTCGCTCTTGAGGGCCGCTATCGCGGGTACCTGACCTGCCTGAACGAGCGGCGCTTCCACGACCTTCCGGAGTTCGTGCACGACCCCGTGGTGCACAACGACCGGACACTCACCATCGCCGAGTTCCAGGATCTGCTGCGCCGCGACGCAACGGAGATTCCCGACCTGCACTACGCGATCGAGCGGCTCGTGGTCCAGGGCGAGGAGGTGGCGTGCCGCATCCGCTTCCGCTGCACCCCCGCGGCGAGCTTCCGTGGCATACCGCCCACCGGCCGGTCGATCTCATTCGTCGAACATGTCTTCTACCACTACCAGAACGGCAGGATCGCGGAGATCTGGTCGCTGATCGACATGGACACGATCCGCGAACAGCTCACCGACAGCCGCCCGGACGCATAGGATCGGCCGCGGCCGCGTTCACACCTCGGGGTCGATCTTCGAGGAGAGGAAGAACAGACCGAAGGCGATCACCAGGAACAACGCCGCCAACTCACTGTCCCGCAGATACAGCACGACGGCCATGACGAAGGAGGCGAGCCCGAGCAGGCCGGTGATGCGGCCGAGGATCCGCCGGGGGCGGGCCGACGGCCCGGAGAGGTGGTCGAGGTCCGGGTCCTTTTCGTTCCGCCAATGGGGGAAGGGCCCCGGCCGGTAGTGCCAGCCGTCCTCCCTCAGTCGCTGAACGGCAGGGTGGCGGCGGGCGTGGCGCAGCGGGCGTGGCGCGAGGCGGCGCCACGGCAGCCACGCCTGGCGGGTGGCGATCCACACCAGTGCGGGAAGGCATGCCACCACGGCCCATATCGCCGAACGGACCTTGCCGGCCGATGCGCTCGGCAGGATCCCGAGGAGCGTGTCCAACTCACCGCTGGCGGCGTAGGCGATCGGCGCGGCGATGGACACCGCCAGCATGGACTGCGCGATCGTATGGCCGACATGGCACCGCTCGCACCGTGGCACACGCACGCTGATGCTCTGCCACGTGGTGCGCACGCCCAGATACCAGGTCGGGCCGGCCTCGACGTCCCTGTGCAACCCGACGATGCGATCGTGCCGTGTGGCGGTGGTGTCGCCCGCGCAGAACCAGCACTGTCGCGGTCGCGTCATGAGGGTCTCCCGGGTCCGACATGTGCCCATCACGGTAAGGACGCGCGTCGGGACGGGTCCCCATTCACACGCGTTAGGCGGCCGGTCCCGAATCACTCGTTACGGTGACGTGATCCAAGGCGGTCGCGTACGCCGGAAGCGTGGATACCGAAATCCACACGGTCGTCCTGCCGTGCGGGACGGCTACTGGAATCCGCCGCCCGCGGAACGGACCGTGGTGCGCGCCCTCTTGACCCGCGCCTGGGTCGGCGAGGCACCGTGAACGTCATCCGGCGACGAACACCCCCGGACCGGCTCCGCCATCGACACCCCACCACCACGGGAGCGTGCCATGCGTGATCTGACCAGCGACACCATCACCGATGCCGTGATCTCCGCCATGCGGGACACCGAGGACGCCCGTGTCGCCGAGATCCTGGAAGCGTTGGTGCGGCACCTCCATGCCTTCGTCCGTGATGTCGGGCTGACGGAGGAGGAGTGGGCCCGGGGAGTGGACTTCCTGACGCGCACCGGGCAGAAGTGCACATCGACGCGCCAGGAGTTCATCCTGCTGTCGGACGTGCTGGGCATCACCATGCTGGTCGACTCCCTGAGCAACCGACGACCCACGGAAACCACCCAGAACAGCGTCCTGGGCCCCTTCTTCAGGGAGGACAGGCCGCGGTACGCCGACGCCGCCGACATCTCCGGAGGTCTGCCCGGCGCCCCGCTGTTCTTCGAGGGACGGGTCGTGAACCGTGCGGGAGCGCCGGTGGCCGACGCGGCGGTGGACGTCTGGCACAGCGACGGGGACGGCCACTACGACGTGGAGGTGCCCGGCCAGGTGGACCCGGCCATGCGCGCGCTGTTCCGCACCGACGAGGCCGGACACTTCAGCTTCCGTTCCATCCGCCCGTCCAGCTATCCGATCCCCGGTGACGGCCCGGTCGGCGAACTCCTGGGCGCGACCAGCAGGTCGCTCATGCGCCCCGCCCATGTGCACCTGCTGATCGAGGCTGAGGGATTCCAGCGCGTGACCACCATGCTGTTCCCGTCGGACGACGCGTACCTGGACACGGATCCGGTGTTCGGGGTCAAGGAGTCGCTGATCGCGTCCTATGACACCTACGAGGCCGACACCGGGCCCTGCCGCGAGCTGACCCACGAGCCGTACACCCTGCTGCGGCACACCTTCGTCCTCGAACCCAGCCCCGCGAACTGATCCCGGAGCAACATCTTCACCGAGCTCGGCATCAACACGCGCGTCGAACTGACCCGGCCGGCGCTCGAACGGGGTGGCATCGCCGACGGGGCGGGCCGAACGCTCACTCCGCCGCGGCGCGGCGCAGCAGCGGGGTGAGGCGGTGCGGCACCAGTTCGCGCATGGCCAGGGCCGTCGCCGTGCGCTCGATGCCGGGCACGGCGAGGATCTGCCCCGCGATCCGGTACAGATCCTCCGCGTCCGCGGCGACCACCCGTACGAGCAGGTCCGTCTCGCCGCTGAGGCCGAAGACCTCCACGACTTCGGCGATGCCCGCCAGCGCCTCGGACACCTCGGCCAGCCGGCGCTGATCGACCCGCGCGGTGACGAACGCGGTGAGCGGATGGCCCAGCGCGTTCGGGGTGATCCGGCGCTCGAAGGAGCCCAGTGCGCCGCCCTGCTCCAATCTGGCCACCCGCGCCTGGACGGTGTTGCGGGACAACCCCAGCTGCTCGGCCAGGGCGACGACGGTGGCCCGTGGCTGGGCGGCGAGGGCGAGCAGGATCCGCGCGTCGGTGGCGTCCACGCCTCGCTCACTGTTCATAGTGCTCAATCGACGTCCCTCATTCGACTCAGAGCATGAGCAGAATGCTCAACGAAAGAGAAGCATCTTGTGCAGTTGAGGAGCTATCTGTCTACTGACGGAGCACAAAATCAGTTTTCCATGGCGTGGTGCGGACAGCGGAGGCGGTCGGTGATGGTCCTGGACCCGGAGCTGAGAGCGATCGGCGGAAACGGCTCGGGCCGTGCCCGGGAGGAGGAGCTCGCCGTGCTGGAGGCGGTCGGGCGGCGGGTGCTGTGGCTGTCCACCGCGATCATCGACCACGCCAACCGGGTGCGGCCGAATCCCTCGGGGCTGAAGGTCGGCGGCCACCAGGCGTCCAGCGCCTCGATGACCTCGATCATGACGGCGCTGTGGTTCCACGCGCTTGACCCTGAGGACCGGGTGTCGGTCAAACCCCACGCCTCACCCGTGCTGCACGCCATCAACTACCTGCTGGGCGAGCTGGACGAGTCCTACCTGACCACGCTGCGCGCCTTCGGAGGCCTGCAGAGCTACCCCAGCCGGGCCAAGGACCCCGACTCGGTCGACTACTCCACCGGCTCGGTCGGCATCGGTGCCACCGCCCCCTGTGGGGCGCCCTCGCCCGGCGCTACGTGGAGGGCCACTTCGGCGGGGCCGGGAGGGGACGGCAGTACTCCCTGCTGGGCGACGCGGAGCTAGACGAGGGCGCGATCTGGGAGGCGATCCAGGACCCGATGGTGCCCGGCCTGGGCGAGGCGGTGTGGGTCGTCGACCTGAACCGGCAGTCCCTGGACCGGGTCG
Source organism: Streptomyces violaceusniger (assembly GCA_005405945.1). Taxonomy (GTDB): domain Bacteria; phylum Actinomycetota; class Actinomycetes; order Streptomycetales; family Streptomycetaceae; genus Streptomyces; species Streptomyces violaceusniger. Next base: position 1,711,998 of record BJHW01000002.1, read on the forward strand.
TCCCCGGCATCGCCGCGGACCGGCTGCAGGGCATGTTCGCCGCGGCCGGCTGGCAGGTCATCACCCTCAAGTACGGGCACGCGCTGCGGGAGTTGTTCGCGCGGCCGGGCGGTGACGCCCTGCACGCCCGTATCGAGGCCATGGACAACCCCGAGTACCAGCGCCTGCTGCGCTGCACCGCCGACGAGTTGCGCGAGCGCCTGCCCGGCACCGGCTCCACCGCCGGGCCGATCGCCGACCTGATCGCCCCCCTGGACGACGCCTCGCTGCTGGCGGCGCTGCGCAACCTGGGAGGGCACGACATCGGCGCGCTGATGGACGCGTTCGACAGCGTCGACGACACCCGGCCGACCGTCATCTTCGCGTACACGGTGAAGGGCTACGGGCTGCCCACCGAGGGCCACCCGCAGAACCACTCCTCCCTGCTGACCGCCGACCAGATGAGGACTCTGGCCGACCGCCTGGGAACGGACCCCGACCGCCCGTGGGCCGCCTTCGCCGGCGGATCGCCGGAAGCGGCCCGGTGCGCGGCGGCCGCCAGGCGGCTGCGCCGCCCCGGGCGCGCGTCGAGGCAGGCCCCCGCGGTCCCCGCCGACCTCGCCCGCCCGGCCCCGACCGGCTCCGGCAACACCCAGCAGGCCCTCGGACGCGTCCTGCTGGACCTCACCCGGCGGGCGCCGGAGGCGGCCGCCCGGATCGTCACCGTCAGCCCGGACGTCAGCTCCACCACCAACCTCGGCGGCTGGCTCAACAAGGTCGGCGTGTGGTCGCCGACCGAACGCCCCAACTGGTTCGCCGATGACGCCGAGACGATCCTGCACTGGCGGGAGCGGCCCACGGGCCAGCATGTGGAGCTGGGCATCGCGGAGACCAACCTGGTGGGCCTGCTCGGCGAGCTGGGCGCCACCTGGAGCCGCTGGGGCCAGCCGCTGCTGCCGATCGGCGTCGTCTACGACCCCTTCGTCAACCGGGCCCTGGAGCCGTGGTCGTTCGGCATCTACGCGGGCGGCCAGTCGATCCTGGTCGGCACGCCGTCCGGCGTCACGCTCGCCCCGGAGGGCGGCGCCCACCAGTCGATCACCACACCCTCGCTCGGCATCGAACAGCCCGGCTGCGTCACCTTTGAGCCCGCGTTCGCGATCGACACCGAATGGTGTCTGCTCGCCGCGCTCGGCAACCTCGGTCGGCCGGACGGGAGTTCGGCCTACCTGCGGCTGTCCACCCGGCCCGTCGACCAGTCCGCGGCCGATGTGCCCGGCGACCCGGCCGCCCGCGAGCGCCGCCGCCGACAGGTGACGGCCGGGGCCTACCGGCTGCGCCGGCACGAGAAGCCGGTGGTGACCCTCGCCGCGATGGGTGCCCTGGTCCCGGAGGCCCTGGCCGCCGCCGACCGGCTCGCCGCCCTCGGCCACGGCGCCGACGTGGTCTGTGTGACCAGCCCGGACCTGCTCTTCCGCGCGCTCCAGGCCCGCCGCGGCCTGTCGCGGGACCCGAGCTGGATCCTCGACCAGGTCTTCCCCGCCGACCGGGCCACCCCGCTCGTCACCGTCCTGGACGGCCATCCGCACACGCTGGCCTTCCTGAGCACGATCCGGAACACGCCCGTCACCACCCTCGGCGTGACGCGGTTCGGTCAGAGCGGTTCGATCGAGGACGTCTACCGCTACCACGGCATCGACGCGGACAGCATCGTCACCGCCGCGCTGGACCTCGTCGACTGAAGCGGAGGTCAGTCCGCCCGGGCCTCGGCGGTGTCGAGGCCCGTGGACTGCCGGTCGGGTGCGGGCTCCGCGCGGACGACCGGGTGGCCGAGCGCGGGCATGTGGTGGGGGGGAACCCGATCCGGAGGAGGGCGGCCGCGACGGCGGACGCCAGCACGACGACGGCCGCGAGGATCAGGGCCTGGTGGTACCCGTGGCGCAGCAGCGGGGTGGCGACCAGCGGCCCGAGGATCTGGCCCACCGAGTATCCGGCCGTCAGCAGCGCGACCGCGCGGGGGAAGCGCAGATGCGCGCCGGTCGCCAGCGCGAGGGTGCTGACGCCGATGAACGTGGCGCCGAAGAGCACCGCGGAGATCAGCGCCGCGGCGACGCCACCGATCAGCGCGGGCAGGGCGATGCCGACGGCCTGGACGCCCAGGGCGGCCAGCAGGAGGCTGGGGCGGGACCAGCGCCGCCCCAACCCGGCCCACAGCGCGGAGGACGGGATGGCCGCGAGGCCCACCAGCACCCAGGCACCGCTGCCGATCCAGCCGGGCGAACTCTGCTCGATCGCGGCCACCAGGAAGGTGCCCGCGATGATGTAGCCGACGCCCTCCAGCGTGTACGAGGCGAAGAGCGCGGTGAACCAGCGATGGGTGCGCGGGCCGCTCGCCTGCCGTTCCGCTTCGGGCCCGGAGGTGGCGTACGCCGACGGGGGCGCGGGTTCCGGCCGCAGGAACCATGCGGGGAGGGCGAGCAGCGCGCTCAGCCCGGCGGAGGCCCACCACGCGGCCTGCCAGTCCGCGATGGTGCGCAGCGCGAGGACGAGCAGCCCGGACAGGGTGATACCGGCCCCGACTCCGCCGAAGGCCCACCCGGGCAGGTGGGCGGGATGGTCGCGCAGATGGCTGAGCAGGGAGCTGACGGCGGCCGGTCGGCGGCGCGGCCGGAGGTCGACGCCTAGGACGTGCTGATGGCCCTCGGCGGGATCAGCCTCATGGCCGCCGGTGAGGACCAGCGTGACCTGGCCACCCGGCTCATCGACCTGCTCCTGCGCGGCGTCGTGAGGAGCTGACGCGGTCCGGGGTGCCGGGACGGCGGAGGGACGGCGGAGGCCATTCCCCGAGCCATTTCTGGCGCCTTCAGGACCGGTTGCGCACCCCTGACGTCGTACCGACGCCGATTGGGCCAAGATGAGCGAATGATCTACCCAGCCGATATAGACCGGTCGACTGCGGATCAGACACGGCTGTTACTGGTCGAGGACGACCGGGAAACCGCAGACATGCTGGCCGAGTTGTTCAGCTCAGAGGGTTACGACGTCGATGTCGCGTTCGACGGGCAACGGGGGCTTCATCTCGCTCTGGGACGACGACATCAGGTGATGGTCATCGACCGGATGCTTCCGGGCATCGAGGGCCTGGACCTGGTGAAACGATTACGAAGGGTCGGTGTCACCACCCGGGTGCTGGTGCTGTCCGCGCTGGGCGCACTCGACGAGCGTGTCACCGGCCTCGACTCCGGCGCGGACGACTATCTGGTCAAACCCTTCGAAGTGGACGAACTGCTGGCGAGGGTGCGGGCGCTGCACCGACGCGACCTCATCGACGCCGAAGTCCTGCCGCTCGGCGACGGACAGCTGGACCTCCGGCGCCGCGAGGTGCGCCTGGCCGACGGCACGGACGTCGAACTCTCCCTGCGGGAATTCGGACTGCTCCACGCGCTCGCCGAAGGTCCCAGGATCGTGCACGAGCGTGCCCACCTCCGCGAGCGGGTCTTCCCCGACACCTCGGCCGAGTCCATCGTCGACACCTATGTCTACTACCTGCGGCGGAAACTGGGCCGCGACGTCGTCCGCACCGTTCGGGGGCGCGGCTACCAGCTGGGGGCGCTGTGAACGCGATGCCGATCCGCTTCCCGCGCCGCCCGGCGCGAAGCCCCGAGCAGCGCAGGCTCGCCTCCGCCCAGTGGACGATCACCTGGCGGATCTCGCTGGTGATGTCCGTGATCATGGTGATGGTCGGGGCCATCGTCTACACCGTCGTACTGTTCGCCCAGCGCGCCGACGCGGAGCGGGAAACCCAGTGGGGCATCGACCACAACACCGTCGACAGCCCGCCGGTCTGTGTGTGGATGACGGTGGAGCGGGACGGAGTGGCCAGCAGCACCCCCGGCACCCCTGCCGGGCTGCCCGTGCGATCCAGCCTGGCCGCGGTCCGCGCGGGCGCTCCTCCGGTGCTGGAGCGGGTGGAGCGAGGCGGTGAGCTGTACACGGTGCGCACCGCCTGGCGTGGTGCGGAGCTCGTCCAGGCGGCGTACGGGGAACGGTTCCAGCGCGCCGACCGCAACCATCTGCTGCTCGCCTTCGCGGCGGCCGAGGCGGTTGGCCTGCTGCTCGTCGGGGCCGCCAGCGGCATGCTCGCGCGGCGGTCGATGGAGCCGCTGTCCGAGGCACTGGACCGGCAGCGGCGGTTCGTCGCGGACGCCAGCCATGAACTGCGCACCCCATTGACCCAGTTGCACACCCGCGCCCAGCTGCTGGCCCGGCGCTCCGGCTCGGAGAACCCCCAGCAGCTGGCCACCGACCTCCAGCGCCTGGTGACCGGCACCCGGCAGCTCGGTGACGTCATCGACGACCTGCTGCTGTCCGCGCGGCTGCCCCAGTCGCCGCGATCGCGCGATCTGGTCGACCTGGCGGCGCTCGCCGAGGAGGCGGTGTCCGCCGAGGACGCCCGGGCCCAGGAGATGGGGCTGACCGTGCGGCTGCGGCCTGGGCCGGGGCGGCATGTGGTGGTGGGCACCGCGCCCGCCCTGCGCCGGGTGATCGCCGCGCTGGTCGACAACGCGATGGGGCACACCCCGCCCGGCGGGGAGGTGGTGGTGTCCGTGGAGGCCCCGCTTCCCGGCAACGTGTCGCTGTCCGTACGCGACACCGGAGTGGGGCTCGCACCGGAGGAGACCGCGCGCCTCTTCGAGCGGTTCGCCAGGGGTTCCGCCGGCCGCGGCAGACGGTTCGGGCTCGGACTGGCGCTGGCCCGCGAGGTGATCGAAAGCCATGGGGGCGGATCACCGCCGACGGGCGGCCGGGGCACGGTGCGCTGTTCACCGTGGAGCTGCCGGCGGCCCGGGCGGGGGAGGCGGTTCCGCGGGAGCGGTCCATCGCGTCGTGTCTCTCCGTCGGGGGCAGACGGCCGGACGTTCCCGGGGGCTGAGCCGGCCGGGTCCGCGGCCGGGGCCACGAGGGGTACGGCCGGGCTCACGAGGCGTACGGCCGGCGCCAGTCGAGTGCGCCGCTGTCGAGGTCCTCGGCGAGCCCGGCCAGCGGCGACTCGGCGTCCCACACCAGCCGTGTGCGGCGCCACAGCCGGCCGTTCGCCAGCCGTTTCAAGGAGACCCCCGGGCAGTGGTCGCCCGGTGCGAAGAAGGCCCCGATCGCGTTCCCCGCGCTCACGATGGCCGCCGCGGTCGTCTGATCGGCGCCGAAGTACCGGAACCGGGGGGTGAATCCGGCACGCTCGCAGGCGATCCTCAGGCTCAGGCCGAGCCCGTCGGAGCGGTCGCCGGGCGCGACCCAGGTGTCCTCGGCCAGCTCCTCGAGGGTGATCAGCTGGCGGTGGGCCAGCCGGTGGCCGGGGGACAGGCCGATCAGCACCGGCTCGGTGTCGAGGTCGCGGACGGCGAACTCGGGGACCGCGGGCGGCACGACGTCCGGGAACTCGCTGATGACCGCGAGCGCGATCTTCTCGGTGCGCAGCAGCTCCAGAACGGCCTGGGACGAGGGCTCCAGATAGGTCAGCTGTTCGTGGTGCGGCAGCCGCTCCCGGATGAGCGCGGCGATCAGCGGCACCCAGGGGTTGTCCACTCCGCCCAGTCCGACGGCACGGGGCGGTTCGGCAGGCTGGGCCAGGGTCCGCGCCGTGGCGAGCAGATCGCCGAACTCGTCGAGCAACTGCCTGGCCCTCCCCAGCACATGGACGCCGAGCTCGGTCGGCACCACTCCGTTCGGGCGGCGGCGGAACAGCGGCCCGCCGAATTCCTGCTCGATGCGTCTGAGCTGTGTGGACAGTCCGGATTGGGCGATCTTCAAAGTGGCGGCCGCATGGCTGATGCTGCCGGATTCAGCCACGGTGAGCACGATTCGAAGATGGCGCAGCCCCATATCCACTTCCTGCCTCCGTCGTTGATGGTCGCGGCCGGAAATATCCGATGACGAGGACGGCACCGGCCAGGGACAGCAGCGCCGTCCACGAGGCGGTGACGTACATGGCGTGCAGATAGGCCCGGTCCGCGGCGGCGAGGAGCTCGGGCCGGTTCAGCGACCTCGCCACCGCCCGGGTGGCCTCGGCGGAGTCCAGGGCCTTCTCCCGTGGCCCGGGAGGCAGCCCGGTGAGCTCGGGCCGGACGGCCCCGCGATAGGCGGTGGCGAGGACCGAGCCGAGCACCGCGACCCCGAGTGTGCTGCCCACCGGCCGGGCCGCGGCGTTGATCGCCGCACCGGCGCCGGTGTACCGCGGTGGCAGGGCGGCCATCATCTCCGCCGTCATCGGCGCGACCACGAGACCGATACCCGCTCCTTGCGCGAACAGCGTCCCGGCGATCCAGGCCACCGGGGTGTCCGCGTCGAAGAGCAGATAGCCACCGAAGGTGGCGCTCGACAGGAGTATCCCGGCGACCGCGCACCAGCGGACGGTCAGCAGCCGGGACAGCGCGGGCGAGACCTGGTTGCCGAGGACGATGCCGCCCGCGGCGGCCGACATCACGGCCCCGGCGGCCAGCGTCGACAGTCCGTGCACCCCCTGGAGATAGAAGGCGCAGTAGAAGAGCTGCCCCGCCAGGCCGAAGAAGAGCAGCAGCAGGGTCACACTGCCGCCCGCGAAGCGCGCCTCGGTGAACAGGCGCACATCGAAACCCGGCGCGGCCCGGCGGCTCTGCGATACCACGAACGCCGCCAGCAGGACGAGGCCGAGCGCCACGGGCAGCAGCGCGGCCGGGCTCGTCCAGCCGGACGGGCGGCCGCCCCGGATGACGCCGTACACCACAAGGCCCAACCCCAGCACGGAGAGCGCCAGGCCCAGCGGGTCGAGCACCCTGCGCCCGGCGTAGCGCAGCTCGGGCACCAGCAGACCCGCGCCGGCCAGGCACACCGCCACCACCGGAAGGTTGACCAGGAACACCGACCCCCACCAGAACCGGGTCAGCAGCGCACCGCCCACCACCGGTCCGAGCGCGACGGCGGCGCCGCCCGCGGAGGCCCAGACCGCGATCGCCCGGGTCCGGTCGGCCGGCGCGGTACCGCGGGTGACGATCGCCAGCGTCGCCGGGGTGATCAGCGCCCCGCCCGCGCCCATGAAACCACGGGTGACGATCAGCTCCGTGGCCCCGTCCGAGAACGCGGCCAGCGCGGAGGCGCAGGCCAGCAGCGCCAGCCCGGCGACCAGGGTGCGACGCGGCCCGTAGCGGTCGGCGAGCGCGCCACCGGCGAAGCTGCCCGCGGCGAAGACCAGCGAGTACGAGGCGTTGGCCCAGGCCAGGTCCGCCGCGCTCGCCCCGAGTCCGTGGACCGGGTCGGCGAGGGTTTCCATCGCCACGTTGAGGACCGTGTTGTCCAGCAGGACCAGCGTCTGCGCCAGGACCGCCACGGCCACGGTCCACCACTGCCGGGCGGGGGCCGCCCCGGCACCGCCCTCGTCCCCGGCCGGCGCGGCGGGCCGGTGGCTCACGGCTGCAGCGCTCGTCTGCCCGCGACGACGGTCCGGGTGAGCTCCGCGACCCGGTGCCCGAGGTGTTCCGCGGTGGCGAGGTCGGACTTGTGCACCGTCCCCGATCTGTCGTCCACGGGGGACTGCGCGGCGGCGCCCTGGTAGAAACCGAGCCGGTTCGGGTCGAACTCGCTGCCGGAGGAGGAGTTCCAGCCCGGGGCCAGCCCGAGGCTGACCCAGAGCATGCCGTGCTGTGCGGCGAAGGTGGCGAAATAGCCCAGGGTGCCGGCCTTGTCCCCCGCCATCGAGCCGGAGTTGGTGAATCCCGCCGCCAGCTTGTCCTGCCAGCGGCGGGTGAGCCAGCGTCTGGCGCTCGCCTCCGCGAAGGTGTGGAAGGCCGATGAGGCCGTGCCCATATAGGTCGGGGCGCCGAAGATGATCGCGTCGGCGTCGTCGAGCCGATGCCATTCCTGATCGGTGATCCGGTCGACCCGGACCGAGGTGACCTCGGTGTGCGGAACCCGGCTCGCCCCGGCTCGTACGGCCTCACCCAGCCTGGCGGTGTGACCGCGTCCGCCGTGACAGGCGATCGAGATGCGTACCGGGTCGGTCAAGGCGGTCAAACCAGCCTCCTGGAAAACGCGGTTTCGGCTCCGGCGAAATAGCCGTCGGACAGCCTGTCAGAGCAATCTCAGAAATTCCTCAGAGCCGCATAACCGCGAAGTTATGGAGATTCGATATCCGCTCGCTTTTGCGGCGCCGTGCCATTCTGTCTCCGCAATCCTCTGCGCGGTTCGCCCCTTGGGAGAGGTGTGCCTGGCACATGACCGATATTGGTAAATCATTCCGGATGCGCAGGCTCTCGGCCGCGGGGGACGGAAGGTATCTCTTCGTCCCGCTCGACCACAGTGTGTCCGATGGGCCGGTGGTGTCCCAGGCCCGCTGGAACGGGCTGCTGAGGGCACTGGTGGACGGTGGCGCCGACGCGGTCGTCGTCCACAAGGGCCGGGCGCGGGCGATCGCACCGGACATCCTGCGCCACTGTGCCCTGGTGGTCCACTTGAGCGCGGGAACCGTGCACGCGGCCGACACCGACGCCAAGGTGCTCGTCGGCGACGTCGAAGAGGCCGTACGGCTGGGCGCGGACGCGGTGAGCGTGCATGTGAATCTCGGATCGGACACCGAGCACCGGCAACTGCGGGACCTCGGGACCGTCGCGGCCTCGTGCGACCTCTGGAACATGCCGCTGCTCGCGATGATCTACCCGAGGGGGCCGCGGATCGCCGATCCGCACGACCCGGCGCTGCTCGCCCACGCCGTCAACATCGCCGCGGATCTCGGCGCCGACCTCGTGAAGACCTCGATCGCCCTGCCGATGGACCGGATGGCCGAGGTGGTGAACAGCTGTCCGCTGCCGATCCTCGCCGCGGGCGGCCCGCCCGACGGCTCGGACCTGGTCAGCCACGGGACCTCGTTGATGCTCGCGGGCTGCCGGGGACTCGCGGTGGGCCGCCGGATCTTCTCCTCGCCCTCGCCCTCCTCGCTGGTGGCCCGGCTCGCCGCCGTTGTGCACGCCGCCGAAGCCGGAACGACCCACCACCCCTCGACGATCGCGACAGGAGCAGCATGAAGTTCGCATGGATCGACCTCCGCACCGTTCCACAGGCCCGGCTCGAGTCCGTCGTGGACGCCGCCATCCACACCCGGATGCAGGGCGTGCTCTGTGATGACGAATCCGTCCTCAAGGCGCTGCCCCCCACCGTCACCGCCGTCACCACCGCGGCGGTGACCGAGGAGAAGCAGCTGTACGACCTCGACGCCGACACCGCCGCCTGGGTCGACGTACACGACGAACCGTCGCTGCGGCTGGCGTGCGCCGCCGCGGTCGCGCTGCCCCAGACCGTGGTCCGCTTCGCCGACCCGACCAAGATCCCCCTGGAGATCGTGCTCGCCGCGGCGGACCGCTCCGCCGGAAAGCTGATCACCGTCTGCGCGGACCTGGAAGAGGCCGCCACCGTGCTGGACGTGCTCGAACGCGGCTCGGACGGGGTCCTGTTGGCTCCCTCCGACGCCGGGGAGGTGTTCGCGCTGGCCCGGCTGCTGGAGGCCGGAACCTCTCCGCTGGAGCTGACCACGCTGACCGTCGACCGCATCGAGCACCACGGGCTCGGCGACCGGGTGTGCGTGGACACCTGCACGCACTTCGCCGAGGACGAGGGCATCCTGGTCGGCTCGTACTCGACCGGCTTCATCCTGTGCTGCAGCGAGACCCATCCGCTGCCGTACATGCCGACCCGCCCGTTCCGGGTCAACGCCGGCGCCCTGCACTCCTATGTGCTCGGCCCGGAGAACCGGACCAACTACCTGAGCGAGCTGGGCTCGGGCAGCACGACCCTGGCCGTCAACTCCGAGGGCCGGACCCGGCCGGTCACGGTCGGCCGGGCCAAGCTGGAGTCCCGTCCGCTGCTGACCATCACCGCGCGGTCGGCCGACGACACCGTGGTGAGCCTGACCGTCCAGGACGACTGGCATGTGCGGGTGCTCGGGCCCGGCGGCAAGGTCCACAACGTCACCGAGCTGCGGCGCGGCGACGAACTGCTCGGCTACCTGGCCACGGACCAGCGCCATGTGGGCTTCCCCATCGGCGAGTTCTGCAAGGAACACTGATGAGCGCACCGATGAGGGAGTTCGTCGACACGCTCTTCGACGCCCATCCCGACGAACTGCCCTATCTCGTCCACGGCGACCACCCGGTGAGCCGTGGCGAGGTCCGGGCCGCCGTGGACATGGAGGCGGAGGTCTTCGCCGGGCACGGCATCGGAGAGGGGCATACGGTGATGCTCCAGATCCCGCCGAGCTGTACCCAGATAGAGGTGCTGCTCGCGCTGTGGCGGCTGGGCGCCCAGGTGATGCTGGTCGACCACCGGCTCAAACCGTCCGAAGTGGACGCCCTGCGCTCGCTGTGCCACCCGCAGTTCCTGGTCGACTCGGGTACGGCGGGCCGCTCACCGCTCAAGTTCGAGCCCAGGTACGAGGTGATCACCTCCCGGTACCCGGACGGCCGCCCGGCGACGACCGAGCACCGGCTGGTGCAGTTCAGCTCGGGTTCCACCGGGCTGCCCAAGGTGATCGGACGGACCGCGGCCTCCCTGTCGGCCGAGATCGAGCGGTTCACCCGGATCGAGGGGATGCCGGTCGTGGGCGAGCGGGTGCTGCTGCTGAGCTCGACCGCGCACAGTTTCGGCCTGATCGCCGGGGTGCTGCACTCCCTCGTCGCGGGCGTCGCCGCGGTCTTCGCGCCACGGGTGTCGGCCAAGGACATCCTCGGCGCCGCCGGGCGCCACGACGTCCACGTGATCTTCGGCACCCCGTTCCACTACGAACTGCTGAGCACCGCCCGGGACCTGCCCGACCTGCCCGCCCTGCGCGCCGCGGTCTCCGGCGGGGAGATCATGCCGCCGCAGACCGCCGAGCGGTTCGCCGAGCGGTTCGGCATCGGCGTCGGCGAGTCGTACGGAACCACCGAAACGGGCTTCATCGCCATGGAGATGAGCGGCGCCTCCAGGCCCTCGGTGGGCCGGGCGGCGCCCGGTGTGCTCTTGAGGATCCGCGACGGCGAACTGGACGTCCATCTGCCGGACGGCTCGCCGTATCTGCACGGTTCCGGCGGCGACCGGTACGCCGACGGCTGGCTGCGCACCCACGACCGGGCCGAACTGGATCCCTCCGGCGCCGTGCGGCTGCTGGGCCGGGGCGACTCCCTGGTGGTCATCGGCGGCCTCAAGGTCGATCTGACCGAGGTGGAGGCCGCGCTGTGCCGGCACCCCGGGGTCAGCGGGGCCGTGGTCGTGCACGCCGGTGCCACCGAAGCCTATGTCTCGGTCGCGCCGGACGGCCCCTCGGCGGGGGAGCTGCTGCGCTGGTGCCGGGACCGGCTGGCCGACTACAAGGTGCCCCGCGTCGTCCACGTCCTGGCGGATCTGCCCCGCACCTCCAACGGAAAGCTGGTCAGGCGCCGCGACGCCCTGCTCGCCCGCGCTCCCGACCGCTGACCCGGCTGACCGCCCCTTGCCGCCCACCCCGCATCGACCCCTGTGGCACAGAAAGGTTGCGCACCATGGAGACGCAGACGGCCTTGCAGAAGGAGATCCGCGCATTCGTGCTCAGCACGATCAGCGAGGAGATGAACCATCCGCTCGCCGCGGACGAGATCAGCGATGACAGCCCCATGGGCACCGGTGGAATCGACATCGACTCACTGGGCCTGATCGAGCTGCTCCTCCGCCTGGAGCGCCGGTTCGAGGTGAAGTTCCCCGACAGCGACATCGAGCAGGCCGGCGCGATGAACCTGGGCGACCTGATCAACGACGTCATCGAGCGGGGCGCCACGGCATGACCGCGGAACCCGAGGCCCGGCCGGCCATCACCACCGACGCGGTGCGGGAACTGCTCTCCGACCCCAAGATCTTCGCCGATCTGCCGCCCGGCCTGGACGACGACGCCGAACTCGCCCTGGACTCGCTGGGGCTGGTGTGGTTCCTGCACCAACTGGAGCTGCGCTACGGCCTGGAGATCGAGCCGGCCGACGCGTTCCTCGCCGAATTCACCTCGATACGCCGGATCACCGACTACCTGGTGGGCGTCCATGGGCCGTGAGGTGCTGCTGACCGGATTCGGGGTGCGCACGGCCTTCGGCACCGGGGCGGACGCCGTGCGGGAGGGCGTGTTCGACGGGCGGCCCGCGTTCGGGCCGATCACCCGCTTCGACACCGGCCCGTACCGGACGGGCCTGGCCGCCACCGGCGGCCCGGCCGCCCCGCTGCGGGAGGTGCTGGCCGAAGTCGCCGGGGCGGCGGTCGCCATGGCCGGGCTGCCGACGGGTGCCGAGGCCGCCGTCCTGGTGGGGACCGCGGGCGACTTCACCGGCCTGACCCGCTTCTGGCGCACCGCGGACGCACCCGGCGCTCCCGGGTCTTCCGGCTCACCAGGCGCTCCCGGCTCACCAGGCGCTCCCGGCTCATCCGGCGCTCCCGGCTCTCCCGAACCGGTGGACTCCGGCGGCGCCGTGGAGACCGTGCCCGCGTGGCAGGCCGAGACCCTCGCGGACACCCTCGGCCTGCGCGGCCCCGGCTGGCGTTCACCAGCGCGTGCGTCGCCTCGGCCACCGCGATCACGCACGCCTGCCGGCTCATCGCCTCCGGCCGGGCCGACACCGCGATCTGTGCCGGGGCGTATCTGGTGGAGGAGGAGAACCTGGCCAAGTTCGACTCGGGATTCGCCCTTTCCCGGGACGGGATGGTGCGTCCGTTCTGCGCCGACCGCAGCGGTCTGCTGCTCGGGGACGGAGCCGCCGCGGTGGTGCTCGAATCCGCCGAGAGCGCCCGGCGCCGGGGAGCGCGTGCGCTCGGCGCGCTGACCGGCTGGGGCGCCGCGGGCGACGCCCACCACGTCGCCCGGCCCCATCCGGAAGGTGCCGGGCTGGTCATGGCCGCCGGCCGGGCCCTGCGGCGTGCGGGCGGCCCGCGGATCGACTACGTCAACGCTCATGGCACCGCCACCCGGCACAACGACCCCGCCGAGACGCGGGGCTTGCGCACGCTCCTCGGCGCGGCGGCGGCCCGGACGCCGGTGAGCTCGACCAAGAGCACCACGGGACATCTGCTGGAGGCGTCCGGAGTCGTGGAGCTCGTGATCACCCTGCTCGCGCTGCGGGACGGGGTGCTGCCGCCCACCGCCGGGTTCACCGAACCGGATCCGCACTGCGACCTCGACTATGTGCCCAACCGTCCGCACAAGGCCGAGCTCCGGTGTGCCCTCACCGTCAACGCCGCGTTCGGCGGCGCCAATACCGCGCTGGTACTGGAGCGAGCATGATAGCCGCGATGTCCGGCCCCTCCGCGCCGCCGGTCGCCGGTTTCGTGGAGTCCGCCTTCAACCCGATGGTGTACCAGGCCGTCGAGCGATGCCTGACCGCCCGGCCGGGCGACGGCTCCAGGACCGCCATGGCCCTGGCCAGCACGATGGGGGACGCCGCCACCCTCGACCTCGGCAGCCGGCTGCTGGTGGCCGGACAGGTGCACAATCCGCTGCTGTTCATGCAGTCCACCGCGAACGCGGTCCTGGGGCAGCTCAGCCGGGAGTTCGCCATCACCGGGCCGCTGCTCTGCCTGTCCACCGTGACGGACCCGGCCGGTGAGCTGCTGGCCGCCGCGGAACTGCTGCTGGAGGACGAGGACCTGGACCGCGTCGTGCTCATCGGGGTCGAGCTGACCGGCACCGAGCGCACCACGGCGGCGTACCGCGAGCTGCGTACCGGCCCACCCGCCGCGGACCTGGCCGTGGCCATCGTGCTGGACCGGGAGGATCCGGTCCCGCGCCCGCCGTCCGACATCCCGCCCGCCCCCTCGGGGGAGTACGGCACCCTTCGCGGCCTGGTCGAGCTGGCCGCCCGAACCCAAGGAACCACACCATGATTTCCAAGCAGGAACGCGCGCAGATCAGCGAGGACGCCACCCTGGGGGCCGGGAATGTGATCCACCGGCTGAAGGCGTACGGCAGACCGCTCGACGAGCAGGTCCTGTGGACCGACGCCACCTGGCAGGCCCCGGACGGCGGCCACCCTGGGGTACTGACCCTGGGAGAGCTGCACGAGACCGTGGAGATCTACGCGAGCTGGTACCACGCACAGGGTGTCGGGCCCCGCGACCCGGTGGCGATCCAGACCTGGTCCAGCACCGAGTTCGCCATCAACTTCCTCGCCCTCACCTCCCTGGGCGCGATCCCCTCGTTCGTCAACGGCAACCTCCGCCCGGAGATCGCCCGCGAGTACGTGCGGCGCCAGGGCGCCGTCGGCGCCATCACCGACCATGCCCACCACGCGGTCCTGGCCCGCGACCGGGCCGAACTGGGCCTCGGCTTCTGCGTCACGGCGGCCGACATCCGCGCGGAGAACCGCGAACTCCCGCGGCCTACCCGTACGCCCACCACGCCACCGACCCGATCATCATCTCCCACTCCTCGGGCACCACCGGTATGCCCAAGGCCGTGCCGCACACCCACGAAACCCTGCTGTACGCCCAGTTGCACCGGCTGAAGCTGTCGGTCGGCTCCGCGATGGGCAGGCTGCTGGTCGCGCTGCCCGGCTCGCACAACGCCGCCATCTCGGTCATGCTGTTCGGCTTCCTGCTGCGCTCGCCCGTCCTCATGCTGTCCAGCCAGCGGGGGTCGACGTCCTGGACGCCATGGAGTCGTTCCGCCCCACCACGGTGTTCGCGTTCGCCGGAACCTACGGGGAGATGGCGGCCCAGGACCTCTCCGTCCGCGATCTGTCCAGCGTGGAGGCGTGGTACAACACCGGGGACGCGGCGCACGAGGCCCACATCAAGGCGTTGATCGAGCAGGGCAGCCACGAGACGGTCGGCCGGGACCTGAAGCGGTGCCGGGTCTCCGGGTCGGTCTTCACCGACGGACTCGGCTCCTCCGAGACCGGCTACTCGCTCTTCCACAACGGACACCGGCCCGGCAAGTCGTCGTTCTCCCGCTGCGTCGGCAAACCGATGAGCTTCGCCGAGGCGGCGGTGCTCTCCGAGGACGGCACACCGCTGCCGCCCGGCGAGATCGGCCGCCTCGGCGTGCGCTCACCCACGCTCACCCCGGATACTGGAACGACTCGCTGACCTTCCACCGGCTGCGGCTCGGTGGCTACTGGCTCACCGGCGATCTGTCCTATCGGGACGAGGAAGGAAACTTCTACCACCTGGACCGCGCGCCGGACGCGATCCGCACCCCCGCGGGCATCGTGTTCAGCACCCGCACCGAGGAGTTGCTGCTGCGCGAGCTGCCCGAGCTCGAGGACTGCACGGTGGTGGCGGTCGCGCCCGAGGGCGTGCGCGCGGACTGGGACGGCGACGGGACCGCCGACGCCTACGCCCTGCTGCAGGTGCGCGCGGACACGGCGGATGCGGCGGACACGGCGGATGCGGCGCGGACGGACGGGGACGACGCCCGATGGACGGCCGACGTCAACCGGGTGCTGGCCGCCGCAGGCTTCCCGACGCTGACCGGGGCGCTCCGGATGGACGCGAGCGAGGTGGTGAAGGGAGCCACCGGCAAGGTGCTCAAGCGGGAGATGCGCGAGCGGTTCCGGGCCCGGGCGGCCGACGGCGAGCTGGACGGGAAGGTGCGATGACCGCGCTCGACCATACGAGCCACGGCACGAGCCCGCGCCCGAGGACCTTGGACGTGTACCGGCAGTGGTGGCTGCACGACGCGCGCTGGTACCAGGGCGTGGCGAAGAGGTTCGGACACGACGTGGCGAATGAGATCAACGCCGAGGCGCTGCGGTATGTGGCCGTCCAGGTGGGCAAGCGGATCCGCCGCCAATTCGGCGGAAAACCGGCCGCCGACCTCGAGGAACTCCGTCGCCGGTACGACGCCTGCTCCGAGTGGATGTTCCCGAACGAACTGCGCGACGGCGGGACCGCGGTGCTCCCGGACGGCGATATCGAGCTGACCATGCGGCAGAACTTCGCCGTGACCATGGTCCGGATGGCCGGTTCGCTCGACGGCTACGAGTGCCCCTGCACCGACATCCACGCCGGCTGGTCGGAGGGGCTGGGGGTCGAACTCACCCGCAACTGCGCCACCGCGTGTCTGCGGGACGGCGATCCCGCCTGCCGCCTGCTGATGCGGGCCCAGGGAGGCCCGGCATGACGGCGCGGGTCCTTGTCGCCGGGGCCACCGGAGTGATCGGCCGGGCGCTGGTCCCGCTGCTCAGCGCCCGCGGCCACCATGTGACCGCGCTGGTACGGGAGCCGTCCGGCGCGGCCGGTCTGGGCCTGGACGGCGTCGTGGTGGCCGACGCGCTGGACGCCGAGGCGGTGCGCGCGGCGGTGCTCTCGGCCCGGCCCGAGGTGGTGGTGCATCAGCTGACCGAGCTGCGCGGGCCCACCGCGGAGGGCTTGGAGCGCACCGCCCGGCTGCGCACCGAGGGCACCGCGCATCTGATCGCGGCGGCCGACGCGACCGGAGCGCGACGGATGGTGGCCCAGAGCATCGCCTTCGCCACGGCTCCCCGCGGCGGGCCGGTGCTCACCGAGGACGCACCGCTCCACCTCGACGCACCGGATCCGGGCTGGGCGCTCACCGCCCGCGCGATCACCGAACTGGAGCAGCGGGTACTGAGCGCCGCGAACCTCTCGGGGATCGTCCTGCGCTACGGAACCCTTTACGGGCCGGGCACCCTCTACCACCGTGGCGGTGCGATCCGCGACGCGGTGGCGCGCGGCAGACTGCCGCTGCCCGAGCCCGCCACCGGCGTCACCTCCTTCCTCCACGTCGAGGACGCGGCACGGGCCGCGGTCCGTGCCGTCGAGGCGGATACCGACGGCGTGTTCAACGTGGCCGATGACGACCCGGCGGAGGCCGCGGTCTGGCTGCCCGAATACGCCCGACTGCTCGGAGCGCCCCCGCCCCGTACGGTGCCGGCGCCACTGGCCGAGCGGCTGCTGGGCTGGCTCACCGGCCACCAGCTGACCGCCATGCGCGGCGCGTCCAACGACCGCATCCGGCAGACGCTCGACTGGAAGCCCTCGATACCGAGCTGGCGGACCGGACTCGCCGCCGACTGACCGGGCGCGGCCGGGCCCACACACATGGGTCCGGCCGCGCGCCGGTGGAGGAACCCCGGCCCGCGGTTACGCGGCGACCGCGCCGGCGGAGTGTGAGCCGCTCAGCGCCGCCGAGAACTGGTCGACGAGCCGTTCGAGCGCTTCCCGCGTGGTGGGGTCCACCACTACGCCCCGTCCTTGCCCACCTCGATGTGCTGGTCCAGCACGAACCAGCCCGGTGTGATGTGCGCGGGGCCCATGGAGGCGAGCACCGGGCGCAGCCCGTAGTCGATGGCCAGCACATGCGCGGTGCTGCCGCCGGTCGCCAGCGGCAGCACGGTCTTGCCCTCCAGCGCGAACTGGGGCAGCAGGTCGAGCAACGCCTTCAGCAGCCCCGAATACGCGGCCTTGTAGACCGGGGTGCCGATGACCACACCATCGGCCCGGGCGACGAGCTCCGTGGCGCGAACGATCTCCGGATGCCCGAAGTCCGCGTGCAGCAGGGCCTCGGCCGGAAGCGTGCGGATGTCCAGGGGGATCACCTGGTGCCCCTGGACGGTGAGCCGGGAGTCCAGGCTGCGCAGGAGCCGGGCGGTGCGGGAGGTGGGGGAGGGGCTGCCGGAGATGGAGAGGATGGTGGGCATGGCGGGGGTTCACCTCGAAAACGTCGGTGCGGAAGGAGTTGGGGGAGCGGAAGGAGCGAGGAAGGAGCGGAATCGGAGGGGAGGCGGGACGCGAGGACCGGTGCCGGTCATCGGCACGACGGCCCCGGCTACGGGTGATCTCATAGCGCCTTGCCCGGGTTGAGGATGCCGCGCGGGTCGAAGGCCGCCTTGAGGCGACGCTGGAGCGCGTGCTGGTCCGGGCCGAGCTCCTCGCCGAGCCAGCGCCGCTTGAGGGTGCCCACGCCGTGTTCGCCGGTGAGCGTGCCACCGAGGCGGAGCGCGGCCGAGAAGATGTCGCCCGCCGCCCGCCAGGCGGCGTCCGGGACGGCGGGGAGGCCCGGGTCGAGGACGAGAATGGGGTGCAGGTTGCCGTCGGCGGCATGGGCGAAGGTGAAGATCCGCACCCCGTGCCGGTCCGCCGCGGCGTCGATCTCCCGTACGGCGGCTGCCAGTTGGTTCCTGGGGACGGCGATGTCCTCGATCAGCGGACGGCCCAGCCGCTCCAGCGAGGGCAGGGCGAGTCGGCGCGCCGCGAGCAGCCGTTCCGCCTCGGCCGGATCCTTGGTGACCTCGACCGAGTCGGCCCGTCCGCGCAAGCGCCGTACGGCCGCGTCGGCCTCGGCGGCCGCGCCGCGCCCGTCGCACTGCACGAGCAGCAGGGCGCCGCCGCGCGACCGCAGATCCGTGCCCTGGGCGTCGTCCACCGCGCCCAGCACGGGGCCGTCGAGCAATTCGGCCATGGCGGGCTCGATCCGGGCGGCGGTGAGCGCGGAGACGGCCTCGGCTCCTTCGGCGAAGCCGGCGAAGTACGCGGCGACCGTGACGGTCTCCTCCGGTACCGGACGCAGCCGTACGGTCGCGGCGGTGATCACACCCAGCGTGCCCTCCGAGCCGGTGAGCAGGCCCGTCAGGTCATAGCCGGTGACACCCTTGACGGTGCGTCGGCCGGTCCGTATCGGCGTCCCGTCCGCCAGCAGCGCGTCGAGGCCCAGGACGGCGTCCCTGGTCACCCCGTACTTGGCGCAGCGCAGACCGCCGGCGTTGGTCGCGATGTTCCCGCCGATGGTCGAGATCGCGGCGCTCGCCGGGTCGGGAGCGTAAGCCAGCCCGAACTCTCCCGCCGCGCGGTCCAGGTCGGCGGTGATCACCCCCGGTTCGACGACGGCGATCTGCTCCTCGGGGCTCAGCTCCAGGATCCGGTTCATCCCGGAGAGGTCGAGGACGACACTGCCCGCCCCCGCGCTCGCGCCGCCGGACAGTCCCGTCCCCGCCCCGCGCGGCACGACCGGCACCCGCAGGGCGTGCGCGTGGCGCAGCGCGGTCCGGAGGTGCTCGGTGCGCGTGGCGTGTACCACCGCGAGCGGGAGGCCCGCCGGGCGGCTTCCGGAGCGGTCGGTGGCGTATGGGCCGGTGGCCTCGGGGCCGGTGCCCAGTATCCCGTCGGGCAGGTCCCGGCGCAGCGCCGCCAGCAGCGCGGCGGCGGCATCCGCATCGGTGGCATGCGCGGGTGCGGAGCCGGTGCGGTCGGCCGTATCGGGGTCGGACAGCGGGACGGTCATGTCGGCCTCTCACTCTGTGTGCCGAGCGCCGCCGCGCCGATGGCCAGCAGCGCCGTGTCCTCCTGCGGGGCGTGCACCGGGGCGCACTGGACGTCCCTGAAGTGGCGCTCCAGCGGGTTGTCGCGGGACAGCCCCGGATTGCCCAGCAGCCGGAGCCCCAGGGCGACCGCCTCGGTGGCATGCCGGTCGGCCAGGACGCGGGCTCCCAGGGCGTGTTCGGGGGTGTACGAGCCGTCGGCCGCGTCCACTCGCCGCGCGCCCCCGAACACCAGCTGCTCGGCCGAGTCCAGCCGCAGCGCGATCTCACCGGCCACGCGCCGGAAGCGTTCCGTACGGGCCACCGGGTGGCCGAGGTTGGCGGGGACCCGTTCGTGGGCGAAGCGGTGGACGTAACCCTGGGCGGCGCGCGCCACACCCAAGTAGAGGGCGGCGAGCGGCAGGTGGAGGGCCGCACCCGCGCGGTTGTCCTGTTCGGCCGCGGCGCCGTGCTCGGTCAGGTCGATGACGTTCCCCGCGGGGATCTCGACGTCGCGCAGCGCGATGTCATGGCTTCCGCTGGCGCGCAGCCCCAGATGGTCCCAGCGGTGGGTGATCTCGATCCCGGGCGCGGTGCCGGGTACCACGAACGTCCCGACCCGTGGCGTGGGCTCGTCCGTGGTGGCCCACACCAGCAGCCAGTCCAGTCCCTCCACACCGGTCGCGAAGCGCTTGTGGCCGTTGAGTGCCCAGCCGTGCGCCGTGCGCCGGGCCACCGTCGCGGGCAGCCCGCCCCGCGCGGGCGAGCCGAGTTCGGGCTCGACCCGGACGTGGTTGAGCAGCACCGGCCGCGCGGCGGCCTCGGCCACCACCTGTCCGTAGAGCTCCTCCGGCCAGTGCGGCCGCACGGCCTGGCGACGGTGGATCGAAAGGCTCATCGCGGCGATCAGCGCCACCGACGGATCGCCCTCGCCGAGCGCGTGCAGGATGCGCGCGGTATCCGCCACTCCGAGGGCGGGACCCCCATACCGCTCGCCGACGGTGGCCGTGAGCAGCCCGGCCTCGTGCGCGGCGCGGATCCCCTCGGCCGGAAACGTACCCTCGCGGTCGTAACGGGCGGCGGTCGCGGCGAGCCGCCGCGTCACGGTGGCCGGCGAGGAGAGATCCGGGACGGGCAGCGCGAGCTCGGCGGTCATGAGGCGAGCGCCTTCCGAAGCCGCGGGCTCAGCCGGTCGCTCCAGAAATCGGTCACCGTCAGCTTCCCCTTCACCGCCCCGAGCGCGCCGAAGGCATCGGCGACCTTCTGTTCGGAGGCGGTGGCCCCGGCGCTCACCGGCCGGATCCCGGTCCTGCGCTGGGCCTCTCCTGCCGTGAACTCCTCCTGCGCCTGATCCACCGGCTGGTGGGTGGCGGCGGCGATGACCTTCGCGTACTCCTTCTGGCGTCCGTCGCGCACATAGGCGTACGCCTTGTCGATACGGGCCAGCAGATCCGCCAGCGCCCTGCGCTCGGCCGCGCTGCCGAGGGTGTCGTTCGAGGCGGTCCACAGGAAGTTGCCGGAGAGGATGTCCTTGCCGGAACCGATGGTGCGGGCGCCTCGCTGGTGGGCGGTGATGACCGCGTTGCCGTATCCGGCGAACGCGTCGATGGAACCGCCGTTCAGCGCGGCGATCCCCTTGTCGGGATCGAGCGGGGCGGCCTCGATGTCGTCCCAGCCGAGCCCGGCCCGCTTCAGCAGTTCGTAGAGGAAGTAGTGGGCGGTGGTGTTCTTGACGTAGCCGACCTTCTTGCCCCGAAGCTGCGACATCGAGGTGATCGAGGACCCCTTGGGAGCCACGACCTCCTGGTTGAGGGTGTTGCCGCGCCTCACGGCGACGACCTTGAAGTTCGGCTTTCCGTCGGCCGCCGCGAAGACCGGCGGGATCTCGCTGGAACTCGCCACGTCCAGCGCACCGGCGCGCACCGCCTCCAGTTGCCTGTCGCCGCCCTGGAACAGGCTCCACTTCACCCGGTACGGAGTGTCGTCCAGATGCGCGAACTTCAGCAGCGCCTCCTCTTCCTTCCAGCCGGTCGCACCTACCCGGAGGGTGACGGAGGATCCCTTCCCGTCCCCGCCCGCCCCCGCGGAGCCCCACAGGCGCTCAGTGCACCCGCGGCCAGCGCCACGACGGTGGCGAGAGCGGTACGGGCGCGGGCGCGCCGGAAACGGGAGCGGGCCGGTGGCCTGGACATGCGGGGAACACCTTTCATGAGGGGGACGAGGAGGAGACGGCGGCCGGGCGTCAGGCGGCCGAGGTGGCGGCGCGGTGCGCCAGCTCCTGACGGACCAGCGGCAGGACGTGACGCCCGTAGTCGATGGCGTCGTTGAGCGGGTCGTAGCCGCGGATGGACAGCAGCTCGCAGCCGATGTCGACGTAGTCGAGCAGCGCCTTGGCGACCGTCTCCGGGGAGCCGACCAGCGCCGTGGAGGCACCGGCGGCATTGGTGGCCGCGGCGGGCGCGGTCCACAGGCAGCGGTCGTGCACCTCGCCGCGCTCGGCGACCGCCAGCAGCCGCTGTGATCCGACGTTGGCCGGGGTGCCCCGGCCGACCGCCGGGTAGTGCCGGCGCTTGGCCCGCTCGGCGTGGTTGGCCTTGACGGCGCCCAGGGTGCGGTGGGCCTTCTCCCAGGCCAGCTCGTCGGTGGGGGCGATGATCGGCCGGAAGGACACCCAGATGCGCGGCCGGGGCCGGCCCGCGGCGTCCGCGTACGCGTTCACCGAGGCGATCTGCTCGGCGGTCTCCTGAAGCGGTTCGCCCCACAGCCCGAAGATGTCGCCCTGCTGCCCGCCCACCCGGTAGGCGTCCTCGGAGGAACCGCCCACCGAGATGGGGATGGTGCCGTGGTACGGGGTGACATCGGAGCGGAAGCCCTCGAAGCGGTAGTACGGGCCCTCGTGGGAGATCGGCCCGTCCGCCTCCCACACCCTGCGCAGGATCCGGATGTACTCGTCCGAGCGGGCGTACCGCTCGCTCTTGCCCAGATAGTCGCCTTCGCGGCGCTGCTCCTCGTCGTTGCCGCCGGAGATGATGTGCACCACCAGCCGTCCGGCGCTGATCCGGTCCAACGTGGCCAGTGCGCGGGCCGCGTGGGTGGGGAAGACCACCCCGGGGCGGTGGGCGAGGACCGGCCTGATGCGCTCGGTGTGGTGTGCGACGAACTGGGCCAGCTGCAGTGCGTCCGGGGAGGCCGAGTGGTAGGTGACGAGGGTGTAGTCGAAGCCGCCGTCGTCCAGGGCCCGGGCGTAGCGGCGGGCGTAGTCCACATCGATTCCGGAACCCGCGGTGGGGTCGCCCTCGGTGGCGGGGTTGGGGTGGACGGCGCTGATGAATTCGACGGGCATGGCCGCGGTCACTCCTTGACGAGGCTGGTGTCGGTGTGGTCGGCGAGGATCGGCCTGGGGGTGAGCACACCGATGTCGTGCATGGTGTCGCCGACCTTCTGCACGGACCGGATCACCGGCTCGTTCACCGGCAGCAGCTCACTGTTGGCCTGGTCGACCAGGGCCTTGGCGACCGTGGCCGAGGCTCCGCCTGTGCGCTGGATGGCCTTGGCATACTCCGCGGGGTGCCGGCGGGACCAGGCCAGCGCCTTGTCCAGGCGGCGCAGATAGTCGGCGATGGCCTTCTTCTTCGCGGGGACCTCAAGGGCCTTCTCGGAGGCTCCGATGAAGCCGTAGCCGCTCACTCGCCCGTTGGCCCCGTTGATCAGGAGACGGCCCCCGTGCTGCTCGGCCACCGTCTTGTACACGCCGAAGGTGGCCCAGACCTCGACCTTGCCGGAGGTGAAGGCGGCCTGGGCGTCGGTGGGCAGCAGATACTGGACATGGACGTCGGAGTAGCTCAGCCCCGCCTGCTCCAGCGCGTGCGCCAGCAGATACTCGGCGATGGACCCCTTGGCCGAGGAGACCACGACCTTCTTCCCCTTGAGGTCCTTGACATCGCGCACCGGTGAGCCTTTCCGGACCACGATCCCGGTGTGGGTGCCGTCGTTGTGCAGCGCCCCGACGGCCTTCACCCGCACTCCGCCGGAGAGTGCCTGGAGTGTGGGCAGATCGGCGGCGTACGAGGTGTCGGCGGCCCCGGCCTGCACGGCTTGGAACAGCGGTGCGGCGCCCTCGAACTCGGCCCACTTCACCTTGTACGGCGTTCCCTTGAGGGCACCCGAGGCGTCGAACAGCGTCTTGAGGTTTTTGGCCTGGTCACCGAGGGTCAGCGTGACCTTCGACGGATCGGTCTCGGACGCCGCCTGGCTGTCCCCCGCGCACGCACTGGTGGCGAGGAGGGCGGTCAGCGTCAGCGCGGCGCCGAGAGCCCGCGCCGTGGCCGTGGGCCGGCGGTTTCCGGTGTGCGAGCGGTTCATGCGGTGCGTGTGATTCATACGGTGCGAGCCGTTCATGCGGTGCGTGTGGTTCATGCGGTCACCTCTTCTCGATGGCGCGAAGGCGCCGAGGCGTCGTCGACGCCCAGCCGTCGCAGGAGTTCGCCGCGCAGCGCCACGAAGTCGGGGGAGCCGAGGTCACGCGGGCGTGCGAGGCCCACCTCCGCCTCGTAGGCGATCCGGCCGCCGTCCATCACCAGCACCCGGTCGGCCAGCAGCAGCGCCTCCTCGACGTCATGCGTGACCAGCAGGATCGAGCAGCCGTGCCGCTGCCACAGATCGGCCACCAGCCGCTGCGCCCTGCCGCGGGTGAGCGCGTCGAGCGCGCCGAACGGCTCGTCCAGCAGGAGCAGTTCGGGCTCGCGCACCAGCGCGCGGGCCAGGGAGACGCGTTGGGCCTGACCGCCGGAGAGCGTCCGGGGCCAGGCGCCCGCGTACTCCTCGATGCCGACCTCGGCCAGATAGCGCCCGGCCAGCGCGCGGTCCCCATCCGGCAGACCGAGCACGACGTTGTGCCACACCCGCAGCCACGGCATCAGCCGCGGCGACTGGAAGGCCACCGAGCGCCGCTCGGGGACGTCCACCTCGCCCTCGGTCTCGCTGTCCAACCCCGCGAGGATCCTCAGCAGCGTCGACTTTCCGCAGCCGCTCTGGCCGAGCAGGGCCACGAACTCGCCCTCGCGGATGGTGATGTCGAGTCCGTCGAGTACGGTCTTGTCGCCGAATGCGCGGGTCAGCCGGTGGACCTCCACGCTGTTCGCGCCGTTCACCGCGGTCATGCTCCCTCCCCGTCGAACGAGGCCCGCCAGTCCAGCAGCCGCCGGGACAGCAGCCGCACCGCGAAGTCGCACAGCAGCCCCAGTACCGCGTACACGGCCAGGCACAGGACGATGACGTCCGTCTGGAAGTACTGCTGGGCGTTGCTCATCAGATAGCCGATACCGGCGTCCGCGTTGACCTGCTCGGCGAAGACCAGGGCCAGCCACGCGGTGGACAGCGCGTACCGCAGCCCCACCAGCGCCCCGGGCAGCGCGGACGGCAGGATCACGTACCGGATCAGCCCGATGCGGCCCAGGCCCACCATCCGCCCGGCCTCGATCAGCTGGGCGTCGGCGGACCGGATGCCGCCGTAGATGTTGAAGTACAGCGGGTAGGTGACGCCGAGCGCCACCAGCGCGATCTTCGGTGTCTCGTCGATGCCGAACCAGACGATGAACAGCGGGATCAGGCCCACCCAGGGAATCGCCCGGAACATGCCCATGGACGCGTCGATGACGTCCTCGCCCAGCCGGAACAGACCGGCGGTGAGCGACAGGGTGAGCGCCACGGCCGCGCCGATGAGGAAGCCGATCGCCGCGCGCCGGCCGGAGGCGGCGATGGCCCGCGGCAGCTCGCCGGTGCCGATGAGGTCCGCACCGCGCCGCACGACGTCGACGGGGGAGGCCAGTACGGTCTCGGGGAGCACGCCCGTCGCGGCGGCCAGGTACCAGATCAGCAGCAGTCCGACGGGCCCGGAGGCGCGCCGGACCCCGCGCGGAACCCGGAGGCGGGGCCGGGTGCGCGCGGCGGTGGGTCGGGATGTCCGCGCCGCGGCGGGTTTGACGGGCGGCGTCGGGTCCTTCGCCGCACCGGGGGGTGGTGGTGCGGACGTGCGCGGGGGCGGTGAGGCCCCGGCCACGGGGGAGTGCGAGGAGGGCATGGTGCGGCCTCTCGGTCGGGAAGTGTTCACAGGGAGGTGTGCGGGCGGTGGATCAGCCCGCCGCCGCACCCACGGCCGCGGGGCGGGCGGTGTCGGCGGACCAGGCGGACCAGGAGCCGGGGTAGAGCGCGGCCGTGATGCCCACGCGGGCCAGGGCCGCGACCGTGTGGGCGGCCGTGACGCCGGAGCCGCAGTAGACACCGACCTCCGTCGTGCCGTCGGCACCCAGCGCGGTGAAACGCCGCGCGAGCTCTTCCACGCTGTGGAACGTGCCGTCCGGTGCCAGGTTGTCGCCCGTCGGGGCGGACCGGGCGCCGGGGATGTGTCCGGCGCGCGGATCGACCGGTTCGGTCTCGCCCCGGTATCGCTCGGCCGCCCGCGCGTCCAGCAGGACGCCCGTACGGGCCACCTCGGCCGCCGCGTCGGCGTCCAGGACCGGCAACCGCCCCGGGGTGAGCCGGACATCCCCCTCGGCCGGTGGGGCGGGCTCGCCCGTTTCGACGGGCAGTCCGGCCGCGCGCCACGCGGCCAGCGCCCCGTCCAGCAGCGAGACCCGTTCCACCCCGGCCCATCGCAGCAGCCACCAGGCGCGGGCGGCCGCGGTGTTGCCGTTGTCGTCGTACACCACCACCGGCCGGTCGGTGGTGAGTCCCCAGCGGCGCGCGGACCGCTGCAGGGCGGCGGGGTCCGGCAGCGGATGGCGGCCGCCGGCCGGAGTGGGCGGAGCGGCCAGTTCGGTGTCGAGGTCGACGTAAGCCGCGCCCGGGATGTGCCCGGCGCGGTAGTGCTCATGGCCGTGCGGATCGCCGAGCCGCCACCGTACGTCCAGGACGACGGGCGCCGGACCACCGTGGAACAGCCGGGAGTACAGCTCGGCCGGAGTGGTGAGGACGGGGGTGGTCACGCGAGGGCCTCCGGCACGGCGATGGGCGTCAGGCCGGGGTCCAGCCGCAGCCGCTCCAGGAAGAGGACCACCGTGGCGGCGGCGGTGCGGTGCGTCACGTCGTTGAGGACGTCGTGCCGGGTACCGGCCAGACTCACCAGCTCCGCGCCGGGCAGCCCGCGGAACACGCGGCGGACCTCACCGAGCGGGCTGACGGTGTCCTCGGCCCCGTGCAGCCCGAGCACGGGGACGGAGATCCCCTCCAGCGTGGGCGACTCCGGCGTCGGCGGGCCCGCCAGGGCGCCGCGCCGGAACGCGGAGTCGGCGGTCAGCCTGCCCCGATGGGTGGGGCAGGCGGTGCGCAGCTCCAACTCCTCCTCCCAGTCCGAAGCGGCCGTTTCGGCGGGGCGCGGCCCGGTCGGCAGCCCGGCGAGGATCAGCGCGTCCAGTCCGGAGGCGTCGAGGGCGGCGAGCCGCGCCGCGTGGGAGGCCCCGGTGTCGGAGCCGACCAGCACACGGGGCCCGGGAGCGTTTCATCGCGCAACAGCTTGGTGGCCGCCTCGGCGACGGCCTCCGGAGCGGAGGAGGCGTCTCCCAGGGTGCGGACGCGATAGCCGTCGGCGGCGATCCGGCGGCCGAACCGCTCGTACACACCGCCGTGTTCACCCCGTCCGGGGAGGAGCACGAGCGTGCCGCGCGGGGCGATTCCCGCCGGTTCGTCCCAGGAGTGGACAGGCTGAGCAGAGGACATGAGAACTCGATTCATCGACAGCGGCGCCCCCGCCCGCACGAGCGGGAGGGAGCGGCCGTGCGGGTGCGGAGGTGCGGCGGGGAACGGAAGAGACGCAGCGGGAACGGAAGAGACGCAGCGGGAACGGAAGAGTCGCAGCGAGGAAGGGAAGAGACGCAGGCGGGAAGCGCCTGCCGACGCGAAAGCGCGGAGGGATCAACAGATGGCGAGCGGGGGCCGACGGCGAGCGCGCCGGGAAAGCGTTGAGTCAGCGACAGCGCATGGCGCCGGTGCGGCCGAAGTCGACCACGCGCCGCCGGGTCAGCCGGGCCCCCGTGGCGCGGCACACCGCCGGTCCGGCGGCCGACGGCCCGGATCCGGTGCGGTGGGTGCGCGGCCCGCGGGCCGCCACGAACGCTGTACGCGGCATGACCTCAGGATGCACGAGGCCGGAGTCAACCGTCCAACGATGATTTGCCATCAAAACCGATCGTGATTTCCGATCGATCGGTTGCTAGCCTGCGCACATGCGACCGGTACTGGACATCGTGGCGTTGCGCAGTCTCATCGCCGTCGCCGACTACGGAGGCTTCCACCGCGCCGCCGGCGCACTCGCCCTCAGCCAGTCCACCGTAAGTCAGCACATCCGGCGGCTGGAGAAGTCCCTCGGTCGCCCCATCGTCGAACGTGACGGCCGGAAGACCCGGTTCACCCCCCACGGCACCCGGCTGCTCGAAGAGGCCCAGCAGATCGTCGGCGCACACGACGCGGCCCTCCGCCGGCTCATGGGGGAGGACCCGGCCGGCGCGGCACCCGTCGTCATCGGCGCCACCGAACACGGCGCCGACCAGATCCTTCCCGTCCTGACCGCGGCCGTACGCGACACCCGGCCCGGTGCCGAGGTCCGGGTGCGCATCGACCGCTCGGCGCGGCTGACGGACGCCGTCGCGCGTGGTGAACTCGACCTCGCCGTCTACGTCACCGAGGCGGCGTCCGCCCCGGGCACCCCGGTGGGGGAACTCCCCCTGCGCTGGTACGCCGCTCCCGGCTGGGAACCACCCGCCCCTCCCGCCCCCTTGCCCCTGGTGGCCATCAGCGATCCCTGCGTGATCCGCCGCCGCGCCCTGACCGCCCTCGCTTCCCACCACACGGCCGCCACCGTGGTCGCCGAGGCCGGATACCTCGCGGGAGTCCTGGACGCGGCCCGCGCCGGGCTCGGCGCCGCCCTGCTCGCCGTCCCCGGCGGTCCGTACCCCGATGGCCTCGCGCCACGCCACGACCTCCCCGCCGTCCCCCCGGTCCGCCTCAGCGCCCGAGCCCGCGGCGGCTGCGACCCCCTCCTGACCGGAGCCACCATCGAGGCGGTACGAGCCCTCCTCGGCTTCCGCGAAACGGACACCGCGGGGACTCGACCGGGCGTCATGTAACGCGAACATGGCAGCCGTACGAAGTCGTCATTGCCGCCTTCCGGAAATACGAACGCATGCTTGACCCTTTCTTGACGTCGTGGGTAGCTTCAGCGGCATGCCGATCTCTCCGCGGTTCACGCAGCGGCGCCCTGTCGATCTGATGCGCATCGCCATCGCACTGTGTAGCTGAAATCCAGCAGCGAACACCCCTCACTCGCGATGAATTCCGCCCCGCGACATCAGTTCACTTCCGTACGCTCCGATGCCGTACGCCTTGCACCCGGGAATGTGTATGCCCAGGCTCGCGCCGCTCATCCTGACCGCTCTGACCTGCGCCTCACTGCTGGTCGGCTGCGCAGACAACACCACCTCGTCGACTGCCGCCGACAGTAAGAACCTCGCCCACATCAAGATTCCCGAGAAGGTGAAGGCAAATACGTCGATTACGGTCGGTGCGCCGGATACTCAGGTGGCGTTGAAGCTCTCGGGGCAGATCGACAAGCTCCCCTTCAAGGTCAAGTGGGCCAATATCAGTGGCGGTCCGCAGTGCACCGAGGCATTCCGTGCGCACTCCCTGGATCTATGCTCGGCAGCGGAGATCCCGTCGATACACGCCCACTGGACCGGTCTCGATACGAAGCTCGTGGCGACGGAATTCCGCAAGGACCCGTTGAAGCACCCCGTCTACGAGCTCGGAATCGCTCCCGGGGCGGACGTCGACACCCTGGCGGACCTGCGCGGCAAGAAGATCGCCTACAGCCCGGGGCAGGCCCAGGGGGCGCTCGTGCTGCGGATCCTGGCCAAGGCGGGGCTCACCAAGAACGATGTGCACCTGGTCGAGTTGCCCAGCACCGGGGATGTGTACCCGACCGCGCTCGGCAGCCGCCAGGTGGACGTCGCACCCCTCGGAAGCGTCAACATCAAGCGCTATCCCGCGAAATACGGCAAGGACGGCGGGAAGACCATCCAGCACGGACTGCGGGACGACCCGGCGCATCTGTGGGCGCCTACCGCGTCCGTGAGCGATCCGCAGAAGGCCGCGGCCGTCCGGGAGTTCATCAAGTTCTGGGCGCGGTCGGAGGTCTGGATCGACCAGCACCCCGAGCAGTGGATCGACGGCTACTACGTCAAGGACCAGGGTCTCACCCGCGCGGACGGTGAATACCTGGTGAAGCAGAACGGCCACCCGGACATCCCGGCGGACTGGACGGCGGCCATCGCACGGCAGCAGAAGACCGTCGACCTGCTGGCGAAGGAGACGGGCCAGAAGAAGTTCGACGCGGGCATCCTCTTCGACCGCCGGTACGAGTCGGTCGCCGCCGACGCGGTCGCGGAAGCGGGGCAGCCACGATGAGCACGGATGCCCAGGGCGAGCGGCTGTCGCTCGTCAAAACGGCGAAGACGACGAAGACGACCCCGGCCGCGGGGAACGCCGGGCGCCGGGGTGCGCGCCGGCGCCTCGGCCCCGGTCGGCCCATCCCGTACGGCAGGGCCCTCGGACCCCTGCTGCTGCTCGCGGTCTGGTCGGCCGGCTCGGCCGCCGGCCTCATCGACACGCGCAACCTGTCCGCCCCTGGACGGTGGTGACCACGGCGGGCGACCTCATCGCGGACGGCAGGCTCCAGTCCAATGTGTGGACCTCCACCGAGCGAGCCCTGTCCGGTCTGGCGTACGGGACGGCCGCCGGGCTGGTGCTGGCGCTGGTCGCGGGGCTCAGCAGGCTCGGCGAGGGGTTGATCGACGGCCCGGTGCAGATCAAGCGGGGCATTCCCTCGCTCGCGCTCATCCCGCTGCTGATCCTGTGGTTCGGCATCGGGGAGTCCATGAAGGTCATCACGATCGCCCTCGGTGCCTTCGTCCCGGTCTACATCCACACCCACAACGGACTGCGCACCATCGACAGCCGGTACGTGGAACTCGCCGAGACGCTGGGGCTGAGCCGTCCGCGCTTCCTGCTGCACATCGTGCTGCCGGGCGCACTGCCCGGCTTCCTCCTCGGGATGCGTTTCGCCGTGACCGCCGCATGGCTGGCGCTGGCCGTCGTCGAACAGGTCAACGCCACCAGCGGGATCGGCTACATGATGGGGCTCGCCCGGACGTACGGACAGACCGACATCATCATCGTCGGCCTCGTCGTCTACGGACTTCTCGGACTGCTCTCCGACGGACTGGTACGGCTTGTGGAGAGGAAGGTCCTGTCGTGGCGACGCACGCTGGCGGGCTGACGGTCACCGCCCCGGAGGCCGGGGTGGCCGTCCGCATCGAGGGGCTCGTGCGGGCCTTCGGCGGGCGCAAGGTGCTGGACGGGCTCGATCTGAGCCTGCGCGCCGGGGAGTTCGTGGCCATGCTCGGCCGCAGTGGCTCCGGCAAGAGCACCGTGCTGCGGGCGCTCGCCGGAGTCGACCACGACGCCGGTGGCGAAGGCGTACTGAGCGCGCCCGACCATGTGTCGGTCGTCTTCCAGGACGCCAGGCTGCTGCCGTGGAAACGGGTGCTGGCCAATGTGGCACTGGGGCTCACCGGCGGGGACGCCGAGGAGCGGGCACGCACCGCGCTGGCCGAGGTGGGTCTGGCCGGGCGGGAGGACGCCTGGCCGGTGGAGCTGTCAGGCGGCGAACAGCAGCGGGTCTCGCTGGCCCGCTCCCTGGTGCGTGAGCCCGAACTGCTGCTCGCGGACGAGCCGTTCGGCGCGCTCGACGCGCTCACCAGGACCCGTATGCACGCTCTTCTGGCCCGCCTGTACGAACGGTACCGTCCCGCCGTGCTGCTGGTCACGCACGACGTGGACGAGGCCATCGCGCTCGCCGACCGGGTGGTGGTCCTGGACGGGGGCCGGATCGCCGCCGACCTCGCCGTGGAGGTTCCCTCGCCGCGTCGGCCCGCCGGTGCCGAGTACGCAGCGCTGCGCGAGCGACTGCTCGCCCGGTTGGGCGTGGACGCGCTCACCGAGCGGGAGGGCGACCTTCCCGAGAGCCGCTACGCGCCCCACGACTGACCCAAGTCCCTCTACCTCTCAAGGAGTTGCCGGTGAGCCCGACAGCCACCCGACCGTTCATGCTCGCCCTCGGCGCCGCGTCGCTGCTGGCCGCCTCGGCCGTGGGCCCGACCGCCGTCGCCGCGCCCGCCGAGCCCCGTCCATCGGTGGCGCTCGACTGGTACGACACCACGGCCGAGACGATCGCGGCGGCCGGGGCGCCGACCCAGGTGACCAACAGCCGCACCTGGGCGGTGAGCTGGCTGGCCGGCGCACGGGCTGCCCGCGAGGTGCCCACGGGCGTCGATCGGGGCGACTACCAGGACGCGGCGCTGGCATCCGCGGTGCACAGTTCCCTGGTCGCCCTCGCGCCTTCGCGCACCGAGCAGTTGGACGCCGCGTTCCGCCGCACCCTCGACGGGATCCCGGACGGCCCGGCCGAGGACCGGGGCGTGGCGGCGGGGGAGCGGGAGGCCCGGTCCGTCCTCGCGTCCCGGGAGGGCGACGGCCTGGACCCGGCGTCGGTCGACGCCCCGTTCACCGTGCCCCCGGCCGCCCCGGCGTCTGGCAGCCGACGCCGCCCGCGTACGCCCCCGCCACGCAGTACGGCAACCGCGTCGCGCGGCCGTTCGTGCTGGCGGCCCCCGACCAGTTCCGGCTCGGTCCGCCGCCCGCGCTGGACTCCCGGCGGTACCGGTCGGACCTGGCCGAAGTGCGTGCCTACGGCGCGGTGGACAGCACCCGGCGCACCGCCCACCAGACGGAGACGGCGAACTTCTGGTACGGCTCCTCGCTGACCCTCTACACCGAGCCGCTGCGGGTCGCGCTGTCCCGCTCCGCCGGGTCGGTGGCGGAGCGGGCGAAGCTGGTGGCGCTGTTCCACATCGCCTCGGTGGACACGCAGATCGCGACCTCCGACTCCAAGTACGCGTATCTGCGCTGGCGTCCGGTCACCGCCATCCGCACCGGTGCCGTCGACCCCGACCCCGAGTGGACGCCGCTGCACAACACTCCGGCGCACCCGGACTATCCGAGCGGCCACACCACCTACGCGGGCGCCGCGGAGGGCATACTGACCGCGCTCACCGGCCCGCGCACCGCGCCGTTCGAGCTGACCAGCCCCACCGCGCCGGAGGTCACCCGTACGTACGCGGACTGGCACCGGCTGACGGCCGAGAACGTCGACGCGCGAATCCTCTCGGGCATCCACACCCGCTCCGCGGACGAGGCCGGAGTCACCCTCGGCAAGAAGGTGGCCGCGTACGTCCTGCGCGCCTCCGGCCCCCTCCTGCGCTAGGGGTGGCCGACGGATCTTGAGGCCTGCGGCGGGCTGCTCCCCTAGCCCGCCCCTCCCCGTTACCAGGGGCTTCGCCCTGGTAACGGGGTCTGGGGCGAAGTCCCAGTATTCGGGAAGGGGCGGGCTAGGGGAAAGATCCACCGGACAGGGCCTAGCCCTCCGGGGCTCAGTCGCGCGCGGTCGGGCGGCGACGGGCGGCCGGGTCGGTGAGCGACGGGGGCTGATAGCCCTCGTCGGCCGGGCTGATCGTGGTGCCGGGCGGCACGATCTCGTCGATCCGGTCGAGCACGTCCCGCGAGAGACGGACGTCGGCGGCGCCGAGCTGGCTCACCAGGTGCTCCTGGGTGCGCGGGCCGATGATCACCGTCGACACGGCCGGGTGCTCCAGCACGAACGCCAGCGACAGATGGATCAGCGACAGGCCCGCCTCGTCGGCCAGCTCGGCGAGCTGCTCGGCCGCCTCGCGCTTGCGCTGGTTGGCCGCCAGCTCCGGATCGTGCCGGTGCGGCTGGCGCTCCAGACGGCTGGACACGGCGTGTGCCGTGTCCCCCTTGCGGTAGCGACCGGACAGCCAGCCACCGGCCAGCGGGCTCCACGGCAGGACGCCCAGCCCGTATCGCTCGGCGACGGGCAGCACCGCCCGCTCGGCCGCCCGGGCCAGGACGGAGTACGGGGGCTGCTCGGTGACGGGACGCTGGCGGCGCAGCCGCTCGGCGATCCACTGGCCCTCGACGATCTGGTGCGGCTCGAAGGTCGTGGTGCCGAAGTAGCGGATCTTGCCCTGCCGTACGAGGTCGTCGAGTGCGCCGAGCGTCTCCTCGAAGTCGGTGGCGGGGTCGGGCCGGTGGACCTGGTAGAGGTCGATGTGGTCGGTGCCCAGGCGGCGCAGGCTGTCCTCGACGGCCCGGTGGATCCAGCGGCGTGAGTTGCCCTGGTGGTTCGGGTTGTCGCCGATCTGGCCGTGGAACTTGGTCGCGAGAAACACATCGGCGCGGCGGCCGCCCGCGAGCGCCTTGCCGACGATCTCCTCGTTCTCGCCCTGGGAGTACACGTCGGCGGTGTCGATGACGTTGATGCCCGCGTCGAGGGCCTGGTGGATGATCGTGATGGCGTCGTCGTGGTCACGGTTGGCCCAGGCGCCGAAGTTCATCGCGCCGAGCGTCAGGGGGCTGACCTTCACGCCGGTACGGCCGAGGGTGCGGTACGTGGTCATCTCTTCGGTGTCTTCCTTCTCTTTCGGGACGGTCGGCGGACACGGGGGTCGCGGGGAGGGGAACCTTACGGGCGGCGGCTTTCCGCGCCGAGGACATCGTCAGAAGAACCCCGTCAGCGGCGGCGGTTCGGCGTTGAGGAGGTAGTCGCCCACCACACGTGCCTTGTGGGCGATCGGATTGTGGCTGACCAGGGTGCGGGCGTTGCGCCAGTGGCGGTCGAAGTTGAACTCGCGCCGGGTGGCCGAGGCCCCGCCCACGTCGTACAGCCGCTCCGCCGCCCGCAGGGCCGCCTGGGCGGCCACCACCTGCGCCTGCGCCACCTCGGTGGCCGCCTCGACGAGCGCCGGTGCGCCGCCCGCGACGCCGTCCTCGCCGCGGGGGCCGGCGAGGGCGCGGTCGATGGCGGCGGCCGCGCGCAGCACGGTGGCCTCCGCCCCGTACCCGAGCGCCGCCATCTCGCCCACGGTGTGCTGCACGAACGGGTCCTGCACCGCGTGGTCGACGCCGCTGTGGCGGACCGCGCGGGCCCGGTCGCGGGCGTAGCCGATCGCGTCGCGCAGCGCGTTCTTGGCGATGCCGGTCTCCACGGCGGCGAGGAAGAGCTGGTGGTACGCGCCGAGATGGGTCCGGCGCACCCCCACGGCCTCGTCCACGACGACCTCGTGCGGGTACACCGCCACGTCGTCCAGCTCCGTGGTGCCGCTCGCCGTCATGCGCTGGCCCATGCCGTCCCAGTCGTCGATCAGCCTGAGCCCGGGGCGGCCGTGGGGGAGCACCACGCGGACCCGCTGGTCGAGGTGGTTCTTCGCGGCGATGACCACCCAGTCGGCGAAGAGGCTGCCGGTGCTGTAGTACTTCGTGCCGCTCAGCCGGTAGCGGTCGCCGTCGGGCACCAGCGCGGTGTGGATGTCGCCGGGGTGCTTGGCGGTGGTCTCCCCGGTGGCGTTGCCGAAGAGTTCGCCCGCCAGCGCCGCCGTGAACCACCGCTCGCGGTCCTCCTCTCCCCCGTCGCTGATGAGCTTCTCGAGGAAGCCGAAGTGCGGCCGGAGCGCCTGTGCCACATTGGAGTCCGCCTCCGCGAGGTCGATGACGGCCCGGAAGAGGTCCGCGAGGCTCGCCCCCGGGCCGCCGTACGCCACCGGGACCCGCAGAGACCCGATGGCACTCGCCCGCACCGCGTCCATGGAACCGTACGGCAGTTCCCGCTCGGCCTCGCGGCGCGCCGTGTCGACGGAGAGGGAGGCGGCCAACTCCGGTACGCGGGCGAGGACATCCCGTGGCGTGGCGGTCCGAGGGGCCGTGGTGGTGTTCATCGGGCCGTGGCCCCTTTCTGTCCGGAAGGCTCGTATGACGGTGCCGGTACGGGGAGCCCCAGGTGGTCGCGGAGGGTGGTGCCCGTGTAGCCGTGGCGGAAGACGCCGCGTTCCCGCAGGATCGGCACGACGTGGTCGACGAAGGCGTCCAGGCCGTCGGGCAGCGCGTCGGGCAGCAGGGTGAAGCCGTCCACCAGACCGGCCGTCCACCAGGCGGTGATCTCGTCCGCGATCCGTTCGGGGGTGCCGACGACCGAACGGTGGCCGCCGATGGTGCGTGCGGCGAGCCCGGCCAGGGACAGTCCCTCACGGCGGGCGATCTCGGCATGGGTGCGGAAGAACCCGGTGGGCAGCCGGTCCGGCGGCGGTCCTGACAACTGGGCCTCGGTGAGCGGGGCTTCGGGGTCGGTGGTGGCGGGGTCGAGGCCGAGCGTACGGGCCACCCGGGCGAGCTGCCGCGCGTCCTGGTGCACGCCCGCCTCCAGCGCGGCGAAGCGCGCGCGGGCCTCCGCCTCGGTGCCGCCGATCACCGGGGTGAGGCCGGGCAGCAGCCGGATGCCGGACACCTCCCGTCCGTACCGCCGTGCCTGTCCGGCGAGCCGGGCGCGGTAGTCGCGCGCCGCCTCGCGGTCGAGCAGCGGGGTGTAGACGGCCTCGGCGAAGCGTCCGGCGAGGGCCACGCCCGGTGGCGAGGCCCCGGCCTGCACCGTCACCGGGCGGCCCTGCGGGGAGCGCGGCACATTGAGCGGCCCCGCGACGTCGAAGAACTCGCCGCTGTGGCCGGCTGCGTGAATCCGGCCGGGGTCGGCGAAGCGTGCGCCGTCGGTGTCCGCGATGAGCGCGCCGTCCTCCCAGGAATCCCACAGCCGGTGCACCAGGCCGATGAACTCCTCCGCCCTGCGGTAGCGGGTGGCGGGGTCGGGCACGGTGTCGAGACCGAAGTTCCGCGCCGCGTCGGGGAAGAAGGTGGCGACCGCGTTCCATCCGGCGCGCCCCCGCGAGGCGTGGTCGAGCGAGAGGACCCGGCGGGCGAGGTTGTAGGGCTCGTTGAAGGTGGTGGACCCGGTGAAGACGACGCCGATGCGCTCGGTGGCGGCGGCGAGGTAGGTCAGCAGCATCGAGGGTTCCAGGGCCTGCCCGGGGCCGTGGCCGACGTCGCCGTGGAGGGCGGGGATGTCGGCGAGGAACACCCCGTCGAGGGCGCCGCGCTCGGCGGTACGGGCCACCCGCAGATGGTGGTCCGGGTCGACGTAGGCGTCCGGGGCCCGGCCGGGCAGGGTCCAGGCCCCGGGTGGTTTCCGACGCCGGTGATGTTCACCAGCAGACTGAGTCGACGGGTCATCGGGCCGGCACCTCCGCCGTGTCGGGTGCGTACCGGGCGACCGAGGGCCGGGCCAGGCCGAAGTGGTCGCGCAGCGTGGTCCCCGCGTAGTCGTCCCGGAACAGCCCCCGGCGGCGCAGCTCGGGAACGACGTGTTCGGCGAAGGCCGCGAGGCCGCCGGGGAGCACGTCGGGCATCAGATTGAAGCCGTCGGCCGCTCCCGAGGTGAACCACTCCTCGATGGTGTCGGCGATATCGGCCGGGCCGCCCGCGACGACACGATGCCCGAGACCGCCGCCGAGCCGCCGGATCAGCTGCCGGGCGGTCAGTCGCTCGCGCCGGGCGAGGTCGGTGGTGACGGTGAAGAAGGTCTGCAGCCCCTGGACGTTCTCGGCGGGGCCGATGAGGTCCCACGGCAGTTCCGCGTCCGGCTCGAGGGCGTCGGCGTCGATGCCGAGGAGGGCGGCCAGCCGGTCCAGGCCGTAGGCGAGCGGAATGAGGTCCTGGAGGCCGTTCAGCCGCTCCAGCGCCTCGTCGCGGGTGGCGGCGACCACTGTCGACAGGCCGGGCAGGACCACGATCCCGTCGGGGTCGCGGCCGAGCGCGGCGGCGCGGGACTTGACGGCGCGGTAGTACGCCGTGCCCTCGTCCAGGGTCTGGGCGGCGCTGAAGACGGCCTCGGCGTGCGCGGCGGCGAGTTCGATGCCGTCGGGCGAGCCGCCCGCCTGGACGAGGACGGGGCGGCCCTGCGGCGATCGCGGGGTGTTCAGCGGCCCCTGGACGCGGAAGAACTCGCCCTGGTGGTCGATGGCGTGGATACGGGCCGGGTCGGCGAACACACCGCGCGCGGAGTCCCCGATGAGCGCGTCGTCGTCCCAGCTGTCCCACAGCGCGCCCACGACGCCGACGAACTCGGCGGCGCGCCGGTAGCGGTCGCGGTGGGCGGGCGCCTGGTCAAGACCGAAGTTGCGGGCGGCGGCGGGCCCGGCCGTGGTCACCGCGTTGAACCCGGCGCGGCCCCGGCTGAGGTGGTCCAGCGCGGCGAACCGGCGGGCGATGTTGTAGGGCTCGTTGTAGCTGGTGGAGGCGGTGGCGATCAGGCCGATACGGCTGGTGTGGGCCGCGATCCCGGCCAGGATCACGGTGGGTTCCAGCGCGTATTCGGGCGGTGGGCGATGTCGGGGGTGAGGACCGGGGTGTCGGCGAGGAAGACGGCGTCGAGCTTCGCGGCCTCGGCGATGCGGGCGGTGGTGATGTAGTGGTCGAGGGAGAAGGCGGCGCGCGGGTCGCCGTCGGGGGCGCGCCACGCGCCCGCGAAGATCCCCGACTGGAAGACGTTGACGTTGAGGTGCAGGTGTCGCCTGCCGGGCGAGAGGGTCATGGGGCGGCTCGCTGACGCTGGTCGGCGGGGATCTTGGCGGGCTGGGTTTCCACGTCGAGGTTGTGCTTGATGAACCGGGCCACCCGGGGTCGGCGAACGCGGCCTTGAGCCGTGTGATGGCGGGGTCGTCGGCGTAGGCGTCGCCGACGACGAGCTGGATGGCGAAGCGTTCGTCGGCCGGGGGCAGCAGGATGCGCTGCTTGATCGGGATCTTGGCGACCCGGAACTTGTAGGCGTAGTTGATGGCGGCGTCGACATCCGGGAGGGAGCGGGCGATGGCGTCCAGGGACACCTCGTGCCAGTGGAAGTCGTGCGGGTTCTCGGCGATGTCGCCCAGCTGTGCGGTGAGCGGGTCCACATCCTTCTTGAGCTTGATCAGCCCCACCTTCTGGAGGACCAGCAGCGCCTGGGTCTGGTTCGCCGGGTCGTTGGGCAGGGTGATCCGCGCGCCGTGCGGGAGTTCCCGCACGCTGCCGTACTTCTGCGAGTAGAGGGCGAACGCCTGGGTGAAGACGGGCTGGACGGCCTTCGCCCGGTAGCCCTCGTTGGCCACGATGACCTTGAGCCACTCGGCGTGCTGGGTGATGTTCGCGGCCAGCTTGCCGTCCGCGGTGGAGCCGTTGACCTGGTTGGCGTCGTTGACGGGGTAGGGCTGGACCGTGATGCCGTGGTCCTGGTCGACCCTGTCGGCGATGTACTTGACGATGGCGCTCTGCGGAATGCTCCCCTGGTTGTAGCCGACCTTCAGGGTCTTTCCCAGGGGCGGGTGGTCCTCGCCGCCCACCCGCGCGGCGACCAGCGAGCCGACGGCGAGGGCGACGGCGCTGAGCGCGGCCGTGACGGCGATGCGGCGGGGCAGTCTGGACTTCAGCTCGAAGCCGTGGTCATGGACGAAAGGCATGGGTGTTTCCCTGGTGGGATGAGGAGGTTCGGGGCGCGGCGGGCTCAGTGGCCTCAGTGGGCCAGACGGCGCACGACGCGGTCGCCGGTGAACTGGATCACCTGCACCATGACGATGAGCGTGACGATCGTGGCGGTCATGACCGTCGTGTCGAAGCGCTCGTAGCCGTAGCTGATGGCCAGGTAGCCGATGCCACCGGCGCCGATGGTCCCGGCGATGGCGGAGAATTCCAGCATGCCGACGATCGCGATGGTCAGGCTTCCCGCGAGCGCGGGCAGCGCCTCCGCCAGCTGCACGGACACGATCACCTGAAGGCGTGAGCCGCCCGCGGCGCGCCCCGCTTCGGTGGCCTCGCGGGGCACCTCCCGCAGTGCCGTTTCCACCAGCCGCGCGAAGTAGGGGATCCCCGCCAGCGCCATCGGCACGATCGCGGCGGACACCCCGATGGTCGTGCCCGCCACGTACCGGGTGAACGGGATGATCGCGGCCATCAGGATCAGAAACGGCAGCGAACGGCCCAGGTTGACCACCCAGCTGAGGGTGGCCCGCAGGGTCCGGTGCGGAAACAGCGCGCCGGGCGAGGAGTTGTGGAGCACCACGCCCACCGGGGTGCCCACGGCGACGACGATGAGCATGACGGCCGCGACCATCTGGAGGGTCTGCCCGATCGCGGGGAAGAGCAGCGGCCACAGCTGGTCCAGGTCGGTGCTCATACGACCGCCTCCTCGACCGTCTCCGCGGCCGCCTCGGAGGCTGCCTGCTCTTCGGCCGGGGCGCTCTGGTCCGGGGGCAGCGGTTCGGGCAGTGGTTCGGCGTGGATGCCCCAGCCGTCCAGGGCAGCGGTCAGCTCGTCCGCCCGGTCGTGGCTGACCGCGACGGTCGCACGGCCCGCGGCCCGCCCGGCGATCTCCTCCACCGTCGCGGACAGCAGATGGACATCGAGCCCGTGGTCCGCGCCGAGCCGTGTCAGCCAGTCCGTGGGCACCGCGTGCCCCTGGTAGGTGAGCCGCCACGTGCCGAGCCCCGGCCGGTCCAAAGAGACCGGCCGGTCTGGGAGCAGCGCGTTGCCCAGCGCGGAGTGCGGATCGGCCACCAGCTGGTGGACGGGCCCCGACTCGACGACGCGCCCCTCGCGCAGCAGGGCGGCGGTGTCCGCCACTTCGCGGACCACTTCCATCTCGTGGGTGATCAGGAGGATGGCCAGATCCAGGTCGGTGCGCAGCTCGCGCAACAGGGCGAGGACGGACCGGGTGGCGGCGGGGTCGAGACCGGAGGTGGCCTCGTCGGACAGCAGTACCTTGGGCCGCAGCGCCAACGCCCGTGCGATGCCCACGCGTTGGCGCTGGCCACCGGAGAGCTGGGCCGGGTAGTCGTCGGCCCGGTCCGTGAGGCCGACCCGCTCCAGCAGTTCGGCGACGCGGCGCTTCTCCTCCCGCGCGGTCACGCCGAGATAGCGTAGTGGCATCGCGACGTTCTGCGCCGCCGTGCGGCGGCGCAGCAGATTGGCCGACTGGAAGACCGTTCCGATGGCCCGCCGCGCATGGCGGAGTTCACGTTCCGGAAGGCCCGTCACATCGGTTCCGGCCACCCACACCCGCCCGGTTGTGGGGCGTTCGAGCAGATTGACGCAGCGGGCCAGGGTGCTCTTCCCCGCGCCACTGGGGCCGACGACGGCTCCGATGGTGCCCTGCGCGATGTTCAGGTCGACTTCATGGAGTACCGGCCGCGCACGGATACCGGTACCGAAGGTCTTGTGCAGTTTCTCTACACGGATCACCGTGTGTACTCCTCGACGCTCTGGGGAGGGTGCGGGCGGGCGCGCCATCGGGAAGGAGACGGGCCGGCCCCGAGCGGGAATGAGCTCAGTGAGAGAAACAGGCGGCACTGGTGATCACCATGTGATCGACCGTGCGGCGGCGCGTGCTGAGAAGAGTCCGCGACATGGGATGGGATGCTCACACCGCTGTCTGCCGAGGTCAACAGCGGACCGCATGGTGAGATGCGCGGTGTGCCCGGCGGCGTCCACCGTTCCGCATGCTGGTCGCCGCTTGACCCGTACACGAATGCCGGTGTTGGGTGGCGCCCATGGCCTCCACGCTTTTGGTGCACCGCCACC
The DNA here is from genome assembly GCA_005405945.1 of Streptomyces violaceusniger. Taxonomy (GTDB): domain Bacteria; phylum Actinomycetota; class Actinomycetes; order Streptomycetales; family Streptomycetaceae; genus Streptomyces; species Streptomyces violaceusniger. The sequence continues at coordinate 1,752,863 of BJHW01000002.1, forward strand.
ACGTCGACCTCGGTCGAGTGGTGAGCGCGCAGTGTTGTTGAGGCATTGACGGCTGCCCGCCGGGGCGCCTTCTCCCATTCTGTTTCTCGTGTGTGATCCGTCTGCCCGTACGGGGCCGATGACCCCCGTAACGGGACATGACGGGCCGTCAACTTGCCTGCGTCGGAGCCGAAGGGCCCACGCATCCATGAGGAAACCACCGTGACCGACACGTTCCCGCGGGAGCTACGCCAAGCCCTCGCCGAGACCTTCGCGGCGGTGCTCGACGGCGCCGACGTCCTGCCGTACCTCGACGACCGCTCCGGAGCGGCCGGGGCCCGGGCGCTCGCCGTCGTACGCCCCGGCGACGCGGCCGAGGTCGCCACCGTCCTGAAACTCGCCCACCGGCATCGCGTCCCCGTGGTGACCCGTGGCGCGGGCACCGGCCTCTCCGGTGGCGCGGCCGCCGTCGACGGTTGCCTGGTGCTCAGTACCGAACGGCTGAACCGCATTCTGGAGATCTCACCCGAGGACGAGGTGGCCGTCGTCCAGCCCGGGGTGATCAACGCCGATCTCAACACGGCGCTCGCCGGTCATGGCCTGTACTACGCGCCCGACCCGGCCAGCCACGCCATCTCCACCATCGGCGGGAACATCGCCACCAACGCGGGCGGACTGCGCTCCGCCAAGTACGGCGTCACCCGTGACTCCGTGCTGGCGCTCGATGTCGTGCTCGCCGACGGAACCGCCCTGCACACCGGCCACCGCAGCGTCAAAGGGGTCACCGGCCTGGACCTGACCGCCCTGTTCGTCGGTTCCGAGGGCACCCTGGGAGTGATCGTCGGTGCCACCGTGCGGCTGCGTCCGCTCCCGGCGGCCACCGCCACGATCAGCGCGTACTACCCGTCCGTGCGGGCCGCGCTGGACGGCGTACGGCAGATCTCGCGCACCGGCGTCGTCCCCGCGATCGCCGAACTGATCGACCACTCCAGCCTCCGCGACATCGACGAGAACAGCGGCTCCCGGCTCACCGACGGCGGCCATGTCCTGCTGCTGGTGCGGACCGACGGCCACGCCGCCGCGGCCGAGGCCGAGGACGTCGTCACGGCGCTGCGCCACACCGGCGGGGACGCGCGCCGGGTCACCGACGAGGCGGAGGCCGAACGGCTGTGGGAGCTGCGCCGCTCCGGACGCGGTCGGACTCGCCCGCTGTGGACCGTCGGCGAGGACGTCGCCGTACCCAAGTCGAAGGTGGCGCGGATGTACGAGGAGGGGGAGCGGATCGGGCGACGGCACGGGCTGGACTTCGCGTCCGTCGCACACGCGGCCGACGGCAATCTGCACCCGGTGCTCTCCCGGCCAGTGCCCGAGGGGGTCGCCGCCACCGCCCCCGCGCCACCCGAACTGGACGCCGCGGCTGATGAGTTGGTGCACGCGGCGCTCGCCCTCGGTGGCACCATCACCGGCGAGCACGGGGTGGGTGTCACCAAGCGGCGCTGGCTGGAGGACGAACTCGGCGCGGCCGGACTCGCCCTCCAGCGTGGCATCAAGGCCGTCTTCGACCCGCTCGGCATCCTCAACCCCGGCAAGGCCCTCTGAAAGCCCGCCCGCCGAACCCGCCGACAGGCGCTCCGGCCACTCACCGAAACACTCACCTGTCTTTTGGAGACACACCTCATGGCCCTCTCCCGCCGCGGTGCCGACACCACCGCCCTGGGCGGCTTCGGCGACCCGCCCCCGACCGGAGTCCCCGGCTTCCTCCCGCTCACCAGCGGCACACCCGCCGACGAGGCGCTGCCCGTCAAGGAGCTGGCCGAGGCCGCGGCCGGGGTGCTCGGCGGTCCGTCCGCGGCCGCCGCGTTCCAGTACTCCGGTGTGGAGGGGACACCGGAGCTGCGCGAGTGGATCGGCCGCCACGAAGGCGTCGACGCGGATCGGGTGCTCGTCACCAACGGGGCACTCCATTCGCTCTCACTGGTCTTCGACGCCCTGCTCGACCCCGGCGACCTGGTCGCCGTCGAGGACCCGGTCTACCCGCTCGCGCTGCGTGTCCTCGGCCGGTCACATGTCGCGTATCTGCCGGTCCCCACCGGGCCGGACGGCCTGGATGTCGACGCACTCGCGGCGGCGCTCGAAGGCGGAGCCCGCCCCAAGATCCTCTACACCGTGCCCGACTTCCACAACCCCACCGGTGCCACGCTTCCCGCCCCGCCCGCGTCCGGCTCGTCGAACTCGCCGAACGCTACGGCTTCACGGTCGTCGCCGACAGCCCATACCGCGAACTGCGGTACTCCGGCCACCAGGTACCCCAGCTCAGCACCGACAGCGATCGGGTGGTCCGCGTCAACAGCTTCTCCAAGACCCTCGGGCCCGGTCTGCGCCTGGGCTGGATCGTCGGCCCGCCTTGGCTGCTCCCGGCGGTGGCGCGGCTGCGCGCCAACCAGGACCAACACCCCTCGACCCTCACTCAGGCCATCGCCACCGCGCTCCTGACCACACCCGGTCGCTTCGACCGCATCACCGCCGACGCGCGGGCGCTGTACGGGCGCAGGGCACGCGCCCTCCACGAGGCGCTCGGCTCGGCGCTCCCGGGCCGTATCGAGGCCGTACCGCCGGAGGGCGGGCTGTTCGTGTGGGTGAAGGTGCTGGACGATGATCCGGATCTGCACGCGGCGCGTGCCCGCGCCCACACGCTCGGCACCGACTTCGGTGTCGGCAGCCACTTCTCCCCGCCCGGCGGCAGCGGCTCCCCGGTCCACATCCGCCTCGGCATCGGCGCCGTGGCCGAGCACGAGATCGCCACGGCGGTCGGCCGGCTGGCCGAGGCACTGCACCCGGAGACGGCCCGATGACCCATACGCCCACCCCGCCGCCGCGCCCGCCCCCGCGCCCGCCCCGGACGGGCCCGTCCGCTGGGCGGCACTCGGCTGGGACGATCCGGCGGCCGCCGAGCTGCGGGCGCTGATGGACGCGGAGATCAAGCCCCGCTATGCCGACTTCGGGTCGCGCCCGCATCTGCCGCCCCCGCCCACCGCGGACGAAGTGGCCGTCACCTGGGTCGCCTTCACCGGCTCCGGCGACCCCGTCGCCACCGCCTCGCTGCGCGCGCTGCCCGGTGGCCGGTGGGAGATCAAGCGCGTCTTCGTCCGTGCCGACCACCGTGGCCGCGGGCTGGCCGTGGCGGCGCTGGCCGCCGTCGAGGCGTCCGCTGCCGAACGGGGCGTCGCGGAGCTGACGTTGCAGACGGGTGTCCGGCAGCCGGAGGCCGCCGCCCTCTACGCACGCGAGGGCTGGTACCGCATCCCGCCCTATCCGCCCTACTCCCGTGACCCGTACAGCGTCTGCTTCGCCAAACGGCTGCCCGCCACCGGCGGTGCGGAGCGGGGGAGCCATGCGTGACCTCCGGCCGCTCGCCACCGTCCTGATCGCCCCGCTGCTGCTCGCCGGATGTGCCCCCTCCGGTGCCGGATCCCGCACCTCGGCCTCCGGCTCCTCCCTGACCTGGGGTGTCACCACCGAGCCGCAGTGCTTCGACCCGCACCGCTCCACCCAGCAGAACGCGTTCATCATCATCCGCAACTACGTCGACTCACTCATCTCGAAGAAGCCGGACGGCACCTTCGCGCCCTGGCTGGCCACGCGCTGGAAGGTCTCCAAGGGCGGCACGGTCTACACCTTCCGGCTCCGCGACGATGTGACGTTCAGTGACGGCACCCGCTTCGACGCGAAGGCCGCGAAGGCCAACTTCGACTACGTCGCCGACCCGGCGAACGCCGCGGACGCCGCCAGCCTGCTCGTCAACTACAAGCGCAGCACCACCCCCGACCCGCGCACGCTGCGGATCGAGCTGAAGAAGCCCGACTCCTCGCTCCTGGAGTCGTTCTCCAGCGTCAAGCTGGGCTTCCTTTCGCCCGCCTCGCTGAAAAAGGGCGACACGCTGTGCGACGCGAGCCGGTCGCTCGTCGGCACCGGCCCGTTCACCGTCGACGGCTACACCCGTGGCCAGTCCGTGCGCCTCGCCAAGAACCCCCGCTACGACTGGCCGCCCGGCTACTCGGGGCACCGCGGTCCGGCGTATCTGGACACCGTCACCTACCGCTTCCTGCCCGAGTACTCCACCCGCGCGGGGGCGCTCTCCTCCGGTCAGGTCGACGCGATCGAGGGCGTACAGCCCCTGGACGTACCGCTGTTCAAGGGCGTCAAGGGCTTCCAGTACCTCACCGGCCCCTCCCGGCAGACCTCCTTCACCCTCAACGTCAACTACACCCGGGGCCCGGGCGCCGACATCCGGGTGCGGCGGGCGCTGCGCGACGGCGCCGACCTGGATGCCGTCGTGAAGGCCGTCTACCGGGGCACCGTGTCCCGAGCCTGGTCCAACATCGGCCCCGACAACTCCGACTACGACGCCTCGCTGAAGGGGAGCTGGGGCAACGAGCCCGAGAAGGCCAACCGGCTGCTGGACGAGGCTGGATGGACCGGGCGCGACGGCGACGGCTACCGCACCAAACACGGCAAGCGGCTCACCCTGGAGGTCGGATACCCCCAGCCGTATGTGCGCGACAACCGTGATGTGCTGATCGAGGCGCTCCAGGCCGAGCTGCGGCAGAACATCGGACTCGACCTCGACCTGAAGGTCAACACCGCCGGGGAGTTCACCGACCAGAAGGCCCACGGCAACTGGACCATCTACCCGAACACGCTCAACCCGCTGGACGCGGGCATGGAACTGCGACAGGTCCTCGGCAGCACCGAGTTCCTCTACGGCAACGTCCGCGGCTACGACAGAAAGCTCGACGCCATGATCAACCGCGCCCTGGCCACCACCGACCTGGACCAGCGGCGCCCGCTGCTGGCGAGGATCCAGCGGCGTGCCGTGGACCGGGCGTACATCGTGCCGCTGTTCGCCCCGCACTACCAGATCGCCGCCACCGACGAGGTCCACGGCCTCGGCTTCGAGACCCAGCTCGACTCGCCCGCCAACAACTACGCGATACGGGTCGGCCGATGAGCGCCGCCACCGCGGTGGCGGAGCCCACCGCCGACGCGGGAACCCGAGCCGGGGCCATCGTGGCCCTGCGGCGGGCCGCCGCGCGCGTCGCCACCGGCATCGGTGTGATGTGGGCCGCCGCCACCGCCGCGTACGTGGTGCTGCACACCATGCCGGGGAGGATCGAGGACATCCTGGTGGGCGACCAGACCTATCCGGGCGCGCAGGAGGCGGTCGCCGCGGAATGGGGCCTGGACCGGCCGCCCGTCGTGCAGTACCTCGACTATCTGTGGCGGTTGCTGCACGGCGATCTCGGCACCTCGTACGCGATGCGGCAGCCGGTCGCCTCCGTCGTCGGCGGCCAGCTGTGGCCGACGGTCCAACTCACCCTGGCGGCCGCCGGGGTGGCCATCGGCCTCGCACTGGCCGTGGCCGTCGGCACGGCGGGCCGGGCCCGTCCGCTGCGCGCGCTCGCCTCCGTGGCCGAACTCGTCGCCACCTCCATGCCGGTGTACTGGCTCGGCATTCTGCTGCTGATGGTGTTCTCCTTCGGGCTGAGCTGGTTCCCGCTGACCGCCGACAGCGGTGTGGCCTCGCTGGTGCTGCCCGCCGTCACCCTCGGGCTGCCGATGGCCGGGCTGCTGTCGCAGGTGCTCCGCGAGTCCCTGGAGGCCACGCTGGAGCAGCCGTTCATCACCACCGTTCGCGCGCGGGGTGTCGGCGAGACACTGGTGCGGCTGCGCCACGCCCTCAAGCACGCCCTGGCGCCGGTGATCAACCTGGGTGGCTGGATGATCGGCTCCCTGCTCGGCGGCGCCGTCATCACCGAGACCGTCTTCGGCCGTCCGGGCCTCGGCGCCGTCACGCTGACCGCCGTGACCAACAAGGACGTTCCGGTCGTGCTCGCCGTCGTCCTGCTCGCCGCGTTCGCGTACGTGGTGATCTCCACGTTCGTCGATGTCGTCAACCTGCTCATCGACCCGAGGCTGAGGACCCGATGACCACACGTCTTGGCCCGCTGCGCCACACCGGCACCGTCCTGTGCGCCGCGTTCATCGCCGTGGCTCTGCTCGCCGCCGCCTTCCCCGGTCTCTTCGGCGACGTCGACCCGCTGCGCTCCTCGATGCCCGAATCCCTGCAGGCACCCAGCGCGCGGCACTGGTTCGGCACCGACCTGCTGGGCCGGGACGTCTTCGCCCGGGTGGTGCACGGGGCGCGCTACTCCCTGCTGCTCGGGGTGGCCGCCATGCTCATCAGCCTGGTCCTCGGCCTGCTGACCGGTGTTCTCGCCGGGCTGTCCGGCCGGGCGGCCGACGAGGCCGTGGCGCGGGTGCTCGATGTGGTCTCCGCGTTTCCGGGTGTGCTGCTGGCGATGCTCGTGGTGGTCTTCACCGGGCCCGGCGTCTTCAACATCGCGGTGGCGATAGGGATTTCGGGCGTACCGAAGTTCGCCCGGGTGATCCGTGCACAGACCCGGTCGGTGAAGGACGCCGGATATGTCACCCACGCCGTCGTCCAGGGCCGCGGCCGTGGCTGGATCCTGGCGCGCCACATCGCCCCCAACGTCCTGGTCGCCGTCCCCGTCATCGCCACCATCGACATCGGCACCTCGATCGTGGCCGTCTCCGGGCTGAGCTTCCTCGGTCTCGGACCGCAGCCCCGGTTCCCGAATGGGGCGTGATGCTCGCCGAGGGCCGCGACATCCTCCGCACCGCCTGGTGGGCCGGGCTCTTCCCCGGTCTGGCGATGACCGTGACGGTGATCGCCTTCACCGTCGTCGGCCGCAGGCTGCAACTCCTCCTGGAAGGCAGGACCCCATGACCGCAACGGACGCGGCGGCGCATCGGCCGCTCGTCGAAGTGGACTCGCTCAGCGTCGCCTTCCGCGGCCGGACGGGGACCGTACGGGCCGTGGAGGATGTCTCCTTCGCCGTCCATCCCGGCGAGTGCGTGGCGATCGTCGGGGAGTCCGGCTCCGGCAAGAGCGTCACAGCCCGGTCCCTCGTCGGACTGAACGGCCGGGAGGCGATCCCCGCGGCCGCCGCCCTGCGGGTGGACGGCCGGGACGCGCTCGGCTTCTCCCAGCGGGACTGGCGGGCCGTGCGCGGCCGGTTCGCGGGGCTGGTCCTTCAGGACGCGCTGGTGTCGCTCGACCCGCTGCGCACCGTGGGCCAGGAGGCGGGCGAGGCCATCCGCCACCATCGGCTGGAGCCGCGCGGCCGGGTGCGGGACCGAGTGCTGGACACCTTGCGCGCGGTGGGCATGCCGGACCCCGAGCGGCGGATCGGCGCGTATCCCCACGAGCTGTCCGGGGGGTTGCGGCAGCGTGCGCTGATCGCCTCCGCCATCGCCGCCGAACCGCGGCTGATCATCGCCGACGAGCCGACCACGGCACTGGACGTGACCGTGCAGCGGCAGATCGTCCAGGTGCTCGCCGACCGGGTGACCGAGGGCAGCGGACTGCTGCTGATCAGCCATGACCTGGCCGTCGTCGCGGACATCGCCGACCGCGTCCTGGTCATGGAGCGCGGCCGGGTGGTGGAGGACGGGCCGGCGCGCGAGGTGCTGCGGCGCCCCGGCGCCCCCTACACCCGACGACTGCTGGCGGCGATCCCCACGGCCGCCTCGCGCGGTGCCCGGCTGACCGGCGACCGCCCGGCGTCCTCGGCGACCGCCACCGTACGCCGCCCTCCGCCCGGGCCCGGCGACGACGTGGTCCTGGAGGCGAGGGGCCTGACCAAGACCTACGCGGTGCGCGGCCGGAGCGGTACGGGCGGCCGCCGGCGGTTCACCGCCCTGGACGACGTGTCCTTCCGGCTGCACCGGGGAGAGGCGCTGGGCATCGTCGGGGAGTCCGGCTCGGGCAAGACCACCTGCGCCGACATCGTGCTCGCCCTCACCCGGCCGGACTCCGGCGAGGTGCGGCTGCACGGCCGTCCGTGGAGTGCGCTGACCGAGCGGGAGCGCAGGGCCTCGCGCCGGCTGGTCCAGTACGTACCGCAGGATCCGCTGAGCTCCTTCGACCCGCGCTGGACGGTCGGCCAGGTACTGGCGGAGAACACCCACGGGGAGAATTCCCGCGACCGGCGGCGCGACCTGGCCGTCACCGCCCTGGAACGGGTGGGGCTGAGCGCCGAGCACCTCACCCGCCGGCCCCGGTCGCTGTCCGGCGGCCAGCGCCAGCGGGTGGCGATCGCGCGGGCGCTGATGGGCGAGCCGGAGATCATCGTGTGCGATGAGCCGGTGTCCGCCCTGGACGTCCTCATCCAGGCCCAGGTGCTCGATCTGATCGCCGACCTGCGGGCCGAACTGGGCACCTCCCTGCTGTTCATCTCGCACGACCTGGGTGTGGTGCACCATCTCACCGACCGCGTACTGGTGTTCAAGGACGGACGGGTCGTGGAGCGGGGCGATGTGGACGAGGTGTTCGAGGCGCCGAGCCATCCGTACACACGCGAACTGCTGGCCTCGCTCCCGGGGCAGGAACTGCGGGCGTCGTGAACCGTATCCGCCTCGCCGCGGTCCGCCACGGCGGGCCGTCACGCCCCGATATCCGCCCCGTCATCCGCTCCGTCATCCGTCTCGTCATCACCGGGAGTCCGGCATGAGCGAACCCGCCAAGCAGGTGCACCTCGGGGCGGCCTTCCCCGGGGTGAACAACCACACCGTCTGGAGCGATCCGCGCTCGGGCAGCCAGATCGACTTCTCCTCCTTCCACCATCTCGCACGGACCGCCGAGCGCGGCAAGTTCGACTTCTTCTTCCTCGCCGAGGGGCTCCGGCTGCGCGAGCACCGTGGGCGGATCTTCGATCTGGACGTGGTCGGCAGGCCCGACACCCTGCCGGTGCTGAGCGCGCTGGCGGCCGTCACCGACCGCATCGGACTGGCCGGGACCGTCAACGCCACCTTCAACGAACCCTTCGAACTGGCCCGGCAGTTCGCGACGCTGGACCACCTCTCCGGCGGGCGCGCCGCATGGAACGTGGTCACCTCCTCGGACGCCTTCACCGGCGCGAACTTCCGCCGGGGCGGCTTCCTGGACCACGCCGACCGGTACACCCGCGCCGCGGAGTTCGTCGAGGTCGCCCGCGAGCTGTGGGACGCCTGGGCCCCGGACGCGGTGGCCGCCGACCCTGCCGCCGGGGTCTTCGTCAAGGACGGGTCCATCGCCGAAGTGCGCCACCGAGGACCGAAGTTCGACATCGCCGCGCATCCGACGGTGCCGCGCAGCCCCCAGGGCCACCCGGTGCTGATCCAGGCCGGAAACTCAGGCGACGGCCGTGAGTTCGCCGCCGCGATCGCCGACGCGATCTACACCATCCACGCCGAACTGGCGGCGGGCCAGGCATTCTACGCCGACATCAAGGGCCGGCTCGCCACGTACGGCCGTGCTCCCGGGGATCTGAAGATCCTGCCCCAGGCCACCTTCGTGCTGGGGGACACCGCGGAGGAGGCGCGCGAGCGCGCCCGCCACATCCGCCGCCAGCAGGTCTCCCCGCAGGGAGCGATCGCACAGCTCGAACAGGTATGGGGACGCGACCTGTCCGGCTACGACCCCGACGGCCCCCTGCCCGACGTCGAACCACTCGCCGATGCCGTCAGCATCACCCGTGGCCGGGCCCGTCACCACCACGACCCCCTCGCGGTGGCGCGCCACTGGCGTCAGGTCGCCGAGGCGAAGAAGCTGAACATTCGCGACCTGGTCATCGAGCTGACCGGCCGCCACGCCTTCGTCGGCACACCGGCACAGGTCGCCGACGAGATCAACACCTATGTACAGAGCGACGCCTGCGACGGATTCATCATCTCCGGGCACCTCACCCCCACCGGATTGGACGAGTTCGTCGACACCGTGATTCCCGAACTCCAGGAACGCGGGGTGTTCCGCGCGGAGTACCACGGCACCACCCTGCGTGATCACCTGGGACTCGGCCCCGCACCGGCCCCGGTCCGATGAGCGACATCCGCGTCCGCACCGCCCGCGCCCACGAGTACGAACGGATCGCGGCTCTCACCGTCGAGGGCTTCCGCAGCCGCAACAGCGCACCCCGACCCGAACGGCTGGCCCTGCTGCGCGACACGCCCGGCCGCGCCGCCGCCGGAGATCTGCTGGTGGCCGTGGACGAACCGGGCGGCACACTGATCGGCACCGCGACCCTGCTGCGCCCCGGCACCGCGTACGCCCGCCTCGCCCTGCCCGACGAGGCGGAACTGCGCCTGCTGGCCGTCCTGCCCGAACATCGTGGTCGCGGAGTGGGCGGTGCGCTTCTCGCCGAGGGCGTCGAGCGCGCCCGGTCCCGGGGCATGCGCGCCCTGGTCCTGGACACGGGCCGGGACAACGTCGTCTCCCAGCGCGTCTACCAGCGGCTCGGCTTCGCCCGTCAGTACGCCCGCGAGGAGCGCGAGAACCGGCACAGACCGGTGAAGACCGCCGTCTTCTCCCACGACCTCGGCCAGGGCCGGGCGTGACGGCCGCCACCCGCTTCGACACCGGCCGGCGCCGAGTGATCGCCGTCTGCATGGCCGCCGGAACGACCACACTGCTGGACAACTCCGTTCTGAACATCGCGATACCGGTGCTGCGCAGCTCCCTGAACGCGAGCGCCACCGAAGTGCAGTGGATCGTGGCCGGGTACTCCCTGTCGTTCGGCCTCACCCTCGTCCCCGGTGGCCGCCTCGGCGATGTGCACGGGCGCAAGATGTTCTTCCTCGCCGGTCTCGCGACGTTCACCGCGGTCGGTGTGGTGGCCGCCGTCGCCACCCACCCGTGGACGGTCATCGCGGCACGACTGCTCCAGGGCGCGGGCGCGGGCCTGGTCAACTCCCAGGTGATCGGCACCATCCAGGACGCGTTCAGCGGCCAGGACCGGGCCCGGGCCCTGGGCCTGTACGCGGTGACCAGCGGAGTGGCGGCCGCGCTCGGTCCGCCTCTGGGCGGGACGCTGATCGCGGCCGCCGGGCCGGACCTCGGCTGGCGGCTCACCCTCCTGCTGACCGTCCCCTTCGGACTGGCCACGCTGGTGCTCGCCGTACGGTATCTGCCCCACCCCGGCCGAACGCCGGCCACACCGGCCTGGATCCGGTCGGCCTCGTCCTGGTCGGGGCGCTGGCCCTGGTGGTGATGGTGCCGTTCATCCAGATCCCGTCGAACGGGGCGGCCGTGGCGGCCTGGGCGGCCGCGGGCTGCGCCGTGGCCGGGCTCATCCCGATCTGGCAGCGCCGCTTCACCCGCGCGGGAGGCCGCCCGTTGCTCCATCCCTCGCTGTTGGGGTCCGCGCAGTTCGCGCTGGGCACGGCCGTGGCGATGGCGCAGTTCGGCGCCTCGATCGCCGGATCACTGGTGCTCACCATGTTCCTTCAGGACGGCCTCGGACTACCCGCCGTGGCGGCCGCCGCCGTCACCCTGCCCTCGGCGGTGGCGATGGGTATCTCGTCCGCACTGGCCTGGCGCCTGGTGCGGCGCATCGGTCGGCACACGGTGACGCTCGGACTCGCTCTGGGTGTGTGCTCCCTGCTGGCGAGCGGCCTCGCCGCGCTGCGCGCCCCGGCGGACGCCCTGCCGGTCGTCCTCGCGCTGACCCAGTTCTGCGCGGGCGCCGCTTCCGGGCTGACCGTCTCCCCGAACCAGGCGCTGGTGCTGCGCCACGCCCCGCGGGAGGCCGCCGGGGTGGCCGGAGGGGTCCTGCAGATGTCCCAGCGCATCGCGGCCGCCGTGGGTGTCTCGGCCGTCTCCGGTGTCTATCTGCACACCGCGGCACGGGCGACCGCCGACCACCGGTCGGCCTACTGGCACGCGAGCCTCACCTGTGCGGGCGTGGTGGCCGTCGCGCTGGCGGTGTCCACCCTGCGCGGCGGTCGAACGGACACCGACGTACCCGGCCCCCTTCAGCCGGCCCACGACACGAACCCGCGCGCGGGTACACAGGAGACTCACCTGTAGTTCGGCCCTGTGGTCCGTCCCGATCAGTGGCCGTGGCGGCTCCCGGAGGTGTGGGACGCCACCTGTCGGTTCATGCGCCGCCTGTCGGTTCATGCGCGCGGCGGGCCCTGGGGCGGTAGGCCGATGGCGTGGTGGATGTCGGTGAGGCAGTCGGTGATGCCGCGTCCGGCGGTGTCGATCACGTGGTGGTCCCGATGCCACGGTTCGTATGCGCGCTCGGTGATGTCCGTCCAGCTGGGCAGGGGCAGATCGGGGATGTCCACGGTGCGCTGGGACGCCCGCCTCTCGTGCTCGGCGGGGTCCGAGCAGACGATCTCGATCTCGGCCGCGGGGACGCCGACGCGGACGGCCACCTCGCGCCACGCGTCGCGGGTGACGGCGAGGGGGTTCACGGATTCGGCGATCACGGTCAGGCCCTGTCGCAGATGGTCCTCGGCGAGGGCGTATCCGACGATGTAGCCGACCGGGCCGACGGGGTGCCGCCCCAGCCCGGACCGCACGACCGCCTGCTCGATGGTGTCGATCCGCAGATGAACCGCGCCGGTCTGCCGGGCGAGTGCCCTCGCCAGCGTCGTCTTTCCCGTGGCGGGCAGCCCGCACATGATGATCAGCATGGTTCATGGTGCCGCGGCCGCCCCCGGGGCCCGGTCACCGTCCCCCCTGCCCGGCGTCCGACGCGGCGGCGGCCTTCTCGACCACGGGCGCGAAGTCCCACTGCACGGAGTCCTTCACCACCGGGGCCGACGGGATCTGCCCCAGGTCCTTGAAGTAGTCCACCTCCTTCTGCCAGGCGGCCACGGTCGGTTTGTCGACCGGTTCGTACATCGAACGGGACCTGCTGACCTGGAGCCTGGCGGCGGCGAGGGGGATTCCGGACAGGCGGGAGATGCTCTTCGCCCATTCCTCGGGGTGCTTGTTGACCCAGGCGTTGGCCCGGATGACGCGGCGCGTGAGATCCCGCAGCGCGGCCTTCTTCGACGGGTCGTCGAGGGCGGCGGAGGGCGCGTAGAGCATCCCGGGCGGATCGATCACCGGCTTGAGGGGCTTGAGGACGCGGGCGTGCTGCTGGGTCTGGGCGATGGCGGTGTTCGGATCCCAGACGACGAACGCGTCGGCGTGTTTGCCGTTGAGGGCGGCTGATCCGGCGGCCGTGTCGAGGTTGACGACCTTGACGTCGTGCCAGGACAGCCCCGCCCGCTTCAGCGCCACCGCCAACTGGTAGTGCTGGTGGGTGTAGTAGGGAAGTGCGATGGTCTTGCCCTTGAGCTGGGCCAGATCGCGGATCGGCGAGCCCTTGCGGACCAGGATGGCGCTGCCGCCCAGCCTGCTCTCCCGAGTGGCCGCCAGCACCTTGATCTCGGACCTGTTGGCCATGGCGAACAGCACCCCGGTCTCTCCGCCCGCCGCGATGTCCACCCGCCCGGTGCGCAGGGCCTCGGTGAGCGGCTGGGTGGAGTCGAAGTCCGCGTACTTGATCTTGTACGGGGTGTTCTCGCCCTCCCCGAGGCCAGCAGTGCGCGGTGCAGACCGGCCCTGTTCGGGGTGCCGACGACCAGGGTGACCTCGGAGGGGTCGGTCTTGCCGGAGCCGTCGCTTCCGGTGGCGCTGCCGCAGCCCGTCAGAACCAGGGCCGTCGCCACGGTGAACACGGCGGCGGACAGGGCATGGTGGTCGGGGCGTCGCAGCTTCACGGTGAGACCTCGCTGAGTTGGCTGGGGACGGATGGAGGGAGGAGCCGGCGCAGGGCGGGGGCGACGTCGTGCGCGATGGTGCGGAGGGCGGAGAGTGTGGCGTCAAACCCCGGTTCGCCCGGCTGGACCTGGGTGATCAGCTCGTCCGCGAGCCGGATCACCGGATCGTGGGCCAGGGAACGGGCGATGTGGCCGGCCGGGCCGGTGTGGATGGTGTGCAGGGCGAGCAGCTCCTCGCCGTCCAGCGCGTCCCAGTCGGTGTCCGGGCGCATCTCCGCGCTCCAGGCGCGGGTCCCCCGCTCCAGGTCGCGCAGCGCGGCGGTGCGGTCCGGAGCGGGGTAGACGGTGCGGGTGACGGCCAGCCGGGGCGAGGCCGCCGCGTCGCGGTATGCCCGGGCGACGGGGGCCTGGAGCTCGGCGACGGGCTGGGCCAGGCGCAGCGAGGAACGGGCGAGCAACAGCCCTTGGCCGGCGGCGGCCGCTTGCAGCGCGCCCTCCTCGCTGTGGGTGGCCCGCCAGACGCGCCGGTCCAGACCGGGGGCGTGCGGGCTCAGGCGCCGCCCGCCGGGAAGCGGCCGGCCCGACAGTGCGGAGGTGAGGGCCGCGGAGCTCCGGGCGAACAGGCCGCGGCGTTCCTCGGGGTCCCGGCCGAGGGCGGTGTACGAGGCGGTGTGCGCGCCGCTGCCGAGGCCGAGTTCGAGGCGCCCGCCGCTGAGCAGGTCGGCCACGGCGGCGTCCTCGGCGGCCCGCACCGGGTCCTCCAGGGGGAGGATCACCACGGCGGTGCCGAGCCGGATCCGCTCGGTGCGCTCGGCGATGGCGGCGAGGAGCACGAAGGGCGAGGGGAGTCGCCCGTTCTCGGCTCCGACATGGTGCTGGGCCACCCACAGGGTGTCGTATCCCAGTTCCTCGGCCGCCACGGCCAGGCGCACGGTGTCCCGGAGCAGCCGGGCCGGGTCGTCGGCGCCCGACACATGGGTCAGGAACCCGAGTTTCAACGGGTTTTGGGGCAGTGCCATGTCATGTCGCTCAGATCTGTTCGGGGCTGCCGGTCAGCACCACGCGCCCGGAGATGTTCTGCGGATTGGCCAGCAGGTTGTAGATGGGGCATGCGCGTTCCACCGTTTCGTGCAACTCGCGGATGCGCTCCTTCGACGCCGGTGAGGTGAGGTGCACGGTGTAGGTGATGTTGTGGGGATAGATCGGCACCTGTTCGAAGCCCTTCTGACCCGCGCGGGGATCCTGATCGGCCTCGACCTCCACCTCCAGGGAGTCCAGGGGGATCCGCAGGTCGGCCGCCTGGATGAGGAAGATGTGCGTCAGGCAGCTGGACAGCACGCCGAGCTGGATCTCCGGGGACGCCGGGCCGAGGTCGTAGCCCGCGAAGTCCGCCGGGGAGTCGCTGAGGATCTGGTGGTGGCGGATGCGGATCCGGCGTACACCGCTGCGTTCCTCCGCGGTCGTCCTGGCCCGCAGCCGGTTGGGCGCGGTGGGCGGATCGGCGCGCAGTGCCGTGCGGCGGGCCAGCAGCGCCGCCCGTTTGACGGCCAGGTAGGCGCGCAGACCGGGCCGTGGGTCGTCGGCCGTCTCCAGCAGCTCCTCTGCCGGCGCCGGGGCGGAATCCCGCCCGGCGGCACTCTTCTTCGGGTCGGTGGAGCCGCTCGCGGAGGAACGGGAGCCGGCGGCGTTGGTGGGCATGTCCGATGTGTCCTTTCGGGGGCTCAGGCGGGAACGGGGGTGTGGCTCAGCCGTTCCCGCAGGGACGGCACCACCTCGTGGGCGATCAGCTCCAGCACCCGCAGGATCTGGTCGAAACTCGGCGCGCCCGGCTGCACCTGCACGATCAGCTCGGTGGTATCGGGCAGCAGCAGGTCCGCGGCGAGCGACGCCGCCACCTCTTCCGGATGTCCGTAGTGGGCGTGGGCGCGGCGTAGATAGTCCTCGAGGCCCAGACCGGCGGGGAACCAGCCGCGCTCCACCATCCCGCGCGCGTATTTCTCGGTGCCGTCGGCCAGTTGGGCCAGCGCTGAGCGCCGGTCGGCCGCGGGGAAGACGGTGCGCGACAGGCCGATGCGCGGAGCGGCTCCTCGCGCGGCCGCCGCGCTTCCCGCGAAGGCGCGCAGATAGGCGTCCGCGACGCGGCGCTGGTCGACATCGGTGGGGTCGCTGCTCATGAACGCCGCCCTGGCCAGGAGCAGTCCATGGCCCCGGGACCCGATGTCCTGCCCGCCCTGCGGGCGCAGCGTGGACTCCCACAGCCGTGCGGTCAGCGCTTCGGCGGGCGGTTCGAGCACCGGGCCGCCCTCACCGGTGACCAGGCTCTTGCCGGTCAGCGCGTGTCCCAGCCGCTCCAGATGACGGGCGTAGCGGGCGCGGCGATCGTCGGCGTTCAGGCCGAACGCGGCCAGCACGCTGTCGTCCGAGCCGGTGCCGACCCCCAGCTCCACGCGGCCCCCGCTGAGCGCGTCGAGTACGGACGCGTCCTCCGCCACCCGCAGCGGGTCCTCCGCGCCGAGCATCAGCACGGCCGTCCCCAGGCGGAGCGTGGAGGTCCGCTCGGCCACGGCCGCGAGGTAGAGCAGTGGCGAGGGGAGGCGGCCACCGTCCGGCTGGAAGTGGTGCTGGGCGACCCAGCCGCTGTCGTACCCCCATTCCTCCGCGGCCTGGAACAGGTCCAGGGTGCGGCGGTAGATCTCGCCGGGATGGGCGTCACCGGGCAGGTGGGTGAAGAACCCGAGCCGGAACGGACGGGATGTGGGCATGAGTGTCCCTTCGGGAACCAGGGGGCGCCGGGTGGAAAGCGCGGTGGGAAGAGCCGTGGCAGGAGGAAGTCACGGCGAAACGCGATATGTGCGAGGGGAGAGGGTGCCGGCGCGCGGGCGCGGCGAAGAATGCCTCAGCTACAGGAGAGCGAGGTCACGCGCTTGAGGTCGACGTGACGTCGGGCGGTGAGCTGAACAATAGGACGCACAGGCAGCACTGTGCTGTATAACAAAGTTGAATGTCAAGGATGTTTGTTCTGGTAACGGCCGTACAAACGGGGAGACGCGCAGATGCAGGGGATGACCGCGGGGAGGAGAGCGTGGCGGGAGAAGGGAGCGCCGTGGTGTCGCCCGAGTGGCTCGCGGAGCGGGTGGACAAGCGGACCTCCCGCTCCATCGCCGACACGATCGCGGAGTTGATCCGCGAAGGGACCCTGGCGCCCGGCACCCGGCTGCCCACCGTCCGCGCGCTCGCGGCCGCCCTCGGGGTGAGCCCGGCCACCGTGAGCGAGGCATGGGGAGTGCTGCGCGCGGACGACCTGCTGGACACCGGCCGCCGCCGGGGCACCGCCGTACGGCGACCGCACACGTCGGCACCGTCGCCCGCCCCGGCGAACGGCGGACCGCCCTCGTCCGCACGTTGGGCGGGCGTCGACCTCGCGCACGGGCAGCCCGATCCGCGGCTGCTGCCGTCGCTCGAGGCGGCCGTCCTCGCCGGGGCCCGAGGACCGCGCCTGAACAGCTTCGACAAGGACTACATCACCGAGCGGCTGCTGGCCGCGGTCGCGCCGACCTGGCCGCACCAGCCCCAGGCATGGACGGTCGTCGCCGGCGGCTATGAGGGCAGTCTGCTCGCCTGCCGGTCGGTGGCCTCGGCGGGCGACGCGGTCGCCGTCGAGGAGCCGACGGCGCCGCGCCTGCTGGACGCCCTGCGCCGGATCGGAGCGCGCCCCGTCCCCGTCCGCTGCGACGCACACGGTCCGCTGCCGAAGGAGCTGGAGCGCGCCCTGGCGGACGATCCCGTGGCGTTCGTCTACCAGCCCCGGGCCCATCTCCCGCTGGGCCACGCGGTCACCGATCAACGTGCGGCCGACCTCGCGCGGGTGCTCTCCCGCCCCGGGGTGCGGACGCTGGTGGTGGAGGACGACAACTCCGGCCCGCTGGCCACGGCGTGGGCGCCGGGCATCGGCGCCCATCTGCCGGACCGGGTGGTGCATGTGCGCTCGTACTGCAAGACCTACGGTCTCGACCTGCGCAGCTGTGTCGTGTCCGGTCCGGTCGAGCAGATCGACCGGATCCGCGCGGAGCACGCCCACGGCATGGTCTGGACGAGCCGTATCCTCCAGGACGCGCTCGCCCACCTGATCGAGGACCCCGGCGCGCGGCGCGCGGTGGCCGCCGCCCGCGAACGCTATGCCGTCCGGCGGGGCCTGCTCCGCGACGCCCTGCGCGAGGAGGGAGTCGACGTGCGGTGCGAGGACGGGCTCGTCCTGTGGGTGCCCGTCGCGCAGGAGCAGAGCGCACTGCTGCACCTGGCCTCGTACGGCGTGACGGTGGCCCCCGGCAGCCCCTGCCACAGCGGCACCCCGGTCCCGGCCCACGTACGGATCGCCATCAGCCGGCTGCCCGAGCGGCCGGCGCCGGTCCGGGAGCTCGCGGCCCTGGTGTCCGCCGCGGCCACCGGGGCGACCTGGGAGGAGTTCGACTGACCTCCGCCCCGCCCCGGTAGGCCCGCGCGGTCGTCAGGTCGTGCGTCCGTGAGGTCGTGCGTCCGTGAGGCCGCCCACACTTCGTCGGATTGCCCATGGGCGTCGGGGAATATGTCGCGGCGCCGTCCGAGTTGACGATTGCGTGAGGTCACCGGCCTCACGTAGCGTTCCGAGATATCAACCAGGGCCCGAAGGCCGTCGGGAACGGGAGGCGATGGTGTCGCGACCGATGACCTGTCCGCCCGCGTCGGCTCCGGCCCTGGGCAAGGGCGTCCGCCTGTACTCCCGGCACCACATCGACCTGCTGCGCGTGGCCGGCGCGCTCTGTCGCCGCTGACCTGATCACCTCGAGGACACCGCGCCCTCCCGATGAGGGGCGGTGATCACCCATGGCCGACCAGGGAGGCACCCTTCGTGTCCGAGACCTCATCCACGCCCTCATCCACCCCTTGCACCTCGCCGTCGCTCTCGACGGGGCGGGCTGGCATCCGGCCGCCTGGCGCGAGCCGCAGGCCCGCCCCCGGGAGCTGTTCGACCCGGCGTACTGGACCGATGTCGTCACCGAGGCCGAGCGCGGGCTGCTCGACTTCGTGACCTTCGAGGACGGGCTCTCGCTCCAGTCCTCGCACCGCACCGAGCCCGACAGCCGCACCGACCAGGTGCGCGGGCGGCTGGACGCGGTGCTCATCGCCTCCCGGGTCGCACCGCTGACCCGGCACATCGGGCTGGTGCCGACCGTCGTCGCCACCCACACCGAGCCGTTCCACATCTCCAAGGCGATCGCCACCCTGGACTACGTCAGCACCGGCCGCGCGGGGTTGCGGATCCGGGTGTCCAGGCGGCGCCACGAGGCGGAACACTTCGGCCGCCGCACCATCCCGCGCTTCGGCCCCGAGGATCTGGACACCCCGGTGGTCCGGGAGCTGACCGCCGAGCTCTTCGAGGAGGCCGCCGACTACATCGAGGTGGTACGCCGCCTCTGGGACAGTTGGGAGGACGACGCCGAGATCCGGGACGTCGCCACCGGACGCTTCATCGACCGCGACAAGCTGCACTACATCGACTTCGAGGGCAGGCACTTCAGCGTCAAGGGCCCCTCGATCACCCCCAGGCCGCCCCAGGGACAGCCGGTCATCAGCGCCCTGGCCCACCAGAGCGTGCCCTACCAACTGGTGGCCAGCTCCACCGACATCGGCTACCTCACCCCGCACGACACGGACCAGGCCCGCGCCACCGTCGCCGAGGTCCGCGCCGCCCAGGCCGCGGCGGGCCGCGCGGGGGAGCCCTTGCACCTCTTCGGCGACCTGGTGGTGTTCCTCGACGACGAACCCGGTGCCGCGGCCGCCCGACGGGAGCGCCTGGACGCCCTCGCGGGCCACCCGTACACCAGCGACGCCAAGGTGTTCACCGGGACCCCCGCACAGCTCGCGGATCTGCTGCTGACCTGGCAGCGGACCGGACTGTCGGGCTTCCGGCTGCGCCCCGGTGTGATCGGCCACGACCTCGAGGCGATCACCCGCGGCCTGGTGCCCGAACTCCAGCGCCGCGGCGCCTTCCGCCGGTCCTACGAGGCCGACACCCTGCGCGGGCTGCTCGGCCTCGCCCGCCCCGCCAACCGCTACGCCACCGTCTGAGCCGGAGGGACCACCGACCATGAGCACACCGCTCAAGCAGATCCACCTGGCGGCCCACTTCCCCGGTGTCAACAACACCACGGTGTGGAGCGATCCGGAGGCGGGCAGCCACATCGAGTTCAGCTCGTTCGCCCACTTCGCGCGCACCGCCGAGCGCGCCAAGTTCGACTTCCTGTTCCTCGCCGAAGGGCTGCGGCTGCGCGAACAGGGCGGGAAAATCTACGACTTGGACGTGGTGGGGAGGCCGGACACCTTCACCGTCCTGTCCGCGCTCGCCGCCGTCACCGACCGCCTCGGCCTGACCGGCACCATCAACTCCACCTTCAACGAGCCCTACGAGGTGGCCCGCCAGTTCGCCAGCCTCGACCACCTGTCGGGCGGGCGCGCCGCGTGGAACGTCGTCACCTCGTGGGACGCCTTCACCGGGGAGAACTTCCGCCGCGGCGGCTTCCTCCCGCAGGACGAACGGTATTCCCGGGCCAAGGAGTTCCTGGCCACCGCCACCGAGCTGTTCGACTCCTGGCGGGGCGACGAGATCGTCGCCGACCAGGCGTCCGGCACCTTCCTGGGCGACGCGCGGGCCGGGGCCTTCGCCCACCGGGGACAGCACTTCGACATCGCCGGGCAGTTCAACGTCCCGCGCAGCCCGCAGGGCCGTCCGGTGATCTTCCAGGCCGGTGACTCCGAGGAAGGCAGGGAGTTCGCCGCGGCCGCGGCCGACGCCATCTTCAGCCGGTACAGCACCTTCAAGGAAGGGCAGGCGTTCTACACGGACGTCAAGGGCCGCCTCGCCCGCCACGGCCGCACCCGCGACCAGCTGCTGATCCTGCCTGCCGCCACCTTCGTCCTCGGCGACACCGACGCCGAGGCGCGGGAGCTGGCCCACGAGGTGCGGCGCCAACAGGTCAGCGGCGCCACCGCGATCAAACACCTGGAGTTCGTCTGGAACCGCGACCTGTCCGCGTACGATCCGGACGGCCCGCTCCCCGACATCGACCCGGACCCCGGCGAGCACACCATCGCCCGCGGCCGCGCCCAGGTGCGGATGTACCGCGATCCGCTGGCCGTCGCCCGGGAGTGGCGGGAGCTGGCGGCGGCGAACAAGTGGTCCATCCGTGACCTGGTCATCGAGACCGGCAACCGCCAGTCGTTCATCGGCTCCCCGGCCACGGTCGCCGAGACCATCAACTCCTTCGTCCAGGCCGATGCCAGTGACGGCTTCATCCTCGTACCGCACATCACCCCTGGCGGGCTGGACGTCTTCGCGGACACCGTCGTCCCGCTGCTGCAGGAGCGCGGGGTGTTCCGCACCGAGTACGAGGGCACGACCCTGCGCGACCACCTCGGTCTGGCCCACCCGGGCACCGAGGCGCACCGGGAACGGGCCGCGTCATGAAGTTCCTGGCCATCACCCTCATCGTGCACGCCCCGGACCCGGTGACCGGGATGGCGAAGACGACCGGTGAGCGCTTCCGCGAGGTGATCGGCAACGCGCTGCTGGCGGAGGAACTCGGCTTCGACGGCTTCGGCGTCGGCGAACGCCACGAACGGCCGTTCATCTCCTCCTCACCACCGGTCGTGCTCAGCCACCTCGCCGCACTCACCTCCCGGATCCGGCTGTTCACCGCGGTGACCACGCTCAGCCTGCTCGATCCGGTGCGCGCCTACGAGGACTACGCCACCCTGGACCACCTCTCCGCCGGTCGACTCGAGCTGATCATCGGCAAGGGCAACGGCACCGCCCAGCGCGAGCTGTTCCAGGTCACCCCCGAGGACCAGTGGGACCGCAACGCGGAAGGCTACGAGCTGTTCCGCCGCATCTGGCGGCAGGACAAGGTGACCGCCGCACCGCGCTTCCGACCCGCCCTGACCGACGCCGAGGTGTGGCCGAGACCCCTCCAGCGGCCCATCCGGGTCTGGCACGGCAGCGCCACCAGCCGGGAGTCGGTCGACCTCGCGGCCCGCTACGGTGACCCGCTGTTCTCGGCCAATGTCACCCACCCCATCGAGCCGTACGCCGAACTGGTCCGCCACTACCGGGAGCGCTGGGAGGCGTACGGCCACGACCCCGCCCGCGCCGTGGTCGGCGCCGGGACAGCGGGTTACTACGCGGCCCGCACCTCGCAGGAGGCCATCGCCGCCTACCGCCCGGTGTTCGAAGGCCGGCTGGCCTTCCAGAAGCAGCTCGGCCTCGAACCGGTGTTCCCGACCCTGGAGGACTTCGTCGAGCGCAGCTCGGCGCTGATCGGCAGCCCTCAGCAGGTCATCGAGAAGGTGCACCGCTACCACGAGGAGTTCGGACACACCGTGCTGCACCTGCACGCGGACGCGGGCGGACTCACCGACGCCCAGCACCGCGCCTCGCTCGAACTCTTCCAGTCCGACATCGCGCCGGTACTGCGACGCGACATCCCGGATCCGCCATTCGACTGGGCCCCGGTGCTCGGCACGCCCGAACCCGCCTCCCCGCCCGCCGACCGCTGAGGAGACCCCGACCGTGTCCGGCACCCCCCTCGCAGTCCTCGACCTCGTGCCCATCTCCTCCGGCTCCACCGCGGCCGAGGCACTGCGCAACAGCATCGACCTCGCCCAGCAGACGGAGCGGTTCGGCTACGCGCGCTACTGGTTCGCCGAACACCACCTCAACCCGGGCGTGGCCGGGACCTCGCCCGCCGTCGTCCTGGCCCTGACCGCCTCCGCCACCTCCACGATCCGCCTCGGCTCTGGGGCCGTACAGCTCGGCCACCGCACCGCTCTGTCCACCGTCGAGGAGTTCGGCCTGATCGACGCCCTGCACCCCGGACGGCTGGACCTCGGGCTCGGCCGCTCCGGCGGACGTCCCACCGAGCGCACCGGCGACGCACCGCCCACCACGACCCCCGTCGTCGACGGACGCACCCCGAACGGCCTGCGCATCCCGCCCAGGTTCTCCCCGCAGCGACTGCTCGGATCGCCCCGCATCGCCCTCCAGCGGCGACTCCTCCAGCAGCCGGGCGCGGAAGCGCAGGACTACGGCGAACAGATCGACGACATCCTCGCGCTCCTGCGCGGCGACTACCGCTCCGCCGAGGGCGTCGAGGCACACGCGGTCCCCGGCGAAGGCGCCGAGGTGCAGGTGTGGATCCTCGGCAGCAGCGGCGGGCAGAGCGCCCAGGTCGCGGGCCGGGGCGGCCTGCGCTTCGCCGCCAACTACCACGTCAGCCCGGCCACCGTCCTGGAGGCCACCGAGGCATACCGCGCCGCTTTCCTGCCGTCCGAGACACTCGACAAGCCGTACGTCAGCGTCTCCGCCGACGTCGTAGTGGCCGAGGACGACGCGACCGCCCGCGACCGCGCCGCGGGCTACGGCCCGTGGGTCCGCAGCATCCGCACGGCCGAGGGCGCCATTCCCTTCCCCAGCCCCGAACAGGCCCGCGCCCACGTCTGGACCGACGCGGACCGGGAACTGGTCGCCGACCGCGTGGACACCCAGTTCGTGGGCTCGCCCGCGCGCGTCGCCGACCAGCTCGAACAGCTCCAGGAAGCCACCGGCGCGGACGAGCTGCTCATCACCACCATCACCCACCGCCACGCCGACCGGGTGCGCTCCTACGAACTGCTCGCGCAGGAGTGGCAACGCCGCTGAGCCGAGGGGGCAGGGACGTGGCGGGCGCCGGTACCTCCAGCGCCGCCGGGCGAGGGGAAGCGCCTCGGGCTCGCACGGCGGACCGGTTACGGGGCGGAATCGCGCAGCAGGGGGAGCAACTGGTCACCGATCCGGCTGATCTCCTGCTTGTAGGGGGTGTCGGACAGGATGAAGTGGGTGATGCCGAGCTTGCGGTAGCCGTCCAGCGCCCGGGCGACATCGTCGGCGGAGCCGACCAGCCAGGTGGTCCCTGCTCCGCCACCACCGAACGTGCCCGGCGTGGTGTACAGGCAGGTGTCGAGCACCTCTCCGCGCTGGGCGAGGTCGAAGAGCCGCTGTTGCCCGACCGCCGTCCTGCGATTCCCCGTCCACGTGGTCTCGCCGGCGCCGGACGCCATCTTCGCCACCTTCTCCTCGGCGGCACGCCATGCCTCCTCGGTGGTGTCCCGCACCAGTGTCGTGATCCGCAGCCCGAACTCCAGTGGCTTGTGCCGTCGGCCCACCTCCTCGCTCAGCGTCTTGAGCCGGTCGATGCGTTCGGCGAGCCCGTCGAGTGGTTCACCCCAGAAGAGCTGGACATCGGCCTCGGCCGCCGACACCCGTTCGGCGGCCGAGGACGCGCCGCCGAAGTAGAGCGTCGGATGCGCCCTCCCGCTAGTGGGGTACGGGCGAGGAGCGACGGTTGAGCCGGTGACCTGGAAGTGTTCGCCGTGGAAGGTGACGTCCTCCTCGGTCCACAGGCGCCGCAGGAGATGCAGGAACTCCTTTGTGCGGGCGTACCGTTGCGGGGGTTCGACATTGGTGTCGCCGTAGGCGGCCGGGTTGTCCAGCCCGCTGACGATGTTGACGAGGACGCGTCCCCGGCTGAGCTGGTCGAGCGTGGCCGCCGCACTGGCGAAGTTCGCCGGGTGCCAGTAGCCGGGGCGGATCGCGATCAAGGGTTTGAACGTCGTGGTTCGGGCGGTCAGCGCCGTGGCGACGGTGAAGGTGTCCGGACGTCCCCATCCGGTGCCGAGCAGGGCCCCGTTCCAGCCGTGGTCCTCTGCCGATCGGGCAAGGTCGGTCGAGTACTCGATGGACCCCCAGCCCGATGTCGTGTCGTCGCCGCGGTGGCCCGGTTCGACGGTGTTGGGTATGTACCAGAGAAATTCCAGGCTCATGATGGATCCGATCGCTGCTTGCCCGGTGTCGGCACGACACGAGCCGGGGCGGTCATGGCGGGTGGGGTCAGCTGGGTGGACAACTCGGCCCGGTCCGGAGCCGGGGCTTCGGCGTCACTGGAGCGCGTGGCTCGCACGGAGCGGCTTGCGAGCGGTTCGTGCAGGCGCGTTGGTTCGTGTCCGGATGACGGGCGGCGCAGTGGAGCGGAATGGACGCGGGATCAACACTGGGCGCTGGACACGCGGAGGAGGTCGACACAACGCTCGCTCGTCAGGAGCAGGACCTCACCCATGTGATCGAGTCTCGGTGAGCGTGTTCAGAATGTCAATGAGCCTCCTGCGGCCCCGGCCCGACGTCGCCGGACGCGATCAGGACGGCGGTGGCCCCGCGACGGTTTACCCGTCCGTTCATGTCCATGTGGCGGGCCTTCTCGATCGTCGGGGAGTCCGGCAGCGGGAAGTCGACGACGGCACGCATCCTCACCGGCCTCACACGGGCGACGGCGGGTCAGGTCTCGCTGCTCGGAACCGAGGTCGGCACCCTGGACACCAAGGCGTTTCGCCCATTGCGACGCGATGTCCAGATCGTCTTCCAGAATCCGTATGCCTCCTTCGATCCGCGCTTCGACGTCCGGCACACCCCGGACCATGAGGTCCGCGCGGCCGGCGCCACCGCGGCCGTCGCCCAGGCGCAGTACCTCGCCATCGAGTCGGCTCTCAAGTCGGGGGAGCCGCTCTTCGACGTGGGCGGAGGCTCCGCGACCGACCGGGCACGGTGCTGAGGAGGGACCTCGACCCCTACCGGGACGAGCTGATCCTGTCGACCAAGGCCGGCAATCCGATCGGCCCGAGCTCCTACCACAAGGGGGGCTCGCGGAAGTCGCTGCTGACCTCGCTCGACCACAGCCTGCGTGACCTCGGCACCGATTACGTCGACATCTTCTACAGCCACAGCCCCGACCCCGCCACTCCGCTGGAGGAGACGGTCGGCGCGCTGGTCACCGCAGTCCGGTCCGGGAAGGCCCTGTACGCCGGAATCTCCAACTACACCCCGGAGCGCGTCCATGAGGCGGCCGAGTCGCTCCGCCGGGCGGGGGTTCCCCTGCTGGTGCACCAGCCGCGGTACTCGATCTTCGATCGCCGCCCGGAAAACAACGGTCCGCTCAAGCTCGCCGCCGAGGACGGCTTCGGCCTCGTCGTCTACAGCCCGCTGGCCCAGGGACTGCTGACCAACAAGTACCTCGATGGCACGATCCCCCCAAACGCCCGAGCCCAGAACAGCGCCTTCCTGCCGGCCGACCCCGGGGTCTGGGGGCGAAGCCCCTGGTAACGGGGAGGCCCTCGGCCGTCAGGACGGGGCGGTGGTGGCCCTCGGCCGTCACGGTGGGGGAGTGGTGGCCCCGGTCGCTTCGCTGATGGCCGCCATCACCTCCGCGCGCCGGGGCTGCCCGGATGCCCTGCCGACGACCCGGCCGGCTCGGTCGAGCACCAGCACGGTCGGCGTCCGCAGGATTCCCAGCCGCCTGACCAGCTCGAGCCGGTCCTCCGCGTCGATCTCCACATGCGCCGTACCCGGCATCGTCGCGGCGATCTCCGCCAGCAACCGCCGTGTCGCCCGGCAGGGTTGGCAGAAGGCGGTGGAGAACTGGACCAGCGTGGCCCGGTTCCCCAACTCGGCCTTGAGCTCCGCCGCCGACAGGCGCACCGCGCCATCCCGCGGCCGCGCCCGGAGTCTTCCGCCGCGCGTCGCACGCACGACTCCGAAGGCGCTCGCCAGAAGGAGCGCCGCGGCACACACCACCAACCCGGTCACGCCACCAGTCTGCATCCACCGGGCCCTTTCCGGGCAACCGGCCATCGCCCCGTCGACACCGTTCCACTAGCATGACCGCCATGGACTCCCCCCGTTCGCCGCGGCTGACCAGCCGCCGTGTGGTCGACCTCTGCCGGGCCACGGCCTCCCGCTGTCGCTGACACCCGCACCGGTCATCGCCGTCCTCCCTCCTCCCTCCTCCCGGAGTCCTCGTCATGCAGATCGACCCGCGCGGCCCGCGGTTCGCCGCCGTGCTCACCACACTCGTCCTGTCCGCGGTACTGATCACTGGCAGCGGTGCCCTGCTCGCCGTGCAGACCGTGGTGTTCGCGCTCGGTGCGTTCGCCGGCCTGCGGTACTCCCCGTACGGCTGGCTGTACCGAGTGGCCGTTCGGCCCAGGCTTTCTCCGCCCAGTGAGCTGGAGGATGCCCGGCCGCCCCGTTTCGCGCAGGGCGTCGGCCTCGGCTTCAGCCTGGTCGGCACCGTCGGCTACCTCACCGGCGTCCACTGGCTGGGCCTGGCCGCGGCCGCGCTCGCCCTCGCCGCGGCCTTCCTCAACGCGGCTTTCGGCTACTGCCTCGGTTGCGAGATGTACCTGCTCATCCGCCGCGTCCGAAGCGCCTGACCACGCGTTCTCACGTCGCCCGGCCCGCCGGTCCCGCGTCTCGGGCAGGGGGGATGTGGCCGGTGGTCTGCCGCAGGGCGTCGTGGGTGATGGTGCCGGACACGCGGCCGTCTATGAGGACCCAGGCGGTGCCGGTGCCCGGGGCGAGCCGGGCGGCGGCCTCGTCGGCGGGTTCGCCGATGCCCACGGCCGGGGGCGAGGGGATGAGATGGTCACGGAGCGGGGCGGCGGACGCTGAGGGGTCCCCGGCCACCAGGGCGCGGAGCGCATCGGGCCGGACGGCGCCGATGACCTCGGACACATCGGTTGTCGCGTTGTCGCCGGAGCGGGGGAGACGCACCGGGGCGAGCGCTCCGGCGGTGGTGAGCGCGTCGGCCACGGTGGCCGTGGAGGGAAGGGCGGTGAGGGGGGCGGGGCGGTCGCCGAGGGCGTCGGCGACCGTCGGCGTTTCCGCGAGGTCCTCCAGGAAGCCGAAGCGCCGCAGCCAGTCGTCGTCGAAGTACTTCGACAGATATCCCCGGCCCGAGTCCGGGAGCAGGACCACCACCAGGTCGTCCGGGGTGAGGGTGGCGGCCACCCGCAGCGCCGCGGCCACCGCGGTGCCCGCCGAGCCGCCCGCGAGGATCCCCTCCTCGCGGGCCAGCCTGCGCACCATCGTGATCGACTCACGGTCTCCGATCCGCTCGAAGTGGTCCACCACGGACGGGTCGTACGACTCCGGGTACTCGTCCTCCGCGGTCTGCGGGTGGAGGTAGTGGCCGATGCTCTCCACGTAGTACGGACTTCCGTCGCCGCCGGAGTATGTGGATGTCAGCGGATCGGCGCCGATGACGCGGACCTGGCCGCCGCTGGCCTCTTTGAGGAAGCCGCCGGTC
The DNA here is from genome assembly GCA_005405945.1 of Streptomyces violaceusniger. Lineage (GTDB taxonomy): Bacteria > Actinomycetota > Actinomycetes > Streptomycetales > Streptomycetaceae > Streptomyces > Streptomyces violaceusniger. Next base: position 1,780,663 of record BJHW01000002.1, read on the forward strand.
CCGGTGACCGTTCCGCCCGTGCCGACGCCGACGACGAAGTGGGTGATCCGGCCGCCGGTCTCCGCCCAGATCTCGGGGCCGGTCGTGGCCCGGTGGGCCTGCGGATTGGCGGGGTTGTCGTACTGGTTGGCGTACCAGGCGCCAGGTGTCCGCGCCGCCAGGCGCGCGGCGACGTTGCGCACGTGTTCCGGATGCTCACGCGGGAGCGCCCCCGTGGTGACGACTACCTCGGCGCCGTACGCCTTGAGCGTCTTGATCTTCTCGGGGCTCGTACGGTCCGGGACGACGACGATCGACCCGTAGCCCCGCTGAGCGGCGATCATGGCCAGCGCCATCCCGGTGTTGCCGGAGGTCCCCTCGACGATGACGCCGCCGGGCGCCAGTGCCCCGGACTTCTCCGCCGCCAGGACCATGCCCAGCGCCGCCCGGTCCTTGACGCTGCCGGCGGGGTTGAAGAACTCCACCTTGGCGTAGACGGGGGCGGGCACCCCGGAGGCGACCCTCGTGAGTCTGACCAGCGGGGTGTCGCCGACAGCGTCGAGCAGGGATTCGTGAAGAGTCATGGCTCCGCCTGAGTGAGGCCCGGTGCGGGCCGTGAAGTGGAAGATCGGTCGGCTGACAGTCTGGTCTGTTTCATCCCTTCCCGCGTGGAAAGCGTCGCACCACCGGACAGCGGAGTGCCGCCCGCCGGGTGGGACCCGGCGGGCGGCGGGTGTGATCAGCGGAGGTCCGGTGCGCCGGTCAGGGCGTCACTGCACGATCTTGAGCAGCTTGTTGGGCGAGCCCGAACCGATGCCGGAGAGCGCCCCCGACGTGGCCCCGTCCACCAGCGCGCTCCCCACCTCGGACGGGGACGCGGTGGTGTGGCCCGAGAGATATATCGCCGCGGCGCCCGAGACATGCGGGGCGGCGAAGGAGGTCCCGGAGCCCGTGTAGGTGGCGGTGTCGGAGGTGTTCCAGCCGGCCGTGATGTTCGAGCCCGGGGCGAAGAGGTCCACGGTCGAGCCGTAGTTGGAGTAGCTCGCCCGCGCGTCGGTGTTGGTGGTGGCGCCGACGGTGAGGGCGGTCGGTACCCGGGCGGGTGAGTAGTTCGCGGCGTTGGCGTTGGAATTGCCGGCCGCGATGGAGTAGGTCACCCCGGACGCGATCGACTTGGTCACCGCGCTGTCGAGGGAGGTACTGGCGCCACCGCCGAGCGACACGTTGGCGACGGACGGGCCGGAGTGGTTGGCGGTGATCCAGTCCACGCCCGCGATGACACCGGCCGTGGTGCCGGACCCGTCATTGCCGAGCACCCGGACCGCCACGATCTTCGCCTTCTTGGCCACGCCGTAGGTGGTGCCGGCGACGGTCGTGGCGACGTGCGTACCGTGGCCGTAGCCGTCCTGTGCCGTGGTGTCGTTGTCCACGAAGTCGTAGCCGTACGACGCCCGGCCACTGATCTGCGCGTGGGTGATCCGCACACCGGTGTCGAGGACGTAGACGGTCACGCCGCTGCCGGCGCTGTCGGGGTAGGTGTACGTGCCGCTCAGGGGCAGGTTGGCCTGGTCGACCCGGTCCAGGCCCCAGGGGGCGTTGGTCTGGGTCGCGTCGGCGTGGACCTTCTGGTCCTGCTCGACGGAGGCGACCGCCGGATCGGCGGCGAGTCTCCTGGCCTCGGTGGGCCCGAGCTTCGCCGCGTAGCCGTTCAGCGCCGCGGTGAAGGTCCGCTTCACCTCGCCGCCGTATCCGGATATGAGGTCCTTGCCCCGGGCGGAGGAGGCCCTGAAGTCGGCCGTCTTCTTCAGGGTGACGATGTAGCTGCCCGGGACCGCTTCCGCGGCTCCGGTGTTCAGGACGGTGCCTTCGGCCGGGGCGGCGTGGGCGGGGAGCACCGTGACTGCTCCAATGGCCGCCGCGGCGGCGATTCCCGCGGCGATCCGCCGCTTGGTGGTACGCATCACTGCCATCGCGAGGGAGTCCTCCTCGGTCGGTGGCGCGCTGTGGTGCGTGCGCGCTCTGCGGTTGTGGGCTTGCGCGGTTCGCGGGGAGCGCATGGTCACGCTTCCGGCTTGTCGAGGATTCGCCGGGCCGAGCGCGGGCGGCAAGGGTTGACATAAACACGACATGCACATGTAGCGGTGCGCCATGTGCCGTTGCGGGCGGTCAAATTCCCGCAATCAGCCGTACACACCGCGTCGCGTCCGGCGGAGCCGGGAGGATGTCCTCCTCCCGCGTGCCCCGGATGACCTCCCGCACCTCATCCGCCCAGCCGGTGTAGGCGCGCAGGTTTCCTTGCCACCGCGCCGGCGGTGCGAGTCCTGGGCGGGCATGTTCTTGGGGCCCCACCAGTAGGCCCGGCCGTGGCCGATGTCGATCAGCCCGAACCGTTGGCCGCTGCCCCAGTAGTGGCCGACATAGCCACCGGTGAACCGGCTGTGTGCGAAGGGGACGATGCCCAGCCAGCACACATGACCGCCGTCGCGGGCGTCGTCGAGCTCGGCCGGCCGGCCCTGGACGGCGGAGTGGAAACCGTCCGCGCCGATCAGTGCGCCGGGCGCCGACGGGAGTCCGCCGCGCGGAAGCTGTCCCGTGGCGGCTGTCGCCACGACAGGGTCGAACGGCCTGCGAACCATGGTGTGAGCGTGCGGAAGCCCTCCATGGACAAACACGCTGACAACGCGGATGGGAAAGCTGGTGTTTTGTCGGCACAACTGGTGGAAGCACCGTTCGCCGACCGCGACGCGCGGCGGCCCCGCACCCGTCAGGCGGCGGAGGAACGCGAGACCCCGTCCTCCTGCAGCGCCATGTCAGCCCGGATCGGGCGCCGCGGTGCGGGGGAGCCGGGTCCGGAAGACGGTGGCGCCCGGCCGGCTGGTCAGCGTGATCGTGCCGCCGTGGGCCGCGACCACGGCCCGGACGATCGCCAGCCCCAGCCCGGTGCCGCCCGCCGCCCGGGACCGGCCGGGGTCCGCGCGCGCGAACCGCTCGAACACCTCGTCCTGTAGTCCCTCGGGCACCCCGGACCGTCGTCCGATACCGTCAGCTCCGCCCGGCTCGCACCGGCCGTGGCGAGCCGTACGGTGATCCTGGTGCCGGGCGGGGTGTGGGTGCGGGCGTTGGTCAGCAGGTTGCCCACCACCTGCTGGAGACGGTGCTCGTCGCCGAGCACCGTCACCGGTTCCTCGGCCAGCTCCAGCGTCCAGCGGTGGCCGGGCCCGGCGGCGCGTGCGTCGCCCGTCGCGTCCAGGACCAGCCGGGTCAGATCGACCGGCCGGCGGGCCAGTGGCCGTCCCGCGTCGAGCCGGGCGAGCAGCAGCAGATCGTCCACCAGCGTGGACATCCGCTCCGACTCGGCCTGGATCCGCTCCAGCGCGTGCCGCACATCATCGGGCACCGGGCCCGGGTGGCGCAGCGCCAGCTCGGCGTGGCCGCGGACGGAGGCCACCGGGGTGCGCAGCTCATGGCTGGCGTCGGCGGCGAAGTGCCGCAGCCGCTCCTCGCTCGCCTGGCGACGGGCCAGCGCGTCCCCGACGTGGCCGAGCATGCGGTTGAGCGCGGTGCCCACTTGACCCACCTCGGTGCGCGGATCGGTGTCCGGCACCGGTGGCGGCATGGCCACCTCACCGCTGGCCAGCGGCAGCTCGGCCACCCCGGCGGCGGTCGTGGTCACCCGCCGCAGCGGGCGCAGCGACAGCCGTACCCACAGCGCCCCGGCCACCCCGGTGACCAGCAGCGCGCTGCCGAACACCACGGTCTCCACGATCTCCAGCCGGTGCACGGTCTCCTCCACCGGACGCAGCGGCAGACCGGTGACCAGGACATCTCCGTCGTCCCCATGGACCGCGACCACGCGGTAGCCGCCGAGCGCGGACAGCCGCACGCTGTGGCCGTCGCCGTCCACCGGCAGCCCCGCCAGGACCCGCTGGTCGGCGCCGGTCAGCGGTACGGCGGCGTCCGTCTGGTCGCGCACCACCGCCGCGTCGGTCGTCGTGCCGCGCAGCAGCCGGGCGCCGAAGGTGCGGTCCGACTGACCGCGGGTGTCGGGCGCGTTGTCGGCGTCGGGGTGCCGCTCACCGTGCTCCAGGCTGGCCGGGAACCGGCCGCCGGCCGCCGTCAGCTGCTGGTCCAGCCGGCGCACCAGAAACCCCTCCAGGGCGAACACGGTGGTCAGCCCCACCGCCAGGCTCGCCACCGCCAGCAGCACCACCAGCCCCGCGGTGAGCCGGGCACGCAGCGTACGGGGCGGCCACCAGGCCGGGCCCCTGGTGAGCGGCCGTCTCATGAAGCCTCCGCCTTCAGCACATAGCCGACCCCGCGCACCGTGTGGATCAGCGGCGCCCGCCCCGCGTCGATCTTCTTGCGCAGATAGCTGATGTACAGCTCGACCACATGGGCCTGGCCGCCGAAGTCGTAGCTCCACACCCGGTCCAGGATCTGCGCCTTGGACAGCACCCGCCGCGGGTTGCGCATCAGGAACCGCAGCAGCTCGAACTCGGTGCGGGACAGTTCCACGGCCACGCCCCCGCGGGACACCTCCCGCGCCTGCTCGTCCATCACGAGATCCGCGACCACCAGCCGGTCGTCGCCCGGCTCCCGTGCCATCCCGGCCCGGCGCAGCAGCCCGCGCAGCCGGGCCAGCACCTCCTCCAGGCTGAACGGCTTGGTCACATAGTCGTCGCCGCCCGCCGTCAGCCCCGCGATCCGGTCCTCCACCGCGTCGCGCGCGGTCAGGAACAGCACGCACACATCCGGCAGCTCCGCCCGCATCGCGCGCAGCACCGCGAGCCCGTCGGTGTCCGGCAGCATCCAGTCGAGCACCACCGCGTCCGGGCGGAACGCCCGCGCGGCGTCCAGCGCGGACGCGCCGTCGGCGGCGGTACGCACCTCCCAGCCCTCGTAGCGCAGCGCACCCGACAGCACCTCGGTCAGATCGGGTTCGTCGTCGACGACGAGGACGCGGACCCGGGCGCCGTCAGGGCGCAGCAGAAAACGGCCGGTGGAGTGCGTATCCATGATGCATCCAGCATCCCTCGCCGCGCGCGGTGCCGAGCCCCGCCCTTCCTCTGAGTTTCCTCTGAATCCGACGGCGGCCGCTCGGGTTCAGAGGGTCCTCAGAGCTTCGCGGGCGACGCTGACCGGGCACGTCACCGAGAGGACTCCCATGACCAGCACGACGCCACCGGCCCCGGCCATGACCCGCCCGTCCCGGTCGGCACCGCGCCCGCCCAGCCCCGTCCCGGTGCTCACGCACGTGATGATCTGGGGCGGGGCCGCCGCCGTCCTGGCGCTGTGGTGGAACGACACCCCCTCGGTCGTCGGCGCCGCCGGCTGGCTGACCGGCGCGGGGCGGATCACCGGGCTGCTCGCCGGTTACGCCTGTGCGATCCTCCTGCTGCTGATGGCGCGCGTACCGCTGCTGGACCGCGCCATCGGCACCGACCGGCTGGCCCGCTGGCACGCTCTGGGCGGCCGCTACACGATCTCGCTGGCCTGCGCCCATGTCCTGCTGATCATCTGGGGGTACTCGCTGGAAGCGCACACCGGTGTGGTGGCCCAGACCACCACCCTGGTCCTCCACTACCCGGACCTGCTCAAGGGGACGATCGGCTTTCTTCTGTTCCTCGCCACCGCGATCGTCTCCGCGCGCGCCGTGCGCCGCCGCGTCTCCTACGAGACCTGGCACTTCCTGCACCTCGCGACCTATCTGGCGGTCTTCCTCGCCTTCGGGCACCAGCTCTCCGACGGCGCCGACTTCACCGGAAACCGGCTCGCCCAGGTGGTCTGGTACGCCCTCTACATCGGGGTGGCGGCGCTGCTGGTCTGGTACCGGCTCGCCGTCCCGGTGCGCCGGGCGCTGCGCCACCGGCTGTACGTCACCGAGGTCCGGCCCGAGGCTCCGGGCGTCGTCTCGGTGTACCTGTCGGGCAGCAGGCTGGCGGAGCTGCGCGCGGAGCCCGGCCAGTTCTTCCGGTGGCGGTTCCTGACCCGCGGCCTGTGGTGGGCCGCCAATCCCTACTCCCTGTCGGCCGCGCCGCACCCCGCGTATCTGCGGATCACGGTCAAGGCGTCCGGCGGCCACAGCGCGGCCCTCGCCCGTCTCCGGCCCGGCACCCGGGTATTCGCCGAGGGTCCGTACGGGGCCTTCACCGCACGCCGCCGCCGCGCCCGCAAGACCCTGCTGCTGGGTGGCGGCGTCGGGATCACCCCGCTGCGGACCCTCTTCGAGACGCTGCCCGGCGAGGTGACCCTCGTCTACCGGGCCCGGCGCCCCGAGGACCTGGCCCTGCGCGGCGAGCTCGACGCACTCGCCGCCGCGCGCGGGGCGGTCGTCCACTACGTCGTCGACGAGCCGGCCGCCTACTCCTCCCCGCTGACCGCTGGGGCACTGCGCGGTCTGGTACCCGATCTCGCCGAACGAGACGTCTACCTGTGCGGCCCGCCGGGCATGACGGAGGCCGCGCTGTGCGCCCTGCGCGAGGCGGGGGTGCGGCGCCGCCGTGTCCACCACGAGTCGTTCGCGTTCTGAGTCCGATCCGCGCCGCGTCCGAAGGAGAACCACCGTGCGCAAGGCCGCCGTCACCACCGTCTCGACCGTGGCGGGTGTGATCCTGCTGCTGTCGCTCAAACCACACCAGAACCCGGCCCCGGACACGACGGCATCGCCACCCCCCTCCGGGACACCGGGAGCGTCGTCGTCCTCCGCGCCGAAGGAGCACAAGCCCTCCAGCGGCGGAGCCTCCGGCACGTACACCGGCAGCGTGATCAATACCTCGTACGGACCGGTCCAGGTGTCCGTCACGCTCTCCCACGGCAGGATCACCACGGTCAAGGCGCTCCGGACTCCGTCCGACCGCCCCCGCTCCCAGCAGATCGCCGCCGACGCCGTGCCCCGGCTCACCCAGGAGGCGCTGAGCGCCCAGAGCGCGCACATCGACGCGGTCTCCGGCGCCACCTACACCAGCGAGGGGTACGCCCGGTCCCTGCAGAGCGCGCTGGACAGAGCCGGTGTCTGAGTCGTCCGCCCCCGCGCGCGGAACGCGCCACGTCGAGCACGCCATGGGCACGGTGTTCTCCTTCGACCTCCGCGACCCGGCCACCGCGCCCGTCCGCCGGGCCCTGAAGGAGGCCGTGGCCTGGCTGCACCACGTGGACGAGGTCTTCTCGACCTACCGCCCCGACAGCGCGATCAGCCGCCTGGACCGGGGCGAGCCGGCCCCGGAGCGGTACGCACCGGAGGTGGCCGAGGTGTTCGCGCTGTGCGGGGAGGTGGCGCACACCACCGGCGGCTGGTTCACCCACACTCCCGGCGGCCGACTCGACCCGTCCGGGCTGGTCAAGGGCTGGGCGATCGAGCGGGCCTCGCGGATGTTGTACGAGGCGGGGGCTCGCAACACCTGCGTCAACGGCGGCGGCGACGTCCAGCTGCGCGGCGAGGCCGCCCCTGGCGTGCCCTGGCGGATCGGCATCGCCCACCCCACCCGCCCCGGTGAGCTGGCCGCCGTGGTCACCGGCCGCGATCTGGCCGTCGCCACCTCGGGGACGGCCGAGCGCGGAGCGCACGTGGTGGACCCGCACACCGGCGAGCCCGCCACCGCCCTGGCCTCTCTCACGCTGGTCGGCCACGGCCTCACCCGGACCGACGCCTACGCCACGGCCGCGTTCGCCATGGGCGACGGGGCCCTTGATTGGGTCGAGGCTCGGGACGGCCACGAGGGGCTGGGCATCACCGCGGCGGGCGAGATCTGGCACACCCCCGGCTTTCCCCGGGCCACCGGGGCGGGGCCGTGAGGCCGCGCCGCCGCCCCGGCCGACGGCCGGTTCAGCCATGGGCCGGGCCAGGCGCCGAGCGGGCGCCTGGCGGCCGCGCCGGGAAGAGCCGTCTCTGCACGCGCATGACGATATGCCCCAGGCCGGAGAGCGCACCGGCGATCGCGAGGTCGACAAGGGGGAGTGGCTCCGTGCCCAGCAGGGCGCGCAGTGGCGGGAGACAGACGCCCGCCACTTGCAGGGCCAGGGCCGTCCCCACGGCCAGCAGCAGGAACGGGTTGGCGAGGCTGCCCGGGCGCGCCCGGGAGCCCAGCGCGACGCCGAGCTGGGTGGCGCCCAGGATCAGGAACATCATGGACTGCCATGGGCGGCCGGTCTCGCGCGCCCAGACTCCGGCGGCCAGAGTGATAGCGGCGACAAAGACCCCCATGGCCAGGGTCCGTGGCCACAGTCCGGCACCCAGGACGCTCTCCTCGGGCGGGCGCGGTGGGTGGCGCATCACCCCCGGCTCCACGGGTTCGGCTCCCATCGCCACACCGGGGAGGCCGTGGGTGAGCAGATTGATCCACAGGATCTGGGCGGGGAGCAGGGGCAGGGGCATGCCGAGGAACGGGCCGAGGAGCATGACCAGGATCTCCGCCGTGCCTCCGGCGAGGGCGTAGAGCAGGAACCGGCGCACGTTGGCGTAGTCACGGCGGCCTTCCTCGACGGCGGCCACGACGGTGGCCAGGTTGTCGTCGGCGAGCACGAGGTCGGCCGCTTGACGGGCCACTTCGGTGCCGCGCTGCCCCATGGCCACGCCGATGTCCGCGCGGCGCAGCGCGGGACCGTCGTTGACGCCGTCGCCGGTCATCGCCACCACATGGCCCGCGGCGCGCCACGCCTGGACGATGTCCAGCTTCTGATCGGGCGTGGTCCGGGCGTAGACGCGCAAGGCGGTCAGGGGGCCCGCGGTGCCCTGGCGGATGCGCATCCCCGTGGTGACCTCGTCCTCCCGGGCCACGATGCCCGCACGCGCGGCCACCGCCCGTGCGGTGAGAGGGTGGTCGCCGGTGATGAGGACCGGGGTGATGCCGGCGTGTTCGCACGCCGTGATGGTGGTCCGGGAGCTGTCGCGCGGTGGGTCGAGGATGCCGACCAGGCCGAGCAGCGACAGCCCCGATTCCCAGGTGTCCGGGCTCCGAAGGCGTGCCTCGTCGCGGTCGGCCGAGGCGATGGCGAGGACACGGTATCCGTCGCGGGCCAGGGCCTCGGCCTGGACGGCGGCCCGGGTCCGGGTGTCCGGGGGATCGGTGAGGACCGGCGGCCGGAGCATGACCTCGGGGGCGCCCTTGCACACGATCCGCAGTCCGCCGGGCGCGCGGTGCACCGTCGTCATGCGCTTGCGTGCGCTGTCGAACGGGATCTCGTCGACGCGTGGCAGTTCGCGTTCCAGCGCGGCCCGGTCCAGGCCGAGTCTGGCCCCTGCCGTGAGCAGGGCCGCCTCGGTGGGGTCGCCCATCGCACGCCACCGTCCGTCGCCGTCCGAAGCAGGCTCCAGGGCGGCGTCGTTGCACAGCATGGAAGCGCGAAGCAGCGCGGCCAGGTCCGGGGCGTCGCACACGGTCACCGGGTGGCCGTCGCGTACGACGCGGCCTTCGGGCCCGTAACCGATGCCGCTGACGGTGGCCTCGCCCTGTGGTGTCCACAGCCTCTCCGCGGCCATCCGGCCCTCGGTCAGGGTGCCGGTCTTGTCGGTGGCGAGCACCGTGACCGAGCCCAGGGTCTCCACCGCGGGCAGCCGCCGGACGATGGCGTGTCGCTCCGCCATCCGCCGTGCCCCGAGGGCCAGGGCGAGGGTGACCACGGCGGGCAGGGACTCGGGTACGGCCGCGACGGCGAGGCTGATCGCGGCCACGACCATCAGCTCGACCGGCTGCCCGCGGGCCAGACCCAGGGCGAGCACCACCGCGCACAGTACGACGGTGACGGCCGCCAGCACCCTGCCGAACCGGGCCAGTCGTCGCTGCAGCGGAGTCAGCCCGGGCGCGGTTCCCATCAGCGCGGCGATCCGGCCCAGCGCGCTGTCGGATCCGGTGCCGGTGATCCGGACCCGTCCGCGGCCGCGGACGACCACCGTGCCCGCCGACCCCGTGGACGGCCGGTTCGCCCCGGCGGTCTTCTCCACCGGGACGGACTCGCCCGTCAGCGCCGACTCGTCGACCAGGAGCAGGGCCGCGTCGATGACCTCGCCGTCAGCGGGCACGATGTCCCCCTCGCCCAGCAGGACCAGGTCTCCCGGCACCACGTGGGCGGCCGGTACCGAACACTCCTCGCCTTCGCGTATCACCCGGGCGGTGGGCGCGCTGAGGGCCGTCAGTGCGGTCACCGCCCGTTCCGCCCGTACCTCCTGGACGACGCCGGCCACGGTGTTCACGGTGATGACGAGCAGGATCACCGAAGCGTCGGGCAGGTCTCCCGTGGTCAGGGTCAGCACGGCGGCCGCGAGCAACACCACGATCAGTGGGTCGCGCAACTGCTGCAGCACACGGCGCCACACCGGAGTGGGCCGCTCCCGGGCGACGACATTGGCCCCGTACTCCTCCAGCCGCCGCGCCGCCTCCTCCCGCGAGAGCCCCGCGGTAAAGCGCTCGGCGGGTCGAGGGGTCGGCATGCCTTCATCGTGTGGCCGACGTTCCCGGATCGCATCCGGTGCCCATGGGACCGGGCGACGGGGACCGAAGCCGACCCGTTCCGCCGTCAGAACTGATCGGTCCAAGCGGGGAAGCGGGGCGGTGTGTGCGTGGCCACGGGGTACCCGGGGCGGGCGAGTCGACCGCAGGAAAGGCGGTGGGGATGATGGCGCTCCCGCTGGTCGTGGGTGTCGATGGATCGGAGTCCAGTCTGCAGGCCCTGGACTGGGCCGTGGACGAGGCGGCACGCCATGAACTGCCCTTGCACCTGGTCAACGCTTCCCGATGGGAACGGTACGAGGGACATCTGCCCTCGTTCGGCACCGACCGTCCCACCGGGGATGTGGCGGCCGAGAACATCGTCGCCGCCTGCGCGGAGCGCGCGACGTCACGCGGCCCGGGCGTGAAGGTGTCCGCCGAGGTCCTGGCCGAGGACACCGTGATGGCGCTGCTGGAGCAGAGCCGTGAGGCGTTCGCCGTGGTCACCGGCTCCCGTGGCAGAGGCGCGATCGCGGAGACGCTTCTGGGGTCGGTCAGTCTGGCGGTGGCGGCACGTGCCGTCTCCCCGGTGGCCGTGGTCCGGGGCGGGGAGAAGAACCGCGCGGGCGCTCTCCGGCGCGTGGTCCTCGCGGTCGGCGACCTGGTGGAGGGGTCGGCGGCCGTCCGGTTCGCCTTCCGCGAGGCGCGGGCGCGGGAGGCCGCACTGCACGCCGTACGTTCCTGGCGGCGCCCCGCGCACCCCCACGCGGGCCAGTCGCCGCTGGAGCGTGAGGCGAGGGGCCTGATCCACGAGGAGCAGGCGGCGGGCGTCCTCAGCGAGGTTCTGGATCAGGTCGAGCGCGAGCACGACGACATCACGGTCCATCGCGAAGTTGTCGAAGGGCCGGCACACCGGGTCCTGCTGGACGTGTCGGAGCAGGCCGATCTGCTGGTCGTCGGGGCCCTCCGGCGCCGTGACCACACCGGACTGCAACTCGGCCGGGTCAGCCACGCCGTACTCCACCGCTCCGCATGCCCGGTCGTGATCGTGCCGCAGCAGGTGTGAGCGCGCGGCACGGGCGGGCTCAGGCCCGCCACTGCCGGGCGGCGCGCGGCCGCCGCGGGTAGGGGTCGTGCGCCCACCACCGCGACGCGGATGCCCGCGGGCAGCGGCTGGGCGTGCAACAGGGCCGTGGTGTCGACCAGTTCGGCGATGCTCCGGGTGGCGATGATGCCCGCCTGGGCGAACAGGGCACCGCGGGTCATGGTGGGGTGGCCGCGGCGGCGGTGTCCGGTTGCGCGGATGCGGTCCGCCGCCTCCTTGCGTAACGCCGGTTGACGGCGAAGTACCGCAGCCGCATGGCCTCGGGGGACACCTCCTGATGCATGTGCGGGACCTCGTCCGGGTCCTGTGGCCGGGCGGGGTGTATCTCGATGGTGGAGCCGTCGGCGAGTAGGGCGCGGACCGCATCGGGGCGGGTGTGGTGTCCGTCATCGGTGATGTCTTCCGCCGGGCGTATCCGCGTCGGGGGCCGGTGCGCGGTCCGGTGTCCGGAGCGAGGCCGCGTGGTCGGGCACGAAGGTCTGCAGGTGTTTGGGCGGCCGCTGGTAGCCGGAGGGCGCGGGGCGGGGCGGCAGACGCAGTTCCGGGAGCCGGACGTCGGCGTACGGAACGGTCGACAGCAGATGGGCGATCATGTTGATCCGGGCGGCGCGCTTGTCGTCGCTCTCGACGACGTACCACGGAGCCTCGGGGATGTCGGTGTACGCGAACATCTCGTCCTTGGCGCGGGAGTACGCCTCCCAGCGGGTGATGGACTCCAGGTCCATCGCGGAGATCTTCCAGCGTCGCGTGGGATCGCTCAGGCGTTGTCGGAACCGCCGTTCCTGTTCGGCGTCGCTCACCGAGAACCAGTACTTGCGCAGCAGGATCCCGTCGTCGACCAGCATCCGCTCGAAGACCGGGCACTGGTGGAGGAAGCGCTGGTGCTCCTCCTCGGTGCAGAACCCCATGACGCGTTCGACACCGGCCCGGTTGTACCAGCTGCGGTCGAAGAGGACGATCTCCCCCGCGGCGGGAAGCTGCTCGACATAGCGCTGGAAGTACCACTGGGTGCGTTCGCGGTCCGTGGGCACGGGCAGGGCGACGGTGCGGACGACACGCGGGTTGAGGCGTGCGGTGACCCGTTTGATCGCGCCCCCCTTCCCGGCCGCGTCCCGTCCCTCGAAGACCACCACGACGCGCTGTCCCCCGGCCCGCACCCACTCCTGGAACGTGACCAGCTCGATCTGCAGACGACGCAGTTCCTTCTCGTACGGGGCACGCGGCAGTCGTCCCGGTCCGGTTTCGGCTGGTGGAGTGCGGCGTGCCATCGGTTCTCCCTTCCGGACCGGCTGAGCACGCGACGTCATGCGCGGAGCACGACAGCGACGGGGCACGCCGGCGTGGTGCAGCAGTGGATGTGGCTGGTCCTCCGTCCCGCCGATGCCGCGTCCCGCTCATTCATGGGGGACGACGGCGACCGGACAGTCCGCGTGGTGCACCGCCGCCTGCACCACGGGGCCCAGGCGGAGACCCAGTGCGGGCGGGTGCTTCCGCCGTCCCACCATCAGCAGATCGCTGTCGGCCGCGGCCTGGACGACGGCTCGGGCCGGGCTCTCCAGCCGGACCTCGTCGACGACCCGCACCCGGGGGAACTTCTCCCGCCACGGCCGCAGCACCTCGTCCAGTTCCTGTCGCGCCCGCTCCGCGGTGTCCCGGGCCACGTCGGCTTCCGTGTCCCGGGCGGCGGCGTGGGCCCGGTCGGGCTTTCGCCCGTGGACGGCGTGCAGGGGCACATCGCGGGTGAACGCGGTGACATAGGCGAACTCCAGGAGGTTGTCCTGCGGGCCGTGCAGGCTCAGGCCCACGACCACATGCCGTCGTCGTCCTTCCGCCCCCTGCCCCGCGCGCATCAGCACCACCGGCCGCTCCGCCCTGGCGATGGTGTGCGACCCGATGTCACCCAGGAAGAAGCTGGCCACCCGGTCCAGTCCCCGCGATCCGAGCACCAGCATGCGGGAGTGCGCCGCCGCGTCGAGCAGGGCCGCCTCGGCCTCGTCCGCCACCAGGTCCTCGATGATGGTCAGCTTCGGGTGGTCACGGGCCAGCTCGGTGTGCGCGTCGTGCACGATCCGCTTCGACCAATAGTTCTGGTCGTCCGCCGCCGGGCTGTCGGGCGTGGGCGGGCACAGCAGGATCCACGCGTGCGTCAGACGCAGCGCCAGCTCACGTCGCTCCGCCTCGTCGGCGGCCCAGTGCGCGGCGGCCAGGCTCTCGGCCGAGCCGTCGAGTCCCACGGTGACCACTTGTTCCATGGCAGTGCCTCCCGCCGGGTTTCCGGATTTCACGCGGCCAGGGCGGAGCCGCCGGTGTCATCGGTGCCGTAGCCGATGCGCTCGGTGACCGAGACCACCCCGTCCACGCCTCGGCACAGCCGCACGATGACCGGCACCAGGCTCCTGGTCTCGACCGATCCGTCCAGCGTGACCTCGCCCTCGGTCACGTCGACCGTCACGGCCGAGGGGGCGAGCCGCAGGGTCCGCCGCAGCAGATCCCTTTCGATCTCCTCGCGGATCGCCTCGTCGTGGCGCAGGAACACCCGCAGCAGGTCGCCACGGCTGACGATGCCGAGCAACTCGTCGGTCTCGTCCACCACGGGAAGCCGCTTGATGTTCCGGTCCGACATCACACGGGCTGCCTCGACGACCGTCCACTCCGGACGCGCGCACACGGCGGGCGCCGACATCAGCTCCTCAGCCCTCGCCCCCTCCGCCTTCGCGCGCTCCCACGCCTCCAGGTGCGGAACCGGCAGGAGACCGGAAGGGTCCTCCTGGCCGGACGACTTGCGCAGCAGATCGCCCTCGGAGACCACGCCGATCGGGCGTCCCGAACCGTCCACGACCGGTACGGCGGTGACATCGCGCTCCGCGAGCAGCGCCACGAGTTCCTTGAACGGCATGTCACGGGGTGCCTGGACCACCGGGCGCGTCATGAGGTCTCCGACCGTTCTGTGGTGCATGTTCCGGCTCCTCTCGCAGACTCACTCGCGTGCGTCGGCGGGTCTTCCCCTGTCGGGCCCGCGGCTCATCCCCTATCGAGCCTGCCAGCACGCAACCGCCACCGAATGAGCCTCATGGCTCCCCCTGACGGCCACACGGCCCACAACGGGGCCATCCGACCCATCGAGCCCGGGCTCTCCGCCCCCAGGACACCGCTCACCTGCGGTGACACAGTGGAAGTGAGACAGAGAGGCGGGATGCCGATGCGCGCCCATATCGGCGACCAACTGATTGTCGAAAGCCCTACCACGGGTGCCACCAAACGCGATGGTGAGATCGTCGGAATCCACCATGACGACGGGACACCTCCCTACGACGTCCGGTGGTCGGACACCGACCAAGTCACCCTTGTGTTCCCCGGCCCGGACGCGCACATTCACCCCATAGGGGACGAACCGACACGGCAACGGGAGGAGACGGGCCACCGCGGCTCCGCGACGACCCGCCGCGGCGCCCGTTCGCTCTCCGAAGCGGTGGTCATGGCGCTGGTGGAGGACGCCACGGCCGCCCCGTCGATGCACAACGCCCAGCCCTGGCGGTTCCAGTACTTCCGGCGGAGGCGTGTCTTCCATCTGCGGGCCGATCTCCGGGGTGCTCTGCCACACTCCGACCCCGAGCTCCGCGCCCTGCACATCGGCTGTGGCGCCGCCCTGATGAACCTGCGGGTCGCGGTGGCCCACGAGGGCTGGGAGGCGCAGACCCGGCCGCTGCCCGACCCCGGCGACCCGATGCTGCTGGCCTCCCTGACGCTGACCCGCCCGCTCCGTGACGAGGCCGATCCGGGCGCCCTGTACCCGGCCGTCCGCACCCGCCACACCAGCCGGTACCCCTTCGACGAGAGGGAGATCCCCGCCCCGGTACAGACGGCCCTTGTGGAGGCCGCGCACAGGGAGCAGGTTGCGCTGTCCTTCGTCTCGGGCTGGCATCTCCAGTCCGTGGTGGACCTGGCGCTGGAGGCCGAGGCCCGCAATCTCACCGACCCCGGCGCCGCCGCCGACCTGGCCCGCTTCACCCGCGGCGCGGACGATACGCGGCCGGCCACCGAAGGGGTTCCGGAGTCTGCCTTCGGGCCCCGCCGCCGGGTCGGCAACGCCCCCATGCGTGACTTCGCGGGCGGCAGGACCGTCCCCGGCCGTCCGGCCGCCGACTTCGAGACCTTGCCCCATCTGGTGTTGCTGAGCACCTCCCGTGACCGGCCCGTGGACTGGCTGCGCACCGGCCAGGCGGTGGAGCGCGTTCTGCTGCAGGCCACGCTGGAGGGGTTGTCCGCCTCGTTCGTCACGCAGGCCCTGGAATGGCAGGACCTGCGCTGGCCGCTGCGCGACCCGATGTCGGGCATGGCCTACGTACAGATGGTGCTGCGACTCGGGTACGGCCCTCCGGGCACGCGAACGCCCAGGCGGCCGGTCGACGACGTGCTGGACATCGAACCGTAGCCCCGGCCGTGCACCCTTGGAGGATTCGCCCTCAGAGCGTGCGCTCCGCCTCGTCCCGTCCCACGCCGCGGAAGTGGCATTGCACGTCCACGACCCCCTCAACGGCCCGGGCAAGGCGCGCGGCCACCGGGATCGGCGTGGTGTCGCGGAGCTGCCCGCCGAGCGTGACGACTCCCTCGCGCACCTGGACATGGATACTGCTGCCGGGGAAGAGGTAGGACACCACCGTGCGATGGACCTCTTCCTCGATGTCCCGGTCCGAGCGGAGGAAGACCTTCAGCAGATCGCCCCGGCTGACGATTCCCAGCAGCTTGCCCTCGGCGTCGACCACGGGAAGCCGTTTGACCCCTCTGACGGCCATGATCCGGGCCGCCTCGGCCAGCGTGGCGTCCGGATGCACGGTCACCGCCGGGGAGCTCATCAGCTCCTCCGCCGTCAACGCCCCCGCCTTCGCCAGGTCGGGCAGGCGCCGCAACTGCTGGAAGCGGTCCGGATCGCTGTCCCGGAACTCCTCCTTGGGCAGCAGATCCGCCTCGGAGACGACACCGATGACACGACCCTCGCCCTCCAGCACCGGCATGGCGCTCACCTGCCACTGACCCAGCGTCTGCACCAGCTCCTTGAACGACGCGTCACGTCCGACGGCGACCACCGTCCGGGTCATCACATCGTTCACGATGTGGGGAGTCTCGGACACGGGATCACCTCCCTCCGTCATTCCGGCGGTTCTTCCCCTTCCAGTGTCCGGCCCGGCGGTGCCCCCCGGCCACTCGAGGACGCGGCCGCTCAGCAGATCCGGGGCAGTTGCTCGCCGAGCGGCAGATCCACGATCCGGGTTCCGCCGAGTCCGGTGCGGGCCACGACCGTGCCGGGGTGTTCGGCCACGCACACGCCGATCACGGCCGCCTCACGCCCCACCGGATGCGCGCGCATCCCGTCCAGGACCGCGTCGGCGTGGGTCCTGGGCACGAAGGCCACCAGACGGCCCTCGTTGGCCACGTACATCGGGTCCAGGCCGAGGAGGGAACAGGCGGTGGCCACCGCGTCCGGGACGGGCACCGCCGTCTCGTCCAGGACGACGCCGGTGTCCGAGGCTGCCGCGATCTCATTGAGTGCGGCGGCCAGGCCGCCTCTCGTGGGGTCGCGCAGAACGTGGATCTCGGGGGTGACGGCGAGCATCGCCTGGACCAGTCCGGTCAGGGGAGCGGTGTCACTGACCACCTCGGTGCCGAACGTCAGCCCTTCGCGGACGCTGAGGATGGCGATGCCGTGTTGTCCGATCGGCCCGCTGACGATCACCATGTCACCGGGTCGGGCACGCTGCGGGCGGATGTCCACCCCCTCGGGGATCAGGCCGATCCCCGCCGTGTTCACGTACACCCCGTCGCCGTGGCCGCAGTCGACCACCTTGGTGTCGCCGGTGACCACGGTGACGTCCGCCGCGCGGGCGGCCGCGCCGAGCGCCTGGGCGACCCGGCCGACGGTGCTCAGCTCCGTGCCCTCCTCCAGGATGAACGCACAGGACAGGTGTGCGGGAACGGCTCCGCTCATGGCCAGGTCGTTGACGGTGCCGTTGACCGCCAGGTCTCCGATGCTCCCGCCGGGGAAGAACAGCGGGCGGACGACGTAGGAGTCGGTCGAGAAGGCCAGCCGGGCACCGCCGAGCGTGACGGCGGCCGAGTCGGTGAGTCCTCCCAGGGCCTCGTCGCCGTAGGCCGGGAGGAAGAGGTGCCGGGTGAGCTCCGCGGAGAGCGCACCTCCGCCACCGTGACCCATGACCACCACCGGGTGGTCGCGCAGCGGCACCGGGCAGGACCAGCCGGTGGTGTCAGTGGTGATGTCAGTCAACGGAAGCCGTCTTCTCCGTGCGGGGCGTGGCCAGACGCCGGTACAAGTAATAGGCGGCGCACGCGCCCTCGCTGGAGACCATGGTCGCGCCGAGCGGTGTGCGCGGAGTGCAGGCGGTGCCGAAGGCCGCGCATTCGTGGGGTTTGATCAGTCCCTGGAGCACCTCTCCGCTGCGGCACACCGTGGGCTCGGCGGTGGCCAGGCCGGTGACCTCGAACCGGTGCTCGGCGTCGTAGTCGCGGTAGGCGTCCGTCAGCCGCCAGCCGCTGTCCGCAATGGTGCCGATGCCGCGCCAGGCGCGGTCGGTGGTGGTGAACACCTCTCGCAGCACGCTGAGGGCGACCGGGTTGCCCTGTGGGCGCACGGCGCGTGGGTAGGCGTTCTCGACGTGGTGTTCGCCCCGTTCGAGCTGGCGGACCGCCCGCCGGATGCCTTCCAGGATGTCCAGCGGCTCGAATCCGGTGACCACGATGGGCACCTTGTAGGTGTCGGCGAGGGCGGGGTACTCGAGGGTGCCCATCACGCTGCACACGTGCCCGGCGGCGAGGAACGCCTGGACGCGGCAGTTCGGTGATCGCATGATCGCCTCGATGGCCGGTGGCACCCGGACATGGGAGACCAGCAGGCTGAAGTTCCGAACATCGAGCCGTTTGGCCTGGTGGGCCGCCATGGCGATGGCGGGTGCGGTGGTCTCGAAGCCGACGCCGAAGAACACCACCTGTCGGTCCGGGGTCTGCTGGGCGATCCGCAGCGCGTCCAGCGGTGAGTAGACGACACGGACGTCACCGCCATCGCTCTTGACCCGGAACAGGTCACGGTCGCTTCCCGGCACCCGGAGCATGTCGCCGAACGAGCAGAAGACCACGCCCGGGCGGGAGGCGATCTCCAGCGCCTTGTCGATCACCTCCAGCGGAGTGACGCAGACCGGACAGCCCGGCCCGTGGATCAGCTCGATGTTCCCGGGGAGCAGTTGATCGATGCCGTGCCGGATGATCGAGTGTGTCTGACCGCCACAGACCTCCATCATCGACCAGGGCCGGGTGACCGTCCGGGCGATGTCGTCCAGGAGCCGTCGGGCCAGCTGCGGATCCTGGAACTCGTCGATGTACTTCACCGGTTCTCCTTCTCGGGCGCCCTTTCCGCCTCGGCCGCCGCTCGTGCCCAGGCGTCGCCGAACTCCTCGTCCAGTGCCCCGATCCGCTCGAAGAGCCGGAGGGTGGCCAGGGCGGACTCCTCGTCGAGCCGCTGGATCGCGAACCCCACATGGACGATCACGTACTCACCGACCTCGATCTCCGGCAGATAGACGAGGCAGACGTCCTTGGCCACCCCGCCGAAGTCGACCCGCGCCATCGGCGTGCCGTCCCGTTCCTCGATGCCGACCACGCGGCCGGGTACCGCCAGGCACATGTGTTCCTCCTCGCTTCCTCACGTCTCGGCGACACGGGCGGCGACGACCGCCTGTCCCAGGGCCAGGCCGCCGTCACCGGGCGGGACCACCGTGTGTCCGAGGACGGTGAATCCGTCCTCGGCGAGTCCGGTGGTGCACATCTCGTCCAGGAGGGCGTTGGAGAACACCCCGCCGGTGAGGACGACCGTCCGCACGCCCGTGCTCCGGTGTGCCTTCCGGCAGGCGGTGCGGACCGCGCCGGCGACCGCCAGGTGGAAGCGAGCGGCGATCAGCGGGACCGCCGTACCCGCGCGGAGATCGGCCACGATCGCCGCCAGCAGCGGTGCGGGATCCTCGAGCGCGAAGGGGTAGCCGTCCCGCATTCCGCCGGCGGTCTGGGCCGCGGCCTCCAGTTCCACGGCGGCCTGGGCCTCGTACCCCGCCCGGTGGCAGACGCCCACCAGCGAGGACACGGCGTCGAACAGCCGTCCCACGCTGGAGGTCGGCACACAGGCGATGCCGCGTGCCAACTGGCTCTCCAGCAGACGACGTTCCTCGGGTGGGCAGGTGGCGGCGCACGGCAAGTCGGGCGACCAGGCGAGGCCGGCCGCGCGCAGATGGGCCAGCGCCATCCGATACGGGTTGCGCACCGCCGCGTCACCGCCCGGCAGGGGGACATACGCCAGGTGCGCCAGACGGCGGTAGCCGGCGTAGTCGGCCAGCAGCACCTCGCCGCCCCATACGGCGCCGTCGTCGCCGTAGCCGGTGCCGTCGAAGGCGACACCGAGCACCGGCTCGTCCAGCCCGTGCTCCGCCATCGCGGAAGCGATGTGGGCGTGGTGGTGCTGTACCAGGGTGAGCGGTCGGCCGTCACACCGTGCCCATCGCGCGGACCGGTAGCCGGGGTGGCGGTCGGCGGCGATGCGGACCGGCTCGACGCGGGTGAGCGCCCGCAGATGGCTCTCGGCACGCGTGAACGCGTGCTGGGTGGACAGACTGTCCATGTCCCCGATGTGGGCGGACAGCCAGGCGGCGTCGCCCTCCGCCAGGCACAGGGCGTTCTTCAGGTCCCCGCCGACCGCGAGGACCGGACGGACGGCCACCGGAAGGCGGATGCGCGCCGGGGCGAAGCCGCGCGAGCGGCGGATCGGCAGGGGCGAACCGTCCGCGCGGACCCGGACCACCGAGTCGTCACAGGCCACCACGATGGGCCGGTCGTGCCAGAGCCAGGCGTCGGCCAGCCCGTCCAGGCGGAGCATCGCCTCCCGGTCGTCGGTCACCAGCGGCTCGCCGGGGAGGTTTCCGCTGGTCATCACCAGGACGCCGGGGCTTGGTGGGTCGCCCGGAAGGCCGAACAGGAGCCGGTGCAACGGGGTGTAGGGCAGCATCACCCCGATGTCCGGGCTGCCCGGGCAGACCTGCGGTGCCAGTGGAGTCGGGGATCGGCGACGCAGCAGCACGATGGGGCGGGACCGCCCGGTGAGGACGCGGCGCTCCGCCGGGCCGAGATGGCCGAGCCGGGCGGCGGTGTCGGCATCGGGGGTCATGACGGCGAACGGCTTGTCGCCACGGTCCTTGCGGCGGCGCAGTTCGCCCACGGCCCTCGGGGCGGTGGCGTCGCAGACCAGGTGATAGCCGCCGATGCCCTTGACCGCCACGATCGCCCCGGCTGCCAGCATCCGCCGGGCCTCGGCCAACGCGGCCCCGCCCTCCCGTCGTACGGCGCCGCTGAGTCTCAGGCGTGGCCCACAGGCCCAGCAGGCGATGGGCTGGGCATGGAACCGCCGGTCGGACGGGGCCGTGTACTCCGCCGCGCAGTCCGGGCACATCGGGAAGGCCGCCATGGTGGTGGTGGCCCGGTCATACGGCATGGCGGTGGTGATGGTGAAGCGTGGGCCGCAGTCGGTGCAGGTGATGAACGGGTGCCGGTGGCGGCGGTCGGCCGGGTCGGCCAGCTCGGTCAGACAGGCGTCGCAGGTGGCGGCGTCGGGCGGGACCAGGGTGCGGCCGTGGCCCGTCGCGGAGGGCACGATCGCGAAACCGGTACCGCCGGTCGGAGGCAGCTCGGAGGTGGCCACGGAGGTGATGTCCGCCAGCGGGGGTGCGTCCGCCGTCAGCCGGTGGCAGAAGGCGGCCACCGCCTCGGGGCCGCCCTCGATCTCGATCCGCGCCCCGTCCGGCCCGTTGGCCACCTGACCGGACAGGTCCAGTTCGGTGGCCAAGGCATGGACGAAGGGCCGGAAGCCGACTCCCTGTACCACGCCACCGACCGCCACCAGACGCCGGACCGGCCGTTGCGAGCCCTTGGTCTCCGGCTCCGCCGGGGCGGACGGGGACACCAGGGGCTGTTTCATGGACACGGCGCTTCCGTCCGGAGTGGTCGAGCTTGCGCGAGGTCCCGGCCGTGCCACGAAGGCCGTACGACCAGGCCGTTCGTCATGTTAGGAACGGGTCAGGCAACGTTGGGAAACCACGCCCGCGCGGCGGTCCAACGCACCCCGAACGGCCCAGGCGACGAACAACGCCGCCCAGCGGCGGACTAAACGGTTCCCCGGTCGTCGGTCAGCGCGCCGACGTGCCGAAGCCGGTCGTGCGCCTGGTCAACGGCCTTGGCCACGTGGCGGATCAACTCGGGGAGCGCGTCGGCCACCGCGGTGCTGAGCCCGCGGCCGAGGCCGAAGTCGCCCCCCTCCACCGCGTGCACCGTCAGCTCCCTCGGCATCCGGTCGAGCGCCGCGGCCAGGGCGAAGGTCTCGCCGAGTCCGAGGGCGTGGGTGCTGGCGGAGCGTGCGGCGCATCGCGCGGCCCGCTCTGCCGTCAGTGTGTGCAGTCGTCCCGGCTGTCCGGGGTGGGCGTGCACCACTTCGACCACGACGACGGCGTCCTGACGGTGCCAGAGGCCGAGCATCCTCCCGGGCTCGCCGTCGCTGTCGGTCAGCACCGTGCCCTCGGGCACTCGGGCACGCAGGGCCTTGATGACGGCCGGGCCCGCTCCGTCGTCCCGGCGGAACGGATTGCCCACGCCGATGACCACGACCCGGCCCGTCATCCGCGCTCCACCGTCAGGTCCAGGAAGTGCGCGGAGCAGGAGATGCACGGGTCGTGGTTGCGGACGGCCCGCTCGCACAGCGCGGTCAGCTCCTCGTCGCCGGGCGGCTCGCCCGGCCCGTCCAGGCGGGACTGCACCTGACGGCGCAGGTCGTCCTCGATGGCCGCCTGGTTCTGCGCGGTGGGCGGCACGATCCGGGCCAGAGTGAGGGTGCCGTCGGCGTCCATGGCGTAGCGGTGGTAGAGCAGCCCGCGCGGCGCCTCGGTGGCGGCGCAGCCGGTCGCCGGGCGCGGTGGTACCGCGACGTACGGCCGCGAAGGCGGCTCGTAGGCGTCGATGATCCGCAGCGCCTCGGCCACGGCATGGGCCACCTCGACGGCGCGGACGATGATGCTCCGGAACGGATTGCGGCACACCGCGCCGGTGGCCGGATCGCCGAGCCCCGCCTCCCGCGCGGCGTCGAGGGCCGAGGGGTGGAGCCACTGTCCGCTGAGCGCATACCGGGCCAGGCACCCGGTCAGGTAGTGGTGGCCGTCCAGCTCGGACACCAGGGCGGTCGAGTGGGGGACCTGCCGTTCCACCACATGGCGCTCGAACTCCTCCACCGGAAGCGCTCGTACCGGGGTGGCGCCGTCCGAGCCCGCCCCCGCGGCCATGACGGCCGGGGTTCCGGAGTCGATCGCGTACCGGCCTGGGTCGCGCATCGCAAGGAACGGGCCGTCGTAGCGGGCATCGGGGAAGTCGAAGTCGGCCACCCAGCGCACGGTCTCCAGCGCGTCGTCATGGGCCCGGCGCAGCCGATCGGCCAGCGGGACGAGTTCGGCCGGAGCGGCCACGTGGTAGAAGCCACCCACTCGGACGTTGATCGGGTGGATGGCGCGGCCGCCGAGTTGCTCCATGATGGCGTTGCCCGCCTGTTTGATCCGCAGGCCGCGTTCCACGGCCGCGCGGTGCTCACGGGCGAGTTCGACGGCGCTGGGGTGGCCGAGGAAGTCGGGGGCGTGCAGCAGGTGGATGTGCAGGGACTGGCTCTCGATCCATTCGCCGTAGTAGAGCAGCCGCCGCAGCTGCGCGAGCGGTCCGTCGACCGTCACCCCGCAGGCCCGCTCGATGGCCTGGCATGCGGTCGTCTGGTACGCGACCGGGCAGATTCCGCAGATCCGTGAGGTGATGTCGGGTGGCTCGCCATGGCCGCGGCCGACCAGGAACGCTTCGAAGAAGCGCGGCGGCTCATAGATCCGCAGGCGCGCCTCGGCGACCGTCCCGTCGCGCACGGCCAGGTGGAGGGCCGCTTCCCCCTCCACCCGGGCGAGTGCGTCCAAACGCAGCACACGGGACCCGCGATGGCTCATCGGGGCTCCTCCTCCGTCGGGGGCTCGGGTGCCTCCTGGGCCGCGAGCTCGGGTACGGGACCGTATTCGGGCGAGGCCGCGTTGAAGGTGCGGAAGACCCGCACGATGTCCCGCTCGGTCATGCCGTCGTGCCGCAGCTCGCGCACCATGGCCTTCAGGTTGGGCTGGACCATCGGCCCGAAGCAGCCGTAGCACCCGCGCCCGTAGGCGGGACAGAGGGCACCGCACCCGGCATGGGTGACCGGCCCCAGACACGGGATGCCCTGGGCGACGGTGATACAGGTCGTGCCGCGCCGCTTGCACTCGAAGCAGACACTGTGGCCGGAGACGTTCGGCTTGCGCCCGGCCAGGAACGCCGTGATCACCTCCAGCAGCTGGCCGCGGTCGATCGGACAGCCGCGCAGCTCGAAGTCGACCGGCACATGCGCCGAGATGGGCGTGGAAGTGTCCAGGGTGGCGATGTACTCCGGGTCGGCGTAGACCGCGGCGCGGAACTCCGCCACGTCCGCGAAGTTGCGCAGCGCCTGGATGCCGCCCGCGGTGGCGCAGGCGCCGATGGTGACCAGGCGACGGGAGATCCGCCGGATGTGGTGGATGCGCCGGACATCCTCGGCCGTGGTGATGGACCCGTCCACCAGGGAGAGGTCGTACGGTCCGGTCCCCGCGAGGGTGGCCGGCTCCCGGGAGTCCTCCGCACTGGACATCTCCAGGAAGTGCGTGATGCGCACCCGGTCGGTGAGCGGGAGCAGTTCGTCCTCGCAGTCGAGCAGGGTCAGCTGGCAGCCGTCGCACGAGGCGAACTTCCACACGGCGAGGGAGGGGCGGGGGTCGGGTTCCATGTCACAGCTCCCTGACCGCGAGCAGGGGCCGGGCGCGGTCGTAGCCGACCACCGGGCCGTCCCGGCACAGCAGCAGGGGCCCGAGCTGGCAGTGACCGCAGTGGCCGGTGCCGCAGCGCATGTTCCGCTCCAGTGACACCTGGATCCGACGCGCGGGCAGGCCGCGGATGAGCAGCGCCCGCGCGGTGTGCCGGATCATCACTTCCGGGCCGCAGATCAGCGCGGCGGTCCGATCCGGGCGCCAGTCGACCCGGTCCAGCAGGGTGGTGACCACGCCCACGCTGCCACGCCAGCCGGGGCCGGGCCGGTCGACGGTCACCTCCACCTGGGCCGAGGTGCGCCGCCAGTGCTCCAGTTCCTCCCCGTAGAGCAGATCCTCGGGCGTGCGGGCGCCGATCAGCACCCGAAGGCCGCCGTAGTGCCCGGGGTGGTCGAGTACATGGCGCACCACCGGGCGCAGCGGGGCGAGCCCGATGCCGCCGGCGACCACCAGGACGTCCAACCCGGCCGCCGCGTCGAGGTCCCAGCCGGTGCCGTAGGGGCCGCGCAGGCCGATCGCGTCGCCCGCCCTGAGCCTGCACAGCGCGTCGGTGACCGCGCCGATCGAGCGGATGGTGTGCACCAGACGGTGAGCGTCACCGGTCGCGCTGACCGAGATCGGCACCTCCCCGACGCCGAAGGCGTACACCATGGCGAACCGGCCCGGCGAAAACTCCGACAGCGCCCGCCCCACCGGTGCCACCTCCAGCGACACACAGTCCGCGGTCTCCGCCGAAACGGCGGTCACCCGGTACGGCAGGGGCGCGGTGGTCACGAAGGGACGCTTCCGTGCGGCGTGTACAGGTCGAGCAACCGCAACCGGGTGGCCTGGAGCCGGTCGGCGATCAGCGCCGCGCACCGCAGCATCAGCTCGTATCCCAGCTCCGTATCGGCCATGCACAGCTCACGTACCTCGGCCGCCGGAAACTCCCAGGTCCGTACGGCCCCCAGAGCCCGGGCGCCCAGGTGCCAGCGATACGGGGGAAGATCCACGACCATCCGAGCTGCTGCCGCGGCCCGAGGGTCTCCACCACCTGGGCCCGCCGGCCGGGGACGTACACGTCCAGGGCGACCTCGCCGGAACGGATGAGCCAGAACCGGTCGGCGACACCGCCCTCGTCGAACAGGGCACTGCCGGCGCGGAAGTCCCGCTCGTCGGCGAGCGTGAACAGCCGGTCGCGCTGCACCCGCGGAAGGGTGTCCAGCAGCAGCGGTCCCCCGGTCATCGTGGCTCGTCCTCCGCACGCCGGGTCCAGTCGTACAGGGCCGCGGCCTCCTCGGTGATGTCGATGGCGACCGGACACCAGACGATGCACCGACCGCATCCCACACACCCCGACGACCCGAACTGGTCGTACCACGTGCCCAGTTTGTGGGTGAGCCACTGCCGGTAGCGGCTGCGCGACGTGGCGCGGACGGGGCCGCCCGGCAGATAGGAGAAGTCCAGATCGAAGCAGACGTCCCAGACCCGCCAGCGCTCGGCGTGGTCCCCGGTCAGGTCGGTGACGTCCTCGGTGGTGGTGCAGAAGCAGGTGGGGCACACCATCGTGCAGTTGCCACAGGTCAGGCACCGTGATGCGACGTCGTCCCAGCGGGGTGCCTCCAGTGTCTCCGCCATCAGCCGCCGCATGTCGGTGTCCGGCATCGCCCGGCCCATCCGCTCGGCGGCGGACGCGACGGCGCCCGCGGCGGCCCGGCAAACGGCCTCCGAGGCCGGTTCGCCCGGTAGCTCCGCCAGGATCTCGGCCCCCTCCGCGCTGCCACCTCGGATCCAGAACCGGTGCCCATCGTCATCGACCAGCTCGGTCAGCACCAGGTCGTACCCGGGTCCGGCGGCGGGACCGGTGCCCATCGAGACGCAGAAGCAGGTGCCCCCGGGTTCCGTGCACTCCACCGCCACCAGAAACGCCCCGGACCTCCTGCCCCGATAGACCGGGTCGGAGTGCGGCCCGGCGGTGAGGATCCGGTCCTGGACGGCGATGGCCCGCAGATCGCAGGAGCGGACGCCGAGGAACGCGAAGCGGGGAGGCGCGGTGTCGTCCGCCTCGATGACCAGCTCTCCGCCCGCGCGATCCGCCGTCCACTGGCGGACCCGGGCGGGGTGCAAAAAGGTCTTCCACGACTGCGGACCGGCCGCGTTGGCGAACGCCGCGCCATCCGTACGCGACCGCAGCCGATACTGCCCGGCTTCGAGGTCCACACCCCATCCGTACGGCAACTGAGCAGCGGATTCCAGCTCTTCCAGCACGATGGCACCGTCCCGCACAGTGGGGCCGACCACTGTGTAGCCGCGCGCTCGCAACACATTGACCAGGGCGACCAGCCCCTCCTTACCGATCGCAACTCCTTCGGCAGAAGGAAGGGCCGACGCACTCACCAAAGCTCACCCCGGTCACCGGCGGACAACAGGACCCATCTGCTCACACGTCCCGCCGTGAACGCGGGAAGCGCGGCCCCGACACGGCGATGATCGGCCGAACGCGCACACCAGTACCGCCGCGCGGCGTAGCCGCGACGCATCACGGCGGGCCGGGCGGCCTCGTCGGCGGCGCCACGTCCGCGCGACCGACCCGGCGATGACAGCGGTCGCGCCCCGGTGGCCGCGACCGTCGTCGAGGCCGTCAGGCCGTCAGGCCGCCGGGGTGACCGGCACCGTGGCCATCTGGGCCGCCTGGCGCAGCGCCTCGACCATGCTGCCCGCCTCCGCCGTGCCCGTTCCGGCGATGTCGAAGGCGGTGCCGTGGTCGACGGAGGTGCGGATGACGGGCAGGCCCACGGTGAGGTTGACACCCGCCTCGATGCCCAGCACCTTGACCGGGCCGTGGCCCTGATCGTGGTACATCGCCACGATCAGGTCGTAGTCTCCGCGTGACGCGAGGAAGAAGGCGGTGTCGGCGGGAAGCGGACCGCGGGCGTCGACGCCGGAGGCGCGCAGTTTCTCCAGGGCCGGGACGATCTTCTCGTCCTCCTCGCCGTAGCCGAACAGGCCGTTCTCGCCCGCGTGCGGGTTGATGCCGCAGACACCGATGACGGGGCTGGGGGTGCCGGCGCGGACCATCGCCTCGTGGCCGCGGCGCACGGTGCGCTCGACGAGGCCGGGCTCGATGCGGTGGACGGCGTCGATCAGGCCGATGTGCGTGGTGACGTGGATGACCTTCACCTTCTCGGTGGAGAGCATCATCGAGACCTCCTCGGTCCCGGTCAGGTGGGCGAGGAGTTCGGTGTGGCCGGGGTAGATGTGGCCCGCGGCGTGCAGCGCCTCCTTGTTGAGGGGTGCGGTGCAGATGGCGTGCACCTCGCCCGCCACGGCGAGTTCGGCGGCGCGCTCGATGTACGCGTACGCGGCGTCCCCCGCGACCCGCGACAGCTTGCCCCAGGGCAGATCGGCGGGGAGCAGGCCGAGGTCGACCACGTTGACGCGGCCGGGTGTGAACCCGGCGTCGCGCGGGTGGTCGACGGCCGCGATCTCGCAGTCCAGGCCGAGGACGCGGGCGGCCTCGCGCAGCCGCCGCGCGTCACCGATGACGACGGGGCGGCACCGGGTCAGGACGGCGTCGTCGAGCAGGGCCGCGACGACGACCTCGGGGCCGATACCGGCGCCGTCGCCCATGGTGACGGCGATGAGGGGGAGGGGGGTGGGCATGTGAACAACTCCTAGGCGGGAGGCGGGGGCGGACGGTGAGGATCGGGTGGCTGCTGTGGAGGCAGCCGGACGGGGCCGCGGCGCGACAGCGATGCGCGGCGGCGAGTCCCCGGCACCGTCGATGGACAACACGGTCGGGCCCAGTGAGGATCATGGCATAAGCTGCGTGAACTGCGCGACAGATCTTGCGTGATTTACGCAACCGTGCGAGCGTTCCCATGGCGCCGACGGCCGTCACCCGTGGACCGTGTCGCCATCGTGGACGCGAGGCGGACCGGCTTACCCAGCGGATCGCATCGCACCGCACTCGGCCGCCGCGCGGCGCGTCGCCGGAAACCGCCGCGGCGACCGGTCGAGGCCACACAGCCGCACGGCGCCATGTGCGATGCGCACATCGCGCATGTGATCGCCTACGAGTACGACCGCACCACCTGTCTCACCTGCACCGCCGGCACCACACACCACCCGCACCACGCACCACCCGCACCGCCCGCCTTGGAAGGAACCCGCCTTGACCGTCGGCCTCGCACTCCCGCACATGCCCGTCCCGTTGTCCCCTCTCGTCCTCGGGACGATGACCTTCGGCGACACCGCCGACCGCGCGACGGCCGCCGCGATGGTGGACGCCGCGCTCGACGCGGGCATCACCGGCGTGGACACCGCCAACGGCTACGCGGGCGGCGAGAGCGAGCGCATCCTCGCCGAGCTGCTGCCCGGCCGCCGCGACCGGGTGGTGCTCGCCACCAAGGCCGGCATCCCGCACCCCGACCAGGGCGAGCACGCGCCGCTTTCCCCCGAGGGCCTGCGCGCCGCGCTCGACGGGAGTCTGGGGCGCCTGGGCACCGACCACGTCGACCTCTTCTACCTGCACCAGCCGGACCGCCGGACACCGCTCGCCGAGACCCTGGCGACCATCGCCGAGTTCGTCCAGGCGGGCAAGGTCCTCGCCCTCGGCGTCTCCAACTTCGCCGCCTGGCAGATCGCCGAGCTGAACCGCGTGGCCGACGAGGTCGGCGCCCCCCGCCCCGTCGTCGCCCAGCAGCTCCACAACCTCCTCGCGCGCCGCATCGAGGAGGAGTACGTCGAATTCGCCGCCACCACCGGACTGCGCACGGTGGTCTACAACCCGCTCGGCGGCGGCCTGCTGACCGGCCGCCACCGCTTCGATCAGGTCCCGGCGGGCGGGCGCTTCGGCGACTCCAAGGTGGCCGCGATGTACCGCGAGCGGTACTGGAACGAGGAGGTGTTCCAGGCCGTCACCGACCTCACCCGCATCGCCTCCGGGGCGGGCCTGCCGCTGACCGCCCTGGCCCTGCGCTGGCTGCTGTCCCGGCCCTCCACCGATGCGCTGCTGCTCGGCGGCTCCAAGGTCGAGCACCTGAAGGCCAACATCGCCGCCGCGTCCGAAGGCCCGCTGCCCGCGGACGTCCTGGCCGCCTGCGACGAGGTCGGCGCCCGGCTGCGCGGCCCGATGCCCGCCTACAACCGCTGACCCCGCCGCCCACCTCACCACGTCGCAAGGGAGACCCCCATGGCCGCCGGCCGCACCTCCGCCCAGTTCATTGCCGCACTGCGCAATCGCGAGCAGCTCATCGGCTACTGGTCCCTGCTGGACTCGCCGATCGCGGCCGAGCGCCTCGCCCGCGTCGGCTACGACTACCTGGCCTTCGACGCCCAGCACGGCCTCTTCGGCTACCAGGGCATGTTGAACAACCTCCTCGCCACCGACACCAAGGGCAGTACCGCCGTCGGCATGGTGCGCGTCGAGGCCAATGACCTCACCTACATCGGCAAGGCGCTCGACGCGGGGGCGAGCGCCGTGATCGTCCCGATGATCGACACCGCCCAGGACGCCGCCGACGCCGTGGCCGCCGTCCGCTACCCGCCGCTGGGCCGCCGCTCGTACGGCCCGATGCGCGCCCAGCTCCGCATCGGCCCGAACCCGGCCGACGCGCACGACCAGACCGCCGTCCTCGCGATGATCGAGACGGCCGACGGCCTGGCCAACGTCGAGGAGATCTGCGCGACCCCCGGCCTGGACGGCGTCTACATCGGCCCGTCCGATCTGCGCCTGGCCATCGGCGGCGGGACGTCCACCGACCCTTCCGTACAGGAGGAGTTCGAGCAGGCCCTCACCCGCGTCCGCAAGGCGGCGGAGGCGGTGGGCATCGCGGCCGGCATTCACAACGCCGACGGCGAGAGCGCCGCCCGTCGCCTCGCCGAGGGCTTCACGTTCGCGACGGTCGCGGCCGACGTCGTGCACCTCCAGCAGATCGCGACGTCCCACCTCCGGGCGGCACGCGGCGAGGCCCGCTGATGCCGACCACGCTCATCACGACGCCCACCTTCGCCCGGCACTCGGCGCGGCCCTGGCAGATCCTGGAGGAGGCCGGAGCGGGTCCCCTGCGCCCCCGCGGGGACGCGGCGCTGCCCACCGCCGAACTCCTGGCGCACGCGGCCGAAGCGGACGCGCTGATCGTCGGCATGGACCCCATCACCGCCGAGGTGATGGACGCCGCACCCCGCCTCAAGGTGATCGCCAAGCACGGTGTCGGCGTCGACACCATCGACGTGGCGGCCGCCCACACGCGCGCGATCCCCGTGGTGTGCGCCCCGGGCAGCAACTCGCGTGCGGTGGCGGAGTACACCTTCGGCCTGCTGCTGTCCGCGACCCGCTCCCTGACCGCCTCGCACACCGCGGTGGCGGCGGGTGGCTGGCCGAAGCTGTTCGGCCCCGAACTGCACGGCAAGACGCTGGGCATCGTCGGCTTCGGCCGCATCGGCCGCCTGCTGGCCGGCTACGCCCGCGCCTTCGGGATGGACCGGCTCGCCCACGACCCGTACGTCTCCGAGGCCGACATCCGTACCCACGGCGCCGAACCGGTCGCGCTCGACGCCCTGCTGGAGCGCGCCGATGCCGTCAGCCTGCACACTCCGCCCGACCCGTCCGGCACCCCGCTGCTCGACCGCTCCCGCCTGGCGGCGATGAAGCCGGGCGCGATCCTGGTCAACGCCGCGCGCGGCGGCCTCGTCGACGAACGCGCGCTCGCCGACCTGCTCGGCTCCGGGCACCTCGGGGCCGCGGCCCTCGACGCGTTCGGCACCGAGCCGCTGCCCGCCGGCCACCCGCTGCGCGAGGCCCCGCGCACCCTCCTCACCTCCCACATGGCCGCCTGCACGCCCGAGGCCAACCAGGCCATGGGCGCGATGGTGGCCGAGGACGTCGTCCGCGTACTGGCGGGTGAGGAGCCGCACCACCCAGCGCGCTGAGGCACCGCGGCACCCCGGCACCACGACACGCCCCCACACCACCCCTGTCCCCATTCCGGATACCGGCGACGGCGCCGGAAGATCCTCTAAGGACCGATATGTCCACCACGACCGACGGCGCCACGGCGGCGCCGCCACCCGCGCAGGCCGACCCGTACGCGCTGCGCGCCGAAGACGCCCGCCCGGCCCCCGAGACCTTCCGCGGCCGACTGCGCCACCTCGGCCCCGGGCTCGTGCTGTCCGCCGCCGTCGTCGGCTCCGGCGAGCTGATCACCACCACCTCGCTCGGTGCGAAGGCCGGGTTCGCCCTGCTGTGGCTGGTGATCGTCTCGACCGCGGTCAAGGTGTGGGTGCAGATGGAGCTGGCTCGCTGGACCATCCTCAACGGCCGGCCCGCGCTCGACGGCTTCCGCGACGTCGGCCCCCGGATCGGCCGGCTGAGCTGGATCAACTGGCTCTGGATCGGCATGGACTTCGCCAAGATGTTCCAGCGTGGTGGCATCATCGGCGGCACCGCGGCGGCCTGCTCGATCCTGCTGCCGATCCACGGGGCGTCGCTGAGCACATCGTCGCTGACGATCTGGGCCCTCATCGTGACCGGCGCCGCCATCCTCATCCTGCAGACGGGCAAGTACCCCGTCGTCGAGCGGGTCGAGATCGTCGGCATCACCCTCAAGACGATCATCACCTTCGGCCTGGCCCTCGCCCTGCCGTTCACCACCTTCGGGTACGGCACCGAGCAGCTCGCCGGCGGACTGAGCTTCGAGATCCCCGCGGGCACGGTCGGCATCGCGCTCGCCATGTTCGGCATCACCGGTGTCGGCGCCGACGAGATGACGACGTACACCTACTGGTGCCTGGAGAAGGGCTACGCCCGCTGGACCGGCCCCGACGACGGCAGCGAGCAGCGCGCCCGGCGGGCCGAGGGCTGGCTCAAGGTCATGCGGCTCGACGTGGGCGTCTCCTGGGTCGTGTGCACCATCTGCACCCTGTCCTTCTACGTGATCGGCGCCTCGGTGCTCCACCCGCAGGGCCTGGTGCCCGAGGGCAACGACATGATCACCACGCTGTCGCACATCTACACCGACACGCTCGGCCCATGGGCGGAGTACCTGTTCCTGGCCGGGGCGATCGCCGTCCTCTTCTCGGTCACCGTCGCCTCGTCGGCCAGCGTCCCGCGCCTGTGGACCAACACCCTCGGTCTGCTCGGAGTGATCAACTGGCAGGACATGCGCGTGCGCACGCGCACCATCCGCATCCTCACCTGCTGTCTGCCCCCGGTGTGGATGTGCATCTTCCTGTGGGTCCAGTCCCCGGTCCTGATGGTGCAGATCGGCGGCATCGGCGGTGGCATCTTCCTGCTCGCGGTCGTGGTCGCGGTCTGGCGTCTGCGCTACACCGGCGTCCCGCCCCGCTTCCGCGCCAACCCCTGGCTGACCGCCGCCCTCGTCCTCAGCAGCGTGGCGATCGCCTTCCTCGGGGTGTACGGGGTGCTCGACACGCTCGAGCTCACGCCCGGCAGCTGACCCCGGCGTACCGGCCGACTCGCCCTGGGTCCGCTCGAAGGCGCTCCCGCCCGGCTCGCCGGGCGGGAGCGCCTTCCCGTGCCCCTGCGGATCGCCTGCGTGCCTCTCCGGAAACGACGCGTCACGTCTCCGCCGAGCCCAGGACCAGCACCTGGATGGCCAGGACGGCGGCGCCGCGGGCCCAGTCGTGGAAGTCGGAGACCTTGGTTTCGAGGTTGACCTTGTCGGCCTGGGGATGGCGGTTGGCGAGGATGGCCTCCTCCACCGCCGTCCCGGCCACGTCGACCAGGCCCACGCCCTCGCCGGCCAGCAGAATCTTCTGGGGCATCGCGAAATTGGCGATCTGGGAGACGATCGTGCCGAGGGCCCGGGCCGCCTCGTCCACGACCCGGGCGGCCATGGGCTCGCCATCGGCGGCGAGGCCGAGGATCTCCTCGTACGTCATCTCCCGTCCGGTGGCGGCCTGGAGCTGGTAGCGGATGCTGGGGATGGTCAGCAGGGAGACGGCGCTGCCGCGCTCTCCGTACGGGGTGAGCGGGCCGTGGCGATCGACCATCCAGTGCCGTCCCCGGCCGCTCAGCCCGTCCTCGGAAGAGACCACCCGCCGGCCGCCGCTGACCAGTCCGTAACCCAGTCCGGCCCCGATGGTGAGCACCGCGAACCGGTCGAGGCCGCGGCCCGCGCCGAACCAGCACTCGGCCTCGACCAGCGCCGCCACGTCGTTCTCGACGACTGTGGGCAACCCCGTCCGCTCCTCGACCAGTGCGGCCAGCGGCACCTCGTCCCAGTCGAGGAAGGGCGACCGGATGACGACCGAGCGGTCCCGGACGCCGGCCCCCACCCCGATGCCGATCCCGGCCGCCCGGGGATGGGCCCGGGTGAACTCCCGCGTCATCTCGCGCAGCAGATCGACGACCACCGCGGGCTCGTGCGTGGTCAGCGGCCGCTCGGCGCGGGCCATGATGTCGCTGCGGAGCGTGGTGACGACCCCGTACACCATGTCCTCGGTGATCTTGAAGCCGATGAAGAGCCGGGACTCGGCGACCATGTCCAGCGGCTGCGAGGGCCGTCCCTGCCGCACCTCCGCCAATGCGGCGCCTTCGGTGCCCTTCTCGACCAGCAGACCCGATTCGATCAGCGGCTTGGTCAGCCGGGTGAGGCTGCCCGCCGAGAGGCTCAGCCGACGGGCGAGTTCGGCGCGCGACAGCGGACCGTGCACGAGCACCTCGATCGCCACCGCACGTTCCCCGGGGCTCAGCGGCAGCCAACTGGCGTCAAGGGTGGTCATGAGAGGCCGAATCCTTTTCTTTTGCCTCGGAACTAATAGGGGTCACTCTACGTCCGTACAAGACGCCGCAGAAGGATGCTTGCACGACTCTTGACGACGCGATTCTTTCGCGTCAAAAGTAAGTGGGGTTCGAGGACGAGCCGCAGACGAAAGAGTCCCCTGATGACCGTCGCCTCCAGCAGCCCTCCCGCGCGCCTGCGCCGCGCCGGGGAGCCGCATCGAAACTCAAGATCCGCAGAGCCCGGGAAGCCGGTGACGACGGAGCCCTCGCGGCCGTCTTCATCGCTCCTGCCCTGCTGGGCTTCCTGGTCTTCCTGCTCTGGCCGACGCTGCGGGGCATCTATCTGAGTTTCACCCGTTTCAATCTGCTGACTCCGGCCGAGTGGGTGGGCCTCGACAACTATGACAGGATGATCCGCGACCCCGTCTTCTGGCACTCGCTGGCGGTCACGGTCGAGTACGTGGCCATCAACATCGGTGTGCAGACGGTCGCGGCCCTCGCCGTCGCGGTGCTGCTCCAGCGGCTGACGCAGTCGGCCGTACTGCGGGGCATCGTGCTCACCCCGTATCTGATGTCGAACGTCGTCGCCGGCATCGTCTGGCTGTGGATACTCGACACCCAGCTGGGCATCGGCAACGAGATCCTCCAGGCCCTCGGCTTCGACCGCATTCCCTTCCTCGCCGACGAGGCCTGGGCGATCCCCACCATCGCCCTGATCAACGTCTGGCGGCACGTCGGCTACACCGCCCTCCTCCTCTTCGCCGGCCTCCAGGCGATACCGAACGACATGTACGAGGCGGCCAAGGTCGACGGCGCGAGCGAGTGGCGGATGTTCTGGCGGATCACCATGCCACTGCTGCGGCCGGTGCTCGCGGTCGTGCTCATCATGACCGTGATCGGTTCGTTCCAGGTGTTCGACACCGTCGCGGTGACCACCGCGGGTGGTCCCGCGAACGCGACCAACGTCCTGCAGTACTACATCTACGGCGCGGCCTTCGGCCGCTTCCAGTTCGGCTACGCGTCCGCGATGTCCGTCGCCCTTCTGGTCGTGCTCAGCGTGATCACCATCGTCCAGTACCGGCTCACCCGGGCCGGCCAGACCGATCTCGGCTGAGGGGGGGGGAGAGACCGGCATGGTTGCCATGACAACAGCGACACCGAGCGTACGGCGCGTCCGGCGCAGGCTCTCCTTCGGACGGGCCATGGCCTGGACCGTGATGGGCCTGATCGTCCTCATCACCCTGCTGCCCTTCTACTGGATCCTGCGCACCGCGCTCTCCACCAACCCGGCACTGGCCACCGACCCCGACAATCCGCTGCCGGTGGACCTCACCGGCGGTGGCTTCGAACGGGCCCTCGGCCTGCAGTCCGCCGAGGAGGCGATCGCACAGGGCGGTGCGGGCAGCGGGCTGGCCTTCTGGCGCTATCTGCTCAATTCGGTGATGGTCTCGACCCTGATCACCGTCTGTCAGGTCTTCTGCTCCTCGATGGCGGCGTACGCGTTCGCGCGCCTCAAGTGGCGGGGCCGGGACAAGGTGTTCGGGCTCTTCCTGGCGGGTCTGATGGTGCCCACGATCTTCACCCTGCTGCCGAACTTCGTGCTCATCAAGCAACTCGGGCTGGTGGACACGCTGCTCGGGATCGCCCTGCCGACGATGTTCATGACGCCGTTCGCGGTGTTCTTCCTGCGGCAGTTCTTCATGAACGTGCCCCGGGAGGTCGAGGAGGCGGCTCTGCTCGACGGCGCCGGAAAGGTGCGGATCTTCTTCCGGGTGCTCCTGCCGATGGCGTCCACCCCCATCGTCACCCTGGCCGTCCTGACCTACATCACCTCCTGGAACGACTACTTCTGGCCGCTGATGGTGTCGTACGGCGACAGCTCGCGGGTCCTCACCGTGGCACTGGCCACCTTCCGGGCGCAGACCCCGCAGACCGGCACCGACTGGTCCGGGCTCATGGCGGCCACCCTCATCGCCGCGCTCCCGATGCTCGCGCTCTTCGGGCTCTTCGCGCGCCGCATCGTCAGCTCCATCGGCTTCACCGGGATCAAGTAAGGGGACACTGATGCGATTTCGTACGGTCATGGCACTGACCGGTGCGCTGGCGCTGTCCCTGGCGACCGGATGCGCCGAGGGCGGACCCGCCGGGTCGTCCAGGAACACGGTCACGTACTGGCTCTGGGACACCAACCAGCTGCCCGCCTACCGGGCTTGCGCGAAGGGCTTCGAGAAGGAGAACCCGGGCCTGAAGGTCAAGATCACCCAGATTGGCTTCGAAGACTACTGGACCAAGCTCACCGCGAGCTTCATCGCGGGCACCCAGCCGGACGTGTTCACCGACCACATCCAGCAGTTCGGGCAGTTCAGCGACCTGAAGGTGCTGGAGCCGCTCGACAACCTGGGCATCGAGAAGTCCGACTACCAGCCGGGACTCGCCGACAACTGGATCGGCGAGGACGGCCACCGCTACGGCGCCCCCAAGGACTGGGACACGGTCGCCCTCTTCTACAACAGGAAGATGGCCGAAGCCGCCGGGATCTCCGCCGGGAAGTTCAACACCCTCTCCTGGAATCCCGAGAACGGCGGTACGTTCGAGAAGGCCATCGCGCACCTCACCATCGACAAACACGGCAGGCGAGGCGATGAACCGGGCTTCGACAAGAACAATGTCAAGGTCTACGGCCTGGCCACCGGTGGCGGGGGCGATGCCTCCGGCCAGATCCAGTGGAGCGCCTTCACCGGCTCCGCGGGCTGGTCCTACACCGACGAGAAGCGGTGGGGCACGAAGTACAACTACGACAGCAAGACCTTCCAGTCCGTCATCAAGTGGTACTTCGGGCTGGCGAAGAAGGGCTACCTCGCACCGCTCGAGGTCTACGGAGACACGGCGAACCCGCCCAACGCGCAGATGGCCGCCGGCAAGGCCGCGACAGCCCTCGACGGCGCCTGGCTGCTCTCCACGTACCACGGGGCCAAAGGCCTCGACGTCGGCACCGCCCGCACCCCGGTCGGCCCGACCGGCAAACGGGCCACGATGATGAACGGTCTGGCCGACTCGATCTCCAAGGACGCCCACAACAAGGAAGGCGCCAGGAAGTGGGTGAAGTACCTGGCGTCCGACGCGTGCCAGACCGTCGTCGGCAAGTACGGGATCGTCTTCCCCGCCACCCGGGCCGGCACCAAGGCCGCCGTCGCCGCCTATGAGACGAAGGGCATCGACACCACGGCCTTCACCCAACCGGTGGCCGATAAAAAGGACTTCACGACCTTCTCGTTCCCGATCACCAACTACGCCGCCGACGTGGAAGCGCTCATGCGCCCCGCGATGCAGGACCTCTACGCGGGCGGCGCGCCCGCGAGCGCCCTCGACAGCACCAACAGTCAGATCAACTTCATCCTCAGCCAGTGAACCGGCACCGGCTCGGCCGGCGCATCAGCAACCGTGGACCAGCGAAAGGCATCACCACATGACGTTCTCCCTCGGCATCGTCGGCGCCGGACAGTTCTCCGGCCAGTTCGCCAAGCTGTTCCTCGCCCACCCGGGCGTCGGCGATGTCCACGTCACCGATCTGCTGCCCGAGCGGGCCGAGCAACTGGCCGCCGCGGAAGGACTGTCGGGCACCTTCCCCTCGTACGAGGCGATGCTGGAGTCGAAGGCGGTCGACGCGGTGGCCGTCTTCACCCAGCGCTGGACACACGGCCCGCTCGTACTCCAGGGTCTGAACGCCGGAAAACACGTGTACTCGGCGGTGCCGATGGCGATCAGCCGCGAGGAGATAGCGGCGATCATCGAGGCCGTACGCGCCACCGGCCTGACGTACATGATGGGTGAGACGAGCCAGTACAACCCGGCCACCGTGCACGCCCGCGACCAGATCGCCGACGGCGCCTTCGGACGGCTCTTCTACGCCGAGGGCGACTACGTACACGACATGGACCTCGGCTTCTACGAGGCCTATCAGTACAGCGGCGGCGAGAACTGGAAGGCGACCGCCAGCTATCCGCCGCTGCTCTACCCGACGCACTCCGTCGGCGGGGTCCTCGGCGCCTGGCAGACGCACGCGGTGAGCGTGTCGGCGATCGGAGTGAAGGACGATCGCGGGGACGGTGTCTTCGACCAGCAGATCAGCCAGTTCGGGAACGACATGTCCAACGCCACCGCGCTGTTCGAGGTGGCGGGGGGCGGCTCGTTCCGTACCAACGAGTTCCGGCGGGTCGGCTATCCCTCGCACATCCGCGAATCGCGCTTCCGGTTCTTCGGGACGGACGCGAGCATGGAACAGCTCGCCACGGTGAGCTTCTGGCAGGACAAGACGGGGGTCAAGGACATCACGGAGCTGCTGGAGCCCAAGCCGACACTGGCTCCCGACGATCCGTCACTCGAGCACATCGCGCCCGCCCTG
Source organism: Streptomyces violaceusniger (assembly GCA_005405945.1). Taxonomy (GTDB): domain Bacteria; phylum Actinomycetota; class Actinomycetes; order Streptomycetales; family Streptomycetaceae; genus Streptomyces; species Streptomyces violaceusniger. The sequence goes on from BJHW01000002.1 coordinate 1,819,247, forward strand.
CGCGCCGCCTTCACCTCGGGCTCCGCGCCCGTGCACGACCGGTCGCGGCTGCCCCGGGAGTTCGACCACCTGCACAACGGGCACGAGGGAAGCCACCACTTCCTGGTGGACGACTTCGTGACCGCGGTCAACACCCGCACACTGCCCTCGGTGAACGCATGGGTCGCGGCCCGCTACACCCTGCCGGGCATCGTGGCGCACGAGTCCGCGCGGCAGGGCGGAGTCCGGTTGGAGATCCCCGACTTCGGGGACGCGCCCGAGAGCTGAGCGGCCCGGGACCGGCTGCCCCTCGGGGCAGCCGGTCAGGTGCCCGGCCGCGGCTCGGTGTGCGGGGTGCGCGCCGTCAGAGGTGCTGCTCCGTGCCGCGGTACGCGCGGTACTCCTCCTGGCCCTCCTGCGCATAGGCCGGGATGGGGAAGTCCCACCAGCCCGGCACCCAGGGCCCGGCCGCGTCCCGGGACGTGGGCACGCTCACGAGCACGGGTTCCTCGAGAGCGACCGCCTTGCGCAGGGTCTCCTCCAGCTCCGCGTCGCTCTCCACCCGGAAGGAGACCAGTCCGAACGCCTCGCCCAGGGCCTTGAAATCCGGGCTGTAGGGCGTGCCGTCGGGGCGGTTGAACTCCGTGCCGATGTGCCGGTTGGTCTGCTTGCGCTGGCCGCCCCGGATCGACATGAAGCCCGAGTTGTCCTGCACCACGAACACCACCGGGATGTCATTGGTGACGCACAGGCCGATCTCCTGGGCCGTCATCAGGAAGTCACCGTCGCCGAGCACGCAGACCACCGTACGGTCCGGAGCGCCCAGCTTGGCCCCTATGGCGGCGGGCACGGCCCAGCCCATCGAGGAGAAGCCGCCCGAGGTGAGGTGGGTGCGCGGCTCGTAGACGGGAAACGTCTGTTTCACCGCTCCCTGGGTGTTGCCGGAGCCCGCGACGATGATGGCGTCCCGGGGCAGAACCTTGCGCAGGGCCCCCAACGGGCGCTGACAGGTGAAGGGGAAGCGGTCGGAATCGCGGCGCTCGGACAACTGGGCCTCCCACGCCGCGTTCCGCTCCGACAGCTCGGCCTCGTAGGCCGAGCGGTCCGGACGGGCCTTGGGCAGCGCGTCGGCGATCTGCTCCACCGTCACCTTGGCGTCGGCGGCGATGCCCACGGTGGCGGGGTAGTTCTTGCCGATCTCCTGCGGGTCGACATCGATGTGGATCAGCCGGGAGTCCGGGATGGAGAACGACACCCCCTTCGCATAGCTGGAAGCCGACCAGTCGGTGAAGCGACACCCCACGGCGATGACCACATCCGCGGAAGCGGCGATGGCGTTCCCGGTGGGAGTGCCGGTCTGGCCGACGCTTCCGGCGAAGAGTTCATGGTCCTCGGGGAAGGCGCCCTTGCCGTTCCAGGTCGTGACGACCGGCACCCGCCAGTGCTCGGCGAGCCGCAGGATCTCCCCGGACGCCCCGGCGGTGATCGCGCCGCCGCCGGCCACGAGGACCGGCCGGTGCGCTGTGGTCAGCACCTCGACGGCGGCCTCGATCGCCATCGGGTCAGGGTGGGCGGCGCCGATGGGAAGCCGTTCGTGGAGTTCATGGATCTCCACATCGGCGGCCTCGGCCTGGACATCCATCGGGATTTCCAGGTGGACCGGTCCCGGCCGGCCGGTCTTCATGGCGCTGAAGAGCCGCTGCATGATGAACGGCAGCTCGTCCACGCGCTGGGCCACCCAGTGCCGCTTCGACACCGCCTCGGCGACCTTGGGGAAGTCGTTCGCGGTGAAGCGTTCCAGCTCCTGGAGGAGACCGTGGCCGCGCATATGGGTCGGCGGGCCACCGGTGATCAGGATGGTGCTGGTGGAGTCGGTGTAGGCCGTGGCCATACCGATCACGGTGTTGCTCGCCCCGGCGCCGATCGAGGTCACGGCGGCCATGGGCTGTCCGGTGACCCGGTAGTAGCCGTCCGCCATATGGACCGCGCTCTGTTCATGGAACACCTGGATGAAGGGAATCTCGGAGCCCTCCTGGAGAAAGGCGTCCGTCAGTGACCAGATGCCATGGCCCGGAATGCCCGCGACGTATTTCACGCCGTATTTCTTCAGCGCTTGGGCCACGATCTGCCCACCGGTCAGCTCAGTCATGGATGTGCCCCTCTGCGGGTGCGGCGGTCAGGCGGGTATTCTCCACGGTCTGGATTCTGCGCATCATGTCCAAGGCGTCTCCCTCGGGAGCGTCCGATTTCCGGTACGGCTTCGCGACCAGAAGGTAGATCAGGCCGGTACCGGCCACGACCAGGAATCCGATCAGCGAGATCCACCGGTCGTAGAAGGCCAGGCCGGAGTCGCCGGACGGCTTGGCCAGCATGATCATCGAGAAGACGCCGTAGGCGAGCGCGGCGATGGCGACCGGCCAGCCGGCAGTGCCGAGCGAGAACACCCCGGCGGGGCGCCACCCCTTGGCCCTCGCCCGCAGCGAGGCGAAGACCACCATCTGGAAGGCGCAGTATCCGGCGAGCATCTGGAAGGAAGCTATGCGGAACAGCGAGTCGGGTGAATAGTAGACGAAAACGTAGATCGCGACCGGCAGCACATTGGCGGCGATCAGCGCGTTGATGGGTACATGCGTCTTCGCCGACATCTTCGAGAACCAGGTGCTGCGCGGGAACATGCCATCGCGGGCGAAGGAGAAGATCAACCGGCTGGCCGCCGCCTGCTGGCCCATGACACAGGCCAGGAAGGAGGTCAGGGCGACGACCAGGAAGACCTTCGTGCCGACGGTCCCGAGCGAACTCTGCAGGATGGCCGGGATGGGGTTGGAGATCTTCCCGGACACGATGCTCTCGAGGTCGGGGGCGGCCAGTACGTACCCGACGAAGGCGAAGAGCGCCGCCGCGCCGCCCACCGACACGGTCATCTGCATGGAGCGGGGGATCGTACGCCCTGGATCGGGGGTTTCCTCCGCGACCTCCCCGCATGCCTCGAAGCCGTAGAAGAGCAGAAGACCGACCAGGGCCGAGGCGAGGAAGGGGCCGGTGTAGCCGCCGCTGCCACCGGTGCCCATGCTGTCGAAGAAGACGGACACGGAGTTGTGCCGTTCGAAGACCAGCAGGTAGAGCCCGACCAGGATGATCCCGGCGAGTTCGGCGGCGAGGCCCACCTTGGCGATGCGCGCCAGGGTCTTGCTCCCGGTGGCGTTCAGCAGCAGTCCGAGCCCCGTCACGATCAGCGCGATGACGAACTTCTCACCGGGGCCGGAGGCCACTCCCGGGTCGTCGGCCCCGCCGTGCAGCAGCGCGGCCACGAAGTCCGCGCTGAACAGGGCGGTGGTGGTGATGCCGATGATGACCCCGGCAATGTAGATCCACGAGAGCATCCAGGCGTATGAACCGCTCCACAGGCGCCGGGCCCATTGGTAGAGGCCGCCCGCGATCGGGTACTGGGAGACGACCTCGCCGAACACCAGTGAGACGAGGAACTGTCCTCCCGCCGCGATGATGATCCACCACACGACCGGCGGCCCCGCGGTCGTCAGTCCCTGGGCGAACAGGGCGATGACTCCGACCAAAGGCGAGAGATAGAGGAATCCGAGCGCGAAATTCGACCAGAGGCTGACACTGCGCTCGAATCGCTGCTCGTAACCGAGTGATCTCAGATAGACGGCGTCGGACGACGCCTCCCGCGCTGTTCTTGGATCTGACATGGAGATTCCTTGGTGACGGCGGAAAGGGAACGGGCAGGACGGGAAGTGATCACGGGGGCTCGCGTTCAGGAGGTGCCGGGGGCCGGCAGCCACGGGATGCCCGCGGTGTCGAACCGCGCCGCGCGTATGTCTCCGGAACGCGCGTGGCCTTCGAAGTTCTCCAGCCGGCTCATCCGGCCGCAGAGCTCTCCGAGGGCGGCGCTGCTGTCGGCGTCGCGGATCTCCTGGTAGGTGACCGTGCGCAGATACTTGCCGACCCAGAGACCGCCCGTGTAGCGGGCGGCGCCCCGGGTGGGCAGCACATGGTTGGTCCCGATGACCTTGTCGCCGAACGACACGCACGTGTTCTCGCCCAGGAAGAGCGCGCCGTAGTGGCGCAGCCGGTCAAGGGCCTCGCGGGGTCGCTCCGTCAGGACCTGGACATGCTCTGACGCATATGTGTCGGCCACCTCGTACGCCTGGTCCAGGGTGTCGACGAGGTGAACGGCGCCGTGGTCGCGCCAGGCCAGGGAGGCGACGGGGGCGGTCGGCAGGTCCACCAGGAGCCGGTCGATCCAGTCGATGGCCGCCTTGCCGACACGTTCGGAGGTCGTGATGAGGATCGCGGGCGACTCGGGCCCGTGCTCGGCCTGGCTGAGCAGGTCCACGGCGACCACCCAGGGGTCGGCGGAGTCATCGGCGATGATCAGCACTTCGGTGGGGCCCGCGAACAGGTCGATGCCGACTTCACCGAAGAGCTGGCGCTTGGCCTCGGCCACATAAGCGTTGCCGGGGCCCGCGATGATGTCGACGGGTTCGATGGTCTCGGTTCCGAGGGCCAGCGCCGCGACGGCCTGCACACCACCGAGGACATGGATCTCCTCCGCCCCGGCGAGATGCAGGGCGGCGACGCTGACCGGAGGTATCCCGCCCTGGCTGGGCGGTGTGGTGGCGGCGACACGCTCGACACCGGCCACCTTCGCGGTCACCACGGTCATATGGGCCGACGCGGTGAGCGGGTAGCGTCCCCCGGTACATAGGCGCCCGCGGCGACCACCGGGAGGTTCTTCTGGCCCAGGAAGACCCCGGGCCGGGTCTCGACCTCGATGTCGCGCAGCGATGCGCGCTGGGCCTGGGCGAAGTCGCGCACCTGCTTCTGGACAAAGCGGATGTCGTCGAGTACGGAAGTGGGTACGGCGGAGACGGCCTCCTCGATCTGCGCCGGGCCGAGGCGGAAGGAGTCGGGCGCCCAGCCGTCGAAGGTGGCCGAGTAGTGGCGCACCGCCGCGTCGCCGTCCGCTCGCACATCGGCGATCACCTGGGCCACCGTCCGGGCCACTTCGGAGTCGCGGATCGATGTCTCGACGGGGTCGGCGGGGCGTTTGAGCATCCGCTGCGGATCAACGGTCACGGTGTTTCTCCTGCCGAGTGCGGGCCGATCTGTGCGGTTGAGTCTGCCGCCCGTCACATTTCGTGTTTAGACTCAAACCGCGAAGAAGGAGTGCGTCGCATTGCGCACTGCGTGCAAGAAGAGGCGAACACCATGGCTCTGACGGTGGAAAGCGCCCTGTCACTCGAGGTCTTCTCCCGCGTTCCCCTCACGTTGTTCGCGGGAGAGGAGAACCTGCACCGAAGCGTCCGTTGGGTGCATCCCGTGGAAATCCCCGATATCGCGAACTTTCTCAAGGGGGAGAGATGCTCCTGACGGCGGGGCTGGGGATCGCGCACGACGAGAAGGCCCAGCGGGCCCATGTCAGGGCGCTCGCGCGGGCCGGCGCTTCCGTCCTGGTCATCGAGTTGAGCGGGCGGGCCTACCACACGATGCCCGAGGCACTGGTGGACGAGGCCGCCCGGCTGGCGTTCCCCTTGGTGGGCCTGGGCGGAGAGCTTCCGTTCGTGGAAGTGTCGGCGCAGGTGCACGGCAGCCTGCTGAACCAGCGGATGCAAGAGCTGACAGCGTATGAGCGGCTCAACGAGACCTTCATGCGGCTGCTGCTGGCCGGGCGCGACCACGTGGCGTTCACTCAGGCCCTCGCCGACGAGATCGCCCGGCCGGTGATCCTGGAAGACTCCTCCCGCAGGATCGTGGCCTACTCCTCGGGCACCGAAGTCTCCGACGCCGAGATCTCCGGCTGGGACCTGCACTCCCGTGTGCTGCACTCCGGGGACGTCCTCGGGGGACGTCCGTCGCACCGACGCTGCTGCCCTCGCTCGACGGCAAGGACCGCAAACGCCGCACCGGGGAGGCCGAGGCCGGTATGGCCTGCACGCGCCGGGCCATCGTGATCCGGGGGGAGCGCTGGGGCTGGCTGCACGTGATCCACAGCAGCGACGCGCTGCTCCGTACCGACCAGCACGCCATCGACCGGACCGCGGATGTGATCGCGATCAGTGTGCTCAGTGCGCGCGAAGTCGGAGCGCAGGCGGCTCAGCGGGAGAACGCCCTGGTCAACCGACTTCTGCTGGGCGATATCTCCGGCGATTCCTTCATCACCCGCGCGCTGCGGCTGGGCAAGGATCTGCGGGGCCGTCCGCTGCTGGCCGTCTGTGCCGTCAAAGAGGCCACGACCGGCCGCCTCGACCAGGAACGTCTGGTCGACGCCTGCCGGGCAGCGGCGCTGCCGGCCGTGGTCGCCGACATCGGTGACCATGTGATGGCCATTGTCGGTCTGGCCCGCTCCCAGGACGAACAGCAGCTGGCCGAGCGTCTTTCGAGCGAAGAGCTGCGGTCGGGCGTCAGCCGCACCTGCCCGTCGGCCGAGCTGTCCACCGCGATCCGCCAGGCGCGGAGCGCCGCATCGGTGGCGGCCTCCCGGGCGGGTCGTGAGGTGGTCCGCTTCGACGACATGGGGCTGCTGCGGTTGCTGGTGTCGCTCTCCGAGGGACCCGAGCTGGCCAACTACGTCGACGACGAGCTGGGAACGCTCCTACGGCACGATGCCGACTCCTCGCATCCGCTGCTGCCGACGCTGCGCGCGTTCCTGGAGAACGAGGGCAACAAGTCCAAGACGGCCGAGCAGCTCTTCATCCAGCGCCGCACGCTCTACTACCGGCTGGAGCGTCTGAACACACTGCTGCGCCGCTCACTCGACGAGAGCGAGGTCCGCCAGGGCCTGGCCTTCGCCCTGCGCGGTCTCGATCTGCTGCGGCGGGGACGCGACAGCGCTGTGCAACCGCGCGTATGAAGATTGCACACTCTGTGCGCCGTGCGTGAGCGCCCGGCCGGATTAACGTGACCGCGGGATCGCACGAAGGCATCCGGCCTCGGCCCCATAGGACAGCGAGCGAGCGATGACCGATATCTTCCACGCCAGCCAGCCTTCGGTAGTCACCTCTCCCGCCGCCGAGATCGACTGCGACATCGTCATCATCGGTTCGGGTATGGGAGGCGGCACGCTGGCGTACGCGCTGCGCGATTCCGGGGCGCGTGTCCTCATCGTGGAGCAGGGCGACTTCCTGCCCAGAGAGATCGCCAACTGGTCGCCCCGCGCGGTTCACATGCGCGGCCGGTACAAGAACTCGGCCACGTGGTACGAGGCGGCCACCGGACGCGGCTTCACCCCGGGTAATTACCACTACGTCGGCGGCAGCACCAAGATGTACGGCGCCACCCTGCCGCGCTTCCGCGAACACGACTTCGAGGACGTCGAGCACCCCGACGGAGTGTCGCCGGCCTGGCCGCTGTCGTACGCGGACCTCGAACGGCACTACACGCGGGCCGAGTCGATTTTCTGGGTGCACGGGCTGAAGGGGGAGGACCCCACGGAACCGTGGCGCTCCACGGACTTCCCGCACCCTCCGGTGCCCCACGACGAGACGGTGGCCGAGTACGTCGACAGCCTGCGGGCGCTGGGCCTGAGCCCCTTCAGCCTTCCGACGGCCATCGACTACGGCCCCGGCGGGAAGTGCCTGTGGTGTGCCACCTGCGACGCCTTCCCGTGCATGGTCGACGCCAAGGGCGACGCGGACGTGGCGGCCGTGCGGCCCGCGCTGAAGTCCCCCACCGTACGGCTGCTGACCCGCACCGAGGTCCGCCGTCTCGACACGAACGGCACGGGCAAACAGGTCGTGTCCGCGCACGCGCTGCACAACGGCTCGCCCGTCCGGATCACCGCCAAACGCTTCGTCGTCTCGGCCGGCGCGGCGAACACGGCGGCGCTGCTGCTGCGTTCGGCCTCCAGCGGTCACCCGGCGGGGCTCTCCAACGCGTCGGACCAGGTGGGCCGGAACTACATGACCCATGTGACGTCGTTCTTCCTGGCCGTCGACCCGCGTCACACCAACGAATCGGTGTTCCAGAAGACCATCGGCGTCAACGACTGGTACAACCCCGGCGGCGACAACCGTTACCCGCTGGGCAATGTGCAGGGGCTGGGCAAGCTCCAGGGCGCCATGGTCAAGAACGCCCGCCGGATGATCCCCAAAGCCATCCTGGACGCGGTCACCCACCGCACCCTCGACCTCTTCCTGCAGACCGAGGACCTGCCGCTGGCGGAGAACCGGGTCACGCTGGGCTCCGACGGCCGGCTCGTCCTGGCCCGCAGGGCCACCAATCTTTCCGCACACCGGGAACTCGTCAAACGGATGAAGGCGGTATCCCGCAAGGCGGGCTATCCGGTCGCCCTCACCCAACTCCTCGGCATCGAGGCATCGTCCCACCAGTGCGGCACCGCGCGCATGGGCGTGAACCCGGCGACCAGCGTCGTCGACCCGTACTGCAAGTCCCACGACGTCGACAACCTCTGGATCGTCGACTCCTCACTCTTCCCGTCCTCGGCGGCGGTGAACCCGGCGCTCACCGTCGCGTCCCTCGCCCTCCGGGTCGCGGAGTCGGGACAGCTCACCGCCTGACCGGCCACCCCCCGGCTCATCCCCCCGGCTCATCCCCTGGCCACTTTCCGCCCCCCCGCACCCCGCGGGCACGAACCACAGGAGCACACCATCGCCACCACCACCCCGAACGGCGGTATTCCCACCTTGCGGTCCCTCGACCATGTCGCCCTCACGGTGCCCGACCTCCACCAGGCGATCGCCTTCTTCGTCGAACACGTAGGTGGTGAATTCGTCTTCCTCGACGGCCCCTTCGCGGACGACGAAGGTGACGGCATGACCCGTCGGCTCAATGTGCACCCAGAAGCCACGTGCACCCTCGCGATGGTACGGCTGGGACGCATCAATCTGGAGCTGTTCGAGTACAGTGCCCCGAGCGGTCGACGGCACAACCGCGCAACAGCGACATCGGGGGGCACCATCTCGCCCTCTATGTCGACGATGTCGACGCGGCGCGCGCGTATCTGTCGTACGTTCCGGGCGTCACGCTGATGGACGGGCCGAACGGGGTCGCGGAGAACTCGCCGGTGGCGGGCCAGCGGTGGTTCTACTTCACCACCCCGTGGGGGCTTCAGATGGAGATCACCTCTTGCTCCGACGGCACGTTCTACCGGGGGCGCCCCGGCGAGCGGATGGCTCCGCCCGCGGAACGCCGGGGCTGAGTCGATTACCGGAGCCCCTTGGCCCATGGCGAGCGGGTCCTCGCGGGCGGCACTGCGGCCAGAGCGGGTGCCGAGTAGACCTCGCCGGGGCGCAGTTCGCCGGAGATCAGCGCAGCGCGCAGGGCTGAGCGCCGCGATGCCCGCGTCCTGGGCGGCGAGCACGAGGTCGTACACCTGCCGTTGTACGGGGGAGTAGGGTCCCCTCCGCGGCTGACGTGTCACCGGCATTGTGGTTCAGGGCGACGCGGTCCAGCGTGGCGCGGTCTCGGCCCATTCGGTGTCCCACTCGGCGAGATTGCGCCGGCGCAGGACCACGGCGGCGCAGCGGTAGGCGGCGGCACCGGCCAGGAGCACGGTCAGGAAGGCGACAAGACCCCAGCCCATGGTGCGGCTGCGGATCTGTGCGGCGGTCATGGGCGGCTCGGCGATCGCTCCGTCCGCGTCGACCCATACGTGGACGGAGCTGCCCGCGTTCAGCCCGGGCAGGACGTCGGCCTCGGCGGTGCGGGTCCGTCCGTTCGGGTCGGTGAAGCGGACCGTGGCCGGGTAGCGGTTCTCCCTCGCCTCCGCCGATCCGGGCTCCGGGTGATCGGGGCGTCGTGGGTGAGGACGGCGGTGGTGAGGCGCAGGGTCTGTCGCTGGTGTTCGGCGGCCGCGCGGTAGTGGCGGTGGGCGGCGTCACCGGCGGCGTACGTGGCACCGAGCCCCAGGAGCGGCACGAGCAGCAACAACGCCAGCGCGATCCGGCCCTGAAGGCGGTCGGTGCACCGGTACAGCGGATTGTGCCGCCAGCGCCACAGCGACAGGGGATGCACCAGCCCGTGGTGCGGGGGTCGGGGGGTGGCTGCGCGGGAGGTATCACGCCGGACACGGTGGTTCTCCTTCCAGGACAGGGGGATGACCGCGACCGGGTGCGGAGGGCGCGAAGGGTGCGGAGGGCGCGGTCGCGGCACGCCAACGGGCGTAGGGGAATGGCGCACAGGAGACCCCGGCCGGTAGGGCGGCGGGGTCGGCGGGGCGGCGGGGTCGGCGAACAGAGGGCCGGGTCAGGGCGGGGACGTGCCACTGGCCGACGGATGGCCGTGCGCGGCCTGAAGGAACTTGACGGCGCCGCGGAGCGCCGCGGTGTGCGGTGCGGGAACCGCCCGCAGAGGCGCGTGGGTGCCGCCGATCAGCCGGTGGGTGAGGTCGGGGCGCAGGGCGCCGCCGCCGGCCACGAGGGCTCCCCGGGCCAGGGCCTCGGCGGTGAGGGACGTGCGGTCCTGCCGGAGCATTGAAGTGATCATGGTGCTGATGGCTCCGCTGATCTCCGCCGTGGCGCCTTCGCCGGCGAGGTCGGCGGTGCCCAGGGCGGTGCGGCGGGCGTCGAAGACGAGGCCGTCGAGGAGGAGGACCACTTCGGTGAGGTGGGCGCCGATGTCCACCACGAGCAGCGGCAGGGAGGGGTCGGCGTCCGCGGCCAGGGCGATGGCGCGTGCGGTGGGGACGGTCAGGACCGCGCGCGGGCGCAGCACCTCCACGGCGGTGCGGGCGCGTTCCCGGAAGGCGGGGCCGTCCAGCACGGGCGCGGTGACCACCACCAGCGGGCGGGTGAGCCGGGGCAGGCGGTGGCTGAGCAGCCGGTCGAGCATCCGGGCCGTTGCCGGAACGTCGACGATGGCGCCGCGCTGGATCGGGTACACCGCCCCGGCACCGGGGAAGGTGATGGTGGGCACGTCGAGGACCATGCCGCGGCCGGCGATCCAGGCGCGGGTGCGGGCGCTTCCCAGGTCGAGGGCGAGGCCGCAGCAGTGCCGGCACAACGGCCAGGGCCGGTGCCGGGGCCCGGCGGGGGAACCGGTCCGGAAGCGGCGGAGGACGGTCATCGCCCGGCCTCCCGCACCTGCTGGCACCGTGCGCAGTAGCGGGCCTGCGGAACGATCAGCAGGCGTTCGCGTTCGACGGGGCGACGGCACAGGTGGCACATGCCGTAGCGGCCCTCGGCGATGCGTCGCAGCGCCGCCTCCACATCGGCGAGGACCATGCGCGCGGAGGCGGCGACTTTGACGTCCACCTCGGCCTGTGCCGCGGAGTGCCGTCGGAGCAGGTCCTCGGCGCGGGGCGGCGCGGCGATCCGCCGCAGCTGTTCCTGGCGGAACAGGCGCTGTTCGTGGAGGTTCTCCCGCAGCGCGGCAAGGTCCTCTGGCGACAGGTGCGCGGCACGGTCGCCGATGGTCTGGTGGTTCACCACTTCACCCCTTTGAGCAGGGCGGAGACGAAAACGGGTCGGATGGGGAGGGTCAGGCGGTGGCGCGGCCCTGGCAGGCGACGCAGTACCGGGTGTAGGGAAGGATCTCCAGGCGTTCGGCGGGGACGGGCTTGGCGCAGCCCCGGCAGGTGCCGTAGGTGCCGTCGTCGACGCGGGCGAACGCCTCGTCGATCTCGGTGAGGACGCGCTGGATCGCCTCCGTCTGCGCGGACACCAGATGGGCGTCCGTGCTCTGGGCGCTCTCGTCGAGGGCGCGCAGCTGGGCCAGGCGGCTGTTGCGGGCGTGTTCGAGGCGCTGGCGGGCCTCATGAGAGGTCAGCCGCCCGGGGCGGGGACCGGTCTGGGCGGTGTCGAGCGGCACGGTGAGGTCCTACCTTTCAAGGGTGGTTGCTCTGGTCATTCGTAAGATCGGAGGGCCCGGGGGCTTTGGGTATGGCTGCATGGTGGGCGCCTTTTGGATGGCTCAAAGGACTTGGCCGCCCGGAGCCCCGCGACGACTCGACCGCCAATTGGGAGACGCGACCCGATCGCTGCTGTAGGACAACGTCGGCGAGGTCGTCTGCGGGAGTGAAGTGACGACGAGCTGGTGGAGGGAACGTGCCCGAGATCTGGGCCGGAGTGGACATCGGCAAGGAACATCACCACTGCGTGGTGATCAACGCGGACGGCGAACGGTTGCTTTCCCGCCGGGTCCTCAACGACGAAACCGAGCTGCTCCAGCTCATCGGCGATGTCCTGGAGATATCTACGGATGTGCTGTGGGCCGTCGACCTCAACCACGGCGCCGCCGCCCTGCTGATCGGCCTGCTCCTCGGCCACGGCCAGCCCATGGCCTATCTCACCGGCCTGGCCGTCCACCGCGCCTCGGTCACCTACAAGGGCGAGGGCAAGACCGACGCGAAGGACGCCTTCGTCATCGCCGACCAGGCCCGCGTCCGCCGCGACCTCGGCCTCCTGCGGCCCGGTGACGAGATCGCTGTCGACCTGCGCACCCTGACCGCCCGACGCTTGGACGTGGTCTTCGACCGCACCCGGCAGATCAACCGGCTCCGTGCCCAACTGCTGGAGGTGTTCCCTGCGTTGGAGCGGTCGCTGGACCTGGTCAACAAGGGCCCGGTGATGCTGCTGACCGGCTACCAGACCCCGGCCGCGATCCGCCGCGCCGGCGTCAAGCGGATCGAGACCTGGCTGAAAAACCGCAAGGTCCGCGGTGCCGCCGCGCTGGCGAAGACGGCTGTGGAGGCCGCCCAGGCGCAGATGACCGCGCTGCCCGGCGAAAAGCTGGCGGCCGCCATGGTGGTCCGCCTCGCGAAGGGGGTGATGGCCCTTGATGAGGAGATCGTCGAGCTTGACGCCCTGATCGAGGCCACGTTTCGCGAGCATCCGCACGCCGAGGTGATCCGCAGCCTGCCCGGCATGGGCCCCAAGCTCGGCGCCGAATTCATCGCCGCGACCGGCGGTGACATGGACGCCTTCGGCAGCGCCGACCGCCTGGCTGGCTTCGCCGGCCTTGCCCCAGGCCCCGTGACTCCGGCCGCGTCAGCGGCAACCTGCGCCGCCCCCGGCGCTACCACCGCGGACTGCTGCGCTCGATGTACCTCTCGGCGATGGTCAGCATCACGACATGCCCCGCGTCCAAGGCGTACTACCAGCGGAAGAGAAGCGAGGGGAAGGGCCACAAGCAGGCCCTGCTCGCGCTCGCCCGCCGCAGGCTCAACGTCCTGTGGGCGATGATCCGTGACGGACAGTGCTACCAAGGTTCACCTCCCGCCACGACTGCGGCTTGACATCACGATTGGGAAGTCCTTTCTCGAAGAGCGCGCTACGTGCGGCAGTGGCCGCCCGGTTCCGCCGGCCGCGGTCTCCACGACCGCGAGAGGTGGCCGTACCGGACGGCTCGATCACCTTCGACTCTGCTCGACTCGGCGCCGGAAGCCCATCGGGCGCGGACCCCATTTGCCCGGGACGGCGGTGACCACAGGGCGACGGCGGGGAACGGCGCATGGGTACCCGATGACCTCGGAAATGGGGAACGGACCCATCGACCGCGCGCGGTCCGGGAGGCAGGCTGTGTCAGGCTCGGTCGTGATCAGTCGCGGCGGCTCCGCCCGGGGGCGATGAGCGACAGTGGAGCTGATCGGACTCGGAGCGCAGAAGGAGGAGTTTCCCCGGTGTCGCTGTTCTGGCGGATCTTCGGGCTCAACGCCCTGGTGCTGGGCACCGCCACGGCGCTGCTGCTGTGGGCGCCGGTGACCGTCTCCGTACCGGTGCTGCTGACCGAGGCGATCATCCTGGTCGGCGGTCTCGCCGTCATGCTGGTCGCCAACGGCACCCTGCTGCGCTGGGGTCTGGCCCCGCTGGACCGGCTGACCAGGCTGATGACCACCGTCGACCTGCTGCGCCCGGGCCAGCGGCTGCCCGTGCCCGGCGCCGGCGGCGGTAGCGAGGTGTCCGAGCTGATCCGCACCTTCAACGCCATGCTCGACCGGCTGGAGCACGAACGCGCCACGTCCAGCGCCCGGGTGCTGCTGGCCCAGGAGGCGGAACGCCGCCGCATCGCCCAGGAGCTGCACGACGAGGTCGGGCAGAGCATGACCGCGATCCTGCTGGTGCTGGGGCGCACCGCGGACGACGCCCCCGAGCCGCTGCGCGAGGACCTCCAGCAGGCCCAGGAGATCACCCGGGAGAGCCTGGACGAGGTCCGCCGCCTGGTGCGCCGCCTGCGGCCCGGCGTCCTGGACGACCTGGGCCTGGTCAGCGCGCTGACCTCGCTCACCCAGGACTTCGCCACCCACACCGGGCTGCGGGTCGTGCGCCGCCTCGATGCCGACCTGCCCACCCTCGACCAGGAGCGCGAGCTCGTGCTGTACCGGGTGGCCCAGGAGAGCCTGACCAACGCGGCCCGCCACGCGGACGCGCGGCAGGTCGAGGTGAGCCTGCGCCGCGTCGGCGATGCGGTGGTGCTGGAGATCGCCGACGACGGCCGCGGCATCGAGGCCGCCTGCGAGGGCGCCGGGATCCGCGGCATGCGCGAACGGGCCCTGCTCGCCGGAGCCACCCTGGACATCACCTCGACGCCCGGCACCGGCACCCGGATCCGCCTCATCACCCCCGCCCCCAGGAAGCAGCTCTGACCATGCCCGACCCGACCCCGCCCGGACCCACCACGGCCTCGACACCGCATCCCACGGCCGCGACGCCGATCCGCATCCTGCTCGCCGACGACCACGCTCTGGTACGCCGCGGCGTACGCCTGATCCTGGACAGGGAACCCGACCTGGAGGTCGTCGCCGAGGCCGGGGACGGAGCCGAGGCCATCGAGATGGCCCGGAGCCAGGAGGTCGACCTGGCCGTGCTCGACATCGCCATGCCGCGCCTGACCGGCCTCCAGGCCACCCGCGAGCTGGTGGCGCTCAAGCCGGGCCTGCGCATCCTGATGCTGACGATGCACGACAACGAGCAATACCTGTTCCAGGCCCTCAAGGCCGGGGCCTGTGGCTATGTGCTGAAGTCGGTCGCCGACCGTGATCTGGTCGCCGCCTGCCGGGCCGCGATGCGCAACGAGCCGTTCCTCTACCCCGGCGCGGTCACCGCCCTCATCCGCAACTACCTGGACCGGGTCCGCCACGGCGAGGAAGACCCCGATCAGCTCCTCACACCTCGTGAGGAGGAGGTCCTCAAACTCGTCGCCGAAGGGCACTCCTCCAAGGAGATCGCCGAGATCCTTTTCATCAGCGTCAAGACCGTGCACCGCCACCGGGCCAACCTCCTGCACAAACTCGGTCTGCACGACCGGCTGGAGCTGACCCGCTACGCCATCCGCGCCGGGCTCATCGAACCCTGACACCCGCCCCGCCCCTCACCGGCGTCCGGGGCTCCGGTCGTCCACTCCCGGGCCGGAGCCCCGGACCGGCACCCCGGACCGGCACCCCGCGTCGAGCACTCGCAGGGAAGTCGATGACCCAGCAGGAAAGGGACGGTGCATGCGCCCAGTACCCCGCACCATCCCGACCGCCGGTCACCGGCTCCACCGGCTCGCGGGAACGCTCATCGCGCTCCTCGCCGTCCTGCTGGCGCTGGTTCCCGCCGGTACCGCGCGCGCCGCTTCCGGTCCGGTCCCCCATCAGGCCCCGGCGGCCACGGGCGCCGAGCGCCCGGGCACCGGCCCCCGCGCGGATGACCCGTGTGCCGCCGGCTGCCCGGCCCAGGCCAGGGTCCGCCACGACCATCTCGGTGAGCGCCCGTGCGCACCGGATCACCACGCCACCGACCCCCGCGATACGAATGCCGACCCGGCTGTCGGTCCACGTGCTCCAGCGCCCTCCGCGTGCCCACCCGTCTCTCCCGGCCGATCGGCCCACGACCGTGGCCGGGCCCCTCCGGCGCCCGCGGGTATCTGACGCGACCGATCACCCTTTCCTCCGTCGCGGCCGGGTGTGCCGCTGCCGCGACGTGCCTGCCGGAGGCTCGTGTTGAAACGCCGGAACAGCCCAAAGAGCTGGAACAAGCGGAATAAACGGAACAAGCAGAACAAGCAGAACAAGCGAAACAAGTCCCTGCGCGTGCGTGCGCTACTCGCCCTCGCCGTGATCGCCGGATCGCTGGCCATCGCCCTCACCACACCGGTCCGCCTCGGCCTCGACCTGCGCGGCGGCACCCAGATCACGCTGGAAACCCGCTCCACCCCCACCACCGAAGCCGACGCCGCGGCCACCGACCGCACCATGGAGGTGCTGCGCGGCCGCGTCGACGCGCTCGGCGTCGCCGAACCGACCCTCGTCCGCTCCGGCGACCACCGCATCCTCGTCGAGCTGCCCGGCGTCCACGACCCGAAGAAGGCCGCCGACGTGCTGGGCCGCACCGCGCAGCTCACCGTCCACGCGGTCCTCGGCCCGGCCGGGACCGCTGACGGCGCCACCTCCCCGCCGGCCGATCCGGCCGAGGAGCGCGTGCTGCCGGACGAGTCCGGACAGCCGCTGCGACTGCGGGCCGCCGATCTGACCGGACGGGACGTCGAAGGCGCCGACGCCCGCTTCGACCAGCAGGGCGGTGCCGGCTGGCACGTCGCGGTCGACTTCTCCAAGACCGGCCAGGACCGATGGCGGCAGGTCACCGCACGGGCCGCCTGTCACCCGGCCGGCGACCCGCAGCGCCGGGTCGCCATCGTCCTCGACAACAAGATCATCTCCTCGCCGCAGGTCGACCCCTCCGTACCGTGCGGGACCGGCATCCCCGGCGGCAGCACCCAGATCACCGGCTCCTTCGACGACACCGAAGCCCGCGAACTGGCCCTGCTCATCTCCGGTGGGGCCCTGCCCGTACCGGTCGAGACCGTCGAACAGCGCACCATCGGCGCCACGCTCGGCGATGCGGCCATCGAGGCCGCGGCCTGGGCCGCCGTCATCGGCACCGCACTGACCGCACTGTTCATCATCGCCGTCTACCGGCTCCTGGGCCTGCTCGCGACCGTGGCCCTGGCCGCTTACGGCCTCATCTCCTACGCCGCCCTGGCCGCGCTCGGCGCCACACTGACCCTGCCGGGCCTCGCCGGGTTCGTCCTGGCGATCGGCATGGCCGTGGACGCCAACGTCTTGGTCTTCGAGCGGGCCCGCGAAGAGTACGCGGCCCGCAGCCGCCCCAGTCCCCGCTCGGCGGTGACCGCCGGGTTCCGCGGTGCCCTCAGCGCGATCGCCGACTCCAACATCACGACTCTGATCGCCGCGGCCCTCCTGTTCGCCTTCGCCTCCGGCCCGGTGCGCGGCTTCGGCATCAGCCTCGCCATCGGCGTCCTCGCCTCGATGGTCAGCGCCCTGGTGATCAGCCGGGTGCTCGCCGAGTACGCGGTGGGCCGCCCCGCGGTCCGCCGCCGGCCCCGTATCACCGGCATCGCGAGCACCGGCTGGGTCCGCGACCGGCTGCTGCGCCGCGACCCGTTCCTGATGCGCCGTCCGCGCCGCTGGCTGGTCGTCTCCGCCGCACTCGCCGTCGTGGCCGCGTCGGGCCTCCTCGTCCGCGGCCTGGACTTCGGCATCGAGTTCACCGGCGGCCGGCTGATCGAGTACGCCACCAGCGCACCCGTCGACCCCGACCGGGCCCGCACCGCCCTCACCGACGCCGGGTTCCCCCGCGCGGTCGTGCAGTCCTCCGGCGACACCGGGCTCACGGTGCGCGCCGAGAACCTGAGCAACGCCGACGAGGCCGCCGTCACCGAGACCATCAGCACCCTCGGCGGCGAGACGAAGAAGGTCCGCGACGAGCTGATCGGCCCCAGCATGGGCGACGAACTGCGCCGCAACGCCCTCATCGCCCTCTCCCTCGCGCTGGGCGCCCAGCTGCTGTATCTCGCGGTCCGCTTCCGCTGGTTCTTCGGGACGGCGGCCGTCGTCGCGCTCGCCCACGACGTGGTGATCCTCATCGGCGCCTTCGCCTGGCTCGGCAAGCCCATCGACGGGGTCTTCCTGGCCGCCCTGCTGACCGTCATCGGCTACTCGGTCAACGACTCCGTCGTCCTCTTCGACCGCGTCCGCGAACTGCTCGGCCGCGACCGCACCACACCGCTTCCCCGCCTGACGAACCAGGCGATCCTGCAGACCCTGCCCCGGACCGTCAACACCGGCATGGGTGCGGCATTCATCCTCACCGCCCTCGCCGTCCTCGCCGACGACACCCTCGCCGACTTCGCCCTCGCCCTACTGATCGGCCTGGCCGTCGGCACCTACTCCTCCGTCTTCACCGCCGCCTCACTCACCATCGAGCTGCGGCCGCACCGGAAGGCGTAGCACGCGCTGCCGGGCCGGTACGCGCCTTCCCGTCAGGTGGGCCGCAGCGTCGCGGTGGCGATCTCCAGGAAGTCGCGCAGCAGTTGCTTCTCGCGCCGGTCCGCGGCGACGGCCAGGCAGGTCTCGGCCCCTGGGGCGTCCGTGACGGGGAGGTGGACGAGGTCGGGGCGGGAGTAGGAGCGCGCGGCGCTGAGGGAGATGAGCGCGATACCGTGCCCGGCGGCGATCAGCTCGAACTTCTCCTCGATGGAGGACATCGGCCGGCTCGCCGCGTCGAGCATCGTCTCGCCGTCGAGGTCGGCGCGGGTGAGCTTCTCGCGGCGGGCCAGCGGGTGTGTCGCGGGCATGCAGGCGACCCTGGGCTCGTGGCCGATGGGGATGGTGCGCAAGCCCGAGGCGTCGAACGGCTGTCGCAGGTATCCGACCTGGGCCCGGCCGTCCCGGAGCGGCGCGTCCGGCTGCCACCAGCGGGCCGGGACGACGTCGGTCTCGACGTCCGGGTAGCGCGATGTGAAGGCCCGGATCGCATCCGACACACGCAGCCCGGGGGAGAAGGCGACAACGAGGCGCTGGGCGCCCCGTTCCGCGTCGTGTACGCGCCGCACCGCCGCCGTGACCGCCCCGAGGATCCGCTGCGCCTCCTCGTACAGCTGCGTCCCGGCGGCGGTCAGCTCCACGCTGCGGGTGGTCCGTACGAGCAGGGCGCATTCCAACTCCTGCTCGAACGCCTTGATCTGGCGGCTGAGGACCGGCTGGGTGATGAAGAGCTGTTCCGCGGCCCGGCCGAAGTTCCGGTGCTCGGCCACCGCGGCGAAATAGCGGAGCTTGCGCAGATCGAGATCCATGCCCTCAAGGTATCAATTGCCGGGAAAGGTATTGGACGCCACAGGTCGCCCGCCCCGAGACTCACAACATGATCGTCATCACCGCCCCCACCGGCCAGATCGGCAGCCGGGTCATGGGAATCCTGCTCAACGAGGCCCCCGAGCGCGGCGAAGAGCTGCGTGTCATCGTGCGCGACCCGGGGAAACTCCCCGACGCCGTCCGCGCCCGCGTCGACGTCGTCACCGGTTCGCACGGCGACGCCGAGGTCGTCGACCGGGCCTTCGCCGGCGCGGACGCCGTCTTCTGGCTGGCCCCGTCGCACCCGAAGGCGCCGAGTCTGGACGCCGTCTACTCCGGGTTCACCCGCGCCGCCGCGAAGGCGTTCACGGTCCACGGGGTCGGACACGTCGTCGGCGTCTCGGCGCTCGGCCGCGGCACTCCCGCCGCCGGCCGCGCCGGGCATGTGACGGCGTCGCTGGCCATGGACGACCTCATCGCGGGCACGGGCGTGGCCTACCGGGCGCTCGCCTGCCCCAGCTTCATGGACAACCTGCTGCGGCAGGTGGCTTCGATCCGCGACGACGGCGTCTTCACCGACACCGCCGCCGCCGACCGCACGGCACCGATGGCCGCCACCGGAGACATCGCCGCGGCCGCCGCCGGTCTGCTGCTCGACCGCTCGTGGACGGGCACGGGCGAGGTCCCGGTGCTGGGCCCGAGGACCTTTCGGCGAACGACGCGGCGCGCATCATGTCCGAGGTGCTCGGCCGCCCGATCCGCTACCAGCGGCAGTCGCTGGAGGACCTGCGCGCCGCACTCACCGGGCGCGGCATGGGGAACGCGCTCGTGGAGGGCTACGTCGACATGATGCGCGCCAAGGACGACGGCATCGACCAGGGCGTGCGGCGCACCCCCGAGACCGCCAGTCCGACGACCTTCCGCCAGTGGTGTGAAGAGGTCCTCAAGCCGGCGGTCCAGGCATGAACGCTCCCAGGACCGCTCTCATCATCGGCGCGTCCCGCGCCCTCGGACTCGGCCTCGCCACCGAGTACGCGCACCGCGGCTGGAACGTCATCGGCACCGTCCGGGGCGAGCGGCGCACCGGCCTCCACGACCTGGCCGAGGCGTCCGGTGGCCGGGTCACGGTCGAGTCGGTGGACATGACGGAGCCGGACGAGGTCGCCGCGCTGCGCGAGCGCCTGGCGGAGCACACGCTCGACCTGCTGTTCGTCAATGCCGCCATCACCAGGGGCGACGTTCCGATCGGCGACGTACCGACGGAGATGTTCACCGAGGTCATGGTCACGAACGCGCTCAGCCCGATGCGCGTGGTCGAGTCCCTCCGCTCGCTGGTCGCCCCGACCGGGACCATCGGCGTCATGTCCTCGCGCCAGGGCAGCCTCGGCCTGAACACCAAGGGCGGCCAGGACGTCTACCGCGCCAGCAAGTCCGCCCTGAACCAGCTGATGCGCAGCTACGCCGCCCGGTACGCCGAAGCCGCGCACACGCTGCTGCTCATGTGCCCCGGCCACGTCCGCACCGAACTCGGCGGACCGGACGCACCGCTGACCATCGACCAGTCCATCCCGGGAGTGGTGGACACGATCGACCGCCACAGCGGCGAACCGGGCCTGAAGTTCCTCAACTACCAGGACCAGCCCGTGCCCTGGTAACCGGTCAGAGCGCGGGGCCTTGGCCCGGATGCGGTCGATGCCGGCCTCGGCGGTCAGCGCCACGCCTTCCTCGACGCCGATCATGCCCGTGATGGGCGGGGTGCCGGACAGCACACGGCGCACCCCGGGAGCCGGACGGTAGCCGTGGCCGCGGTGGCGAGTGCCTCTTCCGCCGCCTCCACGAACCGCACGGTCGCCGTGTTGTGGTGGTGGCCTGAGGCGTCGGTGTCCGACCACTCCACGCGGGACCGGTGGACGACACGGGCGAAGCCGCCGGTGCCGTCCACACCCTCAGGAGACGGGGGCCGGTTCACGGGTCGGGGTCCAGCGCAGATGAACGGCCTGGTCGGCGGGGTCGGGCCGGAGCAGTGACAGCCGGGGTCGTACGGCGTCGGTGCGGGCGGCCGGGGGTTTGCGGCTGCCGGCGCGGAACTGCACCGGCCATGTGGCGCCCGGGCCCTGGTACTCCTGCTCGGCCGCGGCGTGCAGGGTCCAGTGCGGGTCGTACAGATGGGTGCGGCCCACGGCGCACAGATCGGCGCGGCCCGCCAGCAGGAGTGAGTTGACGTCATCGTAGGATGCGATCGCGCCCACCGCGATGACCGCGGCGCCGGTGGTGGCGGCGACCTCGTGGCGGATGCGGTCGGCGAACGGGGTCTGGTAGGAGCGGCCGAAGGCGGGGCGCTCGTCCTTGGTGACCTGGCCGGAGGAGACGTCGATGGCGTTCGCGCCGTGGGCGATGAACGCGCGGGCGATCTCGACGGCGTCGTGTTCGGTGTTGCCGTCCGGCACCCAGTCGGTGGCGGAGATGCGCACGATCATCGGCCGTTTGACGGGCCATGCCTCCCGCACGGCGTCGAAGACCTCCAGCGGGAACCGCAGCCGGTTCTCCAGCGGGCCGCCGTACGCGTCGGTGCGGCGGTTGGCGATCGGGAGAGGAAGGACGACAGCAAGTAGCCGTGTGCGCAGTGCAGTTCGAGCAGGTCGAACCCGGCCTCGGCGCCCCGGCGGGCGGCGGCCACGAAGTCGGCTGTGATCCGGTCCATGTCGGCGCTGGTGAGCTCGCGCGGCACGGCGGAGCCTGGTCCGTACGGCAGCGGGGACGGGCCGACGACCTCCCAGTTGCCCTCCGGCAGCGGGTCGTCCATGCCCTCCCACATCAGCCGGGTCGAGCCCTTGCGGCCCGCGTGGCCGAGCTGGAGGCCGATACGGGCGGTGCTCCGCTCGTGGACGAAGGAGACGATCCGCCGCCAGGAATCGCGCTGCTCGTCGTTCCACAGGCCGGTGCAGCCGGGGGTGATGCGGCCCTCGGGCGAGACGCACACCATCTCCGTCATCACCAGTCCGGCGCCGCCCATGGCCTTGGAGCCGAGGTGGACGAGGTGGAAGTCGCCGGGCACGCCCTCGACGGCGGAGTACATGTCCATCGGGGAGACGATCACCCGGTTCTTCAGCTCCAACTCACCGAGTCGGTAGGGCTGGAACATCGCCGGTGCGGTATTGCCCAGCCCTTGTGCCGTGGCGAAGGCGGCATCCACGCGGTCGGCGAACTCCGGGTCGCGGGTGCGGAGGTTGTCATAGGTGATGCGGCGCGAGCGGGTGAGGAGGTTGAAGCAGAACTGGGTCGGCTCCTGGTCGACGTACATGCCGATGTTCTCGAACCACTCCAGTGAGGCCTGCGCGGCCCGCTGGGTGGACTCCACGACCGGGCGCCGCTCGGTCTCGTACGCGGTCAACGCGCCTTCGGTGTCGGGGTGTTCGTGGAGGCAGGCGGCGAGGGCGAGCGCGTCCTCCATGGCCAGCTTGGTGCCCGAGCCGATGGAGAAGTGCGCGGTGTGGGCGGCGTCTCCGATGAGCACCAGGTTGCCGTGGTGCCAGCGCTCGTTGCGTACGGTCGTGAAGTTCAGCCACTTGGAGTTGTTGGCGAACACCTCGTGGCCGTCGAGTTCCTCGGCGAACAGCTCGCGGACGCGGGCGACGGCCTGCTCGTCGGAGGCGCCCGGGGGAAGTCGGTTCCCTCGGTGGCGTCGAAGCCGGCCCGCCGCCAGACGTCCTCGTGCATCTCGACGATGAAGGTGGAGCCGGTGGCGGAGTAGGGGTAGCCGTGCACCTGCACGACCCCCCAGTCCGTCTGCTTGACGAAGAACTGGAACGCCTCGAAGACCCGGTCCGTGCCGAGCCACATGTACTTGCTGTGCCGACGGTCCAGGGAGGGGTGGAAGACGTCCGAATGAGCCGTCCGTATGGGGAGTTGACCCCGTCGGCCCCACCACGAGGTCGTACGAGGCACGCAGTTGCCCGGTGTCCGGGGCGAGGGTGGAGAAGTGGACGGTGACGCCGAGGTCGTGGCAGCGCTCCTGGAGCAGGCGGAGCAGTTCCTTGCGGCTCATGGCGGCGAAGCCCTGGCCGCCGACGGTGTGGCTCTGGCCCCGGTAGTGGATGTCGATGTCGGTCCAGCGGGCGAAGCGCCGGGCCATGGCCTCGGCGATGGTGGTGTCGGCGTTCTCGATGCCGCCGAGGGTCTCGTCGGAGAAGACGACGCCGAAGCCGAAGGTGTCGTCGGGGGCGTTGCGCTCCCAGACGGTGATCTCGTGGGCGGGGTCGAGTTGTTTCATCAGGGCCGCGAAGTACAGCCCGCCGGGACCCCGCCGACAATGGCGATTTTCAAGGGTGTTCCTCTTAACTCTCGACGACGGCCTCGGCGGAGGCCTGCTCGTCCTCGATGATTCTGCGGAGCGCGAAGCGCTGGAGTTTGCCGCTGGTGTTGCGCGGCAGGGCGCTGTGGAAGCGCACCTCGCGGGGGTATTTGTAGGGCGCCAGGACCTGTTTGACATGGTCCTGTATCTCCTTCGCCTTGGCCGCGTCGCCGGGTACGCCGTCGCGCAGCACCACGAAGGCGCACACGATCGAGCCGCGCTCGGGGTCGGGGCGGGCCACGACGGCGGATTCGGCGACGTCCGGATGGGTGTCGATGGCGGCCTCGACCTCGGGGCCGCCGATGTTGTACCCGGAGGAGACGATCATGTTGTCGCTGCGGGCGTGGTAGTGGAAGTAGCCGTCCTCGTCCCGGTGGAAGATGTCACCGGTGATGTTCCAGCCGCCCAGGACGTAGTCCCGCTGGCGTTTGTCGTCGAGGTAGCGGCAGCCGACCGGGCCGATGACACCGAGTCTGCCCGGCTCGCCGGGGCCGAGCTCCTCTCCGTCGATGCCCAGGACGGTGGCGCGGTAGCCGGGGACCGGACGGCCGGTGGAGCCGGGGCGGATGTCGTCTCCGGCGGCGGAGATGAAGATGTGCAGCAGCTCGGTGGCGCCGATGCCGTCGATGATCCTCAGGCCGAGGCGTTCGTGCAGCTGCTCCCATGTGGCGCGGGGTATGTGCTCGCCCGCGGACACGCCGACCCGCAGCCCGGCCAGCCGCCGCTCGGCGCCCTCGCGCAGGATCGCCCGGTAGGCCGTGGGCGCCGTCGCCAGGACGGTGACACCCTGGCTCCGCACCATCTTTGCGAGCTGGAGCGGGGTGGCCGCCTCGGTCAGCAGGGCGCAGGCGCCGGCCCGCAGCGGGAAGACCACCAGCATGCCGAGGCCGAAGGTGAAGGCCAGGGGCGCGGTGCAGGCCACCAGATCGTCCGGGAGCAGGCCCAGGGTGTGGCGGCCGAAGGTGTTGTCGATGGACAGGATGTCCCGGTGGAAATGCATGGTGATCTTGGGCGCGCCGGTGGATCCGGAGGTGGGGCCGAGCAGCGCCACATCGTCGGCGGCGGTTTCGACGGTGGTGAACTCACCCGATTTCGCGGCCACCCGGGTCACGAGATCCCGGGTGCCGGTGCCGCCGTACTCCACGACGGCCAGTGACGGCAGGACGGAGTCCCGCAGGGCGTACACGTCGTCGGTGAACCGGTGGTCGACGAGGGCGATCGAGGGCCGGGTGCGCTCTGCGATCGGGGTGAGCTCGCGGACGCGCAGGGCGGCCATGGTGGTGACGACGACACCGCCGGCCTTGAGGACGCCCAGCCAACAGGCCACGGTCCAGGGGTTGTTGGGCGAGCGCAGCAGGACCCGCTGCCCCGGCACCAGACCCAGGTCCTCGGCGAGCACCTGGGCGACCTGATTGGCGCGGGTGAGCAGTTCGCCATAGGTCCACACCTCGCCGGCCGGGGTGCGCAGGGCGGGGCGGTCGGGGCCGAACAGCGCGGTGGGGGTGTCGATGAGCTCGGTGGCCGCGTTGAGCCGGTCCGGGTAGCGCAGTTCCGGAGTGGTGAACTCGATCGTCGGCCACAGGTGTGCGGGGGGCAGTTGGTCGCGGGTGAAGGTGTCGAGGTGTGCCGAGGGGAGAGGGGAAGAGTCACGGAAGAGTCCTTCCGGGAGCCCGCCGGGGGAGCGGCGGATCAGGTGGGGCGGATCAGGCCCTCCTGGACCACGGTGGCCAGGTGGCGGCGATCGCGCGTGAAGAAGCGCCCCGTGCCCAGGCCCCGGCCCGCGTCGGCGGCTATGGCTTCCTGGACGTAGAGCAGCCAGCCGTCCACCGGCCCCGGGCGGTGGAACCACATCGCGTGGTCGAGGCTCGCGGTGACCAGCCCGGGTCTGGCCCAGGGCAGGTCGAGCACCCGCAGCACGGGTTCGAGGATCGTGTAGTCGCACACATACGCCAGGGCGGCCAGGTCCCGCTGGGCGTCGGTCAGCCCGTCGACCGGGCGGAGGGTGTCGAAGGGCCTGAGCCAGACCGCCTGGTGCGGAAGGCGCTCTCCCTCGACGGTGAGATAGACCGGGCCGGGGACGTGCCGCATGTCGAAGCCGCGGCCGCCGGACCAGTACGCCTTGGACTCCTCGGTCATGGAGCCGCCACCGCGCTCGGCGAGGTACTCCGCCGAACTGGGCAGGTCCTCCGGGTCGGGCACGTCCTCGCCGAAGTCGGTGTGGAAGGCCGCACCGGCCTCGCCCGCCGCGAATCCGGCCAGGCAGACGTACAGCGGCTTGCCGCTCTGGTAGCCGCGCACCTGCCGGGTGCTGTAGCCGCGTCCGTCGCGCACCACCTCCACCTCGTAGTGCACCTCGGCGCCGATGTCGGCGGGGCGCAGGAAGTAGCTGTGCATCGAGTGCGGCGATTTGCCGTCGGTCACCGACCGCATGGCCGCCGCCGCGGCCTGGGCCACCAGATCGCCGCCGTACGCCTTGGGCCAGGGGCAGGGCTGGGTGGTGGCGGTGAAGGCGAGGTCGAAGTGTTCGGGCTGGGTGGGCTTGAGGGTGACGGCGGCGGTGAAGACGGCCGAGGTGGGGGGTGTGGGGGTCATCGGCGGTCCAGCCAGTCGCGCAGCTCGGTGTCGGCGATATCGGGCAGATTGACCACGATGTTATCCGGCGTCCGGGTGGTCATCCAGGTCAGTGGCTTGGTGCGGGAGAGGTTGCACTCCACGTGCGGCATGTACGGCGGCACGAAGACCCAGTCACCCTCCTCCATGTCGACGTAGTCCTGGAGTTCTTCGCCGAAGTAGATGCGGGCCCGGCCGGACAGGACATAGCCACCGGTCTCGGCCTCGCCGTGGTGGTGGGTCACTGAGCGATAGCCCGGTTCGTTGCTGACCTTGCCGAACCACAGACGGGTGGCGGGGGTGTGCTGGATGCTCACGCCCGAGACACGGACGGCACCGCCCGAGTCGGCGGTGTTCGCGTTCTCGAGGCCACCGCGCGTCACCACGGGGGCGACGATGCCACTGGGCAGCCGGTACATCGAATTGTCGCCCTCGAGGCGGTACTTGCTCAGATCGGGCTCCATGGGGTCGGCTCCGTTCAGTCGGGGACCAGGATCCGATGTCTCGTATTTTTCACGGTCGTCATCTAAAGTCAATACACCTGCCCGGCCCCGGGGCAGGACGGAACACAACCGAGCCGGAGGCCCCATGACCCCCGCCCCCGTGAACCCGCCCGCTCTGCCGAAGCCCAGCGGCTACTCGCACGGAACACTCGCCGGAAACACCCTCTACCTCGGAGGGCAGACCGCCCTGGACGCCGATATGAGGATCGTTCCGGGGGGCATCGTCGAGCAGTTCCGGCAGGCGTTCGGCAATCTGCTCACCACGCTGCGCGAGGTCGGCGGTCGGCCCGAGGATCTGGTGAGCGTGACCCTCTACCTCACCGACATCCCCGACTACCAGGCCCACGGCAAGGAGATCGGCAAGGTCTGGCGCGAGCTCGCCGGGCCCGTCTACCCGGCCATGGCGGGCATCGGCTGCACGGCGCTGTGGCAGCCCGAAGCCATGATCGAGATCCTCGGTGTGGCCGTGATACCCGAGGAACGACTCGTGCCGCCGCGCCCGTAGGAAAGGCAGGACGTCAACGTGAGACTCGCATCCTTCTGCTGCAGAACGCCTCCAGCGCCCAGATGGCCTCCTCCTTCGCCCGGATCATCGCCGAGCTCAGCCACGGCATGACCCTGCGCCCAGGGGACGCGGTACTCACCGGAACCCCGAGCGGCATCGGCAACGCCCGCGAGCCGCGGATCTTCCTGGGCGACGGCGACCTGGTCGTCACCCGGGTCGGCGGGCTCGGCGAACTGCGCAACAGGGTGAGGCGGACCCGTCTCGCATAGCCTCGGCGGGAGCAGGTGATCATCCACGAGGCGCCAGGCGTTAGGGTGGCGGGACATGACGGCGCAGACGACATCGGCCACCACGGCGACAGGCGAACGGGAGTCCCGTCACGCCCCGCTCATCCTCACGCTCTTCGGCCTCTACGCCCGGGGGAGCACAACTGGCTCTCGGTCGCCTCGCTGATCGGCCTGATGGCGGACCTCGGTGTGGAGAGCCGGGCCGTGCGGTCCTCGGTCTCCCGGATGAAACGCCGCGAGGTGCTGCGCGGCGAGCGCCGCGAGGGCGTCGCCGGGTACTCGCTGGCCGACTCGACCCTGCAGACGCTCGCCGAGGGGGACGTACGCATCTTCCACCGGGCCAGGGCGTCCCGCGAGGACGGCTGGGTGCTCGTGGTGTTCTCCGTGCCCGAGTCCGAGCGCGAGAAGCGGCACGAACTGCGCACCGCCCTGACCCGGCTCGGCCTCGGCACCGTCGCCTCGGGCGTCTGGGTGGCCCCCGGACACCTGGCGGACGAGGCGCGGCGGACCCTGGAGCGCCGGGGCCTGTCCGGGTATGTCGACCTCTTCACCGGTGACCACTTCGCCTCCCGGGATCTGGGTGCGAAGGTCCGGTCGTGGTGGGACCTGGACGAACTCACCGCCATGTACGCGCACTTCCTGGACCGGTACCGCCCCGTCCTGGAGGCGGTGACACGGCGCGAGCCACAGCCGCTGGAGGCGTTCCGGATCTACTTGCCGATGCTGACCGAGTGGCGGCGCATGCCCTACCGCGACCCGGGACTGCCCTGGAACTGCTGCCGCCGGAGTGGAACGGGGTGGCCGCGGGCGAACTGTTCGACCAGCTCAACACCGCGCTGAGCACCCCCGCGGCGGCCCACGCCGCGGCGGTGCTCCACGGGCCGCGTTGACTCAAGGACGTCACAGGGCGAAGACCGGCACGACGCCGGTGGCTTCCCTCACCCGGCCCGCATCCTTTCGTACAGGGCCGGATCGTGGGCGCAGATGATCGTCAGGTCGGGTTCCGCGCGCCGGTGCAGCTCGCCGAGGCGGGCGTGGTTGGCGCGGACCTGTTTCAGGTCGTACGCGACGGCCGCTTCCATGGCGCGGAGGGCCGCGGGCACGGGGGCGCGGCCGTCGAGGGTGCCGGGGTGGTAGAAGGCGTCACCGGCGTGCAGGATCCAGCGGGTGCCGGTGTCGACCGCGACGCAGGCGTGGCCGCGGGTGTGGCCGGGGAGGGAGACCAGGACGATGCCGGGCGCGACGGAGTCGAGCTCCTTGGCGGCGGCGAACCCGCGCCACGGCTCGCCGTCCGGGCTGTGTTCGACGACGCTCGGGCCGTGGGCCCACTGGGCGGGGCGGAAGCGGAGGCGTTCGCGCCACGAGGGGGCGTGGATCGCGCCGCGTGCCTCGGCCGCGGTGACGTGGACGGTGGCGTGCGGAAAGTCGGCGAGGCCGCCGATGTGGTCGGCGTCGAAGTGGGTGAGGACGATGTGACGGACGTCGTCGCGGTGGAAGCCGAGCCGTTCCACCTGGTGGGCGGCGGTTTCCTCGGGGTCGAGGGCCGGTTTGATGTAGTGGCGGGTCGGGCCCACGCGGCGGCCACGGTTGGCGATGTCCATGAGGCCGAAGCCGGAGTCGACGAGCACGAGCCCGTGTGCGTCCGTCTCGAGGAGGAGCACATGGCAGACCAGCCGCGGGCCGCCGCGCAGGTGCATGGTGCCGCAGTTGAGGTGGTGGACCTTCACGACAGGTCCGCCTTCGGCGTGTTGACGAGGGCGGGGTGCGGGGTGCCGCCGGCTTCCTTGAGGAGTCCGCGCAGACAGCGGACGGCCAGGAGCCAGTTGCGCGGGTTGCGCGGGTTCAGGCCGCCGAGCAGCTGTTTCAGCAGCGTGAGGCTGTCGAAGTAGATCCGCTCGCAGACGAGGTTCTCGCCGCCGTTTCCGTCGTCGTCGAAGATGAAGTACGCGGTCATGCGGACACGGAAGCGGTTTCCGGTGGGCGGGATCGCGCCCAGCGGGCCGAGGTGCGTGCCCAGCAGCCAGAATTCGACGATCACGGCGTCGCCGCTGTGGCGCAGGGCGATGATCTCGTGGTCCTGGTCGGGGAAGGCGCGGCGGCTGTCGCGGTAGTAGCCGCGTACGGCCGCATCGCCGTCGTGGACCGTCATGGTGGGGATCAGTTCGTAGCGCGGATGCGGGAAGGTGGCCAGAACGTCGTCCCACTCCTGGCGGACCTCGTCGTGGAAGTGGTCCAGGACCAGCTTCTGGCGGTACGCGAGGATCTCGTCGCTGATCACGGTGGTCATGGGTGGGTCACTGCCTTGTGGGTGAAGGTGGGCCTGGTGCCGGGGTTGGTCCAGGCGGCGGTCAGCTCGCTGGAGGGGAAGAACTGCAAGAAGCGGGGGTCGGCCTGGGCGCGGTCGACGAGCGTCTTCTCGATGATGAGCGAGTTGTACTGCTCGGCGGTCGTCTCGATGGTGTTGGCGTTCAGAACGACCTCCTGCTGCCAGCCGCGAGCCCAGCGGGCGATGCCGGGCATGCGGGAGTGCTCGGGGGTCAGGCACTCGGCGGCGATGGCGTTCTCGCTGGACGCCCAGATGCCGCTGGAGGTGTTCAGCAGGAGGGTCTGGTTGCCCAGCACGTGGCCGGGGTGGAGACGACCGCGACACCGGGGCCGAGGAGCAGCGAGCCGTCGACGGCGGACAAGGCGTCGGGCCGCACATCCCGATAGGCGTCGGGCTGGTACCAGGGCCGCTGCAGCGGGTGGAGCTCGGACATGGCCAGCAGCTCATGTCGCTGCACGATCACCTTGGCGTTGGGGAACACCGGCTCGACCGGGCCGTCGCCGAAGTCCGGCTGGGGTGTGCTGGTGCCGATCCACCGGCGCAGGTCCTGGGTGTGCAGATGGTCGAAGAGGAGATAGTCGACGTCCTCGGGCGCGATGCCGAGCCGGGCCAGGTGCCCGAGGACGGTCCCGTGTTCGGTGACCATCAGGGATCGCAGCGGGCCGGGTGTGCGGCGGGCCAGTGCGGCGAAGTACGGGGTGGTGCGGCCGAGTTGGACATCGCTCGGCTCGAACAGGAGCACCCGCCGCCGCCCGTCGCTCTCGGTCCAGCGGATGACGAGCATGCGGTTGGTGATGGCGAGGAAGGGGGCGATGGCCCGGGAGGCGCGGAAGAGGCCGAATCTCGTCGGATAGGGCAGGGTCACCAGGTCGCAGGTGGTGACGCTGTCCGGGGTACCGGTCGCCGCGAACTCGGTACGCAGAGCCTTCGCCCGCGTACGGGCCCACCCGAGCTGTGCGCCGTAGCCGCCGGGTATGTCCGCGAGGCCGCCGAGGGTGGTGATCGGGGTGCCGAGCGTGGGCATGTCGAGGACGTCGGTGTCGTGCCAGGCGAGTTTCATCGGTCGAGTCCTTCTTCCCTGGTCGGCTCGTGAACCCAGTGCCATCCCCACCGTGACACTTGCACTGCAAGTCTTGTGGGCCGGAACGCTAGACTTGCGGCGTAAGTGATGTCAAGGGAAGGTGACGTATGACGGCGCGAGGGACCGGCCGTGGCAGGCGAGTGGGCCTGACCCGCGAAAAGGTGATCGCGGCAGCGGTGACGATGATCGACCGCGATGGCCCCGACGCCTTCTCCCTGCGCAAACTGGCCACGGAACTCGACATCGAGAACATGTCGCTCTACAACCACGTACCGAACAAGGAGGCCCTTCTCGACGGCGTCGCCGAAGCGCTGCTGGCCGGCATCGCCTTTCCCGAGGAAGAGGGCGG
Organism: Streptomyces violaceusniger; assembly: GCA_005405945.1. Taxonomy (GTDB): domain Bacteria; phylum Actinomycetota; class Actinomycetes; order Streptomycetales; family Streptomycetaceae; genus Streptomyces; species Streptomyces violaceusniger. The sequence goes on from BJHW01000002.1 coordinate 1,850,286, forward strand.
AACATGGCAGAAGCGGATCCGGGCGCACGCCGCCGCCTTCCGAGCCGCCGCCAAGCAGCACCCGAAGGCGTTCCCTCTGGTGCTGACCCGGCCCACGCAGTCGCCCGCCGCCTTGGAGGCCATGCGCTCCACGCTGTCCTGCCTCGACGAACTCCGCCTCGCCCCGAGGAGATGGTCCACGTCCTGCGCGGCTACACCGCCTTCATGGTCGGCTCGATCATGCGCGAACTGGGTTACGCCATCTATCTGGGCGCCATGGACAGCGACCAGGTCCAGCAGCGCACCGAAGCCATCGCGGCCTCCGGCGACCCGATTCTGACCGCGACCGCGCCCTATCTGGCCGACAGCGATCACGACGCGGAGTTCCAGTACGGCCTGGAGCTGATGATCGCCGGCCTGGCCGCCAAGATCGGCGTTCCCTACGAGGCCCCGCCCCTCAATGCCCCGACAGAAGAATCGCGAGATCGGTGAGGGTCACGGCGAGCGGTCCAGAGGTGCGGCCACAGCGCCGCGTATCAGCTTGATGTGATGTGTCACGAGTGGGTATCCGTCTCGCGGTGGAGCGCCCACCTGGGGATGTGTGGCGACGCGGCTCGCTTAGAGTGCCGATCATGTCTCAGTCAAAGATCTTCAAGAACCTTGTTCAGCACTCGCACCCCACCCGGACGCCGTCCCGGCGAACGAAGAAGACCCTGATCGCGGCCGTCGGCATCGGCATGGCCGTCGCGTTGAGCGGATGCAACGAGGACACCGGCAGTGCCACGGACAAGGACACCGGCGCCGCGGAGTCGAAGGCGCCTTCCGCGGGGTCGTCCCAGTCCTCCGCCCCGGCGAACCCCTCGGGCGATCAGCCGTTGTTCTCGGGGTGGCAGACGCAGACCTCGCAGAAGCACCACTTCCGTTACGACGTGCCGGGCAAGGCCGAGAAGTGGAAGGTCCTCGACGAGGAGACGGCCCTCTCCTACACGGACGAGAACGGCCAGCCGATCGTCGTCATGACCGCGGCCGGCAACTACCGTGAGGGCGGCTGCGCGTCGAGTCCCAATCCCAAGGCGTTCGGTGAGGCGGGCAAGGGGCAGCTCGCCACCGTCGGCACCACGGGCGGCGGCAAGGACGGCACGCTCCAGGAGAACGCCCGCAACTGGGCGGGCAACTGGGGCTTCGCCGCGTACGGCGGTGCGGACCACAAGCCCAAGATCAAGGTCAGCGAGGCCAAGCCGTGGAAGCAGGGGGGTATTGACGGCTACACCGCGACCGCTCAGGTCACCGTCACCAACCGCCCGAGCCCATGCGTTCCGCCGAAGGCCGTCGCGCACAGCATCGCGCAGAAGCTCCCCGACGGGACCATGCACGGCTGGGTGATCTACGCGGACCAAGGAGTTCCGAAGGCGCTGACGGACGCCCAGATCAAGAAGATCATGAGCACCGTCCGGTCCACCGGCAGCTGACAAACGGCCGGCTGCCGGGCAGGGCGAGCCGCCAGGCCACGGGAGCCGTACGGGGGTCGCCGGGTGTTCGGGTGCCGGACCCGGAAACGGGTCCGGCCGCGCCCGAGAGGGGTCCGGCCGCGCCCCAGGAGGGCTCAGGCGGCGGACGACCACATCACACCGGCGGAGCCGCGGACGTCGGCGCGGGTCTCCGAGCGCGTGGTGGAGAAGCTGGACGTGGAGAAGCTGGACGAGGACCCCTCCTGAACACGGGCATCCTCGGCGGTCAGTCCCGCTCCGCTTCCAGCCACCGCAGGACATCGGGGGTCACGGGGTCGGCGATGTCGGCGAACTCGTCATGCCTCTCGAGGAACGTGGCCACGTACGAGCAGACGGGCACGACCCGCTTGCCGGAGTCGCGTGCGTCGGCGAGCGCCCGCTGGACCAACAGCGCGGCCAGGCCCTGCCCGGCGAACGCGTCGCCGACCTCCGTGTGATGGAAGACACGTTGCTCGCCGCGGTCGCGGTACGCGGCCAGGCCGGCGCGCTCGCCGTCGACCAGGATCTCGTACCGATGCCGGGCATCCACCCGCTCGACGATCGGACCGGCAGAAGGCTGGCTCATGGGGCGCCTTTCGGACGGGGGTCAACGGGGCGAGGGGGCAGCGGCCCGGAGGCCACGCGGAGCCACATCCTGCCCTTTGACGAGCCTGTGGGGAAAGTCGTACGCGCCTTCGACCGGGCCTCTTCCGTGGCGGGCGGTGCTCCCGCGCGGATCCCGAAGGGGGTGTGCGGCCACCTACCCCCAAGGGTATATTGGCGATCCGCTGGCAGGGAGCGCAGGTGGCGTAGGTGGGAGCGATGACGGTGCGGAAGGTCCGGTTGGCCGGCACCCACGGTGGTGCGGCCCGCTGGGCCCGTGGCGCCGCCGTCGCTCTGTTCATGGTGATCGCCGTCCTGGTCCACCACCAGACGAGCACGGCGATGCCCTCCACGTCGCCGGATGCTTCGCGCGCGATGGCCGCCATGGCCATGCCCATGGACCCGATCGAACACGATGCCCACCAGGGCGCCGCCGCGTCAGCCACCATCGACGATCCGACGGCGGGCTCGTCGGCTCCGCAGCCAGTGCTCCAGGCCGATCCGGTCGCGTACGGCGATGGGAAGATGGCCTGCGGCGGTGTGGGCGTGGAGCACTGTTCCGCCTCCGGTGTCGACTCCGTGAAGCTCGCGGCGCCGCCCGCGATGGCGTACGCCGGACGCGACGCTGCCCCGCACGCGGCCGTTTCCGGGCGTGGTGCCTCCGGCACGGCGGAGCGCGCACCGCCCGACCTGCTCTCCGTCCTTTCTCGTTTGCGCATTTAGGCCGCGCCCCATGGCACCCCCGCCCCCGGCGACGGGGCGAGGAGCCATGTCCGCATGTGACCTGAATGGCATATCGAGACAAGGACACCACCTCTGTGAACAGCATCAATCGCCGATCCGTCCTGCTGGCCGGACTGGGAGCGGCCGGCGCCGGCGCGCTCGCCGCCTGCAACAGCGCCTCCGGCTCCGGCGGCGCCCCCGGTCTGGTCAGTCCCTCCGGCTCCGCGGTCACTCGTGTGGAGAAGAAGCGCCCGTCCACCGGCAAGGTGGTGAAGCGAAGCCTGACCGCCACCCCTGTCAGGCTCGACCTGGGCGGCGGCATCATGGCCAGGACCTGGGCCTTCGACGGACGGGCCCCGGGTAAGGAGATCCGCCTCACGGCCGGGGACACCTTGGCCGCCGAGCTGACCAACCAGCTGCCGGGCAGGACCACCACATCCATCCACTGGCACGGCCTCGCCCTGCGCAACGACATGGACGGCGTGCCCCCGGCCACGCAGCGGGCGGTCCGCGCCGGAGCGGCCTTCACCTACCGCTTCATCGCCGACGCACCCGGCACGTACTTCTTCCACCCCCACGTCGGTGTCCAGCTCGACCGCGGCCTGCACGCCCCGCTGATCGTCGAGGACCCGAAGGAACCGTTGTCCTACGACGATGAGTGGGTCGTCGTCCTCGACGACTGGCTCGATGGCGTCACCGGCACCCCGGATGAGGCATTCGCGGAGCTCAAGCAGGGCATGGGCGGGATGGACCACGGCGGTATGAGCGGTATGGGCGGCAGCAGCCCCAGCCCCGAGAGCTCGGGCGGCCACGATATGGGCGGCATGGACACGAGCTTCATGCTCATGGGCGCCGACAGCGAGCTCCTCGGCGGCGACGCGGGGGATGTGAAGTACCCGTACCACCTGGTCAACGGCAGGGTCCCGCGGGACCCTGCCGTCTACACCGGTAAACCGGGCAAGCGGGTGCGGCTGCGGATCATCAACGCGGGCTCGGACACCGCGTACCGGGTGGCGCTGGGTGGCCACAAGCTGACCGTCACCCACACCGACGGCTACCCCGTCGAGCACCGCCGGACCGACGCGCTGCTGATCGGTATGGGGGAGCGTTACGACGTCCTGGTCACCCTCGATGACGGTGTGTTCCCCCTGGTCGCGCTGGCCGAGGGGAAGAAGGCGAGCGGCATGGCGCTGATCCGTACCGGCCCGGGCGGCAAGCCGTCCCCGACCGTCCGCCCCAAGGAGCTGGACGGCATGATCATGAGCGCGTCCCGGCTGCGTGCCGCCGATGAGGTGCGGCTGTCGGCGAAGCGGGTGGACCGGGTCCACCGCATCGAGCTGACCGGCGGTATGGACAAGTACAACTGGGCCATCAACGGCAGGAAGTTCGACATGAACGACCCGGACGCGAGTCCGCTGCGTGTCGAGGAGGGCCAGCGGGTGCGGCTGGACTTCGTCAACACCACTGACATGTGGCATCCCATGCATCTCCATGGCCACACCTACCAGCTCGGCAGCGCGGGGCCGCGCAAGGACACCACCATCGTGCTGCCGAAGAAGAAAGTGTCCGTCGTCTTCGACGCGGACAACCCCGGCCAGTGGATGCTGCACTGCCACAACGCCTACCACGGCGAGGCGGGGATGATGGCCCTGGTGGCCTACGCATCCTGACCGCGCGCGCCTGATCCCGGGGCGGGTCCGCGAAAGGCCGGACCCGCCCCGGGGTCCGTGCGGGGGCAGGGCTCGCGCATCTGACACCGGGCGTGTCGGGACACCGGGTGTGTCGGGACACCGGGTGTGTCGGGTGAAGGGCGGTGGCGCTGAAACGCTCCCTTCCCGTGAACGCCGTTCCCCACCGAGACGTACTCAGCGCCATAGCAGATAGCGGCCCACCGCGCGCCAACCGAGCGCGCTGCGCGGCTCCTCGATGGCACCCGCAAGGTCGGCGCCGCGCCGGACGCGGCGCTGGCGGCCCATGTCGGCATGGGCGCGATCATGTCCGCGATGCTCCTGATGATGGCCGTCTGGCGGCGCCGGCCCACTGCTTCCTTCGCGGAAAGCCTCGGCCGAGCGGATTTCGTGTGGCCGGTGCCATGGACACGGGAATACCCCCTAGGGGTATGGTGTTGTCGGTGTCGGGAGGCAGGGAAGCACCGCCTTCCGGCAGACGACCGCATGCGATGACACCCCGAGGGAGAAGCCATGACTTCACCGTCCACCTCCGGCTCCTGCTGCAGTTCCGATGGTTCCTGCGGCTCGGCGACCGCGGCCGATGGCCAGGGCGTCGGCGTCACCACCGTGTACAAGGTCTCCGGGATGACCTGCGGCCACTGTGAGGGCGCGGTGTCCAAGGAGATATCCGCGCTGGATGGCGTCACGGCGGTCAAGGCCGTCGCCGCCTCTGGTGAGGTGACCGTCACCTCGGGCGCACCGCTTGAGGAGGAGGCCGTCCGGGCCGCTGTCGACGAGGCCGGCTACGAGCTCGTCGGCACCGCCTGATCCCCGGGCCACTCCTTCCAGGAACGAGTATTCCTTCCCGCCGGGACGTACCGCTCCGCTGATACGGACGCCGTGCGTCCCGGCCCTCTCCAGGAGAATCTCCATGCTCAGTACGGCTCCCGAAAAGACGTTGACGCCCGCCGCCGAGGTCGAACTGTCCATCGGCGGTATGACCTGTGCCTCGTGCGCGGCCCGTATCGAGAAGAAGCTCAACCGCATGGATGGTGTGACGGCGACCGTCAACTTCGCCACGGAGAAGGCGAAGGTCTCGTACGCGGACGGGGTCGCGGTCGCCGATCTCATCGCCACCGTGGAGAAGACCGGCTACACCGCCGAGGAGCCGCTGCCTCCCGCGCCTCCGAGCGGCGAGGAAGCGGCATCCGGGCCCGCCGCGGCCGAGGGTGAGTCGGCGTCGCTGCGACAGCGCCTGCTGGTGTCGTTGGCGCTTTCCGTGCCCGTCGTCCTGATGGCGATGATCCCGGCCCTGCAGTTCGACAACTGGCAGTGGCTGTCGTTGACGTTGGCGGCTCCGGTCGTGGTCTGGGGCGCGTTCCCCTTCCACAAGGCCGCCTGGACCAACGCCCGTCACGGTGCCGCGACCATGGACACGCTGGTGTCGATCGGAACGCTCGCCGCACTGGGCTGGTCGGTATGGGCGTTGTTCTTCGGGCATGCCGGGATGCCGGGCATGCGCCACGGATTCGAGTTCACCATCTCCCGCTCCGACGGCTCCTCCTCCATCTATCTGGAGGCCGCGGCCGGTGTGACCACGTTCATCCTCGCCGGGCGCTATCTGGAGGCGAAGTCCAAGCGCAAGGCGGGCGCGGCGCTGAAGGCCCTGCTGGAGCTGGGCGCCAGGGACGTCTCGGTGTTGCGGGACGGTGCGGAAGTACGGATTCCGGTGGGGCAGTTGGCGGTCGGTGACCGCTTCGTCGTACGGCCCGGTGAGAAGGTCGCCACCGATGGCACTGTCGTCGAGGGCCACTCGGCCGTGGACGCCTCCATGCTGACCGGTGAGTCCGTGCCGGTGGATGTGACGGTCGGCTCGGCCGTCACCGGTGCCACGGTGAATGCCGGTGGGCGGCTGGTCGTCGAGGCCACCCGGATCGGCGCCGACACCCAGCTCGCCCGGATGGCCAAGCTCGTCGAGGACGCCCAGAACGGCAAGGCCGAGGTACAGCGCCTCGCCGACCGGATTTCCGGCGTGTTCGTCCCCGTGGTCCTCCTCATCGCCCTGGGCACCCTGCTGGCCTGGCTGTTGGTCACCGGCGACGCCACGGCCGCCTTCACCGCGGCTGTCGCGGTGCTCATCATCGCCTGCCCCTGCGCGCTGGGGCTCGCGACACCGACCGCCCTCATGGTCGGCACCGGGCGTGGCGCCCAGCTCGGCATCCTGATCAAGGGACCGGAGGTTTTGGAGTCCACCCGCCGCGTGGACACCGTCGTCCTGGACAAGACCGGGACCGTGACCACGGGCCGGATGCGGCTTCAGGACGTCTTCCGCGCGCCCGGGGTGGACGAGGAGGAGGTGCTGCGGCTGGCGGGTTCGCTGGAGCATGCCTCCGAGCACCCGATCGCCCAGGCGATCGCCGCCGGGGCCATCGCGCGGGCCGGGAGCCTCCCGGTGCCGGAGAACTTCGAGAACGTCGCCGGTCGGGGAGTCCAGGGCGTCGTCGACGGGCACGCGGTACTCGTCGGCCGCGAGCAGCTCCTGCGGGAGTGGGCGATCGAACTGCCCCGGGAGCTGGCCGAGGCCAAGGCCGCCGCGGAGGCCGAGGGGCGTACGGCGGTCGCCGTCGCCTGGGACGGCGAGGCGCGGGGGTGCTCACCGTCGCCGACGCGGTCAAGGAGACCAGCGCCGAGGCGGTGGCCGAGCTGCGGAGACTGGGCCTGAGGCCGGTGCTGCTGACCGGTGACAACCAGGCCGTCGCCGAATCGGTCGCCCGGGCCGTCGGTATCGACGAGGTGATCGCCGAGGTCCTGCCGCAGGACAAGGTGGATGTGGTCAAGCGCCTCCAGGGCGAAGGCCGTACGGTCGCGATGGTGGGCGACGGCGTCAACGACGCGGCCGCCCTCGCCACCGCGGACCTGGGCCTGGCCATGGGAACGGGCACGGACGCGGCGATCGAAGCGGGCGACCTCACCCTCGTACGCGGGGACCTCCGGGTGGCCGCGGACGCGATCCGGCTCTCCCGGAAGACCCTGGGCACCATCAAGGGCAATCTCTTCTGGGCCTTCGGCTACAACGTCGCCGCCCTGCCGCTGGCCGCCGCCGGCATGCTCAACCCGATGATCGCGGGCGCCGCGATGGCGTTCTCCTCGGTCTTCGTGGTGACCAACAGCCTACGACTGCGCTCCTTCACATGAGGCGCGGACACCACGAAGAAGTGGCGCGCACACAGCGCCGTCCATAAGGGGTGCCCGGTCGGTGGACCGGGCATCTCGCCGTCCAGGGGATGACCCGCGTCCGGAGACCGCGGACATCTACGGGGTCAAGAGCCTCCCGGTCACCTGGGACAAGGAGTAGTCATGAGCACGACGCGCCTGCGCCTACGCGTCGACCGTGAGCGCTGCATCGGCGCCGGGATGTGCGCGCTGACCGCCCCCGAGGTCTTCGACCAGAATCCCGACGACGGCCGCGTGCTCCTGCCGCACGCCGAGCCGCCCACCGCCCATCGCGCGGCCGCACGGACGGCCGCCGGTGTCTGCCCCTCCGGGGCGATCACCCTCCACGAGCCGGATCCCAGCGGTTCCTGACGGTCTCGCTGTCGCGGGTGGCGGAGGTGAAGCGACGGACCTCCTTGCCCGCGCCCGGCAGGCTCAAGCGACGGTTGGCGGTCAGGCGGGCGGTGGCAGCGGAGGCGGGACGGCCCGGTCGGGGAGGCCGCACCGGCGGTGAGGGCCGACGGCGTGTCCCCGACGTTGAGTCACGCGTCCAGCCGTGCGCGGATGAGCATGTCGATGCGCCGCCATGCCGGGGACGCGGCGTTGACCGTGCCCTGGATGAGGGCGAGGATCTCGGAGGACGCATCCAGCTCGGGCCGTTCGTCGGGGCCGTACCGTTCTCGGGTCGCGTCAGCGATCCGGCGGGCCAGGTCGTCGATGCGGGGATTCTCGGCGTCGAGGTCGTGAGCTTGATCGTAGTCGAGAAAGAGCAGCCGCAGCGCGGGGGTGGCCAGGATCTCGGCCTGCTCCTGAAACAGTGTGATCGCTTGGTCCGGGTGAGCGGCGAACACGAGGATCCACAGGTCGCGTTGCAGATCCACCCAACGAGGGGTGAATCCCCAGCCGACCAGGTGCTCCAGATGGGTACCGACCTCCGCGGGCAGCGGTGCCAGATGCCCGGCGGCGAGCAGACGCAAGCGCCCTTGCGTCGCCCGCAGGCCACGTATGCGGGCGGTGAGCTCGTCGTCGATCTCCCGCAGCGCCTGCTGGAGTTCACCGTCGGTCGCTGATCGCAGGTCCCTGATCCGCGCCAGGGGGACACCGGCCTCGGCGAGTGTCCGGATCTTGATCAGATCGATGACGTCGTTCGCGCTGTACCGCCTGTAGCCGGACGCGTCACGGCCGGGCTCGGGGAGCAGCCCCTTGTCGTGATGGACGCGAACGGTCTTGATCGAAACCCCGACGTACCCGGCCAGCTGCCCGATGGTGATCACGGAGCCATCGTCCCACTTGACCTTTCCCCAAGGGCAGGGGCGCACCATGACGTCATGGCGAACACGAACACGAACACGAACATCGATCGGGAGATTCTGCGTGAGCTGGCCGACGAGGGCAACGAAGCCGCTTTGGACCGGCTGGCCGACCTCGCCGACGCGGCCGGCGACCTCGCTGAGCTGAGCGAACTGTTGGACGAGGGATCCATGCGAGCCGGATTCCTGCTCACGCGACGGGCGGCCACGACCGGCGACCTGCGCGAGCTGCAACGGATCTCCGACTCCGGGTATGACGACGCCGGGCATGAACTGAACCGACTGCTGACTGCCCGCACCTGACCATGGAGAACACCCAGGGCGGCGGCCGGTCCGCAGAAGCCGACGTCGAGCCCCTTACGCGCCGACCAGCAGGCTGAACCGGCATCGAGGCGGCCGTGGTGGGCATGCGCCTGTGAGGCCCGGCGAGGGTCCCGTTTACCCTGATTCGGACGTTCGTTCGTGGCGGCACGCCCGATAAGCGCTATGTGATCAGGAGTACGCGATGGCCACCTCCACCGACGTGGAGCCCCGCCCGGAGGAGGCCCGCAAGGGAGGCCGGCTGCGGAGCTGGCTGCTGGAGGGCCTGTCCGATATGGCCAAGCAGCAGCCGGGGCCGCACGCCCAGCCCCCGGAGGGGCACAAGGGACAGCGGTGGTGGCGGGTGATGTGCCTGACCGGTGTGGACTACTTCTCCACGCTGGGTTACCAGCCCGGCATCGCCGCCCTCGCCGCCGGGCTGCTGTCCCCCATCGCCACCGTCGTGCTGGTGGCCGTGACCCTGGCGGGGGCGCTGCCGGTGTACCGGCGGGTGGCCAAGGAGAGCCCGCACGGCGAGGGTTCGATCGCGATGCTGGAGCGGCTGCTGTCGTTCTGGCAGGGCAAGCTCTTCGTGCTGGCGCTGCTGGGGTTCGCGGCCACCGACTTCCTGATCACCATCACGCTCTCGGCCGCCGACGCCTCCACCCACCTGGTGGAAAACCCGCACTTCACGAGCGTGCTGCACGGTCACGAGGTGGTCATCACGCTGGGGCTGATCGCCCTGCTCGGCGCCGTCTTCCTCAAGGGCTTCATGGAGGCCATCGGTGTGGCGGTGGTGCTCGTGGGCGGCTACCTGGCGCTGAACGCGGTCGTCGTGGTCGTCGGGCTGTGGCATGTGGCCACCGCGTCCCATGTGGTCACCGACTGGTCGCGGGCGCTGACCGCCGAGCACAGCAACCCGCTGGTCATGGTCGGTCTGGCGCTGGTGGTCTTCCCCAAACTCGCGTTGGGCCTGTCCGGATTCGAGACCGGCGTGGCCGTCATGCCTCATGTGGACGGCGGCCCCGGCGACACCGAGGAACGTCCCACCGGGCGGATCCGGGACACCAGGAAGCTGCTCACCACCGCCGCCGTGATCATGAGTGCCTTCCTGATCACCACGAGCTTCATCACCACCGTGCTCATCCCGCAGGAGGAGTTCAAGCCCGGCGGCCAGGCCAATGGACGAGCGCTGGCGTATCTCGCGCACCACTATCTCGGGTCCGTCTTCGGCAGCGTCTACGATGCCGCGACCATCGGCATCCTGTGGTTCGCGGGCGCCTCGGCGATGGCCGGGCTGCTCAACCTGATGCCGCGCTATCTGCCCCGCTACGGCATGGCCCCGCACTGGGCCCGTGCGGTGCGTCCCATGGTGCTGGTCTTCACCCTGATCGGGTTCCTGGTCACCTGGCTCTTCGACGCCGACGTGGACGCCCAGGGCGGTGCCTACGCCACCGGGGTGCTGGTTCTGATGACCTCCGCCGCCGTCGCGGTCACCATCGCCGCCCGCCGCGCCCGGCAGCGGGGCTGGACCATCGGCTTCGGCGTGATCTCCGTGGTCTTCGTCTACACCACGGCGGTGAACGTGGTGGAACGCCCCGACGGTGTGAAGATCGGCGCGTGCTTCATCGCGGGCATCATCCTGGTATCCCTGCTGTCCCGGCTCGCCCGCGCCTTCGAACTGCGGGTGACGGACATGGAGCTGGACGCCATGGCGGAGCGGTTCGTCCGCGACGCCGCCACCCGTCGCATACGGTTCATCGCCAACGAGCCGGACAACCGCGACCCGGCCGAATACCGCGACAAGATCCACCAGATCCGGGCCGACAACGACATCCCCGACGACGAGGACTTCGTCTTCGTCGAGGTCACCGTGCGCGACCCCTCCGACTTCGAGACGGCCGTACGGGTCCACGGCGAGGTGCTGCACGGCCGCTACCGCGTTCTGACCCTCGACGGCTCCAGCATCCCCAACTCGCTGGCCGCCCTGCTGCTGCACGTACGGGACGAGACCGGGCGCAGACCGCACATCTACTTCGAGTGGACCGAGGGCAGCCCCTTCGCCCAGTTCCTGCGGTTCTTCCTCTTCGGCCAGGGAGAGGTCGCACCCGTCACCAGGGAAGTCCTCCGCGAGGCCGAACCCGACAGGGCCCGCCGGCCACACGTCCACGTCGGCTGAGTGCCGACATCGCCGGTCACCCGCCGGACGTCATCGACCCAGACCCTCGCCCAAGCCGACCCCCACAGCGGCCGCCACCCACACCGGCCCACCTGGCCGAGACCACACCGCGCCCACCACACCGCACAACACCGAAAAGGCCGCCCCGCACTCACACGACGCCGTACGACGCTCCAAGCGCCGGTGACCGCGTCACTGACGTGGTGACCGTCGGGCGATACCCTCATCCTAGTGACGGCGTAGTCGCTCGGCGGGGGTGGGCATGAGGGTCGTCTTATCGGTCAGCGGTGGCAGCGGTGCGTCCAGCGATCTGCGGCGCTGGCTTACCCGCGACCCCCAACTGCGCGGTCGTGTGGGGCGGGAGGCGGCGGCCGAACCCGCGGCCGGGACAATGGGCGCGATGGCCGAACTGCTGCCCGTGCTGCTCGCCCCCGGCGGGCTGACCGCCGCGCTCGCGGCAGCGGTCGTGGCCTGGCTCCAAAATCGCCGCGGCAACCAGACCGTCACCATCACCCGGCCCGACGGGACGCAGGTCACGGTCACCTCCGAACGGGTGCGGGGTCTGACCGCGGAGGGCGCGGGTGATCTCGCCCAGCGGGTCGCGGAGGCACTTCAGCAGAGCCCACCGACAACGGGACCGGAGCCGGCTCCGGCACGGGACCAGCAACGGAACCGGGGATGAGCCCGCCGGAGCAGCCGACCGTGAGCGGCCTGGCCGGGCCCCACGCGTACGCCGTCGTCGTCGGCACCGGACGGCACCCCCAGGGCTCCGGACTGCCGGACCTTCCCGGTGCCCGGCGGTCCGCCGCGGCCGTGGCCGAAGTCCTGGCTTCCGTCTGCGGGATGAATCCCGACCACATCCAGCTGCTCACCGACCCGGCCAATCCGACCGACGTGCTGGCCGCCGTCGAACGGGCCACGACCCGGGTGCCGGAGGACGGCATCGTCGTCTTCTTCTTCGCCGGGCACGGTCTCCTCGGCCCGCAGGACGGGCTGTACCTGGCGACCGCGGCGAGCGCTTCAGCGGACAGCACGGCGTACGCCGTCCCGTACGACGAGGTCAGAAAGGCGCTGAGCGCCTCACCAGCCAGTCCCGTGGTCATTTTGGACTGCTGCTTCTCCGGGCTCGCCGAGGCGGCATCCCAGGGCGCTCGGCGTGATCCGTACCTCGCCGCACGCCCGGTCGGCAGTTTCCTGCTGACATCCGCCACCTACTACGCCGCGTCCTTCGCCCCCGAAGGCGCGCGATACACGCTGTTCAGCGGTGAGCTGCTGCGGCTGCTCACGGAAGGGGACACGGCAGGTCCGAAACGGTTCACGCTCGCCGATCTCTACCGCCATCTCGACCAGAGATTCCATGGCGGCCCGGCACGCCCCCACGCCGACGGAGTGGGCCGCGTGGGCGACCTCGTCGTCGCCCCCAACCCGAGGTACGCGCCCGCGCCAGAGGCAGAGCCCTTACCCCACGAGAGCGGCGGAGTCTGTCCGTATCCGGGTATGCGGCCCTTCCTGCCCGAGGAACGTCACCTCTTCTTCGGCCGCGCCGAGCTGACCCGCGCACTTCTCGAGCGCGTCGCGCCCACCGCGCCGCCCGGCCCCGTCGTACTGGTCGGCCCCTCGGGGGCGGGCAAGTCCTCTCTGCTGAGGGCCGGGCTGGGAGCGTCGCCGGACGTTCGCCGTCCCGTGCTGCTGCTCCCGGCCCCGGGACCGGCGCCGTTCCGGGAACTCGTCGCCCAGTGGGCGGACGCGGTCGGCCGCCCCTTCGGGGAAACCGCCGCCGAGTTGGGGGCCGGTCGGTTCCCCACCCCGCCGGGCGACACCCATCGAGCACCGGGCGTGCTGATCGTCGACCAGTTGGAGGAAATCTTCACGCAGTGCCAGGACCCGGAAGAACGGGACCTGTTCATCCGCGCGGTGTCCGTGAGGAGGGACGGCGGCCCTCGTATCGTCCTGGGCCTGCGCGCCGACTACTACGGGCACTTCCTGCGCGACCCCCGGCTCTCCCGGATCATACGGGACGGGCAGTTCACCGTGGCGCCGATGACCGACGACCAACTGCTGTCCGTCATACGCGGCCCCGCCGACCACGCCGGTCTCCACCTGGAGGACGGGCTCGCCGAACTGCTCCTGCGGGACCTGCGGGAACAGGACACCAGCACCGGTGGCGACACCATCGCGCTCCCCTTCCTCGCCCACGCCCTTCAGGAAACCTGGACACGACGCCGAGACGGTCGCATGACGGTCTCCGGCTACCATGCCACCGGTGGCATCCGCGGTTCGGTGGCCCAGACCGCCGAGCGAGTGCACGCCTCCCTCGAGCCTGCCGACCGGCCCGCCCTGCGCGCACTGCTGCTGCGCCTGGTACACCTGGTCGGGGCCGAGGGCAAGGCGGTACGTCGCCGGGTGCGTACCGAGGACCTGGTCGCCGCGTCGGACGAACGCGACCGGCAGCGCAATACGGCCCTGCTCCGCGGACTCGTCGAGGCGCGCCTCGTCGTGGTCGACGACGACCGGGCCCAGCTGTGTCATGACTCGCTGCTGTACGGCTGGCCCGCGCTGCGGTCCTGGATCAACGAGAACCTGGAGGCGCTGCTCGCCCATAGGAGCCTGGCGGAGGCGGCCGACGCCTGGGACGAGGCGGGCAGGCCGCCGAGCGGTCTCTACACCGGCAAGCATCTGACGGCCGTACAGAACAGGTTCGAGGACGGCGGGCGGATCCTGGAACTGCGCGGGGTGGAGCGGGACTTCCTCGCCGCGAGCGTATCGGCGCGCCGACGTGGCGCGGTCCGCCTCCGCACCGGAGTGTCCCTGCTGGTCGCTTTGGCGCTGGTACTCGGCGTCGCGGTCGTACGGGCCGACCGCGCCTCGGACGACGCGGAGCACAGGAAGGCCGTGGAGACCGCCCAGGAACTGGTGGCCCGTGCCGATGAACTGCGCGAGCGCGACCCCCTGACGGCTTTTCAGCTCAGCCTGGCCGCCTACCGGATGGCGCGCATTCCGGAGACGAGGGCCGGCCTCTACGCCTCCTACGTGGCCCGCAGGCAGGTGGTGCTGACGGCAGCCCCCGCGTGGTGCTCAACCTGGCGTTCAGCCCCGACGGGCGGGGGCTTGCGGCCACGTTGCGGCGAGGAGAGGAGAAGAGCGGCGAGCCCGGGCAACTGGCGCTGTGGGACCTGCGCTCCACGGTCGGCTCACGACCGGCGGCCGTTGTGCCGCTCGGTGAATACGCCGATGGCAACGCGACACTCGCCCACCATCCTCGAAAGCCCGTCGTCGCGGTCCAGAACGCCAGGCGACTCACCGTGTGGGACGTCTCGGACCTGAAAGCGCCCAGGAAGCTGGCGGAGCGGTCCATGCCGTCGCACACCACCTTCTCGCTGGCGTTCAGTCCCGATGGACGCACCCTGGCCGCCGGGAGGAAGGGCGGCCTGGTGCGGCTCTGGGATCTGACCGATCCGGCCCGGCCGGTGTCCCGCCGGGAGATGAAGGCGGCGAATACGGACGTGATCTCCATAGCCTTCAGCCGCGATGGCCGGTATCTGATCACCGGAAACGGGAGGTCGGACGAGCCGGGGAAGGAGACGGCCTCCCGCCCGGCCGGCGTGCGCATCTGGGATGTCCGCGATCCGGCGCGGCCAGTGCTGCGTGACACCGCCGAGGCGCCCTCGGTGACTGCGGTCGCCTATCACCCCGAACGGGATCTGATCACCGCCGTGGGCGCCGATGGCCTGCGGTGGTGGTCGGTCGGGCCAGGCGGCAAGCTGACAGCGTTCGCCAGGGAGCAGTACGAGGCCCTGTGGGGCGAGGGCAGCCCGTCCCTGGCCTTCCGGCCGGATGGAAGGGTGCTGGCCGCGGCTGACAACAAGGGCACATCCGCGCTGGTGCGGCAGGTGGGCGCGGTGTCAGAGCTGACGAGCACGCTGGCGTCCCTGCCGTCGTATCCGTCATCAGAGCCGGTGCAGTCCGTGGCCTGGAGCCCCGACGGCAAGACGCTCGCCGCCGGGGATTTCCGCGGTGAGATCAGGCTGTGGAGGGACCGGTCCGACGCTCCTTCCGTGCCGGGGACGCCACCCGGGCTGACCACCGAGAGCCGCCCGTACAGCCGCGACGGGAAACTCCTTCTCACCGAGCCCGCCGAGCAGGCGGGGCAGCGCGCGAGGGTCTGGGACGTGACCGGCCCGAATGCGCCGCGCATGCGCTTCGAGTTGCCACGGTTGTGGGAGGGCGAACAGTTCCTGCCGGGACGGAAGAAACCCGTCCTGCTGAGCCACCTCTGGACGGAAGGCATGGACTACAACGCCTTCCGCATGTGGGAGTTCGGCACCGCGCCGGGCTCCAAACCGGTCCCGGGGAGGGAATTCCGATTCCACGAGTCGGATGTGCTCCCCTCCCTCAGCCCCGACGGCACGCTGCTCGCCCTCGGCGGCACCCGCGGCACTGTCGAGCTCTGGGACATCCGGGACATCCACCGGCCACGAAAGCGCGGCGAGATGACGGTAGCCCTCCGTGCGCTCGAGGGGATCCTGTGGTGGCTGGACAACCGGACGCTGGCGG
The DNA here is from genome assembly GCA_005405945.1 of Streptomyces violaceusniger. Taxonomy (GTDB): domain Bacteria; phylum Actinomycetota; class Actinomycetes; order Streptomycetales; family Streptomycetaceae; genus Streptomyces; species Streptomyces violaceusniger. The sequence continues at coordinate 1,866,304 of BJHW01000002.1, forward strand.
TGGGGGAGAAGAACGACCTGCGGCTGTGGGACGTCGGCGACCCGGCACGGCCCGCGAAGGCCGCCCTGATCAAGGACGCCTATCTCTACTCAGGAGCGGCCTACATCCGCTCCGCACAGATCCTGATGACCGAGGAGTCAGGGGGCCAGCTGCGTCTGTGGGACATGTCCGACATGAAGCACCCGGTCGAGGGCGACCGGCTTCCCGCCGCTCCCACCAGCTACTTCCAGCTGAAGCGGAATGAATTGGCCACCGTGCTCGACAGCGGACAGGTGCTCGTCTGGGACGTGACGGATCCGCGTGACGTCCGCCGCCTGGACAGTCTGCGGCTGGAGCGGGAGGTCACCTCGGTCACCACCAGCCCGGACGGCCAGTGGGTGATGACCGAGAAGCCGTACCGGCTCTGGAAGGCCCGCGATACCGGCCGGTGGGAGACCCCGGCATACACCGACCTGCCCTTCGCGGAGCAGGTCCGATTCCTGCCGGGCAAGCGTCCCCGTCTCCTCGTCAAGCCCGGTGGTTCGAGCGGATCCAGCGGCGGGTCACAGACGTTCCTGCTGGACCTCGACCCCGACGCGGTGTACGAGCGACTGTGCCGGACGCGCCCCGCGAACATCGGAAAGGCGAAGTGGAACGAACTGTTCCCGCACCTGGCGTACCGGCGCTCCTGCGCGCACTGACGTCCGGGCGCGGGCCTCGTTCATGGGCGGAGCTCGTGTCGGCCCGTCCGGCGGGTGTGCCGGTGGAGGCGCCGCGGGCGGTCTGTCACGCGCCGACGGCTTCCAGCAGGAGATGGAGGTCGTGGGCGGCCTCGGCGGTGGACAGGGCGGCGATGGCGAGGACCGTGGCTGTCGCGGCGGCGAGGGCGGGGTGGCGGCCGAACGGGGGAGCGAGGAGGGCGGCGACGCGGCGGGGCACGGGCCCGGCGGCGGCGAGTGGGGTGCGGCGGCCGAGGATGGCCAGGGCGGCACCCGGGGTGCGGGCCGGGACCTGGTGGGCGGCGAGGGCCGCCTTGCCGACGGTGCGGGCGACCCGCTCGCGGTCGCCGGTGGCGGTGGCCGCGTTCTCGTCGGCCCACCGTTCGATGGTGTACGTCACGGCCGTGGCGAGGGGGCGTAGCAGGGGGTTGGCGGCGGCGCCGAGCTGGGCCAGGGCGACGAAGGCGTAATGGTGGGCCGTCAGGTGGGCGCGTTCGTGGGCGAGCAGGATGTGGCGCTCGGTCTCGTCCAGGGTGTGCAGCATGCCGGTGGAGACGACGACGCGGCCCGGCAGGCCGGGGATCGCGAAGGCGTTGGGGGCCTCGTCATCGATCACGACCAGGCCGTCTTCGGCGGGCATGCAGGCCGCTTCCAGGGCGGCGGTGGCCAGGGTGTGGGCGCGCCGCCAGAGCATGCGGGCGGCCATGAGGACGGCGGCGCCGAGCAGGAGGCCGGCGATCAGGGCGACGGACAGTTCGGCGGGGTCGTCGCGCTGCGCGGCGTGGGCCGACCAGTGGCCGAGGCCGGCCAGCTGGGGGAAGCGGATCAGTCCGGTGATGGCCAGCAGACCCAGTGAGATGGTGGTCGCCGTGCCCAGGACGAGGGCCGAGGCGGTGAGCAGCCAGGTCGCCAGGCGGGGTTCGCATCGCTCCGCCAGGGGGCGTGCTCCGAGGGGAGCGAGCAGCGAGAGCAGCAGCGGGATGTAGACGGCGATGCGCATCTCGGCGGCCTCTTCCTACTGGTCGGGGTCGAGTCCTACTGGTCGGGGTCGAGCAGTTGGCGCAGCAGGTCCGCGTCGTCGGTGGACAGCTCGTCGGCGAAGCGGGCGAGGACGTCCTGGCGGTCGGACCGCTCCTCCAGGACGGAGCGCATGCGGCGGGCGGCGAAGCCGGGGTCGTCGGTCACGGGGGCGTAGGCGTGGGCCCGGCCGCGCGGCGTGCGGGTGAGCAGTTGCTTGGTGTGCATGCGGGTGAGGATCGTCAACACGCTGTTGTAGGCCAGCCCGCTGCCGAGACGTTCGGTGACCTCGCGGGGGTCAGCGCGCCGTCGGCCCGCTGCAGCAGTTCGAGGATCTCGGCCTCGCGCGCACCGTTGGGCCGCTTCGGGCCGTGTCCTGGCGTGCGGATGCCCATGGATTTGGCGTCCCTTCGCTCATCTCCTACACTCGTGTAGGACTCCTACACCGGTGTAATAGTCGCTGTCTCCCAAGTGTGCCATGCGCTCGTACCCGCCAGAGCTCTGGCCTGGGCGGCGCACGGCCGGAAAGGACCCCGCGGTGCCCTTGGCTCTCGATCCGCTGGATGCCGCCGAACCGCTGACAGCGTTCGGCGCGGTGGGTGGTGTCTTCCTGGTGCTGTTCGCCGGGACCGGGCCGCTGACCGGCTTCGCCCTGATAGGCCCGCCCGGCGCCAAGGGGAGCGCCAAGTGAAGATCACCTTCCTGATCCACAACCTGTACGCGATCGGCGGCACCATCCGCACCACGCTCAATCTCGCCGCCGCGCTCGCCGACCGGCACGAGGTGACGATCGTGTCGATGGCCCGCCACCGCACCCGCCCGCGGTTCGTCATCGATCCACGGGTGACGGTGGTGCCCCTGGTCGACCTACGGGAGAACAGCGCGGACGAGGACGACCCGCTGCTGCACCGGCCGGCCGAGGTCTTCCCCGCCGCCGAGAAGCGGTACAAGCAGTACAGCCGCCTCACCGACCAGCGGGCGCGGGAGTACCTGCGGAGCTGCGACGCGGACGTGATCATCGGCACCCGGCCGGGCATCAACGTCTACCTGGCCCGCTTCGCCCCGTCCCGGGCGCTGCGCATCGCCCAGGAACACCTCACCCACGACATGCACACCAAGAAGTTGCGCGCCCAACTCGCCCGGGACTATCGCGACCTGGATGCCGTGGTCACCACGACCGACGCCGACGCGACCGTCTACCGGGCGAAGATGCGACTGCCGGGCGTGCGGATCCTGCCCATCCCCAACGGCGTGCCCGACCCTGGCCTGCCGCCCTCCGACGGCGGCGCCCCCGTCATCGCCGCGGCCGGACGCCTGGTCCGCGCCAAGCGCTTCGACCTGCTCATCGAGGCCTTCACCGAGGTCGCCGCCAAGCACCCCGACTGGTCGCTGCGCGTTTACGGCGCGGGCACCGACAAGGAGCGGCTCCAGCGGCAGATCGAGGAGCAGGGCCTGGGCGGCCGGGCGACGCTGATGGGCGCCGTGTCCCCGATCGAGGCCGAGTTCGCGAAGGCGTCGATCGTCGCCTCCGCCTCCGACGCGGAGTCCTTCGGCATGACGCTGGTCGAGGCGATGCGCTGCGGCATACCGGTGGTCGCCACCGACTGCCCGCTCGGCCCCGCGGAGATCATCAACGACGGCGTCGACGGCCGCCTGGTTCCCATGGGCGACCGGCAGGCGCTGGCCGCCGCGCTGAGCGACCTGATCGCCGACGAGTCCGGCCGCCGCCGCATGGGCGAGGCCGCCCGCGCCGCTGCCCACCGCTTCGACCCCGCCCATGTGGCCCACGCCTACGAGGAACTGTTCGGCGATCTCGCCGCCACGCGTTCCGCCCGTGCCTGGGAGCGCCGCAAGGCCCGCTGGCGCAACCGGGCGGGCCGGGCCCTGCGCCGTCTGCGCCGCTGACCCCCATCCCGCCGACCGCGGTCGCCCGCGCCGTGGCCCCCAGTGGGTACCGCCCGCTCCATCCACCACAGAAACGGATCCAGATGAGTGCCATCAGCATCGGCCAGGCGGCCATCCTCGGCATCGTCGAAGGCATCACGGAGTTCCTCCCCGTCTCCTCCACCGGCCACCTGAAGATCACCGAAGGGCTGATGGGCATCCCGGTCGACGACACCTCCGTGGTCGGCTTCACCGCCGTCATCCAGGTCGGCGCGATCGCCGCGGTCCTGGTGTACTTCTTCAATGACATCGTGCGAATCGTCTCCGCGTGGGGCCGCGGACTCGCCCACCGCGAACAGCGGTACCACCACGACTACAAGCTCGCCTGGTGGGTCATCTACGCCACCATCCCGATCGTGATCGTGGGCCTGGCCGCGAAACCCCTCATCGAGGGCCCGCTCGCATCCCTGTGGGTGGTCGCCGGCTCCCTCATCGTCGGGTCCGGCGTGATGTGGGTGGCCGACCAGATGGGCCGCCACAAGCGCGGCGAGGACGACACGGGCTTCAAGGACGCCATGCTGGTCGGCTGCTCGCAGATCCTCGCGCTGCTCTTCCCCGGCTTCTCACGCTCCGGCGCCACCATGTCCACCGCGCTCATCCTCGACCTGGACCGGGTGGCCGCCACCCGCCTGTCCTTCTTCCTCGGCATCCCGGCGCTGACCGGCGCGGGCCTGTACGAGCTGAAGGACGCCGTCGGCGCCGGGGTCGGCACCGCCTCCCTCGTGGTGGGCACCGCTGTCTCGTTCGTGGTCGCCTACGCCTCGATCGCCTGGCTGCTGAGGTTCGTCGCCAAGCACTCGTTCAACGCCTTCGTCATCTACCGCATCGCCATCGGCCTGCTGCTGTTCGGTCTGCTGGGTACCGGGGTGCTCACCGCATGATCGCTTCGCGTACGGTCATCCGCCCGCCACGCCGGGTACCGTGGCCCGCGCTGGTCGCCCTCGCCTATGCGGCGGCCCAACTCGCCCTTGTGGTCCCGCACCTGGGGCTGGGCTGGGACGAAACGGTGTACCTCTCCCAGGTCGACCCGCACCGCCCGGCGGCGTACTTCAGCGCCCCGCGCTCGCGCGGCATCAGCCTGCTGGCCGCCCCCGTCCTCGCCGTCACCGACTCCACCACCGTGCTCCGGGTCGTCCTGGCGCTGCTGTCCGCCGCCGCCCTGTACGCGGCCTACCGCGTCTGGCAGCCGCTGCTCGGCCCCGGGCGGACCGCGCTGGCCGCGCTGCTGTTCGCCGGCCTGTGGACCACCGTCCTCTACGGGCCGCAGGCCATGCCCAACCTGTGGGTGGCCCTGTCCGCGGTGGCGGCCGTCGGCTGGTTCCTGCGTGCCGCACACGCCCCTGCGGGGCGGCGGGCCCCGCTCGGCCTGGGCGCCACGGTCGCGGCCGCCACCTGCTTCCGCTTCTCCGACGGCATCTGGCTCGCCCTGCCCCTGCTCGCGGCGTGCGCGATCGTCCCGGCCCGGCGGCGACCGGCACCCGCGCTCGCCGTGGTCGGCGGGTTCGCCGTGGGTGCCGCCGAGTGGGTCGCGGAGGCGTACGCGCGCTGGGGCGGGGTCGGCGCCCGGCTGCACCTCTCCAGCACCACCGAGGGCGGCATGGGTACGCACTGGGCGGGCGGCATGGCATGGCGCAGCCTCAACGGCCCCCTGCTCTGTCGCCCCTGCCGCGTCCCGCTCACCCACCCCGAACTCACCCTGTGGTGGCTGGCCCTGCCCGCTCTCGCCCTCATCGCCTGCGTCCTGGCCTGGCGCGCCCGGCGCGACGCGGTCGTCCTGCTCCCCATCGCCTGCGCCGCCACGCTGAGCGTCCCCTACCTGCTGCTCATCGACTACTCCGCGCCGCGCTTCCTGCTGCCCGTCTACGCCCTGCTCTCCCTTCCGCTCGCCGCCCTGGCCGCACACTGCGCGCAGGCCATCCGCCCGCCCCGCGCCCGCGCCCTGGCCGCCGGGCTGGCGGCCGCGCTGCTCGCCCTGCACCTGTCCGCGCAAGTCGCGGTCCTCGGCCACAACACGGCCGACGCCCGCGCCACCGCCGACCGCTACCGCACCGCCGCCCACGACCTGCGCCGCCTCGGGCTCACCCCGCCCTGCCTGGTCAGCGGCGCGCACGCCCCGCCCATCGGCTACGACGCCGGCTGCGCCTCGGCCAACGTCGGCGGCAACAACCGGGACACCACCGCACACGCCCTGCTGCGCCGTGCCACCCGCGAACCCGCCGCCGCCCTCGCCAGGACCCGCTCCGGCCCTCCCCCCTACGCCCGCACCTGGGCCCCCCACCGCCTGCCGGGCACCGGCCTCACCGCCTACGTATCACCCACTCCGACGCGGGCCCCCGGTGGTGGCGGGGCTCGGGTGCGGAGCCCGTCAACGCCGTGACAGCGACTCACTCGGCCATGGCGTTGCACAGAGTGCCACTATGGATACCGTGAGTATGTGATCGCCTTGCGGGTCCGTCCCGTGTTCACCGGGTGTCCCGGCCGCGCTGCCCTGCTGCTCGGTCTTGTTGTGCTGATGGCAGTCCATCTCGCGGGCGCGGTGCACGGTGCCGCCTTCGAGGGGCCCGATGTCCGTCTCGCAGCCGTCGAGTCCTCCCACTCCGCCCGGCACACCCCGCCCGCGGGCGGGCATGAGCACGAGCACGAGGCGCACGGGCACATCGATCACGCCGTGGACCGGCCCCGGGGGTCCGCGCACCCTGACGACCTGGGCGCCGGCCCGGCCGATGACGGGCTGGAGCTGTTCCCCTCCCGGCCGGTGAGGCCCGCCGCGTGCCCGGCGGGCCACTCGACGGGCCACTCCGCGGGGGCCGCCGCCCCACAGGGGCGGTCCACTCTCGCGCTCCACTGCGTCTGGCGCGTGTAGGCGCGGCCCGCACGCCCTGACCGGGCCGCGCCTGCCACATGTCTCACAGGCGGCGGTCCGTGGTGAGGCGTGCCCGCATGCCCCCGACCCGACCGCACCGTGCCCCGCCCCGACGCGGGGCGCGTAGGAGCTGTACGACCATGGATCTCCCGCTGCTCGAACTCTTCTTCCCCGGGGTACGCACCACCGCCCCCGCGATCGCCAGACACCCGGCCCAGCTCGTGGGCAATACCCCGGTGCTGTGGATCGACGAGCCGTTCGACCCGCCCGGGCGCGGCTTCTTCGCCAAGCTCGAGGGCGCCAACCCCGGCGGCATCAAGGACCGGCCCGGTCTGCACATGGTGCGCGAGGCCCGGCGCCGTGGCGAGCTCGCGCCCGGCGCCCCCGTCGTCGAATCCTCCAGCGGCACCCTCGGCCTCGGCCTGGCGCTGGCCGGGCTGACCTACGGTCACCCGGTGACCGTCGTCTCGGACCCCGGTATGGAACCGGCCGTGGTGCGGCTGCTCACCTCCCTCGGCGCCCGTGTCGAACAGGTTGCGGCCCCGCACCCCGAAGGCGGCTGGCAGCAGGCCCGCCGCGAGAAGGTCGGCGAACTGCTGGACCGGGCCCCGGGCGCCTACTGCCCGGACCAGTACCACAACCCCGACAACGTCGCCGCCTACCGCCCGCTGGCCACCGAGCTGATCGCCCAACTGGGCCGTATCGACGTCCTGGTGGCCGCCGTGGGCACCGGCGGACACTCCGCCGGTACCGCCGCCGTGCTGCGCGAATCCTTCCCCGGCCTGACGGTGATCGGGGTGGACGCGGTCGGGTCGACCATCTTCGGCCAGCCCGCGAGGGCACGGCTGATGCGGGGGCTCGGCTCCAGCATCTACCCCACCAACGTGGACTACTCGGCGTTCGCCGAGGTCCACTGGGTGGGTCCGGCCGAAGCGGTGTGGGCCTGCCGCCGGCTGGCCCGCCGTCACCGCGTCTCCGGAGGCTGGAGCGTGGGCGCGGTGGCGCTGGTCGCGGGCTGGGTGGCGCGTATGGTGCCCGCCGGTGCCCGGGTCGCGGCCATCTTCCCCGACGGGCCGCACCGCTATCTGGAGACCGTGTACAACGACGCCTGGTGTCGCGAGCACGACCTGCTGGACCACGCGCCGCCCACCGAACCGGACGAGATCATCGAGCCGGACGCGCGTGTGGTCACCCGCTGGACCCGCTGCACCCGGGTCCGGGACCCGCTCGGCCGGGACCGCGCACCCCTCGACGACCGGGCCGGGGCGGGTGCGCGATGAAGGGGCTGCGGGCCCAGGTGGCCTCCTTCGACCGCGGCGCACGGCTGTTGATGGTCAACCAGTTCGCCATCAACCTCGGCTTCTACATGCTGATGCCCTATCTGGCCGACCACCTCGCCCACGGTCTGGGGCTGGCCGCCTGGGCGGTCGGCCTCGTCCTGGGCGTCCGTAACCTCTCCCAGCAGGGCATGTTCCTCATCGGCGGCACCCTGGCCGACGCTTACGGCTGCAAGCCGATGATCCTGGCCGGATGCGCCCTGCGCACGGTGGCCTTCGCCCTGCTCGGGCTGGTCGACACGCTGCCCGCGCTGATCGTGGCATCCGCCGCCACCGGCCTGGCCGGAGCCCTGTTCAACCCGGCGGTGCGCGCCTATCTGGCCGCCGAGGCGGGAGAGGAACGGCGGGTCGACGCGTTCGCCACCTTCAACGTCTTCTACCAGGCGGGCATCCTGGTCGGCCCATTGGCCGGGCTGGCCCTGCTGAGCTGGGACTTCCGCGCGGTGTGCGCGGCGTCCGCGGCCATCTTCGGCCTCCTCGCCCTGCTCCAGGCCCGTGCCCTGCCCGCCCGTCCACCGGCCGGTCGCGGTACGGAACCGGCGTGGCGGGCGGTGGCCGCCGACTGGCGCGCCATCGCGGCCAACCGGCCCTTCCTGCTGTTCGCCGCCGCGATGACCGGCTCGTATGTGCTGGCCTTCCAGGTCTACCTCGCGCTCCCGCTCCGAGCCCGGGAACTGTTCGGCACCCACACCGGCGAGGTCACCGGAGCGGTCTTCGCCGTCTCGGCCCTCGCGGCGCTCGCGGGTCAGCTGAAGCTCACCGCCTGGGCCAAGCGGAACCTTCCCGGGCCGCGGGCCATCGTCTACGGACTGGTCCTGATGGGATCCGCCTTCGTACCGCCGCTGCTCGTACCCGACGGCGGCAGGACCGGACTGGTGGCGGGGGCCGCAGGCCTCACCGTGTGCGCGGCGCTGCTGGCCTGGGGCGGGGCGCTGCTCTACCCGTTCGAGATGGACACCATCGTCCGGCTCGCGGGCGACCGGCTGGTCGCCACGTACTACGGCGCCTACAACACGGCCTCCGGTATCGCCATCTCGCTGGGCAACCTCGCCGTCGGCGCCCTCTTCGACACCGGTGTGCCGTGGCTGCCGTGGGCGGCCATGGCGGCCACCGGCCTGGGGTGCGCGGCGGCGGTGGCGGGCCTGCACCGCACCGGCCGCCTCACCCCGGGCCCGGCCCCGGTGCCGGTACCGGGGTGACAGCGCCGGGCCGGGCGGTGGGCTCGTACGATCCGGACCCACCGCCCGGCCCGGGCGGCGACTGTTTGACGGCCCTACGCGTGGTCGCGGGCGTTCCGCCAGGCCGCGTCGCGCAGCAGGCGCAGGCCGTTGAGGCCGACGATGACGGTGGAGCCCTCGTGCCCGGCGACGCCCAGCGGAAGCGGCAGGGTGCCGACCAGGTCCCAGACGACCAGGCCGGTGATGAACACCCCGGCGATCACCAGGTTCTGCACGACCAGGCGGCGGGCGCGACGGGAGAGGGAGACGGCGGTGGGAATGGTGGCGAGTTCGTCCCGGACGACGACGGCGTCGGCGGTCTCCAGGGCGAGGTCGGAGCCCGCTCGTCCCATGGCCACGGCCGTATGGGCGGCCGCCAGGGCGGGCGCGTCGTTCACGCCGTCGCCGACGACCAGTACCTTGCGGCCCGCGCCCTCCAGCTCCTTGACCGCGGTGACCTTGTCCTGGGGCAGCAGCCCGGCGCGGACGTCGGCGATGCCGACCTCGGCCGCCAGCAGGCGGGCGGCCCGAGGGTTGTCCCCGGTCAGCAGCACCGGGGCGGTGCCCGTCAGCGTGGTCAGCGCGGCGACGGTGGCGGTGGCGTCCTCGCGCAGGCCGTCGGCGATGCCGAGCACACCGACGGCCGAGCCGTCGACCTCCACCAGGACGGCGGTACGGCCGGTCTCTTCCAGCCGCGTCGCCAAGGCGGTAGCGGGGTGGTCGGGGTGCGGCTCCCGCAGGCGGCCGGGGCTGCCCACCGCGACGGTGCGCCCGTCGACCGTGGCGGTCACGCCCGTACCCGGGGTCGAGGCGAAGTCCCAGGCCGCCGGAAGCTCCAGACCACGCTTCCGGGCGGCATCGGCGACGGCCCGGGCCAGTGGGTGCTCGCTGGGGTGCTCGGCGGCCGCCGCCAGGGTCAGCATGGCCTCCTCGGTCAGGCCCGAGTGGTCGAGCGGGCACACATCGGTGACTCGCGGGGTGCCCTCGGTCAGGGTGCCCGTCTTGTCGAGGGCCACGGCGTCGACCTGTCCGAGCCGTTCCATGACCACGGCCGACTTGATGAGCACACCGTGGCGCCCGGCCGTGGCGATTGCGGACAGCAGGGGCGGCATGGTCGCCAGCACCACGGCGCACGGAGAGGCGACGATCATGAAGGTCATCGCCCGCAGCAGGGTCGGCTGCAGCGCCGCGCCGAGGAGCAGCGGCACCGCGAACAGCGCCAGGGTGGCGGCCACCATGCCCAGCGAATAGCGCTGTTCCACCTTTTCGATGAACAGCTGGGTGGGGGCCTTCGTCTCCGAGGCCTCCGCCACCATCCGCACGATCCGCGCGATCACCGAGTCCGACGGGTCGCGCTCGACCCGTACGGTCAGCGCGCCGGTGCCGTTGAGCGTGCCGGCGAACACTTCGTCACCGGCCGCCTTGGCCACCGGCAGCGGTTCCCCGGTGATGGTGGCCTGGTCGACCTCGCTCGCGCCCTCCCGTACCCGGCCGTCCGCGCCGACCCGCTCCCCGGGACGTACGAGGATCACATCGCCCACCGTCAGCTGTTCGGTGGGCACCGTCTCCTCGGCGCCGTCCTCGGACAGCCGGGTGGCGGTGGCCGGGGCGAGGTCGAGCAGACCACGTACCGAGTCCGCGGTCCGCGCGGTGGCGATGGCCTCCAGCGCCCCCGAGGTGGCGAAGATGACGATCAGCAGCGCCCCGTCCAGCACCTGCCCGAGCGCGGCCGCGCCGAGCGCGGCGACCACCATCAGCAGGTCGACGTCCAGGGTCCTGTCCTTGAGCGCCCGCAATCCGGCCCATCCCGGCTCCCAGCCACCGGTGAGGTAGGTGAGGGCGTAGAGCGGCCCCCACGCCCATGCCGGTGCGCCGAGCAGCTGGAGTGGCAGCGCGATCAGGAACAGCACCAGGGCGGCCGTCGCCCAGCGGGCCTCGGGCAGGGCGAAGATCCGCGTCCGGCGCCTGGGCGCCACCGGATCACGGACCGCCCCGGGCGGCGGAACCGGGCGGGTGAGGGTCGATGACATGGCAGGCGGCGTCCTTCGGGGGAGGCGGCAATGGGCTCGTCCCCCTCCACGGTACAGGACCAAATGAACAGATCTTCATGTATTCCTGAACGGGCCGGTAGGCTGGACGCATGGGTCATGGAGCCGCACCCGCCGCTGACAACGCCGTACCGCGCGCCCGCCTGGACGCCGGCAGCGCCCCGAGGGTCGCCGCCACACTGCAGGCGCTGGCGACGCCATCCCGCCTGCTGATCCTGGCCCGGCTGCGGGAGGGGCCCTTGCCGGCCACCGAACTGGCCGCAGCGGTCGGGATGGAGCAGTCCGCGTGCTCCCACCAGTTGAGGCTGCTGCGCAACCTCGGCCTGGTCGTGGGCGTCCGCGAGGGCCGCTCGGTGGTGTACTCGCTGTACGACAACCATGTCGCCGAACTGCTGGACCAGGCCCTCTACCACGTCGAGCACCTGCGACTGGGGCTGAGCGACGCGCCGGCCGAGTCGGCCGGGGACGTGGACGAGATATCCGCACCGCTCTGAGAGGTGCCCGCGGCGCTCTGCGGCGCCGCACCCGCGGCGCTGCGGCGCTACGGCTGCGACGGGGGTTGTCGGTGGCCTCTGCCGCACTCCGCGGATGAGCGCCGATTCACTCGAACTTCACCGGGCCACCTGTCCCGACGATGTCGATCCCCGGCTCCGGCAGGCCCTGATCGACTGTTGGGTCGACGTCACCAACGCCGGTGGGGCGGCCGGTTTTCCCTTTCCGCCCATCGACGCCCAGCAGGCGGCCCCCGCCCTTGACGCCATCATCGCCAACCTGGCCCCGGAGACCTGCCGCCTGATCCTGGCCATGGAGGACGGGGAGTTGGCGGGCTGGCTGAACACGCGCCGTGACACCTTCGCTCTCATCGCGCACTGGGGAACGCTGCACCACGTCCAGACCCACCCCCGCGTCCGCGCACGCGGTATCGGCATCGCGCTGATGGAACGGGCCCGCCAGGTCGCCCGGGACGAGATGCGCCTGGAACACCTGCACCTGGCCGCACGTGGCGGAGTGGGGCTGGAAAGGTTCTACGGACGGCTCGGCTGGAAGGAGATCGGCCGCTGGCCCGACGCCCTCCGCCTCGCCCCCGGGGACGACCGTGACGAGATCCTCATGGTCCTCCAACCTCTGTGAACCCCGGCCCGCAGCCGCTGTCGTCGGCGACTCGCCCCGCTGACCGGGAATCGGACCAACGGTGCGTCAGGAAGGTCGGCATCACGTCAGCATCGTTGAGCAAGTCAACGTTATAGGTATTCTTCGGATGGCGAATATTTTGTCATGGTAGCTGCGGCGGAATCCCTCCAGTAGATTCCTGCTGGTGCGCGTACGGGAAGGGCAGTGAACATCCAGCGGTTGCTTCCTGTTTTCCGTGCTGCGCGATGTCAACGGAAACCCATAGGCGTAATGGAGATCGTGGCATTTCGGAGACGAGCGATGAATCTGATGGCGGCCGTAGTATGCACCGGTGCCGTCGTGGTGGGTGCCGGTGTTCCGGCGAATGCCGCGGAGCCCGAGCATGAAGTTATTCCGATCGATCTTCTTCTGGCCGGTTCCTATGCGGATCCGGTCCGGGATGCGATGGGCATCTGGAACAAGGCCGTTCCCCGGATCAAGTTCGTCGAGCAGGACAGGATCTACTCGACGGCCCCGGCCCGGTCGTCACGGCGACCGCTCCGACGTCGGACAGCCGCGGGTCCACCTCCTCCAGCGCCCGGCCAGGCAGGGTCACCTCGAACCAGGCCCAGTCGTAGTAGGCCCTCACGCGGTCAGCTGGGCGGGAACAGCGTGAACAATTTCTCAACGACCCCCGCTGGTGCAGAGTCCGGGGACCCCGCGTTGTAAGGCGGCTCCGGCGCATACTCGATGAGGAGCTGAAGGGCCTGAGCCACGTCGTCGCCCGCAATCAGACCAGCGAGGGTGAAGGCCATGTCGATGCCCGCCGAGACGCCCGCCGCGGTCGCGTAGTGACCGTCGATGACGACCCGCTCGTTCGTCGGCGTCACACCGAACTCGGCGAGGTGCTCGAGCGCACCCCAGTGGGTTGTTGCCCGACGGCCATTGAGGACTCCAGCGGCGGCGAGGATCAAGGCCCCCGTGCAGACGGAAGCCATCCACGCAGAGGTCCGATCGACCGTGCGCAACCATGCGTGCAGGCTCCCGTCGGACATCTGCTCCGCCTGGCCCGGGCCTCCACCGACGATCACCACGTCTGGGTTCGGCACGTCGGCGAGACGTGCGACGACGTTGATCGACAGGCTGCGCAAATCGTTGCGGACAAGGCCCGGATGCTCAGCGACGAAGACGACCTCGGTTTCCGGGAGGCGGCCCAGGACCTCATAGGGTCCGATAACGTCCAGCGAAGTGAACTCGGGATAGAGAACGATCGCGACCTGCATACAGGGGGGCTCCTTCAGCTGCTGTGATGGCGGAACAATTCGGGCGCACTGACCCGGGTGACGGCAAGGACACCTCTGATGAACCGTCGCATCACAAAGCGTAAAAGCGGCCCACCATGACGTCTATGTCTTGCAGACCAACAAATCTGCCATCCCGCGGGTCGGGAAGAAGCGAGCCGACAGGGCGGCAACTGCCCCTCGCGCGCCGTTCAGAAGGCCATCGCTGTCCGGACGGGAGGACACCATCCCGCAGCTGAATCCCGAATCACGACGACAACGCCGTTGGATGGTGGCTTTCCGTGCGGGCGCTCGGCTCCGAAGCAGATCGCCGACGTCGTCCTATCGAGGGTCAGGGGCGAGCATCGACGACTTCGCGCATGTACGGCGGTACTCCGTGGGCGAGACGTCGAGTTCACGCATGAACGCGAGACGCATCGCCTCCGGCGTCCCGTATCCGCAACAGCGCGCGATACGGACCACGCCGTCGCGGGTGTCGGTCAGCATGCGCTGCGCGGCCTCCAGACGGATGAGGTCCACGTAGCGGCCTGGGGTCATCCCGACCTGCTCGGCGAAGGCGCGAGCGAATTGACGGGTGGACAAGCCGGCGCGCTGCGCCATCGCAGGAACCGACAGGTCCGATGCCAGGTTGGCGGCGGCCCAGTACTGGACCTCGCGCAGCGGATCCGAGCGGGCGATCTGCGCCGAAAGCTGCACGCTGAACTGTGCCTGATTGCCCGGCCGACGCACGTAGACCACCAGGAGCCGAGCGATCTCGTGTGCCACCGCGCGACCGAAGTCCTCCTCGACCAGGGCGATAGCGAGGTCCACCCCAGCCGTTACTCCCGCCGACGTGGAGATCGAGCCGTCCCGGACGAAGATCGGGACCGGATCGACCTGTATCCGGGGATACCTGCTCGCGAGGTAGTCACAGGATTCCCAGTGAGTCGTCGCCCGGCGGCCGTCGAGCAGTCCGGCCTCAGCCAGGAGATACGTCCCGGTGCACACCGACACCACACGTTTCACGTGAGGAGCACGCTCGCGCAGCCATGTCACGAGTCGGCTGTCGGCATCTCCCACACCCGGCCCACCCGGGACGAGAAGAAGGTCGGGATCCTCGACATCGGCCAAATCAAGATCAGGAACCAGCCGTAGGCCACCGGCGGATCGTACGGTCTCGCCTCCGAGCGAAGCCGTGCGAACGACGTAGGGAAGCGCGCTCGCGTTTCCGGTGAAGCGCGCTGCCGCCGAGAACACGTCCACGGGCCCGGCCACATCGAGGGTTGTACGCCGTCGAACAGGATGACCAGTATCGATTGGGTTCTCATCGCGGCGATACCGGTACCGCGGGAATGGCTCATCACATCGCCGAGGTTACTGGGCCTTCGCAGGCGGCCGGGGTGGTGTTGGCCGAGGGCGAGCGATGGCCGGCGGGTTGTGATCTCAGCGTTCGGTGAGATGTGATCGCACTGCCTCGGCCCCCACCCGGCCGCGGTCGGTGAACCACAGGTTGAAAGAGATCCGGTGGCCCGGCTTCAGCGGCGGGGGCGAGGAGGGCGACATGGATGCCTTCCCGTGACATCCGTAGGGTGCTGTGCGCGGGTACGGTCACCGCTTTCGCCCGTCGGACGGTACCCGGCCTTTTCCTGTCGCGCTCGCGCAGCATGGAGACTCCCAGCTCCGGGGAGTCGGCGAAGACCAAAGTGTCATCCCGGTCCCCGACATTGCGGATCTCGAAGTACGCGGCAGCCGTCTGCCCGTTGGACGGGACGATACGACCGCCGCTGATCCTGATCTTCGGCGCGGGCTCTCCCGCCGCCCCGGTAGCCGTGTAGCCACTGAGCAAGGCCAGCGCCAGTGCGCAGCCGCCCACCGGTATCAGCGTCGCCCGCGCTCCCCGCGCCATGGCCTCCCTCAGGCGCCGTCGTGGTGCGGTGAGGTCATCGGTCGCTGAGGACATCGGACTTCCTTCCCGGGTGGCCGTGCTCGGCGGCCGCGGGGCCGTGTGAGGAGAGAGGAGCGGGCGGTGTGCCGGTTTGCGGCCTGCCGGGGGCGCAGGACCGCAGCCGCAGACTGTTGGCGACGACCAGCACGGAGCTCGCGGACATGGCCGCGGCCGCGACCATGGGGTTGAGCCAGCCGGTCGCGGCCAGCGGAACGGTGACCACGTTGTACCCGAAGGCCCAGATGAGGTTGGCGCGGATGGTGCTCGGTGTGCGCCGGGTGAGCCGGATGGCGTCGACCACGGCCAGCATGTCGTCCCGTACGAGGGTGATGTCGGCCGCGCCGATCGCGGCGTCGGTGCCGCCGCCCATGGCCATGCCCAGGTCGGCGGAGGCCAGCGCGGCGGCGTCGTTGACTCCGTCGCCGATCACCGCGACGCACCGGCCCTCGGCACGCAGCGCGGTGACGATCCGCTCCTTCTCCTCCGGGGTCACCCCGGCGTGGACCGTGTCGATGCCCCCCTGCCGTGCCATCGCATGGGCGGGGGCGGCTCCGTCACCGGTCACCAGCACCGGCTCGATGCCCAGCGCGCGCACGTCGCGCACGGCCTCGGGACTGGTGGGCCGCAGGGTGTCACCGACGGTGAGCAACCCGGTGGGACGATCGTCGATCTCCACGATCACGACGGAGTGCGCCGCGTGTTCGGCGGCCTCGCGCGCCCGGCGCAGCGCGTCCGGCAGAGGCTCCGACGACCGGGGGCGGCGTACGCCTGGTGGCCCGCCACATGGCCGGACACGCCCTCACCCGCGACAGCCCGGAAGTCCGTCACCTCCGGCAGCCGCGTGTCACCATCCTCCTCGCGGCGGGCCGCCGCGACCACCGCCCGGCCGATGGGGTGTTCGGAGCCCTGTTCCACGGCCGCGGCCAGCCGGAGTACTTCCTTCGGTCCCGGCCCGCCCTCCGCCACCGCCACGTCGGCCAGGGACATACGGCCGGTGGTGAGGGCGCCCGTCTTGTCGAAGACCACGGTGTCCACGCGGCGCAGCCGCTCCAGCGCCTCCGGGCCGCAGACGAGGACGCCGAACTGCGCCCCTCGTCCACTGGCCACCAGGAACGCGGTCGGCGTGGCCAGCCCCAGCGCGCAGGGGCACGCGACGACGAGGACGGCCACCGCCGTGGTGACGGCCGCCTCTCCCGAGGCACCGGCGCCCAGCCAGAGACTCAGCACCGTGCCGGCGATCGCCACGATCACCGGCACGAAGACTCCCGCCACCGCGTCGGCGAGCCGCTGGATTTTGGCCTTGCCCGCCGGTAGGTCAACGGGCCGTTGGTGGCGCATGATGGAGGCGCCCGTCCCGTCAGAAGCGAGGTGCCCGCGTCCCCATGAAGCGCAAGACCAGAATCCTCCTGACGGGCCTGGCTTCCGTAGGCGTCGTCGCCGGCGCGGGCCTGCTGCACAACCGCCGGCCTGATCGCAGGGAACACCTCCACGTCACCGTCTTCAGCGAGCCCGGCTACATGGGCCGCAACCAGAGGCTGACCTGGACCGGCGGCGAGCGCGAGGTCGTCCCGCTCACCCGGGTACAGCTGCCGCGCATCGGCTCGATCAGGCTGGAGCGGCTCGTGTACCGCTTCCAGCCCGAAGTGCGGCTACCGAACATGTACATCCTGCGGCACGCCCTCACCGAGCGCCCGGACCGCACGGACCCCGAGGGCGGCGCGGCCAGCTTCATCGCCATGCACCAGCTCGCCGGCATGTTCTCGGTGGGCTTGTGGGAGCCGGTCCGCGAGTCCGAGGCGCGGTCGGGAGTGCGGCTCTGGGCCGGGCGCCCCGGCGATCCGCTGCTCGGGCACGACGAGGGGGACCTTCCCGGTGAGGCGGCTCCCGGCAAGGCGGCGGCATCCGGCGAGGCGGCCGCTCCCGGCGCCCAGCCGTGGCACGACGTCCTGGCCAACACGCCCGACCTCGGCTCCTGGAGTACCCGCACCCGCTACCTGGAATTCGGCTACCACGACGGGAGCGGCCCCCGCGGCTGACCGGCCGTCCTGGTCCGGTATCCGTAGTGGTGTGGTGCGCGGCAGATCATCGGCAATGGGCTGCGTGCCGTTGACGGCGACCAGGTAGGTCCGCGAGTACATCTGCGGCAGGAACGGCAGAAGCGGTTCTTTGATCAGGCTCAGCCCCGCAGGCGACGTTCTTGCTGGATGAGTCCCTTGTTTTCCGTCAGGTCGGCAGTCCCCAGACGATGAGGGGCAGCTGCTCAAGCTGCTGGAGTTCCGACTCGGGTGTCGCCGCGGAAGGGCCGCCGGCCCGCTCCGCGGTCAGCAGCGTCGCACGTCGAAAGTCGCCCTGATTGCCAACTCGAGCACGCATGCCAAGTCAACATTCAGTTGAATTGCGGGCTTTCCGGAGCCATGTGAGTCTGGTTGCGACCGCGGAACCGACCGTGAAGCCGATCGCCCTCAAGGGGGCGGGATCCGTTGCGTCGCCGGCTTGCGGCGGGCAGGCCGTGACGTCGCCTTGGACGTGGCGTCAACCGGGAGTCGCTGCGGGTGCTCATCGCGAACCTCTCCGAACAGGACCGCTACCTGCTAGCTACGCCACGAACTCCTGCCCCATGCGCAGACGGCCCTGACTTGCGACGTGGCCGAGGCTGTCATCCGTCAGCCCAGCTCCACGGTGACCTCGGAGGGAGCAAGCATCGTGTTTCGCCTGATCGAGTCGGGGCGTACAGGGACTGTGTGGACGCGCTCCGCCGCGCAAGGAGCTGTTGCCGGAGCCGTCGGTGGTCTGGTGATGACGCTCGGCGAGAAGGCTGAGCAATGCCTGACCGGACTCCCCGACTCTTTTGTGCCCGCGCGTACGTTGCGGCGTTTGCTCGCCATCCCCGAAAAGCCCGAGAAGCCCGGGAAGCAGCCGGTGGGGCTGAACCTGGCCATGCACATGGGGCAGGCCGTGCTCGTGGGTTCCCTACGAGGAGTGATGGCCACTGCGGGGCTACGCGGGCCATGGGCCTCTGTGATGCTGCTGAGTGTGCGCCTGACCAACGACCAGACGCTGGAGAACCCACCGGCGTCGGAGCCCCGTCATGGACATGGCCCCGGCGGGAGCTGGCTGTGGACCTCGTCCACAAAGCCGTGTACGCGTTCGCGACCGGCCTGGTGGCGGACGTACTGACCGCCAGGCGCGGCCCCGGCCCCGGGCAGCTCCACGCCCGCCTGCGCCCGACGCGCCGCACGGACATCGGCCCGCCGCCGACCGCGTGGCGTCGGGGCGGCCACTGAACGCTGGCGCGAGATCGACCCGCGGTACTCAGGTGCACTCGCGCGTCGGGGCCATGGGGTGTGCGACCCAGGAGACGCCTACCACGCGGCGGGTTCACTGGGGGCCGCGCTGAAACGGCCGCCGGTCGGGCGGGCAGTCCCAGTGGTTTCGGCGGATGTCCTGCTGAGCGGTCACCCAGGCGCCGCTATCTGGCGTCGGTAGGGACTTCCTCCAGCAGTTCGGGGCCGTTGTTGCGGACGTTGTTCACCGCGGGGGAGACGGGGCGGGCGTCCAGGTGGCCGCCGGCTGGGGTGGTCAACAGGGAGCGCAGTTCTCCCGGCTCCTGGTGGGCGGGGTCCAGCCAGATGTCCCAGTGGTGCGGGGCGATGGCCAGGGGCATGCGCGGATGGATCCGGTCGGCGGCATCGGCGGCGTCCGTGGTGATGATGGTGCAGGTTGCCAGCCACGCCCCTGGGGCGTCGTCGTCGCCGACGCTCGGGTCGCGCCAGAACTCGTACAGCCCGGCCATCGCCACGACCTCTCCGTCCCGCGGGCGGATGAAGTACGGCTGCTTGCGGGTCCTGCCCTTGCCGCCTTCGGCAGGGACGCTCTGCCACTCGTAGAACCCGTCGGCCGGCAGCAGGCAGCGGCGTCGGGCGAACGCCTTCCGGAAGGCCGGTTTCTCCGCCGCGGTCTCCGCACGCGCGTTGATCATCCGGGCGCCCACGGAGGTGTCCTTCGCCCAGGACGGCACCAGGCCCCAGCGCAGCGGCCGCAACTGCCGCACCACCTCACCGGTCCCGGTGTCGGTGCGCTCCAGCACCGACCACACCTGGTCCGTCGGCGCCACATTCCAGCTCGGCGCCAGTTCCTCACGCGGATCCCACCGGCCGACCCGGAAGGCGCTGACCAGGTCCTGCGGGCTACGGGTGGAGGCGTATCGGCCGCACACACCTTCCACCCTGCCACGCCGGCGGCGACCAGGCAGGTGCCGGGAGCCCCGTCCGCGCCGCGGAGCGCGGGGCCCTCACTGGCGGTACGGGGCTTTGCTTCGGCCCGAACACCCATTCCAAGCTGCGCGGGTGCAGAAGCGGCCACGAACCGCCCACGACGTTGAACGCGTGGGCCCGGGGCCGGTGCGCGGTGTCAGCCGGCGCCTGCCGTCTGGCGTTGCCGTTCTCCGTCGGCGTGTGCCTTGCCCATGAGCGAGCCTTCGTCCTGCTCGTAGTGGGAGAGGGCCAGGCCGAGGCCGAAGAGCGTGGGAGCCCATTCGCCGACGAAGATGCCCCACCGGTCGGCGCGGTCCAGTCCGGTGCCGGGCTCGACGCGGAGCGAAGCGGCCCAGGTACCGACGGAAAGGCCGATGGAGACTACGGCGGCGGTGTAGACGTGCTCGCTGCGCAGGCCCATATCGTGCAGCTTCTTGATCATGGCGGTGCTCCTTCGGGAAAGTCCCCCTCGGGCTCGCCTCGTGTGCCCAGCCTCCGGCCGGTGATGCAGGGGTCCGGGATCGCCGCGCGGCCAGGTGCCGGTCAGGCGCCCACCGGACCCCGGCTGGTCGACGTCTGCGCTTCCTCTGCCCAGCGGGAGCTGATCTGGGTGGCAATCACCAGCAACGCGTTCAACCGGGTATCGACCATGCTGTCGGTCACGAGGCCGCGCCGGTCAGGGCGAGGAATTCGCTGCGCGAGCGGGCGTCGGAACGCAGCAGCCCGAGCAGGGTGGAGGTCATGGTGCTCGATCCGGTGGCCTGGACGCCGCGCAGGGTCATACAGGAGTGCTCGGCCTCGATCACCACGCCGACGCCCTTGGGCTCCAGATGGGTCTGAAGCCAGTCGGCGACCTGCTTGGTCAGGCGTTCCTGGACCTGCGGTCGGCAGGCGAAGTGCTCGACGACACGGGCCAGCTTCGACAGGCCCAGGATGCGGCCGCCGGGCAGATAGCCGACGTGCGCGGTGCCGACGAACGGCAGCAGATGGTGTTCGCACACCGACCGGACGGGGATGCGGCGGGCCAGGACGAGTTCGTCGTAGCCCTCGTCGTTGGGGAAGGTGGTCAGGTCGAAGGGGCGCGGGCTGAACAGTTCCGCATAGGCGCGGGCCATCCGGCCCGGTGTGCCGCGCAGACTCTCCGATGAGGTGGAGATGCCCAGGGCGTTGAGGAACTGGCCGGCCGCGGCTTCCGCGGCGGCCAGGTCGATGTCACCGGACTCGTGGACCACCCGCAGGGCGGGGCCCGCGGGTGCCGGCTCCTCCTGGTCGTGCGGGCGTATTCGGGCGGTGGCGTGGGGCACGAGTTCGGTCATGTCAGCTGCCACCGATGTCCAGAACCGTGAACAGGACGAGGACGTTGTCCATGGGGAACTCCCGAGATGAGCATGTCGAAGGCAGCCGGACACCCCTGGCTCCCAAACGAGTTTCGCCAATGAATCTTGGTCTTATTGAGGTGGCGCGTCAAGCCGCGCAGTGCAGGGAGCCCAAAGAGCGCTGGTGCCTATGTGAGTGGGAGTTATCGTGCTCTGGTGGCTTCTGACTCGACTCCGCCCGTCGACGCGGTCAATACCGCCATCGACTCCGTCAGCGTCCTGAGCGAGGACTCGCGGCGGCGCATGTTCGTCTTCATCCGGCGTGCCGGCCGTGCCGTCACCCGTGACGAGGCCGCCGCGAGCGTCGGCATCTCCCGCAAGCTGGCCGCCTTCCACCTCGACAAGCTCGTCGATGCCGGCCTGCTGCACGCCCGCTACGAGACGCCCGGCGGGATGCGGAAGGTCGGCAGACGGCCGAAGGTGTACGAACCCACCGACGCTCAGATCACGGTCAGCATCCCCGAGCGGCGCCATGAACTCTTGGCGGACCTCCTCCTGGACGCCGTCCTCACCGAGGGGGCCGACGAAAACGCCGCGCAGGCGGCGGTGCGGACCGCCGAGCAGCGCGGTCGGCGGATGGGCGAGACCGCGCGGGACGAGACCCGCCCGGGCCGCCTGGGCCCCGAGCGCGGGCTGACCGTCTGTGAGCGGCTGCTGGATGAGTACGGCTACGAACCCGTCCGGGAAGCCCCACCGAGCTCCGGCTGCGCAACTGCCCGTTCCACCCGCTGACGGCGAAGGCCCCCGACCTGGTGTGCGGCATGAACCATGCCTTCCTCGCCGGTTACCTCAATGGCCTTGAGGTCAACGGGGTCCGGGCCGTGCTGGCTCCCGAGCCCGGGGAATGCTGTGTGCGGCTGGGCCCGAGCGACACCGATCGTGATGACCGGATGGCCCGCGATCGCTGATTCGCGCCGCTCTGCCGGTCGCCGCACCGTCGTCGAACGGCGGCCCACTGGCCCGTCGATGGACAGCGGGGCCAGCGGGCGGCGGCCGGGCGCTTGGCCGTGCCTCGGTGCGTACCGCGTCTTCGTCGCCGACGTGCGTCGCGGTGATGAAGCGTCCGCCTGGCTTCAACGCGCGCGCGAACAGGGCGAGAACCCGGGGAGGGACGTCACGGGGGAGGTGGAACAGTGACCACCACCCGAGTACGCCGCCCAGGGACGCTTCGCCAAGGTCGAGGTCGGTGGCGGAGGCGACGCTGAAGCGGCATGCGGATGAAGACGGCGCGCGTTCTCGATCATGCGGGGAGAGAGCCCAGCCGGTACCTGATGCCCCGCCTCTTTCGGGCGGGGCCGGGCGGCATCCGCGCTGAGCCTTGTCAGGGCACCTCCGGCCCGCGGAACTCGCTCATCGCGTCGATGAGCCAGCGCGCCAGATAGTCGGCGAACGAGGACCGCGGGAGGAGCCGGTACGTCGGCGCCTCGTCGAGCTGCCAGAGCAGCACCGGGACGGGGCCCACCGTGGTCGACACCGCCCGGCCGGGGCCGAAGGCCCGGTGGTGCAGGTCCAGCCGGCAGCCCTTTTCCAGCACCTGCCGGGCGGCCGGACCGCTCAGCTCCAGCGTGGTGCGATTCGCCGAGACGTCCACGACCGAGCCCGGGTCTCCCGCGAGTGCCTGCCGCAACTCGGCGGTGTCGACGGGCGCTTCGGACAGCACGAGCCACTCGTCGGGGCCGAGCCAGACGACCGTCCGGGGGCCGGACGCGGTGGTGTGGCCGCACTCTCGCGGGAGTGGCGCCCCAGGGTCTTCTCCACGCGGTCGGCGGCTTCCGAAGCGGGGTCGAGGCGCAGGTTCACCATGGTGACGAACGGCCGCTCGGCCAGCGTGACGCCGCGGGCGCCGGTGACGGCGGCCGCGCGCATCCGGTCCGCCAGATGTGCCAGGGGGCTGGTGCGCAGGGCCACCGGGCCCGCGTCGATCGGCTCAGCCATCTCGCTTGGTCCCTTCGGGGTCGTAGAGCACGGGTTCGGTGACCTGGACGGGGACGAGGTCGTCGCCGACCGGGGCGAGGAGCGTGTCCCCGACACGGTCCCGGCCCGCGGCGACCAGGGCGAGGGCGAACGGCCGGCCCAGGGCCTGGCTGTGGTAGCTGGAGGTGACATGGCCGAGCATCGGCACCGGCCCGGCCTCGGGGGTGACGGGCACGTTCGGCGCGATGAGCTGCGTGCCCTCGGGCAGCCGGGTGACGCGATCGCTCGGCAGCAGGCCGACCAGCTGCTTGCGGTCGGTGCGGGCGGTGTCGGGGCGGGAGTGCGAGCGCTTGCCGATGAAGTCCTTCTGCGTGGAGACCACCCAGGACATGCCCGCGTCCGTAGGGGTGACGGTGCCGTCGGTGTCCTGGCCGACGATGATGTAGCCCTTCTCGGCCCGCAGGACGTGCATGGTCTCGGTGCCGTACGGGTGATGTCGTACGGTCCGCCCACCGCGTACACCTCCTCCCAGACCGCCGGGCCGTACCACGCGGAGACGTTGATCTCGTAGGCCAGTTCGCCGGAGAAGGAGATCCGGCAGATGCGGGCCGGGATTCCGGAGGCCAGGGTGGTCTCGCGGAAGGCCATGAAGGGGAACGCCTCGTTCGAGACGTCGACGTCGGGGGCGAGATGGGCGACGACCTCGCGCGACCGCGGGCCGACCACGGCGATCGTGGCCCACTGCTCGGTCACCGAGGTGCAGTGGACGTCGAGCTCCGGCCACTCGGTCTGCAGCCACTCCTCCAGCCAGTCCAGGACTGCGGCGGCGCCGCCGGTCGTGGTGGTCATGAAGTAGCGGTTCTCCTCGAGGCGCAGCGTCACGCCGTCGTCGAAGATCATGCCGTCGGGCTTGCACATCACGCCGTAGCGGGCCATGCCGGGCCGCAGCTTCTTGAAGCCGTTCGTGTAGACGCGGCCCAGGAACTCCCCGGCGTCCCTGCCCCAGACCTCGATCTTGCCGAGGGTGGAGGCGTCCATGAAGGCCACCCCTCCCGGGCCGCCCGGCACTCGCGGGCCACGGCCGTGTCCATGTCCTCACCGGGCCGGGGGTAGTACCAGGGGCGCTTCCACTGCCCGACGTCCTCGGACTCCGCCCCGTGAGCGACATGCCAGCTGTGGAGGGAGGTCATGCGCTCCGGGTCGGACAGCTCACCGCGCTCCCGCCCGGCCAGGGCGGCGAAGGCCACCGGCGTGTACGGCGCCCGGTAGGCCGTGGTGCCGATCTCTCCGGGTGACGAGCCCGTGCCGAGGACCTCGGCGATCACACCGATCGCGTTGACGCCGGAGGTCTTGCCCTGGTCGTTCGCCGTGCCGAGCGAGGTGTAGCGCTTGACGTGCTCGACACCGCGCATGCCCGAGCCGGTGGACCGCCGGACGCCGGCGACGGTGACATCGCGCTGCAGGTCGACGAAGTGGGTGTCCCACTCGCCGGGCCCGCCCTCGGGAGCGGGCACCAGCCACAGCGCGCGCGTCGGGCCGCCTGCGGCCCGCGCCTCGTCCGGCGACGGCGGGGGACCGGGAACCCGGCGTCCGTCGCGGCCCGGGCACCGGCCCGCGCCCCCTCGGCCAGACAGCCGTCGAGGTCGTACGTCCCACGGGCCGCACCGACGACCCGCTGGTCCCGTACGGTGCCGTCGGGGACGAAGGCGACCAGGTCCTCGTCCCAGCGCAGCTTGCCCTGGCGCTGGCTGTGCAGATGCACCACCGGGCTCCACCCGCCCGAGACGGCGAGCAGATCGCAGTCGAACGACTCCGGAGAGCCGGTGAGTTGACCCTCCTCGTCGAGGGCCTGGACGGTGACGCCGGTGAGCCGGCCGCCGCCCGCGGTGCCGACCACCGCACTGCCCGTCAGCACCCGCACCCCGGTCGCCATGGCGACCTCGGCGGCCCGGCGGGACAACTCGGGGCGCGCGTCCACGACGGCGGCGATGTCGATCCCGGCGGCGTGGAGATCGGCGACCGTGTCATAGGCGCTGTCGTTGGTCGTGCTCACCACCGCCCGCGAACCCGGAGCCACGGCGTACCGGTTGAGGTAGGAGCGCACGGCCCCGGCGAGCATCACTCCGGGCCGGTCGTTCCCGGCGAAGACCAGCGGACGCTCGTGGGCGCCGGTCGCCAGGACCACCTGGCGGGCCCGGATGTGCCACAGCCGCTGGCGCGAGACGCCCTCGGAGGGGTCGGGCGCGTCGGCTCCGAGGTGATCGGTGCGCCGCTGCACGGCCAGCACGTAGTTGTCGTCGTAGGCGCCGAACGCCGTGGTGCGGTGCAGGACGACGGCCTCCGGGGCGGCGTCGAGCGCCGCGCGGACCTCGGCGACCCACCCGAGGGCGGTCTGCGCGCCGACCCGCTCGGCGCGCCCGGAGAGCAGCGAACCGCCGGGCTCCGGCTGGTCGTCGAGGAGCATCACGCGGGCCCCGGAGCCCGCGGCAGCGGCGGCGGCCGCGAGCCCGGCCGGTCCGGCGCCGACGACCAGGACGTCGGTGTGGACGTACTTCTTGTCGTAGACGGCGGGGTCAGGGGTCGGGTCGAGCCGCCCCTCCCGGACAGCGTGGTGGCGGACAGGCCGTCGTACAGCTCCACGGCCGTCGCCGGAAGCATGCCCTCCGAGCACGAACCCTCGATCCGCACCAGGGCGTTGGGCTCCTCGACACCCGCGGCGACGATGCCGCGCGGGCGGCCGCGGTAGATCGACGGAGCGACCTGGACGACCCCGTTCGCCAGCATCGCCGAGGCAACGGTGTCTCCGGGGTGCCCGGTCAGCTCCCGCCCGTCGACGGTGAACCGCAGCACGGTGCCGCGCTCGATACGGCCCCCTGCCGGAGCCGACAGTGCCGGCGGGGCTGGTCGGTCATCGGTTTCCTCCGGCCTGGGGCAGTTCGGGGCGGGGCGCGTCGAGCCGGTAGGAGGCCAGCACCTCGTAGCTGACGGTGTCGCGCAGGACGTTGAACCAGCGGCGGCAGCCGGTGCTGTGCATCCACCGCTCGGCGAAGGGGCCCTTGGGGTTGTCCCGGTAGAAGACGTACGCGGCCCACTGCTCGTCGTCGAGGTCGGCGGGGCGCTCGGGGTAGGGGACATGGGCCTGTCCCCCGTAGTGGTACTCGGCCTCGTCGCGAGGACCGCACCATGGGCAGGTGATCAGCAGCACGGTGTCCTTCTCTCAGCGGGCTCTCAGCGGGCTCTCGGCTCAGGCTCTCGGCGGGCTCCGCGGGCGCTCGGCCGGTTCTCAGTGGGCCACGGCCGCGGCGCCGTGTTCGTCGATCAACGCGCCCGTCGCGAAGCGTTCGAGGGCGAAGGGGGCGTTCAGCGGGTGCGGCTCGCCCGTGGCGATGGTGTGCGCGAAGGTCCAGCCGGCGGCCGGGGTGGCCTTGAACCCGCCGGTGCCCCAGCCGCAGTTGACGTAGAGGTTCTCGACGGGCGTGGTGCCGATGACGGGGGAGGCGTCCGGGGTGACGTCGACGATGCCGGCCCAGGTCCGCAGCACATGCGCGCGGGCGAAGACGGGGAACAGCTCGACGGCGGCGGCCATCTGCTGCTCGATGACGTGGAAGGAGCCGCGCTGCCCGTAGCCGTTGTACGAGTCGACGCCCGCGCCCAGCACCAGCTCGCCCTTGTGCGCCTGGGAGACGTAGACGTGCACATGGTTGGACATCACCACGGTCGGGTGCACCGGCTCATGCAGTTCGGAGACCAGCGCCTGGAGCGGATGGGACTGCACCGGCAGCCGGAAACCGGCCAGCTCGGCCAGCACACTGCTGTGCCCGGCGGCCGCGAGGCCGACCCGGCCGGCGCGGATGCGGCCACGGCTGGTCTCGACGCCCACCACCCGGTCGCCGTCCTTGAGGAAGCCGGTGACCTCGCACCCCTGGATCAGGTCCACACCCATGGCGTCGGCCCGGCGCGCCAGCGCCCACGCGACGTGGTCGTGCTTGGCGATACCGGCCCGCGGCTGGAAGGTGGCGCCGAGCACCGGATACCGGGTGCGGGGCGAGACGTTGAGGATGGGGCACACCTCGGCGACCTCGTCCGGCGCCAGCCACTGGGCGTCCACGCCGCCCAGACGGTTGGCGCCCACCCGGCGCACGCCCTCGCGGACGTCCTGCAAGGTGTGCGCGAGGTTGAGGACGCCGCGCTGGCTGAACAGGAAGTCGTAGTCCAGCTCCTCCGGCAGGCCCTCCCACAGCTTGAGCGCGTGCTCGTAGATCGCCGCGCTCTCGTCGCACAGGTAGTTCGAGCGAATGATCGTGGTGTTGCGCGCCATGTTGCCGCCGGCCAGCCAGCCCTTCTCCAGGACGGCGACGCCTGTGACGCCGTGGTTCCGGGCGAGGTAGTAGGCGGTGGCCAGGCCGTGGCCGCCCGCGCCGACGATGACGACGTCGTACGAGGAGCGCGGCTCGGGGTTGCGCCAGAGGAAGTCCGGGTGCTCCGGCAGCGGCTGGGCGGTCATGCCGCGTCTCCCTTCAGGCGGGGGTAGAGGGGGAAGCAGGAGGCGAGCTTGTCGACCCGGTCGCGCAGCAGGCCCGCGCGCCCGTCGTCGAGCCGCTCGTCCTTGAGGGCCTGGGCGATGATGTCGGCGACCTCCCGGAACTCCGTCTCGCCGAAGCCGCGGGTGGCCAGGGCCGGAGTGCCGATCCGCAGCCCCGAGGAGACCATCGGCGGGCGGGGGTCGAACGGCACCGCGTTGCGGTTGACGGTGATGCCGACGCGGTGCAGCCGGTCCTCGGCCTGCTGCCCGCTCTGCGCGGAATTCCGCAGGTCGACGAGGACCAGATGCACTTCGGTGCCGCCGGTGAGCACCGTGATCCCGGCCTCGGCCACATCGTCGGCCAGCAGCCGCCCGGCGAGGATGCGGGCGCCGTCCAGGGTGCGCCGCTGGCGCTCCCTGAACTCCTCGCCCGCCGCCACCTTGAAGGCCACCGCCTTCGCCGCGACGACATGCTCCAGCGGGCCGCCCTGCTGACCCGGGAAGACCGCCGAGTTGATCCTCTTGGCCAGGTCGGCACGGCTGAGGATCACCCCGCCGCGCGGGCCGCCGAGGGTCTTGTGCGTGGTGGTCGTCACCACGTCGGCGTACGGCACCGGGTTGGGGTGGAGGCCCGCGGCCACCAGCCCGGCGAAGTGCGCCATGTCCACCATCAGATACGCACCGACCTCGTCCGCGATCCGCCGGAACGCGGCGAAGTCCAGCCGGCGGGGGTAGGCCGACCAGCCCGCGACGATCATCTTGGGCCGGTGTGCGAGCGCGAGCCGCTCGACCTCGTCCATGTCGATGCGCAGATCGGACTCGCGCACGTGGTACGGCACGACGTTGTACAGCTTGCCGGAGAAGTTGATCCGCATGCCGTGGGTCAGATGGCCGCCGTGCGCGAGGTCCAGGCCGAGGATCGTGTCGCCGGGAGAGAGGAGGGCGAACATCGCGGCCGCGTTGGCCTGGGCGCCCGAGTGCGGCTGGACGTTGGCCGCCTCGGCGCCGAAGAGCTCCTTCACCCGGTCGATGGCGATCTGCTCGACCACGTCGACGTGCTCACAGCCGCCGTAGTAGCGGCGGCCGGGGTAGCCCTCGGCGTACTTGTTGGTCAGGACCGAGCCCTGGGCCTCCATGACCGCCGCCGGAGCGAAGTTCTCCGAGGCGATCATCTCGAGCGTGGACTGCTGGCGGTGCAGCTCGGCCTCCACCGCGGCGGCGACGTCCGGGTCGAGTTCGCTGAGCGGGAGGGCGAGGGGGAGGCGAATGTGCTGGTCGACGGGTTCATTGCCATCTGTGCACCATCCTGGGAGCCAACTAATGGGCAACTGATATATCAGCCTCTGCGGTAAGGTATGAGAGCTCGCGAGACAGGTCAAGGGGGCATTCATGCAGCAGATGGCGACCGAACCCGCGGGCGAGGAGCTCTCCCTCGCCGAGCGCGCCTACCGCGCCATCCGCGACCGGCTCGTCATGCTCGAGATCCGCCCGGGCGCGCCGATCAACGAGGACCAGCTGGCGCAGTCCCTCGGCGTCGGGCGCACACCGGTGCGCGAGGCGCTCAAGCGGCTCCAGTACGAGCGCCTGATCACGACCTACCCCCGGCGCGGCACCTTCGCCACCGACGTCAACATCACCGACCTGGCGCATATCTCCGAGGTGCGCCAGGAGTTGGAGCCCCTGGCCGCCGCGCTGGCCACGCGGCGCGCCACGGCCGCGGACCGTGCGACACTGACGGCCGTCCTGCGGGAGCTGGAGGGCGCGGATTCACCTCGGCGCGACGCCGCCGAGCTGATGCGCCTGGACCTCCGGGTCCACCGCGCCATCTACGCGGCCACGCACAACCCGTACCTGGAGGACACGCTCGTCCGCCACGACAACCTGGCGACCCGCATCTGGTGCCTGTTCATCGACCGTCTCTCCGACATGGCCGGCCACGTCGGAGAGCACGGGCCGTTGATCGAGGCGGTCGTCGCCGGTGACCCCGACAAGGCGGCACAGCTCGCCCACAGCCACGTCGAGGGCTTCGAACGGGCCATTCGCGCCGCCATCTGAGACGGGGGCCGAGCGTCCGCAGCGTCCCTCCGCACTCAGTGCACGGCGCCCCGCGCATCCTCCCGGTGCAGCCGGGGCCTGCCCGCCGGCGTGGTCCACAGGCGCGGGGCGACATCGTCCTCGGGAAGCCGGGCGATCTGAAACGGACACAGCGTTCGATCTTGACCCGCCACAGGCGGGCTGCCTCGTTGCGGTCGGCGTTGCGCAACGCGTCGAAGGCGGCGGTGTCCTCGCCGGTGATGGCGTCGCACGCCTGGCTGTGGTCCATCCGCAGCACCGTGACGAACATGCGCGGTCGACTTCGCGGATACGCACATGATCGCGGTCCCGGGCGGCGGCCCGGACCTCTTCTGTCGGCCGGTGACGGCGGCTGGCGGTGGACGCTCGCCAGTGTGGGCCGATACGTCAGGGGCGGCTGGTCAGATAGCCGCCCATGGAGGTGAAGTACTCCGTGGCGCCCATCTCGCGGCCGTCCTCGGTCCGTACGCGCGTGATGGCCAGACCGTGATTGCGGCCGGTGCGGGCGTCGGCTCCGGCGACGATGGCCACGCCGTCGCCCTCGCGGTAGAAGATGCGGCCGGGAGTGCCGCCGTACCGGCCCTGGGACACGACCGCGGCCAGGACGTCGAGACGCTTGCCCTTGTGGAAGGTGTAGGCGCTGGGATACGGCTCGGACTGGGCGCGGACCAGGCGTTCGAGGTCCTCCGCCGGCCAGGTCCAGTCGATGCGGCTGTCCTCGATGGACCGCTTGTGGAAGAAGGTCGCCTGGGACCGGTCCTGCTTGGTGAACTCCGTCTGCCCGGCGGCGATGAGGCCGAGCGCGCCGATGGTGACCGGGGCGATGAGGTCGACGGTCTTGTGGAAGAGGTCGGTGGCGGTGTCCGTCGGTCCGACCGGAACCGCCTCCTGCCGGACGATGTCGCCGGCGTCGAGTTCCTCGTTCATCATGTGCGCGGTGACGCCCACTTCGGGCTCGCCGTTGATCAGGGCCCAGATCAGCGGGGAGAAGCCGGCGTACTTCGGCAGCAACGCGTCGTGGATGTTCAACGTGCCGTGGCGCGGCAGGCCGAAGATGCGCGGAGGGATCCACGTCCGCCAGTTGTTCGCCACGATGATGTCCGGGTCGACCTCCTTGAGGCGCTCGAACAGCTCGTCGTCGTCGGGGCGGTTGCGGAGCAGCACCGGGACGCCGTGCTCCTCGGCGAGCTCGGCGACGGAGTCACTCCAGATCTTCTCGTACGCGTGCTCGCTCTTGGGGTGCGTCACGACCAGTACCACGTCGTGTTCGGAGTCCAGGAGGGCTTGCAGGGTGCGGTGCCCCCAGGTCTGGTAGCCGAACATGACGACCCGCATGGGGTTCCTCCTCGAGGCAGGGGATGACCGAGCAGCAAGTAAAGCAAGGCTTACCTTAGTTCGCAACGGGCCCATCTGATCTCTGGGTTGGCGCGTGTGGCCGCTTGAGCGACGCTATCGACAGGCTCGCGGGTTTAGCTTAGGCTCACCTAAGTTGCTGGCATGCCGCTCCGTCGGCGTGGCCACCGCGACTTCCCCATGCCTGACAGGCGATTGCCCCGCACGATGGGAGTGACATGTCACAGGTTCTTCCTGGTGACGCATTACTGGTCCACGACCTCATTGGCATCGGCTTCGGGCCGTCCAATGTGGCCATGGCGATCGCACTCAGCGAGCACAACGCACGCGTCGGTGGGCGAGAGGCGATCACCGCTCAATTCTTCGAGCAGCAGCCACGCTTCGGCTGGCACCGAGGCATGCTGATCGACGACGCCACCATGCAGGTGTCCTTCCTCAAGGACCTGGTGACGCTGCGGAACCCCGCCAGTGAGTTCAGCTTCCTCTGCTATCTGAAGAGCAAGGGGCGCTTGATCGACTTCATCAACCACAAGAACCTCTTCCCGCTGCGGGTGGAGTTCCACGACTACTTCGAGTGGGCCGCGGCCAAGGTCGAGGACATGGTCTCCTACGGCCACGAGGTCGTCGGCATCGTGCCTGTCGTCCGCGACGGAGCCGTGGAGTACGTGGACGTGACGGTCCGGTCGGGGGAGGGGCTCGCCGTCCACCGGGCGCGCAACCTCGTCATCGGTACCGGACTGCGTCCCCTCATGCCCGAGGGCGTGGAACGCGGCCACCGCGTCTGGCACACCTCTGAACTGCTGGCGAAGGCCGACGAGCTGGAGGGCACCTCGCCCTCCCGGTTCATCGTCGTGGGCGCCGGGCAGAGCGCCGCCGAGAACGTCGCCTACTTGCACCGCCGCTTCCCCGGGGCGGAAGTCTGCGCGGTCTTCTCCCGCTACGGCTACAGCCCCGCCGACGACAGTGGTTTCGCCAACCGGATCTTCGACCCCGGGGCGGTCGACGAGTACTTCGCCGCGCCCGAGAACGTGAAGCGCCGGCTGATGGACTACCACGGCAACACCAACTACTCCGTGGTGGACATCGACCTGATCGACGACCTCTACCGGCAGATGTACCAGGAGAAGGTCCTCGGCGTCGAGCGGCTGCGCTTCCTCAACGTGTCCCGGCTCGCCGACGTCAAGGAGACGCCGACGCAGGTCCGTGCGACAGTGAAATCCCTCGTCACCGGGGAGGAGACGCTTCTGGACGCGGACGTCGTGGTGTTCGCCACCGGCTACAGTCCCGCCGACCCCTGGGCCTCCTCGGCGAAGTCGCCGACCGCTGCCTCAGGGACGACGAGGGCCGCATCCGTGTCGAGCGTGACTACCGCGTCGCGACGGACCCCGGGCTGCGCTGCGGCATCTATCTGCAAGGCGGCACGGAGCACACGCACGGCATCACCTCGTCCCTGCTGTCCAACACCGCGATCAGGGTCGGCGAGATCCTGGACTCGCTCATCGACAGGGGCGTCCCATCCGCGTCCGAGGAGGCCCGGTCGGCTGCCGACGGCGTCGGCTGCACCGCCCGGTAGGGATGACGTACTGAGACATGGGCACGACTGCGATTGAGCGCCCCTTGGCCAGGGGCACAACGAAGGCCCGACGGCGGCGGGTTGTGGGTATGGGCACGCTCGTGGCGCTCCTCGTGATCGCGGGGGCGGTGTCGCTGGCCGTCGGTGCGCGCGCGTTGAGTCCCGGCGAGGTGTGGCACGGGTTGTTCGCGGCGCCGGACTCCGACCAGCGGCTCACCGAGATCAGGCTCATCGTGCGGACCGTGCGGGTGCCCCGGACGGTGCTCGCGATCGTGGCGGGCATCGCCCTGGGAGTGGGCGGGGCGTTGATCCAGGGGTACACGCGGAATCCGATCGCCGACACGGGCCTGCTGGGGGTGAACGCCGGCGCCTCGTTCGCCGTGGTGTCGGTGATCGCCCTGTTCGGGTTCACCGACCCGTTCCAGTACGTCTGGTTCGCCTTCCTGGGGGCGGCGGTCGCGGGTGTGGTGGTGTTCGGGCTGTCGAGCATCGGCCGGGGGGCCGGCAACCCGTTGACGCTCGCGCTGGCCGGACAGGGGGTCACGGTGTTCCTGGCGGCGATGACCACGGCGGTCGCGCTGTCGGACCAGGCGTCGCTGAACGCGCTGCGGTTCTGGAACGCGGGCTCCGTGGCCGGTGTCGGATTCGACGTCATCCGGCCGGTGACCCTGTTCATCGCCGTCGGGTTGGTACTGGCGCTGACCACACCGCCCGCCCTCAACCTGCTCAGCCTGGGTGACGACGTGGCGCGGGGCTGGGCGTGAACATCGCGCTGAGCCGGACGGTCGGCATCGTCGCCATCACCCTGCTGGCGGGCGCGGCGACGGCGGCGTGCGGCCCCATCGCGTTTCTCGGGCTCATGGTGGCCCATGTGGCCCGGTATCTGACCGGGCCGGACTACCGCTGGCTGGTGCCGTACGCGGGTCTGCTCGGGGCCGTCGTCCTCCTGGTCTGCGACATCGTGGGGCGCTTGGTCGTGCGGCCGGGTGAGCTGGACGCGGGAGTCGTCGTAGCTCTCCTGGGCGCTCCGTTCTTCGCGGCCCTGGTGTGGCTCGGAAAGTTCAAGAACACATGAGCGGGACGGATGCGAAGCGATCGGTGGCACCAGGCGTGCGGCTCGGCCAGGTGTCGTTCGTGTGGCGGCCCTGGCTGGTGAGCGTCACGCTGCTGTTGGCCGCGGCCACCTTCCTGGTGTTCTGCCTGTCCATCGGCGTCGGGGACTTCCCGATCGGCCTGTCCAGGGTGATCGCCACCATCCTCGGCGGGGGCGAGCGGGTCGACGAGTTCGTGATCATGGACTTGCGGATGCCGCGTGCCCTGGCCGGGCTCATCGTGGGGGTCGCGCTGGGGTGTCCGGGGCGCTGACGCAGTCCCTCGCCCGCAATCCGCTGGCCAGCCCGGACATTCTGGGGATCACCGGGGGCGCCGGCGCGGTCGCGGTGTTCCTGGTGACGGTGTCGGGCGGGACCGCCGCGGCGGTCGTCAGCGCCGTGGGCCTGTCCGCGGCGGCGCTCGCGGGCGGTCTCGGAACCGGGCTGCTGGTGTACTTCCTGGCGTGGCGGCGCGGTATCGACGGCTTCCGGCTCATCCTCATCGGCATCTCGGTGAGCGCCGTGATGGAGGCGATCACCACATGGCTGCTGGCCACGGCCGACATCAAGGACGTGGCCCGGGCCCAGGCGTGGCTGGTCGGCTCGCTGGAGGGCCGTTCGTGGGGCGACGTCCGGGTGGCGCTGTGGTGCACGCTGGTCCTCCTGGTCGTCGTGTCCTGTGTCGCGTTCCAGTTCAAGCCGATGCACTTGGGCGACGAGGTCGCCGCCGGCCTGGGCGTCCGGTACTCGATGGTGCGGGCGGTCCTGCTGTTGTGCGCGGTCCTGCTGGCCGCTGTGGCGGTGAGCGCCGCGGGCCCGGTCCCGTTCGTCGCGCTGGTGGCGCCGCAGGCGGCGATGCGTCTGGCGAGGTGCCCGACGCCGCCGATGGCGGCCTCCGGCTTGGTGGGAGCGTTGCTGCTGATCGGCGCGGACCTGGTCGCGCGCACGGCGCTGCCGGTCACTCTCCCGGTCGGCGTGGTCACCGCCGCGATCGGCGGCCCCTTCCTCGTCTATCTGCTGGTGCGGGCGAACCTCAGATAGATGCCAACGACGTCAGGCAAAACCTCGATCACAGGGGGGCTTGTGAGCGCCGAGCGCATCACCGATGACGAGTCCGCGGCCCAGGGCCATGCGCGGCTCGCGGCCAGAGGCGTGACGGTCGGGTACGGCGGCCGGGCCGTCATCGACAACCTGGACGTGACGATCCCGCCCGGTGTGATCACCACGATCATCGGTCCCAATGGCTGTGGCAAGTCCACCCTGTTGCGCACCCTGACCCGGCTGCTCAAACCGGCCAAGGGGCCGTCGTGCTGGACGGCGAGGACATCGCGGGGCTCAGGACCAGGGACGTGGCGAAGAAGCTGGGCCTGCTGCCGCAGGCGCCGGTCGCGCCCGAGGGGCTGACGGTGGCCGACCTGGTCGCGAAGGGGCGTCATCCGCACCAGAGCTGGCTGCGGCAGTGGTCGTCGGACGACGCCGGTGTCGTGGAGCGCGCGCTGGCCATGACCGGAGTGTCGGATCTGGCCGACCGCCCGGTCGACTCGCTGTCCGGCGGGCAGCGCCAGCGGGTCTGGATCTCGATGGCCCTGGCCCAGGGCACCGATCTGCTGCTCCTCGACGAGCCGACCACCTACCTGGACCTGGCGCACGCGATCGACGTGCTCGACCTGGTGGACGACCTGCACGAGTCGGGCCGCACCGTGGTCATGGTGCTGCACGACCTCAATCTGGCCACGCGGTACAGCGACAACCTCATCGTGATGCGGGCGGGTTCGATCCTGGCACAGGGGCACCCGCGTGACGTGATCACCGCCGAGTTGCTGGACGAGGCATTCGGACTGCGTGCCACGGTCATTGACGACCCGGTGGGCGACCGGCCGCTCATCGTGCCGATCGGCCGTACCCATGCCCGGCTCGGCCAGGTTCCGGGAAGGAAATCACAAGTAAGGCTAGGCTAGCCTCACTTCCGCGGGATAAGGTTTGGCTGCCCTTAGTTAGGGGTGCAACGGGCGACGCGATAGCAAGGGATTCCGGATGCTTCTCCATCGAACGACGCGTATGACGCCATGGCGGCGGTTAGCGGCGGCGCTGTCCGCGGCGGCCCTCGGTGTCGGCCTTCTCGCCGGATGTGGTTCCGACTCGGCGGACGAAGCGGGTGACGACGCCCCGGCTGCCGCCTCCGGCGCGTTCCCGGTCACCGTGGAGCACGCGTTCGGAACCACGAAGATCGCCAAGGCTCCCCGGCGGGTCGTCTCCGTCGGTTACACGGACGACCAGGCCATGCTGGCGCTCGGTGTCAGACCGGTCGGCATGGTCGACCAGTACCCGAACCCGACGGGCAAGAAGCCGGACATCAACACCCAGTGGCCCTGGGTGAAGGACAAGTGGGGCGACACCCGGCCCGAGGTCGTCATGGAGAACGGCGACTCCGGCCCCAACTACGAGAAGATCGCCGCCCTGCGGCCGGACCTGATCGTCGCGGTCTACTCCGAGATCGACAAGGCCGCCTACGACAAGCTCTCCCAGATCGCACCGACCGTCGGCCGCACCAAGGGCGAGAAGGAGCCGTTCAGCGCCCCCTGGCAGGACAACGCAGTGCAGATCGCCAAGGCTCTGGGCAAGGAGGACGAGGGCACCAAGCTGGTGCAGGGCATCCAGGACAAGCTCGACGCGGCCAAGAAGGCGCATCCGAGGTTCGCGAACCAGACCGCCGTCGTGGTGTCCTGGTACAAGAACTCGGTGGCGCCGTTCACCTCCACCGATGTGCGCGGACGGCTGGTGACGGGCATCGGCTTCACCTACCAGACCAAGATCGACAAGGTGGCGGACGGAAAGTTCTTCACCGTCCTCTCCCCGAGCGCGTCGACCTGGTCGACGTCGACCGCGTCTTCGTCATCAACGACAAGGCGGATCAGCGGGCGCTGAAGAAATTCCAGCTGTTCAGCAACCTGGACGCCGTGCAGAAGGACAAGGTGTCGTATCTGCTGGACAGCGAGGGCCCGGCCGTCGGCGCGGCCATCTCCCAGAGCACCCTGCTGTCCCTGCCGTACGCGATCGACGAACTTGTCACGTCGGTCGGCCGGGGGTGAGCACCACCGACGCGCGTGTCACCCCGACCCCGGCAGCCCTGCGCACGGCGACCGGGCGCGTGGCCACCCGATGGGTCACGACGCACTGCCGCGAGGTGCCCTGGCTGACGGCCGCCACCGTGCTCACCACGGTGGCCGGGGCGGCGCTCCAGGTGCTCCCGGTGCTGCTGCTCGGCAGGGTGGTCGACGGTGTGGTCGAGGGCGAACCGCGCTCGGCCCTGGTCACGATCGGGGTGCTGATGGGGGCCGCCGCGCTGCTCGGCGCCGCGGCCACCGCGGTGTCGACCTATCTCATCGGGCGGCTCGGCGCGGATCTGCTCGCGGGGCTGCGGGAAGGCGCCGTCCGTGCGGTGCTGGGGATGCCGAGTACGCGGATCGAGCAGGTCGGCCGGGGAGACGTGCTGTCCAGGGTCGGTGACGATGTGGCGGTGCTGTCCAAGGGCATCCGCACCGCCGTCCCCACCGTGTTCTCGGCGGGAGTGCTGGTCCTCATCGCGACGGTCGGCATGTTCGGACTGGACTGGCGGCTCGGCCTGGCGGGCGCCGGCGCGCTGCCCGCGTACGCACTGGCCCTGCGCTGGTACCTCCCCCGGTCCGCCCCGCTCTACCAGAAGCAGCGGGCGGCCCAGGCCGACCGCGCACAGGCGTTGATCAGCGGCCTGAACGGGATCGACACGGTCCGGGCGTACCGCCTCGAGGGCGCCTTCCGCGAGCAGGTCACCAGCGAGTCGTGGCGAGTGCGCGATTTCGGTATCGAGGTGTTCCGGTTCTTCGGCCGGTTCGTCGGCAGGGAGAACCGCGCCGAGTTCATCGGGCTGGTCCTCATCATCGTGGTGGGCTACGCCCTGCTGGAGGCCGATGCCGCCAGCCTGGGCGAGGTCTCGTCGGCCCCGCTGATGTTCCACCGGCTGTTCACCCCGCTGGGCTCCATCATGTTCACCTTCGACGAGGCACAGAAGTCGGGCGCGAGCCTGACCCGGCTGGTCGGGGTGGTCGGGGAGGCCGCGGAGGACCGGCTGGTGGGCGACGCGGCCGTCGCACCGGTGGACGCCGGGCCGTACCCGGTGACGGTGAAGGGGCTGACGTTTCGCTATCCCGACGCCGAGGAGCCGGTCCTCCGGGACGTCAGCCTGACGATCCCGGCGGGCGGCTCGCTCGCGCTGGTGGGGGCGACGGGCGCGGGCAAGACGACGCTCGCCGCGCTGATCGCGGGCATCGGAACCCCGCAGGCCGGGTCGGTGCGCATCGGGCCGACCGACCTCGCCGGTCTGGACGAGGCCGGGGCGCGGGCCATGGTGAGCATCCTGACGCAGGACACGCATGTGTTCTCCGGTCCGCTCGCCGACGACCTGCGGCTGGCCGCGCCGGAGGCGACCGACGCCGAGCTGATGGACGCGTTGCGTACGGTCGGCGCCGACGGGTGGGTCGACGCGCTGCCCGACGGGCTGAACACCATGGTCGGCGAGGGCGGAGAGCGGCTGGACGTCACCAAGGTCGCCCAGATCGCCCTGGCCCGGCTGGTGCTGGTCCGGTCGCCGGTGGTGGTGCTCGACGAGTCGACCGCGGAGGCCGGCAGCGAGGGCGCCGCCGAGCTGGAGCGGGCCGTGCTGGCCGCGTGCTCGGGCCGGACCACGTTGTTCGTGGCGCACCGGCTGACCCAGGCGATGGCGGCGGACCGGATCGCCGTGCTGGATACGGGACGCGTGGTGGAGCAGGGAACCCACGAGGAGCTGGTGGCCCTGGGCGGCCGGTACGCGCGACTGTGGCGGGCCTGGCGAGAAGGCAGTTAGCCACCCCTGATTCAGATGAGCTTTTCATGACGCGGAAGGGATGCTGAGTCCTCGATGGTGGAACCGGGCGCTCGTCGCGTACTGCTTTCTCCCACACATATCGCCGACGTATGCCGGCGGATGGGTGACTTCTCCGACCGGACCATCGCCGAAGCGTGCGCCATCGGGCTGTCGTACTGGGCGACGGGCCGGAGCCCCGACGGCATCGACCTCACCCCCGGCACGCTGTTCGCCGACGTCCTCGGATGGGCCGACAACGGCGGTACGGCGCCTGACGGTTGGGAGATCGGCGCGGACGGGCGGAGCATCGTCCTGCCGGGAGGCGTCGGGCCGGCCGATGCGCAGCTCGCGCTGGACGACCTGGCCGATTTCCCGGACCGGCCCATCGGCACCATCGGCCCGGACGGCGCGGCGGCGAGGCTCGAGGCCCTGGCCGGATGGAACGACACCGAGGCCGACCGGGTCCGCCCGACCATCGTGGAGATGTTCCATGAGCAGGCGCGGACCAGGCCGGACGCCGTCGCCATCGTCGACGAGCACCGGTCGCTGACCTACCGTGAGGCGGCCGGGCTGGCCGGCCAGCTGGCCCACCACCTCATCGCACGCGGACTGGGCCCCGAACAGGTCGTCGGCATCTCACTGCGCCGCTCGGCCGACCTGGTGATCGGGCTGCTCGCCGTACTCCAGGCGGGGTGCGCGTTCGTGCCGCTCGATCCGAAGTGGCCGGCCGCGCGCCGGGCCGTCGTCATCGACGACGCCCAGGTCGTGGTGCAGCTCAACGACTCGGGCGAACACGACCCGGCCGAACCGGACGCCGTGGCCGTCGACCTCGGCGACTGGCGCTTCGGTTCCCACCCCACCGAGGACACCGGGGTCACCGTCCCCGGCGACGCCCTGGCATACGTGATCTTCACGTCCGGTTCGACCGGGCGGCCCAAGGGCGCGATGATCCGGCACGCGGCGATCAGCGAACGCCTGCTGTGGCAGATGAACGAGATCCTGGGCTTCGGCCACGACGACGCGTCGCTGTTCAAGGCGCCGTTGTCCTTCGACATCTCCATCAATGAGATCTTCCTGCCACTGGTGTCCGGCGCCAGGCTGGTGATCCTGCGGCCCGACGGCGAACGCGATCCGCACCACCTGCTGAGCGTGATCGCCGAACAGCGCGTCACCTTCACCTACCTGGTGTCGTCCATGATGGACGTGCTGCTGGAGATCGCGGGGGACTCCGGGAGGCTGGACAGCCTGCGGCACGTGTGGTGCGGCGGGGAGGTGCTGACCCCGGAGCTGTACGAGAGGTTCCGCACCAAGCTCGACATCCCCCTGTACCACGGCTACGGCCCGGCCGAGACGACGATCGGTGTCTCGCACGTGATCTACCGGGGGGCGGCGGAACGGCTGTCGACGTCGATCGGCAGGGCCAACCCCAACACCCAGCTGTACGTGCTGGACGATGAACTGCGCCCGGTCCCGGTCGGGGTCGGCGGCGAACTCTACGTGGGCGGGTTCCTGCTGGGACGCGGATACGTGGGCGCGCCCGGCCTGACGGCGTCCCGGTTCGTGGCGAACCCCTTCGCCGCGGACGGGTCCCGGCTGTACCGGACCGGTGACCTCGCGCGGTACACCCCGGACGGATCGCTGGACTTCCTCGGCCGGGGCGACAACCAGATCAAGATCCGCGGTATGCGGCTGGAGATCGAGGACGTCGAGGTCGGTCTCGCGGAGCACCCCGGAGTACGGCACACCTGCGTCGTCGCGAAGAAGAACGCGACCGGCGGCACCTATCTGGTGGGATACGTGATCCCGGCCGCCGGAAGCGAGGAACTGCGGGCGGACGAGGTCAGGGCGTGGGCCACCGAACACCTGGTGGAGTACATGGTGCCCACCCATATCGTCGTGATGACGGAGTTCCCGCTCACCGCGAACGGCAAGCTCGACCGGGGCGCGTTGCCGGAGCCCGCGGTCCCGGCGGGCTCGCTCACACCACCCACCACGGAGAACGAGCACGCGGTGTGCGCGGCCGTCGCGGCGGTGCTGCGGCTCGACGAGGTCGGTGTCGACCAGGACTTCTTCCAACTCGGCGGAGACAGCATCCTGGCGATCTCCCTGCTGAGCGCACTGCGCGACGCGGGGCTCCACGTCACGGCACGGCAGATCTTCACCCACAGCCGCGTGGGGCACTGGCAGCGGTGGCGAGCCGCGAAGACGTCTCCACCGTGGACCCCCGCGATGTCGCCACCGGTTCCGTCGTGGGATCGCCCATCGTGCGGTGGCTCGGCGACACCACGGACGCGATTCGTGGCTTCGTACAGTCGGTCGTGCTGAACACCCCGGCGGACCTGACGGCCGACGCGCTCGACGCGGTCCTCACCGCCCTGATCCAGCGGCACGACATGCTGCGCGCCAAGCTGGTGCGCGGCGAGCGCTGGAGCTTCGACATCCCGGAGGCGGACCAGGCCACCCTGGGATGGCAGGAGAGCGACCGGCCGCTCGACGAGTGTGTGGCGCTCGCCACCGAAGGGCTGGACCCGGAGGGCGGCGTGATGCTGCGTGCGGTCTGGCGCCGCGAGGCGCGGCAGCTGGTCCTGATCGCCCATCACGTGGTGATCGACGGAGTGTCCTGGCGGATCCTGATGGACGACCTGGCCACCGCATGGCGGCAGCTCGCCTCGGGTGCGCCGATCGAGTTGCCCCCGGTGGGCACGTCGTTCAGGCGCTGGACGCAGTTGCTGGAGCGCGCGGCGTTCGACGCGGACGGTTCCTTCTACTGGCGTCCCCTGCCGGGAGAGGACCAGCCGCTGGGCCGGCGCGCGCTCTCCACGGCCGACACCGTGGCGACGGAGCGGCTCCGGGCCATCTCGGTCGGCCCCGAGGTCACGGCCGCGCTGCTGGGCGAGATCCCCGCGAAGTTCCACGCGGGTGTCAACGACGTACTGCTGACCGGACTCGCCGTCGCCCTGGCCCGGTGGCGCCGCGACCTGGGGCAGGAGCAGACCTTCGCCCACATCGAACTGGAGGGCCACGGCCGCGAAGGACAGTTCGTGGCGGGCTCGGCCGGCTTCGAGCCCGAGCTGTCGCGGACCGTGGGCTGGTTCACCACCCTGTTCCCGGTGACCGTGGATCCCGGCGCGGCGGCCGACTTCACCGCCCCGAGTACCTGACCGCCGCGCTCAAGGCGGTCAAGGAGGACCTCGCCCGCGTGCCCGACAACGGCGTCTCGTACGGCGCCCTGCGGTACCTGACCCACGTCGCATTCGACACGCCCGCACCACAGGTGCTCTTCAACTACCTGGGCCGCTTCGAGGCGGGAGCCGCCGGAGACTGGCAACTCGCGGGTGCCACAGCCCAGTTGGGTGAAAAGCGCGACCCGAGGATGCGGCTGCCGCGCCCCCTGGAGTTCAACGCGATCGCCGAACCCGCCGCCACCGGCGAGTACGAGCTGGTCACCACGATCTCCTGGCCCGACGGCATGTTCACCGACGAGGACATCGCGACCCTCGGCGGGTACTTCCGTACGGCCCTGACCGGGCTGGCCTCGCTCGACCGGGGCGGCCACTCTCCCAGTGACTTCGCACTCGTGCCCCTCACGCAGGCCGACGTCGATGCCCTGGACGGCCCGGCCCTGCGCGACATCCTGCCGCTGACCCCGTTGCAGGAGGGCCTGTACTTCCACTCCGTCTTCGACGACGACTCGGCCGGCGCCTACGTCGAACAGCAACTGCTGACACTGGACGGCGCGGTGGACGCCGACCGGCTCGCGGCCGCGGCCACCCGGGTGCTCACGCTGTACCCGAACCTTGCCGCACGGTTCGTGGCCCTCGCCGACGGCCGTGTGGTCTCCGTCCTGGAGAGCGGTGTGGAAGCGCCCTTCAGCACGGTGGACCGCCCCGGCGCCACCGACGACGAGATCCGCGACCTGGCAGAGCGGGACCGACGAGCCGGGTTCGACCTGGCCAACGGTCCGCTGATGCGGTACACGCTCATCCGCGGAGGCCCCGGCCGCAACGTCCTGGTGCAGACCGTGCACCACATCATCGCC
This sequence comes from Streptomyces violaceusniger, assembly GCA_005405945.1. Taxonomy (GTDB): domain Bacteria; phylum Actinomycetota; class Actinomycetes; order Streptomycetales; family Streptomycetaceae; genus Streptomyces; species Streptomyces violaceusniger. The sequence goes on from BJHW01000002.1 coordinate 1,908,836, forward strand.
GACGGCTGGTCGGTGCCGCCCATGCTCCGGGCGCTGCTCGCCGAGTACCACGCGCCGGGGACCGTGTACCCGGTCGTCGGCTTCTCCGCATACGTGCGCCGGCTCGCCGGACGTGACGACGACGAGAGCGACCGCGCATGGCGCGAACAGCTCGCCGGGCTGCCCGGCCCTTCGCTGGTCGCCGAGGGCCACAGCCCGTCCGACCGGTTCGCCGACACCGCCGTGGAGCCGGAGGACGACATCGACGCGGCCGTCCGGGCGGCCGGCGTGCCGCTGAGCGTGGCCGTGCACAGCGCCTGGGCGGTAACCCTGGGCTCCCTCCTGCACGCCAGGGACGTGGTGTTCGGTTCCACGGTGTCCGGGCGTGATGCCGAGGTGCCCGGCATCGAGGACATGGTGGGCCTGTTCATCAACACCATCCCCGTGCGGGCCCGTTGGGCCCGTACCACCACGGCGCGTGATCTGCTCGCCTCCGTGCGGGAACACCAGAGCGCGGTGCTGCCGCACCAGCACGTCTCGCTGGCCAGGATCGGCCGCCGGACCGGCCTGGGCACCCTGTTCGACACCCTGGTGGTGTTCGACGTGGCGACCGATGTGGACGCCCTGCGGCGGCCCGGCGACACGCTGGTCATCACCGACATCGTCAACGAGGGCGCCCCGCACTACCCGTTGACGCTGGTGGTGGAGCGCGCACTGGACGGCCGTCCGCGCTTCAACCTGATCTACGACGGCGAACTGCTGCGGGAGTCGAGCGCCCGGGCGATCCTGCGCACGTTCGCCCACACGTTCTCCCGCCTGCTCACCCGGCCGGACGTCCCTGTGGACGACCTGACACCGGAGAGCGACCGGCGTCCCGAGCGGATCACCCCGACGACCCTGGGAGCACTGTTCGACGCCGCCGCGCACCGCGACCCGGCCGCCACCGCCGTGACCCAGTGCGCCCTCGACGGCGGTACCCGATCACTGACCTACGGTGAACTGGCCGACGCCAAGGACCAGTTGGCCTGGGCCCTGCGTGCCGCAGGTGTCCGGCCCGGCAAGCGGGTCGCCATCGCCCTCCCACGCTCCGTCGAGCAGGTGGTCGCCTCGGTCGCGGTCGTCACCGCGGGTGGCGCGTACGTACCGCTGGACCTGGCGTACCCGGACGGACGGCTGGAGTACATCCTCGCCGACGCCGCTCCGCAGGTCGTTCTCGTGGACCGTGAACAGCGGGACCGCTTCACGCGGCTGCTGGCCCGGGCGGGCGTGCCGGCCCGTGTGCTCGTACAGGGAGACGAGCTGCCGCGGGCCGATACGGAGGCCGGGCCGGAGGTGAGGTGGCACGACCCCGCGTACGTCATCTACACGTCCGGATCGACCGGCAGGCCCAAGGGTGTCGTCGTCCCGCACTCCGGCGTGGTGACGCTGCTCGCGAACACCCGGCCGGACATGGACTTCGGACCGCATGACGTATGGGTCCAGTTCCACTCCTTCTCCTTCGACTTCGCGGTCTGGGAGCTGTGGGGCGCGCTGGCCAACGGCGGTGAGCTGCTGGTGCCGGAGTACGGGCTGACCCGCTCGCCGGTCGACTTCCACCGGCTGGTCCGCGAGCGCGGAGTGACCGTGCTCAACCAGACCCCGTCGGCCTTCTACCAGTTCATCGAGGCCGACCGGCAGACGGGCGAGCCGTTGACCGCGCTGCGCCGGATCATCTTCGGCGGCGAGGCGCTGGACCTCGGGCGGCTGCGCGGCTGGATCGAGCGGCACGGCACCGGATCGCCCGAGCTGGTCAACATGTACGGCATCACCGAGACCACCGTCCATGTCACCCACCGGGTACTGGCCGACGAGGACTTCGGCGCCGGTGACGACGTGAGTCCGATCGGCGGCCCGATCCCCGGCCTGGTCTGCTATCTGCTCGACGACCGGCTCCGGCCGGTGCCGCCGGGCCGAGTGGGCGCCATCTACGTCGCCGGTGACCAGGTGTCGCTCGGCTACCTGGGCAGGCCGGGGCTCACCGCGGGCCGCTTCGTGGCGAACCCGTTCCTCGGCGACGGCTCCCGCATGTACCACACGGGCGACCTCGCCGTCCGCACCCTCGACGGTGAGCTGGAATTCGCAGGACGAACCGACGACCAGGTCCAACTCAAGGGATTCCGGATCGAGTTGGCCGAGGTGGAAGGCGCGGTCAGGGAGCTCGACGGTGTGGTCGACGTGGCCGTCACCGTGGCGGACAGCGGCGACCACCTGGTCGCGCACATCGTGGGCCGGGTGCCGCGCGACTTCACCGAGCTGTTGTCCACGAAGCTGCCCGCGCACATGGTGCCGGGGCGGGTGCTGCCGGTCGAGGCATTGCCGTTGACCGTTAACGGCAAGCTCGACCGGAGAGCGTTGACAGAGAGCGCCGCGACAGGGCCTTCTCCGTCTGACCGTGCGTCGTGGCTGGGCGCGCAGTTCCCCGCGCCCCTGCGGGGCGCACCCGCGGCCGAACACGCCGCGCTCGACGCGCTGGTCCGTATCTTCGCCGAGACGCTGCCGGGCGCCGCTGCCGACGCCGACACCGACTTCTTCCGCGCCGGAGGCGACAGCATCGTCGCCATCACCGTGATCAACCGGGCCAGGGCGCTCGGCCTGGCGATCGCGCCACGGGACGTGTTCCTGTTCAGGACACCGCGTGCGCTTGCCGAGCACCTGGGAACGCGCACACCGCTTGCCGCCCCGGCGCCCGCGCCCGCCCGCCGCGCGGACGGCCCGCTGACGCCGACCCCGATCATCCTGCGCCAGCGAGAACTGGGCGGCTCGCTCACCCGGTTCGCCCAGGCCAGAACGCTGGTGGCCCCCAAGGGCACCGGATTCGCCGACGTCGAGCGCGCCGCGAACGCCGTCGTGGCCGCGCACCCGGCCCTCCGGCTGCGGCTGCGCGTCGAGCATGGAGTGTGGGCCCTGCGCACCGAGCCCGCCCGCGAGATGACGGTCGTACGGGCGAACACGGCCGACGCGACGGCCGTGGCGAACGAGACCGCCGGACGGCTCGATCCCGAGTCAGGGGACGTGGTCGCGTTCTCGTGGCTGGAGGCGAGCCGGACCCTGGTGGTCACCGTGCATCACCTCGCCGTCGACTCGGTGTCCTGGCTGGTCCTGCTGGACGACCTGGTCGCCGTCCTGCGCGGGGAGACCCTGCCGCCGCCGACCACGTCGTACGCCGAGTACGCCGAGGCGCTGGCCCTCCGGGCCACCCATGCCGTCGACGACCTCGGACACTGGGTCACCACCCTCCAGGCGCCCCAACTGCTGTCGGCGGTCGAGGCGTTGCGCGATACCACCGTCGTGCTCGCCCCCGACGTGAGCGACCGTGTGACGCGTACCGCGCCCGCCGCACTCGGCGTCGGTCTCACCGAGCTGCTGTGCGGCGCGCTGCGCACCGCGCTGACCCGCGTCCAGCCATCGCCCACCGATCTCGCGATCGAGCTGGAGCGGCACGGCCGGGTCCCGGCGCTGGAACACCACGACTACACCCGCACGGTCGGCTGGTTCACCGCCATCGCGCCCGTGCGGCTCAGAGCGCACACCGACCCCGTCGCGGCGGCGCAGGAGGTGGCCGAGCGCCAGCCGGACGAGCGCGGACACATCGCGTACGGGCAGCTCAGATACCTCAATCCGCAGACGGCCCCGCTGCTCACCGCACGCCCCCAGGTGCTGCTCAACTACCTCGGCCGGGGCGACGAGTCCCAGGCGCCGCGCCTCATCGGCGGCGATCAGGGCAGCCCGTACGCCGTCGAGGTCAACGCCTGGACCGACGCCGCCACCGGAAGCCTGCACGCGGACTTCACCCTCGCCGAGGGCATCCCGGACGAGATCACCGAACACTGGCGGCGCGCACTGGAACACATCGCGGACGCCTCCGCGACGGCCGAGCGCACGGCACCGGTCACCCCGCTCCAGCGGGGCCTGTTCTTCCAGGCACAGATGGCGGGCCCGGCCGGACACTATGTCGCGCAGAGCTGGTTCACCTTCGACCGGCGCCTGGACACCGACGCGCTGGCCGAGGCGATGGCGCACGTGATCGCGCGGCACCCGGTCGTGGGCGCCGGATTCACCACCGACGACGACGGAAACCCGGTCCAGGTCCTGGGCGCGGGCCGACGGGTCGATGTCCGCACGGTCGCTCTCTCCACGGACGCGGAAGTCGAAGTCCTGCGCACCCGGGACCGCGACACCGGATTCGACCCGGGTGAGCCGCCGCTGATCCGGATGACCGTGGTGCGGCTGCCCGACGACCGTGACGGGCTGCTGCTCAGCTACCACCTGCTGCTGTGGGACGGCTGGTCCCGCGAGATCGTGCTGCGGGACCTGTTCGACGCCTACCAGGCCGCTCTCGAGGGCGCGTTGCCCGCCCCGGCCCCGGCCACGCCGAGCTTCGAGGAGCACGCCCGGGCACTCGACGCCAGGGACTCCGCCGTATCGGAGCGCTTCTGGGCGGAGCACCTGGCCGGTCTCCCCGGCCCGACGCTGCTCGCCGGACCGGCGCCCTCCCTCTCGGACGACCTGCCGCGCGCGCTCGTGCACACGCTGTCCGCCGAACAGTCGGAGTCGCTCAGGGAGGCGGCCAAAGCGCACGGCGTCACGCTGAACACGGTGCTGACCGGCGCGTTCGGCCTCCTGCTGGGCGCCCACACGGGCCGCGGCGACGCCGTGTTCGGCGTGACCGTCTCCGGCCGGGAGGGCGAGGGCCTGGACGGCATCGTCGGGGTGCTGCTCAACACCGTGCCCATGTGGACGCGGGCCCGGCCGGACGCCACGGTCGGCGCGTATCTGTCGGCCGTACAGGCGGCCAGGGTCGCGGCGATGGACCACGAGCACCTGGGACTCGGGGAGATCCAGCGAGCCAGTGGGCACGACACCCTGTTCGACAACCTGTTCGTGCTGCAGAACTTCCTGGACATGGACGCGTTCGCCGAGATGAACGCCCGGCACGGCATCACCTCGGTGTCGGCCGATGACTCCACCCACTACCCGTTCACCTGGGTCGTCACGCCCGGCGACCGGCTCACGGTCAAGCTGGAGTACCGCGATCAGGACACCGGCAACGCCCGCCGTCTCCTCGACGGCTACCTGCGTGTGCTCGCAGACCTGGCCCGGTCGACCGGGCCGGTCGGCGCGCTGCGGGGGCTGGGACCGGAGCCTGCGCGGAGCGAGCGCAGGGACATCGGCACGGACACCGTGGTCGACCGGTTCGACCAGGCGGCGGACCGCGACCCGCGGCGGGTGGCGCTGGTCGCCCACGGCTCGACCATGACCTTCGCCGAGCTGCGGGACCGCAGCCGCGCGGTGGCCGGTGTGCTCGCCGGGCGCGGCATCGGCCCCGAGACGACCGTGGGCCTCGCGATCCCGCGCTCCCTCGACTCGATCGTGGCGCTGTTCGCGGTGCTGCGGGTCGGCGCCGCGTACGTTCCGCTGGAGCTGGACCACCCGGACGAGCGGATCGCGGCGATCGTCGCGGACGCCCGCCCGGACGTCATCCTCACCGTGAGCGCGGTGTCGCCCCGGCTCACCGGTGACCTGATCGAACTGGACCGGCCCCTCCCCGAGGGGAAGCCGTACGTGACGTTCGCGCCGGACGACCCGGACCGGCTGCGGCACCCCGCGTACACGATCTACACCTCCGGTTCGACCGGGAAGCCCAAGGGCGTGGTGACCGAGTACGCGGGGCTCACCAACATGCTGATCAACCACCAGCGCCGGATCTTCGAACCGGTGCTGGCCGAGCACGGCCACCGGGTCTTCCGGATCGCGCACACCGTGTCGTTCGCCTTCGACATGTCGTGGGAGGAGCTGCTGTGGCTCGCCGACGGCCACGAAGTGCACATCTGCGACGAGGAGCTGCGCCGTGACGCGCCCCGGCTGGTCGAGTACTGCCTCGAGCACGGCATCGACGTCATCAACGTGACCCCGACCTATGCGCAGCAACTGGTGGCCGAGGGCCTGCTCGACAACCCCGAACGGCGGCCGGCGCTGGTGCTGCTGGGCGGCGAGGCCGTCACCCCGGCGCTGTGGCAGCGGCTCGCCGAGACCGAGGGACGGTAGGCTACAACCTCTACGGACCCACCGAGTACACCATCAACACCCTCGGCGTCGGCACCTTCGAATGTCAGGACCCGGTGGTGGGTGTGGCCATCGACAACACCGATGTCTGCGTACTGGATCCATGGCTGCGGCCGCTGCCGGACGGAGTGCCCGGCGAGCTGTATGTGTCGGGCATCGGCATCGCACGTGGCTATCTCGGGCAGCCCGACCAGACCGCGCACCGCTTCGTGGCGTGCCCGTTCGGCGAACCCGGCGAGCGCATGTACCGCACCGGGGACCTGGTGGTCCGCCGGCCCGATGGCCACCTGATGTACCTGGGCCGCACCGACCAGCAGGTCAAGATCCGGGGACACCGGGTCGAACCGGGCGAGGTCGAGGCCGTGTTCGCGGCACACCCCGCGGTCCGGTTCGTCGCCGCGGTCGCCCAGCCCGATCCGCAGGTCGACGGCGCCTACCGGCTGGCCGCCTATCTGGTGCTGGAGGGCGCGGAGCTGGCGACGGTGGCCACCGAAGTGGGCACCGGGCTGCCGGACTTCCTGCGCCCGACGCACTACGCCCAGGTCGACAGCATCCCGCTGACGGTGAACGGGAAGGCTGACACCAAGGCGTTGCCGGAGGCCAAGCCGCTGGGCGCGCTGACCACAGCGCAGGAGCGGGGGCCCGCGACCGCGACCGAGACCGTGGTGTGCGCGTTCTTCGCCGAGGCACTGGACCTGGACGACGACGAGGTGAGCGCGGTCAGCGACTTCGTGTCCCTGGGAGGGCACTCCATGCTGGCGGTGCGGCTGATCGGGCTGCTCCGCCGCGAGTACGGTCCGGTGATCACCATCCGAGACCTGTTCACCCTGCGCACCCCGGAAGCGATGGCCCGCCACCTCGATGCCCGAGTCCTCGATGACAACTCCTGACCCGCGGCGGCCCCGACCGGGGTCCGCCATCCTCCGGACCGCACTGCGCCGCAACATCGGTGCCATGGCCTGGGGCACCGTCCTCATGGGCCTGTACCAGGCGGGTGAGACGGCCTTCCCCATCGCGCTCGGCCTGATCGTCGAGCACACGATGCGCCACCGGAGCCTCGGCGCGCTGGGCCTGTCGATCGCCGCACTGGCGGTGATCATCACGACGGTGTCGCTGTCGTGGCGGTTCGGAATGCGCATCCTCCAGAAGGCCAACACGACCGAGGCACACCGCTGGCGGGTGAAGGTCGCGGCCTGCGGCCTTCAGCCGGTGGCCAGGGACGTGGACCTCAAGTCCGGCGAGGTGCTGACCATCGCCACCGAGGACGCCGACCAGACCGCCGATATCATCGAGGTGGTGCCCCTGCTGATCAGCTCGCTGGTCGCGGTGCTGGTCGCGGCGGTCGCCCTCGGCATGGCCGACGTGCGGCTCGGCCTGCTGGTGATCGTGGGAACCGTCGCGATCCTGTCGGCCCTGAGCGTGCTGTCCAAGCGGATCGGCTCCAGCACCCGCGAACAGCAGGCCCGGGTGGCACGGGCGGGCGCGAAGGTCGCCGACCTGATCACCGGGCTGCGCCCGCTGCACGGCTTCGGCGGCAACCACGCGGCGTTCCGGTCCTACCGTGAGATCAGCACGGAGGCGAAGCACCAGGCGATCACGGTCGCCAAGGTCAACGGCGTGTACGCGGGCACCGCGCTGGCGCTCAACGCGGTCCTCGCCGCCGCCGTGACCCTGACGGCGGGCTCGCTGGCGTGGAGCGGCCGGATCGACATCGGCCAGCTCGTCATGGCGGTGGGGCTGGCGCAGTTCATCATGGAACCGCTCAAGCTGTTCTCGGAGATGCCGAAGTACGTGATGATGGCGCGCGCGTCGGCCGAGCGGATGGCGCTGGTGCTGGCCGCGCCGCCGGTGACGGTTTCGGGGTCGGAGCACCCGGCCGCGGGCGGAGACCTCGACATCGACTGCGTCCGGTACGGCTTCCTGCGCAAGCTGACGTTCCAGGTGAGCGCCGGTGAGTTCGTGGCGATCGCCGCCTACCGGCCGCGCGCGGCGGCCGACCTGGCGTCGATCCTGGCCATGACCGTCCCGCCCGACACGTACGAGGGAGCGGTGCGGGTGAGCGGGCAGGAGCTCAGGGACCTGTCGGTCGAGGCGGTCCGCGCGTACATGCTGGTGAACCCGTACGACGGGGAGATCTTCGCGGGCACCCTCCGTACGAACATCGACCCGTTGGGCACCAGCCGGATGGTCCCCGAGGCCATCGAAGCGTCCATGCTGACCGACGTGGTCGCCCTCCACCGCGAGGGACTCGACTACGGTGTACGCGACCGCGGTGCGAACCTCTCCGGGGGCCAGCGCCAGCGGCTCTCCCTGGCCCGCGCCCTCGCCGCCGACACCGATGTCCTCGTCCTGCACGACCCGACGACGGCCGTCGACGCGGTCACCGAGCAGCTCATCGCGCGCAACGTCGCGAAGCTGCGCCGGGGCCGGACCACCATCGTGATCACCAGCAGCCCGGCCCTCCTGGACGCCGCCGACCGTGTCCTCGTCCTGGACGACGGCGTCATCACCGCCGAGGACACCCATCGCAACCTCCTCGCCGCGAACGAGGACTACTGCGCGGCGGTGGCCCGGTGAACCGACCGCGACGCCGCGGAGATCCGTCAGAAGGACCCTAACGGAATGCCTGCTCGTCGAGTGCCCAGGCGACATCCCTGAGCAGGGCGTGCCGCCAGCCCGCCCGGTCATGGCCCGACGCCGACCGTGAGACCCGTACGGTCGCGCCGGTTCGTGTCGCCAGGGTCTCGATCAGCTCGCAGTGGGGGAGCATCCGGGTCTCGTGTTCCCCCACGTCGAACGCGACCCGCAGACCGGACAGGTCGGGACGCTCCCGCAGGCGCGCGGCGACGGTGCCGCCGACCGGGCCGCCCAAGGGGTCCGGCAGGTCCAGGGCGTCGGGTGTCCACCAGAAGGACCCTGACTGACAGGCGACGCGGGACACCAGGTCCGGGAACTCCAGCGCCGCGTACATCGCGCTCAGGCCGCCCATGCTCTGCCCGGCGACCACCAGCCGGTCCACATCGGCGGGTACGCCGGATTCCGCCACCAGTGGCAGCAGTTCGTCCCGGATCGCCTCCCACAGGGCGGGTCCGCACCCGAAGTCGGTTTCCCTGTCCCTGCTCGGCAGGAAGACGAGCGTGACGGCGGGCATCGCGCCACTGGCGACGGCCGACTCGAACGCGGTCATGGCCGGGTGCAGATACAGCCAGTCGTCCCCGTCGAGCAGCAGGACCACGGGTCCGCCCCCGCCTGCCGGGTGGACCCGCACGGTGCGCCGCCCGCCGAGCCGTTCGCTGCTCCAGCGGATCCGGGTGCGGGGGAGTGGCAGTACGGCGTCGGAGCCGGCGCCGATGACGGGCCAGTGCGGCTGGACCGGAGCGTCCGGGGTCGCGGCGATGGACCGGTCACCGCCCGCACCGACCGGGTTGAACGGGTCGGCGTGCGCCGCGTCGCCCACGAGGAATTGATAGGTCACCCGCAACCGCTCGGGCATGCGCACCTCGGCGTACCAGCAGTCCGTATCACCCCACCGGCGCAGGGGCACCGGCTCCGACCAGCTCTCGAAGCCGATGCTCGCCTCGGACCCGCGCCACAGGAACAAGGTCACCCAACCGCCGCCGTCGGCGGGCACCGACGCGGGTGTCCTCGCCGCCGCCCAGAACTCGTCGGTGCCGGGTGCGCCGGGCAACCCGAACCCGACGAAGGCGTGCTTCCCATCGACCGCGCCCAGGCGCATGAACGTCTCCTTGTGAGAGGGAAGGGACAGAGCTAAACTCCCGTCAATTAGGCGAGCCTAACCTAAGTCGAGGATTCGTAGGAGGCGCTGGGCATGAGCACGAACCCTTTCGATGACGCCGAAGGCCGTTTCCTGGTCCTGGTGAACGACGAGGGCCAGCACTCGCTGTGGCCGGCCTTCGCCGAGGTGCCCGGGGGATGGACGATCGTCTTCGACGAGAACACCCGCGAGGCGTGCCTGGAGTTCATCGAGGCCCACTGGACCGACCTGCGCCCCCGATCCCTGGCGGAGACCATGGAGAACTGACTCGGCCGTCACCGGATCCCTCGTCGTCGCAAGCCGCCCAGGCACCGAGGAGAGCGCTGGCAGATGCTCTGCACCAGACTGACGAACGCCCGCTTCCTCACCATGGACCCGGACCACCCCGTCGCCCACGACCTGGGCATCTGGCGGGGCCGGACCGTGGGCCTGGACGAGGCCGTGACCTCCCTGCCCGCCCGTGAGGTGATCGACCTACAGGGCGCCACCGTGCTGCCCGGGTTCATCGATCCCCATGTGCACCTGGCCTGGACCGGGTTCAAGCAGAAGACCCCGAGCATCGCGGGGCGCACTCGGATCGACGACGTGCTCGCCACCGTGGAGGAGGCCGTCACCCGTAACGGCTCGCCCGGAGCCTGGGTGAGCATCGCCGGCTATGACCAGCGAGCCCTGGGACGGCACCTGACCGCCGCAGAACTGGACAAGGTCAGCCACGGGCGCAAGCTGTTGGTGATGCACGATTCCGGGCACGGCTGCCTCGTCAACTCCGCCGTCCTCGACCTGCTCCCCGCCGACATCCCGCACGAGAGCGGCTTCCTCGCCGAGGGCGCCATGAGCGCCGCCCGCGCTCTGCGCCTTCCGTACTCCCAGCGGGAACTGGCCGAGGCGATCGCCCGCGCCGCCCGCACCTGCCTGGCCGAGGGCGTCACCGCCTGCGCCGAGGCGGGCATCGGCGGCGCCCTCTTCGGCCACAGCCCGGTCGAGCTGGGCGCCTACCAACTCGCCCACGAATCCGGCCTGTTGCCGCTGCGCGTACAGGTCATGGTGTCCGGCGACCGGTTGCACCCGGTCGCCGCACACGAAGCCGACGGCATTCCCCGAGCCCTCGACCTCGGACTGCGCACCGGGTTCGGCGACGACCGGCTCTCCGTGGGCGCGCTGAAGATCTACACAGACGGCGGCATGATGGCCCGGACCGCCGCGCTCAGCCGCCCGTACGAGGGGCTGGAACACATGGGTGAGCTACAGGACGACCCGGAGGTGCTCGCGGACACGATCGTGGACGGCCACCTGGCCGGGTGGCAGCTCGCGGTCCACGCGATCGGCGACCGCGCCGCTGACGTGGCCCTGGACGCCCTGGAACGGGCCCAGCGCCTCCGGCCACGCCCCGGTGCCCGGCACCGCATCGAGCACGCCGGCCTGATCCGCCCCGACCAGCTTCCGCGCTTCGCGCGACTGGGCATCAGCGCGGTCGTCCAGCCCAACTTCCTGCGCTACTTCGGCGACGACTACGCGGCGATCATGGGCGAGGAACGGGCCCCGTGGCTCTACCGCGGCAAGGCGTTCCTGGACCACGGCATCCCCCTCGTCGGCAGCTCCGACCGTCCCGTCACGGACGGATCCCCGCTGAGGGCCATCCAGTTCATGGTCGAGCGCACCTCCGAGTCCGGTCAGGTGATCGGCCCGGACGAGGGGATCACCCTCGACGACGCCCTGCGGGCCTACACGGTCGCGGGCGCGTTCGCCTGCCGCTGGGAGGACAGCCTGGGAAGCCTCACCCCGGGCAAGCTCGCCGACCTGGTCGTGCTCGGCGACGACCCCCGGCGTGTCGATACATCGCGTATCGGGGACATCGAGGTGGTGGCGACGTACGTCGGCGGTCGAGAGACCGGGAAGCCGACGTCATGAGCAAGAGGCCGGCGGTCGTCACTTCGAGGCCTCATGAGGCGGCACGCCGACACCACATCGAGGAGCTGCACGAGGCGCACGACATCCCTCCCATGACCTTGTAGCCCGCGAAGCCGGAGCCCGACGCACCGGTAGCCTGGGCCGCTATGACGCGCGCTTGGACCCTGCCGACACTCCTCGTTCTCAGCGGCGCAGCCCTCGCCACCGGGCTGATCTCCAGCGGAAACCCCGGCGCAGCCGCAGCGCTCCTGCTGGTGTTCGTACTGCTCGCGGGCGTGAACTCGCCGCTGATCTTCCCGAGGTCGATCAGCGCACCGGAGGCACAACGACGCAGCGCGGCAGACGGCCGCCCCGTCGTCTTCTGGCGGCCGGGCTGCGCGTACTGCCTCCGCCTGCGCGTCCGGCTGGGCCGCGGTGCCCGCCAGGTGCACTGGGTCAACATCTGGCGCGACCCGGCCGGAGCGGCAGCGGTGAGGGCGGCCAACGACGGCAACGAGACGGTACCGACCGTCGTCGTGGCAGGCCGGTCGCACACCAACCCCGACCCCGCATGGGTACGCGAACAGCTCTCCCGTTCCGCGTGACCGGGAGCGGTGCCGCAGACCGTCGTGGCCCGCCGCGCCCAGCGGTGCGAGCGCTCCGGACGATCAGCGACGAGGCCGAGGTCAGCCCCTGGGGCGGGTGATCAGGCGGCCGCGGACCTTGCCGTTGGAGAAGGTCGTGTCTTGGTGCCGAGGCCGCCCGGTGGCCTCGACGTCCACCACGACCCAGCCCGGGTCGGCTACCGGGTCCGGCAGTTCGGCACTCTCCAGCGGAGCGCCCTGCGGTGAACCTCGGTGATGGTTCCTGACCGCACATCGGTGATGGTGGGGTCGGACCAGGGGCAGAGACGCGGCAGGGGAGGTACGACCACGGTCCGATCCGGAAATGTGGTCCGTGCTCCGACGACGTGGCGTGTGCGGTGGCGACATCGTTGCCTCATGACCGTCACTTCCTCGTCAATCGCCGCGCCGCGGGCTCTCTTTCCGGGACGCTGGGTGGGCGCGGCATCCCTCGTCGCCGGGCCCTTGCTGGTGCTCGCCGGTGTGCTGCTCCGGGTGCGCTTCAGCTTCTTCTTTCCCGCCCAACTGAACGCCTACGAGCGCCATCCGCATCTCATGACCGCCTCGTACAGCCTTGTCGCGGCGGGGTGGGCGTTGCTCTGGCCGGGAGTGGCGCTCCTGGCCGACCGGATCGGTACGCGTTTCCGGGAGCTGGCTGTGTGGGGCGGTGTTCTCACGGTCCTGGGCCTGTTCGCCCGGGCGTTTCACGCAGGCGTGGACCACGCGGACTTCCAGCTGGTGACCGCCCATGGCGCGGCGTCGGCGGCCCGGACCGTGAGTGAGACCTATGGCGCTTTCCACGTCTTCAGCGCGCTGAACGCCGCCATCATGGGCGGCTGGATCCTGCTGGCCGTCGGCGCCTACCGCGCACGAGTGCTCGGACCCCTGCGTGCGGCGGCCCTGGGCCTGGTATCGGTGATGCCGCTGGGGGTGCTGAAGGGGACGACCGCGTGGTCGGTCGCGGCTGCCGCGGGGCTGTGCGTGGCACTCGTTCCGCTGGGCGTGGCCGCATGGCGCACAGGGCCGACTCCACGAGCGGCCACGGTCGTTGGGAGGCTCGTGCTGGTGGGTGTGGTGGGCACCGCGATGTTCTGCTTCGGGCGGGCGGGATGAGCGCTCGGTATTGTCGTGCGGTGCGCATTGTGCGGTGGCGCCCGCGGACCGGGCCGCATCTGCTGGCCGTCGACGCCTGCGTGGCGGGCGTGGTGACGGCCGCGTATGTGGCGCTGGCCGGGCTGGGCGGGTCCGACGGGTCGCCCCGGTTCTCCGGCCCGGTGTGGGCGGGCTGGCTGGTGGCGGCGGGTGTCGGAGTACCGCTGGCCGTCCGGCGCCTGTGGCCCCTGCCTGCCCTCGCGGTGGTGCTGGGCGCCACGGCGGCGGCGACGCTCTTCGACATCACCCGCGACCCCTACCTCTCCACGGCCCTGGCCCTCTACGCGGTGGCTCTCCTGGCGCCGCCTCGCCGGGCCGTGGCGGCGCTGGCGCTGACCCTGGTCGTCTCGGCGGCCGCCGTCGTCACCGGGGAGGCGGTGCTGACCCCGTCCGGCCCGTGGCCGGAAGCGGCCGGAACCGCGGCGCTGGTGTGGCTGGTGGCCGGTGGCGCCTGGGCCGCGGGCCGTGCCGTACGTCAGCTGCGGGCCCGGGCGGTGCGGCGGGAGCGGCGCCTGGCCGAGGAGGCGCTGGCCGAGGAACGCCTGCGGATCGCCCGGGAGTTGCACGACATCGTCTCGCACAGCCTCAGCGTGATCGTCGTCAAGGCGTCCGTCGCCAACCACGTGGCCAAGGAACGCCCCGAGGAGACCCGCGATGCCATCGGCGCGATCGAGCGGACCGGCCGGGAGGCGCTGACCGAGATGCGGCGCGCCCTGGGCATGTTGCGCGGCGACACCGCCGGACCGCACGCGTCAGGTGTCGACGCCGGACCGCCCACGCCAGGTGTCGGCTCGGCGCAGCTGACACCCCCTCCCGGACTGGACGACCTGCCCGCCCTGATCCGGCGCGCCGAGCAGGCGGGCATCCGCGCCAGGTTCCGTACCCGCCTGGCGGCCGACCTCCCCGCGGGGACGGCGCTGACCGTCTACCGCATCGTGCAGGAGTCGCTGACCAACGTCATCAAGCACGCCGGCGACGGAACGCACTGCGAGGCCACCATCACCGCGGACGCGCGCGGTCAGGTGCACATCGAAGTGGTCGACGACGGACCGGGCAGGGCGCCCGCGTCCGGCCGGGGGGACCTCAGGGGCGGTCATGGACTGATGGGGATGCGGGAACGGGTGATGATGTACGGGGGACACTTCAGGCCGGGCCGCGGCCCGGCGGCGGGTTCGCCGTCTCGGCCCGCCTCCCGGCCGAACCCGCGCACGGCACCGCACCGGACCGAAGGGAGCCGACCGCGTGACCGAACCGATCCGGGTCCTGGTCGCCGACGACCAGTCCCTGCTCCGGGGCAGCTTCCGGGTGCTCATCGACACCGCACCCGGGCTGGCCACGGTGGGCGAGGCCGGCACCGGCGCCGAAGCGGTCGAGAGCACCCGGCGGCTGCGCCCGGACGTGGTGCTCATGGACATCCGAATGCCCGGCATGGACGGGATCGAGGCCACGCGGCACATAGCCCGGTCGCCCGAGACGGCCCAGACACGCATCCTCATCCTGACCACCTTCGACCTCGACGAGTACGTGTACGGCGCGCTGCGGGCCGGGGCGGCCGGGTTCCTCCTGAAGGACACCTCACCCGAGGTCCTGCTGGCCGGCATCCGCACCGTCGCCGCCGGAGAGTCCCTCCTGGCACCCTCGGTGACCCGGCGCCTGATCGCCGCGTTCGCCCGCCTTCCCCACGCCTGCCCGACGCCCGGCTCCTCGCTGGAGAACCTCACAGACCGCGAGCGAGAGGTCCTGCTGCTGGTGGCCCGCGGCTTCTCCAACACCGACATCGCCGAATACCTCCACCTCAGCCACGGCACCGTCAAGACACACATCGGCCGGCTGCTGAGCAAGCTGGCGGCGCGCGACCGTGCGCAACTGGTCATCAGCGCCTACGAATCAGGACTCGTCACGGCGACCAGCGGCTCCTGAACTCACGTCCCACCCCAGGCGGATGAGCTTTCCGCGGCGATGCATGACCTGCCGCAGCTGTCATGGTCGGCCGGCGGAGTGTGGCGTGGCCCAGCCGGTGGCGGTCACCACATCGCGCGCGATGTCCACGACACCACGCCCGTCCGTCACCACCCGCACGGTCTCCGCGCCGACCTGCTGGTCCAGCAGCCGTGCCTTGCGAGCACTGCTTTTCAGTTCGTGCTCCAGCTCCGAGCCGAGTTCCCGGCGCACCAGCCGCTCTCGGACGGTGGCATCGGAGGCGGTGAGCAGAACCCGTATGATCCGTGTCCCCGCTCCCATAGCCCGCTCGAACATTCCCGTGGACTCAGGAAGCACACTCACGGTGTTGGTGTAGATCAGTCGGCGGTAGCCGCGTCGGGCGAAGTTCCCCCACACGGCCGTCAGGTTGCTTTCGGTGATTTCCGAGCAGTGGGGGTCTCCCTCCGGGGCCGGATGGACCTGCCCCATGAAGTCGCCATCGATGACCGCGTGCGAGACGGCCGTGGCCCGCAGTATGGCCGATACCTCCCATCCCACCGTCGTCTTGCCGACTCCGGCCCGCCCTCCGATGAGCAGTACTTCCGCGTGATCCATGGGGGCAGCCTGCCAGCACACATCCGTCTGGGGCGATCCAATATCGATCGCCTCTGCCTGAGCAGAGGCCCGTCGGCGATGGCATACCTGCGCTCGCACGGGCGCGGTGAGGACGCCAGGCGGGGGAGCGGCGTGGTGGTGTGCAGGCGGTTCGCCTGCACACCAGCGCATTGCGTGGCAGGGGCGGCCGGCCAAGTGGATGACGACCAGCCCGTCGATGGCCGGGCATACGAGCCGTAGAGCGGCAGGGAGGGCGCCCACCCCCTCGCGAAGCGGCGTGCCCGGCGACGGTTATGGTTCCATCACCCCGGTGCCACTACCGGACGCGCCGGCGGGAATCCAGACCGGGGAACGCGCCCGGGCGGTATCGCGCCGCCCGGCCGACCGCGCACAGTGGGAAAGGCACATCACGATGACGAGCGGTGACAGCGGTGACAGCGGTGACAGCGGTGACGGCGGTGACGGCGGTGACACCGCGGCACTCGACGACCCGGTGGGGGAGTCGCTGCGCGGCCGCCACGCGGCTCTCGGGCGCCGACTCGGCCGGGCTGCCACCTACCTGCCGGGAGTCGCGACCTTCTCGGCGGTACCCGCCGACGCGGACGCGGCGGACTGGGCCGGTCTCGCGCGGCTCCTCGGCCGAGACGCGTTCGCCGACATGTTCAGCTGCCAGGCGCCCCCACCTCCGGACTGGGAGCAGGTTTTCGTCCTCGAAGGCCGGCAGATGATCTGGCCCGGCAGCGGCCACCCCGACCGGGCTCATGCCGTGACCGGCGCCGACGTGGTGGAACTGGGTGCGGGCGATGTGCCCCAGATGCTCGACCTGGTCGCACAGACCCGGCCGGGACCGTTCTGGCCGCGCACCCTCGAACTCGGCACCTACCTCGGCATCCGCGACGGCGGCAGGCTGGTGGCCATGGCGGGCGAACGGCTCCGGCCCCCGGGATGGACCGAGATCAGCGCCGTCTGCACGGCCCCGAGGCACGCGGGCGAGGCCACGCCGCCCGCCTGGTCAGCACGCTCGTCGCCCGCGTCCTGGCGCGGGACGAACGCCCCTTCCTGCACGTGGCCGAGACGAACAACGGCGCGTTCGCGCTCTACGCACGGCTCGGCTTCGTGAGCCGGAAGCACGTGACCTTTCGCGGCTTCCGCACTCCGTGAGTGTGCCCGAGACGGCCACGCGTCGGTCCGCACCTCCGCGAAGAGCCTCGGCTCGGCATCGTTGTTCAGTGCGCCGCGGTTGACGCGCTGTTGGAGCAGGTCGTACATGACGTTCTGCCGCCGCCTGTAGAGCGCGATCGGGTCCGCGATGCGGTCTACCGTGTGGCGGCCCGACGCAAATGGCGGCTTACGTCGCCGACGAGGTTGATGCGGACGCGTCGTTCGACGAAGCGCCCATGCCCGTCACGGCGCTCGAAGCGATCGTGGTACCGGCCGCCGGCGATGGGCTGGAAAGGTAGGTCGGGCAGCGCCTGGAAGACGGTCACGTACGAACGCGAGACTGCCGTGCCCGCCTGTTCGTCGACCTCGATCGCGAGGTTCGTCGTGACGTGCTGGGTCCGCGGAGTTCCGTCGGGATAGACGATCAGCGTGTCCCGGAACATCTTCTCGATCGCTTCGCGGCCACACACCGGTGTTCCGCTTCCCGCGAAGGTGGCGTCTGCGAGCAGGATGCCGAGCCCCGCGAAATCGCCGTCGTCCACAAGCTCGGCGTACCGTGCGATCAGGTTCTCGACGGCCCGGTAGCCCGACGGCGGATCGGCGGGCACGTGGGCGGATGCGGACATCGTCTGCCTCCCAGCAGGAAAGGCGGTGCGCAACGCACCGTCCCCGGTGACGACCGGGCTACATATCCACGGGTTGTGACAAGCAGTCTGCCTCACCGGTGACACTTGGGCTGTCGGCCGGCCCGGCGGCGGAGCCATGCTGCGTCCTTACCGGGGGGACAACCCCAGGCACCGCCCTGAGGACAGCGCATCGGCAGGCCAGGGGAAAGCCGGGTGGGCCGGTCCCCTCTTCGCTGGTGGGATGGTCGTCGACCACTGGTTCCGGGAGCGGAACCGCCGCAGGCCGCGGTCTGAGCGGTCCCTGACCGCCCAGGCCGCCTGAACAGCGAAGGGAACACCATGCATGGGTCAGGAACGCGTCGGCGAGGCCCACTTGTGCTGACCGGCCTGGCCGCGGTCCTCCTCGCCGCATCGACCGGGCTGACGGGGGCGGCGGCGAAGCCGCAGCAGGCCGATCCGCTCCAACAGCGGGTGGACGCGATCCACGACACCGGGGCCGTCGGTGTGTTCGCCGAGGTGACGTCACCGCGCACACGTGACAGCGCGCGCGCCGGGGCGGCCGAGAGGGGCACCGGGAGGCCGATGCCGCACAACGGCAGGTTCCGGATCGGCAGCGCCACCAAGACCTTCACCGCCACGGTCGTGCTGCAACTCGTCGGCGAGGGACGCATGTCCCTGGAGGACACGGTCGAGCAGTGGCTGCCGGGAGTGGTCCGGGGCAACGGCAACGACGGCAGCCGGATCACCGTGCGGCAGCTGCTGCAGCACACCAGCGGGATCCGTGATGTCCTGCCGCAGATACCCGCGTTGAACAGCGCGGACGGCTATCGAGCCGAGCGGTTCCGCACCTACACCCCGAGGAACTGGTGGGGCTGGCGATGCGGCACCCGCCCCAATTCTCCCCGGGCGCCCGCTGGTCGTACTCCAACACCAACTACATTCTCGCCGCGTTGATCATCCACGAGGTCACCGGCCGGAGCTGGGCACACGAGGTGAACGACCGGATCATTCGCCCGCTCGGCCTGGAGCACACCAGTACGCCCGGCACCTTCCCGTTCATCCTGGGCCCGCACGCGCAGGGCTACGCCGCGTTCGGCACCGACACCAGCATTGACGCCACGGTGCTCAATCCGAGCATGGCCGTCGGTTCCGGCTCGATCATCAGCACCACACACGACCTGAACCGGTTCTACACCGCACTGCTCGACGGCCGTCTGCTGGCTCCGGCGCAGCTCGACGAGATGACGACCACCACGCCCGCGCCCGAGCTGGGCGTGAGGTACGGCCTCGGGCTGGGCGAGATCCCACTGCCCTGTGGCGGCAGCTACTTCGGACACCCGGGCGAACTGCTCGGCTATCACACCTGGGGTGGCGTCACCCGAGACGGCACCCGGACCGCCGTGGTGTACACCACCAGCGACGGCGGCCAGGACACCCAGCAGGCCATGAGCACACTCGTGGGCCGGGAACTGTGCCGGACCCGCTCCTAGTTCTCCAGTCCGGTTCGGGACCCATGTACGGAAACGTCCGGTGGGGACTACCCGGGCCGAGGCGAGACTGAGCGCGCGGCCAGGCGTATGACTGTCCGCTCGCACGCAATGGCTGCCTGTTCGCACGAAACTTCCGCAGACGCGAAAGACGCGCGCGCCCGGAACGGCGGCCGGGCGGATCGCGCGGGCCGCCGTACAGGCCGTCCTGCGCGGCGGCTCGGGGTCTACTCGCCTCCGGTGAACATGTTGATCAGGCCGTGGGGTGCGTCGTCTCCATAGAACAACTCGTGGACGTAGGTGCCTTCGGTGCCGGCCGCAGCGCTGCGGGGGGACATGGCCCGCTCGTATTCGGTGAGCGCGGTCTCGACGGCGTCGGGGTGTGCGGCGAGGGCCTTGCCGAGTTCGGCGGCGTCGTACATGGCCAGGTTGGCGCCCTCGCCGTTCGGGAGCGAGAGGTGGGCGGCGTCCCCGAGCAGGGTCACCCCCGGCACCCGCTCCCACCGGTGCTCGACGGGCAGGGCGAAGAGGGGGCGCAGTACCGGGGCGGTGTCACCGTCGGCGATCAGCGCGGTGATCTCCGGTGCCCAGCCGGCGAACTCCCGCGCGATCCGTGCGGTGGCCGCGGCGGAATCGGTGAAGTCGATGTCCGTGAACCAGTCCCGTGGCCGGGTGAGCATCACGTAGGTGTGCAGCGTGCCGCCCTTCTCCCGGTGGGCCAGGAATCCCTTGCCGGGCGCGAGCGCGAACAGTGACCCGCCGCCGACCGCTTTCGCGCTGGCCGGGTGGCGGGTGTCGGCGTCGTGCCAGGGCCGCCGCCCAGCGGGTTGGCGGCGGGGTTAGGGGCGGGGCTTGTGGGCGAAGACCCATCGGTTGCCTGCTAGCGCGTCGTTGTGTTCGGGGTGTGGGCCGCGTCCGTGTTGGCGGGTGTAGTCGAAGGGGGTGTGGACGGTCGTGGTCCAGCCCTTGCCCGCGAGGTCGCCCGTGGAGTCGGGGCGTGGTTCTCGGCTGAACAGGTTGAGCAGGTCGATGCCGATCTGGTGTTTCGTCGCGGTGTAGAGGGGGCTGTCGCGGTATTCGAGCAAGTCCTTGTCGAGTTTGACCTCGAAGGCCAGCGAGCTTCCTCCTGCGCTCAGCCGGTCCACCGTGTGGATGAGGTTCGTTTCGGAGGTGTTGGGGAGGTAGAACAGCAGCCCTTCGGCCAGCCAGGCGCTCGGTGCGGCGGTGTCGAAGCCGGCGTCGGTCAGTGCTGCGGCCCAGTCGGCGCGCAGGTCGACCGGGATCGGTACGCGGGCCGCTTTCGGGGTGGTCGGCAGTCCGCCGAGTACCTTGTGCTTGAACGCCAGCACGCCTTCCCTGTCGATCTCGAAGATCACACAGCCGGGAGGCCAATCGAGCCGGAACGCCCGTGCGTCCAACCCCGCCCCGAGCAGGACCACTTGGCGGGCTCCTCTCGCGCGTACCGAGTGGAGGAGGAAGTCGTCGAGGACCCTCGTGCGCAGGCCGAAGTACCGGGCGAAGCGTCCCCACAGGGGGTTCGCGTCTCCGTCCTCGACCTGGTGTATGCGCACCGGCCAGTCCGCGGAGGCCGGTGCGGCGTGCACGAAGTGCTCCGCGTAGATGTCTTGTGCCAGGCTGTCGTGGCGGTGGGTCTCGATCGCCCGGGCTGCGGCGACCATGAGAGCGGTCAGGCCGACACCCCCTTCCACGCCTTCCACACCGGTCTTGTGATGCGTTGTGTCGGTCATGGCTCATCGGCCCTTTCCCGCGGGAATCAGGACGGGTTTGACCACGCGGCCCGCGTCGCAGTCGCGTTCGGCTTGGTTGATGTCAGCGAGGGGGTAGGTGCGGATCAGCTGGTCGAAGGGGAACCGCCCGGCCTGCCAGAGCCTGGTCAGCCGAGGGATCAGCAGTCCCGGCACCGCGTCCCCTTCGCAGATGTGGGAGATCCTCCGGCCCCGGTCCAAGGTCCCCGGTTCGAGTGGCAGCGGGGTGTGGAGGCGCGCTACGAGGCCGAGGTGGCCGGTCGGGCGCAGGGCCCGGAGGGCGTGGTTGATCAGCTGGGGGAGCCTGTGGTGTCCAGCGCGTAGTGTGCACCGCCGTCGGTCAGGTGCTGGATGCGGTCGGCCAGTTCGGCCAGTTCGGCCAGGTCGGCCAGGTCGGCCAGGTTGGCGGGTGCGGCGTGCAGCGGGATCGCGTGAAGCCGCTCGGCCAGGGCCAGCCGCTCGGGGTGCCGGTCGACGGCCACGGTCACCGCCCCGGCGGCGGTGGCCGCCATCACCGCGGCCAGGCCCACCGCTCCGGCGCCGTAGACCGCGACGGTGTCGCCGGGGCCGACACCGAAGGAGTGGAAGACCGCTCCGGCGCCGGTGAGGAAGCCGCAGCCGAGCGGTCCGAGGAGTTCGATGGGCAGCGTGGGATCGACCCGGACGGCGTTGCGGGCGGGGACCATCGCGTATTCGGCGAAGGAGGACTGGCCGAACCACCGGGGGGCCAACGCGCTTCCGGCCGCGTCGGTGAAGCGCGCCGCGTGTTCCCCGCGCCCTCCGAAGAGGTTGAGGGTGGCGAAGGAGTCGCAATACGCGGGGGCCGCGCCCATGCAGTTCCGGCAGTGGCCGCAGGAGTCGAAGCTCAGCACGACGTGGTCACCGCCGCTCAGGCCGGTGTCCGGGCCACCCGTCTCCACCACGATCCCGGCCCCTTCGTGGCCGAGCACCGCCGGGAGCGGTGAGCGGCCGGCCGAGTGCCGGACCGCGAGATCGGTCCGGCACATCCCGCAACCCGCGATCTTCACCAGGATCTCGCCGTCGCCCGGCCCCGCGCGCAGCATCACCTCCTCGAGGGTGAACCGGCTCTCGTAGGAGCGCAGTACTGCCGCGGTGAACCTCATCCGTCACCCCTCAGCCGGGCGGTGCACGATGAACGGGCTGAGGTTCCCGTACAGCCCCCACGGCCCGCCCGCCACGCCGACACCGCTGTCCTTGCTGCCCGCGAAGGGCTGCGCGAGGGAGGTTTCGGCGTGGTGGTTGATCCACGCCGTCCCGCATTCCAGTCGGCCGGCCACCGCCTCGGCCCGGTCCAGGTCGGTCCCCCATACCGAGCCGCCCAGCCCGGTGTCGTTGGCCGCTTCCACGGGGTCGGCTGCCGCGAACAGCACGGTGGCGCGGGCGGCGGGATCGGCGCGCCGGCCGTGCCAGGCCTGGTGGGCCCGGCCGACGATGGCGTCCAGCTCGTCCGGCCGCTGGTCGGGGGCCGCGTCGAAGGCCTCGCCCGTGGCCGGGTCGAGGACCTCGAAGCACCCGCCGTGGGTCCCGGGCGCCCGACGGAGCCGGGGTGTGGGGGCATGCCGGGCCTCAGCCCGCGGTGGCGACGGACGCCGCGTGTTCCCGGGCGTGCTGGTCCATCTCCGCCCGGAAGGCGGCCACCAGCTGCGGCTGGATCCTTCCGGCGTCGCGGTCGCCTCCCTCGCAGACCGCGCCGCGCACCCCCACGATGTCGGTGCCGATGCGGGTGAGCGCGCCGAGGTCCGCGGCCTTGACGCTGCCCGCGAGGGCGGCGAGCAGACCCGCCTCGTGCGCCTGCCGGACGAACTCCGCGCAGACGTCGGGCGGAACGTGGTCGAACAGCCGTGTCCCGTCCTTGACCGCGGTGTCGAGCATGGCCGCATCACAGCCGGAGCGGCGGGCGATGTCGGGCAACGCGAGCGGGTTGACGCAGCCGATCCGGTGGGCGTCGGCGTAGCCGGAGGCGACGACGAACGCCTCCGGCTGGTAGTCCTTCACGGCCCGGACGACCCCGCGCATGACGTCGATCGCCTGTTCGGGTGTGGTGCATCCGTAGAGGCCGACCTTGATGTAGGCGGCTCCGGAGACCGCCGCGCCCAGCGCCGCCTGGGCCACCGTGCCAGGCTTGTACGGGACGTCTCCCACGGTGGCGGAGACCGGCTTGTCCGCCGGGACCGCGTCGCGGATCTGCCGGATGACCCAGGGGAAGTTCGCGCCGAGCGAGCCCTCGTCGGGTTTTTTGACATCGACGATGTCGAGGTGCTCCGCCGCCTTTGCGCAGTCGAGGGCCTCCTCGACGCTGTCCGGGGAGATGAGAAGCAACAACGTGGATTCCTTCCACCGCATGCCCTCTGCCCAGGGGGCAGGTGTGCGGAGTCGTGTGGATCACGCGCGGTCCGCTCATCATTGCCGCGTCCCGTGGCCCAGGGGAGGGCGCACAGAGTCCGGACGGGTCATTGCCATGACGTTCCACGCCCCGGCGCACCGTCCACGCCGGTCCGCATCAGCCGCCCGCAGGCGCACCCGTTGATGAGGTCACCGACACTCACAGGCCCTGTCCGGAGCAGCACACCGACACGGCGATCGAGGCTATGCGCTCTGCGCTGATTGCCGAATGATCAGGTCGGTCAGCAGGGCCAGCGGAGGCCAGCTGTCGCGCCCCGGCGGGCGACGGCGAAGGCGCGCAGGACAACGTCCGGCGCGGTGAGCGGTACCAGATGGACACCGGGCAACGTGGAGGTGCCCATCGGCAGCAGCCCTACGCCCATTCCTGCCGCGATCATGCCCTGGACGAGGTCGAGGTTGTCCGCCTGATGAGTGAGGCGGGGGGTGAAGCCGGCCATGGAGGCGAGTGTCCGAATGACGGTCTCGTCACCGGTGTTGCGCGAGTTGCCGATCCAATCCGCCGTGCGGAACCAGCGGAAGACCTCCGGGGCGCCCGGTGCTGAGGGACGGGCGGCGTGGTCGGGGATGCCCAGACCCCAGGGGGCGGTCCACAGTGGGGTGACCGCGACCGCGGGGTCCGGCTCGGCCGGTGCCAGGTTGTAGTCGTAGGTGAGCGCGAGGTCGGCCTCGTCGTTCGCCAGCAGATGGAGGGCTTCGGCGGGTTCGTGCTCGCGGACCAGGATGCTGAGCTGAGGATGGCTGGTGGACAACCTGCTGATGATGGGCAGCAGTTGTGCTCGGATAGCCGTGGCGAAGCCTGCCACGCGCACCGTGCCGGTCGGCGGGGCGTCGGGACTCAAGTCCCGCTGTGCGGCCTCGACCGCCGCAAGGATGGTCACGGCGTGTTCCGCCAGACGACGTCCCGCCGGCGTGAGCCTGACCCTGCGCCCATGCGGCTCGATCAGTGCCGTGCCCATGTCCTGAGCCAAAGCGGCGATCTGTTGAGAGACCGTCGAGGTGGTAGCGCCGGTGGCCTCGGCCACGGCGCGCATCGAGCCTCGCCGGGCCAGCTCGGCCAGCATCTGCAGGCGACGTGTTTCCATCCGTCCATTGTCCATGAATGTCGAACGAATCATTCGGGATCGACACGTGGACGTGAACGGTGTCGAGGATCTGTACTGGAGCCCATGAACGCTCCCGAACCGCCTGAGGCTCGTCCTTCCCATCGCCCGCGCCATGCCGGCGCCGGGGCCGGTCTCCTCATGGCTGCCACTTCGATGTGTACCGTGCAGCTCGGATCGGCTCTGACGGTTCCGTTGTTCGGACAGCTCGGCGCGCTGGGAACCGCGGGGCTGCGCCTGGGCTGGGCGGGGCTGATTCTGCTGGTCGCCATCCGTCCCCGGCCTCGCGATTTCACCTCCCGGGACCTTCTCGCCTGCATGGGGCTCGGCCTTGTGACCGCCGGCATGATGGTCTTCTTCATGCTGGCGATCGCCCGCCTCCCGCTGGGGACCGCAAGCGCACTGGAATTCTTGGGACCGCTCACCGTCTCCCTCTTCGGGCCGAGGAAGGGACGCCTCGTCTGGGCGGCCGCGGCGGCGACGGGCGTCGTACTGCTGACCGAGCCCTGGCACGGCGGCGCCGATCTTGTGGGGGTAGGGAGCGCGCTGCTCGCCGCGGGGTGCTGGGCCGCGTACATTCTGCTGACCCAACGGGTCGGTGATCGCGTCACCGGCCTGAAAGGACTGGCCGTCTCCATGCCGGTCGCCGCGGTGGTGGGGCTGGCCGTCGCCGCCCCGGACCTCGCCGAACGCCTCACGTGGACACCGCTGTGGACCATGCTGGCTCTGGCGGTGCTCAGCCCCGTCATCCCCTTCGCCCTCGAGTTTCTCGCCCTGCGTCATCTGACCACGTCCGCGTTCGGCACTCTGATGAGCCTTGAGCCCGCCATCGCCCTCATGGTCGGTCTCCTCGTTCTCGGCCAGCGCCCCGGGGTGGCCGCGACACTCGGCCTGGTTCTCGTGGTCGTGGCCAGCGTCGGTGCCACCCGCGCCGGTGTCCGTCCCGCGGCACTCTCCAACCAGGCACCGGCTCGCCGGTATGAGCCTGCCCCGGAGCCCGTACAAGGCGATCAGGGCCGGGCCGCCGTCTGCCAGGGCAGCCGGCCGCTGTGACGGATCGGGAGGAGGCCCCGCCGACCGGACCGGCGGGGCCTCCAAGGCCTCAGATCATGAGCAGCAGCCGCGTGTGCGGTACCAGTTTCCGGTTCACGCTGGTGCTCTGCACGAATATCGTGAAGTCGTCGTTGCGGTCCGGATTGACGCGAACTTCCGTGTCCGGCAGGCCGAGCAGGGATCGTGCCTCCGGCCCCGTGTACACCCGGTCCGTCTTCTTCTCCAGCACCGCGATCTGCTTCCGCGCCTGGATTTTTTCCGACTTGCTCAGCTGATAGAACGCACAACCGGTACGGAAAGTGTGCCCGCATTCGATGACCCAGTCCCGGATCGCCGCTTCGCGGGCCACCGGAATCAGCTGGTATTCCGACGGGTCCACCGGTGTGAGGCCGGCTGCCTTGATGGTGTCCTTGTTGACCGCCTCCGCGCCCGTGGAGAACACCGCCCGCGATCCCCGAATGCCCTGGGCCCGGCCCATCATAAAGTTCTCGGTGGCCTGCTGGATAACCTGCCCTGCCTCCTCCAGGCCCTGTGTGCTCGTGGCATCCCAGATGGCGATGTTGTCCTTCGGGAAGCCGCACTGCATGGCCTCGCGCTTGCCCATCTGGTCCGGCACAAGGACGGCCAGCGTCCAGTTGTCCTCCTGTGTCGCCATCATCTTGGCCACAGCCTGGACCAGTTCACGCGGGTTGTTGGTAAGGGCATCCGGGCAGCGATGACTTGCGTTCTCCTGGCCGTCCGTCAGTACGAACGTCAGGAAGCTGTGGTCGCCGTACAGTTGAGCGGTCTGCGCGAGCTCCCGCTGCGACTTCAGTGTGGCCGCCAGCAGAGCCGTCATTCCCCCGACCCGGTAAAGCTGCTTCAGGGACGGCATCCGCAGCACGTCCTTGTCGTAGATGACGCACTCCACCTTGTCCGCGAAGACGTACACCGTGACGCGGGTTTCCTGGTCCAGTTCCTTCGATCGGCGAGCCAGATACGCAATCTGCTGGTCGGCGACTTCGACGACCTTGCCGCTCAGGTGTGACATGGACGAACTGGCATCCAGCACGAGAGCAACGTGATTGATGTAGTTCTGGTTTCCGGACATGACCGCTCCCCCTTTTTCCCTGTCGATGCTCCTACCTTCTCACCCACCACTGACAATCGATCAAGGTGACTTCAGAGTTCGACGTGGCTGCGGCCGGCGGGCACGTTCCGTCCGCGGGAGCGGCCGCCCCGCCCGGGGACCTCGACGCGGGCGGGTCCGCCGGCGTCGAGGTCGAAGGAGGCACCGGAGGCGCGGAGCACGAAGTTGCGGACCGCGACGCGGGCACCGGTTGCCCGGAACACGGTCCGGCCGTCCCGGACGAGCGCGGTCCTGTTCGGTCCGGCGGTGACGGTGCAGGTGTGTCCCCGCAGCTGTACGTTGGCGACCGTATTGGTGCCGGGCAGCCCGAGGCTGCCGAACATGAGGGCCGAAGGGTCACCGTCCCAGGGGTGTCGGCGATGAGCTCGTGCAGGCCCTGTACCGCCATCGCGTTGGACCAGGCGTACGGCCGGCACCGCATCTGACCGACTCGCCGCTGCCCGTCCTCGACGTAGAACGCACCACCCTGCGCGCCACCATCGAGGCGTCCGCCCCCGGGACCCACACCCTCATCGGCACCGACGCGGGCCGCCGCTACCGCGCCACCGTGACGATCGACGACCCACTCGTACCGGTCCCGGTGACCGGCGACTGGACGTTCACCCTCGAATCCGCCCCGGATCCAACGCGGTCCGGGTCCGCGTCGCCAACACCCTGTCCAACGAGCGCAACAAACCGCTTCCCTCCGGGCTGCTCGGCCCGGTCACCCTCCGGTTCCGGCGCCGCGTCACCGCCGAACTCCACCGCGTCTGACCACCTCGCCCACTCGACCCCGCACACCCGACCCGCACCGGCAGGGAGCCACCCTGCGCAGACCGTGCCACCGCGGCGGACAGCGACGGTTCGCCGTCCTGGCCGCCGCCGCCTTCGTGACCGTGCTCGCCGGCGCCGTCACCGCCGACGCCGTGACCACGGGCGCCATCACCGCGATCCGCCTGCGGACCGATCACTTGACGCGGGCCCTGGGCATCGACGACACGACCCCCGCACTCAGCTGGCAGCTCAGCGCCGACGCCCCCGTACCCTCCAGTCCGCCTATCGCGTACAGGCCGCCGGCTCCCTCGAGCGGCTGCGCGCGTCCCGCCCCGACCTGTGGGACTCCGGCAAAGTCGACTCGGCCGTACCCGAAACGAGGTACGCGGGCAGGCGGCTCGGTTCCCGTGCCCGGGTCTACTGGCGCGTCATGCTCTGGTCCGGGCGCGGGCACCGGCCCAGCGGGTGGAGCCAGGCGGCCGTCTTCGAGACCGGTCTGACCAGACGGTCGGACGGGGGCGCGGACTGGATCACCCATCCCGCCTGGCGGTTGAGCCGACATCTCCCACCAACACCGGGCCGGGCAGGACTTCGGTCTTCAGGGACCGCCCACGAGGCACTGGTGGCGCGTTCACATTGCGCCATGTCTCGCACCTCGCTTTCCGGCCAACTCGTCAGTTCGGGCCCTGCCGAACCTGGGTCATCACGGTCGTGGCGATGGGGATCCCTTTACCGCGATGGGGATCCCTTGACCGCTCATGGGGAACTAACGCGGGCAGTCGACCCGGAACCGGCCACTACTTCCGCCATAAATTAAAATACAGATAAATGCCTGGTGAATGTTGATTAAAAGAGCCGCCGGGAAAGCGAGGGAGTCCATGAGGAAAGTGCTGGCCAGAACCTCGTGGATGGAGTGTCGAGCGAATCCATTTTGTCCCGATTCGCACATCAATGTATAACTCAACGTTTTATTGCCTGAGCCTTGACCGGTATCGACTGAGCCTCCTACTTTTTTGCCGCCGGATTGAGGCGTTCTACCTGATTCGGGGAACGGGGAACGTCTGCCGCGAAAATCAAGAAGAGGATGCGATGAAGAAGATCGCAAGGCCGTCGGGGCCTCGCTTTTGCCAACGAGGCAAAGGCGGGCAGGGCAACCGTCGGGTCGCCTCGTGTAAAGGGCCGGATGGCCCTGTAAAACGCGACCATGTGACCCAATCGGTGTGAGATGAATTCGGGATAAGGGGATTCCGCAATGACAGGGACGGAGGCGGCACGCATGGCCCTACCGCAGGGGCGCAGGAGCAGCGAAGTCAGTCGGCTCTTGCGGTGTGGTTTCTCTGACGTCTCGGTCGCGCGGCGGCTGCTGGACGCGCCTGAGCTGGCCGGGGTGTGCAGCGGTTCGGTGTTGTTGGAGGGGCTGGGGGCGACTGCCGATCCTGACCTGGCGTTGCGTGGACTGGTGCGGCTGGTGGAGGCGCTTCCGGAGGTTCCGGAGACTTCGGAGATGCCAGAGATTCCGGGGGACGGGGGCGACAAGGAGCGCATCGACTCGCGGCAGGCGCTGCTGGACGCGCTGATCACCGTCGGGCCGCTGCGTGACGGGCTGCTGGGGGTGCTGGGGGTGTCCGAGGCCATGGGCGATCATCTGGCCCGGCATCCGCGGCACTGGCAGGCGCTGGTGACGGACAAGGCGGCGGACCTGCCTCCGACCACCCGCGACGTCGAGCGGGCGCTGGCCGAGGGGGTCTGGGGCGAGCCGGGGGCGGGGCTGTCGCGGCCGGACGCGCTGCGGGTGGCGTACCGTCGTGCGCTGCTGGCCATCGCCGCGCGCGATGTGTGCGGCACCATCGATGTCACCCAAGTCGCCGCCGAGTTGACGGACTTGGCGACGGCGACACTGCGCGCCGCGCTGGAGATCGCGGCGGAGGAACGGCCCGAGGACGCCGCGTCCTGCCGGCTGGCGGTGATCGGTACGGGACAGTGCGGCGGGCGTGAGCTGAACTATGCCTCGGACGTGGACGTCGTCTTCGTCGCCGAGGCCGTGGACGGGACGGAGGAGGCCAAGGCGGTGCGGGCGGCCACCCGGCTGGCCTCCCGGCTGACGCGGATCTGCTCGGACGTCACGATCGAGGGCACCATCTGGCCGGTCGACGCCGACCTCCGGCCGGAGGGGCGCGACGGCCCGCTGGTGCGGACGCTCTCCGGCCATCTGGCGTACTACCAACGGCGGGCCGGGATCGGGGAGTTCCAGGCGCTGCTG
The DNA here is from genome assembly GCA_005405945.1 of Streptomyces violaceusniger. Taxonomy (GTDB): domain Bacteria; phylum Actinomycetota; class Actinomycetes; order Streptomycetales; family Streptomycetaceae; genus Streptomyces; species Streptomyces violaceusniger. Next base: position 1,938,648 of record BJHW01000002.1, read on the forward strand.
AAGGCCCGGCCGGTGGCGGGGGACAGCGCGCTCGGGAAGGCGTATGTGGACGCGGTGGGCCCGTTGGTGTGGCAGGCGGTGGGGCGCGAGGACGTGGTGTCGTACGTGCGGCAGGTGTGCCGCCGTGCGGTGGGGGACATCCCCGGCGGGGACGTCCCCGGCGTCGGGGCCGACCGCGAGCCGAAGCTGGGCACCCGGGGCCTGCGGGACGTCGAGTTCACCGTGCGGCTGTTGCAGTTGGTGCACGGCCGGTCGGATGAGTCGCTGCGCGGGGGTACCACGCTGGAGGTGCTCGCGGCGCTGGCGGCGGGTGGCTACGTGGGCTGTTCGGACGCGGCCGCGCTGAGCGAGGCCTATCGCTTCCTGCGTTCGGTGGAACAGCGCACCCAGCTGTACCTGCTGCGCCGTACCCGTCGTGTACCGCAGGACGAGGCGGATCTGCGGCGGCTGGGGCGCTCGCTCGGCGCCGTCTACGGCTGGGACCGTCATGCCGATCCGGTGAGCGAGCTGGGTGCGGCGTGGCGACGGTACGCGCGTGAGGTGCGGCGGCCGCATGTGAAGCTGTTCTTTCGGCCGTTGTTGGACGCGGTGGCCCGGCTGGAGTCCGGTCGGGTCCGGTTGAGCCGGCAGGCGGCGGAGCAGCGGTTGAAGGCGTTGGGGTACGCGGACCCGGCCGCCGCTCTGCGTCATGTGGAGGCCTTGGCGTCCGGGGTGACCCGTAAGGCGGCGATCCAGCGGACGCTGCTGCCCGTGCTGCTGGGCTGGTTCGCCGACTCCGCCGACCCGGACGCCGGGCTGCTGGGCTTGCGGAAGGTGTCGGACGCGCTGGGCAAGACGCCCTGGTACCTGCGGCTGCTGCGCGACGAGGGCGCCGCGGCCGAGAACCTGGCCCGGGTGCTGTCGGCCGGGCGGCTCGCCCCGGATCTGCTGCTTCGCGCCCCCGAGGCGGTGGCCGTGCTGAGTGCCCCGGAGGGGCTGCGGCCACGCGGCCGGGCCCACCTGGAGCAGGAGGTGCTGGCAGCGGTCGGCCGCGCCGACGGCGCCGAGCAGGCAGTGGCGGTGGTGCGCGGGGTGCGGCGGCGTGAGATGTTCCGTACGGCGGCCGCGGACGTGATCGCGAGCGCGCGGCTGTTGAACGAGGTGGCCCAGCCGACCGTGAGCTGGCCGCCGCAGGGCGGCTGCGGCGCCCCGGCCATCCCGCCGACGGCGCGCTTCCCGCACGGCGTGCGGCCCGCGGTGGAGGTGCCCAGCGCGCTGCGCGACTGCGAGCCCCACGTCCCGGCCCGCCTCTCGAACCGTACGGCGCTGCCCGAGGAGCCCGCCGGTCCGGGAGCGCTGGTCGACATGGTCGGCGATGCCCTCTCCGATCTGAACGCCGCGACCCTCGCCGGGGCCCTGCGCGCCGCCGTCCGCGACACCTGGGGCGATGAGCTGCCCACCCGCTTCGCCGTCATCGGCCTCGGCCGCTTCGGCGGCCATGAGCTCAGCTACGGCTCGGACGCCGATGTGCTCTTCGTCCACGAGCCGCGCGAGGGCACCGACGAACAAGAAGCCGCCCGCGCCGCCTTCGCCGTGGCCAACGAGATGCGACGGCTGCTCCAGCTCCCCACCGTCGACCCACCCCTGCTCATCGACGCCGACCTGCGCCCCGAGGGCAAGTCCGGCCCCCTGGTGCGCACCCTCGCCTCCTACGCCGCCTACTACCGCCGCTGGTCCCTGGTCTGGGAGAGCCAGGCACTGCTGCGCGCCGAACCGGTCGCGGGCGACCCCGACCTCGGCCGGCGGTTCATCGAGCTGATCGACCCGCTGCGGTACCCGGCCGAGGGACTGGGCGAGGACGCGATCCGCGAGATCCGCCGACTCAAGGCCCGCATGGAATCCGAACGGCTGCCCCGCGGGGCCGACCCCACCACCCACGCCAAACTGGGCCGCGGCGGCCTCAGCGACGTCGAATGGACCGTCCAACTGCTCCAGATGCGCCACGGCTGGGCCGAACCCGGACTGCGCACCACCCGCACCCGCGAGGCCCTGGCCGCCGCCCACGCCGTCGAACTGATCACCACCGAGGACGCCCAGACCCTCGACGAGGCCTGGATCCTGGCCAGCCGCGTCCGCAACGCCGTCATGCTCGTCCGCGGCCGCCCCGGCGACACCTTCCCCACCGACGTCCGCGAACTGGCCGCCGTGGCCCGCTACCTGGGCTACGGCCCCGGCCACGTCGGCGAAATGCTGGAAGACTACCGCCGCACCACCCGCCGGGCACGGGCGGTGGTGGAACGCCTCTTCTACGACTACGAGAACTGACCTGAACGAGCTCGCTTGTCAGGAGACCCTCGTGGCCGACCCCACCAGACGGGCCGGCCACGAGGACGACGTGTTCAGCCCCCGAGGGGGTGCCCCAGCCCGGTACCGGGTCACCGACGTCGTGCGTGGCGAAGAAATCCGCGACTTCGGCGGCTTCTTCCGCGTCCGGCTGATCGTTGGTGCACTCGGGGCCCGCCCAGGCGCCGGACATCACCTTGGAGCAGACGCTGCCCGGACCAAGGTCGCTCAGCGACAGAATGTGCCCGAGTTCATGGACGGCGATGCGGGACGGCTTGTACTTCTGAGCATCCCCGGTTTCGAGGTAGACCCAGCCCCTGCCCAGGCCGTTGAGGAAGGCGTGGGAAGCGGTGCCGTTCGCGGTCGTGTATTCCTTGACCCGCAACGCCGCCGGGGTGTCCTGCTCGACGAACTTGATGCTGGGGACGGCCTTGTTCCAGATGTCCATCGCATCCCGGACCGAATCCGCAGAGGATCCGGCCAGAAGGAGATCGATCGGAATAACCTCCGGTTCGGGCTCCGCGGCGTTCGCCGGAGCACCGGCACCCACCACGACAGCACCGGCGCATAATACGGCCGCCATCAGATTCATCGCTCGTCTCCGCACTGCCACGATCTCCATCACGCCTATGGGTTTCCGTTGATGTCGCGCACGGGAAACGGGAACAGCCGCTGGATTTTGACGGCCGTTCCCGTATGCGCACCAGCAGGAATCTACTGGAGGGGATTCCGCCACAGCCACCATGACAAAACATCTGTCATCCGAGAAGTGCCTATAAAAGCGGAGAACTGCCGGGACGTCGTCGAGCAGGCAGGGTGCAGGTGGCGGTGCCACCCGCTGCTGTCACTCGCTGGGGCTCCGCGAAGGCAGTGACCTGCCCAGCATCTGGCAGGTCGCCGCTTCGACGAGGGTCTTGTTCGCGGTCGCGGCCGCCTTTTCCTTGATGCCGAAGTTCGTGCTCGTCAGGACCGCGACGCTGCGGTGCCCACCGGCGTCGGTGTAGATCTCGCTGGAGTAGCCGGGCAGGCCGCCGGTGTGGCCCCACACCGTTCCGCAGGGCGTGTTCACCTTCATCAGGCCGAGCCCGTAACCGCCGCCTTCCTCGGGGCGGAGACGGTGGTGCGCATCTGCTTCATCTGGGCCTTGGGCAGCAGCCTGCCGGACATCAGCGCGGTCAGGAAACGCTGCCAGTCCTGTGCGGTGGAGACCATGGCTCCCGCCGCCCCGGCCCAGCTCGGGTCGATGGCGGCGGTGTCGACGTTGCTCCCGGGACGTTCGGGGCCGACGAACCCGACGCCTTCGGGCAGGTCCACGGTGGGGGAGAGGATGTCCTTCAGGCGCTCGGCGTCCGGCTCGTAGCCGGTCACGTGCTGCTTCCCGGTGCTCCAGTCGGCGTTCGTGGCCAGGTACGAGTCCTTCATCCCCAACGGCTTGGTGATCTTCTGCTCGATCAACTCGGCCAGGCTGCGCCCGGTGGCCTTCTCCAGGATCAGCCCGAGGGCCGCGTAGTTGGCGTTGCTGTAGGAGTACTTCTCACCGGGTTCGGCCGGCGGGTCCTGCTCGGGAGTGATGGCGAGAAGGTCCTCCGGCCGCCAGGTGCGCCGCTCCTGGCCCGTGAGGGAGGGCAGGAATTCCGGTGTCAACAGGAAGTCACCCAGACCGCTGGTGTGGTTGAGCAGCATCCGGACGGTGATGTCCGCGCCGCCCTTGACCAGTCCGGGCAGCCACTTCTCCACCGGGTCGTCCAGGCGGACCTTGTCCTCGGCCACCAGTTGCAGGACGAGGGTCGCGGTGACCGTCTTGGTGTTGGATCCGACTCTGAACTGGTCGTCGACGGCGAGGCGGTGGTCGTCCTTCGTCCAGGCGGCCTGCCGTGCGATCTCCACGGGCGACCCGCTGCCGCGGTCGACCCGGACGATCACCCCCAGGGAACCGTTGTCCGCCGCCTTCTGCGCGATGCCGGCCAGCCTCTTGCCGGCCGCCGCGTCCGTCGCGTCCGTCGCGTCCGCCGCGCCCCCCGCGTCCGCCGCGCTCCGATCGGCCGACGTCTTCGCCGCGCTCGACTCCGTGTCCGAGCAGCCCATGAGCACCCCGCTCATACCGGTCGCCAACGCCACTGTCAGCACTCCGCGCAGGATCCGGTGGCGAGATGACGTGTGTGCGGACATGGCAGTTCCCTTCGGCGCATGACGGTTGCTCCGTGCGTCGGAACCCGGGCGCTCTTCCCGCCGGCCGGCCTTGCGGCGGCCCCTCCGCACAGCGACCATTCAGCCAGCGACAGCCGCCCGGCACATCGCTCGATGGCAGGCCTTCAGCAGGCCGCGGGTCATTCGATGGAGTGACACGGGCGGGGCCCCGCATCGCGCTGCCCCGTCCACCGCGCGCGGTCAGGACAGCGTGTTCCTGGCCAGCACCGCCGCCTGCGCCCGGCTCTGACAGCCGGTCTTCGTGAGCATGCGGCTGACGTGCGTCTTCACCGTGTGCAGGCTCACCACGAGCCGGTCGGCGATCTCGGCGTTGCTCAGCCCGTCCCCGACCAGCCGCAGCACGTCGCGCTCCCGCTCGGTGAGGTCCCTCAGCCGGGCCAGCTCCTGCTCACTGGGCCGCTGCCGGGCACGCAGATGCCCCTCGATGATCCGGCTGGTCACCGCCGGGCTCAGCGCGCTGTGCCCGGCCGCCGCCGCCCGCACCGCCCCGGTCAGCTCCTCGTACGCGCTGTTCTTCAGCAGGAAGCCGGATGCCCCGGCTGCCAGCGCTTCGTCGACGTAACTGTCCAGGTCGAACGTCGTCAGCATGAGCACCTGGCTCCGCCCGGGCCCGAGGAGCCCCCGGCGGCCCAGCTCGGCCAGCGCCCACAGCCCGTTCCGGCGCGGCATGCGGATGTCCAGCAGCAGCACGTCCGGCCTCAGCCGCGCGCACGCCTCGACGGCTTCCTCGCCGTCAGCCGCGGTGCCCACCACGGTGAGGTCGGCCTGACTGTCCAGGATCGCGCTCAGGCCGGCGAGGATGATCGGCTCGTCGTCCACCACGAGCACGCTGATCTGCTCAGGCACCGGCCATCTCCAGGGGCATCGTGGCGACGACGCGAAAGCCGCCGTCACCGGTCGGTCCCGCGGTGAGTTCTCCGCCCAGCGCGCTCACCCGTTCACGCATGCTGACCAGGCCGAGCCCGATCCCCGCGCCGGCCGTGCCGCGCCGCGCCGCGCGGCTGTTCTCCACTTCGCACCGCAGTCTGCCGGCCGTGCCGTCGACGGTGAGCCGGACCGGCGCCCCGGGCGCGTGACGTCGAGCGTTGGCCAGTGCTTCCTGCACGATGCGGTACCCCGCCGTCTGCACCGGAGTCGGCAACGACTCCAGTACGGTCCCCGTCGTCGTCCCCATCCGCACCTCGACCGTCCCTCCCGCGGCACGGTGGCTGTCCAGCAGCGCACCCAGCTCACCCAGGCCGGGCACCGGCTGCAAGGGGGCCGCGTCCGCCGGATCACGGAGCATACGCAGCAGATCACGCAGCTCACCACCGCTCTGCCGACCCGCCGCCGCCAGCCCGTCGACCTGGGTACGGGCCCAGTCGGGCAGTTCGCCACCGCGGGCACGCAGGGCCTCCGCGTGCACGACGAGCAGGGTGAGCGAATGCGCCACCACATCGTGCATCTCGCGGGCGATCCGCGCCCGCTCCCGCTGTGCGGCCTGCGCCGCCTCCAAGCGCCGCGCGCGACTCGCCTCGGCCGCCCGCAGCTCGGCCGTGGCGAGCAGCGCGCGCTGGGTACGGGAGGCGAAGCCCATCGCCCACGCCAGTGGCATCGGGGCCAGCGCGGCGACAACGTCCAGACCGCCCCGGAACTCACTGGCGCCGGCCGTCATCCGGTTCACCCACAGGCCGAGCAGCCCCAGCACGCCGCCGCCGAGCAACGCCGACACGGTACGCGGCCAACTCGGGCAGCGGCTGCCCAGGTTGTACAGCAGCACGGCGAGCGGCACGAAGGCCAGCGGAGTCAGCTTGGCCCCCTCGCCCGCGCTCACCACCAGCGCCGCCACCAGCGCACCGAAGCCCGTGACGAAGGCCGTCACCGGCCACCGCCGTCGCAGCCCCAAAACCACCGCGGCCACCGCCTCGTACCCGATGAGCGACGACCACGCCGACCCCGACGTGTCGACGTACGGCTGCGACAGCAGCGGCGGCAGAAACGTCAGGGCGACCAGGCCGGCATCAGCGACCCACCTGGGGCCCTTGCCGTCAACCACGTTCATCCGCCCGACACTAACGGTGGTTCGCGGTGGCGGGTTCGTCCGGGAGTCCTCATGCGTGGCCGAGCCGCCGGTCGAGCGCGGCGCCGACGTCGGGGCAGTTCCTGCGGACGGTGTCGAGGAAGGCGCCCAGCACCGGGGAGCGGTCCCGGTCGGCGAAGGACAGGACCAGGTCGGGCAGCGCCGTGCGCGGGTCACCTCGCAGAACCAGACGCCCGGGCGCGGGGCCGACAGCATGCGGGAGGGCCCGAGGCCCACGCCGACCCCGCAGGCGGCCAGGCCGATGATGGTGTGCACGTCCCTGGCGACGGTCGCACCGTCCAGCGCGGCGGCATCCTCACCGAGCAGGGTGCGCAGCCCGGCGGCGACCGCGGGCTCGTCCTCCCCGGGGCCACGATCAGCGGCTGCCGCCGCAGTTGGTTCACACTCACCGACGTCTGGCCCGCGTAGGGGTGCGCGCCGCTGACCACGGCGATGAGATGGTCGTGCCCGACCGGGACGGACACCAGGTGCTCGGCCCCGGCGCCCCGTGGCGGTCCGAGGGTGACGGCCACGTCCAGTTCCCCGGCCATGAGAGCGGCCGCGCTGCTGCCGGATGCCATCTCGTGCAGCTCCAGCCGTACGTCGGGCCGCTCGCGGCCGAACCGGCCCAGGACGTCCGGCAGCGGGTCGAGCAGCGCGGAGGCGATGAAGCCCAGGCGCAGTCGGCCCGTCTCACCGCGCGCCGCCCGGCCGGCGTCGACCGTGGCCGCCGTCATTTCCTCCAGCGCCCGCCGCGCCCGGGTGAGGAACGCCTCGCCCGCGGCGGTTGGGAACACGCCCTGGCGCGTACGGTCGAACAGCCGGGCCCCGGTCTCGCGCTCCAGGTCGGCGATCTGTTTGGACAGCGGGGGCTGCGCGATGCCCAGCGCGTCGGCCGCCCTGCCGAAGTGTCCGTGCTCGGCGAGGGCGAGCGCGTACCGCAGATGCCGCGCCTCCATGGTCAGCCCTTCCATATCCGAAAAGTATCGCCACCCAGCCTGTCACATCTTTCAGTGGATGGCGCTGCCGTCGCCGACTGGGATGGGGGCCATGACGTCCTCCCTGAACACCGATGTGAACGACACCGTCTTCGTTCTCGTCCACGGCGCCTGGCACGGCTCGTGGCAGTGGGCGGCGACGCAGCGCGCACTCGCCGAGGCCCTGGTCCGGTGAACGGCGGTCGGTTCCTGCTGCCTGTGGTGCTGAGTGCCACCTTCGCGCAGCTGCTCAACGTCACGATCGCGCAGATCGCCGCTCCGGCCATCCAGTCCGGCCTGGGCGTGGGCCCCGGTGCGGTGCAGCTCGTCCTGGCCGGATACACCCTGGCGTACGCGTGCCTGCTCATCACCGCAGCACGGCTGGGCGACCGCTACGGTTACCGGCGGCTGTTCGTGCTGGGCACCGCGGTGTTCACGGTCGGCTCGGTGACCTGCGCCGCCGCCCCCGGCGCCGGATGGCTGGTCGCGGCCCGGCTGGTGCAGGGCGCGGGCAGCGGCCTGGTCGCCCCACAGGTGCTCTCGCTCATCCGCACCGGCGTATCCCGGAACGTCGCCCACGAGCCCTCGCCCTGTACGGCGCGACGATGGGCGTGGCCTCGCTGGCCGGGCCGCTCATCGGTGGGCTTGTCGTCGGCACCGACCTCTTCGGCCTCGGCTGGCGGGCGGTCTTCCTGGTCACGGTGCCGGTGGCGGTCGTCTCGCTGGCGGGGGCGGCCCTGCTGCCCCGTACGCGCGGTACGGACGGGCAGCGCGTGGACTGGGTCGGGGCGGCTCTGGCCACCACGGGCTTCGGCGCGCTGGTCCTGCCGTGTGCGCTGGGCCGGGAGGCCGGCTGGCCCTGGTGGACGTGGGCTTCCTTCGCCGTGGCCGCGGCGGCCCTCACCTGCTTCGTCCTCACCCTCCGGCACCGGCCGGCCCCTCTGGTGCACCCGTCGGTGCTGCGGGACGGGACCGCGCGGCGGGGCGTGCTGCTGGTGTTCGTGTTCAACGCCGGGGTGCCGTCGTTCACGTATCTGCTGTTCCTGCACCTGCAGTCCGCCCTCGGGTATCCGGCGCTGTCCGCCGCGCTGGTGTCGGCGCCGTTCGCCGCCGCGGCCGTCCTGGGCAGCCGTGCCGCTCCGGCCCTCTCCCGCCGCCTGGGCCCGACTGCGCTGACGGCCGCGGCGCTGGCACTGGCGGGTACGGCCCTGGCGCTCGCGCCGCTCATCGGCACCGCGCCGGGGCGCCGGGCGGCCCTGCCGGTGCTGGCGGCCGGGGGCGCGGCGTTCGGTCTGTTCACCGCCTCGGTGTTCACTTTGGTGCTGGCGGGCGTGCGGGGCGCCGCGGCGGGCTCGGTGTCCGGGCTGCTGCCCACGGCCCAGCAACTCGGCGGCTCGATCGGGGTGACGGCGGCAGGGCTGGCCTACTTCGCGCCGGCGGACGGTGCGAACGCGGCGTTCGGCCACGCCATGGCCTACGAGGCCGCGGTCTTCGTGCTCACGGCGTTGATCGCCATCCCACTGCGACGGACCAGTTCGGGGCCGGAGCGATCCCGGCCCCGATCACTTTCCGGAACACACAGGTAGACCGCCGGACGCAGTTCAGGCTGAGCCGGCCGACGGCGGCCGGGTGAAGGCCGATGCCTCCGGCGTTTCCGGGCGCACGCCGTGAGGATCAGGAGCCGTTCCATGCCGGATGAGATCACCCTGCGCCCCGTCACCGCCGACGATCTCGACCTGTTCGAGCGGGAGTTCAACGGGCCGGAGGGTTTCGGCACCCACGCGTGGTTCGGCTTCCAGTCGACGGCCGACCTGCGCCGCCGCTTCGCGGAGAACGGCCTGCTCGGTCCCGACGGCGGGCTGCTCTCCGTCGCCGAGGGGGCGTGACGGTGGACCGGGTCAAGTGATTCCCCGGCAGTTGGGGGCCCGACGCCCTGGCCAACTGGAGCCTGGCGATCGGTCTGGTGCCCTCCGCGCGCGGCCGGGGCATAGGCACCCGGGCCCAGCGGCTGCTGGCGGACTACCTCTTCGACCACACCAGGGCCGAACGGATTCAGGCCTGGACCGACTGCGCCAACCTCGCCGAGCAGCGCGCGTTGGAGAAGGCGGGCTTCGTCAGGGAGGGTGTGCTGCGCTCCGCGGTGTGGCGCGGCGGGCAGTGGCACGATTCGGTGCTCTTCTCCACGCTCCGCGCGGAGCGGTCCGGCGGCGCGGCGGGGTGAGGGCGGGACGGGCCATCAACCGCCTCGTATTGTCCCGGACGGTCGCCACCCGCTCACCCGGCCTCCGCCGGACCCAGCCCCCGAGGCCTGTAACGGCCGAGGGCCCCAGTGGTCTCAGCCGGACACCGCGCGCAGCGCCCCGGACCGGCGGCCCGTGAGCCGGTCCAGCGCGGCGGCGGAGGCGTCGTCGGCGGGGATGTGCACCACCAGGCGTTGATCGTCGTCGGCGGGCAGCTCCAGCGTCTCGTACGCCAGGCGGAGTTCCCCCTCCTCGGGGTGAACGAGACGCAGGACGCCGTTCGCCCTCGGCAGACCGGGCAGGGTCGTCACCCGCTCGGCGAAGTCCGCACCGGCGGTCACGGTCAGCTCGTCGGCGACCGCCGCGATATGGGGTCCGCGCGGAACGGCCCCTGCTTGAGCGCGGCCACCTGGTCATCGGCGACCCGGTCCCAGTCGGGGTAGGCGGTGCGGGCCCGCGCGTCGGTGAAGACGTAGCGGACCAGGCTGGGCGGGCCGCCGTCCGTGCCGTGGGCATCGAGGAGCCCCAGCGGCCGGGTGAGCCGTTCGTACGCCTCCGTCCAGGCCAGGAGCTCGCCCAACCCGTTGCGCAGAACGGCCGGGGCGGGCTCGAGACGGTCCAGCAGCGCCCGCACAGTGGGCCGCACCGTACGGCCCGGCACCGCCCCGCCCCGGCAGGTGAACCCGCCCTCGGCCCCCTTGGAGAGCCGGTGCAGATGGACCCGCTCGCTCGCGGTCAGCCGCAGCGCGTCGGCGAGCGCGGAGAGCACGGGCGCGGACGGTCTGCGGTCGCGCCCCTGCTCCAGCCGGGTCACATACTCCACGCTGACCCCGGCGAGCGTGGCCAGCTCGGCCCGGCGCAACCCCGGCGTCCGGCGGCGCGGCCCGGTGGGCAGCCCCACGTCGGCGGGGCTACGGCCTCGCGGCGGCTGCGGAGGAAGAGCCCCAACTCGTTGTCGCTCACGTGGTGAACGTAACAGCCGTGCCGGTGCGGATCGTGGCCCTGCCACTACCAGTCTCGGCCCGGTCTTCCTGGCACCCGGTGGCCACGGCAGATTCGAAGGCGATCCAACGGACCCCGGCACGAGGAAAGGTGCTGAACCAGCATGCCCACTGAGTCCCAGAACGGCGGAACCCTCAACCTCGCGGTGATCATCGGCAGCGTCCGGGAGGGCCGGTTCGGCCCGGTGGTCGCGAAGTGGTTCGCGGAACGGGCCGAGGAGTACGGCCGCTTCGCGGTGAACCTCGTCGATCTCGCCGACACGGCCCTGCCACTGTCCCTCCCGGCGGTGCCGCCCGCCCTCGAACCCCGGATGGCCCGCCCCGCCGGGATGGCGGACCTCACCCGGCGGCTCGAGCAGGCCGACGCGGTGGTCGTCGTGACGCCCGACTACAACCGCAGCTTCCCCGCCTCCCTGAAGGCCGCGATCGACTGGCACTACACGGAGTGGGAGGCCAAGCCGATCGGCTTCGTCGGCTACAGCGGAGCCGGCGGCGGCCTGCTCGCCATCGAACAGCTCCGCCAGGTCTTCGCCGAACTCCAGGCCCATACGGTGCGCAACGTCGTCACGTTCCCGCGCTACTACGAGCTCTTCGGCCCGGAGGGCGAGCTACGGGACCCGGAGGGCCCGAACGGCGCCGCGAAGGCGATGCTCGACGAGCTGCTGTGGTGGGGCGAGCTCCTCCACGAGGCGCGTCGCACCCGGGCCGAGACCGCCTGAGCGGCCGGAGATCACCCTCACCGCCTGTCCTCCTGCCCGACGGCTCCGCTCAGCGGGTCCTTCCCGCCTTCGTGGAGGTCTCCTTCTCGGCCGTCTCCGTCGCTTGCACCTTTTCCACGGCGGTGTCCTCCGGCTCTACCAGCCGTCCGTCCGCCGCCTGGATCCGCAAGCGGCGCAACGGGCGGCTGGTCCGGCGGTCGAGGAGGCGGGAGTGGTCCTCGCCCGGGGTGAAGCACTGCTCCTCGCCCCACTGGCGCAGAGCGACGATCACCGGGAACAGGGCGCGGCCCTTGTCCGTGAGGAGGTACTCGCGGTGGGATGCGCCGTCTGGCGCGGGCACGCCGCGCAGCACCTCGGCCTCCTCCAGTGCGCGCAGCCGCGCCGACAGGATGTTCTTGGCGATGCCGAGGCTGCGGTGGAACTCGCCGAAGCGGCGGCTGCCGTCGAAGGCGTCCCGCACGATCAGCAGCGACCACCAGTCGCCGATGGCGTTCACCGTCCGGGCGACGGGACAGGGGTCGGCGTCGAATCGGGTGCGGGCGACCATCCGTGGCTCCTCTCCTCCGGCTTCCCGGATCCCCTCCAGGGTTGGTTGCAACATGCTACCTCGCATGGCTACTGTGGCGCGCCGGTAGCAAGATGCAACCGAGTGGGAGGTGTGTCGGTATGGCGATCCAGTGCTCCGGTGCGGTTGGCGGGCGCGGCGGGAGCGACGGGAGTAGCGGGAGCGACGGAAGTAGCGAGTGTGGTGGAAGTGGCGAGTGCGAGGGGAGTGGCGGTAGCAGCGGTCACGAGGCGCATGCTTCGGCCTCGGTTCCGGTTCCGGTCCCCTCGCCGTCCGCCGGGCTGGTGCCTCTGCTCGCCCTCGCCTGCGGCAGCTCTGTCGCCACCGTCTACTTCGCCCAGCCCCTGCTGGTGACCCTCGGCGAGCGGTTCGCGCTCGGCTCGGGGCTGCTCGGTGTGATCACCGCCGTGACGCAACTCGGCTATGCGGCGGGCTTGCTGACGCTGGTGCCGCTCGGCGACCTGCTCGACCGTCGGCGGCTGGTCACCTGTCAGCTCGGGTTGCTGGCACTGGCACTGCTGGGCGCCGGGCTGGCGCCGGGCGCGGCGGCGCTGCTGGGCGCGCTCGCCGTCGTCGGGCTGCTCGCCGTCGTCGCCCAGACGATGGTCGCGGCGGCTGCCGCTCTGGCTCCGCCCGCCCGGCGCGGCCGTGCCGTCGGGACGGTCACCGGCGGTATCGTCACCGGAATCCTGCTGGCCCGCGCCGCCGCAGGCGTCCTCGCCGACCTCGCCGGCTGGCGGGCGGTCTACCTGGCGTCCGCGGGTGTCACCGCCGTCCTCGCCCTGCTGCTGCGTCGTGTTCTGCCCCGGGTGCGCCGTCAGCCGGGGTGCGCGAGGCGTCGTACGGACGGCTGGTGGCCTCGACGGTCGCCCTGTTCGCCCGCCATCCGCTGCTGCGGATCCGGGGCGCGCTCGCCCTGCTGGTGTTCGCGGCGTTCAGCACGCTGTGGAGTGGCGTGGCGCAGCCCCTGAGCGGTCCGCCGTGGTCGCTGTCGCACACCGCGATCGGAGCGTTCGGGCTCGCCGGGGCGGCCGGGGCCGTCGCCGCCGGAGTGGCCGGGCGCTGGAACGACCGGGGTCTCGCCGAGCGTACGACCGGTGTCGGCCTCGCCCTGCTGGCGCTTTCCTGGCTCCCGATCGCCCTGACCCAACAGTCGCTGTGGGCGCTGGCGATCGGCGCCGTCCTGCTGGACTTCGCCGTCCAAGCCGTCCACGTCACCAACCAGACCCTGATCCACGCCGTCCGGCCCGACGCGGGCAGCAGGATCATCGGCGGCTACATGGTCTTCTACTCGGCGGGCAGCGGCCTCGGCGCCCTCGGCTCCTCCCTCGCCTACGCGGCGGCGGGCTGGTCGGCCGTGACAGCCCTCGGCATGTCATTCAGCCTCGCCGCCCTGCTCCTGTGGGCAACAACCCGCCGTAACAAGGGGCGGCCCACGTGCCGCCCCGCCCACCGCGTGGGCACCGAACCGGGCAGAGCGGACTGACGGCCGGAGCGCCGATCCGTCGCCGAAGAAGCTGATCTTCGCCGGGGTGTCGCTCGAGGTGTGTGCGGCGCAGCCGGCGATCTCCGCCGTCCTGGCAGGCCAGATCTCCGCCGCCCATCAAGCCCAGGGCTGCCGGCATCGGCATTGACGTCCTCGACCCGGCCCCGCCGCAACCTGGTTGCGGCGGACTCCACGCCGACACACTCACAAATCCGCGCCACTGGCCGCCGGACCGAGAGCTCTCGGCCGGTGAAGTAGTCGATCAGGCTCTGGCGTATCGGCCGATCGCCTTGTGAGGCCCCGGCCCAGCTCTGGGACCAGATGACGAGGGCGAGGGCTGCCATGGTGGCGGTACCGAGGACGATGCACTCGCCGCGCGATCGTTGAGACCACTGGGGCTACCTCGAACGTCAAAACAGTGCGCGCGGCGTGGCGGTCACGGTGCGGCTGCGGCCGGAGGTCACGTTGGAAGCCTCACCCTCGGGCTGCCGCGCCGTGGTGGAGCGGCTGGGGGAGATGGCAGAAGGCCGTGGGGTCGAGTCGTCCGAAGGGTCAAGCGCGCCCCGGCCCGAGCCGGCCTGTAGTGCGTGGGCACCAGGACACGTGAGCGGCTGGTCCGGGTGCACCAGGCGAAGACGGCGGCGGGGGACGATGCCCGGCGGGGCGCCGGAGGGAAGGGTTGGAGGCGCGTGAATCTCGCGCATTCCCCTTGCCCAGCGGTGTCTGGAGTGATCAACAGGTGGCGACATTTCTTTACCGGATCGGACGGTGGGCCTTCCGGCGGCGCCGGCTCGTGGGCGGTGTGTGGCTGGGTGTCCTGGTGCTGGCCGTCGTCGCCGCCGCCATGGCGCCGGCCGGGGAGGAAGAAGACCTCTCCATGCCCGGCACCGAGTCGCAGAAGGCGTTCGACCTGCTGGACGAGCGCTTCCCGCGGAGCAACTCCCAAGGTGCCGAGGCACGTCTGGTGTTCCAGGCCCCGGACGGGCAGCGGGTGACGGCCAGGGAGAACAAGGCGGCCGTCGAGGACACGCTCGGCTCGCTGGACGGGGGCGATCAGGTCGCGTCGACCACCGACCCCTATGAGACCGGCGCTGTCAGCGAGGACGGCACCATCGCCTACTCCACGATCACCTACACCGCGGACGCCGTCGACCTGACCGAGTCGGCGAAGAGCGCCCTCGAGGACGCCGCGAGCCAGGCCCGGGACGCGGGGCTGACCGTGGAGATCGGCGGCTCGGCCCTGGATTCGGAAGAGGAGCCGGGCGGTACGACGGAGATCATCGGAGTGGCGGTGGCGGCGGTGGTGCTGGTCCTCGCCCTCGGATCGCTGGTCGCGGCCGGATTGTCGCTGCTGACCGCCCTCGTGGGCGTGGCCATCGCCTTCGGCCTGGTCTCCGCGCTGGCCGTTCCGCTGGGCCTGACGTCCACCGTCGCCATCCTGGCGCTGATGCTGGGGCTGGCGGTCGGCATCGACTACGCACTCTTCATCACCTCCCGTTTCCGCGACGAGCGCGCCCGGGGCAGCGAGCCGGAGGAGGCCGCCGGCCGGGCGGTGGGCACGGCCGGATCCGCCGTCGTCTTCGCCGGCGCGACCGTCTTCATCGCCCTGGTCGGGCTGGGGGTCGTCGGCATCCCCGAGCTCACCAAGATGGGCATGGGCGGCGCGGGCGCCGTGGCCCTTGCCGTACTCGTCGCACTGACCCTGGTCCCCGCGCTGTTCGGCTTCTTCGGCAATGGGGTATCCCCTGCTCGAGCGAAGCCGAGAGCTTGGGGAAGGGTACTCTCCCGTGCCGCCCGCAAGGCCACCCGGCCGGGGAGCGAGCGCCCGCACCCGGTGCCCGCCGCGGCCGGCCGGCCTGGGCTCGGCATCCGCTGGGCGCGGTTCGTGCTGCGCCGGCCGGTGACCGTGCTGCTGATCGCCGGGCTCGGTCTCGGCGCCGTCGCCCTACCGGCGCTGAGCCTTGAACTCGGGCTGCCCGGAGACGAGTCCAAGTCGGTGGAGACCACCCAGCGCCGTGCCTACGACCTGCTGTCAGAAGGCTTCGGCCCCGGCTTCAACGGCCCGTTGACCGTGGTCGTGGACACGTCGGAGTCCGGGGACACCCGGGCCACCACGGACCTGGTCGTGAAGACCATACGGGGAGTGGACGGGGTCACGTCGGTCGGTGATCCGGTGCTCAGCCGGACCAAGGACACGGCCGTCCTCACCGCCGTCCCGCGGACCGCGCCGAACAGCGGCGAGACCAAGGACCTGGTGCACGCGATCCGGGGCGCGGTCTCCGGCGTCGAGGCCGACACGGGCGCCGGCATCCTGGTGACCGGCACCACCGCGATGAACATCGACATCTCCGAAGCCATGTCCGATGCCCTCATCCCCTATCTGACCGTGGTCATCGGCCTGGCGGTGCTCCTGCTGACGGTGGTCTTCCGCTCGGTCCTGGTCCCGGTCAAGGCCGCGCTCGGCTTCCTGCTGTCGGTGGGTGCCGCCTTCGGCGTCCTCGTCGCCGTCTTCCAGTGGGGCTGGGCGGCAGACCTGGTCGGCATCGAGCAGACCGGTCCGGTCATGTCGCTGATGCCGATTCTCATCATCGGCATCGTGTTCGGCCTCGCCATGGATTACGAGGTCTTCCTCCTCACCCGGATGCGGGAGGCCCACGTCCATGGCGCGTCCTACGACGAGGCGATCGTGGGCGGTTTCCGGCACAGCGGACGTGTGGTGGCCGCGGCGGCGATCATCATGATCAGCGTGTTCGCCGGATTCATCGGGATGAGCAGCCCGACCATCCAGACGATGGGCGTCGGCCTGGCCGCCGCCGTCGCCTTCGACGCCTTCGTGGTCCGGATGGCGATCGCCCCCGCGGTCCTGGCACTGCTCGGCGACCGGGCCTGGTGGCTGCCCCGTATCCTGAACCGCGTGCTGCCGAGTGTGGATGTCGAGGGTGAGAAACTGAGCACGCGTGTCCCGCCCCCGCGACCGTGCCGGACACCGTGGTGCCGCGGCTCCCCGTCGGCCGGCACCGGCACTGAGCATGACGAACACGGGTGGCGGTGGCCCGCGACCGGGCGGCACGTGGTGGCGGGAGGGAGCGATCACGGCGACGGCGTTCGCGCTCTGTCTGCTCGGCGGCGTGGTGCGGGAGGACGGCAGCACGCTGTCACCGCCGCCCGCCGCCGCCTACTTCATCGCCGTGGTGTCCTGTGCCGTGTTGCCGGTGCGGCACCGGGCGCCCCTGGCCGCCATGGCGGCCACGACCGCGAGCGGCGTGCTGGTGCCGTTCTTGGGCCTCCTGCTGAGCCCGCTCATCGTGGCCCCCGCCGTGATCACCGCCTACTCGCTCACCGCGCGCACCGAACGGCACGCGGCGAGCGCGGTGTCGCTCACCTCCGTGGCGCTGCTGGTCGCCTCCACCCCCTTGTTCGGGGCCCTCTCGTGGAAGGACGCGAGCAGGGTCGGAGCGGTGGCGGCCTTCCCGCTGGTGGCGGGCGTACTCGGTCACTCGGTGCAGAACCGACGGGCCTACCTGGCGGCCGTGGAGGAGCGGGCCCGGCGGGCCGAGAAGAGCCGGGAGAGCGAGGCGCGCCGCAGAGTGGCCGAGGAACGGGTGCGCATCGCCCGGGAACTGCACGACCTGGTGGCCCATCAGATCACCCTGGCCAACGCGCAGGCCACCGTCGCCGCCCACCTCTTCGACGCCCGCCCGGAGCAGACCCGCAAGAGCCTGAAGGAGCTCGTCGAGACCACCGGCCACGCGCTCGACGAACTGCGGGCCACGGTCGGTCTGCTGCGTCAGTCCGGGGACGCGGCCGGGCCCGCCGAACCGGTGCCCGGGCTGTCCCGGCTTCCCACGCTCCTCGAGTCCTTCCGCCGCGCGGGTCTGGAGGTGTCGGTACACCAGGAGGGCACGGCCAGGCCGCTGCCGCCGGGGGTGGACCTCACCGCCTACCGCATCGTCCAGGAGGCCCTGACCAACGTGACCAAGCACGCCGGTACCGGTAGCGCCCGGGTGCGCCTCACCTGGAACCGCGATCGCGTGACCATCACCGTCGCCGACGACGGAGGGGGCGCCCGTACGGCGCCGGGCGCGTCCACGGGATCGAGTGCGTCCAGGGGACCGACCGCATCCTCGGGACCGAGTGCGTCCACGGTGCCGGACCGTCCCCCCGGTTACGGTCTGATCGGAATGCGCGAACGTGCCACCGCGGTCGGAGGACACCTCTCCGCGGGCAGGCGCCCGGAGGGCGGCTTCCTCGTCTCCACCCAACTGCCCCTCCCGCCCGCCAAGGACACGACGCGGACGGCTGACGGGGCGACAACCGTCGAGGGGCGGATGGCCGACGGCGCGACAGACGACGGACGGACGCGCGACGGACGGACGGGTGACGGAGAGGCCGGGGATGCGCCATGACGCTCCGTGTGCTGCTCGCCGACGATCAGGCCCTGCTGCGCGGTGCCTTCCGGATGCTTCTCGACAGTGCCGACGACATCACCGTGGTCGGCGAGGCCGCCGACGGCAGGGAGGCGGTGAGACTCACCCGGGAGCTGCGCCCGGACGTGGTGATCATGGACATCCGTATGCCCGAGGTGGACGGTCTCACCGCCACGTCGGAGATCTGCGCGGACCCGGAACTGCGTGCCAGCCGCATCCTGATCCTCACCACGTACGAGACCGACGAGTACGTCGCTCAGGCGCTGCGCGCGGGGGCCGGCGGCTTC
Source organism: Streptomyces violaceusniger (assembly GCA_005405945.1). Taxonomy (GTDB): domain Bacteria; phylum Actinomycetota; class Actinomycetes; order Streptomycetales; family Streptomycetaceae; genus Streptomyces; species Streptomyces violaceusniger. The sequence continues at coordinate 1,956,939 of BJHW01000002.1, forward strand.
ATCGGCAAGGGCATCGGGGCCGAGGACCTGCTGGACGCCGTGCGTACGATCGCCGACGGCGACACTCTTCTGTCCCCCGCCGCGACCCGCTCCCTGGTCGCCCGTTTCCTGGCCACACCGGATGACGCCCCGCGGCACCCCCCGAACAGCTCGCCGTGCTCACCCGCGCGAACGCGAGATGGTGGCCCTGGTCGCGACCGGCCTGTCCAACCAGGAGATCGCCGAGCGGATGTTCCTCAGCCCCTTCACCGTCCGCGCCCACGTGCAGCGCGCCATGACGAAGCTGGAGGCCCGCGACCGGGCGCAACTCGTCGTCATCGCCTACCGGACGGGCCTGGTACGCGCCACCCCCGACGGCCCCGGCACCGACCGCCTGCCGTAGCCCGATACCGGGCCGGCCGGTCTTCCCGTGCGGGTTCTGGGCCGTCTGCGCTCGGACCGGGTGGTGCGCCGCCCCGCCCCGCCACGCGTCTACGACTCCGAGGGCGACCCCCCAGGGCGACCCCAAGGGCGGCCGACCGTCGGCCCCTGACGGTCGCCAGGCGCGAAGAACCGCCGCCTGGCGACCCGTCAGGACGGGGGCCGTGCCCTCGCGTACGAGGTCACGGCATCGGGGCGAACGCGGGCAGCGTAAGGGCCGAGTGGGCCGGTCGCGCTGTCGCGGAGGGCATGGTGACGAGGCCACGCAGCATGGCGTTGCGTTGTTCCAGGGCCCGCGCCGTGGTGGGGAAGAGCGTGGCCGCACCGTTGTCGACCAGTGCCTGATTCATGGCGACGAACTCGCGGACGTCGCGTTCGTAGGCGGCGAAGGCCGCGGTGTGGTCCCGGTTCGTGGCCAGGGCGCCCGCGAGCATGTAGGCACCGGCCAGCGCAAGGCTTGAGCCCTGTCCGGTGAGGAACGAGGGCGCGTACGCGGCGTCGCCGACGAGCGCGACGCGGCCGCTGGACCAGTGGGGCATGCGGATCTGACCGGCCGTGTCGAAGAACAGGTCATCCGCGTCGCGCATGGCGCCCACCATGCCGGGGACCTCCCATCCCGCGCCTGCGAAGACCGCGGCGACCAGGTCCCGCTGGGCGTCGGGGTTCCGGAGGGCGTCGAACGGCGGTTCCGGCTGGTGGAAGTTCAGGAAGGCGTGCAACTCGTCGTTGTCCCCGACGGCGTAGAGCGCCGCGGCCTTCCCCGGGGCGTTCCACAACACGAGCTCGTGGGAGAGTCCGAAGGTGTTCGGCATGGTGAAGATGGCGAAGCAGTAGCCGAGGTAGCGGTGGAACTGTTCTTCGGGACCGAACAGGGACTCCCGGGTCTGTGAGTGCATACCGTCGGCGCCGACCACCAGGTCGAACGTGCGCCGTTGCCCACTGTGGAAAGTGACGTCGACCCCTTGTCCGGACTGGTCGAGGGTGTCGATGGAGTCGTTGAACAGGAATTCCACGTCGTCGCGGACCTTTCCGTAGAGGACCGCGGCCAGATCCCCACGACGCACCTCGAGGTCCTGTCCCCCGACACCGCCGGCAACGGCGCTCGGGCTGACCGAGGCCACTTCACTGCCGTCGGCGTTGAGGAAAGTGCAGCGACGCGAGTCGATGTGCGCGTCCCGCAGCTGCGGCAGTATCCCCATCCGCCGGACCACCTCGATCGCGGCGCCGCGGATGTCGATCGGGTAACCACCGTCGCGCAGCGCGCCTGCCTTCTCCACCACCGTGACCGCGCATCCGGACCGGTGCAGCCAGTACGCCAGCGCGGGTCCGGAGATGCTGGCCCCGGAGATCAGGACTGTGCGCTTCGCGGTCGTACTCACGTCCCTCGACGGACCGGTGGGTTTCATGCCCGGGCTCCCTTTTCCTTCGTGATACGGACAACGAGCAGTGACAGTGCGGCGACGAGGCCGGCGACGGCGAAACCTGTGACGAAGGCCGATTCGGTAGGCAGGCCCGTCGTCGGATCGGCCCCGGCGTCGAGGATCGCGGCGGCGATCTGGACACCCAGGGCGATGCCGATCACGCGTGTCACCACGAGCACGCTGGTGGCGATGCCGGTGTCCTTGGTCTCGACGGCGGTGGCAGCGCTGGTGAGCAACGCCGTGGTGCCGACGCCCGCGGCCATCGCGGCCAGCGCCTTCGCGAGGACGAGCTGCCATTCCGCGGTGTGCAGCGACACCAGGGCGATCATCGTGGCCGCGGTGACGACGGCGCCCACGATGACCACGGCACGCAGACCGAAACGCCGTGCCGTGATCCCGCCGACCGAATCGCTCACCGCCCCGGCGATGGCGCCGGGGAGCAGGAACAGCCCGATGTCGGTGGTGCTTGCTCCGAAGCCGTACCCGTCGCCCGGTACCCCGAACAGCTGTGGGAGCAGAAAGCTCACCATCCCGAAACTGGTGGTGATGACGATGGTGAGCATGCACGCATGCCACATCGCGGGCTTGGCCAGCATGCGCAGATCGACCATCGGCGAGGCGGCCCGGCGCTCGACGACGACCCATCCGGTCGCAAGGGCGGACACGACCACCGCGAGGGCCCCGACCGCGAGTGGCGGCAGGCCGTCGTCGCCCGTCACCCTCACGAGCCCAAGCATGAACGCGAGCAACGTGCCGCTCAGCAGAGCCACGCCCGGCCAGTCGAACCTGTACTCCGATTCGATCGGCGGATCATGCGGCATCAACCGAGTCACGACCAACGTCATCGCGATGATCGCGATGGTCGGCAGTGCGAACATCCAATGCCAGGAAAGTCCTTCCGCGATCGGCCCGGCAATCAGCGTTCCCACCATGCCGCCGCCCGTGAACAGCGCCATGACCAGCCCCATCCCCAGCTGTGACTCTCCTGCCGGGAGGTGTTTGCGCACCAGGATGAAGGAAAGGGGCAGCGCACCCACCATGGCGCCCTGCAATATCTGACCGAGTAACAACACCGGCAGGTTCGGTGCCAAGCCGGCCAACAGACCACCGGCCGAGACCACGGCCATCAGCCGGACCAGCACCCGCTTCCCGCCGTAGCGGTCGCCGAGTTTGCCTGTGACGGGTGCGACGGCGGCGCCGGTGATGAGCACTGCGTTGGAGACCAGTGCCCCTTCGCCAGAGCTGACTCCCAGCTCGCGTTGCAGCAGCGGGAGCGCGGGATCCACCACTGTCTGCAGGGTGCCGAGGGCGAGTGCCAGGATGCCGAGGGCACCGATCGACAGCCTCCCGATACGGACCGGGGAAACCACCGCTTCGGACATGGACGTCCGCCAGCGGGCCGAACTGCTCGGCCGGTCAGCCGGCTGGGCCGACCCCGCCGCGTCGTAACGGCGCCGCCGGAAGGCCCACCGTCCGATCCGGTCAAGAAATGTCGCCACGTGTTGATCACTCCAGACGCCGCTGGGCAAGGGGGAATGCGCGAGATTCACGCGCCTCCAACCCTTCCCTCCGGCGCCCCGCCGGGCATCGTCCCCCGCCGCCGTCTTGCCCTGGTGCACCCGGACCAGCCGCTCACGTGTCCTGGTGCCTGCGCACTACAGGCCGGCTTGGGCCCGGGCGGGGTTTGACCCGGAGGAGTTCAGCGACCTGGGCAACCACCGCAGGCGTCCGCGTCCTGTCGCCTGGCCGGGATCGCGGCGGCCGGGGCCGCACAGCATCCCTCGCCCTGCCAGGCGTCGCGCCCCTCCTTGACGGCGATGACCGCGATGACCAGAGCGGCGATGGGGTCGGCCCAGGACCAGCCGAGGGTGGCGTTGAGGACCAACCCGGCCAGGAGGACGGCGGACAGGTAGGTGCACAGCAGAGTCTGCTTGGAGTCGGCGACCGCGGAGGCGGAGCCCAGCTCGCGGCCCGCGCGGCGCTGGGCGGCGGACAGGAAGGGCATCACCGCCAGGGAGAGGGCCGCGATGACGATGCCGGGGAGGGAGCGTTCGGCCTCGCCGGTGCCCGTCAGCGCGCGGATCGCATCAACGGCGACGTACGCGGCGAGCGCGAGGAAGGAGACGGCGATGATCCGCAGGGTGGTCCTCTCGCGGGCCGTGCGTACGGCGTGGTCGGCCGCGGAGAACTGCCAGGCGACCGCGGCGGCGGAGGAGACCTCGATGACGGAGTCCAGGCCGAAGCCGATCAGGGCGGTGGAGGAGGCGAGGGTGCCGGCGGTGACGGCGACGATCGCCTCGATGACGTTGTAGGTGATCGTGGCCGCGACCAGGAGCCGTATCCGGCGGGTGAGCGCATCGCGCCGGGCCGGGGAGGGCCCGAGGGATATCGATGTCCCGGCGGTCATCAGCAGCAGCCCTTCTCCTCGGAGTCCGGGCAGGTGCGGTCGGTGGCGACGGCCACCACGGCGGCGCGCAGGTCGTCGAGTGCGTGGCCGAGGCGTTCGTCGGCCAGCTCGTACTGGGTGCGGCGGCCGTCCGGGACGGTGACGACCAGGCCGCAGTCGCGCAGGCACGCCAGGTGGTTCGACAGCCGGGTCCGCGAGACGCCGAGCGCGTCGGCGAGGTCGGCGGGATAGGCCGGGGCCTGACGGAGGGTGAGCAGGATGGCGCAGCGGATCGGATCGGCGAGCGCGCGGCCGAACCGAGCCAGCACGTCGATGTCGGGGGCAACAGTCAGCACATCCCGACAGTACACAGAAGCCTGAATTCAGGAAACCGTGGATCGTTCTGGCTCCCCGGCCGTTCGATCACCTCCCTCTCCACGACCACCTTCCCGTACGTGAGGGGACGGCGTTCCGGTGCGGTGTCCCACCACCTCGAAGAGGGCCGGCGGCGATCGCCGATCCCCTCACCGGCACGGCCATGCTGGTGGCCGCGTTCGCGCTGCCGGTGTCTTCCATGGTGATCTGCGCCCTGCTCGGTGTGCCGTACGGCGACCACGACTTCTTCGAAGAGCAGTCCCGGCGGCTGGCCGCAGCCCGGGGCGCACCCCGGCTCAGCGGCCCGGTCGGGGGATCGGCGCGATCGGCCCCCCGCCGACGCCCGGTCACCCGAACACCGCGTCGTGGAAGGCGATTTCCGCCTCCAGCATGCCGGTGAACCAGCGGGTCAGCCGCTCCTGGGGATGTCGTCCGGCAGGGCGTCGACCTCCGCTTCGAGAGCCCGCACCCCGTCCCGGAACGCCTGGTCCGCGTGGAGCGCCACCCAGGCGCTCACCGCGCCGTCGGGGACGGCGCCGTGCTCGTGTGCCCGGGTACACCAGGTGAGGTAGAGGCTCTCCGCGGCGAACAGCATCGTCATCACCGCCGGGTAGCCGCCTTCCCGCGCCACGCCGAGTGCGTACCGCGACAGCACCTCGGCCCGCCGGGCGGCGTCCGGCCGGGCGGGGACGGGCCAGGCGGCGCGGGCCTCGCGGAAGTAGTCCGCCTGGGTGGTGGTCAGCGTGTGGACCGCACGGGCGTTGCGCTCCAGCGCCGTCCGGTCGGGGGCGCCCCACACGGCCAGTCCGTGCAGCCGGGTGGCCGTCTCCACGAACGCGGCCTCGATCTCCAGGTAGTCGGCGTAGTCCGCGTCGGTGATCGTGCCGGCCGTGACCTCGGTGACGAAGCGCATGCGCAGCGCCCGTTCCACGACCGGGGCGGCGGCCTTCAGCAGCCGCTCGGACCGGCTCACTGGGAGAGCCATTCGACGAGGCCGCCGAAGACCCGGGCGTAGCCGTCCCACTGCTCGCAGAACGCCGCGGGCGCCCAGTGCGGGGAGCAGTCGGAGGTGAAGACCGCCGACCGTCCCGCGCCGTACCCGGCCACCGCCACCAGAGGGTCGCCGCCCAGGGTGGCCAGGACCTCGGCGCCGGGACGTGGCCGGACGCGGTTGTAGCCGAGCAGCGGCGGCCATTCGCCGGTCACCCCGCCGAGGGCGGGATGGCCGGTGCCGACGGCCGACGCGCGGCCACCCGCGGGGAGTTCGACGCGGTCGTCCTCGGGCAGCAGCTCGACCGGCAGCACCTCGTGCAGCGCGGTGTTGCGGTACGCGGCCTTGCCCTCGAAGCCGGTGAAGGAGAGATAGCCGCCGACCATCAGCAGCCCGCCGCCGTCGCCGACCCATCCGCGCAGTGCGTCGATCCGGTCGGCCCCCGGCGTGCCCCGCTCGAACACCTCGGGGAGAGCTGCAGGGAGTTCGCCCCGATGTCGGAGAGGATGACGACGTCGTAGCCGGCGAGCGCATCGGCATCGCCCGGGAACTGCCCGGGTACCAGATGCGCGGGCAGGTGCGTGACCTCGTGCCCGCGGCCCTCCAACGCCCGGCGCAGCGGCTCGACTCCGGTCACATAGGTACTGGTGGTGAACGAGTCGACCCCCTTGATGTGCGTGGACTGGGAGATCCAGCTCTCACCGGCTATCAGGACGCGGCTCACAGGGTGCTCCTTCATAACGGGGATGGGGCGAACGTAACGGGGGTGGGGCGAAACGCCGGGACGGTGGTCAGGACGTCAGGACCCGGCGGCGTGCTCGAACAGCCGGGCCGGGTTGGTGCGCAGCAGGCCCGTGGCGGTCCGCCGGGGCACGCCGTGCTCGACGAGCCGGGAGAGGAACAGCTCCGGCACATAGCGGAAGCCGTTGCCGCCGTAGGCGGTGAGCATGCTCTTGAGGAACACGTCGTGGCTGAGCAGCAGCCGGTCGCCGTGTCCGTGGGCGATGAGCCCGGCGATCGCGTGCGCGGTTTCGTGGGGTGCCGGGGACTGCCCCTCGCCGGGGTAGCGGAACGGCATGCCGATCATGTCGAATTCGAGCCAGACGCCGCGGTCGGCCACCGACCGCTGATAGTCCGGATCGGTGTGCGAGGGGTCCATATGGCACAGCACCACGGCGGCCGGCGCCACCCCGTACTCTCCCAGTACCAGGTCCAGGACCTCGTGGGCGCGGCGCTGCCAGCCGGGCAGATGGATGTAGAGCGGGACACCGGTCTCGCGCTGGGCGCGCGCGGCGGCGCGCAGCGCGGTGTGCTCACCCTCGGTGAACCGCGGGGAGACCCCGATCTCGCCGATGACGCCCGGCCGGATCCCGGTGCCGTCGGCCCCCTCGGTGAACTCGGCCAGCAATGCGACGGCGAGGTCGCGCTCGTCCGCCGGTGACAGCGGCCGGGGATGGTAGGGCTCCAGGTACCAGCCGCTGCCCATGACCACACGTACACCGCTGTCCTCGGAGAACGCGCGCAGCGCCGCCGGGTCGCGGCCCAGTCCGCCCGGGGTGACGTCGACGATCGTGCCGCCCCCGCCGGCGGCGAACGCGCGCAGGTCGCCCAGCATCGCTTCGGTGTCGTCGAGCACACAGTGGTCGAGGCAGGCGTAGGGCTGCTCGCGCAGCAGCCAGGCGAGTTCGGGTGTGGTGCGGGCGTCGCGCAGAGGGCGGAGCCCGGGGTCGGCCGGGGTGGTGACGGCCTTGCGGACGTCGTTGCGCAGATGCTCATGGGTGAGGGTGAGGCCGAGCCCGGTGCTGGGCACGGGTCCGGTCACCGTGGTCACGGTGCGAGGGGAGGGGCCGCTCATGAGCGGCCCGTCAGATGGGCGAACAGGTCGGCCATCGCCCGGCCGCGCAGATTGAGCCAGATCGCGGCGAGCAGCACCAGGCCGGTGACGATGGGGGTGAGGAACGGGCTCACGCCGAGCAGGTTGAGGCCGTTGGCGATGACTCCGGTGATGAGGGCGCCGATGACGGTGCCGAGCACGGTGCCCCGGCCGCCGAACAGATTGGTGCCGCCGAGCACGACCGCGGCGATCACGGTGAGCTCGAAGCCCTGTCCGGAGTTGGCGGAGCCGGATCCCAGCCTGGCCGCGGTGAGCAGCCCGGCGATACCGGCGGCCACACCGGTCAGCATCAGGGTGATCATCTTGATCCGGGCGGTGTTCACTCCCGCTCGCCGTACCGACTCCTCCTGGGCGCCGATGCCGTTGACGTAGGAGCCGAACGGCAGCTTCGACAGCAGGACCGCTCCGACGGCGACCGTGGCCAGGGCGATCCAGGCCAGCGCGGACAGCCCGAGGAAGGAGGCGTCGCCGAGCTTGGCGACGAAGAGCCGGGCGTCGATGGGGACGGAGAACCCCTTGGTCCACAGCTGTGCCAGACCGCGGACGACCGACATGGTGGCGAGGGTGACGATGAACGGGGGGATCTTCTGATAGGCCGACAGCCATCCGTTGACGGCGCCCCAGAAGAGCCCGGCGAGCAGCGCAACGACGATCACCACGGAGGAGTCCCAGCCGGCCTGCAGCATCTCGGCGGTGCAGGTGGCGGTGAACGCCAGGATCGATCCCACGGACAGGTCGATCTGCCCGGTGCTGATCACGAAGGTCATGGCGACCGCCACGATCAGGGTGATCGCCACCTGGGTGGCCAGATTGGACAGGTTGGTGAAGGTCAGGAAGTTGGGGGCGGCGATGCCGAAGCCGAGGAAGAGCGCGACGCCCACGCCGAGCATGGCCAGGGTGGCCTTGTTGGCGCGCTGCCAGCGGCCCGGGGGACGGCCCAGTACGGCGGTGGGGCGCATCACGGTGTCGGCGCTCATGTCACGCCACCTCCTCGGTGCCGGGCCCGCCGTTCGTGGCGCCGGATCGCGTGATCATGGCGACGAGCCGTTCGATGTCGAGATCGGAGATCGGAGCGTCCTCGACGCTGCGTCCCTCGTACATCACGGTGATCCGGTCGCAGACCTCGAACAGGTCCTGCAGCCGGTGGGTGATCAGGATGACGCCGACGCCCTGGGCGGCGACGTCGCGGATCATCTTCAGCACCTGCCGGACCTCGGCGACGGCGAGCGCGGCGGTGGGTTCGTCCAGGATCAGCACGCGCGGGCGGAACGACACCGCCCGGGCGATCGCCACGGCCTGCCGCTGCCCTCCGGACAGCTCGCCGATCTCCTGGTAGGTGGATTTCACCCGGACATGCAGTTCGGAGAGGGTTTCGGCCGCTTGGGCGTGCATCGTCGCACGGTCGATGAAGGGGCCCCTGCGCGGTTCACGGCCGAGGAAAAGATTGCTGGCCACATCGAGGGTGTCGCACAGAGCGAGGTCCTGGTAGACGATGCCGACCCGCTCGCGGCGGGCGTCGGCGGGGCTGGTGAAGCGGACGTCGCGGCCGTCGATGGAGATCTGCCCGCCGTCGTGCTGGACCGCACCGGCCAGGACCTTCATCAGGGTCGACTTCCCGGCGCCGTTGTCGCCGACCAGGCCGAGCACCTCACCCGGGGCCAGGGTCAGGTCGACGCCGCGCAGCGAGCGGACGGCGCCGAACGATTTGGTGATTCCTCGCAGGGAGACCAGCGCGCTCTCGCCCATCACTTCTCCAGGTAGTAGAGGTAGTTCTTGACGTTGTCCGGGGTCACCAGCTGGGTGGGAACGGGCACGTGTCGACGGGTGGTGCGGCCGCAGGCCAGGTCGATCGCGGAATTCATGGCCTCGTAGCCGAACCGGAAGGTGTTCTGCTGCAGCACACCGGTGATCCAGCCGGCCCGCAGTCCGTCGACGGCCTGGCTGGACAGGTCCCATCCGACGACCTTGAGGTCCTTGGTGCGGTGCTGGCTGACCACGGCGGCGGCCAGGCCGATCAGGGCGGGCTCGCCGGTGGCGTAGGCGTACTTCAGGCCGGGGTCGCGGGTGAGCAGGTTCTCGGCGGCGGTCTGGGCGTTCTCCTGGATGTTGCGGCCGTCGACCACGTTCTGGATCTTCATGCCCTTGGCGGTGACGGTTTTGGTGAATCCTTTCTGCCGCTCGTTCTGGATGGTGCTGTTGAGCGCGCCGACGACGCCGATCCCACCGCGGTTGCCGGCCGTCTTCAGCAGGGCCTCGCCGATCCGCCGGCCGCCTTCCGCGTTGCCGACGCCGACCTGGACGGAGACGGCGGGGTCGTCGACGGTGGCGTCCACGGCGACGACCGGCACGCCCGCCGCCTTGGCCCGGCGGATGGCGGGCTTGATGCCCTCGGTGTCGACCGCGTCCACGATGATGGCGTCGTAGTGGTTGGCCACCAGGTCGTCGATGGCGTTGGACTGGGTGGCGGAGTCGTCGTTGCCGTTGACGATCTGGGTCTTCACCCCGGCCTTGCGGGCCACGGTCCGGGCGCCGGTGTTGATCTGGTTGAAGAACAGCGCCTGGAGGTTGATGGGCACGATACCGATCTTCGGAGCGTGACCGCGGACGGTACAGGAGCGGGCGACCTCCGCGGGCGGCGGCGGGCCCTGCTCGGTGGTCTTCTTCTCGGCCGCCATCTCGCGGCGGGCCTGGGTGTCGCAGCCGACGGTCGTCAGCAGCAGGCCCAGCGCGACCATGGCCGTCACTTTGTGGCGCATCTGCTCTCCTTGTCCTACTGGGTGCGGGTCGGCTCCGGGGTTTCGGGGGTTCCGGGAGTGGGGTGGGCCGCGAGCCAGGAGTCGATGGCCCGCCGGTCGGGCAGCCCGTCACGGGCGCCGGGCCGGGTACAGGACAGGCCGGCGGCGACGGCGGCGAAGCGCGCCGCCTCCAGCGGGGACCGGCCTCGGTCCAGTTCGGCACAGTATGCGCCGGTGAAGCAGTCTCCGGCCCCGGTGGCGTCGACGGTGTCCACCTCGATCGCCGGACCGTCGTGGCGTTCACCGGCCGGGGTCAGCAGGGTCCAGCCGCGCGAACCGTCGGTCACGACGAGATGGACGTCCATGTCGGCGGCGGCCCGGACCAGGGCCGGTTCCCCGCCCAGCAGCGCGACGGCCAGTGGCCGGCCGACGACGGCGTGATCGGCCGCGGACAGCGCGCTGCGCATCGCCTCCGCCCGGTCGCAGCCGTCGAGGTCCACCACCAGGCCCGGTCCGGGCGTCCCGGGCGGTGCGTCGGCGGCGGCCTCGGCCAGCGCGGCGGCGGCCTCGGGGAAGCGGTAGCCGTCGAGGTAGAGCCAGTCGGCCCCGGCCTCGCGCGCGGCCCGTACCGTACGGATGATGTGCCGGGCGTCCAGCTCGTCGTCCTGGCTGATGACGGCGCGTTCGCCGTCCGGGGTGAGCAGCACGACGGCGGTGGTGAGGGTGCCGGTGCGGGCGGTCCAGTCGGTGCGGACCCCGTCGGCGGCGAGTGCGGAGAGGAACGCCGTGCTCCGCGGCTCCGGTCCGACCACACCGGCGAACCACGCGTCGGCCCCCGTCCGGGCCGCGGCCGCCGAGGCGTTGGCGGCCATGCCGCCGTGGCCGTGGCGGATGGCGGTCGCCTGCACGCGGTCACCCGGAGCGGGCAGCGCCGGCACACCGACGGTCAGGTCGATGTTGGCGTACCCGCAGAAGACGATCACGGGAGCACCACTCCGGCCTTGGCCGCCGCGGTGGTCAGCTCGCGGACCTTGGCCCGGTCGACCCGGCCCCACCAGCGGCCGTTGTCCTTCACCGAGGAGGCGACGATCACTCCGTCGCAGGCCGGCAGCAGGCCGCCGATGTTGCCCGCGGTGATCCCGGAGCCGATCACCACCGGCAGGGTGGTGTGGGCGGAGATGCCCTCGACCTCCTCCAGCGAGGCGGCGTCCCCGGTCCGGGAGCCGGTGGCGATCAGCACGTCGGCGCCGAAGAACTCGGCGTCCTCGGTCTGTTCGGCCAGTGTGCGGTCGGCGACGATGGCATGCGAACCGTGCTTGACGTGCACATCGGCGAAGACCTTGACCGGGCCGGCGCCGATCCGGCTGCGATAGCGGCTGGCGTGTGCCGACTGGCCCTCGATGATGCCCTCGTTGGCGACATAGGCATTGGCCCACTGGTTGACCCGTACGAATCCGCCGCCGCCGGACCAGGCGGAGGCGATGGCGCACTCGGCGGCGTTGGACAGCACGCTGACCCCGAGCCTGCCGCCGGCGCCCTCCAGCACGGCGTGCCGCACCCGGTCGGTCACCACGGCCATCGCCGCCGACGTCTCATAACCGTGTTCGCCCGGTTTGAGGAACGGGATGTCCCAGTGGTTCTCCACGATCAGCCCGTGGCAGCCGCCCTCCAGATAGGCCCGCGCCTCCTGGACCGCGAAGGCGCAGATCTCGTCCAGCGGGACGCCCTCGTAATGCGGGCTGCCGGGCAGCGGCGGCAGGTGCACCACGCCGATGACGACCTTCGGGGTGCCGAACAGCTCCTTGATCGCGTTCGGCCGGGGCGGGAACACCCCGAGGTCGCTCATACTCCCGGATGTCGTCACGGCGCCACCTCAATGCAATCGATTACAGCTGAGTTGCGGAGGACCGTAGGCAGGGGTCAGGTGCCGTGTCAAGGCTCTATGCTGATTCAATGCGCTAGGTCGCATCGGTGTTGAAGCCATGTGACCGCCACGTTTCCCGGCAGGAAGGTAATCGATTGCAACGGGTCACGATCGCTCAGGTCGCCGAGCGGGCCGGTGTCTCCACCGCCACCGTGTCGCGGGTGCTCTCCCGCCGGGGCCAGGTGTCGGCCGCGGTCGAACGCAAGGTCCGCCGCGCCGCCGACGACCTGGGCTACCAGGTCAATGTCATCGCCAGGGCACTGCGCAACAGTCGTACCGACACCGTGGGGATGGTCGTGCCCAGCATCACCAACCCGTTCTTCACCTCGCTGGTGGAGAGCGTGGAGCACGCCCTGGGCAAGGAGGGCAAGGAGCTGTTCCTGTGCGACGCGCGCTCCGACCCGCGGATCGAGGCGCGCCGGCTGGCCTCGCTCGCCGCGCGCAACGTCGACGGCATCATCGTCAGCCCGAGCCACGGCGTCGACAGCCGGCCCGCCGTGCAGCAGACCGCGGACCGGCTGCCGCTGGTCCAGCTCGACCGATTCGTCGACGGCACCACCACCGACTGGGTGGGTGTCGACGACGTCGCCGCGATGCGGCAGGTCATGGACCACCTCCACGACGGCGGGGCGCGGTCGGCGGCCTTCATCGGCTCGCTGATGACGCACTCCTCGACCGAGCAGCGGTTCGCCGGGTTCCGGCGGCGCGCCGAGGAGCTGGGCATCGAGGTGAAGCCGGACCAGGTGCTGCTCGGGGACTACAGCGTGGAGTGGGGCGAGGCCGCCGTGGCCCGGCTGATCGCGGAGGGCGGCCTTCCGGACGCGCTCGTATGCGCCGATGACCTGATCGCGCTCGGGGCCACCCGCGCCTGCCGGGCCCACGGTTTCGCGGTGCCCCAGCAGGTGCAGGTGACCGGCTACGACGACATCGAGTTCTCCCGGCTGGCCGAGCCGGCCCTGACCACGGTCCATCAGCCCCGCGACCGGATCGCCGCGGAGGCGGTACGGCTGCTGGCCGCGGCGAGCCTGGCCAAGGACGCCGAGCGCGGTCCGCACGCGCGTATCTCACTCGTGCCGACCCTGGTGGTGCGCGACAGCACCCGGGCCGCGCAAGCGCCCCCGGACCGCGTATGACGGGGACGGTAAATGACGGAGACGTACGTGACGGCGACTCACCACAACCCCAGGAGGACCCCGATGGATGAGGCGGACACCTGGCGCGGTGCGACGGACCTCGCGCGGCGGCTGGTCCGGATCGACACCCGGGGAGGCCGGGAGGCACCGGCCGCCGCACTGGTGGCGGACCGGCTGGACGGCGCGGGGTTCGACGTGCGGGTCGAGGAGCCGATCCCCGGCCGGGCCAACGTCATCGCCCGGTTCGGGGCCGCGGTACCACGGGTGCCGGTCACCTTCACCGGACACCTGGACACCGTGCCCGCCGACCCGTCGGGCTGGTCGTTCGACCCGATGAGCGGGGAACTGCGCGACGGCCGGCTGCTCGGCCGCGGCAGCAGCGACATGAAAGCGGGCGTGGCCTGCCAGGTCGAGGCGGCGGTACGGGCCGCCCGGGAAAGCCCGCGGGACACCGCCGTCCAGCTGATCTTCACCTTCGGCGAGGAGACCGGCTGCCATGGGGCCGGGGAGATCGACGCGGCGTCACTCACCCCCACCGACCTGCTCATCGTGGCCGAGCCGACCGGCAACCGGACCGTCCTCGGCCACAAGGGCGTGCTGTGGCTCGCCGCGACGGCCCGTGGCGTCTCCGCGCACGGCTCCCGCCCGGAGCTGGGCCGCAACGCGATCGCCGCGCTCGCCGCCGCGGCGAGCAGGATCCACGGGCACGGTGGCTGGCCGGTCAGCTCGACCCACGGCCCGGCCACGGTCAACATCGGAACGTTCCACGCGGGCGAGCAGCCCAACCTGGTGCCGGACCGCGCCGAGATGCGGCTGGACGTGCGCACCGTTCCCGGCTTCGGACGGGACGAGGCGATCGCGGAGATCACCCGGCTGTGCGGCGACGGCATCGACCTCGAACAGCTGCTGGACCTGCCCGGCGTCGCCACCGACCCATCGGCTGCCGCCGCCGCGCGGGAGATCCTGGCCCCCGGCTCCTCGGCCCGCCCGGCCGAGTACGCGACCTACTTCACCGACGCCTCGGTGCTGACCGGCCGGCTCGGCGATCCGGCGGTGGTGGTGTACGGACCGGGCGACCCGGACCAGGCCCATGTCACCGATGAATCCTGCTCGTTGACCGCCATGACCGAGTCCGCGGAGGCGATGCACCGGCTGCTGCGGCACTTGTAGTGGGACGAGCGCGGCGGCGGGCCCGGCAGCGGACCGCCGAGCACCCGCTGACCACCCAGCTCGCCCAGCTGCGGGCGGCCCGCGCGGACACCTGGATCCCGCCCCGTACGGGGGAGCCCCGGCACGGCATCGGGGAGTTCCCCGATGCCGTGGACCGGCCCGATGACCCAGGCTGAGCCCGGCAGACACCGGAGGCCGCCCCTTGCGGCCTCGCGACCTCTGAGTCCGAAGGACAGGAGACAGCCATGGGTATCCCGGGTACGTCACCGCGTTTCCGCCTCGCCGCCGCGCAGGCGCCCGCCCCGACCCGCCGCCGGGCCCTGGGCATCGCGGGCGCGGGCCTCCTGGCCGCCGGCGCCGGGTTCGCGTCGGCACCGGCCGCATCGGCGTCGGCCGTGTCGGCCGAGGGGCGGGCCGAGCAGGGGGACCGCCCGCCTGCCGACGGGCGCATCGACACGCATCACCACGCGTTACCCAGGGCCATGCGGGACTGGGCCATCACGATGGGGCTGCTCCCGGAGGAGGGCGGACCCGACTGGGCTCGCTGGTCCCTGTGCGAGACGCTCGAGGTGATGGAGGCCAACCACATCGCCGCCGGTGTCGCCTCCGCTCCGGTGCCCTCCATCGCGTTCCGCGACCGAGCGGTCGCCGCGGAGGGGGTTCGGGTGTGCAACGAGTCGCTGGCCGATCTGGTGGCCGACCACCCCACCCGGTTCGGCTTCTTCGCCAACGTCGCCATGGCCCACGTCGACCTGTCGATCGAGCAGGCCGCGTACGCGCTGGACGAGCTCGGCGCCGACGGCATCATCATGATGACCACCACCGAGGGCCGCTACCTGGGCGATCCCGAGTTCGCCCCGCTCTTCGAGGAGCTCAACCGCCGCCGGGCCGTCGTCTTCGTCCACCCCCAGGGCCTTCCGGAGGGCGGCACCGAACTGCCAGGCGTGCCCGACTTCATCGCGGACTATCCGCTCGACACCACCCGCGCGGCGCTGAATCTGATCAGCTCCGGCACCCTCGACCGTTGCCCGGACCTGTCGATCATCCTCTCCCACGGGGGCGGATTCCTGCCCTATGCCGCCGGCCGCGCCGCATCCGCCGGCCGTCAGGGCGAAGGCCCCGACGAGGCGGCGGTTCAGCGGGCCCTGCGCCGTTTCTTCTACGACACCGCCCTGCCGCTGTCGCCCTACGCCACCCCGACCCTGCTGGCCGCCGCCGACCCGGCTCGCATCCTGTACGGAACCGACTGGCCGGCCCGGCCCGCCGGGGAAGTGGGCGTCATCACCCAGGACCTCGACCGCGACCCGGCCCTGGACCGCCGCACCCGGCGCCGCATCAGCCGCGACAACGCGCTTCGCCTGCTGCCACGCCTGACGGCACGACTCGGGGCCCGAACCTCCGAGGAGCGGGAACCCGGCTGCGCGACCTAGCCACTGGCTCCGGCATGCGCAGGCCCGCGCGCCTGAGGCCAGCGTCCTCGGGCAGGCCCTTGAGCAGATGCTTGGTCACCATCAGGTTCCTCAGTCACCGAAAACTGCGTTCTTCCAGTTCAGGCTTCACTCTCCTACGGTTTCCGAGTAACCACAAGAGAGCAGATCGGAAGGGCGAACACCGTGGCCACCATTGATGTCTTCAACTACGACGTGCCGGCCGAGAGCGACTTCGGCTACTCACAGGCGATCAAGTCCGGCGATCTGATCCACGTCTCCGGACAGCTCTCGTTCGACGAGGCGGGCGAGTTCCTCCACGCGGGCGACTTCGCCGCCCAGCTCAAGCAGACCTACGCCAACGTGGACAGGGTCCTGGACCACTACGGCGCCACCCGGAACCAGGTCGTCTCGCAGACCCTGTACGTGGTGAACCTGCGGCGGAACGCCGCGGCGACGGCGGAGGGCAACCTGGCGTACTTCGGCGACCACCGCCCGGTCAGCACGGTCCTGGGCATCACTGAACTGACCTTGCCCGGCCAGGTCATCGAGATCAGCTTCGTCATCGACACGAAGTTGCCCGTCTGAGGCCCCTCCTTCGGGAAGTTGATCGGGGATCGCTCCGGGGCGAACCCCGATGCTCGGGCACGTGCCCGCTGACAGCGTGTGGAGCATGACCTCGACGCGCATGTCACGAAGGGCCTTTGCGGGCGTCGCTCTGGCGGGGGCGGCCGCGCTGCCCGCCCGCCGCGCCGCCGCCTCGGCCGTGCCGCTCCCGCCGCTGGACCACACCGCCCTACAGGCAACCATCGACGACCTCGAGCACCCGCCGTCAACCGCGGCGCAACTGCGAGTCGGCGGCACGGCCGGATGCTGGCGCGGCACGTCGGGCGTGGCCGACATCGGGACGCGGCGGCCGGTGACGCCGCGGGACAAGGTCCGGATCGGCAGCATCACCAAGGTCTTCGTCGCCACGGTGGTGCTGCAGTTGGTGGCCGAGGGCCGGGTCGACCTGGACACGCCGGTGCGACGCATTCTGCCGGAGCTGCTGCCGGCCCGGTTCGCCGCCGTCACCGTGGCGCACCTGTTGAACCACACCAGTGGACTGCCCGACCACGTCGGTATCCCCGAGCCGAAGACCCCGGAGGAGGTGTTGCGCCACCGCTTCGATCACTGGACGCCGCAGGAGTGGATGGCGACGGCGACGCAGGGCCCGCTGAAGTTCGCCCCGGGCACCCGGCAGGAGTACCGCGGCATCAACTACGTACTGGCCGCACTGATCGTCGACCAGGTGACCGGCCGCCCATACGGGCAGGCCATCGCGGCCCGCATCCTGCGTCCACTGGACCTGGTGCGCACCGTCGTGCCGGGCAACGACCCACGCGTCCATGGCCGACACGTGCACGGCTACCTGGCCATGGCCGACGGCAGCCTGCGGGACATCACCGTCTATGACCAGTCGTCCGCCCGGGGCGAGGGCGACATGATCTCCACCACAAGCGACCTCGACCGGATGCTCGCCGCGCTGTTCTCCGGCGAACTGCTCCCGCCGGAGCTGCTTCTGATGATGTTCACCCTGCCGCCGGGTGACGTACGGATGCTGGACGGCTCTCCGGCCCGCTACAGCACCGGGCTGCAGCGGGCCACCGTGAACGGCGTCGTCCTCTGGGGCAAGACCGGCGAGACCTACGGCTACAAGAACGCCGCGTTCTCCACTCGCGACCAGCGGCGCCGGTTCGTGCTCGCTTACCATCCGACAACCGCCCGCAACGGTGAGGAGAGCCAGATGATCGCTCACGTCGCCGACCTGCTCACCCGCCCCCGAGCACCGAAGGCCAGGGTTTGCGCATCGTGTAGGTGGGTGCCGCGCGCTCGTGGGGTCAGCCGGCCGGGAGCGCCGGCAGCGTCTGGACGAACGCCTCGTAGGCCTCCACGCGGCGCCTGAACGCGCTGGTGAAACCGGACGGGTCACCCGTACCCGGAGTCACCTCGATCCCGCTCTCCGCCTCCTTTCAACACCCGAACCGAGGCGGAAGCACCTGGATCGATGTCGCCGACCGCGGATGCGACAACGACACCGGCGTCGAGTACTCGCGCTCCAACATCGCCGACTACGACGAGTGGTGGGACGACCGCATTTCCTCCTTCGAGGGTTACGCGAACTGCGAGCCGAACATGTACGAGGACCACGGATTCGAGGGGCCCAGACCGGGTGGCACCGCTCCCTCATGGACATGGGCGCGATGGAGGACAAGGCGTCCTCCATCAAGGGGCGGTGATCTGAGGGGACGGTGCCGAGCCGGGGCGGGCGGGCCCGCTCGCTCGTCACGCCGCCGGAAGGCGCCCCGCCGGTTGTGCGCCCTGTGGTCGGCAGTCGTCAGATCTCGCGCTCGGGGCTGCTGCCGGGGTGGAGTCTGCCGGCCTCATCGAGGTCGTTGAGTACCGCGGGCAAGCCGACGCGCAGCATCTTGCGCCGGACGTGGCCCAGGATCTGGGCCATGAAGAACCCGCCGGTTCCTGTGAAACCCGTGTGGTCGTAGGTGAAGCGCGTTCCTGCGGCATGGGGCTCGATCCGGTAGACGACCTCGGTGGTTTCGCCGCCGCCGTGGTCGGTCCATGAGTAGCGCAGCAGTCGCGGCTCGTCCACCTCCAGTACGGCGCAGTCGACGATGCCGCTCCAGCCCGGCTTCGGCCTCGCGATGAACTGGAACTCGGTGCCGACGGTGGTGGCAAACCCTTCCGGTCGTGCCCCGGCGCCGGTCGCCGTCCACAGGGGGATGAGCGCCGGGTCGGTGACGGCGCGCCAGACCTTCGTGGGGGAGTGCGGGTAGTCGTGGACGATGTGGATGGCGCTCATGGGGACTCCCAGGGCAGTGCGGACGTCTCGCAGGAGTAGAAAATTACAGCAACTGAAAATATACTGTAGCCGTAATATTCTCGTCGCTGGACTACGCTGTCATGCGTGAGCACGGTGGACTGGACGGGATGGCGCAGGCAGGTCGGGGAGCCCGCGGCCGAGGGATTGCGGGAGCGGAAGAAGCGTCTGATGCGGCAACGCCTGACGGACACCGCGACCGAGATGTTCCTGGAGCACGGCTTCGACGGCGTTCGCGTAGCGGAGATCGCCCAGGCGTGCGGAGTCTCGGAGAAGACGGTTTTCAACTACTTCCCCACCAAGGAATCGCTCATCCTGGACCTCGATGAGACCACGATGGCCGCCCTGCGCACCGGCCTGGCCGTCCCTGGTCACTGCCCGGTCGACGCGGTGCTGCGGGTCCTGTCCGACGAGTTGCACGGCATGACGTCCTGGATCGCCGCACAGGACGACCCGGCCCAGGCCGCCGCCATGATCAGGCGCTTCCGCGAGCTGATCCGGTCCACGCCCTCACTGCGGGCCTATCACCGCGACATGACCGACCGGCTCATCGGCGTCGCAGCCGAGGCGCTGGCCCGGCGCACCGGGATGAGCCCGGATGATCCAGAGCCGCAGATCGCGGCAACGGCTCTGCTCGGGTTGTGGCCCATCCAGTTCCGGAGCCTGGGAAAGCACCTGGAGAGCGTTCGCACACCTGAGCAGGTGCATAAGGCGGTGACCGCCGACGTCCGCCGTGCGGCCAAGCTCGTCGAGGCCGGCCTGGTCTCGTTCAAGGCACTGGGAGAACCGCCGATCCCCACGCCCGCAAAACACTCTGGGCAAGAGCGAGCCCTACCGCCTCGTTGACACGCTCAGCCACGTCCCCACCCGGGAGGGTGGGGAGTGAATGGAGCGAGGGTGAAGTGACCATCGAAGAGGCCCACGAGGACCTGCTGACCCGGTTTCTCTACGAGGTATCGACACCGGAGCTGTTCGAACCAGTCACCACGGAGACCTGCGAGCGGTGGCTGCGCCTGATGCGAGGCGCAGGCTCCTGACCCCGGCGAACCCGGGCGGGGGTGAGCCGCCCGGGCCCAGTCTGCAGCCCAGTCGGCAGTGTCGGGGCCGGGGTTCGCCCCGTAGGCCCAGACGTCGGTCCACGTCCGTGTCGTCCTGGGAACCGGTGCGGATCTCGGTGTCCTTGCCCTGGGGCGGGGTGGCCTTGGCGGCGTCGCGGACGAGGGTGACGATCTGGCCGGGCGCTGCCTTGGTGAGGGGGTGGTCGATGGCTGCGGCGCCGAGCTGTCCGGTCGCGCCGGTGACGAGGATCTGGTCGCTCATGCTGGGTGTTTCCTGGTCCCTGCCGTGATGGGTTGGCTGGGGGTGGCCGCCCGGGCGGTCCAGACAGCGGGTGTACGGGGCGCCGATGGCGCCCCGGGGAGTGCGGCCGATCAGCCACCGATCGGGGTGTCGGCCGTTTCGCCGCCGGAAGGGGCGGTGTTGTCGCTGGGGCGGTACTGGGCGCCGGAGCGCCGGGGACGGCGCAGACGCCGGTGGCCGGATCGCACAGGCCCTCGGCCTCGCCGTCCAGGAACCGCAGCGGCGCGGGTGTGCCGGGTGCCTGGTCATCCATGGATCTGCTCCCAGCCTGGTCAAGGGCGGTGGTGTACTGGGCGGTGCTGACGGCGCCGGGGATGCCCAGCCGCTCGCCGAGGACGGTGAAGGGGACGCCGGTGGCGCCCAGGCGCACGGCCTGGTCGTGGTCGGCGGCGCGCCGGGTGCCGCCGCCCGCTACGGGCATCTCTGCTGTGGCCGACCCCAGTCGGCGCCTTCCCCTGGAACACCCTGCTGGTGAACGCGGCCGACTGCGCGGTGATCGGCGTGTTCATGGTGATCATCACCGATGTGTGGGCCGCGCACCGGCTGGTGCGGCCCTTCTTCGGCACCGGCGTGCTGGGCGGCTTCACCACCTTCTCCACCTACGCCGTCGACATCCAGCACCCGGTACGGAGCGGCCGTGCCCGCACCGGCCTGGCCTACCTGGCCGCCACCCTGCTCGCCGCGCTAGCCGCCGTGTGGGTGGCGGCTGCGGCGACCCGCCGCCTGATCTCCTGGAGGACGACATGACACGGCTGCATGGCTCCGCGCTACGGGTGACGATCTTCATCGGGGAGTGCGACACCTTCCACCACAGGCCGCTCTCCAGCGAGATCGTTCACCGCGCTCACCGGGCCGGGCTGGCCGGCGCGAGCGTGTTCAAGGGCGTCGAGGGCTTCGGCGCCTCCTCCTTGGTCCACACCAGTCGGCTGCTGTCGCTGAGCGAGGACCTGCCGGTCGCGATCGTCATCGTCGACGAGGAGGCCCGCATCCGTGCCTTCCTGCCCCAGCTCGACGAACTCGTCGCCGAGGGGCTGGTGATCCTTGACGAGTGTGAGGTCATCCGCTACGTCGGGCGCCACAATGACAAGGAGAGGAGGGCCCGGTGAACTGGCTGCTGGTGGTGGCCGGCGCGATGGTCGGGGCGCCGCTGAGCTTCCTGACCGACCGCGCCGTACAGGCCCGGCACGAAACCGTCTTCCCCCGGGGCACCTTCGCCGTCAACGTCACCGGCTGCCTGATCCTGGGTCTGCTGTCCGGTGCGGTCTCCTACGGCGCCGTCTCCCACTCCCCGCAACTGCTGCTCCGCACCGGCTTGTGCGGGGCGCTGACCACCTACTCGACGTTCTCCTACGAGACGTTGCGACTGGCCGAGGGCGGGGCGCGGTTCTTCGCCGCGGCCAACGTGATCGCCAACGTGATCGCCAGCGTGGTCGCCGGACTCGGTGCCGCGTTCGTCGGCGCGGCCTTCGCACAGGCGGTGTGGGCATGAAGCCGGTCACCGGAGCCGGGGCAGAGCTGGGGAGACCTGTGGGGATGCGGCCGTGGCGGTTCGTGGTGTGGTTCGGCACGGTCAGCCTGCTGGCCGACTTCGTCTACGAAGGCGCCCGCTCCGTCACCGGCCCCCTGCTCGCCTCACTGGGGGCTTCCTCCCTGATCGTCGGTGTGGTCACGGGTGCGGGTGAGGCGGCGGCGCTGGGTCTGCGGCTGGTCTCCGGACCGCTGGCGGATCGCACCCGCCGCTTCTGGGGCCTGGCCATTGCCGGATATGCGCTGACGGTGGTCTCGGTGCCGCTGCTGGGCGTGGCCGGGGTGCTGTGGGCGGCCTGCGTGCTGGTGATCGCCGAGCGGGTCGGCAAGGCGGTGCGCTCTCCGGCCAAGGACACCCTGCTCTCGCATGCCACCGCGGCCACCGGCCGCGGAAGGGGTTTCGCCGTCCACGAGGCCATGGACCAGATCGGTGCCCTGGTGGGCCCGCTGCTGGTGGCCGGAGTGCTCGCACTCACCGGCGACGACTACGCCCCCGCTCTGGGCGTCCTGGCCGTGCCCGGCGTGGCGGCTCTGGGACTGCTGGTCTGGCTGCGGGCCCGCGTCCCCGACCCTGAGGCGTACGAACGTGAGGCGGTTGCGAAGACGCCGCAGGCCGCACCGGGGGGCCGCCTGCCGACGGCGTTTTGGACGTATGCGGCGTTCACCGCGGCCACCACGGCCGGGTTCGCCACCTTCGGCGTGCTCTCCTACCACCTCGTCCAGCGCCACCTGCTGACCACCGCCTGGGTGCCCGTGCTCTACGCCGGCGCCATGGCCGTGGATGCCGTCGCCGCGCTCGCGACCGGCTGGCTGTACGACCGGCACGGCCCCCGGGCCCTGGTGGTCCTGCCGGTGCTGACCGCCGCGGTCGCGTGCCTGGCTTTCACCAACACCGTCGCGCTGGCCGCGGCCGGTTCGCTGATGTGGGGTGCGGCCATGGGCATCCAGGAATCCACCCTGCGCGCCATGGTGGCCGACCTGGTCCCCTCCGGGCGCCGGGCGACCGCCTACGGCATCTTCGCCGGCGTCGTCGGCGCCGCCAGCCTCGCGGGTGGTGCGCTGACCGGCGGTCTGTACGGCTACTCCATCCCCGTGCTGATCACCGTTGTGGTGGTCATCCAGGTCCTCGCCCTGGCTCTCCTGACCGTCACCGCCGCCCGGCGCACCAGGGGCGAGGCACGGTGAGGTGGGCTATCCGTTGGCGATACCGGAGAGGTCGCTCGCCACGACCGGAGGTAGGCCCGTGGCCGCCTCGGTCTGGTCGGCGGTACCGGTAGGGGCCGTACCGGTCGAGGACCACGCCGTGCAGTACCGAGGACCACGCCGTGCAGTACCGAGGACCGCGCCGTGCAGCACCCCCATCGGCGCGGCGGCAAGACCTCCGCCCGCTCCGCCAGCGGCACCAGCCACTGAGTCCGGCATGCCGAAGTGCCAGGACCGCCTGCCCTCGTCGGCAGCACCCTGTCGAAGGCGCTGCTCGGCTACCGTCGGCACCCCGGTCGAGCGCACGGCCACTCGTGGTGGACAGCACTTGCTGCCCGTTGGAGGCTCCGACCGTCCCCTGGATCACCAGATCACCCAGTGATCCCTGAGCCGCTTGGCACGTGGCGACGACGGCGGGTGTAGCGTGAAGCGGACTCGGCCGGTCCGCCCGGCGAATCTGCGTCCTGACGGGGACCTTTCACCATGCATCGCCTTCCTCGCGTCGCCGCTTTCGGCGCGCTCGCTGCCTGCTCCCTCCTCGTTCTTTCGGCCTGCTCCAGCGGCAGGCCGGATGATGCGTCGTCCGACGCCGGGAAGGAAGGGAAGAAGGACATGAGCAACAGCGGCTCGCCGGGTTCGAAGACCACGTCGTCGCCGTCCGCCACGGCGGGCGGGCCGACCGGCGGATCCGGCACCGCCCAAGCCGTCACATCCAAGGTCGAGGTCAGTATCAAGTCGTGCCAGCTGCGCGACGCGTCCAAGCTGTTCGCGGTCGTCCAACTCGACAACGCCAACGGCGCGGCGGACTACGCCTACACCGTCAAGGTCCGTTTCCTGAACTCCGCACACCCCGGCCAGGCGGTCTACACCACCCTCACCAACCAGCCCGTCCAAGCCGGAGCCATGAAGAGCGCGCTCGCGTCCGCCGCGTGGAGAGGCGACTCCGCTGCGATGCCTAAGACGTGCGAGGTCGCCAAGGCGACCAAGGTAAAGACGGCTGGCTGACTTCGGCCGCTGCCGCGTGCGGTGAGAGTCGCGTCGAGGGCTCCTTGGGCGGGACGATCTGCTCGCGGGGTGGGCGTCAGCCCATGGAGTTCGTGTACGACGTGGGCCGGAACCACCCGGTCGCGGGAGAAGGAGTCGTGAGCGTTCCGACTGGGCTGGTAGGAAGTGGAGATGACTACTCACGACCTCGATCCAGTTGAGCGTCTTCTCGCGGAACGTGCCTGTGAGCGCTTGGTGTTGGAACTTGTGCGTCGGCTCGACCTGGGCGATCCGAGTACGGTCTGCGACCTCTTCACCCCAGACGGCGTCTGGGAGTGGCCGTATGACGGGCGACGGATCGAAGGCCGCGAAGCGCTGCGTGCCTACTTCGGGTCTCGGCCGGTGGACCGCTTATCCCGGCGAATGTGCACGAACATCCTGGTCACCATCGACTCGCCGGATACCGCCGAAGCGACGACCTACTTCGCCACCTATCGAGTCGACGGATATACCGAGGACGCGCTTGTTCCGCCCCGGCTGCCGGCGAACATCGGCCACTACGAGGACACCTTTCGCAAGATCGACGGCACCTGGCTCATGGCGACACGCGTCCTCGTCCTGCCTTTCGGTGGGCCAACGGAACGTCTGGACACTCCGAGCCGATCCTGATCAGGAGCCAGCGCTCAGTTCCCGGTCCTTTTCGTCCTGCGGCTGGTGCGGGGCCTTTGCCGGGCAGACGCCTGGTCATAATGGTGATGAGTGTGGCGGTCAAGCCCCGAGCGACCGCGACCAAGCGGCAGCCGGCCCACACCGTCGGCGCCCCGAACCCCGCTCCGGCCGGACCCGGCCCAGCACGGCCTGTCGGAGGAGATCCGCGACAACCTCGTCGCCCGCATCGCCGAGGCCGAGTGCGAAGGGACCACGCCGGGCGCTGCGACGGCCCCCTCCTCTGGACAGGCTGGTTACGCTGCCCAGTATGGATGAATCCATCGCACACCCCTTCCTTCCGAGACCGGTAACCGGGATCAATGGAACTATCGCCACCCTTCGCGCCCTGAAGGGCGAAGACGCCTCCAGTTTCGGGGAATTCCTCGAAGCACTCTCGGCGGAGACCAGGGAGCGCTACAGCCCGCACCCGCTCGACCGGACCGAAGCGGAGCGGATCTGTGCTGCTCTCGACGACCCGGCCGCCCTGCGTTTCGTGCTGGCAGATGCCCGTGACGATCGTGTGGTGGCGTATCTGCTGGCCCAGTTTGTGATCCCGGAGGACGAGAAGGTGCGATACCGGAATCTCGGGTTGACCATCGAGGACGGCACAGACTGTCGCATCGCCCCGTCGTCGCCGATCACCTGCAGGGCAACGGTCTCGGAACCGAGCTTCTGAAGGGAGCGCTCGACATCCTGCGTCAGCGCGGATACCGACACGTCATCCTCTTCGGCGGAACCCGCACCTCCAACGCCCGGGCGATCCGCGCCTACGAAAAGGCGGGATTCAAACCGGCCGGAGTTTTTCGCGAACGGGGGATAGAGAGCGTCGACATGTGGCTCTCCCTGAACACGTAGCGGATGTGCAGCATCGCAGAGCACCGCCCGGCCGGTCGATCCCTCTGGCCGGCGGCCCGGAGCTGGACGTGGCTGATGTCGAGCCGACGGGCTGGATGAGGGGGAACAGAATGCTGTACGTGACCTGTTCGGCGGTTGGGGTGAGACCATAAGGGCGGGGAGCTTTGCGTGATCGAGATCGGTCCGGATTCATCGGATGAGGCCGAGGGCTCGTAGGGGCCGATGGCAGTCCCGACGATAGATTGTCCGCCATGACTGGAATAGGATCCGTCACCTGGCCACCTGCCCCGATCAAGACCGAGCGGCTCGTGCTCCGCGAGTCCGAGGCCCGGGATCGTGCGGCGTTCATCGAGCTGCTGGCGTCGCCAAAGGTGCACACCTACCTCGGCGGCCCCAGCCCGCGTGACGAGCTGGAGCGCGAGATGCCCGGGGCGCCCGAGCGGTGGCCCGGGAGTTTCGTCGTTGAGCTCGACGGAGCGATGATCGGCCAGATCCTGCTCAGGAGAGCAACGGGGCACCGTCGCCCGGCTGCTGCGGGGAAGGCTGATCTCGGCTACCTGTTCCTGCCGCGAGCGTGGGGATTCGGGTACGCCGCCGAGGCGTGCGCGGCGGCACTCGACTGGTTCGACGGCGTCCTTCCCGGCGAGCCGGTGGTGCTCACCACGCAGACCGCCAACGTCGGCTCGATGCGCCTCGCGGCAAAGCTGGGGTTCACCGAGATAGAGCGGTTCCATGCCTGGGACGCCGAGCAGTGGCTCGGCTTGCGACCCCCGGCCACGCCGCCCGCTTGAGCTCGTGCCCGGAAGGGGCGGTGTGCGAGCCGGCAGCCTTCGCCGTCTTCGACGGCGTCCGGGTTTCGAAAGCGGCGCAGGTCCTGGTCGGGGCCGCCCCGGAGTCAACCGGGGCGCTGGCCCGCGTCCTGGGCGTGACGCCCGGTGCCGTCTCCCAGCACTTGGGCGTGCCGGCGGCATGTGGCCTGGTGACGCGGAGACGGGTGGGCCGGGCGGTGCTGTACGCGCGGAGCGAGCTGGGCGATCGGCTCGCGGCGCGCTGAGCGGTGGAGCGGTGGAGCGCCACGCGCTCGACCCACAGCACACCGCTTCACGCGCGGCTCTCGGCGAGGAACTGGCCCAGTTCGCAACCTGACGGTCGGCAGCGGCGACGCCGATGGCCTCGAACGCCGCTCGCAATTCAGGTGGCCGCTCTGACGGGCGGTTGGCCCTGGAGCTCAGTCGTTCCATTGTTTGCGTGCGAACGCGGCCGATCCGGTTACCAGGGTGTTGGGGGAACGTCCTTCGTGACGACGGCTCCGGCGCCGACCACGGCACCACGCCCGATCGTGACACCGGGGAGAACCGTCACTGCGGCGCCGAGCCATGCGTTGGCTTCGATCGTGATGGGTGCCCGGGTGATGAATTCGCTGCGCTCGGAGGCCGGAAGGGGGTGGTCGGAGGAGATGAGGTTGCTCTTTGGACCGATCAGGACGCCGTCGCCCAGGTGAATGCCACCCTGGTCCAGGAAAGTGCACCCTTGGTTGACGAATACGTGCTCGCCGAACGCGATGCCGAGTCCGTGGTCAGTGTAGAAGGGCGGATAGACGGTGACGGAGTCGTGGACAGGCTTGCCGACGATCTCTGACAGCAAGGTCGCGCGGGCAGCCTTGTCGTCGAAGGGCAGGACGTTGAGCCGTGACGTCAGCGTGGTCACGTGCTCGATCCGCTCGGCCACCCGCGCGAATTCGGCAGTGCGGACGTAGAGACGGTCTTGATCAGGCATGGGGGATTCCTCGCGATCGGGGCGTCCGGACGTAGCCGTCGGATGACACCTGTCGGATGGCGCCCGTCGGATACGACACTCGATCAACCAGAGGTTGACCTGAGCCATCAAAGCGATCCGAGCACGCAGGTATCAAACAACGATCACGAGGGTTAGGATCAACCTTTGGTTGTCTGCATAGGATGCGTGGATGGACGTCATGGCCATGCGCACCTTCGTCGCCGTCGCGGATGCA
Source organism: Streptomyces violaceusniger (assembly GCA_005405945.1). Taxonomy (GTDB): domain Bacteria; phylum Actinomycetota; class Actinomycetes; order Streptomycetales; family Streptomycetaceae; genus Streptomyces; species Streptomyces violaceusniger. Next base: position 1,984,337 of record BJHW01000002.1, read on the forward strand.
GGACAGTTCCAGGAGGCCGCCACCGGTCTGTCGATTACGCCTCAGGCCGTGTCCAAACGCGTCGCCGCGCTGGAGAGGGAGCTCGGTGTCCAGCTCTTCACCCGCGACGCCCGCGGGGCCCGGCTCACCATCGACGGGCAGGCATTCCTGCCCCACGCCCGAACCTTTCTCCACTCCGCCGAGCGCGCGGTCGCATCCGTCAGGCCAGGCCATAGGGCGCTGCGCATCGACGTGATCGGCCGCCAGCTCTCCCTCGCGGGGCTGCTGCGCGGTTTCCATCGCGCTCACCCCGAGGTCGAGCTGGACGTCGTGACGCTGTTCGACTCCGACACCGCCATCACCGCGGTCCGGGACGGGACCATCGACGCGACGTTCCGCGCCGTTACCATGCCGGGCCGGCAACTGCCCAGCGGAGTGGAGGCCACGTCCATCTTCGATGAACCACTGCACCTGTTCACAGGGCCACGCCACGAGTTCGCGAACGCCCCCGCGCTCACTCCTGCCCAGCTCGCCGGACGACGGATCTGGATGCCCGGCAACCTGCCCGGCACCGAGTGGACCGCCTACTACGACGAACTCGCCACCACCTTCGGCATCACCATCGACTCAGTCGGCCCCGACTTCGGCATCGAGCCCCTGCTCGACACCATCGCCGGCTCCACGACACTGGCCACCTTCGTCAGCGAACAGACCCCCCTGGTATGGCCCGCCGGCCACGACCTGCGCCGTATCCCCCTCAAAGACCCGATCCCGCTCTACCCCACTCGCTGATCTGGCGCACCCACAACCCCCACCCCTCTCTGGCTTCCCTACGCCGCCATCTCACCGCCGCGTATCCCGGCCGCCCCACCAGCGGCGTCTGGACACCGGAGTGGAGCCGACCCAAGCAACCGGAACCCTCCTGAGTGGCCAAACGGGAAAGATCCCCAATCACCTGCCGTGATCGTTCTCGCCGATGACCGCTGGGCCGATGTTCCCCGCGGCCGGAGACGGAAGTGTCGTCATTTCTCCGCGACCTTCACGGGCCGGTTGATCGCCAACTGCTTCCGGAAACCGTCGACAAACGGCGGTGTACCGCCGGGATGGCGCTGATGCGCAGGGTGTAGTCCTGGCCGCGTCGTACGGTCACGCCCTGGTCGAGCACGGCGCGCTCGGCGGGCTCCGGTTCGGCCGCGCAGAGGAAGCCGGCGACCTTGCCCAGCGGAAACATCTCGGAGGCCGGCGGCCACCTACAAGGAGGCCGGCCGGAACACGCCGGAAACGTGCCGTTCGGGCCTTGAGGACGTGGCTGGGAGGTTCTGAACCTATGCCGGCTCGGGTCGTTCCGGGTTCGGGACGAAGGCGGGTAGCGCGGCGAGGCTGTGGCGCACGGCCTCGCCCCCGTACTCGAACATCTGCCGCTCGTAGCCGTCGACTGCGGTGAGAAGATCTTGACGGCCCTCGGCGGCCTCAATGAGGCAGCGGCCCAGCAGGTCGGCATCGCGCAGGGCGGTGTTCGCACCATTGCCGCCGGTCGGAGAGGTGGCGTGGATAGCGTCACCGAGCAGCGTGACGGACCGGGCGCCCAGCGCTCACCTGGCTCGACCACCCCGATGGACAGCAGGGTGCTGTTGTCCGGGTCGGCCTGTTCGATGAGCGCCTGCAGGTCCGGGTGCCAACCGTTCATCCTGGACAGCGCGGCCTCCTGTGCAGATCAGCGGTTGTCGGATCGCATTGCGCGAACCGGGCTTCGACCCTGCCGTTGTCCAACACGTCGTAACCGGTCAGCGCGGCCCCGGTGTGCACAGTGAGTCCGGTCAGCAGCAGGTGCCGGAGTACTTGCCGGTCCACCACGATCCCACTCCTCGCAGGGCCGAGTTCGCCGATCGTGTTCAGCTGGGCGTCCAGGGCCAGTCGCTCAACGTAGGCGTCACTGACGACCGCGTCCAGCAGCGGGTGCCAATGCCGTGGCAGACAGCTACCGCGCAGTGCTGCCGTGGCAGACGTACGCCTTCGGCGGCCGCCGTGCGCCCATCGTGTGCCGCTCGCTCTCGTGCCGTAGCACCAGCATTGACCGCACCCCGCCCACCTGCGGGATGTTTTTTCGAGCGGTGCAGGGTTCTGGGCACCTCCTGGGTGCTCAGGTGCGGGATCGCTCCCGGCGTACCCGCTGTACGAGGTCAACAGCGGCTTGCGGCCATTCGGCGTGGTCGAACGCGAATCCGGCTTCGAGGAGTCGACCCGGCACGACGCGGCGGCTTTTGAGCAGGAGCTCGGTGTCAGAGCGCAGTACGAACGCGCCGATCTCAGCCATCCACTTCGTCGCCGGCAGGCCCACCGGGACGCCCCAGGCCCTTCGCAGCGCGCGCATGAACGCCCGATGCGGCAAGGGAGCAGGGGCTGCGAGGTTGACGGGGCCGGTGACACCGTCCCCGTCGATCAGGAACTCCACCGCGCGAACGAAGTCGTGGTCGTGGATCCAGGACACGTACTGCGCGCCCCCGCGACCGGCCCGCCGAGGCCGAGCCGCGCCAGCCACAGCAAATGGTCGAAGACGCCACCGCGATCGGGGCTCATCACCATCGCCGAGCGCAGGGCCACCTTGCGGGTGTGCGGCGTCTCTGCCCGCTCCTGCTCCCGCTCCCAACTCTTCGCGATCTCGACGCTGAAGGCCCAGTAGCCGGGGACACCGGATTCGGTGCCGCCGATCACTCCGGTCGCTTCGTCGTGGGGTGCGTCCGAGCGGTGGGCGTAGATGGTGGCGGTACTCATCTGGAGCCAGACCCGGGGAGGCGTCCTGGCACCTGCGATCGCCTCACCCACGACACGCGCGGAGTCCACGCGTGAGTCCATCATGGCCCGGAGGTTCTCATCGGTGTAGCGGCAACTGACGCTGCGGCCGGCCAAATTGATCACGACATCGCTGCCGTCGATCGCGTCCGCCCAAGGGCCGAGCGTTCTGCCGTCCCACTCGATTTCACTGTCCCGCACCGGCCGTCTGGTCAGCACCACGACCTGGTGACCCGCGGCGGTCAGGGCACGCTTCAGTATGCCGCCCACCTGACCGGTCCCTCCGGGTAACACGATCTTCATTCGGCCTTCCCTCCTGTGGTGTGCCCAGAGTACGACCTGCCTTCACAGGGACCCGCGGGTGCCGGTACAACGTCCGCGCGGGTCAGGTCCGCGGCTGCCGAATTCGGAAGCGGCGAAGCGGATGACGCTGCCCCAATCGGGGAACACGTCGGCGGACCGTGCCACGAGAGCGTCGGCGAGCCGCTCGGGGCGCACACCCCTGGCACTGGTAGGCCGTTGGAGGCGGTGTCCAAGGGGGCCGTCGTGGTCGCCACCGTCGGCACCACCTTGAGCTACAAGCCCGCAGCCGGTGCACAACCGCACGCGGCACGCGCGGCTGATGCTCGAACCCTGCATCGTCGGATCCGTCTGCGCGAACTCATACGGATCACCGTGCGGGAACACACCGCGCCCCGGCTGCGGGCCTCATGCGAGCGGACTGCACCGCCCCGACGCTGAACACGGGCTCGCGCGGGGGCATCACCTATGTCCTGGTCGGACGATCGTGACCTGGGTACGCTGCTGTTTGCTGACGAGCCGGAGCAGTGCTGCCATGACAGCCCTGTCGCTCCAGGAGAAGCGCGGCCGTGGCTGGGCACGTCGTGCGGTGGCGAGTTGATGCCGGCAGGCGCGGCGGGAGTCCAGTCCCGTACCCGTCCATGACCAGGCCCGTCTTCTACGGCAAGCTCGCCCCACGGGGCCGGCACCAGTGATCGTGGAGGCGGCGACCGGCACTAGCGCACGCCTTCCCAGAGCCGGCGTTCCTCTGTCCGAGGGTCGTCCCGCAGAGCGCGGTCCGCGGCGAAGACCTGTGTGGTGCGGGCGGTGGTGTCGTACGCGGGCCAGCCGGGGTCGCCGGTCTTCGCGAAGGAGACCCACGCTCCGTGCATCGCGTCCGCGAGGGCCTGGGGCGGGCGGTCGCCGAGGATCGGGCCGTAGGACGGGTCCTGGAGGCGGTCGAAGACGAAGGCCAATTCCAGGGTGTGGCATGCGCCGAGGCGGGCGCGGAAGCGCGGGGAGCGCCAGGCGAACTCGTACAGGTACGAGCCCGGGACGGACTCGGCCAGGCGGATGGCGGGGATCCGGTAGAACCAGTCCGTCGCCACCGCGGCCAGGAGCTCACCCGGGGCGGCACCGGGGCGGGTGGCGCGGTAGCGGGGGAGTGCCTGGTCCGGGTCCAGGCCGTAGGCGGCCGTCCCGGTACGCAGCGCCGTTTCGGAGACGGTTTCCAGGCGCTCCGTGGGAACCAGGAAGAAGCGGTATTCCTCGCTATTGCTGCCGATCAGGAGGTCGACGCCGCAGTCGGGGCCGGGAAGGGCGAGATCGGTCGCCACCGGTTCGAACGGCATGATGTTGAGCACCGCCTCGCCCCACAGCGCCGGGTCCGGGCGCGCGCCCAGCTCGGCGCGGAGTTCCGCCTGCGCGGGGAGGAGGCCGGTGAGGGGGACCGCGGCGAAGGCGTCCGGGGCCGGTTCGACGCCGAGCTTCGTGGCGAGGCGGGAGGCGATCCGGGCCGCCGAGGCGGGGCGCAGGAAGTGGTGACACGCGCCGCTCTGGAGGATCGCCCGGCGGAACAGGCCGCGCGCCCCGCCGGTGGACAGCAGGACGCCGATGCTCATGGCCCCCGCCGATTCGCCGAAGACGGTCACCTGATCGGGATCGCCTCCGAAGGCGGCGATGTGGGTGCGGATCCAGTTCAGGGCCGCCACCTGGTCCAGGAGGCCGCGGTTGTCGGGGAGGCCGGGCAGGTGCAGGAAACCGTCCGCGCCCAGGCGGTAGTTGAGGGTGACGCACACGACCCCGTCGCGGGCGAAGGCGCTGCCGTCGTACGCCGACGCCGACCCCGCGCCGTTTGAGAAGGCCCCTCCGTGCAGCCACACCATCACCGGCAGACCCGCCCCGGCTCCGGCGCGGGGGTCCAGATATTGAGATTCAGGCAGTCCTCACCGGGGATGACGTCGTCCGGCACGAGGGCGTCGAAGGGCGGTGCGTAGGGTGCGTGCGGCGCGGTGGGACCGTAGACCGTGGCATCGCGTACTCCGGTCCACGGCTCGGGCGGAGCCGGTGCGCGGAAGCGGCGGGGGCCGAAGGGCGGGGCGGCGTAGGGAACGCCCAGGAAGGACGCGACACCGTCCGGGGAGGTACTGCCGCGGACGGCGCCCAGGGCGGTGACGCACACCGTCATGACGACAGGACCTCCAGCAGCGCCGCGCCGAACTCCTCGGGGCGCTCCAGATGCACCGCGTGCCCGGCATCGGGGACAGCCACCTCCCGGACCGTACCGCCCCGGCCGCGTAACGGTCCAGCACGTGGCGGGTCTGCGCCACCATCGGCTGGGCGGGTGTCCCGTCCCAGCCCGGCACCGCGCCGATCGCGCCCAGGTGCGCCAGGTCGAACAGCGAGGTGTCCGAGACGATGACGTCGTCCTCGCCACGGATCCACAGGATCGGCGGCTTGGGGTCGACCAGATGCAGCCCGTCGAGGCGGAAGTGGAGCGGGGACATGCAGTTGAGCACTCCCCGGGTGCCGGGTGCCACGCCCGGCCAGACGGGAGAGGTCACGCTGTCGCCCGGGTAGTGGTCGTCGCCGGTCCGCGTGGTGAGCATGGCCTCGACGTACGCGTCCTCGTGCCCGGAACGCCACGGCGGCTTGAGGTAGTAGTTCGCCAGGACGGCGCGGGGCGAGAGCGGGGAGCCCTCCCCGCGGTCGCCCTCGGCGAGCCGGGCGACCAGCTCGGGGTTGGCCGTGCCGCCGCCCGAGCCCGCCCCGTCCGGGGAGTTGAGGGCGCCGTCCACCCCGTGCGTGCCGCCGAAGCCGTACGGGGAGACCGGGTTGACCAGGGTCAGGGAGCGCACCGCGGCCGGGTGGTCGCCGAGGTACTGCAGAGCCACGCCCCCGCCCATGGACCAGCCCACCAGATGCGCCCGGTCGACCCCGACGGCCGCCAGCAGCGCCGCGAGGTCGTCGACGTGGTCGCGCAGGCCGCGCGTGGCGTCGATGGGCAGCGGGTCGGTGTCGCCGAAGCCGCGGAGGTCCGGTGCGATGGGGCGGTAGCGGTCCGGCAGCAGGGGCAGCGTGGTGTGCCAGAAGGCGGCGGAGGAGACGTTGCCGTGGACGAAGACGACCGGTTCCCCCTCGTCCCGGACCTCGGCGATCTGGACGCTGAGCCGCTCGGTGGGCACACGCCGGGTGCGGATGACGTTCGTAGTCGTGGTCATGTGTGTGGTCCTTCGCGGGAGTCCGCTAGGCGAGCCAGGCGGCGACCTGGGCGGCGGCGGAGGTGTTCCAGCCCAGTTCGAGGTGGTTGGCGCCGACGATGGTGGCCGTGCCGCCGACCGTGGGGATGCCGGTGGTGTCGAGTGCGCTGGCGATGAAGACGACACCGTCGCTGGGGGCGCGGTTCTCGTTGAAGATGCCGAGGACGTCGGGGGATCCGCCGGCCAGCAGATAGGTGGTGACGGCGGCGGGTACTCCGGCGTTGTGCAGCGGCTCGATCAGCGAGCCGGCGTCGATGGCGGCCTGGATGCCGCTGCCCGCCGTGTACAGGCCCTGGCCGCCGTAGTACGTGGTGTACCAGTCCTGCGCGGCGCCGTCGACTCCGTAGGCCCCGTCCCAGCGGGCCAGCATCTGGCGCTGGCCGGGGTAGTCGTCGTACCCGCCGGAGGGTGTCATCGAGAACTCGGGGTGCGCCGTGTACGTTCCGTAGCAGGTCATGTGCGAGTGCGGCGAGGGCGCGTTGACCTTGCCCCCGCAGTCGGGCCAGATGGAGAAGTCGTGCGCCCAGCCGTGGGCGTACGGGTAGTCGTAGCCGCCGTTCGGGCCGCCGAGGGTGATGAGCTTGCGCACGTCGCCGGCGTAGGCCCGTCCCCAGCTCGGCTTCACGGACGACACATAGGCGCGGGCCGACATCTCCCCCTTGCTCCAGCCGACCACGTCGACCTTGCCGACGCCCAGCTTCGCCTTGATGACGGCGATCGCGTCGCCCACGACCTGCGCCTGCATCAGGTTGTCGCCCTGCTTGTGCGCGAAGCCGACGGCGAAGACCCGGTGGCCGCGCGCGGACAGGTACTGCATCAGCCCGGTGGACGGGCAGGAGAGGGCGCCGCAGCCGTAGCCGCCCGCCTCGCCCGGATTGGCCCAGGCGCGGTCCGCGGTGTCGTTCGCGCCGTGGAGGAGGAGCACGGGCGTGGTCCGGGTACCGGTGTCCCAGCCGGGGGCCGAGTAGAGCAGGAAGCGGCCGGAGTGCGGGCGGGAGACGCCGCCGAAGTACGTCACGCGCTGTCCGTCCTGGTCGCCGCGGCCGTCCGGTGGGTAGTCCTCGGTGCGGAATCCGGTCGTGGTGTCGAGATAACGCTCCACGCGCTCCCATCCGCCGGTGACCACACCGGCGCTGTAGCTCGCCTCCTGGGTGAGATAGGAGGGCGGCTCCGCGGCGGACGCGGTGCCCCCGGCGGCCGGCAGCCCGGCCACCACCGCCATCAGGAGGGCGAATAACAGTCGCCACCGGCCTGCCCGGTTTCGTCGGCACCCCATGTTCCGACCCCCTTGTCCAAGGCTGTCCAAGGCTTTCACCACACTGCCCCGCTCGGCGCTCACGTTAGGCAAGGGCTGCCGGGAAAGGCATGTGTGGGAGCTCCATAAGGAAGGCGGCCCGTGTGGGGACGGCGGCTGCCGCGGGTCATGGTGACCACTTCCGCCGTCGTCGGTGCCTTTATGGCCGAGTAGTTGATGCCACGATGACACTGCCTCCGGCCCGGCTCAGGGCGGTGCGCAGTTCGGCCGGGCACGGCTGGTCGGTGATGAGGGTGTCGAAGCCGTTCAGTTCGCACACGCGATGTGCGGCCATGTGGCCGAACTTGCTCGAATCGGCCAGCACGTACCGGTGGGAGGCGTTGTCGTAGCGGTCAGCCCGCGAGCGCGGTCAGCAAGGGCAGGTATCGTCACGGTGCCCGGCCTTGTTGGGGTGGTAGGACTCGTTGATCTTGTCCCACTCCAGACTTGTCACCCAGGTCTCGGCGTGCGAGCAGATGGTGTGTGGGTCGAAGGCGGCACGCGGGTCGAGGAAGGTGAACCCGGCCCTCGTGGCCTGGTCCGCCAGTACAGAGTCCAGGGTGTCGGCAAGCGAGTTGAGCGCCGTACGTTCGGTGTCGCTCAGCCCGAAGATGCCGCAGGTGCCGCCGATCGTGTACAGCCGCGGATAGCCCACCACCACGACCTCGGCGTTCGGCGCCTTCGCCCGCACCGACGCGTAGGTGCTCGCCAGGGCGCCCGGCAGATTGCTGGTCGCGGCGGCCTTCGCGGCCTCCGCCCCGGCGACGCAGTCCTTGTCGTCGATGGTGAGGATGCAGTGCGTCATGGTGTCGACGACGCCGACATCATTGCCACCCACCTGCACCGTCACCAGCGTGGTGTCCGCGGTGAGTCGCGGCACCTGCTGACTCGTCAGCTCCGCCGTGGTGGCCCCGGAGCACGACGCCTCCACGAAGGCGTACGAGGGGTGCTGTTGCGCCCACAGCCGGGGGTAGGCCAATGGGCCGCGGCGGCACGGGTCGTCGGGGTTGTCGTATACGCGTGTGCCGGGCGCGACGGCGTATGAGTCGCCGAGGGCCACGTATGTGCCGGCGGCCGTCGGTTCAACGCCGGCGGCGTACACACCGGGCGCTGCCGTGACCGCCAGGCAGGCGGTGGCCAGCGTGAGGACGAGAGACGCGAGGCATCTGTGACGTCTTGAAGAGCGCATGCTTCGCTCCTGAAGTGTGGGTGCCGTCTGAGTGCCGTCTCAGCGGAGGAACTGTCAGCCCTGAAGTTCCGTGCTCAGAGCGAGTGCCTTGCCCTTGCTCGCGTCGTACCGGCCCCGGATATGCCGATCGCTGCACGGACGACGATGGCGAGCGCACCACCCGAGCGGTCCGGGGCACACTCCAGCTCCGGGCCGATGTGCTGTCGGCGCGGAACGGCGACGATGCCGCGGCCGGGCGATTGGATCGGGGAGGCTGCCTCGAACTCACTGCGTTCTCCCCGGCGACGCTGACGTAGGCCCGGGTGCCGTCCGGTGTGAGGGCGACGAGGATGGGCACGTCACCGGTGAGGATGCTCGCGCTGACGGTGTTGGTGCCGGTGTCGATCACGGCCACGGTGCCGTCGCCGGCGTTGGGCACGTAGACCCGGGTGCCGTCCGGGGAGACCGCTGCCCCGGTCGGAAGGCTGAGGCCGGTGATGGTGGTGGTGACCGAGTTCGTGGCGGTGTCGATGACGCCGACGACACCGGCGGTCTGGCACGTGACGTAGGCGCGGGTGCCGTCCGGTGTGAACGCGGCCTGGACGGTTCCGGCACCGACCGGGATGGTTGTCGTGAGGACGTTGGCGGCGGTGTCGATCACACCGACGCTGCCGGTGCCGAACAGGGTTACGTACGCGCGGTGCCGTCCGGCGAGAAGGACAGCAGGCTCGGTCCACCGGGCGCGGCGATGGTCAGGGTGACGGTGCTCGTGGCGGTGTCGATGACGCTGATGTCGTCCGAGGACTGGTACGCGACGTACGCCCGTCCCCCGTCCGGGGTCAGCGTCACGCCCAACGGCGAGCCGCCGACCGGGATGGTGGCAACGGACGGCGTCAGCAGCGGGGTGCTTCGCCGTGCGACGGCGTCGGTCGCCGACAGGGTCTGGGGATCGGCCAAGAGCAACATGATGGGGTCCTCTCCGAGGGCAAATCTGCCGAGAAGTCCGACCGCGGACGAAGAACGCAAGCCCAGGGCACCCCGCCGGTTCTCCTGCTCACAGTGATGCACAGCGTCAAACGGGTGACAATCGCCGACCGGACGAGATCAACCGGACAGCCGAGCGCACGATGCTCCCCCGCCCCATCCCTGTGGACCGTCGTCGGGCGCCGTCGCGCCGGGTCGGATTGCGTGCGCCGGTCATACACCATGCGCCCGTCGGTACCTCCGCGCCGCCGCGCCGCCGCGGCTTCAGGTGGCCAGCTGGTCCGCCACCGCCTGGTAGTGGGTCAGGCCGTGGGCGACATGATGCTGGGCGCTTTCGCGGGCCGTCCTGCCGTCCGTGCCGGGGCGACGGTGGCGAGCATTGCGTCCAACGGGTGGTCGTACGGGGCGCCCGTGACGAGGGCCAAGTGGTGCGCCGAGCCCCGTCGCCATGCGCGTACCTCATGCACCCGGCATACCGCAGGGGTCATGGGCCGTCAGCCGTACCGACACCACGCTTTGACTGGATTTTCGTGTCCAACCTACGCGGTACGCGTCCAACGCATGGGTTCATACCGCGCGAGGCAACAGGTTTCCCGCTCGCACCCACGGGGCGGGGATGAAGGCGCGTAATACTTTGCCGAGACCGGAACGTGATGGACAGGAGCCCGCGATGTCCGCGACGACGACCGCATCGACGCACGATCCCGCCCACGCGGCAGCGCTGTCCCACGGCAGGAGGGGCGGCTCGCGAGCGAGACGGCTTCTGGAACCGGCCGGAGATCGAGTCAGTCCACCACGGCGTGCGGTCCGCGCACGCCGAGTTTCAACGCGCCCGGCGGTTCCCGGTTTCCGCGGGACGTTCCGGCCTTCGTTCTTCTCATCGAGCTTCCCCGGCTCTCCGTAGATGATGGCCTGAAAGGCAGTTGAGGTCCATGCGTTCGGATGCGACAAAAAGCAGTTCTTCGCCGATGACAGCCCAACCCATTGGCGGATACCGGCTGCCGTGGCTGGTCCGATCGATCAACCGGTTGCTCGATCCGGTCGGAACCCGGCTGTGGCCCGTCGAGGCCGCCGAACTCGCCGACCGGGCCCGAGCCAGAACCGGGCTGTCGGATTTCGGTGATCTTGCTCCTTTCGAGGAGCCGCTGGAGATTCTGTGCCGTTCGGCCAACCAGGAAGTTGAACTCAGCGTTTTCGGCCGTCTGATGGTCCGCCGACTGCTCGCCCAGCCGATGGTCCACCGGCTGCGGTTGACCGAACTCACGGCCCGGCGGCCCGAACTGTTCGAGAAACCGGTCACCGCACCGCTGTTCGTGGTGGGCATGCCCCGAAGCGGCACCACCTTTCTGCATCGGACGATGGCGCGGGATCACGCCTGGTACCACATGCCTTTCTGGGAATCCCTGGACCCGATCCCGGCCGGCGGCACCGCGCGCGGCAATGGACCCGATCCGCGCATACGGGCGGGCGAGCGGTTCGTGCGCGCCATGTCCTGGACGTTCCCTGGATTCGTGGACAGCCATGAGATAGCCAATGACGAACCCGAAGAGGAAATGCCGCTGCTGGACGCCGCGCACGTGTCGCTTCAGTTCGGTTTCGGCTATTTCCCGGAATACGCACGGTGGTACACCGACGCCGATCACTCCGGCGGGTATCGGCTGCTCCGGCAGTACCTCCAGGCCATGCAGGCCGGCCGGCCGGAGGGTGGTCGCTGGCTGCTCAAAACGCCCACGCACCTGGAGATGCTGCGCCCCTTGCTGACGGTGTTCGACGACGCGACGGTGGTACAGACCCACCGCGACCCGATTTCCTCCCTGGTCTCTCTCGCCGCACTGAGCACGTTTTCGACCGGAATGCTGCTGCGGAACCCCAATCTGCACCGCATCGGTCAGCTGTGCGCCGACTACATCGAGCGAGCCCTGCGTTCGATGGTGGACTACCGCGACAGTGCCGCGGGGATAGTGAACGGGGACCGGTTCGTCGACGTCGCCTTCCGTGAGCTGGTCAGCGATCCGATCGGCACGGTGACCCGAATCTCCTCGGCAGTGGGTCACGAACCGGACGACACCGCCATGGAGGAAATGCGCGCCTTCACCGCGAGAGCGGACGGACATCGCAGCAAGCAGCGCTTCACCATGGAGGACTTCGGGCTCGACGAGAACGATTTGCGTGAGCGGTTCAAGTTCTATTACGAGCGATTCGACGTGCCGATGGACCGCGGCTAGGCGTTCCAAGCGATTCTCCGATGGCAGGTCCGGCCGGTGCCGCCGGCCGCTGCCGTGTCCCCCTGTCGCGAGTGCTACCTGAGAGAACTCTGATGACCGAATCCTCTTTGGACCGGGACCCGATCGCCGTTGTCGGTGTGTCGTGCCGATTGCCGCATGCCGCCAATCCGGAGGCCTTCTGGACCCTGTTGCGCGACGGCGTGGACGCGATTTCGACGACTCCCGCCACCCGCTGGGACGCTGCCGACGGCCCCGGTCTCGACGCCGATGGCACGGCGTTCGGAGGCTACCTGGAGGGCATCGACCTGTTCGACGCGGCGTTCTTCGGGATCTCGCCACGTGAGGCCGCCGCGATCGACCCGCAGCAGCGGCTGATGCTTGAGCTGAGCTGGGAGGCACTGGAAGACGCCGGGATCGTCCCCGATCAGGTGCGGGGCGCCCGCGTCGGTATTTTCGCCGGTGCCAACAAGGATGACTACGCGGCTCTCCTGCACCGCCGCGGGCTGGACGAGATCACCCCACACAGCAACACCGGTGTGCAGCGCGGAATGATCGCCAACCGGGTGTCCTACACGCTCGGCCTGAGCGGCCCCAGCATCACCGTGGACACCGCGCAGTCGTCCTCATTGGTCGCCGTGCATCTCGCGTGTGAAAGCCTGCGCCGCGGGGAGTGTTCCAGCGCGATCGTCGGCGGGGTGATCCTCAACCTCAGCCCGTACGCCGCGGTCGAGTTGTCGAGGTTCGGTGGACTGTCGCCCGATGGCCGATGTTTCACCTTCGACGCTAGGGCCAACGGGTTCGTCCGCGGTGAGGGCGGCGCGGTGGTGGTGCTCAAACCGCTGAGGCAGGCGCTGGCCGATGGTGACCGGGTGTACTGCCTGATTCGCGGGAGCGCGGTCAACAACGACGGAGTGAGCGATGGGCTGACCGTTCCCAGCGCTGCCGCACAGGAGGAGGTCATCCGGCGTGCGCACGAGCACGCCGGTGTGAACCCGGCCGAGGTGCAGTACGTCGAGCTGCACGGGACCGGCACCCGAGTCGGTGACCCGGTCGAGGCGGCCGCGCTGGGTGCTGCGGTGGGTGAGCCACGGCGTGCGCATGGCCCCCTGCGCGTCGGATCGGTCAAGACGAACATTGGCCACCTGGAGTCGGCGGCCGGGATCGCAGGCCTGCTGAAGGTAGTGCTGGCGATCAGGCATCGCCGGATTCCGCCGAGCCTGAACTTCCGCGAACCGAATCCGCGGATCTCGCTGACGGATCTGAACCTGCGCGTGCAGACGGAGACCGGTGCGTGGCCTGACGCCGGGCGGCCACTGGTGGCCGGGGTGAGTTCGTTTGGCATGGGCGGTACCAACTGCCACGTCGTGGTGAGCGAAACGACCGGTTCCGACAGTGCTGAGGGACCGGTGGAGCCGGAGGACGGCCCGGCGGGTGGTGTGGTGCCGTGGCTGTTGTCGGCGAAGTCGGCGGAGGCGTTGCGGGAGCAGGCTGTCCGGCTGGGCCGGTGGGTCACTGAGCGGCCGGGGATTGATCCGGTGGCGGTGGGACGTTCACTGGCCACGACGCGTTCGGTGTTCGAGCATCGTGCGGTGGTGGTGGCCGATGACTTGGCCGACTTTGTGTCCGGGCTGGAGAGCTGGGAGTCCTCGCCCGCGGTGGTGCGGGGTGTGGTGGCGCCGGTTGGGCTTGGTCCGGTGTTTGTGTTTCCGGGGCAGGGTGCGCAGTGGGTGGGGATGGGTGTGGAGTTGTGGGATTCCGAGCCGGTGTTTGCGGAGTGGATGGAGCGGTGTGGGGCGGCGTTGGAGCCGTTCGTGGATTGGTCGCTTCGTGAGGCGCTTGGGGATGCTGGGTTGTTGGGGCGGGTTGATGTGGTGCAGCCGGTGTCGTGGGCGGTGATGGTGTCTTTGGCGGGGTTGTGGCGTTCGGTGGGTGTGGTTCCGTCGGTGGTGGTGGGTCATTCGCAGGGGGAGATTGCTGCGGTGACGGTGGCTGGTGGTTTGTCGTTGGAGGATGCGGCGCGGGTGGTGGCGTTGCGGAGTCGGGCGATTGTGGGGTTGGCGGGTTCTGGTGGGATGGTGTCGGTTCCGGCGCCGCTGGATCAGGTGGAGGAGTGGATTGCTCCGTGGGCCGATGTCCTGTCGGTGGCTGCGGTGAACGGTCCGGCGCAGGTGGTGGTTTCGGGTGCTGTGGTGGCGTGTGAGGAGTTCGTGGTCAGGCATGCTGGTGATGGTGTGCGGCGGATTGCGGTGGACTATGCGTCGCATTCGGCGCAGGTGGAGGCGGTCGAGCAGCAGCTGGCGAGTGATCTGGCTGGTCTGGAACCGGTGAGTGGCCGGGTGCCGTTCCATTCCACTGTGGACGCTGGGCTTGTTGATACTGCGGGGCTTGATGGTGGGTATTGGTATCGGAATCTGCGTGAGCGGGTGCGGTTTGCCGAGGTGGTCGAGTCGCTGGTGCGGGCTGGGCATCGCGCTTTTGTTGAGGTGAGTGCGCATCCGGTGCTGGCGATGGCGGTGGAGCAGGCTGGTGAGGGTCTGACCGTGACCGGCACGTTGCGTCGTGATGACGGGGGTCGGGGCCGGTGGCTGCGGTCACTGGCCGGTGTCCATGTCGCGGGCGTGCCGGTGGACTGGACCACGCAGCTTGGCACGCAGACCGGTACCAAGAGGATCGGCCTGCCGACGTATGCCTTCCAGCGGAAGCGGTATTGGCTGCCGGATGCACCGGCCGTGGCTCCGAGCCGTGACGCGTCTCCAGGCACCGAGCTCGACGCGTTGCGGTACGAGGTTTGCTGGGCGCCGATCGGCCCCGTGCTGGACCGGACACTGACCGGTCGATGGATTGTGGCGGTACCCGCCGACCACTCGGAGGAGGATGCGGTCGGCCAGGTCGTCGCCGCGCTCTCGGAGGACCGGGACGAGCCCCCGCTCGTTCGGGTGGACCCGGCCCGTCCGGACACTGCCTTCGGGGACATCGGTCCGGTCGATGGTGTGGTGTCGTTCCTGCCACCTGACGTTTCAGCCGGCATGGTGTCCGGCATTCCGGTGTGGTCCGTGACGACCGGCGTGGCCGGTGATCCTCGGGAACCTTCGGGAACGGAGTACTGGGATCGACCGTCGGCTCCGGGCCGTGTCGGTGGCCGTCTCGAGCTCCCTTCAGCGTGGGATGCGACGACCTCGCGTAGGCTGCGCGCCGTTCTGGCCGGTGAGTACGGCGAGGACCGCTTGGCCCTGCGCTCCACCGGAGTGTTCGCCTGGAGGGTACGGTCGGCGCCGGTTCCGAGTGCGGCGCCGCGGCGCCACTGGCGCCCCTCCGGCACTGTACTGCTGGCCGGTGGTGGCACCGGCCAGTCGGCCGAAGAGCTGATCCGCTGGTTGGAGGGTGGCGGCGCGCGGGTCGTCCGGGGCAGTGACCTGCCCGCCGACCCGGACCTCACAGCGGTCCTGTACCTGCCGGAACCTGACGGCACGACCGATCCCGAGGCTCTCCGGCGTCTGCACGAGCAAAGTGCCGACCGCGAGTTGTTCGCATTCGTGGTGGTGTCGCGTGCGAGTGCTCAACTGGGCCTGGATCCGGACTCGAATGGCCATGTCGAGGCGCTGATCCGGCTGCGCAGGGCGAACTCCCTGCCGGGCACCGTCGTGGCGTGGCACGACGAGGACATGCCGTCGGTCGAGGGGATGCGTCCCACTGATTCCGCGCGGCAGGTCGAGGCGCTGGTCAGCGCTGTTGAACACGACGACGCGAGCATCGTGATCGCCGAGCTGAGCAGTGACCTGCGAGACACCGTTGTGGACGGTCCACGCCGCGATGAGCGTCGGCGCGGTCGTACCGGAGTCGTTGTTGCGCCTGGCGTGGCTGCCAGCGAGTCGTACCTGCTCGACCTGGTTCGCACACACGCGGCCGCGGTGCTCGGTCACGGTGGCGCACCGGACGTCGACGCCGATCGGAGCTTTCGGGAACAGGGCGCGGATTCCTACATGGCTGTGGAACTGCGCAACCGGCTCATCACGGCTGTTGCTCTGGACCTGTCGGCCACCGTGCTGTTCGACTATCCGACCCCCGCGCGGCTGGCCGCATATCTGCACCGCCGACTGTCAGGAGTGTCCGAGTCGGATCGGGCACCGGCCGCTGCGGCCTTGGCGGCGGATGAGCCGATCGCCATCGTGGGCATGGGGTGTCGTTTCCCGGGCGGGGTGGATTCGCCGGAGGCGTTGTGGGAGTTGCTGGCCGCCGGCGGGGACGGGGTGTCGGAGTTCCCGGTTGACCGTGGCTGGGATGTGGAGGGCCTGTACGACCCGGATCGGCTTCGCCCGGGTACCTCTTATGCCCGGCACGGCACATTCCTGGCTGAGGCGGGAATGTTCGATCCGGAGTTCTTCGGGATCGGCCCGCGTGAGGCGACGGCGATGGATCCGCAGCAGCGACTGGTGCTGGAAACGGCGTGGGAGGCGTTGGAGCGGGCGGGGATCGTGCCGGATTCGCTTCGTGGTTCGGAGACCGGTGTCTATGTGGGGGTCGGCGGATCTGACTACGGTTCGGTACTGGCGTCCGGTTCGGACGAGGTCGATGGACATGTGCTGACCGGCAATGCGGTGAGTGTGGCTTC
This sequence comes from Streptomyces violaceusniger, assembly GCA_005405945.1. Taxonomy (GTDB): domain Bacteria; phylum Actinomycetota; class Actinomycetes; order Streptomycetales; family Streptomycetaceae; genus Streptomyces; species Streptomyces violaceusniger. The sequence continues at coordinate 2,000,925 of BJHW01000002.1, forward strand.
TGGCCGCGTCGCCTACACGCTGGGCCTCGAGGGCCCGGCGGTGACCGTGGACACCGCGTGTTCTTCTTCTCTCGTGGCGGCGCATCTGGCCGCGCAGGCTTTGCGTGCCGGCGAGTGCTCGATGGCGCTGGCTGGTGGCGTCACGGTGATGTCCACACCGGACATGTTCGTGGAGTTTTCCCGCCAAGACGGTCTTGCTGCTGATGGCCGGTGCAAGCCGTTCGCGGATGCCGCGGATGGGACCGGTTGGGGTGAGGGCGCCGGGATTCTGGTTCTTGAGCGGTTGTCCGATGCACGACGGCATGGGCACCAGGTGCTGGCCGTATTGCGTGGGAGTGCGGTGAATCAGGATGGTGCGTCGAATGGTTTGACGGCGCCGAACGGTCCCTCCCAGCAGCGGGTGATCCGTGCGGCGCTGGCGAGTGCGCGGCTGTCGTCGGCTGATGTTGATGTGGTGGAGGCGCACGGCACCGGGACCAGGCTGGGTGATCCGATCGAGGCGCAGGCGCTGCTGGCGACCTATGGTCAGGACCGTCCGTCGGATCGGCCGTTGTGGTTGGGTTCGGTGAAGTCCAACATCGGCCATACCCAGGCTGCGGCCGGGGTGGCCGGGGTGATCAAGATGGTGCTCGCCATGCACCACGACGTGTTGCCGCGCACCTTGAACGTGGACGCGCCGTCGTCGCGTGTGGACTGGTCGTCCGGTGCGGTGCGGTTGCTGACGGAGCCGGTGCACTGGCAGGCCAATGGCCATCCTCGCCGGGCCGGGGTGTCGTCGTTCGGCATCTCCGGCACGAACGCCCATGTGATCATCGAGGAACCCGAACCGGTATCGGGAGCCGAATCGGATGAGACCCCGGCGGTTGGCGTGGTGCCGTGGCTGTTGTCAGCCAGGTCGCCGCAAGCCCTGAGGGATCAGGCGTCCCGGCTGGCCAGGTGGACCGCCGAACACCCCGAAACCGGCCCTGTGGCAGTGGGGCGTGCGTTGACCACGACGCGTTCGGTGTTCGAGCATCGGGCGGTGGTGCTGGGTCAGGATCAGCACACGTTGTTGGAGGGCTTGCAGGCCTTTGCCGGCGGCCGTCCGAGTGCTGGGGTGGTGACCGGATCGCCGGGTTCGGCTCGATTGGCGGTGGTGTTTTCCGGTCAGGGCAGTCAACGTCCTGGCATGGGTGCGGGGTTGTCTGCTGCGTTCCCGGTGTTTGCCGAAGCCTTTGATGAGGTGTGTGCGGAGCTGGACCGGCATCTGTCCCGTCCGATCCGTGATGTGATCAGCGGTGGGCCGGATCTGCTTGATGAGACGGTGTTCGCGCAGGCTGGGTTGTTCGCGGTGCAGGTGGCTGTGTTCCGGTTGATGGTTTCGTGGGGTGTGTCGCCGGAGTGGGTGGCTGGGCATTCGATCGGTGAGCTGAGTGCCGCCTATGTGGCGGGTGTGTGGGACTTGGCCGATGCGGCCGCGGTGGTGACCGCGCGGGGCCGGTTGATGCAGGAGTTGCCGTCGGGCGGGGCGATGGCGGCGTTGTCGGCGGGTGAGGTCGAGGCGCTGGAGTTGCTCGGTGGGCATGCCGCGGTTGGTCTGGCGGCGGTCAATGGTGTGGAGTCCACGGTGATCTCCGGCGATGAGGAGGTGGTCGAGGAGCTGGTGCGGCGGTGGCGGGAGCAGGGGGGTAAGGCGCGGCGGTTGCGGGTGAGTCATGCGTTCCATTCGCCGTTGATGGAGCCGATTTTGGAGCCGTTCGCGCGGGTGTTGGAGCAGGTGACGTGGCGTGAGCCGCAGATACCGGTGGTGTCGGGCACGCCGGGTGCGGATGTCTGTGATCCGTCGTATTGGGTGCGGCATGTGCGGCACACGGTGCGTTACCACGACACGGTTCTCAAGCTACGTGATCACGGTGCGGAGCTGTTCGTGGAGGCCGGGCCGAGCGGCACACTGAGCGCGATGGCCACTGCGGCAAGCGGCGTGTGGCTGCCCGCCATGCGGGCGGAGCGGGATGAACCGGAAACCCTGCTGACCGCGGTGGCCGGGGCCCACGTGCACGGCGCCGACGTGGACTGGGCCTCCGTGCTGGGCGCCGGCGGGCGGCCGGTGCCCCTGCCGACCTACGCCTTCCAAAGGCAGCGGTACTGGCCTGCGCCCGCCGGAGTGTGGCCCGGGGACGCCAGGGCATTGGGGCAGGGCGAGCCTGGGCATCGGCTGCTCGGCGCGGAAGTGGCGCTGGCGGGTGGGGACGCGGTGGTGCTGACCGGCCGATTGTCGCTGGCCACATACCCCTGGCTGGCCGACCACGCCGTGCTCGGGTCGGTGTTGTTGCCGGGGACGGCGTTCGTGGATTTGGCGGTGCACGCCGGTGACCGCGTCGGCTGCGCGGTGGTCGACGAACTGACGTTGCAGGCTCCGCTGCTGTTGCCCGAGCAGGGCGGGGTGCGGGTGCAGATCCGGGTCGCCGAGCCCGATGAGGACGGTCGCCGGGTGGTCGGCATCTTCTCGCGTGCCGACGACGACGATGAGTGGGCTCAGCACGCCGATGGTGTCCTGAGCACGCAGTCCGCCCCGGCGCCGGAGTGGCTTGCAGCATGGCCCCCGCCAGGCGCGCGGCCGGTGCCGGTCGATAGTGCCTATGAGCGCCTGGCCGAGGACGGCTACGGCTATGGACCGGTGTTCCAAGGGCTTCGTGGAGTGTGGCAGTCCGGCGCGGACGTGTTCGCCGAGGTGGCTCTGGCCGAGCGGACCGAGGTGAACGGTTTCGGGGTGCACCCGGCGCTGCTGGACGCAGGTCTGCACCCGATCGGCCTGACAGCTCAGCCCGGCGGGGAAGGGGTGAGGTTGCCGTTCGCGTGGACCGGCGTTCGCCTGCACGCCACCGGTGCGTCGGTGCTGCGGGTGAGGTTGTCCCGGCGTGAGGACGGCGGGGTCGGCATCGCGGCGTTCGATCCGGCCGGGCAGCCGGTGTTCAGCGCGGACTCCCTGCGGCTGCGGCCGATCACCACTGCCCCGGACACGTCCAGGAAGAAAGGGACGGCCCGCGCACTGTTCGGTGTGGACTGGATCCCGGTGGCCGCCCCGGAGACCACCGCGGTGGAGTGGGCATGGAACGACCAGGTCGAGGGCGAACTGCCCGCCGTAGTGGTCGCCCAGGTCCCGCCCGGCGGTGGTCTTGAGACGGTGCAGGCGGTAACGGCCACGGTGCTGACCTGGCTGCAGAAGTGGCTGTCCGAGCCGGGCACGGACGATTCGCTGCTGGTGCTGCTCACCCGGGGCGCGGTGGATGGCAGCGATGTGGCCGCGGCGGCGGTGACCGGGCTGGTGCGTTCCGCGCAATCCGAGCACCCGGGGCGGTTCGTTCTCCTGGACCTCGATGCCGATGTCGACATCGAGAGTGTTCTGCCACCGGTGGTGCACAGCGGTGAGCCCGAGATGGCGCTGCGCGCCGACGAGTTGTGTGTGCGGCGTCTGGTGCGAGCTACCGGTGCCGGTCAAACGGTGCCGGATCAGGTGGTTGCGGGCACCGTGGTCATCACCGGGGGCACCGGGGCGCTGGGCTCGCTGCTGGCCCGGCACCTGATCACCGCCTACGGCGTGCGCGATCTCCTGCTGCTCTCACGCCGGGGCATGGACGCTCCCGGCGCCATCGAGCTGGCCGCTGAACTGGATGAGCTGGGTGCGCGGGTGTCGATCCGGGCGTGTGATGTGTCCGATCGGGATGCGGTGGCGGCGGTGCTTGCCGACCGTGAGGTGTCGGGTGTGGTGCATGCGGCTGGTGTGCTGGATGACGCGACGGTGGAGTCGTTGAGTCCGGAGCGGCTGGCTGTGGTGTTGCGGGCGAAGGTGGATGCGGCGTGGCATTTGCATGAGCTGACCCAAGGCTTGGATCTGGGTTTGTTCGTGGTGTATTCCTCGGCGGCGGCCACGCTCGGTTCGGCGGGTCAGGGGAGTTATGCGGCGGCGAACGCCGCGCTGGACGCGCTGGTGCAGCAGCGACGGTCGGCGGGGCTGGCCGGGCACTCGCTGGCGTGGGGCTGTGGGAACAGGGCTCGGGGATGACCGGGAGCCTGGGCGAAGCGGATCTGGCCCGATGGGCTCGAGCCGGAATTCGGGCGCTGTCCGATGAGCAGGGACTGGCGCTGTTCGACGCGGCGGTGCGCCTGGACCAGTCGTTGGTGGTGGCGGCACGGCTGGATGTCGCGGCCATGCGAGCCGCAGGAACCGTCTCGCCGTTGCTGAGCGGATTGACCGGTGGTCCGGTGCGCCGGTCCGCGGCCACCACGGCTGGTGAGGGCGATCTTGCCGCCCGGCTTGCCGCACTGCCTATCGAGGAGCGCCACTCGGCGGTGCTGGAACTGGTGCGTGCTCAAGCGGCCACCGTCCTGGGACACACCTCGGCTGTTCGGGTCGACGCCGATGCGACCTTCCGTGACGTGGGCTTCGATTCGCTGACCGCGGTGGAACTGCGTAATCGGCTCACCGCCGAGACCGGATTGCACCTCCCGGCGACCTTGGCTTTCGACTACCCGACTTCGCGGTCGCTGGCCGGGTTCGTGCTGTCCGGGGTGCTGGGTGAGCAAGCGGATGAGGCTCCCGCACTTGGTAGCGCGGCGGCCGATGCGCTGGACGAGCCGATAGCGATCGTGGGGATGGGGTGTCGTTACCCCGGTGGAGTGAATTCCCCCGAAGCGTTGTGGGAGCTGCTGGCCGACGGGTCCGAGGGAGTGACTGAATTCCCGGCCGACCGTGGCTGGGATGTGGCCGGCCTATATGACCCCGACCGGCTTCGTCCGGGAACCACCTACACCCGTCATGGCGGATTCCTGCTGGATGCGGCGGAGTTCGACGCGGGCTTCTTCGGTATTTCGCCACGTGAGGCGGTGGCGATGGATCCGCAGCAGCGGCTCGCGCTGGAGACGGCGTGGGAGGCGTTGGAGCGGGCGGCGATCGTGCCGGATTCGCTGCGTGGCAGTGCGACCGGTGTGTACCTCGGGTTGATGTATCACGACTACGCGACGCAGACGGCGTTGAAATCGGGCGACAGCGACGGATTCAACGGCACCGGCAACTACGGGAGCGTTCTCACGGGCCGGGTGTCGTACGCGCTCGGCTTGGAAGGCCCGGCGGTAACGGTGGACACCGCCTGTTCCTCCTCGTTGGTGACGGTGCATCTGGCCGCGCAGGCGTTGCGATCGGGTGAGTGTTCGATGGCTCTGGCCGGTGGGGTGACAGTGATGTCCACCCCGGAAGTGTTCGTGGAGTTCTCCCGGCAGGGTGGATTGGCTGCCGACGGCCGGTGCAAACCCTTCTCCGAAGCCGCGGACGGAACCAGCTGGGGCGAAGGCGCCGGGGTCTTGGTGCTGGAAAGGCTGTCCGACGCCCGGCGGCATGGGCATCAGGTTTTGGCGGTGCTGCGTGGGAGTGCGGTGAATCAGGATGGTGCGTCGAATGGTTTGACGGCGCCGAACGGTCCTTCCCAGCAGCGGGTGATCCGTGCGGCGCTGGCGAGTGCGCGGCTGTCGTCGGCTGATGTTGATGTGGTGGAGGCGCACGGCACCGGGACCAGGCTGGGTGATCCGATCGAGGCGCAGGCGCTGCTGGCCACTTATGGGCAGGATCGTCCGTCGGATCGGCCGTTGTGGCTGGGTTCGGTGAAGTCCAACATCGGCCATACCCAGGCTGCCGCTGGCGTGGCGGGCATCATCAAGATGGTGCTGGCGATGCGGCATGGTCTGTTGCCGCGGACGTTGCACGTGGACGCGCCGTCGTCGCATGTGGACTGGTCGTCCGGTGCGGTGCAACTGCTGACCGAGACGGTGCCCTGGCAGGCGAACGGTCGTCCTCGCCGGGCTGGGGTGTCGTCGTTCGGCATCTCCGGTACGAATGCGCATCTGATCCTCGAAGAACCCGAATCTGTCTCTGCCGTGAAACCGGATGAAGTTCGGGGTGGAGTTGTGCCCTGGTTGCTGTCGGCCAAATCAGCGGAGGCCTTGCGGGAACAGGCTGTCCGACTCGGTCAGTGGGCCACCGACCAGCCGGAGATCGATCCGGCACGAGTCGGCTGGGCGCTGGCCACGAGCCGGTCGGTGTTCGAGCATCGGGCCGTGGTGCTGGGCCACAATCGGCAGACGTTGGTGGACGGTGTGCATGCGGTGGCCCAGGACCGTCCGAGTGCTGGGGTGGTGACCGGATCGCCGGGTTCGGCTCGATTGGCGGTGGTGTTTTCCGGTCAGGGCAGTCAACGTCCTGGCATGGGTGCGGGGTTGTCTGCTGCGTTCCCGGTGTTTGCCGAAGCCTTTGATGAGGTGTGTGCGGAGCTGGACCGGCATCTGTCCCGTCCGATCCGTGATGTGATCAGCGGTGGGCCGGATCTGCTTGATGAGACGGTGTTCGCGCAGGCTGGGTTGTTCGCGGTGCAGGTGGCTGTGTTCCGGTTGATGGTTTCGTGGGGTGTGTCGCCGGAGTGGGTGGCTGGGCATTCGATCGGTGAGCTGAGTGCCGCCTATGTGGCGGGTGTGTGGGACTTGGCCGATGCGGCCGCGGTGGTGACCGCGCGGGGCCGGTTGATGCAGGAGTTGCCGTCGGGCGGGGCGATGGCGGCGTTGTCGGCGGGTGAGGTCGAGGCGCTGGAGTTGCTCGGTGGGCATGCCGCGGTTGGTCTGGCGGCGGTCAATGGTGTGGAGTCCACGGTGATCTCCGGCGATGAGGAGGTGGTCGAGGAGCTGGTGCGGCGGTGGCGGGAGCAGGGGGTAAGGCGCGGCGGTTGCGGGTGAGTCATGCGTTCCATTCGCCGTTGATGGAGCCGATTTTGGAGCCGTTCGCGCGGGTGTTGGAGCAGGTGACGTGGCGTGAGCCGCAGATACCGGTGGTGTCGGGCACGCCGGGTGCGGATGTCTGTGATCCGTCGTATTGGGTGCGGCATGTGCGGGACACGGTGCGTTACCACGACACGGTTCTCAAGCTACGTGATCACGGTGCGGAGCTGTTCGTGGAGGCCGGGCCGAGCGGCACACTGAGCGCGATGGCCACTGCGGCAAGCGGCGTGTGGCTGCCCGCCATGCGGGCGGAGCGGGATGAACCGGAAACCCTGCTGACCGCGGTGGCCGGGGCCCACGTCCATGGCTCCACTGTGGACTGGACCACACTGCTCGGAACCCAGTCAGGCAACCCTGTGGTGTCGTTGCCGACGTACGCGTTCCAGCGGGAGCGCTTCTGGCCTGAGGCGTCACATCAGCGCGCCGCGAGCGTGGTCGATGGTCTGGACGCCGAGTTCTGGGAGGCGGTGGAGCGCGAGGACGCGTCGTCGGTGTTGCCGGTTCTGGCTTCCTTGCGGCAGCGGCAGGCCCGTTCGGCGGTGGATCGGTGGCGGTATCGGGTGGGGTGGTCGTCACTGCCGGAGAGGCCCGGTGGCCAACTTGGTGGTGCGTGGGCGGTGCTGGCGGCCGCGGACGCCGGTGACGACCTGGCGGCCTTCCTGACCGAGGCGGGTGCCGAGGTCATGCGGGTTGATCTCGACCAGCTCGATGGTTCGGAGCTGTCGGAGGCCGTGTCGTTGGCTGGTGCGGTGGTAGTGGCCGGTGAGGGCCGTGAATGTGCGGCGCAGTTGCTCGCGGTCGCCCAGGCATGGAATTCGGTGCCGCTGTGGGTGCTGACCCGGGGTGCGGTGAGTGTGGGCGAGAGCGATCCGGTGGTGAATGCCTGGCAGGGGCAGGTGTGGGGGCTGGGCCGGGTGATCGGCTCCGAGCAGCCGGGCGGTTGGGCCGGTTTGATTGACCTTCCCGCCGGGGCGCTGGATGAGCTGTTGTGGCAGCGATGTTGTTCGGTGCTGGCCGGTGGCGATGGCGAAAACCAGGTCGCGGTGCGCCCCGACGGCGTGTACGGGATGCGGTTGCGGCGTCCCCATGCCGAGCTGGGGCAGGGATGGCGGCCGTCGGGAACGGTACTGGTGACCGGCGGAACGGGTGCGTTGGGTGCGCGGGTGTCGCGCTGGCTGGTCGAGCGTGGTGCGGAACATCTGGTGCTGGTGAGTCGCCGGGGTGCGGACGCGCCTGGTGCGTCGGCACTGGCGGCGGAATTGTCGGCGGCGGGTGTCGGTGTGCAGTTGGCGGCCGGTGACGCCGCTGACCGTGTTGCGATGGCTGAGGTTCTGGCCGCGATTCCGGAGGAATTCCCGCTGACCGCCGTTGTGCACACGGCGGGTGTTCTGGATGACGGTGTGCTCGGTTCGCTGACGCCGCAACGGCTGGAGGCGGTGGCCGGGCCGAAGATCGACGCGGTGCTCGCCCTGGACGAGCTCACCGCGGACATGGGCCTGCAGGCGTTCGTGCTGTTCTCCTCGGCGGCGGCGTTGCTGGGTTCGCCGGGGCAGGGCAACTACGCCGCGGCCAATGGGTTCTTGGATGCCTACGCGCAGATGCGGCGGGCGCAGGGGGCGCCGATGGTGTCGGTGGCGTGGGGTGCCTGGGCTGGTGCGGGCCTGGCCGATTCCGAACTGGTGCAGTCCCTCCACCGGCGGTTGGGCGTGCGCGGCATGGATCCGGCGGTGGCCGTGATGGCGCTGGAACACGCCTTGGGCGACGGGTACGTCGCGGTCGCCGACGTGGACTGGCGCGGGGTGGCGGAACTCGGCCTCGGCGGACGATGGCTGGCCGAGCTCCCGGAGGCCAAGGAGGCGGTGGCCGCTGACGCGGTGCACGGGGATTTCCCGTGGCTGCGGGACCTGCGGCAGGCTCTGCCTGGCAAGGGACCGTCGGTGGTGCTGTCGATGGTCCGGGAGCAGGCCGCGATGGTGCTGGGGCACTCGGGTGCGGGGAAGATCGATGAGGGAACCGCCTTCCGTTCCCTCGGGTTCGATTCGCTGACCGCGGTCGAACTGCGCAACCGGATAGCCACGGTGACCGGTCTGTCGTTGCCGGCAGCGCTTGTTTTCGACTATCCGACACCGGCCGACCTCGGCGAGTACCTCCACACGCGACTGTCCGGTGGTGATGCCGACGCCTTCGGACCGTCCATCCTGGACGAGCTCAGCCGCCTGGAGAACTCCCTGTCGCTGCTGACCGCCGAGTACTTCGACTCCCAGGCGGCTGACGTGGGCTTCCACGACGAGGTCAGCGGTCGGCTGAAGGCGTTGATGTCGACCTGGCACAACCTCCAAGGGGCGAACGGCGACGGGAACGTGCAGGACAAGCTCCAGCACGCCTCGGACGACGACCTCTTCGACTTCATCGACAACCGGTACGGCAAGGCATGAGGACTCCTCGCGCTCTTCACGAAGAAATGGGTGATCGGTAGTGAACACCGAGGACAAGCTCCGCGAGTACCTGAAGCGCGTCACGGTGGACTTGCACGAGACGAGTTCGCGCCTCGCCGAAGTGGAAGAGAAGTCGCGTGAGCCGATCGCGATCGTGGGAGTGGGCTGCCGTTTCCCGGGTGGGGTGGATTCGCCGGAGGCGCTGTGGAGGCTGCTGACCGGTGGCACGGACGCGATCGGTGTTTTCCCCGGAGATCGTGGCTGGGAGGTGGCCGGGCCCGACGACCCGCAGGCCGGATACGCCCCGGTGGGAGGCTTCGTCACCGACGTGACGGATTTCGACGCGGGATTCTTCGGCATTTCGCCGCGTGAGGCCGTGGCGATGGATCCGCAGCAGCGACTGGCGCTGGAAACGGCGTGGGAAGCGCTGGAACGAGCCGGGATCGACCCGGACTCGCTGCGCGGCAGCGCCACCGGTGTGTATCTCGGCACCAATGGCCAGGACTACGCCACGACGGTCGCTGACGGGCCGGTTGCCCAGGAGGGGCACACAGGTACCGGCAACGCGGCGAGCGTGATGTCCGGCCGGGTGTCCTACACGCTTGGTCTGGAAGGCCCCGCGGTGACCGTGGACACCGCGTGTTCGTCGTCGTTGGTGACGGTGCACCTGGCCGCTCAGGCGTTGCGCTCGGGTGAATGCTCGGTGGCGCTGGCCGGTGGTGTCACGATCATGTCCACGCCCGGGATCTTCGTGGAGTTCTCTCGGCAGGGCGGGCTGGCTCCTGACGGGCGGTGCAAGCCGTTCGCTGATGCGGCTGACGGCACCGGCTGGGGTGAAGGCGCCGGGGTGCTGGTGCTGGAACGGCTGTCCGACGCCCGGAAACGTGGGCATCAGGTGTTGGCCGTACTGCGTGGCAGTGCGGTGAACCAGGATGGCGCGTCGAACGGTCTGACCGCGCCGAACGGTCCCTCCCAGCAGCGGGTGATTCGCGCGGCGCTGGCGAGTGCTCGGCTGGTCGCGTCCGATGTGGACGTTGTCGAGGCGCACGGCACGGGGACGAAGCTCGGCGATCCGATCGAGGCGGACGCGCTGCTGGCGACCTATGGCCAGGACCGTCCGGAGGACCGGCCGTTGTGGTTGGGCTCGGTGAAGTCGAACATCGGTCACACCCAGGCGGCTGCGGGCGTGGCGGGCATCATCAAGATGGTGCTGGCGATGCGGCATGGTGTGTTGCCGCGCACGTTGCATGTGGACGCGCCGTCGTCGCATGTGGACTGGTCGGCCGGTGCGGTGAGGCTGCTGACGGAAGAGGTGCCCTGGCATGCGGATGGCCGTCGGCGGCGGGCGGGGGTCTCGTCGTTCGGTATCTCCGGTACGAACGCCCACTTGATCCTCGAAGAGCCGGAGCCGGAACCGGCGACTGAGCCGGTGGCCGAGCCGGAACGGGCGGCTGCGGTGGTGCCGTGGTTGCTGTCGGCCAAGTCGCCGGAGGCGTTGCGGGAGCAGGCTGTCCGGCTGGGGCGGTGGGCTGACGATCAGCCGGAGATCGATCCGGCGGCGGTGGGCCGGGCGCTGGCCACGGGCCGGTCGGTGTTCGAGCATCGCGCCGTGGTCCTGGGCCGGGACCAGCAGACGTTGGTGGACGGTGTGCGGGCTCTTGCGGAGAACCGGTCGGGAGCCGGTGTGGTGACCGGCTCGCCCGGTTCCGGGCGGCTGGCGGTGGTGTTTTCCGGGCAGGGCAGTCAGCGTCTCGGTATGGGTTCGCAGCTGTCGGCTGCGTTCCCGGTGTTCGCCGACGCTTTCGACGAGGTGTGTGCGGAGCTGGACCGGCACCTACCCCGTCCGATCAAGAATGTGATCCACGGTGAACCGGATCTGCTGGACGAGACGGTGTTCACCCAGGCCGGGTTGTTCGCGGTGCAGGTGGCGCTCTACCGCTTGATGACGTCGTGGGGTGTGTCGCCGGAGTGGGTGGCCGGGCATTCGATCGGTGAGCTGAGCGCTGCGTATGTGGCGGGTGTGTGGGATCTGGCGGATGCGGCTTCGGTGGTCGCGGCGCGGGGCCGCGTGATGCAGGAGCTGCCTGCGGGCGGTGCGATGGCGGCGTTGTCGGCGAGTGAGGCCGAGGCGCTGGAACTGATCGGCGAGCACGCCACAGTGGGATTGGCGGCGGTCAACAGTCCGGCCTCGACGGTGATCTCCGGCACGGAGAGCGCTGTGGAGGAGCTGGCGCAGCGGTGGCGGGACCAGGGTGGCAAGGCACGGCGGCTGCGGGTGAGCCATGCGTTCCATTCGCCGTTGATGGAACCGATGCTGGAGCCGTTCGCGCGGGCGCTGGAGCAGGTGACGTGGCGTGAGCCGCAGATACCGGTGGTGTCCGGCACGCCGGGTGCGGATGTCTGTGATCCGTCGTATTGGGTGCGGCATGTGCGTGACACGGTTCGCTATCACGACGCGGTCAGCTCGCTGCGCGAACAAGGAGCGGAGCTGTTCGTGGAGGCCGGGCCGAACGGCACCTTGAGCGCGATGGCCGGTGCGGACGGCGGGGTGTGGCTGCCGTTGTTGCGGGCTGAGCGCGACGAGCCGGAGACAGCGGTGACCGCGCTGGCCGGAATGCACGCTCACGGCTCCACAGTGGACTGGTCCCAGCTGCTGGGGACTGGCACGCGCCCGGTGGACTTGCCGACGTACGCGTTCCAGCGCGAGCGGTACTGGCCCGCGGTGACCTCCCGGGCGGGGGATGTGCGGGCACTGGGCCAGGGCGAGACCGGGCATCGGCTGCTGGGCGCGGCGGTGGCGCTGGCGGGTGGTGACGCGGTGGTGCTGACCGGTCGGTTGTCGCTGGCGGCCTATCCGTGGCTCGCTGATCATGTCGTGCTGGGCTCGGTGCTGTTGCCGGGAACGGCATTCGTGGATCTGGCGGTGCACGCCGGTGACTGGGCCGGATGTCCGGTGCTGGAGGAACTGACCCTGCAGGTCCCGCTGCTGATCCCCGAACAGGGCGGGGTACAGATGCAGATCCGGGTCGCCGAGCGTGATGAGCACGGGCACCGGGTGATCGGTATCTTCTCCCGTCCTGGCGATGAGGAGGAATGGGTCCAGCACGCCGATGGGGTGCTGAGCGCGCAGACAGCTCCCACTCCGGTGTGGACGGGGGCTTGGCCGCCGCCGGATGCGCGGCCGGTGCCAGTGGACGGCGTCTATGACCGCCTGGCCGAAGACGGTTACGGCTACGGGCCGGTGTTCCAGGGTGTGCGGGCGGCCTGGCGGTCCGGCACCGAGGTGTTCGCCGAGGTGGCCCTGCCCGAGCGGACCGATGTGAACGGTTACGGAGTGCACCCGGCGTTGCTGGACGCGGCCCTGCACCCGATCGGCCTGATCTCTCTTGCTCACGAGCCCGGCGAGGGCGGAGTGCGCTTGCCGTTCGCATGGAGTGGCGTGCAGTTGCTCGCCACGGGCGCGTCGGTGTTGCGGGTGCGCTTGTCGCAGCGTGAGGACGGTGGGTTCGCGGTCGCGGTGTTCGATCCGGCCGGGCAGCCGGTGTTGAGTGCCGACTCGCTGATGCTGCGCCCGATCACCACCGATCCGGCCACTTCCCGGGCTGGACAGACCTCCCGGTTGCTGTTCGGCGTGGACTGGACGCCACTGGCCGACCTGGCGACCACCACGACGGTGGACTGGGCTTGGCACGGTCAGGCCGAAGGCGAGCTGCCTGCGGTGGTGGTGGCCCAGGTCCCGGCTGGCGCCGGGGACGGACCTGAGCCGGTGCATACGGTGACGGCGACGGTGCTGGACTGGCTTCAGACATGGCTGGCCGACCCGGCCACCGATGGCTCACAGCTGTTGTTGCTCACCCGAGGTGCGAGCGATGGCAGTGATCTGGCCGCCGCCGCGGTGACCGGCCTGGTGCGCTCGGCACAGTCCGAACATCCCGGCCGTTTCATTCTCCTCGACGCCGGTCTCGACACCGATCTCGAAGCGGACACCAGCCTGGATGGTGTGCTGGCTGCGGTGGTGGCCAGTGGTGAGCCGGAGCTCGTGGTGCGTGCCGGTGTGTTGTACGTGCGGCGTCTGGTGCGGGCGGCCGGGCGGTTGGTGGTGCCGGGTCCGGAGCGGCTGGGCTGGCGGCTGGACGTGCCCGAGCGGGGCAGCCTCGACGATCTGGCGGTGCTGGACAACCCGGCAGGCGAGGCGCCGCTGGCGCCCGGTGAGATCCGGGTGGGTGTGCGCGCGGCCGGATTGAACTTCCGGGACGTGATGGTCGGTCTGGGTCTGTACCCGGATGCGGGTGCCGTGATGGGTGGTGAGGCGGCTGGTGTGGTGGTCGAGGTCGCTGAGGAGGGGGTGTCCGGGCTGGCGGTCGGTGACCGGGTGTTCGGTGTTTTCGCGGGTGCGTTGGGTCCGTTGGCGGTGACTGATCATCGGTTGGTGGCGAAGGTGCCGGAGGGGTGGTCTTTCACTCGGGCGGCGTCGGTGCCGATCGTGTTCCTGACGGCGTTCTACGCGTTGCGTGATTTGGCTGAGGTGCGGCGTGGTCAGCGGATTTTGATTCATGCCGCGGCGGGTGGTGTGGGTATGGCGGCGGTTCAGCTGGCCCGGGTCTGGGGCATGGACGTCTACGGCACCGCCAGTGCCGCCAAGTGGCCGGTGCTGCGTGAGCAGGGGCTCGACGAGGCGCACCTGGCGTCCTCGCGGGATCTGGCCTTCCGCGACAAGTTCCAGGCCGAGACCGGTGGCCAGGGTGTGGATGTGATCCTGAACTCTCTGGCCGGCGAGTTCGTGGACGCTTCTCTGGACCTGCTCGCGCAGGGCGGGCGGTTCGTGGAGATGGGCAAGGCCGACGTGCGGGACGCGGCTGCGATCGCGGCCGGGCATCGCGGCGCGGTGTATCGGGCCTTCGACGTGCTGGAGGCCGGTCCGGAGCGGATCGGCCAGATGCTGGCCGAGATCGTGGACCTGTTCGGCTCCGGGAAGCTGAAGCCGCTGCCGGTGACCGTGTTCGAGACGGCCGCCGCGGTGGACGGCCTGCGGTATCTGCAGACCGGGCGGAACGTGGGCAAGGTGGTGCTCCGGCTGCCGATGGGGCTGGACCGGCAGGGGACCGTGGTGATCACTGGCGGGACCGGGGTGCTGGGCGCCACGCTGGCCCGCCATCTGGTGACCGCCTATGGGGTTGAGCACCTGCTGTTGCTGTCCCGCCGGGGTGACGCTGCCGAGGGCGCGGACGAACTGGTCACCGAGCTGAGCGAACTGGGCGCGCGGGTGTCGGTGCGGGCGTGTGATGTGTCCGATCGTGACGTGGTGGCGGCGGTGCTTGCCGACCATGAGGTGTCGGGTGTGGTGCACGCCGCTGGTGTGCTGGATGACGCGACGGTGGAGTCGTTGACGCCGGAGCGGCTGGCCGTGGTGCTGCGGGCGAAAGTCGACGCGGCGTGGCATTTGCATGAGCTGACCCGGGACCTGGATCTGGGCTTGTTCGTGATGTATTCTTCGGCGGCGGCCACGCTCGGGCAGGCGGGTCAGGGGAGTTACGCGGCGGCGAACGCCGCGCTGGACGCTTTGATGCAGCGCCGGGTATCGGCCGGGCTGGTCGGTCAGTCGCTTGCGTGGGGGTTGTGGGAGAAGAGCTCGGGGATGACCGGGCGCTTGGGCGAAGCGGATCTGGCCCGGCTGACGCGGACCGGGGTTCGGGCGCTGTCCGATGAACAGGGCCTGGCGTCGTTCGACGCGGCGGTGCGCCTGGAACGGCCGTTGGTGGTGGCGGCCGGGCTGGACGTGGCCACCATGCGCGCTGCCGGGGCCGCTGGGCCGCTGCTGCACGGGCTGGCCGGAGGTTCGGCACTCCGGGTCGCGGCCACCACCGCGGCCGGTGACGGTGAGCTGGCTGCCCGGCTCGCGGCATTGCCGGTGGAAGAGCGCCAGGGCATGGTCCTGGAGCTGGTGCGTACCCAAGCGGCCATCGTCCTGGGGCACAGCGGAGCCGGCGCGGTCGACGCCGATGCGGCCTTCCGTGACGTGGGCTTCGATTCGCTGACCGCGGTCGAGTTGCGTAACCGGCTCACCGCAGTGACCGGGCTACGACTGCCGGCGACGCTAGCCTTCGACTATCCGACGTCGCGGCTGCTGGCCGGGTTCGTGCTGGCCGGGGTACTGGATGAGCGGGCGGACGCGGCCCCCGTATCCGGGACTGTGGTCGCCGGTGCGGAGGATGACCCGATCGCGATCGTGGGGATGGGGTGCCGGTACCCGGGCGGGGTGGATTCCCCGGAGGCGTTGTGGGACCTGCTGGCCGCTGGTGGCGAGGGCGTGGTGGAGTTCCCTGCCGATCGTGGCTGGGACGCGGAGAGCCTCTACGACCCGGACCGGCTTCGACCGGGTACCACCTATGCCCGGCATGGCAGCTTCCTGGCCGAGGCGGGAATGTTCGATCCCGAGTTCTTCGGGATCACTCCTCGTGAAGCCATGGCGATGGACCCGCAGCAGCGGCTCGTGCTGGAAACGGCGTGGGAAGCGCTTGAGCGGGCCGGGATCGTCCCGGATTCACTGCGCGGCTCGGACACTGGCGTCTATGTGGGTGCCGCCTGGGCGGAATACGGATCAGTGCTGGCGTCAGGTTCGAACGATGTCGCCGGGCACGTGCTGACCGGTAACGCCGGAAGTGTGGCCTCGGGCCGGATCGCCTACACGCTTGGCCTGGAAGGCCCCGCTGTCACCGTGGACACGGCGTGTTCTTCCTCGCTCGTGGCGGTGCATCTGGCGGCCCAGGCCCTGCGGTCGGGTGAGTGTTCGATGGCGCTGGCCGGTGGTGTCACGGTGATGTCCACCCCCGGTGTGTTCACGGAATTTTCGCGGCAGGGCGGGCTGGCCGCCGACGGCCGCTGTAAGCCGTTCGCCGAAGCCGCGGACGGCACCGGGTGGGGCGAGGGCGCCGGAATCGTGGTTCTGGAGCGGCTGTCCGATGCGCGTCGGCGTGGGCATCAGGTGCTGGCGGTGTTGCGCGGTAGCGCGGTGAACCAGGACGGTGCGTCGAACGGCTTGACGGCACCGAACGGTCCGTCCCAGCAGCGGGTGATTCGCGCGGCACTGGCGAGCGCCCGGCTGTCGGCGTCCGATGTGGACGCTGTCGAGGCACACGGCACGGGCACCCGGCTGGGTGATCCGATCGAGGCGCAGGCGCTGCTGGCGACCTATGGCCAGGACCGTCCGTCGGATCGGCCGTTGTGGCTGGGTTCGGTGAAGTCCAACATCGGCCACACCCTGGCCGCTGCGGGCGTGGCCGGGATCATCAAGATGGTAATGGCGATGCGGCATGGTGTGTTGCCGCGGACGTTGCATGTGGATGCGCCGTCATCGCATGTGGACTGGTCGGCTGGTTCGGTGGAGTTGCTGACCGAGGCGCTGCCGTGGCAGGCCAATGGTCGTCCTCGCCGGGCGGGTGTGTCGTCGTTCGGTATTTCTGGCACGAACGCCCATCTGATCCTTGAAGAATCCGAACCGGAATCCGTATCCGAAGTTGATGAGGGCCCGGCGGGTGGTGTGGTGCCGTGGCTGTTGTCGGCGAAGTCGGCGGAGGCGTTGCGGGAGCAGGCTGTCCGGCTGGGGGAGTGGGCTGTTGGGCGGCCGGGAGTGGATGTGGTGGCTGTGGGTCGTGCGTTGGTGACGACGCGGTCGTTGTTCGAGCATCGTGCGGTGGTGGTGGCTGACGATGTGGCTGGGTTTGTTGCCGGGCTGGGGGATTTTGAGGCTTCCGCGGCGGTGGTGCGGGTGTGGTGGCGCCGGTTGGGCTTGGTCCGGTGTTTGTGTTTCCGGGGCAGGGTGCGCAGTGGGTGGGGATGGGTGTGGAGTTGTGGGATTCCGAGCCGGTGTTTGCGGAGTGGATGGAGCGGTGTGGGGCGGCGTTGGAGCCGTTCGTGGATTGGTCGCTTCGTGAGGCGCTTGGGGATGCTGGGTTGTTGGGGCGGGTTGATGTGGTGCAGCCGGTGTCGTGGGCGGTGATGGTGTCTTTGGCGGGGTTGTGGCGTTCGGTGGGTGTGGTTCCGTCGGTGGTGGTGGGTCATTCGCAGGGGGAGATTGCTGCGGTGACGGTGGCTGGTGGTTTGTCGTTGGAGGATGCGGCGCGGGTGGTGGCGTTGCGGAGTCGGGCGATTGTGGGGTTGGCGGGTTCTGGTGGGATGGTGTCGGTTCCGGCGCCGCTGGATCAGGTGGAGGAGTGGATTGCTCCGTGGGCCGATGTCCTGTCGGTGGCTGCGGTGAACGGTCCGGCGCAGGTGGTGGTTTCGGGTGCTGTGGTGGCGTGTGAGGAGTTCGTGGTCAGGCATGCTGGTGATGGTGTGCGGCGGATTGCGGTGGACTATGCGTCGCATTCGGCGCAGGTGGAGGCGGTCGAGCAGCAGTTGGCGAGTGATCTGGCTGGTCTGGAGCCGGTGAGTGGCCGGGTGCCGTTCCATTCCACTGTGGACGCTGGGCTTGTTGATACTGCGGGGCTTGATGGTGGGTATTGGTATCGGAATCTGCGTGAGCGGGTGCGGTTTGCCGAGGTGGTCGAGTCGCTGGTGCGGGCTGGGCATCGCGCTTTTGTTGAGGTGAGTGCGCATCCGGTGCTGGCGATGGCGGTGGAGCAGGCTGGTGAGGGTCTGACCGTGACCGGCACGTTGCGTCGTGATGACGGGGGTCGGGGCCGGTGGCTGCGGTCGCTGGCCGGTGTCCATGTCGCGGGCGTGCCGGTGGACTGGACCGCACAGCTCGGCGCGCAGTCCGGTGCGGGATCGCTTTCCCTGCCTACATACCCATTCCAACACCAGCGGTTCTGGCCCGACATGGCGCACCATACCGCTGACCGTGTTGTCGACGGTGTGGACGCGGAGTTCTGGCAAGCGGTGGAGCGTTCGGACGGAGCGGCCCTGGCCACCACCTTGCGGGTGGATGAGCATGAGGTGAGTTCGGTGCTTCCCGCGTTGGCCGCCTGGCGCCGGGAGCGGCAGGACCGACAGGCGATCGACAATTGGCGGTACCGGGTTGAATGGGCACCGTTGTCAGGGTCGCGGCCTTCGGCGCTGAGTGGTTCGTGGCTGGTGTTGCACCACCCGGACACCGCCGAATGGGCTGGTCAGGTGGTGGCGGCCCTGGCTGATCAGGGTGCGCGGCCGCTTCCGATGTCTGTGCTCGGTGACCGTGCTGTGGTCGCCGAAACAGTGTCGGCCGCCCTGTCCGAAGCAGACCTGGTCGGTGTGGTGTTCCTGCCCGGCGCTGCGCCGGTGAAGGACCTCTTGGCGGTGCTCCAGGGCCTGGAACAGGCCGGGCTGACGCAGCGGTTGTGGATGCTCACTCGCGGCGCGGTCCGGGTTGACGGCGCTGACGGGCCAGGCGATCTCGAGGCGGCCGCGGCGTGGGGCCTGGGCCGGGTGGCGGCGCTGGAGTACCCGACGTGGTGGGGTGGGCTGATCGATCTGCCTCCCGCCGATGCCGAAGCCGCGCTCGACGGGCTGATCTGGCGGCGTTGCTGCGCGGTGCTGGCTGGGTGGGACGCCGAGGACCAGGTCGCGGTACGCGCCAGCGGCGTGTACGGACGTCGGCTCGTGCCCGCACCCGACTCCGGGCAGCCGTGGGTTCCGGCGGGTACTGTCCTGGTCACCGGTGGCACCGGTGGACTGGGTGGTCAGGTCGCGCGCTGGCTGGCCGATCAGGATGTTGAGCACATCGTGCTGACCTCGCGGCGCGGCACGCAGGCGCCCGGCGCGGCACAGCTCATGGACGAGCTGACTGCCGAGGGCCGGGTGCGGGTCACCGTCCTGGGCTGTGATGTGGCTGACCGGGACGGCCTGGCCACGGCTCTGTCCGGCGTGGGGCGGATCGATGCGGTGGTCCACGCCGCCGGTGTCGGTGAGCTGACCCCGATCGCCGAGACCGGTCCGGAGGCCGTGGACCAGGTACTGGCGGCGAAGGTGGCCGGGACGATGAATCTGCACCGGCTGCTGGTGCAGGATGCCGAGCGTCCGCTGGACGCGTTCGTGATGTTTTCCTCGGGGGCCGGTGTGTGGGGCGGTGGCGGGCAGGGGACGTATGCCGCGGCCAACGCCTTCCTCGATGCTTATGCCCTCCGGGAGCGTGTTGCCGGGCGCGCGGTGACCAGTGTGTCCTGGGGTTTGTGGGCCGGGCCGGGAATGGCCGGTGCACAGGAGAGCCAGGCCATGCAGCGGCGCGGGGTGCGGCCGATGGACCCGCAGCGTGCGCTGCGTGCGCTGGCTGAGGCGGTGGGCCGGGGTGAGGCGTGTGTGACGGTGACCGATATGGACTGGCCCCGCTTCGCCGTGGCGTTCACCTCCGCGCGGCCCAGCCCGCTGCTGGGTCAGATTCCGCAGGTGCGGGCTGCCGCGGCCGATACGGGCTCGGCGAGGGACGAGGACAGCGCTCTGGCGGCCCGGCTGCGGGTGCTGCCGGAGGGCCGGCGTCGGCAGGCCGTGCACGAGATGGTGTTGGCTCATGCGGCAGCGGTGCTGGGGCATGGCACCGCGGACGGGCTTGGGTCCGGGCAGGCGTTCCGTGAGCTGGGTTTCGATTCCGTGACCGCGGTCGAGCTGCGCAATCGCTTGGTGGAGGCGACGGGGCTTTCGTTGCCGGCGACGTTGGTCTTCGACTACCCGAACGCGGCTGTGCTGACGGACTTCCTGCTGGAAGAGCTGTTCGGAGCCGAGGCGGCGATGTCCGCGCCGGTGGTGGCTGCGGTGCTGGACGAGCCGGTCGCGATCGTGGGTGTGGGATGTCGTTTCCCCGGCGGAGTGGACTCGCCCGAGGCGTTGTGGGAATTGCTGACCGAGGGCACGGACGCGATCGGCGCCTTTCCCGGGAACCGCGGCTGGGACGCGGCCGGACTGGACGACCCGCAGGCCGATTACGCGCGTGTGGGCGGGTTCGTTCCCGAAGTCACGGATTTCGACGCGGGATTCTTCGGTATTTCTCCGCGTGAGGCGGTGGCGATGGACCCACAGCAACGTCTGGTGCTGCAAACCGCGTGGGAAGCGTTGGAGCGGGCCGGGATCGCCCCGGATGCGCTGCGAGGTTCGGACACCGGTGTGTATGTGGGTGTCGGCGGGTCGGAGTACGGGTCGGTGCTGGCGTCGGGAGCCCATGACACCGAAGGACATTCACTGACCGGCAACGCCGTGAGTGTGATGTCCGGGCGTGTTTCCTACAACCTGGGACTGGAAGGCCCGGCGGTGTCGGTCGACACGGCGTGCTCCTCGTCCCTGGTGGCGGTGCATCTGGCCGCGCAGGCGCTGCGGTCGGGTGAGTGTTCGATGGCGCTTGCCGGTGGCGTCACGGTGATGTCCACCCCCGGTGTGTTCGCGGAGTTCTCCCGGCAGGGCGGACTGGCCACTGATGGCCGTTGTAAGCCCTTCGCGGATGCCGCGGATGGCACCGGATGGGGTGAAGGCGCAGGCATTCTGGTTCTCGAGCGGCTGTCTGACGCGCGACGGCACGGGCACCAGATTCTGGCGATGTTGCGTGGTAGTGCCGTCAATCAGGATGGTGCGTCGAACGGTTTGACGGCGCCGAACGGTCCCTCCCAGCAGCGGGTGATCCGAGCGGCGCTGGCGAGTGCGCGGCTGTCTTCGGCTGACGTCGACGTGGTGGAGGCCCACGGCACCGGCACAAAACTCGGCGACCCGATCGAAGCGCAGGCCCTCCTGGCCACTTACGGTCAGGACCGCCCCCAGGACCGGCCATTGTGGTTGGGGTCGGTGAAGTCGAACATCGGTCACACTCAGGCCGCCGCGGGCGTGGCCGGGATCATCAAGATCGTGCTGGCGATGCGGCATGGCGTCCTGCCGCGGACGTTGCATGTGGACGCGCCATCGTCGCATGTGGACTGGTCGGCCGGTGCGGTACGGCTGCTGACCGAGGCCGTGCCGTGGGAACCCGATGGCCGTCCGCGGCGGGCGGGTGTGTCGTCGTTCGGCATTTCCGGTACGAATGCGCACCTGATCTTCGAAGAGGCGGAGCCCGAACCCGAGCTGGTGTCGGCGACGGAGCCGGATGAGGTTCCTGGCGGGTTGGTGCCCTGGTTGCTGTCGGCCAGGTCAGCGGATGCCCTGCGGGACCAGGCTGTCCGGCTGGTCCGGTGGTCCGCCGACCAGCCGGAAACCGATCCGGGAGTGGTGGCTCGTGCGTTGGCCACCAGCCGGTCGGTGTTCGAGCACCGTGCAGTGGTTCTGGGCCGGGACGGGCAGGAGTTGATGGACGGCCTGCGCACGCTGGCCGAACGCCGACCGGGCGCGGGCGTGCTCACCGGCTCGCCGGGTTCTGGGCGGCTGGCGATGGTGTTCTCCGGCCAGGGCAGTCAACGGCTCGGTATGGGGGCGGAGCTGTATGCGTCGTTCCCCGTGTTTGCCGAGGCACTCGATGAGGTGTGTGCGGAGCTGGACCGGCATCTGCCGCGTCCGATCCGTGACGTGATCAACGGCGAACCGGATCTGCTGAACGAGACGGTGTTCACCCAGGCTGGGTTGTTCGCGGTGCAGGTCGCTCTGTTCCGGCTGATGACGTCGTGGGGTGTGTCGCCGGAGTGGGTGGCCGGACATTCGATCGGTGAACTGAGCGCCGCGCATGTGGCGGGCGTGTGGAGTTTGGCGGATGCGGCTTCGGTGGTCGCGGCGCGGGGCCGGTTGATGCAGGAGCTGCCTGCGGGCGGCGCGATGGCCGCGCTCTCGGCGAGTGAGGCCGAGGCGCTGGAACTGATCGGTGAGTGCGCCACAGTCGGGCTCGCCGCGGTGAATGGCCCGGCCTCGACGGTGGTTTCCGGTGACGAGGACGTAGTGCTGGAGCTGGCGGAGAGGTGGCGAAAGCAGGGCGGCAAGGCACGGCGCCTGCAGGTCAGTCACGCGTTCCACTCCCTGTTGATGGAGCCCATGCTGGCTTCGTTCGCGCAGGTCCTGGAGGGCGTGTCCTGGCGGGAACCACAGTTCCCCGTGGTGTCCGGAACTCAGGATGCGGATGTGACGGACCCGGCCTACTGGGTGCGGCATGTCCGGGAGACGGTCCGTTACCACGACACGGTCCTGACGCTGCGGGAGCAGGGAGCGGACCTCTTCCTGGAAGCCGGGCCCGACGGCACGTTGAGCGCGATGGCCGGCGTGGACAGCGGTGTCTGGGTCCCAGCGTTGCGAGGCGACCGTGACGAGCCGGAGACGCTGGTGACCGCGCTGGCCGGGGTGCACGCCCATAGCGCCACTGTGGACTGGACCGCGCTGCTCGGTGCTCAGGGCTCCCGTCCGGTGCCGCTGCCGACGTACGCGTTCCAGCGCGAGCGGTACTGGCCCGCGGTGACCCGCCGCGCCGGCGATGTGCGCGCGCTGGGCCTGGGCGAGTCCGGTCACGGCTTGCTGGGCGCGGTGGTGGCTCTGGCCGGGGGCGATGCCGTGGTGCTGACCGGGCGCCTGTCACTGGCGTCGTACCCGTGGCTGGCCGATCATGCGGTGCTGGGCTCGGTGCTGCTGCCGGGGACGGCGTTCGTGGATCTGGCTGTGCACGCTGGTGATCGGGCCGGATGCCCGGTGGTGGAAGAACTGACCCTTCAGGCTCCGCTGCTGCTGCCTGAACAAGGCGGGGTACAGGTTCAGGTGCGGGTCGCCGAGCCTGACGAGCAAGGGCGCCGGGCGGTTGGAATCCTCTCTCGTGTCGACGATGACGATGAGTGGATTCGGCATGCCGAAGGTGTGCTGAGCTCACAGGACGTCCCAGCTCCGGTGTGGACCGGCGCCTGGCCGCCGCCGGACGCGCAGCCACTGCCGGTGGACGGCCGTTACGAGCGCCTGGCCGAAGACGGCTACGGCTACGGTCCGGTCTTCCAGGGGCTCCGCGCGGCCTGGCAGTCAGGCACCGAGGTCATCGCCGAGGTGGCACTGCCCGAGCAGACCGAGGTGGACGGCTTCGGGATACACCCGGCGCTGCTGGACGCCGCCCTCCACCCCATCGGTCTCGCTGCCTTGGCGCAGCCGAGCGAAGGTGTGAGCTTGCCGTTCGCGTGGACCGGCGTTCGCCTGCACGCCACCGGTGCGTCGGTGCTGCGGGTGAGGTTGTCCCGGCGTGAGGACGGCGGGGTGGGCATCGCGGCGTTCGATCCGGCCGGGCAGCCGGTGTTCAGTGCGGACTCCTTGCGGCTGCGCCCGATCAGCGCCGACCTGGCGTCCGGGGCTGGTGAGTCGGCTCGGTCGTTGTTCGGAGTGGACTGGGTTCCGCTGGCCGATCCCGGCACCACTACGGAGGTGGACTGGGCCTGGCACGGCCAGGTCGATGGCGACGTACCCGCGGTGGTGGTGGCCCATGTCCCGACTGGCTACGGCGAGGGCCCGGAATGGGTGCATGCGGTCACGTCGACGGTTCTGGGCTGGCTGCAGACCTGGTTGGCCGACTCGGCCAACCAGGATTCCCGGTTGCTGCTGCTCACCCGGGGCGCGCTCGACGGCAGTGATCTGGCCGCCGCCGCGGTGACCGGTCTGGTGCGTTCGGCGCAGTCGGAGCACCCGGGACGTTTCATCCTCCTGGACCTCGACACCGACCTGAATCTTGATGCCGTGCTGCCCACGGTGCTGGGTAGTGGTGAGCCGGAACTCGCCGTACGGGCCGGAGCGCTGTCCGTGCGGCGCCTGGTACGGGCCGCGGGGGGCGGGCAGGCGGTGGTGGCACCGGAGCGGCTGGCTGAGGGCACCGTGGTGATCACCGGAGGAACCGGTGGCCTGGGCGTACTGCTGGCCCGGCACCTGGTGGCCACCCACGAGGTCGGCCATCTGCTGTTGCTGTCGCGGCGGGGAATAGACGCTCCGGGGCCGCTGAACTGGCCGCTGAGCTGGGCGCGCGGGTGTCGATCCGGGCGTGTGATGTGTCCGATCGTGATGCGGCGGCCGCGGTGCTGGAGGGGGTGCCCGCCCAGTTCCCGCTGGCGGGTGTGGTGCATGCGGCTGGTGTGTTGGATGACGCGACGGTGGAGTCGTTGAGTCCGGAGCGGCTGGCTGTGGTGTTGCGGGCGAAGGTGGATGCGGCGTGGCATTTGCATGAGCTGACCCAAGGCTTGGATCTGGGTTTGTTCGTGGTGTATTCCTCGGCGGCGGCCACGCTCGGTTCGGCGGGTCAGGGGAGTTATGCGGCGGCGAACGCCGCGCTGGACGCGCTGGTGCAGCAGCGACGGTCGGCGGGGCTGGCCGGGCACTCGCTGGCGTGGGGGCTGTGGGCGCAGCGCTCGGGAATGACCGGGACACTGGACGAGGCCGACCTCGCACGGATGAGCCGAGCCGGTCTCCAGGCACTGTCGGACGAAGAGGGCTTGGCGCTGTTCGACGCGGCGGTGCGCCTGGACCGGCCGCTGGTGGTGGTGGCACGGCTGGATGTGGCGGCCATGCGAGCCTCCGGGGTGGACTCCCGGCTCTTGCGCGGCCTGGTCGGAGGCTCGGCACGACGTGCCGCCGCCTCGGTTTCCGCTCATGGCGGAGAGTTGGCCGGCCGGCTGGCGGCGCTGCCGGTGGAGGAGCGCCACAGCGCGGTGCTGGAACTGGTGCGCACTCAGGCTGCCACCGTCCTCGGCCACGCCACGGTCGGCGGAGTCGATGCGGATGCGGCTTTCCGTGATCTGGGCTTCGATTCGCTGACGGCGGTGGAACTGCGCAACCGGCTCGCGTCCGCAACCGATCTGCGGCTCCCGGCGACGCTGGTCTTCGACTACCCGACCGCGTCCGTGCTGGCCGAGTTCGTGCTGGCGGAGCTCCTCGGAACCGGCACCGAGGCTACGGACGTGGCGCTGGTCGCGCCGGTGGTGGAGGAGCCGATCGCGATTGTCGGGATGGGGTGTCGTTTCCCGGGTGGGGTGGATTCGCCGGAGGCTTTGTGGGAGTTGCTGGCGGCTGGTGGTGAGGGGGTGGCGGAGTTCCCGTCCGATCGGGGCTGGGATGTGGACGGGCTGTATGACCCGGAGGGGCTTCGTGCTGGTACGAGTTACACCAAGCATGGTGGTTTCTTGTTGGGTGCGGCGGAGTTCGACGCGGGTTTCTTCGGTATTTCGCCGCGTGAGGCGGTGGGGATGGATCCGCAGCAGCGGATCGTGTTGGAGACGGCGTGGGAGGCTCTGGAGCGGGCCGGGATCGTGCCGGATTCCCTCCGTGGCAGCGCCACCGGTGTGTATCTCGGGTTGATGTACCACGACTACGCGACTCAGACGGCGTTGAATCCGGCCGAGAGTGAAGGATTCGGCAGTACCGGTAATTCGGGGAGTGTGGCGTCGGGTCGGATCGCCTACACATTGGGTCTGGAAGGTCCCGCTGTCACGGTGGACACGGCGTGTTCTTCTTCGCTGGTGACGGTGCATCTGGCGGCTCAGGCTCTGCGGTCGGGTGAGTGTTCGTTGGCGCTGGCCGGTGGTGTCACGGTGATGGCGACCCCGGGGGTCTTCACGGAGTTCTCCCGCCAGGGCGGACTGGCCGCTGACGGCCGGTGCAAACCTTTCGCCGACGCAGCAGACGGGACCAGCTGGGGTGAGGGTGCTGGTGTGCTGGTGCTGGAGCGGTTGTCGGACGCTCGTCGGCGGGGGCATCAGGTGCTGGCGGTGTTGCGTGGGAGTGCGGTGAATCAGGATGGTGCGTCGAATGGTTTGACGGCGCCGAATGGTCCTTCCAGCAGCGGGTGATTCGCGCGGCGCTGGCGAGTGCTCGGCTGGTCGCGTCCGATGTGGACGTTGTCGAGGCGCACGGTACGGGGACGAAGCTCGGTGATCCGATCGAGGCGCAGGCGTTGCTGGCGACCTATGGTCAGGATCGTCCGGAGGGTCGGCCGTTGTGGTTGGGGTCGGTGAAGTCGAACATCGGCCACACTCAGGCTGCTGCGGGTGTGGCGGGGATCATGAAGATGGTGCTGGCGATGCGGCATGGTGTGTTGCCGCGGACGTTGCATGTGGATGCGCCTTCGTCGCATGTGGACTGGTCGGCCGGTGCGGTGGAGTTGCTGACCGAGCCGGTCCCGTGGCAGGCCGACGGCCGGCCTCGCCGCGCTGGGGTGTCGTCGTTCGGTATTTCCGGCACCAATGCCCATGTGATTCTCGAAGAGCCCGAACAGCTTCCGGCCGTGGAGCCTGAAGAGGCTACCGGTGGTGTGGTGCCGTGGCTGTTGTCGGCGAAGTCGGCGGAGGCGTTGCGGGAGCAGGCTGTCCGGCTGGGGGAGTGGGCTGTTGGGCGGCCGGGAGTGGATGTGGTGGCTGTGGGTCGTGCGTTGGTGACGACGCGGTCGTTGTTCGAGCATCGTGCGGTGGTGGTGGCTGACGATGTGGCTGGGTTTGTTGCCGGGCTGGGGGATTTTGAGGCTTCCGCGGCGGTGGTGCGGGGTGGTGCGGCGCCGGTTGGGCTTGGTCCGGTGTTTGTGTTTCCGGGGCAGGGTGCGCAGTGGGTGGGGATGGGTGTGGAGTTGTGGGATTCCGAGCCGGTGTTTGCGGAGTGGATGGAGCGGTGTGGGGCGGCGTTGGAGCCGTTCGTGGATTGGTCGCTTCGTGAGGCGCTTGGGGATGCTGGGTTGTTGGGGCGGGTTGATGTGGTGCAGCCGGTGTCGTGGGCGGTGATGGTGTCTTTGGCGGGGTTGTGGCGTTCGGTGGGTGTGGTTCCGTCGGTGGTGGTGGGTCATTCGCAGGGGGAGATTGCTGCGGTGACGGTGGCTGGTGGTTTGTCGTTGGAGGATGCGGCGCGGGTGGTGGCGTTGCGGAGTCGGGCGATTGTGGGGTTGGCGGGTTCTGGTGGGATGGTGTCGGTTCCGGCGCCGCTGGATCAGGTGGAGGAGTGGATTGCTCCGTGGGCCGATGTCCTGTCGGTGGCTGCGGTGAACGGTCCGGCGCAGGTGGTGGTTTCGGGTGCTGTGGTGGCGTGTGAGGAGTTCGTGGTCAGGCATGCTGGTGATGGTGTGCGGCGGATTGCGGTGGACTATGCGTCGCATTCGGCGCAGGTGGAGGCGGTCGAGCAGCAGCTGGCGAGTGATCTGGCTGGTCTGGAGCCGGTGAGTGGCCGGGTGCCGTTCCATTCCACTGTGGACGCTGGGCTTGTTGATACTGCGGGGCTTGATGGTGGGTATTGGTATCGGAATCTGCGTGAGCGGGTGCGGTTTGCCGAGGTGGTCGAGTCGCTGGTGCGGGCTGGGCATCGCGCTTTTGTTGAGGTGAGTGCGCATCCGGTGCTGGCGATGGCGGTGGAGCAGGCTGGTGAGGGTCTGACCGTGAGCGGTACGTTGCGTCGTGATGACGGGGGTCGGGGCCGGTGGCTGCGGTCACTGGCCGGTGTCCATGTCGCGGGCGTGCCGGTGGACTGGACCACGCAGCTCGGCGCTGAGAGCACGAGTCCGGTGTCGCTGCCGACCTACGCCTTCCAGCGGGAGCGGTACTGGCCCTCGGCGGCAGGGGCGAAGTCAGGTGATGTGCGGGCGCTCGGGCAAGGTGAGTCGGGCCACCCGTTGCTCGGTGCCGTGGTGGCGTTGGCCGGTGGCGACGAGGCGGTTCTGACTGGACGATTGTCCCTGTCCGCGTATCCATGGCTGGCCGATCACGCCGTTCTTGGCTCCGTGCTGTTGCCGGGCGCGGCCATGGTGGATCTGGCCGTGTATGCCGGTGACCGCACCGGCTCTCCGGTGCTGGAGGACCTGACCTTGCTGGCTCCGCTGGTGCTCCCCGAGCAGGGTGGCGTGCAAGTTCAGCTGCGCGTCGCCGAGCCTGACGATCACGGTCGCCGAGGCGTCGGGGTCTTCTCCCGCGCTGACGATGAGGACGAGTGGGTTCAGCATGCCGGTGGTGTGCTGGGTGGCCGGGCCACCGCCGCTCCGGTGTGGGCGGGGGTCTGGCCGCCGGAGGGTGCGTGGCCGGTGCCGGTGGACGGTGTGTATGAGCGCATGGCCGAGGACGGTTATGGCTATGGGCCGGTGTTCCAGGGTGTCCGCGCGGTGTGGCGGACGGATACCGAGGTGTTCGCGGATGTGGCTCTGCCCGAGCAGATCGGTGTGGACGGCTTCGGGATACATCCGGCGTTGCTGGACGCGGCTTTGCACCCCATTGGACTGACGGCCTCGAACCAGGCCGGTGAAGGCGGCGTGAGGCTGCCGTTCGCGTGGAGTGGCGTGCAGTTGCACGCCACCGGCGCGGCGGTACTGCGGGTGCGCTTGTCGCAGCGTGAGGACGGTGGGTTCGCGGTCGCGGCTTTCGATCCGGCCGGGCAGCCGGTGTTGAGTGCCGACTCGCTGATGCTGCGCCCGATCACCACCGATCCGGCTTCGTCAGCGGCGGGGGAGACGGCGCGGTCCTTGTTCGGAGTGGACTGGGAACCGCTCGCCGAGCCGACCGCCACCGAAGTGGTGGACTGGACCTGGCACGGTCAGGCCGAAGGCGAGCTGCCTGCAGTGGTGGTGGCCCAGGTCCCGGCTGGCGCCGGGGACGGACCTGAGCCGGTGCATACGGTGACGGCGACGGTGCTGGACTGGCTTCAGACATGGCTGGCCGACCCGGCCACCGATGGCTCACAGCTGTTGTTGCTCACCCGAGGTGCGAGCGATGGCAGTGATCTGGCCGCCGCCGCGGTGACCGGCCTGGTGCGCTCGGCACAGTCCGAACATCCCGGCCGTTTGATTCTCCTCGACGCCGGTCTCGACACCGATCTCGAAGCGGACACCAGCCTGGATGGTGTGCTGGCTGCGGTGGTGGCCAGTGGTGAGCCGGAGCTCGTGGTGCGTGCCGGTGTGTTGTACGTGCGGCGTCTGGTGCGGGCGGCCGGGCGGTTGGTGGTGCCGGGTCCGGAGCGGCTGGGCTGGCGGCTGGACGTGCCCGAGCGGGGCAGCCTCGACGATCTGGCGGTGCTGGACAACCCGGCAGGCGAGGCGCCGCTGGCGCCCGGTGAGATCCGGGTGGGTGTGCGCGCGGCCGGATTGAACTTCCGGGACGTGATGGTCGGTCTGGGTCTGTACCCGGATGCGGGTGCCGTGATGGGTGGTGAGGCGGCTGGTGTGGTGGTCGAGGTCGCTGAGGAGGGGGTGTCCGGGCTGGCGGTCGGTGACCGGGTGTTCGGTGTTTTCGCGGGTGCGTTGGGTCCGTTGGCGGTGACTGATCATCGGTTGGTGGCGAAGGTGCCGGAGGGGTGGTCTTTCACTCGGGCGGCGTCGGTGCCGATCGTGTTCCTGACGGCGTTCTACGCGTTGCGTGATTTGGCTGAGGTGCGGCGTGGTCAGCGGATTTTGATTCATGCCGCGGCGGGTGGTGTGGGTATGGCGGCGGTTCAGCTGGCCCGGGTCTGGGGCATGGACGTCTACGGCACCGCCAGTGCCGCCAAGTGGCCGGTGCTGCGTGAGCAGGGGCTCGACGAGGCGCACCTGGCGTCCTCGCGGGATCTGGACTTTCGGGACGAATTCCTGGCTGCCACCGAGAGGCAGGGCGTTGACGTGGTCCTGAACTCCCTGGCCGGGGAATTCGTGGACGCTTCTCTGGACCTGCTCGCCAAGGGCGGGCGGTTCGTGGAAATGGGCAAGACCGATGTGCGGGACGGGTCGGAGATCGCGGCCGCGCATGGGGGCGCGGTGTATCGGGCCTTCGACCTGATGGAGGCCGGTCCGGAGCGGATCGGCCAGATGCTGGCCGAGATCGTGGACCTGTTCGGCTCCGGGAAGCTGAAGCCGCTGCCGGTGACCGTGTTCGAGACGGCCGCCGCGGTGGACGGCCTGCGCCATCTGCAGACCGGGCGGAACGTGGGCAAGGTCGTGCTGCGCCTGCCAACGAGCCCGGGCCCGCGGGGAACGGTGGTGATCACCGGCGGAACCGGCGGCCTGGGCGCGATGCTGGCCCGCCACCTGGTCACCGACCACGGGGTGGAACACCTGCTGCTGCTGTCCCGGCGAGGTGCGGAAGCCCCAGGGGCGGACGAACTGGCCGCCGAACTTGATGAGTTGGGTGCACGGGTGTCGATCCAGGCCTGCGATGTGACTGATCGGGCGGCTCTGGCCGAGGTGCTGGATGCGGTGCCCGCGGAGTTTCCGGTGGCGGGTGTCGTGCACTCCGCCGGTGTTCTCGACGACGCGACCATCGAATCGCTGACCCCGGAGCGGCTGACCTCGGTGCTGCGGGCGAAAGTCGATGCGGCATGGCATCTGCACGAACTGACGCGTGACAAGGACCTGGGGCTGTTCGTGGTGTATTCCTCTGCGGCGGCCACGCTCGGCTCGGCCGGGCAGGGGAGCTATGCGGCGGCCAACGCCGCACTGGACGCGCTGGCGCAGTTCCGGCGTTCGGCCGGGTTGACCGGGCAGTCGCTGGCATGGGGCCTATGGGAGCAGAGCTCGGGCATGACCGGGGCGCTGGACGACACGGACCTCGCCCGGCTGGCCCGGACCGGAGTTCGGGCGCTGTCCGACGAGCAAGGGCTGGCGCTGTTCGACGCGGCGACGCGCCTGGAACGGCCGCTGGTGGTGGCGGCTCGGCTGGATGTGGCCGGTATGCGGGCGGCGGGAAGCGCCGGCCCGCTGTTGCGCGGCCTGGCCGGAGGCTCAGCACGCCGGGCCGCCGCCACGGCCCCGGCCGGTGGGGGCGAGCTGGCCGCCAGGCTGGCCGCATTGCCGGTGGAGGAGCGTCAGGCGCTGGTGCTGGAGCTGGTGCGCGCCCAGGCGGCGACCGTCTTGGGGCACGCCACAGCCGACGCCGTCGACACGGACGCGGCTTTCCGTGATCTGGGCTTCGATTCGC
The DNA here is from genome assembly GCA_005405945.1 of Streptomyces violaceusniger. Classification (GTDB taxonomy): domain Bacteria; phylum Actinomycetota; class Actinomycetes; order Streptomycetales; family Streptomycetaceae; genus Streptomyces; species Streptomyces violaceusniger. Next base: position 2,031,889 of record BJHW01000002.1, read on the forward strand.
TGACCGCCGTGGAACTGCGCAACCGGCTCACCGCGGTCACCGGGCTGCGACTACCGGCCACCATGGTGTTCGACTACCCCAGTCCCGCCGAGCTCGCCCGCCAGCTGCGCATCCGGTTGACGCCGGAGGAAAAGAGCCTCGCGGAGTCCCTGCTCGCCGATGTGGACCGGATCGAACGGGCCATCCCCGCGCTGGCCGAGTCAGACGGCGACGGTTCGGAACGGCTGGTGGGCCGGCTGCGAGAACTCGTCCGCAGATTCGAGGTCCGGCCGGCGGGGAACGGGGCGGCGTCGATGGTCGATGCCGCCGCGGCCTCCGACGACGAGCTGTTCGACGTCCTCGACAAGATCGCGATTTCCGACGGAAGGCAGTCGTCATGAGCAACGAAGAGCGGCTGCGGACGTACCTGCGGCAGGCCACGACGAGTCTGCTGGAGACCCAGGACCGCCTGCACGAGCTGCAGGCTCGCGTGAGCGAGCCCATCGCCGTGGTCTCGATGGCCTGCCGCTTCCCGGCCGGGGCGGACAGCCCCGAAAAGCTGTGGGACCTGGTAGCCGCGGGCCGCGACGCGATGGAGCCGTGGCCGACGGACCGGGGCTGGGACGCCGAGCCGGATCAGGCAGGCTACGCCCGCGTAGGCGGGTTCGTGGCCGAGGCCACGCGGTTCGACGCGGGCTTCTTCGGTATCTCGCCGCGTGAGGCGGTGGCGATGGAACCACAGCAGCGGCTGATACTCGAGACGGCGTGGGAGGCGCTGGAGCGGGCCGGGATCGCGCCGGACTCCCTGCGAGGCAGCTCGACCGGCGTGTACGTGGGCGCTGGTGGATCGGAGTACGGGGCGCTGCTCGCGTCCGGTGCGGACGAGGTCGACGGGCATGTGCTGACCGGCAACGCCGTGAGCGTGGCTTCCGGCCGGGTGTCGTACACGCTCGGCCTGGAAGGCCCGGCGGTGACCGTGGACACCGCTTGTTCTTCCTCCCTGGTGGCGGTGCATCTGGCTGCGCAGGCGTTGCGGTCGGGCGAGTGCTCGATGGCGTTGGCCGGTGGTGTCACGGTGTTGTCCACCCCTGGGATCTACGCTGAGTTTTCGCGGCGGGGCGGATTGGCCGCTGACGGCCGGTGCAAGCCGTTCGCTGACGCCGCGGACGGGACCGGCTGGGGTGAGGGCGCCGGGGTGCTGGTGCTGGAGCGCCTGTCCGATGCCCGTCGGCACGGGCACCAGGTCCTGGCCGTACTGCGTGGCAGTGCGGTGAACCAGGATGGCGCGTCGAACGGTCTGACCGCGCCGAACGGTCCTTCTCAGCAGCGGGTGATTCGCACCGCCTTGGCCAACGCTCAGCTGTCCTCGGCTGAGGTCGATGTGGTGGAGGCCCACGGCACCGGAACTCGGCTGGGTGACCCGATCGAGGCGCAGGCGCTGCTGGCGACCTATGGTCAGGACCGTCCGTCGGACCGGCCGTTGAGGTTGGGTTCTGTGAAGTCGAACATCGGTCATACCCAGGCTGCTTCCGGGGTCGCCGGGATCATCAAGATGGTGCTGGCCATGCGGCACGGCGTATTGCCGCGGACGCTGCATCTGGACGCGCCTTCGTCGCATGTGGACTGGTCAGCCGGAGCGGTGGAACTGCTGACCGAGTCACTGCCCTGGGAGACCGATGGTCGTCCTCGTCGGGCAGGGGTGTCGTCATTCGGTATCTCCGGAACGAACGCGCATGTGATCCTTGAAGAACCCGAAAAGGCACCGGCTGTCGAGCCGGAGGAGAAGTCGGCTCCTGCTGTCGTGCCGTGGTTGTTGTCGGCCAAGTCGGCGCAGGCACTGCGAGAGCAAGCCGCCCGGTTGAGCCGATGGGCCGATGACCAGCCGGAGATCGATCCGGCGGCGGTGGGCCGGGCGCTGGCCACGGGCCGGTCGGTGTTCGAGCATCGCGCCGTGGTCCTGGGCCGGGACCGGCAGGCGCTGGCGCACAGCGTGCGCGCACTGGCCGAGGACCGGCCGAGCGCCGGTGTGGTGACCGGACAGGTAGGAGCTGCCCGGCTGGCGGTGGTGTTTTCCGGGCAGGGCAGTCAGCGTCTCGGCATGGGCTCGCAGCTGTCGGCTGCGTTCCCGGTGTTCGCCGACGCTTTCGACGAGGTGTGTGCGGAGCTGGACCGGCATCTACCTCGTCCGATCAAGGATGTGATCCACGGTGAACCGGATCTGCTGGACGAGACGGTGTTCACCCAGGCCGGGTTGTTCGCGGTGCAGGTGGCGCTCTACCGCTTGATGACGTCGTGGGGTGTGTCGCCGGAGTGGGTGGCCGGGCATTCGATCGGTGAGCTGAGCGCTGCGTATGTGGCGGGTGTGTGGGATCTGGCGGATGCGGCTTCGGTGGTCGCGGCGCGGGGCCGGTTGATGCAGGAGCTGCCTGCGGGCGGTGCGATGGCGGCGTTGTCGGCGAGTGAGGCCGAGGCGCTGGAACTGATCGGTAAGCACACCGGCGTGGGGCTTGCCGCGGTGAATGGTCCGGCCTCGACAGTGATTTCCGGTGCCGCGAACACCGTGGAGCAGCTGGCGCAGCGGTGGCGGGACCAGGGCGGCAAGGCACGGCGGCTGCGGGTCAGCCACGCGTTCCACTCGCCGTTGATGGAACCCATGCTGGACCCGTTCAGGCGGATGCTGGACCAAGTCTCGTGGAATGAGCCGCAGATTCCAGCGGTTTCGGGTATCCCCGGCATGGACGTGAGCGATCCGGCCTACTGGGTGCGGCACGTCCGTGACACCGTGCGTTACCACGACACGGTCCTCAAGCTGCGGGACCAGGGAGCGGGCCTGTTCCTGGAAGTGGGCCCGCACGGCACCCTGAGCGCGATGGCCACGGCGGACGATGGGGTCTGGCTCCCGGCCCTGAGGGCCGAGCGTGACGAACCGGAGGCGGTGACGGCCGCGGTCGCGGGGCTGCACGCCCATGGCGCCACTGTGGACTGGACCGCGCTGCTGGGCACTCGGAGCCCCAGCCCGGTGTCTCTTCCGACGTACGCGTTCCAGCGCGAGCGGTACTGGCCCGAGAGCACGCGCCATGCTGCCGCGGATGTTGTCGACGGTGTCGAGGCGGAGTTCTGGCAGGCGGTGGAGCGCTCGGACAGCGCGGCTCTGGCCACCACCTTGCGGGTGGATGAGCATGAGGTGAGTCCGGTGCTTCCCGCGCTGGCTGCCTGGCGCCGGGGAAGCTGGACAGGCAGGCCGTCGACACCTGGAGGTATCGGGTGGAGTGGGTCTCCCTGAAGGGAGCGCGGCCATCTGGGCTGAGCGGTTCGTGGTTGGTGATGCACGCTCCGGACGCGGCCGAATGGGCTGGTCAGGTGGCCGGAATGCTGGCCGATCAGGGCGCGCGGCCGCTTCCTGTGACGGTGTCCAGCGATCGCGCAGCGGTTGCCGAAGCCATGCGGGACGCACTGTCCGAAGGGGATGTGGCCGGGGTGGTGTTCCTCCCTTGTGGAGCCCCGGTGAAGGAACTCTTGACGGTGGTACAGGGATTCGCGGACTCAGGAGCGTCGCAGCGGTTGTGGGTGATGACCCGTGGCGCGGCCGGCCCCGAGGGCCCTGGCGATCTTGACGCGGCCGCGGCGTGGGGCCTGGGCCGCGTGGCGGCGCTGGAGTACCCGGGGAGCTGGGGTGGGCTGATCGACCTGCCCCTCTCCGAACCGGACGAGGACATCGGGCGGCGTTGCTGCGCGGTGCTGGCCGGATGGGACGGTGAGGACCAGGTCGCCGTGCGGGCCAGCGGTGTGTACGGGCGTCGCCTGGTGCCCGCCCCCACCACGCGATCCGGGCGGACGTGGGCGCCTTCGGGCACCGTCCTGGTCACCGGCGGCACAGGTGGTCTCGGCGGGCATGTCGCGCGCTGGCTGGCTGAGCAGGATGTCGAACACATCGTGCTGACCTCGCGGCGCGGCGCCCAGGCCCCGGGGGCGGCCGAACTGGTGGAAGACCTCCGCACCGGGGGACAGGTACGCGTCACCGTTCTGGGCGTGGATGTGGCCGACCGGGACGAGCTGGCCGCGGCTCTGGCCGAGGTGGGCCGTATCGACGCGGTGGTTCACGCTGCCGGTGTCGGTGAGCTGACCCCGATCGCGGAGACCGGTCCGGAGGCCGTGGAGCGGGCCCTGGCGGCGAAGGTGACCGGGACGCTGAACCTGCACCGGTTGCTCATGCAGGATGCTGATCGCCCGCTGGACGCGTTCGTGCTGTTCGCTTCCGGCGCCGGTGTGTGGGGTGGCGGCGGGCAGGGACTCTACGCGGCGGCCAACGCGTTCCTGGACGCTTATGCCGCTCGGCAGCGTGCCGCCGGGCATGCGGTGACGAGCGTGTCCTGGGGTGTGTGGGCTGGTGCGGGGATGGCCGGCTCGGAAGAGAGCCGGGCGATGCAGCGGCGCGGGGTCCGGCCGATGAACCCGCAACGTGCCCTGTGGGCGCTGGTCGAGGCGGTGGGCCAGGGCGAGACCTGTGTGACCGTGACCGATATGGACTGGCCGCGGTTCGCGGCCGCGTTCACATCAGTTCGCCCGAGTCCCTTGCTGGCGGAGATCCCGCATGCGCGGGTCGACGCGTATGCGGTACCGGTCGCGGACAGTGGCTTGGCCGCCCGGTTGCGGGCGATGCCCGAGGTGCAGCGTCGGCAGACGCTCGAAGATCTGGTGCTGGCCCATGCGGCCGCGGTGCTGGGCCACGACACCGCCGAAGGGCTGGGGTCGGGTCAGGCGTTCCGCGAGCTGGGTTTCGATTCGGTGACCGCGGTGGAGCTGCGCAACCGGCTGACGGAACTGACCGGTTCGTCGCTGCCGGCGACTCTGGTGTTCGACTATCCGACCGCGGCCGCGCTGACGGAATTCCTGCTCGCGGACCTACTCGGTATCGAGGCTGGGGCTGCGGCACCGGCGTCGGCCGCGATGGCCGACGAACCGGTCGCGATCGTGGGAATGGGCTGCCGATTCCCCGGGGACGCGGGCAGCCCCGATGACTTCTGGCGGATGCTCGCCGCGGGCGAGGATGCCGTTGTGGCGTTCCCGAAGGACCGTGGCTGGGAGGACGAACAGAACGGTTACGCCCGCGTCGGCGGATTCGTCGCCGAGGCCACGGACTTCGACGCGGGATTCTTCGGTATTTCGCCGCGTGAGGCGATCGGTATGGATCCACAGCAACGGCTTGTGCTGGAAACGGCATGGGAAGCGCTGGAGCGGGCCGGGATCGACCCGGTCGGACTGCGGGGATCGGACACCGGTGTGTACGTCGGTGTCGGCGGGTCGGAGTACGGCTCGGCGCTCGCGGCCGATTCGGACGATGCCGACGGGCACTTGCTGACCGGCAGTGCGGCGAGTGTGGCTTCTGGCCGGGTGTCGTATGCGCTGGGCTTGGAAGGCCCGGCGGTCTCGATCGACACGGCCTGTTCGTCTTCGCTGGTGGCGGTGCATCTGGCGGCTCAGGCCCTGCGGTCGGGTGAGTGCTCATTGGCGCTGGCCGGTGGTGTCACGGTGTTGTCCACCCCCGGGGTGTTCGCGGAGTTCTCGCGGCAGGGCGGCCTGGCTGCTGACGGCCGGTGCAAGCCGTTCGCCGACGCCGCGGACGGGACCGGCTGGGGTGAGGGTGCCGGGGTGCTGGTGCTGGAGCGCCTGTCGGACGCGCGTCGGCACGGGCACCAGGTTTTGGCGGTGTTGCGTGGCAGCGCGGTGAACCAGGATGGTGCGTCGAATGGTCTGACGGCGCCGAACGGTCCTTCCCAGCAGCGGGTGATCCGGGCGGCGCTGGCCAGCGCTCAGCTGTCCCCGGCTGAGGTCGATGTGGTGGAGGCGCACGGTACCGGAACGAAGCTTGGCGATCCGATCGAGGCGCAGGCACTGCTGGCGACCTATGGCCAGGACCGCCCGCGGGACCGGCCGTTGTGGTTGGGTTCGGTGAAGTCCAACATCGGTCACACCCAGGCGGCTGCGGGCGTGGCGGGCATCATCAAGATGGTGCTGGCGATGCGGCACGGGGCGTTGCCGCGGACGTTGCATGTCGACGCGCCTTCGTCGCATGTGGACTGGTCGGCCGGGGCGGTGCGGCTTCTGACTGAGCCGGTGCCCTGGCAGCCGAACGGCCGCCCTCGACGGGCTGGAGTGTCGGCGTTCGGCATCTCCGGCACGAACGCCCATGTGATCCTCGAAGAACCCGAATCCGAGCCCGAGCTGGTATCGGCGACGGCGCCCGAAGCTCTGGGTGGTCTGGTGCCCTGGCCGGTATCGGCCAGGTCGGCGCAGGCGCTGCGCGAGCAAGCAGCCAGGCTGAGCCACTGGGCCGCCGACCGGCCGGAGACCGATCCCGTGCTGGTCGGCCGGGCGCTGGTCACGACTCGACCGGTGTTCGAGCACCGGGCCGTGGTGCTCGGCAAGGACCGGCGAGCGCTCGCCGAGGGCGTCCAGGCGCTGGCGACGGGGCGGGCCGACGCCGGCGTGGTGAGCGGATCGCCGGGCTCCGGTCGGCTGGCGGTGGTGTTCTCCGGGCAAGGCAGTCAGCGTCTCGGCATGGGCTCGCAGCTGTCGGCGGCCTTCCCGGTGTTCGCCGACGCCTTTGACGAGGTGTGCGCGGAGCTGGACCGGCATCTGCCGCGTCCGATCCGTGACGTGATCAACAACGACTCGGATCTGCTCGATGAGACGGTGTTCACCCAGGCCGGGTTGTTCGCGGTGCAGGTGGCGCTCTACCGCCTGACGTCGTCGTGGGGTGTGTCGCCGGAGTGGGTGGCCGGGCATTCGATCGGTGAGCTCAGTGCCGCGCATGTGGCGGGAGTGTGGAGTCTGGCGGACGCGGCGGCTGTGGTCGCGGCGCGAGGCCGACTCATGCAGGAGCTGCCCACCGGCGGCGCGATGGCGGCGTTGTCGGCGGGTGAGGCCGAGGCGCTGGAACTGATCGGTGAGCACGCCACCGTGGGGCTTGCCGCAGTGAACGGTCCGGAGTCGACGGTGATCTCCGGCGACGAGGACGTGGTGGAGCAACTGGCGGAGAGGTGGCGGCAGCAGGGCGGCAGGGCTCGGCGGCTGCGCGTCAGTCATGCGTTCCACTCGCCGTTGATGGAACCCATGCTGGACCCGTTCAGGCGGGTGCTGGAGCGGGTCGCGTGGAACGAGCCGCAGATCCCGGTGGTGTCGGGCACCTCCGATGCCGACGTGACAGATCCGGCCTCTTGGGTACGGCATGTCCGCGACACCGTGCGCTACCACGAGGCGGTTCAGCGCCTGCGAGAGAGCGGGGCGGACCTGTTCCTCGAGGCCGGGCCTGCCGGGACGTTGACCTCCATGGCCACGGTGGACAGTGGCGTGTGGCTTCCGGCGCTGCGGACGACGGAACGCGACGAGCCGGAGACGCTGCTGACCGCGCTGGCCGGGATACACGCCCATGGCTCCACCGTGGACTGGACCGCGCTCCTCGGTACTCACAGTTCCAGGCCGGTGTCGTTGCCGACGTATGCGTTCCAACGCCGGAGGTTCTGGCCTTCGACGACCCGCCGGGCGGGTGATGTGCGGGAGCTGGGGCAGGACGAGCCCGGTCACCCGCTGCTCGGTGCGGTCGTGGCCCTGGCCGGTGGGGATGAGTCGGTCCTGACCGGGCGGCTGTCGCTGTCCGCGTACCCGTGGCTGGCTGACCACGCGGTGCTGGGATCGGTGCTCCTGCCTGGCACGGCCTTTGTGGATCTGGCGGTACATGCCGGTGACCGCACCGGCGTTCCGCTGCTGGAGGACCTGACTCTGCTGGCTCCGCTGGTGCTCCCCGAGCAGGGTGGCGTGCAGGTTCAGGTGCGGGTCGCCGAGCTCGACGATCACGGTCGCCGAGGCGTCGGGGTCTTCTCCCGCGCTGACGATGAGGACGAGTGGGTTCAGCATGCCGGTGGTGTGCTGGGTGGCCGGGCCACCGCCGCTCCGGTGTGGGCGGGGGTCTGGCCGCCGGAGGGTGCGTGGCCGGTGCCGGTGGACGGTGTGTATGAGCGCATGGCCGAGGACGGTTATGGCTATGGGCCGGTGTTCCAGGGTGTCCGCGCGGTGTGGCGGACGGATACCGAGGTGTTCGCGGATGTGGCTCTGCCCGAGCAGATCGGTGTGGACGGCTTCGGGATACATCCGGCGTTGCTGGACGCGGCTTTGCACCCCATTGGACTGACGGCCTCGAACCAGGCCGGTGAAGGCGGCGTGAGGCTGCCGTTCGCGTGGAGTGGCGTTCAGCTGCACGCCACCGGCGCGGCGGTACTGCGGGTGCGCTTGTCGCAGCGTGAGGACGGTGGGTTCGCGGTCGCGGCTTTCGATCCGGCCGGGCAGCCGGTGTTGAGCGCCGACTCGCTGATGCTGCGCCCGATCACCACCGATCCGGCTTCGTCAGCGGCGGGGGAGACGGCGCGGTCCTTGTTCGGAGTGGACTGGGAACCGCTCGCCGAGCCGACCGCCACCGAAGTGGTGGACTGGACCTGGCACGAGCAAGCCGGTGCCGACGTGCCCTCGGTGGTGGTGGCCCACGTCCTGTCCGGCACCGGTGAGGGCCCCAAGCCGGTGCACACGGTGACGGCGACGGTGCTGGACTGGCTGCAGGAGTGGCTGGCCGACCCGGCCACCTCCGGTTCCCGGCTGCTGCTGCTCACCCGGGGCGCCTTCGACGGCAGCGATCTGGCCGCCGCCGCGGTGTCCGGACTGGTGCGTTCGGCTCAGTCGGAGCACCCCGGACGCTTTGTTCTCCTGGATCTCGACGCCGAGGCCGATGATGTGCTGCTGGATGCCGTGCTACCCGAGGTGGTGGCCAGTGGTGAACCCGAACTCGCACTGCGGGCAGGCCGGTTGTCCATGCGCCGGCTGGTCCGGGCCGCCGGACCGGTGGTCGCGCCGCCGGGCCTGGATCCACGGGGGACGGTGGTGATCACCGGCGGCACCGGCGGCCTGGGCGCCTCGCTGGCCCGGCACCTGGTGACCGCTCACGGAGTCGAGCATCTGCTGTTGCTGTCCCGGCGGGGCATGGACGCGCCGGGGGCCGTCGGCCTGGCTGCCGAACTGGGCGCCCGGGTGTCGATCCAGGCCTGTGACGTGTCCGATCGCGACGCGTTGGCCGCGGCGCTGGACACGGTGTCGGCGGAGCACCCGGTGTCGGGTGTGGTGCACGCCGCCGGGGTGCTGGACGACGCGACGGTGGAGTCCCTGACCACCGAGCGGTTGTCCGCGGTACTGCGGGCGAAAGTGGACGCGGCATGGCACCTGCACGATCTGACCCGCGATCGGGACCTGAGCCTGTTCGTGGGGTATTCCTCGGCGGCGGCCACGCTGGGCTCTCCGGGCCAGGGGAGTTACGCCGCGGCCAACGCCGCGCTGGACGCCCTGATGCTGCAGCGCGGTGCGGCCGGACTGGTGGGCCAGTCACTCGCCTGGGGTCTGTGGGAGCAGCGCTCCGGGATGTCCGGCGGGCTGGCCGAGGCCGACCTGGCCCGGCTGGTACGTGCCGGGATGCGGGCCTTGTCCGACGAACAGGGGCTTGCGCTGTTCGACGCCGCACGCAGCGTGGACAGGTCGCTGGTGGTGGCGGCGCGACTGGACGTGGCCGGTATGCGGGCTGCCGGGACTGCCGCACCGCTGCTGCGCGGGCTGGTCGGCGGCCCGCCGCGCCGCGCCGCCGCCAGGGCCTCCGCCGGCGGGGGCGAGCTCACCGCGCTGTCGGTCGAGGAGCGCCACATCGCAGTGCTGGACCTGGTGCGCACCCACGCCGCCACCGTCCTGGGCCACACCACAGCCGACGGGGTCGAGGCCGATGCGGCATTCCGCGATCTGGGCTTCGACTCGCTGACCGCGGTCGAACTGCGCAACCGGCTCACCACCGCGACCGGGTTGCGGCTCCCGGCGACGCTGATTTTCGACCATCCGGACGCGGCCGCACTGACCGCGCACATCCTGGACGAACTCGCCACCGCGAGCCCCGCCGGAACCGCCTCCACGGATTCCACGGAGGTGGTCCGGCTGTCGGACCTCGCCGCGATGTACATGCGCGCCGAGGCCGAGGGCAGGGTCGCGGTCTTCCTGGATTCGGTGGAGACCCTCGCGAAGTTCCGGCCGACCTTCGGTGCCGACACCGCCGGTGCGGCGATCCGGCCGCCCAAACGCATCGCCAACGGCGGCCAGAAGCCGAAGCTGTACCTGTTCCCGCCGTTCATGGCCCCGGACGAACTGGCCTACGTGCGGCTGGCGTGGGCCTTCCAGGGCAGCCGGGAGGTGTCACTGCTGAACCTGCCCGGCTTCCATGTCGGTGAGGCGTTGCCACGGGATCTGGAAACGATGACCGCCGCCTACGCCGAGGCGATCCTCCGGGACAACCCGGCGGGGGAGGATTTCGCTGTGGGGGGAGCGTCCAGCGGCGGAATGATCGCGCACTGGGTCGCCGCCGAGCTGGTGCGCAGGGGAGTGACCCCGGTGGGCATCACCCTGTTCGACACCGTCTCCCAAGAGGACCTCACCACTTTCGAAGAGTATTCGAACGCGCTGCTGGCGGCACTGTTCGAAAACATCAGGCAGGCCGGTGACAACGGCGACGACAGTTGGATCTCCGCCATGGCCCACTACACGTCGTTTCCGTGGTGGTCTCCGGACCACCTGGACATCCCGACGCTCCAGGTCCGGGCGACCGAACGGATGGGCGCCCCGGTGGCCCACGAGGACTGGATGTTCACCTGGAACAGCTCCTCGGCGGTCACCTTGGCCGATGTGCCGGGAAACCATCTGACGATGCTGGACAAATTCGCGACGGTGACCGCGCGGGTGGTCAACGACTGGCTCGCCAAGCCCGTCGGGGAGCGCCCCCCGTTCATGGACTACCGCGGGGCTGTATAGGGCTCCACGCACCGCAAAGGATTCCGGAAGCGACAGCATGCCGGAGCGGCGGCGGGACCCACCCGCCGCGTCCTTGTCCCCGGCGGTCCCGGCAGCCGTGCCGCCTACCCTGCGAACCGAGGTTCCCATGCGCACGTTCCTGTTGTTCGGACTGGCCGGCCTGCTGGCCCAGCTTGTCGACGGCACGCTGGGCATGGCGTTCGGGGTAACCGCGACGACCGCGCTGCTGGCCGTGGGCACCGCCCCGGCGGTCGCCTCGGCCGCCGTGCACCTCGCCGAGGTCGGCACCTCGCTGGCTTCCGGTCTGTCCCACTGGAAGTTCAAGAACATCGACTGGAGAACCGTCGGCATCCTGGCCGCGCCGGGCGCGATCGGCGCGGTGCTCGGCGCGTACGTGCTGACCTCGCTGTTCACCGAGAACGCCGCGGTGTGGAGCACCACCATCCTGCTGCTGCTCGGCCTGTACGTGCTGATCCGGTTCTCGTTCCTGGGGCTCGGCAAGCTGATCAGCGGTAGGCGCCCCCGTGCCACGTTCCTCGCGCCACTCGGCCTGGTGGCCGGGTTCGTCGACGCCACAGGTGGCGGCGGCTGGGGCCCGGTGGCCACCACCACCCTGCTGTCCTCGGGCCGGCTGGAGCCGCGCAAGGTGGTCGGTTCGGTGGACACCTCGGAGTTCATCGTCGCGCTGGCCGCCGGCATCGGCTTCCTGGTCACCCTGTCGCAGGAGGAGAGCCTCGACTACACGGTGGTCCTCGGCCTGATGGCCGGTGGCATCATCGCCGCCCGCCGGCGGCCTGGCTGGTCCGGCACCTGCCGCCGCGGTTGCTGGGCGCGCTGGCCGGTGGGCTGATCGTGTTCACCAACGCCCGCACCCTGCTGGACGAGTTCGAGGCCGCGGACTGGGTGTTCACGGTCACCTGCAACGCCATCGTGGCGTTGTGGGCGACCGGGGTGTTCGCCGCGTTCCGCTCACTGCGCGCGGAACGCCGACACGACCCCGCGGCACCAGAAGAACAATTCGCCCTACTAGCAGCGGAGGACCACAACCTATGACGGTGGGCAGTTATCAGCTCTCCCATCTGCACACACTCGAAGCCGAATCAGCACATGTTTTCCGCGAGGTCGCGGCCACCTTCGAACGGCCGGTGCTGCTGTTCTCCGGTGGTAAGGACTCGGTGGTCATGCTGCACCTGGCGCTGCGCGCGTTCTGGCCGGCGCCACTGCCGTTCCCGGTGTTGCATGTGGACACCGGCCACAACTTTCCCGAGGTGCTTGAATTCCGCGACCGGGAGGCGGCCCGGCACGGGGTCCGGCTGGAGGTCGCCTCCGTCCAGGACGACATCGACGCCGGACGGGTGGCCGACGAACCCAGCCGGAACCGGTTGCAGACCGCTACCCTGCTGCGGGCGATCACCGAGCACGGTTTCGACGCCGTATTCGGCGGCGCCCGCCGCGACGAGGAGAAGGCCCGCGCGAAGGAACGCGTATTCAGCTTCCGCGACGAGTTCGGCCAATGGGATCCGCGCAACCAACGGCCGGAACTCTGGCAGTTGTACAACGGCAGGCACCGCCGCGGTGAGCACATCCGGGTCTTCCCGCTCTCCAACTGGACGGAACTGGACATCTGGCAGTTCGTGCTCGACGAGGAGGTCGAACTCCCTTCGCTCTACTACGCCCACCGGCGGCAGGTCTTCCAGCGCGAGGGCATGGTGCTCGCGGTCAACCCGTACCTGGCACCCAGCTCCGGCGAGCAGCCGTACGAGGCCACGGTCCGCTTTCGCACCATCGGCGACGCGACCTGCACCGGCTGTGTGGAGTCCGCCGCCGCCACCCCGGAGGCGGTCGTTGCCGAGGTCGCCGCCAGCCGGATCACCGAACGCGGTGCCACCCGCGCGGACGACCGGATTTCCCAGGCGGGCATGGAAGACCGGAAAAGGGAGGGCTACTTCTGATGGGCACCGACCTGCTGAGGATCGCCACCGCGGGCAGTGTGGACGACGGCAAGTCCACGCTCATCGGCCGGCTGCTGTTCGATTCGAAATCGCTGTTCTCCGACCAGTTGGCCGCCGTGGAACGCGCCAGCCGCGACCGAGGTGAGCCATACCCGAACCTCGCCCTGTTCACCGACGGCCTGCGCGCCGAACGCGAACAGGGCATCACCATCGACGTGGCGCACCGCTACTTCGCCACGCCGAAGCGGCGGTTCATCATCGCCGACACCCCGGGCCACCTGCAGTACACCCGCAACATGGTCACCGGGGCATCCACCGCCGACCTCGCGCTGATCCTGGTCGACGCCGCCAAGGGCGTGCTGGAGCAGTCCCGGCGGCACGCGCTGCTGGCATCCCTGCTCGGCATTCCACACCTGGTGCTGTGCGTGAACAAGATGGACCTGGTGGGCTTCTCGCACGAGCGGTTCGAGGAGATCCGCGCCGAGTTCTCCTCGTTCGCCGCCAAACTGGACGTGCATGACCTGAGCTTCGTCCCGATGTCCGCGCTCACCGGCGACAACGTGGTGCACCGCGGCGACGCGATGCCCTGGTACGAAGGCACTTCGCTCCTGCACCACCTGGAGGAGGTGCACGTCGCCTCGGATCGGAACCTGATCGACGCGCGCCTGCCGGTGCAGTACGTGATCCGTACGCCGGACGAATCCGGGTACTTCCGCGGTTACGCGGGCACCGTCGCGGGCGGGGTGTTCAAACCGGGTGACGAGGTGCTGGTGCTCCCGTCGCGCGTGCACACCACGATCGCGGCGATCACCGGGCCCGGCGGCGCGCCACTCGCCGAGGCCTTTCCGCCGCAGGCGGTCACCGTGCAGCTCGACGGTGAGCACGACATCGGCCGGGGCGATCTGATCTGCCGCCCGCGCAACCAGCCGCGGGCGGCCCGCGAACTCGACGCGATGGTGTGCTGGCTGACCGAGCGGAGTGAGCTGTCCGCGGGCAACAGGTACCTCGTGCGGCACACCACCCGCACCACCCGCGCGCTGGTGGCTGCGGTGGACTACCGGCTCGACATCAACACGCTGCACCGCGACGAGGCCGCGGATTCGCTGGCACTCAACGAGATCGGCCGGGTGAGCCTGCGGGCGCAGGAGCCGCTGTTCGTCGACGAGTACCGCCGCAACCGCGTCACCGGCAGTTTCATCCTGGTCGACGAGCGGACCAACAACACCGTCGCTGCCGGGACCGTGCTGGCCCAGCCCGCCCGGCCGGAGGTGGTCTGGCACGCCACCGCGGTGAGCCGGGACGAACGGATCTCGCGGGGCGCCACGATCTGGCTGACCGGACTGTCCGGGGCCGGGAAATCCAGTGTGGCGGTGGAGATCGAGCGGCTGCTGATCGCCGCCGGCCGCCCGGCCTACCTGCTGGACGGGGACAACCTGCGGCACGGGATCAACGCCGGGCTGGGATTCGGCCAAGCCGACCGTGCGGAGAACGTGCGGCGCGCGGGCGAGGCGGCCAGGCTGTTCGCCGACGCCGGACTGGTCGCGGTGGTTTCGCTGATCAGCCCCTACACCGAAGACCGGGCGAAGGTGCGGGAGGCGCACGAACTCGCCGGGCTGCCGTTCCTGGAGGTCTTCCTCGACACCCCGCCCGCGGTCTGCGAGTCCCGGGACCCGAAGGGGCTCTACGCCAAGGCACGCGCGGGCGCGATCACCGGTTTCACCGGGATCGACGATCCGTACCAGGCGCCCGAGTCGCCGGAGCTGGTGCTGCGGCCCGAGGACGGTGACCCCGCCGCGATGGCCGCCCTCGTGCTGAACCGCCTGGTGGGCGGAATTCCCGATTGACACGGCGGGACGAGCCGCCGACGACCCAGAGGAGTACCCCTGTCATGACGACATCCCCGTGCCCGGCCGGAAACTCGATCCCCGACTCCGGCGACGGAGTGGTCGATCTCGACGAAGCCTTCATGAACGATCCGTACCAGCTCTACGAACTGCTGCGCACCCAGCGCCCGGTGACCAGGGTGCGAGTGCCGATGGCGCCGCCGTTCTGGCTGGTCACCACATACGGGGACGTGCGCGCCGGAATGACCGATCCCCGGCTGCGCAAGGACGCCGGTGACATCGCCAGGATCCTCCGCCGCGCAGCCGAACTGCCCGAGGACGCCGTGGACCTGGACATGGGTCTGCACGACCACATGCTCAATTCGGACCCGCCCAAGCACACCCGGCTCCGCAAGCTGGTGAACAAGGCGTTCACCGGACGGGCCATCGATCGGCTCCGCCCGAGCATCGAGCAGTTGGCCACCGATCTGACCGAGGCGATGGCGGCGAAGCTGGCCGCCGGGGCGGACTCGGTCGACCTGATCGAGGAGTACGCGTTCCCGCTGCCGATGACGGTGATCTGCGAGATCCTCGGCGTGCCGGACGACCGGCGAAGTGAGTTCGGCGAGTGGTCCCACACGATCCTCACGTCGACGACGCCGCAGGAGCAGATGGCGGCGTCGGCGGCCATGCGGGAGTACCTGGACGAGCTGGTGGCCGCCAAACGGGCGGCTCCCGGCGAGGACATCTTCTCCGCGATCCTGGCCCCGGGGGAGGGGGCCGACCAGCTGTCGCCGGCCGAGGCCACCTCGATGGCGTCACTGCTGCTGATGGCCGGGCACGAGACCACGGCGAACCTGATCAGCAACGGGGTGCTGGCCCTGCTGCGCGACCCGCACCAGCTGGCGCGGCTGCGTGCGGACCCGGCGCTGCTCCCGGGCGCGGTGGAGGAGTTCCTCCGCCTGGAGAGCCCGGTCAGCATGGCCACCACGCGGTTCACCGCCGAGCCGGTGACCATCGGCGGCACAACGATCCCGGCAGGCGAGCTGGTCCTGCTGGGGATCGGCTCGGCCAACCGAGATCCGGAGGTGTTCGAACGGCCCGGCGAGCTGGACCTCGGCCGTCCCAAGGGCGGTGGTCTCGCCTTCGGTCACGGTATCCACCACTGCCTGGGGGCGGCGCTGGCCAGGGTGGAGGGCGAGATTGCCTTCCGCGTGCTGCTGGCCCGGTTCCCCGAGCTCACCCTCGCGGTGGCCCCGGGCGACCTGAGGTGGCGCAGCAGCATTCTCCTGCGGGGGCTGACCACCCTGCCGGTGCGCGCGGGCGCACGCTGAGAGCCTGATGACAGGAGGGTGGCTTTCCTAGGGAATTCCCTAGGAAAGCCACCCTCCTGTCATCTTCTGTTACGTCTGTGCCGTGGGGTTCGCCACATAGCGGGACAGCTGTTCCGATGCTAAGTTGAACTTTGCTTCGACTTGACCATGGCTTGACCCGATGATGAATCGGCTCACGCCCAGTTCGGTGATAGCGGCATTGGCTCGTGAGGAGGGATTGATAGATTACTCGGCGAGTTGGTTTTTGATTTCTCCCATGTGCTCTCGGCCTGGGATCTGGAGCGGATTCACTTCAAGCGCTACCCGTCGAAAGTATTGAACATTCCACGTTTCCCATTCTCGACCCGAGTTCGCGATTCGCGGCTGGGTGCCCATTGCGGCATGAAATTCCGGTGAGGCAGATGAACGGCCGACGAAATGGTGTTCGGGGCCGAGCGGACAGGAGACCAAGCGAATCCGTGTCCCTGTGGCCGCCCGCCGCCTTCCGCAGGGAATGACGACAGCAGAGGTGCACCGCCAACAGGGGAGAGAATGCGGAGCCTCGGATTCTCGAGAGGCTTACGGAGCCGACGACACCGCGGGCACAGTCGTTCGCCGGTCGTTGCACGGCCGTGGAGAACAGGTGCACCGCATCGAGCGGCTGATGCGCGCGACGGCCGAGGACCACCGGGAACACATAGTGGTCCTGGAGTCCGGCATCGGCACCGGCAAGACCAGACTGCTGTCCGAGGCGATGGCGCTGGCCGAGCGGAACGGGTTCGCGGTGCTCGACGGCGTGCCGAAGCCGCTCACCATGGTCGGCCCCCGTCAGGGCCGGCACGACACCGACCGGATCGGCTGGCCGGCCGCACAGGTCGAGGCACAGCTCGACGGCGAACTCCAGCGTGGTCCGGTTCTGATGGTGCTCGACGACGCGCAGTGGGCGGACCCGGCGGTGCTGCGGGCGCTCGGCGGCCTGATGTCGAAGCTGGACGACTCGCCGGTGCTGTGGCTGTTCGCGCTGCGTGCCGAGCGGGAGGAGTCGGCCAACAGCCTGGTGTTGCGCGGCATGGCTCGGGCCCACCGCAGCGACTGGCTCGGACCGCTGGGCCCGCTGCCCTGTGACGCCGTCGTCGGCCTCGTCGGCGACCTCTTCGACGCAGTTCCCGACAGGGACCTGGTGGAGCTGTGCGAGAGCGTCGGCGGCACCCCGCAGGCGATCGTGGACCTGGTGCACGAACTGGGCAAGGAACACTGCGTCGCGATCAGCAACGGGGTCGCCTCGCTGGTTTCGGGGCCGATGACCTCGGGCATCGCCGCGGCCGTCGCAGAGGATCCGGTCGGGCGGCTGCCGCAGCCGTTACTGCGGTCGGTGCGCGGCCGGCTGGGCCAGCTGTCCGAGCAGGCGCAGAACGTGTTGCAGGTCGCAGCGGTGCTGGGCAGCGGATTCGCCCCGCGCGACCTCGCGGAGATGCTGGGCGAGCTTCCCGTCCAGCTGCTGGGGCCGCTGCAGGAGGCGATGGGCGCGGGGCTGCTCATCAGCGATAGCGAGGGATTCGTGTTCCACCGCGAACCCGTGTGGCGTGCGGTGCTGGGGACCGTCCCCGCGCCGTTGCGGTCGATGTTGCACCAGCAGGCCGCCACCATGCTGCTCGCCAGGGCGGGGGAGTCGACCGTGGACGCGGCGGTGCATCTGGTGCACTGCACGGAGGCCGGTGACGCCGAGGCGGTGGCCACCATCGGCGAGGCGGCGCGGCGGTTGCTGCCGTCCTCACCCCAGTCGGCCGCGGCGCTGGCCACTCGCGGCCTGCAGGCCACCGAACCCGGCGGGCCCGATCACCTCGCGCTGGGGACCACGGCCACCGCGGGCCTGGTCCGGCAGGGCAAGCTCACCCAGGCCGCCGAACTCGCCGAAGAACTGCTGCGGGTGGCCGGGCCCGCCCCGATGGAGTCCGTTCGCCCGCTGCGTACCTGGCTGGCAAGGGCGCTGATGCTGCGCGGCGACGCCTCCGCCGCGCAGCAGGTCTCCCAGGAGCCCTTCTCCGCCACGGTTCCCGCGGACCCTCCGGACCCCGAACTGCTGGTGCTGAACATGTTGTCGCCCGACCAGACCGCACAGAGCGACCTGGTCGACCGGGTGCTCGCGGCCCCCGCCGCGTACAGCGTCGAGGTGCGGGTGGCGGCGTTGAACGTGCGGGCGATGGCGAAGTGGCGTGAAGGACGGCTCGACGAGGCGCTCGCCTGCGTGGAGGACGCGGTGGGACTGCGCGAGCACGTCACCGAGTCCTGTCAGAGCGATCCACTGTGGACCAAGGCGTGGATGCTGACCAGGCTCCACCGGCTCGACGAGGCGCTGGTCGCGGCCGACACCGCCTGCCGCACCGTCGACTGGGACGGCATGGGCGTGCTCACCCCGGTCCCGCTCACCCTGCGCGCGATGATCTTCTTCGTCAAGGGCGATGTCGCCGCGGCCGAGACGGAGGCGGCCGCGGGACTCGCGGCATCGAAGCGGGCGGAGATGCCGCTCTACGACCCCCGCTCCGCGCGGTTCTGGTCTTCTGCGCACTACGGCGTGGTGACCTGACCGCAGCCGCCGACGGGCTGCGGCGACTGCACGAGTCGATACCCGCCGAACTGGTCCAATGGTGGTCGGCGATGCGGCGACTGCTCACCGGGATGGTGTCCTCGGCCAGATCGGGCGCGCACGCGGCGATCGACGAGATCCGCGCCCTGGCAGAGGACTCCTCCCTGCGCCGGCAGTTGGTGCTCGAGGCCCCGTTGGGCACCGCGTGGTCGGTACGCACCGCGCTGGCGGCGGACCAGCGGCCGCTCGCGGAGCGGATCGTGGTCACCGCCGAGGAGATCGCCGCGGTCAATCAGCGTCACAGCTCGGTGGTGGCGGCGGCGAGGCATGGCCGGGCGCTGCTGGACGGCGATCTCACCGCGCTCGCCGGGCTCGGAAAGCTCTACGGCGATCCGTGGACGGTGGCCTCGCTCGCCGAAGACCTCGGGTCACTCCAGCGTGAGACCGACCGCGAGCAGGCCGTGAAGGAACTGAGCCGCGCGATGGTGATCTACGAGGAGGTGGGTGCGGAATGGGACTCGGCGCGCGTGCGGCGCAAGCTGCGGCGCCTCGGAGTCCGACGTCGGCACTGGAGCCACGAAACCCGGCCCGAGACTGGCTGGGACAGCCTCACCAGCACCGAAACCAAAGTCGCCCGGCTCGTCGCACAGGGGCTGACCAACCGCCAGGTCGCGAGCGAACTGTTCATCTCCCCGCACACCGTCGGCTTCCACCTGCGCCAGATCTACCGCAAGCTCGCCATTCAGTCCAGAGTGGAACTGGCGCGCCTCGTGCCATGACCGCGCCGCGCGGTGTGCGGGCGGGTGCTTTACGGCTTGCCGGCCAGAGACAACAAGCGTCGGGCCCGTTGCAGGACGGGCCGGTCGACCATCTGTCCGTCCACTCGGGTGGCGCCGCCGTTGCCTGCACTGCTTGCCTGGATTACTCCTCGGGCCCACCGGATCTCCTGGTCAGTAGGTTGCCAGGCGCGGTGCACCGTGGCCACTTGAAGGGGATGCACACACAGTCGGCCGCCGAAGCCCAGCGCCCTGCTTCGCCGTGACGAGGTTGCCAAGCCTTCCTTGTCCTCAAGACGGGTGTGAACACCGTCCAGCGGCGAGGGCAGCCCGGCTGCCTGTGAAGCGTTCACCAAAGAGGAACGGGCCCACAGCAACTCCGGCTCCTCTGGTGGGGAGGGCGTGATTCCTGTGTCGAGGGCGTAGTCGACACTCCCGAACAGCAGTCGTCCCACTCTCGGCAGACCGGCGATCGCTCCGGCCTCCCGCAGGCCGATCGCGCTCTCTATCAGTGGTAGCAGGCTGACCCCATAGGGCAGATGGTCGATGACGGAGGCCACTTGCTCGGCAGTCGAGCACTTGGGCAGGACCACCCCCCGTAGTAGCGCCGGTGCCTCGGCGAGAGCAGCGAGGTCCTCGGCGTGCCAAGGACTCCCTGGGGCATTGATACGCACCACGCTGCGGTGTCTGGCCAGCCACCGGATGGCTGCTGCACGGGCGGCGGCCTTGTTGTCGGCCGGTACTGCGTCCTCCAGATCGATCAGAACAGCATCCGCGCCGCTGGAGGCGGCCTTGGAAAATCGGTCAGGCCGGTCTCCCGGCACAAACAGCATGGTTCGTTCGGAGAATTCCATGTTTGTTCCTCTGTGAAGCAAGACCTTAGACGGCCACGAAGACCAGCCAGGCAGCCACCGGAGCCAGCCCGCACACTCCCGCTCCCCAGAGCAGCAGTCCTCGGTAGGCGTCGTCTCGCTGGTGCTCGGGTGCGTTGGCGATGACCAAAGCGCCGTTGGTGGAGAAGGGACTGGCGTCGACCACGGTCGCCGACGCTGCCAGGGCGATGACCATACCGGTCGTACCGATGGCCCCGACGCGAGGAAGGGGACTGCCAGCGGCATCAGTGCTCCAAGGATGCCGGTCGTGGAGGCGAAGGCGGAGACGACACCGCCCACGTAGCAAATGATCAAAGCGGCCAGCAGCGGCGCGCCGATCGCCGCGATCATCCGTCCAAGGGAGTCGACTATGCCCAGGCTCTGCAGGAGTGCGATATAGGTGACGATCCCGCACACCAGCAGAACCACCGACCAGGAGATCTCTCGCGACGCCTTCTGCGCGGTGTGGCGGAACAGCAGCGCAAGCCCTGAGGCCAGGGACAGAGCGAGGAACCCTGTGTCGAGGGAGAGGACCGTGGTGCCGAGGACCAGGGCGACCATGGCGCAGAGGGTTACTGCCTGTTCTGCTCCCAGCACGATCGTGGAATCCGCCGCACGGCTGTCGGAGGTGAGGGCTTGCATCCGATGGATGCGCTGACGGCCGAAGACCACCTGGGTGACCACCCCCACAGCAACGTTGAACGCGAAGGTGCCGACGAACAGTTGCCAGCCGTTGACCGTCAAATGGCTGCTGTGCAGGGAGGAATTCACGATCCCGCCGAGGACGCCGGTGGGAGCGAAGCTTCCGGCGGCCGCTCCGTTCACCGCCATCAGACCGACATACAGGGGGCTGATACCACGCTCCACGGCGAAGGTGATACCGAGCGGGGCGACGACCGCGACTGCTGCCGGGGACGCCGCTCCTGTGGCACACAGCAGCGCAGCAAGACCGAACAAGACCCACGGCATGACGCCGAGCCGCTGCCCGGCGACTCGGACGGCGGCGTGCACCATCCACTCGACGGTCCCGTTGACCCGGGCGATCCCGAAGAGGAAGGTCACCGCGACGAGCACGACGAACATCTCGGCGGGAAAGCCATCCAGCACCTGCTGGGGGTGTGGTCAAGCCAGACGCATCCCACAAGAAAGGTCGCCACCAGGGCCAGCACGCCCATGTTCAGTCCGCGCAGGCTCGACACCGCGAAGACGGCTGCGAGTACGAGCACACCGATCAGCTCTGTGGACACGCCGTACCTCCCTCACGTGTGTCGTCCTTGGAGGCGTCGAGCCAGCCGAGCACTGCGTCGGTGTGTTCGCCCAATGCCGGAACGGGCCTCAGGTGCTGGGGGCCGTCTGCTTCACCGTGGAACGTGACCGGGGGATCAGCCCAGTCAGCGGTCCCACAGGACTGTCGAAGGTCGCCCAGCGGCCCCGCTCCCGAAGCTGGGGGTGGTCGCTGAACTCCTGCATGTTGCGCTGATACGCGTAGGCGATTCGGGCCTCCTCCAAGCGGTTCACCAGTTCCCTGGCGGACAGCTTGCTCGTCACCTCGCGCACCAGCTTGTCGAGATCGGTGCGGTGCGCCACTCGGTCCGCGTTCCCTGCGAAGCGGTTGTCGCCGACCAGATTCCTGCGTTGCAGGACGAGTTCGCAGAACGAGGCCCACTCCCGCTCGTTCTGCAGACCGAGCAGGACCGTCTGCCCGTCCCGGGTGGTGAAGGGACCGTAGGGCGCGATCGTGGCGTGGCTGGCACCGGTGCGCGCCGGTGCCGTCCCTCCGTAGCGGGTGTAGTACTCGGCGTATCCCATCCACTCGCCCAGCGCCTCCAGCATGGAGACCTCGATCTGTGATCCCCGCCCGGTACGAGCCCGCTTCAGCAGAGCGGTGAGGATGCCGGAGTAGGCGTACATGCCGGCGCATATGTCGGCGATGGACAGCCCGACCTTGGAAGGGGTATCGGGGGTGCCGGTGATGGACAGCAGCCCGGCTTCACTCTGTACCAGGAGGTCGTAGGCTTTGCGGTCGCGGTAACTGCCGCTGCTGCCGTAGCCGGAGATGTCACAGGTGATCAGCCGGGGATGGCTGACGGCCAGGGCGTGATGTCCGATACCCAGCCGGGCGGCAGCTCCGGGCACCAGGTTCTGGACCAGGACGTCGGCCCGGTCGATCAGCGCGTGCAGGTGCCGGTTGCCCTCCGGCGAGCGCACATCGAGCTGCACGCTTTCTTTGCCGCGATTGAGCCAGACGAAGTGACTGGACATGCCTCGTACGGTGCGGTCATAGCCACGTGCCAGGTCACCGCTGCCCGGTCGCTCGATCTTGATGACCCTCGCGCCAAGGTCGGCGAGTTGCCGGGTTGCGAAGGGGGCGGCGACGGCCTGCTCGAGAGACACGACGACTAGCCCGCTCAGAGGCCCGGCGGAGTGGTCAGAGGTGGGATCGCGCCTAAGGGAATGCGGCTCGGACATGGGGTCCCTCCCATGGAGTCTCGATTGGATGTGGGGACACTTTGCGGCCGTGCCCGGGCTTTGTGAAATGACGAATCACGTCCCACTCCATGCGCCTGGCGTATAGTCCAAGCATGGAGATCCGAGAGTTGCAGTGGTTCGCCGCACTGGCGGAGCATGAGCACGTCACGCTCGTCTCGGAGCGGATGAACATCTCGCAACCGACGTTGTCCCGCGCCATCAGACGGCTGGAAGCTCGAGTCGGCGTGCCACTGTTCGACCGGCACCAAAACAGGCTGCGCCTGAACAGATACGGCGAAGTCTTCCGGGCCCATGCCCTGCGTGCCATCGCCGAAATCGAGACCGCAGAACAACGCATCGCCGCGCTGATCGACCCGGACGCCGGCACGGTGGCCCTCGGCTTCCTGCATTCCTATGGAACGTGGCTGGTGCCCGAACTTCTCGCGGGGTACCGCTCCCGCGCTCCACGTACTGCGTTCGAGTTGCGCGGTGATGCTGCCGATTCGGTCGTCGACGGCGTTCGGTGCGGGCGCCTGGACCTCGGTTTGACCAGCCCGCGGCCCGTGGGAGACGACCTGGAATGGGTGCCCCTGCGGGAGGAGCCGTTGTGTCTTCTTGTGCCTGTCGGCCATCGCCTGGCCAGGCGCCGCTCGGTCAAGCTGTCCGAGCTGGCCGAGGAGGCGTTCGTCGCTCTGCAGCCAGTCTTCGGTCTGCGTCAGATCACAGACCGCCTCTGTGCCGCTGCGGGCTTCACACCCCGTGTTGCCTGGGAAAGCACCGAACTGAGCACGCTGCGCTCATTGGTCGAAGCCGGCATGGGCGTGGCCGTTGTACCCACTACCGGCAGCCTGGACCGGCAAGGCGCCGTCGTCGTTCTCCTGAGTGATCCTGGAGCCGCTCGCACGGTCGGGGTCATCACCCCTGCGTCGGGCCTCCGCTCACCAGTGGCACAGCGCTTCCTCGACTACGTCTGCTCCACAGCTCATGCATCATACGCATAGTCTCGGTGAAAATTCGCTATTTCACACACGGATCGAGGGCTTCCGACAATGAGGCCATGACCATTCTGAGCCGCACAGAAGATTCCTCTCCCTCGCAGCCCGTCATGGGGTGGGCGGGTCGTTACTTCGAGGACTTCACCGCAGGTGACGTCTACCGACACCCTCTGGGGCGTACAGTCCTCGAGACGGACAACTCCTGGCTGACCCTGCTCACCCAGAACACCGCCCCCCTGCACTTTGACCGGCACTATTCCGCAGGGACAGCCTGGGGCCGCCCCTTGGTGGACTCCACCTTCACCCTGGCTCTCGTGACCGGCCAGAGCGTGACCGACATCTCCCAGCATGTGATGGCCAACCTTGGCTGGGACCGCGTTCGTCTGCCCAATCCGGTGTTCGAGGGCGACACCATCTACTCCCAGTCGGAGGTCCTCGGCGTCCGCGACTCGAAGAGCCATCCCGAGGTGGGGATCGTCACCGTCCGGACCATTGGATACAACCAGACGGGCGTCATCGTCATCACGTTCGAGCGGACTCTGATGGTCTATCGCCGCGGGCATGGCCCGACATTCGCTGATGTCGAGCCCGTCTGGGACGAGCGGTCCCGCAGAGCCGCCGGCCTGGAAGGTCACTGAAAAAGTTGCGGGTTAGGGCCCCGGCCGGGCAGGGCCGGGGCCGGTCTTGTCGGCATGCAGGGGGAATGGGCCGGAGAGACGGGCGGGCGCTGCGTTCGGCCCGGACGGCGGTCTCGACGGTGCAGAGGGTCTTCGCAGGTCAACGTCTGTGAGGGCCCTCTTTTCGCGCTCTCGTTTCCCGCGTCGTGGTCGAGCACGCCGCTCACCGACACCCTGACTCGGAGGTTCTTCTCCATGCTGCCCTCGGCAGCCTGTGCCGTTCAGAAATCTGTCGCGGCGGGTCGGCCGGCGTGTCTGTACTCGTTGATCAGGCCGCCGAGGACGCGAGTCTGGAGTGGTCGTCGTGGAGTAACTCGAGTCGGTCAATGGTGCGGTCCGGCTGTCGGTAAGGGGCGGAAAGGATTCGGCGTACTTGCTGTCCCGGTCGCGGATCGCAAAGCGCAACGACTCGAGGCGCACGTCCACCTCAAGAGCAAGGTTGCGGGCCTGCGGGGCCGTCCACTGCGCAGTCGGATGAGCGGTGACGCAGGCGATGTGGAGGCGGGGCGTGCCGTGCTCGAGGAAGACTGGCGCGCAGATGCGGCGAAGGCTTGCCGGGTCGATGTGCAGGAAGTTGCGGGCGATGATGGCCTCGGCCTGGGGTGTCAGGAACTCGCGCCATGTCGGCCCGCCGCGGCGGGGAGTCGGGCCGGCACCGGCTGCCGTCAAGATCTTCCAGACGGTGGAGGCGCCGATCTTGTGGCCCGGCCGGGCGGGTTCGCCTCTGGATCCTGCGGCAGCCCCAGCGCGGTTTCTCCCGCGCCAGCCGCAGCACCAACTCCTTCACGACGTCCGCTGTCGCCGGCAGGCCGGGCCTGGTCCGGCACTCGCTGTAGTCCCACCTGCGTGTCACGAGACGCCGATGCCGGCGGAGCAACGTCCCTGGCGTGACAGGGAACACCTGCGCCCAGCGACGCCGGGGTATCAGCGAGGACAGTGCCGCGAACCACAACCGGTCCGCCCACTGGTATCGCACCGGACTCGCAAGTTGCCTGCGCAGTACCGAGTTCTCGTGCCGGAGCACGAGCAATTCAGCTTCTCCGGCCGTCTGCCGACGCAGCAACACCGCTGGAACCGAGAGCAGCTTCCGTGTGACCTGATACACCAGTGAGACGATCACCTGGACATGGTCCCAGCGCGCCCGCAAACCCCGCCAGACCGCCTACGACCTGCAGCGACGCATTCCTGAACGGCACACGCACCCTCGCTTTCCGGTTTCGGGAAGGGTTCTGACTGTCGTGCCACCGAAGTCGCCGAAGCCTCCCGCGACTCCCGGCTCACGGCAGATTCCCTGATCGTCGCCCACCCCTGTAATCAACTCCGTTTGTTTTATTGACATTTCACTCAGGAGTCGTAGGTTGGGAGCGCTCCCATGGTGCCTTTCAACTGGAAGGAGTTCCCCCACATGCGCAAACAGAGCCCATTAACCGGGCGTTCCCGGTCGGCCCTCCGTCGGCCTCTCCAGGCGCTCGCCATGCTGTTCGCCGTGGTTGTCGGCGCACTGACCTGGTCGGCCCCCGCCCAGGCTCACGGCTCCGTCGTCGGCCCCGCCTCCCGCGCGTACCACTGCTGGGAAAGGTGGGGTAACGACCACATGAACCCGGCCATGCAGACCGAAGACCCCATGTGTTGGCAGGCCTTCCAGGCCAACCCCGACACCATGTGGAACTGGATGAGCGCGCTCCGCGACGGCCTCGGTGGCCAGTTCCAGTCGCAGACTCCCAACGGGACGCTCTGCAGCAACAACCTCTCGAGGAACGCCAGTCTGAACAAGCCCGGGCAGTGGAAGACGACCACCGTCGGCAACAACTTCTCGGTCCACGTGCACGACCAGGCGTCCCACGGTGCCGACTACTTCATGGCCTACGTGAGCAAGCAGGGCTTCGACCCCAAGACCCAGACCCTGGGCTGGGGCAACCTCGACTTCATCACGCAGACCGGCCGCTTCGGTCCGGCGACGGACTACACGTTCAACGTCAGCACCTCCGGCTACACCGGACACCACATCCTGTTCGTGATCTGGCAGGCCTCGCACCTCGACCAGGCCTACATGTGGTGCAGCGACGTGAACTTCGGATGAGCAGGGGAGCGCCGCACACGGCACCGGTCTCTGCCGGGCGCCGGTAACCCGCCGCCCGGCCGACCGAGCTCCGTCGGGGCAGGGGACCCATTTGGTCACCCTGCCCCGACGGAGTAGGACCAGCAGTTGGTGCCGGAGCACGAGGATCTCGATGTCCTTGTCTCTGTCGCTCATCGGCAGGAGGCGTAGGAACGCCAGTAGTGGTAGGCCGTGTGATCGGCCTCGGTCGCGTCCCGCCAGTCCTTCCCGTCACGGCTCTGAAGCAGGAAGTTCAGCTTCCGGCAGAGGGCCGAGGGTTGATCTGACTGTTCAGCGGGCCCTCCAGTAGGTTCACTGATGGAAGTACGAGTTCAGGTCCGCGTCGTGGACGAAGCGCGGCGACAACAGGTACGGCGTGCCGTCAGGAATGCCCAGGTCGTCGAGCCACAACTCCCACTCTTCTGGGGAAAGTTGCAGGTGCCAGGGCTGCGGCTCAGGCTGCGGCAGGTCCTGCGAGCTGTAGTGGACTGACCGGGCTCGATGTCTCAACACCTGCGGACCGTACAGCCTTGGTCGCTGGCCGAGCGTGCACAAGCCGCGGGCGTGGAGGCGCTGCCGGTGACCACCCAGGGCTGGCAGATATATTTCGTAGTTCGATATATGCTCGATGCATGACTAGACAGAATCCGTCCTTGACGGAACCGCAGTACTTCATCCTTGCTTCGCTCATGGATGGTCCGTTGCACGGTTACGGCATCATCAAGGCTGCCGAGCAGGCGACGGACGGGCGGCTCCGGATCGCTGTCGGCACTCTCTACGGCGCGCTGGAGCGGATGGAGCGGGCCGGGCTGGTGGCCGCCAGCCATGAGGAGATCGTGGACGGGCGGGCGCGGCGCTACTACCGGCTCACCGAGGACGGCACCGAGGCGCTCGGCCGGGAGGCGCTGCGGATGCAGCGGGCGGCGGCTGTCGTCATCGGACGCTCGCGGGATGCCGGAGCGGCCCCGGCATGAATCGTCTGCTGCTTGCGGCCTATCCCGAGTCCTACCGTTCCCGGCAGGGAGAGGAGGTGCTGGCCTGCCTGGCCGAGGCGTATCCCGGCCGTTCCTGGCCCCCGCCGCGGGAAGTTGCCGCCTTGGTGCGCGCCGGGGTGCAGGCCCGCGCCCGTGCCGTCGTCGACGACGCGGCCCGGCCGTGGTGGCTGGACGGCATCCATCTGGCCGCCCTGGCCCTCGCCGCGCTGGCGCTGGTTCCGTACTTGCAGGACGTGTGGCACTGGGCACTGCGCATCGACCCCGGACAGCACGCCATCGCCTTCCGCTTCTCCGGCTGGTACCCGTGGGCCGGAGGTCCCACGCGGATACGGCTGCTGCCCTACGGGCTGCTCCCGCTGGGCTGCCTGATCGCTCTGCTGCGTGGCAGAGCGTGGATCGCGCTGCCGGCCGCGGCAGCCATGATCTGGGCCGGCGCCACGTCCCACGGCCGCACCGTCTTCGGCGACGAGGGCAAGGCGGGCCTGGGCTACTACGGTCTTGGCGCCCCGATAACGGCCCGTGACCTGGTGCTCTCGGGGGCACTGTGCGCCGCGTGCGCCGTGCTGGCGCTCTGCCGTCCCAGCCGTCTGCGACGCCGCTCGTACCGCTGGCTGGCCCCCGTCGTGCTCGCCATGTTCGTGGCCGGGGGCCTGCACATCATCTCCGTCAGCCCGGCCTTCCAACGCGGCTTGTTCGTCCTCGAAGTCGCGGCGCTGATCGCCGCGTGGGTGGCGACGGCCGCCACCGGCGACTACCGGTGGCTGATCCCCGTCGCGGCGGTCGCGTTCATCCGCACACAGGCGATCGTCGTCCAGCCGGACGCGTTCATGCAGTCCTTTCCGGACCTGGTCGTCCTCCTTCTCCTGATCGCACCCCTCCCGGTCCTGGCGATCACCGCCCAGCGCCGGGAGAACCGGGCGCTCGCCGAATAGGAGTGGACCCCCGGTGGGCCGACCGAGCCCGGCGGCCCACGTCGTGCCGCAAGACGTGCGTGACCGAAATCCCCCAACGGAAGAAACAGAGCGATGACTCAGCACGATTCCCCGGCCCTGCCCGCGCACCGTCCGGGGGCCTCAAGGCAGGCCCCCGAAGACCCCAGCCCGTCGCGTACGACACGGCTGTGGATGCCGGCTCTGCTGTACACCCTGGGGTTCCTGACGGTCTACCTGCTCGCCATCTGCACCCCGTGGGGGCAACGAGCTGAGAACGCCCTGTTTGGTCTCGGTAAACAGGGCGGCGAAGAAGCATGGATCTACCCCCTGTCAGGAGCGGCCTACGGCTCGACGCCCCTGCCGCCGATGGAATTGAGCGCCAAGCCCACCCTGATGGTGGGCCTGGCCGTCATCGTGGTCCTCACCCTGGTGCGGCGGTGCTGGTGGCAGGGGTGCGCGGCGCTCGGCGTCGTCATTCTCACGACCGGAGGCAAGGAGGTGCTCAAATCGACCCTGCCCCGCCCCGATCTGGTGGGCGCTCCCGAGAATCTCCTTGATCAGGGTTTCCCCAGCGGGCACACCACCATCCCCGCCGCGCTGACTCTCGCCGCCGTTCTCGTGGTTTCCCCCCGCATCCGCCCCTACATCGCCACGGCCGGTGTGCTGTGGCTCGCCTGCATCGCCGCCGCCAGCGCGACCATGGGCGGCCACCGGCCCAGCGAAGTGCTGGGAGCCACACTGTTGGCCTGTGCCTGTTACGGCCTCGCAACCTGGCTGCTGCCGCCGGCCGCCGCGCCAGGCGCCACGCGGAGCCCCCGTGCGCTGCCCGTCATCACCCTGACGCTGGCATTGGCCATCGCCCTCGTTTCCGGCGCACGAAACGACACCCTCACAAGGTCACTGGTCTCCGCGGCGACGGCCTTCATATGTGCGGCCCTGGTCTGGTACGCCGCAGTCGGGCGGCCCGCACACACCACACGCCGCACACCCCCCGCACTGGACTGACCACCCGGCCGGCTCCGGGCGGGAACCGGCGCATCCTGGCAAAGCGGCGATCCGACGCCACCGCCCAGCCGTAGAAGCCGTCGACGCCCGAGCGGGGATGCACCCCCGCCCTGTGTGTCCTCCCGTACTACGGTCAACAAGCCGGTGTCGCCCGGCGCGGCAACCGGACGGCACCGGACGGCCAGAATGATCACGTGGCTGAACGCGTGCGGGTCCGCGCGCCAGGTCGGCGGGGACGGCAGGGGGCTCTTGGGGCGCCTGTTCGGGGCGGTGCAGTCGCTGGGCGGCCGCCGCGCACAGGGCCGCTTCCGCCGAACCCGCACCGAAACGCCTCCACGGGTCGTCGAGATCGGTTCCCAGGCGGTCGGCCAGTGGTGCACTCATCTGGTCGACCGTCAGGAGGAGGAGAGGTTTTGCGGGTGGCCCTCGACGGGGAGCCCATAGCCCTTGACCGTGTAGGCGAAGATCACGGTCGGGCGGGTGTCGTCGACACCGGCGAACGCATCCGACAGCGCGCCGATGTCGTGGCCGCCCAGGTTGCGCAGCGCCGCCAGGAGCGAGGCGTCGTCCAGGGGGCGATGAGGTCGGCGATCGGCCCGGCGGTCGAGCCGGTGCCGGGCAAGCGCTCGCGCAGTTCGTCGGCGGAGCAGCGCAGCAGGCGCTGGTATTCGGGGTCGCCCATGGCATCGATACAAGCGCGCAGGGCCTCGCCGCCGGGCCGGGTGAACAACGCCTGCAAGAGATGCCCGTACTTGAGGGAGATCACCTGCCAGTTGAATTCGGGCCACCTGATCGGCTGGCCCAAGGCGCCGGACCGGTTCGCACCGGCCTTAAGGGGCATTGCAGAATGATCTTGTTGTGGCACGGTGGAGAGGTATGTGATTCCGTGCTGCTTCGGGGGTGACCATGACACGGCGGAAGCCGTGGGAGGTCAGTGATGAGTTGTGGGCGGTGATCGAGCCGCTGTTGCCGAAGCATGAGCGGCGGTTCCGGTATCCGGGGCGCAAGCGGATCGATGACCGTAAGACGCTGCAGGGTGTGCTGTTCGTGCTGTACACCGGCATCCAGTGGGAGTACCTGCCGCAGGAGTTGGGTTTCGGTTCGGGGCCTACCTGCTGGCGGCGTCTGGCCGAGTGGCAGGAGGCCGGTGTGTGGGAGGAGCTCCAGCGGGTGCTGCTGGACCGGCTGCGGGCGGCGGACCGGCTGGACTTCTCCCGCGTCGCGGTCGATGCCTCGCATGTGCGGGCCAAGCGGGGGCGACGCAGCCCAAAAGTCGGTCCGAGTCCGGTTGACCGTGCGCGGCCGGGCTCGAAGCACCACGTGCTGACCGACGCGCACGGCACCCCGTTGCGGGTGTCGCACACCGGCGGGCATCGAGCCACCACTTCAATGCCTGTAGCGTGGCGACGATCCGCGGGCTGCTACGGGCCGGCGTGGGCGTGGCAGCTCTGCCGGCCTTGGAGTTGCAGGGTTTCGGTCTGGATGATCTGGCCGCGGTACCCGTGGATTCTCCGGGAGCAACCAGGGTCACCGGCGTGATGTACCGCTGCTCTCAGGACCTCTCGCCCGTCGCGGCTCGCTTTTTGGATTTCATGTACGCGACCGAGATCGATCCCCGCGAGGAGTCTCCCGCGTTCACGAGGGCCACACCGGCGAACCAGACACATTGAGCCACGCGGGGGTGCAGCAATGAGGTCGGCGATCGTCTGGGCCGGGTGGTGCTGCCGGGTGGCCTTCGCCAGGCCGCCGGTCTTGCCGTATCGGCCCAGCCACTGTCGGCCCACGTTCGCAGTCTCGGTCCCGTGAAGGGTGTCAATATTCCAATCAGAGCGCTGAGCTTGGTGTTTCTTGTTGATGGAGAAGTCGTTGGGGTGGCGTAGCGTGGTACCCCCCTGAGCGGGTGCATATGCGACGTCCGGTCGCGATGCTGGCTTCCAGGCAACTCGGGACGTAGGGGGCGAAAGACTCCTTGGCTGATTGTGCGTCAGCGTGACCTGGGAGAACTGACCGGAGCACGCCGCTCAGCCTCGACGCAACTGGGGGGCAAGGGGTCGCAGGCTGAAATCCTGCCGTCCCGACCGGCGTTTTCGCAGGTCGGAGGCCGTTTCCGCAGGTGGGGGAGTGGCCTTGACCGTTTTGGTGGTTTAACGGCTGCCCTGCCCCATGGGTGGAGCCGTACGTCATCCGGCGGGTTTGATACGGAGGACGGCGGCGGTGTCGTGGATCTTGACGACCTCCAGGCTCATGGTGTCGTTGATGGTCGCGGCGGGTCCCTCGCCGCAGCTGAGCCTGACGCCGCCCCCGCCCTCCGATGACACGCCGCCGCCACCGGAACAGCCAGAAACGCTGAAGCCAGAACCTGTCAGCTGCGCGACCATCTCGACCTCGTCGCCAGTGATCGCTGTCACCTTGATCTGCCCGAGGCCGTACGTCGCCGGCACTGTCACGACGTCTCCCGCGGCGACCTCGATCTCGCACGTCCCGTCAGCGCACGGCCCGGTTGGCGAGGGCGACGGCGTGGCCGACTCCGTGGGAGTCGGCGGCGACCCGGAGCCGGACCCGCTGGGCCGGCCCTGGGCGGGGGACCCGTCCGAGGTGTCCGAGGAACACGACGTGAGAGCGGCGAACACGACAGCGACAACAACGGCGAGGGCGATGGTGGATGAGGTTTTCCGCATCATGGTCCCATGGAACCCCGCCCCGATCGGGACCCCTCCCGATGACCCAACTCCCCAAGGAACCTTGGCTCCCTGATCCACCACTGCGGCAGACCCGGCATCGTCACGATGCCGGGCCGACAGGGTGAGTCTGGCGTTCAGGCGCTGGCCGGCCTCCCGGAGGACGGCCGTCAGGAGGTCATGGAGGCGATCGCCAAGGTGCTGGGTCCGCCGGGACGGCTGGTTCGTCATCGGACGCGGACCCTTGTCCGCGTACGGTGCGTTGTCGGGGTTGTAGGCGCGTTCGCCGAGACACACTGCGGTGGCGACCGGGCCAGGAGCTTCCTCGTCCGACGGAGAAACCGAAGGCTCGTCCGGTGTCATCGTGATGGTCCATGTCGGAGGTGCTTCTGCTTCCGACTGAACCTGAGACGAGTTGCTGGAGCATGCGGACACCGCGATGAGCATGAAGCAGCTGCCCAACGTGAAAAAGAACCGCTCCCGGCAGGTAGTCGCTGCGGGACCCCTCCCGGGAGGTTTGCGCTGTGGGCCCCGCCGGAGTTCCCCGGCGGCGCCGCCGAAACGGCACTCGCCCTACTCCGCCGGGAAGAGCCGCAGCTTCGCGGTGTCCCCCACGATGGCGAGAACGGCGATCGACACCTGGTTGACGGTGGAGGGACCGCCCTGGTCGGGGCGCTGCCCGAGCAGGTTGGAGGTGAATCCGCTCGCGTCGACCGAGCTCAGGTCCACGCCCTCGGCACTGACGGCGCTCACCGTGAACGGTCCCGCCCGAAGGCCGTCGGCGCGCGGGATCTCGGTGCCCTTCGTCACGACGACCGTGCAGCTTCCGTCTGCACACGCCCGCAGCTCGGCCGGGGTTGACGGCTTCATCGGCTTCACCGCGGTCGGCGACGGTGATGAGGCGGGCTTCGTGGGCGTTGGCGAGGCGAGGGACGGTTCGGCCGAACGCGAGGGTGCGGTTGGCGCGGGCGCCCCCGTGTCCCCACCCGAGTCGGAGCCGCAGCCGGTCAGCGCGGCGGCGAGGGCCAGGACGCAGACGGCCTCCGCCGGGCCGCGCGCTACGGACAGCCTGGTCCTACGGCAGTGAGCTGGTGATTCCGATGTGGTCATGGGGCCGTTCTATACGCGCGTGCCCGGGAGGGGTCCCGCGCACCCGTTACGTCATAGGACGAGTGCTGAATTCCGCTTTCGACGGGTACATATACCGGTGGCGGGGTGTTCAGGTACTCGGGGCGAGGTGCGACGGGGCGGTGCTACGGGCACGGCGGAGCCGTGATGTGGATGAGGAGACCGTTGTGCAACGGCTGGCGCGGGCGCGCAAGGCGCCGCCGGATCTGGTGATGCGAGCCCGGATGATCGAGCTGAGCTGGGCCGGAGTGCGGATGCCGGCCACGCCGTCGAACTGGCCTGCAGCCAGAGGACGGTGCGGCGGTGGCTGCACCGCTTCAACCAGTCCGGCTTGGAAGGGCTGGAGGATCTGGGAGGTCAGGGCCGCAAGCGGCGGATCACCGAAGAGCAACGCTCCCCGATCATCTCCCTGGTGAAAACCGTGCCGCCGGGACGGCTGAGGTGGGAACCAGTCGGAGAGCTGTGGGCCTTCGACGAGGCCGGGCCACCCGAGTGGACCCTGGACTCCCTGGCCGCGGCCGCACGGGCCGAGGGGATCGAGGTGGGACGCAGTCAGGTCCGCCGCATCCTGCTCGCCGAAGGCGTGCGCTGGCGTCGCACCCGGTCCTGGACGAGGTCGAAGGACCCGGACTTCGTCCCCAAAGGACACCGATCATCGGCCTCTACACCCGCCCACCCGACGACGCGACGGTGATCTGCGCCGACGAGCTGGGGCCGGTGATCCCACGGACCTTCCCGCCCGCACCTGCCTGGTCACCCGACGGGCACCGGATCCGCGGTGCGCGCCTGCCGGAACAGCAGGTCTTGAGCGCTCGCGTCCAGAACCAGCCGGGGCTTCGTGGGGGTCGTCATCGCCGCGGCCGGTGTCAGAATTCCGCGAGGTTCTGCCGGAGGGTGTTCCCAGGCGTGTACGCCGACCGGGTCAGGCCGACAGCAAGGAGCTCTAGCGCTACCTCACCGACCAGCTCGTGGCGCTACCGATCCGCCTCGTTGAGGCGGTGTGCGATCCGGTCGGCATAGGTGAGCAGGCGAGAGCTGTCATCGACGGGGCGGCCCGCGCGGACGTGGTCGCGTCCGGCGGCGGTGACGGTGTCGATGTGGGAGCGGTCCATCTGCAGCACGACGGTGCTGTAGGGGTCGTGGACGGGTGCGACGTCGGGACGGTCGGCCCGCAGCACGATCAGGTCGGCCTGCTTGCCGGGAGCCAGTGAGCCGGTGCGGTCGTCCAGGCCCAGGGAGCGGGCGCCGTCGATGGTGGCCATGCGCAGTACATCGCGCACGGTGATGCTGGTGGGGGTGCCCGCGCTGTGGTGGGCGTGGCGCCCGGCCTGGTAGGCGGCGCGCAGCTGGGTGAACATGTCGCCGGCCACGGTGACTTCCACGTCCACGCTGAGGGTGACCGGCAGCTGGGGCTGGGCCAGGGCGGGGGCGATCATCGGGTAGCCGTGCCCCATGACCATTTCGATGGCGGGAGAGATGGATATGCTGCCGCCGCTCTCGGCGATGACGGCCAGTTCCTCGGCGCTCAGGCCGTTGGCGTGGATGAAGGTGGTGCCCGGGAGGATGGCGCCGATCTTGTGCAGGTGGGCGGCGGCCAGGCGGGAGGAGAAGTGCCGGGAGATCGGCACGTCAAGCTCGCGGGCGAGGGCTGCGTTGGCCAGTTCGTCCTCGTCGCTGCCGCCCTCGGCGACCAGCGCCATGGTCACCATGGCGTCGGGGTCGTTGAGCAGCTCGCCGCGCACACGTCGGGTGTCCTGGCCCAGGAGGGTGCCCTCGGCGACGATCTTGGGGAAGCTCTTGCCGTAGGCGAAGACGGCCCGGATCCCGGACTCCTTCAGCGCCGCGACCAGCGCGTCACTGTGCTCGGGCGTGTCCTGGATATTTGAGATGTCCTGGATCGTGGTGATGCCCGAGGTCAGGGCGGCGCGGGCGCTGAGGAGGTTGCCGGTGTACAGGTCACCGGGCGTCATGGCGGGGCCGAAGTCACCGAGGATGTTGTCCATGTACTGCGGGAACGTGTGGGCGGGGGCGATACCGCGCAGAATGCCCTGCCACATGTGACGGTGGGTGTCGACGAACCCGGGGACGATGATGCAGCCGCGCGCGTCGACGACCTCCGCGTGCTCAGGGGCCCGCAGGCCGGTTCCGACGTCGGCGATGCGGTCGCCGTCCACGAGAAGGTCACCGTCCTCGAAGTCTCCCAGGGCCAGGTCCATGGTGAGGATGCGAGCGTTGCGGTACAGACGGACAGTCACGCGAACTCCTTGAAGCATGGATATGGGGGAGGGAGCGTCAGGACCTGCCGCCGCCCCATGAGGTCGGCGGTGGCTCCCGCGGTCGGCAGCACCGACACCACTCCACTGTGGGAGCAGCCCTCCAGCAGACCCAGCCAGCGCCCCCATCTTGGGAAAATGGACACGAAGCCCGGAGGGCGTGACGATATGAACCGTGATGAGCGCTCTGGACAGTAAAATTCTCCATGCCCTGCAAGTGGACGGCCGGGCCTCGTTCCGGGCGATCGGACAGGTCATCGGCGTCTCCCCGCAGACCGTCACCCGCCGCTACGCTCATCTGCGCACCGCAGCGTCACTGCGCATCATCGGCCGCACCCAGCCCTACGCACTGGGCGATGAGGAATGGTTCCTGCGGGTGCGCTGCACCCCGAGGCCACCGACCGGGTCGCCCGCGCCCTGGCCCGCCACGAGGAAACCGTCTGGACCCACATCACCTCCGGCGGCACCGAAATCGTCTGCACCACCCGCAACCCCGAAGGCGCCGAACCAGCCCTCCTGCGCAACCTCCCCAAAACACCCCGCGTCACCTCCATGACCGCCCACTGCCTGCTGCACACCTACTACGGCGGCCCGCAGAACCTCGTTGACAAGATCCGCCCCCTCGCCCCCGAACAGATCACCGCGCTCGCCGTTCCCAGCCGACCACCCCAGCCCACGCACCTCACCGACACCGACCGCGCTCTCCTGCACAGGCTCCACAGCGACGGACGCGCGACTAACCAGGAACTCGCACAAGCCGCGGACTGCTCACAGTCCACCGCCCAACGCCGCGTCGCCGAACTGCGCCACTCGGGAGTCCTCTACTTCGACGTCGACTACGACCCTCGCGTTCTTGAGCGTTCCCGTCTGGCCATGCTCTGGGCCACCGTCAAACCCGCCCACCTCGAAGAAGCCGGCCGCGCCCTCGCCCAGCACGAAGACGTCTCCTTCGCCGCCTCCACCACCGGCCCCACCAACCTCTACGCAGCCATCACCTGTGCGGACAACCGCGCCCTGCACACGTATCTCACCGGCCCCGTCGCCGCCCTCCCCGGCCTTACTCAGGTCGAAAGCGCACCCGTCACCCGCACCCTCAAGCACGCCGGCCTCATCACACATCCCTATCCACCGCCGCCCGGCGCGTGATGACGACACCTTGCCCGACCGCTCCGAAGTCATGATCCACCTGCCCATAACTCCGATCTTGGAGCGCGGCGATTGCGTGGTGCGCCCGCCGGTCCTCGAGCAGTCGGCGGGCGCTGGTGCGTCAGGGGCGCAGATCGGTCTTCGCCTCGCCGGTTTCCGGGTCGTAGGGGTAGGAGACGTGCTGGTGGATCATTTGCCACGCGCCGCCGCGGCGCTGGAATACCCGGGTGCCCCGCGAGCAGGTGTTCTCGGTTGTGCCGTCGCCCATCTCGCCGGTCATGTGGTTCAGGCCCCAGACAACCGCGAGGTCGTCGCGGATCAGGACCTTCAACTCGGGAACGTCCCAGGTCACCTGGCCCGGCGCCGAGTCCAGGCCCGCGCGGCACACCTCACGCACCCGGTCCCGGCCGATGTACCGCAGCGGCGTGTCGTGCTCGTAGGAGACGATGTCCTCAGCGATGTGGGCCATCAGCCCGTCCAGATCCTTCGCGGCGGTGCGGTCGAACCAGTGCTGGTGCACCGCACGCACCTCGCGCTCCGCCTGAGCCTGTTCGTCCGGGCCGTGGAGGTCGGGGAAGGAGTGGTGCTCGTGCGCCACCACCCAGCGTCCCTCCTCCTTGCGCAGGCCCAGCGTGAGCCGCATCCGGGTCTCGGGCCGCTCGGCGAGTTCCTCCTCGGTGCCGCAGCGCAGCAGCGCGAAGGCGAAGGCGACATCATCACCGGCGGTGACCTCGAGCTCCTCGATGTCGAAGCAGGCGCCCTGGGCCTGCCAGGCGAAGAACGGCGGCCAGACCTCCCGATACGCGGCGAGGCCCCGCACGCCCTTGTAGGGCGGCGGCACGTCGAACATCACGATGTCGTCGGCGTGGTCGGCCGTGACCACACTCAGGTCCCCTCGGTGCACCGCCGCCGCCCACCCCTCGATCAGGGCGCGGATCTGCTCAGTGTCGTCGGACATGCCGATCCCGGTTCCTTCCTTGCCGCTGTTCGCGCTGAAGCGCGAAGGAGCCGAGCCCGCACTCGCCCCCGCATATGGAGACCGGTGCCGAAGACGAAACTCATCGCGAGCCCCCTTGTCTCAGAACCCGTCTTCGAACCTCAAGAGCCGCATGTGACAGCTGATCGGTTCGGCTCGTTGAACCTCACGACCGGACACGGAGTGAAGAGGCGGGTGCGTTGATGGCGGCGAAGGCGGACGCCGGGATGTCGCAGGCGTGGAAGGAGTACGCGGAGAGCCTGCGGGAACTGCTGAAGCAGTGCGGAGAGGTGACAGCGGTCACATGGTTGCTCTGTCTCAGCCCGAAGCAGTGGCAGATCTTGTCCACGAGGCGATCGGTACACTCGAGCAGCCGTCCGCCAAATGGGATGGGCCCGCGCTGCGCAATCGTCGGCACACAGCGCACCGGGTTCCGGGACCAGGCCGAGTCGGACCAAGCGCCCGACCCGTGCTGCCCGTCACTCACCCGGGAACCCCGGTCCCGTGACGTTCCGGCCCCGGACGATCCGGGAAGGACTGCTCGTGGAAGCCGCTCCTCGGCGACCGGGAGCCGGTCTGTAAGGTGTCGGCCGTACGGCCGTGACGTTCGTGGAGGGCTGATGACCGTTCTGAACGCTCTGGACGCGACGGAACTGGCACGGTGTATCCGCGCCCGTGAGGTGTCCTCCCGTGAGGTGGTGCAGGCCCATCTCGATCGCATCGCGGCTCTGGATCCCCATATACACGGCGTGATCACCTTGCTTGGTGAACAGGCTCTCGCCGCGGCGGATCAAGCGGACTCCGCTGTCGCGCGCGGCGACGACCTCGGTCCGCTGCACGGAGTCCCCTTCACGATCAAGGATTCACTCGACACCGCGGGCGTGGTGACCACGCGGGGATCGCGGCTGTTCGCCGCCCACGTGCCGACGGCCGACGCGACAGCCGTGGCACGGATGCGTGCCGCGGGTGCCATCCCGCTCGCCAAGACGAGCCTGCCGGAGTTCTCGTACTGGACGGAGACGGACAACCTTCTGGTGGGCCGCACCCGTAACCCCTGGGATCCGGGGCGGACTCCGGGGGGGTCCAGCGGGGGTGAGGCGGCGCTGATCGCGGCAGGTATGTCACCGCTGGGCCTGGGCAGTGACGTGGCCATCTCGGTCCGTGGTCCCGCCCATTTCACCGGCATCGTCGCTCTGAAGGCCACGCACGGCCGTATCCCGTACACGGGACACTGGCCGCCCGTACTGCGTCGCTACTGGCACGTCGGCCCCATGGCACGCACCGTCCGGGACATCGCCACCGCCTACCGGATCCTTGCCGGACCTGATGGCATCGACGGATACGCGACCGCGCCGCGTGAGATCCCTCGCGGCTCGGTCGACGGCACACCTCGGCGCATCGGCGTGCTGCTCTCGCCGGCATTCGGCCCCGTCGACACCGATGTCGCGGCCACGGTCCGGGCAGCGTCCGACGCCCTCGCGTCCTCGGGCCTGGCTGCCGAGTCGGTCCGGATCCCCGTCTTGGAGGAGTACAACGCCACCCGCCTCAGCGCCACCCTGTACACGGCCGAAGTACTCCCGTTCCTGCGGACGTTGACCGCGGGCCACGAGGACAGCCTGCACCAGGTCGCACACGCCACCTTGCGAGCCAGGGAGCCCTCGTCGGCCGATGTGGTCCAGGCCCAAAGCGTCGTTGAACGCCTGCGGGACGAGTTCGCGGCCTGTTTCAGCCGATATGACGCGCTGTTGTGCCCCGTGGTGACGATCCCCGCCCCGCTGCCGGCCCAGCCCGTCCACCACATCGACGGGGTCGAGGTACCGGCGCGGGACGTCATGCGGGCCACGGTGCCGTTCAACCTCACCGGTCTGCCGGCGCTGTCGCTCCCGTTCGGTGCCACCGCGGACGGCCTGCCGATAGGCGTCCAGCTTGTCACCCCCTGGGACGCCGAGGACGCGCTGCTTCAGCTCGCATCACTCCTGGAGTCCGCGAGCCCAGTCCGCGAACGCCGCCCGCCGGTGACCCCCACGTCGGCGACCATCGACTCCTGAGCTTGTTCTTTATCTACCAAGATCTTCCGGGCTTGCCGATGGCCTTGAGGGTCTCGGGGCGTTTGACGGTCTTGCCGACGTCGTAGCGGGGTGCCCGGTGTTTGTTCTTGGCGCCGGGCGGCCGTCCGGGGCCGGCTCCTCGCGGTTTGGGAACACGGGCCGGGCAGGCGAGGTGAGCGCGGATGTTCCTGAACCCTCGGCGGACCCGGGCCGGGGTGAGCCGGTCGGGGACGGTGGGTTTCTCCCAGGGCCGACGGAGGTCCGCGGCGAGCGGGCGGGCGAGCCGGAGCTGGGCGTGAGCAACAATCAGGATCCAGGTCCAGCGGTCCGCCGCCTCGGGAGTACGGAGTTTCAAAGTGGTCCAGCCCAGGGTCTGCTTCGCGAACCGGAAGGTGTGCTCCAGATCGAAGCGACGGAGAAATGCCTGCCAGAAGCGGTCTACGTCGTCCGGGGTGGCATCGGTCTTGGAGGACCATAACCACACCGGCGCTGCTTCCCGGTCCTTCGACAGATGCTCGGCCTTCAACCGCATCAACGTCCCCTCGACCAGGGGCAGTTCACCGTCGTGGTCGAGCCAGGAGGAGCGGTGGGTGAGCCTTGGGTGGACCCGGTCCCACGCCTGGGTCTCGGCCTTGCCGTAGTTGGTGGTGTCGTTGACGGTGGTGATCGCGGGCTCGGGCCAGGTCTCCGGCTCGGTGAAGCGGAATTCCGGGCCGTGCTCGGGTGGCCGGCCGTTGACGCCGCGCATCCGTGGTGGTTTCGGTAGGCGCATGACGCGGTCGGAGCGGACGCGGCCGACCAGTTCGACCGGCAGGTCGCGCAGGACCCAGGCCAGGCGGGTGACGTCGTAGCCCGCATCGCTCACGATCAGGATGTTCGGATCGCCAGCCTGCCACTGGCCTGCGGCGATGAGCCGTTCAACGACTCCTCGGAGCTGGGCGGCGGTGATCGCGGTCGCGTCGTCCGCCGGGCCCAGCCGGACCGCGTCCAGGATCGCGGTCCAGGACGTGGCGCCCGGCTCCAGCAGGGCCACGAAGGAGTAGGGCCAGCCCGGAATGAACTGCGATGCCGTCTTGGCGCGGCCGTAGACGTGGCAGAACAGGCGCTCCGCCGAACACGGCGCGTCCGACCGAAGCCATGGCGACACATCAACCGCCAGGACCAGACGCCCGCCGTCGAAACGCGGCAGCGGCAGGCCGGCCAGCACCGTCCGTAGCCGGCCAACGTCGATCCGGCCGTGGTTCAAGCCGCCGTACATCGCTCCATGCCCACGACGATGCTCGGGCACCAGCGTCAAGTCCACGGGGGACTTCACCGCACCGTCCGCACACAGCACCGCGTCCACCAGCTCGAACAACTCGTCGCGCCGCGTGGTCAGACACTCGTAGAACTCACCCCGGAAGCGTGACGCTTCCGCGAAAGCTTCCCTCCGGACAACATCAGGCAGCAGACTCACCCTCACGGCCTTCGTCGTGGTCACGTGCACCTTGGTCGGAGCACATGATCAGACGAAGGCCGCTCCCACGTCCGGCGAACCCCCAGCTGAGCGACTCAGTTCGACACGCCATTCGAGGCCGGAAGAAAAAGAACAAG
This sequence comes from Streptomyces violaceusniger, assembly GCA_005405945.1. Classification (GTDB taxonomy): domain Bacteria; phylum Actinomycetota; class Actinomycetes; order Streptomycetales; family Streptomycetaceae; genus Streptomyces; species Streptomyces violaceusniger. Next base: position 2,073,085 of record BJHW01000002.1, read on the forward strand.
CTGAGTAGGTGTTTTTGAACCATAGGGTCGGAGGCCAGACGCGTTGACGAGGGATCAGGTGGTGGCCAGCAGGAGGTTCTCTCCGCTTGACGGGCGAAGGCCGTCGGTCCGGTCGGTGAAGTAGCGCTCGGCGAGCAAACTCCCCGGAACGTGCCGGGCGTCTTTGAGGCCGGCTTCGCGCGCCAGTGCCAGCATCTCCTGCGGGGTGTAGAAGCTGATGAACGGGGTTCCAGATGCTCGTGCGCCTTCCTCGCTCGCACGAAGGCCGCGGCGGTCAGCTTCGTCGACAAGTTCGGTCGGCAGCAGGAAGGTCATGGCGAGCGTTGTGCCGTGTGCGAGCCCGGCAATCTGGCGCAGGGTGGCAGCGGTGGCGTCCTTGGTGAGGTACATGGTGACGCCGGTGGAGACGATGACCGCTGGTCGGCCGGGATCGAAGCCGGCAGTGGACAGCTGCTCGGGCCAGGACGCGCCGGCCTCGAAGTCGACCGGACCAGGTGCAGCCAGTCGGGGATGCCATAGCCGAGTTCGACCAGGCGGTGGCGCTTCCAGGCCTGGGTGTCAGGCTGGTCGATCTCGAAGATCCGAAGGCGGGAGGCGAGCTGCTTCTTGTGCTGGGCGAAGGTGTCCAGATCCTGGCGGTGGTGACCGCAGACGACGCCCAGGCCTCGCGGCTCGCGCCCGAGGTGCAGCAACTGCCGACGGGGCTGCTGCCGGGCATCGCGGAACTGATCACGTTCCCCCGTGACCGCGTGGAACGACAGTGCCGCCCCTGCGCCGCTCTTTCGCCCTGGACGAGGTCGGTGTCCGCGCCGGCAGCCGACGCGTTCACTCGATTACGGAAGGAGTTTCGCCTGACTCGCCCACTGCCGGAGGTCGCCGCAGGTTGCGGTTGTTGTCCGGCTACGGCTGGCCAGGGTGTCGAAGGTGGCACGTACCTGGCTGCCGAGGTAGGCAAACACATGAGCCGCGCGGCCGGTCTGGTAGGCGAGCAGCCGAAAGGCGGCGATGTCGTGTTCCTCCATGTCGTCGTCCGCCTGCGCGGGCGCCGCAGCCAGGAACTCGTAGTCGCGCCTATTCATGACGGTATGGGCGACGGTGCGCAGTGCCGTGGCGTGCAGGGCTTCGACGGTGGACGGGCGTCCGGCCGCTGCGGCGTCCAGGATGACGGTGTGCATGGTGAGCGCTGCGAAGGTCCCGAGCAATCGCTCCCCCTGGGGCACGTCCAGGCCGCGTTCGCGGAAGTCGTCATGGCGACGATCACGCCGCCAGGTTTCCTGGTCGATCAGGGGCAGCAGACATCGGCTCAGGGCGCGGCACTCGCGCCAGACGACGTTGTCACGGGCACTGTTCATGGCTGCTGAAGTCCTCTCGAGAGTGCTGTGCCCGCCGCAGCCGGGCAGTGCGAGCGCAGGTCTGTCTCACGTCATGCTCACACGCAGGGCACGTACAGGACGGAGCTGTAGGCAGTTCCGGCGTCGTGGCTGCCGTTGGGGGAGACGATGGTTCCAACCGTCACGGTTCGCCATCCGGTATTCGGGCCGCCGGGTTTGTTCGTGCAGGTCGCCGAGGCCGAACTTGAGCGCAGTGGGGGCGGGCACTTGGTCTGACGCGGTCCTGACCCGCCGGTCATCCACTGGTTGGAGTAGTTGTTGTGGAACTCGACGCCGACTTCGCTGTTGCAGCTGGCCGGAGTTCCGCCGGCACAGGAAGAGATGCCGCCCGTGCCGGTGACCTTGCTACCGCTGTGGTTGGGCTTCGAGGCATAGAGAGTGCAGGTGATGACCGCATCGGGGGACGGCGCGATTCGCGGACAGGGTCACCGTCGGTGGCGCTCGACGCCCTGACCCGGCACGCTGGATGTCCGCGAGCCCATGGATAGTCGGCCGTTTGGGGTCCAATCGGCGGTGACCCCCGGTAGCCGATCTCGGTCGGCCGGCCATCGTGGCAGAGCACCGTGCAGTTGCCGCGACCACGCTCCGGATAGGGCAGCCGCTCGGAGTCGAGGGCGTCTTCCCACTGAGCTTCGGTGGGCCGCGCGGTGGGGGCCCAAGTACGCACTTCGTTGTCGGTCAACGGCCGCATGAACGGGCCGTCGTCGCTGTCCATGGCGTCGATCACGGTCGGGAAGTCCAGGACCGAGCCTGTGCCACCGGTGAAGATGTACTCGTGCCACTGCGGGTCCCGCCACAGTTCGCGCCCAGCCGGGTGGACGGACGGGGCGCGAGAACGCCGCCGCCGGCCGGCCCGGTCGCCGCGGCAGTCGATCGGCGGTCGGTACCGGCGGTCGGTACCGGCCTTCGGTGCCGTGCCGCTCGCCGAGGCGGGTACCCGACGGCCGGTTCAAGAGCTGTTCGCCGCGCGGCGCTACAACCGGGGCCGGGTCCTGCTGGCGTTCTGGGTCTCCAAGCGGGGCACGCAGGGAGGGAGTAGTTGTTGACCAGTCAGCAGCGTGCCCCGTTGCCCGATGAGCAGCTGCTGGGGGTGGCCCGCAAGGGCACGGGGGAGTTCCAGGGTTCTGTCCGCGATCTCGTAGACGCCGAAGTCAGCCGACGCTGTCAGGACTGGGCAGCGGTGTCTGGCACGGCTGGGCGCGGAGCCCGTCGAGAATGATCGCCAGATAGCGTCGCCATAGCTCGGAGGGGCGTTCACCTGGCAAGGCCATGACGGCGTCGATCATTGCGGCGATCGGTGCGATGTCGGTCTCGGTGACCCCGTCGCGCAGCCCACCTTGAGTGCGGGCCCGTGCCACGAGAGCCTCGCAGCGCGATGTGATCTCCCGCCGCGCTCGGGCGAGGCCTGTGCCCTCGACGGCGCCGTGGCGCATCAACTCGCGCAGTCCACGGTTGTGCGCGGCCACCCCAGGGCTCTCTCAAGGAAGCCGGCAAGAGCCGCGAAGCCGTCGTCCTCGGCCAGGGCTTTTTGCGCCATTGCGGCGATCTCGTCGAGCTCTTCGGTGAAGACGGCCTCTGCGAGCGCCTGCTTGTCGGGGAATTTCCGGTAGACGGTGCCGACTCCGAGCCCGGCGTGGTGTGCGACATCGTTGAGCGTGGCCTGCAGCCCGCGTGCGGCGAACACCTCGCGACCGGCTTGGAGGATGCGTTGGCGATTGAGTTCGGCATCCCGCCTCAGCGGACGCGCCCCTGCCGCAGCAGGTTCCTCGCCTCCCCTCTGTGCGCCCATGGCCTGCCCTTCTCGTGACGTGACCGATCGTATAACCGGATACATCATATCCGCTTCATGCTACGGTCGGTCCTCATGGAAGCGGATACGACATATCCGGATGATGGTTCGGAGCGTCGCGCCGCCCATCGTCGCGCAGCTCGGAGGAAAGGAGAGCCAGGGATGCAGACTGTGGTCATCACCGGAGGAACCGACGGGCTCGGAAAGGGACTCGCACTGCACTATCTGCGCCAGGGAGCGCGCGTGCTCGCCGTGGGCAGCACGCCCGCCAAGGGCGAGGCCCTTCTGGCCCGGGCAGCGGCCGTCTCGGCCGTTGACCGCGCGGTCTTCCTGCAAGCCGATCTGACGTCGGTCGCGGCGGCCAGGGACCTGCTTGCCACGGTCGAGAGCACCTGTTCCTCGGTGGACAAGCTGGTCCTGTGCGCCCAGCGGTACCGGCTCTTCGGATCCCGCACTGTGACCACCGAGGGGTTCGAGCACAGTTTCGCCCTCGCCTACCTGAGCCGCTACGTCCTCAGTCACGGCCTGCGCAAGGCGCTGGAGTCCGCGCCACAGCCGGTCATCATGAACGTGGGGACTCCCGGTGTCCCCTTGGGCCGGATCCACTGGGACGATCTGCAACTAGCGCGCCGCTACAGCGGCTTCAAAGCCACGCTGCAGTCCTTCCGCGCCAACGACCTGCTCGGCGTGGCCTTTGCCGCCCTGCATGCCGACACCCGGATCCGCTATGTCGGCTACAACCCGGGCGTGGTCTCGACCGGCATGCCCAACCACCTTCCGCAACCGCTCCGCGCCCTCACCAAGGCGTCCTTCACCCTGTTCGCCGCTTCGGTGGCGAAGGCCGTCGCGCCGATGGCCTGTCTCCTGGACGAACCACCAGGCGAACGCTTCACCGCCTACCGCGCCACGCGCCAACTGCCCTTGAAAGGCGCGGCGTTCGACCAGGCCGACGCACTGCGCCTGCACCACCTCACGCACGACTTGATGAACGCGGTGTGAGGATGCGGGCTCTCAGAAGCTCGAAGGATGTCCGGCCGTAATCGGAACGTACGGCTGACACACCCGGATTCACTGGGCACTGTCGGACGCGGGGCGATCGAAATGGCCTTGCGGACGGGGCGGCGCTTGGCTAGACGTTACGGCGGAGCCCCCACCACGAGGGTGAGGGACCACGACAGCGAGAGGAGGGGTAAGCCGGATGATCTCCACGATCACCGCGCTTGTGTCCTCCCGGGGTGCGGACCACATCTGACCTCGGAGCGGACGGGCGCCTTCACCGGAGCGTGCCTTGACCGTGAAACAGAACGACCTGACCATGCGTCCGATCACCGGACGCGAAGAACTCGCCCTCTTCTCCCGACTGCCTTACACCCTCAACGAGGAACTGGCGGACGACCTTGCCGCCGGCCGCCGACGTCCGGAATGGATGTGGGTCGCCCTTCGCGGCGAGCGCCTACTGGCCAGGGTCGCATGGTGGGGTCGGGCCGGAGACGACACCCCATTCCTCTTGGACATCTTCGACATCGACGACGTCAGCGCGGATCGCGATCGCGTGGACATCGGCGTGCGGCTGCTGCGGGCCGCCACGGCCGCAGTGGTCCCAGCCGACGCCCGTCCACCCGAGTACCACCGCGCCGTCCCACCCGATTGGCGCGGGGGCGGGGTGACCCGGCGCATCGTCGAGGACCGCCTGCTCGCCCTGGAACGGACCGGCGCCCGCCACTTCGTCGAACGGCTGCTTCTGGAGTGGCGTCCCGGGACGCCACTCGCCGAGCCGAGAGGGCGCCTGGCGTTCCGGCCGGTCCGCGACACCGAGGAAATCCTCGCCCTGATGACTCGGGTCCTGGACGGAACGCTGGACGCGCACAGCAGGGACGACCTGACCCGGATGTCCCCCCGCGAAGCGGCGGCCAGACACTATGAGGAGGAACTCGCGCACTTCCGGAGCCCGCAGGACTGGTGGCGGATCGCAACACTGCCGGACGGCGAGCCGGTGGGGTTCGTCACCCCGGCCCGCAACGACTACAACCCCGTCATCGGCTACCTCGCCGTACTCCCCGAACATCGGGGCAACGGCTACATCGACGAGATCCTTGCCGAAGGCACCCGGATTCTCAGCGCGCGGAATGTCCCCCGCATCCGGGCAGCCACGGATCTCGGCAACACCCCCATGGCGAACGCCTTCCAGCGCATCGGATACGTCAACTTCGCACGCCGGATCTGCATGATCTGGAGCTGACCGAGGGCGCGGGGGCTCCCGCTCTGGGCGAGCTGCTCGGCGCCGGACACAGCGCCGGAGCTGATCTGCAGCTCCTCGCACAGAGGTCGGCGGCGGTCTCCTGCTGACTGGGCCCGCGCCAGGCCCACATCAAGGCGGTCACCGCCAACGTCCCGCTCGGCCGGTTCGGCACCGCCGACGAAGTCACCTCAGTGACGCTGCAACTCGGCGGTGGCGTCGCCGACGACGTCCAATGCTCGCGATGGGCTCGGGGATGAACGTGTCGAGCAGCAGGAGTCCGAGCACCGATCGGCCTGCTGAGACGACGGCGGGGACGCACCGGGGCTCGGGGGCTGGAGCGCGTGGCTCAGCAGTGGTGGGGCGAGCAGTCCGCACGGCTCGGGCTCGGCGCGTAGCCCGGTGCCGGCGTAGTAGCGGTTGGCCGCCGACGGCGCGACTCGGATGCGCAGTTCGTTCCTCCCGGGCCGCAGGGTGTGGGCGGGGATCGTGATGCGGTACGGCGCCCAGGCGCGCTGTCCCACGCGCGTGCCGTTCACGGACACGATCACGGCTCCGGCGACGGCCGGGAGCGTCAGCTCCAGGGGGACCGGGGTGTCGATTTCGATCTGGCGCACATAGTCGGCGGTGCCCGTGTAGGCCGGAAGGCCCTGTCGCTGCCAGCCGCATGTCACGGCGATGTCGCGGCGGGTGCCCGCCTCCTCGTACGCGTCCTGGGCGATCTCGAGCAGCCAGCCGGACTGGAGTCGCTCCGGCGCCGACCATTCCGGTGTGCCGTGACCGGCCGCGGCCTCGGAGTCCTCCGCGGTGTCCGCCCGGCCGGAAGCGCGCTCCGCGTCCCTGTGCACGCGCAACAGGCGCAGCTCGTTCTGCTCCAGCCGCAGCACGGCCGGGTTCTCGGTTGCTTCGAGGGTGCGCACGGTGCCGTCGGTGGCCTCCCATTCCTCGATATGCCAGGGCCCGCCGGGCAGCAGGAGTTCCACCGTCCCCTCGGTCTCGGTGAAGCAGGCGAAGCGGAAGCCGCCGGCCGTGTCCGGGCCGCCGCGCCAGCGCACCGGCGAGCCCGCGGGCACGCGCAGTGTTGGCTCGGTCTGTCCACGCCGTGCGGCGAGCCCGCGCAGGACGGCCGCCTCGGGGACCGCATGGAACGTCTCCACGGCGGGGGCGAGGTCTGCCCAGTCCTCGGCGGCGGTCTGAGGGCCCTCCTGGTAGACGGTGGGCGTCGCGCCGCTGACGAGTACCCGTACGCCCGCTTCGGTCAGGCGGCGGAGTCGGCGCAGTGAGCGGGCCGAGCGCAGCGTCGTCACGGCGGGGAGCACGAGCGCCCGGTACCGGTGGTCCCCGAAGCGCACCGCGCCTTCCTCCACCGCGGCGGCCTCGAGGTCGCGTTCGTCCACGAGGTGGAAGCCCACCCGGGATTCGGTGAGCGCCCGGGCCCACTCGCCCGTCGCCGACGCCTGTTCGCCGAGCTGGCCCGCGGTCCACACCGTACGCAACGGGTACAGGACCGCCACGTCGCTCTGGGGTGACACCGGTTCGAGGAATTCGCTCAGCCGCGCGCTCTCGAGCGCGAACCGCGGGTGGTGATCGACGAACCACGGCTCGAAGTTGATGCCCGGGGGAAGTCGAAGCGCGGATTCCGCAGCGACTCGTGGTCGTCTCCGTGGCCGTGGGTCTGGTAGAAGCCGTGGAAGATCATCTGCCGCATGCCCTGCAGATGGTGGTTGATCGCCGTTGTGCGCAACTCCTGCAACGTGAGCCCCCAGTGGCCGGACCACGGGGCCCCGCCTTCGGGCGGGGTGACGAAGTACTGCTCGACCATCGTCCCGCCGCGGCCGTGGTGGCGGGCGACCGAGTCGCCGAAGGCGGGGCTGAGCTGCACCAGGGCGTCCTGCGCGTCCACCGCGGTGAGGTCGCGGTAGCCGTCCACGCCGAAGTGGTCGAGTCCGAAGTTCACGCGCAGGTCCCAGTCCGCGAACGCGGCGTCGAGCGTCCAGCCGCCGACGTGCCCGAGCACTTCATGACCGGACTGGCGCAGGCCGTGGGCGTGGCTCCAGGCGCGCAGCTTGCCGAGGAAGGTCTCCATCGCGTGGCCGCTGAAGTGCTCGTAGAACTGGGCGCGGAGGCTCAGCCGCTCCGGGTCGTCCCCGTCGAGCACGGCGGCGAGCACCTGGGGGGTCCGCCCGCCCCAGCGCTCCCGGATCGAGACGGCCAGGCTCTCGTGGAACGGCATCGCCGAACGCAGATCTCCGGTGCGCTCCGCCCAGTCGTAGTACACGGCGTGCGGCTGGTCGAAGAACATGTAGGCGACGGTGGAGCCGAAGAAGTCGCCCAGGGCGTCGGCGAAGGGCTGGTAGCCGGCCTCGATGAAGCGGTCGACCGCGACCGGGTCGACGGGGTTCACGAGCCGGGAGGTCGCACAGCGGGCGGAGACGAACACTATCGCCTCCGTGCCGTCGGGCACGGGCTCGGCGAGGTGGACACGGCACCTGTCGGCGGCGCCGTCCAGGCGGTCGACGAGCTCAAGCCGTTCGGCGGCCGTTCCCTGCTCCCCTTCCACGGCTTCCACGACGAGTGCGTACTCCACCCGCCAGTCGGCCCAGGCGACGACGCCGCCCTCGTAGTGCCAGTCCATCGCGGCCGGGCCGAGGTTCTCTGTCGCCGAGCGGATGCCGCTGAGCGAGCCCTCGCTCGCGCCCGCGGGGATCCGCACCCAGAACAGATGCCGTTCGCGCAGCTCGTCGTGTCCGGTCACGGCGCGGCCCGCGGCGTGACCGGTCTGCCAGTTGTAGTCGTCGTAGATGCCGACGATCATGCCGAGCTCGGCGGCCGTTCCGACGGCCGTACGGCACGCGGCGAGGTAGTCCTCGTCCAGGTAACCCTCAATCGGGTACGACAACCGAGCCTGCACCTGGAAGCTCCGGATCCCGGCGTCGTGCATCTGCCGCACCTGGGCGCGGATGGTGTCCTCGTCGGGTAGCCGGTGCCAGAACCAGTAGGCGGCGGGCGCATGCCAGGGGTCCGGGTTCCGGAATCGGCACAGCGTGCTCTCGTATGCGAACAAAACAGGCAAGGCGGGCAAGGGTGTCAGCTCCTCGGGCGGCGACGAGACTCGCGTGGGCCCCGCCGCCACGGGTCGGTCAGCGTTCGGTGACGTCGGCCGTGTTCCGGCCGGCCGCGCTCTTGCCGGTGTCGGGAGCCGGAACCTGGAGCCCGCCGTCCCCGCGGGCGGCGTCTCCCGCGGTCACGAGCGAGTAGTCGGGCCTCGGGTCCAGCCGGAGTCCGAACGTGAGGATCGCGTAGAGCGCGGCGCCGAGCGCCAGGGCGATGACGATGCCGAGCCCGCTCGACCCGAACACGCCGGTGCGGCCCTTCTCGGTGAGGAGGAATCCCGTGATCTTCGCGAAGTTCGGGTCGGAGCTGGTCACGAGGCCGAGACCGGCGACGGTTCCGGTGACCAGACTCAAAATCGCCGTCCAGCGCCCGTCGCGGCCGCCGTAGCCGCGCGGGTTCGCCATGTCGGTGTTCCAGCCCATGCGGCGCTGCCGGATGAAGTCGATGAGCTGGATGCCGCCCATGGTGCCCATCATCACGGCGATGAGCGACAGGAACGACTGGAACGTCGCGAGGAACGAGGTGGAGACGAACAGCAGGTAGAAGGCGCCCGCCGCGATGATGACCGCGTTGATCGCGGTGGTCACGGAGCGGCGCAGCGGTACGCCGACGGCCATGAGCGCGAGGCCGGAGCTGTACATGCCGGTGATGGCGGCCGAAACGAGCGAGATGACGATCACGATGGAGAAGGGAACGAAGAACCACATCGGCAGGAGCGCGGTGAGCGCCCCGATCGGGTCGGATGCCGTGGCGGCACCGAGCTTGGAATCCCCGCCGACGAGAAGCGCGCCGACGGCGAGGAGGATGACGACCGGCAGGCTGAGCCCGGCGACCGTCCAGCTGATCACGCCGCGCGCCGGGGTGTCGCGCGGGAGGTAACGGGCGAAATCGCCGCCGTAGTTGAGGAAGCCGAGGCCGACGAGGGTCATCGCCATGATGATGCCGCCGATGAACACCAGCGGTCCGCCCGCGGGGGTGTCACCGAGGTGCGCCCACGCGATCTCGGGCACCATGAATCCGAGGAACGCGACCGTCATGATGCCGGTCACCCACGAGATCCAGACCTCGACCCTCATGATGAGCTCGTGGCCGAGGACGGAGACCGTCATCGTCACGGCGAGCACGAGCACGAACCACAGCACGATCGTGGTCGTGGCGCTCGACCCGTCCGTGTCGGCGAACACCGACGGCCACAGCTTCGCGAACAGGTTCGCACCGGTGGTGGAGGCAAGGGTGATGATCGTCACCTTCCAGCCCATATTGGACAGATAGGCGAAGAATGCGGGGATCCTGTTGCCCTTCATGCCGAACGCGAACCGGGTCTGGGCGAGGGTCGGCAGTCCCGTGCGGGGCCCGCCGACCGCGAGGATGCCGACGAGGGCGGCCGAGATGAGGTAGCCGAGGGTCCCGGCGACGATCGTCTGCCAGACGTTCAGACCGAGGCCGAAGACGAAGATGCCGTAACTGATGCCGAGGATGGAGATGTTCCAGGCGAACCACACGGCGAACAGGCCGCTCGGCTTCCCGCGCCGTTCGGCATCGGGAACGGGATTGACGCCGTTCGATTCGACGGTCGTGCCTCTACGACCTTGCTGAGCCTCATTGCTCATGGAAGGGCGCCTTTCGATGTATGGCGATGTGGGGAGGGGCGGATGGTTGAGTTCGGGGACGTCGTGGGTTCGCGTTCGAGGGGGCGCGTCGACCGCGTCCCGGGAGCGCGTCGCCCGTGTCCCGGGAGCGCGTCGACCGCGTCCGGGGATGACGCGGCTCCGCGCGAGAGGTGCGGCGTGCGACGTGCGCGGTGACCGCCATCGTGCCCGCGGCGGGAGGCGTGTACGCCTTCAGGCGGAGCGCTGAGCGGCGGCGGGGCGGACCGCTAATCCGCCGCCGAGATGGGCGGCGAGGGTGCCGGGGAACGCATCGCCGACGCCGGCCGTGTCGATGGCGTCGACGGCGATGCGGTTGCCGTCGGGGGCGAGGAGCTGGTCGGTGGCCCCGAGGCGACGGGCGGTGAGCGCCTGGGCCGCGCCCTTGTCCCCGCCGACCGGAAAGCGCCCGGTGGCGCGGTTCTGCTCGGCCGCGCGCGGCGGGCGCGGCACCGCGCGGCCGAGGCCGAGGTTCACCGGCCCGACGACAGGCCTCCGCCCGCCGCCCTCCGGGGCGTACGGCGGGCGTCCATGCGGTACCCTCATCGCCGGGAAAACCATTTCCGAACCTAAGCACGCCGACCCCTGCCGCGTCAACGGGGCGTTGAGACCGTCCTGATGGCATCGGTGGGCAGGAATCAGGGGAGATCAGGATGGGCGCGCGCATCGGCTTGAAGGACGTGGCGTTGCGCGCGGGGGTGTCGGTGCCGACGGCGAGCCGTGTGCTGTCCGGAGTTCAGCGCAATGTCGATCCGGAGCTGGCGCTGCGGGTGCGGAACGCCTGCGAGGAACTGGGCTACCGGGTGAACGCGGCGGCTCGGGCGCTGCGGATTCAGTCGACGGATTCCCTGGCGCTTGTCGTTCCGGCGATCGCGAACGCGTACTTCGCGGAGCTGGTGTCGGCGTATTCGCGCCGCCTGGATCTTCAGGGCAAGCGGCTGGTGACCATCGACACGGGCGAGAGCCCGGAGACCGAGCAGCGCCAGCTCGGCGCCATGGACCGGGTCCTGGTGGACGCGGTGCTCGTGGTGCCCGCGGCGTTCGAGCGGAGTGGCGCGGCGATCACGGAGCTCGCGCGGTCCAACCGCGTCGTGCAGGTCGACCGCCGCGCACGAGGCGTCGAAGCGCCGTCGGTACGGCTCGACAACGCGGCGGGGGTCCGTCTGCTCGTGGACCACCTGCGGGCGCGGGGCCGCCGCAGCATCCTGATGGTCGACGCCCAGGAAGACTCCTCCTCCAGCATCGAGCGCACGGCCGCGTTCCGCGCGCTCGCCGGACCGGAGGACCGGGTTCTGGAAATGCCGAACTTCACCGTGGCGAGCGGCACCGACGCCGCGAAGCTCCTGCTCGCGAACCCCGGCCGCACGGATGCGATCATCTGCACCGCCGACACGGTCGCGCTCGGCGTGCTGACGGCGCTTCAGCACGCCGGTAAACGCGTGCCTGCCGAGTACGCGATCACGAGCTTCGACGGCACGTACATCTCCGACACCGCCGCGCCGGGGCTCACCACCCTGGGCTCGACCGCCGAGCGCATGGTCGAGGCCTCCCTCGCCCTCCTCGACGGCGGCAGCGATGACGTCGTCCTGAAACCCGAGCTCGTGGTCCGCGGTTCCAGCGGCTGACCGCGGGCCCAGGGGCCGATGCGCGGGTTCGGTGCGAGTGGTTCGGCGCCGGTGATGGCGCGCCGGGCCAGTTCGGACTCCGTCGCCCTCGCCGACCCCGCGGGCCGGGGCACCCCGCTCTCCTCCGGACCGTGTAACTGTGGCCACCACGGATGCTTCGGCCTGCGGTGCACGGGAGTCCGAGACCCCCTTGGTGCATCAGGGCGAGGCTCTCATGAGTGCGTTCGAGGAACTTGGTGTCGACTACGTCGGCTTCGCCGTCGGCGATCTCGACCTGGCCAGCGCGTGGTGGGCGGACCACTACGGGATGAGCGTGTACGCGCGATCACCGGACGGACGGCACGAGGGGCGTGTGCGGACCGCGGCCATGGCCAAGGGCGACATCCGGCTGGTGCTCGTCGAGACGGGAAGCGCGGACCACCCGGCCGCCGCCTACACCGAACGGCATGGCGACGGGGTCTGCGACATCGCCTTGAGCACCCCGGACGCCGCCGCCGCGTTCGAGGAGGCGGTCCGCCGCGGAGCCCGTCCGGTCGAGCGGCCGCGGCAACGGGACGGTGTGGTCACCGCGTGGCCGCGCGGTGCGAGGGCCGCGATTTCCAGCAGCCTTAAGCCGATGGTGTACTGACCGGAGTCGGTTCGCTCCAACGCTCCCTTCTCGACGAGCTTGCGGGCGATGCGCAGTGCGATGGCCTTGGGCAGTTCCGACCGAGCGGCCAGTGAGGTCAACGATGGCACCGGCGTGTCCGGTCCGAAGCAGTCGAGTACGCGAAAGGCCCTGTCGAGCAGGGCTTCGCCGTGGGATGCGCGGTGTCCCCGAACAGGGGTGGCTTCCGCTTCGGCGCCATCGCCGTCGTTGACTTGGTTCATAGCGGCTCCGCTAGTCGTCCGGGGGTTCACTCAATGAAACCGGGGGTGGCCAGCCGTCACTGGGCCGGTGATCATAGCTCGGTCGCTCCTCACCTGGCAGGCATGGGCCTGAACCGGGTAGTGCGCATGGACAGGAGGTGAGCCAGACCGCCGGGCGCCTCAACTTCGGGATCTGTAAGTGGGGGCGTACAGAGATATCCGTTTCGGGGTGAGGGGTTGTATCAAGGGTGCTGGTCGCGGCGGTGGCTATTGCTTCCTGGTGAAAGTGCGAGTGTCGCCTTCGGTGCGAAGGCCAAGCTTGATCTGGCGCTTCATTCCGCAGTTCGGGCCAGACCGAGCCGACGGCCTTCCTGACCGTGACGGCGATGACAGACGTGCAGGCACGAAAGCCCTCGCCCGCTGGTTGATCACGGCGTAAATGTCCCTGGTCCAGTGGCTGAGACCCTCGATAAGGTCGCCGTCGTCGTCGGGCTCACGTCCTTCCCCACGACCCCCGCCGCGCCGACCGCTTGCCGCTCGCTGGCTTGCTCATCGAGAACGGTCGGGGCCGTCTCCGTGCACAGCATCGAAAGGAAAGTGTCATGCGTAAGCGCTCCCTCGCTCTCACGGTCTTATCCGCCGCCTTCGCAGGCATCGCCGCGACCGCGCCCAGCGCGTCGGCGGCCGGCAGCAGCGCCTGCCCGGACGGCAACTTCTGCCTGTGGCCCACCTTTGCGTCCTACCCCACCCCCGTCGAAACCCCGGTCCTGGTGACCAGCGGTGACTGGTCCGGAAACGTCGACGGTTTCGTGTTCCAGAACACGGGGTCCCGCGCTGTCGACGTGGAGTACACCTCTTACCTGGACCACGGGACCACCCCGGTGGACGGCACGGTGTGTGTCACGAGAGACAAGGCGAGTAGGCAGTTCTTCTACAACCCGACGACCGTGCACAAGGTCACGTGGCGCGCCGACAACACGTGCTGACATGACCGCACAGCGGGTGCTTCCCGTCAGGAAGCGCCCGCCTTTCCCACCGGCCCCGGTCGGTTGACGGGGGGACGCGTCGCGCCGGTGTCGGGGCGGATCGCGGTGACGTAGCCCCTCCCGGGGCCGGGACCGCGATCTCAAGGGCGGTCGAGCCGGAGGCGCTCGGCCCTCGGCAGCCCGGCGACCACCAGGTCGTAGGAGTCCTCGATGAGCTCCCGGACCAGCTGGTCGGGAAGGCCGCCGTCGACCGCCACCGTGTTCCAGTGGCGCTTGTTCATATGCCACCCCGGGACGATCAGCTCCGGGTGCCCGGCACGGAGCCGGCCCGCGTCCGCCGGGTCGCACTTCAGGTTCACCGTGAGCGGACGGGCGTCCAGTGTCGACAGGGCGAAGATCTTGCCGACCACTTTGAAGGCCGAGACTTCCGGGTGACGGGAGAACGGGAACTCCTCCACCGCCGCGTTGAAGGAGAGACAGAAGGACCGCAGCTGCTCGGGGGTCACTCCCCATGCTCCTCTTCTCCTCGTACTCGACCGAAGCGGCCCGAGGGACTCAAGGGGGTGCAAAGGACGATGCCCACCGTAGCTGACGCTTCCGACAGCCGGTTCAGTCTCATCGGCCTGACCAGTGCACCGCTGACTTACCGGTTGGATCCGTAGTACCATTTCGATAGGTAGATCCGAGGGTGTCGCGGGCGTCACGACAGGAGGGCCGTCGCATGCCGGCAGCAGGCGAGACAGAGCGCGCCCCGAACATAGCCAAGAACGTATGGGACGCCGCGGGCCACCGTGCCAGGAACGAAGGCCTCCCCCTGATCTGGGTTGCCTCCCGAGCCCTCACCGACTACGCCGCCGGTACTCTCGCGCTGCCGCGCACCTCTCCGAACCCTGAGGCGCGCAACCGGCGAGGCCGCACCATCTTCACCACGGATGCCGTATGGCACGCGGCCAACGAGCGCCGTATCAAGGACACGGTCCGGTCCATGTCCGCCCTCGTCGAGATCCTGCTGGACGCCTACGCCCGAGGCGAGGTCCACACCCACGCCCGCATGGTCACCACCGGCCAGCGCGATGCCCTCGCCGTCACCAGCACCCCCGGCGACCCCACGGGCGCTACGCGCTCCACACTGTCCGTAGCCTGACCGCCACCACCGAAGGAATGCCGCTCATGACCGCCGGGCCGCTCGCCTCGGGGGCCGTGCCCCCCATGCCGGACAGGACGCCAAAAGCGCTCCGCGCCGCCATCGCCCAGCACGCGCCGCAACTCCTCGTCGACTTCGACCGGCATTGGCGTCGCGACATCGCCGACGCCTACGACCTCGCGCCGGTCCCCGCCTTCATGGCCCGCTGGTGGGGCGAATACGCCGTCGCCCGCGACCCGCGCCTGGAGGCGAAGGTGCACGCCCTGGAGGACGAGGCCGACCGGGAGCCCGACTACAGCCGCGCCAAAGCCCTCATCGAGGAAGCCGGGAACCTTCGCCGTCAGGCAGCGAAGGCGGAACCCGGCCAGTGACCGACGGTTTCATGGGGCCGCCCTGGCAAGCGGACTGGACCAAGAAGGCCGAGGAAGACCGCGACGCCCTCCCGGAGGCGGCCCGCACCCTGGTATACGCCGCCCGCGCCGAACTCGTCACCGCCGCCGACCCCTACTTTCGGGGCATCGACACCGACCGGGACCTTCCAGCCGGAATGAGCGTGGAACCGGCCCAGTCCACCCGCCCCGGCGGTCAGCACGTCCTCTACTTCGACCACGGACGTGGCTGGCTGCGGTACCAATTCACCAGGAGAACCACCGACCCTCAGCTTGTGATCGAAGAGTGCTTCTGGCAGTGAGCCGATCGCACCGCTCGCTCCCCGGTGGCCGATCGACACTCGCCCGGTGTCGAGAGGCGCCGTCCCGTCAGGCCCATCCCTTGAGTCCGACTTCTCACGTCCCGGCGAGGGCGGCTCGCAGTTCGTCGGTCACCGTGTGCAGGCAGCTGCCGAAACTCGCACGCCCTTCGGCCTCGATCCAGTGCCGGAAGGCGTTCTGGAAGGCCACCGTGGCGAGCTGCGCGACCAGTTCGGCCGTCTCGGCGTTCACCTGACGTTGCTTCAGGGCGTCGCGGATCGCAGCGGTGATCGCGGCGGTCTTGGTCCGTTCGCGCTCCTGCAACTCGGGGCTGGCGTCGATCACCGCCCGGCGCTCCGTCGCGCCGTCCACCTGCTCGACGAGCTCGGCACCGACTCGTGCCAGCGCGTCGAGGGCGGCGGCGAGCGGAGCCGCGTTCGGGTCCGCCGCCAGAACCGCCTCCGCCAGCGCCGGGGGCAGGCGCTCCGAGCCGGCGAAGAGGACCTCGCGCTTGTCGGGGAAGTAGCGGAAGTAGGAGCGCCGGGTGAGTCCGGCCCGCTCGGCGATATGGGTCACCGTCACGTTGTCGTAGCCGCGCTCCAGATACAGCTCCAGAGCCGCCCGCTTCAGGCGCTCTTCGGCGCCTGGATCCCATCTCGCCATGGGCCGACGGTAACAGGTGATGTCGCACTGTGTCATCGATGCTAGCCTGCACTCATGGCACACTGTGTCATCACTGTGGGGCGCTCGTCCCCGGTGCGGCCCGGAGCGGACAGGGTGACGTTCACATGACCGAGACAAGCGGGACCAGCGAGACCGGCGGGACGGCTGGAGAGAGCAGGGCCAACGACGAGGTGTGGATCGTCGGGGCCACCGGTCGTGTCGGCCGGGGTGTGACCGCGCGACTGGCCGCCCGGGGGCTGACGGTCGTGCCGGTCGGGCGCAGCCGGGAGCGGATGGTCGCCGCCGGGGCCGAAGCCGGTCTGCCCGCGGACACGAAGGTGGTCGTCGCCGACTCGGCCGAGCGGATCGCGGACGAGATCGTGCGGGAGCGCCCGCGCGTGGTGGTGAACACGATGGGCGCTTTCGCCGCCACGGCACCGTTGATCGCCCGTGCCTGCATGCCCGGCGGCCACTACGTCGACCAGGCCAACGACGTGTTCGCCGTGGAGGGGCTGCTCGCCCTGCACGACGAAGCGGTGCGGGCGGGCAGCACCCTGGTCACCGGCGCCGGATTCGGTGTGCTGGCGACGGAGGCGGTGGTGGCGAAGCTGTGCGACGGGCGGCCCACGCCGCACCGGGTGCGGGTCGACGCCGTGGCCTCGGTGGCCGTCGAGGCGGGCGTGCTCGGTGCCGCCTTGGCGGCCAGCATCATGGACGCCCTCACCGCCGGCGGACGGCGGTACGAGAACGGGCGGCTGGTGACCTCGCGCCTCGGCGCGGACGTGCAGCGACTCGCCTTCCCGGACGGAGAGTCGGCGAAGTCGGCAGGTGTCGCGTCCGGCGAGCTCATCGCGGCGCATGCGGTGAGCGGAGCGCCGTTCGTCACCGCTACCTCCGCTCTCGCGCCGACCGCTCCGCTGATGCGTGCCCTGCTTCCGCCGCTGGGCCGCCTGCTGTCCGTTCCGGCGCTGCGACGCCTCGCCGTCGACCGACTCGGCCGGGCCCCGATCAAGGCCGCGCCCCTTCCGCGCAAGCACTCCTGGGGCATGCCGTCGTGGAGTGGGCGGACGGCACCCGGCACGAGGGATGGCTCCGCGCCGGCGACGGCATGGACTACACGGCCGACGTCACCGCCACCGTCACCGAACTGCTGGCCCGCGGTGGCGGCAGCCCCGGCGCCTGGACACCGGCAGCCGCCCTCGGGCCCGACCTGGCGACAACCGCAGGCGGCACCTTCGTACTGGACTGAGCAGAGCTGATGGCCGCCGTCTCATGCCAACGGACGGCCATGCCGGGCCCGGAGGCCAGTGGCCCTCTTGCAGGACCGCGAAAGAGATAATGAGATGACGAGTCGGCTCTGCGTCCTGGGGGTGCGGCACGGCGTTTGATCGAGGCGCTGAGCGCTGTTCCCGGCGACTGACAGGGCGTTGTGGTACCGGGCTTCGTCACCATGCCCGCCACCCAGGCGGGTGCCTATGCCGAGGCCGGCAGGCTCGGGGCGCCGGACGCCGCGCCTTCGTCAGACCGTGTCCTCGACAAGCGATTGGACACGAGCGGCCAAAGCATCGTCCTTCACGGCCTGGCCGATCGGGCTGATTCCGTCACTGAATGTAACGCCGGGGCACGAGGCTTCAGCGGAGGCTGCCCCGTCGAGGCTGAACTCATCGACCTTTTTCCCGGTCCTGGCCTCGTATACCACGAAATCGTAGGAGGCCGGAACCACCTCAAGTGTTACGGGGATATCTGAACTGTCCGTGAGTTCGCACTCTCCGACGGGAGCAGCGTTCATCCCGGCTTCACCTGCCTTCGCAGTCGGCATGAACATACAGATGACAAGTTGCACTCGCGAGCGATCGACTTTGCCGAAGCTGTCACCGTTCACATGGGGTTCCCATTCCGACGGCAGGTTGGGCGCGGGTGGGGCCAGGATCTGAACGCGGGGGTCATAGGAGACGATCCGGGCGACGGTTGCCGAGTGCGGGCCCCTGCCGGAGTACGGCGGACTCTTCGGGTCGTACGGTACGCCGTCGTAGCACCACCGTTCCTCGTCCGTGTCGCTTGTGGTGCCCGAGCCCTCCGAATTCGACGAGGTACTTGGTTCCGGCGTATCGAGCCGCGTCGACGGAGGGGCGGACGGAGCGGACTCCGCCTTTCCGCCGCCTGAGTCCTCGCAGCCCAAGACGGCAACCAGCGCAGCGACAGTGAAACATGGGAGAAGCGCTCTGCGCCCGGCCGTCGCGGCACCGCCAAGGAGTGATATCCCCGCCTTCACACATTGGCATCGGCCCATGTCCTTCGTCCTCTCCCACACATTTGTTCACCACGACGGCCACCCTGCTGACCACCAGTCCCCCGACGCCGGATCTCGGCCTCGCCTCGCCTCACATCTGAGATCAGCACCGGGATCGCAAGCAGACATCCAAAGCAATTACCGCGTCACCCCCGGCCAGCCATCCTCTCTTCGTCCTCCTCGTCGCCGTCCTCATCGATGAATTGCCCATCCACCTCGTCGGGGGTGAACCAAGCCCGGGACGACTTCGGCACCGCAAGGAGAAGGATCATCACGATCGAGACCACAATGGACGGGAAACCGAACGCGATCGCTACAACCCGGGCGCCGCGGTTTCCTTGCCATAGTCCGAGAGCCACCGAGCCCGGCAGGAGCGTGACGAGACCAAGCAGTGCCAGCCAGCCGCCGCCCGCGATGGCAATACCTATAGCAAAGATCAACATGGCGGCAGCGAACAGCGCGTAAAAGACAATTGCTGCGGCGACCGGCTTGGGGGGGCTGCGCGTTTCATCGGAAGTCATCTCGCGGACGATAGCGCTGCCGACCCGGGACCAGTCCCGGGTCGGCAGCGCTATCGTCCGCTCCCTCGGTCCGCCAGACGCCGACGCATGTCCTTGGTGGAGAGGTCGATGTCCGCCGCCGTGCGGCCCGCCCCCGGCGAGGCTGGCTCCGCCTCGGCGGCCGCCGACCGGGACCTGCGGCCAGCCGGCCCTGAGGTGCCGGTCCGTACGCGGGCTCCTTCTCGTAGGAGGACCACAAGCCGTCGCGTTCAGGGGCGTCCAGCCAGGACTGCAGCACGGCGCACGGGTCAGGGTGGCGGTCGAGTTCGTCGTCGGTCGGCAGTCGCAGCACGCCCTCGGTGTCGTAGGCCGGGGCGAGGGCGGCCGCGGCCGTGTGCTGCCAGTCGGGGGCATCGCTCTGGCGTGTGATCCAGGAGAGTTCCAGCGGGTGCAGCGCGGGGAGTGTCTGGGCGGCAGCGGTGCACGGAGTGTGCGGATTGCCGACGAGGGCGAGCGGCGTGGCGACCCGCCGGTGCTGGGAGTTGCTCTCCAGGAGGCGGACCGGGCTGAGCAGGTCGGTGCCTTCCGTGAAGCGGGCCAGTCGGGGGCTGGGGAGGTGTGGAAATGACGTCGCGGACTCCTCCAAGCCGGGCCAGCGGGCCTTCGCCCGCATCCGCCTGGTGGAGGATGTCCATGTGCTGGTGACCGGCAAGGCGGCGGGCCCCGGGCTGAGCGAACCGTTCGCCGCCGCGGGCGTGGAGATCATCCGGGCCTGAGCCCTCCTGGTACGCCCGGAGGTGCCGCCCTCGCCGCAAGGAAGTGATTTCTTCTGCTCGCAATCCGCTCGGATCGAGCAAAGACATTCATCGTTTTTATCAGCCCCGAGTGCCGGAGCCGCGCCGCCGGACCGACAACGGCGGCTGGACGGTCTGCCCCTGCTCGAGGGCGCCTGCCACTTGCGGGCACCACAGGCCTCACCGAACCGAACCGGACCGTGCCAAGGACCGTGCCGGACCGTACGGAGCCGGGAATCGGGCGTAGTTCACACGGAATTCACCGCCGCGCTCTCCGGGTCCGCGACCTCGGGAACCAGGGCGTGGGCCTGGGGAATGCCGGCGTCGCTGGGGGCGATACGGGCCCGGTGGGGCCGGGGATTGGCGGCGAGGAGTGTTGACAGGTGACGTTTTACGCAAGATTATGAACATAAAAAAACATGATCTTGCAGTGTGTGCCAACAACGCCATGCCCCGCCCCGCAGGAGGACGCGAGTGCGCACCCACCCCCGTAGGCCACGTGAAACCGGCAGATTCGGCATGCTCCTGGCCGCCGCGCTGGCCATGACGCTCATACCGTCCGTGACCGAACCCCTCACCACACCGGCCCGAGCGGACACCGCCGTTCAGCCGAAGGTGGCCCATGACGCGGATGCCGTCACCGTGTCCGTGCCGGCCACGGGGAAGACCCCCGGCTACACCGTCGACATCGCCACCGGCGAACTCGCCCTCACCACCGAGCGCGCCGGAGAGGCCGTGCTCAGCACCGCGGGCGGCGACACGGGGGCCTGCGATTCCGCTCCGGCGGCCAGTGGCAGCACGCCACCGAGGTCACCGACTGGGCATGGAAGGACGGCGTCCTCACCCTCATCGCCGACACCACGCTCGACGGCGCCAGCGTCACGGCGCGGCTGACCCCCGCATCGGACCGCTACCAGCTGGACTGGGACGTCGAGGGCGGAAGCCCCGACCGGCTCGGGCTCGCCTACGACCTGTCGTCGGCGGGCCACTGGTACGGCCACGGCGAGGCGGAGACCCCGCGGGGCGGCCCCGGTGTCGACCAACCCTGGCCGCTCGACACGGGTGAGGTCGAACACGGCACCTTCGGCCCGGCCTCCTACAACATGATCGACCCGTTCTGGTACACCTCCACCGCGACCGGCCTCCGGGTCGACACCGGAGATGTCATGGACGTGGCAATCAACGGGGGCAAGGACGGCCTCGGCCGCTTCACCGTCGAGTCGTCCGACACCTACAAGGCCACCGTGTTCGTCGAGTCGACCCCGCTGGAGGTCTACCGCGACTACATCGGCCTCGTCGGCAAGCCGGTCAAGAGCGATGCCACGTATGAGCAGTACGCCAAGCCCCTGTGGAATTCCTGGGCACAGTTCTACACAAAGGTCGACCAGGAGAAACTGCTCGACTATGCCACCGACCTCCACGACAACGGTCTTGACGGGCACACCATCCAGCTCGACGACAAATGGGAGTCGAACTACGGCAATCTGACCTGGGACCCCAAGACCTTCCCCGATCCCAAGGGCATGTCGGAGAAGATCCATGACATGGGGTTCGACTTCGGCCTCTGGGTCACCCTGTGGATCAATCTGGACTCGGACAACTACCAGCACGCGGTCGACAACGGCTATCTGCTCATGGACGCCAAGGACACCGGCAAGCCCTGCCAAGTGACCTGGTGGAACGGCCAGGCCGGAATCATCGACCTGGCGAACCCCGACGCCAGGGCCTGGTACGTGGGCAATGTCAAGAAGCTCATGAGCGACTACGACATCGACGGGCTGAAGTTCGACACCCGCTTCTTCGACGAGAAGTGCGCGCCTCGCGAAGGCCACCAGGCCACCGACTACCAGAGGCTCGGCACACAGCTCGCCGACGAGTTCGACCTCCAGGGCGCGGGCATCCGGGTGCACTGGAACGAGACGGCCCACAAGGCCGGCTTCGTCACCCGCCAGGTCGACAAGGGCACCGGCTGGGAGTCGCTGCGCGCCTCCGCCACCCAGAACCTGGCGATCTCCACCATCGGCTACCCGTTCGTCGAGTCCGACATGATCGGTGGCTCCGGCGGCCAGCCCGCGCCGTCGAAGAACGTACTGGTGCGATGGGCGCAGTCCGCCTCCCTGATGCCGCTGATGTACTCCTCGACATCACCGGTGGACACCTATGACACCACCACCGGGCAGAAGGTGGACTACGACCAGGAGACGGTCGACCTCTACCGGCAGGCGATCGAGACGCACAAGAAGCTCGCCCCGTACATCTGGGACCAGGTCCAGTCCACCCTGAAGACCGGCGACCCGATCATGCGACCCCTGTTCTTCGACTTCCCGAAGGACAAGGAGAGCTACACCGTCACCGACGAGTGGATGCTCGGCCCGGCCGTGCTCGCCGCGCCCAAGCTGAGTGCCGGCGCCACCCGGACCGTCCACCTGCCATCCGGCACCTGGTACGACGTCAACCAGGGGACGGTGATCCATGGCCCCAAGACCCTCAAGGGGTACGCGGCACCGCTCGGCGTCACCCCGGCGTTCGTCAACCTCAAAGCGAAGGGCGCCGCCAAGGCCATCAAGGCGCTGAAGCGCGACGACGTCCCGGCCGCCTCCGTCCTGATCAGTCCGAACGCCGCATCCAGTGGCTCCGGCACTCCCTTCGAGGTGACCACCGAGGCCACCAACTGGTCCACCCGGGCCATCAGGAACGTCAGGGCCAGCGATGGCGACGGCGCGCTCGACACCTGGGCGGGCGGTGGCTCCAGCTACCACCCGGCGTATCTGAAACTCACCCGGGACGGCACCGCCTACACCGCGTACGCCGGCAAGGACGGCGAGACCTGGTCGAGGGTGGGCACCGCCGACGTGCCCTCGGCCGCCGGCACCGGTGACGCCGGGATGGTCGCCAGCGCCGCCAACGTCAGCTATCCCGGCAAGAACATCGAGGCCGTCTTCAGCGGACTCTCCGTCACCTCCTGACGACGCCACCGTGCACCTCCGTGAGAGAGGGAACACCGACCCATGGGACGTACGTCCTCGCTCCTGGCCGGCTTCGTCGCGGGCGTCGTAGTGGCCGCGAGCACCACCGCGATCGCCGTCACCGGCACGAACACCGATACCGGCCCCGATTCCAAGGCCACCACCACCTGGCTGACCGTCAAGGTCGCCGATGCCATGGGCACCAGGGACACCATCACCTGGGTACCCACCGGATCCTTCGCCGGCTCCGCGGAGGAGCGGGTCCCGCGTTACCCGATGACCGCCATCCAGGGCCAGGACACCAAGGAACTGGCTCTCTCCGCCGTGCGCAACGAGCAGGTCTCGGCGCAACTGGCGATCGCGTCCGGCCACGATCTCGGCAACGTCAAGGCCGTGGTCGGCGATCTCACCGGACCCGGCGGGGCGAAGCTGTCCGGCGACGACACTCGGGTCCGGTTCGTGAAGTACGTGCCCGTGCAGCGCTCCAAGAGCGAGGTCGACTGGTCCGCCACCATCGACCAGGTCAGCTCCGGCAAGGAGGTCTCGGGTGACCGCAACCCCGATGTGGTCGGCGACCCCCTCGAAGAGCGGTCCTCCGTGGACGTGCCCGCGTACGCGGCGCAGCCGCTGTGGTTCACCTTCCACATCCCCGAGAAGGCCAGGCCCGGGACCTACCGGGGCACCGTGAAGGTCGACGCCGACGGCCGCACCCAGGCCAGCTACCCGCTGACCATCGAGGTCGCGGACGCGAGCGCGCCCGACTCCGATGACTACGGCTTCTTCCTCGACGTATGGGCCCAGCCGGAGACCATCGCCCAGGCACACGGCGTGAAGCTCTGGTCCGACCAGCACTGGAAGCTGATCGAAGCCTACAACCGCGACCTGGCCACCCGCGGTCAGAAGGTCATCAACACCACCATCGTCGACAACCCCTGGCACCATCAGTGGTCGCTGGGCACCCGGGAGTCGCAGACGGCCACGCCGTACTCCAGCATGGTCGGCTGGACCTGGAACGGGAAGACCTTCTCCTTCGACTTCGCCCGCTGGGACCGTTACGTCCGGGCCGCCAGACGCGCCGGGCTCGGGCCCGACATCGGCGCCTTCTCCATGCTGGCGTTCCAGGACAAGGAGCACCTCACCTACACGGACACCCGTACCGGCAAGTCCGTCTACGAGAACGTCGATCTGGGCGGGGACCGCTGGCGGGAGGCGTGGGGGGCGTTTCTGTCCGCCTTCGAGAAGCACCTGAAGGCGAAGGGCTGGCTGGAGGACACCTGGCTGTCCTTCGACGAACGCCCGATCGACACCATGAGGGTCGTCAAGGACCTCGTCCACGAGGTCGCGCCGGTCTTCGACGACCGGATTTCCGTCGCCGGGTCGATCAGCACGGAGGGCGTCGCCTCGAACCTGTCCGTCGACTGGGGCGGCATCGGCGCGATGACGAAGGAGAAGGCGGCGGAGCGGCGCGCGGCCGGAAAGATCACCACCTTCTACGTGTACGGCTCACCGGCTCATCCCAACACCCTGGCGTACTCTCCCGCCGTCGAGTCACGCATGCTGCCGTGGATCTCCGCCCAGCGGAATCTCGACGGGTTTCTGCGCTGGTCGTACAACAGCTGGACGCGCGACCCCTTCACCCAGCCGGTGCACATCTTCACCCAGGGCGACGAATACCTGGTCTATCCGGGAAAGGACGGGCCGATGTCCAGTATCCGCTGGGAGCAGTTGAAGGAGGGCGTCGAGGACTACGAACTCATCGCCCAGCTGAGGAAGAAGGAGGCCGGCGACGCCGACAGCGACGCCTTGGCCGAGGCCCTCGCCACGGCGACCCGGAACCTCGACGGCCGTACGAAGGACGTCACCGACATCGAGACCGCGCGGGCCGCCGTGGTGAAGGGGCTGACGTCATGAGAGGGCGATGCGGCTCCCTGCTGCTCGCCGCGTTGCTGGCCGTCATTCCCCTGACGGGTCCGGGCGCCGCGACACCCGCCCGGGCGAGGCCGCGGGGGCAGGCGCACACGGTCACCTACGACCATTACTCGGTGAAGATCGACGGCAAGCCCCTGTACGTCTGGGGCGCCGAGTTCCACTACGTCCGGCTGCCCAGCCCCGACGCGTGGCGTGACGTACTTCAGAAGATCAAGGCGGGCGGATTCAACGCGGTCTCGCTGTACTTCGACTGGGGGTACCACTCGGCCAAGCCCGGCTCCTACGACTTCACCGGCATTCGTGATGTGGAGCGGCTGCTGGACGAGGCCGAGCGCGCCGGTCTGTATGTCATCGCCCGCCCCGGCCCGTACATCAACGCCGAGGTCTCCGGCGGCGGTTTCCCGGCCTGGCGGAAGACGAGAGGGGGAGTGAACCGCACCTCCGAGACCGATTACCTCGACGACGCGCGCGAGTGGATGAGCCGGATCAACCGCGTCATCGCCCGTCACCAGCTCACCCGGGGCACCGGCACGGTGATCCTCTACCAGGTCGAGAACGAGTACCAGGGCGGCCGCCACGACGCGGACTACATGCAGACGCTGATCGACTGGGCGAAGGGCGACGGCATCGACGTACCGACCTATCTCAACGACGGCGGCGCCAACAAGAACTGGGTGAGCGGCAAGGGCGCCCCCGACATCTACGGCTTCGACGCCTACCCGCAGGGTTTCGACTGTTCGAAGCCCGACGCCTGGAAGAACCTGCCGGACTACTCCTATGTGCACGACTGGAAACCCGAGTCCCCGCTGATCATCCCGGAGGCGCAGGGTGGCGCCTTCGACCCCTGGGGCGGCACCGGATACCGGGACTGCGCGCGGCTCACCGGCACCGACTTCACCCGGGTGTTCAGCAAGATGAACATCGCCGCCGGGGTGAGCGGCCAGTCCTTCTACATGACGTACGGAGGTACGAACTGGGGCTGGCTCGCCGATCCGAACGCGGTGTACACCTCCTACGACTACGGGGCTCCGATCAACGAGTCCCGGCAGTTGACCGACAAGTACCAGGAGTTCAAGCGCCTCGGGTACTTCGTCAACTCGGTCCGCTCGCTGGCACGGACCGACAAGGCCGAAGCACCCACCCCTTCCGATGAGGCACTGCGCGTCGACCGCCGGGTCAACCCCGACGACGGCACACAGTTCTTCACCGTCCGGCACGCCGACACCCGGGTGAAGGACAAGGACGCGACCACCCTGTCCCTGACCGGCGCGGACGGTGACTATCCGCGCGTGCCGCAGCGCGGCACGATCGCCGTCGACGGCCGGGACGCCAAACTCCTCGTCGCGGGCTACGACCTGGGCGACCAGCGGCTCGTCTACTCCACCTCGGAGATCATGACGCACGCGCGCGTCGGCGACCGTGACGTGGCGCTGCTGTACGGCCGCGAGGGCGAGGACGGTGAGACCGTTCTGCGGTACGAGAAGCGGCCCGAGGTCACCGTGCTCGACGGCGAGGTGACCACCGCCTGGGATGCCGAACGCGGCGATCTGCGGCTGAACTACACCCACGACGGGCTGGCCCGCGTGCGGGTGAACGGCCTGGACCTGCTGATCGCCGACACCGCCGAGACCGCCCACTGGTGGCGGCGGGACACCGCCGCCGGCCCGGTCCTCGTGCGTGGCCCGTCCCTCGTCCGCACGGCCGAACTGGACGACGGCACCCTGAAGTTGACCGGCGACTCCACCGATTCCACGAAGATCGAGGTCATCGCGGACGCCACCAAGGTGACCTGGAACGGCCGCGCGACCGCCGTCACACCGGCGCCTCGCCCCATCGAGCTGCCCGAGCTGACGACGTGGAAGTACAAGGAGGAAGCGCCCGAGGCCGCCCCGCGCTTCGACGACTCCACCTGGACCACCGCCGCGGGGCTCAGCGCCAACAACCCCGAACTGGACGGGTCACTGCCCGTCCTCGCGATGGACGAGTACGGCTACCACCACGGCGGCGTGTGGTACCGCGGCCGGTTCACGACCACGGGTAAGCCAGCCGCGATCGCGTTGAACGCCAACACCGGACCGACCGGCCAGTACGCGGTCTGGCTGAACGGCAGCTACCTCGGCAGTTCCGGCGACGGCGCGCACACCTTCGACGTCCCGGCGGGCACGCTCGAGGCGAAAGGCGACAACGTGCTCTCCGTCCTCGTCGAGAACGCGGGCCACAACGAGGAATGGGGCCACGACTACTCCAAGGAACCGCGCGGCCTGCTCGGTGCCGAGGTGATCGGTGGAGCCACCACCCTCACGTGGAGGATCCAGGGCAGCCGGGGCGGCGAGAACCCGGTCGACACCGCGCGGGGCCCGTACAACAACGGCGGGCTGTACGGGGAGCGGGCCGGCTGGTCGCTGCCGGGTTATCCCGACAACGGCTGGAGTCGCACCACCCTGGCCGGGCAGACCGGGAAGACCGGGCCCGGCGTACGCTGGTACCGCACCACCGCCAGGCTCGACCTGCCGCGGGGCCAGGACAACGCGATCGCGTTGGAGCTCGCCGAACCCAAGGGCGGCAGGACCGACTACCGCGCCCAGATCTTCGTCAACGGCTGGCTGATCGGCCGCTACCTGGCCGACACCGGGCCCCAGAGGCGCTTCGTCATCCCCAAGGGCATCCTGCGCGAGCAGGGCGGCAACACCGTCGCCCTGGCCGTCTGGTCCACCGGCAAGGCTTCCGGTCCCGGCTCCGCGACCCTCGTCGACCTCGGCGCGCCGGCGGGCGGGATCAAGATCGATACGGTGGACGCGCCCTCCTACGACGCCAAGACCTACGCCATCCCGACGTCGGGCGCCCGGGTCACCGTCGGCGCAGAGCCGTTCCTGACCACCGGCACGGCCACCGAGGTCCCCGTGACGCTCACCGTGCCGAAGGACGCGCCGACCGCCCGGAACGTCGAGCTGGCGCTGACCGTGCCGGACGGCTGGACCGCGACCACCGACGACACCAGCCGTTTCGACCGGGTCCGGCCAGGCGACAGGGTGACCGCGTCCTATACCGTCACGCCGCCCGGCGACCCGGTCCGCTACGCCGTGCTGTCCGCGACCGCGGAGCTGACGCAGACCGGCCATCCAGGCACCGTCACCGGTGAGCGGGCCGTACAGGTGCCCCCGCCGGGGCTGTCCGCCGACGCCTACGTCAGCGACTCGACCCTGGTCAAGGCGGTCAACGGCTGGGGCCCGGTCGAGAAGGACACCTCCAACGGCGAGTCCGTGGCGGGCGACGGGCGGCCGCTCGCGATCGACGGCACCACGTATGCCAAGGGCCTCGGTGTACACGCGAACAGCCAGATCCGGGTCTACCTCGGGGGCGGCTGCACCCGGTTCGCCGCCACCACCGGGGTGGACGACGAGGTCGGCGACAACGGCAGCGTCTCCTTCCAGGTGATCGCCGACGGCCGCTCGCTCTTCACCAGCCCGGTGCTGTACGGCTCCGGTGGCGGCGCCGCCGTCGACGTGGACGTGACCGG
Organism: Streptomyces violaceusniger; assembly: GCA_005405945.1. Lineage (GTDB taxonomy): Bacteria > Actinomycetota > Actinomycetes > Streptomycetales > Streptomycetaceae > Streptomyces > Streptomyces violaceusniger. Next base: position 2,101,213 of record BJHW01000002.1, read on the forward strand.
CGCCCGCTGGCTGGACCTGCTGGTCGACGGCGACGGCGACGTCTCCACCGACCACGCCGACTGGGCCGACGCCAAGCTGACCTGCGGGGAGGCACCTCATGAACCCCGTCCGTTTCCGGTTGTCCTCCCCGCCCCTTTCCGGTCCCGGTCGACGGCTGCGTTCCGCGCCGGCCGGAGCGCTGGCCGCCGTGCTGCTCGCGGCCCTGTCCGCGGCGGTGCCCGCCCACGCCACGGGCACAGCCGCCGAAGCCACCAAGGCCACGCCTCACACGGTCAGTTACGACAAATACTCCGTCAAAGTCGATGGCCGGCGACTCTTCGTATGGTCCGGAGAGTTCCACTACTGGCGGCTCCCCAGCCCGGACCTGTGGCGTGACGTGCTTCAGAAGATCAAGGCAAGCGGCATGAACGCCGTCTCGATCTACTTCGACTGGGCCCAGCACTCTCCCGCCAAGGGCCGCTACGACTTCACCGGCGTCCGTGACGTCGGCAAACTCCTCGACATGGCCGAGGAGGCCGGGCTCTACGTCATCGCCCGTCCCGGACCGTACATCAACGCCGAGACGGACGGCGGAGGCTTTCCCGGCTGGCTGGTCACCCAGAAGGGACGGGCCCGCTCCACCGACCCCGAATACCTCTCCGCCGCCCGCGAGTGGCTCCGGAAGATCGACCGGATCCTCGCCCGCCGCCAGGTCACCGACGGCACCGGACCGGTGCTGCTCTACCAGGTCGAGAACGAGCTGTACGACCCGGATGGCCGGGACTACATCGTCGAGCTGAGCAAGCAGGCGCGGGCCGACGGCATCACCGTGCCCCTCGTCGGCAACGAGCCGATGCCGCAGTACGCGGGCGGTGAGGGACTGGACTTCGTCGGCGAACTGGACCAGTACAACTCCTTCTGCAAGGGCGAGTGGTGGCTGCCCACCCTCAAACGGCAGCAGGACGACGCACCGCTGGCGATCTTCGAGGCGGGCACCGGCTGGTTCCAGACCTGGGGCGACACCGGCTACGAGAAGTGCCGGGAGAAGATGGGCCCCGCCTACCAGAAGATCGTCAACAAGCACGAGGTCATGCGGGGCACGACCATCGAGAACCTCTACATGACCTACGGCGGCACCAACTGGGGCTGGCTCGCCGACCCGCGTCAGGTCTACACCTCCTACGACTACGGCGCGCCGATCAGCGAGCCGCGCCAGACCGGCGCCGACTACGACGAGATGAAGCGGCAGGGCCTCTTCTACACCACCACGGGCCCGCTCACCGCGACCGATCCGGCCGACGCGCCCGCCTCGTCCAACGAGGCCGTGCACATCGAATCCCGCGCCAACCCGGACACCGACACCCAGTTCCTCTACCTCCGGCACAACGACCCGATGTCCGGCGCCGACGCCACCACGACCTTCGACTGGAAGACCCCGGACGGCGCCTACCCGGTCACCGCGCGGCTGAACGGCAAGACCGGCAAGATCCTCGTCGCCGGCCATGACCTCGGCGGCCGGCAGCGGCTCGTCTACTCCACCAGCGAACTGCTGACCAGCGCCCCGGCCGGTGACCGCACACAAGCCGTGCTGTACGGCGGCGAAGGCGACCCGGGACAGACCGTGCTCCGTTACTCCACCGAGCCCGAGGTCACCGTGATCGACGGCAAGGCCGACGCCACCTGGGACGCCGAGCGCGGCGACCTGAAGCTGGACTACATCCACTCCGGTCTCACGCGGGTCCTCGTCCAGGGCGGCGGCCGCCCCGATCTGCTGCTGCTCATCGGCACCGACGACCAGGCCGCCGGTTTCTGGCGGCAGGACACGAAGGCCGGTCCGGTGCTGGAACGCGGCACCGAGCTGGTCCGTACGGCATCCGTCACCGGTCCGACGCTCGCGCTCACCGGGGACGCGCGGACGGCGGGGCCACTGGAGATATTCGCACCGCCCGGCGTGCGGAGCGTCACCTGGAACGGCCTCCCCCTGAAGGTGAAGCCGACCGCGTCCGGCAGCCTGCTCGGCGCGGTGCCCGGTCCGAAGGACGTCACCCTGCCCGAGCTGACCGGCTGGAAGACATCCGCCGGAACTCCCGAGGCCGACCCTGACTTCGACGACTCGTCGTGGACCTACGCCGACGAACTGACCACCGACAACCCCACCGCGCCCGGCACCCTGCCGGTGCTGTACCAGGACGAGTACGGCTACCACTACGGCCACGTGTGGTACCGCGGCCGCTTCAAGGCCACCGGCACCGAGAAGTCCCTGTCCCTCGCCGCGAACGCCACCAACCCCGATACCTCGTCCGGGGCGGTGGGCGCGTACTCGGTGTGGATCAACGGAGAGTTCGCCGGGACCAGCAAGACCGGCCGCCGGACCTTCCCCATCGCCGACGGTCTGCTGCGCAAGGGCGAGGACAACGTGATCTCCGTCCTGGTCGGCACCATGGGCCACAACGAGGACTTCACCTGGAACAGCGACGACCACAAGCAGCCGCGCGGGCTGACCACCGCGTATCTCGCCGGGTCCGACGCACAGATCACCTGGCGCATCCAGGGCGCCCGGGGCGGCGAGAAGCCCGTCGACACCGTGCGCGGGCACATGAACAACGGCGGTCTCCACGGCGAGCGGGCGGGCTGGACACTGCCCGGCTACCCGGACCGCTCCTGGGCCGACGCCACGCTGCCGGCCTACGGCAACGCCCCCGGCATCACCTGGTACCGCACCACCTTCACCCCCCGGCTGCCCAGGGGCCAGGACGTCTCCGTCGGTGTCACCATCGCCGATACCCCCGACCGTGACTACCGCGCCCTCATCTATGTCAACGGCTGGCTGATGGGACAGTACATCAACGACACCGGCCCCCAGCACACCTTCCCCCTGCCACGCGGTATCCTCCGCGCCGACGGCAGGAACACCATCGCCATCGCCTCGTGGAGCGAGGACGCCACGAGCGGCGGCCTCGGAAAGGTGGGTCTCACCACCCTCGGCAATGTCGCCTCCCCGCTGCGGGTCTCCGATGTGGCCGCTCCGGCCTACGACGCCACCACCTACGCCGACCCGGCCACCCCGGCACGGGTGACCGTCGACGCCCCCGACACCGTCGAGCCGGACGGCAGCTACCGGGTGACGGCCGCGGTCTCGGTGCCGGACGAGGGCAAGCCGCTCCGCGACCTCACCCTGAGCCCGGACCTGCCGGACGGCTGGACCGCGACCCCGGCCGGCCCGGTCCGGCTCGGCACCCTCGAACCCGGTGCCTCGGCGACCGCGGAATGGACCATCTCCGTGCCATCGACCCAGAAGACCGGCACCGTCGCCATCGTCGGCGCCACCGCCGAATTCACCCGGCGCGGCAAACCCGGCAGGGCGGCCGGCGAGGAGATGGTGGCGGCGCAGCCACCGCCGCTCACGGCCGGCGAACACTACGTCAGCGATCTGCCGTTCCAGTCCAGCAGCAATGGCTGGGGCCCGGTCGAACGCGACCAGTCCGTCGGAGAGAACGCCGGAGGCGACGGCCGGCCGCTCGGCCTGCACGACACCGGCTACGCGAAGGGCCTCGGTACGCACGCCGCCAGCAGCGTCCAGGTGTGGCTCGGCGGCACCTGCGCCACCTTCCACGCGGCCCTCGGCCTCGACCAGGAGACCTATGGCCGGTCCGACGGCCCGGCCACCGTCACCTACACCGTCCTCGCCGACGGAACGCCCGTCTACGAGAGCGGCACCGTCGACCGGGACACCGCGACGAAGAAGATCGACGTCGACGTGGCAGGCGCGCGCCGGCTCGAACTCGTCGTCTCGGACGCCGGGGACGGCAACGCCCTCGACCACGCCGACTGGGCCGACGCCAAACTCATCTGCGGCGGCGGTGCCTGATGCCCAGCGAGAGAGGAACCCTCCGCCGCGTCGCGGCGGCGCTGACCCTGGCCGCCCCGCTGCTCGGCGCGGCCCGGCAGCCGCCGAATCCGGGCCGATAGCGGCCGGGCCGATAACGGCGCCGCCAAGGCGCTCGAGGCACTCCACCATGCCGACGCGGCGCGGTAGGAACCGTTCCTGAGGAGGACCCGTGCTCGGAGTGTTCGGACAGCTCGGAGTATGCAGAGGGCGCGAGGTGTTCAAAGGGCTCGGACACCGCGGCTTCGCCGCCTTGGCCGCGGGCTTGGCGGCCACCCTGGCAGCGCTCCTCATGGCAGCGCCCGCCGAGGCCGGGCAGCCGGCGTGGACGGGGACGTGGGCCACCGCGCAGCACGCCTCGTACGACCCCGGCACCTCGGAGGTGACCGTACGCATACCGGTCCGCGTCAGCGCCGGCGGGTCAAGCGCGCGGATCAGGCTGGCCAACGGGTTCACCGACCAGCCGGTGACGGTCGGTCACGCCACCGTGGGGCTGCGCGGCAGCGGTTCGGCCGTGCGGCGCCCGTATGACCTGCGGTTCGACGGGAAGAGGGAGGTGACGATCGCGGCGGGCGAGCAGGCGATCAGCGACCCCCTCCGGCTCGCGGTGCCCGCCCGTACCGACCTGGTGGTCAGCCTGTACTTCCCGGGCCGGCTCACCCACATCAGCCAGCACTGGATGGGCCTCCAGACCGTCTACTGGACGGCCGACGGCAGTGGCGACCACGCCTCGGACCCCGACGGCGACGCCTTCACCCGGACCGACTCCACCTTCCCGTTCCTGACCGGCGTCGACGTTCGGGGCGGTGACGCGAGGGGCGCCGTGGTGGCGCTCGGCGACTCCATCACCGACGGGGCGTCGTCCACGGCGAACGCCAACCGGCGCTGGCCCGACTACCTGGCGGCCCGGCTTTCGGCCTGCTCGTCCACCGCCGGGGTGCTCAACGAGGGCATCAGCGGCAACCGGATCACCGCCGGGACCGACGGCAACCCGTCGGCGCTGGACCGGCTGGAGCGCGATGTGCTGTCCCAGCCGAACGCCCGGACGGTGATCCTTTTCGAGGGCGTGAACGACCTCAGCTGGGGCGGCGCCACCGGCGGCCAGGTGATCGACGGCATGCGGCAGATCGCGCGGCGGGCCCACGCCCGCGGGCTGCGGGTGATCGGCGCGACCGTGGTCCCGTACCGGGGGTGGGGCGACTGGTGGACCGAGGCCAAGGAGGCCGACCGGCAGCGGGTCAACGCGTTCGTCCGCGACTCCGGCGGCGTCTTCGACGGGTACGCCGACTTCGACGGGGCGGTCCGCGACCCGGACGACCCCACCTGGTACGCCGCCGCGTTCGACTCGGGCGACCATCTGCATCCCAACGACACCGGGATGAAGGCGCTCGCCGACGCGGTCGACCTGGCCGCCCTCGGCGTGGCCCGCGACTGCCCCGCGGCCCGCGTCCGGCTGACCCCGTACCAGCCGAGCCTGGCGGCCGGTCAGGCCGCGGAGGTGACGACGACCGTCACCGACACCGGGCCCACCGCGGTCACCCGTGTGACCACCCGCCTCAAGCTGCCGCACGGCTGGTCCGCCGAACCGGCCGGCAGCACACGCATCGCACCCTCGCGCCGGGCAAGCGCGCCGCCGTCACCCGGACCGTCACCCCGCGGCCGACACGGCATGCGGCACCCACCCGATCGGAGTGGGCGCCTCCTGCCAACCCGCTCACCTGAGGCTCGTCCGCGACGGCCCCGCCTACACCGCGTACGCCGGTGCCGACGGCACCGCCTGGCAGCAGGTCGGCACCGCGACCGTGCCCTCGGCGAGCGGCAGCGGCGACGCGGGCCTGGTCGCCGGCGCCGTCGACCTCAACGATCCGGGCCGGACCACCGCAGCTGGCTTCGACTCCTTCACCGTCGCCGAATAGAGGCACCTTCATGGCAATCAGTCGCAGAAATCTCCTGACCACCGCGGCCGCCCTCGGCGGGGCCGTGCTGCTCGGCCCACCGGGGATCGCCCAAGCCCTCGGCGGCAGGGCGCGCCCCGACTACGAGCCCACCAAGGCATCCCTGGACACCCACCCCGTCCCCCGCTGGTACAAGGATGCCAAGTTCGGCATCTTCATCCACTGGGGCGTCTACTCGGTGCCCGGAGGCACCGGACGGCACAACGCGGGCGAGTGGTACCTGTGGTACCAGAGCTTCAAGGACACCGCCGAGTGGAAGTACCACCGCGACACCTACGGCCAGGACTTCGTCTACGACGACTTCATCCCGCAGTTCAAGGCCGAGAACTTCGACCCGGATTCCTGGGTGAAGCTCTTCGAGCAGGCGGGCGCCCAGTACTTCGCGCTGACCAGCAAGCACCACGACGGCTTCGCCCTCTACCCCAGCGAGGTCACCGACCGGCACTCGGTGAAGTACGGCCCCAAGCGCGACCTGGTCGGTGAGCTGATGACCGCCGCCCGCAAGCGCGGCACCGTACGGCCGGGCCTGTACTACTCACTCGGCGAGTTCTTCAACCCGGCCATCGGCCGCCCGATGAAGAACTTCTACACCGACGAGGAGATCCCGATGGTCGGCTACAAGCCGGTCGGGGACTACGTCGGCGACTACGAGCTGAAGCAGCTGTACGAGATCATCGACCGGTACGACCCGGAACTGCTGTGGGCAGACGGGCAGTGGTTCCGGCCCACGGGGAGCCGCCGTGGCGCAGCGAAGAGCCCATGGCCCACTACTACAACAAGGCCAAGAACCGGACGCGGCCCAAGGGGGTCGTGATCAATGACCGTTTCGACACCCACTTCGACTTCGCCACCTACGAGCAGCGCACCAACCCCACCATGGACCCGCAGAAGTGGGAGTGCTGCATCACCATGGGCTACTCCTGGGGCTACAACAAGCACGAGCTGGACGAGGACTACAAGACCTCCGAGTTCCTGATCCATCTGCTCGCCGATGTGACCAGCAAGAACGGCAACCTGCTGCTGAACATCGGCCCCAAGCCCGACGGGACCGTCCCCGCCGTCATGCGGGAGCGGCTGCGTGACATCGGCGCCTGGCTGAGCGTCAACGGCCCGGCGATCTACGGCTCGACGCCGTGGGTACGGGCCGAGGAGGAGGGCAGCGCCCTCGGCATCCGCTACACGGTTACCCCCGGCAAGTTCAACATCATCGTGCTGGGCGCACCCAGCGGCGCCCTGTCGGTGCCCGCCGACATCCCGATCAGCGCCACCTCGCGGATCGGTCTGCTCGGCCACAAGGGAACCCTGAAGTGGACCCGTAAGGACGGCAGGATCCTCATCGACGTCCCCGCCCGCCTGCCCAGCGCGATCGCCAACACCTTCACGGTCGAATGGGATCGGGGGCGCGCCTGATGACCGGCCTCGACTCCCTCGGACCCACGCTCACCGTGACCACAGTGCCCGCGGACCCGGCCGGCGGCGACACGGTGACGGCCACCGCGCGGCTCACCAACGACTGTCCCTTCCCGCTCCGCGACGCCGTCCTCTACCTGATCGACCCGGGTGCGACGACGGCCACCAAGACCATCCCCCTCGGCGACCTGCGGCGCGGCGCGAAGGTCAGCCGCAGCTGGCAGACCGCGATGCCCGCCGATGTGGCGGGCGACGTGTCGTTCACCGCGCACCTCGTCTTCGACGTCGACGGCCACAGCTCCGACTGCGCCCGCGCCGCCAGGACCGTCAGCGTCCCCTACGAGCCCAACGGGGTGCGGGAGCCGTACACCGCCTTCGCCACCGCCGACGACGCCGAGTTCGGCCAGTACGCCCCCGGCCAGTTGGTGATCTGGGCCGGTGGCCGGGACCTGTCCGGCGGCACCGACGAGAAGGGAGTCGTCTACCTCCCCGGTGCAGCCGCCGAGTCCTGCGTGGTGCAGGTCAGGACGGTCGGCCTCACCGGCAGCGACAACCCCAGCGCCAAGTCGGGCCTGGCCGTCGCCAACGACCTGACCGCACCCGGCAAGGGCGGCTACGCGGTGCTGACCATGTCCGCCCGGTACGGCCTCGAATTCATGACGGACAGCGACGGGGACGGACACCTGGACACCTGGGCCGGGGGCGGCGGCTCCTACCACCCCGCCTGGCTGCGCCTGGTGCGCTCGGGCACCACCTGCACCGCGTACGCCACCGGCAACGGGCTGGCGTGGGAGCGGATCGGCACCGCGACCGTTGCGTCGGCGAGTGGCGCCGGGGACGCGGGACTCGTCGCCAGCGCCGTCAATGCCAACTACCCGGGCACCACCGTCCGGGCGGTCTTCGACCACTTCTCGGTGGAGGCGCCATGAGCGGCCACGTGTACCGGCCCGACGAGGACTTCCTCACCCCACCCGTCTCCCTCACGGTGACCCCGCCCGCGCCGCGGCCCGGTGAGCCGGTCACCCTGACCGCCACCCTGACCAACACCGCCCGCGTCCCGCTGCGCAACGCCGTGCTCTACCTGTCCGTGGACGGTGGCGGCGGGCGGCCGGCCGGCTTGGGGGACGTGGCGCCCGGCGCCACCGTGACCCGGACCCGGCAGACCCGGCTCGCGGACGACGCCGAGGGCGTGGTTTCCTTCACCGCGCACGCGGTCTTCGACGTCCACCGCACCGGTGCCGACTGCACCCGCGCCGGCTCGTCGGTGCGGCTGCCGAACCTGTCGCTCGCCGGTGCCTTCGACAACGCGGGCATCGCCTCCGACGACGCCCTCACGGTCGCCGACATCGACGGGTCGCGGTCCAGCCTGTCCGCGCAGGCCCTGGGCTCGGTCGGGCTGACGCCGGGGGCGGTGGTGACGTACGACGGGACAGCCTTCACCTGGCCGGACACCCAGCCGGGGAACAACGACAACGCCGTCGCCTCCGGGCAGACCGTGCTGCTGTCCGGCTCGGGCTCCCGGCTGGCCTTCCTCGGTACCAGCACCTGGGGCGTGGGCAAGGGCGAGGGAGCCGTCGTCTACGCCGACGGCACGCGGCAGGCGTTCTCCGTCGCCGTCCCGGACTGGTACGGGGCCAACAGCTCCGCCTCGGTGGTGGTGCCGTACCGCCACATCTCCACCGGCCGGGACGACACCCCGGTCAGCCTCTACGCGTTCGACGTCGGGCTGCAGGGCAAGGAGGTGCGCGCCGTCGTGCTGCCGAAGGTCAGCGACGGCCTGCAATCGGGCGTCCCCGCCCTGCACATCTTCGCGATGACACTCGCCTGAAAGGACATTCATGAACAGCAAGGAAGGCGTCAGCCGCAGACGAGTGCTGACCGGAGCGGCCGCCGTGGGCGGCGCGTTGCTGCTGGCGCAGGCGCAGGCGCAGGCGCAGGCGCAGGCGCAGGCGCAGGCGCAGGCGCAGGCCGCCCGGGCGGCCGCCGAGAGCGGGAGCGCCGGGCCCTTCGACACGGCACCGGCCGCCGCCGCGCTGCGGCGGCTGGTGCCCGGTCATCACCAGCAGGTCACGCTGCGCGCGGTGGCGGCCGGCGGCGGCGACCACTACCGGGTCACCGGCCGGGCCGGGAGCATCACGGTGGAGGGCACCAGCCCCGCCGTACTGCTCACCGGGTTCAACCGGTACCTCGCCGAGGCCGCGAAGGCCGACATCTCCTGGAACGGCGAGCAGCTGAACCTGCCCCGGCTGCTGCCCGCGCCCGGCGCGGAGATCACGGGAGCGGTGCATGTCGCCCACCGGTTCGCGTACAACGACACCAACGAGGGCTACACCGGCGCCTACCGGGACTGGAAGGCATGGGAGCGCGAGATCGACGTGCTCGCGCTGCACGGCATCAACGAGGTGCTCGTGTACATCGGCGCGGACGCCGTCTACTACGACACCTTCCGGGACTTCGGCTATTCGGACACCGAGCTGCGGGCCTGGATCCCCGCCCCCTCCCACCAGCCCTGGTGGCTGCTGCAGAACATGTCGGGGTTCGGCGGTCCGGTGTCCAAGCAGCTCATCGACCAGCGGGCCGCCCTGGCCAAGAAGATCGCGGGCCGGGTGCGGGAACTCGGCATGACCCCTGTGCTGCCCGGCTACTTCGGCACCGTACCGGACGACTTCCAGGCCAAGAACCCCGGCGCGTCGCTGGTCGCCCAAGGCACCTGGGGCGCCTTCAAGCGACCCGACTGGCTCGATCCGCGCACGGACCTCTTCGCCGAGGTCGCCGCCACCTTCTACCGGCACCAGCGGAAACGCTACGGCGACAGCTCGATGTACAAGATGGACCTGCTGCACGAGGGCGGCAACGCCGGTGACGTGCCGGTCGACGAGGCGGCCAAGGCCGTCGAGGCGGCGCTTCGGAAGGCACACCCCGGGGCGGTCTGGGCGATCCTGGGTTGGCAGACCAATCCGAGCCGGGAGATCCTCCGCGCGGTCGACAAGAGTCGGATGCTCGTCGTCGACGGCCTGTCCGACCGCTACACCACCGTCACCGACCGGGAGAGCGACTGGGACGGCACCCCGTACGCCTTCGGCTCCATCTGGAACTTCGGCGGTCACACCCCGATCGGTGCCAACGCGCCCGACTGGGTGGAGTGGTATCCGAAGTGGCGGGACACGTCGGGCAGCGCGCTCGCCGGGATCGCGATGATGCCGGAGGGCGCCGACAACAACCCCGCGGCGATGGCCCTGATCACCGAGCTGGCCTGGACTCCCGGCACCATCGGCCTCGACGACTGGTTCGCCTCGTATGCCACCTCCCGGTACGGCGGGGAGGACCCGCACGCCGTCGCCGCCTGGAAGGCGATCCGTGACACCGCGTACAACATGAGCCGCGCGGACGCGTGGAGCGAGGCGCCCGACGGGCTGTTCGGCGCCCGGCCGAGCCTGAGCGCCAATAAGGCCGCCGCCTGGGGCCCGGAGACCGACCGCTACGACACCACGGCCTTCGACGCGGCGCTCACCGAACTGCTCCAGGTCGCGCCGGAGCTGCGCGACAGCTCGGCCTACCGGTACGACCTGGCCGACGTGACCCGTCAGGTGCTCTCCAACCGCAGCCGGATGCTGCTGCCCCAGCTCAAGGCCGCGTACGAGGCCGGGGACCGCCGCCGCTTCGACCGGCTCACCAGGACCTGGCTCAGCTGGATGAAGCTGATGGACAAGGTGCTGGCCACCAGCGCCCAGCACCTGCTCGGACGGTGGCTGGCCGACGCCCGCTCCTGGGGCGCCACCCAGGCGGAGAAGGACCAGCTGGAGTACGACGCACGGTCGATCATCACCACCTGGGGCGGCCGGGCCAGCAGCGAGGAGGGGCTGCACGACTACGCCAACCGGGAGTGGTCCGGGCTGCTCAGCGGCCTCTACCACCTCCGCTGGAGGACGTACTTCGACGAGTTGTCCGCAGCGCTCGCGGCCGACCGGCAGCCGGCCCAGATCGACTGGTTCGCGCTGGAGGACCGCTGGGCGCACCGGCACGACAGCTACCCGGTGCGGCCGTCGGGCGACATCCACAAGCTGGCCCGGCAGGTGCGGGACACCCTGACCGCGGATCCCCACCAGGTGGCGCTGACCGCGTCCGCCGATCGGGGAGCGGTGGCCGAGGGCCGCCCGGTCACGGTCACCGTGTCGCTCACCAACCGCAATGGATTCGGTACGGCGACGGATGTGAGGCTGTCGGTGGACGCGCCGGAGGGATGGCCGCCGAGCCGGTCGGCACGACCACCGCGGCGTCCGTCGCTCCGGGCGAGACATTCTCGGCGACCTTCCGGGTCACCCTCACCGCGACCGCCGGGGCGCTGGTCTCCCGGATGCCGGTGGGCGCCTCCTACCGGACCGGCGGCTCGCGGGGCTCGGCCGCGGCGGCGGTCCGCCTGATGGCGGGCACCGGTGTACAACCGCCTTACCGGACCACGTCCTTCAACGACGCCGTCTTCGGCCAGTCGGGGGACGGACTCGCCATCGAGGGCGCGGGCGCCGATCTGTGGGGTGACACCAACGAGTTCGGCACGATCCACCGGGCAGCCGCCTTCGGTGCCGCCTCGGTGGCCACGGTCCAGGTCACCTCGCAGGACAGCACGGGCGGCTGGGCCCGCGCCGGGCTGATGGCCCGTAACGACCTCTCCGCGAACGGCGACGGCGGCGGCACGGCCGGGTACGTCAATCTGGCGGTCACCCCGTCCAACGGCTGTGCGCTGTCCTGGGACTCCGACGGCAACGGGAAGTTCGACTCCATCGAACTGGCCGGCTCCCTCACCGCCCCGGTGCATCTGCGGCTGACCCGCTCCGGCAACGTCTATACCGGCGAGTGCAGCAGTGACGGCGTCTCCTGGACCACGGTCGGCACGGCCAACCCCGGCGGTGTCGCCGACGTCCAGGACATCGGAGTGTTCATGACGGCCGCCAACGGCTGGACGGGCACCCGCGGGATCGCTGCCTTCCAAGGCTTCTCCGTCACCTGAGCGGTGGCTCGAAAGCACCGCGAGGACGAGGACCAGCCGGGCACACGCGGTACGGACGGCGGCGAGCCCGATCGACACAGCAAGCTACGGGTGGACCTCGAGCCACATTCGGCTGTCCTCTTCGACTGCTGGGGCCGGCGGCCGCAAAGTCGGCGGTGGCGCGGCGGCCCGCCCCCGCTCCTTCCTCGTGCTGCGGGCCAAGGCCACCAAGGCCGGACTGATCGGCAACACGGCAACCGCTCCGGGATGCGCACCGCCACCGCGTTGGCGAGCTCCTCTCGCGCGGATCGGGGCCGCTGCCGTTCGGTGAGCGGCCCCGAGCAGCGTCAGGAAGAGATGACGGGGCCGTTGGGGACAGCGTCCAACACGACCGCGCTCACAGTGACGATCTTGTCCCAGTCGAAGGAGTACTTGTCGAACACCGCCGCGCTGGTGATCCCGCGCTTGATGCCGTTGCTGACAAGGTAAACGGTGGCTGAGGACGGGGACTTGGCCAACATGGCGCCGTCCGACAGGTTGCCGCCGTCGTCGATCCTGTCGATGTCGATCACGTTCTGAATTCCGTCCCAGCTGCGGAACAGATTGAAGTACGTGGCCTCATTGGGGATCCCGCGGCGCTTGCCGTCGAGGACCAGGTAGACGGCGGAGCTGTTCACCGTCTTGATGCGGTAACCATTGAGTTCCGGGTGTTCGCCCTGGATCTGTGCGGACGAGTTCTGTGTAGCGGCTGCTGCTCCGGTGGCGTGCGCCGCGGGAGATGCGACGAGTCCGAGCAGGGCGGCCACTACCAGGCTGACCGCGCCGAGTAAGGCGCGTCTTCGGGCCATGTGTCCTCCAAAAGATCGGGAGAGTATCCGGACCGGGGCGAGGACTGCCGCCGATCCGGGGGGCACACAGAGTGAATGATGGAGGGATGCCTGGCGGATAATCCTCACGCATCGGATGCTGCGGGGGAAAGGCCAATGCGAGTCACACTCGATACCCCACTGCGAATCATGCCCGCGTAGCCCTGCGCGCCGTGACGCGGGCGGCGGGCCGGGGGTGTCGCTGGCCCCCTTCGGGGCCCTGGGGCTGGCCCCCGTATGGCCGGGGTGTTGACGCCATGGCGCCGCATGGTCCCCGGTCCGTACGTTTAAGCAGGTCAAAGCGTTGCTGACCGATTCAGGACCGGAGTCTTCCATGTCTCAGACCGCCGCGCTGTCCCTGTCCACCGCACCTGTCGGCGCCGCCGCGCGGCAGGGGAGTGAGTTCGCTCCCCTGTTGCGGAAGGTCAGGGGACAGGGGCTGCTGGAGCGTCGTAAGGGCTGGTACGTGCGGATGATTACCGTGAACCTCCTCGCCCTGGCCGCCGTGGTGACGGGGTTCGTCCTCGCCGGAGACACCTGGTGGACGCTGCTGCTCGCCGCGCCGCTCGCCATCCTGTCCGCCCGTACCGCCTACGTCGGCCACGACGCCGGGCATGCCCAGATCGCCGTCGGCCGCCGGGCGAACCGCGCCATCGGACTCCTCCACGGCAATCTGCTCCTGGGCATGAGCTACGCGTGGTGGAACGACAAGCACAACCGGCACCACGCCAACCCCAACCACATCGAGAAGGATCCGGACGTCGGCGCCGGAGCACTCGTGTGGACCGCGGAGCAGGCCGCTGTGCGCCGTGGATTCGCCCGCTGGGTCACCCGCCACCAGGCCTGGCTGTTCTTCCCGATGCTGCTGCTGGAAGGCATCGCCCTGAAGGTGAGCAGTGTCCAGGACCTGCGGCGGCAGCCGGTGCGCGAGCGGGCGGTCGAGGGCGCGCTGCTGGCGCTGCACGCGGCCGGTTACGGTGCCCTGCTGCTCACCTGCCTGCCGGTGGGGAAGGCCATCGCGTTCGCACTGCTCCACCAGGCGCTCTTCGGGCTCCACCTGGGAATGGCCTTCGCGCCCAACCATAAGGGCATGGACATGCCCGACCCTGCGGGCGAGCGCTGGGGCCATCTGCGCCGCCAGGTCCTGACCTCGCGGAACGTTAGGGGCGGGCCGGTCACGGACTGGCTCCTCGGCGGGCTGAACTACCAGATCGAACACCACCTCTTCCCGAACATGCCCAGGCCCCACCTCAGGCTCGTACAGCCTCTGGTCCGGGAACACTGCCGCGACCTCGGGCTCTTGTACGCCGAGACCGGGCTGCTCGACTCGTACCGGCAAGGGCTGCGGCACATGCACACGGTCGGCGGTGCGGCCCGGCCGGAATGAGAGCGCCGTCGGCTGCGGGGCCACGGGGCCACGGGGCCGGTCCGGGCTCGGATGCTGTTGCCTTTCCGGACGTGATCGACGCGTTTTCCGCTGGTCGCGGATGGGAGTGATGGTTTCGTGGGAGTGGTGGCGTGTCGGGTCGTCGCTCGCCGGGAGGCCGCTGATGCCGTCGGTTGTCGGACTGCTGGAGCAGTACGAGCTCGCCGCTCGAACGTCGTGTGGACGGCGTGGCGACCACGCACGGGTTCCCCGGGGAGAGCTTGTCGCAGGATGCGGTCGGTCAGTTCGATTCCGCATGACGGGCAGGTATCCACGGGTGCACCAGCGACGAGGTCGTACGCCGGGCCCTGTTCCCAGTGGTCGGGGAGAAGACGCTGCGCGAGCCGGCCGCCGAGGCGAAGGCGAACGACATCACACACCCCCGAGAGAACCCAGCAGTCCGTGGGGACTCATCTCGCCCGGCCAATGGTCCAAAACCGGCGACTATGCCGCTTACTGGGTGGGCTCGCGGTTGTAGAGCTTCCTGGCCCACAGGTAGCCGCCCAGGGTGATCAGGGTGCACCAGCCGATGGCAAGAATCGCGTTGTTGCCGATCGGGGTGTCCATCAGCAGCCCGCGCAGGGTCTCGATGAACGGGGTGAACGGCTGGTAGTCGGCGAACCATTTGAGCTCGCCGGGCATCGAGTCGGTGGGGACGAATCCGCTGCCCATCATCGGCAGGATCATCAGTGGCGTCAGCATGTTGCTCGCGGCCGCGACGCTCTTGGCCATGATGGCCAGCGCCACCGACAGCCAGGTGAGCGCGAAGATGATCAGCACGAGCACGGCGATCACGCCGAGCCATTCACCGAAGCCGGCGGTGGGATCGAAGCCCACCAGCAGTGCGACGCCGGTGACGATGGCCATGCTCAGCAGGGTCTGGGCCAGGCTGCCCAGCACGTGACCGGTGAGCACTGAGACCCGGGCGATGGCCATGGTGCGGAACCGGGCGACGATGCCCTCGGTCATGTCGATGGCCACCGAGATCGCGGTGCCCTGGGCCGCGGTGGCCGCGGTCATCAGGATGACGCCGGGGACGACGTAGTTCACGTAGGCGTCCCGGCCGCCCGAGGGCCCGCCGAGGCCGCTGCCGAGGATGCCGCCGAGGACGTAGACGAACAGCAGCAGGAAGACCACCGGGACCCCGGCGGCGGTGAGGGTGAGCGTCGGGTAGCGCAGCATGTGCCGCAATTGGCGGCGCAGCATGGTCGCCGAGTCGGTGAAGGCGTGGGTGGCGGTGCTCATCTGGCGGGCTCCTGTTCCAGGACGGGGTTGCCCGTCAGCGCGAAGAAGACGTCGTCGAGATCGGGGGTGTGGACCTGGAGTTCGTCCACGGTGAGCGAGGCGCGGTCGAGCCAGTCCAGCAGTGCGCGCAACGACCGCACGTCCCCTGGCTGGAGACTTTCAGGGTGAGTGCCTCATCGTTGCGGGACACCACGTCCAGGGTCCGGGCCGCGTAGTCGTGGCCGCGTGCGTCGGTGAACCGCAGCGTGATGTGGCCGCCGCCGACCTGCCGCTTGAGCTCCTCTGCCGTGCCCTGCGCGACGAGCTTTCCCTGGTGCAGCACCGCGATCCGGTCGGCGAGTTGGTCGGCCTCGTCGAGGTACTGGGTGGTAAGGAAGATCGTGACGCCTTCGTTGACCACCAGCCCGCGGATGATCTCCCACATGGTCCGCCTGCTGCGCGGGTCCAGTCCGGTGGTCGGCTCGTCGAGGAAGATCACCCGGGGTCGGCCGACCAGCGTCATCGCCAGGTCCAGGCGGCGGCGCATCCCGCCGGAGTACGTCACCGCGGGCTTGCGGGCCGCGTCCACCAGGTCGAACCGCGCCAGCAGGTCGGTGGCGCACTGCCGCCGTTCCCGGCGGGGCAGGTGGTGCAGGTCGGCCATCAGCAGCAGGTTCTCCTCGCCGGTGAGAAAGCCGTCAACCGCGGAGAACTGGCCGGTGACGCCGATCGCAGCACGGACCGCGTCCGGATCCCGGACCACGTCGTGGCCGGCGACCCGCATTTCCCCGGCGTCGGCGCGGATGAGCGTGGACAGGATCTGCACCAGGGTGGTCTTGCCCGCGCCGTTCGGGCCGAGTAGGGCGAAGACCGACCCTGTGGGGATGTCGAGGTCGATGCCGCCCAGCACCACGTGGTCGCCGTACGCCTTGCGTACCGCAGTCGCCGCGAGGGCGGGGTGACCGAGGTCGGTAGTCATGGGTTTCGCTTCCGTCGATGAGCTCCGGACCTTCATGATTCAGTGAAAATTACGTTGCATGCACAAATTCGTCAATCGTAATCATGCGAGGAAATGATATAATCGCAGGTCAGCGAGATAATTCGTTGCATGGTGCTTGCCGGATAATGCAACGGAGGTGCGTTGCATTAAGCTGGCTGACGACAACAGCGGAGGACGCCCGATGCCTGGTGACAGACTCACCCTCCAGGACCGGCGGCAGATCGCCGCGGGGCTGCGCGAGGGACTGACCTACGCCGCCATCGGCCGCCGCATCGGGCGGCCAACCTCGACCGTCACCCGCGAGGTGATGCGCAACGGCGGGCCGCGCGGCTACCACGCCGAGGCGGCCCACCAAGTCAGCACACGACACACACGTCAGCGCAGGACCGCCGCGCTGACAGCCTCACCGGGAAGGGCCGACCTCGGTGGGCGCGACCCACGGCTCGTGGACGAGGTGGGCGCGCAGAGCGTAGAACTGATGATTCAGGCGGGACTCCCGCAGATGATGGCCAAGGTGCTCGCCGCGCTCTTCACCACCGACAGCGGCAGCCTCACCTCAGCCGAACTCGTGCGACGCCTGCACGTTAGCCCCGCATCCATCTCCAAGGCCATCGGCTACCTGGAAAACCAGGCACTCATCAAACGCGAACGCGACCCCCACAGTCGCGCCGAACGCTACGTCATCGAAGACGACGTGGTCTTCCAATCCATCATGGCCGGCGCGCACAACCAAACCCAGATCGCCGAGGCTTGCACGACCGGAGCCCAGAAACTCGGCGCCACCACCCCGCCGGCGCTCGGCTGGAGAGCTCGAGCCAGTTCCTCCTCCATGTCATAGACGACCTGGTCCGCTCGGCCGAGTACTGGCACAAGATCTACTTCACCCGCCCTCAGGAGACATCCGAAACCGACTGAGCGGGTGGCGCTGCGCGATTCCCGGGGCGGAGATCCCCGGCCATGGCTCGCTGCTGGCGGCGGCGCAACAGGTGACCGCGTCGCGGTCGACGAGGACTTCGGTGGTCGGCCTGTCCGGCTACCGTGCCGTTGCGCCGGGCACGGGTCACTGCCGTGGTGAACTTCCATCGGGAGGTCATGCAGCGCGTTCAGGGCGGCCAGAGGGCGCTATGGGCTCTGGGCGAAGATCTGGCTCAGCGGTCGTCCATCGCGTCGCGGATGTGCACCAACCACTTCCGGGCTATCCCGCGCTGCGCGGCGACAGCCGCTGTGTGATCCGGTCGAACAGCTCCGTCAGCGGCTCGCCGATGTCCCGGCCGAACTCGGTCAGCCCGTAGGTGACTTGGGGCGGCGTCGTCGGTTCGACCTCCCGCCAGACCAGGCCGTCCTGGACCAGCGCGCGCAGGGTCTGGGCGAGCATCTTCTCGCTGATGCCCCGGATGCTCTCACGTAGCTCATAGAACCGGAGGTCATTGCTCCGCAAGGAGATCAGCACCCAGACGCCCCACCTGCTGGTCACATGGTCAACCACATCGCGCGCGGGGCAGTCGGTGTGAAACACGTCATACCGCTCTCCCGCCTCGGCCCGTCTGCGCTGCACGCCTCCCACCATGTCATGAACTTACCTCAAGGTATGTCCTTATCAAAAGTTAGCCGTCCTCCTAGCGTGAAGGCCACAGAGGACATCCGACAAGGAGCTGATCGTGATCGTGGTGACCGGGGCTACCGGGAATATCGGCCGGCCGCTGACACAGGCGCTGGTCGAGGCGGGCCAGCAGGTGACAGCGGTGTCACGGCACACTGCGGCGGTGCCGAACGGCGGGCGCCACGTGGTGGCCGACCTGGCCAGGCCGGCCAGCCTCAAGTCCGCGCTGACCGGGGCGAAGGCGCTGTTCCTGCTGCTGTCCGGCGACCTGCACGCTACTGGAGCCAGCCCTGCCGACATCATCGGCGAAGCTGCGGCCAGCGGGGTCCGCCGGGTCGTCCTGCTCTCCACGCTGGGCGTGGTGACCAGGCCCTTCGGCACCACGCGGATCGCCATGCGCGCGCTGGAGGACATGTTGCGGGAGTCCGGCCTGGAGTGGGCCATCCTGCGGCCGGGCGGCTTCGCCTCCAACGCCCTGTGGTGGGCCGAGTCCGTCCGCGCGCGACGGGTCGTCGCCGCGCCCTTCGGCGACGTCGGGGTGCCGATCATCGACCCGGCGGACATCGCCGCGGTCGCGGCGGCCTGCCTGCTGGAAGACCGGCACACCGGCGGCGTGTACGAGCTGACCGGCCCAGAGGTGATCACTCCGCGCCAGCAGACGGAGGCCATCGCCGCCGCGCTGGGCTCGCCGGTGAGGTTCCACGAACTCACCCGCGACGAGGCCAAGTCCGCCATGACCCAGAACATGCCGGCGGAGCTCGCCGACGACACTCTGGACATCCTCGGTTCCCCGAGCCCGGCCGAGCTGCGCGTCAGCCCGGACGTCCAGCGGGTCCTCGGCCGCGCCCCGCGCCCCTTCGCCGACTGGGCCGCCCGCAACGTCGCCGCGTTCCGCTGAGACCGCTCAGCGCCGCCAGAACTGCTCTTCGTGCTCGGCGATCCACTGCTGACAGCGAGGAACCCGACCCGAAGCCGACGCTGACCGGCTCTCTGCCGGGCCGGAACCGACGCCGCGGCCGCAGTGGATCGCCGCCGTGATCAACCAGCGGGCGAGAGCTTCCGTGGCGGCAGCGGGAAAGGAATCCCGCCACGCTCTCAGCCGAGGAACGGGACCGCCTCGACGGCCTCCTGGGCTTCGGATCGCCGGCCCGGCGGGCGAACTCGCGCCGCAGCCGCCGAGCGCGCCGGCGGCCGCCTCCGCCGGCGCGGAGAGGACGCGGTGAGGGTCCGGGTCTGGTCGTACGTGTGCGGCTCACCTCCGCCTGCGCGGAGAGCCTCCGGTGGAGGGCGACTCGGGCGGAAACCCTCAGCTCTTCGACTCCATCAACGTCCGGAGGCGGGCCAGGTCGTCGGCGACCATACCGGCGTCGCGCTCGAAATCCGCGTCGCTCATCTGCGCCTGCCGACGAAGGGTGAAGACCACTTCGCTCCCCGCCTCGTTGGAGATCACCCGGACCGGGTTGTAGACGGTCATCCCGGACGGCAGCGTGACGTGGTGGTCGAGCACGCCGAAATCGTTCAGGGGCGCGAAGGAGACCACGACACGCCCCATGGGGGAAGACGCCGCGACCCACTGATCGCCGATCTTCTCGATGGCGCCGCCCAGGCCCTGGGCCCACGCGGGCAGGTGGGCCGGGTCCGAGGCGTAGGCATAGACCTCCTCGACCGGACGGTCGATGCGGATGCTGATGTGGCGGGATGCCAAGCCGGTGCTGTTCATGAACCGGGGACGGATCCGTCCTGGTCGATGACGTTGTCGCCGGGGCCGCCGTCGATGTCGTCCTGGCCGGGGCCGCCGAAGAGGTAGTCGTTGCCCGGTCCGCCCTTGATGGTGTCGTCGCCCTCTTCGCCGTAGATCGAGTCGTCGTTGCCGGCGCCGTCGAGGTAGTCGTCGCCGGGGCCGCCGTAGATCTCGTTGGCCACGTCGTCGCCGATGACGGTGTCGTCGCCGTCCCCGGCCCATACCGCGAACGAGTCGGTGATGGTGTCGTTGCCCGCGTTGCCGTTCGCGTTCGTGGCGTGGCTGATGGTGTCGTCGCCGTCGCCGCCCACCGCGACGGAAGCGCCGATGATGGTGTCGTCCCCGGCCCCGCCGTGGACGTTCACATCGCCGCCGGAGATCTTGACGCTGTCGTTGCCGTCGCCGAGTTCGACGTTGCCCTGGTCGCCGCCGTGGTCCGGGTCGGGGACGGGCACGGTGCAGGTCACATACGTCAGGTCGGTGGCGGTGGGGTGGGTGCAGTCGGTGCCGGCGGTGATCTCGACAACGTCGTCGACGCCGAAGGTCAGCGTGGTGTCGGTCTCGCTGACCCGCTTGACGGTGAGCTTGTTGGTCTGGCCGTCGGCCGCCGTGTAGGCCATCACTCCGTCGGTGACGGTCACGGTGGCCGGCGACGCGGCGGACGACACCGGCGACGACGACGCGGACGACGTGGCGGCCTGGGCGTTCCAGGCGAAGAGCCCGGTGCTGGCCGCGGCGGCCAGTAAGGCGGCGACGCCGACCGGGCGGACGCGGCGGGAGCGCGGGCCAAGGGTGGACACGAAAAACCTCCGTGGGGAGTGGATCTGATTTCCGATCACCCGTTTCGACGTGGAAGATCCGCGCGGGGTTGTGCCACTCCCATGCCCTCTTCGCCGATCTTTCGAATTCCCATTCCGCGTTCAGCTTTACGACGCCGGAAATTTCCCTCGCGTTGTCGGAATGTGCGATCTGCGAGCGGCGGGAACTCCGGTGAGTCGGCTCGTGGCTGCTCGTGCCGGCAGGCCGGCGGGGTTCCCTCTCCGCCACGTGGCCCAGCAATCCGCACCACACTCGCCTCCGACTCGTTGACCCCGGCGAGCTGTCCGACGCGCTGCGGCGGGTCATCACACCGGCGCCGTCTGACAACGCACCCAGCCTGCTTGCCCTCTGCTGTGGCACCAGGCAGCCAGAGAGCCTGGCAGGCCCCTGTGGGAGGGGCCTGTTACGGCGCCTGTTACGCGGCACCCGGGAGGCGCGGCGGGCAAGTGAAGACCGCCCGGCTCGGGAAGGGTGGCTGCGGACGGCCGGCCGGGCGGTGGAGCTGAGGGAGGGGCGGCGCTGTACTACCGCCGTCCCACCCCGTGTGCCGTCCAATTGGGCGATCTGCCCGCCCAGCAGCGCGACTCCGTCGCCGCGGAGGCCCGGCACGGCTCGGCGGCTTCGTGCGCAGCCTGCGCGGCGCGCTGTGTGTGAACCATCCGTCCGCCGCGCGGACTTCAAGCCCGCCCGGCTCCAGCTCGCCGCCGAGCTTGGCCTGACCATATCGGTCCCTCCGCAAGCACGGCCCGTGCACAACAGACCTGATCACCAGCGGGGCGCGGTGCGGCGCCGTGACCGCGGCGCGCACCCCCGGGGAGACGGTCTCCCCGGCGCGCGTCGTCCGGCCCAACTCCACACCCATCGGCCCGGGCAGCGAGCCGGACAGCGAGGTGGCGTGGCGACAGGTGCTCGTATCGCTGGGCGCGTCGCCGCACGCGGTCATCGCAGGTACGACGCTCCGTTGAGGTCCAGGACGGCGCCGGAGGACCAGGCCGCGCCCGGCGAGGCCAGGTAGACGACGGCTGCGGCGATTTCCTCCGCGGACCCCACCCGGCCGAACGGGCTCTGCGCCCGCACCGCATCTCCCTCGGAACCCGTAAGTTTCTCCATCTGACGTTCGGTGGCGACGAAACCCGGTGCCACCGAGGTGACGGCGATCTGGTGAGGCGCCAGGGCGACGGCGATCGACTGGCCGAACGCATGGAGGGCAGCCTTGCTGGCCCCGTACGCGGGATGGTCGGGCTCGCCGCGGTAGGCACCGCGGGAACCCACATTGACGATGCTGCCGGGCGCGCCGCGGCCGATCAGGTGGTCGGCGAAAGCCCACGTGACGTTGACCGCTCCCAGGAGATTGGTGCGGATCATCGAGTTCCACGTCTCGACCCACGCGTCCCAGCCGACTTCGCCGATCCGATGCCGGTTCGCCGTCTGCGGGGCCACCGCCGCGTTGTTCACCAGGACGTCCAGAGTCAGCAGCTCCCGCACCGCCTCGTCGACCACGCCACGCGCCGCTGACGGATCGGCGAGGTTTCCGCCCACGACCACGTGGCCCTCGCCGGGTAGCAGGGCAAGGGTCTGCTCGGCGTCCTCGCGGTGGTGCCCGTAGTGGATTGCGACGCGGTGTCCTGCCGTCGCCAGGGCGACTGCGGTTGCACGTCCGATGCCACGCGAGGCACCCGTGACGAGGGCCCCGCGGGGGTGGTGTCCAGCACGTACAGCTCCTTACCGGATTTCAAGGGTGGTCGCAGCTTGCGGTGCACAGCGTCAGAATGTCAACATTCGGACATGGCGCCAACCGTAGAACGAGTGAAGAGACGTGGCCTCGGCGACGATGCGGCCGACCTGGTCCGTGAAGCGATCTTCGACGGCCGCTTCCCGCCGGGCGCGCCGCTGCGGGAGATCGAGCTTGCCGAGCAACTGGGCGTCAGCCGCGGCTCGGTCCGCGATGGGCTGGCAGTGCTGGCCCGGGAGGGGCTGATCCGCACCGGCTGGCACCAGCCCACCACGGTCATCGAGATCGAATCGGACGACGTTGAGGAGGTCTACGCCTTGCGGGAGGCCCTTGACGGGCTCGCAGCCCGCGTAGCTCAGCCCAGGATCGGCGACAGCGAGGTGTCGCAGTTGCTGGACCTCGTCGACGAGATGGCTGCCGAGGTGGACGGACGTGGCGATGCCACGGCGCTCGTACACCTCGACATCACCTTCCACGACACGATCTATGTAATCGCCGCGAACCAGCGGCTCACCAGCGCGTGGCAGGCCGTGCGGTCGCAGGTCCACCTGTTCCAGCTCCGTCGTGTGCGTGACGGCTACCTCCCCTACCGCGACGGCGTGGTCCGCGAACACCGGGAGATCGTCGAGTTGCTGCAGGGCACCGATCAGCGGGCAGTTGAGGAGGTGGCCAGGGAACACGTGGCGGCGGCCCGGCGCAGCCTGCTGGCGAGCCTGCCCCCGACCGTCCGCTGACCCTGCCCCCACCGTCCTGCCCCCACCGTCGTCCGGGTCCGAGATCCCGGAGTTGACGGCGCGGATGGCACGGCCGGTGTTGATGGCACGGATGGCGCGGGCCGGCAATCCCCGGGGTACCACGACCGGCCCGAAGAGCAGGACGAGGATCACCAGGGCGGCGAGCATGCCCGTGCCCCCGGCCGCCCCGCCGCCGCCCTCCTCGGCGCCGCGCACCGCCTCACCGCCGAGTTCGACCGTCAGTCCGCCCCGGCCGCCGACCGCGCGGTGTCGATGATCCGGGTGACGTCCTCCTCCGGGACCTCCTCGACCCTGGCGTCCAGAACGACGGTCGCGTAGGCGATGGTGCCGTCCTCGGAGACGGCGGACGGGTCGGCGTACGGACTGCGGACCTCGGCGATGGAAGGGAGGCCGCTCACCGTTTCGAGGGTCCCTTCCACTGCCGCGCGGTCGCCGGTCAACCCGGCGGAGGCTGAAGTCGTTGCGGTAGCGCTGCCTTCGGCCTGGGAGCCGACGGTGATGACGGTGGTCCGGCCGCTGTTCTCGGTCACCGGGCTGTCCGACGCACTCGGCAAACCGCTTACACCGCTGCTGCTCACCGCGTTCATCAGCCTGGCCTGGATCCTCGCGGTGGTCTGCGGGGTGTGCGATGTAAGCCACGTTTGTCGTAGCGAGTGACCACGGCCCGGGACTGCTTCGATCTGTTGATCGCTCGCTCGACAGTGTTGCGCTTCTTGTACCGCTCCTCGTCCACGAGCGGCAGGACATCGTGGCTTGGAACAGAGCGGCAGCTTCGCAGTCGGGTCGAGAACTCTCCCAGCGGCACCCGGGTGGGCCGTTCGCAGGCGCTGTTGATTTCCTGCTCGACGGGCGCCGTCGGGGTTGCTGGAGCGCCAGAAGCCCTCGGTGAGGTACCCCCGACGACCCTACAGGTCGGCCGGGTCCCTGCGCAGCGTCACCTCGCGCCCCGACGCGGTGCGCACCGTGACCGCACGCACCCCCGGCCGACCGGGCACGACCACCAGCGGCAGCCGCCCGAAGGTCTCGGCACCGATGTGCTCCCGCAGTTCCCCGGCGTCAGCGCCGATCTCCAGCCGGGTCACGGCCACCCCGCGATCACCGCGCTCCGTCCCCCACGATCCGGGTTGGTGGCCGGGTCCTCCCGGTAGAACCAGTTCGGCAGCCCCCGGCGCCAGCACGTGTCAAGCGCGCGGCCGGGGCCGGGCGCGGTGGTGATGATGCGCTGGGTGCCGTCGGGCTGGACGCGCCCCGGAAGCCGCGCCACTTCGCCGCCGAGCCGCTGCGCGACCGCGGCCAGCTCCTCGAGGGTGTCCGCGCGCAGGCTCCAGAACATCCACCGGTCGCCGTCCGCGATGGCCCGGTCGAACCAGGCGGCCCCCGCATCCCGCACGGCCGCGGGGCCGTTACCGCCTCGACCTCCAGGTAGACGTCCCCGCCGAGCGGGAAGATCGTGTTCGCGATGGCGTCGGCGAAGACGCCACCGTCGTAGTGGGCGAGTCCTGTCTCCTCCTGCACCCGGCGGACGCCGTCGCCCAAGTCGCGGACGCCCAGGCAGAGGTGATCAAGGTGAAACATGTCGATCCTTTCCGGGTTCACCACGTCACGGGGAGTTCGTGCACCCCCGTAGACGACCATGTCGTGCTTGAACTTGATCTCGTCCAGCGGAACCGCGAGCTGCGGCGTCGGGATCCGCCGGTAGAGCGTGCGGTAGACCACCTGCAGCTCGACCCGCGCGAGCGCCTGGCCGAGACACTGGTGCCCGCCGTGGCCGAACGCGATGTGGTGGCGCGCTTGTGGGTCACGTCGAGCCGGTCCGGTTCGGGGAACTGCGACGGGTCGCGGTTCGCCAGGTTGTCCGCGGCGATCAGCTCGTCGCCCTTGCAGATCCGCTGCCCGCCGACCTCCAGGTCCGCCAGTGCGATGCGCCGCCGTCCGCTGTGGACGATGCTGCGGTAGCGCAGCAGCTCCTCGACCGCATTCGTCACGAGTGCGTTGTCACCGCCGCGGACTGCGGCGAGCTGGTCTGGGTGCTGGCGGCGGGTCGAACGGGCAAGGGCCCCGCGCCATCGGGTACCAGGGCATGTCGGACAGGACCTCCGATATCGCAGTCCTGCCTCCTACAGGGAGTTACCAAACGAGTGTTCACTAACTTACTGAACAAATGTTAGGAATCTTGAGGGCGCTTGTCCACCTTCCTGGTCAAGATCGCCGCCAAGGAGGAGAGCGGCCGGGTGAAATGGGAGGGGGAACGCCGTGTTTCAGGCGAAAACGAGCGAAACGAACTCGTCGACGAACGACATCACGGAGTCCGCATCGTTGTGCTTGGCGGAGTTCTGGAAGAGGGCGACGCGACCGTGCGCACCGACGAACGCGATCACGGCCGCTCGCTCAGGGGACACCCGGAGCGCGACCCCCGCCGCGGCGCAGCGCGCGAAGCCGGCGACGAGCAAGTCGATCACGTCGGCCAGTGGCCCGGCCGGCCGGACGCCGGGCGCGGTCCGAGGAGGCCCGTTGGCCGTCATCAGCCGGTAGTGCCCCGGGTTGTCCATCGCGAACCGGCAGGAGGCGTGGAGCATCGCCCGCACGCGGCCCACCACGTCGCCGGAGTCCACGCGATCATCGGCCGCCTCCATCGCGACGCGCAGCCGGACGAACTCGTGCTCGGTGAGGCCCGCTACGAGCGCGGCACGATCGGTGAAGTGCTGGTAGATGCTGGCCGGCGCGATACCGGCGGCGCGGGCGACACCGCGGATGGTCAGCCCGTCCTCGCCGTCGAGCTCGGACAGCAACCGGCTGGCCGCGGCGAGGACCTCCCCGCGCAGCCGCTCGCCCTCCCCCAGCGGTTGCGCCTGCGCGGGGCGCTGACCTGGACCTCTTTCGACACGTACCTATTCTTACCACTCAGCCGCCCGGAAGCGGCCCGGCCCGGGCTTCTACCCTTGGAGCGTGGAAGCCTGACGGTGTTGCTGGCCTGTGCATGAGGGCGGGGTGACTGACGATGCCGGGGGGAGCGTTGCCGCGCGGGACGTGCTGGGGGACGACGGTGGCGGGGGCGTCCGCTTCACGGGGGCCGCGGCAAGGGCGCTGACCGTGGCGATGGAACAGGCGGGCGGAACGGGCTCGTCACCATGCCCGGCTCCCGGGCGGTCGGGCGTTGAGATGGGTCCGGACGGGGCGTAGTCGGGGCCGGATATGGTCGGCGGGCCGCAGCGCCGCAGTCGACTCGGCGCTCGACGTCGGGTCGGCCGACGCCGACTTGCCGGCCATCCCGGCGTCGAGGTGATCTGCCGCGACCGTTCACCTGCCTATGCCGAGGCCGGCAGGCTCGGGGCGCCGGACGCCGTCCACATGGCCGATCGCCGGCGTATCCGGAAGAACCTGGCCGAGGCCGAAGGTCCTCGTCCGCTGCCTGGAACTCTCGACCGGGCAACCGAGCACGTGAGGGCCTTCGCCGAGCTGATGAAAACCGCAAGGGCCGCCAACCGTACCGCTGGATCGCCCGCGTCGAGGCCGACGACCTGCTCGCCCTGCACACCTACACCGCTCCCTGTTTCGCCCAGCGGTGTGGCAGCGGCTGTGATCTGCCTGGAGTGCTCGCGCTCCTTGGAGCGCAAGTGCTGTTTGATGTGGCGGACGGTGCGGAAGGTCCTCAACGCGGTCTGGCCGAACTCCGCTTCGACCGCCGGGGGAAACCTGTCGTCTCAGCAAGCTCGATTCGATCCTCATATCTTGGAGGTCTGGATGCGTGCAGGCGTCGTCGTCGCCGCGCAGCCCGGTGTGGCGGATCTCGCCGTGCGAGCCGAGGAGTTGGGCTTGCACAGCTTCTGGGTCTACGACACCCCGATGGTCCACGGTGACCCCTTCGTCGCCTTGAGCCTGTGCGCGAAGGCCACCCGTCGCATCAGGCTCGGCATCGGCGTGACCTCACCGGCGCTGCGCTCGGCCCCGGCCGCGGCGTGCGGGTTCGCCAGCCTCAATGCCCTGGCGCCGGGCCGGATCATCTGCGGGGTCGGCACCGGAAACACCTCTCGGCGCACCCTGGGCATGCCGCCGACCACGGCGGCCGCGCTGGAGGACTTCATCGCGGCACTGCAGGATCTGTGCGCCGGACGCTCGACCCAGTACCGCGAAGGTGACCGGGGCCGCGACATCCGGTTCCTGCACACCGGGGCACATGTGAACACCACTGATCCGATCGAGTTCGTCGTCGCGGCGCTGCACGGACCCAAAGCCGCCGCCGTCGCCGGCCGCCGCGGCGCAGGCCTCATCTCCATCGGCCTGCTCGACCCCACCGCCTGGCACGCGCTGCACGACGCCCGCCGCCAAGCCGCCCACGGCACGCCCCGCGACCCCGACTCCCACACGGCCTCCCGGGCGGACTCGTACCTGGTCACCTCGCTCCACATGCTTGGCGAGAACGAGGACCCCCACGGCGACGCGGCCCGGGACGCGACAGGTCACCTGGTCCTGTCGCTGCTGGACTTCGCCGCCGACACACCTGCCTTCGCCGAGCAACTCGGCCCCGATGAACGCGAGGCGGTACGACGACTCCTCGACCGGCGAGGCACCACCGCCACCGCGCCGGACCGGTACACCAAGATCTACCCCGGCTACCTCGGACGCATCGCGCCGCAGGACCGGGACCTGGTCCTGCCCCCGCTGATGAACGCCCTGGCCCTCGTCGGCACCCGAGACGACCTCCTCACCCGCATCACCGCCCTGGAACAGGCCGGCATCGACGAACTCCTCATCCAACCGGTGGTCGACCCGCCCACCGAGATGGCTCAGCTCGCGAAACTCCTCACCTGAGCGAACCGCCCGGCCCGCACGCACCCACCACTGTTCGACGCTCCGCGCTCGTCACCCCTCCCAACCTGGAAACGGCGGCGACGAGCAACGCTGGTCCCCGTTACGCCGTTTTTCGTGAACATCCACGAGTACGCTGATCACCATCTGCCGTCAAAACTCATCGGCGAATTTTGGGTGTGCCGGACGAGGTTGACGATGCCCGCGTGCCCGCAGCCTGTCAGGACTGCCAGCCCCTTGTTCCGTACCTGGAACACGACGGCTCGACGCCGGCCGGGCTGGTGATCCGGCGCTGCCGCCACGCGTCGGGGTGCAGCAGCACCGGCATGGCCGGCCGAGGCCTGCGTACGAACTCGTCCAGGCCGGCGGGGGACGAGCTCGCATGGGGGCCGGGTTCGTGCTCGTCAACGGTCACCTCAGCCGATCCAGGTCTCGACCAGTCGGAGGAGCGGCCGCCAGCCCGGACAGGTGACCGGAGGAATTCAACAATCGCGGGAGCGACGGCGCAGGCGAGGTCTTCGGCCGTTTGAAGATCGTTGCCAATCGGGACCATGGCCAACTGTCCGTTGGGGAGGGTGTCGGCGGCCTCTTCGGCAAGAGCGGTGGGGTGACGTGGGTCGGTGCCGGGGAAGATGGGGGTCGGTGTGGTGATCCTGGCGAGTTCGCTGATGCTTCGGAATGAGCGGTCGTGCCCGATGGCGGCTGCGGCCACGATGCTGGCGGGGTCCGACCGGGGGATGGCGTCGCGCACCATGGCCCCGACAACGGGTGGGAAATCGGCGCGTATGGGCTCCCAACCGGCCTCGATGCCATCGGCCGCGACACGGGCGGCGAACGCGTCGAGGAAGCGGATCTCGGCCTCCTTCGCTTCGTCGTCCTCGATGTCCTCGACCCCGATCAACACGGCGGCTCCCACCCGGTCCGGGTGTGCGGCTGCAGTCCTGAGCGTGATCGTGGAGCCAAGGCCCGCTCCGGCGAGTACGGCATGGGGGAGACCAATGTGGTCCAGGAGCCAGATCACATCCTTGGTGTACTGGGCCCAGGTGTGGCGGGCCGGGTCCCTGCAGACCGAACGGCCGTAGCCTCGCAGGTCGGGCAGTATGACCATGCGGCGGCCCGCGAGCCGTTCGGCCAGGGGAAGCATGCTCTTGTGGTCGGGGCCGCCGGCGTGCATGAGGACAAGGGCTCGGCCTTCGCCGATGACGGTGGCGTGCAGGGCGCAGTCGTCGGCCGCCCGGTAGCTGATCTCTGCCATGAACCGAACCTAGAGTGGGTACAACGGCGTCCGAGACACAAAATCCGCCGATCGATGTCGCGATCCCGCCGCCTTGGACGTCACCGCACATCCCATCGCCACGACTGCCAAACCCGGCGAAACCTACGCGGTCACAGCACCAGCCGGTGTCGGGATCGATGACCGCACTCGGGTAGCGGGCGGCGTCCGTTCGGCGCCGCGGGGGTCGGCGGACTTGCCCTGCGGCAGCCGGACCGCGGCGATCACAGGACGGGCGGTCGGGGCGCTGCTCGTGGCAAGCAGCGGGTACAGGGTGCGGATGCCCGTGAACCGGCCGACCTGAGCGCCCCTGTTGTTGGCGGGGCCGAACAGGGGGCTTGTGGCTGGAGTCGACATCGATGAAGGCGACCCGCCCGGCCTCGCGCAGTTGCGGGGTGTGCTGCCGCGAGTCGGGCGAGGGCCAGGGTGCGGGGCCGTCTCATCGAGTCGGTCGATGGCGGGGTCGTCACCGAGGCGCCGATGCCGAGCCGGCCGGCCAGGGCGTGGGAGACGATCGTCACGGCGTCACCGAGGCGCTCGTCGGTGTCGAATTGGCCGCGCGAGGTGTGGCTGTCCTCCAGGATCGCCGGGGGTGTGCTCGGCTCCGTCCGGACGTCGATGTCCGCGGTGTCCCAGAAAGCCCCGGGCGCTGTCACCGGCCGTCGGTAGCGTGACCGCCGTGATGGTGGGCAGTGAAGAGACCCGGCTGGTCGTCCTGCGCGGCAACAGCGCCTCGGGGAAGTCGTCTGTCGCGGCCGGTCTCCGCGAGAGGTTCGGCCGCGGCCTGGCCCTGGTCGGCCAGGACAACCTCCGCCGCATCGTGCTCCGCGAGCGGGACCGGCCCGGCGCGGCGAACATCGGCCTGATCGACCTGACGGCCCGCTACGCCCTGGACGCCGGCTATCACGTCGTCGTCGAAGGCATCCTCTACGCCGACCGCTACGGCGGCATGCTCGCCCAGCTGCGCGACGACCATCGCGGCCCGACCCACGGCTACTACCTGGACGTGCCGTTCGACGAAACCGTCGCCCGGCACGCCACCAAGCCGATCGCCGATGACGTCAACGAGGCGCAACTGCGTGACTGGTACCGGCCGCGCGATCTGCTGCCCGGCGGCATCGAGACCGTCATCGGCGCCGACAGCGCCCTGCAGGAGACCGTCGACCGCATCATGCTCGACACCGGCCTGGCCCACCTGCCCGCACTGGACCGCTGACCTGGGCACCGTTGCGACAGATAGTGCGCACAGCGGTGTGTCCATCTGTTGTGCCGGGTGGTGGGACGGAACGCGCAGCAGGCGTGGACGTGATCCCTCCGCTAACCCTCGGCTCGTCTCCGGCGTCCAGCACGCTGCCACGAGGGTCCACGCCTTGGTGTTTCGGCGCCGTGGTGCGGCGAAGTCGTGGCCAGCACAGATCATTGGCTCGGAGCATCGGGGACATCGGTGCCCGCCGGGCCCAGGGTGCCGCTTGTACGCGACGCGGCAGGGCACGCACACGTCATGCGGACCGCCTTGGCTCAGCCCAGCGCGTTCATCACGGCGGTGACATAGGAATCCAGCCGCTCCTCCACGGCTCGCGTCGTCAGCTCTGCCCTCCCTGCCTCCCGCCATGATCGCGCCACCCACCGCACTTCTTCCGAACACGCCAGCCCGTCCCGCACCTGCCAGTACAGCCGCTCGCTCGCGGCCGTGGCCAGCACCCCGCCGGCCTCCTGATACGCCTCGGCGAACCGCAGACCCCACGCCGGGCCGTGCAGCAGCGCGAGATTGGTGGAGCAGTGCGCCACATCGAGATCCGCCGGGCCCCAGGAGGTCGCTGCCCAGTCGACGACGCCGGTGATCCGGACACCTGCGGACCTTGAGGACGGCACGTCGAACAGCACGTTGCCGGGTTGGAAGTCCCGGTGCAGGAATCGCCCTTCATAGGGCGGCGCGGGCTTGCGGATCACGTCGATCGCCGTGGCCCACGCCGCCGCGTCGGCACCCTTGGGAACCACGACGGTGTCGGCGGTCGTCAACGCCACATACTCCCGGGGCCGCTCGGCGGGTCGCACCGCGTGGATCGCCACGAGTTGTCGGGCCAGCAGGGGAACGCGCGTCTCCAATCCCTCATCGTCGAGAACCGTCCGGCCCGCCAGATGTGTCATGAGGAGCGATGGATACTCGCAATGAGCGGCGGTCGGATCAACCGCGACGAGTGCGGGAGCCGGCACGCCGCTCCCGGCGAGCCAGGTCAGGGCGCCGGCCTCCCGGTTCAGCCAGTCCTCGGCGTGCCCCAGGTAGAACGGGTCGACGAAGCTCCGCAGTACCAGGTCACGGCTGCCTCCGTCCCGCGTGCCGATGGTCAGCCTCCGCACTTCGGCAGTGATGCCGCCGTGCAGCGCCTCGGTCCTGACGATCCGCTCGCCGACCTCCAGGTGCCGGCACACCCACGCCAGTGTCAGCGGTCGGACGGCCGCCGCCTCATCGTGGTTGGTCACCGTGCCACCTCAGCTCTCCGCGCCCTTCGGCGGCAATGTCGGGGACGGCCCCAGGATCGCATCGGCTCCTGGAATCGTCCAAAGACCGACGGGCAGGTCGGCGCTCTTTCCGGCCGATCACGGGGCGTGGGCGTTGGCTCAGCCGACGCGATGGACGTCACCTGGATCGGTCTTCCACGTTCAACGAGCAGGTCGCCGTGTGTGTGGGGGGCAATACGACGGTCGGCTCCTTGTGGGGCTGAGCCTGCGGAGGTTCAGACGCGGGGCAGATGGCGGCTCACGAGGGCCCGCAGCCGCTCCGCGTCCTGCGGAGAGCGCAGCGCGCGGGTGGGCCGCGCACTTCCACGAGCAGGATGTTCGGGTCGCGGCTGAGCAGCACCACGTGGTCGCGGGTCTCGCGGTAACCGGGTCGCCCGGCGGCCGGTGGTGATCACCGTTGGGCGCGCTCAGTGGCTGCTCGGCGGCTTGCCGTAGTTCTGAGCCGTGGACAGGTACGGAAGGCCGAGCGTGCGGGGCGAGAAGGCCGCCGAGAGCCGCTGCGGAAGAGCCGTGCGGCGCCCAGGGAGGCGTCTGAGCGCTGCCGGAGAGCAGCCACGCGGCGCCCCCCGCTTTGCTGCCGATGGCCTCGCCAGCAGCGGCGGACGGTGGTTGAGCCGGCCGAGCGGGTCGGGCACCGCACTCGACGGTGCCTGAACCACCTGCTCGGCCTGCTCGTTCAGGATATCGGTCTGATCGCCAGTGGCGCCGCTTCCTGCCCGAGTCGCTGCACCCGGCGGCGCGCCCGCGGCAAGCCGAAACAGATGGGCATGCTCGAAGGACTCGCTCCCGAGCATGACGCCGCGGTCTTCGTCGGCCACCATGCACGGGCCGGTGCGCTCGGTGTGCTGAGCCACAGCTTCATGGGGCCCGAGATCGAAGACATGTGGCCGGACGGCCGGCCTGTCGCTACGAGCCGGATGGCAGCAGTCCGCGGGCCAGGGTGAAGGCAGCCGTAGCGGTGGACAGGAGGGCGTTGATCCTTCCGAGGATGCGAGCCGTCCCGTCGGCATCCTGCGCGTCGACGGCCGCGGCCAGGTCGTCGGCGTACTCCCGCGCCCTTACCGCCTCATCGGACGTCGCGGTGTCCGCGTCCGTGCGCAGGGCGTCGATCAGTTGCTGGTGGGGAATGTCAGGCGCGTTCGCCCGGTTGCCGTAGCCGCCGTGGGTCACCGAATGATGGCTGTTGACGTTCGCCACGACGAAGCCGCCCGGTCCAGTGGAGATGTGCACCCCTTCGCCTCCTGCCCAGATGAACTTGCCCTCGTACTCGGTCCAGCCCTTGTGCGTCACGCTGTAGCTGCCGAACCGCCAACCCTCCACATCGATCAGTTTGTGCTTGAGCAGCTCGGCCAGGATGCGCATGACGTCCGCCCGATTCCATCCTCGCTCGGCGAAGTAGTCGGTCATCATCACGCGCCGGCCCGGGTTCGCCGCCCGTCGGCACATCTCGCGGAATGCCTGCCCCTGATAGGTCTCCAACTGGTCCAGGGCGACCGACGGCTCCGGCAGCCGCCGCCGGTGCACCACTCCACGGATCCACACGAACAGTGTGTAGATCAACCAGCAGAGCAAGGCGATAACAACTAGCGCCAGTGTCGACTCCAAGCTCCTCAACCTCCCCCGTCGACCCAAGTCAACATATTTTAGGACCAGTTGGTGCGCTGTGGAATCGGTACCGCCAAACGGTGTGGACGGCGGCTTGTTCTCAGACCCACAGCGAGCCGTTCGGGCCGTAACGCCCCCGCGTACGGGCGGGTTGGCGGGCGCAAGGTGCTGCCGCCAACCCTCCCACCTGGTCAACACGGGACGTAGGCGGTCGGGCCCCCTGGGCAAGGCCGTCCGGTGAACCAGGGCCCCGGTATGCCCACCGTATGAGGGGCGCGGTCAGACCTGCGCCTGGCCTCCGTCGGCGAACCATTCGACGCCGTTGACGAAGCTGGAGGCGTCCGAGGCCAGGAACGTCGCCACGGCGGCGATCTCGTCCGGGTGGCCGATCCTGCCGAGCGGCACCTCCGAGGCGAACTGGTGGAGGTCCGGGCCTACGACGCCGACCAGGCCCGGGGTCTCGGTCGGGCCGGGGCTCAGCACGTTCACCCGGAACTTCCGTTCCTGCGCGCTGAGCGCCCAGCTGCGCACCAGGTTGCGCACCGCTGCCTTCGACGCGCCGTAGATTTCCAGGCTCGGTCCGGGGCGGAGGTTGGTGGTCGATCCCGTCACTATGATCGAGGCGCCGTCCGACAGCAGGGGCAGCGCCTTCTGTACGGTGAAGATCGTGCCCTTCACGTTCGTACCGAAGGTGGCGTCGATGGCTTCCTCTGTGATCTCACCGAGACGCTGAGGGACAGCGCCGCCGGCGTTGGCGACAAGCACGTCGATGCGGCCCGCCTCCTCGCGCACGACCGAGTAAAGGTCATCGAGGTCCGTCTGCACCGAAACATCGGTCCTCACACCGGTGGCCGCCGGACCGATCTCAGCGACGGCCGCGTCGAGCGGTTCCTGACGGCGACCGGCCAGGAACACCCGTGCCCCCTCCGCGGCGAACCGCCTGGCGGTGGCAAGCCCAATGCCGCTGTTGGCTCCGGTGATCACTGCCACCTTGCCTGCGAGTACTTCCGTCATGACACGCCCACTCCTCTAATTCTTGACTGGTTCGTCCATAACGCTAACCGTTATGGACGAACCAGTCAAGAATGGGTAGGCTGTCCCCATGGCACGACCCAGGAAGTTCGATGAGCAGCAGGTACTGGACACTGCCCGGGAGCGGTTCTGGTCGGGTGGGTACGCCGCCACGCGCATGGAAGACATCGCCGAGGCAACGGGGCTCGGCAAAGGCAGCCTGTACGGCGCGTTCGGCGGAAAGCGGGAACTGTTCCACCGCGTGTTCGACGAGTACTGCGGCTCCGTCGTCGATGCCGTGAGCCGGCAACTGCGCGGCAACGACGCGGACGCCTACGCGCGGCTGTCCGCCCACGTGTACGCGATGGCGGCGGCGACTGCCGCAGACACCGCCCACCGCGGATGTCTGTTGGCCAAGGGCGCCGCCGAGCTGGCCGAACACGACGAGACGGTGGCCAAGCGGGCGCGCGCGGCCATCGAGGCGCTGCAGGCGCTGCTGGAGGGCGAGATCGCGGCCTGTCAGCGCAATGGCGATATTGCCGCGGACGCGGATCCCGGAGAGCTGGCTGCGCTGGTGCTCGCCGTACTGCGCGGCATCGAAGCGCTGGGCAAGGCCGGAGCGAGCGAGGAGACGCTGACCGATATCGCCCGGACAGCCCTTGCCGTACTGCCCCGCCCCGCTCACTGAGCTTCTTCGATCCGGCATCAGCGAGTCCACTGCTCACGCCTACACCACAGCGGTCACCGACCTGCTCGCCGAGCGCGCACCGGGCCTGCCCAAGGCCCTGCGCGAAGCCGACCCGGACTTCGTCCTGCTGGACGGCACCCTCGCCGAGTGCGACGGAACACGCCCGTCGTGCCGACCATGACCGCCACGTCATGACGGCCGCCTCCGGCACGATCAAGAACCTCACCCTCGAACTCGGCGGCAGCGACCCGGCCGTCGTCCTGGACGACGCCGACATCGGCGCCACCCTCGACCGCATGCTCAAGGGTGTGTTCGCTCCGCCGGTCAGATCTGCTTCGCGGTGAAGCGGATCTACGTGCCCCGCTCGCGCTACGACGCCTTCGCGGGGCGGACCCCCCACGCCCAGGCCAGGTCGTCCAGAAAGACGTCCTCCAGTTCACGGTTGGCTACTGGTTGCTGAAGGCGGCGTCGAAGGATGCCTCGGGGAGCTTCCACAGCAGGGAGCGGATGTACCGCAGGGCTTCGGCGGCGCCGTGCAGGCGGTCCATGCCGGCGTCTTCCCACTCGATCGAGACGGGACCGGCGTAGCCGATCGAGGCGAGCGCCCGGAAGGCGTCCTCCCAGGGGATGTCGCCGTGTCCGGTCGAGACGAAGTCCCAGCCCCGGCGTCCTCGGTCTCGACGGGTGTTCGCTCGCCGTGCGCGTCGCCGCTGAAGGAGGGGCCGGAGGCGACGGGTCTGGTGGGATGGGCGATGGAGGTGCTGGCGGTCACGGCGGTGAACCGCTCGCCGGAGACGAACTCGGCCAGGTCTGGTGGCGATCGGCTTCTCGACGACCATGTGCAGCCCGCCCCGGCCACGGTGCGCGCGTAAGTGATGTGGGTGTCGTTGGGCGTGCAGAGGTGCACCACGTCCGGCCGTGCCTGAAGCAGCTCGGGCAAGCTCGGGTACCCGGTCGGGACGCCCCACTGCTCCGCGGCTTCCCGAGACCGCTCGGGGCGGGAGCCCAGAACGCCGACGACCGTGGCACCGGCGTCTCGGGCCGCGCGCAGATGCGCCGCCGCGATCATGCCGGTCCCGATGATGGCCACCCGGGGCGGTTCCGGTCGAGCGCTCACTCGGCGCCTCCTGCCGTGGCCGTGAAGTAGGGGTGCTGTCGCAGGAACGCCAGCGATACGGCGCTGCTCTCCGTGGGGGTGCCGATGTTCGGCACGTCCACCTCGATGATGAACCAGCCGTCGAAGGCATCGGGGAGCGCGGCGAGGACGGCGTCGAAGTCGATCGCGCCGCGTCCGGACTCGTCCGCGGTGCTGGAATGCCGATCAGCCGCAGGGCACGGCGCTGCCGGTCCTCGCCCGTGCCGGATCCCAGATCACTACTGTCGAGGCGCCGATCTCGATCAGGGAGTCCAGGCCGAACCCAGCCGGCGCCACCAATTTCGCCGCAATCGCCGCCACGGCCAGCACCACGATGCCAACCACGTTCCAGCCCAAAGTCATGTACTCCAGCACGAAGCCCCGGCGCAGCAGGGACTCTCGGGAGATCTTCTTCCGTCGCTCACCAGGCGGGTCTCCCAACAGTCCCACACGGCAAGCGGCCCGGGACAGCGGCTCCCAAGTCCCCTGGCTCCAGGTGCCTGAGCCGGGGCAGTTCGCCCTGAAGGGCGGCGCGTCGTAGGAACGCCTCGGGTCACAGCACTCCCAGTCCCTTGGCCAGGGTCGACAGGCCGCCGGCCAGCGCGAGCAGCAGGACGAGCTGCCGGGCCCGGCTTTCCGGGACGCGCTCGGCGAGCACCTTGCCGGTGACCGCGCCCACTGCCATGGCGACTACCGCTGTCGTCCACCCCGTCGAGCCCAGTCGCGGCACGCCGTTGGCCGCTATGGAGAAGGCGTTCACGACGATGCCGTAGAACTGCGCGTTCGGCACGAACTCGTGGACGGTCCAACCGGCGTTCATCGCGTAGAGGGAGAGTGGCGGGCCGCCCAGGCCGGCCGAGGCGTTCATGAAGCCGCCCGTCGCGCCCGCGGCCACGGCCCCCTTGGTACTGGTCAGGGCTGACACGCGCAGGCCGCGCATCACCAGCAGCACGGCCAGGGTTACCAGGAGGCCCATCGCGATGGGCAGGACGGGGTGCGGTAGTTGGGCGGCCACCCATGTCCCTGCCGGGACGGCGCACGCGGACGCAACCACCAGTGGCACCATCGCCGTGAGCCGCACCCGCCGCCACCTGCCAACGAGGCCGACGGCACTGATGGCGCCGGCCGCGCAGTTGGCCAGGGCGACGCCCTGGGCCGGTCCGAGCAGCAGTACAAGGGCGGGCACGGCGACGAGCGCGAAGCCCATCCCGGTCAGCCACTGCACGCAGGCGCCCACCATGACCGTGCCTCCGAGGAGCAGCTGCGCCATGCCGACGGTCATGTGCCGTCGCGCGTACGCAGCAGGTTCACGACGGTCACGCGCAGCACCACCTCGTCGCCCTGGTCGACGAGCTCGGCGAGGGTGCGTACGATGCCGCGCTGCGGATCGGAGCGCGAGAGCCGGGTGTCGAGGGTGCGCAGGCGCAAGTGGAGCTTGTCGGCGGGGCGCACGGGCTTGAGCCAGCGCAGTTCGTCCACCCCGGGGCTGCCGAGACTGGCGACCGTCGACAGGTAGTGCCTGGCGAACAGCTGCATCATCAAGGCCACGGTGTGCCACCCGCTGGCGACCAGCCCGCCGAACGGCCCCTGCTTCGCCGCGACGGGATCGACGTGGAAGGACTGGGGGTCGTACTGGGAGGCGAAGCCGATGATCTCCTCCTCGGTGACCGCGACGTTGCCGTACTCATAGGTCGCGCCCGCCGTGTAGTCCTCGAAATAGCGGTCGTCGATGGGGGTGGTGAATCCGTCGGTTCCCTGATGGTCGTTCATATCTCCCTGTCCTTGTGATTTCCGGGCAGCAGGGCTGCGGGGAGGAGGCCGAGGACCGCGACTGCGGCCAGGAGCCGCAAGGTGGTTCCTGCGGAGGCGGCAGTGCCGGCGTTGGTGGCGACGGCGATGCCGAGGGTGGGGCCGATGTTCGTCGCGGTCTGTTTGAGGCCGCCGACGGCTCCGGCGTACCCGGGTGGAGCGTCGCCGACGACCGTCCCGTGCGGGGACAAGGACGCCGCCGTCCTGATCGATCACGCGGCTGGAGGGGACACCACCGGGCGAGCGGACAGCCGCGCCTACCCGGGTCCGGGGCGACCGCCTTCGCGGCGTTCCACGGCTTGCGGTCACGCCGGAGCGGACGACATCCCGCGATCGGGCGCGGGCGCCTTGTCCTCATCCTGTTGCTGCCTGGGCAGCGCCGCCGTGAGCACCAGGGCCAGCAGCGTCACCCCGATGCTCACCATGATCGTCCTGACGGTGGCGGACTGGTATCCGTGGTCCGGCAGCAGGGAGAAGAACACGGTGCCGAACAGCGCGATCCCCATGGCCTGGCCGAGTTGGGCGGTGGTGTTGACCAGGCCGGAGGCGGCGCCGGCCTGCTGCGGCTGGATCTGCCCCATCGCCGTGCCGAACAGTGCGTTGAGCACGCCGCCGATGCCGAAGCTGAAGAAGATGATGGGGCCGAGCATCTCCCACACGTTCAGATTGTCTCCCGCGGCGTGGATCACCAGGGCGATGGAGGCCAGGCTCACCGCCAGCACCGCGGTCATGACCGTGAGGAAGGAGCGTCCGATCTTGGCGGCCACATTCATCGCCAGGGCGTTGCCGACGATGATGCCGATCACCCCGGGGGCGAAGGACAGCGAGGCCTGGACCGGCGAGAATCCGAGCCCGAGCTGCAGGTACAGGGTCAGCATGAAGAACACGCCGATCGCCGTCTGGGTCCACAGCATCACGGTCAGGCTGGACCACAGGCTGCGCACCCGCATCATGGCCGGCGGGACCAACGGCTCGCCGCCTCGCCTCTCCTGACGGCGTTGGTGCACCGCGCAGAGGCCGGCCAGCGGCACCGCCGCGACCATCAGCAGGATCGACCACAGCGGCCATCCCATCTCCCGGCCTTGCACCAGTGGATAGAACACTGCGAACCCGGTGGCGGTCAGCAGCGCCAGACCGCCGAGGTCCAGCCGGTGGCGCAGGGAGCCCGGGCGGGTCTGCATGGTCGCCAGGGCGCCGACCAGGCCCGCCACCCCGATCGGGATGTTGACCAGGAAGATGGCGCGCCAGCCCGACCCGAACAGGTCGGCCTCGGTCAGCACGCCGCCCAGCAGGGGCCCGGCGAGCCCGCCGAGCGGGAAGGCCCCGGCGTACAGGCCCATGGCCTTGGGGCGCTCGGCCTCGTCGAACTCGGTGTGGATGAACGACAGGACCTGAGGCACCATCAGCCCCGAGCCGATGCCCTGCACCACCCGGGAGGCGATCAGCAGGCCGGGCTCCGGGGCCAGACCGGCGGACAGCGAGGCGAGGGTGAACACCGTCATGCCGGCTAAGAACAGTTTCTTGACGCCGTACCGGTCGCCCAGCCGGCCACCGATGATCAGAGTGAGGGCGAATCCGAGGGCGTAACCCGCGGAGATCCACTGCATCGCGGCCTCTCCGGCGCCGAGGTGGTGGTGGATGGTAGGCAGCGCCACGGCCACGATCTGGTTGTCGATCATGTCGACCAAGACGGCCAGGACACATATCACCAGCGCCCACCACCGCAGCGGGTGCTTTTCCATCACGTACTCCTTCTCTCGAGCAGAGGAAATCCCGCAGCCCACAATCAATGATCAGAACGACTGTGTCAACTGTTCATTTGATTAAATCCTGTTGTCGATTGATTCGGCCACCTGTGTGTATGATTCGGGTATGACTGTGTCGAAGCCCCGCCGGTCCCCGAAGCCGCCGGAGCGGCAGCGCGATGCGGAGCGCACGCGCAAGCTGATTCTCGACGCGGCGGTGGCGGAGTTCGCCGCGCACGGCTACGCGGGTGCCCGCATCACGGCGATCGCCAAGCGGGCGGGCGTCAACCAGCAGTTGATCTCCTACTATTTCGACGGCAAGGAGGGCCTGTTCCGGGCCATGTCGGACAGTTGGGGCGAGCGGGCGAGCAAGCTCGTCGAACCCGGCACCCCGCTGTCCGAGCAACTGCGCCGCTATGTGCTGGAGGCGCTGGAGAACCGGGACGGCATGCGGTTGCTGGCCTGGGGCGGCCTGGAGTACACCGGCCCGGAGACGGACCCGGACCAGGCGCCCCGCGCGGAGCGTCTCGCGGAATCCGTGGCCGACATCCGTGCGCGGCAGGCGGCCGGGGCCCTGCCGCGGGAGATGGACCCGGCCTGCCTGACCGTCATGCTGATGGCGGCGGCGATGGCCCCCGTCACCCTTCCACACGTCATCGCGGGCGTATGTGGGGACGACCCGCAGTCCCCGGAGTTCATCGAACGCTTCGCCGACCAGCTCGCCCTCCTGGTCCGCCGGCTCGGACTCGATTCCGACGGACCTGTGTGATGGCACGTGACGATTCGTTAGTGGGCTTCCAGAAGCCGTCGCACTGCGCGTCGGGCGCGTTCAGGTGCTTGCTTGTCGCGATGGAGCTGCAGGGAGTGGTTGAGAGCCAGCATGATCCCGATCAGCTCATACACCAGTTGGTCCGGGTCAGTATCCGCCGGTAGGTCGCCAACGGTGACGGCGCGACGGATGTGGATGCTCAGGTCGCGGCGCCAGAGTGAGTCCAGACCGGCGATGGCATCACGCACCGGTCCGCCGCGGTCGTCGAACTCTGCCGCCACGGCGGTGAAGAAGCAGCCGCCGGGCAGCAACTCCTGTTCCAGATACGACACCCATGCCTCACACAACGCGCTCAGGTGCGCCAGTCCCGGTGGCACACCCCGGGCTCGTTGCGGCACCGCGCGGGCGAACATCTCCGCCGCGGCGTCGACGACGGCGAGTTGCAGGCCCTCCTTCGTGCCGAAGTGGCCGAGCACGCCGGCCTTGCTCATCCCCAGTTCGGTCGCCAGCCGACCGATGGTCAGTCCCTCCAGACCATCCACGGATGCGAGAGCCAGACCACGGTCAACGATGCGCTGGCGGGTGCGGCTGGCCTCAAGGACGGAGTTGCGAGGACTCATGACAAGGCATGGTAGCCGCTCACCACCTCTTTAGCTTCCGACCGATCGGTTGCTATATTCCGGCGGGCACTGCCCGACCTGCCACGCAGTCCGACCGAGGAGAACTACATGCCGGGAACCCGTATCGCCGCAATGGGCCACCATCAGCCGTCCCGAGTGCTGAGCAATGCGGACCTGGAGCAGCTTGTGGAGACCAGCGACGACTGGATCCGCCAGCGCACCGGGATCGCCACCCGCAGGGTCGCGGGCGAGGACGAGTCCGTCACCGAGATGGCCGCAGCCGCCGCGGCGAAGGCCCTGGCCGCCTCCGGCCTTGCACCGGCAGAGATCGGCTTAGTGACCGTCGCGACCTGCTCCGCCGTTGACCGCTGCCCCTCCATCGCTGCCCAGGTCGCCGCTCGCCTGGAAATCCCGTCCGCCGTCTGCTTCGATCTGAACAACGGCTGCGCCGGCTTTACCACGGCGCTGGCCTGCGGGGATCACTCGCTCAAGGCGGGAGCGGCCCGGCACGCCCTCGTCATCGGCGCCGAAAAGATGTCCGACGTCACCGACTGGAGTGACCGTAGTACCTGCGTTCTCCTGGGTGACGGCGCGGGCGCAGCCCTGATCAGTTCGACGGAGGCGGGCCACGCGGGCATCGGCCCCGTCGTCTGGGGCTCCGACCCGACCCGCGGGAACGCAGTGCGGTTGCAGGACGCCTGGCAGCCGAAATTCGCCCAGGAGGGCCAGACGGTCTTCCGCTGGGCCACCAGTGAGCTGCCCGCCATCGCGGAGGACGCCTGCCACCGTGCCGGCATCGCCACCACCGACCTCGCCGCAGTCGTCACCCACCAGGCCAATCTGCGGATCATCGAGGCACTGACCCGACGCCTCGCACTGCGCGATGACGTCGTGATCGCCCGGGACGTCGTCGACTCGGGCAACACCTCCGCCGCCTCAGTCCCGCTCGCGCTGTCCAAGCTCGTCGAGCGCGGCGAGGTACCCGCCGGCGCCCCCGTGCTGCTGTTCAGCTTCGGCGGAGGCCTGTCCTGGGCCGGCCAGGTCGTCACCTGCCCCTGAGAGGCCAGCCGATGCTCTACTCCCTCGCCCGGCTCGTACTCGCCCCGCTACTGCAACTGATCTGCCGGCCCGTCATTCGCGGCCGCGGCAACGTCCCGCGGCGAGGCCCGATCATCTTCGCCAGCAACCACCTGTCGTTCATCGACAGCATCGTCATCGCGCTCCTGGCCCCGCGCCCGGTCCACTTCCTCGCCAAAGACGAGGTCGCCGCCGTTGGCGGCATCCCCGATCAGTGGCGAGCCCACGCCGACAGCGAGTGCGCCATGGCCGAGGTAGTCGCGGGCGGCGGCCGCGTCCACTCCGCCGACGGGCACGATGGGCACATCGGGGAACGGGTCGCGCAGCGCCCGCAGGTAGGCCGGTCCGCCGAGAGAAGCGGGAAAGAGCTTGATCGCACAGGCGCCCCGCGCGAGGGCGAGTTCGATTTCGCTCGGTGTCAGGGCGCCCATCAGCACCGGTGTGTCGTCCGGGACGTCGGCGGTTCGCAGGATGTCGACGAGCGCCGGGGTGACGAGGTACGACGCGCCGGCCTCCACGGCGCGAGCGGCGTCGGCAGCTGTGCGCACCGTGCCGGCACCCACCAGCGCCTCCGGGCCGAGTTCGGCGCGCGCCCGCGCGATCACCGTCGGTGCGCGTTCGTGGTCAACGAGATCTCCATGGCCTCGATGCCCTCCTCGGCGAGGGTGAGTACGGCGCGCAGCGCCGCGTCGGGGTCGTTGCCCCGCACGATCGCCAGCAGGCGGTGTGTTCGCAGTGTTTCCACGAGGTTCATGGGGTGGGACTCTCTCCTGGTGCGCTGAATCGGACGGGCCGGGGGCGCGTCACCATTCGATGAACGATCCGTCGGTGCGCCGCCATACGGGGTTGCGCCAGCGGTGTCCGGTTTCGGCGGCGCGGCGTACCGCCTTCTCGTCGATCTCTACGCCCAGCCCGGGCCGGGAGCCGGCGATGGCGTAGCCGTTGTCGAATCGGAAGGGTGCGGGATCCATCACGTAGTCCAGCAGGTCGTTCTGCTGGTTGTAGTGGATGCCCATGCTCTGTTCCTGGATGAGGAAGTTGGGTACCGCGAAGGCGATCTGCAGGCTCGCGGCCAGGGCGAGGGGGCCGAGGGGGCAGTGCGGCGCCATGGCCACGTCGTAGGTTTCGGCCATGGCCGCGATGCGGCGGACCTCGGAGATGCCGCCCGCGTGCGACAGGTCGGGCTGGGCGACGGCGATGCCGCTGGCCAGGACCTCGCGGAAGTCCCAACGGGAGTAGAGGCGTTCCCCGGTCGCGAGGGGCACGCTGGTGGACTCCACCAGGCTGCGCAGATGGCTCGAGTGTTCCGGCAGGACGGGCTCTTCCACGAACATCGGGTGCAGCGGTTCGAGCAGCGGCAGCAGGCGGCGCGACATGGCGGTGGAGACCCGGCCGTGGAAGTCGACGGCGATGTCCCGTTCGTCGCCGAGGACCTCGCGGACGGCCGTGACGCGTTCGACGACCTCGGCGGTGCGTGCCGGGGTGTCGATCGGGGCGAGTTCGGCCGAACCGTTCATCTTCACGGCGGTGAAGCCCGCCCGCACCTGTTCCTTGGCCAGCTCCGCCACATCGGACGGGCGGTCTCCGCCGATCCAGGCGTACATCCGCACCCGGTCGCGTACCGGGCCGCCGAGGAGCCGGTGCACCGGGACGCCGTAGGTCTTGCCGGCGATGTCCCACAGCGCCTGGTCGATGCCCGCGACGGCGCTGGAGAGGATCGGACCGCCGCGGTAGAAGCCGCCCTTGGTGAGCACCTGCCAGTGGTCCTCGATGCGCAGCGGATCCTGCCCGATGAGGTAGTCGGCCAGCTCGTTGACCGCGGCGCGTACGGTTTCGGCGCGGCCTTCGACCACGGGTTCGCCCCAGCCGGTGATCCCTTCGTCGGTGGCGATGCGCAGGAACAGCCACCGGGGAGCCACCAGGAACGTCTCGAGCCCGGTTATTTTCAAGGGGATTCCTCCTG
Source organism: Streptomyces violaceusniger (assembly GCA_005405945.1). Taxonomy (GTDB): domain Bacteria; phylum Actinomycetota; class Actinomycetes; order Streptomycetales; family Streptomycetaceae; genus Streptomyces; species Streptomyces violaceusniger. The sequence continues at coordinate 2,145,612 of BJHW01000002.1, forward strand.
CACGGCCGCGGTGGTGTCTTCGTCGTGTTGGTCTCTCGACTGCACGGCCGCCAAGTCCTCGGAGGCTTGGGTGAGCAGCGATTCGACGGCGGCCACGGCGGCGTCCGGGTCGCCCGCTTCGATGGCGCTCAGCAGTTCCTGGTGCACCGGTACGGAGTCGGAGAAGTGCTGGGCACCGTGCACGATCCGGTCGCGTATGCCGAGCCCTGCCTCGATGACGACTTCCATCCGGCTCAGCAGTTCGTTGTGGGTGGCGTCCAGCAGGGCGCGGTGGAAGGCCAGGTCGGCCTCCACCATCGCGTCCGCGTCCGACCCGGCGGCCGCCATCGCGTCGAGCGCCCGGCGCATGGCGGCGAGATCGGATTCGGTGCGGCGGGTCGCGGCGAGCCGGGCCCCGGCGGGCTCGACGATGGCACGGACCTCGGCGAGGTCTTCCAGGAAGCCTTCGGTGGGAGCGCTGCTGCCCTGCCAGCGCAGCAGGTCGCTGTCGAGCAGGTTCCAGTGGGCACGGAGCCGGATCGTCGTGCCGCGCTTCTGCCGGGATTCGATCAACCCCTTGGACGCCAGCACCCGCATCGCCTCGCGCACCACGGTCTTGCTGACGCCGAGTTCGGCTTCGAGCTGGTCCGGGTGCAGGACGGAGCCGGGCGGGTGGTCGCCGCGGATGATGCGCCGGCCTATTTCCTCCACGGCTTGTCCGTGCAGTCCCTTGCCGGGATAGGTCACCACGTTCTCCGATTCCGCTCGAGCCCGGCTCGCGGGACTCGTGCACGGCTCGCCGCCTCGTGGGCACCGCTCACGAGGACTCCTTCATGACGCTCCATCCTCCATCGACCACGAGGCTCGCGCCGGTCACGTAGGAGGCGTCGGCTGATGCGAGGAAGGCGACGGCGGCGGCCACCTCGTCCGGCTGCCCGAACCGCTTGGCCGCGGTGGCCGCCACGCTGCGTTCCCGGTCGGCCTCTGCGATCCCGTCCCAGGTGGCGGTGAGGATGGGGCCGGGCAGCACCGTGTTGACCCGGATGTGCGGTCCGTACTCGACCGCGAGCTGCCGCGCCAGTGAGCACAGGGCGCCCTTCGCCGCGGCGTACGCGGCGCGGCCGGGCAGGCCGATGACCGCGTGCACCGAGGAGGTGAGGACGACCGACCCCGATGCCTCGCGCAGCGGGCCCGCGAAGGTCTTCATTCCCCGCCAGGCCGGCTTCAGCAGCACGGCCATCTGACCGTCCCACTCGGTCTCGCTCAGTTCGTGTGCGGGCTTGTTCAGCTGGGCGAAGGCATTGCTGTGCAACACGTCCAGCCGTCCGTGACGCTGGTCGACGTGGCGGGCGAGATCCTCCCAGTCGGAGGCGGAGGTCACGTCGCAGCGTACGTACTCCGCCCGCTCCCCGCTCTCCGCGATCTCTGCCGCGACCGCCTTGCCCGCCGCGTCGTCCACGTCCGTGAGCACGACCGTCGCGCCCTCGACCGCGAGCCTGCGGGCCGTGGCCGCGCCGATACCGTGCGCGGCGCCGGTGATCACCGCGACCCGCCCCGCCATCCTGCGGCATTCCGTCATCGCACCGCTCTCCCCTTCCGATAGTGGGGCCACGATAACGCTTTCAATTAATAATGCAAAAATCTTGACTGGCTGCGACCGGCGCTCCAAGACTGGCCGCCATGCAGCAGGCACACGCGGTAACAATCGACGCCCGGCGGCGCCTGCGTCCGGCCGGGATCGCCTTCGGCGGTGACTACAACCCCGAGCAGTGGCCCGAGGAGGTGTGGGCCGAGGACGTCGCGCTGATGAAGGAGGTGGGAGTCTCCCTGGTGACGGCCGGCATCTTCTCGTGGGCCAAGGTGGAGCCCAGGCCCGGGGAGTTCGACTTCACCTGGTTCGACCGGGTCATGGACAGCCTCGCCGGGGCGGGGGTGGCCGTATGCCTGGCCACCATGACGGCGTCCCCGCCGCCGTGGCTGTCCCGGCTGCACCCGCACAACCTTCCCGAGACCGCCGACGGCCGCCGCCTGTGGCCGGGCGGACGTCGGCACTACTGCCCCTCCAGCGGCGTCTACCGCGGCCACGCAACGCGCCTGGTCGAGCGGCTGGCCACCCGGTACGCCGGCCATCCCGCGCTGGCGATGTGGCACATCGGCAACGAGTACGGCTGCCACACCCCGATGTGCTGGTGCGAGGAGTCGGCGGCCGACTTCCGCCGCTGGCTGTCCGACCGGTACGGCGACATCGAGGCACTCAACGACGCCTGGTCGACGGCCTTCTGGTCCCAGGGTTACGACAGCTTCGACGAGGTGCTGCCGCCACGGCTCGCGCCGACCTTCCCCAGCCCCGCGCAGCAACTGGACTTCTCCCGGTTCTCCGACAACGCCCTGCTGGAGTGCTACCTGGCGGAGAAGGAGGTGCTGCGGCGGATCACCCCGGACGTCCCCGTCACCACGAACTTCATCGGCGTGCACAAGCCCGTCGACGCCTTCCGCCTCTTCAGCCAGCAAGAGACGATGACCGCCGCCGACCTGTGCGAGGAACTGCAGATCAGCTCCGGCGCCGTGTCCGGCGCCGTGAAACAGCTCACCCAGAGCGGCCTACTGGAGCGGGTCCCGGCGCCGGGCAGCCGCCGGGACCACCACCGCTTCCCAGACGGCGCCTGGGCTCGGCTCATGTCGCAGCAGAACCAGCTGCTGTCCACCATGAGCGAAGTCGCCGAGCAGGGCCTCGCGGCGGCCGATGGCCCTTCCACTCCGGCCGGGCGGCGACTGGCGGAGATGGGGGACTTCTACGCATTCATGCTGCGCGAACTGCCCCCGCTGATCGGCCGATGGCACACGGACTTCACGGCGAAACGAGATGACCCGGCGGCGTCGCCCTGATCGTTCGCTGGACTCGATGCCTTTGCGGGCGATGCGGACGCGGCGGGCGCTGGGGATCTCGTGCTTGCCCGATACTCGGGCATGGCCCACCACGTGGCGTGTGTTGCCGTTGCCCTCGGCATCGATCAGCAGATCGCCAGGCTGTAGATCATCCAGGCTGATCGGTGTGGTGAGGTCGCGGTGGCCAGGCCAGCTCTACTGTGTTGGGTCCCGGCCTCCATGACCCGAGGGTCATGGAAACGTACCCGGATGGCTTGGATGGAGCCCCTCCGTCGTAGCCCGCCTCTTGGGTGTGGCGGGAGGGCCGCTCGTCGGCGAACGCGGTGCCGACGGCGGCGGACAGCCCGGCAATGCGGCCGGCGGCGGGTGGGTGGACAGCGGCCGTCCTCGGCTTTCACGGCCTTGTCCGCACCTCATGTTCCGGCTCTTTACACGGTAGTCAGGGAGCCCAGGTGGCGGCATGTGCGCGGGCCCATATGACAGGCGGTCGAGTATGGGATCGGCTCCTGGTCATGTGACCGTGCACTCGCTGGCCGTCAGCCGCGAGTCATCGGCCAGGCTGGTGTCGGCGCGGCGCGAAAGCACAAGGGTCACCCCCGCTCGCGCGAGGGTGACCGTCGTTGGGACCCGGGGCCCCTCTCCCGGGGCTACGGCCCTTGGGCCCGAAGTCTCGTCGTCCGGAGGGCTACGTGCGGGGGAGCGAGGTGTTGGTGATCGGGAGCGGCTGGTCCGTGCCCGCTACGTAGAGGTCCGTCGGAGCCGTGCGCAGTTTGAACGTGTTGTCCTGGCGCGAGACGCGCACGGACAGCACGAAGTAGCCGTCGTCCTCGACGGTGGTCTTCACGTGGTACTCGCTCTCCCAGTAGGTCTGGAGGAAGACCTCGGTGCCCTCGGGCTCGACCCCCTTGGGGAGGCTGACCTTGCCCTGGACGGTGAGGATGTCCCCCGCCTTCACCTTCTTCTTGTTGACCTGGTAACTGACGGCGCTGGGCTTGGCGTTGGCGGCCACGGTGGTGTCCGCGTAGTAGCCGTCTTGCGGGGTGTTGGGGTCGCCGTCCTCGTCGTAGAGGGCCGTGATCTGCACCCGGTGCTGGACATTGAGCAGGCTGCTGCCGCCCACGTGGTCGATGGCGACGTCGGGGATGGTGAACTTCCCGTTGGCGTCGGTGACCGGGGTGCCCAGGTCGCGCGGCTCGTAGTAGTTGGGGTCGATCGGGTCGCCCCACGGATTCCAGGTGGTGAAGAGGACGACTTCCTGGATGGTGACGGGGATGTTGGGCGCCGGGGTACCGTCGGCCTTGGTGACGGTGCCGGTGACGTCGACGTTGCGGTTGTCGAAGTCGGTGCTGGTCGGGTTGGTGCTCACGGTCAGCACGTAGGCGTCGCCGGGTGAGGCGTCCGAGGGCTTCGCTGAGGCGGCGGGCGCGGACAGGGCGCCTGCGGCGAGCAGGAGCGCGGCGGTGGCGGCAAGCCGCGTCGGCAGGGACTTCCTGGGCACGGGTCAACTCCAACTTCGGTCGGGACTACAGGAGTCGCGCCGGGCGGCACCGGTTCCGCCGCAGCGCAGGTGTGCGACGCACCAGGTTCGACCGGCTGGGTGGGGCGGGAGTTGTCCCTTGCGCGGACCCTGTTACGCGGCTGTGGCAGGAGATGGGTTTGTCCGGGTTGCGTGTTCACCTGGATGTCAGCCGCAGGCCGCCCCGCATTGCCCTCGGCGACCGCCGCGCGATCCGGCAGCAAACCTAACTGAGCGTTTTCACGTCTGTTTCATGGCGTGATGCGGTCACCACCGGACTCGTCGGCCCGAGCCAAAGACCGCTGGCCCGGTTCACCGCGCCGCGTTCTGGGCGAGCCGCTCATCGCAGCCGAGGGCAGGCGGCCACCTCGGGCGGCATGATGGTGAGCGTGGTCGCCTACTTCGGGTTCACCGCCTCCGGGTCCTCACGGCTGTCGCCGTCTGGCATGAGCCCGGTGCCGTCGGCGCTCACTATGAGGAGCTGCTCGCCGGTGGCACCGTGCACGACTGGACCGAGCCGCCGTTCGGCGAGACGTATTACCAGGCCGAGGACGACCCGGAACAGGCGGGCCTGACGCATCGAGGCCGTGAACATGGGATGTGTTCATTCGAGCTCAGTCGAACCGCCGGCTATGGATCGGGCGGCAGGAACGCACTTTCGCAGGTGACGGCCGAAGAGTGTGGCCATCGGCGAGCTGGCTGCCCGTGAAGGACTTCCCGTCTCTTTTGGAACATGGGAGGTCCTGTTAGCGTGGCGTAGCTGAGCAGAGAGTGTGGAGTCCGCCTATGTCCTTGACCGACAAGGCAATCGCCCGCATCAGGGAGCTGATCCAGTCCGGCGAACTGCCGCCGGGCGCCAAGCTGCCGCCCGAGCAGCAGCTGGCCACGGAGCTCGGTCTGTCCAGGAACCTGATGCGTGAGGCGGTCAGAGCGCTTGTTGTCGCGCGGGTCCTGGATGTCAGGCGCGGTGACGGGACCTATGTGACGAGTCTGGAGCCCGCGCTGCTGCTCGAGGGGCTGGGTTCGGCGGTGGAACTGCTCCACGGTGACACCCTGCTGGAACTGACCGAAGTCCGCAGGCTCTTCGAGCCCATTGCCACGGGCCTGGCCGCCACCCGGATCTCCGACGACGACCTCGTCGACGTCAGGCACCACCTTGACGCGATGAGGGCTGCCCGCGACGATGTCGAGCTGCTCAACGAGCACGATGCCGCCTTCCACAGGGCGGTGATCGCAGCCGCCGGAAACAGCACCCTCGCCACGCTGCTGGAGGGCATCTCCAGCCGCACCGTGCGCGGCCGGGTCTGGCGCGGCATGGTCGACGACCACGCCGGTGACCGGACCATCGCCGAGCACGAGGCGATCTACGCCGCACTGCTGCGCAGGGACGCCGCACTGGCCGAGGCCGCGGCGCTGATGCATGTGAGCACGACGGAGCAGTGGCTGCGTCAGCACCTGGACCACGACGAGACCGCGGGCCGACCGGGACCGGCCGACGACGAGACGTCGTGGCGGAGTGGCCCCGTACGAGAATGCCCGGACCGCTCCGACCCCACCGGGCCGCCACGATCTCGGACGTGATGACGTGCCGGGGACATGTGAGGAGTCGACCAACCCACACCGTCGACGTGCCGTCTGTGTGCTTCACCGGATGGAAGCCGTCCCGCCTGTCGGCAGGTCCGTTGCCGCAGGCGGCAACGGCCACCAGAGCCTCCCTCCTCGTCGAGGACCCCGCCGTCCAGCCGCTTCCCGCCAGCGGCTCGGCGGTCGGTATGTACGTGGCGATGTGCAGGTCCTCGTCGGTGGATTCCAGTCGACGCCGATGGAGGCAAGCCATCCGTCGGGGTGGCAGAAGTCGTTCTGCATGTCGACGACCACCAGGGCGGTGGCCGCCAGGTCGAACGTCACCCGGCCGGGGGAGGGCGTCGAGAGGCCGCCACGTCGTCCTGATCGACGGCACACTTGTGCGCTCCCGGCGCCGCACCGGAGGTGACGACCGCGAGCGCCCGCGCGCCCACGTGGACCTCTCCTTGACGTCGCGTCAGGTGTTAGCGTGAGCCGCTATGAGCAACATAGAGGGAAGGCATGACGCCCGATTCGAGACCGTCCGCGCCAAGTTCGAACAGAACGTGGCCTCCGGCGAGGAACTGGGCGCGTCCCTGGTCCTCGACATAGACGGCGACGTCGTCATCGACTTGTGGGGCGGCTTCCGCGATCCGGGTCACACCGTGGCGTGGGACGAACACACCATCACCAATGTGTGGTCGACAACGAAGGCCGTCACCAGCCTGGCAGCGCTCATGCTCGTCGATCGTGGCGAGCTCGACATTCACGCACCGGTGGCCGAGTACTGGCCCGAGTTCGCCGCCAACGGCAAACAGGGCGTCGAAATCCGCCACCTTCTTTCGCACACCTCCGGGGTCGCCGGTCTCGATCAGCCGGCCGTGCTCGAGGACCTCTACGACTGGGAGAAGTCCACCGCCCGGATGGCCGCTCAGGCCCCCTGGTGGGAGCCGGGAACGGCCTCGGGCTACCACATGACGAACTTCGGTCACTTGCTCGGCGAGGTCATCCGTCGCGTGAGCGGAAAGCCCCTGAAGCGGTTCGTCGCCGAGGAACTCGCCGGCCCGCTGGGCGCCGACTTCCAGATCGGTGCCGCCGAGAAGGACTGGGGCCGGATCGCGAACGTGATTCCGCCACCCCCCATGCGCTTCGACGCCGACGCCCTGGGAGCGGACAACCCGGGCGTCAAGGCCGCGAGCGGACCCGTCATCGAGGCGAACGATGCCAACACACCGAGCTGGCGCCGCGCGGACATGGGCGCGGTGAACGGGCACGGAAATGCTCGCTCCGTCGCACGTGTGCTGTCTGCGATCGCCCGCGGTGGTGAGGTCGACGGCATCCGCCTGCTCGGCCCGGACACGATCGATCTCATCTTCAACGAACAGGCCAACGGCGTGGACGTAGTCCTTGGCATCCCGCTGCGCTGGGGTGTCGGCTACGCGTTGCCCAAGAAGGACACCATCGCTTGGATCCCTGACGGAAAGATCTGCTTCTGGGGAGGTTGGGGCGGGTCAGTGATCATCATGGACCTCGATCGGCGCATGACGATCTCCTACATGATGAACAGGATGGCCCCGGCATCATCGGTTCCGACCGAAGCGGCACCTACGTCACGGCCATCTACGACGCGCTTCAGACCGTTAGCGCTGCAGGGTAAGGACACCCGGCCGCCAGGGCAGTTGGTCGTAGGGGCCGCCGGCGGAGGGGACTTGCCCTGGTAGAGGAACCGCAGGTTACAGGGGTCGATGGTCATGTCTGGTCGGGGTTGTTGCGGACCAGGTCACCGTGGCTGATGTCGTTGGTCCAGGTGGCACCGCTGTTGGGCCCCGGAGTCCTAGCTCAGACACCAGCCGCAAAGTAGGTCGCGGCTAGCTGGACGGATCCCGTTTCCCTCCCCTTGGCACGGTCGTTGGTCTGATCGCGTGATCGAGGCCAAAGGGGCGGGCGTGCGGCAAGAGTGGGCGCCAGAGGAGCTGTTGGCGAACTGGACACTGGTGGACGGCGACTGGGACCTGGTGGCGAACAAGAGTGGGGCGACCCGGCTTGGCTTTGGCCTGTTGCTGAAGTTCTTCGAGCTGGAGGGCCGGTTCCCCGATGTGCTGGGAGAGGTCACGTCGGCCGCGGTGGAGTATGTCGCGGATCTGGTGAAGGTCCCGGCCACCGACTTCGCGACGTACACGCTGGTTGGCCGGACCGCCGAGTACCACCGCAAGCAGATCCGCGAGGCCCTGGGGTTCCGGCCGTTGAGGGTGGCAGACGAGAAGGCGCTGGCCGAGTGGCTCGCTGTGGAGGTCTGTCCGGTCGAGCCGGTGGAGGACCGGCAGCGCGAGGCCCTGCTGGTGGAGTGTCGGGCGCGGAAGATCGAGCCACCGGGCCCAACCCGGCTTGAGAAGGTGCTGGTTGCGGCGCGGGGCAAGTAGGAGAAGACGTTCTGCGCCCGCACGATCGGCCGTCTGGGCGAGGTGGGCACGGCGCGGAGATCACCGATGCCCTGGTCGATCTGCTGGTCGCCCTGGTCCACAAGATCAACGCCCGGGCCGAGCGGCGGGTGGAGAAGCAGCTCACCGCCGAGTTGAAGAAGGTGCGCGGCAAGGAGGGCATCCTCTTCAAGCTGGCGACGGCCGCCGTCGACAAGCCCGACGAGGTCGTACGCCGGGTCCTGTTCCCTGTGGTCGGGGAGAAGACACTCCGTGAGCTGGTGGCGGAGGCGAAGGCGAACGAGAAGGTCTTCAAGGCCAAGGTCCGCACCACGCTCCGGTCGTCGTGCAGTTCGTACTACCGGCAGATGCTTCCGCCGCTGCTGAACACGCTCGGCTTCAAGTGCAACAACACCGCCTATCGGCCGGTGATGGACGCGATGAAGCTGTTGAAGAAGTACGCCGACGTCGACGGCAAGACCCGCTTCTACGACGCCACGGACGTGGTGCCGATGGACGGCGTGGTGCGCAAGGACTGGCGCGAGGCGGTCGTCGACGACAAGGGCAAGGTCGAGCGCATCCCGTACGAGCTGTGTGTCCTGGTCGCGCTGCGGGACGCGGTGCGCCGCCGCGAGATCTACGTCGGGCTGCTCAGCTTCCGCCTGCTGCCGCGTCTGAAGAACATCGGCAGTATCCGCCTGTACCGTCCGGACGACACCCCGCCCGGCTGGCCCGCACTCGGACCCTCCCTAACGCGGCCGATCCGCTGGGACCTGATCGAGCAACAGTACGACCAGATGGTGAAGTACGCCACCGCGCTCCGGCTCGGGACGGCGGAAACAGAGCAGGTCCTGCGGCGCTTCACCCGCGGCGGCCCCAAGCACCCGACCTACCAGGCTCTCGAAGAACTCGGCCGCGCAGTTCGTACGGTGTTCGCCTGCGATTACCTGGCCGGTCCTGGCCTGCGCCGCGAGATCCACGGCGGGCTTCAGGCCGTGGAGAACTGGAACAGCGCGAACACCGTGCTCCACTACGGCAAGGACGGCGCCCTGACCGGCCCGGACAAGGAGCACGCCGAGACCTCGATGCTCGCCCTGCACCTGCTCCAGTCCGCGCTCGTGCACGTCAACACCCTGCTGGTGCAGCAGTTCCTGGCCGAACCAGCCTGGGCATCGAGGCTGAGCGACGAGGACCGGCGCGGCCTGACCGCGCTGTTCTGGTCCAACGTCAACCCCTACGGCACCTTCCGCCTGGACATGGACCAGCGACTCGACCTGGGGCTCACGGTGCCCCGTGCCCGTGGCGCGACAGACACCGCCGGTCGATCACGTGCGGAGACGCGATGACGAACTTCCGGCAACCCGCCGTCCGGCAGGCAGGGTGGTGTGTCCGAGCAACGGCTGATCGGCCCCGTCACGTCAGACGGCGGTGAAGCCGCCGTCTGCGGGTACCACGGCTCCGGTGATGAAGCTGGAGCGTGGTGAGGCGAGGAAGCAGAGAACCTCGGCGATCTCTTCGGGCTGTGCGACTCGGCCCAGGGGCTGGGCGTCGGCGAACGATGCGAGGTAGGCGCGGCTGTCGGGGCGGATCGTGTCGAGGAAGTCGGTCTCGATGACGCCTGCGGCGACAAGGTTGGCGCGGATGCCCCATGGTCCGCCTTCGACGGCGAGCACCTTGGTCAGTTGGGCCAGGGCGCCTTTGGACGCGCTGTAGGCGGCGCCTTCGGGCAGGGCGACCGTGCCGGCGTAGGACCCGGTGCTGACGATGCTCCCGCCGCCCCGGCTCCGCATGGCCCGGAAGGCTTCTCGGGCGCAGAGGAAGGATCCGCGGGCGTTGACGGCCATCACGGTGTCCCAGTCCTCGGCGGTGGTTTCGGTGACGGGTTTGTTCAGGGTGCGTCCGGCGTTGTTCACCAGGATGTCCAGTCCTCCGAAGGCGTCCAGCGCCGAGCGGACCGCGTGGACGGCGGTCTCCTCCCGCGTAATGTCGCCCCGTATCGCGAGTACGCCGGGGAATTCGTCCTGCAGGGTCGTGACGTCGGGACGCAGGTCGACGGCGACGACGCGGGCGCCACGGGCATGGAGCAGTGCCACGGTCTCCTTGCCCACGCCGCGCGCGGCCCCGGTGACCAGGGCGGTCTTCCCGGCGAATTCGGATGCTTCGGCAGACGCGGCGGTGGGCGTCATGATGAGGTCCTCTCGTAGAGATCAGGGTCGCGCGCAGTTTCCCGCGCCGACTGTCTGGGCTGCTGTACGGTCACGCACTCACGAGGCAGACGGCACAGGAGATGAGCGCGCTTGCCGTGCGTGCGCACGGGTGGCGTCGTGGACGCCCGGCGGGCGGGTTGTTCAGTGTGCGGTGAGGCCGCCGTCGACGACGAGTTCCGAGCCGGTGACGAAGGAGGAGTCGTCGCTGGCGAGGAAGAGGATCGCGGGGGCGACCTCATCGACGCGGCCGGCTCGGCGCATGGGGGTGCGCTGGATGTCCGGTTGCTGGTCGCCCTGCTCGTCCAGGAGGTCCTGGATCATCGGTGTGGCGACCACTCCGGGATGTATCGAGTTGACCCGTACGCCCTGCCGTGCGTACTCGACCGCGGCCGTCTTGCTCAGCAGGCGCACCGCGCCCTTCGACGCCTGGTAGGCCGCGGCCGCGCCGCTGCCCACCAGGCCGAGCACGGACGAGGTGTTGATCACCGACGCGTTGCCGCTCGCTCGCAGCAGCGGCATCGCCGCCCTCATACCGAGCCAGGTGCCTTTCTGGTTCACGTCGATCACGCGGTCCCACACCTCCTCCCGCGTGTCCTCGATACCCGGCCAGTCCAGGATTCCGGCGAGGTTCACCAGCACGTCCAGCACGCCGAAACGATCGCGTACGAGGGCCGTCACCTCCTCCCATTCCCGGGCGGAGGAGACATCGAGGAGGGCGGTCGCCACCTCCGCGCCACCCGCCTCGATGCGCCGCGCCAGCTTCTGGAGGGGTTCCCGGGCTACATCGGTGATCACCAGCCGGGCGCCCTCCTGGCCGAAGAGTTCGGCGGTCGCCGCACCGATCCCCCGGTCGCGCCCGTGATCAGGGCCACCTTGCCCTCAAGACGTCGTCCGGTCATGAATACGGTCCTTCCTTTGCGTTTGATACGTCTGTCAGCGATTGCTGCCTGCCTCGGCAGTCGGTCCGCTCCCACGAGGAGTCGGTCTCCCCGACCGGAGCAGCTGCTGCCCGAACCCCGTTGTCCCGCTACGCTCGCCGCCCCGCTACGACGGGCTCGACTCTCGGTACAGCACGAGGTGTTCGTGGTAGAGCACTCCGTCGCGGATGTCCCCTGTGGCGGTGAACCCGGTGTCGTCGACGTAGTCCAGGTGACTACCGGTGACCGTGTAGCGGCCGGTGTACGCACTGGCCCGCTCGCCGCGAGCCTCGTCGTAACGGCCGTCCGGCAGCAGCTCCTGCCGGATGTGCCCGTCCTCGGTCACCCACATACCGACCACGTCCACGTGGCCGTCCTCGATCGCGGCCATGGCGGCCTCCTCTCCTCGAACGGTGCGGTCCTTCCCGCTCCACCGAGTCTGCGCAGGTCAGCGCCGACCGACCAGGACGCGTGCTGCCTGGGTGCACCACACCCAGGCAGCACGGCGGCGCGCCGCCTGGCCTGAGGACATGGACGACAACCGCATGGGGGACTTCCTGCACGCGTGCCGCGCCGCCCTGCGCCCGCACGACGTCGGGATGCCGAGCCACGGGACCCGCAGAGTCGCCGGGCTGCGCCGCGAGGAGGTCGCCGTCCTGGCCGGAGTGAACGCCGACTACTACACCCGCCTAGAACAAGGCCGCGAACGCAACCCCTCGCCCCAGGTGATCGACGCCCTCAGCCACGCGCTGCATCTCGAAGAGGACGCCAGGGCGCACCTGTACCGGCTGGCTGGGGCCACGCCCGGCGACCGACTCTCGCCTCACTCCACCGGGCGCGTCAGCCCCGCCCTGCGACAGCTGATGGACGGCTACCCCAACACCCCGGCGTTCGTCATGAACCGAACCCTCGACCACAACTCGGAGACCCGCACCGATAGTGCGACTTCGCCTCAGCGCGTTTCATAGGTGGTCGCTCGTGAAACACCCGGCCGCCCGGCGGTCCACCTGCGGCAATCATGTTTCATGAGGGCGCTGGACCGCTTCGAGGGGTGCGCCTGAGGTGCCGTCCTGAGGTGCCGTTGCCCAGCGCCGCGGCAAACCGGCCCACCATGGCGAGCCCCAGGCTGGAGCTCAGTGCGCCGACGACGTGGCCGACGGCGAAGACGAGCAGTGCGGCGATCAATGCGTCGCGGCGCGGCAGGCGCAGGGTGGCCAGGGACATCACGGGCGGGCCGAACATCATGCCGACGGCGAAGACGGTGATCAACATCCCGGCGCTGGACACGCTCACGCCAAGGGCGCCCGAGAACTGCGACAGGAGGCCGGTAACGATCATCTCGCTGGTGCCCATGATGAAGGTGATGGCACCCAGCAGCCACACCACCGGCGGCAGCTTGACCTTCCCGGCGGGGACGGGCGCGCTGCCGTCGTGCTCCGGCGAAGCGCCGGCTGGGGGCCTTGCCGGGTGGTGGAGGAAGGGGATGCGACGGGAGTCACCGAACCCGGCGGCCAGGTCCTCCTCGCTGATCCGGTCGGGCTGCTGGTGGGGTGGGACGGTCGTGCGTGGTTCCGGCCCTTGGACCAGTCTCGCGTGCGGCGCGCCCGCTCGAGTGCCACGCGGTGAGGTCAGTGGCTGCCGTCTGGCTTCATTGGCGGTGCGGTCACTGGTGTGTTCTGAGCGACCCGGATACGCCAGTGGCCTTGGGCGTCCCGCATCAGCGTCATGTGAAGGATGCTTTCCATGGGGTCATGACCATCCGTGGGGAGTTGCCCGTCGGAATCGGCGGAGCGTTGCCGTGTGTGGACTACGGCAACCTCGGGGGTGAGGAAAACGATGCTCTCGACGAGGTAGCGGACGCTGATGTTCTCCAGTGCTCCCCCGGGAGCGAAGACATGGGCTTGTGCCTGGTACAGCAGGTCGGCGCCGAACACCAGGTTGCCGCCGAAGTTCACAAAGATCGTGTCTTTGGAGAACAGAGCGTTCATCGCTTTGGCGTCGTTGTTATTGAACGCGGTCTCATAGCGCGTCACGAGCTCGGCGATCTCATCGCGCACCGTGGTCATGGGTCTCCCGCCGGAGGATGTGTGGGCCGATTGAGTCTCATACCTCAACCGCAGATGAAGTCAAGGAAAGGGTCAGGGGGGAACGGGGCTTCTGGGTCGATGAGCGTTGCCGTCTCGGATTGTGGCTCCGGCGGCGGCCCGGTGTGGGTGGACAATGCTGCCCACCAGCCGGATAGGGTCGGGCTGACGGCGAGGTCGCGATAAGTTACTGACGCGCCTGCCCGGCGCCAGCTCCCGACCATCGTCATCGTGGTGACGGAATTCATGCCAAGGCCCACGAGGTCATCGACGTCGGCTGGCTCGTGCGGTTCCAGATCGAGCTTCCGGGCAATCCAGAGGCGTAACTCCTCCATGCTGGAGGGCAGATCGCCGGGATGCGACTTCGGCGAATGCTGGGACCGTAAAGGAACGGTAGACGCGTTGGCGGAACGAGGCAAGACCCCTCCAGACCGACCACGTCCCGCCTGAACTGCAGCTTTGTGGTCCGCTTCAGCAAGTCTGGGTCAGTGGCGAGCCGCCTCCTCGGGTGTCTCTTTCGGCTCGAGGGGCGTCTTTCTGCCCTTGCTCGCACTGCCGCCGGAATGATTTCTATCGATGAGCGTGATGAGCGTGCCGATCATCGCTATGGCTGTGGCGGACCAAAAGGCGGATGTGAACCCCGAAGGCTGTGGAAGTTTTGTGCCGGAAATGGTGCGAGAAGCGAGGATGGCGGTGGCGAGCTGGCTGCCGACGGCGCCACCGACGGTACGAGCCACGGTGTTGATGCCGTTTGCCGTGGCTGTCGCCGTCGGCGGTGTCACATCGTGAATGAGTTTCGGTAGGGCTGCCATGGCGAAACCGAATCCGGTTCCAATGACGGCATAGCACACCACGGCCTGCCATTCGTGCGCATGGAATAGTGCCAGGAGCGCCCCGCCGACCGCGCTGATCCCGAGTCCGAGCGCGAGGGGAGCGCGTGGCCCCAGCCGGGTCTCGACGCGCCCGATCGTGGAACTGGCCGGGAGGCCGAGCAGTGTGCCCGGCAGCAGGATGAGCCCGGCAACGGTGACCGAGGCGCCGAAACCGTAATCCACCAGGCGGGCCGAGTGCGGTGGCAGCCCGACGGGCAGTTCGGCGAGCTTGGGAATGAGGACGTAGAAGACGAACTGGGTCGCGCCCAGCAGGAAGGCGCCCAGATGGATGCGGGCGATCGTGCGCCCCAATAGCAGGTCGGGGTCGATCAGCGGGTATCGCACACGGCGTTCCCACCACAGAAACACACCAGAGACCACTGCACCGCCGACGAACAGGCCGAGTACCCGCCCGGACGACCAGCCCCAGGCAGGTCCCTCGGTCAGGGCCAGCAGGACACAGAGCAGACCGAGGCCGAGCAGCACGGCCCCGGTGACATCCAGGGGCGCCGGGGCGGCCTTCCGGCTTTCGGGGACATACCGCAACACCGCTGCCAGTGCTACCGAGACCAAGATGGCGCTGGCAGCGAACAGCCAGCGCCATGAGGCATGGTCGATGATCAGGCCGCCGCAGAGCAGCCCGGCACCGGCGGCGCCGGCCACCAGGCCCGAGGTGAGCCCGAGTCCGAATGCCACGCGCTCTGGGGGCAGCGCCTCGCGGATCAGCCCGAGGGCGAGCGGCAGTAGCGCGAGGCTGACGCCCTGGACGGCCCGGAACGCGATGAGTGAGGCGATGTTCCAGGCGAGGGCGGCGCCGAGGATGCCGAGCAGATGGATCAGGAGGGTGGTCACCAGCACGCGGCGCTTGCCGTGGCTGTCACCGAGACGGCTGATGAGTGGAGTGAGGATCGCGCTGGTCAGCAGAGTGGCGCTGAGCACCGCCCAAGAGGCGGCCGCGGGGGTGGTGCGGAGTTCTCGCTGCAGGCTCCCGAGGGTGGGTACCAGCATGGTCTGCACCAGAGAGTACGACAGAACGGCCAGGATCAGGGCAACCAGAGGTTTCGCACCTGATCGAGAGGCGGGCGCAGTCAACGGTCTCCTCGGAGTCTGACGGGGTTCATAGTTTGCGAACGATGGTCGCTAATTGAGCATAGAACCCTGTACCAGCCGAACACAAGCCCCGGCCATGCCCGTCCGGGTAGGGTTGCTGCGTGAACGCACGTGCACCCGGCAGACCGCGCATCCTTTCTCGCGCACGCATCGTCGCGTCGGCGAGGCATATCGCCGACAATGAGGGCCTGGAGGCGCTGACGGTGCGTCGCGTCGCGCAGGAGCTGGGCACCGGGCAGGCTTCCCTCTACCGCCACATCGCCGACCGCAATGAACTGCTGACGCTCCTGGCGGACGACGTCGCCGTCCACCTCCCGCCTCCGAAGGACGGCCCGGATCCCCGCGAGCGGGTCATCGGCCAGTGGCTGAACGCCTACGACTATCTGTCTCAACACCTCTGGGCGGCGCGGATCATCGCCGAGGGCGAGCATGCGGCGGACAGCGCCGCAGCTTTCACTCGGAGCGCAGTCGATGCGTTGGCCGCCCTCGCTCGGGTCGGCTCGGGCGAGGGCGGGCCGGATCAGGCCGGGATAGCCCGCACCTACCGCGTTCTGTGGCATCTGCTGCTCGGCCATCTGCTCAACGCGCATCCGGTGGGCCACGCCCATCCCGTTCACGACATCGCAGTTGAAAGGGAGGGAGCGGGTCCCGCGAAGGCGGCCGAGACGTTCCGAGATGACTTCGCCTGGGCGCTACCGCGCGTCCTGGAGGGGCTGCTCGGTACGCACGCCTCCTGAGGATTTCGGCACAAGCGCCGCTTGGGCCGCGGTCAGCGCGCCGTAGGTGCGAGGCATCCGCAGGTACACCAGTGCGACGCCGGTCATAACCGCGGCCACTGCGATGGCCGTCGGATATCCGGTCCCCCCGCGATGACGAGCCGGGCATCGCCACCGGGGCGGCCGATGATGAACTGGTCATCCGGGGTGCGGGCGTACATGCACACCGCCGCCGCGCCGGGATGGGTTCCAGCCGGGGCGCGTAGACGGACAGGAGGCGTGCGAGATCCGACCAGTCCTCGGCCGCGACGGACCGGTCGGTGGTCCTCCGGGTCCATGGGCCGGAAACCGCCACGGCCGTATTCCAGCCCCAGCTTGACATCGTGTCCGTTCTCCCTGCCGTTCCCCCACAGGACCGGGCCGTGATCCAACTCCCGCATGAACACAGGGAACCGGTCCAGGTCGAAGTCCGCCTTCGCCTCCCCTCCTGCCGCGCTGGGCCGGAACCAGGAGATCGGCATACGTACCGTCTCCAGCGGCAGTCCTGGCAGCAGTGTCGTCAGCCACGCGCCCACAGTGATCACAGCCTGCCGCACGCGCAGTGTCCGGGGGCCGGTCACCAGCTCCACACCGTCACTGCACACCTCGACGCGGCTCACCTGACTTCCCGTCAGCACCCCAGCATTCCTGCCGGCCAGACCGACGGCGGCCCGCGCCGACGCCTCTGGCCGGACAATGCCCGCACTTGGTTCCCACACACCGATGTGCTCCTCCGGTGCCGCCGCATGAGAGGGATACCGCATCCGCAACTCGGCGGAGGACAGGGTCTCCACCTCGATTCCATGCTGGTCGGCCGCACGCAGAGTGCCACCCACGATCGTTCCGTCTCGTGGTCCTGTCAGCAGCCCACCTGAGGAGACGAACAGTTCCTCGCCCCACTCCTTCTCCAGATGCCGCCACAGTTCACAGGAGTGCCCGGTGATCACGGACTGGGGACCGACTACGTAAGGAGACCTGACGCCCCCGGGTGGCCTTGTGTGCGGACTTGTCCGACGCGTTCCTCGATACCACCGTCGGCATCGAGCTCCCTCTCGCGACGGTGATCGCCGAACGCCTGGATAGCGCCATGTCAGGTCGCGTACTTCAGTTGTGGTTTGCTATTTTCGCTGGTCAGGGGCCTGTTTCTGAGTGTAGCCAGCTGATGGGTCGTCATGTGGGAGGGAGTTCGTGACCGGCGGCCCTCGCTCGCTGTTTGTTCTGATCGTGCAAGATGATGTATGCCCTGATGTGGGGGCGGGAGAGTCGGACGAGGTGCCGTTGCGGGTCGACCACCGGTTTCGGCCGGGCTGATCTTCCGCGGCGGATGCGGGACTACGTGACCAGCTCCACCACGTCCGCGACACCACTTTCAGAGAGGACGCCTCGGAAATCCGCACCGACGGCCTGCCCCGCGTCATGGCCACCTTGCGCAACCTCGCTATCAGCTTGTTCAGGACAACCACACCAACATCGCTGCCACCTGCCGCTGCACCGCCCGCGACCCACAACGGTCCCTGACAGCCCTCGGATCACCTGACCAACCGGACGAATCAACTACACGCAAAGACCCTGGCCCCCGGCCCAAGACGGGATCGCCCCCGCTCCTTCCTCCTTCGCGGCGCGCGGCTCGAAACCGGTTACGTCAGTGGTATCGCGTTGTAACAGTCTCGGCGGAGGCTCATGGCGCACCTCCGGTCTCCTCAGTAACTCGCACCCCCACGTGACCGGGTTGATCGAACGACCGCTCCCCGGCCGGCGCGCGCCCCGGGGTGCGGATGAGGAGGAATTGATGGCTGCAGAGCAGTCCCCAGGATCCCGCCGTGCCTTCCTGAGATCCGTCGGCGCCGCGGGGGCGCCGGAGTGCTGTACTCGGCGATGGGCGCACTCGGGCTCGCCCCGGTGCCGGACGTGCGGGCGGATGAGTATCGGGCGCCCCAGCGAAGCGACTTCGCGCTCACCGGACGCGGCGGCAAGAAGGTGCTCGTGCTCGGCGGCGGCATAGCCGGCCTGGCGACGGCGTACGAGCTGGGCAAAGCCGGTTACGACTGCCAGATCCTGGAGGCGAAGGACCGCCCCGGGGCCGCAACTGGACGGTCCGCGGCGGCACGGCGCTGACCGACCTCGACGGGCGTACGCAGACGGCGTCGTTCACCAAGGGCCAGTACATGAACGCGGGCCCGGCCCGGCTGCCGCAGTCCCACGTCACTCTCGAGTACTGCCGCGAACTCGGCGTCGAACTACAGGTGTTCACCAACCAGAACGCCAACGCGTACATCTACCACGAGAGCAGTGCCGCCCTCGCGGGAAAGCCCATGCGCTGGCGCACGGCGAAGGCCGACGTCTACGGCTACATCTCCGAGCTGCTCGCCAAGGCCACCGACCAGGGCGCCCTGGACGCACGGCTCACCGCGCAGGACAAGGAACGACTGATCGCGTTCCTGCAGAGCTTCGGCGCCATCAAGGGCAAAGCCGACGGCTACGCCTACACCGGCACCGACCGGCGAGGCTACTCCGTCGAGCCGGGCGCGGCCTTCGACGACGGCACGGTCCTCGGCCCGGTGCCGACGCTGTCGGACGTCATCGCCAGCGGTGTGGGGCAGCGCTTCGCCTTCGAATTCGGCTACGACCAGGCCATGCTGATGTTCCAGCCGGTGGGCGGCATGGACGCGATCCCGTACGCCCTGGCCAAGGCGATCGGCCAGAACCGCATCACCTATGGCGCCAAGGCGCTGGAGGTCAAGGACCTGCCGGACGGTGCCGAGGTCACGTACAAGGACGCCGGCGGCCGTACCCGCACCCGGCGCGCCGACTTCGTTGTCGCGGCCATGCCGCCGATGGTCATGGCCCGCCTCAAGCACAACCTGGGCACCGACATCACCGCGGCGCTGAAGTACGCCGTCCCGACCCCCGTCGGCAAGATCGGGCTCGAGTACCGCAGCCGATGGTGGGAGACGGACGAGCACATCTACGGTGGCATCACGCCGACCGACACCGACCTGGCCACCATCTGGTACCCCTCCTACGGCCACCAGGGCCGCCGCGGCACACTCATCGGCTACTACCACTTCGGTGCCGACGCCGTCGCGTACAGCGATCTGCCGCACGCCCAGCGCCTTGCGCGGGCGGTGAGCCGGGGCGTGAAGATACACGGCGACAAGTACCGCACCGAACTCGATCACTCCTTCAGCGTGGCCTGGCACCGCACGCCTCATATCGAGGCCGGCTGGGTGGACTGGCCCTCGCAGACCGGTCCCGAGTACAAGCTGCTCAACCGGCCCGCCGGGCACGTCTACTTCGCCGGCGACTGGCTCAGCCATGTCATCGCCTGGCAGCACGGCGCGTTCACCTCGGCCCGCAAGGTCGTGACCGACATCCACGAAAGGGTGATGGCCGCATGAAGCGACGCACGAAAGTTGTGATCGGTACGGCCCTGACCGGCTCGCTCCTCACCGGCGGCACCGCGCTCGCCGAGGGCAGAGGCTGGTGGCCCGGCCCCAAAGTGGTACGCGTCAGCCTGCCCGAGGGTCAGTCCAACCCGGCCATCGCCACCGGAGTGGCGACCGGCGGTGAGGTGGCGATCTACCAGAGCAGCGGCCTCGGCCCGACCGCGCTCAACCCGTCCGCTCCGGCCGGCTCACCCGAGCTCTACACCGACCCGGCCCTCACTCAGGGCGCCACGGGAGTCACGGTCACCGAGGCCCAGGCACTGGTCGTCCTGCGCAACATCAAGACCAACCTCGAAGCGGCGGGCCTGACCCTGGCCGACGTCATCACCATGAAGTGCTACCTGATGAAACCGCCCGGCGTCGAGACCGCCGACTACGCGGGATGGAACCGCGCGTATCGCCAGTACTTCGCCAACATCGACCTCACCTCGAAGGAGGTCGTCCCGGTCCCGATGGGCACCTCCGCCCCCAAGGCACCGCTGGTCGCCAACAAGGCCCGGCCCGCGCGTGCCACGATGGAGGTGGCGTCGCTGGCCGTCAAGGGCTGGATGGTGGAGGTCGAGGTCACCGCCGCGTACAAGGCGCGCTGACGGGCACAGACCCGCGGGGCAACCGCAGCGGGGGCCGGGTCCGTAACCGGGCCCGGCCCCGAAGCGACGCTGCCCCAGCCGGGCGGCGCCCCCAGCCAGTCGTCGAGGGCGCTGCCGGCCGCGCGGGGGCGCGGACAACACCGACGAGGGCGCCATCGCGGCGGCGATCGAGGACCTGCTGACCCGGGCCGGGACAGGACGGGCCGGGGGCGGGGCGGTGTCCAGGGCACGCGGGGCGGTGCCCAGGGCACGGCAGCCGGTAGTGGCGGCCGCGTACCGGGCACACATGCCACGCGCGGTCGGCGGCGCGGCAGGCACACCACGCCTCGCCACGCGGTCCGCCGCCTGTGCGAATGCGGGTCAGGTGCATGTTGACGTGTTCGACCGTGGCCTTGCGTCCCGCGGCGGCGCCGGGAAAGCGCTGATCGGCGCAGGCCGGGCGGGAGCAGGAGAGCCGGACCGAGCCGGCGGAAGGGTGGCCGTAGGGGCCAGCCGCACCGTCCATACGGGCCCGCCCCGCGACGCGGTTCTCTTGCTGTGTGCCGGCCTCCACCACCATGTACGTGCTCCCAGTATTGCTTGATCCGTTGCCCCGGGGCCCCATCATCGGAGATGAACGTCGATCAGCCCCTGGAGAGCGGAAGTTTCCATTCGGCGTGCCCTGCCGGCACAGGAGGAGGGCAGCATTCGGCTGGATCCGGCCACGCCAGACGGCTTGCTCGGCTTGGATAGTGCGTCGAGACGGGCCACCGGCCGAAAGCCGGAGCACGAGCGCCGGGCGAGCAGGCCGACGCCATGGCCAGCGAGACCCGATAGCGTCGTGAGGAGAGAACACCCCATGGAATTCCCGGCATTCACCCAGGCCGCGCCGCTGACCGCGCTCGAGATCGAGGCGCTGCGCGCCCTGCACGTCACGCTGCAGGACCTGCGGCACGAGTACGAATCCGCGCTCGCCGTGACCCACCGCTCCTACCGGCTGGAGGAGAACGCGGAGGTGTACACCCACGGCCGGGCCCTGACCCACCACCCCGACGCCTTGCACGAGCTCAGCCGTCTGGCCGACCACTACGAGCGCGGCGTCGGGCTGCTCACCTGGCGCTACGCGAGCGCGGCCACGGTGCTCGGTACCAGCATTCTGGACCGCGTCACGGGCGGCCGGCCCGTGCTGACGGCATCTGTCGTGACGGCACTGTGCGAGGAGCCGACCCTCGGCCAGCTGCGGGATGCCTTGTCGATCCCGTGTACTGACCTGCTGATCGCGCGCGAGCCCGGGTTCCGGGACCGGCACGAAGAAGAGCGCCAAGCACTGCTTCATGCGGTGCAGGGCATCATCGAGTGTGCTGCCGAGCTCGGCGACGGTGTGCCGGAGGACGCGGCTGGCTTGTGGGCCGGGCGGCTCACCGCGTTCGACCGCCTGGGCACGGACCCTCTGTACGAGGGCGTCCTGGGACGGCTCCTGCCCTTCGCCGAGCAGTTCCCCAACGAGATCAGCTGGTACCTGAAGCAGTCCCGGGCGGGCACACTGCCCCGCCAGATCCGCACCTGACACAGCACGAGGTTGGGCTGCTGGCGCCCAGACGCGCAGGTTCATGCCATCGCGTTCCGCAGAACCCATGATGGACCTCGCCGGTCAAGCGCACCGGACGGTAGCCCAGCGGCGCCTCAGGCGCATCAGTGACCCACTCAGGATCACCGACACGAAAGGATGGTGCACCAGTGAGCGAACCTGGCGAAGGAGGAGTTCATGGGGTCCTCTTCGACTTCGCGGGCACACTGTTCGACGACACGGGCGTGCTCACGGCGCCACGGCTGGTGGCGAAGGCCGGCGACCGCGGTGTCACGCTTGACGAGCAGGTCGCGGCGACGCTGATCCGACGCACATTGGCGTACGTGGATGCGCCGGAGCGCAGCGCGGCGAAGGAAGGATGTGACCTGTCACCCGACGCGCACCGGCGGATCTGGACCGGGCTGATCGCTGACGCTGGACCGTTCGAGCCACCGCTGGTGGAGGCGCTCTACGACTGCCTGACCGACAACGACGCCTGGCTCCCGTATCCCGACACACTTCCGGTACTCGAGGCGCTCAGTGCCGCAGGCGTGCGCACGGGCGTGCTGAGCAACATCGGCTGGGATATCCGACCGATCTTCAAGCGCACCGGTGTGCTGGATCAGCTCAACGCGGTGGTGCTGTCTTGCGAGGTCGGGCTGGCGAAGCCCGACCCTGCCATCTTCGGCGTCGCCTGCGAGCGTCTGAGCCTTTCGGCCGGGCGGGTGCTGTTCGTTGGCGACGATCCGGTCAAGGACGGCGCGGCGGCGCGGGCTGGGTTGCCGGTGTACCTGCTGCCGAGCGAGCGTGACGTGCGCGTGTCCCGGGGGCTGACGGCGATCCTGCGGCTCGCCGGCGCGGAGAACGGCCGCGATGCGGCCGCGCAGTGAGGCGTCTCGGCCCCGTGGCGCCACAACACCGGATCACATGCGCGGTCGGGCTGATCACATTCCTCGAGGCGACCTTCAGCCTCTGGCCACCGCGACGCCGACTCGGTCGACCCGGGCGGTCCGGGCGGTCCGGTCTCGTCGAAGGTCAGCTGGAACAGATCCTCTACGCAGGGGCGGCGTCGTTGCTCCTCGGCGCAGGCCGTGTTCAGCAGAGCCCCGGACGTTTCCGTCGGCCTCGAACCGCAGTACCTTCGCCAGGCGGGGGCGGATGATGTGCGGCCGGGTGCCGTCCAGGACGTACCGAGTCGCTGGTGCTCGCACATGATGACGGAGGGCGTGGTGCGGTCGACGGACAGCCGGGCCCTACCCCCGCCCCCGCGATGATGGGCCACCTCGTCACGATGGGGCGATATGCCGTCGTCTCGCACTCCTTGATGCCCCGTCGCATCTCGGCCTCAGGCCGCCCGTAGAAGGGGCCGTGCCTGGGTGCTACAAGCTGGCCGGTGCCCTGCGCGAACAGCGGCTGCTGGCGCGGCTCGGTGCCGACGAGGGGCGTCGTCGTTCCGCCCCGCTATGACCGCGGGGACTGGAAAGAGGGCGACTGAGCGGTTGATTTCGGCAGCCTGAACGAGAGCCCCGACGGATACTTGTCAGATGGATGGATCAAGGGCTTCTTGGGTCAACACCACCCACGATTGGGTCGGCAGCGTGGACGCGGACCACCTCGCTCAGATCCGCCAGGAACCAGCACAGTTCGCTCCGAACGGGCTCGGACATCTTGTTCTTGAGATCGTCGCTTACGCCGCTGACGAGGCTGCGAGCCGCGGCGGCGGACGATGCGTGGTCATGCTGCATACCGATGGCTCCGTGTCGGTGAAGGATGACGGACGAGGCACCGACACTCGGGTCGACGAGCATGGCCGGGTGGTGAAGAAGCCAGTCATGGCCACGAAGGACCTTCGGTTCTTCGACCTCCCGGAGTGGGAACGGCTTCCAGACGGACATCCGCGTCGCGGCATGTCCGTCGTCGCAGCGCTTAGCGAGTGGCTGATTCATACCAACCGCCGCCTCAACGGATCCTGGACCCAACGCTATGAGCACGGCGTTCCGGTGATCGATCTGGAGCCTGTCGAGGCCGACGGGACCACGGGGACCTGCGTCCGATTCCTGCCGGATCGGGCCCTGCGTTCGCGGTGGTCGTTGACCGCAGGCGATCTGGAGCGATGGTCCGGGCATTGGCCCGACCTGACTGTCCGCCTCAAGGAACGGTAGGTGTCGGAGTTGGTCTCGATGGGGTGCACGTGAAGTTGAGCCGGTCCTGGACCATGGCCTGGATGCGATCGCGTGCTCCGATCTTGGTGAGGACGCGACTGACGTGCTTCTTCACCGTGGACTTGCTGAGGACGAGCCGTTCGGCGATCTCCGTGTTCGTCCAGCCCTGGCCGATGGCGACCAGGACCTCGCGTTCGCGGTCGCTGAGGGTCCGCGGTCAGGGATCCTCCGGGGCGGGGGTGCTGGCTGGTGCGAGGACCTGGCGGGCGTAGGCGTCCAGCAGGCCCCGGGTCGGACGGGGTGCCACGACGGCGTCGCCGGTCGCGACCGCGTGAATGCCTGCCACGAGTTCCTCGGGGCGGGCGTCCTTGAGCTCCTTGAGCAGGAAGCCGCTGGCTCCTGCGCGCAGGCCTTCCTGCGCGTACTCGTCCAGGTCGAAGGTGGTCACGATGAGCACACGGGTACGGTCGCCGGCGAGACACGGTGCGCCAGGCCGTTCAGGATGAGGGCGAGGCCTGCCTCGAATGCCGACTCGTGATCGATCACCGGCAGGTCGGCCGGCAGATCCGTGCTGGCACCGGGGTCGGTTTCTGCCTGCTCTTCCAGGACGCTGCCGACGACGAAGCGGCTTGCGGCCAGCATCGCCGTCTGCGCGTCCCGCTCAGGGACGCCGGAGGCCACGAGGAAGTCCATCTTGCGGCGGATCCGGTCGAGGTCGCCGGTGGGGGTGCTGCCGGCGTGGAGACGTGCGCCGTCCCGGCGCATCAGCAGGGTGCGCCTGAAGCTGCGTGTGTTGTCCGCGAACCAGTCGCGCCAGTCGTCGTCGGGCGTCGGCAGGGGCGCGGTCGCATGGGGTGTCATCGCCGCCTCCGCCATGGCGGCGAGGAGGTCCTTCTTGGTGCGGAAGTACCAGTAGAGCGACGGCTGCTCGACGTTCAGTCGCTTCGCCAGCTTTCTCGTGCTGACGGCCGACCTCGCCGCGCGCCTTTCGGCGCAGGACCGCGGTGGCAACTGGCAGCTCCCCGAGAACCCGGCACGGACCAGCGCCGTCTGAAAGCGACCGCGCAGTTCGCACCGACGGCCGCCACGGCCACGCCCGACCGGCGGTGCGGACTGCGGCAGGACGAAGGCTCCTGTCCACACCATCACCGACACCCTCCACCAGCACGTGCTGAAGATCCCGCCCACCGCCTGGAGTCCGGCCGTCGAGCCGGGCGGCGAGATCCGGGACTGCGCGTGGGCCGCCGAACTCGACGGCGACTGCCTGAAGGGCCGGCCGAAGGGGATGCGGTTGAACGTCCGCAAGGAACGGCACCATCCCGGAGCCCAGTTGAGGATCATCGACGCCGACGGCCTGCCGCTCACGTGCTTCGCCACCAACACCACCGGCCAGCCGATCACTGCACTCGAACTTCGCCACCGTCAGCGAGCGAGGGCGGAGGACCGCATCCGTGCCGCCCGCGCCACGGGTCTGCGCAACATGCCCCTGCACGACAGGGCACAGAACCAGGATTTGGCTCGAGATCGTCCAGCTCGCCTCGACCTGCTCGACTGGATGCCCATGCTCGCCCTCACCGGCAAACCCCGGCTCTGGGAACCCCGGCGCCTGCGGCTTCGTCCCTTCTCCGCCGCTGCACAATCGTCACCACCGCCCGCCGGCATTTCAGATTCGCCGACCACTGGCCCTGGCCAGACGTGATCACTGGCGCCGTCACGAGACTCGAAGCTCTCCCGAACCCCGGCTGACCATTACGTTCCGCCCCTACGAGCAGCACCACCCCGACCGGAGCCGTGGAAGCCGGCGCCCACCCGACGCGACAGCCGGGCCACCAGTCTGGCCATCAACACCCTGAACAACCAGAACGGCCCGCCGAAGCGTACGGTTCCAGGGCGAACGCCGGCCTGACGTTCTTGCGCACACGTTCTTGCTCCATGCCACGCTTACCGGCCTGCGCTCCAGGAGTTATCCCCTGGGCGAAGTCGAAACCGATGGACGACAAACCCTTCTGTTTGCGCCAGTAGACCCATCCCCACCCTTCCATCCATAACAGCACGCGGTCCGCAAGGAACAAGACCATGCCCAGTCCACCGGCTGCCTCAGCGATCTGTCACACCGTGCTCACCATGTCCGGTGAACTCATCAGGTGCGCGTATCGTTCCCGCGTTCGCAGGGCCGGGGTTTCCTGGGGAAAAGCTGTCGCGAAGTCGCCGACCACTGACCGAAGTCAGTAGCCTTCACAGCACTTTCGCAACACGCCCTACCGGAGTCCTACTCTCGCCGTACGCTCCTGTGGCGCCGCATCATGAGCACGCTTCCGGCCGCGACGGCCAGGACGGCCCCGCCGAGGAGGGTGGGCTTGTTCTCGCCGACCGCGGCTGGCCCGAAGCCCGCGTCGACCCCGCCGCTGGGGTGGCTGCGCCTGACCTTGAACGTATCCGTGAGCTGGACGTTCGGCGGACACTTCACGATGACGTCGTGGCCGCCGGAGGTGGCCTCCTCCGGCACCCGGAAGTGGCCGGTGAGCACGCCATTGTGGTCGTCGTCGAACAGGTGGAACTCGTCTCCGCCCACGCTGCCCTTGCCATAGGTCACGTCCGAGCCGCAGGCGGTCGTACTGACGGTGACCGTGGACCCCGGGTCGCCGTTCTTCGGGCTGATGCGGAGCTCCGAGTCATCGGCGGCAGCGGCCGGGCCCTGCAGCACGAGGGCGCTCAGAACCAGGCCGATGCCTGCAACGGCGGGTACGTTCCGCATGAAACCTCCATCGGAGCAGTGGCCGGCCTGATCACGCGGCACCTGTGAGGCGTTCCACTCACGAGACAACCGACAGTCCGCCACCGCCGCAACACGAGGCGCCACCCCGCAACGCCGCGGCCACCGCTCCACTTGATGGTCTGCGCAGGTCACCGGAGCGACGGCCGAGAGGGAGCGGGAAGGACCGAGGAGGGCGAATGGGCTATGCGCGCAGTGGCGCCAGTGCGCCGAGCGCGTACACGCACCGCTCGGCGGCACGTGGCCATCACCCCGCTGCTGACCGACACCGCCGGTTTCACCGCGTCCGCTGTCACGGTCCTCCTGCTTCTCTTCGGGGTCGGCGGCACGGTCGGCAACCTCATCGGCGGGAAGGTGGCGGACCGCTCGGTGACGGCGGCGGTGTGCATCGGGGTGGCGGCCCTTGCGGCGGCCCTGCTGCTCACGGCGAGGACGACGGCCGTCAAACCGCTCACCGCGGTCTTCCTCCCTGGCACCGCCTGCTGCGCCGTCATCCCTGCCGTGAACACCCGCATGCTGAACGTGGCCTCGCAACGGGCCAGGACCCTGGCCCTCACCGTGCAGAGTTCGGCCTTCAACGCTCACCGTCGAGCTGCTGCTGTGGCCCTTCCTCGGCGCCTCCTTCGCCCCCGCCACCCTCGCCTGGGGCGCCGCCTCCGGCGTCGCGTCGGCCGCCGCGTTCGCCCTGCTGCTGGCCTTCGGCGCCGGGGCCGCCATCGCCCGGCAGCTGATCTTCCTGCACCAGGCGCCCTCCGGCAGCGGCGTCGGCCCGCTGATCATCGGCCGCGCCGTGTCCTCCGCGGTCACCCTGACCGCGGCCTGACCGAGCACAGGGCGTTGGGCAGGTGGGCGTTGCTGCCGCCCGTTCAGTTGCGGACACAACACCTCGAATAGCACGGTGAGCTGATCACCGGCCTCGCCGCAGACGCGTCGCCGGAGACGCGCATGTCACACCAACGAGCCGGATCACGCCGAGCAACACCTGGATTCTTTGCCGACTCGTTGAGAACCGCTCATCTCCACCTGATCGAGGAGGCTTCATCCTCCATCGCACCCATGTCCGCCATGCTGTTGCGCCACCCGGTACGTGACCCCCATATCCGGGATGCTCGTAGTACTCCGCCTGGCAGTTCGATGAGCTGATGAAGGAGGAGACCGTGTCGTCCCACTTGGTGTCGATGTCGTCGATGTCGTACAGCGCGTGCTCCACCCCGTCGTCGCTGTCGCACCCTCCCGCGCCGCGGAGTGTCATGGTGGCCCCGTCTCTGTCTCGGTTGTAGTTCGGGTGCTGGTACGACACGGAGAGGATGGGATCGGCCAGGATTCCGTACTCTTCGGTGGCCGCCAGATGTGCGTCCTCAGGCGCATCGGCGACCCGCCCGTCGGTGGCAGCCCGGATCGCGTCGCGGAAGCTGTTGTAGCAGGCCACCGAACCGTCAGCCACGTTCATCACACAGTGCTGACCCGCATCGCGACGTCGCGCCCTGTCGTCATCGGAGGCATGGGCCGAGGGAGCGGTCAGCAACGCCGCGAAAAGCACGGCAGCAGAGGCGCTCGCCGATGTACCCCACTTGTTCAGCATCATGGATTCCTCTTCTTCAGAAGACGTCGTGATGTGTCATGCGGACTGATTCTTGACGCGCATGCGTCGTCCGGGCCGCCCAGGAAGGGGGCGGTGGTGATGACGGGGCAGTACCGCCGAAGAACGAGCCGTACGGCGGGTCGTCACCGGCGAAGAAGCGGCTCTTGCCCTGACGGCGCGTCGCCCGCTCGGCCGACGGCACCGGGCCACTCCGTGTGCAGTGACGACTTCTTCGGTGGTCGGGAAGTGGGCCCAGCCCGGGCCGAAGAAGGTCGGTTCTTGCCGCTTTCCGATGGCCCACACCCCCCGTACTCCCTGGCGGACCTGGAACCGACGCAGGCACGGACCCGGACGGTGGCGCCCTCGGCCACGTCGAGGTACCTGACCACGCGGTCCTGACAGCCCGCGCTCCACAGTGCCTCGCCGTCGGTGATGCCGCCGGGCAGGCCGACCCGCAGCAAGGCGTTCGGCCCATCTGTGGCGCAGGTGTCGTACCCCACGATCTGGTCGCCGACGCTGAAGAACTGGTCCCTTGACGGACTCGCCGCTGCCGCACGTGTCGGCCGACAGGTCGTACGCATAAGGCCTGGCAGTTGCTGCCGGGGACGCCGGCAACCCGACGGCGACCAGGCAGTCCACGGTCACGCCGACCGTTCTGACGGGCCGCCGCACGATCCGTCTCATGGCGAGCCGCTCCTTCGTCCTTTCAGCCGGTTCATGCTGGCAGTAAGCCTCGCGTATGACCCCGAACCATGTCCTTGACCCGGAGTCGCGGAGTCTTTGACGATGCGTCGCCGCAGTCGGCCGGGCTGAAGCGTTCCCGGCTGTGCGACGCCGCCGACCGGGACCACTTCCGGCAGGAGTGCGCGGCTGCCAGCCACCCGGGCCGCCCAGGGACGGCGTGTCCGTGACGGGCGGACACCGCTGCCGGATACAGGACGACGCGGCCGCCGGACTTCTGCCAGACGATCGAAGACGATGTTGCCGCCCGGTGTTGTTGACCAACGCGTCGACACACTCGGGGAGTTCGGACGCGAGCCGAAGGAGAGCCTTGCGGTCGGTGTGGTCGCGGACCAGGGGGCGGACGCCGGTTTCGGTCGCGAGGTCGTCGAGGGGGCCGGGACGACGGACGGCGCCTCCACGTACCCCGTGCAGGACATCGCTGCCGCCTGGGAGCGTGAGCGGCCCGGCGCGCCCGTTACGTCGATCGGGATCGTCATGCCGATCTGGCGGCTGGCGAAGCTGCAGGGTGACGACCGGCTGCGGCCCCTCGCGCAGGCCGGACGATGCCGCGACCCTCGACCCGCTGAGTGTTCTGTGACGGAGCGACGAGCCGTACACGCGGAGCACGCGCGAACTCAGTCGGCGATCGCTGGTCACCACGGGCGCCATCTCGCGGCGCGCCGCCCGAGCGGAATGCGACGGGCTCGTCACTCGCAGGCCCGGGCAGAGGCTTGTCACCGTTCATGCCCCAGAGCACCTTTGCCACCGTGGAGGAGCCGGCCCCGTCCGCCGGGAGTCTCTCCGCGGGAAGTCCCCGTCAGCCGGCCGGTGTGCCGGGCTCCCGCACTCCGGGCCCGGCCCTCACGGGGAGGAGGGGCCGCGGTCCTGCTTGTTTTCCTCCTCGCGCCGCCCGTAGTCGTTGAGCAGCAGGTGTGTGGTGGTGTTGATGTGCCGACTGAGCGCCTCGACGACGCCTGGTACGTCCCGTTCGATGGCGCGCTCGCAGATGGTCTTGTGCTCTGCCGCGATATCGCGGTTGCTGTGCTCGGTCGGTGTGCGGGCCCAGCAGCGGTAGACCTCCGCTGCCTCGCGCAGCTGCGTGGCGATGTCCCGCAGCTGCCGGTTGGAGCATCCCTCCAGCAGGACGCGGTGGAAGCGGGCGTGGGCGGTCAGCCAGCCTTCGTTGATTTCGTCGGCGTCGCCGAAAAGGGGAACGCGGGCGAGATGGTGGTGCGCGGCGAGCAGGTCGGACTCCCACTCGATGGTGCCGGCGGTGACGGACTCCCGGACAAGGTGGGTCTCGATGAACACGCGGGCCTCGGTCAGCTCCTCCAGGCGCTCGGGTGAGACGGTGACGACCCGGAACCCCTGCTGCGGCGCGAAGGTCGCCAGCCCCTGGCCGACCAGCCGGGGCAGTGCCTCCCGCAGTACCCCGCTGCTGGCGCCGTACTTCTCCTTCAGCGCCTCCACCCGCAGACGTGAACCGGGTTCGTGTCGTCCGTTGATGATGTCCGCGCGCAGCCGCTGGTAGATCTCCTCGGCACGGGTCATGGAGCTGGTAGTCGCCATGTCGCAGATTCTAGCGTATCTAGATATTCCAAAAAAATCTCGAGATTTTCTTGACGTGTCGACTGGGGAGGGCGTTGACTCCAGTCATCCACAAGCAGGAAGACCGGAGGCGGCGCGCTATGCGAACGACGACCAGAGCAGGACGGATGTGCCTGGTGACCGGAGAATCGATGTCGAGCAGGCCAGTGCAGGCCGGTTCCCGGCTGATCCGCTGACAGTGTTCGAGGAATGGGACGCCCTCCGGTCCTGGGCCGCTGAGCTGGACGCTGCGGGTGCCCAGGCGCCGGCGGGGCCGGACGGCAGCGTCTCGCCGACACCGCGGCAGGTGTTCGCGATCGGGCTGAACTACCTCGACCACGCCGAGGAGGCCGGCCTGGCGGTGCCCGAGCCCCATCGGTCTTCACCAAGTTCGCCACGTCCCTCACCGGCCCCGACACGCAGCTGCGGCTGCCCGGCGGCCGCGTTGACTGGGAGACCGAGCTGGTGGTGGTGATGGGGCGCCGGGCGGAGCACGTTGCCGCGGGGGACGCCTGGTCCTACGTGGGCGGGCTGACCGTGGGGCAGGACTACTCCGAGCGCGATGTGCAGTCCGTGGGCCCCGTGCCGCAGTTCTCTCTCGGCAAGTCCTTCCCCGGATTCGCGCCGACCGGCCCGGTGCTGGTCACGGCCGACGAGTTCGCCGATCCGGACGACCTGGCGATCGAGTGCCTCGTCAACGGTGAGAACGTCCAGAAGTCACGCACCTTTTCGATGATCTTCCCGGTCCCGGAACTGATCGCACGGCTGTCCGCCGTGTGCCCACTGCTGCCGGGCGACCTGATCTTCACCGGCACCCCCTCAGGAGTGGGACACGCCCGCACCCCCCAGCGCTACCTGCGGCCGGGAGACGAGGTCGTCACCCGCATCGAGGGCATCGGACAGCTCCGGCAGACCTGCCTCGCCGCCTGAGAGAAGGGAACCCCATGGCATTGCACAGGCTTCAGCCACTCACCGTGGGAGTGCCGGACGTGGCCGGGGCGGCCGACTACTACATCGACTTCGGACTCGAGCAGGTGGCACCCGGACGGTTCGCCACCGTCGAGGGCGGTGAGCAGTTCTTCCTCGAGTACTCTCCCGTCCGGCGGCTGCTGGGGATGGCGGTCGCCACCGACGACGGCGACGACCTGGACCGGATCTCCGCGAACCTGGACCGGCTCCAGCTGCCGTGCGAACGCGACACCGGCTCCCTGCGCACCAGGGAACCCATCGCCGGTGTATCGGTCGAGGTCCGTGTCGCACCCCGGCTGACCCGGGTCACCGTCGCGGCCACCTCGTACAACGGCCCCGGACGCCTGGACCGCGCCGGCACCCGGGCACCCGTGCTCTCCCGCACCGACCCGGTCCGGCCCCTGGCCCTGGGCCACGTCGTCATCGGTTCGGTGGAGCAGGAGTCGACCCAGCGGTTCTTCACCGAAGGGCTCGGTTTCAAGGTCAGCGATGTCGTCCCCGGCACGGCCGCGTTCATGCGCTGCTCCACCGACCACCACAACGTCCTGGTGCAGCAGGCGCCACTGAACTTCCTGCACCACACCTCGTGGCAGGTGACGGACGTCGAGGAGGTGGGCCGGGGCGCCACGAGCATGCTCACCGAGCACCCGGAACGTCATGTGTGGGGGCTCGGCCGTCACCACAACGGGTCTCATGGGCAACGGTTCGGCCGCTGCCGTAGGTTGTTCCCGCCACCGGATTGCCCGGGGCCACAGCGGAAAATTGTGTGCGTTCGGGTGGACCGGGGCGTAACGATGGTTGTATGTCACGTCCTTTTGAAGAGCTTGTCGCCGAAGCTGAGTCGGTTTCCGTGGAGGGTTGGGATTTCTCCTGGCTGGATGGCCGGGCGACCGAGCAACGCCCGTCGTGGGGCTATCAGCAGGCGATGAGCCGGCGGCTGGCGGTGGTGTCGGCGGCGCTTGATATTCAGACCGGTGGTGGTGAGGTCCTGGCCGGGGCGGAGAAGCTGCCTCCCGCAATGGCCGCGACGGAGTCCTGGCCGCCGAACGTGGCCAAGGCGACCAGGCTGCTGCACCCGCGCGGGGTGGTGGTCGTCGCCGATCCGGACGAGCCGCCGCTGCCGTTCGCCGATGAGGCATTCGACCTGGTGACCAGCCGGCATCCCGCGACGGTGTGGTGGTCGGAGATCGCGCGAGTACTGCGACCGGGTGGGACGTACTTCGCCCAGCACGTCGGGCCCGCCAGCGTGTGGGAGCTGGTGGAGTACTTCCTGGGGCCGCAGCCCGAGGCGCGCCGGAAGCGGCACCCCGACGACGAGAGCGCGGCGGCGGAGGCCGCCGGCCTGGAGATCGTCGACGTGCGCGCGGAACGGCTGGGGATGGAGTTCTTCGACGTCGGCGCCGTGATCTACTTCCTCCGCAAGGTGATCTGGACGGTGCCCGGTTTCACCGTCGAGCAGTACCGCGGCCGCCTGCGCGAGCTGCACGAGAAGATCGAGGACGAGGGCCCGTTCATCGCTCGCTCCTCCAGGACCCTCATCGAGGCGCGCAAGCCTGACTGAGCGCGCGTAAGTGCTCCCGGAGGACGGGGCGTGCCCCGTGCCAGGCCGCCCTCGCCCTCAGGTGGCCTGTGGTGTTCCGAATCAGGGCCGTCGCACTGACCTGCGAACTTATCCGGCCCTTTCATACTCATTGATAAGTCCTCCGAGGGCGGGTCGACGCTTGATCCGTTCTTGCGAGAGGTCGGCGATCGGATGGTCGGGTCGGGGCGGTTTGATCAGTCGGGTGCTGGGCGACCGTCCTCGTCGCGGCCATCAACGAATGGTTGTGACCCGCGCAGTGGCTCAGGAGCTCAGTCGGAACGTCGCGCCGGACTTTCCAGGACGGCCACCGCCCGATCAGCGTGCTCGTACGGGACGGACCGGTGGTCATTGAAACGCGGCGACGACGTTGCAACTCAGCCCGGCGTCGGCGAGTTCCCGCGCGACCGAAGCGGGCAGCCCGACCACCTCGAGCGCGGAGTGGATACGCAAAGTGATCCGGCCGGCCACATAGTCGTATGCCGGCCCCGCCGCATCCGCCTCTTCAAGAGCTCGAAGGCGTCAGCGCATCGGGAATGCGGACCGTCTGGGCCTATGGGCTCACCGGCGCCCCGACCTCGGACCCGGCCTTCGCGTCGCCCGAGGACCGCCTCCGTGACCTGCGCCGCATCCGCGCGGCGCACACCGATGGCCGGGTCTCCCTCGGCGTCGCCGTCAACGACCTGCTCGGCGTGGACTGGCAGGTCACCGAGCAGGAGTACGCCCTCGCCAAGGAGCTGGACCTCCTGGTCCCACGCCAACACCAGTTCCGATGAGGAACTGGCCTGCTTGCCGCGGCGGGCGCCGCCGTGTCCTGCACCCCGGAATCCGAGGCGCAGATGGGCATCGGCTTCCCCGCCCTCGGCCGCGCCCGCGCCGCCTCCGTGACGGTCGGCCTCGGCTCCGACCTCTCCAGGCCAACAACTACCCGGACGCTTTCACCCAGATGAGGCCGGCCCGGCACCTCGACATCGCGCGTACCAACCAGCCGATACCGGAGGCGGTCGGCCTGATGGGACTGGGCAAAGTCTCGGTCACCACCCGAGGGGGCCCTGCACCTGGTCACGATGGGCGGGCCACAGCGGGGTGGGTGACATCGACCGGGTCTTGATCGCCGGAGAGACGGTGAAGGAGCGCGGGGCCCTCGGCCATTCGAGGTCAGTATGGGGTCGGGACAGCGGAGCTGGGTATCGCCAGCAGCCGGGCACAGAGCGTGTCGCTGGCCGGGTGGCGATGCGAGCAAGGGTGAGCCGCTGCCTGCGCGGAGCATCCGGATCAGCACGGAGGATGCCGCCGATCACCGGCTTGTACGGATCCAGATCGGTCGCCCGGGGCGGCAGCTTCTGCCGGGGCTCAGGCCAGGCCGAACCCAGTGCAGACGCATTCCCACGTGTAGAGGTTCACCTCGGGCACCGACCTCGCGAAGAACACTGTGGATCTCCCTAGGACGCCGCCTCAGCCTTTGACGTCCTCCGGACGATCGGCGTAATTTTTCTGCTGAAGTAGATATTGCCAAGCTCTTTTCATGGTGCAAATCGCTTGCCCGTTATGCGCCTCAGCGGGGCGTGCTCGATTGAACGATGATTTGGAGTGGGTGATGGTGAATTCCCGATCGGACACGATTGCCGTATTCGGTGCGGGGTTATGGGGCGCAGCATCACCGCACTGGCACTGGGCCGTGGGGTGCATGTCGTCCTGGTCGACGTCTCGGAAGACGTACTCCAGCAGGCCCGGGCGGAAATCGCCCAGCAGTTGCGGCACGGGCAGTTCATGGCCGCCTTTCCCGATGGACAGGCGGCTGGAACACTGACCACGACGCTGTCCGGCACGGACGCGGCGGACGCCGGTCTCGTGATCGAGGCGATCACCGAGGACGCCTCGCTCAAGGCGCGGATCATGACGGAGATCTCCAGCATGCTCCCCGCCGGGGTCCCGGTGATCACCAACACCTCGGGCATCCCCATCGCCGAACTGGCGAAGTCGGTCCGGCGCCCCGGGGATCTGGCCGGGGTGCACTTTATGAATCCGGCCTATCTCATCGAGATGGTCGAGGTCATCCGTGGTCCGCAGACCGGTGACGACGCCATGGCCGCGATCCAGTCCTTCCTGGAGCGGCTGGGGAAGAAGACGGTCGTCGTGCGCGACGCACCGGGGTTCGTCACCAGCAGGCTGCTGCATCCCATGATCAATGAAGCGGCGAGGGTCGTGGCCGAGGGCACCGCGAGCGTCGAGTCAGTGGACCGGCTGATGCATGGATGTCTCGGTCATCCCACCGGGCCGCTGCGCACCGCTGATCTGATCGGGCTGGACAATCTCGTGGACGCTCTTCGGCTGCTTGCCGAGCGGACCGGAAACCCCACCTTCGAGCCCTGTGAACTGCTCATGGAGAAGGTGCGGCGCGGAGATCTGGGGCGCAAGACGGGCCGGGGTTTCTATGACTACGGAAAGGTACTTTCGTGAATATGGACCAGCCGATCGCCGCTGAGGGGATCGAACGGGCGATTACGGCCTTTGTCTCGGAGCGAGTGAAGGCGGAGGTTCCCGTCGGTCAGGATCTCTTCGATTCGGGGCTGGTGTCGTCGATGTTCGCGATGGAGCTCGTGGTCCATCTGGAGCAGGAGTTCTCGGTGCAGATCCTGGGGGATGACCTCAAGCGGGACAACTTCCGCTCCATCGGGGCCATGACCGCTCTGGTGGGGCGTCTGCTCGGCGCCGGGCAATCCGCCGATGCCTGAGCCGCTCGCCGGTGCGCGTGAGCTCGTGGACGACCTCGTCGGCGACCGGGCCGCGGAGTGGGACCGGGCTGGTCTGATCCCCGACGACGTGCTGCGGACGCTGGCCGCCCGCGGCCTGTTGTGCGCGGGGGTGCCGGAGACCTTCGGCGGACTTGGCGCGAGCAGCGCCGCGAACGGCGAGTTCACGGCGCATGTCGGCAGCCGGTGCAGTTCGCTGCGGAGTGTGATGACGTCGCAGGGCATGGCCGCGTGGACGATCCAGCGCCTGGGCGGCCCGCGGCAGCACGCGGAGTATCTGCCGAAGCTGGCCGGTGGCCGGCTCGCCGCCATCGCGTTCAGCGAGCCGGAGGCGGGCAGTGATCTGTCGGCGATGACCACGACCATCGAACCGGAGGGTGAGACCGTCATCGTCCGCGGGCAGAAGGTCTGGACGACCGCTGCCCACTACGCCGATGTGATCGTCGTCGTCGGCCGCTACGGCTCCGGGGCAGCCGCTGTGGTGGTACCCGCGTCGGCTCCGGGCGTCACGGTGCGCCGGGTGCCGCGGCCGTCGGGCTGCCGGGCGGCCGGACACGCGGATGTGCACCTCGACGATGTGCGGCTGCCCACCAGTGCGGTGCTCGGCGGTGGGCAGCCGTTGATGCTGCTGGTGACGACGGCGCTGGCGTACGGGCGGATCTCGGTCGCCTGGGGCTGCGTGGGCATCCTGCGGGCCTGTCTGGACGCCGCCGGTGGCCACGCCCGTATCCGGCGGCAGTTCGGCAAGCCGCTCGCCCAACACCAGCTGGTCGGCCGTCACCTGGCGGATCTGCTGACCGCCGAACAGATCGCCAGCCGGGTGTGTGAGCACGCCAGCCGGTGTTGGGACAGCGGCTCCCCGGACATGGTCGTCGCGACCGTCCTGGCCAAGCAGGTGAGCGCGGTCCAGGCCGCGCGGGGCGCCGCCACGGCGGTGCAGGTCCTGGGCTCGGCCGCCGCGCGCGAGGGCCATGTGGTCGAGCGCGCGTACCGCGATGCGAAGCTCATGGAGCTCATCGAGGGCAGTACGGAGATCTGCCAGTTGATTCTCGCCGACCACGCAGTGTCGATGTCGACGTCCGCGTCATGACCCAAGGAAGCACTGTGACCCAACAGCCCCCGATCGTGAAGTGCCTGGTGTGGGATCTGGACAACACCCTGTGGCAGGGCACACTTCTGGAAGACGGCCGGGTGACGCTTCCCGGTCCGGTCAGGGAGCTGATTGCCGAACTGGACAGCCGTGGCATCCTCCAGTCGGTCGCCAGCAAGAACGACCACGACCAGGCATGGAATCAGCTCCAAGCGCTGGGCGTGGCCGAGTACTTCGTACTGCCGCGCATCGGATGGGGCCCGAAGTCCGATGCGGTGCGCGAGATCGCCGCCGAACTCAACTTCGCGCTCGGCACGATCGCCTTCGTCGACGACCAGCCGGCCGAGCGCGCGGAAGTCCAGTTCCATCTGCCCGAGGTTCGCTGCTACCCGGCTGAGGAACTCTCCGGTCTCGCCGCTCTGCCGGAGTTCAGCCCCCCGACGGTGACGGTGGACGCGCGGCGCCGTCGCCAGATGTATCAGGCCGGATTCCAGCGGAAGGCGGCCGAGGAGGAGTTCACCGGGCCGAGTGAGGACTTCCTGCGCTCCCTCGAGCTGGTGATGGACATCGGCCGCGCCACCGAGGAACAGCTCTCCCGCGTCGAGGAGCTGACCTTGCGCACCAGCCAGATGAACGCCACTGGCGTACATTACTCCCTCGCGGATCTGCGGACGCTGCTGGCCGATCCGCGCCATGAGGTGCTGGTGACCGTGCTCACGGACCGGTTCGGACCGCATGGCGCGGTCGGTCTGCAACTGCTGGAGAAGCATCCGCGGGTCTGGAATCTGAAGCTGCTGGCCACCTCCTGCCGTGTGGTGTCCTTCGGCGCCGGCTCGGTGATCCTCAACTGGCTCGTCGACGAAGCCTCCCGCGCGGGTGTCCACCTGGTGGCGGACTTCCGGCGCACCGAACGCAACCGGATGATGGACATCGCCTACCGCTTCGCCGGTTTCACCGACGAGGCGTGCGACTGCCGGGCCGGGCTGCCCGCACCCGCACACGAGGACATCCAGCGGCTGCATCTGATTCCGGAACCACATGCCCCGTCGCCGACGGTGAAGCTCAACGCCGTCAGCCTCCAGGGCGGCTGAGCCCTCCCGGGCCGTCGGGGCGCACCGCCTCCCGACGGCCCGGACCGGAAACGGGCGAAAAGCCGAGAATCAGACGAGAACGGACGAGAGAAGATTCGGAGAAGGTGGACGACACATGGCGAACCAGGTAGGACTCCCGGCCGCGCTCTCGGAGTACATCCGGGTGTCCTCCCTGCGCGAGGACGAGATCCTGCGGCAGCTGCGGGAGACCACGGCGGAGTTGCCCGCGGGCAGCGCGATGCAGGTCATGCCCGAGGAGGGGCAGCTGCTGACGCTCCTGGCCGGTCTCACCCCGGCCCGGAGGATCCTGGAGATCGGCACGTTCACCGGATACAGCACCTTGTGCCTGGCCCGTGCGCTCGCCCCCGGTGGACGGCTGATCACCTGTGACATCACCGACCGCTGGCCGCGGATCGGCGCCGATTACTGGGCCAAGGCGGGCGTCGAGGCGCGGATCGACCTTCGTGTCGGTGCCGCGGCCGACACCCTCAAGGCCATCCTCACGGAGGAGGGCCCCGGCACCTTCGACTTCGTGTTCATCGACGCCGACAAGCAGGGCTACCCGGACTACTACGAGATGGCGCTGACGCTCCTTGGCGACCGCGGCCTGATCGTGGTCGACAACACCCTGTTCTTCGGCAAGGTCGTGGACCCCGACGCGCAGGATCCCGACACCACCGGGATCCGCGCCTTCAACAAGCTGGTCCGTGACGATCCGCGGGTGGAGATGTCCCTGGTGCCCATGGCGGACGGGATCACACTGATCCGCAAGAAGCAGCCGACCGCGGAGCGAGCGGCCGAAGGGGAACCGGGTCCGGTTTCCCGGGCGGGTTCCCCGCCTCCGCCGTCCGCGGGGTCGCTCAGGTGACCACCCTCGGGATGAACGCCGCATGGGACCCGTCGGAGAAGCGGCGCAGTTCGACGCCGTACACCTCGGCGGGGTGCAACTGCTGACCGAGAAATGCGATCACCCGGTTGAATTCAGGCGGAAACCGGCTGGCCACAATGGCCATACGGAGCCTGCCCAGGGCCAGATTCGCCTCGATCGCGCGCAGGAACGAACCCTCGTCGATGGGATACCCCATCTCCGCCAGCAACTGCTCTCCGGTACTGCCCTGCAATTGGGCGGTGTACTCGAGTGACCGCTGAAGTATGTGGATCGGCCAGTGCCGCGCCCCGCTGCCCGCGTAGTCGAGAATTTTGGCGAGCGCGCTCTGCGCGTTCCAGGTGTCGTGTGGTTCCACCACTTCCACGAGTATCGGGACACCCGAGGAATCGGCGAAGAGATGGGTGGCGCTGAAGGAGTAGCCGTCCGTGTCCGGCATGACATCCGTGGAGTTCCTGCGGATCAGCAGGAGCGAGGAGTTGGAGCCGGACGCGTTCGCCGTGGACAGCAGGTCCGGATAGCGGCCGAGGATCTCATGAAGCGGCGGTTCGGGGCTGGCCGACGTCGGGGTGAGCTGGGAGAGCCCGGTGTCGTTCTGCAACACGATGCGCTGGTTCCAGGTCTCGGGGCCCGCCCCCGCAGGCGTCTCCCGCGGGCGTGCGTGTCTGCCGGACGTCAGCTGTCCCGGGTCCGCCGGCAGCAGCGCGGGACGTTCCATCCAGGGATCGATCGGGACGAGACAGGAGTTCAGGATGAACGCCAGGGTCTTGTACGTTCCGGCGAGGGCCAGCAGTTCGAGGATCTGCTCCTCGCTGTAGCGCTCGGCCAGCTGCTTCCATGTGCGGTCCGACACCGCCGACTTGCTGTGGAGCTCATCGACCGCCTGGAGAATGGTGGCTTCGAACGGAGTCCAGCCGGCGGTGTCCTCCGAGGCGACCCGGGCGATCTCCGTCTCGGTCATCCCGACGAACAGTCCCGCGGCGTGGTGGTGCGCCCAGACGTACGGGGCCTGTGAACGCCATGCGGTGCGCAGGATGACGAGCTCGCGTTCGCGGGCCGGCAGGATGTCGCCCGCCACATGCGTCAGCAGTGGTTGCAGTGCGGGCAGCAGCGTCGGGTGGTTGGCGATGGTCCGGTGGACGTTCGGCGGCGGCCGGTCCGCGAGGAGCCCGTTCAGTGACTGTCCGATCTCCCGGGCGTAGACCTGGCCGGCGGGTGTGACGGCGAAGTCGTCCGCGTCCTGCGGATCGATCCTGGGCCGCATTTTCTCACCTTCGTGAATTATGTTGTCGCATCGGCGTCTCATGGACGGGTGGCTCGGCGTTGTGGCTCTATTCCACCGGCCGAGGTCCAACAGTAATTGATCGTAAGGGCTTTCAAACGCCGGAGGTCTAGGGGAATCCCTAATATTTCCCGTTGTGTTGGGTGGCGGTAACGGAATGGTGTGCGTCGTTCGCGATAGGAGGGATCTGTAGGGAAAATCGGAGAGTAAAAAATCCCAAAACACAGAGAGAATGACGCTGTGGCCCATGGAGGCAGGGAATTACCCGCGAAGACGATGAGTTGGGGGATCGGTGCCGTGAGCCGGAACGAGTCCATATCCGCGTCCGCTGAGCGACTCCAGGAGCGGGACACCGCCGTCGCGGTGGTGGGGCTGTCCTGCCGGTTGCCGTCCGCGGCGGATCCCGCACGGTTCTGGCGCCTGCTGACCGGCGGGTCGAGCGCGGTGTCGCAGGTGCCGCCGGGCCGCTGGAACAGCGACGCCGCGACCTCCGGCGAGACCGGCTGGGGCGCCTTCCTGGACCAAGTCGACGGCTTCGACGCGGAGTTCTTCGGGGTCTCTCCGCGTGAGGCACGGGCCATGGACCCGCAGCAGCGCCTCGCGCTGGAACTGGGCTGGGAGGTCCTGGAGGACGCGGGCCTGCCGCCCGCCGCGGTACGCGGCAGCGACACCGGGGTGTTCATCGGGATGACCGCGGATGACTACGGCGCACTGGACCGGCTCAGGGGACCGGCGTCGATCGGTCATCACACCCTGACCGGCCTGAACCGCAGCATGGCCGCGAACCGGCTGTCCTACGTCCTGGGACTTCGGGGCCGAGCCTGGTGGTGGACACCGGGCAGTCGTCGTCGCTGGTGGCGGTGCACCTGGCGTGCGAGAGCCTGCGGCGCGGGGAGTCGGCCACGGCGCTCGCCGGCGGTGTGCACCTCAATCTGATCCCGGACAGCGCGGAGGCCGCGGCCCGGCTCGGCGCCCTGTCCCCGGACGGCCGCTGCTTCACCTTCGATGAGCGTGCCAATGGATATGTGCGTGGCGAGGGTGCGGGGATGGTCCTGCTCAAGCCCCTGGCAAGCGCGTTGGCGGACGGGGATGAGATCTACTGCGTGATCGAGGGGAGCGCGGTCGGCAACGACGGCCCCGGCGACGGCCTGACCACCCCGACCCCGAAGGGCAGCGGGCGGTGCTCCAGACGGCCTGCGCGCGTGCGGGCGTCGACCCGGCCGAGGTCCAGTACGTCGAGTTGCACGGGACCGGGACCCGGGTGGGCGATCCCGTGGAGGCCGCGGCGCTCGGCGCGGTGTACGGGGCGGGCCGTGCCACGAACCGCCCCCTGCTGGTCGGTTCGGCGAAGACGAACGTGGGACACCTGGAGGGCGCCGCGGGCA
Source organism: Streptomyces violaceusniger (assembly GCA_005405945.1). Lineage (GTDB taxonomy): Bacteria > Actinomycetota > Actinomycetes > Streptomycetales > Streptomycetaceae > Streptomyces > Streptomyces violaceusniger. The sequence continues at coordinate 2,187,362 of BJHW01000002.1, forward strand.
TCGTCGGCCTGTTGAAGGTCGTGCTGTCGCTGCGGAACGGTGAACTGCCGGCGAGCCTGAACTTCGAACACCCCAATCCGCGGATCCGGTTCGGCGAGTGGAACCTGGACGTGGTGACCTCGACTCGTCCCTGGCCCTACCGCGACGGACGTGCCCTGGCCGGGGTGTCGTCGTTCGGCATGGGCGGCACCAACTGCCACCTGGTGGTGTCCGCCACCGAGCCGGCGCCCGGGAACACGTCCGCGGCGACGGACCCCGAGCCCGGCACGGCGGACGGCGCCCTCATGGCGGGTGGCACCGTGCCGTGGCCGTTGTCGGGCCGGACCCCCGAGGCGCTGCGCGCGCAGGCCGTCCGCCTCGCGTCCCATCTGGCGGAGAACCACCGGCTCGACCCGGTGGACGTGGGCTTCTCCCTGGCGACCACCCGGACCACGTTCGACCACCGTGCCGTCGTCCTGGTGCCGGACCGGTCGGCGGCCCCGGGCGCGCTGACGGCGCTGGCCGGCGGCGAGTCCGCGCCGGGCGTGGTGCGCGGAGCCGCCGATGTCGAGGGTGGCACGGTGTTCGTGTTCCCCGGGCAGGGGGCGCAGTGGGCGGGCATGGGCGTCCGGCTGATGGCGGAGTCCCCGGTGTTCGCGCGGCGGCTGACCGAGTGTGCCGCCGCGCTTGCGCCTCATGTGGGCTGGTCGTTGCCGGAGGTGCTGCGGCAGTCCGAGGGGGCGCCGTCACTGGAACGGGCGGATGTCGTCCAGCCCGCCTCCTGGGCGGTGATGGTCTCCCTCGCGGCGGTATGGCAGGCGCACGGGGTGGTCCCGGACGCGGTGGTGGGCCATTCCCAGGGAGAGATCGCGGCGGCGTGCGTGTCCGGTGCCCTTTCCCTGGAGGACGCGGCCCGGGTGGTGGCGCTGCGCGGCCAGGCCATCGCACGCCGCCTGGCGGGGCGGGGCGGCATGCTGTCGGTGGCGCTGCCGCAGGCCGAGGCAGAGGCGCGGCTGCGCCGCTGGGACGGCCGGGTGTCGATCGCGGCGGTCAACGGGCCGGGTTCGGTGGTGCTCTCCGGTGAGCTGGAGGCGCTGGACGAGCTGCTCGAGGAGCTGTCGGGCGCGGATGTACGGGTGCGGCGGATCGCGATTGACTACGCCTCGCACTCGGCCCAGGTGGAGCGGGTGCGCGAGGAGTTGACGGCCGCGGTGGAGGGCATCCGCCCCGCCGGGCCGAGGTGCCGTTCTTCTCCACGGTGACCGGCGACTGGCTGGACACCACCGGTATGGACGCCGGGTACTGGTACCGCAATCTGCGGCGTACCGTCGGTTTCGAACCGGCCGTCAGGACGCTGCTCGGCCAGGGCCATCGGGCCTTCGTCGAGGTCAGCTCCCACCCGGTGCTGACCGCCGCGGTGCAGGAGATCATCGACACGACCGACGTCACGGCGGTCGCCGTCGGCACGCTGCGCCGGGAACTGGGCGGGGCCGACCGGTTCCTGACCTGTCTGGCGGAGGTGTACGTCCGCGGGGTGCCGGTGGACTGGCCGCGGCTGTTCACCGGGACCGGTGCCCGGCGGGTGGCCCTTCCGACGTACGCGTTCCAGCGGGAGCGGTACTGGCTCCACGGACCGGCCGGCGAAGTCGCGGTGCGGGAAGCCGTTCCGGCCGCTCCGGCGGCGGTGACCGGTCACGCCACCGATGCGGAACCGGAGCGCGCGGAGCCGGAGGGTACGGAATCCGGTACCCCGTGGACGCGCGCCGACTTGGCACGGCTGGTGCGTGCGGAGACGGCGGTGGTCCTGGGCTTCGCCGCCGCGGAGCGGGTGAACCCGGCGCGGTCCTTCAAAGAGCTGGGCTTCGACTCGGCGATGACGGTGGAGCTGGCGACCCGGCTGCGGGCCGCCACCGGACTGCGGGTGCCCAACACCGTGCTGTTCGACCATCCGACGCCGGACGCGTGCGCGGCCCATCTGGCCACACGGCTCACCGGCCCGGTGACCGGTGACACGTCGCAGGCGCCCCGCGCCGTTCCGGAGGACGACCCGGTGGTGATCGTGGGCATGGCCTGCCGCTACCCGGGCGGGGTGACCTCGCCGGACGAGCTGTGGGAACTGGTGTCAAGCGAGGCGGATGCCATTTCCGACCTGCCCGTCAACCGGGGATGGGCGCCGGAGATGGCGGCCGGCCGGGCGGGCGGGTTCCTGTACGACGCGGACCGCTTCGACGCGGCGCTGTTCGGGATATCCCCGCGCGAGGCGGAAGCCATGGACCCGCAGCAGCGGCTGGCCCTGGAGATGAGCTGGGAGGCGGTGGAACGGGCTGGGATCGCTCCGTCGTCACTGCACGGCAGCGGGACCGGGGTGTTCCTCGGGGCGATGGCCCAGGACTACGGTCCGCGGCTCCAGGACGGCTCCGGCGCCGCTGAGGGATATCTGCTGACCGGCACGTCGCCGAGCGTCCTGTCCGGCCGCGTCGCCTACGCACTGGGGCTGCGGGGGCCCGCGCTGACCGTGGACACGGCGTGCTCGTCGTCACTGGTGGCGCTGCACCTGGCGGCGCAGGCGCTGCGCGGCGGCGAGTGTTCCCTGGCGCTGGCCGGCGGTGTCACCGTGATGTCGGAACCGGGGATCTTCATGGAGTTCGCCCGGCAGGGCGGCCTGTCACCCGACGGCCGCTGCAAGGCGTACGCGGAGGCCGCGGACGGCACCGGCTGGTCCGAGGGAGTGGGCGTCCTGGTGCTGGAGAGGCTGTCGGACGCGATCCGGGGCGGCCACCAGGTGCTGGCGGTGCTGCGCGGTTCCGCGGTCAACTCCGACGGGGCGTCGAACGGCCTGACCGCGCCCAGCGGCATCGCGCAGCGGCAGGTGATCGGCCAGGCCCTGTCCGGTGCCGGTCTGGCCCCGTCGGACGTGGACGCGGTGGAGGGGCACGGCACCGGTACCCGGCTGGGTGACCCGATCGAGGCCCAGGCGCTCCTCGCGACCTATGGACAGGACCGGGACCCGGACCGTCCGCTGCTACTGGGGTCGCTCAAGTCCAACATCGGGCACACCCAGGCCGCCGCCGGTGTCGCGGGCGTCATCAAGATGATCCTGGCGATGCGGCACGGCGTATTGCCCCGGACGCTGCATGTGGACGCGCCGTCGTCGCAGGTGGACTGGTCGGCCGGGGCGGTGGAACTGCTCACCGGGGCCACCCCGTGGCCGGCGGCCGAGCGGCCCCGCCGCGCGGGCGTGTCGTCGTTCGGGATCAGTGGCACCAACGCGCATGTGATCGTCGAACAGCCACCGGGGGATCGGCCTGATCGGCTCGCCGCGCGCCCACCGGCCGGGCCGCCGGCGAAGGTCCGGCCCGGTGTGGCGCCATGGCCGGTCTCGGCGCGTACCGAGGCCGCGCTGGACGCGCAGCTGGACCGGCTGGCCGCTTTTGTGGCCGACACCGGCGCTGCGGCACCGGACATCGGCTACTCCCTGGCCACGACACGCTCCGAGCTGGAGCACCGCGCCGTCCTCCTGGCCACGACGGACACCGCGGGGGACGTCGGCACACCGCCCCTGAAGGTGGCCGAGGGCATGGCCGGCGACCCCGGCCCGATGGCGCTGCTGTTCGCCGGTCAGGGCGCCCAGCGGCTGGGCATGGGGCGCGAATTGCACGGCCGGTACCCGGTGTTCGCCGCGGCGTGGAACGAGGTGTGCACGCTGCTGGACGGCGAGCTGGAACGGCCGCTGACCGAGGTGGTGTTCGGCGATGACGCGGAACCGCTGAACCGCACCGAATACGCCCAGCCCGCGCTGTTCGCCCTCGAGGTGGCCCTGTTCCGGCTGCTGGAGTCATGGGGAGTGGCGCCGGATCTGCTGATCGGGCATTCGGTCGGGGAGATCGCGGCGGCCCATGTGGCCGGGGTGCTGTCCCTGCCCGACGCGTGCACCCTCGTCGCCGCCCGCGGCCGGCTGATGCAGGCGCTGCCGGAAGGCGGGGCCATGGTCGCGCTGCGGGCCACCGAGGACGAGGTGGCGCCGCTGCTCACCGGCTCCGCGGACCGGGTGGGACTCGCCGCCGTCAACGGCCCGGAGGCGGTGGTGGTGTCCGGGGCGGCCGACGCGGCGGAGGCGATCGCGGACCGGTTCGCCGCCGACGGCCGCAAGGTGACCCGGCTGCGGGTCAGCCACGCGTTCCACTCCCCGTTGATGGAGCCGATGCTGGAGGACTTCCGCGCGGTCGTCGAGGGCCTGGTCTTCGGTGAGCCGCGGACCCCGATCGTCTCGACGGTCACGGGTGAGCGGATCGACGCGGAGCGGATCCGTACCGCCGACTACTGGGTTCAGCACGTCAGGCTGACGGTGCGGTTCGCCGACGCGGTCGGCGCCGCGGCACGGGCCGGTGCGCGCACCTTCCTCGAACTGGGCCCGGACGCCACGCTGTCGGTGCTGACGCAGGACGCCCTGCCTGATGTGGCGGACGTGGAAGCCGTGTCCCCGCTGGGCAAGGACCGCGGCGAGGAGTCCACGGCGGTGACGGCCGCCGCCCGGCTGTATGTGCGGGGCGTACCGATCCGGTGGGCCGAACTGTTCGCCGGTACCGGCGCGCGCCGGATCGCCCTGCCGACCTACGCGTTCCAGCGGGAGCGGTACTGGACCACGCCCGTCGCCGGCGCATCGGCGACCGGTGCGGTCCCGGCGGGGCTCGGCGGTGTGGACCATCCGCTGCTCGGCGCGGTCGTGGAACTGCCCGAGACCGGTGGTCTGCTGTGCACCGGGCTGCTGTCGGCGGCGGCGCTGCCGTGGCTGGCCGACCATGGGGTGGCCGGGCAGGTGACCTTCCCCGGCGCCGGATTCGTCGAGCTGGCGATACGGGCGGGCGACGAGGCCGGCTGCGCCCTCGTCGAGGAGCTCATCCTGCACGCTCCGCTGGTGTTGTCCGGGCAGGACGACGGCGGGGTGCGGATCCAGGTGGCGCTCGGTGGCCCCGGCGACGACGGCCGGCGCACCCTGAGCATCCACTCGCGGCCCGTCCACGCGCCGGACGCGCCGTGGACGCGGCACGCCACCGGCACACTTGCGCCGGGCGCATCCGCTGGCGCCGCCCATGACCGGCGGGCGTGGCCGCCCGCGGACGCCGTACCCGTCGATCTCGACGAGTTCTATGAGCGGCGGCGCGCCGCGGGGCCGGCCCACGCACCGGTGTTCCGGGCCGTCCGGGCGGTCTGGAGGGCCGGCGACGAGGTGCTGGCCGAGGTCGCGCTCCCCGAGGGGCTCGCCGACGAGGCCGACGCCTTCCGCCTCCATCCCGCACTGCTGGACGCGGCGCTGCACCTGGCCTCGCCGGCCGTGCTCGACGGCCCGGACGGCGGGTGGCTGCCGGCGATCTGGTCCGGGGTGTCCCTGCACGCCGTGGGCGCGTCGGTGCTGCGGGTGCGGATGAGCAGGACGGGCGACGACACGGTCACGCTGACCGCGTCCGACACCGCGGGCGGTCCGGTGGCGGCGGTGCGCACGCTGACGCTGCGTTCGCCGGACGTCCGCCCCCCGGCGGCCATGGTGGCGCGGCCGCTGCTGCGCCTGGATTGGCTGCCCGCCCCGGTGCCGGACACCGCGGGACACGATCCGGTGGCGGCCGGGGAGGCGGTGCTGGTCCCGGTCGCCGCGCCGGTCGGCGTGCCGGTGCCGGAGGCGGTCCGTACCGTCACCGCGTCCGTGCTCGACACACTGCGACGCCACCTGGACGCGGCCGACGCGGCCGAGGCCGGTGACGGCGAGCCCGCCCGGGTGGTGTTCGTGACCCGCGGAGCGGTGGCCACGGCACCCGGCGCGGCCCCGACGTGGTGGCGGCCGCGGTGTGGGGGCTGGTGCGATCGGCCCGTCAGGAGAGCCCCGGCCGGTTCGTCCTGCTCGATCTGGACCCCGCGGACGACGACGATCCGGTGTCGGCCGCCGCCACCGCGCTCCGCGCGGCGCCGGACCGTGATGAGCCCGAACTGGCGCTGCGCGACGGCGAGTTGCTGATCCCCCGGCTGGCCTCCGCCGACGCACCGGACCCGGCGGCACCGGACCCGGCGGCGCCGGACCCGGTGTGGGGCGGCGACGGCACCGTGCTGATCACCGGCGGCCTCGGCGGTCTCGGCGCGCTGATCGCCCAGCACCTGGTCACCGCGCACGGGGTGCGCCACCTGGTGCTGGCCGGCCGCCGGGGGCGGACACCGAGGGCGCCGGGGAACTGCTGGCCGAGCTGAGCGGGCGGGGCGCACGGGTGACCGCCGTCGCCTGCGATGTCTCCGACCGCGCGGCCGTCGCGGCCCTGCTGACGGCGATCCCGGACGAGCACCCGCTGACCGGTGTGGTGCATGCCGCCGGCGTGCTCGACGACGGACTGGTCGCGGCGCTGACTCCGGACCGGCTGGACACGGTGTTCCGCCCGAAGCTGGACGGCGCGTGGCATCTGCACGAGCTGACCCGTGACCTGGATCTGAGCGCGTTCGTGGTGTTCTCGTCGGTGTTCGGCGTCCTCGGCAACGCGGGCCAGGCCGGTTACACCGCGGCGAACGCGTTCCTGGACGCGCTGGCGCGGCGGCGGACCGCCGAAGGGCTCGCGGGCCTGTCCATCGGCTGGGGGCCGTGGCCCCAGGACAGCGGGATGTCCGCCGCGCTGAGCGACGCCCAGCTGCGGCGGATCACCGAGGCCGGGCTGCCGACGCTCTCCGTCGATCAGGGGTTGGCCTGGTTCGACGCCGCGGGCGCGGTGGACGAGGCCGTCGTCGTCGCCGCACGCGTCGACCGGGCCGCCCTGCGCGCGCGGCACACCGTGCCCGCCGTCCTGCGCGGCTTGGCCCCCGCCGGAAACGCCCGCCGGGCCGCGGCCACCGAGCGCGGCTCCGGCCTGCCGACCGGGCTGACGACCGACCAGGCCCGTGCCGCCCTGTCCCAGTTGGTGCGTGAGCAGGTGGCTTCGGTGCTCGGGCACGCGGATCCCCTGGCGGTCGCGAACGGGCGGACGTTCAAGGACATGGGCTTCGACTCCCTGACCGCCGGCCAGTTGCGGAACGCGTTGAGGAAACGGACCGGCCTGAGCCTGCCGTCGACCCTGGTCTACGATCACCCCACGCCCGACGCCCTGGCCGGCCATCTGTGGACCGAACTGTACGGCGGCGCCGACGAGCGAGCGGAGAGCGCCGGGCCGGCCCCGACCGCGGCGGCGGGCCCGACGGCCGGGGCGCCCGCTCCGGAGCCGATCGCGATCATCGGAATGAGCTGCCGGTTCCCCGGCCGGGTGCGCTCGCCCGAGCAGCTGTGGCAGCTGCTGGCCGAGGGCGTGGACGCCACATCCCCGCTGCCCGCCGACCGCGGCTGGGATCCGGGTGTGTACCACCCCGACCCGGACCGCACGGGCACGACCTACTCGGCGGCGGGCGGCTTCCTCGACGGCGCGGCCGAGTTCGACGCGGCGTTCTTCGGGATCTCCCCGCGCGAGGCCGCCGCGATGGACCCGCAGCAGCGGATACTGCTGGAGCTCGCCTGGGAGGCGTTCGAACGCGCCGGGATCGACCCCACGTCCCTGCGGTCCAGCATGACGGGCACCTTCGTCTCGGCGACCGCCCAGAGTTACGGCGCGGACGTGTCCGCGGACTCCGACGGATATCAGCTCACCGGCACCATCCCGAGCGTGCTGTCGGGCCGCCTCGCCTACCTGTTCGACCTGGGCGGACCGGCCGTGACGGTGGACACGGCCTGCTCGTCGTCCCTGGTCGCGCTGCACATGGCGTGCCAGTCGCTGCGCTCGGGGAGAGCACCCTCGCCCTCGCCGGCGGCGCCACCGTGCTGACCGGCTCCGACACCCTCGTCTCGCTGAGCAGGCACCGGGTCATGGCGCCCGACGGGCGGTGCAAGGCGTTCGCCGAGTCGGCGGACGGCATGGGCATCGCCGAAGGCGCCGGTCTGCTGGTGCTGGAGCGGCTGTCGGACGCGGTCCGGCACGGCCACCGGGTGCTGGCCGTCGTCCGCGGATCGGCGGTGAACTCCGACGGCGCCTCCAACGGGCTGACCGCGCCGAGCGGTCCGGCCCAGCAGCGTGTCATCCGGCAGGCCCTGGCCAACAGCGGGCTGTCGGCATCCGATGTCGACGCGGTCGAGGCACACGGAACCGGCACCGCGCTGGGCGATCCGATCGAAGCCCATGCCCTGCTGGCCACCTACGGCCAGGACCGGGGCGGCAATCCGCCGCTGCTGGTCGGCTCGGTCAAGTCCAACATCGGACACACCCAGGTGGCGGCCGGTGTCGCGGGGGTCATCAAGATGGTGATGGCGATGCACCACGGCGAGCTGCCGAAGACGCTGCACGTCACCGAACCGTCCTCCCGCGTCGACTGGGACTCGGGTGAGCTCAGGCTGCTGACCGAGGCCGCGCCCTGGCCCGATCTCGGCCGGCCGCGGCGGTGCGCGGTGTCGGCGTTCGGAATGAGCGGGACCAATGCCCACGCCATCCTGGAGCAGCCTCCGCGGCCCGCCGGGCGACCCCCGTTCGCGGATCCCGTGTGGGACGGGCCGGTGGCATGGCCGCTGTCCGGCAAGTCGGCCGCAGCGCTGCGCGCCCAGGCCGCGAAGCTGCTGGCACACCTGGACGACCACCCCGCACCGCACCTCGTGGACATCGGGTACTCACTGGCCACGACCCGTGCCGCGTTCGAGCACCGGGCGGTGCTGGTGGGCGACGACCGGGCGGCGCTGCGCGGTGGCCTGGCGGCCCTGGCCGAGGGCACCTCGTCGCCCGCCGTGGTGCGGGGCACGGCGTCCGAGCGCCGTGCGGTGGTCTTCGTGTTCCCCGGGCAGGACGCGGCATGGGCGGGGATGGCGGCCGAACTGCTCGATGTCTCCCCGGTCTTCGCCGACCGCGTCGCCGCGTGCGAGGCGGCCCTGGCCCCGTACCTCGACTGGTCGCCCACCGGTGTGCTGCGCGGCGAGTCCGGCGCTCCCTCGATGGACGGGCGGCCCGATGTGCTCCAGCCCGTGCTGTGGACGGTCATGGTCTCGCTCGCCGCACTCTGGCGCTCGTTCGGCGTCGAACCGGCCGCCGTGATCGGCCACTCCCAGGGCGAGGTCGCCGCCGCCTGCGTCAGCGGCGGTCTGTCGCTGGACGACGGTGCCCGCGTGGTGGCGCTGCGCAGCCGGCTCATCCACGAGCGCCTGTCCGGGCGCGGCGCGATGATGTCGGTGATGGCATCGCCTGAGCGGGTACGGGAGTTGCTGGACGGGGCGTCCGGCGCGGTGTCGATCGCGGCGGTCAACGGACCGAAGACGGTGACGCTCTCCGGCGATCCGGCAGCGCTCGACGAGGTCGAACGCCGCCTGTCCGCCGCCAGGATCATGCGCTGGCGGCTGGCCGGGGTGGACTTCGCCGCCCACTCGGCGCATATCGACGAGATCGAGACAGAACTGCTCGAGCTGCTGGCGCCGGTGCGGCCCCGCCCGTCGGAGGTGCCGTTCTACTCCACGGTGACCGGCGACCGGCTGGACACCGAGGAGCTGGATGCCCGGTACTGGTGCCGGAACCTGCGGCAGACCGTGTCCTTCGCCGAGACGATGGCGGCTCTCGTACGCGAGGGCTATGGGGCCATGATCGAGGTCGGCCCGCATCCGGTGCTCGCGGTCGGCACCAGCGAGATCATCGAGCACGCGGGCAGCCCGGCGGTCACCCTGGGCACCCTGCGCCGCGACGACGGCGGATGGGACCGTGTCCTTCGCGCGCTCGGGGAGGCCCATGCCCACGGTGTGCCCGTCGACTGGACAGTGGCGCTGTCCGGCGGTCGCACGGTGGACCTGCCCACCTACGCCTTCCAGCACGAGACGTACTGGACCGCCCCGCCCGCCGCCACGCCAGTACTGGCCGACTCCGCCGACGAGCCGCTGTGGGACGCCGTGGGCCAGGGGGACGCTGCCGCGGTCGCCACACTGCTCCGCCTCGACGCCGAGCCCCCCGAGTACAAGGAGGCACTCGACGCGGTGCTCCCGGCGCTGTCGGCATGGCGCAGGCGGCAGGACGAGCACACCCTGACCAGCGCGCGGCGCTACCGGACGGTGTGGACACCCCTGCGGGTCCCCGCCGCCCCCGCGCTGACCGGAACCTGGCTGGTACTCACCGCCGATGGCATCGACGACGCCGATGTGGTGGCCGCGCTGACCGCACACGGCGCCCAGGTGCGCCGGCTGGTCCTCGACGGGGCCTGCACCGATCCCGAGGTGCTCGCGGCCCGGCTCGGTGACCTCGACGGCACGGCCGGAGCACTGTCGCTGCTCGCGGCGGCCGAGGAGGCGGACCGCGGCGAGCCCGTACTGCCCGCCGGTCTGGCGCTGACCGTGTCGCTGATCCAGGCGCTGATGGGGGCCGGTGCCGAGCTGCCGCTGTGGGCGGTGACCCGTGGCGCGGTCTCGACCGGCCCGGCCGACCCGGTGCGCAACCCGCGGCAGGCGATGGTCCTCGGGCTCGGACACACCGTGGCCGTGGAGGCGCCATCGCTGCGCGGCGGGCTGGCCGACCTCCCTGAGCGGCTCGACCCCGAGGCGGCCGGGCGGTTCGCCGCGCTGCTCTCGGTGGGCCCGGAAGATGAACGGACGGCGGTGCGATCCTCGGGCGTCCTCGTACCGAGGCTGGAGCGGGCGGCGGCACCGGCCGACACGCCCGGCACCTGGACGCCCGGCGGCACCACCCTGGTGACGGGCGGCACCGGGACGCTGGGCGGCCGGGTCGCCCGCTGGCTGGCCCGGCAGGGAGCCGGGCACCTGGTGCTGATGAGCCGGAGCGGCCCTGCCGCACCGGGCGCGGCCGAACTGGCGGCGGAGCTGACCGCCCAGGGGACGAACGTCGAGGTGGTGCGGTGCGATGTGACCGACCGGACCGCCGTGGCCGCGGTGCTCGACCGGCTCTCGGCGGACGGCACTCCGGTGCGCGCGGTGGTGCACACGGCGGGTACCCGCGCCCTCGGGCCACTCGGCACATCGGACCTCGCCCACGTCGCCGACGCGGTGGGCGCGAAGGTGGCGGGCGCCGCGCATCTCGACGAACTACTCGGCGACACCCTGGACGCCTTCGTACTCTTCTCGTCGCTGGCCGGTGTCTGGGGCATCGGCGACCACGGGGCACTCGCGGCCGCCGACGCGTATCTGGAGGCGCTGGCGGCAGAGCGCGGTACCCGCGGCGCCCGTGCGACGGCGATCTCCTTCAGCCCCTGGGAGGAGGCGCGCCCCCTGATGACCCGGCAGGACGGCGAGCATCTCATCCGCAGCGGGATGGCCTTCCTCGACGGCGACGTGGCGCTGGCCGGGCTCGCCCAGGCGCTGCACGAGCAGCGGACCGCGCTGACGGTCGCCGACATCGACTGGGAGCGCTATCTCCCCGTCGTCACCGCGGCCGGCTCCCGCCCGTTCTTCGACGCGCTGCCGGAGGCACGGTCCCTCGCCGGGTCCACGGCCCTGAGCGGTGACGGCGGGTTCGCGGAGCGGCTGCGGAGCCTGTCGGCCGGGGAGCGGCGGAGGGACCTCCTCGACCTGGTGCGGAGCGAGACCGCCGTGGCACTCGGCCACTCGTCCGGCGAGGCGATCGGCGAGCACTCGGCGTTCCGCGACCACGGCATGGACTCGCTCGCGGCGATCGACCTGCGCAACCGGCTTGTCGCGGCGATGGGCAGGCCACTGCCCAGCACCGTCGTCCTCACCCACCCCACCCCGGCCGACCTGGCCGACCATCTCCTCGACCAACTCGCCGCGCCGCCGACGGAGGCCGGCGCCACCGGCGTCGACCCGGCGGCCGACCTGGTCACCCGGCTCCACCGCGACGCCGTGCGGACGGGCCGGCTGAACGAGGCCCAAACCCTGCTCCTCGACCTCGCCGCCCTCCGGCCCAAGAGCAGCGGGCCCCTCCCGCCCGCCGTGGACCGGCTCACCACCGGCAGCTCGGGCACCCATGTGGTCTGCGTGGCCCCCATCGTGCCCCTGACCGGACCCCACACCTACTACACGCTCGCCCAGGCGCTCCCCGGCGACTGGTCTGTCTCCTGCCTGACACCTACCGGCTTCCGCACCGACGAGGAACTGCCCGCCACCCGGGAAACACTCGTCGAAGGGCTGGCCCGAGCCGTGGTCGCGAGCACCGGCGGCGACACCACCGAGCCGGTGATCCTCCTGGGCACCTCGTCCGGCGGCATCCTCGCCCACGAGACCGCCCGCCATCTCGCGGAGCGCGGCACCCCCGTACGGGCGGTCGTCCTCGTGGACACGTACATCCTGGAATCCCCCGCCGCCCGAGCGCTCCAACCCCACCTGTGGCACGGGCTGTACGAACGCGAGCACCTCACCGACGGCTACACCGCCGCAGATCTGTCCGCCTACGCCTGGATGGAACGGCTCCTGCACACCTGGACGCCCGTGCCGACCCCCTTCCCGACCCTGCTCCTGCGTGCCTCGGACCCCTTTCCGGCGCCGGACGGGACGGACCCGGTGCCGCCCGACTGGCAGACCGTCCTTCCGCACGTCTCCACCACCCTCACCACTTCGGGCGACCACTTCACCCTCATCAACCAGCACGCCTCCGCTACCGCCGCCCACATCGCCGACTGGCTCACCGGGCAGGGGAGGGAAGCCAATCGTGGATTGCGAGATCAGCCATTCGGATAGCCTGGCGAAATGCTGACCGAAGTCACCGCGATCCGGTGTGTCACTTGCGGGAGGGCGGATCGCTGCCGGGCATCGTCGAGGCCGACGATCTGGGCACCTACGTCATGAAGTTGCCCATCCAGGGCGTGGACCTGGGGCGATGCGACTGCCTCTGCGGTTGACCTGCGCCGATGAGTTTTCAGTGTCTTTCAGAGGGGCGCCGCGTTATGCAGTCGATTCTCCCCAGGACTGCCTGGGCCGGGCGTGGGGCAGGGCCGGCCCAGGCAGAAGCCGTTGTCCGGCGCATCGAGGCCCAGGCCCGTCGCGCCCGTCGACACTTGGGCGGGGTCGCTGGCCCGAGAATGGTCCGGATCATGATCGATGCTGTTCTCCGGACCGGGTCCTTGCTTGAATGGACTTTCGCTCCTTGCGCTGCTTGGCGGCCGGCTTCGAAGAAGGCCACTACTGGTTGGCTGCTGCCGGGCGTCATGAGGCGGTCGAAGCCGGACGCGGCCTTGTCGTGACACACAACGCGCCGGGCTCTACCGGCCGAGGACCCGAGCGGGTGCCAAGCAGTGACCCGGACGAGTAGTTCAACGAGATCTTCGCCCGGCTCCCGTCGCACCGGGACCCAGCAGCCGCAGACCAAATGCCACAGCAGGACCGACCAGCACAGCCAGCCTGAGCACATGGATGCACTCGACGGTGGAGATGATCTGTACCCGCTGGGGCGGGGGAGTTGGCCGCTGGTGGACTGGCTGGAGGAGATTGCTGCGGCGCTGGAGGAGGGCCGGCGTCTGCACCGGCCGGATGGAATGGATGACAGGCACGACTGGCCGGTACTGACCGGCAGTTCGCCTGGCAAACAGAACGAGTTGAAGGAGCGGCAGTCGGCACTGGTCATGCCGGACAACGAGGATGACGGGGCTCCGCCGAACAGGACAACGGTGGATCTGGACGGAGGAACTGCGGTCGTCCGGATGCCTCGCCTCGACCAATTGGAGACTCGTTCAACCTTGGCTTTCAACCTTCTGCCACTCGTGGCTGGTATCGATTGGCCCCGACGTCCCACGACGACTCGGCTGCAATGAGGAATCGCGCATGATCGCTCCGTAGGGAATCGACAGCGAGGTCGTCCGTCTCGCCCGCGTCCTGGCCCTGGACGACAAGGTGACCCGGGGTATCGACCTGGCCGACGGCGGAGCCGTCCTGGCCATCGGCGTCCTGCTCAACCACGATCAGCCGGTGCAATTACATCTCCGGCCGGGTCATCCACCGCGCCTCTGAGAGCTACCGAGGTGAGGGCAAGACTGGCCCTCAACCAGCAGGTCGCCGAGCTCGACAAGCTCATCGAGGCCAGTGATCAGCGGACTCGTGGATGTTCACGAGAAATGGCCGACGCGATCGTGGGCGATCCGGCTGTAGTCGTTGATGTCATCGGCCGGCTGGAGTCAGGGGCACGGAGACTCCGAACGGCAGGGCCGTATCCTGAGGCAGGCGATGCAGGCACTGCCGATGCGTCGCAGCCGCCCGTCGCAGCCGGGCGTCGCCCCGCTTCGGGTGCCAGGCACCCGACAAACGATCAGGAGATAACCGGTGATCAGTCTGGCCGCAGTGGGGGAGTGGCCCTGGTCGAACTGGGCATGGCCCTGACTCCGGGACCGAACATGATCCACCTCGCCTCTCGCGCGATCACTCAAGGCCGCAGGGCGGGCCTGGTCAGCCTGAGCGGGACCGCCGTGGGATTCCTGTGCTACCTGCTGGCCGCGGCCGCGGGCCTGTCCGCGTTGTTCGCCGCCGTGCCGCTGGCGTTCACGGTGGTCAAGCTCGCCGGGGCCGCCTACCTGGCCTACCTGGCCTGGGGCATGCTCAAGCCCGGTGGCCGCTCGCCCTTCGCCCCGGCCCAGGACCTGCCTCCGGTCTCTGACGCCCGTCTGCTCTCGATGGGACTCCTGACCAACCTACTCAACCCCAAGATCGCTCTCTTGCACGCCGCTCTTCTGCCCCAGTTCATGGATCCGCAGGCGGGCCCGGACTGGGCGCAACTGCTCCAGCTCGGTGGTGTACAGATCGTCGTGGGGATCTCCGTGAACGCTCTGATCATGCTGGGCGCGGCACGGGTGTCGGGGTTTCTGGCCGCCCGGCCCCGGGCGATGACCGCTCAGCGGTTCGCGTCAGGCGGCTTGCTCGGCGTCTTCGCACTGCGCACCGCCCTGTCCCGTACGCCTGTCTCGGCCTGAGCCATGTCCGCGCGTCTGTGACACCGGTCCTGCTGGGATCAGCCGAACACGTCACAAAGATCGCCGACGCGATCGTGAGTGATCTGGCTGTTCTCATCAGCACGTCGGCGCCAGAGCCAGAGCGTCTACTGCTGGGTTGCCTGGACGCTGTCGCCCTCCG
Organism: Streptomyces violaceusniger; assembly: GCA_005405945.1. Classification (GTDB taxonomy): domain Bacteria; phylum Actinomycetota; class Actinomycetes; order Streptomycetales; family Streptomycetaceae; genus Streptomyces; species Streptomyces violaceusniger. The sequence goes on from BJHW01000002.1 coordinate 2,202,381, forward strand.
CTACTCGGTGATACCGTATAGTGGTACTCGGCACTACGCAGTACCGCTAGGGGTCGAGGAGGACTCGCGATGGACGACCTGACGGAGATGCTGAAGGGCACGCTCGAAGGGTGCGTGCTCGAAATCATCGGCAGCGAGGAAACCTACGGGTATGCCATCACTCGTCAGCTGAACGAGCTCGGCTTCGCCGACGTCGTCGAGGGGACCGTCTACACCATCTTGCTGCGACTGGAGAGGAACAAGCTCGTCCAGGTGACGAAACGACCATCCGGGGTCGGTCCGCCGCGCAAGTTCTACTCGCTCAACGACGCCGGACGCGAGGAACTCGCGAAGTTCTGGGCGAAATGGCAGTACGTCTCATCACGCATCAACAAGCTTAAGGAGGGCGGGAGATGAACTTCTGGGAGAAGGTCACAGGCAGCGATCTCACCAGGGAATGGAAGGCGTTCGAAACCCGGGCCGAGGTCCTGCCGGGCGACTACCGGGCGGCGTGGGGACAGATCATCGCCCACCTCTTCCCCTATGGGGACTTCACCGGCCGCAACCTGATGCCGATCCTCGACGCCGCCCTGGGGCTGCTCGAAGTAGCAGCGGCCGACGGGCAGAGCGTCCACGAGGTGCTCGGCGACGACATCCCAGGCTTCTGCGCCGCGCTGGCCGGTGGAGAAGGGGCTCGAACCTATCGCGACCGGTGGCGCGAGCAGTTGAACAGGAACGTCGCAAAGAAGCTGAGCCGGCTGGGAGGCTGACGTGAGCATCCAAGACATCATCGAGGGCAAGAAGCAGTGGCGGAAGCATATGGCCCGGGTCAAGATGCTCCCGCAGGATTACCAGATCGTCTACAAGGAGATGCAGAAGTACCTGTTCAAGGTTGGACCGATCGACCTGCCTGACGGGCCCCTGCTCCCCGGGATCGTCGACTTCTTCGAGGAGGGCGCCGCCACGGGCAAGGGGGTCCTGGAGCTCATCGGCACGGACGTCGCCGCGTTCTGCGACGATCTGATCAAGGACTCACGCACCTACGCGGACGTCTATCAGGAGTCCATCAGCGGGGCATCCGGCACGGCCGAGAAGTAGCACCCGTCGCCTTACACCAGTCGACTTAGCCCGCACGCTCGGTTCGTTCGCCTCGGCACAGCGCGAATAGATGCGGGCCGACCGGCCACCAGATGCCGCCGCAGATCCTGCCCACCGAGGTGGCCGAGCAGGTGTCCGGCGGCGGGTCGCTCCACACCATTTTCCGAAAGGAAGTCACCATGGTCATCTGTCATGCCCACATCCAGGCGGGATGACGGTCACGCGCGGGTGGAGAAGAAGGTGACCGAAGCGTTCGTCGCCGAGTTCACCAAGGTGCGCGGCAAGTCGGGGCTGCTGGGGAAGATCGCCGCCGCCTCGCTCGGCGCCCCGGACGGCTCGGTTCGCTCCGTGGTCTTCCCCGCGGCTGGCGGGGAGAAGACGCTGAAGGACCTGGTCGCCGAGATGAAGGCGACGAACGCGGAGTTCGCCCGCAACAAGCGGGAGGTGTTCAAGTCTTCCTATTCCAACCGCCCAAGCGCGTCATGCGCACCGTGTGCGAGGCGTGCGTCTTCCAGGCCCTGCGCGACCGGCTGCGCTGCAAGGAGATCTGGGTGGTCGGCGCCGACAAGTGGCGCAACCCCGACGACGACCTGCCCGACGACTTCGAGATCCGTCGCGCCGAGTACTACGAGAAGCTGAACAAGCCACGCGACGGCAAGCTCTTCACCGCCCAGCTGAAGGCCGAGATGCGCGCCGAGCTCGGCGCCCTGGACACCAAGCTCCCATGCTGCCTTGGGTCACCATCAGCGGCAAGCACCGCAATGGGGCGATCAAGTTCACCGACCCCGAGCCGCAGAAGGAGCCCAAGAACCCGCGCAAGCTCAAGAAGGCGATCCGCAAGAAGTGGGGCACCGTCGCCCTCATCGACATCCTCAAGGAAGCCGCCCTGCGCACCGGGATGCTCAAGGCCCTCGCCCCCGTGGGCACCCGCGAGGCGATCGACGAGGCGAAGCTCCTGGAACGCCTGCTCTTGATCGCCTACGCGTACGGCACGAACTCCGGGATCGGCTCGGTCGCGGCGGGCGAGCACCGGCACAGTGAGGAAGAGCTCCGCTACACCGCCCGCCGCTACCTGACCGCCGTCGGCCTCGAGGCCGCCGGGGTGGAGATCGCGAACGCCACCTTCGCGGCCCGCTCCGAAGCGGTGTGGGGGCAGGGCACCACCACAGTGGCCAGCGATTCCACGCACTTCAAGGCGTGGGACCGGAACATCTTCACCGAGTGGCACTCCCGGTACGGGGGCCGCGGAGTGCTCGTGTACTGGCACATCGAAAAGGGCTCGATGGCCATTCACAGCCAGCTTCTGCATTGCACCGCCTCCGAGGTCGCCGCGGCGATCGAGGGCATGATGCGGCACGCGACCACGATGCAGGCCGAGGGCAACTACGTCGATTCGCATGGCCAGTCGGAAATCGGGTTCGGACTGACGAGGCTCCTGGGCTACGACCTGCTGCCCCGCATCAAGCAGACCAACAAGGTGAAGCTGTACCGGCCCGGCCGCGAGGACGAGGACAGCTACGAGCGCCTGGCCGACGCGATGACCCGCCCGATCTGCTGGGACGTCATCGAGAACAACTACGACCAGCTCATCAAGTACGCCACCGCGATCCGGGTCGGCACCGCCGCCACGGAGGCCATCCTGCGGCGCTTCACCCGCACCGCCTCCCACCCCGTCTACCAGGCCATGCTGGAGGTGGGCAAAGCACAGAAGACCATCTTCGTCGCCCGCTACCTGCGCGACCGCGACCTCCAGCGCGAGATCCAAGAAGGGCTGAACGTCGTCGAGGGCTGGAACGGCGCCAACGACATCATCTTCTTCGGCAAGAGCGGCGAACTCTCCTCCAACGGCCGTGACCAGCAAGAACTATCCGTCCTCGCGCTCCATCTCCTCCAGACCGCGCTTGTCTTCGTCAATACGCTGATGATCCAGGAGATGCTCGCCGATCCGGAGTGGGCGAGCCTCCTGACCGAGGAGGACAAACGCGCCCTGACCCCGCCGTTCCGGATGCACCTCCAGCCCTATGGCGAGGTGCGGCTGAATATGGGCAGCCGCCGCCAGCTCGCTCAGCCCGTCCCCCAGGAACCGGAGCCCGAGCCGGCCGCGGCCTGACGTCAGCAACACCACTCGGCCCCGCGCCACGTCCTGGCAAGGGGCCGACCTTTGATCTGAAAGCTACTGGCGGGTTACTTGTCACCTGGTTCGCCGCTCGTTAACGGCACCCCCGCTTGACCGGACCGCGTAACGGCACCATCGCGCCCTTCCACCGGGCCAGGCTCAGCCACTCGCCCGCCGTCGGCGGCTGCCGCGTGGGCGCCGGCCGCCGAGGTCCTTGGAGGTGCACTCACTGGATCAGGCGGCCTCGGTCCCCAGGTGCCCGATCCGGAGGGGGTAGGCAGGTCACCCTCACCGTGCTATCAAAGTACAACCAAACGATTGACGCACGGCTTCCCGACGTTAACGCGAATGATTGTTCTTTGATTGCACGATCCACTGTTGAGTGGGTCGTTGTGCGCGGAAGGCAAGGTCCCCAAGCATGAAGATCGTGATCGTGGGCTGCGGCGAGGTCGGTCTGGCCTACGCCGAGAAGGCCCTGCAGCTCAGTTCTGCTCCGCACCTGGAGTTGCTCGATCCCGCTCCGGCATCTGCGGCGGTGGCTTTTGCCGACGGGCGGGGCCGGTCACTGCACCGCGAGACCGGGCAATGGCTGAGCGGGGCGGAGCTGGTGCTGCTGGCCACCCCGGGCAGTGCGCTCCAGCCAGTGCTCGACTCGCTGCTGCCTCATCTCCCTGCCGGTGCCGTGATCGCCGACCTGAGCACCGCCTCTGCGGACGCCAAGCGGTACGCCGCCTCACGCTGCGCACAAACCTCCGCACGCTACGTCGACATCGCCATCACCGGGTCGGTGGCGGTCAGCAGGGCCGCCACCCCGCTGCTCTACGCGGGCGAGACGATCCCAGAACTCCTCGACCTGTTCCGGGAACTCGGCGCCCCGGTCACGGTGCTGGACGACAGCCGCCCGGGGACGCGATGCGAGTGAAGCTCCTGCGCTCGGTGCTGATGAAGGGGCTGGAGGCGCTGGCCGTGGAGTGCCTGCCGGCTGCCCGTGCCTACGGCGTGCTCGACCAGCTCTGGGCCGCTCTGCAGGACGTGGACCGCACGGGCTTCACCAACCTGCTCCAGGCCATGACCCGCACCCACCCGAGGCACGCCGCCCGCCGCGAGCACGAGGTCGCGCAGGCGGCTGAGCAGCTTGAGCAGATCGGCTGCCCGAGCGCGATGACCCGCGCCACCGAGCAGCGCTTTGCGGTAACCCGCGCGGCTGCCGACTCCTCCGTCCCCGCGGACGACACCACCGACGCAGCGATCGACTGGATCACCGCGACCCGCTCGAACGCGCTCTGATCCGTGCCTCCCTTAGCCCGCCCCCCACCTTTGCTCATCCACCTCTTCAGCGGAGAGCCATGTCCACAGTCCTCAATGACGTGGCCGGACAGTACAGGCCCGCCATCGTCAACAAGGTCAAACTGCGGCTCGTACCGTTCCTGGCGCTGCTCTACGTCATCGCCTTCATCGACCGCGCCGACGTCGGCTATGCCGCCCTCGGCATGAACGCCGACCTGGGCATCAGCCAGGCCCAGTTCGGTCTGATCGCGGGCCTGTTCTCGATCGGCTACTTCGTCTTCGCGGTGCCCAGCAACATGCTCATGCGCAAGGTCGGCGCCAGGCGCTGGATCGCCCGCATCCTCTTCAGCTGGGGCGCGGTCGCGGTTGCGGTTGCGACCGATTTCGTGCACAACTTCACCCAGCTGGCCATCGCCCGTGTGATCCTCGGCGTCGCCGAGGCCGGCTTCTTCCCCTGCGTCATCCTCTACCTGAGCTACTGGTTCCCCGAACGTGAACGTGCCCGCGTGGTCGCCCAGTTCATGGTGGCCCTCCCGGTGGCCACCCTGATCGCCGGACCGCTGTCCGGCCTCATCCTCGACCACGTCCACTGGTTTGGCGTCTCCGGCTGGCGCTGGGTCTTCATCATCGAGGGCCTGCCCGCCGTTCTGCTGGGCCTGGTCACCTTGTTCCTGCGGCCCCTTCTGGTCCCTGCCCTCGCTGTTCATGACGGGCTCCGCCGCCGCGGTCGGAATGGCCTCCATCAACTCCATCGCCAACCTCGGAGGCTTCGTGGGCCCCTACGGCTTCGGGCCTTGCAGAGTGCCTCCGGCGGCAGCAACCTCGGCCTCGCCCTCGTGGCCGTCGTCCTGATCATCTCCGGTCTCCTCGTGGTGCGCCTGCGTTTCGTCCGCGACGCCGAAGCAACACTGCGCGCGCCCACCGACACCGACCACGACCGCACCCCCACGCCTGCCCCTGCCGCCGACACCTCCCGCTAGCCGATCCCGAAGGACCGAACGTGACCCTCATCCATGCTCCCCGTCCCCCTCAGCAAATCCTCACCCGTCTCGGCGAACTCGGCGCCGCCACCGTCTACGAGGCCAACGGCCAGACCGGCGCCCTGGACTCCGGTCTCAAGCCGCTCGACGCCAGCCGCACGCTGGTCGGCACCGCCGTCACCGTCGACCTGGCGCCCGCCGACAACTGGTACATCCACGTCGCACTCCTCCAGGCCGGTCCCGGCGACGTCCTCGTCGTCAACGCCCAGGGCTACACCGAAGCAGGACCCTGGGGCGACGTCCTGACCTGCGCAGCCCAGGAACGAGGGCTGGCCGGACTCGTCATCGACGGTGCCGTCCGCGACAGCCGCGACATCATCGAGACCGGCTTCCCGGTCTTCGCCCGCGGTCTGTCCATCAAGGGCACCAGCAAGGTCGTCCCCGGTCAGGTCAACGTTCCCGTCACCGTCGGAGGCGTCCTCATCCACCCCGGCGACGTGATCCTCGGAGACGCCGACGGCCTCGTCCGCATCACCGCCGACCGCATCGAGCACGCCCTGGCCGCCTCCGAAGCCCGTGCCGCCAAGGAAGCTGACTTCCGCGACCGCATCCGCGCCGGTGAATCCACCCTTGACCTGCTCGGGCTCCCTCACCCGGGCACCACGGAGGCAAGCCGGTAGTCGGCTAGTCTTGCCGGGGGCAACTGCTATGAGGAGGCGAACAACGTTGGGGCGGCCAGCAGACGCAATCTACCTCGCCCTGAAATCCTCCATCCAGACCGGCCAGCTCGCCCCCGGCGAGCACCTCGTCGAAGAAAACCTCCGCGCCCAGTACGGCGTCAGCCGCACCCCGGTCCGCAACGCCCTGCGCAGACTCAGCGAGGACGGCCTGGTCACCATCGAGACCAACCGCGGCGCCTTCGTGGCCTCCTGGACCGACAGCGACGCCACCGAAGTCATGGCCATCCGCTCCATGCTCGAGCCGTACGCCGCCCAACGCGCCGCCGAACGCCGCACCGACTCACAGCTCACCGAGCTCTACGCCCTGTGCGACCGGATGGAAGCCTGCGCCACAGAGCAAGCCTCTGACTTCCGCGATGAACTAGCGCACAGCAACCACGAGTTTCATCTCCTCGTGCTGCAATGTGCCGCCTCACCTCGCCTGTACAGCATCGCCGCCAACCTCGCCCGCGCGCCGATGATGCTGGGCTCCTTCCAGCTCTACAACAGTCACCAACTCGGGCGCAGCCTCCAGGACCACCGCGAACTGACCAACGCCATCGCCGTGCGCGATGCCGCCGCCGCGCGCGCCGTCATGGAGGCCCACCTGCGGCTGTCCTACCTGGCACTGACCGCAGCGCCTGCGCCCCTGCAGTGCTAGCGGGGGTGAGGAATCCGCACTCGGGGTCGCAGCGGGTGCTGCGGTCGGGCAGCGCGTCCAGGTGGTCAAAGGCGTGCTGGAGCGAGGCGGTGAAGGTGCGCAGCCCGGCCACGCGGCATTCGGCGTCGTCGAGCCGGGCGGCGATGCGGGTCCGCAGACTGGTCTTCACCACCACGCACGCCCCAGCCTCCCAGACGGCCAGCAGGTCGGCGATATCGTTGACCTTCATGGCGTGCCCGCAGTCGGGGTAGGTACTCGTACCCCGCCGAGCACCGCCACCACACGTCGACCTGCATCCGCGGCGTCAGCCCGCCGTTTGCGCTCCTGCAACCACGTCGCCGCAACCTGCGGATACGTCGGCCAGCGGCACACCTGACGAACGCGCCACAACACCCCTCCTCGCCCTTGGCCAGACCCTCCACGGCCCTGCGCCTCACCCCGGTCAACGATCCAGCCGCCCGGCGGCGACGCCGGGTGGGCAGGTCTTCAGGATGCCGACCCGGCCGCGCCCTCCGCCGCCGATCGGGCGGTTTTAGCCTCGGGCGCGGTGCGGGGGGCCTCTATGTCTTTCGTCAAGCGAGGCGTGGGGTTCTGGGTTCGTAGAAGGTGCCGTCGCGGAGCATCGTGAAACAGCACGTTGATCCGTTGGCGGGCCAGGCGGAGAAGTGCCTGGGTGTGGGTCTTTCCGCGGGCTCGGGATCGGTCGTAGTAGGTGCGGGAGGGGGGATCGTGCAGGGCGGCGAACGCGGACAGGAACATCGCCCGCTTGAGCTGCCGGTTGCCGCCTCTGGGCGCGTGTTCGCCGTGGATCGAGGTCCCCGAAGACTTGGTCGTCGGGGCGAGGCCGGCGTAGGAGGCGAGATGAGCGGCGGTGGGGAAGCTGGTGCCGTCGCCGACGGTGACCAGCAAGGTGGCGGCGGTCCTGACCGCGACTCCCGGAATCGAGGTCAGGACCTGGGAAAGAGGGCTGCTCGGACTTGGGAAGCCCGCCGACCACGAGACGGTAGGAGTCGATCACGAGCTCCTGCAGCAGCTTCTCGTCGATGGTGCCCCCGCCTTTCACCGTGATCCAGTGCCTCTTGTTCATGTGCTAGCCGGGATAACGTCTGCGTACTGCTCACGCAGGGCTGCGGCGTCGTCCGGACCGGCTTTGAGGATCACGACGGGGCGCCCCGGCATTTCGGTCATGAGTATGAAGACCTTGCCGCGCACCTTGTAAAGGCGCCAGTCGGGGCCAAAACGATGCTCCAGATCGGTGCCGGGCAGTCCCACAACGCAGTCGCCCGCGATCTTCTGCAGCTCCTGTCCGTCCAAGGTGATCAACTCCTCTATCGATCCGAGTGCCCTGACCGCCCGGCCAAGCACCAACGTGGCGTCTCCCGCGTGGCGGCCACGAACGGCGGCGGCCGGGTCCGACATGCCCGGCGAACGCGGTGAGTTCGGTGGCGCCGCGGCCGAGCCGCTTCATCTCGTACACCGTGATGATGACCCGGCCGCCGGTCGGACCGTGGCCATCACTCCCTACGGGCGTACACGGATGACTGTCTTCCCGTTGCGTCGAGTGGTCGGGTTGAGGGCACCAACGGCGTCATCGAGGCTCGCGACGTCATCGATGTTTGTCCGCAGCCGTCCGTCCCGCACTCGCTGCACAATCTCACCCAGTTCGGCACGATCGGCCTCGACAACGAAGTCGACCGCCAGGCCGTCAGCGGGCCGCGCCTCGACCGGGCCGACGACGGACACCAGTGTTCCTCCGGCCTTGATCAGAGCAGCGGACTGCCTCTGGATGTCGCCACCGATGACATCGAAGACCAGATCGACGTCGCCGACGTCTTTGAGCGTGTCGTTCTCGAGATCGACGAACTCATGCGCGCCGAAATCGAGCGCCTTCTCACGGTCGGCGGCGCGTCCGGTGCCGATGACGTAGGCGCCGGCCTCGCGCGCGAGCTGGGTCACCATCGTCCCGACTGCCCCGGCCGCGCCATGGGCGAGGACGGTCTGGCCGACCTGAAGGCGGCCGTGCTGGAACAGTCCCTGCCAGGCGGTCAGCCCCGAGATCGGCAGGGATGCGCCTACCGCGAAGTCGACGTCGCCGGGCAGCGGCGCGAGATTGCGTGCTTCGATCGCCACGTACTCCGCCAGGGTGCCGTCGCGGTGCCAGTCGGCGAGGCCGAACACCCGCTGCCCGACCGACAGCCCCGTCGTGCCGTAGCCGAGGGCGGTGACCACTCCGGCCAGCTCGTGGCCGGGGATCGACGGTGTCTTGTCACGGCCAGCGCGATCGGCCCAGGTCGACGGCCACTCCAGCTCCGTCGGGACGAAGCCCGATGCGTGGATCTGAACGATGACGTCGTTGATCGCCGCGGGCGGCTCAGGCCGCTCCGTCAGCGTCATCCCGGCCGTTCCCGCAGCCTGGTCGGTTACCACGATGGCCTTCATCGAGATTCTCCTCTTCCTCGTAGGCGTTGTCGGTTTTGGTTTCCAAGTGAGTGTTTAGACGACGGTGAACAGCTGGGCGGCGTCGAATCGCGAGATCGGGTTGCTGTACTGCTCAGCGGGGTCGGGGTAGCCGAGGGCGAGCAAGCAGCGTCGTGCTGTGTCCGGTCTCGCGGATCTTGAACGCCTTGTCGACGCTGATCGGGTCGAACCCCTCCAGCGGCGTGGCCTCGACGCCGAGCTCAGCGACCGCCATCAAGGTCAGGCCCACCGCCAGGTAGGTCTGCTTCTCCATCCAGTGGTTCAGGTCCTTATAGCCATAGTTGCGCAGATTGAGGAAGTCTCGGGTCATCGATTCCCACAACTCCTGCTTTGACGGATCAGGGAACCGGCCGTCGGCCTCTCCGTTCTGAACACCGCCTCGAGATGGCTGTCAGGCACATCTGCCCGGGTGGTGAGGATGATGGTGTGCGACGCGTTCAGGATCTTCTCGCCGTTGTCCTGGAATCGTTCGCCCAGCTTGGCCGCCAACCCCGTCCCCGGGCGCGGGCAGCCGTCGGCGTGGTCTCCGCCGCCTGTCTCCGCGGCAATAAACTGAGCAGCGTCGCACCCGGCGTGACCCGGCTGGAAAGGCGTGAAGCGGGCGCGTCATCGTGCGGAAGGAGCGAGATCCGCATGAGTACACCACCGCTGCCCGGGGTGCTCGGTGACATCGCACCGGTCCTGGATCACTGGGGTTATTGGGCTGTGGGCGGCCTGATCTTCGTGGAGGACTTCGGCATCCCCTCGCCGGGGGAGACGATCCTGATCGCCGCGGCGGTGTATGCGGGGGCCGGGCAGCTCAACATCGTCGCTGTCATCGCCATCGGCATCGTCGCCGCCGTCCTCGGCGACAACGTCGGCTACCTCATCGGGCGCACCGGTGGACACGCCCTGGTACTGCGCTATGGCAGGTACGTCTTCCTCTCACCCGAACGCTATGAGAGGGCCCAGACGTTTTTCACCCGTCATGGCGGGAAGGTCGTAACCGTCGCGCGCTTCTTCGAAGGTCTGCGTCAGGTCAATGGAATCATCGCTGGTACTACCGAGATGCCGTGGCCCCGCTTCCTCGCCTTCAACCTGCTCGGGGCAGCACTGTGGGTCGGGCTCTGGGCGGGCGTCGGTTACGCCGCCGGCAGCCACATCACCGCGATTTACACGGGGGTCACCCGCTATTCGACCTACCTGCTGATCGCCCTGGGCGTACTGCTTGTCGCGCTTGTGGCCCGGGCCGTACTGCGCCGCCGCGCGGGTGATTGAGTGCCCTTTCCCATACCGAGCTCTCGGGATCCGGTGGCGGGACCGGCACACGGCCGTTCGCGTCCCATCCCGCTGGTCGCGGTCGCCGACGAGACGTCCCCGGCGAGGGAAGGTGAACCGTGCGGGCCGCCGGGGGGAACGCCTCTCACTCAAGCGGTCAACTTTTACAAGATGGAGTAATTCCCGGTCCGGCCGGAGCCGCCGCGAGCGTCACCCGGAGCCGCATCCCTGCATTCCGGGCCCAAGGTCGTGCATGTCCGTCCTGACCTGTCCCGAAGCTGAGCGGGAGGGCTGGCTCGGCGAGGCCGAGGGTCTCCAGGTCAGTCTGGCTGGCGCCGAGGAGAAGCTCCGTCAGCTCGATCGGGGCCACGGGCAGCATACGGCCGTGGACCTTGGCATCCCTACTACGCGTGATGATCGATGAACCCACGAAGGTGGACTGCCGCACGGCCCTCAACCAAGGTCGAGAACAAGTTCAAACAAGCGCGCGTCAAACGCCCTTCAGAACACGATCAAGTGCCGCGCGGCCTGCAGGTTCCCAGTTCGGCTTGCCGGCGGGAAGGCCCTGATCTCCGTTCTGCCCCATGAGCATCAGGAAGAGGCTCTTCATCGCGGCCAGCCCGCGGGCGCGCCGGATCGCCGCATCGTCCGCATGAGCGGACATGTCGAAGAGCCGTGAGGCCGTGCCCGCCGTCCCAGACGGCCCGGACGTCGGCGGCGATGTCGTCGGGGGCAACGGCCTGGAAGAAGTTCTCGAAGTCGGCCGTGCAGTTCCTGGGATGGGCACCGCGGTCCGTCGTGATCGGCGCCTCGGCAGGCGCCTCCACATGGAGCGCCCGGAGGAAGCCCGCCAGCGTGTCGGACGCGTGGGCGCCGCGGCTGATCGAGCCGTGGTCCAGTGGCTCGCCGGGAACCATCGTCATCACGGTCCAGTGCTTGGGGAAGCGCTCGGACGGTTCGCCGAACCGCACCGGAGTCGGAACCGGGAGCGGCAGGCGCGGAGCCAGCACGGGTAGCCACCGCCGCTCCTTGAGCTGGAGCTCAGGGGTGGGGTCCATGCGCTGCATGCGCACGGCCAGCTCATCCCCTCCCCGAGGCGCCACATCTGGTTGCCCCAGCCGCCCACCACCTCGCGGATGGCCGGCCCTGCAAGGTCTGGATGTTGCTCCTGCAGCAGGTCGCGGACCAGATCTGCGGTGATCTCGATCTCGGTGTCAGTCATGCGAAGTCACAGTACTGAGGCGGCAGGCGGAGCGGCTCTCGCTCTCCGGAACATCTCGCTGTGATTCCTCTGGCATCACCGATTCGGTTTCAGAGCTGCAGGTCAGAGGCTTTGGCACGGACCGGCCCCAAAGTTCACAGAAGCCTGCATCCGTTGTCCTGTCCTCCAGATGGATCCTCGTCAGCGGCCCCGCCTCCTGGAGATCATCCAAAATCTCCGCGAGCGCATCACCGAGGCCCGCGGAAACGGCTGGCTCGGCGAGGTCGAAGGACTCCAGGTCAGCTTCGACGCCGCGACGACCAAGCTCAACAGCCTCAAACGGGCCCCGACCGATGGCCGGCCCCAGTTGGTCGACCTCGGCACGCCGGTCTTCACCGACGACACACCACCGCCTCACCGAGGCGGGCGCGTCGTCAGGGCTGACAGGGGCGGTGTGGAGGACGGCGAAGACGGGCCATTGGGGTGAGCCGAAAAGGGGCCATGAGGGCAAGGGGGTGCGCAGCGCTGGTCTGCGGCACCAGTGAAGCGCCGCGCTGAGCTCACCGCCCACAGCGACGACACGTCCGCTCACCGGGTGCTGGGGCCCTCGGCGCACAGTGCGTGGTCGATCAGGGCGCTGGCCGCGTTCTCCTGCTCCAGTATGTGCTTCGGGGTGTCGCCGCGTGCCTCGGACATGGAGACAACGGCGCTTCGCCTGCCGTTGTCGGTGACGCCGTTGAGGGTGATGTAGCCGCCGTCCCCGCCCTCGTGACTCCAGTAGGTTCCTCCGCAGCTCAGGGGGCGTTCGACCAGGCCGAGCCCGTATCGACCCTCGGGCCACAGCTGTTGGACCTCCGCGCTCACGGGGACGGTCTGCTTCATCTTGGCCAGTTCCCGTGCCGGTAGTAGGCGGCCGTCGAGCAGCGCGCGGAAGAAGCGGTTCTCATCCCGAGTGGTCGTGACCCACGAAAGGTTCTCGTAGTCCACCGGTATCTGGTCGGTGACATCCACCTGCGAACCGGGGCCGAAGAGCTGGTAAGCCTGGGCGTGGGGTCGGGGCAAGGTGGTCAAGGTGCCCATCCACCGGGTCTGGTCGAGGCCCAGCGGGCGCAGGATGCGGTTTTCGATCTCTTGGTGGGCGGGGTGACCGGTGGCCTTCTGGATGATCATGCCGAGCAGGACGTAGCCGGTGTTGGAGTACGCCCAGCCCTTGCCGGGCAGGAAGTCCGGCTCGTGGGCCATGGCGAGGTCGACCAGCTGCTTGGGTTCGTAGATGTTGTGGCGCTGCTGGTAGTACTCCTCCGGTGTGGTGTATCCGGGCAGGGCGTCGTAGATACCGCTGGTGTGCTGGAGCAACTGGCGGATGGTGATCTGGCTGCCATTGTTCCCGTTACCCCGCACCACCCCGGGCAGCCAGCGATCGACCGTGTCGTACAGGGACAGCCTGCCCTCGGCCTCCAGTTGGAGGACCACCGTGGCGACCAGCGTCTTGGACGTGCTGGCCATGCGGAAGTAGCCGCCGGAAGAGACCGGGCGGCCGGTGTTCAGGTCGGCGGTACCGCTGGTGGCGACCGACTGCCGACCGTCAGGCGCGATCACGCGGGCCTGCACACCGCTGATACCGAGGGCGTGGATCGCCTCGGTGTCGCGGCGTAACTGCTCCACGGGGGAGGGACCGGCGGGCTGGGCGACGGCGGGGATCACCTCGGCGGTGAGCAGCGTAGCGACACCGAGTGCCATGGCCAGGTGCTTTCGCAGAGTCGAAGTCATGGCTGGACGCTAGTTTCGCCCCCAAGGCGGCGCGATCCGGCGCACCCCAAGATCGGAACGGGGGATACCCCCCAGCGCGGGCCGTTGCCAGTCTGGCGCCGACCTGCCGAGCGCGTGTGACGGTTTTCGGCTCCAACACCATCGAGCGGTCCCGCCGTCAGACGGGGCCGCTCTCTTGTCGAAGGAGCCTCTACCTTGATCGTTTCCTTAACCCGGGAAAGGGCGAGGCCCCTGCACGACCGTTCCAGCCGACCCCACAGGACTCCGGCAGCGGTGGAGGACTGGGACTGCCGCCTACGACAAGACTGCGAATTGGCCCAGTGCGCATCGGACCGATCCTGGCCTGCCCGGCTCGACCGTTCACCGGGTCCTGGCCCGGCACGGCCTGAACCTGTACCGCTCGAAAAGTCATCGTTGCATGTCATGCCGCATATCTGTACTCGTTGATGAGGCGGCCGAGGATCCGGGTGCGCAGGACTTTGCCGGTGCTGAGGCCATGCGCCACGGCGGGTTGTTCATGGTCTGGCCTGGCTACTCGGCCCTGGGATGGTGATGGCATCGGAACTGAATGCTGACGGTCAGCGTCGTGGGGTGTATGACGCAGGGTGGGAGCACGATGGGCGAGGAGCCGACGTGGGCAGAGCTGCTGCTTGTCTTCGCCGTTGCGGGGGTCATTCCGATCGTCATCGGAGGGGCGGTGATCTTTTCCCTTGTCGGACTGACGATGTGGGTGACCGCACCGCTGCGGCGGCGCAGGCGGAACGCTTCTGACGGCGTCTAAGTCGGGGCGGAAGGTTTCCTCAACCCGCGTGCCACTGGGTGTCGGCAACGGCTGAATCTGAGACCACTTCCACCGGGTGAATAGTGGCCCTCCTTGGCGGCCTGACTCGTTGAGTCAGGCCGGGAGGATAGGTGATCAGCGGGGAGGACTGGGCGGAGATCCGCCGGTTGCACCGGGCCGAGCAGATGCCGATCCGGGCGATCGCGCGGAAGCTGGGGATCTCTCGGACCACGGTGCGACGGGCAGTGGTCAGTAACCGGCCGCCGAAGTACGAGCGGGCGCCGAAGGGGTCGGTCGTGGACGGGGTCGAGCCGAAGATCCGCGAGCTGCTCGAAGTGTGGCCTGGTATGCCGGCGACCGTGGTGGCCGAGCGGATTGGCTGGCAGCGCGGGATGACCGTACTGCGTGATCGGTTGCGTGAGCTCAGGCTCGACTACCTGCCGGCGGATCCGGCCTCCCGGACTGTCTATGCGCCTGGCGAGCTGGTGCAGTGCGATCTGTGGCTCCCGCCCGCGGAGATCCCGCTGGGGTTCGGGCAGACGGGTTCCACACGGAAGTGGCTCAAGCACTGGAGCGCGCCTGCTTCGACTACGTGATCATCGAGGACAAGCTCATGGTCCCGGAGAGCTACGGTGGCTCCTCGGAGAGGGCGTTGCGGCAGGGCATGGTCGTTCCCAAGCACGACCCGGTCCCGCTCGCCGTCGCGATGGGGCTGGCAACCTCTCACCTGGGCATCGTCGCGACCCTGTCGACCATGGCGTACCCGCCGTTCATGACCGCGCGGCTCGCCTCGACGACGGACAGCATGCTCGGCGGCCGGTTCGGCTGGGACATCGTCACCAGCGCCGAGCAGCCTGGCAGCCCAGAATTTCGGCATGGAGAAGCTACCTCCGAGGGACGTCCGCTACGCGATGGCCGACGAGTACGTCGACGTCGTCCGGCAGCTGTTCGCCTCATGGGATGCGGACGCCGTCGTACTCGACCGTGAGAAGGGGATCTACGCCGACCACACCAAAGTCCGGCCGATCCACTTCAAGGGTGAGCACTTCAGCGTACGCGGCCCGCTGAACACCGTGCCCTCTCCACAGCTCCGGGCCGCGTTCGTGCAGGCCGGCGCCTCGCCCCGGGGCCGGAGATTCGCCGCCCGCAACGCGGACTCGGTGATCGCCATAGCCAACGGCCCCTCCGGCATACATCCGCCCTCACGGAGATCGACTTCGCTCAGTTCGACCTCGACAAACCCCTGCCGTACCGGCTGGAAACCAACGGAGAACAGGGTTCGCTGGACCAACTGCAGCAGTGGGGCAGCGGCAAAACCCTGCGGGAGCTGGTCATCGACGGGGCTGGGGGACTGGTCTCCTCGGTGGAGCTGATCGGTACACCGGACCACGTGGCCGAGCGGATGGGCGAGGTGATGGAGGAGGTCGGCGGCGACGGCTTCATGCTTACGACACCGGTTCTGCGGATGAACCGCCGCTGGATCGCCGAGGTCACCGACGGCCTGGTGCCCGCGCTGCAACGCCGCGGCCTGACCCGGTCGGCGTACACGCCCGGGAACACCCTCCGGCAGAACCTCGCGGAATTCTGACACCGGCCGCGGCGATGACGACCCCCACGAAGCCCCGGCTGGTTCTGGACGCGAGCGCTCAGGACCTGCTGTTCCGGCAGGCGCGCACCGCGGACCGTTTCACCAGCGAACCGGTCCCCGACGACACGATCCGGGCCGTGTACGACCTGGTCCGCGACGGCCCGACCGCTTTCAACCAGCAGCCTCTCAGGATTCTTCTGCTCCGCTCCCAGGAAAGCCGTACACGGCTGGCTGTTCATCTCTCGCGGAGCAATCGGGAGAAAACCCTGCGGGCACCGCTGACCGCTCTGCCGGCGGTGGACAACGAATTTCACCGCAAACTTTCCAGAATGTTCCCCGCATTTCCCGGAGCTGCGGATCTCTACGCCGAAAAGCCCGCGCTACGGGAACGGTCCGCGTTGCTGAACGACACCCTGCAGGCTGCCTATTTCATCATCGGCATACGGGCTGCGGGTCTTGCCGCCGGACCCATGAGCGGCTTCGATGAGGACGGCGTCAACCGGGAGTTCTTCCCGTCCGGCGACCTGTCGGCACTGCTCATGGTGAACATCGGCCGACCCGAGTGCTCCGGGGAGCGGCCGCGCGGACCCCGCTTGTCCACAGTGAGGTCTGTACGGCACTGTGACGCCGCGTCGTCCGGCCGTCGGCCCAGGTCACGCGGGTGGGCGACGGCCGGACGGGCCCTCGGGACGCACTGTCTCGCGGTACCAGCGGCCCCACTTGTCCAACTCCTCCGTGATGGCGTCCAGGCTGTGCCCGACCTCGGTGAGCGCGTACTCCACCCGCGGCGGCACCTCGCGGTACACGGTCCGCGTCACCAGGCTGTCGGCTTCCAGTTCCCGTAACTGGCGGGTCAGCATGCGCTGGGTGATGCCCGGCAGTGCGCGCCTGAGTTCACCGAATCGATGGGTGCCCGTGGCCAGCTGCTTGAGAATGGCGAGCTTCCAGCGGCCCCCGAGCATCTCCATGGCGAACTCGATCGCGCAGTGTTCCGGGGCTTCTTCGACGCTGGAACGCACGACTGACCTCCATTGGTATACAGCGTGGTACTAGGGGATAGCAAAGACCGTACTTGTTGTTCGTATTGGTACATCCTGATACTGAGGATATGTCAAACGAGGAGGCACTCGCGCCGATGCGAGCAATCGAAGAGACGGAGCATGGGGAGCCCGCGGCCGCCCCGCCGAGGCGGCGGCGGTGGCTGGTACTGGCCGTGGTGTCGGGCAGCCTGCTGCTGTGCGGTATCGACCTCACCGTGCTGCACGTCGCCGTACCCAGCATGAGCCGGGAGCTCAAGCCCTCTCCCGCCGGGCTGCTGTGGATCGTCGACGTGTATTCGCTCACGCTCGCGGCCCTGCTGGTGACCTGCGGCACCCTCGGAGACCGGATCGGCCGGCGCCGCATGGTGCTCAGCGGCTTTGTCACCTTCGGCCTCGCCTCGGCAGCGGCCGCCTTCTCGACATCGACGGCGCAACTGATCGCCGCGCGCGCCGTGCTCGGAGTCGGCGCGGCGATGATCATGGCGTCCACGGTGGCGATCATCAGGGTCGTCTTCACCGACGACCGCGAACGGGCCGTGGCCATCGGCATCTGGACAGCCGCCCACAGCGTCGGCGCCACGATCGGTCCGCTGGCCGGCGGTCTGGTCACCGCGAGGTGGGGCTGGGGCGCGGTCTTCCTGATCAACGTCCCCGTGATCGTCGTCATCCTGGCCGTCGGCGCCCGGGTCATCCCCGAGTCCCAACATCCCGTTCCCCGCCGCTGGGACCTGGCCAGTGTGGCGCTGTCCGTCACCGGCCTGGCCAGCGTGGTCTACGCCCTCAAACAGGCTGGCGAGCACGCCGGGGTGAACGGCGTCATCGTCACCACGGCCGTCGCCGGAAGCGTCCTGCTCTACGTCTTCGTACGCCGTCAGCGGCGCATCGCCGAGCCGCTGCTGGACTTCTCCCTCTTCCGTGAACGCCGCTTCACCACCGCCACCTTGTGCGTCATCGGCTGCTTCGGCTCTTACGTCGCCCTCCTGTTCTTCCTCACCCAGTGGCTCCAGCAGGTGGGCGAGTACTCACCGCTGCGCGCCGGACTCGCACTGATGCCACTGGCCGGCGCCAACGCCATCGGCGCTGTCACGGCGCCCTGGGCCGCGAACCGGTGGGGCAACCGGTGGGCGCTCACCGGGGCCCTCGCCCTTTTCGCCACCGCTCTCGCCGCTATGGCCGTCGTCGGCGACACCGCCCACTACGGGATGCTGCTCGTGCCGCTGCTGGGTGCGGGATACGGCGCCGGCATCGTGATGACCCTGGGTGCCGATTCCATCATGAGCGCCGCGCAGCCGGAACGCTCCGGGGAAGCGGCCGCTATCCAGGAGACGTCTTTCGAACTCGGCGCGAGTCTCGGCGTTGCCGTCCTCGGCACCGTCCTGACGGCCGTGTACCGAACCGGTCTGCCCCAGGTACCGGGGCTCGGCCCGGACGGGCGGGCGACGGCCGAGGAGTCGTTCGCGGACGCCGCGGACCTCACCGAGCATCTTCCGTCCCAGACCGCGCAGGCGCTGCTGCGCGCGGCGCAACAGGCGTACGACCACGGCTTTACGACCGTGGTGGCCATCGCCGCGGCCGGGCTGGTCGTCACTGCCGTCATGGCGGCCGTCCTGTTGCGCCCGCCGAAGAGGAGTTGACCAGCGAGTGTCAGTGGATGCCGCAGTGTCGGCGTGTGGGTGTGTATCGGCGATTCTTCCCTGAAGGTTGAACATGCCGTGCTCAGCCATGCGCACGTACTCTTCGAGCGGTGTCCTCTGTGCGCTGAACCGGGTGTCGGCGGACAGATGCGATCCCCGCCTCGCAGGAGGCGGGGATCGTCGGACGGCGCTCGTCGATGAGCTGCGCACGGGAGGCTGGGCCGTTGGCGGCGAGCAGCTGTTGAGGGTTGAACAGCATCTGGGTACGCCGCGCCTTTCTCCAACCCAGTCGCCCGATTGCCTGCAGCCGCCACAGCGTCCGCTTCAGACGATGGCCGGGGATGTCCCGCCAGATCGAGTAGCCGACGATCGTTACGTCCAAGCGGCTCACATTCGACACGCTGGTCCGCACCCACCATCGGCCTTCCTGCTTGAGCCGGGTGGGCCAAACCCCCACCCGGCCGCCCGTGAGGCGGTGACTCCACATCTGCCAGCCCAAGCCGCTGGCCCCGGTGACGGCGCCGGAGGCCGCCAGCGCGTTGGTGCAGTTCATAGTCGGAGCCTGGAGCGCCGTGCGCGTGAGGCCCGCAGGCCAAGCCGTCGAGCGCCCTGTCCGGGCCGCCGCCTCGGCCGAACAGGGCTGGTGGGACGGCATCCTGCCCGACTGCTGGCTGCTGGTCGAATGGCCCGAAGAGGCCGAGGCCCCCACCGACTACTGGCTGTCCAACCTGCCGGCCGACACCCCGATCGCCGACCTGGTCCGTCTGGCCAAGGTCCGCCGGCGCATCGAGCACGACTACCGGGAACTCAAGCACGTCCTGGGCCTGGACCACTTCGAAGGCCGGTCCTGGCCCGGCTGGCACCACCACGTCACCCTCGTGACCGCCGCCCACGCCTTCCTCACCGAACAACGTCTGGCCCCAAAAGTCCCCGGGCCGGGCTCACTCTCTACCAGATCCTCGACGCACTCCAAGACATCCTGAGGTGCTGGACCGGCACCTGCACCACCTGCCACCAGCCCCTCCCCACCAGGACCACAACACCTAGATCAAGACAGACCTGACGGAGTCCTACTAGGTGTGCACGTCCGGAGGATCCTCGTTCGAGTGATCAAGTTCTGAGATACCGTTCGACGGCCTCGAGTCCTGGGCTGGCTTGCGCAGCCCGAACGCAGCACTTCTGGCTGAGCGGCCTTGTCCTGCGTCAGTCTGGAGTGATGACTGCTGCGCTTGTCGAGCGGATGCCGAATTCGACCGACCGCGGAAAGAACGGGGACGAAGGTCCACCTCATCGTCGACCGTCAGGGCCTGCCGTTGACGATCGGCATCTCCGCCGCCAGCCTCCACGACAGGCGGGCCCTCATCCCGCTGGTCCGCGGCATCCCGCCCATCCGCTCACGCCGCGGTCCGCGACGCCGACGGTCCGGCGAGCTGCACGGGGACAAGGGCTACGACTACCGGTACCTGCGGCGATGGCTTGCTTCCCTTGGCATCCGGCACCGCCTCGCCCGCAAGGGCATCGAGTCATCCCGACACCTGGGCCGGCGCCGCTGGGTCGTGGAACGGACCGTGTCCTGGCTGTCCGGCTGCCGACGCCTGCACGGCCGCTACGAACGCGAGCCGGAACACTTCCTCGTCTTCACCGGCATCGCCGCGACCGTCATATGTCACCGCGGACTGGTCAAGTGACATGACCTCTCAGCACCTCTGGCGCGGTCACAGGTCCTGTGCGGTCGATGTAAGCGGTTGATGATCGAAAGCAGTGTCCCCATGGGGGTCCCGCGGAGCGGGTCTGCGGACTCCGGCGTTGTCAGGGTGTGTCATGTTCGCAGGCCGCCGGAGGCGGTGAGGCGTTCTCCGGTGACCCATGCGGCGTCGTCGGAGGCGAAGAAGACCGCCGCCCGCGCCAGGTCCTTGGGCTGACCGATACGGCCCAGGGGGGTGCGCCCGATCATGTCCGTCTCGGCGTCGCTGCCGATGAAGCCGGCCGCGTGGATGCCTTCCGTCTCCACACCGCCAGGGGCCAGTGTGTTCACTCGGATCCCGCGAGGGCCGAGCTCGGCGGCCAGGACTCGCGTCAAGGCATCGACGGCGCCCTTCGTCGCGGCGTACACCGACATCCCCGGCACCGCGCGGGCGCTGTCCAGCGATCCGATGTTGATGACCGACCCGCCGTCGGGCCCAAAGTACTTAAGGGCTTCCTGGATCGTTAGGATCGGTCCGGTCACGTTGACGGAAAGCTGATGGTCGATCTCCTGCTGTGTGACGGTCTCCAGCGGCTGTGCGTGATAGACACCGGCATTGTTGACGAGGATGTCGAACCGGCCGTACGCGTCTACGGTCCTGGCGAGGAGGCGCTCAACATCCGCAGGCAGCGACACGTCGCCCTGTACGGCGATCGCGGTCCCCCTCGCGCCTGGATGTCCTGCACCACCCGCTCGGCGCCGGCGGTACTGGAGGCGTAGTTGACCACGACCGACGCTCCGGCCGCAGCGAATTCCCGCGCGATGCCCGCCCCGATGCCCTTGGAAGCACCCGTCACGAGCGCGACCTTTCCCGCCAGTCTCGAATCGGCGTTCTTCGGCGATACTCCGTCGCCGCGGCCAACACCTGTCTGATTTGCCATGATTACCACTCCCGTCCATGTTGGTGAGCGTCTGGGTGACGCGGACCTCCGGGGCAACTGACCGGGATCTAGTAGGACTCCGTTAGGTCCGTCTTGATCTTGGCCTGCCCCTGCTGGGCAGAGGTTGGTGGCAGGTGCTGCAGATGCCGGTCCAGCAGTTCAGCAGGTCTTGGAGGGCGTCGAGGATCTGGTAGAGGGTGAGTCCGGTGTGTCGGCTTTTGGGGCCAGCCGCTGCTCGGTGAGGAAGGCGTGGGCGGCGGTGACCAGGGTGGCGTGGTGGTGCCAGCCGGTCCAGGAGCGGCCTTCGAAGTGGTCCAGGCCCAGGCCGTGCTTGAGTTCCCGGTAGTCGTGCTCGATGCGCCAGCGGATCTTTGCCAGGCGGACCAGTTCGGCGATCGGGGTGTCCCCGGGCAGGTCCGACAGCCAGAACCGGGTCGGTTCCTCCTCGCCGTCGGGCCATTCGGCCAGCAGCCGCACCTGGGGCAGGACGCCGTCCCACCGGCCGTGCCCGGCCACCGCGGCGGCCTGGGCCAGCCGGCGCGAGCGCACCCCGGACGGCCGGACCCGCATCGCGAGGAAGCGGGAGGTCATCGGGCCACGGGAGCCCTGGCGCCAGGTCACCTCGCTGAAGGCTTGCCGTCCGGCGGCCGCGGCCAGTTCCGCCACTGGCACCGGTGGCTGCCGGTAGCGGGGCTGGGGCCTGCGGCCGTTGCCGGACCAGGCCGGGGCCGTGGGGTGCGCGTCATGCGGCTGGACGGTGATATCGCCGCGGATACCGACCACGTACGCGTGTCCCCGCTCGGCCAGGCCGGCGCGGAAGTCGGCGTTCTGGCCATAGCCGGCATCCGCCACCACCACCGGCGGCACCAGTCCCCATCCGGCCAGCTCATCCAGAGCGTCCAGTGCCAGGCGCCACTTCTCCCGGTGCCCGACGTCCTTGGGCACGCCGGTCCGCTGCCGCCGGACGGCGTCATCCACCCACTCCTGGGGCAGGAACAGCCGCCAGTTCAGCGGGCACGAGGCCGCATCGGAGACCGCGTGCACACTGACCGCCACCTGGCAGTTCGCCTGCTTGCCCAGCGCACCGCAGTACTGATGCCCGACACCGACCGACATCCGTCCGTCCTTGGGGAAGGACACGTCATCGACCGCCCAGGCGTCCGGGCCGATCCGCGTCACCATCCGCTCGGCGATCCGCCGACGCACCGGCACCGGATCCCAGGTGGACTGGTTCACGAACTGCTGCAGGTTCTGCTCGTTGCCGTCCGGCAGCCGAGCGGCCATGGCCTGGATGGACTTGCGTCGACCGTCCAGCATCAGTCCCCGCAGACAGCAGTCGCCCTTGGCCCGCTGGTCCTTGCGCGGTATCGAGGCGAACACATCCGCCACGAATAACGCCAACGACGCCCGAGCACGGTTCACTTCATGTGCATCCACACACCCACCATGCCCCTGAACACAACCACCGCCAAGACCTAACGGAGTCCTACTAGTGCCGCATCAGGCAACGTTTGCCCTGAACGGCACTGTCTGACCGATGGGGTGATGACAGACTTCCCAGCAGAGCTCTGGGCATGACGCCTGGGGCGATGCTCGTCGTCAGTTACCGGCTGGGGTGGATGAGTGTGCGGAAGGTTATGGACACTCGCCGCCCACGTGGGACGCGACCCGTGGGGCCGGGGTCACTCTTGCGCGCCGCAATGGCGTGGCGCCATGTGAACCGGGCTGGACCGGTCATGACGAGCAGGCTGCCCGGTGTGAGAGGCACCGCCAGCTTCGAGCCGTCCTCAGGATTGGTGAAGTCCATGAGACAGCTGGACCCCAGGGACAGCGCCGCGACGACCGGGCCGAAGTGCGGCAGGCTGTCGACATGGGCGCTGATGCCCTGCCCCGGCTGGTACTCATTGATGATCACTTGATCCGCTTCCTGGTCCATCAGCCCCTCGCTGACCAGACGGGTGGCAGCTTGCCGTGCCCACGTCGGAAACGGCGGCACGGCAGTCTGCGAGGTTGTGGCCACGCTGCGGCGACCGTAGTCGTATCGATGGCCGTAGTGCTGTACGCGCCGCTTCAGCTGCGTCGACCACGGCTGGTTGTCGATGGACGAGAGCAGGGTGTCTTGGGCCTCTGGACTGATCCAGTCGGCGGTGTAGTGCAGCCCTGGCACCGACGCGGAAGGCTCAGAGAGGGAGGTGAGATCGCTGCCGAAGGGGAGTTGACCGGAAGTCTCAGACATGCCCGCAGAGTAGCCAGTGCTTCCCCCACGCTATGCGGGTGGCAGAACGAGTACGCGTGCGTGAGATCGATGACGATGAGGGCAGACGGCTGATGCGGATCGTCCGCCGTGGCAAGGGGCCGGTGGTGACGTGGCGGCGGGCCCAGATGGTGCTGCTGTCCGCTCAGAGCATGCCAGTGGTGAAGATCGCCGAGGTGACCTTCACCAGCGCGGACCGGGTCCGCGATGTGATCCACAACTTCAACGCCGACGGCTTCGACTCCCTCTACCCCAAGTACAAGGGCGGCCGACCGAGGACTTTCACGCTGCCCGAGCGTCGTGAGATCAAGAAGATCGCCAAGTCCAAGCCGGCCGAGCACTGTCTGCCGTTCTCCACGTGGAGCCTGGCCAAGCTGGCCGACTTCCTGGTCGCCGAGGGGGTGGTCGACGACATCAGCCACGAGGGCCTGCGGGTCCTGCTCCGCCAGGAGGGCGTCTCCTTTCAACGCATAAAGACCGTGCGCCGTGAGGCGCTTGTTTGCCGAGTGGAGGTGAAAGACCTCGCCCCCGGGTCGTCGCAGCGACCTGGGGAAGCTGGGGGCAGCCTGACCCAGGAGGTGCGGGGGAGGGTGGGAAGCAGCCCCGACAAAGTCGGGTCGCGTCGGTACTGCCAGACGGTGCGGGCCCGGTGAGCAAGACGGGAAGGTGTACGAGAGGAACCGGTGCAAAACACCTCGTTAAGCGTTAGCCAGCTCCAATCTGGTGGATATGGGCTGGTACTGCGGTGCGTGTCAACCAAGGTTGAGGAGCGACACCCGTGCACGCCAGTGCCATTGGCGTGCACCGCCCATGCGGAAGGTCTGCGGCGTACGCATGGGGGCCGCCGGGGCAAAGCCGGGCACCTAACCCGTCGATCGGTAGCAAGTGAACACGGGAACCGTCGCGTTCCGATCTGGCCAGACTCACAGCCAGTGGTCCGACCAGATAGGGGCACCGTCCCCCGAAGGGGCGCGACGGGGCGGAGCCGTCGTAGTAGTCGGAGGCCGGGGTGCGACACGAAAGTCGCACGAGTTGAGTGAGCTTCACCGAAGGAGGTCGGCTGATGCCGAAGGTGTAGTTACGGATCAGTGTTCGAGGATCTGTCCCCGGCCTGACGTGCGTCGCTGGTAACGGCGGGGTGCGGAGCTCAGGTCTCCAGGCCCAAGGACTCCTGTTCCATCCGGGAGTTACAGGTCACGGGGAAGGCCGACAGGGTGAACAACCGTGAACCTCTGATGATGCCTCGTCATCGGAAGCCCCGCAGATGGGTCGTAGCAGCGGGGTCAAGGACTGGTCGCTGGAAAGCGGCAGGCGCCGACCGGAAGACTCGAAGCCGGTCGGGAGAGCACCGCCGTCCTCGGGGTATAGGAGGCACCCGACCCGGCCGCACCTCACTCGTGCGGAACGTGACAACCCCGTTGGAGTCCGTAAACGCCACAGCGTCTACGGCAAGCCGACCGCAAGGAAGGCCCGATTCTCCAGCGGGCGCAGGATGGCCTCAGAAGCAAATGCCGGTGGCCGAAAGGCAGCGGGAAATCGGGACATCATGGTCGGCTCTCCGTCGACTGTCTCGTATAACCGGCCGGATACGGGTCAATACCCGAACCGAAAGGGTGCTGACGGAGGCCAGGTGAGCTTGTGAAGAGACGAAGAGAACGATGCCGGAACCGAAGGACAAGTTAGACACCATGACGAACGTGCAGGCGCAAGCCGACGCTGACGTGATGGTGAACGGACCGGAGGGTGACACTCTCGATTGGCGCGACATCGACTGGCGTGCTGTTGAGGGTGAAGTACGGCGTCTGCGGCAGAGGATCTTCACGGCATCGCGGGAAGGCGATCTCAAACGAGTTCGCAACTTGCAGAAAATGATGCTCCGTTCCCGCGCCAACACGCTGCTGAGCGTGCGGCGTGTGACGGAGATCAACGCCGGGCGCAAGACTGCCGGAGTGGACGGGCGAACAGCGCTGCTGCCTCAGTCGAAGATTGAGCTTGCCGACTGGGCGCAGAATCGTGCGAAAACCTGGAAACCCCTACCGGTCAAGCGCGCGCATATCCCCAAAGCAGGCGGAAAGAAGCGCCCATTGGGTATCCCGGTCATTGCTGACCGGGTACTGCAAGCGCGGGTAGTTAACGCGCTGGAGCCCGAGTGGGAGGCGCGGTTCGAGCCGAAGTCCTACGGCTTCCGGCCCGGCCGCGGCTGTCATGACGCGATATCCGCCATCTACCTGACGCTGAAGGGCAAGAATCCCCAGCGCATGTGGGTGCTGGACGCGGACCTGAAAGCGGCATTCGACCGAATCGACCACGAGCACCTTCTCGCCCAGCTCGGCACGTTCCCCGCCAGGGAACTCGTCAAGCACTGGCTGAAGGCCGGAGTGGTCGATCGCGGCCGGCTCGCCCCAACAGAAGAAGGCACCCCACAAGGGGAGTTGTCAGTCCTCTGTTGCTGAACATCGCTCTGCACGGAATGGAACAAGCCGCCGGAGTCCGATACCGCAAGCTCGGCACTAACGCCGCCGAATCGGTTGAGGGGGCTCCGGCATTGATCAGGTACGCTGACGATCTTGTAGCGCTGTGTCACAGCTATGACGAAGCCGAACAGGTCAAGGCGAAGCTCACCGAGTGGCTGAGGCCCAGAGGGCTGGCGTTCAACGAGGACAAGACGCGAATCGTCCACGCTGACTCCGGCTTCGATTTTCTGGGATTTAACGTCCGCCGCTATGACGGCAAGCTACTGATCAAACCGAGTCCGGCGGCTTTGAGGCGGATCCGGGAACGGCTACGCACTGAGATGAAGGCTCTACGCGGGGCCAACGTCAGTGCGGTGCTGCACAAGATCGACCCGATCGTGCGCGGCTGGTCAGCCTACTACCGGACGGTGGTCTCCAGTAAGGCATTCACCGGACTGGACGACTACATGTGGAAGCTCACTTACAAGTGGGCCAAGCACGGCCACCAGAACAAATCGAGGAACTGGATTGTCAACCGGTACTTCGGTCAGTTCAACAAGTCCAGCAGGAACCAATGGGTGTTCGGGGACCGGGATACCGGTGCCCACCTACGGAAATTCTCCTGGACGAAAATCGTTCGACACCAGATGGTCCCCGGCACCTCGTCTCCGGACGACCCGACCCTGGCGGACTACTGGGCCAAACGGCGACGAAAGGGGGTACCCACGCCTCTGGATGCGTTCGGACTGCGGCTGCTCATGCTGCAAGACGGTCGCTGCCAGCTGTGTCGAGGGCTCCTGCTGTACGCCGACCACCAACCACACAGCCCCGTCGAATGGGAACAGTGGATGGCGGTGATCCGACGGGCGGTGACGAGGCAACACATCGTCCTCGCCCCAGGTCAAGGCAAGTCGGACGTGGTCCTTCGTCTCGTGCACACCTCCTGTCGACGTCGGCGCAGTGCCGACATCCCAGCAGGTCTGGCTTCTCTGCGTGCCCGCGAGCCCTCGGGGCTTGCTTGAGCCGGATGCGGTTGACGCTGCACGTCCGGTTCTTAGGGGCGGGGACGCAGTAATGCGTCCCCGCTACCCGACAAAGCCGGCCACATGGCGAAGGACGGCAGCGAGTTGAGCAGTGGAAGGACTGTCATGCCGGGAGACACGCCGGTGAATATCGGCGTCTTGCTGAACAGCCCGTACCGGGCTGAACGGCGGGTACTGGAGATTCAGACGAAACTGCACCATTGGGCGAAGGAGGCCCCGGACCGCCAATTCGGGGACCTGTTCAACCTCGTGGCGGACCCAGCGTTCCTGGTCTTGGCCTGGAACAGGGCCCGGGAGAACAAGGGTGCTCGGAGCGTCGGGGTAGACGGCGTGTCCGTCTCCCTGATCGAACGCTCTGCACTCGGTGCGGAAGGGTTCCTGGAGGAGGTGCGTGCCTTGTTGAAGGCGCGAACCTTCCAGCCGGTCCCGGTGCGGGAGAAGACGATTCCCAAAGCGAACGGCAAGGTCCGTCGCTTAGGTATCCCTACTATCCGCGACCGCATCGTACAGGCGTCCTTGAAGCTGGTACTTGAGCCTATTCTGGAGGCGGACTTCCACTCGTCGAGCTACGGATTCCGTCCGAGACGCAGAGCCCAGGACGCGATCGAAGAGATCCGTTACTACGCCCGATCCCGCTACGAGTGGGTGTTTGAGGGCGATATTGCGGCCTGCTTCGACGAAATCGACCACACGGCCCTCACGGAGCGCCTACGGCGACGAATCGGAGACAGGCGCGTATTGGCGCTCGTTAAAGCGTTCTTGAAGGCGGGCGTGCTCAGCGAGGAGGGCGTCAACAGGGAGTCCTATACCGGCACTCCCCAGGGTGGGATCTTATCCCCGCTCCTGGCAAATCTCGCGCTGGAAGTGCTCGATGAGCACTTCGCTGCGAAGAACAGGGTTTTCAAATGGTCGAACCAACGGGTCAGGCACCGCAAACGCGGAGGCGCCACGTACCGGCTTATTCGGTACGCGGACGACTTCGTCGTCATGGTGTTTGGCCGTCGGGATCAGGCCGAAGCCCTGTGGGATGAGGTGGGCGATATTCTGGCTCCGATGGGGCTACGACTCCATCCGGAGAAGACCCAGGTAACGCACATCGACGAGGGCTTCGACTTTCTGGGGTTCCGTATCCGGCGGCACCAACAGAGGGGAAGCACACGGCGACTGATCTACTCCTACCCATCGGACAAGTCTCTTGCGTCCGTCAAGCGGAAGGTGAAGATGGTCACCAAACAGGGAACCCACCGGCCCGCAGAAGAGGTGTTCAAACGCCTCAATCAAATAACCTGCGGATGGGCCCTCTATTTTAAGCACGGCGCCTCCAGTCAAGCGTTCAAGGACCTAGACCACTTCCTGTGGTGGAGGCTGAATCGCTGGCTGGCGAAGCAACACCCGCGTCAAAGCATGAGATGGATCATCCGGCACTACTTCCGGCAGAGCCGGTGGTGGCCGGAGGCAAATGGAGTGCGAATCAGGCCCACGGTCGATGCGCACATCGAGCGATATCGATATCGGGGGTCGCGGATTCCCAATCCGTGGGTCCATCGTCCGGAACCGCAACTTTCACCCTGATGGAAACTCGTGGAGAGCCGGATGCCTGGTAACAGGCACGTCCGGTTCGGGTCGGCGGCCGGGAGAAACGGGCCGGGCGAGAGCCTGGAACCGCGCTCCCGGCCGACCGCACTGGAAGACCTCCCGCGATCCCGACTACGAGACCAAGAAGGCCCGCATCGAGCACCTTTACGCGATCGCCGACGGCGAGGTCAAACCCGACGACGACGAGCCTGACGTCGTGTTCTGCCTGGATGAGTTCGGCCCGCTCAACCTGATGCCGCACCCGGGGCGGCAGTGGGCCGAACGCGGCGGCCAGCACAAGGACCCCGGCCGGGAGCCGAGGCCCCGCCGGCGGGCGACCTACACCCGCCCGCACGGGGTCCGGCACCTGTTCGCCGCCTTGGACCTGGCCAGGAACAAACTCTACGGCCACATCAAGAAGACCAAGAACCGCTCGAAGTTCTTGGAGTTCTGCCGCTACCTGCGCACGCTCTACCCACCGACGATCCGTCTGGCGATCGTGTGCGACAACTACTCCCCGCACCTGACCACCAAACGGTGCCGCCGCGTCGCCGACTGGGCCCAGGCCAACAACGTCGAGATCGCCTACACCCCGACCAACTCCTCGTGGCTGAACCGCATCGAGGCTCAGTTCACCGCCCTGCGCTACTTCACCCTCGACGGCACCGACCATCCCACCCACAAGGCCCAGGGCGGCATGATCCGCCGGTACATCATCTGGCGAAACCGAAACGCCGCTGACGAACGCCTACGCAAGGTCGTCGACAGGGCGAACGTTGCCTGATACGGCACTAGGCGATGCGTTGTCGAACAGATCCCGCCGGGCGGTCTCGCCGCGACGGGCCCCTCACAGGCACGCCCGTACCGGTTCCCGCCCTGATGACCACCGCTTTCGGCGGCGGCGATCCACCGGACATGCGCCACGGTAGGATCCGCGAGACATGGATACAAATAGTGTCATTGCATACTTGAGATTGGCATTGCCTATGTCGCCGGGAAGTGGAAACGGATGAACCTGCGGCAATACGAATACGCTCTGGCTGTGGCCGAAGAAGGCTCCATGACAGCGGCTGCTGAGCGTCTGCGCGTCACGCAGCCGTCCTTGTCGCAGCAGATCGGCGCTCTGGAAAAGCACCTCGGTGTGCAGCTGTTCACTCGGACATCGGGCGGGGTCACAGTGACCATGGCCGGACGCGCCTTCCTCGCCGAGGCAGAGATCGCGACCACCGCGTCCCGCAGAGCCGTCCTGGCTGCCCGTGCCGCCTCCGGGGAACTGGCCGGTGAACTCATCATCGCCGTCCACATGGGCCTGGGAGCACGGCAGCTCCCCTGGCACTGGGCCGGCTCCGCCACCGCCACCCGAAACTCCAGGTCATTCTCCACGAGGAGCCCGATCCAGCGGATATGGAACGCCTGGCCCGCCAGGGAACGCTCGACATGGTCCTGGTCCACCGCATCCCCGCCGGCTGCACATTCGACATCCACACCCTGGGCGAGGAGACCTACGTCGCCGTCCTGCCCGAGGGACACCCGCTCCTCGCCAGCGGCAGGGCCCTGCGCATGGCAGATCTCGCGACACAGGGATGGGTGCGCTTCCGCCGCGCCAGCCTGCTCGACGAATACCTCGCCCGCCTGCTCGCCGACGCGGGCATCAGCCCGCCCACGGTGGCCCGAGCGTCACAGATCTCCACCGCCGTGCGACTGGCAGCCCAGGGCTTGGGCGTCACCGTGGTTCCGGCATCGGCCGTGCCCGAAAGCTTCGAACAGCTAGCCCGCCCGTTCCTGCCTTCCCTGACCGAACCCGTCATCGTCGGTGCACGCCGCCACCCGGGTTCGGCGGAGGCAGCCGTGCTCGACCACCTCCGTCAGCAGAACTGGTGCGGCACCAGCCTCCTCGCCCCGCATACCGCCCTCTGAGCCGAGGGCCTCACTGGTCGTCGGCCGCGCGCTTGTCCCGGAGGGGCCGTAGGCCGCCGGGCAGGTCGGGGAGCTGGAGGGAACGCCTGTTCGGCGCCGGTCCAGGAGAACACCTCCAGCAGCTCCTCGGGCAGGTCCACCCTCGGCAGCATCGTGTTCACTGCGGCCCGCAACTCCAGCAGGGAGGCGGGTTCGGGTTCCGGCTCCGGGACCGCGAAGTGCAGGCGCCATCGTCGGCGAAGCGGATCTGCGCGTTGTCCGGGACCTGGGCGACGACCTCCCGGTAGGTGCCCTCCAGCAGCGCGGCCGGATGCCCGCCCGCTTCCCTGGGCAGGTTCAGCGAGTTCCCTGGGCAGGCTCAGCGAGGCGAGCACGGTCGGCCTTGTCTGCTGCCACGCCTGGTCGGCCAGTAGCCATAGAGGTCTGCGGGGTATCCGCGCCCGGCCGTCACGCGGGTCGCTACCCGACCGGCCAGTCCCCGGTGCGGGCGAACAGCTCGATGTCGGCCTCGTACGGCGCGGGGTCGAGTCCCCGCGCACGCACCCACTCCGTATTGAGGTGGGTGTTCCGGTACGGCTCAGCGACGTCGCCGATGATGGTGACGACGCTGCCCCGTATCCCCGCTTGGTGCATCCGTGCCACGAGGTGGCACGTTCCCCAGAAGTTGGTGCCGGTCGCCGGTCCGGCTTCGATCCCGGCAGCAGTGCGAAGCCACCGCATGGCCGCAATGGACGCCGCGTCCGGTACCGGGATCATCAGGTCGATCACCGCCGGCAGGAAGCCGGGCTCGGTGCGTGGGCGACCGATGCCAGGTATCCGCGAGGGCATCCCCGTGGTGTAGTCGCCACACCCGCTCGCCCACGCGGGGAAGTAGGCGGAGTTCTCCGGGTCCACCACGGCCAGCCGCGTCGGATGACCGTGCCGCCGCAGGTGGCGTCCGATCGCTGCCGAAGTCGCCCCGGTTCCGGCACCAGTGACGATCCACTCCGGGATCGGGTGCGGTTCCCCGCTCATCTGATCGAAGATCTCGTCGGCGATCGTCGGCTCACCACACCCGGCCACCGCCCGCTCCGCGTCGCTGAAGTGGTCCAGGAAGTGGCCGCCGAGCCGCTCGGCCAACGCCCTCGCCTCCTCCTGTACCGCGGCGGGCGGCTGCTCGCCCACCTGCCAGCGTCCGCCCTCCCTTTCGAGCCTGGCCAGGACGTCCGCAGAGGTCTTCGCCGGTACGACGGCGGTGAACACCAGGCCCAGCAGCCTCGCGAAGTGGGCTCCGGCGACAGCAACCGCTCCGCTCGTAGCCGCGATCACCGGTGTGTCCGACCTGATAGCGCCGCTGGCGATCGCCTCACAGAACATGGCCCGCACCAGGCGATACTTCATGCTGCCTGTGGGATGCGCCGACTCGTCCTTGATGTAGATCTCGACGTCCCGGACCGCGAGTAGCGGAAGCGGACGCAGGGGTGTCGGTGTGAGATGCAGGCCGCCTGTCCGTACCCGCCGGATCGCGTCGGCAGCCCACGAGTTCGGGTGTCCCGTAGTCATGATCGGACCCTACTGGAGCCGCGGCACCGGGCAGGTCGCCATGCTCAGCGGTCATTGCCGGACAACGAACCTGCCGCTGCGCCTGCTACCGCGCTTCGGCTCGGCCATACTGCTTGATCGACTTGATTGGATGACACGGCGGCTGGCTTCGGTGAGAACGGTCAGCTCAGCAGGTGGCGCAGTGAGAATCCGACAGCACGAACGCGAACGAGTGAGAATCCGACAGCTTCAATGCGACAGGATATCGGCGTGGTGTGCGACATCCCGCAGGTTCCTCTGAGCCCCGCTGAGTCCCTGTCCCCGTGGCCAGGGGGTTCTTCCTCCTTCGAGTGCTCTGTGCCTGTGACGTAACTTCGGGATTCTTGAAGCGTTCTCATCTCGTCCGATCGATGTGCGGTCGGGCTGAAGGTGAGGAGGCTCGGGTTGGCACTGGCGGTCGTACGGGACCTGCGCGAGCACTGGGCGCCGACGTCGGCGGAGGAGCTGGAGCGGTTCGAGACCGACGTGCTGCCCGGGTTCGTTCTCGCGCGGGCCTCGGCGGGGCTGGCGGATGGCACGATCCGCGGGGACGTCGGGCACCTGGAGCAGATCAGGACCTGGTTCGGCCGACCGCTGTGGGACATGGAGCCGGCCGACGCCGACGCGTACTTCGGCAAGGTACTGCGGAACTCACCCAGCGGCACCCGGCTGGCCCGGTCGCAGGCGCTGAGCACGTACTTCCTGTTTCTGGAGCTGTGGCACAAGGTCGAGATCCACCGGATGACCGGCCAGGTGGTCGAGTGCCCGATCGATGAGATGAACCGGCCGCGCGGAGGGAAGGACGCCCAGCTGCGGATCCCGCCGACCGAGCCGGAGGTCGGGGCGCTGTTCACCGGCTGGGGCGGTGAGCTGGCCACCTGCCGCAAGTTCGCCCCGACTGCCCGCAACTACACCGCCGCGCAGCTGTTGTCGCAGGTCGGCCTGCGGGTCAGCGAGGCGTGCAAGCTCGACCTGGACGACATCAAGTGGGACCTGGGCCGCTTCGGCAAGCTCCACGTCCGTCACGGCAAGGGTGCCCGCGGGTCCGGGCCGCGCGAGCGGATGGTCCCGCTGATCAACGGTGCCGACCGCACCGTTCGGTGGTTCATCGAGGACGTCTGGGGCCAGTTCGACGACGACCACACCGCCCCGGCGTCCCGCTGTTCCCCTCCGAGCGCAAGAACGCCGACGGCTCCTCGCGCCGGGTGGGCGACGACGCCCTGCGCGGCGGGCTCAAGGAGGCGGCCAAAGCGCTTCTGCCGGGGTGGGGCAAGAGGCTGACGCCGCATGTCCTGCGGCACTTCTGCGCGTCCCAACTCTATGAGAACGGGCTGGACTTGCTCGCAATTCAGAAGGTTTTGGGGCATTCCTGGATCGCCACGACGATGCGATACGTCCACGTCCAGCAGACCCGGGTCGAGGACGCCTGGGCGTGGTCGTGGCCGACCTGTTCCTGGACGAACCGCGGGTCCCAGCCATCCTCGATCGGATGCGTGACGTAGGACCTGCGGAAGGAGTGGAAGTCCAGCCCTTCGTCCATGCCCAGGGCCTGACGGTAGGCGATGAAGACGGCGACGGACAGCCCCAGGTGCACGCGTTCTGCGTCGGCGAACCCCAGTGAGCACTGCGCGTCATGAAAGCTGCCCGTCAGATGGTCTGGTGTGTGCAGCCGTCGGGAGGCTCGGGCTGGTCCGGGGCGGTAGTCCACCGACAAGGTCATCCGTCAGCGGGCGACTTCCCGGTTCGTCAGCACCAGCAGGGCCCGCACCAGCGCGGTCGCCCACCTCGGCAGGGCCAACGCCTCGGACCGTCGGGCACCGGCTCGCGAGGCGAAGGGCAGGCAGCCTGAAGAGATGGGGGTGAGACGTCCTTTCCGTCCCTGAAGCGTCCGCACCTGCTATGGCGTGCCGGCGAGCCTGCCCATCACGTCGTACACCTGCTGCGGAGTCAGCGGGGCTACGGAAAGCGCTCCTTGAGCTGGTTCCGTGTCCAGTCCCTCGAGCAGGAAGGCGACTTGGCGGCGCCAGGCGTCGGGCGCGGTGTCCGCGACCGCGCGGGCGAGCAGGGCGTTGGTGCCGAAGAAGAGCAGGAGGTCCTCGCTGGTGAAGTCTGGGCGGATGGCGCCGGCCAGCTGGGCTCGTTCGATGATCCGTGTGGCGGCGTCCTGCGCCCGGCCGCAGATGGCCATCAGGCACTCGGCGGCCGGATAGCGTCCGCTGACGACGTCGGCGACCGCGGGATCGGTGGCCTGCAGTTCACAGACCTTCTCGATGTAGTACGCGAACCCCTGGTCGCCCTGGTGGCCCGCCGCAAGGACCGGCTGGACACCCTCGTCGAGGTGCTCGCCGGCGAAGGCATTGAGGCGGTCGCGTTCTCCGCCGATCTCTCCAAGCCCGCCGCGGTGCCCGCTCTCGTCGAGGCGATCCGTGACCGCTTCGGCCGGATCGACGTGGTCGCGTACGGGCCGATCAGCGGTGCCAGGGCTTCACCCCGGCCGCCAAGCTGGACGCGGCAACTTTGCAGGGCCTGTCCCCGCTCCTGCTGTTCACCCCGGTCGAGGTGGTCCGGGCAGTGCTGCCGGAGTGGACCGAGCGCGGCGAGGGTGCCTTCCTGCTCGCTCAGGGCTACTCAGCGGCGCAGCCGATGCCCCACCTCAGCGGCCTGGGCCCGGTGATGTCCGCCACCCGCAACTACCTGTACTCCCTCAACGCCGAGCTGGCTGACACGGGCATCTACGTCGGAGCCCTGACCATCGCGTCCCTGATCGCCCGCAGCGAGGTGTCCGCCGCGGCCCAGGCCGCCTTCGAGTCGGCCGACGGTCCGCACTTCCCGGTCGCCGACCCGGACGACCTCGCAGAGCACTACTGGAACATGTACACCAAGCGCGACCGCGTCGAGCAGTTCCACCCCGAGTCGCTGACTCCACAGGCCACGGCATAGCAGGACTCCGGCACCTCTTTCCCTCGGGCCCGTTCGGGAGCAGGTCGAGCGCGTGGATGCACATGACGCGAGTGGCGTGCCTCGTGACGTCGCAGGTCCCGGTTCCGGTGTGACGACGACTGCGGGCCGACTGCTGTGGATCTCCGGCACCATCCACCGGGCGTACCGCGTCGGCATGGAAGACCAGCTCTGTGCCCTTGGCCTCGTGTTGAACGCGGTCGTGCTGTTCAACAGGTACACGATGTCGAGGACGAGGACGACGAACTCGGGTAGGCGCCACTGCGCAGTCCGGCCCTACCGGCAGACGTGCTGTGATGCGGTCGCCGCAGGCTTTGATGGCGGGAACTGTCGGGGCGGTGGTCTGGGCACTCTTACGGCTTCGCCGCCTTTCGACGTGGACTCGGGCGGCGGCGGGCCCACCACCGCGATGCACGTCACCTGCTACGCGGTGTCCGGGCCCTGTGGCGACCTGCTGCCGGTGGACCGCTTCACCCTCACCCGGCTCCCGCCGCGCCTGACCCGCCGGCGGGGGCCGGTCCTCCGGCTTGACCTCGAGCGCGCTCCAAGTCCTAGTTTCGGAGGCGTTCGTCAGTGCTCAAGGTACCGCCCGGTCCGCCGGGCAGGAGGAGTATCCGCGTATGATCACCCGAACCACGCTCGGCTCGCCCGGCCTCACCGTCAGCGCGATGGGCCTGGGGTGTATGGGGATGAGCGAGAGCTACGGCGCCGCCGACTGGGACGGCGGCCTGGCCACCATCGACCGGGCCCTGGAGCTGGGCATCACGTTCCTGGACACCGCCGACGCCTATGGCACCGGGCACAACGAGGTGCTGGTGGGCCGGGCCATCCACGGCCGCCGGGACCAGGTGCAGCTGGCCACCAAGTTCGGCATCGACCGCAGTGCCGGCGACCGGGCACGCCGCATCCGCGGTGCCCGGGACTACGTGCTGCGCTCCTGCGACGCCTCGCTGCTGCGGCTGGGCGTCGAGGTGATCGACCTGTACTACGCCCACCGCCCGCCCCAGGACGTGGAGATCGAGGAGACCGTCGGGGCGATGGCCGAGCTGGTCGAGGCGGGCAAGGTCCGCCATCTGGGCCTGTCCGAGGTGGACGGCGAGCTGCTGCGCCGGGCGCACGCGGTGCACCCGATCACCGCGGTGCAGAGCGAGTACTCGCTGTGGACCCGCGACGTCGAGGCGGTCACCCCGGTGATGGCCGAGCTGGGGGTCGGGCTGGTGCCGTACTCGCCGCTGGGGCGGGGGTTCCTGACCGGCGCCCTGGACCGCTCCACGCTGGGCGAGAAGGACTTCCGGCGCACCAACCCCCGCTTCGCCGGCGAGGCGGGCGAGGCCAACGAGAAGATCGCGCAGACCGTGCGCGAGGTGGCCGACCGGCTGGGTGCCACCCCGGCTCAGGTGGCGCTGGCCTGGGTGTACGCCCAGGCCGAGCGGCTCGGGGTGGCGGTGGCGACCATTCCGGGCACCCGCAGCCCGGCCCGGCTGGAGCAGAACGCGGCCGCGCTGGAGCTCACCCTGGACGCCGAGGCGCTGGCCGCGCTGGACCCGCTGAGCGACCAGGTGATGGGCGAGCGCTACACCCCCGCGCACACCGCCGAGGTCGCTCGGGGTTAGCCGGTGGGCTCGACGCGCACGACGTCCAGCTCGACGACGTCGTTGACGTCGCGCCCACCGGTGACCTCGCCGGTCACGACCAGCCGGGGCCGGGCCGGCGGTGCCCCGTCCTGCTCGACGGCCAGGATCGCGCCCCGGCTGCCGGAGCCCGGGGAGATCTCGCCGTAGGAGACCAGCGCCCGGTGCCCTCCGCGCCCACCGCGAGCACGCCGACGCTCAGCTATGTGTCGTCAACCGATCGTTTGCCGACACCGAGTACCGTCATCCCGCGTCAGGTGCAGTGACAACGCCTTGAGTGGCGCAACCCAGAGCATCGGTGGCGGCGGCGAGCCTGTGCGGCCCGTGGACGCCGACCCCGGCCTCGCTCACATTCGGCAGAGGTTGAGCGTCACACCGACGGCCGGGTGAGTTTGGCGGCCACGGCATCGAGGACCCAGTCCAGGCCGGTCGCGAAGGATGTTTCGGAGTCCACGTCCGTGCCGTCATAGACGGCCTTGGCCAGTGCCGGGAAGCGGCCCGTGGCCAGCATTCTTGTCACATGCGGGCCGTGGGCGCGCTGCCAGTCGTGCTTGGACAGGCCCGTGGCGCGCTCGGCCCGCAGGTTCGTGATCTCGCGCCTGATCGCGCCGGTGAAGTAGGCGCTGACCGTCTCCACGGCGCGCATGACGGTGTCGATGTCGGTGAGGCCGTCGAGGGCGGCCAGCGGGGCCTCGGTCACGGCGAGGCCGTTCGGGCCCAGGGCCGGGCGGCGGCCGAGCAGGTCGGCCAGCCATTCGTGGCGGAGAGCTGCCTGCCGGTGCACTTGGGGCGGCTTCCTTGAGCTTGTCGCGATCACGTATCCGTCGATCATTCCCGCCCTGACCGTAGCCCCGACGGCATGGTTGGCCTTCTTCGCATACCTGAGGCTCCGACAGCCCGGACATGGCAACGCAGGCACAGGTCTCTCCGATGATCACAGAGCTCGCAATTCCATGATCGCCAGGACCTGTGCCCGTCTTGCAGCTGGGGTGCCATCACCGCGCCTATCCGCGTGCCCTCTAAACCGTGAGATGAGCGGACCGGCCGTCACACCGCCGCTGCGATGTGTTGGCTTCCTGTCAGTGAGAGCATGTCGGTGATGGTCGGGCGGGAGAACCGTGTTCTTGCCGGCTGTCGGCTCGTGGCCGGGGGGCTTGCCACTGACACGGCGGTGGTACTTCGCGGCCTCGCGGCTGTCATGGGGCGGTACATCCCCAGACGGAGCACTGTCGCGAAGACGGCACATCGCAACCTGCACAACGGGCACGAGGGAAGCCACCACTTCCTGGTGGACGACTTCGTGACCGCGGTCAACACCCGCACACTGCTCTCCGTGAACGCATGGGTCGCGGCCCGCTACACCCTGCCGGGCATCGTGGCGCACGAGTCCGCGCGGCAGGGCGGAGTCCGGTTGGAGATCCCCGACTTCGGGGACGCGCCTGAGAGCTGAGCGGCCGGGGACCGGCTGCCCCTCGGGGCAGCCGGTCAGGTGCCCAGCCTTCTCCTGGGTATGCGCCCGGCGGGCTCCTGCCCCTGCGCGCCCTTGGCCCACAGCGAGCGCACATGGCCGAGGTGGCGGGCCATGCATGCCTCGGAGCCCGTCACATCCCCCGCGACCATCAGGTCGAGGAGCTCGATGTGCTCCTCGGCGGACGGGATCAGCTGGTCGCGCTCGTCCAGTGTGGTCAGCCCGTAC
Source organism: Streptomyces violaceusniger (assembly GCA_005405945.1). Classification (GTDB taxonomy): domain Bacteria; phylum Actinomycetota; class Actinomycetes; order Streptomycetales; family Streptomycetaceae; genus Streptomyces; species Streptomyces violaceusniger. The sequence goes on from BJHW01000002.1 coordinate 2,240,682, forward strand.
AGGCGTGAGCGTTTACGCAGGTCGCCGACGGTTTCGACGAGCCGGTCGTTTCCGGCGAGCGCGAGCAGGGAGAGATGGAACTGACGGTCGGCCTCCAGATAGCCGATGAGGTCGTGCTCGCGCGCGGCGCGCACGATGTCCTCCGCCACCGGGCGCAGCGCCTCCAGGTCCTCGCGGGCGGCACCGCGGGTGATCCGGCCGATCATGGGGACTTCGATCAGGGCGCGGATCTCGGTGTACTGGTCGAGGTCGCGTTCATTGACCTCGGTGACGCGGAAGCCCTTGTTGCGTACGGGTTCGACGAGCCCCTCGCGAGCCAGGTCGAGCATCGCCTCGCGCACCGGTGTCGCGGAGATGCCGAAGTCCTCGGCCAGGCCGGGCGCCGAGTAGACCTCGCCGGGGCGCAGTTCGCCGGAGATCAGCGCGGCGCGCAGGGCGTGGGCCACTTGATCGCGCAGCCGCTCCCTGGTGGTGATGAGGTTGCGCTGCTTGAGGTGGCCCATGACGGTTGGTGTTCCCTTCGTGCCCCGTGCCTGCACGGCCGAGAGGATCACCAGAGTACAATGTCATGTTGTTCTCACGGGCGTCGTTCTCGTGGGTGCCCGAGCGCGGATGCGGCCACCGCCACCGATTCAGCGGCTCTCGATCAGTTCCCCCATCCACGCCTCGATCGCGTCCGGGGTGCGCGGCAGGGCGCCCGACATCAGCCGTGCTCCTTCGGCGGTGATGACCAGGTCGTCCTCGATGCGTACCCCGATGCCCCGCAGTTCGTCCGGGAGTGTCTCGTCGTCGGCCTGGAGGTAGAGGCCGGGCTCGACCGTCAGCACCTGACCCTCCGCCAGCACCCCGTCCAGATAGGTCTCCGCGCGTGCCTGCGCGCAGTCGTGGACGTCGAGCCCGAGCATATGTCCGCTGCTGCACAGGGTGTAGCGACGGTGGAAGTCGCCCTCGGGGCTTTTGAGCACACCCCACTCCGTGAGCCCTTCCGCGATCACGCGCATCGCGGCCCGGTGGAAGTCACGGAAGCTCGCGCCCGGCCTGAGCGCCGCGATGCCCGCGTCCTGGGCGGCGAGCACGAGGTCGTACACCTGCCGCTGCACGGGGGAGTACCGCCCGGAGAGCGGGAGGGTGCGCGTGATGTCGGCGGTGTAGAGGCTGTCCGTCTCCACGCCCGCGTCCAGCAGCAGCAACCGCCGTGCGTCCAGGGGCCCGTCGTTCCGTATCCAGTGCAGGACGCAGGCGTGGGCACCGGACGCCACGATGGTCTCGTAACCGGTGCCGTTGCCCTCCGCGCGGGCGCGCAGGCCGAAGACGCCCTCGATCCAGCGCTCGCCGCGTGGATGGGCGAGGGCGCGCGGCAGGGCGCGTACCACGTCTTCGAAACCGGTGACCGTGTGGTCCACGGCGAGCTGTAGCTGCCCCACTTCCCAGGCATCCTTCAGCAGCCTCAACTCGCTCAAGGCGGCGGACAGTTCGGCGTCGACCGTGGCGTCCCGGCCCGGCGGCGGCTCCGCCCGGTCGCCGATGACGGCACAGCGGATGCCGGTCATGCGCGCGGTCTCGTCGAGGTCGGGGCGCCGGCCGACCCAGAACTCGCCGTAGCGCCGGTCCCGGTAGAAGCCACCATCGGTGCGCGGCGAACGGGGCCGCACATACAGGACCGCCTCATGCCGGTGGGGCCCGTCCGGCTCCAGGACCAGGACATGCCCGGCCTGCTCCTCGCCGGTCAGACCGGTGAGCCAGGCGTACGCGCTGTACGGCCGGAAGCGGTGGTCGCAGTCGTTCGAGCGGACCTTCAGCTCGCCCGCGGGGATGACCAGCCGCTCGCCCGGGAAGCGGGCGGACAGCCGGGCGCGGCGAGCGGGGGTGAAGTCGGCGGCGGCCGACCGGATGTCCGCGGGCAGCGGGGTCGGCGCCCACCCACCTGCCATGAAGACCTCGAACTCCGGTGAGACGGGCAGGTCATGGCCGGCCGTCCGAGGTGCGCCGGTCAGGGGATCGCGCATCGGTCCTCCTTGATCCGTACGTTGACAGGCTCAAGCTCTCCGCGGTCCGTCGCGGCGAGAGCCTTGCGCCCTGTGCAATTTCACATTATTACGTTACGCGTCACATGGCATCACGCGCTCTCATGTGCAGCCCCGCACAGGGCGATTCAGGCCCTGAGGCACCGCTGCCCCGTAGTCCTTGCCACCTGCCCCCACAGGAGCCAACGGTGTTCCAGTCGAGAAACCCGCGCGGATCCACGCGCGGAAGTCTGCTCACGGCCTTAGTGGCGGTGACGCTCTGCGTGACGACGGCCCCGTCCGGTCACGCGGCCGCCCTTGCTCCCGCGCGGCCTTCGGCGTTACGGACGGCCGCCTCGTCCGACCCCTTCGACCGGGTCGACCGTCTGGCCAAGGCCCCGGGCCGGGCACGGAAGGTCCCGGCTCCCGGCGGCCTCACCGGTGGCGGTGTCCCCGGAGCCCGAACGCCCGAGCCGAAGAGCCGGGGCGGCGCCGTCACTCCGCACGCCACGCTCGGCCCGGCATCCGTGCCCTGCACGCTCGACGGCGTCACGGGCCTGTCGCCGGAGCGGTTCGCCGACTTCCTGGCCGACCCCGCCGTCACCGCCGACGGCTGTCTGCGCTCGATCCTGTGGACCTGGGACCAGCGACTCGTCCCCGTCATGTCGGACGAGCATGTCCAGGCCGTCTCCCGCCGCGTCACCCAACTCGCCGCCTCCCACGACGGCAAGGACGGCAGCCATCTGCTGGAGATGTTCACCTACCTGCACGCGGTGGCGTACCAGGACTTCTCGCACGACGAGATCGACATCACCGACGCGCCGACCGTCAACGCCATGCGCGGGGCTGTCGACGCGTTCGGCTCGGCCGCCCGTACCTTCGACGTCACCCGCCCCAACGCCGAGACCCTGCGCGAAGCGCTCGACGCGGCCTCCGCCCCCGGTCTGCGCCAGTACCAACTTCCCCTGATCAAGCGGGTTCTGGCCACCATGGACGCCCAGCACCCCCAAACCGCCCAGGACCCCTCCTGGGCCGGTGCCGCCCTCGCGGCGCTCACCGTGAACTACCTCGGCGTGAATCCCGGCAACAAGGACGCCGCCTTCCGCACCGCGGTGACGGCCGACCCCTCATACCGGGCGGCCTTCAGCTCCTTCGCCGGCCACACCCACCTCAAGGACGGGCCCAACGCCTGGGTGATACGCGACGCACTCGGCGAGTACGGCCGCTTCGGCCAGATCGAAGGGCTCCGCGGCGAGATCGTCTCCGGCCTCGGCACCCTCCTGGACACCACCGCCCGCAACTTCGGGGACAGCAGCGCCCCCTGGGCGAAGGTCGCCACCTGGCTGGGGGTGTTCGAAGCCTGCGTCCCGTACCACGTGTGCAAGGACGACATCGAGAAGCGTCTCTTCCCGTACACGTACACCTACGGCACGGGCGGCACCGACGGCATCCAGGTCCGCACCGCCCTCGACCGGGACACCGTCGACCAGCTCTACTACGCGAGCAAGCAGGTCAAGGCGCAGTTCCACCGAGTCCTCGGCACGGACACGCCCCTCGCGGACGACACCAACACCACGCTGCACGTCGTCCTGTACGGCTCCCGCGCCGACTACGAGAACTTCCACCCGCTCCTCACCGGCATGGACACCAACAACGGCGGCGTCTACATCGAGCAGGGGGCGACCTTCTACACCTACCAGCGTCGCGTCCCGCAGGACTCCTCACTGACCCTGGAGGAGCTGTTCCGCCACGAGTACACCCACTACCTCAACGGTCGCTGGGCGGTGCCCGGCAGCTTCGGCGAGGGGCCGTGGTACGAGGGCGACCGGACCACCGCGATGGACGAGGGCACTGCCGAGTTCTTCGACGGCGCCACCCGCGACGACGGCATCAGGGTCCGCAAGTCCCTGGTGCAGGGGATCATCGACGACACGGTCGGCGGCGGGCCGCGCATGGCCGTGAACCAGCTCCTGCACGCGACGTACGACGGGGACGGCTTCCGCTTCTACGACTACGCGGGCACGTTCTTCGAGTTCCTGTGGATCGAACGCCCCTCCCTCCTGCGGGAGATGTACCGCGATCTGCGCTCCGACGATCCGGCGGCCTTCGACGCCTGGCGCGACCGGCTCGGCGGGGACGTGGGGCTCCAGAGCGCGTACGACCGCTTCCTCGACGAACAGATCGCCCACGTAGCCGACTTGTACGTGCCCCACACCACCTACACGCCCCTGGGCGAGCTCCGTGACAGCTCGGCCGACCAGATTCGCTCCTCCTTCACGGCGATGACCGCGTCCGACCCGAACTGCCGTGCCACCGGCGCGGCGGAGCGTCCCCGGTTCGTCTGCACCGGCCGGATCACCGCGAACCTGACCGATGCCGGCGACACGGACGCGGTCTTCGAGGACATGTCCGAGACGGTCGACTACTTCCTCCTCGACCGGGCCGCGGGCGGCGACAACAACTTGACCGATATGAACTGCTGGTTCGGTGAGGTGGACATCTGGTCCAACCAGCGCGCGGGCACATCGGACTACACCTGTGAGGGGCCCCTCCGCGGCTGATGTGTCACCGGCGTCGAGGCCGCGCTCCAGGCTCATCGCTCCCTGAGCCGGGGGCGCGGCCGCTGTCGGCCGCGGCTCAGGGGGATGTCGTCCAGCGTGGCGCGGTCTCGGCCCATTCGGTGTCCCACTCGGCGAGATTGCGCCGGTGCAGGACCACGGTGGCGCAGCGGTAGGCGGCGGCACCGGCGAGGGTCACGGTCAGGAAGGCGACAAGACCCCAGCCCATGGTGCGGCTGCGGATCTGTGCGGCGGTCATGGGCGGCTCGGCGATCGCTCCGTCCGCGTCGACCCACACGTGGACGGAGCTGCCCGCGTTCGGCCCGGGCAGGACGTCGGCCTCGGCGGTGCGGGTCCGTCCGTTCGGGTCGGTGAAGCGGACCGTGGCCGGGTAGCGGTTCTCCCTCGCCTCCGCCGATCCGGGCTCCGGGTGATCGGGGCGTCGTGGGTGAGGACGGCGGTGGTGAGGCGCAGGGTCTGTCGCTGGTGTTCGGCGGCCGCGCGGTAGTGGCGGTGGGCGGCGTCACCGGCGGCGTACGTGGCACCGAGCCCCAGGAGCGGCACGAGCAGCAACAACGCCAGCGCGATCCGGCCCTGAAGGCGGTCGGTGCACCGGTACAGCGGATTGTGCCGCCAGCGCCACAGCGACAGGGGATGCACCAGCCCGTGGTGCGGGAGGTCGGGGGTGGCTGCGCGGGAGGGCCGTCGTGGACGGCATCACGGAGAAGGGCGGCACCGCCACCGGCGTCATCGTCGACGTCACCCGCCGCGAAGACCTCCAGCGCCTGACGGACACGGCCCTCAACCAGTACGGTCGACTCGACGTCCTCGTCTCCAACGCAGGCACGATGGCGGTCTCGCCGTTCGACGACCTGCGCCAGGACGACTGGGACGCCATGGTCTCCACCCACATCACCGGCCTGCTCAACGGCATCGGGGCGGCCCTTCCCGTCTTCCGTCGGCAGTGCTTCGGCCAGTTCGTCAACGTCGGCTCCACTGCGGCCTACGTCGTCAAAACCCCCCAGGCGGTCTACGCGGCCACCAAAACGGCGGTGAAGGTGCTTACCGAGGGCCTACGCCAGGAATCGGGACCCGACCTGCGCGTCACCCTCGTCTCACCCGGCTTCACCCATACCGAAGGCATCGGCAAGGGAGCCAGCCCTGAAACCGCGGCCGCGATGACCCAGCAGCGGGACGAGATCGCCATGCCGCCCTCGGCGATTGCCTCCGCCATCGGCTACGCCATCGAACAACCCGACGGCGTCGATGTCAGCGAGATCGTCGTCCGCCCCACCGTGCAAGCCTGACAGCGGCGAGCCGGGCTACTCGAAACCGCCCCCTGTCGGCAAAGGATGGCGAGCTCAAGGGGCCAGCGCATCACCGCTGTTCAGGAGGCCAGCGTAAATCTCTGCCGGAGTGCGATAGCCATGGGTCTTACGCGGGCGACGATGGAGCTCGTGGGCGATGGCGTCCAGGTCGGCCTGGCTGAACGTGCGGAGGTCCGCGCCCTTGGGGAGGTACTGCCGAATCAGCCGAATGGTGTTCTCGTTGGTACCGCGCTGCCACGGGCTGCGCGGCTTGCAGAGGCAGATCGGCATCCCGGTCTCGGCGGTGATGGCCTGATGCCCGGCCATCTCCCGGCCCCGGCCCCGGCCTCAGGTGAGCGTCCGCCGGATCTGGGGCGGGATGCCGAGGAGACTCCGGGTGAGGTGCGGAGTGACCTGCTCAGCCTTGATGCCGTCGGGCAGCGCAACCATGGCCGTGTAGCGGCTGGTGCGCGCGACGAGCGTGGCGACCGCCGAGGGCCGGGTGCCCATCACGAGGTCGCCCTCCCGGTGGCCCGGGACCTTGCGGTCCTCGACCTCGGCGGGGCGGCCGGTGATGGACACCATGCCGCGGATGATGCCCCGCCCGGTGGGCCGGCGTGTGAGCTTCGGACGACGCATGGGCCTGGCTGACCGCAGCCGCTGGGTGAGGCTGCGGTCGATCGCCTGGCGCCGGCGAGGGTCGTAGAGCGAGAGGCAGATCGCTTCGTGCGAGATCTGCATGGAGGCGTCGCCAGGAAACCGCCGTCGCAGCCATCCTGCGATCTGTCCGGGTGACCAGCACAGACAAGAGCAGCACACCCACAACTAAGCGAGAACGGAAGACCGCACAGCTTCACCCCAACGAGCGAAGATCACCAACAGCATCCGGAACTGCGGACAGAGCCTTGAAAACGGCCAGTGCTACTCGTCGCCCCACTCGGTCCAGAGTTCAACGGAGCAGGGAGTTTCAGAGAGCGTTGTCGGCCGGGTTCGCCCGCTCATGGAGTGCGCGGGCCGTGCCGGTCGGTCAAGGGCACCTGCGGCTGCGCTCTCCACGCTGGGCTTCGTCACCCTGGACAGTCCGTCCTGCTCCTGGACCTGGCTGGATATCGAGTGGCCCCTTCCTTGCGACACCCGTCCGCAGGTCAGGACCAGCCGCGGCCAACGGGCATGTAGCGCTGTGTGGTAGAAGTCCAACCGACGATCACAGTGTGTAACAGTGGCAGGCCAAGCCTCGCAGTCCAGCTGTGAAGATGTCGGTCCGGAAGTTTCTCGCAAGCTCGTCGGCGTGGGCCTGGTCGCAGTCGAAGTTCACCGACCAACCGACGAACGTCTCATCGGTGGCGGTAAGAGGCAGAACCCGCATGGTGGCTCGGTAGCACTGCACTGGGTAGGGGGAGCTGACGATGCCATAAGTCAGGGACCGTGAATGGTCGTCCAGTGCCAGGAGGGACTCCACCACGGTCTCCCCGTCGGCCATGGACAGCGTGCGGACGCAACCGACGCGGTCGGGTGCTTGTACGTCCGACAGGACGCAGTCGGCGACGGCCGGCTGCCAGGTGGCCAGGCCACCGAAGTCGCGGACCACGCGCCACACCTTGGTGACCCGGGCCGGGATGACAGCGCTGGCAAAGGCTTCGGGCATGAAGGGACTCCGGTTCCGAGGTCGAGGAAGCCGTCACGGCTGCCGTGACGGCTTCCTCGACCTGCCCGGGATGGGGACGGCAGAGGCGACACTGGAGTGCGGTCGGCAGCGCGGTGACTGGGGACAGCACCGACGCTACGAGCGTGGCCGCGGGCGTGGGAGGGTGTGCTGCGGCTATCCGTGGATGCGTGCTCGACTGTCATCCTCGGGTGGGTGCAGCGCGCCCACGCCCGGCGTCCGTCCGTGGTTAGCGTGGCTGTCATGGAAAGCGTGAACGAGCTCGGCGACTACCTGCGAGCCCGCCGTGCGGCGGTCGCGCCAGCGGATGTCGGTCTGCCCGATGACGGAGCGCGGCGGGTGCCGGGGCTGCGGCGTGATGAAGTGGCGCTGCTGGCCGGGATGAGCACGGACTACTACATCCGGCTGGAGCAGGGCCGGGAGCGGCACCCGTCCGAGCAGGTGCTGCGGGCGATCGCCGGGGCACTGCGGCTGAACGACGCGGCGGCCACCCATCTCTTCCGGTTGGGCTTGTCCGTCTTCGGGACGGCGGCTGCCACGGCGAACGTCGCTCCGGAATTGCTGCGGCTGATGGACGGCATGCGTGAAGTGCCGGCCTTCGTGGTTGGGGCGGCGCAGGACGTGCTGGCGGCCAACGCGATGGCGCGGGAGCTGTACGGAGGTTTCGCCCGGTACGACAACCTGCTGCGAATGATTTTCCTCGATCCCTTCGCGCGCGAGTTCTACGCCGACTGGGACCGCGCGGCGCGGATCGCGGTGGGCAACCTTCGGGCGTCCTCCTCGCAGTTCCCGAAGGACGAGCGGATCGAGCGGGTCGTCGGCGAACTGAGCGTGTGCAGCCCCGCGTTCACGGGCTTGTGGGCGCACTACGAGGTCCTGCCCCGTACGCACGAAGACAAGCACTTCCGGCACCCACAGGTGGGTGAGATACATCTGCACTTCGAGGCACTCGCTGTCACCAGCGCCCCCGGACAGCACCTGTCCGTTTACAGCTCGGAACCCGGCAGCGCCAGCGCCGACGCCCTGGTCCTGCTCGGTCAGCTGTCCGAGCAGGAAGTGGTCCTGACGGACCAGGCCACTGCCGCAGAAGAAGGAGAACCCCGATCATGACTGCGCTCTCCGACGCCGCTGGCACCTTCGAGATCGCCGGCAAGAAGGTCGCCCGTCTCGGTTTCGGCGCCATGCGCCTGACCGGACTCGGGGTGTGGGGTGAGCCCGACGACCGTCAGGAGTGCGTGCGTGTGGTGCGCCGCGCCGTCGAACTCGGCGTGCAGCTGATCGACACCGCGGACTCCTACGGCCCGTATGTGAGCGAGGAGATCATCCGGGAGGCGATCCATCCCTACCGTGATGACGTGCTGATCGCGACCAAGGCCGGGCTGACCCGCAACGGGCCCGACGTGATCAGAACCGACGAGGGACTGGTGCGCCTCGGTCCAGCCGCGTGGCCGCCGGTGGGCCGCCCCGAGTACCTGCGCCAGCAGGCCCTGATGAGTCTGCGCCGGCTCGGCGTGGATCACATCGACCTGTTCCAGTTGCACCGCATCGATCCGAAGGTCCCGTTGGAGGACCAGGTCGGCGAGCTGAAGAGGCTCCAGGACGAGGGCAAGATCGTCGCGATCGGACTGTCCCAGGTCACTGTCGGCCAGATCCAGCAGGCCCGCACGATCGTGGAAATAGCCACGGTGCAGAACCGCTACAACCTCACCGACCGCGGCTCCGCTGACATCCTGGAGTACTGCACCCGCCACGGCATCGGCTTCATTCCCTGGGCGCCGGTGGCCGCGGGCGAGCTGGCCCGCTCCGGCGGCTCGGTGGACCGGATCGCGACCGCTCACAACGCCGGCTCGTCGCAGGTGGCGCTGGCCTGGCTACTGGCCCGCTCCGGCGTCGTCCTGCCCATCCCCGGGACCTCCAAGGTCGCGCACCTGGAGGAGAACCTGGCGGCGGCGTCCCTGAGGCTGAGCGACGCGGAGGTCGACGAACTGACTGCCGCGGCGTGACAGCCGCCCCAGGAAGGCAGGTCTCCTGCTCCTTCGCACCGTGAGCCGGCTGTTTCCCCGTCTCCTTCTCCTCCCTGTCCCCACCGAAGAAAAGACGCTTGCCATGCTGCTGCCCTCCGACGAAGCGGGCCGAGGCCGCCCCGTCGTCCTGCTGCACGCCCGTCCCACCGACCGCACCATGTGGGGCGCCCACCTGCCCTGCTCGCGGATGCGGGCCTGCGGGCTATCGCCCTGGACCTGCCCGGCCACGGCGACGCACTCGTGCCCGCCGACCGTGAGGTAGCCCCCTGGACGGACGTACTCGACACCCTCGACCACCTCGGGGCCGACCGCTTCGTCCTGGCCGGGAACTCCCTCGGTGCCCTGGTGGCACTCCAGGCCACAGTCACGGCGCCAGAGCGGGTCGAAGGCTTGGTGCTCGTCGGGTATCGGCCCCACGACCAGCCGGCCTCTCCCCGTCTGCAAGCCGCCTGGGACGCTGAAAGGGCGGCGCTCGCCGCCGGCGACCTGGACGCAGCCGTGACAGCCGGCGTCGAAGCGTGGACCTCGGCCGGTGCGACCGACGACGTACGCGCGCACGCGGCCCGTATGCTCCGCGGCCAACTCACCGAACAACTCGCCCACGGCGAGCCCTCTCTGGCGGCGGACCCGCTCGGAGAGGGGACGACGGTGCTGCGCACGCTGACCGTCCCCGCCTTGGTCGGTGTCGGTGAACACGACATGCCCGACTTCTTCGAGGGTGGCGAAGGACTGGCCCGGGACCTCGGCACAGGCGAAACCGTGGTCGTCCCCGCCGCGGGACACCTCGCGCCACTGGAACAACCCTCTGCGTTCTGCACCCTGCTACTGGACTTCGTCCGCCGTCTCCCGGAGCAGTAGCGCTGAACCGCGCACTCCGAGGTGGAGCCCCCTCTGCTGGAGGACCGGGTGGCTCCACCAGGCCAGGAGGCTCGAGGCGGTCTGTGCCGGATGCGTGAAGAGATCCACTGAGCAGGTGTGGGCTCGCCCCGAGCAGGGAGTGGCCGCTTTCAAGGAGCGCCATCATCACCAACGTCCCCGGACAGCACACCTAGCCCGTCATGACCAGTGCGGAGAGTTGCGCGCATGACCGGCTGGCCGCGCATGAACCTGGCTCCACTCATCGGCTCTCCTTGGAATTGATCATCTAAGCTGGCGCGGTGACTGATGAGCAGGAGCGGGTGCAGCCGTCGGGAGTGTGGGCCACGGCGGTGGGGGTGGCCAGGGTGCGGGCGCTGGAGACCGAGCGGGAGAACGCGCTCTTCCGCGACCCACTGGCACAGGCCTTCGCCACCGCCGGCGGCCTATGGCCCTCTTCGCCGCCGCTGCCCGATGACGAGGCCGCGCGCAGCCGACGGCTGGCCGTGTCGTTCTCCATCGTCATCAGGACGAAGTTCCTCGACGACCTGTTGCAGCAGGCCTCCGCGTCCGGGGTCCGGCAGGTCGTGCTGCTCGGCGCCGGCATGGACAGCCGGGCCTTCCGGATGGACTGGCCCGAGGGAACCCGGCTCTTCGAGGTCGATACCGCGGCGCCACTGGACTTCAAGGCTTCGGTGCTGCGCCAGGAGCGGGCCGTCGCCCGCTGCGAGCGGATCACCGTCGCGGTGGATCTGAGTGAGGACTGGCCAGCCGCGCTGGCCGCCGCAGGGCACGACCCGGCGGTGCCGACCGTGTGGATCGCCGAAGGACTGCTGATCTATCTGCCCGAGGACGCGGTGGAACTGCTGCTGGCCCGGATCAGCGCGCAGTCGGCGGCAGGCAGTTGGATGGGGCTGACGTTGGGCTCGCGCGGCGTGATCGAGCGCTTCGGCGCGGACGCCGTGCCGGGATCGGCGGCGTCCATGTGGCTCTCGGAGATGCCCGACGACCCGGCGGGCTGGCTGGCCGGGCACGGCTGGGAGGCCGCCAGCCACACCCTGCGCGAGCGCGCTGCCGCCTACGGCCGCCCGATCAGCACCCCGCCGCAGCGCGAGGAGCGACCCGGCGGACTGATCTCGGCGGTCCGTCGGTAGAGCGCCTCCTCCCGGTCCCCACCGAGGACGTAAGCACCTGACCGGTGTCAGTTCTCATCGACATTTTCCGGCCCTGTGATCATCAAGTGCTGCCCGGACTCGGTGATAAACGGTGTCGCACGTCAGTTACGAAGCCAGGCGGCGGGAGAGTCACCGTGCACAGTCGGCCAGGACGAGATCCTCGGCACCGCCTGCAGCGACCACGACCTGGTCGCCTTCGTCGAAGGCCCCGGCGTCGCCGGCCCGAGGCCATCCTGGACGACCCGCGGTGGGTGGAGGGGCGCGGCGGCCACGCCCACGAGTTCCACGCTGCGTGAGCTTCAGAGTCAAGGTGAGTGCCTGTGTCCGAACCCCCGTATCGGCAGGTCAAAAGGCTGAGTGGTGGAGACAGGGCGGCATCGTGCGTGGCTTCGGGCCCGAGGCCGTTCGATTTTGGTGCACCGTGGAAAGTGAATGCTCAAGCAGTTGGGGGCTGGCAGAGGAGGCTTGTACCGCACCAGTTCTGCTGGTTGAGGTGGTCGAGCATGGCCGTCTCTGCTGGACCCGGAGTGCGCCGCACGCCGACGAGGACGGGCTCGGTCAGGGAGGGCAGGAGCGGGCAGGCCAGTTCTTCGAAGCCTTCGGGGATGGCCGAGGCCGGGACCACAGTGACGCCCAGGCCCTGCGCCACGAGCCGCACCGCGGTGGAGATCTGTGACACCCGGGCCACCGTGTGCGGGCTGAGGCCCGCGTCGGCGAGCAGGCGGGCGAGGTAGTCGTCGAGCAGGCTGGCGCGCCGGAACCGGATCCACCCCTGTGACGCCAGGTCTTCCAGGCGCAGGGCGGCGCTGTCCGGGAGAAGCGGGTGCCCCTTGGGCAAGACGGCGACGTAGGCTTCCTCGCCCAGAGGGTGGCTGTCGAAGGTGCACCCGGCGGGGATGCGGTGCACGAGGACCATGTCGAGGGTTCCCTGGCGGAGCAGTCGTTCCATGTCCGCGGGATCGGGCTCCTCGTGGAGAGTCACCTGCAGCTTCGGGTGGCGATGGCGCAGCTGCCCCAATACCTGGGGCAGCTGGCGTGCTCCCAGGCCCATGTGGACAGCCATGATGAGTTCGCCTGCCAGTTCCCCGTCGGCGGCGCGGGCGGCCGTGATGGCACGCCGGGATGCGGTCGTCGCGATCTTCGCCTGCGCGAGGAAAGCCCGCCCCGCCACCGTCACCGTCACCCCGCTGGGGGTGCGGGTGAACAGCTGCACCCCGAGGTGCTTCTCCAAGGTGCCGATCTGCTGCGACAGCGAGGGCTGAGTGACCCGCAGGCGTTCTGCTGCCGCTGTCATGGAGCCCTCGTCGGCGACGGCCAGGGCGTATTCGTATTGGCGCAGGTTCATTCGCATTCACCTTCCGACACGACATAGGAGATGTCAATGCAGACTATACGTTGCCACTATTTGCCTCTATGTCGGGCCGGTCCTACCGTGGTGCACGCCCGGCGCAGCCACCAGGGCCGGAAAGCCGCGGGACGGCAGCCGCGCCCTGCAGGCACGCAAGTCCTGCGACGCCGGCTGTCAAAAGCAGGATGAGGCAAAGCAATGTGCCCGGTCCTCACAGTCTCGACTCAAGGAGAAAGCATGCGTCTCGCGCATAAGGTCGCCCTCGTCACTGGCGGGAGCGCGGGCCTTGGTCTGGCGATTGCCCAGAGATTCGGAAGCGAAGGCGCCCACGTCTACATCACGGGGCGACGGAAGGAGGCGCTCGAAGCCGCGAAGGCTTCCATTGAGGGACATGTCACGGCGGTCACCGCGGACGCTACAGTGTCGGGTGATCTCGACAATGTGGTCGAGGCTATCCGTCAGGAGAGCGGGCACCTCGATGTGATCGTCGCGAACGCTGGAAGCATTGAGCGGATGAACTTCGGGGACGTGACCGAGGAACACTTCGACCGCACATTCGACCTCAATGCCCGCGGCACACTGTTCACCGTCCAGAAGGCGCTGCCGATTCTGCGAACGGGCGGCTCGATCGTTTTGCTGGGCTCGATCATGGCATTCAAGGGGGTCCCGGGGAGGGGTTTACAGCGCGGCGAAGGCCGCCGTGCGCTCCTACGCGCGCACGTGGGCGGCAGAGTTCGGCGACCGGGGTCTTCGGGTCAACGTGCTGAGCCCGGGGCCGATCGACACGCCCATCATCGATGGACAGGCCGAGTACTTCGGTCAAGATCCAGCAGCTCTCCGAGCCTACATGAGCACCCTTGTCCCGATGGGCCGCCTCGGGCTTCCCGAGGAGATCGCCAATGGTGCGCTGTTTCTCGCCTCGGACGAGAGCAGTTTCATGACAGGCGCAGAACTCTGCATCGACGGCGGTATGGCTCAGGTATAGCCCGCTTCGGCCGGAGCAGAACTGGGAATGAGCTTGTCCTCCGGTTTTGGCGCGGGATCACTCCGCTCATTTGTAGGACCGGTGAGTTCGAGAACTCCGGGGTGGGGCAGTTGGCTTGTCGCCGTTCGATGGCTGAAAGCTTGGCCGCTCGGGAACTGCTGACGGTCAGTCGCGTTGAAACCTCGGGGAGGTCGGGCTGTCCGCTCCTGCGGGAGCTTCGACGGGTGATCTGCCTGGCCATAAGGGTGAGCGCGGCCCAGGTGATGAGCGATTCCGATTCGCTGAACTATCACGCACCAACGCGTTGGTGTGCAAGCCGGAGGTCAGGGACGCGGTGCTGCGGAGCCTGGCCGACTGACGTCCGAGAAAGGCGGTGGGGCGGGGCGCAGCAGGTACACCCGGCCCCACCGCCGGTCAGCCGATGAGCTGGGCGGTGACCCGGAGGCGGAAGGCAGCTACGACTGCCGCAGAGCTTCAAACCGTCGCGGCGGGCAGCGCACCGCCGCCCCTGCCCCGTACGGCCCCAGCCGACTTCGCGCAGGAGGCACTCGGCTTCGGCTGACCCGGCCCCGCGGCTCGTTCCCGGCTGCTCACCGGCCGAGGCGGATGCGCGGCCCCCACGCGAACTCGCGGTCGTCCAGCAGGATGTCCTCCGACTCCCCGTTCCACTGGCCGCGCAGAAGGAAGGAGACGGCCTCCGTCTGTTCGCAGATGATCAGACTCTCGGGCTGGCCGACCAGCATGTACCGGCCGTACTCGGGGCGACGCCTGGTGGAAGCCGGCCCGCTGGCTGTGGGACCGCTGCTGGTCGGGCAACGAGCGCCCCATCGCCCTGTTCGGCCTCGCCACCCTGCACCTGGTCGAGAACAAGGTGCTGCCCGGCGCCACCGTCCTGGAGCGCATCGGTCACCTCCATCCGCGAGCACACCAACCGCAAGACCTGGCGCACCCTGGTCGCCAAGCCCGACGCCGGCCAGCGCGCCGCCCTCACCGCGCTGCTGCCGGTCGAGGACAGCCGCAGCCCCTCCAAGCTGGACCGGCTGCGCCGCTCCCCGCGCGACATCACCGGTCCCGGCGCGGGCAAGGCCATAGCGGCCCTGGGAAAGTCCCGTGCTGGACGAGGTGGAGTGCGGCCAGGCAGATGGTGGCGGCCTTGCCGCACCCCCGAGCGGGTGCACGAAACGGGCTGTCGGCCTTCTTACGCGGTGGGCGGCCCATTGCGGTCGCATCCGCGAGGACGGCGGCGGGACCGGTCATGAACGATCTGACGGCCCCGAGGCGACCTGTATCTCAAGGAGCGGTTCGAGTTGGGCGGCCCACTCCGGGTGCATGGCGGCCTTCTTCTCGTGCAGCGCCATGATCTCGCCGGCCAGCTCTGGGGCCATGTCGTCGGAAAGGTCGGGGCCGATGGAGATCTTGGCCAGGTGCGGGATGATCTCGGGATCTCCCGCCAGGTGAACCGGGTCGTGCATGTACTGCTCGAGGGCCGCCAGGTCCTCAATGCCCACGCAGTAGGCGTGGGTGAGGCCATCGGCGGGATCGCCCAGGCTCTGCCCGACGGTTGCGAACGAGACCGACTCGACGGACGCCGTTCGCCGCATCAGCGCGAGCACCTGGGCCTTCTGCTCCTCGGTCGTCCCGTCCTTGAAGGCGAAGCGCAGCGTGTGAACGATCATGGTTTCCCGTCCCTTGATTGAACTGGCTAGTTCAGTGAATCTGCCTTATTGGTGTTGACGTTAGAATGAACCCATGGGTTCAACAGCGTCAAGCGGGGGCAGTGGCGTCTCGCGCGGGCGGGTCGACAAGCGACAGGCGATCTTGGACGCCGCGTTCGCCGTCTTCGCGCGGCGCGGATACGCACAGGCATGCGTCCAGGAGATCGCGGAGGAGGCGCGCGTCGCCAAACCGACCGTCTACAGCCACCTGAACGACAAGGAGACCCTCTTCCGCCACACCATCGAGGCAGCGGCCGACACTCTGATGGCGGAGTCCCTCGCAGTCGTCGAGCGGCTGCGCGAGCGAGCCCCGGACGATGACCTGCGTGTGGCGCTTGCGGACCTGGCCCATCGACTGCTGCGGATCTGCTGCGGTGAACGCGCCCGCGCGCTGCGCTGGTTGACCTACGCCCAGGTGGCGCGATTCCCCGACCTGATCGAGACCGTGCAGGAGCGCACCGCGCACCGTCCCCGCGCGGCGCTGGCCGATCGGCTGGCCCGCCTCTCGCTCGCCGGCCGCCTGCGCCCATGCGACCCGGAGCAGGCCGCCGAACACTTCTTCGCCCTGCTCACCGGCCCTTTGGAGTCCCGCTCCCGGCTGGGCACCCGTCGCGTCCCCGCCGCCGAGCTCCGCGTCATCGCGGATGCGGCCGTGGACACCTTCCTGCGCGCGTACGGGAGCGACTGAGCGGTCTGTCCGGGATGTCGGCTGCAGTTCGGGTACGAAGGGGCAGGGAGGGGCTGCCATGCCGAAGATCCCGCGCGTGAAGTTGACGTTTGATCAGGAACGTGAGGTGCGTGAGCGTCTGCGGCGCGTGATCTCGCGCCGCATGCCAGGCTGCGTCTGGAGTGCATCCGGCTGATTGCGCGAGGTATGACCGTGCCCCAGGTTGCTGATCTGCTCGAATGTAACAACGTCACCGTGCGAGGTGCGGTCCACCGCTGCGAGGACGGTGGATTCGAAACCCTGGCCGATGCTCCGCGCCCAGGCCGCCCGCCCTCGATCACCCGCGAGGACCGTAAGGCCCTGGCCGCGTTGCTGGATGAGTCCGCGTGTCAGGGCCGTACCTGGACAACCGCAGCACTGTGCGACTGGCTGCGGGCCGAATGCGGGGTGAGGGCCGGCGCGGCCTGGCTGACCGACTTGCTCCACCGGGACGGATTCCGGTGGAAACGAACGCGTGACACCCTGCGGCACACGGCCGACCCCGTCCTCCAGCAGGCCGCGCGGGCCCGGCTGGAGGACTTACGGCTGGCGGCGGATACCGGCGTAAGCGACATGTACATCCTCGACGAGAGCGGCTTCGCGCCGACCATGCCCACTGGAAACACCTGGCCACGGCAGGGCAGCGGGCCGTGGTGCCACGTGAGGACAACAAGGGCCGGCGCGTGCACGTGCTGGGTGCCCTGTCGGTGGGACAGGGTGCCGACCTGGTGTGGGAGAAGACCTGCGGCAAGATCGACGCGGCCATGCTGCTGGAGTTCGTGTGCACGAAGCGGGCTGGTCTGCCCGGCGGGACTGGAGGAATTTCCCGCGGGCCGGAAGCGTGCCCGTCCCTGCACCGTCGTCCTGGACAACGCCTCGGCGCACGTGGCCAGGGCGTTCAAGGGCCGCCGCGAGGGGCTGGCCGCTGTTGGTGTCGAACTCTTCTCCCTGCCGCCCCGCAGCCCCGAGCTCAACGACATCGAGCGGATGTGGCGCGCGGCGACGTACGAGGACTACCCCGAGCGCGTTCACACCACCTCTGAGGCGGTCGGCAACGCCGTCGACCAGGCTCTGGCCCGACAACGCACACGCATCAAAGGATCAGCGACGAACTTCACCCAAGCCGCTTAGTCCTCACCGGCCTCAAGCTCACCGAACCGGCCGGCCTCAAGGACCCGCGCGAAGCGGTCGACGCCCGCATTCCCACCATGGACCTGCCCGAACTCCTCCTCGAAGTCCACGCCTGGACCGGGTTCCTGAACCACTTCCACCACGTCTGCGAAGCAGGCAGCCGCGCCGAGCATTTGATCGTTTCGCTGGCGGCGGTTCTTGTCGCCGAGGCGTGCAGTATCCGGATTCAGGCGATGGTGTCCGAGGACGAGGCCGGCCGCTCCCGCGACCAGCTGTTCTGGGGCGAGTCCTCGTCCAGCGGGGCGGTCAGCAGGCCCGGGCAGCAGCCCTCGGACTGGCCGTGGACGTCAAGCTCTTGTTTCGACATGCGTCTATGTTGACGTTCTTCGATTCAAGATGCAATGTTGAATCGAAAGTCATCGATACAACAAGGGGATGGTCATGTCTCGCGTTCAGCTTGCCCTCAACGTTGCCGATCTTGAGGGATCTGTCGCGTTCTATTCCCGGCTCTTCGGCGTCGAGCCCGCCAAGCGGCGCCCGGGGTACGCCAACTTCGCCATCAGCGAGCCGCCGCTCAAGCTCGTCCTGATCGAGGGCGAACCTGGCCAGGACACCCGCTTGGACCACCTCGGGGTGGAGGTCACCTCCACCGACCAGGTCCTCGCGGCCACCGAGCGTCTGAAAGACGCGGGGCTTGCCACGTTCGAGGAGAACGACACCTCGTGCTGCTACGCGCTCCAGGACAAGGTCTGGGTCCATGGGCCTGGTAAAGAGCCCTGGGAGGTCTACACCGTCAAGGCTGACGCCGAACAGATGGGCAACAGCCCTGCCATCGAGAACGGCCCCGGCGGCTGTTGCGGCGGACAGGAGGACAGCGATAGGTCCGACGCGGCCGGGGCGGGCTGTGGGTGCGGTGCCTGAGGAGCGGTCCTCGGCCGATCCTGAAGAGCGTCGATAGCGGGTCCGTGGTCAGGCGTCGAGCTGCGTGATGAGCTGGCCGCGGTACTCCTGGAGTGCGGCATGGACAAGCTGGTGAATCGGGCGGTGGTGTGCGCGCCGGCGGTCCGGGTTCTCTAGCCATGGGGATTCGTAGACGGCGGTATCCCGCACCTGTTCGGAGGGGGAGCCTTGTGCGGAGCGCAGGGCGGGTGCGAGGAGGCGTTCGCCTTGAGTGACCCATGCCCAGACCGCCGCTGACGCGCCAAGGTATCGGGCGGTGTTCCAGAGGGTCTTGTGGTGGCTTGCTGGAGTCTGCTGCTGACGGACCACGTCAATGATCATCTTCCAGGCGTCTGGAGGGATGGTCCACTGGCTCAGGAGGTCTCTGCGGCGCTGGTAGTGCTGGGCCGCGCTGGCCGGGCGGCCGACTGGGAGAACGGGGCCTGGGGCAGGAGCGCAGGCAAGGTCCGGCAGACGTCGTTGGAGGTCAATGATGTCGGGGGCGGGGCGTGGACAGCGGGGCTGTTGGCGCGGTCGAGGCGGTGACCGCAGGGTCGAGGGTGAGGTTCCCCCGAGATGCGGGGAGAGGTGACAGCAGGTCAGATGGGTCTCACGAGAGGAGACCAGATGATGCCTGCCCCGAGGAAATACCCGCTGGAGTTGCGTGACCGCGCGGTGCGCATGTATCGCGCCGCCGAACCGAAGCCCGTCATCCGCCGCATGGCCGAGGAACTCGGGGTGCACCACGAGGCCCTGCGCACCTGGATCCGGCAGGCCGAGGCCGACGCCGGCGAGCGGGACGACCTGCTCACCAGCGCCGAGCGCGAGGAGCTGGTGGCCTTGCGCAAGGAGAACGCCCAGCTCAAGCGGGCGAACGAGGTCCTGCGGACGGCCTCGGCTTTTTTCGCAGCCCAGCTCGACCCGACCCGGCCCAGGTGAGAGCGCTCATCGACGAGCACCCGCACCTGGGGTCGAGCCCGTACTCCGGGAACTGAACATCCCCTCCTCCACCTACTACCGCTGGCGACAGGCCGAGAAGGAACCGTGCGAACGGCGCCGCCAGGACGTCGAACTGACGAGCAGGATCCGTCAGGTCCACGAGGAATCCGGTGGGATCTACGGCTCACCGCGCGTGCACGCCGTCCTCAGGCGTGAGGGCATCCACGTCGGCAGGAAGCGGATCGAACGGCTCATGCGCCAGGCCGGTCTGGCCGGGATCAGCCCCGTGGAAGCAAGGGCTTCACCCGCCGTGACCTGGACGCCGATCTTGCTCCTGACCTGGTGCAACGCGACTTCACGGCGCCCGCGCCGAACCGATTGTGGGTCACCGACCTGACCGTGATCCCCACCAGGGAGGGCCCCCTGTGGCTTTCGGCCATCCGGGACGCGTTCTCCCGCAGGGTCGTGGCCTGGGAGACCTCCGCCCACGCGGACGCAGACCTGGTCCTGTCGTCGCTGGAGTATGCCCTGGCCAGCCGCGAGGTCGCCCCCGGCGAGCTCGTTCACCATGCCGACCACGGCACGCAATACACGTCCATCAAGCTCACGACACGCCTGGTCAGAGCGGGGATCCAGGCATCCATGGGCTCGGTCGGCGACTCGTTCGACAACGCCCTGGCGGAGAACCTGTGGATACTGGTCAAAACCGAGTGCATCCGCGGCCGCACCTTCGCCACCAGGGCCGAGGCGAACCTCGCTCTCTTCGAGTACATCGACGGCTTCTACAACCCCCGCCGCATCCAGAAACGGCTCGGCTACCTCAGCCCGATCGAGTTCGAGGAGAAGCACTACGCCGACCAGGCAGCGGCCGAACCAGTGAAACTGAAACCACGTCAACCCGCCCTGACCAGCTAATCAGCCACACCCCCACAGCGGGGGAACCTCAGGGGAGCGACACGCTTCACCATGACCGGTGATCCGGCCGCGGCACTGGGCGGGGTGGAGGTCCGTCAGCGGGCTGGGGATGAGGCTGGCCGGACGCCATCGGCCCGCAGTACCGATGCCGGCGGAGAAGGCAGGATTGCCGCAGGCGGGGCACTGCCGGTCGAGGAATCGGTGGTGTCGCAGGCAGGCGAAGGTCATAGGAAGCCGCCAGGTGTTGCTCCAGCAGCTCGCCGTGGTGGTGTCGTCTATGTCGCCCAGGCACTCGCAGAAGCGGCTGAAGCGGGTGAACACCCACCCTTCGTTGACCACCGCTTCGAAAGGGCGCCCGGGGCTGAGGTAGTTGGGGTGCAGGGGCGGGAATCCAGGAGCTTGCGCCGCGAGGGTCAGGTTGTCGGCCTCCTGGACGGACAGGCGGCAGATGCCCGCGATGTGGGCCGTGAGCTCGGGATCCAGCCGCAGAAGATGACGGGGCGAGATGACGTTCCCTGTGCGGGGCAGCAGCCCGATGTGCTCGGCGAGGCGGAGCGGCGCGATGCTGAGCCGGTGAGCCAGCCGGAGCAGGAAGCTGGGCAGCGTCTCGTCGGGGACAGGCCAGGCTTCGCGGAAGCGGTCGCACGACGGCCTCATGCTCCGGCTTCGGCGGCGGGTCCTTGATCGTCGAACACGGTGTTCCGGCCGCGTCGGCGTGGGGCCGACCGCTTGGCGGCTCGCCGGGCGGTCGCAGCGGCCTGCGCGGCCGGGACGTCAGGAATCTCGCCGGCGTTCGGATCGCGACCAGGCTCGGAGGAGAGGTTGAGGGCGATGCCTTCCAGAAGGGATTCGGTCAGGCACTCGGTTCCGGTGTCGATGGCTTCCTGGCAACCGTCTTCGATCAGCCGCTCCAGCAGCCCGACCGCCCGAGCGGGGCTCGGGAACCTCCAGCGCGATCCCGTCCCGGGCGGCGGCCGCAGCGAACAGCGTGTTCGGACTGTGCCGCCCACCCGGGTCCCAGGCCGGCGCGTACTGGTCCAGCCGCCGGTTCTGCCACAAACCAGCAGTTCCACGCAGCCGTCGCCGAGCCGGACAACGTTCGCCCATTGCACCGCGCCACAACGTGATTTGCCGGTAGCCCGGGGGGTGGACGGGACCATCCCCTGGCGCGGGTTTCCCAGGGGGTGGCACGGGCAGTCAGCGGAACAGGCGGAAGAACCCGCGCACCTGCTTGACCAGCGACTCCGGCTGCTCCAGCGCGGCGAAGTGGCCGCCATGCGGCAGCTCCTCGAACCAGCGCAGGTCGGTGAACCGCAGCTCGGCCTCCCGCCTCGAGGGGCGGGTGATGTCGCGCGGGTAGACCGACAGACCGGATGGCGCGGTCACCTTGTCCCGGAAGTTGGCGAAGCTCTCCCAGTACAGGCGCGCCGACGACGTGGCCGACGCGGTGAACCAATAGACCGAGATCTCGTCGAGGATCGTCTGCCGCGACAACGCGTCCTCGGGATGGCCGTCGTTGTCCGTCCACGCCCAGAACTTCTCGGCGATCCAGGCGGCCTGCCCCGCCGGGGAGTCGGTGAGGCCGTAGCCGAGCGTCTGCGGCCGGGTCGCCTGGATCGCCGAATACCCCCGGCCGGTGCGCTGCATCTCCCTCTCGGCCTCGAGATTCGCCAGCTCCGCGGGCGTCGGGTCGTCGAACGTGCCCGCCGCCACGGATCCCAGGTTCAGGTGCACGCCGGCGACCCGCTCGGGCGCCACCTCGCCCAGCGCCGCGGACACCGCCGAACCCCAGTCACCGCCCTGCGCGCCGTACCGTTCGTAACCCAGCGAGACCATCAACGTGTCCCAGGCGCGCGCGGTGCGAGTGATGCCCCACCCGGTCGTCGACGGCTTGTCACTCCAGCCGTACCCGGGCAACGACGGCGCGACCACGTGGAACGCGTCCGCCGGGTCACCGCCGTGCGCGCGCGGGTCGGTCAGCGGGCCGAGGACCTCAAGGAACTCGAGCACCGAACCCGGCCACCCGTGCGTGAGCACGAGCGGGAACGCGTCCGGCTCCGGCGAGCGGACGTGCAGGAAGTGGATGCCCAGCCCGTCGATCGTGTCGCGGTACTGCGGGAAGGCGTTCAGCCGCTCGGCGAACCCGAAGTCGTAGTCCTCGCTCCAGCTGCGGCAAAGCTCCTGCGCATACGCCAGCGGCAAACCCTGTGACCAGTCGTCCACCGGCTCGCGCTCGGGCCACCGTGTCCGTCGCAATCGTTCACGCAGGTCCGCGATCTCGGCTTCGGTGATGCCGACCTCGAATGGCTCGGCGGGCATGGCAAGGCTCCTTACTGGTCACGGCGTTATCGGATCAGATGCAGGTGGACCGTCATCGCGGGCTCCCACGCGTGGCGTCGGGTTCGGGACGGCGGTCGGCGGTAGGGCGCCGGGTCAGGCTGAGGACGAGTCCGGCCAGGGGGAGTGCCGCGAGCACGGCGAGGGCCACCGGCACCGGCACGATGCCGGACAGACCCGCGACAGCGGCCGGACCGATCCCGCCGCCCAGGGCGTTCATGAAGGTGAGCAGGCCCTGTGCGGTGTCGCGGTCGTCCGCGGCGACCAGGTCTGGCGCGAGGCTCACCAGTACGGCTTGGGCGCCGGCGAACCCGCACACGGTCAGCGCCGTGCCGAGGACAACCGGGATCGGTCCGGTGAAGATCGCGACCACGAGCACGCCGACGACGGTGAGTGCCGCAAGCCCGGCCGACACCTGCCAGCCGGCGAACCGGTCGGTCAAGGTGCCGACCAGCCGCCCGGCCGGCACCGAGCAGGCGGCGGCCGGGACCAGGAGCACGCCGGCTTCCAGGGGGCCACCGCCCGTGGCCTGCTCGATCAGGGACGGGGCGCGGAACAGCACCCCGTAGTAGCCGGCGAAGACGGTCCCGCCGATGAGCCCGGCCGCCAGGAAGCCGCGGGATGCGATCACCCGCCGAGGCACGAACCCGTCGGGCGTGCTTCGCACGCGCCACCACAGTCCCACGGCGGCGAGCGCCCCGGCGGCAGCCACGACGAGGGTGACCGGAGCGGGCAGGCCGACCGAGTGTGCCTGCAGCAACGTGATCAAGGAGCCGGCGAGTACCGACAGCACGGCCGCGCCGACGATATCGAGTCGCCCGGTCGAGCCGTTTCGCTCGCCGCTACCGCTCCGCGTCAGCGCGCGCCTACTCGGCAATGCGGCCAGCAGGAGGGGCAGCGCGAGGACCGGGATCGCGAGCACGGCACGCCACCCGAGCCATGCGGTCACCGCCCCGCCCAGCAGTGTCCCGCACCCCGACGCCGTCGCGCTGGCGGCCGCGATGATTCCCAGGGCGCGGATCCGTTGCCGCCTAGGAAGGGCGGTGGCCGCGGCAAAGACGGCGATCACGGTCGCGCCCGCCCCGGCGCCGCCGATCAGTCGGCCGACGATCACGACGGACAGTGTCGGCCCGGCTCCGGCGAGCACGGAGCCCGCGGCGAGCGCCACGACCCCGGCGACGAGGACCTGGAAGGGGCTCCAGCGGACCAGCAGCCGACCCGCGACCGGCATCGCGAGCGCGGAGGTCAGCGACCACGCGGCGAGAATCCATGCGGTGGCCCCGAACGGCACCGCGAGTGCGCGGCCGATGGCCGGCAGGGCCACCGACGGCGCTCCCAGTGCCACGTACATCGGCAGCACCAGCATCCCCAAAGTCAGCCCCAGCCGACGCCCGTCCGGGGCGTCGGTTCGCTCCGGTGCCGGGGCCCCTGCAGACGGGATCGTCTGCGGCGTCGTCCCCTGCCGAGTATGTTGTGACATGCTAAAGCTCCTTTGGGTGTAACATTATGGGGCAGTGAGGAGACACGTCAAATGCAGGATGCGTATCACAGCCCATTGGCAGTCCAGACGGCCGTCGACCTGGCCAACACCTTGAGGCCGATCAAGGGAGAGGACACGCTCGAGACCGTGGAGCAGCTCCGGGACTTCCTTGACGACCATCCCGCGGCTGAGCCTCCGAGTTCGGCCGCGAACCAAGGGACCGGTCCGCGGCATCTCACCCGCGCCGACCTGGCGGAAGTCCGCGCGTTGCGCGAGACGGTGCGTGAGGTGCTCGAACGGGCGAACGCGGACGCGGTCGAAGCTGCGGCTCTGATCAACGACGGTCTGCGTCGCAGCCGCGCCACCCCGGTACTGCGCCACGAGGACGACCGCTGGTGGACCGAGGTGACCTCCGACACCGACCGCTGCTCGGCGCACCTTGCCGCGACTACGCTCAGCGCACTGGCCTCCGTGATCGCCACGCTCGGTCCCGCTCGTCTCGGCGTATGTGCCGGGCCGACCTGCCGGGCCACTTTCGTGGACCTCTCGCGCAACGGCTCGAAGCAGTACTGCACCCGAACCTGCGCACACCGGGCCAGCGTCGCGGCCTACCGGAGCCGGCGCAGCCCGCGTTGAGCGCCGGCACCTGACCCTGCCAGGCCGGCGCCGGGGTTTCGTCCGAGCCCGCCTTCGACGAACTCGTTCGGGCCTCCGAGGGCGTTCCTCGCGAGAACGTCTCGATGAGCGCGAAGACATCGACACGCGCGGTGGCCCGGTCCGGCCATACCCGGGTGCCGATCTCTTCCTTGAGCACGGCCCAGAAGCTCTCGGCTGGGGCGGTGTCAAAGCAGGAGCCGGTCCGGCCCGTGCTCTGGCGAAGCCCCAACCTGCCTGTCTCAGCATGGAATTGAGCCGAGGTGTATTCGCTTCCGCGGTCGCTGTGCGTGATGCAGCCGCTGCTGGCCGACTTATCCCTGCCGGGGGAGGTCTTCGGGGCGATCATCGCAGCGACCGTTCAGATCAACGAGACGCGGGGCATGCTGCCGGGCAGCACCGCCTCGGAGAAGTGGCCCCAGCAAGGACGCATGCCGCTCGGCCAGGACGGGGTACTCGGCGTCACCGAGTACGTCATCGTTGCTGACGCCGACCCGCCGTACATCGTCCTCACCTGCATCCAGCTGTACTGACGTGCCCGGCACGCGGAGGGGCTGGCGAGCGGCGGAGTTTCGTACTTGTCCCACCCCTGGCCGAGCACGGTAAGCACCGTCAGCGGAACGGTGAGTGTGGCGCACGCTGATCAAAGTGGCCGGGGCGGGGGCGAGGGGCTGTCGACCAGCGAAATCTGGAACGCGGCCCACCGCTACCTGGTGAAGGACGAGCTGGCGCGCGGGAACCGCCGTACCTGGACGTCCGAACCACGTACCTGCGCTACGAACACCGCGACTACAACGGCAGCCCCTACGACCCGCCGCGCTACGGCACCCGGGACGTCCGGCACTACCACCTCACCGACGAGGGGCTGAACCTGGCGGCATACCGCGAGCTCTACCCCGATCTTCCGGCCCCGACTGCTCGACCACCATCCCCTCAGAAGTCGACTGATCACCCACCCTCACGCAGGGCCTCACCGAGAGCGGATTCGGCTGCACTTGTGTCACGCATAAGCTCCTTATGCGATCAAGATCATCCCCAGCGCTGGCTTACGTAAATTGCTTCATAAGTGGACCACTTCAACCCCCAAAGCGGTTAACGACATGTCATTTACAAGCCGCAGTCACCGTCAATTTCAACCTGCTGCCCAGGCTGAAGAACGTCGGCTCGGCCAGGATGTACCGGCCGGCGGCCGGGGAGGACGAGAAATGGCCGAACCTGGCGCTGGTGCTGTCGACCAAGACGATCGACTGCGAGCTGATCCGCCAGCAGTACGACCAGATCGTGAAGTACACCACCGCCCTGCGCCTGGGCACAGCCGAAGCCGAGCAGGTCCTGCGACGCTTCACCCGCGGCGGGCCCAAGCACCCCACCTACCGGGCAATCGAGGAACTCGGGCGGGCGGTGCGTACGGCGTTCATC
This sequence comes from Streptomyces violaceusniger, assembly GCA_005405945.1. Lineage (GTDB taxonomy): Bacteria > Actinomycetota > Actinomycetes > Streptomycetales > Streptomycetaceae > Streptomyces > Streptomyces violaceusniger. The sequence goes on from BJHW01000002.1 coordinate 2,266,835, forward strand.
TGCGACTACCTCGCCGACGCGGACCTGCGGCGCGAGATCAACGACGGCCTCCAGGTCGTGGAGAACTGGAACTCCGCGAACCACGACCTGTTCTACGGCAAGGACGGCGACCTGACCGGCTCCGACAAGGAGTCCCAGGAAAATCTCGATGCTCGCCTTGCACCTGCTCCAGTCCGCGCTGGTGCACGTCAACACCCTGCTCCTCCAGGACATCCTGAGCGAGGAGAAGTGGCAGAAGCGGCTCACCGACGCCGACCGGCGGGCTCTGTCCCCGTTGTTCTGGACCCACGTGAACCCCTACGGCCGGTTCGAGCTGGACATGCATTCTCACCTCGACCTCGCTGTTGTGGCGTAAGCCTAGGTGGCCTGGCCTGAATCGTCGGTCAGAGCAGCCGCGGTCAAAGTGAGGTGTTGGACCAGGACCGCGGCTGCGGTGTCGGCGTCGCGGGCCAGCACCGCCTCCTCCAGCATGCGGTGTTCCTTGGCGCCGTCCCGGTCGGGGTTGCGGTGCGCCGACCAACGGCGGGCCAGCTCACTCGCGGTCCACAACCGGTCGAAGGTCTCCAGCAGCGCGCGGTTGCCACACCCCTCCAGCAACGTGCGGTGGAAGGCCCGGTGAGCCTCGGCCCACGCGGCGGTGTAGTACTCGCCCTCCTCCGGCACGTACGCCGGAGTGCGCACCAGACGATGGTGGGCGGCCCGCACGCGGGCCTCCCAGTCGACGTCGCCGCGCTCGATGGACATGCGCAGGACGACCGGTTCGACGGTCCGACGGGCTTCCGCGATCTCCTGCCAGCGGCGGTCGGAGAAGGACGGGATCGCGAAACCGCGGTTGGGCAGCCGGTCGGCGAGCCCCTCGCCGACCACCCGCACGAGCGCCTCGCGCACCACAGCCAGGCTCACGCCCTGCTCCCTGGCAAGATCCTGCGGCTTGAGGGGGGCGCCAGGGGAGTGGTCCCCGCGCATGATCGCGTCCCGCAGGTGGGCGTAGACCTGCTCGGAAAGCATCTGCTTCCCCGGCGGGGTCGAGGAGTGCGCCGTCTGAGTCATGAGCCCATCCTAGACGATCGAATAGATGATCCACTAGATAATCGATTATCTGTGTTACGGTCGATTCAGTAGCCGATGAGGACCTCCTCGTCCGGAAAGGAACGACCGCTGTGCCTGCCAACGACCCCTTCGCCCGCCTCCCCCAGGCGGCCTCGTTCACCGTCACCAGCACTACCGTCACCGACGGCGCCGCGTGGCCGCCCGAGCAGCACTCCTCCGGCCTGCCCGGCGGGAAGGACACATCCCCGCAGCTGTCCTGGAGCGGCGCCCCGGACGGCACCAAGAGCTATGCCGTCACCGTCTACGACCCCGACGCCCCCACCGGGTCCGGGTTCTGGCACTGGGCGGTCGCCGACATCCCCGCCACGGTCACCGAGCTGCCCGAGGGCGCCGGCGACGACACCGGCTCACAACTGCCCGAAGGCGCCTACCAGTTGCCCAACGACGCCCGCGTGGCCCGCTACATCGGCGCCGCCCCGCCGGCCGGACACGGCCCGCACCGTTACTTCGTCGTGGTGCACGCCCTCGACATCCCCTCGACAGGCGTCCCGGCCGACGCCACACCGGCCGTCCTCGGCTTCACCATGGCCGGTCACACCCTTGGACGCGCGGTGTTGACCGCCACCGCCGAAACACCCGCCTGACAGCACCACCCGACTCCCGGAGACACCACCGCCATGCACCTCGACGCCCTTCCCGACTCCGCCCGTACCGGCGACGGCCCGATGGACCTGAACGCCGTCCGTGACGCCAGCCGCGCCGTCAGCGCCGCTCACCTGTTCATATATCTCGTCCCCGAGACAGCCGAGGAGGCGGCCGAGCTCGGCGTGACCGACCGCGGGCCGGCGTATCTGGCTTTCCGGTCGGCCGCGATGGGCGCGGTCCCGTGGCAGGTCACGCTCGCGGCCTTCTACAACTTCAGCCCGCGGGCAGTGCGAGCCATGGCGGGCGTATGGGACGCCGCGCCGCCCGAGCGGTGGCAGGCCGCCCGCTTCCTGGCCGCCGGCCGGGCGATGCGGCGCGTCGACGTACATCTCACGGATGACCACCTTGCCGAGGCGCGCTCACTGATCGACCCGGTCGTCGCCGGTGCCGACTACGCCGGCAAGGTGCTGGCCGCCGCGAACGCCTCGGTCGCGCTTCCCCCCGATCCTCTCGTCGCACTCTGGCAGCAGATCACGGTGGCGCGCGAGTGGCGCGGCGACGCCCATCTCGTCGTACTCGCCGACAACGGCCTCGGGCCCTGCGACTGCCTCGTTCTGCACACCGCAACCGGCCGCCTCCCCACAGCTCTCGCGAGAGCGACCCGCCAGTGGGACGACGAGGAGTGGAGCGCGGCGACGGCACGCCTCGTCGCGCGCGGCTGGCTCGACTCCAACGGCGCGGTCACCGACGCCGGCAGTGCGGCACGCGAGCGCATCGAAGTGGAGACAGACGAGCACTGCGCCGCGCTGTGGGCGCCGATCGGCAACGCAGGCGCCCGCCGCTTCGCCTCGCTCATCGCGCCCATCACCAACGCGTTCACCGCAGCAGGGACGTTTCAGGCCGTTCACGGACAGTCTGATCTCGCATAAACGGTCCTTTGCTGGAGCAAGATCAATCACAGGCCGCCGGGCGCCTGCCGACCCCGGATTCGCTCTCACAACCCGTTCTCACTCAAAAGCGGGACGGACCCCCTTCTGAGACTTGCATTGTGCGAAAACCCGGCTCATGACGGCCCCTCAGCGGCCCTCCACGTTGGGCCGGTCGGAGGCCGACGACGTCGAACAGCACGCCTGTCCGAAGTGCGGCGCCCAGCCCGGCTCGCTGTGCCGCTCGCGCGGCGGCGCGGTCGCCTCCGCCTATCACACCCGTCGCTTCACCCAGGTGCCCCGCCTCAAGAAGGCGCGCCGGGAGGCGGTCGGGCTTGCCCTGCCTCGCCCAGCAGGAGCCGCCGGTGGGCCGGATCCCCAGGGGACCGAACTCGTCGAAGGCGAAAACCCGGTCTGGGAAGTGCTCCAGCACGTGCTCGATGCGGTCGAGCTTGGCGTCGCGGTCGGGGTCGGGCGACTCCTTCCAGGTCTTCGTCCGCTGGAAGGTGATGCCACGACGCGACAGCAGGCAGCGTAAGGCTTCCCGGCCGATGCGGATGCTGTGTCCGTGGGCGCGGCGCAGGTAGGCGGCGAGTTTTCGGATCGACCAGCGGGTGAAGGGCTGGCCGAGTTTGGTGGGGCGGGTGGTGGCCGTCTGGATGACGAAGTTCTCGTCGTCAGGGGTGAGCAGGCGGGGACGGCCTCCCGCCCATTGAGGGTCCAGACAGGCCAGACCGATCTCGTTGAACCGGTGGATCACCTCCCGCACGGTGTCCTCGTCGGCCTGGACCAGCTGGGCGATCACCGGCACGCGATTCCCGCCGACGGACGCCAGCAGCATCATCGCCCGCCGGTAGCGCACCGAGCTGGTACGGCCCCGACGCACGACCTGCTGCAGCTTCTGCCCCTCTTGGTCGGTCAATCGGCGCACCCGCACAAGCCCGGCCACCACACCTCCAGCGATCGGAACGAACATCACCGCCCATCCAACCGCGCCAACCGCCAGCCCGGTTGGCACGGGAAGTGGGGCAATCGAGGCTTGAGGTAGTTGTCGAGAAAAACCGGTGGTACGCGGCCCTCGCGCCGTGCACACTCACCAGCCATGTCGACGACACCTCCGGCCGGCCCGCTGTGTACGCGTGATTCACTCGCCTCCGAGCTGCGTGACATTGGCCTACGCCCTGGTGAGACCCTCCTCGTGCACTCCTCCCTCAGCTCGCTCGGCTGGGTCTGCGGTGGCCCCGGCGCCGTCGTCATGGCACTGCTCGACGCCCTCGGCGACCACGGGACCCTGGTGGTGCCGACGCACTCTGGCGACAACTCGGATCCAGCGAACTGGAGCAATCCGCCCGTGCCCGAGACGTGGTGGGCCGACATCCGCGCATCGATGCCGCCTTACGACCCACGCACCACACCCACCCGCGGTGTAGGCGCGATTCCGGAGACCGTCCGCAACTGGCCGGGAGTCGCCCGCAGCGCGCACCCGCAGACCTCATTCGCGGCCATAGGCCCGCGCGCCTCCGCGATCGTGGACAGCCATGCACTGGACTGCCAGCTTGGTGAACGCAGCCCACTTGCCCGGCTGGAAGAAGTCGGGGCGCGGATCCTTCTGCTGGGCGCGGGCTTCGAGTCCTGCACAGCGTTCCACCTGGCCGAGTACCGCATTCCCGCTCCGCAGGTCGACAACTCCTTCGCAATCATGACCCTGCAGGGCCGCCGCTGGAGCACCGTGCGCGATATCTCGATCACCGATGACCGCTTTGATGATCTGGGCGCGGCTTTCGAGAAAGAACGCCCGGTGGTACGGGGCACGGTGGGTGCAGCCGAAGCTCGGCTGTTCGCCCTGGCTGACGCCGTCGCATACGCCCAGGTCTGGCTGGCCGAGCACCGCCCGCGCACGTCCTCGATCCAAACGCCCTCCTGACAGCCGGTCAGCTGGTGGGCTTGGGCTTCTTCGTCCTGCTCGTTTTCATGATCTGGCAGGAGCGCCCCGTGTGCCCGAGGACCCCATAGCTCACAGCGAACTCGCCGCTCTCACACGGCGTTTCGAAGAGGTCGACCAGAAGAACGACCGCGAGTTCGGGATCATCAAGAGCGACCTGACGGCCGTGCGTCTCCAGGTCGGGAACCTCGATCAGAAGGTGGACCGGCTGGAAGGCCGTATCGAGGAGCTCGGACAGAAGATGGGCCGGAACCAGGCCCAGATCGTGGAGCTGCTCACGCGGCTGGTCGGCCAGGACCCGAACGCCAGCTGAAACGCGTTTCTCGCCAGGACAGGGCCCGAATCCCGGCCGCCGGGGTTCGGGTCTTCTTTTTGCCGCGGCAGCGACGGATGCGGCTGGGCTCTGGCGGGGTGATCCGAGCTGTTCCACGGTCCCCGCTGGCCAGGGGGACGCCCGTGGCCACCACGCAGTGCGCCTCCCGGACGCCCGCCGGGAAGACCTCGCCTGCGGGACGGCCCGGGTCGCGCAGCTGCTGCTGCGGCCCGGCCCGCCGGATGGTAGAACCGGGCATGACCTTCATAACGCCGGGCGTGACGGCTGCCGGTATCAAAGCGACAGGCACCGTGGCCAGCGCGCTGGTCGGGCGGTACCGGCCTGTGGGCGTTCCCCGGCTGGGCAGCAGGGAGGACCGCGCGGAGGCGTTCTTGGTCGTCTCCGCCCGTACCCGCAGAGTTCGGTGAGCCGGATCGAGGTCGTCGGTACGCAGGGAGCACAGCTCTTCGCGGCGCAGCGCAGCATCGTAGGCCAGGGCGAGCATCACGCGGTTGCGGATCGGCTCCTCGGCAGCGACCGCACTCGGCCAGACCTCGTGCATAAGCGTCGATGGTCCGCGGCGCCCGCCCCAGGTCGGTCCACACCTGCGACCACCCGGCCGCCTGCTCGTGCCGGCCGAGCACCGGCCACTTCTCCTCCAGCACCACCGTGCCCAACGCATCTCCTCAGTCCGTGGTCGTACCGCAGAGAGATGATCTCCGCCGCGGTCAGATTCCACGTAACTGATAGGGGGTGGTCGAGAGGTCGCTGGCGTGGCTGCTGCACGCCCGCAGGAACACCAGGGACTACGAGACCTTGCCACAGCATTCCGAGGCGATGCTCACGCTTGCTGACATATCCTTGATGACCCGCCGGCTCACCCGGCAGCCGGTCCACCCCACTGCCGCGGCTCCCCGGCCGACGGCAGCGGTTCAACCTGCGTGACGATCAGTCCGTCTCGTGCCGCTTCGCCCGCACCCACGCCATGGCGTCCTGCTGCGGTAGTCGCCGTGATCGGCACGGCGCCCGTCCGGCAGGCGCTGCCCATGTCCTCCATCGTTTCCTCGCTGCCCCGCGTCTGGTCCAGCTGGGTTTCGACTACATCCTGGCGGTGGTGACCGGAGACGACGCCCAGGCCTCGCGGCTCGCGCCCGAGGTGCAGCAACTGCCGGGGCTGCTGCCGGGCATCGCGGAATTGATCACGTTCCCCCGTGACCGCGTTGAACGACAGTGCCGCCCCTGCGCCGGCTCTTTCGCCCTGGACGAGATCGGTGTCCGCGCCGGCGGCCGACGCGTTCACTCGATTACGCGAGCTCGCCCGGCCGGGCAGCGTCGCCGGAAGATGTGGTGGCGTGCTGGACGCCGGTGGGCAGTAACTGGGACCTGGTGGCAAACAAGTCCGGACCGATCCGACTCGGCTTCGTGCTGATGCTGATGTTTTTTGAGATCGAGGGCATGTTCCCAGTTTGTCGAGGAGTTCCCGCAGGCAGTTGGCCTTTCTCCGTGAACACGGTGAAGCCCCCGCCTGCTGAATCGCAGACGGGGCTGCGGTAGTGAGCCGGGGACTGGGCACGGCCGCGGCTCATGCCGGGGCCTCAGCAGTCGGCGCGGAGGCTGTAGACGGGAGTCCAGTCACCCCTGACAGGACCGTAGTTGGCCGGCGTCGTGTAAATCACGGTGCCGCTCGAGCCGAACATCTTGACCCTGCCGTTCCCGGGAAGGCGGTTGTTCCAGTATCCGCCCCCGCTCCAGGGCATGCTCGCGGACATACCGCAATACAGGACGAGGCTGCCGCCACTATCGCTGGTGGCGCAGAACGCGCCGGACACGGTGCACGATGCCGCCGCCGCGCGGCTGGTGTTGGGGTTGTCGGTCGCGATGGCGCTGGTGGCGGTGCCCGCCAGCACAGCGGCCGAGGCGGCGAGGACTGAGACTGTATTGCGCATCTTACGCATGTATGCCTGCTTTCGCGTTGGTCTGGATGCTGTGGCAACACTGTGCTGAAACGGTCTTGTAGAAAGCTGGGACGAACCTTGAATCCGCTGATGGCCGCCAATGCGCACCCGCACCTGCCCGGCCTGCCGTTCCCGAGGACCTGACGGGCCCGTAGTCTCCAGGCGCCCGGACGGAGGGATGTGACGGACCTCCGGCGGCCCCGGGCCTTCTTTCACGGCCCGCGTGGCGCGGGATGCGGGTCGCCGCACTCGGCGGCCAGGGCCTCGGCCCCGGCTCGGGCCGCCGCGGCGCGGTCCTCGGCATCCTGCGCGAGGTAGCGGGAGGACTCATCGCCGGTGGCGTCCATGAGCCGGTGCAGCAGCTTCGCCCGCCGCTCCAGGTAGGCCAGGCGCTGGTCGGGTGTGCCCATCAGGTAGTGCTCGGCATCGTTCAGCAGCCCGACCAGCTCGGCTACCAGCATCCAGTCCGCCGTCCGCCGTCCGCCGTCCGCCGCCCGCCGCCCGCCGCGGGGCGTGGCGCTGGCCCTGGGGATCGGCGTCGGGCTGCCGCTGGGGATGGAGCTGTCGGAGTCCGGCTGTGTGGGACGGCGTGCGGTTCTCTCCGCTGCACGTCTCCGCGGTGACGCACAGCGGCGCCGCCGACGCTTCGCCGCTTGGTGAAGGCGAAGCGAGCAGCACCACCCCGACAGGAACCGTGGAACCTGGCGCACACGCGACGCGACAGCCGGACACTCAACCTGCCCAGACCTTAGTAACGGCGGGGGTGGGCACCTTCGATGTTGAATTCACTATTAAAATTTCGTGCTGACGTGATCCGGTCACCTTCGCTGATTATCGGCCACTTTGTTTTCTGTTGGGCGTGTCATGTCACGATCCAATACGGGTGTGTTCGAAACTGCCCGGCGGTGAGTCAAGTTGGCGACCGCGTGGGGGAGGAGATGAAGGCGTGACACGATTCATGCGCTGGAAGTGGGGGAGTCCCGGCCGGATACGAGGGGCTTAGTACTCCAGTTGCAGTTCGCTATTCCTGCTGGTCAGGAGTCTGTTTCTGAGTGTAGCGAGCTGGCGTGGCGTCATGTGGCGGAAGTTCGTGACCAGCGGTGTGTGATCGCTGTTGTTCTGATCGTGCAAGATGATGTACAGCCTGATGAGTGGGCGAGGGAGCTCGAGGAGGTGCTGCTGCGGGTCGGTCACCGGTTCGGCCGGGCTGATCTGCGGCGGCGGATGCGTGCCTACGTACACGGTCTGCTGGGTCCGGTGGGCAGGAAGAATGGCTGGCAGCTGGCCGAGTACGTCGGTCACAGTTCCCCGGCCGGGCTCCAGCACCTTCTGAACCGAGCCCGGTGGGACGCTGACGAGATCCGCGACGATGTACAGGCGTATGTCGCCGAGCGGCTTGGCGAGGACGACGGTGTCCTCGTGATCGACGAGACGGGCTTTCTCAAGAAGGGCGATACCTCGGCCGGGGTTCAGCGGCAGTATTCGGGTACGGCAGGCCGTACCGAGAACTGCCAGGTCGCGGTCTTCGCCGCCTATGCCTCGTCCCGGGGCAGGACGCTGGTGGACCGGGAGTTGTACCTGCCGAAGTCCTGGACGTCGGACCGGGAACGGTGCCGGGAGGCGAAGGTGCCCGACGGCCGCGGTTTCGCCACCAAGACCGAGCTGGCGCGGGTCCTGGTGGCCCGGGCACTGTCCTCGCCGCTGCCCATCTCCTGGGTGACCGCGGACGCGCTCTACGGCCAGGACTGGCACTTCCGTCACATGGTCGAGGAGGCCGGCCTCGGCTATGTCGTCGCGGTCCCGAAATCGCAGCAGGTCAAGTCGCTTGCCGGGTGCTGGCGCATCGACCAACTTGTCGGGGACGCCCCAGATGAAGCCTGGGAGCGGCTGTCCTGCGGCGAGGGCGCCAAGGGCCCACGCGTCTACGACTGGGCCGCCGCCCAGCTTCCCGCCATCCCGTTCTTCGACGGCGGCGAGCCGTCCCACCGCAGGTGGGTCATGGCCCGCCGCAGCATCGCCCGCCCCGACGAGATCGCCTACTACCTCGCCTACGCTCCCACCGGCACGGCAGTCAGCCAGCTCGTGAAGGTGGCCGGCAGCCGCTGGTCCATCGAGTCCTGCTTCCAGAGCGCGAAGAACGAGTGCGGGCTGGACCAGTACGAAGTCCGTCGCTACGTCGGCTGGTACCGGCACATCACCCTGGCCATGCTCGCGCATGCCTTCCTCGCCGCCACGACCGCCCACGCACGAACGGCAAGGGGGGCTGGAGAAACGGATCGCCCCTCGCCCCGCTCAGCCTGGCAGAAATCCGCAGGCTCATGGCAGCTTGCCGCCCCGAGACCGGCCATCACCAACGGCGCCGCACCGACCAGGCGCTGAGATGGTCCTCCTGGCGCCGCCGACACCAGGCCACCGCCAGACACTGCCACTACAAACGCCGCACTGCTGGTCACGAACTTCCGCCACATGACGCCACGTCAGCTCGCTACAGCTCAGAAACAGACTCCTGACCAGCAGGAATAGCGAACTGCAACTGGAGTATTAGAGCTTGTCTCACGTGGCGTCAGAACGGTGCGGCATGATGCTGTGCCATGGGTGTTGATCTTTCGCAGCGGTTGGTTCCTGACGAACTCTGGTCGCTTGTTGCTCCGTTGCTTCCGTCTTTCTCCTCGCGTCCGCAGGGTGGAGGGACGGCCCCGGTTGATGAGCGAGCGGTGTTCGCGGCCGTCGTGTACGTGCTGACCAGCGGCTGCGCCTGGCGGCATCTACCGGAGACGTTCGGTGTCTCGCCGGCGACCGCACAGCGCCGGTTCGCCGCATGGACCGAGGCTGGGCTGTGGCGTCGCCTGCACCAGGCTGTCCTGGACGAGCTCGGAGCTCGCGGTGAGGTGGACTGGACCTCGGCGATCGTGGATGCGGCCTCGGTTCGTGCGAAAAAAGGGGATCACTGACCGGGCGCAATCCGGTCGACCGGGGCAAGAAGGGCAGCAAACTGCACGTCCTGTCCGACGCGCAAGGCTTACCTCTCGCCCTCGGCGTCTCCGGCGCCAATGTCCACGACAGCCAGGCACTCCTTCCGCTGATCGTGGGCGTACCCGCTATCCGCTCCCGCCGTGGACCGCGACGCCGCCGCCCGGGAAGGCTCCGCGCCGACAAGGCCTACCACTCCACCGATCGTCTCTCGTGGCTGCGCGGCCGCGGCATAGTCCCACGCATCGCCCGACCCGGCATTGAGTCCAGCGAGCGCCTCGGCCGACACCGCTGGAAGATCGAGCGGTCGATCTCCTGGCTCTTCGGCTACCGTCGCCTGACCGTGCGATACGAGCGAAAAGGGAACCACTTCCTCGCCTTCCTCGGGCTCGCGGCAGCCCTGACCTGCTACAAGAAGCTCGCCAAACTCGCCACGTGAGACAAGCTCTTAGCCCCTTGAGTCGGCCTGAGGCGCGGTGTCGGGATTACTCCCGGTCCGTTTCCTCAGGCCGCTCTCCTAGTGTGTAGCTCTCACCGCAACGGGCTCTCCACGGAATCTGCCGTCACGTTGTGTTCTGGCAAGTCAACGGCCAGGGGTTGGGGATCCCGCTGCCTCGGTAGCGGTAGCAGTATCGGGTGACGGGCACCCGGGTCAGGCCGAAGAGCCCCAGTGGCGCCGGGCGACCAAGGGGGAACCAATAACAACGGAGGTCATTCATGCGCACAGGAACCCAGCGCAGTCACCGATCCGCCCCACCAGCAGATCTCCTGCCGAGGAGGGTGGATCGGCTCACGAAGCGTGAGAGGGAGGTCCTCCTGCTGCTGGCCGACGGTCTGACCAACCAAGCCCTGGCAAGCCGACTCGGGATCGCGCAACGAACCGTGCGAGCGCACATATTCGGCATCGTGCGAAAGCTCGAACTGCATTTCCGAACCGAAGCGGCATTAGTGGGCGACCGTCATCGCGCCCTGCTGGAACCGGATATGACGTTGCCGGAAGCGGCAATGCCATAAGTGACAATAGCCAAGCTGCCTTCGCGCCACGATAGTTGAGGTCGCCGGGGAATTCCCATCAGCCGATATACCCAGCGTTCACGCTCGGCGTGAAGGAAGATTGGACCCACTCACACCCCGGAGACCGTCTACCTGGGTGCCCCGCCTGGCACGATCCCCTCGGCCGTCAGTCTCGCCCCCGACCGCCTCACCGCGATCGGGCCGCGAGACGACTCCTGGCCCTGGCAGCACGTCACCACGGTGACCGTCGAGGACATCCCCGCCAGAACGACCACGGGCCGGTCGTTCGCGAGGGTCTTAGAAGTCGTCCTCGGACCGCAGAGCCCCATCGAGATGACCGCCCGGGTGGAGACCACGGACGGATCGCGGTTCGGCGTCCCCGTGCACTCGGCCGCCGCGTCCGCGTACTCCCTCCGCGAAGTGGAGTTGTCGTAGCGCCTCTTGGAGCACTTTGCCCAGGGAAAGGCGTCCCCGGCTATGCTCACGGACTGGCTGATGAATTCCCCAGATCGCATGCCCCGCGCCTGGTCGAACGAGAGTCCTTGTTACAGCACTGGACGGAGAACCCGTGACCCACCACGGCGTCAAGCCACCGCCCTCGACACCACGGTCACCAGCCGTCCTCGCCTACGACGGGGACTGCGGCTTCTGTCAGACGTCCGTCGACCGTATCCGGGCCCTCACCGCACCGACACTGGAAGCGGTGCCGTGGCAGTTCCTGCCCGCCGAGTCGACGGCGCTGCACCTCGAGCGCTTGGACCGTGAGGTCCTGCTACTGCGCGGCGGTACGGTCCTCGCGGGCGGGTCGGACGCGCTGGCCCGCTACGTGGGCACCTCGCCGTCGCGTACGTACCGCATGCTCGCGGCCGTGATCCGTCTCCCCGGCATCCGCGCCTGCGCCCGCGTGGTCTACCGCTGGGTGTCCCGCAACCGCCATCGTCTACCCGGCGGCACGCCCGCATGCGCGGTGCCGCCGCGCGGCACGTGAGGCCCGGCGTGCGCCTGATACCGACCTGCGTGTTCAGCGACGCCGCTCCGCCGGCCCTCAGCGACGGTCACGCCGTCGACCGCTTCGTCCAGATCGCCTCGCTCACCAAGGTCGTCACAAAGCGGCCGGAAACAGGAACCGCACGTCGGTGAGTTGTTCCGACAGTTCCCACAGACGGCGGCCGGTCTGGGGATCGGCTGCCGCGGTGGACAACTGCACTTGCTTCGGGCCGCCGCGCAGCTCGGCGAAGCCGTCCGGCCCGATGAACTCACCGCCCTTCACGTCCGGGGCGGTGGCCGCGTACAGCTGGGCAGTGCACCCTGTTCCGGGGCTGGGCGAGCGGGGCGAGGATGCGGCCGAACAGCATCTTCACCATGCCGACCGGCGCGCTGGTTTGGAGGTTGGTGGAGGTGTAGCCGGGGTGGGCGAGCAGGCTGCGTACCGAGCTGCCGGCCGCGGTCAGCCTCCGGTGGAGTTCCCATCCGAAGACGGCGTTGGCGAACTTCGACTGGTTGTAGAACCCCATGGGCGAGTACTTGCGCTCGCCGGAAAGGTCGTCGAAGTGGAGGTGCCCCTGCCGGTGGTTGGTCGAACTTACCGTGACCACGCGGGGGTCGTTGCCGTCGGTCAGCAGGTCGAGCAGTAGACCAGTGAGCGCGAAGTGGCCGAGGTGGTTGCAGGCGAACTGCAACTCGTGGCCCTGGGCGCTCAGCGAGCGGGGCGGCGCCATCACGCCGGCGTTGTTGACGAGCACGTCCAGCCGCGGATGATCGACGCGCAGCTGATCGGCGAACGCTCGGACCGAATCGAGATCGGCCAGGTCGAGGCGGCGCACCTCAAGGTCGGCGCCAGGCTCCTCAGCGGTGATCTCTGCGGCGGCCCGGTGGCCTTTTGCCTCGTCGCGCACAGCGAGGATCACGTGCCCGCCCTTGCGGGCGAGTGCCCGGGTGGTCACCAGGCCGAGGCCGCTGTTGGCTCCGGTGACGACAAACACCCGCTTGGCCTGGTCCGGGATCTGATCGGCGGTCCAGCGCTGATTCTTCGTCATGCGGCACACGTTGCCGTATATGACACTTAGTGTCAAGCCGCTACCGAGTGCCGTAAATGGCATGGGGTAGAATTACCCGGTGAGCTCCCGCCCTGAAGTCACCATGGCCCAGCGCAAACGCCAGCTCGTCTCCAACGAGCTGAGCGAAGCGGCACTGCAGCTACTGGCGCTGAAGGGGTTCGACGCGGTCACCATCGACGAGATCGCGGCCACCGCCGGCGTATCCAAGCGAACGTTCTTCCGGTACTTTGCCTCCAAGGAGGACGTGGTCGTCCAGTTCCTGGCCGACATGGGCACCGGCATGCGCGCAGCGCTGGCGTCTCGCCCATCGAGGAGCAGCCTTCCGCGTCCCTGCAGCACACCGTCTGGGTCGCCATGGCCGCCTGCGCCGACCATTCCGACAGGGCACTGCGCGTGGTTCAGCTGATTCTGCGCACCCCCGCCCTGCGCGCACGCTTCCTGGAACGCCAGGACCAGTGGCGCGACGACCTGGCAGCAGAGTTGGCGCAGCGCCTGGGGCTCGACCCCGACACCGATCTGTACCCGCAGCTAGCCGCCGGGATGGCGCTCACCGCATTCGACGCCGTGCTGCAACGGTGGAGCGGCAGCGACGGTGCCGAGGACCCCGCCGAACTGACCGACCGGGCCTTCGCCACAATTGCCCCGGCGTTGGACTCTGTTGAGTGAGCTGTCTTGCAGCCAGCGAGAGATCTCTACTCAGCGGTTGCAGGAGCATGTCGAAGATGATCCGGTCGCTGATGCGCGGACGACAGAGCAGTTCGGTCAGCCATGAGGGCAGCGCGGGCACAGGTCTCCCCGGTGATCACAGAGCGTCGCAACTCCATGATCACCAGGGTCTGTGCCCGTTCCGCCGCTGAGCTCCCCACCGCGCCTATCTGCGCGACCTCTGAAGAGGAACTTCCCGGCGCGCTGAGCCCTCGGCGCGCCGGGAGCACCCCAGCGCGTGGACCAGGCCACGGATGGCGCGAGGCCCGCGCCACGCCGGCCCCCGACCCTCACAGCCCCGACAGGCCCCGTCGGGGCTGTTCTACGTCATCCGCCGCGCATGGGTGCTCAGCCGTCGGCGCGGCATCCTGGCATCGACGGAAGCGGCGCCTCACCTGTGATCTTGCTGATCCGGTGCCGGATCGCCGCGAACATTTCGGCGCGGTCCCTGACGGGGTAGTCGCACCGGTCGTAGCGCAATTGAAGCGTGGCGGTACGGTCACGGGATTTGAGCAGTACCAGGCCGAGACTTCTCCCCGGCTCCAGGTCACGGTGCCCGGACAGTTCCAGCGGTAGGCCGTGCTCAGGGTCGGTCAGCGCCTGCACCAGCTCGGCTCGCCGCAGTCCGGTGTCGGAGAAGTGGTCCAGCTCGAGGATCCACCACTCACCCAGCCTGGCCTCGTGACCGGTGACGACTTGAGGAACGGCAACGGTGTGCAGGAGACCGAGACGGCGCAGCAGCCGCTGGGGAGCCAGGCGGCATCGCGCCAGGTGGCCTCGTAGAGGAGCGGCTGGCGATCGGCCCACTGCTTCTCGTGGCTGGCGCTGACACGGCGGCCCCGCGGTCACATCCGACGCGGGATCCGATCGACCACCGTCTCGGCTCCGGCGAACAGCGGGTGCAACCACGGTTCTCCTCGCCTGCAGTTCGGGACGTCCGGTGTCTCCAACTCGTCCATCAGCCGCTCCAGCTCCGTCCAGGAGCGGGCTCGCTGGCGGGCGTAGAGGGGACTGTCGAACAGAGGCGCACCCCGCGCTCCGGCTCACCGGAGCGCGGACCGGATGGTGCGGCCGACCATCATTCGCAGACGGCCCTCTCCTCGGGGTGTACGACGGTGCCCAGTTCAACCCGGCCCGGGGCTCTCTCCGCCCCGGTGATGTTCTGATGCTCTACACAAACGGCCTGGTCGAGATTCCGGGGCGCGACAGCGTCGAGGCATCGGCCGTCTCACCGGTGAGGCTGACCGCTACATAGCCGACAACGGAATTCGCGGCGCATCCTGGCACCTCATCGAGGCGGTGGCAGAGGACGTCAACGAATAGGGCCCACCTTCTGATCAGCCGCGACAGAGAATGAACCACGTCGCCGAGAGACAGCGCGCGTTCCGGCACTGTGCCGGGCCCGTGCCGAACGCACCCAGTTGGCCAGCAGGCTGGGTGCGGAGCTTTCGAGGAGGGACTGGGACTTCGGCCAGAACGGCACAATCCGGGTGAGGACGACGTCGTGGGCGTCCCGGTTGATGCGGTACTCAGCGATGCCGCGCCCGCCAGGGACCAGGACTTCTCGCCAGTCGTCATCGCTCTCCAGCCGTGTGCTGCCCTTCAGCCACGGATCCTCGCGATGGACACCGTCAGGGCGACCACCGCCGAGAACAGGTCGGCCGACAGCCCTGGGTCTGCCAGGGTTTCCCCCACCGCTTCGGAAGGCGCGACCGGCCATAAGTCGCGGGGTTCGTCACTCACCGGGCATCGCTCGCCGTTCGCGCGGCGGCGGCGCGCGATCTCGTCCCAGCTCGTGGTCGGCAGCGTGCCCGCCTCGGCGGCCGCGTGGATACGGTCGCGCTGCGGGTCACTGTCCAGCACGGCCCGGCCCCACCACGATGACGTCGCCAGGCTCGAGGCCGGCTCGGTGACGTGCATCCTTGCGGTGCGCAGGCTGGCCACTTGGCCATTGCGCGTCGGCGAGTTCTTCAATGCGGGTCCTTGGCCGGTGGTGAGTGCCCGGGAGAACCGCGGCAAGGGCGACCAGGGCCCCGCGAGTGGCTGCCCACCGATCCGGGGGCGCGCTGCCGATACCTCGAGGAATGGACCGTGGTGAAGTCCCGCTGGGGCCTGTCGGCGGCCCCCGGCGAAGTGGCGGCTCTCACCGGCCCCGCTGACGGTTGCCGTGATGCCCGTATTACCTACACACTCGCCCGCTGAACCCGACGTCCGGCCGGCCTGGGCGTACGGGGCATGGCGGACGGTGTCGACCGGGAATCCATCCACACGGTGTTCCGGGCCCGCCGGGCATTGCGCTGACGCCGAGTTGCCGGGAAAGCAGTTGTTTAATTCACCATTAAATTTCACACCATGAGATCCGGTCATTTTCGCTTATTATCGGCCACCTTTTAGGTGCGCCACGTTCGAGCTGGACGCCGGGGACGCACCGGGCTGTACCGCAGAGGCGAGGCTCGCGGGGTGAGCGGTAAGTGAACTGGTGCGGGGCCCGGCTCGGAGATGCTGCCTGCGCCCTGCCGGGTCCGGCCCAGGTCGTAGTCGGTGGCCGGTGGGCTGATGGCTTTGTGTGCGGCACCGTCTGGTTCTGGGCTGTAACTATGTGATGCCTGTGCGTTTTCGGCCGTTGTGGCTGCAGGGGTCCGCGTGAGCATTGCGGAGAGCGGCTGTGTCTCGGGGCGGTCTCGGATTGCGACTCGCTCACGCGTACGACCTGGATGGATGCGGCGCCCACCTCTTCGGTCGAGCGATGTGGTCGCTTACGAGTGCATTCGAGCGATGCGAAAAACAGTGCGACACTCGCACGCTTTTGGTCGGTTTTTGGCATGATCGTCGTTGTGAATCGGTGATGTGGATATATGTTCGTGCGGCGATCGCGAGCACGACAGCGCTGCATCCGGGGGGATGCGAAAGGTGCTTCCTCCGTCATGCCTGCATGGCTCATGTCATGTCCAGGGCACGGGAGAAACTGAATGCACATGCACCGGAGCGCCGTTGGTCTCGTCGCCGGGGCCGTGTTGCTGGGATTCGCCGGCGCGGTCCCGGCCCATGCCGAGGGCAGCCGCACCACGTACTTCACCGGCTGGCACCCCGGCAACGAGTCCTCCCGCTGGACTGACAACAACACCGACGGTGTCAGCACCTCGGTGACCCTCAGCGGCTGCCACACCGACGGGGCCAACGGGTTTCAGAAGGCCAACCTGAAGCTGTGGAAGAACCGCGACCTGCTGCCCGACGACGACAAGGGCACTCGCAGCAACAGCTGCGGCAAGTCCGCCTGGGGACCAGCCGTCTGGTAAGTACTACTTCGAGCTCTTCAGCTTCACCACGGGCGGCACCATGAGCGCCAACAAGGTGGTCATCGCCTACTAGAACCCGAAGACGGTACGGAACGTCTTCACAGCTGCCCGGGCGCAGGCGGGTTCTGCCCGCGCCCGGGCACCTCCCGCTCCGCTCCTCACTACAGCCTCCTCGGGGTCACCCCTGGCGGCGGATTGTGCGGCTCATGGCCCTGGAATTCCGCGGTGTCTGCTTCCGGTACAACCGGAAGACGACCGTTCTCGACAGCTTCGACCTTCGCGTCAGCAGCCCGGCAACGGTGCTGCTCGGCCCGAACGGGGCGGGGAAGTCCACGCTGATGGCGCTGGCTGCCTCCCAGCTCAGGCCCCTGGACGGCACGGTCACCTGGAGGGGCCGCAGCCCCGCGGCCCGCAAGGATGTGACGGCGTACCGGAAGGCAGTGGCCTGGCTGCCGCAGCACATCACGCCCGTACCGGGCCTGACCGTACGGGAGCAGGTCGCCTTCGCCGGCTGGCTCAAGGGCATGAACCGCACCGACGCCTGGAAGGCATCGGCCACCACGCTCGGCCGTGTCGGCCTGGACAAGCTCGCCGACCGCCGCAGCCACCAGGTCTCCGGCGGCCAACTGCGCCGGATGGGCATCGCCGGAGCCCTCACCCACCACAGCGAGCTCATCCTCATGGACGAACCGACCGCGGGCCTGGACCCCACCCAGCGCAAGGTCTTCCGGTCCTTACTCGAGCAGCTGGCCGACGATGTGCACATCGTCGTCTCCACCCACCAGACCGAAGACCTCGCCGACCTCTACCAGCACGTGGTCGTCCTGGACCGGGGCACCGTGCGCTTCCACGGCACCACCGCCCAATTCCACGCCATGGCCGGCAACGCCGACAACGCCCAAGGACCTCGCGAGCGCGCGGAAGCCGCCTACGCCCAGCTCGTAGGCGAGGAGATCTGACCGTGCTGCTCCGTACCGTCATCCGCGTCTCCTCCGGCACCCGCCTCCTGCCGTTTCTGGCCGGCTTCATCGTCATCGCCCTCAGCGACAACCTCTCCGAGTGGGTCACGCCCCACTACTGGCTCTCCGCCACCGGCACCGCGAGCCTGGCCCTGTCCTTCGTGGGGCCTGCGTGTGCCGGAGCCGGCGCCTGGGAGGGAAGCCGGCTCAGGCGCGCACGCATCTCCGACCAGAACGCGGTCCGCTCGCCACTGGCCATCGCCTTCCCCCTGCTGCTGCCGGTGTTCGTGATGGGCGTAGCAGGTATGACGGCGGCCCTGCTCGTCTCCGCGGCCGCCGCCGACGTCGGCTTCGGCATGCCCCACCTCGGCATCCTCGCGGTCGAAGCGGTGCTTCTCGCGGCCAACACCCTGGTCGGCTTCGTTCTGGGCCGTCTGTGGGCTCCGATCGTCGCGGTGCCGCTCACGCTGGTTGCGAGCTTCGTCGCCAACGCCTACCCGGTCTCCTGGAGCATCGTGTGGATCCGCCGCCTCATCGGCGGAGGACTGCAGGACTGCTGCACACTCGACCAGAGCCTGGACGCACGGGCGCTGGTCAGCGCGGGAACATTCGGCGTGGCGGTCTGTCTGTCCGCCGCCGTGCTGATCCAGTACCGCAAGGACCTCCCCGCCATCGTCGCCGCGGCCGCGCTGCTCGCCGGAGGGTTCGCAGGCGGTGCCGCCTCCGCCCACGGCATGGGCGCCGACCCGGTGACCTCCCGTTCGACCAGCGACCTGGCGTGCGACCACGGTCGGCCCCGCATCTGCCTGTGGCCCGAGATGGACCACCAAGCCGACATGATCCGCACCGAGTCACGCAAGGCCGTCGCAAGGCTCCGCCAGGCCGGCGTCGCGGTACCCACCACCCTGACCATGGCCGACCGGCCAGGCCCTGACGAGACCAAGCTCGCCATCGGGCCCGGCATCAGCGCCGCCGGTGTGCCCACCGGCGTCGCGGCAGGACTCCTTCCACCATCTCCCGCCTGCGTGGACCACGGAGAGCCCTACCCGGCCGCTGACGCCTACGGCCCCGTCGGAGCATGGCTTTCCCTGACCGCCGGCGCCTCGCCCACGACCCTCACCAACCGGGTCGCACCGCCCGAACTGGCCCTGGCCCAGCACGTCCTCAAACAGCCCCGACAAACCCAGCTCACCTGGTACGAGCGCAACACCCGCGCCATGCGATCGTGCGACGAACGCCCCCAGCTGGACATCAACGGGAGCCACGGATGAACTGGTGGCTGAAGGCCCGCGCCGTTCCCGTACTGAGTATGTCCGTCGTCCTGACCAATGCGGTGGGACTCCTCATGGGCAACGCCGAACTCCCTGTCCCCGTGCTGACCGGCCAGTCCGGACACTTCCTCGTCGGCCACCTCATCACTCTGCTGCCTGCGATGCTGCTGCTCCACGGCATGGGACGCGGTGACCTGCGCACCGAAAGCGTCGCCTGCCGACCCGTCCGGAAGTGGGACGCCACCCTCGGCTCGGCGGCCGCCGCCACCGGGGCGGGGATGGCAGCCCTCTGCTACGCCCTGGGGGCCGACAGCATCGCTCTGGTACTGGGGCGCAACATCGCCGGATACGTCGGCATGGCGCTGCTGCTGTTTCCCTTCCTCGGCCACCGCATCGCGGCTGTCACCGTCGCCATCGTGCCCCTTGTGTGCGCGGCGGCCGGCTGGCGAAGCGGCGGCCGCCCCGAGCCATGGGCCTGGATCCTGTACCCGGCGAACTCCCTGGTCGCCCCGCTCATCGCGGCAGCCATCGTCCTCGTGGGCATTCTCGTCTGCCTCACCCGACAGGACCCGTTGCGGTCCGCTCACTGAGAAAGCCATCAGTACAGCTGGACCCGACCACTTGGAGCGCTGGCGAGAGGTCCCCCTACCCGGTGGTGTAGCCGCGTCAGGTGACGAGTGCGGTGGGTCCACCACGCAGCAGGTCGGGGCGGGCATCGGCGACCGCGAAGGCCCGCCTGAGCGCGCCAGAATGGACATGTGGCTCGATCTCCTGCCCGTCCCTGTACCCAGCCCTCGTCGAGCAGTACTCAGCGCGTCGGACGGTAGGTCGCGATGATCACTCCGCTGCTGGTCGGCTGAGCGCTGACCAGCTCCAGCTTCTTCAGGGTGGCGTCGTCGGCGAACAGCTTCTTGCGGCCCTCGCCGGCCACCACCGGGTGGATCAGCAGTACCAGTTCGTCCAGCAGGTCCTGCTCCAGAAGCGAACGCACCAGCGTGGGGCTGCCTGCGACGGTGATGTCCTTCCCCTCGCCCGCCTTGAGCTTCTCGATCGCGGCCGCCAGATCGCCGTTGATGAGCGTGCTGTTCGCCCAGTCCTCCACGCTGTCCAGCGTGGAGGAGACGACGTACTTGGGCGAGTCATTGATCCACTTGGCGAAGCCGGCGTCCTCGCCGTCGGTCACCGTCGGCCAGTACCCGGCCCACTCGGTGAAAGTCGACCGGCCCAGCAGAATCGTGTCGGCCGTCTCCAGCGTCTTTCCCAGCGCCGCGCCCATCTCCTCGTCGAAAGCGAACTGCCACTCGTTCGGCGACTGGGCGACACCATCGAGCGAGACGAACAGACCCGAAACGACCTTGCGCATGATTCCTCCGTGATGAGTTCGGGGTCGTCTGCCCGGTCCCGGCCGAATAACCTTCGGCCGGGGCGGGGCCGACCCCGTGGGCTATGTCAGGAAGACTATGCGGGCACAGAGGAGGAGGGCTTGTACAGAAGCGACAGCGGTTCCGCCCTGTCTGGAGCACTCAGCTGAGTGGCGGTCCGGCCGATGAACCGGGTCAAGGACCGTGCCAGGTGCGGCTGGTCGAAATAACCCAGCTGGTGCACGACCTCCTGCGCCGGCACCCCCTCCTGGATCAGAACCGCCGCCTCGCGGGCACGGTGGATCTGCCGGATGGCACCCCGGGCAAGGCCCGTCGCCGCGACGAAACGCCGCTGGAGGGTCCGCTCGGAGACATCGGGGGCTGCGCCGCCGAGCACCGCGGGCACGATCGGGTCGCAGTCCATGATGCCCTCACGCACCATGCGCCGCACGAACGCCTCCGCATTGTCGTAATCGGGCACGTGCCAGGCGGAACCCTTCAGCCACACCGAGCGCCGCGTGACGTCGGGGATCTCCGCGCTGCCACCCACAAGCCGGCTGATCGGCACGTGAGGCATCGAGGTGCCGAGGGCGAAGCTGATACCGAAGAACGTGGCGTCCTTGGGAACGGGAGCCGGAGAGGCCCTGGGCTCTGGGCCCAGCACGGCCGCCTGCACCTGGCCGTCGTGTTCCCAGAAGACAAGCTCCCAATGCGACGCCGCGATCGACGTCATCCGGCCAACCTCGATGCTGCGGCTGCGCCATACCCTCTCGATGTACGGCAACTCCGACGGCCGACTCTCGATCTCCAGACCCAACCGGATCGCCCCCGTTCACCGCCGCCTGCGCCGCCAGTGTGTCACGCGGACGGCCGAAGCTCGTGCGAGATGCGCGGGAGTATCCGCGCATCTCGGCCCGAACGCGGCCAGCGGCCCGATGCCCCAGGGCTCATGTGGAAGCCCAGCTACATCGAGCCCAGCCTTGCCGTCGTCCTTGACCACGGTCATCGTGGCGCCGTCGTTGCACGTCCGCGCTCGAACACCCGGCGGGCCCATCCCTCAGGCTGCTCACCGGCCAGGGGGCAGCCGACTGCGGCCAGTAGATCCGCTCGTACGCCGCGATGACCCGGTCCTTGGCCTCCATCAGCTCCCCGCCCCCTCCCAGGGCGCTGGGGTTCGTACGGGCGGTCTCCCACATCTGCCTGACCGGACTCAACTTCTGCTCCTGGGCGGGTGCGTCGCCAGGGGTGCAGGCGTCGGCCACGGCCTCGACAAACGCCCAGGTGAGGTCTTTGCCCGCGCAGAAGTCGTACAGCTTGCGTTGGGCCGGTACGACACCGTCAGGAAAGTGGTCGGGGGTCAGCCGACCGTGCAGTGCCGCCACGGTGATCCCGGCGTCGTCCAGCCAGGTGCGCAGTTCCTTGGCGATCTCGTTCAGCTCCTGGTCGGCCCCGCGCAGTACGCCCCATGGCAGACCCGCGCGACGCGACTCCGGTAACGCGGCCATGCCCGGCTCCACCCCGTTTGCCCTGGGACAACCCGGTGTTGTCCGCATGACAACATCCAACCCGCTCCGGACGCGGTGGCACAGCGGCATGGTCGGATTGCGCTCCAGTCCCGGGGCAGCTTCCCTCACCTTCGAGAGGTCCGACATGTCCGACCGTGAGACCCGCCGTCTTCCTCTGCTCCGTGGCGCCGTCGCGGGATTCTTCTCCGGCGTCACCCGCGCCATCACCGGCTGGATGATCAGCAACGTCCTCGACCGCTAGCTCACTCACCAAGAGAGCGCCTTTATGCGCCACCCCTGCAATCTGTGCGCAACCGCCCGCCACGCACCTCAGGGCCACCAGCAACGAGGGCTGGTGCCTCGCACACTCCATGAAGGAGCCATGGACATCCACTCGCCGCTGGCCGCCGCCCTGAGCGAGTACTCCCACAGGCTCGCCACCTGCACCGGTGACAGCTTCCTCGTCAACTGAAACGCTCACCCGCCAACTCATGCGCACATCCGCCAACTCATGCGCACATCCGCCAACTCATGCGCACATCCGCCAAGCGAAACGCTCAGTTACATCCTCTTGCCCGGTGGGCTGCGCCCGGCGAGCCTTCAGCGCCGTGGTGGCCGTTTTCAGTCCGAGCGCGGGCCTGCTGGTGAACAGGCCGGACTGTGCGACGTCGAGCGCCCGAAGGTGCGGCGGTAGGCGGTGGGTGTGGTGCCCAGTGCCCGCCGGAAGTGCAGCCGCAGGTTGGCTGCCGTGCCCAGTCCGCAGTCCCGCGCCACCCGGTCCACCGAGTGGTCCGTGGTTTCCAGCAGTTCCCGTGCCCTGCTGAGGCGGGCGTTGAGCAACCACTGCAACGGGGTCGTGCCCGTCTCCTCGGTGAACCGGCGCATGAAGGTGCGCTGCGAAAGGCCCGCGTGCCGGGCGAGCACGCGCAGTGTGAGTGGCTCGCCGAGCCGGTGCAGGGCCCATCCCCGGGTACCGGACAGCGACGCCTCACCGGCCGCCGCGACGGGAGCCGGCACGTACTGGGCCTGCCCGCCGTCCCGGTGTGGGGCGGCCACCAGACCGCGGGCGATCTCGTTGGCCACCACCGCTCCCAGGTCGCGGCGTACGAGGTGCAGGCACAGGTCGATGCCGCAGCACACCCCGGCCGAGGTGAGCACGTCGCCCTCGTCGACATAGAGCACGTCGCGGTCGACCATGACGGCCGGGAAGTCCCGCTCGAACTCGTCGATGTGTTTCCAGTGGGTCGTGGCGTGCAGCCCGTCCAGCACGCCCGCCGCGGCCAGTGCGAAGGCGCCCGTGCAGATCGACACCACACGCTTGCCTCGGTCGTGGGCCTCGGCCAGCGTGCCGAGCACGGCCTCCGGCAGCGGAAGGAGCGGTTCGTACCCCGGCACGATCACGGTGTCGGCGCCGCGCACCTGCTCCAGACCCCCACCGGCGACCAGGGCGAAGCCCGCGGTGGTGGCCACCTTCGCGTCCAGCGCGCATACGGCCATCTCGTAGGGGGTTTCCGGCCGGGCAGTGAAGATCTGCGTCGGGATCGCCAGGTCCAGCGGGATGACCCCGTCCAGCGCCAGGACCGCGACTCGATGTACTGTCATGGCAAGATTCTATCGAAGTAAGGGAATTTTGCCTCTCGCCAGGTCAGGGCGGTCGCGGCCAGGCTGAAGACATGACCGGACCTACCCGCGAGGCGACCGCCGACCTGATCACGCTGCCCGGCACACCGCTTGCCGACGCCGTCGTCGATCTCATCCGGCCGGTGGAAACGCCGTCCGTGTTCAACCACAGCATCCGCAGCTACCTGTTCGCCCGGCTGGTGGCCGGCCGCCTCGGCCTGGCCGCCGGCCACGACTACCACGACGACCTGCTGTTCGCCGCGTGCGCGATGCACGACCTCGGCGTGGCGTCGGACGGCCCGCACAGCCAGCGGTTCGAGGTCGAAGGCGCCGACCGGGCCGCCGCATTCCTCATCGACCGCGGAGTGCCCGCAGCCGACGCCGACCAGGTCTGGCAGGCCATCGCCCTGCACACCTCCCCGGGCATCGCGGAACGCCGCGGCACGCTGTGCGTGCTCCTCCGCGAAGGCCTCGCCCTCGACTTCGGCGGCGCAATGGGCGCCGGCCACGTCGACGCCCTCACCGACGAGCAGGCCGACGCCGTGCACGCCGCCTATCCACGGCTGGACATGATCCGCTCACTCACCGACGCGATCGTCGCGCAGGCCGCGAAGAACCCGAAGAACGCACCCCGGTACGCGATCCCCGGTGAATTCCTCCGCGAACGCGAGACCTTCGGCCGGACCCGGATGGAGCACGCCTGCCGTTCGTCCCGCTGGGGCAACTGACTCCGCGGACTCCACGCCTTTCGTCAACAAAGAAAAGGAAGCACCGCCATGACCATCCACACCGTCGAGGTCCCCGAGGGCAACGCCGTCTTCGGGCAGACCACCAGCGCCTTCGCGGGCTTCGGCTATTCCGCCGCGGTCCGCGCGCACGGCCTCCTGTTCATCGCGGGAACGATCGGTCGCCGCGCCGACGGCACCATCCCGGACACCATCGAGGAGCAGACCGAGATCGCTATCCGGAAGATCGAGGAGATCCTGCGACTGGAGAACCTCGACCTGTCCGCCCTCGTCGACGTCACCAGCTACCACGTCGACATCCGCCAGCATCTGCCCGGCTTCATCGAGGCCAAGCAGCGCCTCGTCGCACCGCCCTACCCGACCTGGACGATCATCGGGGTCAACGGCCTCGCCAGCCCGGGACTCCTCGTCGAAATCCGCGCGACCGCCGCGTACCCCGACGCATCCCGGTAGCCGCCGCTCGTGGGCCCGTCCCCGGGCCCACGAGCCCGTCGGCGACTGACGTGAGGTCGTCATGAAAACCGCTGGGCGTCCCGGCCTGCCGGCCCTCGCGCTGCTGGCCTCGATGATCGTGTCGTTCCTGGCCTCCGCGGCCGCACCGACACCGCTGTACGCCAGTTACGCGGGCGCATGGCATTTCTCCTCGCTGACCACCACCATCGTCTTCGGCACGTATACCGTCGCGGTGCTGGCCGCGCTACTCATGCTCGGCAGAACCTCCGACCGCTCGTGGGGTCGCGCGATGTGGCGAGGCTTGAGGTCATGACCGGATCCGCTCCACAACCAGCGTCCGAGCCGGCGTCCGACGTCGCGGATGGCGTGGCCGCCTGCCCGGACAGCGCCGCGCGGTGACCGCTCCGCGTGCGGCGAACCGTACGGCTCGCGACTCAACGAAGACGCCCCTGCGGCCGGCCGCCGCACGGCACGGACGCCGTGGATGCCGTGGACGCGTACCGGCCGCTCCCGTAGACATCGCCGCCCGCGACGCGGTGTGCCCGGCCCCGCCCCATCGAGGTTGACTGTGAATCCTGCCCGTTCCTCCACCCAGAGCCCGTCGCGGCGCGGCGAGACCGTCGTCCCCGCGCGGCGTCCCGGCGTCGGCAGCATCGTGCTGCTGGCCTCGATCGTCGTGTCCTTCCCGGCCGCCTCCAGCGCGCCGACCCCGCTGTACGCGACCTACGCCCGCATGTGGGACTTCTCGCCGATCACCACCACCGTCGTCTTCGGCGTGTACGCGATCGCCGTACTGCTCGCGCTGCTGGTGCTCGGACGGCTGTCCGACCACGTCGGCCGTCGGCCGGTGCTGCTGGCCGCCCTCGCGGTGCAGACGGCCGCGATGGTGGTGCTCACCACCGCGGACGGGGTCGGAGCCCTGCTGGCCGGCCGGGTACTGCAAGGTGTTTCCACCGGTGGGGCGCTCGGCGCGCTGGGTGCGGCGATGGTCGACGTCGACCGTGGCCGCGGCACGGTGGCCAACGCGGCCGCGCCGGGAATCGGTACCGGCACCGGAGCGCTGCTGTCCGGGCTGCTGGTCCAGTACGCGCCGGCGCCCACCCACCTGGTCTATCTCCTGCTCGTCGGCGTCTTCCTCCTGCAAGGTGTCGCGGTGGCCCTGATGCCGGAGACCGTGTCCCGCAAGCCCGGTGCGCGCGCCGCGGTCGTACCCGAGTTCACGGTGCCCGCCGGCCTGCGTGGTCCGGTGCCCGACCAGCAAGATCACGATCTACGGCTGGAGTACTAGTACTCCAGTTGCAGTTCGCTATTCCTGCTGGTCAGGAGTCTGTTTCTGAGCTGTAGCGAGCTGACGTGGCGTCATGTGGCGGAAGTTCGTGACCAGCAGTGCGGCGTTTGTAGTGGCAGTGTCTGGCGGTGGCCTGGTGTCGGCGGCGCCAGGAGGACCATCTCAGCGCCTGGTCGGTGCGGCGCCGTTGGTGATGGCCGGTCTCGGGGCGGCAAGCTGCCATGAGCCTGCGGATTTCTGCCAGGCTGAGCGGGGCGAGGGGCGATCCGTTTCTCCAGCCCCCTTGCCGTTCGTGCGTGGGCGGTCGTGGCGGCGAGGAAGGCATGCGCGAGCATGGCCAGGGTGATGTGCCGGTACCAGCCGACGTAGCGACGGACTTCGTACTGGTCCAGCCCGCACTCGTTCTTCGCGCTCTGGAAGCAGGACTCGATGGACCAGCGGCTGCCGGCCACCTTCACGAGCTGGCTGACTGCCGTGCCGGTGGGAGCGTAGGCGAGGTAGTAGGCGATCTCGTCGGGGCGGGCGATGCTGCGGCGGGCCATGACCCACCTGCGGTGGGACGGCTCGCCGCCGTCGAAGAACGGGATGGCGGGAAGCTGGGCGGCGGCCCAGTCGTAGACGCGTGGGCCCTTGGCGCCCTCACCGCAGGACAGCCGCTCCCAGGCTTCATCTGGGGCGTCCCCGACAAGTTGGTCGATGCGCCAGCACCCGGCAAGCGACTTGACCTGCTGCGATTTCGGGACCGCGACGACATAGCCGAGGCCGGCCTCCTCGACCATGTGACGGAAGTGCCAGTCCTGGCCGTAGAGCGCGTCCGCGGTCACCCAGGAGATGGGCAGCGGCGAGGACAGTGCCCGGGCCACCAGGACCCGCGCCAGCTCGGTCTTGGTGGCGAAACCGCGGCCGTCGGGCACCTTCGCCTCCCGGCACCGTTCCCGGTCCGACGTCCAGGACTTCGGCAGGTACAACTCCCGGTCCACCAGCGTCCTGCCCCGGGACGAGGCATAGGCGGCGAAGACCGCGACCTGGCAGTTCTCGGTACGGCCTGCCGTACCCGAATACTGCCGCTGAACCCCGGCCGAGGTATCGCCCTTCTTGAGAAAGCCCGTCTCGTCGATCACGAGGACACCGTCGTCCTCGCCAAGCCGCTCGGCGACATACGCCTGTACATCGTCGCGGATCTCGTCAGCGTCCCACCGGGCTCGGTTCAGAAGGTGCTGGAGCCCGGCCGGGGAACTGTGACCGACGTACTCGGCCAGCTGCCAGCCATTCTTCCTGCCCACCGGACCCAGCAGACCGTGTACGTAGGCACGCATCCGCCGCCGCAGATCAGCCCGGCCGAACCGGTGACCGACCCGCAGCAGCACCTCCTCGAGCTCCCTCGCCCACTCATCAGGCTGTACATCATCTTGCACGATCAGAACAACAGCGATCACACACCGCTGGTCACGAACTTCCGCCACATGACGCCACGTCAGCTCGCTACACTCAGAAACAGACTCCTGACCAGCAGGAATAGCGAACTGCAACTGGAGTACTAAAAGGATGCGTACTTGATCAACCGCTCGCGCTTACGAGTGCTTACCTGCCTGAGCTGAACCTAGATGGTTCCTGGATTAACATACTGGACGGCAACAGGTTGCACGTCGATAGGGACGTTTCTCTCAGTAACTTCTCTGCGCAGGAAGGTGCCCAGCAAGAGCGCTTCCTTGCTGCTATTGTACGATTTCATGGCGCGCGCATCGGAGGCGAACTTCGCTGCAATGGGCGAAGCTCGAGAATACTGCAGACACAGCGCTTGACGCGGGAGGGCTGCACGTCGGGAGTGTGTTCCTCAGTGATGGCTTCGAGGCCAGCGCCAACGGATGCACCGCTGCCATAAACCTGTCGGGCGCCCACATCAGTGGCGGACTTCTGAACTTCCGGCAAGCAAGACTCACCAACACCCAAGGGCCATGCCTGCAAGCAGACGGACTCTATGCTCATGGAAGCATATTTCTCGGAGGTAGGTCGCCCGGAGAAGGCTTCGAGGCGCATGCCAACGGATACACGGGGGCCATAAACCTGTCGGGCGCCCACATCAACGGCGGACTCCTGGACCTCCGGCAAGCAAGACTCACCAACACCCAAGGGCCATGCCTGCAAGCAGACGGACTCAACGTACCCAACGGGAGCGTGTTTCTTGAAGATAAATTCAGTGCGGAGACAAACTACGGACCGCAGGCTCAGCGCCAGGCGCGACGAAGGCAGCGTCGGGCGGGACGTCGTCGCGATGCTGCGGTCCAGTTGCTAGGTGCACAAATCGGCGGTGCGCTCATCTTCGGTCGTGGCGCCAGGCTGGTGAGTCGAACTGGGCCCGCCCTTTTCGCCGATTATCTGAACGTGGGCGAACGAGTAATCCTGAATGCGCGATACACGGGCCGGGACCCTGAAGGGTGTGTCCGATTGTTCGGCGCAGACTTCGGCCACGAACTGAACCTCGGAGGGTGTCGGATCGTCAATCACGATGGCCCCATATTGAACCTAGAGTCCGCCAGTGTCAGACACCTAGTCTTGCCTCCCTCTATTCTGTGCAGCGAGCCAGTATCACGAACCTGCACAGGCAAGACGGTGCGTTTTGACAATCTCACCTATGAGCGTGTAAAGAGCGGTGCGGGGCTTGAGCCCATAGTCTACGCAAGGCATTGGATTCACTGGTTGCGTAAACATCACATCCCCGATTACTCCGCCCAGCCGTATCGCCAAGTAGCTGCAGTTCAACACAGCGCCGGCAACAACGCCGCCGCTCGCGACATCCTCATCAACCAGCAAGAGCACCTACGCAACAGCGACAACATCGGCAACTGGTTTAGCCGTGGGGGGAACTGGATATTTGGCGCGTTCGCTGGCTACGGCTATAAGGTGCAGAAAACTGCGGGTTGGCTCGCAGGCGTCGTCGTCGTCGCCGCTGTCCTGGGCTTCTTTGCCCCTAGCCATGTCGACACCGGGAACAAGGCGTGCACTCGCATGGGAAGGCTGGAACTGGGCCTGAACCAGGCCCTGCCAGCGATCAGCATCGGCACCGGATGCCAACTGTCTTCAGGTGGTGTCTGCTCAACGCTATTCTCCATCGCCTTTTTGATACTACGCATCTTCTCCTTGATCTTGTTTGTTACAGTCGTCGCCAGTCTGAGGAACCTTGTGCGCAAAGTTCACTGAGCCGCCGAGTCGCCCACGCCCCGAGTCCCGTCCCGACATTCACCCTCGCTCGGGTGGTCGAGCAGCCGCCCGAGCTGCAAGAGATCGCCGAGTGGCTGCCGCCGGGAGGGGTGGGGTCGGGTATTGGAACCCTAATGCCTCGGTCACGATCTTCCTTGCTGGCTCACGTCGGCGGCGTAGGCGGCCCAGTCCCCGGCGGATGCCTTCTGCCATTGGACGGCGACTTGGATGTGGACGCCGAGCATCCGGGCGAGGATCGCAGCAGGGATCTCGGCGGCGAGGGCGAACAGGGCAGTGGATCGGTCCTGCTGGGGCCGAATGCCGATCTTGTGCAGCCGCAGACCGATCTGGCTGTCACTGAGCGGACGGCCTGGTTGCCCTCCGAGGAAGAGCCAGGGGACGTCGTGCGGGATACCGATCTTGGCCTTGCCGCGTCGGTTCGCGACGAGTTCACGGACCAGGACGGCCAGCGGCATCGGGAGGACGACGGGCGAGGTCCCGAAGGTAATCGCGACGGTCTCGCCGGCGATGTCGACGTCATCGATGGTGAGCTGGCTGATGGTGGTGATCTTCTGTGCGTAGAGGATCAGCAGGAGCCCGGCCACGCGGTCCGCGATGGGCAGGGTGTCGTCGTTGAGGAGGCGACGGGCGTCGGCCCAGCGTTTTTCGCTGTCGATGGTGCTCAGCGGGCCGGCCCAGCGGACCGTGCGGTAGGTGAGACCGCGGGCATGGTGGTGCTGTACCGACCAGCGGACGAAGTGGCCGGTCTCGTCGCGGTAGCTGATCGTGGGGTCGGCCATCCAGCGTTCCAGGTCCGGCTGGGTGCAGGTGCCCAGTGTCAGCCCTTCGCGGGCGAGCCAGGTGAGGAGGTTGTCAGCGGCGGTGACGTGGCAGCGAACGTTGAGATCTTGAAGCCGGGTGGTGTGTTCCTCGCCGAGGCGTCGGCGGAGTCGGCGTAGGTGGTGCCAGACCGCGTAGCCGTGCAGGATCCGGCGTTCGGTGGGGTCTGTGCGGGGCTGGACCGTCGTGGTGATCCATTTCTCCAGGGCGATGAGCCGTTCGTCGCGTGGCGGCAGGGCGCCGGTGGCGACGAGGACACTGCGGAGGTGGGCCAGCACCTTGCCCGGTGGGAGTTCGTCGAGGACGTCGTGGGTGACGGGACGTTCGTCGCGTGCGATGCGCTCCAGCAGGTCTTGGGCCTTTGAACGGGAGAGCCAGGCCAAGGCGATGTCCGGACGCTCGGCACTTGTCAATGCTTTGTGGAATGGGGCAAGTTCGGGCCCGATGGCCCCGGTACTGTCGCTGAGGAGGTCGCGTACTTTCTTGTCGAGGACGCACCGCTGGCAGGGGCGGGTGCTGAGCTGCCAGGTGGTCTCGCAGACGGGGCATCGGCCCCAGAAGGCGGGGTCGGGGTTGGTGCACTTTGTGCACAAGGGCTCCTCCCAGGTGCCGCTGCGGGCCTGGGCGACGGTGGCGCAGCCGCTGCAAGAAACCCACCGTTGCTGGCAGCGTTCGCACCAGGGCTGGCCGGTGGCCCGGGAGATCTCGCAGGGTGCGGTGCGTCCGCAGATCCCGCATTCCCTGGTCTCTTTTGGTCTGCAGTTGCTGCAGCGGACGCCGTCGGCGAGCCGGACGGCGACCGGCTGGCGGCGTCCGCATCCGACGCAGACTTCCAGATTGATCGGATCCCGAATTAGGCAGTTGGGACACAGCGGCTGTCCAGCGGTATCCCGGGTGGCAGGTTCGCGGACGGCGCCGCAGCGGGAGCAGGGAACGGCCGCTTGCTTGGCGAAACAGGCCCGGCAGATCCTCTTGCCGTCCAGGAGCTTCGACAGTGCCTTCACTCCATGGCAGCGCGGACAGGCCGGCTTGATGACCTCCGTGGCACCGGCAGCGACGAGTTCACCGATGAATCGCAACACGGCTGGAGTGGGGACCTCGGCCGGCATGGTCGCCCCGGCCGCCGGTGGCGGCGTCCTCGCGCAGTGGGACGACATCCTCGCCGCGGCCGCGCTCGAACTCTCCGGCCACGCCCGGGCGGTCGCGATTGATGTCACGGGGCCGTCCACATCCAAGGACTCACTCGGCGGCATGGTGGGAAACTGCGGGAAGGGGCCTCTCGAGCGGCTCGCGGGTCAGGCCGGGCTGTGCCCGGCGGGGGCATCGTAGACCAGGCTGTACCGCCAGAACAGGCGACGTCGGATCCGGGCGCCGGGCAGTTCCTGCGCGGCCGCAGCCCGGATGTCCTTCATGGTCTCCTGCGGAGCTGTGGTGGGTGCCGTCATGTGCAAGGGGAGTGCGGCGGCGCGGGCCGGATGCTTGACCAGTCCCATGACCGGATTCAAGAGCGCGGCCAGCAGGGAGATGAGCAGATCGGCGCGCCCTGCCTCTCGATAGCAGCCGACGATCACAAGACGCCCGCCTGGAGCGAGACAGCTGCGAAGTTCCTGCAGGGTGGGTACCAGTGGCAGGTGGTGCAGGACGGCGACCAGGGTGATGGCGTCGAAGCGCCGGTGCGGGTCGCGCCCGGTGAAGTCGGCTTCCACGATGGTGACCGCCGGGTCGTCGGCGAAGCGTTTCGCTGCGGCGCGGGCCATCCCGGGGTCGGGTTCAAGCCCGGTGACGGTGACCGCCCGACGACGCAGAAGCGCGGCAAGATTCCCCGCACCGCACCCGATGTCGAGGACGTGGTGGGCCTTGGATGCGGCCACCCGGCCGGCGATCCAGGGGCCGTAATGGTCGTTGTGGCTCCATGGGTGCCGCTGATTGAAACGGTGGAGGTAGGTAAGTAATGCCATGAGGTCACGGTAGACAGGAACGGCGCCTCGCCGGGCGCCCCGGCGCCGACGTGCGGGCGACCCTCCTGCGGCAACAGCACACTTGAGGGTCCCCTTGCAATCCCCGGATGACATCACAGCGGAAGTCCCCTGTCCGGCTGTCGTAACAGATCCACGCTGCCCCTGCCATGCAGGGTGATGCTGTGTCAGCGAGATGATCAGCCAGCCCGAGCAGGCTCTGCCTGGCCGGCCCTCGTCACGCTCGGAGTGCGGATCAGGTCTCGGAGGCGTCGCTGTTCGTGCGCCGGTCCAGGCGGCGGATCAGCAGTTCGGCGCGGATGAGCACGGCGATGAAGGCGACCGTGCCGGTGAGCATGACCGACCACGCGATGGCATGCCACGTCGATTCGGTGCGGAACACGTACGGCGTGAACACTGCCATCAAGGACCGCGAGCACACCGAGCGCGCCCAGCCAGACGAATCTCATCACGATCTCCCTCGGGTGTCGTCAAGACGGGTCCGTCGGCGCCTTCTTCGGGCACAGTATTGTGATTGTCCGATGACTCAGCGTGCTTATGTCGGGCCTCGAGTCAGCACAGCCCGTGCTCTCTGCACCGTGGCACCGATCCGGTCGACAGGATGGTCCGGGAAGCGGCAGACTCGGGGACGGATGGAAGGGGCAGCATGAGCGCACAGCCGATTCACCCGCACACGGAGCCGGACCGGGTGCCGCGGAACGCCGAGGGCATCGCGGCCGCACTCGAGGGCGAGCGGCGGATGGAGTTCTACCGCGAGCTCCTGGCGGCCGCACCGGAGGACGCCGAGGGGGTCCTGCGTCGTTGGTGGTGCGAGGCGATGCTCGACACCGACCCCTCCGGTGGCCGGCTCACCGAGGCCGCGCTGAACGGCGCCCTGCCCACGACGAGCGTCGCGGCGGCCATCGCGCGCCGCCGGGCGGCTGGGCTGCCCGTTGAGTGAGTCGCACGGTCAGGAGCCGGAAGGTTGGCGGTGTGAACTGTCCGAAGAGGTCGACGCGCTGCTGGCCGACTTATCCCTGCCCGGTGAGGTCTTCGGAGCGATCATCGCAGCGACGGTTCAGATCAACGAGACGCGGGGCATGGTGCCGGGCAGCACCGCCTCGGTGAAGTGGCCCCAGCAAAGACGCATGCCGCTCGGCCGGGACGGGGTATTGGGCGTCGCCGAGTACGTCATCGTTGCTGACGCCGACCCACCGTACATCGTCCTCACCCGCATCCAGCTGTACTGACCACCCCCGACAACCGAGCGGCGTGGCGCGGCCGCGTCAGGTGACGGGCGTGGTGGGTTCACCGCGCAGCAGGTCGGGGCGGGCATCGGCGATCGCGAAGGCCCGCCGGAGGCCCTTCCACCAGTGCCGGGTCGATGTGGTAGATCCGGGCCCGCTCGTCCCGCTGGAGCAGCCGGGCCGAACCGGCCGGGCCGATGCAGCGCTGTACCGCCGGGATGCTGGTGAGGGTTCCGCCGATCTTCGTCTTCGTGATCGGGGTGGTCGGATGGTCGGTGAAGTACTGCTGTAGTTCGTCGAATGAGGCGGTGCCGCCCAGGTCGGTGATCCGGTGCAGCACCGTGCGGGCGCCGGGTATCAGGGAGGCGATCACCTGGAAGAGTGCCTGCTCGCTCCAGCCGTTCCCGATGTCCTCGTCGTCCAGGTCCTGCGGGCCGGGGCGTGGTCGACGGCTGGTGGTTCCGGCCAGTCTGCCGTACCTTTCCGGAGTACTCGACTGGGACGATGTCACACTCAGCGACCCGGCCGAGGACCTCGCAGCCATCGGAGCCAGTTACGGCCCTGAGCTCCTGGAGCGAGTGCTCGCCCTGGGCAACTGGTCAAGCCAGGGACTCTTCACCCGCGTCGCCGCGATCCGCGGCACATTCGCCCTGCAGCAAGCCCTCTACGCAATCCGAGACGGCGACGAAGAAGAACTCGCGGACGGCCTGGCCGACTACCGCTGAGGCACACCCACACATCCGCTTCATCGAGCACTTCACAGCAACAGCAACACGGAAAACCTATGCGGTCACAGCACTAGTAGGACTCCGTTAGGTCTGTATGTCGCCCGTGTTCAGGGCATGAGGACTGTGTGGATTCTGTGGAATCTGATTTGTCAAGTAGTTCAGTCTTTACCCCGGGTGGGATGCCGTTAACGAACGACAGATAGCTGATCGCGACGTGGGGCTGCTTCGCGTCAAGGGGGCTCACCGGTGCACGAGACGATCAGGGTGGACCGGAAGGCCACCGTGACCCGACAGCTGCCGGGTCACGGTGTCGGGGAGCTTGACCTTGTCACCGCCGACGGGGTGCGCGAAGCACCAGACGGCCCCGGGGATCAACGGAACCGTGGTTGGCTCTGCGAGTGGCGACCTGGGGAAAAGTGATCGTCTCCACGGTTCTCGCAGAACTCTCGCATCCGGTCATTTGTGAGAGGTCTCAACCGGAACCCTCGCGCTGTTCCGTTGTTCTCCGAGCCGGGGTGAGGTATCGATTCGACCGCCGCAGCGTACGTCGGCGGTAGAGCGAAGAAGGGCACGACGCGGACGCGCGGTACTTGAAGCACGCCGCCACTCTCCTGGTAGAGCCGCCCCTGTTCGACCGCTACCCGTCCACTCCTCCCGGCTCTGGCGCAGTAAATCCGGTATTTACTGCGGCAGTGGCCGCGTCGCGTAGGCATTCGCGACGCGGCCAGCGACGATGCTCGATTGACTCTCACGCCCGCGAAAGTCGACGATCAGGAGACGCTGGGATTGATCCTCGTTCCCGGAGGAAACGAGTCGATCAACTCACCGGCATATACGCCCTGGTAGTCGAGGTGCCCACAGAGCTTTTTCGCTTTCCCTGGGGCAGCGTCGTGCGACCGCTCTGGCGTGCTTGAGCTTGATCAACGTGTGCGCGGGCGAGAACCGTGTCGCCCTGTGGGAGACGGCCGCCCAGGGGTGAGCGGGACCGGGGCGGTGCTGAGCCGGACCGGGGCGGACCCGCCGCGCCCGGGGCCCGGGCGCGGCGGGTCCGCCTCAGCCCTCTTCCTGGGCCATTTGCACGAACGCGGCGATCAGGGGTGAGCGGCGACCCGCCTCCCAGGCCAGGAACACCCGGTCGGGCTCGGCGTCGGGCACGGGCACGTAGGTGATGTCCGGCCGGGAGTACTGCTCGGCGATCGACGTCGGCACGAGCGTGATGCCCGTACCGGCGGCCACGCGCTCGAACTTCTCCTCGATGGCGCGGATCGGCACGTCGTCGGGCCCGGGATCGGAGTAGCGCAGCCAGGCCTCGCCCTCGAGGTCCGACACGGCCAGCTCCTGCTTGCCGGCGAGCCGGTGGTCGGCCGGCAGCATCGCCACGCGTGCCTCGCTGAACAACGGCAGCAGCCTGAGCCCGCGCTCGTCGATCGGCCGACGGACGTACGCGAGGTCGACGGTCCCGTCGAGGATCAGCCGCTCCTGGTCGTCCCACTCGACACGCAGGGCCTGGACGTCGACACCGGGATGGGCGGCCTTGAAGGCACGCAGGGTATGCGTGACGACGACGCCGGCCCGGAAGCCCACGACGAGCCGGCGCGGGCCGCGCGCGGCACGGTGCACCCGGCGCCGGGTGGCGTCCGCCGAGGCGAGCAACCGACGTGCGTCGTCGAAGAATTGCCGCCCCGCTGCGGTCAATGTGACACCGTGGCTGTCGCGTTCGAAGAGCGGGGCGTCCAGGTCCTTCTCCAGCGCCCGGATCTGACGGCTCAGCACCGGCTGCGCGATGTGCAGACGCTCAGCGGCGCGGCCGAAGTGGAGCTCTTCGGCGACCGCCACGAAGTAGCGGACCTTCCGCAGGTCGAGGTCCATCCGAGCCCCTTCCGTCGACCGATGGCGATGCCTTCAGGGTATCGCCAACGCGGCAAGAGGTCTTGGACGGCGAGGTACCCGCGGGCGCAGCCTGGATGACGTCGGACAGAGGGTCCGGCGGACGAGAAAGGGCGTGGACATGGGCCTGCAAGGACAGCGGATCGTGGTCATCGGCGGTACGTCGGGCATCGGCTTGGCCGTCGCCGAGGCGGCCGCACGGGAGGGCGCGGACGTCGTGGTCGCCTCCCGTCGGCAGGAGAGCGTGGACGCCGCGCTGAAGCGGCTACCGGAGGGCGCCGGGGGCCTGACGCTGGACGCGACGGACGAGGACGCGGTGCGCGCCTTCTTCGAGCGGGTCGGCGCC
Organism: Streptomyces violaceusniger; assembly: GCA_005405945.1. Taxonomy (GTDB): domain Bacteria; phylum Actinomycetota; class Actinomycetes; order Streptomycetales; family Streptomycetaceae; genus Streptomyces; species Streptomyces violaceusniger. Next base: position 2,303,112 of record BJHW01000002.1, read on the forward strand.
TTCGACCACCTGGTGTACACGGCGGGTGAGGCGCTGCTGATGGAGAGCATGGCGGAGTCGGACCTGGCCCGTTCCAAGCGGTTCCTGGACACCCGGCTGTGGGGTGCCTACTCGGCGGTGAAGCACGGCGCCGCCCTCATCCGCAAGGGCGGTTCCGTGGTGCTGACCACCGGCAGCGCGAGTCGGCGGCCGCTGCCGGGCACGACCGTCGCCGCGAGCCTGTTGGGCGCGATGGAGTCCCTGACCCGGGCGCTGGCCCTGGAGCTGGCGCCGATCAGGGTCAACGTGGTCTCCCCCGGTGTGGTGCGCACCGACCTGTGGCGGGAGATGTCCGAGGAGGACCGCGGCGGCTTGTTCGACTCCACCGCCGCGTCGCTGCCCGTGGGCCGCGTGGGCACGCCGGAGGACGTGGCGGAGGCATACCTGTACCTAATGCGCGGCGGCTACAGCACCGGTTCGGTGGTGGACGTGAACGGCGGCGCACTGCTGGTCTGACCTGTCGAGGGCTCGCGACATCCGACCCGCCGGGGCTCACGGAATCAGGCGCGCCGGAGGCTCGTGATCCGCCTCCTCGGACGCCCATGACATCCGGTCGTCAGGAACCCGCGAACCCCACCTCGGCCGCACTCACGACGGGAAGTCCAGCCGTACCGACATGTCGTGCTCGGCGGTGGTGAGCGCGGCAATGGCGTCCTCGACGAAGACAAGGTCGTAGCCGAGGTCGCCGGCGACGCAGGCGGTGGACTCCACACCCAGGTTGGTGGCGAGGCCGCCGAACACCAGCCGGGTCACCCCGCGACCGCGCAGCCGGACGTCGAGGTCCGTGCCCTGGAAGGCACCGATCGTCCGCTTGACGACCTCCAGGTCCCGTCCCGAAGCAGCCCCGCGACCAGCCCGCTGCCGGGCGGCTGTTCGGCGGCCCCGGGCCGCTCCACGCGGACGAGCACAACGAGCGCGCCGACGAGGACCCGAGCAAACCCGCGGCCGGTCCGACAGCTGAAACCTGCCGCCACCGCCCTTGGGCGGTGGCGGCGGTTCACCACGGCGATGTGCCGATCACCACGGCGATGTGCCGAGGCCCGGCTGAAGACACCGCACCACGGCCCCGTCGTCGGGCCTTCCGCGTTCGTTGCTCCGCCATCATCCCGTGGCGCGTATGTTCATTACAGAACCTTCCAGGTGTTCGTCATCACCGACCACCTAGCCTACGGTGACAGCGAGGCGCCCTCACTCATCTTCTACGGAACCCTCGCGGCCACGGTCGGGCGGCTTGCCACCGCCGTGCTCGGCGGCCCGCTCTCGGACCGCCTTCAGCGCCGCAAGGTCTTCGTGTTGTCTGCGTCGCTCCTCATGGGGCCTGCTGGTCATCGGTGTCTCCACGACGTACGCGTACTTCCTCGTCGGAGTCACCGTGCTGGGGCTGGGCGCGTCGGCGAACGTGCCGATCCGCGCGGTGCGCTGAGACATCCCCGGGCCCCGGCTCCGCCCGGTCAGCCCCTGTCCGGTGCGCGCCAGACCGCGAGGGCGGCGTCCGCCGCGGCGTGCAGGTCGCGGGCGGGCGTGCCGTCGCACACCTGTATCGAGACGCCGAGCAGGAAGCCGTGGAGCATGGACGTGATGCCGTCCACGTCGGTGTCCTCGGCGAGCTCTCCCGCGGCCATGCCGCGGAGGACACACGCGCGGATACGCGCCCGGTCCGTCGCACGGCGTGCCGCTACGGCCCGCCGCACCGCGGCGTCGCCGTCCCCGGGGGCCCGGACGATGCCCGACAGGGCGACGAGGCACCCGCCGGGGTGGGAGGTGTCGGTCTGCATGGTGATCGAACCGTGCAGTAGCCGGGCGACGGCCTCGCGCGGGCTCAGGGCCTCGTCGGTGATGACGTCGGTGACGCTGCCCGGCCCGGCGAGGTAGTGCTCCAGCGCCCGCTCGAACAGGCCCTCCTTCGAGCCGAAGGCGCCGTACAGGCTCGCCGAGGACAGCCCGGTGGCCTCCCGGAGCCGGGCCATCGACGTCGCTTCATAGCCTTGCTCCCAGAACAGCCGCATCGCTGCGTCCAGGACCACTTCCATTTCGAAGGCGCGGGACGGCCTACAGGGGGCACGGCGAACCTCCTCTCTACTGGAACGAACGGTCCAGTTTAACGCGGGCGAGCGGACCGCGGCACCGTATGAGGCGATCCCGGACCCGCTCTCCTCGGGGCGCCTACGCGCTCCCCGCCCCGGTCCCGGCCGGAGCCGGCGTCACGAGGCACCCTTCTCGTCGGCGTCGGTCCAGGGGCGCCAGAGGCCGGAGCCGTCGACGGTGCCCAGCTGCTGGTCGGCGAAGTGGACGCCGAAGCCGTAGACCCCGTCCCGCGCCAGGTACTCCACGAGCTGGCGCCGGGACCGTTCGGCCTCCTCCCGGTCGGTGTCGAGCACCACTTCCCAGTCCGGGTGCTCGGCCTGGACCGGTGAGTGCATGGCGTCGCCGAAGGCCACGACCTCCCGGCCGTCGCCGGTGTCGAGGATCCAGGCGGTGTGCCCGGGGGTGTGCCCGGGCAGGGACCACGCGCGGACACCGTCGGCGATCTCGGTCCCGTCGGTCACGGCCACGGCGCGTTCGTCCTGGCCGGCCAGGACCGGGCCGGCCCCGGGCGCGGCGCTCTCCAGCTCGCCCTTCCCGACCATCCACCGCGCCTTCGTGAACAGGCTCCGCGGGTCCTCGACCGCGTCGGGCCGGGCCCATCCGGTGTGGTCGCCGTGGAAGTGGGTGAAGGCCACCGTCTCCAGCTCGGCCGGGTCCACGCCGAGGGCCGCCAGCGACTCGGGCAGGTCGCGCACATGGCCGAAGGCGTGCTGGAAGTGCTCCAGGTCCTCGCCCGATATGCGGCCGTGGCCGGCGTCGATGAGCAGCCGGGTGCCGCCCCTCTCGACGAGCAGCGCCCCGCATCCCATGGGCAGATGGCCCGCCTCGGTCATGTGGGTGCTGTGCGGGTGCCAGTCCTCCTCGACGGAGGCCGGGTAGACCCGGGTCGGGATCATGTCGACGCCCGCGTCGGGAACGTAGCTCAAGGTGAGTTCGCCCAGAGTACGTGTCCAGATGGCGGGGAGCCGGATCGTCGAGCCATCGCGCTCCTCGGCGCTGTTCGCCGCGGTGTGCTGCTGCGTATGCGTTGCCATGAGGTCATGCCTTTCGAGTTCGTGTGTGCGGTACGCGGTGGTGGGTGGTCTGCTCACGGGGTGAGTACGCGGATCGGTTCACCGGCGGCGTACGCGAGGATGTCCTCGAGCGCGTCGGAGTGGAAAACGTTGTAGGCGCCTGCGGTGACGTAGCCCAGATGCGGGGTGAGCACCGTGCGCGGGGCGCCGCGCCACGGCGAGTCGGCGGGGAGGGGCTCGGTGGAGTAGACGTCCAGACCGGCTCCGCCGATGGTCCCGGCGTTCAGGGCCGCGAGCAGCGCCTCCTCGTCGACGATGGGGCCGCGCGAGGTATTGATCAGCAGCGCGTCCGGTCGCATGAGCGCGAGGTCGTCACGGCCGAGCAGCCCGGTGGTGCGTGCGGAGAGCTTGAGATGGATCGTCACCACGTCGGACGTGGCCAGCAGCTCCCGCTTGGTGACCGGAGTGACCCCGACGGCACGGGCGTGCTCGGCGTCGAGGTGGGCGCTCCAGGCGACCACATCCATGCCGAAGGCGAGCCCCACGCGGGCCACCCGGGCGCCCACGCCGCCGAGCCCGATGACGCCGAGGCGGGCGCCGTGCAGATCGCGCCCGACGGTCCGCTGCCAGCCGCCCTCGCGTACACTGCGGTCCTCGGCGGGGACGGAGCGGGTCAGGGCGTGGATCAGGCCCCAGGTGAGCTCGGCCGTCGACACCAGCCCGGCCCGCGCGTGCCCGACACCACGATGCCGCGCCGCTGGGCCGCCGCCACGTCGATGGCCGCGTTGACCGGGCCCGTCGTCACCAGCAGGCGCAGATTCGGCAGCCTGTCGAGGACCGCGGCCGGGAAGGGGGTGCGCTCGCGCATGGCCACGACGACGTCGAACGGCTCCAGCACGGCGATCACATCCTCGGTGCCGCCCAGGGGCTCGGTGAAGACCGTGAGCTCCGTACTGTCCGGCAGGGTGCTCCAGTCGGCGTACTGGCGCGCGGCTCCCTGGTAGTCGTCAAGGATTGCCACTCGGCGGATTTCAGGCACAGCCAATTTCCTCACGGCTCGAGCTGACGCGGCCCGCGCCCACGGGGCGCCCGGCGGGCACGACGGTGTCGTCGGCGGCAGACGGGGCGGCAAGCGGTTCGGCGGGGCTGGGGAGGACCAGCTCCAGTATCCAGATCCCGGCGCCGACCAGCGCGATGACAAGGCCGAGCACGCTCACGCCCAGCCACCCCACGAGCGGGTACAGCGCCGCGGTCAGCGCCGAGGCGACGGTGGCCCCGGCGAAAGCGGACACCATGAGGGCCGTCGTCACCCGGCTCCGGGCGTGCGGGACCCGGCGGTAGATCGCACTCTGGTGGCTGATCAACAGGGCCTGCTGGGCGAGGTTGAGCGCGATGATGCCGACGGTTAGCGCGATCACGCCCGTCGGCCCGCCCACCCCGGCGACGGCGAGCACGGGCCAGCTGACGGCCAGCAGGGCCAGTCCGCCCGTGGTCACCCGGCGGCCGTGGCCGCGGTCGGCGAGCCGGCCGGCCTTCGCCGCCGCGGCGGCCCCGACGACCCCGGCCAGACCGAACAGGCCGATGACGGCGGGGCCGAACCCGTACGGCCGGCCGGCCAGCAGGAACGACGACGCGGTCCACAGGACGGTGAAACAGCCCATGCCGACCGCCGCCAGCGCCATGCGCCTGCGCAGCAGCGATTCGGTGCGCACCAGCGCCAGCACCGAGCGCAGCAGCTGAGGATAGGTGGTGTTCTCCGACGGCGGGACGCGGCGCAGGACCAGGCGCAGGACGACCGCCAGGATCGCCATCAAAACGGCGGCGAAGACGAACACCAGCCGCCAGTTGCCGATCTGGGCGAGTACCCCGGCGACGGTACGCGCGATCATGATCCCGATCAGCAGCCCGCTCATCACCGTGCCCACCGCCGAGCCGCGCTGGTGGTCCGGCGCCAGCGACGCGGCCATGGGCACCACGATCTGCGCCACCGCGGAGGTCACCCCGACCACCGCGATCGCGACGAGCAGAAACCCCAGCGACGGGGACGCCGCCGCACCGAGGACAGCGACGGCACTCAGGCCCAGCAGCACGGTCACCAGGCGGCGCCGTTCCAGTACGTCCCCCAGGGGCACCAGCAGCGCCAGCGAGAGCGCATAGCCGATCTGCGAGACGGTGACCACCAGGCCACCGGCTCCCTGGGACACTCCGAGCGCCCGCGATATCACGGGCAGCAATGGCTGCGCGTAATAGATGTTCGCCACCGCCGCGCCGCACACCACGGCCAGCAGCAGCACCATGGCCCTGCTCAGGGCCGGACGGTTGGCGCCGCGCCCGTCCGCGGCCGCCGCGGGCACTGCGCGAGCGTGCGCCACGCTGCTCGTCACAAATTCTGGATCGGTCATGCCATAAATAATTGCCACGGACGCCCGCGGCCGTCAAATATTTCTGGCTCGATCGATCCAGAAGTGAGGGGGGTCACAGTGTGGCGCGCCGCGGGGTGCCGCCGCCTGTGCGACATCCCGCGGTGCGCCACGAGGCGCCATGAAATCGAGTGAGGGTGAAAGGACCTCACCGCCGGTCAGTCGCAGCTGACCGGTGAAGCTGGGGGCAGCTGAAGTGCGGAAACGCGCCCAGCTTGTTTCCGCAGCAAGTGTGTCCCGCTCTGGTCGTGTCTCATTCGCCGAATTGGAAGCGGGCAAGCGTGTTGCGTCGGCTCAGGCCTCGGTGTCTCTCTGTGAACCTGGGCAGATGCCATTCCTTCGAGCGAACGCCCCAACTGTGATATCTCGGCCTAAAAAGGGCAGCACGTGGCGGGGCGTCGACGGAATTCGCTGATCACTCGGTACGCCAGGTGGGGAGAGGTCGCTTCCCGCGCTCACGTAGATCGTTTCCCGCTACCCTGGCCGTCCCCTCATCTGTTCAGGGCTCGGTCGATGTCGTGCTCCAAGAACCGAACGAATTGTCGCGCCCTTCACAGACTGCATCTCCCGGCGGCGAGTGCCGTGATCGCACACTCGGCGGCGTGCCGTGCCGCGAGCGCGGAAGGGATCGGCCCGCAACCGTGGGAGGCGCGCCCGGTCGGTCCATTCGTGATCCGCCACTGCCAGGCGGTGCGTGCGGCTCGGGGTGACGGGTGGTGCCAGGCGGGCTGTGCGGCGGAGGGTGCGTTCTCCGCCTGCTGGACCACCACGCCGTGGACCACTCCGCTGATCACGGCCGAGGCCCGCCATCCGTCGTCGTCGGCGGTCCAGTCCAGGGGTGTCGGGGTGGACTCCGACACTTCCAGGAGGACGTCGGCGAGGTCGGCCAGAGTCCGGTACAGAGCGGCACGAACAGCGTCGGTGTGGTGACGGCCCCACCGGCACGGGGTCCGTTCGGCGAGTTCGTCCACGATGGCCTGCGCGGCGAGTTCGTCGAGAGAGTCGGGCTGTGCGAGGCGTTCCCGCGCCAGGGTCGCGGCAGCGCCCCATGCGAGGTCGTCGCGGGTCATGGCGGTGTCGCGGGCCAGTGTCCAGAGGTCGGCGGGCCCCAGGTCGTCGACCGTGTGCTGGATGCAGCGGGCGGCCGCATCGGCCGCGGGCGGTACGTCGGCGTTCAGGAGTCCGGCCCGCACCTCGGTGGCCGCGTTCACGTCGCCCGGTTGCAGCGCGCCCGGCGGCAGCGAGGCCACTGCGTAAAGCACCTGACCATGGACCCGGCGTACCAGATGAGGCCCTGAAGGCGGTGGAGGGCGCCCGGACAGGGAGCACAGGGCGTCCAGCAGGTCCGTCGGCACAGCTCTCAGGTTGATGCACGCCTTCGACAGACGGCTGTCCATCCTGTCCTCTCCCTTTCCACTCTCTGAGATGGCTGGCTGGTCCGGCGCGGTCCCCTTTGAACCGCGCCGGACCAGCCTTGTTCTGTGGCTGTGTCAGTCGTCCAGCACGGCCAGGGCGTCGATCTCCACGAGGAGTCCCGGCGGGAGCTGCATGTAGACGGTGGTGCGGGCGGGGAAGGGCTCCCCGACGCCCGCGGCATACGCCTCGTTCAGCTCGGGCAGGTGGGCGGGGTCGGTGAGGTAGACGCGGAGCATGACGACGTCCTCCAGGCCCGCGCCGGCCGCCTTGAGTACGGCGGTGACATTGCGCAGGACCTGTGCGGTCTGCTCAGCGACGGTGGTGCCGACGACCGCGCCGGTGTCCGGGTCGAAGGGGAGCTGTCCGGAGACCTGCAGGACGGGGCCCTTGCGGATGCCCTGGGAGAGCGGGGCCGGGAGAGAGGGGGCGTTCTCGGTGGTGATGACGGTTCTGGTCATGGTGTTCCTTGGAGCGGTGGTGATCCCTGAAGGGGTGAGCAGGCAAAACACATACGGGCGTCAGCTCCAGGCCTGTCGTTCCCGGCTGCGGGGGTCGTCGATCTGGGTCCACTCGGCGTCGATGTGCATCGTGGCCCTGCGGTCGGTGTCGTATGGGTCCCAGCCGGGGTCGCCGGTGGCGGCGAACCGGATCCAGGTCTCGTGCATGCGGTCCGCAAGATCCGCCGGGGGCTTGTCGGGGCCGAGCAGGGCGTTGGGGCCGTTCAGCTCGGGCCGGTCCGCGAGGTCGAAGACGAAGGGCAGCTCGACGGCGTGGGTGGCGCCGAGCTCTCCGTCCAGGGCCCGGGAGCGCCAGGCGAACTCGTACGCGTAGGTCGCGGACTTCGGATGGGCGGCATGGGCGCCGGCCAGAGCGCGGGTGCCCGCGCCGAACAGGGCGTCGGCCATGATGGCCGAGCGTAGTTCCGCGAAGGAGGCCTCGGGGCGGGACTTGCGGTAGGTCTCGACGAGCCGCGCCGGATCCGGGTGCGAGCGCGCCGCCGCGTCGTCGACGTCGGCGGCGGTCGAGGTGGCGTACTTGCCCACCGGGACCAGGTAGAGGTTGCCCTCTTCGGTGTTGGTGCCGACGAGCAGGTCGACGTCGGCGGCGAGGCCGGCGGCGACGGATGCGGCGGGCTGGGTGTCCAGGACCAGGCTGAAGGGGCTGAGGCCGATCAGCGGGTCGTGGTGGGTGGCGGTCTGCAGGTCGATGCCCGCGAGCTTGGAGGCGGCCTCCACAAGACGCTCGTCGGAGATCTCCGCGAAGGCGTCCACGTGCGGCTCGACGCCCAGGACCTCGGCGGCCGCGGCGGTGACGCGGGCGGCCTGCTCGGTGCTGAACGCGCCCAGGCCGCTGCCGCTCTGCACGATCGCCCTGCGGAACAGACCCGTGGCCTCCGCGGTGGCGAGGACGCCGCCGACGACGGTGGCCCCGGCCGACTGGCCGAAGAGCGTGACGTTGTCCGGGTCACCGCCGAACCCGGCGATGTTCTCCCGCACCCAGCGCAGCGCGGCGACGACGTCGAGCAGACCGCGGTTGGCAGGGGCCCCGGGCAGGTCCAGGAACCCGGCGATGCCGAGCCGGTAGTTGAGCGTGACGAGGACGACGCCGTCGCGGGCGAAGGCGGAACCGTCGTACATCGCGGACCGGGTCGATCCGGCGACGAATCCGCCGCCGTGCACGAACACCATGACCGGCAGGTCGCTCTGCGCGACGGCGGGCGTCCACACGTTGACGGTGAGGTAGTCCTCGCCCCGGCTCCAGCCGGTGCCGAAATAGGGGGTCATGTTGATGCTGCCGAGCTTGCGCTCGGACTGCGGCGCGTTGGGTCCGGGGACAGTGGCGTCCCGTACGCCGTCCCACGGCTCGTGCGGCTCGGGCGGCGCGAAGCGGCCGGCGCCCAGGGGCGGGGCGGCGTAGGGGATGTTCAGGAAGACAGCGGTGCCGTCCTCCTGGCGCAGACCGCGCACGGCTCCCTGCGCGGTGGTCACGACGGGTTCGAGGTGGTGGTTCATCTCTGGCGCCTTTCCGCGGGCTTCAGCCCTGCTCGGTGTACGGGGTGAAGGGCGCCCAGCCCTTGACGGCGAAGGTGCTTCCCTCGCGTACGACTTCGGTGGCGCCGTGGCCGCCCAGGTGCGCGGGGATCACGAGCGCGTTGTTGTCGGCCGCCCAGCCCAGCACCTTGCGGCGGGTGGCGCGGGCTTCGGCGGGGTTCTCGCAGAAGCAGCTGTTGGCGTCCGGCTCCAGGATCTGCACCGGGCTGTGCAGCATGTCGCCGACGAACACCGCGCGGTCCGACCCGGAGGTGAGAGTCAGCACGGAGGAGCCGGGCGTGTGCCCGGGAGCCGTGTCCAGGCGCAGGTTCGCGTCGATCTGGTGGCTGTTCTCCCACAGCTGCGTCAGGCCGGCCTGGTGCACAGGGGCCACGCTGTCCTCGAAGACGTTCTGGTTGCCGCGGCCGAGCAGCGGCTGGTGGCCGTTCTCCGGGTTCCAGAAGTCGAAGTCGTCCTTCGGCATCAGGTAGGTGGCGTTGGGGAACGTCGGCACCCACTGCCGCCCGTCCAGGTAGGTGTTCCAGCCGACGTGGTCGATGTGGAGATGCGTGTTGATCACGATGTCCACGTCCTCCGGCTGGACACCGGCCCGGGCGAGGTTGGCCAGGAAGTCCGTTTCGAGGCGGCTCCAGACCGGGGCGTAGGGACGCTCCTTGTGGTTGCCCACGCCGGTGTCGACCAGGATCGTCCTGCCCTCGCTGCGCAGCAGCCAGGTCTGGATCGCCGAATTCACGATGTTGGTCTCGGAGTCCAGGAAATGTGGGACAAGCCAGTCGGCACCGTTCTCCCAGACTTCCTTCGAGCTTTCCGGGAAGAAGGTGTCGGGCGTCATTTCGACGGAACCGTAGTATTCCCATACCCGGGTGATGGAGACATTGCCGAGGGTGATCTGTTCCATGGGATTTCCTTGGAATTCGGGGGATTTACTCAACCGTACGAGCGGCCCCGGTGGGTGCGGTATCCGTCACGTGACTGCACCTGTGTGTACAGCTCTGAGCAGGGGGATTGCCCCTTGCAGGTCGGCGAAAGGCGGCTCCCGTTCCGCGTTCCATTCCTGGGTACCTCTTCAACGGGCACATGGCGACCTCGCTGCGGTCACGAGGCCGGAGCCGGGTCCGTAGCGGGCCGCTTGCCGGTCGTGTCGTGCGCGGTGGTCGCGCCGGCTTTCACGTCGACGGCATCGACGACCTGCCGATCAGCGGAAAGCGAGCATGTCCGGCTGCCCGGTAGTGCGGATGAGGTTGATGGCAGTGGCTGTGAGGATGTGTGCGAGGGTGGTCTTCCGCGGTCCTGCGTAGCGGGTGCGGCGAGCACCAGTGGCGGTGACGGCCTGGTGGATCGATCCCTCCACGCCAGAGCGGATCGCGTAGACGGCCTTCCACTCCTCGGTTTCCTGCTCGGCTCGGACGCGTTCCAGGAATAGCCCCTGGCCCGGGATCGCAAGGCGATTCACGCCTCAGCGACTCACCCCAGGCCCGAAACCAGCGACTTCGAGATCACGCATCTTCACTGGCATCAGTCACAGCAGCTGTAGATTCCTTGGGAGGGTCGCTGATCAGCACCGGCGCGTCAACGATCAAGAACTACAGCTGCCGCGACTCCGGGCGTCAGAGATCCCGCCCGTTCACGGGCAAAGACCGACTGGAGTTCAGCCAAGTGCTCCTGGGCTGTGATGCGGGCTTCGACGAGCGGGCGAAACTGCTCAATCACCAAGGCCTCCGCCTTCGGCGGGAAGAAGGACCACGTCGCGAAGCCATATCGTCCGCCATGGACTGCTCTTGTCAGGCCGATGGCGGATTCCGCGAAGACAGCCGGCGCGACCGCACGAAGCCCCTGAGCGTCAGCCTCCGCCAAGGGAAGGTTCCAGTCTCCCGGGACCTTCGCAGCGAAACGGCGCCTCACGTTCCGGTCAAACAGAGCGTCCAGCACTCCCGCAGCATCGTCAGCCGCGGTCGAGGCGGCATTGATGCCCAGCAGACTTGCCGTGCCGAACACGAACGTCACATCAGGCACTTCCTGCCGCAGGGATGGAAAGGGCGTCACGTCCACCTGCGAACAGTCTCCAGGAAGCATGCCGGTCATCGCGGGCGCCATCACTGCCGTACCGCCGACCACCCGGGCCAGCCCCTGAGCGATGGTCTCGTCGAAGTAGCCGTCCCCGAACAAGCCCCGGTCGCACCACGAGCGCAAGTATTCAAACCTGGTGAGAGGGCGGCGGACTCACCGTCTCGGTCACGTTCACCGGCACCTGACCAGCACTTGGTCTATTCGGCTCGGGCGCGTTCGCACCGGTCGGCGAGGACGGCGCAGCTCACTGCAGCCTGGACCGGGCCGTGCGGCAACGGGATGTCCGCTCTCTCGGAGGGCACCACGGTGGTGCGGTCAGGGTCCGAGGCGAGTGGGTCCAAGGCTCGTACGAGCGCGGTCAGGGCCGCGTCGAGGCGATTGATGTGCAGAAGCAGGCGGTGCTCCGGCGACGGCCAGTTGCGGCTGACGCGTTGCTCCTCCGAGAGCCGGGACAGCGCCCTGATGACCGTGGGGCGTGCCGTTTGTGAGGCGTTTTCCGATCGATGGCCGGTGACCTGGATCAGGTGAATCAGGGTCTCGTGCGCGCGGTCGGCCGCAGCTGTGAGACGGGCGGCACACTCCGGGACGTGGCCCGCCGGGAGACGTTCGGCCGTGGCGGCCAGGCTTCGTGCGTGGTACGCGCCGGCCTCAAGGAGTTCCAGCAGGTGGCGGGCGCGGTGACGGCGGCGGCACTGCGGATTGAGCGGATGGGTGAGAGGCAGACAGGCCTTGCGGAAGGATTTCAGCGCCTGGTCGAGGTCGTGTGCCGCGCGGACCCAGCTCGTCTTGATCTCCGTGCCCGTGCTTCCTGCCGCGACGGTCCGAAGGAGGCGGTCGAGGACTTGCAGGAAGCCGACCAGTTCCTCGTCGCTGGCGCGACGGACCGTGGTGGGAAGGACAAGGACGGCGGCAAGGATCCCGCAGGACACTCCCAGTGCGGTCTCCTGGACGCGCAGGAGCAGCACGTGCGTCGAGAAGGTGTCCATCAGCGCGAGCAGCATGCCGAGCGTGCCGGTGATGAAGAACGTCACGGCCCAGTAGGCGTGCGACGGTGTGTAGAACATTCCGAACATGCACAGCAGGAGCAGGATCAGGAGGACGGGGCCGTCTCCGCCGACCAGGGCGGCGAGGCCGTAGCCGAACACCACGCCGAGGACCGTGCCCGCCAGCCGCCGGAGGCTCTGCAGCAGTACTTCGCCGGTGCTCTCGTTCTTGATGAAGACGACCCATGCGGCCGCGACGGCCCAGTACCACAGGTGCGGCGACAGGAGATGACCGCCCGCCATGGCGAGGGCCGAGGCAGCCGTCACCTGAAACGCCTGACGGGTGGCTCCCCGCTTCAGGCTTTCGGTGTCTGTGTCCCTGCGCGGCAGCGCCCCGAAGGTGGGTGAGGCGTGCTTGCGTGGAGGTGTCCGGCGTCCTGCCGGGCGGTCGCGTGGGCCGAGAACCCGCAGGGCTTCGGCGAGTTCGTCGACCGCGGGGAAGCAGTCCAGCACGAGTGCGGAGCCGGTCGGCCGGTTCGCCGGGCCGCCCTCGTACCCCTCTGCGCACCGCTCGGCGGCGCAAGTAGTTCCCACGGTGGGCTGGTGCCGGAGAGCCCGGATCCGCTGGGCGAGCCGCTGTCGCGCCGTCCCTTCTGACAGATCGTTGCGGGCCGCCGGGGTACGCATCGCACGGACCGCCAGTACAGCCAGGCGATGCGCGGCCACCTCCACCCGGCTGAGGCGCGGCAGCAGGACCGCGGTGTCCTCGTCGACGGCGCGCTCGTCGAGAAAGTCCTCGATCAGCAGCACGGACGCGTGTAGCCGGCCGAGGCGGTCCTGCAACGATCGGCTCCGGGTGTCGATGTCCTGCCCGGTGGCGATCATCGAGGCCGTGTCCCGGAGGACGTCGTGCAGACGCACGTCGAAGGTGTGCCGCAGCCGCCTCAGGGCTCGGGACGCCGTGATGGGGCCGACGCAGTACCACACGGTCGTGACGGCCCCGAACGCAACCAGTACCGATGCCCCGAACTGCGGAAGCTGGTCTGCCCGGGCCTGGGTGAACTGAGACAGCAGGAAGGCCATGAAACCGAAGATCCCCAGGCCCAGCCCTCGCGGGCCGAACCGGCGGGCCTGAACGGCGAGGTAGATCACCACCAGGAAGACCAGCTTGGCTGCTGAGGGGTACGGCGTCAGCGCGGCTCCGGCGGCCAGGGACGCTAGGGAGAGCGGAACGCCGAGTCCGAGCGTGATGAGCTGGTTGCGCGGGTGCAGGTCGCTCACGGCCAGTGACGTCGTCATCACGGTGAAGCCGCCGACCACCAGCACCGTCTCGGGCGCTCGCAGCGCTGTCAGCACGGCGAGGGTCGCGGCAGTACCGAGCACGGCGCGCATCGCGGAGGTCAGACGCACGAGCCCAGGGTCGAAAGCCGCGAACCGGTCCCACAACGACGTCGTCGTCCTTACCACCATGGGGATCTCCGTAGGTCCTTTCGCGTGCGCACGGCCGTGCGGGAGCCTTCGGGTTCTGACCGGCCACCGTCCGCGTCACCAGTCTCGGCAGGCGAGGCTCCGTCCGGTATGCGTCAGGTGACTGCTTTCGAGGGTTCTGCAGCACGTGGGCGTCCATTGCCGGCGTCGGCGACCGCGCAGCGCTGACAGGCCTGCACCCGTTGACGATGGCTTACGGTTCCAAGGACTACGCAGTGCACGGACTTGGGACGGACAGCCGCCAGGCGCCCAGAAGGTCACGCGACATTCGGCGCATCTCGATACAGCCGTCATCGAGCCGCAGGTTTCCGCGCACCGCGCGTTCGCCCGGGTCGCTCGCCCGCTCAAGAGCAGCCTCCTGGGCCTGCTCCGGACGCGCCATGCCGTCGACGACGTAAAAGTGGCGTACAAGCCGACCGCACGGAGTGCGGAACCCGAGTCCGACCAGCCACGAGCGTCCAGTAACCATGACAGCGCCTTCCGGTCCAGAATTACGGCTTCTGCGATCCCCGTCTGTGATGGCACGACGCCACCGGCGACGCACGATCGTGCCTGCCCGCCGACCCGGGGAAAGGCGCGACCGTGCTCGCTTCACGATTCTGCGGCCGGACGAACAGCCGGGGGTATGCGTCACGTGACTGCATCGGTGCTGGTCGGCCCCCGGATGGAACGTTTGCGCCTGCCGGCCGGTTGTCCCACCGTGGCGATCCCGAGGCCGCCGGTGCGGAGACGTACAGGTCGAGGCGTGCGGAGGTCGCCTCGCCACGATGTCCGCGGCGCGCGACTCCGCAGGTGAAACCAGGGCTCCCGGAGAACTCCATGGATGCCATGGCCGGGATATCCCGGACGACGACTGCGTGTTGCCGACAGACTGCGCTCGGATGTGCTTCTGACCGGCTTCGAGGCCGCTCCCGCAGGCACTGCCGCAGTTCTCCTACGCTAAGATTTGGGGTATCTCAATTCCCTGGAGCATCCGTGGAAAACGATGGGAAGGCTCGTGGGGACCAGCACTCGACGCGGAATACCGGTCTGGCACTGGTCGGCCGGGAAACCGAGACCGCAGAAATAGTCCGGCGGGTCGGCGCCGATCGGTCCCACAGCGACGTATTGATTCTCACGGGTGACCCCGGTGCCGGAAAGAGCACACTCCTCAGCATCGCGGCCGGTCGCGCACGGAGTGCGGGTGGCCGAGTGCTGCAAGCGGTGGGGAGTGAATCCGAGGCCCACCTTGGATTCGCGGGCCTTCATCAGATGCTCCGCCCGGTACTCGGTGCCGCGGAGGGCCTGCCGTCGCGGCAGCGCTCCGCGCTCCGCGCCGTCCTGGGGCTCGACGAGTGTGCCGAGGCCCCCGACGCGATGATCGTGGGTCTGGCGGTTCTGACCTTGTTGTCGGACCTGGCGGAGGCCGCCCCGCTGCTGGTCGTGGTCGACGACGCCCAGTGGATCGACCGCGGGTCCCTGGACGCTCTCTCCTTCGTGGCGCGACGCATGGACAGCGAGCCCGTCACACTGCTGCTGGGAGTCCGCACCGCGGCCGTACTGCCCGGCTTCGACAAGGGGTACGAGCGCCTCGAACTCGGTCCGCTCGACAGTGCGGCAGCCAACCGGCTACTCGACCGGCAGCCCACACCGCCCACCGGCCGAACCCGCGTGCGGATCCTCGAAGAGGCGGCCGGCAACCCGCTGGCCCTGGTGGAACTCGCCCACGCCACCGCAATCCGCAACCCCGAGGGCAGCAGCATGGAGGGCCCGCTACCGGTCACCGACCGGCTGGAGCGGATCTTCGCAGGGCACGCGGCCAACCTGCCGGAACCGACCCGCCGCATCCTGCTGCTCCTCGCCGCCGCCGACGCGGCGGACGCGCAGGCAGCCGCCATGGGACTGCCCGAGGCGGACGACAATGCATGGGCGCCAGCGGACCGGGCCGGTCTCGTACGCCAGGACGGAACCAGGATCGTTTTCCGTCACCCGCTCATCCGCTCCGCCGTCTACCATGCCGCGTCCTTTGAGGAACGCCGCCAGGCACACCTGGCCCTCGCGGAACTGCTGCGCAAGGAGCCCGACCGCCGCGCCTGGCATCTGGCCGTCGCGACCGTACGCCCCGACCAGGACGTATCGGCCGCCTTGCAGCAGACGGCCGACCGGGCCCGGCGCCGAGGTGGCTTTGCGGCCGCCGCCGCGGCCCAGGAGCGCGCCGCGGAACTCAGCCCACGCCGTGAGGACCGGGCACGCCTGCTCACCGAAGCCGCCGCCAGCGCCGTCTTCACCGGTCAGCTCGGCTGGGTGGAGCACCTGGCCGCCGCAGTCCGCGAGTGCACCGACGACCCGGCACTGCGGGGCAGAGCCGCGCTGGCCACCGGTCGACTCATGTCGCTGGGCCCCCATCACACAGCAGCCTTCGCCCTGCTCATGCGCGTCGCCGACGAGGCAGCGAACGCCCGGTCACCCCTCGTACTCGACGCGCTGGCCGCAGCAGCGGTGGTCCGCTACTACTCGGGCGATGAGTCCCAGCAGCGACAGATCCAGAGCCTGCTCTCCGGCATGCCCGACGATGCCGCCGGAGCGGCGCTGCACGCCTGGGTCATGGCCGTCTCCGACCCCGGCGGCGCAGGGGCGTCCCTCGCGCCGGTGCTGCCCGAGCTCATCGCCGAGGCCAAGGGTGACGCCCAGCGCCTGACCGCGCTGGCCATCGTCGCCTGGCTGCTCGACCAGACCACCCTCGCCGCCAGGACCTTCGACGAGGCGTTCGACCAGTGGCAGGCCCACGGCCCGCTCCCGGACGGACTGGGATGCGCGGCCGGCTGGACCCGTCTGGAGCAGGGCCGATGGGCCGAGGCCCGCTCGGTAGCTGCCGACATCGCGGCCATGGCGTCATCGGCCGGACTCGACCACGCCGAGGCGTGTGCTCAAGCACTCGACGCCACAGTGGTCGCCCTGCTAGGCGACGCGGCCGCCGCGCGCCGGCTCGCCGAGCGAGCCCTGTCTCTCGTCGACCCGCTGGAGAGCCGCTCCGTCGCGGTCTTCGCCCGCCGGGCCCTGGGAATGGCGGCCGTGGCCGAGGGCGACTACGACACCGCGTACACACAGTTCCGCTCCGCGTTCACCGACGACGGCGATCCGGTCCACTACCACGTCTCCTACACCGTCCTGGCCGACCTCGCGGCCGCGGCCGTCCGCCGAGGACGGCAGGAGCACGCCGCACAGCTACTGGAACGGTCGGCACGGCGCCTCGGTACGGGCATGTCCGCACGGGTGGCCGCGCTGATCGCCCGCGGCCGCGCCCTGCTGGCGGATCCCGAGCACGCGGAGCCGCTCTTCCAGACGGCGCTCGCACAGCCCGCAGGTGAGCAGTGGCCGTTCGAACGGGCACAGACCCGACTCGACTACGGGGAATGGCTCCGCCGCCAGCGCCGTATCGCCGAGGCACGTCCCCTGCTGAGCGCCGCCCTGGAAACCTTGCAGCGCCTCGGCGCACGGCCGTGGGCCGAGCGGGCACAGGCAGAACTGCGCGCCGCCGGAATCGAGGCGACCGACGTCGTGCCCAGCGCCTTCACCGAACTCAGCCCCCAGCAACAGCAGATCGTCCAACTGGCGGCCCGCGGTCTGACGAACCGCGAGATCGGGGAAAAACTGTTCCTCTCACCGCGCACGGTCGGCTCCCACCTCTACCGGGTCTTCCCCAAGCTGGGCATCACCGCCCGCTCGCAACTCCGCGACGTACTCGAAGGCACCCTGTCAGATACCGGCGTCCAGAGCTGACAGCCGAATACGCCTCGTATACGCGCTGACGCGCGTGCCGCCTGCCGGGCGTCTCCCGACACGGCGACGGCCGTCGCTGTGCAGTCGACTGACAGATACCGCGACCGGATTCCGCATGACAGATTCATAGAGCGCGACGACGAGAGACCGCATACGGTTCGAGGGTGCCCTCCAGGTGGAGGTGCAGTTCGGCTAAGGCCTGTCCGGCGGATCATGGCCGGAGCCATAACCGGATGGCTGCCAGGGTGACAGTGCCGTGGAAGACGTAGGCCCGCTTGTCGTTGTAGGTGCCAAGAACTGCGTCCGTGCTGGTCACGCGGCGTGCCGGTACTCGTGCAGGAGGCCGCCGAGGCGATCGCGTCGATGGACGTGGAGATGGGTGAGCTGGTCGGGTTCGGGTAGCGGGTGGAGTGGTGCGGCGCTTGCGAGAGTGCGGTGGGGTCTGTGCTCGTTGTAGAACGTCTCGTATTCGCGTAGCGCGTGGAGTAGATGGGCCTGGTTCCAGATGAGGGTGCGGTCGAGGAGTTCGGTTCGGCATGAGCGCATCCAGCGTTCCATGATCGCGTTCATGCGTGGCATGCGGACGCCGGTCTGGACGACTTTGACGTCCTTGGCTTGCAGGACGGTGTCGAAGGATGCCGGGTACCGCCCGTCTCGGTCCCGGATCAGGAACTTCGCATTGATGCCTGCGTCTTGGAGGTCGATGACCATGTTGCGGGCGAGCTGGGTGACCCAGACGGCGGTGGGGTGTGCCGTCGCGCCGAGGATCCGCACGCGGCGGGTGGCGTGTTCGATCACCGCGAGGACGTACATCGTCGCTCCGCTCAGGGTCTTGGTCTCGAAGAAGTCTGCGGCGAGGATTGCCTGGGCCTGGGAGTGCAGGAAGGCAGCCCAGGTGGTGTGGTCGCGTTCGGGTGCTGGGTCTATGCCGTGTTCCTTGAGGATGTTCCACACGGTGGCGGCGGCCACCTTGATCCCGAGGGAGGCGAGTTCGCCATGGATTCGCCGATAGCCCCAGCTGGGATTCTCCCGCGCGAGCCGTAGCACAAGAGCACGGATGGACCGTACGGTGCGGGGCCGTCCCGGCCGTTTGGGGCGGGAAGCCTCTGCGTGGAGGCGGCGCAGCAGCTCCCGGTGCCACCGCAGCACCGTGTCAGGCGAGACGATCAGCGGTAGTTGACGAAGCCGTACCCGGGGGAGGCGATATAGGAGGGCGGCCAGCAGCGCACGGTCTGGCCAGGTGAGCTTCCGTTTGTCGGTCTGCCGCTGTAGTACGGCCAGTTGGTGGCGTAACGCCAGGATCTCGGCGTCCTTGTCGGGGTCACTTATCGGCATGAGTCGTAACAGGGTGAACATGCTCGTCAAGGCCAGGCAGAGCAGTCGCAGCAGCACTCCACCAATGCTGGTGTGGGGGAGGGCGAGGCGACAACGGGTGCGGTGGTTCCACTTCCGGGCCGCTGCAACACTCCGGCGTCGTGACCAGCACGGACGAGGTTTCTGGCACCTTCAAGGTTGGGCCGGTGCGGTGGGGTGCGGGATCGATTCCTGCGGTGTGGAGGATCTACCAGACGGTGGAGGCGGCGATCGGGTGTCCGAGCCGGGCCAGTTCGCCCTGGATCCGGCGATGGCCCCATCGGCTGTTCTCGCGGGCAAGGCGAAGCACGAGGTTCTTGACGGCGGCCTGCGTGGGTGGCCGTCCGGGAGCTCGGCGTCGTCGGGAGTTGTCCCACCGGCGGGCGACGAGCTTGCGGTGCCAGGTCAGCAGCGTGCTCGGTGTGACCGGGAAGACCTTGGACCAGCGACGCCGGGGTATCAGCGAGGACAATGCTGTGAACCACAGCCGGTCCGCCCACTCGTACCGAACCCGCCTCGCGAGTTGCCTGCGCAGCACCGCGTTCTCATGCCCAAGCACCAGCAGTTCAGCGTCCTTGCCTGCCTGCTTGCGTAACAGCACCGCCGGAAGGGAGAGCAGCTTCCGCGTCACCTGATACACCAGTGAGATGATCACCCAACCATGATCCCAGCGTACCTGCGAAGTCCACCAGATGCCCTATGAGCTGCAGCGACGCATTTCTGAACGGCGCACGTTCCTGCTACCTGCGGAAACGGCCTCCGACCTGCGAAAACGCTGGTCGGGACGACAGGATTTGAACCTGCGACCCCTTGACCCACAGCCGTAGCCGTCAAGGGCCATGCCGGAGCGCATCATGTGATCCTGGCTGATGGTCGTTGCGCCCATACAACGCGGCAAGGTCGATCAAGTGGACGTCGTCGCGGCGAACGGCCGCCTCGCGGAGCGGCGCGGTGAAGCCGTGCTGGGAGAACAAGGCCAGAGCGGCATCGGCACTGGCGTGGCCCTGAGAATCCAGAACGGTGCGGATGTGCTCCAGGCGTTCCAGGTCTTCCACGCCGCGGCGTCGGACGGTCGCCTTGGCCTCGCCGAGCAGGGCGATGCGCGCCTTGGGAGTGCGCGGCTTGTCGCCGGGGGTGAGAGCGACGACGTCGAGTGCGTGCTTGGCACGTCCCTCGGTGTCGTGGATGTCGGTGGTGCCGACCGCTCCGGCGGTGATGCCGGCTTCGTCGGCGGCATGGAGCCGCACCCAGTCGCGGGCGAGTTCTTCGAAGTGGGGGCCGAGGATCTGCGAGGCGAAGGTGGGGGCAGCCGCCTGCCACACCTGCTGGCCTTCGCGGCGCTCGAGCAGGTCGGTGTAGGGGACGGTGATCAGCTGGTTGAAGCGGATGATCGGATCGGCCACGGTGATGGTGGGCTTGCGCTGGCGCAGCAGGTCGTCCTCGCGACGCAGGTAACCGGAGGAGAGGAGGACGTCGAGGATGTGGGCGAGGGCGGTGCGTTCGCGTCCGATGAGTCCGCCGATCTTGCTGGGGGTGGTGGCTCCGGCCGCGACGGCGGAGAGGACCTCGTAGTAGACGACGCGGTTGGTGATCCGCGGGTCCTCACGGAGCAGGTACTCCGTCTCGTTACGGGTGAACAGGCCGAGGTCGATGTCGAAGAGGTTGTCCACGACCCAGTCGCCGAAACCGTCGATACCGGCCGGCGGATCGTCTTGGACCAACTGCCGGTAGCCCGAGGCCCCGCCGAGGACCGCGTGCAGTTGGAAGGCCAGCTGCGGGTCGTCGATGCCCCACAGCGCGGCGGCCTGCCGGTGGCTGAAGGGGCCCAGCCGCATGTCCAGTACGGCACGACCGCGCAGCGGTTTAGTGCCCGAGAGCAGCTCGTGCATCACCGACATCGCCGACCCGCACAGAATGAGGCGTCCGCCGGGAGCCCGGTCGGCCTGCGAGCTGTCGTACAGGTGCTGGAGCAGCGAAGGCAGCTGCGGGCTGTGGGTGAGCAGGTACGGGAATTCGTCGATCACGAGCAGCGGAGCGCCGCCGGCTTCCGCGCGCCGGGCCACCACCTGAAGCGCCGTGGTGAGGATCTGCTCCCAGTCATCGAGTCGGACGGCACTCTCGGGCAGGCCGGCGTGCCGAGCAATGGCGGCGCAGAAGCGGTGCTGCGCCGCGCGCGTTCCCTCTTCCTGGACCGCCGTGATGTACAGGCCACCCGCAACATCGCACAGGGCACGCAGCAGGAAGGACTTGCCGTGACGGCGGCGCCCGGAGACCAGGCCGATGCGCAGTGGCTGCCCTCCTCGCTCAAGGAAACGCACCAGCGCCGTCCACTGCGCGTCACGGTCGAGCACATGCCCTGGCTTCTCCATGCTCGTCTCCAGATAGGTCTACCGAATCCTACGGATCAGTGTAGCTCGACCTATACGAAATCCGATAAGATACGGCTATACCTGCCAGCCTCGAAAAGGTCACCGCTGCTGATCAAGCGGCATAGCGGTACTCCTTGATGGCGCGGCCGAGGACGGCCGTGGGATTGGTATGCGTCGTTGATCGTGTAGTCGGTGTTCGGCTGCCCGCTGTCGTGGATGGCGAGCTGGTGTCACGGGCTGTGGTCGCGTCCGTCCCGTGGGGCGAAGGCTGTGAGGGCGTCGGCGTCGGTCGCGCGGCGGGGTCACCGCCCGCCCGACACGGGACTGGGTAGTGCAGCAAGCCAGGAACCTCACATCCGACCTGGGCGTACGCATCGCGAACCTGCGCTTCTTGCTGCGCGACCGCGACGGCAAGTACGGCGAGGCGTTCGACGCCATCTTCCAGTCCGAGGACATGGACCTCAAAAGTGCGCCACAAGCTCCCCGCACGAACGCACACTGCGAACGCATCATCGGCAGCATCCGACGCGAAGCCCTCGACCACGTCCTGATCATGAATGAGGCCCACGCCCGCCACGTCCTCGCCGCCTACGAGCGGCACTACAACGAGCACCGACCTCATCAGGCCCGCTGCCAGCTCCCACCCGACGCTCACGAACAACCCGCCGCGGTGTATGACCTCCACATCCACAAAGTCCTGCGCACCTGGATCCTCGGCGGCCTCATCAACGAATACAGACATGCGGCATGACATGCAGCGATGATTTTTCGAGCGGCACAGGCAAGACCCGACGTGAGATCATCCGATGCCTATAGGGGCGTCAGTGATGCCAGTGCCACCGCTCCACATCTGCGGCGGGCTCGAGTCTTCGATGAGGGGGCCGGGGCCTGCTCATCGTCGCCCAGCTCGCCCAGCGCTGGGGCAGCCGTCACACTCGTCAGGGTAAGACCATTTGGGCCGAGATCACCCTAGCCACAGATACCCACAGCTGACACTGACGGTTGCCGCGGAGCGAGCCATCGCCCTTCGCCAGTGCCTTCGTCTGCCATGGGAAGCGGGCGACCCAATGGCCGCCCGCATGTCTACCGGGGATCGGAGAGCCTTGTCAGGCAGCGACCGCAGCCTTTGCTTCCTCTTCGGAGACGAGCTTCCCGTTGAGGCCGCCGATGGTGTGGAGATCGCCGAAGACCTCGATGCGCAGTGACGCGGTGACGCCGCCGGCTTTCACGGGGGTGAAGCCCGCCGCGGTGATGAGGCGCTCGGTGGCGGCCGCGGCCTGGTCGTCATCGGTGGCGTAGAACAGGACGGCGGGCTGCGGCGTCCGGTGGGCGCCCCCGGCCAGCTCCCCGGCGTTCAGCGTCCCGAACGCCTTGGCGAAGTGCGCATCGGAGGGCAGGAGCGAGGCGATCACCTCTCCGGCGGACTGCCCGTCGGGCAGGATGCGTGAAATCTTGCCACCCTCGAGGCTGATCGGATTCGAAGGGTCGATCACGACCTTCCCGGCGAGGAGGTCGGCGTGCTCGGCGATCAGTTCCTTCATCGTGTCGAACCAGACGGCGAACACGACGGTGTCCGCCTGAGTGATCGCCTCCCGTACGGACGTGGCGCTCGTCGCTCCGTCGCCGAGATCCTCTGCCAGCGCCGAGGCCTGAGAAGCGTCCCGAGAGGCGAGGACGACCGGCTCCTTGCCGCTCACCAGGAGCTGGGCCACTGTCTTGCCGATGCTTCCGACTCCGATGACCGTCGTTGCCATGTCGTCCTCCTGCGGTGGGGCGCGAGTGTGGTGATCGGGACGCTACGGACAGGTGGCAGGAAGTGGATCCGTCACCGTATCGGTCATGGGGTTGTGGATTATGGTCGAACACGAGGCATGACCAGTGGCTCCAGAGACACCACCCCCTTAAGCTTTCAAGCAAATGGACCTGTACGGACGGCGCCAAGAACGGGCAGCCCTCGATCGGATCCTTGACGCAGCTCGTCAAGGACAGGGGGCGGCCTGGGTGCTGTGGGGTGATCCAGGGATCGGCAAGACCACGCTGTTCGGATACGTCGCCGATGCCGCTGCCGAGGACTTCACCGTATTGAGGTGCCGCGGCACTCGCCTTGAGTCGGGACTGGCCTTCGCCGCACTCCACGAGTTGCTCTGGCCGGTGATGGAGCGGATCAGCACACTCCCGGAGCCCCAGGCCAAGGCGTTGAACGGAGCCCTCGGAAACAGCGGAGACACGGCGGACAGGTTCCTCATCGGCGTGGCCGTACTGACACTCGTAGGGGAGCTTGCCGAGAAGCGGCCCGTGCTGATCATGGCTGATGACGCCCAGTGGCTGGACGAGCCCTCCATGCAGTGTCTGGCTTTCGTCGCTCGTCGGCTGCGCAACGAACCCGTGGTTGTTCTCCTCACGGGGCACGAGGATCCCGTCGGTGGTCCTTGGGAGGGGCTGCCAGGGATGAGGATCCTGGGTCTGGACGACGAAGACGCCCGGCTCCTGGTCAGAGCTGCGGCCCCTGACGCCGACGAGGCGGCGATCCGGCAGATTGTTTGCGCGGCAGCCGGCAATCCGCTCGCGCTCCAGGAACTGCCCTCATCCGTGGTGGCCGGCGACATCTCGACGCATCCCATCGTTGGCGAACAGATCGCGGTCGGGCCGCGCCTGCGCCGTGCCTTCGACATTCAGATCGAAGGACTCTCCACCGCCGCCCGGACCGCGCTCCTGCTCACCGCCGCCGAGGACCGCGGCGACCGCAACACCGTGCGTCAGGCCGGCGGTGTACTCGGCCTCGGCACCGCAGCCTGGGACGAGGCACTTCGCTCCGGCCTGCTCACCATGCGCCCGGGGGAACGGATTGGCTTCCGGCACCCGTTGATAAGAGCAGTGGTCTATGAGCAGGCGCCGCTGGCGGAAAGGCAGGCTGTTCATCGCGCCCTCGCCGCCGTGCTCACCGGTGAGAAGGCCGACGAGCTGCGCCCCTGGCACCTCGCGGCGGCCGTGGAGGCTGCTGGGGGCCCCGACGAAGAGGTGGCTCGACTGCTGGAGGACTCGGCTCACCGTTCCTGGGCGCGCGGCGGCTGCGCCACGGCGGCGCGGGCCCTGCGGCGCGCTGCGAAGCTGTCCCCGTCCACGGAGGATGCAGCCAGACACCTGGCCCATGGTGCGAGAGCAGCCTGGGAGGCCGGGCAGGTCGACGTGGCGAGGGCAATGTTGGAACGGGCAGAGCGCATGTCCAGCGAGATCACGGTCGCGGCACTCAGCGACGGGCTGCGCGGACTGCTCGAGTTTGCGCATGGTGACCTGGAAAGCGCCTACCGGTACCTGACGCGAGACATGGACCTGATGGTCGATCCGGGGCAGGCGTTCAAGCTCGGAAGCATGGCCGTACGGGCAGCTTGGGCGGCCGGTCAGAGCGGACTGCAGAGGGAGGCGCTCGCACACCTGCAGAAACTCCCGCAACCCGAGTTCCCCAACGTCGAACTGCTACCGCTTCTGCGGCAATGGTGGGCGGGAGATTGTGAGAGCTGCCCTGATACACATGACCGGGCAGACGTCCCCAGTGGGCAAATCGTCGACTGGCTCAGCACCAGTTCCTGGCGCCTGATGCCGCCTGCGCCGCTCGGAGTGGCCTGGGGCATCGAGTGCGTCCTGGACGAAGCGCTCCACCGCAAGATCGACAACCTGCGGCACACCGACCAGGTCACTGCCCTGACCCTTGCGCTGGCCCAGACAGTGACGCTCGACATCGCGCAGGGACTCTGGACCTCCGCGACCGCGAACGCACTCGAAGGGCTCCAGCTGGCCGAGGAAATCGTCGCCGACCATCTGGCGTCCCAATGCCGCAACTGCCTCGGCTGGCTGGCGGCGGCCAGGGGTGACCAGCATGCAGTAGCCCGGTACGCCGCTGAGACCTTCGCACAGTCGGTGCCACAGGGAGGGCGCGCGCTGAGCGCGGCCGCCGAGTGGAACCTCGGAATGTCGGCGCTTTTCACCGGCCGGGCCGAGGAGGCACTGGACCGGCTGGTCCGCCTCGCCGAGAGGGGCCACCACTCGGCGCACCCCACCTTCGCGGTTCTCGCCGCGTTGGACACCGCCGAGGCCGCAGTCCAAGCGGGGCAGCCCGCCAAGGCCGAGGAGCAGGCGCGGTTGCTTCGACGCTGGGCCGAGCGGACCAATGCGGCGTGGGCCGTCTCCGCGATGCATGTCGTCCAGGCGCTTCTGGCGTCGGGAGCGGAGGCGGAGAAGCAGTTCCGGCTGGCGCTGGAAGTACCGGGAGCTGCGTCCCGGCCCTTCGCACACGCCCGTACGCGTCTGCTCTACGGGGAGTGGCTGCGCAGGGCCCGCCGTCGTGTAGACGCCCGGATACAGCTTGCCGAAGCCGCGGAGACCTTCCGCAGGCTGGGCGCAGCCCCCTTGCTCGCGCGTGTCCAGGCCGAACAGGAGCTGACCGGGCAGCAGCTCCGCACCACCGAGACGGCGGATCGGGACACGGTCACGATTCTCACTCCCCAGGAACTGCGCGTCGCCCGCCTGGCAGCCGAAGGACTCACCAACCGGGAAATCGGCGCGCAGCTGCTGATCAGTCCCCGTACGGTGGGCCACCACCTGTCCAACGTGTTCCCCAAGCTCGGCATCGTCTCGCGTGCGGACCTCGCGCGCGTCGACTTTGAGGACGGGCTGCGCCTGACGGGCTGATCTGCGGGTTCGCGGGCAGGTGAGGAGCGCGGTGGTGCTTTGACCTGCCTGATCTGCTCGGACGACGCCGGAATTCCGAGCTTGGGACGCCTCAAAACCCGGGAGTCTGGGCACGCTGACAGGCATGCGGCGTCCTGCTTGGGGCGGGGATGAGCCAATCGGGCACCGACCGATACGGTGACCGATTTCCAAGGCCGCGGAATTTCGTAGCGTCACTGTCGTTCGACCTCTGGGCCGGACCGAAGGATGACAGCACGCGCATACGGAGGCCGTCCGCCATGACCAGCGAAAACCGATTCGACACGCTCATCGTGGGTGGGGGGTCAGCGGGTGCCGTCCTGGCCGCCCGCCTCAGCGAGGTCCCGTCGCGCCGTGTCCTGCTGCTGGAGGCGGGGCCTGCCTACGAGCCCGACGGCTACCCTGCGGAGGTTGCCTCCAGCAGCGTACTGGGCGGCTGGACCGGCCACGACTGGGGCTACCTGACCGAGCCGGGCTATGTGGGACATGAGATCGCGGCCTTCCGCGGCAAGGTCCTCGGCGGCAGCTCGGCGGTCAACGGCTCGGTCGCCGTGCGGGCTCTGCCGTCGGACTTCGCCCGCTGGACCCAACGGGGACTTAAGGGATGGGCGTACGACGACCTTCTGCCGGCCTTCAAGGCCGTGGAGTCGACCACGGCGGGTGACGACGCCCTGCATGGACGCACGGGCCCACTGCCGATCAAGCAGCTCGGGCGGGACGACCTCAGCGTGATGCAGCGAGCCTTCGTCGACGCGGCGCTCGCCCACGGCATCAAGGCGGTCGACGACTTCAACGGCACCGACCCCGAGGGAGTGGGCCCGTATCCGATGAACGTGCGCGATGGCGTACGGGTCAACACCGGGATGGCCTACCTGACCGAAGCCGTGCGATCGCGCGCCAACCTGGACATCCGCGCCGAGGCCCTGGTCGACCGGGTCCTGTTTGACGACCACCGGGCGGTGGGCGTGGCACTGGCCGACGGCACCGAGATCCCTGCGGGGGAGGTGATTCTTTCCGCCGGCGCGTACGGCAGCGCGACGATTCTGCTCCGCTCGGGTGTCGGGCTGGCCGACGATCTCGCCGATCTGGGGATTCCGGTTGTCGCCGACCTGCCGGTGGGGCTACGGCTGCAGGACCACCCCTTTTACTACAACGCCTACGCCGCCGACCCGAAGAAGACTGGCGAAGGA
The DNA here is from genome assembly GCA_005405945.1 of Streptomyces violaceusniger. Taxonomy (GTDB): domain Bacteria; phylum Actinomycetota; class Actinomycetes; order Streptomycetales; family Streptomycetaceae; genus Streptomyces; species Streptomyces violaceusniger. The sequence continues at coordinate 2,330,049 of BJHW01000002.1, forward strand.
CTGCCGGTCATCGGCGCCAAGGTGTGGACGGCGAGCAGCGAGGCCGAGGACGGCGAACTCGACCTGCACATCACCGCCACCCACCTCTTCGACCACTCGGCCAGCCCGACTGGCCTCGGCTTCGTTCTGGCCGTCGCCCTGGTGCGCCCTGCATCCCAAGGCACGCTGACCTTGGTCAGCCGGGATCCGGCCGTCGCTCCCCGCATCGACCTGAACTTCCTGAGTGACCCCGCCGACCGCCGACGCCTCCTGGAGGGTGTCAAGCTGGCCCGCCGCCTCGGTGCCACCGCACCGTTGTCCGGTCTGATCACCCAGGAGCTCAACCCGGGCGCGGACGCGACCAGCGACGCAGCGATCGAGCAGACGATGCTCGCCACCCTCGACACCTATCACCACCCCACTTCGACGGCTCCCATGGGTGCCGACGACGACCCCTCCGCCGTGACCGATCGGCTCGGCGCGGTGCGCGGCCTTCAAGGACTGCGGGTCGTGGACGCCTCGATCTTCCCCGACGTGCCCTCCGCGGCCACCAACCTCACGGTCATCGCCGCCGCGGAACACATCGCACGCCAGATCTGACCCGTCCGCACCCGCGGCGTTCGGCAACCCCCACCCAGTCGGCTGTGCCCCGGCCGTTTCCCGTGACGGGCCCTTCGACCCGGCGCTCGGCGCACAGCGAACGCACACCACGAAAGGACCAGAGTCATGCGCAGTGGCATGCTCGCCGTCGACGGAGCCGAGCTGTACTACGAAGTCCGCGGCAGCGGACCGGAACTCCTGCTGATCCCGGGAGCCGGCGGAGACGGCGGCTTCTACCAGGGCCTTGCCGAAGACCTCTCCGACGCCTTCACGGTCATCACCTACGACCGGAGGGGCAACTCCCGCAGCACCGGTCGTACCGAGGAGATGATGACTCTCACCCAGCAGGCGTCGGATGCGAAGGCACTGATCAACGAGCTGGCCGACGGCAAGTCCCTCGTCTTCGGCAACAGCGGCGGCGCGATCATCGCGCTGACGCTGGCCGCCCAGTACCCCGAAGTCATCCGCGGTCTCATCGCGCATGAACCGCCCGCCGTGAAGGTCCTGCCCGAGACCGACGAGTGGTTCAACTTCTTCGAGAAGGTCATCGCCCGGTCCGAGGAGGCCGGTGCACAGGTCGCCGCCGGCGAGTTCGTCCAGACGATGCGCGGCGAGAGCGACGCTCCGTGGCCCGAGGACGTGCAGCAGCGGTTCTTCGGCAACGTGGAGTTCCTGTTCTCCAAGGAGTTCGCCGACTTTGGCAGGTTCGTGCCGGACTTTGACGCGCTCAAGGCCGCGAAGTTCCCGATCCTGCTCGGCGCCGGCTCCACGGACCGGGGTGCGTACTACGCGCGGCCGTCCCTCGAGATCGCCAAGCGGGTCGGTGCCCCCTGGGCCGAGTTCCCAGGCATCCACATGGAGTTCCTGCACCGCCCGGCGGGATTCGGGGCGGCCCTGCGGGCCCTGGCGACCGAGATGCAGAGCCGCATCGCGGACGTCCCCGAGCGGTGGACGACCGAGGGCTGACCCCGCGCCGCCCATTCGACCCCATGCTGACCCAGAAAGATCGAGAGACCGATGCGTAACGGAAGGCTGCCCGTTGACGGAGCCAAGCTGTACTACGAGGTGCGCGGCAGCGGCCCGGCGTTGCTCATGATCGTCGGCGCCGGCGGAGACGGCGGGATGTACGACGGCCTCGCCGACGTACTCTCCGACGCCTTCACGGTGATCACCTATGACCGACGCGGAAACGCTCGCAGCACTGGCCGAGGTGTGGCGACGACCTTGGCGCAGCAGGCGTCGGACGCGAAGGCGCTGATCAACGAACTGGCCGGCGGCAAGGCCCTGGTGTTCGGCAACAGCGGCGGCGCCATCGTCGGCCTCACCTTGGCTGCCCAGCATCCGGAAGCCGTACGCGGACTGATCGCCCACGAGCCGCCCGCCGTGCTCGCCCTCCCCGAGGGCGACCCCGAGCGCGAGTGGTTCAACAAGATGGGCGAGCTGTACGCGGCGAAGGGGCCCGCAGCCACAGGTGCGGCGTTCGGAGCGTCGGTGCGTGGCGAGGGCACGTACGCCTGGCCCGAGAGCATGGCGTGGCGCGCCGCAGGCAGCGCGGAGCAGCTCTTCGGCACGGAATGGCCCATGTGGAGCGGCTTCGTCCCCGACTACGAGGCGCTGTCCAAGGCGGAGTTCCCCATCGTGCTCGGCGCGGGCTCCGCGGACCGGGGTACCTACTACGCACGCCCCTCGCTTCTCATCGCCCAGCGTATCGGGGCGGCCTGGGCCGAATTCCCCGGCATCCACCTGGAGTTCATCCCGCGCCCGGCAATCTTCGGGGCGGCCCTGCGGGCGCTGGCGACCACCATGCAGAGCCGTATCTCGAGTGTCCCCGAGCAGTGGACCAGCGAAGCCTGACCTCGTACCCCCTCATCCCCTCTCTCCAGCAGCGATGTTGGTAAGTGACCACACAAAAGGATCCATACTCATGCGCAGTGGAATGCTCCCCGTCGACGGGGCCGAGCTGTACTACGAAGTCCGCGGCACCGGCCCCGCGTTGCTCCTCATCGTCGGAGCCGGCGGCGATGGCGGGCTGATTGCCGGACTCGCCGAGAACCTCGCCAACGCCTTCACCGTCATCAACTACGACCGCCGCGGCAACTCCCGCAGCACCGGCCGGGGCGGCGCGACGATGACCCTTACCCAGCAGGCGTCGGACGCCAAGGCGCTGATCGACGAGTTCGCCGGGGGCAAGGCCCTGGTGTTCGGCAACAGCGGTGGCGCGATCATCGGCCTGACGCTGGCCGCGCAGCACCCGGAGGTCGTCCGCGGGCTGATCGCGCACGAGCCGCCGGCCGTGAAGGCCCTCCCCGAGGGCGACCCCGAGCGTGACTTCTTCGAGAAGATGGGCGAGCTGGTGGACAAGGAAGGCCCGCAGGCCGCCGGCGCCGCGTTCGCGGAGTTCGTGAGGGGCGAGGGCACCTACGCCTGGGACGAGGAAGTGCAGAAGCGCTTCCTCGGCAACCTGAAACACCTCTTCATCACGGAGTGGCCCGGCTTCACCGGCTTCGTGCCCGACTACGACGCGCTGTCGAAGGCGGAGTTTCCTATCGTCCTCGCGGCCGGCGCCGAGGATCGCGGTCTGAACTACGCCCGTCCGTCGATCGAGATCGCAAAGAAGATCGGCGCCTCCTGGGCCGAATTCCCGGGCATCCACATGGAGTTCAACCGGGACGCGGCGCTCTTCGGAGCCGGCCTGCGAACCCTGCTCACGGAGATGCACAGCCGCACCGCGGACGTCCCCGACCAGTGGAAGTACGAGGGATGATCCCCGCCTCCGCGATGGGGTTGTGTGACTGCCCCGTCGATGCCCCGACCGAGAACAAGGGTGCCTCCCTCGCTCTCGGTTCCTTGGAACCGGATGACCGGCGTCCCGGCATCCGTACGAGCACAAGGAAGTACTCTCGATGACCGACAACACCGGCCTCCCGCACGCCCGTCACTACATCGCTGGTCAGTGGACCGATTCCGCTCAGCGCACCGAATCTGTCAACCCCGCAACCGGTGAGGTGCTGGGTACCTTCGCCGACGGTGGCGCGCAGGAGGCGCGGGCCGGCATCGCGGCCGCACGTCTGGCCTTCGACACCACTGGCTGGTCACGTGACAGGCACCTGCGCGCGAAGGCACTGTTCGAGATGGCAGGCCTGCTGGAGGAGCGACGGGAGGAGTTCATCACCCTGCTGGCGCGGGAGAACGGCAAGATCCTCGGGGAGGCGGCCTTCGAGATCGACCTGACCATTCCGAAACTGCGTTACTACGGGGCCCTGGCGCTGTCCGATCACGGTGGCGCGGCCGAGGTGAAGCCGGGCCTGTACTCGATGACACTGCGGGAGGCGGCCGGTGTGGCCGCGGTCATCGCGCCGTGGAACTCTCCGGTCGTACTGGCCGTGCGGTCCTTCGCCCCGGCCCTGGCCGCGGGCTGCACCGTCGTGATGAAGCTGCCCGCTCAGACGGGTCTGGTCAACGGGCTGCTCAGTGAGCTCGTGGCGGCCACGAAGAGTCTGCCTGCGGGCGTGTTGAACATCTTCACCGAGTCCGGCAACGAGGGTGCCCCGCTGTTGGTCTCGTCCCCGAAGGTGGATGTCGTCAGCTACACCGGTTCCACGGTGGTCGGCCGGAAGATCATGGAGCAGGCATCGGCCACCCTCAAGCCGCTCTCCTTGGAACTCGGCGGCAAGAGCCCGATGATCGTCTTCGACGACGCCGATCTCGACGTCACCGTGCCCGTGCTCACCAAGGCGATCACCACCTTCACCGGCCAGTTCTGCATGACGGGCAGCCGGATCCTGGCGCAGAGCGGGATCGCGGACGAACTGCGCCGACGGATGATCGCGTCGCTGGAGGCGGTGAAGGTCGGCCCGGGCGACGACCCCGCCAGCGAGATGGGCGCGATGATCGACGAGCGCAACGCCGAGCGCGTCGAGAACTTCGTGACGGATGCCGCCGCCTATGCGAACGTCCTGCTCCAGGGCCCCCGCAAGGGCGCCTTCATCCACCCCTCGCTCGTCGAGGTCGAGGACGTGTCCACCCCCATCGTGCAGCAGGAGGTGTTCGGTCCTGTCGCCACGTTCGAGGTCTTCGACTCGGAGACGGAGGCGATCGGCAGGGCGAATGCCACGGAGTACGGGCTGGCCGCGTCGGTCTGGACGCGGGACGTGGACCGGCCGCTGCGGGTCGCGCGTGAGATCAAGGCGGGCACGGTGTGGACCAACACCTGGGCTGTGGTCCACGACCAGTTCGAGGAGGGCGGGTTCAAGCAGTCCGGCATGGGCCGACTCAACGGCATGCGCGGTCTTGAGGAGTTCCAGGAGACCAAGCACCTCGTCCACGCGGCGCCGGCCCGCCGCGACTGACCCGAACCGCCCCTCCCTCCACGTGGGCCCCGCTGACTTGGCGGTGGGGCCCACCTGCCACCTGAGCAGGAGCACCGCCGTGACCGACAAGCAGCTGAGTGAACCGTCGATCATCCGCACGGACGGTGCCGACGTCACCCTGCTCACCGCACGGACCGTTGAGCCCGGCCACGAGGAGACCTTCCAGAAGTGGGCCCGGGGCATCCTGGACGCAGCCGCCGCTTCTCCCGGCCATCTGGGCGGCGGTCTGTTCCGTCCCGCGACGGACGACAGGCCCTGGATCGTCGTGCACCGCTTCCGTGACCAGGCGGCTCTCGACGCGTGGCTGCGTTCGCCGGCCCGCGCCGCCTTTTTCGACAACAGCGCCGGACACCGCCACACAGAGGTCGCCCGACGCGAACTGCGGGGCATGGAGACGTGGTTCACCGGCCTCGGCCAGGGCGGCGCGGCCCCACCCCGCTGGAAGATGGCCGCGAGTGCCGGCCTTGGCATCTACCCGATCTCCCTCATGGGCAACGGCGTACTCGGACCCCATCTGGCCGGACTGCCGCTCGTGGTCCGTACAGCCGTGTTCGCCGCGCTGTTCAGTGTGCTCATGACGTACGCGGCCATGCCCGTCGTCAGCCGTCTCCTGCGCCGCTGGCTGCGTCCCGCGCCTGCGGCGCCCGCCTCAAGCCCTTCACCTCTCCGGAAGTCTGCACACCCCTGAAAGGCCCCTGGCATGAAACGAATCCCGGCCGCACTGGCCGCCGTATCCGCGCTTGCTCTGACATGCACCGCCCCCGCGGTCGCAGACGCCTCTACGACCTCCCCGTCCGGTGAACCCGGATTCACCCGGAGCGTGCTGGCCACCGGTCTCGGCGACCCGTACGAGATCGTCTGGGGTCCGGACAACCACCTCTGGGCCACCGAGAAGAGCGGTCTGAAGGTCACCCGCGTAGACCCCACCACGGGCGCCAGGACCACCGCCCTCGACCTCACGGGGACGGCCGTCCACACCGCTGCCGGCCAGGACGGCGTGCTTGGCCTGGCCTTCCAGACCCCGCGGCAGGGCACCAGCGGCAGCACGTACGTCTATCTCTCGTACACCTACCAGACGACGACGCCCGCGCCCGTCACCGGGGAGACTCGGCGACTGAAGATCGCCCGCTACACGCTCGACCGCACAACCCACACCCTGGTCAGCCCCAAGGACATCCTCACCGGGTTGCCCTCCGGCACCGACCACCAGTCGGCCCGCCTGCGCCTGGGGTCCGACGGCAAGCTCTATTACACGGTCGGCGACCAGGGCGCCAACCAGCTGGAGCACTACTGCAACCCCAACTGGGCGCAGCGCCTGCTCACCCGGAGCGAGGTCGAGCACAAGGACTGGTTCGCCGCGTACCAGGGCAAGATCCTGCGGATCAACCTCGACGGGTCCATACCCGCCGACAACCCCGTCATCAACGGGGTGCGAAGCCACATCATCACCTACGGCCACCGCAACTCCCAGGGTCTGGACTTCGCGCCGAACGGCACCCTCTACCAGGCCGAGCAGGGTCCCAAGACCGACGACGAGATCAACATCGTCCGCCCGGGCCACAACTACGGCTGGCCGTACGTCGCCGGCTACCGCGACGACCAGGCCTACACGTACAACAACTGGTCCGCCTCGACGCCGACCCCGTGCAAGGACCTGACCTACAGCGACCTCGAAGTCCCGGATTCCGTCCCGCAGCAGAAGGAGACGGACTGGAAGGGCTCGTTCGTCCCGCCGATCGACACCCTCGGCACGAGCGTCGGCAACGACTACAACTTCGCGGACCCCAAGTGCGCCGAAGGCGGCCTGTACTTCGTCTGCTGGCCCACCATCGCGCCTTCCAGCCTCAGCTACTATCCGCAGCGGTCCGGCGGGATCCGCGGCTGGGGCAACTCGCTGATCGTCACCACGCTCAAGGACGGCAGCGTCTACCGGCTGAAGCTGTCCGCCGACGGCCGGCACGTCGTCTCGCGCGAGCGGCTGTGGACCTCGCAGAACCGCTACCGCGACACGGCCTTCAGCCCGGACGGCAAGACCGTCTACGTCGCCACCGACAACGCTGGCCTGGTCCGCAACCCCAGCAGCGGCGCACCTGCCACCACGCTGGACAATCCCGGATCGATCCTCGCGTTCCACGCGAAGTAGCGATGACAGTCCGGGGACGGTCAGGTGAGGCTGTGCAACTCCTGCTCGATCTCGGACACGGTCGCCGTCAGCGCACCGACCCAGGCCGGGACGCGGTCACGGTCGAAGCGCACTGTCGGCATGGCGATCGCCACCGCTGCCACGGGCGCCTCCTCGGGATCGCGGACGACGATCCCGAGGGCGGTCAAACCGGCCTCGGTGCGCTGATCGTTGATCGCGAAGCCACGCTTGCGTACGAGCGCCAGGTCGCGGTGCAACCGCGTGAGGTCCACGTCCTCGGATCCGTTGTACAACGCGGTGACCTGGTCGGACGGAAGGGCGGCGAGGACGGCTCTCCCTCCGGAGGTGAGGTGCGCGGGCAGGGTGCGCCCGGCCCTGCTGCCCACGCGCAGGATCTGCGGGCTCTCCGCGGTGGCGACGAACCGGGCCTCGGTGCCCGCCACAACCACGAGGTTGACGGATTCCCCGACACGGTCGACGAGCTCGTGCAGACGGGGAAGCGCCACCTGACGCAGGAGGGCCACCGGCGCCCGGGACACGGTGGCGGGGCGCAGCACGTCACCGGCCTCGTAGAGCCGGTCTGGCCGCTGCTCGGCGAAGCCGCGGTACACGAGCATCGCGAGCAGCCGGTGCGCGGTGGACGGGGACACGCCCAGCCGTTCGGCCGCGTCGCTGACCCGCAGCGGTCCCTCCTGCTGAAGGAGCGTCGCCAGGTGCAGCGCATGGTCGACAGAAGCGATGCGATACGGCGGTTCATTCTCCACAGCAGAAAAGTCTATCCCACCCAGAAGAACTCACCCAGACTGGTGGAGTGATCCGGAGTAGCGGCAGCGTTGCCGACCCGAATGCGGGAGTACACCCATGACACCCACGACCTCACCCGTGCGCGTCCGAGCCACCGACGCCACGGGCCAACCCGAACGCACGCCACAACTGGAGGCGCTCTACCGGGGGTTCGAGCAGCAACTGCTGGTCCCCCTGTGGACCGCGATCGGTGAGCTCATGCCGGCCCACCCGGTGTCGCAGGCGCGGCCGCACCGCTGGCGCTGGAAGGACCTGCTGCCTATGGCGGAGCAGGCGGGGCAGCTCGTCCCGGTCGGGCGCGGCGGCGAACGCCGGGCCATCGCTCTGGCCAACCCCGGTCTCGGCGGACAGCCCTTCGCGACCCCGACGCTGTGGGCGGCGATCCAGTACCTCAACCCGCAGGAGTACGCTCCGATCCACCGGCACACGCAGAACGCCTTCCGCTTCGTGGTCGAGGGCGAGGGCGTCTGGACCGTCGTGAACGGCGACCCGGTCGCCATGCGGCGCGGTGACTTCCTGCCGCAGGCCGGCTGGCACTGGCACGGTCACCACAACCGCAGTGACCGGGCGATGGCCTGGATCGACGGACTCGACATCCCCTTCCAGCACTACACCGACGCGACCTTCTTCGAGTTCGGCGCCGACGAGGTGGACACCCGCGAGGCACCGCAGCGTTCGCGCTCCGAGCGGCTGTGGGCCCACCCAGGCCTGCGGCCCCTGACCCACCTTCAGCCCACTCCGGCAACACCCCTGCTCGCCTACCGGTGGGAGCACACCGACCGGGCTCTGGCCGAGCAGCTGGCGCTGGAGGCGGAGGGATACTCCGCGACCGTCGAGCCCGGCCACGCCGCGGTCCGCTACACCAACCCGACCACGGGCGCCGACATCCTGCCGACACTGCGCACCGAGTTCCACCGCCTGGCGCCGGACACTGCGACAGCGGCGCGCAGCGAGGTCGGCTCCTCGGTGTTCCAGGTGTTCGACGGCACCGGCGAGGTCACCGTCGGCGACTCCCGCTGGAGCGTCGAACGCGGCGACCTGTTCGTCGTGCCGTCCTGGCAGCCACTGGCCTTCGCCACGGAGCACGGCCTGGACCTGTTCAGGTTCACCGACGCACCGATCTTCGAACGACTCCATCTCCACCGCTCCCACCAGTCTCCCCAGGAAAGGGCCGAAGCATGAAGCTCGCCACCGTACGTACCGACAACGGGCTCCGCACGGTCCGCGTCGAGGACGGCGGGTACGTCGACCTCGGCCCCGGAGACCTCGGCGGCTTCCTCGCTCACGCCGACTGGCAGTCTCGGGCCGCGGACGCCCAGGGCCCTCGCCTCTCCCTGGACCGGTCCCAGCTCGCGCCCGTGATCCCGCAGCCCGGAAAGATCGTCTGCGTGGGCCTCAACTACCGTACCCACATCACGGAGATGGGCCGCGACTTGCCCGAATTCCCCACCTTGTTCGCCAAGTACCCCGAGGCGCTCATCGGGCCGAACGACCCGCTGACGCTGCCTGAGGAGTCCGACGCGGTCGACTGGGAGGCAGAACTGGTCGTGGTCGTCGGGCAGCGCGTCCGGCGTGCGGACCGGGCCGCCGCGGAGGCGGCCATCGCCGGGTACACCATCCTCAACGACGTGACGCTGCGCGACTGGCAGTTCCGCACCCGGGAGTGGCTGCAGGGCAAGACATGGGAGGCCACCACCCCCTCGGCCCCTACCTGGTCACTCCGGACGAGCTGGCCCCGGACGCCGAGATCAGCTGCACCATCGACGACGAGGTCGTGCAGAAGTCCAACATCGGCGACCTGCTCTTCGACGCCGCCGACCTGGTCAGCTACATCTCGACGATCCTCACCCTCAACCCCGGGGACCTGATCGCCACCGGTACCACCGGGGGAGTCGGCCACGCTCGTAAGCCGCCGCGGTACCTCCAGGGCGGCGAGACCGTCGTCACCCGCATCGACGGCATCGGCGAGCTGGTCACTCCCGTACGGCGGAGCGAGCCGTCATGACGAACGCGCCGACGTCCTCCTACCTCCCCTGGATGACCGAGGGCCACGAGTACTTCATGTCCGCCCTCAAGCGGATCGGCGACGAGCAGCTTGAAGGACCGAGCGCCCTGCCAGGTTGGACCGGCAGGCATCTGCTGTCCCACGTCGGCCACAACGCGCGGGCCCTGGGCCGCCTGGCGCACTGGGCGGCGACCGGGGAACCGACCGCCATGTATCGGAACCCGTCCGCGCGGGCCGAGGAGATCGAGGCAGGAGGCGTCTGGCCGGCGCCACGGCTGCGCGACTTCGTCGAGGACGAGCAGGTGCGGCTGTCCGTCGCGCTCGACCGGCTGACAGGGGTGCAGTGGCAGGCAGAGGTCGTCACCGCGCAGGGCCGCACGGTCCCGGCGACCACCATCCCCTGGCTGCGCAGCCGCGAGCTGTGGATCCACGCCTGCGACCTGCCCTCCGGCGGCGACTTCGCGGAATTTCCCGACGCCTTCACCGACGCGCTCATCACTGACGCCCTCACCCGCCGTCGCACAGGGCAGTCGGTCGCGGTGGGCGTGAGGGCCACCGACCGCGAGACGGACGCATTCCCACGCGGCGACGTCATCGTGGAGGGCCCTTCGGCCGATCTTGCCCGCTGGCTCACCGGCCGTGGAACCTCACCGCACCTCAGGACGACCACGGGCGCACCGCTTCCGCAACTGCCGCCGTGGCTGTGATCGCCCGGCACCGACCCAGAAGGACAACCATGAAGACCACCGCTGCCGTTGTCGATGCCAAGGGAGCCGCCTTCGAGCTCACCGAGGTAACCCTCGACGATCCCCGACCCGACGAGATGATCGTGCGCATCGTGGCCGTCGGACTGTGCCACACGGACCTGAGCGCACGCACAGGGGCCACCCCCTTCCCCCTGCCCGCCGTACTGGGACACGAGGGTGCCGGAGTCGTCGAGGCCGTCGGCTCCCAGGTCGGCGACTTCACGCCCGGCGACCGGGTGATCATCAGCTTTAACTCCTGTGGTGCCTGCGCCGGTTGCCGCGCGGGGCGGCCCGTGTACTGCGACCACTGGACCGCACTGAACCTGCTCGGCGGCTCACGCCTCGACGGATCCGCGCCGATCAGCCGGGCCTCTGGACCGGTGCACGGCCACTTCTTCGGCCAGTCGTCCTTCGCCCACCACGCCCTGGTCCATGCCCGGTCCGCGGTCAAGGCGCCCGACGACATCGACCTCGAGGTCCTCGCACCCCTCGGCTGCAGTGTGCAGACCGGCGTGGGAGCCGTCGTCAACGTCGCCCGGCCGACGCCGGGCAGCACGCTGGTCGTGTTCGGCGCCGGCGGTGTGGGCCTGGCCGCGCTGATGGGCGCACGCCTGACCTCGGCGTCGCGCGTCGTGGCCGTCGACGTCAACCCCGCGCGCTTGGAGCTGGCCCGTGAACTCGGCGCCACCCACACCATCAACGCGACCGAGGCCGACGTACCCGAGGCCGTACGAGAGCTGACCGGAGGCACCGGCGCGAACTACGCCGTCGAGACCAGCGGCCGACTGGCCGTGCTGGAAGGCGCGATCGCCTCGCTGGCCTCAGCCGGCACCTGCGTCGTGGTCGGCGCGCCGCCGCTGGGCTCGACCATCCCCGTCGACGTGCCGGATCTGCTCGGACGGGGGATTCGGCTGCTGGGGACCAACCAGGGCGACAGCGACCCGCAGCTCTTCCTGCCCCGGCTGATCGACCTGCACCGGGAGGGCCGCCTGCCCTTCGACCGGCTGATCCAGCAGTTCCCCTTCGAGAAGATCAATGACGCTGCCGCGCAGGCGCTGGACGGCTCTGTGATCAAGCCCGTCCTCGTCATGTCCTAGCCGAAGGCCAACCGGTGCGGTTCCCCGGCCCTGGGGCCCTGAACCGCACCGGTCAACCGGACGACGGCGGCGCGCTACTGCTTCTCGGTCAGAGCCATTCCACGTGTCTCGGGTGCGCGGAACATGACCCAGGCCGTCAGCAATGACGTGGCCGCTACGTAGGTCACAAACGCTCCGTCCATGTCGATCTGGCCGAGCCACTGGCGCAGGTACGGTGCCGTTCCGGCGAACAGAGTCGCGGCCAGCGCGTACGGCACCGCGATGCCGGAGGCACGCACGCCCGTGGGGAAGAACTCGGCGAGAACGGCGGGATAGACGGCGCCGAGAAACGCGAAGGCCACCAGCGCGGCCGCCATCGCCAGCCCGAACTGCCATGCCGTTCCGCCGCGCGCCAGCAGGTCGAGCGGCCAGGCCAGGACCGCCGCGGCGATACCGAAGGTGATCATCGTCGGTCGTCGGCCTATGCGATCGGACAGGGCACCGGCCAGGGGCAGCGCCATGAGCCCCACGGCCTGCGCCGCGACGCTGGCCCACAACGCGGAGGTCGCGGGAATGCCGAGTGCGGTCACTGCCCAGGCCGGAGCGCCGATGGCCCAGGTGTAGTAGTAGACCCCGAGTGCGGCCCCCATGAAGAAGACGCGGGCGGCGGCTGCCCGGTTGGCCCACAGGCCGACGACGAGACTTGTCCGCCTGCTCGCGGGACCCGTTCCCTCCCGCTGGTTCCTCGCGACGAAGGCCTCTGTCTCGTCGAGCTTGCGGCGCAGATAGAGCGTGTACAGCGCGATCACCGCGCCGAGGACGAAGGGGAGCCGCCAGCCCCATGAGGCCATGGCGCCCTTCGACAGCACCGAGGTGAGGATCGCTCCGAGGATGGTCGCGACCATCACGGCGGCAGTGCCGGAGGCGAAGATCGAACTCGCCCAGAGCCCGCGGCGTCGAGCCGGCGCCTCCTCACCGATGTAGGTGTAGGCGGCTGCGACCTCGCCGGTGTGTGCCGCGCCCTGCAGAAGCCTGGCGATCAGCATGACGACGGCGCCCAGAAGGCCGGCCTGGTCGTACGTAGGTGTGACGGCGATGAGGATCATCCCGCCGGATGCGCAGGCTATCGCCACCAGCAGGGAGGTCTTGCGGCCTTTCCGGTCGGCCAGCCAGCCGAAGAGGACTCCGCCGACGGGCCGGATCGCGAAACCGACCGCGAACACCGCGAAGGTCGCGAGAACGGCGGCTTTGGGATCGTGCGGCGCGAAGATCTGGGCGCTGAAGAAGCTGGCGAAGACCGCGTACGCGGTCCAGTCGTACCACTCCAGAGCGTTGCCGAGAGCGACGCTGGCCAGATTCCGACGCCTGCGCGCCGCCGACACCGACGCGCCGGTGCCGGTACCCGGTGACGCGGCGACCAGGGACAGGTCAGCCGGTTCCGAAACGGACATGGAGGTCTCGCTCTCTCGTCGCAGGGGAGGCAGGCCGGGGAGGCTTCTGCACTGCCCGCTGACGGTAAGAGCGCGGATTCGGACGCCTAAGACGCCTCACGCAGACGCTGGGACGATTCGCGCAGAGGTGGATTCGCTCAGCGCGTGATACGCCCAGACCCGGAAGGACGCGTGCGCGAAAAGTCCGGGACCGCGATTCCTCGGAGGACCGAGTCAGCGACCCGAGCAGCCCAGCCGCCGCCCGTGGGCCGCCCGGCGAGGTGATCGGCGTAATACGCGCCCACGGCGGCACTCACCGCTTGCTCGAGGTCCGCGTCCTCGCGGACCTGCCCGCTGGCCTGCCCTGCTCGCAGCACCCGGAGAAAGGACTCACGCCGGGGCAGGAACGTAGACATCCTGATCGTCTCAAGGAGTTCGGGCGTCCGCTTCTCGGTTGCCAGACATGACCCTGTGAGACTGAGTCCACCGATCCGCTCGTAGTCGGCCGTCATGTGCTCAAGCAGTTCGACGAGGTCCGAGCGCACATCGTCCGTCGGCTCGGGAACGTTGTCGATCCGCAGGTGGGTCAGGGCGGCTCCGATGAGAGCCATGCGCGTCGGGAACCGTGAATAGACGGTTGCCTTGGCCGTGCTCACCTCGGCGGCCACCTTGGCGACCGAGAAACCTTCGAGTCCTTCAGTCGCCAGGACACGGATCGCCGCGTCCAGGATCGCGGTGTCGATCCCCTCTTTTTTGGGCCTGCCCCGCCCGGGCTTACCGGTCTTGTTGTCCTCCGTCACGTCCCCACCTTAAGCCGTCCGATCAGCACCGTTCGACGCCCGGCGTGCCCGTCTGGTATTTTCTAGACAGTGGTGACTAGAAAATGAGATGCCGATTCCGAGTGCTCACTCGCAGCCACCGCGACCCGAGGAACGTGTCGCATGGAACGGTCAACGACGATCGACCAGCTTTCCCCTGGGGTGACCGATCTCTCAGAGGAGTGCCTATGGAAACCCTGCAGTCCACCCAACCTGTCGCGTCAGCCGTTTCCGTCCCCCGGCTGACGCCCCACATCGACGCGAGGTATGGCTGGCCGCCTGGCCGCTGACAGCGGTGTTCATGCTGTCCAACGCGGCCACCCCGCTGTACGTCCTGTGGCGGCGCGAACTCGGCTTCTCGGCCGGAATGCTGACGGTGATCTTCGCCTGCTACATCGTCGGTCTGGTCGCCGCGCTGGCGGTGGCGGGCGTGGCCTCGGACCGCATCGGCCGCAAGCCGGTCGTGCTGCCCGCGCTGGGACTCGCCATCGTGGCGAGCGTGCTCTTCGCGACCGCCTCCTCCGTGCTCGTCCTCGTCGTGGCCCGGCTGCTCGCCGGTGTCGCGGTCGGGTCCGTCATCTCCGCGGGCATGGCAGCCGTGACCGACGTCGCCGGATCGCAGCGCAGGCGGCTTGCTGCCTTGCTCGCCTCGGCGGCGATCGTCGTGGGCGCCGGAGTGGGCCCGCTGTTGGCAGGCATCCTCTCCGAGTCCGTGCCGGGACCGACGGTCACCGTCTTCCTGATCGAGGTCGCCCTGCTCGTCCTCGCCGTCCTCGTCGTGTGGCGCATGCCGCTGCCCGGACCGACCGGTTCACGCACAGGGGCCTGGATCCGCATCCCGTCGGTGCCGCGACCGCAGCGCGGTGAACTCCTGCTGGGTATCGCCGTGTTCCTGCCTGGTCTGGCTTCCACTTCCTACGTGCTGTCCCTGGGCCCGTCCCTGCTGGCCGACGTGTTGGGTACGACGAGCCGGATCGTGTCCGGTGCCACCACGTTCGTGACCTTCGCCGCGGCCACCGCTGTTCAGTTCTCCGTGCAGCGGTTGCGCATACGCGCGATCCTGCTCATGAGCGCGATCTCCGTCGTCGCGGCGATGGCCGTCCTGGTGGCAGCCGTGTACGCCTCCTCGGCGATGTTGCTCGTCGTCGCGGCCATTCTGGCCGGGACCGGACATGGCCTGGGCCAACTGGGAGGCGTCACGCTGATCACCTCCAGCATTTCCGACGACCGCCTCGCGGAGGCCAACGCCGCCCTGAACATCGGTGTCTATCTACCGGCGGGCCTGCTGTCGGTCGCGCTCGGTTACCTGAGCGATGCCGTCGGCCTCTCCACGGCCACCACTGTGTTCGGCGCGACGATTGTGATCGCCGCGCTCCTCGGAGCCACTTTCGCGGTCGCCCACCGCCGGACGGCGAACTGACAGCGCGGAAGCGGAATCGAAACGCACGTCCGGCAGCCAAGCGAAGCAAGCGGAGATCAACTGTGTACAAAAACATTCTGGTGGCCGTCGACGGATCACCCAGCACCGATGTCGTTCTCCACGCCGTCACTTCTCTCGCCGAGCTCACCTCGGCATCGGTGCACGTACTTCACATCAAGCCCGCCGACCTCCTCTACGGGCCTGTCGCGGGCACGATCGACCTGGAGGACGACACCGAGGCACGAGACATCGTCGACAGTGCGGTGGAGCAACTGCGAACGGCCGGAGTAGCCGCTGACGGCCAGGTACTCGCAGGGCAGAAGAGACTGCGGGCTGAGGCGGTGCTCCAGTATGCCCATCAGCGCGGCTGCGATCTGATCGTCCTGGGCCCGAGTCACCACGCCGGGCTCGGTGCCGCGCTGCACGACAGCGTCACGCGGCACGTCGTTGCCCGTACCCCGGTATCCGTGCTGCTCGTGCACGCGGTTCAGGCGGACCAGGAGTGGGGGCCGGCCCGGCGCGCCGGCGGGGTGAAGCCGGGGCCCAGCGTTTCGGAGGGCAGCTCACCGAACCGGTCGCGGTAGGCGCGGGCGAACCTGCCGAGATTCGTGAAACCCCACTGATAGGCGATGTCGGACACGGTGCCGACTCCGGCCCGCAGATCCGCGTGTGCGCGGTCCAGGCGCACACCGCGCAGGTACTGCATCGGGCTCATCCCAAGGTGCTTCTGGAAGGCGTACTGGAGCCCGCGGACGCTGAGGTCCGCCTGGTCGGCGAGGTCGGAGAGCATGTACTCCCTCTCCGGTGAGGTCTCGATGATGTCGATGACGTCGTTCAGCGCTCGCGGAAAAGGCCCCTGCGTGGGCTCAGTCCGGAGCGCTTCGCTGTAGGAGTGCGTCTGTGACAGCAGAAGCCCCGAAATGAGGCTGCGTTCAAGGGTCTCGATGTGCCTGACCGCCGCCGGTGTGCGGGCGTGGCCGTCCAGGAAGGAGAGCAGGCCGGACAGAAGCGCGAGCCATCGCTTGCCTTCGTCGTGTTCCAAGGGAAAGGCCAGACGGAATTCGATGGGCCGTGTCACCGGGTGACCGAGCAGACTCGCGAGTTCCTTCTCCACCTGCAGGCGGTCAAACTTGATGCACAACTGGGCGGCGTCCGCCTCCCAGCGCGGCAGGTAGGTGTGCCGGTGGGGCGAAAAGACGGCGGCCGTCGACGGGCTGGCGGTCGTGCTCTGCGTCCCGCACCGCGAGGCGACGCGACCTTGCAGCGGGACGTTGATGTGATAGCCGGTCAGGTCGCCGGGATCGACGCTGGCCGCCGCGCCGAAACGCACGTACCCGATGGTGACGTACGAGAGGTGTACCGCGGCCAGCCGGGGAGCCCGCGGGTGAGGGGCACGGTCGAGAGGCTCGACGCGGGCGGGATAGTAGTGGCTGTTGAGGACGTCACGGAAGTGCCCGAAATCCGTGTCGGTGATCTCGTTCGGCATGTGACCGAGAGCGCCGTCGGCGAGAGCGGACACCGGTCGGTGGACCGAGCCCAGCGGCGTCTGGAAAGTGAATTCGGAATCCCAGTCCATCGCGGACTCCTCTCCTCCTCGCCCGGGCCTGGCATGGCTTGCCGCACCACCAGCTTCACCACGGGTACGAAGATCATGCGTGTTGACTGCGCCAAACGTACTGGCCACTGCGTGAATCGGCTCCCGGCACCGGTAGCCGACTCCTAACGTTCGAGCCACCTTGAACCGTATCGAACAAGGAGCCGCTGTGACCGATGTCTTGAATCACCCCAGCGTGGGATCCGCAGTCGCCCAGCACAACCCCGCTGTCGAGATCGACACGGTTCTGGTGCGACGGGCGTCCGAGCTGGTGCCGCTCATCAGGGAACGGGCCGAGCAGACCTCGCAGGCACGCCGCGTCGTGCCGGACGTGGTCAAAGCCCTGGAGGGCGCCGGCCTCTTCAAGCTGTTCGTGCCCAAGCGCTACGGCGGCCACCAGGCGAACATGAACACGGCCGTCCAGACGATCGCCGAGGTGGCCCGCGGCGACGGCTCCACCGCCTGGGCCGTGGCCCTGCTGAACGTGTGCACGTGGTTCGCCACGACCTTCTCGCAGGCCGCGCAGGACGACGTGTTCGGGGCCAATCCCGATGCGAAGGTCTGCGGCATCTTCACCCCGGCACCAAGGCCGAGCGCGTCGACGGCGGCTACCTGGTGAGCGGCCGCTGGCCCTTCGCCTCCGGATCCTTCGCCGCCGACTGGGGCACCCTCGGCATCGCCCTCGACGTGCCGGAGAGTGAGGACCCGCGGGCGCTCGCGTTGATCCCGGCCGAGGCGTGGACGATCGAGCCGACCTGGTTCGTGGCCGGGATGAAGGGATCCGGCAGCGACACCATCGTGGTGGAGGACCATTTCGTCCCCGACCACCGCATCCAGCGCTTCCCCGACATGCGCGAGGCCCGCTACCTCACCCCCACACGGACGACCAGAACTCCCACATGGCGTTCATCGCCGTCGCCGCCCTCATCCTGGTCGCCCCGCAGCTCGGCCTCGCCCGCCACGCCCTGGAACGAACCCGCGCCAAACTCCCCGAGAAGCCGGTCGCCTACACCGCCTACCGCGCCGCCCGCACCTCACCGACCCACCAGCTCGGTGTCGCCACCGCGGCCACCAAGTTCCACCAGGCCGAGCTGCTGATGCGCCAGGCATGCCTGGACATCGACGCCGGCGCCGCCGCACACACCCTGCCGAGCATGGAGGTACGCGGCCGGGTCCGCAACGACACCGGCATCATCGCCGAACTCGTCAAGGACGGCATCGACCTGCTGATGACCGCCAACGGTGCCAGCTCCTTCGCCGACGCCAACGTGCTCAGCCGCATCTGGCAGGACGCCGAGATCGCCGGACGCCACGCCTACGTCAGTCCCGAAGTCGGCAAGGAGGCCTACGGCAAGCTCCTGCTCGGCGACGACGCACTCACGATGGACCTGTGACCATGAACGCGAACAGCACGAACTCGGGCACGACGACTGCGGACACGCTGCCGAGCCCCGGCGACGCCGCGCAGCTGCGCCACGTCCTCGGCCATGTCCCCACCAGCGTCACCATCGTCACCGCGCTGAGCCGGGGGCTGCCCATCGGCGTCACCGTGGGCTCCTTCAGCTCCGTCTCGCTCGATCCGCCCCTGGTGAACTTCTTCATCGACCGGTCATCGACCACCTGGCCCCGGCTGAACGAGTCGAGCACCTTCACCGTAAACGTCCTCGGCATGGATCACGCCCACCTGTGCCGGTCCTTCTCCCGCCGCGGCGCGGACCGCTTCGAGGGCGTCGACTGGCAGCCGTCCCCCTCCGGCAACCCCGTCCTCAGCGAGGCCATAGCCGCCCTCGACTGCAGCCGCTACAAGGTCGACATCATCGGCGACCACATCCAAGTGGTGGGACGGGTCGAATCCATGCAGCTCCAGAACGCCGGCTTGCCCCTGGTCTTCTACCGCGGCGACTTCCTGCGGCTCGGGTGCGGTCCCGAGAGCAGCCGGCAGGCGGGAGAGGCATGATCTACGAACACGCACGGCTCACCATCGACCCCGCGGACGCCGAGAAGTTCGAGCAGGCCGTCCCGGCGGGCCGCGAGGCGCTCCTGAGCGCACCGGGATGCCGTGAGGTGTCCTTCCTGCGCAGTGTCGACCAGCCGGGTGTCTACCTCCTCAAGGTCGGCTGGGACAGCATCACCGACCACCTTGAGGTCTTTCCTACGACACCGCAGGCAGCCAGGCTCGCGGACGCCATCGCGTCCTTCTGGACCAAGGCCCCGGAAGTGATCCACTTCAACGGTGAGGAGGTCTGAGACGTGACCGCCCGGACCACCACACCCGCCACCTCGGAAGTCTCCGCCGCGACCTACGACCGCCTGCTCGACGAGGTCCTCGCCTCCTTCGAGCACACCCCCGATCCGCGAGCCCGTCAGGTGCTCCAGGCGCTCGTACGGCACGCCCACGCCTTCCTGCGCGAAGTACGCCCCACCTTGAGCGAGTGGTCGTACGCCGTCGACTTCCTGACCCGCACCGGTCAGCGGTGCAGCGACACCCGCCAGGAGTTCGTGCTGCTCTCGGACGTGCTCGGGCTGTCGATGCTGACCGAGGCCATCAACGACTCCGACATCGAGGCGGTCACCGACTCGACCGTGCTCGGCCCCTTCCACATGACGAAGTCGCCGCCGCGCGCGCTCGGGGACAGCATCGACATGGTGGGAACGGGCACCCCGTGCCTCATCACCGGCACGGTGACCTCGGCCGCCGGCCAGCCGCTCGCCCACGCCTCCGTCGACGTCTGGCAGTGTGACGAGAACGGGCTCTACGACGTCCAGGCACCCGAGCGAATCCCGGCAGGCCACGGCCGCGGCCTGTTCCGGACGGACGCGGACGGCCGATTCGCCTTCCGCACCATCGTGCCCAGCCACTACCCCATACCCACCGACGGCCCGGTCGGCGAGCTGCTCAAGACCGCCGACCGCCACCCCTACCGCCCGGCGCACATCCACTTCATCGCCGCCGCCCCGGACACCGCGACCTGACCACGCACATCTTCATCCAGGGCAGCCCCTACCTGGACTCCGACGCGGTGTTCGCGGTCAAGGACTCCCTCGTCACCGAACTCGTCGAGAGCCACGACTCCGTACTGGCCACGCGGCACGGCCTCGTCGTGCCGTTCCACCACGGCACGATCGATCTCGTCCTCGCCCCGGCGATCCCCGAAGTGTCCCGGCATGCCGAGGAGAGCGAACGTGCGGGCTGAATTCGTCCACCGCAGCCCGTCTCGCACGGTGCACTTCGGGCACGACCTGACCGCGCGCGTCGCCGAGTTGCTGGACGAGCACCGGTACCGCAGGGTGTACGTCATCGCGTCTCCCCGGCTGGAAGGTGTGGCCGAAGACGCTTCGCAGGCCCTCAACACTCGGTGCGTGGGCAGGCAGTCGGGCGCTGAGATGCATGTACCGGCCGCGTCCGTGGCGGCGGCTTTGGAACGCTTCGACGAGAGCGGTGCGGATTCGGTCCTCGCGATCGGCGGAGGATCGCCCATCGGTCTTGCGAAGGCCATCGCGCTGGAGCGGCACGTACCGATCGCCGCGGTCCCCACGACCTACGCCGGCTCGGAAATGACCGCCATCTGGGGCATCACGCGCGAGGGCGTCAAACGCACAGGACGCGACGAGAGGGTGCGACCGAGCACCGTTCTGTACGACGTCGAGCTCACCGCCGACATGCCCCTCACGCTCACGCTCACCAGCGGCTACAACGCCATCGCCCACGCGATGGAGGCGTTGTACGCGCCGGACTCCACGCCGCTGACCGACCTGCAGGCCGAGGAAGGCGTACGGCGGGTGCACCGCGCCGTGACGACTCTGGCGACCAGCGACGGCAGCGGCCACGCCGAAGCCAGGACAGACGCCCTGATCGGCGCGTGGCTGTGCGGATCAGTACTCGGGGCGACCACCATGTCCCTGCATCACAAGCTGTGCCACGTGCTGGGCGGTACGTTCGATCTGCCGCACGCCGCCACGCACGCGGTGCTCCTGCCGTACGTCCTGGCGTTCAACGCCCCCGCGGCAGGCGCCATGGCTGCCGTGCTTCAACGGGCCACCGGCGCGGAGGACCCGGGCCAGGCACTGCGCGAGCTCGCCCTGAAAGGGGGAGCGCCCACCAGCCTCCGCGAACTCGGCATGCCCCGATCGGGCATCGGCCCGGCCGTCGAACAGGCCTGCGCCGCGCCCTACGACAACCCCCGCGACGTGAACGCCGAGGCGTTGCACGATCTGCTCGACCGAACCTGGCGAGGTATCCCCCAATGAACAGCCCCAACACCCACCGCATCGACGTGCACCACCACGCCAGCCCGGACTTCTACAAGGACTGGCTAGTCGACCGGGGCATCACCGCCGGCGGACTGGCCCTGCCTGACTGGTCTGTCGAGAGCGCCAGAAAGATCATGGAGCGGCACGGGGTGGCCACCTCGATCCTCAGCATCTCCACCCCGGGCGTGCACCTCGGCGACGACAAGGAGGCGGGCGTCATGGCCCGACGTGTCAACGAACACGTCGCCGAGATCGTCAGGGACGACCCCCAGGCCTTCGGCCTCTTCGCGACTCTGACGCTGCCCGATGTGGACGGCGCCCTGACTGAAGCCGAGTACGCCTTCGACACTCTCGACGCCGACGGCGTCATCCTGCTGGCCAACGCGAGGGGCACCTACCTGGGCGACCCCAGTTCGAGCCGCTCATGGAGGAGCTGAACCGGCGCAAGGCCGTCGTCTTCGTGCACCCGTCGAGCCTTCCCGTCGCCCCGGTGCCAGGCGTTCCCCCATACATCGCGGACTTCCTCCTGGACACGACCCGGGCGGCCGTGAACCTGGTGAGGACCGGCACCATCCGCCGTCACCCCGACATCCGCTTCATCCTGGCTCACGCCGGAGGGTTCCTGCCCTACGCGGCGCACCGGATCGCCTTCACCTTCGGCCTCGACGGTTCGGCGTGGACCTCTTCGGAGGTGCTCGACGAGTTCGCGAAGTTCTACTTCGACACAGCCCAGTCCTCGACGGACATCTCGTTTCCCACCCTCCTGTCTTTCACTCGCCCCGACCACGTCGTCTTCGGAAGTGACTACCCGCACGTCAGCGAGGTCGGCGTCTGCTACTTCACCTCGCGCCTGGACGACCTCGAGCTGGCGGACGACGCACGCTACTCCGTGGACCGGGGAACCGCCTTGAACCTCTTCCCACGTTTCAAGGGGTGTAGTGAGGCACGGGTGGAGACCAGTGCTCTGAACAGCGTTGGAGCCCTCGGAGCGCGCCGCGGCCGCGGACCGGATCATTGAGCATCCGGTCCGCGGCCGCAGGTATGTCAGCGCCCCCCCATGGGGCGGCTCATGGAGTGGCTCGCTGGTCGGGGTGGTAATGGCGAAGTTCTTCGTGGTCAGGAGCCAGCTCGGCGATGACGGCCCCGAACACCGTGGCGAGTGTCCGGGCCTGTTCGGGATCCGTGTGTGCGGCGAAGTAGTCCCGCACCCCGGCCACGTGTACCGGCCAAGCGGCCTCAAGCGCTGTGAGCCCGTCGTCGGTGAGGACCGCGTACCAAGAGCGTCGATCGCTGCGGCTGCGTTCCCGCGTCACCAGGCTCCGGCGTTCAAGGGAGTCGACCAGGCGGGTCAGACCGCTGCGGCTGTAGACCACTGCTCGGGCCAGATCCGCCATCGGCAGCCGCCGCTCCGGCGCCTCGGACAGCTGGACGAGGACGTCGTAGTCGATGAGCGACATGTCGGCGTGTTCCCGTAGATCCGAGTCCAGGCGGCCGACCAGCAGCGCGTGTCCCTTGAGTACAGCGCGCCAGGCGCGCTCCTGATCGGCGTCGAGGAAATCTTTTTCTGCCACAGGGGAATGGTACGCGGCGCGATAGTTGTTATTACAATCGTCCGCACGCGAACGAGATGCCTGGCCGTGCAGGAGACGCGTCCACAACGGAGTGGAAGAGCGAGGCCAGGCGCTCATCGCCCAGGCGTGCGCCGACTCCCTGACCGATTCATCGAAATGATCAAGGACACTCATGACCTTCGCCGTTGACTCCACCGCCCTCGACCTGCTGTTCCGTGAGGCTCACACGGCACACGCCTTCACCGACGAGCCGGTGACCGACGAGCAGGTCCAGGCGATCTACGACCTGATCAAGATCGCGCCGACCGCCTTCAACCAGTCCCCGCTCCGCATCACGGTCGTCCGCACGCCCGAGGCACGTCAGCGCCTGGTGCAGCACATGGCCGAGGGCAACCAGGACAAGACCGTGGTCGCTCCGCTGGCCGTGATCCTGTCTGCAGACGCGGAGTTCCACGAGGAGCTGCCGCGCCTGTTCCCGGCCTTCCCGGCCGCCAAGGACGCGTTCTTCTCCGAGCGTTCGGTGCGTGAGCAGTCGGCCGTGCTCAACGCGGCGATGCAGGCGGCGTACTTCATCCTCGGCATCCGCGCACTCGGCCTCGCCGCCGGCCCGATGAACGGCATCGACCACGCGGGCATCCAGAAGGAGTTCCTCGACGAGGACCACATCCCGCTGATGGTCGTCAACATCGGCAAGCCCGCTGCCAACGGCTACTTCCCGCGGTCCCCGCGCCTCGACTACGCCGAGGTCAGCACGACCGTCTGACCCGCCTCACGGTGGTGCCCCGGACGATCGTCCGGGGCACCACCCGCTCGTTCCCTACGAGGACGAGGACCTGGCGTCCGCCCCGCTTCCCGAAAACGCAACATCTGACTCGCCTCTTGCCGGAGGAGAGTCGAACCCCCGAAAAGGATTCCGCTCATGTACATCGCCGCCGCCATCCTCAGCGTCCTCCTCGCCGTCGTCACCCTCGGCGCCGGTGCGCCCAAGGCACTCCTCAAGGGTGACGTGCCCGCCATGCTGCAATCGCATCTGGGGCTCAGCGCCGGACTGGTCCGCTTCATCGGCCTTGCTGAGATCGCCGCGGCCGTCGGCCTCGTCGTCGGCCTTTTCTGGCAGCCTCTCGGTATAGCCGCGGCCCTCGGCTTCACCGTCGTGATGGTCGGCGCCGTGGGCTTCCACGCCAAGGCCGGTGACTACGCCGACGCCAAGACGCGGGGCAACGCCATGGCGCCCATCATCCTCACGGTGCTGTCCATCGCCACGGCCGTCACACTTGTCCTCGCGATGTGAGTGCGGTTCACATTGCGGCCTCTCCGGAAGGCGTCCGACGGACATCACGCTCGGACGGACGCCTTCCGCGTCCCCGATGAGGGACCAGTCGTAGAGTGCCGTTGACCGACAGGCGGATTGAGGCCAGGAACGGTGAAGGGCGCGCGGCCGGCCTCCCGAGCGGATGCGTGAGCCACGGCGCCGAGAGCGCGGCGATGAGTACCAGGGGCACCACGCAGCGTGTTACCCGGTTCCATGCCGCAGTGTCTCCGAAGGCGCCTGGCCGAAGCGCTCGCGATACGCCACGGCGAAGCGCCCCAGGTGGGTAAAGCCCCACCGGTACGCCACGTCGGTCACAGAGTCCGCACCCGCCAAGAGATCACGGTGTACCCGATCGAGTCGGAGCGTGCGGAGGTACACGCTCGGCGACATGCCCAGATGCTCGCGGAATCCCTGCTGGAGCCGCCGGGTGCTCACCGCGGCGACCTGCGCCATCTGCGGTAGCGACCACGGTTCCTCCGGTGCTCGCTCGAGCGCGTCGACGACTCGCTTGACCGTGCGGGGCCTGACTGGCGGACGCTCCTCGTGCAGCTCGTCAGAGTGGTCATGCCACTGCGCGCGCAGAAGCGAGTCGATGACCAGCAGTTCGAGTTGCTCCCGGTAGGAGGCGGAGTCGCGTACCAGGCTGTGCTCGGTGTCGAGCCCCGTGAGCAACAGCTGCACGGCCGCAAGCCAGCTGCGTCCAGCCGACGCGCACAGGTCCAATCCCAGGGAGAACCTCACCCAGGAGGCGACCGGCCGCCCGATCATCGCCTCCAGCTCGCTTTCCAGGGATCGGCGGTTGATCTTGATGCAGAGCTGCCCGGCGTCCGCGGTCCAGCGAGGTAGGAGGGTGTGCTCGCGAGGTGTGAAAACCGCCGCCTGTCCCGGCCTGGTGATGACCGCTTGCTTGCCGCAGTGCGATTCGACCGTCCCGACAAGGCCACGTTCACGTGGTAGGCCCCAAGCGCACCAGGGTCGAGGCGCGTCTCTGTCCCGAAGCGGACGAATCCAAGGGTCAGGTGTTTGAGGCTCACCGCACTGAGCAGTGCGCCGTCGAGGGTGTCGTTGCGGCACGTCGGCTCCACCCGGGCTGGATAGAACACGCCGTTGAGGCTCTCCCGAAAGGCGTCGAACCGAGCCGCACGACAGAGCGTGTAGGACCGAAGGACATCGGGTTCACCGCTCATCGCTTGTGCAAGCGGCTCGATCGTCGTTGACCGTTCCATGCTGGACGCTCCTTGGGGCGTCGCCGCGTCAGCATTGCCGTTTGCGGCACGCCTTCATTTTCTAGTCTGTCCCGTCTGAAAAATAAGCGGGCCAAAGGGGCATGTCAACGGTGTGGGCGAGGGGGGCCACTCCTCGCGGAATATAGTTTGCATCGCAACTGTTCGCATGAGAACGATATGCATCGAGCGATCCGACACCGAGGAAGGGCCGAACATGTCCAGGACGATGCGGGCCGTCGTGCTCACCGAGCCCGGTCCGGTGGAGAACCTGCACATCTGCGAGCTGCCGCTCCCGGATCCCCTCCGGGCTGGGTGCGCATCGCGGTGAAGGCATTCGGACTCAACCGCTCCGACCACCACCTGCGGATCGGTGTGGCGGAAGGCGTGCGGTTCCCCATCGTGCCCGGGCTCGAGGCGGTCGGCGTCGTGGACGCCGCGCCGGGCAGCGATCTGCGGCCCGGCCAGCAGGTCGCGGCTCTCATGGGGGAATGGGCCGCGCCTACAACGGCGGATACGCCGAATACACCGTGGTGCCCCGAAGCTCCGTGGTCCCGTTCCACTCCGACCTGCCGTGGGCCGTGCTCGGCGCCGTCCCGGAGACCCTGCAGACCGCTCACGGATCACTCACCACCGGGCTGGACCTGCAGCCCGGGCAGACGTTGCTGATCCGAGGCGGTACCTCCGCACTCGGCTATGCCACCGCGGCCCTCGCCCGAGAGCGGGGCGCCAGGGTCCTGGCCACGACCCGTCGGCCAGACCGCCTCGACACCCTCGCCGCACATGGCGTCGACCATCCGGTCCTCGACGACGGTTCGGTGGCCCGCCAGGTCCACAAGATCGTTCCCGGCGGGGTCAACGCCGCGCTGGAACTGGTCGGCACCCCCACTTTGCCCGACACGCTGGTCTCGACGCGGATCCACGGAACGGTCTGCTTCGCCGGAATGCTCTCCGACGAGTGGACGGTCCCCGACTTCTACCCCATCGCCTACATTCCGCGAGGCGTCCGGCTGACCGCCTACGGCGGTGGTGCCGCCGACCTGCCCGCCCAGGTACTGCAGCACTATCTCGACGGTATCGCCGACGGCGCCATCAGCCTCGGCCCGTCCCACATCTACCGGTTCGACGAGATCCGCGACGCCCATCGGGATGTGGAAGCCAACGCCGTCAGCGGCAAGCTCGTCGTCCTCACCGAGCCCGAGGCGCACGTCCTCTCTTCTGCCTGGCCCGGCCGCGGTACCCGCTGACCTCCTCGCCCGCTCGAACGAAAGGAGCCGTGATGCGCGCAGCGTGGTACGACCGCAAAGGGCCCGCCCGTGACGTCCTCGTCGTCGGTGACCTGCCCGATCCCCAACCCGGCCCCGGCGAGATCCGGATCAGAGTCGGGGCGTCCGGCATCAACCCGGGTGACGTGGGAAAACGCTGGGGCCCGCCCGGGGCGCCCATGCCGTTTCCTCGCGTGATCCCGCACAGCGACGGCGCCGGAGTCATCGACGCCGTCGGCCCCGGTGTCGACCAGCAGCGGAGGGGACAGAAGGTGTGGTGCTACGGAGCCCAGTCCTACAGGCCGTTCGGCACCGCCGCGGCGTACTGCGTCGTCCCGGAAGGGCTCGCCGTACAGCTCCCGGACAACGCCGACACGCACCTGCTCGACCAGGCCGCCTGCCTGGGCATTGCCGGCATCACCGGTTACCGGGCTCTCTTCGCCGACGGCCCGATCACCGGATTGACCGCGCTGATCTACGGCGCCGCCGGCGGAGTCGGGTCCATCGCCGCGCAAATGGCCGTACGCGACGGAGCCCAGGTGCTCGGCGTCGTCCGCACTGCGGCGCAGCGGGACTTCGTGCGTGGGCTCGGGCACACGAGGTGTTCCTTGCCGATGACCCGCACCTCGCAGACCGTATCCGGAAGGCGGCGCCCGAAGGTGTGCACCGCATCGCCGAGATCGACTTCGCCGGGCACATCGATCTCAATGCCCAGATCATCGCCGTGGGTGCCACGATCAGTTCCTACTACTCGGCACAGCCTCGGCCATCCATCCCCTACTGGCCCCTCGGGTTCGCCGACACCACACTGCGACTGCTGGGCAGCGACGACTTCACTCCCCAGGTGAAGGCACACGCTGCCGCCGAACTCGCCAGCGCCCTGCTGGACGGGAGTCTGCGCATCTCCATCGCCGAGAGACTTCCACTGGACCGCATTGCCACCGCCCACGAGCACATCGAACGCGGCACCGCAGGGCGCGTCCTCCTCCACATCTGAACCACTCGTGCGCTGCCGTGAAGAGGCATCGCCGAGCCGGAGCAGACCATGTTCTCCCTGCGCGCCGACTGCCATACGCAATGCGCAGGTCCCCCCCCACTCGTCGTCCCATTCTGCTCCACACGTAAGGAAACCCCCACAGTGACCAGCCCTCTCACGACCTCGGAGTCCCAGGTGTCCACCCGGGAGCCCGCTACCGCCGGCCACGCGGCCACCGTCCACGCCTACGACGCGGGTCTGCTCCTGATCCGCCTGGCTCTCGGCCTGACCATGGCGGCACACGGCGCCCAGAAGCTCTTCGGCTGGTTCGGCGGCGGCGGCATCGACACGTTCGGCCAGATCTTCGCCGCGAGCGGCTATCCCTCGGGCAGGGCCATGGCCGTCGTCGCCGGGACCACCGAACTCCTCGGCGGCCTCGGCGTCGCCGTGGGCCTGCTCACCCCGCTGGCAGGCGCCGCCCTGGTAGGAACCCTCGTCAACGCGATAGCCGTCAAGTGGGGCGGAGGCTTCTTCGCTCCTCAGGGCGTGGAATACGAACTGTTCCTCACCGCGGCGGGAGCCGGCATCTCCCTCACCGGGCCCGGCCGCTACGCCGTCGACCGTTTCCTCCCCGTCCTCAAGGCTCACCGGTTGGCCTACGGCACGGCCGCGGTCGTGGTGGGCCTCGTCAGTGCCGGTGTGGTGCTCCTCCTGCGCAAGTAGGGTCCCGCGCGACCGCGGCATCGCACCCGCAGACAGCAGTTGCGCCAATCAGCGTCACCGAGTTCGGGCGGTGTCGGCCTGGAGGCTGGCCACCGCCCGATGTGGACCGATGAACCGGCGACCACGGTGCTTCCGCACTCCCGTCCAGCCGGTGACTTCCAGCGGCTCAGCGTTACAGGAGAAGTTGGCATGAAGGCAGTGCAATTCGAGCGGTACGGCTGGCTTGGCGTGCTGCAAGTGGTTGACGTCCCCAGACCCGTGCCTGGAGCCGGCGAAGTGCTCGTCAGCGTCAAGGCGGCAGGGATCAACCCAGGAGAGGTCGGCGTGCGCGAGGGGAGGTTCCACGCGAACTACCCCGCCACATTCCCCTCAGGGCAGGGCAGTGACTTCGCGGGAATCACTACATGCGTCGGCCACGGCGTCGCGAATGTCGCCGTCGGCGATGAGGCCATTGGCTTCACCGACGGTCGAGCCAGCCAGGCTGAGTACGTGATCGCCGAGGCGCGGAACGTCACGAGGAAGCCGGAGGGTGTGCCATGGGAGGTCGGCGGCGCCTTGGCCATCGCGGGCAGTACCGCGTACGCCTCGGTGCGGGCCGTGGCTGTGCAGCCGGGGGACACCGTCGTGGTGTCGGCCGCTGCCGGCGGGGTCGGTTCGATTGCTGCGCAGTTGGCCACGCTGGCTGGGGCGCAGGTGATCGGAATTGCCAGTCCGGCCAATCATGAGTGGCTCGCTGCACACGGAGTCACTCCATCAGATATGGGCCCGATTCGCCTGACGGGCTCCGAAAGTTCGCGATCGACGCGTTCATCGACACCTTTGGAGGTGGATACGTAAAACTCGCGATGGAACTCGGGGTCGCCCCCAGCCGCACTCAAACGATCGTTGACTTCGAAGCGCGGCAGCTCTACGGGGTCAAGTCGGACGGAAGCTTCACTGCGCGGAATGCCCCAGTCCTTGCAGAACTTGCCGAGCTCGTCTCCTCCGGTGCTCTGGAGGTGCCGGTAACGGCCTTCCCGCTCAGTCAGGTTCGCGAAGCGTACGCGTTGCTGGAACGGCGCCACACCCGGGGCAAGATCGTCCTGATTCCCTGAACGTTCACCGCCGGCAATCCAACTGACCGAGGGCGGCCCTGCTCGGCCGCAATGAGCATCAGGACACTCATTCCTCCTCCTCGGGAAAGTCGAGGGTCGCTACTGCGACCCTCGACGCCTCCGTCCTGAACAGCTTGTCGGCGTCGAATCACTGGCCGCGCGGCAGGGGAAGCCCACCAACGGCGTGGCTCCCGCGGGCGGGGAAAGCACCACAACGGACGAGGACGTGCCGCGATATGGCACAACAGAGACGGATGCCGGTGCTGTAGGAAGACTCCCCCCCCGCACAGGAGGCGACAGCGGCGCGCCAACGGGACCTGTCCAGGAGCGCGAAGCCGTAGCCGGCACCCCGGGTCTCTGCCGGCCAGGAGCACGGATCTCGATGCGGAGCCTGCGCCTGGCCGGCTCCGCGAGGACCTGCGGGTC
Source organism: Streptomyces violaceusniger (assembly GCA_005405945.1). Taxonomy (GTDB): domain Bacteria; phylum Actinomycetota; class Actinomycetes; order Streptomycetales; family Streptomycetaceae; genus Streptomyces; species Streptomyces violaceusniger. The sequence continues at coordinate 2,359,875 of BJHW01000002.1, forward strand.
GCGTTCCCCGCCGGTCAGGAGAGGCCGGATCACTTCTCAGAGAAGATCAACTCGCCCCCCGGCGGTGTTGTTGAGGTGAGCGATGCGGCCCGACGATTGACCTTGGTATGTGGTGGCACCGGCGGGCGGCGGGGACTCACGTGTGGTGCTCTGCCGTAAGGGGCAGAGGGTCGAGCACCGGGTTGGTGAGGTGCTGGTAGATGATCGAGGTGCGGAAGCTGACGATCTCGCGGCGGTTGGTGAACTGATCAAGGAGAAAGGCGTGCAGATGGTCGATGTCCTGGGCTGTGACATGGACGAGGAAGTCGTCGCTGCCGGCCATCGTGTAGACGGAGACGACTTCCGGTAGCCGGGTCACCGACTGCTCGAAGGCAGCGACGACGTCCCGGCGCAGCGGCCGGATCTGAGTGGCCACCATCGCCTGGACCGGGCGGTTGAGCGCACGCAGGGAGACCTGGGCTTTGTACCCTGGATGATGCCGCGCTGGTGCAGAAGCCTGGTGCGTTCGAGGCAGGTGGACGGTGCGATGCCGAGCTTCTCGGCGAGCGCACGGTTGGAGAGCCGACCATCCACCTGCAGATGATGCACGATCGCCGAATCAACTTCGTCCATGACTACCTCCACGATATGAAGGCCGAATTTAGAGCTTGTCTCACGTGGCGTCAGAACGGTGCGGCATGATGCTGTGCCATGGGTGTTGATCTTTCGCAGCGGTTGGTTCCTGACGAACTCTGGTCGCTTGTTGCTCCGTTGCTTCCGTCTTTCTCCTCGCGTCCGCAGGGTGGAGGGACGGCCCCGGTTGATGAGCGAGCGGTGTTCGCGGCCGTCGTGTACGTGCTGACCAGCGGCTGCGCCTGGCGGCATCTACCGGAGACGTTCGGTGTCTCGCCGGCGACCGCACATCGCCGGTTCGCCGCATGGACCGAGGCTGGGCTGTGGCGTCGCCTGCACCAGGCTGTCCTGGACGAGCTCGGAGCTCGCGGTGAGGTGGACTGGACCTCGGCGATCGTGGATGCGGCCTCGGTTCGTGCGAAAAAAGGGGATCACTGACCGGGCGCAATCCGGTCGACCGGGGCAAGAAGGGCAGCAAACTGCACGTCCTGTCCGACGCGCAAGGCTTACCTCTCGCCCTCGGCGTCTCCGGCGCCAATGTCCACGACAGCCAGGCACTCCTTCCGCTGATCGTGGGCGTACCCGCTATCCGCTCCCGCCGTGGACCGCGACGCCGCCGCCCGGGAAGGCTCCGCGCCGACAAGGCCTACCACTCCACCGATCGTCTCTCGTGGCTGCGCGGCCGCGGCATAGTCCCACGCGTCGCCCGACCCGGCATTGAGTCCAGCGAGCGCCTCGGCCGACACCGCTGGAAGATCGAGCGGTCGATCTCCTGGCTCTTCGGCTACCGTCGCCTGACCGTGCGATACGAGCGAAAAGGGAACCACTTCCTCGCCTTCCTCGGGCTCGCGGCAGCCCTGACCTGCTACAAGAAGCTCGCCAAACTCGCCACGTGAGACAAGCTCTTACTCCGGCGGGTGCGGCGAGGAAGCGGCGGAACGGCCCAGTGCGTCAAGACGACGAATGCCGATGCTGACTTGGATCCTCGAACGGACATACGTAGCGCTGGGGGCGGCGGTGTTTGGCGTGTGTTGGACGGGTTGGCCTGGATGCAGCAGGGCGGCGTGCTGGCTTTCGGAGCCGACATCAGCGACCTGTTAGCGGTCATGCCCACGGCGATTCAGGGCGGTGCCTGCTCACCCGCACTCGCCGCGGCATAACCTCTTGGAGACCGTGGCCGACGTTGTCGTCGCCCACGTCGCGGCCTTTGCCGCGCAGCTGTCCCAGAAAAATAAGGGCCTACCGATGCGAGTTGTGGCGGCACGCACGAATTCCCAGGAGTTCGGACCTGGGTCGCCGCGGTGCGCCCACGCTCTTCAGCGCTGGGGAATTGGCGGAGTGACCAGCCGGACGCTGTGCTCTCATGCCGCGGGAGCGGCCGAGCCTTGTTGCCACCGGGCTGCCTCAAGCGTGTTGTGCAGGAGCATCGCGATCGTCATCGGCCCGACACCGCCAGGCACCGGTGTCACGAGGCTTGCCACCTCCGCCACTTCCTCGAACCGGACGTCACCGTGCAGGCCTTCGTCTCCTCGGTGGATGCCGACGTCCACTACCACCGCGCCGCGACGGACCGCGTCCCTGCCGATCAGTTGGGGCACACCCGCCGCCACGATCAGCACGTCTGCGCGCCGGCACGCCTCGGCGAGATCCTTGGTACGGGAATGACACACCGTGACCGTCGCATGGCGCGCCAGGACGAGTTGGGCCATAGGGCGACCGACGAGAACGGAACGACCGACGACGACCACCTCGGCACCGGCCAGCGGCACCTCGTACTCATCGAGCAACCGCACGATCCCGGCCGGTGTACAGGGGCGCAGTCCTGGGCGTCCCTGAGCGAGTCGGCCGACGTTCTTCACCGTCAGCCCGTCAACGTCCTTGTCGTAGGGGATGTGGTCGAGCAGTGCCTCCGAGTCCAGATGGGCGGGGACGGGAAGCTGGAGCAGGATCCCGCTGACCTGATCATCCGCCGCGAGTTCGGCTATCACCTCACGGACCTCTTCCTGCCTGGCGGTCGTCGGCAGGCGGCGGTGGAAATCCCGCATGCCGGCCGCGGCGCAGGCACGACGCTTGTTGCGGACGTACACCTCCGACGCCGGGTCGTCCCCGACCAGGATGGTGGCGAGCCCAGGTGTGCGGCCGCCTTGAGCGACAAGCTCCGCGACCCCCTTCGCCACCTCGTCGCGGACACGGCGTGCGACCGCAGTGCCGTCGATGAGCCTCGCGCTCATGCTCGTCTCCTTTCCGGCCCCTGCTAGGCCTTGCCTCCGACAGCGGCCCGCTTCATGCGCTGAACGGAGCCGGCGTAAGGCGCTGGAGCGACCGTCGCCCGGATCTGGGTCTGCTCGTGCCGCTCGACCTGCGGCTTCCTCGATCCGCCGCCCGGCTCGCCCCAGGTCAGTGCCAACTCGGCTCCCAGCTGGGCGTGTTCCTGACCGAGCATCGCCAGGGACAGGACGTCCCCCTGGTTGTTGATGTAGCCGGTGTGGCAGGAGACCCCCGCCATGCCACCGGTCGCGGCGCGCACCTCGTCGAAGTGGTTGAAGCTGTAGTACGCGACAGGGAAGTCCAGCGCCTTGTACCGTGGCCCCTCACCGAATTGGGAGCCGAGCACTCTCAGGACGTCGTCGCGGTTCCACACCAGCGTCCTTCGGGTCCGCCGCGCTTCGGCGGGCAGGTTCTCCAGGGCTTCGCGCCCGATGAAGTCGTGGTCGAACTTGACGATGCGCTCGTAACCGAGGTCGTACGGCGTCGCGTAGTAGTCCTCGATGTTGGGCGAACGGAAGCTGCCGCCCAGCTGTGTGTTGGCCTCCCACGATTCCGCGGACAGCCACTGCCGGTAGTCCCGCAGCTCCTCGCCGGTGTAGATCCCCGGCACGGGGTAGGCCATCCACGCGCTCACCATCGGCGTGCTGAAGTAGGCCTGCGTGCCGGCGAGGACCAGTCCGTAGGGGTCGCCCGCCTCGGTCAGCGCGTCGCGAACGAGGTCGTGATCGTCGAACGGCCCGGACAGCTCCACTCCCTGGTGGCCCGCCATACCGTGGCGCAGCACGAGTACCTCGCGGCCGCGTATCTTGACCCGGGCGGTGCGGAAGAACGCGATCTCGGGAACGTCGCCCTCGACTGCCTCAGCGAAGATCTTTCCGGCTGCGGGGCCGTCGAGCTGGAAGCGATAGTTGACCCGCCTGCCCGTCGGGTTGGCCGTCGAGTGGTTGTCGCGCAGCACCTTGACGTCGTAGCCGCCGGTCTCTGCGTGGTAGTGCACCCAGTTCAGCACGGGCATGCCGCTCACCAGCTCGAAGCTGTCGTCGCCGAGTCGGTAGGCGATGCAGTCGCCGATGACGTGCCCGCGGGGGAGCAGGCGACGAACTGCTTCGCACGGTCGGTGGTGAAGTTCGAGAACGTGTTGATCCCGAGGTGCTCGAGCAGCCGGAACGCATCGGGACCGGTCAGGAACAGCTCCGGCATGTGGTGGGTCTGCTGGAAGAGGACGGCGGTTTCACCCCAGGCTCGCTGCTCGTCGCGCCAGTTCGTGTAGGCCGGTGGTATGTGCGCGGCCGCAGCCGTACCGGCCCGGCTGAAATGTGGTGCCGCCGTGTCGTTGTAGAAGTGGTCGACCAGCTTCGGCAGACCGTCCATGAGATCCTGAAGCGACCGCTTTGTCGATTCTCCGGTCACGTTCTGTCCTTCCAAGCGCTTTGCAATTGACGTCTGTTCGGGGCTCTTCGCCGATGGACCGGATCCGTGACCGGCCGTGGCTCAGCTCAGAAAACGATCGTGCGGTTGCCGTTGCGGATGACTCGGTCCTCGCAGTGCCAGAGCACTGCCCGTGCGAGCACCTGACGCTCGACGTCCGCGCCCCTCCTGACCAGTTCGGCCAGGCTCTCCTCGTGCGACACCCGCACCACGTCCTGCTCGATGATCGGGCCCTCGTCCAGGTCTTCCGTGACGTAGTGCGCCGTGGAACCGATCAGCTTCACTCCGCGCTCCTTGGCCCGCTTGTACGGGCCGGCACCGATGAAGGCCGGCAGGAATGAATGGTGGATGTTGATGACCGGTACACCGACCTCTTTGAGGAAGGAACCCGACAGGATCTGCATGTAGCGGGCCAGTACGACCAGGTCGGTGTTGTCGGCAAGGAGTTTGACGATCTCCGCTTCTGCCTCTGTCCTGTCTCCTCCCGCCGGGGTGGGGATATGGAAGAACGGAATTCCGAAGAACCGCACGTCCTCCGCCACGTCGGTGTGGTTTGAGATCACCATGGGGACCGAGATCGGGAGCTCTCCACGCCGCTGACGCCACAGGAGATCCAGCAGGCAGTGATCCGACTTCGACGCCAGGATGGCCACTCGAAGAGGCGTCGACAGATCCCGAAGCCGCCACTCCAGCCCCAACTCGTCGCCGACAACGGCCTCCAGATGCGCCGTGAGGGCAGGCATCGCTGCGGTGAGGTCGGGCACGTGCATGACCGTGCGCTGGAAGAAGGCTCCGCCCTCCGGGTCCTCGCTGTGCTGGTCGAGGGAGACGATGTTCGCTCCGTGCTTGGCCAGGACGCTCGCGACGGCGGCGACGATCCCGCTCCTGTCTTCGCCGTGCACGACGAGACTCGCGTGATTCTTCGGCAGGTTGTTGTGTGCCATGTCTCTATCGCCTCACTCGTGCCGAGCGTTCTGGATCCATTCGGCGGTCGCACGAACGCCACCGAACGTGTAGAAGTGCAGGGAAACGTCACCGTGGCGATCCGTGTCGAGCTCTGTTTCGAGGCTCTCGACAAATCGGTTGGGCCCTGCTGTGCCCAGCAGTCCGGTCAGTGAAAGGCCGTACTTCTGGACGACACTCGCGGAGGACTGAACCCCGAAGCGTCGCGCATAGCGCAGGAGCCGCTGCACACCGGCCGGTCCAGGCACTCCGACGCGTATCGGCGAATTGATCTCGCGCGCCCTGAGTTTCTCGATCCAGGCCACCACCGGACCCGTGTCAAAACCGAACTGCGTGGTCACCGAGCATGCGAGGTTCTGTTCACGAAGGGCCGCCCACTTCTGCTCGACCGCTTTCCATAATACGTCGTCGTCGATCTTCGGATGCCCCTCGGGATAGCCCGCGACATTCACGTGGCGAACTCCGTGAGCACCGAGCAGACCAGTGGAGATGACCGAGAGCGCATCGGGGAAGGGCCCTTCGGGCTCGGGCGGGTCACCCCCTATGACCACGATCTCCTCGACCGCGTCGGCCTCGGCGAGTGCAGCCAGGTAGTCCTTGAGGTCCTCTTGTGATCGAAGTCGCCGGGCGGACACGTGCGGTACAGGTCGGAACCCCAGTTCGCGGACCACGCGCGCGGCCTCCACGCGCAACGCCATGTTCTCGTTGCCCAGGAAGGTGATATTCACCCGAGTACCCGGCGGAATCTGTGCCGCGGCGGACCGAAGTTCCTTCACGTCCTTGCCTGTGATTTCCAACGAGACTGTGTCCAGCAGGCCCGGCGGTGCCTGGCGCCCCGCCTGATCGGTCGAGCTGTGCATCTCACTCCTCACGAATGGCGGGCGCCGCTGGCGCCCGGCAACCGTCATGAAATCGGCCCTGCGTCCTGGGAAATCGCTGTCGATCAGGCAGTCGGTCCGGAGACCTGGGCCGCTCGCAACGACAGTGCCGATCCATGACGTTAAGAGAGCCTCGGCTCAGGCCTCATCCACATCGCGACGCACTTCAGCCGCAAGGCGAAGGAGTTGCCGAGCGGTTCGCCTACTCGTGCATGCACGCCGTCCAGGTCACCCGGAATCCCGATGTTCACCGAGGCGCGCGATCACGGACGGCGGCCCGGAAGGCGATCGGAGTATGGCCCGTGCGCTGATGGAAGTACTTGGTGAAGTGGGTGGCGCCGGCGAAGCCGAGCTGCGCGGCGATCCGGGTCGAACTCTGGTCGCTGTGGGCGAGGAGGCGTTTGGCTTCGAGTACGACGCGGCGGTCGATGAACTCTTTCGCGCCTACGCCGGCAGTGGCCTGGCAGGCGCGTGCAAGGGTGCGCGCGGAGTAGCCCAGGGCGAGTGCGTAGTCCTCGACCCGGCGGGTGCGGGTGAAGTCCTTCTCGACGGCGTCCCTGAAGCGAAGGAAGGCCGAGTCCGGCGAGGGAGCGGGGCTCTCCCAGGGCGTGGTGGGGTGGGCCAGGCGGAGCACGAGGACGGCGAGCAGGTGGCGGAGTGTCGCCGTGTGGATCTCCAGGGGGAGCTGTCCCAGGGCCTGGAACTCTCGGGTCAGATGAACGAGGGCCAGGCTGAGGGCGGCAGTGTCGTCAGCGAGTGGGCGGTACAGGACGGGCGCGTGCGGATCGTCCAGGCGGGCTGCGGTGGCGGTGGCTGAATCGAGGACGCTGGGCTGGAACAGCACGAGGGTGCCATCGGCTCGAGTGAGATCGCCCCATTGCTGAACCTGCCCTGGGCGCACCCACAGCCAGGAGCCCACCTCCAGCCGGTGGTCGGTGAAGTCCACCGCGTGCTGCAGCGAGCCATGGGTGAGCGTGAGCAGGTGGTGGAAGTCGGGACGCTGCGGGGCCGCGAGACGGGCGGCCGGGACCCGGTCTCGCAGGCCGGCCAGAGTCGTCACTTCGATGCCTGCGGGCGTTCCGGCGGGGGCGGCGAAGGGGACCTCCGGGATCCCCGCCGCGTCTGCTTGTCGGTTTCTGACCATATCTAGTCCGCAGCCTACCAACCGGCCCGCCCTTGAGCCTCCGACACTTGGAGAAGGCACTCAGCAGGACGGTGCCTGGAAGTCCGAAAGAGGACATCAACACCGTCACTTCATCGCACCCAAGGAGCAGAGCCATGAGCACCACTGCGAAGGACACCGTTGTGCAGGCCGCGGCCGAACTGTTCAGCGCGAAGGGGCTCCCCAACGACGTCACCGGCCGAGCCCTGCCGGTCGCCGCCCCTGCCGATCACCTGATCAGCACGCTCACCCGCCCCTCATCCGCCATCTCGACCTACGGTGACTACTGTGAGTGATCTCGGACAGAACAAAGCCACAGCCCAGGCGTTCTACGACCTGATGTTCAATCGGTGCCGGCCAGCCGAGGCCATCGACAGGTACGCCGGTGACACCTATATCCAGCACAACCCGCACGTCGCCGACGGCAAGCAGGCGTTCATCGACTACTTCGTCCGCATGGCCGCGGAATACCCCGGCAAACGCGTCGAGTTCAAGCGCACCTTCGCCGACGGCAACCACGTCATCCTGCATTGCCACCAGTTCTGGCCCGATGAGGAGTACGCAGGGATCGACATCTTCCGCTTCGACCCGGACGGGAAGATCATCGAACACTGGGACGTCCTTCAGGTCATTCCACCCACTTCCGAGAACGGCAACACCATGTTCTGACAGCGGTGGCGGGAGCGAGGTCGATCCAGTTCCTCGTAGGGCACCCGTCCCGTCGTGAGGGCCGGCGGGAGCTCGGTGGCGAACGGCACGTCGCGGGGAAAGCCGAGGCCGGGCTCGCCGCAGAGGTCCAGGACAGCCCGGATGCTCCGGGTCTGCGTCGGAGTGACGCGGAGGTGGAAGCGCCGCACGATCGCTGTGGAGCTCCGGGCCGGCTTCCGCTCCTGGTGCTCCACTTGTTGCACGGAGTCGACCGGGGCTGTCGGTAACAGCATGTTGTGGTGGTCGGTGGAGCACTGCATGAACAACGACTTGCGGTCCCGGCCTCCCAGGCCTGGTCGGGCAACGGCCACCCGCCGGCCTGCGGGTGGCCAATCCACGTCGGCTACGTCAGGTGCACTCGGGACGCAACGGGGGGTGCCTCTATGTCTTTCGTCAAGCGAGGCGTGGGGTTCTGGGTTCGTAGAAGGTGCCGTCGCGGAGCATCGTGAACAGCACGTTGATCCGTTGGCGGGCCAGGCGGAGAAGTGCCTGGGTGTGGGTCTTTCCGCGGGCTCGGCATCGGTCGTAGTAGGTGCGGGAGGCGGGATCGTGCAGGGCGGCGAACGCGGACAGGAACATCGCCCGTTTGAGCTGCCGGTTGCCGCCTCTGGGCGCGTGTTCGCCGTGGATCGAGGTCCCCGAAGACTTGGTCGTCGGGGCGAGGCCGGCGTAGGAGGCGAGGTGGGCGGCGCTGGGGAAGCTGGTGCCGTCGCCGACGGTGACGAGCAAAGTGGCGGCGGTCCTGACCGCGACCCCCGGAATCGAGGTCAGGCCCGCGGAAAGAGGGTGAGCCTCCAGCAGTTGCCCGATCTGTGTTTCCAGAGCTCGTCGCTGTTCGTGGACGGCCGCGAGCGAGCGGGCCAGCGACGGGATCACGAAGTCGAGCGTGCCGGTCCCGGGGACGACGACGGTCTGCTCGTCGAGCGCGTCGAAGATCTCGTCGATCAGTCACTGAGCCATGCGCGGGGCCTTGGGCCGGATGACTTCAACCAGACGCGACGGCCGGCCTTTCGCAGGGCGGCCGGAGATCCGTAGCGTTCCAGCAGCCAGGTCACGGCCGGGTGGTCCAGACGCGGCCCGAGCACCCGTTCCAGGCTGGGGTGGAACTGGGTGAGCAGGCCGCGTATCCGGTTGGAGGTGCGGGTGGCCTCGGCCGCCAGGTCCTGGTCGAAGCCGACCAGCACGGTCAGCTCGGCGGTGATCTCGTCGGTCAGTGCCAGCGAGCGCAGGGTGTGCGGCATCGTCCTCGCGGCGTCAGCGATCACGGCTGCGTCGCGGGCGTCGGTCTTCGCTTCGCCCGGGTAGAGGTCGGCGATCCGCCGCATCGAGAGTCCGGGCAGGTAGGCAACCTTGCAGCCGGCGTCCCGGGCGACCGTCAGAGGCAGGGCTCCGATCGAGGCGGGCTGGTCCACGATCACCAGCACGGTGCCGAACTTCGCGGCCAGCTTGTCGAAGACGGCCCGCAGCTTCGGCTCGCTGTTGGGCAGCTGCTTGTCGAAGACCTTCTTCCCGGCCGGGGTCAGCCCGTGCCCGTGATGGGCGCTCTTGCCGACGTCCAGACCGAGAAAGACGCCCACGCCGCCCTCGTCCTCAACGGAATCTGGAAATGATCAACGCTGAGAAAGCCTCAGTGGCTAGCCATTTCCTTACCGCGGGGCGCGTGCGGTGTGAACTATGGATAGGCCGAAGCGGGTCGGGATCGTTTCAATCGGGGCCGGGGTACAACCTCCCGAGTTCGCCTGCATACATCGATCACGCCTACACGTCGTATGCCCCAGAAGCTGACAGAACGGAGTGGTCCCGAGTCGGATGGACAGTGGACACGTTCAGAGCCACCCGGTATCCCTCGTGAGCCGTTCCCCTCCGGCCAGCCGGGTTGGCGCTGCGCGAAAGAGCGCGGCAACGCCTCCTGGCCGGACAAGGCAATCGATGCTGTTTCCCGTCTTACCTTCTTGGTGGGCCTGATCTGGAAGCTGATCGGAAAATCGATGTCCGGAAGGGCAGGCGGCAGCATCCGGGCCGCGTGCGGACCGGATGACGGTGAGACTGGCCGGTCAGGCCTATGCCGGTGTGAGGGCGACTTGGTGGCCGAGGGCCTGGAGCTGGCGGACGAGATCGCGGGTCTTGCGGGCGGGGTCGAGGTGGCGGCGGTGCCAGTCGGCGCCGAGCTCCTGGTAGGAGGCGTCTGGATCGTTGATCAGGTGCCAGGCGATGACGAGTATCGAGCGGGCGACGGCGACGAGAGCTTTGGCATGGCCGCGGCGTTTGACGATGCGGCGGTAGCGGGCGCCGAGGAAGGTGTCGGTGCGGGCAGCGGCGTTGGCGGCCTCGCCGAGAGCGCCCTTGAGCCAAGGGTTGCCCTGCCCGGCCGGGCCCGCGCTGTTCTTCGCTCCGGACTGGATCGTGCGGGGACACAGCTTCGCCCAGGACACCAGGTGTTCAGGAGTGGGGAAGCGGCTCATATCTGCGCCGATCGCGGCGAGGATGATCTGCGCGGTGGCCGGCCCGATGCCGGGAACGGCGTCCAGCTTCTCGGCCAGAGCCCGCGCACTGACCGCGGCCCCTTCGTCCCCGGTGCAGGTGCCTCCTGGCGGGGTGGTGATCTCCTCCAGTGTGAAGGCGATCAGTCGGTCGAGTTCGTCGATCTGTGCGGTGAGGTGGTCGACGGTGCCCAGCAGCACCCGCAGGAGCCGGGCGTGGTGGTCCTCGAACTGCCCGGTCAAAGCCTCGATGAGGGTCGGCTTCTTTTTGACCAGGTTGTCCTTGGCGAGGTCCGCCAGGGTGCGCGGGGTGCGTTCCCCGGCGACCATGGCGTCGAGCATGGCCCGCCCGGACATGCCGAACAGGTCCGAGACGACGCCGGACAGTTTGATCTGCGCGTCCTGGAGAGCCTTGTCGACACGGTGCTTGTGCCGGGTGCGTTCATGGACGAACACGGTGCGGGTGCGGGTGTAGTCACGCAGCTGTCGCACCGGCTTCGGTGGGACGAACGAGGCGCGGACCATGCCGCGTTCGGCGAGCTTGGCCAGCCAGACCGTGTCCAGCTTGTCGGTCTTCGGGCGCCCGGGGACGTTCTGCACGTCACGGGCGTTGACGAGCCAGCAGTCCAGGCCGCGGGCCTCCAGCAGGTAGAAGAACGGGCGCCCGTACGAGCCTGTCGCTTCCATGACCACCCGCTCGACGCCCTGGCACACAAGCCGGTCGCCGAGTTCGAGGATCGTGTTCGTGGTCGAGGCGACCGTCCAGACCTTCTGAACACGTCGGCCTTCGATGGTGTCGTGCGGGACGCGCAGGCAGACCATCCCGGACGCCTTCGCGATGTCGATCGCCGCGACCCTGGCGACCGTCCCGTCGTCGTGGTCTTCCCCCAGCTCCTCCATGACATACCCCCTGGTGTGCTGATGCAGGCAGGGGCTGCCCGGGAAGCCAAAGGGGTAGCGGAGAAGCTGATCGGCGTGCTCAAGGCGACAGTGTGCGGCCCCCTCGGACGGCTCCCTCACCAGACTCCTATGCGGGCTCACGGCCCAAACATCAAACGGCGTCGGCGGACAGCCCCTGTACCGATTTTCACGCCCGCGGGGCGTCACCGCAGGTGAACGGTCGACTCCTCCTATAGATCGTCAAGCGGTCTGTAGGAGTTGGTCCTGTGGGATGTTCGTGCTGGTCAGGTACTTGTAGACCTCGCGCGCGATGAAGCGTTTGAGGCAGCCTGCCCGGCATGGGCCCCACCCTCGGTGCCGAGTTCATCGCCGCGACCGGCGGAGACCTGAGTGCCTTCGGCCGCCCCGACCGCCTGGCCGGTTTCGCCGGCCTGGCCCCCGTGCCCTGGGACTCCGGCAGCATCAGCGGCAACCTGCGCAGACCGCGGCGCTACCATCGCGGCCTCCAACGGTCCTTGTATCTGTCCGCGCAGGTGAGCGTGTTCTTCTGCCCGACCTCCAAGGCGTACTACGACAGGAAGCGCAAAGAGGGGAAGGGCCACAAACAAGCCGTACTCGCCCTCGCCCGCCGGCGGACGAACGTCTTGTGGGCAATGATCCGGGACAAGACCCCCTTCCAAGGTGCCCCCGTTCTCGCGAGCGGCTGAAGGACGCTCACCTGGGCAACACGGAGCTGACGCCCGCCGGGTACTGTCACCGGGCAACCGCGTGAGAGGAAAGGGCCACCTGTGGACCTGGGCATCATCGGGCAGGCCGCTGGGCTGTTCGCCGTCACCAACATCGACGACGTCCTGATCCTGTCCCTGTTCTTCGCCCAGGGCGCCGGACACCACGGCTCCACCCGCCGGATCGTCATAGGCCAGTACCTCGGCTTCGCCGCGATCCTCGCCGTCGCCGTGGCCGCGGCGTTCGGCGCCACCTTCCTGCCCGAGTCGGCCATCCCCTACCTCGGTCTGCTGCCTCTCGCCCTCGGGCTCAAGGCGGCCTGGCAGGCGTGGAAGCACCGTGACGACGAGGACGACGAGCAGCAGACGGCCGAGGGCGGACCGAAGGCTCTGGAGGTCGCCGCGGTCACCTTCGCCAACGGCGGCGACAACATCGGCGTCTACGTTCCCGTCTTCGCCACCGCTGGCGTCGGCGGCATGAGCGTGTACGCGATCGTGTTCCTGATCCTGGTGGCCGTGTGGTGCTTCACAGGCCGCTTCTTCGCCACCCGCCCCCTGGTCGCCAAGGCCCTCAGCCGCTGGGGACACATCCTGCTCCCACTGGTACTGATCGCCATCGGCCTGCTCATCCTCATCGAGGGCGGCGCCTTCGGCCTGTAAGGCCGACCGATCAGACCGATCAACGCTTGACATCGGCATTGGGAAGTTTCCTTCTCCGAGCGCGGGGCGCGGCATTCGCGGGTGGCTGGACTTGCGCCGGCCACAGAGTCGAGCGCCATGCCCCACCAGGTCGAGGCCAAGGCACAAGGCTTCTCGTCGCTCCCGGTCCCACCTGGACTGTCCGTCAATCCTGGTCACGAGTGGACGAAGAGCCGACTCATTGTCAGACCGTCCAGTCAGGTTGAGCGCCGGTTCGTACGAAGCCATCCTGTAGTGATCGAGTCATGCCATTTTGCCGGGATCGATGGGACGGTTGCGCAGTGCTGTCCCGGACGGCGGTCTGACTCATGAGATATATGACCGATATGTCCAGTCGCTGGCTTGTCGACTGTCGTTGCGGGACGGCGCCTGCTGGTACCGAGCCACAGGGCGTGTCCCCATAGGGGCCTTGCCGATGATCAGGCGCCATCACAGTTCAGACCGCCCGAGCAGGCCGGTGCCATCCACACAGCACGTCACCACGCAGGGGGCGAACCACCATGACGACCCGACAGCGCAGTACCTCCTCCAGCACAGGTCCTCCCGTTCGGGCGAGGTCGCCCTGGGCGTCGACACGCACGGCGAGGTCCATGTCGCCTCTGTGGTCTCCCCGCTGGGGAAGGTTCTGGGCACCGAGTCCTTTCCGGCCACGGCGGCCGGCTACCGCCTGCTGCTCGTGTGGGCCCGCAAGCGGGGGACGGTGCGCCGGGTCGGTGTGGAGGGCACGGGCACCTTCGGAGCGGGCCTGTCCCGCTACCTGCTGGCCCAGCAGGTCCAGGTGTATGAGGTGAACCGGCCCGACCGCACGGCCCGCCGTCTGCTCGGGAAGTCGGACCCGCTCGATGCGCAGGCTGCTGCGCGGGCCGTGCTCAGCGGTCGCGCCAAGGCCCGCGCCAAAACGGGTGACGGTCCGGTGCACTGCGCCCGGATGTTCAAACTCGCCAAGGAGTCCGCGGTCAAGGCCCGTACTCAGGCGATCAATCAGCTCAAGGCCGTCCTGGTCATCGCCGATCCGGCGCTGCGGGAGCGGCTGTCCGGTCTGGGCAACCGCGAGCTGTTCCGCACCTGCGCGCGCCTAGGCCAGCTCGACGGCGAAGACGGCGGGGGTGATGAGGACGTCGTGGCCCAAGCCACTCACATCACTCTGAGCCTGCTGGCCCAGCGCATCGAGCAGCTCACCGCACAGATCGTTGAGCTGAATAAGCGCCTGACCCGGCTCGTCGAACGCCACGCCCCGCAGCTGCTCGTGCCGGTGGGCATCGGCCCGGACAGCGCCGTCACGCTCCTGATCACCATCGGAGACAACCTCGAGCGGCTGAACACCGAGGCGTCCTTCGCCGCTCTGTGTGGAGTCAGCCCCGTCGAGTACTCCTCGGGCAGGCGGAGCTCGCGCCGGCTCAACCGTGGCGGCGACCGGCAGGCGAACGCAGCCTTGCACCGCATCGTGTTCACCCGGCTGCGCCACGACCCGCGCACCCAGGCGTACTACGAACGCCGTACCCAAGAGGGCAAGACCCGACGTGAGATCATCCGATGCCCCAAGCGATATGCCGCCCGGGAGGTCTTCAACCTGGTCAGGCCGGTATCCGGCATCCCCTCGTTATAGGGGCGTCCGTGAGAGGTGTGGGGACTGTTCTGGGCTGACGCGCCCGAGGTTCAGGGGGCCGTTCGCGGTAATGAGCGACATCCCGTGAGCGGGCCTTGCGTACGGCAAGGCCCCAGGGTCGGCTCAGCTAAGTCTTTCGAAACGGAACCGGGTCGAGCGCGCGGTCTCAGGGCGGCCGCTCCAGCAGAGGTCGATTGGGGCTCCCGGTTCCAGGCGTTCGGGGTTGAAGGCGAGGAAGCGGTAGTGGGTGGAGTCCACCTCGGCGACCTCGACCACGAGCGTGGTGCCGACTTGCAGGGCCGGGCCGAGTGCACGAGCCGGGATGGGAGCGTTGGTTTCCACCAGGAATTCCACCACGTCCCCGCCCTCGGGCAGCGCCGAGCGGAAGTTGCGGAACTGAGGCGGCTCGTAGCGGATCAACCGGGTGTCGATCGAGAGCACATCTGGGAGTTCGTGGCGTTCTCGCGGCGCTGGAGGTTCGAGTTCGCCAGGGTCGTTCGTCATCTGATGATGCTCCTTCAGAGCGGCTTGACCAGCTGGAGGTCGTCGAAGGCCAGGGCACGGCGTCCTGGGCGGTTGTACTCGATGAGGACTGCCTGGATCCGATCGAGCTGGATGTTTGGGGTCGCGGCCCGGAAGCACTCGGGCGGAACCGCAGGGTCTTAAGCATGGTCTTGGTCTTCTGGGGGCGGTCAAACGGGCGGGGCACACCGCCCACGGAGTCGGAATCGACCCATGCCGTGGTGCCTCGGCTGTCCTCAAGCCCCAACCGGAACCCGGTGGCGTCCGGCGGTAGTTGCCCCCTGGCGACTTCAGCGGCGCGCAGCCAGAGCTCGACACCTCTGAAGTCCAAGGAGCGTACGGACGAGCGGAAGATCCCGCCGGTCTTCCTCGGTTCCATGACCATGCCGACACTCAGCCCAAAGAAGGACTGGTTGAAGGCAGTGGGTACTTGGTCGAATGGATACTCGTCGGCGACCATGCCTCCGGACTGCGCAGTTGGCAGCCCGAGTGAGTTGGTGCCGATGCCGTTGCGGTCCTCGTGATCGTCGATGGTGGGGAACCTGCGTATGCGAAGGACTGCTGGACGAGGGAGGTGAGGACTCCGGCCGGCCGTTGCCGTCCGTCGAGGAAGACGTGTGTGCCGTGGCCGAGCAGCCGGGAGCGGAAGAAGGCCGTCCCATAGACGTCGAGGACGCGTTCGTGCTCGCCCCGGGAGACCACGGCCGTCACCCCGTCGTTGGAGAGCCACTGGCGGTTGAAGAAGTTGTGGTTGGTGTTGTGCACGTACTGCTGGGACTTGTACGGGCTCGGCTTGGCGCGGTCGTAGAACTGCGCCCCGTTGTTGTCGACTACATCGCCGTCCGCGGCGGGAAGGATCGTCATGAAGGCGTATTCGTCCGGCTCGATCGTGGGCATGCTGGCCCAGTAGCGGAAGTTGGTCGGCGCCAGCGCGAGCACGGCCAGGATGGTGACCCCGATCGCGGGGAGGACGGTCGGGAGGGTGACCACCGCATCCCCGCCGCGGGAGTGGCCCATCAGGCCCAGGCGGGCGAAGTCGATCCGTTCGAAGAAGCGGGACCCTGCATCCGCGTCGAGGGTCTGGAAGTGGCGGATTGAGTCGATGATCAGGTCGGCCCGGGCCTCGATGTTGCCGACCCCGGACGATCCGCCGTTGAGCGCGTTGCAGTCGACCGAGACGGCGATGATCCCCATCCGGGCGAGGCTGTCCTGGAAGTAGTCGTAGCCGAGATAGCTGGGATCCGCCGGGGCGTGGTTGCCGTGGGCGAGCACCACGATCGGCACCCGTCCCGTCCCGGCCAGCCGTGCGTTGAACGGCTGTCCCGTTCCGTCGTCCTCCGCCGGGTATCGGACGCTTCCGTGTACGGGCCCGTCGGAGTACTCGTCGGAACCGACCGGGAACAGGTCCAGTGCCGATGGATCGTGGGTGAACGGTGGATCCACGCAGGCCACCGTCACTTGGAGTCCGAGGTGGGCGGGGCAGGCCGGCGGCAGCGACTGGGTGACCACGACGGTGTCCCCGACCGCGACCGGCTGGCTGAGCTGGACACGGGGAGCACTGCCGAGTCCGACCTGGACACCATTGCGATAGACCTTGATCTGGGCGCCTGGGGCGGAGCTCGTGATGGAGACGCTCAGGTCCCCGCCCTGGAGCGGGCCGACGCCGGGGCCGGCAGCGCTGAGCACGGCTGGATCGTGACGTCTCCGGGCGGGCTCGGTGGGCCGGAGTCACAGAGTCGCTGAGTCGCTGTGACCGTCTCTCCGGCCGTGAACGGTGTGTCGAACGAGACGAGCAAGGCGCCGCCCCAGCATCGGTAGGTGCCGACCGGCGCACCGTTGCGGGTGAACGAGACCCGGGCGCCGTTAGCGATGCCGGTGATGCGCAGTTGCTCACTGCCCTCGTAACCCGGATCGATCGCCGGAGTCGGCAGAGGGGTCGGGCCGGGCTGGACGAGATGATCGACCGAGGGCGGACTCCCGTCGCCGCAGAGGTCGAAATGTGCGCGGACGTGCTGGCCCAGACCGTACGGCGGGTCGATGTTCACGCCCTGCACGGGCGCAGCGCAGCCATCGACGCGGCCGACCTCGGCCCCGTCCGCGGTGATCCGGACGTTTCCGCCCCGAGCAGATTGGCCACGCCGGTGCGAACCCCGCACTCCAGTGGCGGAGCGGGGTTGATCTGCGGCCGAGGAGGCCCGGCCGGGAACTCCCTCGTGTGGTCGAGGACGGTCGACGGCTGACTCCAGTCGCTCTGCAGGCCGCCCAGGCGCTGCCGGGAACGCACCGTCTGCCCCGCCACCAACGGTGCGGGAAGCGGGAGCGTTGCCCCGACCGGCTCGGGGAAGCCCACCTGCTGGGTGACCACGACGGCCCCGTCGACCTCGATGTCGATCTCCGCATGGGGGAGGAAGCCGAACACCGTGACCCCGATGGCGCACTGGTACAGCTCGACCAGAAGTGGCGGCGAGAGCAGCTCGCGATTGTCCTCCAGGTGCAGCCGCCTGATGTCCACCACTCGTTGCCCCATGACGCCCCTTACCCATCCTTACGTTGAGTAGTTAGTCATCACCTTACGTGACAATGTCGCAGGTGGCGAGCAAAGGAGCGCCGACGCCGCGGCCGCCGGACCGCGGCACGCCTCTCGGTGGCCGCCGCCGACAATCTCGACATCTCGGCAGGGGGACCGTCATTACGCACCCCAGTAGTGCGCTGTGACCCGAGAGGAAGTGCCGTTCGCTTGCCAGGCGGTGGGCTGGATGCTTGCCCAGGACACCAACGCGGGCTCGTACAAGCTTTCCCCCACCTCACGGATCCGCATCGCCAACGGGTACGGGCCCCGTGCCGCCACCGCCCGCGCCACCTGCGCGGTCAGCTCAGGCGCCTTCGGCCACGACCTCGGCCGCATCGACATTCCACACCCCACCCGCGACCGGGAACGCCAAGACGGCCGCCGCTGTCCCGACCAACGAGCCGCCAGCCCCGCCGGGCACGGAATAAGCCAGCAGGATCGGTGACAAGGTTCTTACCAGCACCCCTGAACCGGAGACCGGTTCGGCGCCGGCCCCGGCCGGGCGCGGCAACTGCACCCAGGGCGTGCCGGGCTTCCGTACTGCGGGGACGGCAACGTTCAGCGCCTTCGCCAGCGAGGGCACGAGCCGGAAGCGGGCGGTGTGGTACTGGATCGCCACCCGACCCTTGGTCGTACGGCACGGGGAGCCCGCCGGGGCGGCGCAGGTGGACATGGGGCAGTCGTGCGCTTCAACGCGCTTGTGAATATCCATAGTCGCGTGCGCGGATGAGCTGGGGTTTCATCGCGGAGTGCAGGGAACTGTGAACTCTCCCACGTCACAAAGTCGTGTGCACTACGGTCGAGTTGGTCCGTAGTCGTGTGCGCGTTGCGGAGGGGGCCCGGGTGGCGGAGGGACCTGTGGCCGAGCGCGGGGTGCTGACCGCGCACGACGAGGTGTGGGATACCGCGGTGCGGCAGGCCGAGGTGATCGGGCCTCTTGCCGAGAAGGCCAGAGTGGGGCTGGCGGACGCGGACGAGGCCGCCGCGATGCTGGGGATATCCCGGCGCCAGGTGTATGTGCTGCTCGCGCGGTGGCGCGCGGGTGAGGGGGTTGTGTCGGATCTGCTGCCGGGCCGCTCCAGCGGCGGCCGCGGGGGTGGACGGCTGCCGGACGAGGCCGAGGCGATCGTTGGAGAGGTGCTGCGCAGGCGGTACCTGACCCGGCAGCGCCGGAGCGTGGCGGCCGTCCACCGGGAGATCGCGCGTCAGTGCCGAACGCGGGGCCTGCGGGTTCCCTCGCGGGGAACGGTGGTGCGGCGGATCGCGCGGCTGGAGCCGGTCTCCTCTGTTACCGCGCGCGAGGGAAGTGACGCGGCCCGCCGGTTGCGGTCAGCTGGGGGTGCGCCGCCCGCGGTCACCGGTCTTCTGGAGCAGGTCCAGATCGACCACACGCCGGTGGATGTGATTGTGGTGGATGAGCTGCACAGGATGCCGATCGGCCGCCCGTACCTGACGGCGGCGATCGACGTGGCCAGCCGGTGCGTGGTGGGCCTGGTAGTGACGCTGGAGGCGCCGTCGGCGACCTCGGTCGGGCTGTGCCTGGCGCACGCGGCTTGCGACAAGCGGCCGTGGCTGGAGCGGCTGGGGGTGGAGGCGGCCTGGCCGATGAGCGGCAAGCCGCGCGAGCTGTACGTGGACAACGCCGCCGAGTTCAAGAGCGAGGCCCTGCGGCGCGGCTGCGACCAGCACAGCATCAAGCTGCGGTACCGGCCGCCGGGCCAGCCGCACTTCGGCGGGATCATCGAGCGGCTGATCGGCACGATGATGGAGCTGGTGCACGAGCTGCCGGGCACCACGTTCTCCAGTACCGCCGAGCGCGGCTCCTACGACAGCGACAAGGCAGCCGCGCTGACCGTGCGGGAGCTTCAACGGTGGCTGGCGCTGGCGCTGGCCTGCTACCACGGCCAGGTGCACGAGACCTTGGGCCGCACGCCGGCCGGGGTCTGGGCGGAGAAGGCCGCCGGGGCCGCGTTGGTGACGGTGACCAACGAGACCGCGTTCCTGGTGGACTTCCTGCCGGTGGTCCGCCGGACGTTGTCCCGGTCGGGGTTCGTGATCGACTACGTGCAGTACTACAGCGACGCGCTGAAGCCGTGGATCGCTCGCCGCGAAGAGATCGGCCGGTTCGTCCTGCGTCGTGACCCGCGGGATATAAGCCGGATCTGGGCCCTGGACCCGGACGGCACCAACTATCTGGAGGTGCCGTACCGGACGCTGTCGCGGCCCCCCATCAGCGCGTGGGAGCAGAAGGCGGCCGTCGCACGGCTGCACGAGCTGGGCCGCGCCGAGGTCGACGAGAACGCGCTGTTCACCATGGTCGCGCAGATGCGCCGGATCACCGACAGCGCCAGCGCGGCCACCCGCAAGGCCCGCCGCGACCGCCAGCGCCGCACCCCGACGCCGCCCCGGCCGAAGCCGGCACCCCCGCCCAAGCCGCCGGCCGACCAGGACGGGGATGGTGCGGCCAGGCCGTTCGAGGTGATCGAGCAGTGGTGAACGAGGACGGACTGGCGCACCTGCACCCGGCCTCGCAGCAGATCGCGCGGCTGCCGGATGCCGAACGGCTGCGGTACGTACAGGCGGACCGGTGGATCGGCTACCCGCGGGCCACGGAGGCGCTGGAGCGGCTGGAGACGCTGCTGGCCTGGCCGTCCAAGCAGCGGATGCCGAACCTGCTGCTGATCGGGCCGACCAACAACGGCAAGTCGATGATCGTGGAGAAGTTCCGCCGCACCCACCCGCCCATCTCGCACCCGGACCGCGAGGAGATCCCGGTACTGGCGATGCAGATGCCCTCCGACCCGACGGTGATCCGGTTCTACGTCGCGCTGCTGGCCGCGCTCGGCGCCCCGCTGCGGGCCCGCAGCTACCGGCTGGCCGACGTGGAACAGTTGACGCTGCGGCTGCTTCGGTCGGCCGGAGTGCGCATGCTGGTGATCGACGAGCTGCACAACATCCTCGGCGGACGCGGCGACAGGCGCCGGGAGTTCTTGAACCTGCTGCGGTTCCTGGGCAACGAGTTGCGCATCCCGCTGGTCGGAGTGGGCACCCGGGACGCCTACCTGGCCATACGGGCTGATGACCAGTTGGAGAACCGGTTCGCGCCGCCGACACTGCCGCGCTGGGAGACCGACGCCGACGCCTGCTCGCTGCTGGCCAGCTTCGCCGCGGCGTTCCCGCTGCGCAGGCCCTCGCCGATCACCTCCGCCGAGATGGCCGACTACCTGCTCACCCGCAGCGAAGGCACGATCGGCGAGCTGACCCACCTGCTCACCGACGCCGCGGTGGCCGCCATCGAATCCGGCGAAGAAGCCATCAATCGGCGCACCCTGCTGCTGGCCCCGTACGCCGGCCCAGCGAGCGGCGCCGGCTGTTCGAGCGCGAGCTGACGTGAACACGGCGCGGCGATGGCCGCTGCACCCGCAGCCCGGCCCTCTGGAATCGCTGTCATCGTGGCTGGAACGGCTGGCCCGCCCCTACGAGATCCGTGTGGAGGACCTGCTGACACGTAACCTCGGCCTGGACATGCCCGTGCCGGACGACCTCGACTACGACCCGCCGGCGGCGATGCTCGCCGCGCTGGCGATGCGCACCGGCGTCGAGACCGCCCGGCTACGGGCGATGACGCTGGCCGGCTGGGAGCCGTGGCTGATCGAAGGGCTCACCGCGCCGATCGAGGACACCCAACCGGTGTTCGACGCCTACGTCCGCGACAACTCGGTACTCCTCGCCCCTGGCAAGGCAGGCGTCAACAAGGTCTCGCCCTTTCCGGCGCTGGCCGGGGCCGTGGCTGGGGTACTGGGGGCTGTACCGGGACTGCCCCGTATGCGCCGCCGATCCCGAACGCGGGAAGGCCCTGGTGTGGCGGCTGCCCCTGGTGACCGGCTGGTTCGAGCACGGGTGCCGCCTAGAGGACGCCATACAAGTCCACCGGTCGGTCGCCTACGGCCACAAGGGCCCGGCCCCGACGCCGCTCGCCGAACCTCTGGCCACCGTGGACCGCTACACCTACGAAGGGCTCACCACCGGGCGGGTCGCCCTCCCGGGCCGCACCGTGCACGCCGGGGTGTGGTTCCGGCTGCTGCGGTCCCTGCTCGATGAGGTCAGCGTCTCCTCGACCAGCGGCCGAGGCAGGCACGGCCGGGCCGTCCTGGAGCACGTCTGGCAGGCCACCGGCCGCAAATACCGCGCCGGACTGAACATCTGGCGGCCGTACGAGAACCTCAAGCCCGACATCCAGGAGGCGATGCTGCATGCCGCCGGCACCGCGCTGCACCTGGCCGCCGCCGGAACCATCACCGCCCGGGGCCGCCTCGCTCCTGCTCTGGCGCCCCAACCCGACCGGCACGTCTACGCCGGCGACCGGCCGCGCCGCGGCTCCCGGGCGGGGGAGATGGTCCGATGGGAGACAGTGCTCGCCCCGGCCCGCACGGACCGGGATGCCGCGCGGCGACTTCTGGCCCAGCTCGCCGAAACTGCCCCACCCTCTACTGGTTCGAACAAGAGCGCGCCTGCCTTCTCGATGTCGGTGTCCCCGCCGACTTCCTGCCCAGCGCCCGCGAACTCGGCCGCACCGACCTGGCCTGACATCCGTGTTCCACATCCTTGGAAGTGGAACAGGATGCTCGATGCTCCGTCAGGATGCTGGCGTCCTGCGGCGATCTGCCTGCCGGCCGTTCCATTAGTCGTCCCACAAGAAACGTTCCAAAATACCCGTACGGAGGCAACTTCCGGTACGGTACGGCCATGGCGACCGACCAGCGGCACCCCGCCCAGGGACTTGAACTCGCGTACGCCCGAGTCTCCACCACCAAGCAGAGCCTGGAACGCCAACTCGACGCCCTCAGAGCAGCGGGCATCCCGGAGACACGGATCTACGTCGACAAGGAGAGCGGCGCCACCGTCGAGCGCCCCGGCCTGACCGACCTGCTCGCCTACGCGTGGGCCGGCGACACGATCGTGGTCCACACGCTCGACCGGCTCGGAAGGAACCTGCGCGAAGTCCTCAACCTCGTCCACGACCTCAACGAAAAGCAGATTGGGGTCCGTTCACTGGCCGACCCCCTGCCGATCAACACCGCAGACGAGGGCATGGGCCGCATCGCCTTCCTGCTGCTGGCCCTCTTCGCAGAGATGGAACGCACCTTCACCGCCGAACGCGCCGCCCACGCCCGCGCCGTCGCCGAAGCCGCCGGCCGCCGTATCGGCCGACCCGTCGCCCACTCCGCCGACAAGATCGAGTACGCCAGGCTCCTCAAGCAACAGGGCACCAGCCTCGGGCAGATCGCCGCGAAGACCGGAATCCCCAAGACCTCGCTTCACCGCTATCTCGCGGAGGCAAGCTCCGCCGCCGCGCCGTCCGGAGACGCACAATGACCCTGGCTCCTGACCCACAGCGGATCGAGGTCACCGGACGAGCGGAAGCCAGGCGCGAGCGGCAGTCGACAGCCCCACTCCGCGGCCGGGGACGCACCGGGGATGGAAGGCTGATCCGGATCAGCATGGCCGTCATGGCGAACACCCCCGTCTGGCGGGTTTCTGGGTAACGGGCATGTCGCCTTCGCAGTCGCGCCATGATCCCCATCGCGCTGGTTCGCCGGCCGGAGGGACAGGAATGTTCGAAACGGGGGAGGCATAGCAGTGCGAGACCAGCTTCTCGGGGGCCGTTACCGGTTGGTGCGGCAGCTCGGTGAGGGCGGTATGGGGCAAGTATGGGAGGCGCAGGACGAGACGCTGGGTCGACCCGTCGCGGTCAAGGTGATCTCCCTGCTCGCCGGTGGCGGAAGTCGCGGCGGAGAGGCACGCGCCAGGTTCCTGCGCGAGGCACGGATCACCGCCCAACTGCAGCACCCGAACATCGTGACCATCCACGACCTCGGCGAGACCGGCACCGAGGGCAACAGAGCTCCGTTCCTCGTGATGGAGCTGGTCCGCGGCGAGGGTCTGGACGCAATGCTGCGTCGAGGCGTCGTCACCCTGCCGGACGCTGCCCGATGGGGCGCGCAGATAGGTGACGCCCTTGCTGACGCGCATGACGCCGGAATCATGCACCGGGACATCAAGCCCTCCAACATCCTCATCACGCCCTCCGGCAACGTGAAGGTCTTCGACTTCGGCATCGCGAGAGCAGCCGACCCCTACGCGACCGCAGACCGCCTCACCCAGACCGGCTTCATCGTGGGCACACCCCCCTACATGGCACCCGAACAAGCACGCGGCTTCCCAGAGCCACGCAGCGACCTGTACGCACTCGGCTGCCTCCTCTTCGAGCTGATCACAGGACGACTGCCGTTCCAGGCCCCCGACACCGTGGGCTACCTCACGGCCCACCTCACCCAGGAGCCGCCCACCCCCAGCTCGGTCTGCGCCGGTGTCCCACCCGCCTGGGACGACCTCGTGCTGAGGCTGTTGCACAAGGACCCCGCCCAGCGATACCCGAACGCAGCCGACCTCTCCCAGGCGCTGCGACAGCTCGACCGCGCCCCCGAGCCACCGCCACCGCCACCGCCACCAGCAGGCGAACAGACGGCCGAGGCGCCTCAACCATCGGCGCCGGACCGCCCGTTCACCATTGCATGGACAGGAAAGGAACCCCTGTCCACCTACACCGATTCTTCAGGCAAGGGCTGCCTGGCCGGTTTGTCCAAGGTAGGGCTGGCGCTGACGACGCCAGGCGTTGTCGTGCCGCTGCTGCTGCACAAGTTGGAAAGGCAGAGCGGTGAGGGTTGGATAGCGTGGTTCAGTGTGTCGATCGTCTTCGGACTATTCGCGCTCGGGACTCTTCTGTGGCTCTCTACAGTGACCTACCGGCTCAGGACATCGGGCTGGTCCCTGCTCGTCGGGCCACAGGGCATCGTGACTACCAGCGCCTTCGGCGAGCGTGAATACCGCTGGAACGAGGTGAAGACGGTCGCCGTCAAACCGATCGGCGAAGGCGGGGAGCCCAGCCGCTTCAACGGACTCCATGTCAGATTCACAACGGACGCGAAGCGTCCGACCAGGGAGCGACTGGCAGGGTGGCCCCGCTACCTCCCAAAGCCCAACACCACTTTCAGTGGGATGGTCCCCATCTGCGTCCTCGGGCCGATGACGAACCAACAGCGGACCGAGTTGAAGGAAGCCCTGGGCCGATACGGCGGCCCAGCCAGAAGGCCATTGGCCACGCAGGCCATGCAAGCGGCGATGACCAAGTTCGAGCCGTTCGCGAGTCGGTGGATGACCAAGATCATCCACCTCCCAGGCGAATCGACCGCAAAAGATGACCACGGCGAGTAAGTCCGGCCGAGCTTCCATGCACCTCGGCACCGTGCACGCGACTTCGGATATCCGCGCAGATAACTTCAGAAACTGACACCAGGCCCGTAACCGCAGGAAGCTCGGCTCCCGTGGCGGTCGGCCGCCACGTTTCGACCCGGTTGACTACCGCGAGCGCCACGCGGTTGAGTGCGGCATCAACCGCCTTAAGAGGCACCGAGCCGTCGCCACGCGATACGACAAGTTGGCGGTCCGCTACGAGGCGACCGTCCTCGTCGCGGCCATCAACGAATGGCTGTGACCAGCACTCGTGATACACGCCGACAAAGAGTCCGCAAGCGTGGAACTGCGGTCACTCCCCGACTGTGTCGAGGAGGATCTGCGCCAGTTCGCGCGGCTGGGAGAACATCGGCCAGTGGCCGGTGTCCATCTCGATCAGCCGCCAGTGCTCGCTGACCAGTAGCTTTGTCACGTCGTCGCTAGGCTCGGGGTCACCGAGCGTGCACTTGATGTACGTCGCCGGGAGGTCACTGAGCGGCCGTTCCAGCACGGCGGGTTCGGTCAGCGTGGCGCCCGGGTGCGGCGTCGAGCCGCGAACGATCCGTGCGATCTGCTCATCGGTGAGACCGTGGCCCTCGAAGTGGGCCGCAGGCGCGACCGGCCAAAATCCCCCGTTCTCGGCGATCGATGCCCTCACCATCACCCCGCCGTCCGGCCAGGAGGAGACGAACGGTTCGCCATCGGCCGGAACACTGGAGTCGACGAAGACCACGCCTGCCAGCCGGTCGCCGACCCGCTCGGCGGCCTGACCGACTGGGATGCCCGAGTAACTGTGGCCTACCAGCACGACGTCGCGCAGATCCTGACGCTCGACCTCGTCAACGATGTCCTGAACGTGGGTCTGCTGCCCGGCCGGCACACCTTGCTTCTCGGCGAGACCGGACGGCGTCAGCGGGTAGACGCCGTGGCCGGCCGCTTTCAGATGCGGCACCACCTCATCCCACGCCCACGATCCGAGCCGCGCACCTGCAACCAGCACGTAGTTCGCCATGGCCGCACCATAGCGAAGCGACCCAACAGCCGCTTCCAGAAATACTTTCGATACACGCCCTAGCCCACATCTCGCCGTACCTGACCGAGCACATCCGCCGCTTCGGCGAGTACTCCACTCACGAACTCGGCCTCGTACCCGAGGCGTACGACCCGCACCTGGACGTCGACTTCAGCCCGTTGCGCGGTGACGCCCCACCCGTGCCGGACGGCTACGACCAAGCCGCGTGAGGGGACGGCGGGCGGCGCCCGCCCCTGCTGCCCTTTGACTCGGCGGCCCACAGCCCGCCGTACGTCAGCTCCCGCTGGAGCACGTTGGACGGCAGTACACCGAGTCACGGCACCCTCTGCGCTCTAGCAGAGCTTCACGGTCCATACGTGGTACCAGTCTCCGCTCGCGTCAGAATCGTAGGAGTAGGTGGTGAAGATCAGGCTTCCGTTCCTGTTGTACATCCGTGCTACTTGGCCCTTGGTCTGGTTATTGATCCATGACCCGCCACGACCGAAGGGCATGTCGTATGTCTTACACGCGGACCACTGCCGGAGGTCACCCCTGTATCCAGCTTTGCTGTAGGCGCAGAAGTTTCCGTTGTACATGGGGAAATCGCAGTCGTCGACGGCCGACGTGGCTGCACCAGAGGCAAAGTCGCGCGGATGGTCTTCTCCGGGGATGGCGACAAACAGTTTGCCGTCACCGCCAAAGTCGATCTCGTTGGGCCCGATTTGTTTCCCGCCGAGCTCCTTGAGGTAGCGGTTGACTGCCGATTGCAGCGCGCTGGCCTGGGTTCCTGTCAGATGGGCGGCCTTGGCCTGCTGCACGAATGACTGAGTACTGGGAACAGATGCGGACGGCTGGTCCGCCTGTGCAGGTCCGGCGGCACTGAGGCCCGCGCCCAATGTCATGGCCGCTGCGATGAGTGCAAGCCGCTTGCGTACGTTCATCATCTCACTCCCTCGTTCTCCGAGTAGCCGAAAGAACCTGGTGCCGCTGTCCGGGACTGGTTTCTACATGCGGCTGCTCAGCATCCATGCCGTTCGGTTTGCCACTCATGAGTCTGTTCTCCATTTAAGGCCCGAACCAGGCTTTTTTGCGACATAGCAGAGACCACCTCCACTTCGGCCGCCGACGCCCTGCGCCCACTGCGCGACCCGGACACGCCCGAACTGGACGAGAACGACGCAGCCTAGTGCTGAATTCCGCTTTCGATGGGTACATGTACCGGTGGCGGGGTGTTCAGGTACTCGGGGCGAGGTGCGACGGGGCGGTGTTACGGGCACGGCGGAGCCGTGATGTGGATGAGGAGACCGTTGTGCAACGGCTGGCGCGGGCGCGCAAGGCGCCGCCGGATCTGGTGATGCGAGCCCGGATGATCGAGCTGAGCTGGGCCGGAGTGCGGGTGCCGGCCACGCCGTCGAACTGGCCTGCAGCCAGAGGACGGTGCGGCGGTGGCTGCACCGCTTCAACCAGTCCGGCTTGGAAGGGCTGGAGGATCTGGGCGGTCAGGGCCGCAAGCGGCGGATCACCGAAGAGCAACGCTCCCCGATCATCTCCTTGGTGAAAACCGTGCCGCCGGGACGGCTGAGGTGGGAACCAGTCGGAGAGCTGTGGGCCTTCGACGAGGCCGGGCCACCCGAGTGGACCCTGGACTCCCTGGCCGCGGCCGCACGGGCCGAGGGGATCGAGGTGGGGCGCAGTCAGGTCCGCCGTATCCTGCTCGCCGAAGGCGTGCGCTGGCGTCGCACCCGGTCCTGGACGAGGTCGAAGGACCCGGACTTCGTCCCAAAAGGACACGGATCATCGGCCTCTACACCCACCCACCCGACGACGTGACGGTGATCTGCGCCGACGAGCTGGGGCCGGTGATCCCACGGACCTTCCCGCCCGCACCTGCCTGGTCACCCGACGGGCACCGGATCAAAGCGGAACTCGACTACACCCGCGGACCGGAGAAAACCTGAGTCTGCGGCCCTCCGACGGCCAGGCCGTCACCATGACCGCTCCCTCCCGCAACAGCGTCTTCTACCAGCGGTTCCTCCAACAGCTCGAGGACGCCAACCCGCACGGGGAGATCTGGATCGTCACCGACAACCTCTCCTCCCACAACAGCCTGTCCACCCGGACCTGGCTGGAGGACCGCCCCCCCATCCACCACGCCTTCATCCCCGTCGGCGCCTGCTGGCTCAACCTCCAGGAAGGCTGGTGGCGCATCTTCCGCAAAGCTGCCCTCGCCGGCCGGTCATTCGCCAACCGCGACGACATCACATACGCCACGACCCTGGCCACCGACCAGCTCAACTCCCGCGCCACGCCCTGGATCTGGGGCAGACCCGCGCCACCAACCCGCCCACGACGACGCCGATTTGTATACACCCTTTGAGGAACGCAGCACTAGTAGGACTCCGTTAGGTCTTGGCGGTGGTTGTGTTCAGAGGCATGGTGGGTGTGTGGATGCACATGAAGTGAACCGTGCTCGGGCGTCGTTGGCGTTATTCGTGGCGGATGTGTTCGCCTCGATACCGCGCAAGGACCAGCGGGCCAAGGGCGACTGCTGTCTGCGGGGACTGATGCTGGACGGTCGACGCAAGTCCATCCAGGCCATGGCCGCTCGGCTGCCGGACGGCAACGAGCAGAACCTGCAGCAGTTCGTGAACCAGTCCACCTGGGATCCGGTGCCGGTGCGTCGGCGGATCGCCGAGCGGATGGTGACGCGGATCGGCCCGGACGCCTGGGCGGTCGATGACGTGTCCTTCCCCAAGGACGGACGGATGTCGGTCGGTGTCGGGCATCAGTACTGCGGTGCGCTGGGCAAGCAGGCGAACTGCCAGGTGGCGGTCAGTGTGCACGCGGTCTCCGATGCGGCCTCGTGCCCGCTGAACTGGCGGCTGTTCCTGCCCCAGGAGTGGGTGGATGACGCCGTCCGGCGGCAGCGGACCGGCGTGCCCAAGGACGTCGGGCACCGGGAGAAGTGGCGCCTGGCACTGGACGCTCTGGATGAGCTGGCCGGATGGGGACTGGTGCCGCCGGTGGTGGTGGCGGATGCCGGCTATGGCCAGAACGCCGACTTCCGCGCCGGCCTGGCCGAGCGGGGACACGCGTACGTGGTCGGTATCCGCGGCGATATCACCGTCCAGCCGCATGACGCGCACCCCACGGCCCGGCCTGGTCCGGCAACGGCCGCAGGCCCCAGCCCCGCTACCGGCAGCCACCGGTGCCAGTGGCGGAACTGGCCGCGGCCGCCGGACGGCAAGCCTTCAGCGAGGTGACCTGGCGCCAGGGCTCCCGTGGCCCGATGACCTCCCGCTTCCTCGCGATGCGGGTCCGGCCGTCCGGGGTGCGCTCGCGCCGGCTGGCCCAGGCCGCCGCGGTGGCCGGGCACGGCCGGTGGGACGGCGTCCTGCCCCAGGTGCGGCTGCTGGCCGAATGGCCCGACGGCGAGGAGGAACCGACCCGGTTCTGGCTGTCGGACCTGCCCGGGGACACCCCGATCGCCGAACTGGTCCGCCTGGCAAAGATCCGCTGGCGCATCGAGCACGACTACCGGGAACTCAAGCACGGCCTGGGCCTGGACCACTTCGAAGGCCGCTCCTGGACCGGCTGGCACCACCACGCCACCCTGGTCACCGCCGCCCACGCCTTCCTCACCGAGCAGCGGCTGGCCCCAAAAGCCGACACACCGGACTCACCCTCTACCAGATCCTCGACGCCCTCCAAGACCTGCTGAACTGCTGGACCGGCATCTGCAGCACCTGCCACCAACCTCTGCCCAGCAGGGGCAGGCCAAGATCAAGACGGACCTAACGGAGTCCTACTAGTACTACAGCCGGTTGTTCACGTAACGTGACGGCGAGTTGCTCGTTGCTCCGTTCGTGGGACTGATGCTGCCGCCGGGTGCGGTACGGGCGGGCGAGCTGGGCGAGGCCGAGATCCGGTCGCTGGATGGGGAGTTGGAGGCGCTGTGCGCTTCGGTGGACGATGTGTTCGCGCGTCCGGGCTCGCGGGAGAACCTTCGTGCGAGGGTGCGCGGGCTGCTCAGCGAGGTGCCGCGCAAGAACCTGTGGCAGCTCGCGGAGTTCGCCGGGCACCCCAATCCCGACCGGCTGCAGGGCTTCTTGGCGAAGGCGGCCTGGGACGCCGACGAGCTTCGCGACCGGGTCCGCGCCTACGCGGTCGCCGCTCTGGCGGCCGACGATGCGGTGCTGATCGCGGACGAGACCGGCGACATCAAGAAGGGCGCCAAGACCGCCGGGGTGCAGCGGCAGTACACCGGCACGGCCGGCCGGATCGAGAACGCCCAGGTCAGCGTGCACCTGTCCTATGGATTCCGGCGGGGTCGCACGCTTATCGACCGCGAGCTCTACCTTGGGCGCGTCTGGGCCGGCACCACCGCCGGGCACGAGCGTCGCTGCGTCGAGCAGGGCATCCCGCCCGAGCGGGCCACCGCGGTGGCGACCAAGCCTGAGCTGGCCCGGCGCATGCTGGAGCGCGCCCTGAGCGCCGGCGTGCCGTTCACCTACTTCCTTGCCGACGAGGCGTACGGGCAGTCCCGCGCGCTGCGTGCCTGGCTGGAAGACTGGCGGGTGCGCTACGTGCTGGCGATCCCCAAGAACGAGGTCGTGCCGCTGCCGGACGGCTGCACCCGGCAGGCACGCGAGCTGTACGCGATCGTGCCCGAGGAGACGTTCGAGCGCCGCTCGTGCGCAGGCGGCGCCAAGGGGCCACGCGAGTACGACTGAGCCGGCGTCCAACTTGCTCCCACCGCCGAGGACTTCGAACGGCATCTGCTGATCCGCCGCTCGACGGTGCCCAACAAGAAGGACAAGAAGACCGGCGAGCTCGTTCGCGAGGTCATGTACTTCCTCTGCCACACCGCCCGGGGCACCACCGTCCGAGTTGCGCAGATACCAGCTACCGGGCGGCGTGAACCAAGCTTGGCGGCCGCAGCCGCCTCGTGGGTGCGGCATTGATGTTTTTCGGGTCTTCTTCTCTCGATGGTCTTGTGAGGTGTCGCCGAAACCAATCACTCGGTGGTCAGCGACGCGGGTGAGCCGCGGTAAGCAACGATCCTCGAGGTGATGGTGCCGAGAACGTCGACGGAGATCGTGACCGTGTCGCCGGGCCGCAGCGGTGGATGGGCGTCTCGGCCCTTGCGTCCCCATAGCTCGGCGAGGCATCCACCGCCGCAGGTGCCGGAGCCGAGTACGTCGCCGGGGCGCACCTCCGTGCCGCGGCTCGCGTACTCGATCATTTCGGCGTAGGAGAAGTGCATCGCGTCCCACCGGTCGGTGCCGATGCTCTCGCCGTTGACCGCTGCGGTCATCCCTAGGTCGAAGGCCGTGCCCGAGCGGTACGGAGCGAGCTCGTCGGCCGTGACGAGCACGGGCCCAAGTGTGAGGGAGGTGTCTTTGCCTTTGGCAGGGCCAAGCCTGACCGCCATCTCCTCGAACTGCAGGTCTCGCGCCGACCAGTCATTGAGCAGGCAGTATCCGACGATGTGCCGTTCGGCCTCGGACGCACGAATGTCCCGCCCGGCGAGCCCAATGATCGCGGCCACCTCCAGCTCGAAGTCGAACAGATCGCTGCCCGGGGGACGGGGACGTCGTCGTGCGGGCCTAGTACGGCGGCGGGGTTCGTGAAGTAGAACGCGGGCGCGTCGTACCACTGCGGCGGGATTTCAGCACCGGCGCCGGCAAGTCTGGCGGTGCCCTGAACGTGCTGTTCGAAGGTCATGAAGTCGCGGACGGAGGGGGGATCGGGGATAGGGGCCCGGAGCTGGACGTCGTCGAGGGGCAGGACGTCCCGCGGATCGCTCAGCGCTTGCTCGCCCTCCCGGTGCAGGCGTTCCCCGTCGTCGCCCAGGAGCCCACGCAGGGTCACCCCGGGGGTGAGGGCGTAGATCTGATCTCCGCTGAGCACTCCGACCCGATCGGCGGGCTCGCCCGCAGGACCATCGATGTAGGTGACGAATCGCATCGAGTACGAAGTTCCTTTCCACCAGATGACCGGCTTCAGCCGGTCATCTGGGCGAGAATGACGGGGACACGAACGTCATGCGGTCACCTGTCGTTCTCCCGCCTCGTGGCGTCGACGCAGAGCTGGCGGAGGTCACCGATGCCGCTGATGGTCGTCTCGACGACATCGCCCTCCCGGAGGAAGCGGGCGGGCTTCCGCGCTCCGCCGATCCCGGCCGGGGTGCCGGTGAAAACGACGTCACCTGGCATGAGGGGCAAGACTGCCGAGAGACGCTCCACCAGCTGGGGTACCGAGAAGATCAGCTGCTTGGTGGAACTGCTCTGCATCACCTCGCCGTTGACGCGGCATTCGATCGAGAGGTCGTCAGGGTCGGCGATCTCATCGAGCGTGACCAGCCAGGGACCCTGTGGCGCGAACCCGGGGAACGACTTGCCCAATGAGAACTGCGGCGCCGGGCCAGCTAGCTGCAGGGCACGTTCCGAATAGTCCTGGCCTACGGTCAGACCGGCCACATAGGACCATGCTCCGGCGGCGGTTACCCGCTCGGCCCGGCGGCCCACTACGACCACCAGTTCGGCCTCCCAGTCGACCGTCGCCGCTGGCAGGACTAGCTCGCCGACCGGTCCGGCGAAGCTGCCTGCGAACTTCGTGAACGTCGGTGGTGAGGTCGGGTAATCGAGTCCCGACTCGTCGGCATGGTCGCGGTAGTTGAGTCCGATCGCGAAGACCTGCCGTGGGTCGGGCGAGGGTGCGCCGAGTTCTTCGAGGATCAACGGGATGCCGTCCGCGGCGAAATCGATCGAGGCGTGCCCTGCCCATTCGACGAACTCGGCCCATGCGTCGTAGACGCTCCGTGGCGCGGGTCCGAATCGCCCCCGGCTCGCTTCTCCGACATCGACAAGGGAAGTGGAGTCGGGCGAGATCAATACCGAACGGCCATGACGTGTAGCGATGCGCATGTGCACTTACCTTTCTGATTGACAACCTTCGACCGGAGGCACGGTCCGTGAGAGCGCTGCAGACGACGGCATTGGACAAGACGAACCAACGGCGGGAACCCGATCACGCCGTCAGCGTGGCCGCCCATTGCGTAAAGATCTTGACGTACCGCGGCGGGTCGAGCTGGTGCATCATGTGCACCGCATCCGGTGCCGACTCGTAGTCGACCCTCACCCCCGCCGACTCCATCAACAGCCGGGCCCGAGCGGCCTGCTCGTCGGAGAGCGCTCCGATCAGGTTGCCGGTGTCCGGGTCGATGCCACGCATGTGGTGGGTGAGGAGTATCGGCGTCTTGACTTGGGTCAGCATCCGCTCGTGCGGCAAGTGCATTCCGACGGTGCCCTCCCAGAAGGCCCGTGCCCATTCGGGGTCGTACTCCTGCATGTGCTGCGGGATCTCGTCCTCGACAAAGAACCGCGCCATCTGCGAGGAGGAGGCGGCGGCCGCGCGGCAGTATCCCTCCCAGTCGCCGACGCTCCACTGGTCGCCGAGGTAATTGCGGAAGAGCTCGAACAGAGGGCCGGCTGCCTGGCGGATCGAGTGACCGCACGTGGTGACGAGCTCGGAGGAGAAGAAAGGCGCGTCTTCGCAGAGTGCCCCTCGGATCTGCCCCGGCATGGAGTAGGCCGACAGCCAGGCTGCGAGGACGCCACCGGAGGAGTTGCCCGCTACGATGACGGGGCGTTTC
This sequence comes from Streptomyces violaceusniger, assembly GCA_005405945.1. Classification (GTDB taxonomy): domain Bacteria; phylum Actinomycetota; class Actinomycetes; order Streptomycetales; family Streptomycetaceae; genus Streptomyces; species Streptomyces violaceusniger. The sequence goes on from BJHW01000002.1 coordinate 2,393,357, forward strand.
ACCACCAGGGCGATGAACCGGACCAGGTCGTTGCCGAAGTTGTCGAAGCTGTACCGCTTCGGGGTCCAACTGCTGCGCCCCTGACCCCGCAGGTCGACGGCGTAGACGTGGAAGTCCTCGGCGAGCAGCCCCATCGCTTCCTCGTATCCCCACCATGAGCCGGTCTGCTCGGGATCAGGAGTACGGCGGGCTTGTCCGGCTCGCCGGCCTCGGCGTAGTTCATGGTGATCTCACCGAGGTTGGCTTGCTGCTCGGGATAGTTGTGCGGGACATAGATGTCGCGCAGCGCGGGGTTAGCCACCATTGCTGGCTCCTTCTCTTTGGTCATGAGGAGTGGGCCCCGGTCATCAGTGCGGCGAGGTCGTCGGGATTGAGAAACGACGGCGGAGGGGGCGGCCCCCATTGGTAGAGCGACCGGATGCCCTCCCAAGCGCCCGGCGTCCACAGCGCGTCGTCGACGATGCAGTCGATGTCGGAGTAGTACTCGGAGAAGTTCCCGGCCGGGTCCTTGAGGTACCAGAAGAAGTTGGACCCGATGGCATGCCTGCCCAGGCCCCACACGTGCCGTTCCGGGTCGGCCTCGAGCATGGCTGTGGCGCCGCGCCCCACCTCGTCGACGTCGTCGACCTGCCAGGAGGTGTGGTGCAGGAAGGCGACTGGCGCGCTCTGGACCAGCACGTTGTGGTGGTCCGTGGAACACCGGAGGAACGCGGCGACGCCGGGCACGGTGTCGCTGATCTTCAGTCCGATCCCCTCGGTGAAGAAACGTTGTGAGCTCTCCTGGTCGGTGGAGCCCAGCACGACGTGGCCCAGCTTCCGGGGGCGGACCGGCCCGTCCCGCAGGACGGCATCCGCCCGCCGACCCGGCCGCGTCACCTCGCCCGGACGGTTGTACGCCGGAGCGGGGCTCGGCTCCGAGGCGATGCGCGGTGCGATCTCCACGTGAACCCGCACGCCGGTGCCGGGGTCGCTGGAGTCCACCGAAGCCGTGGACCGCTCGACCACGACTCCCAACTTCTGCAGGCTGTCGGCTACCCGGTCGAGGTCGTCCGGGTCGTCGACACCGATGCCGAGGTCAAGCAGCTGTCGGCGCGGCGCGTACTTGAGCGTGAGCTGCTCGCGGCCGTCCACGGTGCTGAAACGTTGGGTGTCCACACCGAATCCGGGGAGTGGGGTGAGGCCGAAGTCGGTGTAGTACGCGGCCGTGGCCACGACGTCGGGCACGCCGAGGGTGATCGCGGTCAGTCGGTGCATCGGCACGGGTGCGCTCCTTCCTGCAGTGTCTCGCTGCTAGCCGTGGGCGAGCCGTTGCGGCTGCGTGGTGCCGCAGAGCCGGCTCAGGTCTGCGGTTTCGAGGTCGCGGCCGCGCCAGGCGATGTGCTGGTCGGGCCGGACGAGGAGGTAGTCCCGAGCCCAGTCCGTCCCTGTGGGGAATGTGAGCAGGGTCAATGGGACGCCTAGATCAGCGGCCCGCTCGGCGAAGGCGGCGACCGCCTCCGCATCGGAGTCCGGTGGCCGCAGCAGGGTCATTCCGCGGCCGAGATCGTCGTAGAGGGCATGCCCGGGGGCGACCCACGAATGCGGAAGACGTGCCCCCGGCAGGGTCGTCGGGACATAGCTCTCCACACTGAGCTGCGGCGGGCCGTCCGCGCCGTCTCCGGCGATCACGGGCGAACCTGCGTAGGTGTAGCCCAGGACCAGCCCCAGCGAATGGAACTCCTCCGCCTTGGTCTCCTGGATCTTCTCGGCGGTGGTTGCCCGGTCCGGTCCGGAAGCCCGCAGATTGCGGACGGCCGAGGCGAGGGTGAGCTCGGCGACGCCGCGACGCTCGACCTCGTAGGAGGCCAGCAACCCCGGACCGCCCCACCCCCGCAGCACCGCGGCGATCTTCCACCCGATGTTGACCGCGTCCCCGACACAGGTGTTGAACCCGTGCCCGCCCAGGGGCGGGTTGACGTGCGCGCTCTCGCCGACCAAGAAGACGCGCTCGGTGGCGAACCGGTCGGCCAGCATCATCCGGGGTGTCCACGGGTCGGTCGAAAGCACGTCGATCCCGAGCTCCGCGACGGATCGGCCAGCAAGTCGCGCGATCAGCTCCACGGCGCGTTCGGTTCCGGCCGACTCACCGACATCGGCGAGGGTGACCCACCACGTCCCGTCGTGGTCCAGCGGGCCGACGACACCGGGTACGTCAGTCCCGACCACCCAGTAGTGCAGAGCCGCACCCGCCGCGGGACGCAGGCTGGGTGCCTGGATGACCGCGTTGAGGTTGGCGCGTGGGGCGGAGCTGCCATGCAGCGTGGCGCCGATACCGTCCCGCACCGTGCTCCGGCCGCCGTCGCAACCCAGCAGGTACTCCGAGACCAGCCGGTAGGTCGATCCATCGGCGCGGACGATCTCGCAGGCCACACCGTCCGGCTGCGCCGTGAAGCCGGACAGGCGCTCGCCGAGGCGGAGCTCGGCGAGACCGGTGCGCGCCAGGTGCGCGCGCAGGACGTCCTCGACAACCGGCTGCGCCACCTGCTGCCCCGACTCGGCGGCGAGTCCGTGCTCCGCGGCGCCGAGGCCGAAGACATCCTGGAACTCGGTGATCGCCTCACCGGCGAGCGTGCCGCAGAACACGACACGTCGGCACCACGCGGGTGAAAGCGGCGCCGCGCGGCGTACCGCATCCGCGACGCCCCAGCGTCGGAACAGCTCCATTGTCCTCGCGCTCGTGGTCTTCGCGCGGGGCCTGAGGTGGGAGACCTCGCGGCGCGGCTCGACCACCACGGATCGGATGCCGTGATGAGCAAGCTCGCTCGCGGCGGCCAGCCCAGCGGGCCCGGCGCCAGCGATCAACACCGCCGTCCGCGCTTCGTTGTGCGGGTGAGTCATGGCGCTAGTATTCGAGCCGTGACCAGCGCCAAGCACCAGCGATTCCGATGAGTGGCACGCCAGTACGGACCTCGGGACGGCCGCTGCACGGCGAGCCGATCCTGGAGCGAGCGTTTCGGATCCTGGGTGCCTTCGCCGAGGCCGGGGAGGGACTGCCGCTCCACACGCTCGCGGCTCGGGCGGGTCTGCCCAAGAGCACCACGTCGCGGATCGCGACCCAGCTGATAGGTGTCGGCGCCCTCGAGCGCCTCGGCAACGGCGATTTCGTCGTCGGCCTGCAGCTACTCGAAATCGCCTCGCTGGCTCCCCGCGGCCACGGACTACGCGCCGCGGCGCTCCCGTTCATGGAGGACCTGCACCGGGTCACCCGCCAGCACATCCTCCTTGCCGTACGTGATGGCCACGAGGCCGTACTCGTCGAGCGCCTGTCAGCGCGGGAAGCGGCAGCGGTCAAGTACCGGGTCGGCGGCCGCCTCCCCCTCACCGAGACCGGCATCGGCATTGCCCTGCTGGCCTACGCCCCGAGCAGGTGCGGGACGAGGCACTGGCCAGCGCGACCGACGCAGGCCACCTCCGTCGACTCATAGCCACCATCCGCCGGGAGGGCGTTTGTGCCATGACTGGGCCCAACCCGCTACGCACCGAGCCCACCACAATGTCCACGGTCGCCGCCCCGATCCTGAGCCGTCGCGGGGACTGCTTGGGCGCGCTGTCACTTGTCGCGCCCAATGAAGGCAGGTCCCAGGTCGCCGCTCGAGCCGCGCTACGAACGGCGAGCCTGGCGATCTCTCGGACGGTGGGACTCTGACCTGCCACTCCGCCCAGCGGCCAGGTGAAGCTTGCTGCCCGCCTCTGGAGCACTGAAGGAGAGCGGATTTCTGCCGGAGATTCCGCCGACGCCAGTAGCGGCGGCGGTTCTCCCGCGCAACCGGTCTCGATGTTCTTCCCGTTCTGTTCTTCAGGGCCGGTGACCCGGCACCGCCGGTGTCAGGACCAGGCGATCTCGCCATGGCGGTCGATGAAGCGTCCGGTGCCGGCGCCGGGCTCCTCGGTGGCGAGGGCGACGATCGCGTCCGTGCCCTCGGTGAGGGTCTGGGAGCCGCTGTGACCGTTGAGGTCGGTCGCGGTGTAGCCGGGGTCGGCGGCGTTGACGCGAATGCCCTTGAGCTCTTTGGCGTACTGCGTGGTCAACATCGTCAGCGCCGCCTTCGAGGAGGCGTACAGTGGCGCGACGACGTGTGACTCGGACCGGCCGGGGTCGTGGGTGAAGGCGAGTGAGCCCATGCCGCTGCTGACGTTGATGATCACGGGGTCGTCCGAGCGGCGCAGCAGCGGCAGGAACGCGGTGGTGGTGCGGACGACGCCGATGACGTTGACGTCGAGGACGGCGCGGGCGTCGGCGGCGGTGAGGTCGCCGGGATCACCGAAGGGTCCCTGTACCCCCGCGTTGTTGATCAGGACGTCGATCCTGCCCTCGTGCTCGGCGATGTCCGCGGCGGCGGCGGCGGCCACGGACGCGTCGTCGGTCACGTCGATGGGGACGAATCGTGCGCCCAGTGCGGCGGCTGCCTCCTCACCCCGCTCACGGTCGCGGGCTCCCAGGAGAACGGTGTGACCGCACGCGATGAGGCGGCGGGCGGTCTCGCGGCCGATGCCCTTGTTGGCTCCGGTGATGAAAGTGATCGTCATGCCTTCGATGGTTGCCTTGAGGAGGGAGCCGGACCAGGGACGTTTCGACGGTGGGAAGACCAGTACCACCCTCGCGCCCCCGCATGTGATCGGGGATGCAGGAGGATGGAGAGCATGACGACGACACCTCCCGGGGCCGGACTGGGTGCGATGATCCGCACGTGGCGGAACCGGCTGCCCCCGTCGGCCGCCGGGCTGCCGGTCGTCCGCAAGCGCCGGGCTGTCGGGCTGCGGCGCGAGGAACTGGCTGACCTGGCCGGAGTGTCGGTCGACTACGTCGTGCGTCTGGAGCAGGGGCGGGCCACGACACCCTCGGCGTCGGTGGTGGCGGCCCTGGCGCGCGTCCTCCAGCTGTCCACCGCCGAGCGGGACCATCTCTACCGGCTGGCCCGGATGGTGCCTCCGGCGGACGGCACGATCTGCGACCATCTGCCGCCCGGCATGCAGCGCGTGCTCGTCCGCCTCGGAGACGTACCGGTTGCCGTGTTCGCGGCGGACTGGGAACTGGTGTGGTGGAATCACGGGTGGGCCGCCCTGCTGGGCGACCCCTTGGCCTCGCCGCCGCGGATGCGCAACTTCGCCCGCGACAGGTTCCCGGTGGACGTCGATCATACCCACCTCGCGCTGTGGCCGGTCTCCGAGACGGACCCCGACACCACCGATGCCGCCCTCGTCTCCGACCTGCGTCGCGCCACCGGCCGCTTCCCCCGGGACAGCCGCCTGGCCGCGCTGGTCCGCGACCTGAACGCAGGCAACGAGAGGTTCGCCGCGCTGTGGGCGAAGGGAGAGGTGACCGCGAACCGCGAGGTCCGCAAGACGGTCGACCACCCGTCGGTGGGCTCGGTCACGGTGGACTGCGATGTCCTGACCGACGGCGACACCGAGCTCAAGGTTGTCATCCTGACCGCCGTGCCGGGCAGTGCGGACGAGACCAAACTCCAGCTCACCACGGTCGTCGGCCCACCGGCCGGCACGCGCAACTGATCCGCCCCGCGCGTCGGCCGACCGGCGCCTCACGGTCCCCTGTCAATCCCCTCGCGTCGTGGTGAACATTTCAAGCGGCCAACTCCACGGAGGGGTCGGCAGTGGGGCACGGCGCGACGAGACGCCCTTGGCCAATCGCCAGACCGGTCGAACACGGCCTGAACCTCGTCAACTTGCCGATTCTTGCTCGCTGCGGGTGCCGGTGAACAGGGGGTGTCAGGGAGGTTGATGCCGGCGTAGACGAAGGTCGCGGGCAGCCGTTCGGTGAGGTCTTTCAAGAGGCCGGCGGCCTGGGCGCCGGTGGTGGTGCGGGGGTTGAGGCGGTGGATTTCGTCGATGAGGACGAGGTGGATGCCGGCGGCGGTGTAGGTGTGGCAGACGGCGTCGGTGATCTGGGTCTGGGTCATGCGGGTGGTGGTGGGGATGCCGAGGTAGCGGGCGAATTCGGTGATGAGGGTTTTCGCGGTGGCGCCGGGCGGGACCAAGGCGTACGCGACGGGTACCGCGGCGTGTGCTGATCCGGGCGGGGGCGGGTTTTTGCGGGTGTGGGCGAGGTGACAGGCGCGGCTGACGTGAAGGAGAGCGGTAGTTTTGCCGGCTGCGGCGGGGCCGGTGACGATCAGTGAGGGGCGTGCGGTGGTCTGTTGATGGCGGCCGAGGATCGTCAGGGTGCGGACCTGGGTGGCGAGGGTGCTGATGGCCGGGGTGCGGATGGTGACGAACGCGGAGTGACAGGCGAGGCGTTCTTCGGTACTGCGGGGCGGGTCACCGGGGCGGGGCGGGGTGGGCGGGTCGGTGGCGGCGAAGCGGTTCCAGCCCTGCCAGGTGGTCAGGGGCCAGGACGGCTCGGCCGTGCCGCCGCCCCTGTCAGCGGTGGTGCTGGCCGGTGCGGTGCTCTGGGGGCGGGGGTTCACCACTTGTCGGCTTCCTCGTATGCGTCGTAGAGCCCGAATCCCGTGTAGGGGGTGGGGAGATCGGTTCCGTCGTCTTCGGTGTCGGGGTGGTCGTCGAGGTCGTCGATGCTGTCGTCCTCGTCCCACTTGGTCGGGGTGTCGGCGCCCTGGCCGCTGTCGTGCTGCGGGTGGCGGGCCGTGGGGAGAGGTATGTGGGCGGTGCGGGCCATAAGGACTCGGATCAGAATGAGGTCTTGAGTCGTCGCCAGCAGATGATGGCGCAGCCGAGGGTGATGAAGGCTTGGTGGATGTCGTCGCGGCGTTCCCAGCGGATGCGCAGGCGGCGGAACCAGTGCGGCAGCGCGATCGCGCCCTCCACGACCCAGCGGTGTATGCCCAGACCGGAGCCGTCGGATGCTCCTTACCGTCCCAGCGCCAGTGGTGACCCAGGCCCAATCACGTGACCGCCCGGCAGGCCCCATGCTGTCAGTGCCGGCCCCCGCCCGGTTCCCCGGCTCGCGGGGAGAACAGGGGGCCGCGGGCGAGTCCGCCCGCTGGCAGCGATCAGGCCGTCCGCCCGGCCCGCTTCCGGCCAGGAATACCGGGTCGAGGCCCGATCCGGTGTCGGGCTCAGCCGGCGCGGGCGGCCCTCTCCTCGCCCCCGCCGTCAGCGGGGCCGCCCCCGCTGACGGCCCCACGCTCAGAGGTCGCGCATCGCGCCGGCGAGCGCCTCGTCCAGGATCGCGACACCTCGGGGGATCTCGTCGTCGGTCGCGCTCAGGCCCGTGCGGTCGCAGAACGTCAACCCGCTGAGGCGGACCACTTCCCACGCAGTTCACCTGCAAGCCGCGCCGCCTGCCCACGATGGGGCTGTCCGACGCGGGCGACCATGTGACCGCAGATCCGTGACTGCCTCGCGATGACATCAGCGAAAGTGATCAACGTAATGCAGCGACGTTCCTTTGCCTCCGCGGTTTCCGCGGCCGCGGCAGCGCCATTCCTCCTGGGAGCCGCGCCGAGCGATACCGACCGTACGCAGAGCGCGGCGGCCGACGGACGTCTCAAGCGTGACATGGTGGCCGCCCTGGAAAACGAGCTCCAGGACCGGAACACCGCCCGCGCGGTGGCCGCCTGGATCTTCGATATCGGCTTCGACTGGACCCCGGCCGCCGCGCCGATCAGCGAGTTCGACTTCCTCATTGCCTACGCCTTCGGCAATCGGCCGCCCGCGAACGGCGGCGACCCGGCGAAGGTCCTCGCCGAACCGGGGCCGATGAATGAACTGCTGGCCGACGTGGTGGCCCGGATCAGGACCAAGCGCACGATGACGGTGTACGCGCAGTGGGAGATCGCGCACTTCCTGAAGACGAAGTACAACATGTCGCAGGTCATCGCCATCGACCCAGTGATCGCCGAGGACGGCACCATCACGTATCTGAGCACGGACGGCGTCGCGGCGCAGGTCGCCGAGCAGCGGAAGTCCAATCCGGGCGGCCTGGGGACGGCAGGTGTCGTCGGATGGCGCGATCACATCAAGCGCTGTGTGCTGACGACTGAAGGCCGTGGCATGACGGCGCTCGCGCCTGAAGGCTTCACCATGCCGGACACCTACGACCCCGAGTCGGGGCAGCCGTGGACCCGGCGCCGCGACCTCTACCTGGTGCACGACATGAACGCGCAGTGGGGGATGATGCGGACGGAACTGATCTCCCGGATGTACCCCAACGGCTGATCCGGAGGATGATCGACCGCTTCCGCCACTGTCCGGTGGACGAGGCCCCTTCACCTCGTTGGGCGAGTTACGGCGCTTGGAGGGGGCTACAGGTCCGCGAACGGTGGGCAGATGTAGGTGATGGCGATCAGCTGTAAGGACTCGGATCAGAATGAGGTCTTGAGTCGTCGCCAGCAGATGGTGGTGCAGCCGAGGGTGATGAAGGCTTGGTGGATGTCGTCGCGGCGTTCCCAGCGGATGCGCAGGCGGCGGAACCAGTGCGGCAGCGCGATCGCGCCCTCCGCGACCCAGCGGTGTATGCCCAGGCCGGAGCCGTGTTCGGTGCCGCGGCGGGCGATGTGCGGGGTGATCTGGAACCGGCGGACCCTGTCACGGTAGACGTCGTGGTCGTAGCCGCGGTCGGCGTAGATGCGCCGGGGACGGCGCAATGGCCGGCCGCGCTTGTCCCGGATCGGCGGGACGGCTTGGATCAGCGGGATCAGCTGGGTGACGTCGTTGCGGTTGCCGCCGGTCAGGGTCACGGCCAGTGGGATGCCGTGCGCCTCGACGATCAGGTGATGCTTGCTGCCGGTCTTCCCCCGGTCCACCGGGGACGGGCCGGTGGCCGCCCCACCCCTCATCTCGCGCAGATGGGAGGAGTCGACGGCGGCGCGGGAGAAGTTGAGCATGTCGGCCGCCCGTAGTTCGGCCAGCAGCAGCTCGTGCAGGTGCTGCCAGACTCCCGCCTCGTTCCAGTCCTGCAAGCCGCCGCCAGCAGGTCATTCCCGAGCCGAAGCCCAGCTCCTGAGGCAGGAACCGCCACGGGATCCCGGTGTAGAGCACGAACAGGATCCCGCACAGCACCCTGCGATCATCCAGGCGCTTACGCCCCGGATGCCGGTACCGGCGCTCGACCACGGGCAGCAGCGGCTCGACCCGCTCCCACAGCCCGTCCTCGACCTCCCACGGCTTGCGCGCACTCTTCGTCTCGGCTGCCTCACACCCGCATCCAGGCAGCGCCAACCTGAACTGACACGCCGTCATTCCCGCCCCGGCTACAAGCTCACTTTGTTACCAGCCCTAAGCTTGGCGTTTAACGTGGGCGGGCTTGGTGTTCCTTGATCGACTCGGCGCGTTTGACTGTCTTGCCGACGTCGTGGTGCCTGGCCCGCTGTTTGTTCTTCGAGCCTGCAGGCCGCCCGGGACCTGGCCGGGACGGTTTCGGTGCGGTCGCTGGACGGGCCGTGGTCGCGCGGACGTTGCGAAACCCCCGCCGCACCCGGGCGGGGGTGAGTCGACGGGGCTCGGCCGGTCGTTCCCAGGGGCGGCGGAGGTCCTCGGCGAGGGGCCGGGCGAGGCGGAGCTGGGTGTGGGCGGCGATGAGGAGCCAGGTCCACAGGTCGGCGGTGTCCGCGTGGCGGACCTTCGGGGCGGTCCAGCCGAGGGTCTGTTTCATGAGCCGGAAGGTGTGCTCGAGGTCGAATCCGCGCAGGAAGGACTGCCACCAGTGCTCCACGTCCGCCGGTGTGGCGGCGGTGGCCGAGCACCACAGCCAGACCGGTTTCGGGTCACGGTCGCCCGGCAGGCGTTCGACCTTCAGGCGGATCAACGTGCCGTGCAGGATGGGCAGTTCCTCTCTCGTGTGGTTCAGCCAGGGGCCGCGGTGGGTGAGCCGCGGGTGCATCCGGTCCCAGGCCATCGCCTCGGCCTTGCCGTAGCGGGTGGTGTCCGTGACCGTGGTGACCTCGGGTTCGTGCCAGCTGTGGGGCTTGGCGAAGGTCAGGGCACCGCCGTGCCGGCGCGGCCGTCCGCCCTTCGGCCCGGAGCGGGCGGGGCCGGGGTCACGGAGCATGACGCGGTCCGAGCGCAGGCGTCCGACCAGGGCGACGGGCAGGTCCGCCAGGGTATGGGAGAGGTAGGCGACGGCGTAGCCGGAGTCCATGACGATCCAGATCTTCGGATCACCCGCCTGCCACTGCTGGGCCTGGACCAACCTCTCGATGACATCGCGTCGTTGGCCGGCGGTGACGATGGTCGCGGCGTTGGCCGGCCCGAGGCGCACGGCGTCCAGCAACGTGACCCAGGAGGTCCGGCCGGTCTCCAGGGCGGCGACGAAGGAGTACGGCCAGCCCGGCACGAACTGGTCCCTGCTGCGGGCACCGCGTCCGTAGACGTGGCAGAACAGCCGGTCCTCGCTGGTCGGGGCGTCCGGGCGGAGCCAGTTGCTCACGTCCACAGCCAGCACGATCCGCTCGTCGGCTGCCCTCGGCAGCGGCAGGCCCGCCAGCGCACGCCGCAACCGCGCCGGCTCCAGCCAGCCCCGGTCCAACGCCGCGTACATCGCCCCGTGTCCGCGCCGGTGCTCGACCGCCAGTGACAGTTCGACCAGCGTCTTCACCGGCCCGTCCGCACACAGCACCGCGTCCGTGAGCTCGAAGAGCGCATCCGCGCGGGCGTAAAGGCACTCGTAGAACTCGACCCGAAAGCGGGACAAGACGTCGAACGCCTCGCCCGCGGGCGCGCGGACCGGGAGACTCATAACAGCGGCCGTTCTCTCGTGCTTCGTGACTCGACATCTCGAAGCGTGGAGAACGGCCGCCTCCGCTGTCCCGGGAAGAACCGCAGATCAGCAGGTCGGGTGACCTGCGAGGTTAAACGCCAAGCTTAGAAGCTGTTGTCTTTTCGATCTTGAGCGGTGGCGGTCGAGCGAGGGTTCCCGGTTGGGTGATCCTGCTGTGGCGAGAGCAATGAAGTCGGGGCTTCCTGAACAGCTCGTGGGTGTGGAATCGATAGAGCATCAGGAGGCCTCTGTGCCGCGGTCTCCTGTGTCGGTGATCTGGGAGTCCAACTGGGCTGCTCCTTCGTGTGATTGTCTCGCGTACGTGTACGGCAACGCGGTCGACCGGTCCGAGCGGCAGCGCCGGTACCCGACGGACACGACGGACGGGGAGTGGGCGGCCATCCGGCCGCTGCTGCCGATGCCGGGCTGGATGCGCGGCCGGGGCGGGCAACCGGAGGCGTATTGCCACCGCGCGATGGTCGATGCGATCCGCTACCTGGTCGACAATGGCATCAAGTGGCGCGCCATGCCGGTGGACTTTCCACCGTGGGACCGGGTGTATGCATTCTTCCGCCGCTGGCGCGACCACGGCCTGGTCAAGGAGTTCCACGATCGGCTGCGCGGGCAGGTCCGCGAGCGGCTGGGCCGGGACACAGAGCCGACGGCTGGCGTGATCGACTCGCAGTCGGTCAAGGCGGACGCCGTCGTCGGTGCCGACAGCCGCGGCTTCGACGGCGGCAAACTCATCAACGGCCGTTATCTTGAGCCCGCGCGAGCGTGTCCTTCATGTGCGTGAAGCGCTCTGAGGTTCCCCCAACTCCCGTGGTGGATGCGGTTATCTGCCGCCGTCCAACACGGAAGGGGGAGATGCGATGCGCGTGCAGAGGGTGCTGACACCCGACTCGATGGCCGAGTCGTGGACCCTGTTGGGAGATGATCTACGGCCAGTCGACCCGGTGGAGTCGTTCCTGGCCTACCTGTCCGCGATCGAGCGGTCACCAAACACCATCAAGGCGTACGCCCACGACCTGAAGGACTGGTGGACCTACCTCGACGGCCGAGACCTGGGCTGGAAGGCGGTCGACCTGGAGGCGGTGGCCGCCTTCGTGGCTTGGCTGCGACTGCCGCCGGCGGCCCGGAACGGGAAGGTGGCGGTGCTGCCGACAGTCGAGCACCACTGCACGGCCTCCAGCGTGAACCGCAAGCTCGCCGCGGTCACCACGTTCTACGAGTTCCACGCTCGCAACGGCATCGAGGTCGCCGACCTGCTGGTGACGATGCGCCCGGCCGGGCGGCACCGCGCGTCGGCCACCTCCTACAAGCCGTTCCTGCAGCACTTCGCCTCTGGCAGGCCCGAGCGGACCAGAACCATCAAGCTCAAGTCCGGCCGCAAGCGTCCCCGTGTGCTGACCGCCGCTCAGGCCCAACAGATCCTCGATGGGTGCGAACACCTGCGAGACCGGCTCCTGTTCGCCCTGCTCCTGGACACCGGGGTCCGCATCGGTGAGGCCCTGGGGCTGCGGCACGACGACATCGAGATCGCCGAGAAGCAGGTGACGGTGGTGCCGCGGCAGAACGACAACCGTGCCCGCGCGAAGGCCGGCCGCACGCGAACCATCCCAGCCAGCGCGGAATTGATGCGGTTGTACTCCGACTATCTGCACCGCGAGTACGGCGCCCTCGACTCCGACTACGTCTTCGTGAACCTCTTCGCCGAACCGCACGGTCACCCCTGGGCCTATCCGGCCGTCTATGACCTGGTCAGACGCCTGCGGAAGACCACCGGGATCACATTCGAGCCCCACCAATACCGCCATACCTATGCGACCTGGCTACTGCGTCGCGGGGCGGGCATGGAGAACGCCAAAGAACTCCTCGGACATGCCTCGATCAGCACCACGATCGACACCTACGGTCACCTCACCGTCGAGGACGCCCGCCGCACCCTGGAGGACGCGGGCTGGTTCACCGGGCGGGAGGTGCGGCTGTGACCCCCAATGCCGTGCCTGCCGGTCAAGGCCGGGGCGGACTTCTGAAGAAGCTTCTGGCCGCGGTCCGGGCCGAGTTCCGCACCGAGATCTACCGCCCGGCCCCGACGACCCTGTCTTCGTCGCTCCGGCCTGCAGTGTTGCCGATTGCGACCGCATCGTCAGCATGCGAGGGCTCTGCAATGGCCACGTGATCCGCTGGCGCCACCGCGGCCGCCCGGACATGGAGGACTTCCTCGCCGATGCCGGCCTGCCCGTCCGAGGGCGCCAGGCCCTGTCGATCTGCAAGGTCGCCGGTTGCCGCTACGGGAACTTCGGCAAGGGCTTGTGCGGCAAGCACTATGACCGGTGGGTTCGGGCCGGACGGCCCGGTCCGGAGGTCTGGGACGCGCCAGATCTGGTTGCGCCCGGTGTCGCGCCGGCCGAGTGCCGACTGTCGTTCTGCACCCTATGGGCGGAGGGCCCACAGAAGATCTTCTGCCGAAGTCATCACGAGCGATGGACGAACGCCGGCAGCCCGCATCCTGAACGGTTCGCCATGGACTGCGAGTTGACCGGCACTGCGCACATCGCGACCTCCCCCGCCAGCTCACGCTGGAATTCCAGTACGGGCTGCAGTGCCGGGCCGACGCCCACCGCCGCACGACCCCGCCCCGCACCGTGACGCAGGCCATCCGGCTCGCCCGAGCCGCCGAGGTCTCCTCCTTGCTCGATCTCACCGAGGAGCAATGGCGGCACAGCGCGGCCACAGGCCGGGTTCGCGAGCCGGTGCTCTTCCTGATCGAGGTCCGGGACGCCGTCGAAGTCTTGCGCGACGGCGCAGGCTGGGAGAGCGAGTACCTGCGGGATGTGTGGCGGCTGGAGCGACTGCCGGGCATCACCACCCCGGCCACCGCCACCGTCCCTCGTCCCCGAGTCCGGCTGCATTTCGAGCGGATCGCCCAGCCGTGGCTGCGTGACCTGGCCAAACGATGGCTGCGGCTGAGACTGACCAGCGGGCTCAGCATCACCGCGGCCCACACCGGCCTGGATGCGCTGGTCTGTTTCGGTGCCTTCCTTACACACGTCGGCGCCGACCGTCTCGCCGACATCGACCGTCCGCTCTTGGAGCGGCACCTCGCCCACGTCGCCTCCCAACCGGGCGGACACGGCCTGAAGAAGGGAAGGATCAGCAATCTGAACCTGTTCTTCCAGGCCATCCGGCAGAACCGCTGGGACGACTCGCTGCCGGGCACCGCCGCCTTCTATCCCGGCGACATCCCACCGGAGCCGGCCGCCACGGTCTCCCGACGGCTGGCCGAGCACGTCATGGCCCAGGTCGAGTCCGAGGAGAACCTGGACCGCTGGGACAATCCGTCCGGCCGGCTGATCACGCTCATCCTCATCCGCGGAGGTCTGCGGATCTCCAGCGTGATCTGCCTGGACTTCGACTGCCTCCTCCAAGACGGCCAAGGCGCCCCCTACCTGCGGTATTTCAACACCAAGATGAAGCGCGAGGCAGCCGTCCCGATCGACGAGGAACTCGAGCAGGCCATCCGCGACCACCAGCACCGCGTCCTCGAACGCTGGCCCCAGGGCACCGGAGTCCTCTTTCCTCGGCCGCACGCGAACGCCTCGGGGAGGCTGCGGATCTCCGACAGCAGCTACCGGCAGATGCTCCGCCGCTGGCTGGCGACCTGCGACATCCGCAATGAACACGGTCAGCCGGTCCGCTTGACGCCGCACCAGTGGCGGCACACCTTCGCCTGTCGACTGATCAACCGTGACGTCCCGCAAGAAGTCGTACGCGTTCTCCTCGACCACGAATCGTCCCGGATGACCGCGCATTACGCGCGGATCACTGACCAGACGGTCCGGCGGCGCTGGGAAGCGGCGATGAAGGTCAACATCAAGGGCGAGCGCGTCGAGCTCGACGCCAACGGGCCGCTCGGGCAGGCCCAATGGGCCAAGACCCGCTATGGCATCGCCACCCAGACCCTGCCCAACGGCTACTGCGGGCTGCCCGTCCAGAAGACCTGCCCGCATGCAAATGCCTGCCTGACCTGCCCCGTCTTCCTCACGGGGCCCGAGTTCCTGCCCGAACTCAAGGAACAGCACACCCGCACCCTGACGTTGATCGACAACGCCACCAGCTGCGGCCACACCCGCGTCGCTGAGATGAACCAACAGGTCGCCGACAACCTCGACCGCATGATCGGCGAGCTGGAGGACGGCCGGGACGAGGGCGAGGAGGCCGCGGATGCCGGCTGACAACTCTTACCTCATCGTCGCCGCGGCACGGCGACGGGGCACGGCAACCCGCCGACGAGCGGTCGCCGCCCTGCGGCGGATGGATGCCAACGGCACCGCGATCACCTTCGAGACGGTCGCCCGCGAAGCAGGCGTCTCCCGGTCCTGGCTCTACAACCAGCCGGACCTCAGAGCCGAGATCGAACGCCTCCGGGCCCGACACCGCGTCCCCGCAGACCGGCCGGTTCCCGATCGGCAACGGGCCTCCGACGCATCTCTGCTGCGGCGCCTGGAAGTGGCCACCAAGCGCAACCAGCAGCTGGAAGCCGAGAACAAGGAGTTGCGTGAGGCGCTCGCCCTCGCACTCGGCGAACGACGCACCGCCGACCTTCCGCACCGACGCCGCGACACGCCGAAGATGAAGTCGTCCGCCGTCATCGGACCATGCTGACGAACACGTCGAGGACACCGTCCACCACGCATCAGACCAGGTCAGCAGCCCGCCAAATGAACTGGCTCAAGATAACGGCCGTAAGCGGCACGTCGTGGTCGACACGTTCGGCCTGCTGCTGGGCGTCATGGTCACCGCCGCGGACACCGGCGACCGCACCGTCGCCCACGTGCTGCTCGGGCAGGTCGCCAACGTGCACCACCGGCTGGAACTGGTCTGGGCCGACGGCGGCTACACCGGCGGCCTCATCGCCTACTGCCTGGCCACGCTCGCGCTGGTCCTGGCGATCGTGAAACGGAGCGACGGCATGCGCGGCTTCGTGGTGCTTCCCAAGCGATGGATCGTCGAGCGGTTCTTCGCCCATCTGATGCGCACCCGCCGTCTGGTGCGCGACTTCGAACGCCGCACCGCCAGCGCCGAGGCGATGGTCTACTGGTCGATGATCCTGCTCATGACGCGCCGTCTTGCCCGGCTGGGCCCTGGGCGAGGGTGAACCGGCCCGGCTGCCGCTCGGCCAGCCAGCCCCGCGCGACCAGGCGCTTCGCCTTCGACCGCAGCGCCTCCACCGTGGCCGGCACCGTGTCCAGACCGAACACCACCGCCAACTCCTGGCAGGTCAACGGCCCTTTATGGAGCCGGTGCCGGTCCGCGAGGGCGGTGAGGATGCGCTGATAGTCCACCGACAGCACCGACCAGGCCAGCCCCTCACGCCACACCGGCACCTGCGACTTCGGCTTCGCCGCCTGCCTGGGCGCCGAGCGGGTCTCCGCGTCCCGTGGGCCGGGAACGGCCTCCTCATCAGCGATGTTGCCGTCGTCCGGAGCCAGGACGGTGCCCACTCGCCTGCGGGCGATCGCCCACTCCTGCCATTTCTGCTCGGCCGCTGCCAACTCGGCCTGGATGCGATCGGCTTCCTCACGCAACCCGTCGACTCGACGGCGAGCGGCGAGCTCGTGCTGTTCCAGCAGTCCGACGACCGACGGCATCCGCAACCTCCCGGGGAGCGACGACATGACAAGCCACCACTCCCATCGAATCACCCACCCCATTCCTGACCAGCGAAAACACCACCCTCAGATTCGGAACGACAACAGCTACTCAGGCAGTGGCAGTCTTCGGGCGACAATGCACGGCACTACGAACAAGCCCTCGCCCGCCTTGCCGACCACATCACGACCACACCCCGCCCGACCGGCTACCGATGGCGCAGGGATGACCTCAGCCAGTGGGTCATATCCGAAGAGGACTGGGACGTGATCATCGAATCGGTACGACGACGGCAGACCCCCACGGGCCGCCCCCAGACGAAATGGCAGCACACGCGCCGCCTCGCGGCCACAGTCTTCGTCTGGGCACACGTCACTCGTGGAGAACGTCTCTATGCGCCGGTCTTGCGAGACCTGCGGAATCGCCGGTCACCACATCTCAGGGAAACTGCAAACGAGTCCTGGTGGCTCGAACATCGTCAACGAACCAGCAGCAGCATCCACACGCTGCTGGCCGCCGCGCTCAGCGAGTACGCTACCGGACTCGCCACCCGCATTGATCAGCAGGTTCCCCCAGCATGCCCCGGAAGCGCCTGAGAAATTAGCGCTTCGGTTGGCCCCAGCCCAGCCCGGACCCTTTACAGGATCTGCAACGGCTCCAGTCCCTTGCCTGTTCCGATTCCTGCGGACTGAACCTGTCCGGGTGATCCCTCACGGCACGGGCGGTCTTGCCCGCCGATAGCCGCAGTGACTGTTCGGTCGGCAGACGCGGAACCGCCGCTGGCGGCTGAGGAGTATGGTCAGTGACCGGAGGTTCAGACATGGGTGGAGATGGGGGACCCGGGCAACACCGCACGCGTTGACACGGTTCGACTGTGACCTGTCGTCGCGTGCTGCTCGGTTCCGCAGCACGACGCGGCGACGTCCTTGATGACGTCGCCTGATTTCCGTCATCCTCTGACTCATCGGCCTTCTTTTCGGGCGTGGGATGAGTCATGTCTGCGGTCCGAAAGGCCCTTCCTCCATGCCTCTTGTTGTTCTTGCCTGCCTGGCCTATGTGAGTATGGCGCTGCCCGACAGCGTGCTCGGCATCGTCTGGCCTTCTATGAGCGCCGACTTCCATCAGCCGGTGGGAACGCTGGGGTTGCTCCTGGTGTTCGGTATCGCTGCCGCGGTGCTGTCGAGCACCATGACTGGGCGGATTCTCACCCACATGCACGTCGGCCAGTTGCTGTCCGGCAGCACCGTCCTGTCCGCGCTCGCCCTGCTCGGCTACGGTCTCGCCCCGTCATTCTGGGCGGTGGTGGCGGCGACTGCCCTCCTCGGACTCGCATCGGGGGCCCTCGACTCCGGCCTCAACGCTTACGCAGCAAGCCGTTTTGGCCCCGTCACATCACCTGGCTTCATGCCAGCTACGGGTTGGGCGCCGCCCTGGGGCCGGCAACGGTCACCATCGCGCTGAGTTCTGGCGTCCACTGGCGATGGGCATACTCCGTCATCGCCGTGGCACAGACGATTCTCGCCTGCGCGTTCCTGCGAACCGCTCACCGCTGGGCTGCTCGCCCGGATCAGTCGGTGACGACGGCGGACCGCCCCCACTCGGCAGCCCGGACGAACAGCGGCGGTCGTCATGCAGGGTCACGCAGACATGTCGTCGTGCTGAGCAGCGCGGTCTTCGCTCTCCATATCGGCATCGAATCCGGGACCGGGTTGTGGGGGTACGTCTTCCTCACCACAGGCCGTGGGCTCCCGCCCGGGACAGCCTGGCTGGCGGTGTCAGGGTTCTGGGCCGCCATGTTCATAGGCCGTGTCATCCTCGGCCCCGTCGCCGAACGCGTCGGTTCGTCACGCGTCCTCTACAGCGCCGTCGCGGGAATCGCCGGCGGCGCGGCCATGATGGCTCTGCCCGGCCCGGCGATCTTCTCCCTCGTCGGCATGCTGATCCTCGGACTCGCAGCAGCCCCCGTCTTCCCCCTCCTCACCCTCACTACCGCCGAACGCGTCGGGCATGATCACGCGGACAGGACCATCGGCTTCCAAGTCGCAGCGTCCAAGATCGGTGCCGCAGTTCTCCCCGCCGGGATGGGACTGCTCATCCAGCACGCCGGCGCGACCGCCTTCGGACCGGCCCTGCTCACCCTCGTCCTCATCATGGCCACCGGCTACAGCCTGCTGATGCGCACGACCACCTCCGCAGACCAGACGAGCGCTCCACAGCCATGATCCAGACCGAAACGCCGAGCGAGGACTCTCGATCACTACGGACGACCAGAATCAGCTACTGAGAAATTAGCGCTTCAGTTGGCGAAACGGGGCCAAGCCGAGCGCTCAGTCACATCGGTGTGACTGAGCGCTTCAGATGGCGAATGAGCGCTTGAGTTGGCGAGTGAGCGTGGGACAGCTCACGGACAGAGGCAAGAGGTGCCCTGCACTCCTGGCGATCCGCGCCGCCTTCGTGCCCACCCACCGGGCAGGGGGGCGATATGAAGCCGTCGTCCCGCGCCGAAGGAATCGGCCAGTGGGTCACGCGTGGCTGAGGATCACCAGCAGTGCCGCACACTCCGCGAAGACCTGGGCGGCGAGCGCCACCTGCCGCACCCGTGCGACGGGCGCGGCCAGGGCGATGACACAGGCGACAGCGCCGAGGCCGACGCCCCATTTGAACAGCCAATAGGGCAGTCCCGGGGCGCACTGCTCCCCGTACGTCAGACAGCGCGACGCTCGCTCGGAAGCCAGGGTCAGCACACCGGCCGCCAGGGCCGCCGGCGCGAAGAGGGCGGCGCACAGAACGGACCAGAAACGGGAGCCATCCCTTCCCGCAGTCGCCTGGGCCGGGGGCGTTGAAGGGTGGGCTGTTGCGTTCATGCCTCGACCTAACACCGTTCAGCGGGCCCGACACACTGGTCCGGTACTCAATCGCAGGTGCGCACAGTACTCAGACTGCGGCCCCTGGACGCCGTCACCGAACCTGGATGTGACTGCGATCGCTTTCCGCGCTCGACCCGCCAGCTCAGTCACTCAGTCGCCATCTGAAGCGCTTAGTCACATCGGGTTGTCCTGTGCCACTGCGGGTGGCGGGCGCCCCGATCTGTGGATAACTCCCGTTCGCGCACGCCACGTCGATAGGTTGAGGGCGTGGCAGCGCGGATCTTCTACATCGATGATTCTGGGGCGGAGAGCACCGGATACATCGTCTACGGCTGGATCGATGTCGGACTCGAACACTGGAGCGCGGCCCTGCGCTGCTGGCTGGACTTCCGCAAGAAGCTGTACAGGGGGACGCCAGCATCCCCGCGGACTACGAGTTACACGCAACGCAGTTCCTCACTGGGCGCGGTAGCCCGTCGACCCGGCCGGAGTGGAATCGGCAGAAGCGGCTGCGCGGACGTGTGATCCAGGATGCGCTTGCCACCGTCGAGGCCATGCCCGGCACGAGTGCTGGTGCGGCGTGGCGGCGTACGGGCAAGACAGGCCGGGCTTACTCCGCCGAGCGGGCCGCGGTGTGGGGGTGTGGGTGCCGAGGCGGACGAAGCGATGACCATCGGGATAGTCGCTGGCCAAGAGGTGGGCGGTGTGGATGACCAGAGCCGTCTTGCCCACTCCGGGCATGCCGTCCACGGTGTGGATGGTGACGACCGGCGCCTGCCCTTCCTCGGCTGCGCGCGAGAGGCGCGCGAGTTCGTCGGTGCGGCCGGTGAAGTCGGCGACATCCCGCGGCAGGGTTGTATGCAGCGTGATGGGGGCGGGCGGCTGCAACTGGTCCAAGTGTTGGGTGCTGCACTCGACGACCTGTACACCGGTCGCTCCGCGCAGGCCGATCGACGCGGGAAGACTGCTGCCCTCACCGGGAACCCGTTTGCCGTCACCGACCACCGTGGTACGGCCGTACCGAGGCGGACACCGCCGCTCTGTGGGCGTGGGCCCGGGACTGGTCCGACGACCTCGCCCGGCCGCTGCACGCCCCCCGACGACTGACAAGCAGTCGCGCCGGTTCACCGAGGCCGCGCTGAACGGCACCCTGCCCACGAAGAGCGTCGCGGCGGCCATCGCGCGCCGCCAGGCGGCCGGGCTGCCCGTTGAGTGAGTCACACGGCCAGGAGCCGGAAGGCTGGCCGTGTGAGCTGTCCGAAGAGGTCGACGCGCTGCTGGCCGACTTGCCCCTGCCGGGTGAGGTCTTCGGGGCGATCATCGCGGCCACAGTTCGTATCAACGAGACGCGGGGCATGGTGCCGGGCAGCACCGCCTCGGAGAAGTGGCCTCAGAAAAAGACGCATGCCGCTCGGCCGGGACGGGGTACTGGGCGTCGCCGAGTATGTCATCGTTGCTGACGCCGATCCGCCGTACATCGTCCTCACCCGCGTCCAGCTGTACTGACCGCCCCCGACAACCGAGCGGCGTGGCGCGGCTGCGTCAGGTGACGCGTGGCGTGGGTTCAGCGCGCAGCAGGTCGGGGCGGGCATCGGCGATCGCGAAGGCCCGCCGGAGCCCTTCCACCAGTGGCGGGTCGATGTGGTAGAGCCGGGCCCGCTCGTCCCGCTGGAGCAGCCGGGCTGAGCCGGCCGGGCCGATGCGGCGCTGTACCGCAGGGATGCTGGTGAGGGTTCCGCCGATCTTCGCCTTCGTGATCGGGGTGGTCGGATGGTCGGCGAAGTACTGCTGTACTTCGTCGAACGAGGCGGTGCCGCCCAGGTCGGTGATCCGGCGCAGCACCGCGCGGGCCCCGGGTATCAGGGAGGCGATCATCCGGAAGAGTGCCTGCTCGCTCCAGCCGTTCCCGATGTCATCGTCGTCCAGGTCCTGCGGGTCGGGGCGTGGGTCGAGGGCTGGGGGTTCCGGCCAGTCGTCAGGGGTGACGGGGCGCAGTCCGTAGGCGGCCTGCACGGCGGCTATCGCCTGCTCGTAAGTGTCCGTTTCAGTGTCGATCGTCAGCCGCACGACGCCCCCTTCGTGATCGCTGCCAGGCATTCTTCCTCAGGACGGTGATGTGCCTGCTCTGCATACCGGTCTCGAGGGGATATGGAGACAGCCGCCCGTGGGAGTGAATCCCCTGAGGTGAAGCCCACCACCGTGGCCGCGCCCGCCACGGTGGTGGGCATGACGATGATGATGCGCCGCTGGGCCACTGCCGTGGCCACCGGGCTGGCCACCAGCAGTCTCCTCGCCTTCGGCTCACCGAGTTGGGCTGCCCCCAGCGCTCCTTCTTCGGCCACCGCTTCCGCCGAGCCGCGCTCGGCCCTGGAGGGCATGCTCGACACCTGCACCTGAGCACCTTCCCGGCGCGCCGAGCCTTCGGCGCGCCGGGAGCACGCCACCGCGTGGACCAGACCGAGGTCGGCAGAGGGACGAGGCGGGGCGGCCGCTCATGTCGGTCGCAGACGCTTCGGCGGGATCCACTCCCCGGGCGGGCGGTACGGAGTAGGTTCATCGCTCCGGGCTCGGACTGGGAGGGGACAGGGTGGGGTTGCTGCGTTTTCCTGATCTGGAGGATCTTGGGCGGTTGAGCGGGGTGGAGTGGGAGACGCTGCGTTCGTTGAACCGAGCGTGTGTGGATCTGCAGCAGGAGTGGGAGGCGGCTCGCGTCCAGGCCGGCCGTGCCATGACGCGGTTGGAGGTTGCCGAGGGGTACACGGAGAACCGCGAGTTTCGGTACCACGTGGCGGCCGTGGACGCGGCGTGCGAGCCCGCTGCCCAGTACGAGCGGCGGATCAGCGAGATCACCTGGCGGTACGCGAGCGCGAGTGTGCTGCTCGGTATCACGGTCCTGGACCGGCTCGTTGCCGGCCGGCCCCCGCTGAACCGGAGCTTGGTGAAGCAGCTCGCATCCACCGAGCCCACCCTCGGCCAGTTGCAGGAGGCGTTCTCCATCCCATCGAGCCGGCTGCGTGCGGCCCGCGATGCCAAGGAGCAGCAGTACGGCGAAGCAGCGCGAACTGCTGCTGGCGGGCTTGGAGGGGGCCTACTACAACGTCACGCACCAGGAAGTCGACGGCCGGCGCAGAAGCAGGGAGGAAGCCGACGGGTGCCGGCTGACCGTGGTCTCCGAAGAGGGCATGGACCCGTTCTGGGACCACCTGTTGGAGCCCGTCCTGCATCTGGCCGAGTCGTTGCCGTACGAGATCTCCTACTCGCTCCCGTACCTGGGTGCCTACCGGCACGTTGTCCCTCGGGAGTCCGACCCGCCGGTAGGCCATCGGCCCGGCGCAGGAAGAGAGGTCACCGGACTACGGACCGTGCTGGAGTGCTCCACATCCGCCACAACGCTGCGTCAGGGACCCGACGCTGGTGCTGGCCCGGCGTGGCTCCTCCATCTATGCCCCGCTCACACCGAGGCGCTCGCCTCGTGGCCCGGTGTACGCACGGACACTCCTGAACTCGAACTGGAATGCGGAACTGTCATCGAATACCGCACCACCGAACAGCTCCTGCAATCCCACGCCGACCTGTGGCTCACCAGATTGACGGGCCTACGGCCCGGAATCCCCGAGAGAACCTGGGTTGATGTTCTTGAGCAGGCGCACCAGGTGCTGA
Source organism: Streptomyces violaceusniger (assembly GCA_005405945.1). Taxonomy (GTDB): domain Bacteria; phylum Actinomycetota; class Actinomycetes; order Streptomycetales; family Streptomycetaceae; genus Streptomyces; species Streptomyces violaceusniger. Next base: position 2,416,253 of record BJHW01000002.1, read on the forward strand.
GCTCCCGTCTCGATGGCCATGACACCGGCGAAGACAGCCCACTGGCGAGCGTGGTGACGACGGTGGACATGGCACGCCGATATGCCGCTGAGGGCAACCTCCAGCAGGCCACGGTCCCCCTCAGCTACGCCGAAACCCTCGCCCTCCGGCTGTGACGCCTCAACGACCGGATGCTCGGCATTTTCCAGCGCGCCACCTGGCCTACCGACGAAATGCGCTCACCTGCGGACACGTTGCACGGCGGCGGGCGCGGATTCCCGTGTTGAAGTTGTCGAATTCCCAAAACGACTGGGTCTTCCCCGTCTCCTTTCGTCGTGCGGTAGGAAGAGTGTCAGTCACGCGGCAGGGAGCCGCGGGGGTGGGGCGGGAGGGCTAGGTGGCGTTCGAGAGGCCGGACCCTGGTCTGGAGCAGGCCGCTGCATGTGGTGATTCACGGCAATGATGCGTCTGGCCCGCTTCTTCGAAGGCTGGAATCCCGAGCAGGCTCAGCGGTGGTTTCACGATGCCGCTGAGATCACCCCGGACAACACCGACACCTACACCAAGAGCTGGCGGGTGTGGGAACGGTTCTGCGCCGTCACCGAGCTGCCGGAGCTGGAGGGCTCCCGCGGCGCGCTGGTGGCGTTCGTGACGTGGATGCTGCGCCAGGGTCGGCAGAACGGCACGGGCTACGCCCCCACCTCGGCGTCCACCCACCTGGCGGCCGCCGTCGTCGGACTGCGCCAGCGCGGCGTGCAGGTCTCCGGCGACGACCAGGCCGCGGCCCGCGCCGCCCTGGAGGGCCTGGCCGTCAAACTCCTCCAGGCCGGGGAACGGCGCGGCCGCGGACAGGCGGTCGGCGCCGACATCGACGGACTGCGCGCCATCGCCCGCTCCTGCCCCGACACCCTCACCGGCGACCGGGACAAGGCGTTGGTGCTCACCGGCTTCCACTACGCCAGGCGCAGCCAGGACCCGGCCGGGCTGCTCACCGGCGACGTCACCCTGCACCCGCGCGGCCTGGTCGTCGCCGTGCTCACCGGCAAGACCAAGCACTCGGTGCGCAACGCCAAGATCCGGTACGCCGACGATCCCGAGATCTGCCCGGTGCGGGCCTGGACCGCGTACCGCACCCGCCTGGTCGCCGAGCACGGCCAGCGATGGGCCGACCCGTCGACGCCGGCGTTCGTCGGCATCGACCAGTGGGGCCACGTCACCGGCGGCATGGGCCCCGACTCGGTCACCCGCGCCGTCAAACGCATCTCCCAACGGGCCGGGGTGCCGATCCACTGGACCGGGCACTCCCTGTGCATCGGCCTGGCCTCCGTCGGCCGCACCAAGGGCAAGGACGCCATCGCCATCGCCGACCAGGGCGGCTGGGCCCGCCACTCCCGCTCCATGCTCATCTACATGCAGCGCGACGACGGATGGGACGACAACGCCTCCGCCGGCCTCACCTGACGCCTACCGGAGGACGCAGACCAGCCTCGGTTGCTCCTGGTCGATCCAACGGATCAGCCGAGGCCAGCGGATGACCTGAGCGGGTATCAATGTGCGCAGGGCTTGGGGTGGTCCAGGTATTTCCAGCTGTCGGGGCCCACCTGCCCGTCCACCTTGATCCCCGTGCATTTCTGCATGGTCTCCACGGCCTTGAGCGTGTCAGGCCCGAATACGCCGTCGATCTCCAGGGGATAGCCGTAGACGTGGTCCAGCAGGCACTGAATCTGCTTCACATCCGGTCCCTTCATGCCTTCCATGAGGATGCGGGTGCGGCCGGATTCGTACGAGCATGCGGTGGGCGTCGCCTGGTGGCTGGGAGCCGTCTGGGCCTTCTGGGCTTTGTCGCTCTGGGCGTCTGCCCCTGCCGTCTGGGTCTTGTCGCCCTTGGCGTCTGCATCGTCCGTAAACGGTTGTACGGCCCAGAACGCGATGAGGACCAGGACGGGAACCGGGACGAGAAGCAGCCACAGCCTCCGGCGGCGCAGCGGGGCCAGTCCGCTCAGCCAGTTCTTGGCCCGTGTGGATTCGTCCGTCGGTTCCGCGGGTGCGGCGGCCGTGACCTGAAGCTGGCGGGCCTTGTCTGCCTGGTCCCACAGCTGAAGCAGAGGCGCGTCCTCGAGGTGGTGCCGGGCGCATAACTGGGCCACGGCTGCGCGCGGCGGGAACGCCTTCCCATTGAGGACCCGGTGCCAGGAGGCACGTGCATAGCCGGTGCCGTGAGCCATGGCGTCCAGTGACAGGCCTTTGGCGTGCTTGAGCCGGACCAGCTCCTGGCACAGCGCGCGAACTTCCGGAAGTGAGTCCGGGGCTGGGCTCGGTATGGGGCCCATAGCTGTTCCTCCGTGCGTCTCAGTGTGTCTCTTTCCGCAGGCCAGCGGCGTATGGGACTCAGCGAGACGACGCGGCACGAAGCGGGACGGGATCAGGCTAGCGAAGGGACGGCGGAGGGTGCATGGTCATCTCAGCAGCGCCTCACGCCGCTGCTTTCCGAAGCGCTCTTCTTCCCCTCCTTTGGCCTGCCCTCAGTCGTGGTGGCCCGGGGCGGGGGCCGATGAAAGGAACATTTGTGCGTACGTCTCTCCTGCGGCGGTCGGCGGTCGCCGTCCTCGGTGCCTTGGTGGCTACCGTCGCGGCTGGCAACCTCCTGTCCGGCCCGGGCACCGCATCGGCGGCTCCGGCCGCCGAAAGCCAGTCGGTCCGGCTCCACAACGTCCGGCTGGCGCAGACCGACCTGAACGGTCTGGCCTATCCCGCGGGCAGGGTCGACGGGATCAGCGGCCCCCGTACGAAGGCGGCAGCCCGCACGTTCCAGAGCGACCGATGTCTGAGCGTCGACGGCATCGTCGGGCCGCAGACCCTCGGCAGTCTCAAGGATGTGGTCAAGAAGGTCCAGGCCAAGGCGGGAGCTGCCCCCAACGGCCTGTACGGGCCTTCCACGGCGAACGCCGTCAAGGCCTACCAGCGCAAGCACCAGCTGGCGGTGGACGGCATTGCCGGGCCCGACACGATGAAGTCGATGGGCATCGCCCGGACCGTCTCAAGCTGCAAGGCCACCGACGGGATCCGCTCCCGGGTCGTCCAGGCTGCCAGGGGCCAGCTGGGCACCAGGGAGAACGCAAGCAATTGCGTTCCGGGCAAGCCCTACAGCATCTGCGACAGCTGGTGCGCCGCCTTCGCGACCTGGGTCTGGCGTCAGGCCGGCGCGCAGATCCCCTCGATCAACCTCGTACCGGGCGTTTACGACTGGGCGGTCAGCCACCACAAGTGGGCGGGACCCAGCCAGCTGGCATCCGCCAAGCCCGGCGACCTGATCATCTACGGCAGCGCCTCCAACCGCTACCACATCGGCGTCGTCGAGCGGGCCAACGGCAGCACCGCCAGCGTCATCTCCGGCAACACCTCCGACCCCAGCGGCTCCGGCCGGGACGGCGTGTACGCCAAGAGCCTCTCGCTGACCACCCAGAACTTCTACGGCCTGGTGCGCCTGTAGCCACCGTGATCACCCGGTGCCGCCAGCCTTGACGACAACGGGGCGGCGTGAGGGGCCGCTGGGGTGCGCTGCTTCCTGGAGCAGTCCTGCGGCTCTCCGCCCTCGCGGGCCCTGCAGAGGGCGCAGCCCGGCGATGGCAGGCGGACCTGTCACCGGACCCGATTCGCAATCCAACCGACGTATCTACGGGAGGGGAACATCCCATGACACTGCTCAAGAAAATCATGCTCGGCGCTTCAGCGCTTGCGCTTGGCTGCGGGTTACTCGCGGCAACCCCCGCGCAGGCGGCGGCCAACGGCCAGCAGATCTCCTTCTGCTCGCAGGACCCGTCAGTGAGCGGCACGCCCGGCGGCTACGCGGTAGCGACGGGCACCAACCAGAACGGCGAGGTGGTGACCACCGGCAAGATCGCGCTCAGGGGCGGTGGGAATTGCGAGAACCTGCCGAACTGGTGGTACCAGGGCAGCATCAACATCGAGTGGCACGACTACACCGGCCAGGTAGTCACCGTCACCCAGTGCGCGGTGCCGAAGGTCAAACGTGATAACTGGATCAACTGCGATGACATCCCGGTTCATGACCAGCTGGTCGCCTGGCTGCACCAGGAGATCAGCAAGAACGTGCGAAGCGATGTCTTCAAGTCCATCCAGAGGAAATACCGAATGGGCGGGTTTCCCAAGCAGCTGGCCCTGGCCCAGTGGGCCCTTATGGTGAGGCCGCACGGTCCGTGGGACCATAAGGAATACCTCGCAGACAGGTTCCGTGGACGGGCGTACGAATTTGACCAGAGTCGCGGCGCCTATTACTTCCAGTGGGGTTACACGGGATACCTGCTCTCGCACGACTTCTGGTCTAACTTCCACTACGGATATGTCGGGCGCAGTGCGGGCATCGACGCTAAAGAATTGCGCACGGGCCAGTCGCTGCCTGGAGCGGGCAAGACCGACGCTGGCGACAGGCTGAGCGTCGACATAGGGATCGCCTTCTACGAGAAATACGGCTCCGGAGAGACACCAGAAAGGATCGCCGACTTCTTGACCCAGTACACGTATCCGCTGATCACGACAGGGGTGGCCAAGCCCACCCCCTGATAGAACAATCCGACGCGGTCCTGGGGTGTATTGGTTCACCCCGGGGCCGCAGCATATGCGGTGGCAGCTTGGTTCATCTCGCCGACTGGAAGACTGTCTCGCTATCAGGTTCTCTCCGCCGTGCTTCCACAACACCATCAAGTGGGAAGTCCTCCGGGTGTCCGCGTTGCGGCTGGCGCACGCGCCCTACGAGGAACTGCGGCGACCAGCCAGGGACGTCACCGCAACGCCGATCCGGTCGATGGAACGGTCCGGGACACGGCAAACTCGGGCCAGATGGAAGGGGAAGCATGAGTGCACAGCCGTTTTTTGCATGCGGTGGCGGTCTCGAGGTCCTTCCACTCCGGATGCCGCTGGTGACACCGAATCCCAGGAGTTTGGCGGACGGTGGCGCTAAGGAGGGAGGGACACGCTGTACCTGTAGGGGTGGCCACCCCAGGCGCGTTAGTGAACTCGACCCAGTAGTCTCAACTCGGACACAAGGGGGCAAGTGGCTCACTGGTGGTTCGGGGAGGTCACCGCACCCTCCAGGAATCACGAACGATGGCACGGAGGTGACCTTCGTCCGTTCGACGACCTCGACGCGGATCCGCTTGAGCACGACATCGTCGCTCAAGGAACTGCGCACCACCAGATCAAGCTCCTCGATCAGGCGGTCAGCCCCAATCTTGTGCAAGCCCGCCTCGAACCTGTCCCAGTGCTCGATCATGGCTTGCTCGTTGCCATCGGTCATCTCATCAACCTTCCGTTGTATGTCAGCCACGGAAAGCTGGCTGGGCAGCGCGTAGAGAGGAGGACAACTTAAGGGATCAGCGCGGACAGTAAGCGGTGCGGGCGGCGCATCGTCACCGATGCCCTGGTCGAGCCGAGTCACGAACTGCGTGGCTAGCGCGGCTCCCAACGCTGTCAGGAACGTTCCCGTTCCCACCAGGACCCGTCGCCGCGAACGCCAGGCTCGTTGCCGCATCCCCGCCGATCGCTGATTTTGCCCGGGCTCTCCTGCTGCAGGAGTTGTCAGGTCATCGTCGCCATCGGCTGGGGTCGTGTCGCCGGCCGATGACGAAGGCGCAGCTGAGTCGATGGCATCGGCCAGGACCTGATCACGGCCGCGGCGCACATGGCCGGGCAGCGCCCGCTCGCCTCCGCCCACCATGCCGGGAGCGCCGCGTGATCGTGCACCGCAACAGCAACCAGCCCATCGTCCGGTGTGATCAGTGCCCTGGCCGGCCCATCCTCGCCACGCACCGCGCGGACACCGACACCCGTAAATGTGTGCGCTGCCAGGGCGATCACCGGTGGCTTTCCCAGCCGCACCCGGAGGACCATCTGTGCGAGGTCTGCCGACGCGAGTGCCCTGTGTGCCAGTCGGCCACCGACCAGGAGGAAGGCGGCCTCTGCCGCGCCTGCTCCGCTGCTGATCCGGTTCGTGCTGTCCTGGCCGGGCTTCCGGACAAGCTGCTCCGTGCTTGCGGGGGCGGCGTGCCTCCCGCGGTCTTGCAGACCGTGCGCAATGAACTGCTCCGCCAGCCCGCCGCGCGTCTCACCGCGCGGATCGAGCGACGCTGGTTGACCACCTGGGCCAACCGGCCCCTCGAACGCAAAGCTGACGCGGACAACGACGGGTACCGGCCCGACGACGTCGCGGTGTGGCTGCTGGCCCCCACGCCGTGCGCCGGCCGGTGTGAAGACGGCTGGCACCCCGCCCCGCCCGACCGGCCGACCGACGACGATCAGCCGTGCCCCGTCTGCCGCGGCGGATGGCTCCTGCCCGGCCATGGACCCGAACCCCACAACCACGACGACAACCGACCCAACGACTACCAGGCGCAGACCGCGCCCACGGCCGCCAACCGCACTCCGGCCCAAGCGGTGGCCTACCGGCCACCCCACCGTGAATGCGACGGCCGGGGCGGCACCTGCGGCCGACCCGTCGCCGACCCCTACACCCAGTGCCCCACGTGCATGGGCTGGCCCCGCTGCACCTGCGGCGTCTTCTACGATCCCGGTCGGGGCGATGCGTGCCCTACCTGCCGCACAGGAGCACCAGCCAGGTGAAACCAGGCAGTCTGCGAGGCTCGCCGGCTCTGATGGCCATAGCCGGCCGGCTCACGCAGCACTCGCCCATCCACGCAGAGGAAGAGCTCACCCCCGTCGCCACCGAGGAGAGGGTGCGGCCTTGGTAGCCGGGCTCGGATTCGCTGTCACCAGGCGCGATCGCGGCCGTCCGGAGCACCAGCCCCGTCGTGGGTTCCTTCACCCTCATGGGGTGAAGGAACCCCTTCGCCGTATCGGCCTTGGGCGAGTTGTACAGCTCAGCGAAGAGCCCACCAAGATCTATGAGTGTCTGCCAGTCGCCTTCTCGCGACTCCGGTCGCCGTGCGCGGCGACCTCAAGGTTGCACGAAGGTAGGCCGGCCTTCGGCACGACTCCGCCTAGCGCCCCGGCCAACTGCTCCTGGTGCGGGGTGAGGTCACCAACGTGTCAGGTCCACCACAGCGGTGCAGTGCGGGTCGATGTCGTCCTGACCTCGGCGTTCCTCTTCGGTCAGCAAGGAGGGCAGAGCCGCGAGCAGTGCGGTGACGGCTCCCGACGGTCGTACGTCGGCGGCGATTACGTCGATGTCGTCCTCGCGATCCGTGTACAGACGCAGCCGGTCGGGGCCTTGGAAGAGGAAGCCGCGCAGGCGTGGGTCGGGTGCATGTTCGGTGTAGGGGTCGACGAGGGTGCTCAGGATGAGGAAGGCGTCGTCGTCGGGTTGGGGCGGTGCATGCTTGAGCGTGGTCACGTCGACCTGGACCAAGGGCATGTCCATCAGGGTGCGGATGCGGCTGCTGGAGTGGATGTGGGTGCCGGTGTGCAGGGCCCGCAGAATGCCGAGAACGTCGTGAGGCCCGTACAACTCCTCGGAGTTCGCTACGCGCAGGGGGAGCTCCCAGGCAGTCCGCTCGCCGGTGGTGGTGTCGAGGGGGCCGGTGACGATACGGATGGCCTCGAGGGTGGGCGGTGCGGGCAGCACGCCGCGGACGAACTGGTCGCCGCCCAGGGGTTGGTGGAAATGATGGAGCAGCAGGCGGGTGATGTCCGCCTGCTGCTCCGCGATGTCTTCATGCAGGGATGTCACGGGTCAACGATGTCACTCGTTGAGCCAGTTCGGGCACTTGTTCAGGCCCTTGCAGTAGGCGGTGATGACGCCGATCTTCTGGCCGCGGCCGGCGTCGTAGCGTCCGTCGGCGCTCTTGCGGGCGTACTGGGCGATGACGATGACCTTCACGCGGCGGCTGCCATTCCAGGCGTAGGCCCAGTACTCGAGGCGGGCGCCGTTCACCTTGTCGGGCTTGCCATCGATGGCGGCGTTGACGATCCGGCACTTCTTGATGTTGTGGCGGCCGGAGAAGTGCTTCCAGCCCAGTTCACTGTTGCCGACACGGGTGGGGACCACCCTGTCGTCCCAGTCCTTCTGCCTGCACTTGACGGACTTGTCCCAGGCCGGTCCGGCATGTGCGGGCGTGACCAGGCCACCGGTGAGAAGAGCGGTTGCCGCGATGGCCGTGGCAACCCCCGTTGCGATCTTCTTCATGACACGACCATGCCACGCACTGTCACCTCACATCACTCGATTTTCACGACAAGTAATCTTTTCGGCCATGCTTTCGATACGTGCGTGTCGCGGCTTGCCCCTCCCCCTCGGCGGCCTCCCGGAGGGGCTGCTGGGGCGTCTGTGACGGCTGTTTCGGGTGGGTCGCGTTGCACCCCAATTCCCTCGCTCGCCCAGCTCGCCATCCGTGTTGGCCTTCCCGTCAGGCAGGTGTGGTCATGACCGAAGCACGCAACACCAGTGGAGTGGACCTGGCCCGGGTCGCACTGCACCAAGCCCGAGGAGCCGCCAAGGCACGCGGTGAGGCCGGAACGCGGAAGACGAAGCGGCGGACCCGGTCCTCGAGCACGCGTCGGGATGGCCGGGAGCCGACGGGGTTCGCTGCCCTGCTCCAGGGCCTGATGGCCGACCGGGCCTGGGAGCTCCCGGCCGCCGGCGGCAGCGTCCTGGACCGCTGGCCGGACATCGCCGCGGCCGTCGCTCCGCAGCTGCCCCACCAGGTCGCGGCCGTCGGGTTCCACCCGGAGACCGGGCAGCTTGACCTCCGCCCGGCCTCTTCGGCCTACGCCACCCAGCTCCGCCTGATCACCGCGCGGATCGTTGCTGCGGCCAACGAGTCGGTCGGCACCGAGGCGGTGCGTACCGTGCGGGTCCTGCCCCGGGTGCCGCGCCCGCGCCTCGGACCGCGCCCAAGGCCCCGGCCGCCGCGCCGGACGCTCCGCGGGCGTCGCCGGTGAAGACGCGCGAGATGGGATCGGTCGGCTTCCACCAGGCACTCGCCGCGCACCAGGCCGTCGTGCCTCCGAGCCGCGTCGACCCGTCGATCGCGGCGGCCATCGAGCGGCAGAACGCGAGCCGTGGGATGCGCGAGCCGGAGGAGGACTTCGGCGACGGGCAAGCCGCGATCGAGGAACTACAGGCCAAAGGGGCACGGGAGGCAGCCGCCGATAGCGGCCGCGTTCGCGCGCTGCGGCGGGGGCTCGTGCTGAGCGAGCTGGCTCCGCGGCTGCGGCCGCGTCTCGAGAGGCCCGTACCGCGTGATGACTGTACGTGCGGGAGATGCATACAGACCGGTGATATCGGAGGTGTTGAGGTGATTGGATGGCGGCGGTGTCGGCGCCGTTGCGGTTGTCGTTGCGGTGTCGTTGAGCATGCCGTACCGCGTGTGGCGGGAGCAGTCGGGCGAGGGGGAGGCAGCTGGTGAGCGACCGAAGCGCGATCGAGTGGACCGAGGCGACCTGGAACCCGACGACGGGCTGCGACCGGGTGTCTGCCGGGTGCGACAACTGCTACGCCATGACGCTGGCCAAGCGATTGAAGGCCATGGGGCAGGCGAAGTACCAGAAGGATGGGGATCCGCGAACGTCCGGGCCCGGCTTCGGCCTGACGGTGCACCCGGATTCCCTGCGGATCCCGTACGGGTGGCGCAGCCCCCGCACGGTGTTCGTCAATTCGATGTCGGACCTGTTTCACGCGCGGGTGCCGCTGGGCTTCGTCCGGCAGGTCTTCCAGGTGATCGCCGATACCCCGCAGCACGCCTACCAGGTGCTGACCAAGCGGGCCCGGCGGTTGCGGCAGGTCGCTGACCGGCTGGACTGGCCGCCGAACCTGTGGATGGGGGTGTCGGTGGAGAGTGCGAAGGAACTGCCGCGGGTGGACGACCTGCGCGAGGTTGCGGCCGCCGTGCGGTTCCTGTCGTGTGAGCCGTTGCTCGGTCCGCTGGACGGCCTGGACGTCACCGGCATCGACTGGGTCATCGCGGGCGGTGAGTCCGGGCCCCGGTTCCGGCCGGTGCAGGAGGAGTGGGTGACCGGCATTCGCGACACCTGCGCGGATGCCGACGTGGCGTTCTTCTTCAAGCAATGGGGCGGTCGCACCCCCAAAACTCTCGGGCGGGAGCTCGAGGGCCGCACCTGGGACGAGATGCCGGCCCGGGAACCTGTCACCGCAGGCTGATCACGCTGGCCTTCGTGAGACGGCCAGCGGGCATGACCAGCTGGCCGTCGCGGTCCAGATCCTGGACCGCCTTCTTCGCATCCCGGGGCCGCCACTGCGATGTCTCCAGCAGCAGCCACTGCTCGAGCTGCTCCAACGTGGCCGGTCCCTGGCGCAGGCGCTGCTGCATCAGCGTCAGCAGCTCTGGGTCGACGACTTCACCTTCGTCGAACAGCGAGACCTGCCCTACCGATATGGCCTTGCGGACCCGGGGGTCTCGGAAGCGCATGCCGTCGCTTTTGTCCACCCTCCACATGGCGTTCTTCATCACCTCCACGCCGCGGGGGTGCTTGGTGCCGAAGACCAGGTAGAGCGGCTTGCCGGTGCGGGGCACGACCTCGAACTGCAGGCGGAAGCCGAAACCGACGCGCTCCAGGGCATTGCGGTAACTATCCAGCCAGACCCGCCACATGTCCTCGCTGTCCCGTGCCTCTGCCACGAGTGTCCAGTACTGGCGGCCGCCGAAGACGCCGTCGACGATGTCCTCGTTGAGTTCTTTGCGGCGGCTGAACCAGTTCGGCCCGAAGGTGACGATGACCTCGCTGGACGGGTTCGCGGCGATGCGGCCCATCACCGACAGTGGTGTGTTGACGCTGCCCCAGCTGTCGAAGACTCCGAGGATCGGCTGACCCCAGGCTTTCAGCTCTGTCAGGATCCGCTCACTGTCCCGGCCGGCCTCACCGCGGCGCACCTCTACCCGCACCGGCAGCTGATCCAGCGGGCCGAACTTCTCATGGAGCTGGTTCACCAAGTACTTGTACGTGGCGGGGTCCTTCTCGATGAAGATCAGCTGTACTCGCTCCCGGGACAGGCCCATGTTGTGTACCAGGGGATGGTTCAGCAGGCCACGCAGGTTGAACACCGGTGACCCTTCCTCGCCGCCCTCGTACCGGCCCGACCCGGCGAACGCGTCCAGAAACGTCACCTTCGACCAGCTGCGGCCGGTTCGGCCGCTGGGCTGGAGCAGGATCGGCCACCACGCGTCGAAGTAGCTCTTGTACAAGCGGTGCTTAGCTGCCGTCGCTGGCTCCAGCGACCACAGGACGCCCATTCCAGCCCCCTCGGACAAGGGGTCCCGCCGGTAATGCTGCTGGATTGAACGCCAAGGAATGATCTTGACCCCTCACCGGAGGTGGAGGGCAGGCACCTACGACGCCAAAGACGCGGTGGTCTGTTCGTCGTGCTCGCGCAGCATGCGCATGACGGTCGCGGGTGAGGGGTGCTGGCCCTTCCTCTTGCCGGTGGTGATGACGAGGCGCTTGGCGATGTCGCGCAGGCTCATCTCCTGCTCGCGCAGGTGGAGGGCCATGGAGAGCATGGCGTCGTCGGCGACGCTGGCCCCACCGATGGTCTTGCCACGCCGGCGGGCCGATTCGTGGCCTTCGAGGGTGCGGTCGCGGATGTACTCGCGTTCCATGCCGGACAGCGCGGCCAGCACGGTGAAGACGACGCCCGACGGATCGTGGGATCCCTGGAGCTCTCCGGTGAGGAACTCCAGACCGACATCGCCGGCCTTCAGTTCCTCCGCCAGGGTGGCCAATTCGATGCCGCGGCCGAGCCGCTTGTGTTCGTGGACGACGAGGGTGACGCGGACACCGGAGGAACGGATCTCTCCGGCGAGCTTGACGACGGCCTCCAGTTCGGGTCGCCTGGTGGCGCGGGTTGAGATCTTCTCAGCGAAGACACGGGTCACGTCTGCCTCGGCCAGGGCGTCGAGCTGGGAGTCCAGGGACTGCCGGGTCGTTGACGCACGGCAGTACCCCAGGCGCACGTGGCCGACCGGCTCGGCGCCGACGTTCACCGGCCGGGGCAGCTCTGTCCATATCGAGCCGGGCTTGCGCACGGCGGGGGTGGGCACGTTGAGCGCCTTGGCAAACTGGGGCACGAGGCGGAAGCGGGCGGTGTGGTACTGGATGGCGACCCTGCCCTTGCCGGTGCGGCAGGGCGAGCCCGCGGGGCGGCGCAGGTGGACATCGGGCAGTCGTGCGATTCCACGCGTTTGAAGTCGTTGCTCACAAGCTCCGACCGTTTCATGAGTTGTTGCAGGCTGTCGAGTCACTTGCAACAACTCATGAAACATGATTGCCACAGGTGAACCTCGGGGCGGCGGGGTGTTTCGCGAGCGAACACCTATGAAACAACCACCGAGATCTGGACCGGCACACTCTCTGGGACGGATGTGACCCAGCGGGGCCCTCGACGATGTCTTGCCAGCAGGGACAACTTTGACGGAGTATCACTGTCATGGATGGGGGAACGGCGAGGCGAATCATTCGCGAACAGAACCAGGCAGCACCAGAGTTAGCACAGAGTGCGCAGCAACAACTGAGACCGGTTGTCGCCGCGCGTGGCAGAGAGGCCAAGAAGGTCGCTGCAACCCTTGCTCCATGGGTGGGCAGGGGGCTGACCTTCATGGGGCGTACCAAACCTGAAGCCCGGCGGGCCCTCGTCGATGCTTGCAAGTGGGTAGTCACCCACCACAACACTCCCATGGACTTGGGATGGCCTCTCGAAGGTGCGGACGGCTACCCGCTCATCTCCGACGGTCCCGAGGTCTTCAACTACATGGCCTGGGACAGAATCCGCAATCCTGAGCTCTTCGAGCGCCGCGAGTTTTCCACACAGGCCGAATTTGATGGCCCCGCGCAGGCCGTCCTCGACTACCTCGACATCATCTCGGAGCGGTGCCAGCGGAAGTTCCGTGTCCGCGAACTCGTACTCGACGTTCCGGGCCAGGTCCATCCGCCCCGGCATGCGCGAGTCAACGAGGGGATGCTTGCCCGGTTGCTCGCCGAGGACATCGCAGAGCTGATTGAGGCCGGCGAGGCACTGGAGACCTCCTCGGCTATCAGGGTGCCTGCTGTAGATGCCTGGCAACGGGAATGGAGCGAGGCTCTGTCAGGGCTCCAGGAGGTTTCGGCTGTAGATGCCTGGCAATGGCAAGCAAGCAAGGTTCTGGCAGGGCTTACGGCGGAGGTTTCGGCGGGTTTCAGCGCTTTCCCCCGAGGATCTCTCTCGTGGAAGAGCCACCCACTCGTCGCCGATCCCGACGCCCTGAGCCGCGCCTACCTGTCTCTCAGCCTCGGCTACCTGAAAGAGGTGCAAGAACGCATGCCGGACTACGCAGAGGCATCAGGGCAGGAACCCCGCGTCTCTATGAATATCAGCGGCAACACCATCTACGGCGGCCAGTTTGCCGCGCAGATCGCGAACATCGACTCAACCATCGCGGGTGTTGCACAGCAAGGTAGTCACGAGGTGGCTGATGCACTGAAGGCGCTGGAACAGGCGGTGCTGTCCCAAGGCGGACTAGATGAGGAACAACGCCGGGATCTGCTCGACAACGTCAGCTACCTCGCGGAAGCTGCACAGACTCCCCCTGAGCAGCGCAACCGCGGAATTCTCAGATCCATTCTCTCAGCTTTGAACGTCGCTGCAGCAAGCGGATCAGATCTGCGCCATGCCCTGGACAACTGGACCGGGGTACTGCATGGGCTCCTTCCATGAGCCGTGGTTAAGAGCTTGTCTCACGTGGCGTCAGAACGGTGCGGCATGATGCTGTGCCATGGGTGTTGATCTTTCGCAGCGGTTGGTTCCTGACGAACTCTGGTCGCTTGTTGCTCCGTTGCTTCCGTCTTTCTCCTCGCGTCCGCAGGGTGGAGGGACGGCCCCGGTTGATGAGCGAGCGGTGTTCGCGGCCGTCGTGTACGTGCTGACCAGCGGCTGCGCCTGGCGGCATCTACCGGAGACGTTCGGTGTCTCGCCGGCGACCGCACATCGCCGGTTCGCCGCATGGACCGAGGCTGGGCTGTGGCGTCGCCTGCACCAGGCTGTCCTGGACGAGCTCGGAGCTCGCGGTGAGGTGGACTGGACCTCGGCGATCGTGGATGCGGCCTCGGTTCGTGCGAAAAAAGGGGATCACTGACCGGGCGCAATCCGGTCGACCGGGGCAAGAAGGGCAGCAAACTGCACGTCCTGTCCGACGCGCAAGGCTTACCTCTCGCCCTCGGCGTCTCCGGCGCCAATGTCCACGACAGCCAGGCACTCCTTCCGCTGATCGTGGGCGTACCCGCTATCCGCTCCCGCCGTGGACCGCGACGCCGCCGCCCGGGAAGGCTCCGCGCCGACAAGGCCTACCACTCCACCGATCGTCTCTCGTGGCTGCGCGGCCGCGGCATAGTCCCACGCGTCGCCCGACCCGGCATTGAGTCCAGCGAGCGCCTCGGCCGACACCGCTGGAAGATCGAGCGGTCGATCTCCTGGCTCTTCGGCTACTGTCGCCTGACCGTGCGATACGAGCGAAAAGGGGAACCACTTCCTCGCCTTCCTCGGGCTCGCGGCAGCCCTGACCTGCTACAAGAAGCTCGCCAAACTCGCCACGTGAGACAAGCTCTTAGCAGGGCAATTTTGTAGCGAAATGCTCCACGATCTCACAAAGGATTTGAGCTATGCAGGGAACTGGGCCGACGACTCGTGTTGTCCTCAAGGACGCCGAACGCGCAATGGTCGAAGAGGTGGTGTACAAGGTCTTAGAAAACTGCCCCGGCCAGACGGAGTACCGCTACCTGACCTTCCTGAAGGAGCACGTCGACACACCGATCGGCCGGATCCGTGAAACGTACGAGTCCGCCGAGGGGCAGCCTGTCCTGCTGAGCAATCTGCCGCGATTCGAGAACGTCGAGCACAGCAAGATTCTGGCTTTGCTGATCGGCCAGACTGTCGGGAACTGCGTCGCCTACAGCGACTACAACGGCTCCTACATCACTGATATTCGGGCGACCGAGCTGTCCCGCGAGAAGAGCGCGGGAACCGACCTGCTGGCCATGCACAACGACCTGGCGTGGGCGAGTGACGTCTGCCGGCCCAGGACGCTGGTCCTGGTTCCACACATGGCCGAGGGGGTCGTGCCGCGCACCCTGCTGGCTCCGGCGACCGAAGTGGTGGCTCGCCTCGACCCCGCAGCGATCGAGATCCTGCGTTCGCCGGTCTTCGAAGCCCGCTCGGGATCATCACTGGGCTGGAAGTACGAACGAGTCCGCAAGATGGCCCTGCTGGAGGAGGCCGCCGGGAAGCTCGTTGTCCGGCTCAACTTCTCGGCGTTCACCCCTGCGGCGCACCTGGAGGGTGAACAGCGTGCGGCGGCTGCCGCAGCGCACCAGCAGCTGCACGACGCCGCACTTGCCGTCGGCCGGGTGCGAGGACACGCTGCACTCCAGGGAGAGGCGCTGATCATCCCGAACGACCACTGCCTGCACGGCCGGGACCCGATCGACTCGGGCGCCTGCCGTCGGCTCCTGCTGCGTTCCTACGTCGTGCCCGACAGCGTGGTGGAGCACCACGGCCGCACGATGATCTCCCTCGAGCGCTAAGCGAGATGTCGGACATCATCGTCATAGGCGGCGGGCACGTCGGCCTGACCCTGCTCACGGACCTCGTGGCCGCCGAAAAGACGCACGGGTTCCGGCCGAAGCTGCTGTTCGTCCGGGACGCCGGAGACCGTCCGCGCGGCCCGGTGACGCGGACGAATCTCATGGATGGGCAGCAGGACCGGGTCGAGCTACGGGAGGAGCACTTCGGATCCCTCTACGGCGAAGAGGCCGAGGCTCTGCTGGAGCGTGCCGAGCACATCATCGTGACCGTCCCCGACATCCCGGTGCTGCGCCTGGAGCTGATGCGTCGCATCGCCGGCCTTCGCTCCCTGGCGGGCAAAGTGGTGACGTTCGTCCGGGCGGGGCAGGGCGGGCAGCCCGTCATCGCCGACTGGGTGCGCCGCACCCCGCGCCTGCGCAACACCTCGATCGTCCTGGTCGAGGACTCGTTCTACGGGACCCGGATCTCCGGCCAGCACATCGCCTACAAGCGCAAGCTGTCAGTGAACGTATCGGTGTACTCGAGGACTCCGCACATCGCCGCCGAACGGGTACGGACACTGTTCCCGCTCGGCGCGCTAATCGGCAGGCCATCGTGGCCCGATGTGGTGGTTCGCCCGGGCATCGGGCTTCTGTTCGACCCGCTCGGCTACATCATCCACATCGGTGTGGCGTTTCACGCACGGAACCTGGCCAAGACTCGGGCCGGCCGCAAATACCTGCACTACACCGACGGCATCGACCGGGAACTCGCTCCGTTGCTGGCTGCGCTCGACGAGGAGAGGGTCGAACTGGCAGCGGCCTACGGGGTCGAGACGGAGACGTTCCCTCACGTCATCGAGCGGCAGTATGGACTTCCGCATCGGTCTGACTTCTACGAAATGATGCAGTCGTGCCGGGGAATCTACCGGTCCACCTCATGCGGCTCCCTGGATGAGCTGCGGGAGTCGCGGCTGGTACGCGAGGACCTGCCGGGACTGCGGACGATCCGCTGGCTCGCCGATGCCGCCGGCGTGGTCCTGCCCGTCACCAAGCAGTACGAGGCCGATGTCACTCGGACCGCCCTCGAACTGGGTGTCGCCGCAGCTGATCTGGACGGATACCTCCCGCAACTGTCGGCGATGCCAGCGGATGTGCCGTTCCTCCGTTCCTTGCTGGTGGCCCCGCACGAACTCCAGGAAAGGGTCGTCGACGGCAGGTCCGCAGCCGCCCTCCTGCGGCTTCCATGGTCCTGCATGCCGGGACCGGTGGTTCACGAAGAAGTCCTACAGAAAAGGCTCGAGGTGCTGAATGTTGGATGAGGCATTGGAGGGCTTGTTCGCGCGCTACGCGCGCAAGCGGCCGGTGAGCGAGCGGCGGCACGCCGACGCGGCGGCATACCTGCCCTCTGGGACCACGAGGTCCGTACTCGATTTCGCGCCATTCCCATTCGCGGTCGAAGCTGCCTGGGGCTGCCGGTTGAGGGACGTCGACGGCCACGAATACCTCGACTACCTGGGTGACTACAGCGTCGGGCTGGCCGGGCACAACCCGGAGGCGGTGCGTGAGGCGGTCGAGTCCGTGCTCGACAGCGGGTGGTCGTTCGGCGCGGTTGCGCCAGAGGAGGCCGAAGTGGCTCGCCGACTGTGCGAGCGGTACCAGTCGATGGACCTCGTACGGTTCACGAGCTCCGGGACCGAGGCCAATCTGGCGGCCGTTTCGCTGGCCGGCAAGTGGTCGGGACACAGCACCGTATTGGCCTTCGACGGGGGATACCACGGTGGCTTCCTGAGCTTCAGCCGCGACGGCTCCTCGCTCAACGTGCCTTTCGACGCGGTCGTCTGTGACTACAACAACCTCGAATCGGTGAGGTCGGCCTTCCAGACCCACCGCGGGCGGTTCGCCTGCGTGCTGATCGAGCCGATGCTCGGCTCGGGTGGCCGGATCCCCGGTGACCCAGCGTTCCTGCGCGGAGTGCGGGAGCTGTGCGACGAGTTCGGCGTCCCGCTCGTGTTCGACGAGGTGCAGACGTCCCGGATGGCGGTTGGCGGCGCGCAGTCCGTTCTGGGGATCAGGCCGGACCTGACGACCCTCGGGAAGTACATCGGAGGTGGGTTCGGCTTCGGTGCCGTCGGCGGCGGCAACGACATCATGCGGCTGCTCAGCCGCACGAACGAGCCGCATTTCGACCACTCCGGAACCTTCAACAACAACCGCTTCTCGATGGCCGCGGCGGCGGCGATGCTCAGCCGGGTGCTCACCGCGAAAAGCCTCGACGAGCTGTACCAGCGTGGTGAACGGCTACGCAAAGAGGCCGGCGAGCTGCTGCGTGGCCAGGGCTTCCAGGCGACCGGGTGGGGCTCGCTCATCAGCATCCACCCGGTCGATGGCGAGGTCCGCTGCGCCGCCGACCTCGCGGGAGCCGACCGGCGCCGGGTCCAGTTCCTGTTCCACGAGTTGCTCGAGCGCGGTGTGTACATCGGGAAGTCCGGGTTTGTGACGCTGTCGTTGGCCCAGGACGAGCAGACCGACGAGATCCTCTTGAACGCCCTTGAGGGAGCCCTGCAGGCGGCAGCCGAAAACGGGGTCTGACGACCGCGTTTCCCTGGGTTCACAACAACAACGGATGGAATTCATGACGACCGTCGACATTCTCGACTCGATCACCTTCGAAGCCGGCTTTCCGTCGATGGCCCGCCAGCAAGGGGAGGCCGTGGGCACGGTGGACCTGTTGGCGAACCTGACGACGGAGCAGCGAGCGGCCACCCGCGACCTGCTCGACACGACCGGCTCAGTGCTCTTCCGCGGCTTCGGCGTGCGTACGGTCGACGACTTCGAGCGCGTCGCCCAGGGCCTGCTCGGCGAGCTCGCGCCCTACCGGGGCGGCGATGCCCCGCGGCAGGCGGAAAAGGGCTTTGTCTACAACGCCGCGGGACCGAGCCCGTCCCGGCTGCTCCGCGCACACAACGAGCTTTCCTACGCACCCTGGCACCCCACGACGCTCTGCTTCGCGTGTGGCCGCCCTGCCGACGAAGGCGGCGCGACCACGATCATCGACGGGCATCGTGTATATCTGTCGTTGCCCGCGGAGATCCGCGATGCGTTCCGGACCAAGGGCGTGACCTACATCCAGCACCTGCCGAATGACAGCGGTGATCCGAGCGGGATCAAGTCCTGGCCCGAGACCTTCGGGACCGATTCCCGTGAGAACGTGATGGAGCTGTGCCGGTCCAGCTACACCTCGGCCGAGTGGACGGACCTCGGCCTGCTCACCACCAACCGCACGCCGGGCGCGGTGGAAGTGGGTTCGGACCACCGGATGGCCTGGTTCAACCAGGCACACATCTGGCGAAAGGACGAGAACGTCACCCCGGACGTGACGAACATGGATCGCTGGCGGACCCGGTTCGGCTATGGCGCGATGTTCGGTGACGGTACAGAGATCCCCGCCGAGTACATCGAGGTGGTCAGCCAGACGTTGATCGATTGGACCGTGCCGGTGAATTGGGAAGCCGGCGACGTCCTGCTGGTCGACAACCGGGCCGTGATGCACGGGCGGTTGCCGTTCTGCGGTCCGCGCGAGGTGTTCGTGGCGTTCGCCTGATGAGTCTGATGAAGCACGAGGGGTTCCGCCACCTGTGGGTGGCGCAATCCGCGAGTCAGTTCGGCACCTACGTCAGCCGCGTCGTCCTGCCCCTGGTGGCGGCGACGGCGCTGGCAGCGACGCCATTCGAGCTGGGTGCGCTGTACGCGATCCAGAGCGTGGCGTTCCTGGTGATTGGCCTCCCGGCCGGGGTGTGGGTGGACCGGATGCGGCTGCGCACGGTGATGGTCACCGCCGACATCGTGCGCGCCGCGCTGCTTGCGAGCATTCCGCTGGCGTGGTGGGCGGGAGCACTGACGATGGTCCACCTGCTGGCCGTCGGCCTGCTCCTTGGCTTCGCCTCGGTGATGTTCGACGTCGCCTACCTCTCGTTCCTGCCAGCTCTCGTGAAGCCGGAGAATCTCCTGGTGGGTAACGCGCGGCTGGAGACGAGCCGTTCGGTGTCCCAGGTGGCGGGCCCGGCCGCTGGTGGCGGTCTGGCCGGCCTGCTGTCCGCCGTGAATGCGGTGGGGGTGCAGGTGCTGTGCTACGTCGTCTCGGCGGTGAGCCTCAGCCGAATCCGCCAGGAGGTGGTCCCGGTGGCACGGGAACGCGCGCCGATGCTGCCACAGATCGCGGCGGGGCTGCGCTACGTGTTCACCGATCCGCTGATGCGGGCGGTGACGTGCTGTTCGGCGACGTTTAACCTCTGCTATGCCATCGCTTCTCCGCTGCTCGTGGTGATGCTGGTGGACGAGCTGAAGCAGCCGGAGTGGGCCGTCGGGGCGCTGATGGCCGCCGGTGGAATCGGCGGGCTTGCCGGGGCGATGACCTCCCGGGTGATCGCTCAGCGGCTGGGTTCGGCCCGGGTGATGTGGCTCGCCCTGGTGACTTGCATGCCGTTCGGCCTGTTGATGCCACTCAGCTCGTCCGGGTGGGGTGTGCTGTTGTTCGCCGTCCCGTGGTTCGTACTGAACTACGGACTCATCCTCTACAACGTGGCGCAGATCAGCTTCCGGCAGCAGGAATGCCCGCCGGAGATGATGACCCGGATGAACGCCACTGTGCGGTTCCTCATCTGGGGTGTGCTCCCGCTTGGCGGAATGGTCGGCGGCGCGTTAGGCGACTGGGCAGGCGCCCGCACGGGGCTGGCCGTCGCCGCAACCGGGATGCTGCTCTCGGCGCTGTGGGTGCTGGCCTCGCCTTTGCGAACCATGCGGGAACTCCCGGCCGTACCCGCGACCGCGTGACCCATAATTCCGTTCACCGCCGCCTCATCCGAGGCAGGCAGAAAGGTCAGGCAGTGGACCTGATGAATCCACCCCCGATGGGGACGGATCTTTGGAGCTCTCTTCCGCCTTCATGGCAGGAGCAGGCGCTGGGGCTGGCCGTCGAGCACACGATCGGCGTCTTCGACGGTGTCGCGGGCGCAGCCGGACCATGGTGGCCGGCCCGGCCGGTTGTGCTGCGCGAAGCGTTCTACCGGGAACTCGGCGAGCTCGCGGACCGGCTCGGTGAGCTCGTCCTGCGCACGTGCATGCGGCGGGCCCGCACTGCGGGCGAGCTGCAGGATGTGCTCGGTCTTCCCGACAGCGAGGTGCCAATGCTGAGGCGGGACGAACCGCTCGGTGAGCATCTGCTCGCCGCGTCTCGCCCCGACGTGGTGCTGGCCTCGGGAAGGCCCAAGTTCCTGGAGGTCAACATCGAAGGCGCGGTGGGGGGTACCGCGCAGGCGGACCTGGTCTCCCGCCGGTTCCTTGACCTTTACGAGCAGGAACTGCCCATCCAGGGGTTCGCCGCACCGCCGTCCGCGGTGGACGCTCGGTTCGCGCAGATCCGGGCCCGGTTCGACCATGATCCGACGGTTGCCATCCCGCTGTACCAGTACGGCATCCTGGCTGGGGCGACGAACGAGGACGAGCGGATCGACCGGCACCGGCCCATGGTCGAGAGCGCCCGGCGGCAGGGGATCACCGCGTTTCCCTGCCCGTGGCGTGATCTGCACAACGACGCCGAGTACCGGCTCTTCGCCGGAGACCGACAGGTCGACGCCGTGCTGAGGCTGTTCGTCACCAGCTCGGAACCGTCGTGCGACGGGCTCACCGCCGTGATCGAGTCCGCGCGTCGCGGCACTGTCCACCTGCACACCTCCGAAGCGACCTGGCTGCTGAGCAACAAGACCGTCCTGGCCTGGCTGTGGACGGATATCGACGAACTGCCGCCCGCCGACCGGCAGTTCGTGCACGAGCACGTGCCGTTCACCGTAATGGCCTCACCGGAGCACGAGCAGATCGTCAGCGAGGCGGCCGCTGAGCAGACGCAGTGGGTGCTGAAGCCCGTGCATGGTCATGGCGGTGCCGGAATACTGCTGGGACACGCACAGTCGGCCGAGGTCTGGCGTGCTGCGCTGAAGGCGGCGATGGACACGAAGGACCACGTCCTGCAAAGGCTGGTGCGGGCCGACCAACTGGAGATGACATTCCTGGACGACCGGACCAGGCGGCTGCATACCCAGCCGGTTCCCTTTGTCCTGGGGCCTCTCATGTTCGATCGCAAGATCTCAAACGTCTTCGTCCGGCACAGTGCCCCGGACGGCGGGCTGATCGTCAACGCCCAGCAGGGCTCCGCGGTCAACAGCGTCCTGCTCACACCCTCGTGAGCGAGGTCATTCCGTTGGTGTCCGGATATCGTCGTGCCATGATCACCCATACGGCCGTTCCCCTCTCCGTCGACGCGATGCTCGACGACCTCAGGACTCTCGTCGAGATCGAATCGCCTTCCGGCGATCCAATCGCCCTGGCCCGGTCGGCCGAGGCGGTCGCCGGCATCCTGGCGAACCGTCTCGGCGGCCGGGCCGTTCTGGTCGAGGGCGAGGCGGGTCCGCACGTGCATTGGTCGGGCGGCGGTGAACCCCGGGTGCTGATCCTCGGACACCACGACACGGTGTTCCCGCTCGGCACTTTGGAGCGCCGCCCGTTCACGGTCGAAAACGGACGGGTGACCGGCCCGGGCGTCTTCGACATGCTAGGTGGCTTGGTGCAGGCGATCCACGGGTTGGCCGCGCTTGAGGATCTGACCGGCGTCGAGATCTTGGTGACGTGCGACGAGGAAAACGGCTCCCACACCTCGCGGGACCTCATCGAGGAACGCGCACGGGCGTGCGGCGCGGCGCTGGTGTTCGAGGGCGCGGCCGAGGGGGGTGGGCTGAAGACCGGCCGCAAGGGGTGCGGCACGTTCGAAGTGCTGATCACCGGCCGGGCTTCGCACGCCGGTCTCGAGCCCGAAGCCGGCGTGAACGCCCTGGTCGAAGCCGCTCACCAGGTCCTCTGCATCGAGGCGATGAGCCGTCCTGAAGCCGGTACCACGGTCACTCCGACCATCGCTTCAGCCGGAACTCAGAGCAATGTCGTTCCAGCTGAAGCGACCGTGACCGTGGATGTGCGGGTCGAGTCGGGAGACGAGAAGGACCGCGTCGAAGCGGCCTTCGCGGCATTGGCGCCGCACGTCGAGGGAGCCGTGATCGAGGTGCGGGGTGGCGTGGGCCGACCGCCGATGCCGGAGTCCGCTGCGGCGGAGCTCTTCGCGATTGCGAGCCATCTGCTGCCCGGCATCAAGGCCGTGGCCGTGGGCGGCGGGAGCGACGGCAACTTCACGGCCGCGCTGGGGGTGCCGACCCTCGACGGTCTTGGAGCCGTTGGTGGTGGGGCCCATGCCGACCACGAGTACCTGCTGGTCGAGAGCATGCCCGAACGAGCGAACCTGGTGACCGGATTGGTGACCGCGATCCAGACAGGGCTTTCCCCGGCATAGTGTTGTCCTTGTCCAGTTTACCGACCGCAGGAGCTCGTGCACCGGCTCTGAACTGCGACGATTCATAGACTACATGTCTGTGACGGGGAGTAGGGGCCGTTTGGTTGTGTCGGTGAGAACGGGCATCGGTTGTCGGTGACAGGGAACGGTGCCCGTCAGGGACGCGGGGCTTTCGCGCCGTGCACGGCTGTGTATTCGGCTGCGAGCCAGGGACCCAGGTCGTTGATGAGCATCCCGAGCACCGTCGGGTCGGGTGAGGGTGCGCGGCCTGTGGATGCGGCGATGCGCATCTGCTCGACGCGCTCGGGGTAGTAGCGGCCGAAGAGTTCGGCGGACTGGTTGAGGTCGCTGGTCCAGCCGCCCCATCGGGGCATGATCAGGGTGAATCCTGTGCGGACGATGCGGCGGCCGACGAGGCGGCTGAGGGTTTGGCGATCGGAGTCCGTGGCGGCTTCGGCGGCTTTGGCGTGCCAGCGTGGGAGTACGCGGGTGAGGTCGCCGTTGGTTTCGCGTGCGAGTAGGGCCGTGGGGCGGTAACGGGGCAGTTGTTCTGCGAGGTCGGGGCCAAGCAGCGGGGTGCAGAGGCAGGCGATGAAGAATCCGCCATCGTGACGTTCGAGGTCGCTGAGCAGATCCTCCGTGCTCGTCAGCAGAATCCCGACGCCGTCGATCTGAGGGAATGCGCGGTCGAGTGGGGCCTCGATCGTTTTGGCGTCAGCGCGGTCGGCTTCGGTGGGCTCGTTGTGGAGAGCGAGCTGGAGGTCGAGGTCGGAGACGCCGGGTGTGGCGGTGCCGCGGGG
Organism: Streptomyces violaceusniger; assembly: GCA_005405945.1. GTDB lineage: Bacteria > Actinomycetota > Actinomycetes > Streptomycetales > Streptomycetaceae > Streptomyces > Streptomyces violaceusniger. The sequence goes on from BJHW01000002.1 coordinate 2,439,944, forward strand.
GATGCTCCCGTAGAGGTAGGCGCTGTGCAGGCGCGTTGGACCAAACGTATCGGCGATATGAGCGCGGACGGTGTCGACGACGGGGGCGAACGCTGCCGGTACTCGATCCAGTGCGCCTTCGCGTGCGATCGTTCCATCGCGGTCCAGTCCTCGTCTGTTCATAGGGCCTACTCTGCCTTGTGCTGCGGCGTGTCGCCGAGCGGAATTCCGAGGCGATGAGACATCCGCCAATCGCACTGCTCATGGATCCGCCAGCGGGCTGTGCAGCTGAGATCGGCCTTGTACTTCGGTAGCCCTCATGCCGCCCTACCTTCCGTCCGTCCCTGAGTCTGCCGCGTCCCGGACTATCCCGTCGACCGGATCCGCGTTGCGACCGAGTGGAGCAAAGGACGGAAACATCTGGGGAAGAATGTCCGCAGTTATCACGAGGGGGGCGTTGTGCGGCTGACGATCAACACCGAGACGGACACCTACGAGCAGGCGATTGCGGCGGTGCAGGCCGCCTACGGACTGCGCTCCGTCACCCCTGACGACTGGCCGGAAGCACCAGCCGTCGACCCACGCCCCGGCCCGCAGGACCTGGACGACGACATCGGGAACGGCTGGAGCGAACAGGCACTCTTCCGGATGATCGCCTCCCTGATACCCGGGGCCCGCGCGGTGCTGCGACGGATCAACGACCTGGCGGCACCGCCTCGTTCGGCGAAGTACAGCAGTACTTCGCCGACCATCCGACCACCCCGATCACGAAAGCGAAGATCGGCGGAACCCTCACCAGCATCCCGGCGGTACAACACCGCATCGGCCCGGCTGCTCCAGCGAAACGAGCGGGCCCGGCTCTACCACATCGGCCCGGCACTGGTGGAAGGGCTCCGGCGGACCTTCGCGATCGCCGATGCCCGCCCCGACCTGCTGCGCGGCGAACCCGCAAGAGGCCCCAAGTTGTCATCCAGGTGGTCGACGTCGCGCATCTGCTCGGGGTGACTCTCCATCCAGCCGACGAGGAGCCGACCGAAGATCATCGCCCAGCCGCTCCTCCCCTCGTACTTCAGCTTGTGGATCTTGTCGCGGAGAGCTCCCAAGTACACGGCCAATTGGCGTAGGGTCCGCTATTCCGTGAGCGCTGGTGGCAGTTTATGAGCACTGTCCGAGCAAACGGAGGTCCACGTACAGATCGCCCGGGGCTCCTCCGCGGAGGCCGGCCTGGCCGTACCCGGCCAGGCGGATGCGAGTGCCGTCCCGGACGCCGGGCGGGATCGTGACGGAAAGAGTGCGCCGGGTGCGTACTCGCCCCTGGCCGGTGCACTTGTCGCAGGCGATGGAGGTGACTGCGCCGCTGCCATCGCAGGTCTCGCACCGTATGGCCGTTTCGAAGCTGACCTTCTTGACGGTGCCGGACCGGGCCTCCACGAAGTTGATGTCCGTATGAATCAACAGATCCTGGCCTCGACGGTCTTCAGGTGCGGGCGCCCCGTTCCGCCCCGCCAGCCGGTCTCGCAGTCTGGCGTGGCGGAACTGGTAGACGGACCCCACCTGCCGGAGGACGCCGCGCCGGTGGGCGTCGGCGAGGAAGGCCTCCAGACGCCAGGGCAGCAGCCCGCGGGCGGCGAGCAGCGACCGTGCCAGCAGGTAGTCGGCCCACGGTGAATGGGTGAGCGCGGCGGGCACGGCGAAGGCCGCGGCCAGCGCCGCGAGCCGGAAGGCCGGAGCCGCGTCGGGCGGGTCAGCAGCCGACAGGGTGGTGAGGGCCGGTTCGGTGATGAAGAAGACGATCAGCACAGCCAGCCCGGTGACCGTTACCAGCGTCCGCCGTCGGCTGACGGTGAGCGAGCGTTGCGGGGTACTGGCCTCGTCGCGGTCGACCCGGCTTCCCGCCGTGACCATGAGCCAGGCCAACAGCAGCAGGCCGAGCACGGCTGCGGCCAGCCCTCCCAGCAGGAGGAGAATCTGCAGCACAGGGCTGCTGTTCGGCCCCGCAAACCCTGTGGCGGTCAGCCCGACGAACAGCACCATGACCCAGCCATACGGAAAGACCGTGAGGCGTAGCAGCAGCCCGAGATGGGGCCTGAACCGGACCTTTCCCCGAGTGAGACCGTCCGGGATCCGCATGGTGAAGCTGAGGAACAGGCACCCCACGTAGAGGAAGAACACCGGGCCGCCCACGCCGTCGTCCAGGGTGAAATCCTGTCCACCCAGAATGGGCACCGTGATCCACACGATCAGCAGTGCCGACAGGCCCAGCATTCGCATTTGCAAGTGCTTCGGCCGGCGGCGCAGTTCCCACCATGAGATGTCCTCGCCGTTCAGGTCGGTGAGGTGGCGGGCCAGGCTGGCCAGCCATCGGTTGGCCGCGTCCGCGCGCCAGTTGCGCGGCTGGCGTCGGCCCCTGGGCGGGGGCGGTGCCGGGCCGTCCGGGTATACCGCGGGAACGAGCGTGTCCAGGAGGTGGCGTTCGACCGCCGCGGCAGTGGGGAACTTTGCCCGGTCTGTGAGTTCGGCGGGTCGTGTGTCGGGTTCCCGGTAGGCGACGCGGGCCAGCCAGAGCATGAGTGGCATGGACAGGCACTGGGTCAGGCTGCCGTGCGGGCGCCGGGCAAGGTCGTCCAGCACCGGCTGCCAGCGTGCCGCATGCTGTGGGGTGGCGCTGCTGCGCAGATACTCGGCGGCCGCCTCGGCGGACAGGGGGTCGGCCCGTACGACCGCCGCCGACCGCAGCACGGAAGCTGTGCGGGCCGCTTTCGCGTAGGCGTTCGTGCGGCAGGTGAGGATGAGGGAGCCCCCCGCTGCCAGAGCCTCGTTGAGGCTCTTGAGGGCCAGGGGTGCGTGGTCGGGCGGCAGTTCGTCAAGGCCGTCCAGCACGGGCAGGATCCGCCGGTCGCGGATGAGGTCCCGCGCTGTCTCGGCCGTCAGCTGCGGGTAGTCGCGGAGCAGACGGTGCTCCAGCCAGGTGTGCAGGTGCTCCTCGCCTGGACGCCACGACGCGATCGGCAGGAGAACGGGCACGGCGTCCCCGACGCGCATCCCCTGCAGCAGCTCGATCACCAGTAGTACGGCCAGTGTCGTCTTGCCGAGTCCCGCCTCGCCCAGTACCACCAGTCGACGCTGCCGCAGCGCGAGGAATGCCTTGGTGAACGCACCCGGGTCCGCGCCGCTTCCCTCGGCGCTGTCTCCGATCAGATGAGGGTGATCCCCGAATTCCGTATCCCGCACAGCCTGCCAGGGGACTGGGACCGGCACCGGGTCGAATAGGCCACGCATACGGGCTTCTTCACGCCACTGCGCCAGCACCGTACGGGCGAGGTCGCGCGCCGCGGCCTCCTGCGGATCGTCGATGACGAGCTGGAAGTAGTTGTTCTGGACACCGCCGGCCCCCAAGCTGATGGCGGTCGGACCATAGAAGGTGTTGCCGAATACCCATCCCTGGGAGGGGCCTCCGGACTCCGACGCAGTCACGCCCCTGGCCCGAAGTGGTTGTCCTGTCGGTTGCGGTCCCCTACCTGGATCGCGGCAGGCCCGTGGAAAACGTTCCCCTCCATCCGTGCGCTGCTGTCGGCGGCCTTGCGCGCCTCAGTGACCAGGGCGCGCAGCTCGGCAGCCGCCTCCTCGCCCACGGGCACACCCCCTAGTAGGACTCCGTTAGGTCTTGGCGGTGGTTGTGTTCAGGGGCATGGTGGGTGTGTGGATGCACATGAAGTGAACCGTGCTCGGGCGTCGTTGGCGTTATTCGTGGCGGATGTGTTCGCCTCGATACCGCGCAAGGACCAGCGGGCCAAGGGCGACTGCTATCTGCGGGGACTGATGCTGGACGGTCGACGCAAGTCCATCCAGGCCATGGCCGCTCGGCTGCCGGACGGCAACGAGCAGAACCTGCAGCAGTTCGTGAACCAGTCCACCTGGGATCCGGTGCCGGTGCGTCGGCGGATCGCCGAGCGGATGGTGACGCGGATCGGCCCGGACGCCTGGGCGGTCGATGACGTGTCCTTCCCCAAGGACGGACGGATGTCGGTCGGTGTCGGGCATCAGTACTGCGGTGCGCTGGGCAAGCAGGCGAACTGCCAGGTGGCGGTCAGTGTGCACGCGGTCTCCGATGCGGCCTCGTGCCCGCTGAACTGGCGGCTGTTCCTGCCCCAGGAGTGGGTGGATGACGCCGTCCGGCGGCAGCGGACCGGCGTGCCCAAGGACGTCGGGCACCGGGAGAAGTGGCGCCTGGCACTGGACGCTCTGGATGAGCTGGCCGGATGGGGACTGGTGCCGCCGGTGGTGGTGGCGGATGCCGGCTATGGCCAGAACGCCGACTTCCGCGCCGGCCTGGCCGAGCGGGGACACGCGTACGTGGTCGGTATCCGCGGCGATATCACCGTCCAGCCGCATGACGCGCACCCCACGGCCCCGGCCTGGTCCGGCAACGGCCGCAGGCCCCAGCCCCGCTACCGGCAGCCACCGGTGCCAGTGGCGGAACTGGCCGCGGCCGCCGGACGGCAAGCCTTCAGCGAGGTGACCTGGCGCCAGGGCTCCCGTGGCCCGATGACCTCCCGCTTCCTCGCGATGCGGGTCCGGCCGTCCGGGGTGCGCTCGCGCCGGCTGGCCCAGGCCGCCGCGGTGGCCGGGCACGGCCGGTGGGACGGCGTCCTGCCCCAGGTGCGGCTGCTGGCCGAATGGCCCGACGGCGAGGAGGAACCGACCCGGTTCTGGCTGTCGGACCTGCCCGGGGACACCCCGATCGCCGAACTGGTCCGCCTGGCAAAGATCCGCTGGCGCATCGAGCACGACTACCGGGAACTCAAGCACGGCCTGGGCCTGGACCACTTCGAAGGCCGCTCCTGGACCGGCTGGCACCACCACGCCACCCTGGTCACCGCCGCCCACGCCTTCCTCACCGAGCAGCGGCTGGCCCCAAAAGCCGACACACCGGACTCACCCTCTACCAGATCCTCGACGCCCTCCAAGACCTGCTGAACTGCTGGACCGGCATCTGCAGCACCTGCCACCAACCTCTGCCCAGCAGGGGCAGGCCAAGATCAAGACGGACCTAACGGAGTCCTACTAGTGGGCTGTCCGGCAGGTGATCGGATAAGCGAAAATCGCCTCTGCCCAGCAAGAATGAGGACTGTCGAGGTTCCGTGTTCCTGTGCCCGTCGGAGTCACTTCCCAGGTGAAGAAGCGCAGTGGGTTGTACCCGCCTGTCCGTGTCGAGGGCAACAGCCGCGCAGTGGTCCCGCAGGCCGGGGCGGTCTTGCTGGTGGAGACCGCCCGCGCCACGCGCCTGGACGCCGCGCTGTCGACGGCGCTCGCCCCGTGGCACAGGGCGGTGCACGGCCCGGGCAAGATTCTACGCCCGCGAGGGCAAGGTCACCCGTCGCCAGCCCGAGCAGCAGAACGATCAGGCGTGGTGCCTGACCGTCGTAACGAACGCGGTCGTGTGCTGGCACACGGAGTACATGGGCCTGGCCGTCGGCGAACTCCGTGCGGCTGGCCGTGAAGTGGACGCCGAGGTCCTGGCCCACATCTCCCCGGCCCGCAGCTCGGCGGTCAACTACTACGGCTCCATCACCGTCGACTACGACCGCGAACTCGCCCAGCTCGACGACCAGGGCCACCGGCCCCTGCGCACCGTGACGGTGGACGAGCCAGGAGCCGGGCTGTAGACAGTGGCCGGCCCCGGTGCCGCCCCACGGGGGAAGGGCGGCACCGGGGCCGACGGTCCGATCACCCTAACGGGCACCTCACCGGTCTTGGGCGAGTTTGTACAGCTCCGCGAAGAGCCCCCCAAGATCCATCAGGGCCTGGAAGTCACCTTGTTCCCGTACGCGGCCGCCGTCGAGGACGATGATGCGGTCCGCGATCCGGGCGTTTCCCAGGCTGTGCGTCACGAACACGGCCGCCTTGCCCGCCGCGAGCGGCCGGCCCGAGCAGGGACAGTTCCCGAACGCTCCTATGGCGTCACGGTGTTGGGGGGCTCTGGTCGGTCGCGGTGGAGTACGGGGCGAAGGACCAGATCTGCGATCCATGGCCGGTTGCGCACTCCGTGGCCTGCACGATGTCGAAGGGATCCCCGTGCTCGTCCTCCGGGTCCAGGGCCAGGCAGACCCCGCCCGGCACGACATCCCACCTGCTCTCCAGCCGGAAGGCTTCCCCGGAGTACGGGTCCACCTTCCACAGCTGCGCGGAGGAGTCCGTGCAGGACTTCAGATCGACGCCGGCCGCCGCGTCACTACCGGGAGGCGGATCGCTGATCTCGACGCACCGGCCGGTGCCCCGGTCCCGCAGCCGCAGATACTCGCCCACCCAATCCAGCCGCCAGTCCGCGCTGCTGGGGAAGGCAGTCGTGCGCGGCTCGGCGCGCACCCGCGTGGCCGGCAGGCCGCGGGGCTCGCTGGTCAGCATCTGGCCGGTGTAGACATTCTGCAGACCCTCCGGCCGCGTGTAGGCGACCGGCAGATCCCGCGTCTCGAAATTGGGCTCGCTGAGGTCTTGGTGCGTCTGCGGAAGGGTCCAGTGCTGTGCATCGACGTTCGCGCACCGCTCCATCCCCACATAGGATGTCTGGCCGCGCCTCTGCTCCACACATCGCCCGGTGCGCACGCTACGGATCTGGTACTGCTCATTGCCCAGCGACACAAGGTCGAACCGCTCGTGAGAGAGGGAGACGGAACAGTCACGCAGGGACAGGGTGTGCGGTGCAAGGTCTGTGACCGTGGCGCACCTCCCGCCGGGCTCTCGGATCCGGACGCCGTCGTTGCCGTCGAACTCGATATTGAACCGCTGGGAAGCGTCCTCGGGGTCGCGCGTCTGCGTGGCAAGCCATTCACCGTCGCCCCACGGTGCGGCCGTGGGAGCCAGCACCGTGCCGGTCCGCATGCTCTCGATGTAGCGGGAGGCGCTGAACATCGAGGTCAGCGCGGTCGGAACGCGCGTGATGCCGACCGAGACGGCGGCATGGTCGGGTGTGGCCCCCGCCAGCCGATCCGTCGGATGGCCGGGGATGTCGGTAGAGGACACGGCGAAGTCCAGCTCTCTGTCTCTCCCGCTGCCGAAATGGGTGGGCTGGCCCGTGTTGTACAGGTGCGAGCCGACCGGAATGGCGAGGTTGGTCGGCTCCCTGTTGAAGTCGCCCAGCACGGTCCACCTTTCGTTGCCCGGCCGCCGGCGCACGAAGTCGTCGACGAGGGCGAGCATGGTCGGCGCGTCACGACCGCCGGTGACCTCGTTGCCGCTGAGGGCGTGGTAGCTGAAGTACCAGTCGTTGCCGAAGCGGACCCCGATGGCCGCGCGTCCTCCGCTGTAAGGGTTGGCGATCGCCGTGACCTCGTCGGGCTCCCGCTGGGTGAGCAGCGCCACGTTGTTGCGGCCGCCCACGTAGGTGCCGCCGTTCTGGTCGGTCTGCAGGAAGTAGACCTCGTAGTTCTCCCGGCCGAACCTCCAGCGGTGGTGCTGGATGTAATTGCCCCGCCCGATCGCCGGCAGGCCCGCGAAGTTGGCGCTGTTGTCGACGAACTCTCCAGGTGGGAGCGGTCCCGCCTCCTGTACCGCCACGATTTCGGCGGCCCTGATGTAGCGGCCGATCGAGGTGGTCCACTTGGTGTCCGACCCGCTGTCGGCGCCTTGCATGTTGTTCGTGATCAGCGGCGTGTCCCACAGCGGTGCGGCCTGGGCGGTTCCTGCCGGAACCGTCACGAGCACCACGGAGGCCGCAAGTGTGGCCAGCGCGATGAATCCGGCTGTGACAGTGCGCCGGCGTGGCCTCCTGCCGGCACCCGGCGGCCCGGGGCGCCATCGCGGGACGGCACCCCGCCATAAGGTTCTTCTCAGTTTCCTCATGCCTCTCCCTTGGATCGGATGGATCGGATCGTGCGGTGGGGCGGGCCCGCTCGGGTGCAGTCCTCACCCGGCACATCAGCCCCTGACGGCGCCGCATGGACCACCCGGGCACAGCTGGGACAAACCCCCGTACTGGCGCGCTTTAACTCCCCTTTGGCCAGTGGCCCGTTCAAGGTTCTCTGTTCGGTGCGTTGCGCCGACAGGCCCCCTTCAGCCAAGAGCTGCGCGTACTCAGGCCGAATAGCCGCCCTTGCCCCGCTGTCGCGTGCTCGGCCCGGACCGTCCCAAGGTTCGGCCCCGGCCTGCGGCGAGCGGGACGTGCAACCGGCGCAGGACGCCGGCCTGGGCGTCGTTCCTGGGGCCGTATCAGGCAACGTTCGCCCTGTGGCGGTTGCACTCGCTCTGCCGTGCTAGCCGCTGTACGTGGCTAGCGTTCTAACAAACGACCCTTGCCCGAGCAAGATCAAACACGAGCCGCCGGACCCCGATGATCTCCGATCGGTTCTCACAACCCGTTCGCACTCAAAAGGAGGGTCAACCCCCTTCTGCGACTTGCATTGTGCGAAAATCCGAGCCCATGACGGCCCCTCACGAGCCCTCCGGCACCGACGCGTCAGACGCGGACGACGTCGAACGGCACCCCTGCCCGAAGTGTGACGCACAGCCCGGTTCGCCGTGCCGCTCGCGCGGCGGCGCCGTCACTTCCGCCTACCACACCGGCCGGTTCACCAAGGTGCCCCGGCTCGCGAAGAAGCTGCGGGTGCCCACCCCGGCCGACCCCGCCCCCGGCCCCCGTCGACCCAGACCTGCCGAGCGCGGACATCCGCATCGGGTACGCGAGATGCTCGCACCGCAGCCAGGAACTCCAGACCCAGATCGACGCACTCGCCGGGCACGGCATCCCCGCGACAAAATCTTCAGCGAGAAGATCAGCACCCGCATCCGGGTCCGCCCCCAGTTCGAACAGGCCCTCAAGACCGCCCCGGAGATCAAGGCCCACGCCCCGCACTGCCGGGTGCTCTTCACCGTGTTCGAGAGGAAGCGGCTGGGCCGGGACGCGGCCGAGCTGACCGCGCTCGCCGACCACCTCACCGCGCACGGCCTGGTGCTGGAGATGCTCGCCGGTCCGCTGCCGGGGATGTACGACCCGAGTGGGCCGGGCAAGCTGCTGTTCGCGTTCTTCGCGGCGATGGCCGAGACCGAGCGGGAAGAACATCCGGGAGTCCACGCTGGAGGGGCTCGACACCGCGGTCCGCAAGGGCAAGTACGGCGGCCGACCCCCCGTCATCACCGACGACATGCTGCACACCGTGCTCCGGCGCCGGGCTGGCGGTGAGTCCGTCGAGCAGATCCAGCCCGACCTGATCATCCCCACAGGCAAGCGCAAGGGCCAAAGCCCCTCGGTCGCCAGCATCTACCGGGCGCTCGCCGAGCACGCCAAGCGCGAGGCGTACCCCGAAGCCGTCGAGCAGGCCCACGCCGACTTCGCCGACCTCCAGAACGGCGAATTCCCCGCGCCCCGCACAGCGCAGACGGCGGAACCCGCCCCGGCTCCTCAGCCGTGATCGGTCCCCTGAGCTGGGCAGCAGCCGCTTAGAGCTTGTCTCACGTGGCGTCAGAACGGTGCGGCATGATGCTGTGCCATGGGTGTTGATCTTTCGCAGCGGTTGGTTCCTGACGAACTCTGGTCGCTTGTTGCTCCGTTGCTTCCGTCTTTCTCCTCGCGTCCGCAGGGTGGAGGGACGGCCCCGGTTGATGAGCGAGCGGTGTTCGCGGCCGTCGTGTACGTGCTGACCAGCGGCTGCGCCTGGCGGCATCTACCGGAGACGTTCGGTGTCTCGCCGGCGACCGCACAGCGCCGGTTCGCCGCATGGACCGAGGCTGGGCTGTGGCGTCGCCTGCACCAGGCTGTCCTGGACGAGCTCGGAGCTCGCGGTGAGGTGGACTGGACCTCGGCGATCGTGGATGCGGCCTCGGTTCGTGCGAAAAAAGGGGATCACTGACCGGGCGCAATCCGGTCGACCGGGGCAAGAAGGGCAGCAAACTGCACGTCCTGTCCGACGCGCAAGGCTTACCTCTCGCCCTCGGCGTCTCCGGCGCCAATGTCCACGACAGCCAGGCACTCCTTCCGCTGATCGTGGGCGTACCCGCTATCCGCTCCCGCCGTGGACCGCGACGCCGCCGCCCGGGAAGGCTCCGCGCCGACAAGGCCTACCACTCCACCGATCGTCTCTCGTGGCTGCGCGGCCGCGGCATAGTCCCACGCGTCGCCCGACCCGGCATTGAGTCCAGCGAGCGCCTCGGCCGACACCGCTGGAAGATCGAGCGGTCGATCTCCTGGCTCTTCGGCTACCGTCGCCTGACCGTGCGATACGAGCGAAAAGGGAACCACTTCCTCGCCTTCCTCGGGCTCGCGGCAGCCCTGACCTGCTACAAGAAGCTCGCCAAACTCGCCACGTGAGACAAGCTCTTACTGGTGGGGGCGCTCGCTCGCTCGCACCAGGGCTCGTGCCAGGTCAGCAGTTTCCGAAAGAGTGTCGATCGGGAGCGGCTGAGTGGCGAGAGCGCCTTCGTGCAGCAGGAGGAGCTGGGTGGCGAGGGTAGCGGGGTCCGAGCAGTCGGCTGCGGTGGCGAGCTCCTTGAACAGGTTCAGCAGCCAGAGCTTCTGGTTCGCGGCGATGCGGTGTGCGGGATGCGAGGGGTCGGGGAGTTCGGCCAGCGCGTTGATGAACGCACACCCGCGGGTATTGGTCTCGCTCCAGGTCCGCAGCGCGTCGAAGGGTGCGGTGACGGCCTCGACGGGGCGCTCGCAGGTGTCGACGGTGGCGCGGACGAGTGACCGCCAGCGCTGGTCACGTTCCGCGAGGTAGGTCGCTACGAGGTGGTCCTTCGAACCGAACTGGTTGTACAGGGTTCGCTTGGTCACGCCCGACTGCTCTGCGATCAGATCCACGCCGACTGCTGTGATGCCGCGGTTGTAGAACAGTTCCTCGGCCGCCGCGACTATGCGGCGGCCGGCCGGTGTCATGGTCCGCGCTTCCTGCACCTTGCGCCCTTTACTGATCGGTGTAGCGTAGGCAATGTTCACAGATCAGTATACCTCTGAGGAGGTTCATGTGATGGGCATGCCCGAGACCATGCGCGCGGTGCGGATCGCAGAGCACGGAGGTCCGGAGGTTCTTGAGGTGACGGAAGTGGCCGTGCCCACTCCACAGGCCGGAGAGGTACTGGTCCAGGTCAGCGCGGTGGCGCTGAACAACACCGACCTGTGGACCCGGGAGGGCGCCTACGGCCGCCCGGGAGACCCAGAGGCGCTGTCGGGCTGGCGGGGCCCCGTCGACTTCCCGCGCGTCCAGGGCGCCGACGTGGCCGGCCGGGTCGTGGCGGTCGGCGGCGACGTGGACCAGTGCCTCGTCGGTCGCCGAGTGGTCGTCGACCCTGCCATCTACGACGCCGAAGGACCGGATGCGAACCCGGTGGGCCTGATGGGGAGCGAACGCGACGGTGGTTACGCCGAGTACGTGACCGCGTCGGCGGAGCGTGTACATGACGTGACAACATCCCCGCTGGCCGACGACCAGCTCGCGACGTTGCCGACCGCCTACGGCACGGCGCTGGGCATGATCGAGCGGGGCCGGCTGCGGGAGGGAGAGACGGTCCTGGTTTCGGGAGCCTCCGGCGGTGTCGGCCTCGCGCTGGTGCAGATCGCCCGTGCGCGCGGTGCGCGGGTGCTCGCTGTCAGCAGCGAATCCAAGATTGACGCGGTACGCGAGGCCGGCGCACATGACGTCGTTGACCGTGCTCGGAACGTTGCCGAGCAGATCCGCGCTGCCGCCCCGGACGGTATCGATGTCGCACTCGACGTCGTCGCCGGGGATCTGTTGAGCGAGGGGCTGCCTCTGCTGCGTGAAGGTGGCCGGTGGGTCATCGCCGGCGCACTCGGCGGATACACCGTGACCTTTGATGTGCGCCGTCTCTACCTGCACAATGCGCAGGTCATCGGCTCCGCGATGCACACGCCCAAGCACTTCGATCTCCTCATGAACCTTGCGCGTCAGGGGGAGATCCAGCCCGTTATCGCCGCGACGTTCCCCTGGATCAGGCCGCTCAGGCGCAGGACGAACTCGCCCGCAGGGCGCACGTGGGAAAGATCGTCCTGCACCCATAGTGCATCCGGAGTCGTACCGTATCGACGGCTGGGAGAGAGGCGTTGGTGGCACTGCTGATCGGCAGTGTCGAGATGATCAGTCCCTCTCGCCTTGGCGGGAGGCCGGCTGTCTCGAGGGAGTCCAGCGCGCCGTGAGAAATTCCGTTGCCGGAGCAGCGGCATCGTCGATCAAATGTCTCCATGGCTCATGACGCCCCGGCGGACCATGTGGAGCAGAACCGACGCTTTTGGGATGACGAGGCGGCTGCGTGGCACGGGCCGCTCGCCCGTGACCAGTGGGCGCAGGTGGAACCGTCCTGGGGATTGTGGGCCACCCCTGAGTCGCAGGTTTCCTTGCTTCCCGACGGCATCGAGGGGATGCGCACCATTGAGTTGGGCTGCGGTACTGCCTACGTTTCCGCTTGGCTGGCCAGAGCAGGAGCCCACCCGGTCGGGATCGACCTCTCGGAGAAGCAGCTCGCCACTGCTCGCGCGATGCAGGCGGAGTTCGGCCTCGACTTCCCCCTTGTCCTGGGCAATGCCGAGAAGGTGCCCTACGAGGACAACTCGTTCGAACTGGCGATCGGCGAGTACGGCGCCTCGCTGTGGTGCGACCCTTACCAGTGGATCCCGGAGGCAGCCCGGCTTCTCGTTCCCGGAGGCCGGCCGGTGTTCTCGCGCTACTCGCCGCTGTTCGCGCTGTGTGTACCGCCTGAGGGACCGGCATCCACCACTCTGTCCCGCGGCCAATTCGGCCTGACGCGGTTGGACTGGGGGAATCACGTAGAGTTCGTCCTGCCGCACGGTGAGATGCTCCGTCTGCTGCGGGCCTGCGACTTCGTCGTTGAGGATCTGATTGAGATTCAGGCACCCCAGTCTGCGCGGGACTACCTAGAAGTTTCCGCCGACTGGGCTCAGCAATGGCCCAGCGAGGAGATCTGGAAAGCTCGGCTGGCAGGCTGACAGCTCCGCCGGCACCGTGTATCGCCTTAAGACATCGTCCCGCGCGAACTGGTAATGCCCACGCAACCCCGGAATTCGGCACTCGGTCCCGAGACCAGCCAACCAGGCCGGGAACCCCAAGCGACGCGGAACAGCCAGCGGCGGTCTCCTGCCTCGACCGTCAGGCCCCCACACGGCCCGCCACACAGTTGAGTGCGCAAGCAACCGCTCAAGCGCAACAGACCGGTGGCCTCGCGGCTGCAAACTCGCCGTCCTTGCCACATCACGGGTCACCACGTCATGGCTGCGGACACTCGGTAAGCGCTGCTGATGGGTTGGGCGAAGTTCGGTCACATCGCTGGGTGAGGAGCAGGAGGACGAGTGAGGCGGCGACACCTGCGGCTGCGATCAAGGGCAGTAGTTTCAGGTTCTGCGTGACCAGAAGACCACCTCCTCCTGCCCCGGCCGCGATGGCGATTTGCATGGCCGACTGGTTCAAACTCATCAACACGTCGGAGGCATCGGGGGCCAACGAGGCCACGCGGATCTGCTGCGCGGAAGTACTTCCCCATGCAGCGATGCCCCACAGCAGAACTGCGCCTACTGCACTGCCGGTTGCGACTCCGAGTACCGGGAGGGCGATGAGCACCAGCACATGGAAGGCTTTGGTCACCGTCAGCGTTCGATGAGTTCCTACGCGGTCCGTCAGAAACCCGCCGGCTTGTATGCCGACGATGCTGGCGAGGCCGAAGAGGAGGAGGACGAGGCTCACTGCGTCACCATCAAGACCGACGACACTGACCAGGTATGGCGTGAAGTACGTGTTCAATGCCGCGTAGCCGCCGAGCCAGAGAAAGGTGACCGTCAAGCCGAGGATGGTGCGCGCGCTGGCGAGCAGGGCGAGTTGGCGGCGGAGCGGCACAGGAGCATGGGGAGCGGTACGGGGGAGGGCCATCCACACTATTCCTGCCACGAATACCGCAAGTGCGGCGTTGAGCGGGAAGGTGGTCTTCCAGTCCCAGTGTTGGGCGACTACGCGCCCCGCAGGCACTCCAAGGACGAGCGACGCAGTCACTCCCATCATGACGGTTGCGACCGCTCGGGCGCGGCGCTTTGGAGCCACGAGGCGTACCACGACGCTGAGTGCTGTGACGACGATGAGACCGGTACTCGCCGCCATCACGACCCGGAGCGCCGTGATCGTCAGGAGGGTGGGACTCAGCCAGGACATGAGGTTCGCGGCCGCGAAGACGAGCAGAGCCGCTGATATGAGGAGGCGTCGTTCGACTCGCGCCGTCATCACGACAAGAGCAGGGGTCATGAGCCCGTACGCAAGGGAGAAGACGGTGACGAGCTGGCCCGTGGTCGCCTCACTGACTCCGAGCCCTCGGGCGACGAGGTCAAGCTGCCCCGACAGGATGTATTCGGCCACTCCTGCCGTGAACGTCGCGCAGAAGAGCGCGGCGGTGATCAGCGCGGGATGATGTTTCACAGTGATATTCCCAGATTCACGGGGTGTGAATGGTGATCGATTTCGACTCATGAGGATTGCCGGGCGTACCTCGACCGGAGAGCCGTCGGGAGCCGCCGGGCCTCGTGGCAGGGCGGGACCGGGCAGGTCCGCTCGGCCACGAGGCCCCCACGGCGTGCGGGCCGCTCCAGCTCGCGGGCCGGCGGCCGGGTGCGGTTACTGGTGCGTGGCCAGGAAGGGCAGGAGGACGTCGGCCATCTCGTCGGGTACTTCCTCTGCGAGGTCGTGGCCGGCGTCGAAGGTGTGTCCGGTGACGTCGTGGGCCATGAGCCGCATCTGGGACTCGTTGCGGTCGCCGATGAACGCGGATCCGCCGAGGGCCAGGACCGGGATGTCCAGTTTCTTCTGTGCGGTCTGCCGGTTCTGTTCGGCGTCGACGAGCATGGCCCGGTAGATGGAGAGCATCGCGCGGATGCCGCCGGGCATGGAGTAGCAGCGCACGTATTCCTCGATCGCGTCGGGGGTGGCGGTGTCGGGGTGGCTGCGTTCGTACTTGATCATGTAGGTGATCAGCTCGCGCTCGTGTCCGGCGATCAGCATCTCGGGTATGTCCGGCTGGAAGTAGAAGCCCAGGTGCCACAGGTGCATGCCGCTGGAGATGTTCTCGGGGGTGAGTGCGGTGTGGTCCTCGAAGCCGAATCCGGGGAACAGGGCCTCGGCGAACACGAGAGCGGTGACGTGGTCACGGTGGCGGGCGGCGAGTTGGTAGCCGATCACCGCTCCCCAGTCCTCGCCCGCCACGGCGTACGTCTCGTGTCCGAGGTGGGTCATCAGCTCGGCGATGTCGTCGCTCATCGTCGCGGAGTCGTAGCCGTCCGACGGGCGGGCGGAGTCGCCGAGACCGCGAAGGTCCGGCACGACGACGGTGTAGCGGGGCGTCAGCTTGGGAACGAGGTGGCGCCAGTGGTAGCTGGTCTTGGGTACGCCGTGCAGGAGCACCACCGCGGGGCCGGACCCGGCTGTGCGGTAGTGCAGACTCGTTCCGTTCACGGCGGCTCGGCCCGTGCGGACGGGCGTTCCGTCATGGTCGAACATCATGTTTTTCAACCTTCCTGGTGTACGTCGCGATGCGGGTGTCAGCGGGCTTGCGGAGGGTCGACGAGGGTCACCAGACGGCTCGGTCCGGTGCCGTCCGCGGTTGTCCGGGCAGCGGAACGGCCGGCGGGGAGCAGGGTGACGTTCTCCGGGTAGAGCCGGCCGAGCAGGGCCAGTACGACGAGGTCGTCCTGGCCGGTGGCGTCCAGGGTGACGTCGCCGCTCTGCGTCCACACCAGTCCCGGCGCGCGCAGCGCGGACCAGACGTCGGCGGTGCCGGATGCTTCGCCTGCGGCGGGGTCCTCACGGTGGGCAAAACGGTGGCCGCGCAGGGCCTGGCCGAGGTCGACGTGGGCGGTGGTGCCGTCGTGGGTGACCTCGATGCGGGCGGTGCGCGTCCCGTCGGCGACCGGCCCGGTGACGGTACGGGCGGTGAGCGGGCCGGATGTGGTGGTTGCGGGCGGCAGGTCCTCGACGAGGGTGCGGGGTGCGGCGTAGTAGTCCTGTACCTCGGGGACATACGTGGCGGCTTCACCGACGGCCGGGTCGGAGCGCCAGGTCAGCAGGTGCCGGGGCGCGGTCAGGGGTGACTGGTCGAGGACGGCGGGCAGGGCGGTGCCGCCACCCGCCTCGAAGCCGTAGCCGGCCGGGCCGGAGATGCCGGTGACGACGTTGCGGGCGAAGGCCACGATGCTGGTGTGCCGGATCTGCCGTACCAGGAGTTCGGTGAGGAACGCGTCGCGGGCCGGTTCGGTGTGCCGCAGCCCGGTCGGGGTGATCAAGAGTGGGACGTCCTGCCAGTTGGTGAAGGGCAGCAGGGCGTCGCGCAGCAGGACCATCTGGTGGAGCCACTCGTTGTAGAGCTGCATCGTGACCGGTCCACCGCGACGTCCGCGGAGAAGATCGGCTGCGGGAGGGGTGAGCAGGTGGCCGTAGCAGTGGCTGCGCACGACCAGCGGGCCGGCGGGCAGCGGTACCGGATCGGTGAGCAGCCTCTCCAGCGCCTCGGTCGACCAGGAGGCAAGCTCCTGGCCGATCGTCTCGGCCTGCGCGCCCAGTTCGCGCGCTGCCGGGGCACTGTCCGGGCCGAGGGACAGCGGGAGGGAGGTCTCCCGGGTGCCGAGGGCGAGTGCCGCGCGGATCTGGCCCTCCAGCACCTCGCTGTCGGCGCTGGTGAGGGCGTTGTCGTCGATGATGCCCTGTAGCAGCGGCTCGGTGGCGGTGAAGAACTCGCGGGCGGTCAGGGTGGTGCCGGCCACGGGGAAGGTGTTCCAGCGGCTGCCGCCGAGAGCGGGCGTACCCGGGATGAATGCGCGGGGCATGGGTCCTCCGAAGTCTTCGATTGAAGCGGGGCGGGGTCGCCGGATCCCGTGTCCGAGCGGCCTCCGGCGGTTTTTCTGGATCGTCTGATACAGATTCCGGGCATGAAAAAGTCAGTCGAGGGCGGCCAGCGCGACCTCCACAAGGGGTTCGAGGGCGCGGACGTCCGGCGTGATCTTCGCGGAGACCAGCAGTCCGTTGAGGAAGGTGACGAGGAAAGCGGCGAGGGTGTACGGGTCGTGCCGCTTCGCGATCTCGCCGCGCTCCGCCGCGACCCGCAGCACTTCGGCGAGCGCGTCCCGGCTGGCGTCCTGCATGTCGCGCACGGTGCGCCGGGTCCCTGCATCCTTCGGCAGGCGCTCGCAGGCGGCATTGACCACCAGGCAACCCCGGCCGTTGTCCTCCGCGGCGATCCGGACCCGCTCGACCAGCATCGTGCGGATCGCCGACCGGGCGTCCGCCCCCTCCTCCAGGCTGCGCAGGGCGGCCGCCGCGAGGGTGGTGCGGTAGTGCTCCAGCGCCGCCCGGTACAGGCCGTCCTTGTCGCCGAACGCGGCATACAAGGACCCCTGCCCGATCCCCAGGTGCCCGGTCAGGTCGCGCACCGAGGTGGCCTCGTAGCCGCGCGTCCAGAACAGCTCCATCGCGCGGCTCACCGCCGCCTCGGTGTCGAACTCCCGGGTCCTTGCCATGACCCCACCGTAACCTATCTGGATCGTACGCTCAAGAAAAGGGACTGCGGTTGTCGACGACGGCATGGACGTCGCAAGCCACTTCGTGCGCCCTTGCGTGCATCGTCGTTGTCGACTGATGCGCCGTCCGTCCCGGCTCAGTTGCTCGAACGAGCGACACCGAGCGCCGCAGTCCGCACGGCGGGGGCAAGCCGGTCCAGGGTCGCCCGGTCGGCGGCAGCCCGGGAGTGCGCCACGATGCCGAGTGCGGCGCGTACTCCGCCATCCAAGCTGAGGATCGGGGCCGCGACGGACACGGCTCCCAAGGTCATCTCTTCGCAGGAGTAGGCCACTCCTGACTTGCGCACCTCGGCCAGTGCCGCCGCAAGCCGGCCGGGCTGGATGATGGTGTGTGGGGTCATTCGGGCCAGGCCCGCCTCGGTGACGGCATCGAACAACTCCCTCGCTGAGAAGGCCAAGAGAGCCTTCCCGACCCCGGTCGCGTGCAGGGGGAGCCGACCACCGATGCGGGTCTGCGTGGGAACGGCCTTGTCGCTGGAGATCTTCTCAATGCAGAGGGCTTCGTGGCCGTCCAGGACCGTCAGCTGGATGTTCTCCTGGGTCGCCTGAAACAGATCGTGCATGTAGGGGAGGGCCGCCTCACGGAGCCCGCGCTGCTGCGGAGCGAGAGTGCCGATCGTCCACAGCCGGATCCCGATGCGATAGCGGCCGTCGTCGAGGCGCTCCAGCCCGCCCATTTGCAGAGTTCGCCGATGAGCCGACGGGCGGTCGAGACAGGTAGACCGCTTCGTGTGGCCACCTCGGTGAGCGACAGCGCGGGATGAGCCACGTCAAAGCAGTCAAGGACGGCGAGCAACCGTCGGGAGACGGTCTGACCTGGGACTTTCGTTCGTCCGGCCACATTCTCACTTTCGTCCGGCTGCCTCTGGCCCGCCATTGGACCGCACTGCCTACGAGCTTAAAGTTCATTGCCACTCAATGGCAATGAAACCTGGTGTGCGGCCAGGCTACGGCCGCACTATCGCTGCATTGCGGGAGCTTGCAACCTTGTCCGGTCGCCGAGGGTGAAACCTCGTGTCGGGAGGCCGGTAGAGAACAAGGAGGTTCTGAGGGTGTTGACGAGCCGCGAAGACGGACTGGCCCCACGGGGGCGGCCGGGTACTGGGCGCCGGACCGGGGTGCAGTCATCCGGAATGGTATTGCCACTGGGTGGAAGCAAGCCGGGGGGTGCCGATGATTTCATCACCGGCAGCCTCCGCCTCCCCCGAAACGACCACCTTCTGGACACGCCACGGCATCGTCCCGAACCTCCGCTGGGGGTTCGTGGCGCTCACCGTTTTCATGATCGGTGACGGGATCGAGTCCGGCTTCCTGTCCCCGTACCTCGACGAGCACGGGTTCGGCTCGGGCCAGGCATCCCTGTTGTGGGGCGTTTACGGGTTCGTCGTCGCGGTCGCGGCGTGGCTTTCGGGTGCGCTCGCCGAAGCGTTCGGCCCCCGGCGGGTGATGCTCGCCGGGTTCGGGATCTGGGTCGTCCTCGAGATCGCGTTCCTGGTCGCGCTGGCCCAGGGCGATTTCACGTTCATGCTGGTCAGTTTCGGCATCCGCGGCCTGGGCTATCCGCTGTTCTCGTACGGGTTCCTCGTCTGGGTGGCCCTGGACACCCCGAGGCGGTGATGGGCAAGGCCATGGGCTGGTACTGGGCCTTCTTCGTGCTCGGCCTCGGGGTGATCAGCTCCTACTACGCGGGCGCCGTCATCCCGCTCTTCGGCGAGTTCGCGACGCTGGCCTCATCGCTGGTCTTCATCGTGGTGGGCGGAACCATGATGTTTGTCCTGGTCAAGGCTCGCAGGCAGCAACCGACCGACCTTGCGACCAGCATGCGCTCGGTTCTCGGTGCGTTCACCATCGTCGTCGAACGGCCGAAGGTGGGTACCGGCGGCATCGTCCGGGTGATCAACACCTTGGGCTTCTACGCGTTCGTCGTATTCCTGAGCACCTTCATGATCCATGATGTCGGGCTGTCCACCCCCGAATGGCAAACGGTGTGGGGGACGCTGACACTGAGCAACATCGTCGCAAACGTAGTGCTCGGGTATGTCTCCGACAAGATCGGCCGTATCCGGACAGTGGCGTGGTTCGGCGGACTACTCTGCGCAGTAAGCACGCCCGCCTTCTACTACGTGCCGAAACTGCTCGGCCCGAACTTCTGGGCAATTCTCGTGGTCGGCATCGTCTACGGAGCCGCGCTCGCCGGTTTTGTTCCGCTGAACGCGGTCATGCCCGCATTGGCTCCGCACCGCGTCGGCAGCGCCCTCGCGATCCTGAACCTGGCGCGGGGTGAGCCAGTTCATGGGACCTGTGGTAGCCGGGCTCGTGGCGCCGATCGGAATCGCCGCAACGCTCTGGGTCATCGCCGGCCTCTATGTCATCAGCATCGGGCTGACCTACGGCCTGCGCACCCGGGACACTGATCCGGTGGGCAGTGCCGATCTCCCGTCCTCCTCCAGTCCTGCCCACCAACCGATGACTTCGCGGACGAGGGAGATCCTGGTGCCGAAACAGGAGAGGGCCTGCGAGGCCCTGCCGACCATCGTCCTTCTGCACGGGATGTGGCACGGCGGCTGGGCCTGGGAACGGGTCGCGGCGCTGCTCGAAGTGGACGGCTACCCATGCGTGCGGGTCACATTGCCCGGCAAAGACCGCGCTCCTGGCGACCTCACGTTCCGGGACACTGCGACCACCTCGTCCAAGTCCTCGCCGACATCCCCGGTGACGTCGTTCTCGTAGGGCACTCCTACTCCGGAGCCCTGCTGGGAGAGGTCGGCGGCGCACTCAACGTACGCGCCATGGTGTTCGTCAGTGCATTCTGCCTCGAGCCCGGGGAGTCGGTCGCGTCGGTCAACGACGCCAAGGCGGGATCGCAGGCGGGTAAGGACGACATCCGCCAGGTCGGCGACTACCTGGTCATCGATCCGGAAGTCGCGCGGAACGCGTTTTACCACGACTGCACGCCGGACGAGGCGACGAACGCCGCGGGCGTCTCACACCGGAGCACGCTGGCGCGCGGGTGGCGATCGTCTCGAACGCCGCGTGGCGCTCAGTGCCCTCGCACTTCGTCGTGTGCACCCTGGACCGGGCATGCACGCCGGAGGTCCAGCGGATGATGGCTGCCCGGGTCAACTCGTCGACTGAGCTCGAGTCGGGCCATTCTCCGATGCTGTCCATGCCGGAGGCGCTGGTGTGCACGATCGCCGAGTTCGAATCCGAACGCCGGCGAACAACGAGGCAGTACCCATATCCGGAGCGTGCCTCGTGAGCGCCCCCGTCGCGATCGTGACAGGCGGAGCAGGCGCTCTCGGTGTCGCCATCGCCACCACCCTGCTCGACGACGGATTCCGGGTCGCGCTGTTCGACCGCCGCGGGGCGGCGGACGCCGCTGACCGGCTTGCCCGCACCGGCGAGGCCATCGGCGTCGAGGCGGACGTGTCCGACGAGGAATCCGTCCGGGCCGCGGTCGAGCGGGTGGACACGACCTGGGGCCGGTGGACGCGCTGGTCAACAACGCCGGCATCGAGCCGGCTCATTCGCTGGAGGGCATGGAGCTGGGCACCTGGCAGGCGACGCTCGACGTCAACCTGACCGGGCCGGCGCTGATGATCAAGCACTGTGTCCCCATGTGGCGGCGCCAAGGCGGCGGGCGGGTGGTCTCCATCGGCTCGCGTGTGTGGCTCGGCGGGGGCTGGACTCCTGCCTACTCCGCGTCGAAGGCGGGCCTCGTCGGCCTGACCCGGACGGCGTGCCGCGAACTCGGTCCGCTCGGGGTCACCGTCAACGTCGTCGCGCCTAGCTTCTTGCACACCGCGTTCAACGCCCAGAAGGCCGAGGCGGCGTTCCTCGATTCCTACGTCGGCAGGTTCGCCGAAGCCTCGCCGCTGGGCCGACTGGTGGAGCCGGTCGACGTCGCCAACGCCGTGGCGTTCCTCGTATCAGATCGCGCCCGGAACATCACCGGCGAGGTACTTCACGTGGCCGCCGGAACCCAACTGGCGCCGGCCGTCCAATGAACGACAACGACGATCCCGTCAACAACACCAGGAGGTTCTGAACGTGTCGACAAGCCTCGATGACAGGCTGGCACTTCGCGAGTTGGTCGAGAACTGGGCCGTGTGGCGCGATGCCGCGGACTGGGAGCGCTTCGCCACTGTGTGGCACCCGACCGACGGATGGATGAGCGCCACCTGGTTCCAGGGGCCGGCGCCGACTTCATCTCGGTGAGCAAGGAGGGATTCGACCGGGGTGTGAGCATCCTGCACTTCTTGGGCGGACATACCGCCGACATCAACGGCGACCGCGCCATCGCCCAGACGAAGATGACGATCAGCCAACGTGCGAGCGTCGACGGCGTGGAGGTCGACGTGGTCTGCACCGGCCGCTTCTACGACTTCTGCGCCCGCCACGACGGCCAGTGGAAGATCGTGCGCAGGCAGCCGATCTACGAGAAGGACCGGCTGGACCCGGTCGACCCGGCCGCACGGCTGGAGCTCGACCCTGTGCTGCTCGACCGATTCCCCACGGGGTACCGGCACTTGGGCTACCTCCAGACCAAGGCCGGATTCAGGGTCAAGACAGGGCTGCCGGCCTGACCGGGGAAGCGGTACGGCGCCTCTACGACGAGGGCTCAAAGTGGCTCGCGGCTCAGCCACCCCGGGGACCCCACCGAACAGTGAGCATCGACATGACCAAGCAATCCCTTACCTGTAGTGCAAACACCCTGCGCCACGCCGACCTCACGACCCGGGTCGAGGCGGCGGCCGAGGCCGGATTCGACGGCATCGGTCTGCGGCTGAGCGACTACCTCGGCGCCGAGATGCCCGATGGGCAGATCCGCGACCTTCTCGACCAGCACGGCATCCGGGTCCTCGAACTGGAACACCTCTGGGACTGGGCACAGGGCGAGGATCCCGCGAGGCCGCCATGTTTACCTTCGCCGACCGGATCGGCGCCCGCCATCAACGTCCGATGTTCTTCACGCATCGTTGCCGGATCTCGTGGCACCTTCGCGGCACTGTGCGACCGCGCGCGAGCACGGTCCTCATCGGCTTCGAGTTCCTGCCCTACAGTCACGTGCGCACGATCGCGAGGCATGGCAGGTGGTCGCCGACGCCGGCCGGCCCAACGGCGGCATCACGCTCGACCTCTGGCACTGGTTCCGTTCCGGTGCCCGGCACGGGACCTCACCGATGTCCGGCCTCGCGATCTCACCCTGCAAATGTGCGACGTACTCGCCGAACCGGCCCGACATGACCGAGGAGGCCGGCATCGGCGGCTGCTCCCGGCCAGGGCGCGGGACACACTCCGGTGTGCTCCGGGCGCTGCGGGACACGGTGTCTCCGCGCCGGCTTCCGTGGAGGTCTTCTCCGACGATCTCGACGCACAGCCCGCCACGCAGGCGGCCCGGCTGGCCTTCGAATCGGCGTCACGGTGCTCGACCGCGCCGGTGTCACCGCGCCGCCTTGGGCCACGACTCTTGCGGAGGCCGATGAACAGGCAGACCACCGGCTTTTCGGAGAAGAGCTCGGCCCAGGTCGTCGCCGCGAGCTTCGCCGGCACGCCGGACGTACGGCTGAAGCAGGTCATGACGACCTGGTCGAGCACCTGCACGCGTTCGTCAAGGACAGTAGCCACCGAGAGGAGGCAACAGGGGCCGTCGACTCCTCACGGCGACGGGGCACATGTGCGACAGCACCCGTC
>BJHW01000003.1 GCA_005405945.1 Streptomyces violaceusniger
TTTATGGGTGACGGTCGATTTCCCGTTCAGGGAATCGGATGTCGCGTACACACTTTATCAGTGTACTTGGTTATTGATCCGGGCTTGCATTCTCTGTCTGCGGCCGGTGCTGGCGGGTGACTATTACTGTGTGGCACCTCCACGCAGTCACTCAAAACAAAATTAGATCTGACGGCATTTTAGCCTGTCTTTCTATTCGGAATAGGAGTTAGAGGAATTCAGGGGCGGGCTCGGAGGGAGTGTCAGGAGCAGCCGACGAGAGGGCCTTCGGGCCCCACCACACTCACTGAGGCCGGCCACCGGGCCGGACACCGGGCAGCACAAACACCCGACAGGACATGCCCGATTCCAGCTTGCAAGCCAGACCAAACCCGGCTGCAGGCCCGGACCGTCAACGCAACGACAACGACAGCACAGGGACGACACAACCGCCGCCACGAACACACCCCACAGAGAGGCCAGCCACCACCCACCACCCAGGCCGAGAAGGCACGGCCGCGCGACGCGGGGGCCGGCGACGGCACCCAAGCCTCCATCACGGAGAGCCAGCCCGGCAGATAGCTTGCAAACCAGACCAACCCGGCTCAGCCCCAGGCGAAGGGGAACAGCCGTGCCAGACATCGTCTGCGTCCGTTGTACATGAACGTGACAACGAACGCACTCACCGATTCCTGTACACGACTCGCAGCCAGCCTCGCCCTGTTCAGCATCGATCACTACATCGAGCAACGGCACGACGGCTACGCGTTGCTCGCGCTCAGCCACTCGCAGCGCCTCACACTTCAGGCACTGACCGCCGAAGAAGATCTACTTCCCATCGACCGGCAAGACCGAGGTGTCGACACCACCCGGTTCGTCCTGACAGCAACAGAGACAGAACGCCTCGCAACACACCTCGAATCCACGCACGCACAGAGCTGATGCAGCACCGGACGCCGCCAGGCCCTGGTCAGCTCACGTTGCGCACGTTCTCCTGCAAGTAGTCGTGTACGGCCTGCTCCGGCACCTTGAACGCGCGCCCTACCCGGACCGCCGGGAGGTGCCCACTGTGAACGAGCCGGTACACCGTCATCTTTCCGATCCGCATGAGCGAGGCGACTTCAGCGACGGTGAGGAAGCGCCCCTGGTCTGTCAGTTCCTGCGACGACTGCCGCTGCTCCGACGGGGTGGTCGGCTGCTGTCGGGAAGTCGTGGCGGACTGCCGCGCACGGCGTTGCGTAGCAGGGCACGGGCCAGCCTGGGCGCTGGTGCCGCCTCCTGGGCTGGGCTGCTGGGCGGAAGCCGGGTCGGTTTGGAACGCGGGTGTGATGTGCGCCAGGGCGTCAACGAGTTGACGTATAAAGCCCTGACGGGCCGGGTGGGGCGTCGGCTGGAAGGCCGGGGTGTCGCGTGTCAGCGCGACGCGCAGCTGGGAGCCGAAGGAGTCAGGCCGCATTGGGATCTCCTTGCGCGGTCGCGCCGGGGGTTGGCGCGGGAGTGGCGGGAGCGGAAGCAGGCGGCGCTGGTTCCACGGCTTGATGAGCCAGTCCTTGCCGCAGCATCTGCTCAACGATCTTCGGAGCAGCGACCCCGACCACGAGTCCTCCCAGGGGCCGGTGATCTGCGTCGACGCACCGAAGGCCGCGGCCAGGCCAGCTCCCACTCCCACCCGGATGATCACGGACGCCAGGTAAGCGGCGAAGGGAGCCTCGCCTTCCTTGCGCCAGGGGAAGTCCTTAACTCGGTGGATCGCCTGGTACAGGGCCAGGCCCTCCACCGCAGCCGCGCCGGCTAATCCCCACAGGGCCGCCACCCACCAGAGCACCAGATCAACTCCTTCCCCGACACCGGGCTGGTATCTCACCGAGGGTCACAGCACCGGGCGGTCTCCGCGAGAGCGGCTGCGGCCAACTTCGCCGGTCGGTCGTAGGGTTCCAGACAGGTTGGGCCACCCGGACGGGGTATCCGCGATCGCGCGGTCGGTAGGTCGCGGCTCTGGTCGCACGTCTGGTCGCGGCTCTGATCGCGACTCAAGGCGCGCCCCTGGTCGCGTCTCTGGTCGCATCGGGAAAACCGGCACGGCTCGCGTAGTGGCCCGCTGACCTCGCAAAACATCCCGCCCGCCGCGCCTCGCGGACGCCGACTACTTCCCTACAGAGGTGTCTGGCGAAGTCAGACCCGTGCCGACGTCTGCTGCGGCCAGCTACCGCACGGGTTAGCCGTCCTCCCCCCTCCCGCGCACGCCTGCGGCCACGTTCGGCAGCTCGTACAGCCGGGCTCGCGCCGTGAGGCGGCGCCCGCTCTTTCGAATACGCTGGCGCCGCCCCGGCCCATGTCAGAGATGTTCTGACACAGCTAAGGGGCGGCCCCGTGCGCCTGTCAGTGGACGGTCGCCCTGGTAGTGGGATCGAGCTGCCCGCCCACCCGCTTGCGTCTCGGGGCAACTGCGACCCGGCACCCCAGTGCCGGCCGGACCGCACGGCGCGAGCCGGGCGGAACATGGCGACCGGCCGCCCACTCCCCTCGCCCGCCGCCCGTCCCGCCCCGCCCCAACTCCCTCCCTTTCTTTGGCGTTCGGGGCAGTCGGGTGGCGTAGAGGGGATGTCAGGTCAAGTGGAAGGCCCCGACCACGGGGACTGACCTGCGGCGACGGGAAGCCCCGGAATCGGACTCGCGCAACCCCCAGCGCAACACCTACTGCAACCCCTTGGCGCAACAGGTGCCGCAACCCCGACCATGGCCACCGGCTCAGGCCCCATATCCGACCGGAACAACCAGACACCCACCGCCACACCACGGCCCGAGGAGTTCATCGACTCCACCCACGACGGCAAGGCGGACGCGTTCCGCAAGCGCTACCGCGACATGGACATCCAGTTCCTGGCAAGCAAGGAGTCGACGCAGGAGGAGTTCTTCCACACCGTCCCTGGGCCGGGGACGAGAATCCCTTCTGCTCCATTCTGGAAAGCGGGCATGACTTCGAGCCGCACCGAGTGTCGGCGACGTGCGTCAAACTGGTCTCGGCGCCCGCGGGTTGTCGCCGAAACGTGGCGACGGCCCCCTGCTCGCAACAGGAGGCCGCCAACGCCAAGCACTGACCGTCGACCATTGGAGACCACGATCTGCACTCCCTCTGAGCCTAAGTGCTCCCACTGTCAGTCCACCACCGACGATCACCTTGACGGGCCGCCGCTCGGCTCTGGACAGCCAGAACACTGCTACAGGAGTGGCCGCCGTCAATTCCGTCGCCTGGTCAGCACAGCCACGGACGAACTGACCAGGACGGCCATCAAAGCCATCAGCAGCAGTGGTCTGCTCTTCCTCGCCTACTGGTGGAATCGCCACTGATCAAGCGCTGGGTTGGTCCATGGGCCAACCCAGTGGCCGAGCTCACCGACCACATCAAGTACCGCTTCTTGACCCGCCGAGCGAAGCTTCGCTACGTCCACGACCGTGTCGTGAACAATCCCCCGTTCGGCACACGCTCGACATCCAGCCGGGCGGAGACGAGGACCGAGGTCGAGTGCCAGGAGGTGTCGCTGGGCGCAGCCGCACCGACGCTGCGCTCCAGCCGTCCCGCTATCACCCGACGAAGTGACTCAGAAGCCAGGTCAACCCCGAGACAGCGCAGCCGCCCGCAGCCATTGCCCCACCTCGGACGAACGCGAACAGCGCCGTCCTAGCGACCGCACGGCGACGAGGCTTCTGCTTGTCGGTTCCTGCCACGAAAGATCCTCCAGAAACATGGGCCGGTCACCCGGCGCGGGAACCCCTCGGTTCCCGCCCTTCCAGCTTCATGGCCAGCTTGCCTCGCAAGACCGCAAGTCGACCTGAGCTGAACGAAGTTGAAGAAAGCCGACTGGCATGCTGTGGGCGTCAACAACTGTCAACTGGGAGGTTGCATGCCGATCGTCCTGCCCAACACCGACCAGATCCCCGACGGGCCTCACCGTCGGCTCCTGCTTGCCGTGCATCAGCTGTACCGGGACGCCGGGAAACCCGGCATCCACCACACCAGCAGAACGATCCGGTCGCGGAACGACTTACGCGACACCATCAGCCACGAGGCGATCAGCAGGATCCTGCGGGGCGAAGTGATGCCGCGGCGATGGCAGAAGCTCGAAGCCCTTATCCAGCAGTATCTGGACTGGAGCGTCGACCGTCCCAGCCCGAGGAAAGCGCCATGGCGTTACGCAAGATTCAAACGCTCTGGCACCAAGCCACCGACGCCGCAGACAAGACTGCCACCGCCTCCACCCTGAGGAGCCGGCCCCTGCTCTATCCCGACGAGATCGTGGTCGAGGCCCTGAAACTCCCCGACGACAAGGCCCGTGAACTCCTGATCAACGAAACCCGACGCCCCGGTCGTGAGCTGGTCCCCCTCGTCGTCGCGCTGATGCCGACACTTCCAGAGGAAGGGCTCAGGCTTCTGCACCTCGCGGGCATCACCTATGACATCGGAGACGATCCCCGCATCGCTGACACCATCGCACAGGTCCAGCGCTACCCGGCTGAGACCTGGCGCGGCCACGACCCCCTCCGCGCTCTCCTGCGCAACGCCAGTAAGCGCTCGGACTGCGGAGTCCATCTGATCAAGACGCTGATGAAGCGAAACAACACCGCTGCCGTGGAGAACTACCTAAAGACCTACGCCGAGCGCACCAGCGCGTGGGGAGCGGCAGAACTCGTGCGTGAGCTCACCAAGGCTCGCGGACTCCACCCCGTCATTGATCAATTTCTGCGAATGGTGAGCGAGCACACTCCGCGATCGCTGGCCCGGGAGGTGCCCGAGCAGTTGCGCCAGGTGGGCCGCCGACGCGAGGCCCGCACGTTGGCCGGACTACTCAACGGATAACCGAGTGGCCCAGCCCAGCAACGGATGGAGCAGCCCCAGTCGGCGTCAACGGCTTCCATGGAGGAAATCCTCCAGGTCCCCTGCCGCTCTTATCGCTTCGCCTGAGTGACCCGGTCGAGCACGGCGCGTGCAGCTGCGATGAGGGCCACTTCGTCGTGAGGGCTCAGTTCGCCGCTCTCCGTGCCGGGGACAGGATCGCGATACGGGCTCGCGGCCTCCGTGTCCACCCGGCCAGCGTAAAGCTGGACCGTAGGGCCGCTGGTCACCCCGAGCCAAACGCCCACGTTCACGTTCACGATCCGGGCGTGAGTGGGGAGTGCCCCTGCCCTGATGCGAGCCTGCTTGGTCCACCCGAGGCCATCAATGAGCTGCTGCGCCACATCGTGCGCGTACGGCCCCTGCGCAGCAAGCGCGTATTCATCCATGCACGGAGCCTAGGCAGTCACCGGGCGCCCCACCACGAGAACAGTCAACCGGCTCGGTCCACCCGTCCTGCACGCCGTCCGTCGCGCTGGGATCAGCGTTGGGGAGGAGGCGGTCCCAGCGCCGCCCACGAATGCGCCCGGCGATCGGCCGGGCGCTCGTCATCCCGGCCGGGCGCGGCCAGCTCGCCGAGCGCAGCGGCGCCCCGTTCCCGACGAAGCCGCCCCGCTCCCCCACCCATTCGTCAGCAGGCGGCGTAGGAGGGAAGTCTGACTGCTGACCACGGGGCTGACCTGTGGAAACAGGCCCGTTTTCGAGGATGGGGTGTATCGGATAGTGCAACCCCACTCGCACCCCCCTGGTGTGCCCGATGGTGTGCAGGATCGTGTCCACCCATGGCGCGCCGGGAGCCAGGGGCGAGGTTGCCTCTCGGGTTGCCCCTCAGGTTGCCCCTCGAGTTGCCTCTCAGGTTGCCCCTCGAGTTGCCTCTCAGGTTGCCCCTCGAGTTGCCTCGGAGGCCGAGTGCGAGCTGTCGAAACCGCTGTTCAGCCCCCTTGACCACGGGGTCTGAACACGCCGACTACTTCTCTGAGCACCCCCCGGCTGCTCAGAGAAGTACCACCCGACACGAACCAGGCCCCGCAGCACATCGCATTCACGCCCCGGGTCGACGGCTCTGGTCACTCCTGGGCCTGGTCGGCCGCCGGTAGGGCCCACACCAGATCGGGGCCCCGCGGCATCGCCGACGACCGCGTGCTCACGAGGCGCCGGCACTGACCACGGCGGCGACCATGGCGACCAGCACCGCCGCCCCGGCCAGCGCGACCGTCAGCGGCTGGGTCAGCACCGGGCGCCGGTACACGACGTAGGCCAGAGCCCCCAGGACCAGCAGGCCCACCAGGACCAGCAGCAGGACAACAAGAAGGGCAATCGTTGACATAGCGGAAGAAACCTCTCGGATTCAGGCATGGGCGTATCCACATGCGGCAGTTGGGAGCAGGTGCTCCACCCCCTGGTGTCACGGGGATGGAGCCAGACAGCAGCCGGACGTCCGGGGAGCCGGTTCGGGTCGTCCCAGACGAACGCGATCTGGTGACAGAACTGTGCGTCAGCGGCGGGTTAGCCGCGCAAGTCCGATCGACCTCCAATCTGTCAGCGCCAGCCGCGCCATTCGATACCTGTGACCTGCGAATTCGCGGAATCCGGCATTGAATGGCGCGCCTGCCACTGGTACGGAGCGCCAGCCGCCCTCATCTCCATGCCGGTCAAGTGCCCGGAGGGTTGTGCGGGTCTGCGGTCCGGCGACCGGCCAGCATTGAATGGCGCGTCCACTACTGGTAGGCGGGCTAGCCCCGCAACCCCGTTCTGCGGGGAACTCACGGGGTTGCACCGAGCGGTGGCTGAACCGTGTGCTGCACGGTGGGCCCGACGGTGGGACCAAGGGTCTTGCCGAGGGTGGGAACCCCCTCTCCCGCGCGCGGCCCGTTCCTGCTGGTCAGCCCGCGTGGTCAACCCATCCGGCCGCGCCGACACCTCTTCCCGCGGCCAGCCCGGAGAGGTTGGCAGGGATCCACGGCGCCGGGCGGACAGCGCTCGGTAGCCTGGTACCGGCTGGCTCCTGGGCCAAGTTGACGGCCGTCAACTTGAGATCGAGCAAGGGACCGGACTGTCTCCCGCGCGAGATACCGAAATTCAACGGCCAGCCGTAGGCGCGCCTTAGGCGTTCGCGACCGGTGCCGACCGGGGGCCCGATTCCCCCGCCAACCGGGCTACCAACCGGGGGACCCGCTAGACCGGAAGCCCTCCCGGCCCGCGTCCGCACCGGTCAGGCCCGCGCCGGGCCCTTCCGATGCGACACGCAACTCCCAACTAATCCTCTGTGTTGGCTGTGACGGGCGCTGTGACCGGCGGCTGTGACGGCCGCGCCCGACCCGTGCGGGGGCGCGCACGTACGCGTGAACCGCGCGCGTGAAACCGCGGGCGGGCGGCACGGGCGACACGCCACACGCGCGGCACGCGTTGGACCCCACCCGGCACCCACCGCTGGCGCTCCGCCCGACCGCGAGAACGGGGCCGCCGCGACGGGCCGCTCGGCCCGCTCCTGCTGCTGCGCCTCGGCCTCGCTCGGCCGCCGCCCGCTCCCGCCACAGGGCGGCCCGCGCCTCGGCGTCCAGCGTCTCCAGATCGCGCCAGTGATTGCGCACCCGACCGAAGGCGACGGCAGTGCTGGGGGCAGAGCGCCGCACGAGGCGCCCGTCGAGGCGCCCGTCGAGGCGCCCGTCGAGGCGCTCCACGAGGCGCCTGCCAGGGCGCCTCACCGCTGACAGCCGGACGGGAAAACCCGCACGTCAGAGCACCTGGTCAAGGGGCCCGGGGCGCGCCGACTACTTCCCTACAGAGGGGTCTGAGCGAAGCCGGACCCGTGCCGGCGTCCGATGCGGTCCCAGGTCCTCGCTGAGCGAGGTCGCGTCCTGGATCGCAGCCTGGGTCGCATCGGTCGGTGCGGTACGCGGGCCTTCGACATGCGGCCTGATCAGGGAGACAAGGGGTCGACACGAGGCCGGTTACGGCGCCCACTACTTCCCTGGGGAGCCCTCTGCGGGAAGCACCGGCCGTGCAAACGCTGCGCCGAACCGGCCGACGACGGCGGCCAGGCCGACGACCTACGCCCGGTGATGCGGCGACGATGCGGCCGGGATGCGGCCCGCTCGCGGCACGGCCCGCTCGCGACCCGCCGCCATGCGGCACCAGGCCCTGCCGCATCCGTTCGCCCCGACGCAACGTCGCCGCAACGCCCACCGGCTCTGACCTGCGCTGGCGCATCAGGCGCATCAGGCGCATCAAATCGACACTCCCCGGGGTCCACGTCGGGTTTGCAAGCTGGGGGCGGGATGATGAGCGCCATGACCGAGGCAGGCACCATCACCGTCACCGCTCGCGTGGCGTTCGGCACCAAGGAGACCCTCAGGGGGTTCAAGCCGCTGTTCAAGGCTGAGCGGGAGCGGGCGAGGAAACTCGCGTGCGCGCCGGAATGGCGTACCGACGGGCTGTCCGGGCGGGAGGCCGCGGCGAGGCGGACGCAGTGGGCGATGTTCAGGGAGCACCTGCGGGAGAGCGGTGAGCTGGTGGACACCCTGGACGTTCTGGTGGCGTGTGGAGTGCGGGCGGAGCTGGCCGAACGGGGCTGGGACCGGGCGTGGCCGCCGTTGCCGGCGCAGGCGTTGCTGCCGGGTCGGTGGCCCGGTTCCCGGGATGGGGCGTGGCCCGAGAGGGTGACGGTGCGTCTGCCGTCGGGGTTGGTGAATACGGTGCGGTCGGCGTGCTGGCACACCTCTGAGGAGGCGATCGGGCAGTTGCGCGACTGGCGCGACAAGTACCCCGACGCCCTGCCCAACCGGCCGTTCCGCTCCGCGCGCGAGGACGCGGCCCTGGCCGAGTACGAGCGGCTCGCGGCGCAGGTGACGACGGTCGGCGCGATCTGGCGGGCAGGCGTCCGCCGCGGCATCGCCTCCGAGCCCACCATCCGAGCACGGATTGCAAACTAAGAATACGCATGTCAGAGCTCATTTTGGTGGTTGCAGAGGGAGGTGTGGAGAGCTACCGTCATGCCCCATGAGCGGCGACACAGCGTCGTCGCGTGATCACAAGGGGCGTGGTGTGCGGTGGACCGGGTGAACGAGCTCGAGCACGGCCAGGAGCAGCGTCAGGACGA
This sequence comes from Streptomyces violaceusniger, assembly GCA_005405945.1. GTDB lineage: Bacteria > Actinomycetota > Actinomycetes > Streptomycetales > Streptomycetaceae > Streptomyces > Streptomyces violaceusniger. The sequence continues at coordinate 8,970 of BJHW01000003.1, forward strand.
CAGCGTGGCGGCGGAGGTTCGGAATGCCGTGAAGTCGGCGGTGTCGTACCGGTGGTGGGGTGAGGTGCCGTGGGCGCTGGCGTCGAAGTCGCAGTTGGGGCGGGCGGATCTGCCGCGTGAGCCGGGCGGGCCGGTGCGCGGCTGGGTGAGCGGGCGGGACTTCCGCGGACGCGAGATGGACATCGAGCTGTACGCGGTGGCCGAGTCGGTGCCGACGAAGGCGAGCGGCGGGCAGCTGGCGGCCGCCGACCGGCGCCGGACCGCCACGGTGCGGGTGTGCTCGGACTGCGGGGCCAACTGCCAGCAGCCGCTGGCCGAGCGGCGCGGCCGGTACCTGTGTGCGATGTGCGCGAAGCTGGCGCGCATCGTGGACTTCCAGATCGAGCTGCGTGAGCGCCGCACCGAACTCGCCGCGTGGGCGCAGGGGGTGCTGGCCGATCCGGGGCTGGCGGTGGTGTGGGTCGAGGTGATGGAGGCCGAGCCGACACCGTCCGGCCGGCGGCGGCCGCCCCTGGCCGCCCGCGTCCACGCGGTCGACGGCCACGGCCGGCTCCTGGTCGACGTCCTGGTGCGGCTCGCCGGACCGCGCACCAAAGGCGCACCCGCCGCCGCCATCCCGCCCGAGGAGGGCGCCAGGGCCCTCCAGGCGGCCCTGGAGGGCCGCAGGCGCATCACCTGGACGGCCGATGCTCTCCAGGCCGTGACGGGCCGTCTGGCGGCCCTGGGGCACCCCGTGCGGCTCGGCCCGGCCGGACCGCACGGACCGGAGACGGGGGTGTGGAGCCCGCACCGCCCGGCCTGGCCGGGGCAGGTGTGCGACCGCCTCGCCCAGTGGCGCGGCGAACTCGACCCGGTGACCGGGGAACTGCGCGCCCCCTGGCCGCCCGGCGCCGCGGACCGGCTCCTGCTCTGCCTCCAGCGCATCGCCAGCACCGCCGGCACCGACGCGGGACGGCCCGGCCGCAGCCGGGGAGCGCGGCGCGAGGACGACGGCGCGGGGCCTGCGGGCGCGTACGAGGTGCGGATCGCCGTCACCGGCCCGGCCGGGGCCGCCGAACGCCTCGCGGGAGTCCTGGCCGCCACGGGCGCCGCCGAGCACGGCTCCCTGGCCGGGCCCGTGCCCTCCCGCGAGGTACCCGGCGCCCAGGTGACGTACTTCGCCGGGAACCCCGAGGTGCTGCTGCCGGGGAATGAGCCCGCCGACGCCGCGCAGTGATCAAGGTGTGGCGGCACGTCGAGCGTGACGGTCTGCCAGGAACGCGGACCGCGCGGGCCCGAGACGCGAACGCGCATCCCACTGGCCCCGTGCCTCGAGCCGGGGCGCCTCATCTCCGGTTGAGCCCCTTTTCTGCCGCACCTGGCCAGATTTCGGCAGTTGGGCCGTTCTTGTGGGGAAGCATTCGCGCATGGACCCCGGAGTGATAGCCGCACTGGTGGGCGTGCCCACAAGCATCGCCGCCGCCGCGATTGCCTACCCCGTCGGACGCGGTGTCGCCCGTCGGCAGGCCGAGGACCAGCATGTCCAGTGGCTGCGGACCCAGCGCCGAGAGGCATCCAGCCGCCTCACCGACGCGGCCACCTCCTTCATCGAATCGGCCGCACATGTCTGGGAAGCGGTGGCGCGGCCCGAATACGCGCACACCCGTCGGCGCGACATCGAGTCCCGCAAGCGCCTCGATCCGGCCCTGTATGAGCCGCTGAAGGCCGCGCTGCGCGAGATGCACAACGCCCTGACCGCCGTCGCATTGCACGGTCCGGAGGAGGTGACGGCGGCCGGCCAGGACCTCTACGACGCGGCGATGGACATGACCGGTGAGCTACTGCATCTGGACGCCGCGTGCGTCGAGCGCTCGGCATTCGGCAGCGCTCTCCACACCGATGGCTGGACCGAACAGCGCATCCAGACCTCCATGGACGACCTGGACACTGCCTATGCCCGCCTGGCCGCACCGATCGGTTTACCCGAGTTCAGTGCCCATGCGGAAGCGACCTTGAGAACGAGCGCCGTTATCACTGATCTCGTTCGCTTGGCTGCGTCCCTTGACGATCCGCCCACAGCATCGGCGGTCCTCGATGACCTGCGCCGGGCCACCACGGAGTACCCGGAGTTCAGGCCGTTCATCGAGCCGTTTCTCGCGTTGTCGCCCGTCCTCGAGCTGGGGGCGATGGTCCGGGCTGTGGAAGGAGGCCAACAGATCGACGCCGCCCAGCAGCTGGCGGCCGTCTCTGCGGCGGTATCGGCGATGCTGGGTGTTTTGGTCAGCCTGCGGGACCTTCTGCAAGATCCCCTGCCTGCCGATGTAGATCCCGACCAGCTGCCGCAAGAGCTCAGCAGCCTCGTGGGACCCCTCATGGCAGTGACACATGAATGGGATAAGCCGCTCCAGGTCATGCACGAGATACAGCAGCACCTGGCCCTGGGGGACGAACTGGCCGCCTCGCCTCCCGATCCCGCGATCGCATTTTTCGCCGGGGCCGCCTGGACAACCCAGCTCACGGCCCTGGGCACCAGAGCCGTGGAACAGATCCCTCCGCTCCATACGCTGGTACCGCGGTTGAACACCCTCTTGGCTCCGCTCTTCGAGTACTTCGTCCGACAGGCCAACGCCGATGTCGACGCCGCCAGGGAGAAACTCATACAGGCCCGGATCGCTTTCCTCGACGCAGCACGCGACGCGATCGGCGCAGACGCGGGCAGCTGAGCCGATAGAGCGGTGTTTGCGCAGCTCAACGGTGTCACGCGGCACGGCGTGACAGTCAGCGTGACACCTGGCGTGACAGGCGAGCGTGACAGCAGTCCTGACGTCTGCGGGCGTAGCGTCAGCGTTCCGATCATCGCTGGTCAGAGGTGGGATGGGAGCGCGCCGCAGAGCCACATCGAAACTGCTGCCCGATTTACCCCTTGTCCAGGCGGATTTGTCCGGCCAGGGAGCCGTTCTACTCACCGAGCCGACCGTCGCGCTGCGCAGTCGTGCGCACTGCGCGGTACAGCTGCGCAGTTCGGCGCGGACCGACGCGGCGGAGGCGTTGCGCAGCTGCGGGGATCAGTCACGACCTCGGAGGCTCGCACGGCTGATGCACGGAGGCGGCTGGCCGCCCGCTGGCCTGCCGTGGCCATCCTCGTGATCACTGTGACTGGTTGGTTGACCACGGTGTACGCCCGGACGCCTCAGCGCGGCGGTGGGGCGATTCCGCACGCCGCATATCGAACTAATATTCGTACCGTGAGTGGTGGGGCAGGCACCCCGGCTGCCGGCAGAGGGCCGTGGGTGCGTGTGCGGTTGCCGGACGACCAGGTCGTCCGGGCCGCCCTGCGTGCCCGGATCCAGGAGCAGGACGGCTCCTGGTGGTACGCCCTGGAGCTGACGCTGTGGGGACGCCTGGAGACCCGGGACGGGCGCCTGGCGGGCGAGCCGGTCCCGGTCGACTTCCTGGTTCCGGCAGCGGACGTGCTGCCCATCGAGGACCAGCGCACGGCGTACGCGGCGGTGCCCACCCGGAGGCACCCGGTAGCGGTCCGGCGCGCCGCACAGCGCCGCGCACCCCGCCGCCGCGGCGGGCCGATGCCCTGGGACACCGACGGCGCGTAGCGGCTGCGCACTCTGCTCCGTGCGCGGTGCGCGACCCAACTCGAGGAGTGCGCACCGTCGTTCGCCTCGCTGGTGCGCAGCCCGGCCGGAAACCGCCGCGTCAGCCGATCGGGCCATGGGGAGAGATGGGCGGGAGATATGGGCTGGCTGTGGCGTGCGACGACGAGGGGGCTGTATGGCGTGGGGGGACGGCGAGAAGATCCTCAACAAGCTGGACGAGGTACGGCGGGTGCTGGACGACCCCGCTGCCGGTCTGGCGACGCTCCACCAGGATCAAGACGAGCTGCGGCGCAAGGTGCTGGAGAACATCCAGCTCGGCACGACCGGGCTGCGTGAGGAGAACCGGGAGCTACGGCGCCGCCAGGAGAAGATGCTCGGCGATCTGTCGGACACACGCGCCGCGGTCGAGGCGCTGCGGCGTGAGATCGCGCAGGCCTGGGCACACACGATCAGCGCGTCGAACGCGGCGGCCGCGCCGGGCGTGGCGGCGGAGCCGGCGCAGCGCGAGCAGCGGGTTCTGGAGGCCGGTGCCGACAGCAACGGTGCCACGGGGTGGGAGGAAGCGGTGGACGAGGGCACGGAACCGGCCGACGAGCGTGGCGGCGGCGCGCCACGCGAGGAGCAGGACCAGGGCGGGGTCCTTTCTGCCCCGTCGACGGAGCAGGAGCCACTCCCGCCCGCCTCGGCTTCTGCACCCGCTGCACCGTTCGCCGAGGCCGAGGCTGCGGCCGCGGCGACGCCGGCAAGCGAACGGAAACCGGAAGAAGACTGGGAGAGCAAGAAGGAGGACGACTACCGCCAGCACGTGGACAGCGTGCTGAAGGCAGCCGCCATCGCGTCGGCCCGGCTGGTGTGCCACCGGGATACCTGGACGTTCGTGATCGAGCAGGCCTCCCAGCACCCGCATTTCCGCCATCCGGACCGCGTCAGCGATCTCGAGGACGGGCAGATCGAGACGTTCCTGTCCGGCAGGTCCCTTCTCGCGGTGCTGGTCACCATGCGGAAGATCCTGAACGACCGCGTCGGCGGCGACCCTGAGATGGCGACCTGGGCGCTGGCCAGCGCGGTCTACCGACGCACGCAGATGGCGATCGCCGATACCACGCACACCCGGCCTGACGGCGCCGAGGTCACCACAATCGTCCTGGACGACCGGCCCGTCCCCGCCTCCTGACCGTCAGCAGCGTGCGGTGCAGCCATCCTCAGCGGGCGGCGGCTGAACGCGGGCCGACCGGTATCGCCTGGACTGAAGTTCAGGCGATACCGGCCGATCTGCGATGCGCCGTCAGGTGGGTGTCCAGCCGCGCACCTCGAGGTGGGTGATCTGCGCGCCGGGGACGAGGCGGCCGGTCTCTGTCATCCAGGCGCGTACCGCGGCGGCGACGTCGCCGCCGTGCGCGTCGACCCGGTCCTTCCACTCGCGGGCGTCGAATCCGGCCTCGCCCAGGCCGGGGCCGGCGCTGTTGCCGTAAGCGCGCTCTTCGGTGCTGTCCCGGCGCTGGACGACATTGCGGCGCACGCCCGGTGAGTCGGCCCAGCGGCCGGAGTCGATCAGGAAGTCCTTCTTCTTGGCCCGGACGGTGAAGGCGATCCTGCCCTGGGCCGCAGCGGTGTTCTCCACCACCGGCCGCAGCCGGGAGGCGCCGGAGGCGATGTGCTGCTTGGCGGCCCGGGCCATGGTGGAGCGGCCTGGGGTGGCAACCACGTCCTTGGTCCGCACCCGCGCGGTCTTCCCGGCCCTGGTGGTGCGGCGGCGGACGTACGGCTGCGCCACGGCTTTGAGTTCGGGGACGGTGGTGGCGGCGCCGACCTGGAGCTCCTGGACCGCGTACCGCAGTGCTTCGACGTAGGAGGCGCCTTTGCCCTTGGTGAAGAACTGGGAGACCAGGGAGGGGTTGCGGCCGATGATCTCGCCGACGTCGCGTTTGGTGAAGCCCGCGTTCAGCAGTTCCTGGGTCAGCCGCGCCGCCTCATTCACCTGCGGTTGTCCGGCACGGCCGCGGCGGCCGGTCGGCCTGCGCCTGCGCGGTGTCACGCCGCCTCCTCGAGGTCGTCGCCGCAGTCGTGGTCGGAGTAGGTGACGGTGTCGTCGCCGAACAGGTCATCGCCCGACGCGCCGCACGCATGGCAGTGCCATTCCGCGTGCCAGGTCACCCCACCGCCGCGGCCGCAGTCGTGCTGGGAGAACACGGTGTCCTCGTCCGCCCACGTCTGCTCACCGGTGGCGCCGCACGCCGGGTGTTCCCACTGGCCGCCCCACTGCACGCTGCCGCTCACTGCCCGCCCTCCTGCTCCTCGGCGAGGTGGGCGCGGCCGAGGCTCTGCAGGGACAGCAGTTCCTCCTCGGTGCGCGGGCCGGTGAAGGGTCCGGGCAGGTGGCCCTTCTTGAGGTAGTCGCCGGGCTGCCCGTGGTAGGGCCAGGCCGGGTCGTGGGTGGTGTAGATGGCGTCGGTGCGGAACGCCACGACCGAGTCGGGCGGCAGGTGCAGCGCGCCGACGAAGGTGTCATCCTCACGCATCTTCGTCGACAGCAGCGCGGCCCGGGCGCCGGACCACACCCCCGCCGCCCACTCGGGGTGGGCGTAGGGGTCGCGGGAGAATCCGGCGCTGCGCTGCCAGGTGATCGTCTCGCCGTCGGAGCCGATGATCTGCGCCCCGGCCGGGATCTCGTGCTCACAGCCGACGGGGACGGAGCGGGTGGTGATCCTGGGGCGCTGGGCGAAAGCGCCGATGCCGTACAGCAGGATGCTGCGGACCGCGCGGGAGGCCAGGTGGGCGGCGAGGCGTTGCCGCTGGTCGCCGTGGTTGGCCGCAAGCGCTTGGAGGGACGCCCAGGCGTCCTTCAGCTTGGTCGACCAGTCGCGCAGCGGGGTGCCCGATTCCCACAGCAGGCCGTCGAGGATCTCGATCCTCCAGGGGGTGATCGGGTTGCGCAGGGCGAGGTTGACCTCCGCTCCCCCGGCCCAGGTGGTGAAGGTCTGGCCGGGCTCGGCCGGGTAGTACCAGGCCCGGTCTCCCGTGGCCGGCGCCGGGAGGATCCCGACGTGGTCCCAGCCCTCTGGCACCGTGACCCGGATCTGCCAGTGGCTGGGGGCGAACAGCGCGTTCGTCTGCTCCTTCTCCGACTTGGCGGCGAAGGCGGCCGCGGTGATGCGGCGGGGTGCGCCGACGCCGGAGGCCCAGGTGTGCTTGGCGTAGGCGAAGGTGCGGTCGAACTCCACCAGCTGCGGCAGCTTCTCCGGCACCCGCGGGGGACGAGGAGTTCGGTGCGGCCCTGCCCGGCGGTGGCGTGCAGCAGACCGCGGATCTCCTCCGACATCACCGGATACCCCTCGGCCCACCGCGACCCGGCCTTGGCCGGGATAGTGCGCGACCACAGGTCCCGGCCGGTCTGGCTGGGCGAGCCCATCAGCGTCACATCCGGCCAGTGGTGACGCAGCTGCTTCCACAGCAGCACGAACGCGTCCCGCACCACGGCGGGGTCGGCGCCGTCCGGGTCGAACCACTCCCCACCGAGCGGATCTCGGTGTGCTGATCGCCGCGCTGCCAGCGGCCCACCGGGTTGCGCGGGTGGACCAGGTGCCCGGCCAGACGGTCCTTGCCCCGGGAGGACTCCACGCTCCAGCCGGGCACCGGGGCGTTGAGCCACGCGGCGACGGCGTCCCGCAGGAACGGGTATCGGTCGGCATCCCGGTGCCAGGGGTCGCCGGCGGTGATGTAGATCCGCTCCACCGACTCGGGGACGGTGGCGTACACCGCGGTCAGGATCTCCGAAACGCTCGCGGCGCCCAGATCCAGGCGCACGGTCTGGTCGCGGTGGACCAGGACCCCGGTGGTGGTATCGAGGAAGGCCATCTGGCGCGGCTGCTGGGTGAAGTTGGGCCGCTTGGAGGCCAGGTTCGGCGTCGGGACACACCAGGCATCACCACGCTCCCCGTCCGGGATCGACGGCAGCTCCCGGCCCTGCTCCACAGCAGGCGCGACGCCCGGGGTGGAGGTGGGCTGCTGCTCCTGGTCGTGCTGCTCGGCCGGTTCCTCGAGGGCGGGCGCGGCACCGTCGGCGACGGCTTCGGGATCCGGTACGTGTTCGCCGGACGCGTCGTGCATCTGCTCGCCGGACGCGGTGTCACTGTCGGCGGCCGCAGGCTGAGGCTCGGGGCGGCGCAGGTCAGGGGCCAGCGCTCCGGTCGGCCCGGGCGCCGGGGCAGCGGCCGCGACTTGGCCGTCGTCGCCGCTCAGCTCAGACTGGGCGGGGCTGGCTGCTGCGGTCCGAGGTGCGGGACCAGGGCGACGACGTCGACGACGCTCAGCCCGGCCGCCGGGGCGATCCGGTCGGCCTTCGCCTTCTCATACGCCCCCAGCGCCAGGATCCGCTTGTCGCGGTCCGCCTCCAACTGCGCCAGCTCCTTGCGGATGGCCTTGATGTCGTCGCGCACGCCGCGCAGCGCGGAGAGGCCGGTGGTGAAGTCCTTGTTGGTCATCTTGCTGGTCATCACGTCCTCCTTCGCGCTCACGCGGTCGGCTCGGCGGCCATGTCGGCGAACATTGAATAGTGCATCAACGCGGCTGCGGTGATCGTGGTCGTCGGTCCGTTGCGGTGCTTGGCGATGATCAGATCCGCCTCGCCTGCCCGCGGTGACTCCTTCTCGTAGACATCCTCGCGGTGGAGCAGGATGACCATGTCGGCGTCCTGCTCGATGCTGCCGCTCTCCCGCAGATCGGAGAGCATCGGCTTCTTGTCCGCCCGCTGCTCCGGACCGCGATTGAGCTGGGAGAGCACGACGATAGGGACCTTGAGTTCCTTGGCGAGCAGCTTCAGCTGACGGGACATGTCCGAGACCTCGACCTGCCGGTTCTCCACCTTGCGGCCGGTGCTCAGCAGCTGGAGGTAGTCGACGACGACCAGGTCCAGGCCCCCGCGCTGCTGCAAGCGGCGGCACTTGGCCTTGATCTCCATCACCGTCGTGTTCGGCGTGACGTCCAGGAACAGCGGCGCGTCCGTGATCCGGGGGGCGGACTGGGCGATCCGCTGCCAATCGGTGGGCGTGGGGTCGCCACTGGTCAGGTGGTGCAGCCCGACCCGCGCCTCGGCAGAGGTCAGCCGGTTCGTCAACTCCTCCTCGCTCATCTCCAACGAGAAAATCGCCGCCGGGCGGCCGTGCTTGATGGCACACGCCCGGGCGAAGTCCAACGCAAGGGTGGACTTGCCGACCGCCGGGCGGGCAGCGACGACGATCATCTGACCGGCGTGCAGCCCGTTGGTGAGGTTGTCCAGGTCTGACAATCCCGTGGGCACGCCCATGGCCGCGCCATGCTTCTGGAGGTACTCCAGGCGGTCGATGTAGTCGGCATACCGGTCGCCGACCCGTACGGTGGCCGACTCGTCGCGCACCTGGACCGCGTTGTGCAGCTCAGCGCCGGCGGCATCGAGGATTTCGTCGACCTCGCCGTCGGCGGCGTATCCCATCTGCGTGATGCGTGTCCCGGCCTCTACGAGGCGGCGCAGCGCGGCCAGGTCGTGGACGATCTCCGCGTAGTACCCGGCGTTCGCGGCGGTGGGTACCTGCTGGACGAGGGTGTGTAGGTACGAGGGACCGCCGACGCGGCCGATCTGACCGCACTTGGTCAGCTCAGCCGCGACGGTGATCGGATCGGCCGGCTCGCCCTTGCCGTAGAGGGCGAGGATCGCCTCGAAGACGGTCTCGTGAGCGGGTCGGTAGAAGTCGCGGCCCTTGAGGATCTCGGCGACGTCGCCGATCGCGTCCTTGCTCAGCAGCATCCCGCCCAGCACCGACTGCTCGGCGTCGATGTCCTGCGGAGGGACGCGCTGGAATGAGCGCGAGTCATCGGCCGCGTCGTCGAACGGCGGTACGGGGCTCGGTACGGTGGTATCCATCGGTCTCCATATCCGGCGCAGTGGATTTGGGATCGGCGGGTCGTCCCTCGCTACAGGGGCGACCCGCAGTCGTGTGCGGGATGATCATGTCTCCGCACCAGGGTCGTTGCGTTCCAGGGCCTCGAGCTCGGCAAGGGCCCGTGCACGGTTCCGCTCGAACTCCTCCTCCGCAGCCCGCCGGGCGGCGGCGCGTCCGGATTGCGTACGGGCCCGCTTGCGGCCGGCTTTCCCCCCGGAGTCGAGCCGACGATGCTGCTCATGATCTGAGCCTTCGCCGCCTCAGCGGCGCGAAGGTGTTCCGGATCTGGCTCGCTGGTTCCGGCGGGGGGCTCAGCCTCCGGCACCGACTGACACGGCACGCACTTCGAACGCTCCCGGCCGGGGTGGTACGGGCACGGATCGGCAACCGACCCGGCCTGGCGGGCAGCGGCGCGACGGTAGCGGGGCAGGTCATCGATCCGGCTCTTGAGCGTTCCGCTGAAGCTGTACTTGATTCCACCGGGATTCTGCGTCAGGTGTTTGACCAGCTCGGCTCCCAGCGGCCAGCCCTGTTCACTGATGGCCTGGGCCAGCAGCGGTGCGATCTCCCGCACGCTCTTGCGGCCGCAAGCCCATGGGCCCGGCAGCTCTGCGAGGAACTCCCCAGCGGCCACGAGCACGGCGGGGTCGATCTCCTGCTGCGGAGCGTCCCTCCCCTCCTCCTTCTGTGACGGGTGTGACGATGTGGTGTCAGTGAGGGGGTAGGGGGAGGAGGTTTCCACCTCCTCCTGGGGGGTGTGGGGGGGAAGGCGGACCGCTTCCCGGAACGCCGTAAGCGGTCCGACCTGCGGGAATGCGGGGGTGCCGCTTCCCGGAACGCCGTATCCGGTGTTCCCGTATCCGGTGTTCCGGGAAGCGGTCCGACCTGCGGTTTTACCTTTCTTTGGAGATTCGAGGGTCACCGCTTCCGGTGTTCCGGGAAGCGGTCCGACCTGCGGTTTTGTGTGCGGGAAATTCGGGTGCTCCTGGGGCTCCCACGGCTCGTGCGGCTGAACGAACTCCGGATGAAACGCCGGCTGCCGGTAGACGAGGTACCGGACCGAGCCGAACTTGCCCGGCGTGGAGCCCTCCTCGACGCGGTAGACAAACTTCGCCTTGATGAGGCGATTCACCGACTGGTACACCGCGTCTCGGCCGACCAGCTCCTTCGAGTTCTTCGCCGACCGGATCCCCTCGGCCTGCAAGGCCTCCCACAGATCCTTGATCGTGACCGGCCGGTCCTCCTCCAGCATGAACAGCAGGTGCAGCAGCACCACGTAGTCCAGCGCATGAACCAGGCCGGAGCCGTAGACCATGTGGCGCAGCACGGTCGTCGCCGGTGCGGGTTCAGCGCCCCGCGCGAAGGTCGCTGTCTCATCGACACGCGCAGAGGTCACTGTCCACCCCCGAGCTTCGCCGCGACCTGCTGGACCAGCTCGGTCACCTGGACCCAGGTGAAGGCGAAACGCTCACTGCGGATGACGGTGGAACTGGAAATTTCGGATACCTTGTTCACGCTCGCGAGCGTGAACCGAGCGGGCTGTGGACAGAGGCCGACGCCCGCGTCGGCGACTGACCGCGGGGTGGAGGCGCTGAGCTGAATCTCGGACGCTGCCCGGACGGGCCGGACACGGACCATGGAATGGCGGTTCACACCTTCTACAGGTGTGAAAAAGGCGACCCGTGTGACGGGCTGGCCCGGGGAAGTTGAGAGAGCTTCTCGCCGACCATCGGGAGGATGACCTGCGAGGTTGTGCGCTTTTGACACCTATGGTCCCTAAAATTAGGGAGCCGGGATCAGCTGATCAACGTGACGCGGACCACGTGCGGCCAGCTGTTGCTGGGCTTCGCTGGTGATACCGCTCTATGCTGTTGGGTAGGTGACCACATGGGCCCTGTGTCCAGGCACCCAGCGCGGTCACCGCGCTGACCACGACTCCGTTTGCTGCCACGCGGGGGAGTCGCTTCGACGGCCGTTCCTGTTCCAGCAGGGCGGCCGTCACCTTTTTATGGGGCTTCATCGGGGGCGTAGAACGGCGAGGCCGGGCGCTGGTCATATTGCGCAACATGTGCATCACCTCCTCCGTTGGCTTCCCCGGCAGAGCGGGTACTCGGTCAACCCACAATGCCAGAGATCGATGCCGGGAAGCGCAGCGGCACGGCGAATGTCCCACGCGACATCGCGAGGAGGGGGCTGACTCGGCGTCACGAATGCGACGTCTTACGACGATGGCAGCGCTACCTTCAGGCCCTGGGCTTTCTACCCACCGCCAAGAGGTGTGAGCTGGCAGCCAGGAGTTCGGGGTACGGCTCGGCCATCCGAGAGGCAGTGAGCGCAGACGTGAAGAGGCTGGTTTCTGTGATCGATTCACCAGTGTGCTGCTCAACAGCCTTGAGAAGGGCCCAGGTTGGGCCTTCGATGCCGAAGAGAGCAGTCTCGGTGAGACCGACGTCGCGTACTTCGTTGTGAAGCTCTTCGCCCCTGTGGAAGTACGCGACTGTGAAGCCTTTCTTACCGTCATGCGACGCGGTGGCGAGGATCTTGGCGATTGATCCTTGTAGGCGGTCATTGTCGAGATGCGCGAAGGCAGTGTGCTCGAACAGGGATGCGTAGCGGTTGATGCCGGCTGCCGCGACGACGCCGCCGGGCTTGACCACGCGATATGCCTCTGCCAGGGCCTTGTAGCGATCAGCTTGATCGGGGAGGTGGTAAAGGGGGCCAAGCACGAGGACCACATCGTAGGAGTTGTCGGCGGCGCTGAGCTGCCGAGCGTCGCCCAGCTCGACAGTGCAGCCGATCTGCTTCGCCTGTTCGACGTGGCGCGGGATCGGATCGATGAGGTGCACGCTGTAGCCGTCATGAGTCAGCCACTGGGCGTGCGCTCCAGTGCCGCCCCCCACGTCGAGGACCTGGGCAGGTGCGGCCGGAAGGTACCGACGCAGCAGTTCCTGGGTGCGCAGAAGTTCCAGGCGACCGTCTGCTGACGTGACCAGCCGATCTGCCTCGTTGATGGTGTCCGAGTAGAAGCGGACGATCTCTGGCGCTAGCTCCGGAGAAGACATGAGGGCATTATGTATCGTACCGGTGGACCAGTCCAGTGATCCAGTCCAGTGAGATGAAGAGGAGCCTGCATGCCAGTACTGAAGTACGAGGAGATCGCCGAATCGATAAGATCTCGGATCTCGGATGGAGAGTTTGGGCCCGGTGACCTGCTGCCGTCCGGCCGTGACCTCAGTGAGCAGTGGGGGTCTCCCGAGCCACTGTCGTCAAAGCCATGGACGTGTTGCGGAACGACGGTTTGGTCGAAGCCCGGCAGGGCGCTGGCTTCACGGTCGTTGAGACCCCCTCGCTCGGCCTGCGGGCAAGCGTCGGGCTGGCTCAGCCCGCGTGGCGGGGGGAGCGCCCTATAAACGCCTTGGCGTTCCGGACCGTGCGGTCCCGCCGGTCCATGTGAGCGCTGCTCTTGGGATTGAGCTGGGCGAAGAGGCTCTGCGTCGCGTACGGCTGGTGCAGTTGCATGACGGGTCCCCGCAGTCACTCGTGACTGCATGGTTCCCGGCCGCCGTCGCCGATGCTTGCCCGCGACTAGCTCAGAATGCCCCGATCGCAGAGGGCACCACGAACTACGTCAGGCGTCAGACCGGCCGGTTCCCCGTGGAAGGAACGGACATCACGACTGTCCGGCTGGGCAGCGATGCCGAGGCTCGGCATCTCAGTCTGGAGCAGCCCGTCGCGGTGGCGGTCGTGCTGCACACGGCCTACGACCAGGATGGCCAAGCTCTGGTGTGCGAAGAGGGTGTCACCCCGTCACATCTGTATGAAGAGGTTGATAACTACCCAATGAGCTAGCGAGTCTGCACCTCCCCTTGACTGGACTGGTCCACCGGTCCAGTCTTTCTTTATGTAGCGAGGCTTTCCCGACCGAAAGCTTCGAGCGGCACCGCCATGTCAAAAACGGCTCCCCGGACCATCTGCCAAGACCGCCGGGGAGCCGCGCACAGGCCGTCCGATTCCGAAGGAGAACGACCCGTGAACACCATCTTCGCAAGCATCCCGGAGGTCCAGTCGGATTCCGGACGCGGCAAAGGGGCCGACCTGCTGGCCATCGCGTTCGAGCGTCATGCGGAGGCGCTGCTCGGGTACATCCGCAACGACTTGGGTGCCGACTGGCACGAGGCCGAGGACCTGGTTGCCGAGGTGTGGCTCCGGATGATGGAGAACCTGGACCGGGTCGACGACAGGGCCCTGGACCTGAAGTGGCTCCAGATGATCGCCCGGTTCGTGACGCGGTACCACGGCACCACCAACTCCTCCGAGACGCTGGTCGGCTTCACCGGCGATGAGCCGCTGCTGGCGACCCAGATGGAGGACGGGGAGCAGCAGGACGACGAGGAGCCGGTGGGTCGGGCCCAGGCGTACTCCCGGTCACACGGTGACTCGCAGGAGTGGGCGACCGGCGCCGAGTTCGAGGTGTACGAGAACCTGGCCCAGGCCGACGCGGCACCGGCGGTCCGCACCGTACCGGCTCCGCTGCTGCCTCGGCGGACGGGGCGCGGAGGGGTCTGGTACACCGCGCGGCAGAACGCGAAGGGCTGGCCCACGTCCGACCGGATCGACCAGGTCGTCCTCGATGTGACCCGGCGCGGTCACTGGTACCGCTCGGACGACGAGCGCAACGGCAACAACGACCGGGTGTGCCGCGGCTGCGGAGGCAGCGGGCACTGGGACTACATCCTCGACTGGGCGAACGGCGACTGCCCGCGGCCGCCGGCCGCCGAGGACATCCGCGAGGCGCTGCAGGTCGTGCCGTGGACGCCGGTGGAGATGCCCGCCCCCGTGCAGGTCCGGTCGGCGCGCACGGTCGAGGAGGTCGCGGCCGCATGAGCGCCACCGACACGGCCACGCACACCGCTCGACTGCGGATGCAGGCGCTGGCGACCACATGGACCTGCGCGGGCCTGGTCCTCGCCGGGCTCGCCTGGGCCCTGGGTTTACAGACCAGCTGGTGGCAGCGCGTCATCCTCGCGCTCCCGGCCCTGGCCTTCGCGATCCTGGACGCCCGCGGGGTCGACGCGCTGATAGACGCCCGCGTGGCCCTCACCCGCTGCCTGGCCGACCTGGGCTGGGTGCAGATCCCCCTCGCTGTCGCGGGCGGTGCCTGGCTGATCGGGCTGACCGCCTCCGTCTCCACCCGCACCACCCTGGGCGTGCTGATCGGTCTGGTCGCGGCTCTGTTCCGCTACGCCCCGTCCACGCCGACATCCACGGGGGGTGCTCGCTGATGTCGCAGAGCACCAACCCCCTGGCCCGCGACCTGGAAGAGGCCGTGGCTGACCTGGGCGCGGCTCTCGGCGCCGCGCTGACTGCCCTCGACAACCCTGCGGTCGCGATCGCGCAGCTGACCAAGCTGGTCGCCGTGGCGAAGGCGACGGCCAAGGGACGTGACATCGAGTTGGCCTCGCACTGGCGGATGGCCGACGTGCTCCTGGCCGCCAAGACCACGAACCCCGCCGATGACGCTCCGGCTGGAGGCGACGAATGAGCATCACCGACTTCCGGCCGCCCAAGCGCGAGAGCCTCGCCGAGCGGCGAGCCCAGGACCGTGAAGACCGGCGCCTGGCCGACGAGACGAAGCTCGAGCAGCAGCGTCTGGCCCAGGAGGCCGAGGAACGGCGCCGCGAGCAGGACCGGCTGGATAAGCAGGCCGAGGCCGAGCAGAAGCGCGCCGAGAAGGCGCAGGCCGAAGAGCAGAAGCGCGAACGCGAGGCCGCCGACCGGGCCGCGAAGGAGAAGGCCGACAAGGAGAAGGCCCGGGAGAAGGCCCGGCGGCAGAAGGAGCGCCGCGAGCGGCGCACGGCAGCGGTGAAGGCCGCGCCGGGCTGGATCGCGGAGCACCTGGACCTGGCGGCCGCGCTGGTGGTCATGGCGTGCAGCATCGTCCCGGCGCTGATCTCGCAGGGCTCATCGCTGACCGTCATGGGGCTGGACCCGTGGATGGTGGCGCTGCTGCCGGTGATGCTGGAAGCCTCCGCGTGGGCGGCCACCGCCGGTGAAGCGAAGGCCATGGCGGCCGGGCGGGCCGTGTGGCCGTACCGGGTCGCGGTCTGGCTGTTCGCCAGCTTCGCCGGGGCGATCAACTGGGCGCACGGCTACGACATCGGCTCGCACGACGGCCGGCCGTACGGGCCGCAGGTCGGCGCCGTGCTGGCTGCCTCCAGCATCGTGCCGATCGGGCTGTGGCAGCTGGTGCAGCTCGGCCGCCACCGCGAGGCGCGGGAGAAGTCGAAGGCGGACCGCAAGAAGCGCCGCGACCAGCGCCGGGACCGCAAGGCGCGCCAGGAGCGCTACGAGGATGTCTGGGAGACCGCGCTCGACCTGCGGGCGATCGCCGGACGGCAGCGGCTGAGCGAGGACGACGCGTGGCAGGCGGCGTGGGCCGTCTGGGAAGGCGCGGGCGAGGACGCGCTGCCGGACGATCTGCTGACGCTGCTGTCGGCCGAGTTGCTCGGCCTGCGGGTCGAGGCCGAGCAGCGCCTGGCGCAGGTTCTCGAGGACCTCCGCGACGCCCGCGCACAACGCCTCAAGGTATCCGGCGCCGCCATCGGAAACGAGTCCGCGAAGACAGCTGAGACCGTCCGCGAATCGTCCGCAAACCCGTCTGTAGGAGGGGGCATTACCCCCCTACGCACCCCCGGGAAGCGTCCGCCACAGGGCTGTTGGACCACCTTGGACGTCCCATCTCTGCGCAGGTGGCGCCGTCTGTCCCCCCATCCGCGCGCACGCGCGAGCACACGCCCCCGCGTACGCGTACACCCCGCCCGGCACCGCCGAAGCGGACGCTGTCGAAGGGCGCGAAAAACGCCGCCCGGGAGACCGCGCTGAAGGCTTCCGGGGCGTCCGCGGCGGACGAGAAGAGGGCCCTCGAAGAGTGGGCCCTGGACGTCCTGCGGAAGACCGGCGAGATCAGCTGGCAGGCCATCCAGACCGAAGCGCTCAAACGACGGAAGGAGACCGACAAGAAGGCGGTGCAGCCGTCCAGGTCGTGGTCCTACGACCGCCGCACGGCAGCCATCAAGGAGGCCAAGCGACACGGTCTGCACCTCGTCCGTGACCAGCGGACCGCGTGATGCCGCCGAAGGCCAACGACCGGTTCAACGACCCGGACGGCGAGAAGTTCGGCATCCCGACCTGGCCCTGGCGGCTGGGCCCGGACCCGAGCGAACTCGCCACGGTGCGCCAGCTGAAGGCGATGGGCCGCAGGCCCGGCACCACACAGAAGGCCGGCCAGCTCGGCTGGCGCAGGAACGGCGAGGACCACTTCGCCGCCCTGTACCGGGTCGACCTGGCCAAGCCGAAACGACCGATGACCGACGCGATGTGGGCGGCCGTCCGCAAGGCATGCGCCGCCCACCGCACCTGCCCCGAGTGCAAGACCGACAAGGGATACCGGATCCCCCGCCGTTACGGGGTCTGTGCCCCTGCTACGGCGGCTACCCCGCCTGAACTCTCCCCGACAAGCCAAGCGCGGGACGGGCAGCCAGCCCCTCAACCGACCAAAGCGATCGGCCGGCTCCCGCCCCGCGCCACCTCTGAGGAGGCAGCACCAGCATGTCCGAGATCAACGAGCGCGTCATCAGCGGCACGGGCGGCACGGACCGCCGCCTGGTGATCGAGGCGGCCGAGGTGGTCGTCAGCACCCAGTTCGGCTCCACCCCACTGCTCCAGCGCCAGCTCCACGTCGGCCCCGCCGTCGCCACCCGGGTGATGGACGTGCTGGAGGACATGCGGATCGTCGGCCCCTCACAGGGCAGCCGCGCCCGCGACGTCCTGGTTCGCCACACGGACGACCTGCCGGGCGCCCTGTACGCCGCGCGCACCACCCTGGACCTGCTGGACGCCCTGGAGGCCGAGGGACGATCCCGCCTCGCCGCCGGTGGCGCCGCCGAGCTGATCGCCCTTCCCGCCCGGACCACCACCGGCGCCGACCGGGAGGGCTGGCTGGAGGAGATCCTGGCCGTGGACTTCACGGCGCCTGAGGACCCCACGCCCACCGTCGACCTTGGCAAGACCGAACCGCCCGCCGCCTCCACCGCGCCGGTCGAGGGCCGGGTCATCCCGGCCGCCGACTGGGAGATCGGCGAAGACCCCGAGGGCGACCGGCCGTGGATCGACCCGCGGCTGAAGACCGCGGAAGGCCGCGCCGCCCGCCGTGCCTACCGCAAGCGGCAGGCACGCCGCCGTATCCGCAAGTGGGCCGCCCGGCAGAGCACCCCGCACGGCATACTGCAGCGCGCCCGCCGCGGCGAGCGCCGGATCCGGACCTGGGTCAAGGGCGTGGAGGGTGTGAAGGCCAAGTCCGACCTCACCCTCGCGCTGACCATGACCAAGGAGGCCGACCGCGCCGCACTCCGCGCCCAGATCGCGGTCCTGGACCGCAAGGCCAAGCAGGACACCGCACGCCTGGCCCAGCAGCAGGCCGGGCAGGCCGTCGCCGTCGCCGTCTCCGCGAAGAAGAAGGCGCGCGAGAAGGTGGCCGGCCGCGCCGCGCTCGTCTACGGCCCGGTCGCCGCCGCCGACTTCACCGCGCTCGGCGTCGAGGGCGTCTGGGGCTTCCTCGGCGCCCTGGTCCTCAACCTCGGTGCCGCGTCCTGGTTCGGCCGCGACGTCGAACTCACCGAAGACCAGCTGGAGAAGATCGAGCAGATCGAGGCCGGTGTCCCGCAGCGGTTCGAGATCGGCATGACGCCGCGGATGTTCGAGCAGATGATGCGCCAGGCCCTCATCGAGGACCTGAAGGTCAACATCGCCGCCCTGCGGGTCGACCCGCAGCCGTGGGGCTTCGAGATCCACGTATGGCTGGAGCGGATGACCCCGGAGAAGATCTCCGCCGGGCTGGACCTGCTGGAGGCTTGCCTGCCCGGCGTGCGCACCGGCAGCGTCCTGTTGCAGCAGTCCGCCCAGTCGCGCAACGAGTGCGTCATCCGGGTCCCCGGCCCCAACCCCTGGCAGGCCGTCCCCGAACTCCCCTACCGCGCCCCGCAGTCGATCGAGACCAAGGACATTCACAAGGCTCAGGTCGGCGCGGATATGTCCGGACGGCCGCTGGCCCTGCCGATGTGCCGTACCAACGTCAACGTCGTCGGCAAGAGCAGGTCCGGCAAGTCCACCCTCCTGCGCGCCATCCTGGACGCCCTCACCGCCACCGAGGACCAGATCATCATCGGCATCGACCTCGGCAGCGCCGGATCCGGCTTCGGCGGTCTGCGCCGCGCCATGCACGTGGTCGCCACCACCCCCGCCGACGCCCGCCGCGCACTGCGGTGGGCGCTGGACGTCGGCAAGGGCCGCCCCGCCCTCTTCGACACGCTCAACATGGGCCTGAACTGGGAGACCTCCCGCAAGCGCCCCGGCATCAAGGTGGTCGTCGACGAATTCCCGGCCCTGGTCCGCGAAAGCCGCAAGGGCTACCTGGATGAGGAGGGCCGGAAGGTCACCTGGGACCTGGACGGCATGCTCGCCGAACTGGCCATCACCTCCGCCAAGAGCGACGTGACGATCGTCATCGCCGGACAGGGCGTCACCAAGGAGAAGGTCAAGGACAACACCTGGCTCACCGAGCTGCCGGTCCAGGTCCTCGGCGCCTGCGACAAGGACGACGTCCTGGAAATCCTCGGCGGCGGCGCGATGGCCCAGGGCTGGCGCTCGGACCGGCTCGTCCCCGCGATGGGCGACCAGCTCAACGACGCCAGCGTCGCGTACGTCATGGCCGGCAGCGCCTACTGCGAACCGATCCCCTACCGCGCCTGCTACGCCTCCGACGACGAACTGCTGCGCCGCGGCAACGAGCGGGCGAAGGCCGGCCTGGTCGGCATCGACGAGGACTCCGCGAAGTTCAGCCCCATCACGCTGGAGCAGCTGATGGAGGCCAGCGACGACATGCTGTCGGCCGCCGGCCCGGACGATGACGCCGTCCCGCAGCTCATCGCCACCATCCGGCAGATCTTCGCCGACGCCAAGGACCCGTCGACTGGCAAGGAGCCCGCCGGCTTCTCCCAGGAGGAGCTGGCCGACGCCCTCGGCCAGGTCGACCCCGAGCGGTGGAGCCTGGAGCGGTTCAACGGCGAGGACGACGACGAGCGGACCACGGACCGCGTCGACCAGCTGCGCAAGACGATCACTGCTGTGCTCGCTCCGACCGGCCGGACCTGGGCGCTGGAGAAGTACCGCAAGGACCAGCCCCGCGGCTACCGCCTGAAGGACCTCAAGATGATCACCGGAGAGACCTCCGAGGGCTCTTGATCACCACCGGAACCCTACGGAACCGCAGGTCAGAGGGGTGGAACCGGCTCGGAACCGGGCCGGAACCACCTCCCCCGACCGGAACCGGTTCCGGCCCCCGCCACCGGTTCCACCCCGGTTCCACCCCTCTGACCTGCGGTTCCATCCGGTTCCGCTCCCAGTTCACGCCCGAAAGATCACCTGGAGTCCGTTATGCGTCCAGAGCTGATGAGGCCCGCCGATCCGGCCGCCGGGTACCACCGGGTCGTCTCCGCGCGCCGCTTCCGCTACATCGTGCAGGACCCGGCCCACACCATCCGGGTCACCTGGCTCGCACAGGATCTGGCGTGCCCGGCCTGCCAGACCGACACCGGACTGCAGCTCGTTCTCGATGAGGCCGTTGACCGACTCGTGCGGGTCTACTGCCCCCGGCAGCACGAGTGGGCCGAACCCCGCATCGAGCGGGCCCACTTCGTTGCCTACTCCCGTCTGCAGACCTGGGCCGACCCGGACCCCGACTCGCTGTGGATCATCGACGCCGGATTCGGCGAAGTGGACCCGCCGCCCATCGACTACCTCGCCGACATCAAGGCCGGATGGGGCTACGGGCTCAAGTACGCCAAGCGCCGCGCCAAGTCCAAGGCGAAGGCCGCCGTCCGCAAGCCGGTGCGCCAGGCGAAGCGGCGTCTGACCAAGGCCGCTCACCGGCCGGTGGCCGCCGCTCTGCGCATCGCCTGGACCTGGCAGGCCGGAGGTGCCCCGAACGGCACCCCGCCGCGACGGGAGGCCGAGCCCGGCCCGAAGATCCCCTCGGCCGCCAGGTACCGCAAGGCGTACGGGATGCCGACGCCGCAACGGGGCCCGCGGTGCCTGGTCTGCGAGGACACCGGGATGATCCCCGGCACCCCCATCCCGTGCACCGAGTGCGAAGGCCCTGCGGCCGCCGCGCTGGCCGACGCCGAACGCCGCGCCGAGCGTGCCCGCAGGGGCTCGCCGCCGAGCCGGTCGCGCTCCTGACCTGCAATCACCCTCACGTTGCCGACAAAAAAACGGCCTACTCTTGTAAGGCCGACAAAAAGACGGCATAGTTGGGGGTGTTCCGAGCACCACCCCGAAAAGCCGCCGATCGACAGGAGTAACCGTGACCGAGAAGAACCTCCCCGCCCCCGCCGCAGTCGGCCCCGTGCTGGCCTCCGTCACCTGCCCGATGGGCACCGTCCGGGTCACCGTCGACCCGACCGCCACCATCGCCCGCGCCGTGGTCCGCACCGACGACACAACGGGCCCCGCAGCGGACGCGGTCCGCGACTCCCGGATCACCCAGGACGGCAACCAGCTCACCATCGTGGTCCCGGAGATGCAGGGCGCCGGCGGTGGCATCACCCAGGTCTTCACCAGCGGCGGCCGGACCCGGGTTACCCAGGTCATCGGCGGCACCGTCTACGGCTCGGTCACCGCCATGACGATCACGGAGGACGGCCGGGTCATCACCGGCGGCGGCAGCACGATGGTGTCCAGCGGGGTCGAGGTGCTGATCACCCTGCCCGCCGGATCCGGCGTCCAGATGCGCTCGCGCAACGCCGACCTGACGGTCACCGGCGTCCTCGCCGCACTCGACCTGGACACCCACAACGGCAGCCTGACCGCCGGCATCGTCGGCCGGGTCCAGGTCCGCGGCCACAACGGCGACAACGACATCCAGAGCGTGACCGGGTGGGCCGACATCGAGACCCACAACGGCAGCACCTACATCGGCAGCTACGGCGGCGGCGCCGCCCGGCTGATCACGCACAACGGCAACGTCGACCTCGTCGCCACGCCCGCCGCGACCGGCCGCATCGAGGCCCGCTCCCACAACGGCAACATCCGGCTGCGCGGCGTCTCCAACCGCCCCGACCTGGACGTCGTCACCAAAACCCGCAACGGCCACATCAGCAAGTAGCGCCGGTTCCGGGCCCCGAATCCCCTTCACCAACCAGCAGGTCACAAGACCAGCGGAAAGCAACAGTCAGGAGTAGCAGTGCCGAACCTCATCTCGAAGCCGAACCCCATCTCGAAGTTCTTCCTCGGCCTCATCGGCAAGGCGTGGGCGCACGACTCCCGCCAGGAGCTCACCAAGGAACTGCACAAGCACGCCGACCGGATGAACGACGAGACCTGGGCCAAGTACATCGCGGGCGCCGGGCGTCTGGACTCCGCTCTCGCGTTCCAGCCCGGCCTGGTCACCGAGCACATCAACATCCACGACTCGCTGCTCTACGTCCGAGCCCTCATGTGCGCCGCCCTCGACAAGGGCTACCCCCAGCTCGGCGAGGAGCTGGCGCGGGCGGACGACGCGCTCGCCGCAGCCATGCAGCACCTCGCCGACGCCGCCGACGCGACGATCCCCGCCGCCAAGACGCCGACCGCCTCCAGGTAGCCACGCCCCGGGACGGCCGCCAACGGCGACCAACCTTCACCGGCCGTCCCGGGCCACCGATCCCGCTCCAAACCGGAGCAGGGGGCAGACCCATCGTCCCTCATCCGAGACGGAGCACCCAATGACCA
Source organism: Streptomyces violaceusniger (assembly GCA_005405945.1). Classification (GTDB taxonomy): domain Bacteria; phylum Actinomycetota; class Actinomycetes; order Streptomycetales; family Streptomycetaceae; genus Streptomyces; species Streptomyces violaceusniger. Next base: position 31,300 of record BJHW01000003.1, read on the forward strand.
GCGACAACAACACCAGCAAGAAGCCCACCCCCGAATCCATCAAGGCCGCCAAACAGCGCCTGGAGGCCGCGAAGGCCCAGCGGGAAAAGGACCGCAACGCCGCCGACCGGAAGTTCTGGCAGGCCGTCGCCGACGAGATCAACAGCGGCAACTGCCGCCAGGTCGACGCCGTCGAGGCCCTGGCCTTCAACCGCGACTACATCCGCCGCAACCTCAAGCAGCTCGCCGAAGACAGCTGACCACCCTCGCCCCGGGGCGGCCGCCATCCCGGCCAAGGAAAAGCCGACCGCCCCGGGCCCTGCCCCATCCCGAACCACCGGAACGAGGAGAACCACCACAATGACGCATCGCGCAGCGAAGTTCACCACGGCCTACGCCCTGCTCCGCGCGGCCGCCGACGTCGCCGACCACTGGGTCCAGTCCGACTACTGCGCCCAGGCCAAGGGCGCCAGCGACTCCGCCCCGGTCGCCACCACCGATGAGAAGACCGGCGAGGAGAAGAAGAACGGCACCGCCGAGGGCCGCCGGGCCTGCGCATGGCACTGCGTCACCTACACCGCCACCCAGGGCCTGGTCCTGATGGCCGGCTCCCGCGCGGTCGGAGTCCGGCTGCACCCGGGCGCCGTCGCCGGCGCCCTGGCCCTCAGCGGCATCACCCACTACATCGCGGACCGCCGCGTCCCCAACGGCATCCTCCAGCGCCTGGCCAAGGGCCTCGGCAAGGAGCGCTTTTTCAACCTCGCCGACCACGGCATGAACGGCGCCTACGCACTCGACCAGGCATGGCACCACGGCGCAGAGACCCTCGCCGCGCTCATCGCGGCCGCCAAGTAGGAAAGCCGCCCCCGCCCCCGGCCCGATCGACCACAACAACTGGCTGTGAGAGGACCCCATGTTCCGTACCGACCCCAAGAGCGGTGAGGAGATGGCGCACCGCGTCATCGACCCGGACCACTACGCCCCGGTCGACGCCACCGTGACCGTGCCCGAGGATCGGCGCTGCTGGTCGGTGAGCTGGCCGGGGTACGCACCGGTGAAGATCACGCCGCCCGAGCTGCGACCGGCGGCGCTCACCCAGCACGTGCCCAACTGGGTGGTCGACCGCGCCGCCACGCCCGACCTGGTGCCCAACTGGGAACAGCGCCAAGCGGACGCCCTGATCCCCTTCGAGCTCGAGCGGGGCTGGCCGCTGCACCCGCACGGGCGCACTGGGCGTACCGGGCGCAACCTCGGCCGCTGGGGCGAGAACCAGGCCGCTGACCCCATCGTGGTCGCCGGGACTAATGAGCAGCGGTGGGTGCTGCTGATCACCCGAGACGACATCCAGCAGGAGGCCATTCCGGGCGGCATGGTGGACCCGGGCGAGACGGCCCCGGCCGCGCTGGTGCGCGAGCTGCGCGAGGAGACCGGTATCGACCTCGCCAATCAGCAGCCCACCATCCTCGGCCGCCAGGTCGTCGAGGACTGGCGCAACACCGACCACGCGTGGGTTGCGTCCACCAGCGCGCTTTACCAACTGCCCGCGCAGGTCACCGCAACCGCCGGTGACGATGCTGCGGACGCGGGGTGGTGGCCGTTCGGCTCCCTCCAACAGCTTGAGGCAGCGGTCACCGCGGCCGGGCGCACCCTCTACGCCGCGCACCGCCCGCTGCTGTTGCGCGCGTTCGAATACCTCAACCAGCAGTCATGACTCTGCTGATCGCTGCGGTGCTCTACCCAGTCGGGATGGCCGTCTCCCTGTGGGCGATCTCCGCTCCGACCGACCGGGAGGAGGTGGCCGACCTGCTCACGGAGGCCGAGAAATTCGCTCGCGCCTACGACCCCACCACCTGATCACCCCACCGGCGGGGGCTCCGGCCCCCGCCTCATCCCCCGGCCCGGCCAGGCCCGGGACCCACCAGATCACCGCTGGTGGGCGCCGAGCGCGGCCAGACCACCCACCGCCCGCCACGAACTCACCTCTCACGACCGCGCCCGGACCAGGAAGGAGACAGCGGTGACGATCCCGAGCACGTTCCGCTCCGAGACCGCCCTGGCCGCAGCGGTCGACGCCGCATTCGCAGAAGCGCTCGCCCAGGAACTGGAGGCCGTGCTCGCCGAGGAACCGGCATCCCCGCGGCCATTCGATCTGCCCGACACCGAAACCCTCATCGTGCAGTCGGGAATCATCACGGGCCCCTGCCCTCCCGACCCGCACATCCCCTCCCCCGCCGCCCAGATCGCCAAGCACACCGCACAAACAGGCGGCCGACTCGCACTGCGAGCCGCCTGGTGGCTCCTGCGGCACACCACGCTCCTCACCACAGCCGCCGTAGTCGGAATCCTCCGCCTGGGCTGGCACATCATCGCCAACCCCAAGACACCCCAGGCCCTGCCGCAGTCGGCACCGGTCACGCCGTCCGAATTCCTTGAAGCCACGTCACGGCACATCACCGAGCACGGCTGGACGCAGCACGTCCTCGAGGACGACCGCGGCGTATGCGTTCTCGGTGCCGAACGCGCCCTGATCCGCAGCGGCACCGGCACCCGCCGCACCGCCCGCCAGGCCAACACCCACATCCGGCAGATCACCGGCGCGCTGACCATCCCGGCCTGGAACGACCGGCTCGCCCGCCGCGAGGACCAGATCCACGCCGCTCTGCTTGCCGCCGCCGCCCGCGCCCGCGCCGCCGGCGAGTAGCCAACCGCCCACACCCAGGAGATACACACGATGCGTATCCGACTCCCGTGGATGAGCCGCGCGGACCGCGCCCGCTGGCGCTCCACCCGCAGCCTCGCCGACCTCGGCCAGCTGGTCGCAGCGTGGCTGGAGGGCGACATCGCCTCCCAGCCGGGCTACGCGCCGAACTATGGCCCGGACCCGGAGACCGCGCACCTCATCGGCATCCTGGCCGCCGTCAACCGCGCCGGTTACGTCACCGACTGCTCGCAGCCGGGCGTCGTGGAGACGCTCAACGGCGAACACTGGGCGCAGCGCGCGGGCGTCACCGGACTCGTCAAAGACCCCGCTCTTCTGCGGAACCTGGTGGACGCCGCTGAAGAGGCCGGACTGCTGATCAGCCTGCACGACGAGGCCCTTCCCGGCGAGCACCCGGACGGCTTCATCGTCACCCACGTCGACGGCGAGCCCTACACCGGGTTCGGCGCCCGCATCTCCTACCGGGACCTGCAGACCATCTGGCCCCAGCACATCATCGGGGCCGACTCCTTCTCCGAGGTGGTCAGCGCCTGGCAGGTCACGATCGTCGACCCGGAATACGGGCGGGACGACCGGCTGTGGGCCGCCCTGGCCCGCGCCATCGGCCACCAGCCCACCCAGGAACCCACCGGGATCGACACCACCCGAGGGGTGTATGTGCCGGTCGGCGCAGCCGGATCCGGCAAGAGCACCCTGGGCCGGGCATGGCTGGCCGACGCCGTCCTCGCGCTCGATACCTACCGCGAGATGGTCGCAGGCGACGCGGGAGACCAAGGCGCCACGCCGGACGCGGTCGCCCTCCTGGAGCTCGTCCTCGAGGCCCGGCTCGCCCGCGGACTGCCGTGCTACATCGACGCGACCAACGCCACGGTGGCCGACCGGGCCAAGCTCGTTGCCGCCGCCCGCCGCCACCACACGCCCGTCATCGCCATCCGGATGGACACCCCGCTCGCCGAGTGCCAGCGACGCAACGCCCAACGGCCCGCCAACCGCCGCGTACCGGAGAAGACCGTGGCCGAGCAGTTCCGGATGGCCGCCGCCCTCGACCCCATCGCCGAGGGATTCGACCAGCTCATCAGCTCCCGCGACGCGGCGGAACCGACCGCCCGGCGCGCCGTTGACAGCGCGTAGACCGCCCCCGTCCCCAGCAGCACTCGGCTGCCCAACCCCTCGCTGGAACAGGAGAACCACGTGAAATGACCTCCACCGCCTGGTCGATCGACGTCCCCCTCACACCCCCGCGCCCGGGCTGCCGGCACATCTTCACCGGCGTCGCCGAGACCAAGGAAGCCGCTCTCGCCGCCGCCCGCCGGGCCCACGAGATCGCCCTCCTGCACACGGCAGCCGGACAGGACATCCCCTGCGGCTCCAGCCGCCGGGACTGGTCCGCCCGCGGCCTCCACGTCGATTGGGACCTGGACTGGTCCCAGGCCAAGACGACACCGATCGTCCTGTAACTCCCCTTCAACCGCGCGCCCCCGCCTCACCCGGGGTGAAAGGAAGACACGAATGCTCAACTCGCCCACCGAGCCCACCGCCGCATACGACGGCGCCCCCGACCTGGAGACGGAGAAGGACGCGCTGGTCGCTCTGTCCGCTTCCCTGGCCGGTGAGCACCGCACCGCCCGCGCGTTGCGCGAGCTGGTGCTGCGCAAGGCGGCCCTCCTCGACCGGTTCGCCCTCGCCGACCCGGGCAACGTCCACGCGGCCGCCCTCGCCGACACTGCCGCGTGGGAGCTGCGCACCCATGACCGCGCCTTCGGCGGCCGGATCGGTGGCAGCCCGCCGCACGCGATCGAGTTCGCCGACGGCCGCTCGCGCCACTACGTCTGCCAGGAGTACGAGGCCCACAAGGACGGCCGCATCGTCCCGGTGGCGCAGTGCAATCACCACGACAACTGCCCCACCAGCGAATGCGCCTGGGGCGAGGGCTACTGGGACCGGCCGGAGGCACAGGACCCGGCCATGAGGTCCAGCAACCCTCGATAGCGACTCCCAGGGCGGCCGTCACAGGCCTGAGAAACCGTCGGCCGCCCCGGGGCTCCCCGTTCCACCAAACAGCGAAACAGGAGAGCACCATCATGCCTCTTCCCGTCCGTACCCGGCGCCCTGATGTCGCGGTCGCCGCCATCATGCGGTCCATCGGCCGGCGCCCCCGCCCCACCCCCATCGGCTTCGTGTGCCAGCCCTGCTCGGTCAGCTGGGTGGGCGAGGAGGGTGACTGCTGGAACTGCGGCCGCCCCGCCAGCTCCAAGCACACCCGCGACTCGGTCCTCCAGATCCTCCTGGCCGCCGTCGAGGGCGTCGAGGGCGACGACACGGCCCCCTCCATCGGGAGGGCCGACCAGTGACCGATGTCTGGCGCCTCGACCTGATCGTCGGCCAGGAGCAGGCGGCCGACTGGATGCGCAGCCTGGCCACCGACCTCGCCCACCAGGACCAGATCCCCTACGACACCGCGCTGCGGCTGGTCTGCGACCGCGCCAGTGACAGCGAACCGCGACTGCTCGCCGCGCCCGGCCAGATCTGGTCCCTGCACCCGGAGGCCGACCCCGACGAGGCCCCCGCCCGGCGCCTGGCCATCCTGGCCCGCCTCACCGCTCCCCCGCGCGTCCTGGTCACCGACCCGGACGACAGCGCCGGCGAAGTCGACGAACTGCTCATCGAAGCCCTGGACCCGTACCAGCTCCAGGCCTGGCAGTCGGCCGACATCCTGCTCGAGGGAGGAGGCAGCCAGTGACGACACGTCTGGCCCCCTACCCGTGGCTGACCGGCGACGAGCCCTGCCGCCAGCCGGACTCCGACCCCGAGTGGTGGTTCACCGACGACACCAAGACCGAGGCCCACGCCCACCAGCTGTGCCAGGCCTGCCCGGCCCGCATCCGCTGCCTGGCCTGGGCCCTGGACAACCCGGCGTACACCGAGCACGGCATCTGGGCCGCCACCGACCCCGAGCGGCGCGAGGAACTGCGCGCCGAGTTCAGCACCGGAGAGGAGCAGGCATGAGCACCGACGCCTACACCACCACCGCGATCGACATGCTCAAGGCCGGCGCTCCGGTCGACGACATCGCCGCGCAGACCGGCATGAGTAAAGGCGAGATCGCAGCCCTGGCCGAGGCCGAGGGCCTGACCCGCGAGCACACCCGCCAGGCCCTGGCTGAGCTTCTGGAAGCGCTGGCCTGGGGCGAGGAGCACGACACCAAGAAGGTGCGGACCCTGGCCGCCCGCGCCCGCACTGCGCTCACCGAGCTCACCACGATGCGCCGGACCGCAGCGCAGGTGTCCCGAGCCGAAGCCGAGGTCACCGCACTCAAGCAGCAGCTGGCCGAAGCCGAGAACAAGCTCCGCGCGGCCAAGACCGGCACCAGCACGTCGCCGACCACGTCCACGCCGGAAAGCAAGAAGGAACGCGACAAGATCCGTGCCTGGGCCCGCCGCAACGGCTACCAGGTGGCGGCCCACGGCCTGATCTCCCAGGAGATCCGGAACGCCTGGAACAACCGCGACCAGGCCCCGAGCTCCAGCGGGCCGAGTAGCGATGGCCGCCTTATCCCGACGGCGCCGCGCCGGACGGGAGCCGCTGACCGGTACGGGCCGGGTCACCCTGACCCGTACCGGCGGCGCAGCCCCCGACTGGGGCGCCTACGTCCTGCTCTACACCACGCGCCTGGTGGACCGGCAGCTGGAAGCGGTCATCGCCGCCGCCCGACCGGCCGACACCGACCCCGGCTGGGGCCTGCATCTCCCCCGCCCGTTCGGACCGCAGCACGACGAGACCCGCCCCTGCGCAGCTGGGCGGCCGCCGTCGCACCCCCGCAGACCAAGTCCGAAACCGCCGCCTCGTACAACGAGCGCCTGGCCATCTACCTGCTGAACACCGGCTACTCAGCCCGGCTGATCCCCTCCCCGGCCTCCGTCGATCTCCCCCTCGCCCAGTGGGAGGTGGAGGTGGAAGGCACCGTCGCGCTCACCCCGCTGAAAGAGCGCGACCACGGATTCGCCGCCCACAGCACGGTCCGGATCGGCCGCCTGATCTCCATCACCGCCAAGGAGTCCCGTTGAGCACCACACGCATCGAGTGGGCCACCCACGTCTGGAACCCCGTCAGCGGGTGCGACCGCGTATCCGAGGGCTGCCGCAACTGCTACGCGGCCGGTTTCGCACGCCGACACCGCGCCATGGGCACCCGCGGCTACCAGCGCGACGGCCGCCCGGAGACCTCCGGCCCCGGCTTCGGCGTCACCCTCCACGACTGGACCCTGAACCTGCCGCTGCGATGGCGCACCGGCAGGCGCGTCTTCGTAAATTCCATGTCGGACGCCTTCCACCCCGAGGTGCCCGACGAGTACCTCGCCGCCCTGTGGGCCGTCATGTACTGGACCGGCGCCGACGTACGCGGCTCGCGCGCCAGCAAGCCCGTGCAGACGTACATCGTCCTCACCAAGCGGCCCCCCAGGATGCGGGCGTGGCTCAAGCGGTGGGCCGACATCCCCACCCGCATCGACCTGATCAAGAGCGCCGCCGCTCGCGGCTGGTGCGACCAGGAGGACATCGAGCACGCCCCGTTCATGCCCACCGCCCTGTCCAGCGTGTGGCTGGGCGTCTCGGTGGAGGACCAGGCCGCGGCCGACGCGCGGGTCCCGCTGCTGATGCAGACCCCGGCGGCCGTACGGTGCGTCAGCGCCGAACCGCTGCTCGGCCCGGTCGACCTGAGCCGCTGGCTGAGGCCCGCGCTCGACTGCGGCTTCGCCGACCCCTCTGACGGCTGCTGCACCCACCCCGACAACCCCACCCCTGAGTGCCATCGGTGGGTGAACTGCCCCGCCGCCCCAGCGGCCGGTGGCAGGGCCTGGACTGGGTCATCGCCGGCGGCGAAAGCGGCCCCGGGGCCCGCCCCATGCACCCCATCTGGGCCCGCGCTCTCCGGGCCGAGTGCACCGCCGCCGGCGTGCCGCTCTTCTACAAGCAGTGGGGGGAATGGGCGCCGCGAGCCCACCCCCTCCGGGGCGCACGGACCCGCCGTGCTGATCGACCCCCAGGGCCGCACCCACAGTCCCGACACCGGTGCTCCGGCCCCGGCCGGGTGGGCGCGCATGGCCCGGTACGGCAAGAAGCGCGCCGGCAGCGCCCTGGACGGCGAGCACTACGAGCAGCTGCCCGGCCACTACACCCACCAGCACAGCCACACGCCCGCGGCCGCCGACACCACCACCCCACCGAAGTGAAGGAGAGCCCCGTGAGGGACGGCACCACCGACCTCAACCGGCTGCGGTTCCGGCTGCTGGCCACCGCCTACTGCAACGCGAACATGTGGACCCAGCGCTGCGCCTACATCACCGACCAGGCCATCGCCGCCCTCGCCCAGCGCGACGCCAGCGCCGCCGAGAGGCTCGCCGCCGCACTGCTCAACCAGAAGCTCCTCACCGACACCGAGGTGCTGACGGTGGCTGCGGCCGCCGGGGTCGACACCAGCACCTGGCCCAGCGCCGCGCACAGATCGAGTCCTACGCCCGCGAGGCCGTCGACCTGCGGCCGCACTTCGACCCGGCCACCGAGGCCAAGCGGGTCTGGGCCTCGCTGTATCACCACTACCCGCAGATCGCGGCCGCCCTGGCCGAGGACCTCAGCGCACTGCCGCCGACCTGGCGCGAGGACTTGTTCACCACCAGCGACAACACCCCGCCCACCGGGCCCCCTCAGAGATTCCCGGCCCGGAGACGGCCCCGTACGACCCCATGGCCTGGGAGGACTGCGAGGCCTGCACCGAAGCGCAGGACCAGTGCCGCTACCACCGGGGTTTCTTCGACGGGCAGGACTACCAGTCCTCCCTGATCAAGACGCTCCTGGCCGACGACACCGCCATGGACCACCTCCAGGAGCGCCACGCCGAACTGGAAACCCGCCGCACCCAGACCGCCGCCGCCACACCCACCCCCGAAGGAGGCCGCACCTGATGGCCCGCATCACCGCCACGATCAACCCCGTCCACGACAGCGGCTCGATCTGCACGCACCCCGTAACCAGCACCGGCAAGCCCAAGGACCCCAAGTCCGGCTGCACCGGCCGCTCCGGCTACACGGTCCGGTGCAGCGCCTGCTCCTGGCGCCGCACCAACAAGACCAAGACGGTCCTGGAGAACCTGCGCGAGACCCACCTGCGCAGCCACCTCACCGCCCCCGCCCTCGCCACCCGATGACCGGGATCACCGGCCGCACCTACCTCGAACGCGGCAGCCCCATCACCGTGATCACCGCCTACAACGCCCGCCGCGCGCCGGACATCACCGGCCCCTGGCTGCACTTCTCCTGGCCCGGACGCCGCCCGGCCGCAGGACCCCGCAACGTCGCCATCCGCCGCGCCGACGGATCCACCACCATCCGCCCCTTCCGGGGCCTGACCCGACCCCGAGCCCGCCACGACAGCGCCCCAAGGAGGCCAGCTGATGAAGCTCACCATCGACAGCGGCACACTCGCCGACACCGTCGCCTTCGCCGCCCGCGCCCTGCCAGCCCGGCCGCCCGTCCCGGTCATGGCCGGCCTCAAGCTCACCGCCGCCGACGGCCAGCTGAACATCGCGGGCTTCGACTACGACACATCCGCCACTGCCAGCGCGGCCGCCGACATCGCCGAGAAGGGCAGCGTGCTGGTCTCCGGCCGCCTGCTGTCCGACATCACCCGCGCCCTGAAGCGTGACGTCCGCCTCTCCCGCGACGGGACCCGGCTCGTGCTCGAGTCCGGTCCCACCCGCTTCACCCTCCACACCCTGCCGCTGGAGGAGTACCCGACCCTGCCCACCACCCCGGCCGCATCCGGCATCGTCTCCGGCAAGGACTTCGCCGCCGCGGCGGCCCAAGTCGCCCGCGCCGCCAGCCGCGACGAAACCCTGCCCGTCCTCACCGGCGTATCGATCACCGCCGACGCCGACGCGGACACCCTCACCCTGGCCGCCACCGACCGCTACCGCTTCGCCGTGCGCTCCCTGCCGTGGGACCGGATGACGGCCGACAGCCCCGGCCACGCCCTGGTCCCAGCCAAGACGCTCCTGGACACCGCCAAGGCCCTCGCCGACGACCACGAGATCACCGTCGGACTCCCCGGCGAGCAGGGCACATTCGGCCTCACCGGCGAGCACAGCCGTACCACCGTCCGGGCCATCGACGGAGACCTCCCCAAGTACAAGGCGCTCTTCCCCACCGAGTTCAGCGCCGTGGCGAGCGTGGAAACCGCCGCCCTGACTACCGCCGTCAAACGCGTCGCCCTGGTCGCCACCGGCAACACCCCGGTCCGGCTCCGGTTCACGGCGGACACCGTCACCATCGAGGCCGGCGCCAGCGACGACGCCCAAGCCATCGACCGCGTCGCCGCCGACCTCACCGGCGAGCACCTCAGCATCGCCTTCAACCCCACCTTCCTGCTCGACGGCCTGAACGCCATCGGCGCCGACACCACCCAGTTCAACTTCACCACCCCGCCAAGCCCACCCTGCTGCACGGCGCCTACGGCAACGACCTCCCCGAGGACGCGCTGCGCTACCTCCTCATGCCCGTCCGCCTCTCCAACTGACCCCGCCCCGGGGCGGCCGCCATCCCGGCCAGGAAAAGCCGACCGCCCCGGGCCCTGCTCTCTCCCCAACCAGACAGGAGCACCAGCACCATGACCGAAACCCTCCACACAGCACCGCCCACACCCCAGCAACCCACGACCCTCGACCGTCCGGCGTACGACCGGACCCCCTCCATCCCCCGCCTGATCACCGAGCTCACAGCCGAGGACTTCTGGTACCGGTACGCCCGCGTCCGCGGCGACGCCGACCACTTCCACGACGACTACCTCAACGAACGCCGACACACTGCCCTGCTGCTGCGCGCGGTCATCGCCGACCTGATCGCACTCGCCGACCCGACCAACGACCAGGCCGCCGCCGACGCCGCCAAGGCCGCGAACGCCGTACGCAGCAAACAACTGGCAGATGACCCTCCCCGCACAGACCGCCCGCGAGTGGCTGCGCGAGCAGTACCGCGAGTGGGAGGAAAGCCCCGCCCCGCACCCGCCGAACTGCCCCGGCGGCTGCGGAGGATCCGGCGAGGTACTGACGATCCTGACCTGGCAGGACGACGGCACGCCTCTCCACCAGGAACCCATCTGGTGCAACCGAGGCGAGCCGGAAGACCCGCACGGCCCCGACTGCGAATGCCGCGGCACCGGATACACCTACGACCCCCGCTACCGGGAGCGCAACCTCTGCCTGACCTACAGCCCCCGGCCCGGCCAGAACACCCCAACGCCCGCCGCCGACCCGGACGACCCCTGGGCCAGCAAGCCGTTCTGAACCCCTCACGGGGCGCTCCGCAACCGCGGAGCGCCCCGCCGCCGGAAGCCCCACAAACACAAGGCAGAGGACCCCATGACCGTCTACGTCGACGAAATCCAGGACTACACGCGGATCGCCAAGGCCCGCCGCCTGCGGCACACCCACTGGTGCCATCTCGTGGCCGACACCCGCGACGAACTGCACGACTTCGCGAAGCGCCTCGGCCTGCGCCGTACCTGGTTCCAGGACCACGGCATCCGCTGGCACTACGACATCACCCCGCCCAAGCGGGCCCGCGCCCTCCAGCTCGGTGCCGTCGAAATCGACCGGCACGGCCTGGCCGACATCATGGCCAAGCGTCGCGAGGCCGCCCGCCGCCGCGCCGTGGTTTTGACCCGGCCCGGCCACCCCGATGTGCGGTTCGGCCCGTACGACGACTACGACCAGGCCGCCACCATCGCCGGCGGACTGCTCGCCCAACTGCATGATGTTGTCCACGTCCCCGGCACCACCATCATCGTCGTGCCGTACGTCGACGCACTCCCCCACCGCGAGCCGTACGTCACCACCGACCCCACCCAGCTCGCCTACCGCATGGACGCCGCCGAAGCCGACGCCAGCCAGGAGACCGGCTTCCCCAACCTCTACGCCCGCCTGCGTGCGCAGCTCGGCTACGAACCCGCCCGCGACATCTGGCTCCAGGCGGCCGCCGCCTACGACTGGCTCCACCACGACCAACTCCCCAGCAGGACTGAGCACCGCCCATCAGCACGACCACGCCCGGCGCCCCCTGCGCCGGGCGTACCGTGGTCCCAAAAGCCCCGAAGGAGGCGCCCCGCGATGACCGCGCAGCCGCTCGACTCCCCCGCCCCTCCTCCGTCGCCCGCCGCCGGCGCCCAGCTGCGCGCCCGCATCGCCGCATCGCCGCGCGCCGACCGCTGGCTGCCCGCCTGGGACCTGGAGTGGACGCAGGCACTGGAAACCGCCCGACAGACCCTCAGCCTCGCCGCGGCGTACGAGACCATCGCCACCTGGACCCGCCGCCTCGACACCGCCCCCGCGGTCGACGCGTTCCTCGAGGGCGGATGTGACACCTCCGACGGCATCCCCCTCGAAGACGTCCTCGGCCCCCGCAGGTGAGCGACCAGGTCTGGCCCGCACGGCTCTCCCCCGCCGCCTCCCGGTACCTCGCCACCCTCGAACCGGCCGTTCAGGAACTGGTCGGCGACATCCTCGACATCGCCTCCCGGGCACCCCTCCACTGGCCCCAGTGGGACACCTCCGACCCGGAAGGCGCCGACCTGCGCGCGGCCGCCGTCGGCCAGCTCAGCCTCATCTACTGGATCAACCGCACGACCGAGCCGCCCCACCTGTACGTCCTCACTATCGTCTGGGCAGGCTGAACACCGACATGGGTCTGCCCCCGCCGTCAGTGGCGAGGGCAGACCCATGTCGTGCCCGGGATCAGTCTTCTGTGAGTAGCTTCCCGAGGGTGCGCCGGTTCTCCACGGACATGTGCTTGCGCAACAAGCGATTCAAAGCCTCGGGGGACTCCCACGGGAGCGCTGGCGGGACGTCGGCCGGGGCACTCGCCTTCTTCGAGGCGGTGCCCTTTCCCTGCTTCGCCTTCTTCTTGGTGGCCACCGTCTTCAGGGCCGTCTGCACTGCCTTGGTCAGAACTCCACGGTCAACAGCGTCACCGCTCTTGGGGAGCGCCTTCCGGATGCCCTGGACTACCCCTCGCAGGACATCGGCCGTAACCGCCGTCTCGTCCGCTTCAACAGCAGTCCGGTAGACCGTCGTCGCTACGTCAACGTCGTACCCCTCAGCGACCGGGACGAGCTCCCACACCACGGCCTGGTTCAGCTTTTTCACTCGAATTCGAGTGGGATCGTTCGAATCGGACGGCGTGGATTCGAACAGGGCTTCCGCGACCCGCCACATGCGGATCAGCTTGTCGGCCTGCCCACGGCTCATGCCCCAGCGCTGGTCCACGTAGTCGTCGAACGACGTGTAGTCGGCTCGGTACAGGCGCCCACCCCTGATGATCTCCAGAGCCTTGCCAGCGGCCCAGAAGGCGACCTTGAGGTTCTCAATCGCCACCTCACAGCGGACGAAGACGTCCTGCTCCTCAGTGATGAGCACAGGCGTATCCGCCACCGGCGTCGAAGGCGGGGCCGGCAACTTCAGCACGAGATCAGTCGTGGTCTCTGGGCGGCGGTGCCCTCCTCCGCCAGCTGGCTTCCCGGCATCCATGCGGCGCCCCATTACAGAGCCTGCTCAACGGTGAGGGCGAGACTCATGAAGTCCTCGCGTGCACGTAGAGCGGTGCCGCTCTCCTTGTACTCCACGACCGTCAGTCCGTTCTCGGCCGCATGCGCGTGGATCTTGTACTTGCGGATCGGATCGGACATGCGCGGGTACCCATGCTCATCGATCCACTTCTTCACCGCGTCCAGGGCCGGGTCGCCGTCCCGTGGATCATGGAGGTTGATCACCACCAGGAACGGGATCTTCCTGGGCTTGAGAATGCGCTCGATCGTGAACTCCGCCGGCTTCCAGGACAGCCACTCAGGAGTGATGGGCACGATCGCGAGGTGCGCGAGGTCCAGCACCTCCCGCAGCGCATCAGCCACCCGGCTCTCCCCGAGCGGATCCGCGCCCCATGCCGCATCCGGATCGATCTCCATGAAGCCAGGAGTGTCGACGATGATGCGCTTGCGCGTCGGGTCCTCCCTCAGCTTCGTGAGCACGCCGACCTCACCCCTCGTGACGAGATAGTCGAAGGGCAGGGCCTCTTCCGGGACGCGGTCAGCCCAATCCTCCAGGCTGCCCTGAGGGTCGATGCCCGCGGCGATGACAGCCGCATCCTCGATGTCGTTCTGCATGACGCTGCTGCGCCCGCTCACAGCGGCCAGGTTGACGGTTATCGTCGACTTGCCCGCGCCGCCCTTCTGCTGAATGACGATGATGATCTTCGGGCCGGTGGCCTCGGCCGCCACGTCAGTGGCGGACTTCTGGGCAGGGGTCAAGAGAGAGCCTCCGTCGCTTCCCCGTAGGTACTCGGATCCCGCACAGGATGCCAGATACTCAGCCCGGGATTGTTACAACAAGCCGACGAATCGGCCCAGAAGGAACGAACGGCCTTCCCTGCTAACTAGATCGTTTCGCCGTCCCAGCTGTCCATGTGAGCCCGGGCGGTCTCGAGGAAGCGCTGTACTGAGACCTGCAAGCGCTGCGAGGCTGCGATGACCTCCCCGTAGGTGTGGAACTGTCCCACGTGGATGATGTTCATCTCGTCGACTGGGAAGCCGGGGAAGGCATGAACCAGGTTGGCGTACCCGCTCAGCGTGGCCACCACGTCGGCACAAGCACTGAGCACGTCTTCCACCGCATCGGCCACCTCCTTGGGCCCGAGCAGACGGACGCGCATCGCGGAGTCCGCGAAGACCTCGCCCATGTCAAGGAATTCGGCGATCTGCGGCTGGGGGATCGGCTCAGCCCCCGCAGCGGTGGCCGCCTTGAGCTCATTGCCCTTGTCGATCGCGGTCGAGGCGAAGGCTCGGACGTTGGTTGCGAACGCCTCGTACGCAGGTTGACGGTCCCCTCTGCGCTGCTTCCGATAGTCGTGGGTCGCGGTCTGCCGTGTCGTGTCGGACGAGCCCTTCTTGCCGATCACCGCGACGGTTACTCCACTGACCAGCGCGGCTAACCCGGCTAAGACCGAAGCCGTTCCGCCATCCATGCCGTCCCCTCCGATGCTCGAGTGATGGCCCCGTAGATACCCCACCGTCAAGCCCGACACCACAGCTGACCCAGGCCGAACTGAGTCCGCGAGCTGGCCGACCGAGGCCTACTCCCGAACGGAGCAAGGGGGCGCGCGAACCGACAGGGGGGCGCACGCGTAACCGAGTGCACACATTCCGTAGGATCGTCGGGTTTGTCGATGCACATACGGCGTTCTGTGATCGCTAGTAGTGCAGAGGGCTCCAACTGGTGCTCTCAGGGCGGCCGCCGAGGGGCGGAGGGGCGCGCCCGTCGACAACGAAGGGGACCTCAGAGTCCGTGAATGTTCAAAACGCAGGGGACATCATCACCGCCGTGCTCGCGGCGCGTGTCCTTGCCGGTGACGTCGCTTTGCTCGCGCGCCGTACCGCGGCGGCCGGCGTTCGTCTGGGCATGTCGGAGCTGCACCGCAGCGGCGGGAAGTCCGGTGAGGGCCGATGACCAAGGGTTTCGACTTCCCCGACTCCGGCCTCACCCCTGGCATGCCTGTGGAGTTCGAGGCGTTCTACGAGATGCACCGCGCCGACTACATCCACTGGGCCGAGCTGTATCTCGGCAACCGCGCGGACGCCGAGGAAGCCGTCGACCGGGCCTTCGAGCAGCTCGCCCTGGACTGGCCCGAGGTCCTGGTCCAGGAGAAGCCGGCCGCCTACGCCTGGGTGGTGATGAAGCACCGCACCATCGACGTCGCCCGCGAACGCGGCCGCCGCCTCGAGCTCATCGACACCGCCCCCTTCGAGACCGTCGAACTCCGCAACGCCGTCGACCCCATCGGCGAGCTGGAAGAGAGCCTGAAGATCTACCGAGCCATCAGCGCCCTGCCCGAGCGCCAGCACGACGTCATCGTGCTGCGCTACTGCCTGGGCCACACCATCACCGAGACCGCCGACATCCTCGGCATCACCGAAGCCGGAGTCCGCTCCACCGCCCGCTACGCCAAGCGCCGTCTGAAGGAAGCTCTCGGCCTGGAGAAGGAAGGAAGCGCCGATGACCACACCCATTGACCGCGCGCTGGCCAAGGCCCGCCTGCAGCCACGACGCCCCTACACCGACGCAGATATGGCTGCTGCCAAACGCCGTCTCGCCGCCCGCCTGGCCGACCGCGTATGGCGCGGCTGTCTCTCCTTCGACGACGGGATGGAACAGCTCCGACACGCCCTCCCGCGGCAGCCTCAGCTTCATACCCCGCGACCTGGCGGACCGCAGCCCCGGTCCCGGGCAGCCCGGGATCTGCGGATCCTGTGCCGGACCCTGGTAAGCCGCGACGACGCACTCCACCAACTCCAGATCTTCGTCTCCCGCCGCCTCCTGGACTCCGCCGGCGCCCTGATCCTAGGCTGCGTCCTCCAACTGGCCACCCGCGAAGACAGCGCCCGCTTCTGGTGGCAGTTCGCCGCCGGGGCGGGCGACACCCGCGCCGCCTACTGCCTCGCCCTCCACCACCGTGTTCTCGGCGAGCTACGAGAAGCCGAGTGGTGGCAACACCAAGCCACACCCAGAGAAGACGCCGACCGGGACGACATCCTCAACGTCATCCAGATGCTCGGCGCACTCCAGCAAAACGAAGGCACCGAGCCTGTCGACCTTCCCGCCACCACCACGGCCGTCATCGACTACGTACCCGACGCTCTGAACTTCGTCGACGAAGTCGACCTCCCCTTGCCCGAGCTGGATTTCCGCGCGCACATCGAAGAACTCAGTACCGCCTGACCCACACGACCCGCTGCGCCTCGCGGTCCCGCACTGAGTCAGTACGGGACCGTAAATGGTGTGTCGAGCGCTCGCGAAGATCGAGGTGATGGAGCTGCCCAAAGTCGCAGGCGCCCACTGGCCGAGGCGGCCCGGGAGAGTGCTCACGCGTATGGCTGTGCGCGGCGTACGGCACGGGTCTGACTTCGCCAGACACCTCTGTGGGGAAGTGGTCGGCGTCCGCGAGGTGCGGCGAGTGGGACATTTTGCGAGGTCAGCGGGCCCCTACGCGAGCCGTGCCGGTTTTTCCGATGCGACCAGGTGCGCGACCAGAGGTGGGACTAGAAGCGCGACCGTGGTGCGAGGTGGCGGACGTCACAGCGGGTTCGCGATGATTCTTTGCCGGTT